>NZ_JBBPAY010000001.1:1517500-7240000 GCF_038009285.1 Paenibacillus sp. FSL R5-0378
TCGAAGGACAACAGGTTGAAATTCCTGTACCACCGTAAACCGTTATGAGTGATGGGGTGACGCAGGAGGGTAGTGACGCGAGCTGATGGATGCTCGTCCAAGCAGTGAGGCTGGTGTGTAGGCAAATCCGCACACTTTAAGGCTGGGCTGTGACGGGGAGGGAAAATTATAGTACCGAAGGTCATGATCTCACACTGCCAAGAAAAGCCTCTAACCAGGTGAAGGTGCCCGTACCGCAAACCGACACAGGTAGGCGAGAAGAGAATTCTAAGGCGCGCGGAAGAACTCTCGTTAAGGAACTCGGCAAAATGACCCCGTAACTTCGGGAGAAGGGGTGCCCCGGTAGTGTGAATAGCACGAGGGGGCCGCAGTGAAAAGGCCCAAGCGACTGTTTAGCAAAAACACAGGTCTGTGCGAAGCCGCAAGGCGAAGTATACGGGCTGACGCCTGCCCGGTGCTGGAAGGTTAAGGGGAGCGGTTAGGGGTTTACCCCGAAGCTGTGAACCGAAGCCCCAGTAAACGGCGGCCGTAACTATAACGGTCCTAAGGTAGCGAAATTCCTTGTCAGGTAAATTCTGACCCGCACGAATGGCGTAACGACTTGGGCGCTGTCTCAACGAGAGATCCGGTGAAATTTTAATACCTGTGAAGATGCAGGTTACCCGCGACAAGACGGAAAGACCCCATGGAGCTTTACTGCAGCTTGATATTGGATTTGGGTACGATCTGTACAGGATAGGTGGGAGCCTTTGAAACCTGAGCGCCAGCTTGGGTGGAGGCGCCGTTGGGATACCACCCTGATCGTATCTAGGTTCTAACCTGGTACCGTAATCCGGTATGGGGACAGTGTCAGGTGGGCAGTTTGACTGGGGCGGTCGCCTCCTAAAGAGTAACGGAGGCGCCCCAAGGTTCCCTCAGAATGGTTGGAAATCATTCGAAGAGTGCAAAGGCAGAAGGGAGCTTGACTGCGAGACCTACAAGTCGAGCAGGGACGAAAGTCGGGCTTAGTGATCCGGTGGTACCGCATGGAAGGGCCATCGCTCAACGGATAAAAGCTACCCTGGGGATAACAGGCTTATCTCCCCCAAGAGTCCACATCGACGGGGAGGTTTGGCACCTCGATGTCGGCTCATCGCATCCTGGGGCTGAAGTAGGTCCCAAGGGTTGGGCTGTTCGCCCATTAAAGCGGTACGCGAGCTGGGTTCAGAACGTCGTGAGACAGTTCGGTCCCTATCTGTCGTGGGCGTAGGAAATTTGAGAGGAGCTGTCCTTAGTACGAGAGGACCGGGATGGACGTACCGCTGGTGCACCAGTTGTTCCGCCAGGAGCATGGCTGGGTAGCTACGTACGGACGGGATAAGCGCTGAAAGCATCTAAGCGTGAAGCCCCCCTCAAGATGAGATTTCCCAGTATGTAAGACCCCTTGTAGACGACGAGGTAGATAGGTTGGAGGTGGAAGTGCAGCAATGCATGGAGCTGACCAATACTAATCGGTCGAGGGCTTATCCTAAAAGCTTTCTGAAAGAAAGCTTGCTACGGAAGCATATGCTTATTAATTCGCAGATTCGTTTCGTATCTAGTTTTCAAGTGATCAAAACACTTGAACGTTTGGTGGCGATAGCGGAGGGGTTCCACGCGTACCCATCCCGAACACGACCGTTAAGCCCTCCAGCGCCGATGGTACTTGGACCGAAGGGTCCTGGGAGAGTAGGACGTTGCCAAGCGGTATATTCCCTGATAGCTCAGTTGGTAGAGCACTCGACTGTTAATCGAGTTGTCACAGGTTCGAGTCCTGTTCGGGGAGCCATTTGCTCTCATAGCTCAGTAGGTAGAGTGCATCCATGGTAAGGATGAGGTCACCGGTTCGATCCCGGTTGAGAGCTCCATATTTTGTGGCCCGTTGGTCAAGGGGTTAAGACACCTCCCTTTCACGGAGGTAACATGGGTTCGAATCCCATACGGGTCACTTTCTTGTTTTGTTCCACATAAGGTTCGTCGGATATACTTTCGTTGGGACAAGCTTTGCTGCCTTTAAACGAAGGAAAGATCCGGACGGGTCATCGTGTGTTTTAATGGATACATAGTTTGCATGGAGGCTTAGCTCAGCTGGGAGAGCATCTGCCTTACAAGCAGAGGGTCGGGGGTTCGATCCCCTCAGCCTCCACCATTTATGATATGAAATACTTAAAATTGGGCAGACTATAGTTATTCGTAACTTTGGGGATTAGCCAAGCGGTAAGGCAACGGACTTTGACTCCGTCATGCATAGGTTCGAATCCTATATCCCCAGCCAGTGAGAGCCATTAGCTCAGTTGGTAGAGCACCTGACTTTTAATCAGGGTGTCGAAGGTTCGAGTCCTTCATGGCTCACCAGTTTTATTTACAGGTTTTGCGCGTGTGGCGGAATTGGCAGACGCACTAGACTTAGGATCTAGCGTCTTTGACGTGGGGGTTCAAGTCCCTCCACGCGCACCACTTTGTTTAATGCGGACGTGGCTCAGCGGTAGAGCATCGCCTTGCCAAGGCGAGGGTCGCGGGTTCGATTCCCGTCGTCCGCTCCATATGCGCCCTTAGCTCAGCTGGATAGAGCGTTTGACTACGAATCAAAAGGTCAGGAGTTCGAATCTCTTAGGGCGCGCCATTTAACTGTTTTACAATAGATATCGGGATGTAGCTCAGCTTGGTAGAGCACCTGGTTTGGGACCAGGGGGTCGCATGTTCGAATCGTGTCATCCCGATACGCATGCACAGCTTCGTGCAAGTCATGATTGTTTCAAGGCTTGCACGGAGATCTGCGGGTGTAGTTCAATGGTAGAACTTCAGCCTTCCAAGCTGATAGCGTGGGTTCGATTCCCATCACCCGCTCCATACATAAAACATAACGCCGAAAGGCGTTTTTTTGTTTAGAGCGGTTGTGTGGGAGAGAACCTACGCAGCGTGGGTACGACCGTCCGTACCGTCTTCAATGAAGGAACCCGCTCAGGACGCGCGTCAACATCTACCTCTGCGGCGGGCCGAAGGTCCGCTTATTTAATCGAGATGTTGAGTATTCCCATCACCCGCTCCATACATAAAACATAACGCCGAAAGGCGTTTTTTTATTTTGAGCGGTTGTGTGGGAGAGAACCTACGCAGCGTGGGTGCGACCGTCCGTGCAGCTTCAGTGAAGGAACCCGCTCAGGACGCGCGTCAACATCTACCTCTGTGGCGGGCCGAAGGCACGCTTATTTAATCGAGATGTTGAGTATTCCCATCACCCGCTCCATACATAAAACATAACGCCGAAAGGCGTTTTTTTGTTTGGAGCGGTTGTGTGGGAGAAAACCTACGCAGCGTGGGTACGACCGTCCGTGCCGGCGTCACTGAAGGAACCCGCTCAGGACGCGCGTCAAGATCTAACCTCAATGGCGGGCCGAAGGTCCGCTTTTTAATTTGAGATGCCTTGAAAGGGCTGTTAAGGGCTGTTATGCACGATTACAAGGTAGCTCTCTGAGGGGTTTACCTGATTGCCTCTAAAAACGCCTTATTTGCCCCTCTAACCCTTTTAAATGGAGGGTTAATAACTACATAATTGCATTCTTAAAATCTATATTATGCCTAGCTAAGCAAGCTAAAACACAATCTAATATTGGGTATGCCCATGATTCCTTTATATGTGTTCCATGTTGATTAATGAACTCCCCGTTATGTTAACAAGAGAGCATAGTTAAATCAGCTGCTGTAACGAAAAAGGTCCACTGACATCTTCCGTTAAATCAAACCAATGTTAAATATTAACGAGATGATTTGTTTAATGAGTTAACTTATGTGGTAAATAGTGGTTGAATCATCTGGGCTATGCATAAATAAACTCAATGCGGTATTTTATTTAGAATGAAAACCGCTGTATTATCCACAACATCTGTTAAACTATATGTCAGGAATTAGGCATGACTGAATGAAAATACATATTTTACATCGTGTTTTTGCGCGAAAATCTGCGCTTTATTTAATAAAAGTGCAGATTTTCGATGTGATTTATTGTATGATGTTAAGAAAGTATGAACAAAGAGAAAGCAATACAGACGGGATAGAGACGGGAGGAGTAGCATGACTGAACTTACGGTAACCGCGAACAAAAGCAATTCAAACAACTTGCTGCGGCGTGACGTGCGATTCTTGGGGAACATACTCGGAGAAGTGCTTGTCCATCAAGGGGGCAATGAACTCTTAGATATCGTTGAGAAGATCCGTGAAACAAGCAAATCTTTACGTTCTGTTTTTTTGCCTGAATTGTATGAAGAATTCAAAAAGATGGTTGAAACCCTTGAGCCGGATATTCGCCATCAGGTGATTCGCGCCTTTGCGATTTACTTCCAGCTTGTGAATATCGCCGAGCAAAATCATCGAATCCGTAGAAAACGGGACTATGAGCGCTCAGCTGGAGAAAGCGTTCAGCCCGATTCGATCGAGATGGCCATCAAGGAACTGAAAGAGCGGAACTTTACGGTCGAAGAAGTTCAGGACATTATTGAGAGCCTGTCCTTGGAACTGGTAATGACCGCCCATCCGACGGAAGCCATGCGCAGAGCGATTCTGGATATTCATAAACGGATTTCCGAAGATGTCATGCTGCTGGACAATCCGACTCTTACGTTCCGCGAGCGCGAACAGCTTCGGGAGAAGCTGCTGAACGAAGTCATTACGCTGTGGCAGACGGATGAGCTTAGAGCCCGTAAGCCTACGGTACTGGATGAGGTCCGTAACGGAATGTATTACTTCCATGAGACGCTGTTCCACGTTCTGCCTGACGTCTATCAGGAATTGGAACGCTGCTTGACCAAGTATTATCCGGGACACCTCTGGCACGTGCCTACGTACCTGAAATTCGGCTCATGGATCGGCGGCGACCGTGACGGTAACCCATCTGTGACGGCCGAGATCACTTCACAGACGCTTCGTATGCAGCGCAAGCTGGCTATTCGGGAATATCAGCGCATTTTAGTTGAATATATGCAGTATTTGAGCTTCAGCACTTCCATAGTAGAAGTTTCCAAGGAACTTCAGGATTCCATTGAACGGGACCGTGCAAATGTAACCGTTACAAAAAGGGATATTTGGAACAATGCGAAGGAACCATACCGTATCAAACTGGTTTACATGATGGAGAAAATCGCGAACGTTCTGGACGACAGTAAAAAAGGAACAGCCGAGTCCTACGCTTCGCCAGCGGAGTTTATTGAAGACCTGAGCATTATTGACCGCAGTCTTCGCTTCCATTTTGCGGACTATGTAGCAGATACTTATATCAAGAAGCTGATTCGTCAGGTGGAGCTGTTTGGGTTCCATACGGCGGCGCTGGATATCCGTCAGCACAGCCAGGAACATGAGAATGCGATGAAAGAGGTCCTGGAGAAGAGCAACATTACGCCGGACTATGCTGCGCTTTCCGAAGAGGAGAAGATTGAGCTGCTCACGAAGCTGCTGAGCGAGCCGAGACCGATCTCGTCGGTATATCAGGACTACAGCCCAAGTACTAAAGAGTGCCTGGATGTATTCCGGGTAGTCAAGGAAGCACAGCAGGATTACGGCAAGGATTGCATTACCAGCTACCTGATCAGTATGGCTGAAGGAGCCAGTGACATCATGGAAGTCATGGTCTTCGCCAAAGAAGTCGGGCTGTTCCGGCAACTTCCGGACGGTACCGTAGAATGTACATTGCAGGCGGTTCCGTTGTTCGAGACCATAGAGGACCTGCACGCCGCTCCGGAAATTATGAGACGGCTTTTCAAACTGCCGATTTATCGTCAGAGCATTACGGCCCGGAACGACCTTCAGGAAATTATGCTGGGTTACTCCGACAGCAACAAGGACGGCGGTGCGGTTACAGCCAACTGGGAACTGCGGGTTGCTCTGAAAGAGCTGACGGCTGTCGCCAGCGAGTTCGGCATCAAGCTGAAATTTTTCCACGGACGCGGCGGATCATTGGGTCGCGGCGGCATGCCGCTGAACCGCAGCATTCTGGCGCAGCCGGCTTCTACCATCGGCGGAGGCATCAAGATCACCGAGCAGGGTGAGGTCATTTCCTCGCGCTATTCGCTGAAGGGCATTGCTTACCGCAGTTTGGAACAGGCAACATCGGCTCTGGTGACGGCAGCAATCAACGCACGTTCGCCGGAAGAGGATGACGTAAACGAAGCCCAATGGGATGAAATCGTGCGCGAGATGTCCGAGGTTTCCCGGAATAAGTACCAGGATCTGATCTTCCGTGATCCGGATTTCCTGGCATTCTTCAAGGAATCCACGCCGCTTCCTGAAGTCGGAGAGCTGAACATCGGTTCGCGTCCTTCCAAGCGGAAGAATACCGACCGTTTTGAAGATCTGCGCGCCATTCCGTGGGTGTTCTCGTGGACCCAAAGCCGCTACCTGCTTCCTGCATGGTACGCCGCGGGTACAGGCCTTCAGAGCTTCTATCAGAACAAGGAAGAGAATCTGAAGGTGATGCAGGAGATGTACGAAAAGTTCTCCTTCTTCACTTCATTGATCGATTCCCTTCAAATGGCGATCGCCAAGGCGGATATGGTCATTGCCAAGGAATACGCCGGCATGGCCCGCAACGATGAGGCACGCCGCCGTATCTTCGGACTGATTGAGGAAGAGTTCAAGCTGACATCAGAGCTGATTTTGAAAATTACAGGACAAAAAGAAATTCTGGATAATGTGCCTGTCATTCAGGAATCGATCCGCCTCCGCAATCCTTATGTGGATCCGCTCAGCTATTTGCAGGTACAGCTGCTCAGCGAGCTCCGCGGACTGCGCGAACAGGATGAGGATAATGCAGAATTGCTGCGTGAGGTTCTGCTCACGATCAACGGCATTGCCTCGGGACTCCGGAACACAGGCTGATGATACGATTACTTCAATAAGCATCCCTGAAGCCAGAATAGGAAAGCTCAGTGCCTGAACCCCAGGTGCTGCGGCTTTCCTATTGTTCTGTTATACGGCTTGTCTTGCTTTTTAGAGAGACTTCATTTACGATTTGAATGGAAAAATAAATTGTTGTCGTACCCATCAGCAAGTCTGGGGGAATCTTGATGGAAAATATAGAAAACCGGCTGACAAAACTGGCTCTGAAAGGAGACCAGCGGGCGTTTGCCGAAATTGTGGAACTGTACAAGGACAAAATTTATCATTTGGCTTACAGGATGCTGAACAACCGCCACGAAGCGGAGGACGTCGTTCAGGAGACTTTTTTACGCGTATATAAAAATTTGGACAGGTATGACCAGAATCAGAAATTCTCCACATGGATTTACCGCATCGGAACCAATCTATGCATCGACCGGCTGAGGAAAAGGAAACCGACCTATTCCCTTGATGCTGAGATGAACGACCAGGAAGGAATGGACGGGTATTCGATGATTCCAAGCGATAACCGGACGCCTGAGAGCGAGACGCTGATCTCGGAGACGCAGCAGATCATTTACGAAGCGATCGAGAGCCTTCCGGCGAAGTATAAGTCGGTCATGGTCCTCCGGTATTTGCAGGATTTGTCCTTGCAGGAAATCAGCGATGTGCTGGGAATGCCCGTAACAACGATTAAAACGAGGGTGCACCGGGGTCGCGAATTTTTGCGCAAAAAATTAGAGCCCAAATTATAGAAAACGAGCTTCGGTTTTGAAACTTCTTCAGAACCTGTACGTATTACAAATGAAACTGACCTGTGCCCCTGAACCGGGGAGATTGAATACATTCATATTAATGAAAGGATTGGCTCAGAATGGATTGCAAATTAGCCGTCTCTTTAATGCATGATTATTTAGATGACGACTTGTCCAAGGAGCAGCAGTTGGAGCTTAAGACCCATATGCTGTCCTGCCCTGACTGTCGGATGCAGTTTAAAGAGCTGGAACAGACGGATATGCTGATGTACTCGCTGACGCATCATACGCCGTCTGCATCTCTTGAGCTGACTGAGCGGATCATGAATTCTCTCCCGAAGCAGAAGAAGCAGCAGCTATGGCTTACATGGGTCAAGAGACATCCGGCCATTACAGCCGCGGCTATATTTGTCTTAGTGATGCTGTTTAGTACCGTGAGCTTCTGGGATCAGGATACCCAACTGGTGGTTAAAGGCAGTGATCTGGATCAAGTTGTCATTGAAGGGAACACGGTCATCGTGCCTGAAGGCAAGAGTATTGCGGGCAATTTGACGGTAGAAAATGGAAAGACTCAGATCTATGGTGACGTCCAAGGTAATTTGACGGTCATCGATGGATCGCTGTACCAAGCCTCAACCGCCCATATTTCGGGTCAGGTGAAGAGCATTGATCAGGCGATGGACTGGATATGGTATAAAATCACAAACATGTTCTCTGATGTCGCCTATCGTTAGTAAATCTTGATATTTGTGGATATTGGCGCCTCTTTGGGACAAAGCGGGCGTCTTTTTTGTTGGCAATATTTATAAATGATTCCAATTTGAAACCGCGGCCGCTTGCAACCTGAAGGTGTACGTTATAACCTAGGTAATATAGGGGAAATTAAATGACATAGAGACCCATCATCATGAAGGGGAGTATGGGGGCCTAAGTATGAGTTATTTTGCGGACTTAACGTGGAAAGAGTCCATTAAAGATATCATTGACATCGCCATCGTTACATATATCATTTATCAGGTCATTTTGCTTGTCAGGGGGACCCGGGCGGTTCAGCTGTTGAAAGGGATTTTGTTCCTGGTCATCATCTGGGCGCTCAGTACATGGTTTGATCTGTACACCCTTAAATGGCTTATGAACCAGATATTTAACTTTGGCATTTTGGCGATCTTTATCATCTTCCAACCGGAGCTTCGGAGGGCGCTGGAGCAGTTGGGGCGGGGCAAGCTGTTTGGCCGCTCATCGGCGGAAGATGAACAGCTCAATAAGCTGATCGGCGAAGTCATTAAGGCCGTGAACTATTTGGCGCGCAGAAAGATCGGAGCGTTAATCGTATTTGAACGGGAGACAGGTCTCAATGAATATACGGAGTCCGGGATTCCTATGCAGTCCATGGTGAGCTCCCAGCTGCTCATTAACATTTTTATACCGAATACACCTCTCCATGACGGTGCCGTGATCATTCAGAACCAGCAGATCGCCGCTGCCGCCTGCTATTTGCCGCTGTCCGAGAATCCTTTTATCAGCAAGGAGCTGGGCACCCGGCACCGGGCGGCCATCGGGATCAGTGAAGTAGGGGATGCGGTGTCCATCGTCGTATCGGAGGAAACCGGACAAATATCGTTGGCCATTAACGGTCAGGTCGTTCGTGATATTAAAGAAGAATCCTTAATATCGAAACTGTATGAAGAGCTCCGTCCAAATTCCTCTGCGAAAGAAAAACGTCCTGTTTTCTGGAAGCGGAAGGGGAATGATAATCATGAATAAGTGGATCAATAACAACAATATTTCGAAAGTGCTGGCGCTTGCCGTAAGTATTTTGCTCTGGAGCATGGTTCATTTGAACGATGTGACGCCTACGCCTACCGCTAAAATTGATTCACGGATCATTGATAATGTGAAGGTACAGGCTTTTGGACTGGATGAGAAGAAGTATATTCTGAGCGCCATGGACACGGATCAGGTTCAGCTTGAGGTCAAAGGAAAAAAGTCGGACCTGCTCTCGATGTACTCGGAAGATTATAAAGTAAGGCTGGACCTGAGCAAAGCCAAAGTAGGCACCAGCACGCTGCCGCTGACCGTAGACGTTCCTTCGGGAATTGAGGTGGTCAACGTTCAGCCGTCAACCGTGACTGTCAATATTGAAAAGAGGGATACATCGTCTTTCCCGGTATCGATCGTGACGAGCGGGGAGCCGGCAGCCGGTTATCAGATGGGCAGCATTACGATGGAACCGGCTACAGTGTCTGTTACGCTGCCTGAAAGCGACCTGAAAAGGGTCGATAAGATTCAAGGATCGGTATCCATTGATGGCGAAGACGCAACGATTAAGGAAAAGCGGGTGAAGCTGACCGCGTTGGACAAGCAGGGGAAGGAAATTGAGGGGGCGGTAATTGAGCCGTCAACCATCTCCGTGGTCGTTCCGATTACGCCGCCATACAAAGAGGTGCCGATCGAACTGCACTATTCCGGCCAACTGCCTGACGGCCTCGTGATTTCCAAGGCTCAGCCAAGCGTGACTACCGTGAAGCTGTACGGTTCTCAAGATGCGCTTGCGGGAATAAAGTCCTATAATGACGTCGATGTGGATTTGGGGCAGATCAAGGAAGCGGGAACAATGGTACTTCCTGTGGACTTGACGCCGCCGCAGGGTTTTGAGAAAATCGAGCCGAGCTCTATGGAGGTTGAAATCACCACGGTGTCCAACTCTCAGCGGGTGATTGACGACATTCCGATTAAGATCAGCGGGGCCGGCTCTGACGTGCAGGCCGCGATCAAGAGCCCGGCAAGCGGCACCATGTCGCTTAAGCTGAGCGGCGCTCCTGGACTGCTGAACAGCCTGACAAAGGATGACATTCAGCTCATCGCCAGCGTTGGTAACCTGAAGCCCGGTACGCATCAGGTGAACCTGCAGGTGGTCCTCCCACGCTATGTTTCGCGGGTGGATCAGGGAAATGCGCTAACGGCGACCATAGAGATCAAGGATAATGCTGCAGCAACGTCGACCCAGCCGGACTCGAAGCCTGAAGATAACAGCAAGGGAACGACCGACAACGGCAATAAGGGAACAGGCGGCAATTCAGGGTCTGAGACGGATTCGACGAACGTAGATGAGACAGACAACAATGGAACGGCGGGTGACACCACGCCGCCGGAAGGGCAGGAGCCACAGACAGATACCGGCTCACCCTGATCTGAACGAACTCATATAGTAACTAGAGATGCACTCAAAAAGGAGATCAATTATGGGGAAATATTTTGGAACTGATGGAGTACGCGGTGTTGCCAATAAAGAACTGACGGCCGAAATGGCTTACAGCATTGGACGCTGCGGCGGTTATGTGTTGACCGGGGACGTGGAGAAACCTACGGTTGTCATTGGAATGGATACCCGGATTTCGGGAGTTATGTTGGAATCGGCACTGGTTGCGGGTCTGCTGTCCATCGGGGCGCATGTTATCCGTGTAGGTGTTGTATCTACGCCAGCGGTGGCGTATATTACACGGTTGTTAAAGGCGGACGCCGGCGTTATGATTTCGGCTTCCCACAATCCGGTCGAAGATAACGGTATTAAGTTCTTCGGCGGGGATGGCTTCAAGCTGTCCGACGAGACCGAACTGAAAATCGAAGAGCTGATGGACGCAGCCGAAGATACGCTTCCGCGTCCGATTGGCAAGGATCTGGGCAATGTTATTGTCGATAATGAATCGAAATATAAATATTTGGAGTATTTGAAAACGACGATTTCCCACAGCTTTGACGGGCTGAAGATCGTACTCGACTGTGCCAACGGCGCCGCTTACGAGCTGGCTCCTAAGCTGTTTGAGGAGCTCGGGGCAGAGGTGGTTACGATCGGCACCGAGCCGAACGGGTTGAACATCAACGACCACTGCGGATCCACCCACCCGGAAAAGCTGAGAGAAGAAGTGCTGAAAGCCAAAGCTGACCTGGGTCTTGCCTTTGATGGAGACGCGGACCGTTTGATCGCGATTGACGATCAGGGCGAGGAAGTCGACGGCGATTTCATCCTCTGTATCTGCGGTGACGCTATGAACAAGCAGGGTAAGCTGAACAACGGCACGATCGTATCGACCGTCATGAGCAACATCGGTTTTTATAAGGCGACCGAGAAGCTGGAGCTGAAAACGGCCAAAACGGCTGTCGGTGACCGCTATGTGATGGAGGAAATGCGTAAAGGCGGCTATAACTTAGGCGGAGAGCAGTCCGGCCACGTTATTTTCCTGGACTACAATACGACCGGTGACGGCATTCTGACCGCGATCCAGCTGGTGGATACGATCCAGGCTTCGGGCAAGAAGCTGAGCGAGCTGAGAACGATGATGCGCAAGTACCCTCAGGTGTTGGTAAACGTACGGGTAGAGGACAAGAGCAAGTATGAAGGCAATGCAGCTATTAAGGATGCTATTCAAGCCGTTGAGGGGATCCTTGGGGATAACGGCCGGGTACTGGTTCGTCCTTCAGGCACGGAATCGCTGATCCGCGTCATGGCTGAAGGTCCTAATAAGGAGGACCTGGATCAGTATGTCTCCCAAATCGTCGATGTGGTGAAACGGGAACTAGTATAGCAGGTAAATGTTGGTTTTTTCTATAAAATAAAGCATAAATGCCATAGGCCGGTGAGACTAGAATTGCGGTTTCATCGGCTTTTTTACAGGGTATATAACGGGGACTCCGATTTGGGGCTATCAGCCCGATTGCAAAACGGAGATGACATGAATATAATTAGTAAATGTCATTACGAAACAGAAAGCGAGGGTCGTGAGGTTAGCAACAATAGCGCCAGAACTTGAGCTTGCGCGGGGAAGAATCTGAAGGAGCACGACGCTTCGGATTCACGGCAGCATCAAGTTGACGAGGTGGAGGTGTTCGAAATGTTCGGCGGGGACCTCCCGGTGATACACCACAGCCGTAAACTCGAAACGGAAAATGAACGGGCGACCGTTCACACAACGTTTCCAGTGGGTGTTAGAAAATAGTGATCATTTTTCATGAGTGTGCGGGCAAGCGCATAAGAGATGCGGCGATGCTAGGATGTACATTCGTGAATGCACCTTGTATAACTGAATACAATGTTCGTTTTCCTGTACATTCTGGCACCATGCTGCACCTTTATGCTCCCGTACGCTTCTAAAACCCAAT
Source organism: Paenibacillus sp. FSL R5-0378 (assembly GCF_038009285.1). Taxonomy (NCBI): domain Bacteria; kingdom Bacillati; phylum Bacillota; class Bacilli; order Caryophanales; family Paenibacillaceae; genus Paenibacillus; species Paenibacillus sp. FSL R5-0378. Next base: position 1,530,298 of record NZ_JBBPAY010000001.1, read on the forward strand.
TTGAAGAAGTGAACGGAGGATATTAACTATGTGTGGTATTGTCGGATATATTGGTAAAAAGGATACGCAAGCGGTATTGATCGAGGGTCTGAAGAAGCTGGAGTACCGCGGGTACGATTCTGCGGGTATTGCCGTGTTCACCAACCAGGGATTGCAAATTGCCAAGGCGCAAGGCCGTTTGGCCAATCTGGAGTCCAAGCTGGAAGGGACACCGCTGGTGGGAAGTGCCGGCATCGGGCATACGCGCTGGGCTACTCATGGCAAGCCATCGGACGTGAACTCTCATCCGCATACGGACAACAGTCATAAATTTTCGGTCGTGCATAACGGCATTGTCGAAAATTATCTGGAGCTGAAGGATGAGCTGATCAGCCAGGGACATCATTTCGTGTCGGAAACTGATACGGAAGTGATTTCCCATCTGATTGCCCGCGAATACGACGGCGATATTGTCAAAGCGGTTCAGAAGGCCATCGGTTATATGCGCGGCGCCTTTGCCCTCGGTGTATTGACCGAGTACGAACCGGATAAACTCGTGGCTGTGCGTCAAGCAAGCCCGCTGATTATCGGGATTGGCGAAGGAGAGAACTTCATCGGATCGGATATTCCGGCAATTCTTCAATATACGCGTAAAGTATATATTTTGAATGACGGTGAGATGGCCGTATTGACGCAGGATTCTGTCGAATTGATGACCATTGAGGGGAATTTTATTTCTCGGGAAATGATTCATGTCGACTGGGATGCAGTGACGGCGGAAAAAGGCGGCTTTGAGCACTTCATGCTGAAAGAAATCCACGAGCAGCCGAAAGCTTATCGCGACACGATGCGCGGACGGATCGACGAGTCGGGTAAAAAGGTAGTTCTGCCAGAGCTGAAGCTGACGGCCGATCAGATCAAAAATATCCGCAACATTCAAATCATTGCCTGCGGTACAGCATACCATGCAGGTCTCGTGGGACGCAGCGCGATTGAATCGCTGGTACGCATTCCGGTAGAGACGGACGTAGCGTCGGAATACCGTTACCGCTCTCCAATCGTAACGCCGGAAACGCTGGTCATCGTTGTCAGCCAATCCGGTGAAACGGCGGATACGCTCGCTGCGATGCGTGAAGCCAAAGCGAACGGAGCACACGTACTTGCCATCACCAACGTGGTGGGCAGCTCGATCGCCCGTGACGCCGACGACGTTATCGTGACGCTGGCCGGTCCGGAAATTGCCGTAGCGTCCACTAAGGCGTATACGTCGCAGCTGATCGCATTCTATCTGCTGGCGCTGTACCTCGCCGAGGTTCGCGGCACGCAGACGCCGGAAGCGGTGGCTCAGATCGTAGCCGCTATGCAGGCTCTGCCGGAGCAGGTGGAAAGCATGCTGGCCAAGCCGGATGCCATTAAAGCCTATGCAGAGCATATTTCGAAGCATGAGCACTTATTCTTTATTGGTCGCGGACTGGACTACGCGGTAGCGCAGGAAGGTTCGCTGAAATTGAAAGAAATCTCTTACATTCACTCTGAAGCGTACGCTGCGGGTGAACTGAAGCACGGTACGCTGGCGCTGATCGAGGAAGGCATCCCGGTTATTGCCCTGGCAACCCAGGAAGCCGTTCTGGAGAAAACGGTCAGCAACATCAAGGAAGTGAATGCACGCGGCGCGGACATCATGGCGATTACCCATGAAGAAAATGTCGCAGGTTTGCTGAAGTCGGTTGACCAGGCGTTTGCGATTCCGAAGACGCTGCCGCTGCTGACGCCGGCTCTGTCGGTTGTGCCGCTGCAGCTGCTGTCCTACTACGCATCGCTTGCTAGAGGCAACGACGTCGACAAGCCGCGGAATTTGGCGAAAAGCGTAACGGTGGAGTAAGGGGAGTAAAAGGATTGTCGACAACACGACCGACAATTTCTGTCTGGTGACATTAAAGTGAGTGCTAGACATTATTGTTGAGCCGTTACACCAGTATTTTTGCAATAGAGTTGGTGTCCCGACATCTTAAGATTATAGCTGAACAAAGCAAAGTTAATGGCTTCGTCCCTCGTTGGGGGCGAAGCCATTAGTTGTTTTAGAGAGCGGACAACTCGCTATAGACAGGCTGATTTAAGCTCAAGGTCCAAGAGCGCCGATTTGGTGTAGCTTTTGTGCTGTGGCCAACAAAGTAATAAAAGTAACGGAATGATATTGGTTGTAACTTCTTAACTAAGTACAAAGGAGCCCGGAGTATTAAACTGGGCTCCTTTGTTGTTTCAAGGAAATCAAGGATATAAAGTAAAAAACACTGTGTTTCGGAGGCTATCTCAGGGCCTATGTTACCTCTCAAGGGGCTTTTAACGCTTTCGAAGGAAACGGTGTGCCATTGACACCAAATGATCCTCTTAAGAGCCCTAAACTGCGCTTACGGCCAGCCTAAGATTTTATTATACCTTTCGGGGTTCCCCGGCCACCAACCCTAAAATCTAGTAACCTTCACCTGAAATGTAGCGGATATATTACATGATAGTTTCCTTCATATAATGTTTATTACAGAGAAGTTCAGCAATTATCACGATCACGCTCATGACCACCAGCGGATGAGCACTTCATACGGTAAGCAATAAGTAAGAGTACTGATCAGCAAGGATGGTGTCCGGAAAATCGCCAGGTTAAGAAACCGAAGAACAAATTAACAAAGGGGGGATACATTGTGGAATTACGTCAGCTTGAATATTTTATTCAAGTTTGCAAATCTGGAAGTTTGACCAAAGCTAAAGAAGAATTAGGTGTGACTCAGCCTACACTAAGTCAGCAAATTCGGGTTTTGGAAGATGAGTATAATATTCAATTGTTCGATCGGGTAAGTAGAGGAGTTGAGGTAACGGAAGCGGGAAAAATTCTTTTGAATAAGGGCAACGCCATTATGAATCTGCTTGAAGAAGCGCGAAATGAAATCGTTGGCAGAATCAACAAATCCAGAGAAACCATTTCTATTGGATGTTGTCCTGCTGAACTTGAATATCTTGCTCCTTACTTCATGAGATTTCATCAAAAGTACCCGAATATTTTATTAAAAATTATCGATGCAGAGGATGTCGAAAATAAGGTTTTGGAGCAAAGGGTGGACATTGGGATCACTGCATATCCAGTTTCGGATACTTCGCTCATTTCGACTCATTTGTATAGACAAGAAATGGCGCTATTGATTCACTCCGAACATGCTTTGGCTAATAAATCTTCGATTCCTTTTCGATTTTTGAAGCAAATGAACTCGATCATGTTCCGAGAACAAAACAAATCATTGCTTGATATGTATTGTTTCTCAAGTGGGTTTGCCTTGAAGTCGAGCATAGAAACGTCCTCCACTTCAGTATTGATTCACTGGGTTCGTCATGGACTTGGAGCAGCTATTATACCCATATCTTTGCTTGAGAGCCTCAGGGATGATTCTTTGCGTATTGTCAAATTAGAAGGCCATATACCTCGTTGGGATATATCTCTTGTATATCTTCATTCCGTTACGATGAGGCCCATGGCACGTCTATTCATTCAAGAGATGGATTCCTATGTAAGAGAGGTTGAGGTGAATCTTCCATGTTCAGGCAATTAGAATGTTTCATTCAAATCTGCAAAGCAGGAAGCTTTACTAAGGCTGCAGAAGTGTTAATGATTTCTCAACCTACTTTAAGCCAACAAATCCGCTTTTTAGAGGTAGAAGTTGGAACCCCTTTGTTTCAGAGAGTTGGCAGAGGCGTAAAGATTACAGCTGACGGGGAAATACTTTACGAGAAAGCTCTTTCCGTCATGAGGCTCATTGAAGAATCGAAGAAAGAAACTCATGAGTTACGCTATGCTCGGGCAAATCAACTTTCGATAGGCATTTCTCCAGTGGACTTTAATGGTTTAATCCCCCGTTTTTTGAAATTCCATGAACAGTATCCTGACATTACATTAAAATTTGCCAGTACAGAAAATACATCACAGCAATTATTGAATCGTCGTATCGATATTGGCATTGCCGACAAATATGATCCAAACAAAGAAATTCATGCGATGCACCTGTATAAAGAAGAACAAGCATTGGTCGTTTATGCGGATCATCCATGGGCAGATCGAACCTTTATTTCTTTTCAAGAGCTAGAAAATTTAGAATCTTCCTTATTTGTTGGCGATAAAAGTTTAATCGAGCATCTTCATACATTCAGCGAGAAAATGAACAAATATTTACAATCGAAATTTGAGTCCACTTCGACGGCTATTCTTCTTTCTATGGTACTGCAAAAGTTGGGGGTAGCTATTTTGCCTGTTTCATTAATTGAAACATTTTCTGGGCAGCATCTGAAAATGATTCGTTTCGTAGATCTAACGCCTGTACGTGAGATGAAGCTTATTTTTAAAAAGGATCATCACCATAATCCTTCTGTTCAGAAATGTATCGATTTTTTTCTGGAATCATAGATAAGGGAACTACAACATCATAGCTAATGAATGCGAGCCTAGACGAAGGAATATTTCCTGTCTTGCTCGCTTATTCGCGTTAGTCGGTATAGAAAATATCCCAAATATAGTAACCCTGCTTATCAGGTTAGACTCTTTCCTTTACCTGCTATAACCTTTATACTAGCAATACATTAAGGATTCTGAACGGAAATTGTCTGTTTTTGTGGAAATATATTAAATGATGGGATATTAAAGGCCGAAGGGGAATTTTTGAATGGGGAAAATGCGTAAACCGGCAATGCTGTTACTGGCTCTGTTGATGTGTTGGACTTTGGCGTCTTGTTCCGGGAGCACGGACACATCGAGCAATGGCGCTGCTGATGATACGATTTTCAACGACAGTCTTAAAAAGGCAGATGCTTCTCAAACGAAGCTATCTCCAAATGAGCCCGCTTGGAAGCTGGATACGACACCAATAACGTTTGACTGGTATATCAATTTTGATTGGTTCACCGGTAAGTGGGGGGGCAACGTCGTTTCCGATTATATAACGAAGAAAACGGGTGTCAGTTTGAACTTTATTGTGCCTGCTGGAGACGCCGGGGAGAAGCTCAACACGATGATGTCAGCAAGGTCGCTCCCTGACTTCATCACGCTAGGCTCCTACGAGGATTCCGTACAGAAGATGATCAATGGAGATATGGTGCTTCCATTAAACGAGCTGGCGGAACAATACGATCCTTATTTCTTTAAAGCTGCTGACCCAGAGAAGCTTAACTGGTACACACAGGCTGACGGGAATGTGTACAGCTACCCGAATGCATCTTCATCACCTGCGGATTATCAAAAATACGGCAAGCTTTTTACGTCTAATCAGACCTTCGTTGTTCGGAAAGACATGTATGAAGCCCTCGGGGAGCCGGATATGAGCACGCCGGAAGGGTTTCTCGGCGCGCTGAAGGCTGCGAAGGAAAAGTTTCCGGAAGTAGACGGCAAGCCGCTCATCCCGATTGGCCTTCATGAATTTACGGAAACCGGCAACTATTCGCTGGAAGATTATCTTCAGAACTTCCTAGCCATTCCGAAGCAGAAAAACGGCAAATTGTACGACCGTCGTAGCGACCCGACCTATTTGAAATGGCTGAAGATGTTTCGCCAAGCGAATGAGGACGGACTGATGCCGACAGATGTTTTTCTTGATGAGAAACGAGTGGAAAAGGACGAAAAAATATCGCAAGGGCGTTATTTTGCCATGCTGTATCAGTGGTCCGATTTTTCAGAGATTAATCAGGCGCTGTATCAGAAGGACCCGAATAAGGTCTATATCGCGATTGACGGTCCGGCGAACGATGCGCATGATGCGCCAACCCTTGCAGGAAACGGCATCTCCGGTTGGACCGTGACGCTCATCTCGAAGAACGTCAAAGACAAGAAGAGGGCCATCGCCTTCCTCAGCTATTTGCTCAGCGAAGAGGGAAACAAGGACCTGTTCTTAGGAGAGAAGGGCGTTACCTACGATACGATTGACGGCAAAGATCAGTTCCTGCCGGAGGTCATGCAACTGCTTAATACCGATCGCCAAGCGTTCGATAGCAAATATGGCGGTTCTTATATGTACTGGATGCTAATGGATACGAACATGAATCTAGCATGGATGACGGGGATGGATGCCGAGCCTTCCAAACAAATTGCCGATTGGACTAGGGGCAAGACGGTTAGCACAAGCGAGTTCGAAAACCTGGACCCGGACCCGACAACGAAGGAAGGAATTGCGGTAGGCAAAAATACGCGGCTCTGGGCGGAGACGCTGCCGAAGCTGCTGATGTCGAAATCGAATGCCGAATTCGACCGACTGTTCGCCGAATTCATGAAAGCCACTACCGAGGATCCCGAGTATGAAGCCATCGCAGCAAGCCGCCAGGCGGCTTATGAACGAAATGTACAGAAGCTGAAGTCGTCGCTTAATCAATAGTTCGATAGAGGAAGCAGCAGGATGTGAAATAGGGAATGGGATTCGCGGCAATCCGTTGGTTATTGAAGATACGTGCATTTACGTTTAACCTTTCGCTTCAAGTCAAACTGATTTTGTCCTTTATATTCGTTATTTTTATACCGGTTGTTTTATTCTCTTGGTATACGCTTAATGAAGAGTCCGCCAAGGCAATGAAGGAATTGTTGGAGAACAATAAGAATGTGCTGGAAGTAGAGAAGATCAACATTGAGAATAACGTAGAGCTGATGGGATGGACGGGTCAGCTTGCGTTATCCAATCGGGAAATGAATAATTATCTGCAAATCGAACAATTCCAGGATACGGCTCAAGTTCTTCATATAAAGAAGGACGTGGTCAACAGCTTTCAATATTTTCTGTTTAACAATCCGCGAATCGCGAATGTCCGGCTATTCACGGATAACCGCTATGTGAATGAGATTTGGCCGGTTATCCTGCAGGAATCGCGCATTCAGAGCAAGCCTTGGCATGATGACGTGATGAAGCAAGGCGGTTTACCCTGGTGGGAGATACAGGAGAACGTCGGCCTCACCGGTATGCCTTCCGAACAAATGCCGAACGAGCCCTTCATGACGTACTTACAGGAATTCAAGTATCCGGACAATACTACCCATAACGGGATTCTAGAGATATCGATGCAGTTATCCGATTTCTTCTCCCAAACGTTCAGCAGCGTACAGGATAAAAACTCCCAGCTGATCGTAGTCGCAAGGAACGGACAAGTTTTCAGCTTAAAGGATTCGTCTGTGTTCAAGCAGAACGGCGCGGAGGAATTGATAAGCAGCATAAAGCTGACGAGCCATACGGATTACGAGACGGTGCGGTTCAAGGTTAATGGACATTCCTACTTGGCTTTACAGAGCTACATCCCATCGATTGACGTACATCTGGTCAATATGGCTAGTCTTGAGGAAACCATGGAAGGCATTAACCATTCGAGGGTTCGTTATATCGTGCTCGTTTCATTACTGGCGGCATTTCTCGTTCTGCTGTCTTACTCGATGCAAGCGATCATTTTGCGCAGGCTTAAGGCATTAAGGGAATCGATGCAGCAGGTGAGAAACGGTAACTTTAACGTCGAGCTGCCGCCGATTACCGGTACCGATGAGGTAGGAGAGCTGGGCTTTCATTACCGCAAGCTCATTCTGAAAATTAACGAGCTCATTCAAGACCAGGCAGCTCGGCAGGCGGCAGGCAAAGAAGCTGAGCTTCGGGCGCTGAAGAACCAGATCGATTCCCATTTCCTCTACAATACGCTGGAGAACGTCAAGATGCTGGCGGAGATTGAAGGGCAGTATCTTATATCGGACATCATGACCTCGTTAGGCGGTATGATGCGGTATTCGATGGAATGGAGGCAGGATCACGTGATGCTCAGCGATGAGATCCAGCAGGTCCAGCATTATGTATCCGTCATGAACATCCGTTATGATGGCAGACTTGATCTCCGATTGTCTATTGAACCGGAATGCCTCATGCAGGAATCGCTTAAAATGTCGCTGCAGCCTGTAGTCGAGAATGCAATCAAGCATGGGATGAGCCGCATGCATTCCAAGGACGGAAATCTTCTCATTACGATCTCTGGCGTCCGGCGTGGTCAAGCTTGTGTCATAGAGATTACGGACAGCGGCCGCGGCATACCGGATGAAACGCTGGGCTTGTTGAATCAAATGTTGCGAATGGAAGAGCATGCTTATCAGGAGGTCCGGCAATTATTCGTTCGTAAGGAGAACGAGGACGGTAATGGAATCGGTCTGCGGAATGTGGACCAACGTTTAGTGATGAGCTATGGGGTGGAATATGGGATTCGGATCGAAAGTCAGGAAGGAAGCTATACACGCATAATCATGACTTTGCCGTACCGGGTCATGGGAGGGGGATAGGACATCTATGATTAGCTTGCTGATCGTCGACGACGAGAAGATCATTCGGAGGGGCTTGCAATCAGTCATTGAGAGGCAGTTCCCCGATCTGTTTAAATATCGATTTGCCGAGAATGGAGAAGAAGCGCTGGAGCTGCTGCGCCAGGAGCCTGCGGATATTATGTTTACGGATATCCGAATGCCCATTATGGATGGGATCGAACTGCTTGACCAACTGCAAGACCATCCGGTTAAACCCGAGGTTGTACTGCTGTCTGGCTATAATGACTTCGTATATGCGCAGAAAGGGATCCGCTTTGCTGTGAAGGATTATCTCGTAAAGCCTGTGATTCGGGAGGAGCTGTTTGCCGTCCTGGAGCGATTAATGCTGGATATAAAGAAAAGAGAAGAGCGAGCAGACCAGGCGGGCGAAGATGCCAGCCTTTTTGCTGCCGAGCTGGTTACCCTGCTTTTAACCCAGAAGGATGTGGATGATGCGATCACACCGAACAAGCTGAAGCAGGCCGGCTTAAGCTGGTTGGATGCAGGATATACACTGGGCTTGGTTACGCAACGTGGTGGAAGTTCACAGGCAAGCAGTACGGATGCAGCTACTTTCAGGAATCAAATCGCTGAGCTGTTACAAGGGCATATGAATTGGATGCTGACGCGTGATGGAAAAGGCGGAACGATTATGATAGCAAGCGATCCCGATATGTTCTACCGGTTGGCGGAACAGTGGGGGTTAAGTGAGTATGAGACACAGCTGCGAATTGCGATTAGTGATTCCGTTCAAGGGATTGAGCAGATAAGGTGGGCATACAGTCAGGCGAAGCAAACTATGAAATACGGGATTCTGCTTCCAGATCTCGATGTGCTGGATTACGCTGGCATAAGTGATCGCAATGAGCGGTATGTCGTCCCTATGGAGTTGATTGGGCGGATATTGAATCTCCTTGGAATGGGACGCGGGGATGAAATCAAACAACTTCTGGATCAAATCCTCGATGTTCGCATCATTAGCAGCAGTGAAATCGGCTATCTGGAACGTATTAGTCAGCTGCTGAACGAGGAGCTGTTCGATAAGTTGTTCCGCATCTACGGGCTTAAGGTATTCGGTCTATTAATGAAGTACGCTCCTGTTGGTCACATCGGAAATTTCGATCGATTTGAGGATTATTACCAATCCGTCGAACAGCTTCTCGATCGTCTGGATCGGTTCATCCAAGATCGGAAAGAGCAGGTGCCAACGGAACAAAATACGATGCAAAAAGTACTCACCTACCTGCAGACGCATTATGCCGACAATTTAAACATGGCGGTGGTGTCCAACCATTTCTCACTCAATTACTCGTATTTCAGCCAAGCCTTCCAAGAATTTACCGGTGAGAGCTTCTCGAACTATGTTCGCGGGTTAAGGCTGGATAAGGCGAAGGAACTTCTGGTGCACTCCGATTTGAAGGTGTACGAAATCAGCGATCAGGTTGGATTCGAAAATGTGAAGCATTTTACGAGAATATTCAAGGATACCGAAGGTATCACAGCGCTGGAATTTCGAAGCCAGCGGAGACGGTTTGAAACCGAGTGATGATAAAAGACTAAAACACAAATGACCCATAAGAGGGTCTTTTTTTTGTGAAAAAGCATCCTCTCATGGGTCAAAGTTCACACCTTTCAATCATTCAGCATTCAGAAAGTTAATTAAAGCTGTATTGAATTCTTCAGGGTGAGTCGCGTTTAGACCATGAGGTCCCCCTTCGATGACGACGAGTTGACTACCTGGAACCGCTTCGTGGGAAAGTTGACCGCTGACTTCAAGCGACACAACTGCATCGGAATCCCCATGGATAACAAGCAGTGGGATATTAAATTTTGCCAAATCGCCACGGAAATCCGTCCGGCCGAAAGCCTCAACACAATCCAGCGTCCCTTTTGGCGAAGCAGAAGAAGCAATTTCAAGGTTGTAATGGCGGAAAGATTCGCTAACCAGATCGGTTCGATCCCCTGCTTTAAAGAAATTGTGAGTGAAGTCGTCAAGGAAGGCGACACGGTCTTTTTTCAAACCGTCTAGGAAGCCTTGAATCGTGGCTTCATCCAGACCACCTTCCGGATGCTCGGCAGATTTGTAAAAGAACGGTGGAACCGCAGCGGCCAGCACGGCTTTTTTGACACGGCTTGTTCCGTATGTACCGATGTAACGGGCTACCTCTCCGCCACCCATCGAGAATCCGACCAGCGTTACATCCTTAAGGTCCAGCTGTTCGATAAGCTTATGAAGATCCGCTGCAAACGTATCATAGTCATATCCGTTCCACGGTTGGGAGGATTGTCCGAATCCACGGCGGTCATAGGTAATCACGCGGTAACCTGCATTGATGAGAGCTGGAACCTGATTCTCCCAAGAGCGTCCGCTCAGCGGCCAACCATGAATCAGAATGACAGGTTTGCCTGCGCCAACATCCTCAAAATTCAACTGAATAGGGTGCCCATTTTCTTCTCCGACTAATAATTTTGCCATGTTCATTCTCCTCTGTTTTTTAATGATGATGATTAGTTGTGGCTCCCGCCCTCGTGGCCGCCAAACATCGATTGGGCATATACAATGCCCGCGCCATAAGCACCGGTGTGCTCCTTAGCGATCGACATCACGGCGTCATAGGTTTCCTGGCGAGCCCAATCGCGTTGGTACTCAAGCATAACAGAAACCCAGGTAACCGGGATGGCCCCTGCTTGGATCATCCGTTGAACGGCCATGTTATGCGCTTCCGCAGTCGTCCCGCCTGAAGCATCCGTTACAATGTACACTTCGTATCCGTCTTTAATAGCTCCAATAACAGGAAAGGCAAGGCAAACCTCCGTCCAGAGCGCTGCCATGACCAGCTTTTTACGGCCTGTTTTCTTCACGGCTTGTACCAGGTTGTCGTCTTCCCAAGAGTTCATTGTTGTACGGTCGATCGGTACCTGATCTGGAAATACCTCTTGAATTTGCGGATGAATCGGGCCTGAGAATGATTCTGCAGCCACCGTTGTAAGAATGGTGGGCACATTAAAAACTTTCCCGGTTTTGGCCAATCCAACCGTGTTGTTAATGATGGTTTGACGATCCGCGCTTTGAACACCAAAGATCATTTGAGGCTGATGGTCAATAAGAATAATTGCAGAGTTTTCAGCCGTCAGTAAATCTGTCTTGTCATTAAACATAGAGGATCCTACCTCCTAGATTTTGGTTGCAACAGGGCCCGATCCGTTGGAGTTTCTGCTGCATGTATTCAGTCTATGGAAATACCAATGTGCAAACAATCTTCAGTTTTCTATATTTTTCATAGGAAAATCCTATATACTTCGAAAGTTCTATAAGAAATATACATAAGCAATTCCTATGGCTGTTATAGAAAAAGCCATATTGTTAGTAAAAATGTCGACTTTTAGACTTATGGATAAAGGCAGTCTAGCAAGAACATCACAATTCGTATTAAAGGAGGTATTGACTATGAGCACAGGTTCTATAGGTTCTATGGCCTTAGCTCTTGCCGCAGGTATTGTCATTGGCGTTGTTTTTCAATCGCTTAAGATCCCGTCGCCAGCACCGCCTTTTTTAGGACTGCTCGGTCTCGCCGGAATGTTTGTAGGCCAGCGGCTGATCCCCTGGATCCAGCAATGGCTAAACCACAAATAATGCAATCGAAAAGGAGAGCGGAATCATGTCTAGAAAAACGAAAGATGTTGAGGCCAGTCTAGTCATTCACAATGCCAGCATCGTAACGATGGACGATGTAAATCCTACCGCATCGGCAGTTGCCGTTAAGGACGGCCAGTTTCTGGCTGTGGGTGATGATGCCGAAATCATGAAATATGTCGGATCCTCCACGCAGGTTGTCAACGCCAACAAACGAATGTTGATACCGGGCTTAAACGATTCACATATTCATCTCATTCGCGGTGGTCTCAACTATAACCTTGAACTTCGCTGGGATGGAGTGCCATCCGTAGCGGATGCATTGCGAATGCTGAAAAAGCAGGTTGATCGTACACCAGCACCTCATTGGGTCCGTGTTGTAGGCGGATGGACGGAGTTCCAATTCATCGAACGCCGGATGCCAACTCTGGATGAAATCAATCGAATTGCTCCGGAAACCCCCGTTTTTATCCTTAATCTTTACCGCCAAGCCTTTTTGAATAAAGCTGCCTTACGGGTAATAGGGTATACGAAGGATACGCCTAATCCGCCAGGAGGAGAAATCCAAAGGGACAGCCGGGGCAATCCAACAGGAATGCTCATCGCCAGGCCTAATGCAACGATATTGTACGCCACTTTAGCTAAAGGGCCAAAGCTTTCTTATGAGGACCAAATGAATTCAACCCGACTCTTTATGAGGGAATTGAATCGATTTGGTGTGACAAGCGTGATCGACGCTGGAGGGGGCTTTCAGAACTATCCGGATGACTATCAGGTGTTTGAGGAACTGGATAGACGTGGAGAAATTACGGTTCGCACGGCGTATAATTTATTCACCCAGCATCCCAAAAATGAATTAAACGATTTTAAAGCATGGACCGCTTCATCGCAGCCATACACGGGCAGTTCTTATTATCGTCATAACGGTGCAGGTGAAATGCTTGTGTACAGCGCAGCAGACTTTGAGGATTTTGTTGAGCCTCGTCCGGAGCTTCCAGCTGTACTCGAAGATGAACTCTTTGAAGTTACCCAACATCTCGTTCAGCAACGTTGGCCGTTTCGACTTCATGCCACTTATGGAGAATCCATAACACGTTTTCTTGATGTTTTTGAACGCGTCAACAAAGAGGTGCCGTTCAAAGACTTGCGCTGGATTTTGGATCATGCCGAAACGATTCATGAGAAGGATTTGGAGCGGGTCGTCGAATTAGGAGGTTCGATCGCGGTTCAAAGCCGAATGGCTTTCCAGGGGGAATATTTTGTCGAAAGATATGGGGCAAAAGCAGCGGAGAATGCTCCTCCGATAACCAAGATGATGAAGTCTGGACTGCGCGTTGGTGTGGGAACGGATGCCACCAGAGTAGCAAGCTATAATCCTTGGGTGGCCTTATATTGGCTAGTGACGGGCAAAACACTGGGAGGATTAAGCCTGTATCCTGCTTCTAATCGTGTAGAGAGACACCAAGCGCTTCGGATGTATACGACGGGGAATGCATGGTTTTCAAAGGAAGAAGATGTGAAAGGGCAGATCAAACCGGGTCAATATGCTGATTTTACGATCCTTTCCGATAATTTCTTTCATGTCTCGGAAGAAGCAATTAAAAAAATTGAATCTGTCTTTACCGTCGTAGGTGGTAAGATTGTCTACGGTACCAGCGAATTTCAGTTTTTGTCGCCTCCAGCTCCCAAAGCCAGCCCAGACTGGTCTCCGCATAATGTCTTTGGCGGCTATTACAAGGGGCCGGAATATGGGGGTGGTGGATCAGGTGCCCATACGCCTAAACAGGTCCATCTTCATCATAAGTGTAACCATCATCACGGCAGCGGTTTCTGCGACTTGGATTGCTTTGTCTTCTAAAAGTAAACAAACCTAAGGTGATCCTAGTCAGACAAAAGGTACAGTCCCCTCATTGAAACTGGGGGACTGTACCTTTTGATTTAGAAGACTTTATCAGCAGCCCCGATCAAAACAGGAGTCATCTTTTCAATGATGCTCAACGTTAGTTTGATTGGGTGGATGGATTGGGGTGGCGGCGGTTTCCTTTTTCTCCAAGCGAATGAAGAATGGGACAATCGTACTTAGCAGCAGTAATCCGGCCAACACCTCGAATGTGAACACATGACCTTTGATGCCGGTCAGATAAACCGAGACGATGGGGCCAAGTGAGGCTCCGATAAATAGCATAAACATATGGAAAGAAAGAGCGCTAGCCCGTAACTCTCCAGCTAAAGTGCCTATTAGAGACAACAAGGCGGGAAGAGCCATAGCTATGCCAGCTGCAAAAACAATACTCGCCAAGATTAAAAACGCAAGGTTCTCCCAGGCGCCTACCAGACCTAGGCCAATACCGGCCAAGATCAGACCGCAACATAGTACATTTTTTACGCCAAACCTAGCAACGAGCTTTCCATCAAACGGGGAAACGAGCATGCCGATGATACCGGCTGCGCGAACCCATAAGATTTCCTGGTGGCTCAGACTAAAGGGAGCACTGCTTAGATAACTTCCAAGCGTAGAGAAAAAACCGACGAGTGCAATAAAGAGAGTTGAGGAAATGATGTAACAGAAGGGCAGGCTTTTTTTCTTGAAAATACCGCCAATGCGCTTTAACGGAGTAAAGAAATTGCCCTCCGGCTTCTGGATGATATCTTTGGGTATGCATAAGGTAATCAGAAAAAACGAAATAAAATACACGATGCCAAGGATGTAAAATACATATCTCCAGCTTAGTTCCAATATGACGGTGCTGCTATAGATCTGTCCAACGATACTGGCCATCAAAAAGGCGGTGCTTATAAATCCGAGGATCGTTACCCTTTTTTTCGTTGGGAACATCTCTATTGCGTAGGCTAACACAGAAGGGGGAAACATGGATGCTGCCAATCCTTGGATAACCCTCAGCACAATAAGCCACTGAAACTCATGGACCGTTCCAATAAAAGGGGTTGATACCGCGAGCAGGCATAATCCGGATATCATCATTCTTTTCCGTCCGTAGCGGTCGGAAAGCCCCCCGAACAGGAGTCCTCCGCCGGCAAAAGCAAATGAAAAGGCGCTTCCTGCCCAAGCAGCTTTGGAAGATGAAATCTGGAATACGTCCTCAAATAAGGGAAACAGGGGGATCGTTAAATATAGGGATGAGACGACAATTAATGAGCACCAGAATAGAATCAGGGTCGTAAGGTTATAACGTGGTGCCGCTTGCTTTGCTGGATTAATCAATCGTGATTCCCCTTTCTTCTGCAGGCGTCCCTTTTGTTACAGCTGCATTGGTTTCCTTCACATTTAAAAACACGTTGACAGCAAAAACAAGAATGCCGCTTCCGGCAACGGATTCACCTATACGTTTAATCGTGGATAACCATTCCTGATCATAGCCATTTGCAATAAAGGACAGCGAGATCAGCATGATTGGCAAACCTATGCCCTGCAACCAAAAGTGCCATTGGGCCAGACGGGACGCTGCGGCTTTGGGAAAGCGCAGATAAGTAAATCCGCAAAGGGCCAAAGTTGCCCATCCGAAAAGGTTGGTGTGGGCATGAACGCTAGTCAATGCAAAATTCAATGTTGCGCCCATGTAGATTCCAATGCCAATACCGAGAACAATATAAATAACAGCCATTTTTAAAAAACGTACTCCCATCCAAACTCTCCTTTGTATTTTACGAGATTCATTCTCCAGTCAAGGAGTTCTATAGATATTGAATTCCAAGAACCAGATATGTAACACAATCGTATAAACGGATGTTCGCACGATCAATATCGATATTTCTATGTCTCATATAGCTTTTTCTTATAATCATCGCAACGGCTTGGGAAAATCCTCGGCCTTTTGCGTTATGGGTTTTTCGGACAAAAGATATAGTAAATTCGCTATGCAAGTATAGAAATAATGGAATGGTTCGCTGCTGCTCTTTTCTCTATGATTTGAATCAGGAGTACTTTTCAGTTATTAGCAGGATCGAAAATACTTAACAGAAGGAGTCTGGGAAGGATGGGGAATATCATAAAGAAAACGGCAGGCATCCATCATATTACTTGTTTCGTGAAGGACGCGCAGAGAAATGTAGATTTTTATGCTGGAGTTCTAGGTCTTCGTCTTGTAAAAAAAACAATTAACTTTGACGCACCCGAGGTATACCATTTGTACTTCGGCAATGAAAAAGGCAGCCCCGGAACGATAATGACGTTCTTCCCGCACGAACTTTCCCGCAAGGGCCGCATAGGAGGAGGACAAGTAGGTACAACAACGTACGTAGTACCCACAGGCGCAATTGATTTTTGGAAAGCACGCCTCACGACGTTCGATATTTCCTTCACGGAAAGCACCCGTTTTTCTGAAAACTATATTGAATTTTTAGATCTTGACGGTCTGCAGTTAGAAATTGTTGAACGGGAAGACGGAGCGCTCAATACGTGGTCATTCGGAGGTATTCCGACGGATAAGGCGATCAAAGGATTTGGGGGCGCCGTGCTATACAGTGTTGCATCCACCAAGACCATGCAGGTACTTGAGGACGTTTTAGGTCTTGAAAGGGTAGGGCAGGATGGCGACTTTATTCGCTATAAGGCTGAAGGGGACATCGGCAACCTCATTGATGTGAATGCGGAGCCCATGGAATGGGGGATCCCAGGTAGCGGCACCGTTCACCATATCGCGTGGCGAGCCAAGAATTTTGAAGACCATGATGCCTGGAGAAGCCATGTGGAAAGCAGCGGTTTACAGCCTACACCGATTATTGACCGACAGTATTTTCATGCGATCTATTTTCGTGAACAAGGCGGCATTTTGTTTGAAATTGCGACGGATCCGCCAGGTTTCGCAAATGATGAGCCTGAGGATCATCTGGGCGAGGCATTAATGTTGCCGTCATGGTTTGAAGACAGCCGCGCTGAAATTGAAAAGAACCTGCCACCTATTCAAGTGCGCGAATTGAAGTCAATCAAGCAATGAAACACCCATTTGATAACGTAAAAAGAGCAGTTACACAGGCTATGATTAGCTGTGATAACTGCTTTTTGTTTAATAGAATAAAGTCTCCATATTTCTTAAACCAAGCCCTGTAGCAACCGCATTTCCCCATTCAGGATCGGCTTTATAAAAATGGGCGATTTGACGAAGTTTGATTTCATCCTTTTCAACCGGTTTCATGGCATTCACAATATTGTTAACCAAGCGCCCGCGTTCTTCTGCACTAAGCAACCGGTACAAGTCACCAGGTTGAGTGTAATGGTCATGATGGTCATAAGAGACACTGTCGGCTGAACCGGATACCTCAAACGTAGCTGTCTTGTATGCTGCAGACTCAGTCGCCCCGTTGTAACTATTCGGTTCATAATACATTGAACTTCCTCCGTTGCGATCATAACGCATTTGACCGTCACGCTGGTTATTATTCACTTCGGTAACGGGTTTATTAATAGGAAGCGTGTTATGATTGGTTCCAACCCGATAGCGGTGTGCATCGGCATAGGCGAATAAACGGCCTTGAAGCATTTTATCCGGAGAAGCTTCAATACCGGGTACGAAGGCTCCAGGAGAGAAAGTTGCTTGCTCGACTTCAGCGAAATAATTCTGGGGATTACGATCGAGGACCATACGTCCAACCTCGATAAGAGGGTAGTCTTTTTGCGACCACACTTTGGTTACATCGAATGGATCGAATCGATAAGTATCCGCATCTTCCAGCGGCATGATTTGAACATACAACTTCCACGCGGGGAAGTCTCCCTTTTCTATAGCTTGAAACAAATCCTCAATGTGATAATCCGGATTTTCGCCAGCCAGTTTAGCAGCTAGTTCGACATCCAGATTTTTAACACCCTGTTCCGTTTTGAAATGGTATTTTACCCAAACGCCTTGCCCATCTGCATTGACCCACTTAAACGTATGGCTTCCATAACCATGCATATGACGTAAAGTAGCAGGGATACCGCGATCAGACATCAAGATGGATACTTGATGCAAGGACTCGGGAGACAATGACCAGAAATCCCATACCGCGTTTGGATTTTTAAGGTGGGTTTGAGGATGCCGTTTCTGAGTATGGATGAAATCCGGGAATTTAATGGCATCTCTTATGAAGAAGACAGGCGTGTTATTTCCTACTAAGTCATAGTTCCCTTCTGCGGTGTAAAACTTGACGGCAAATCCACGAGGGTCACGCACGGTATCTGCAGAGCCAAGTTCGCCTGCAACCGTCGAGAAGCGGATAAATAAGGGCGTGCGTTTACCAACCTCGGATAAAAAGTCGGCTTTGGTATATGAGGACACATCGTGGGTTACTTCAAAATATCCGTGTGCACCGGCACCTTTGGCATGAACAACCCGCTCAGGGACACGTTCACGATTGAAATGGGCCAGCTTTTCAAGAAGATGGACATCTTGAATGAGTGTTGGACCCCGAGAGCCGGCAGTCATAGAATTCTGGTTATCTCCAACCGGGGCTCCCCAACTTGTCGTTAATTGGCCATGCTTGATTTCCAATTTAAATACCCCCAATATGTAAAATTAGTACATTAGAAACATCTTATTATCCATTTTGTATTTTGATCAATATCGGTCTATCTATATTTGACATAGTTATCGTTTATATCTTTTTAGAAGTCAGTGTAAGAAGAGGTGAAGAAGCTGAATTCCCCGCAGATATAAGAAATCCCCATGACAGATATTGACAAAGGCTTATTGATAGATACGAGTGGGAGGATTTAAGCTGTTACTACATAGATAAGCAGACAAATGAGAGGTCCGTCCTGCGATGCAGGGCGGACCGTTATTTTTAGCTGTTTACATATTTTTCTGCTGAGCGTTTACGAAGGCCGAGGGCAGTAATGCCAATCCCGAGAAAGGAAGCGGCAATCGGAACCATCATTGCTGTGCGGTAGCCGTCGAGCAGGGCTTGCGGGGATTTGTCCAAACCTGTAGCGCCAATCTGCACAGCGGTCACGACCGCCAAACCGAGTGCGGCGCCAAACTGGAAGGAGGTATTCAATAAACCGCTGGCGAGCCCCTGCTCTTCTTCCGCTATTCCGTCCGTGGCGGCGATGGTTAAAGGTCCGTAAGTCAGCGAAAAGGCGAGGCCCGTCAGGATCATCGTCGGGAACATCGCTGCATAGGTCCAGTCCAAACCGATGGGAAGAAAAAGGGCGTAGGCTAATGCAGCGAGGCAGAACCCGCCGAAAATCACCGGAATATTGCCGAAACGGTTTACCAGCTTGGGGGTCAGGGTAGGTGCGAGTATGGAATCGACACCGACGGCGAGCAGGGCAAGACCCGTTTCAAGAGATGACCAGCCGCGCAGTTCTTGAAGGTAGAGCACTGTCACGAATTGGAACCCGAAAAAAGAGCCGGCAAACAACATGGCACCCAGGTTCGCCCGCACGAGTGAGCTGGCAGAAAATATGCCAAGGCGTACCAAGGGGGAAGCCGAGCGTCGTTCGATCGTTGCGAAGAGACCAAAAAGCAGGGCACTGCAGGCCAGGATTCCGGCGGTCCAGCTCCAGCCCAGGTTGGAGGATTCCACGACACCGTAAACCAGAAGCAGCATGGCCGCCGTGACGCTGACTGCTCCGGCCAGATCGAAGCCTTTGGAGGAGACCTCCGGCCGACCAGAGGCCGGTATGAGGCGAATCGCGGCTAGAAGAATCACGAATGCCAATAGAACCGGACCAAAGAAAACCCAACGCCAGTTAATCTCACTTAAGATGCCGCCGACCACAAGACCGAGTGAAAACCCGGCGGCCGCTGTCCCGGCATAAACGAGTAAGGCCTTGTTACGTGCAGTCCCCTCCGCAAAGCTTGTCGTGATGATAGATAAGCCGGCCGGAGTCATGAACGCTGCACTAATGCCTGTAACAAACCGGGCGGTGATCAGCATCCAGCCTTCGGTCGATAATCCGCCTAACCCGGAGAAAGCAAAGAAAACCGTGAGCCATAGCAGAAACATTTTTCGGCGCCCGAACAGGTCGGCTGCCCGGCCTCCCAGCAGCATGAAGCCGCCATACCCGAGTACATAGGCGCTGACTACCCATTGCAGCGAACCGGTCGACATGCCCAGTTCAGCACGGATCGAGGGCAGAGCCACGCCCATCATCGACACGTCGATCCCTTCCAGAAAAATTGCGCCGCACAAAACGAACAATAAGCCCCAGGAAAGCTTGCCGGAACTTTGAGACGTTTGACCGTTTGCCTTCATTCGATATGTCCTCCTCATTATGAATAATCATCCATTTTCGGAACCGGCTCGATCGGGTCTGCCGATTTCCTTATTGGCACAAGGAGATTATGTATCATATAATCGAGGAACAGAAGTACGCACTTTTTTGTGTCATTTTCACCAAAAGGTAATATAGGAACCAAAAAGTACCTATTTTGATCGGGGGAAAAAGTGCCATGAAAACGAGTATGCCGCAAGCTTTTAATATACCGATAGAAGCGACCCTGGAAGTCATCGGGGGGAAATGGAAAACGCTCATTTTATGCCATTTAACTTATGGAGCTAAACGAACGAGCGAGCTGAAAAAGTTGACCCCGGGCATCACGCAAAAAATGCTGACTCAGCAGCTTAGAGAGTTGGAGGAGGATGGGGTCATCATCCGGACGGTATACAACCAGGTCCCGCCGAAAGTCGTTTACGAATTGAGCGAGCTGGGCCAATCCCTTCGGCCGGTCATCGATGTGATGTGCCAGTGGGGAGAGCGGTACATCCAGGGATCAACCGAGAACCAGGCAAGCTCGAACATGTGACGTAAGCCGCGGAGAAACTAAAAAAAGAGCTCAGCCACCAGGCTGAACTCTTTTTTTTTATTCTATATTTATGAGTGGCGAATGTTATGAATCCGACCAACAGGCACATTTAGGATTGATAAAAATACAAAATAATGGCGGCGGCCACAAGCACGCAGAAAAGGGTGAAAAACGTAATTTTCCATCCGCTGCGCGGGACCTTGCCGCTGATGCTGCCCGTCTCTCCGTTGACCATATACCGATAAACCTTCTCCTTGTACGTGTAAGAGGCATTCCAAAGCGGCAGCAGGATATGCTTGTAGGTCCGCTCGGAGTATTGGGTATCGATGCTGAGGTTGCGCAGTTCGTCCCCGCCGATTTGCCGGCGTATCGAATCTTCCAGACTGTCGTCCATCCGGGATACCGCGTCGCTCCAACCCTCACGCAGGGGCACGGTATACCTTTCGGCCACAAAACCGCTTAAATATTCAGGCTTGTAGGGTCGAAGGTCCTCCAGGCTGAAATCGTCAAACTGCTCCATCAGGCGGGTGTCGTGCTGTTTGGAAGCAGGAACAAGCACATCGTTGAAAAATCGATCGTAGGAGCCGGATGTCCAGTGCCACACGGTGTACCGAACCTGCTCCTCGTACGTCTCTGTTTTCCCGTCAACCGTTCGGGTACGCGTCTCAGTGCGGTAATGATAGGTACCCACCTCTGCCGAATAGTCGGAATCCGTTTGGGCATCAAAGGTCCAGAAGGGGACATAAATGCCGGAAACATTCGAGCGGGTCTGCTGCTTTTTGAAGGCGCCCGGCACGAACCATTTTTTCTTCTTCCACTTCAGGAACAGGGCGTTCGCCTCATCCTTCGAGATGTGAAAGGGGATGATGGATTCGGGCCGTATGCTGTCCGGATCCCCTTGGGGCAGGACCTTGGGGGAACCGCAAAAGGCGCATAGAGCCGCCGTCTGCGCGGCAGGAAGGAGCAACTGGGCCCCGCAGTTCTCGCATTGGACCGCCTGCTGCTCGGTCCCCCAGTCTTTCATGGCCTGATCTTGTTCATCCGCAAAATCGAGCTCATATTCGGTAGGCTCGGACGGATAACGGGGCTGTTCAATGGGAGCCAAGCTTCCGCAATACGTGCATTTCATCTGCTGGGTTTCGGTATCAAAAATCATTTGCGCCCCGCAGCCCGAGCAGGGGAAGCGGATCGGTGCTTCGACGGACATAAGCGCTCTCCTCTACACTTTATTGCCGCAGCTTGGACAGAACTTCATCGTGCTGCTCAAGCTGCCCCCACACTCCGTGCAAAATTTTTTCTCCGGCCGCGGCGTACCGCATTCCGGGCAAAATTTCTCGGAGGGTTTGAGCCCGTGTCCGCATTGGGCGCAGGGCTCGGTATCAACGGGGGACGCCGGATGGGCAGGAGCGGCAGGCTGGGGCTCCACAGCATCCGCCGAAGGCTTCATCGCTTGATTGAACATTTGCCCCATGGCCATGCCCGCCCCGAGGCTTGCCCCGGCGCCAGCAAGCCCGCTGTCGGGATTGTTGGCTGCATCGCGAAGCGATTCGGCGGCCTGAAACTTCATGTACTGATCGAGATTGCCGGCAATGCTCATGGATGACTTCCGGTCGATCATTTTTTCGACTTCTTCCGGCAAGGAGATGTTTTCGATAAAAAATCCGGACAGGGACAGACCCATGCCATTGAAAATCGGCTCCAGCTTGGTCCGGAGGGCGGAGCTCAGCTCGTCGTACTGCACCGCAATATCCATGATCGGAATTTTGGCCTCGCCAATCAGGTCGCTCACACCGGACACGATCACCGACTTGAGATAACCGCCGATTTGATCCGAACCGAATGAGGACTGGGTCCCGAAGATTTCCTTAAGAAACAAGGCCGGGTCCTGCACGCGGAACGCGTAGCTGCCGAATCCCCGCATCCGGATAGCTCCGAATTCAGGATCCCGCATCATAATGGGGTTGGTCGTTCCCCATTTCTGATCCGTGAAGTTACGTGTGTTTACAAAATACACATCTGCCTTAAACGGCGAATTGAATGCATATTTCCATGATTTTAACGCCGTCAGAACCGGCATGTTCTGCGTGCTTAAGGTATACGTGCCTGGGCCGAATACATCGGCGATCTGGCCCTCGTTCAGAAAAATCGCGGCCTGCGATTCCCGCACCGTCAGCCTCGCGCCCATTTTGATCGCTTTGTCGTAGACCGGAAACTGGTGCACGATTTCATTGGTGTTGTCCGTCCATTCAATAACCTCGATAAATTGGCCTTTAATAAAAGAAAACAAACCCATCGTTCAACCTCCATCTTTATTCCAGTTATCTCCATTATACGTGATTCCGGTTTGTCCGTCTCAACGAATCGACGAAGGTTCAGCACCATACGCCACCATTGGACAAAATATGTCGGGGATGATAGGGGAAGTTTACACATTCTTATCTCTAAAAAAAGAACGACCTGTATGGCTTCATCCACACAGGTCGTCTTTATGTTCGCATCCGGAGAACCGGGATAGGCGACTATTCGAGATACATCCGCTTCAGCTTTGCCTGCTCGTCTTTGCTTAGCCCCAAGCCTTTTTCCAGGAAACCCTGAATCGAGCCGTATTTCTTCGTCATTTCGTCGAAAGCAGCGTTGATATATTCCGGGCGGACGTCCATTAACGCTTTGATGACTTCAATCGCATTCTCGTCCGTCAGATTAAACTGCTTCACCATGGCGTCCACAGCCGCCTTGTTGTACGCTTCCCGGTACTTGTTGCTGAGCATGAAATCCTGGACTACGGTTTCTTTCGGAACGCCGAGTGCTAGCAGCATCAATGCCGAGCCGAGGCCGGTGCGGTCTTTACCTGCGGTGCAGTGCTGTACGAGCGCCGCGGATGCCGGATCCAGCATCATGTCGAACAATTTCACGTAAGCCGAAGGGGAGTCGACCATGTCGCGGTTGGCGGCGGTCAGCACGTCGCCGGGCTTACCCATTTTGTCGAACTCGCCGCTCGCCATGAAGCTCATGATGTCAGTGCCGCTGCCGGATTGGCCGAAGACCGGGTTGCGGACATAGGCAGCGCCGGGAATCGCCGGATCGGGCTTGGACTTCACTTCTTCGTCCGTGCGGTAGTCCACGATCGTCTTCAGGCCGCTCTTTTGCAAATAGGCGATATCGCTTGCCGTGAGGCCGGCGAGCTCGTCCGAGCGGAACAGCTTGCCCCACTTGACCGTTTTGCCGTCCGCCGTTTTGTAGCCGCCGAGATCGCGGAAGTTGGTGGCGCCTTGTAGCGGCAGCAGGCGTTCGGCGGTTGTGATGGCGGCACCGCTCGCCGCCTTCACTTTAAAGTAAACCCGGCTGCCCGGATTCGGATCCTTCGTTCGCAGGCCGCCAAACGAGGCGTAGGTACGGGCAAGCTCCTTCCAGCCGCTATCCGGACTCTGGCTCCAGTAAACTTTAACCGGTCCCAGATTGGCGGTGGTCTGCCAGTGCAGCGTCAGCGTACCGTCTTTGGCTCGTTCCACGGCAGCCCCGGTAAAGCTGCCCTGCTTGGCCTTGGCTTGAATGCCGGACGCGGGCGCTTTGCCCGCAGGTGCAGCTGCGCTGGCCGTGGCTGCCGACAGCGGCGCAGCCGAAAGCAGCAGGGCCGTGCCCAGCAGAATCGTTTTTTTCATCATGGTCGTTGTTCTCCCCCTCTGGTCTTAGAAAAATGCATGTTGTCCTCTTTATGATGGGGGAGAAGTGTTGGCATCATGTTATCCGAGCATTAGCGGAAGGTAAAATTGTGTCAGTATTTACATAAATCACGATAAAAGGTGTCAGATCTAAACGAACCATGATACAGAATTCTTGCGGATGTGGGTCTGAGCAGAGGAAATTCGGCATACAGGGAGGGGGTTCCCGACCAGTGTCGAATAGTTACTTGGAAGTAAAAGGAACAGGGGGAATGGAGATGAAAGTAAAACGGATTGTCACGAACATTCGTACGGAGGATCTGGCGGCCGCCCGTACTTTTTACGAGGACGTGCTCGGTTTGGAGAAGTGGATGGACCACGGATGGATCGCCACCTATGGGACCGATGCCCGTATGGATGTTCAGGTCAGCGTCGCATCGGAAGGGGGCTCGGGCACCCCGGTGCCGGACCTGTCCATCGAAGTGGATGACGTCGACGAGGCTCTGAACCGTATGAAGCAGGCGGGCTTTCAGATCGAATACGGTCCGGCGGATGAGCCGTGGGGCGTGCGCCGTTTCTATGTACGGGATCCTTTTGGGAAACTGATCAATATCCTGGCCCACAAGCCGTAAAATATCAACAAGGAAGTGTGATACATCCATGATTCGAAGGTTTTTCGCGTACTACAAGCCGTACAAGGGGCTGTTTATCCTTGATTTCGTGTGCGCGGTGTTCGCCGGGCTGCTGGAGCTGGCCTTTCCGCTGGCCGTCAGCCATTTTATCGATAACCTGCTGCCCAGCAAGGACTGGGCGATCATCGTCGTCGCCTGTCTAGCGCTGCTGGCCATTTACGGGCTCAATATGGTACTGCAGTATATCGTGACCTACTGGGGTCATATGCTGGGCATCAACATTGAAACGGATATGCGTAAAAAGCTGTTCGACCATATCCAGAAGCTCTCGTTCCGTTTCTTCGACAATCATAAAACCGGGCATTTGGTCGGGCGGATCACCAATGATCTGAACGACGTCGGCGAGGTGGCCCACCACGGGCCGGAGGATGTCTTTATTGCGGTCATGACGCTGATCGGCTCCTTTGCGCTGATGGCTTCCATTAACATGGAGCTGGCGCTGCTGACCTTTATCATTATCCCGGTCATGGCCTGGGTGATCATTCACTTCGGGGGCCGAATGACCACGACATACCGGCGGCTGTTCGGGAACGTGGGGAATTTCAACGCCCGGATCGAGGACAACGTCGGCGGAATCCGCGTCGTGCAGTCCTTTGCCAATGAGGAGCACGAGAAGAAGCTGTTTGACGTCGACAACCAGAACTTCCGCCAGACCAAGCTGATGGCTTATAAGACGATGGCGAAAAGCATGTCGGTGACCTACATGATGATGCGGCTCGTCACCGTGTTCGTAATGCTGTGCGGCGCCTGGTTTTTCCTCAGCGGACGGATCGAGCTGGGCGAGTTCATGGCGTTCCTGCTGCTGTCCAACGTCTTTTTCCGCCCGATCGAAAAGATCAATGCGGTCATCGAAAGCTACCCGAAAGGCATCGCGGGCTTTCGGCGGTATTTGGAAATCATGGATACCGAGCCGGATATTGCGGACGCTCCGGATGCAGTGGAATTGGGTCGGGTTGTAGGCAATATCCGTTACGAAGGCGTCACCTTCGGTTATGATCCGGCCAAACCGATCCTGAACAATATTGATCTGTCGATCCGGGCGGGGGAGACCGTCGCGTTTGTCGGTCCTTCCGGAGCGGGGAAAACGACGATCTGCAGCCTGCTGCCGCGCTTCTATGAACTGGATGGGGGACGGATTACGATCGACGGCATCGATATCCGGGACATCAAGCTGGATTCGCTGCGGCGGCACATCGGCATCGTGCAGCAGGATGTGTTCCTGTTCTCCGGCACGGTGAAGGAAAATATCGCATACGGCAATTTGAATGCCACCGATGAGGAAATTTGGAAGGCGGCGGAGCGCGCATCGCTGGCCGAAGTGATCCGCTCCATGCCGGAGGGCATGGATACGGTCATCGGCGAGCGGGGTGTGAAGCTGTCGGGCGGACAAAAGCAGCGCTTATCGATCGCCCGGATGTTCCTGAAGAACCCGCCGATCCTGATCCTGGATGAGGCAACGTCCGCGCTCGACACCGAGACGGAAGCCGCCATTCAGCAGGCGCTGACCGAGCTGTCGCAGGGGCGCACGACGCTGGTCATCGCTCACCGGCTGACGACGATCCGCAACGCAGACCGGATTATGGTCGTGAATGAACAGGGTATTGCCGAGGAGGGCATGCACCAGGAGCTGATTGCCGCCGGCGGCATATACAGCCGGCTGCATCTGGCCCAGTCGCAGCATTCGTAATATCGGATTGAATCGCATTTTAGCGGAGGCATTTCTTGCGATATAAGGAAGCCAATTCTCCGAAGCGGATACCTTCCTTAATCATCAAAAAGGAGCTCCACGATTCCCGTGGGGCTCCTTTACTTTATTCATCTTTTTGGGCCAAGCTGACTTTGTGCAGCAGCGAGATCAGCTGATCATGCTCTTCCGGGGTCAGATACCGGGCTAGAGTCCGGTTGGATTCATCCAGGATCGCATGCAGCTGAGGCTGTACTTCCTTGGCTTTGGAGGTGGGATACAGCAGCTGGGAACGCCGGTCATCCGGGTCCGGCTTGCGCTCGATATAACCAGACACCTCCAGCTGTTTAATGGAACGGGCCGTGGTGGCCTTGTCGAATTTCAACTGTTGGGTCAGCTGTTCCTGCGTAACTCCCGGTTGATGCAGGATGGCCTTCAGGAAGCTGTGCTGTCCGCCGCCGCCGATGCCGTAAGGAGCCAGTTCCTTGGCGAGCCTTTTTTGGTTCTGGCGATGGATGTACGAGATCAGCTTGCCAATCGGTTCTTTGTTCGGCATTACATCGGCACCTACTTTCATCATGAAGTGGAGGGACAACGGGAACGATAAACTCAAGTTCAGCAAATATTTTATCTCAAAATGGTTGCAAGCGCAACTAATATAAGGTACACTGTTACTGCCAATTAGTTGCGCGTGCAACTAATAAAGATGAACAGGAGCAGGAGGTACCACATGAGTTCAATACAGCGGACGTACCAAGAGGATGCGAATATCCAGAAGAAGCGCTGGATCATCCTCATTGTTCTGAATTTATTTACATTTATGTCCACACTGGATGGAAGCATCGTCAACATCGCCCTGCCGGTGCTGTCCAAACAGATGGGACTGCCGATCGCCCAGATCGAATGGGTGACGACGGGGTACCTGATGGCGATCTGCGCGGTCATTCTTTTCTTCGGAAAATTGGGGGATATCGCAGGCAAGATCCGTATTTTTAAAATCGGCACGATCATCTTCATTATCGGATCGCTGCTGTGCGGGTTCAGCACAACGCTGCCGTTCCTGATCGTCTCCCGGGTTATTCAAGCGCTTGGAGCTTCGATGACGATGGCGAACAGTCAGGGGATTCTGACTGATATTTTCCCGGCGAAGGAGCGGGGGAGGGCGCTGGGACTGATCGGCACGTTCGTTTCTCTCGGGAGCATTGCCGGGCCATCCTTAGGCGGCATCATCATTTCATCGCTCGGATGGGAGTACATTTTCTGGGTTAACGTACCGATCGGTTTGATCGCGATCATCATGGGGTGGAAGGTGCTGCCGGCGGATTTGATCCGGGTCAAGGCCAAGATCGACGTGCCGGGAAGCTCGCTGTTCGCGGTATTTATCATCACCTTGTTCGCAGGCCTGCTGCTCGGCCAGCAGGCCGGATACGGCAACGTCTGGATTCTGCTCGCTCTTGCCGTCGCGCTGGTGGCGCTGGTCATCTTCCTTCGCACCGAAGCGGTTCGCAAGGACGCACTGCTGGATCTGTCGCTGTTTAAAAATCCGCTCTTCTCCATCAGCATTCTGTGCGGCTTTCTCGTCTTTACGGCCAATTTCTGCTTCAACATCATCGCGCCGTTTTACGCCCAGAACATGCTGAATTTATCGCCGTTTGCCGCCGGCTTCCTGCTGATGCTCTTCCCGATCTGCATGGTCATCGTGGCGCCGGTGAGCGGCGCTTTGTCGGACAAAATCGGCTCGGAGCTTCTCACCTTTGCCGGCCTAGTCGTGATGGTGATCGCCCAATTCGGCTTGGCCTGGCTGCATGAAGGAAGCCGTCTCGTGCTCGTCGGGCTGTGGATCGCCATGCTCGGCATCGGCAGCGGCCTGTTCCAGTCGCCGAACAACTCGCTCGTCATGTCCCAAGTGCCGCGCACGCAGCTCGGCTCAGCCGGGAGCGTCAACTCCTTGGTGCGGAACGTGGGCATGGTCGTTGGCATCACTGTCGCAACGACGATTTTGTTCCACGTCATGAGCCTCCGCGCCGGCCGGCGGGTGACCGGGCTGGTGCCGGGTCATCCCGACATTTTCTTAAGCGGCATGCACGCCGTGTTCAGCACGTCAGCCTGCATCTGCCTGGTAGCCGCCGCCCTGACGGGCTGGCGCATGTACCGGGCGAAGGCGGGAAAGCGCCGGGAGGTAAAGGCTTGATTTTTAAGATGAAAAAGCCAGTTTAATACTGAAAACAACCGTCCGAAAAAGGACGGTTGTTTTTTTTAAGTGTAAGAAATAGCGCAACAAAAACTTCAGCAAAAGGGGTCCCGCTTTACTCCTTACCCCGCATTAACCTCGGACAGCTTACCGGATGCTTTTTTAGCCCAGGTGCTTTTTCCAAGCTTGACCCAGATCACAGCCGCGCAGGCCGCCCATACTGCAATGGTAATGACCCCGCTCTCCCCGGCCACGTAAGACCAGCCCGAAGCTTTATCGAAGAACAGCTGCTCCAGCCAGCTCCGCGACAAATTGATGACCATGTGAATGACAACGACCGGCCAGATGCTGCGGCTGCGCCAGCGGACCCAGCCCATAAATACGGATAACGGAAAGATCATAACGGTAAACAGCACCAGATTGATCCACACATTCCCGTCCGTATTGTATTGGTTCAGATAAAAAGGGTAGTGGAAGCAGGCCCACACGGCAGCGGTGATCAGAATGGACTTTCGAATGCCGTAAGCTTCCGTCAGCTTGGGTTGGAGGTAGCCGCGCCAGCCGATTTCTTCCCCGAAGGAAAAGATCAGCATGCTGATCAGCATCTGAGGAGCCCAGGAGCTTTTGGTGATATACCAGGCATATTCGGAAACGGTGAAGCGGGCGGTGCCTTGGCTCAGGAATTCGGCTGACGGAAGTTGTACGATCCCGAAAGCCCACGCGGCAAGAAACCCGATTCCAATCGGGACGATGGACAAGATGGCGGCAAAATACCAGCGGAGACCGCCAAACGTGCCGAGCCCCGATGAACGGAGAGAATCTTTTCTTCCGGATATAAAGATCAGCATCAGCAGCACGGTGATCATTGGAGCAAGCTGGCTGATGGCGACGAGATTCATGCTTCCGGACAGATTGGCCAGCAGGGTAAGCAGCAGCACAGTCACACTGAATGCCGTCGCGGAGCGAACAGATGTTATTTTCATGAATAACTTCCTCTCTTGTTAGTTGTTAATGTTATGGTAAGAGGCAATTATCAAGAATTTATAAAGCTCTGGCGATCATTTGCGGCCTTTTCGAAATACGACATGCTGAGGGAAGACCGGGGTATGCTACAATGGGGTTATACGATACGCGATAGGCTCCAAATAACGGATCGGCGATCCTGGCATAAGGAGAGGTGACTGGGGTGGAACGGGAAGATCAGAACAAAGAAGCGAAAGATCAGGACGAAAAGGCCGAAGCGGAAGACCGCTACCAGAACATGTCCACACGTTACGGGCTGGTGGAATCGGCTATTGACGATTTTGCGAAGCGTGGCGGGTTTGACGATTTGCCGGGCAAAGGCAAGCCACATAAGATCGACGACGAAGACGTGTTCAGCAGCATTTTGAAGAAAAACAATTATCAGCCTCCTTGGGCCGAGCTGCGGAAGGAAATCGCTGCGGATTTGAAGCGTCTGGCTGACAATCCCTGCTCGGATCACGAGCTTCGGGCCGAACTCGAAGCGGTTAACGACAAAATCAGAACGTATAACCGGATCGTGCCGCACCCGATGCTGCAGAAGGGGCTGGTGTCCAGAGCGAATTTGGAGAATGCCTACCCCAAATGGGTTTAATGTTATAAAACGTTCATCCACTTTATGATTAAGGAGATTTATCATTGCAGACACAGGCGGAATTGAACGACGTGAAAACGGCCAAGCCGGCCGGCCGCAACTATATGCTGCAGCTGGCGACCGTTTTTATCGGGTTCATCATTTTTGGGTTTTCGGAAAATATCAAGGGTCCGGCGATTCCCCGCATCCAGGCGGATTTCGGACTCGACGAGCAGCAGCTTGGAACCCTGCTCTCGCTCAATTCGCTCGGGTATCTGCTGGCTTGTTCCTTCACAGGGTATATTACCCGCAAGATCGGGATCAAATGGGTCAGCATGATCTCGTTCGGGTCGATGGTTCTCTCGGGCGTCTTCATCTTATTGTCGCGAACATACCCTCTATTTTCGGCGTCCTATTTTTTCATGTACACCGGCAACGGCATGCTGGAAATCGGCCTGGCGATTCTGGGAGCGCGGATTTTCGTGCGCAATACCGGGACGATGATGAACTTGTCGCACTTTTTCTACGGGCTCAGCTCGATCGTGGCGCCGATGATCGCCTCAGGTTTAATGTCCGTTTCGATCTTGGGCGTGACGCTCGGCTGGCGTGAGATGTATATGGTGATGCTTGCGCTGGCGGTGATTCCGATGATCCCGGCGCTGCTCGGCCGGTTTCCGGGCGACGATACCGTCCAGGAGGACCGGATCTCGCTGTGGATGCTGACCAAGGACCGGGCCTTGTGGATGATCGTGCTGCTGTTGACCTTCGGGGTCATTTCGGAAATGGCCGTAGGCAGCTGGCTGGTTAATTTTCTGGAGAAAAGCTATCACTGGGACCAGACCGCAGCTTCGGGCATGCTCTCGATCTTTTTCCTGTGTTTCTCACTGGCACGCCTTTTCCTGGGCACGGTAACGGACCGAATCGGCTTTATTCTGTCGCTGATGATCCTCTCCGGCTTCTCGGGGCTGTGCACGTTCGCCGCCATTGTCAGCGGGGAAGGGGGCGCGTTCCTGTTTGCGGCCGCAGGCATCGGCATTGCTCCGATTTATCCGACCGTCATGGCGGTTATCGCCAAGCGTTACGTTAAAGGAAGCGATACGGCTATCACCTTCACCGTCACCCTTATGGGGGTCGGCAGCGTGATCGGCAATTATCTGATCGGCGCCATCACGAGCGGCGTAAAGCATATCTTTGGTTCCGGCACCCCTGAAGGCCTGGTCCGGGGACTGCAGGCCGGATATTCGTTTATCGGCTTATGCGCCCTGATCTGCTCGGCGGTCAGCTTCGTGCTGTACCGGTATTTGAAAAAAAGAAACGAACTGCTGTAGGGAAAGCGTGGGGGTTCCTCACGCTTTTTCCTAACGCTCTCTCAGGAGACGATGAACAATCATGAGTGTGAACCAAACTATAAACGATATACAGTGGCAAGAGCTGATCCGCAGCGTTGCGGAGTATTATAACGACCTGACGATCAAACGCGGATTTCAATATTATAAACAGGGCCGGGTGACGGAGCTGTCGATTGGCGGGGATGGCGAAATTGAGGCCGTGGTGAAGGGCGGGGAGGCTTACCGTGTCCACCTGAATCCCGAGTCAGTTCAGGAGGGGCGCTGCGGCTGCCCTGTCGGGGAACGATGCAAGCATTCCATCGCCGCCCTCCTGGAGTATGTCAGCCGGCAGGGCCGGTCCGTGCATGCGATTGTCAATGCGCATACGACCGTCAGGCTCCAGCACCATCTGCCGGAGACGGAAGATGAAGAAGACCTCGGGCCTGTGCAGCGGGGAAGTGCGGCGGATGCTTTAAGGGAGAAGGCGGCTCATTTGGCGGAGATGAGCCTCTCCGAATGGCACGCCTTCTTCAAGCTGTGCATCACTCCGCTGGAATTTACGAGCCAGAACTCGCACTATGCCCGAAACGCCATACATGCGATCAACGCCGTCAAGCCGGACCTGACTCCGGCCATGGAGCAGCTGTATCAGCTCCATGCCAGGCTGTATATGCTGATCAAGCTGATCAAGCCAATTGTGCCGGGCGGACGGTCTCCGGCATTTTTGGGGTACCACGTGCAGGTGGCCGCGGATGAACTGCGGGGAGGCATGCTGCAGCTGCTGGGCGAAGGGATCGATCTGGCCGCCGAGCCGGATCAGTGGCCGCGCGTGACCAAGACGCTGAACTACCTGCGCCGGCAAATGCTGACGGAAACTGGGCAGCAAGGTTATCTGTTCGATATTTATGACCGGTTCTGGCTGAAATGGATCCATCCGAACGTTAAAGACACCCGGATGCATGAGGAAGAGATGCGGAAACTGCAAAGCGTCGAAGAGGAGCTGGGCGATACGCTCTCCCGGCTGCCGTGGATGCTCGCCCAGTCCCGGATTGCGTTCCTGATGGGGGAAGACCGGCAAGCCTGGTCCTGGCTGCAGGCAGCGGACAAGGCTTCCATCATCCCGCACGGCTTCCTGACCTCCTTTCTGGACGAGCTGTCCGCTTCGGAGGATTGGGCCCGCCTGCAGGAATGGCTGGTGCGGCTGGCTCCTCTGTTCAGCAATCACCGGAAGGAGCCGCTGCACGAATATGCCGCCTATTGGAATACCTTTGTCCGGCATGTGCCCGAGGCGGAGGAGACGATGTGGCATACCCTCGCCGGGATGCTGCCGTATTCCAAGGAAGTTTATGAAGATAACCTGCTGGCTCACGAAAAATGGCGCTTGTGGATGGACGTGCAGCTCAGCTCCGGCAAGGACCCGCTGGAGTTCCGGGTCAGCGTGCTTGCGCCGATCGAGAAGCAGGCGCCTGAGCTGCTGCTGCCCTTCTACCATCAAGGCGTGGAGCGGCATGTCCTCCTGAAGAACCGCTCCGGCTACAAAGCCGCGGTCAAGCTGCTCAAGCGTCTGGCCAAGCTGTACAAAAAATTGAAGCGGGAGGAGCGCTGGGAAGAATTCATCATCGTGTTTTCCAGCCGCCACAGCCGGCTGCGCGCGCTTCAGGAAGAGCTTCGGAAAGGAAAGTTGATCCCATGATTCCATACACCGACACCATCACAATCCATACCCGGCTCAGCGGGTACGGCGACGCGCTCATCTACGGCTCGACGCCAACGCGCCGGACTGTGCCCGGCATCGACCTGAAGCACAGGCTGTTCGCCTGGCATGAAGAGACTTTGTACGGTACGCAGCTGGACGTTCAGCAGGTGCAGGACATCGAGCTGGTCATCCTGCCGGCCGAGTACGTCATTGCGTTCTTCGCCCAGCTGGACCTGCTTGCCCACATCCAGTGGGCGGGAGACGAAGGGACGGAGACGTTGATCCGGCTCGCTCCGGCGCTGATGTCCTGCGTTCGTGAGAAGCGGTACAACCCGAGCCTGCCCGCGTTTCAGTCCGGCAAGCTTCAGTGGAACTGGGATGAATCCCGGCTGGATGCCGAAGCGCGGGAAGAGATCAGGGACCTGGGACCGGAGTTCGCCGAGGGGCTGCGCGCCGCGTTCTCTTCGCTGGTATTCAGCGAATGTTATGGAACGGAAGCGACGGCTTCCGACCTGCGCCGCGAGTATCCGATGCTCTTCGCGAGAGAGGGGGCCGTCGCCGGCTTGACCGAGCAGGCGTGGCTCATCTCGATCGGCTGGAAAGCGGACGCGGCGCCGTTTCGGCCCGTGCTGCAGCTGCTGGAGCCGGACGAAGCCGAGCCCGTCTGGCGCCTTCAGCTTGTGCTGCAGGACAAGCTGGACCCGTCGGTGCTGGTGTCTGTCCGTCTGGATGCGGACGGACAGGCATCCGGCGTGTGGCCGGACGTCTGGACGGCCCACATCCGCGAGCGCTCCGCCGGGTGGGCGGAGCATCTGCGCGCCAGCCTGCCGGCGAGCGTGCGGGCTGCGGAGCGCAGCGACGTGCTGGGCCAGCCGCTGTCCGACGCGGCGGCGTGGCAGTTTTTGACGGCGGACAGCCGCCGTCTGCTGGATGCGGGCTGGCAGGTGCTGCTGCCCGCGTGGTGGGAAGCCGCCAGCCGGCGGAAGCCGAAGCTGCGGGCCAAGGTCAAGGCCGGCGAGGGCGAGGAGGCCGCCGCCAAAGGGCAGGGCAGCTCACTGTTCGGCCTGGACTCGATCATTCAGTTTGACTGGCGGGTGTCGATCGGCGACCTTCAGATTACGGAGGACGAATTCAAGGAGCTGGTCGCCCGCAACGAGCGGCTGGTTCGCTTCCGCGGCGAATGGATTACGCTCGACCCCAGCCTGATCAAGCAGATCGGCCAGATGATGGAAGGAGTCGACAGCTCGCAGGGCTTGTCCCTTCAGGACGTTCTGCATCTGCATCTCCAGCGGAAGGACGAGGATGCCGGCTCACGGAAGCGGGAGGACGGCGAGGAAGAAGAGGCGGACGAAGATCCGGATGAAGCGGCTCGGATCGAGCTCGAGGTGGAGCTGAACGAGCATCTTCTGACGCTGATGAACCAGCTCAGCCAGAAGTCGGCCTGGCCGAAGTTGGACGTTCCATCCGGGCTGCAGGCCGAGCTGCGTTCTTACCAGTACGACGGGTTCTCCTGGCTGGCGTTTCTGCGCCGGTTTGGGCTGGGCGCCTGCCTTGCCGACGATATGGGACTAGGGAAAACCATCCAGTTTATCACGTATTTGCTGCACCTGAAGGAGACGGCGGACGCATCCGGAGAACGGCGCCTGCCTTCGCTGCTGATCTGCCCGACCTCGGTGCTGGGCAACTGGCAGAAGGAGATCAGCCGCTTTGCGCCTTCGCTGAAGGTGCTGCTGCATTACGGCAGCCGCCGGTCGGGCGAGGCGGCGCTCCGTGAAGAACTACGCGAGGCCGATGTCGTCCTGACCTCGTACGCGACCGCGACGCTGGACCAGGACCTGCTGAAGGAGTTCGCCTGGGAATCGCTGTGCCTGGACGAGGCGCAGAACATCAAGAACGCCCAGACGAAGCAGTCGGCCGCCGTTCGCAGCTTTCCGGCCCGGCACCGGATCGCGCTGACCGGAACGCCGATCGAAAACCGGCTTTCCGAGCTGTGGTCGCTGTACGATTTTATGAACCCGGGATATCTGGGCAGCCTGCGCAGCTTCCAGGTCCGCTTTATTCAGCCGATCGAGCGGGACCAGGACGAGCAGCGGACGGCGCAGCTGCAGAAGCTGGTGAAGCCGTTTATGCTGCGGCGGAAGAAGAAGGATCCGCACATCCAATTGGAGCTGCCGGAAAAGAACGAGATGAAAACCTATATCCACTTGACCGCCGAGCAAAGCGCCCTCTACGATCAGACGGTCAACGACCTGATGAACCGGGTGCAGAAGCTCGAGGGTATTCAGCGGAAGGGGGCCATTCTGTCGGCCCTGACACAGCTCAAGCAGGTCTGCGACCATCCGGTGCTCCTGACCGGGGAATCGGTCGACAACTTTGTGGATCCCGCGGATATGGCCGCGGTTTCTGGTACGGCGGGCG
This sequence comes from Paenibacillus sp. FSL R5-0378, assembly GCF_038009285.1. Taxonomy (NCBI): domain Bacteria; kingdom Bacillati; phylum Bacillota; class Bacilli; order Caryophanales; family Paenibacillaceae; genus Paenibacillus; species Paenibacillus sp. FSL R5-0378. The sequence continues at coordinate 1,566,261 of NZ_JBBPAY010000001.1, forward strand.
CAGCGGCAGGCACGGACGGTGCAGCTGACTCAGGTATCCTGAGTGATTCAAACGCTTCAGGAGTTTCGGGTAATCTGGAGACTGCCGGAAAGCATGAGGCTGAGGGCAGCGAAGCGGCTATAAGTGATCGACGGACTTCGGCTGGCACTGTTGATGCCGTTGGCTTGGCTGCGGAAACTTCAGCCGATGCAAAGGCGCCAGAGCATGAGGCTGCTGCACGGACAGCTGCTGAATCCTCAGGAGGTCAGCTCGACACAGAACGGCTTATCAGCCGCTCGGCCAAGCTGGAACGGCTGCTGGCCATGGTCAAGGAGCTGCGGGAAGAGGGCGACCGCTGCCTGATTTTTACGCAGTATATCGGCATGGGCGAGATGCTTAAGCGGGTGCTGGGGCAGGAGCTGCAGGAGCCGGTGCTGTATCTGAACGGCAGCACGTCCAAAACCGCGCGGGACCGGATGATCGAACAGTTCCAGTCCCAGTCGCTGTCGGCTGCCGAGCAGCCGGGTGTGTTCATCCTGTCGATCAAGGCGGGGGGCGTCGGTCTGAACCTGACTGCGGCCAACCACGTCTTCCACTTCGACCGCTGGTGGAACCCGGCGGTGGAGAACCAGGCAACGGACCGGGCCTACCGGATGGGCCAGACCAAGGACGTGCAGGTGCACAAGTTCATCTCGCTCGGCACGCTGGAGGAGCGGATCGACGAGATGCTGGAGAGCAAGCAGCAGCTCAGTGATAATGTCATTTCCAGCACGGAAAGCTGGATTACCGAGCTGTCGACCGAAGCGCTGAAGGACCTGTTTACGCTGCGGCGCGACTGGTAGGGACAGCTGAGGGGAAGCTGGAGACATGTATCATTAGTTGGGGTGTGAAAAACAGCTGCAGGAAATTGCAGCTGTTTTTTTGCTGTTAGAGTGCCTGACACGCATGATCCTTGATTCCTGTGCTGCCTGTTTTGTTTTGGACTGCCTTCATGCCCAAGTGGCTGACTAAGGTTAAAGCCCAACACACATTATCCTTTGGAGCTCCCAAGCTCCTTGCTCTGATCCGCCCGCACTCCCGGTCGCCGCTTCAGGTTCACACCCATTACGCCGCCGATAATCAGGACAGCTCCCACCCAGTGGTACCAGTCCAGACGCTCGTTCAGCAGCAGCACGCCGCCGGCGATCGTCACAACGGTGGAGAGGCTGCCGAAGACGCTGACGCGGGAGGCCTCCATTCGGGACAGGGCATAGTTGGTCAGAAACGAAGTCACGAGGGAGGACAACACGCCAAGGTACAGCACGGCCAGAAGAAATTTAGGCTCCAGGAACGGCATGAAATACTGGCTGAGCGTCCCTTGAGATACATGCTTAATCACCGATATGGCGTTGAAAAACGCAAAGCCGAAGAAGGTGATGATGTAGGTCATATCCTTTGGACGCCAGGTTTTGGTCATCCTCCGGGCGCCTGTATTATATCCCGCCATGGACAGGGCGGACAGGAGAATCAGCAGAACACCGCCAAGGCTGGCGGAGGAGATGCTGATCCCGGGCACGGCAAAGATCAGAATAACACCGGCCACCGAAACCAGGGTGAACATTTTTTGGGCAAACGTCGTGTGCTCCTTGAGGAAGATCGCAGCCAGAATCATCGTAAACACCGGCACGACCGCTTGGACGATCCCGGCCACCGAGGACGAGGCGTAGAGCAGCCCAAATGCCTGCAAGGCAAAAAACAGCGAAGGGTAAAGAAGGGCCAGCGGAAGCAGCGCGGCTGTCCGGGGCATGACTTCCTTCATTCGGGCCCGTCCGGGAAAGGCGAACAGCGATGCCGCCAGAAAGGACAGCGTGAAGCGATGGGCAAGCGTGTCGAGCGGATCCGATACGCTGAGCGCGATTTTGACGAAAATAAAAGACAATCCGATGATCAAAGCGTTGATGAGCGCGGCCGCGACCGCTTTTTTATTCGAAGAAGCATTCATAAAGTCAGACCTCCCTAATCACTGCGCGCGCTTTATGGACCGGTCCTGTGGATGGTTTCATTTTACGGGGAGCGCGGCTGTGCTACAATATCAATAATCATCATCTGTACCGGTACAAAAGAGCGGGGGAGGAGGCGTTACGATGTATAAATACGCCGAGCTGATCAACGATTTGGAACTGCAAATCTCGGGTGACGCCTATAAGGAGGGGGACAGGCTGCCGTCCATCCGGGAGCTGTCAAAGCGCTATGATTGCAGCAAAAGCACGGTGATCCGCGCGCTGGAGGAGCTGCAGGACAAGCATTTGATTTATGCCGCCCCCAAGAGCGGTTATTACGTGATGAAGCGGTCCGGAAAAAAGCAGAATCCGGGAAACCGGTGGATCGATTTTACGGCGGCTGCGCCTGATCCGGATATTTTTCCGTATCTGGATTTTCAGCATTGTATCAATAAAGCGATCGATATGTACCGCAACGACTTGTTCATTTACGGCACGCCTCAGGGTCTGCCGTCCTTGATCCGCGAGATGCAGCGCCAATTGGCCTCTTACCAGGTGTTCACCGATCAGCGCGGTATCTTCATTACGTCCGGGGTACAGCAGTCGCTGGGGCTGCTGGCGCGTATTCCGTTTCCGAACGGCCGACACCGGGTTTTGGTGGAACAGCCGTGTTATCCGCTGCTGATGGAGTACCTGAGGACGTACGGCATGGAAGCAGAAGGGATCCGGCGGTCGGGCGACGGCATCGATCTGGATGAGCTGGAACGGATGTTTAAGACCAGGGAGATCAAGTGGTTCTATACGGTGCCACGCTTCCACAATCCGCTGGGAGGATCCTATAACCGGTCGCAAAAGAAAGCTATCGCCCGTCTGGCGGCCCAGTACGACGTTTACGTTATCGAGGACGATTACATGGCCGATCTGGAGCAGGATGCCAAAGAGGACCCGATCTATGCGTACGACGATTCCGCACATGTCGTCTATTTAAAGAGTTATTCCAAGATCATATTTCCGGGCCTGCGGATCGGTGTGGCCGTGCTCCCGGAGGCGCTTCGGAACGATTTCAACCAATATAAAAAACTGTCGGACATCGACAGCTCGATGCTCTCCCAGGCGGCCCTGGAGCTGTACCTCAAGAGCGGCATGTTTGAGCGTCACCGCAAAAAAATGCGCAGCTGCTATGGGCGAAGATCTGCCCTGCTGCATGAAACGATCATGTTGCATGCAGGAAGTACGCAATCGTCTCACTTTACCTACCAGCCGGCCCGGCAGCGGGGTGTCCACACCTATCTGAAGCTGGAGGATGCTGCCCGTGCCCGTCAGGTGATTCAGCGGCTGCAGAAAAAGTTCATTCGGGTCGAAACGGCAGACGCAGGTTACCTTGATTCGTTTGTGAAAGAGCCGCTTCTCAAGCTGAATGTGTCCAGCGTGAAGGAGCCGGACATCGAGTCCGGCATTGAGCAGGTGATTCGGGAGATCGGGTAGGACGATCCATGATGAAGGGAGAAGACCGATGTTTTTACGAAGCTTGACCATTCTGCGCAATGAACATACCAAGGGGAACGAATACCCCTTTTCCATCCCGGCGCTGCGGAATTTGGAGTCCCTGTCGTTTCGGGGAAACGTCACCTTTTTTGTCGGGGAAAATGGGTCGGGCAAATCCACGCTGATGGAAGGAATCGCAGACCGGTGCGGATTCAACACGGCCGGCGGGAGCAGAAACAACGCGTATGAGGTGGATGCTTCCCAATCAGCGCTTGGTGACCATATCCGGTTGTCCTGGATGCCCAAAGTGACGAACGGGTTTTTCCTGCGTGCGGAGACGTTTTACCATTTTGCCAGTCATCTGGACACCATGCCTGCCAGCTTACGTTATTACGGAGGGCGATCTCTGCATGAGCAGTCGCATGGGGAGGCCTTTCTGTCGCTGTTCAAGCACCGGTTCGGTAAAAAGGCTATCTACCTGCTGGACGAGCCTGAAGCGGCCTTATCTCCAGCGCGGCAGCTGGCGCTGCTGAAGGTGATCAAGGATTTGGAGAAAGAGGCCCAGTTTATCATCGCGACCCATTCGCCGATCCTGCTGGGCTATCCCGATGCGGATATCATCAATTTTGACGTCCATCCTCCCCAAGAGGTTCAATATGAAGATACGATGCATTATATCATCACCCGCCGTTTTCTTGAAAACCGGAAGCGTGTGCTGAGCGAGCTGTTTGAGGAGGAGGACGGGGACTGAAGCGGATATTCCATGTTAAAAGCCCATTTCGAGGAAATGGGCTTGTTTGCGTGGGCTCGATTGTTGTCATGGATCAAATCTATGCATTCCGCCGGATTGCCTCGGAGGTTTCCTCCGCCTCTGCCTGCGGCAGCCCCCGCTGCAGAGCCTCATATAGCCTGGAGGCGGCCAAGCGCGGCGGGTATTCAGCCGACCGGCATACATAACCGCAGGTGATGTTGACGGCATTGCCTTTAAAAGGACGGATTACTGTTCCGGCAGGTGCAGGCTGCAGAACGGTCAGCGGCACGAGGGCAGCGCCCAATCCGCTCTGCACGTAAAATTTCAGCGCAGCCATGCTGCCGATTTCCATCGCATCCATAGGCGGGCCGCCCGGCTCCTGCATGATCATTTCAAGCTTCCGGCGGTAAGGGCAGTCGGCCTGCGTGATCAGCAGGCGATGCCCTCTAAGATCGGCGGGAGTGACGAGCTCCCTGGAAGCCAGCGGATGATCCTCCGGCATGAGGACGATAAAATGTTCGGTCAGCAGCGGTTCATAATAAAGCCCGGCACCGAGCTGGGGAGGAGAACAAATCGCCATGTCCAGATCTCCCCGCAGCACCTGCTCGTTCAGCTGGGGCGAGCTGGAAATCGTCACGGATACCCGTATATTGGGGTAATCGCGCAGAAAAGAAGCGAGGATCTCCGGCAGCCGGTAGCTGGCAATGGGCTCTACGACGCCAAGACGGAGATGGCCTGCTTCCCCCGACAGCAGCTCCTTCATGGTGCCTTGAAGCTGCTCCACATCCTTGACGATATGTGCGCTCTGCTCGTGAAAAAGGCGGCCTGCTTCGGTGAGCTGAAAGGTTTTGCCCCGTTCGATCAACCGGACGCCGAGCTCCGACTCGAGCTTCTGGATTTGCATCGTGACGGTGGATTGGGCGTAATTCAATTCTTCGGCCGCCCGGTTAAAGCCGCCAAGGGCGACGATCCGGTGAAAGGTTTTGACAGCTTTCAGGTCCATGATATGTTTGCCTCCTGCTGTATGGTTCAATATTTTTGAATTCGTCGTTTATTTAATTCAATTATACAAATATGATCCCCGGGATTACAATATCATTGCCGGCAGAAAGAAAACGGAAGCTACAGGAGGTTATGGAACATGCCATTTGTGCGGATAGATGTAGGGCAGGGGCCCTCGGAAGAAGAACTGGCTGTGATCAGCCGCTCCATTCATCAGGCGATGGTGGACACGATCGACGTCCCGGGAGACGATTATTTTCAGGTGATTACCCGGCATGGGGCAGGGGAGCTGCTGTACGACCGCAGTTACTTAAACGTAGAACGGTCCGAGGGACAGATATTTATACAGATTACGCTGAAAGAGGGGCGGACGCTTGCGAAGAAAAAGGCGCTGTATGCCGCCATCGCAGAAAGGCTGCAGCAATCAGCGGGCATCCGGCCGCAGGACGTCATGATCATTTTAACGGAAAATACGGCAGAAAACTGGTCGTTCGGCAACGGCATCGCGCAGATGGCCCCGTGATAGGATTTGAAAGACATCAATGAATTTCTGACCCAATTTTGGAATTTGAAAGGAGAGCTGATCACATGAACATTCAGCATAAAACAGCGATCGTCACGGGCGGGGGAACCGGAATCGGGAGAGCGGTGTCCATTGAGCTGGCGAAGCGGGGAGCCCGCGTGGTTGTCAATTACTCCCGGTCGCGGGAAGACGCGGAGGAAACGGTGCGAACCATTCAAGAGGGCGGCGGCACAGCCGTTGCGGTCCAAGCCAATGTAGCTAAAGAGGCAGAGGTTCAGGCAATGGTAGGCAGAGCCGCCAGGGAGTTCGGTTCGGTCGATATTTTGATTAATAACGCCAGCATTACCCGGTATATTGCCATGAATGACCTGGAATCCGTGAACGATGAGGCGTGGGATGAGCTCTACCAGGTCAACGTGAAAGGGATGTTCTACTGCGCCAGGGCGGCAGCTGCCGAGATGAAAAAGCAAAAGCAAGGCGTTATCGTTAACCTGGGGAGCATCGCCGGCATTACGGGCAGCGGTTCTTCACTGCCGTATGCCGTGTCCAAGGCCGCGGTGCATGGACTGACCCGCTCGCTCGCCAGGGCGCTGGCCCCGGAGATTCGCGTGAGCAGCGTCGCGCCGGGGGCGGTGGCCACCCGATGGTGGGCCGGGCGCGAGCAGCAGATGGAGCAGCTGGCAGGCTCCTTGCTGCTGAATCGGATTTCTTCGCCCGAAGATATCGCCCATATGATCTGTGCCGTGGTCGAACAGGATTCGCTGACCGGGCAGGTCATCACGGTGGATGCAGGGCAGACGATGTAAAAAGGATATCGCATCGGGCAGAAGGAGCGGCAGAATTGTAAAAGAGGCGAGCGGCCGGCCGTACGTCGCGAGAACAAGGGGATTTCGGGATCGTAGATGCAAAATCTTCCGCACCTCCGAAGTGTTTCACAACATATCCACATCATATCCACAGTAAATAACAGCATATCCACAGAATATCCATGGTATATCCACAGCATATCCGTTGCGTGAAGGACTCCAAACGAGGTAACCTGATCTTAGCTCCACTTGGAAAAGACGGATTATACCAGCCGCGGTTAGAATCCGCGGGGTCAGGAGGGATTGCCCGATGCGCGAATGGATCGGCAAATGCCGCGATTGCGGCAGGGACATTTATTGCGAGAACGGTTTTTTGAATGGCGTGGTGCTGGAGGACCAGTCGTTGAAATGCTTCCCGTGTGCGGAGCAGGGGGATGCGGGAACCGGTGACTCGGAGCGGCAAAGTACAGAAACCGGTGGTTCGGTACAGCATTCGGAGAGAGAACCGGATTAGCGCAGGATATACTTGCAGACCAGGAGTAACTTCCAAGTGGCAGCCTGAACAGGCTGCCTTTTTGCTTTGCATTCTCTGCATCCTTTGCATCGTCAAAAATTTTGCATCGTTAGAAATACCCGCCCAATCCGAAGTTTTTCAGCCGTTCTCAGTCGATCTCATTTCCCCGGCCTGAGCATCCATACCGTCGTTACCCATCCCTTGGACGCCTTGCTTGAGGCCTGCACAGGAGGAAGGCTTGGGATCGGGAGCTTTCTCCGGGGCATGCACCGCTAGGCGATTGTGTCTCTATGGCTGATAATGGTAGGATGAAGAAAATAAGGGTGATATCTCATATGGGGATATCCGACAAGGAGGATGAGCAAGTGGCTGCAGAAGAGTACGACCCGACGCTGATCGCGCGGCTGGAGAGCCCGGAACGCCTGGAGAAGCTTCCCCCGGAGAAGCTGCTGGACCTGCTGGAGTTGTCCGGGCACGAAGACTTGCTGGATGTGGGGGCAGGCAGCGGTTACTTCACGTTTCCGGCGGCGGCACGAACTTCCGGAACGGTCTATGCGCTGGATACCCATCCGCAGATGCTGGACATGCTGAAGACCCGTTCGGAAGAGCGGGGCGTTACGAATATTCGGCTGATTCAGGGAACGGCAGAACAGATTCCGCTAGAGGAAGAAAGCGTGGACGTGATGATCCTGTCCCTCGTCCTGCATATTGCCGAGCCGCATGAGCAGGGATTGAAGGAAGTGCAGCGCGTTCTCAAAAAAGGAGGCAAGGCGCTCTGCGTGGAATGGGCTTATCCGGACAGCGAACCGCCGTCGGATCACCGCATCTCCTCATCGGACATGGCCCGCATGGGAGAGGAGCTTGGCCTCAAGGTGCTCAGCAGACAGCCGTGGTCAGACAAGTATTACAGCATCGTTTTTCAGAAATAACGTGTGTATCGCCCGGCGGAAGCTGTGCAGCGCTAAAAATGCAAACCCATTCACAGGAGAGGTGGCTTGAGAATGAAATACAGACGGCTTGGAAAAACGGAATTGAAGGTATCGGTGGTCGGTGTAGGAACATGGCAGTTCGGGGGAGACTGGGGGAAGGACTTTAACCAGCAGGAGGCAGACGCCATTTTGCATAAGGCGAAGGATTTGGGCATCAACCTGATCGACACGGCGGAATGCTATGGTCCGCATCACCTGTCCGAGAGCCTCATCGGAAACTTTCTGAAGCGGGACCGCCGCGAGGACTGGGTTGTGGCTTCGAAATTCGGCCACCGCTGGCATGATCATTGGGAAAACGCCTGGTCTGCAGATGAAGTTCTCGTCCAGTTGGATGAATCCTTGAAAGCGCTGCAAACGGACTATATCGACCTGTACCAGTTCCACTCGGGCTCGGATGAAGTATTTCACAACGACGATCTGTGGACACTGCTGGACAAGCAGGTGCAGGCCGGGAAAATCCGCAACCTCGGCATTTCCATCGGCAGCAACGATAACCTGGAGCAGACTTCCCGGGCGACGGAGCTGAACGCCAAAGCGATTCAGGTCGTGTACAACCGGCTCGACCGGAAACCGGAAGAGCGTGTCTTTCCGTCCTGCACCGAGCAGGATCTGGGCGTCCTTGCGAGAGTGCCGCTGGCCAGCGGTTATCTAAGCGGCAAGTACAAGCCCGGCGCCGTGTTCCAGGATAACGTGCGCAAACGGCATGAGCGCGACAACATCGATGCCCGCCTCCGCGAGGTGGAGGAAATCCAGCGGACCGAGGTGCCCGAAGGCGTGGGCATGGCCCAGTGGGCCTTGGCCTGGTGTCTGCAGAACCCCGCCGTGGACTGCGTGATCCCGGGCTGCAAGAGCCCGGAGCAGGTCGAGGCCAATGCGGCCGCTGCGGACCTCGATATGGTCCAGGATACGCATCCGCGGGCGTGGAAATAAACAGGGAAGCAGGCGTTCGGCACATTCCTGATTAAAGGAGGAGCAGACCTACTTATGTCCAGTAAAACAGGAGAAGGGCGGGAAGAACTGCCCGTGATCTTTTTTGAGAGTCAGCAGGCATGGGAGGAGTGGCTCGAAGCGCATCATGCCGATTCACGCGGCATTCGGCTGCAGATGGCCAAGAAGGGATCCGGCATCCCATCCATCACGTATGACGAAGCATTAGAGATTGCACTCTGCTACGGCTGGATCGACAGCCGCAAGGAGGCCTGGGACGAGACGTATTGGATTCAGCGGTTCGGCCCGCGCGGACCGAGGAGCATCTGGTCCAAGATCAACAAGGAGAAGGCGGAGCGCCTTGTCACAGAAGGCCGGATGAAGCCGGCCGGTCTTGCGGCGATCGAGGAAGCCAAACAAAAAGGCCAGTGGGAGCAGGCCTATGCATCCCAGAGCCGGTCGCAAATTCCCGAGGATCTGGAGCGGAAGTTCGAGGAGCATCCGGATGCGGCAGCCTTTTTTGCGACGCTGGACAGCCGCAACAAATACGCCGTCTTATTCCGGGTCCAGAGCGCCAAGAAGCCCGAAACGAGGGCTAAACGAATCGACCAGTTTATCGACATGCTGGAAAAAGGCGAAAAAATATATCCTTAAATTGTGCATCAGTCCTCAGTCACCATGATCAGCCAAAGCCTCCGTCAACGACGGAGGCTTTGCCCGTTCTTTGACCTGCTGCAGCAGCGCTTTCCTGCCTGAATATTACGGTGCTCTTCCGAATAGGCTGTTTATAGCTGAATCATCGGAAAAAGGCGGAAGGGGCGGGGCGGCCAAACCTGAATAGCCGCATCCAGAAAGGCGGGTTTTGCTTCATGCTGTTAAATATTAGCGTGGTGATGGTTTTGGTGTATACGGCGGTATGTATCGGGTATGTCCAAATTCACCGGCAGCATCTTTTAAACATGACCGGCAACATGGTGGCGATGACGACAGGGCTGATCTCCAACTTGACGATCGGGGTCATCCTGGGCATGATGTTTGCCGGCGACCTCGTACTGTCTACCGGCCTGTCGGTGCTGTTTTGCTTTGCGATTGGCTATTTGGTCGGCAAGCCGCTCCATCTGCTGGCGGTCATTGAGGGCATCGGCGGGGGGATCATGGGCGGACTGCATGGCGCTATGCTCGGCGAGATGATTCCCCGGGCAAGGTGGGACGTCATGCTGTTTATTATGGATGCGCTGTTTATTGCGATGACCGCCATGGTCATGTATTTGATCCATAACCAGAAATACAAAGCCCGGGAGGCTGCGGACGAAGAAGAGCGGACGGAAGGGGCTGGACAGGTGCCCGCTCTGATGCCGATCCGGCTGTCCTTTTGGATGCTGTATATTATCCTGCCGGTCGTGACCCTCTGCGCTGCAGCTATATTCAGCCATTCGGTCCCTGCCGGAGAAGTTCCGGTAACGGGGCATGAGATGCATTCCATGTAAGTCCTTTGCAAAATCGTTCATAAACGGATACAATACAGGTAACGGCTGAATTGTAATGATTTTGGTTACACTTACATCGCCGGGTGTCCGGCAGCCTGCCGGACCGCTGTATACCGACTAATGGACAAAGGGGATAGGATCATGGAACGTATTCAAACGGAAGCCCAATATAACGAACTGATTCAAGGGGACGGCATCACGGTCATCAAGTACGATGCAACCTGGTGCCCGGACTGCAAAACGCTCGATAAATTTATGCCGGACATCATGGCCAAACATCCGGATAAGAAATTTTATGCACTGGATGTAGAGCAGTTGGAGGACGTATCTTCCCAGAACGATGTGCGCGGCATCCCAAGTTTGCTCGTGTACAAGGACGGGAAGAAAATCGCCCATCTGCACAGCAAATTCGCCAAAACGCCTGGTGAAGTATCGGAATACCTTCAAACGCTGGAGTCCAAGCAATAATTTGCAATGAACTGAAGCCATCGGCCAAGCACCCCCGATTCACGGTAGAACGTGAAGACGGAGGGTGCTTTTTCTTTTGGAAAAGCCCGCCCCATCGGGTTATTTGGCATACACCCGTTACGGGATTTTTACAAACATGAAATGAAATGGAGAGCAATACACATAGGGTGAGAACATGATGCCAAGAGAAGGATGTGCAGCCATGGCAACGACAGACGAGATTCTGCAAATGATGGATGAGCACAGCGCCAACAATTACTATCCGCTGCCGATCGTCATTCATATGGCGGAGGGCGTATGGGTTGAGGATTTGAACGGACATCGGTATATGGATATGCTCAGCGCATATTCCGCCCTCAATCACGGCCACAGGCACCCCAAAATCATGCAGGCGCTGCAGGAACAGGCCGGCAAGGTGACTCTTACATCGCGGGCGTTTCAGAGCGAGGCGTTCGGCATCTTTGTGAGCAAGCTGGCGGCATATACCGGCAAGGACAAGATTCTGGCGATGAACACGGGCGCCGAAGCGGTGGAAACCGCGCTGAAAATGGCTAGGCGATGGGGCTACCGGATCAAGGGCATTCCGGAGAATCAAGCCGAGATCATTGTCTGTACCGGAAACTTTCACGGGCGTACGCTGAGCGTCACCTCGTTCTCCTCCGAAGAGGCGTATAAACGGGATTTCGGGCCGTTCACACCCGGCTTCCGGATCATCCCTTACGGCGATGCTTCCGCGCTGGAGCAGGCTATTACGCCGAACACGGCGGCTTTTCTTGTGGAGCCGATTCAGGGTGAGGCCGGGATCGTGATGCCGCCTGAAGGCTATTTAACCCAGGTGCGGGAGCTGTGCCGCCGTCATCAGGTGCTGCTGATGGCCGACGAAATTCAGACGGGGCTCGGCCGGACGGGACGCCGCTTTGCCTGCGATTGGGAGGGCGTCGTTCCGGACGTGTACATCCTTGGCAAAGCCCTCGGCGGGGGCGTGCTGCCCGTTTCGGCCGTCGCGGCAGACCGGGAGATTATGGACGTGTTTGAACCGGGTTCGCACGGCTCGACCTTTGGCGGCAATCCGCTGGCTTCCACGGTGGCGGCCGCTGCACTGGAAGTGCTCGAGGAGGAGAAGCTGGCGGAGCGTGCCGAAACGCTTGGGCGCCTGTTTATGAAAAAGATTACATCGATCTCCCATCCCGATATCGTCTCGGTCCGCGGTCGCGGCCTGCTGATCGGGCTGCAGCTGTCTGTGGCGGCAAGACCTTACTGCGAGGCGCTGGCCCGCATCGGCCTGTTATGCAAGGAAACCCATGATACCACGATCCGGTTTGCGCCGCCGCTCATCCTGTCCGAAGAAGAACTAGAATTTGCGCTCAGCCGAATTGGGGAGGTATTTACCGGTCAAGGGAGGGCGTGAAAACGTATGGGGCAACCAACCATTTCGATTATCAGCGTACCGTTCGGTTACGGGGCGGGACGGCCGGGAAGCGAGCAAGGGCCGGACAGCATCCTGAAGTTCGGTCTGGTCAAAAAGCTGGAGCAGCTCGGCTACGATGTGGACGCCGGGCGGAGGATCCAGCTGCCCACCAGCCTGACGCCCTATCCCACCACGCGTATGAAGCATGTGGACCAGGTCATGGCAGTCTGCTCACAGCTGGCGCGGGAGGCGGCGTCGGCGGCGTCAGCCGGGAGCATTCCCCTCATGCTTGGGGGGGACCACAGCATCGCCATGGGCTCGCTGGCAGGGCTCAGCCGGCATTACCCGAACATGGGCGTCATCTGGGTGGATGCGCATTCGGACCTGAACACCGAGATCACCAGTCCATCCGGGAACATGCACGGCATTCCCCTGGCAGCCGCCCTCGGCTTAACGCAGCTGAAGCTGACGCAGATCCTGCCCGGCGCCGTTCAACTGAAGCCGGAGAACTGCGTCATCATCGGCGCCCGTGATCTGGACCGGGACGAGAAGACGCTCATTCGCTCGCGGGGCATCACCTGCTTCACGATGTACGAGATCGACCGGCTGGGCATCGAGCATGTCGTGCAGGAGGCGCTGCGGATCGCCGGGACCGGCACGGACGGCCTGCACGTCAGCTTCGACATCGACAGCGTCGATCCGTTTGAGGCGCCCGGAACGGGCACGCCGGTCCGCGGCGGGCTCAGCTACCGCGAAGCCCACTTGGCTATGGAGCTGATGAGCGAATCCGGCCTCATCACATCCGTAGATATGGTGGAGGTCAATCCCAGCCTTGACCGGAACAACCAGACCTCGAAGCTGGCGGTGGAGCTGCTCGGCTCCTTGTTCGGCAGCCGGATTTTGTAGGCGAAAGGAGGCGTCTCCTTGGAGAAAGCCATGAAGTCTTTGTTTTTGACGCTGGCCAAAAACCGGGCGGCGAACCGATGGGCCAAACGGTACGGACTCCGGCTCGGGGCCAGGCGCTTCGTTGCGGGCGAATCGATCGAGCATGCGATCGACGCCGTCCGCAAGCTGAACGCCAGCGGGCGGATGGCCACCCTCGATTACCTGGGGGAGTTCACGAGCAGCGAGGAGGAAGTGCGCGAGACGGCCGACATGTGCCTCAAAACGCTGGATGCGATCCATCGGTCCAAGGTGCAGGCCAACCTGTCGCTCAAGCTGACGTCGCTCGGTCTGGATCTGAGCCCGGACTTATGCTTTGAGCTGATGCGGAGAATTTTGGCCAGGGCGCAGAGCTACCGACTGTTCGTGCGCATCGACATGGAGGACCACGCCCACTGCCAGCCGGCGATCGACATGCTGAAGAAGCTGCGAGGCGGGTATGACAATGTGGGTATCGTCATCCAGTCGTATTTGTACCGGTCGGAGGAGGATGTGAAGGAACTGGGCGCCCAAGGGGTCAATCTGCGCCTGGTGAAAGGGGCGTACAAGGAGCCCGCAAGCGTCGCGTATCCCCGGAAGGAAGACGTGGACGACAATTTGATTCGTCTGATCAAGCTGCACCTGCGGTCCGGCAGCTACACGGCGATCGCCAGCCATGACGAGCGGATCCTCAGCGAGGCTAAACGGTTCATCGAAGAGGAGGGGATTCCGCGCTCCCGGTTCGAGTTTCAGATGCTGTACGGCATCTGCGAGGAACTGCAGCTGAAGCTTGTCGAGGAGGGCTACCGGTTCCGGGTATACGTCCCGTTCGGCGTGGACTGGTTCGGGTATTTCATGCGCAGGCTGGCGGAACGGCCGGCCAATGTCTGGTTTGTGCTCAAAAATACTTTTAAGTAAAAAGGGAGTGAGGTAGCCATGAACTCGTTTGCCTGGAGCGCCGCATTTCAAAATGAGCCCTTCACCGATTTTAACCAGCCGGAGCACCGCGAAGCATTTCTGAAAGCTTTGGCCGCCGTGAAAGGGCAGCTGGGACATCGTTATCCTGTCGTGATCGGCGGAAAAGAGGTATACACGGAGCAGGAGCTGGTCTCGCGGAATCCCGGCCATGTGCGGGAGGTGGTCGGCCGGATGAGCCAGGCCGGTACCGACCTTGCGGAGCAGGCGATGCAGCAGGCGCAAAGGTCTTTTGCCACCTGGAAAAGAACGACGGCCACCGAGCGGGCGGCGCTGCTGCTCAAGGCGGCTTCCCTGCTGCGCCAGCGCAAGCACGAGTTTTCCGCCTGGATGGTCGTCGAAGCCGGTAAAAACTGGGCTGAGGCCGATGCGGATACGGCGGAAGCGATCGATTTTATGGAGTATTACGCCAGGGAAGCCGTCCGGCTCAGCGAGACGTCACTGCACCAGCCGCTGCCGCGGGTGCCGGGAGAAGAGAACCGGCTCCAGTACATCCCGCTGGGCGTCGGCATTATTATCCCGCCGTGGAATTTCCCGCTGGCTATATGCGCCGGCATGACGACGGCCGCGGTGGTGACCGGCAACACCGTCCTGCTCAAGCCCGCATCGAACACGTCCGTAATCGCCTACCAGTTTTTCAAGCTGATGAAGGAAGCCGGATTCCCGGACGGGGTCATCAACTTTGTGCCGGGAAGCGGGGCCGTCATCGGCGATTACCTGACGGCGCATCCACAGACCCGGTTCATCAGCTTCACGGGCTCGAAGGAGGTCGGCCTCCGGATCAACAAGCTGGCCGCGGAGCAGGCTGAGGGGCAGATCTGGATCAAGCGGGTCGTCGCCGAGATGGGCGGTAAAGACGGCATCGTGGTGGACGAGACGGCGGACCTGGAAGCGGCGGCGAAGGCCATCGTGGTCTCGGCTTTTGGCTACCAGGGGCAGAAATGCTCCGCCGGGTCGAGGGCGATCATCGTCGAGTCGGTCTACGATCAGGTGCTTGCCCGCGTGACGGAGCTGACCAACCTGCTGGAGGTGGGATCTCCAGAGGATAACGCGCCGGTCGGACCGGTCATTGATGAGAAGTCGCGGGACAAAATTTTGGAGTACATTGGGATCGGCAGGGAAGAAGGGCGTCTCGTGACCGGCGGGGAACAGATCGGGGAAGCCGGGTATTATATCCGGCCGGCCATCTTTACCGATGTCCCGGTCAAGGGACGGATCATGCAGGAGGAGATCTTCGGACCGGTGCTGGCGGTCGTATCTGCACGGGATTGGGAGGAAGCGATCGAGATTTATAACGATACGGAGTTCGGATTGACCGGATCGTTCTTTTCGACGGACGAGAACCGGATCTCGGCTGCGCTGGAACGCATGCACTGCGGCAACTTGTATGTCAACCGCAAGTGTACCGGTGCGCTCGTTGGCGGCCAGCCCTTCGGCGGCTTCAACATGTCCGGGACCGACTCAAAAGCCGGCGGACATGATTACCTGCTGCTGTTCACCCAGGCGAAGGTGACCTCCCGCAAGCTTCCTTGAGCGTGCACTCCCGTGGCGGGTCATGCCTGGATAAATGACAAAGCACCTTGACTTGCCGGCGTTTCGCCGCAATTCAGGGTGCTTTTATTGGGTTTGTTCTCGAAAGTACAACGCTTCTAGAGCCCTTTTTCTTCGGATTCAAACTTGTTGCTTCAGATCCACATGTTGAGGGGGATCACTGTGCCTGCCGCTCATTCCGCTGCAGCTGAATGAGTTCGCCAAGCTGACGGATGGTGTCCAGCAGATGCTCGGTTTCATCGTCCGTCAAATTTCCCAGTGTCTCGACGATGCGGACGGCGCTCATTTCCGCCAGCTTCTTCAGCAGCGCAGAGCCTTTGTCCGTAATCGAGATGTTAACGAACCGGCGGTCCTGCTCGCTGCGGCTGCGCACGATAAGCTCTTCCTGCTCCAGCTTGTCGCAGATTTGCGTAATGGCGCTGGTGGTCAGGCCGGTGACCTTGACGATGTCCGTTCCGCGCTGGCTGCCGCTATTTTGCAAATATTGAAGTATAAACGATTCTGTCGTGCTTAGCTTCACCTGGCGAACCAGACCGGCATAATCTATAATTCTTGGAAGTCTGTCCATCAATTCAAAATATCGGGTCGCGAGTTCTGTAGATGTAGAATGCAAATTAATCTCCCTCCTGGAGGCAACGGACAAGCCGGCTCGGCTCGAAACGTCCGTTCATGCATTTAATTGGTCCTAATGACATGTTAGTTTGATTTTAAGATACCGTCAACTTTCACCGGATGGGTTCCATGGGGACGGTATGTGCTTGACAAACCGCTTGTGGAAGATATATACTTTTCCATGCACTTATTAAAAGTAAGCTTATATCCAATAAGCTCTTACTTATCAATCGATAGGATTATGTGATCCGAATGTGCAACCATTCATTCGCTTAATTCGACATCGATTACTCTCTTTATAACTCTCAGGATTCCTTTTTTTATGGCAGCCGCGACGCGGCTGCTCTTTTTTTTGCCTGCAAGTACAATAAGGCGCCCGGAGACCGCTGTCTAGAGGAAGTTTTTCTTGCGGGATCAGGAAACAGAAGCTCTGAAACTTATACTTTCTGATCTCCTAAAAAAAGGATTGACACAAAAGTAACCGTTGGTTATATTTATAACATACAGATTAAGTAACCGTTGGTTAGTTAAAAAAGACCGAAAGGAACAAACACCCAGATGCCCAGAAAAAAACAAGTTCGATCCGAACAAACCAAGCAGGACATTTTGAATGCGGCCGGCCGGCTTTTCGCGGCCAAAGGGTACGATGCCGTCACCATGAGGGAAGTGGCCAAGGAAGCGGGCTGCTCCCATACAGCGATCTACATTTATTTTGAAGATAAGGAGGCGCTGCTCCACGAACTGTCCATCCCGGCGTTAACGGAATTGCAGCTGCAGATTGAGGAAAAGGTGTCCGGAAAGCTGGAGCCGGAAGAAGCATTGAGGCAAATCAGCCTGGATTTTATCCGCTTTTGCCTGATTCACCGCAATATGCACCGCATCTTTTTCGAGGCACGCTCTGTAAGGGTGGACGAAGCGGAGCCCGAACTTGAGATTAACCGCGTCCGTAACGGGATGTTCCGTCTGCTGATGCAGGCTGTCCGGCAGTGTCTGGATTTACCGGAGGGAAGCGAGCGGCTGCTGTCGGCCACCCGGATTTATTTTTACCTGCTTCATGGCATTGTGGGCACCTATCAGCTGTCTGAAGAATCGGCCGAGGAATTGATGGAGCGTTTGCTTCCCACGTTTCGTGAAGCGATCGAGGTTTTGCTGCTGGGCTTCCGCGCACAACATGCGCCGGATAAATAACGATCCACAAAGGAGAGGTTGATGGATGAGCTTTATCGTTCTGATGCTTTTGTTTACGGTGGTTTGCGGCTGGCTTGATTCCCGAATCGGCCGGACGACGAATAAGGAGGGGAAGTAAGATGTTCGCAGGTCATTTTGGACTCGCCGCAGCGGCCAAAGCCGCAAGTCCCAAAACTCCGCTGTGGGCGATCATGCTGGGCACGCAATTGCTTGACGTCATTTTTGTGCCGCTGCTGCTTACGGGAATGGAGACAACCGTGGAAACGGATGGTGGAGGATACGGCGGAGCCGTTATCCATGCAGACTATACGCATTCGCTGGTCAGTGCGCTGATCATCGCCCTGCTTGCCGGCCTTGGCGCGTGGAGGCTATGGGGAAAGCGAAGTGCATGGGTTATCGGCGGCGTGGTCTTCAGCCACTGGCTGCTCGATCTGCTGGTGCACCGGAGTGACATGCCGATTCTGCCGGGAAATCTGGGCTCATTGCCTTTGATGGGGTTCGGCTTATGGAAATGGCCTTTCATCAGCGGCGCTTTGGAGGTTCTTCTTATTGCCGTGGGTGCAGTCATGTATTATCGGTCAGTGCGATTAAGGGCACGGAACGCGCCGGAAATCGCCGGAGGCGCCTTTTCTGCCAAAGCGGTATGGGCTGCTGCGGTCATGGCCGTCCTGCTGATGGGCTCGTTTATATCCGATCTGATCGGGATTTGATCTTCCGGACTTTTGCTGAAATTTGGATGTTCTTGATCAGTCTGTCCATGCGCTGCGTTTGGGTCTCACGTTCTCGGATGTATAAATCCAATAAACTTTATCGGATTTATAATAATTTCCTTCTTTTCAAACCTCACAAAGTATGAGAAAATATGAAAAAATTCGCGTGTGGAATCATTTTCCACAGTTACATGAAGGAGGATCCACCTATGTCCGAGAAACGCCCATTATCCATTGAAACGCTCGCCGTCCATGCAGGCCAGGAAATCGATCCTGCGACTTTTTCGCGTGCCGTGCCGCTCTATCAAACGACGTCTTACGGATTCAAGGACAGCGATCATGCCGCCAATCTGTTTGCTCTGAAGGAGTTCGGCAACATTTATACCCGCATTATGAACCCGACCACCGACGTATTTGAGCAGCGCGTTGCAGCCCTGGAAGGCGGTGCCGGAGCGTTGGCGGTTTCCTCCGGACAGGCGGCGATCACCTTCTCCATCCTGAATATTGCCGGCGCCGGGGATGAGATCGTCTCGTCCTCAACGCTGTACGGTGGAACCTATAATTTATTTGCCAATACGCTGGCGAAGCTTGGCATTAAAGTGCACTTTGTCGATGCCAGCAACCCGGAAAATTTCCGCGCGGCCATTACGGATAAGACGAAAGCGCTGTACGCCGAAACGATCGGCAACCCGAAAGGGGATGTGCTTGATGTGGAGGCGGTTGCCGCTATCGCCCATGAGAACGGCATCCCACTGATCGTGGACAATACATTCCCGAGCCCTTATTTGCTGCGTCCGATCGAGCACGGTGCTGACGTCGTCGTTCACTCGGCAACGAAGTTCATCGGCGGCCACGGCACGTCCATCGGCGGCGTGATCGTCGACAGCGGCAAGTTTGACTGGGCGGCCAGCGGCAAGTTCCCGGGACTGACCGAACCGGATCCAAGCTACCACGGCGTCGTGTATACGGAAGCTGTCGGCCCGATCGCCTACATTATCAAGGCGCGTGTACAGCTGCTCCGGGATATGGGATCGGCGATCTCCCCGTTCAACTCGTGGCTGCTGCTTCAAGGCCTGGAAACGCTGCACCTGCGGATGGAGCGGCACAGCGAGAATGCGCTGAAAGTCGCGCAGTTCCTGGAAAGCCACGATGCGGTAGAGTGGGTCAGTTACCCCGGGCTCGCAAGCCATCCTTCGCATGAACTGGCGAAGAAGTACCTGCCGAAGGGACAGGGAGCGATTCTGACGTTCGGCATCAAGGGCGGCACGGAGGCAGGCCGCAAGGTGATCGAGAACGTGAAGCTGTTCTCCCACTTGGCCAATGTCGGCGACTCGAAGTCGCTGATCATCCACCCGGCCAGCACCACGCACCAGCAGCTGTCGGAAGAGGAGCAGGTGGCCGCCGGGGTGAACCCGGAAATGCTGCGGCTGTCGATCGGTACGGAAGCGATTGACGATATTTTGCACGATTTGGAGCAGGCCATTGAGGCCAGCCAGCAAGCTTAAGCCATCCAAAGCTATATAAAGCTATAGAAGTTAAATCCCGTCCTTATCCTGATCAGCCGCCTCGTTTGAGGCGGCTTTTTGTGTTGTGAATCGTAAGCTTGCCCAATGGGGGCTCTCCGCCCGTAGGCTTTCCTTGGGAAACCGCGCAAATTCCGTATATTTCGCCCTTTCGGCTAATATTCTGTAGGGTATATAGATTGAACTCAAGTTTCGAATGAAAACCCTCATTGTAACGGCTTATCCAAGTCTTTCAACATGAATTGCTTGAGTTCATTCTGTACAGCAATTTACGCAAGTGGAAGCTCATTTATCTCTGAAGAGAGGGTGGACAGCCAAAAATGAAGGGTGAACGGTGTCAGAACAGCTTCTGCCAATTCGGCTCCTGCCCCGCACCTTGCGGTGTGGAAGCGGTTCACCAGCCGGCATGCGGACAAATGGGCGGGAGCGCTCGTGACCGGCGTTCCGGCAGGGAAGAGGAGAACGGCCGCCAGGAATCGGATGCCCCCCACTTGGAAGATGCCGGAGACTATGCAAGGGCGGGCTCCCTTCCCGAGATCGCATCCCTGGTAGAGCTTGCATCCATCGGCTCGATTACGAGGGAGAAGGCGCTTCTGTCCGCGGATTCCGAGCGGATTGGGGAAATCCTTCAGGAAGCGGAGGAATACCGGTCCAAGCCAGAGGAAGGCACGACCCCGGAAATGCTGCTGGATTGGAGTGATTCCATGCGCAGTTTGCGGGTATATACGGAAGAAGCTCCTTACCTGTACCGGCAAAACGAACGCCTGGACGGAGCGGCCGGTCTAGTGCTGCTTCGGGAAGAAGAGTGGCTGAGAACCGGCCATCTGAAGGAAATTTATGCGGAGTGGCTCAATCGGGATCCGGGAGTTGACGGCCGCGAACGGGAGATTCAGGAGCGGCTGATGAACCGGTGGAAGGGGCATCTGGTGAATCTCCTGCACAGCCTGCAGGGAGCGCCGCTGACGGTGGCTCTCGTGTCCGGACGCCTGAAAGACTACCGTAAGCTGAAAGGCGACGCGGCGCTGGACATTGATATGCTCCGGGATATTCAGCTGGAAGCCCTGTTTCGGGCCGCCCAGTCCTGCCAAATGCAAAGGATCGACTGCAGTCTGGAACTGCTGGTTCCTTATCCAGAGGACGGGGAGGTTTTTCATAGGATTCATGAGTTTATCGATCGGGTCGGCGAGGAAACCCTTTGTCACCAGCGCAGATCCTTAAGATACCGGGTCGGAGCGATGCTGGATTGGGACGTTCGCGAAACGGCGGCAGCGGAAATCGCCAGGTTCGCGGATTTCATCGTGATCAACGGGAAGCATGAAGGGGCCTGGCTGATGGAATACCTGGCCAGCGAAGAGGAGAGGGGAAAAGTGCTCAGTGCGGGCATTCCGTACAGCGTGCTGGAGGAGCTGGTGTACAGCATCCGCCGGACGAAGCCGGCCATTCGGATCTGCCTCTCCGGGGCGGTAAAACCGTCGGATCTCGCTTATGTTTATCGTTTGGGGCTGAACGCGGTCAGCACGGTTCCCTCCGAGCTGCCGGGCGTGCGGCTCGCCGCAGCGCAGTGGGAGCTCCTGGAAAGGCAGCACGAACTAAGGCGCAGATCCGCACAGGGAAGAACGTAGCATCGCGCTTTATAGGATAAATAATCAATAGGCTTAATGATTACTGGGGTGGGAAGGCCTGCTTCGGATTCATTAAAGCCTATTTTTTTGCGTAAAAAATAGCATCCCCGTTTACTTTTTATGGGAGGGCGCGTATACTGTAATTAACAAAAAGTTTCCTTAACACAAAATTACTGTATTGACGCAAAAATGATTATCATTCTCATTTAAAAACAACAATCGCGAAGGAAGAAAGGTTCGTCAGAGGCGTTCCGTTTCCATCCGCATACCATGCTGCTCCGGCTAGTCCGGAGCAGCATGTGCCATTTTAAGGGGACTAATAATGCTATTCATTCTCATTAGGAAGGTGATCACTCATGGAAAACATACGAAATGCTCCTGCTCAATCGATTCAGCGTCAGGCCAATCTGAACCGCCCAGGTCCCGGAAAGAAAGGGCGCTTTGATCTACGCTCGCTGATCCGCAATTCGGAAATGCAGGCGGCGCTGGCGAGCGGACTGCTTATGCTGGGCGGCTGGGCAGCCAGCTGGCTGTCCGCCCCGGCCGTCGTATCGATCGTGCTGTATATTCTGTCCTATGCCGCAGGAGGCTGGCTGAAAGCGAAGGAAGGGGTCGAAACGCTGATCCACGAGCGCGATCTGGACGTCAACCTGCTTATGGTAGCTGCCGCGCTGGGCGCCGCAAGCATCGGCTACTGGAACGAAGGCGCCATGCTCATCTTTATCTTCGCCCTGAGCGGAGCATTGGAAAGCTACACTACCGAACGAAGCAAAAAGGATATTTCATCGCTGATGGCGCTGAAGCCGGAAACCGCGCTGCGGATTCAGGACGGGCAGATGAAGCTCGTTCCGATTGGGGAGCTGGCCATCGGCGACCTGGTCCTGGTCAAACCGGGAGAACTGATCCCGGCGGATGGAATCATCCAGAAGGGGAACTCCTCGGTGAACCAATCGTCCATCACCGGCGAATCGGTCCCGGCCGACAAAGCCGCGGGCGACGAGGTGTTTGCCGGAACGCTGAACGGGGAAGGCGTGCTGTACGTGGAGGTGTCTCGTTCCGCGGAATCCACCGTCTTCGCCAAAATCGTAAAGCTCGTGGAGGAAGCCGAGACCGAGGTTCCGGATTCGCAGCGTTTCATGAAGCGGTTTGAAGCCATTTATGCGCGTATCGTGGTGGCGGCGACGCTGGTCCTCATTTTCCTGACTCCGTTTGTGCTGGGCTGGAGCTTTGGAACCTCCTTTTATAAAGCGATGGTGTTCCTGGTGGTAGCTTCGCCGTGCGCATTGGTGTCTTCCATTATGCCGGCAATGCTGTCTGTTATCTCAAACCGGGCACGCCGGGGCATTCTGTTCAAGGGCGGTGCGCATGTAGAGAACATGGCGCTGACGTCCGTGGTCGCTTTTGACAAAACAGGAACGCTGACGCTCGGAACGCCGCAGGTAACGGATTTCATTCCGGCGGACGGATACGACCGCCTGGAGCTTCTGGGTATTTGCGCATCCGTGGAACAGCTGTCCGAGCATCCGCTGGCCAAAGCCATCGTGGTGAAAGCCGAGGAGGAGGGCGCGATGCTGCCTTCAGCGGAATCGGTGACCTCGCTGACCGGCTGGGGTATGGAAGGCTGGGTTCAGGGCAGACGCTGGCGCATCGGTAAGGCGGATATGCTGGACCAGGCCGACCCGTCTGGCGAACATGCCGCATGGCTCCGGCTGCGTCAGGAGCTGAACTCGGCCGGCAAAACCGTGTCCGTGATTCTGGACGGGGAGCGGATTGCCGGGTTGGTCGCTCTCGCTGATGTGATCCGCCCACAGGCAGCCGCGGCCGTGAAGCAGCTGCAGTCGATCGGCGTCAAGGTCGCGATGCTGACCGGCGATCACAGCCTGACGGCGAACGCCATCGGCAGCAGCATCGGTGTTGATTACGTCTTTGCCGATTTGCTGCCAGAAGAGAAGGTCAACCATGTGAAACGGCTGCGCGAGCAGTACGGCCACGTGGTGATGGTCGGGGACGGCGTGAATGACGCGCCTGCACTGGCTACGGCCACCGTAGGCATGGGTATGGGGATGAACGGCAGCGGCACCGCACTCGAGGTGGCGGATGTCGTTCTGATGAACGACAACATTGAGGAGATCGCCTCGACGATTACGCTCGCCCGCCGCGCCCGGCGCATCGTCAAGCAGAACATGGTGTTTGCCGTGTCGGTGATTTTGCTGCTGATGGTCAGCAACTTTGCCGCCGGCATCGCCCTTCCGTTCGGCGTGGTCGGCCACGAGGGAAGCACGATCCTTGTCATTTTGAACGGGCTCCGTCTGCTGCGGTAAGTGCGGTGTCGAGACCGAAGCGGCTCATAAATGAAGGAACCTCCGAAGGAGAGTCGGAGGTTCCTTTTTTGCTCGGTAGGAAATTGTTAAACGATTTGTAAAAATTAAATTGTTCACAATTCAGGTGAAAGGCATGTATACTTGATCTATTGACATCTTATGAAAAATGTATGATAATGATTATCAGATAATAATTATTTTAAATTAAATGATAAATAGATCCCGGACGAACCCGCTAAGGGACGATGCACCGGGAACGGGAAGCTTGGAGGGAGATCCTATGTATAAATCCGTAATTATCGGGACAGGACCTGCCGGATTGACGGCAGCGATTTATTTGGCACGGGCCAATATGAGTCCGCTGATTATTGAAGGGCCGCAGCCGGGCGGCCAGCTTACCACGACGACAGAAGTTGAGAACTTTCCAGGATTCCCTGAAGGCGTGATGGGACCGGAACTGATGGATAATATGCGCAAGCAGGCGGAGCGTTTCGGCGCTGAATTCCGCACGGGCTGGGTGAACAACGTGGAGCTGGGCGCGCGTCCGTTCAAGCTTGACGTGGAAGGCATCGGCCATATCGAAACCGAGACGTTGATCCTGTCCACTGGCGCAACCGCCAAATACCTGGGCATTCCCGGGGAGCAGGAGAATGTCGGACGCGGCGTAAGTACCTGTGCGACCTGCGACGGATTCTTCTTCCGCGGTAAAGAAATTATCGTGGTCGGCGGCGGCGACTCCGCGCTCGAAGAAGCCGGCTTCCTGACACGTTTTGCATCCAAAGTGACGCTGGTACACCGCCGTACTGAGCTGCGCGGCTCCAAGATCATGCAGGATCGCGTGCGTGCCAACGAGAAGGTGGAATGGGCACTTAACCGTACTCCGCTCGAAGTTGTGGCTGACGAGCGCGGCGTGAAAGGCCTCAAAGTACTGAACAACGAGACAGGTGAAGAGGAACTGATCGAAGCAAGCGGCGTGTTTGTTGCCATCGGTCATCACCCGAATACCGGATTTTTGGGCGGCCAAATTACGCTCGACGAGAACGGCTACATCGTTGTGCAGCCGGGAACGACGGAAACGAACATCCCTGGCGTTTTCGCCTGCGGCGACGTTCAGGACACCCGCTACAGACAGGCCATTACGGCAGCCGGAAGCGGATGTATGGCAGCAATCGATTGCGAGAAGTATATTGAAAGTCTGGAGCACAGCGCAGTCGCTCTGTAATGGATGCATGAAGTGGACCGATCAGGCCGGCGCAAGAGCCTGTTGACATACACGACATTTTCACGATATGAGGTGACCTAAAGCGATGGAAAAAGTGATTGTATATACCAGCACCAACTGCCCGCATTGCCGTCAGGTGAAAGGATACTTGGCCGACAAGGGCGTCGAGTTCGAAGAACGCAACATCGAGCAAAACGATGAGTATGCACAGCAGGTCTGGGACATGGGCGTTCGCGCCGTTCCTTTGACCGTCATTGGTGAGAACCGCGTGCTGGGCATGAACACAACCCAGTTTGAGAAGTTTTTGAATCAACAATAATCTGTCCATACTATAACCGCTAAATTAGAGGTCGTCCCGGTAGCAGAGATGCTTCCGCCGGGGCGGCCTTTTTTTCGTAGGCGCAAAAAATAAGGGATGACCGCCAAAGGCAGGCCGCGATCCGGGCCGCTCTGGGGTATCCCTAGACTTTTTTACATTTAAAACGCTGTCAAAAGAACAGCTTCCCGACCAGCTGCAGCACGAAGTAGATGATAATGCCCGTCGCGATGAGCGTGAATCCGGCCTTGGGACGGCCCTGAAAAAAACGCAGAATGGCCAGGCTGAACAGCGGGGCGATAATCAGCAGAAACAGCAGCACGGTCACGAATACCTCGACCGATATATTGGAAATATCCACGTAAGTCACGGACAATCTCTCCATTCCTAAGGTAAAATCATCGGGTTTACCAACGTCCACAAACAATCATTTCTATACAACATTCCTATTATATACGAAACCCGGCCTGCATTTCCGTAGATTCAGGGGAAAAATACGTCGATTTTTCGTCAAATCCTGTGCCAAGGACGAAAAAAACGGAAGCATGAGAGATCCTGCCGAATTGACATGTCCGGGAAGGAAAACGCCTGTAAAGTCCGAATATACTAAGAAAAATAGATTCGGAAGGAATGAAACGCATGCATACATCACAGGTACTGCAAGAACTGCTGTCGGCAAGAATGGTTGCCATCGTCCGGGGGATTACCCGGGATCAGGCCAGGACGGCAGGTGAGGGACTGATAGCCGGAGGCGTCCGGCTCATGGAAGTCACGCTGAATACCGACGGGGCGCTGCACATGATCGAAGGCTGGCGCTCGGCATACGACGGACGAGCCCATGTAGGCGCCGGAACCGTTTTGAATCTGGCCATGGCCAAGGAGGCGGTTCAGGCAGGAGCGCAGTTTCTGATCTCGCCCAATGTCGATCAAGCCGTCATCTCCTTTGCTCTGGAGCAGGGCATCGACGTATGGCCTGGTGCCATGACGCCGACTGAGATTGTGGCCGCTTACGAGGCCGGTGCCAGCGCAGTGAAACTGTTCCCGATGGGCAGCCTCGGAATTGGCTATTTGAAAGAGATCCGTGCGCCGCTGGATCATATACCTCTGATGGCTACAGGTGGGGTGACGATCGGCAATATTGCCGATTATTTCGAAGCAGGGGCGTGCGCGGTCGGGATCGGCAGCTCGCTGCTGCCGAAGGCGGAGCTGGAGTCGGGAAATGTCGAGGCCGTCCAGGAACGGGCCGCGGCGTTTGTTCAGGCGGCTGCCCGAACAGAAACGGATAAGTAATGGAGCGGCAAGAGGTGCTTTAAGCCAGCAGGAGGCAGCAGGTGTGCTGCATGGAATCGTTCGTTAGCCGGTCACAAACCGCCTCAGATGGCCGTTCGCAAAGCAGCATAGAACGTTGTGTCATAACTTGCCCATAGCTGGAATAGAGTCATTTGGAAGGGCCATTTTCATGTACGGGTAGGCTCGTTCGGCCATGGGATGACAAAAGCGGTACAGGTGTGGACCGGCATGATGGTCAGGAAGGGAGGGGGCCATATGATTGTAAAGCGCTTCTCGCTCGTTTCGTTGCTGCTCTTTGGAACGGTGGTTGCCGCCGCCGTTTCCCCGAGCATTGATTGGCAAAGGGTATATGCGGCCGCGACCTCTCCGGCGAATGTGGTCACGACCGTGGACGGGATTCAGGCGAAGCTGCTGGCCGCCATGAATCAGCGCCTGGAGAAGATTCAGTTTGTGTACCAGGGCAAGACGTCGGCCCTCAAGAGCCAGCTGAAGAGCGCCCTCGAACAGGCGCTGGAGAGCGATCCCTACATCAATTACACGATCGAAAGCTATGGTTACTCCTACAGCGGCAGCTCGAAATCGGCCACGGTGAGTGTGCAGCTCCGCTACCGGGAAACGGCCGCGCAGACGGCATACGTCGACCAGCGGGTGAAGGCGGTACTCGGCAGCCTGATCCGGCCAGGCATGAACGATCATGAGAAGATCAAGGCGATCCATGACTGGGTGATACTCCATTTGAAATACGATAGGACCCTTCAGAAATATACCGCGTATGACGGACTCAGCTCGGGCAGCACGGTCTGCCAGGGATATTCGCTGCTGACTTACAAAATGCTGAAGGAAGCCGGAATTCCGAATAAAATTGTGGAAGGCACCGCCGCCCCGAGAGATACGGGCGTGAGTCAGCTGCATGCCTGGAATCTGGTGCTTCTTGACGGCAAATGGTACCACTTGGACACGACCTGGGATGATCCCGCTCCGGACAAGGCTGGTGAGGTCGGTACGGGCTATTACCTGCGCACAGACGCGCAGATGAGGAAGGACCATGCATGGACCAAAGCCTATCCCGCTGCCATGACCTTGTATCGCGACACGCTGTCCGGCCTGATCCGGCAGGGAGGAAGCCATCTGGCGTTTTACCAGAAGCTGCAGGAACAGCTTGAGTACCAGCTGTATGATCCGGCGCAGATCGTATCGACATCCGCCCAGCTCAGTGCCAAGGCCAAACCGGTGGTCGCTGCGGGAGGGCACTCGCTGCTTTTCCGGTTCCACGGGGACAAGAAGCAGCTGCTCGGCGCCCTGCAGGATTTGTACCGGCTTGGGGTGAGCTCGATCTCATACACGCAAAGCCCGCTGGATGAGACGGAGGATTTGAGAATTTACGTCACTTGGAAATAGGCAAAGCGTGTATTGGCGGGCAAAAGGTCGTCGGAGCAGCAGAAAGCCCCCTCACTGCGAAGCCCAGGAGCTTGGCAGGAGAGGGCTTTTTGGCCATCTGGTATTTTGGGAAAGCCATCAGCACACAAAAAAGGAGACTCACATGTTCATCTGTGAGTCTCCTTTTGAACGTTACCGCGGGTCGTGGGTGGTCAGGTCGCACTGCTCCAGCGGGGTCAGCTTGGTTTTCTTTTTCCACTTGTAGCCGAACCATACGGCCAGGAACAGCGGAATGCTGACATACGTCACGAGAATGCCGTACCAGTCGATTTTGCTGCCGGTAAACGCTCCGGTGTTCTGTCCCAGGATCGCGATAATGCACAGGATAAAGGCAAAGATCGGTCCGAACGGGAACCAGCGCGCCCGGTAGGGCAGCTCGTCCAGGGAATGTCCCTGGGCGAGGAAAGCCCGCCGGAAACGGTAATGGCAGACGGCGATGCCGAGCCAGTTAATAAAGCCGCACATGCCGGAGGCGTTCAGCAGCCAGTTGTACACGACCCCGTCGCCGAACAGGGAGGCCAGAAACGCCAGCATACCGATCGCCGTGGTGATCAGGAGCGCGTATACGGGAACGCCGCGGCTGTTCAGCCGGCTCAAAAATTTAGGTGCCAGGCCGTCCTTGGCCATGGCATACAGCACGCGGGTGGAGGCGTACATGCCGGAGTTGCCCGCCGACAGCACGGAGCTCAGAATGACCGCGTTCATGACGGATGCCGCAAAGGCCAGACCCGCCTTTTGGAATACGAGGGTGAACGGGCTGACGCCGATATTGTTCAGATCGGTCTTCAGCAGGTTCGGATTCGTATAAGGAATCAGGAAGCCGATGACGATGATCGCCAAAATGTAGAAGATCAGGATCCGCCAAAATACCTGCTTGATGGCGCGCGGCACGTTTTGGCGAGGATTTTCGCTCTCCCCTGCGGCCACCCCGATCAGCTCGGTTCCTTGGAAGGAAAAGCCCGCCGCCATAAAGACGCCGACGAAAGCAAAGAATCCGCCATGGAAGGAGCTGCCGCCCAGGTTGAAGTTCTCGAAGCCGACCGGCTTGCCCCCCATGATCCCGAAGATCATCAGAATGCCGACAATCAGGAAAATAATGACGACCGCGATTTTAATAATGGCAAACCAGTATTCGGATTCGCCGTAGCCCTTGGCTGATAGAATATTGAGGGCAAACATGATAGCGAGAAACAGCAGACTCCACAAAAAGGAGGGAGAGTCCGGAAACCAATATTTGATAATGACCGTCGCCGCAGACAGCTCGGCCGCGATCGTGATCGCCCAGTTGTACCAGAAGTTCCAGCCGACGGCAAATCCGAAGGCCGGGCTGACGAAGCGGGTGCCGTAGGTGCTGAACGAGCCGGAATCCGGCATGTAGGTAGCCATTTCTCCCAGGCTTGTCATCAGAAAATATACCATCAGGCCGACGGCGGCATAGGCCAGAATCGCTCCGCCCGGTCCGGAGGAGGAGATGGCGCTGCCGCTTGCCAGAAAGAGCCCGGTGCCGATAGAGCCGCCGAGGGCGATCATCGTCATGTGCCGGGATTTCAGGCTCTGTTTGAGTGCCGTTGCCGGTGTTTTTAAACGCATAAAAAGAAATCATCCCTTCAAATATGAATATGACTTCATGGAGTGGAAGGGGAACAACCAAAAGGGACCCCAGGTATGAAGTACCCGCGGTCCCGATAAATGACGCTATGGCTTCCGCACCCGTGCTTCCATGAAAGATAGCTCATCACGGCGTCTTCATCTTCCTGCAGGAGGAAGGAACACCGCGACAGTTCTGTCCCTTTCGGAGAACAGACCCAGCATGCCAACCGTAGAGCGGGTTCGCACACTTCGGCGGAAGGCGCCCTTCGCTGTCGTCACCGGCGGCTCTTACGCCTCGGAACAGCTACTCATCGCTTCCGCAACCTCTACCTCACCTTGGACGGATGAGGTTATCTTTTACATATTTCTTTGTATTGATGTATTGAACACGTAACATCGTAACGTATTACGCCGGGAAAAGGCAATGGTTAAAGCTGGAACTCCGGAAGAGCCGTTCCCTGCAGTCTTCAGGAGCGGCTCCGCTTGGCCATCTGCTGCCACACGGTGCCTGCGGCCTGCTCGCCGGATTCGATGCGTTCCAAGGCCATCCGTGCCTGCAGGCTCACTTCGAACTCGGGATCGTTTACCGCTTCCTCCAGGGCATCGCGCGCTTCTTCCGTCCCCACTTCGTACAGGAAGCGGGCGGCGCGCCAGCGGACGATCTTGCTGCTGTCCTTCAGCGTCGCCTGCATCGCCGGCGTGGCCGCCGGGTCGCCGATGTCAGACAGCGTGTCGCCCGCCGTCCGGCGGACGGTCGGCGAGCTGTCCTTCAGCGCCTCGTACAGCAGCTCCATCGCTTCCGGCGTGCGCAGATCGCCGAGGTAGACGACCGCCAGGCGGCGGGTCTGCATCTTCTCGTCATGCAGCGCCTGACGGATGATCGGCAGCCGCTCTTCGGTCGGCTGCATGCCGTCCAGGGCGGCATAGCGAACCTTCCAGTCGGCGCTCTGCATCGCCTCGGCGAGCTCGGCGTCGCTCAGCTCGCGCCGCTCCTCTTCAAACTCGCTCTCGCTGGCGCCATGGGCGATCGCCTGCTCGATGACCTGCTTCAGCCGATCCTCGGGAAACGCCGCTTCAAGCTCCTGCTCGACCTCACCGGCGATATCCTCCAGCTCCCCGTAGCGGACGCCGTAATCCTTCAGCTTGCGCTCCTTGATCATCGTCGCCGCAGTGACTTCCATTACGGCTTTCGTGAAGCGGTCGGACAGCGCCCGGCGAACCTCCTGAGTGCCCGATTTCACGCGGATCTGCATCGGGATGCCCCGGAAAAACTGCACGAACACTTCCGCCTCGCCGTAGTGGCTGCCCGCTTCCGCGTCTTCTTCCGTGAACTGGCTTGTCAGGCCCTCCTGGCCGAACCGCTCCTGCACTTCGCCAAGGATGGCGGACCAGTCCGCGCTGCCCTGGCGTTCCAAGGCGACAAAGTCAAGGGTATGGAACACGCTCTTGACCCCTTGGATATGCAGCATCTCCCGGATCCATGCCGGGGCGGAGCGTTCATTGTCAAGCGTATATGTTTTGCGGATACCGGGCTCCAGACTCTCATCCAGGTGCAGCTTCATAGAGTTCGGACTCGGCGTTGGCTCGATAAATTTGATTTTCACAGATAAAGACCTCCTTCTTCTTCAACAACTTTTACTATTGAAAAAAATGATACAACTCATTCCTATATAGATGAATCCATCTATCTAAACTACAGTTTACCTCACTTTGCCCCCAAACATAAACCTTTTGCCGCGGATAGAAAACGGATGGAAAGACGACAATGACTAAGAGGTTACCAAGCTGCATAGAAGGAGCTGTACTGCCGCGTGATATTCACCATTTATTTCGCGCCGATGCTGATTGTCGTCGTGACGATGATGCTTTTGGCGCTGTACGTCATTCATTACTCCGACCTTCATGACGAATAATTCATAGACTTAGCGGCAAGCGAGCTTGGGATAGAGGGATGCATTCGAGCGTCAGCGCTAGTGGTACACAGGGTTTCGGATCGGGTAAAATGGAATAAACAGCGATTACACCCGGGAAGGAGGGGGACTCTTGCCGAAGATCCGTTACAATAACATGGATAATGTCAGTACGGATAAAACGTTGAAGCAGTTCAGACAGTGGCGCCAGGAGCGGCGGCAGAAGAAAAAGGACTACAGCTTCCAAATCCCGAATATGCCGCCGGATCTGGAGTATCTGCACGGCAACCGGCAGGATACGTCGATTACCTGGATCGGCCACTCGACTTTTTTTATCCAGTATGAGGGCCTCAACATTATGACGGACCCGGTCTGGGCCAAAAGAATGGGCTTTGAGCGGCGCCTCGGCGCGCCCGGTCTCCTGATCGATGATGTGCCGCCGGTGGACATCATTCTCATATCGCACTCCCACTATGACCATATGCACATGGCTTCCATCCGGAAGCTGTACCGGGCGGGCACGACGCTGATCGTTCCGGTCGGCCTCCGCGCGAAGATGGTCCGCAAAGGGTTCCACAATTGCCGGGAGCTGAAGTGGTGGGAGCATGTAGTCATCGGCCAGGTGAAGATCAGCTTCGTCCCGACGCAGCACTGGACGCGCCGCACGCCGTTTGACACCAACACCTCGCACTGGGGCGGCTTTGTGCTGGAGCCGCATGAGACAGGGGAAGCCGGTAACGCCGGAGCGGAAGACGGCACCAGGATGCTGCCGCCCAACGTCTATTTTGCGGGGGACAGCGGGTATTTTGCCGGCTTCAAAGAGATTGGCCGGCGCTTCAACCTGCATGTAGCGCTGATGCCGATCGGGGCGTATGAGCCCGAGTGGTTTATGACGTCGCAGCACGTCAATCCCGAAGAGGCGCTGCAGGCTTTTCTGGATGTGGGGGCCGATATGATGATCCCGATGCATTACGGCACGTTCCGCCTGGCCGACGATACGGCCCGGGAGGCGCTGGACCGGATGGAGGCGGAGCGGGTCCGACTCGGTCTGAGTGAGGAGCGGATTAAAGTGATGCATTACGGGGAGACGCTGACGATCCACCCGGAGCGGAGGTAGTTCCGGATACCGAACAGGAATCGGATACGTCGATAGATCCATACGAAACACCGGAAAGGCCGCCGGGCGGCTTCTTTCCGGTGTTTTTGCATGGACCCTTTCCTTACACCATGGTGAATTCGAGCGGTTTGGACAATGGCCCCCATCCTTCTATGTTGGGGTCCTATTGATTATCTCTTAGCGCGAGCGGGAATAGAAATAGATAAAAACGATTATATTGATAGAGATAGGCAATGATAGGACAAACGTCCGGGTAGGGGAAGGAATACCCGGGCTCGGCCGAATCCGCGGGCTATACTTTGTTCCTTCTATTATGAAATGGGCTTCGAACGCACGTTGATTTATGCTATAATGTGCTGAAGCCTACTAGCGAAAGGAATGGTAATACTTCATGATCAGTACAAGCGGCGTGACACTCCGTTACGGAAAACGCGCACTTTTTGAAGATGTAAATATAAAATTTACGCCAGGCAACTGCTACGGTTTGATCGGCGCCAACGGAGCCGGCAAATCGACGTTCCTCAAGATCCTCTCCGGCGAAATCGAGCCGAACCAGGGCGAGGTTCACATGACACCGGGCGAACGCCTTGCGGTGCTGAAGCAGAACCATTTTGAATACGACGAGTATCCGGTTTTGGAAACCGTCATCATGGGTCACAGCCGTCTGTATACCATTATGAAGGAAAAGGATGCGCTGTATGCGAAAGCGGACTTTTCCGAGGAAGACGGACTTCGTGCGGGTGAGCTTGAAGGCGAATTCGCCGAACTGAACGGATGGGACGCCGAGCCTGACGCGGCTGCACTCCTGATCGGCCTCGGCATTCCGCGCGAGCTGCATGACAAGAAGATGGTGGAGCTCTCCGGCAACGAGAAGGTCCGCGTCCTGCTGGCACAAGCCTTGTTCGGCCGTCCGAACAATCTGCTGCTCGACGAGCCTACCAACCACTTGGATCTCGAATCGATTCAGTGGCTCGAGAACTTCCTGATGGACTACGAAGGCACTGTCATCGTCGTATCCCACGACCGTCACTTCCTGAACAAGGTATGTACGCATATCGCGGATATCGACTTCGGCAAAATCCAGCTGTACGTGGGTAACTATGACTTCTGGTATGAATCCAGTAAATTGGCGCTGGAGCTCCAGCGCGAGTCCAACAAGAAGAAGGAAGAGAAGATCAAGGAGCTGCAGGCATTTATTCAGCGGTTCTCCGCGAATGCTTCCAAATCCAAGCAGGCGACTTCCCGGAAGAAGCAGCTGGATAAAATTACGCTGGACGATATCCGGCCTTCCAACCGGAAATATCCGTTCCTTCATTTCAAGCCGGAGCGTGAAGCAGGCAAGCAATTGCTGACGGTAGATCGCCTCACGAAGACCGTTGAAGGCGAGAAGGTGCTGGATGAGCTGAGCTTCGTCGTAAACAAAGGCGACAAGATCGCTTTTGTCGGCCCGAACGGACTGCCGAAGTCGATGCTGTTCGAAGTGCTGATGGGCAAGGCGGAGCCGGACGCGGGCGAGTTCTCCTGGGGCGTTACAACGACACAGGCGTACTTCCCGAAAGACAACTCCGAATATTTTGACGGGGTGGACCTGAACCTGGTGGAATGGCTTCGCCAATTCTCGAAGGATCAGGACGAGACGTTCCTGCGCGGCTTCCTGGGCCGGATGCTGTTCTCCGGCGAAGAAGCGTTGAAGAAGGCGAGCGTTCTCTCCGGGGGAGAGAAGGTGCGCTGTATGCTGGCCAAGATGATGCTGAACGGCGCGAACGTGCTGCTCCTCGACGAGCCGACGAACCACTTGGACCTCGAGTCCATCACCGCGCTGAACAACGGGCTGATCGACTTCGACGGGACGATCCTGTTCACATCGCATGACCATCAGTTCATTCAGACGATCGCCAACCGGATCATCGAAATTACGCCGAACGGCATCATTGACAAAGTCATGACATACGACGAGTATCTGGAGAACGATGAAATCAAGGCGCTGCGCGAGCAGATGTATCCGCAGGAAGTTTAACGCTTCAAGCCATGAAAAAAAGCTGCCATTCCCTTAAGCGGGGGTGGCAGCTTTTCTGTGTTGTCCGTAAAGCCTGTGGCTTGTTTAGGACCCGCCAGTGCGGCGGCGCTGATTGTTGGGCTTTTTCGTGTTTTGGCTCTTCATCGCGTGCGGGGCATTGCTTTGGAAGCCGCCGGGCTTGCCGCCCTTGTTCTGCTGCTTCTTCTGCTCCAGCTTCGCGCGGATGGCGTCGGCCAAATTGACCTTTTTGGCGTCCTGATTATCCGTCATGGGTAGGGTTCCTCCCTTTGGGGTTGTGTCCTTATTCTAGCTGTTTTTGCGGCTCCCCACAAGAGATGGGAGAGACAAAACCTCTTGAACATAAGCAACTATGTTTCTCTAGACCCACACGACTTTCGTTTGCTAGGATAAAAAAGTGCCTTTGGGCATGAAACGGTGAAAAGGGGCCAACGAACTTGGATCATATCTATGAAGATATCCGAAAAGGGGAACGCGGCGCCTGGATCAGCATTGCGGCGTATTTGATCCTCTCCGTGGGCAAGCTGGTCGGCGGCTACTTCTTTGCGTCCAGCGCCCTGCTTGCAGACGGGTTTAACAATCTGACCGATATCGTGGCGTCGGCCGCCGTGCTGATCGGCCTGCGGATATCGCAGAAACCGCCGGACTCAGACCACCCGTACGGTCATTTCCGTGCAGAGACGGTAGCATCGCTGATCGCTTCGTTTATTATGGGCATGGTCGGTATTCAGGTGCTGGTGGAGGCGGCCAAATCCCTGTTTATGGGCAAAGAAGCCTCGCCGGATTTATGGTCGGCCGGCGTGGCGGCTGTCTGCGCTGTATGCATGCTGTTCGTCTATTTATATAATAGAAAGCTGGCCAAGGAGATTAAGAGCCAGGCCTTGATGGCGGCCGCCAAAGACAATCTGTCCGACGCGCTGGTCAGTATCGGGGCGGCGGTCGGGATTGTCGGGGCACAGTTCGGCCTGCCATGGCTGGATGTGGTGGCGGCGTTTGCCGTGGGCCTGCTGATTTGCAAGACGGCCTGGGATATTTTCCGCGATTCCACCTACCGCTTGACTGACGGGTTCGATCAGGAGGAACTCCGCGATCTGCGGGGCACCATTGCCAAAACCCCCGGCGTTGAAGGCATCAACGATGTGAAGGCCAGGGTTCACGGCAATCATGTCCTGGTCGATGTCGTCATCGTGGTTGACCCCACCCTCAGCCTGATCGAAGGGCATGCCATCAGCGACAAGATCGAAGAGCGGATGAAGAGGATTCATAATATTATGAACGTCCACGTCCATGTGGAGCCTCGGGAGAAAAGCTTGTGAAGGCCGGTTCCTTTGAAAAGCTCCCATGTTCTTGATAAGCTTCGGTGAACAGCCACAGTGCATAAGCATTGTGGCTATTTTTGCGTCCGCACGCTGCCTTTCGGAGAAATTGTCTCAGTTATGGGTCTGACGAAGCGCGAAAATAAAATTGGAAAACGGTTCCAACGTAGCAGGTAATTATGAGGTTTGTGGGATATCCAGATGGAGAAATTCAATGAATAATGACATAGATGGAGGGATTTTACAAATTCCTGCGTCAAATCATGCTTACGATGGAAAGGAGTAAGGCTGTGGACAGAACGTTGTGGCGATTGTGGACTGCTTGCACTGCTGGATTGCTGGTGATGGTTGGGATGTGGCCCGGATTCAGCCTTGCGGCTGCCGAACCGACGCGGTCGGCGATTGAATGGTCCAAGGATTACGGAAGCCAGTCCAGCGGAGAGGGGGTCATCCCTACATCAGACGGTGGCTATCTAGCCTTGGGCGACATCTATGACTCGTATCGAAAGGCCTATGTGGTAAAGCTGGATGGAGAGGGGCAGGTGGAATGGGAGCATAAGCTGTCTTACTATGACTGGGGGGGCAGTACGGCATACCGGGCCATTGAGACCAGGGACGGGGGTTACCTTATCGCGGGGAACACGTCTGAAGAGTTCGAGCCGATTAGGCAGCTGTTCCTGATCAGGTTGGATGCATCGGGGAATGTGGTGTGGCAGAAAGCGATGGATGTCCAGGGGTATGATCAAAACCCGAAAGCCATCGTCGAGACGGAGGACGGCAGCTTTTTGATTGCCGGAAGCGGGATCGTCCACTGGGTTGCTTATGACAGAGCTTATATCGCCAAGATCGATCAAAATGGGAATACGCTGTGGTACAACCAGTACAGTTTTTCGGGAAGCGACTATTTAACCGATCTGATACCCGCGAGCGACGGGGGTTACATCGCTGTCGGCCACGCAGGTATGGTGGAATATGAATCGAGAGAACATGATGCGATGCTGGTGATGAAGATCGATGATCAAGGCAAAGAGGTATGGTCAAAGCAATCGGTCGAGCCACGCAGCGGTTGGACAGCCTACTCGGTCATTCCGGCCGAGGACGGAGGCTATATGATCTTGAGCCGTAAATCCGTCAACGGCAACGGCGTGCCGGTACTTACCAAGACGGATCTGACCGGACAGGTGCAATGGGAAAAGACATACCCGGATGGTGCCAATTCGCAGAATTTCAATCGTTTGGTCCAGACGGAAGAGGGCTACGCGATGCTGGGGGAACATGTTACATACTTGGACTGGAGCTCAGAGTGGAAGCATCAATACAGCGTGTTAAGCGTCGATCGGAGCGGAGGGTTGATCAGCAGGGAATTGTTCAAGGGGCCTCCAATCTACAGGGTCGGTACCGCATCGGGAACTCCGGACGGAGGTTATATATTCCCGGGAACCGTTCAGCGGGGAGACAGCGGGAAATTTCAGCTGATGAAGCTTACGCCGCCGGCGGACCAGCCGCCTGTTGAGCGAACACTAACAGGCATCGCATTTTTGGAAAAGGAAAAGAAACTGAAAACAGGTTCAAGCGTCTCCACTGTGCTGCAAGCGGTTTATGACGACGGAACCCGAAGCGACTTGTCCAACGCCGCAGTCTACGTTTCGGGGGACGCTGCGATTGCCGAAGTCGATGCATTAGGCCGAATCACGGGAAGGGAGCCGGGAGACACCTATGTGGAAGCATCTTACGAGGGTTATACAGCAAGATTGAACGTGACTGTACTGCCGGAAGATACGGGCGAGTATGATCCCCTGAACGGCTATCTCGAGCTGGATTCGTCCCAATACTCGCTTTCGGAAGGTTCGACGCTGGATATCAAGGTTTTTTTGTATGACTATTCGACACAGACGAGATCGGATATTACCAAGCAGGTTCAATTCAGCAGCAGTCATCCGGACGTTGCCGAAGTGGACGGGGAAGGAAATCTGATCGGTCATAAGCCGGGCTTGACCCAGATCTCTGCCCAATATAAGGGAGGCCGGACGATGGCCTCGGTCCAGGTCGTCCGCGCCGCTGCTCCAATCGGCACTGACCTTCCGGATCAAGGCGGGACGGATAACGGCGAGGATCTGGAGAATTCAGTAGAGGAATAATCGTGTAAAGCTTCGTCTGATGAAAACATGGATGAACAAGGCTGGCCTGAACAGGGCCGGCTTTGTTCTACCATTTGGCCGCTGCAGGCATTTCCTTAATGTTCCCTGATTTCCAGGGACCAGGTGTATTTAAGACCATAGACCTGTTTACTACCAACATTTGGAGTGTTTATTTGTGTAAAAAGGGCCATGCGGTTTCTCGATCCTCCTGCCTATAATGAGAGCAAGCGCTAAGCGGGCCGGCGTTCCCCGGTTTCTACAAGCGACTCAGACATCTCAAGGAGGAATGAAATGATTAACATCAAGAAAAGCTTACTCGGATGCCTGCTATTATCCGCTGCCATTTCTGCAGCCGTCATCATCCCGACCGGACATGAGGCTCAAGCGGCGTCGGCATCCAGCCAGGTTCAGGCACAGGGCCAGGTCGGCGTTATCCAGGCCTCGGTAAATCTTCGGGACAAGCCTTCCCTGTCCAGCAACGTGCTCGGTTATGTGAAAAAAGGAGAGACCGTGCAGATTTTGGAGAAAAGCACGGCTTATTATTATAAAGTGAAAACTTCGTCGGGCAAGGTTGGCTACGTCAGCACCCGCGAAAAATACATAGCCGTTAAGGGCACCGGTTCGGCATCCCAGCCGAGTACCGGATCCTCTGAAGCGGCACCACCCGTCTCCGCGGAAAATACGAATGCCATGATCGAAAAGGTGATCCAGACCGGCATGAAGTATTTGGGAACCCCTTACGAGTTTGGTTCCAACCGGAATACGACGACCACGTTCGACTGTTCGGATTTTACCCGCCAAATCTTCAAAGAGGCTGCAGGCGTTGTGCTTCCGGCAGATTCCAGACAGCAGGGCTCCTGGGTGAAGGAAAACAGCGGAGCTGTATACAGCACGGACCAGCTGAAGCGGGGAGATCTCGTGTTCTTTATGAGTTACCGCGGATCCAGCGCTTCCGCCTATCAAGGCGTTGATAAGTCCAGCCAGCGGATTACCCATGTGGCGGTGTATCTGGGCGACGGCAAGCTGCTGCATACCTACTCCAATCAAGCCGGCGGCGTTACAGTATCGGATTTCAGCAACTCTTGGAAGCTGAGATTTCTGTATGGAGGCAGCGTTCTGAAATAAAGGTCGCGTAAATGCAAAGGACCGGAGAATTCTCCGGTCCTTTGTTGTCCCCCGCAAAGGTTTCGCTGTGCGGGAGGTTTGATGATATTCTATGTAGAAGGAACTAAATGACGCCGACACCCGTTAGTAAAACCCTTAGTTCATTCTAGTACTGGCATGTTGCTTTTTGGATGTCTTATTTTACGAGAATCCAGGCCGTTCCGAGCCACGTGTACACTTCCACCCACTCGCCGAGGAGCGATCCAACGCGGTTGCCCGTAGTGTCAACGACTTGCGGAGCAAGGACGCTTGCGACTTTACCGCCGGGCTCAAAGTAGAACGGTGTATTTACCGTCAGGATGAGAGGCACCGTAGGATTCGTTACTTCTTCTCCTGCCGAGATGATCGGCTCAGGCACCAGCTTGGTAGGTTCGGCAACGGTCTCCGACGAGCCTGTGGCCGAATTCGTGGTGGACGGAGTGCTGTTCGTTGTAGACGTTGTGGATGCGCTGTCCGCGAACGCTGCGGTTCCCATGGAAGCCATTAATCCGAGTGCTGCTGCAATAGTGATGATTTTTTTCATAGACTGTGTTCCTCCTTGGAATAGTATGCTTCTACACTATCCAAATAACCCTCTTAAAGACAAATGAACCAAGTTATCTAGTATCGTAGAAAAAAAGATTGTTTTAGTTTACCATAAATATGGTAGAAGCGTCAGGGTGGATGGTACCAAATATCCCGGCTGCCTGCTTTTGAAGTAGGCCAAAAATAAAACTTTAGAAATGCGCCGAATGGTGGAGTGAACTTGCTTTTCGGCAGAAAGGGGGCGGACATGCGCCTAGGGAAGTTTTTGTTTCGGTTCATCATAACGATCATCATCTTGGTCATTATCGCCGCAGGCGTGCTGATCTGGTACATCGCTCCGGACCGCAAGCTGAATTTGAATTATACGGATCTGAATATCCAGGATAAAGCGATGCAGATGCTGAAGACGAAGAAACCGGAAATTACGCTGAATAACGAAGAGTTGAACGAGCTGGCCAAGAAAGAGCTCATCAAGCACATGGGTGATATGCCCCCGCAGGTTACCGTTACCGGAGCCGAGTTCCAGTTCCATGGGCAGGAGGTTACGGCGGATATTAACGGCAAGTGGGAGTTTATTCCTTTTGGTGCTGAGCTGACCTTCACGATGGATGCCGACGGCAGCGTCATTGTGCTGAAGCATGAATCCACGAGGATCAAGTCGATCCGCGTCCCGGCGGAGACCTGGGGGCTAGGCACCCTTTCCGTGCCGCTCAAGGAGCACTTGCCGGAAATCCTTAGAGTGGACGATGTTCAGTTCTTAGATGACGGAGTTAAGCTGACGTTCAAGCTGAACTGGCTGGATCTGCCGTCGCTCTTTTAATGAAACAAAAGATTGCGGGCATTAAAAAAACCAAGCGCCTTCTATCCGAAGGACCGCTTGGTTTTTTTGCTCATTCTAACCTTTTTCTTATCTCTTTTGGCTTGTTCGTCTTCTCGTATCAGCTGCCCTTATACCGTTAAGGCGTTCGGCTGCGGCCGGTAAACAGGGAGATGATAAAGAGGACCAGGAAAATGAAGAACAGCACCTTGGCAATCGTAGCCGCCGCAGATACGATTCCGAAGAATCCGAAGATTCCGGCGACGATCGCAATAATTAAGAAGATAATCGACCATTTCAACATCTTGCTCACCTTTCTTTCCTGTAGAGTTTGGGCGATAAATGACTGGACATACGCCGATAAACCAGCGGGTCCCGTTCACCCTCGTAGTCATACTTAACCGGGCCCAAGGGGAATGAAACAAGCCCTGACTTTGGTAAAAAACGGCGCTGTTTCGTCATTTGGGCGATAGGGTAACTAACGCTTAAGTGAGCCTTACAGGAAGCATGGAAGGCATCTTGAAGAGACAAGAAAGAGAGGTTATGCACATGATTATGTCGCTCAGTGTCGCGTTAATCGCGGTCGCTTTTGCGGTTCTGGTCGTTTATCTCATTAAAACGCTGCTGGCCGCAAAGAGTTCGCTTGAGAAGACGACGCAAACTCTGCAGGAGGTTCAGCAGACGATCGACGAACTCAGCTATGAGATCAAGCAAATCGTCCGGCACGCCAACGATATTACGGCGGATGTCGAGCATAAGATGAAACAGATTGATCCGGTCATGAATTCGGTGAAAAATTTGGGTGAAGTGCTCAGCGAGTTAACCCTGGCTGCGAAACAGGCTTCCACAACCTTGATTCACAAGTTTAAGCAGCCCAAGCACCAGGTAGAATCCCGTCCGCGGCACATGCTTGCCTCCGCGTCGACGCCGGAGGAGCGCACGTTTGAGTCCTATTCGGCTGTATATGAAACGGGAGCAAAGGCCAAGCCTGCGGCTAACGTGGTGAAGTGGATCGACACCGCCGCGACGGTCTGGCAGAGACTGCGCCGGTAGGACCTATGGCTCAGGCTGGATCCATTGACAACAGAAAGGATGAGAATCATGTTGAAAATGATTACGCTGCTGCTTGGAATGCTGTCACCCTTGTCCTTCGTGTCCGCTGCCCAGCCTGACCCGGGCCATACGGCGAATGTCCAGGCTGTCCGGCAGACCGTTCAGCAAACCCCTGATCGCTTTACCGCGTTTGATACGATGAACGGGGTTTCCCTGAACGATACCAAGCAGGAGGTCCTCGCCCACAAAGGCAAGCCGCTGAAAGTGACGCCCGATCCGTTCACGGGCTGCTCGGCTTACGTCTACCAGGATGCGGCCGTCGTGCTCTGCGACGGCATCGTGGACTACGTTCATGTGGGAGCGGCTGCAGGGAAGATGCAAATCAACGGTTCCTGGATCCCTTTGAGCAAATACCGGGTTGCCGATGCCTTAGGGCAGCCGCAGTTCCGTGCGGAGGATGGTGACGTCTACCTTCGCGGACACCATGCCGTCAAGGTTTACACGGATCCGGAAACGGGAAGGCTCGCGGGAGTTGACTTTTTTGACCAAGCGAGTGAATAACCCGCCGTTTCCTGGAATCGGCGTTTCAACTATACCCGCAGAGGTTAATTAGAACATGTACGGGATCAACAAAGAATAGGAGAGTGAGAACGATGAATTCATCAACCAATACCAAATCATTTGCGAAAGTTGTGGAAAACGGCGTCCAAGCGGTGGAAGAAGTCAATCAGCTGCGCAGCGCGGGTTATGTGTACGATGATATTTTCGTACTGGCCCATGACGGCGACCGGACCGACCGGATTGCGGACACGGCAGGGGCAAGTGAGGTTGGCATTAAAGAAGAAGGCATGTTTGATGCTCTTGCTAATCTGTTCCGTTCACGCGGAGATGAGCTCCGGGCCAAAATTACGTCGCTGGGCTTCACAGAGGCTGAGGCTCAATTTTATGAAAAGGAACTGGATCTGGGCAAGGTGCTGGTAGTTGCCAAAAAGGCATGAGGCCGGTATTTCCCGCATACAGAGCATGTCAAAAACATAGATAAGGAATGGGATAACGCTTCCCATTCCTTATCTATGTTTTTGGAACAAGTGGGATATCATGCCCCAAGTTCCAACGACTGATAGACCTTAGATGCTGAAATATTCACACGGTATGGTATATAGTATATAAATAGAGATTTCAACAATTTCATAGGATCGTAAGGAGAGGGTTATGAGAATATTAATTGTTGATGACAATCCGACTAACGTCATAATCATCCGGGAGATTTTAAAGAAAGAAAACTACCGGGATATCGATAAAGCCTCATCGGCAAGAGAAATGTTTGAAATCTTGGGAGCGGAAGGCTATGCCAAAGAGGGTCAGCCGAAGGCGTCCGATTTTGACTTGATTTTGCTCGATATGATGATGCCTGAAATGGATGGGATCGAGGCCTGTCAGGTGATCCAGAAAAACGAGCATCTCAAGGATATACCGATCATCATGGTCACGGCGGTGGGAGATTCCAAAAAGTTAGCCGAGGCGCTGGATGCCGGAGCGGTCGACTATGTGACCAAACCGATCAACAAAGTGGAGCTGATGGCCCGGATCCGCCTGGCACTCCGTCTCAAACATGAGAAGGACTGGCATAAGGAGCGCGATCAGCGGATTCAGGAGGAGCTGAGATTGGCTGCGCTTGTTCAGAATGCGGTGCTGAGTCCCGCTATTGAGGACGAGCTGTTTGAGGTCCACGCCATTTATCAGCCTTCCGCTGAGCTTGCCGGTGATCTGTATGCCTGGTATTCCCTCGGCAACGGCCGTTACGGTGTCATTCTTTTGGATATGATGGGCCATGGCATCTCGTCGTCCCTGTTTACGATGTTCATCGCGTCGGTCCTGAAGGATACGGTAACGACCTATGTGGAGCCGGAGAAAGTGATCCAGGAGCTGAACCGCCGGTTCAACCAGCTTCACATCGAAAATCAGCTTGTCCAATATTATTTTACGGCGATTTATTTAGTTGTTGATACCTCGATGAAACGGATTGACTACGTCAACGCCGGGCATCCCCCGGCTTTATTTTTCCAACAGAACGGAGACATACTGCTGCTAGACCAGGCATGCTGTCCGGTCGGCTTATTCGACAAGATGGACATCGATCCGCAGACCTTGTCTTACGAAGGGGAAGGCCATATTGCGCTGTACACCGATGGCTTGCTGGAGCTGGTCCAGGGCGATCATGACGAACAAGTCGACTTTTTGGTCAGCCACCTGAAGCATTCGCATGAATGGAATGAAGAGAAGATGTACCAGGCATTTTTTGAAGACCACGGAACCCAGGAGCGGGAAGACGATAAATGTCTCGTCTGGATTTCG
Organism: Paenibacillus sp. FSL R5-0378; assembly: GCF_038009285.1. NCBI lineage: Bacteria > Bacillati > Bacillota > Bacilli > Caryophanales > Paenibacillaceae > Paenibacillus > Paenibacillus sp. FSL R5-0378. Next base: position 1,610,287 of record NZ_JBBPAY010000001.1, read on the forward strand.
TTAAAAGAGGGAGCGAATGAAGAATGAAACTGAAGACTAAGCTGGTGATCGGCTTCGGTTCGCTCATGCTCATTTTGATTGCTTTGACGGTGGTCGGCTACGACCGCATGAATTATATGAACAAGCAAATGGATCGTATCTATGAGGACCGGTATTTGAAAGTGCGGTATTCCAGCGGGGTCCGGAGCGAAGTGAACGATATGTCCAGGTTCGTTATGAGCATGATGCTGAATCACAGTGTGGCGACAGATAACAGCAATTCCCAGATCAACGATATGATCGCCATGGGCGAACAAAATTTGCAGAAGCTGAACGCAACCACCACCTCTCCTGAGGAAAAACAAATGCTGAACCGCGTTCAGAAGGCGTGGTCGGATTACAAGGAATATATCAACAAGCAGTCCGCTTTGTTATCCAAAGGGATGATAGAGGAGGCCAACACCTATCGAAATGAGAGCGGAACCCCGATCCAGCAGGAAGCGATAGACAGCATCAACGCACTGGCCGAATACCAGGACCTGCTGGTCGATCAGCAGATCAGTAATGCCAAAACGGCCTACAACCGGTCCGTTCAAATCACGACCGCCATTATGATTGCCGGTCTGCTGCTTGGACTTGCCGTTATTCTGTGGGTCATCTCCACCATCACGAGGGGACTCGGCGTCGTGAACATGATGATCAACAGCTTTGCCAAAGGCCGGATCCAGGCCATCCGGCGGATTAAGGTGACCTCAAGAGATGAAATCGGCCAGGTGGCCCATGTGTTCAAGGAGATCGCCGAAGACCTGGAAGAGAAGCAGGAGCTGGAGCAGAACTACCTCCAGGCCCAGAAGGACCAGAACTGGCTTAATTCCAATGCGAGCCGGGTTACCGAGCTTCTACGCGGTATCAATTCCAGCCAGCAGGTGTCTCAAATGTTCATCAGCGAGTTTACGCCAGTGCTGGGCGCCGCTTACGGAGCTATTTATATTCAGGACGATGATAAAAATCCGAATATGCTGTCTCTTAGCGGAACATACGCCGGCCAGGGAGAACGCTCGCCGAGAGGCAGAGTTGAAATCGGAGAAGGGCTGGTCGGGCAGAGCGCTTTGGACCGCAAGCCGATTATCACCGAGCTGCCGGAAGACTACCTGTCAGTGGACTCGGCTTTTGGTTCGGCAAAGCCGGCTCATCTGCTGATCTATCCGGTCGTGTTTGAAGACGAGCTGCTCGGCGTCGTTGAAATGGCGTCGTTCGAACCGTTCAGCGAGCTGGCCAGACAGCTCTTGTCCCAACTCACCGTGAGTCTGGGCGTCATTATTAATAACATTAACCGCCGCGTTCGCGTCGAGGAGCTTCTGCGTGAATCGCAGGCGCTGACCGAGGAGCTGCAGTGCCAATCCGAAGAGCTGCAGACCCAGCAGGAGGAGCTGCGCCGCTCCAACGAAAATCTGGAAGAGCAAACCGAAGCGCTCAAGCGCTCCGAGGATTTGCTGCAACGCCAGCAGGAGGAGCTCGAGCATTACAATACCGAGCTGATCGGCAAGACGCGCGCGCTGGAAGAGCAGATGCAGCAGCTTGAAGAGAAGAACATCGAGGTTGAAGATGCGAAGGCCAGACTGGAGCAGCAGGCGATGCAGCTGGCGGTGACCAGCAAATACAAGTCGGAGTTCCTGGCGAATATGTCCCACGAGCTCCGCACGCCGCTCAACAGTCTGTTGATCCTGTCGCAGCTCCTGTCCGAGAATAAGGAAGGAAACCTGAGCGATAAGCAGAAGGAATACGCTCACACGATCTACATGTCGGGCGCCGACCTGCTCAAGATGATCGACGAAATTCTGGATTTGTCCAAAGTCGATGCCGGCAAAATGGAGATCAACTCCGAAACCGTGCCGATCGAAGAATGGCAGAGCTTCGTCAACCAGAATTTCAAGCCGCTGGCCAATTCGAAGCAGGTTGCGCTCCACGTTCACGTGGACAACGATGTGCCGGATTCCGTCGTTACCGACGGACACCGGGTCAAGCAGATCCTGCGCAACCTGTTGTCCAATGCCTTTAAATTCACCAGCCAGGGTTCGGTCGTGTTCACGGTCCGCCGGGCGGATCCGGAAGCCCTGCCGGCTTATCTGGACCGGAACAAGGAATACATCGCGGCGGCCGTCAAGGATACGGGCATCGGCATACCGAAAGATAAGACCGACCTGATCTTTGAGGCGTTCCAGCAGGTGGACGGTACGACCAGCCGCAAGTATGGCGGTACCGGACTTGGTCTTTCCATCAGCCGTGAGCTGTCCCGCCTGCTTGGCGGGGGAATTGAAGTCGAATCGGTCGAAGGGCATGGCAGCTGCTTTACGCTGTATCTGCCGGTCACGGAGGAGAAGCCGGAGGCGTCTTCTTCCGCTCAGGACGAGGCTGCCGTTTCCAGCGAGCTGATGCTGCCCAAGCCGGCGCAGAACATGGTGGATGAAGAGGAATCCGCCATCAACGCGGCGGAGCCTCTGGAAGACGACCGCGAGCGGATTGCCGATAAAGATAAGGTACTGCTCATCATTGAGGATGACATCAAATTTGCCCGTATTCTGATGGATATGGCGCGGGGGAGAGGCTTTAAGGCCCTCGTGGCGATGCAGGGCGATATCGGCCTCGATATGGCGAAGACTTACCTGCCGGATGCGATCATCCTGGACATCCAGCTTCCGGTCATGGACGGCTGGGCAATCCTGGGCGAGCTGAAGGGGGATTCGGCAACCCGCCATATCCCGGTTCACATCATTTCGGTATCGGATGAAGTGAAGCAAGGGCTGAAAATGGGGGCTATCGCCTACTTGAAGAAGCCTTCGACCAAAGCGTCCCTGGAGCATGCCTTCTCACATATTGAGTCGTATACCGAGCAGTCGCTGAAGCATCTCCTCATCGTTGAGGACGATGACATCCAGCGCCGTTCGATTATTGAGCTTATCGATCACGATGACGTGGCCATCACTGCTGTGTCCACCGGCAAGGAGGCGCTCAGCGAGCTGCGGAAGAAACGCTACGACAGCATGGTGCTCGATTTGATGCTGAGCGATATGACCGGCTTCGAGCTGCTGGATCAGATCCAGCAGGACGAGAACCTGGGCTACCTTCCGATCATTGTGTACACCGGCAAAGATCTCGACAGCAAGGAAGAAATGCGCCTGCGCCAATACACCGAGTCCATTATTATCAAGGACGTGAAATCGCCTGAGCGCCTTCTGGACGAAACTACCTTGTTCCTGCACCGGGTGGAAGCCAATCTGCCTGAGGACAAGCGTCAAATTTTGCAGAAGCTTCATAACAGGGAAGCGCTGTTCGAAGGGAAGAAAATCCTCCTCGTCGACGACGATATCCGGAACGTCTTTGCGCTATCGAGCGTTCTGGAGAATTATGGCATGGAGGTGACCTTCGCCGAGAACGGACGCGAGGCGATCGATATCCTGACCGGAGGCCAGCCGTTCGATTTGGTGCTGATGGATATGATGATGCCGGAGATGGACGGCTATGAGGCGATGCGGCAGATTCGCCAGATACCTCAGTTCCATAAGCTTCCGATTATTGCCTTGACCGCCAAGGCGATGAAAGAAGACCGCTCCAAATGTATCGAGGCCGGTGCTTCCGATTACGTGAAGAAGCCGATCCAAACGGAACAGTTATTATCCCTGATGAGGGTTTGGTTGTATTCGTAAGGGCAATAACGGGGTAATAGGTAATAGCATTACATTTTCATCATTGAAGCAAACGTAAGCAGGAGGAAAGAGAATGGATTTGGGGCATACAGATCAGGACATCCCCGTAAAGGATGAGACGGAACGGGAAGATATCGAGCTTGAGCTTCTTCTGGAAGGCATTCACCGTTTATATGGTTACGATTTCCGCAATTATGCGATTCCGTCGCTCCGGCGCCGGATATGGCATTTTATACGCGCGGAAAGTTTAAGCAATATTTCCCAGCTGCAGGAGAAGGTGCTGCATCACCGGCCCGTTTTTGAGCGGCTGGTTCATAATCTGTCGATTCCCGTCACAGAGATGTTTCGCGATCCGAACCTCTTTCTGACTTTTCGAAAAAAGATCGTCCCCCTGCTGAGAACCTATCCGTATATCCGCATCTGGCATGCAGGATGCTCTACCGGAGAAGAGGTCTACTCCATGGCGATTCTGCTGCATGAAGAGGGACTTCTGGACAAGGCGAGGATTTACGCCACGGATATGAACGACCGTTCCCTGGAGCAGGCGAAGCAGGGGATCTTCGGGATTGAGAAAATGAAGCTGTATACGAAAAATTACATTGAGGCGGGCGGAACCCGTTCCTTTTCCGAGTATTATACCGCCAAGTATAACTCGGTGATTTTCCAGCCCTTTCTAAGCAAAAATATGATCTTTGCGGAGCATAATCTGGCAACGGACCGCTCCTTCAACGAGTTTAACGTTATATTTTGCCGTAATGTGATGATCTACTTTAACGACACGCTCCGGGATCATGTCCACGGCCTGTTTTATGAAAGCTTAAGCCGTTTCGGAATTCTGGTTCTTGGAGCAAAAGAGTCGATACAGTTTACGGAATACAGTGATTCTTACGAACCGCTGGATCGTGTGGAGAAAATCTACAGGAAGATTAACTAGAGAAGTGGGAGGATTCCATGGGGTCTCAAGAACCGATTCATATTCTGCTGGTTGATGACCGTCCGGAGAACTTACTCGCCCTTGAAGCAGTGCTGGAGAGTGAGCAATATAATCTTGTGAAGGCGACCTCCGGTGAGGAAGCGCTCCGGTGCCTGCTGAAGGATGAGTTTGCTGTGATCATACTGGATGTTCAAATGCCAGGTATGGACGGGATTGAAACAGCCAAATTGATCAAGGCAAGGGATAAAACGAAGGACATTCCGATCATCTTCATTTCAGCGAACAGTAAAGAAGCCGAGCATTTATTCGCAGGTTATTCAGCCGGTGCGATTGATTATATGGTGAAGCCGTTTATCCCGCAAATCCTGAAGTCCAAAATTGAAGGCTTTGTGGAAATGTACTTGACCAACAAAAAGCATAAAACCCAGTCCATGCTGTTGCAGCAAAAAACGCAGGAGCTGGAAAAAGCCAATCAGGAGCTCATTAAAGCCAAAGAGGCGGCTGAAATCGCGGCCAAGGCCAAAACCGAATTTTTGGCGATGATGAGCCATGAAATCCGCACGCCGATGAACGGCGTGATCGGTATGGTGGATCTGCTGATGGAAACCGAGCTTAAGGAAGAGCAGCTGGAATATACGGAGATTATCCGCAAAAGCGCCGACGCACTGGTCACGGTGATCAACGACATCCTCGATTTTACCAAGATGGAATCCGGGAAAATGGAGATGGAGGAGCATCCGTTTGAGCTGCAAAACTGCATCAAGGAAGTATTCAGCCTCTTTTCTATGGAAGCAGGGAAAAAGGACCTGGAGCTGGTGTACTTTATCGATGAAGCCATCCCGCCTATCATTTACGGGGATATGGCCCGCCTGCGTCAGGTGCTGATCAATCTGATCTCCAATGCGGTGAAGTTTACGCATCAGGGCGGAGTCTATCTGATGGTGTCACTACGGGAAAGAGCCGAAGACGGCAGCCTCATGATCGAATTTGCGGTAAAGGATACCGGTATCGGCATTACGCCGGATAAGCAAAACCGCTTGTTCCAGCCGTTCTCCCAGCTGGATTCTTCGATGACCCGGAAATACGGGGGCACGGGGCTGGGACTGGCCATCTGCAAATCGCTCGTTGAAATGATGGGCGGCAGCATTAAGGTGGAATCGACCGAGGAGAAGGGCGCCACGTTTATCTTTACGATCCGGACGAGCGAGCCTGAATCGGATGACGGCATGATGGGCATGGGCGACGACCTGCTTGTTTCCCTGCCGTCTGCAAGAGACGAAGAACCGCTGATCCTCGTGGTAGACGACCATCCGGTCAACCAGAAGCTGATGGTGAGCATGCTGGGCAAGCTGGGATTGAGAGCAGAAGTGGCCGAGGACGGGCGGCAGGCGGTGGATAAAATCCGCGCCAATCCGGTGTACCGGCTGATCTTCATGGACTTGCAAATGCCGGTCATGGACGGTCTGGAGGCCACGGCCCTCATCCGCGAGATGCAGCCTCAGGGATACCGGCCGGTTATCATCGCCATGACCGCTAATGTGATGGAAGGCATCCGAAGCCGGTGCAGAGAAGCCGGGATGGACGATTATATCAGCAAGCCGGTCAATATGAAATCGGTGAAGGAGATTCTGATGAAGCATCCCGTGCCTGCACAAAGCAAAGGCTTGCAGACCTCCGATGCCAACTCCATGTGACGGGGTCCAATTATTGCCAGGCATAAGCTTGCGTACAAGCTGATTCAAACAGGGGAATTTAGGGTTAACTGTTCTTATACAAGAAAAACAAAAAATTCGGGAGAGAATGTCTATGAATACGAATAAGAACGAAAAATTCAATGCAACGACAGAACGCCATGAAGGTTCCTGCACGGTCTACCTGAGCGGGGAACTGGATTTATCGGTGGCGCCCGACTTCAGGCTTGTCATGGAACCGCTTGTTGGGGATTCCGAGATCGATCTAGTGATTAACTTGAAGGATCTGAAATATATCGATAGCACAGGGATCGGCATTCTATTGTCCATATTGAAGGCCAGACATGGGATGGATGCCCGTTTTGTCGTGGAAGAGGTTCCTTCCCAAATCCAAAGGCTGTTTGACATGACGGGTATTGCGAAGTTTTTTGCCGCCAGTAGGAATTCCCAATAGGAAAGGATCGAAGACAGTATGAATGCTGAAGTTCAAAAAGTCGTGATAACATTACCGGCCAATGCTGATTTTGTAGATATCGTAAGATTGAACTTGTATGGAATCGCATCGAAGATGGGTTTTTCTTATGAGGACATTGAAGATATGAAGGTAGCCGTATCGGAAGCTTGTAACAACTCCGTTTTGTATGCTTATGGTCAGGAAGGCGGCATGGTGGAAGTAACGTTCGAAATCGGCAATGACCAATTGTCCATCAAGGTCAAGGACGACGGGGAGAGCTTTGACCGGATGAACCGTACCGAAAACACCGTAACATTGCATGACAAAGACCTTCATGATGTGGAAATCGGGGGACTCGGCTTCTACTTGATGGAGGCGCTCATGGACGATGTGATGGTAGATAATGAGGCCGGACGCGGCACCCAGGTGGTTATGACCAAACGGCTCATGAGAAGTGAGGAGAAAGTATGAATGATAAGGTGACTCCCCCCGAGTCCATGAGCGAGGCGGTCGGTCTGATCTGGGAATACCAGCAGACGAAAGACAACGATATCGCCACCGTGCTTATCCAAAAATATGAACCGATGGTCAAGATGGCCGCGGGTAAAATCGCCCGTAACCGCCCGGACCTCTATGAGGACTTGTACCAGGTCGGCCAGATGGCTCTGATCCGGCTGCTCCAGCAGTATGACATCAGCTTGGGCATTCCGTTTGAACCGTATGCCATGAAGAGCATGATCGGGCATATGAAAAACTTTTTGCGGGATAAGTCCTGGTATATCCAGGTTCCAAGAAGGATCAAAGAGAAGGGCGCACTCGTCCAGCAGGCTATTGATGAGTTAACCGTCAAGCTGGAGCGCTCGCCGGACGTCCGCGAAATCGCCGAATTCCTGGATCTGTCGGTGGAAGAAACGGTAGAGGTCCTGGCCGGACGCGAATGCTACCACTATGTTTCACTGGACTCTCCGCTGTCCCAGGAAGAAACAGGTGCAACGCTCGGTGAACTGATCAGTTCGGACGTCAACGACTATGATTCGGTGGAAAAACGGATGGACCTCCAGCAGGCGATGAGCCAGCTGAAGGAACAGGAGCAGAAAGTGCTGCTGCTTGCCTTCCAGGATGGTGAATCCCAGCGCTCAATCGCACAGAAGCTGGGGGTTTCCCAGATGAGCGTATCGCGGATTCAGAAGCGCGCAACAGAAAAGCTGAAAGAAATCATGTCTAATTCATACCAATGACGGACAAGCTTATGTTAGGTAACGAGTCAACCGGAAGTTCGTAAGGACACGCCAGTTCTCCCTTGAGAATATACGGCGTGTCCTTTTTGGTGAACAAAGATATGGATGGTGAGATAGAGGAGGCGGGGTCATATGGCGGCTGAGGTTTCAAGCAATATATTATCTTTTGCGGGCCACTGGACATGGCATGATCTGGTGGTGGAGGACTGGTCATCGGAAGACTTCAGGCAGCTGCAGGAGGCATGTCCCCTGATCGAGGAATGGCTGGAAGTCATCCCGAACATCGCACAGAACTATATGTCCGTCCGGTTTCCCAACGGCGTGGATGCCGTCATGTTCGGCACGCTGCCCTACTCGGTCAAAGCGGAAGTGGAGGACAGCGCGCACGTGGACCGGGTTCACTTTTACGTCCAGCGCGACAAGCTGATTACGATCAACCTGGATCAGAATACCCGCGAAATCATGGCTACCGAAGAACGTACGGCCATGCTGCACCAATGCCACAGTGCGGTAGACGGTATGTTCGTGCTGGCCCGGACGATTCTGCACTATTTTCATCTCGGGCTGGATCATTTCGAAGCGAACCTCCGCAAGCTGGAGCATGCGATGGAGATGGATAACCAGCGGTATTTGATGGACAAAATCCTGAACTCGCGGTTTGCTTTGCTGTATTGGAGCAATCTGTTCACGCCGTTTCAGGAGCTGATCGCGGCTGCCAGAGAGGGGTATTTGGACAAGCTGGAGAACAGCCGGCCGTTCATGCAGCTGCTGCACCGGATCGAGCGGATGGACCGGGCGTTCCGCCATTACGAAGATGAGATTGATACACTGATATCCATCGATGATGCCATTTCGGCGTTCCGCGGCAACGAAATCATGAAGACGCTGACGATCCTGACGGCGATTTTTACTCCGGCCACCGTAGCAGGCGCGATCTGGGGGATGAACTTCGAGAACCTGCCGGGCATCAAGGTGCCATGGGGGTTCGTCGGGATCATGCTGATCACGTTCCTCTGCACCGCCATCATGTACCTTTGGATGCACCGGAAGGGATGGACTGGCGATTTGCTCAAGGTCAAATCCAAAAAATCGAAGATCTAGCATCCCGCCGAATATCAAAAACAGGACTCGAGTTAATCGGTGAATCCCGCACGACGGATAGATCCCCTGCAAGCAAACAAGTGCTGAGTTAGCGCACAGCCGTATGCTTGGAGGGGATTGTTCATGTAACGCCGTTACCAGCGGCCGATAACGACTACGATTGCCAGCACCAGAAACACGATATTGATGCCAATCTCTTTATATTCCTTCCGACTCACATGGAAAGCGGCGCCGAGCAGTACCGTCACGGCCAGGCCGAGTGCAGCGATCGGTGTTAATATTGGTGCGATCCCCGTGGCCAAAGGCAAAATCACCCCGAGAACCCCGGCCAATTCCAACAATCCGATCCCCCAAACGAGCGGTTTAGGTACGTCTCCAACCCACGGCCAGGCCGTTCGCGCTTGTTCATGCTGAAACGCCTTCATCCAACCGGAATATAGGAATCCGGCTCCCAAGATTCCTTGCACAATCCAAAGTACAACGTTCATGTCTTCACTGCTCCTTATCCTGGCTCTGTTTCGTCTTTAACCATGGATATATAATAGGGAGTAAGGGTGGGATGATGGAAGTAGGCACTTTAAATAAACGTAGTATCGAAAAATATACCTTAAGCCAATCAAGGGATAGGAGGATGTGCGTGAATACTTATTGTAAGTTTGAAACGGCGCTGGATATTCTGATCGGGAAATGGAAGCCCGTGATTTTGCTCCGTCTGTTGAACCATGGAACGATGCGGTTCAGCGAGCTTCAGAAATCGATCCCGGACATCACGAAGAAAATGCTGACCCAACAGTTAAGGGAACTGGAGTATCACGATATCGTGCATCGTGAGGTCTATAAGGAGATCCCGCCAAGGGTCGAATATTCCATAACTGAATACGGTCAACGCATGACGCCATTGCTGCAGGCGATGAATGATTGGGGAGTCAATCACATTGCTCACCTGCAGGAGCTTTATGGGGAAGAGCGGGCAGAGTGACGGGGCATTTTCTGCATGCGGCATCGTTCAAGGGAGCCTTTCACGTAACGTAAGCCGGCAGCCGCCGGCTTTTTTTCTGTTGGGCTAAGTCAAGAATGATTTATCGAGAGAATGCTATACGATGGTAATCGAATAGAACGAAAACAGGAAACGCCTAAAATGAAACAGCCTTAGTCCGGTGGAGTACCGTACTAAGGCTGCCTGGTTTATTCCTATAGCTGTCTACTTCGATGGGAGGAACACCAGTCCCGACCTTACGCTTGTCATTGCTTAAAGCTTCGTGTTCGCCGTGTTCGCGGCAACCGTCTCTCCAGGAAAGCACTCCATCTCGGTCAAATAGGTCACTTGGGGCTCCAGATCCTTCCTGCGGATCATTTCGATCATCCGGTTAACCGCCAGCTCGCGGCTCGCAGGGGCGACGTAAAAGGTGGTCAGCGGCGGCTTGCCGCCTGCTCAATCGTCGCGAGGTCGTACATGTACCTGGGGGCGTCGGGGACGCGTCCGTACATAATAAAGCACAGCTTCGGCGTGACATCCGCCCCGTTGTACCCGAGTTCCCTGGCAGCCTGAAGGAGCCTTTGGCGCGTCTTTTCCGAAATCGTGCTGCCCGGCGCGTTATTGAGAACGAAGGCTGCGGCGGGCCCGGATCTCGAAGCCGGTCTGCGGAGCGCCCTGATCTGCCTGAAGGAGAGGGAGTCGGCTGAGACGAGCGCCTTTCTGGAGATCGAACCGGTCACCCTCGCGATGGACGGAGAACCGGCACCTTCATAACGCCAAAACGGATGACCCGGGATTCCCCGGAACCATCCGTTTCTTTTTAAATGAATCGTCGACTGACGTTCTTCTTATCTCTTAAACGATCATCAAACGATCCGTTACTGCGATTTGTATTGGGTGATGTAATCCTGCAGGTTGGCAATGTATTGGCCGATCACCGGCATATCGACAAACAAGCTTAAGACGTATCCGAGCAGGCCAAGCACCACAAAGGTTCCAAGAGACAGGCCAAGCCCGCGGGACAAGCCGGCCGTAAAGTTGGTGATCAGCCGCTTCTTGGTGTTTGTATAGTTCTCGATCATATCTTGAAGCTCGGACCGCTCCAGGGAATCGGCAATCTGGTCAAGGCGGTTGTTCAGCCTCTTCACTTCGTGCCTTAGCTCAAAAGGATGTTCATCCACGTCATAAGGATTGGCTTTGCTCATCAGAATCCCTTCCTTCTTCAGCCGGTATTCCGGCTTTAATGATCACGGACCTATGCACGAAAATAGCCAGCTGGTCAGCTGGCTATCGGGTGAATCGGCAGCTTAGTAAGAAGTCTTATTAAGCTCCCGGCGGATATCGCTGGATGCATCGGCTGATTTGTCCATGACATCCTTCGAAGCGCTTTTGACATCGCCTGCAACGTCGCCGGATGCGCTCTTCATGTCATCCGCCACGTCGGCCGAAGCCTGCTTGACGCTTTCCATAATCGTATTTTTGCTTTCATTGACGGATTTGGCGAGATCGGTCGTCTTGGACGATACCGTCTTAGCCAGATCCGTTGCCTTTTCCGTCACGACAGAGGCCACTTCCTTCGTCTTGTCGGTAACGACGCTCAGCTTGTCGGAGAGATCCCCGCGCAGCTCGCGTCCGGCCTTCGGCGCAAACAGCAGCGCCGCCGCCGCCCCCAGCAAACCTCCGATAAATACGCCCTTGAAGAAGTTGCTTCCGCTTTGAACCGGATATTCCGTCTCTGCTTTATTCATACCAATCACTCCTTAATTTATTATTGGTGTATATCAATTTAGGTGGTACGCGAGAACAAGCGGCTGATCAGGCCAAGGATAAAGACGAAGATCGCCGTCCCGAGAATCGCCGGAATTACGGCGAAGTTACCGATGACAGGACCCCAGTCGCCGAACAGCCAAGCTCCAACCCATGCGCCTACAAAGCCAGCGATCATGGCGCCGATCACGCCTCCCGGCATGTTGTGTCCTGCGATGGCATCACCGATAATCCCGATAATGATGGCCATGACGATACTGATGATAATACCCCACATGACGATCGCCTCCTTTTTATAAGGTTTGATAAAATTCTCTAAATGCGGCATAACCTGCTGTGACATGGTGTCAACGCGTCGATCTTACTTCGTATATAAACGGTGAGAAATGGTGTGAAACAACAGATGTGAAAAAGGAAGATAATCAGCGAAATATGGGGAATGCTTTCGAATACATGGGATATTATTAATGAATCGGCCATTTAAGTGGCTTTACAAATATCGTGGAGTGTCCATCTTTTTTTAAACCGGAAATGAGTCTGTAGGCAATCAACTTTATTATGCTGTGAATAAGTTGTATCATAGGTAGGCAACCAGAAAAGGAGAGAGGCTGTATGGACGCTTTATTGGTGAAAGAGTATCGGGCCGGAATCGTGGAAAGTACCCATTATGGACATATATGTATCGTAAATGATCAAGGCGAGGTGTACGGGTCGGCGGGAGATCCCCATTTTGTCACCTTTACGCGTTCGGCGGCCAAGCCGCTGCAGGCCATTCCCGGGATTCGGGCGGGGATCGCGGATTATTACGGGCTGACTGAAGAGGAAATCGCCATTATGGCCGCTTCCCATTTGGCAGAACCCCGGCATATCGAAGTGCTGGAGAACATTCAGCGGAAAATCGGGGTGGACGAGGAGCAGATGGTGTGTGCGCCGACATATCCTCTAAGTGAAGACAGCAAGGAGCACACCATTCGCGAACAAGGACGCAAGCGGCGTCTGTACCACAATTGTTCCGGAAAGCATTTGGGTGTGCTGGGCTACAGCCGGATGCGGCATAACCCGGAGGAGACCTATGCCGAACCGGATCATCCTGCGCAGCGGGAAATTCTGGATGTCATTGCGATGATGAGCGGCATGGAAACGGAACGGATTGGACTGGGAACGGACGGCTGCGGCTTTCCGGTTTTTGCGCTGCCTTTGTCCGCCATGGCTAACGCTTATGTGAAGCTGGCCTGCCCGGACCTCATTCCGGACGAACCGACGCGGACGGCCGTGAGAACGATCACAGCAGCCATGAACCATTATCCGGCCATGGTCGGCGGAACCCGCCGGGTGGACACGTTTATTTTGCAGGACCCGAACATTGTCGCCAAAGGCGGCTTCAAAGGCGTGTATTGTTTCGGTCTGAAAAAGGAGCGGCTCGGCATCGCCCTGAAAATACTGGACGGATCGGAAGAAGAATGGGGCTGGGTGGTCGAATCCATTCTCGAGCAGATCGGGTATGATAACCGCCGTCTTTTGGAGGGCTTGCGATCCGAATTTACCAAAGACATCTACAATGATGCCGGCCGGAAGGTGGGTCACGCCGAAACCGTATTTACGCTGGAGCGGTCCCGCTAGAGGCAGAGGTGCCTGTCTGGATTGATATATAGAAGTAAATGAATGCTCTTGGAGGAAATCCTTGGCCCCCGCTGCGCGCAGTGAGGGGCTTTTTCATGCCCATGCCGTCTTTAACGGCTAGAACGAGGGTGGGCTGATTAGCCCTTCGAAGTTGGGGGTAAGAATTACATATTCCAATAACATATGCAGTTCATGGAGGTGGATGGAAATGATTAAAGTAGTGACTTCAGCGGAGCGCCATACGTCGGAGCGGGGATGGATCCACAGCGAATTCAGCTTTTCGTTTGCCGATTATGATGATCCGAGCAATGCGCATTTTGGCTGCTTATTGGCCCATAACGACAATCAGCTAAGTCCGAAACAAGGCTTTAAGAAACATCCTCATCATGATTTGGAAATCGTCAGCTACGTCATCTCCGGCACGCTTGAACATAGTGACGACATGGGAAATCAGGTTCAGCTGCCGGCGGGGACCGTTCAAGCCATGAGCGCAGGGTCCGGTGTTATGCACTCTGAGACCAATCCGTCGGAAGAGGAGCCGGTCCGCTTTCTGCAAATGTGGTTCCTGCCGTCCACACCAGGCCACAGGCCCGCATGGAAAGCTCACCATTTTCCGAGGCAGGACAGGCTTAACAAGCTGGTTCCGCTTGTCAGCGGATCGGCGGAAGGACTGCCGAAATCTCCGGATGCGCTTCAGATCCATGCCGACGTGTCCATCTGTTTTCCGATCCTGGAGACCGGGCAGGAATTGGTGTTCCCGCAAAAAGAGGACCGCAGGACGTTTCTGTTCCTGATTTCGGGTCACCTGGAAATCGGCTGCGACGACGGGACATTCCATCTGGAGCCCGGAGACTCGGCCAGGGTAAAAAAATCATGCGATCTTCATATTAAAGGAACAAGCAGCGAAGGAGAGTCTGAATTTGTACTGGTGGATATACCTTAATTGCTGTCCCTTGACGGAAAAGCCCCCGGATGTTCCGGGAATCGACTGATTACAGCGGTTCCGGACATCAGGGGGCTTTCGAAATGTAAAGGGGAGCCTTACGCTTTACGCAGACGTCCCAGCTCGGAGACCAGCGCTTCCACCTCAGAAATACTCAGATTGTCCTTGGACATCACCAGGTCGTAGACGTCCTGGATGTCCTCATACCGGTCGACGGAGAACGCCGATGCATTCATGGCTGCGCCGCTGGCCATTCTCAGCTTCGTTTTAATGCCTTCAATCATATACTCTATATTTTCAGGTGTCTTTTGGGATAAATCCATGTCAAGCGCCCATCCTTTCCTGTGCCTAAGCTTGTGTTCTATTGTAGCATGTCTTTACGTCCGTTACTCTGTTTTTTTGTCCCATCCAGAAGCTCCCGTTTTCCAACCGGATCATTTTGCAGTAAAATCATTCTATCGAATGAAGAATGAACGAAGCAGGGAGGAGGCCGGACATGTCATTTCAAGATCCCCACCATATCCGCGGCACCAAGCGCAGCAAGCAGATGAACGCGCAGGGGCTGACCGCGTTTTTCAGGCAGATCCATGAACGCCATCCGCTGGATAAAATCACTTTTGTGTGTATCGGCACCGACCGGTCCACCGGGGATGCCCTCGGCCCGCTGACGGGAAGCGAACTGGTCCTATACGGCGTCCCGAATGTCATCGGCACGCTGTCCTCTCCTTGCGACGCGCACAATTTGGAATCGGCCATCGCAGAGATACCGGCGGACCATACCGTTGTCGCGGTGGACGCCTGTCTGGGACATCCGGGTTCGGTCGGAAGCTACTTGCTGTCGGACGAGCCGCTGCTCCCCGCCAGATCGGTGGGCCGTATGCTGCCGGCCGTCGGGCATTACAGCGTGGCAGCCGTCGTCAATGTCAACGGGCCGCGGCCGTATTCGACGCTGCAGATGACCTCGCTGTACCAGGTCATGTCGATGGCCAGCCAGATCGCGTCTGCCGCGGCGGAAGGATTCGGACTCAGCGGGGCGGAGGCAGAGGCCCGTTTCAAGTTATGGCCTTTGGCTTAATAATATACATAATTAATATATGCTTCATTTTTGCAAATCTATTACGATCATACCGGCGAAATTCAAGCTGATATAGAAAGAAGGATGTCATCATGGAAAAATTGATTTGTGACGGTCATACCCTTTGTTACACCGATCATGGCCAAGGTGAGCCGATTGTGCTGCTCCACGGCTTCTGCGGAAGCTCCGAATACTGGGATCTTTTGGTTCCGCTGCTGTCGGGCAGCCACCGGTGCATCGCGGTCGATCTGCGCGGCCATGGGCACTCGGACGCCCCGCTCGGCGCCTACTCGCTGGAGCAGATGGCGGATGACGTCCTGAAGTTGCTGGACGAGCTCGACCTGCCGAAGGTGACGCTGCTCGGCCACTCGATGGGCGGGTATGTGACGCTATCCTTCGCACAGCGTTACGCATCGCGGCTGAACGGATTCGGCCTCATCCATTCGACGGGCTATCCGGATACCGAGGAAGGCAAGGAGAAGCGCCTGAAGGCAGTCAGCACGATCCAATCGGAAGGCGTTACTGCATTTATCGACGGGTTGATCCCCGGGCTGTTTGCACCCGATGCAGACCAGACTCATCCTGAGCTCATCCAACGGGCCAAGGAAATCGGTTATTTGACACCGCCGCAGGGAGCGGCTGGGGCCGCCCTCGCCATGCGGGAGCGCCCGGACCGGCGGGACGTTATGTCAGCGACGGTGCTGCCGCTGCTGCTGGTTGCTGGAGAATATGACAGCGTCGCGCCGCCGGAGAAGGTGTTCACGGTGGATAAGCCGAACGTGACCCAAGCCGTGATCCAAGGGGCGGGCCACATGAGTATGATGGAAGCCCCGAAGGAACTGGCGCGGGTCATCCTTCAATTTATGCAGCAGACGAAGAACGCATAATCCGTATGACTCAACCGGAAGCCGGACCCAGGCTTCCGGCTTTTTCTTTTCCCCGGGTCTACTCTATGCCGGCTCCGGTCTGGCTCTTCCCCTTTTTCTGATGAGTCCTGCAAGAACTGGCTTTGGCCTCCCGAATGCCTTACAATCAAAGGGAAGCTGACAAGCTGATCTGAAGGAAGGACGGAGGACGATCCATGTTCCGCAAAGATTACCTCGTACAGATGGTTGAAGATATGGTCGAAATGGTTGGTAAAGTGTTCGGATTGAAACAGCAGAAGAAATATGCCGAAGCCCTATGGGAAATCGACGATCTGCTCAGCAAGAACTTCCGTCTCAATACCCGTCTGTTAAATTCCTTATCCGTAGAAGATATTATTGATATGTTTCGCCTGGGCGGCGGCGTGGAGGCTGACAAGCTGCAGACCGTAGCCCGGCTCCTGCAGGAGGAAGGCGGCGTGTACAAAGACATGGGAGAGGCGGATGAGGCGCTCAGACGTTTCATGAAATCGCTCCACCTCTATCTATACGCCGATCTGAACGGGGCCCAGCGCTCCATGCTGCAGCTGCAGGACCGCGTGGCGGAGCTGAAGGACGAAGTGAAGGGATACCGTCTTCCGGTCAAGACCGAGAAGATTCTGCTGTCCTACGAGGAGAAGGAAGGCCGGTTCGACGAAGCAGAGAACGTGCTCTTCCGGCTGCTCGATCAGCGGGAAATCACGGAAGAAGAAGGTGTTTCCTTCTATGAAAGGCTGCTTGAACGGGACGACGAAGCCCTGAATCAAGGAGGGCTCCCGCGCAGCGAAGTGCTGGAAGGCATGGAGACGCTGCGGCGCAGAATCAATGCCTGAAGCGAGCCTTATCTTAAGTTGAAAGCGAGATGTACTCTCTTGGAAGCATTACGCAAATTGATTCACGACATCATCGGGGAGTCGACTTTGATTACTGCGACGTTAAGCCAGCTTCGCAAACGTGAGGGAATTTCTTTCACCAAAGTCCAGATCAAACCCGTGGAATTAAAGAAAAAAGTGCATTACCAGCTGGCTTATGTTCATCCCAACAAAGTGGTGCATCAGAATCTGACGGCCGCTGAGGCCGAGCAGACGATCATAGAGCTGTTCGAGCAGACCTTCCGGCAGGCGCTGATCTGCACGCCCGAGGCGGATTACCAGATTCTGATCAGCAAAAAATATAAAGTATCGATCCTGACCAAGTCCCCGACCAAAACGACGGCGGATCTGGCGCATAACCGCAAGAAGCAGTACGTGCTGGAAGAAGGGGAACCCGTACCCTTTCTGGTCGAGCTCGGCATCATGAACGAGCAGGGCAAGGTGCTTGCCCGCAAATACGATAAGTTCAAACAGATCAACCGCTTCTTGGAAATGGTCGAGGACATCCTTCCCTCTCTTCCTGACAGCCGCCCGATCACCATCGTGGATTTTGGCTGCGGCAAATCGTACCTGACCTTCGCCCTCTATCACTATTTGGCGGTCCAGGAGCGAAGGGTGTTGAATGTTGTCGGATTGGATCTGAAGGCGGATGTCATCGAACACTGCAGTACGCTGGCGAAAAAGCTCGAATATCAAAATTTGCGGTTTCTGGTCGGTGACATTGCGGATTATGACGAACTGGAGCAGGTCGATATGGTTGTCACGCTGCATGCCTGCGACGCGGCGACCGATGCCGCGCTCGAGAAGGCGGTCCGCTGGAACGCCCAGGTGATCTTGTCGGTTCCGTGCTGCCAGCATGAGCTGTTCTCCCAGGTGAAGAACGACGCTCTGTCACCGCTCCTGTCCCACGGCATCCTGAAAGAACGCTTCTCGGCGCTCGCGACCGATGCCATCCGGGCCAAACTGCTGGACTTGATGGGATATAAGACGCAGCTTCTGGAATTCATCGATCTGGAGCATACGCCCAAGAACATTTTGATCCGCGCGGTCAAAGGCAGTAGCGGCAACCGGGATCAATTGTGGCAGGAGTATACCGCGTTCCGCGATTTGCTCAGCGCTTCTCCTTATCTGGAGAAGGCATGCGCCGATTTGCTGCCCGAAGGCTCACTCCGGCAGGAGCAGGAAGAGAATGGCACCCGCCAATCGTAAACAAAAATGCAGTTCAAATAGGCAGACGATATGAAGCGCAGCTTCCATAATCGCAGTGCACAGGACGAAGGCTCGGCTTTTGGGCTGCCCGTTTCGGCAAGTTAGCTTGGGGAAATACTGGCTAACAGAACGAGTGAACGGGAGCGTGAAATGTAGAGCATGAAAGAGTGTGCACGGTGGATGATGGGGGCTGCGCTGTTTGCCGTGATGGCGGCTGCGGTCTGGCGTTCCGGCTTGTATTTTTCGGCGGATCTATACCCGGTTTGGCTCGTCTTTGGCCTGTTTTGCGCCGGGGCGGGCGGATGGGGGCTGTACCGGTTTAGCCGGGGCCAGACAGCCGCATGGCAACGGCTGAACCGAGTGGCCGAAGCGCCGCCGCTTGTGGGCTGGGTGCTGTGCAGCCCGTTTTTGATGATGCTTCTCTATGCCGTTCATGGGGCGATCGGTTCCGTATCCGTGCTCGGGGACGGGAATCAGGCGCTGCGCTGGGCGCTGTATGGGTCGTTCGTGGTGTTGGCCTGGGTGCAAGGTTCGGACAAAAGGGGAAGGCTTGTGCTTGCGGCGGTATGGCATATGACCGGAGGTCTTCTTGCTATGACGGCGCTGCTTTCGGTGTACGGATGGTTCCCGCTGCCTTATGCCATCGCCTATACGGCGGATCCCGAAGTGAGCGCCACCGGCGCGCGGCTGGCAGGCATGCTGCAGTATCCCAACACGTTCGGCGCCGTGATGGCGTTGTTTCTGCTCGAGCGGCTGTTCGCGCTCGGCCCGCTGCTGCAGCGGCATCCGGGAGTACCGCCCGGCCGCGTGCTCCTCGGCAGCCT
Organism: Paenibacillus sp. FSL R5-0378; assembly: GCF_038009285.1. NCBI lineage: Bacteria > Bacillati > Bacillota > Bacilli > Caryophanales > Paenibacillaceae > Paenibacillus > Paenibacillus sp. FSL R5-0378. The sequence continues at coordinate 1,629,576 of NZ_JBBPAY010000001.1, forward strand.
GCCGCTGCTGCCGTACGCCGCCGCGCTCCTCCTCAGCGAGTCGCGCGGCGCCTGGCTGGCGGCCGGCGCGGCATGCGCCGCCGGCCTGCTGATGGAGCGGCGGCTCATGGCCGCGCCGCTCGTGCTCGCCGCCGCGCCCCTGGCCGGCGCGGCGCTGCTGTACCGCCAGCTGGCCGCGGCCAAGCTGGCGGCGGAGCCGTGGCCCGGCCTGCTCGCGCTGGCCGGGCTGTGGGCCGGCAGCATGCTTGCCGGCCGATGGCTCCTGCGCCTGCGCGGCGAAGCCGCAGGCGCGTGGCGCCGCCGCCTGGGCACGGCGGCAGGCGGCGCGCTGCTGGCCGCTGGTGCCGCCGTGGTCTTCGGCACCGTGCGGGAGCGCATCGTGCACAAGTTCGGCACGATGTCTGCCCGCCAGGCGATGGTCCAAGACGCCTGGGCGCTGGTGAAGGAGGCTCCCTGGCTGGGCCAAGGGGGCGATACGTGGCGCTTGTCCTACCGCGCAGTTCAATCGTCTCCCTATGTCGGGAGCCAAATGCACAGCGGGTACGTGGATGTGCTGCTGAACACAGGGATCGTCGGACTCGCCCTGCTGACCTCCATGCTGGCCGCCGCCGGACTGCTGATCTTCAGGAGGTGCCGCCGCCTGCTGCCTTCCTACATCGCGTTCCTCCTGCACGGCGCAGTCGATATCGATTGGAGCTACGGGATGGTATGGCTGCTGTTTTTCCTGCTTGCTGCCCAGGCTGCGGCGGAGCCTTCCCCCGTGGGAAAGAAGACCGGCGGCGTTCCAGCTTCACCGCCGGAGCGCATCCGCAGGCACGTCCCCGCGCTGCTGTCCCTCTGGATTGTCATCGCTTTAGGGAGCTCCTGCCTGGCGTACCGCGGCTATATGGGCCACGCCGAGCATATGCAGGCGATGAGAAGCCGCGACAACCAAGCGGCAGCGGCACGCCTTGCCTCATCGCTGCGGTGGAATCCGGCGGACTATTCGGCCGCCCTGGATTTGGCCGGGCTTGTCCCGCCGCCTGCAGCCGAGGTCATCCTCCGCCGCAGCCTCGCCTATGCGCCGCATCATCCCGGGCTGCTGTGGGCTATGGCCGACAATGCCGGCCGGCGGGGCGATGCGGAAGAGGCTATTTATTGGACCGGCGCTGCGCTCCGCCGGGATAAATACAATGCAGGGGAGCGGACGCGCAGCTTGGAGTGCCTGTTGCAGCTCGCGCGGGCCGAGTATACCGCCGGGCATGAAACGGAGGCCCGGCGCATCGCCCGCTATGGCTTCGGGCTGTACCACGATTACGCCCGCGCTGCGGAGGACACCCGGCTCCGGGTCATACGGAATGACCGGGAGTTTGCCCTAACGTTCGAGGCCAGGGAATGGGGCAGGCAGCTTGCGGCTTTGTCCGGTGTGAGGGTTCGATGGACGGTGGAATGAACAGTATCCGGGGAGCCGGATGCAAACGGTTCGGCCGCGTCCTAGTTTGTGGTCACTGCTTTGCCTTCTCCTAAGTGTGCGTAGGTGTTATTCCTTGCGGCGCTGAAATAGGGGACAGCCATAATGAAGCCCGGCTGCCCCAATGGGGCGCGTTGCCCCGATGGCTGTTAGGTAGGTGGCCTAAGCGTTACCCGCCGTAAGCGTCACGGAACGCGCTGCTGAGCCTGCCCGGATCCAGCTGCCACAGTTCGGCGAGCTCCGGACAGACTTCTTTGTCCCACCAGTCGCACTGCACTTTGCGGTTGCTCCGGTTTTCATGAATCCATATGAGGTTGCCCACTACTTTGCGGTAGTACATCGCTTCCCCCTGTTTGACCAGATCTGCCGGAATATGCACCTTCATTCGCTTGATCGCCCGGTAGAGCTCGTTGCTGCATTTCCTGCGGATGCCGCGAGCCGTTGGCAGGGCGGCCTTTTTGTTTTGCGGGATCTGGGGCATCTGACTCACTCCTTTACCCACACCATATGCTGCTTTTTCCCGTGAAGACACCGGCGGGAGCAGATTGGGCACCAAGTAGAAGTCATGTCCATCCCTGTGCTAGAATAGCTTTGAAGTAGAAGAGTACATTGGGGAAGTGGGGGCCGGCGTGCATTTTATATCGGATATCATTAATCAGTTATTTGACTGGATTCAAAGTCTGGGCTATTTCGGAATTATGCTGGGTCTGATGATCGAGGTTATTCCCAGCGAGATCGTGCTGGCGTACGGAGGGTTTCTGGTGTCGTCGGGCCATATCAACTATATCGGCGCGGTTGTTTTTGGAACGGTCGGCGGCGTGATCGCGCAACTGTTCATCTATTGGATCGGCCGCTACGGAGGACGCCCGGTGCTGGAGAAGTACGGGAAATACATTTTCATTCATAAAAAACATATCGATTACGCGGAGGAATGGTTCAACAAGTACGGGACAGGCGTCATTTTCACGGCCCGGTTCATCCCGGTGGCAAGGCATGCCATTTCCATCCCTGCAGGGATCTCCCGGATGAATCTTGGGCGGTTTACGCTGCTGACCACCCTGGCTGTCATTCCTTGGTCCGCATTGTTTGTATATCTTGGTTACTTGCTCGGAGACCAGTGGAAAAATATCGATGAGAAGGCGGCTCCATACATAACGCCGATTCTGCTCATTGCGCTGGCGCTGCTGATCGTGTATTTTCTGATTAAATGGATCAATAACAGAAGGAAGAGAGGCGTTCACTAATGGCTAAAAATGTGGCGGATTATTTGAATCGCGGGATTTCCCCCGAACAGTTCGTGAGCGGCATGCAGAAAAACCAGGAGGCATTCAAGAACGGTTACGAGCAGTTTGCGTGGAGCGATGAAGGCGACAGGGAGTTTTTTGAAAGCCTGAAATTCCGCGACGACCTCCGCGTGCTGATCCTGGCTGCCGATTGGTGTGGTGACGTTGTTCGCAACGTTCCGGTCGTATTCCGGGCGCTGGAAGTGGCGGAAATTCCGGTCGAGGTGTTTATTCTGGAAGAGAATTTTGATTTGATGGACCAGTATTTGACGATGGGCGGCCGGAGTGTGCCTGTGGTCATTTTTGCGGATACGGGCGGATACGTCTTGGGCACCTGGGGGCCGCGTCCGGCTCACGTTCAAAAGTTCATGGTCGAATTCAAACAGAACAATCCGGACCGGGAAGCTGCCGACTATCAGGACAACCTGGCGGTTACCCGCAAACAGATCGTCGAAGCTTACGGGGAAGGAACGGGCTTTCACGCCTCGATCATCAAAGAGCTGCGTGAACTGATTTCCGGATTTTGATCTGAGGCCATGCTGAACATCCGATCCTTTAGCCTCGGGCCGCTGGAAACCAATTGTTATGTCCTGACCGGCGACGATCCCGGCCGCGCGATCATCATTGATCCCGGCATGAATCCCGCTCCGCTGATCCGGCACATTGAGGGTCTCGAGATCGAAGCCATTCTGCTGACCCATGCCCATTTCGACCATATGGGCGGCGTCGACGAAGTACGCAAGCTGACCAAGGCGCCGGTATACCTTCATGACCTGGAAAGCGAATGGCTGGTGAACCCGAAGATGAACGGTTCGCAGAACTGGCCGCAGGTAACTCCGCCGCTGGCGACCGATCCCGCGGAATACAGCCTGGATGAAGGTCAGCAGCTGCAGCTGATCGGCCGCACGTTTACCGTCTACCATACGCCTGGACATTCGCCTGGAAGCGTCAGCTTCCTCTGCGGAAACGACCTTTTTTCCGGCGACGTCCTGTTCAAGCTTGGCGTTGGACGAACCGATTTGTACGGGGGAAGAGAAAGGGACCTGCTTGACTCCATCCAAAATACGCTGTTCTCGTTCCCGGACGACGTGAAGGTGTATCCCGGCCATGGCCCTAAAACCTCGATTGGTTATGAGCGGGCGAACAATCCCTATGTCCGTTAAGGATAGATTTCGATAGGGAGTCAGCATTTCCGACAATTTCTGAGCAAATTTGTCTGGACAAGCGGTTACAAGATTGATACAATGTGATTAATTTGATGAACCTTGTTACTTTCGCGAAGCACGCAAGCTGTGGCCCGATCCCGGTTTGCGTTCTTTTATTTTTGGGAGATTTAATCTCACTTTATTTTTCTCCATATATATTTTTTCTTCAGCTTTACATGTCTATGTTTTTCTAGTAGACTATACAGACAAATGAAAGACATACATCTAGGAGGTAGACGATGCTGCAATTAGGGGAGAAAATTGTAATCGTCGCGGACGCCTTTGAGCAGAACCTTCCTATTGGGGAATACGGTTATCTGATTGCCTATGACCGGAACCCGGATAATGCTTTTGATTACGTAATTCGGGTACCGAAGATTAATCGTAACTTTTTCGTGCCATCGAGTGATGTTGAGCCAGAAGAGTTGCTCATACAGCATGAAGTTGAGATGACCACGCGGGAAGCGCTGATCGATTACGCCCTTGCGACATATAACGAGAAGCTGTTTCATCAGATTATGAACGGCGAGCTTGAGCAGGATGAGAAGGAAGAAGAGACTGCGCCTGAAGTGCTCTCCCAGGCGGAATTTATCAAACAGGTAAATCTCCGCGCCTGGATTTAGAGGAGTCGGCTTATTAGCCGGCTCTTTTTTGCGTTTTAAGATATATAGCTAAGCCGAAAGCTGTCCCCATCATCCATTTCAGCTTCTAACTTCAGAAATGCGACATCCTTATCCCGCAAGGAAACTTCTGTTTCATGCGGTCTTTCAAATTAGAATGTATGTCGATAGACATTGAATTGAAAGGTATATCGGCAGGGGCTTCAGCCAAGGAATGATATAAGGCGCCGGCCGGCAACATATCGGTGCGTTTCAATTTGACCGGGTGCATTGAATCTTCCCCGGTTCTACAATATAATTAGAAACGTTATCCTGAGGCTTTAATCCTTTAAACACCAGCAGTCTGCAAGGGCATATCCATGCGTTTTTGCGGCTATGGAGCCGCGAATTCCGGGCTGCTTCAGGACAAGCTGCTTCGCTGAATCGGATCCGGATGGAATGCCGCAGGGATGCTTAGATAAGAAGGAACAAGGAGGAACCGCTGATGAGTATTACCAATCAAGACGTTCAGCATGTGGCCAAGTTGGCCCGGCTCAATTTCACACCCGAAGAAGAGCAAATGCTGACCGAGCAGCTGAACGCCATTTTACAATATGCCGAGAAATTGAATGAACTCGATACCGACGGTGTGGAGCCGACGACGCATGTGCTGCATCTCAGCAATGTGATGCGCGAGGATGAAGCGAAAGACAGTCTGCCGATCGAGAAAGTTATGGCCAACGCGCCTGAAGAGGAAGACGGACAATTTAAAGTGCCGGCTGTCTTGGATTAGCGGCTAATCATTGAAGGGAGGAGTATTCATTTGAGCCTGTTTAACCATACATTGCAAGAATTACATAACAAGCTGCATGCCAAGGAGCTGTCCGTGCAGGAGCTTGTTGACCAGTCATTTCAGGTCATCGCCGAGCGGGACGAACGCATCGGGGCTTTTTTGACGTTGAATGAGGAGGAGGCACGGAACACAGCCCGCCGTCTCGACGACAAACTGGCGTCCGGTCAGCCGCGCGGCCTGCTCTTCGGCCTGCCTGCCGGAATTAAGGACAATATCGTGACGGAAGGCCTGCGCACGACTTGTGCGAGCCAGTTCCTGGCGAATTTTAACCCGGTCTATGACGCAACCGTGACGCGCAAGCTGCGTGAGGCGGATGCGGTTACGCTGGGCAAGCTGAATATGGACGAGTTCGCCATGGGCGGCTCGAACGAAAATTCCAGCTTCCGGCCGGTCCGCAATCCGTGGAACCTGGACCGCGTGCCTGGCGGCTCCAGCGGCGGCTCGGCCGCGGCGGTGGCCGCTGGCGAAGCTTATTTTGCGCTCGGATCGGACACCGGAGGATCGATCCGCCAGCCTGCGTCCTACTGCGGCGTAGTCGGATTGAAGCCGACTTACGGCCTTGTTTCCCGCTTCGGGCTCGTGGCTTTCGCGTCCTCGCTGGACCAGATCGGCCCGCTGACCAAGAACGTGGAGGACTCCGCTTACGTCCTCCAGGCCATTGCCGGCCACGACCATATGGATTCGACATCAGCAAATGTCGATATTCCGGACTATCTGAGCGCATTGACCGGCGATGTCCGCGGCCTGCGCATCGCGGTGCCGAAGGAGTATATGGGCGAAGGGGTCGACCCGGCCGTGAGAGAGAAAATTCTGGCCGCCTTGAAGGTTCTGGAAGATCTTGGAGCCGTGTGGGAAGAAGTGTCCCTGCCGCATACCGAATACGCGGTTGCAACGTATTATCTTCTCGCCTCGTCGGAGGCGTCTTCCAACCTCGCGCGTTTCGACGGCGTCCGCTACGGCACCCGTGCCGACCATGCGGGCAGCCTGATCGATTTGTACCACGAATCGAGAAGCAAAGGCTTCGGTCCGGAAGTCAAGCGCCGGATTATGCTCGGCACCTACGCGCTGAGCTCGGGTTACTATGATGCCTATTACTTGAAGGCTCAAAAAGCCCGTACGCTTATTAAGCAGGACTTCGACAACGTCTTTGAGAACTACGACATTATTATCGGGCCAACCGCACCGACGACCGCGTTCAAGCTGGGGTCCCAGGTGGATGATCCGCTGACGATGTATTTGAACGATATTTTGACCATTCCGGTCAGCCTCGCCGGCGTCCCCGCGATCAGCGTTCCTTGCGGACTGGCGGACGGGCTGCCGGTCGGCCTGCAGATCATCGGCAAAGCCTTTGACGAATCGACGGTACTGCGCGTCGCCCACGCGTACGAGCAGAACACCGAACATCATAAGCTGCAGCCGAAGCTGTAATCTCAGGCGGGACCAGGAGGGAGCAAGAACAATATGTCATCAACCAAATACGAAACAGTCATTGGACTTGAAGTCCATGTCGAACTGCATACCAAGTCGAAAATTTTCTGCGGCTGCTCCACCGAATTCGGCGCGCCGCCCAACACGCATACGTGCCCGATTTGCCTCGGACATCCCGGCGTACTGCCAGTTCTGAACCGTCAGGCTGTCGACTACGCGATGAAAGCAGCCATGGCGCTGAACTGTACGATCGCCGATGTGAGCAAATTCGACCGTAAAAACTACTTCTATCCCGATTCGCCCAAGGCTTATCAAATTTCCCAGTACGACCAGCCGATCGGCGAGAACGGCTGGATCGACATCGAAGTCGACGGCCGGACCAAACGGATCGGCATTACCCGCCTGCACCTGGAAGAAGATGCGGGCAAGCTGACGCACGTCGACGGAGGATTTGCGTCACTGGTCGACTTTAACCGCGTTGGAACGCCGCTTGTCGAAATCGTGTCCGAACCTGACATTTCGTCGCCGGAAGAGGCGAGAGCCTACCTGGAGAAGCTCCGCGCGATTATGCAGTACTGCGAGGTTTCCGACGTGAAGATGGAGGAAGGCTCCATGCGCTGCGACGCGAATATCAGTATCCGTCCGGTGGGGCAAAAGGAATTCGGCACCCGCGCCGAGCTGAAGAACATGAACTCCTTCCGCGGCGTTCAGCGGGGCCTGGAGTACGAGGAGTACCGCCAGGCGGAAATTTTGGACGACGGCGGCAAAGTTGTGCAGGAGACACGCCGCTGGGACGAGGCCGCCGGCAAGACGCTGTCGATGCGCAGCAAGGAAGAAGCGCATGACTACCGCTATTTCCCGGATCCCGACCTCGTCAGACTTCATATCGATGAAGCCTGGAAGGAGCGCATCCGCGCGACAATTCCCGAGCTTCCGGATGCCCGGCAGGCGCGCTATACTTCCGAATACGGCCTCCCGAGCTATGATGCGGGCGTCATTACATCTTCGAAGCCGCTGGCGGACTTTTTCGAGGACAGCCTGAACTATACAAAGGATGCCAAAGCGGTTTCCAACTGGATTATGGGCGACCTCCTCGGATACTTGAACAGTACCGGCCTGGAGCTGCCGGCCCTCAAAATTACCGGCCGTGGTCTCGGTGAAATGATCGGATTGATCGAGAAGGGCACGATCAGCAGCAAAATCGCCAAAACGGTATTCAAGGAAATGCTCGAATCCGGCAAGCTGCCACAGCAGATCGTCGAGGAAAAAGGACTTGTGCAGATCAGCGACGAAGGCGCGATCAAAACGATCGTCGAGCAGGTTGTCGCGGCAAATCCGCAATCCGTCGAGGACTTCAAGGCGGGCAAGCAGAAAGCGATCGGCTTCCTGGTCGGCCAGGTCATGAAGGAGAGCAAGGGCAAAGCTAACCCTGCGCTTGTCAACAAGCTGCTGGCCGAAATATTGAGCCAATAAAAGCTTGAGCTTCCCTTGGGGCTTGTCCGTGTGACAAGCCCCTTTGATTTAGCATTCATTTTCATTTTCGCGCATGCGCTCGAGGTGGTTCCGAATATGATAAACAGACTGTTTCTGGATGACGAGGACATGGTCGATCAGATCTGGCGTCTGCAGCATATGGCTTACCGGCTGGAGGCGGAGCGGATCGGGTTCCGCGATATTCCCCCGCTGATGGACACTCATGAAACGATACGCAAGTGTAAAGAGGATTTTTACGGATGTTTAAATGAGGACGGAGAACTTATCGGAGCGGTAGCAACGGAGCAGGAAGCGCCGGATACGATTACGATCAGCCGGATGATGGTTCATCCCGATCATTTCCGCAAGGGGATTGCGGGCAGCCTGATTCAGCACGTGCTGGATCTTCATCCGGATGTTCCCTTGTTCATCGTGTCCACGGGAACCAAAAACACGCCGGCTGTGGCGCTGTACACCAAATACGGCTTTGTTCCTTTTGACCGGTACGAGGTAGCCCCGGGCGTGGAACTGACGACCTTTCACAGAGCGTCCGAATCGTCACACTAAATACCTCAGCAGAATGGGAGAGGTTGACCCTTGCAGGATCCATGGTATATCGATAATGTGCATATTTTGCTGCGTTTGCTGCTGTCTATGCTGCTCGGCGGATTGGTCGGTCTGGAGCGGGAGCGGTCCAACCATGCGGCTGGACTCCGAACTCATATTTTAGTGTGCATGGGATCGGCGTTAATAATTATGCTGTCTATTTACGGCTTCTCCGAATTCGTTCACGAGGTGAACATCCGGATCGACCCTGCCCGTTTGGCATCGGCCGTCATTACGGGGATCGGATTCCTGGGAGCCGGAACGATTCTGTTTACCGGTAAATCCATTACCGGTTTAACGACGGCGGCTTCGGTATGGGTCGTCGCTGCGGTCGGCTTGTCTGTCGGCGCCGGATTTTATTTCGCGTCCGTCGCTGCAACGCTGCTTATATTACTGACGCTCGTGGTATTTAATAAGCTGGAGCAGCGTTATATCAAAGGGAGCAAGCTCCACCTGTTCACGTTCCACGCCGTTTCGGTTCCGGGGCTGCTTGAATCGATCTCGGAATTGGTGCAGGCGGAAGGTATCGCCGTGAAAAAATTGATTATCAATGAACGGAGTGCAGCCGCGCCCTTTGAGCTGGAGCCTCCCTCCACCACGCTTGAGATCTCGATGCACGTCCTGATCAAGCATTCCTTTGATCCGCTGCAGCTGGCTTCGCAAATCCGGAAGCTGGAAGGAATTACACTGGTGTCCCTAGACTGACAAAAACGCCGAAAGCTCCCGGGTGACCGGGGGTTTTTGCTTTGACAGGCCGGATAATCCAGATATTGACCTGTTAATTAGGGGACAGAATAGGGTACTATCAGGAAAAAGGACTCGGCCAAACCATTTAAAGAAAGGAGCTGCAAGCATGCATTCTGCCGGACGTCACTCAACAAAGTCAGCGGACGAACCGCAGAAAGGTAAACGGCGGTTACGCATTTATTCCAAGGCGGAGCGGGGAGTCCGCAAGCGCCGGCTGTATTCCCGCAAGCGCAAATTTACCGCAGGGCTTCTTGCAGCGATTTGTCCGGGACTCGGCCATATTTATCTGGGATTGTACCGTAAAGGGATTTCTCTTATATTCGCGCTGATGCTGGATGCGTCGGCGCTGCTCTATTTTTCTTCCATCGGCATCCAGATCAACGTGCCATTGCTTATTTTGCTCGCGCTTTTATTTCCTGTCGCTTATTTTTATAGCGTTTATGATGTGCTTCAAGCCGCGGATTATGTGATTTATCACCGGAGAAGGGCTGGGCTTGAGCTGCCGGATGAAGAGGAGACGGAACGGGCGCATCCCTTTGCCTTGGAACGCAGCATCGCTTTCGGCGTATATCTGGTTGCTGGCGGGCTGCTGATGATCGCCTTTTATCAGAAGCCCAAATGGCTTGGCATGTTTATTGAACAGTACGGACAAACCGCGGCTGCGGTCGTTTTGATCGTCCTTGGTTTGTTTTTCGGGCTTCGGGAGACGCTCCTGTTTTTAAACCAAAGACGTGGAAGATGAACCGCTGCACCATAGCCTGATTTTATGGCCGTGCTGCAGCGTGGAAAGAGGTGATCGACAACGTGAACCGAAAACCCAAATTGCGGGTGGGGCGTTTTACTGCCGTGCTGCTGCTGGTTGTGACCGGTGCACTGCTGTTGACGGATGCGGTTCAAGGGACCGAATACATGCTGCTCCTGCTAAAATGGTGGCCGCTGCTGGCCGTCCTGTGGGGTGCTGAATATATTGTGCTGTACTGGTTTATGCGGAAATCGCGAACACCCGGCTGGGGGCGTTTCCGGCTGGATATCCGCGGAGTGCTGGTGGCCGTACTGCTGTCGGCTTCCGTCTTTGTCGTCACCGAACAAGACCACTACCTTCACTTGTGGAATAAGGTCAGTCTGAATTTGACGGCGGCTGGTGTGGACTACAGTGAGGCTAAGGGTAAGCGGTTTGATAAGGACCCGATTTCGATTCCTGTCGCCTTCGAGACCCAAGCAGTGAATGTTGACAATATTAATGGCGATATTTTGCTGCAGCGGGGACCTGTGGACGACATTCGGGTAGACACCGAGATGTGGGTGGATCAGATTACGGGGCCGGAAGCGGATGTGATCGGGCAGGAATCCACGGTCGACGTCAGCGACGGAACCACCGTTACGATTCAAACCAAAGGCAAGGCTTACGGGCAATCCGGCAAAAGGCAGCCGCGGATGAACCTGACCATTACGCTGCCGGAAGACCGCCGCTTTAATTTTTCAATCCGGACGATGAACGGCGGTATTACCTTGAATAATGTTGAGGCCATTGAGCAAATTACGCTGGAAAGTGCAAATGGCGAACTTAAGCTGAACCATATTCTTGGGCAGGTTAAAGGAAAAACGCTGAACGGGGGTGTTCAGGCCGCGAACGTTACCGGCTCGGTTGATCTCACGACCAACCGGGGGAATATGGAGGCGATCGATGTTTCCGATTCTGTTGCGCTGACATCCCAGGTCGGGAATCTGTCGGTCATTCGGGCCCAGGGAAAAATCAATGTAAGCACCAAGAACGGCAACATTTATGTGGATGACATCAAATCGGATTTGACGGCAGAGTCGCTCAACGGCGATATTACGGCAAGATCGAGCTCCGTCGGCGGAAACTGGGACATCTACAGCGCTGTCGGGGAGCTTATCCTTGATCTGCCAGGGGAAGGCAACTACGCTATTGATGGAACGATCAGCTATGGCGATATTCATAATATGTTCCCCGAGTTTGTCGTGGACAAGAAGAGCATTACCGGCGAAATCGGCACCGGTGATTATACGATCCATGTCGAAGGCAACAGCGAACTAAATGTGAATAAATATTAGAAAAGGATGAACATGGAAGCTTTAACGGCTTCTGTGGGGCGGGGTCCGTTGACAAAGCTCAAAAGATAAACGTACAATAAAGTTATTAACGACTATGTTAAAACATTAAAGGCGGTGGGAATCATGTCTACGCGAGTCCAACATGCACTAGAACAACTGAAGGCAACAGGTGTTCGGATTACGCCCCAACGTCATGCGATTTTGGCCTATTTGATGGAGTCCATGAACCATCCGACGGCGGATGAGATATACCGCGCACTCGAGCCCAAGTTTCCGAGCATGAGCGTCGCGACCGTATATAACAATTTGAAGATGTTTATGGAAGCGGGAATGGTCCATGAGCTGACCTATGGAGATAATTCGAGCCGCTTTGATGCCAACGTGTCGGATCACTTCCACGTGATCTGCGAGAAATGCGGCAAAATTGAAGATTTCATGTATCCTTCCCTGAAGGATGTGGAGCATACAGCGGAACAGAGCACTGGATTCAAGGTCAAGGACTTGAGGATGGAGCTTTATGGGATATGCAGTTCTTGCAAAGAACAATGATTTTTGAAACGTGCGGACTCCTGCAAAGGATTCTTCACGTTTTTGTTTTTCAGGCAGCACTTTCCGATCATCCGGAACCTACCGGAAGGCATAATTTGAATAAAATGACGGAGGATTAGCGAGTGAACAGAAGAAGACGCAGACGTCGCCCCTCAGCGGGGAGGCGCTTTACGATATTCCTGGGCTTGTGCCTGATCATTGCCGGGGCCTATCTGACAGTGACCGAAATTCTACCGAATCCTTTGCATGAAAAACCGGATTGGCGCGGCATGGACAAGCCTATTTTCGTGGAAGGGAAGCTTCAGGCAGAACCAGCCGAAGGAGCCGGAGAACAGCTGATGCTTCCGCTGCCGGTACTGCAGAAGGTGGTGGATCCGACGATTCGATATGAATCAGGGACCCAGTCCATCATTTTGACGACGCCGGTGCGGGTCATGCGGCTGCAGACAGGACAGAAAAAAGCGCAGCTGAACAACAAGCCGGTTGAGCTCCGGTTTGCTCCGGAGGAAAAGGACGGCGTGCCGTACATGCCGATTCAGCCGCTTAAGGAACTGTACGGGGTTAACATCCATGAGGATGCCGCTACGGGTGCCGTCATTTTGATGAAAGCCGGGGATACCATACAGATGGGGACGGCCAAAGGCCAGCCTGACGATAAGGTGAAGCTCCGAAAGGGGGATTCCATCCATTCGCCGATTCTGGCTGACATGAAGGGTGGTACCCCTCTGCGGATTTGGGATTCGAAGGGATCCTGGTATTTCGCCCAGATGGATAACGGCTACAGCGGGTATGTCCGCAAGGATGAAGTCTCACTTGGGGACACAAAGACGATCGAAATTCCGCCTATCCCGCCAACCCGGGCGGAGCGCAGCTGGAAAGGCAAACCCGTCAACCTGGCGTGGGAAGCAGTCTACCAGAACAAACCCGATCCGGCCGTGTTGGACGGACTGGACGGTGTCAACGTCGTCAGCCCGACCTGGTTCAGCATTATCGACGGCAAAGGCAACGTGCGCAGCAATGCGGATATGGCCTATGTGAATAAAGCCCACGCCCGCAAGATGGAGGTATGGGGGCTGATCAATAACAGCTTCGATGCGGACATAACTACGAGCGCGATGGCCACCTACGAAACGCGGCTGAATACGATCAGCCAGCTGCTGGAGCTGGCGCAGATGTATCATCTGGACGGGATCAACATCGATTTTGAAAATGTAAAAACGAAGGACGGACCCAATATTACGCAGTTTGTGCGTGAATTGAAGCCGCTGGCACAGGATCGAGGACTGATCTTATCGGTTGACGTCACGCCGAAATCAAGCAGCGAGCTGTGGTCTAAATTTCTGGACCGCAGTGCACTGAGCGAAGCCGCGGATTTTATTATGCTGATGGCTTACGATGAGCATTGGGCATCAAGTCCGGAAGCCGGCTCGGTTTCTTCCCTCCCTTGGGCGGAAGCGGCTGCGCGAAAGATCCTGGATGAGGACGACGTGCCGCCGCAGAAGTTGATACTGGCCGTGCCGCTGTATACGCGGATCTGGTCGGAAGCGAGCAAGAACGGGAAAGTCGAAGTGTCCTCCAAAGCGGTCGGCATGAAGACCGTCAAAGATATTTTGGCCGAAAAGAAACTGAAGCCGAAGTATCTGGAAGACGTGAAGCAGCATTATGTGGAGTATAAGGAAGACGGAGTCCTGAAAAAAATATGGATTGAAGACGCGGTATCCCTGCAGGCGAGAGTGGACTTGGCCAAGTCGCTCAAATTGGGCGGCGTTGCGGCATGGACGCGAAGCTTCGGGACGGAGGATGCCTGGAAAGTGTTAAAAGGAATACAGCAGTAATTACCTTATTGAATCAGCACTTATACTTTATGTAATAAAAAACCGGTACAGCCTGTGATCAGGTCGTACCGGTTTTTTTGTATTTAATGATGATGCGGCGTTGCTTGGGCTCCCTGGCCTTGCTGAGCGGCTTGCAGCTCTTCGGGAGTAATATTCGCCTGGTTGGGATCCAGCGTCAGGATCGTGCGGCAGAACATGCAGCGGTCGGTTTTTCCGAGCATTTTGGTCAATTTGTGACATTCCGGACATTCGAGCTGCAGCGCGCTGGTCGACAGCATGCCGGCCCAGAAATATATTCCGAGGCTGCCCATCATGGAAATCAGGCCAATCACAAGACCGATGGCTGCGAACACCTTACCGGCATGTCCCCAAAATACGATACCGGCCGTCCCCAGAACCATCAGACCCATACCCAGCATCGTCAGCAGCAGGCCCCAAAGACGAAAAGCGTTAATTTTCGCTTGATTGAAAATCATGAATCTTTAGCTCCTATCATCAAATTTGTTGTATTTACAAAAAGAAGGAACTGACATGGACATGTAGAAGTATATTATAACTGAATTGGCTCACTTTCGCCAAGGAATGCATGGAGGGAGACGTGAATTTGTCCAATTTGTCCTTTTTTTATGGAGAGTCGGTTTATGTCGATGCCATGGGAACTATTATTTTTCGCCAAGAGGGTCATAAATTTGATGGATCGCTGCTGCATGACTTTGATCTTATTATACTAATCGTTCGCGACCAAGAAGATAAACCGTTAACCGTAGAACATACGATGGCAGGGGAACTGCGCTGCCAAGTGCTGCATGTCAGTTTGGGCTCGCTTCGGCGTTGGCTGGTGGCCGGCGAGAAGGGGGACCTGGTGAAATGTTTCATGGAGGGAGAGATCGTTCACGATCCGTATGCCCGGCTGGCCCAGCTTCGCCAAGATTTCATTGAATTCAGGCAGCCGCTGAGGGACCGGAAGATGCTGTATGAATTTTCACATTTTCTATGGATGTACGTGGAAGCCAAACGTTATATGCAGGAAGGCTTTTACACGGATGCTTACCACAGTGTGCTGAATTCGTTGAAGCATTGGGCCAAGATCGAGCTGATCGAGCAGAAGGTTCTCCCGGAGAAAGCCGTATGGGAGCAGGTGCGGGGACTTAACACGGCCATTCATAAACTGTATGAAGAACTAACCCAGAGTACGGAAACGCTCGCTCAGCGCGTCGAGCTGGTCATGCTTGCCTGTGAGTTTTCAGTCATGTCCAAGATGGCCGAGTGCACGGTGCTGCTGCTGAACATTTTGAGAAGCCGGCCGAAGCCCTGGAGTGTGGAAGAGCTGGCTCATCATCCCGAGCTCGATATGATCAGCAACAAGCTGCCGCTGGTACTGCGGACGCTGGTCAACCGGTCGCTGGTACGTGAAACGGCGGTCTGGAGCGAAGGGGCGACTTACGGGAATCAGGGGATTCGCTATTCCGCCGAATGACTGTATTTGCAATTGTATATATGTAGGTTCGGAAGAGAGGGGAGGGTCCCTCTTTTTTTGTTTTCCAAAGGTAAAGAGGTACTGTGAACAATCGCGTGTAGCTGTGTAGTGTTTGGGAAATGCAGATTCACCGTGTATATCCGTTTAATACTTCTCTAAGGGTATAGTTCGGGGAAGATTGGGGAAATTTGAAGAGACATGCGGATTTCAAAAAGTGGTTGACTCCATTATTGTTTATGTGTTAAATTATATCTCGCCCCATTCAATGACGGTTTCCTTGAAACCTGATAATTCGACAAGATTTTAAAAGAAATTAAAAAAATACTTGACGAAAAGATGGGCAATATGATATATTATAAAAGTCGCCGCTGAAACACAGCGATGACAACGAAACGAAGTTT
The DNA here is from genome assembly GCF_038009285.1 of Paenibacillus sp. FSL R5-0378. Lineage (NCBI taxonomy): Bacteria > Bacillati > Bacillota > Bacilli > Caryophanales > Paenibacillaceae > Paenibacillus > Paenibacillus sp. FSL R5-0378. Next base: position 1,645,558 of record NZ_JBBPAY010000001.1, read on the forward strand.
GATCTTTGAAAACTGAACAACGAGTGAGTATAAACGCGACGGTCTTATGACCGGAGCGATTGAGATTAAATCAATCTCGTCAGATTCAAAATGAGTCACAAACTTTCTTGGAGAGTTTGATCCTGGCTCAGGACGAACGCTGGCGGCGTGCCTAATACATGCAAGTCGAGCGGACTTGATGGAGAGCTTGCTCTCCTGATGGTTAGCGGCGGACGGGTGAGTAACACGTAGGCAACCTGCCTGCAAGACCGGGATAACCCACGGAAACGTGAGCTAATACCGGATATCTCATTTCCTCTCCTGAGGGGATGATGAAAGACGGAGCAATCTGTCACTTGCGGATGGGCCTGCGGCGCATTAGCTAGTTGGTGAGGTAACGGCTCACCAAGGCGACGATGCGTAGCCGACCTGAGAGGGTGAACGGCCACACTGGGACTGAGACACGGCCCAGACTCCTACGGGAGGCAGCAGTAGGGAATCTTCCGCAATGGGCGAAAGCCTGACGGAGCAACGCCGCGTGAGTGATGAAGGTTTTCGGATCGTAAAGCTCTGTTGCCAGGGAAGAACGTCCGATAGAGTAACTGCTATCGGAGTGACGGTACCTGAGAAGAAAGCCCCGGCTAACTACGTGCCAGCAGCCGCGGTAATACGTAGGGGGCAAGCGTTGTCCGGAATTATTGGGCGTAAAGCGCGCGCAGGCGGTCATTTAAGTCTGGTGTTTAAGGCCAAGGCTCAACCTTGGTTCGCACTGGAAACTGGGTGACTTGAGTGCAGAAGAGGAGAGTGGAATTCCACGTGTAGCGGTGAAATGCGTAGATATGTGGAGGAACACCAGTGGCGAAGGCGACTCTCTGGGCTGTAACTGACGCTGAGGCGCGAAAGCGTGGGGAGCAAACAGGATTAGATACCCTGGTAGTCCACGCCGTAAACGATGAATGCTAGGTGTTAGGGGTTTCGATACCCTTGGTGCCGAAGTTAACACATTAAGCATTCCGCCTGGGGAGTACGGTCGCAAGACTGAAACTCAAAGGAATTGACGGGGACCCGCACAAGCAGTGGAGTATGTGGTTTAATTCGAAGCAACGCGAAGAACCTTACCAGGTCTTGACATCCCTCTGACCGGTCTAGAGATAGACCTTTCCTTCGGGACAGAGGAGACAGGTGGTGCATGGTTGTCGTCAGCTCGTGTCGTGAGATGTTGGGTTAAGTCCCGCAACGAGCGCAACCCTTGATTTTAGTTGCCAGCACTTCGGGTGGGCACTCTAGAATGACTGCCGGTGACAAACCGGAGGAAGGCGGGGATGACGTCAAATCATCATGCCCCTTATGACCTGGGCTACACACGTACTACAATGGCCAGTACAACGGGAAGCGAAGCCGCGAGGTGGAGCCAATCCTATCAAAGCTGGTCTCAGTTCGGATTGCAGGCTGCAACTCGCCTGCATGAAGTCGGAATTGCTAGTAATCGCGGATCAGCATGCCGCGGTGAATACGTTCCCGGGTCTTGTACACACCGCCCGTCACACCACGAGAGTTTACAACACCCGAAGTCGGTGAGGTAACCGCAAGGAGCCAGCCGCCGAAGGTGGGGTAGATGATTGGGGTGAAGTCGTAACAAGGTAGCCGTATCGGAAGGTGCGGCTGGATCACCTCCTTTCTATGGAGAATCGCTTCCTGCGATGGAAGCATTCAAATACTAAATCTAGCCGGTCGGCTAGTTACTCACTCGTTGGTCAGTTTTGAGAGTTCAAACTCTCGCATACGATTTCCAGAACTTGCTTGTAGCCAAGCGATTCGGGATTTGGTATGATATAAGTCCGGTCGCGAGACTGGATGATTTGATCCTTGAAAACTAGATAACGAAACGAATCTGCGTTTTAGAAATATCCTTTTAGCTGAACTTGTGTCACAACAAGTTAAGTCTTAAAAGTAGCATGGTTAAGCTACTAAGAGCACACGGAGGATGCCTAGGCGCTAGGAGCCGATGAAGGACGTGGCGAACAACGATACTGCCTCGGGGAGCTGTAAGCAAGCTTTGATCCGGGGATGTCCGAATGGGGAAACCCGGCTGATGTAATAGTCAGTCACTTCTGTCTGAATACATAGGACAGATTGAGGCATACCAGGGGAACTGAAACATCTAAGTACCCTGAGGAAGAGAAAACAAGAGTGATTCCGTCAGTAGCGGCGAGCGAACGCGGAACAGCCTAAACCGGTCAGCTTGCTGGCCGGGGTTGTGGGACGTCTCACATGGAGTTACAAAGGAATTGGTTAGGCGAAGAGGTCTGGAAAGGCCCGGCATAGAAGGTAAAAGCCCTGTAGCCGAAAGTCAGTTCCCTCCGAGACGGATCCCGAGTAGTGCGGGGCACGTGAAACCCCGTATGAATCTGGCAGGACCATCTGCTAAGGCTAAATACTCCCTAGCGACCGATAGTGAAACAGTACCGTGAGGGAAAGGTGAAAAGCACCCCGGAAGGGGAGTGAAATAGAACCTGAAACCGTGTGCTTACAAGAAGTCAGAGCCCTGTTTATGGGTGATGGCGTGCCTTTTGTAGAATGAACCGGCGAGTTACGTTCCCGTGCAAGGTTAAGGTGAGAAGCCGGAGCCGCAGCGAAAGCGAGTCTGAATAGGGCGATTAAGTACGTGGACGTAGACCCGAAACCGTGTGATCTACCCCTGTCCAGGGTGAAGGTGCGGTAACACGCACTGGAGGCCCGAACCCACGAATGTTGAAAAATTCGGGGATGAGGTGGGGGTAGCGGAGAAATTCCAATCGAACTCGGAGATAGCTGGTTCTCCCCGAAATAGCTTTAGGGCTAGCCTCGGTGAATAGAGTCGTGGAGGTAGAGCACTGATTGGGTGCGGGGCCCGCAAGGGTTACCAAGCTCAGTCAAACTCCGAATGCCATTGACTTGTAACCGGGAGTCAGACAGTGAGTGCTAAGATCCATTGTCAAAAGGGAAACAGCCCAGACCATCAGCTAAGGTCCCCAAGTGTGTGTTAAGTGGGAAAGGATGTGGAGTTGCACAGACAACCAGGATGTTGGCTTAGAAGCAGCCACCATTGAAAGAGTGCGTAATAGCTCACTGGTCGAGTGACTCTGCGCCGAAAATGTAACGGGGCTAAACACACCACCGAAGCTATGGCTTGATGCGTATGCATCAGGGGTAGGGGAGCGTTGTATACAGCGTTGAAGGTATACCGTAAGGAGTGCTGGAGCGTATACAAGTGAGAATGCCGGTATGAGTAACGAAAAGATCAGTGAGAATCTGATCCGCCGAAAGCCCAAGGTTTCCTGAGGAAGGCTCGTCCGCTCAGGGTAAGTCGGGACCTAAGGTGAGGCCGACAGGCGTAATCGAAGGACAACAGGTTGAAATTCCTGTACCACCGTAAACCGTTATGAGTGATGGGGTGACGCAGGAGGGTAGTGACGCGAGCTGATGGATGCTCGTCCAAGCAGTGAGGCTGGTGTGTAGGCAAATCCGCACACTTTAAGGCTGGGCTGTGACGGGGAGGGAAAATTACAGTACCGAAGGTCATGATCTCACACTGCCAAGAAAAGCCTCTAACCAGGTGAAGGTGCCCGTACCGCAAACCGACACAGGTAGGCGAGAAGAGAATTCTAAGGCGCGCGGAAGAACTCTCGTTAAGGAACTCGGCAAAATGACCCCGTAACTTCGGGAGAAGGGGTGCCCCGGTAGTGTGAATAGCACGAGGGGGCCGCAGTGAAAAGGCCCAAGCGACTGTTTAGCAAAAACACAGGTCTGTGCGAAGCCGCAAGGCGAAGTATACGGGCTGACGCCTGCCCGGTGCTGGAAGGTTAAGGGGAGCGGTTAGGGGTTTACCCCGAAGCTGTGAACCGAAGCCCCAGTAAACGGCGGCCGTAACTATAACGGTCCTAAGGTAGCGAAATTCCTTGTCAGGTAAATTCTGACCCGCACGAATGGCGTAACGACTTGGGCGCTGTCTCAACGAGAGATCCGGTGAAATTTTAATACCTGTGAAGATGCAGGTTACCCGCGACAAGACGGAAAGACCCCATGGAGCTTTACTGCAGCTTGATATTGGATTTGGGTACGATCTGTACAGGATAGGTGGGAGCCTTTGAAACCTGAGCGCCAGCTTGGGTGGAGGCGCCGTTGGGATACCACCCTGATCGTATCTAGGTTCTAACCTGGTACCGTGATCCGGTATGGGGACAGTGTCAGGTGGGCAGTTTGACTGGGGCGGTCGCCTCCTAAAGAGTAACGGAGGCGCCCCAAGGTTCCCTCAGAATGGTTGGAAATCATTCGAAGAGTGCAAAGGCAGAAGGGAGCTTGACTGCGAGACCTACAAGTCGAGCAGGGACGAAAGTCGGGCTTAGTGATCCGGTGGTACCGCATGGAAGGGCCATCGCTCAACGGATAAAAGCTACCCTGGGGATAACAGGCTTATCTCCCCCAAGAGTCCACATCGACGGGGAGGTTTGGCACCTCGATGTCGGCTCATCGCATCCTGGGGCTGAAGTAGGTCCCAAGGGTTGGGCTGTTCGCCCATTAAAGCGGTACGCGAGCTGGGTTCAGAACGTCGTGAGACAGTTCGGTCCCTATCTGTCGTGGGCGTAGGAAATTTGAGAGGAGCTGTCCTTAGTACGAGAGGACCGGGATGGACGTACCGCTGGTGCACCAGTTGTTCCGCCAGGAGCATGGCTGGGTAGCTACGTACGGACGGGATAAGCGCTGAAAGCATCTAAGCGTGAAGCCCCCCTCAAGATGAGATTTCCCAGTATGTAAGACCCCTTGTAGACGACGAGGTAGATAGGTTGGAGGTGGAAGTGCAGCAATGCATGGAGCTGACCAATACTAATCGGTCGAGGGCTTATCCAAAAAATATAAAATGTAGATTCGTTTCGTATCTAGTTTTCAGGTGATCAAACACTTGAATTAAATATTGTTCCCTGATAGCTCAGTTGGTAGAGCACTCGACTGTTAATCGAGTTGTCACAGGTTCGAGTCCTGTTCGGGGAGCCATTATGGAGAGGTGTCCGAGTTGGCCGAAGGAGCACGATTGGAAATCGTGTAGGCGCCAAAAGCGTCTCGAGGGTTCGAATCCCTCTCTCTCCGCCATTATAGTTTGGCCCGTTGGTCAAGGGGTTAAGACACCTCCCTTTCACGGAGGTAACATGGGTTCGAATCCCATACGGGTCACCACTTTAATTATTAGCTTCAGGGATGAGAATCCAAAAGAAAAAATGCTTGCCTTTTTAGTGGTTTATCTGCTAAGATATTAAAAGTGTTTCTTATGGAGGCTTAGCTCAGCTGGGAGAGCATCTGCCTTACAAGCAGAGGGTCGGGGGTTCGATCCCCTCAGCCTCCACCATGTATACTTTAAAGAAAATAAATATTTTTTAATGACGCGGGGTGGAGCAGTCCGGTAGCTCGTCGGGCTCATAACCCGAAGGTCGCAGGTTCAAATCCTGCCCCCGCAATTTATCTCCTTATTTATGGAGATACATAATTGGCCGTGGAACCGTGGTGTAGAGGCCTAACATGCCTGCCTGTCACGCAGGAGATCGCGGGTTCGAATCCCGTCGGTTCCGCCATTTATTTTCTTGAGAGTTTAGTTTGTTGCAATAATACTCTTGATAGAAACAAAATTAGGCTCGGTAGCTCAGTCGGTAGAGCAGAGGACTGAAAATCCTCGTGTCGGCGGTTCGATTCCGTCCCGAGCCACCATGAATTTAATAATAAGCATAAAAGCCGGTGTAGCTCAATTGGTAGAGCAACTGACTTGTAATCAGTAGGTTGGGGGTTCAAGTCCTCTCGCCGGCACCATATGGAGGCTTAGCGAAGTGGCCAAACGCAGCAGACTGTAAATCTGTTCTCGTACGAGTTCGGTGGTTCGAATCCATCAGCCTCCACCAGTTTTATTATAGGGGCATAGTTTAAAGGTAGAACAGCGGTCTCCAAAACCGTTAGTGTGGGTTCAATTCCTGCTGCCCCTGCCATTCGAAATACAGCTTCATATCTTTTATTATGGCGGTCGTGGCGAAGGGGTTAACGCACCGGATTGTGGCTCCGGCATTCGTGGGTTCAAGTCCCATCGATCGCCCCATAACTTATAATGACAATCTTGTTGGGGATTAGCCAAGCGGTAAGGCAACGGACTTTGACTCCGTCATGCATAGGTTCGAATCCTATATCCCCAGCCAGTTTAAGCGGACGTGGCTCAGCGGTAGAGCATCGCCTTGCCAAGGCGAGGGTCGCGGGTTCGATTCCCGTCGTCCGCTCCATTTGATTTCGGCGCCATAGCCAAGTGGTAAGGCACAGCTCTGCAAAAGCTTTATCCCCAGTTCGAATCTGGGTGGCGCCTCCATTAACTTCATATGCGCCCTTAGCTCAGCTGGATAGAGCGTTTGACTACGAATCAAAAGGTCAGGAGTTCGAATCTCTTAGGGCGCGCCATTTTTTTTAACTGAATATGCCGGTGTGGCGGAATTGGCAGACGCGCGCGACTCAAAATCGTGAGGGAAACCGTGGGGGTTCGAGTCCCTTCACCGGCATCATAGAGAAAAGCCTTGGAAAATATCCAAGGCTTTTTCTTGTATAGACTAACATTGTACACCGAGCCATCGTTCGTCGTTCGTTAATCCCTCATCCTGCTGTACACTTGCACTTCTCCTTCCAATCAGCCACCTGATGACATCCCGCTGAAAGACGGCCATTATAATTCGTATTGCGTTTATTTGTATGACTGTATGGTATTTAAAGATCCTCTGATCAATCCGTTCGTTCTACCATTACTCCCTTTGAACGTTTTCCCCATCCTTGTTTAAAGCTGATAAACCATTCCAGCCAGCTTTAACCGGGTTAAACAGGCTCTATGTTTCTTTAGCTAAGTGCTAAATCCCTTGCTCAGAGCCTCCAACGACTCCCTATCCCAAGCATTGTATAAGTAAACTGCTCATTGAAGTTCCAGAGCGTGTTGATCATGCCCTATAAACGGGCAATTGGAGCTGCCAGTGGAGGATGTGGCTGCCGCGTTACATGCAGAAAAAGCTTGCTTCGTCTAAGGTCCGAGCCTTCCCCCGACTTAGGTCTAGGATTAAAAACCGTCTTGGGTCCGTTTTGGAAAACCCGGATTGAACCTAAAATAGAGTCATAAGGTTGATACAAACGAAAGGCGGTGACAATGCATGAGAACAAATAAAACTTCTGGTTGGGCGATCGTATTGATCGCAATCGGGGCACTGATGCTCCTGGGAGTATTCGCTCCATTATTCGGCAGGCTGATCGGATTGATCTTCCCGATCCTGATGATCGTGCTCGGCTATTATGGAATTCGCAGAGGTAAGGTGGTCATCGGTACGATTATCCTCGCATTCGGTGTCATGGGACTTCTGGCGAAGCTGTCCTGGATCATCGGACCGCTGCTGGGAATTGCCCTGGTAGTGTTCGGGATTATGCTGCTGAAAGGTAAGAAGTCGTCGAAGTGGATGTAACGGTAACAAAGAATTACCTTCAATAAATACAATCAAACGAATAGGCGATCACAGCTTATAAGGAGGGAGCAAAAACAGATGAGCGTATTTCGCAGGGTACGGGATATCACCGTAGCGACATTAAATGAACGTTTGGAACAAAGTCAGGACCCGGTACGGTTGATCGATCAGTTTTTGGCATCAACGCGTGACGATATTATGGAAGCCGAGAAGCTCGTTCAGCAGTACTCCGCTCACGTGAGACAGCTGAAGCAGCAAGTGGATCAGGCATCCAACATGAAGGAAAAGCGTGAGGAGCAGGCGCTGCTGGCTCTGAAGGCCGGCGAGGATCATCTAGCCAAGCTCGCACTGCAGGAAAAAATCATCTATGAAGAAAAGCTCGAGCAATACGGAGGACTGCTGGATACAACCCGCCAGTCGCTCACCGAGCTGGAAAATCAACTGAACGACCTGAAATTGGAGTACCAAACCGTGTACAGCAAACGTCAATACTACGCGGCACGGATGGAAACCCTCAGACTTCAGCAGCGGATGAATCAGCGCATGGAAGGTTTTGGCGGACAGGATGTTCCCAAGATGTTCAACCGTCTGGAAGACCGCATTTCCGATTGGGAATTTGAAGCACGCAGTCTGCGCGATCTGCGCCGCGGCGGTCAGGAACTGTTCGAGCAAGCCAGCGGAACGGTATCCAGCGTGCTGGAAAGGGAGCTGGCCCGCCTGAAGGAAAAGCTGAACAACAGCGGAAAGGAGTAACGTCATGAGCAAGCTATACCGATCGACCCGCGATAAAATGGTCACCGGTTTGTGCGGCGGTCTGTCCGATACCTTTGGCATCGATTCCACGCTGCTGCGGATCCTGTTTTTGATCAGTATCCCATTTACCGGCGGGACCACGCTGTTCATCTACTTTATCGCGGCTTTGGTCATCCCTAAAGAACCTACGACACCTTTTAATCCATATGGACCGGGACCGGGGGCAGCTGGGGGCGGATACTACGGCAATAGTATGGGGTCCGGCAGCTACTACGGCAACGGTCAGCAAGGCAACGACGCTTATGGTGCCCAATCTTTTGACCCTAGAGCCAAATACAACGGTTCGCCTTACGGCGGAGGCAGACCGGGCGGATACAGCTCGTCCGCATCCGACCTGGACGCCATGATGGAAGATATCGAGAAGAAAGCCATGAAGAAAGAGCTTGAGGAATTGAAAAAAAAATTATCTAAGTACGAGAAGGGAGAAGTGTAAAACATGGGAGTATTTAAAAGAATTAAGGATATGACGAAAGCATCGGTGAACGAGGTATTGGATAAAGTTGAAGATCCGGTAATTATGCTGAACCAGTATCTGCGCGATATGGAGGCAGAAATCCATGACGCGGAAGTTACAGTAGCGAAGCAAATGGCCAATGAACGCCGCATGAAGCAGCGCGTGGAAGAAGCCGTGAAGATGGCCGGCCAACGTGAGGCACAAGCTGAACTGGCACTTCGTAACGGCCAGGAAGAAGTAGCGCGCAAGCTGCTCGAGGAAAAGATTTATTTTGACCAAAAACTGTCCGAGTACCAAGAACTGCACGCTCAATCCGAGGCACAAGCTAAAGAACTGGTACAGCAACTCCATGACATGAAAGACGAGTTCTACAAAATGCGCAACAAGCGCAATGAGCTCGTAGCCCGTGCGCAAATGGCGAAAGCCAAAAAGCAAATGTCTCAAATCAGCAGCCTGCATACGATCGAAAGCGGCAGCGCGTCCCTTGGATTCCACCGCATGGAAGAAAAGATCATGCAAATGGAAGCTGAAGCCGATGTGATGCGTGCCCCTTACCGTCCGGAAACAACATCCGCTTTCACCAGCCCGGTCGATGCGGAGAAGCAGCTGAAGGTGGAAGAACAGCTCAGCGCGCTGAAAAGCAAGCTGAACCCGCCGGCTGCCGCTCCTTCCAAATCGAATAAAGAATAAGTATTCAATTCTGCGGACAATATGATATGCTAGGAAGAATGGAATAAGGGCGCGAGACCTCATTCACATCTTCCTGGATCCCGGTGAAGCCATAAGGAGTGTGCCCGTCACAACCCTATGGCTTTTCCGGTCTTACTTTTCCGATAAACCAAGACATCATAAGGAGGTGCGGCATGGAAAAAAGAAATCGCTTCATTGCGCTGATTCTCATCGGGATCGGCCTCCTCATGCTCTTCGGCAGGTGGGTCGGCTTTTTTACCATCGTCGCCCTCTTATTCATTCTTATGGGAATTTATACGATTCGCGGCGGAAAAGTGAAGAGGGGCTACCGTCTCGTTGCGGTCGGAGCCATCCTGCTGCTGATTGATCATTTGCTGATCGTGCTGGGGATTGCGCTGATCTCCCTGGGATGGTTTTTTGTAAAGGCAAGGAAGGTACAAAACCGGGATGGGTACCTGCAGAAGCAGGGTTTTTCGGGTCATTACAATTGGGACCAGGTCCCTTGGGCTATGAGAAGCCAAAGCGTCTGGCATGTCATCAACGAAGCCGATCTGGATTTGTCGCTTGCGATCCCCGAGGAACACCGTACGGTGATGATGTTTCAAGGCATCATGGGGGATACGGACATTAAAATTCCGGAGTATTACGGGGTGGAGCTTGAAGTGTTCGTCCTGTTCGGGGCGATCGATTTCAGAGGGCACCGGGATAACGGCTTGATGAACCGTTTGAACTGGAAATCCCCTAATTATGAGACCAGCGAATACAAAGTTAAATTCCATATTTCCTACCTGGTAGGAGATGTTGATATTGATCTGTCATAGGAGGAGGGTTCCCTGATGAAAACCAGAAAACCGGCTAATATGGTCTCCCGGAGCATGGGCGAGGGGGCCCTTCTTTCTTTTGTTATGCTCCTGATCATTTTTTACGTACTTTATACATATGGTTATTTGGCCCCGTTTGATTCTTGGCAAAAAACGCTGCAGGCCGGTGCTACGCTGATCCTGGTTCCGATCGGTCTGGGAGCTATCTTCGGGTTCTATCAGAGCTATCGGGTAAAATTGAAGCTGGAACGGCTGCGGGAAACGCTGCTCTCCTGGGAAAAAGGGAACGTCGCCCGCTCCGTACCGGAGCTTGGCAGCGACGAGGTCGGGCGCCTTGGCGAGCAGCTTGGACGCATCAGCAAAAAGTGGGAGGAGCAGGTCAACTCCCTTCAGCGCTTATCCACGAATAATGCCCAGCTGGCCGAGCAGGCGCGGATATCCGCGATCGTAGAGGAGCGCCAGCGGCTGGCGCGGGAGCTGCATGATGCGGTATCCCAGCAGCTGTTTGCGATATCGATGACGGCGACGGCCGTGGGGAGGACGCTTGAGAAGGATTTTGACAAGGCCCAGCGCCAGGTGGCGCTCATCGAAGAAATGGCCGCCGTGGCCCAATCAGAAATGAGAGCGCTGCTGCTGCATCTCCGGCCGGTCTATCTGGAAGGCAAGCCGCTGGAGCAAGGCCTCGGCGAGCTGATCAAAGAGCTCAAAGTGAAGGTTCCGATGGAAATCGTGTTTGAGATGGACAAAGGCATCCACCTGGTAAAAGGAATCGAAAACCATCTGTTCCGCATCATCCAAGAGGCGATGTCTAACACGCTCCGGCATGCCAAAGCGGATAAGATGGAAATCCGGATTCACCAAAAGAAAGACATGGTCTGGGTCATGCTGCGTGACGACGGCCAGGGCTTTGAACTAAACGAGACAAAACAGGCTTCTTACGGCCTTTCCAATATGCAGGAACGCGTCAACGAAATCGGCGGATCGATCCAAATTATTACGGCGCCCGGCAAGGGAACACGTATCGAAATTACCGTGCCGATTGTATCTGAAGACAAAGCAGGGAGTGAGGATCTTGGAAATGGAAACACCCATGATTAAAGTGCTGCTCGTCGATGACCACGAGATGGTGCGGATCGGTCTGGCGGCCGTGCTGGGGACTGAGGACGGCATCGAAGTCGTCGGCGAGGCAGGCAGCGGGGAGGAAGGCATCCGCCTTGCCCGGGAATACAAACCCGACGTCGTCCTGATGGACCTGGTGATGGAGGGCATGGACGGGATTGAGGCGACGCGGCAGCTGCTGAAGCTGTACCCGGACTGCAAGGTGATCGTGCTGACAAGCTATTTGGACGACGAGAAAATGTACCCGGTTATCGAGGCTGGCGCATTCAGCTACCTGCTGAAGACGTCGCGCGCAAGCGAAATCGCCGACGCCATCCGCGCCGCGGCGCGCGGCCAATCGGTCTTGGAATCGCAGGTCGCCTCCAAGATGATGAACCGGTTCCGCCATCCGGAGGTGGAGGCCCCGGCGCACAAGGAGCTGACCGACCGCGAAATGGATGTGCTCCGCCTATTGGCGCAGGGCAAGTCCAACCAGGAAATCGCCGATGACCTCATCATTGGAATCAAAACGGTCAAGTTCCATGTGACGAACATCCTGGCGAAACTGGGCGTAGACGACCGCACGCAGGCGGCGATCTACGCTTACAAAAACGGTCTGGCGGAATAGTTAGGTTGAATCCAAAGCAAATCAGTCCATAGCAGATGAAAAGCCCCTGAGGAGCGGATAGCTTCCAGGGGCTTTTTTAGATCATAATGTGTAAGTTTTGAAGACCGCTAAATCAAAAACAGCAGCCCGAGGGTGGCCAGACTCAGCGCCAGGCCAGCTCCAAAGCCGAATCCATAGCCATACGGATAATAAGGATAGAAGGCGCGGACGTTGGCTTTTTGCGGAGCTTTGGCTACAGGCCCCTTTGCGCGTTTTTTATGGCCGCCCTTTACTTTGGCGCCGTGCAGCTGGGTGCCTTCCGGCCCGTTCAGAATAATATGGCCGTCTTTGCACTCGGTCAGCTTTCCGGTATATACTCTGCCGTCATACATACAGGCAGCGACCATTTTGCCGCAGTGCTGCCGAATATTTTCCTCTGTTAATGGGTAAATAGGGATCATGGAAGTGTGCGAACCTCCCTTATCATTTTTATTAACCAGTGTATTCATGGCCTATGGACGCGGCTATGGTCATTCACCCAATTTCGCCTATCGTTCGGCTTTAGGTATAATCGCCCCGGAAACGGACATCCTTTTAGTAGATTGATAGATTTCCTGGTGAAGGGATGTATGAGGGATGATGGCAGTCCGGAGATGGGCAGGTTTAGGTTTGGCGGTATGCATAGCGGCTTTGGTATGGATGGGGTATTTGTGGTACAGCGCGAATCAGACGTCGGCGCCGTCCCATCAGGATCCGGAAGAATTGCGCACCCTCTTGAAGCTGGGAAATGAAGTGGTAGACGTGCCGCAGCGTCTGGTTGTGAAGTGGCAGGGAGACTGGGAAGCCAACGGAAATCAAGATGCGTACGAGGCGGCTGAGGGGCTGTCCCAATCGCTGAATCTGCCGGGAGTACAGCAGCTGACGGAAGGCGGTCATTTGACGTACCGGGTCGTGGATACGAAAAATGGCGTTAACGTGCGGTTTAACTGGCAGGAGATTTCAGAGGATCGCAGTTATATTATTATTCAACTGGAGGCGGCTGGTGATGAGCAGCTGAGCGCCTTGACTGAACTCCAGTCGGAATACGGACAGGCATTGCACGAAAACGGCATCGATGCTGAATGGAATGCTTCTTTGCAGGGAACGGTTAAAGGGGAGCATACTGCCGGTTCGACCATGAAAGCGGTAGAGGATGGCATTTTCAGAAATATGGCGGCGACAAAAGCGGAATCCTACGAGGATGCGACTACGGTCAGCAACGCTTACGAGGTGCCTTCATTGCGGTCCGGCATTCAAAGCGGAGGGAAGGTTCTGAACATGCAGGTGGCGGTTCATGAGGATCAATCGACCGGCAGCAGCCGGGTGACGATCGGGCTTCCGGTCATTACGATTGAGTATTAGACCTGCCTGGCACGCGGAAAGAAATTTTTGATTTACCACGAAGTTAAACGGATAGCATCATGCTGATGAATGTGCTAAAATGACATCAATCATTTTATGCCACCAAATTATGGTGTAAAATCGGGATTTTGAAGAGACCAAAATACGACATAGAAAGAATGAGGAGCCATGACTGAAAATCAAAATCTTGAAGCACTCAAAACACCTGGTGCTGTATTTTTTATTTTCGGGGCAACCGGGGATTTGGCCAAACGCAAACTGTTTCCTGCCATTTATAGTTTGTACCGTGAAGGTAAATTAGCCGAGGATTTTGCGGTCATCGGCGTCGCGCGGCGTCCGCGTACCCAGGAGGAGTTCCGTGAGGACATCTTCCAGTCGATTCAGGAATTTTGCCGTTACAAGGCGGAGGACAACGACAATTGGAAGACGTTTGCGCAGCATTTTGAATATAAGTCCCTCGATATCAACAACGTCGACGGATTCCGTGAATTAAACGAACAGACGGTGAAGCTGGAGAAGCAGTTCGGCATTCCGGGCAACCGCCTGTTCTACCTGGCCCTGGCGCCGGAGCTGTTCGGCAGCGTATCGTTTAACCTGCAAAAGGGCGGCATGCTGGATGCCGAAGGCTGGAACCGCCTCGTCATCGAGAAGCCGTTCGGCTACGATCTGAAATCGGCTGAAGAGCTGAACGAACAGATTCGCCAGGTCTTTAAGGAAGAAGAGATTTACCGGATCGACCACTACCTGGGCAAGGAAATGGTGCAGAATATCGAAGTCATCCGATTCGCCAACGCGTTTTTCGAGCCGCTGTGGAACAACAAGCATATTGCCAACGTGCAGATTACGCTGAGCGAAACCGTCGGTGTTGAAGAGCGCGGAGGGTACTACGACCATGCCGGCGCACTCCGGGATATGGGACAAAACCATATGCTGCAGATGCTGACGATGATCGCGATGGAGCCGCCGAGCCGCCTGCTGCCGGAGGACATCCGTGACGAGAAGGTGAAGGTGCTCCGTTCGCTCCGGCCTTACGAGACAGCGGAAGAAGTGAAGAAGAATGTCATCCGCGGCCAGTACATCAAGGGCTCTGCCCGTGGTAAGGACCTGCCAGCCTATCGTGAGGAGGACAAGGTCGACCCGAATTCCAATACGGAAACGTATTTTGCGGCACGGCTGTTCGTGGATAATTTCCGCTGGGCGGGCGTACCATTCTATATCCGGACAGGCAAACGCCTCCCGGTCAAAACGACGGAAATCGTCGTGGAATTCAAGAGCATGCCGAACAACGTGTATTTGGGTAAAAAATACAAGCTCGAACCGAACCTGCTGGTTATCCGGGTGAACCCGATGGAAGGCATCTACGTAAAGATCAACGCGAAGAAGCCGGGCTCCGAAAATGAAATCGAGCCGCTCGCGATGGACTTCTGCCAGAGCTGCATGGTCGGCATCAACTCGCCTGAAGCGTATGAGCGTCTGCTGCATGATGCAGCCCGCGGCGAATCGACGTATTTCACCCGCTGGGATGAAGTGGCGTCGGCCTGGTCCTTCGTCGATAAAATCGCCGAAGCCTGGGCGCAAAATCAGGGTGATATCTCTTATTATCCTGCCGGGTCCTGGGGACCGAAGGAAACGGACGAACTGCTGAAAGCGGACGGCTTCCACTGGTGGCCGGTGAACGGCCAGGAAGAGGACAACGTCGTGTGGCAGATTGGCAAATAAAACCGTTGTGCCGGTGCTTGCCTTATGTTTCACTAAAGACATAGCCTGAAATGAAATCATCCTCATGCAGCCTCTGCATGGGGGTGATTTGCGTAGAGAATGTGATACAATAATAGACATGACTTTAGTGATGAAGGGAATAGTGAAATGAGCAAAGCGATAGATGATACGCTGCAGCAGGAAGTGGAGAAGCGCCGGACGTTCGCGATTATCTCCCACCCGGACGCAGGTAAAACAACATTAACGGAGAAGCTGCTCTTGTTCGGCGGCGCGATCCGGCTGGCTGGTACGGTCAAAGCGCGCAAAGCGAGCAAGCACGCGACCAGTGACTGGATGGAAATCGAGAAGCAGCGGGGGATTTCGGTTACTTCGTCGGTGATGCAGTTCGACTATAACGGACATCGGGTCAACATTCTGGACACCCCGGGTCACCAGGACTTCAGTGAAGATACGTACCGTACGCTGACCGCTGCCGACAGCGCCGTCATGCTGATCGACGTGGCCAAAGGGGTCGAGGCGCAGACGATCAAGCTATTCCAGGTTTGCGCGAAGCGGGGCATTCCGATTTTTACGTTTATTAACAAGCTCGACCGGGAAGGCCGGAGTCCGTTCGACCTGATGGAGGAGCTGGAGCAGGTGCTTGGCATCCGCTCTGTGCCGATGAACTGGCCGATCGGTACCGGACGCGAGCTGTGCGGTGTCTACGACCGCATGAAGAATCAGGTCGAGCTGTTCCAGGGGAACGACCACTCGACCATTCAGGTACAGAAGGTGGAGGACTATAACGACCCGGTTATCCGTGAGATGGCGGGGGATTACCTGCACGATCAGCTGTGCCAGGACCTGGAGCTGCTGGACGTAGCGGGGGACCAATTTGACCTGGAAAAGGTACAAAAGGGCGAACTGACGCCGCTGTTCTTCGGCAGTGCGATCAACAACTTCGGGGTGCAGACGTTCCTGGAGAACTTCCTGCAGCTGGCCCCGCCGCCGGAGCCGCGCCGCAGCACCGCTGGGTTGATCGAGCCGACGAACGAGAAGTTCTCGGGATACATTTTCAAAATCCAGGCGAACATGAACCCGGCGCACCGGGACCGCATCGCCTTCATGCGGATCGTGTCCGGCAAGTTCCAGCGCGGCATGACCGTCAAGCATGTGCGGGTCGGCAAGGACATCAAGCTGTCGCAGCCGCAGCAGTTCCTGGCACAGGACCGCGACATCGTCGATGAGGCGTATCCTGGCGATATCGTCGGGCTGTTTGACCCGGGCATTTTCCGGATCGGCGACTCGCTGAGCCAAGGCAGCGAAATCGTCTTTGACGAGCTGCCGACGTTCTCGCCGGAGATTTTCTCCAAGGTAACGGTCAAGAACGCCCTGAAGCACAAGCAGTACCAGAAGGGCATCGACCAGCTGACGGAGGAAGGGACCATTCAGGTGTTCCATACGGTCAGCTTCGACGATACGATTCTCGGCGTTGTCGGCCAGCTGCAGTTCGAAGTATTCGAATACCGGATGAAAGGCGAGTACGGCGTGGATGTGCAGCTGCAGCGGATGCCGTACCAGTTCGCCCGCTGGATCGTGGACGACCAGATCGATCCGAGCAAATTCCGCATCAACTCGACGCTGGTGAAGGATAAGAAGGGCAACTATGTCGTGCTGTTCGAAAACGAATATGCGATGCGGACCGCGATGGAAAAAAATCCGACCGCGAAGTTTTTGGAGACGGCTCCTTAAGTCTGATGAAGCTTCTGTAATATAGGAAATACCCCTCAGCTGTTTCCCAGCGGAGGGGTATTTGTCGTTGCGGTAAAAGCACCGGCGTCTTTGTTAAGTCAATGGACCCGGCTTAATCGTCTTGAGGTGCTCATGAGCCACATGGACGAGCTCGTTCTGCTGCTTCGTGTCGATATTTTTCCACATCATCTCAAAGATCGCTCCGAGGCCAGGGAGCGCCTGCTCCGGACCGTCGACGGATCCTTCAATCATTTCACGAAGCTCGGCTTCATTGGAATCATGGACCTTATGGACAATGGCTTGGCGCAGGTCGAGAAGAATTGACATGATCGTTTTCCCTCCAGGCTAAAAAGTATGAACCCTTCACGTCAGAGCCGCCCGCTCCGTATATCGGTGCGAACGACGTCCCGCTTCCCAGGGCTCAGTCTGAATTGTAATGATATTCTTTAGTAATGTGCCCCGAGGCAGGTGGCAAAATTCAAGTTTTTCACCTGCTGTGATATAATAATCAGGATAGACTTCTTATAGTCGTGGAGGTTAACATATGGCAAAAAAGCAGTACGCCGTCATCGGTATGGGGCGCTTTGGCTCCAGTGTTGCAAACACACTGAGCGAGATGGGGTTTGACGTGCTTGCCATCGATTCGGATGAACAGCGCACCCAGGCGGTATCGAATATGGTTACGCATGCCGTATCAGCGGATTCAACGGATGAAGAGGCGCTTCGTGCCCTGGGCATCCGCAATTTTGACGTGGTGGTTGTCGCCATCGGCGAAGACATCCAATCCAGTATTTTGACGACGCTCATCCTGAAGGATCTTGGGGTCGGAACGATTATCGTCAAGGCGCAAAATGAACTGCACGGCAAGGTTTTACAAAAGATCGGCGCCGATAAAGTGATTTTTCCGGAGCGGGATATGGGCATGCGCGTCGCCCACCATCTCACTTCGCCGAATATTTTGGATTACATCGAGATTTCCGAAGACTACAGCATTTTGGAATTAAAGGCTTCGCAGGACATGGTCGGCAAAAACTTGAGGGAGCTCGACATTCGCGCCCGCTTCGGCTGCAACGTCATGGCGATCAAGCACGGTACAAAGATGGATATTTCGCCGTATGCCGATGCCCCGCTGAGCGAAGACGACGTACTCGTTATCGTCGGCGAGAAAAGCGATTTGACCAAGCTGGAGCTGGCTTATCCGAAATGATCCGATCCTCAGCGCGGGAGGACCTCGTGCTGGGGCAGAGGAGCAGTTTGACAGATGAATCATGAGAAGGACGGTTAAGGATGGACATCATTTCACCGCAAAATCCCCGGGTCAAGGAATGGGCACAGCTGCTCGAGAAGAAGCACCGGGACAAGCAGCATAAATTTATCATCGAGGGCATTCATCTCGTGCAGGAGGCGCTGACGGCCGGGGCAGACCTGGAATGCGTCGCGTTTGACCTGGAGCAGGGGATTCCGTCCGAGCTTGCCCACCTGGCCGGCGGGGAATCTGCGGAGTGGATCGGCGTATCGCCTGCGGTAATCGCGAAGTGTACGGATACCAAAACGCCGCAGCCGGTCTTTGCCGTTGCCCGGAAGCCCAAATCCGCGGCAGGTCTTGACGCCCTGATGAGCCGGGAGGGCAGCCTGGTCATCGTCCTGGACGGCGTGCAGGACCCCGGCAATGTCGGGACAATCATCCGCAGTGCCGATGCGGCGGGGGCGGACGGGGTCATTCTGGGGCGCGGGTCGGCCGACCTGTACAATCCGAAGACGATCCGCTCGACCATGGGGTCGCTGTTCCATTTACCCGTGGTGGAGGGTGATTTGATGGAGATCCTGCCGGAGGCGAAGCGGAGCGGCGCGCGGGTGATCAGCACCAGCCTGCAGGCGCAGGACACGTGCTACAGCTACGATTTCCGGCGGGGCTCCTGCTGGCTGCTCGTCGGCAACGAAGCCAAAGGGGTGTCGGAGCAGGCGCAGCAGCTGGTGGATGACGCGCTCATCATTCCGATGCGGGGGCAGGCCGAGTCGCTCAACGTGGCGATGGCTTCGACGCTGATGCTGTTCGAGGCGATGCGGCAGCGGCATTTTGCTTGAACCCGCCTGCTCGTGAAAATAAAAATAAAAGGCAATTCCGATCGGTATGCGATGCGGAGCTGCCTTTTTTGCGTTTCATTACACGCCCGAATAGGCCATAAATCCGCCGTCAACGGGCACCACCGTGCCGGTGACAAAGCCCGAGGTGGTGTCGTCCACCAGCCAGAGCAGGGTGCCCAGCAGGTCTTCCGGAACGCCGAACCGGCGCATCGGCGTGTGGCTGATGATTTTATGGGAACGTTCGGTCAGGGACCCGTCCTCGTTCGTCAGCAGTTTCCGGTTCTGTTCCGTCAGGAAAAAGCCGGGGGCAATGGCGTTGACCCGGATGCCCGATTCGGCAAGGTGAACCGCCAGCCACTGAGTGAAGTTGTTAATCGCGGCTTTGGCTGCGCTGTACGCGGGCACTTTGGTCATAGGACTCGGTGCGCTCATGGAAGATATGTTCAGCACAACCGCACCGGGACGGCCGATCATCTGCCCGGCAAAGACCTGGGTCGGAATGAGGGTGCCGATCATATTGAGGCCGAGCACGTTCTGGAATCCCTGGATGCTGAGATCAAAAAACGTCGTGATCCCTGGCTGTCCAAGGTGCTCCGACTTATAGATCTCTTCCGTCGTGTTAGCACTGGGATGATTTCCACCCGCTCCGTTTATCAGGATGTCGCACGGGCCGAGGGTCTCGCGGACCTGGCGCTCCGCCGCCTGCACGCTGCCGAGCTCCATCACGTCGCAGGCCACGGCAAGCGC
This sequence comes from Paenibacillus sp. FSL R5-0378, assembly GCF_038009285.1. Classification (NCBI taxonomy): domain Bacteria; kingdom Bacillati; phylum Bacillota; class Bacilli; order Caryophanales; family Paenibacillaceae; genus Paenibacillus; species Paenibacillus sp. FSL R5-0378. Next base: position 1,665,205 of record NZ_JBBPAY010000001.1, read on the forward strand.
CTGACCGCCCGCCTCGCGGATTTGCCGGGCAACGGCTTCGCCCTTTTCCCCCGTCCGGTTCAAAATCGCGACCTTCACCCCTTGGCGTCCGAGCTCCAGCGCCATCGCGCTGCAGAGAACCCCGGACCCGCCGGTAACAACGGCTGTTTTTCCGTGCAGGGCAGGGTGGTTAGGCAATGCTTTCATGCGTATCCCTCTTTTCTGCGGTAGGTTGAAGCTTCTGGTAGGCGTCCCACAGCCCCCACAGATACATAATACCCATGGCGCGGTCATACAGGCCGTATCCCGGCCGGCACTGCTCGCCCCATAAATGTCTGCCGTGGTCCGGGCGGGCATAACCGGTAAAGCCGGTGTCATGATATGCCTTGACGATGCCCGCGATATCGACGGTGCCGTCCTGCGTCCGGTGCGAAGTCTCAATAAAGTCGCCGTTCTCATACACGCGCACATTGCGGATATGGGCAAAAGGAATCCGGTCTGCAAACTCATGGATCATGGCGATGATGTCGTTGTCCGGATTGGCCCCCAGGGAGCCGCTGCACAGCGTAATGCCATTGGACGGGCTGTCCACAAGGGAGAGCAGACGCCGCAGGCTGTCCTGGCCGGTAATAATACGCGGCAGCCCGAAAATCGACCATGGCGGATCGTCCGGGTGGATGGCCATCGTAATGCCGCAGCGATCCGCGGTTGGAATGACCGCCTCCAGGAAATAGGCGAGATGGTCCCATAGGTCCTCTGAAGTCACATTCCGATAGGCCTCAAACAGGGAGGTCAGATGCGCAAGACGTTCGGGTTCCCAGCCGGGCATCGTCAGGGAGCTGTTCTGGTTGATCGTCTGCACAAGGTCGAACGGGTCAATGCCGTGGATTTTGGATTTTTCAAAAAAGAGTGCCGTGGAGCCGTCCTCCAGCCGCTTGTAGAGTTCCGTCCGGGCCCAGTCGAACACCGGCATAAAGTTGTAACAAATCACTTTCACGCCGACCTGCGCCAGCTTTTCGATCGTTTTGATGTAATTGTCGATATACTTGTCCCGTGTCGGCAGGCCCAGCTTAATATCCTCATGGACGTTAACGCTTTCCACCACGTCAATATGAAGGTGTTGTGCTGCAGCTTGATCCCGAACAGCGATGATCTTCTCCATCGGCCATTCGTCTCCGGCCGGGACGTCATGAAGCGCCCACACGATCCCTTCGACACCGGGAATTTGTTTGATATGATCCAGCGAAACCGTATCATTGCCTTCGCCGAACCAACGGAATACCATACGCAATCCCATACACCGCCTTGTCATTATGTTGTTTTGCAGAAAGAAGCTGCTGCCATTTCATCGGCACTATTGCCGGTACCGGTATGGCATGCTCCGGCGGCCTTGCTACACAGGCCAGCATGACTTACTTGAAATATTCCGGGTAGCGCTGTTTCAGGACCGGGAGGTTCGAAATGCTGAGGGTTAGATGCTCCTTCATGATCCGTTCGGCGAGGTCCGCATTCCGGCTGCGGATGGCTTGGATCATTTCCCGGTGCTGCTCAAACAGGTTCCCCCAGTGCGGATCCAGCGACAGCCATAACACGCGGGTGCGGTTCAGATGCGCGTTCATCTGCTGAATGACGTTCCATGTGCCCATTTTCCGGACGCCCTCAAACAGGATGCGGTGAAAAGCCTCGTCGAGCTCAAACATTCGCTTGCCGTCAAGCTGCTTCATGCTCTCCTGCTGCATCACGAGATTGTTCTCCATCTCCTGCAGCTTGTCTGCGGGAAAGGACTCGCAGGCGAGACGGATGACGGCCTTCTCCAGCTGCTCGCGCATGAACCGGGCTTCCTCCACCATGTCCGGATCGATCAGCGAGACACGGGTTCCCCTTTGAGGCAGCACCAGCAGCAGGCCTTCCTGGGCCAGGCGTACGAAGCTCTCCCGAACCGGCGTCCGGCTGACGTGGAAGGTCAGGGACGTTTCTTTCTCGGACAGGGCCGTACCCGGGGGAAGCTCCAGACTGACAATTTGCTGCTTGAGCTGTTGGTACACGAGATTTCCGGCTGAACCGGATTGGAGCATAGTTTCATCCATTTCATGGATACCTCCTGACACTTCCATACTACCATACAAGTATGGCAGACGAAATGAAAATTTGTGACTGACCGACCTGGATATTTGAATGAAAAGCCAATATAATGCAGGCCCATAGGATTCGGCAGGTTCTACAAGCTCTGAAAACCCGTCATGGTACAGGTTTGAGAGCCGGGTACAGGACAGAAAAAAGCCGGCGGACAAGTCCGTCGGCTTTTTAATCTGGCATAGCGCTGAATACGAATCGTGCGGGCATGAATCTTCTGTGTTCATGGTGGTAGGTCGGCTAGCCGCAGATTTCCGGGCTTACAGCGTTCGGTTATTTTACCGGCTGCGTAATGATCCGGTCCACGATGCCGTATTCCAGCGCTTCCTGGGCGGTGAGGAAGAAGTCGCGATTGGTATCCTTCTCAATGCGTTCGAGCGGCTGTCCGGTTCTCTCCGCGATAAAATCGTTGATCTTGCTTCGCAGCTTCAATATCCGGCGCGCCGTGATATCGATATCGGCAGCGGGGCCTTGGGCTCCGCCGAGCGGCTGATGCAGCATGAACTCGCTGTTGGGAAGGGCATAACGCATGCCCTTTTCCCCGGCAAGGAAGAGCACCGCACCCATGGATGCGGCAAGGCCCATGCAGATCGTGGTGACCTTCGGCTTGATGTAGTCCATGGTGTCCAAAATGGCATAGCCTGCCGAGGTAGAGCCCCCTGGGCTGTTGATATACAGGGAAATATCCTTCTCCGGATCGTCGGCGGCCAGGAACAGCAGCTGTGCGATGATGCTGTTGGCCACCACGTCGTTCACTTCGGAACCGAGAAAAATAATCCGGTCCTTCAAAAGACGTGAATAAATATCATAGGAACGCTCGCCAAGCCGGCTTTGTTCCACAACGTAAGGAATTGTGTTCATGTTCATGGCCTCCTTTATATGGGAAGGCACAAGGATCTACGCCGCACAGCGCAGGGACATACCCCTTCCGGAGGACATCCGTGTCCGGCCGAAACCGACCACGGGGGCCCGGTCCGTTGCCGGCTGCAGAGCTTCCATTAGGCGCTGGAGCAGCTCAGGCTTCTCCTGCCGGATGGCGGTCAGCAGGATATGGCGAAACTCCTCCTGCTCGACGTCCTTCCAGTGCGGGTCCGGTGAAATGGCTTCGCCGGTGTCTCCGCTGAGGTTGCGGCGCGCCCTGTGCAGCAGTGATTTGACTGTCGTTTCATTCAGTTCCAGCATGCTGGCGATATCCGACACCCGGCTCTCAAACACGTCCTTCAGCACGAACACCAGCAGCTGCTTTGGCGTCAGCTTCTCCATCAAGGTGTCGAGCCCGGACAGAAGCGTATCGATCGGGTGATCGGTTGATTGCAGCTCAACCATCGGTTCGGCCGACTCACGCGACCTTTTACGGACGAGATCGATCCAATGGTTGCGGGCAATGGTCATCATAAGCGGCAGGCTGGGCTGCCGCGGAGAAGACGGGTCTTTCAGGCAGAAGCGCAGCGTTTTATCGATGGTGTCATGTGCCAGATCTTCGGCATCCCAGCGGTTGCGGGTGACGCTCAGGCAGAATTTTTTCAAGCTTGGGTACAGCTCCGAAATATCCTCGCGATGATATCCGGTGTCATGGAATTGACGGATTAACATGTTAATCACACTCCTGTAGAGGCCTCTATAGAAATAACGTTTGAACAGGGGGAAAAGGATACGGGATGCTCATTTTTTTAAAAATAACATGTTGAAAGGGGATTACGATCTTCCTCTAATGTTGATACCAGTATAACAAAATACGTAAGTGGCTGCTCCTTGGCAGGAGTGGGGCTTGCTCTTCTTTTTTGCCAAGCCCGGGCATATGCTGATAAGGTAACCTACGGCTTCGAAGGAGGGGTTCCGGCATGAAAAGAAGGGCCAGATGGCGCAGCAGAGGGGCGAGCAGGCCCCGGAGCCGGCGGAGGGTATGGCTGATCGGTGCATTGGTTTTTCTCATACTTATGCTCCAGGGCTTCGCCTATGTCGAAAATCATCTGAAGCCGCCCATCATGTACCTGGCCAAAATCCGCATGAAGCAGATTGCGACCGACGCCATTAACGAAGCGGTGGCTGCGCAGGTGGCGGAGGGCGAGAACGCGGATGACCTGATCGATTGGAAAATGGATACGTCCGGCAAAGTGTCCGGCTTTATGCTGAATTACGCAGAGCATATGAAAATTACCTCAAGCACCTTTAAGGTGGTTCAGTCCACACTGGAGGACAAACATAAGCTGGCCGAGAGCATTCCGCTGGGCCAGGCGCTCGGCAGCCCGATCATTGCATCCTTCGGCCCCAATATTCCGATTCGGGTCGAGCCTCAAGGTGCGGTCAAGGTAGATCTGAAAACGAGAGAAAAAGATGCGGGGATCAATATGGTGCTCGTGGAGATTTACATTCATGTAACGGTCGAAGTGGGAGTCGTCGTGCCGTTCGACATGGAGCCGGAAATCGTCGATACGGAAATCCCGGTCTCTTACCTGATGGTCGTCGGCAACGTGCCGATGTATTATTACGACAGCAAGGGCACGCCGGTCGGGGAGAACGGGGCCGCGGCGCCAAGCATCGCGCTGCCCGGAGCCGGAGTGCAAAGCCAGCAAGGCGGAAGCCCAGCCGCCGTTACCCCGCCCAGCATCCATCCGGGAGGGGAAAACCTCGGAACAACGGATTCGACGAGCGGGGTCACGGGGGAGGCAGGGAAGCACTAAACGGCCTGGTATAGCAATATGAAAAAAGGGACCTCCCGAACACGCGGTTCAGGAGGATCCCTTTTTCTGTTTCAGCGCTTTGCGCTCTTCCATTTCCCAGTGGCGGAGGGATGGATAAGGGTCGAACGACCATTCGACCAGGCCGCTGTCACGGTAGATGCCGTAGTGCAGATGCGGAGGGAATTTACCTTGCGTGCCGGGTTTCCCGTAGCCGGAGCTGCCGACCCAGCCGATCGTTTGTCCTGGTGTGACGATATCCCCCTGCTTGATGGACTTTTCAAACCCCTGCAGATGAGCGTAGTAATGGTAATGGTTGTCCAAATCCCGGATGCCGATGCGCCAACCGCCGAACGGGTTCCACCCCTTGAGCTCAACTACGCCATAGCAGGTGCTTCGTACGGGAACGCCGTAGTTCGCAAAGATGTCCGTGCCTTCATGGATCCTGTAACCTCCCCAGCTCCGCCCGCTTCCCCAGGTGCTCCGGTACGAATAGCTGCTGCCGATGGGGAGAGGGAAGGCATGCCCGGATAAATCCAGCGTGTCGAATTTTTCATACAGCTTGGAGAATTGTTCGATCCGTTGAACCGAGCGGCTGTTATGGTAATATTCCCACATCGCGATGTTGAAATCTTCCTGTGATTTGCCGTACCGCTGCAAATAATTCGCCATGCTGTACAGCACATCAAGGTCGTTGTCGGGATCTGCCCGCCCGTCGCCGGAGCCGTCGCGGCCGTACCCGTTGAAGATGGAAATGGACCGCGGGTTATGATCGTTCAATTCCGGATTGAACACTCCCGACCAGGCCGGTTCCGTAATGAGGATGCCGGTGAGGCGCTCCGGGTGCTTGCGATCCTTTGGATGGGCTTTGGTCAAGGTCCGTTCGTACTGGTCGATCGCGGCAATTCTGTACCAAGGGATGTTGGTGGCCTTGCTGATCTTCGCATAAAGTGCCTTTCTGGACTCCAGGATTTCTGTCCGGCTCAGCTGGTCCAGCGACTTGGCGGCTTGGTTAGGATCCGGAGCCGCCGGCTCCGCGTCCACCTTGCCGGTAAGGTGAAAGCAACCCAGCAGCAGCGCCGATGCGAGTACACCTGTCAGCGAACGTTTGAGCCACCGTGTGTGCGGAACAATGTATTTCATCGGTTCTCTACCTCCTGCCAGTTTGATGCAGTCCTCGCTCAATATTCGGACTGGACCGACATAGCCTTAGAGTGAATCAAGAACCTCGAATTTATCCGTGCTTGGAAATGGAAGTATTTTGGCTGATTTCATGATATAATATAGAACATGCAGCAGCTAACCATGATAGCGAAAGAAGGTCAGAACATTGCCTACGAATACCATCAAGGAGCCAAAGCCGGATTGGATTCGCATCAAACTGACAACCGGTGACAATTACCAGGAAATCAAGAGCATGATGCGCTCTAAGACCCTTCACACGGTATGTGAAGAAGCACGTTGCCCTAACATATATGAATGCTGGGCCAATCGTACCGCCACGTTTATGATTCTCGGCGATATTTGTACGCGGGCCTGCCGTTTTTGTGCAGTCAATACAGGAAAACCGACGGAGCTGGATCTCCAGGAACCGGAACGTGTCGCTGAAGCGGCGGAGAACATGGGTCTGCGCCACTGCGTCATCACCAGTGTGGCCCGGGACGATCTGTCCGACGGAGGTGCGTCTATTTTCGCAGAGTCGATCAAGGCTGTCCGCAAGCGTCTGCCGCTGTGCAGCGTGGAGGTGCTGATTCCGGACTTTATGGGCAATTGGGACGCCCTGAAGACCGTAATGGACGCGAAGCCGGATATTTTGAACCATAACATTGAAACGGTGGAACGCATGTCGAATCGTGTGCGCGCCAAAGCGAAGTATGACCGCTCCCTTGAGCTGCTGCGCAGAGCGAAGGAAATGCAGCCGAACATTCCGACGAAGTCCAGCATCATGCTGGGAGTCGGCGAAGAATGGGATGAAATTTTGCAGGCGATGGACGACCTTCGCGCCGTGGATTGCAACATTATGACGATCGGACAATATTTGCAGCCTTCTCCGCAGCATTTAAATGTGGTTAAATATTATCATCCGGATGAGTTTGCCGCTCTGAAGGAAGAAGGCATGAAGCGGGGATTCAGCCACGTGGAATCCGGACCGCTTGTGCGCAGCTCCTACCATGCCCATGAGCAGGTACAATCCGCTGCACAGCATAAATAGGCGCCATTATACGATAACCTCAGGCAGAAAGGCAGGGGTAGTTCATTGATTCTGATCGGCGGAAAAAATTATGAGGTGCTTAAAGATCATAAAGACGGTTGGAACCTTGAAGCCTTTCGTGAACGATACAGTGAAGTGCTGGACCGGTACGACTATATTGTCGGCGATTGGGGCTACAGTCAGCTCCGGCTTAAAGGGTTTTACCGGGATAAGCATCCCAAAGCAACCAAAGACACAGCCATTTCCGGCATGATGGATTACATTAACGAATACTGCAACTTCGGCTGCGCGTACTTTGTACTGCAGAAGAGCCGGGAGTCGCAGCCCAAAGAGAAAACAAAAAGCGGTTCCGTATAGGAGCCGCTTTTTGTTATGAGATCAGAAAGTATAAGTTTTTTTATCCAACATCCGTTCTTGACGCTGATCTATCCCAGAAAAGCTTCCCGCACCCGGTTCCAGAACGGGAACGGGCGGTATCTCGCAAAGCTGACCTTCTCCTTGGCGACCTGGCAGCGAACCGAGATGAGGTCGTCCACCTGCAGGTTGACATGATCGATGTAGAGTAAGAGCCGCTGCTCTTTGCGGGAGAAAATGTCGCAGTGATGGTGCTTGGGCAGCAGAAGGGGCGAGCCCATCGTCCGGAAGACGCGGTTGTTGATCGAAGCGATCTCTGCGATCTGCAGCGCCTCGATAGTCGGGTGCACCATGGCGCCTCCAAGACTTTTATTATATGCCGTGCTTCCGGATGGCGTGGAGACGCAGATCCCGTCGCCGCGGAACATTTCAAAGGTTTGGTCGTTGATGTCCACCTGGGCCACTACCGTTCCGTCGACGCCTTTCAGAGTGAACTCGTTCAAGGCGATATAGGAAGCGTTGCCCGATTTTCTATGAATTTCAAGTTCAAGCAGCGGATATTTGACGATTCGCGGACGAATGGAGCCCGAATTGGCCGCAGAGCTCATCAGTTCGATCAGCTGCGGCAGCTCGTCCGCTTTCCAGTCCGCATAGAATCCCAGATGTCCGGTGTGAACCCCTACGAAGGCAATGTCGGGAATATGGTCAATAAACGTATGAAAGGCATGAAGCATGGTGCCGTCCCCGCCGATGGAAATGACAATCTCCGGCGATTCGGCATCCAGCTGAAATCCCCGTTGCGCCGCAAGCTTATGGAACTGCTCGCTTAAATCCACGGATAACTGATCCCCGCGATCCAGAACATAGTATCTCAAGGGTGTAAGCTCCTTTGTAATGGGTTTATAAGAATCATAAACAATATCGGAGGATAACACAACGTCCATTTCATGTTCCGTGATCAGGAGGTCCGGCGAACGCCGCGCCACAAGGATTGAATCCAGCTGATCAGAAGGGAGAGCACCGTCATCCCGGCCAGCAGGATGCACAACAGGACGAGGCAGTCCCGGATGCCTTGGGCCGAGGCCAGAAAGCCGAAGTTTTGGCTTGCGAAAGCAGGCGCATCGGTATAACGTCCCATCACCGGTTCCCATAAAAACAGAACGAGGAAAGCAGCTACAAAACCATGAATCAAGCGCGCCATCATAAACGGCAAATAGCGCAGATTGGTGGCGTGCAGAATGCTCGCGATCTGGGCGTGCACGGAGAGCCCTCCCCAGGACAGGATAAAGGCTGCTGCAGCTGCCTTAAAGGGCAGCGGAACGGAGGAGGCGGCTTCACCCGCCGAACGGGCGCCCAGGGTAACCTCAAATAAGCCTCCAACGAGCGCTTCCGAGAGGGATGGAGGGAATTGGAGGGCCGTCAGGCCATTTTCCAGCAGACGATAGAAGAACGCCATAACCCCCGCTTCGGTAAGTATCTCTAAAAATACCGAGAAGAATACAACCAGTCCGCCCACGACAATAATAAGCTTCAGCGAAGATTCGACCGCCTGCTGGAGCAGCTCGCCCACGCTTCGGCCGTCGTTCATTCTGGCTTCATGCATAGCGTTGAACGCCCGCCGCAGCCGGCTGCCGCGAACCGGGGCTCCGGAAGCCGGAATTTCGGTCACCGAGCCCCGTTTGCCATGGAAACGCATGAGGAGGCCGATCAGAAAACCGCCGCCGTAATGGGAAAGCGCCAGAATGGTCGCGATTTTGGGATAATGAAAAAAACCGACCGATACGGCGCCGATCAGAAAAATCGGGTCTGACGACGTTGTAAAGGCCACCAGCCGCTCGCCTTCCTCCCGGTTGAGCATTTTCTGTTCCCACAGCTTGGCCGTCAGCTTGGCCCCGATGGGATAGCCTGACACATACCCCATCGCGGCTACGAATCCTCCGCTTCCGGGAATGCGGAACAGCGGCTTCATCAGCGGATCGAGCAGCGTGCCGAACAAGTGAACGATGCCGAAGCCCAGCATCATTTCGGAAATGATGAAGAAGGGAAATAACGACGGAAACAGGACGTCCCACCAAATGGCCAAGCCCCGCAGGGCGGATTCCAAATAAGGGCCGGGGTAACACAGCATCAGCACTAACAATCCGGCCATAGACGCAATCATGAGCGGTAAACCCAGCCTTTTTACGGACAAATTCGCAGCCTCCCTTCTGAATATGGGACATGAGAATCACACCTATGTTCCTAGATATTATGAATGTCATCGGACAAACAGTACAAAAAAGTTGGGAAAGCGTTTACAATAAATGCTGTATTTTTGGTGGAGATATGGTAAAATATACAGTACAACAACTAACTTCATTTCAAGTTTAAAATATATGGATGGAGTGATGAGAACATGAGTATTGTCGCCGGTCTCCTTGTCTGCGCCTTCGTGTATGTCATTCGCGAATCACTGGTCCATCCCGGCGAAGAGGATTGGAGCAGTTACTGAACATGTCCTAAGGTGCTAAACTTACGTTTAGCGCCTTTTTTTGTGCATAGGGACTTGTCCTTCCGCGAGGCTCATGCAGAGGATTTGAGACCCTAATTTAAAGCTCAGATCCCACTTTGTGGGGTTATTTTGTTTTTGGTTTTTGATATAATGGAAATCATATGTACTTTGCATGTTGATGATTTATTCGAGTAAGCAGCGGCGGAAGGCCCGGAAAGAGACAAGCAGCGATGAGGACACTGGGCATGAAAGGAATGTATGGATGTGGCATTGGAACCTCTTTACTCCATTAATGTAGTATGCTGTAATTGCGAGCATCAATTTTCCACGTCACGGGTGCGTCCGAGCTTTAAGAAGGCCGTGCGTACGGATGCGGATTTTTGTGCTTATTATAACAACGAGAATCCCGACTATTATGTGGTCAGGGTATGCCCGAAGTGCGGTTTTGCGTCTACGGAGCATTCAACGGAACGTCTGAGCGATATGCAGAAGATGCAGTTTGCCGAGAAAATCGGCAAGCGCTGGATCGAGCGGGACTACAGCGGACACCGGGATTGGGATATTGCGCTTGAGACCTACAAGCTCGCCTTGTTGTGCGCACAGACGATCGGAGAGAAGGATCGGATTATCGCCAGCCTTCTGCACCATATTGCCTGGCTCTACCGGTATAAGGGCGACGAGGAGCAGGAGCAGCGCTTTCTGAAATACTGCCTGGATTCTTATATCCGGGTGTATGAGCTGGAAGGCGTAGGAGCGAACAACGCGCGCTTGCTTTATTTGATTGGGGAACTGTATCGCCGGACAGGCGATTACCATCAGGCGGTCAAGTGGTTCTCCAGAGTCATCAATGATAAACATATCGTGGATTCAGCCATGATTCACGCTTCACGCGAGCAGTGGGGCGTGCTGCGGCAAGAGATGCTGGACAAGCGAATGGAGCTGCCGGGCGAGATGAATCCCGCCTGAACGTAAAAACACGCCAAGGAGACCGTGTTCATCACGGCATGCCTTTGCGTGTTTTCTTTCCGGAGCAGATCAGCCGGTTCGATCAGCGAATATCCTGGTCGAACAGCAAATAATCGTTGTCCGTGTCAATGATATGGAGTCTGTTGTTGCAGCAGGGAAAGACGAGCAGCTTTTTCTTTCCTTCATGAATGCTGCGAAGCTCAGCCGGCTTAAGGGGCAGCCTCACATTGTTCGTTCCACAGAACGGACATTCATGTACATAGATATCGCCCATCACTTTGTCGTAAGGCCAGGTTCTCGAGAACGGAATCATGATTTGGTTCCTTCATCGCCGTCCTGCTTGCCGGCCTCTTCCTTGGCGAGCTCCGCCAGCTTCTGCAGCAGGATATGCTGCGGCATGTGCATCAGGTGTTCCAGGGGAACCCCCAGCTTCTCGGATAGTTTCACGGCGGTCTCCGGTGAAATTTGCAATGGTCTCATGGTGAGTATCCCTCCTCTGTATGAATAAGCCCGTTTTGCCGGGCAGAAACATAAGGGTTTCGTCTTTATAGTTATACACCTTACCATGAGGCCAATCAAATAAAATAAAATTTATGATGAGAAAGGTGATTCGAACATGAACAAAGACCTGAAATTAACTTGGAATCTTGAATCCGTATTTCCGGGCGGCTCCGCTTCCGCCGAGTTCGATACCTTCCTTCACTCCCTGGAGCAGGACCTGAAGAGCCTTCAGGGCGAAATCAAGGCAGCCAAGGCGCCGGCGAGCCCAAAAGAGACCGAGTCGTTTGACGGATTTATTGAAGCGCTGCAGGGCACGATTGCCCGCTTCTCCGAAGCCAGCGCGTTCGTCAGCTGCCTGCAGGCACAGAACCAGCAGGATAAGAAAGCCGTTCAGCTGGGCGGCCGCCTGGCGACCCTTCGGGCGCTCATTAGTGGAATCATGACCGACTTTGACCACATTCTCCGCTCGACCGATGACGAGACGTTCGCGCAGTGGATCGGCCGGGATCAGGTGCGGCAGCTGGCCTTCGTCCTTAGCGAAAGCCGCGACCAAGCCCGCGAAATGATGAGTCCGGACATGGAGAGCCTCGCGCTCGATCTGGCCATTGATGGATATCATGGCTGGAGCAGCATGTATGATACGATCGTCAGCCATATCCAAATTCCGTTTGAAGAAAACGGCGAGACCGTGTCGTTGTCGGCCGGGCAGGCGGCCAATAAGCTGGACAGTCCGGACAAGGAGACCCGCGAGTCGATGTTCGTAAAGTGGGAACAGGCATGGTCGGACAAAGCTGACTTCTGCGGGGATACGCTGAATCACCTCGGCGGATTCCGCCTGAAGCTGTACGGACGCCGCGGCTGGGACGAAGTGCTGAAGGAGCCGCTTGAAATCAACCGCATGTCGCGTGAGACGCTGGACGCTATGTGGAATGTCATACAGGACAACAAACAGATGCTGCTGCAGTATATGGAGCGCAAGGCCAAGCTGCTCGGCCAGGACCGTCTGAGCTGGGTGGACGTGGAAGCGCCGATCAGCAAGTCTTCGGGCACCATTTCTTACCAGGAAGCGGCGGAAACGATCGTGGAGCAGTTCCGCAAGTTCAGCCCGCGCATGGCTGATTTTGCCGAGATGGCCTTCGACAAGTCCTGGATCGAGGCGGAAGACCGTCCTGGCAAGCGTCCTGGCGGGTTCTGCACCTCGCTGAAACTCAGCAAGGAGACGCGGATCTTTATGACGTTCAGCGGAACCGCTTCGAACGTCTCGACGCTGGCGCATGAGCTAGGACACGGCTATCACCAACACCTGATGAACGAGCTGCCGATTTTGAACCAGCGGTATGCAATGAACGTTGCCGAGACGGCATCTACCTTCGCGGAGATGATCGTATCGGACGCGATGGTAAAATCGGCTGCCGATGAGCAGGAGCAGCTGGCTCTGCTTGAAGACAAAATCCAGCGGAGCGTCGCATTCTACATGAACATCCATGCCCGCTTCCTGTTCGAGACCCGTTTCTATGAGAAACGGAAGAACGGTCTGCTCAGCGTACAGGAGCTGAACACCTTGATGGAAGAAGCGCAGAAGGAAGCGTACTGCGATGCCCTGTCGTCTTACCATCCGCATTTCTGGGCGTCGAAGCTGCATTTTTATATTACGGGTGTGCCGTTCTACAACTTCCCGTATACTTTCGGCTACATGTTCAGCACCGGCATCTATGCACGCGCGCTGCAGGAAGGCGCGGGCTTTGCCGATAAATACGACGCCCTGCTGCGCGATACAGGCGTCATGACGGTGGAGGAACTGGCGAAGAAGCACCTGAACGCCGATTTGACGGGCCGCGATTTCTGGCAGAGCGCGGCGGATCTGACGGCAGAGGATGTCAAGCAGTTCTTGGCCATGACCGACCATCTGGTGTAATCCAGCCGGACGGTTCGAACAAATGTAATAGAGTACGCCACACAAAAAGCAGTCCCCTGGGGTTCATTACGCCCCAAAGGGACTGCTTTTTTGATGATACATTAGTTTGGGAGATTGGGAGACGCGGACTTGTATATCGCATTGCAAGAAGACGACTGCTAAATGCACTCTTATGCGGCTGGAAAAGCAACATGGAATCGCTTTGTCAGATGTCCGCCCTCAGTGAAGTACATCAAGCGGGGCATAGGTTAGGAACGCCCGCGGATTTCCTGACGCAGGAACATGACGTACGAGATCGCAAAGCAGACCAGCGTCAGGGCGATCAGCCCGGTGACCTGCGGCCAGATCAGCAGCAGGCTCTGCCCGAAGGGGAGCGGGCTGTCAATCGCGCCGTAGGCCTGCTCCGTCGTGAGCGGACCCAGTGTACGCACCGTCGGCATCAGCAGCGTCGAGGTCGCCTCATTGAACAGCGTATACGGTGAAATCCGGCTCAGCCCGAGCATAAAACTGACATGGTGGACCATGTCGTCCACCGAAGCCGTGTCGCTGTTAGGCGCAAGGCCCGAGGAGATCAAATTCAGGATCATATCGTAAAAGAAGCTGAAGAACAGCCAGACGGCGATACCCGACAGCGCCGATGTGGCAGGCTGGCGGAACTTAACCGAGAACAGGATGGATAAGTTCAGCCAGAATCCGATATAGACGATCGTGACGACCAGGAAGCTGAGGATTCTCAGCAGCTCCTCGAATGACGGCGGCAGTCCGACGATCAGAAAACCGAGGGCCATCACGAGCAGCCCGAGGGAGAGAAACATGAAGCCGATGATGGTGAGCGATGCGATAAATTTGGCGTTCAGCAAATCGTCACGGTGAATCGGCTGCGCCATGATGCGGCTCAGGGTGCCTTTGTTCCGCTCGCTGTTGACGGCGTCGAAGCCGAGGCCGATGCCAAGCAGCGGGCCCAGGAAGCCGATGAATCCGATAAACGACGGCAGGGTGCCGTCGGAGGTGGTGAACAGCTTCAGGATGACGAAATCGCTGTAGCCGTCCGTGGATTTGATAGCGTCCTGCAGGCTGTTCAGCGCCGTATACAGCGAGGCGACGCAGGTCAGGAAGATGATCGCCAGGAGCAGCAGGAAGCGCCAGCTCCGGACATGATCGGAAATCTCCTTACGCACCAGGACGCGGAATGCCGCCGGGTTCGCATTTGCCCGGCTGAACCGCTCCCGGTCGGAGGGAGCAGTGCCCCGCAGCCGGCCGATGCCGTCCTTAAATGGGGAGCTGACCGTGTCCCAGGCTTTATTTAGCTGCTCTTTTAGAACGCTTGCTTCCAAGTTCCTCACCTCCCGCAAAATATCGCCGGTAGATTTCATCCAGGCCGTATTCCTTGCGCTGCAGCCCGTAAAGGGCCGCTCCCGACGCGACGACCGTCCGGGCGATCTCCGGACTGCAGTCGGCGCTGACGCCGATCTCCAGGCGCGTCCGGTCCTCCGCCGGCCTCATCGAGTCCTGATCCCCGCTCGCGATCCGGACGGAGCTGACCCCTTCCACGCTCTGAAGGGCAGCCAGCAGCGCATCATCCGCCCGGTCCACCTCGGCGGTGATCAAAAGCGGCGTGTCGGTCAGCAGGACGCGGGACAGCGTCTCCAGGTTTCCTTCGGCCAGCAGCCTGCCGCTGACGAACAGACCGACGCGGTCGCAGATTTGCTGTACCTGGTGAAGCTGGTGCGAGGAGAGGAGCACCGTCAAGCCCTGGTCCCGGCTAAGGCCGTGGATCAGGCCGAGGAGCTCATCGATCCCTTTAGGGTCGATGCCGAGCGTCGGCTCGTCGAGGATGATGATTTCCGGCCGCTTGATCAGGACGTCCGCGAGTCCGAGCCGCTGCCGCATACCGCGGGAGTAATTCCCGGCCTTCTTGTGGGCGGCATCCTGCAGCCCTACCTCCTTCAGCAGATCAAGCGAACGATCCTCCGCCTCTTTGTCGGAAATGCCGTTAAGGCGGGCGGTCAGCTTTAAGTTCTCGAGGCCGGTCCAGTCTTCGTAAAAACCGACGTCGTCCGGCAGGTAACCGACGCGGCGTTTGACTTCAATCGGCCGCCGCGTCGGATCCAGCCCCAGCACATTGATGCTTCCGCCGTCCGGTTCGCTCAGGCCGAGAAGCATCAGAATGGTGGTCGATTTGCCTGCGCCGTTTGGGCCGAGCAGGCCGAAGATTTCCCCGCGGCGGATTTGAAGGGACAGATGGTCCACGGCTTTATGGGTGCCGTAGCTTTTGGTCAACTGCTGAATGTCGATGACTGTCTCCGCCAACGTTATCTCCTCCCGTATTTACGAATGAGTACATAGATGCCGCCCAAAATGACCAGGATGATCAGTACGCCGATCCAGCCCCACAGGACGGAGCCTTTGACAGCGACCCGGAAAGAGGCGTTGGATGAAGATTCCGCAGCCTGGGCGGTAATATCGGTTACATAGTCCCCGGCGATGGCTTTGTCGCTTGCGGTCAATTTGGCTTCCACCGTGGTGGACTTGCCGGCGGCGAGCTTATCGACCGTTTTGGGATTAAAGCTGACTTCCCAGTTGGTTGGCGCCGTGGAGGTGAAGTTGATGTTGGTCAGGTCGGCGGTACCGGTATTTTTGACAAGCAGCTCCACGGTTTTATCTCCGCCTGCCTTAATGTCGGTGCTTAACAATCCGCTTGGCGTCGTCAGTTCCATGCTGTACTTGCCGGTAATGACGGCTTCGAGCTCCAGCTCGGAATTCGTTGTCTGGTTGGAAGCGCGGATCGGTATTTTAAAAGTACCTTGCGTCACGTTTTCAGCCGGCTTTACATCAACGGTAATGGATTTGTCAGCCCCAGGGTCCACTTCAACAGAAGAGACCTGTTTGCTGTCGGCCGTAAATGTTACGTCCCATCCCTTCTCCGCCTGGGCGGTTAACGCATACGTCTGCTTTTCCGCGGTGCGGTTGGACAGATTCACCGAATAGGTAAAGGTCGCGTCGGAGTGTCCCTCCAGGTTGGCCTGATCGGTCGTCAGTTCGGTTTGATACGTGCCCTTTTCCGTGATGTTGACCGAAAGGGGCAGAGACGCGAGGCTGCCCGCCGACAGCGTAAAGCGATAGGTTCCCTTGTCGATTTGCATCGGAACCGTCACGTCCAGGGAGATCGTTTGCGATGAATCCGGCATGACCGAAATTTCGTTCAGGTCCCAGCCGCCGCCTGAAATTTTAGCCGTCCAGCCTTCGGGCAGATCGGTAACGGATATCGGGGCTGTAATGACGCTGCCGGAGTTGTTTTTCAGCTCCACGCTGTAATTCAGCGACTCTCCGGGAGGCACGGAAATGGAAGTGTAGGTAGTGTACAGCGTCAGACCTCCGGCTGCATGGACCGGACTTCCCGTGCTGGCGATCAGGAAGCCGATGCAGAGCATCAGCGCCAGGCAGGCATGTGTGATGATCCTCAAGAAACGTGTCATGAAACAGAACCCTCCTCAAGTGTGTTGGTGATCATCTGGAATACGAATGAAGAGCCACCACCGGATTTACCGGAAGATTAAAAGAAGATAAAAATTTGCTTAAAAAGGGATAAAATCACGGAAGAGGGGAGTCCGAACGCGAAATTCTTTTGCTAGAATGTTGCTGTAAAAATGGCGGCCAGCGCTCTCTTCGAGACCTTGGGTGCAGGGGGCAAGGCCGGATCAAGGGAATGAAGAGAATAAGGGGGGATACTCCATCATGCAGGACCGTCCTGAAGCGTGGTTGAAGGAAATTGCAGAGGGCTCGGCTCCGGCTTTCGACCGGTTCTATGATGCGTTTGCTCCGATGGTTTACCGGCTTGCGGAATACTGGATGAAGGACCGGGTGGAAGCGGAAGATGTCTGTCAGGAAATTTTTATCGAAGTGATGGAAAAAGCGGGGCACTACGATCCCGAAAGGGGCAGTGTAGAAGCGTGGCTGGCGGTTCGTGTCCGAAGCAGGGCGATGGACCGCCTCCGGCAAAAGCAGCGGATGGCCGCCCTGCAGCGGACGCAGGAAGAGTCGGCCGTTATGCGCTGGCAGCGGACGCTGGAATCGGCGGAGCTCGAAGCGTTCCGGCATCTGGATCAGGAGCAGGTGAGGGCGGCGCTGCGCAGCATCCCGCCCATGCAGCGAATGGCGCTCTACGGGAGCTATATGATGGAGCTGACGCACCGCGAGCTGGCTGAGAAGATGCAGAAGCCGGTCGGAACTGTGAAGTCGCTGATCCGCTACGGCATCCGGAATTTGCGCAGCAGATTGGAGCAGGGCCAGGTTACCCAGGCCGGCGAGGGAGGTGAACCGCATGCGGTTGTCCATTCGGGAAAATGGGAGCAATAATCCTGAAGGCTGTGCGGAGCTGCCCGAGGAAAAGCTGGTCGATTACGCGATGAAACAGCTGGATGAGCTGGAGCGTCTCCGCGTCGAGGAGCATGCCGCCGCTTGTTCCCACTGCAGGGAGCGCCTTGCCGAGTGGGAGACGGTGATGCAATCCGTTGAGCTGGCCGGCTCGGTAATGAGCGAGCCAGCCTCGGCTTTGGAAGGCCAGCCAACCGCTGCAGCGTTGAGCACGCCGCTGCCCGAGTCGCCGTTACGGGCTGTGGGTACCGGAGAGAAAGCCGCATCAGAGGCGGATTGGCAGGCCTCCAACGACGTAGCTGGCCCGCTCGCTGCCTCTTCCGCAGCTCCTGGCCCGTCCGCCCGTCTTGGCCGTAAAATGCGGCTTCTGGCCCGGCTCCGTTCCCTGGAAAAAGGATTTGTCCGCCGGCGGCGTTACCTTGTACCTGCCGCAGCGGCAGCGGTTGTTGCGGGCTGCATCGTTGCCGGGCTGTTCTCCTTCAAGCATCGGGAGATGCCGTCCGCCGATTCTATCGATCAAGCTTTTACATCCAAAATCGCTGTGATGCAGTCGGCCAATTACGATCAGTACCGGATTCCGCCGCTTCCGCCGCTTCACGGATCGGGCGGCGTGTGGATCGACCGGGATTCGGGTGAGATGCTGATCGTGATTGAAGGTCTTCAGCCACCGAAGGAAAGGGCCTACCAGGTATGGCTGCAGCATGAGCAGCGGTCGGTCAGTATGGGAATGCTGATGACGGGTATGGCCGAGGGTAAAGGTTATTATTACGGATACGGGACCATGGACCCGGACCAAATTGTGATCAGTCTGGAACCTAAGGGTGGAAGCCGGGTACCGACCGGACCCGAAGCACTAAGGGTGTCTGTCGATGATAGGGAGTAGCGCCAGCCTGGGGGATCTCAAATGCCCCCGGGCTTTTTTTCTTTTCAGGTTTCGCGTTAGCCCGGGATAGTCGCTTTAAGCCGACTGGTTTTAGGGTGATGGGATTATCGAAATGGATTTGGGGTAGTGTTCAATGGAGTTGGTTCGTGGTTTTTCGCGCTCTTCTTGGAATATCCTTGGGGAAATCACATTTTGTCAAAATAACCAGAAATATAGCGATTTGTTGCCGAAAATAAAATTGCTTTAACGAAAATAATAGGAATTATTACCCAATTATGTTTGATGTTGTTGTATGATACTACATGCTGTCTTATAATGAGTCATAAGCCCTATGAGTTTTGGCGAATTTTGGAGAGGGGGAAAAAGATGATCAAAACCGAGCAGTTATCTTTGGCAAGGCAATTGGATTTAGTGTTTAAGGAACTGGAAGAAGAGCTGTCAGGACTATCATCCGGCACGGTGTTTGTGCAAATACGAAATAATGTCATTGGTAAATTTGGTATCCGGCATCATCCGCTGGAAGGACGGAACGGGGAAATTCATTCCCAGGATTCCGGACTGACTCCAGTACAGTACTCGTCTTTTCGTCTCATGGCTTTAGAAAGTTTAAAATACAAGCGCCACTGGACTCACGGTGAAATCAGCTACGAATTTACGATCCGGCAGGGGCTCATTGCGGTGGATGCCATCTTGGAATCCAACTATAACATGGCTAACCTGATGATCCGGTATCCGAGACATACATATCCTGAAACAGTAACAGAATTGTCGTAGTTCGGCGTGGACTTATTTTTATCATCCCTTCTTGCTTTTGTAGTATGACTTAATCCATGAATATCCGAATAGTTTGATTAGCACAGAAGACAGACCAGGCTTAGCGGAAGTTTTTATTGCGATTATTGAATGGTTAGCACCGCTGAAAATTTTATAAATCTGTAATTGGAAAAAGGCAGCCCTTGGAATAATCCAGAGGCTGCCTTTTGTAGGCGGGGACGGCTCGCGCCGGGCCCGGCATCATGATATCAACGTATACAAATGCAGATTATTGGCCGGAACGACCCGATAATTGCTGCTCTGCCAGTTGTACCAGACGTTTTGTGATGTAACCTCCCAAAGAACCAGTCTCACGGGAAGTGTAGTTGCCCATGTATCCGTCTTGTGGCATTTGAACGCCAAGCTCTTGTGCAGCTTCAAGTTTCAGTTGTTGAAGAGCAGCGTTAGCTTGTGGAACCACCAGGTTGTTCGAGCGGCTTCCGCGTCCTTGGTTTTGACCTTGACCCATACCCATGTTTGTCACCTCCTTTGAACTTTATGGTGTTATTATGGTGCGAAAGATTTGAAAACATGCAGCAAGAAGGGAGATATAAATTGGTAAATAGAGGATAACGCAAAAAGGGCCGCATGCTTCAAGCAGCATGCAGCCCTGTTATTTTGTAAATTTGAAAATCCGCGTTTTCCTATGCCTGATTCTAAGGAATCGGCTTAATGGTCTTCAGAAGGATAGATCATGTCCAGCGTCAGATCCATCTCGACCGATGCCTTCGGCTCGATCCGGATCAGTCCCGTCAGGTCCGGTCCCGCGGCAAGATTGGGCGCATCCGGCAGCCAGGTATATGGCTCGATGCACAAAAATTCGTCCGCTTCGCCTTTCGTATAGAGAACCCAATGCTTATAGTAATTCGGATCCGCCGAATACTTCAGTCCGTACCCGTCACTGCGCATCAGCAGGGCTTCCGCAGGCTGTCCTTCCCCGATCCGGAGCGGCGTGTCGAAGTTGGTCCCGGCCAGATTGAGTCCTTGATTGAGCTGATCGAGCGGTCCGAGCGGGAGGAGCTCGCCGGTCGTAATTAAATCCTTATCCAGCGCATATTCCGCGCTTACAGGCAGGGTAAGCGTCCACTCTCCCGGCTGCCCGTCAAGCAAAAACCATGTATGAAAACCGATGCCGAAAGGTATCGGATGGTCCCCCAGGTGGGTAACCTTTAAGTGTTGAGTCAGTTTGGACCCTTGAAGGCGAAGCGTCATTTCGAGCTTCAGCGGTGCGGGAAACTGCTCCATCCAGTGTGGATCGTCTGAGGTCAGGAACTCCGAGGTCACTGCACAGCCTTCTTCGTCTTCTTCGATATCGCTGACTCTCCAGGACTGTGTCCGGTGGAGACCGTGAATATGGTTGTCTCCGGCAGTGTTCCGGTCGAACTGATACGATCTGCCTTCGTATTCAAAATGGCCGCCGCGGATCCGTCCCGGGGGAATCAGCATCGGCATGCCAAAATGGTAAGGTTTTTGCAGGTAGAATTCCAGATCGTTGTCATCAGGTCTCCGAACGACCTGCCGATTTAGGGTATGGTCCAAAATGGAAATGACATTGTTTCCAAGCGATGGCAGCAGTGTGACTTCAAGCTCACGGCTATGCAGGATATAGGTATCGTATCCGTTCCATTGCCCTTTGGTCACTTGTTTCATATCGTTGCTCCTTTTTCCTCTAAATTCATTTAGCCTTCAAATATCTAACCCATATCATAACAGATTTGATGGCGTTTCGTAAAAAAAGGGGTTTGACAATTCGACGATCTGAGCTTTATCATAGGCATTGCAAAAGGCTTTCAATGATTATGTAAACACGATGACAGGGACAAGTAAGCAAAGACGGCGTAACCTTCAGAAAGCCGGTGGTTGATGCGAACCGGTGGAGCCGATTTTGCCGAATGGACCCTTGAGTGCCGCGTTGAACGGAAGCAACCATGACTTCCTGCGTAGACCGGCCGGCGATTCCACGTTACGGAAGCAGAAAGGCTGACAGTTGTCGTTTCCACATGGGCGGCTTGCAGCAAATAAGGGTGGCACCACGGTCTCACGTCCCTTGCGGGCGTGGGGCCTTTTTTGTTTTTACCATTTTTAAAGTTGGAGGGATTGTTGATGAAAACCGTACTTTCCGGCATTCAACCCAGCGGCAAACTGACGCTCGGCAACTATATCGGAGCCATGAAAAATTTTGTAAAACTGCAGAACGACTATCAGTGCAATTTTATGGTCGTCGATCTCCATGCGATTACGGTACCCCAGGAACCCGAGGCGCTCCGGGAGCAGTCCGAGGCGGTAGCCGCCTTGTTCATCGCAGCGGGTATTGATCCAAATAAGGCGAACGTGTATATGCAATCGCATGTTCCGCCGCATGCCGAGCTGGGATGGCTGCTGACGACGCTCACCTCGATGGGCGAGCTTGAACGTATGACCCAGTTTAAAGACAAATCGGCCGGCAAAGACTCCGTAGGCGCCGGATTGTTTGTCTATCCCGCGCTGATGGCGGCAGACATTCTGGTGTACAATGCAGATCTGGTTCCCGTAGGCGAAGACCAGAAGCAGCACTTGGAACTTGCCCGCGACCTGGCGGGACGCTTTAATCACCGCTTCGGCGACTATTTTACCATTCCGGAACCGTACATCCCCGAAGTGGGCGCGCGGATTATGTCGCTGGACGACGCTTCGAAAAAAATGAGCAAAAGCAATCCGAACCCGGGAAGCTATATCGCCCTCTTGGATCCGCCGGATGTCATCCGCAAAAAGATAAGCCGGGCCACCACCGATTCGGGAAAAGAAATCCGCTATGCACCGGATGAAAAACCGGAAATCAGCAATTTGATGAGTATTTACTCGCAATGCTCCGGCATGTCGCTGCAGGAAATTCAAGATAAATACGAAGGTCAAATGTACGGCGGATTTAAAAAGGACCTGGGAGAAGTCATCGTAGCGACGCTCGAGCCGCTTCAGCAAAAATATGACGAAATCCGCAAGTCCGGTCAAATTCATGATATTTTGGCGCAGGGCGCAGACAAAGCCATGGAGAAGGCTTCCCGCACCGTGGCCGAAGTCAAAGAAAGAATGGGATTTCTCCCGGCCAAGAAATAACTTCCCCGGCGGCAGCGATGACTAGCCGCTTTACCGGTGATCGGGATGCTGCAGCCGGTTCTTGCGGGCTTTGACCACAAAGCCCCACCCGATATTGAGAATTGCGAGAATGCCGAGCAGCACGGCTACCCAGCCGTTATAGCTGATGGAGACGGCGCATGCCATCAGAAGCAGGATGGACGAGGCAGCAAACCATAAAGACAAGCCTTTACTCATTGGCAAAAACCTCCATTTCATATATAGAAACTTTCTTGTATAACTGTGTCGCTGCGAGCCATACTAAGCTTGCAAGCTTGCATTTCAATAAGACGCAGAATTGAAGGGAGACTCTTATAATGGCTAGATCTCGTTCCAACAATCTGGTGGTACCTCAAGCAAACGCTGCACTGCAGCAATTGAAAATGGAAGCGGCTCAGGAGCTCGGCGTTCAAATGCCGCAAGACGGATACATGGGCAACTACACTTCCCGTGAAACCGGTTCTCTCGGGGGATACATTACGAAACGTCTGGTTCAATTGGCTGAGCAACAACTTTCCGGCCAAGGCAGATAGTTCCATACAGGAAAGTATTTCGGGTCCGGAGCGCCGACAGGTGCTTCGGTCTTTGTCTTGCAACTACCGTGATTCTCTCTTATCCGGCAGCATCCGTCAAGAGGCAGGCTGTTTACCGAACGCGGGGCGGCTGAAAAACATTACGACGGAAGGATAAAAGGCGTTACGGAAAAAAAGGGGTCTGCGGAAATTTTCCGCAGACCCCTTTTTATTATGCAATCCCCGCGGCACTCAGCCTGAATTGATGGAGAGCCGCTTGTTCATCTTCTTGGAGCTCAGCCAGCCAACGTAAGTATTGATCGGCTGATAATTTTTATCCATGACGAGCACAGCGACGAACGGATACTGTCTCCGGTGCCGGTAGCGCACATCTGCCCAGCGGACCACATAGCCCCAGGGCAGCGGCTCGACTTCGGCCACCGCGAAGGAAGAGAAGTACAGGAAGGCTTCCACATCGGGATGATTCCGCGAATGCTCGACCGCCGGATGGGACTCGGTGACGGCATGCTTTCTCCATTCGAGGGTATGCCCGTTCAGTACGCCGATCTGATAGCTGCCGTCCGGATGGGACTTGACGACATGCCACTTATTATAGGAAATGGTCGGAATGACGAAGTAACGTTCTCCCGACTTACGGCTCTCATCCAGCCGCATCACTTCCCGGGTGCGCATCGAATGGGCGCCGGTCCGCCAAATATAATAAAACACCGTCAGGATATATACGACAGTGAACAGAGGAGCAGGATGTACCGCTCCTGTACTCCAGAGCAGAACGGCCAGGGCGTGCAGCGTGAAAATAAACGGGTCAAAAATATGAATGATGTTCCACGAAATCCACTTTTCCGTCACGGGCCTGAAGGCCTGGGTTCCGTACGTGTTGAACAGATCGCTGAACACGTGCAGACAGACGGCGATGCCGGTCCAGAGCACAATATGCCCGGATGGGACACCGCTGAACAGAAGGGACAGGATTCCGCTGATCAGAGCGGTCCAGATGACGAGAAACGGCAGGGAATGAGTAATTCCCCGGTGATTTTTAACATAGAGGGCATTGCTTTTGAACCGCAGCAGGCCGTCGAAATCCGGAGCCTGCGAACCGATGACAGTGCCCAGCAGCACCGCGGCGGCAAGCGTGGGACTCGCGGCAACCGCCGGATCGACGTAGGCGAGACCGGCCAGGCTGAGTCCAATCACAAAATGTGTGGCAGTATCCATTTACCATGTCTCCTTCTTGTTGTTCTTTATTCTATTGTAACAAACCCGGAAGCTGATTTCCTTTCCGGCAGAATGCCTCACTATAGTTACTACCCAATATTGGATGAATTTATTAGTGTTTGACCATACTATTACGTGTCGCTAATACGTGTCACTAAATTGTCAAAATGGTGAATGATTTTGGAGAGGATTGTCAAACACTTTTACCTTTTGATATGATAAACTTTATAGCGGAGGGCAAGTTCCTCCATAACGACAGAACTAAGGAGGATCTTAAGGCGTGGATAATCACTTGACTTACCAAGCTCCTTCGGATTCCGCAGCGCTTTCCATCAATCAAACGCCACCCAATCCATCGGCAACTTGGAAAGATTTTATCACATTAACTAAACCCGGTATTCTCCGGTCTAACTTAATTGCTGCATTTGCAGGTTTCTGGGTCGCATCCCAATGGGATATTCATATAGGCAAGATGATTCTGACTCTACTGGGAACCATGCTGGTTATGGCTTCCGCCTGTGTCTATAACAATTATTATGATCGTGAACTGGATATGAAGATGGAACGGACGCGTAAACGTACGCTTCCGGCCGGCCGCATAAAGCCAGCAGTTGTACTCTGGTATGCCTTTATTCTAGGTGTGCTGGGACTCGCTGACCTTTTTATTTTTTCAGGGGTTATGGCCGGCATCTTCGGGGTTATCGGTATGTTCGTCTATGGAGTCGTTTATACGATGTGGCTGAAACGGACGTCCACCTGGAGTACTTCCGTCGGCGCGATTTCGGGGGCTATGCCGCCGGTAATCGGTTATGTTGCCGTAACGGGTACGGTCGATATGGGCGCTGTTCTGCTGTTTGCGATGCTGTTCTTGTGGCAGCCGCCTCACTTCTGGGCTCTCGCCATCCGGCGTGTCGAAGAATACAGAGTGGCGGGATTCCCGCTGCTGCCGGTCGTCAAAGGCGTTAAGCGTACCAAGATTCAATGTATTCCTTACCTGGTATTGCTGGTTCCGGTACCGGTATTAATGTATGCATACGGCTATGTGGGCATTTACTTCATGATCATTTCGCTCTTGCTGTCCCTGATCTGGCTGTATTATGGCTTGAAGGGATTTACCGCCAAAGACGATGAAGCATGGGCTAAGAAAACGTTCTTCTTCTCGATAAACTACTTGACCTTGAGCTTGATCGCAATGATTTTGAACACAACTCACTAAGTTCTTACCCAGAATCCCATGGAATCATGGGATTCTTTTAAAAGGAAGAAATGAAAACCTGTTCACCCGGGCTCAAGCGGGTCACCCGGCCGTCAGGGCGGATGGGCCGCGTCAGTGTTACATAACAAACTACTGCCTGTAGTCCTGGGGAGGCAGGGCGGCATCAAGATGTCCGCCGGCATAAGGGACAGCAGGAATCGTGATTAGGGAGAGGGGAACGAATTCGATGTTGAAGCGCTACAAATGGACATGGATTTTGCTGGTGGTGATCGTGATTGGAGCAGGGTACCTGGTATATAACGCCATGGGATTCGGCAAAGAGAAGCTGCCGGTTATCAGCCAGGTCGGAGATTTTTCGTTTGAAAATGTGGATGGCAAAACGGTAAGCCTGGACGATACCAAAGGCAAGGTCAGATTGTTCTACTTCTTCTACACCAGCTGCCCGGACGTATGCCCGGTAACGACCTTCATGCTGTCGCAGACGCAGAAGCAGCTCGTCAAGGACGGAACCTTCGGCAAAGACGCCGAGTTCGTCTCGATCTCCTTCGATCCGAAGGTAGATACCCGGGAGAAGATCAAAGAGTTCGGGGACAAGTTTAATGTCGATTACAACGGCTGGTACTTCCTGAGAGGCGAAGATCAGCAGATCCGCGATCTGGCCGAAAAGTCGTTCAAAATCGCCATTATGGGAGACAACAAGGACAACTTCTCCCATGCGAACATTATTGCCCTTGTCGACCGGGACAATCAGGTCCGCAAGCTGTATAACGCCAACAATACGGATGAAGTTACGGCAGAATCCCTTGCCAAGGACGTTGAGGCGTTGGCCAAGGAATAATCAAACAGGAAGGCGCCAAATCCCCGGCATGCTCCGGATGGGTAGGCGCCTTTTTTTAATCTTTGGACCATACGGTGTAGGAATCGGGATAAACGATAAATTCCTCAAGCCCCGCTTTTTCCAGCTGGGAAATGATATATTCATCCGGTGTGCCCTCAACTCCCCGGTATCCCCGTCTTGTGTAGATGTGGCCTGCATCCGGGAAGGCATCCCGGAGAACGCCGCGAATCCTTTTGCCGGAGCTGTCGTTGTCCATAAACAGATAAACCTCGCTGTCCTTAATTTCTTTGCGCAAAGACTCGAGTCTTGTCGTGTTTAACGTTCCGTACGTGCACACAATTTGAATTTCGGGATCCAGCAGGCGGCGGACCTTACTGCGGTCGTTTTTTCCCTCGACAATAATATAAATCGGCATGATGGCTCACCTCGGACTAAGAGAAGGATGTTTGTCTCGAAATTCCCCGGGAAATGTTGAAGCTTAGGTCCGGGTAATTCTAGTTTAGCTTGTTTTCGGCAAGCCATGCAAAAAAAAGTAAAACGATCTGTCCAGCAGGGTAGACAGACCGTTTAATATGGGAAGATCGCCGTTCTAGCACCAGAATGCACGCAAAATGATGACAAGCAGGATAAACAGTACCAGTACGATGCCTACGTTACTGTGAGGCACACACGGAGCTGCCGCCACAGGAGCTACCTTGGTTGCAGGAGCGGCCACCGGTGCTACTACAGGACCACAGCCGCAGTGAGAATACAAACCCATCGAGATCACCCCTCTTTCTTGCCTGGTCGGTTAACACAATCCATCTTATGTGGGTGAGTGCAGGAATTATTGTGCAGGGGCCTATCTCTCGATTTTTAGGCTTATGACTACACCGGATTTTCGTTTATATGGGGATGAAGCGCAGATCCCTTGCGGTTGATGGGGATCATCATAAGTCCCGCCATGAGGAGGACAAAAGCAATGTAGTACGGCGACACGGATCCTCTCAGCTGGCCTGCGGCGATCGGACCGATAAAGGAGCCGATGGACATGGCGATGGACTGGAGCGAAAAGATCCTTCCCAGCTTGCTGCCGCCGCTGAGCTGAATAAACATGGAGGCAAGCCCAGGGAAGATGATGCCTTTTGCCGAACCGAGAATAAACAGGATAACGACCAGCGGCACATGAGGAAACGCGGCCATGCCAAAGAAGCAAAGAGCCATCAATAGAACGCCTGCGATGACCCTTTTATAGGGTGAATAGCGGTTGATAAACAGCATGCTCAGCGTAACCAGGGCGCCGATGCTCAGGACGGAAAACAGGATGCCGGTCGACTTAATGCCTTCCACCCCGGTATCGCGCAATGGCAGCTCGAAGAACAGGATCCCTTGGGAACAGGAAACGACAAAGGGGAGGATAAAATAGCGCCAGGATACGCTGGGGGCAGGGGACGTCATTGCAGCTTCTTCATTACCGCCAAGGGCATCCGTCATCGCCTTGACCGGTTTCGGGACGCTGAAAACCGCCATGACCCCGGTCGCAATCAGCAGCCACCCGAGACCCTGGAACGTTGTCGAATAACCGGTATGCGCCACGATAAAGGCTCCCGCAGCCGGCGACACGACCGAGGCCAGGGTATGCACTACGCCATGACCGGACATATATTTGCCCTGGGTCACCTCGTTTTTGGACAGGGAAGCGAGCAGGGCAAGGCAGGCTGGCGACAAGAAGGCCAGCACAAAGCCGCTGATCGACCGCAGGACCAGCAGCTGCCAAGGGTACTGAACATGCGCCTGCAGCAGGAGGACGATACCGGCCGATACGAGGCTGAAAATGATATAGCGCCGGCTGCCGTGCTTGTCGATGACCGTACCTGCAATCAAATTGCCGGGCAAATGGGTGAGTGCATATATGCCCATCATCCACCCGATAAAGACCGGCGCTGCTCCCAAGGAGACCGCGAATGGCGTGAGTATGGGGTACTGGGCGTGAAGGTCGAAGAAGGCGAGAAACAAAAACATGTACAGCCAAATAGCAGTTTTCACGTGAGCAGCTCCTTTTTCGCAGATTCATCATCTGTACGTTCGGTGTGGAACGGGTTGACCCGCGGTTGAGACAACCATTCGTTCATCAATCTACGTGTACGTTTCTACTTGGCGGCTTAGACCCTCTTTTTTGGGACGGGCAAATCGCTAGCTTTGCAGGTTACGTAAGACTGGACTGCTGTATGCCGGGCAGATTGTGGATTTCTTGATATTGGAGGCACCTACGCCCCGGGAACGACGGAAAGCCCCGTCTAAGGGCTGGCTGACAGCCGATGTCCGGATCATGTATAATCGAATGGAAGTTTCTAAATCACTTGATAGGGTGGCTTAAGCCCTTCAGGTCGATGGGAGTGTGTTTTTGAAATGGATATGCAGGTATGGTCCGATTTTCTGCAGCAAAACTGGCTGGTGATCGTGATTGCCCTTGTCGTGCTGTTTATCGTCCTGAATCTGGTCAAGACGATGGTCAAATGGGCGCTCGTCATCATCATCGTGCTGGCGCTTGTCGTATACAGCGGCATTTCCCTGGAGCAGATCAATCAGGTCGTAACGACGGTGAAGGACGAGACCGTAGATACGCTGAAGAACGAGGCTATGGATGTCATGATGAAGGAAGCCAAGGATGCCAAGTATGCAGACAACGGGGACGGAACGTTTACGATCACGACGCCGAACCTGGAAATGAAGGGAACCAAGGGAAGCGACAAAGTGGATGTCACGTTCCGCGGCGTACCCCTCGGGCAGTGGAAGATCAACGACACGGTCAAATCGTTTATCTCTGAATCCCAGAGCCAGGCGGGCGGTTCAAATGGAAAATAAAGGACTTAATCCATGCACCAACGTGGAGGGGGTCATCTTATGCTGCAATCATGGATAGAAAGTCTTAAGGAATTTAACATCATCAGCATCCTGCTGCTGCTGATCCTGCTGGTGTCCCTGCTTCAGGGCTGGAGCCGGGGCGCATCCCGCTCTGCGGGAAGGCTGCTGTCCCTGCTGAGGGAAAGCGTCTTTATTCTGCTGGGACTGGTACTTGCGGTTCCTTTTACCTTATGGGTATCACCCAGAGTTCAGGAATGGCTCGCCGATTATGCCAGCCAGCTCCCGAACCGGGATTTGAAAATGTGGGAGCAGATTTACTATACGTTCATTACGGCGATGGCCGATTTTCCGCTGATGCGGTTCGCCGTCATCTTTATCGTGAGCTACAGCATCATCCGTTTCCTGATCCGTTGGTTAACGGTGCTGATTTTCGGCGGGAGCAGCGCGCTCTTTAACCCGGGCGGGAAGTCCTCCGCTTCGCTGCTGAGCCGATTGGCCGGTGCGTGCATCGGCCTCTTGATCGGGGCAGGACGGTGTATCGTCGTCGTCGCGCTGCTGTTCGTGTATGTATCGCTGTATCCGCACACCTCGTTTACCCAATATGTGGAGGCGTCGCCGATCTATAAAGAAGGGGCGCAACGGGTCATCGAACCGTTGTCGGGTCACTTGGTAAAAGACAAGCTTCCGGTATTCACGAAAGCTGTCGAAAAAGAGCTGAACGGCATCATGCAGCGCAAATACGAGGTGATCGACCACGCGATTCCTTCGGATATCGAGGCGGCCGCCGCCGAGATCGTCAAGGGCGCGGAAACCGACGAGGAAAAGGCGCGTAAATTGTATGACTGGGTCGGCACCCGGGTGCAGTACGATTACGGCAAGGTAGATGATTACGAGCAGCGGGGCATTTGGCATGAACAGACGCCGCAGGATACGTTCAACACGAAGAAGGGCGTCTGCATCGATTATGCCAGACTGTATGCAGTAATGGCCCGGTCCCAGGGCTTGCAGGTGAAGGTGGTCACCGGCCAAGGCTATGACGGCCAGGGCGGATATGGACCGCATGCCTGGAATGAAGTGTATTTGCCTGAAAAGAACAAGTGGGTGCCGCTGGATCCGACATGGGCACAGAGCGGCGACTGGTTTAATCCTCCGAAATTTGCGGAAACGCATATTAAGGAGCAGATGCTGTAATTCAAGCTGGAATATCTGATGGTATAGGATCATTAACAAAATCCCCTTGCCCGGTTGTCTGGGCAAGGGGATTTTGTGCTTTGATAGATGATGCTTTGAAGCCGGATGCTGGGCTTCATTCCCGAGTTTCGCAGCTTCCTTAAGGTTGCCGTCAAGGTTTAAGCAGGCAGCTTGATTTGCTGACCGGGATAAATCCGGTTGGCGTTCTTGATATGATTCAGGTCGCGCAGCGTCTGCCAGGTCGTATGGTATTTCAGCGAGATGCTGTACAGCGTATCGCCTTTCTTGACGATATAGACCTTCGCGGCTGGAGCAGGGGCCGGTTTGACCTCAGGCTGCGGCTTGGCTGGCGCTGCCGGCTTCGAAGGCGCCGACGTTTCCGGTTTGGCCGGCGTTGGCGCTGGTTCGGACGGTGTCGGCGCTGTCGTTTGCGCAGGGGCAGGTCCTTCGGTAATCCGACCGGCCGGTCCTTCCGGAATCGGCTTGCCCTGCTGGATATAGTTGATCAGGGCTTCGTCCAGGGCGCCGTACATGCCGGCTTGCGGATACTTCGTGAACATCGTGTATTCGTCGCCGCCGACAGCCATAAAGTCATTGGTCGCGAGCGAATACGTGGCGTCCGGATCGAGCGCTTTATCGCCGATCTTCACGGAGTGAACACGGCTTCCTTTCGGCTTGGACGTATCAATCTTAAACGTCACCCCGGAAACCTGGGAGAAGCCTCCCTTGGACTGCGGATAGTCGGATACGCCGTTCTCGAGGGCCGCCTTAATATCAGAGCCTTTAACCTTCAGCTGCACGATTTGGTTGCCGAATGGCAGAACCGTAACGATGTCGCCTTTGGTGATGATGCCGGCTTCGATCGACGCGCGGATGCCTCCGCCGTTCGTGATGGCCACATCCGATTGGCTCACATCGCGCATCGCGTCGGCCAGCAGGTCACCGAGGTTAGTTTCGCCGGTGCGCGCTTTCTCACGGGAACCCTCCAGCTTCACAGGCGTTTCGCCGACTTTTTCCTTCAGAATCGGTTCCTGCTCCTTCTGGATGGAAGCGACCAGATCGGCGACCTTCGGGTCGGCCTTGATATCGGCAGCTTCCTTCTCATCGATCAGCGTGGCTTCTTTCTTCACCACTTTATGGTTGTCGACCCACAGATCGACGACGCCGACATATTTCGTGTATTCGCCGGCGCTGGCGATCAACGTGTTGTTGTCGGCCATCAGGCCGTTTTCCAGAACCGTATGGCTGTGTCCGTCGATGAAAATGTCGATGCCGGGCACTTCCTTAACGACCTTAAGGCTGGTGTCGACACTCGACTTGTCCTGACCGAGATGGCCAACTACGACAACGACGTCGACCTGCCCGCGGATTTCGTTCACCCATTTCTTGGCTTCGGCCGATGGATCGGCGAACTTCAGCCCGGTGACGTTAGTCGGGTTCGTCTTATATGCGGTCTCCGGCGTGCTCAGGCCGATAATGCCGAACTTGACGCCGTCGACTTCCTTGATTATGTAAGGCTTGAAGAGGGTAGTGCCGTCAGACTGGATGACGTTCGCGCTCAGCATCGGGAACTTTAACTCCTTGGAGAGTTCGACGAGATGCTTCCAGCCGTAGTTGAATTCGTGATTGCCCGGAACCATGGCGTCATAACCCATTTCATTCATGACCTTCACGATGCTCTCGCCTTGAACGAGTGTGGCAAATGGCGTACCATGTACGGCATCGCCTGCATCAAGAACGAGCGTATCCGGATTTTTGCTGCGGTATTGGTTAAAGATTCCTGTGACCTTGGCAAATCCCATTTCAGGGGATGCTTCTACCGCACGGCCGTGCATATCATTTGTGTGCAGAATCGTAATATGCTTGCCGGACGGGGCGGATGGCTCCGGGGTGCTCCCGGTCGTACCCTCTGCCGCCGCTGCCATCTGGGCCGAACCAGCCAACAGCACCGCGCTGAACAGAAGGGAGGTGAACCATTTCCTTGTGATCATGAATCTCATAACCTCCTAAATCGTATTAGATAAATTTTCCTTCCCTTTTATTCTAATAGACTATCGGAACGGTGAAATAAGACTTATGAATCATTTATTGGCCTAAGGTTGAATATAAGTGTGCATTTCCGGCGGAATGCCGACACGCTTGCAGTAGGTTTCAGTCGTTTCGTCCTGCAGTATCGCCGTTCCCGCGGACAGAAGGCCGACGGCAAACCGGTTGGCCTGCCGCTCCAGCTTGCCGGGGGCAAAGTAGGAATGCTCCTCCAGAAAAAAACGGTTGATCCCCTTATGGAGCCGGTCATGGCCGAGCTCATGCGCGCAGACAAACCGCTGCCACTCGGGGGACAGCTCGCTGTGAATCACAATGAACCGCCGTCTCAGTTTCCGGTAATAGAGTCCCTTGGTGGATTTGCCGAGA
Source organism: Paenibacillus sp. FSL R5-0378 (assembly GCF_038009285.1). Classification (NCBI taxonomy): domain Bacteria; kingdom Bacillati; phylum Bacillota; class Bacilli; order Caryophanales; family Paenibacillaceae; genus Paenibacillus; species Paenibacillus sp. FSL R5-0378. The sequence continues at coordinate 1,697,864 of NZ_JBBPAY010000001.1, forward strand.
TCGAGGTAGCGGATATGAATGCCAAGGGACCGGGAAAGTTCGAAAGGGCAGCTGGTCTTATATTTTCGGATTAGCTTTCGAATCATCTCATCCATAGGATTCACCTGCAAGTTGTGGATTGTTCGTCCCACCCATCACGAAGAAGAGGGGCTGTCCGGAGAACCTGGCTCCTTCTTCTTCCGCTTATTCATCTGCTTCGCTTCCCAGAACAGCCCGGTGAGGACATCCTTGATACGCTGCTTGTCCTCGGCGTCCAGCGGAATTCCGTCGAACATCAGCTCTCCGTCTTCCTCGAGCATTTTCTTGAAATCCCGCTTGTCCTTATAGGTCGCCCATGCCGGCGCTTCCTCCCGCAATCCTTTGGCAGCCCCGTCTGCATCCCAAAACCCTGCGGCGCTCATCAGTTCGCCGTAAGGAACTTCCAGCGCGTCCGCGAGCTTCCGGATGGTCGGCGGTTTGGGCACGCCCCGAATCCCGTTCTCCATGCGGGAAATTTGCGAATTGCTGATGCCCGATGCTTCGGCAAGCTGGTTGATCGTCATGCCCTTCTGCTCGCGCAGCCGCTTAAGCACGGCTCCGAATTCTTTTTCCACGGTTTAGCCACTCCCTCTATGACGTTGATCTATTTCTATCCGTTACTATAATCCAATATTGCCAAAAGGTAAAGAAAATGATGTTATAGTTACCAAATGGCATGAAAGAAAAAGGAATCCGGAGCGAAATGGTGGTTAAGGCGGGATTTCCGGGTTTTACGGGATACCCAAAAAGTGGTATGTTAACATCATTATACGAACAAAAATGCGAACAAGCCACAGTTTTTTTTAGGTGAACATCCATGAAGGAGCGTGTTTGAATATGGATCAAATGCTGCCGCAGCTGGACCGCCGCAAGACCCAGGCCGCCGTTGAAGCGATTTTGGAGAAATACCGGATCTATAAAACGATTACGTTTGAAGTCAGGGAAGCGAACGTTACCGCCTCTTATACAGAACGGTTTCACGGACCGACCAACGTGACCTCGGACCAGACGGCGCAGGTCGCCGTCTACAATGTGGACGCGCCTGCGACCCGCCAGGCATACTGCCGGATGATCGAGTCGATCGTGGAACGGCTGGGCGAACGGGAACAGACGCTGATCCGCGAACGGTACATGAAGGAAGATGACGTTTTCGACTATAAAGTCTACAATTACGTGCTCGACCCGCCGGTCAGTAAGGACACGTACACGAAAATACGAACGCGAGCCTTCTATAAAATGGCGCTGGCGTTTGCAGACCGCGGGCTGCTGACGTTATCCGAGCTTCAAAAAGCCAAAGCATGCAATTCCAAATAAAGCCTGCTCATAAGCGGGACAAGCCGGGGACCGGAGAGGTCTTCGGCTTTTTTCTTTATCCAATGGGAAGCGGGAGTTTCGGGGGATGAATCGGCCGCAGAAGTGCTGATATTAACCACTCCTATTTGGAATAAAAAGGATGAAAAACACGAACATATATTCGTACTATTTTCCGCCGATAACCGTCCGAACTGCCGTCAGCGTTTTCGAATCCGGGGTGTAAGATTATATCATCGGGAATGAAGCAAAGGGGCGTACCGAACACAATCAGTGGATGTTAAGCCGGCCGGAAGGGCCGGTTTTTTTGCGGACGTGTACATGCTCATTGCCCGGTAAGCCATGATCATAGAGAGAGGAGGGGGCCGAGTTGATACAAATTCAGCGGACACAAAAGAATGGAAGGGGCTATGACGCAAAAGAAACGGTTCGGCGAGTAGTAGTATGAGGGAAGCCGTTAAACAGGCAGTCGCTGCCTTGATTCCCGAGCTGGAAGGCCGGATCTACGATGTGCAGCCACCGGCCGGAGGGGACGACGGGCCATACGCTGTTCTCACCCTTGGCGAGGAGATTTGGAAGTCTGCTTGGGCGGGTTACCGGCAGGTGGTGCGCGTGAAGCTGTACAGCGGCACTGCCGGGATATCCCGGCTGGATGCCTGGGCACAGCAGCTGGTTCGGGGGCTGCAGCGCCAAAAAATAGCAGGTCCAGATCCGGGAGCGATCCTGCTGCACTATTTGGGCGTTCCGGAAGCGGACGCGCTTGATCCGGCCTCGGGCGGCATCATCCGGTGCCTCAGGTTCGGTGCATACCTGCCGGAGGCTTCGGGAGCCGAAGCGCCTGCCCCTGCGGATGCATGGCTCAGCGCCCTGACGGAATGGACACGGGGCAAGCTGGCTGACCTGTGGCAGGTCTACGAAACGTCCTGGCCCGGGGACCGGGAGGAGCATGCCGTATTGTGGCGCCTTGCCGGCTGTGAGACGAAGATGGCGGGGGCTTCGATGTACGAGGTCCGCAAAACATTTGTGGGACATTTGGCGGCGCCGTTCCCGGAGACCGAGCATCATGCCTCGGTCGCGTTGGTGGAGGAGCTGGGGGCGCAAACCCAGCTGCCGCTTGGTGACGGGGAACGCCGCTACCTGTCAGTAGCGGAAGTTTCCGCGAATATGCAGGCCGACGCCATACTGGATGGACAGCTTAAGCTGACCCTGGTGCAGCGGCGGATGCGTCCTGCGGAGGAAGCGGCGCTAATCCGCCGCGTTGCCGTTCAACCTATCACGAAATGAGGTGGCCCGATATGGGCGTAAAGAAAATTTCGAAAACCCCGGATGCCGGAGGCGGCATGCCGAGGTATGAGCTGAAGGAATTGAAGGCGCAGGCCAAGGAGCTGTTCGGGGTACGGGCAGAGGTCGTGGCAGGTGCTATGCATGACATGGACGGTCAACATTTTTCGATCGCCGAGGTACAGGGAAAGATCCAACAATTCATGAAAGCGAAGGTGGTCTAACTTATGGCAGGTGGAACTTGGGAAAGCACAAATCAACCGGTGCTGCCGGGATTGTATATGAACTTTAAAGCAGCGGCAACGTCGGCCATTCAAGGCGGCAGCCGCGGAACGGTGATCGTGCCGGTCAAAGCCAATTGGGGTCCGGTCCGCGAGTTCGTGGAGATTGGCAGCGAGCAGGCGATTGCTGCGATGTTTGCCGCAGATAGCGAAAATGGGGCGACCGCCTACCCGGCACTATACTTGGCGCTGCTCGGCGGCCCGAAGAAGCTGCTGGCCTACCGCCTGGCGGACGATACGGCCCAGGCGGCAGCCGTGACGCTGCAGAGCGGCGATGCTGCGCCGGCCGCCGTCTTGAAGCTGACGGCGAAGCACCCGGGCAGCCGCGGCAACGGCTTCACCGTGACGGTACAGCCTGCGCTCGGCAATCCGGCCGCAAAGGAGCTGCGCCTGTATGAAGGCGCCAAGCTGCTCGGCACCTTCACCGGCGCGGACGGCACGGCCGCTTCCTTGGCCGCGAGCATCAACGGCGGCAATGACTGGGTCACTGCCGAGGCCGTGGATGGCGGCGGTGTACCGGCCGACGTCAGCGGACTGGCGCTGACCGGCGGCGCGAGCGGCATCGGCGGCCTGACGAACGCCGATTACGTCGCCATGCAGGAGGCCGCCGAAGGCCAGGACTTCGACCTGCTGGCGCTCGACTATGCCGCCGACATGGCGCTGCTGCAGAGCTTTGCCGCCTGGATCAAGCGGCTGCGCGGCGAAGGTCGCGGCGTCATGGCCGTCTTCGGAGGCAGCGCCGCCGATGACGTGTCGAAGGACGCGGCCGATCTGGCGGCGGCCCGCTCCCTGGCCTTGAACCACGAGGGCATCGTCAACGTGGGCAACGGCGTCCGTCTGTCCGGGACGGACTACAGCTCCGCGCAGACGGCCGCCTATGTGGCCGGCCTGATCGCGGGTCAGCGCCTGAACCAGTCCGCGACGTACGCGGTCACGCCGTTCGAGGACGTTACCCGGCGCTGGACGCGCTCCGAGCAGGAGCAGGCCGTGAAGAGCGGCGTGTTCCTGCTCTTCTTTGACGGCCGCCAGGTGAAGGCGCTGCGCGGCATTAACACGCTGGCGACACCGGCCGAAGGCCAGAGCAGCGCCTGGAAGAAGATCCGCTCCATCCGCGTCATGGACGCGATCAATGCGGATCTGCAGCGGGCGGCGGAGCAGACGTACATCGGCCGCGTGAACAACACGGAAGAAGGCAGCCTCGCCCTGATCGGCGCGGTGAAGGAATACCTCGGCCAGCTGTCGCTGAGCAGCGTCATTGAGCCGGATGGCTATGACGTCGTCCTCGACCCGGCCTACTACGGCGATTCTGCGGTGAAGCAGCCGGAGCCTGACCAGGTGTTCCTGCAGTGGAATGTGAAGCTGACGGACGTGATGGAGCAGCTGTTCGGCACCTTTTACGTGCAGTGATGGAAGAGCCGCGGTCTTTTTTTAACCATGCAATCTATGAAAAAAACTATGAATAACTCTGAGGAGGAACCCCTATGTTGGATGCTTCAAAAGTCATTCTCGGCACGTACGGCCAGGCCTATATCGACGGTGTATGGCAGACGCACATTAATAAGCTCGAAGCCAGCGTCGAAATCGAAAAGCGCGAGCTCAAGCTGGTGGGCAGCGACTGGACGGTCCACAAAAGCGGCAGCAAAAAAGGAACCGGCACGATGAGCGGCTACAAAGTCACCTCGGACATGATCAACCGCGGCTTCACGAAGTTTGAAATCATCTCCAAGCTGGACGATCCCGAGTCCTACGGACACGAGCGCGTCCGCCTGATCCGCTGCATGCCGGACAAAATCCAGCTGGCCAACTGGACCGCTGGCGAGGAAGTGCAGGAGGAAACGACGTTTACCTTTGAAGGGTACGAGCTGCTGGACCCGATCACGGCAGACTAAGGAGTCCGGAGAAATATCTGCCAAACTGCAAAAGTGTTATTCATCCAGCCGAAGTCACCATTTTAAAAGAATATAGAAGCAAAAGTGCACTGATTTCTGGCGGAATTCGCGAAATGGCGGGTTGGCCGGAAATGAAGCTGCACTTTTGCTTTTAATCGTGCCTTAGGTGAGATTTCCCGGAAAATAGCCGCACTTTTGCGCTTATGGGTGTTCTTTTCGTGAACTGGAACCGGCACACCTATTGTACGGCCTGACTGGAAACGCAAAATGGCTGAGTAAGTACTCTTTTCAAGAAGTAAAACTCTCAACATCATCCATTTAGGGACATAAACCATTCAGCAAATGAAGGAGAGGAAAACGCATGAGCTTGCAGGATAACTGGAGCGAGGAACAAATTTTGGACAGCCTGTTTGAGGCGGCGGAGAAGCTGCCGGAGGAGACTGTGCGCATCAAGCGTCTGGATATGCAGATCGTACTGCACGGCCTGACCTCGAGCAAGGTGGATAGCATCCGTGAGCGGTGTACGGTCCGCCGGACGGTGAAAGGGGCGGTGGACGAAAAGGTCGATACCGAAACGTTCAACGCGCTGCTTATCTCCGAAGCTACCGGCAAGCTGGAAGTGAAGGGGCTTACGCTAAACGGCTGGGGCGATCCGCGGATCACAAGCCGATTGAAGCTGTCGGGCGGGGAGCAGGCGGTACGCCGCATGCTGCTGGCCGGGGAACTGGACGCCGTCGGCGACAAGGTGCTGGAGCTGTCCGGTTTCGGGGTCGAGATCGCTGACCTAAAAAACTGATCGGCTCCGGGGGAATGACGACGATGCTGTACCACCTGTGGGCCCGGCATCACCTTCGTCCCGGAGAGTTTTGGCGGCTCCCGCGCGGGGAGCGGCTGCTGCTGCTCGCTTTTTCCCAGGAAGAAATCGAACAGATGGCAGCCATGAATCAAGGTTAAGGAGGTGAAGAATTCATGGCAGAAACGTTAAATTACCGGTTAAATCTCGTCATCGATCCGAAAAACGTGATCAAGGCGAACCGGGAGCTGCGGGCGATGGAGCGGTATTTTGAACGGATTCAGGGGCGGGTGCTGAAGATCGGGAAAACCCGTATGGTTCCCGAAATCGCACTGAAGGACAGTGCCTCGAAAGGGCTGGACAGCCTGCTGGAAAAAATCAATCGCGTGAAATCGCAGGTTATCCGGGCGACGGCGACTGTAGATGTTGCAGTAGGTGGGGGAGCGCTAGGCGGAAAGATTGATTTTTCCACTCTCGTTACAGCGCTTCAGGAAAACTCGGCCGCCGTCAAAAAGCTCACGGAGACCATCGGAGGGCTGAAAATCGGAGGGGAGAAGAAGGACGAGCCGAAGTCCACTTCTGACAAAATCAAGGATGTATTTTCTGCACTTAAAAACTTTGGCGGAGGGTTGAAAAGCGCGGGGGAAATCCCGGATAAAGGCAAAGCCATCAAAAAGGCATGGAAAGGCGAGGACAAGGATAAGGAAAAAAAGGACCTGGCGGCCGATCCTGACGCTGCCAAAAGGGAAACTCCTCTAAGGACTGAAACTTATAAACGGAAAAAGACCTTGGGCCGAGCGTGGAAAACGATGGGCGCAGCGGGTGATTTCATCGGTACCATTGGTTCTGCTGGTGAAGGCGTTATCGGCGGAATACAGGGATTGTGGAAAAGTGGAAAGGATTTCTTCGGTGGCGGTAAAAGCAGCGCGATCGCCAATTCAGCCACAAAAGCTGCCCAGAGCAGCGGGATCGCTGCTTCTACCGTAAAAGCCATCGGAAGCAGTGGAATGATGACTTCAGCCGCCAAGGGCATAGGCAAAAATCTGCCGGGGGTCCTTGGATTCGCAGCCGATGCCATATCCATTATGACCGCAAAGACCGGGAAAGAGCGGGCTCAAGCCATCGGGTCCTCCGTCGGGAGCGGCGTCGGAACAGTTTTGGGAGGCTTTTTAGGATCGGTTATTCCTGGTGGAGGAACGGCGGTCGGAGCAATGCTGGGTGGTGCAGCCGGAGGTTATATAGGAGAGAAGGTCGGCGGCTGGGTCTCGGGTCTGTTCTCGAAAAAGAAGAAAAAGGACAAGCCGGCTCCCGTAAAACCTGAATCCAGCATAGGATCTGCACCAGCTGTTTCTACAGGATTGCCGTACGGACAATATGCTTCACCTGCATGGACAGCCCAAAAAGGGTTACCGGGAATGATCTACCCGAATAGGTATGTGCCCCCAACATCCCCCCTCCCACTAACCAGCAAAGCTTACGGTCCCTACCTGCCCGGAGCCCAAGGTCCGGCCGCTCCGATGGGAACAGGCCCACGGCTGCAGGCTGCAACCGGAGGCGTTAAGCCGGGAATCGGGGGCAACGGGAGCGGCAAAACGACGCCACAGCTCGTGCAGATCAGTCCGGAGCAGATGTCGGCGCTGTCGGGGTTTCTGAAGGATTTTAAAACGGAAACCAACTACAATCTCCCGGCCGGTGCAGTCCAGGTGACTGTGCATGAAGAGACTCCCATAGATGTGGAGGGCCTGATCCTGCAGATCGGGCAGCGCCTGCGTTCGGAGTTTGCCAAAGCTGCGCAGAACCGCAAGCCGGGGGCGAAAGCATATGTGTAACGACGTTTCCAGAGAGGAGGAACTGCTGTGGATTTGGTGTTAATGACCGGGAAGGGTGAACGATTCACGTTTCCGGTCAATCCGGAGGAAGTGATCATTTCCAGGCAAAAGGGCTACGATACCGCCAACATTCTCTCGTCCGGGGAGTTCGATTTTCCGCAGGGGGACCGGATTAAGGAAATCTCGTTTTCCTCCTTTTTTCCGAAAGTGTACGACGAATCCTTCTGCAAAGGGGGAAAAGGCGAGCTGCCTGATCCGCAGGTGGCGATGAACAAACTGAACGATTTTTTGGTGATGAAAACCCCGCTCCGGTTTGTCATCAGCGAAGCCGGGATCAATGTGCCCGTGTTCGTGGCCTCCCATCAAACGACGTTCCGGGGCGGGGAGCCGGGGGACGTGTATTTCGACATCACGCTCCGCACGTGGAGAGAGCTTAAGGTGGCGAAAACGGCTGGCAGCGGCACTGGCGGCGGGACGGCAGTCAACAAAAAGCAGCGCACCGACATGAAGGAGAACAACAAAACCTACACGGTCAAGGCGGGGGACTCCCTTTCCAAAATCGCCAAACTGGAGCTCGGTGACAGCTCAAAATGGAACCAGATCTACAAGCTGAACCAGAAGGTAATCGGCAAGGATCCGAACGCTATTAAGCCGGGGCAGAAGTTGGTGCTGTCATGAGTTACAAGGTGATTCTGCAGGACAAATACGATTTGACCCCCTTGGTGGAGGCAATCAACCTGCGGGATTCGCTGGAGCAGATCGCTTATCAGGGCACGGTCAACTTGGTGGTGACGCCGGATTTGCCCCCGATCTCGCCGGGCATGGCGATCCGTATCAGCGGTATTCCTTACGGGAAAAAGGATTACGTCACTCTGCTGCATCCTGCGGTGGTGTGGGAAGTCGAGACGACGAACAACGGCATGAAGCGGATGACTATAACACTGTACGACCGGACTGTTTATTTGGACAAATCGGAGGACGAGTATTTGTTCCCGGCGAAGCAGACGGCGACGCAGCGTTTTAAAAAGTATGCCGCCGACTGGAATTTGAAAATCGCCAAGCTGCCGGATACCGGCAAGGAGCTGGGCCGGGCTGTGTACCGGACGCAGTCGCTGTATGCCAGCATGTTTGCAGATTTGCGGGCGACCGCCAAAGCCGGCGGCAAGCTGTATCATCCCCGGATGATCGCCTCCGGCTTGGAGCTGTACGAGCTGGGTACGAACCCGGACGTCTACGTTCTTGAGGCGGTAACCGATACGATGCAGACGCGCACGCTGGAAGGGGCGGCGACGAAGGTGAAGGTGCTGGCGACCGCGGCGAGCGAGACAGGCAAAGAGGTTCCCTCCAAAGTCCTCGCCATTGAAGAAAAGGACGTAGCCAAGTACGGGCAGCTCCAGGCGATTATCCAGGAAGACGAGGTGAAAAATGGAGCAGCCGCCCGCGAGCTCGCCCGCAGCAAGCTGCGCGGCATCCAGGAGACGATCACTGTGAACGCTCCGGATATCAATACGATTCGGGCGGGGGATGCGGTTAAGTTGGGCCAAGTGCAGCTGCTGGTCATCTCGGTCAGCCGCGAACTGGGCAACCCGGGAAGCATGTCGCTGGAGCTCGGGACCTACGACGACGTCAAAAGGAGGTTTTACCTTGAATAAAGACCCGTATGGACAGCTTGCATCCTCTTTGTACGCTTCGGTCGGCAAGCACACGCGCCAGGCGCTCGGCGGCGTCGGGGCGGTACTGGGGACGATCACGTCGACGGGGCTGAAGCTGGACGATTTCAAGCACGAAATGCAGGACTACATGGTGGCGGAGCTGCCCGGGCTGCTTGCGCTGCCGCGTTATATGGCGGTCGGAGCGTCTGGGACGCGAACGGATACTCCGAACTGGGGGAGCGTGGCGATGGATACGTCATTTTATTTTGACGAGACCGAAGTTCCGGATGCTGCGCTGAAGCTGGGTGCCGGGCTTAAGCCCGGAGACCGGGTGCTGGCCGTCCGCGTAAACGGCGGGGATGACGTGGTCGTCGTCTGCAGGGTGGTGAGCGGCCGTGGCTAATTTGTTTCCGGAGACGGAAGACATGGTCTGGACCGAGGATGCGGAGACGGAGCTATTGGAGGGAAGCGGGGCGGTGTTTGGGAGAAGCTGGCGGTTCGATTTTGACGCCGGGGAATTCGTCATGTCCCCCACCCGTAAAATCGCCGTTGCGGATGAAAGGGAAGCCTGGGTAACCTGGTGCGAAAAAGCCATCCGTACCCCGCGCTACCGCCATCTCATCTATTCCCGAGACTACGGCAGCGAGCTGGAGGATCTGGTCGGCAGCGGCTACGATCACGCTCTGCTCGAGAGCGAAATCCGACGCATGGTTTCGGAGGCGCTCCTGGCGGATGCGCGGACGGAGAGCGTGGATCAGTTCGTGTTTGCGTGGGAAGGCGAGGCCTGCCGCTTCAGCTGTCGCATTCAAAGCGTCCGGGACGAGGTTGAAATCATAGAAAGCGTGGTGATCTGATGGCGGACTTGCCGCTTTTTTTGCAGGATCAGACGGAAGAAAACATTATGAACCGCATGCTGGCCAGGGTGCCTTCGGATATCGACAAGTCCGAGGGCTCTTTTATTTGGGACGCGCAGGCGCCGGTGGCGTTCATGCTCTCCGAGGCGGCGCTGTGGGCGCAGGAGGTGCTGAGGCGGGGGTTTGCGAGTACGGCTTTCGGTGAGTACCTGACCTTAAGAACGGCGGAGCGCGGGGTGAACCGGAGAGCAGCGGTGCCTGCGACCGGGACCGTGAAGTTTGTGGGGCAGCCTGGGAAAAAACTGGCGAAGGGAACTTTGATAGCCACGCCGGCTGACGAGATTACAGGAGAGTCCAGCATTGAGTACCAAACAACCGCGGACGTGACGCTGGATAGCAACGGTGAGGGAGTGGCACCCATCACGGCCTTGACTGCAGGCAGCCAGGGGAACGTCCCGGCAGGCGTCATTGAGGTGTTGTTGGTTCCAACCAGCGGCATCATTTCGGTGAGCAATCCGGCAGCAGTAACCGGCGGAGCCGATGAAGAGTCGGATGAGTCGTTATTGGAACGGTACTATGCGGAAATCCGAAACCAGGGGACCAGCGGCAACAAAGCTCAATATATCCAGTGGGCCAACGAGGTTCCTGGCGTAGGAGGAGTGCAGGTCGCTCCGTTATGGCAAGGTCCGGGGACTGTAGGCATTTATTTGGTCGATATGGATAAACGGGCAGCCAGTCCGGCAATCGTTGAAGCAGTTCAGCAGTATATTGATCCGACGATGGACGGTCAGGGGGAAGGGAAGGCCCCGGCAGGACCCGTTGTAACGGTAATGCCCGCAAAAGAGGTGCCGATCGATATCTCGGTCCAGCTCACTTTGGCTGACGGTGCAACTTTAGACATGGTCAAGGAGCAGATGATCGGCGGCATTACCGCCTATTTGAAACAGCTGGCTTTTGCCGATCCGCTTGTCCGCTTTACCCGAATTGCTGCCATTCTGCTGGATATCCCGCCGATCATCGATTATTCCAATCTGACGGTTAACGGTGCCGCGGATACGAATATCCAAATCAGTCCGGGGGAAGTAGCCGTATTGGGGGCGGTGGACGTTCATGAGTGACGCTACATTTACAAGCTCTCGTGGTGCCGAACTGTTCTCCTATCTGCCAGCTTACTACGAATTCAGCCGGGTCATTCGAGCTGATGTGGATGCCAAAGGCGCGGAGATGGATGCTCTTTATGCGGCGCTGAGTGAGACGTTGGAGCAGTTTTTTGTGAAGACGGCGACGTGGGGGTTGGAACGGTGGGAGGCGGAGCTGGGGATACCTACGGATAAAAATAAGCCGATTGATCAAAGACGCTCTTATGTTGAATCCAAGCTGAGAGGCAGTGGCAAGGTTGCGGGTTCTATGATCAAAAACGTGGCGCAGGCCTACGACGGCGGGGAAGTTAGTGTACTGATTTCACCGGGTGAGTATAGAATCACCGTTACCTTTATTGGTACTCTTGGTATCCCTTCGAACATAGAGGATTTGAAGAGGGTGTTGGACGACATTAAGCCAGCACACATGGCTATCGTTTATGAATTCCGGTTTTTGCTTATTAAGGATATCAACAACATGATGACATTTAATCAGTTGAAGCAGACGCCATTCTCGAAATTTGCTTTTAGATCTGGAGGTGCTTAAATTGCCAAGTAGAACACCGAATTTGAATTTATATAAAGTCAACGGTGAAACCGATGGTAATGAAACATTTAACGTGGATGTTGTCCTGAATGATAACTGGGATAAGATTGATGGGGCTGTTAAGGCTATAGAGGATGCGGTAGGTGAGATAACAGTCCCCGATGCGTCCCTGACGCAAAAGGGGATTGTACAACTATCTAGTGAAACAAATAGCACGTCAGAAGCTATGGCCGCTACTCCCAAAGCAGTAAAAGCAGCAAGCGATGTTGCTGCTGCAGCACAGGCTAAGGCTGAAGCCGCCGAGACACCCTCAGGGGCACAGGCAAAGGCAAATACTGCTGAAGCTAATGCCAAATTATATATCGACACAAACTTTTACAAAAAAGACCGAGTCGACTCGGTTAACCTAGTGCGTAATGGAAGTGCGATATTTGGTTTTCAAGATTGGACTATTTCTGGAGGCTCGTGGGCCTATGTTCAACAAGACGCGAATATTGGAGGATATTTTTATCCAAACCAATCAATAACAGCTGGATCTCACATATTTTTAGAGTCATCGGATCCAATCGCAGTATTTGCAAATGCAAATTATTATTTGGGGTGTACGTTCCACACTAATGAGGGGCTTGATACAGATCTTGTACGCGTTGAGGTTATAAATGCTACTAACGGCATTGTCTTAGGTTCTTTGTACGCAGCAAATCGCCAGTGGTGGCACAGACGAACTGCGGCAATTACCATACCAGCTGACGTTGTCTCTGTAAAATTACGATTAGTAGTTACTGGCCCAATAACGAACGCTGCAAAGGTTGTGCGTGGTTTTGGACGTATTACATTTTCTATCGGGTCAGCAGATACTTATGGTACTCAAGGGGATATGTATTCGATTTTTCAATCTGTCGCTAATGGTAAATCGAGCATAGCCACTGCCATTAGCGGCAAAGGAATACCAACTTCTCCGACAGATCCGTTCGCCACTATGGCGGCGAATATAAACTTGATTAATACAGGGAAGAAGTGGGCAAAAGGACAAATTCGCGTCGAACCAACCACAGGTTACGGAAGTGTTACGGGCCTAAACTTTACACCAAGCAATATTATTTTGGTCACACCTAGTTGGAGTGGGGTGCAGGATTCGTATGTGATGATTTATAGTACGGACGCCCCTACAAATGGAGGTGTATTTCAACTCTTTAGAGGTATTAATAACGGCGCCGGAGGGTCTGGTCAACACCCCATTACTGTAGGCAGTGGATACTTTAATGTGAGTGTCACCCTTGGATACGGCGGAACTTATAACTACTTTGCTACCGAATAAGGAGGGATAGCGTGAATCAGATCGGACGAAAGATTTATTTCGATAAAGAGACAGGAAATGTTTTGCTGGATACTCAGGAACATGTTGGTTTTGTAGTCGAAACAACAGAGGAACAGGATTACGAGTCCTATCTTGCACTGAAAGGACGTAATCCCGAAACGGTCGGTGTAATTAAACTGGAGTACGGCAATTGTCCGAAGACTTCGCACAATCCAACGGGTACCGCGTGAATCACGAAACATTGGAATTGGAGTTTTCTTATACGGACCCTAATGATCCGGAGCCGCAGGAACCTGTATTTCAGCCGCCATTGACGCAACAAATTGCAGAGGTGAAAACTGAAAATGAGTCTCTGAAGAGAGGGTTTCGGACGTCGAAATGACTTTAGCCGAAATTCTGTTTTTGTGAGTGGAGGTGAAGATTCATGCTTAAAGACATTCAGATTCGTGTAGTAGCCAACGCCTCCATCACCCCGGTAGATAATGGTGAAGGAACGATCGACCAAGTTGTATCGTCGTATACAATTCATGCGGATGACAAAGAGAAGGTCTTCGCTTATGCTTACACGCTCCGGCCAGACCTGCAGCCTGAAAGGCAGGCTGAGGAATTGAAAAGTTAATTAGCGCCGCAAGGCGTATTTTTTATGCCCTCGGAACCACTCCGGGGGGCATCTTATTTCACCAATTCAAAGGAGGGGAACGCCGTGCCACACGAAAGGGTGAGTGACGTGGAGGATGCGACCAAAGCATTGGTGGAGATTCAAATTCAACTCGCACGTATTGAAAAAACCTTGGAGCAAGTGCCGACGCTGGCCGCCACGATTGAAACAACCAAGGAACTCGCCCGGGAAGCCATGCAGTCGGTAAAGTCAGCGCATCAACGGCTGGACCGGATCGAGGACGGCCAAAAATGGCTGTGGCGGACGGTCAGCGGCGCGGCCATCACGATCGTGATGGGTGCCATTGCAGCCGCCATTCAGCTTGCAGGACATTAACTATTACCAGAAAGGTGGATGAAACATGGATTGGGATATGATTTGGCAGTTGATCGACCCGAAGCTATTGGTTGTGGTAGCTGTGTGCTGGGTTTTGGGATATGTCATGAAACAGACGCCATCGGTGCCGGATTGGAGCATTGTGTACATGGTGGTCATCGCCGCTGTGTTACTTACGGTTTGGATGCATGGCTGGAACGCGGAGACGTTCATCCAGGGGATTTTGGCGGGAGCCTTTGCAATATTCGGCCACCAGGTTGTGAAGCAGACGAAGAAAGTAGGGGACTCGGATTGAATCAAACGGAATTCATCGCCACCCTCGCTCCCTGCGCCATCGCTGACATGCAGGCCACCGGTGTTCCAGCTTCCTTAACCATCGCCCAGGCCATACTGGAATCCAACTGGGGGACAAGCGGGCTCGCCCGGCAGGCGAACAATTTGTTCGGTATCAAAGGCAAGGGCACAGCGGGAAGCGTAGAAATGCCCACCACAGAGTATGTCAACGGCAAGGCGGTGAAGGTGGCGGCATCTTTTCGCAAATATCACTCCTGGACGGAGTCCATTGCCGACCATTCCAAGCTTTTGTTGAACGGCACGAAGGATAAGCCGACGCGGTACCACGGCGTGCTGCGCGCAGAATACCGGCAGGCGGCCGAAGCAGTTTGGAAAGGCGGCTACGCGACAGATCCGAAATACCCGTCCAAGCTAATCGCGATCATGGAGCAGTATGGACTGCCTCAATATGACACATGGAGAGGAGAACACACCGAAATGAGTGTTAACATCACTGAGCTGGCACAACAGCTGGAAGATTTGAAGAAAAAAGCGGAACGCCTGACCCAACTTGAGGTCCTTCTGCAAAAGGTGGAGCAGCGGATCTCCGCACTGGAGGCGCGGCAGCAGATGGAGGTTCCGGCCTGGGCGGAATCCGCGGTAAATGCGGCGGTTGAGGCAAAGATCATCAGCACCCCGGTGAATGGAAGCTACGATCTGTACAGGGTGCTGACGATTTTACAGCGGCTAAAGGTGCTCTAACGAAAACGCGAGTACCTACCATAGATAGAGACAAGTCAGGCAGGAGGGAAATCATAATTTTTTTCATACTAAAAGGGAGGCATCCGCTTATGCTGATTTATGAATACCAACCGACCATCCAGACGTTTTCGCTGTTAGAGCCGCTGCTCCCGGGGTGTGTGCGGGAACGCATCAAGGCGATTATGGACGCCGCCCCGGAAGCAGTGTTTTTTTGCAAAATCGAGGACCTGAACCCGAGCATCCGCGTGTATCTCCTGGAACACGATCCGGCGGACGACTATACAGAGTGCCATCTGCTGTCATGCGACCGGATCGGTCAGGACTATGAATACCTGAGTCTTTCCGTGGAACAGGCCCGTTCCGTGGAAAGGTTCGCAGCCCAGATCCCCGTTATTTCCTGGAGTTAGCGGAAACTTGCTCGCGTTTGACCCGCTCGTATTCTTCCTCGATCGTTTTGGACAGCAGCTCCGTGGCGGTCATGTTCAGCTTCTTGGCCGCTTCGGCAAGCTGCTTTTTAATGTAGGCGGGCACGTCGTAATGAAATTTAACCTTGTTGCCGTATGGCATAACCCAAACCCCCTTTACCCCATAACTTCCTGGTATTTACGCTCGATAATCCGGATCAGCAGCTGGGTTGCGGACATGTCCTGCAGCGCCGCCGCTTCGATCAGCTTCTCTTTGAT
Source organism: Paenibacillus sp. FSL R5-0378 (assembly GCF_038009285.1). Lineage (NCBI taxonomy): Bacteria > Bacillati > Bacillota > Bacilli > Caryophanales > Paenibacillaceae > Paenibacillus > Paenibacillus sp. FSL R5-0378. The sequence continues at coordinate 1,713,488 of NZ_JBBPAY010000001.1, forward strand.
TTCCGGCTGGAATTCGTAAGGCAGCTTGAGCTTCGGTTCGGACATGTGGCCTTCCATCGTTTTTTCCGCATCAATTGCGAGCTTCACCAGCTCGTCCAACGTCGAAGTCTGGGACGCTTCGCGGCCGTATTTTGGCAGCACCCGGATCAAATACTGCTTCAGCGACTTCTGGTCTTCCTCAGCGATGTCCAGCTGCAGCCGGTCTTCTTCGACGTTCAGCTTGCAGTCCACGTGGTAGCCGAACAGGTTAATCGAATAGTTCATGCAAAAGACCCTCCTTGGATATTTGTTGTTTATTATATAGTGTATCGATACGCATTACAATATAATAATTTTATCCGTTTGATATATCTTCCACTCCTCTGTAATGGGTCCTCACAATGTCCTTACTACGTCATCGTCATATCCCACAATGTCTCCACTTCGTCATCGTCAAGTCCTCGCCAGGTCCTCACAATGTCCTTACTACGTCATCGTCATATCCCATAATGTCTCCGCTTCGTCATCGTCAAGTCCTCGCCACGTCTCACAATGTCTCCACTTCGTCATCGCCAAGTCCTCGCCACACCCCCACAATGTCACCGCTTCGTATCGCCAAGTCCTCACAATTTCATTACAATGTCCTCACTAGGTCGCTACCACGCCCTCAACCTGTCTAAATTCCTCTTTTACCGCTCCCTTTCGCGCCCTTCAATTCTCCCCAAGCACCTCATCAGTCCCATCATCTGTACTCCTCCATTTCCTTCGCCAATCTTCGATTTTGTTAACCCGAACCCGCTCCAAATATAGTATGATGTCACTAAGGAAAGCCATGTAAACGTCACCAAGCGACATGGTTTGTCTTCCTTAGCGGATATACATCCAGCAACATCCCGAATGTGCACAACCACAACGAGCGCATCGTTCGCTGACGGAGCAGGGAGGGTTCTATGGAAAAATACATTTTATCACTGGACCAGGGGACGACGAGTTCCCGGGCTATCTTATTTAATGAAAAGGGAGAAGCCGTACATACGGCCCAGCGGGAGATAACGCAGCATTTTCCCCATCCGGGCTGGGTGGAGCATAACGCCAACGAGATTTGGGGTTCGGTCCTGTCGGTGATCGCGTCCGTGCTGTCGGAATCGGGCGTGAAGCCCGAACAGATCGCGGCGATCGGCATCACGAACCAGCGGGAGACCGCGGTGGTGTGGGATAAGGAAACAGGCGATCCTGTGTACCATGCGATTGTGTGGCAGTCGCGGCAGACAAGCGGCATTTGCGAGGAGCTCAAGGCCCAAGGGCTAGACGACACCATCCGCGCCAAAACAGGGCTTCTGATCGATCCGTACTTTTCCGGTACGAAGGTCAAGTGGATTCTGGACGAAGTCGAAGGCGCCCGGGAGAAGGCGGAGCAGGGCAAGCTGCTGTTCGGCACGATCGATACGTGGCTCATTTGGAAATTTACCGGCGGCCGCGCGCATGTGACCGATTATTCGAACGCATCGCGCACGCTGATGTATAACATTTACGAGTTAAAATGGGACGACGAGCTGCTGGAGATTTTGGGGGTTCCGGCCTCCATGCTGCCGCAGGTGCGCCCGTCCTCCGAGGTGTACGGCCTGACGGTGCCGTATCACTTCTTCGGGACAGAGGTACCGATCGCCGGCGTTGCGGGCGACCAGCAGGCGGCTCTGTTCGGGCAGGCGTGCTACAGTAAAGGCATGGCCAAAAACACCTACGGCACCGGCTGCTTTATGCTGATGAATACCGGCGAAACGGCGGTCCGCTCGGAGCACGGCCTGCTGACGACGCTCGCATGGGGCATCAACGGCAAAGTGGAATATGCGCTGGAAGGTAGCATTTTCGTGGCGGGCTCGGCCATCCAGTGGCTGCGTGACGGGCTGCGGATGCTGAAGGAGTCGAAGGAGAGCGAAACGTACGCCTCACGCGTGGCTTCAACGGACGGCGTGTACGTCGTTCCCGCATTCGTCGGGCTCGGCACCCCGTACTGGGACAGCGATGTGCGCGGAGCAGTATTCGGCCTGACGCGCGGCACGTCCAAGGAGCATTTTATCCGGGCGACGCTGGAATCGCTGGCCTACCAGACAAAGGATGTGCTGTCCGCGATGGAGGCCGACTCAGGTATCGAGCTGACCACGCTGCGCGTCGACGGTGGTGCCGTGCACAATGATTTTCTGATGCAGTTCCAGAGCGACGTGCTCGGCGTCTCGGTCGAACGGCCGGTCATTAACGAGACGACGGCGCTGGGCGCTGCGTATTTGGCAGGACTCGCCGTCGGCTACTGGAAGAGCCAGGAGGACATCTCCGGCCAGTGGGCGATCGAGCGCGAGTTCCAGCCGGTGATGGAGGAGAAGGAGCGAACCGGGCTGTACGAAGGCTGGAAGAAGGCCGTACACGCAGCCATGGCTTTTAAATAAAACACAGAAACATATCTTGGGGGGTCTCTTTTTCGATCTGGAGGGAGATAAGCACAGATGATATGGTCCAATACGAATCGCGAACAAATCAAGGAGAGCTTGAAGCAGGAAAAGTTTGACGTCCTGATCATCGGCGGCGGCATTACCGGGGCAGGCATTGCGCTGGATGCGACGACCCGCGGGATGAAGACGGCGCTGGTGGAAATGCAGGATTTTGCCGCAGGCACATCCAGCCGCTCGACGAAGCTGGTGCACGGTGGGCTCCGCTACCTGAAGCAGTTTGAGGTCAAAATGGTCGCCGAGGTCGGCAAGGAGCGGGCGGTTGTGTACGAGAACGGTCCGCATGTCACCACGCCGGAGTGGATGCTGCTGCCGATCCACAAGGGCGGCACGTTCGGCAAATTCAGCACGTCCTTCGGACTGCGGGTGTACGACTATTTGGCCGGCGTCAAAAAAGCGGAGCGCCGCATGATGCTCTCCCCGCAGCAGACGCTGGCGAAGGAGCCGCTCATCAAGAAGGAGGGGCTGAAGGGCGGCGGGTACTACGTGGAATACCGCACCGACGACGCCCGCCTGACGATCGAAGTGATGAAAGCGGCCGTGGCGCACGGGGCTGCGGCGCTCAATTACAGCAAGGTCGAGGAGCTGCTGTACGACGCCCGGAATAACGTGCGCGGCGCGGTGGTCCACGACCAGCTGACCGGGGACACCTATGAAATCCACGCCGCCAAGGTCATTAACGCCGCAGGGCCGTGGGTTGACCGCATCCGCGAGAAGGACGCGTCGAAGGAGGGCAAAACGCTGCGCCTCACCAAAGGCGTCCACCTGGTCATCGACCAATCCCGGTTTCCGCTGGAGCAGGCGGTGTACTTCGACACGCCGGATAAAAGAATGGTGTTCGCCATTCCCCGCGATGGCAAGGCGTATGTGGGGACGACGGATACTTTCTTCGACCGGGATACGGCGCATCCCCGGATGACGTACCAAGACCGCGACTATATTATTAACGCGATCAATTATATGTTTCCCGAGCTGCAAATTACGGCGGAGGATGTGGAGTCCAGCTGGGCCGGGGTCCGGCCGCTCATTCTTGAACAGGGCAAGGATCCGTCGGAAATTTCCCGTAAGGACGAGATCTGGGAGTCCGGCTCGGGACTGCTGACGATCGCCGGGGGCAAGCTGACGGGCTACCGGAAGATGGCCGAGACGATTGTGGACGTGCTGTCCCGGGAGCTGACTGAACAAACAGGGCGCCCGTTTAAAGCATGCCAGACGAAGCATCTGCCGATTTCGGGCGGGGACTTCGGCGGATCGGCGCAGTATGAGCCTTTCGTGCGGAAGACCGCCCAGACCGGAATCGAGGCGGGTCTGGCCCCGGATGAAGCCCTCGCGATCGCCGGCAAATACGGCACGAATGCATCCGGCGTCTTCCGGCTGATCCAGAGCCACCGGGCGGAGGCGGAAGCGCACGGGCTGCCGCTGATGCTGTTCGGCCAGCTGGCCTATGCGCTGGAAGCGGAGATGGCGGCGACGCCGGTGGACTTTTTTACCCGCCGGCTCGGCGCGACGCTGTTCGATATTCAGCTCGTGCGCACCTGGAAGGCGCCAGTCATCGAATATATGGGCGGCGTGCTGAACTGGAGCCCGGCAGCGAAGGAAGCATACGCGGCCGATCTCGACCGCGCGCTGCTGGAGGCCGTGGAGCCGGCGGAATCCGATTGAGCATTATAAGGCAATCGAATGAAGCATTTCTATCAGGAACCTTTCATCCCCAGGATGAAGGGTTTCTTTTTGGCTTGGGATAATACCCGTCAAAACCCGCAGGCTCCCAGTCTCGACAATGGTGAATCTATGAGCGATGCCTACCTGTCAATCCACTGTCAGTGATGTTGACACCAACTGTTCGGATATTTGCGATAAACTTTGCATTTTTAGGGAAAATAGACACTCACCCGCGTCCCATGTTAGTACACCTCCGGCAAAATCGCTTATAATAAAAAAACCATACTGCCCGAGAGAGGAGTGCTGTACATGAACATTAAAGAAAAAAGAGAGCATCGGCAGTACCCCGAACAAGTGAAATCCGACGCGTCCCGCGCGCCATATGAGCGGGATTATTCGCGGCTGATCCATTCGCCGACGTTCCGGAGGCTGCAGGGCAAATCCCAGGTGTTCGGCGCGGGTACGGGGGACTATTACCGGACGCGGCTGACCCACTCGCTTGAGGTGGCGCAAATCGCCCGGGAAGCAGCGCGCAGCCTGCTGCGGGCGCATCCCGAGGTCAGCGACGAGCAGGCGGACAATCCGGGGCTCGTAATCGATCCGGAGGTGGTGGAATGCGCGGCGATCGCGCATGACTTCGGCCATCCTCCTTTTGGACATAAAGGGGAAGAGGTGCTGGACGGCATTCTGGATCAGCTGATCCGGGACCGGACGAAAGAAGCCGTGAAGGGGCTGCATCTGTCCCCGGATGAAGTGAACGACGTCCGCGCTAGGCTGCGGAAAAAATACGAGCATTTCGAAGGCAATGCGCACAACTTCCGGCTGATCATGTTTTTGGAGAAGCGGGAAAATGTGGACGGCCTGAACCTGTCCGACGCGATCCTGCTCGGCATCAATAAATATCCATACCCCGGCACCCTGCTCAAAAAGGGGCTGTACCAGCACGAATGGGGCTATATTTCACAGATCCGCCAAGACTGGGGCATTCCTGCAGGCAAAAAGACGCTCGAAGCCCAGCTGATGGATTTATGCGACGATATCGCCTATTCGGCCCATGACCTCGAAGACGGCATCAAGGCCGGAAAAATCGAAGTGCACGAGCATTTTCTGAAGGATCCGCATATTTTGCGCCTGATCGTCGAGAAAGTCATGACGCTGGAGGACGCGTTCTGGGATAACTGCCCGGAAGAGCATATCCGCTACAAGGTGGAGGAAGTGCTGACGTCCTTTTTAAAAGTGTGGAATGAGAAGCTTCCGTACTGCGAGTTTGACTACTCCCGTACCCGCCGCGAGGTCAAGGCTTACTGGGTAAGCCTGTTCGTCAGCAGCCTCGGCGTCATTGACGACGGGGGCTGGAAGAAGGTGACCTTCGTCAAGGAAGGCCAGGAGGATCAGGATATGCTCCGAACCGTCAGCGTGCTGAAAAGCTTCGCGTGGGTCACGATGATCCGCGACCTGCGGGTGCAGCGGCTGCAGAAGCGCAGCGAGTGGATGATCCAGCGGCTGTGGGACGCTTTTCTCGATCCGGTCGCCTCCAAATCGATTATCCCCTCCGACTGGCTGCAGCGGTTCGAGAAGGATCAGGCCGGGCCGAATCCGATCTGGACGTGGGAGCACATGGTGATCGACTATATTGCGGGCATGACGGATGCGTTTGCTGAAAAAATTTACAATGAGCTGTACGGATTGAAGGTAGGTTCCATTTACGACCTGGATTAGGCAGCCATAGAAGGGAAGGAAAGACCGGATGGGCGCTCTTAAACTTAGCGTGCTGGATCTTGTACCAAAAATAGGAGAGGCGTCCTTTGAGGAAGCACTACAGGAAGCGGCCAGCCTGGCCCGCCATGCAGAACAATGGGGTTACACCCGGTATTGGGCGGCGGAGCACCACAACTTGGTGAACTTGTCCTGCGCCGCGCCGGAAGTGCTGCTGGCGCATATCGGAGCCCGGACCGAGCGAATCCGCATCGGGTCGGGGGCGGTCCTGCTGCCGCATTACAGCCCGCTGAAGGTCGCGGAGAACTTTCGCATGCTGGCTGCGCTTTATCCCGGCCGCATCGATCTTGGCATCGGCCGGGCACCCGGCGGCTCGGCGCATGCCTCGATGGCGCTGAGCGGCAATTATTTGCAGCATGTGGCCGAGATGCCGGCCCGGGTCCGCTCGCTGATCGAGCTGCTGGAGGACCGCTATGCGTACGAGGACGTGCCGGTCGCGGCCAAGCCCGTCCCGCGGATCCAGCCGGAGCTGTGGATGCTCGGGACGAACAACAAGAGCGCCGGCTTCGCGGCGGAGAACGGCACGGGCTACGTGTTCGGCCAGTTCATGAGCGACCGCGACGGCGCCGAGGTGCTGGCGGCTTACAGGGAGGGCTTCAAGCCGTCGGCGCTGCTGGAGCGGCCGAGAAGCATCGCGGCCATCGGCGTCATTTGCGCCGCGACGGAGCAGGAGGCGCTGGCGCTGTCCCGCCGGTCAGCCCTGCCGGAAGTCGAGCGGCCGGGAGCTGAGGCCAGCGAGCCGCAGCCGCAGGCGACCCGGCTGATCACCGGGTCGCCGAAGCAGGTGAAGTCGAAGCTGCTGGAGCTGGCGGATTCCTTCGGGTGCGATGAGTTCCTGGTCACCACGCCGGTGATGAGTTATGCCGAGCGGCTGGAATCTTACCGGCTGCTGGCGTCGGTGTGCTTATAAAAGGGAGCCAGGCAAGTTCGCCTGCCATTCTGCACACGCGGTTCTTGATTGGGAATGGGAATTTGGGAATGTAGAATAGTGACGGTGCTGAACGGTTAGATCGCAATGGAGCCTGAAGATAGGAAGAACGAACGGAGGAACTATGGAATTGACATCCGAACCATCGGAGTTTATTTATATGTACGCCAGCCACGAGTCGGAAACGGAGCTGTGCCGGATGGAGCTGAATGCTCTGCTCGGGCAGGCGAAACCCTTGAAAGGGAGGGGCCTCATGCTGCGCAGCTCCCGGTTGCTTGACCCGGACCGCAGTCCGTATGTGTCGATGCGTCTGGACGTGCTGATGCAGGGCGACTCGATCGAAGAAATTGCCCGGCAGGTTTCGGAGTTAGAGCTTGGGGACGCCACATTCAAAGTAACGTACGTCAAATCCGGCGATCCCTGCTCCTACGAGGACCAGCGGATGCTTGAGCGCCGTGTCGGCAGCAGCATCCGGGGGAAGGCGGAGATGAAGCATCCGGACGTGCAGTTCGGCCTCCTGTCCGCCGCGGGACAGTGGACGCTCGGGTGGTGCCGGTATCCCGAACGCGCTTGGCGGCTGCACAAGGACAAGCCGCACAATTATTCCACCGGGCTCAGCGTCACGACCGCCCGTTCGCTCGTGAACATCCTTGTACCGGAGCCTGCGGGTGTCCGGGCCGCCGATCCCTGCTGCGGCATGGGGAACGTGCTGATCGAAGCCCTGTCGATGGGCATCGACATCCGGGGCTGGGACATCAATCCGCTGGCCATCCGGGGGGCCCGGGCCAACCTGAAGCACTTCGGCTATCCGGAGGTGGTGACGCTCGGCGATATGACGCAGGTGACGGATCGCTTCGATGCGGCTGTATTGGACATGCCGTACAACCTGTGCTCGGTGCTCAGCACGGATCAGCGGCTCGTTATGCTGCAGAGCCTGCGCCGTATGGCGAAGCGGGCTGTTATTGTATCGACGGAGGAAGCGGCGGAATCGATTCAGCAGGCGGGCTTTGCCATTCTGGACATCGCCCGGGTATGGAAGGGCGGCTTTGTCCGGAACGTCTGGCTTTGCGGGTGACGGAGGCGGATAAGCAATCCGGCATGCGATTACTTTCTACTATATAATAGAAGAAAGTTCCTCATCTTAATAAATAGAAGTCTCTCATCACTTTAAGTAGAAGTTTCTCATTATAATAGAAGAAGATTACCGTCATGAGTTGAAGTCAAGTCAATCATCTCAGTGCTCATCACGGGTATCAAGCCCAAAAGGGCTGTCTCACGATCCGGTCTGAATCGACCGGTAACGCGGGACAGCCTTTTTTCATGCTCCGAAGATATCAGGACGCTCGCATAGCATCCGGAAAATTTCGGAGGCAAAACTCCGCCTTGCGGGGGACAGCTGCTGAGAGATGTCCGTATTAATAAGCACGCTCATAATTGACGAGATTACGCGGAAGCTCTTTTCCCTGCACGTAGGCCTTCAGGTTTTCGACAAAAATATCGATGACCCGCTCGGTATACCGGTCGGTGCTTCCGGAAACATGCGGTGTAATGATAACCTGCTCCATGTCCCACAACGGGTGGTCCTCAGGGAGCGGCTCCTTCTCAAACACGTCGAGCCCGGCGCAGCTGATCTGCCCGCTGCGGAGCGCTTCGAGCAGGGATGCCGTATCCACCGTCGGCCCGCGGCCCGCATTGATGAAGCAGGCGCCCGGCTTGGCCGCCGCCCAGGCATCGGCGTTCAGCAGGTGATGCGTCTCATCGGTAAGCGGCAGCACGCTGATGATGTAATCGCCTTGGCTCAGCGCCTTGTGGAGCCCGTCCATGGTGAACATCTCGTCCACGTGTGGATCGGCTTTGCCGGAACGGCGGACGCCGACGGTGCGCATCCCGAACGCCTTGGCCAGGCGAGCTGTCTCGCTGCCAATCTCGCCGACGCCGACGATGACGGCCGTTCGGCCGTGCAGCTCGGACAAGGTGTCCCGTCCCGGCGCGGACAGATTGGTCTCCCAGCTGTGCTTGAGCTGATTGCGGACCGAGACGTGCAGCTGGCGCGAGAAGGAGAGCATCATGCCAAGGATCGTCTCCGAGATCGGAATCGCATGGACGCCGCTGGAATTCGTCAGCAGCACGCCTTTCTGTTCGAGCTTGTCCAGCGGAAGCGTGTCCACGCCGGCCGACCAGGTCTGCAGCCATTTCAGCCGGCTGTCTTGATTCAGCACCTGATCAGCAATCTGCCTGGACCAGCCGACCAATATTTCCGCTTCGTTCATGAGTGCGGGATCCGCATCGGTGCTTTTGACGACGGTCAGCTTATAGCCGGGAGCGGCTTGTTCAATCAATTGGGTCTGCTCCGGAGTCAGGGAATGCAGACAAACAATTTGCTTCATACCGTTTCAGCCTCCTTCTTGTATGTACCCGTGATGTGATGTTTCTGCTACTCTAAATAGAATGAACTAATGAAATGTTACAGGCCGTATGGGGCTGCTATAACAGGAAGCTTAATGCAAATCTTTAGTTCAGTCTATATATTATGAATATATTCAGGATAACAGATTTGAAACGATATACAACAGGGTCACCCGAGGCCAAGTGAATGAAAGGGAGCAGCGGTCAAGTAAACGCCCTCCTAAGAGTATGCTTTTGCGTAACTCTGCTGCATGACAATGGGCCCGAAAGGTGAAACTATATTAATGAAGGAATTCATGCGAATTATACCTTCGGTACCAATTTTTGCAGGATCCTTTTATGCGGCGCAAAGGGGAAGAAAGGGGAATTACTTGCATGGAAATGAAAGAGAAACCAGTTCAAGATAAGCCTTTAAGGCTATTCGTCGCGGTCCGGATACCGGAATCGATCCGATCATTACTGGAAGAATGGAGGCACCGGAACGAGAAGGAGCTCGCTTTTAAAAAATGGACGCACCGGGAGGATTACCATATTACCGTCCAGTTTCTGGGGGACGCTGATGCTGGAAGAGTGCCGGAAATCGCGGCTGCCTTAAAAAGGGCCTCCTTGAAAATCAACCCATTTCAACTGGAATTTGGAGCGTTCGGCACCTTCGGGTCAGCGGAGTCTCCCCGGGTGTTATGGGCTGGAGTAATTGACCAATCCGGCGGCCTGGACAAGCTCTATGAAGCGGTCACTTCCGGGATGGGGGAACTGGGGTTCGCAAAAGAGGCGAAGCCTTACCGTCCCCATGTCACGATTGCCCGTAAATACGCGGGAAAATCGCCTTTTACAGGCTCCAATTTACCGTCTTTGACAGTGGAAAAATCCGGTTCTGAAGGGAAAAATCAGCCTCTGATTTGGGAGGTCGATGAATTTGTACTTTTTTCCACGCATTTGCACGAAAAGCCAATGTATGAGATACTAGAGGCCGTTCAAATGAAAGATTCGTAGATTGGAAATAAATAGCAATAGAAATCGAATATATTTTTCCGCACATGATCGAATATCGAGTTCCCTTTGTTGCCGTATCCTGTGAAGTAAATTTGTGCCGTTCCTAAGCAACATGTGTTGTAAAGACTGTCCTGTTTGTCAGTTATTGTACGATCTCGGATACAGCAATTGACTGAAAATGTTTCCAAAGGTTATTCAAAACCTGTATTTTTGGTTACTTAAAGAGGGAATGTGCCGGAAATATAGGAGGAGAAACATGTACACATTACGTCAAAACCGCTGGATGGCACTGCTGATCGGTGTGCTTCTGGTGTGTTTCTCTGCAATTTGCATGCTGCTGCAAAACGAGCAGATGCATAAAATGCAGTATAACGACAGCACGAATCAACTGGGGGCTGTAACATACAGCAAGAACGATAAAGCAGGCGCAAGCCCGCAGCATTTATCTATACAGGGGGCAAAACACCCGTTAACCGCGGAAAACTCCGTGCAGCTTTTGAATGTAAATTTATTGAAAAAATGGAACGTTAAGCATCATCCCCTTTTTGTCGAAGGGATTTCAGCACAAACACCGGCGCCCGCCAAAAAGGCCAAAGCTGTGCAAGCGAAGCCTAAGGCGAAGAAAGCTGTAGCTGTTGCAGCCAAGCCGAAGCTGGATCCAAAACTGAATCCCCCCACCACGTTATTCTTCAGCCGGACCAAACTGCTCAGTCCTTCCCAGAAGTCGGAAGCGACCAAACAGTACAAGGTAACCGCTGAGGACGTGCTTCTGCTCCGTAGAATCGTGATGGCAGAAGCCGAAGGCGAACCGTACAAAGGCAAAGTGGCTGTGGCCAATGTTGTCTTGAACCGGCTGCGGTCAGCCAATTTTCCCGATACGATTAGAAAAGTCATTTACCAGAGATATCAGTTCAGTCCTGTGGCGAACGGCCGTTTTGACCGTGTGAAGCCGAACGAGGATTCGATTTATGCCGTCAATGAGGCGCTTAACGGACGCAAGGAAGTCTCGGATGATACGTATTATTTTCTGTCGCTGAAGCTGGCCGACGACCTGACGGTTCACCATACGCGGACCTTGGCCAAGACGATCGGCAACCACTCCTTTTACAAATAAATCCCGTAAGTTTAAAATGTTTATGGGTAAAGGATAATGAGGAGGTGGCGTTCATATGAAAATTACGTATTATGGTCATTCCTGTGTGGTGGTGGAGGAAGGCGGCCGGAGCGTGATCATCGATCCGTTTCTCTCGGGCAATCCGGCATCGGGTATTGCGCCTGCGGATATCCGTGTTGATGCGGTGCTGCTCACCCATGGGCACTCCGACCACTTTGGCGATGCGCTGGAGATTGCCAAAGCGAATGATTGTCCGATTGTCGCCGTGTTCGAGCTGGCGGAGTTCTGCCGCAAGAAGGGCGCGAAAACCTTTGCCATGAACATCGGGGGGCAGCAGCAGTTTGACGGATTCAAGGTCAAATATACGCTGGCTTTCCACAGCTCTGCGGTTCAGGACGGCGACGCGCTGATCTATGCCGGAGAACCGGCGGGCATCCTGCTGACCATGGGCGGCAAAACGTTCTTCCATGCGGGAGATACGGCGCTGTTCGGCGACATGCGGCTTATCGGTGAAATGAATCAGATCGATGCTGCCGCGCTGCCGATTGGCGACGTGCTGACGATGGGACCGGACGATGCGCTGCTGGCGGCCAAATGGCTGCGGGCGGACCGCGTCATTCCGGTGCATTACAACACTTTCCCTGCCATTAACCAGAACAGTACGCTCTTCTGCGACCGTCTTCATCAGGAAGGCATTGAAGGACACGCGCTCAAGCCGGGAGAGAGCATTGAGATCTGACCGCTGATGAAGCGGTGGCTTTGACAAATGGCACCCCCCGCCGTATCCGGGCATACAGTATCGTAACATTAGCCTATCGGAAAGGCGGGGGTTGATTGTTTTACCGAACTAGTGAACATAACGGGTATTTGCCGGCCGGCGAGCTGCAGAAAGCCATACAGGGCGAGTACGAAGCGATCCGTAAGGGACGAAGGCTTCAGGAGCTGGCTCCCCCGGACCACCGGATCTATTTCAGCCGCGTGGTCGAAGAGGAGCGGCAGGGCCGTCTCGCCGAGCTGACCCGTATCTATTATGAGCATACCGGCTGCTACCCGGTCTTCAGCAAGGTTGAAACGCCGAGGGCGTATGTAACCGGACTGAAAACGACCGTCGATGACGCACTCGAAGCCGCGTGGAATTATTCGGACCTGATGCTGACGGCGACGGACCCGAAGGTCCAGAAGCTGATGCTGCGCGCGATGAACAGCGAAATGCGCTGGGTCAGCCGGCTGCAGTTTTTGTACAGCAATTATTTCCACGAAAACGGCGACATGAAGCACAAGGGCACCATTGGCATCGCCGACAAACAGCTTCCCTCTTAAGTTGGGGGAGGCTGTTTTTCTGTATATTGGAAAAAACCTGGTTGAAATGAATAATCATGCGCTTTTCAGGTTAATTACAACATGCCGCTTTAATGCTTCACTGCAAAACATTTCTTATCACATTCATAAAAAGTTTAAATTGCGCAGAGGTTTAGTGGGTGTTAAAATAATATAACCAATTCATTTTGAATAATTATCGACGTTTTATAACAAAAAGAAAACCATTCCCCCATGCAACGAGGATTTCCGCCGTTGTCGCATACCCCATTCCCCTAGTGAGCATGAAGTATTATTCTTGTAGCCAATGTCGTCTTCGTACTGGTTTATTTTGATGTATCTGGATTTACTTGCATTTATTTATTCTGAAGATAGAAAGGTTGCTTTCCATGAGACATACGGTACTTCCCCCTAAGCAGGGACTTTATGATCCGCAGTTTGAAAAAGACGCCTGCGGCATGGGCTTCGTCGCTCATATCAAAGGCCGGGCCTCCCATGAGATCGTAGGCCAGGCTCTGACGATGCTCGAGAATATGGAGCACCGCGGCGGACAGGGCAGCGAGCCCAATTCCGGTGACGGCGCCGGGATCATGCTGCAAATTCCTCACCGCTTCTTTGCGGAAGAAGCGGCCCGGATCGGCTTTGAGCTGCCTGAACCGGGGCAATACGGCGTAGGCATGCTGTTCCTTTCCCACGACGAAGCCGTTCGGGAGGCTCATGAGAGCCGGCTCGTCGAAATCATCCGGGAAGAAGGGCAGCAGTTCCTGGGCTTCCGCGACGTTCCGACCTATGACGAGATGCTGGGCAAATCCGCGAAGGAAGCCAAGCCGTACGTACGGCAGATTTTCATCGGACGCAGCATCGATGTGAAGGACGAAATGGACTTCGAGCGCAAGCTGTACATTATCCGCAGACGCGCCGAGCTGGCCATCCGTTATGGCGACGCTCCGCAGGCGGACTCCTTCTATATTTCCAGCCTTTCGTGCCGGAAAATTGTATACAAAGGGATGCTGACCACCAATCAGGTGGGGCAGTTCTATCTGGACCTGAGAAACGAGCTGGTGGAGACGGCGATCGCCCTCGTTCACTCGCGTTTCAGCACGAACACCTTCCCGAGCTGGGAACGGGCGCACCCGTACCGCTTCATGATTCACAACGGGGAGATCAATACGCTCCGCGGCAACGTGAACTGGATGCATGCGCGCCAGTCGCTGTTTAAGAGCGATATTTTTGGGGATGACCTGGAGAAGGTCAAGCCGGTCATCAATCCGGACGGTTCGGATACCGCCATGTTCGATAACACGTTTGAGTTCCTGTACCTGAGTGGACGTTCCCTGCCACACGTCGCCATGATGATGGTGCCGGAGCCTTGGAACAACCATGAAAGCATGGACGAAACGAAAAAAGCGTTCTACGAATACCACAGCACGCTGATGGAACCGTGGGACGGACCAGCGGCTATGGCGTTCACCGACGGCGTCCAAATCGGTGCCATCCTTGACCGGAACGGACTCCGTCCGTCCCGTTACTACGTGACGAAGGACGACCTGATTATTCTTTCTTCGGAAGCCGGCGTGCTCGACATTCCAGCTGAGGATGTCCTGTACAAGGACCGTCTCCGTCCGGGCAGAATGCTGCTCGTAGATACGAAGGAAGGACGGATCATTTCCGACGAGGAAGTGAAAGCCCAGATCGCTGCCGAGCAGCCGTACCGTGAGTGGCTCGACGAGCATCTGGTCAATCTGGATGAGCTTCCGGACGCGCCGGAGCTGCCGAATCCGAAGCATGACAACGTGCAGCAGCTGCAGCTCTCCTTCGGCTATACGTTCGAAGATCTGCGCAAAGTGCTGGAACCGATGGCTTCGACCGGCCAGGAAGCGGTAGCCTCGATGGGCTACGACGCACCGCTGGCGGTGCTGTCCGACAAGCCGCAGCGCCTGTACAACTACTTTAAACAAATGTTCGCGCAGGTGACCAACCCGCCGATCGACGCGATCCGCGAAGAGATTATCACCGCGACCGGAACGACGATCGGACCGGAGCGCAACCTGCTGCATCCGGAGCCTGAGAGCTGCCGCCAGATCCGTCTGGACACGCCGGTTCTCTCGAATGAGGACTTCGCGAAGATCCGCCACGTGCACCGTCCCGGCTTCAAGTCGATGACGATTCCGATCTTCTTCCCGGCAGAGGAGGGGGCGGAAGGCCTGCGTAAGGCGCTTGACGGATTGTGCGAAGCGGCCGACCGCGTAATCAAGAAAGGCCACAACATCCTGATCCTGTCCGACCGCGGCGTGGACAAAGAAAATGCGGCGATTCCGGCGCTTCTTGCCGTATCCTGCCTGCATCATCATTTGATCCGCCAAGGAACGCGGACGAAAGTCAGCATTCTGCTCGAATCCGGCGAACCTCGTGAAGTGCATCATTACGCGCTGCTGCTCGGTTACGGCGTGAGTGCCGTCAACCCTTACCTGGCGTTCGAAACGCTGGACGACATGATCCAGCAGGGGCTGCTGCGCGGCGTGACGCACGAGAAAGCCGTTAAAAACTATATCAAAGCCGCGACGAAGAGCGTGGTGAAAATTTTGTCCAAAATGGGCATCTCGACAATCCAATCCTACCGCGGCGCGCAAATCTTTGAAGCCGTCGGCCTGAAAGAGGATTTTGTCGAGAAGTACTTTACCCGTACGCCGTCCCGCATCGGCGGCATCGGCCTGGAAGAAGTGGCGGCCGAAGCGCTGGCCCACCACAACCGCGCCTTTACCGACAAGGACGGAAGCGACAAGGTGCTCGATTCCGGCGGTGACTATCAATGGCGCAAGGACGGGGAGGAGCATCTGTTCAACCCGCAGACGATCCACCTGCTTCAGCAGGCCGTACGTACCGGCGATTATCAGGTGTACAAAAAGTACGCGAAGCTGGTTCAGGGTGAAAACGAGAAGCATCTGACGATCCGCTCGCTGCTGAAGCTGAAACCGGCAGGAGCTCCGGTTCCGATTGAGGAAGTCGAGCCGATTGAGTCCATTATGAGACGCTTCAAGACCGGTGCCATGTCCTTCGGCTCCATCAGTAAGGAAGCGCATGAAAGCCTCGCAATTGCAATGAACCGCATCGGCGGCAAGAGCAACACCGGTGAGGGCGGCGAAGATCCGGCGCGCTATATTCCGGATGCAAACGGCGATTCCCGCCGCAGCGCAATCAAGCAGGTGGCGTCCGGCCGGTTCGGCGTGACGTCGAACTACCTGGTGAACGCGGACGAAATTCAAATCAAGATGGCGCAGGGAGCGAAGCCGGGTGAAGGCGGACAGCTTCCGGGCCGTAAAGTATATCCTTGGGTTGCCGAAGTGCGCGGTTCTACGCCGGGCGTGGGCTTGATTTCTCCGCCGCCGCATCATGACATTTACTCGATCGAGGATTTGGCGGAGCTGATTTATGATCTGAAGAACTCCAATCCGCGCGCGAACATCAACGTGAAGCTCGTGTCCGAGGTTGGCGTCGGAACGATCGCGGCCGGGGTGGCCAAAGGCCGTGCCGACATTATCCTCGTCAGCGGATATGACGGTGGTACCGGCGCATCGCCGCAGGGCTCCATCCGCCATGCGGGTCTTCCTTGGGAGCTTGGGGTTGCGGAAACGCACCAGACGCTCATCCTGAATAACCTGCGCGACCGCGTCGTCCTGGAAACGGACGGCAAAATGCTGAACGGACGCGATCTGGCCGTCGCAGCGCTGCTGGGTGCCGAAGAGTATGGCTTCTCTACGGCTCCGCTCGTGGCACTTGGCTGTATCATGATGCGCGTCTGCCAGATGGACACCTGTCCGGTGGGGGTAGCTACCCAGAATCCGGAACTGCGCAAGAACTTCATGGGCGATCCGGCGCATGTCGTTAACTTCATGAGATTCGTGGCTGAAGATATGCGTGAAATTATGGCGGAGCTCGGCTTCCGTACGATCCAAGAGATGATCGGACGCACGGACTGCCTGGATGCCGAAGAGGCGAACGGACATTGGAAGAAGCAAGGCATCGATCTGTCCGTTCTGCTGCACACACCGGAGCTTCCGGAAGGAAGCACGCGCTACCGCACGAAGACCCAGAACCACGGTCTCGAAGAGACGCTGGATATGCGCGAGCTGTTGAAGCTGGCAGCACCGGCGCTGGAAGATGGAACGCCGGTTACCAGCGAGCTTTCGATCACGAACGTAGACCGCGCCGTCGGCACGATTCTCGGCAGCGAAGTCACGCGGAAGTACGGGGCAGCCGGCCTGCCGGAAGATACGATTTCGCTGACCTTTACGGGAACGGCCGGCCAGAGCTTGGGCGCCTTCGTTCCGAAGGGCATCACGCTGACCGTGGTCGGCGACGCGAATGACTACACCGGCAAGGGGTTGTCCGGCGGGAAGCTGATCGTGAAGCCGTCGCCGAAATCGACGTTCAAGGCCGAAGAGAACATCATTATCGGCAACACGGCTTTCTATGGCGCGACAAGCGGCGAGGCGTACATCCGCGGCATCGCCGGCGAACGCTTTGCGGTCCGCAACTCCGGCGTGAATGTCGTCGTTGAAGGCGTTGGCGATCACGGATGCGAATATATGACAGGCGGCCGCGTCGTCATCCTTGGGGAGACGGGACGTAACTTTGGCGCTGGCATGTCGGGCGGCATCGCCTACGTCTATGATCCGCAGGGTACGTTTATCGACCGCTGCAACCTGGAGATGATTCTTCTGGAGCGCGTTGAAGATGCAGAGGAAGCCCAGGAACTGAAGAGCATGATCGAGAAGCATGTCAACTACACGGAGAGTGCTGTCGGCGAGCGTGTGCTGGAAGACTGGGAGAACAGCCTCGGCCAGTTTGTCCGCGTCATTCCAAAGGATTACAAGCGGATGACACAGCAAATCCGCAAGGTTCAGGAGAATGGACTGAGCGGCGAAGCTGCCCTGCTGGCCGCCTTCGAAGCCAACATGCGCGAGCTCGCGAGAGCGGGAAACAACTAATTCTTCCAAACCGGATGTTATAAAGAAAGAATTCCTATCAACAAGGTTGAAATTTTCATATTTGCGCAATAATTGCTGGAAAGGGCATACGAAATGTTTTCAATTGGAGACATAAATCGTATGCCCATTTTTTTCGACAAAAATAGAACCTACTTCAAAAAGCAATTGTCCCATTAGACGACAACATCCAGAAGAGGCTTGGGATATAATAAAAAAGACCTAGTCACTTGGCTGATTCTTGACATTCATACTTGGAACAGACGTTGTATTTGTCAACAAAAGAGTAGCCGTGGAAATCATTTTGGATAATATGTTGAGTGGAGCGAGGGTATCTTCGATGAGAGATGAGAGAAAGTTCGGTGCCGAGGCCCGGTCCAACCAAGAACTTCCGGAGCAAACCCAATTAGACATCATGAAAGTGTTGGAGCAATGCGGGATTCATCCTGACAACTGGAAGCGCTTTGTTCAAAAGATGGAGAAGGGGACGGATTAGCGGAAATTTCGCAGATCGTGTCCGGGGGGTTCACATAAAACGACAAGGAGGGACAGAAAACGTTTTATCATTCCGATTTTAGACAGGGAGGCCACCCTGCAGCAGTTGGCTTCCATATACTCCAAAAGGGGACCCCGTCGAATTACGGTAACCGAACCTATAAAAACCTCAGCCCTCCTAAGTTCAAGGAAAGCTGAGGTTTTTCATTATTTCATGGACCGTTCCATCCGCACAAAAGCGATAAAACGTTTGGCTTCTTCCTCAGACAAGCGGCGGCCGTCAATCGTCAAATTGAACTTTTCCAGCAAGTCCTCGTCCGAAAGCTCCAGTTGATCGACAAAATCCCGGACCTCCGGATCCATGACAATCTTCGGCTGGTTCGTACGGCCGATCAGATAATCGATGGAAACGTCAAATTTGTCAGCTAGTTTGGTCAGAATCTCAAAATCAGGTTTACGGCGGTTCTTTTCATAGTGGGATAGTGCGGCTCGCGTAATGCCTATGGATTGGGCCAATTCCTCCTGGGTCCAGCCGCGTTGGTCCCGCAATTCTGCGATGCGATTACCATGATTCATGAATTAACCTCCTCCGAATACCTGAAAAAATACATAAAATTAGAAACAAATTGTCGCAAAAATAGATTCATATAGGAAATAAGTATTGACTAGTTACAAAATGTATCGTAAAGTGAAAATTGGAAATGATACCATTTGTATCAATTGTTGAGACGGATCGTATCCCTTAGCCAGTATAAGGCGTTATCCCGATTTTCATACCATGAGGCAGGAATAATCCGATGAATATGTTAACAGCACATGGCATACATCTTCAAACGTATATGTATATCCATCAGGTCGGGAACCAGACGGTTTTTCTGCATCGGACCCGTCCTGTCATCTTATGGGAATACGAGCCAAGCCGAATGGTAATCATCAGCGACTTGGATCTCCCCGTTGTGCCCGAGCTCAGGCTGGGGTTCATAATCCACGTTCCAAATGCCCCTGCCCGTCAGGTGTACGGCACCGTGGCTTGGAAAGAAAGCAGCATCTCCTTTAAGGCCCACCAATACGGCATTCGTATTGAATCCCCGCAGCAGGAGCCGGAGCGCATGACAAAACACCACAACCGCCCGCAACGAGGCGGCCGAGCGGCCTCCACACCGTATGAAAGTCCCTGTGACCACGATTCTTTCCCCGGCCCAGGACACCATTTTGATATCAAAGCATAAAAATCTTACGTTTTTTCGTAATGGGATACAGACATTTTACACTATTTATCAAAGGGCTGCATAGTGCTTTGCTTTAAAAAGGCTGAAGTATAAGCCTGTCATATGATCGTCCGGTTGGACTTATATTGAGAGCGGGGGATGGATCAGTCATGGGACGTACGTTGACCTTGGATTTCCTGATGCAGATGCTTCAAAGGGACGAGGATGTTCAATTATGAGCAGCATGAATCCGCTGAACAAAACGGTGGACGTCGGCAAGCCCCTTCCGATCACTCCCCGGAAAGACAGGATGTTGTACCTTTGGGCCAAGCGAACCCTGGATATTAGCTTATCGCTGATAGGGCTGATTTTTTTATGTCCGGTATTCCTAGCTGTTGCCTTGCTTATCAAGCTGGAGGATCCAAAAGGCTCGGTGTTTTTCTCCCAGGTCCGCGTCGGACGTGGAGGGGCACCATTTAAGATGTACAAATTCCGGTCGATGGTCAGCGGAGCCGAGCTGATGCTCGGCAATTTGATCCAGCAAAGCGATGTGACCGGCGCGATGTTCAAAATGAAAAACGATCCGCGGGTCACCCGGGTCGGCCGGTTCATCCGCAAAACGAGCATTGATGAGCTGCCCCAGCTTATGAATGTGCTGAAAGGGAATATGAGCCTGGTCGGGCCAAGACCGCCTTTGCCGCGGGAGGTAAGCGACTATACTTCTTATGATATGCAGAGGCTGCTCGTTGTCCCGGGGTGCACAGGTTTGTGGCAGGTCAGCGGAAGGAACCATGTGGGATTTCAGGAAATGGTCGAGCTGGACCTCAAATACATAAACGAACAGTCGATATGGATGGATATGATCATCATTTGTAAAACGGTCAAAGTGCTGTTCGGCGCGGATAATGCGTACTAATCGCTGCGTGTCCAAGTGCGCAGGACGCAGCTGTGTCCATTAGGAAGGTGGCAGAGGCATCATGAAAAAATGGGTCGTTTCGACCATCGCCGTCGTATCGGTGCTGGTGGTCGGTGTCGCGGGATACGGATTGTATATTTACAATTCGGTCAAAGCGACGGCTAACGAAATATATGAAAAGCGGGAACCGTCGGTTGTACCGGTAACCGTCAGCTCGGATGGCAAGACAGGCGGCCAGGCGGATACGTCCAAGAGTGCCGAAAACCCGCCGGCGGTTCATCTGAATGAAAGGGAGCCGTTTACCGTTCTGGTCATGGGTGTGGATCAGCGCGAGGACGACCCGGGCCGCTCCGACTCGATGATCCTGCTGACGGTAAATCCGGCCAAGCAGAGTATCCTGATGTTCAACATCCCGCGTGACACGAGAACCGAAATCGTCGGCCACGGGACGACGGACAAGATCAACCATGCTTACGCCTTTGGCGGCGTAAACATGTCGGTCGCGACGGTAGAGCACTTCCTCGGTTATCCGGTCAACTATTACATCAAGGTCAATATGGAGGGCTTCGCCAAAATCATTGATTTGCTCGGCGGGGTGGAAGTGAATAATCCGTTTGCCTTTCAATATGAAGGATACGATTTCAAACAGGGCGACTTGAAGCTGGACGGCTCTGAGGCGCTGGCCTTCTCTCGGATGCGGTATGACGATCCGCGTGGAGATTTGGGGCGTAATGCACGGCAGCGGGAAATTTTGGAGCAGGTGATCAATAATGCGCTCAAAATATCGAATGTCGTAAAAATCGAATCCCTACTGAACCAGGTAGGCGACAGTGTCAGGACGGACATCACTTTCGACAATATGAAGACCTTCGTGACCGATTACCGGTCCGACCTGAAGACCATCGAGCAGGTAGAGATCAAGGGCCAGGGCAAGAAGATCAACGGAATTTGGTATTACATGGTCAGCGATGAGGAGCGGCAGCGCATCCATAATGTCATTAAAGAGCATTTACAATAAGAGGCAGGCGTGGCTTGATGTCACGCTTGCTTTTTCATTTCCGGCGTCTTTTGCAGCATCTCTGAACCCGGATTGATTCATAAGCCCCACGTTGTGGGGTTATTTTTCGACGAAAACCGTCAGTTTCCTTGACAAAGGATGCAGATTCATGTAGATTTCTTGGTGTGCATGTTACAGAATGTATCTATAATAAGTCGTTGGTCATAATTTTAAGCGCAAAGACACACTTCATGGAAGGGAAGTCGATTCTCTTGAACAGTCAGCTATCCGTATTCTGCTTGCGATGTGAGCAGGTCATCCCTATGTCGGACACGGCACTTGTGTTCCGGACGGGATTTTACCGCACAGTGATTCCCCTGGGCTGCTGTACCCTATGTTATTCGCAGACACAATCAGAGGCAGATTTCCCATATGATGGGCATCTGCAAGGCGAATATGCTACAATGGGGCCAGACTTGGGCAGAAGGGGTGATAGAAATGCAGCAGGAACCGGTGGTTCGGCTGGAAGGTGTCACGAAGAAAGTCTCATCCAAAACATTGGTTGAGGATGTTACGCTGGACATCCCTCCCGGGCAGGTCTTTGGTTTTCTCGGTCCGAACGGGGCCGGAAAAACGACGACTATCCGCATGATGGTCGGGCTGACCAAGATCACCAAGGGAGATATTAAAATTTGCGGTTACAGCATCAAGGATCATTTTGAGCAGGCCATCGTCCACGTGGGGGCGATCGTGGAAAACCCGGAAATGTATAAGTTTTTGACGGGGTATGAAAACCTCCGGCACTTTGCCCGGATGATGTCAGGGATTACCGAGGAGCGCATTCGGGAAGTGGTTCAGCTCGTAGGGCTGAGCAACCGGATTCAGGATCCGGTGCGGACGTATTCACTGGGCATGCGGCAGCGCCTGGGCGTAGCTCAGGCGATTTTGCACCGTCCGAAGCTGCTGATCCTGGACGAGCCCACCAACGGGCTGGACCCGCAGGGAATCCGCGAACTGAGGGACTACCTGCGCCGGCTGTGCAGGGAAGAGGGGACGACGGTATTCGTCTCCAGCCATCTGCTGTCCGAGATGGAGCTGATGTGCGACGCCGTGGCGATCATCCAGAACGGACGGTTGATTGATGTACGCACACTGGCCGGTGTTGAGGGAGCGCAGGAGACGACCGTGGAAACGGCATTTGCGCTGGACCGTCCGGAGCAGGCGCAGGAGCTGCTTGGGGGAGGTACGGTACGCGATGGACTGCTGATCGTCCGGCTCGACCGAAATGGCATTGCCGACACGAATGCCCGGCTCGTCCAGAGCGGATTCAAGGTGTACGGGATTCAGAAGGTAACCCGGTCGCTGGAGGACCAATTCTTGGAAATGACGGGAAGTGATCAGATTGGGTAGCTTTATCCATCTCGTGCAGAACGAGAATATGAAGATATACCGGAGAGCCCGGACGTGGATCATGCTGTCGATCCTGGCCATCGTCAACATTCTGATGCCGCTCCTGTTTCATTTGGCGGATGGCGGGGGCAATATCAGCTTATGGGAAAGCGTGCTTCAGACCGGGGCGTTTACGTTTTTTCTGTGCACCATATTTTCGGTTGTGGTCGCGTCGGACTCCGTTGCAGGTGAATTCTCCTGGGGGACCATCAAGCTGCTGCTGATCCGCCCATGGAGCCGATCGAAGATTCTGCTCTCCAAATATATTGCCGTTGTGTTGTTCAGCCTGCTGTGCACGGTTCTGCTGATGGCCGTGTCATACGGAGTCTCCGCGATCTTCTTCTCGGGAGGAGCGGGCGGGTCCCTTATGGGCGAGCGCATCGGGCCGCGTCATTACTTTCTGATTATGCTTTGCGATTATGTAGACCTATTCATGACCGTGGCGCTGGCCTTCATGCTCTCGGCCGTGTTCCGGGCAAGCGGGCTCGCCATCGGGCTGTCCCTGTTCATCATGTTCGCGAAGGGCATCTTTAATATGCTGTTCAATCCTGAGCGCTACAGCTGGGCGAAGTTTTTGCCGTTTATGCACATGGATCTGTCGCAGTATCTGGCCTCTTCGGTGGGACCTGGGGGTGTGACGCTTGGGTTCTCGATTCTGATTCTGGCCATCTACTACGTCTTGTTTCTGGTCATCGCCTGGACCGTGTTCGGCAAACGGGACGTCGCGGCCTGACCTGTCACGATTTTAAAAGCCAAAAAACGCAGTGCATGTGGACGTGATCCGTTCACTTGCGACTGCGTTTTTTGCAAAGATAAGAAAGCAGAAGCTTCGGGCCGCATCAGCCGGCTTCCGATTCCAAATACCGCGGGGTGGAGGCGGCCTCCTGCGCCATTTCCTCCGGGGCGTCCTTCAGCTCCATTTTGCTGGATCCGTGAAGGATGCCGCCCTCGGTAATGACCAGCGACGTTGCTCCCAGCACGTCCCCGAACATCTGCCCGGTCGCCGTGATGGTCAGCCGGCCGAGCGTGGTCACATCGCCGTACACTTTTCCGGCAATGATGACCTCTTTGGCATGAATGTGCGATCTGGCCACCGCATGCTCCCCGACAATGACGCTGCCTTTGCTCTCAATAACGCCGTTAAATTTGCCTTCGATGCGCAGGTTGGCCTCACAGGCCAGCGTCCCTTCGATTTCTGTCCCTTTGCCGATCAAAGTGTCCGTTGCGCTCTGGTGCCGGCTCGCTTTGGATCTGCTCATGTTTGAAATCCCTCCTTTTTAAGATTATAGAATTTATAAAATTCAGCGAAGCTGAACCATTCTATAATCGCAAGAAAAACTTCAGCTAAACGCGGTCTGTCTTCTTTGAAGGTACGTCGATAGACGTTTTTCTTACGATCAAACCCTACTACTGAATATAAGGCAGCGGGTTAACAGGCTTATCCTTCTTCACGACCTGAAAATGAAGATGGGGGCCGGTGCTTCGCCCGGTCGAGCCGAGCTCGGCGATCTGTTCGCCTTTGTCGACGGTTTGGCCGACATGGGCCTGGATTTTGCTGAGGTGCATATACCAGGTTTGCAGGCCGTTCGGATGCTCAATGACGATATACCGTCCCCGCGCACCGCCGCTGTTCTCAGCCGTCACGATCGTACCCGCTCCCGCCGCATATACGGGGCTTCCGTTATCCCCGGCAATATCGATCCCCGCATGGAAGGACGCCCTTCCGGTAAAAGGGTCCGTCCGGTAGCCGAAGCTTGAGGTCGTCACCCGGGACTCGGTCGGCCACAGGTCGGGCTGCCCGGAGATCCGATCCTGCGTTTCCTCGGCTTTTTTCAAGGTCGAAGGGATTTGGTTCTCCATGGACCGCAGCAGCGTCTGCATCTCCTGAAAGTCATCTTTCGTCTCCTGGGCCAGGTCCAGCATATCGTTCTCATGCACAGCGATATATTCGCCACCGACATGCTGCGAGGCATCCCAGGACAGGGAAGACGCTTTGGCCCCGGAAGCAGGCTCGGCCATACTGGTGGTCCCGTGCTTGTCAATGAACTGCTGCAGCTGGTTTTCCAATTCATCCACGCGGTCCATCCTCTGCTTCATATCTTTGGCTTGGCTCGACAGGTTGACGATTTCGTTCTGCAGGCGCTCGATGGACTGCTCCCGGCTGTTCACCGTCCGCTGCATCTGGACGTTCTTCAGGCTTTCGGCGGTGACCTTTTGCTCCAGTTGGGAGATCACCTGGGATGAGTGGGCCTGCAGCGCAAGAACGAGTCCGGACAGCGACAGAACGGCCACGGCGGGGACGGCCATCATCAAGGGCTTGGAGAGATGCAGCTGTTTGACGGAATGCTGGGCGTCCCGCATGACCAGGAGCGTCACCCGCCCGTTGCCTTTGGCATTTTTCATGGCGGCTCCTTTCCTCGGCTTGATTGTACTTGTCTTATCTTCTATGTATTCTCTGATCTCTTAAAACATGTCAAAAATGTGATCTTTGCCGCCGCTGCGTCTGCATGAGGCTGATCCGGGTAAATACTGAATAAAGCAGGTTGAAAGTGGTCAATCCTGAACATACAGATTGCTTTTGACCCGCAAGGAGGCTGACGTATGCTGTGGCTGCTTATCGCACTACTCGTTTTTATTTTTCAAACGGCAACGATTCTGCTTCTGGAATTCCGCAATCCTTACAAGACGGTCGCCTGGCTGTTTATATTGTTTTGCTGCCCGTTGATCGGCTTTGTGGTCTATTATTTTGTGGCCCAGGACTATAAAGCGAGGAAGAAGGTCCGTACGCAGGGTTCGCGCCTGTTTCAAGAGATCCGTCCCTTGATATGGAGTCAGGCGTCCTTGGTAAAGCGTGCCGGGGATATGCACAGCAAGGATTTTCAGCATCAGGAGCGCTTGTTTAATTTGCTGTCCCATCTGTCCGAGAGCCCGATTACCGGCTGCAACAAGAGCAGGGTGCTGACCGACGGGGAGGAAACCTTTGGCGCGATGCTCGCCGCCATGGACAAAGCAGAAGATCACTTACATATTCAATTTTATATTTTCCGGGACGACGATATCGGGAACCGGTTCAAGGACATCATGGTCCGGAAGGCGAAAGCCGGGGTCAAGGTGAGGCTGCTCTGCGACGGTTTTGGAAGCTACAGGCTTGGTCGCAGGCGCGGGTTCATCCAGGAGCTGAAGGAAGCGGGCGTGGAGTTCCACTTCTTCCTGCCGCCGCTTCTGGCCATGATCGACCGCAGGATCAACTACCGCAACCACCGCAAAATTATTGTCGTCGATGGAACCAAAGGCTTTGTCGGCGGGCTGAATGTCGGCGATGACTATTTGGGGAAATATCAGAAAATGGGGTATTGGCGCGACACGCACCTGGAGATCGAGGGAGATGCCGTTTATTTTTTGCAAAATGTGTTTTTGAGCGACTGGAAGCTCGCTTCAGGCGAGCGGTTGTCGGACCCTGCGCTGTTTCCCAAGCATCAATGCGAAGCCGATGAACAGGTTCAAATCGTCAGCAGCGGACCCGATCAGGATTGGAATGCCATCCAGGAGATGTGCTTTGGCGCGATTACGGTCGCGAAAAAAAGGATCTGGATCACCTCGCCCTACTTTATTCCCGATCAGGGCATCTATGAAGGACTCAAAACCGCTGCGGTCAGCGGAGTGGACGTGCGGATCATCATTCCGTTGAAAGCCGATTCCAGGCTGGTGCACCTGGCTTCGCTCTCTTATGTTGAAGACCTCCTGCTGGCCGGAGTGAAGTTCTATGAATATCAGAAAGGCTTTATTCATGCCAAGGTCATGATCGTCGACGATCTGATGGCCTCGGTAGGTACCGCTAATATGGACATGCGAAGCTTTTTCTGCAACTTTGAGCTGACGGCAGCGCTGTTCGAGCAGTCCTCGATCGACCGACTGGTGAAAGATTTCAAGGAAGATATGAGCCAGAGCCATCAAATCGTAACCGAGGAGTTTCAGGCCCGGCCGTTTCTGCATAAGCTGGCGGAAGTGCTGTGCCGGATGCTGTCCCCGCTGTTATGACTGCGTGGCCCGGAATCTGCTGCTGCCAAGCCTAGTGCCGTGGAGCCCATAGAATGACGGATACGCCGGCCATGCACAGAGCCGCTCCGATCCAGTCGTAGACGTCGGGCGTGTTTTTGTCGATCCACCAGCCCCACAGCAGGGCAAGGACGATAAAGATGCCCCCGTATGCGGCATAAACCCGGCCGAAGGAAGGATAATTCTGCAGGGTGGGAATGATCCCGTACAGGATCAGGAGTAGGCTGCCCGCCGCGCCGAACCACCAGGGCTTCGCGTCCTTGATCCACAGCCATACCAGGTAACCGCCGCCGATCTCGGCCAGCCCGGCCGCTATAAATAATAATAAGGATTTCATGACAGAAAAACTCCCATCCTGATAATATACAGCTAAAAACTATGATATAATAAAGTAAGGGAATAATCACGGAAGTCCAGATTTCTTAGGCTGTACACGATGCTACCCGGGCGTTTCATGTCCCTTTATGCTACAACAATCTATAGAATCGGGGGGATTCGATGGCTGTACCTTCAAACCCGCAATCCACGGATAGGCCAAACCTGCCGCAGGATTTGCAGCCGCTCAAGGCGCCGACCTCGAAAGCCAGAGTGTTCATGCGCATCCTGGTCATGCTGATCGGAGCCGGATTGGTCTCTGTTGCACTGGAAGTATTCCTCGTAAACAATAACATCATTGACGGCGGGATTACCGGCATTTCCATTATGCTGTCCCACCTTTTTCATCTGCCGCTCGGCATTTTTCTTACGGTTCTCAATATTCCTTTCTTGTTTCTGGGTTACAAGCAAATCGGCAAGACGTTTGCCTTCTCCACGCTGGCAGCCGTCCTGGTGATGTCGATTGGCACCGCGCTGCTGGAACCCGTTAAACCCATTACGTTCGATCCGCTGCTGGCAGCCATCTTCGGAGGCGTGATCCTCGGTGCGGGCGTCGGCCTGGTCATCCGGGCAGGGGGTTCCACGGACGGCAGCGAAATCGTCGCGATTCTCATCAACAAAAAGACGCCGTTCTCCGTCGGGGAGATTATCATGTTCATCAACTTCTTTATCCTGACGAGCGCGGGCTTCGTATTCGGTTGGAATAACGCGATGTATTCGCTGATCGCCTACTTTATCGCCTTTAAAGTGATTGATATCACCAACGAAGGGATCGACCAGTCCAAATCGGTATGGATCATCAGTGAGAAATACAAGGACATCGGTGATGCCCTCACCCAGCGCCTGGGACGCGGCGTCACGTATTTGGAAGGGGAAGGAGCCTACTCCGGAGACAGCAAGAAAGTGATCTTCGTGGTCATCACCCGTCTGGAAGAGGCCAAGCTGAAGGCCATCGTCGGTGATTGGGATCCGGATGCCTTCCTTGCGGTTGGTAATATCCATGACGTTAAGGGCGGCCGTTTCAAGAAAAAAGATATCCATTAGCGGGGCAGCGAAGCTGGACTGACCCGTGAAATGCATCAAAGCCCGGAAGGTTACCTTCCGGGCTTTGATGCGCTTAAATGGCGGATCACCTGCTCGATTGGCTGCGGGGCGAGCGCGGCGATCAGGTCGCCGTGGCGGGCAAGCCGCTCCTCGATGTTAAGCAGGTGAAAATCGGTCGGGGCAACGTTGCTGTCCACTTCCTCCCAGTGCAGCGGGGTTGACACCGTCGCGCCTGGACGTGCCCGGGGGGTGTAAGGGGCGGCGAGTGTTTTTCCCTGATAGTGCTGGAGGTAATCGAAGTAGATTTTATCGCCGCGGTTTTTCTTGAGCCGCTCCAGGGTGAACAGTTCCGGGTGCTTCTCCGTCACGAACATGCCGACGAAATGCCCGACGGTGCGCAGCTCGTCGAACGTGATCCCTTCATTGATCGGCACGATGATCTGAATACCCGTCGCCCCGGACGTCTTCGGCACCGACTGCAGTCCGAGCGAGCGCAGCACCTTGCCGACGATGGACGCGGCCTCCATGATCCGCGGTTCGACCTCCCGCGACGGGTCGAGGTCAATCATCCATTCACAGGGCAGCGTGCTCCCTACGTAATGGAGGGACGGGTGAAACTCCAGCGCGGCCAGGTTGCCCAGCCAGAGCAGCTCGGGCAGGCCGTTCAGCAGGATGTAATTGATCCCGTCCTTCTCGGCCGTCTGGACGTAGGGAGGGAGCGGCTCCGGCGCATTTTTTTGATAAAAAAATTCGCCAGGCACCCCATGCGGATAGCGGATCGTCGTGAGCAGCCGGTTCCGGCAGTACTTCAGCAAATAAGGAGCGAGCGCCGCGAGCTTTTGCAAATAAATGGCCTTGGTAATGCCCATTTCCGGCCACAGTGGCTTATCGGGATTGGTAATGGGAATGTCTTGTCCCTCGATCGAAATCGTGCCTTTCACGGTTCGCGGCATACGGATACCTCCAATCATTTTAGGCGGGATGCCATTTCTGAGCTGCATGATGGAACGTCACGGCCATAGATCCTCGCCGTGATCCTTTGGAAGCTACGGATCCAACCGGCAGTCCGCGGGAGAAACATCGACAAACGCCTGAATACTGGGCTGGCGCAGGGTGCCGCCGGGCGTCCATTCCAGGAAATTCACCTTGATCACCCACTCGGGACGGATCCATACCGCCCCTTTGTGCCGCTCCGGCTGGTTGACGAAGGGACGGTCCTTCACCGCCATGTCCGCGACCCGCTCGGTGATGCTGCGCCAGTCGGCCACCTTCAGCTTGCCCGTTCCGGCATGGCCGATATAGACCAGCCTCCCGTCCTCGGCGTACAGGCCGAGCAGCAGCGCATTCACGATGCCGTCCCGGAACGTCACCCCGCCGACTACAGCGTTCACGTCCTGGATGTTCTTCCGCTTCTGCCACCGCTTGTCCTTGCCGCCCAGGGCATAGACGCTGTTAACGTCTTTGACAACGATGCCTTCAAGCCGGTGCTGGACCGACACGTCATGCAGCAGCGGGATGTCCGTATAGCTCGGCACAAGCTGGACGTGCCCGCTGGGGATCACAGTTTCCGTCAGGAGCTGCTGCCGCTCGCGCAGCGGCCGTCCCGTTACCCATTCGCCGTTATAATACAGGATGTCGAAGATCATATAGACGATCGGAACCTGCTGGACGCGGGCTTTGATTTGCTGCTCTACGCGGAGGCTGTCCCGTTTCATGACCTGATGAAAGGAAGGCACCCCGTCTACCAGCGCGATGATTTCGCCGTCCAGAATGACCGAATCGGCACGGCAGTAAGAAGCGATATCCAGCAGCTCTGGATACTGACGCGTCCGGTTGTTCCCCTTGCGGTTCACAAGCTGGACCTCCCCGCCGTCGTAATAGGTGATCATCCGGACACCGTCCCATTTGATCTGGGCGATCCACTGCTCTCCGGAAGGGAGGAGGTCTGTCATGATGGGTTCGAAAGGGACGATCGGGGTAAGCGGCATCGATGATCCTCCGATCTAACCGTTACGAGACGGTTTCGTTTTTCTTGGCCGTCTTGCGGCGTTTCGGCTTGGGCCCTTCGCCGGCAGCGGCGGCAGGTTCCGCCGGCTTGGCTTTGGCTTTGCCCTTGGCGGTCTTCTTGGCCGGACCCGGGTCGGTCGCCACCGGCTTGGCCGCTTCGATGCTGGCCTGCAGGGCGGCCATCAAGTCGATGACATTCGTCTCCTGCTTCGCCGGAGCGATCTTGATCTCTTCGCCGGCCACCTTGTGCTCGATCAGATCGAGCAGGCGTTCGCGGTAGTCGTCCCCGTATTTTTTCGGCTCAAACGGCGTGGAGAGCTGCTCAATCAGCATTTGCGCCATGCCAAGCTCCTTATCGTTGACCTGGATATTTTCCGGAAGGTTCGGCACTTGGGAGACCGGGCGGATTTCGTCCGGGTAGAACATCGTTTCGATCGCAAGGCACTCATCCAGCACGCGGATCGCCGCGAGGCTGCTCTTGGAGCGGATGGAGATTTTGGCGATCCCGATCTTGCCGCTCTGCTGCATCGCCTCTTTCAGCAGCTGGTAAGCGTTGCCCCCGGCCTGATCCGGAGCGAGGTAATACGTCTTCTGGAAGTAGATCGGATCGATTTCGGACAGATCGACAAAGTCGAGGATGGCAATCGCCTTGTTGGCCTGCTCGGTAATCTGCTCGAGCTCCTCTTTTTCAAACAAAACGAACTTTCCTTTCTCGTATTCATAGCCCTTTGCGATTTCTTCCCAGCCCACTTCCTCGTCACAGACCGGGCATTTGCGGACGTAGGAGAGGGGGCTGCCGCACTCTTTATGGACGTACCTCATGGAAATATCTTTGTCCTCCGTAGCGGAGAACATTTTCACCGGGACGTGGACCAGGCCGAAGCTGATCGCTCCCTTCCAGACGGTATGCATAGTTATCGCTCCTTTAACGCTTTTTTCCTACTAGTATGGGGAAAATATCCCGTTTCTATAAGGCCCGCCGCCGATTTGGCCCAGGAAAAAATGAATGGTTTGGCCGCCTGCAGGGCATATTGAACCCATGACTACATGCATGCTGCAGCGAGGAGGGAGCAAGGTTGAAGGACAGAAGACAGGACCCGGACGACGACAAGGAGCTGACGCTGGAAGCGCTCGAAAATTACGAGGCGGCCAGAGATACGATCGAATCTTCGGATTATATCGATGCGGACAACGTCAACTGGCATAACGTAACCTCGCCGGATGAGGATATATCGTTGGATACCCATATGCTCGATATCGACCGGATGGTCAATGAGGGACTAGGCGGCGGCAACATTACGGCAGACAACGGCTACATCGGGGCGAGCACGACCGACACGATCGTCGTTGAGCCGGGCATGATCGGTCCCGCGCAAGAGGGAGATCCCGAGGAAGGCTGATAGCCCGGGAATGCTGAAATGTACAAGCAATTAAAATTTTCAAAGTAAACGCAGAAGAGCGGCAGGCCTCTAGCGAAGAATGCTAGGTTCTGCGCACAATGATAGCTTATGATTCTATTACACAGGAGGCTGAAACCAACATGGATGCTCAGCGCGCGCTGGATATTTATCAGGCAAAGGACACCATTCCCGTAAACCTGGAAGGGGTACCGGTATGGATCGAAAAGGTGGACGTGGACAACGGGGTGGCCACGGTTCAGGTCGGCACCCGGCCTACCGACACCCAGACGGTGAATGTGGAACGTCTACAGGAAGGATAAACCTGACCTGATTTCCTTCATCCTCACGGGATGAAGGAGATAAGCAAGCTGCTCGGGCTGCGGAGAGTATACTGCCGCCCTGGCGGCTTTTTTGAAAAGATCAGAAAGTATAAGTTTCGGAGCTTCTGCTTCCTGATCTCGCAAGAGAAACTTCCTCTATACGCGGTCTGTCTTCTTTGAAAGTACGTCGATAGACGTTTTTCTTACGTCTGCTGCTGATGGGAGCACGAATACGGCGAAGTGCAAAATCCCCGTATCCATCTCTATAGGGGATAAGGTACAATGGACCTGCAAGCGGCCCATGTTCATCAGTTTTTGGGAAAGGGAGCAGGGCGGCAGAGAGGAGCTGTGTACATATGGGGGGAAGTCCGGTGGTCGCTGCCGGCAGAACGGCGGAGATTCTGTCCTATCAGCCAGGCCAGGTACTGAAGCTGTACCGGGAAGGCATGCCGCGCGGCATGGCGGAAGAGGAATATCAAATCAGTTTGAAGGTGTATAACACGGGAGTGACGACACCCCAGCCGGTTCGGCTTGCGGAGCACGGCTCCCGCTTCGGAGTGGTCTACGAGCTGGCATCCGGCATCACCATGCTCCAGTCCATTTCCGTTAATCCGGACATCCTGCACGAAGAAGCTGCCCGGATGGCCAGGCTTCATCTGGAGCTGCATGCCCGGGACATTCAAGGTCTGCCGGAGCAGAAGACGGTTCTGAAAAACCGTATTCAGCATGCGCCTTCCTTGGGGGAAGAGGAGAAGGAGCGGATTGTTGACTATCTGATGTAGCTTCCGGAAGGATCGAAGCTGTGTCATGGGGATTTTCATCCGGACAACATCATTCTCGGAGAGAAGGAATGGGTCATTGACTGGATGACGGGCATGCGCGGCAATCCGGCCGGAGACGTCGCCCGAACTTTGGTGCTGCTCCAAATGGGCACCATGCCCGACGGCACGCCGGATGAGGCTGTGAAGAAGTTTGCCCGGATGAGGGAGGAGCTCGTGAAGGAGTATACCCGGCAGTACTTCGGAGGCGGGAGCCTCAGCCAAACGGATGTGGATGCCTGGCGGCTGCCGGTAGCGGCGGCCCGGCTGACAGAATGGATTCCCGAAGCCGAGAAGGCCAATCTGCTCGCTTTGGTGCGCGAGGCATTGGACGGATCTGTGACATAAATTCAGTTGGACAAAAGTGGCATACAGCAGCAAGGGCGGTTCCGGCTTCAGCCGGACCGCCTTTCGTATTTTCTATGGAAGTATGGAAGCGATGCGGGCTATACCACGTTCTGAAGGAGCAGGGAACCGGGAACGTCGATCCGGTATCCTTTGACCAGCGTCTCCCCATTAGTCGTATCGGTCTCGTAGTGCCGCTGGAACCCGAGCTTCTCATACAGCTTCACGGCCGAGGCCATCATGTCAGAAGTGTGGAGGTTCAGAGTCGTGGCTCCAAGCTCCAGCGCACGGCGTGCCGCTTCCCGGATGAGCGCGGTGGCCACCCCGCGTCCTCTCGCGGAAGGATGAACGGCCAGGAGGCGGATGATCGGCGAGTGAATCCCCATCTCCGGATTGCCGTAAGCGGCTTCCGAGGAGAGGAACATCTGGACGCTTCCGACGATCCGGCCGTCGATTTCGGCAACGATTCGGGCATAGGGAGCATTTCCATACACGGAATTCCGGATGGAGTCCCGGTACTGCTCCCACCGTTCCTGGGGCATATCAAAGGCATACTGCTGATAGGATTCCAGCATCACTTCGGCAATCAATTCGCGTTCGGAATCCTTGGCGTCCCGGAGGATCAATTCTTCTGGATTCATCGCTTTCACTCCTTTTGGAAGGGATTCAGGTAATTTGGTGTGAGCTAAGTATAGCAGGTAATACCTACTATTCGCATCGGAAAATAAAATAATTAATTCGGATATTAAAAAAATCTATAAGCTTTCAAGCTTCATCATGGCCGCTAGGGCAGACCCGAGTACTTCCCTTCATGCCCGAAAATGGGCGTCATTTCGGCCTTTTTTCACCCTGGAGGAACAGCCTGTTACGAAAATAAACTTATTGACAATAATTTGCCAACTGCCTAAGATAAGGATAATTTATACCCTTTTTCAGCTTTAAAACCACCTAAATTCATTGGAATAGTGAGTGATAAAACTTCGGGGGTGTTACCTTGAACATCGAAAACATTGAGGCTTTTGTGTACATCAACCATTACGGCAGCTTCAACAAGGCGGCGGATGTCCTGTTCCTGTCGCAGCCCACAGTCACTGCCCGCATTCAATCGCTTGAACGCGAGCTCGACTGCCGACTGTTCGACCGTCTGGGTAAACAGATCCATCTGACGGAAAAAGGCAAGCAGTTTCTCCCCTATGCCCAGCAAATTCTCCAGACTTACCAGAAGGGCAAGCATCACCTACAATCCAAACGGGCCATGCCCAACGAACTGCGGATCGGCAGCACCGTCTCTGTATCCAATTATTTGATGCCCCATCTGCTGATGGGACTGACCCGGCGTTTTCCCGAAATCAAATTCAAGCTGACCACGGCGCCGACCGACGAGCTGGCCGCCAAGCTGTCTGCAGGGGAGCTCGACCTGGCCTTCGTTCGCAAAATGATGAATCCGGCGTTCCAGTCCTATCCTTTTTACGAAGACCCCATTCGCCTGTATGTCTACCCCGATCACCGTCTCGCTTCGGCCGGCCGGGCGTCGATCCGGGAAATCCGTCACGAAACGCTGGTGTTTTTCGAGTGCGGTTCCCTGGACTGGCTGCGGATTCACCGGGTGTTCGAAAGCCTGGATCAGCCGCCGAACATCGTCTATCAGGTCGACAACTCCGAGACGGCGAAGAAGCTCGTTCTGGAGCGGGCGGGCATCTGCTTTCT
The DNA here is from genome assembly GCF_038009285.1 of Paenibacillus sp. FSL R5-0378. Classification (NCBI taxonomy): domain Bacteria; kingdom Bacillati; phylum Bacillota; class Bacilli; order Caryophanales; family Paenibacillaceae; genus Paenibacillus; species Paenibacillus sp. FSL R5-0378. The sequence continues at coordinate 1,748,286 of NZ_JBBPAY010000001.1, forward strand.
TCCCGGCCTCTGCGCAAGGCAGGAGGAGGAGATGGGCAGCCTCGTTCCCGTGGACATCACCGAAACGGCAGGCGTTTCCCTGCAGACCAACCTGATTTCGCTCACCGGCGAGAACACGGATATCCTTGAATTTTTGCTGGATTTGAAGCAGTCGTCCGTCCCATTAATGAATTACATGATCGGATAGAAAAACTCTATTAGACGCGTTGTGCAAATCGCGGTAAAGTTAGTGACAACATAATCCTTACTAAATCTATAGGAATTATCAATCAAGGAAAAATGGGAGCCATATGAAAGGGGATGAGGTCGTGAGAAAAACATTAGCAGTCGTTGCAGGGATCATGCTGGCAGGGGTGATTGCCGGGTGCGGATCCGGATCGAAGGGCGGGGAAACGTCCGCGGATACGGCGGCGAACGCCGCAGGAGGAGCCGTCAAAAAAATCGTCGTAGGCACAGGCACGGCCTTTCCGAAAATTTGCTTTATCGATGAGAACGGAAAGCTGACCGGCTTCGACGTAGAGCTGGTGCGCGAGATCGACAAGCGCCTGCCGGACTACGAGTTCGATATCCAGACGCAGGAATTTTCCAATCTGCTGCTCAGCCTGGAGACGAAGAAGATCGATTTTGTAGCGCATGAAATGGAGAAAAACCCGGAGCGGACGGAAAAATATCTTTTTAACAAAGAGCCGTACGCCCACTGGAGAAACAAGATCATCGTCGCCAAGGACAACGATTCGATCCACTCGCTGGACGACTTGAAGGGCAAAAAAGTGTTAACCGGCGCGACAAGCGCGGAAGCCCAAATTCTCGAGAACTACAACAAGGAACATGATAATGCAATCCAAATCGTCTATCAAAACGGCGCCGCCAACGATACCGTGAATCAAATTACGACCGGACGGGTGGACGCGACAATCGGAGCGGACTTCTCGCTGCCGCTGATCGACCCCCAGGGCAAGCTCAAAGTCACTGGTGACGATCTGTCCGAGCATGACATTCTGTTCGTCTTCCGCAAGGACGATCCGGAAGAGCAGAAGCTGGCCGATGCGGTCGACGGGGCGATCAAGGAGCTGAAGCAGGACGGAACGCTTGGCAAGCTGAGCAAGGAATGGCTCGGCAGCGACTTTACGGCGGATAAATAGTCCGGATTAAACCAGGAAGGGGGCAGGTTGTAATATGGGTGCACCGTTCGATTTCTCATTTGTGTTCAGCTTTTTTCCGAAGCTGGCATCGACGCTGGGCATCACTTTGCTGATCGTCGCAGGCTCGCTGGTGGTGGGAATGATTGTCGGTTTTCTGATCGCCCTTCCCCGGCTGTACCGGATACCTGCGCTGCGCACGTTCTCCCAGGTGTACGTCTCGTTCTTTCGGGGTACGCCGATTCTGATCCAGCTGTTCTTGTTCTACTACGGACTGCCGGAGATCTTGAAGCTCATCGGAATCGACATGTCAAAAGCACCGGTGCTCGTGTTTGTCATCCTGACGTACGGTCTTCACACCGGGGCTTTCATGTCGGAGATGATCCGCGCGTCGGTCATGGCGGTGGACCGGGGGCAGCTCGAGGCGGCTTATGCCGTGGGGATGACAGGCCGTCAAGCGTTTACCCGGATCGTCCTACCCCAGGCGCTGGCTATTGCCGTCCCGGTATTCTCGAACCTGGTGATCGCCCTGCTGAAAGATACGTCGCTGGCCTTCACGCTCGGCGTGATGGAGATGACGGGAAAAGCGCAGACGCTCGGTTCGGTCACCCAGCATTTTATCGAGTCCTACATCGCTTTGGCGCTCATCTACCTGGTTGTGAGCTTTACGCTGGAGAAGGTGCTCAAAGCCGCGGAGGTCCGCCTTTTGCGGCATGAACTTCCGGATACGCCGGCACGTACCGGCTTCCGGATCCAAAAGAAAGGGTCCTACCGGCGTGTAGTCGCAGGGATCGGAACGGAAAAAGGAGGCGCTGAGCTGTGAAAATCGACGTTACGTTTATTTGGACCGCCTTTGTCCACCTGCTGTCCGCCATACCAACCACCCTTCTCATTACCGCCGTCTCTGTGACGGCCGGTTTTATCATCGGGCTGATCGGAGCCGTGGTGCGCATCTACAAAGTCCCGGTGCTCAGCCAGATCGCCACGGCTTATGTGACCTTCATCCGCGGTACGCCGATGCTCACGCACCTTCTGCTCATCTATTTCGGGCTGCCGGTCATCGTTGATGCGGTATCCGCCGCTCTCGGCCTGGGCTTCAAATCCTCATCCATTCCGATGATCGGCTTTGCCTTCATCTCTTTCTCCATCACGGCGGGGGCCTATATGTCCGAGGTGATTCGCTCCGGCCTGCTCGCCGTGAACCGCGGCCAGCTGGAGGCCGCCTATTCCATCGGCATGACGACGCCGCAGGCGCTGCGCCGCATCGTCCTGCCTCAAGCGCTGGCCGTCAGTCTTCCGAACCTGTCGAACTCGGTGATCGGAATGCTGCATGGCTCGACGCTCGCTTTTACCGTATCCGTCGTGGACATTAACGCCAAAGCGCAAATTGTGGCGTCGACCAACTGGAAGTTCTTTGAGGCGTACCTGGCGGCTGCGGCTATTTTCTGGGGGCTGACGCTTCTGATCGAAAGGCTGACGGCGCTGCTGGAGAAACGCATCAATCTGTACAATCGGGGGGGAGTGGCATGATCAAGCTCACGAATATATCCAAGTCTTTCGGCCGGAACCCGGTGCTGAAATCGATTGATTTGACCGTGAACAAAGGGGAAGTCGTCGTCATTCTGGGGCCGAGCGGCTCCGGCAAAACGACGCTGCTGCGGTGCGTGAACTACCTGGAGAAGCCGAGCGGCGGAGAGATTGCCATCGGCGACTTCCGGATGAACGCGGAGCATGCGGCAAAGAAGGACATTCACGCGCTCCGGCAAAAAACGGCGATGGTATTCCAGCAGTACAATCTGTTCAAGCATAAGACGGCGATCGAGAACGTGATGGAGGGACTCGTCATCGTCAAAAAAATACCGAAGGACGAAGCGCGCAAACGCAGTGCGGCACTCCTGGAGAAGGTCGGGCTGGCGGGCAAGCTGGACGCCTATCCGAGCCAGCTGTCGGGCGGGCAGCAGCAGCGCGTCGGCATCGCCCGGGCGCTGGCGTTGGAACCGGAGGTCATCCTGTTCGACGAGCCGACATCGGCGCTGGATCCCGAGCTCGTCGGCGAAGTGCTGGAGGTCATCCGCAAAATTGCCAAGGAAGGCATCACCATGATCGTCGTGACGCATGAAATGGGCTTCGCCCGCGATGTGGCGAACCATGTCGTGTTCATGGACGGGGGAGTCATCGTGGAGGAAGGTCCGCCGGCCGAGCTGTTCAACCATCCCCGCGAGGAACGGACCAAGCAGTTTCTGAAGCGGATTACGCCGGAACTGAACTACAGCATTTAGGAGGAGAGCCATATGAGCATTAAGATTAGCGTTCTGGATCAAAGCCCGGTTTATCCCGGAGAGACTTCAGCGGAGGCGTTCGAGCATACGATACGGCTGGCCCAGAAATCCGAGGCGCTCGGGTTCCGGCGGTTCTGGGTGTCGGAGCATCACGACTCCGATCATGTGGCCGGCTCTTCGCCGGAGGTGCTGATTTCTTACCTGCTGGCCAAAACCCAAACGATCCGCATCGGATCGGGCGGCGTGATGCTGCAGCATTACAGCCCGTATAAGGTGGCAGAGAACTTCAACGTGCTGGCGTCCTTGGCGCCGGGCCGGGTCGATCTCGGCATCGGCCGCGCGCCCGGCGGGCTGCCGCGGAGCACACAGGCGCTGCAGCGCGGAGCCGGGGATTCCGCTTCCCTGACGGATAAAATCGTGGAGCTGGGCAAGTACATCCACAACCGGCTGGAAGCGGACCATCCGCTGCACGGGCTGCGCGCCACGCCGCTGCCGGAGACGGCTCCCGAGCTGTACGTGCTGGGCGCCAGCGTAGGCAGCGCAGAGATCGCAGCCGGCTTGGGGCTGCCTTATGTATTCTCCCTGTTCATCAACGGGGATGAAGCGACCGCGCTGGCGGCCATCCGCGCCTACCGGGACGCATTTGACGATTCGCACGGAACCCGGCCGCAGGTCATCGTAGCGCTGTCCGTCGTCGTGGCGGACAGCGTGGAGGAAGCTGCCGAGCTGGCCGGATCCCACAAGCTGGTGAAGATTCACCTCGCCAGCGGCCGTACGCTGACGGTCGGTACGCTGGAGCAAGCCGAGGAATTCGGCCGCCAGGCCAATGAGCCGTATACGGTCGAGGAGCAGGAGCCTTCGGTGCTGAAGGGCACGAAGGAAACCGTCCGCGAGAAGCTGCTTGAGCTTCATCAGGCGTCGGGGATCGATGAGTTCGTCGTCACGACCAACATCCAGCCTTTCGACAAGCGTCTCCGTTCGTTTGAACTGTTGGCGGAAGCGCTGACCGAGGTGCCGGCGGAGGCTTGAGGCCATGAGCGGGGAAGGCTGCGGGTTGAATCCGCCTAAGTATCCATAGACACAAGTAAAAGGAGGATGGCGACATGCCAAGCGATGCTGTACGGATCCCCTCCGCCGCGGAGGTGGACCGCTTGATCGAAATCCGCCGGGAGCTGCACCGCTTCCCGGAGCTGTCCGGCGAGGAGCATGAAACGACGCGCCGGATCCGGGGTTGGCTGAGCGAAGCAGGCATCCGGATCCTGGACCTTCCGCTGGCCACCGGCGTGGTGGCCGAGGTCGGCGGCCTGCAGCCCGGTCCGGTCATCGCGATTCGCGCGGACATCGACGCGCTTCCGATTCAGGAAGAGACGGGACTGCCGTTCGCGTCCGAGATTGAAGGCAGAATGCATGCCTGCGGGCATGATTTTCATACCGCCGCCCTGATCGGGACGGCGTACGCGCTGAAAGCCCGTGAAGACAGGCTTCGCGGCACGATCCGGCTGATCTTCCAGCCGGCCGAAGAGAAGGCGAAGGGCGCGAAGCAGGTCATCGGCAGCGGCGCGCTGGAAGGAGTGCAGGCCATCTTCGGCATGCACAACAAGCCCGATCTTCCCGTTGGGACGATCGGCATCAAGGAAGGGCCGCTGATGGCGGCGGCTGACGGCTTCGTCGTCGAAGTCGCCGGGAAGGGCTCGCATGCGGCCGTTCCGGAGGCCGGGCTGGACCCGATCGTGACGGCTTCGCATATTATTACGGCGCTGCAGTCGGTGGTGAGCCGAAACATCAGCTCCCTGAGCAGCGCGGTGATCAGCGTCACGAAGCTGCACAGCGGAACGGCGTGGAACGTTATTCCGGAGCAGGCGCTCCTGGAAGGCACGATCCGCACGTTTGACCAGCAGGTGCGCGAGCAGGTGCTGGCGCGGTTCGAGCAGGTCGTCCGGGGCGTGGCAGAAGCTTTCGGCACCACGGCCGCAGTCCGCTGGATCGAAGGGCCGCCGCCGGTGGACAACGACCCTGCTCTGGTCGAGCTTGGCACAGCCGCGGCCGAGGCGGCGGGATATCGGGCGATCGTGCCGGTTCCTTCGCCCGCCGGGGAAGATTTTGCCGTCTACCAGCAAGCCGTTCCCGGGTTGTTCGTCTTCATGGGGACGAACGGCAAGCAGGAATGGCATCACCCCGCCTTTGACCTGGATGAGAATGCGCTCCCGGTCAGCGTCGCCTTTTTTACGCAGTTAGCCGAAGACGCCCTGGCGCATTTCGGCCACGGGGGTGCGTCGAAATAGCCATGGGAAAATGGTATGACGTCATTGTCGTAGGGGCGGGCTCGGTCGGCATGAGCGCCGGGTATTACCTGGCGCGCCGCGGAGTGAAAACGCTGCTGATCGATGCGTTTGACCCGCCGCATCAGGAGGGGAGTCACCACGGGGAACCGCGCCTGATCCGGCACGCTTACAGCGGCGATCCGGTTTACACGGAAATGGCGATCCGCGCGCACCGACTCTGGAACGAAGTCGAGGACCTGACCGAGACGAAGCTGCTCGTCCAGTCTGGCGTGCTGAACCTCGCCGACAGCGGCCTGTATTCCTACAGGGAGCGGATCGAGCTGGCCAAGCGGCACGGGATTCATCCCGAGTGGCTGGACGCGGCGGAGATCCGCAGACGCTGGCCCGAGCTGCGCGTGCCGGATTCGTTCGAGGCGATGTATGAGCCGGCCGCCGGATATCTGCACAGCGAGCGCTGCGTCGGAGCTTACCGCAAGCTGGCACTCTCCAAAGGGGCGGAGCTGCTGACTTACGCGAAGGTCCGGGGCATCGAAGCGCATCAGGACGGGGTCACGGTGTCGACAAAGGAAGGCACTTACCATGCTTCGTTCGCGGTTCTGAGCGCCGGCGCCTGGTTCGGCACGCTGTCCCCGTTCGTGAACCTTCCGGTTCGAGCCGTCCGCAAAACGGTGGGCTGGTTCGAGACGAACACCTCTGCCTTCGATAACGGACGGTTCCCCGGGTTTACGCTGAATGCGCCGGAAGGCTCTTATTACGGCTTTCCGAGCATCGGCGGGGCCGGACTCAAAATCGGCCGGCACGACACCGGGCATGCCTGGCAGCCGGGCGAGGAGCTGGCACCCTTTGGCTCGCTCCCCGAGGACGAAGGCGACTTGAGGCGCGCCTTGGATGCCTACATGCCGGGAGCTTCGGGCCGGTTGAAGCGGGGAGTGGTATGTAAATACGAAATGTCGCCCGACGAGGGCTTTATCATTGACCGGCATCCAGAGCACCCGCAAGTGTGGGCAGCGGGCGGATTTTCGGGGCATGGCTTTAAATTTTCGAGCGCGGTCGGCAGCCTTCTGGCAGACCTGATCTTGGACGGCCACAGTCCGCACAATATCGCGCCGTTCTCCCTGTCCCGGTTTCATCCATCGCCCGCCGACACGCCAACATCACCCGTATCCTAATCAGTTGGAAGGAGCGTTCATATGAGCGAGGTTCAAATTGACAAATTCAGCGGCACACACCGTCAACTGCTCGCAGCCATCGAAGGATTGAGCGAGGAGCAGCTGACCTGGAAGCGGGCGCCGGAAGTATGGAGCGTGCAGGAGGTCCTCTCGCACCTGACCGATCACAGCATCGTGACCTCGTTTCGCATCCGCGACATTCTGGCGGGCACGACGGCACAGCTGCCGGCGTTCGAACAGGACGACTGGGTCAGCGGCCAGTATGCCAATCAGGGCGGCACGCCGGACATTCTCGATGCTTTCCACGCGCTGCTCACGTATAACACGCTGCTGCTCCAGCGGCTTACGCCCGAAGACCTGGCGAAAACCGGCGTGAACCCTAGAGGTCAAACCGTCAGCGTCGCCGATCTGGTCAACGGATTTATCCGGCACGTGGAGAACCACCTGGGGCAAATCGAGCGCATTAAACAGGCGGCAGCATTGGTCTAAGCCCTTTTCAGGCGGGAGGACTGAATTTTTATCCATAATAGAATCGCTTTTTAAATAAGGAGGATGGAAGAGATGGCCAAGAAAAGACAGTTGAAACTCGGCGCGCTGCTGCACGGTGTCGGAGGAGGAACCTCCATGTGGCGCCATCCGGATGCCCAGCCCGACGCCAGCGTCAATTTTGAGATTTACAAACGGTGGATCCAAAAAGCCGAGGAAGGGAAGATGGACCTCATCTTTATCGCGGACGGCTTGTATATTAACGAAAAATCGATCCCGCATTTTCTGAACCGTTTTGAGCCGATCACGATTCTGAGCGCGCTCGCGTCCGTCAGCAAGAACATCGGGCTTGTCGGCACGTTATCCACCTCCTACAGCGAGCCCTTTACCGTATCCCGCCAGTTCGCTTCGCTCGATATGATCAGCGGCGGGCGCGCCGGCTGGAACATCGTGACGTCCCCGCTGGAAGGGTCGGCACTGAACTACAGCAAGAAGGAGCATCCCGAACACGATAAGCGTTACCGGATCGCGACCGAATTTCTGGAAGTGGCCCGGGGGCTGTGGGATTCGTGGGAGGACGACGCGTTTGTGCGGAACAAGGAAACCGGGGTATTCTTCGATCCGGAGAAAATGCACACCTTGAACCATGAAGGCGAGTTTTTCTCGGTCAAAGGACCGCTGAACATCGCCCGCTCGAAGCAGGGGCAGCCGGTTATCTTTCAGGCGGGGTCGTCCGAGGTCGGCAAAAACTACGCATCGAAGGAAGCGGACGCCGTCTTTACGGGTCACGAAACGCTGGCGGATGCGAAAGCCTTTTATCAAGATGTCAAAACCCGAGCCGCCTCTTTTGGACGCAATCCGGACGACGTGCTCATCTTCCCGGGCATCAGCCCGATTATCGGCAGCACACCGGAGGAAGCCGAGCGGAAATATCAGGAGGTTGCCAGCCTGGTGACGATCGAAAATGCGCTGAACTACCTCGGCCGGTTTTTCGAGCATCACGACTTTTCCCAGTATCCGCTTGACGAGCCGTTCCCGGATCTCGGTGATCTCGGCAAGAACAGCTTCCAGAGTGGTACGGACAAAATCAAAAAGGATGCCAAGGAAAAAGGCCTGACGCTCCGGCAGGTGGCGCTGCAGTCGGCCACACCTCGCGGCAATTTTATCGGAACCGCGGAGCAGGTTGCGGATCGAATTCAGGAGTGGTACGAGGAAGGAGGGGCCGACGGCTTCATGATTACGGCCGCCGTGCCGAAAGGGCTGGAGGAATTCGTGGACCAGGTGGTACCGATTCTGCAGGAACGCGGTATTTACCGGACTGAATACGAGAGCGACACGCTGCGCGGCAATCTCGGGCTGGCGGTTCCGGAGAACCGGTATGCCCGAGCCAAGGCTGCGGCCGGACGTTCTTAAAGGAGCGGACGATGATCGGGCTGACACAGGCGGATGAACTGATGGAATTTGCCGGAGGGCTCCGCGAGGAGCTCGTCCGGATTCGCCGGGACCTGCACCGCCATCCTGAGCTGCTGTACGATGTGGCCCGCACCTCGGGCATCGTGGCCGGCCTGCTGGAATCCTGGGGGATCGAGGTCAGGCGCGGCGTCGGCAAGCACTTTGGCATGGGGGTCGTCGGAACGCTGCACGGTACCGGCGGCAGCGGCCCGACCCTGCTGCTTCGCGCCGACATGGATGCCCTTCCGATCCAAGAGGAGAATGACGCCGAGTACCGCTCGATCCATGAAGGCGTCATGCATGCCTGCGGCCATGACGCCCACACGGCGATGCTGCTCGGCGCGGCACGAACGCTGGCGGCGCACCGGCACCGGATCCGGGGCACGATCCGGTTCGTGTTTCAGCCGGCGGAGGAAGGCGCGCTGCGAAGCCCGCTGGACGGGCGGCTGCTGTCGGGCGGCCGCGACATGATCGAGGACGGTGTGCTGGACGGCGTCGACCAATGCTTTGCGCTGCATGTCATGCCGGAGCTGCCCGTCGGCACACTGGGCGTGCATCCGCGCGAAGCGATGGCGGCATCCAGCCATTTTACCGTCCGGTTTCAGGGCGCGTCCGGCCATCACAGCGCCCCGCACCAGGCGGTGGACGCGCTGCAGATGGCGGCGCGGTTCGTTACCGAGGTGAACGGCCTGATGGCGAACCGGATCAATCCCGCGGAAGCGGCCGTTCTCGCCTTCGGCACGCTGCATGCCGGGTCGGCCGTGAACGTCATTGCAGCCGACAGCGAGCTGCGAGGGACCTTCCGGGCCTTCCGGAAGGAAACCGTTGCGGCGATCACGGAAGGGCTTCGGCGTCTGGCCGCCACCATCGCGGAAGCGGCCGGCGGAAGTTACGCCATAGAACTGCGCGAGGGCATCGCCGTCGTGAATGACGAGGCCGCCGTCCGGCGGATCATGGCTGCGGCGCGGCAGGTGCTCGACGAGGAGCATGTGAGCTACCTCGATCCGCCCAGCCTGGCCGGCGAAGATTTCGGCTGGTACCTGGACCGCGTTCCCGGCGCTTTTGCCTTTATCGGCTGCGGGAACAAGGAAGCGGGAATCGTGCATGCGATCCACCAGCCCCGGTTTGACCTCGACGAGGACGTCCTGGTGCACGGGGTCCGGATATTTGTGAAATTGGCAGTCTCAACCCCATCCCATGAGGAGGAATGATGATGACGAAAATAGCATTTATTGTGGGGAGCCCGACGCATGGGTCCCGCCTGTTCGCTTTGACCCAGTTTTTCGAGGACCGGCTGGCGCTGGCCGGATACGGGATCGATTTCATCTCGGCGGCGGATTTGCCGGCAGAGGATTTGCTCCGCGCAGATTTCAACAGTCCGGTGATCCGGCAGGTGATTGCGGCCGTGGAAGAAGCGGACGCAGTCATTATCGCGAGCCCGGTATATAAAGCTTCCTACTCGGGGGCGCTGAAGACGATTCTGGACGTCATCCCGCAGAAAGGCCTGCAGGGAAAACTGGTGCTGCCGCTGTTTATCGGGGGCACGATCGCCCATCTTCTGGCCGTGGATTATGCCTTGAAGCCGGTGGTAGCCGCACTGGGAGGCACGCATATTCTTGGCGGTGTATTCGCCGTAGACGGATGGATCACGCGCCTGGAGAACGGCGGTTTCGAGATCAAGGAAGAGCTGAGAGATCGCCTGGAATCCGCTTTAACCGAGCTTCGCAGCGAGCTTACCCGTTACGCCGTATTAACGCCGGCTGAAGAGCAGGCAGTCTGACCTCTATTTCATACCCCCTGTACTCCACATATAATACAGAACTGTCCGAAACAACCCTGAGAACCGCGGTCCGCAAAAGCACGGATCGGGGTTTTTCACATACCCGGAAAAGCCCGCAGTTAAAGCCTTATAGAGAATGGAAAAGCCTGAATAGAAGATTTTAATACGGTATTGTAGCCCGAAAGGCATAGATGGTACAGTATCAGCAATAATCCCGACTATACTCATTGGAAAAATAATATTGAAACCGTCGAGGGTCATCTTTGGAGTCATTTCAAGCATCAACCCAAATTAAAAAAAGATGGAGTGAGTGAACTATGGGCAAAAACAGACAGCTTCGACTGGGGGCCACCATACACGGCGTGGGCAGCAGCCACACCGCCTGGAGACATCCGCAAATTCCTTCGGATGCGAGCGTAAACATTTCGTTCTATACACAGCAGGCACAGAAGGCGGAAGAGGGCAAGTTCGATTTTGTTTTCATTGCCGACGGCTTGTATATCAACGAAAAGTCGATCCCGCACTTTTTGAACCGGTTTGAGCCGATCACGATCTTGTCCGCACTCGGCGCAGCCACTTCCCGGATCGGGCTTGTCGGCACACTGTCGACCTCTTACAGTGAGCCGTTTACGGTCGCCAGGCAGTTCGCCTCCATCGACCAAATTAGCGGCGGGCGCGCAGGATGGAACGTGGTGACTTCACCACTGGAGGGGACCGCGCTGAATTTCGGCGGCCGGCCGCATCCGGCCCATTCCGAGCGGTACCGGATCGCGGAAGAGTATCTCGAGGTGGTCAAAGGGCTGTGGGACTCATGGGAAGATGATGCCTTTGTGCGGGATAAGGAGAGCGGGGTGTTCTTCGACCCGGACAAATTGCACCGGCTGAACCATGAAGGGGAGTTCTTCTCTGTGCAGGGGCCGCTGAACATTGCGCGCTCCCGGCAGGGGCAGCCGGTTGTGTTCCAGGCGGGCTCCTCGGACAGCGGCCGCAGCCTGGCGGCGAAAACGGCGGACGCCGTGTTCACCGGCCCGGAGACGATCGAGGAAGCCAAGGCTTTTTACCGGGACGTGAAGCAGCGGGCAGCCGCACTCGGTCGCGCACCGGAGGAAATTCTGATCTTTCCGGGCATCGGGCCGATCGTGGGCCGCACAGAGGAAGAAGCCGAGCGCAAATACCAGGAAATCGCCGGGCTGGTGACGATTGAGAAGGCTTTGGAATACCTTGGACGCTACTTCGAGCACCACGACTTTTCCCAATACCCGCTGGATGAGCCGTTTCCCGATCTGGGTGACTTTGGCTCGAACAGCTTCCGCAGCACGACCGACCGTATCAAGAGACGCGCCAAAGAGGAGAACTTGACGCTGCGTGAAATAGCGTTGCAGGAAGCGACGCCGCGGACGGTGTTTATCGGGACGCCGGAGAAGGTGGCGGATGTGGTGCAGCAGTGGTTTGAGGAAGAGGCCGCCGACGGCTTTATTATCGGATCGGGCGTGCCGGGCGGATTGGACGATTTTGTCGAGCTGGTGGTGCCGATTCTGCGCGAGCGGGGGTTGTTCCGCACGGAATATGAGGGCGATACGCTGCGGGGAAATCTGGGTCTGCCGGTGCCGGAGAACCGCTATACGAAGCAAAAAGCGCTGTCCTAAACGGGACGGGGTCTCTGCCAATCTGCGGAGTCCCTGCACCCTGCATGCAAACGATATTTGGATCTGAAGGGAGTCTGAGAGAGATGAAGTTTTATTCGAAAAACAGGCGTAAATCGGCAGCAGCCGCTCTGCTGGTCCTGGTTATGCTGCTGTCCGCTTGCGGAGGCAAGCAGACGGCCTCCCAAGGGCAGACGGATAGCGGGGCGGCACCGGCCGTACAGGGAGCATCCGCCAAGGGCGGGGAGCTCACCTACGCTCTGGCGACGTCGCCGGATACGCTGGACCCGCACCGCAGCGGCCTGGCCGTCGCGGTCCGCGTCATCCGCACCATCTATGACAGCCTGGTCGTTCAGCTGCCGGACAATACGATCAAGCCGTGGCTGGCGACGGAATGGACCATTTCAGACGATGGGCTTAGCTACACGTTTAAGCTGCGGAAGGACGTCAAGTTCCAGGACGGAACGCCGTTTAACGCCGAGGCGGTCAAGTTCAACTTCGACCGGATTCTGGACCCCGCCACCAAGGCGGCGAACGCGGCCGCCCTGCTTCAGCCCTACAAGTCCTCCGAGGTCATCGACGAGTACACGATCAAGCTGAATTTGTCGACGCCCTCACGGGCTTTTCTGGGCAACCTGAGCCAGGCGCTGCTTGGCATTGTGTCGCCGACTGCAGCCAAGCAATACGGGGATCAGCTGGGGCAGCATCCGGTCGGCACGGGGCCGTTCAAATTCGTCAAGTGGGATGAGAATGCCGACATCAAGGTCGAGCGCAATCCCGACTACGCTTGGGCGCCGGAGATCGTGACCAATACGGGGGCGCCTTACCTGGACGGCATTGATTTTAAAATCGTACCCGAAGAGGCCACCCGGATCGGCAGCGTGCAGAGCAAGCAGGTGCTGGCCGCCGAGACGGTGCCGCCTCAGAACATCCTGACCTTGAAAAAGGATCCGAATTTCCAGCTGCTGCAGGCAAATACGCTCGGCCTGCCGTACACGCTGTTCTTCAACCAGGAGCGCGCGCCGTGGAACGAGCTGAAGGCAAGGCAGGCGGTGCAGCTGGCCGTGGACGTGGACGCCATCGTCAAAACGCTGTACCTGGGCACGTACGAGCGGGCCTGGTCTCCGCTGACCCCGGGCACCTTCGGTTATGACCCGTCGCTGGAAAACTCGGTCAAACCGGATATCGCCAAAGCCAATCAGCTGCTTGACGAGCTGGGATGGGTCAAGGGAGCGGACGGCGTCCGGACCAAGGACGGGAAGAAACTGACTCTGCACTACGTCGACGGCACGCCAAACCGGGAGAAACGCAACGACATCGCAGTCATGGTGCAGCAGCAGCTGAAGCAGATCGGCGTGGACGTTGAGGTCGAGATCACGAAGGATGTCCGCACTGTGGTCTACACCAACGGAAACTATGATTTGTACGGCAACAGTCAGGTCAACTCCGATCCGAACGCGCTGTACTCCTTCTACCATTCCTATGATCCAAAGAGCCGGCCGACACTGCCGAGACTCGCCAGTCCGGAAGTCGACAAGTGGCTGGAAGAGGGACGGGTCGAGAAGGACGATGCCAAGCGCGAGGAGCTGTACCAAAAAATTCAGCATTATATCATCGACAATGCGGTCATTCTGCCGATTTACGTCTTCCCGTATACGGTGGCCGCTTCCAAATCGGTACAGGGACTTACCTTTGATTCCCTCGGGTATCCGCTGTTCAACGACGTATCCTTGCAAAAATAGAAAGGAGGCTTGAGGCGGCATGCTGTGGATGGTAACCCGGCGCCTTTTAACGTCGCTCCTCGTCATTATCGGCTCGCTCGTTTTGGTGTTCACGATCCTCTACGTTCTTCCCGGGGATCCGACCGACAACATGGTCGATCCCTCGATGGCGACGCCGGAGGTCATTGCGAACTTAAGGCATCAGCTGGGTGTGGACCAGCCGTTTCACATCCAGCTGCTCCATTATTTCGGGAGCATCCTGCAGGGGGATTTCGGCAAATCCCTGCTGAATTCCGATCCGGTGCTGCCCAAAATCGCCGAGAGCTTCCCCGCCACCCTGGCCCTGACCGGAGCCAGCGTGCTGGTGTCCGTAACCGTGGGTCTGCTTCTGGGCGTCCTGTCTGCCATTCACCGGAACGGGGCGATTGACATCATCGCCCGCGTCATCGGGCTGTTCGGCATCTCCATGCCAACCTTCTGGTCGGGCATCCTGCTCATCCTGATTTTCTCCATTACGCTGGGCTGGTTTCCGGCGATGGGATCGGACGGGTGGCGGACGCTGGTTCTGCCCGCACTGGCGCTCGGCACGGTCGGGAGCGGCTTTATTATCCGGATGGTCCGCAACAGCATGCTGGAGGTCATCAGCGAACAGTTCATCGTGACGCTTCGTTCCAAGGGCTTGGCGGAGCGGGCGGTCATGTACCGTCACGCGCTGCGCAATGCGCTGATACCGGCCGTCACGATGACGGGTATGCTGATCGGTGACATGCTGGCCGGCACGGTTGTCGTCGAGACGGTGTTTTCCCGCCAGGGCATCGGCCGGATCATTTCGGATGCGATCATGGCCAAGGATCTCCCGGTGGTCCAGGGCGTCATTTTGTTCTCAGCTATCATCTATACGCTGGTTAACCTGCTGGTGGATCTGTCCTATACGCTGATCGATCCGCGCGTGAGACGTTCAACTTAAACCTTGGGAGGGAGCAGTTATGAGGGAGGCGGTATCCGCCAAGACGGTCTGGCGCGAGCGGAAGCTCGCGGCCGCGGCCGTACCGAAAATCCGTAAGTTTACGGCAAGCGACCTGTTCCTGGTGGCGGCCGGATTAATCATTCTGTTTGTGGCGGCCTGTGCTATCGTGCCGCAGTGGATTGCGCCCTACGCCCCGACGGAGATGCGGACGGACAGCATCATGCAGGCGCCAAGCGGGGCGCATCTGTTTGGCACCGACTATTTTGGCCGGGATATTTTCAGCGTGGTCGTGTACGGGAGCCGGGACTCGCTCTTTATCGGCTTTGCTTCCGTTCTCGTCGGCGGCCTGCTTGGGGGAACGATCGGGGCGCTGTCCGGTTATGCGGGCGGCTGGATCGACACGGCGATCATGCGTCTCAATGACGTGCTGATGACGATCCCGGGCATCCTGCTGGCGCTGGCCATCGCCGGTGCGCTCGGCCCGAGCCTGTTTAACATCGTGCTGGCGGTAGCCGTATCCTCTGTGCCGGGTTATGCCCGGGTTATGCGGGCGCAGGTGCTGAGCATCAAGAGCCGGACGTTCGTCAAAGCGTCGGTATCCATCGGCGCTTCGCCGCTGCGCGTGTTCTGGAAGCATGTGCTGCCAAACAGCCTGTCTCCGCTGCTGGTTATGGCGGCTATCGGTATCGGAACGTCCATTCTGACGGGATCGGGCCTGAGCTTTCTGGGCCTCGGGGTTCTGCGCGAGGTTCCGGACTGGGGGACGCTGCTCTCCCAAGGCAGAGGCTATTTGACCGCGGCCTGGTGGATCTGCACCTTCCCGGGATTGGCCATCACCGCATTCGTGTTGTCCGTCAACATTATCGGCGACCGGCTCCGGGACCATTTCGATCCGAAGAAAGTCACCCAGCGCTAAAGGAGGGAAGCATCAATGAGCACATTGCTTGATATCCGGGAGCTGTCCGTCGATTTTACGACCCGAAAAGGGACGCTGCAGGCGATCCGGGACGTGACGCTGTCGATCGAAGCCGGGGAAACCGTCTGCCTCGTCGGGGAGTCGGGCAGCGGCAAGACGGTGGCCTCCAAAGCGATCATGCGTCTGATCGACCATGAGAACGGGCGCATCAGCGGAGGAAGCCTTCTTCTGGACGGGACGGACCTGGCAGGCCTGCCGGAGGCCGAACTGCGCCGGATTCGCGGCAAACGGATGGCGATGGTGTTCCAGGAGCCGATGGCGGCCTTCGACCCGGTCTTTACGATCGGGCAGCAAATTCAGGAGACCATCTTGCAGCATGAGAAAGTATCCAAGCGGGAGGCCAGGGAGCGCGCCGTCCGGCTGCTGAAGCGGGTCGGCATTCCGGAGCCGGAGCTGCGACTGAAGCAGTATCCGGGCGAGCTGTCCGGCGGAATGCTGCAGCGGGCCATGATCGCCATGGCGCTGTCCTGCGGGCCGGACCTACTCATCGCGGATGAGCCGACCACTGCGCTGGACGTTACGATCCAGGCGCAAATTTTGCGCCTGCTGAAAGAGCTGCAGGCTGAGCTCGGCATGTCGATCCTGCTGATCACCCATGATCTCGGGATCGCCGCCGAAATTGCCGACCGGGTGGTCGTCATGTATGCCGGCGAAATCGTCGAGGAGGCGCCGGCTTCCGAGCTGTTCCGCCTTCCGCGCCACCCGTATACGCGGGGCCTGCTCCGTTCCGTCGCGACGCTGGACACGGTCCGCGGCACGAAGCTGCACTCCATCGAAGGTTCGATCCCGAGCCTGGCCGCACTTCCGCAGGGCTGCCGCTTTCACCCGCGCTGCCCCTTTGCCACGGAGCGCTGCATGCAGGAAGCGCCGGTCTTAACCGGATCCGGCGAGCGCCGGAGCGCCTGCTGGCATGCGGAGGAGCTGGTTCAGTCGGAGGGCTGGATGGCCCCCGCCGAGCCGGCGGGCTCCGGTGCAGCTGAGGGTTCCGGTACAGCTGAAGGTTTCGGTGCGGTGGCAGCATCCAATGCGATGGCTGTTCCGGGTGCAGCTGCAGGTTCTGGCGACCCGGCGGCTTCCAGCGTGACGGCTGCTTTACGCGTTACACGGGAAGGCGGCGCAAAAGAGATCATTGAAGGACACGGCGAAGCCGGCTCCGCCGGGGCAGCGGAAGAAGCGGACGCTTTGTTTACCGTGGATCACCTGAAAAAGTATTACCCCGTGCATGGCGGAGGCATCGGCAAAGCGAAGAAGCTGATCCGCGCCGTGGACGACGTCAGCTTTACGATCCGCAAGCGCGAAACCTTCGGCCTGGTCGGCGAGTCCGGCAGCGGTAAGTCGACGCTGGGCCGGGTGCTGCTTCAGATGGAGCGTGCCACGTCAGGGACGGTTCTTTTTGACGGCAAGGACCTGACGAACCTGGGAGGGCGTGAACTGCGCGCCGCCCGCCAGCATATGCAGACGATCTTCCAGGATCCGTACGGATCGCTGGATCCGCGCTGGAAGATCGGCGACAGCATCGCCGAGCCGCTTAAGGTGCACGGTCAGGGGCAGCGCTCCCCTGCCGACATCAGCCGCCGCGTCAGCGAGCTGCTGGAGCTGGTGGGGCTCGACCCATCGTGGGCGCAGCGGTATCCGCACGAGTTCTCCGGCGGGCAGCGGCAGCGGATCGGCATCGCCCGGGCGATCGCCTTGAACCCGCGGTTCATTCTCGCCGACGAAGCCGTATCCGCGCTGGACGTATCGGTTCAGGCCCAGATCATCAATTTGCTGCAGGACCTGCAGCAGAAGCTGGGGCTGACCTACCTGTTCATCGCCCATGGCCTGCAGGTTGTCCGGCATCTGTCGGACCGGATCGGCGTGATGTACCTCGGGAAGCTCGTGGAGATCGCACCGAGCGAGTCGCTGTTTCTCGCCCCGGCCCACCCGTATACCCAGGCTCTGATTGAGGCCATACCGCAGACCACGCCCCGCCAAGGCCAGCCGGCCGGAAGCCTGGAAGGGGAAATTCCGTCCCCGGCCAATCCACCCTCTGGCTGCCGGTTTCATACCCGGTGTCCGTTTGCCACAGACCGCTGCCGGCAGGAGGAGCCGGCGCTGCGCCAACTGGACAGCGGTCACCACGCGGCCTGCCACTATGCGCTGTGACGGGATGGCCGCCACCTGAACGGGAGGTTATGAATTGTCAGTCACGATGAATTCTGCCGCGGCAAAGGCCGAAGAGGGGCAGGGCAGTCTGCCGTTTTGGCCGGTTCTGCTCACCCTGTTCTGCGGCTCCTTTGTCGGCATGTATCCCATGGTTTCCTTAAACGTTTCGCTGCCCGGCTTTATCGGCATCTTTCACACCGGCCTCGGGACGGTGCAGTGGATCATTACGGGCTTTACGCTGGCTTTCGGTATGATTGCTCCCGTCAGCGGCTATCTCTCCAGCCGTTTCGGCGGCAGGCGGATGTTTCTGCTGTCGCTGGCCGGAATCACCGTCAGTTCCGTGATGTGTTCCTTGTCCTGGAACATTCATGCGCTGATTTTCTTCCGCATCTTGCAGGGCTTATGCTGCGGACTGATTCAGCCTGTGTCCCTGGCCATGATTTATCAGACGCTGCCGCGAGGAAGACAGCCTCTAGCGGTCAGCGTCTGGTCGTTTTCGACGGTGCTTGGCACGGCGGTGGGCCCCTCGGTTAGCGGGTGGCTTCAGCAGCACGACTGGCACCTGATTTTTCTCGTGACGCTGCCGGCCGGCATTCTGGCCTGGTTGGCGGGCCGTATCCTGCTCCCGAAGGACGTTCGGGGTCCGCAAAAGCGTCTGGATTCCGCCGGACTCCTGCTGGCCACTGTGGGCAGCCTTGCCATCCTGCTGCTGTTCGGCAATCTGCACGCCTGGGGCATGCGGTCGGTCTGGACGTGGGGCTGCCTCCTGATCGGCGGCGCATGCTCCGCTCTTTTCATCCGGGTCGAGCTGCGCACGAAGGAACCGCTGCTGAACCTCAGATTGTTCGGCAATTTCACGTTCGCTGCAAGCCTCGGTGTATCGCTGATCTTGTCCTTTGCCCTCTACTCCGGCGTATACTTTGTCCCGCTGTTCCTGGAAGAAGTTCAAGGGCTGTCGTCTTTTCAGGTCGGGCTGCTCTTTCTTCCCGCGGCCGCGTGTCTGACCCTGGCCACGTTCCTGTCGGGGAAAGGATACCGCACCTTTGGGCCGGCAGCGCTGATTGCCCTGGGCAGCCTGATCCTGCTGGTGACGACTTTTCGCTTCAGCCGACTCGGCACGGAAACGACGCTCGTCTCCGTCATGATCTGGCTTGCGATCCGCAACGTCGGTACGGGGCTGTCGCTGACGCCGGCGACCAGCGCGGCGATGGCGGCGGTTCCGCAGTCCGAATCGGGCCATGCGTCGGCCTTGATCAACTGGCTGCGGCAGTTATTCAGCGCGGGAGCGCTCGGCATGTTTACGTCGGTGTTTTATGCGCGGATGAGCGTGCACGAGTCCCGTCTGCACGCTAACTATGCGGCGCAGGGCACGGAGTGGATACGCCGCGAGGCGTATACGCGGAGCATCGACGATGCGTTTTTGTTCGCGAGCGCGCTGGTGGCGCTGGCCATTCCGCTGGCGCTCCTTCTGCGCAAACGGAAGGAAGCGGCAGGTGCCGGACCACGCCTGGAGCAGCCGACCGAACTCAACTGATTTTGAATGGATAGGAGGCCAGATTCCATATGAAAGTGGCTGTATTTAGCCTTATGATGAATCTTCCCAATGCAGTAACAGGGGAGTCCTTGACCGCGCAGCAAAAGTTCCACAACGTCATCTCGCAGGCGGTCCTCGCCGAGACGCTCGGCTTTGACGCTTACGGTGTGGGAGAACGGCACGGAGCTCCCTTCCTGTCCTCGGCGCCGCCCGTGGTGCTGACCGCCATCGCATCCCGCACGACCCGCATCCGCCTGCTGACGACGGTGACCGTACTGAGCGTGCTGGATCCGGTGCGGGTGGCTGAGGATTATGCCACACTGGACCATTTGTCCGGCGGCCGGCTGGAGATGATCATCGGCAAAGGAAACGACCCCCGGCATTATCCACTGTTCGGCATTACGGAGGAAGAGCAGTGGGATTCGATGGAAGAGCGGTACAGGCTGCTGAAACAATTGTGGACTGAAGAAAACGTCACTTGGGAAGGAAAGTACCGGCCGCCGCTGCGGGAAGTGACGACGTTCCCCCGTCCATATCAGGCCTCCATTCCGGTTTGGCACGGCAGCGCCTCAAGTACGCGCTCGACCGAGCTGGCGGCCAAGTTCGGGGAGCCGATTTTTTCCTCCAACGCCTTCCATCCGCAGGCCAAGTATAAAGCGCTGATCGATCATTACCGCGAACGTCTTGCCTATTACGGCCATGATCCCGCCAAAGCGGTCGTCGGCGCGGGCTCCGGGAGCCTGTACTTGGGAAATACGACCGAGGAAGCGATCCGGCGGTACCGGCCGTATTATACGGCCTTCAGCGCAACGGAATCGGCAAAGCATAACCAATCGCCTTTTCACAGCCTGGAGGATCAGATCGAGAACGGCCCGGCGCTGATCGGCAGCCCTGAAAAGGTCATCGAGAAAATAATGAATTACCATGAGGCGTTTGGCCATACGGTGCTGAGCATCGGCGTGGATGGGTTGACCGAGTCGGAGCAGCAAGAGCAGCTGCAGCGGTTCGCGGAGGAAGTGCTGCCGGTACTCAGGCGCGAAATTCCGAGTCGGGTATGGGAGAGCGGACCGGTGCTGGCCGGGGAAGAGACAGCGGTTTTGTCCGAATCTTGAGCGGGTTGATCGGCAGTCCATAGACCCCGGGAAAAGAGATAGAAAAAAGTGCGTGAGGTGATTACGCACTTTTTTTATTTTGATATTCAGTTGGTCATCACAAAGATCGGACGGAGGCAGGACATACGGTATGTCGCAGCGAATGTAGTGCACCAAAATCATCGGAAGTCAGGAGTGATAACCGTGCCAAAGCCGTCCAGCGAGCATGTGGAGAATTTTCTGAAACAGCTGGATCATCCGCTTAAGCCTGAAATGGAGGAAGTTCGGAAAATCATATTGAATACGGATGAAGGGCTCTCCGAGCATATCAAGTGGAACGCCCCGAGCTTTCTCTTCCAAAATGACGACAGGGTGACCTTTAATCTGCATGGAAAAGGATTTTTCAGGCTGGTGCTGCATCGCGGGGCGAAGTCAAAAGATCCTGTCGACCTTAGGCTGTTTTTCGAACATGCGCAGGAGCTGCTGGAATGGTCTGCGCCTGACCGGGCAACGATCCGATTTACCGGTATGAATGACGTCGAGTCCAAGCGGGATGTGCTTCAGGCCGTCATCCGCAAATGGCTGGAGGTCTCCGGGTAACAAGTAAAAAAAAGAAAGAGGGCACTCCTCTTTCAATAATTCATACAGGGGTACCCGGCAGGCTGCCCGTTACCCTGCCGCGGACACCGAGGTACCAAACTTTTGGAGCAGCTGACGCAGCTCATCCGGATGGCTCAGCATGGGCATATGGCCGGACTCAAGTCGTTCGACGCGGGCGCCCAAATTTCCGGCCATCTTGTCCTGCAGACCTGGCTTCAGCTCCTGATCCTGTCCAAGCTTGATGTACAGCGAAGGGACCTGAAGCCGGGAAGCAGCCTCTACCCGGTCCGTGTAGACCCGGATCGATTCGGGGGTAAATCGGCGGACGATTTCGTCGGCCTGCTCCTCGGTGAGATCGCTGCAGAGCCCGCGGCGGATGGCTTGTTCCGGAGGCTTGGTCCCGAACAAGCGCATCATCAGGGGCAGCAGGAGCCGCTGCCCTGAAGGGAAGGCGGACGTGAACGATCCCCCGCTTGCCGGGATCACCGCTCCGATGGCGGCAAAACCGGCGACCCGGTCCGCCATTTCGTCGGCGATGCTCAGACCGAGTACACCGCCGAGAGAATGAGTGACCAGAATGAATTTTTCCACATCCCAGCTGCGGATCTGCTCCTTTACATGTGCACAATAATCCTTTAAGGACAGCCTGCTTGTTCCTCCGTTATTCGTTCCTCTGCCCGGATAGTCCACCGTCAGGCAAGGCGCCGGCAGCTCCCCTGCCACCCTGTCCCATATTTGGGCGTCCAGTCCCGCCCCGGGAATGAATACATATCCGATTGGTTTGCGATCCTTGAGAGCTTTTTCCATTTGAATCTCCTCCATGTTCATTTTTTAATGTAAAGCCGGCAGACGATGCTGTCAGCGCATTGGCAAATTTGCGGGCTGTTTGCCCTTCAACCCCATCATACCCCCACTTCACTGACAACTCCGGTCAGTGGAGATTTGTCGAATGGCCGTTTTCCTAAAATGATTGTCGATTCTGCGGCTTCCCTGATTCGTCATGTTCCGCGGCTGCTGGGGCTTGCCGCCAAATTTCACGGATTGCGTACATCGTTGTCACAGGTTTGCAATCTCCGGCCGGTAGGATAGGACTTATGGCCTGACTCCGAAAGTTGCGGGCTTGGGGAAAGGGAGGAGGACAAATGTGAAGAAAATGAGCGCACCCGCCATGAAATGGCTGAAGATCGTGCATATCGTATTGGTGTCCTTGTTTTTTGGCGGCATTCTGAGCTCGGTGACCGTCAACTTTGCGCTGGGGTTAAACAGCTATGAAGATACGCTGAAATCTTATAAAGTCATCGTGCTCATCAGCGACGGTGTGATCCGGACGGGGGCCGTGGGGACACTGGCGGTCGCCTTCGTGTACGGCTTTTTTACGCCATGGGGCTTCTTCAGGCACCGCTGGCTGGCCGTGAAATGGATTTTGTTTCTGCTGCAGACGTTCATCGGCATTTTCGTCGTGGATAAGCTGATGCTTGCCAATCTCTATTTGCTGGAGACGATGGGGCCGGAGGCGCTTGAAGACCCTGGATTTCTCCGTAACCACGGTCTCAGAAATACGTTCGTCTTCATTCAGATCGTTCTGACGCTGGTCATATTCGTCATTTCGGTCATCAAGCCGTGGAAAAAGAAACGAAAATAGTGTTCGATACGATCATTCACGCCTTACGCGCGAAATATAACCCCTGTCCCTTCAAGCACAGGGGCTTTGCTCGTTGGCAGGAAGCCCAGGGAGTCCGCTGTCGCTTTTCTCCCCCAACAGTACTTCTGTGATTCCGTGGTATAATGAAGGAACACGGCGGATGAGCCGCCAAAGGGATTGGAGGATGCGTATGTCCTACGAAGAACGTTTACGGCAGTATATCCTGGAAAATGATCTTTTAATGAAAGATCTGGAACGGGTACGGGAGTTGGGGCTTCCGCAGTGCTACATCGCGGCCGGGTACGTCAGGGGGACGGTGTGGGACCGGCTGCACGGATTTACGAACCAGGCGGCCCATACCGATATTGACGTTATTTTCTATGATCCGGGAGATCTGTCGGAGGAACGCGAATGGCTGCTGGAGCAGAGGCTGATCGAACAAACCGGGAATGATAAATGGTCTGTTAAAAATCAGGCGCGCATGCATATCCGCAACGGCAATCCGCCTTACGTTTCCTCGGAGGACGCGGTCAGCTGGTGGCCGGAGACGGCGACCGCAGTCGGCGCACGCCTGGATTCCGGGAACAGGCTGGAGATCTTGGCCCCTTACGGGCTGGACGATCTGTTCGGCCTCGTCGTACGCAGAAGTCCCCGGTTTGAAGATAAAGCCTACTATATCAGCCGGGTACGGTCGAAAAACTGGAAGCGGCAGTGGCCGCAGCTGACCATCCTCGAGGATTAGGGATAAAGCTGCCCGGAACACACGGCCCCCAGTCCTTGCGGGTGTCAGGGTTGACCGATATAATTAAGGGCAAGTTGCATTCAAGGATTTGGAAGGAGAAGGTGGAATCCCATCGTGGAAAGCAATCATAACGGGAAACCGTTCATCTATTCCTCCCGCAGCCCCGAGGATACGGAGGCGCTGGCCGCATGGCTGGCAGGCGTAGCGGAGCCGGGGACCGTGATCGGCCTGGACGGCGATCTTGGGGCGGGAAAGACCGCCTTTTCGCAGGCGTTCGCCAGGCATTTTGGGGTGCAGGACGTTGTAAACAGCCCCACATTCACCATTATTAAGGAATACGAAGGGCGGCTGCCCTTTTACCATATGGATGTCTACCGGGTGTCTCTGGAGGAGGCCGAGGATCTGGGACTGGACGAGTACTTCTTCGGAAACGGCGTCAGCCTGGTCGAATGGTCGCAAATCATCGAAGAACTGCTGCCGGACCGGCATTTGCATATCTACATCGAGACTGTCGGCCTCACGGAGCGAAGCATTACGGTCCGGGGATATGGACAGCCTTATGAAGAATGGGTCGGCAGTTTGAACAGAAATGGAGTCGTATCAACATGAATAACGAGAATTCACAGCCGCTGCGGCGGTTTTTGGCGCTGGACACCTCGACGGCCTGCCTGGCGCTGGCGGTCATGGAGAACGACCGCGTGCTCCATACGATCGAGGCTTCAGGCGAGCGGAATCATTCGGTCCATCTGCTGCCTTTGATCCAGAAAGGCCTCCGGGAAGCCGGCGTGGAAGCATCCCAAGTCGACGGCGTCGCCGTGGGCGTTGGCCCGGGTTCTTATACCGGAACACGGATTGCCGTCACGGCCGCCAAGACGCTGGCTTGGGCCTGGAACGTGCCGGTCGCCGGCATTTCCAGCCTGCATGCGCTGGCCTGGAGCGGACTGATGGCCGGCCCGGACTCACGGGCCCCAGGCGGAACGAGCTGGGTCATTCCGCTCGTCGACGCCAGAAGAGGCCAGGCGTATACGGCCTTGTTTGCGGCCGGGCAGGCGGGCATCCCGCAGCGGAAGAAGGACGATGCCATCCGGCTGATGCAGCCGTGGGTGGAGGAGCTGGAGCAGCTCCTCTTGTCCATGCCGGAGGAAGAATGGCCGGCTGCCGTCCATTTTGTCGGCGAGATCGGCAATCATCAGGAGTCGGCGCAGCGGCTGCATTCCATGCTGGGAGACCGGCTTCATCTGACTTCCTGCGATATGAAAGGGGAGCCGGTAGGAAAGCTTGGTGCGGACCGCCTCCTCCGGGGAGAGCGGGATGAGCTGCACGCCCTGGTGCCAAACTATACGCAGCTTGCCGAAGCTGAAAAGCTCCTGCGCAAGCCGTGAAGGGAGTCTTTTGACAATCATGGAGCAGGAGATCAAACAGGACGCGGAGGGATTAACTTTCCGTCCGATGACATTAGAGGATATACCCGCCGTGATGGTGATCGAGCATGACGCATTCACTCTTCCCTGGACGGAGGAAGCGTTCCGGAACGAGCTGACGCATAATCATTTTGCGCGTTATATGATGATGGAATGGGACGGGGAACCTGTCGGATATGCGGGGATGTGGACGGTTATTGACGAAGCGCATGTGACGAATATTGCCGTTTTGTCCCCGTACCGCGGCCGCAAATGGGGAGAGCGCCTGCTGCTTGAGCTGATGAAGACAGCCTCGCAGCTTGGCATGAAACGGATGACACTCGAAGTCCGGGTCTCCAACCGGGTGGCGCAAAATTTATATATGAAAATGGGATTTGAGCCGGCCGGACTCCGAAAAGGGTATTATTCGGACAACCAGGAGGACGCGATGATCATGTGGGCCGAGCTGTTTCCGGACCGCAGTCAGAACGCCCGCGGCTAGGAAGGAAAGTACACAAATGAATCAAGCCAACATACAATCACAACCATGCTATATTCTGGCGGTGGAAACGAGCTGTGACGAAACGTCCGCCGCGGTGGTCAAAGACGGCAAAGAGGTGCTCAGCAACCTGATCGCCAGCCAGATCGAAACCCACAAGGCGTTCGGCGGCGTCGTGCCGGAGGTCGCTTCCCGCAAGCATGTCGAGAATATTACGCTGATGCTTCAGGAAGCAGTGCAGGCCGCGGGCATCACCCCGCAGGACTTGTCGGCCATTGCCGTCACCCAGGGCCCCGGCCTCGTCGGGGCTTTGCTTGTGGGTGTCGTCGCGGCGACCAGTCTGGCGTTTGCGCTCTCGAAGCCGCTCATCGGCACGCATCATATTGCCGGCCATATTTACGCCAACAACCTGGTGGCCGACCTGAAGTATCCGTGTATGGCGCTGGTGACTTCCGGCGGGCATACGGAGCTGGTCTACCTGGAAAAAGAGGGCCACTTCGAAGTCATCGGGCGCACGAGGGATGACGCGGTCGGCGAGGCGTACGACAAAGTGGCGCGGGCGCTCGGCTTTCCGTATCCGGGCGGCCCACACGTGGACCGTCTGGCGCTGGAGTCCGAAGAAGCCATTCCGCTTCCGCGGGTCTGGCTTGAGCCGGACAGCTACGATTTCAGCTTCAGCGGCTTGAAGTCGGCGGTGCTGAACGTGGTGAACCAGCGCAAAATGCGCGGGGAGCCGGCCGCGGAGGGTGCGATTGCGCGCGGCTTCCAGGAATCCGTCGTGGAAGTGCTCGTCACCAAGTCGATCCGCGCGGTGAAGTCTTACCATGCGACGCAGCTGCTGCTGTGCGGGGGCGTGGCGGCGAACAAAGGCCTGCGGGCGGAGTTGTCCCGCCAGTGCGAGCAGGAAGGCATCGAGCTGATTATCCCTCCTTTCAAATACTGCACGGATAATGCGGCCATGATCGGTGCCGCTGCTTATTTGAAATGGAAGGAGCAGCAGTTCGCCGGTTTGGACCTGCGGGCGATGCCGCAATTTTCGCTGGAGGAATGGTCCGTCCGCGCTTGAAAGCCGAGCCGGCCGTACGTTTTCCCGATCATGAGTTCCGGCCTGAGCCGGAGGGAAATCAGTAACATAGACCTTGTGAATTATGAACAGCCTGTTGTCTCGTTGATGAGACGGCAGGCTGTTTTGCATCTTTGACGGTTATGGCGGTTGTTGTCCAACGATAGGGGACGAAAAAGCCGTTATGCCGTCGAAGTTTCTTGTCATTCTGTCGGAAGAAACGGAAAATCGGCTTGGATAGGACCTACTTTGGAGCTATATCTTAGGACCTGGTCCTTGTCAAGATGTGGACAAGGTTATCCACATATTCCACCGAAATTGTGCACAACCACCTGTTTCTTAATGAAATCGCTGGTTTATTGGGGGGTGAAAATAGGGGATAGGTTTTTCACAGGTTTCCTGTGGGAACTGTGGATAATGTGGATAATTTGGTGGATAAAGATGGATATTTTACAAAGAGGCGCATTTGCTCAACAAAAAATGGCCCTTAAGGCCATCCTTTGTTGGAAGTTATGCACTTTTTTTGGGGATAAGGCTGTGAATAAGTGGAATCTTAACGTCAAAACTTTTTTTGTAAATTTGACAAAAGTTCGAACATTGGAGCTTCCGCCGGCTCCATTTGCGGAAAATCGGCTTACTCCGCGGCCAATGTTTCCCATTCGGCATAAATCGTTTCCAGCTGGTTTTTCTTTTCCTCCTGCTGCTGCTGATGCTCCTGCAGGGCGACGTAGTCCTGGTAAACCTCCGGCTTGGCCATTTCTGCGTCAAGTTCCGAAATTTCTTCTTCCAGGCTCTGGATCTGCTCCTCCAGCGCGGCGAGCCTGCGCTGCCGGTTCCGCTCTTCGCGCTTGGCCTGCTTGTCGGCCTCGAACGAAGATACGCCGGATTTATCGCTGTTATCGTTTGCTGCCTCCGGTTTGGAGGGGCTGTTCTTCGCTCCGGCTCCACCTGCCTGTTCAAGCGCTTCTTGGCTGAGTTCCTCCAGTTCCTGCTTTTTCGCCACATAGTCGTCATAGTTGCCGAGGTAATGCTCGGTCCCTTCGGGATGAAGCTCAATAATGCGTTCGGCCATTTTGTTCAGGAAGTACCGGTCGTGCGAAATAAACAGCAGGGTGCCTTCGTAATCGATCAGAGCCGACTCCAGCACTTCCTTGCTGAAGAGATCCAAATGGTTGGTCGGCTCGTCCAGTATAAGCATATTGGCTTCCAGCAGCATCAGCTTGGCCAGCGATACTCTAGCCTTCTCGCCGCCGCTGAGCGCAGCGATTTTCTTGAGCACGTCCTCGCCGCTGAACAGGAAGTTGCCGAGCACGGTGCGAATCCGGGCTTCCTCCATGTGCGGGTAGGCGCTCCAAAGCTCCTCGAGCACGGTATTGGAAGGATTAAGGTTGGTCTGCTCCTGGTCGTAATACCCGATTTTGACTTTGGTCCCCCAGTGGATCGCTCCGGTCTGCGGCTGGCTGGTTCCGATCAGGCACTTGAGCAGGGTCGATTTGCCGATCCCGTTCGGCCCGATGAGCGCGACCGTTTCCCCGCGGCGCAGATCGAAGGATACGTCCTTAAACAGCGCCTTCGGCGGCTGGAACGACACGGACAAGTCCCGCACCTGCAGCACTTCCTTGCCGGACATGTACTCGACCTCGAAGGAGAAGTGGGCCTTCTTCAAATCGCCGAGCGGTTTGTCCATCCGGTCCATTTTCTCGAGGGCTTTGCGCCGGCTCTGGGCCCGTTTGGTGGTCGATGCGCGGACGATGTTGCGCTGGATAAAAGCTTCCATTTTGGCGATCTCGTCCTGCTGTTTCTCATACATCTTCATCTGGGATTCATACTCGGCCGCCTTGAGCTCCATATACCGGCTGTAATTGCCCGTATACCGCTTGGACTGATGCCGCTCGATCTCAACGATGGTCGTCACGAGGCGGTCCAGAAAATACCGGTCATGGGATACGACCAGCAGCGATCCGGAATACGCGCGCAAATAATCCTCGAGCCAGGTCAGCGTCGCGATGTCCAGGTGGTTGGTCGGCTCGTCGAGCATGAGCAGATCCGGGGCCTGCAGCAGGATGCGCGCCAGCGCAAGCCGCGTCTTCTGCCCGCCGCTGAGCGTGGCGATCGGTGTCTCCGGCGCAAAGCTGCCAAAGCCCATGCCGTGCAGCACGCTGCGGATCCGCGTTTCCATTTCGTAGCCTCCGTGGTCCTTGAACCAATCCGAACGGGAAGCATAACGGTCCAGCAGATCCTGGTATTTCTTCGGATTATCCATGACCGCCGGATCGGCAATCTGCTGCTCCATCACCCGGAGCTCTTTTTCCGTCTCAATTAAAGGGGTGAACACATCCAGCATTTCTTCCCAAATGGTACGGTCGGATTGCAGCCCGCTGTTCTGGGCGAGATACCCGATTGTCGTTTCCTTCGATTTATAAATTTGCCCGCCGTCATAGGACATTTCCCCTGCCAAAATTTGCAGAAGGGTCGACTTGCCCGCGCCGTTGACGCCGACGAGGCCGATACGTTCCCTCTCCTGAACCTGCAGGTTGATGCCTTCCAGCACGGGAGTGATACCGAATAATTTTTTGATTCCGCTCGCTTGAAGAAGCATGTGACGTTGCAACCTCCATCTATCATCTTAATAAGATCAGTTTACATGAAATACTGAGAATGCGCGACTTGCAGTGCAGGACTTCGGGACAATCTTGGCGAAAGAGAAGCAACAGTGGTAAGATAAGAGCAAATCTACGGATGCAGGACTGAAAATCGAAAGCGTCGTTGGATGCCACAGGGGGCGGCTTGGATGAAAGAAGAGAAGGCGCGTCTTCGCTTTGCCATGCGGCAGGTGCGGGATGGTCTGCCGGAAGAGGAGCGGAGACGCGCTTCCGATCAGGCCTGCCGTCATGCATCGGCGTGGATGGAAGCGGCTGGATGCCGGAGCGTGATGGTGTACGTTCCGTTCCGCAGCGAGCTGGACACGCGGCCGCTGATCGAGCGGGCCTGGCTTCGGGGCGTGGATGTGTATGTCCCGCGCTGCCATCCAGGGGATCGTTCCATGACGATTCACCGGCTGCGGCGGTGGGACGAGCTTCAGGCCGGCGCATACGGCATTCTGGAGCCGGACCCCGAGCGGGTGCAGGCTGAGCAGGACGGGATGCTGCCGGATGCGGTGCTGGTGCCCGGTCTCGCTTTCGATCACGAAGGTGGAAGACTCGGGTACGGTGCGGGTTACTACGACAGGCTTTACGAACGATGGAGCGCTGCGGCCGGGGGTGGTATCATGCCTCTGTGGGCCGGGATTGGTTTTGTGCCGCAGGTCGTGGACCGCGTCCCCATGGACGAGAACGACGCCCGTCTTCAGGTCCTCATAACCGACCAAGGGATATACACGATGAACAAGGGGGCTGACGATGGATCTGACGCATTTTAACGAACAAGGCCGGGCCAAAATGGTAGACGTCTCGGAGAAGGACGTCACCTCGCGTACGGCGGTGGCCCGCACGACGGTCACGATGGCGCCGGAAACGCTGGCGCGCATCAAGGAAGGGCGGATCGGCAAAGGAGACGTGCTCGCCGTCGCTTCCGTTGCCGGCGTCATGGCGGCGAAGAAAACGTCGGATATCATTCCGATGTGCCACCCACTGCCGCTGACAGGCATTGATATTCATTTCAGCGATAACGGAAATGATGAACTTTATATAGAAGGAACTGTGAAGACTACGGGCAAGACCGGTGTCGAAATGGAGGCGCTGACCGCCGTATCGGCTGCCGCTCTGACGGTCTACGACATGTGCAAGGCGCTGCAGAAGGATATGGTCATCGGTCCGACCCGGCTGGAATCCAAGACCGGGGGCAAGAGCGGCGACTACAGCCGCGAAGCTTGAGTATAGTCGAAGAAGGACCTGCTCAGATCAGACGGTTCACAAGGATAAGAACTTAGGGTTAAAGGAGGAGGGGTGATCTTATGGTGTGGAGAACAGCGATCCTGACGGCAAGCGATAAGGGAGCCCGAGGTGAACGTGAAGATACGAGCGCACAGGTCATCCGGGAGCTGGTGGAGGAGGAATTGGGCGGGGAGATCGTGGAATACCGCATCGTTCCCGACGAGCAGGATGATATTATCGCGTCGCTCATTGAGTTAACCGATTATTTCCAGGCGGACCTGGTGCTCACGACCGGAGGTACGGAGCTGGCGATCCGGGACGTAACGCCGGAGGCCACCCGCCGGGTCATCGAGCGGGAGGTGCCGGGCATCGCGGAGGCCATGCGGGCGACCGTCATGCAGAAGAACCGCGCGGCGATGCTGTTCCGCGGCATTGTCGGCATCCGCGGACGGACGCTGATCGTCAACCTGCCGGGCTCGCCCAAGGGCGTGCACGAGCACTTGGCGGCCATTATGGATCAGCTGCCGGAAGCGCTGCTGATGGTGACCGGGCAATACCGCCAATAATCCAGCATTTACCTGACTTTTTTCAAAATTGTCACACTTATTTGATATTGTAATGATCCGTGATATGGTATGATGGCGATGTGGCAATTTTATGTCATAGCTGTGAACAAGCCCAATCGAATGCAAACATCCATCAATGATCTGCTTTACTCGGACACGGTGTGTTACATATCCGGATTTTGGTTAAGAGTAAAGTACAGAGAGGAGAATACCATATGCTGAGTGGAATCGGTGTGCCAGGCATTATTTTGCTGGTCATTTTGGCATTGCTGCTGTTTGGACCCAACAAGCTCCCTGAACTCGGACGGGCCGTCGGCCGCACATTCCGCGAGTTCAAGGACGGTGCCCGCGATATCATCGGCGAAGACGATCAGGCGCCGCGCAAGAGCGAGCCTAAGCCGCTGGCCGCAAGCGAAACGCAGCAGCCTGCACCTGTGCAGAGCAGCGCTGCCCAAGATAAGCGCCTGCCGGAGTGATTTCGGGGAGAAATCCAGGCAGTCCATATCCATCCCTTCCTTGCGGGGAGGGATTTTGTTTTGTCCGGAAGGCTTAAAGCGAAGGAAGGTGACCTCATCGTGGAAAAACAGGAAGAAATGTCGATCGTCGAGCATTTGGGCGAGCTGCGCAAACGGATCATTTACGTCCTCGTTGTGCTCGTGCTCGGGCTTGTGGTCGGCCTGGTCTGCGCCAATCCCATCTACCAGTACCTGATCAGCGTCGACTCGGCCAAGGATTTCGAGCTGCACGCATTTTCCTTCTGGGACGGGATCGGCATGTACATGAAGATCGCCATGATCGTATCGCTTGTGGCGACGATTCCGTTTACGGCGTACCAGCTGTGGGCCTTCGTCAGCCCGGGGCTCCGCGAAGTGGAACGCAAGGCCGCGCTGCGCTATGTGCCTTACGTATTTCTGCTGTTTCTGGCCGGACTTGCCTTCGGCTATTACGTTGTATTCCCGATGGCGCTGGGCTTTACGACCCAGGTGACCGAGTCGATGGGACTGAAGGAGACGTACGGCATCTCCCAATACTTCAGCTTTTTGTTTACGCTGGTCGTACCGGTGGCGCTGCTGTTCGAGCTGCCCATCATCGTCATGTTTCTGACCAAGCTGCGGATCCTGAACCCGCTGCGGCTGCGGAAAATGCGAAAGGTCGCCTATTTCGCCCTCGTATTTATCGCGATCGTCATTACGCCGCCGGATTTCATCTCGGATTTTCTCGTGACGATTCCGCTGCTCGTGCTGTATGAGTTCAGCGTGTTTTTATCCTCCATCGTGTACCGCAAGCAGCTGGCCGCGGATGCGGCGGTGGAGGCCAGATACCGGTTCCCGGCCGAACCGCAATAAGAGGACACAGGCATTCTTTTTCTGGACGGAAAAAGGATGCTTTTTTCTTTTCTTCGAAAACGGCATTTCTTTTTCAGAAATCACGGAAAACGGCATATTTCGGATTCCGGTGGATACAATGATGGAGGGTGTCTTATTCGCTGCAGAGGCCTGTGATAGGCTTGTCCGGTGCAGGATGGGACGGGTTCGGCGGGGGTGCTATGAAAAGTGTAAAGTTCTTAGAAAAATGCTTCAAAGAGGACTTGAAATCTGTTCCCAAGTTGAGTATCATAAAAGTGGTTGTTAGCACTGAACGTTGTCGAGTGCTAACAAGAATCGTCAACCAGACTTTAACCGCAGCACAACATACTAAATAAGGAGGCTATTTTTCATGATCAAACCTTTGGGTGACCGCGTTTTGGTAGAACCAATCCAACAAGAGGAAACAACTTCGTTCGGGATTGTCCTTCCGGACTCCGCCAAGGAAAAGCCGCAAGAAGGCAAAATTATCGCTGTTGGCAGCGGAGCCGTTAAAGACGGGGCACGCGTTCCTTTGGAAGTCAAAGAAGGCGACCGTGTGTTGTTCTCCAAATATGCCGGAACAGAAATCAAATATGAAGGTAAAGAATATTTGATTATGAAAGAAAGCGACATACATGCAATCGTAGGCTAAGCGACTTTTTGATCCGGCGAGGATTGAATTTTCGGCGAAGAGCCTGAACATATGAGCAACATCTATATCATTTATGGGAGGTTTTTATCAACATGGCAAAAGATATCCGTTTCAGTGAAGACGCACGCCGCTCCATGCTGCGTGGTGTAGACGCTTTGGCTAACGCTGTAAAAGTGACGCTCGGACCTAAAGGCCGCAACGTCGTTCTGGAGAAAAAATTCGGCAGCCCGCTCATTACTAATGACGGTGTAACGATCGCTAAAGAAATCGAACTGGAAGACGCTTTTGAAAACATGGGCGCTCAGCTCGTTAAAGAAGTAGCAACCAAAACCAACGATGTAGCCGGTGACGGTACGACGACCGCTACAGTTCTGGCTCAAGCCATGATCCGCGAAGGTCTGAAGAACGTAACTGCAGGCGCTAACCCAATGGTTGTCCGCAAAGGGATCGACAAAGCGGTTAAAGCGGCAGTTGCCGAGCTGAAGAACATCGCAAACGAAGTTAAAGGGAAACAAGAAATCGCTCAAGTTGCTTCCATTTCCGCAGCTGACGAAGAAGTGGGCCAACTGATCGCCGAAGCGATGGAAAAAGTGGGCAAGGACGGCGTAATCACCGTTGAAGAATCCCGCGGATTCGCTACAGAGCTTGAAGTCGTGGAAGGTATGCAGTTCGACCGCGGCTACATTTCCCCATACATGATCACCGATACGGATAAAATGGAAGCTGTGCTTGAAAATCCATACATCCTGATCACTGACAAGAAAATCAGCAACACGCAGGAAATCCTGCCGCTGCTTGAAAAAATCGTTCAACAAGCCAGACCGCTTGTGATCATCGCCGAAGATATCGAAGGCGAAGCTCAAGCGATGCTGATCGTGAACAAACTGCGCGGCACGTTCAACGCGGTAGCCGTTAAAGCTCCTGGCTTCGGCGACCGTCGCGAAGCGATGCTGCAGGATATCGCTGCCCTGACTGGCGGCCAAGTGATCACCGAGAAGCTCGGCCTGGATCTGAAGAGCACATCCATCGAGCAACTGGGTAACGCCCGTCAAGTGCGCGTAACGAAAGAAAACACAACCATCGTTGACGGAAGCGGCGAGAAGAGCGACATCAACGCTCGTATCTCCCAAATCCGTTCGCAGCTGGAAGAAACCACTTCCGAGTTCGACAAAGAGAAACTGCAAGAGCGTCTGGCTAAACTGGCCGGCGGCGTAGCCGTTATCAAAGTCGGTGCTGCAACCGAAACCGAACTGAAAGAGCGCAAACTGCGCATCGAAGACGCCCTGAACGCAACCCGCGCTGCGGTTGAAGAAGGTATCGTATCCGGTGGCGGTACAGCTCTCGTGAACGTATACCATGCGGTAGCTGCTGTTGACGTGACTGGCGACGAAAAGACAGGCGTGAACATCGTTCTTCGCGCTCTCGAAGAGCCAATCCGCACGATCGCTGCCAACGCTGGTCAAGAAGGTTCCGTGATCGTGGACCGCTTGAAGAAAGAAAAAGTGGGCATCGGCTACAACGCGGCTACAGACGAGTGGGTGAACATGTTCGAAGCAGGTATCGTTGACCCTGCGAAAGTAACACGTTCCGCGCTGCAAAACGCAGCTTCCGTTGCGGCTATGTTCCTGACAACAGAAGCCGTAATCGCCGACAAGCCAGAGCCTGAGAAGGCTGCTGCTCCAGACATGGGCGGCATGGGCGGAATGGGCGGCATGATGTAATATAAGGCTCCCAAAGCCTGATATAGCAGTAAAGAGAAAAGGCTCCCGCGAGGGAGCCTTTTCTCATATAAATCACGAAATAATCACATTTCTTGCAAAAATCACGGCGTTGGTTTTTTGGCTTGATCAAACTGGAAATTCAGGATGTCACCGAAATGGACCCTTATCTTCTCGTTGGCATCCTTTTTCATCTTCTCTGTGACATGGTCTAGATCTTTAAAGTTGTCTTAGGGCCATCATGCCCGACGCGCTTCATAATCGTTTTAAGGTCCACCTCAGCCTGAGAGCATGCTGATATGGGTATGTCTGAAGATATGAGGGGTGGCCTTTTTTTTATCGATGTTCTTTGGAGTAGCCTGTTCATCCGAATCAAAATGTTATTCTGGATAAATGGATAACCATTTTCCCGACAGAAAACAAAATTTGCGTCATGATAATCAGGATCGATACTTTTACTTTCGGCAATGATTTTTTGCTGCCGTTTTTTGTAGTCATATGGCATCTTATTCTAAATGATCTATCGCGTATTTCGCTTCTTCCTTAGTAAATTTTTCACCGTAATCTGAAATCAATTGATCGTAAATAGCCGAATCTGACATATTCATTGATTCTGCGTACGATTTCGCTTTTTTTAATGCATTTTCTTTCCAATCGAATACAATATTATCGATAGCATATTTAGCGGCTTCTGGAGGGAAATTCTCTCCATATTCAGAAGTCAATTGATCGTAAATGCCTGCCTTTGACATACTCATAGTTTCCGCATATGACTCTGCTTTTTTTAGTGCAGATTTATATTCCCTTGGGACAGCATCCTCTTTTGCCTGTTTTGCCTCAGCTTCGGCCTTTGCCTTTTCCTCTGCATCAGCTTTCGCTTTCGCTTCAGCTTCTTCTTTCGCCTTCTGTTCGTCAGCTTTCTTGGCCTCTTGTTCTGCAGCTTCCTTGGATGTTTGTAATGCCTTCTGTGTATTAGCTTCGTCAACAGCTTTAGATATTGCTTCCGTTTTAACACCGGTATCCTTTTCGCTTGCTGTTTCTGTTTCGGTACCAGGATCCGCTATTACAGCTATGATCATAATGGCGAAGCATGCCAGAGCTGAATACAGCCACTTTTTTGCCTTTCCATTTTTTTTGACTAAAGCAATTATCCCTAATACAAGCAATACAATCCAAGCCAGTGTACTAATTAAACCGATAGCAGCCCACATTTTCGTTTCCCCCTAAGATTATTAAAAAAACAAGTATAGTCTACCAGACCTAGGTAAATATATCCATACAAACCGCTCGAAAAAAGGATTCCAATCCAAAGGATGGAACCCATCAACGAAATATGGAGAATATGGTAGATAGGTGAAACGAGATGAAAAGAGCAAAAGTTTAATGAAACCATTGACTTCCTCGATTCATTTCAATACAGCCATTATAGAGAAAATTCCTGTGGCCGTCTTTACCGGCCAAGAAATGATCGGCAGCGGGAAAAACGTTGAAATCACAGACTTCGCAGTGAAGATCGGAGACGAATTCTATGTGGGTGGAACAAGTCGTAGTTTTACAAGCGTGAGAGAGTGGGGCAAACACGACCAAAAGCCCTAACATAAGCCGCGGGATCGATTATTGGAGGGGCAAACCATCAAGACAATGGTTGTTCTCTTGAATGCTTTTACCAAAAGCATTCATTTTCCCCCTTATAAATTTATTGTCACACACTCTACCGTTTAGGATAAAGAGACTAGGACTATGTAATTATATTTTGGGAAAATGATATAGTCAAAGAAAATTATGGTTGATTCTTGAAGATTATAGGGGACAATTTATTCTATCGTATAGTAAAATCGTATTAATAGAGGATTCTAAATTAGTCGCTTTTTGCAGTGTCTTTGGGCAATTATTATTGAGCATCATTCTTATGCGTATTGGCTATAATTCTAGTGTAACTCATGTCATGCTTGTTGTGAGTCAAACAACGATGACAACAAAAACGATAAGCTGTTTAGGGGATGAATTATAACAATACCAATCAACGCTGATTTTAGGTGATTAACTATTACTTGGGTAATCAATTAATGATGAAAGGTGTCGAATTAAATTGAATAGTAATAACACGGAATTAGGAACGCAACTAATAAATGCTATGGCAAGTGAAAGTGCTAAGCAATTCGTCCAAGTCTTCTTTAATCAAATAATGTTCCCATTACTTAAGAAGTCTTTTTCTCACAGTAAAAAGAAAAATAATATAGAGAATAGTATTGCAGATTTATTTCAAGAATACATATTGAAGTCTTACGAAATTCATAGTTCTATAAATATACTAGCTCTGGGAAATAAGCAAATTAACTTAAATGATGTTTATCAACCTTTAACTCTACGAAAAGAAGAAAGTCATAACAGCGAGGTTCGAGTTAACTCTTTTCCTGGTAAAATGGCTAATAAATATAAAAAAATCATAATTGAAGATCAAGCTGGAATGGGTAAATCGACCTTAATGAAAAAATTATTTATATCATGTATTGAAGATAAGTACGGCATACCCATTTTTCTTGAATTGAGGAAATTAACAGAAGATGATGATCTCAGTGAATTTATTTTTAATAGTGTAAACTCGGTCAAAAAAATTAATGATGGTCAACTATTGGATGATATTTTCAATAATGGTGGATTCGTTTTCTTATTTGATGGATACGATGAAATTCCTTCAGCTATAAAAGAAAGGATTACAGATAAACTACAAGAATTTATAGGAAAGGCAAGTGGAAACAACTATTTTTTTATAACATCAAGACCTGATCCATCACTTGTTAGTTTCGGGGATTTCCAAAAATTTGAAATAAAGAATTTAAGGCCACCAGAATCTTTCGAAATGTTTAAAAAATATGATAAAAGAACTCGATTTCAAATTTCAAATGATTTAATAAGTCATTGTGAAGAAGCATTGGAATTAAAGACATTTAAAGATTTAAAGTATTTTTTAGGGAATCCCTTGCTTGTGTCTTTCATCTATATTACATACCGGTACAAGAGGGATATTCCTATTAATAAAAGTGAATTTTATAGAAAAGTATACGACGCACTATTCGAGGATCACGATTACTCTAAGGGGGGGTGGAATAGAAAAAAATATTCCAAGCTATCGAGAGAAAGCTTTCACAAGTTTTTAAGAAATCTTGCTTTTCGATGCCTAAGTAATAATAAAATAGACTTTAGCAAAGATCAATTAATTAATTTGATTGAACGAGCCCAAAAGAGCGTGTATTTTGAAGAAGTTGACAGTTCCGATATTTTTAGAGATTTGGTTGAATCCGTACCATTAATCGTGCAGGATGGGTTAAGTTATAAATGGGCTCATAAATCATTCATGGAGTACTTTTCAGCTTCCTTTATTTACAGTGACTGTACTTCAAAAAAGGATGAAGTATTGTTAAAGTTATACAAAAGTAAGAACATTACCTTTTACGAAAATGTGCTGGACATATTCTACGATATTGATCAAGAAGCTTTCAACAGGGTAATAATAAAACCCTTAATAAACGATTATTTAAATTTTCTTGGTGACACTACAATCGTAGATAAACTCGAATTGCAATATAAACAATACACTTATTTGCGTATTTTTTACAAAGGTGATAACATTCCCCTCGGTGATGATCGCTATAAAGATAGTACGGGAGAAATCAGACATAAAGTTGGATCTGATCTGCATACTATATCTAGTAGGTACGCAATTATCACAAATAGCGATGAAAATGATGAGGGGAATACCCCCCTTCCGGACTATATATTACCAGAGTTTCAATTTACCAATGAGCCAAATAAAATAACAATTATTAATATTTTAATTAATAAAAAGTCTAATTTAATTCGTGAATATAGTAGCAGTAAGTTATTGGGAAACGAAGAACAATGTGAAGGTGAATGTATTATTTCATATATGGATGATTTAGCGGTATTAAGTAAAGAAGAAATTGAAAAACGAATCAATACCCTTGTTGCAACAAATTTTGAGTATGATTTTTACTTGGATTTAAAGGAAGCAAAGGCATACCTAGAAAAAATTGAACTACATAGTTCAATTGTTGAAGAAAGTTTATTCGAAATTGATTGATCACTGAGAACCCCCATATACAGAAGGTTGTGTATAGCATTGTAACTTATTTATGGTTGATGTCATGAAAATCACCCAAAAAATCACTTTTACGGCGATTGCAAGTGAAAATAGGCGAAGTTCTAATCCGTGCAAGAGTCGTAAAAACCTTGTCCCATATGGAAAAAATGACTATCAATGAAACCTGGCGATGATCGATGTTGAATGGGCGGCATGATGTAATATAAGGCTCCCAAAGCCTGATATAGCAATAAGAGAAAGGCTCCCGAGAGGGAGCCTTTTTTGTATGCCTATATCGCCATATTCGACTTAATTTGCGGCTATTTCTAGGACATCTTCCTGATTTTACATTGCGATAACATTTCGAGATTAATATATGAGAGAAAATGTAGATTTAAGGTGTGGTGAACAGGTTGATTGCTGCAATTGTTGACGTCGGATCAAATACGATCCGTTTGACCGTATACCAATACGAAGGTCAGGATACACAGGTATTGTTTCATCGTAAAACCATGGCCGGGCTTGTCCATTATATCGACAAGAAGCGCATGAGTGACGCCGGCATACGGGTCGTCTACCAGACCCTGAACGACTATATAAGCATGCTGAAGCAGCTGCCCGTTATACCGGACAGCATTCATGTGTTTGCAACGGCCGCCATCCGCAATATCGCCAATACCCGGCAAGTGGTCGATGCGATCCGCGAAAGCGCCGGCATTGAGGTGGAGGTGATTTCGGGCGATGAAGAGGCCAGGCTCAGCTATGTGGGAGCTATGCACAGTGTAGAGCTGGAGGAGGGCGTACTCGTCGACATCGGCGGCGGGAGCTCTGAAATTGCCGTTTTTCAAAATAAAGAGATTTGTTACAGCGATAGCCTGCCTATCGGGTGCTTAAATGCCTACGAGAAATGCGTCGAGAAAATTATTCCGTCCGAGAAAGAGCGACAAGCGATTGCGGAACTGGTTCAAAAGCAGCTGCAGGCCATGTCCATCCCGGAACTGGGTCCCCTGCCGATCTGCGGCGTGGGCGGCACGATCCGCGCATCCTTCAAATTGAAGGGGGTTCTTGGCGAAACGGATCATGCCAACCAGATGAGCATCGAAGAGCTGCAAGGGATGATTCGGCGTTTTAAAAACCACAAGAAAAAGCATATCGCTCCCATTTTGATGAAGACGCCGGATCGGATTCACACCCTGATCCCAGGGATGATTTTGCTTAACGAAATCGCCCGTTTTTTTCAAAGCGAAGTGGTGCATATCAGCCGTTTCGGGGTTCGTGAAGGGTTTTTATACGATCGCTTAGCCAAAGGAAGTGAAGAGAAATGACAGCCTCCACGCCATTGAAAACACAAACCTCTTATATGCAGAACCGGGAGCTATCCTGGCTCAGGTTTAATGAGCGCGTGCTTGAAGAAGCGATGGATGAGCGGGTTCCGCTGTTCGAGCGTCTGAAGTTCGTTTCCATCTTCACCAGCAATTTGGATGAGTTCTATATGATCCGGGTCGGCAGCTTAACCGATTTGGCCGGTATGAAGGAAGAGCATCGGGATAACAAAACCGGATGGACGGCCCAGGAGCAGTTGAATTACATTTTTGAGGCCACCGAGCCTTATTATGAGAAGCGAAACGCTATTTTTGCCCAGATCGAACAAGCTTTGGAGAACTATCAGATTTACCGCGTCGGCATGGATGACCTCAGCAAGCAGGAGAAAAAGTTCATTGAGGATTATTATGCAGAGCATATTTTCCCGGTCCTGTCGCCGATTGTGGTCGATTCGCATCATCCGTTTCCGCATCTGATGAACAAGCAGCAGTACGTGATGTGCAGTTTCGAGGACAAAAACCAAACGCTTGGCATTATCCCGGTCTCGCCGTCTTTTCCGGACTTCATCCAATTACCTGGAGATTCCTTTCGGTACATATTGACGAGCCACGTCATCCTGGGATATGCCAAGCAGCTGTTCAATATGTACAAAGTGAGCAGCACCCAATTGGTAGCCGTTACCCGGAACGCCGACATTGCGCTGGATGACGAACATCTGGAATACGACGACGATGACGATATCCGGCAGCTGATGAAGAAGACGCTCAAGAAACGGGCGCGCCTGGCTCCGGTCCGATTGGAGGTCGAAGGCCAGCTTCCCAAACGCGTCGGGCAATTGTTGTGTGACAAGCTGCAGCTGAGCCGCAAACAAGTGTTCAACAGCGTAGCTCCGATCGTGCTGAACTATCCGTTCGAGTTGATCCAGCGCATGCCGAAGCATTTGGAAATGAAATGCACGTATCCTCCTTTCAGGGCCAACAATCTTCTCGATACGCAGGCCTATCCTACGGTGACGGAATGGTGCTTGAAGGAAGATATGATGCTCTTTTACCCCTAT
Source organism: Paenibacillus sp. FSL R5-0378 (assembly GCF_038009285.1). NCBI lineage: Bacteria > Bacillati > Bacillota > Bacilli > Caryophanales > Paenibacillaceae > Paenibacillus > Paenibacillus sp. FSL R5-0378. Next base: position 1,789,532 of record NZ_JBBPAY010000001.1, read on the forward strand.
GATTCGATGGAGCCTTTTCTGCAGCTGCTCAAGGAAAGCGCCGAGGACCCCCATGTCGTGTCGATCAAGATCACGATTTACCGGCTGGCTCAGCACTCGATCATTACCCAATATTTATGCCTCGCGGCCGAAAACGGCAAAGACGTCACCGTCCTGATTGAACTGCAGGCGAGATTCGATGAACAAAATAACATTGAATGGGCCGAGCGGCTGGAAGAGGCCGGCTGCCAGGTCATCTATGGCGTCGAGGGCTATAAGGTTCACAGCAAGATATGCCTCATTACGCGCAAGGACCGGAATAAAATTCAATATATTACGCAGATCAGCACGGGCAATTACAACGAAAAGACCGCCAAGCTGTACACGGATGTCTCAATGATGACCTCGCATGAAGAGATCGGGCGCGACGCGGACGCCTTCTTCAAAAATATGGCGATCTCGAATCTGGACGGGCAGTACCGGCATCTGCTCGTCGCGCCGAATCATTTTAAGCAGCCCCTGCTTGAATGCATGGACCGGGAGATTGAGAAAGCAGGGCGGGGCGAGCCGTGCCGGATTTTGATGAAGTCCAATTCCTTGACGGACAGGGAAATTCTGCAGAAGCTGTTCGAGGCATCGGAAGCCGGGGTTCCCGTTCAGCTCATCATCCGCGGGATCTGCTGCCTGCTGCCGGGCGTCCCGGGAAAAACGGACAATATTACGGTTCGCAGCATCGTCGGACGTTTTCTCGAGCATTCCCGGATTTTCTGCTTCGGTGCGGATGAGGATTGCTCCATCTACATTTCGTCAGGGGATTTAATGACGCGCAGTACGACCCGCCGTGTCGAGACGGCTTGCCCGGTGTATGACCCTCGGCTGAAGCAGCGCATCCTTCATCATCTGGATGTCATGCTGCAGGACAATGATAAAGCAAGGCAAATGTCCAGCAACGGGCAGTACAAACGGCTGTCCTCGCCGTATGAAGCCAACCTGATAGACAGCCAGAAGCATTTCATCGAAGAGGCAATGCAGGGCATGGACCGGCGGCAGCCGAGACATTAGCGCTTTTGGCGCAGGTGGGCCCGCTTGCTGCAGCATTGATTGGGCACAAATTCAGGATTATTAACATCCACGATACCAATGGATTCAAAAAAGATGACTCCCGTATGATACTGGGGTCATCTCTTTTATAGCTGCAAGCCTATTAAAAGAGCTGCCTAGCGGCAGCCTTTCGATCCTCAACATTAGCGTTTAACCTTCCCCTTGTTGAATCCACTCCCCGAACTGTTTCATGGCTTTCTCGCTGTGCACGTATTTGTACTTTTTGCCGTCGTCGTAATGGAAAATCGCCGCGCTGTCCTCGTCGCCTTCGATTTCGGACGTGATCGAAAGGATACGCTGGGTGTCGAGCAGCTTGAAATTGCCTTGGTCGTCTTCGGCGGGAATCGCCTGTTGCTTCGGTTCTTCTTCCATATTCATCGTTGCAGCCTCCATAGGTCGTTTGGTTTTATTGTACCCGAACGGAAAGCGATTTGCATGGATGCCACCAGTTTTTCTCATTACGCCTAATTTTCCAACCTTCATCCGGTGACACCGAAGATAGCGAAAAGTCCACTCTCATGATGTGCATTGGACATATACATATGTCATATACACATATTCCTAATTTTTTAAGGGAAGGGTGCCGCAAATGGGAAAAGGAGGAAAAACGAAGCGCACATATGTAAAGAAGAAAATAAAATGCATCGGCGCTAAAAGAATCAAAAGGGCCGTCGTTTGCAAAAAGGTGAACCCTAGAAGAAAACGGAAGATCCGAACTAGGATAGATCAATATGCCTTACAAGCGGCAATCGAGGAAGCCAAGGCACAAATCAAAGCAGAGCTGGCGCTATTGACCGGGATGCAGGGGGTTCATGGACGGGGGACGGATGGTACGCCAGGACTGCCCGGGATTCCCGGACCGCAAGGCCTACAGGGGGTGCAGGGCCCTCCTGGGACGGCAGGCCTCCGCGGGCCGGAGGGGCCGCAAGGTGTACAGGGTCTCCCCGGACAACCGGGTGGCCCTGGCCCTCAAGGGGCACCAGGGATGCAAGGGGCACCAGGCGCACCGGGCATTCAAGGGCCGGCTGGTCCGGAAGGACCCGAAGGTCCGCAGGGCCCGCCTGGACCCGTCGTTATACCAGGAGTAACTGTGCTGCCGACGGCTGCCCGTTATTTTTATGAGCCGGAGACCGATCTGGATTTAACCGCGACAGCCGCGGTTGCGGCGAGCCAATTCACGAATGATGAAGGCGATGCGGTTGCCGATTTTTCGACGCTTGGTCCCAATAGTTTCAGCAACCTCTATATCAATGGGATCATCCAGCCGGGGAATTCGTACAGCATCAATCCGTTGGAACTATATTTTCCACCGCAAAGCACGACGATATATGCGGGGACTCCCATTGTTTTGGAAACGGTGCAGTTAACGGCGAATATTACAGTCTAGCACCTTTTCGTATTTTCTCCCAAGCCAATCCTATCCTTCTTGCATTTAATAGGGTAGAGGATCCGATGGTTTTCAAAGATTTTGGTGTGAAAACCTATATGATCCTCAACCAAGAAGGGAGGGGAGAATATGCCCATCGTTACCCCATATCAGAACAGCGTGAGATTCACTTCGACCATTGGTGCAGGTACAGGAACCGGAGCGACCTTCGCTATAGCCGCAACGGCCTTCACCAATGACGCTGGAGTGGCTGCTACGGCATTTCCGGGGACGTTCAACTACTACAACCTTTATTTGAATGGTTTGATGCAGACGGCCGACGTTTCGTCAGTGACAACAACGACGCTTACCATTCCTGGAGGCGATGTGTTGGACCCCGGTACCCCGGTTGTCGTTCAGTTTGTTGTTTCTTGATCAGAAGAGGACTAACGGATGACCCGGAGGTCCTCTTTTGCATTTTCATTTGGAATTCAGGGCGATTTTCTCGATCAACTCTTTTCCTTCGTTCCGTACATTTCCGACCGATCCGGACACGGGATAGGAGTACATGTCCTCTGCCTCGTAAGGCCGCAGCAGCCTCTGCAGCAAGTTCTTATCGGACACGCCGGGATCCAGCCAGATGTTCAGCTCTTCCTTACCAAGAATAACGGGCATACGGTCGTGGACCTTCTTCGTAAGGGAATTCGGTTTTGTCGTTATGATGGTGCAGCTCGTGATCAGCTCGCCGTCCGGGCTTTTCCAATCATCGTACAGGCCGGCAAAAGCAAACACGTCTCTCGATTTAACCCGGAACCGGTAGGGCTGCTTATGCTCGCCTTCATGAGTCCACTCGTAAAATCCGTCTGCCAACACGGCCATTCGTTTCTCAGGAAAAGCTGACCGAAATGCCGGCTTGCTGTCAATCGACTCCGCACGGGCATTAAACGTACGGTAGGCCATCTTTTTCGTCTTGGCCCAGAACGGAAGCAGCCCCCAGTGAAACCCCTGCAATATCCGCTTTCCGTGATCGCTTCGAACGCCAGCAACCGTTTGGGTCGGGGCTATATTATACCGTAGAGTTATTTCATACTGGACATCATCGATGCCAAATGGCTGGACGAGATCCTCTTCTTCAACCGCCAATGTATACCGTCCGCACATGTCATGTCCTCCTTATATCATCTCAAGCGTTTCTTTTTATTACCCAAAAAATGAGTGCGGCACAAAATGAAACGAAGATACCGCGGCGGCGTATTATAGATCATTCAAACAGAAATGAGGTTAACGCCAATGCGTTATTTATTATGCTTTCTTCCGCCGCTGGCCGTTCTGAGCTGCGGTAAATTGGGACAGTTCATCTTAAGCATCATCCTTACTTGTATCGGCTACATTCCGGGCGTCATTCATGCGATGCTTGTGGTTCATTCATACAAAGAAGATCAACGGGCGGATCGGATCGTACGGGCGATTCGGGAGCAGCATCGGTAAAACGAGGGTCAATTCATATAATATAGAACTGGAGTCTGATATCAATTAAAGGTTCCCAAAGGTGGGGGCCTTTTCCCTTTATATAGGATTCAACGATGTTGTTTTTTCACTCAGCCGTTTTTTATGGCGACAAAAATTAACAAACAGCCCACTTTCCTGTATAATTAAGGAAAAGTTGCGAGGTGGAACCAATGAAGCGTTTTTCCTTAGGGGATAAGATCCTGATTTTTTTCCTGCTCGGGTTGGCGGCGCTGTTTATTATCAGTTTCTTTGTGGTGCATTACATCATCCGGCATGTGTCGTTTGCTCCGTAAGCAGGCAGCCATTGATTTAAAGGGAGTGGCCCTATGAAAAATTTGAGGTACAATCAAATCGAACGTTATGCGGATAGATCCGTCTGGTTTTTGGATGTGCTGCTGTATCTCCCTCGGTTACTTATCAAATTGCTCAGCTGACTTGCTTATCCCGGAACGACGGCTGCGTGATCCCGTTCAATCCATAAAGGAGTCGATACATATGCCGGTGCTGATCATGGGAATCGTGCTTACTGCGATTGGCTGGTTTGCCAGAAAAAGGCCGGAGTCGTGGTAGTTTCGAAGATTCAGCGAGGATTGGGATGCGGAGCTTAGCGAGGATCGGCGATGGTACCTTCGCTTTGCCGGCATGATTCTTATGATCTTCGGTGGACTGCTGTGTTTGGCAGGTGTGTTCAGTATTTGAGAATGACAAAAACCCTCTCTGATTCCAGAGAGGGTTTTCCTCGTTAGCTAAGCCGCTTACAGTGTCAGGCCGCCGTCCACAAGGACTATGGAGCCAACCATATAGCTTGACCGGTCGGAGGCGAGGAAGGAGACCATTTCGGCCAATTCCTCCGGCTGCGCGTAGCGTCCGATCCGCATGTTGCTGACTTCTTCGGGCATATAGCCGCCTGCTTTGAACTGTTCTTCCACGCTTTGGGTCAGCGAGGTCTGCACGCCGCCAGGGCAGATGGCGTTGACCCGGATGCCCTTTTTCACGTATTCCATGGCTGCCGACTTCGTCAATCCGATCACGGCATGCTTGGTTGCCGAGTACACGGACACGCTGTGCTCGCTGCGGATGCCGGCTGTCGACGCCGTATTGATGATCGAACCGCTGCCTTGCTTCTCCATCACTTTAAGCACATATTTCAGCCCCAGGAAGGCACCCTTCATGTTAACGGCAACGAGGCGGTCGAACTCCGCTTCTTCCACGTCGGCCAGCAGTGAAAATTTCTGGATGATGCCGGCATTGTTGAAAAAGGCATCGATCCGGCCATAGGTGTCCACGGAGGCATTGACGTAACGCTGCACGTCCTCGCTCTTGGATACGTCCGCCTGAACGAAAATGCCTTCGCCGCCCTGGTCCTGGACCATCCGCAGCGTTTCTTCGCCGGTTTCGCGGTTAAAATCGACCAGCACAACTTTGGCCCCGTTAGCGGCCATTTTTAAACTGCTGGCTCTGCCGATGCCGCTTCCGGCGCCGGTGACCAGCACGATTTTATTTTCCAATTCCATCGTACATTCCCCCTAATCGTTGATCTTGATCTGTTCATTGACCATTGTACGAGGGTTTGATCGGCAATTATTGTACTTTTCTACGCTTAATTGTATTATTTTAATGTAAAGAAACCGTTATCATTTATGCCGGCAAAAGGGGGGGCGTCATGCGGTTCGCATTGGAAGAAATCAAATACGTATGCCACCATCTGCATGAGGCCCATGGCGTGTCTGTATTTTACGTCAACACCCGCGGGCAATTTGAATACGAAAGTCCGGCTGCGAGCATCCGCCAGAGCCCGTATTATGTTCCGCTTCAGGAGCAGATCAGGGAACATGCAGTAAACGGCGGGCAGAAGAAGATTCCGGTCTTTTTTTCCATCAACAGGCTGCATTTTTTTCGAATCGGCCTGCAGCATGAAGAAGCAGCCTTGGGGCAAATGGTGATTGGGCCCTGTCTCGACGCCGGCCTGGACGAAACGCAAATCGATTACATTACGGAGCTGATGCACGAATTTTCCAATGTCCGGGTGCTGATTGAGTTTTACCAATCCCTGCCCGTTATTGGCCCGGAGCGTTTTCGTTCCATGAGCCTGTTGGTTTACAGCCTGCTCTACCAGGAATGGTTGGACCCGGCACAGATCGTTGAGATCAGCGGTGAGCAGCTACCGAAGAATCAGCCGCCGCATACGCCGGATCTGGAGATTTCGCGGGAACGGATGAACCTGATTTCCCATACCAACCTTTCGCATGAGCGGGTGCTGCTGGATTATGTCCGCAAGGGACGCATCGATAAGGTCCAGGACGTTGTCCGTTATTCGCTGATCGGCGAAGACGAGCTGGGCAAGCTGTCCAGGCGCAGCCGGATCCGCAGCGAGAAAAATCTGATGATCACCGGCGTGGCCCTGATTTGCCGGGCGGCGATTGAAGGCGGGCTGAACGAGGAGACGGCCTTTACGCTGAGCGATTACTATATTCAGCAGCTGGAGGAGCAGGAAAGCCTGCAGGCGATATCCAAGGTGATGACCGAGGCGGTTTTCGCGTTTACGGAGCGGGTGTCCAAGGTTAAGGAGCAGCAGTATTCGTCGACGATTACGGCCTGCCAGCACTATATTTCCGACCACCTCTACGACGACATTACACTCGAGCAGCTGGCGAAGCTGACCTATTTGAGTCCCAACTACTTATCCAGCCTGTTCAAGAAAAAAGTAGGTGTCTCCATCAGCGAATATATCCAGCGCGAAAGAATTGACGAGGCGAAAAAGCTGCTGATGCTGACGAAATACAAGGTTTCGGACATCTGCTCATGGTTGAACTTTAACGATCAGAGTTACTTCAACAGGGTGTTTAAAAAAATGACCGGCGTGACGCCAAAACGGTACCGGGAGGAGGGCTCAGCCGGGCGAGCGGCGGAAAAACGAGAAGAACCAGAAGAACCGAAAGAACCAAAAGAACCAAAACCGGAATAACCAGAGGAACCGAAGTCCCCTGTTTAACACGGATACCCGAATCTCAAGTTCCTTTGGCGATTCATAAGCTGCTGTCTAAGGACAACAATGAAAAGATGAACAAGCTTCCAGCAGGCGCGTCCTGCAGGAAGCTTGTTTTAATATTCCATGATTTGGCGGTTTGACAATTCGCTACTTCCATCCTAGAATTATACCCATAGGGGTATACGTATATTACCTCGATCAATGAGCAACACATATCCAGATTTTATTTTATAAGGGAGGTTTACAAGCATGGCGGATATATCGGTAAATGTCACTTTGGACTGCAAAGGTTTGTCCTGCCCGATGCCTATCGTCCGAACCAAAAAAGCAATGGACCAGCTTGAAGCGGGGCAGGTCATCGAGGTGTTGGCCACGGACCGGGGGTCTTTGGCGGACATGCAGGGCTGGGCCAAAAATACGGGCCACCAGTACCTAGGGACGCTCGAAGACGGGGATGTGCTGAAGCATTACCTGCGCAAATCCCGGCCGGAAGAGTTGAAGGAAGCGGCGAATTACCCGCACACCGCTACCAATGAAGAGCTTCAAAGCAAGCTTGCAGCGAGTGAGGACTTAGTCATTCTCGACGTGCGGGAGCCGGCTGAATATGCGTTCGGCCACATACCCGGGGCGGTATCCATTCCGCTGGGAGACCTGGAGGCGCGCCTTTCGGAGTTGGATCCTGAAGACAGCATTCATGTGGTATGCCGCACAGGATCGCGCAGCGATCTGGCATGTCATCTTCTCGCCGAACGTGGATTTCAGCATGTAAGCAACGTCGTGCCCGGCATGTCCGCATGGACGGGACCGATTGAAAATCAATAGAACCAAAACCAAAAACCAAATTTAATATTTTACGGAGGTATGATCCATGAGTACAAAAGTAGCGATAATCGCCAGCAACGGCGGACTGTTCGATGCCTATAAAGTGTTTAACATTGCCACGGCGGCTGCAGCCACCGAGGCGGAGGTAGCCATCTTCTTTACTTTCGAAGGCTTGAATCTGATTCACAAGCAGGCCCACCAACAGCTGCCGCTGCCGACCGGACGCGAGCATTTCGCCGAAGGATTCCAAAAGGCTAACGTTCCGGGCATTCCGGAACTGGTCGCGATGGCCCAGGAGCTTGGCGTCCGGATGATCGGCTGCCAAATGACAATGGACGTCATGAATTTGACGAAGGAAGACTTTATCGACGGGATTGAAGTCGGCGGAGCGGTGACCTTTCTCGACTTTGCCAAGGATGCCAACGTCACCTTATCTTTCTGACAAGGAGGAATCTTTGATATGACAGCTTCAGTGAATACGAATCCGGGCGTCATGACAGCCAAGGAGCTGACACGGCGGATTCTGGCCAAGGAAGAACTGTTGATTTTGGACGTGCGCAATGAGAGTGATTTTAACGACTGGAAGATCGAAGGGGAGCGGGTAGACATCGTCAACATCCCGTACTTCGATCTGCTGGACGGTGTTGATGAAGCCCTTGCCCGGCTGCCTGAAGGCAAAGAGGTTCTCGTCGTGTGCGCCAAGGAGGGATCCTCCCAATTCGTCGCTGAACAGCTGGCTGAAGCGGGCAGAACCGGCGTGTCCTACCTGGAAGGCGGCATGAAATCCTGGAGCGAGCATTTGGAACCGGTCCAGATCGCCGAATTGAACGGCGGGGGTGCGCTGTATCAGTTTGTGCGGATCGGCAAAGGCTGCCTGTCTTATATGGTGGTCTCCGGCGGCGAAGCTGCCGTTATCGATACGCCGCGCATGACCGGCATCCTGGAAAGCTTTGCAGGCGAACAGGGCGCGGTGGTCAAGCATACGCTGGACACGCATCTGCATGCCGACCACATTTCCGGCGGAAAAGCGTTAGCCGAACGCACCGGAGCGGCCTACTGGCTGCCGCCGAAAGATGCGGAGGAGGTTACCTTCTCCTATGAGCGTCTGGAGGAAGGCCGGAAAATTAACGTGGGAAGCACCACTATCGCAATCGAGCCGGTGTATTCCCCTGGGCATACGATTGGAAGCACGTCGTTGATTATCGATGGGAAGTATCTGCTGACCGGCGATATTTTATTCGTCGAATCCATCGGCCGTCCAGACCTGGCGGGCCAGGCGGAGGATTGGGTGGACGACTTGCGGAGCACGCTGTATAGCCGATACAAAGGGCTGTCCGAGGACTTGATCGTCCTGCCGGCGCATTTCGGCAAAATCTCCGAGCTTGGAGAGGACGGGAAGGTTATGGCCCGGCTGGCGGACCTGTTCCGTCACAATCCGGGGCTGAACATACAGGACGAGGAATCGTTCCGGCGCACCGTTACGGAAAATCTCCCGCCGCAGCCTCATGCATACCAGGAGATCCGGCAGGCAAACATGGGCAAAATCCATCCGACCGAAGAAGAGCAGCGTGAGATGGAGATCGGGCCGAACCGCTGTGCGGTTCATGACAAGTAACCAGCGTACGAAATGCGCTACAGCCTGTTTTCACTAAGGATGCTTAGGGAGGAGAAAGGAGGGAGGACGCCATGGCGGATATGATGCTCTACGCTGTCATGCTGCTGCTGGGGCTCGTCGGATCGTTCTTCTCCGGACTGCTCGGCATCGGCGGGGCGATCATCAATTTTCCCCTGCTGCTGTATGTTCCGCCTATGCTGGGATTGCCGTCGTTCTCCGCGCACGAGGTTTCCGCGATCAGCATGTTCCAGGTTTTCTTCTCTTCACTGGCCGGCGTGCTGGCGTACCGTTCGAAACCGGATCCGAAAGGAGCGGCGGTGCACAAAGGCCTCGTCATGTATATGGGGGGAGGCATTCTGGCCGGCAGCCTGCTCGGCGGACTGGCCTCCGGAACGATGGATGGGACGGTTATCAACGTGATTTACGGCATTTTGGCGGTACTTGCCGTCGTCCTCATGCTCATTCCGAACCGGGGAACGGAGAACCGGTCTGAACCGTTGACGTTTAACAAAACCGTAGCCGTCATTGCGGCTTTTCTGGTCGGTGCTGTTTCCGGCATCGTGGGTGCGGGCGGATCGTTTATTCTGATTCCGATCATGCTGACGGTGCTGCGCATTCCAACCCGGACGACGATCGCTTCCTCGCTGGCCATCGTGCTGATTTCGGCGGTCGGCGGGGTCATCGGTAAAATCGCTGGCGGGGGCATTCCGCTCGGACCGACCGTCTTTACCGTCCTTGGCAGCCTGATCGGGGCTCCGCTCGGATCGAGAATCAGCTCCAGGATGAACGTGACATTTTTACGGTATGCGCTGGTAGTGTTAATCGCCTTCACAGCTGTGAAAATATGGGCGTCCCTGCTGTGAGAAAGATCGGGTGGAATAAATTTCAGTGCGGCAGCGGGATCCGTACCCGTGTAGTTTTGTTTTGTTTGCTCTATAATATACCCATACCGGTATATCGTTAGAAAAGGTGGGATCCTGACATGGATTACAATTACACGGATGAAATGAAAACACGTCTGCGCCGCATCGAAGGGCAGATCCGGGGCGTTCTGCGCCTCATGGATGAAGGAAAATCATGCAAGGAGGTCGTCTCCCAATTGTCCGCTGTGCGCAACGCCTCGGATAAAGCGATCGCCCAGATCGTTGCAGAGAATCTGCAGCAGTGTATTTTGGCGGAGCAGGCGGCCGGGAATATGGACACCGGAAAAATGGTGAAGGAAGCCGTGGAGCTGCTGGTGAAAAGCCGGTAAACCCTGGCATTTGACAACCCCGGAGGAAATCAATATACTTTGCTTATCCATTTGAATATTCGGAATATACGCGGAAAGAGCGAAGTAGCGGGAAGTCCCTGTTCTCAGAAAGCCGGGGGTCGATGCGACCCGGCAGCACACGGTCCTGACGAATTACACTCTGGAGTATCTTGGGTAATGCCAAGCGGAATGGCCAACGTTATATGCGCCGTCGAGTGGTGCAGCATGCCTTGAATGAGGCGGCCCTGCGCAATGTGGGTGGTAACACGGTTATTACAATCGTCCCTTAGGTCTGTTTCAGGCCGGGGGGGCGATTTTTTGCGTTTTCCGGCTTCATGAGGAATCCTTGCATCCGGGAGAAACAAGCCCGCCTCGATCCATGTATAACCGATTTTTAGCCCTATATATCATGAACAAGCAAAGGAGCTGGACAAGGAAATGAACATTATTGACGAACTGGAATGGCGCGAGGCCATTAATCAACAGACGGACGCGGAGGGACTCCGCCAATTGACGGAGGAGAAATCGATCTCCCTGTACTGCGGCGTCGACCCGACCGGGGACAGCATGCACATCGGGCACCTGATCCCGTTCATGATGCTGAAACGGTTCCAGCTGGCCGGACACCGGCCGGTCATTCTGATCGGCGGCGCCACCGGAACGATCGGCGATCCGAGCGGACGCCAGTCCGAACGCACGCTGCAGACGATGGAACAGGTGCAGGCGAACGTGGACGCCCTGACCGCCCAAATGAAGAAGCTGTTCCTGACTGAAGGCGACAACCAGCTGCGCATGGTGAACAACTACGACTGGACGCATCAGCTGAACGTCATTGATTTTCTCCGCGATTACGGGAAAAATTTCAGCATTAACACGATGCTGGCCAAGGATATCGTTGCCAACCGGCTCGAAACCGGCATTTCGTACACCGAATTTTCCTACCAAATTCTGCAGTCGATGGACTTCCTGCACCTGTATCGGGAAGAGGACGTCCAACTGCAGATCGGCGGCTCCGACCAATGGGGCAACATTACGAGCGGCCTGGATCTGATCCGGAAAAAGGAAGGCCCGGAAGCGAAAGCATTTGGCCTGACCATTCCGCTCATGCTGAAAGCGGACGGTACGAAATTCGGTAAAACCGCCGGCGGCGCTATTTGGCTCGATCCGAAGAAAACGACGCCGTACGAGTTCTACCAGTTCTGGGCGAACACGGACGACCGCGACGTCGTCAAGTACCTGAAGTACTTCACCTTCCTGGACAAAGAAGCGATCGACGCTTTGGCGGAAAAGGTGCAGACCGAGCCGCACAAACGCGAAGCACAGATTACGCTGGCCGAGGAAATGACCCGGTTCGTCCATGGCGAAGAAATGCTGGCCCAAGCTAAAAAGATCACCGCTGCGCTCTTCAGCGGCGACATCAAGTCGCTCACCGCGGACGAAATCGAGCAGGGCTTCAAGGAAATGCCGACGTTTGAAGCTTCGAAGGAGTCCAAGAACATCATCGACTGGCTCGTCGAGATCGGCATCGAGCCGTCCAAGCGCCAAGCGCGCGAGGATCTGAATTCGGGAGCCATCTCCATGAACGGTGAGCGCGTCACCGACACAGAACTTGAAGTAAGCGCCGACCATGCCATCGAAGGCCGGTTCATTATCATCCGCAAAGGCAAGAAAAAATATCATCTCGTGAAGCTGTCCTAGTCTCCGGACGTTTTTGTCGGAGTCAGAACTGCATTAGAACGTCAAACGGGATCTATCACAAAAAAGGCTTTCCTGCCGTCCATGGGGACGAAGGGAAAGCCTTTTTGCCGTACATTCCGAACTACGTGAACGGGAGTCGCCGTAAGCGGCAGAGGGGCTGGGTTATGCTTTTTCCTCAACCGGACGCTCAACGTGAAGCGGTGGAGGAACGAGCCAGCCCTTTTCCTTGTTCATGCGCAAAATCCGCACGCCGAGGGCGGTCTTGGTCGTATGGTATTTGGCGAATAATGCGCCGATATCCTCGCGGATGGACATGCCCATAATCGCGCTGCAGGCAGCCAGTCCCGCAGCGGTGTCGGCTGCTAGCTTGGCGCCGATTTCCTGGTCCATAAAGCGGGCCCCTGGCGGTATGTCTTCCAGATTGACGGCCGGTCTGTCGGCCATAATCGGCGCCGGGACGACGCCGTTGTCGGTCAGCAGCTTGTCGCATTCCTTGATTTCGGTCTTGGCTTGGTCGATCAGGTCCTCAAGAATTTGTTTGAGGTCTTTGTCTCCGGCATGGTTCAGATATACCTGATAGCAGGAAACGAGTCCTTTGGCCATCATGGAAACTTCCCATAAATTGAAGACTTCGCCATAATGCATCGGCTGGTGTTTCGGATTTCCGTCGAGAATACCCATCGATTTCATTCTCTCCTTAGTTTTAGGTAGGGCAGTACCGTTACATTATGAGCAATTCCCTTCGGTTTCATGTACGCAGCCGAAGCTTGCAGCTCCGCTATAGATTGCATATCACGAGTTGCCGGACCGCGTTCCGATGACCGACTGGCACGATACCGAACCGACCGGCAGATGAATTTTCAGCATGGAGCGTCGTTGGCAGATTGTATATCAAGCAGCTGAAGGATCAGGGGGGTTCGCGCTAACTTTTCGGCTAAATTGAGTGTAAGCCCTTTAATTATGTATGCTCCCATTGTAAAATGGTGGACAAAACCATATGACAAGGGGACGATCGCATGAGCACAGCAGCAAGCAGACTGCCTGACAGCAAGCAGCGCATACCACTATGGGAGGATGTTCCGCTGGGACAAAGCGGGCCGGAGAACGAGGGCTGCCCCAGCATTACGCCTTACCTGCTTGAAGGAGAGGGCCCTTTCCCGATGATGGTGGTATGCCCGGGAGGCGGATATGTCATGCGCGCAGACCATGAAGGCGAACCGATCGCCTTGTGGCTGAACAGCATTGGGGTGTCGGCGGTGGTCCTGAACTACCGCGTGTCGCCGAACCGCCACCCGGTTCCGCTGGGAGACGCCCAGCGGGCGATCCGCACAGTGCGGAGCCTCGCGGGGGATTGGAACATCGATCCGGCGCGGGTAGGCATTTTGGGCTTTTCCGCCGGTGGGCACTTGGCGTCCACCGCTGGTACCCATTTTGATGCAGGCCAGGCGGATGCGGAAGATCCGGTCGAGCGCGAGAGCAGCCGTCCCGACCTGCAGGTGCTGTGCTATCCGGTCATCAGCTTCGGGCCATATACCCACGAAGGCAGCAAGTATTCGCTGCTCGGAGAAAAGCCGGACGCGGAACTGGTCCAGTATTTGTCCAACGAGACGCGGGTCACGCCGGATACGCCGCCGGCCTTTATTTGGCATACGGCCGATGACGGGGCCGTTCCTGCGGAGAACAGCCTGCTCTTCGCCCTTGCTTTAAGCCGCGAGAAGATTCCTTATGCGCTGCACGTGTTCGAGGCCGGACGCCACGGACTTGGGCTCGCGGAGGAAGAAGAGGCCGTCAAGGCATGGCCGGACCTGTGCGCGACCTGGCTGAGAGAACGGCAATTCATACAATAATGCTATCACCTGAAAGAAAGGGACGACGCTTATGGAGCGGACGTCCCTTCTTGCCGTTAAGGAGGGGATAAGCACTTCCATCCCCTCCAAGGCATACGCTGGTTACGAACGAGTTGAATTGAAAACCCCCAGGAGGATGATACAGAAGTGATGACCCGTACTTTTGGCATCGGAAACCCAGGCAGGGGATGGGTATGAACACCACGCTCGGCCTAATGTCTGCCAAGACGGCCGGAAGGTCCCATTTTCTTCCTTACGTTGAGGCAGCGAATGAGGCAGGTTTCAAACGGTTGATTCTTTTTGCGCCTGAAGATGTGAACCTGGCCAGGCGAAAAATTACCGGTTACACTTATCAAAAGCATAAATGGGTGCGTACGGTACAGGGATTTCCGGATCTCATTTATGATATAGGCCATTACAGGACGATCCGCGGTTACCAGCAAGCGGAAGAAATCAAATCCTTCAGCCGGCTGCCCTTTCTTGGGGACTGGCTTGGCAATAAGTGGGTCGTCTATCAGGGACTGAAGGCGTCTCCGGAAATCGCGGAGCATTTGGTGGAGACGGAGCTGCTGATTCGGGCGGCCGACGGGATTTCCATGCTGGAGCAGCACAAAGCGCTCATGCTGAAACCGGTCAGCGGAGAATCGGGTACCGGGATCAAACGGATCAGTCTTCGCAAGGACATGCTGATTATTGAGGAAGACGGGGGCGTGTGCCGCGGCATCAAGGTGGAATCGGCAGGGAGATATTTAGATCAGCTGGCCGCTAAAGGTTATATGATGCAGCCTGCGCTCGATTTGCGCGTGAACAGCCGAAGCCCCTGGGACTGCCGTGCGCTGATTCAGAAAGATGGGCTGGGCAGCTGGAGCTTTACCGGGCTCGTCGTCCATGTAGGACAGACAAGCCGTCTGACGACGCATCCGGAGCACGGCGGGCAAACGTTGGAGGGGTATCCCTTTTTAGCCAAAAGATTTGGGGAGGAGGAAGCGAAGAGGCTGTACGAACAGATAAGGGACCTGTCACGGCGGGTAGCGGAGCAGCTGGAGCTATACTACAACCGGAGCTTTGCCGAATTGGGCGTCGACTTGGCCATAGGCGAAGATCGGTCCCTCTATATTCTGGAAGTGAACCATAAGCCGGGCAAGCCGTTCATGCGAACGGAGCGTGACCTCGAACTCTATTTGAAAAGCATCCGGGTGCCGTTCCAATACGCGGCTTATCTGGCTCACACGCAAGCTGTGGTTATTCCGGCGGCACCTCCATGGTCACGGGATACGTCCGGATGCTCCAGAGCGGAGCTCATCGAACAGATCATCCAGGACGGCATGGCATTCTACCGGACTCCATACCGGTTCGGAGCGGTGCCCTGGTCCATCGACGCGTTCGATTGCAGCTCGTTCATGCAATTTATTTTTGCCAGAAACGGTCTGCTGCTGCCGCGTACGTCCAGACAGCAAAGCCTTCTGGGATATGACGTGGCCAGAAAGAACCTGCAGCGGGGCGATCTGCTGTTCTTTTCCGTCCACTCCCGGACGCATAAAAAAGGGCTGGAACGAATCGGCCATGTCGGCATTTATCTTGGCGGCGGCCGGTTCCTTCATTCCTGCAAAGCGGGCGGCGTCGTGGTCACGGAGCTTTCGGATCCGTATTGGAATCGGCTGTATATTAAGGGCCGCCGGGTGATTGAAGAGTATAGCTGCTCGTAGGCGGTGTTAGAGCATCATTTTTCGGCATGTCCTTATCAATCGCAGAGGCGTGGGATATAATGGATTGTGCATGTCCCATATGATAAAGGAGGACTACCCGAATGAGTGTAAAGATATCGCCTTACATTGTAATGAATGGCAATTGTGCCGAGGCCGTTGCGTTTTATGAAAAAGTGCTGCAGGCCAAAAACCTGGGACTGTCCCGCTTCAGCGATATGCCGAATCCGGATCATCCGCTGCCGGATGAAGCCAAAGATCGCGTACTGCACGCCGCACTTGAATTTGACGGCAACACGCTGCTCTTCTCCGATACGTTCCCGGGAAATCCTTATCAGCTTGGGGATCAGTTGAGCATCGCCATTACATCAAATGACAGCGAGCGTCTCCAATCGGTCTTCGCCGGATTGTCGGATGGGGGACAGGTGCTGATGGAATTGCAGAAGACGTTCTGGAGCCCGGCCTTCGGCATGGTCCGGGACAAGTTCGGCATCACGTGGCAGGTCAGCACAGAGCAATAGGAATTAGGTCAGGCAGGTCGGTACGGACTGCGGATCCAGGCAGGCGCTTCTAAGACAATCTGCCAGTTGATTCTCGTCAATCAGAAACAAGCCACGGCACAACCGGAACGCTCCCTTCTTCATTCGAAGGGCAGCGGGAAAGAGGGCCGTGGCTTTTTTGGCTTGGTCTGAAACCTGACATCGCGTGGAATCTTCCTGATTTATACATTCCGATGACAACATCCGCGAAAGTGTGATATCCTTGTGAAGGATGATACAAACCTGCTTTCCTGTATGTCGTTAACGATATCCATCATGGGAAAGTTTGTGAAAAATATCATTTGTTTGGCAATACGGCGTTTTCGCCCGAAAATTATACGAACCCATTTTTCATGGGCACATTATAAGGAAGGGAGCATGGTGCATGCTCAAACAGTTCATGAAAGCCTCACGCTTCGGAGTTGTACCGGTCATGCTGATTCCGGTCGCGCTGGGAGCGTTGGGGGCTTTTGTATGGAACGGCGTTTTTAACGTCTGGCTGTTTCTGATTACGCTCGTCGGCGCGGCGTCGGCCCACCTGTTCTCCAACATGGTGAACGACCTGTGGGATTACAAGAGCGGGACCGATACGGCTGCCAAAGAGGCCGTGGATGCGGTATCCACGAACTCGGGCTTTTTGACGGGCGGCGTATGGAGCATTCGCAAGTTTGCGGCGGTCACTTGGGCGCTGTTTGGCGTTGCCGCGGCTTGCGGAATTATATTGGCCGTATTCTCAGGGCCGTGGGCTTTCATTTTCGGCGCACTCGGCGGCTTGATCGCATACTTCTATGTGGCGCCGCCACTGAAGTTCGGATACCGGGGCAAAGGCTACTCGGAAGTCGCAATCCTGCTCTCGTTCGGCGTTCTCCCGGTCATGGGGGCCTATTATGTGCAAACCTCGCATTTGGATCTGCGGGCGCTGCTCCTGTCCCTGCCGATCGGCCTGTTAACTACGCTGATTCTGTTCAACCATCACTTTTTACACTGGCAGGCGGACCGCCAGGCCGGCAAACGCACGCTGGTCGTCGTGTGGGGCGAGCAAAGAGCGCTTGGCTTCTCCCGGTTCCTGCTGTTTCTGTCCGCGCTGATGCTCGTGGTCAGCGTCATTGCCGGGGCGCTTCCGGTGTACGGACTGCTGGCCCTGCCGGGCATGATTCCGCTGTACCAGGTGTACGGCAAGCTGAAGTCTCATAATAACAGCCATGCCTATATTCCGCTGATGGGAGCTTCGGTGAAATCGACCCAGCGGAGCGGGATCATTATGATTATATGTTTACTGATACAAGGCTTGATCTGACCTTACGGCCATATTGACTTAAGCGAGAAAGGAAGTTCGATGCTACATGGTACAACAACGCGTTTTTGGGGATTTTCATACGATTCTGTCGGAGGGCGAGGTCTGGAAAATCGGCGGCTTTCCGCTGCCGGACGGTACGTTCTGGGAATACCGGGAGCCTGACGCGGTAATCATTGTCCGCAACGGCATTCTGTACGTCCGTGCTCCGCTGAGCCGGCAAAACGACCAGATTCAAATTTTGGACAACGCGAAGCATATGTATTATTCAGTGGAAAAGGTCAAAGTACCGGATCACGGAGTGGTCGACTTCGAACTGCAGATCCGTGCCCGCTCGGTCAATACCGTGCCGAACGATCTGTACGACGGCTACGTATCGCTTAACCTGCTGGATTTCACGACCGGAGCGGCGCTGGATTTCTTTGCCGGCAACGACAAATATGCCAGCGTATACGCTGTTCTTCCTTTCCCGGGGGTAGAGGTTCCGCCATCGGACAAGACCCGGTATTTCTGCATTTTTAAAGAAGACACCAACTTTAAGCCACGTGAATTCAACACCTACAAAATTACGTATGACCGCGGAAACGACGAAGCTGTGTTCTATTTGAACGGCACGGAAATCCGCCGGGAGAAGAACATCCCGATCAAGTTCAACGAGTTTACGATCGCGCTCGGCATCATGACTGAGAAGGACATCTCGCCGGAAGGCAGCGTGTCCGTTCATGGGCAGGTCGTGACGGCTGAGTATTCGCCGGTGACCGTGACGATCGACGATCGTTCGGAGAATAAACGGGCTGTTGAAGAAGAGTAAACGTCAAAGTGAAGAGGCGCGCAACAGAGCCATTCTATAGAATGGCTGCACCGGTTCGGTGTCTGGATGACGGACCCGATTCCTCTTCCAGCAAAAAAAAGGGCTGGGTCCCCAGGTAGAACAATCTACCGGGCCCAGCCCTTTTTCCTTTTCATATGAACCTATAGAGAATGAATTGAATTATTTCTTCAGGTCTTCGATGGACTTAACGTCAACGTAGGACGGTACGACCAGGCCGGTTTTGACGCCGGTCATATTAGCGCCCAGATCATCGATCTGATCCTTGAATTTGGCGAGGTAATCGGCGTGGGTCAGCGGCAGCCAGGCTGCGGCCGATGCGTCCACGTCCCCGTTGGCGACACCGGTCCACATCGGTCCTGCCTCAACCTGCAGGGCGGTTACCTTGTAGCCCAGTTTCTCCTGAAGGATGTACTGCAGCAGGTTGGTGCTGGCGATTTCCGAATCCCAGGCAACATAGCTCAGCTTCAGCGGGTTGCCGTTAACAGGCTTCAGGTCCTTGATCCATTCATTGACCCGGTCGGCGTGGCTGTCAGCCCATGCCTTGGCGGCTTCTTCCGGCTTCTTGCCATCCTGGATCGCCGTCATGATCTCGCCCATTTCATCGGAGGACCATTCAAACCGGTCCAGGAATGCGTAAGCGGTCGGCTCATCCTGCTCCAGACCCTTGCGGGCAATCGTATGGATTTCCTCGGCTTCGCCGTATACTTTCTTCGGATCATCCAGATACTTCAGGTCATATTTGGAGAACATCCAGTGTGGTGTCCATCCGGTAATGACGATCGGCTTTTTGGCCTTAATGTCTTTGGCCAGCGTCGCAGTCATCGCCGCGCCGGAGCCTTCAATCAGTTTCCAGTCGGACAGGCCGTATTCTTCGATGGCTTTGTTGGTCGCCTTCATGATTCCGGCACCGGGGTCGATACCGATAATTTCGTAGTTGACCTGTTTACCGAAGGAATCGGCGCTGCCTTCTCCGCTTGCCGACCCGCCGGAGCCGTTTTGGCCGCAGGCGGACAGCATCAGTGCGCCGGCCAGACCGAGGCTGGCCAGGATCGTCCATCTTTTCTGTTTTTTCATGTTATGCACCCCTTTTTTTGGATTTAAATAGGTTTTGCGTAAAGCGGTCGAGCACGATGGCGAGAATAACCACCGCAAGACCGGCTTCGAAGCCTTTCCCGATTTGGAGCTGGGTTACCGCACGGTATACCTCGGCTCCGATGCCTTGGGCGCCGATCATCGAAGCGATGACGACCATGGACAGCGACAGCATGATGGTCTGGTTGATGCCGGCCATCAGCGTCGGCATGGCCAACGGCAGCTGCACCTTGAAGAGCTTCTGCGGTCCGGTGGACCCGAAGGCATCGGCTGCTTCCGTGAGCTCGCCCGATACCTGCTGAATGCCGAGCAGGGTCAGGCGGATCGTCGGCGGAATCGCGAAGATAACCGAAGCGATGACCCCCGGCACGACGCCCAGGCTGAAGAAGGTAACGGCCGGCAGCAGATAGACGAAGGCCGGCATCGTCTGCATGAAATCGAGTATCGGCGTAATGATACGGGAAGCTCCTCTGCTGTAAGCACACCAGATGCCGATTGGAACGCCTAAGACGACCGAGATCAGGGCGGAGGTAATGACGAGACTGAGAGTGTCCATCGTCTGCGGCCAGTACCCCAGGTTATAGATCAGCAGAAATCCGATCACCGAGAACAGCGTCAGGGATATCCGCCCGACCAGGAAGGCAAGAATACCGAGTATGACGATAAACAGGAACGGATGCGGCAGCATGAACAGCCAGGTAAATCCGTTAACGATGCCTTCGATGACGCTCGAAATGAAGTCAAACAGGACCGTCAGATGGTCTCCCATCCAGCCGACCAACGCTTCAATCCACTCATCCAGCGGTATTTTCGGCATTTGGGCTCACCTCCTTCGAACTGTTCTCCCCGGCGAGCGCACCAAGCAGGGCACCCCGGACGATCACGCCAGCAAGACGGTCGTTGTCGTCGACGACGGCCAGCGGCACCTTGGACATGCTGGTGATTTCAAACAGCTCGTTGATCAGGACGTCTGGATGCACTCTTGGACCATCCGTGATCAGAATGTCCGCAAGCGTTTTGCCGCTGCGCATCGCTTCCGAGGCATCCTCCGCCGTGATGACGCCGAGCAGCCGCTTGCCGCGGTCGATGACGAACAGGTTGGAGATGCCGCGCTCGCGCATCAGCTCGAGCGCCACACGCGGCCCCCGGTCCGGCATAATCGTCTCCGGACGGCGCATGACATGGGCGGCGGTCAGCACCTTGGACAGGTCGACGTCCTCGACGAACCGCTCCACATAGGCGTTGGCCGGCTGCGTCAGAATTTCTTCCGGCGTGCCCACCTGCACGACGGCGCCATCCTTCATGAGCGCAATCCGGTCGCCGATCCGCAGCGCTTCGTCCAGATCGTGCGTGATGAAGATAATTGTTTTCTTCATCGTCTCTTGCAGTTCGAGCAGCTCATCCTGCATGTCACGGCGGATCAGCGGATCCAGCGCGCTGAAGGCTTCGTCCATCAGCAGAATTTCCGGGTCATTCGCGAGCGCCCGGGCCAGACCGACGCGCTGCTGCATGCCGCCGCTCAGCTCGTCGGGAGATTTGTTTTCCCAGCCCTTGAGGCCGACCAGCTCGAGCGACTTCATCGCTTTCTCCGTGCGCTCCGGCTTTTTGACCTTTTGAATCTCAAGCCCGTATTCCACGTTTTCCAGTACGGTCCGGTGCGGAAACAGCGCGAACTTCTGAAAGACCATACTGATCGTCTGGCGCCGTACCTTACGGAGCTGCTCCTTATTCATTTTTCTTAAATCCTGCCCGTGAACGAGGATTTCCCCCGCCGTAGGCTCAATCAGCCGGTTCAGCATCCGGACGAGGGTGGATTTGCCGCTGCCGGACAGCCCCATAATGACGAAAATTTCGCCAGCTTCAATACTGAGGTTGACCCGGTTCACCCCGACGGTCACGGATTTTTCCTTCGCCAGCTTCTCCTTGTTCCAGCCTTGTTCGAGCAGCCCGACGCTTTGCTCCGCCTGGGCTCCGAACAATTTGCTGACTTGTTTAAGCTGCAAAATAGACAACTGTGATACCCCCTTATTGCTTCTCTATCGTTGATAAGTGCGAACACGATGCTGCGTAAATAACCAACGGGTAACAGTGTAACAATTAATATATATAGTATCAAACGTTTTAACCGTACGTAAAGAACGTACAGAAAAAACTGTACGAAATTTACTGCCGAATGCTCCCATATCCGCCGTTTTCCTGACGGATCGGTTTCTTTACAATTAAAATACGTTTACATACAATAGACGATGAAGGTTTGGTCTTCTCCATACTTTTTCACTTACAAACACGGGCAACACAAGCGGATTCCGGACCTTGTTCAGGCTTATGGGCCGGGGATTCTGCGGAGAATGGTTGAACAAATAAGGAGGTTGCAAGCATGAGCTTGGACCAATTCGAAGATGAACGCGACGCAGCAATCCACAAGGTACGCAAGCGCGTCATTGAAACGATCGGAAGAAACATGGACTTATATGGAATCTCCCAGTCCACCGGACATTTATACGGGCTGCTTTTTTTTGCAGACAAGCCGATGACCCTGGATGAAATGGGACGGGAAATGAAAATGAGCAAGACCAGCATGAGCACGGGCGTCCGGACCCTGCTGGACTTGAAGATGGTCAATAAAGTATGGGAGAAGGGCTCCCGCAAGGACTTATATGAAGTGGAATACGACTGGTATCAGACGTTTACCGACTTTTTCGATATCAAGTGGAGAAAATCGGTAGAGAGCAATATCCAGATTCTGAGCAAGTCCATCGACGAGATGGGCAGGCTGCTGGCGGCGTACGAGCATGATCCCGAGTTCACCGAGCTGCTGCGCATGGATATCGCCAAGCTGCATGAGGCGGTTGCCTATTACGGCTGGCTGGACCGGCTCATCGATACGTTTGAGAGCGGAGAGATCTTCAAGCTGGTCCCGAAGGAGCCTCCAACCCCACACAGCTAAACATAAAAGGCACCGGAACCGGGCTGCGTTACAGCAGTCCGGTTTTTTTGGATTTTCATGACGCCAGGTGTGGTGATTTTTGTAGTTGACATCTGCCTGCTTTCGGTCATATGGTGTAATTTAGTAAAAGTTAGACGAAGAGCTGAGCGAGGAGAGATGAAGATGGTTACGGGTTATGCCGGATGGCAGGAAGATGAGTTAAGGCGGGAGCAAGCCCGGCTGCAAGCTGAATATGAGGCATACCGGAGTCTTAATTTGAAGCTGGATATGTCCCGGGGCAAGCCGTGCCCGGAGCAGCTGCAGCTTTCGAACGAAATGCTGGACATTCTGCCGTCCGGGGAAGAGCTTCGGGCGGAGAATGGGACGGACTGCCGCAATTACGGCGGCCTTGACGGGCTCCCGGAGGCGAAGCGTTTTTTTGCCGAGATGCTTGGGGTTCAGTCTTCCGAAGTGATTGTTCAAGGCAACTCCAGCCTAAACTTGATGTATGATGCGCTGGCACGGGCGATGCTGTTCGGGGTGCTTGGCAGTGAGCAGCCGTGGAGCAGGCTCCCGTCCGTCAAATTCCTGTGTCCAAGCCCTGGGTATGACCGCCATTTTGCGATCTGCGAGCAGCTGAATATCGAAATGATCACCGTAGATATGACGCCGGAAGGGCCGGATATGGACGCAGTAGAGAGGCTTGTCGCTGAAGATGACTCCATCAAGGGGATTTGGTGTGTGCCGAAGTACAGCAACCCCGGGGGTATCACGTATTCCGACGCAACGGTGGAACGGCTGGCCCGGATGAAGACGAGGGCAGGCGATTTCCGCATTTTCTGGGATGACGCTTATACGGTTCATCATCTGACTTCAAGGCATGACGAGCTGAAAAATATGCTGGAAGCCTGCTCGAACGCCGGCCATCCTGACCGTGTATTCATCTTTGCATCCACTTCCAAGGTGACTTTTCCGGGTTCCGGCGTAGCGGCCTTGGCGGCGAGCAGGGACAACCTCAGCCATTTGAAAAAACAGTTGTCCGTGCAGACGATCGGCCCGGATAAAGTGAACCAGCTGCGGCACATCCGCTTTCTGAAGGATATGGAGCACCTGGGCCGCCACATGGAAAAGCATGCCGCGATCATCAAGCCGAAATTCGACTTGGTACTGAGCAAGCTGGAATCCGGGCCCGGCTCTAAAGATATCGCTTCATGGAGTAAGCCCAGCGGTGGTTATTTTATCAGCCTGGATACGATAGACGGCTGCGCACGGGAAGTCGTGCAGCGTGCAGCCGAGGCCGGGGTGACACTAACGCCTGCCGGAGCCACTTATCCGTACGGGCGCGATCCACGGGACCGCAATATCCGTATTGCGCCAACCTATCCATCGCTCGAAGAGCTTGCGCAGGCCATCGATATTTTGTGCGTATGCGTGCAGCTGGTATCGATCGACCGCATTTTGGCGGATCAATAGAGCAGCAGCATTTTTTAAGACAGGCAGGTCAGGAGGGATGGGTCGGAAACGGTACCGCAGGGGCGGTATCCCAGCCCAGCCTCCGGCCTGCTGTTTCTTTTTGCCGAATGACTGGAACATAAGCGGCCTTCCCCCGATAACGGAATCCGGGCATGTTGCCAGGCGGCACCGCGGAAACGTCTTGTTCCACGAGGAACGTTTCGTGGTCAGTGCCAATCATGCAAATATCTTTTTTTGGATGATTTGCATGGATTCCCTCATTTGAACCGTCAAACTGAATAGAACGAACTTAATAGAGAAGAGATGTGATGATATTGATCAAAACGACGGCTTTGAAGACGGGAGTCCAGACGGCATGGATGAAATGGGAGGGCTTGTTCGACCGGATCACGCGGCTGCGGAGCAAGCGGGTGCTGAGTTACGGAATTTGCAAGCTGGTGGTTCGGCCTTTTCACGGGCAAAGCATCCGCAGTGACAGCGGGCAGTGGCTTCATGCCGGCGACTGGATCGGGGAGCTTCATTTGGATAACGGGCAGGTGCTGGAGCTGTCGCGGAGCCTTGGGCCGGACAGGGCGGCGCTGAAAACCGCCAGGCTCCTGAAGCAATCGCTCAGACAGATCCGTGAAGCGATGGACCAGGTTCCCGAACTGGCCGAGGTCAAAGCGCTGACCGGAATTACGCTGCTTCACCGGGGGCTGACCCACGGGCTGGGCTTCGAGCAGCACCAGCTGAAGGCCGGGTGGTTCCGGCTGCTGACGACGATCTATTTAAGGTTTCTGCTGCGAATGCTTCATCCCGCCGGGCAAAAACGCGTGAAGCACAGCGCTCCCAAGCTGGTTCCGCAGATGCTGCTCATGACAAGGCAAGCGTTCATGGAGCGGTACCGCCGCGAGTCACCTTTATATAACGTCGTATAACAACGAACTATTAACATTAAATTCAGCAACACGGATTCGGTATCAGGCTTGTCATGCTAGTCTGCATAATGTGACCAAGTCCCTCATAGACATGTATCAATCAGTTCAAACCAAGTGCTAAGGGGGATGATGTCATGCGCCGGATTTCATGGATGCTCGCCATGATCTTGTGCGTTACGGTTGTGTTGGCAGGCTGTGGTGGCAAAAAGGATGCCGCTTCCGTTGTCAAAGACTTGAACAACGTGGTCGATACACTGCAAAGCAAGGATGGCTCTTACAAAGGAACGGGAAAAATGACGCTGTATACCGGGGAAAAGCCGCAGGAATACCAGGTGGAGGTATGGTACCAGAATCCAAACTACTACCGCATCAGCCTGACGAACGCCCAGAAGGACGTCACGCAAATCGTTCTCCGCAACGATGATGGCGTATTCGTGCTGACGCCGAGCCTGAACAAAAGCTTCCGGTTTAAAAGCGACTGGCCGGACAACCAGGGGCAAGTCTATTTATACCAAACGCTCGTCCGGGGCATCTTAAGCGATAACACCCGGCAGTTTGCCGCAGACAAGGACAGCTATGTCTTCGATGTTGCGGCCAACTATCACAGCCAGTCTCTCGTCCGTCAGAAAATTTGGCTCAGCAAGGACAATTACGCGCCAAAACAAGTACAAGTCTCCGACTCCGACGCCCATGTCGTCGTTGAGGTCAAATTCGACCAGTTCCAGTTCGATGCGAAATTCGACAAGGACTCTTTTGACATGAAGCGCAACATGACCGTGCAAAGCGATCCATCGGTCGGAACGGTGGCCGAAGTCGACGAGAACGGCAATCCGGTCGCATCCCAGGACCAGCCGCAGGGCGATAACGGGGAAGCGGCGCAGGAAGTCACCAAGGAACTTGGCGACTTTGGCATGATTATTCCGGATTACCTGCCTGAAGGCGTTACGCTCAAGGACAGCAACAAGTTGGACAACAGTGACAACCATGCGCTGCTGCTTCGGTATGACGGTACATACCAGTTCACGATCATGGAATCCCGTCCGCAGGACCGTGCCGTGTCCCTGATGTCGGGTGAAGTGGTGGATCTTGGATTTACGGCGGGCCTCCTGGCTGGCGATGAGCAGCAAACGCTGACCTGGATGAATGGGGACGGCGTGGAATTCCGCATTACAAGCGCAAACCTGCCGGTGGACGAAATGATACAGATTGCAGCGTCTTTACAGGAACAATCGGGTAAATAATACGCAGACAGGCGGACCCTTCGGGCCGGCGGGGCATGATTCCACCGGCGCAACGAAGGGGCTTTCGCCTATCCATCTTCGAAAACCGCTGTGGTACGGTAAACCAGCCGGATTCAGCCGGGGCGTGGTTCATTGACAGTCACCTTCCTGAACATTACGATTACATAGGATAAACGAAAGGTAAATAACAATTGATTTTCGATCCGATCCATCTATGTCCATAGACTGATCGAACGAAAATGACAACTCTCCTTTCAATGACTGTATGTAATGAGTGTGTTAATTCTTAGAGAAGGTGACGAATGAATGCAGCAACAATATAGAGCAACTAGAGCGGAAATCAATCTGGACCATCTTCAAGCGAACGTTACGGCATTTCGCCGGGCTCTGCCCGAAGGCATGAAATTTCTGGCCTGCGTCAAGGCGGATGCGTACGGTCATGGTGCCGTGCAGGTGGCGCGGGAGCTTGCGAGCATCGGGGTGGACTATTTAAGCGTCGCTTTCCTGGATGAAGCGATCGAACTGCGGCATGCCGGCTTGACGCTGCCCATCCTGGTGCTTGGCTACACGCCTCCGGAAGGCATAAGAACGGCGTGGGAGAATAACATAACAGTGACGGTGTTCAGCCCGGAGGTACGGGAAGCGATCCGGCAGCTCCCGGCGGACGCCGAGTCCAGACCGCTGAAGGTGCACATTAAGATCGACAGCGGAATGGGCAGACTGGGACTTCTTCCCGGCCCGGACGCCATTTCGTTTATCGAGTCGCTCTATGCCCTTTCGCAGGCTGAGGTTGAAGGCTTGTTTACCCATTTTTCCAAAGCGGACGAAGAAGATAAAAGCTATACACTGGAGCAGTACCGGCGTTTCGAGAGCGTGGTGGCCTCGCTCGGGGAGAAAGGATTCAGCCCTCCTCTTATACATACGGGCAACAGCGCCACAGCGATTGATACCCCTCAGCTATCCTACAATATGGTCCGCGTCGGCATCAGCCTGTACGGATTGTATCCATCGGATGAGGTGAATCATCAGACTGTCGCACTTTCCCCGGTATTGACGCTGAAGACAGAGCTAGTATATGTCAAAACCCTTCCGCCGCATTGGGGCGTCAGCTACGGCGCCAAATATGTGACGGATCAAGATGAAGTCATTGGAACGCTGCCGATCGGCTATGCCGACGGGTACTCGCGGATGCTGAGCGGTAAAGCGGAAGTCCTGATCCGCGGCCGCCGCGTTCCCGTTGTCGGAACGATCTGTATGGACCAGTGTATGGTAACACTTCAATCTTTTGCCGAAGAGGCAGAAGAAATTCATGCGGGCGAGGAGGTTGTGCTCATCGGTCAGCAGTCTGGCCAGTGTATTACGGCGGATGAGCTGGCTTCTCAGCTGGGTACCATCCACTATGAGGTCATCTGTATGATTTCCCACCGGGTACCTCGTGTTTACACGAAGCACGGGGCGCTGTACAACCGGGTCAACCCACTGCTCACCTAATGCGAAGAAAGGCGGAATTTCAGCCTTTTTGCTGGAAATGAAGGAATACGGCACAAGCATCCCGAATAAAGGTAATGACGGAATGACTGTACGTAAATGCCGAGTCTAGTTTATAATGTATGCAGCATACCTGGTATATCTTCGGCATATATATTCCTTTGTATAAATTTCCTTGATTCAAGTTATACTGGGCACAAGGGTGAGAAGGTATTGTGGGGGTGGAACAGAAGGTGGCTAATATGCAGAATACCAAACGAATTATGATCAGCTTGCCGGATCATCTTTTGCAGGAAGTGGATGGCATCGTTGCGATGGAGAATTCGAACCGCAGTGAACTCATCAGGCAAGCCATGAAACTGTATTTAACGGAGCGGAAGAAACGTTATATACGGGAGTCAATGCAGCGCGGCTATATGGAAATGGCCAAGATCAATTTGACGATGGCATCGGAGGCCTTTCACGCGGAAGAAGATGCAGACAGCACTCTAGGCCGCTTAGTGAGCGGGGTGTAGACATTGATCGTAAAACGCGGCGACGTTTTTTTTGCGGATCTTTCACCCGTAGTCGGTTCTGAGCAAGGTGGAGTCAGGCCCGTTCTGATCATTCAGAACGATATCGGCAACCGTTTTAGTCCTACGGTCATCGTGGCGGCCATTACCGCCCAGATTCAAAAGGCAAAGCTGCCGACCCATGTGGAAATCGATGCGGTTTCGCATGGTTTTGACAGGGATTCGGTCATTTTGCTGGAGCAAATCCGGACCATTGATAAGCAGAGGCTGACGGACAAAATTACCCACCTGGATGAAGAAACGATGAAAAAGGTGGATGATTCGCTGCAAATCAGTCTCAGCCTGATCGATTTTTAAGCGTTGAACCATAAGGTTGATGATATGGTTGTGAAGGATAAGGCGTACCCGGAAGGGGCGCCTTTTTCTTGTTTTTGAACTTGTTTTTAAGTCACATAAGTCCATTGTAAGGGGTTACGCATCCGCTATAATGAATTGTATCCAACGTATGAGCGGGCAGGTGAGTACTGCATCTGCGTCTATCCGCTTGTGATATCAGGGAGGGAATTATGGCGATTCATATCGATACCAAGCAGCAATTATTTCATCTTCAGACCCGCAGTTCAAGCTACGTATTTCAGATTCTTCCGTCCGGCTATGCCGCCCATCTCTATTACGGGAAAAGGCTGCGCGACGCTGACCTGAGCTGGCTGCTCGTGACGACCGAGCGGGCTTCCTTCAGCCCGAATCCGGTGCCGGAGGATCGTACGATCTCCCTGGACACGCTGCCGCAGGAGCTTCCAGTGTACGGAACGAGCGATTTCCGTCACCCGCTGGTACAGTTCCGGCTGCCTGACGGCTCAACCGTCACCGAATTCAAGTACGTGTCGCATCGGGTAGAGCAGGGCAAGCCGCGGATGGAGGGACTTCCTTCGACATATGTGGAGAGCGAGTCCGAAGCCGAAACGCTGTTTGTGAATATGCAGGATCCCGTGTCGGGGCTGCATGTGGAGCTGCAGTACACGGTGATGGAAGCTTATGACGCGCTGACCCGCTCGTTAAAAATCGTGAACGACAGCACCGAGCCGGTGGAACTGCTGAGAGCCCTCAGCGCAAGCGTGGACTTCCCGCGCGCCGACTACGAGTGGCTGCAGCTGTCCGGCGCCTGGACCCGGGAACGCGACGTTGTTCGCCGTCCGGTCGCCTATGGCATGCAGGCGGTGGAGAGCCGCCGCGGGGCCAGCAGCCACCAGCAGAACCCGTTTGCGGCGCTGCTGTCTCCGGGGGCGGATGAAGACCACGGCGAGGTCTACGGCTTCAGCTTGGTATACAGCGGAAGCTTTATCGCCCAAGCCGAGGTGGACCAGTTCCGGACGACCCGTCTGTCGATCGGGATCAATCCGTTCGATTTCACCTGGCTGCTAGAGCCGGGAGCCGCGTTCCAGACGCCGGAGGCCGTCATGGTCTATTCCTCCGAAGGCCTGGGAGGCATGTCGCGGACCTATCACCGGCTGTACCGCGAGCGCCTGGCCCGCGGCCAGTTCCGGGACAAGGAGCGCCCGATCCTCGTCAACAACTGGGAGGCGACTTACTTCCAGTTCAATGCGGATAAAATCGTCGACATCGCCAAGGCCGGCAAAGAGCTTGGGATCGAGCTGTTCGTCCTGGACGACGGCTGGTTCGGCCATCGCGACAGCGACAATTCCTCGCTTGGCGACTGGGTGGTGGATAAGAACAAGCTGCCTGGCGGACTGGAAGACCTGGTGAACCGCGTGACGGGCATGGGAATGCAGTTTGGCCTGTGGTTCGAGCCGGAGATGGTTTCCCCGGACAGCGACCTGTACCGCAAGCACCCGGACTGGTGCCTGCATGTACCGGACCGGCGCCGTACGGAAGGCCGCCAGCAGCTGATCCTCGACTTCTCGCGGCAGGATGTGCGCGAGGAAATTGTACGGATGCTGACGGAGGTGCTGAGCAGCGCGCCGATTACGTACGTGAAGTGGGACATGAACCGCAACATGACGGAAATCGGTTCGGCGCTGCTGCCGCCGGAGCGTCAGCGGGAGACGGCCCACCGCTACATGCTCGGCCTCTACGAAGTGATGGAACGGATCACATCGGCGTTCCCGCACATCCTGTTCGAGAGCTGCTCCGGTGGAGGCGGTCGCTTCGATCCCGGCCTGCTCTATTACATGCCGCAGACGTGGACGAGCGATAACACCGATGCGGTGTCCCGCCTGCGCATCCAGTACGGCACGAGCATTGTTTACCCGGTAAGCGCCATGGGCTCGCATATTTCCGCCGTTCCGAACCACCAGGTGGGACGGTCTACGCCGCTCGACATGCGCGGCTACGTCGCCATGTCAGGCAACTTTGGCTACGAGCTCGACTTGACGAAGTTCACCGAAAAAGAGAAGGAAGTCGTCAAGCGGCAGGTGGCGCTGTATAAGGAAATCCGCGGGCTCGTCCAGACCGGCGAGATGTACCGGCTCCTCAGCCCGTTTGAAGGCAATGAGACCGCCTGGATGTTCGTGGCGGAAGACGGCAGCGAGGCCGCGGTCTTCTATTTCCGGGTGCTGGCCGAATCCAACGCGCCGCTGAACCGCCTCAAGCTGAAGGGGCTCGATCCGGCTGCAGATTATGCGCTGGTGGGCACAAGCGGGGTGTACACTGGCGACGCCCTGATGTACGCGGGCATCGCGGTAGGCGCTGAGCGCGGGGATTACCACAGCGAGTTTTTCCGCTTCCGGCTCGTATAAGCCCGGGCCCTTTCCAGAATTAACCGGCCTCCGGCCTGCGTAAAGGTCTATACAGATGGAAGCCGCAGCAGTATGATGAACCTTGCCCTGTTTATGGGGTAAGGTTCTTTTTGCTTTTTCAGGGGAAATCTACCGTGGTATGGAAGCTTTCTCCTGCCAAACATGACCGCTGGAAAAATGGTTAAAAGTTTGTGATAATAAGATATGAAAACTTTGTAGATTTGCCTAAAGTTTTGGTTTGATCTCACAGTTTTCCATAGAGGCTGTCCGCCCGTTAATCGGACTGGCCGCCAGGCAAGCTGACACTGATACCTATAACGCCGCAGGAAGCCACCCTGCTGATATAAAATTTTCGGTACGACGGTTTGCGGCAGCAGGCGTTTATAAACCAGACCAACCCGATTTTTCGACTCGGACAAGTCTGTGACCAATCACATGATGACGAATGAATGTTTTAATGACGACGATGATGAGAGAACGTTTGAATACATGGAAACGCAAGTACGAATGGGAAAGAGGGATTTCTTTTGACGGAAAAGGAAATGGTTATCGAACAGAATGGTGAAGTACTGAAGGCACAGGAAAAGGAGCGGATCGTGCAGCAGATTGCCAAGGAGCTGCAGCTGTCCCTGAAGCAGATTCGGACGACGGTGGGACTGCTGGATGAGGGCAACACGATTCCGTTTATCGCCCGTTACCGTAAGGAAATGACCGGGGAATTGGATGAGAACCAGCTGCGCGGAATCGAAGAGCGCGTGACTTATCTGCGGAATTTGGAAGAGCGCAAGCGCGAGGTCATCCGGATTATCGACGAGCAGGGGAAATTGACCGGGGAGCTAAAGACGGCAATCGAGAAGGCGGCCAAGCTCCAGGAAGTGGAAGACTTGTACCGTCCGTACCGGCAGAAGCGTAAAACCCGTGCCAGCGTCGCCAAAGAGAAGGGACTTGAGCCGCTCTCCGAGTGGATCATGGCTCAGCCGAAGCAGGGGGATGTGCACAAGGAAGCCGCCAAATACGTCGATGCGGAAAAGGGCGTGGAAACGGCGGACGATGCGATTTCCGGCGCGATGGACATACTGGCGGAGAATCTGGCCGACGATGCGACCATCCGGGCCTGGGTGCGGCGTTATACGATGGACCATGGGATGCTGACCTCGGAAGCGAAGGATCCCGAGCAGGAGTCCGTGTACGAGAACTATTACAACTACCGGGAGCTGGCGAAAAAGATGCCGCCTCACCGCATTTTGGCCATTAACCGCGGAGAACGCGAAAATATTCTTAAAGTCGGCCTCGACGTACAGCCTGAGTCGATCCACAATTTTATGGCGCGTCAGGTCATCAAGGGCAGCTCGACGGTGCAGCCGATCCTCACGGCCGTTATTGAAGATGCTTACAAACGGCTGATCGCCCCTTCCATCGAACGCGAAATCCGCGCTGAGCTGACCGAGAAGGGGGAGAATCAGGCGATTTCGATCTTCTCCGGCAACCTGCGCAGCCTGCTGCTGCAGCCGCCGGTCAAGGGCCGCTGCGTCCTCGGGGTGGATCCGGCCTACCGGACAGGCTGCAAGCTCGCCGTCGTGGACGATACCGGCAAGCTGCTTGAGGTGGCGGTGACGTACCCGACACCACCGAACAACAAAAAGAAAGAAGCCGCCGCGAAGTTCAACGAGCTGATTAAGAAGTACAGCATCCAGCTGATCGTGATCGGCAACGGGACAGCTTCACGCGAGACGGAACAGTTCGTGGCAGAAGTGATCAGCGACATCGGCGTGCCGGACCTGGCTTACCTGATCGTCAACGAGGCTGGAGCAAGCGTGTATTCGGCGTCCAAGCTGGCCCAGGAGGAATTCCCGGATCTTGACGTTGCCGAGCGCAGCGCCGTGTCCATCGCCCGCCGCGTACAGGACCCGCTGGCTGAGCTTGTAAAGATCGAGCCGAAGGCGATCGGTGTCGGCCAATACCAGCATGACGTCTCCCAGAAGCATTTGGACGAGAGTCTGAAGACCGTCGTCGAATCGGCCGTCAACCATGTCGGTGTCGACGTGAATACCGCTTCGCCGTCGCTGCTGTCCTATGTGTCCGGCGTCAACGCGACGACCGCCAAAAACATCGTGAAATACCGCGATTCCAACGGTAAGTTTTTGAGCCGTAAAGAACTGCAGAATGTGCCGCGGCTGGGAGCCAAAACCTACGAGCAGTGCATCGGATTTATGCGCATCTCCGAGGGCGATAAC
The DNA here is from genome assembly GCF_038009285.1 of Paenibacillus sp. FSL R5-0378. Taxonomy (NCBI): domain Bacteria; kingdom Bacillati; phylum Bacillota; class Bacilli; order Caryophanales; family Paenibacillaceae; genus Paenibacillus; species Paenibacillus sp. FSL R5-0378. Next base: position 1,822,717 of record NZ_JBBPAY010000001.1, read on the forward strand.
CCCCTCGACCGCACGCCAATCCATCCGGAATCGTACAAGGTGGTGGACCGTCTGTTCCGCGAGCTTGGTGTCGGCATGGAGAAGCTGGGAACGCCTGAGCTGTCCGAGCTGCTGGGGCGTCAGGACGTGGAGAAGCTGGCGGAGGTGCTGGAAGTTGGCGTGCCTACGCTGCGCGACATTCTGGAGAGCCTTCAGCGCCCGGGCCGCGACCCGCGGGAAGAGCTGCCGCTGCCTATTTTCCGGACGGACGTGCTGAAGATCGAGGATTTGACCCCAGGCATGGAGCTGCAGGGCACCGTGCGCAACGTCATCGACTTCGGGGCTTTCGTGGACATCGGGATCAAAAGCGACGGTCTCGTCCACATTTCGCAGCTCAGCAGCGGCTATGTCAAGCATCCGATGGACGTGGTGTCCGTCGGCGATAACGTGACAGTATGGGTGCTGAACGTCGATTTGAAAAAAGGCCGTGTCGGCCTGACGATGCGCAACCCGCATCAGGGAGAATAATCTTATCTCAAGACTGTAAGTAAACAAGATCGGATTATAACCAGATCAGGATTTAAAGGATTTTATAAGATAGGTATATGTGGAGTTCCGGCCAACATGGCGTTCTTTAGCTGGTTCATGATCGCTGCCGGACTCCTTCCCATAGCCCACCCGAAGAATGGAAAAAAATGTTTCCAGTCTTCGGGATTTTGGTGTGTTCGGGTTTAGGTTTGGTTATGGTCGTGGTCGTGGTCGTGGTCGTGGTCGTGGCCGTGGTCGTGCTGGGTCGCTTTCTTACGTGCCCGGAATCGTCGAACTTTCATCAAATTCCCGCACATTTTGTCATCGCAGTAGCGTTTGGAGCGGTTACGGGTATCGTCATAATAGACCCAGAGGCAGTCCGGATTGTCACAGATCCGGATTCTTGCCGGTTCGCCATTGGCGATCGTCTCGGCAAAAGAAGCGGCGATCTCCGACATGACCTGCTGCCAGTCCCAGCGGACCGGTTTGTTCCCAGTAGACAAGCTGTCTTCGCGGTAGCGCAGCTCCCGAATGACGGGGCCGGCGGACATGACCGCATTTAGCCTGCCGATCGCCTCGGCATCAAGGGAAACACCCTCGACGATGGAGGTGACCATGCCATGGATCAAGGAGCGGAGCTCTTTAAGCTGCTGCAGCTCGTGGGGTTTTGGTTCATCGAGTAACGGCAACTGCTGTTCCTGCAGCCATGCCCGCAGCCATCCGGGCCGGTCCAACCGGTCCTCGGACTTGCCGCTGCCCCGCCAATCATGCCAGTCGCTGTTCAAAAAATCATCCCAAAGCATACGTTATCCTTCCTTTCAGGTTCATTGTAACAACTAAAAAATTATTTTGCTAGTTACTTGACCGGCAGAAATAGACTGTGTTAATTTATGGATGTAACTAATAAATTGATTTTAGTTCGTTACAAAAAACCGGACAGGGAGGATTTATACATGAGCCAAACTCAGGTGCTGCTGCAAAGATGGGATGAATGCTTTGGTCAGGAGGACTGGTATCCGCCGCTTGTACCGGCTTTGGAAGGTGTGACCGCTGAGGAAGCGGCATGGAAGCCGGAAGGGGAAGTTGTCAACTCGATCTGGGAGAACGTAAACCACCTGCTTTATTACAAAGAATATCACCTGCAGCGGATGCGCGGCGAAAACCCTGACTTCAAGGCGTCCAGCAACGATGAGACGTTCGGCAACGTCGAGGATGGAGACGAAGCTTGGCAGAAGACGGTCGATCGTCTCAAAAAGGTCCATGGCGAGATCCGAAGCTTCCTGTCCGGTTTGAGCGACAGTGAGCTGAACGCGCCGTTTCCGACCCGACCGCTCGCCAGCCTCATTCACAGCCTGATGATGCATGACGCCTATCATACGGGGCAGATTATTCTGCTTCGCAAGCTGAGAGGGAGCTGGCCGGCTTCGAGAAGCTTTGAGTAGGTAACAAGGAGCATGCTGACTATAGAATCCGACAAAACCAAACGCAAAAAACAGGCGGGTACACGGTACCGGCCTGTTTGCATGGAGCGGGCTTCATTTTTAAATATTTATCGGGCGTCCGAGTTTTCTTCCGGGGCGTTTCGGTAGAAGAACCAGCATTCGTTGAGCAGTTTGATCTGGCGTCTGTCTTTTTTGTGAAACGCCTTCCTCAGCTGATTACAGAGCCATTGCGGCAAGGGTGATCTCCTCCTCTTGCATTCCGTCTCTACGGTCAGCATATGGGGAGAACGCCCAAAGCGTGCAGGTCTCATTTGAATTTCCCGGGTTCTGCAAGGGGACGGGATTGTATTTTATAAACGCATCCCATTATGCATTCCTTCACGTTTCTCCTCGCTGTGATCCCGGTTCAGTTCATGGCTATTTCCGTAATAACGCTGCGGCCGCCTAGCCCTCCGCTTCCTCCTCATACCACTGTTCCAGTTGGGCTTGAAGGGCACGGATTTCGGTCAGCAGGGCGATGAGGGGATAGCTCTGTTCATCGATGGAAGCAAAGGATTGTTCCAGTGCGTTGATGTAGGCAAGTCCATCCTGAATTTGCAGATGTTCCTGCAGCAGATCCAGCTGATCGCATTCCGCCACGGCGAGCGGCAGCTCGGGGACGACGGAGGCCGTCAATTTGTCTATTTCCTTATTGAGGCGCAGGTTCAGCGCGCTGAGCTGGTAAGCGTAATCGGCGGGCATTTCCACAAAAAAGAGGTCGGCATTTTTCTGTAAAATTACATATCTCATCTTCGGCATAAGGCGCAAAAATCTCCCTCCATAACATTCTACTTGTCAGTGTAGCGTATGGGGAAGTTATAATTCAAGAGAATGTTTCTTTAGGGACAACCGCCCCGAAGACCGTCAAATTCAGTCAGAGGAGGACCTCATGGACGTCATGAGCAATGAAGAGCTGCAAGCTTGGGTGGAGCGGATTTCGGAGGAAAGCTTCGGCCTGCCTTTCAGGCACCGGGCCACGTTCAACCGGAGATTATCCACAACGGGCGGGCGCTATTTTATGAAAAGCCATCATATCGAAATTAATCCTCATCAGCTCGAAGCGAACGGGCGGGAGGAAGTGGAAAAGATCATCAAGCATGAGCTGTGCCATTACCATTTGCACTTGACGGGAAGGGGATACAAACACCGGGATCCGGATTTTAAAATGCTGCTGCAGCAGGTCGGGGGAAGCCGTTACTGCCAGTCGCTGCCTTCGGCGCGCGAGCGTAAGGTGCAGCCTTACCGGTACCAGCTGGTGTGCCGCCAGTGCGGGATGGTGTACCTGCGTAAACGCAAGGTCGATCCCCGCCGTTACCGGTGCGGGAAATGCGCTGGAAATCTTCGTTTGAACAAGCTTGACTCCGCTACAAAATCATGATAAATTATTTGGTGTTACCATATAACAACGTTCCCTGATAGCTCAGTTGGTAGAGCACTCGACTGTTAATCGAGTTGTCACAGGTTCGAGTCCTGTTCGGGGAGCCAGTTTCTTGGAGAGATACCCAAGTGGCTATAAGGGGACCCTCTGCTAAGGGGTTAGACTGCGTAAGCGGTGCGAGGGTTCGAATCCCTCTCTCTCCGTTTTGAAATACTTCGTAAGAAAGCTCCCACCGCCTTTGCGGCTGGGGGCTTTTTGGTGTAAAGGGATGAGAACCCTCGGGGGAGGGTTCGTCGGAGCAACAAAACAACCCCCATCCATCATTGGACAGGGGGCTGTTTGGGCGAATCCTCAAAGCTTTATTTTTCGTCTTCGTACTCTTCCCGCATGCCTTCAATCGCTCTTTCGCGCTTGGCGTTTTTGTGCTGAAGGTTGTGAACTTCCTGACCGGAAATTTCCTCGGCGTGTTCGGCCAAATAATCGTTGGTTTCGTTAATGTTGTCCTGCGTGTTGATAATGGCGGTTTTGATCTTTTCCGCGTTATCAGAACGGTCGTCTGGTTTAGCCATTGATTTTGTCTCCTTGTCGTGTGTTGATGTCATTGACGTGTATAGGATGCCAAATAAGGGATGATTTTATGCCCGGGAATAGGAGAGAAGTGGCAGCGACACTTTTTTTAAAAATATTACAAAAAGGGCTTGCCAACCTTTTTTGTTCTATGCTATACTCAGTCTTGTCGTCAAGAAAGTGATGTTACGATATGGCCCGTTGGTCAAGGGGTTAAGACACCTCCCTTTCACGGAGGTAACATGGGTTCGAATCCCATACGGGTCACCACTTTCATTGCTTGCAACAGGGGATGAGAACCCAAGACGGGTTCGTCGAAGCGCTGCATCGTTAGGATCAGCTTCGCAGTCTCGAACGAAGTGAGAGTATCCCATACGGGTCACCACTTTCATTGCTTGCAGCAGAATAAGAATTCCAATATCTGTACCATCTATGCTTATGGGCGCACAGGTTGTGGATCATCGAGAGCCATTAGCTCAGTTGGTAGAGCACCTGACTTTTAATCAGGGTGTCGAAGGTTCGAGTCCTTCATGGCTCACCAGTTTTTTAAAATAGCAGTTCCCTTTAAACGTGCGGTAGTGGTGGAATGGCAGACACGCTATCTTGAGGGGGTAGTGGGCGTACGCCCGTGGAGGTTCGAGTCCTCTCTACCGCACCATAATTTGATAAATGACAATCCTTGCGAATGGGCAAGGATTTTTTTGTTATATCCGCATTTTGCATGATCGGACCTGGAACCGGGTTGCGTGGCAAGCGGGTTTCTGGAATACTGGGAGTAATACGCTTTGCAAACGCTGTCAAAGGAGGGGAACATTCTTGAACATACTCGTATTATGCGACGATCAATGGCATCCGGCCGATGTAGTGAAGGGAGGCTTGGAGCCGCTTCGGGCAGGTGGGTTCAATTTTCACTACATTTTGGAAACCGACGCCGAATGGCAGGACTCGCTGGAAAGGCTGCTTACGGAATATGACTTGCTGATCTTGGCGAAATCCAATCGGGTCTCCGCGGTAAAAGAGCAACCGTGGCTCACAGCCCAAACCGGTGGTCTGCTGCAGCGTTACGTCAGCGCGGGTGGCGGTCTGCTCATCCTGCACTCCGGTACGGTGGGTTACCGGGACATAGAGGACGTGCGCGGGCTGGTCGGAGGAGTCTTTCATCACCATCCGGAGCAGTGTCCGGTCACGGTCGAGCCTGTACAAGAAACGGAGATTACCCGGGGAGTCCAAGCCTTCACGATGCAAGACGAGCACTATTTCATGGATATGACTGACCAGAGTGACGTGAATATATTTATGGTGACCCGGTCGGAACATGGGGAGCAGCCGGGCGGATGGACCCGAACGGAAGGCGAGGGAAGGGTTTGCGTGCTGACACCCGGCCACAATTTGGCGGTTTGGCTGCATCCGGGCTACCAGCAGCTGCTGCGGCAAGCACTGACGTGGACCGCATCAGCACCGAAAGGAGAATGAATCATGGACCAGGTTGTTTTGATTACAGAAGTTCACCGTCCGTGGGAATGCGCACTAGTTCAGGAATTCGCCAAAAAGGGATGGCACGTCATGGGGTGCAGTCCCGTTCCCGAAGAGGAATTTCAGGACGCCTTGGATACGGATAAAATACATATCTTCACGATGGATACAAGGTCCAGAGAATCGGTGCGGCAGGCAGTCCGGCGGATTCAGGAGCATACCAGCCGGGTGGATCTGCTCGTTTGCGGAACGGCATCCAGCCAGGGGAGGGAGGCGGCCGGAATTGCCAATATGTCGGCGGATCTCGTATTGGAAGATTACCAGGCGAATACGCTAGGTCCGATTCGTGTCATCGAGGCGTGCCTGCCTCTTATGGATAACGGGCTGCGAAGAATCGCGCTGCTGTCCGATGTCCAGGGCAGTTTGGGGCTTGGCCTTTCGGGGGCAGGGACAGGATATGCGATGTCCAAAGCTGCGCTGCATATGGCGTACACCATGCTGCATGGGGATCTGAGCGGCAAGGGGTTCACGTTCCGGCTGTTTGAGCCTGGATCGGAGCATGAAACGGGGGCTTCGGCTGAAGCGGCTGCTGCTTATTTTACCGGGGCCAGGGAAGATGAAGAGCGGGTAGTTATGCTGGATTGGCGGGGACAGGAGATTCCTTTATAACGGGCTTTAAAAAAGGAGGTGCTTACGGATGAGCAGGAGCAGAGTTGCCGTTGTTACAGGCGCGGACCGGGGGTTGGGACTTGGCATAACAAAAAGGCTGCTGGAGCTGGGCTGGGACGTTTTTGCCGGGAGTTACCTGGCGGATTGGCCGGAACTGACGGAGCTTAGACAGAAAGAGCCGGAGCGGCTGTATGTCATTCCGCTGGACGTAGCCAGCGATGAGAGCGTTCAGGCGGCCAGCCGGGCGGTTGAGCGCAAGACTGATCGGGTGGATGTGCTGATCAATAATGCGGGGATCGCCACGCGTTACCCCAGAACGATTCATGAAGAGCAGGTCGAAGAGGAACTGCTGCGAATTTACAACGTTAACGCGGTGGGGCCCATGCGGATGGCGCAGGCGTTTGTGCCGCTGCTGAGAGCGGGGTCCGGAAAGCGCATGTGCTTCGTGTCCTCGGAAGCGGGGAGCATCAACCGCAGCTTTCGCGATAACTGGTACGGGTACTGTATGTCCAAAACTGCGCTGAACCGGGGAGTTCAATGCCTGTTTGACGAACTCCGTCCCGAAGGCTTTACTTTTCGCTTGTACCATCCGGGCTGGGTCAGATCCTATATGTCGGGTGAGCTGAATACCGAAGGTGACCTGGATGCCGATGATGCGGCGCGCATGGCGGTGGCCTATTTTCTGCGGGACCGCTATGAAGGACCAGGGATTCAGGAGGAGGACCGGCTGGTCATGAGGGACTGGCTGGGCCGGGAGTGGCCGTGGTAGGAAGCTGATATGAAAAAAGGAAAAAGCGCACCTTGCGGCACGCTGAAAGGGTCGGACCTGATTGGGGGGGGCCGCCCGGACAGGCAGCCGGGGGTGCGCTTTTTGAAAGTGATTTTTAGAAGGTACGCCGGATAGACGATTTTCTTGAGTGTTCTTAAGGCGTTGTCTGCGGTGTCACGCGGTGGTGAGTGTGCTGCTCAAAGCTGTACGCCAGCTTGATCAGCTCCGGCTCGCTGAAGGCTCTGCCGAAAAAATCGATGCCGACCGGCAGATGGTCGCTGGTGAAGCCAGCCGGTACAGTGACCGTTGGCCAGCCGGTGAAGGAGCTTAGTTTGAAGGCGTCGCCCGCCACCTGCTCCTGGCCGATTTTCACGGCTGTTTTGGAGGAGGTCGGGAAGATAAGGGCATCCAGATGGTTGTCCGCCATCATTTTGAGGACCGCTTCCTGTACGTATTTGGTGCGGAACAGGACGATGTCCTTGTACTCCTGGGCATCCAGCGATTCACGTTTGTTGCGGTCGATCAGGGCTTTTTCAATGGACGGGTCGTATTTGCCCGAAGCGATCAGCTCGTCCAAAGACTTGTAAGGCGTAGCGTCGCCGAGGGACTTCAGGTAGTCGTTGAATTGGAACTTGAACTCCCAGGCGCTTAGGCTTCCGTATTTATTGATGAGATCGAAGTTCGGAATTTTGACGTTGTCCACCATCGTAGCCCCGGCTGTTTTCATTTCTTCGATAGCCTGGGACACGACTGCGTTGACCTGGGCGTCGTCTCCGAATACTTCGCGGACGATGCCGATCCGTGCTCCTTTGAGACCGTCCTTATCGAGATAATCCGTATAATCCTTCGGCACGAAGCCGACGCTCTTCGCGGTGGCGATGTCCTTCGGGTCATAGCCGGCCGTCGCGTTCAATATGAAGGCGGCGTCTTCCACGGTACGGGCGATCGGACCTCCGGTATCCTGCGTCAAGGCAAGCGGAGCGATGCCGTAGCGGCTCGACAAGCCGACCGTCGGACGAATGCCGACCAGGCTGTTGAACGAGGAAGGAATCCGGATCGATCCGCCGGTGTCGGTACCCATGCCTACGGCTGCCAGATTGGCGGCTACCGCGGCTGCGGTTCCGCCGCTGGATCCGCCGGGCACGCGGGTCGGGTCATAAGGGTTCAGCGTCTGCCCGCCCAATGAGCTGACGGTTGTATAGCCAAAAGCGAACTCATGCAGGTTAGCTTTGCCGATAATGATTGCCCCGGCATCGCGCAGCTCCTTGACTTGTGTGGCATCCTCCGGAGGGATGACATCCTTTAAGCCGATATTCCCGGAAGAGGTCGGCATGTCGGAAGTGTTGTAGTTGTCTTTGACGATCACCGGAATCCCGTGCAGCGGGCTGCGTTCCCCTTTGGCTGCACGCTCGGCGTCCAGCTGCTTCGCCGTTTCCAACGCCTTATCGTTCAAGGTAATGATGCTGTTCAGCTTCGGGCCCTGGTCATCGTACTTTGCGATCCGGTCCAAATACTGCTGGACAAGTTCCTCTGAGGTCAGCCGGCCGGTTTCCATCGCCTTTTGCATCTCCGCAATAGTCGCTTCCGTCAGCTTGAATGGCTGCAAATATTGATACAGACGGTAGATGATCGTGGCGGCTTCCCGGTGCGTTAGCGGCTTGCCGTATCCAAAAGTTTGGGAGGAGCTGCCCTGCATGAGGCCGGCGGTATAGACATTGGCGATGGCTTTGCTGTAAGGGCTGCCTCCGGCAATGTCTTGGTAGCCTGCGGAAGCGGCGTAAGGGACATGGATGACGGAATCCAGAAGTGCGGCGGCCTTTTCGCGTGTCAATGCACCGCTAATATTGGAACCGGATGGGCTTACCGTCGTCCCGGCTTCTTCTGCAGCGAGCTTCATTGCTTCGGCAAACTCTGCGGCGGTAATCGGTTTGCTGCTGGCGGTTAGGGAGGTCAGAGATTTGGGCATCCAGCTCTGGGACAGTGCATCGGCCGTCTCACCGCTTAGAGCTGCTGCGGAAGCGGCTGGTGAGGCAAAGGCCAGCGTCGGGGTCAGCGATAAAGCTGAAACGATTAAAACCGTGAATAGATTGCTCTTAAAACTCTTCAAGTCGTTCTCCTCCAATACAGCGTTATGTATTCTGACTTTGTGGCGGAAGGAAGGCATCGTTTGAAATTTCCGCGGGAGAAACTTCGCAGGATGGAGGACGAACCCGCAGAAACTGGGGATAAACGAATGCCTTCACTCCGTCATTGGAGTCTATTATATTGAAGAAGAGTTAACATGAATTGTATAAAACGGAAGTCGTGTCAGGAAAGTTTACGCAATAATAACTAGATTACGATTTCCGCAGGAGCTGCACCATCCAGCGGGTTGGGCATTCGCTGCTGAATTTTTTGAACTCGTGGATAAAGTGGGCCTGGTCGTAATAGCCGTACTCTGAAATAATGTCGTTAAAAGCCGCCCGCGACGGATGCAGCAGTCTGCCCACGGCCGATTGATACCGGATGATTTGGCAGAACAGCTTGGGAGAGAGGCCTATATACGCCTCGAACAGGGAGCGAAAACTCCGTGTTGAACAGTCCATAGCTGTAGAGAGCTCGGTTATGCTGATATTGCCGCAGGACTGAAAAATAAGCCGGATGGCCTGATAAAAGTGCGATGGTACAGAAGCGGCAGTGCATGACCCGGAATGAAGCAGCTTACGGAGGCCGCTGTGGAAACTGGATATTCTGCGATGGAAAGAGGCGTCTTCCTGCTGGATTTGCTGTATGGCGGCGGCTGGAATGGATAAGGCGCGATCCAGCGGCGTGGATCGGTCCACCAATTCTTTTAGCGGAATTTTAAAAGCAGGAGCGAGGGGGACGGGAAGCAGCCGGACACCGAAGTATAACGTGCCTGGACGGAACGGCACCTCCCGGCGGCAAAGAACGCTGCCGAGAAGCAAGGGATCGGCAGGGGAGCCTCCGACCGGGAACAACATATCGACATGTCCCCCGGGCAGTACGGGGCAGCGTCCTGAGTGGCCGCATGGGACCGAGAATTGGTAGAACAGAACAGGCAGCGGAGTGTCTGGTAACAAGTCGCGATGCTCTGTGTAATCGGTAAAATGCTTGGCAAAGCCCGGCTGAACGGGTATAAACGTCTCGAAGGCAGTGGATGTGGCCGGCATGTTCATCGTAATCTCTCCCCCGGAATTGGAATAGAACTATGGCTTATGGTAGATAATATGACTATTTTACTCCTTGATTGATAGATTTGAAAGTATATTTAACATTTAAAGTCATAAAATATTACATTGAATTATGAAGTGATTTTTAATGATGCATTGGGAGAGGCTCTAGAGGAACCTAGGGGAACTACAGGGAGTAGAGTGATCTGTGGGCTGGGGGCATATGGCTGTGATTGTAAAAGAAATAAAAAGCACCCTTCTGCCAGGTGCAGAAAGGTGCTGAATCGATCAAGCCCAAGGGGCTTTATACGGTTGTGGACGTTCCGGTATCGCGGTTTGGCATGTTGTTGTTCTTGGCCCGTTTCGCAAGATAGAACGCGTATACCATGATGAACAGGACGAGGAACAAGGATGCGTAACGGTACATTGCCCCGTAAGTCGAGTATTGGGCGATCTGGCCCAAAATCATGGCTCCAACGGCGATGCCAAGGTCCAGCGAGTTGAAATACATACTGTTGGCGAGCCCCTGCTTTTGCGGAGGAACCTGCTGCAGCATCCAGGATTGAAGGGTCGGCTGAACCGTACCGAATCCGAGGCCGTAACACAAGGCAGCCAGGGCTAAAAATCCGGTGGTATGGGCATAAGACAGCAGCCATAGCCCTCCAATGAGCAGCACCGCCGACGGAATGAGCAGGGCGATATGTCCCTTGCGGTCGTAGATTTTGCCCGAGATGGGCCGAATCAGCACGACGGCGACCGCATTGAACAGAAAGAACAGCGATGCGTTCGCGAGGCTGGCCTCTTTTCCGAACAAATTAATAAAACTGAGCAGTCCGCCATAGGTAATGGACATCAGCAGGTTCATCAGGCTGGGCAGAAGGAGCGCTTTCGGAAAGCCCTGCTTCTGGGGCACCGCCGTAAATTCTTTTGGAATGGCCGGGGCGGCCGGCTTTACCTTTTTGGTCAGCGGAATGACCAGTGGGAAGATCAGGGCAATAACGATTAGCGTAGCGTATACCAGCGTGTCGAACCCTTTGTTCTCCAGAAGCGCCGTCCCGATAACAGGTCCAAGCGAAAGCGCGATGCTTGTCGACAGTCCGAAATAGCCCATGCCCTCGCCCAGCCTGCGGACCGGTATAATACCGGATGCCATCGTAGGCAGCGTCGTGCTGCCCATGCCGAAGCCCACGCCGAACACGATCCGCATCAGCAGCAGCAGCGCCATCGTGCCGCTCCACAGGTAACCGAAGGTGGCGAGCAGCGCTAAGGCAAGGCCGATATATAAGATTTGATTACGGATGCCTCTCTCCAAAGCTTTCGCGGAATACAGGCGCGCCACGATCGCTGCCAGCGAGAACAGGGTCGTAAACATGCTGACCATGAAGGCGCTGGCGTGAAAATGTTCTTTTACATAGCCGGACAGAGGGGATACGATCATTTGCAAATTTAAAAATAACAGCAGGTTGCACAGCGTAAGCATAATAAACTCACGTGTCCACAGTTTCTCTCGGGTGTCGTTCATAGGTGACTCCTACTCCATTAAAATTCGATCTATATTTTTATTGATTTGATCCATGATGCGGTTCAGTGACTCCAATTGCTCGTCCGTAATGCCGGCGATCAGCTCGTCATTAAGCTTCAGCTCCATCGGGATCGTTTCTTTCATCAGCTCCTGCACGGCTGGCGTGGCGTAGATTAAATAAGCCCGGCGGTCGGCCGGATCCGGCTTGCGCTGAATCAGTTCTTTCTTGTCCAGCACATCGAGAATGCGGGTGATGGAGGGCTGGTCTTTGCCGGAACGAAGCGCGAGTTCCTTCTGGTTAATCCCTTCCTGGAGGTGAACCTGGTACAGTACGGACCATTGCTCGGGTGTGATGCCGTAAGGTTTAAGCAGGCCTGCAAAAATAGAAGACATTCTGCGGGACATATTTCCGTATCGGAAACCGATCGTTTGGGACGAAGATGAGAAGCGGGTCAGGGAAAACACTCCTTCAAAATATAATTGTCATAACAATTATATGGATATGAACAAAGAACGTCAACGAAAAAAAGCTGCAGTGCGTTGACGATGATTTTGAAGAAGTGTTTGATTGGGGAAGAGACTGAAGATGTTGCAGCTACTGGTGAGTAGGTGTGTCCAATATGGACGAGTACTTGGGATACAGCCGCCGTATGCAGTCCGGGCAAATATCGTGCGTGAATTCGGTGTGGGCATGCTTTTGCAAAAAACTCTCGATGGAATTCCACAAGTCATCGTCATCGCGAATTCGTTTGCAGACAGCGCAGATGGGCAGCAATCCGCGTAGGGTGCGGATCTGGGATAAGGCGGTCATCAAGTCGTTCTCGAGCTGCTTGCTTCGGCTGATATCCGACAGGCAGACGATCATTCCCCGGGGTTCCTCCCTGGCGCCGTTCCGGAGCGGGAAAGCCTCGATTTGAAACCAGCGGGAGGGCTGGATGCAGCTCGACCGGAATTCGTTCCTGTAGTATGTAGAAATACCCTGCAAAACCGCCTGGAGTCTGTCCATGTCTTGTTCGTCTTCTCCCGAAAGGGCGTCGGCGATTTGCATAAAATTAATACCAACCCAGTTAAAGGATTGGGGGACGCCTTCGTCATATGCGCTTTGAATCCAGGCGTGGTTCACTGAAATGATAACTCCTCCGGCATCCACGACGGCAATACTTTGCCTCATGGCATGGATCAATTCATGATAAGAAATGTCGAGTGTGTGCAAAAGCGGTCGCTCCCTGTCTTGGTATTGGTCATAAGCGGGCCCGAATCGCGTTGGAAAGGTAATGTCAGATATGAAGTGAATGATTGCAGGGCGGTTGGATTAGAAAAGGGACTAATGATACAATAAGAGCCATAGGTATGGAAATTCCTAATATAAAGAATACTATACACGTTTTTGCGTCATATTGCAAGCATGAAATTACTTAAATGCGTCGTTTTTTTGCGACATGACTGGAAGGCGGTTTTTTATGCAATCCATTTACGGACGTATTGAGGCATTGATTAAGCAGAAGGGGATGACCAAAAAGTCGTTTTGCGAGCAGCTTAATATCAGCACGGGGAATTTCGGAGATTGGAAAAGGGGGAAGTCCACCCCGAGCACCAATAAATTGATCGAAATCTCGAGCTTTTTCGGCGTCAGCCTTGACTGGCTGATTCTGGGCAAGGAACCGGGGCCGTATATGGTGAAAGAGCAGCAGGATCCTTATTTGTGGGAAAACGGAAGGCAGTTAAACGAAATGCCGCTATCCGATCACGAGAAGGAGTTTATCAAGGAGTACATCAAGTTTGTGGAATACCGGAAGAACCAGTCCCGCGATCAGTAAGATGAAGGTCAAGTACATACATGGGAACAGAAAAGGCACTTCGCTGCGGCAGGGCAGAGCGGAGTGCCTTTGTGGTGTTGTTAAAGAGATCACGAGGCGATATGGGAGTCGTTCTCCTGGATATTGAAAAGGTCTGTGGGCAGGGAGTCTTTCTCCGCTGTCCATGCGCGCTCCATTTCAGCCGTCCATTTGCCGGCCAACGCTTTGGCGTCGTGAGGCGGAATGCTCAGCGAGCGGGCAGCGAGCTGGATGCATGTGCAGACCGCAGATTGCATATAGCCATAAACGGTGTGGTCGCGGCTGGACCCGAGCTGATAGTTGACATAGGCATGCGCCGTGGCCAGGCAGACGGGAGACAGTTCTTTCTGCGCGAGTTCGTCAAGAGCCTTCAGATTGAGCCAGGGGTACAGGGCCTGGGCCAGTTTCAAAAGTCTTCTGCCCCGTTGGCGCACCGCTTCATCATTTTCATGGGCAGCGATTCTTCCGAGGATGTACCGGTCAATCCGGGCGATCTGACGGATATCCCGTTGGTCGGCAGCTGCGTAAATCGCCAGAATGGCCGCGCCGTCTTGGCGGACCAAACGATTCATCATCGGATGAAGGATGAACCCTTCCAGCTCTTCCTGGCTCTGGATGCGCCCTTCTGCAATCCGGGTTTGGAGGTCGAACACATGGCTGAAGCCTCCGACCGACAAGTCGTTATCCAGCGTTTGCACGTAATCGAGCAGTTTGGTGCTTTTGTCGTTCAACGCGGTCACCTCCATTTTGTTGTGGTAATAAATATTACATGAATTGCGAAGTTAAATCATCGATCACTATTATTTGTAAGTTAATATTACATAAATATAATGATTTGTCAATGTTAGGGCGACTAAATCACTGTTTTTTTCGTTTTTTGTGTTATATAATATTACATGATTGGTGTTATAATGCATTTCCCTTTACAATTCGGATGATTTTGTGTATAATAAAAAAGTTCGCTAAATGAACTTTGGATATGCGGTAGTGGTGGAATGGCAGACACGCTATCTTGAGGGGGTAGTGGGCGTACGCCCGTGGAGGTTCGAGTCCTCTCTACCGCATCTATGAACACAGAAAGAAGCTTCCTTGGAGAAATCCAGGGAAGCTTTTTTTGTTGCTTAATGCATTTTCGTATATTTTGGGTTCCCGCAAAGCAAGTGAATTTCGGATCGCAGCAAGTAGCGTTATTTTGTAGAGCTGATTTGCCTATTCGCTTTTTCCGGATGCAAGCAGCTTGCGAATGTCGTTTTCGATTTTGTCCGGTGTCGTTTTGGGCGCGTAACGCTTGATGACCCTGCCCTTGGAGTCGACCAGGAACTTGGTAAAGTTCCACTTGACCGCTTTCGATCCGAGCACGCCCGGCGCTTCCCGGGTCAGGTATTGAAACAGTGGGTGGGCGTTGCTGCCCTTGACGTCGATCTTCTCAAACATCGGGAACGTGACCCCGTAATTCATCTGGCAGAATTCGCCGATCTCCTCGCTGGTACCGGGCTCCTGATTGGCAAACTGGTTGCTCGGAAAACCGAGAATTTGAAAATGATGGTCGCCGAACTCGTCGTACAGCTCCTGCAGCCCGCGAAACTGCGGCGTAAATCCGCATTTGCTGGCCGTGTTCACGATCAGCAGCACGTCACCTTCATATTCCTTTAACGATACCTCTTTACCGCGCAGCGTGTTCACTTGAAAATCATAGACGCTCACTGCCATCCTCCTCCTTTTGTGCTGCTATGAATCATCATCCAGCCGAATCATTTACCAAGCACACAATTTAATTTTAAACGATTGAACTGTAATGTCAATGCGGATATTCCTGCGAGCCAGTGTCCCTTAATGACCTGGATTCCATAAATGCGCCAAATCGGGAGCATGGAAGAGGTAGAAGTCAAAAAGCCAAAATGTAAGCGCTAATAAGGTCCTGAATGTTCCAAAATTCGCGGTTCATGATTTTTAGACTGCCTTTACAGCTTGGAAGGAGCGGGTGTATGATTCAGAGCGTATTCAATACAGTTTCCATTACTAATCGCTGAGTTTCCGCAAAAAAGCGCGGAAATCGGGGGAACCAAACGCGTGCCATGGAGCAGCGAACCGGTGTGAGAGTCGGGGGTCTGCTGCCAGCCGCAGGGGTGAATCCCGGCTACGGATGCCATGGATCCGGCCGGGTAGAGCGACTCTCACCGCTCGAATCCGTCAGCTAACCTCGTAAGCGTCGTTTGAGAGAGGAATGATGAAACTTGCGACCCGAATAAACTTTCGGATCACAGGGGGATCAGCTGGCCTCTGTGTTTTTTTTTACCCTTTTTTAGCTTACTGGAACAAAAGAGAGCATTCATCACAATCACATACACTTATCAATAACGCTTAATTTCGGCCGGAAACGGCCGGGAGCGGGGGAACCACAGCGGCCGCCTGGAATGGAAGCCGCCGGGGTGAATCTTTCCGGTACGGTAAGTACCGGAAGGTAGGGCGACTCTCACGCCCGAATCCGACAGCTAACCTCGTCAGCGTAACGGGAGAGAGACAGCACTTGTCGTGCGCATTTTGAATATAGGACGATCCTTCATATTCGTCCACATTCAAGAAGCCGCGGGAAAGGTCCTTCTTTCCCTGCGGCTTCTTTTGCGTATTCGCGGCTGCCGCACAGGAGGAGCCTTTGAAATGGACAACGTCGTCATCGTGACCGCGCCGAACGAGGCGGGACGCAATTTTATCAAGCTGCTGATGTATTGGAAGAGGCCCTTTGCCGTTCTGACCAACAGTGCCCGGGAGGAACGCCTCTTGAGAAAAATGGGGGTGCAGCGGATCATCCGGCTGAATACGAATCACGCGGAGGATTGGGTGGTGCCCGAAATGGAGGTCGGCAAAATCTTTCTTTTTGAAAGCAGCCTCAACCTGACCTGCCGCTATTTGCAGATCTGCCGTCCCTGGACGTCGGAACCGGTATATGTCATTACGCAGAGGGGCAGCTCACCCGGCATTTACCGGGGGCTTGGTGCAGATCACATCATTTATACCTTAAACGGCGAAGTCGGATTTTTACTGAAATAAAGATGATTCTAACCATGCAAAGGAGAGACCGGAAACGATGATGGATGTATATATGATACTTGCGCTCGCTGCCACCTTTGGCGTGTTCTTGTTATTTTTTCATTGGTGCGGCCAAGTGGTGGAAGAAGGGGGCAAAGACCAATGATTGTCGTTGGGGCATTCGCCGTGCTTGTCTTTATCTATTTGGTTTACGCCTTGATCCATCCGGAAAAATTTTGACCGGTATTTTAAATCTGTAAGCCTCAAGGGGCCAAAGCAGAACATGCTCGTAAGAGGGGGAAGCCAGCCTTGGATATTTTGCAAATTTGTATCGTCATTTTCGTGCTCCTGCTGCTCGTGAAGCCGGTAGGCACTTACGTATATCATATATTCTCCAATGAACCGAACCGGACGGACCGGATTTTCGGCGGCGTGGAAAGAGTTTTATACCGGATCATCGGGCTGAAGCAGCGGGGCAGCATGAATTGGAAAAAGTACGCGCTCAGCATGATCGCAACCAATATCTTTCTGGTAGCGATCAGCTATATATTGCTGCGAACGATGGGCGCCCTTCCGGGCAACCCGAACGGCATCGGCAATATGGAGGCGAGCCTGTCCTTCAACACGGTCATCAGCTTTATGACGAACACGAACCTCCAGCATTACAGCGGAGAGAGCGGCATGTCTTATTTTGGCCAAATGATCGTCATCACGATGATGATGTTTACCTCGGCAGCCTCGGGCCTGGCTATCGCGATTGCTTTTATGCGCGGCATCACCCGCAGGGGTGAGGGGCTCGGG
Organism: Paenibacillus sp. FSL R5-0378; assembly: GCF_038009285.1. Classification (NCBI taxonomy): domain Bacteria; kingdom Bacillati; phylum Bacillota; class Bacilli; order Caryophanales; family Paenibacillaceae; genus Paenibacillus; species Paenibacillus sp. FSL R5-0378. Next base: position 1,839,916 of record NZ_JBBPAY010000001.1, read on the forward strand.
AACTTCTTCGAGGATTTTATCAAGGCGCATGTCCGCCTGTTCGTGCCGCTTGCCCTCATCGTAACCCTGGTGCTGGTCGGGCTCAAAGTGCCGCAGACGCTGGAGCCGATGCGGGCCGTGCAAACGCTGGGAGGCGGCGTGCAGCAGATTCCGCTGGGTCCTGTAGCCTCGCTGGAATCGATCAAGCACCTCGGAACGAACGGGGGAGGCTTCTTCGGTGTCAACTCGGCCCATCCGTTCGAGAACCCAAGCCCGCTGACCAACGTGATCGAAATTCTCAGCATGTGGACAATTTCGGCGTCACTGCCTTACACGTTCGGACGGTTCGCCCGGAACAAGAAGCAGGGCTGGATGATTTTCAGCGTCATGATGACGCTGTTCGTAGCGTTCCTGTGCCTGACGTATTTCTCGGAAAAAGCCGGCAACCCGCTGATCAACCAATTGGGAATCAACAGCTCGGCCGGCAGCATGGAAGGCAAGGAGGTGCGCTTTGGCATCGCGCAGTCCGCGTTGTTCACAACCGTCACCACCGCCGCAACGACGGGGTCGGTCAACAACATGCATGATACGCTGACGCCGCTGGGAGGACTTGCGCCCTTGGCCGAAATGATGCTGAACGTCGTGTTCGGCGGCAAGGGGGTCGGTTTCGTCAATATGATCATGTATGCAATCCTCGGCGTATTTATCTGCGGCCTGATGGTTGGCCGGACGCCGGAATTTCTGGGCCGGAAGATCGAAGCCCGGGAGATGAAGCTGATCGCGGTGGCGATTCTGATGCATCCCTTCATTATTCTTGCTCCGACGGCGATTTCGTTTATGACGCACCTGGGTACCGACGCCTTCTCCAATCCTTCGTATCACAGCTTGAGCCAGTCGCTCTATGAGTTCACCTCCTCGGCGGCGAATAACGGCTCCGGGTTCGAGGGATTGGCAGACAATACCGTATTCTGGAACGTCAGCACCGGTCTGGTGATGCTCCTCGGCCGATATATTTCGATTATTGCGCTGCTCGCCGTTGCAGGTTCGCTGGCGGTGAAGCAGAAGGTCGCCGAGACTCAGGGCACCTTCCGGACCGACAACAAGCTGTTCGCCGGCATTTTGACCGGAACCGTGCTGCTGATCGGAGCGCTGACGTTCCTTCCGGTCCTCGTTTTGGGGCCGGTCGCCGAATTTTTAACACTTAACTAAAGAGGTGGAGCAAGTCATGAGCGGACAACGCAAAAGTATGCTGTCTGGCGGCATTGCCAAACAGGCGCTGAAAGACAGCTTTATGAAACTGAACCCGGCCGTAATGATGAAAAATCCGGTCATGTTCGTTGTGGAGGTCGGCACCTTCGTTGTGCTGCTGATGGTTCTTTTTCCCTCTTATTTTCATACCGAGGGACGGATAGGGTTTAATCTGACCGTGTTTCTGATATTGCTCTTCACCGTCCTGTTCGCGAATTTCGCGGAGGCGCTGGCGGAAGGCAGGGGCAAGGCCCAGGCCGATACGCTCAAGAAGAGCAAAAAAGACACGACGGCGAACAAAATGGTGGGCGGCGAGATCAAGGTCGTGAGTTCGGCCGAGCTGCGCAAAGGCGATGTCGTCATCGTCTCCCAGGGAGAGATGATCCCGGGTGACGGGGAAGTCATCGAAGGTCTTGCATCGGTGGATGAATCGGCGATTACCGGCGAATCGGCACCGGTGATCAAAGAAGCCGGCGGCGATTTCAGCTCGGTCACCGGGGGAACTCGCGTCGTCAGCGACCAGATCAAGGTGATGATCAAAAGCGATCCAGGCGAATCGTTCCTGGACCGGATGATATCCCTGGTCGAAGGGGCGGCGCGCCAGAAAACACCTAACGAAATTGCTCTTAACACGCTGCTTACAACATTAACGTTGATATTTCTGATTGTGGTCGTCACGTTAGCGCCAATTGCCAAGTATTTCGGCATTTCGCTGGATATCCCGGTGCTGATCTCCCTGCTCGTGTGCCTCATTCCGACGACGATCGGCGGGCTGCTGTCCGCCATCGGCATCGCGGGCATGGACCGGGTTACGCAGTTCAACGTGCTGGCCATGTCGGGGAAAGCCGTCGAGGCATCCGGCGACATCAACACGATCATTTTGGATAAAACGGGTACGATTACCTTCGGTAACCGGATGGCGAGCCAGTTCATTCCGGTGGGGGACGCGGATTATGCGGAAACCGCCTATTGGGCGGCCGTCAGCTCGGTTAAAGACGAGACGCCGGAAGGCCGCTCCGTGCTGGAACTGGTGAAGAAGCAGTCGATAGAGGTTCATCCGGAAGCGGCCGCCGCTGGAGAGTTTATCGAGTTCAAGGCGGAGACGCGGATGAGCGGCATCGACCTGGTGGATGGGCGGCATGTCCGTAAAGGGGCGGTGGACGCGGTTAAGCGCTGGGTGCAGGCCCAAGGCGGAAGTATTCCGGCGGATCTGGATATGGAATCCGATAAAATCGCGTCGGAAGGCGGTACGCCGCTGGCTGTCGCTGTGGACAGCCGTATTTACGGGTTGATTCACCTGAAGGATACGGTCAAACCCGGCATGAAGGAACGCTTTGACCAGCTCCGGCAGATGGGGATCAAGACGATCATGTGTACCGGCGACAACCCGCTGACTGCGGCTACGATCGCCCAGGAGGCGGGCGTCGATGACTTTATCGCCGAGAGCAAGCCGGAGGACAAAATCGCGGTCATCCGCCGCGAGCAGGCCGAAGGGAAGCTGGTCGCCATGACCGGCGACGGCACGAACGACGCGCCGGCGCTGGCCCAGGCCGACGTCGGGCTCGCGATGAACAGCGGCACGGCGGCCGCGAAGGAAGCGGCCAACATGGTCGACCTCGATTCCGATCCGACGAAGATCATCGAGGTCGTGGCCATCGGCAAGCAGCTGCTGATGACCCGCGGCGCGCTTACCACGTTCAGCATCGCGAATGACGTGGCCAAATATTTTGCCATCATTCCCGCCATGTTCATGGCCGCCATCCCGGAAATGAACGTGCTGAACGTCATGAAGCTCGGCTCGCCGCTTTCGGCGATCTTAAGCGCCCTGATTTTCAATGCGGTCATTATCCCGCTGCTCATCCCGCTGGCGATGAAAGGGGTGGCCTACAAGCCGATAAGCTCGTCGCGCCTGCTCAGCCGCAACCTGCTGATCTTTGGTCTTGGCGGCGTGATTGCGCCCTTTATCGGCATCAAGCTGATTGATCTAGTGGTCCATTTGTGGATTTAGATAGAATGAACTAAAGAAATGGATAGGCGATAGATAGATTATGAAAAAGGGATGATACGATATGAAAACGACGGTGACGACGGCGATCGGCGAAGAAAAGTGGAACGGTTCCTTGTGGGGTGTCGCCCTTCGCACGAGTCTGGTGCTGATCGTCCTATGCGGGATTGCGTATCCGCTGGTGAGCACCGGCCTGGCCCAGCTGATCTTTCCAAACCAGGCGAGCGGCAGCATGCTAAAGGACAGCACGGGAAAGGTCGTGGGTTCCGAGCTGATTGGCCAGTCCTTTACGGACCCTTCCTTCTTCCAGGGGCGGGTTTCCAGCATTGATTACAAGGCAGAGGGTTCGGGATCGAACAACTATGCCCCGTCCAATCCCGAGCTGCTGAAGCGGGTTCAAGCCTCGGTCGCGGATTGGCAAAAGAACAACCCTGATGTGCCGGTCAGCGAGCTTCCGGTGGACCTGATCACCAACTCGGGCTCCGGGCTGGATCCCCATATTACACCCGAATCAGCGAAAGCTCAGGTACCGCGGATCAGCAAACTGCGCGGCGTTTCGGCCGATGAGCTGGACCGTCTCGTTGAGCGGAACACAGAGGGCCGGGACCTCGGCGTATTCGGCGAGAAGCGGGTCAATGTGCTGAAGCTGAACCTGGTCCTGAGCGAGCTTGGCAAGTCCTGATATTTTAAAAAGCCCCGTATCCATGGAATCCATGAGATACGGGGCTTTTATTTTGTGTCCGGTGCTATTAACCGAAAATGGTCTGAACCAGAAGGTACACGTTCAGGACAATGATAAATGCCGCCACGACCCAGGCCAATATTTTGACCCAAACCGGATTGACGAATTTGCCCATAAGTTTCTTGTCGCTAGTAAACTTGACCAGCGGAACCACTGCAAACGGCAGCTGGAGGGACAGGATGACCTGGCTCAGAATAAGCAGATCCTCGGTGCCGCTCTCGCCGTAGATGGCCGTTACGATGACCGCCGGGATGATGGCAATCATCCGGGTGATCAGCCGGCGCAGCCAGGACGGCAGCCGCAGGTTCAGGAAGCCCTCCATGACGATCTGTCCGGCGAGCGTGCCGGTCAGCGTCGAGTTCTGGCCCGATGCCAGCAGGGCGACGGCGAACAAAATGCTTCCGAGCGTCGTTCCGAGCAGCGGCGTCAGCAGATGGTACGCATCGCTGATGTCGGCGACGGTAGTCATCCCCGCCTTGTGGAATGTCGCCGCCGAGACGATCAGGATCGCCGCGTTGATGAACAGGGCAAGCGTCAGCGCAATCGTCGAATCCCACACGGAAAATTTGATGGCTTCCCGCTTGCCCTTGTCGGTGTTTTCGTACTGCCGGGTCTGCACGATCGATGAGTGAAGGTACAGGTTATGCGGCATAACGGTCGCGCCAAGGATGCCGATGGCGATATAGAGCTTCTGATGATCGGTCACCAGATCGGCCGTCGGGATGAACCCGGTGAGGATGCTGGCGGCATCCGGCTTGGAGAGCCACAGATCGATCCCGAAGCACAGTCCGATCGTCACGATCAGCACGATGACGAGCGTCTCGATCGCCCGAAAGCCCTTGTGCTGCAGCAGCAGCACAAGCAGGACGTCGAGGGCGGTGATCAGCACGCCGTACAGGATCGGGATCCCGAACAGCAGCTTCAGGGCGATCGCCGAACCGATGACTTCGGCCAGATCGCAGGCTGCGATGGCCAGTTCACACAGCACCCACAGACCGATGCTGACCGGCTTGCTGTAATGGCTGCGGCACGCCTGCGCCAGGTCGTGGCCTGTAACGATGCCGAGCTTGCTGCACAGCGACTGGAGCAGGACGGCCATCAGGTTCGACAGCAGGATCACGGCCAGCAGGGAATAGCCGAACCGGGATCCCCCGGCGATGTCCGTCGCCCAGTTTCCGGGATCCATATAGCCTACAGCAACCAGATATCCGGGGCCGACAAAGGCCAGAAATTTGCGAAAAGTCGAGGCGTTCACCGGGACCTTCATAGATTGGTTTACGTCAGACAGCGAAGTTCGTTCCTTCGGTTTCTCCCACGTATTGGACTTGGAAGGATGTATAATTTCGGTGTCTTTCATATGCATCACACCTTATTAAAATTATTGTAATGTAATAAATGTTCTACTATTCATTGTACTCATACAAATTTGTTTGTCTAGGGAAACTTTTGTGTGGTTGTACAATTATTTTTGGGACACACAAGAATGGGATGCGCACCTCTTCTGAATAGCCATTACCCGAAGGATCCCGTTTCAATTTGGAAGGATCGCTTTAATTAATGAGGGTAGGGTCAAATTTCAGGAAAAGGAGTCGATGAAGATGAAAGCTCTATATACGGCAACGGCAACGGTCCATGGCGGCCGGGAGGGTTCGGTCGCATCCTCCGATGGTGTCCTGAAGCATGAACTCAGTATGCCCAAAGAATTAGGGGGAGCCGGCAGCAATGGAACCAACCCCGAGCAGCTGTTTGCAGCCGGGTACGGTGCCTGCTACGAAAGCGCACTGGCCAATGTGGCCCGCCAGGCCGGCGTCAAGCTGAATGATGTGGAAGTCACTTCCAACGTCATGATCGGCAAAGACGAAAGCGACGGCGGTTTCCGCCTTGCGGCCCGTCTCGATATCAAGCTGCCCGGGATCGAACGCGAACAAGCGGAAGAGCTTGCGAAAAAGGCGCATGAATTCTGCCCGTATTCCAAAGCCACGCGGGGGAATATCGATGTTGAGCTGAACGTTATTTAAATTACGCCAGGATGTATCCGAACGTCTATCGACGTACCTTCATAGAAAACTGGCCGCGTTTCGCGGAGGTTTTCCGTGCGATGATGGAATGATTCAGTTCCACTGAACTTTATCATCGTAACAAAAGCCGGGGGCTCACCACGCGGTGGCGGCTGCTTCCGGCTTTTTGTCGTATCCTTTTACGGCATAACTATATCCCTGGAACGATTTCCACCGCCCTGGCGTAAAATAGTTAGGCACCAAAGGAAAGGGGAGATCAGCTTGAGCATTAAGGACATCATTGAGGATCGTTTTGTATGCGTTAAGTGCAAGGGGCGGATCTGCGACATCCGTGAGGTTTCCATGACGGGAGCCGGCCTCAGCAAGATGTTTGATATCCAGCATATCCATTATTTATTTGTTTCCTGCAAGCATTGCGGGAATGTCGAGGTGCTTAATCCCGATATTTTGGAAGGGAAAAAGAAAGATCAGCTTGGCACGATTCTGGATATTTTCTTTGGGAGTTAGGCATCCTTTATATTGAAGGGAAGCAAAAGAGATCGGTACTGTAGAGACATATTGGGGCCAAATACATGAATTACATACCCTTCTTTGTTGACATGATATATAAAATTCATTTAATATGTCTAAGTACTTGTTACGTACTATTTGTCCGAGGCAAGAAAACTAAATAAACGGGTGATGCATATGTCTTACAGACCGATCATTACGAACGTCAGAGAAGCCAGCAGCAATGAAAAAAGCGGATTGTACGAATTCATTATCAACCTGGCTGACGGAACAGAGTGCCGTGCGTTCTATAACCGTTTTCAGGAATGGAAAATGACTAACATCAGCCGATTGCAGAAAACTCCTTGTCCTGTATGCCGCAAAGACTTTATTTGCAAGTGCATGGAGAGCTTTACAGGCGAGCTGGAACAGCAAATCGTTGAGAACCAATGGATTGATAAGGCGCTTGCCCATTAATATCATCCAGGAGATACAGGTGCGGGATTATGAATCCCGTGCTTTTTTCTATTTTCGGGGAGTTATGAGGTGGCTTGATTTACGAGGCAATAAGGAAGATACTGGAGGTAAGGGAGGGCTCGCCGATGACCATGCAGCAAGGAAGCGCAGGTAAGCCAAATGCCATTGTTCTGATTGACGGCGTCTGTCATTTATGCCAGGGGCTGACCAAGTTCATTCTCCAACGGGATCCGGCAGGAATATTCCATTTTGCCTCTCTCCAGTCCGAGATCGGAGAGAAGCTGCTCCGGGAGGGCGGCTTGCCAGTCGGAACCCTAAATACCGTCGTTCTGATTGATAACGGACGCTATTATACGGAATCTGCTGCGGCTTTGCGGATTGTGCGGCGTTTAAAGCAGCCTTGGCCGCTTCTGTATGCTTTCATCGCTGTGCCTGCGCCGCTCCGGAACGTGATCTATCGCTGGGTCGCGCGCAACCGGTACCGCTGGTTTGGCAAGGAGGAAGCCTGCCTGCTGCCCACGCCAGAGATTAGGAACCGTTTTCTGTGAAAAATGAACCGTTACCGGATCGATTTTTTCATGTCAAAGTGTATTGTGTTTCCGGTCCGGATGTGATAAATTCTAAATTAAGTAAATACTTACCAATAACGGAAGCACCGTTTAACACCCGCCAGGCGGGTTGTTGGACGGTGCTTTTTTGCTGTCTGAAACGAGGAGGGATCATTCGTGATGGTACCATACCGAATTACGCTTGCGGTCAAGGAGGCGCAGTATCTGGAGGGTATCCTGCACTATGTTCACAGCAGCGAGTTTGGGGACAAGCTGCACATATCCGGATTCACTAAATTGGACGCTTTTATGAAGTATATGGACGGCGAGGAGCTGCCCGACGCCGTCGTTGGGGAGGCCGCTTTCCTGGAACCCTGGCTTGCCGGGAAGAACGGCGATATACCGAACTGGGTTTTGCTCGGACATGGGGAGGCAGCCTCTATACAAGGACCGGTGCTCCCCAAATATCAGCCCCTTCCAGAGTTGATAGCTTCTATCCTCGGCTTATGCCGGAGGGAAGGTCAGCGGCGTACGCTGCCGGTGGCGGACGGAGAGGCCGTGACGATCGGCTTCGTCTCCATTGTAGGCGGGAGTGGGAAGACGACCGCCGCCGTTAATATGGCCAAACAGCTGGGGGCGGCCGGACTGTCGGTATTTTATTTGAACCTTGAAACCGTGAACAGCAGCGGAATTTTTCCCAGACAGGGGGGCGGTGCGGAGAGTGCCGAGGGGCTGCCCGGGATGCTGTACGAGTTGAAAGCGGCCCAGGAGGAGAAGCGTGTGCAGACGATGGTATCTCCGGAGCCGTACACCGTCCATCATCCGGGAATTCGTGCGGATTGGTTCAAACCCGTCACCAATTTGAAAGAGCTGGTTCAATTGGGGAAAGCCGATACACGGAAGCTGCTGCAGAGCATCGCGGCAAGCGGCCGGTACGACGTGGTGATCGCCGACACAGATTCCGGGCCGAACGAACGCCTGGCCGCCGTCCTGGAAGGATGCCGCCACCTGGTCTGGCTGATGCTGGACGACATCACCAATCTGTACAAAAACGGCCAGTGGTTTGCGTTTATGGAGCGGAGCCAGCCGGAACTGTTCGCCGAGCTTGCCGGAAAGAGCCGGTACGTGGTCAACCGGTTCACCGGGCAGCTGGCCAATCCGCTGCCCGCGTGCATTCCGGAGGTGGACGGCGTTCTGCCTTATACCCCTTCCTGGAAGCAGAACAGCAACGAAGAGCTGCTGCTCAGCTCGCCGATCTACCAGCGGGATATCCTCAAGCTGTGCAAGTCCCTCTTGGGGGACTCATTCGTCAGTGGTTCAGGGGTGAGGGGATATGGATGAAGAGCTGTTCCGCGAGCTTCGTCAAGAAATCCGGTCCGGACTGGACGTGACTTCTGCGCTTGGCAACCGGGAGCTGATGCAGTATATCGAGCGGACGGTGTTCAGGAGACCTGAGCTTCGCGAGCTGACCGCGCAGGAGAAGCGCAGCCTGATCCGGCGGATCTTCGATTCGTTCCGCGGGCTCGACATTTTGCAGCCTTTAGTGGACAATCCCGCGATTACCGAAATTATGATCAACAGCCACGAGGATATTTTTATCGAGCAGGACGGCGTGGTGTCCCGGCTGCCGCTGAAGTTCGAATCGAGGTCGAGGCTTGAAGACATTATCCAGTCGATCGTTGCCGGCGTGAACCGCGTCGTCAACGAGTCTTCGCCGATCGTGGACGCCAGGCTGAAGGACGGCTCACGGGTCAACATCGTCCTGCCGCCGGTTGCGCTGAAGGGGCCGACGATGACGATCCGGAAGTTCCCCGAATCGCCGATGACGATGCAGGACTTGATCGTCCGGAGAGCGCTGAGTCCGGAGGCGGCTGAGTTTCTGCAGCAGCTGGTGGTGGGGAAATACAACATCTTTATCAGCGGCGGGACGGGCTCAGGCAAAACGACGTTCCTCAATGCACTGTCACAATTCATCCCGCCGGACGAACGGGTGATCACGATTGAAGATTCGGCTGAGCTTCAGATTGTCACGGTCCCCAATCTGGTCGCTCTGGAGACCCGTAACGCCAACACGGAGGGGAGAGGGGAAATCGCCATCCGGGATCTGATCCGCTCCTCCCTTCGGATGCGTCCCAATCGGATCGTGGTCGGCGAGGTCCGGGGGAGCGAGGCGCTCGATATGCTGCAGGCGATGAACACCGGCCATGATGGAAGCTTATCGACCGGCCATGCGAACAACACGCGCGATATGATCAGCCGGCTGGAGACGATGGTGCTGAGCGGAGCTGATCTGCCTGTGCCTGTCGTCCGCCAGCAGATCAGCTCGGCGATCGATATTTTTGTCCATCTGTCCAGGATGCGCGACCGCACGCGGAAGGTCACTGAAATCAGCGAGGTGGCCGGGCTGGAGAACGGTGAGGTGGTCCTTAATCCGTTGTTCCGTTTTCGGGAGACGGGGGAGAAGGATGGAAAGGTTGAAGGGGAGTTGGAGCCGACGGGAAACGGATTGATTCATGTCGCAAAGCTTCAGGCTGCGGGAATCGCTGCCGCTAAGAAGTGAAGCGGACATTTTTAATCCAAATATGAAGAGGTTGGGATCGCGGGCTGCTTGATTCAGCATCAAATGAAAAGGCCTTAATAAACCAGTTGGGTACTGTCACCAGGGAGGTGAAGCGATGTTACACGAACAGCAGGGAACAGGGAGCAGCGGTAACCGGCGGAAGGCCGCTCCTCCCAAGAAGCCAGGCAGGGCGCTCAGGAGGCAAAGCATGGAGGGATCTCCCCCTCCAGAGGGGATAGGGAAGAAGCTTCCGAATTACCAGACTTATGAGCTGAACGGGCTCCAGCGTATGGCATGCATTGCTATTGGGGGCTTGTTATGCTTCGGAATCGGGTATTTGTTCTATCATCAATGGCTCGTAGCTATGATCATGGCATCCGGCGGATGGATCGTTCCGCGGTTTTGGAAGGCTCATCTTCTGGAGCGCCGGAGGACCGCGATGAATCTTCACTTTAAGCAGGCGCTGTATTCGCTGTCTTCCTCCCTGTCTGCGGGCAAATCGGTGGAGAACGGATTTAGGGAGGCTATTCAGGACCTGCGGATGCTCGACCCGGATGCGGAGAATGACCTGATTACCGAGCTGGGCATTATCTGCGCAAGAATGGAATACGGCGAACCGGTCGAGGATGCGCTGAATGACTTCAGCCGCCGTGCCGCAATGGAGGATATCACGAATTTTGCGGATGTGTTCACGACGTGTAAGCGCACGGGAGGAGACCTTGTCGAGGTTGTACGGCACACCTCAACGGTGATCGGCGAGAAGCTGGATATCAAACAGGAGATCTCGGTCATGATCGCCCAGAAAAAGTTTGAATCCAGAGCCTTGTTGGCTGCGCCTATCCTGATGCTGATGTTTATGAATTTTACGGCTGGAGACTATATGCAGCCGCTGTACAGCGGGATGGGCATCGTGATTTCGACAGGTGCATTGGCGGGGCTGGGCGGCTGCCTGCTATGGATTATGAAAATGATGAATATCAAGGTGTGAACGGGGTGAAGACATGAAATTATTGGCTACCGTGATGCTGGTTCTGCTGGCGGGAGGTTGGGTGGTGCAGAACCAGCGCTGCGGCGACAAGTATAAGCGGTTGATGACATTGCCGATGGAAGGGATTCGGCTGAGAGCGGTGATGCGGCCCATGCTGTACATCATCGACCAGTACAAGCTGACTGCTCGTTTTCCGCTCTTCTTCTTCAGGCTTCAGCGCTCGATCCAGAAGATTCACGGGCAGCGGCACAGCGTGGAGATGACGCTCCTGTATGCCGGAGAGATGCTGTGTTACAGCTGGCTGATGCTGATGCTGGGCTGCCTGCTGACGCTTGCCGCCGGGGGGAACACGGGGCTTATTATTGGAGGGCTGCTGGCCATCCTTCTGCCGGCCGCGATTATTAAGGACCTGCATACGAAGGTCGATAAGCGGGACCAGGATATTACGATCGAGCTGGCTGAGCTGCTGAACAAGATCGTACTGCTTGTCGGAGCCGGCGAGACGGTGCAGAAGGCCATCACGCGATGCGCACGTCAGAAGGAAGCCCAAAGGGATCATCCGCTTTATAAGGAACTAATCCGGATGATCGATGATCTGGAAGGCGGATATTCCTTTCAGCAGTCGTTTGAAAATTTTAGCAAACGCTGTGCCGTACAGGAGGTATCCGCGTTTACGACAGCCGTGCTGCTCAATTTACGGCGAGGGGGCAGCGACTTTGCCATGGCGCTGAACGACTTGTCCCGGGGATTATGGGAGAAGCGCAAGGCCATTACCCGGACACGAGGAGAGCAAGCTTCGTCAAAGCTCGTTTTTCCAATGATGGTCATTTTTATGATCGTGATTGTGCTGGTGGGCACACCGGCTTTTATGATGATGAACATGTAGGAGGGGTATAAATGCTGACAATGATAAGACGAAGCGGCAAGAAATTATGGAGGGACGAGGAGGGACTCGGAACGCTCGAAATGCTGCTGATTATCGTCGTGATCCTCATTATCGCGCTTCTGTTTAAGAAGCAAATCATGGAGCTTATCAACAAACTGCTGGCTAACGTCAACAAAAAAAGTGAAGAATTTACGAGCTAGGTTAAAAGAATGCGAGGGAAGCTTTACGCTGGAAGCCTCCCTCGTCATGCCGGTCGTTCTGTTCACGACGATGATTCTGCTGTTTCTGTCCCTATATATGTATCAGCAGAGCATGCTGCATCAAGCGGCGTCCGCAGCCGCGGAGCGCACGGCCTACAGCTGGGATAACAGCCATAAAGAAGCGCTTGACGGCTCGGTTCCGGTCAATCAATATGATTCGCTGTATTGGCGAATGACAGACGATCAATGGCTTGGTGCGTTGTTTGGCTGGGCAGGAGCCGAAAACTCACAGACGGTACCTGTTCCAAGTACCTCTTCTACGCAAGGGGCGCTGACGGCGATCAAGCTGAACAAAACCGGCTCGGCGATTCCGGCAGGCATGCAGGGGGATATGACCTATAAAAATGCTTTGCTGCAGCGGAAAGTAACTGCCAGCTTGAACCAAATGATCTCTCTTCGGCCGCTCGATGCCATGCTGGACGGAGGGAGCGAGCTTCGAACCTCTGGGAGTTCATTGGTCGTGGATCCGGTCGAATTTATCCGCAGCATCCATCTGATGAGATACTACGGCTCGAAGTTCAAGAAGAATGATGCTGGTGAAGGGATGGATCGAGGCAGCGCGGCTGGGGTGCTGAAGCAGCTTCAAACTTCCGGAAGCCAGCCTTAGGACCCGGAGAGGAGGATTGGCGGTTGTTCGGTAAGAGACGCTCGGAAAGTGGATCGGTATCCATCTTTCTTATTGGGGTTTTGGCCATGATTTTTGCGTTTGTCGCATTATTTATCGACTACGCCCGGATCGCGGCGATGAAGGCGCAGAGCGAGCGGTTGGTCCGTGCGGCGGTCCGGTCGGTCATGTCGTCGTACGACCCTGAACTGCAGGAAAGGTATGGACTTTTTGCACATGGCAGCACGAGCGGCGATCAGATTATGGCTGGCGTGCTTAACAGCACGATGGATAAGGGAGACCGCAGCGATCGGTTTGATCTGCTTCCGCTTCAGCTGGACACCTCGTCGCTCAAGATGGAACGGATGCTGGGGGAGTATGACATTTTTAATAGGGAAGTCAGCGAGGAGATGAAGTATAAAGCGCCCATCGACTTTTCCCTGGAACTCGTCAGCAGGTTCAAGCCGCTGTCCGAATCCATGAAGGAAGCCTCGGATACGGTGGATGTCCTGGGCAAGCTGCAGAAGCTGTATGACAAGCGCGAGGAGGCCCTAGATCAGATGCTGGCGGCCCAGAGAAAGGCCGGTCAAAGCCTGAAGGAGGCTCCGGATTTGATCATGAAGCCTGCCGGAGGGGCGATTCCGGACCAATCGCTCGGTTCTTCGGAAGTGGTCACCGCGGCCGACATCGCCGCACAATATGAGGACTACGTAGACAAGGTCATTCAGGATGCAAACCGTGGCGAAGACGAAGAGGAACAGTACAGCTCGGAAATACAGGAGCATAACCGCAGCTCAGGAAAGGTCATTTCCCGCCTGCAGGGCATCCAGTCCTCGGCGGCCAAGAGCCATGCGAAGGAACTCCAGAATGCCCTGGAGTACTGGGAGGAGGCCCGGAGCAGCAACGATAAGATGAAGGAAGTGATTGCAGAAGCCGGAAACCGCGGCGGGACCGAAGGCTACGATCAGGTCGGGAGCGCCATAATCCCGGGGGCGGCACCGGAAGCATCCGGAAGCGATCCAGCGGCGATTCATGGCATCCGGGACGGCATAGACCAACTGCTGCTGTCCGATAGTCTGCTTCAGGAACTGAATGATGTAATTCAGACCCAAAAACAGGATTATAGTGCATTTAACAACCAGTTATCTACTCTTTTATCTTCCCTTGCCGAGTCTTCCGGAGTTCAGGGAAGCAGTGGGCGCATGAAAAATGAGGTGATTCAGGGAGTAAGCGCCGCTGACCGTTATGTCCATGATTACGCCGTGTCAGGCAGCGGGAATAAGCTCGACCGGGTGGCGGGTCAGCTGCAGGAGCATCGGGGATCCGATAAGGAAAGGAAAGAAAAAGAAAAGCAGAGCAAGGCCAAGCTGTCCGAAGCGGCGGGCATTTTGGAAAGCATTAATAAGCTGGACCAGAAAGTGAAGCAGCACAATGAGGAATACCAGGAGCTTCAGCAGTATTACGACGATAGCTTGACCTTTAATAAGGAAGACGCAGGCAGCGAGTACAAGGGGACCGATCTTGACCATGACCCCTATGATGCGGGCAAATCGGCCATGAAGCAGACGGATTCGGTGTATGGATCCATGGCGGGGATGATGTCGGGCATCAAGGATGAACTGTTCCAGAACGAATATGCAGCGCTGTATTTTACCCATTTTGATCTTGGACTGCTGAAAGATGCGGCGGCAAGCCCGGGAAGCCGGCTTGGGGATGCGGTTGCCGATGAGATGAGCGTAAGCCATCAAGAGCTGGAGTATATCGTGTACGGCTTCCATAACCCGGTGGGTAATGTGTCAGCGGCCTATGCCGAAATTTTTGCAGCACGGCTGGCGGTTCGGACCATGGAGGGGCTCGTGAAGAACAGCAAACTGGGAAACCCGCTGCTCGTTCTAGCTGCAGCTCTGCTGTACGGAGTAGAGATGGCCATGGCCGACATGGTGAAGCTCTGCAGGGAAGGATCCGTAGAGCTGTCCAGTTACGTCAAGATTCAAATGACATACCGCGACTACTTGAGATTGTTCCTGCTGATCCACAGCGACAATGAGAAGAAAATGTCCAGAATGCTGGCGCTGATTCGTCTGAATACGGGAATTAATCCCGCAGAACGCGCCACGTATGCGTCAGGAGAAGTCCGGATCGGAATGAGGCTGTGGTTTCTGCCCGGCGTGATCCAAATGGCGGGTTATGCCGGAGGCAGTCCGGATAACGTGGAAGGAAACCGTTACTATGTTACGAAAAAAGCGGATTTTGCTTATTGATCGGCTTCACCGCATGAATTGGGGGAGAGCTTCTGCTTTTGCCAAGGCGTTTCCGAAGCGGGAGAAGCGGGAGCTGGGCAGCATCGTCCTGGAAGCCTCATTGGTGCTGCCCGTCTTTTTGTTCTTCGTCATTTTTCTGATTTATATCGTTCAGATGACACTCATTTCTACGGCGCTGCAGAGCACCGTTTCGGATACCGTCAAGCTGGTATCTTCCCACATATATCCGGTGGCTTTGGCCATCCAGCCGGAAGCATCCGCAGGGACGGGAGACGAATCCAAGGAGCGTGACTCCGGGAGCTGGTCGGTTCCCGAGCTGTCGCTAAGCGATTGGGCTTCCCAATATACGGGGGCTCTTTCGTCTCCCCTGAAGGAATGGACGAATGAGGCAGTGGGGCGTGCCGAAGCCCCGCTCCAGGATTTAAAAAATCAGACGGCAGAGGCGGTGCTCGATCCGGTGGTCAAACCGATATTGAAGCCACAAATGCAAAGCCATTTTCTAAGTTACGAGCGAATTCATGTTTCCAATATTCAAATCCCTGACCTCAAGAACAGGACGGATCCGTATTTTGGGATTGAAGTGAGCTACGAGCTGCCGATAAAGGTCCCTTTTATCAATAGAAAAATCGTGATTCAGGCCAAAGCACAGGAACGCCTGTGGATCGGCGCCACTGATGAAGAAGGCTCAGGAGAGGGTGGAGGGGATGTTGATGGACGCACATCTATCAGCATTTTATCCAAACCAGATCCTGCGTATGTCGGCAAAAAAGCCAAAGTGCGCGCCAAGATCGCTCCAAACGGATCGGCTAATTTATCCGTGTTTTATAAAAGCGGTCAAAGCACCGCCAAATACTTGGGGGAAAAGCAGGCGGACGCGGATGGAACCATCGAGTGGGAATGGTGGGTAGGACCTAACACGACACCCGGAACCTGGCCCTTCGTCATTACGACTTCGGACGGCCAGCGGCTGGAGGTTATGTTTACCGTCGTAAAGGGATAGCTCATACCTCAAATGGTGTGGTTTTACCTCAATTGTTGTACTAGCCTCGTTTGGGTCGTGAAAAACCTCTTTTTGGCCTGTTAACCTCATGTGTCCGATACCTTACCGTAATTACGGTAACAGTTCGTTGAGTTCAACTACATAAAGAAGGGGAAAGGAGGCGGTTGTACCGTGAATCCAGCTATATATGGTTGTGCAGTGCTGATTGCCGCTGCTTTTGTGACCGATATCCGGACGATGAAAATCCCGAATAAGCTAAATTTCAGCGCAATTATCGCGGGGATAACCTTCCACGGAATTTGGGCCGGCTGGTCCGGTCTCGCGTTTGCAGGGAAAGGGATGGCTGCCGGATTCCTGGTGCTGCTCGTCATGTACTGGATGGGCGCGGTCGGAGCCGGAGATGTGAAGCTGTTTGCCGGGATCGGTGCCTGGATGGGCGCTCTGTTTGCGGTTCAGTGCGTGGTTTATTCGGTCATCTTTGCGGGAATTATCGGGCTGTTGATCTCCTTGTGGAGGAGGGACGCAATGAAGCGACTGCGCCAAGCCGCGGGAAGCCTGTCCGGATTTATTGTATTAAGGAGCCTGACCAGCTTGAGGGGAAATCGGAAAGAGCAGCTTCATTTTCCGTTTATGCTTGCCGTGCTGCCTGGCTTTATATGCGTGTGCATGTATTTGTGATTCTCGAGTTTACGAAGTGATAAGTTTCTAGAGATGGTTTTTGGAGGTGAACACCGGTTTGGAGTCGCTGATGCGTGACTTTATTCAACATGACGGAACCTTTATGGTCATTGGCCCTGCTGAAGGGTACCGTCCCGATGAGTTAAACAACATAGAGTTATCTATGATTTCGGCATCCCGAATTGCCAGATTTCTTCCGCTGCGCCTGAAGGAGATGGATCTCCGGGTAACACTCCAGTATGACATTACAGGCAAGAAGATGCTGTCCCATATGCTGAGGGGAGAGAAGCTCAGCATGCCGGATTATTACGGGCTTTTGTGCCAGGTGGCCGGGACGCTGGAAGAGAGCAAGTCTTACATGCTGCAGCTGGATAAGTATGTGCTGGACGAGGATTACATCTTCGTTGACGGATCCCTGCACTCGGGAACGCTTTATTTTACATATGTTCCACTAGAGGAGCCGTTTCAGGACAAGCCGCTGCGAATCCGATTGAAGGAATTAGTCACGCGGCTGATGGCCACGGTCCAGGAGCTGAAGGGAAACGGTGTTCAAAGACTGCTTCAATTCACCGGAGGCGAGGACTTTTCGGTCTCCGGCTTTAAAAAGCTCCTGCTCGAACTGTTAACCGCCGAGGAGGATGATGGACATGGATATGCTGACCATCCGGGAGGCGGCCAGCCGTTAGAAGGGTATCAGGATCATATTCAGCAGGCTGACAGACAAGGGTTGCCAGGTGGCAGTCGTGTTTCGGGAAAAGGAATAAGAGAAGTAGAAGATTCTGCAGCGGGCAGCGGGGTTCCTTTTCAGACGGCAAGAACAAATGCCCGGGCAGCCGAAGGGGATCGGCTGCGGTTCATGCCGATGCGGCAGGCAGACCGACAGAGTCCCGAAAGGGACTCCTTTCCGGGAGTGGGCGGGCTTCAGGAAGCGTTTGACCATTGGAACCGGAATCCAGACCGTGACGATGCCTTAGACGCAAAGGATGAGCGGGAAGCAAACGGAAAGTCTGGTGGAAAGATTTATATTGCTTTGGGCTGTCTATTGTGTGCCGCCGTGATCTGGCGGATGATTTATATGCCGAAACCTACGGCAAGCTCGCTGATGATCAGTGTCCTATTGACGATTCTGCTTGGTGTGGCGGCTTGGCTTAGCTGGTCTGGAAAGCTAAAGCTGGGCCGTTCTGTGCAGCAAGCGATGGAAGGAGAAATCCCGGATTTCGGATCGGGTGAAATCGACGATGATCGCCATGCGGCTTCACGAAAGAAAATCCCACGGTTTCAGGTGGAGCAGCTGACCGGCTGGTTCGGCAAAGGCAGCAGGCGAAAGGATCGCGATGATGACGATCACGGAACAGAGGATGCGGAACCGGATTGGAAGTGGAAGTTTTCGCAGGATTTACTTGCAGCATCAACAGGTATTGAGCTGAGGGGAGGAGGGCAGAGGACAAGCGAGACAAGCGGACCCAGCTACTCGGCGGTGGGCTCTAACAAAAAGGGGCTCGGGCTGGGGACTGGAGTTGGAATCGGACAGGAAGGACGGGATGGTAGGGAAGATCGGGATGGTCGGGAAACTTCGGCCGACCGGGAACATTATTCGGACATCCGGCAGCGTCTGTGGAGCCACCTTGAGGCTGAGGCTATCCATGCACCCGGGGTTGAATGTGCGGCCAACGAGCATGCTGGATCGGATGGAAGCGCCGGACACGATTTCCGTTTGAAGGAAGGACAGGCTATGTCCGGTGCCGGACGAAGTAATGCGACTGTACTTCTATCTGCGCCTGTGGATGGTGCTGCTGGAGGGAAAAGCCGACGCTCCGGCAGTCCCGGCTATTATTTGATTCGCGAAGGGGAGGGGCGCCCCTCCGAACGGATCGAGCTGACGCTGCCGCACTTCGTGATCGGAAGGTCGGAAGAGGTTGCCCAGTATGTAGAAGTCTCAACAGGCACCTCACGTGCGCATGTCGAGCTGGCCAGAGGCAAGGACGGCGGATACCTGATCAAGGATCTGGGCTCCCGCAACGGAAGCAAGCTGCATGGAGAGCCTATGGTGCCCTACAAGGAGTATCCGCTGAAAGATGGGGACACCTTCACCATCATCAGTGGAGTCTATACGTTCAAGGTATCCTGAGATCCCTCGTAGAACGTTTATCCCTGCTCGTTGGCAAGGCCGTTCAGAGCCTCCTGAAGGCGGGGATACCGGAATTTAAAGCCCAGCTCGAGCGCCTTGGCCGGAAGAATGCGCTGGCCTTCCAAGATGATTAAGGATTGTTCGCCAAGAACGGCCTTCATCATCACGGCGGGTACCGGAAACCAATGAGGCCGATGATACGCACGGCCAACGGCTTGCCCGAATTGATCATTAGTAACCGGCTCAGGTGCCGTGGCGTTTACCGGCCCCTCGGCCTCCGGATGCGTCATGCAAAACTCGATCAGCCGGACGATGTCTTCCAGATGAATCCAGGACAGCCACTGCCGGCCGCTGCCGATTTTGCCGCCGACCCCTAGCCTGTAGGGGAGGCGCATGATCGGGAAGGCTCCGCCCTGATTTCCAAGCACGACACCGATGCGCAGCTTGACGAGCCGCACACCCTGGATGCTATCGGCGGCGTCTTCCCACCGGCTGACGACATCCGAAGGAAAATCCATGACCCGTTTCGGACTGTTTTCGTCAAAGGTGTTGGTCCATGAGGTGCCGTAGACGGCAATAGCAGAGGCCTGGATGACGACCCCGGGCTTGCTGTGCAGCGCCTCCACAAGCTTGGCGACGGCAGCCACGGTAGTGAGGCGGGAGTGGATAATGCTGTCCTTTGCCTTGGCGGTCCACCGTTGGCTTAATGAAGAACCGGCCAAGTTGACCAGCGCATCGATGCCCTCCATCAATTCGGGATGGCTCGCAATCTCATCCCACGTATACAACACCAGCCTAGGGTCGCGTTTATGATCGGGCGGAAGCCTGCGGGTGACGACGGTCACCTCATGTCCGTTTTTAAGTAAATGCTCCGTCAGCGCGCTGCCGATAAAGCCGGTACCTCCGCAAATGGCGACTCTCATCCGATCCTCTCCTCCGAAGTTGATTTCATTTTATGATATGTATATAAATAACCCCCGGCAGAGATCAGACTGTCGAAATGAACCCATTTCTTCAATGTGAGCACTCCTGCACGGGGGTGTTCCTTCTATAAAGCGCTATTCTATTTCCCGTTCCCGGGTCTTCGGAAAAGGTCCTGAAAACCCGGTCCCAGCTGCGGATTATTTGTCCATCAGATGCTTGTAAGGCGTATAGTCAATTTGGTTCTTGTTCAGAAAGGCCACCAGGAATTTATTATCCCGTTTTGGCGTTGCTTTGATATATCCTTGGATGCAGTGATCCTGCGTTACTTCCTTGGCTCCGCTCTCCACCGCAATTTTTCCGATTTCGGCTGCAATCGAATGCTTGGCGATATCCCGGAAGGGACCCGGTACCGGCTTCACCAGTTTGTCCAGAAACGCCTTGGATTCGTCCGTCCACAGATGCCGGCTGGTTTCGACCCAGTAATTCTGCCAGTCCAGCTTGGACTTGCCGTCATTCTTCGGCAGCACCTTCAGAAATTTGCGGATCATAAAATATCCGCCGATCACCATGCACACAAGCAAAATGATGGCCCACACAAATATGGAATTCATAAACGTGTTGGACGGCGCCGTTGCAGTCAGCAACTTTGTGCCCAGTGAACTATGCATATTTTCACCTCTATAAATCGTTTATCGCAGTTATATTCCATTCTTTAGAATTATAACGCATTTATAGATTTATTTCATTATCCACGATAAAATAAGGGATAATTCGTTTAAGGGGGATAAACCATGCTCAAAATTGGTTCTCACGTGTCCTTTTCGGACAAGGGCCTGTTAACTGCAACCAAAGAAGCGGACACCTATGGATCGAGTTCGTTTATGATATATACGGGCGCACCGCAGAATACGCGGCGTAAGCCCATTGAATCGATGTACATCGAAGAAGGCAAAGCCCAAATGAAGGAGAGCGGTATCGACGAAATCGTCGTTCACGCGCCCTACATTATTAACCTCGGCTCTTATAAGTCGAATACGTTTGAGCTCGCCGTAAACTTTTTACAAGAGGAAATCCGCCGGACCCATGCTATCGGGGTCAAAAACATCGTGCTGCATCCCGGCGCCTACACCGACATGGATGCCGAATACGGCATTCAGCGCATCGCCGACGGCTTAAATGAAGTGCTCGACGGAACCAACGAGACGGAGGTTCATATCGCGCTGGAGACGATGGCCGGCAAAGGCACGGAGATGGGACGCACGTTCGACGAAATCGCCCGCATGATCGACAAGGTGAAGCACAACGAACGCCTGACGATCTGCATGGACACCTGCCATATTCATGACGCCGGTTATGATATCGTGGACGACCTTGATGGCGTGCTGGAAGAGTTCGACCGGATCATCGGTCTGAACCGGATCGGCGTTGTTCATATCAATGACAGCAAAAATCCGCGCGGCGCCGCCAAAGACCGTCATACGCCCATCGGATCCGGCTGGATCGGCTTTGACGCCATCAACCGCGTTGTCCACCACGAGAAGCTGCAAGGGCTCCCGTTCATTCTGGAAACGCCGTGGATCGGCAAGGATGCGAAGACGCAGCGGCCGATGTACGAGGTGGAGATTGCGCTGCTTCGCGGCAATGTCGGCGAACGTTTCGGCTCTGAGTTCCTCGGCCAGGTTGAACAGCTGCATTCCTTCTTTGGCAAACAGGAAGTCGATCCACGCCAATATGTGCTGGACGTGTGGAATGTGCTGAAAACCGACGCCAAGGCGAAGAAGGCCGATCCGCGCGAGCCGATGGAGCGTCTGTACGACATGATTATGGAAGCGGGACTGTTCCCTGAGCTCAGCGAGGAGCAGATCAATCTGCGCCTGACCGCCTGGTTTGCGGGTAAAGGGATTTTGGCGTAAGCCGAGCGGAATCACAGAGGGGCCATACGGTTCAAGAGAGAGAACACGAGAGAGAGGAATGGATTTACACATGGAATTGCACGTCAAAAAAGAAAACAACACGGGAAGTGCGCACGCCAACCGCGCAAGAATGCTGATTTCATGTCCGGACGGACCGGGGATTGTGGCGGCGGTATCGCATTTTCTGCATCAACACGGCGCGAATATCGTCCAATCGGACCAATATACGATGGATCCGGAAGGCGGCATGTTCTTTATGCGCGTTGAATTCGACCTGCCGGAGCTGGAGAAGAGGCTGCCGGAGCTGGAAAGCCAATTCAGCGAAGTGGCATCGACCTTCCGGATGGATTGGAAAATGCAGAACGTCAGCCGTAAGAAGAAGCTGGCCATTTTCGTATCCAAGGAAGACCATTGTCTGGTCGAGCTGCTGTGGCAGTGGCAGGCCGGCGACCTGGATGCCGAAATCGCCATGGTGGTCAGCAACCATCCGGATATGAAGGAATATGTGGAATCGTTCGGCATTCCGTACCATCACATTCCGGTGACGGCGGATACGAAGAAGGAAGCGGAGCAGCGCCAGCTTGAAGTCGTGGGCGGTGACATCGACGTGATCATCCTCGCCCGGTATATGCAGATCGTTTCACCGTTCTTTATCGAGCATTACCGCAACCGGATCATCAACATCCACCATTCGTTCCTGCCGGCCTTCGTCGGCGGTAAACCGTATGCCCAAGCCTATCAGCGCGGGGTGAAGATCATCGGGGCGACCGCGCACTACGTGACGGAGGAACTGGATGGGGGACCGATCATCGAGCAGGACGTTCAGCGGGTCAGCCACCGTGACGATGTCAGCGAGCTGAAGCGGATCGGCCGGACGATCGAGCGTGTCGTGCTGGCGCGTGCGGTGAAATGGCATATCGAGGACCGCATTCTGGTGCACGAGAACAAGACGGTCGTTTTTAACGGGTAACCCACAATAGACAGGCACCCTTGGCGCGAACTATAGCGCAGGCAGCCAGTGTCTATGAATTATTGAAAAAATGAATAAAGGCTTTTTGCGTACGAGAAGCGGCTCGCTAGTTTTCAGGAGATGTGACGAGGATGCAGGGTTTGACCCCATCGCGTTCGTCAATAGGATGAATGACATAGAGCTATGGGGATCACCGTGCGCATCAAGCTGTAGGTATGTCCGTCCCGCTCTTCATGGAGCGGGATTTTTTTGTCGATTTAGCCCAGTTCGGACAATTTATCCAAAATTATGAAAATATTTTACCAATTTCGCCGCATCCCTATAGTAGAATGACCAAAGAAGCCTGAGAGAAGAGAGAGGAGACAATCATGCAATCATTTCGACGTTACATAAGGCGGATCGTACTTCCAGTGCTGCTTACCATATGGGTGCTGCTGCTCCTGCCTGGATGGGGCGCCACCGCGCATGCGGAGGATGACCCTTCCATTTCGCTGAAAACCGAAATCGGCTACAGCGGCAAAATGAAAATGGGCAGCTGGAATCCCGTCAAATTCACCCTCACCAGCAGCCAGGATATTTCCGGAGATTTGGTTATCCAGATCGACACCGGACTGGCTCCCGCCACTTACGTCCAGCACGTCGAACTGCCGAAGGGTACGGCCAAGGTCGTCATCATGGGCGTTCCGGGGGACAACTTCACCAAGGATACGAATGAAATCCGCTTTTATAAAAATTCTTTCCAAAAGGGCAAGCGGGTCAGCTTCAGCTCCGGTACGCCTTATTTGAAAGGCATGCCTGTGACGGCCTCCAATGTGGCTGTTCTGTCGGAGGACCCCGACACGATGAATTTTCTAAACGTGCTGCGGAGCAGCGGGTATGACCTGAACGTTCTGCCGCTGAAAGGCACGGATTTGCCCGAGGATCCGATGCTGCTGGACAGCCTTGACGTCATCGTGCTGAACCGTTTTGCCTCGGACACCTTGTCCAAAGGGCAGGCCGCAGCCGTAGAGCAGTGGGTGCGTTCCGGCGGCGAGCTGGTCCTTGCCGGCGGTGCGGCATATCCGAAGTCGGCCGCCGCTTTCGAGCAGATTGCCCCGGTTCAGTATACGGGCACTTACACGGCATCATCCCTTCCAGAGCTCGCCAAGCTGGGCGGCAAGCCGCTGGAGCTGGGCGGTGAGCTCACGCTCTCCGACGCTTCCCCAGTGGAAGGAGGAGAGGTCATGTATCAGGCCGGCGGCAAGCCGCTGATCGCCTCCCGCCAAGTCGAGCAGGGCACCGTGCTGTATGCAGCCTACGATTTGTCGATGGAACCGCTGGCTTCCTGGAGCGGTCATCCGTCGGTGTGGTCGTATCTGCTGCGCGATCACCTGGCGCTGTCCAATCAGCCGAACAACAAATTCAACATGATGCAGAACCAGATGTACAATCTCATCAACGTACTGGATTATTTTCCTTCGCTCAAAATGCCGTCTTTTCCAGTCATGGCCTGGCTGCTCATCGTTTATGCCGTGATTGTGGCGCCGGTGCTGTACTGGATTCTGAAAAGGGCCGACAAGCGCGAATGGGCCTGGTGGATCATTCCGCTCATCGCGGTTATCGCCAGCGGCACTGTCTACATGATCGGAGCGGCAGATAAAACCAAACAGCTCGCCCATACCATCAACATGCTGGAGCTGGACGGCAAGGGCAATGCCTCGGAGGTCAGCGCTTCGGCGTTCTTTACGCCCCGGAGCGGGGAGTTCACGATTGATTTTCCGGCACATACCTATCTGACGGTTGATCGGACCAACGGGGCTTTCAGCAGCTCGAACCGTTCGAACAGCTTTGTGGAGGTCGGTGATCAGTCGACCCGATTGACCTTGAGTGATATGCCGCAGTGGTCCCTCGCGAAGGTATGGTCCAATCGCCGGGAGAACCGGAAGGTCGGCCAGTTCGATGTGAAGATCCAGCTGGATGCCAAGGGGAATATCGGAGGGCAGGTGACGAACAACACATCCTATAATCTGAATCATGCGGTGCTGGCGTTAGGCGGAAGCCTGTTTGAACTCGGCGACTTCGGCAAAGGGGAAACCAAGCCTCTATCGGGTGCCAGTAAACCGACCGCCGTTAATCCGTACAATATGGCCAACCAAATCTTTGGCAACCTTACCGGAGGCCAGGCGGACGAATTTACACGGGAACGCGAAATTCTGATGACCACGGTTCCGAACACGGCATGGTATCAGTCAGGCTCCTACGTGATGGCCTGGAGTAAGGATCCGCTGGTCAGCTACACCATGGAGGGCAAGAAGCTGGAAGGCAATCAGCTGAACCTGTGGGCACAGCCCGTTTCCATTGACTGGGCGCAGAACGGAAAGCTCAACATTCCTTTCGGGTTTATTCAGCCGAAGGTTACGCAGATATCGTCGCCGGGATGGTATGAAGATCCAAGCGGAACCACCGAAATGGACCAAGGCAGCATCACCTTCGAGTACACGGTGCCTGCGCTGAAGCAGGGTGCCTCTGCCGTGCTGACTCTCCGTGCGAACAACCCCGGGAAGAAAACGGAATACCGGATTTTCAACAATGACAAACAGACGTGGGACCCGGTAACCTGGGATGCCACCAAGCAGTGGAAGGCTGAAAAGAACGTCCAACAATACTTGGCGGGCGGCCGGATTCGCCTGATGCTGACAGCCCAGGAGCACGTCCAGTTGAAACTTCCGGAGATCAGTCTGAAGGGGGCGGAGAAGCCATGATCGAAATCGAACATTTAACGAAAACTTATGGGAGCTTTCAAGCGTTAAAAGATATTAATATGTACATTCCGCAGGGAACCGTTTTTGGATTCGTCGGTCCGAACGGGGCCGGCAAATCGACGACGATGTCGATCCTGGCCACGCTTATGCTGCCCACTTCGGGCACCGCGCGGGTAGACGGCTTTGAAGTAACCGAAAACCCCAAGGAGGTCCGCAAAAGAATCGGCTACATGCCGGATTTCTTCGGGGTCTATGACCAGCTGAAAACGACGGAGTACCTGCATTTTTACGGAGCCAGCTACAACATCCCGCGCGGGGAGCGGGACAAATTGATTCCCCAGCTGCTGGAGCTCGTCAACTTGAGCGACAAAGCGGACACTTACGTCGACAGTCTTTCCCGGGGGATGAAGCAGCGGCTGTGCTTGGCCAGATGCCTGGTGCATGACCCTAAGGTGCTCATTCTCGACGAACCGGCATCCGGGCTTGACCCGCGGGCGCGCATCGAAATGCGCGAAATTTTGAAGGAACTGAAGCTGATGGGCAAAACGATCATCATCTCCTCGCACATCCTGCCCGAGCTGGCGGAAATGGTCGATGAAATCGGCGTCATCGAGCACGGGCAAATGGTCGCCCAAGGCCGGGTGGCCGATATCCAGAATCGTCTTCGCGTCAAAAAAGTGCTTCACATCCGTTCGCTGGATAAGGAAGAGGAGCTTGCGGCACGGCTGCGGGATGAACCTTACGTCAGCGGCGTGCTTGCCGACAACACCGGCATCCATGTTCATTTCGGCGGTGGGGATGAGGATCAAGGAGCCCTGCTTCAGAGAATCGTCACATGGGGTTACCCCGTACTGTCGTTTCACGAGGCGCAGACCAATCTGGAAGACGTATTCCTCGAAATTACGAAAGGAGGGCCCGCGACATGAATTGGACGCGCAAATGGATCAATCCCGTGCTGGATAAGGAATTCCGTCTGCGGATGCGGACCCCCCGGTCGGCGATTTCCCTGATGGTGTATATTTTAGTTCTCGGGCTGATCGCCCTGGGCTTTATCTATGTCAGCATGTACCTCGGGAACGGCGGCGGGCAGACCCGATTCAACTCGGGCATGGGCCAGATCATGTTCTATGTGCTGAGCTTTGCCCAGCTGGTGCTGATCGCATTCATGGCACCGGCCCTGACGGCGGGCGTCATCAGCAGCGAACGGGAAAAGCAGACGCTCAGCATGCTGTTAACCACCCAACAGAGCTCGTCGACGATCATTTTGAGCAAGCTGGTATCTTCGCTCAGCTTTATGGCCTTGATCGTGGTAGCGACGCTGCCGGTATACAGCATCGTATTTATGTATGGCGGCATCTCCCTGAATCAGCTGGTCTCACTGTTCCTGTTCTATCTGTTCATTATGCTGATGCTGGGATCGCTGGGGGTTCTTTTCTCCACGCTGCTGAAGCGGACGATGATCTCCGTGATCGTGACTTATGGCGTGGGATTGTGCATCTTTTTGCTGACGGGACTGCTGTATCTGTTCGCCCTGAGCTTGGTTCAGAGACAAAATGCACAATCCGTGCTGCAGCCGGATTACTCCTGGGTTGGTTATATCCTTGGCCTGAATCCGGCGGCGGCGCTGATCAGCTTATTCGAACCGAGCTTTTCCAAACAGGCTTTCCTCGTCCGGGGAACGACGCTCAACGCGGATGCGCCGATTCAGCTGTGGCAGGAATTTGTGGTGGTGTACAGCGTGGTCATCATCGTGTCGCTCTGGATCAGCATCCGCCGGATTCGCCCGGTTCGCCGTAGAAGGAAGCAGGCAGAGACAGACGGCACGGATGGCGGAGCAACGATGGAGCCCGTGAAGTAAGTACTGGACGGGATTTAAAGAAAGCAGGACGGGATGATAAGGACACTGGCCGAGTATTTTATCCATTAAAAAGGAGGTGGAAACTATGGACCCGATCATGCAGGCGATCCACCGGGCCCGCGCCCGTCTGCAGGTCTTCAGAATGCTGAGGTATTTGGCATATGGGTTGTCCTGCGGACTGATCGCAGCGCTGCTTCTCCTGCTCGCCGCCAGGCTGTGGCCGATTCCTTTCTACCAGCTGGCGGCTGCCGGGCTTGCGGTAGCAGGAGCGGCCGCCGGTCTGGCTGCCGGGCTGCTGCACCGCATCCGTGTGAAGGAAGCGGCTGAAGCGATGGATCTCGCCAGCGGCAGTGCGGAGCGAAGCGACATGATGGTGACCGCGTTGTCTTTTGCCGGGAACGATTCGGCGGCGGCTCGATGGCAGCGGACCCAGGCGGCCGAATACGGACGCCTGTTTGCGGCGCAGATGAAGACAAGGCTGAGAATGCCGAAGCTGACGAAGTGGTGGGCTGGCTGCGGCGGGGGGCTTGCCGTATGCCTTGCTCTGGCGCTGCTGCCAAGTCCGATGGATGATAAGCTTGCCCAAGCGGCGGAGCAGAAGCAGTGGGTTCAGGAGCAGCGAAAGAAAACGGAGGATCTGGTGAAAGAGCTCGAAACGAAGAAGCTGGATCTGACGGCGAAAAAACCGCTGGACGACCACCTCAAGACGCTGCAAAAGGAACTGGACGGGACCAAAGATCCGGACCGTGCCTTGGAGCAGCTGGAGAAAACGATGAAGGCGATGGAGCAGACGGCCAAACAGCAGGAAGAGAAGGCGCAGAACCTGTCGGAGCTGGGCCGGAAGATGCAGCAGACGCCCCAGCTGTCTTCCATCGGGAAGAGCCTGGAGCAGAAGGATCAGGCTGCGATGAAAAAAGCGCTGGACCAGCTGAAGCAGCAGATCCAGAAGCTGTCGCCGGAAGAGAAGGAGCAGCTGCGGGAGGCTCTGAAGAAGATGGCCGAAGAGGCCGGGAAGAAACAGGACACCAAGGCTCTTCAAGAAGCGCTCAACAAGGCGGAGCAGGCGCTGGCCGGCACGGACCCTTCCAAGCTGGACGAAGCGCTGAAGGGGCTGGAGGATGAGCTGGCCAAAGCGATTGCCGCGAGCCAGGCGTCTTCCAGCCAATCCGACGCCGCTGCGGCATTGGCCGCAAGCCTGGCATCTCAGGGGCTCGGCCTGGCTTCGCAGATGACGGCGGCCGGCATGCCCGTATCGGATGCCTGGGCCACCGGCGGCGCGGCGGAACAGCTGGCCCTGGCGGATTCGGCCGGGATGGGCGAACCTTCGGACAGCGGCGGAGGCGATCCATCGGAGCCGATTGACGGGGCGGGCCGAGGTAATAGTCCCGGCCAGGGATCCGGCAATGGATCCGGAAGCGGATCCGGTTCCGGCGCCGGCCAGGGCGGATCCGGACGCGGCGGCTCGGGCCAGGGGCCGGGAGGTTCCGGCGCAGGCCTCGGCCAAGGCGGACGCGAGCTCGTCACGACGCCGCGCGAATTCGCCGGCAAAGGGAACGTGCAGGCGGACAAAGGTCCGATTCAAGGCGGCGGCGGAACGGTCCAGAAAGGCGGCGTGGCTCCGGGAGTCGAGGGAGCGAGCCGTCCTTACGAGGAAGTATACAAAGAATATGAGGCCGAGGCTAAAAAGTCGCTGGGGCGCAGCGACCTGCCGCAGCAGATGCAGGGCCTGGTCGAGGAATATTTTACGGGAATCAATCCGAATCCCTGATCTACAATTGAGGAGGAAGGCTAATGCTGGATACGCAAATTCAACCGGAAGCTTGGAAAGAGACGATATCCCGGGTACGGGAGCAGATCGCCGAGGTGATCGTTGGCCAGCAGGAGGTCGTCGAGCAGATGCTGTGGTGCATCTTTGCGGGAGGCCATGCCCTTCTGGAAGGCATTCCCGGCCTAGGCAAGACGATGCTGGTCCGTACGATTGCCGACACGCTCGACCTGTCGTTCTCGCGCATCCAGTTTACGCCGGATTTAATGCCAAGCGACATTACGGGGACGCAGGTCATTTCTTTCGGCCGTCAGGGGGAAACCTCGATGTCTTTTCAGCGCGGGCCGCTCTTCAGCAGCATCGTGCTGGCGGACGAGATCAACCGGGCGACCCCGAAAACGCAGAGCGCTTTGCTCGAGGCGATGCAGGAGAAAACGGTGACGGTTGGCAGCGAGACGCACGTTCTGCCGAAGCCGTTCTTCGTCCTGGCGACGCAAAACCCGCTTGAAAACGAAGGGACCTATCCGCTGCCGGAAGCCCAGCTGGATCGGTTCCTGCTCAAAATTCTCGTGCCATATCCGGGAAGCGAGGAGCTGAAGGAAATCGTCCGGCGGACAACGACGAACCGCCAGCCGGAGGTGCGGAAGCAGGCCGGTGCCGCTGAGCTGCTGGAAATCCAGCAGGGAGCCAGGGAAGTGCTGGTCGCCGATGAAGTGCTGGATTATGCGGCCAGGCTGCTGATGATGACCCATCCGGAAGAGGCGACGGCGCCTGAGGGAATCAAGAAGTACGTTCGCTTTGGTTCGGGGCCGCGCGGCATCCAGTCGATCATTTCGGCGGGGAAGGTCCGGGCGGTCTGCCAAGGCAGGATGCACCTGTCCACCGGCGATATCCATGCCGTCGCGGTGCCGGCACTGCGGCACCGGATATTTTTGAACTTTGAAGGCCAGGCCATGGGCATTACGACGGACCAGGTGATCCGCGAGATGCTCGAGCGGACGGAGGCGCAGGGATGAGCGCGGAATACCTGCTGCCCCCGGACTGGATGGTCCAGCTGGAGCGGATGAGCCTTGGCTCTGCAAAGCGTGTGGCCGGTACCCTGCAGGGCAAGCGGCGCTCCAGCCGGCTCGGCTCTTCGCTCGAATTCGCCGATTACCGGCCTTACGCTCCCGGGGATGACATCCGCAGGTTCGACTGGGGCGTGTATGCGCGGACAGGCAAACCGTTCGTCCGGCAGTTTATGGACGAGCAGGAGCTGATGGTCAGCCTGTACGTGGATTGCTCGGCATCGATGGATTTTGCAGGCGGGACCCGGGGACGGGAGGGGAATGGAAATGAAGCGATTCCCTCCAAGCTGCGGTATGCGAAGCAGCTGGCCGCCAGCATCGGATATGTTGCGCTGTGCTCTTACGAACGGCTGCAGGCCTGCTGCTTCAGCAGCCAGATCGACGCCCGCCTGCCGGTGCTCCGCGGACGCGGGGCGGCCCATCGGCTGTTTCGGTTTTTTCAGGACGCGGCCCCCGGAGAAGAAGGAAGCCTGGCGGCCGCCTTCGGCGCACCGGGAGCGATGCCCAGACTGCCGGGGATGACCTGGATCTTCTCGGACTTTTGGCTGGATGAACGGGAGGAGGATCTCGGGCTGATGCTGAGCCGGCTAAGAGGGGCGGGGCAGGAGGTCGTACTCGTTCAGGTGCTGGCCCCGGAGGAAATCGCCCCGGCCTACAGCGGCGACCTAAGGCTGATCGACAGCGAGCTGGGCACCGGGAAGGATATCGCCTTTACCGGCAAAGTGTTACGGGCCTACCAGGACGAGCTTGAACGGTATCAGGAATACCTGATGAAGCTGGCTGCAGATCGCGGCATGACCTTCATCCGGGTTTCGACAGATATGAGCCTGCAAAAGGCGGTGTTTGGCGTAATGGCGGAAGCAGGTCTCGTCATCGCTTGACGAGCTTGGCTTACAGAGAAAGGGGGAAGCATTGTGGGAATCGGTTCATGGGCAGGGCTGTGGTTTGCGCTCAGCATACCGGCGATCCTGCTGATGTATTTGCTCAAACGCAAGTTTATAGACACCACCGTGCCCAGCCACCTGCTGTGGGACCGGGTGCTGAAAAATATCGAAGCCAACCGCCCGTGGCAGAAGCTGCAAAACCGTCTGCTGCTGTGGCTGCAGCTGCTTGCCGCCGCGCTGCTCGTTTTTGCCCTGCTGCAGCCTTATCTGTGGGTATCCGGAAATAGCGGGGGGCACATCGTCTTCGTTGCTGATACATCCGGGAGCATGGGTGCAATAGCGCCGCCGCCAGCCGGCAATGCAGAACAGTCTTCCCAGGAGCCGCAGGAGACGCGGATCGAACGAATGAAATCCGAGATGAAGCAGTACGTGAAGAAGCATGCCCGCGGCAGCGAGGTCACCCTGCTCAGCATGAAATCCGAGCCCGACGTGATCATTTCCCGGGAAAAGGATGCGAAGCGCGTTCAGGATGCGATCGACGGTCTCACGCCTTACTACGGTCAGGCGGCGTATAATGAGACGCTGTCGCTGGCCTCTGCGCTTACGCGGGAGGAGCAGAACGCGGAGGTTGTTCTTTTTACGGACGGCGAATGGAAGGGCGCCAGCGACCAGGTGACGTTTGAAGTTCCTGCACATACAGTCCTGGTTGGAAACGGTCCGGTGAAAAATGCCGCCATCCAGCAGTTTGGCATTCAGCAGGGCAAGGAAGGTAATGATGCGGTGGCTGTGCTCGGCTCGAGCGGGACATGGGATGCGCCGGTCGATGTACGCATTTATGGGGACAACAAGCTGCTGCGTACCGAATCGGCCGATCTTACCCGGCACAGCGCCACGCTGGTTCTGCAGTCTCTGCCGCCGGCTGACGTGTACCGGATTGAGCTGGATGGCGATGACGGATATGCCGCCGACAACGCAGCTTACGCTTTTGGGAAAAGCAGCCGGGAGCCGAGCATTCTGCTGCTGACGCCGGGCAATCTGTTTCTGGAAAAGGCGCTGCAGCTGACCGGAGCGCAGGTGACCCGGATGACAACGGAAGAGCCCAGCAATTCCGCGAAAACGGCGGATTCAGGGAACGCTGCGTCTGTTCCACAGGTTCCCAAGGATCCGCCGGATTTGATCGTTGTGGACGGGCAGGCGCCTGCATTTACGAAGGAAGGTTCCTGGAAGCAGCTGCTTGAAGAGACCCCGCTGTGGTCGATCGGCGGCAGCGGTCCGGAAGTCAAGGTGAACGGTCAGGAGCCTAAAGTATCCGATCATCCGGTGAACCGGTACATCACGCTGAAAGGCCTCTACGTGGGCGAGCTGCACAAGGAACCGCTGCCGGCCTGGGCCGAGCAGCTGGTGACGATCGGCGGTACGCCGGCAATATATGCAGGCAAGGAAGCGGGACATCCGCGGCTGTCGTTTCTGTTCCGGCTGCAGGACACGGATCTGCCGCTGTCGGCGGAATTTCCGATCCTCGTCCATAACGCGGTTTCTTGGCTGAACGAAGGCGAAGGTACGGGTCTAGGCAGGGTAACAGCCGGATCGGGATTGGAGGTGCCGATCGCAGCGGATGCGGAGCAAGCGGAATGGAAGGTGCAGCATACCGGGGTACCTGGTGCGGGAGCGCCGGTTCCGGAGGTGCAAAAACGGGAGCGGGCGATATCCTCCCTGCAGACGGCGCCGCAAATACCCGGATTGTATGCTTTTGAAGAGCGAAACAGTCAGGGGAACACCACCAGCTATCTGGTGGAGACGGCTGCCGATCCTTTTGAGGGAACCTTTGCCTCTTCTAAGCCGGTTGTTTTGAAATCGGGCCAAGACGATACAGGCAGGGCTGAGACAGGTGCCGGAGAACAGGCAGGGAATCCGGGAACGGATGGGAAAATCGGTCAAAGCCGCTACTCGCTCATGTGGCTGGCCGCCGCCGTCGTACTGCTGATGATCGTGACTGAATGGGGGGTGTACCAGCGTGGGCGTTCAATTTAATCACCCTTGGCTGCTGCTCTTGCTCCTTCCGCTGGCGCTTCTGATGGTGTATGCGTACAAATCGGACTTTCGCCTGGCCGGCCGCCGCAAAACCTGGGCGATCGCCATCCGTTCCGTGATCCTGCTGCTGCTCGTGCTGATGCTGTCCGGATTGCAGTCTTATACTGTATTGCACCAAAAGAAGGTCGTATATGTCGTTGACCGCTCGATGAGCATGACGGACACGGAAAGCGCCGAAGCGTTTATTGGACAATCGGCCAAAGGCAAGGAAGCGAAGGACGCCATCGCGGTGGTATCCACAGGTCTGGACGCGGCTGTTGAGCAAAAAGAGACCCGTGAGCTCCCGGGCTCCCTTCGGCTGAATGCGGACCTGAAGCGGGAATACACGAATCTGGAAGCCGGCATGATGCTCTCCGGGAGCATGCTGGACAGCCGCTCGGATTCCCGGATCGTCCTGATCACCGACGGGGAGGAGAATGTCGGCAGCATGCTGTCGGCTGGACGGCTGTTGAAGGACCAGGACATCCCGGTTGACGTGTTGGAGATGCCTTCGTCCGAACAGCAGGACGTCTCCGTGGAGGAAGTCAACGTCCCGGAGAAGCTCTACCAAGCAGAGTCCTATTATATTGAAGTACTGGTGCGGAGCACCTATAAAGGCAAGGGTGAGCTCCGGCTGTATGAAGACAACGCCGAGATCGGACGCGAGTCGGTGGACGTGACCCCGGGAGACAACCGGTACGCCGTGAAAGGGCTGGCGAAAAAAACGGGACTTCACCGCTACCGTGCCGAAATTTTCATGGACGGCGACCGCCAGTCGGCCAACAATGCGGGATATGCCTTTACCCGGGTGGAAGGTCCGCCCAAGGTGCTGATCGTGGAAGGCGAGAAGGGGAACGCAGCCAATCTTGCGTCGGCTCTCTCATCGGGCCTGGTTCAGTATGAGCGGATCGATCCGAGTGTTCTGCCGCTGGAGCCGGCGAAATATGCAGCGTATGATTCCATTATTTTTAACAACGTATCCGGCGACCAGGTTGGCGAGCGGCGGATGGCCATGATCGAACAGGCTGTCCGCACCTATGGGGTCGGCTTTATGATGGCCGGTGGCGAGGACAGTTACGGCATGGGCGGTTATTTCAAGACGCCGATTGAAAAGCTGCTCCCCGTCTCCATGGAGCTGGAGGGCAAGCGGGAGATCCCGTCCCTCGGTCTGATCCTGGTCATTGACCGTTCGGGCAGCATGAGCGGGGACAAAATGGAGCTCGCCAAGGAAGCGGCGATCCGTACGGTGGAAATGCTGCGATCCAAGGATACGGTCGGCGTGCTCGCCTTTGATTCCCAGCCGTGGTGGGTCGTGACCCCTCAGCCCCTGGCGAACGGCAAGGAGGATGTCATCTCACAGATCCAATCCATCCAAAGCGATGGCGGGACCGATATTTACCCGGCTGCGGCGTCCGCTGTAGATGAAATGCTGAAGGTCAAGGCCCAGCGGAAGCATATCATTCTGATGACCGACGGACAGTCGGCCGGAAACGGCGGATACAGCGATTTGATCGAGCAAATGAAGGGCGGCAAAATCACGATGTCCACGGTTGCGGTCGGAATGGATGCGGACGTCAATCTGCTGCAGTCGCTGGCGGATGAGGCCAAGGGCCGATACTACTTTGTGGATGACGCTTCGTCGATACCGTCGATTTTCAGCCGCGAAGCCGCGATGATGTCCAAGTCCTACATTGTGGACAAGCCGTTTGTGCCGGCACTGCAAAACGGCGGGGACTGGACGTCTTTGTTCGAAAATGGCGTGCCGCAAGTTTACGGCTATGTCGCCACGACGCCGAAGCAGGGGGCGCAGACGGTGCTGACCAGTCCGGAGCCCGACCCGCTGCTGGCGAGGTGGCAGTACGGATCCGGCCGAACCGTCGCCTGGACAAGCGACCTGATGGGCAAATGGTCGAAGGACTGGGTAGCTTGGCCCGCCTTCTCCAATGTCGTGACCCAGATGGTGAAGTGGACCTTCCCTCAGTTTACGGCTTCCCCGTATGAGGTAAGCACGCAGATCGAGGGGAACCGGGTCCGTTTTGAAGTCAAAGCGGATACGGCGGGCACGGATCAACTGCAGGCGGTCATTACCGGGGATGATCTGCAGGAGCATAAGGTGGATCTCGTTCAGGAGGCGCCGGGAAGCTATACCGGAGAGCTGCCGGTGGACCAGTCCGGTTCGTATCTGATGACGCTGCTCGGCGGCAGCGGCAAGCCGGCTGCGCCCGGCACCGGGCTGGTCGTCCCTTACTCCCCGGAATACCGGATTGCGGACGGGAATGCGGATCAGGGGCTTCAGCGATTGGCTGAGCTGACCGGCGGCCGGATGCTGTCGAAGGACCATCCGGAGCAGGTATTTGCCGCCAAAGCCAAGCCGAGCCGCCAGCTCCATGATTGGAGCTATGCGCTGCTGGCCGCGGCCCTGGTGCTGTGGGTGGCGGACATTGCCGTCCGCCGCCTGGCGCTCCCATGGGGCGCCATCGCTGCGCGGGCCGCCGCCATCCTGCGGCGGCGGCAAGCACCGGCCGGCGGGGCGGAGGCCCCGGACGCCGGCCTGGGCCGGCTGGCGGCGCGCAAGCAGCGCACCACCGCCTTCTACGGCGGCCGCTCTGCCGGGCCGCCGGCACCGGCGCCGCAGGCGCGCGCGGAGCGCGGCGCGGCCGGCGCCAGCGGGCGCAGCCCGCAGGAAGCCGGAGCGGAGCGTCCGGCTTCGGGGGCGTCCCGCCCGGCGGCTTCACCTTCGCCGCCGCGCGGGCGCCAACAGCCCGGCAGCCGGAGGCCGGGCCGGGCAAGGAAGCTGTGGCGCAAAGCCCGCCGCAGCCGGAGGAAGAGCGGTCCGCAGCGATGGACCGCCTGCTGGCCGCCCGTAAGCGGAACTCGCGCTAGGGCTCGCAGCTTCTATGACTGTCCGCCGGAAGCTTAACAGCAGAACTCGCCCTGACAATCGGGACAGCAGGCACGACCGCTGTGCATCTGCAAACGGAATTTTCGCTATGGGGGCCTGCTTCGACAGTCTGCCCGCGGTCCGCTCATACGAGCAAATTTCGCGCCGGGGCGGCCAGCATCGATACGGGCGCCATCCTCTGGCGCGGATCCACGCCAAATTTACTCAAACCAAAGAACCCCTTGGAGGCAGGAGGGCTGAGGCCCGCCAGTGAATGCTATTCCAAGGGGTTCTTTTTCATATGAATTTTCAATTACAATATGTGAATTTTCAATTACAATATGTGAATTTTCAATTATAACATCTTCTCTCAGGTAACCGACGTTCCCTGCGAAATCCCGCCGGTGGTAAGCTCCCAGCGGCATGTCATCGTCAGCACGTCCCCGCTTAGCTCGGCGGACAGCCGGCCGCCCATCTTCTCCATCAGGCTGCGGGCGATGGACAGGCCGAGGCCGGTCCCTTTACCGGAGCGCGTTTGGTCGGCTGTATAGAACCGGTCAAACAGCAGGGAGGGATCGGTGCCAGCGAGATGCGGGGCATCATTGCGGATGACCAATACCGCCTCGTTATTTTGCCGCTTCAGCCCGATGCCGACTTCGCCGCGCGTGTGCTTGATCGTATTGAGCAGCAGGTTTTCGATGACCCGTTTGACGGCCGACTCATCCGCGAACCCGATGACCTCCTCTTCAGGAAACTCCAGCAGAGGGGTGATACTGCAGTCGGTGAACTGGTCGTACAGGCTCATGATGACGTCCTGCAGCACCGGGACGAAACGAATGCGTGCCGGCTTTAGCTCGTAATCGGTGGACTCGATCACGGACAGCTCGAAGAAATCGTTCAGCA
This sequence comes from Paenibacillus sp. FSL R5-0378, assembly GCF_038009285.1. Lineage (NCBI taxonomy): Bacteria > Bacillati > Bacillota > Bacilli > Caryophanales > Paenibacillaceae > Paenibacillus > Paenibacillus sp. FSL R5-0378. The sequence continues at coordinate 1,876,763 of NZ_JBBPAY010000001.1, forward strand.
GCGCCTGCAGACGCTGCGAACGGTGTTTGATCACACTTAAGTAGGCATGCTTTTCTTCGGGACTGAGGTCCTCGGCCTCAAGCAGCTGAATATAGCCGAAGATCGACGTCAGCGGCGTGCGGATATCGTGGGACATGTTGGCGATCGCCTGCTTCAGCTCGTTTTCCGTTCGGCGCTGCAGGGCGCCGCTTTCGGTCACCCGGTCGATCAGACGGTTGATTTCAACCGCAAGCGATTCAAGATCTTTTTCGTAATAAGACAAATCGGTTTTTTTGCCCGATTTGCCTTCGTTGTAGCTCTTCAGCTGGGCGGTTATCCGCCGAAGTTCCCTGCGCATCCGCAGGAGGCGGGCGACGAGCAGAGCAATTACGGCGACAGCGACAATGGTGATGTAGAGCATCGTTTGTCCGCCTCCTTTGGTTAGATGGTTTCCCGCGAAAATAGTTTCACTACCTTGCAGCTCATTGTTGGTATGGGGCTGCTTCTTACTTAATCTCCTTCTTCCGGAAGGCCAGAATGCCCAAAGCTCCAAACATCAGGAACCAAACGACCGGAACCACGACCATGGCGCTGAGTTGTCCACCGCTTCGTTCCATGATCGGCACGTTGTTGACCAGTTTGAAGATGGAGTAGTCGTACAGCGTGCCGATGAAGGGAATGAATCCTCCGGCTCCGGCGAACAGGGAATCAGCCAGCAGGAACAGGATAAACAGGAAGCCGATCGATTTGCCGCTGTCGGTCAGCAAGGTTGAAAACAAGGCGGCAATGCCGGCGAATCCGGCCGCATAGAGTACGGTAAATCCCAGGGCTCGCAGTACAAAAGGAAGCGGTAACGATCCCGCGTCCCCATTTGCGATCACCATCACGGCTGTCGCTACCACAGGCAGGGTGAGCGCAAGCAAGGCCGTACCAACGGTGAAGACCAGCAGCTTTGCGGCGAACAGCCGGATCCGGCTGTTGCCGGAAGAGGCGATGCATTTCATGACGCCGGTCGAATATTCGCTGGAAATAAAGAAACCGGCCAGCAGGGCGGCGGAAAACTTCAGCACATAGGCGTTGCCGGCCAGCACATTTTGCATAAACTCCAGGCTCGTGACTTCCGGCTCGCCGGCGGTATGGTCCATGATGACGAGCAGGGGATACACGATGGCGGCCGCCGCAATGCATAGGAGCAGGGTCCGGAACGAGAGGTCCTTGCGCAGCTTGAACCATTCCGCTTTGATGACGTTGCTCATGGCTGCACACCTCCGATCCGTTTCGTGAAAAACGTCTCCAGGTCTTCGCCTTTCGGCATAAACTGCTCGATCTCCAGGCCGGACGCGGCTAATGCGGTCGATACGCGCCCGGGATGCTCCAAATGATCGTAGAGCTGGATGGACCCGTCCGGCATGATCTCGAATTCCGTGGTGTCCAGACGGTTCTGCAGGACCGATGCCGCCGCGGCGGGGTCGTTGACTTTGATATGAATGAACTGCCGGCATTTCTCCTGCAGTTCCTTGGCCGTCAGCTCCTCGAGCAGGACGCCGCGGTGAATGATGCCGTAATGGGTGGCCAGCAGATGCAGCTCGCTTAAAATATGGCTGGAAATCAGGATGGTGATCCGCCGTTCCTGGTTCAGCCGCTTGAGCAGCTCGCGCATTTCGACGACGCCCATGGGGTCAAGCCCATTGGTGGGCTCGTCCAGAATGAGAAATTCCGGATCACCCAGCAGGGCGATCGCCAGGCCCAGACGCTGCTTCATGCCCAGCGAGAAGTTTTTCGCCTTTTTCCGACCGGTCCCTTCCAGGCCCACCAGTTCGAGCGATCGCTTGACGATATCTTTTCCGGGAATGCCCCGCAGAAGCCGGTTGGCTTCGACGTTCTCCTCCGCCGTCATTTGCGGGAACAGCGCCGGACTTTCAATGATGGACCCGATGCGTTTGCGCGCCTCGTTTGTTTCCGCAGGACCGCTGTATCCGAACAGCTCCACTGAGCCTTCCGTCGGAAAGGCCAGCCCCGCGGCGATGCGGATGAGCGTGGATTTGCCGGCTCCGTTTTGCCCGATGAATCCGTAAATGGACCCCCGTTTGATCGAGAGATTCACCTTATCCAAAGCGATGCCGTTTTTGAACGTTTTGGTGAGATTGGTGGTGCGAAGAACATATTCGCTCATGGTTTTCTCATCAGCCTCCCTCCAGTGATAGGCTCAGTGTATTCCGGAAAGCGTAAGAGAAGTTTAAGGCAATTCTTAAGAAAGGCTTAAGTCTGAAGAGCCGACTGCGGCCGGTACAAGAATGTAGCGGATAACGCTATGCTGTTGAAGGATTTGGCTGTACAGCCCTAAAAGGCAGCGGACCTAAGCTCCACCTGCTTCTCACGGCTTTAGCCGGTAGCCGATCCCCCAGACGGTTTCGATCCATTCCTCGCCGGGGCAAGCCTTGGCCAGTTTGCTGCGCAGATTGCTCATATGTACGTTGACGGTATTGTCATCCCCGAGAAACTCCTCGCCCCAGATGCTTTCATACAGATTGGATTTGGAAAATACCTTTTTGGGCGATGCCATGAGCAGATGAAGGATATCGAATTCGCGGGCGGTCAGGGAAATCGGCTCGCCGTCGGCGTGTACGGTTTTGGCTTCCGGGTCGAGCAGCAAATTTTTATGCGAATAGATAACCGGCTTGGCGGAGTTCGCGGCACGATGGACCCGTCTAAGATGCGAGTCGATGCGTGCAGATACTTCCTCGATGTCGAACGGCTTCGTGATATAGTCGTCGGCACCGCCGCGGAGGGCGGCAATCTTTCCGGACTGGTCGCCCTTGGCGGAAATGATCATCACCGGCGGAGCGCCGTGTTCCCGAACTTCGTTCAGTACTTCTTCGCCGGATAAGCCGGGAAGCATCAAATCCAGAAGGACCATGTCCCAGGGCTGCTGCTTCAAATAAATGAGGGCCTCGGTTCCGGAAAAAGCGGGCTGTGCGGTATATCCGCTGCGGCGGACGATGCTGCAGAGCAGGCGGCTGATGTCGTTGTCGTCTTCCACGACCAGAATGTGCGTATTTCCGTTCATTTGACGTTTTCACCTCGGTTACATGCAGTTGAGTTACGAACTATCATACTCGAAGAAACGGCTGTTTCCAATGGTTTTTGCTGTTTCAGGACCGGACCGTGCGGGTCATAGATGGAAGGGCGCGTCAACCCCCAGGGGTACATGAAAAAAGTTTGAAACTATTGCCAGACGGAGGGAGGGCGAGACTTCGCTCAATTCCGCCCGGCTCTTGGCTTCGGGCGGGATCCGCTGCCCCTTTATCCGATCTGATTTGCTCCGCATAATGACCTTCTTCATGGGGAATGGTGATAAAGGTTATGGAAAAGAAGAAAGGCAAGTGTTATAATAAGTCAAAATGAAACATTCAAGCGGATGTTCTTCTAAGCCGCCGGGTTTTTCCGTGCTTTCAAGTGTGCCCGCTTCATGTTAATTTCCCAGAAATACTGAGGAGGATAACCATGACTGACAAGAATCAAGCGATTGACAAGGCCGAGAACGCGACCATCGATAATCTGTCGATTACGACGATCCGTACCCTCGCGATCGATGCGATCGAGAAAGCCAACTCCGGACATCCGGGTATGCCGATGGGCTCTGCACCAATGGGATACCAGCTGTTCGCAAAGACGATGAACCACAATCCGGAGAATCCGACTTGGATTAACCGCGACCGTTTTGTTCTCTCCGCTGGGCACGGCTCTATGCTGCTGTACAGCCTGCTTCACCTGAGCGGATACGATCTTCCAATGGAAGAACTGAAACAATTCCGTCAATGGGGAAGCCTGACTCCAGGTCACCCAGAGTTCGGTCACACCGCTGGCGTTGACGCAACGACAGGTCCTCTTGGACAAGGCGTGGCTATGGCCGTTGGTATGGCAATGGCTGAAGCACAGCTGGCTGCAACTTACAACAAAGACAACTACAAAGTGGTTGACCACTATACGTACGCGATCTGCGGCGACGGCGACCTGATGGAAGGTATCTCGCATGAGGCTGCTTCTTTGGCGGGCCATCAACAGCTCGGCAAGCTGATCATGCTGTACGATTCCAATGACATTTCCCTCGACGGTAAACTTAACCTGTCCTTCTCCGAAAACGTACAGAAGCGTTTCGAAGCCTACGGATGGCAAGTGCTGCGCGTGGAAGACGGCAACGATCTTCCGGCCATCGAGAAAGCCATTGCGGAAGCACAAGCCGAAACGAGCAAACCGACCCTGATCGAAGTGAAAACCATCATCGGTTACGGAAGCCCGAACAAACAAGGTAAAGGCGGCCATGGCGGTACTCACGGATCCCCGCTGGGTGCGGAAGAAGCCAAGCTGACCAAAGAATTCTACAAATGGGTATACGAAGAAGACTTCTACGTGCCTGAAGAAGTTCGCGCTCATTTCGCGAAAGTGAAAGAACACGGCGTGAAAGTCAACAAAGAATGGAATGAGCAGTTCGAAGCTTACAAGAAAGCTTATCCTGAACTGGCCGTTCAATTCGAAAAGGCTGTTGCCGGCGACCTTGCTGAAGGATGGGATAAAGACCTTCCGAAGTATTCCGTGGAAGACAAAGCCGTATCGACACGCGTTGCTTCCGGTAACGCCCTGAACGGTCTTACAGGCGGCGTACCACAGCTGCTGGGCGGATCCGCCGACCTGGAAAGCTCCACGATGACTCACCTGAACAACCTGGCCAACTTCACGCCTGACAGCCGCGAAGGCCGCAACATCTACTTCGGCGTACGCGAATTCGCGATGGCTGCCGTGATGAACGGTATGATGCTGCATGGCGGAGTGAAAGTATTCGGCGGTACGTTCTTCGTATTTACCGACTACCTGCGTCCGGCGGTTCGTCTGGCTTCCATCATGAAGCTGCCTGTCACTTATGTTCTGACTCATGACAGTATTGCGGTTGGTGAAGACGGTCCTACCCATGAACCGATCGAACAGCTGGCATCGCTGCGCATTATTCCTGGATTGACTGTGATCCGTCCGGCTGACGCCAACGAAACATCGGCTGCCTGGGCTTACACCGTTGAAAATAAAGAGAACCCGGTAGCGCTCGTATTGACGCGCCAAAACCTCCCAATCCTGGCCGCTACGGCTGAGGGCGCACGCGAAGGCATCAAGCGCGGTGCTTATGTAGTAGCTGACGCGAAGAACGGCAAACCTCAAGCGCAAATCATCGCAACGGGTTCCGAAGTACAGCTGGCTGTGAAAGCCGCCGAAGCGCTGTCCAAAGAGGGCATCGAGGTTCGCGTCATCAGCATGCCAAGCTGGGATCTGTTCGAAAAACAAGATCAAGCTTACAAAGATTCCGTCCTGCTGCCTGACGTCAAAGCACGTCTTGCCATCGAAATGGCTTCTCCATTCGGTTGGGAACGCTATGTCGGCGACAAAGGCGACATTCTCGGCATCTCCATCTTTGGCGCATCCGCTCCTGGCAACCGCGTCATCGAAGAATACGGATTTACGGTGGACAATGTAGTCAGCCGTGTCAAAGGGCTGCTGTAAGGTCATAGCCGTTTAATTCATATTTTGAGTTCAAAAGGAGCAGTGAGCACATGTCGCAGTTCAGCAATGCCACCATCGTCAAAGCAGCCAACGTCTATTATGACGGCCAGGTGACCAGCCGCACCGTCATTCTGGAAGATGGTAGCAAGGTTACGCTCGGAATCATGCTTCCGGGCACGTATGAATTTGGGACGGACGGTCCTGAAATTATGGAAATCCTGTCCGGCCACCTGAAGGTCCTTCTTCCCGGTGAAGAATCCTGGCAAGAAATTCAGGGAGCACACACGTTTCACGTGCCTGCCCATTCCAAATTCGCTCTGGAAGTGTTCAGCGTAACCGATTACTGCTGCTCCTACCCGGCGGAGTAACGAAAAAGGGTAAGTCCGTCATCTGGCGGACTTACCCTTTTCTCTCCGGTAAACTCATTTTTTCTGCATAATTTGGAGCCGTTCCATTCAACCTATGGCTGTATATGGAAGGAGCCTGTCCATTATTGCAGCGGCTTGCCGCCGATCGTCTGTCCGATCCATGCTTCATAGCATTTGACGACAGCGGACAGGTCCTCATCTCCGAAGCCCTGCGTCTGCCCGGCTTGAAATAGGCTTTTTGCCAAATTCAGCATCGGGGACGGTACGCCGGTGGCGTCGGTGAGGGAGGAGGCAAGCTTCAAGTCTTTGAGCATCAGCGCAAGGGAGAACTGGTTGCTGAAGTCGTGGTCGATGATCTTCCGGCCTTTCAGGTCCGCGGCCTTGCTGCCGGCCGAACCGAGCTGCACCAGCTCGAGGAAGCTGTCGGCAGGAATGCCGGATTTGGCGGCGATGGCGAAGCCTTCCGCCAAGGCCAGGTTGTTGATGCCGACCATCGTGTTATGGGCGAGCTTGGCAACGGAACCGCTGCCGCTTGGTCCCATATGGATGACCTTCTTGCCCAGCGTATCAAACAGGCCGGATGCGGCTTCAAGCACGGAAGCTTCTCCGCCGACCATAAAAACGAGTGTGCCGTCGATGGCCGCCGGCTTGCTGCCGGTCACCGGTGCGTCGAGGAAATGGGCTCCAAGCTTGTGAACCTCGGCGGCCAGCTCTTTGACGAGCCCCGGGGAAATGGTGCTGCTGTCAATGATGGTGGTACCTTGAGCCAGCGTTTTCAGAATGCCGTCCTCGCCGTAAAACACCTCGCGGATGGAATCGTCATTGCTGACCATTGTGATGACCGCATCCTGTCCTGAGGCCGCTTCGGCAGGAGTGGCGGCTTGGGACGCGCCTTCCCGGACAAGCGCTTCGGCCTTGGAAGCCGTGCGGTTATAGACGGTTACCTCGTAACCTTGTTTTAACAAATTGGAAGCCATGGGCGCTCCCATGGTGCCCAGTCCGATGAAGCCTATTTTTTTCATGAGAATCACCTTTTCCTGTGAGATATAAGCATTCATTAAGTTTACCATGAGGCCATGCGACAATCCATGGGGGGAGAAGTGAAATTGTGGGTGGATAAGCTTCATATTGTCCTTGCCAAATGCAGTGAAATTACAGTATCCTATTCTAAAGCTGTTTTTTTCGGAGCGTAAATAGAATAGAGATGAAGCCAAACTAGGAGGTTTACATTAGATATGTCTACCAAATTAAATTTCGATTACAGTAAGGCGCTCTCCTTTATCGGTCAGCACGAAGTGGATTATCTGGCAGAGCCGATCCGACTCGCTCACGAGCAGCTTCATAACAAGACAGGCGTAGGTTCTGACTTCTTGGGATGGATCGATCTTCCTACCCAATACGACAAGGAAGAATTTGCACGCATCCAGAAAGCAGCAGCGAAAATCCAAAGCGATTCTGACGTTCTGATCGTCATCGGAATCGGCGGATCTTACCTCGGCGCACGCGCCGCGATTGAAGCTCTGTCCCATTCCTTCTATAATGTTTTACCAAAGGACAAGCGCAAGACGCCTGAAGTCTATTTCGCCGGCAACAACATCAGCTCCACTTACGTGGCGCATTTGCTCGATCTGATCGAAGGCAAGGACTTCTCCGTGAACGTCATTTCCAAGTCCGGCACAACGACGGAGCCTGCGATTGCATTCCGTATTTTCAAAGCCGAGCTGGAGAAGAAATACGGCAAGGAAGAAGCCCGCAAGCGTATCTATGCAACAACCGACAAGGAAAGAGGAGCCCTCAAGAAGCTTGCGAATGAAGAAGGCTATGAGTCCTTTATCATTCCGGACGACGTGGGCGGAAGATATTCCGTACTGACTGCAGTTGGCCTGCTGCCAATTGCTACTGCCGGAATCAACATCGAAGAGATGATGCAGGGTGCCGCTGACGCTTCCAAGGAATTCAGCAACCCGAACGTGCATGAGAACCTCAGCTACCAATACGCTGCCGTGCGTAACGCACTGTACCGCAAAGGCAAAGCTATCGAGATTCTCGTGAACTACGAGCCTTCTCTTCACTTCGTATCCGAGTGGTGGAAACAGCTGTACGGCGAAAGTGAAGGCAAGGACTACAAAGGCATTTATCCGGCATCCGTCGACTTCTCGACCGATCTGCACTCCATGGGACAATTCGTTCAGGAAGGCAGCCGCAACATTTTCGAAACCGTCATCCAGGTGGACAATGTAGCGAAGCAAATTACGATCGAAAGCGATCCGGACGATTTGGACGGCCTGAACTTCCTGGCTGGCAAAACGATGGATTTCGTCAACAAAAAGGCCTTCCAAGGCACGATGTTGGCACATACAGACGGACAGGTTCCTAACTTGATCGTAACTGTACCGGATATGACTCCGTATTCCTTCGGATATCTGGTGTACTTCTTTGAAAAGGCGTGCGGTATCAGCGGCTATCTGCTTGGCGTCAATCCGTTTGACCAGCCTGGCGTGGAAGCCTATAAGAAGAACATGTTCGCTTTGCTCGGCAAACCGGGCTATGAGGAAGAAAAAGCGAAGCTGGAAGCAAGACTGTCCGAATAAGAATAACATCAGCAACTTTTGAATAGACATACAAAGCTAGGGAAGCAGTTCACCGGTTAATCAACAGCGGGGGACTGCTTTCTTGGCAAATAAGAAAGGGCATGAACATGATTGATCGCTATCGAACCGTCCGGGGGGCGGGATCCAAGGAAATTGTCATTAAGAAGTCCCGTTTTATCGGCCATGTGAAACCGGTGGACAGCGAAGATGATGCAAACGCTTTTATTGAAGAGATCAAGAAGCTGCACTGGAATGCCACGCATAACTGCTCCGCCTACATGATCGGGGAGAGGGATGAAATCCAGAAGCAGTCGGATGACGGGGAGCCGAGCGGAACGGCCGGCAAGCCGATTCTCGAGGTGATCCGCAATCAAGGGTTGAAAAATGTGGCGATCGTCGTGACCCGGTACTTCGGCGGCATCATGCTGGGGGCGGGAGGACTGATCCGGGCATACACGGACGGTGCTGTGGCGGCGATTGAAGCGGGGGAAGCGATTACGCGCGTGCTTCACCGCGAGATTTTTGTGGAAATCGACTATACCTGGCTGGGGAAGGTCGAGAACGAGCTCCGGGGCCGTGAGGTCCGAATGGGGGAAACGGTGTTTACGGATAAGGTGCGGCTGACGTGCCTGCCGGAAGACCGGGAAGCGGAGACGTTTATGTCGTGGATGGTGGATTTGACGCAGGGGCAATCCCTGATTACGGAGGGCGAAAAGCTTTATTTTATTGAAGGGGAATAAGGTCTATGGCAAGAAGAGCAGTGGAACAGGAGTTGTCGAGGGAGAGGATTCTGGAAGCGGCCAGGCATTTGTTTGTGACCAAGGGATACCGGGCCATTTCTATGCGCAGTATTGGTCAGCATTTAGGTTACAGTCATGGTTCCTTATACTATCATTTCAAGGAAAAGGCAGAATTGTTTTACGCCATCGTGGTTGAGGATTTCAACAATCTCGCTGTACAGCTGAATAAGGTGCTCAAGGTCGCTCCGACCCAGGACTTGACCAAGGTGGAACAGCTCATGCTGGAGTTCATCCGTTTCGGCCTGGACCATCCTTATCAGTACGAGATCATGTTCATGATCCGGGACGAAGAACTGCTGTCCTACTGCCGTTCTGAGCAGGGGCGCTGCTTCGAATTGTTTGCCTCCATGGTGCGCCGTTACATGAACGAGGAGGAGCACGGCCCCGATCATTGCCGCAATCTGCCGTTAACGTTATTTTTGTCCATGCACGGATTCATATCGTATTACATCCAGGATCGCGTGACTTTTGAGGAGATCAAACCCGCGGCCATCACGCATGTGAAGATATGCTGCCGCAGTCTGCGGTAATTTTTTTAGATACTTACTTTATAACGGTGAATTGGTATTGCGCCAACGTATAAATGCTGTGGTGAGTGTGAGCGCAGCTGAAAAAAATAAGGTGAAGGGGAGGGCATGCAGAAATGCCTCACACCCCGACACCTGTTTTGTCATGCGTGCTTTTTGGGATACGGCGGGCATCCTTATCCCTCCATAATTTTTACATGGTATTGTCTGCGGCGCGGCCCGTCGAACTCGCAAAAATAAATCCCCTGCCAGCGTCCGAGCAGCAGCTCACCTTCCGTAATGATCACGGTCTGCGAAGGTCCGCAGGTGATCGACTTCAAATGGGAAGCCGTGTTGCCTTCAGCGTGGCGGTATTTTGGATGCTCCCACGGATACACCTCATCCAAACGCAGCAGCACATCATGCCTCACGTCCGGATCGGCGTTTTCATTAATGGCGATGCCGGCGGTCGTGTGCGGGCAGTAAATCAGCACCGTCCCCTCCTTGACCCCGCTTTGATGAACCAGCGAGATAATCTCGCGGGTAATATCCCTCATTTCGTCCCGTGACGCAGTACTTAATTCAAGGGTATGCAGCATGTCGTATGTCTCCTTTCCTAAAGTGTATTTTACCTAATATTGGACATGTTATAAGCCTATGATACAGCTGCTGCGCCCTAATCACAATGAACGGGCGGGCCTATTCCTCCACAGGATAAAGTTAATCTAGAAAGAAGCTGGAGAGGGAACGGCAATCAGCAGCGTCTCCCCCTCGGCGATATTTTTGTAACTATGCGGCGTTCGGGCATCGTAATAAATGCTGTCGCCTTCTTCGAGCGTGAACCGTTCATTTCCAAGGATGAACTCCAATCGTCCGGTATGGATAAAAAGAAACTCTTCCCCTTCGGGATGGCCAACGCTGACGTCCCCTGATGTTGCGCCTTTTTCGAGAACTCCCCAAATCGGTCCCATCTTATTGCCGCTTCCATGACTGAGAGCATACCAAGTTATTCTGGAACCCTCGGAGTGAACGAGAGGTTTTCGTTCGTTTTTTCTGATGACGATGCTTCGTTTCTCCTCGCCAAACAGATCGGTAAAATTCACACCCAGAGCGTTTGCTATACGCTTGAGAACGCTTAGGGATGGATTCACTTTGTCGCGTTCGATTTCACTGAGAAAAGACAAAGAGATGGAGGCCATGGTGGAAACCTCTTTGAGCGTCAATTTTTGTTTTTTTCTCGTATTTCGAATAGTATCGCCGATTGAATTCATCTGAAGTCCCCCTCAACTGAAAATTTCGCTGTGAACGTAATTTTTACGTGTATCATATCGGATATTTGCAGTGGTATCAAGCACTTTGAAGCAGAGCGAATTACGCTGTAAAACCGTTGAAATATCAGGGGTTAAGAACTACTATTATATCAAGGTTGATGTGCAGTATCATACCCGGGTATTTACGAATTCCTTCAACCATTTCCATATTGAGCGAAATTTTCGGGATGCTTTCAGATCCCATTATAATAGTTGTCTCGAACGATCTACGATTTAGAAAGAAAACCGGAGGATTTCAAATGAACAAAGTCTATCAAGTAGGCGACGCAACCGTAACCCGTGTCACGGAAATGACGCTGAGCGGCGTCCCGCCGGAAATTTATTTTGCGGGCTCGTGGGACCCGGCGTTTCTGGAAAAGAATCGGGATACCCTTCCCGCCGGCCTAATCGACGGGGATTCTCAGCTTGTCGTTAGTATTGGAACTTGGGTCGTGAAGACTCCGGACCATACGATCCTTATCGATACAGCCACGGGAAATGATAAAAATCTTCCGTATAATCCGGAATTGTCCAATCTAAAGCTGCCGTATCTTGATCGTCTCCTGGAGGCGGGGGTTACGCCGGAAGACGTGGACTATGTCCTGTTGACGCATTTGCATGTGGATCATGTCGGCTGGAATACAAGGCTTGCAGGCGGTAATTGGGTACCGACGTTCCCGAACGCCACCTATGTATTTCCGCTTTCGGAACAACAATATTACTCCAGCCCGGCCAGCCATAATAAAGAAAACGAACCTAACTTTAACGTATACGAAGAGAGCGTTTTGCCTGTCGTCGAAGCTGGACTGGTGAAGACAATTCCTCCAGAGGGGGGAGAGTTCCTCGATATGTTCAAATTTATTCCGACTCCCGGCCATAGCATCGGTCAAATGTCGATCAGCCTCACGTCCGGCGGAGAAGAAGCTTTGTTCGGTGCTGACGTGATGCACCATCCGTTTCAGGTATATCATCCCGAGTGGAATTCCATGTATTGCGAATTCACGGAACAAGCACGCGTTTCCCGGCGCAGGGTATTGGAGTATGTCGCGGATCGGCCCATCATTTATTTCAGTACCCATTTTCCGGGGAGTTCTGCGGGGTACGTGACTCGTGACGGCAACGGATTCAAATGGGAATTCATCTAATAAATTTACCTAATCACATTGAAAGGTGCTGACACCATGACGACAAACGATTTTAGGCACGATACACCGATTTTGACCGAAGACCACCGTATCCCCAGCGATACGTCCGGAATCGAACTTTATGTACGCAACAAACGTCCGGCTTCCATGAACACGTTCACGAACGAGAAAACGATTGTCATGGTTCACGGTGCCACATATCCGATTGGCAGTTTGTATGACGTTGAATTGGATGGTTTCACGTTCTTGGACTATTTGGCAAGCCATGGTTACGACGTGTATGCCGTGGATGTACGCGGCTATGGAGGCTCGACGAGACCCCCGGAGATGGAGCAGCCCGCTGACTCCAACCCTCCGCTGGTTCGCACGGAAACGGGAGTTCGGGACTTAGGCTCGGCGGTAAACTTCGTTTTAAAACATCGAAATTTATCGAAGGTCAACGTTCTGGGAATGTCCTGGGGCGGAACGGTTGCCGGGGCGTATACGAGCCGAAACAACGATAAAGTAAACAAGCTTATTCTGGTCGCACCTCAGTGGCTGAGCACGAAACCGGTCCCTATCGATAACGGAGGTCCCCTCGGCTCCTATCGTCTCGTTCCGGTCGGAAGCACGAAGGAACGCTGGCTAAGCGCTGCCCCTGAAGATAAACGCAACGATTTGATTCCGGAAGGCTGGTTCGAACAATGGACCGAAGCAACGTTAGCTTCCGATCCGGGAAGCCAAAGCGTCCATCCGGGACATATCCGGGCGACCAATGGGCCGATTCTGGACATCCGTGAATACTGGACGGCTAACAGAGCTTTTTATGAGCCCAAGGAGATCACGGTGCCTGTCCTTCTTGTTCACGCGGAATGGGACATCGATGTGCCTCTTGATTTGGCGCAAAACTTTTTCACGTCACTGACCGGCGCCGTTTATCGCCGCTGGGTAGAGATTGGGGAAGGAACGCACATGGTGCTGCTGGAGAAGAACAGGATGCAGGCTTTCCAAGCGATCCGCAGCTTCCTGGACGAATCGTACATCCCGTCGAAATAACCCGGGTACAGTGCCCGAAGTTTCATATGCCTAAAACGAGGCCTGCGGCATGCTGCCGCAGGCTTTTTTCGTACCCACTTTTTTGAAAGAAGGCGAATCGTTTGCGATCCTATCTGCTTCTATTGTTTTGCGCATCACTCTACGGTAGCAACTTTGTACTGGGCTCGCTTTTACTGCAAGCATTTCCAGCGCTGCATCTATCGGCCTATCGGCTTGCCGTCTCCTCGGTGTTCCTGCTCGTTTATTTGATTGTGACCCGCCGATGGGTGCGGGTTTCGCTGCGGGATGCCGTGTACTTCATACCGTATGCTCTAGTGGGGATGCTGCTGCATCAAGTCACCTTCTTTACGGGGCTGCGCACGGTCGATGCGACGACGGCTTCATTGATATTATCATTATCACCGATTTGTACCGCGCTGTTTGCCCGCTTGTTTCTGAAGGAACCGTTTACGCTTCGGATGACGATGGGGTCGGTCGTCGCCTTTGCCGGTGTCTTTTTCGTTGTAGTAAATGGCGCAGGTTTTATGCTTCGCATCTCGTCCGGGATTGGATGGATGCTGATTTGCATGCTGGCATTTTCAGGGTCTGTCGTTCTCATGAAAAAGCTGACAGAGCGCATCGAACCGCTTGTGGCAACGGCTTACTCTACGATGCTGGGCTTTATTGCGGTACTCCCGGTATCGATCTGGATCGAACCGCATGCTGAGATTCGTCCACACTATGTATGGTGGCTTGTCTTAATTGGGTCCGCGCTGCTTATCCAAGGATTATGCGCCGTCGTCTGGAACGCTCAAATTCACCAGGTAGGTGCCGCGACCGCGTCCCTGTTTCTGAATTTGCAGCCATTTGTTGCGATGGTGTCAGGCTACTTCATTCTAGGTACGCCGATCAGCTACATACAAGTTGCGGGATCGGTGTTGATTATTTGCGGCGTCATCCTGGCAACCTTCCAAAGACGTTCGAAAAGAACTGCGCATGCCGATCAACTCCATATGTCCGTGGTGAAGCGATAACAGAGTGGAGTGCTGGGAGTTCCATCGCCGACGGTCTCGATGAGGCAAAGGATCATCACGGTTAGACCTTGGCTTTGCCCCGAAACGGGCCGAATGTTCTGGACTGAAAAATGCAGAGCCTGCACTCGTGCAGGCTCTTTTCTTTGCGGCGTAAACGGAGACTGGAAATAAATCTATTTTTGTATTGACGGTGTGAGACAGTTTTTGGTAAAGTACTGATAAGCAAAAACCAAGTAGTCAAATAGGAATAATTTAATCTATAATGGAAATCATCAATCGTCAAGCGCCGACCGGGCCGATTCCCGGAGGCAGGGAGGGGTCAAGTGAATACACTGCTGCGACATAAAGGCTGGACCTGGGGTTTTCGAAGCACCGTTCTTCTTTATTTTGTACTGCTGGTCGTGCTCCCTTTGCTGGGAGTGTATTATCATTCGTTCTCGCTGGGATGGAGCGCTTTTGCCGAAAGCGTGAAAGACCCGATCGCGTGGAAATCCGTGCTCCTTACGCTGAAATTGGCCCTCGTGGCCACGATGATTAACGTTCTGATCGGTACGATGATCGGCTGGGTGATCGTCCGCTACCGTTTTCCGGGCAGATCGCTGCTGAACAGTCTGGTGGATCTCCCGTTTGCCCTGCCGACCGCGGTCGGGGGCCTCATGATTCTGCTTCTGCTCGGACCGGGCAGCCTGATCGGCGGAGCCGCCGAGGCGCTCGGCTTTGAAATCGTGTTCCATCAGCCGGCGATCGTCATCGCCATGGTGTTCGTCACGTTTCCTTTCGTCATCCGCGCGGTGCAGCCGCTGCTGGAGGAGATCGATCCTTCCGAGGAGGAGGCGGCGCGGACACTGGGGGCTTCGGGCACCAAAATCTTTTTCCAAGTCGTGCTGCCATCCATGCTGCCGGGTATGCTCAGCGGAGGAATGCTGGCCTTCTCCCGGGCGTTGGCGGAGTTTGGGGCTGTCGTGCTCGTGGCCGGCAACATCCCGGGCCGGACGCTGATCGCCTCCGTGTTTATTTACGGGGAGGTTGAGAGCGACAATACTGCCGGGGCCGCCGCCGTGTCGATTCTGCTGCTGACGCTGTCTTTTGTCATACTCTGGGTCGTGAATTTTGTGCAGACGAAGGGGAAGAGAGCATGAAGAAACTGTGGATTACGCTGACATACCTGGTCTTTTTCCTGCTGCTGATCGCTCCCCTCGGCAAAATGGTCATGGGTGCCTTCGAAGGTGGTTTGGGCGGTCTGGGCGATGCCCTGGCAAGGCCTGAGGCGCTGCACGCCCTGATGATGACCGGGCTCATCGTCGTCACTGTGACGGTGCTGAACACGCTGCTTGGCATGATGATGGCTATCTATCTCGTTCGCGGCAGCTGGATGAGCGGCGGGCTCCGGCGGTTTCTGAACAGCATCGTCGACCTGCCGTATGCGGTGTCCCCCGTGATTGGGGGGCTGATGATCGTGCTCCTGCTGGGGCCGGGAAGCGCGGTGGGGACCTTTTTCGAAGATATTGGCTTTAAAATCGTGTACGCCTTTCCGGGGATGGTCATTGCTACGCTGTTCGTCACTTTTCCGCTCATGGTGCGCGAGGTGATGCCGGTGCTGCAGGAGATCGGGGCTCAGCAGGAAGAAGCCGCCTCGACGCTGGGAGCTTATGGTTGGACGACGTTCTGGAAAGTAACCTGGCCGTCGATCCGCTGGGCGGTTATTTACGGCATCGTGCTGACGGTGGCGCGCTCGCTGGGCGAGTTCGGAGCGGTACTCGTCGTATCGGGTAATATCATTAACAGGACCCAAACGGCGACGACACTGGTATACCAGGACGTGGAAAATTTCAATGTCATTTCGGCCAACAGCGTTGCGCTGGTTCTGGCTGCTTTTTCGGTAAGTCTGCTCCTCCTGATGGAATGGGCCAAAAAAAGAAGGGAAGTGCGCTGATATGCATGTGGAAGTTCGCGGATTGAACAAGCATTTTGGTGATTTTCATGCCGTAAAGGATGTGCATTTTGGGATTGAAAAGGGCCACCTGATCGGTCTGCTCGGGCCGAGCGGCGGCGGCAAAACGTCGATTCTGCGGATGCTTGCGGGGCTGGAGACGCCGGACAGCGGGGAAATCCGCTTCCACGGAGAGCTGGTCAACGCGCTTCCGCCGCAGGAGCGGGGCATCGGCTTTGTGTTTCAGAACTACGCGCTGTTTAAGCATATGACGGTGTTCGACAATATTGCTTTTGGACTGAAAGTGAAGAAAACGCCGAAGTCGCAGATCAAGGACCGGGTCATGGAGCTGGTCGAGCTGACCGGGCTGGCGGGTTTTGAGAAGCGTTATCCGCAGCAGCTCTCCGGCGGGCAGCGTCAGCGGGTCGCCTTTGCCCGGGCGCTCGCGCCGGAGCCGCAGCTGCTGCTGCTGGATGAGCCGTTTGCGGCGATCGACGCCAAGATCCGGCAGGAGCTCCGTTCCTGGCTCAGGGAGCTGATCGAGCGGGTGGGCATCACGTCGATCTTCGTGACGCATGACCAGGACGAGGCGATCGAGGTAGCTGACGAAATTATGATCATTAATCAGGGACGCCTGGAGCAAAAGGGCACCCCGTGGGATATTTACAAGGAGCCGAAGACGCCGTTCGTCGCGACCTTTATCGGGGAGTCCACCGTGGTGGAGAATGCGCGTGAGCTGAAAGGCTTCGAGGAAGCTGCCGGGGGCAGCGGTACCCGGGCGCTCATCCGGCCGGAGTACATCGAAGTCGGCGGGCCCGACGAATTCCGGGTGCTGTCCGCGACGGAGGAAGGCATCGTGCGCCATCTGCATTTCCGCGGCAGCGAGTGGATGGTGGAGGTCGAAGTCGGCAGCCACAAGCTGATGACGTACCGATCGCTGGAGAAGGATACGCTGCAGCCGGGACAGCCGGTACGGGTGCTGGTGCACCGCGCCTACCTGTTCAACGATGAGCGCAGCTGGATCGAAGAAAACCGGCTTAAGGTGGACCCGATGCCGGTCATTATTTAAAGGGATCGGAGTATCGCTTATTTGAAACCTTATATTGGTCCTCTGAAAATACTTACTTTTAGCACGGATACTTCCGTAATTTAGAGATGACACAGCCATACCGCTTCTGTGAAGATCATCGGTATTACGATTCCAGCCTGCCCTCCGGCAGGCTGATGCGGCAAACACGGCAAGTTTCAGCCTAAAGGAGTGGCAGACGATGCGAAAGCAGACGATGCAAAATCACGATAGAAAGCCGGCACTCCGCCCGGGTCTTCTCGGCGCTCTGCTGCTGGCCTGCATTCTCGTCTTTACCGGCTGCAGCAAGGATGCTCCGGTGAATGGCACCGTATCAGCAGCGGGCGGCGACGTCACCCTGGTGATCGGCGCGTACAGCGTGGCGAAGGATGCGATGGCCGACATCCTGCCGAAGTTTCAGCAGGAGTGGAAGGAGAAGACCGGGCAGACGGTCAAATTCCAAGAGTCCTATGAGGCGTCGGGAACCCAGGCGCGGGCGATTGCCGGCGGCTTTGAGGCCGACGTCACGCTGCTCGCGATGGAGGGAGACGTCGATAAGCTCGTCAGCGCGGGGCTCATCGATAAGGACTGGAAGACAAAACATCCGGATCAAGGCATGGTCACCCGGTCCATCGTCGTGCTGGGCACGCGGGAAGGGAATCCGCTGGGGATCAAGGATTTTCAGGACCTGACCAAGCCGGGGGTCAAAGTGCTGTACCCCAACCCGAAGACTTCGGGCGGGGCGCAGTGGGACATCAATGCGATTTACGGCGCAGGTCTGAAAGCTTCGGAGCAGCAGGGTCACAAGGATCCGGCCGCGGCCAAAGCCTTCCTGGAGCAGGTCCACAAGAACGTGGAGTCGCTCGACAAGAGCGGCCGGGCGTCTATGGCGGCGTTCGAGTACGGCGTGGGCGATGTCATCGTCACGTACGAGAATGAGCTTCTGGCGCGAATTCAGCAAGGCGTCAAATACGACGTCGTCATCCCGGAGAACACGATTCTGATCGAGAATCCGGCCGCCGTCGTGGACGCTTTTGCCAAGAAGCACGGCACCACCAAGGTGGCCGAAGCGTTCGTGAAGTACCTGTGGAGCAAGGAAGCACAGGAAATCTTCGCCGCACACGGCTTCCGGCCCGTCGACGATGAGGTGCTGAAGGTCAATGCGGCCAAGTACCCGGTGCCGAAAGGGCTGTTTGATATCAACTACCTCGGCGGCTGGGATGAGGTGCGCAGCACGCTCTACTCCAAGCGGGGTGTGTGGTACCAGGTGCTGGCGGGGATTTGAGTGGCAGAAATCGGAGCAGGGTTTTAGCAGGCGACCGCTTGGCGGGGGCCTGCTTTTTTGTGTGCCAAGGGGATTGGCTGGCAGAATAGTAATGTGGGAGTAACCGTTATGTGGGCTGATCCCGGACAAGTTGATCCGAAAACTAGAGTCTGACATTTTTATGAATAAGGGAATTGTTGGAAATATAGTTCTATGTTAAAGTTAAAAGTAAAGTTGGATTAATGATAAAGACCAGTCGGAAAATAGGGTTAGACAATAGTCAGTTGGAACTGTCCTATAAACCAGACGGAAGGAGCGGTTATTCCTTGGTAAAAGGTGTTTCGCGGTACCTGTACAGTGCAGCACTGTTTACGTTTTTGGCCGTACTGTGGATATTCTGTAGCAAAATGCTGGTCGGTTATGTGAATGAATCGGATTCGCCGATGCGGTTTGTAATTCATATTGTGGGCGTGATGCTTTTCTTCAGTGTGGTGCGCCGAGTCAAAATCAGCTTCGGCAGCGATAAAATGATCAATACGATCGGGAACATATGCTTTATTGGGGTTACCGTGGCTGCGGCGTTGACGATTTATTAGTAAGAACCAGTTACATACTGGCCCCTTCCTTTATGGGAAGGGGCTTTCTTCTTTTTTAAGTAAAGCCCGGCCATCAGCCGGGCATTTCAACGTTCATCTCCTGCTGCTGGTGCCTGCGGCTGAGCGAAGGCAGGACGGCGAGGTAATAGACGCTGACGATAAAGATGCTGGCCGCCAGAATCCAGTACAGTGCGGTGACGGATACCAGGCCGGGGAAGGCGACGGCCAGAAATCCGAGCGCGATCGCCTGGCCGGTCGTGTTGAGCGGCTCGATCCAGGCGCTGACGCGGCCCATGCTTTGGGGCTCGACGAGCTCCGGCAGCCATCCGCCCAGCACAACGTTGATCGGAGCGAGGATCACACCGAGCAGCACCATCGTGCCCAGGTACAGCTGAATGTGGTGGAAACCGCCGGCGACCAGCGTAATGATGCCGATGAGGAACAATCCGGTGATCAGCACGCCGACTTTACCGATCTTTTTGATAAGCAGGGTGCTGATTGCGCTGCCGACCAGGTAGCCGATCCCGAGGAATACCATTACTAAAGGTGTGTACACCTCGTAGTGCTCCGGACTAAGCTTGTATTTCATTGTAAAGAGGGGCAGGATCGAAAACACGCCGTTGACGATGCCGAAGAAGAAAAAGCCGAGAATTATCGCCAGCAGCAGGCGCGAACGGACGATGTATTGAAAGCCCATGCCGAAGTCGGCGGCGATGCTTTTCAGATTCAGGTCTTTCAAGCGTACTTTGCCGTTAGGCTGGGAGACATGCTGCGGGAAACGGCATGACATGAGAAGCAGGGCGGAGATGACGAAGCTGGCCATGTCGATCAGAATGGCGCCTTCAATGCCGAGGTAATAGTAAGCTGCCGATCCGAGGCTCATGCCGAAGAGCATGAATACGCCCGAGATGGACATGTTCAGGCTGGACGCCTGCACGTACTGTTCAGGTTTCATGACCCCCTGGAGCAGGCTCATTTCGGCGGGTGCAAAAAACTTCGAGATGGCGCTGCGCAGAAATAGAAGGGCAAACGCCCCGACGATCCAGTTTTCATAAATCGCGAGCAGCAGGACCAGGGAGAGGACCGCGCGGATCCAGTCGCTGTTGACGGCGATGCGTTTGCGGTCGAGTCGGTCGGCAAGCACGCCGACGAACAGGAACACGACCAGCGTCGGCAGAGAATACATCAGCTCGGCTAACGTGGCGTAAGCGGGCTGGCTGCTGAAGCGGTCGACGAGATAAAAGGCGAAAGCCATGCTGCCAACCATTGACCCAAGCTGGGACGCGAAGTTGGCCAAAAACATTTTAACAAATGTGGCATTGCGGAAAAGCTCCATGCGGGTGACCTCGTTTCTTCTAAATTTTACGGTACAAATATGGCGAACTTGAGTGGTTGATGGACTTCTCCCAGGCACCGGGCACCCGCATCATGCGGTTCATCCGATCATCTTTGTCCGGCTTGCGCCGGTCAGGGGCAGTTTTAACAGCGGTGCCTGATGCGTCCGTCGTTCGCAGCTTTGATCTCAGTGTACTCGAATAAGCGGCCGGCTTAAATCGCCGCTGGTATGATTTTGTAGTCGGTCTCTGGACCGAGAACTCTCGGAAAGGCGAATATGGTAAGATAGCTGTAACGAACCAGGAATATAACCACCACCCTACATACATAGGAAAAATAAGGAGATGACCGACGCAATGGACGCATTGATCTTTTTAGGAACCGGGGACGCGATGGGCGTCCCGCGCGTGTACTGCAGCTGCGAGGTGTGCGAGGAGGCCCGGATGACGGGGATGAACCAGCGCTTGCGTTCTTCCGTGCTCGTCCAGGGGCAGGGGGAGACCGACAGCTTTCTTATCGATTGCGGCCCGGATTGGCGCAGCCAGATGGAAGCGATCGGGCAGCGGGCGACGGCGCGGATGCTGGTGACGCACGCGCATTTTGACCATATCGGCGGGCTGCCGGAGTGGGCGGATGAATGCCGCTGGCGGCAGGCCAAAGGGGAGCTGTATGCCCCGCAGGAGGTGCTGGACCAAATTCAGCGGCAGTTTCCGTGGATCCACAGGCAGCTTCAAATGATTCCCGCTGATGCTGGAATCGAGCTTGGCGGCTGGAACATTACCACGTGGAAGGTGACGCATGGGGCGAACGGTTATGCCTATGCATACCGGCTGGAGAAGCCGGGCTTCCGCTGGGTGTACTGCTCGGACTCGATCGGTCTGAACGAGGAGGAGAAACGGCCGCTGCACGGCCTGGATCTGCTGGTGCTCGGGACGAGCTTTTTCCATGAGACGGCGCCTTATCCCACCCGGTCCGTGTACGATATGAAGGAAGCGGCAGAGCTGCTGCAGGAGGTGAAGCCGCTGAGAACGGTCTACACCCATATGTCGCATGATATCGACCTGAACCGGTCTTATCCGCTCCCTCCGCAGGTGACGCTAGCCGTGGCCGGAATGAAGCTTGAGCTGGGCTGACCGTTAAGGGAAAAAGGAGGTTCGTATCCATGGCAAACGTCAGCCGATGGAATGACAGCGAATTGGACGGATGGGAACCCGGCGGATTATTTCCCGAACAGCTGATGCTGGCGGACTGCCGTCCGGAGGTGAGCGCCTACTATTTTAAAGAGTGGAACGGGTTTGACATGGCGCTGCATACCCATGGCTCCTCCGAAATCATGTATGTCATAGACGGGAACTGCTCAGTCGGGGTGAAGCCGTTTGGCGAAAACGAAGCGGTCGTGCATTTGACCAAGGGCGGCTTTATCCTGCTGGACGGAACCGTTCCCCATCGTCTGCTGGTGACGGGGTGCTGCCGGATGCTCAACATCGAATTCCGCTTTGTTGAGCGGGATGGGGTGCTGCCGTCGACGAAACAGCTTGCCGAGGGAGAGGAGGCACTGGCGGCGCTGTTCCAGAACCCGGCTCCCTATGTCGTGCTTAGGGAGTTTCATGACGTGCATCAGCTGCTGAAAAATCTTGTTCTGGAGCTGGACGCCGCCGAATCCGGACAGGAGCTGATGCCGCAGCTGATGCTCGCCGAACTGCTGATCCGGATTGCCCGGCTGCATCAGGAATACGTGGAGGCCGGTCCCGATACGCAGAGCATGTACGTGCGGCAGTGCATCGAGTACCTGTATCAGAACTACGATCGCAGCATCCAGGTTAAAGACGCCGCCGAGCATGTCCGGCTTCACCCCGGGTATTTGCAGCGGGTATTCAAGCAGAAGACAGGCATGTCGATCATGGAATACCTGAACACCTACCGGATGGATAAAACGGCGATGCTCCTGCGGCAGACGGAAATTCCTGTGGCGGATATCGCGGATTATGTAGGGATCGGCAGCCGTCAGTATTTGCATCTGATGTTCAAAAAGCATACCGGCCAGACACCGGTCGAATACCGGAAGGCTTCCCGGATCGCAGGGTACGTGGATTCCCGTGACGTGCATTAATCCGAATCCAAAAAGTGAGAATTGTTGACACTTTTCCGGCAAAGAGGTCATGAATTTGATAACGTTTTCCCAGGAAGGGTTGCTACAATACCTGTATCAGGGTGAACCTGGCGACTATTCTTGAGGGAGGCGGTTTTTGCCGTGTCATTTAAAATTACTTTTATCGGGGCGGGAAGCATTGGCTTTACCCGTGGACTGCTGCGCGACCTGTTGTCCGTTCCGGAATTTCATAACGTGGAAGTTGCTTTTACGGACATCAATCCGCACAACCTGGACATGGTAACCGAGCTGTGCCAGCGGGACATTCGGGAGAACGGGCTGGACATTAACATTCACGCGACAACGAACCGCCGCGAGGCGCTGAAGGATGCCAAATACGTCATCTGTACGATCCGCGTTGGCGGCTTGGAGGCGTTCGCGACGGATGTGGACATTCCGCTGAAATACGGCGTCGATCAATGCGTGGGCGACACGCTGTGCGCAGGTGGCATCATGTACGGACAGCGCGGCATCGCCGAGATGCTGAACATCTGCAAGGACATCCGCGAAATGGCGTCCAAGGACGTGCTGCTGCTGAACTACGCCAATCCGATGGCGATGCTCACGTGGGCCTGCAACAAGTACGGCGGGGTCCGCACGGTCGGACTGTGCCATGGGGTGCAGGGCGGTCACTGGCAAATTGCGGAAGCTTTTGGCCTGAAGCAGGAGGAAGTGGATATCATCTGCGCGGGCATCAACCATCAGACATGGTATATCCAGATCCGCCATAATGGGGAGGACCTGACCGGCAAGCTGCTGGAAGCGTTCGAGAAGCATCCGGATTTCAGCCGGACGGAAAAGGTACGGATCGACATGCTGCGCCGCTTCGGCTATTACAGTACGGAATCGAACGGGCATCTCAGCGAGTATGTTCCGTGGTACCGCAAGCGGGCGGACGAAATCAACGACTGGATCGACCTCGGCAGCTGGATCAACGGGGAGACCGGAGGATACCTTCGCGTCTGCACGGAAGGGCGCAACTGGTTTGAGACCGATTTTCCCAACTGGATGAAGGAGAAGCCGTTCGAATACAAGCAGGACCAGCGCAGCCATGAGCACGGATCCTACATCATCGAAGGCTTGGAGACGGGGCGGGTGTACCGGGGGCATTTCAACGTGGTCAACAACGGAGTGATCACCAATCTGCCGGATGACGCGATCATCGAGGCTCCGGGATACGTCGACCGCAACGGCATCTCCATGCCGGTAGTTGGGGATCTGCCGCTCGGACCGGCGGCGGTCTGCAATGCGAGCATTTCTGTGCAGCGGCTGGCGGTGGAAGCGGCCGTACACGGCGACGACAAGCTGCTTCGCCAGGCGTTCATGATGGACCCGCTGGTCGGCGCGGTGTGCAACCCGAACGAAATTTGGCAGATGGTCGACGAAATGCTCGTGGCACAGGAGCAGTGGCTGCCGCAATATGGGGATGCCATCGCCGAGGCAGCGGTACGGCTGGCTTCCGGCAACCTGATTCCGACCCGGGAAGGATACCGCGGTGCGG
Organism: Paenibacillus sp. FSL R5-0378; assembly: GCF_038009285.1. Classification (NCBI taxonomy): domain Bacteria; kingdom Bacillati; phylum Bacillota; class Bacilli; order Caryophanales; family Paenibacillaceae; genus Paenibacillus; species Paenibacillus sp. FSL R5-0378. Next base: position 1,900,898 of record NZ_JBBPAY010000001.1, read on the forward strand.
CACGCCTCAAGGTGAAGACCGTGGAGGAAATGCAGCAGGACCGGGAAGCCGCCAACAAAAACGCCGGCGAATCGGATAAAGGCAAGGACCGGGCCAAAGCGGTTCAGTAAACGGTAAACCAGCAGCCGGGAAATATTAGTCGTCAAACAAAAAGACAGCTAGCGAACTAGGAGCGGTGATCCTGGTTCGCGGCTGTCTTTTTGGGTTGAACTTTAAGGTGGATCTCTCCTGGCGAATTAAACGTTCAGCACAAACTTCTCGATTGCGGCCTTCACGCCTTCGTCGTTGTTGCTTAACGTTACGTAGTTCGCAATGTCCTTCAGCGCCGGTATGGCGTTGCCCATCGCAATGCCCAGGCCAGCCGCTTCCAGCATCTCATGGTCGTTCCAGGAATCGCCGATGGCGATCGTCTCGGACATGTCGCAGCCAAAGTGGCTGGCGAGGAAGGTGAGGGCATGGCCTTTGGTGCCTTCGCGGTGCATGATTTCGAGGAAGTGCGGCTTCGATTTGGTGATGTGCACTTCGTCTCCCAGCAGGTCGCGCAGAATCGGGATCAGCTGATCCAGGTAGGCCGGATCGTCGATGATGAGCATTTTCGGCGTCTTCTGGGCAATCAGCTTTTCAAAATCCGGCTCGATATAGTAAGGTGTGCGGTTCAGCTCGCTGTAATCCTTCAGCTTCTGGTTCTCTTCACGGGCGTACAGCTTGTCGTCGATATAAACCTGCAGGTGAAGGTTATGCTCGATGCAGTATTGGAACAGCTTGTAGCCCGCATCCTTTGGCACGTAGCGCTCGTAAAGGACTTTTTCGTCCATCAGGTTTTTGACCAGTGCCCCTTGGTACGTAATGATCGGCACGTTCAGCCCGGTTTGGCGGGCAATGGCTTGGGCAGAGGCATAGGCCCGGCCCGTGGCCAGCGTGACGACTACGTCTTTGGCGACCGCCTGCTCCAGCGCCTGCTGGGTGCCCGGGGTCACCTCTTTATCGTCGTTAATCAGAGTATCGTCGATGTCGATCGCGATCAATTTGTACATGATTCTCTCTCCTTTAATCATGGCGAACCTCTCCGCCTATAAGGGCGCTGAAATGCTCGTCCATGTTCTCTCTACCACAGGATGGGTATTTCTCTAAACATTCCTGCACAGTATGGCTCTTATCTAGATAATAGAATCTATCGTTTTCAGCGAAGCTGAAGCATTCTATTATCGCAAGAAAAGTTTCCACTAAAAGCGGTCTGTCTTCTGTGGATTACATCGATCATACTTTTCTTTAGAGATCAGAAAGTCCAACCTCTATGGGGAAAGCGCCTTGATCTCGCAAGAAAAGATTCCACTAAAAGCGGTCTGTCTTCTGTGGATTGCATCGATCATACTTTTCTTTAGAGATCAGAAAGTCCAACCTCTATGGGGAAAGCGCCTTGATCTCGCAAGAAAAGATTCCACTAAAAGCGGTCTGTCTTCTGTGGATTACATCGATCATACTTTTCTTTAGAGATCAGAAAGTCCAACCTCTATTGGGAAAAGCATCTTGATCTCGCAAGAAAAGATTCCACTAAAAGCGGTCTGTCTTCTGTGGATTACATCGATCATACTTTTCTTTAGAGATCAGAAAGTCCAACCTCTATTGGGAAAAGCATCTTGATCTCGCAAGAAAAGATTCCACTAAAAGCGGTCTGTCTTCTGTGGATTACATCGATCATACTTTTCTTATTGTACCTCACGCGGGGCAGATTTCAATTCCGCGAGGATCATTCCGGCAAAAATACAAATACATCCCAGTCCCGCCGCAGCGCCCAGCACCTCTCCGCCGAAGGTGACGCCCGTCAATGCTGCAAAGACCGGTTCCATGGCAAAAATGACGGCCACCCGCGACGGGTTCGTATATTTCTGGCACACGGTCTGGATCCAAAAGGCGAACGCGCTGGTCGGACCGATCGACACCAGGAGCGCCCAGATCACTTCCGGCTTCAGCAGACGATCCGCCACCTGCGTCAGCGGGCCCACATCCTCAAATAACAACGAGGAGAGGAGGCTGAGCAGCCCGACAACCGCCATCTGCATCGCAGCCAGGGGCAGCGCGGAATAGCGCGGCGCAAACACGCCCGTATACGCCACATGCAGAGCGAACGCCACCGCACACAGGAAGATGAGAAAGTCGCCTTTGTTCAGCGTAAGGGCGGTGCCGGCGAAAGCCAGCAGGTACAAGCCGGCGGCGGCCAGCAGTGCACTGATCCACGTATAGCGGGAAATGGGGCTTTTTAGCAGCAGGAGCGCCAAAAACGGAACAAACACGACGGACAAGCCGGTAATAAAACCGGCGTTCGAAGTGGTCGTGTACAGCAGTCCCACCGTTTGAAAGGCATAGCCCAGAAACAAAAAAAGGCCCAGCAGGCACGAGTGGAGCAGCATTTTGCCGGAAATATCCCGCCACTGGCTGCGGTAGAAAAACGTAATGATCAGAGCCAGCAGCACCGCCGCACCCAAGAAGCGGATGCCGTTGAAGGCAAGGGGAGGCAGGACCCGGACCGCATGCTGCACGATCAAAAAGGTACATCCCCACATCATCGCCACGATGAGCAGGCTGAGGTCGGCAATACGGGAGCGGTTCAAATGAAGTCATTCCTTTCACGGTTCGTACGATCGGCCTGTGCAAAACAGGCAAGCGACCAAATTGTATCGTAAAACCCGAGGGAGAACAAGGATCAAAAAGGCGCTAAGGGCGGCTTCAGGGCATGACGGAGCCTGGGAAACCTGCTATAATGTGGGTGGAAACGGAGATGATACGATGGCTAAGAAGAACCGAAACCAAGCCCCAAGCAAGCCGCAAGTCTCGGATAAACCGGCGACGCTGAAGGATCTCCTGAGCAGCGAGGTGCTGGATAAGCTGAAGCAGCAGTCCAGTGAGCTGAAGGCGGAGCAGCAGAAGCAGAAGGAAGAGCAGGAGAGACAAGCGGCCGAAGCGCGCAAAGCAGAACAGAAGCGCCTTGATAACGATTTTGAACATCTGCTGGAGAACAGCAGCATGGACTGGCGTAAATATAAATGAGAAAATGATCTCTATTAGAAAAGCTGCCGGTTAGCGGCAGCTTTTTGTATGCTTATTTTTCACTGTCCATATTCAGCTTCTTTTCGAATAAGATGTAATCTTGCCCGGGACCTGCATAGTCTTTGGCCATCGTCAGCTTAAAGCCCATGCGGGCGTGAAATTTCATGGACGTTTCGTTCACAGCTGAGGTAATGCAGCGCACCGTATTGCAGCCGAGCTGAAGAACTTTTTCGAAAAACAGCTCATACAGCGTCCGGGCCGTACCCTGCTTGCGATAATCGGGATGGACGCCGACAAAATGGATATACGCCTCGTTCGGATGCGTCTGGGACTGGAAACCGATCAGGAAGGCGACCAGCTTTCCACTCTCTTTTTCCTCCATCACAAAACTGGTATTTTGAAAATGCTCGAAAAACAGCTTCGGCAGCAGATGCGTCATTTGGCGTCCGCCCCACCAGTCGTTGACGACCGGGATCACGCGTTCATAGTCGGTTTCAAGGATCGGCCTGATTTCCATGGAAAAACCTTACCTCCGTTCATAGCAGCCTGAGCGGTGAGCGAAACGCCAACCTTCTGCAAGCTTTTGCAGCCGATTATATCATAGGATGAGAGGGTTGGAGCGATAAAAAAGAGAGGTCCATGGAATTCATGGGGCCTCTCTTTGCTGTATGTCACTACTACAATAAGGACGATTTCCGGAGCTGACTATTCTTCCAAAAAGATCAGACCGATCAGGTCGTCCATCACGATGTTGCCAAAATAGTGCTTCACGTCGATGTCCGCGAGGGCTTCCCGGACTTCGGACTCTTCGTAACGCTTGCCGCGCAGACGGTCCTCAATATCCGCCACATCGCCGACACCGAAAAAGTCGCCGTATATTTTAATATCCTGAATCCGCGCGTCCTTGATATCCATCCGGATGTCGATGATGCCGACCGGGAACCGCTTCGTATGCTTGACGTTGGACTGCGGAGACTGCCCGTAATTCCATTCCCAGTTCTGGTACCGGTCCTTGGAAATTTGGTTGATGATCTCCCAATCGGCTTCCGTCAGCTTGTACTGCGGCACTTCGTTTGGTTCCATGCCGAAAATGTAGCGGAGCAGCTCGGAACGGAATTCCTCGATCGTCATCTTTTGGTTCATCAGCTCACTGATGTTAGCAACGCGGCTGCGCACGGACTTGGTGCTCTTCGACTTGAATTTCTCCGGATTGGCGTTCAGGGAAGCCTGAACATCGTCCAGATTCAGGTTAAACATGAGCGTGCCATGGCTGAACATCCGGCCCCGGGTTGAGAATTGGGCGTTACCGGAAATCTTTTGCTCGCCGACCTGCAGGTCATTGCGTCCGCTCAGCTCCGCGTTGACACCCATATGGTGCAGCGCGTCGATGACCGGCTGGGTAAACTTCAGGAAATTGTGGAACGATTCCCCGTCGTCTTTGGTAATGAAGCTGAAGTTGAGGTTGCCGAGGTCGTGGTACACCGCACCGCCGCCGGAGAGCCGGCGAACGACCTTGATATTGTTGTCCTTCACGTATTCCTGGTTGATCTCCTCGATCGTGTTCTGATGTTTACCGATGATGATCGAAGGACGGTTAATGTAAAACAGCAGGTAGCTGTCGTCCATGGGCAGATGTTTGAGGGCGAATTCTTCAATCGCCAGATTGACGGCAGGGTCGGTAATTCCCTGGTTATCGATAAACAGCATATTTGATTCCTCCGTTAAAAGGCCTTAATTAATTCGGTTCCTTGTCTATTGTAAACCAATTGCGGACAAGAAACAAAAGCGAAAACCGAATTGACGCGCAGCGAAATTTGGCGCCATAATGGGGTCATTCGTAAGCGATTTAAGACAGTGAACTGCTGGGGGGAAAATACATATGCTGGAACGATACGGACATGGCGGGGATCTGGAGAGCGCGTCGGAACTGTACGGCGGCGATCCGGCGTCCTTTCTGGATTTCAGCGCCAACATCAATCCGCTGGGTCCGCCGGAAGGCGTCATGGCGAAGCTGGGACAGGCGCTGCCTTCTATCCTTCGTTATCCGGATCCGGGACACCGCCGTTTGAAAGCGCTGCTGTCCCGCAAACTGGGCGTGGCACCGGAACATTTAAGCATCGGCAACGGGGCGGCGGAATCGATGGCGCTCCTGCTGCTCGGGCTGGCGCCGTCGAGGGTCGGGATCGTGCAGCCCTGCTTTTCGGAGTACCGGCAGCTGTCGGAGCAGTTCGGCGCCGAGGTGCATGCCGTCTTCGGCAGCCGGGAGCGCGACTGGAGAGCTGAGGTTCCGGACATTGCCGGACTGATGAAAAAGGTGGACCTGCTCTTTCTGGGGCAGCCGAACAATCCGAACGGTGTGCAGTATCCGCTCGAAGAGATTCGGGAATTGGCGGCCGAGGCGGAGCGGACCCGGACCTATTTTGTCGTCGATGAGGCGTTCATCGACTTCATCCCGGAAGGGCAGCGGATGACGCTGCTGCCGGAGCTGGAGCGGTTTCCGCGGACGATTCTGGTCCGCTCGATGACGAAGTTTTATGCCATTCCGGGGCTGCGGCTGGGCTATGCGGCCGCGCATCCGGATGTGATCCGGGCGATGACGGGCAAGCAGGTGACGTGGAGCGTCAACGGCTTGGCCCTGCTCGCCGGGGAATTTTGCCTCGAGGGCGGCGAGGCGCATGAGCGCGAGACGCTGGAGCTGATCGCCGCAGAGCGCGCCCGGCTGAGGGCTGGCCTGCGGGGGCTGGGCTGCCGCGTGAGCGGCGGCGAAGCCAATTTCCTGCTCGCGGAGCTGCCGGCACCGTGGAGTGCCGGGGAGCTGCAGCGCGAGCTCGGGCTTCGCGGCGTCCTGATCCGCAGCTGCGCCATGTACCCGGGTCTGGGGCCGGGACATGTCCGGTTTGCGGTGAAGGGAGCGGACGCCAACGCGCGGCTGCTTGCGGTGCTGGGCGACGTGCTCGCAGCCGGGCGGAATGATCTGCACTGATCTGCACGAAAGGACAGGCTGTGCAAGCCCAAGACGCAGGGCTGGTACGGCTGCTATGCCGGTAGCCGCTGACGCGACGATGTGCACAGCCTTTGCGGACCGGATTTTGGAGTCCGCATAAACACAAGATCGATATGGGGGATAAGAAGCGATGACGACACCATTTATGGACGGATTGCAGGATACGTACCGTTCCACCGTGTGGCCGGGGCTCGTGTTGACGCGGAAAGAGCGGCATTTGCTGCTTGAGGCGCCGGAGCTGTTGGACTGCCTCGGAAGCTCTATTCACGGAGGCGGCATGAGCAGACTGCAGCGGGTGACAAATATGTATGTAGACCGGACGTACGACTGCAGCGACCCGGTCCGCGATACAGAGGAATGGCTCACGGCGTGGGGATACCCGCTGGAGACGACGGCGGGGCTGCTGACGGCGGTCCAGCTGCGCCATGCGGCGGTGCATGAGGAGAAGAACGAGCAGGCTGCAGTGTTCTGCTGTACGACGGCCGGCGTATCCAATGCGGCCCGTGCCGGCTCGGAGCGGCGGACGTTCGCGGCCTATACGCCGGGAACGATCAACATCATGCTGGCCATCGACGGCCAGTTGACGAAGGCGGCCATGCTGAATGCCGTCATGACGGCGGTGGAGGCCAAGGCCGCGGCGCTGGCCGATCTGGACGTGCGCGACCCGGACAATGGGCTGATCGCCACGGGGACGACGACGGACGCCGTCGTTCTCGGCGTCAGCCAAAGCGCCGCTTACGCCGGGCTTCACCGCTATGCGGGCACCGCGACCGACCTCGGCGCGATGGTCGGACGCGCGGTGTACAGCACGGTGAAGGAAGGCCTGCTGGCGGCCTGGAGTGAGCGGAAATGACCGCAATATGGATCCTTACCGCCGCTTTTATCATCGATTGGATCATCGGGGATCCGAGGTGGATTCCCCATCCGGTCATCGGCATGGGCAAGGCGATCAAAAAGGTGGAGAATGCCATTCGGGCAAGGGTCACCCGCCCGTCAGGACTCAAGAGGGCGGGGATACTGCTCCCGGTCATCGTGGCGGGCGGCTCCCTGCTGCTGACATGGCTTGTGCTCTGGGGGCTGCATCAGGTGCATCCGTGGCTGGCCTGGGCGGTGGAGGCGCTGCTGATCGCCACGACGATCGCCGTCAAGGGCCTGAAGGATGCCGGCAAGGAAGTGCTTGGCCATCTGCGGTGCGGCGATCTGCCGGAGGCGCGCAAGTCGCTCGGCATGATCGTCGGCCGGGACACGGCCCACTTGGACGAGCCGGAGATCGTCCGCGGCACGGTCGAAACGGTGGCGGAAAATATCGTCGACGCCGTCGTCTCGCCGCTGTTCTACGCCATCATCGGCGGCGCGCCGCTGGCGATGGCCTACCGGGCGGTGAACACGCTCGATTCCATGGTCGGCTACAAGAACGACAAATATTTGCAGCTTGGCTGGGCGTCGGCGAGGCTGGATGACATTGCGAACTTCATTCCCGCCCGGATCACCGCAGGCATCCTGGTGCTGTCCGCCTGGCTGCTGCGGCTGGACGCCGCCAGAGCCTGGCGCACCGTGCGCCGGGACGCGCGACGGCATCCGAGCCCGAACAGCGGCTTTCCCGAATCCGCAGTGGCGGGGGCGCTCGGCATCCGGCTCGGCGGCGAAAACGTCTACCACGGCGTCGCCTCGTTCCGGGCTTACATGGGCGAGGCGCTGCGCCCGATGGAGGCGCGCGACATCACGATGACGATTCGGCTGCTCATCTCGGTATCGGTCATCTTTATTCTGCTGGGCATCGCCGTGCTGTGGGCGGCAGAGGGCAGCTTATGGACGTCCTAGTGAAACGGGTCGATCTGCTGCTGGTCCGGCACGGCACGACGCGGTGGAACCGGGAGAAGCGTTACCTCGGGCATACGGATATCCCGCTGGATCCGGGCGGCAGGGGCGAGCTTGCGCCGCTGGCCCGGGAGCTGGCCGGGAAGGCGTTCCACCGCATATACTGCAGCGACCTGGCCCGATGCCGGGAGACACTGGCGATCATCAGTCCGGCGCACGCAGATACTGCGATTTATGACCCGCGGCTGCGGGAAATGGACTTTGGCGCCTGGGAAGGGCATACCTATGAGCAGCTGCAGCATAAGCCCCTATACCGGCAGTGGATCGATTCGCCGCAGCAGGTGACCCCGCCGGGCGGGGAGTCATGGGCGGATTTTGCCGGGAGGATCGACGGGTTTATCGGCAGCTTGTTGAAGGACGTGGAAGGGGTATGCAGAAGACCGGCAGAGGCCCAGACCGGCGGCGGGGCGGTCCTTTCCCGGTCGAAAGGGATGAAGATTGGCGGGTCGGAACTTTCCCGATTGCAAAGGATCGAGACCGGTAAGGCGGTACTGCCCGGATCGCAAGAGAACGAGACTGGTGAGGCGGCACTGCCCGGATCGAAAGGAATCGGTGACAGGAAGGCGGCTCTTTCCCGATCGCAAGGACCGGAAGACACCGGCCCCGAATCGCCGGTTCCGCCGAAAATGCTGATCGTCGCTCATGGCGGTGTCTTGCGGCAGCTCGCGGTCCGCCTCGTCCCGGGGCTGTCCTTCTGGGACGTTTACGTTCAGCCCGGGAGTTTGCTGCGGATCCGGCTGAGCTTCACTGGAGAAACCGGCGGTTGGGACGGCATGCTGGTGAATGAAGCTTGAGAGAGGATGCGAACGAGGTAATGGTCGTCATCGACCGGTCCGAGCTTTTCTGCACTCCGGCAATGGGAAACGGCGAAAGGGCTCAGGCCGCCGGCATACAAGGACTTGCTTCCCGAATCGGCCGTTCCCCCGGGTTTGGCCATGCTCTCGGGCCCGCGTCCGGACATGCTCCCGGGCACGTGACCGGACATGCACCCCGGCGCGTCGCTGGACACAAAAATTCCATTGTCACCCGCAGGCTTTTCCCCTATAATCAGGACAAAAGAAGCATGGCCAGGATAATTGAATAGGAGTGCTTGTGAGGTCCCGGAAGCTGTCTGCCGTATAAGGCGAGCGTTGATCCGGGTGAAAAGGGAAGCCGGTGCAACTCCGGCACGGTCCCGCCACTGTAAACAGGTATGTCCCCAGGAAGCCACTGTCCCGCAGCAACACGGGATGGGAAGGCGGGGACGATTTTACCCAGCCTGTAAGTCAGGAGACCTGCCTCACGAGAGGAAATGACGGTCCTTCGAGGAAAGGATTACGTTTCACGTGCCCTTCATAACGCATGTTCGCCGCGGCTCAAGCAAGCATTGGCTTGAACTCTTGGCCTCGCACCATGCCACAAGGCACACCGGTCCATCGCGGCGATGCCGCGGGATGTTCCGTGCAGACGTAATCCCTGATTCTTGATCGAACAAGAGTCAGGGTTTTTTAGTTGACAAAGAATGGAGCGGCAGACGCCATACACCTGCTCATGGTGAGCAGCGGCGCTGCAACTCTAGCATTTCCGTCAGGTTTATTCCGTTTTCGTATACCGGTCAGGCCTCTTTTGTGCAAATTATTCGATAGACAAAGAGGGAGAGAACGAAATCATGAACGTAACGTTGAAACGCTGGTCCACAGGCCTCGCGGCGCTGCTGCTTGCCTTATCATTGAGCGCCTGCGGCGCCAAGAACGAAGGCAGCTCCGCCTCGCAGCAGCCTGCTGCCCAGACGGAGCAAAACACGGATAACAGTGCGTCGCAGACAAAGACAGACGAACTGAAAACAACCTATCCGCTGACCATTCAGGATGCGACGGGAGAGTCCTTTACTTTCAAGGAAGCGCCGAAGCATATTATCTCGGTATCTCCTGCAGAGACGGAGGCGCTCTTCGCGATTGGTCTGGACAGCGAGATCGTCGGGGTATCCGATTATGACGATTATCCGGAAGCAGCCAAGTCCAAGGCGAAAATGGGCGGCATTACTAAACCGAACGAGGAAGCGATCATTGCGGCCCAGCCGGACATCGTATTCACGGGCATTTCGATGAGCGAGGAAGCGGTGAAGAAGCTGCGCGACCTTGGCATTCAAATTTTCAAGACCGATCCGAAGACAGTCGATGACGTGATCAAAAATATCGAAACCTACGGCCTCATCACTGACCATCAGGCGGAAGCCAAAGCGGTGGTCGACAAGATGAAGCAGGAGGAAAATGAGGTTACCGAAGCAGTCAAATCGCTGACGCCGGAGCAGAAGAAAAAGGTATACATCGAATTTTCGCCGGGCTGGACGGTCGGCAAGGGTGAGTTCATGGATGAGCTGATCACCCTGGCCGGCGGCGTAAATGTGGCGGCGGATACCGAGGGCTGGAGCGAAATCAGCGAAGAGAAAATCATCAAGGACAATCCGGACGTGATTTTGTATGCCAAAAGCGTCATCGACGAGAAGACGAAGAAAAGCCTTGGCGACATCATTAAAGGCCGCAGCGGCTGGGACCAGATTACAGCCGTGAAGAACGATGCGGTCATCGGTCTTGACGACAATCTGCTGAGCCGTCCGGGCCCGCGCGTCACGCAGGGCCTGAAGGAAGTGGCGAAGGCCATCTATCCGGACCTGTTTAAATAATGAGCAAAAAGCTGGCAGGCTATGGAGGAATCGGCATCGTCCTGCTCGTCCTGACCCTGCTGATCTGTCTGGGGATCGGCTCGGTCGCGCTGCCGATCCGGGACATCGCCCTCATTCTGCTGCACCGGATTCCATGGATCGGAAGCCATATCGACCCGACGTGGAACGCATCGTTTGAGCAGATTATTGTGAAGGTGCGGCTGCCGCGGATTCTGCTGGGCATGCTGGTCGGCGCGGCTCTGGCCGTGGCCGGCTCGGGATTTCAGGGCGTGCTTCGCAACCCGCTCGCCGATCCGTTTACGCTCGGGGTTTCCTCGGGGTCGGCGGTAGGCGCGTCGTTCCTGATCTTTTTCGGGCTGCAGTATTCGTTTTTCGGCGGCTGGACGCTGCCTGCGGTCGCTTTCGTGACCGGAATGCTGACGCTGTGGATGGTCATCGCGTTGGCCAGGGAGAGCGGAAAAATTCCGACGAACAGCCTGATTCTGTCAGGCGTGGTGATGCAGTCCTTTCTCGGAGCGGTCGTATCCTTCCTTTCGGCGATGTCGAACCGGACGATCAATGAAATTATATATTGGACAATGGGCAGCCTCAGCCTGCGTGGATGGTCGTATACGGCCATCCTTTTGCCGTATTTTCTAGTGGGATTTGCGGTGGTCTGGAGCCGGGCCCGCGCGCTGAATCTATTGTCCTTAGGTGAGCGGCAGGCGGCCCATATGGGAATGAATGTGGATCGTGTGAAGCTGGGGGTGCTGCTCGTCAGCACGCTGCTCACGGCTGCCGCGGTGTCGGTTGCGGGCATTATAGGGTTCGTCGGACTCGTCATTCCGCATGTGATCCGACTGATCACCGGTCCCGATTACCGGCTGATCGTTCCGCTGTCGGCCATCGGCGGAGCTGTCTTCATGGTCTGGGCTGACACGATCGCCCGCTCCCTGCTGGCGCCGACGGAGATTCCGCTCGGCGTGGTGACGGCCTTCGTAGGCGCTCCGTTTTTTGCCTATTTGCTGTACCGGAACAAAAAGCAGCGGAAGGGGAGATGGACATGATCGAGATCAGGGAAGCAGGGAAACAGTATGGCGGCATCACAGCTCTCCATGGCCTCAACTGGTCGGTTCAGGAAGGCGAATGGTGGGGGATTATCGGGCCGAACGGCAGCGGCAAGTCAACGCTGCTGCAGCTGATCTCCGGCGTGGAGAAGGTCAGCAGCGGCGAGGTGCTGATTCACGGCAAACCAGCCTCTGCCTATAACCGGAAAATTCTCTCCCGCATGATGGCCGTTCTCCAGCAGGACGGCCTTCCTCCTGTCCATTATCCGGTCAGGGAAGTACTGGAGATGGGACGTTACCCGTACCAGGATTGGCTCGGCCGGGACGAGGGCGGCGATCCTGACGCCTTGATCGAGAACATTATGGAGAAGCTGCAGCTGCACGCGCTTGCGGACCGCCCGCTGGATGAGCTGAGCGGCGGGCAGCGCCAGCGCGTCGCCCTAGGCAAAGTGATGGCGCAGGAGCCGCAGATTCTGCTGCTTGACGAGCCGACGACGTACCTGGACATCCGCTACCAGCACCAGTTCATGGAGCTGGTGGCACAGTGGCGGAAGGAAGAGGGCATCACGGTCGTCGCCGTCCTGCATGATTTGAACCTGGCGGCGCAGTTTTGTGATAAACTGCTGGTATTAAGGGACGGGCAGGCGGTCGGAATGGGAACGCCGGAAGACATGCTTACCGAGGAAACGATCCGTCTGGTATACGGTATTGAGCCGGTCATTGTTCCCCATCCGGTCAGCGGTATTCCGCAGGTGCTGGTGACCAGGCAGCGGTAGGATTAAAGCAGCGCGGAGAACGAGTGCGGAAAGTAGGCGTGCTGTGAGTTGATCGGTTTGAAGGCAGTTTTACAAGAGAGGGAGTAGATGCAAGATGAACGAACTTGTGAAGCAGTACGTGGAGCGGATTCAGCCCCTGGATGAGGCCGCGTCGCAGGAGGCGGCAGCCCATATCGCCAACCTGACGGTGCCGCCGGGCAGCCTCGGCAAGCTGGAGTCGCTGGCAATCCAGCTGGCCGGCATAACCGGCGAGACGAAGCCGCTGTTCGAGCGCAAAGAGGTTATCATCATGGCCGCAGACCATGGGGTGTGCGAGGAAGGCGTCAGCGCCTTCCCACAGGAAGTGACGCCGCAGATGATCCTCAATTTTCTCGCCGGAGGCGCGGCGGTCAACGTGCTGTCCCGGCTGGCCGGCGCGGACATCGTCTGCGTCGACATCGGGGTGAAGAGCGACCTTGCCCATCCGCAGCTGGTGTCCCGCAAGGTGCAGTACGGGACGGCCAATATGGCCAAGGGGCCGGCGATGACCCGCGAGGAAGCAGAGCAGTCGATCCTGATCGGCATCGCCGTCGTCGAGGAAGCGGTGGCGCAAGGCGTCCGCATTTTCGTTACCGGCGAAATGGGCATCGGCAACACGACGGCCAGCTCGGCCGTCATGTGCGCGCTGACCGGCACGCCGGTCAAGGAAGCGGCCGGACGCGGGACAGGCCTGACCGACGAGCGCCTGCTTCATAAGATCGGTGTCATCGAGAAGGCGCTCGCCGTCAACGCGCCGGACGCGGCCGACCCGATCGATGTGCTCGCCAAGGTCGGCGGGCTCGAAATCGGCGGCCTGGCCGGCGTCATCCTCGGCGCCGCCGCCCATCGATGTCCCGTGGTCATCGATGGATTTATTTCCAGCGCCGCCGCTCTGCTGGCGCGGGCAATCTGTCCGCTGGCCGCGGAATACATGATCGCGTCCCACGCCTCGCATGAGCAGGGGCACCGCCTGCTGCTGCAGGAGCTCGGGCTGGCGCCGATGCTTGACTTGGACATGCGCATCGGCGAAGGCACTGGCGGCGTGCTCGGCCTGACGCTGGTGGATGCCGCATGCCGCATCGTGCGCGAGATGGCCACCTTCGAAAGCGCCGGCATCTCCGGCGGCGAGGCGGTGACGTCCGAGTGAGCGTACTCGTAACAGGCGGCGCCCGCAGCGGCAAAAGTTCCTTTGCAGAGCGCTGGATGATGGCCCACGCCGGGCAGGCGGTGTACGTGGCGACGGCGCAAGCCTTTGACCGGGAGATGGAGGAGCGGATCGCCCTCCATCGGCAGCAGCGCACCGAAGCGGCGTATCCCTGGGAGACCCGGGAGGAGCCGCTGCGGCTGGCGGAGCTGCTGCAGGTGCTGCGCACAGGGCAGGCTGATCCTGCTGGCGCAGCTTCATCCGCGGAAGATCGCGCGCCGGCCGTGCTGGTGGACTGCCTGACCTTGTGGCTGTCCAATACGCTTCTGGCGCATGAGGGCGAGGAGGATATGGAACCGCGCCTCATGGAAGCCATCAACCAGCTCGTGGATCAGATTCAGGCGTATCCCGCTCCGCTGGTGCTCGTCACCAATGAGGTCGGCGACGGCATCGTGCCGGAATACCGGCTGGGCCGGGTGTTTCGCGATTACGCGGGCATCTTGAACCGCAAGGTAGCGGCCGTCAGCGACCAGGTCTTTCTGGTGACGGCCGGCATTCCGATCGAGCTCAAGAGCAGGGAGTATCACCTATGAAAATGAACGTTCAGGCGGCTGCGGCCGCTTTTCAATTTCTGACCCGTTTTCCGGTCAAGATGACCCTGGATTATACGCCAGAGCTGTTTCGCCGGAGTACGCGCTTCTATCCGCTGGTCGGGCTGGCGGTCGGCTTGACCGTCTGGATCGGCGGAGCGGCCGCTTCGTATCTGCTTCCGCCGCTTCCTGCCGCCGTGCTCATGCTGATTCTGTGGGTCGGCCTGACCGGAGGCCTGCATCTCGACGGCTGGATGGACACGGCGGACGGCCTGCTCAGCTACCGCTCGCGGGAGCGGATGCTGGAGATCATGAAGGACAGCCGGGTCGGGGCCATGGGCGTCATGGCCTGCGTGCTGCTCCTGCTGCTGAAGGCATCGCTGATTTACTCGCTGCTGCTCGGCGGCCTCCCGCCGCTGCTTCTGCTGCTGCCGCCGGTATGGAGCCGCTGGTTCATGGTCCATGCGATGGCTTCCTGGCCGATGGCGCGGGGCAAAGAGGGACTGGCGGGCAGCTATTTCAACGGCATGACCCGGGAGCAGAGCATGGAGTCCTTCCTGCTGGCGGCAGGGCTCACCCTGATCGCGGCGCTGCTGTCTCCGCTGCTTCCCTACGGACCTGCCGGGATCTGGAATTATAGAGGCATCACCTGGCTTCATGCCGGATTAGCCTGGCTGCTGCTTCCTTTGGCGGCATGGGCTGCCGGATGGTGGGCAGGGCGGCGGATGAACGCCAAGCTCGGCGGTTTAACCGGCGATACTTACGGCGCGCTGAACGAGGGCATTGAGACTGTGCTTCTGCTCGTGCTGACCATACTCATCTACCGTTTTTGACTAGGAGGCAGACGCGATGGAATTAACCGATACAACACGGAAGGACGGCTCACCGGGAGCCGTGCTGATGCTGCAGGGAACGGCTTCGGACGTCGGCAAAAGCGTCGTGACCGCGGCGCTCTGCCGCATCTTCGTGCAGGACGGATACCGCACGGCACCGTTCAAGTCGCAAAATATGGCGCTGAATTCCTATGTGACCGCGGACGGCAAGGAAATCGGACGGGCGCAGGGGATGCAGGCCGAAGCTTGCGGGATCGAGGCGACCACCGATATGAACCCGATCCTGATCAAGCCGACGGGCGATATGCATTCGCAGATCGTCGTTCACGGGCGCCCGCTGGCACACATGAGCGCGACCGATTACCGCAGCCGCTTTCTGCCGGAAGCGAAGGACACGGTGCTGGAAGCCCTCGACAGGCTTCGCGGGCAGTACGACATCGTCGTGATGGAAGGTGCGGGCAGCCCGGCCGAGATTAATCTGAAGGACCGGGACATCGTCAATATGAACCTGGCCGGCTGGGCCGATGCGCCCGTGCTGCTCGTTGCGGACATCGACCGGGGCGGGGTGTTCGCGTTCCTGGTGGGTACCTTAGAACTGCTGGAGCCCCACGAACGGCAGCGGGTGAAAGGTTTTATCATCAACAAGTTCCGGGGGGACTTGTCCCTGCTGCAGCCGGGGCTGGACTGGCTGGAGGAGCGGACCGGCATTCCGGTGCTGGGCGTGCTTCCGTATATCCCGGACATCCGCATCGAGGCCGAGGATTCCGTCGTGCTGGATGAGCGGACCGCTAAAGGGCAGTCAAGCCCGGAAGCGGACATCGACATTGCCGTCATCCGCTATCCGCGCATTTCCAACTTCACCGACTTTGACCCGCTGCAGGAGGAAAGGGATGTCCGGGTCCGCTTTGTTACCAAGGCCGCCGATCTCGGTCATCCGGATGTGATCATCCTGCCGGGGACGAAGGATACGATCGGGGACCTTCAGTATCTCCGCAGCCAGGGCTTCGAACTGGCGATCGCCGCAGCCGTCGAATCGGGCGATGCGCAGCTGGCCGGCATCTGCGGAGGGTACCAGATGCTCGGCAAAATGCTGCATGATCCGTTCGCCGCCGATGGTGGCGTCGCCCGCGAGGAGGAAGGACTCGGCTATTTGCCGGTCGCAACGACGTTTGCCAAAGAGAAGCGTACGGTCCGGGTGACCGGCCGGGTTGCGGACCATTCCCCTCTGCTGCTGTCCGCGGAGAGCCGATGCCTGCTGGCCGCCGGCGAACCGATTTTCGTCGAAGGATACGAAATCCATATGGGGCAGAGCCGCAGCCTGAAAGGGGAGCAGATGGCCCCGGTGTTTAAGCTGGGGCCGGACGGAGAGCAGCCGGCCGCTGAAGGCTGGGGGACGCTGGACGGGCGGATCTGGGGCACCTATCTGCACGGGGTGTTTCATAACGACCGGCTTCGGCGTTTATGGCTTGACCGGATCCGGGAGAGCAAAGGGCTCCGCCCGGTGAAGGAGACTTTCTCCGCATCGGGGCTGAAGGAGCAGGAGTTTGACCGGGTTGCGTCGCTCGTCAGAGAGCATCTCGATCTGGAGCAGGTGTATCAAATCATGGGAATATCCGCCAAGACGGTATAGTTTTGAGCAGGATGCGGGTAATAAATAGAAGTCATTCCGAAGTACACTTTGGCGAATGGCTTCTTTTTTCTTTTTTTACAGCAAATTCTAACATGAAATTAACCCTACCCAAATAGTATGAATTATGCTACACTAAAGTCCAGTTTCACAGATTGCCCAAAAAAGCAAGCGACCTGCCCGCGGGCAAGCCGCAGGGACAGGCGTTAACATTATTGTTATAAGAGGGGAGAACGAAAGAGAGATGGACACACTTTGGACTGTGGTGAACGTCGTTGTGATGCTCATCCTGATCGGCCTGTTGATCTGGATGCAGAAGAAGCACGTATCGTTCACGAAACGCGTATTTACCGGCCTTGCGCTCGGTATTATTTTCGGATTTATCCTTCAATGGGCCTTCGGCACGCAATCGGAGGTCGTCAGCAAGTCTACCGACTGGTTCAGCCTTGTCGGCAGCGGTTATGTTGGCTTGTTACAAATGGTCGTCATCCCGCTGATCATGGTTTCGATCATTTCGGCGATCATGAACCTGAAGGGCAGACAGAACCTCGGCAAAATGAGCGGCTCGATCATCGCTGTTCTGCTCATCACCGTAGCGATTGCAGCTTCGGTAAGTATCGTAACCAGCTTGTCCTTTAACCTGAAGGCGATTGAGATCCAAGCGGGAGACCGCGAACAAGCGCAAGGTCAGAAGCTGGAAGAAAAAGTGGGAGACGTGAAGGATAAATCGATCCCACAGCAGGTGCTGGAATTCATTCCAACCAATCCGTTCGCGGATATGACCGGAGCACGCCGCTCCTCGACGCTGGCTGTCGTTATTTTCTCGGCCTTTATCGGAGTTGCCGTTCTCGGCATTGACCGTAAAAAACCGGAGCAGGCGGCTACCTTCCGCAAAATGGTCGAAGCGGTCTATGCGGTGGTCCTGCGAATCGTTACACTGGTGCTCAGGCTGACGCCATACGGCATCCTGGCCTTGATCACGAAGACGACCGCTACCACGAATATCGATGAGATTCTGAAGCTGGCCAAGTTTGTCGGCGCTTCGTATGTGGCCCTGATCGTCATGTTCATCATTCATCTGATTCTGATTACGCTGTTCGGGTTCAACCCGATCCAATACGTACGCAAAGTATTTCCGACGCTCGTCTTCGCATTCACTTCCCGTTCCAGTGCGGCAACCATCCCGCTGAACGTGGAAACCCAAACGAAGAAGCTTGGAGTATCGGAAGGGATTGCCAACCTGTCGGCAACCTTCGGTGCCACAATCGGCCAGAACGGCTGCGCCGGTATTTATCCGGCGATGCTGGCGGTAATGATCGCACCGACGGTCGGCATCGATCCGACAAGCTGGGATTTCATTATTAAACTGATTCTGATCGTAACCATCAGCTCCTTCGGGGTTGCCGGCGTCGGCGGTGGTGCCACCTTCGCATCCCTGATCGTGCTGTCCACGATGAACCTGCCGGTGGCGCTCGCCGGTCTCCTGATCTCGGTTGAACCGCTGATCGACATGGGACGCACGGCGCTGAACGTCAACGACTCGATCACGGCCGGTCTGATCTCGAGTAAAATTTTGAAAGAGAACGACCAGGATACGTTTAACAACAATCATGTTGAGCTTGACTCGGCGCATGCGTAAGCTTGCGGACGCGTCCGAAGAAACCAAAGCCTTGGCGGGCTTTGGTTTCTTTTTTTGATATGAGAAAGTATAGCTTGAGAGGATCGGCATTTTTAGATTGCAATAAAAATCTAGACCATTCGACGTTATTTTCTGCGACCAAAGGACTGGCTGACGAACCCAAGCGAACTGTCCTCAGGACGGGGAGGGGCCGCGGAGAAAGGATACGTGCCGCAGCAAGCCTTAACAGCGCTGAGATGTTTGAGAGCCCCGCACCATCGGGTAAAATAGATTCGTCACGAAACAATCCCAAGAAATGGGTCTTTGGCCGCAGTCCCTAAAAAAAGGAAAACACTTCGCCTTCGCGAACATGTTAACCATCCGAAATGACATCCCACGATCGCCACCTGGAAGGATACTCTTACAAATTCAGGAGGGAATGAGCATGAAAAAGACGAAATGGCTGCTGAACATCGGCCTGCTGGGCACGCTTCTGCTGTCCGGATCGGCTGCGGCTTTTGCGGATGACGCGGAGCTGGTACCGATTGAGACGCTAAAACCGGCGGTCCCCATGGTGAAACCGGTGCTGGCGGGAACGGGCGGATCCCTGATCCTGAGCGACTCCCCGGAATCCCCTAAAGTTGAAGGCGCTTACTACAGGGATGCGGTGACCGGATCATTCCGCGTATTTTGGCATCATCAAAATATGACCGGTGAGCCGCTGACCGTGGCCGTGGCTGTGACCAACACGTCCGCCGAGCCTGTCATGCTGTTCTCGGAGGGGATCGGGCTTGCGACGGATTATTATCCGGATGTCGCCGGTCAGATGGCCTTGGCTGATTTTATGAGCAATCGTGCGGCCCAGAAGAAGGAAGCAATCCTGCAGCCGGGAGAGAGCTATTATTTGACCGCCCTTGCGGAAAATACGCACACCGCCAGCGGCATCGCCAATTTTGCCGCGTATACGCAGCAAGGGCATGGGGACGCGACCGTCACGGTCACGACGCTGGGCTATAAAGAGCAGCCGGCCAACCCATTGGACGTACCGATTCTGCCGAAGGATGTGCACGTGCGCGGGACATTCCCTCATGCGGACCGTACCGGCACATTGGACTACAATACGTCGAGCGGCAATTCATTGATCCGCATTTCCTCAGCGGCGAGCGGTCCGTGGAGCGACAGCATGCCGGGTGAGTATGAGGAAGGCTGGAACGCGGTGGACGGCGGAACCGTCATCAACAACGGCAACTATGGGGTCATGTACAACCTCAGCGTGGCCATCAACAACGATTTGGACGTCAAACGGACCATTTCCGTGTACGATAACCCCTCCGGCGGCGCGGGCCACTATGTGATCGGCTGGGGCAGGGATCTGCTGCAATCGCCGTTCGTAAACTATCAGAACGCCTGGAAGTTTACCGAATTTACGGTGAACAAAAAGGGCAAAACAATCGCGGCCGAGCTGAGCCTGACCGGTGGAGCGGCCGGACCGCAGACGCTGTATTTTACCAATTCGGACGTGCAGTAAAGCGGTGTCTTGTGCCTTGTTCAGGACGATGAACGAGTGTGATCCATGTTATATGCGATATTGAAAAGACTGCCCATGCCGGCTGCGAACGCCGGAACGTGGGCAGTCTTTGTTTGCAGCTGTGTCTCCCGGTGGTTCCGGAGCCTGCCCAAGACATTTTCAGGTCCCAGAAAAAAACATGGCAACTTCGGTTTCCGTGTGATAGAGTAGTACATGTTTTGGGTTTGATAGAATAGACAAAGACCCCAAAACCGCGGTTCGCAACCATCCCGCGTAATCAAAACTAGGAGGAACACGAGTGTACAATTTGTTGTGGGGTATTTTGTTCGTACTTGTTAATTTTTCGCTGTACCTGCTGTGCTACCGTTTATTCGGCAAAAAGGGGCTGTACGCCTGGATCGGGGTCGCGACGGTGATCGCGAACATTCAGGTGACGAAGACGATCGATATTTTCGGCATCGTCCTGACGCTTGGCAACACGATGTATGTCAGTTTGTATATGACCAGTGACCTGCTGAACGAAAAATACGGCCGGAAGGAAGCGCAGAAGGCGGTGTGGTTCGGCTTTTTCACGCTGCTGATGACGACGCTGCTGATGCAGATGGCGCTGTTCTTTACGCCGGACGAGAGCGACCTCGCGCAGGAATCGCTGCAGAACATCTTCGGCCTGATGCCGCGCCTGGCGCTGGGAAGCTTGACGGCTTACTTCGTCAGCCAGTTCCTGGACGTGCGCCTGTATGCCTGGCTGCGGAAGCTGTTCGGCGAGCGGAACCAGTTCTGGATCCGCAACAACGGCAGCACGATGATCAGCTCGCTGGTGGACACGCTTATTTTCTGCACGATTGCTTTTGCCGGACGTTACGAGCTGTCGGTCTGGATTGAAATCTTCCTGACGACGTATCTGATCAAGTTCGTGCTGACCGCGGTGGGAACGCCGTTTCTATATATCGCCCGCGATTTCAAATTCAAGGACGAGGATTAAGCAGAGCAGACGGCCACTGTATGATTGCCGCTGTTCAATAGATAAGCTGAATGGTTGCAGCACAAAAAAACCGGAAGATCCATCTGTCGATGAGGTCTTCCGGTTTTGCCGTTTCATAGGGCATTAGCCGCCGATAACCGTTAATTCTTTCGGATACGAGGTCAGGACTTCAACGCCGTTGTCAGTGACGACGATATCGTCTTCGATCCGCACCCCGCCAAGTCCCGGCACATAAATGCCCGGCTCCACGGTGAAAACCATTCCCGGCTGTGCCAAGTCGGTATTGCCGCCGTGCACGGACGGATACTCGTGGACATCCATGCCGAGGCCGTGACCGAGACGGTGCATGAAGTACTGGCCGTAGCCTGCGTCCTCCGTTACTTGGCGGGCCGCTTGGTCGATAGAAGCCAGCGTCACGCCCGGCTTGATCGCCTGAATGCCCTGCAGGTTGGCTTCCAGCACGGTGTTGTAAATCTTCGTCAGCTCCGGCGAAATGTCGCCGACCGCAAACGTTCGGGTGATGTCGGAAGCGTAGCCGTTGGCGTAGACGCCCATGTCAAACATGAGCAGGTCGCCGGACTGGATCTTGGTCTGACCTGGCGTGCCGTGAGGGAGCGCCGTCTTCGGTCCGGTCAGCACCATCGTGTCGAACGAAGGACCGTCCGCACCGAGTTTCTTCATTAAATATTCAAGCTCGGCGACGATTTCGATCTCGGTCACACCCGGCTTCACGCGGGAGAGGCCCTGCCGCAGCACTTCTTCAATCAGGTCAATCGCATGCTTCATGCGCTGGATTTCCTCCGGTGTCTTGCTGACGCGCATCGCGCGCAGCAGCGGACCGATATCTTCGTATTGCCCGGCGCCAACCGACTGCTGCAGCTGTTCGTAGCGCGCCACGCTGATCTGTTCCTTTTCGATGCCGAGCGTGCCGATCGTGTTCTTGAACTGCTGCCGAAGCAGGTCGTACGGATTGTCCGTGTCGGCATGCGTGATGATGTTTTTTACCGAGGATGCGGCCTGGGCGGCCTCGGCATCGAGGGCGGGTACGATCAGGAGCGGCTGTTCGCCGCGAGTCAGCAGCAGGCCGAGAAACCGTTCATGCGGGTTGCTGGCAAAACCGGTCAGGTAATAAACATGCTTAGGGTCGGTGACGAGCAGGCTGTCGAGGCCGTGTTCGTTCATGGCCTTTTCCAAGGCGGTGATTCGGTTGCTCATGATTATTCATCCTTTCTTATGTAGAAGGGGCTGGTGGGCAGGCCGTGTACGTCAATGTTGTTGTCCGATTGCCCGATGGCTCGATGGCTCGTTGATCGAACTGCCCGATCCAGGCTCCCCGTGTCACTTCAATTCTATGGTTACGCGGTCCGAAAACTTCCGTTAAACGCGGTCATTTTTAACGCAATAACGCCGATAGACGTATAGGTTACCGGTGACTTTGAATGATCTCCCGGATACGTTCGTTCGGAGACTTGTCGTACAAGCCGCCGTGGTAGCAGAACACTCCATCCAGCGGAGATCGGCCAGCTTGCCCATGCTTTCGATGGCTTGTGCCATATTCGGCGTGAAACCGGGTACCGGTCCCTGCAGTTCACCCTCGCGAATGGTCAGCTCATCGGCTGCGAGCAGCAGCTTTTCTTTGGGAAGGTACAGACAAATATGCCCCGGTGTATGCCCTGGTGTATGGATTACTTGAATGCCGCCGTGCAGCTCCAGATGATCCCCGTCATGCAGCACCCGGCTGATGGAAATGGAGGAACGCTCGTCGAGAACGTTTTGAACCGCCTCCCGGGCCGCTTCGGGCATTTGGGCGAGACGCTCCGGCGTGACCTTGATCAGCGGCTCTTGTCCGGTGATGACGGGAATATCGTCTTCATGGGCCCAAATCTCGATGCCGGGATTGGCTTCAAGCAGGCGGGATACGTTGCCGATATGGTCGATGTCCTGGTGCGTGAGAATGACGCGTTTGATATCGTTCAGGGTGAGACCGGCTTCGGCGATTGCTTTCTGGACCTGGTCGAACTGGCCGACATTGCCGGTGTCGACGAGCGTGGCTCCGGTTTCATCCCACAGCAGGACCGGCTGGTAAGCAGGCTGCTCGGCCGTCGGCTGGGCAAACAGCTCAATGGATACGATCTGATGTCCGATTTGCATGATTTCCCGGATAAATCCGGTACACCTCCTATGTTTTTTAATGTGAAAGCATGGATTGCTTCTATTATAAACCTCTCATCTGCAAAAAGAAAAAGCAGTTCTTGAAAGTGCCTCGAGTCTTGGTACTGCAAAATGCTGTCCGTTATGGCCAGGTCCTGCAGGATGCCACTTTAGTATGAGCCTGCGGAAAAGCCGTATATCATGGCGCTGCCTATGCGGAAAGAAGAGGGGAGGAATTCAGCAGAACCATCTACGCTTTCCCTTGCCTGTGTGCTAGTATTTTAGAAAAAGCAGTACGCGTAAAGGGAGGGATCAGGGTGAGCATGGAGCAAAAAACGGTAGTCGTGACTGGCGCCAACTCCGGCATGGGACTGGCGACGACGGTCGAACTGGCGAAGCAGGGAGCGCACGTTATTATGGTGTGCCGGAGCGAGTCGCGCGGCCAAGCTGCGCTGCAGGAGGCTATCCGCCGGAGCGGCTCGCAGGCGATTGAGCTGATGCTGTGCGATTTAGGCGATCTGGCGAGTATCCGCCGCTTTGCGGAGGCGTTCAAGGCGCGTTATCCGGTGCTGGATGTGCTGGTCAACAATGCGGGGGTAGTCATGCTGAAAAGGCAGCTAACCCGCGACGGCTTCGAAATGGACATTGGCGTGAACCACCTGGGCCATTTTCTGCTGACCAACTTGCTGCTGGATCGGCTGACCGCGGCGGAGCAGGGAAGAATCGTGGTCGTTGCATCCGGAGCGTATAAGGCCGGCAGCATCCATTTTGACGATCCGTTTTTGTCTCGCAGCTTTAATCCGATCAAGGCGTACGCCCAGTCGAAGCTCGCGAACATTTTGTTCACAGTGGAGCTGGCCGAGCGGCTGAAAGACACCCGGGTCACCGTGAACTCCGTCCATCCCGGCGCTGTCGCGACGCAAATCGGGGTGAACCGCGATACGGGCTTTGGCAAGCGGGTGCTGGCCGCGCTGAAGCCCATGTTTTTGACGCCGGAGCAGGGGGCGGACACCGCCATTTACCTGGCAGCTTCGCCGGAGGTTGCGGGCGTGAGCGGGAAATATTTTTACCGGAAAAAGCAGCAGGCGCTGAAGTCCAAAGCAGCCGACCGGGAGAGTGCAAAACGCTTGTGGGCTTGGAGCGAGCAGATGGTGGGACTGGACGGGTGAGTGAAGCGTCAAAAGCTTCCTATAGCACAGATTCCCGGATTCTTTTACAATAGAAAATAACGATTCGTAGACAAGCGGTAGGAGGCTGAACAGGGCAAATGACGACGCAACAACATTACATCATTGAAGACGCCGCGCTGGAGGATTTGCAGGCGGTGGTCGATATTTACAACACGACGGTGGCGGGAAGAATGGTGACCGCGGATCTGGAGCCTGTGACGGTAGAGAGCCGGCTGGCCTGGTTCCATGAGCATAACAGCCATCACCGTCCGCTGTGGGTCATGCGTTCCGAAGGGAAGGTTGTGGCCTGGCTCAGCTTCCAGTCTTTTTATGGGCGGGCAGCCTACAACGCGACGGCGGAGATCAGCATTTATGTGGCGGAAGAGTGCCGCGGGGCGGGCGTCGGCCGGATTTTGCTGGAAAAGGCGCTGGCCGAAGCTCCACGCTTCGGACTGAACCGGCTGGTGGGCTTTGTATTCGGGCATAACGAACCGAGTCTGAAGCTGCTGCACCGCTATGGCTTTGAGGATTGGGGCGTGCTGCCGGGCGTGGCCGAGCTGGATGGCGTGGAACGGGATTTGGTCATCGTTGGGCGCAAAGTATAGTAAGCCCGGAGGCAATGACGGCTCATTTTCCATAATAAAGGCAGAAATATCGAAAAGGCGCTCTGCATGCAGCAGGCGCCTTTTGTTGTTGGTGAGGAGGGGTGGATCCAATCGTACGTATTAAAGGTCCTCGTCGCAGGCAGGCTTCGCTTCGCAGCACTTGGCAGCTTCGGCGGGCGTGGAGTCCGCATTATCAATCGTGACCCATTGCTCGGACCAGAGCTCGATTCCCCGGATGACCGGTTCGAGTGCCATGCCCTTCTCGGTCAGGGAATATTCGATTCGCACCGGCGTTTCCGGAAAAACCTCTCTCCGGACGACACCGTCCTGCTCTAAATCCTTAAGCCGCTCCGACAATAACCGGCCGCTGATCGGCAGGGAGGATTCAATGGTGCAAAAACGCTTCGGGCCGCTCAGCAGCTGATGGATGATCAGGCTGGTCCAGCGCCGGTTGATAATTTCCATCCCTTTTTCCAATTTGGGGCACAAAGGACTTGATTGCATGCTTCTTCACCTCGTTTATGATGTTCATTATATCGCAAATGGAGCGTTAAATATATACGGTTTGAAATGTTCTTTACATTCGGTGTTACCTGCTGGCATACTATATAAAATGGAATTTTTTCCATGCATACATAATGGGGAGGTAAACTGATGAAGAAGCGTTTCAAATGGGGATTGGCGCTTGGACTGGCCATCATGCTGATTGTGCTGGCAGGCTGTCAGGCCGTTGGCGGCCTGGACGTCAACAAAGCGGTGCTCAGTACCCTGGATGTCAAATCGTCCGAAGCGAAGTCCTCGATGTCGCTTGAACTGGTGCCTGCGGATAGCGGGCTGACGGCAGAAGATAAGCAGATGATCGACCTGATCAACTCGATCTCGCTCACGATTGACTCGGCTCGTACGCAGGATCCAAACACCGGATCAATTGAAGGCGCCGTGAAAGTTAACGGCAAGCAAATTCCGTTCCATCTGTCCGTAGATAAGGACAACCTGGCCTTGTCTCTTGAAGGCATGACTCAACCTGTCGTGATTCCGCTGAACGGCATGGAAGGCATGGAAGGGCTCACGATGACTGGACTTCAAATGTCCAACGAAAGCGCGTTGAAAATGGTGAAGGATGTCGGCGGCTTCCTGATCAAGCACGCGCCGAACCCGTCCTCGATCGCACTGTCCTCCGTGACTGACAAAGTGAACGGCGAATCGCTGTCGCTGCAGAAGCTGCACATCGACATTCGCGGTGATGAGCTGGCAGGCCTGGTTAAAGGCTTCCTGACCAGCGTATCCCAGGACAAAGAAGGATTGAAAGAAATGATCGCGGCCGTCTACGACGTCTACTATCCGATCTTTGAATCTACGTTTAGCCAGTCCGGTGAGGACATGGGAGATATGGCTGCAGCGTTCGGCACGCCGGAAAGCGTGCTGAAGGATAAAGACGCGGCGGTGACTTATTTTACCGATGAAGCGCTGAAGGCGCTGAACGAGTTCCTGCCTCAATACGACGACACCGTCAAAGAAATGATGGCTGAACCCGATATGTCGGTGATCCTTGGCAAGGATACCGTGCTGTCCCTGGACTTCTTCCTGGACAGCAAGCTGCAGATCCGCAAGCAGAACATGGACCTGACGATCCAAATTCCGCAGGGCGAAGGCGTGCCTGTGAAGCAGGTGAAAGTTCACTCGCAGTCGGAGACGTGGAACGTCAACCAGCCGGTGACCGTGAATAAGGTCGACACGTCCAAAGGCGTGTGGGAACCAAGCTTGATCGGCGTGACGCCAGGCGAAGTGATCCGTCATCTCGATGCGAAATCCGATCTGTACCGTCTCTTGACGGAAGACGCGAAGATTACGCAAAAGCAGATTTCGCTGACAACGCGCCAAAATGCTGAGGACGACGAAGACTACTGGTACTACCCGGAAGCTATTATCGTGAACAACACGACGATGGTGCCGATCAAATACGTTGCGGATCAGCTAGATGCCCAACTGAAATGGAACGGGGCCACGAAGCAGCTGACGATGGTGGATGACCTGAAAGGCACCCAGATCGTTATCAAGGAAGGCTCCAAGCAAGCGACGATCGACGGCAAAGCCGTTACCTTGACCCAGCCGGTGATCAACCGCGACAGCACACTGTACGTTCCGCTGCGTTTTGTGGCCGACGCTTTCGGCACGAAGGTGAACTGGGATAAGAACGAGCAGTTGGTGACGATTGATCGGGAGTAGATTTATATTAATGGGTTTGAAAGCTGGAGAGCTTGAAAAACTCGGATGAAGAATGCGGAACGTATAAGAAGAACTGAAGGCAGCCCTGAGGGGCTGCCTTTTTTTAGTGGGGATAAGATCTCCGGTACATTCAAGAATTATTAGGGCACGGAAGCTCTAAAACCACCGGAATCTACACCCATGTCAGTATCAAAGACGTCCGCCGTATACTGAGTCAGCTGGATCGATTATTGAATTGAATAATTTGGTAATTTCGCATACCATGGGAGATACAAATGTAATACGACTATCGCATACTCGGTGGGAAAGGAAAGAGTATGCGATAGTCGTAGAATGGGAGTTATGCACCATTACCGGTAAATATTAAAGATGATATTTAAGGAGATCATTTATGAAAGGTAAGATACTCTTATTATTTTTTATAACGATAGTGTTATCAGCTTGTCAAAGTAATAGTCAGTCGACTACTTTAAACAACGAAACTAAATCAATAATGAATTCTGAACTGCCTCCTGATGTAGTGAGTACAGGTAATGGAGCAGAATCGGAAGGAATAACTGAAGGTCGATCAGATCCTTCTAACAATGAAGTGTTTTCCATGAGCATTGGGAACTATGATTTGAAAGGAGAATTTTATGATGAAATGCTTCGAAATCCTATAGATCATGATTATGAAGTTGAATTAAATGAATTAGTAAATTCCAAAGAGGATATCACAACATTGCGATGGGGTGCGTTGGAAGGCAAATATACAGAGATTTGGGATAAAGAGTTGAATCAAATATATAAAAAGCTTCTTTCGAAGTTGGATCGAGAACCAAGAGAAGCACTCATTGAATCGCAGAAAGAATGGTTACAGTATCATTTAAAGGAAACAACATTTGTAGAGAAGACATTTATTAATCATGGTTACCTTGGATCACAAGGATCGGTAAGCCTAGCCACGGTTATAAAGGAGAGAATAAGGGAAAGAACAATGCAATTATATGAATATCGATATTTGCTAGATGGTGAAGCTGAGTTTTTATACCAAAGTAAAAAATAGAGTTGGAATCTTGATCAATGGTTTTTAGGTGATGCTTCGAAGGTAGTAACGGAGCATAACACTGTATTCACGCTGCAGACAACAAACGACCCGGCTTAAGATAAGAGCTATCTAAGGCTGGGTCGTTTCGTGAATACCCAAACGTTACCCGAAATAAATGAAAGATTAATAGAAAAGTGGGGTAGAAGGATGAGTTATAGATCTATTCTCATAGACCAGTTAAACGCCTGTTATAACGATAAGAGTTGGTTCATTCCACTCCATGAAATTTTAAAAGATTTAAATGCTACACAAGCTGCATGGGAGAATGAAAGTAAACAATCCATTTGGTCGATCGTGAATCATCTCATATTTTGGAATGAGAAGTGGCTTGAGAGATATAACGTTGAACAATTTGAATTAGAGAGTTCAATAAACAATGATGATACTTTTTATGTGAATCCACATACAATAAATGATTTTGAGTGGAAGAAGACCTTACAGAGACTTGAAACAGTCTTTGAAAGTTGGAATAGGGCACTTGAGGAAAGCGAAGATCTTAAACTTATAAAAGAAATCCCCTCCTATTGCAATGCTCCTTGGTGGGGAGTAGTATCAAATTTATGTATTCATAATGCATATCATATTGGTCAGATCATGCTGCTCAAAAAACAATTGATAAGTGTAGGTTAGGTAATATTTCAGAGGAGTCAGATGCAGACTCAGCAGCTGACATCCCTGCGGACCTAACCGCATTGCGGCCGGCAACTGATACTGCCTTAAGGTACTCGGGTTCATAGATACAACAACGTTATACGCAAGTTCGTTAAACCTTTATGAAATAACTAATTTCTCAAAATCGATTTTCAACCCATATTTATAAAGAAAGTCGACACCCAATATTGCATCGAAACCATATGGTTCTTTGGTAAGTCCTAGTTGGATAGTAAATTCTTTGAGCAGGATGCTATCAATAAAGAGATCAGAGACCATCTGCTGATAACACAACTCGCTTGAGCCACCAACTCCAAACATCCGAACCGATTTTCCATTGATAAAGTCTATATCTAAGCCGATAGGTTCAACAAGATCAGTATCAAAGATAGTTGTGGAGCATCCGGTATCGAGTAGGACATTATCGAGAAGAGTTGATTTATTCTTGTAAGATAGAGGGAGAGAAACAATAGGCAGACCATTTACAAGATGGATTTTCATCGTAGACCTCTGATTCCGGTAAAGGGCTGTTCAATGACTTCAATATACTCATTTCCGGTGTAGAATATATAGAGTTCCCTAGTAGGCTCTGACAAATGAAGTTTTTTATATGAAGCCCATGCATCCTTAGGGTCGTCATATTCAGAAACAACCGACATTTCTTCAATAGTTCTTTGGTGATTGTTAGAATGAGTGGCAAGAGCTTCAACTAGTACCCATCGATTAGGGTAGATATCACGAACATTACTCCACTTCATACAAGAACACCCCCGAAAGACTTATAGATTAATTGTACAACCCTATTTACAAACAAGCAATGATAGTGAGTTCAAGGAAGAACGAACCAGGGCATAACACTGCTATCCTGCTGAGTCGCGTTCGACCCTTGGTCTGCCCGAGATTTTAAAAGAAGATAATCAGGCAGATAGCCCTGCGAAGCTAATCTTGCGAACCTAGGGCGCAGCCCGCAGCGTTGATACAATAAACGTTATATAAATTCGACTAAGAATATATATGGAAACTTAGTTTAATGAAGGTTAATGATTCTGACAACACACGATCCCGCCTAAAATAAGTGCAATCTAAGGCCGGGTCGCTTCGTGAATGCGGTTGTTTAATAAGAAGTCCTCAACAGGGGATGATATTTGTACGAACCGATTTTTGATGCAGTATCTTAATGGACCAAGCCGAATATGCAATAAATTTCATAGTTGGCAAAGGAACTTACTTGGTTGCTTATCATAACGAGGGTTATACTAATATTATCTATATCAGATGTAGAGAAGTATATGATCAAGCTATCGCACAGATTGAAGTATAGGAGCAGCTTGAATCGACAAAAAAGTGGTGGTTGAATTGGGGTAACCGTTAAAGATTTACTGCAGCTGCCTTCATTTAGAGGAGCTCAGGTGGTCACTGGAACAAGCAGGCTTCATCAGACCGTTTCCTCTTTATCTGTTTTAGAGGTGGCGGATGTCAATTTCTTCTCGCAAATTATTCAAACCGTTCAAGAAGAGTGGTATGCTGAAGAGTTGGTCATCAGCTCTTTTTATTCCATAAAAGACAGCGTAGAGCAGCAGTGCAAAACCGTTCAGTACCTGCATGACCTGGGTGAAGTGGGGCTGATTCTGTACTATGTTGGCATTGTAATGCCAGATATTGCCGATGAAGTGCTCAAGCTGGCTGAATCTTTGAATTTTATTATCATTTGCATGCCGAGAAACGATTACTCTCTTCGATATAATGAAGTCATTTATGAAGTCATGGAGGCGATCGTCAGCAATCAGAATGTGAATGAGCATTTCGTGAATGAATCACTGGAAAAGGTATCGCTGCTGCCGGAACATTTGCGGAGCGTGGAAATTACCCTTAAACTGCTGTCGGACCGGATGAAAGCGAACATCGTTCTGACAAACAGCAACCTGGATATCATCAATCGTGTCATGTGGCCGCGCAATTCATCGCTCCCTGTTGCGAATCTGATCCGGTCCATGGCGCCTTCCATTTTGAACGGCAGAACGGGAGAAGGGGAGCTGGATTCGTCCTGCTTTGTTGAATATAAACGTGTTCAGCAAAAAAACGGCGAGTCCCTTTACCTGTTTATCATTAAAGAAAATACGAAGCTGCCTCCGAAGACGATGGATCAAATCAGCGAGGTGGTGCAGGTGGCCATCAATTTGTGGGGAGATAAGCATAACGAGGTCAGCGAATACGCTCTGGTTAAAGCCATCGTAAATGATGAAAGCGAAAAAATGCGCAGATTGGCCAGTTTACTGTATATCGACGTTTCCGCCATCCAAATGATGTGGCTCGTGTACATTCAGGATTTGTCGGAGGAAAGAAAGATAAGGGAAGACTTAAAAGCGCATCTCTCGCAATATTATAAAACCGCGGTCATTCAAATGATCGATCACTGCATTGTCGTTTTGCTAGGGAATTGTTCCTATAAATACAATGAGTTTGAAATCGCAGCGGAATATATCGAAACCACGAGTCTCATCGATGAAATATCGAGCATCGTATATTCTCCGAGGATGCGGAACACGCAGGACGTACGCCGAATGTACCAGCTCGTCAACGAAGCCTCTAAAGAGGTTCACCGCATCTACCATCACCGCAAACTATACACCGCGGCTGAAGTCCGTTCCATGAAACGGGCGATCGACCTCAGCAAACAAGGGGAAGAAATCACGGAAGAATGCTTGTCTGTCCTGGAGCCGTTGTTGGATGACCTTGATGCATTGACAACCCTGATGACGTTTCTTCTGGATGCGAAGGGAAATATGGATGACTGCAGCAAGCTGTTGTTCGTCCACAAAAATACGGTGAAATATCGCATTAAAAAAATTTGCGAGCTCATCGGATATGATGTGACCATCAATTCGGAATCGTACGATGTTTATACCGCCTGCATGGTCTACCGTCTCATCCATAACTAAAAAGTTCCGATGTTTTGTCCAATCAGACAAAAACATCGGATTTTTTTTTGTTTTCTGAAAAAGACGCTGCCCGGCTTCATCTTTTACAATAAGAAAAAACAATTCGAACGTACAAGGTTGAGGAGGGGAGATCATATGAAAGCCGTTAAAGAGCATCAATCCTGGTTCAGTCTCGGGATCATCTGGGCCGGCGCGGTCATCAGCATCCCCAGTTTATTGGTGGGAAACACGCTGGTGGCAGGCATGGGATTGTCGAAAGCGCTGCTCGTCACGTTGGTGGGTTACTCCATCATTGTATTGCTCATGATTTTGCAGGGGATTCAAAGCACGGATTTAGGAAGGCCGACGGTTCAGGTTGCAGGGCAGGTGTTCGGCAAACAAGGATCCCGGACAATTCTTTCGATCATCCTCGCCATTGCGTGCCTCGGATGGTTCGGAATTCAGGCGAATGTGTGCGGTGCGGCCTTGGCCAATTTGTTAGCCGTAGGTGGAATGAGTGTCCCGGTTCCGCTGGCTTCTCTCATCTGCGGTCTTGTGATGGTGGTCTCGGCGATCTATGGCGTTAAAGTGCTGCGCGTCATCAGCTATATTGCCGTTCCTTTATTGATTGGGATCAGCGTATTTGGTCTTATCAAAGCATTGACCGGTGAATCCCTGCAGATCATTCAGAATTTTAAGCCACATGGAGCTATGAGCTTTACGGACGGACTGGCGGTAACCCTGGGTTCGTTTGCCTTGGGAGCGGTTATCGCGGGAGATTACTCCCAATTTTCGAGAAAACGGTCCGATGTCCTGAAAGCCGCCCTTTTCGGAATTATCCCAGCAGGCTTGTTGATGATCGGTGCAGGAGCGGTCCTGACGATTGCTTACCAGGCCAGCGATATTACAGCAACCTTTTTGAGCATCACGACTCCGTTTATTGGCGGTATGGTTTTGATCCTCGCTACCTGGAAAACGAACCTCGTGAATGCCATTTCAGGCGGTTTTGCCTTAATAAACGTGTTCAACGTATCAAAGGAAAAAGAAAAATGGGCCGTCGGCATCGCCGGAACGATCGGGACGGTACTGGCTGTCGTCGGCATACTCAACTATTTTACGCCGATTATGTCCATCCTGTCGGCCATGATTCCGCCGGTGGCAGGCGTGATGATCGCATCTTACTGGGTGCTTGGCAAAGGGGATAAGAGCCGCTGGCATGAGGTCGAAGGCGTGAATATACTGGGCGTCATTTCCTGGCTAGTGGGCGCGGTCATCGCTTGTACCCCTGTTGTGTTATCCCTGTTCCCAAGCCTGCCGCAGGTACCGAATCAGCCGTTGATCGGGATTGTCATTTCTTTTGTCATCTATTATGTAGTCTATCGTTTATCGACTCGGAAAACAGTCATATTGGAGGAAACGTAAATGAGATATTTAGATCAAGCAGCTGTTGAAAACATCGCCGTCGGCGCAGCATTCTTAGGAACCGGCGGAGGGGGAGACCCTTACATCGGAAAATTGATGGCTCTCTCGGCCATTGAGAAGTTTGGACCAGTAAAACTGTTCTCCGTCGATGAGATTCAGGATGAGGACTTTTTTATCCCGGCCGCGATGATGGGGGCGCCTTCCGTATTAGTGGAGAAATTCCCTAAAGGGGACGAGTTTGTTAAGGTTTTTCAAAAATTAGCGAATTACTTGGGAAAAGAACGGATCGCCGGCACGTTTCCGATGGAAGCGGGAGGCGTTAATTCCATGATCCCCATCGTCGTTGCGGCGCAGCTGGGATTGCCTCTGATCGACTGTGATGGTATGGGACGGGCATTCCCGGAGCTGCAAATGGTCACGTTTAACCTGGATGGCATTCCGGCGACACCGATGGCGATTACGGATGAAAAAGGGAACATCGGCATCTTTGAGACCATTGATAATAAATGGACAGAACGGCTCGCCAGAGTGGCCACGGTCGAAATGGGGGCCAGTGCTTTAGTCAGCCTATACCCGGCAACGGGTGCGCAAATCAAGCAGAGCGGCGTTCATCATATCGTGACCCTGTCCGAACAGATCGGAGCCATCATTACATCGAAGAATCGGGACGCGGGCGACAAGCTTCAAGAACTGCTGAACCTGGTGTCCGGCTATGAACTTTTCCAAGGCAAAATTGTGGATGTCATCCGGGAAACCAAGGGAGGATTTAACCTCGGCCAGATGCATCTTGAAGGAATCGAGGCGTTTAAAGGCGGCGAGATGAAGGTTCATTTTCAAAATGAAAACCTGATTGCTGAAAAGAATGGTCAAGTGGTAGCGATGACCCCTGATTTGATCTGTCTGGTTGATTACGAAACCTTGTCGCCGGTAACTACGGAGAGCCTGAAATACGGTAAACGCGTACGGGTGGTTGGACTGCCCGCTCATGAAAAGTGGAGAACGGAAAAGGGAGTTCAGACGGTAGGACCAAGATACTTCGGATATGATTACGATTATGTTGCGATTGAGGAACTGGTGAAAAAGGCGGTGGCTGAGAATGTATAGAATTGGGATTGATGTAGGCGGCACCAACACAGATGCCATCATATTGGATGAGAATCATCATTTGATTCATGCGGTTAAATCCCCAACAAGTTTAGATATTAAAACAGGAATTGAAACCTCGCTCCGGAATTTGCTGCAGGAATCGAATATTGATAAAACCCAAATCACGCATGCCATGCTAGGCACGACGCAGTGTACTAATGCCATTGTTGAGCGTAAAAAGCTGGCGCAAGTCGGCGTCATTCGTCTGGGTTATCCGGCAACGGCTTCCGTTGCTCCGTACACGTCCTGGCCTGAGGATATGGTTCAGAAGCTGTCGGGTAAATATGCTCTCGTTCATGGCGGATATGAATATGACGGCCAAGTGCTTGGAGAAGTCGATGAAGCTGAAATTACAGCTCTTTTAGAGGAATGGGGGAGCAGCGTCGAGTCCATCGCAGTCATTGGTGTATTTTCATCCATTAAAAATGATCAGGAGCTCCAGATTCGCGATCTCATCCATCAAGTATACGGACCTGAATTCCCTGTTTCCTGTTCTTCATTGATTGGTTCTGTCGGCTTAATTGAACGGGAAAATGCGACCATACTGAACGCAGCCTTATGCAAGGTGATTGAAACGACGACCCAAGGTTTTGTGCAGGCGTTAGAAGAAGAGGGCATCACAGACGCAGCGGTGTTTTTATGCCAGAATGACGGTACCCTGATGTCGATAGATTACGCAAAGCAATTTCCGATCCTAACCATTGCATGCGGGCCGACGAACAGCATACGCGGTGCCTCTTATTTGGCGAAGATCAAAGATACGATGGTTCTCGATGTGGGAGGGACGACATCGGACATCGGGGTGTTGCAGGACGGCTTCCCGAGAGAATCCTCGGTTGCGGTCGAGGTTGGCGATATCCGCACGAATTTCCGCATGCCGGATATTATCTCCGTCGGGTTGGGCGGCGGAAGCATTGTGCGTTCGGAGAACGGCAAAATTACAGTTGGCCCTGACAGCGTAGGATACAAGATTGGACAGGAAGCGCTGGTTTTTGGCGGGCATACGCTGACGACAACCGACATTGCCGTTCGGCTGGGCCTCGCGGATGTCGGGGATAAGAGCTTGGTAGCGCATCTGGATGAAGACTTTGCAAAAAATGTGCAAGCTGAAATTGCAGCCATTATTGAGCAGGCCATTGATAAAATGAAGACATCCTCGGGAGACGTTGAGCTTGTTTTGGTAGGCGGCGGCAGTGTCGTTATCCCGGACACGATTCGCGGGGTATCCCATATGATTAAGCCTGAGAACGGGGGCGTAGCCAACGCCATTGGCGCGTGTATCGCTCAAATCAGCGGACAATATGAACAAATTTATATTTATTCTACAGAGCCCCGTGAGGATTCATTAAGAGATGCGCAAGAAAAAGCCGTGAAGCAGGCGGTGCTGGCTGGCGCTGATCCGGCAACGGTTGAGCTTGTGGAAGTGGAAGAAACCCCGCTGGCTTATCATCCGGGCAATGCGACGAGACTGAGAGTGAAAGTCGTAGGAAACATGAAGTAGATGAGAGGCTTCACACGAGTTCATACGACTTGTGTGAGGCTCTTTTTTTGTTAAGAGATCAGAAAGTATAAGT
The DNA here is from genome assembly GCF_038009285.1 of Paenibacillus sp. FSL R5-0378. Taxonomy (NCBI): domain Bacteria; kingdom Bacillati; phylum Bacillota; class Bacilli; order Caryophanales; family Paenibacillaceae; genus Paenibacillus; species Paenibacillus sp. FSL R5-0378. Next base: position 1,936,598 of record NZ_JBBPAY010000001.1, read on the forward strand.
TCCAGAGCTTTTGCTTCCTGATCTCGCAAGAAAAACTTTCGCTAAACGCGGTCTGTCTTCTTTGAAGGTATGTCGATAGACGTTTTTGTTAAGAGATCAGAAAGTATAAGTTTCAGAGCTTCTGCTTCCTGATCTCGCAAGAAAAACTTCCACTAAACGCGGTCTGTCTTCTTTGAAGGTACGTCGATAGACGTTTTTCTTATCCATAAGGTGCAACGAGATGAGCAAAAAAGAGATCTCACGCATTCTATAAGAACCTTGAGCGTAAATATGATAAAAGGTAAAATATAACTAATCGAATCTTAGGTGGGCAGGGTCTTCATTCTTGCTCTATTAACAAACATCAATAAACAACTAGAGAAAGTAAAAACCCACCCAAAGGTTGATGCCGAAGGTGGGTTTTCTTCCTGTACGACTTAGAATGGAATAAACCATCCAAGCCAATTGTACTGGCCAAGTGTTCGCAGCACTTGGTCTTTATTACATATATATCAAAGTTGATTAACCGATGATGAGAGGGAGGAATTGAATATGAACGCAAATGAGGGAAACGAAGTAGAAGAAAGCCTGGAAGACATTACGGGTATCACTTGTATTTACGTGCCAGTAAATGATGTTTACGAGTCTATTCAATGGTACCAAAAGAATTTAGGGTACCAGCCCGCAAACAACGACCTTGTTGAGCCCGGAATGAAGATGGCTGTATTGAATCTTCCCGATCGTAATGGAAACCTGCCTTCCCCTGGTTTAAGGCAAGTCGTACCTGCATTGTTCCTTCACCAATCGGACGAAGAAGGCGGTCGATTACGTTTTTCATGGTCATTGGACAACGGCAAACCCCATGCAATGGCATGCTTTATTACTCCGAGAATTCAAGAACTCTCTAAACGATTCAAGGAAAACGGAGTGAACATTTTAGGTGAACGAGTGACAAGCGGACCGAACATAACGTTCGCAGATCCTGACGGTAACATATGGGAAGTGTGGCAGCCCTAATTGGAGAACGAGTATAAGAGAGCTGCTCCGCGAATGACAGCAAATTTTTCGTTGAAGAAGGAGATCTCGTATAACAGCATCATTGCGCTGTGGGCATTCGCCCTTCGGTTTGGCCGAGGGTATCGATGAAGAGGAGGTCAATAGGTTGAATAAGCATCATGTTCATGAAACAAACAGCTTCTATTGGGATACGAAAGGAAATGACTTCTTAAGAGCCATCGTGCTTCCTTATTATGGAGCCTTTGTTTCAGAAGAAAAATGCCAACTTTTTGGCGATGTTTCCGGAAAAAAGATGTTAGAGATTGGTTGTGGAAACGGTCAATCCTTGCAATATCACGGGGATCGCAATGCATCTGAGCTATGGGGGATCGATATATCAGAAAAACAAATTGAAAAGGCAAAGCAGCATTTGACGGCGTGCGGCCTGTCAGCAAAATTGATCTGTTCTCCCATGGAAGAAGAGTGTGGCATACCCGCAGATTATTTTGACGTTGTTTATTCAATTTACGCCATAGGCTGGACAACCGACCTTGAAGGCACTTTTTGCCGGATCGCTTCTTATTTAAAAAAAGACGGCATATTTATTTTCAGCTGGTCTCATCCTATACACCGATGTGTTGTTCAAGAAAATAATAGATTTGCTATTAACAAGCCTTATTTCGATGAATCCTGGTATTCGGTATCTCCAGATTTTTGTCAAGGCGAACTAACCTTATCTGATCGTAAACTATCAACCTACATCAATGCTTTAGCGAAAGCAGGGTTTGTTATTGAACAAATGATTGAAGAAACTGACAATGAAATCATACAATTGCACGATGCAAATGATGATTTGGTAAAAAGAGCGAAGATGTTTCCGGTCACCTTCGTGATCAAAGCAAGAAAACTTTAAAATGGGGGCTGATTAAAATAAACATCAATCGTTTAGACCATTTAGTGCTGACTGTTTCGAATATTGATCAAACCTGTGAATTTTATTCTCGGGTCTTAGGAATGCGAACTGTAACATTTGGAGAAGGACGAAAGGCATTGCATTTTGGGCAGCAGAAAATAAACCTACATGAAGCAGGCAAAGAGTTTGAACCAAAAGCGAAAACGCCTATGCCAGGCACTGCTGATTTATGTTTTATAACAGACGATCCTATACCCGATGTCATTCGCCATTTAGAATATTGCAATGTAATGATTGAGGAAGGTCCTGTATTGAGAACAGGGGCATTAGGATCGATCACGTCCGTTTATCTAAGAGATCCAGATGGGAATTTAATCGAAATCTCTAAGTACGATTCGTGAATATGAGAACGTTACATGTATGAACGAAGTGATATATTAAAAATTTTTCAAAAGGAGCATTGATATGATAAAACGATTTCATCATGCCCAAATCACAATTCCGAAGGGAAAAGAAGAAGAGGCCAGGAACTTCTATTGTGGAATTCTCAAACTGGAAGAAATCTCAAAACCGGAATCATTAGTTGGTCGAGGCGGCTTTTGGGTTCAGGTAGGAGATCAACAACTACATATTGGAACTGAAGAGGGAGTGGATCGTTTACAAACGAAAGCCCATCTAGCGTATGAGGTGGAAAACTTAATAGAAATGGAAAAGCTGCTTAACAATAATGGTATTGAAATACTGGAATCTGTAGCGATACCAGGATATGAAAGATTTGAATTCAGGGATCCATTTGGCAATCGAGTTGAGTTTATTAAACCAATTTAAAAAACATGTAATTTCAATAGGCATTTTAAAGGTGAAAATAAGAAGTACATGATCTGAGGTGTTACAAATTTCCTTCGTTTAACAAAGTGCTGCAGCGTCGATTTAACAAAAATAAGGAGTTAATTTATGAATAATAGTGAGTTCACTGTTGGCTGGGGAACACTTGCATTAATTAATGCAGGATTAGCACAAGGAAAGAACAGAAGCGGACTTCATTGGTTTCTAATATCATTATTAATTGGACCATTAGCAACGCTATTCATCGTGGTATGGGATAGGAAAGATTAATAGCTTTGTAGGGAATATCGAGAAAGCCGATTCATCTGATAACACTGCAGCAGTCAACTCGAGGGTAAATGCAGCCGGTTTGGAGTGGATGATGGACATGGAGCGGATCGGCATTATGGGACATTCCTTTGGTGGGGCTACGGCGTTTGATGCGTCCTACACGGACGACCGGCTCAAGGCGGGAATCGATATGGACGGGACGGTTTGTGGTTCAACTATGAAATTCACGCAAAGTAAATATTAAATCATATCAGAAGGGGCATCTATATGATCTGTAAGGTTAGTGATTTATCAGATCAAGTTCTCTATGAATTTCTATCCTATTGTATGAGCCCGGTTGCTGAAAGGATCGAGACCGAATGTAGTAATTACAAGACAAGAACGAACAGAGAACTGTATGGAATATATTTAAATAACACATTAAGAGGGATTATTGGATTAATTCAAGGCGAATCAGAAACTGAGTTAAAACATATTGCAATACATCCTGAATTTAGATTGCAGGGGTTGGGAAGTAAGTTAATAGAATTCGTAATTAAATCAACAGAAATCAATAAATTAGTGGCGGAAACTGATAAGGATGCTGTGAATTTTTATAAAAAGAAGGGCTTTAAAATTATAAGTTTAGGAGAAAAATATCCAGGGGTAGAACGATTTAAATGCGAGTATAGTAACAACTCATTGTAGGGGCTCGTGGAAAGATATGAACATTCCATAACAATGTATCCATGTTGCATCGCTAACAGTAAGCAGCAGGCAACCCAGAGAACCTATCAGAGTTGCGACGACCATTACAGACCTTTAGGTTTTCGGGTTCGTAGATGATAAAGAAGCACTAGTTCGAGGATCAATAGTTAGAAACAAAAAAGTTAAACTAAGTGTCTTAGAATTATTAATAAATGACGATGACGAAGAAATTAGGAGCATAGCTAAAGAAAGAATATTAATGGGCGAATATAAAGAATAGCTATGATTAGTCCAGTCTGACCGGGCGACAAAGTCTTGATATCTCCTACAGGTCAAATTATGATCCACTATTAATTCACTCATTCCTTTTTTTTGATGAAATCGTACTTGATCACAAAATCAAAGAGAGCCGTAATTGCAATTGCTCCAAGTGGAATCATTAAGTATGCCCATGGCGGATGATCTGGAACTTCACCAGGTGGTGCTTCGATTAATATCCCATAAAGGACAAAACAATAAATAATGGCCAACACAACACCTGTCAAGTTTCTGTTTTTCATAGCTGTTTTTCACCTCCAGGCCGAACATCATTTCATGTCTCGGCGGGCCATTCGTCATGCCGGCGGTCGAGTACATAAGAGACGAGCAACCTTGTCGTACCGATACCCTTTGCTTTTTTTGTACGATTGCTTTTGGCAAACCATACATATATAAATAAGAGGGACAAAGAGATCGGACACTGCTCGTATAAATAACTTGGCTTACTGAGAGCTTAATATATAAATATTAATAGAATTCCAATTGCAAAGAAAAATGAACCGATCACGATCGCTATAAACCCACCAAATTTTCGGGCTTCAATGTAGGCGTCACTTGGCTCGGAGTCACCTTTCACTTTCCACGCTTCATTCATACTCCAACCAAACGTGGGTTTAATGCGACTAAGGATACCGAGTGCAATAAATATAGCACCGAAAATAATGAAGGTTGCTTGAACCATGTTAAATCAGCTCCTTTTTATATAAGACGCTTAGGAGCTACTTGAAGTTCCGCTTAACAAATATTGACTAACTAACGGACCGATGGGAGAACGCAACTTAATGTTTAATGAGTTGGGGGTTCCGCGGTCGCCAAAAAGTAGGATCCAATTAACCCGATTTCGATAATTACAAAAATGAGCACTACCAGCAGGAAAATTTTTTTACCACTCATGTTATTACCTCCCGAAGCAGAAGTTAGATTGTCCAAGATGCCGGGGCCGAAATTTATGAATTAAAAGCAAACCATATGATCAAATAAACTAACCCATAGATGGCGATTAATCCAAATACACAGATAAGCACGATCAAGAGCACAAGTTTTTTACCATTCATGGATGCACCTCACTGTAGACCTTAGCACATAGTAGGGGGATTATTCCATCAATAACCACTAACAATCAATCATCAAATGCAAAAGACTTCTTATTAACATTTGGGACTGACGCCCCTCAGTCTTCCAATGTATAATCATGGAAGATGTCCCGGATGACACAAAAAGCTATAAAAACCCATAAACCGGAGGATCCAATATGCCTTTTAAAGATGCATTTACTTCTTTCCCTAAGCTTGAAACTGACAGATTTATATTGAGAGAATTACGTTCGGAAGATGCCGAGGCATATTACACTTATTTCTCAGATCATGAAGTAACAAAATACTGGGGGTATCCAGGGCCCAAAAATATCGAGACAGCCTCCAAGACATTTACGCGGTTTCAAAACGCATTTACTAGAAAAGAAATGATCACTTGGGGAATAGCTTCCAAAGATGAGGAGCAAATTATTGGGACATGCATTTTGAACGATTTTGTGAGAGGATCCATGGTTAACTTATCCTACAACTTATCAAGAGATTATTGGGGAAAAGGGATCATGACCGAAGTGCTCAAAACGATTATTCCGTTTGGATTTAATGAGCTGGATATAAACCGAATACAAGCTAAAGTCATGCCGGAAAACCATTCATCTGTAAATCTTTTAACAAAGTTGGGTTTTGTACAGGAGGGTTTGCTTCGGGACTATATATTTGGTGAGTTCATCACGGATACATTGATATTCTCCATGCTGAAGAAAGATTCTATTACAGCTGCGTAGCTGCGGTTTTTTAGTTTAGAACATATATCGTTTGCAGAAAATGATCAACTTCAAGGGGAGCAACTCAACAGACAACCCTGCACCAACTAACCGCTCTGCTGCCGGCCAACTCGCACTTATTCAGCCCATGTGTGTATTTCATCCGCGACATTCTGCTGCTTGAATGGGTTTCATCATATCCTTTATTAGTTTATATCACTCAAAATTTTTTGTAGATAGGAGATTGATCTTATAATTATCAGAGAAGCAAGTAAAATAGACTACCCTCAGTTAAGACAAATATATCTTGAATCGCGCCGCAAGAGCTTTCACTGGGCAAATGCAGAAGAAATGAATTTAGATGATTTTGATAGAGATACAACTGAGGAATATATACTATTAGCTGAAGAACATTCCCGAATCCTTGGTTTCGCATCTTTATATTTACCTGAGAACTTTATTCATAATTTATTTGTACACCCCGATTTTAGCGGTAAAGGGGTTGGTACTCAATTAGTTAACCATGCTATAGAAAAAATGGGTAAGCCCGCAAGATTAAAGTGTGTATCAGAAAATCATAAAGCATTAGGTTTCTATGAAAAAAGTGGATGGAAGAAGGTTGTTGAAGAAGGAAAACCCGGAGAGAAGTATTGGGTTTTAATATATGAATAATAAAAATATGGAGATCTTTAGTAAGAAGATCGTTTAGCGGGCTGACGTCTTGTCTTTATTCGAAGAAGCGGCCCATTACATCACACTTCGGGGCTGACGCCCCTTGGTTGTCAGATGTATAATCATGGAAGATGAAAGATGGTTCAGACAACACACGACCCGGCCTAAGATAGGAGTTATCTAAGGCCGGGTCGTGTCGTTCATTCGGTAAACGTTACATTGAAACAAGTATGATTCCTACTATTAAACATCATTGAAATTCACATACAAACCTAAATTGAAAAGGAGAATGAGCATGAGCATGAGCATGGGATTAGAAGTTGCAAAGATGGAATTGGAGATGAAAGACATTTCAGGATCTAAGTTCAAGGAAGTTAATGCGGAGGGTTTAGATTTTGATAATGTTAATTTATCAAAATCTAAGATTAATAATGCAAATATGAGTGGAATGACTTTAAATGACGTTAATGCTAGTGAGGTTGAAATTAGAAATGCTAACCTATCCGCCACTTCAGTTCAGCATGCAAATATGAGTCATATGAAGGTAGATCATGTACACCTATTCGGGACTGAGTTTGTAAATATTGTTTTGCCTCAGGAAGGTGACAGAAATTATGATCCAAACGGAGATTATAAGCCTATAGTGTTTCATAATTGTAATCTGAGCAATATGGAGATAAATAACTGTGACATTACCGGCCTAAAGATCAACGGGATACTAATAGAAGAGCTGCTTAAGAACAAATGATAAATTTTTTGTGAGTAACTCGAAGACGGCACTGGCACACAGATAACGTAGTGTTCTCGCTGCGGATCGGCTTACGCCGATCTTTGGTTCGCCCGGGGAGACTTGTAGGGGAGCTGAATCAGCGGACGCATCGATCTTCCTTAGATAGGAGCATTCTAAGGAGGATCGACTTCGTGAATACGAGAGCCTCAGGTAAAAGTAACAAATATTCACCAATAACTTAATGAGGTGTCATAGATGATTAGAAATACTGCCCGGGCACTGATTATTCAAGACGGACTGTTACTTGCGATAAAAAAAGAACGTCCTGAAGTTGGAGTGTATTATACTTTGCCAGGAGGGGCTCAGGAGATAGGCGAAACGATAGAGCAGACATTACAACGTGAATGCTTAGAAGAACTAGGAATTGATGTTGCAGAACACAAGTTTATTTGTATTAGAGAATACATATCAAAAAATCATGAGTACTCTTTTATCATGAAGGAAGTACATGCAGTAGAGTTTATTTATGAATGCAGGATCAAAGCGACTGATACTTTTGTCAGCTCACAGGCTGATATTGGGCAAATCGGAATGGAGTGGATACCCACTGAAAGTATAAAACAATCTGTATCCGCGTCAGACCAATCATCAAAAACTTATCAATTCCCTGAAACAACAAGGGACTTTTTTAGAGAATACTTTAGAGATCAAGGCTTAGAACTATATCGAAGTAAGAATTATGAAAGTTAATCATAACCATCAAGGCAGTGGAGTTTGTTATCATACGCTGGACTATAACGCTTTTACAGGTATACATATTTCGCAATAATGGTTATACAACATATCACCAATGTATCTTTCGAAAATGGGCTTGTTGTCTATTTGATATCCGCTATTATTTAACGCAGGAAAAATATCAGTCCACGCTTTTTGAATGTCCTCAGCTGTATGCTTCACCTCATAGGTTACATAATGACCACCAGCGAGTTCAGTTTCGAAAATGTTATGATCCGTGTCATCTTCCCGATAATCTTCTGGAATAACAATACAAGCATCATACCGACAGTTCTCAGGAGGTGTAGTTTCCGGATTATCTTGGGCAATTCCAAGCAGTATGGATGATCCGTTGAGTAAATTTTTTTCTACAGCCCATTTCTTTAACGCTTCCATTGCTTGGATGTTCTGAGGACCGTATGGACCTACTTGGCGCACAAAAGCAATGCGGGTTTTTGGCATCATTTCAAATTTAATAATCATGATTTCATTCCTCCCTGGATGATATTGGATACACAACGCATGCTAACATGATATAAAAATATATTCATTAGTTTTTTCGAGTACCCATTAGGTTTAAGCGCAAGCGGGAGGAAAATCAGGCATTCAATCGAATATAGTGAAGGTATTGAAAGGATGCGCAATAAGATCACAGGTCATATAAACCAGTGACTTCACCTAACATAAGATTCATGCTACGTTCATTTTCCTTAAATTGGGAGAATGTGGAAGTGCAGTGAAATCGCTCATCATCACAGACGCCTACCTGAGATAAAGCTATCTAAGGTGGGCGTTCGTCTTAAATTCACAAAATGTTATTGGAAATTGCCTCACAATTATTTGTGTAAGGGAGCTGAAATATTGGAGCGATATAAGCATCCATTAGGTAAACAACTGATTTATGATTCGTACGAATTATTGCTGGATTCATGGGGAACGAAATATGAAGAAAGAGACGTGGATACTGCATATGGTCTAACCCATGTCATTACTGCGGGGGATCCGCAAAGTCCGCCTTTGTTGCTTTTCCATGGAACAGCAGATAATTCAGCCATGATGTGGATTTATAACGTCAAAGTGCTGTCAGAGAAATTCTATATCATTGCTGTTGATGCGATAGGTGGTTCAGGGAAAAGCGAACCTAATACTCATTATTATAAAAGCTTCAACCAAGTCACTTGGATTGATGACCTTTTAAGTAACTTACAAATACATGCTGTAAACATCTGCGGAGTGTCATATGGTGCTTACTTGGCTTACCACTATACGATGAAAAGGCCAATGAACGTCGATAAGGCCGTTTGTTTAGCGGGTAGAATTCCTTCCAGCCAATTTGAGGTCATTACTAAGATGATGGCAGCGTTTTTTCCTGAGGCATTATTTCCATCTGAACGTAATTGCAAAAAATTACTGAGAAAACTGAGCGGAATCAATTTCTCGACATTTGAAGATAACGATGTGTTGATGAAGCACTGGTATTATTTGTTGAAGCATTTTAACAATAAATCCATGATGCAGCACAAGATTGAAATTAATGCGGATACAGAATTATCAGTTCTGAAAGACAAAGCTGTGTTTTTGATTGGTCAATATGACAGGTTAACCAATTATCCAAAAGCAATAAAGAGATTAGAAGATAACAAACTAAATTACAAAATCATTAACAATGCAGGACATGCAATTAACCATGAGCAAGCTGATGTAATTAACAATGAGATTATTGAATTTTTGGCATAAAGATCATTAGTATATTTGAAGATGTTGGAGACACCCTTACCCAAAACCACGGTAATGAATCCAGGGAGGGATAAGCATGCTAAAATTGATTAATGAACTTCCGACAGATTTCCCAATTGCTGGAGTCCACTGCGTACCCGTATTTGATAACGGCAATCTGATGATGGTTTGGGATCGAGAAGAGAAAGTACTTACTACCATTGGTGGAAGACTCGAAGAGAATGAATCCACACAAGAGGGTTTAGAGCGAGAAGCTTTAGAAGAAGCAGGGATAGAACTAGCTGAGGTAAGAATACCGTTTGCCAGCTGGTTTTGGAAGGAAACCAATTCGTATACCGTATATTTTCTAACTCAAGTTAATAAATTCGTGAGTATACCTGCAGGATTTGAAAAGACAGGTTACATCATAACAAATTTTGAAACGGCTATAGACATGATAATGAACATCGAAGGAAGAGGAGAACGAATTGAAATCATCAGAAGAGCAGGTATATTGGCGGGTCATCTCGATCAAGAAAGCAGCAGCAGATAATTCTTGCGGTGATTCAGACCGTTATCATAAAAGGAGACCTATACCATGAATCCATTGATTAAAGATGCTGTAGTAAAATTAGCTGAGGATCTTCAATTACCTGAAAAGGTCTTTGATATTGAAGATTTACCGTGGGTTCCTTTTGATGAGGGGAAAGAAGCAAATTGTTATTTTAAACCTCTTCGATTTGACCTTGCCACCGGCACCTGGATATACCTCTTTAAAATAAAGAGCAATCAAGTGCTGACACGCCACCGGCATACTGGAGGATCTGTGATAGGATACAACATTCAAGGGCAATGGAGATATGAAGGACGTCATTGGATGGCGAAACCAGGAACCTTCATTTTTGAACCGCCTGGAGATATTCATACGCTTATTACTGAAGATGAAGAGGTCATTACTTTATTCATTTTGGGCGGATCCTTGCAATATTTCGATCATGACAATCAAGTTATTGGCCAAGATGATATTTTTACAGTACTGAAGAAATATAGAGATTATTGTCATGAGAATGGAATCGAAGCACGTGAAGATCTTGTTTATTAGGAGTTGAGGTGCTTAAGACAATGAACCAATTTCAAATGAAGCTGGGGATATTTTTTATATAAATAACAGGAGGGAAATTGCTATGCAGCAATTAAACAGAGCATTGGAAAGTGACAGGCTTTATCTTCGGCCGCTTGTAAGTGAAGATTCCGATATGTATTACCCGAACATGTTGAACGAAGAAGTGAGGAGATTGACGGGAACCCAAAGAGTATTTTCAAAACAGATGATCGAAAATTATATTGAAGAAATACAGAATGAAACGGATCGTATTCATTTATTGATCGTTCTTAAAGAGGAAGATCGTATTATTGGAGAAGTTGCACTACAGGATATAGATTATGTAAATCGCAATTCCAATATACGGGTAGCTTTGTTTAATGAAGCGGATTTTAGCAAGGGATTTGGAACAGAGGCTCTAAAATTATTACTGAATTATGGCTTTGGTGTGCTGAATCTACATAGAATTGAACTTAACGTGTACTCGTATAATGCAAGAGCCATAAAAGCATATGAAAAGTTAGGATTTATACAAGAAGGAATCCAGCGAGAGGTTCTCTATTATAACCATGAGTATCATGACTCCATTACAATGAGTATTTTAGAGAATGAATTCCGAAAAAAGGAAGGGATTAAATAACGCCTTATTCATGCGGCTGGGCCGTATGGGATTGCTAGAGTAAAGAGCAGTACCGATTTGAAGTGTTCCAGGGGAGTGCTTATGAAAACCTATATCTAAATGGTGAGGCATGGCGAATCACCTAAGCTCGAAGGAAGCGAAAGAACTCAAAACCCGAAATTTACAAGATGGAATTTGATGAAGGGGTGCTTAAAGGATCGAAGCGATTGTGGACAGATCCATTTTGATGCGACAACGGGAGGCTCAAGGTCATGAATCAATGACTATTGAGACACACCTTTTTGCTACTTAACGACAGCTTTACATTCGTTACTTGGATCGGGACGAGCTGCAACAGGGCAAAGGCAGGTTTTCCAAACGCATTGCAGACGACGGTGAAGGCGTAACACGAAAACAATGAAATGAGGTGAATTCACTGACTGTTGTTGGTGTTCTAGGAACAATACATAATGAAGAGCTAAGACAGAAATATAACTGTTCGCTCGATCTGTATAAAGAAATTATTGAAGAGTTCAGTCCAGATATCATTTGTGGTGAAGTTCATCCTAATGCTTGGGATAAATATTGTAAAAATAAGAGCGAGAGGGGATATTGGGGGGAGCCGGCAAGTGAGTACTGGGAGCTGATCTTTCCTTTATGCGAAAATAACAAGATCAAGTTTGTTCCAATCGATTGGTTTGAACTCGATGTATGGAATAACTTCGATCCCTTTGCCGAGCTCCTGAGGGAGTAAGGGAGAACATCATGCGAATGGATGATGAGTGGTTTGACAAACAAATGGCCACGCATTCGTTTGGAAGGATCCCCTTTAATTCATTAGAATTTGATACCATCACAAGAGCGAAATACGAGTGGTTAGAACAATTGAACCCAAGATCATATAATTTTCGATGGAAGATCCGGAATCAAATCATGATAGAGCGTGTAAGAAATACCGTCAATTCTAGTCAAGGTAAGAAAATTCTTTGCATTATAGGTGCTGATCATAACTATATATTTATTGATGAATTAATACGGCAAGACATCGAGCTGAAATATCCATTAAGATAACTCAATGAGTTGGAGGTTAACATGGATAAAAATGTTACATATAGGAAGCTGCAAGTAGGGGATGAATCAATTTTTTTTGATTTAGTATTGCTGTTTAATGAGGAGTTTGAATCACCTAATACGGACTTCGTCAATCATGTTAATATTGCGGAGCTTTTATCAAATCCTTTATTTATTTGTATCGTTGGAATAAAAGGTAACGAGGTTATTGGCGGATTAACCGGATATGAGCTGCCCATGTATGATCGAATGGGTTCCAGCTTGTATTTATATGACATAGCGGTAGAAGAAAATAACCAGCGTAAGGGAATAGGAAGCCGTCTGGTCAAGGAATTAGTCGAGTACTGTAAATCAAAGCAAATCCATGAAATTTTTGTTCAAGCAGATGCTATTGATCAACACGCGGTTGAATTTTATAAAAAACTTGGTGGAGAGATATCCAGTGTTTATCAGTTTACATTTACTGTAAAATCATAACGAAAAAAGCCCTTGCGAATTGTAATCGTAGGGGATAGTCACACATCCTACAGGGAGAATTCGGTTCCCCCTTTTTTTATTTTTCGGATGCTTAGCACCGATCCACTTTCTCTAGGTCCGCAGCAACCCGTGTTCACTTCCTGAGATATGACATCATCTAATTAATGTTTAGATTACAAGCGCATTCCTGCTACAAAATCCTTCAGCGTGTTGGGAGGCCAGAACATTACGTACCAGGCAGGGCATGAGATGTTTGTTTTTTCAGAACTGGATGGAAAACGAGTAAAGTTAATTCCATTAGAATTGGAACACAGTATACATCTATATGAATGCTCTAGGGACCCAGAAATTTGGGCAAGCTATCCAATCCATATTCGGACGTTGAATGAGATGGAGAAATTCGTCCAAAAAGCATTGGATGGGCGTGAGCGGAAAGAGCAGTTTCCATTTGTTATTTATGATAAAGAGACAAATGAAATTGTAGGAACAACGAGATATCTTAGGATATCAGAAGAAAATAACAATTTAAATATAGGCTCAACTTGGTATTCATCGAAGGTATGGAGAACTAGAGTAAACACAGAATCCAAATCCTTATTATTGAATTATGCCTTTGAGAATTTACGAGTAAATCGGGTTGAAATCATAACGACAATAACGAATATAAGATCACAGAAAGCCATTGAACGACTTGGAGCTGTCCGAGAAGGAATTCTCAGAAAGAAGTATAACGGACTTGATTATGTGATTTACAGCATTATAGATACTGAATGGAACGAAGTTAAGAACAGACTTGAAGGCTTTCTTGATGAAGCTAAGTACGTCAGATAACAACATATTCATGCATTGGGGTTACTTTGCGCTTCTGAAAAACAGAAGAAGAAAGATGTAGTTTGAATCTAGCATTCGCAGAGAGGAAGAGGATCCAGTCGGGCAAACGGAATGGTTTAACCGCCATCGCGACGAGGGACTTCTTTTCCTTGAGGTGGCGAGAGTTCTTGATAGCAGAACGTAAGTTGCGATTAGGAGAACAGTATAGATCCTTGGGGGGACTAATTTATGGGATCCAGAATCATGCACATCATTATCGGCCATAGAATTGCTGAAAAATTAAATATCCAAGATCGAACTTCGTTCTTACTTGGAAGCGTTGCTCCTGATGCTGTTCAAGCAAAGGATGAGTCCCATTTCTTTAGGGGTGAACATCAGAATTTTACGCGATACATAGACTATCATGGATTCCTCGATAAATATAAAAAATATTCGGATAACCCATATGTACTTGGGTATTTCATTCATCTAATTGCTGACGATCAGTGGTTGAAGGGTTTTTATATGCCCTGGTTGAGAAATCGTATGGAGGCGGACGCAGGGTTATATCCGCTGTATCACAATGATTTTAGATTACTGAATGGGAAATTGTTAGAACACTATAGTTGTACAGAAGAAATGAGGCAAGCGATCAGTGGTTCACCTAAGGTCATTGACCTGGAGGAGGTTAAGGCCAAAGAAGCCATTGACATTGTTCCGCATGTTCTGGGGGACATGGATTATGAGAAACGAGTCATCGATGAACCTTTAAATGTCTTTAGCTTGATTCAGATCGAAGGATATATTGAAACATCGGTGAATATAGGAGTAATGAAATTACAAGCTTTAGATTGGGGGGTTGTTTGATGAAAATAGCATTTATTCTGTTTGATGGCATTACTTTTCTGGATTTGGTCGGATTTTATGATGTCATTACCCGGCTTAAGCATTTCGAAGCTACAAAGGATACCTCTTGGAATATGTGCGGATTAAAAGAAGAAATTACGGATGAACTAGGAGTCACACTAAAAGTAAATCGAGTCAACCCTTATTTATCTGAATACGATATGTTGTTTGTTCCAGGAGGATTAGGGACTAGGGCACTAAGGTATGATGTGGAGTTTATTCGTTGGTTGAAAACAGCACAAGATGTTAAATATAAGATTTCAGTTTGTACAGGCTCTTTACTGCTTGGGGCAGCGGGGTTTTTACACAATAAAAAGGCAACAACACATCCTTTTTCATATGAATTGTTGGAACCTTACTGTAAGGAAGTCATTAAAACAAGAATCGTCCGCGATGGAGATGTAATAACCGGGGGAGGAGTTTCTACATCAATAGACTTGGGGCTGTTTGTCATCGAACAATTTATAGGGAAAGAACAAATTGAAAATATAAAGAAACAAATGGACTATCCATACACTGCTGAAGGAATTATTGAGGTATCGTAACTAAAAGATGGATGAGAGTCTTACTATATTCATTGTATAACACACCCCCAAAATCAATTAAGCAAAGGACGGTTCATTGTGGATTTGAAGCAAAGAAAACAATGGAATGAAAATCATAAAAAACTAACCCATATCATTCTTAAACCCAATGAACATCAAACTTCCATTGAACTATTTTTGGATCAGCACAGGTTGTTACATTCAACAAGAATGAGCAATTCACCTATTCCTACTCTTGAAGACGAATTATTTATAAATCTGTGTGAAGGAACACTCCGCAAATATCCTGTTACAACACCGGATACGAAGAACTCCATAGTATGGCATATTTGGCACATTACTCGCATTGAAGATATGACCATGAACGTACTTGTAAATAACGATGAACAAGTGCTGCATTCAGGTCAATGGAACAAGAAGCTTAATGTGAATTATCCCCATTCTGGAAACGAAATGACAGAAGCTGAAGTTACCGATCTTAGTGAAAATATTGATATTCAAGCACTAATGGCCTATCGAAATGATGTAGGGAGAAAAACTCGTGAAGTTGTATCTCGTCTATTGCCCAACGCTTTTAATCAAAAGGTGGAAGCCGAGAGAATGAAAGTACTTGAAGAGCAAAAAGCTGTCAAGAAAGAAGCTTCCTGGTTGCTTGAATATTGGGGGGGAAAGACGATTGCAGGATTAATATTGATGCCGGCCACAAGACATATCTTTTTGCATTTAAATAAATCAATTCGAATAAAACAAAGGATTCAAAAAAAGGGAGACTAGCGCCCAAAAAAGCGAGGAAGCTAAAAATGGGGATACGATCTCGTATTATTTCACATTTAAGCGAGGGAATGATCAATTATCCTGAAATTAATGCATTATGGTTAGAGGGGTCAGATGGAACAAGCACATCTGATCATTTATCTGACATTGATGTAGTCATACATGTTAATAGTGGATTTGAAACAAAGGCACTTTCAATATGTGAAAACTTATTGGAAGAGATTGCAGCACTTGATATATCCTACGAAGAACCACGTCAACATTCAAATATGAGATACAAAGTTTTTCACTTAGAAAACACACCATCCTACTTATTTATTGATGTGAATGTTTATAGTCATAGGCCTTTTATCGAATTTGACAGGTTCAATGATAGTGAGGTTCCTATTGTTTTATTTGACAAAAAGCAAGTCATTCAAATCAGAGAACATAACGAGTCGGAATTACAACAAACTTTGCGGAATCGATTGTATCATCTAGAAAACACAATCAAGCAGAAAGCAAGAGTAGAAAAATATATAGAGAGAAATAAATTTATTGAAGCTATAGGATATTATCATAAATTTATCATCTCGCCTTTAGTAGAAGTATTAAGAATAAAATACAAGCCAATTAACCATGATTATTACATTGTCTGTATATCTAAACATCTGCCTAGAGAAATTGCTCAACAATTAGAAGATTTATATAAAGTGACTTCTATAGAAGATATTAGTAAGCATACACAGCAGGCATATCAATGGTTTTACGAAGTACTGAAAGATGTTCAAAATAATCTTAATGAATAAAGTTGAATTTGATATTGTGGAGATACCAACCAAATAAGGAGGCCACAGCATGCTGAAATTGTTCGAGTATAACTGGCAGGTTCGTAAAGATTGGTTAGACTGGTGCGATACGGTGAGTGAAGAAGAGCTGCTGAAGAAACGCACCGGCGGGTTAGGCTACTTCCTTCCCACGCTGTATCACATTGTGGCGGTCGAGTATGGCTGGATATGCGGTGGAATCCAGGAAAAAACAGTTGAAATCCCTCCGTTTGAGAAAGTGGCCAGTGTGCAGCAGATCAAAGATTTTTCTGTACGCTGCCACGAGGAACTGGCTCCATTTGTCTATGATTGGAACGACAGCCTGGAAGACCGTATTATGATCGATATTACGGATGAAGGGGAGCGAGAAGCCCATACATACGGCGAAGTCATGCGGCACTTGATCGCCCACGAAATCCACCACATCGGTCAGTTGTCTGTATGGGCACGAGAGATCGGAAAGAAGCCTGTTACAGCCAACTTGATTGGCAGAGGATTATTCGATATTAACAATCCCAATTTATAAGTGGAGGTATTCAAAGATGAATCAGGCTGCATTTTCCGGACCATCTATGGTCTTACTTGTGAGGGATATTGAAAAATCAATCGATTTTTACAAGAAACTCGGTTTCAGTTATGAACTCGTTGGTGGTCCGGTTGTCCAACATGTACATATGACAAGAGATAAAGTAACCTTTATTCTTCATCAAGCAGCCGATCCGGAAGATGTCAAACCATTTTCATCTGTTAAAGGCGGACTCTATTTTGATGCTTTTTGTTATACAAATGTTCGACAATTGCTAGAAGAGATCAAGGATAAAGAAATCCCTATTGTGCAAGGTCCGGATTTGAATGATTTTTTTAGTGAATTTACGATTCAAGACATTGATGGATATAGAATTGCATTCGGGGGATAAGTTGCGTTACTCAAACTGAAGGGAGAAGACGGGATGACCCCATTTCCCATATTGGAAACGGAAAGATTGGTTCTAAGACAGATTACACCAGAGGATTCAGGCGACCTGTTTCATTATTTCTCCTTGGATGAAGTAACAAAATTTTATGATGTGGAGAGCTTTACGAATGTACAACAAGCCGAGGAATTAATTGATAGGTGGCAGCAAAGATTTGAGAAAAATCTAGGCATTCGCTGGGGGATTACTTTAAAATCTGAAGACCGTGTCATTGGCACATGTGGATATCATGGTTGGATGAAACATCACTTTAAAGCTGAAATTGGATACGAACTGAGACCAGATTGCTGGGGAAAGGGCTTTATGACCGAGGCCATTCAGAACGTGATTGAATTCGGGTTTCGCGAATTTGGATTAAACCGAATCGAAGCATTCGTTGAACCGGGGAATGTGAATTCAAGGAAGGTGCTTGAGAAAGCCGGATTTAGCGAAGAAGGGGTATTGAAGGAACATTTTTATTGGAGAAATCAGTTTGTTGATACTGCCATATTTGCATTGCTTAAGAAAGATTATCAAGTAGGTTAAGTAGTAGGTAGGTTTACTAAAAAGACCGAAGGTAGGTTTTGTTCATATTCGATTCAGAAAGGAATAAACCATCCAAGCCAATTGTAATGACCAAGTGTTGCTGCACTTGGTCTTTATTACTTATATAATAACATAATGAAAAAAGTATCATAGTGTTGGATTCATTTTAGGAACAGAAAGTTGGATTGAAAGATATACGAACTTCATCACATAATGTAGTTTCAATTTGCGTGCGTCACCCTTGGTTTGCGAGCTCTCTTTATACGTTGTCATGAAAGGCGGTTATCCATGTTTAAATACAACATTTGCTTCCTTAAACAAAACGATCAAATCCTGCTCCTTAACCGGGAAAAGCCGAGTTGGATGGGAAGGTGGAATGGCGTGGGCGGAAAAATCGAAGAGAACGAATCGCCAAGAGAGTCTGCGCTGAGAGAGGTCGAGGAAGAGACAGGAATTTCCCTGGATTCCATTGATTTTAAAGGTATTGTAACTTGGATTGCAGATGGTAAGTTAACCGGCGGGATGTATGCTTATTTCGCTGAGTTACCGTCCGATTTCATCTATGAGACTCCCATAAAGACACCAGAAGGAATCCTGGACTGGAAGAGCTTGGAGTGGATTATGCACCCGGAGAATAACGGGATCGCGGATATCATTCCGAAAAGCATACATCGTTTTATAGACGACGCAAACTGCTATGAACACCGTTGTTTTTATGAAAATGACAAATGGACACACGATATATTGATTGAATTGGACAAGGACATGGATCAAATGACAGATAAAGAAATGATACATGATTGGTATTTTCGTGAGCAGTTCAGAAAAGGTCATACATCAGATAACATGGTATTCGCGCTGCAGCCCGACTGACGCCGAAAAGGATAAAATGAATGAACATTAAATATGGGAATACACTTAAGTGAATTTAGAACGCTATATCCTGTTACATTTTATATCATCGCTATTAATACATGCGCATTTATCATTACAGTCATTTTCAATTGGATCTATGGTGATGGCTATGTTCAAACATCGTTTGGAATTACCTCTGGAAGGTATGAGCCTTGGAGGTTTATTACCTATGCTTTTTTGCATAATGGAATTCAACACTATCTAGGTAACAATTTATTTCTATATATCATGACTCCTCCCATTGAATACATACTGGGACGAAGAAAATTTCTGATCTTCATATTGATTAATATCGTAGTAACTCCAATGGGTGACTTTTTATTTTGGTCAACGGATAGTCTGGTTGGGTCCTCGGGGATTTGTTTTGGGATCATGGCTATATATTATTACCTCATGATTTCCAAACGTGTTGTTCTCTCAAAACAAACAGTCATTATATTAGTGATTTGGTCATTCCTTGGTTGGGGAAGTACGTTTCTTATGGAACATATAAGTATTAGTGGTCATATCACCGGTTTTGTTTGGGGGATTTTATTTTCACTTATGGTTTTCCGCAAGAACGAGAGTATACATCATTCTAAATCTCATATGAACTAGGCTTTATAGCCTGTAAGAGCTATCTGCATTCCAAAGGAGTGAACAGTTATCGATAGGAGAATGCAGATAGAAAGGTACGAAACTAAATCCATCAGGGAGTGGATGAACGATGAACTATAAAATCCTGCCTTTTTCACAAATCAAACATTTGCTGCCAGTGGACAGTTGGGCCTATGTTCGCAATGAACGAAACGACGGCGAATTCGAAAACGAATCCGTCATTTTATTCGAGGGGGATACTCGACTTGCAAACTTGAATCTGGATAAGCCCTTCGGCGAGGAATCTGTCTTTATCGTCCTGGTGGACGGCAACCTCGTCGTTGATTCCTATATTTACAATGAAGACACCGACGGTGCGACGGGACTGACCGTATTGGGCGATCTCCAAGCGAGAAATATGGTGGTTGGTGGCCAGGAGATTTATGTGACAGGCGATTTGCAGGTATCGGAGTTGTTCTGGGGGGATTATAATCACGGCGATTTGACGGTAGCAGGAAATGCTGCTGCCCTTCTTTTCATGGACACTGAAGAGTATCATGTATCGATTCATGGGGAGAAGAATTTTAAGCTTCGAATCAACGAGTGGGACGAATTCGGGAACGGGTATGACCTTGACGAAGACTTGCTCCAAGAGGTATTTATACAGGACTGCCTGATCCAGACCGATGAAGAAGTCATGCTGTACAGGGAGAGAATGCTGGAACATTTCGAAAGCGGATGTTCGGTCATTGTGCCAGCTAAAGTCACTACCGCAAGCGAAATCGACATCCCTTTCCTGTTTGAAAATGCTGAAATCAGCATCGTGAACCTGTGTCGGCTGACAGACTCGATCTTGATGCCGTCCGAAGCTAACGCAAACGGAAACCGGAAATATGAGTTTTGGTTGCAGGACGATTTTTATCGTGTTATTCGTTCGCAGGCGCCGTCGCCATATCGGGCGGTTTATTTGCAGCAAGATCCTTTGGCCGTCATCGTTGATATAAAAGAGAACGAGCAGGGGGATCGACGACTAAGCAGATGGGTCCGGCGTGCGAAAAACCAGGATTTGAGCCTGAACATCAGGTGGCGCTACATTGAGGGGGAAGACACGGAATGGCACGCACTGGACGCTCATTCTCCGAACGATATCCATCTCCTTCTGCAAAACGGTTGGCGCACATTGCTGACGCAAGTGTCCGGGTTCGAATACTATCGCCGATTCATCCGTCCGGAACGAGTCAGAGCGCTCCTTTCTTTGCCTCTTGCTGAACCGTATGATGACTTTTATGACGATGATAAAAGCGGATTCTGGAGCGGCAGCATATACACTGCATTTCGGCAGCCTGGCGTGGTTCGCGATGGGGAGGAAAAGTCGCCCTGCTTTCTTGTCGCAAGAGAAAAAGGAGAGGAGATGGATATCTACCATTTTGTACTTGAAAAAGATACGGATGGAACGGAATACGTCCATATCCTTTACCAGGCTGAAAATGGATATGAACATAGGGCTTTTCCCCTCTGGGATCCGGACAAGCTGAAGACCGCCTTCTGGCTCTTTCGTATGGCCGAGAGAACGCTGCTTTCGCTCAATCGGAGCTTGCTTGAAGGGAGAGCTCCCTACGAGGCGGAAACGTTCGCCATTGAGTATTGGGAACAAAAAGGTTATCTGAGATAGCTGAGTTAATGAAAAGCCAATCTCATCTAAATTGAGTTTCAAGACACCCCCAAGAAAGTCCTTCGATTGTTATCCGGAGGGCTTTTACCATTTCTTTGACCCTTACACAGAATCATTTAGAAAATAATTCGAACGATATCATTCGTTTTTACCAATAAATAGTGTAGGCATAAAAGGAGGTGGCAAATGAATCATCCAACTGAATATGCGAAGCTCGTTGCACTTACATTAGCAGGAAGCCGTGATGCGTTTGGTGAGTTATATGAAGCAACCATCAAGGACATTTACAAAACCGTTTATTTTCTGGTAAAAGAACAGTCTGATGCCGAGGATGTTATTCAGGAGATTTATATTCAGGTATATCGCTCTCTCGAAAAGTTTGATGCAAACAGGCCGTTTCGGCCTTGGTTAATGGGAATCGTGATGCGGCAAATTCAAGCACATCGAAGAAAGCGTTGGACACATGTAAGAATCATCAAAAGAGTGGAACAGATTGAACAAGCGGTGGTCTACGATTTCTCCAATGAAGTGGTGAACAAGGTATCGAACCGTTCGCTGCTTGCATGCGTAGATCGGCTTCCTTTTAAGCTAAAGATCGTAATTACCTTACATTATTTAAACGATTACACGCAAGAAGAGATTGCATCCATCCTAGAGATACCTCTTGGTACCGTAAAATCAAGGATCCATGCTGCTCTGCAAAAGATTCGTAAAAAACAAAATATGAACATTCTGGCAAGGGGAAGGGTGGAGAAACTAAATGAGTCTTGATGAAAGATTAAAAACTGCCTTTAAGGAAGAAACCAAAGATTGGAACTTACCCGCTAATCTTAAGGGAAAAATACTGGGCCGGGTCGTAACTCATCAACCTGGACGGCGAATGAAGAAATGGGTTGCTGCAGGTATTTTGGCCGCGGTCTTGTTAATCCCGACAGGCGCATATGCCGGGTACAGTTACCTAGCGGACTCCATCTATGGTTCACAGGAGAATATCGCCAAGTATGGGGTGGGTCAAAATCAGTACGAAGAGCTAGAGGCAAAGCTGCAGAGCGCCAAACAAAACCTCAGTGAAGAGGATTTTACAAAATGGATGTCTTTACTTAAAGAGTTGGGAACCATTAATATGAAAATTGCCGATGTTAATGGGGATGCTCATCCTGATCGATTGAGCGCAGATGAACAAAAACATTATAATAGCTTAATATCTGAGCTAGAGCCTATCTTTAATAAATTAAACGAAATTCAATCATCTCCAAAAAGGGAAGTTAAAATGGCAGATAACGCTGCTTTCTGGGGAGAAATCGTAGACCAAGCCAGACAGGCATTCAGCAAAGAGGAATTCGATGAGTTCCAAACATTGATTAATGAATTGAAGGTCTACGACGCCAAGACGCTTGATCCAGATGGGAGCGTCCATCTAGAACGAATTTCAGAGGAAGATGAATCGAATATAGATCGGGTGACAGAGAAGCTGCAGCCGTATTTTAAAAAATTGGGCATTACAGTAAAGCCATGATCTTGATTTTGAACAGCATCATCACTGGGGGGCCGATTGACGGCCCCTTGGTGTGCCCGGTTCGTAATCCATTGTTAAAGGATGGTTCGATGAGGGGACACTTTTTGAAAAAATATCAGCACCTGATAACAATTCTGTTTAAGGTTTATTAATAGATGATACAATATATTTAAAACGTTTGGAGGGATCTAACGTGAAGTGGCAAGAAGTACAGCAAATCTTCCCAAACCAATTTGTAAAGTTTGAAATTCTTCATTCCGAAGAGAAAGATTGCCAAGAAATTATTGATGATGTGGCTGTAATTGGGCCTATTAGAGATGAAGAAGCGACAGAGGAGTTATTAAATAGTAAAGGTAAAACCTTGGTTTATCACACATCAAAGGATCAGGTTATTGTGAAAATTCGGAAGAACGTTGGCCTGAGGAGATACCTTAAATGAAAATTGAATATAGAGATGGGTTATTATTTACAGAGGTGACTGTGCATTTCAATGGGCAAAAGAAAACTATAAATAATATAGTTATAGATACAGGAGCAAGCCACACCTTGATTTCACAGGATGAAGTAGATGATATCGGTATTCGGGTCACCCTAGAAGATGATATCATAACCAGTTATGGAATCGGCGGAAAAGAGCATGCATTCACCAAGGAAATTGAAGCATTCCAGGTAGGAGAATACACCTTAAGGAATATCCAATTGGACTTTACTTCATTCAGATATCATACGATTAACGGATTACTAGGATTGGATATCTTAATAAATGGCAAATTCAATATAGATCTAGACAAACTCGAACTACTGCGTCTGCAATGAAGATTGCGGATTTTTTGTTTATTTTCAAAGGATAAAACCCCGTATCAGACACCAACTTTCTGTAAACAAATATGGATATATACCAAAACCGCTGCGAGAAAAGGAATAGCATAACCATGGAAAATAAAATGAATCCCAAAGTAGATGCATATGTAGGCAGAGCCACGATGTGGCTTGAAGAAACGGAGAAATTGAGAGAGATTTTGCTTGATTGCGGGCTTACCGAAGAATTAAAGTGGGGCAAACCTTGTTACACGTCACAGGGGCGAAATATCGTGATCATCCAGGGATTTAAAGCCTACTTGGCGCTCCTGTTTTTTAAAGGCTACATGCTGCAAGATCCCCATGGCATTCTGGTTAAAACCGGGGAGAATACGAAAGTAGGGCGTCAGATCCGGTTTAACGATACCCAAGAAATCGTAGAGCTGGAACCCATTTTGAGAGCTTATATTGCGGAAGCCATTGAAGTCGAACAATCCGGTGTGAAAGAGGATATCATCAAAGAAACACAACTTGATATTCCCGAAGAGTTTCAATATAAACTAGATGAAAACCCTGCCTTGAAAGCTGCTTTTGAAGCATTGACGCCGGGGCGGCAAAGAGCGTACGTGTATTATTTTTCGGCGCCCAAGCAATCCAAAACCCGGGAGTCCCGGGTCGAAAAGTGTACACAGCAAATCCTCGATGGCAAGGGATTGAACGATCGGTAAAACCCAGCAGAAAGGGCATAGCCAAATTCAGTTTTTAAGACGGATTTTACATCTGGAAAATGCAGCATTCATCCAATCCTCCAAGTCCTTTTATATACTTAAATCTGAGTATAGCTAATCACAAGGACTAGGGTGGCGATGACATGTTAAAACAACGTGATTTGCACGAATGCCATGCACTGTACAACCTGATGACGGATCCGGCCGTTTTTCCCTATGTCCGTTATCCATGCCAATCGTATGAGGAATACTTATTCATCACCAAGCAGTTGATCATTGATGAAGAGCAGGGGACGTGCATCTCCAGAACGATTCTTGACGAGATCGGCCATCCCATCGGCACCATTGATCTATATCATATCCATCATCGAACAGGCTTCCTGGCGACTTGGATTGGGGCCCCTTATTTTGGAAAAGGGTATAACCAACGGGCAAAGGAGGCGTTTTTGGCTGAATTGTTTCTTGGACAGGATATTGAAACGATCTTTTTGAAGATCCGCACCCAAAACATCCGGTCGAAGAGAGCAGTGGAAAAGCTGCCATACGTCAAATTAGCCAACGAGCGGTACGAGCAGGTCTATCAATCGATTAATCGCTCGCAGCAGCGCTATGATTTGTATGGTGTGGAGCGGTCTGATTTTTTGGAAAGCAGTAGAGGCATACAGCATGGGGTTGCGACATAACCGATCGTGCAAAAATGTTCTAACATATCATGAAGACCGTTCTGTTGGGATGATTGCAGACGGTTTTTTCTTTTTCTGAAGATTTGGCGCAGGGGGACCGTTTTATAGTAAGCTGGATTTAAAGCAAATTTAACTATGACAGTGAGGACAAGAACATGACGAAAAAGCTATATTACGAATCTGCATATACCCGGGAGTGGGAGACGCGTATCACCCGCAAAGTGGAGCGGGAAGACGGAAAAACCTATGTGGTCCTGGAAGAGACGGCCTTTTATCCTCACGGCGGTGGGCAGCCCTGTGATCTCGGATGGATCGATACGATCCCGGTGCTGGATGTCGTTCTTGAGGAAGGAGAAATCCTGCATAAAGTCGAGCGTTTTCCTGAAAAAGAAGACGTCCGCTGCCGATTGGATTGGGACAGAAGGTTCGACCATATGCAGCATCACAGCGGCCAGCACTTGCTGTCGGCGATGTGTCTGGAGGTGTGTAAAGCGGAGACGCTCAGCTTCCACTTAGGTGAGGATTACGCCACCATTGATATCGCACGGTCCGATCTGCCTCCGCACGAGCTGATGATGCTGGAGCTGGAAGTAAACGATCAGATTTACTTGAATCGAAAAGTAACGAGTTATTTTGTGAGTCAGGAGCAGGCAGCGGCCCTGCCTCTGGTAAAGCAGCCGAAGGTGACCGATAATATTCGGATCGTTGAGATTGAAGGCATCGAGTATAACGCCTGCGGCGGTACGCATGTCTCCGCAACGGGTGAGATTGGGATGATCAAACTGCTGCGAGCGGAGAAGCAGAAGGGGCATACGCGTGTTTATTTTAAATGCGGCTATCGGGCGCTCAGAGAATTTAATGCCGGCATGGAGATTCTCGGCAGCTTGTCGGCCCGGTTTAATACCTCCAAGGAAGAAATTATGGACCGGATTGCAAAATGGGATCAGGAGCAGAAGCAGCTCCAGGCTGAATTAACCGCTGTAAAAGCTAAGAATGACGCTTACCTGGCTGAGAAGCTGCTAGCCGACCGTCAGGGCAGCCTGATCATGCATGCTTTTGCGGACAAGCCGCTGAAAGATATGCAGAACCTGGCGGCCAAACTTACCGAGCAAGCGGATGTGATCGTGCTTTTCGTATCAGGTGCGGACCATAAGGTGCTTCTCGCCCGGGGAGGGGAAAGTGAACTCGCCTGCGGCGCGCTATTCAAGCAGCATCTGGCCGACTATCGTGGTAAAGGCGGAGGCAGCGATAAAATGGCGCAGGCCGGTTTTGCCAACGGGGAGGATGCCATGGCGTTTTACCATTTTGCGGGGGAGTTATTAGAGTCGGTGGATTGAGGAAATTAACAGGGGCCCAAACCACTTTTAAATACCGAACAATTGTTCTTCATACTATTGGTAGATGATGGTATAATAGGGAAAGACAATTGAATCTTGGGTGGGCATGGTTTCCCTTCGAAAGGAGGTGAAGCCATGGAGGTTAAAGATGCGTTGACGATCATGTTTCTATTTGGATCGTTTATCCTTGCACTCTTAACATACATCAATTCGAACAACAAGAGAAAGTAAAAACCCACCCCAAGGTTAGCGCCAAAGGTGGGTCTTTATTCTAATCGCTTAGAAGGGAATAAAACCATCCAAGCCAATTGTTCAGCCGAGTGTTCCCGCACTCGGCTTCTTTATACAGTATGATAACATAATTGGAAAAAGAAGTGAACCCAAAAGAGTCTTATATAAGTGGATGTTGAATAAAAATGACCTTCAACGAAAGGAGGATAACCCTTGACGAATCGAATCGCGATCATCGGCTCAGCTGGCTCCGGTAAATCTACCTTATCTCGAAGGTTAGGTGAGATTCTATCATTGCCTGTTGTTCATCTGGACCGATTTTATTGGAAACCGAACTGGACTCCAACCGTAAATGACGAATGGGATGAATTTGTGAAGGATGCTGTAAGCGAAGATCAATGGATTATCGATGGAAACTACACCAGAACCTTAGGTATTCGTTTGAGTGAAGCGGATGCCGTCATATTTTTAGATATGCCCAGACTCTTATGCATTTATAGGATCATGAAAAGACGAATCCAATATCATGGAAAAACACGACCCGATCTGAACGAGGAATGCCCCGAAAAACTGGATTGGGCTTTTTTTATTTGGGTCTGGAATTATAGGAAAAGAAGCCGATCCAAGGTCATGGAAGCACTCGAACAGGTAAAGGGTCGAAAACAAGTCGTCATATTAAAGTCGAGGAAAGAGGTACAGGAGTTTTTGGATCAGGTGAAGTATAATGGGAAAATTTAGGTGAATTTTGTGTTATATATGCGGTATCATCAATATATATGTGGGAAACCAAATGTAAGGAGGCAGGTCATTCCTTGCGATCGAAGACGATTATTTTAGTTATACTGATTGTCCTCGTACTTACAGGGTGCAAAGAAGAAAAGAAAGAATATATGCCGTTTTATAAGCCAATGCACACAGACTATTTGCAAAAATTTGGCTGGCAGGCGGAGCGCTTTGCATCGGAAACAAAATATGAAGCAAAAACTTTGCAGAGTTATAAGGATCATGTCGATACTATCCGAACGGAAGGGAACATTGATTTGGCACCGTTTTTTAACAAGGAGGTTGTAGAGACGGGTTATGTTCTTAAGGAAAAAACGGATCTATATAATCAGATTGTTGCCTATATTTTAGAATCCGAAGGAAAGGTCATCGGAGGCTATCTAGAATTTAATCATGAGGTGCTGCAACCGGATGGAGTGATCGAAGTTCACCCTGGCCAAACTACACCGATGTTCGATGCCAATGATTCCAACAAGCAATTTGTAATAGGACGTATTATAAAACCAGACAGTAAATAAGTAATGGCCTTTTACTTTTGAAAGCAGGGAGAAACTGTTCAATGATTACTATAAGAGAAATAACGAAAGCCGACTTGAATGACCTATGCCGTCTGTACGAGGAGCTCATGGATCATCAGCCTAACAATTACGAAAAGATGGTCAAAGTATTTGATATCATCCAAGCCAAGGGGGACTATCATATTCTGGGAGCGTTTAAGGATGGGGAGCTGGCAGGGTCCGTTATGGGAATTGTGTGCCAGGATCTTGTCGGAGAGTGCAAACCCTTCATGGTCATTGAGAACGTGGTGGTTTCAAATCGTTTTCGCAGGCTTGGCATAGGGAAGCAGTTAATGATGAATATCGAGGCCATAGCACGGGAGAGAAACTGTAATTATGTTATTTTTGTGTCCGGTGGACAGAGAAAGGAAGCCCATGCCTTTTATGAGAAATTAGGATTTAAAGATGAGAAGGTCGAGGGGTATCGGAAGCATTTGTCTTGAAGAAGGGATGGACGTTACTCAGATACCATTTATATGAGTATTTTGAAAAGAGAATACGAGGAGCTAAATCAGCACTTGATATAAAATTTGGAGGGATCAATCCTTAAATGTCCCTATACGATATTGGTGATCAATTATATTTTGAAGGTAGATATCAAGAGGCAGCTGACATTTTTAGAGAGTGTATCGATAAACAGCTTGAATTGAACTCAAGTATCAACTACCTGGGCTGCTGTGAATTGCAATTGGGGAACTTTGAGCAAGCATTAGGTTGGTTTGATGAAGTGATAGGCAGAGCCCCACATTGGGAAAGACCTCACATGAATAAGAGCAGAGTTTTCATAAAGCAGGGAAACCTAATTGAAGCAAAGAAGTGCTTAGATGATGCACTACAAATAAATCCTGAACATGAAGATGTTTATTACTATCTTGGGATTTACTATGAAAAATGCGACGACCTATTCAAAGCAGAAGAAGCATATAACAAATCCTTGGGTATCGATGCGAATCAACCGGAAACCTTATTAAATCAAGGAATTGTAGTCTCTCGCCAAGGTAAATATGTTGAGGCAATCGGGTATTTTCAGAAGGTCATTGCGCTTGATCCGAATGAAAGTGATGCTTACTGGAATATTACTCAGATCTATGTATCGACAAAAGACTATAACCAGGCATTATTGTATTTGGATAAATATATGTTTTTAAACAAGGATGATGAGGAAGCTCAAGAATTAAGAGTAACATTGGAGCGGGAAATGACAGATTCGAGGACCCCAATTACAAAAGACATCAGCAAAAGGGAGACATCATCTTGACACAAACCAAATTAATTCTAGTGGAAGGTATACCCGGATCGGGTAAAACCTCTACAGCTCGATATATTAAGGGGCTGCTGGATACACAGGGTATAAGCAACCAGATGTTTCTTGAAGGGGATTTGAATCATCCGGCGGATTATGAGTCCGTGGCTTGTTTGGACTTTAAAGAGTATGAAGTGTTGAAAAATAAGTACCCTGAATTGGGCGATATAATAAATCAATTCACTCAGACGATAGGGCAATACCGGCTAATTTACTATGGCAAATTACAGCAACAAATACCTATCGACCAATATAAAACCCTCATCGATAAGCTAGCTGGATTTGATATATACAATGGATCGTTGGATCGATATCAAGAGCTCGTCATTGAAAGATGGGAAGAGTTCGTTAGCCATGCTCAAAAGGCGGAAGGAACCGTCATATTAGAATGCTGTTTTTTGCAGAATCCGCTGACTATGATGTTCGGGCGGTTCAATCAGCCAAAGCAAGTGATTACTGATTTTATAAAGAGAATAGAAATGATTATTCAACTTTTACATCCTAAAATCATTTACTTTTATCAAGACGATATAAGGTCAACCATCAGCAGAGTCACTCAGGAACGATCGGATGATTGGCTGCGCCATATTACCTGGTATTTCACAGAGCAGGGATTCGGTAAGGCAAAGGGATATCACGGTGTGGATGGTCTTTGTGAGGTGCTGAAGGTACGAAAGGAATATGAATTAGACATCATGGATCATTTGAAAATCGATAAATTAACGATAAATAATACGGAATTTGATTGGGAACCTGTGTTACAGGAGGTAAGGGGGTTTTTGGAAGTAGTGCGATGAAGGGGAAATACATATGAAGCTGTTTCATTTTAGCGAAGAACCTGGCATCCAAGTCTTTGAACCTCGGACCATATACGATCAAACCGATGCAAAAGTCTGGACGATCGATGAGTACCATGCGCCGCATTATTATTTTCCACGAGCATGCCCCAGAGTCTGCATTTGGCCAAAGGATGATACAAGTAATATGGATAATGAACGTTTTTTTGGAATGTCGAAAACTAGCCGGATAATAGCCATTGAGAACGGGTGGTGTGAACGGGTAAAAAAGGGTTCTATCTATCGTTACATCTTTGATCCAGCTGATTTCGAGTTGGAAGAAGAGAATGCGGGATACTATGTATCAAGACGTCCGGTTGTACCAATGGAAGTAGAGAGAATCGACGATTTGATCACTGCGATTCTGAATGAGGGTATAGAGCTAAGGATCACTCCATCGTTACAGCCCCTGCGAGAACAAGTATTGAAGTCCACCGTCAACTTTTCCATGATCCGTATGAGAAATGCAAGACAAGAATAATAAGTTAAAAGATTTCAGTCGCCAGGGGGCTTTCTCCTATTGGTCATCTACATGTATAATCATGGAAAAAGCTCCAGACAACAAACGACCCAGCCTAGAATAAAAGTGTTCTATGGCTGGGTTATTTCATAAAGAAGAGCGGAAGAGGAAGGATTTCGAATGCAGATCTTGAGAAAACCGTCTCTTTTGGACATGAAAATGAGGAGCAGGCAACGATACGCTGGGGGATATGGCATATGGCCGACCATAACCGCTATCATCAGGCGCATATCAATCTGCTTCGAAAGTGGTATAAAGAAAAGTGAATTCAAGGCAAAGTAGCTGGAAATGTTCTAAGAGTCTAAGGAGGTATGATGAATAACGTTTTGAAGTGGGCCCTTGTCCTGGTTGGCGCTGTATTGCTAGTTTTAGTGATGACCTGTCCAAATGAGGAAGATTACACAAAATGGCTTTCCTCGGAACACGGCATCGTATGTGTGAATACCGGACCGGACATGGGGTGCAAGAGACAAGAAGCCGAGGTTAAGTGGAAATCGAGATATATTATGCACGCGGGGATTTTTATACAGGTGAGGGATAAGTATTCTGAAGGAAATATGGATTATGAAATAAAGGCCTTCGGGCTTTTTAATCACTTTTTTGATTATTCTTCAAACCCAAAATAAGACTAAAAACCCATCCAAACGAAGGAGTGTATCCCATGAGTCCAACATTTGCTTTCTCCCGTATTG
Organism: Paenibacillus sp. FSL R5-0378; assembly: GCF_038009285.1. Lineage (NCBI taxonomy): Bacteria > Bacillati > Bacillota > Bacilli > Caryophanales > Paenibacillaceae > Paenibacillus > Paenibacillus sp. FSL R5-0378. The sequence goes on from NZ_JBBPAY010000001.1 coordinate 1,968,050, forward strand.
GCTACGTATATGTTCCGACAACCCGTATTGATGAATCTATTGCGTGGTACACGGAAAACTTGGATTTTAAGTTAATGAATAAGTTTCAGGACCGAGGGTCTTATATCGCCGTGCTGCATCATCCTCATCAACATTCGATCGCTTTGCTGCTCATTGAAACAGAAGACAAGCAGCCGCTTGAAATTATGAGGAACGGCAAGCCTTTTCCGATCATGTCGATAAACTGTCCGGACATTGAGTACACACATCAATTCATGAGGGACAAGGGGCTGATGGTCGAAGATTTGCAGACTCTCGGATCTGGAGAAGCTAAATATTTTTATTTTAGAGATCATGAGGGGAATCTGCTGGAGGCTGCTTGGTCCATATGGGATCCACAGGACGAATTGAAAGAGGATTTTGTAAGGAGGTAACCCATATCAAGAGAGGAGGGCGTTGTTTAATGGAATTGTTGAGCGGATACATTTATATCCCTGTAACGAATCTGGAACGCTCCGTAGAATGGTATGCCAAATATCTTCATTTTGAAACTGCGTTTGAAGATCCTTTGTACGTGGAAATGAGGTCAACAACGGGAATCCGGATCATGCTGATCGTAAGTGAAGAAGCGGTAAACTCACAGATGACGTATTCAAGTGGTCCGCAGGCTGCGTATGGTTTTGTCGTTCCTGCTATTGATCAAGCCAGGCAGTGGCTGATGGATCATGGGATTGAAGTCAGACGGATTTCGAATTACCAGGGGAAGTCTTTTGGATTTTATGATCCGGATGGGAACATCATCGAATTGTGGAGTGACTATCCGAAGGCATAACCCATGCCTGAAAGGATTGCAAAAGGGTGATTGCAAAAATGATAAAGAGGTTAGCGCTAGTTCCATATAATATGCTGATGCTGCTCGTGTGGATGTACTGGTACAGCCTTTTTTATTGGTGTATGGAGGGATATGTGCCTGCCTATCTCATCATTGGAAGCTGCTTGTTCCTCGCTCTGGTGTGGATTTACGGTAATGTTTTTTGGATACGAAGGGCTCAGCTTGCTTGGGGAAGTTCCGTCTTCATCATTACATTAACCCTGGTTTTGATGTATTTTGACCCTGTATTAAAGCCCATTTATTTTGAAAAGATCAATTCGAAAGCGATGCATCAATCTTTTCAAATCCTAGCGTATTTTAGAGATTGGAAATGATGATTTAGCAACAGGAGTGACGATGTTGAACTATCAGAATAAAAAGAAGTATTTTTTGTCAGCGGATCAGATCGTACAGTTCATCGACTCGAATGAAGGGTGTATTGCCAGCGACCGAATCACGGTGGATGGCTGCAAGGTCGGATTTATGTATCGGGAAGAAGTTTCGGGTAGCCCATATCCGGACAGCGGATGGCGGTTCATGGCCGGTGACGAAAACGAAGAATACATGGACAATGCCGATAACCATGCCATCTATCTGGTGAACACCATATGTAATTACGATCCAGACATCATCCCTTTTCTTCACTCGCCGCCAGGGACGGCATTCATACGGAATGAACGTGGCGCTTTGGTGCTGGATAAGGAGTGGGAGGAGCCGGATGAGTAAGGGGCGCAGCGAAACTTTTCAAGTTCTGATCGAGATTTTATGTTGAAATCATCATGGGTCACAAATCTAAATAAATTGAACTAAAGAATAGGATGCAGGCAAGGGAGTAAAAGGATTCCGAAGAAGAAGCGGTCGTAAAAGCTTTCCAAAGGAAAGCTAACATCGGAAGCATATGCTTTGGCTTTCGGATTTCTACCTTAAGTGGGCCCTGTACCATCAAGAAATCCGAGAACAAGAGCGATCGTAGGAACATTTACGTACTTGCCCCATCATCCATTACTTTTAAGGAGTTATTAAATGTCAACCCAGGATCCTATCTATACGAATCACTCGAACATGTATGACGCCATGGTCAGCCGTCAACCTGATTTATATGACATCATCAATACAATCAGAGTTTTCAAAAATTTGGACGTGCTAGATTTAGGCGCAGGGGCGGGGCGATTATCGACGGTGATTGCGTCTGAGGCGAAATCTCTAATCTGCACGGATATCTCTCGTCCGATGTTGGACATCTTGGAGAGCAAGCTGCAGGGGATGAACGGTCCGCTGAATTGGAAAACCGTGGTGTCGGACCATAGGCAGCTGCCCCTACCCGATCAGAGCATTGACCTGGTTGTCTCGGGATGGAGTATTTGTTACCTGGCCGATGCATCAGATCATCGCTGGGAACAGAATCTGGAACAAATCATGGCCGAGCTGCAGCGGGTGTTAAGGCCGAATGGAACGATCATCATTTTTGAAACGATGGGAACGGGATATGAGACGCCGCATCCCCCTGGATTTTTACAGCCGTATTATGCATTACTTCAAGACAAATACGGATTTGACCATCAATGGATCAGAACCGATTATGACTTTGGGAGTATCGAAGAAGCCATTCATCATACGGAGTTTTTCTTCGGACCAGAACTCGTTGATCGGATCCTTCAGAATCAGTGGGCATCGGTTCCGGAATGTGCGGGAATCTGGTGGAAGCATTTTTGAAGATGAGCTATTAAATAGCCAAAAGGAGTGTTGATATGAACTTCCATTTGAATGAAGCTCTCGAAATATTGGAGCGCACGCCGCAAACCTTGGAACGCTTCTTATCCGGTCTATCCGAGGGATGGCTGCATAGCAATGAAGGGGAAGGAACCTGGAACCCGCTTGAAGTCGTTGAGCACCTCGTAGAAGCGGAGAAGCATAACTGGATCCCGCGGATGGAATCCATTCTTGCGGAAGGGGAAAACAATCCGTTTCCCGTATTCGACCGCTATGCCCATTTGAAAGGCACGTCTGAGAGAACCATTGAAGAGGCATTATCAGAGTTCCATACCCTCAGAATGGCGAACATATCCAAACTGAGGGCGGTCGTCAATCCTCATGATCTGGAAAAGACCGGTCTGCATCCGGAATTCGGCGTTGTGAAGTTAAGGGAGCTGCTCTCTGCATGGGTTGTTCATGATTTTACGCATATGGCGCAAATGGTCCGGGTGATGGCGGAGAGATACCGGGCTGATGTTGGGCCGTGGAGTGCATATTTAGGCATTTTAAAAAGGAGCTGATCTCTTCTGCTTTCGAAGAGCTGCCTAGCTCGCCTTAGCGTTAACCCTAATTTGAAGGTAGGATGGTGTCGGCCATGAAGAACGAGATCGAGACGAAAGAGCATCAAGCAAGTTTAGGAACAGGTACGATGAGGGCGCTTGTCTATGAAACTTACGGACAGCCGGATGTTCTTCGGATCGAAGAGGTGGAAATCCCTAAGCCCAAGGAACATGAAGTGTTGATCGCGGTCCACGCCGCATCTGTAAACTCCTGGGACTGGGATCTCCTGCGCGGAAAACCGTTTGTGAACCGTATTGGAGGATTGCGGAAGCCCCGTTACCGCATTTTAGGTGCAGACATTGCAGGAAGGGTTATCGCTGTGGGGGCGGCCGCCAAGCGGTTTCGTCCCGGCGACGAAGTGTTCGGGGATATTTCCGGCTGCGGCTGGGGAGGGTTTGCAGAGTACGTCTGCGCTGACGAAAAAGCACTGACGCTGAAGCCGGAAGGAGCGAGCTTTGAGCAGGCAGCAGCCATTCCTCAAGCAGCGGTTCTGGCCTTGCAAGGGCTACGCGATAAAGGAAAGCTATCGAAAGGCTGTCACGTTCTCATCAATGGAGCCGGCGGTGGTGTAGGCACGTTCGGGATTCAATACGCCAAGCTGCATGGGGCAGTGGTAACCGGCGTAGATCGGGCCGAGAAGCTGGAAACGCTGCTTTCCGTGGGGGCGGATCATGTTGTGGATTATATGAATGAAGATTTTACTGCAGGTGATAAGCGGTATGATCTGATTCTCGATGTGGTCGGAAACCGATCCGTATTTTCGATCCAGCGCGCACTCCAACAGGGCGGCACCTATGTCATGGTGGGTGGTCCCTTTCCGCGTATTTTTCAGACATTATTGACTGCACCATGGACAGCCAAGCTTCAAAAAAAGACCTTGGGATTGCTGATCCATAAGCCGAATCATGAGGACCAGTTGATCTGGAGGTCTTTGGTGGAAACGGGTCAAGTCAAACCTGTCATTGATCGGGTTTATTCGTTGGGGGACGCGGCCAAGGCTTTTGAGTATTTCGGCCAAGGTCGGGCGATAGGCAAGGTGGTCGTTCGAATAGACAGAGGCGTTCCGGAGAAATAAGGATGTTTTAAGGAAAAACCTTGTAAATTTTAGGAATCCGTATAAAATGAATTCAATGTTTCATGGGACGTTACAAAATATCGGAGGAGAAGAGGATATGATTCAATCCATCGTGCACATCGCGCTAGTCGTTAAGGATTACGATGAGGCTATCGATTTTTATACGAAGAAGCTACATTTTACGTTAGTTGAGGATACGTATCAGCCGGAACAGGATAAGCGCTGGGTTGTCGTTGCTCCTCCGGGTTCGGCAGGTACGACCATTTTGCTCGCAAGGGCATCGAAACCCGAACAGGAACCATTCATTGGCAATCAGTCCGGCGGAAGAGTGTTTTTGTTTCTGAATACGGATGATTTCTGGAGAGATTACAACGATATGATCGCCAAAGGGATCAAATTTGTGAGGGAGCCGAAAGAGCAGTCCTATGGAATGGTCGCCGTCTTTAAAGACCTGTATGGGAACCTGTGGGACTTGCTTCAATTGAAAGAAGGCCATCCGATCATGGAGCGAATGAAAGCAGGTCATTCCTAAGAGAAGGAGTACGATATTGAACCCAACAGGAGGATACGATGCCCGAAATCCCCAACATACGAAGAGGAACAGCCGATGAAGCGAATTACGTAAGAAATAAATTGATTGAATTTAACTCCAAGCAAGTTCCCAATGGCATTTATGAAGAAGTGAACCTTTGCGTAATGGATGAAGAGGAACACATCATAGCCGGCTTAAACAGTGTGATATGCTGGAACTGGATGGAAATTGATATTTTGTGGGTGGATGATGAGCATCGTGGAAGCGGGCATGGGAAAAGGTTACTGGAGGAAGCGGAAGAAATTGCACGCTCAAAGCAGTGTACTTTCATTAAATTAAATACCTTCAGCTTTCAGGCTCCTGAGTTTTATAGGAAATATGGATATAAAGAAATGGCCGTGATCGAGAACGCGCCTCTAGGAAGTAAGCATTACTACTTCATAAAAGAGTTAACAGATCATCATCAAGTTTAGGAGCATGATTGGAATGACAACAAGCTCAGGCAACGTAAGGGCTTGTTTTTTATACAAGTATTTATTGGTGAGCGGGTGATGTCATTGAAGATTGAACTGAAAGCTTTATCAGAAACCGACGACAGAAACATTTTTGAGATGATCGATGAAATTGGACTTGGAGAGAACGGGTTTACCACCAATTTTCCGGAACATGATTTCGATCAGTTTAAAGCCAGTTTACCTAGATTGGTTGAAATTTCAGTGGGGATTAACTTACCTGAGGGCTATGTTCCACAGACGATTTATTGGATGTACATCAATGATTATCCCGTTGCCTATGGAAAATTGAGACATCGATTGAATGAACGTTTAGCGGAATATGGCGGACATATCGGTTATATCGTACGGCCTAGTGAACGTGGCAAGGGCTACGGGAAGCTTTTCTTGTCGGAGCTTGTAAAGAAGGCAAAGGATTTAGGAATTGAAAAATTGCTACTCACCTGTGACGAAGTAAATATAAAGTCCAGGAAGGTCATTGAAAGTAACAGCGGAACTCTTGAGGGAATTAATAAAGGGATTTGCAAGTACTGGATACAGCTTTAATGGAAGTTCGAAATAATGGGATCGGCATGAGGTAACCCATGTGTTCATTTGTATTTCATTGAAGGGAGAATTTCAATGAATTTTGCAGCAGTTGTTTTGGATTTAGACGGAACTCTCCTCAACTCCGATAAACAAATTACTGACCGGAACTATAAGGCTATTCAGGATTGTTACGAGAAAGGAATGAAAATCATCTTTGCGACCGCACGGCCACCAAGAGCTGTGAGATGGTTATTACCGGAAGAACTACTGAGGATGGGTTCAACTATTTTTTACAACGGAGCCTATATTAAATGCGAACAAACAGGAATTCATCATCATGAACCCATTGAAGCTCGAATGACCGCTGAGGTTTTGGAACATGGGTTAAGCTGCGACATGGATTTGAAAATAAGTCTGGAAGTCATGGATGAATGGCTGAGCCTTGAGGAGTATGATTATACAGCCTATATGAAGGTTCAGGAAAATCCCACCGCGAAATCGTTGGAAGAACTAAAAAAACTGGATGCAACAAAAATTCTTTTTTACGGCAATATGGATACCAGCTCATTTAATGAGAAGCTTGCAGACCAGCTTGCAGACCAGCTTGCAGACCAATTGAATGTGATCGTTACAGATCATGGAGAACTTGTTCAGATTACTTCTAAAATGGCCTCAAAGGAGAAGGCTGTAGATCTACTATGCAAAAGCTTGAAAGTTCCTCTGGAAAATGTGATCGCCTTTGGTGACGATCGAAATGATCTTGGATTATTTAGAGTTTGTGGTTGGCCCGTGGCAATGGGAAATGCAGTGGAAGAACTAAAGGCGTTGGCAAAAGAGGTCACGGATACGAATGATAACGATGGAGTTGCGAAGATACTGGAAAATATTCTGTAGGCATTACTTCATTGGAAATCAAATAAGGGTGGTTCGATGAAAATCATTCATAGTTCAGATGAAGAATACACCATTGCAAAAACAGCAATTAGAAAGCAGGTAGAAACTAGCTCATGAGATACAACCATCTTTTATTTGATCTGGACGGCACGATTACGGACCCTAAGATAGGGATTACCAAGTCGGTACAATATGCACTGAACAAATTCGGGATCCAAGAGGATGACTTAGATAAGCTGGAGCCGTTTATCGGTCCCCCGTTGAAAAACTCGTTTATGGAAATCTATTCTTTTTCAGAAGACCAGGCGCTGCAAGGCGTTGAATATTATAGGGAGTATTTTAGGGAGCGCGGAATGTTTGAAAATGAGCTGTATCCCGAAATGCAGAGCGTGCTGAAGCAGCTGCAGGACGACGGATTTACGCTGTATGTCGCCACCTCTAAACCGAAAGTGTTTGCGGATGAGATCCTCAAGTATTTTGAAGTTGACCTTTTCTTTGAATGGGTCGTTGGCAGTCATCTGGACGGGACGCTGTCCGACAAAACCGAAATCATTACATACATTCTCCAGAACAGAAACCTTGTGAAAAGCGAAGTGGTTATGATCGGCGACCGACAGCACGATATGATCGGGGCCAAAAACAACGGGATTGACTCTATTGGAGCTGAGTATGGATATGGAAGCGACGGAGAGCTGCTCCGTGAAAATTGCACTTATTACATCAAGAAGATCGAGGACATCCTGGGTATAGTCTATTAGGAATGGTGCGGCACGGACGGTCAGACGACAAAACAAATGTGAATGAGGAGAGCAACCGAGATGAATGTACGATTAATCAAACCTACGGCAGAACTGCAAGAGGAGTACCTCTCTTTTTATCTGGACTGGAAGGAAAGCAACGAACCGATTGTGCCTTGGGTCGTTTCGAAGGATCCTGCGGATTTTGCAGGAATGATCCGGTTTTTAGAGGACAATGAACAAGGCAAGGACCTGCCGGATGGATATGTAAGGAACTCCACGTTGTGGCTGGTGACGGAGACGAATCGGATCGTTGGAGCCGTAAATATACGACATGAGCTTAATGAAAAATTATTGGAAAGCAGCGGACATATCGGATATGGGATCCGTCCTTCGGAAAGGCAAAAAGGCTACGCCACCCAATTGCTCTCCTTATCCCTTCAAGAAGCCAAGAAGCTTGGAATACATAAAGTGTTGGTGGTCTGCGATGCCTATAATATAGGCTCCAAGAAGACGATCCTCAACAATGGCGGGATTCCAGACCAGGACTTTATTGAGGAAGACGGAAATGTCTTGAACCGTTTTTGGTTCGAGGTCTAAGGGCAGCACAGACCGGAAAAGAATACTTCCGATGACATGGCTCACGGACCGCCAGAGGAAGAAGCGGATTTTCACCCAGTAGACTTCAGTGAGAGGGAGTGGGATGACAGTGTTGGTATCCATATCGGCGATGGTATTCACTATTTTGATTGTTATTGTGGTGCTTTTTCAACTGGCTTTGGCACTAGGAATGCCATGGGGAAGTTATGCGATGGGTGGAAAGTTCCCGGGGAAATACCCGCCGGGTATGCGAGTGGGGGCGATTGTCCAGGCTATCGTTCTTCTCGCCATCGCGGCGATCGTGCTGAGCAGATCGGGCTTATTCGTTCCGTCGTGGGATTGGTTTGCCAACAAAGCGATCTGGTTTGTGGTTGCTTTTTCAACGATTTCAACCGTGCTGAACCTGATTACTCGAAGTAAATGGGAAAGAAGGATCTGGGCGCCCGTCTCTGTGTTATTGCTTGTGACGAGTGTGATTGTTGCGGTGGGGTAACTATGTTAGATCAGGCGGATGTGGATGTAAGAGAGAGGCTCAAGGAGCAGCTGTTTGGGGAATCTTCATAAGATTCTTAAGGATTCACAATCCTGGAGAAAGTGACGGGAACACTTGTGCGTATATGTATTAAAAGGTAAAATATAACTACAATTGAATCTTGGGTGGGCATGGTTTCCCTTCGAAAGGAGGTGAAGCCATGGAAGTAAAAGACGCATTAACGATCATGTTCCTATTTGGGACGTTCATTCTTGCTCTTTTAACATACATCAATAATAACAACAAGAAAAAGTAAAAACCCACCCAAAGGTTGGAAGCAAAAGGTGGGTTTTTTCCTTTATACTGACTAAGAAGGGGGATCCCATCCAAGCCAATTGTATGGACCAAGTGTTACCAGCACTTGGTCTTTATTACATATATAATAACACAAAAAAAATATGTATCAAAGATGATGCAATTTAGGATTTGATCTTTTTGTAGGTGCGCATTTGAAGGATTGTAAGGAACGCGAACAATTATAAAGATCCGTAAAGACATTAAAGGAAATGGTCCGAATCATTTTGAAGTAGCGAGACGGATCAACGAGGAGGAGAGCGTTATGTTTTTCGTTAATGTTAGGGCCATCATTGAACGCGTTCACCGTAACCAAACGGAAATCATTCTTCAGACCCGTAAAAAGCCGGGTGAAGAATCGTTGGAATTGCCGGGAGGCAGATTAGAGCTATTTGAACCCATCCTGGATGGATTAAGGCGCGAAGTGCGCGAGGAAACAGGGCTCACCATCGTCGAAGTCGAAGGGAGCGAAAAAAGGATTGATACGCGCGGGATCAACCCAGGGTTTGAGGTGGAGTGCGTCGAACCCTATTGTGTATACCAGACCATCAAAGGTCCGGTTGATTCCGTTGGCATGTACTTTTTATGCAGAGCGGAAGGGACCTTGCTTCGAAATGGCGACGAAACGGCGAATGCCAGTTGGAGACCGGTCGATGAAATCCAGAGGATGATGAAAGAGGAACCAAGACAGTTTTCCGATGTGGACCGGGCTGGAATCATGTATTATTTGAAGCATAAGTTTGGGTTGTTACAGTAAAGTAAAGCCATATAACTGCAGGTTGGGCGAAAGGGAGGAACTTCATGAACCGCGCATTTATTTTCGATATGGATGGCGTCATTATTGACAGCGAACCGATTCATTTTGACGTGGATATTAAGACATTGGATTACTTTGGTGTGAAAACGACAGAACAGGAGCTGGAGCGGTTTGTCGGGATGACGAATCCCGAGATGCTGGGCATTTTCAGGCAGGAGCACAACTTGGTGCATACGATTCAGGAAATGATTGAGTATCAACTGAATATGAAAATGAATATTCTCAATAATCTCGAAATAGAGCCTATAGAAGGCATTCGGGAGCTGATTGCTCAACTTAAGCAGCGGAATATTCCGATGGCGGTCGCTTCGTCTTCTCCGAGGATTTTTATTGAAGGTGTTCTTGGAAAATTCGGGCTGAGCCATTTTTTCAAGACCGTGGTCAGCGGTGAAGAGGTTCCAAAAGGAAAACCCGCACCCGACATTTACCTCGAGACAGCAAAGCAGCTTGGAGTCGATCCGCAAAATTGCGTCGTTCTTGAAGATTCAAGAAACGGGGTAATCGCTGCGAAGAAGGCCGGCATGAAGTGCATCGGATATCTGAATCTGAACTCGGGGAACCAGAACCTGGACCAAGCGGATATCACGGTACATTCTTATGATGAGATCAAGCTTGGGGAGATTTTTTAAGCAGATGGAGGTTCTGGTTACTAGAGCAGCCGAGTCGCAAAAAGAATTATTAGCAAACTTACTACAGTTCTATGTATATGATTTTACCGAATTCACTAATATCGCTATTGGCGAAGACGGGAGTTATCCAAAACTGCCTGAACTGGATGCTTACTGGGACCCTGCCAGTGGGCATCATCCCTATTTGATTAAAGTGAACGGTGAAATAGGCGGGTTTATTTTAACAAAAGAAATAGAACATCCCAGAAAGTACAGCCGATTGTGCCATTTCTTTATTCTTCGCAAATTTAGGAGGCTGGGAGCCGGTACAAGGGCTGCTGTAGACTTTTTGAAAAGTAGTTCGGGGGAATGGGAACTAAGCCAACTTAGCAGCAATATTCCAGCTCAGGCGTTTTGGGATAAGGTCATAGATAAAGTAGGCGTTGAGGGCAAGGTCAGCGTAAGGATAGAGGAGGGCAGAAGGTATCAAAATTTTATTGTGAAAATGGGATAAACTCATGCGCTAATGAGTATGGCTCCCAGGTGAATATTTCGTTATATCTCATGAAAGGGGGGATTAGGATGCCAATTTGTATCAATCAGAATGGGGATGTGTTTGACGAATTTCTGCCCGTGTCCGAAGAGGAAGCAGCCCAAATGAACCTGGATTTTCCGATTACTCACGCCTTGGTCGTTGCCAGAAATAAGGACGGATTTTTGCTGCTCCATAATACATGGAAAAATCACTGGGAATTACCCGGCGGAATATTGGAGCCTGGCGAATCTCTTCGGGAATGCGCTATTCGCGAGATGGCTGAGGAGACCAATCAAACCTCGGATCATGTTACATTTAGAGGAATGATGAAGTTCCGGTTAAAGGACGGCAGGATCGAATACGGTGGATTGTTTTGCGCGGATATTGACCAGGAGAGGCCTTTTGTCATCAATAATGAAGCGAGCAGAATTGTATTCTGGGATGGTCAACAAGACATCGGTTATATTGATGAGATCGACAAGGAATTATTGAAATATTATTAAGCCAAACCTGGTTGATCCGTGAATAGTGAAGGGAGGAAGTATTTTGAATCATCTCGTAGAGAACGTCGATCACGTGCAATTGCCGGTGCAGGATATTCCGCAAGCGGTTGAGTGGTATAACAAAGTGCTTGGTCTTGAAGTGATGACGGTGTACGATCATGCGGCTTGGTTAAAATTTAACTCTGGTCCGGTTCTGATGCTGCATCGCAGCACAAAAAATGAGCGGACATTTTGGCTGGCGGAAGATGGATTTCCAATGCCGTCATTCATGTTTATCACCCGGCAGATCGAACGCCTGCACGATACCCTGCAGGACAACGAAGTACATATCAGGCAGTACGAAGATCACGGATTCGGCTGGGTCATCAAATTCGTCGATCCGTTCGGAAATGAGCTGGGTGCCTACCAGCCGAAGGATCAACCGTCATGAGCAGGCTCGTCGTTCTGACCGTTGGGGTAACCCATAGCGGTAAATCGACGTTTGCCCAAGCCTTGGAAGGACAAATGCCGAACTCCCTGGTCATTGATCAGGACAACCATGCGGACTTTATCAATACCCATTACCGGGCTCTGCTGCCAAAACAAGGACCTAATCGGATCAAATATGCCGTGACTCAGACCATTGTGGATTATGCGGTAAACCAGACCTCTTATCATCTCATCCTGTGCAATTCCAACCGCCATCGCCATGCCCGCCTCAAACTGATTGATTATTACCGAAATCACGGGTTTACAACAGTTATCGTTTATTTTGACCTTCCGGATGCGGTCCTTCAAGAACGGGTAGCTCACAGCCAGCGCAGCACTTCCATCTTCAGCAAAGCTTCTTCCTTTAAAGCCGTTTTGGATCGGCAGCAGGCGGAGTCTCCGGACAGCGGCGTCATAGAGCCCACGGTAGGAGAAGCGGACCATTTCTTTGTCATCCGGAACGGTGATGATGCCGGTGACGTGATTCGTCAGGTTGCTGAATTGGCAGCACCCAACTTCGACTGAAAAGGGACAGCGTTTCGATGAGAAAGACCTTGCTGCAATCTATCGTTTTCTCGGCAGTCTACGATCATCATTTCCACTTTAGTTATCCTCACAAGGAGGACCACGAATTTGAATACAGACACGCTATTCGACACCTTTCCTACCTTACACAACGACAGCATTGAGCTGGGTAAAATCGAACCGGCCCATCTAGATGACCTATACGAAATTTATTCCAACGACCGCGTGTTTGACTACTGCGGGATCATCCCCAAGCACAATAAAGATACGGTGAAAAAGTTGATCGGGCATTTCGAACGCGACTATAACAAAAAATCGAGAGTGAAGTGGGGCATCTTTATCCCGGACTCCTCCCGAAAACTGGCCGGTATTGCCGAAGTGTATGATATCAACTCCAAAGTGAATATGATGTCCATCGGCTACTTTTTAAATGAAGATTATTGGGGGCAGGGCATCGCCACGAAAGCGGTGCAGCTGCTGACCGGCTATTTATTCGAACAGGTGGGGGTCAATCGGCTGCAGGCCGAAGTGATGCCGGCGAACGATGCTTCCAAGCGCGTGCTACAGAAGAACGGTTTTATGCTGGAAGGCACGTTAAGGCAGGCAACCGTCTGGTCGGGTAAAGGCGTTGTCGATTTGGAGATCTACGGCTTGCTGAAAGAAGAATATGCTGCCTCCCATACGGCGTTGAGCAGTTCAAAAATTTAGAAGAGCCCGGGGTTCGTTTCAGATAGCTATAATCCTAGGCTGCCCTTTCTGAGAGGATGATTCGGTTTGAAAATTGCGCTCGTATTGTTCGATGGCGTTACGTTTCTGGATTTTGTTGGCTTTTATGATGTCATCTACCGCCTGCGGCAGTTTGAGCCAACGAAAGATACGACATGGGACATTTGCGGCTTAACGGAAGAAGTGACGGATGAGCTGGGAATGCGGGTCAGCGTAAATGTAATCCGGCCGGATTTATCGGCGTATGACCTGGTGTTCATCCCTGGGGGAATGGGAACGCGAAAGCTGCGGGAGGATGCGGATTTTATCAACTGGATTCGAACAGCTGAATCGGCGGAATTCAAAGTGTCCGTATGCACGGGTTCGCTGCTGTGGGGAGCTGCGGGGTTTTTAAAAGGACGGAAAGCGACGACCCATCCCAACGTCTACGACTTGCTGCAGCCTTACTGCGAAGAGGTGGTTCAAGCCCGGATTGTAAAAGATGGCCATTTCATCACGGCTGGCGGGGTGGCCACCTCCATTGACCTGGGCGTATACGTCATTGAACGATTCGCAGGAGCAGAAGCGGCGCAGCTCGTGAAAAAGCAGATCGACTACCCTTACCAAGCCGCCGGTATTGTAGAGGTATGACCAGGGCAGCGCGGGTAAGCAGCCTGTCTTAGGTGCTTCACGGGTCGCATGGATTGTTTTTATTTTCCGGAAATGATAACTTGAAGTAATGACCAACGGAGGAAGTTGGATTTTATACTCAGGAGTGTTAACGGAAATGACAATCGCCAAGAACTTGACTGATCTTATAGGAAATACGCCGCTGCTGGAGCTGGGCCATGTGATGGAGAAGCACGAGCTTCAGGCGACCCTCATTGCGAAATTGGAGTATTTTAACCCGGCAGGCAGCGTAAAGGACCGCATCGGTTATGCCATGATCAAGGATGCCGAGGAACGCGGACTGCTGAACAAGGACTCGGTGATCATCGAGCCGACGAGCGGAAATACCGGGGTAGGCTTGGCTTTTGCGGCAGCGGCTCTCGGTTACAAGCTGATTATTACCCTGCCGGAGAGCTTTAGCCTGGAGCGCCGCAAGCTGCTGCTTGCGCTTGGAGCCGAACTGGTGCTGACACCGGCGAATGAAGGGATGGGCGGTGCCATCCGCAAAGCCGAAGAAATCGCGGCATCCACCCCGAACTCTTTTATTCCGCAGCAATTTAACAACCCGGCCAATCCGGCGATTCACCGGATGACGACAGCAGAAGAGATTTGGAGAGATACCGGCGGAGATGTGGACATTTTTGTCAGCGGCGTCGGGACAGGCGGCACGATCACTGGCGTTGGTGAAGTGCTGAAGGAAAGAAATCCGTCCGTGCGGATCGTGGCGGTGGAGCCTTTTACCTCGGCGGTTCTGTCCGGAGGAAAGAAGGGTGCACACCAGATTCAAGGCATCGGAGCGGGCTTCATACCGGATAACTTCAACCCGTCCATCGTCGATGAGATCATCCAGGTCAAGGACGAAGACGCGCTGGAAACGGCCCGTTCGCTATCCAGATGGGAAGGACTGCTGGTGGGCATTTCGTCCGGGGCTGCCGTGTACGCGGCCATTCAATTGGCCAAAAGACCGGAGTATCACAATAAACGGATCGTCGTCCTGCTGCCCGATACAGGGGAAAGATATCTCTCGACGCCACTTTTTCCTAACGTGTAGCCCAATCAGCATCCCGGGATGATTCTATTTCATGGAAGGGGAGAGACGGATGGCTCAAATTAAAATTTTCGGTCTGCGTTCCACGCTGAAACCGATCCAGGGCGCTTTTTCGGATGTGCTCCATGCCTGTGCCGTGGAGGCGCTGCAGCTGCCTCAGGATAAAAGGTTTCACCGGTTCTTTTTCATGGATCAAGAAGACTTCATCTACCCCGGTGACCGCACCGACCAATATACGATTATTGAAATCAGCATGTTCGAAGGACGATCCGCTGCCGCGAAAAAGCAGCTGATCCAGCTTCTTTTCGAAAAAATTCCCGCCTTGGGGATCGGCGTTTCCGATCTGGAAATCACGATTTTTGAAACACCGAAAGCGAATTGGGGAATTCGCGGCCTTCCGGGGGACGAGCTGCATCTCAATTATCGGGTGGACGTATAGAGCAAGGGGAGCGGCAATGGACAGGGAAATTGAGGCAGACTTTATCAAGCGATTTTGCTGGAAAGAAGTTCGAGAGAGACTGATCTACGAGCTTAGTTCGGAAAAGAAACGAAAGCATGCATTAAGCCGATTTTCGCATCGGTATGAAGACCTCTTCATTCTTCGGCGTATGATCGAAATTCCTAAACCCAATTCGGATGTTCAGCATATTTACGAAATATTGCTGAATCATAAGGCAGACAATGTTTCCTACTGCATTTCGTGGAATGTTGAAATTGATGGGAAAAAGCTGCCCCTGCTTGAAGCGCTCCAGGCTGCTGTTGGATATGGGCAACCGTCCATCCTTATTTGCGGGGAGGGGCTATCTTATTTTGAAGCAGAGCAGGAAGCAGGACCTCCGCGAAGGTTTCTTTTAGAGGGCGATTGAAACTTATCATCAAAAATGTAGAGTATTCCTTTCATATGTAACGGAAGGAGGCAAGCAGTGAAAGAGATCATAAAGCAGAGTCTAGTAGAAATTGAACAGAAGCATCAGGTGAAGATTCTTTTCGCTGTGGAATCAGGAAGCCGTGCATGGGGTTTTCCTTCCAAAGACAGCGACTACGATGTTCGTTTTGTCTATGTGAACAGACCCGAATGGTACCTGTCTATCGATGATAAACGGGACGTTATCGAACTGCCCATAAACGATATGCTGGATATCAACGGATGGGACATCCGAAAAGCGCTGAAGCTGTTTAGAAAGTCCAATCCTCCGCTGCTCGAATGGCTCGTTTCTGACATCGTTTATGATGAAAACTATGGATTTAAAGACGAATTGTTAGACATCAAAGAGAAGGTGTTTTCTCCCAAAGCATCCATGCATCATTATCTAAGTATGGCGCAAGGGAATTTCCGTGAGTATTTGCGCGGTGAGCATGTGAAGATTAAAAAATACTTCTATGTACTTCGGCCCATTCTGGCATGCAAATGGATCGAAAAGTATAACACGAGTCCTCCGATTCTCTTTCAGGATCTCGTTGCGGATTTAATTTCAGATGAGTCCCTTTTAGAAGAAGTTCATTCGCTCTTAAGCCGCAAGATGGCTGGGGAGGAACTGGATTATGAAAAGCGGATTGATCGCATTAATGACTTTATCGAAGCCGAAGTTGAGCACGTTATCGATTTTTTGAAGGACTTTAAGTCAGAACTCCAAGATCCGACGCCGCTGCTGGATGAGCTGTTTCGAAAGTATTTGAAGGTCGTTTGGAGCTAGTGCCTAAGAGAAGCGCTTTAAATGGGGAGGCCCATGGATGATGGATGCAGGAAAATTATTTTCGAGTCCCCCAACATTTGAAACGGCGAGGCTTTGGATTCGAAGATTGGAACTCTCTGATGCCGCAGATTACTTTGAGCTCGCAAGCGATCCGGATGTGTCGGCTGAAACCGTATGGGACCGGCATCATTCCATAGAGGAGTCCATCGATTACCTAACCAGAGTCAATCAAAGGTTTGACATGAAGCAGGCGATTCATTGGGGGATTGTCGAGAAGGCCAGTGGCAAACTGATAGGCAGAACTGGCCTCATCCATGTTGATCCGGTGCATGAAAAAGCCGAGATTGGTTATGCGTTGGCCAGAGCTTATTGGAGTCAGGGGATCGTCACGGAAGCGACGAGGGAAATCATGCGGTACGCTTTCGTCCAAGCAGGATTCCATCGGCTGGAAGCCAGATGCAACGCCAGCAATCCGGGGTCTTACCGGGTGATGGAGAAGCTCGGGATGAGCTTCGAGGGAGTGCTGAGGGAACAGCTGAAGATTAAGGGGAAGTTTGTGGATCAACGAATGTACTCCATTTTACGGCGGGATACGGAATGGAGTGTCTAAGTGTTTGAGAATAACTTTGGACAGCATGGATTCCCGCGGTTATAGCTTGGAACTAGCTGGAGGTGGGTGGACTGACAACCGAAATCTTTTTTTCGTCCAGAACACTGGGGGACATTTCAAACCATCAGCTCCAGTTGATGCTGGACCGCTTTGCATTAGGCAGTCTGATATCTTCTGAAATGACGCCAAACGGCGTAGGAAAACAAACGTTACTTATACAATCCACAACCGGCAAATATGTGCTGAAAGGCAACCCGCTCTACACAGGGCAATTCATGGAAGAGAAATACTTCGTGGACCAATTATCCAAGCGAACCCAACTGCCAGTCCCCGTTCCTTATATCGTAGACGAATCAACAGATATCTTTGGCTGGAGTTATGCCATCATGCCCCGCCTTACAGGCTGCCACATCAATGATTTGGAAGGACTGCAGGACGAAGAGAAACAGCAAATAGGCATTCTTTTGGCGAGGACACTTCACGAATTACATCAGTGGAAAACAGATCGGTACGGTGAATACGATGCCGCCGCGCGGAATATACGTCCGTTTGCAGAGGGTTATCAAGCGTGGCTATATGGTCGTATAAAATATTGGCTGGAAGATGCCAAAAAGTATTCAGATGTTTCGTCCATGGATATTCAATGGGTCGATGACATGTTGTTCAACTCGCTGAAGGCATTTACGAATTGTTCCATTGTCCCCTCATTCGTCATGGGAGATTTTAATCCAAACAATATTTTGGTTCAAATGGATACGGGTGCTCCCAGGGTTAGCGGTATTTTTGACTTCACCATGGGGTATTTCGCTGATGGACTGGCGGATCTCCCGCCAATGCTATCCAGCTTCCTGGATGACGGGGAAATGGAGTTGGCAAAGTCCATGTTGAACCAATATTATCGTCTCACTGCGGAGAAAGAGTTATTTGTGGAGCGGTTAAAAATACACATGCTGCACCAACGGATTTTAGACTGGGGATGCGCCTACGCAACCCGTCAGGTGACATGGGACCCTGTGCTCCCATTTTACCAATGGGTTGAAAAATACACGGATTCCTTACAGGAACTACTGGAGCAGCAGTTATAACGATTGGAGGACGATCACATGTTATTTCTGTTTGTCATCCTGCTGATCGCTCTGGTTGCCATCATCAACAACCAATATGCAAGCCTGAAGAAGATGGATGCGCTGCAGCAAACCCTGCGGGAGATCAGCGAAAAATTAAGCGACCGCAGCAGGGAGTAACGCCGGCGCGCATCCGATCCCAATGAAGACAGAGAGGCGTCCTGTGTGGATTCCTCTCTTTTGTGTCGCCAGGAAAGGAGCCAGATATGGAAAACCAGTGGAGAATTGAGCCGTATGATCCGGCGTGGAGACATCTCTTTTCTGAATTGGGGATGAAACTAAGAGGAGCCTTGGGGGAGGTTGCCGTGAGAATCGACCATGTGGGTTCGACCTCTATTCCCGGGATGGATGCGAAGCCGATCATCGATGTTCAGGTGTCGGTAGCGGCATTGCAGGATGTTGCGCGTTTCCGGGACAAGATGGAGTCTGTCGGTTTTGTGCACAGGGAGGATAATCCCGACCTGACGAAAAAATACTTTCGTGAAGTTCCCGGCACTCGCAGAACGCATATCCATGTACGGCAGGCAGGGAGCTGGTCCGAGCAGCTGACCCTATTGTTCCGGGACTATCTGCCCGAGCATCCCCAAGACTGCCAGCGTTATGCGGCCGAGAAGTATCGCCTGATGCAGCGGTTTCAGCACGAACGTGAGAAATATGTGGAGGGAAAGGGTCCTGTCGTATGGGAGATTCTGCAGAGAGCGCATAATTGGTCGCAAGCGGCCGGCTGGACGCCGCCGAAATCGGATGCATAGCGAAGCGGAAGATCAGCATGCCGCAGCATCGTAAGGTGGGATCACGGTCCGACTCAATCTGTAGAGCCTGCTTTCTTGACGGAGTTTCTGTAAATGATTTTGCCTTGAACAAGAACGCGGCCGAAGCGCATTTCCGGCGAGCTGATCTTCTTCAGCAGGGAATGAACGGCGGTCTGGGCCATTTGCGGCGTATCGACCTCTACCGTCGTCAGGTGCGGTTCAGTCAGGGTAGCGAACACATCATTATCAAACCCGACCACCGAGCAGTCCTCGGGTACACGGTAACCCTGCGATTTGAGTTTGAGGACGAGCAAATGGGCAACACGGTCGCAGTTGCAGACGAAGGCGGTAGGCATATCCTCCGGCAGTTCCATATCGATCAGCGTTCCTTCCTCATCACGGTCATTGACGATCCAGTGGTTGTTCAACGGGATTCGGTGCTCGAGCAAAGATTTATAGTAACCCAGGTATCGGTCCTGGATGCTGCTGGTCGAATACAGATTGCCGACGTAGCCGATCTTCCGGTGTCCCTGCTGGACCAGATAGTTCGTGATTTCATAGGCGCAGTAGAAATTGTCGGTCGTCACCGAGTCGATGTCGGAATGCTCGTCATAAAAGTCGAGAAACAGCTTCGGCTGTTCCATATGCTCCAGCGCTTCGATATAAGGCTTACTGATCTGACCAAGGAGGATGAATCCGTCCACTTTGCGGTCATAGTAGATGCGCGGCAGGTGGAGCAGCTTCTCGTCTTCGGCGGACAAAATATGCAGAATGCCGTCGTAGCCGTATGGCTCAAGGGCCATCGAAATCTGCTGATACACTTTCAGGTAAAAAGACTGCGTCTGTCCGGTAAAACGCTCGGGAATGACGACGCCGATGTTATAGGTTAAGCCTTCTTTCATCGATTTGGCGACTTTGTTGATGCGGTACCCCATTTCGTCCGCGAGCTGCTTGATCCGCTCCTTTAATTCGTCGCTGACGCCTTCCTTGTCATTCAAAGCCTTTGAGACGGTGACGCTGCTGACGCCCATTCGCTCGGCGATGTCCCGCAAGGTGATATGCTTGTTCATTCCACCATCTCCTTACAACAATTGGTTATTCGAAAAAGGTCCGTTACATTGAACGCCGGCTGCCTTTGCGGCAGCCGGACGCTCCATACATCATATAGTACAAGTATATCCTGCTTTGGCAAACGAATAAAGAAAGATGTATCTAAATAAGGCCGGGTTGTACAGTGTTGGTTATAACTTAAGCGCGCTCGCCCAGCAGCTGTTCGTTCTGTGCGATCAGCTTGGCGCGCTGGGCCGCATTATCCAGCGAACGGAACTCATCCGCCGGCGTGTTGAACGTGTAGTCGACCAGCCGGTCTACCGTCGTTGTGGCCACATGGATGCGGGTATCGCTTGAAGCATAATAAATAAAGACCTCATTCTTCTCGTTGACGACGGCTCCGTTGCAGAAAATCACGTTCGAGACGTCTCCGACGCGTTCGTCATCGTACGGTGCGATGAAGTGGCCGCCTGGCTTCGCAATAACTTTGGCAGGATCGTCTAAGCTGGTTGCAAAGGTATACAGGACATAGCGGAGACCCGCCGCCGTGTTGCGGACGCCGTGGGCGATGTGGATCCAGCCGCGGTCGGTTTTGATGGGAGCCGGCCCTTGACCGTTCTTCACTTCGTACACCGTATGATACCGGCGCTCATCGATCACCGTCTCCTGGTCAATGACCGGATTCAGGATGTTATCGCACAACCCGAAAGCAATCCCGCCGCCCGAACCGGTGGAAATGAAGCCGTCCTGTGGACGCGTGTAGAACGCATATTTGCCGTCCACGAATTCCGGATGAAGCACCACGTTCCGCTGCTGCGGTGAACCGGTCTGAATGTTCGGCAGACGCTCCCAGGTTTTGAGGTCCCGGGTGCGGACAAGTCCGGCCTGCGCTACAGCGCTCGACGTATCATAAGCCGGTGCGTCCGGGTCCTTTTGCTCGGAGCAGTAGATCCCGTAAATCCAGCCGTCCTCATGCTTGACGAGGCGCATGTCGTACATATTTGTTTCGTTCGGGTCGATATCGTCCCAGACCAGCGGCTGATCCACGAAACGGAAGTTATCGATTCCGGTCTCGCTCTCAGCTAGGGTGAATATCGACTTGCGGTCCAGACCTTCGGTCCGTACGACCAAAATATATTTACCATCGTGATAAATAGCTCCCGGGTTCAGCGTGGCGTTAATGCCCAGCCGCTCCATAAAGAACGGATTGCGCTCCGCATCCAGGTCAAACCTCCAATGGATCGGTACGTGGTGGCGGGTGACCACAGGGTACTTGTATCGGTCATAGACTCCGTTGTAAAACTCCGTATTCCGCTCATTGGGCCGGGACAACAGTTCCTCCTGGCGGGAAGCCAGCTCGGCGTATTTTTCATGGATCATGCTTCATTCATCCTTTCAATCATTTCGATACAAAATCGGCTGTTATGATAAGGGCACTTCCAAGGTCCGGCTATTTCGCGGCGGTCCGGCTGCCCGTCCGCCTGAACCGACCAATACCATTCGCCGCCGCCTCTAGAGTCAATGATATGGGTCTTCGTATACGTCCACATCCGGTCGATCATGTCCAGAAAACGGGTATCGCCCGTCCGCTGATAGGCATTGTAGAAACCGACCATAGACTCGGCCTGAACCCACCAAATGCGGGTATCGTCGATACGGTCCCCATCCTGCTCGTTCATCAGGGAGCCGTCTTCCGAAACTGCGGTATCGGCGATCTGATAAGCGATGTCTACCACCATCTTCGCGTAATCGGCATGGTCGGAACCGATGACTTTCATCGCATCGTCAATGAGCCAGCTGGCTTCGATGTCATGACCGAACGAGGTCAGGTCCAGCAGGGAGTTCCAGCTGCGGTCAAAAAATACGTTCAGACGCTTTTTCTCTGGATCATAAATCCGGTTGTAGAGCATGGACAGCAAATTCTCCAGTGCGGAGCGGACCCGGGGATCCGGCCATGCGCGATACAGTGTCGTATACGCCTCAAGCACATGGATGGTGGTGTTCATCGTGATGTCCGCGTTAATTCCATTTTCGCTGAGCATTTCGTTTGTGCGCTCATGCCACTCGCGGTCAAACTCTTCTTTATAAGCCTGAATGCCGGTGTCGTATCCCTTCTCTTCAATCAGCCCGAAAAGCTCGCGTGCCAGCTCAAGCGCCTCCGCATCGCCGGTGGCCCGGCTGTATTCGCTGAGCGAGTAGACGGCGAAAGACTGGGCATACACATGCTTGCGCGTGTCCAGCGGCTGTCCCTCATGATCGACCATCCAGTACATGCCGCCGTGGTCCCGGTCAATGAGCCGGTCCTTCAAAAACGAATAGGCATGCTTTGCATGGGATGCCCATATCTCATCGCCGGTTACCCGGTAAGCTGCGGAAAAAGACCACAGCTGGCGCGCGGTGGCGATGCCGCCCTTGGGAGCTTGGGTGTCTGTTTGTAGGTCTACGCTCACTTCACCGTAATATCCCCCATGCCGGTCATCCCGCAATCCCGCCCAAAAGGGGAGGATATGCTCGGTCCATTCCCTGCGGATTTCCTGTTCAATGGATTTCAACGCACAACACACTTCCTTTTATTAAGTTATCGTTAACTTTACAAATTAATATTAATAATCGTGTAACGATATTGTCAATGGGAAAAGAGAAATGACGACGTTATACAAGAAACCGCAGCAGATAGAGTGGGGACGCTCCCTTTTTGTGAATATAGGGTGATACAGAAAAAGGTGCCTAGTATGGCGTTAAATAACTTAAACGTTTAGGTAATGGATAATAGATTAAGTCGCTCGGGAAAAAGGTAAAAATTTCATGCCGATAAACGGGAAGAGAACCTGTTTAATATTTTTTCATGCGGTTAAATACATGTCGTGAAGGAAATTCCCAAAAATTCAGAGGAGTGATTGATCATGGCAAATAACCAAAATGGCAAAATGAGTCCGGAAGAACGAGGCCGTATGGGTGGAGAAGCCACGGCGAAAAATCATGACAAAGAATTTTATCAGGAAATCGGCCGCAAAGGCGGAGAGGCTACAGCCGAGTCGCATGACAAGGACTTTTACCGTAAAATCGGTGAAAAAGGCGGCGAAGCCCGTGCGCGTCAGCGTGACAACGATTAATACGATGACCCCCTAAATTAAAAATGACATGAGGGTACACGGCGCTTAAAGCCGGCTTTTCGAAAGGAAAACCGGACCCGGCGATCCGTAGAACCCAAGCCTAAGAATAAAGCCCGAGAAATCTCGGGCCTTATTCTTTTTGTTTTGCAAAAAAACGATTGAACTTTGGAATCAGACTTGATACTATTGCCCTTAAATACATAAAGGGTGGATATATATGGAAAATATTGACGGAGATTTGGTGATCAGCACCGATAAGTCGAAACTGGACTTGGATAAGGTTTGCGATTTTCTGTCGCGGAGCTATTGGGCGAATAAACGGCCCAGGGAAACAATCCTGAAGTCGATCGAAAATTCCATTTGCTACGGGGCTTATATCGGAGACAGGCTGGTCGGTTTTGCGCGGGTCGTGACTGACGGGGCCACGATGTATTGGTTGTGCGACGTGTTTGTGGATGAGGAGTATAGGGGGCACGGCATCGGGAAAAAGCTGGTCGGCACGATTACCAATGCCGATGAGTTCAAAGATTTGAACGGCCTGCTTGCTACCAAAGATGCGCACGGTTTATACGAACAATACCATTTTACAAGAATGGAAATGATGCGGCGCATGGCGGATTACATCAGAAATATGGATAAGGGCGGCTCCGTATAAAACGGTCCGTATCGATCAGAGAGGGTGAGGGGAATGGGGAAAACGTCTACCACGACCTCCCCGTGCTGGAAGATTCAGGCGGAAGGGAGAACGATGCATGGAACGAAACTTTCAATCTACCGTGATTGAATTAATCCAAGGAGACATTACCCGCGCTGAAGTGGATGGCATCGTGAATGCTGCGAATACGAGCCTGCTGGGCGGAGGCGGCGTCGACGGGGCCATTCATCGTGCCGGCGGGAGCGAAATTCTTGAGGAATGCAAGAAAATCCGGGCTAGACAGGGAGGCTGCCCCGTAGGCGAAGCCGTGATCACGACGGCTGGCCGGCTGCCGGCCAAATATGTTATTCATACTGTGGGGCCCGTGTGGAACGGCGGACAGCATGAGGAAGAGGCCAAGCTGCACAGTTGCTATATCAAATCGCTGGAACTGGCTGATCAGTACGAGCTGGAAAGCGTAGCTTTTCCCAACATTAGCACGGGAATCTATGGTTTTCCCAAGACGTTGGCAGCGCCGATCGCCATCCGTGCGGTAAAGGAGTTTCTATCGGCTCATCCGCAGACCTCCATCAAGAAGGTGCAGTTTGTTTGCTTTGACAAGGAAAATGAAAAGATTTACCGGAAACTGTTAGAACAGGATGCCGAGCTGCTCATTCGCCATTATATCGAAGCTTATAACACATTTGACATCGAGGGGATGTTAAGTGTGCTTCATCCGGATGTCATTTTCAGAAATATCGTCGGTAACGAGGTTTCGGTGGAAACGAATGGACTGCAGCCATTTCGGGCTTTGGCGGAAAAGGCGGCAGCCCTGTTTTCGATCCGACATCAAACGATCTTGGAGCTTCGGGAGATAGGCGGCCGGTTTGAGGCGGACATTGATTACACGGGTGTGCTGGCGTCAGATCTTCCTGACGGTGTAAAGGCTGGGGATACCATTCGGTTACAGGGAAGGTCGGTCTTTACGGTCAGGGATGGAAAGCTGTCTCTTATCGAGGACTACAGCTAGTCACGATAGCAGAGCTCTAATTATTTACTATAGAAAGAGATGGCAAACATGAATTTTCAAACATCCAGAAAGGCACTGGTCATCATACTCCATGAAATCTATGGGCTTAACGAGCATATTCTCGCTTTTCGCGATAAGGTCTCCCAGGCGGGTTACAAGGTGCTGACCCCGAACCTGCTGAAACGGGAGCCTTTTCCATATGAACAAGAAGAAGAGGCCTACTCCTATTTTGTGAGCCGGATCGGCTTTGACCGAGCCGCTGATGAAGTGAGGCAAATGGTACGAGATCACCGGGATCAATACGACTGCATCATGATCGTCGGCTTCAGCATTGGAGCAACCATTGCCTGGCTGTGCAGTGCATCCGAAATCGACGGGATCGTCGGATTTTACGGATCAAGAATTCGCAATTACGCCGAAACGGAGCCGAAGTGCCCGGCTTTATTGTTTTTTGCAAGGAACGAAAAATCCTTTAACGTATCAGAGCTCGTTGTAAAATTGGAGCATCGTCAGAACACGCACGTCCACGTCATCGAAGGGGCGCATGGTTTCATGAACCCTTACTCCAAAAGCTACCTTCCCCAAGCCTATCAGGCATGTCTGGAGAGAAGCTTTGACTTTTTGCAGTGGATAGCGAAGGGGAAAATGTAGTCGAGGCTTCGGCAGATGACAGCGAGCCGAGTATGATCGGGACCACAGATTGATATCTAATATTTTTGCTTTACATGCGAACATACATTCTTGTAAAATGTATTTGGGTATAAATTCCAAATGGGAGGTTCGGATATGGAATCTGGGCGAATCCTGGGGATTGCTTATAATGTTATCCCGGTGAAAGACGTGGAGAAATCGGCGGAATGGTTTGTGAAGCATTTCGGATTTAACATTCGCAATAAGCGCGACGGTTATCTGAGCTTGTTCAGAGAGAACCGGCCGATTCTTGATCTGATCCAAAGTGAGCACGATTCGAGAGCGGTGTTCGAAGTGAACGGTAGAAAGCGCTGGGTCATCACCTTTTTTTCGGACGATATCGTGTCGCTGCACAGCCGGTTACAGGCCGGGGATGTCAAGGTAGGCAACCTAAGCGACGAAGGAAAGTACGGAAAGTTTTTCGTACTCGAGGATTTGGACGGCAACCTGTTTGACGTATGGGAGCATCGGGATTGCGAGCTGGTTTACTAGAGCCGGTCATGCGGCCATCTTCGAACGGGTCAAAACGAAAACAAGCACGACCTCATAGTTAAGGGATCATGCTGCTAGAACACTGTTCATCATCTGTTCGTTATCTTTCACACGCGATCAAATCTTTGTCCCGGTCCTTGCTTTTGTTGGCGTCATAGAGCTCCTTAGAAACATAAGGCTTAAATTTGGTCTTGCCGCCTTTGTTTTTGACGGAAGCCGAGCGGGCGACGCCCCCCTTGTAATCTTTGTTTAATTCAGCGCAGTTCTGGTACTTCTTCACTTGACCTGCCGCTTGAGCATGACTGATGGTGCCCAGGCTGATCCCTGTACATAGAATCACACTTAGAGAAAGTAAAATGCTTTTTTTCATTCTCCAAATCACCCCTGTTCGTCTATTATGGTTCATAGGCCCATCGCTATCATAGCATGCGGTATCGGGAATTTGGAGGGAAAATTGAACATAAACGGAGAGATAGAATGAACCCAGAAGAAAACATCATTGTCGCCAGCGTTTCCGTTCTGCGGAACGGAGAGGTGTTCATGATCCAGGAGAAGAAGGCCTCCGCGTATGGTCTGTGGAACTTTCCTTCAGGGCGGCGGGAGACGGGGGAAGATTTGGCCGAGACCGCTGTTAGGGAAGTTAAGGAGGAGACTGGACTGGACGTACGGCTGAAGGCTGTTACTGGGGTATACCCGTTTCGAAGCGCCACTGGTCAGCAGGTGATCTTGTTTCATTTTGTCGGCGAAGCAGCGGGTGACGCTTTAAGAATACAGAATGATGAAATTATGGATGGCCGGTGGGTTGCCATCGATACGCTGCTCCATCAGCCGGATGAACAGCTGCGGGAAGCGAAGGTCATCAAGCAGATCACCAGGCGGTTGTTACGGAAAGAGTTCTACCCGCTTGACGTATTTCATGGAATGATTCGGTGAGTATCATGGAAATAGAGTAGCATAGTAGTAATGAACGAAAGAGGCTGTCTTTTGGCAGAACCATCTTGTAACCGTTAGGAGAGCAGCATGAAGCTAATGCCTGAATACGCCCACAATATTATCGTTGGTGTAGTTTTTCGAAACCAGTGGAGCTGGTACATAACGGAGAGAGAATACTGGTTTTTGAATGTGGAAATGGAAGACCGCTTCGGTATTGAAGTGCTGGATGAAACCACGGCAGCTGAATTTTTTCGTCTTATCGAGGACTTTCGGGTGCCTTCAACGGAGCTCTCTCAAATGCTCGTGGATTTGCGGGACTCTTTTCAGCATCAAGACGAGGTTCTCGAGTTTGTTCCAGCGCTTTACGTCCATTTCGATGATCGCGTGCTGTATTCGCTGTTCCCGGAACCGATGTCCTTCGAGCATTATGTCCCCGAGGGATGGACTGGGGAATATCGTGATTTTCTGGAACTGGTGCCGGAAGCGGAGCGGTATTGGATGATCCAGGGGAAGAACTTTTTTAATACGATGCCACAACGGTAAGCAAGGGAGGGAGCTTTTGATATACATTTTAGAGGAACCCCGCGGCAGAGCTTATGAGGGTTTGATTTCGATGGCATTCCGTGTGTGCGATGAATTCATTCTGGTCAAAAAGGATCAACTAACGCTAACTCCTGCAATGGAGGCGCTGTCCGAACAATTAAAGCCTTACGTCAAAACGGTCAAGAAGCAGGACGCTTGGCCGGGAACCCAACTGTTTGGGCATTATGCTGACGTATATTATTTTGATTGCCAGCCCCCATTGGAGAAGCTGATTTTGGAGTCCGCTGATGGCCTGTATGACTGGGTGTGGCCCAATTTATTGGAGGATTTATGTTTTTTTAAAGGCAGTCAGCCTTGGCTCGTTAATATCGCCCATGAGCATGAGGCGTGGATCAAGACGGATGACCGGGAGGAAATTTTGCAATTTAGAGGGATCGAAGGATTGATGGTGTACTAGCCCTAGAATTATCAAAGATAAAGGGGAATTCCATTGAAGCATACTCAAAGCAGCCACTTTCAACCCCTGAATGATTATGTCCATCAGGTGCAACGCAGGATCGGAGCTACGGCGGCGGCAGTCTACATTATTCATAAAGATACAGTGGTGAATGAATGGTACGGTGGAAGGCATGGATCCGAACCGGATTCCCGATCTGTAGACGAGAAAACTCAGTTCAACGTAGCCTCCATTCGCAAAACGTATTTGGGCCTTGCCATCAGCCTGCTGATCGAACAGGGGGAAATTCACAGCATTGACGATGCGATCTGTCGTTATTTAGATAAGGACATCCCACAAGCTGAAGAAGTGACGCTGAGGCACCTCCTTACCCATACCCACGGGTTGATGGAAATGCAGGGCAAGCTCGTTTGTGAATTTCCTGCTGGCGGCGATTGGGCCTATCGAAATACAGGCATCGCTCTGCTCACCGAATTAGTCCATCAATTAGCGGGACATCCACTCAGTACATATATGCAAAGAAACGTTTTCGATCTTTACGGGCTTCACGAAACGGGCTGGAGAACGGAAGCGCGGGAAGAAATGATTTATAACTATTATGAGGATCCGGACACCTGGGTTGGACCTAATGATAGCACGGCCGGGGACCAAAGCAATTTATTTGCCAGCACAAGGGATTTGGCACACTGGGGTGCAATTCATATGAACAAAGGGAACATTGGAGGGGACCAGCTGATTCCCGAAAGCGTATTTGATCGTATCGTTTCTCCGCAAACCCCGAAATCCTTGCCGGATCATGAACCGCTCAACGGATTCATCTGGTGGCTGCAGCGGGACACTCCCTTGAACCAGCTAGGCGAACGGCTGCCTGGCGGAGCCTACCAGGTGCTTGGAATTACTGGATGTGCCTGTCTCGTCATTCCGGAGTATGATGCGGTGGTCGTTCGGATGTATAACCAGCTCAGCAATCCGGGAGGTTACGATTATTTAGCGGATATCCGGCAGTTCGGAAATATGGCGGGCGATTTGCTTAGGACATTTTAAACCATCAAGACAGGATGAAACGGTATGTCGACGATACGAGAAGAAATGATGATATATGCCCCGATCGAAGTCTGCTTTGACGTCTCCCGAAATGTGGATGACCACTCCCGAACGGTCTGGCCTCACACCCATGAGCGGGTCGTCGGGGGAAGGATGAGCGGTTTGCTCGAAGCCGGGGACACGGTGGTGTTCGAAGCAAGGCACTTTGGGATTCGGCAGCGGCTGACCTCGAAGGTGACCGAGATGGATAAGCCCTATTCTTTTACCGACGAGATGCAGAAGGGGGCCTTTCGCCATTTGACTCACCGCCATGAATTTGAGGAGGCTGCCGGAGGAACGCTGGTCAGGGACATTCTCGATTTCAGCGCTCCGTTCGGATGGGTTGGGCGGATGTTTGATGCGCTCGTGTTGGAAAAATACATGAGGGCCTTTATCCGCTACCGTCAACGAACACTCAAGGCACTCATCGAAAACGAAAACAGCCCCAAGTCGTCGACTTGAGGCTGCTTCTGTTTTGCCGTCTGTACATACGAGCGGCCTTATGCAATTGATTTATGGCAAAATGTTACCGGCTGCGCGGTAAATTTCGTACCATTCTTCGCGGGTCAAGGTCACATCGCTTGCTTTGATGCAGTCCTGAAGACGCTCAAGGTTCATCGTGCCGATGACCGGCTGCATATTGGCCGGATGGCGGAGGAGCCACGCAATAGCGATGGTCGTATTGGTTACGCCGTATTTACCGGCAATTTCGTCGATCTTCTTGTTCAATTCCGGGAATTTGTCGTTTCCAAGGAACACGCCTTCGAAGAAGCCGTATTGGAAAGGCGACCAAGGCTGAACCGTAATGTCGTTCAGTCTGCAGAAATCCAGGACGCTGCCGTCACGATTTACGGCCGATTCATTTTCCATGTTCACGTTAATGCCGGCGGAAATCATCGTGGCGTTCGTGATGCTGAGCTGCAGCTGGTTGGCTACAATCGGCTGCTTCACGAATTTTTTCAGCAGTTGGATTTGCATCGGGTTCTGGTTGGATACGCCGAAATGGCGCACTTTGCCGGAGGATTCCAGCTGCTCGAACGCTTCAGCAACCTCTTCCGGTTCAACCAATGCATCCGGGCGGTGCAGCAGCAGAACATCCAGGTAATCGGTTTTCAGTCTTTTCAGAATTCCGTCTACCGAATTCAGGATATGCTCCTTGGAAAAGTCGAACATGCCCTGACGGATTCCGCATTTGGATTGAAGAATAATTTGCTCACGGACGTCGCTGTTCATATGGATGGCGTCTGCGAAAATTTCCTCGCATGTACCGCCGCCATAGATATCGGCATGGTCAAAGAAATTAGCCCCTTGCTCCAGTGCCGTTTGTACGAAACGCTCCGCTTCGTTTTTGTCCAGGGAGTTGATGCGCATGCAGCCTACTGCAACTACAGGTACTTCCAAGCTGCTGCTGCCAAGCTTAATCGTTTTCATGAATCCTGTCCTCCGTATTCATATGGGTTTGGATGTTTCGACTCCAACACGAAAGTTCCGGCTTCCTGCTGAAGTTTCCTCTAGTAAGCGTGATCTAGTGATGAATAGTTTTGCAGACAGTCCCTTGTTTATAATGACACCGCATGTGGCAGGATTCAAGTCTTTTTATGATGAAAATAGCAGATTATGAGTTGGGGAGACTTGGTTATCAAGAAGATGAGTTTCACTGAGTAATCGGGAGAAGCCTTGAATGACGCGAAATTAACTATGGGACAGTTGCCTAACCACCTTTCACTGAATACAACTGAAGTATAAGATGATTCAGGAGAGGATGTTGGCGCTTGCAAGCTGTTTCTCACGATCCCCTTCAAGGAAGGATTGCTTACACGTCGGACCGCGGTGGAACGTTCGACATTTGGCTTTACCGACCGCAGGACGGTCTTCATTTTCAACTTACGATAGGGCTTGGTGCGGAATTTTCGGTTCCCTATTGGTCTCCGGATAGCAGGAGTATCGCTTTCATCGGCATTGGCAACGTGGTTCACCTGCTGGATACGGTGACGCTTGCTGTCGCAAGGATCGACCAAATCGAACCATACACGCTGCTGGACTGGTCCCCGGACGGCCGTTTTCTCGCGTATGTCAAAAACGGGCGGATCCTCATCTATGATACATTCTCACATCGAAGCTATGCCATCCCTGAGGAGGGAGCCAGCGATGCCCAGTGGTTTCCTTCAGGTACGGAGCTTCTGTTCGCGGCTCCGGATACCACCGGCATTACCCAGCTCTTCCGTATCCGGACTGATGGGACAAATCGGAGACAAATCACGCAAAATACGGACGGACCGCTACATGACGTTCGGCTTTCTCCGGACGGAGCCGTTGCTCTTTATACGTTCCCCGGTGTCAGTATCTCCATCATTTCGACGGTGGATCTGGCCAGCGGCACCATCTACAGGCTGAAGGGCGGACCGCTTGCCAAAAACTTTCTACCGACATGGTCTCCGGACTCCCGGAGCATCGCTTATAGCGCAACCGCTTATAAGGAGCCAAACTATTATTCTCTCATTCAAATCGATAGCCGTACCGGTCAGAATCAAAGGACGTTGGCAGCTTCCGACTGTTTTGCCACTCCTGTTGCCTGGTCGCCGGACGGCGGCAAAATCGCGTATTTATCTGGTTGTGCAGGTGCAACAAGCGCAAGTCAAATCTGGATAGTCGATATTGGCGGGATGATGCCAGTGAAGGTCCTCAGCGGCGGCCGGATTACTGCCTTGCAGTGGTCTCCTCGCGTCAGAAGGGTTCCGGAAAACATCTTCACAAGCTCCGTGTTCAGGGTATCCTTTCCATATCCCGCAACCTGGCGCCGGGTCAGCGAAGAGAGAGCCGAAGGGACAGACGGTTTTTTTCAGGTATCTGCGATTTCAGCCGGCGACAGGATTGCCGATGTATGCAGCTCCGAAGCTTTTCATCCATTGATGCCTTACGGCTCTTCTCCTCGGATTGTCATGCAGACAATACAAACCAGAGAGGCCTGCTTTATTTTTCCCTCGGTCGACCAACCAGCGGAAATGAATAAACAGGCCGCCCTCATTGTGAGGTATCCCCGTCCTGTCCAAATCGGGGAAACGTTCTACAATTATTTTATCCTGTGGGCCGATGTCAACCACATCCGTCAAATTGGCGGGCAGCTGTCATTCCTTTAGCCAGTGGAGGATTAAATGAACAATCGACCGCAGCAGCCTCCGTGCAGATTACCTAAAAAGTCAGGTAATTTTTAACTATACACAAACATTCCTTCGCCTAATATTTTCCTAACGGAGCTGCAGCGTTTTGCACTACGCTGGTATGGGGTTGAGGAGTTCATTTATATTCTTGAAGACATTGGTTTTTCAAATGTAACCGTCTATGCAGATTTTAAGGATGGAACTAAGCCGACCAGCAATAATCAGAAATTGATGTACCAAGCAGTTAAGCCTTGAAGTAGCAGCACTTTCTTGGGAACTGAATCGCGCAGTTTACTGGTCCAAATCGGCTTGAGTTTTTGCGTTTGCAGATACCAACTGTAAGATCTAAAAACCCCCTTCCATTTGGAAGGGGGTTCTTGTATTTAGGCCTGGGCTTCCTGCAATTCCGCTGTATGCGCCGTTGGACAGGGCTGCTCGGCCCACTCCCGCATGGCGGCAAAGATCGGCTGAAGGCGCCGGCCTTTATCCGTAAGCTCATATTCCACATGCAGCGGCACTTCTGAAAAAATGGTCCGCGTGACGATGTGATTCTCCTCCAGGAGGCGCAGCCGGTCGGTCAGCGTTTTCGGGCTGATGGGATGCAGGGACCGTCGCAGCTCCCCGAAACGATGTAACCCGTTAAACAGGTCGCGCAGAATCAGGAGCGTCCATTTTCCCTCCAGCAATTCGATGACCGGGGTAATCGTATCCGGACATTTGGGATCGATCATGATGAAACCCTCCTAGTTCATTTTTTGAAACTAGTGCACTTAAATGTAACTACTTTTCAAATGTACCACAGTCGACTAATCTTAGGAAAGGGAACGGATTCCATTAAATTCCGGTCCCGACCCATAATCGATTATCGGGCTTGCTGGATCCAAGTCTTGGAATATACCCATTGAGAAGATAGGAGAAATATGATGCAAAGACCCTTTGAGGTAGACAATTCGGAATATCCGTTTCAGGATCATTGGCTGCCTTACCGGGACGGTATGATTCATTATATCGATGAAGGCGAGGGGCCGGTTGTCGTGCTCCTGCATGGCAACCCCACATGGTCCTATTTGTACCGGAATGTGATCAAAGAGCTGAGCGGCCAGTGCCGGCTGATCGCGCCGGATTATCCCGGCTTCGGGATGTCGAAGGCCCCTACGGGCTATGGCTATACACCCCAGGAGCATGCGGAAGCAGTGACGGCATTGATCAAACAGCTGGATCTGCAACATGTAGTCCTCGTCGTTCAGGATTGGGGCGGACCGGTTGGGCTCCATTATGCGGTACACCACCCTGACAACGTACGCGGCATCGTCCTCATGAATACGTGGGCATGGCCGGCCAAAATCTTGCCGATGAAGCTGTTTTCGATGACCATGGGAGGCTGGCCGCTCGGATACTGGCTTCAGACCCGGCGGAACTTTTTTGCCCATACGATTGTGCCCGGCGGCATTCACCATAAGGAGAAGGTCACGGCAGCCTTGCGGAAGGCGTATACCGATCCTTTTCCTACCCCGGCGCTTCGCAAACCGACCTGGGTGTTCCCCAGAAGCATTCGCAAAGCCGGACCGTGGCTGGCTGAAATTGAATCCAGACTGCCTCTGCTGACGGAGATTCCTGCGCAAATTTTGTGGGGACTGAAGGACAGTGCCGGTTTTCCGGTAGAGGAAATGCAGCGCTGGCAGGGCATTTTACGAATGCACGAAACGGAAGCTTTGAGCGATGCATCCCATTATGTGCAGGAGGACCGCCCGGACCGGGTGGCGGCGTCCATCCGCAGAGTACTGGAAAGAACAAATGGCGCAGCGAAGCAGCCGAACACGATTAAATTTACAGAGACGAAATCGAGGAGGATATCCATATGAAAACGATTCTTTGGGCAGCGCTGTCCGCCAACGGAAACTATGCGCAGTCGGGGCCTGACAACCCGCCGAAGCCGGAAGCTCTGGCCGATTTTACGGCCCATGCCGGACGATCGGGGAACTTTATCGTGGGACGCAGAACCTTTGAGGGGATGCAGGCCAGCGGCGGTGGAGCGGCCTTTGAAGGGCTAGATATCGTGGTTGTCACCAAGCGTGTCAAGGAGATCGCAGGCGTGACGGTCGTGAGCTCTCCCGAAGAGGCACTGCAGTATCTCGCGAGCCGGGGGCATTCCACCGCGCTTTTGGCGGGAGGGGCCGAGTTGCATAATGCTTTTCTGGGAAGCGGTCTTGTCGACGAGCTGGTGTTCAATGTAGCTCCGGTGCTGGAAGGAAAAGGGCTGAACTTGGTCACGGACCAACATGAATATCAATTTAAAGATGTGGAGCTGCTGGATTGTAAACCGCTGGGATCCGGTGTGGTGCAGCTGCATTATGCGGTCAAGGGTTCGTTATAGGTGCAGTGTAAGTGTAAAATAAGTGGACGATAAGGAAAGCTTCTTCCTGATGCATCAGGAGGAAGCTTTCAATTATTCAACTTATACAAGCAGTTTTTGTTTAAAAATGGTGAGTCTGCGCCCTAAAATCCATGATAAAATAGATCCACATCACAACGGACATCGGAGAACGAAATATAAATGTAAGCTCATATCCTTTTTTTAGAATCGGGGGAATCAGAGTGGAAGTCGTATTTGTCCGTCATGGGCACGGGGAGCATTTGCTGGATTATCCTAACCAGCTGAACATGCTGCATCCCGGGTTAACGCTGTATGGAGAGTCACAGGTGAATGAGCTGCGGGGGCGTTTATTGCTGAACGGTAATGAGCAGGTTGTCGTCAGCCCGACTAAACGTACCATCGAAACAGCGAGGATCTTGCTGTCAGACGGTCCTTTTGTGATCTCTCCGCTGGCAGGGCCGCGTATGTTCCCGCAAGATCCTTCGTATTCGCCCTTCGTCTGCGATCAAATCTATTCGAAGGACGAGATTCGCGAGGCGGTTCCAGATGCCGTGATCGTGGATTTTGGCTTGGACCTTTGGGAAGAAGGGATCAACCGCATCGGACAGGAAGCCTTCGAGACCTATGGGAGACAGCTGCTGGATTGGTGCGAGGCACAGGTGGATCGTGTTATCATCGTTTCCCATGACGGGACGATTACGAATTATCGCATGCTCCTTGGCGAACAGGGGCTGACCCGGAAGGACTTTCTGGGAGAAGCGGGCGTATACCAGGCGAAGTATTAATAAGACATCGATCGTTTACAAATCAGGGCTCGTCGGAATCCGAACCGAAAAAATAATTGGACGGACCAAGTGAGCTTTGACGCATGAGACTTCGAATATATCGGTTTGTAAACAAGCCGAAAGGGGAGTTTTTAATGTACAACCTGAGCCAATTCGTTCTGCCGAACGGAACGCTGAGCGGAGAGGGGCTGTGGAAGCGGGAAGCCCTGTACCAAGGCATGAACGGAAAATTCGTGGAACGGTTCTACCCGGATCGGCAGCACAGCTACATTTTCAAGCCGCTGACCAACGGGGAAAGCGTGGACCGGGAAGCCTGGATTTACCGGCATGTGCTGTCCGGCTTTCCGGACATTTACCCGGCGCTGCTCGCTTCTTCGGAGGAAGGAGCCGGGGAGGAGGGATGGTCGATTTTTGAAGACCTTGGCCCCCTTCGACATGAGTACGATGTAGAAACCGCCATGAAAGTGGTACAGCAGATCGCCTGGTGGCATGCGCTGCCGGAGGAGCGCCGGGAGGGTCTGAGCGGGTCGGGGCCTAAGCCGCAGATCGAGCAGATCGCCGCCGATCTCATGAACAGACGGGATGAGGCCGTGACAGTCATGAACGAAATCGGCGAGCCGTGGGAGCTGGACGGCATGATACTCAGCTTTGCGGAGGGTCATGCACTCCCGAAAATAAAGGTGGTATCCCACGGGGATCTGCATCTGGGCAACTATGCCGTTGCGGCTGACGGCCGCTTGTACATCATGGATTGGGAGCATGCCCACCTGAATACCCCGTTCTGGGACCTGTATCATCTCATTGACATGTCGCATCCCTTGTTTCCGAAACAGGTGACCGCTGAAGATCGGGAAAAGCTCCTGACTTATTATGTAGCTCAGTCGGCGCTGTATGGCGCGGAGTGGGATCTTGGCGATTTTATCCGCGATTACTGCCGCTTCGCGACCGTGTTCTCCATTTGGATGCTGCTCCTGATTTCAGGTGACTTGAAACGGGGAGACAGCGTCTGGCCGCAGGACCGGCTGTTGGCACAAAAGGAAGAAGCGATCGCCGGCTTAAAAGGATGCCTGACGAGCCTGTCGCTCGAGCGGGACTCGGCTTAATCTGCTGCTCCAAGGCTTTCCCCCTGAGCACAACACAACTGCCGGTTCCGTTCATGCATCTTATTGAATCAACGTGAGAATGACCTCAACCGAATGATCGACAAAGGAACGCTCCGGGCGGGCTTTCATCATCACCGTCAGACCGATCAAGGAGACGACCAGGGTCTGTGCCAGGGACTTGGCGTCCACACCGGTGTGCAGCTCGCCTGAACGGAGCCCGCGTTCGATCGCCTCCTGAAAAATCGCCGCCAAATACATCTCATGCTCCCGTGTCAAAACCTCAAATTTTTCGTCATGCGGAGCCATTTCCACCATCGTATTAATACAGAAGCATCCGCGGTTCAGCGGGTCAGCATACGACTCCTCGACAATCCCCGCAAAATAACGTCTGAAGGCTTCCTTAACGGATTCGCCGTGCAGAAGCACGGATCTGGCCTGCGCCGCATGCGCGGCAGTATATTTACGCAGAGCCGCTTCAAACAGCTCCTTCTTATCCCCGAACGCGGAGTAGATGCTTGGGCGCTGAATGCCCATTCCCGCCGTCAAATCGCTTAAGGACGTTGCCTCATAGCCTTTACTCCAAAAAATATGCATGGCGTCTTCCAGCGCCTGATCCACATCGAATTCACGCTGCCTAACCATTTTTGGCACCTCATTTCATATCGATCGGTATGTTTAGATTGTAGGAGATTCATCCCCTCCTGTCAATTCGGTCAGCCAAGATCAGTGATCGGACCAGCCTATAAATATTTTTCGTAATCCGTTAAATTCAGGCCCATGAACAAATTCGATCCACGAACCTCTTGACAGCACTTTGTTCGGGAAGGTAAGGTAAGCACAAATCATTATGTACCGATTGGTATGTTATGATAATTGAAAGCTCGGGAGGGGTTCGTTGTGAACAATCTGCAGGAAACCAAATCGATGGTAACCGGAGAAAGGATGGGGGAGGAAAAGGAACAAAGGGCCGCCGTTCCAACCACCGCAACGGCTGCATCCGTGCAGCCGATAACCCGCTGGACCGCGCTGCTGTTTGCTGCGGCGTGCGGCTTGGCGGTCGCCAACGTCTATTACGCCCAGCCGCTGCTGGATTCATTGGCGGCGCAGTTCGGGATTTCGCATTCGTCGGTCGGGGTGGTCATTACCGTTACGCAGATTTGCTATGCCATAGGTTTGATTCTGCTCGTTCCGCTGGGAGATTTGTTGAACCGCCGCAGGCTGATTCCGGGCATGATGCTGATATCCGTGGCTGCATTGGTCGTCGTAGGTACGGCAGCTAACCGGGGCATTCTGCTTGGAGGGATGGCGGTCGTCGGACTTTTGGCCGTGGTCACGCAGGTACTGGTTGCTTATGCCGCGACGCTGGCGGCCCCCGAATCACGGGGGCGGGTCGTCGGCGTAGTAACGAGTGGGGTGGTGATCGGGATTCTGCTGGCCCGAACATTCGCCGGTCTGCTAACGGATGCCGCCGGCTGGCGCTCCGTCTACCTGGCGTCTGCGGGTCTGATGCTGATCGTGGCCTGCATTCTGCTTAAGGTACTGCCGGGGAAGGATCCGGAGAAGACTTCGCTGAAGTATCCTCAGCTGCTTCGGTCGGTGCTGGGCCTGTTCGTGCAGGAGCGGATCCTGCGTGTTCGCGCCATGCTGGCGCTGCTGATTTTTATGGCGTTCAGCATATTGTGGACCTCGCTGGTGCTTCCGCTCAGCAGCCCGCCGCTTTCCCTGTCGCACAGCGCCATCGGAGCGTTCGGACTCGCCGGGGCCGCCGGAGCGGTTGCAGCGGCAAGAGCCGGTCGGCTGGCCGACCGGGGGATGGGACAGCGTACCACAGGTGTCGCCTTGGCGCTGCTGCTCGTTTCATGGCTTCCGATCCGATATACGGAGCACTCGCTGCTGTCCTTGATCCTGGGCATCCTTTTGCTCGATATGGCGGTACAGGCCGTCCATGTGACGAACCAGAGCATGATTCTGAGCGTACGCCCGGAAGCGCGCAGCCGATTGACTGCGGCTTACATGACGTTTTACTCGATCGGCAGCGCCACAGGTTCCATCGCCTCGACAAGCATTTATGCCCGATTCGGCTGGGACGGGGTGTGCATGCTCGGGGCAGGCGTCAGTGCGTTTGCGCTTTTATTCTGGGCATGGACCCGGCGAAGCGGGGAAAAGGAAGGGTGAGGTCCTGCTAAGCACCAAGCGGTTAGGCACAAACGACATTGCCACAGTACTCGCATTCTTTTTCCCGCTCCGCGCCCAGAAATACCCTTGCTCCGCAGCCGGGGCATTCAACGGTTTTCGGAGAGGAGGACTGACCGGAAACGGGGGATTGAAACCCCGAAGGTCGTCCATGACCGTTTTCATCAGAGGCAGACTCCTCTTCATCATACTCGTCATCGTACTCATCGTCGTACTCTTCATCATTTTCTTCATCATACTCGTCATCGTATTCTTCTTCATACTCTCCGCTAAGGTAATCCTCAAGGGCCTGTTGTTGAATGTAGACGGTTCCGTTGATGATTCTGCCTTCCGGGAGAAGCCCTTCTTCAAACATAAACGTCAAATCCCGGGTGACATCGGCGGGGGATGTCTGTGAAAGGCTGCGAATCTGCTCAACGGAGGTCAGGCGCATGCTTACAACGGCTTCCTGATAGACTTGAAGCAGGGAGCCGAATTTTTTATCAAGCCTATGGCCGACCAGGAAAAAGATCAGGGTAGGAAGAAACCAATATATCGCCAGAACAATCCCTGAGGTCAAATAATCAATCTGTTCCTCTTCTCCAAACGTATCATAGGTCAAATAGAGAATGATCATGATGGAGATATAGGAAAAGACCATAGCCCATCCCAATAGCCGTAAGTTTCTGCCTTTGGCTTTGTTATGATGGTGGGTCGATGCCAAGCGGATGAAGGCGAGCAGTCCGCCGACGGGAAATACGAGCAGGGTGAGGATGATAATCCACGTGTCAAATGTCGAAAATCTAACTTTATATGGAACCGGGATCTCCATATGATGGTCTCCTTTATGCATGATGATGTTTATGTATACAGAATGAACTAAAGAAATGGTTAAACTTTAGTTCAATCTATGTAGAACCAGCTTTTGCTTGAAGTAACTGCGAATTTCTTTCTCGTGCTGTACGCTCGATATCTTGGATCAGGAGTAAAGCTTCATTGGCTAATTGTTCACGCTGGTCCGGCACAGCGGTAGCGATCAGGCTCACCTGATCCTCCAGCAGCGATATTTTCTGCAGAAGCAGCTGCTCCACTTCGTATAAGGCCGGAACCGAATTGGGGTCGCTGTACCGGAGCGTATCCTCCAGGCGGCGGATTTGCTCTTGAACATGACCGTGCCGGGACTGCTCCGGCAGCGATTGAAGCTTCTGACGGATAGTTTCCAGCCGATTTGCCGTATCCCGCCCCTTGCTCCAGCTGCGGTGATCCCGCCGCTCCTGCCTGGCAGCATAGGTTCCGGACAGTTCCACCGTCCCCGTGAGGATGATGAATCCGAGCAGGGTGAGAATCTGGCTCCATACATAAGAGGTGACGGAGAGCGTGGTCCAAAGACTGAACAACAACATCTCCAGCAGCACCGCCCCGGCGTACAGTCCAGCTGCTATACCGGAGCCAATGTAAAAGGGAGCAGGCATGCCTGAACCCTGACGGCGGTTAAGCATGCGATATACAAACCGAAGAACGGCTGCTGCCGCGCATCCCGCGCCGGCACCGGATATCCAGGACCGGCTCTCGGCCCAGCCGCCGCTCCACCCAAACCCGATGAAGACAATCAAGGGAATGAGGATGACAGCGGTAAAAAACCAGCTTTTATGCATCAGTGTGGTTCCCCTTCCTTTGGCCTCGTTATCAGGTTTGGGCATGGCCGCATTCCATGCAGAATTTCTGTCCATGCTGTACCTCCGCCTGACAGTTCGAGCATTTCAGGATGCTGCTGGTTCCGCAGCCCGGGCAGAAACGGGCCTTCGGGTCCATCCATTCCCCGCACTCGCGGCACAGCTTCGGCAGCAGGGTTCCGCAGCTGTTGCAGTTCACCGATCCGATCTTGAAGTCATAGCCGCACGCAGGGCAGGCGTTGTACGGATCGCCGCAGTTCAGACAAAACTTGGCGTTCGGCGGAAGCGGTTGTCCGCAATCGCTGCAGACGATTTTTTTCGCGGGGATGCCGGCTGCTCCTAACGTCAAACTCTGACCGCAGGCAGAGCAAAATTTCGAATCGGCTGCGTTCAGCTGCCCGCATGTCACACAGGCTTTTTGCTTCACGTCCATATCGCTAGTGGTT
The DNA here is from genome assembly GCF_038009285.1 of Paenibacillus sp. FSL R5-0378. NCBI lineage: Bacteria > Bacillati > Bacillota > Bacilli > Caryophanales > Paenibacillaceae > Paenibacillus > Paenibacillus sp. FSL R5-0378. Next base: position 2,008,711 of record NZ_JBBPAY010000001.1, read on the forward strand.
TGAACCTTCACATTGCCGGCCATTTGCTGGACGGCGTCGTACATCGATCCTGCCATGCCTAATCCCATGCCGAGTCCGCTGCCGACGATACCGGCGGTGCTGCCCGGATTTTTGGCGGCGCTTTCGAGCGTATCGTAGGAACGTTCTTGTTGATAGGTGAAGCCGATAATGTCCATTTCCGCTTTTTTGGCCAGTGCTTCCTTAATGCGCTGCGTAGACGGATCATTTTCCGGAAAATTAATCGAATCGATAAAGAAATTCACAAGGGATATGCCCATTTCCTCAAAAGACGGTGCGATCGTGTCCCGGACATGCTTGGAAATTTCGGCGGCGTAGGCGTTAATTTCAACCACGCTGATTTTTTTGTGGATAATGTAAGAGGAAATCATTTCGTTAATGTTCGAGGTCAGAACCCCGCGGTAGTATTTCACGAGTGTATCTTGATCGAACGATGGAAGTGTGCCGACCAATTTCAGCAGAAACTTGCGTGCATCTTCAATCTCCACCCCGAATTGGCCGAAGGCCCTGAGTGATACAATAATGTTAAACTTCGGATCCTGCAGTTGGATGGGAGATGCGGTTCCCCACTTCACATCCAGCGACCGGAGCTTATTCACAAACCATACCTCTGCAGTAAACGGCGATTTGCCGCCGAATGGCAGATTAATGAGGTTGGAGAGGATCGGAATATTCGCCGTGCTCAAGGTGTGGCGTCCTGCCACGAAGGAATCGAGAGCCCGGCCGCCTTTAAATAATATTGCTTCCTGCGTTTCATGAACGATCAACTGGGTCCAGGTCCCGAGCTCCTGGTTCGGGTAGCGCCAGGCGAACACCCCTGGTGGTCCTTCGTATTCCACTACTTCAATGATAGCCATTTGCTGCACTCCTTTACTGACACGGTTCGCCTTCATCCCATAACATTCCATGGAAAAAGGTACTAATTGACTACTATTGTATACGATATTAGCCCTATTTGGGGGTCAAAATTTGGAAAAAACATGTTCGAACAAGGAAATTTTGCATAGAAATTCGAATTGTATTTTATATGAGGTAAACAAGTTGAGGAGGAATCCATTTGAAACTGGGTCTGCTGGTCATCGATATGCAGAAGCATCTGCTGAACGGGTACGTGGATCAACAAACGATTGACGGGGCCTGCGAGTATATCAATTATACCGCCGGTCTGCTGCGCTCGAAGGGCCATCCCGTCATCCATATCAAAGATGTGGAGGGCACGGAGGACGTCAATGACGACGGAATCGGATTTATTCCTGGGATCCAGATGGAGCCCGGCGATACGGTGGTTCATAAAACCTTCTCCAATGCGTTCTGGCAAACGGAATTGGAATCTATCCTATCGGAAAAGGGCGTCGATCTGCTGGTGGTGTCCGGTTTTGCCGCGGAATACTGCGTCCTGTTCACCTATAACGGTGCGCTGGAACGAGGGTTCAAGGCAGCCATCCTGCAAAGGGGGATTGTGAGCACGAAGCAGGGCGCGGTGCAGGACATTTACCGTGACCGGCATCTCATTTCGTATCCTGTCATCGAGGCACTGGTGGAACTGGGCTAGATCGAAAAAAATCAAACGAAGACCCGCATCGAGGGAGGCGATCCCCGCTGCGGGTCTTTTGGTTTCCATTCAGGCGGTTTCCTATTCGGATAGATCCACCCTCTTTGCAGGAGGGGCTGCCTTTGAAGAGGCCCTATTCTGTGCTTGAAAAGGAGCCACGAACCATTGAACGACGATGAGCGCCACCGTTACTCCCATCAAGCCGTAAATGGCAAACGAAAACGGACCTGCGGCATCATGGATGAGGCCGATGAGAAAAGGTCCGGCGGCCCCGATCAAATAACCGGCCGATTGCGTCATGGCGGCCCATGATGCGGCTTCATGGCTGGTTGCGGCTGCGTCCATCGGGAGGAGCAGGCCCAGCGCAAATAAAGTTCCGCTGGCCAGGCCGATTACGGCCGCGGCCAGCCAGGGCAGAGGCGAGAACAGCAGGATCAGGCCGGCCAGCTGCGTCACCGATGATACCCATAGCCACAGCAGGCGGGAAGGGTAGCGCCGCAGCAGCCGCTGCAAGATCGTACCGGCCGGAATCTGCGTGATGGCAAAGATGGTGAGCATGACGGCTGCTTCCGACGAGGTGTATCCCAGGCTTTGCATCACGGGCGGCAGCCAGGCGAGGAGGGAATAGAAGCAGGCTGCCATAAGGCCGAAGTGCAGGGTGAGCAGCCATGCTTTGGGATTCCGCCAAGGCAGGCTGGCGGATGGGACTTCGCTTACCTTTCGCGGACCGGAACGGCTTCCCCGGTGCAGGGTCCGCCAGACGGCAGCTCCGGCCGCCCCGAGTGCCGACCATACGGCTAAGGCGGCTTGCCACGATTGGGAGTCCGCCTGCAAGGGGAGGGACAAGCTCGAAGCGAGCGCAGCCCCAAGAGACAAGCCGGCCGAGTAGACGGCGATCATCGCAGGGACGCTGCTGGGAAAATGCTGCTTAATAAATCCTGACAGCAGGGGACCCATCGCTGCAATGCCAAGCCCGGCAATCAGGGCGGTCAGCAGCAATACGCCGGCCGAGTGCACGAACAGCCGCAGAATCGTTCCGAATCCGATGAGCACGAGGGACCAGCGAATCACGCGTTCAGTCCCCACCCGACCGGCCAGCTTGGCCGATACGGGGGATAACAATCCCATGCACAGCACAGGGATGGATGTCAGCAGGCTTGCCGCTGCGGACGACATGCCCAGGTCGTCCCGGATGAGCGCGAGCAGCGGGGATACCGAGCTGATGGCAGGGCGCAAGTTCAAAGCGGCCAAAAAGAGAGCGGCGGTCATGAGGCCGCCATGGGTTGGTTTTGGAGACCGATACATAGGCGACACCTTCCTTCCATTCATTGCAAAATCCATCCTACCATGCTAGATTGGCTGTAATAAGCACCACTCTAGAGCGATTTTGAACATACCAATTTGCAAAGGAAGGGAGTGAGCCGTATTGGCACAGGACCCTACAGGCGCGCAGGCAGCAGACACCAAAACGAGACAAGTCTACTCCTTGCTCAGGGAGCGGATCTTCCAGGGACAATATTTCGCGGGTATGCGCCTGCCGTCGAGCCGGGAGCTGGCGCAGGAGCTCGGCGTGTCACGCACGCTGGTCGTCAGCGTATACGAACAGCTGGTAGCGGAGGGATATTTGGAAGGACGGCTCGGATCGGGAACGTATGTGGTCGATTTGGAAAACAGGAAGCCAGCAAGATTCGAGAAGTCGGATCAGAGCTTTCATTCTTCCCGGAAACAGCCTGATGACGGTTATGGTTTCGACGGAGTCGATTTCCGGCCGAGCTTTCCGTCGATGCAGCATGTTCCGCGCAAAAAGTGGCGCGAGGTCGCCTACAAGGTATACGACCAGCTGGACGACTGGGAATACGGATATGCCGGTCCCGCGGGGCACTGGGGGCTGCGCCTGCAAATATGCGACATGCTGCTGAATACGAAGGGCATCCTATGCGATCCCGAGCAGGTCGTCGTTACGGCCGGTGCGACGCAGGCGATCACGCTGGTGTGCAAGCTGCTGCTGCAGCCGGGAGAGACGGTCATCTCGGAGGACCCGACGTCTACGTTCATCCATGGGATTTTTCAGACGGCCGGCGCGGACATTGTGCCGGTTCCGGTGGATACCCAAGGGCTGCGGGTTCAGGATATTCCCGGCCAGGCCAGGCCCCGTCTTGTTTTTGTCACGCCGTCGCATCAGTTTCCGTTCGGCAGCATCTTATCCATCGGGCGGCGGATGGAACTGCTGGAGTATGCGCGTAATACCGGCTGCTTCATTATTGAGGATGATTATGACAGCGAGTTTCGGTACGCGGGTATGCCAGTCCATGCGTTAAGGGAGCTGGATGCGGAGCGGGTGATCTACATCGGCACCTTCAGCAAAAATCTGTTCCCGGCGCTTCGCATCGGCTATATGGTTCTGCCGCGGGATTTGGTAGCGCCTATGGAAGGGATCAAACGTCTTATGGATATGCATACGCCTACGCTAGATCAGGCCGTCCTGGCGAGGTTTATCGCGGATCAGCATTTGCAGCGCCATGTCACCCGCATGAAGCGGGTATACAGCCGGAGAAGGAAGCTGCTGATCCGCAGTCTGAGCGAAACGTTCGGGAACTGGATTCAGGTGAGCGGCGACGCCGCGGGCCTTCATTTGATCGCAGAATTTTCAGGGCATATTTTTGACGAGGAACGGGTCCAAGCATTGGCGGAAAAGGGCGTCCGAGTTTATCCGGCCGAAAAGTACGCCATTGTGAAAGGGAGGTTCGAGGACAAGCTGATTATGGGATTCGGCGATGTTGCCGAGTCGCAGATTCCAGAGGGGGCCCGGCGAATTGCAGGGGTGCTGAGGGAACAGGGAGAACAATGAAAAAGCCCGGGAATGACTATAAGGTCGTTCCGGGCTGTTTTTTTGTAAGGCGTGAGCGTCTCTAAATCGCTGGAAAAGCTTCCGTTAGATGCTTTCCGCGAATTGCACCACTTCTTCCGGCTCAGCCCGCGTCCGATAATCCGGATCCACGCTGGCATAACGGATTACGCCCTGCGGATCGATGACGTAAGTGGCGGGCACGGGAAGCTCCCACGAATCGTCACCGTTGAATTGGTCCAGGGGAAAACCGAGTGACCGGTACACCTGCTGCACGTCTTCCGCCAGACGGAAGGTCAACCGGTATTTCCCCGCCACCTTGTTATGCAGGTCGCTTAGAACATGATAACCGAGTCCGTTTTTTTCCTGCATGGACAAGGAGTGATCCGGTGTTTGGGGACTAATGGCCAGCAGCCGGACTCCTGCGTCATGAATGCGGTCCAGAAGCCGCTGGTAGGCCCTTAATTCCAAATTGCAGAACGGGCACCATTCTCCGCGGTAAAAGGTCAGAATGACCGGACCGTGTGCGAATTCTTCAGATAACGTAACGGGGTCACCTGTCTGATTGCTTAACGTAAAATCGGGTGCGTCATCTCCAACCATCAGGCCGCGTGCGGCACCGGATGTGCGTAAGTCCTCGACGGAGCGCTCGAACGCTTCGGTAACGGCTGCGGGCAGCACTTCCAGGCCGTGCCGGGTTGTTGCCGCCAGTTCGTCATTCAGCTTCCATTGGGGTGAATCGGACATATCTTCACTCTCCCTTGTCGGATATGCGCTCATCATATCGTGACCGGGGAATGAAGCACTACCAGTAGAAGGAGCAGGGTGCTGGTTGGCGGGATTTTTTTGTGAGGGGTTACGATTTCCTGATCAGCGTACCCGGGTTCATACCGTACTTCCCGCGGAACGCCTCGGCAAAATAACTGGGATTGGAATAACCGACCGATAAGGATACGTCGATGACGATGGCATCAGGCTCTTGAAGCAGGTGGTATGCCGTTTCCAGCCGTGCCTCCCTCAAATAGCCGAACACGGTGCTGCCGTACCGGTCCTTAAAGCCGGTCTTCAGCTTGAATTCGTTCAGGCCGATGAGGAGGGAGAGCTCCGATAAGGATGGCGGGTGGCTCATTCGATCCAATATGATTTCCCTCGCCCGTTCCAGCTTGGACAGATCCGTTCTGGACAGACCGGAGGGCCTCTTTTCCTTGCCCAAAAGCATCGAACGGAACGCGTGGGACAGCAGCTCCAAAATTCGGCACTCCATTTCTAAGCTCAGGGAATCCGGCCGGGCAGAGGCTTCCATCATCTGCTGCAAGAGGTAGGCCGAAGCGGGATCATAGGCTTCCTGGAATACCCGATATGGCAGCGTTCCGATAATCTGATGAAAATCCATGGCCCGGGTGTCCTCGCCATTTTCCATGAAATGATGGAAGGCGGTGACGGGAATGGCGATGCTCATCATTTGAAACGGCTGATTTTTGGAAAAAGGCATGCGGGCTTCCGCCGGGTTGGCAAACTGGAGGCTCCAGCTGCCCGGCTTCATCTCGAACTCCCTGCCGGACACCTCAACCCTCCGGTAGCCTTGAACACAGCAGCTCAGCTCGACCATCGGCACCCTTGTGTGCAGGGCTACAGTATAGTCATCGTTCAAACGAAAATCGACTGCCGCCACCCCTAGATCCTGCCGGGGAGCCAGTCGCTGCACCGTTCCTTCTCCCATCCATGAATGAAGGCTCATGCGTTCGTACCGGCGTCCTGATGAACCATGCATCTGCAAACCATCAAAGAACTGCCTAAAATTGTGGTGAACGTCAGGCAAAGCCATTTCCTTTGCACCCATTTCCTGTATATTTGTGATACCATTATACGGCTATAGCGTTGGGATCTCTATATGGTGGATGGTGCGGAGAAGAGGAGAACAACGTGATAACGGATGGACAGAGGGGGAGAGGGATGGAACCGATCGAGGAGCGGATTCGGAAGTTACTCACCGAAATCAGGGAGCAAGTTGAGCATGACCGGGCTGAGCCGCTTGAGAAGGGATTTTCGGACGCGCGGAAATTTGTGTTGTATCAGGCGGATACCCCGGTGTACCTGCTCAGGATACATGAAGGAAGAATGTATGCCAGACAGCGGATGGAGTTTGAGCTGCTCCGAAAGCACGAAGCAAATCAGGTCCGCTGCTCCAAACCGCTGGTGGCGGAGCTGGTTGGGCATCTTGACCTCTGCTATTTGCTGCTGTCCTACATCCCTGGCGTTAGCGGAGATGAAGTTTTGCCCGGATTAACGCCGGAAGCTCAACTTCAGCAGGGGACGGCGGCCGGAAGAGAATTAAGAAAGATCCATCAGGTCACCCCTGAGGTCCCTATAAACTGGGCGGCACAGCGTGCAGAAAAATACAGGCAGAAAAGGGAGAAGGTTCGGGAATTGGGCCTTCGCTTTTATCAGCAGAACGATTTGGAGAAATACATAGACGACAACCTGGGCTTGCTTGAAAAGAGTCCGGTAACCTTCCAGCATGACGATTTTCACCCCTCCAACTTGATCTTTTAACATGGATGCCTTGCCGGTGTGATCGACTTTGGCCGGTTTGACTGGGGAGACCCGTGGGAGGAATTTTTCAAACTGCCGAAGTATACCTGCCAAGTCAGCCCGTATTTTGCCAAGGGCCAGGTCTACGGATATTTCCAAGATGGCATTCCGGAGGACTTTTGGCCGAAATACAACCTGTTTGTGGCGCTGAACCAGCACGCAACCTTGATCGGGGGCATCCAACATGATAGAGTTCAGGAAACGCTGGAAAAGATCGAGCGGACGATCAACACGCATGACTTTCAAAACGGGGGGCCGCCGGCGTGGTACCGCCTGCAATAAGGAGGACGGGGCGGGCCTCTACGTCGAGGAAGGATTTAAACATATTTATGTTCTGATGGAAAGGAGCAGATCGATTCATGCTGGATGCACGTTCATTATATTTGCGGAGCGTGATGCTGAGGAGAGAGGAAGTGCCGTCCTTTCGTGCGTATCCCTTCAGCCTGCCGGCTGTCCATGACTTTCACAGCTTGTCGTTTCAGCAGCCGGTGACGTTTATCGTCGGCGAAAACGGATCGGGCAAGTCCACCCTGCTGGAAGGGATGGCGGTCGCCTGGGGATTTAATCCCGAAGGAGGCACCATTAATTTTTCCTTTGAAACGATGTCCTCCCACTCGGAGCTGCACCGGTACATGCGGCTCGTGCGCGGCGTCGTCCGGCCGAAGGACGGCTTTTTCTTTCGGGCGGAAAGCTATTATAATGTGGCGACGAATATCGACCAGTTGGATGCGGAGATGAGCTATGGTCCTCCGATCCGGGATTCCTATGGAGGCAAGTCGCTGCATGAGCAGTCCCATGGGGAGAGCTTCTTTGCGACGTTTATGAATCGGTTTGGGGGAAGGGGCCTGTACCTGATGGACGAGCCGGAGGCCGCACTCTCTCCCTTGAAGCAGCTGTCCATGCTGTCGCGGATCCACCAGTTAGTGAAAAAGCGGTCGCAATTCATTATCGCCACGCATTCCCCGATCTTGATGTCGTACCCCCATGCGGAAATTTGGCTGCTCGACGATCAAGGCATGCGCCCGGTGAAGCTGGAGGATACGGACCATTACGTGATCACCCGGAAAATGATGGAGAGCCCGGGGCAGATGCTGGACATTTTGCTGGAGGAGGATCCGGAATAGAAGATAACAAAGCCGCCCCGATTACCGGAAGCGGCTTTTCACATATCAATCTTAGGCCCGCTTGACCCGTACAGGCAGGCTTACCAGCCCTTGGCCGGCGGCGGAAGGCGTTAAATTCTCTTCCAGCTGGAAGCCGGGAACCGGCTCGATCATCTCAAAGTAATCCATAAACAGCTCCAGCCCGATATTCGCCTCGAGGCGTGCCAGCGGTGCGCCCATGCAGAAATGCGGCCCATTCCCGAAGGTCAGATGCCTTTTGGCGTTCGGACGGTGGATGTTCAGGGTGAAAGGGTCCTCAAACACCTGTTCATCCATGTTGGCGGCGCTCATCCAGGCGACGACGACATCGCCCTTTTTCAAATCGACGCCGAGCACGTTGTTATCCTGCTTAACGGTACGGTCCATTTTGGAAATATTGAAGCGGTAACGCAGCATTTCCTCCACGGTGTTTGGCACCAGCTCCCGGTTGGCCCGGACCTCACCGTAAACCTGGTCGTTATCATACAGGAACGAATAGAACGAGTTGGCGAGCAGATGGCTTGTCGTTTCTACGCCAGCGCCGAGCAGGAACATCGTGGTGCGGACGATCTCGTCATCCGTGAACCGTTCTCCTTCCACATCAGCCTGGATCAGATCGGAAATAATGTCATCGCCGAGCTGGGATCTTTTCTGAACAATATAAGGAAAAAGGTAAGTATAGTACTCTGTGGCAGCCTTGCGCTTCAATTCGCCGATTTCGGCTGCCTTGTCTTTGTTATACGGAAGAAACAAGGTGTCTACCCACTCTTTGAACAGCAGGCGGTCTTTGGAGGGCACCCCGAGCAGATCCGCCATCACAATGACGGGCAATGCGCCGGTAAAATCCTTGACCACGTCGATGACCGGAGCATCTCCCATCTCATCTAGCAGTTGACGGACGACTTCGTGAATCCGCGGCTCCCACAGCTTCAGGCTTCGCGGCGTAAAAGCGGCGGACAGCAGGGAACGGCGTTTCCGGTGCTCCGGCGGATCGGCATTGATCGTGTTGATTTTGTCGTTTCCCCGGCCTTCGTCATTGTCGGCGCCGACGCTGATCGTCGTCCGCGTTCTCACGCTGGAGAAATACTCATAGTCGCTGAGCACCCGTTTGACATCGTCGTAGCGGAATACGTTCCAGGTATTTGTGGCTTCATTGTAACTGATCGGCTCGTTCTGCAGCTTGTCCCGGTACCAATCGTACGGATTGAATTCTTCGGATCGTGATCGGAACTGGGTGATATCCGCTAAAGCAATGATTTCTTGCATTCCATTCCCTCCCGTGTTGAAGAATAGTAGGTGAATTCATGCTTAAAATATCATATGTTAATTTAACATATTGGCCGAAGGGGAGCCACTGCCCAACGCCCCATGACTTTGGGTGCAGTAGGAAATGCGGAGTTTGTCGGAATTCGTTGAAGAACCATATCCGAATTGGTATGCTATTAAATACATAAACCCGGACAGCAGTCAAATCAGACGAGAGGGCAGGATCTATGTATATCGACTTACTCATTTTAATCCAGATTGAAAAATCCCCCAAACACGGGTACGAAATCAAAAAAGAGATCCAAAAAGACCTCGGCTATTTGATGGATGTGAATCATAACCTGCTGTACCCGGCGCTGCGCCGATTTACGTCGGAAGGGGCCATTATCCGAAAGCGTAATGAGCAGGAAGGCCGGCCCAGCCAGTACGTGTACGAAATTACCGATGCGGGCAGGGCGAAAATCGCCGAGCTGATCAACGCTTTTACCGAAAAGGACGCCAAGCATGAAATTGAGTTCATGATCCGAGTATCCCTTTTTGACCGTATTTCCCGTGAGAATCGGCTCAGAATTCTGGATATGCGCAAAAAGGACCTCGAATCCCTCTTGGCTGGCATTCAGCAGCGCCAGGAAGGAAGCGTGGCTCATGACATGTTCCTGAATGAGGTTCTTCAGCAAACGATATCGCGGGTTGTAGGGGAGATCCGCTGGATCGACGAGCTGATTCGTAAGACGATAAGTGGTGAATGAAGAAATTAAAGGACATACCTTCAGGAAGATCAGAGGCCACAATTGGGGCAGGGCAGATATCCTGATAACTTTAGATTATTTGGTAAAAAAGGTGGGGGCGTGTGAATACCGAAACCATAGCGGACATTCTCGGGTTGATTGCTTATATCTCGCCACAAGCAAGGGATTATGTGGAGCTGGCTGTCCGGAATGAAAAGCTTGATGTTATCTATCATAAAGCAACAGAGCGGGAACATGGTGTTTTTTGTATCGCCGAGGATGATCAATCAGTTATTGCATATTTTTCATTCATACAGGAAGCTTATTCTGATGCCCTCCTTGATCTCATTTCGAATACCATGACTCCCTACCTTCAGCAGACTGGCACCAAGGAGCTGTGTTTCAATTTATACGGAGAGAACGTAAGGGCGATTCATTTCGTCCGCCAGTTGGGTTTTCAAACGGATATGGAGGGCTATCATTTGTATTATGACGGGCCTCATGAACCGGATCTATCCCATACGGATCTCATCGTAAATACATATGAAGCGAGTATGCTGACTCCTTTGGCCGACTTATTTGACAGGGCATACGCCGCATTGAATGCAGAAAACGGCTGGCCACTGGACGAACACCGCATGAATATAAGTTTGTTTCATGAGAGATTGGAGGATAAGGTCCGAAACGATGAGTTTCGTTCGTTTTGGAAAGAGGGAACTCTGATTGGGGCTTATATTATTTCTGGTGGATATATCCAGGACATCGTTGTAGCACCGGATCAGCAGAACCGCGGATATGGCAGTGCCATCCTTACTCACTGCATCCGGCATATGATGGGTAAGCAGATCCCAAAAATCTATCTGCGTATCGCCAAAACCAATCAGGGTGCCAAAAGGCTGTATGAGAGGCATCAATTTAAAGTAGTGTCTAGCTTTGCGGAACATACCTGGAGAGCAACAAAAAAGGATAGCGTATAAAAATCCAAAGGCAGCCCGGTTCTCACCGGCTGCCTTTTCTGTATTACCTTACGTTTAAAAGGGGTACGTCCGGATTTGTGTCCTTGCCGTAGTCGATGCCGTCCGTCTCAAATCCGAACAGCTGGAAAAACTCGCGACGGTACTCTTTCAGATCCGTCAGCTCATATACATTATTCGTTGTGACCTGATCCCAGATCCAGGCCACTTCCTGCTGGACATCCGGACGCAGTTCCCAATCGTCGATGCGGATTCGGCCCGCCTCGTCTACAGGCGTTCCACCCTCGTGGTACAGCTTGTCGGCGAACAGCCGGTACGACTGCTGGATCGTATTTTCGTGGATGCCCTTTTCCTTCATCACTTTGTAGAGCGCGGCGATGTACAGAGGGAAGACCGGAACGGCAGCAGCGGACTGGGTGACCAGGGCTTTGCTGACGACGACGAAAGCTTTTCCGCCTAAAGCGGACAGCTCACGGGTCAGCCGCTGCGCGGTTGCCTCCAGATCCTCCTTGGCTTTGCCGATGGTGCCTTCCCGGTAGATGGCCCGGGTAAGCTCCGAGCCGATATAGGAGTAGGCGATGGTCATCGCTCCGTCGGCCAGGAGGTTCGCCTGCCGAAGCCGATCGATCCAGCGCTGCCAATCGGCGCCGCCCATTACGGCAATCGTCTGGGCGATGTCGTCACCTTCCGCCGGTTCGGTCGTGACTTCGTCGGTCACTTCGCCGGTATGAAAGTTCACGGCCTTGCCGGTGAAGGGCGCTCCGATCGGCTTCAAAACCGAGTTATACGTCTTGCCGCTGTCCGGGTCGGTACGTCGGGACGAAGCTACGCTGTACACGACGAGGTCCACTTGGCCGAACTCATTGGCAATCGTGTCCATGACGCGGTCCTTCGTCTCATCCGCAAAGGCATCGCCTGTAATGCTGACGGATGTCAAACCGGCTTCAGCGGCCCGCCGCTCAAAAGCCGCCGAATTGTACCAGCCCGCCGATGCGGTCCGTTTATCCCTGCCGGAGCTGGGTCGGAAGACGCCGATGGTGGCGGCTCCCGCCCCAAAAGCGGCAGCGATCCGGGCCGACAGGCCGTACCCTGTGGAGGCTCCGATAACCAAGACCCGTTTCGGGCCGTTCAATTTAGGCTGCTGCTGTATGTAATCGATCTGCTCCTTCACCTGCTTGGTGCAGCCCTCCGGATGCGCCGTCGTGCAGATGAAACCGCGTGTTCTGGGTGTAATGATCATAGGGAGTGCGTCCTTTCTTTGCGAAGATAAGTCTAGAAATATTGTACCTCTCTTGTTTTGAAAAGAAAAACGGGTGTCATCCGGTAAGCGTGGAAGTGTATGAACAGTCATCGTAGACGCGTAGACTCGAGCCGAAGAGTGCAAAGGGAATGCCCAAAAAGCAATTTCCCACGCCAAGGGAGGTAATTGACTGGTGAGGGCGAAGCAATATACGAAGAAATATGGATAAGTTCGTCCGAGTTCTATCCTTTTTAAAACGCAGATTTGGAGGTTGAATAACCATGATGGATGAAATGACGCAGCGAATGAAGGTATTGACCGAGTGCGACGGTGTGCCCGGACATGAAGGCGCCGTCCGCGCCCAAATGAAAAGCTATCTTGAACCGCTCAGCGAGGAGCTGGTTATGGACCGGCTCGGCAGCGTGTTTGGGGTGAAAACCGGCCTTGCCGGGGGACCTAAAGTCATGCTTGCCGGCCATCTGGACGAGATCGGGTTTATGGTCACCCAGATTACGCCGAAGGGATTTCTGCGTTTTAACCAGCTGGGCGGCTGGTGGGCGCATAACGTTCTGTCCCACCGGGTGAAAGTAAAGACGCGTAAAGGCGAATACATCGGCATCATCGGCTCCAAGCCGCCTCATGTGCTGGAGGCCGAGGAGCGGACCAAGGTCATGAAGCTGAAGGATTTGTATATCGATATCGGGGCCAAAGATGAAGCGGACGCCAAGGAGATGGGGGTTCGTCCGGGCGACTGGGTCGTACCGGTGAGCGATTTCTTTACGATGCGCGATGGCGAGCTGTGGGCGGGTAAAGCGCTCGACAACCGCTCCGGCTGCTCGCTGGCGGTCGAAATTCTGTCCCGTCTGCAGAATGAACAGCATCCGAACGTCATTTATGCGGGAGCGACAGTGCAGGAGGAAGTAGGTCTCCGCGGTGCGGGAACGGCCGCCAACCTCATCCAGCCGGACGTGGCCTTTGCGCTGGACGTCGGTATTGCGCATGACACACCGGGCAGCGAGTCGAACCCGATGAAATGCAATATGGGCGGCGGACCGCTGGTGCTCATTTTTGACGCTTCGATGATTCCGAATACCGCCCTGCGGGACCTTGTAATCGACACGGCGGAGGAGTCGGGCATTTCCGTGCAGTTTGACGCCATCACCGGCGGCACGACCGACGGCGGCCGGATTCATACGAGCGGCATCGGCTGCCCGACGCTGTCCGTGGGATTTGCCACGCGATACATTCACAGCCATAATTCCGTGATGTCCAAATCCGATTTCAGCCAGGCAGCCGACCTGCTGACGGCGGTGATCAAGAAGCTGGACCGCGAAACGGTGGATAAGCTGATCGGGTAGGGCGGTGGAACGCGTTATATACTATTATTTTCATGGGTGGCTGAAAAGAGTCCTTTTAATGGGCACAGAAAGAAAACGGACAGTAATGATCATTGCGGTGATCATCGTCATTTTGGGCGGATACCGGATCTATGCATTGAACTATACAGATGAAGGCATTATGGATCATGTCATCGCCCATAAGGGGTATGACGTGAATCTCGTAAAGGAGCAGGTCCCCGTCAAAATTTTCGTCAAACCGGAATGGATTGCATTCGGGCAGGATGAACAGAAAGATTTAAATGTCGAAGTCCTGGAGCTGAACCATACGCGTATCCTGCTTAACGATGTGTGGAATAGGGGCAATGACATTTATTTCAGCTTTGAGGCGTTTCCCGGATGGGAACACCGATCGGGTGAATTTATGTATAATGGCAAATTAAATCCGGACGGTTCCGTCTCTCTACAAGGCCCAAACCTGAGGTTAACCGACAAGAGCGGACATGAAATCCCCGTTGGGCAATGTGGAGAAGGCCCCCGGATTTCGTTTTCCTTTGGAATAAATCCGGAAGACTACCATTTGATCCGTGACGGATTTTATGTGGAGTACAGCGATTTTAATGTGTATCGTTATGCGAAGAAAATCAACGAGGAGTGGCTGGGTTTTAATTCAATTTTCCAATGACGGATCACTGTGTTTCAAAGCGCCTTCTCTGAAGAGGACTCCTTTTACAATGAAAACAACGGTTTTCGTTGAGAAGGATGTTCCTTTTGACTAAAATGGAATAAAACGTAAAGCGTCAGACATCATCGGTATGTTCTGATGCTTTATTTTTTGAGTGGGGCTAAGTGTAACCAAGCTGCCGAAAGGGACGATGGCCATGACGCTGGTGTTGTATCACTACTATGAGGCAGCACAGGGGCCTTTTCGAAATCTGTCGAGTCTGCCTCTGGAAGAAGCCCGTGAAATTTTGGGGATGATCGTGCAGGAAGGGAAGACGTTTGCCAGTCAGAGAGCAGGCGATTATATGGAAACGAGGCTTATATTGGAGAGCCGGGCCAGAGAGGCGTTTATAGCCAAAGGCGGCCAGCCCGCAAATCTGTATCCGCATTATATGACCCTCGGACCGTGCAATTGGCTGTGTTCCTGGTATACGGAACCAAATGTGGTTCAAATCGATTGGGACGAATTCGATGATCGTTCGATCAGTTTTACGTACGGCGATCTGTTTCCGACAATGCGCTACGAAGATGGCAAGCCCTACCGCAAGCAGGTGTATACGAAGGGTGAAATCCGGGAAGTCATTGCCAGGTATGGGCTCCCGCAGGAATGGAACAAGCACGGGGACCGGGGGCCAGAGCGATACATTGAGGCACAGATTTGGGATGAAAACGTGATTGGAAGGTATTACCCATCTATTTATGGAGGTTTATAAACCATGCCAAAGGATAAGCAGGATCTGACGGAAAGTGATTTGCCCAAGCTGGCCCAGCCGGCGGTACGCGCGCTCCGGAATGCGGGTATTACCCGGCTAGAAGAAGTCGCGAAACTCACCGAATCGGAGCTGAAGCAGCTTCACGGCATCGGCCCCACAGCGGTAGAACAGCTTCGGCGGGCAATGGCCGACATGGGACTGGATTTTTCTAAATAAGGAGCTGTCCCAAAAAGGAGCAATGATCGGATCGGAGGGAACTGATGGGTATTGATGAGATCATCGAGCTGTCCCCTTATCAAGCTGAATGGAAGGTCATCTACGAGCAAGAGAAAAGGAAGCTGGAGCCTGTGTTTGCGGAACAAGCGGTGGAGTTTGCCCATATCGGTAGCACGTCTATCGAGGGAATGATGGCCAAACCGATTATCGATATCCTGATCGGCCTCAAGGAGCTTCACATTGACGAGTGTACAGACCGGCAGCTGGTCGCTTCACAGTATGAGAGCATGGGTGAGGCGGGAGTGCCGGGGCGGATACATTACCGTAAACGTGCCGGGCAGAAGATCAATCTGCAAATAACCGAGTGGGACTCCGCCATTTGGCGGGATAACCTGCTGTTCAGGGATTATTTGCGTACCCATCGGGAACAAGCGATTGCCTATGCACAGGCCAAACGGAACACGCTGGCCAGCGGCATCAACACGCTGCTGAAATACTCGGAAGAAAAGTCTGGAACGATTGCTGAGCTATTAGAAAAAGCGCGGGCGTGGGCAAAAAGTTGATTTTGCACAAGGAGGGAGGAAGCAGCTATGCGCATTATCGTGACAGGCGGCGCTGTTATTCAGGATCAAGCCGGCCGCATCCTCATGCAGCGCAGGTCCGATTATGGGGATTGGGGATTGCCCGGAGGTGCGATGGAGCCCGGAGAAACGATTGAGGAGACGATGCGGCGGGAAGTGATGGAAGAGACCGGACTGGTCGTCCTGAAACATGAACTGATGGGAGTCTATAGCGGGCCGAGAATGCAGTACACCTACCCTGACGGGAACGAGGTTGTGTTTGTCATGTTCATCTTCAAGGCGGAAGCAAGTTTGCAGGGAAGCCTTTCCGATAACGGAAGGGCACTTCTTTTTCAGGACATTCAGCAGGAGTCGCTTCAGCTTGAATTCAAGTCCATGGATGAAATCGAACAGCTGCCGATCAGTTCCGTTCAGCGGCCTGTGTTTGAGGATTTAATGCAAAAGAAGATTTCCATATTAAGGAGCTGAAATTATGAGGCCAATCACTGTACGGACGTATCAGGAGAAAAATATCCCCGCCGCTCAAGTGAAACAGCTGTATGATCACCTGGGCTGGTGGCCGGAAAGAACGTTGGCCGATATCGAATCCATGCTCGGCTCATCCATTGCTGTCGGCGCCTGGGACGAGGACAGGCTGGTCGGGTTTGTGAGAGCGGTTTCGGACGGCTTGTTCCGTGCCTATATCGAGGATATGGGCGTGCATGCGGATTACAGAAAACGCGGCTTGGGACGGGAAATCATCGGCCGGATCACCGCAGAACTGAAAAATATCCACGTGGTCAGCTTATTTTGCGAGAGCGGCCTGGTGGATTTTTATCAGCAGACCGGCTACAAACCGACCCGGCAGGTCGTCATGCACAAGAGTCACGAGGCAGCGAAGGTGACAAAAGGGGAAAAGAAGGATGAGCGCGCTTGATGCTTTGCGTTTTCCGATAGGTCTTTTAACGATCAAGCCCGAAAGGACGTCATAATATGTACATAAGCAAAGAACTGGCCGATCTGATGGAGCAATCCGAAATCGATTACATGATCGACCGGATGAAAGCGATTCAGGAGCGGCCCGGCAATCCGATGGGGATCGACATTCAAACTTTTGGCGGTGCTGCCGCGTTCTATAGTCAAGCGATGCCGTGGCCGCAGTTTAATACGGTTAAGGGAATTGGAGAGCAAGAGGCTGAGCGCCTGGATGAAATTCTGGAATTTTATCGGAAGCGGCAGGGCCGATGCCAATTTGAGGTGGTTCCTTCCAAAACTCATCCCAAGCTGATGAAGGCGCTTTTTGATCAGGGCTATTACCAGACCGGGTATCATGCGACTTTATACGGCGAACCGCGCGCTTGTGAGACAGGAAGAGAGCCTATTACGATCCGGGAACTCACCGCAGACGAAATGGACTTGTATGCCGAAATTCACTGCCTGGGCACCGGTCTGCCGATATCCGGCAAACATCACATCGCCGACAACAACATCGTTCTTTATGACAGGGATGGATGGAAGTTCTTTGCTGCGTGGGTCAACGGCAAGCCGGCCGGTGTAGGCGTGATGTATATCCAGGATGACAAGGCTTCGCTGACGTTTGCCACTACACTTGCGGAATACCGCAACCAGGGGGTTCAGCAGGCGCTATTGGAAAAAAGGATCACCGAAGCGCATCAAAGCGGCTGCCGGATCGTGGTCGGCCAGGCGGCCTATGCCTCGACCAGCCACCGCAACATGGAGCGGGCAGGTCTGAAGCTGGGCTATACCCGGGGAACATGGGTTCAGGCATAAGCTGACGGTTGTCGTGTAAAAAGTCACGGACTAGCGTTTTTGCTGATGGCTATTTTTTCGGAGGAGGAATGTCATTTGAAAAGAGTGCTGCCTCTATTCCTTGGTTTCATCCTACTTTTACCGCTATCTATTGCCTCGGCAAGCTGGGCCTATCCATTTGTCGTTTACTCCGGCCATATCTACCAGGTCACAACACAAGCCGTTCAGCCCGAGGACGTCGGCCAAAAAATCGGCAAAGTCACGAAGTATTCGGACCGGGAAGGAACGTATCGGGGGAATTTCTCCAATATGTATCCCAAAGGAACAGGTTACTACGCCATTGAGGGGCGGAGCCGCCAAGAGGCTATCGCAGTTCGAACGGGCGAAGATACGTACATTTTGGCGATTCAGCAGGGTGCTTATTCCGGAGGGCCGGAGATGCGAACGATATGGTGGTTGTACACTGGAATTGGTATCGTCGCTGTCGCATGCTTTGCGTGGGCGGCCAAAGTTATGCAGAAGCGGAGAGCTTAGGAGGAGAGCAAGTGAAGCGAAAATATGCCGACCGGCAGGATTGGCGGCGGGTGCTGGAAAGAGATTTTGCCTGCAGGCCGCTCCGATCCGAAGAATTTAACGGGCATGTGACACTCATCTCGATTCATCAAATCAGCGAGCCTCTTGTGGTACAGATGCAGAACCGGGACTTGTGCCTGGCTGATCAGGGATACGTTTGGATGCAGCAGTTTCCGGAAGGGGAGCACTACGCGGTCACCACCATGTTTAATGCGGAGCTAGAGATCATCCAATGGTACGTAGATATGACGACTCGGAACGGCCTGAGCGGGGAGGGCATTCCTTACTGGGATGACTTGTATCTGGACTTGGTCGTCTTTCCTGACGGCAGCGATGTGATCAAAGATGAAGACGAGTTGAGCGAAGCGCTTCGCAGTTCGGCTATTACGGAGGAGGACTTCGTGCTCGCGCACCGAACCCTGAATGGGCTGCTGCCCCAGATCCATACGGGGACCCATTGGATATGGAGCCATAGTAAGAAACATTTGGATTGGATGCTGGAAAGGAATTAGTGAAGCGGAGCAGATTCCGAGGAGGTGATTTAGCGTGAAAAAGGGCATACCCTATTTCCTGATGATTCTGGCCGCGCTGGTCCTTTTGGTGCAAAATCATCAGGATGTATCCGTGGGGGACATGATTTTTTCAAGCTTAGGTTTGGATCCGTGGACAGGGGGTTCGACCCGGTATCATCTGCCGGTTATCGCCGGTTTGGCATTGCTCGTGGCGGGTATATTTGGTACCGTGAGACTATACCGTGCCAAGTATCCGCGGATTCTCAGCTGGATTTTGCTAGCCTGCATCGGGATCATTTATGCGTTTCCTCTGGTCACCCGGCTAATCGGCTCGTTATGAAGATCATACAATATATAAATAGATAAGGCAGGGGATGTTATTGACGGAGTTTCAGAAGCAAATGGAAAAATATGCGGAACTGCTCGTCCAAGTGGGCGTGAATGTGCAGCCGGATCAAGTGCTCTATGTGGAATCGCCTATAGAGTCGGCTGATTTTGCGCGGCTGGTTACGGCTAAAGCCTACCAGGCAGGGGCCAAGTATGTACAGTTGAACTGGCGTGATGAAACGGTAGAGCGCATGCGCTATGACCTGGCGGGGCCGGAATCGTTTGCGTTCTATCCCCCTTGGATGGCGCACATGATGGAGAGCATTGCGGAGTCCGGGGGAGCGGTTCTCCTGCTGGACGGGGAGAATCCGAATTTGTATGAGGGCGTGGATCCGGCGAAAATATCGGCTTCCCGGAAAGCCGCCGCCGCCGCTCGCCGGAACTATCTCGGATACGTGCGCACTAATCGGATCAGCTGGTGCATCGTCAACGTGCCGAGCCAGGCGTGGGCGGATCAAGTGTTTGCCGACCGCCCGCAGGAAGAGCGGGTGAACGCATTATGGGAATCGATTTTCCGCATGAACCATATCGATGAAGAGGATCCGGTGGCTGCCTGGCGGAGGCATTCGCAGCATTTACGAGCCGTCACCGATAAGCTGAACGCGAAGCAGTACCGCAGGCTGCATTACAAGGCACCCGGCACGGATCTGATGGTCGAACTCGCTCCCGGCCATATCTGGCTTGGCGGCGGCCAGGTTAATCAGAGCGGGATTCCGTTCGTGGCGAATATGCCGACCGAGGAAGTGTATACGATGCCGCACCGCGCCGGGACAAACGGAACGGTATCGAGCACCCGGCCGTTTGTGCTGAACGGGCAGCTGGTGGACCGCTTCACTCTGACGTTTCGTGAGGGACGTGTGGTGGATTTTACGGCGGAGACCGGATATGAGGCGTTGAAGCAGTTTTTGGATGCCGATGAGGGAACGCGATATTTGGGGGAGATCGCGATCGTACCGCATGATTCGCCGATCTCCCGTCTGAACCGGGTTTTCTATAACGTGGGCATCGACGAAAATGCGTCCTGCCATTTTGCGCTCGGGAATGCGTATCCGACGAATTTGCAGGGCGGGGCGGGACTCAGCGATGAGGAGCTGCTTGCCCGCGGAGCCAACGTCAGCATGCAGCATGAAGATTTTATGGTCGGTTCGGCGGAACTGAGCATCGATGCGGAGCATGAGGACGGCACGATCGAGCCGCTGCTGCGGAATGGAAGCTGGGTGATTCGGTGATTACCTTTACAGAAGGGCAGAACAAATTTAATTTTCGGGTTGCGGGAATCGCCGTTCACCGCGATCGGATATTGCTGCACACGACGCTGCAAGACGATTTCTGGAATCTGCCCGGCGGGCGGGTAGAGTTTCAGGAATCGACGGACCAGGCTCTCATCCGGGAGATCCGGGAAGAGCTGGGCATCGATATACAGATAGACAAGCTGTTGTATGTCAATGAGGATTTTTTCGAATACGACCGAATGAAATACCATGAAACCGGATTTTATTACACGTTTTCTTTTCCCGAGGGCCATGAAATTCTGGATCGGGAGGGCGAGTTCCCAGGCATTGAGGATGGCGGCAGACTGATCTTCAAATGGTTTACAATTGAGGAATTACAGGGCTTGTCGGTATATCCGGTTGAGCTGAAGACAGACATCATGTCAGTGATTGACGGCAGCGCTGACTTGAAGCATCGGATTCATCAACCGTAGGGTTACATACAGACAGCGGGCAGGGACTCATCCCTGCCCGCTGTTTTGCTAATTACTTAACTGATCTCGATTCGCTCTTCTGGACGCCATCGGTATGCCGGATAATCGCATCCAGAATGGCATCCCAATCGTCCTCATGCAGCTCATGGCCGGTCCCTTCCAGGGTCAGCAGCCGGGCGCCCGGGATCTCCCGGGCCAACGACTCACCGTGGGCATAAGGGATGATCGGATCCTCCGTGCCATGGATGACGAGGGCCGGCACCCGGATGTCCGGTACCCCAGCAATCAGTTCCTCTCCGCCGGCCAGCAGGCCATGATTGAACATGCTCGCCGCCCAATTGCGGGTCCGATGCAGCTCCCGTGCGGCCAGCCGGCGGACTTTATCCTCGTCCGGAGCGTGCTTTGACCCGCGGAGCAGGTTCCATTTTTGAACGCTAAAGTCCAGGATCGCCTGCTCGTTCTCCCAATTGACCTGATCGGCCGAAGCGAAAAAGGCAGCGACCTTTTCTTCCATTTCCGGCAGACTCGGGTCACGGAACGAAGAGGTCATGATCAGCGTATTGCTCAGCACCCGCTCGGGATACTTGACCGTAGCCATCAGCGTCAGCAGGCCGCCGAGAGACATCCCTGCCACATGGGCTCGGCTAATTCCGTAGGCGTCCAGCACGCGGATAGCGTCATCGGCCATGTCCTCTAAACCGTACTGCGGGTTACCGGGCTCATCGTTCATCGATTGGCCGACGTCGCGGTTGTCGTAACGGATGACAAACCGCCCCGCGTCAGCAAGGCGCTGGCAAAATTCATCCTCCCACCAGATCATCGAGGCGGTGGCGCCCATAATGAGCAGGATTGCCGGATCTTCCTTTCGTCCAAAGCTTTCGGTGCACAGTTCAATACCATCTACTTTAATGAGTTGTTCTGTCATTTGTGTTTCCTCCTTAGATTTCAATTCACGCCTACCTGGCGCTCCTTTTCTTTGTTGTTGCTTTCGGCCAGCGATAAGAGGGGACCTTCTCCCGCATCGTATCAAATACGGCTGCCCAATCCCGCTCGCGCAGTAAGCATACGGGCGTATTCCGTTCTACCCGGATTTGCTGCAGCAGGTGCCTGATTTGCACCGGTGTAAAAATCCCCGCCAGTGCCTCGCACACCGGCAGTGCCGGCTCGTTCAGCGCGTATTCGGCCAATCCGCCGAATGCATGATGATGCTGCGTCTGAAGCCAAGGCGTTTTCCGTCTCCGAATACGGAGTACGGCTGCGTCCACCTGAGGTGGGGGTGAGAAATGCCGCCGGGGCACAACCTTCACCAGCTCGAAGTCAAACCACATCCGCCACTTGAGCAGACGCGGGCTGCGAATCTGCCTTGCCGTAAATCCCTTGGCTGCTCCGTGCTGCACGATCAACACCGCCCCCTGGAACGGAGAACCCGGCGGGTCGAGCAACTTCTCGAGAATGAATGTCGTCATGAAAAATGGAATGTTGGCTACAACATGAAACGGCTCATTCGGAAGGTAAGCCTCGCGAATGTCCCTTTCAATAACGGCCACATTGGAGCCGGGAACCGCCTTTTGCCGAAGGGAGGCGGCGAATGCGGCATCGTTCTCAATGGCCAGCACTCTGCCTGCCTTCTTCGCAAGCGGGAACGTGATGGCTCCCCGCCCGGCGCCCAGATCGAGCACCGTGTCGGCGTTTGTGACACCGGCCATTCCGATCATGTCGTGAATGACCGGCTCGTGGTGCAGCAGGTGCTGTCCTTTTGCTGCGGGTTTCTCTATGTTCAAGTGCGTCTTTATATGACGTTGTCGATGTTTATGCATCCATGAATCCCTCCGTTATCCAGCGATGGTTTCTTGCCCATCGGCTGTGCTGTGAAGTGGAGAGACTCAGGATAACGCCGCGGAATCCGGACGATTTCACCGAATGAAGGGCAACCGTGCGGGACGGACGCACTGCATGAAAGAGCAGTTCATCGGCATATAAGCCCGGCATTGAAGCGGCAGGTGGCGGCACATTATGCATCGACCAAGCGACATTTTGTCCTGAGCAAAAAGGAGGTTACCTGGCAAAAGGGCAGACCTATCCTGAGTTTCTCTGTACACAGCAAAGCCAACGGCTTTTTTTCTTAGCAGCTGTACACCATGCGAACCCGGATAAACTGATCTACCACACGTAACCCTCCTTGCCGGAATCATCGTTAATCTAAAAATAAGCACAAAAAAACACAGGCTGTCTGCCTGTGTCAGCGTTTCGCGAAAGGACCGCCCGGTCCAAGGAACAACCGTTCCTCGGCCGCAGGATATGAGGTCTTACATGAAAGACGGAAGAGGCCCTAGGGCAGGGAGAGACTATCATTCCTATCCCTTAAGGGTACGATCCCGCAATGCGTTCATGTGAGATGAATTTTTAAAGGCAGGCTGGACATGATCATGCGTGTTCCTACAGACGATGCTTCAGCCATAGTCGTTATAAACCTGGGTTACCTTTAAAAAATGGCAGACCAATCCTGAGTCCTCCGCGTACAAGCAGAGAATTTTGCAATATGTTAGTTGCAAAACGTGCGAACCCGGATAAACTGATCTACCACACGTAACCCTCCGTTCTTCCTAAATTACTAACAGGCTACCATATCGATCCATTTTTAGCAAGTACCCGGCGAAGAAAGGGGATGGCGTTTTCCCGTCGAATAGGTAAATTAACGTCGCTTGGGGCAGTTTTACTTGGAATTGATGACACGTTACGGAAAGGAGGGCATAGCATCAAACAAATTATCGCTATGGGTGGCGGAGGATTCTCAATGGAACCGGATAACCCCTTGCTGGATCTGTACATTCTTCAGCAGGCAGGTACCGGCCGCCCCAAAGTTTGCTTTGTACCAACGGCGAGCAGTGACGCACAAGGGTATATCGATCGATTTTATGATGCATTTCAGCGTCTGGAATGCACTCCCTCTCATCTTTCCCTGGTCTCCCCCCCAACCTTCGATTTGGAGGATTTTATTCTTGACAAAGATATCATTTATGTCGGGGGCGGCAATACGAAATCGATGCTTGCGGTATGGAAGGAACGTAGTGTGGATCGATATTTAAAGACGGCCTGGGAAAATGGGGTGATTCTATCCGGGCTAAGCGCCGGTTCCATTTGCTGGTTTGAGGAAGGCGTGACGGATTCCATCCCTGGCGACCTGACCCGGCTGGAGGGCCTCGGCCTGCTTTCAGGAAGCCACTGTCCCCATTATGACGGGGAAGCGGACCGAAGGCCCAGTTATCACCGGCTGATCCAAAGCGGACAAATCGGTGGGGGAATAGCCGCAGATGACGGAGCGGCACTGCATTATGTAGATGGTGTTTTTCACCGGGCGGTAAGCTCTCGTCCTGAGGCCAAAGCCTACGAGGTGCAAGCCGTGGAAGGGCATGTGGTGGAGACGGTCATTCCAACCGTATATGGGGGAAGCGGGCCGGGCTATGATATAACCGGAATCCCGAATACCGATAAGGAGGATGCCGCTTGGGCACGAAAGCCGTTTTGTTCGATTTGTTCGAGACCTTAATCACCGAATATGCGGATGGCCGGCGGATATCGGGGCGCCGCTACGATTACCCGGGTCTGCTTGGTCTGAGCCAGGAAGAGTTCAAGCTGGAATGGAGAAGCCGGGTGGAGCGGCGGATGCGCGGGGAGCTGGCAAGTTTTCCGGATGTCATCCGGGATATTTGCCGGAGCAGGGGCCTGGATGCGGACGAACAGTCCGTTCAGTCGCTCTACCAGGCAAGGATCCAGGAGAAGCGGATTCCTTTTGAAGCCGTTCGCCCTGACATTTTGGAAATGCTCGCAAACCTCCGTACCCATGGCTGGAAGCTGGGACTGATCAGCAACTGTTCGGAGGAGGAAGTCCGGGGCTGGGAAGATTCCCCGCTGGCCGGGTATTTTGACGACGTTATTTTTTCATACGAGGTACAATGCTGTAAGCCCGACCCTGCTATCTATGAACTCGCATGCCGACGGCTGCAAATACTCCCGGAGGATTGCGTGTTTGTAGGTGACGGAGGCTCCGGAGAGCTGGATGGGGCGCACCAGGCAGGGATGAAGGTCATCCATGCGGTCTGGTTCAATCCCTATGTGGAGAGCCGGTATGCTCAACTGTCGGCGCCTATGCAGCTTGCCGCCGCATTGCCTGTAGATAGCCGGACCGAGCATAAGTCTGGATGAACTTTTAGAGGAGGATAAGTGATGAAGAAGATCACACCGATCTTTCGGATTTTCGATGAGGACAAAGCCAAGGAGTTTTACGTGGATTTCCTGGAATTCCGGATGGACTGGGAGCATCGCTATGAAGACGATCTTCCCTTATACATGCAGGTGTCCAGCGGGGACTGTGAGATCCATTTGAGCGGGCATCACGGCGACTGCACCCCCGGCTCGGCGATCCGTGTTGAAGTCGAAGACATCCAGAGCCTCCATGCCAAACTGATAGCGAAGAAGTACAAGCATGCGCGCCCTGGGCTTGAGGATATGGAGGTGAGCGTGATCGATCCTTTCGGTAACCGGATCACGTTTTTTGAGAGGAAGGATGCATGAACCCGGCGAACAAGCTGACGCTGGCCAGAATCATGCTGATCCCCGTGTTTATCGTTTTTTTTGCAGAGTACCCCGTACGGCTGGCGGATTCCAACGCGTTCATTCAATTTCTGAACCAGTACGGGACCTATATGGCGGTGGGCGTATTTGTTCTTGCTTCCGCTACGGACAAGCTGGACGGGTATATTGCCCGCAAATACCACCTGGTTACCAATCTCGGGAAGCTATTGGACCCGCTTGCCGATAAGCTGCTTGTTTCGGTAGCGCTGATAATGATGGTCGAAGCCGGGATGATTCCGGCCTGGATGGCCTTCGTGATGATTGGCCGTGAATTCATAATTACAGCTTTGCGAATGGCGGCGTCGGCCCAGGGAATCGCTCTGGCGGCAGATCGGTACGGCAAGTGGAAAATGGTGTCCCAGGTCGTCGCCATTACGGCCGTGCTGCTGAATAACTATCCTTTTCAATGGCTGACTAGCCTTCGCGTCGATTCCTTCTTGATGGTGATCGCCGTGATGATGACCGTCATGTCAGGGTACCACTACGTGGTCAAAAACGTTAAGCTTCTCATATAAAAAGGCTCAAACGCTTCGTGCTTGAGTTATGAGGGAGGAGGCGCAATTTTGGTTCTTTGGAGCAAGCAGGGGGTCAGCGTAAGGAAACTGGAGGCGGGCGATGCGGACCATTTGGTCCGTTGGCTCAGCGATCCACGCGTCCTCGAATATTATGAAGGCCGGGACCGTCCGCATGATATGGCCATGGTGCAGGAGCACTTTTACCGAGATGATCAAATCGAAGCCTGCATCATTCAACTGGACGACCGCGATATCGGATATATTCAATATTATCCGGTCGATCCGGAGGAACGCGAGGTATATGGCTATGGCGAAGGGGACGGGCGAATTTTCGGCATGGATCAGTTTATTGGGGAGCCCGACTGCTGGAACCGGGGAATCGGCACAAGGCTGATTCAAGGCATGGTTTCTTATCTGACCAACACGCTTCAAGCCGATAAAATTGTCATGGACCCGCAAACCTGGAACGCCAGGGCTCTGCGCGTATACGAAAAATGCGGCTTCCGCAAGATCAAACTGCTGGAAAAACGCGAATGGCATGAAGGAGAGTACCGCGACTGCTGGCTGATCGAATACAGTGCAGCAAATGGAGAGGAGAAGTAGGATGAATCATAGTTATAGTCAAACCTTGAACCGTTTAGTCGGATATTTTGAGAGCGAACTGAAAGCAGTGCCCGAAGAGGTGTTCAGACACAAGCAAGGACCCGCCAAGTGGTCAAAGCAGGAGATCGTGGGTCACTTATGCGATTCGGCAGCGAACAACCATCTTCGTTTTGTCAAAATAAAACAGTCGGCGCATCCGGTATCCCTTGAGGGATACGATCAGGACCGGTGGGTGGACCTGCACGGGTATCAGGAGCAATACAACCAGACGGATATCATTACGCTGTGGGTTATGCTGAACAGGCAAATTGTCCATGTTCTCGAGCGTTTGACCGCGGAGGATTACGGCAAAACCTGCATTCTTCCCGGCGGCGGTGAAGCGACGCTGGATTGGCTGGTGAACGATTACCTGGAGCATATGCGGCACCACTTTAGACAGATTCTCGGTCCGGAGTCGGTATAGCGGGCGGAGGCCGGGACATAGTCTTGGCGCGGCTGGCTTCATTGAATATACATCGATATACGTTGTTCTTAAGATATAGGAAAAGAATAAGCTTCGGGGAATCGAGCTTCGATATATCGCAAGAAAAAGCCCCGCTAAATGCGGTCTGGCTTCATTGATATACATCGATATACGTTTGTTCTTATCAATGACTGGAGGAAACTAACATCATGGAAACACTGCGAGAGCTGTTGATTGAGGATTACGAACAATGCATGGAGCTGTGGGGCAAAACGGAAGGGATGGCGCTCAGCGACGCCGATTCGAAAGAATCGATTCACCGGTACCTGGTTCGGAACCCGGGCATGAGCTTTGTCGCCACCGATGGTGATCGGGTGATCGGCACCATTCTGTGCGGCCATGACGGCCGAAGGGGGTATATCTACCACGTTGCGGTCGATCCGGCCTGCAGGGGCCGAGCCATCGGGCAAAAACTGGCGAAAGCCGGGCTGGATAAGCTCCGGGAAGAGGGCATCGCCAAGTGCCATATCATGGTGATCGAGGAGAATGAGATCGGCAATTATTTTTGGGCCAAATCAGGCTGGAGCCGGAGGGACGGCATTCTGCTGTATTCCTCCAATACATAGGAGCATAACGCGGGAGTACCGTCCTTTTTTTGGTCCCAGGATGTGAAACTTAAAATTATCGGCTGATCACCGGATTAGGCTTGTTATGATGAGGCTGCCTCCGGCTCGGAAATAACAGGGAGCGTCACGGTAAACGTGGTGCCCTCCTGGGGCACGCTCTGGACCGATATGTTCCCGCCATGATTATGGATGATGTTGTGTGTGATCATAAACCCAAGACCGGTGCCTGATTCCTTGGTCGTGAAAAAGGGCTTGCCCAGCGCCTGGATCTGCTCCGCCGTCATGCCGCAGCCTTCGTCCTGAACGCTGATGAAGGCCTCGTTGTTCCGGGAGAGAGCGTGGATCCGGATGATGCCGCCTTGAGGCATGGCTTCCATCGCATTTTTGAGCAGGTTGATGAAGACCTGTTTCAACTGGTTGGCCTCGCCGGCAATCCAGATGGAAGGTTCGGAGAAGGCGGAAACGATCTCGATATTTTTTAATGCAGCCTGGCCGTTCATCAGTGTAATCACCTGGTCCAGCAGCGGCAAAATGTCCATTGGCTTGCTCGCATGCGAAACTTGGGGTTTGGACAGCACCAGCAGCTCATTGACGATAAATTCGATCCGCTTCAGCTCGGATTCCATGATCGCAAAGTACTGGTCGTTGTTTTGGCTGGAAGTGCGGAGGAGCTTCAAAAAGCCGAAAATGGCGGTCAGCGGATTGCGGATTTCGTGAGCGATGCCTGCGGCAAGCTGCCCTGCTGTCGATAGCTTCTCGGACTGCATGAGCCGGTCTTCCTCAAGCTTCTGGTCGGAGATATCTTTAAAGATCCCGATGACGCACCGCTTTTTTTGATAGGTAATCTTCAGTGAAAATCCTTCCACATGCCTCAGCTGTCCATTGAAACAGCGGATGCGATAGCGTACGGAGCCGATGGGCCTGTTGTTGTAGTGCCGCTGCTTGCGCTCGGCCAGAATTTCGTGGTCGGCGGCGTCGACCAAATCGTCCGTTGACATGCCGATTACGGCTTCCAGGCTGTCTGCATGAATGAGCCTGAGTCCGGCAGGATTGGCATACTGAATCTGGCCGTGGTTCGTAATCAGCACGGACAGGGGGAGGCCATCCAGCAGCTGCATGAAGGAATCCTCCCGCTCGTGCAGATGGGTTTCGGTATAATGCAGCCTAGTTTCCATTTGCATCATCTGGGTCCTGTTCTCGAATTGGGTGAAGTAAATCTCAGGTTTCCCGGCCTCATTTCGAATCAAGGAGATGCGGATATCAAGGGACAACCGTTGTCCTGAAGGATGATAGTAATGCTGGTCGATCCGGTGCTGATCCCGTTTCATGGACTGCAGCCACTCCCCGCACTTAACGATGTCGCGGGACAGTTCCTGAATCGCGGGAAGAAGATCCGGCACAGTGAAATGGTCAGGTGTATAACCGAGGAGGGTGCATAAAGCGGGGTTGACCTTTAGGAAGGCTCCGTCAGGCGCGATAAGGGCCATGCCGATCGCGGCCTGCCTAAAGGCAAAGTCGTAATTATGGACTTCAGCGGATCGCATGGCAGTTCCCCTCTCTACTATCAAGCCGTGGTATATTTATACATATTATAATCGCGAATCTCTTTAATCATCAATGCTAAAGTAAGTGAACATTAACTTTTAAAAGAGAGCCGCGAAACGTGGGAACAAAAATACAATCGATATGGAGGTGCTGTAAATGAAAATCACGCTGACTTTGCTCACTTCAGAGGAATTAAAGCAGCAGTGGAAGCAGGCTTTTACCGAACATGACATCTTCCGCCCCGATGAGTACTACGACAAATGTCTCGCTGAAAACGCAGCGGGTGTCCGTGAAACGATCATCGCCTATGCAGATGACCAGGTCGCCGGGGTATGTCACCTGAAATACGAATCGGACTACCCCCCTTTCCAAGAGCAGGGCATTCCGGAAGTGAACGATCTGAACGTATTCCCCGTCTTCCAGCGCCAAGGAATCGGCAACCGGATCCTGGAGGAGTTTGAATCGATCGTAAGCCGCAAGGGCAAACGGATCGGCATCGGTGTGGGCTTATTCAAGGACTACGGTAAGGCACAGCGCATTTACTGCCGCAGAGGTTACATTCCCGATGGCAACGGCATCGTGTATAAGAACCAGCCGGTCGTGCCGGGCGAGATGGTCCGGGTGGACGATGATTTGAATCTCTTTTTCATTAAGGAACTTTAATAAAAGGGAGGTGTACGATTGGGATTGGAACTGGAAACCGCACAGCCGGAAAGCCACGGCCTGTCGTCCGGCGATGTACTTCGGTTCTTAGAACGGATCGAGGAACTGGAGCTTCAGGTCAACCGTTTGATGCTGCTTCAGAATGGAAAAGTTACGGCCCGTTTCAACCGTCAGCCGTATCGGGAAGAGGCACCTACGTTATTATTTTCGCTCAGCAAGAGCTTCACTTCCATTGCGGCGGGAATTGCCAGGGACGAAGGATATATCCGGCTGACGGATCCGGTCGTTTCGTATTTTCCCGATAAGCTTGCCGGTAACGTCCCGCCCTACTTATCCCAGATGACCATCCACCATCTGCTTTCGATGAATACAGGACATCATGACAACATTTACGGCCGGGTGATGGAATCCGGGCCAGACTGGGCCCAAACGTTCTTATCCTTGGCGCCGGAGCATCCGCCGGGAAGCCATTACGTGTACAACACCCATGCGACCTACATGGTTGCCGCCATTCTGGAAAGAGCGACCGGCATGAGCCTCGTCGAATATGTAAAACCGAGATTGTTCGAGCCCCTTGGAATTGACTCGGTGGATTGGGAAACCTGCCCGATGGGAGTGACCGCAGGCGGCATGGGGCTGAGCATTCCCATCGACGGCGTGGCGAAGTTCGGTCAGATGCTGCTGAA
The DNA here is from genome assembly GCF_038009285.1 of Paenibacillus sp. FSL R5-0378. Classification (NCBI taxonomy): domain Bacteria; kingdom Bacillati; phylum Bacillota; class Bacilli; order Caryophanales; family Paenibacillaceae; genus Paenibacillus; species Paenibacillus sp. FSL R5-0378. Next base: position 2,039,297 of record NZ_JBBPAY010000001.1, read on the forward strand.
CGAGGGCGGGTATGGCGGCCGGAGAATCGTATCGACGGAATACATCCGGTTAGCCACCGCGGAGCAGAGCGATAACCGCCGCAATGAGACGAGGGCCGATTTTTCGGAAGGGTATGGCTACCAATTTTTCCGGTGCCGGCAGGGGTGTTATATGGGAAACGGCGGGTTCGGGCAGCTCTGCTTTGTTGCTCCGAAGCACGGCATTGTCATTGCAGCCTCTTCCGGCATGAGCCATATGAAAAAGCAGCTGCCGCAGCTGCTGGACCTCATCTATGAGCATATTGTGGACCGGGTAGACCGATCGCAACAAGTCAGCTCCGAAGCGTACCCGCTGCTTCTACAGCGGATCGCGCGAATGCAGGAAGACGCTGAGCACCGGGTACCTTCTGCTTCGTCCGCTATGCCGGATGATTGGGCAGGGCAATACCGTGTCCAAGCTCCAGAGCCAGGCGGCGTTGCCGAGATTACGGTGTGCAGCCTGGATGAGCGGTCCGAGCTTCGGATCCGTTATGCCAATGGCAGCCGGCGCGAACTTCCCTTTGATTTGACGAAGAAGGTAAGCACCAAGGACATCTTCCGGAAGGATCTGGCCATGCATCGGCAGGAAGCCGTCATTTCGGCCCGGTTGACCGAGGATCTGCAGCTGGAGCTAACCGTGGTGTACATCGAGACACCCTATAGAGTCACGCTCACCCTAACGTTCGCGGAGGGGCAGGTTGAGCTGGTGGAGGAGGTCAACGTCTCTTTTGACAAGAAGACGACCCGGGTCACGGCCGTAAAGCAGGAACAGCTGAAGGACATTTTGAGTAATTAAGCCGGAAACAATATTTGGACAATGGGACCATGAGTTCCATTGTCCTTTTTTCGCGAGATAAGACGGAGAAGAGGGAAAAAACTCTTTACAATGAAATTGAGAATCATTATCATAATAAGTGTGTATACATACACATAAATTGCACTTTTCCACGCATAATGTGTCAACAAAGGCAATTATGCGTTAGACGATACGGTATATTCGACAACGTTGAACATAGCATAAGGCACCCTGCATGCGGAGCGGCGAATCCGCCGCGAAATACAATCCCTAAAAAAGGATGATACGGTATGGTACAAAACACATTGGCTTGGCCGGAGCAAGAGATCGCCACGGAGGATAAACCGCAGCTCCAGTCGAGGCTCGGCACCGAGCAGCTGAACATCGGATACGCCGATACGCTCATTGTCAACAATTTGAACCTGAGCATTCCGGCGGGTAAAATTACCGCTTTGGTCGGCTCCAACGGCTCCGGCAAATCGACGATTCTCAAAACGATGGCCCGCTTGATGAAGCCATCCTCCGGAGCGGTGCTGCTCGACGGCAAATCGATCCACAGCCAGCCGACCAAGGATGTGGCGAAGCAGCTCGCGATCCTGCCGCAAACCCCCACGGCCCCGGATGGGCTGACCGTAACCGAGCTGATCGGCTTCGGCCGTTCGCCGCATCAGCGGGGATTTGGCAGCATCAGCACGCAGGACCGTGAGGTTATCGAGTGGGCCATTAACGTTACGGGGCTTGGGGCCTTTAGGGACCGGGCGATCGACCAGTTGTCCGGCGGCCAGCGCCAACGGGCATGGATTGCCATGGCGCTGGCTCAGCAGACGGATATTCTGTTCCTCGACGAGCCTACGACCTTCCTGGATATGGCGCATCAGCTGGAAGTGCTGCAGCTGCTGCAGAAGCTGAATGAGGAAGAGGGCCGCACAATCGTTATGGTCGTTCACGACCTGAACCATGCCACACGGTATGCGCAGCATATGGTGGCGATCAAATCAGGCACAGTCGTGGCGGAGGGAACACCCGGCGAAGTCATGACCCGGGAAGTGCTGCGGGAGGTCTTCGCTATAGAAGCCGACATCCTCGTCGACCCCCGGACGGGAGTCCCGCTGTGTCTGCCTTACGAGCTGGCGAGAAGAGCTTGAACCGTTATTATCTTCATATAAGCACCCGTGAAAATTTCAGATATGTCAGCGGCAGGATCGCTGGTATGATGAAGTTGAAACGGGTCTTTTTCTTTTTTAACCCAATAAAATGGAAAGGTTGCTGGTTCATGACTGCTAATTCAGTACATCACCTGAAGCGGAACACGATTCTGTATTTTGTCCGGCATGCCGAATCGCCTTATGAGGAAGGCAGGGAACGAACACGGGGACTGTCCCGTCAGGGGCTGGCAGACGCGCTTGCGGTCAAGGACAGACTGCTGGGTGAAGGCATTGACCTGTACATTTCCAGTCCCTACGAGCGAGCCGTGCGAACGATCCGGGATGCGGCCGACTCCGCGGGCAGGGAAATCATCATAGAAGAAGATTTGAGGGAACGGGAAATCGGGCAGATCGGGCGCCTATCGTTTCAAGAAGCGAAGCAAAAGGTATACGGCGATGCCGCTTTTGCTTTTCCGGGGGGAGAGTCGAGCCTGAAGGCGCGGCATAGAGCAGCCCAGGTGATCCGGAAACTGCTGGATGAGCATGCCGGAAAGCGGATTGTCATTGGGACTCACGGCGATATTATGACGTTGATGCTGGGCGAATTTGACCCGCGGTTCGATTACGCCTTCTGGGAATCCACTTCCATGCCGGATATTTACAAGACGGAGTGGGAGGGAGAGACCCTGCGGCAGGTGACGAGAATGTGGAAGGAGTAGGAAATCATATGTATCATTGTTAAAATTTGTGATAGACTGAAAGCGCTGTATCTGACAGTTTCATAGAGCAACCCTTCGAGCTCATCCATTGGCCTTGCGGTCAATCCAGGAAGAGGTTGAGCGCACGAAGGAGAATCAACCATTCGGAGGATGATGTTCATTGAGTAAAGTTCACTTTTCGGTTCAGGTTCGATTGGTTTCGGATTTAGAGAGGTCCAAGCGTTTTTATGCGGATGTGCTCGGCTGTGACGTGTCGGACGTTTGGGCGGTAAGGGATGATTTTGCCCTCGGCTTCAAATTGATTCAGGCGGCAAAGGCAGAGGATGTCCGTCCCAACCCTTCCGGGGACAACAAGATGGTTCCATGGGACACTTACGCATATGTCGAAACGCATGAAGAACTGGATCAATTGTATGAGCATTTCAAAGCTAGAGGAGCGCAGTTCATTCAGGAGCCTGTGCTGGAACATCAGGATTGGGGGGACTGGAAAGACTTCGTGCTGATCGATCCGGATCGGTATGCGATTGCTTTCGGATCAGGCAAAAAGGGGTCATAGTGCCGAAATGACAGCTGTTCCCGGTAAGGGGGCAGCCATTTTTCTATATTGGAGGAAAATTATGAATACGCAGCAGGTGCTGCACCGTTTGACACAGCTTTTTATTACCGAGCTTGGAGCACCGTTGACCGGCTTATATCTGCACGGTTCACTGGCGATGGGGTGTTACCGTGAAGACCGGAGCGATATTGATCTCCTGGCGGTCATTGAAGAGAAGCCGGGGCCGGAGGTTTGGACTCGGCTTGCCCGAGGCCTTCTTGAGCTTCACGGTCTGATGCCGGGGCACCGCGGGATGGAAGTCAGCGTCATCCTCAGGCAGTACGCCGGGGAGCCGCTGCACCCAACACCGTTTGAATTCCATTATTCGGAGGCTCACCGGGAGCGGTATGAATCTGATGCGCAATATGTGTGCGGCGGTTATGAAGACCCTGATCTTGCGGCCCATATGATGGTCATTTACCACCGTGGGATAACGCTGTATGGGGAGCCCTCACCGTCCGTGTTCAGGCCGGAGAAAGAGATGTACATCCGGTCGATCTGGTCCGATGTGGAGCATGCCGTGGAGCAGATCGCCGAGGCGCCGGTATATTACACGCTAAATCTGTGCAGAATTTTGCGATTTTTGCGGGAAGGCGAAGTGTCCTCCAAAAAGGAAGGCGGCGAATGGGGGCTCGAGTCCCTTCCGCCTGCGTATGAGCCGCTCCTGCGCCAGTGTCTTCTTCAGTATGGAGGACAGACGGATGAAGTGAGCGTGGAACCTCGGATGCTTCAGGCTTTTGCCCGGGATATGCTGAACGAGATTAAGCAGCGGATGACGGAGGAGGGGATTCGTCCCTGATGATCCGATCGTGGGCATATTTTACACACTTGCTCCCATCATCCGTTTCAATTCGTTTTGATAGATTCATAGGCTTTCGTGCAGGGGGCCGGGTTCAATGAATACTGGACGGAACGTGGAAGTAATGGTTAAATTTTCATATGGATAGTTCACACCCCGCTGCCGGAGGAATGACGATGAAGCGATTTTTGATCGGGCAATACGGCTCGTTTGACGAGCAAAAGATGGAGCGCGATTTCAGAGACGAATTTTACGGAATCGAGGCCTGTCTGTTTGAAAATGAAGCGGACACGCAGAAGCTACTGAGCGCCTCCAGAGCGCGGGACTTTCGCATCGGTGTACATTTTCCCCTTCGTGCGGGGAAGGCGCTGCTTCGGGACGCCCTGTTTCTGGATGCGAACGAGCTTACCCGTGATGAAGCGCTCCGGCTGATCCGGGATGAGCTCGACTATTTAAGAAACGTACGGCCGGATTACGTGTTGTTCCATTATCCGAAGCCCGTCATCCTGAATGACCGGGTGAACTGGGACAAATGGCATTTTTCCGACAGAACGGAGTATGTCTATGATAGCGATTATTCGGTTGAATTGTTTGCGGAGCGCAGCGATCAGCTTTTTGCCTGGCTTAGCGCCGCTTCCCGAGATTACGGCTTCACGCCGGTTTTGGAATTCGATGCGCTGAATTCTTATATTTATGAGCATGACGTGCTGGAAGCGCTGCTGAAGAAGTACCCGGACATCCGGCTGTGCCTGGATACGGGAAGGCTGTTTTTGCAGCAGAACGTGGACCCTTTCTTTCAGGCCCTGCCGGTCATCCGCAAATATGCGAAGTATGCGGAGGTTATCCACCTGTGGAATCTTCAGTACACGAAATCGTCCGTCAAGCTGCGCTACCCGGTGCTGCCGGAACAGCGCCCGGAGGACGGCTGGGCCCCGATCGGAGATTATTTAACTGTTATCCGCGAGGAAAACCCGCAGGTCAAAATTCAGTTCGAGCACCGCTCAGACCTGGTCAGCCATGAGGATCTGCAGCGCTGTTATGAATGGGTAGACGAATGTTTGCGCAGCACCAATCCCAGCTGATGATGACTGGAAGCTTGAAAGGGGAAAGCCGATGAACAGACCCCAGCTTATTTTGGATGTCGCCGGTGTCATTGTAACGAACCTCTCGCCTGGATTTTGGGAAGAGGCTGTTGCCATGGCCGGAAGCACGACCTATCGTCAGTTAAAAGACAGCTTCACACGGGAAATTCGCGAGTCGTTCTGGACAGGCGGCATCACCATTGAGCAGTTTAGGGACTGGCTTGCCGGGCATGGACCAGATCTGAGCATGGAACGGCTTAGCGCGCTGGCGATGAAGTATTTGCAACCCCTCCCCGCTTTGGGGCGTATTGCCACATGGAGCAGGGACGCGGATATCCACCTGCTGAGCAACCACCGGGAGGAATGGCTGAGCGGGCTGCTGGCACCCGTCAAGGAGCAGGTGAAGAGCCTTACCATATCCAGTAGAGCAGGGTACTGTAAGCCGGATCCCCGCATTTATCAGCTCGTAGGCGAGCAGCTCGGCGATGGGGGAGGACCCTGCATTTATGTGGACGATCAGGAGAAAAATTTGATCCCCGCCAGGGCATTGGGCTGGCATACGGTGATCGCGGATCCCGAAGGCCGCTGGATGGAGGAAGTTTCGCAGCTGCTGAAGCAGCAGCGATAAGGAAAGGGTTGAGCGGCGTGTCGAACGATTTTTATTGCGACGAGGTGCTAAACGGCAAAACGCAGGTTAACCGCGTGTATGAGACGGATCGGGTGCTCGCTTATCATCATACGCGCCCTTATTATGAGCATCATGTTGTGGTGATCCCGAAGCTTCATATAGGATCGCTGATATCCGCGGAAGCGGAGAATACCGAGCAACTGCTGATCGAAGTTTTAAGGGTAATTAAGAAGGTCGCCTCAGACATGGTGTTGCAGACGGGAGCAGCCAAGGTCGTCACTAACTTAGGAGACTACCAGGAATCCAAACATATGCATTGGCATGTTGTGAGCGGCCAAACGATACGATGAAAGGAAGCGTAAAATGATGGAACAATGGTCTTACAAGACGGTGAAGTATAAAACAGGCGGCTTTTTGGGCGGCAAGGTGGACGAGGAGGAATTTGAGGATTTGCTGAACAGCTATGGCTACGAGGGCTGGGAGCTGGTATCGTGCTTTGACACGAGCGTATCCCAGGGACAGTCAAGGGACGTCATCGCCATTTTCAAACGGAAAGTATAATGCTTGAATTAAACCCTGACGCACAGGGTTTTTTCTTTCTTGAAGGAGCGAAGGCTGGCGTAGCAATATGAACACTAGGCACAAGGAGCGGAGAGTACATATGGATCAACGGATCATTGAAGAGGCAAAGCAGCTGGCGGTCGCCGCAGCCAAGGAAGCGGGAGCCATCGCGAAGGACTATTTTGACAAGCTGGAAAAGGTTGACCAAAAAGGGGATAACGGCGACTTCGTCACGGTGGTGGACCATTTGGCCGAGGAGCGGATCCTTGAGCATATCCGCAGCAAATTCCCGGATCACCGGATCCGGGCCGAGGAATCGGGGGATCATGGTCGGCGCAGCGACTGGCTGTGGCTGGTAGACCCTTTGGACGGAACGAACAACTATGCGATCGGCCTGCCTGCGTTCTCCTGCTCGATTACGCTGATGCACCAAGGGCAGCCGGTCGTGGCCGTGGTTTACGAACCGATGATTGACCGGCTGTTCGTGTCCACCCGAAACGGTGGAACTACCTGCAATGGGCAGCCCGTAACGAACGGGCCTGCACCGGCGTTCAATAAAGCAACGGTCGCCTGGATCCAGGGGCATGTGGTAGGCAGCGATGACCGAGCCATTCGGCTTAGAAACCACGTTGACCTGCATACGAAGCGGATGATGCGGCTGTGGGCGCCGACTTTGCAGTGGTGCATGCTGGCGAGAGGGAACATCGATGCCATCATTCTGTATAACTCCGAAGGGGAGGACCTCTACTCCGGCGTTCTGATCGCGAAGGAAGCGGGGATGCTGGTCATGGACTTTGAAGGAAAACCATTTGACGCCATGACGGAAGAGCCTTACCTGATCGCTTGTCATCCGGAGCTCCGGGATTACTTTTTGAATATGGTAGCGGAAGGATTAGGCGCCCGATAATAGCTTGCCGCAGCGGCAGTTAGCAGCCCTAGGTGACGCATACTGAACCGGCGGCAGAAGGGAGTGGGCAATGGTTTATTTTATCATGGGAATCGTCGTGTTTCTTGCCGGGGGGCTGATCGCAACCTGGGTGTTTGGCCCCTGGGGGACCGTTCTGACCCTTCTGATTATGGTCGGCCTGCTGAGCTATTTGTACGGCATGGTGGAAGACTTGAGGGCAAGGGTAAGCTTTTTGGAGAGGAAGCTGGGCGTGTCGGAAGAGGATGATTACCAGATGAGCGACGAGGACATTGAAGCAGAACTCGAACGGGAGCTGGATACGGAACCCGGCCGTGCGGAAGAAGCGGAAAAGGGGCGCAATCCTACTAAGAGAGAGGAATAACGGGCATGCGACTGATGGGAATGATGCTGCTCGGAGCAGGATTGCTGCTTGTCGGGCTCGGCGGTTTTGAAAAAGTATTGATTTATGCAGCGCACGCCCAAAATATTAACGATGTGCATACACTAAAGGATTTAACGCCGGATTATATTTGGAATATCACCAATATTACGCTGGTTGGCGGTATCGTGATTGCCGTCCTGGGTTTATTCCTGTTTTTGTATAGACGGATTGCCTCTGACATTCAGCAGCAAAATCAGGAATTTGAAGATAGAATAAGACGAGACCAACCATAAAAAGGAGTTGAACGGATGGACCAACCGCTTACGATCAAGATCGACGACGTAACATTTCAATTGAAACAGCCGCATCCGCTGGAATGGCTGCCCGCCTGGGGCAAGGTGTTTGCGGTGTTTGACAAGCAGGACTCCGGCAACCTTTCGTTTGGCGTGGAAAAGGACGGAGTCAGACGGTTCATCAAGTACGCCGGAGCGGCTACCACGGAGTTCGAGGGCGAACCGGCGGACGCCATCCTGCGTTTGAAGCAGGCTGTGCAAATTTACGAGGATTTGGATCACCCCAGCTTGGTGCGGATGCTGAGCCATTTTGAAGCCGGACCCGGCTATGCCGCCGTATTCGAATGGTTTGACGGGGAGTCGCTGCATCCTCATTGGGCATTTCCGCCTCCAGCCAAATATGAAGACCCGAGGTCCCCGTTTTATCGATACCGCAGGCTGCCGCTGGAGAAGCGGCTGGCGTCCTACAGAGCTATTCTTGATTTTCATGTCCACGTTGAGGAAAAAGGGTACATAGCGGTTGATTTCTATGACGGAAGCGTTCTTTACGATTTTGCCACTGACACGACGAAAATCTGCGATATCGACCTGTACCAGAAAGGCCCTTTTGAGAACCGGATGGGCAGGCTGTGGGGATCGTCCCGCTTTATGTCCCCCGAGGAGTTTGAATACGGCGCTGCGATTGACGGCATCACTAATGTGTATAATATGGGGGCGACAGCCTTTTTCATCTTTGGCGGGGAGATGGACCGCTCCTATGACCAATGGGATGCCGGCAGGTCTCTGTATGACATTGCGCTGAAGGCGGTTCATGCCGATCGGGCCGGGCGGTATGCTTCTGTGGCCGACTTCGCGTCTGCCTGGGATAAGGCTCTCCAAGAGCTAGATGGCAGATGAGTCCCGGAGTGAATCGCCCATTCGTTTTGGTTTGGGTCACGGACATGGACGCAAGCAGGCGTTTTTGGCGGCATGGTACAATAGGAAAGACAAACCTGCCGAGTGATACCTTGCATGAAGTTTGAAAATTGAAGGCACACTGACGCCGTTTATATCACTTTACTGAAAGAAGGGTACATCTTGTCGTACGAATGGATTTTGTTTGATGCGGATGAAACGCTGTTCGATTTTAAAATGTCGGAGAGCCACGCGCTGAACCAGCTGCTCACCAGCTGCAGCCTGGACGCGAATGATACGGAAATAACGGGCTGCTATAAAAGGATCAATGAGGAGCTCTGGCGCGAATTTGAACAGGGACAGATCAGCTCGGCGGAGCTCCGGGTCGAGCGCTTTCGCCGATTCGGCCGCGAGCAGGGGCTGAGCGACGACGCCGAGGAATTGAGCAGACGTTACCTGGGATCGCTCGCCGAAGGGGCGTTTATTTTGGCGGGTGCGCTGGATATCTGCCTCTATCTTAAGGAGCACGGTTACAAAATGGCCATCATCACGAACGGCATTAAAGAGGTGCAGTTCGGACGGATCGGCCGCTCCGACCTGAAGGACTTTTTCGAGGCGGTCATCGTTTCCGAGGATACGGGATTCCAGAAGCCGCAGGCGGGCATTTTCGAGCATGCCTTCCGGGTGATTCAGGAGGAACGCAAGGATAAAATGCTGATGGTCGGCGATTCCCTCACCTCGGACATTCAGGGCGGCAACAATATCGGCATCGACACGTGCTGGTACAACCCGAACCGCCTGCCCAACGAAACCGCCATCGTCCCGACTTATGAGATCCACGATCTGGCGGAGATCAAGGACATTTTGGAGAAGAAGGGTTGACCGGGCTTACCGGCTCCTTCATTCACGAAAGCGCTTGAAGAATTTACAACAATTTGACTCGGCTGTAACGAATTTGTGACGATTTGGCCCCCGCTGTGGCTTACAATAAAGTTACATCACAGAGCCCTCTCGCAGCGTTTGAAAACAATCCCGCAGGGTAATGGTTGATATGGATAGAAATCATGATTCCATAAAGGAGATATTTTCAAATGAAAAAAAAGATGACCGTATTCGCTTCCCTGATGATCGTTTTTCTGCTGGGGCTGGTTGTGACGTCAACGAGTGCAGTCGGGTCTGATAACGAATATAAGCCGGTTCCGCAAACCGAGGACACGGTGACGGCGATGCTGTCCACCATCGGGAACAAGAACGGCCACCTCTACGTGACGGTGGATCCGATCGAATGGTACGAGGGCGCGGCGGCAGACAAGAAGTTCCTTGAACGGGAGCCGGATGCCGAAGAGCTGGGCGGCGCTCCTGACGGGTATTACATCGTCAACGACGATGAGACGCTGGAGACGTACGAAATCGCTCCGGATGCTGAAGTGCTGATGCAGCTGTATGATCATGACGGAACCTATGAAGGAATGAACATTCAGTGGAACGAACCGGTCAGCTTGAACAAGTTTTTGGCGATTTACCATAACGACAAGCTGCTGGACATCCGCTCTTTTCCGTTTCATTTGACGGTGAAGGACGGCAAAGTCGTCAAAGTGGTGCAGCAGTATGTTCCATAATAATTTGTGTGATAAAAAGAAAATCCAGTGCCCTCGACGGCACTGGATTTTTTGCTTTATAAAAAGGGCAGGTTGGCGCGCATCTAGGCACGAGTGAGCGACAGGGCTCACTTACAGATGCGTTCCGCCGCTGGCGTCCAGCAGCTGGCCCGTGATCCAGCGGCTGTCATCCGATGCCAGGAAGGCGGCGATATCGGCGACATCTTCCGGCTGTCCCCACCGCTTGAAGATCGAGAAGTTCGCGCCAAACTCGCGGCCTTCCGGCGTCTGCAGCGTCTCGGCATTCATCTCGGTCTCCACGAATCCCGGCATGATCGCGTTGATCGTAATGCCGCGGGAGCCAAGCTGAGTCGAGAGGTTCAGGGTCAGCGTATTGATCGCCCCTTTGGACATGCTGTAGGCGGGAATCACCGGCAGCGAGATCCGGGTCGTTGCGGAGGAGATGTTAATGATCCGCCCGCCGTCCCGCAGCCGCGGCAGTGCTTGCTGAATGACGAAAAACGGTGCCTTGACGTTCACGTTCATCACCTCATCGAAGGCTTCCTCCGTTGTCGCCTCAATGGGAAGGGAAAGTCCGATGCCCGCATTGTTCACAAGAATGTCCAGGCCGGGGCCGCCTGTTTGATTCTGCAAAAGGCCGTCCAGGGCTTCATACATCTCCGGGATGCCGCGAACGGATCTGAAGTCCGCCCCGAGGAGCAGCGCCGTTCCGCCCTGCTGCTCGATCTCGCGGGCAACCGCCTCGGCGGCGGAGCGGTTTTGTCCATAGTGGAGAACCACCAGCGCACCTTCAGCGGCCAGGCGCAGCGCGATGGCCCGGCCGATGCCGCGGCTCGCTCCGGTAATCAGTGCTGTTTTTCCAGTCAATCTATTCATGTATTGTCAACTCCTCATCGGTTTAACAGGCTGTGGCCTGCTTGAGACATTTATAGCATGAGACGGATTTTGAGATGTTGCTCTCCCATTCGGGCATATGCCCGTCTCAACCGATGAACATAAATAAGGCATCAGCCGGGTATACAAACCGGTTGATGCCTTTCGATGATTTGCGCACGACTAAAAAATCCCCATACTCAGATACCGTTCTCCGGTATCTGGCGCAATGCACAACACCCGTTTGCCGGGTCCCAGACGACGGGCTACCTGCAGCGCTGTCCAGACGGAAGCGCCTGAGGAGGGGCCGACCAGGATGCCTTCTTCGGCGGCAAGCCTGCGCGTCGTTCCGATGGCGTCTTCGTCGCTGACCTGAAAAATTTCGTCGTAGACGTCCGTGTTCAGGATCGGCGGGATGAATCCGGGGCTGGTGCCCACCAGCTTATGCGGTCCCGGCTGGCCGCCGGATAGCACGGGCGAGCCTTTCGGCTCGGCGACATAGATGCCGATGCCGGGGAGTCTCTCCTTCAGCACTTCGCCCGTGCCGGTAATGGTTCCGCCGGTGCCCGCCGTTGCGACGAAGGCATCCAGCCGCCCTTCCATCTGCTCCAAAATTTCCAGCGCCGTCGTGCGGCGGTGGATATCCGGGTTGGCCCGGTTCTCGAACTGCTGGGGAATGAAGCTGCCTACAATTTCCCGTTGCAGCTCCTGCGCCTTGCGGATAGCACCAGGCATCCGCTCCGCTGCCGGCGTCAGCACCACTTCGGCTCCATACGCCTTCAGCAGATTGATCCGCTCCTTGGTCATGTTGTCGGGCATCACCATAATGGCGCGGTATCCTTTGGCCGCCGCGTTCATCGCCAGCCCGATGCCGGTGTTGCCGCTCGTCGGCTCGATAATAGTCGAGCCCGGCTTCAGCAGGCCGTCCTGCTCCGCCTGCGCGATCAAATTATAGGCGGCCCGGTCCTTGACGCTTCCGCTAGGGTTGAAGTATTCGAGCTTCACGTACACGTCGGCATCCTGTTCTCCCGTCAAACGGCGGAGCTTGACCGCCGGGGTATCGCCGATGAGCTCGGTAATATTTTGCACAACTTTCGGTCCAGTCATGGGGTCCATCTCCTTGTCAGTTCATCAGCCGGTTCACAGCTTCTAAGCTTTCCGTTCATTATAGAACTTTGGCAGGGAGATCACAACGTAGAGGCAGCGGAAGGAGATACCGGCGAGGGCAGCGTGAAAGGCTTTATGGCCGGCTTAAAGAACGCTTTTGTCCCTGGCTTTGGCTGCCGCGGACGCTTTGGATATTTTCGCGGGCAGGACAAAGAACAACAGCTGCATCAATGCGAAAATCAGCAGGGCGATTCCTTCCTCCGCCAGCAAATATAAGGGATGCGGACCGAGAAAGTCTAGAATCGAAGCGGTCGGCGGCTTGTGCATGAGAAACATGTAGTTGGACCCCAGCATCCAGTTGATGACGCCAACTCCAAGTGCAAGAACGTTCAGAAAAATCATTGTCCAGCCGATAGATCTCCAGGTGGGCTGAAGCTTTTCGACCCAGGTCATGTACAGGGATGCCAAAATGATAAGCATATGGGCAGCGAAAAATTGAAAGAACCGGAAATGAGGGTAGGCAAAATCCAGGCTTGGGGTGATGAGGGCCTGAAGGGCGCCGCCGATCCCGGCGAAGAACAGGATTTGATAGAGGAAGCGGCTGCGGACGGCCAGCATGACGACCGAGAGCAGCAGCGTAATGCTGCACAGCTCGAGCGGCAGCGTGGACTTGATGTTCCAGTAGCCTTCTGTTATGTTCCATATGTCGAGTGCGATTTCGGAGGCGATCAGACAGGCGATGATCAAGTAACGGACCATCTGCCTGGCCGGCATGCTGTCCTGAAGGCGGATTCTGCCCAGGAACATCAGGATGCAGGCGAGCACGAAGACCGTCAGCGCAGCAAGGTGCGGGCCGGAAAACATGACGAACGAATGGCTCATACATTCATGCTCCTTTGCTACTAAAGATCGTAAAGCTGACGCATATCTCTTATCATATCCACTTTCTGGAATATCGCAAGATCTGAAGGACGCCTCCTTCAATCGGGTATAGGTATGATAAGCGGATTTATACTTGGAAAATTATTGTTGGTCAATACTATGGATGGAGTCGATGGCTATGGATGAGACGATAACCCCCGCCGAGCGGGTTCGAATCGGACTTTCCGGCTGGGGGGATCATGACGACATTTACGAAAAGGGAACCAAGGCGGGGGAGAAGCTGGGGATGTACGGCAACGTGTTCCCCATCGTGGAGATGGACAACTCCTTCTATGCGACTCCCTCGCCGGAGCGTATGGAGAAATGGACTGCCCAAACGCCGGATTCCTTCGGTTTTGTGGTGAAAGCTTATCAGGGAATGACCGGACACGCCCGGGGCAAAAGCCCTTATCCTGATTCCAGGACGATGTTTCAAGCGTTCCGGGAGTCGGCGGAGGTGCTGCGCCAGGCCGGCAAGCTGAGCGCCGTGCTGTTTCAGTATCCGCCGTGGTTTGACTGTGAGCGCAAGCATGTGGACATTCTGCGCCGGACCCGCGAGTGGATGGACGGATTTCCGCTGGCGCTGGAATTCCGTCATCAGAGCTGGTTTGCCGGGGAGATGAGGGAGAAGACGCTGGCCTTTATGAAGGAAGAAGGATGGATTCATACCGTCTGCGACGAGCCTCAGGCCGGAGAGGGATCGGTGCCGCTCGTTCTGGAAGCGACCCGTGAAGACGTGTCGCTTGTGCGGCTGCATGGCCGTAATGAGGCAGGATGGCATTCCAGCGGTCAGCCCAATTGGCGGGAGGTCCGGTATTTGTACAGGTACAGCGACGAGGAGCTTGAGGAATGGAAGGAGCATATCGGGAAGCTGCTGGAGAAAACCCGGGAATGCTGGGTCATTTTTAACAACAATTCGGGCGGGGATGCGGCGGACAATGCAATTCAGCTGATGGACAAGCTCGGCATGAAGACCCCGGAGAAGCCTCCGGGACAGCTGTCGCTTTTTGGCGAAGGAGAGCTGTAAATATTGTCATATACGAGAATGGGTGACAAACTTAATCCATCTGTTTTTTAGATGATAACTATATTAAATGGTTATTTCAGGTCTGGCTCCGAATTGTTTATAATAGAAATTGAGCCGCTTACATTTTCGTGAAATGGCTTACATTACATTGCATTGATTGTTCAGATTTCCGTCCAAATATAGATTGAACAATGAAGCGGTTTATTCATTCTATATGACTATTAAAAAATCAAGGCGGAGGTATCACGTTAACGATGATAACCAATAAGAGAGACGAGCAAGCGCAGGGGGCTTGGGAATCGTATTACGGGCCCAATCTGGGGTACGTCCAGGAACAGTACGAACGTTATGTAAATGATCCGGAATCGGTGGACGAAACGTACCGTAAAGTGTTCCAGCTGTGGGGAGCGCCGCCGATGGCGTCTGCCGAGCTGGAGCCGGCTGCGGCACCGAAATCCGTCGCTTTGGATGGCAACCTGCTGAAGAAGGGCGTTGACGCAGGCAAGCTGGTGTGGAACATCCGCACTTATGGACACCTGGCGGCAGACATTGATCCGCTGGGCATTCTCACCAAAGCCGACACACGGGTGCTTGAGCCAGAGCAGTACGGGCTGAGCCAATCCGACCTGGAAGCATTTCCGGCTTCATTGATCTGGGACGGAGCTCCCGATAACGTGAGAACTGGCTGGGAAGCCATCCAGAAACTGCGTCAAACATATACAGGCACAATTGCTTATGAATTCAGCCACGTCCATGAAGTGGAGGAGCGCGTATGGCTTAACCGCCAGGTCGAGAACCAGTCTGTGGTTCCTTTGAACGCAGAGCAGAAAAAGGCGCTGCTGGAAAGACTGGTGGAAGTAGATCAATTCGAGGAGTTCCTTCACAAAACTTTTGTCGGGCAGAAGCGCTTCTCCATCGAAGGCACCGACACGATGGTTCCGATGCTGGATGAGCTTGTCCGCCACATGGTGGACGAAGGCGCAGAGCATATTTTGATGGGCATGGCCCACAGGGGCCGTCTGAACGTGCTGGCTCACGTGCTCGGCAAGCCCTACGATAAAATTTTCGCGGAATTCCATCACTCTCCGAACAAGAAGCTGTTCCCTTCAGAAGGATCGATGGGCATCAATTTCGGCTGGACCGGAGACGTGAAATACCATCTTGGCGCGAACCGAACCGTTGAGGGAGCGAGCGACGTCAAAGCGAAGATCACGCTCGCGAACAATCCGAGCCATCTCGAGTACGTTAATCCGGTGGTCGAGGGCTTTGCCCGCGCCGCCCAGGAGGACCGCACCGAGCCGGGATATCCGCAGCAGGACGTAAACAAAGCCGCGACGGTGATCATTCATGGGGATTCCGCATTCCCGGGCGAAGGCATCGTGGCCGAGACCTTGAACTTCAACAAGCTGCCGGGCTTCCAGAACGGCGGAACGATTCATATTATTGCGAACAACAACATCGGCTTTACGACGGAGAGTAAAGACTCCCGTTCGACGCATTACGCAAGCGACCTGGCGAAAGGTTATGAAATTCCGATCGTTCACGTGAACGCCGACGATCCCGAAGCGTGCATCAACGCGATGCGCCTGGCCAGCGAATACCGCAACAAGTTCAAGAAGGACTTCCTGATTGACTTGGTCGGCTACCGCCGCTACGGCCACAACGAAACGGACGATCCGGATACGACCCAGCCGCTCGTATACCAGAAAGTGAAGACTCATCCGCGGGTTGCCGCCATTTATGCGGATATCCTGATCAAGGAAGGCGTGATCAGCAAGGAAGAATCCGCGCAGATCATCCAGCAGGTTCAGGAGCGCTTGAAGGCGGCATACGACCGGATTAAGGACAAGGAACAGGATCCGGCCAACTCGCATCACCAGACGCCAGCCGAAGAGCGGATCGCCAAGATCAAGACGGCCGTGCCGATTGGCAAGCTGCGCAAGATCAATAAGGATCTGCTGAGCCGTCCTGATGACTTCAACGTCTATCCTAAGCTGCAGCGTATTCTGGAGCGCCGGGAAACTGCACTGAACGAAGGGGAAAAGGTGGATTGGGGTCTTGCAGAGACGCTGGCTTTCGCCTCGATCGTCGCAGACGGCAAGCCGATTCGGCTGACCGGTCAGGACGCCGAGCGGGCTACTTTTGCACACCGTAACTTGGTGCTGCATGATACGAAGAACGGCTCGACTTACTGCCCGATTCATCATCTGCCGGACGCCAAGGCATCCTTTGCCATTTACAACAGCCCACTGTCCGAAGCAGCGGTGCTCGGATTCGAATACGGCTACAACGTGTACTCGCCGGAGACCTTGGTCATTTGGGAAGCCCAGTACGGTGACTTCTCCAACGTGGCACAGGTGATCACCGACCAGTTCATTTCGGCCGGCCGCTCGAAATGGGGACAGAAATCGAGCCTTGTAATGCTCCTGCCTCACGGCTACGAAGGCGCCGGACCGGAACACTCTAGTGCCCGTCTGGAACGGTTCCTGCAGCTCGGCGGGGAAGAGAACTTTACTGTAGCGAACGTTACGACGGCAGCCCAGTACTTCCACTTGCTGCGCCGTCAAGCGGCAATGACCGAAAGCGAAGATGCGCGTCCGCTGATCTTGATGTCGCCGAAGAGCCTGATCCGGAATGCCCGCGTGGCTTCCAGCCCGGCTGAATTCGCCGAAGGCTCCTTCAAGCCTGTGCTGGAACAGCCAGGTCTGGGCGGACGTCCGGAGCGCGTAGAGCGCATCATCCTGTGCAGCGGGAAGATTGCCGTTGAACTGGAGGAGGCGCTGGAGAAGAGCGGCGAGGCGAACGAATGGCTGCACATCCTCCGTGTGGAGCAGCTGTATCCGTTCCCTGAGAAGGAAGTCGCCGGCATTCTGGCCCGCTTTACGAACGTGAAGGAAATTTTGTGGGTACAGGAAGAGCCTGAGAACATGGGAGCATGGCGCTACATCGAGTCCAAGCTCCGCAAGGTGGCGCCGAAGGATACGCCGGTGAACTACAACGGCCGTCCGGAACGCTCCAGTACGGCGAGCGGCTTCCAACAAGTACACGCCTTCGAGCAGCAGCAAATCGTTGCGGCAGCATTGAATCAAAAATCCATTAAGCATAACATCACTCTGGGGAGGTAGCGGCAGTGAGCGATATTACAGTACCGGCAATGGGAGAATCCATCACAGAAGGAACGATTTTTAAATGGCATGTGGAGGAAGGCCAGGCAGTTAGCCAAGGCGACGTCCTCCTCGAACTTGAAACGGATAAGGTCAATTTGGAAATCAGTGCCGAGGAAGACGGCGTGGTGGAGAAAATTCTGAGAAAAGACGGGGATACGGTTCAAATCGGTGAAGTGATCGGACGTATGGGCACCGGCGGCGACGCCAAACCGGCATCCGCACCGGCAGCGAAGGAAGAGGCGCCGCAGGCTCAGCAGCCTTCTGCACCAGCAGCGGCACCAGCCCAACCGGCAGCGCCAGCAGCAGCCGAGCCTGCACGTTCCGGCGAAGGCGAAGGTTACCTTGCCGCGTCGCCGGCCGCACGCAAGCTGGCCCGCGAGCAGGGCATCGACCTGGATCAGGTATCGAGCCGTGATCCGAAAGGCCGCATTTATCCGGACAACGTGAAGAACCATTCAGAAGCTCCGGCAGCGCCTAAGGCTGCTGCACCGGCGCCGCAGGCAGCCGCTCCAGCAGCAGTATCCCAGCCGGGCAAACCGGCGGAACGCACACGCATGTCCCGCCGCCGCGCGACGATCGCCAAACGCCTGGTAGAAGCACAAAGAACGGCCGCCATGCTGACAACCTTCAACGAGGTGGACATGACGGCGATCATGGACATCCGCAAGCGCCGCAAAGATGCTTTCAAAGAGAAGCATGAGATTGGCCTCGGCTTCATGTCCTTCTTCACCAAAGCGGTGGTGGGTGCGCTGAAGAAGTTCCCTCACCTGAACGCGGAGATTGACGGGGAAGACATTATCGTGAAGAAATACTACGATATCGGTATCGCCGTATCGGCCAAAGAAGGCCTCGTCGTGCCTGTCGTCCGTGATGCCGACCGCCTCAGTTTTGCCGACATCGAAAGAGAGATCGCCACGCTGGCCGGCAAGGCGCGCAGCAATACGCTGGCGCTGTCCGAGCTCCAAGGCGGAACGTTCACGATCACGAACGGCGGAACCTTCGGTTCCCTGCTGTCCACGCCGATCCTGAACGCACCACAGGTTGGTATCCTGGGCATGCACAACATCCAGCTTCGCCCTGTGGCCATCGACGCCGAGCGGATGGAGAACCGTCCAATGATGTATATCGCTCTGTCCTATGACCACCGGATCGTCGACGGCGCTGATGCCGTACGCTTCCTGGTGACGATCAAAGAGATGCTGGAAGATCCGGAATCTCTGCTGCTCGAAGGTTAATCTTATATTTTACCAGAACGTATACAACGAAACGGACTGCCTGCAGGCAGTCCGTTTTTTCTTGCGTGTGAGGAGAGGCACGCCTGTCCATGACCCGCCGGTGGAAAAATTGGCTGAAGACGCAGGGTGACCAACACAAATAAAGCAGAAGCACCCTCTGGGCACCCCTGCTGTAATATCCAATACGCTCAAGGTATACTTTTGGAAAATATGTTCAGATTCCCCCGAAGGCATGGTACTATCAAAATACGCGCCCGCGGTCTTCTATGTTAACAGGACAATGGATGGATCGATGTATTGTTGAGGCGTTCGAGCTTGCGGATAATTTCCTTCTGCCACCGGGTGTCTTGCAGCTGCTTCGCCAGGTTTAAAAGGTCAAGATAATCGTCAACCCGCAAGGAAGCGTATTTTTGATCAGGGGCTTTCACCATGGTCGTCGACTCCTTATGATATGTTAATGAATGATGACTCGAGATCATTGTATCACACATTCATTCTCAATGATAATCTTTCTCACTAATTTTTATGAAAAAATTGTTGAATTCGATTCAGAGGAGGAGACCTGCCGATGAACAAACCGTTGAAATGGCTGGAGTGGGCCAAACAGATTCAAGCCGTTGCCCAGACAGGATTGGCATACTCGCGGGACGTATATGACCTGGAACGCTTTGAACAGCTTCGGGCGCTGAGCGTAGAGATTATGCGGGAGTACACCAATGTTGAGACCGAACTGCTGACGGCACTTTTTGCCGGGGAAGACGGATACGCCACACCGAAGGTGGATGTGCGAGGGGTGATTTTTCAGGAAAATCAAATTTTGCTTGTCCGCGAAAAGGCCGAAGGGGAATGGTCGCTGCCAGGCGGTTGGGCGGATATCGGGCTGTCGCCTTCCGAAATTGCCGTGAAGGAAGTACGGGAGGAATCCGGATTTGTGGTTACACCGACCCGGCTCCTGGCCGTGCTCGACAACCTGAAGCATAATCCGCCGGGCCCGTATCATGTGTATAAAATATTCATCGCCTGCGAAATCACCGGCGGCGAAGCGGCTGAGGGGGTAGAGACGAGCGGCGTTCAGTTTTTTGCAGAGGATGACCTTCCCGCCCTTTCGCAAATCCGTAATACGGATGAGCAGATCAGGCTGATGTTTGAATTGAAGCGGCATCCGGAGAAGGCCCCCGTCTGGGATTAAACATAGCACAAAGACAGGAAAGGATTACATATGCTGCAGACGTTTGTGACTACAGTGTACCAGGTGTTCCTCCCGATATCGCTGCCGGTAATCGGAGGGGCGCTGATCAAACATTTTAAGCCGATCGATACCAAGCCGATCTCCACGCTGTCCCTGTACCTGCTGAGTCCGGCTCTTATTTTCGAAACGCTGATTGGGGCTGACATCAGCTACGGTGAGATTACGGATACGGTTCTGTTCACGGTCCTTAATATGCTGCTGCTGTGGGGGATTGCTGTAGGGATTGGAAAAGCGGGGTCGCTCCCGGCCGCCGAACGGTCAGGTCTCACGCTGACGGCGCTGTTTACGAACTGCGTCAATTATGGTCTGCCGCTGGTGCTGCTGGCCTTTGGGCAAGCGGGGCTGGATAAGGCATCCGTGTACGTTATTCTGCAGATCATCATCGTCAATACGCTGGGCGTGTATTTTGCCGCACGTTCGCAGTTTTCCGTAAAGCAGGCGGCGCTCTCGATCTTCAAATTGCCGTCGATCTACGCGGCTGTGCTTGCCGTGATTTGCCGGACAGCGCATGTGGAGCTGCCGCAGGAGCTGAATCAAGGAATATCGATGATTTCGGGCGCGTATTCCTCGGTTGCGCTGTTTATTTTGGGGGCGCAGATGGTCAGTGTCAGGAGCGGGAAGACAGCTTATACGGCAGCGATGAACAAAGCCTTCTACGCCGGTTTGGCGATGCGCCTGGTGATCTCGCCGGTGGCGTCCGCGCTGCTCTTATACCTGCTCGGTATTCAGGGCGTATTGTTTAACGTTATGCTGGTGCTTAGTTCCATGCCGGCTGCAGTTAACGCGGTCATATTGGCCGAGCAGTTTGATGCGGCACCCAAAGTTGTGACCCGGTGCATATTATGGACGACGCTCGCTTCCTTTGTGCTGCTGCCGCTGATGATCGGATGGCTGGGTTGATAGGGCAGAAAGTATGCGTTCGTATTGCGCTACGGCCGCTTGCGGTATTTTAAAATGCAGCCGATCATAATCAGCATCAGTACCAGCGACAGCGTATTGGTGATCAGAAACGGAATGCCGACACCGCCCTGCGCGATATGAACGGCATAGACCTCCATCAGGCCGATGCCGGCTACGAGCGAGCCGAACGTTTTCAGGCTGAGATCCGCGACCGATTTGGTCCGGATGACCTGAATAATTTGCGGAATCCAGCCGAACGCCAAAATAAATCCGCCGATGAGCTGCATGACTGCATAAATCATGGCCAACGCCTCCCTTTATGAGGCTATTATATGCCTGGCGGGCTCGTGTCCGTGAATGGACCGGGACAGGTCTGGTACAATAAAGAATAGGATGGATGAATGAAAGGATGACAACATGCTGACGATAACGGAATACGAAGCGGAGAAGATCAAGGACCCGTTCCGCATTTTGCAGGGAACCCGCTATGAATTCAAGCTCGACATCGAGGTGCCTGATGACGATGAGCTTTATACGGAGAATGGGCTATATGTCCGGGTCATTTACAAGGTCGACGAAGACCAATCCGCGATCGTGAAATACGAAATTTATGAAAAAACGACGGGGCAGTACCTCGATTTTGACCTGGAGGAGGACGAAGTGGAGCTGCTCGAAAACTTCTGCCGGGACCACCTGGAGGAGGTCGACGAATAGCTCTGCGAACCTCCGCAACTTGGAGTGGAGTGATCACATCATCCGCTGCCGGGTACATTACATATAGGATGAATCTGGGGAGTGATGAGGATGAAGCATACGGTACAGACGGTTCCCTACGGGTACGAGCCTCCGGTGCAGAAGCGTAAGGGCACGCTCATTTATTACGATACGTTTGAAGAGACCGATGAAGAAGGTCTGAATGAAGCGGAGTCACTGGCCGGCGTGCTGTCCTTTTCCAAGCTGGTGCTGTATCCGCTGCATGAGGAGACGGTGCGGAGAATGACCAAGGAACCGGTCAGCCCGTATTACAAACGGGAGAAACGGCTGGAAGCCTGGAGGTCTGATGGACACGGGAAGACGGTCATCGAGAACTGGGAGGGGCGCCGGAAAAAATACACGCCGGTGGAAGCCGCCCTTCGCCATCTGACGGAGAAATATCCTGCGCCGCATTTTCTGCTGTTGACGCCGGATATGGCGAATCGGTTTGCCAGTTACAGCACCTTTGGGGAGTGGATCGTCAAGCTGAGACTGCTGCTGACGGAAGAGCCGGAGGCGGTGCATCCGAAGCTTGAGCAGTACAGCCACCGCTGGGATACCGCTCAAGGAGCAGTCTCGAAGCAGCGCTGACCTGGTAAGCCGCGCCGGATCGGTTCGATGTTTAACGAACTTTCCACGAGGCGTTAGCTCCACAAAAGCTGAATACCGCCGCTAAGCGGCAGTCCGCCGGTGCATATGGACCCATCGATCATGGGAGGCGCCTGGCGGGCTGCCGACTTTTTTTCGGCCATGAACAAGCGTCCCTTAGTCATAACCGCCTTCAGCTGCCGGCAAGGCCTGATAGGCTTCTTTGGCGTTTTATCCAAATCAGAATCCGGAGAGCACCCGGCCAGGAACGTCATAGCGATAAGCAGAGATATCAATCCTCTTTTCATTGCACTCCCTCCCCATGTATCTTTTATGACGAGAACCGATCAGCAAGAGTTGCATCCCATGTTCCGCTTAGGCTGCAACCATCGCTGGCATATTCTTTTTTACCAACAAGAAGTGCACTCCCAGCACGGCAGAATCCCTTCACCACGGTTGCTCATTCCCGGAAACCCCGGTAAACTTAGAATTGGACTGAATCAAGTCATTCTCGAAAGTCATCATGTATCTATCACCTAAAGTCAAAGGTTGAGTTTAAAAATGTGGCGCAGCCTTGAAAGCTGCATGGCCCGCCGCTGAATTTGCATCGTTAGGAGTTCTTATTTATGAGTGTGGAGACCCCTTCTTTGGAACGGGCACAGGAAATGCTGCAAAAATATTACGGCTATCCCGACTTCCGGGAGGGCCAGAAACATATCGTATCCAGCCTCCTGAAGCATCAGGATACGCTGGGCATTATGCCGACGGGCGGGGGCAAGTCGATCTGTTACCAGATTCCGGCGCTGATGCTGCCGGGCCTGACCTTGGTCGTATCGCCGCTGATCTCCCTGATGAAGGATCAGGTCGATGCGCTGACGGCGATGGGCATCGCCGCTGCATACATCAACAGCACGCTGAGCGGCAAGGAAGTGAACGAGCGGATCCGCGCGGCCAAGCGGGGGGAACTGAAGCTCCTGTACGTGGCGCCGGAGCGGCTTGAGCTCGATTGGTTCCGCGACGAAATGGCGCAGCTGGAAATTTCCTGCGTGGCCGTCGACGAAGCTCACTGCGTGTCGCAGTGGGGGCATGACTTCCGGACGAGCTACCTGTCGGTAGCTCCGTTCGTGGAAGGTCTGCCTGAGCGGCCTATCCTGGCAGCGTTCACCGCGACGGCTACCCCGGAAGTGACCGAAGATATGGTCCGCCTGCTGAGGCTCCAGGAGCCGGAAGTGTTCGTCACCGGGCTCGGCCGGGACAATCTGGCCATGTCGGTGCTGCGCGGGGAGAACAAGCGCGATTTTGTCATGAGCTACGCCGAGGCCCATAACAGCCAGCCGGGGATTATTTACGCGGCGACGCGCAAGGACGTGGACGATTTGTATCAGCGTCTGAGCAGCGTGGGCTTGGCCGCAGGCCGCTATCATGCGGGGATGAGCGATGAAGAGCGCGCCGCCAGCCAGGAGGCATTTCTGTACGACGACATCCGGGTGATGGTTGCCACCAACGCGTTCGGAATGGGCATTGACAAATCCAACGTCCGGTACGTCATTCACTACAACATGCCGAAAAACATGGAGGCTTACGTCCAGGAGGCCGGACGCGCCGGCCGGGACGGCGAGCCGAGCCAATGTATTCTGCTGTTCAGTCCGCAGGATATTATTACGCAGAAGTTTCTGATTGAGCAGAACCCGCAGGAAACGGACCGCAAATCGAACGAGTACCGCAAGCTTCAGCAAATGATCGATTACTGTTATACGACCCGCTGCCTGCGCAGCGCGATGCTGGACTATTTCGGTGAGTCTCACGAGGACAAGCCCTGCGGGATCTGCAGCTCCTGTACGGATGACCGCGAGCTGGTCGATATGACGGTCGATGCGCAGAAAATTTTCTCCTGCGTCCACCGGATGCGCGAACGCTTTGGCGTATCGCTGGTGGCGGCAGTGCTGAAGGGCTCGAAGAATAAAAAGGTGCTGCAGTACGGCTTTGACAGCCTGTCCACTTACGGGACGATGGCGAACCGGACGGAGAAGGAAATTTCCGAGATCATTAACGTGCTCGCCTCAGAGGGGTATCTGGCGCTTTCGGAAGGCCAGTATCCGGTGCTGCGGCTGCAGCCGCTGGCGGCCGAAGTGCTGAAGGGCCAGCGGCAGGTGCTGCAGCGCACTGCGCGCCCGGCAGCGGCGCAAACGGGCGGCCGAAGCTCCCGCAGCCGCGACGTCTCGCCGTCGGCGGTCAACGAGACCGTGTTCGAGCAGCTGCGCCTGATCCGGCGCGAGCTCGCGGGCAAGGAGCATGTGCCGTCGTATATTATTTTCAACGATGCGACGCTGCGCGAGATGAGCGTGGTATGCCCGCAGACCGAAGATGAAATGCTGAATATTAAAGGCGTCGGCGAGGTGAAGTTCCGGAAGTACGGCAGACCGTTTCTTGATTTTTTCCAAAATCAGAGCGATGATGCCTACGCCGGCGGATATGATGAATAAGAAGAAGGTCGTGAACCGATGAAAGTCCTGTTATCCACCCTGAATGCCAAATACATCCATACCTGCCTGGCAATCCGCCTGCTCAAGGCATACAGCCAGCATGAGTTTGATATCGAGCTGGCCGAGTATACGATCAAAGATCCGGTCATGAACATCGTGTCCGACCTGTTTCAACGGAAACCCGACGTCATCGGGTTCTCCTGCTATATTTGGAATATCGAAGAGACGCTGAAAGTGATCGAGATCGTGAAGAAGGTCATGCCGGAAGTCACGATCGTGCTCGGCGGACCGGAAGTTTCCTATGACACCCAGTATTGGATGGAGCGGATGCCGGCGGTCGATTTCATCGTCATGGGCGACGGCGAAGAGACCTTCCACCATTTGCTGCAGGTGATCGAAGGAGACCGCAAGTTCCATTTTGTCTATGGCGTTGCTTACCGGAAAGGCGATGAAGTGATCATCAACCCGCCGCGGCCGAAGAGCGACCTCAATACGCTGCCCACGCCGCACCGTTTTCCCGAGGATATCCCGAATTTGGGGAAGCGAATCGTCTACTTCGAGACGAGCCGCGGCTGTCCGTTCCAGTGTCAGTTCTGCCTGTCCAGCATCGAGAACGGCGTCCGGTATTACGACATCGAGCGGGTGAAGTCCGATATTACGTATTTGATCGCCCACGGCGCGAAGATCATCAAGTTTCTGGACCGTACGTTTAACATTAACCATCAATATGCGCTGGAGATGTTTGATTTTCTCATTAAAAATAACCGCGGCTGCGTGTTCCAGTTCGAAATTACGGCAGACATCATGCGTCCCGAAGTGCTGCAATATCTTGCTGACAACGCGCCCCCGGGGATTTTCCGGTTCGAAATCGGCGTACAGTCGACGAACGATCCGACCAACGTCATCGTCAAGCGACGGCAAAATTTCGAGAAGCTGTCCCGGACCGTCAGCATTATTAAAAACAGCGGCAAAATCGACCAGCATTTGGATCTGATCGCCGGTCTGCCGGAAGAGGATTATGAAACGTTCCGCAAGACGTTTAACGACGTGTTTGCCCTGGGACCGGAAGAGCTGCAGCTCGGTTTTCTGAAAATGCTGCGGGGCACCGGCCTGCGCCGCGATGCCGGTAAGTACGATTACACGTACATGGATCAGGCGCCTTACGAAATTCTCGGCAGCCATAAGCTGCCATTTGCCGACATCGTCCGCCTTAAGCGGCTGGAGGATGTGCTGGAGAAATACTGGAACGCGCACCGGATGGATCATACGCTGAACTATCTCATGACCCATGAATTTCCGTCACCGTTCGACTTCTTCCAGGAATTCGGCGACTATTGGGAAGGACAGGGCTGGCAGAAGATCGGCCATCAGCTCGAGGACCTGTTCACGCGTCTGGCCGCTTTCCTGAAGCAGCGGGAGACGAAGCGCATGGATGTGATTCTGGGGCTGATGAAGCTGGATTACTTCCTCAACCATAAGTACAAGCCGCGTAAAATATGGTGGGAGCAGCCGCTCGCCAAGGACGATTGGAGCAGCCTGATGAGAAAGGTCACAGAACATCCGGAGCTCGTCTCGGGGAACTTCGCTTCCTTGGGCTTGTCCGAACGGGAACTGCAAAAGCATGCAGTGCTTGAAGTGCTGCCATTTGCGCTGGATGACTTGCTGGCCGGCAGAGAGGACGGAGCGGAGGCTTCCGGGGGGACGGTGCTGATCGTGCTGTACCAGCAGGACGAGAGCGAACTGCCGTCGTTCTATACGATGAAGCTGCAGCCGGCGGAGTTGCTGTAACTGAACATGTTAAGATCGGCAAATTATGAGCGTCGATAATATGCAAAGAAAAGCCGCTGCACGGGGTTATGACCACCGTGCAGCGGCTTTTGTTCATTCAGGCCTTGGACCTGCGGGTATTTCTTCGAAGCAGGGGAAGGGCACTACACATGCCGCTCCAGCCAATCGAGCAGCTCGGTCATGACCTCGTCCCGGTTCATCTCGTTCAGCATTTCATGGCGTCCGTTCGGGTACAGCCTGCATTCCACGTCCTTGATGCCGATGCTGCGATAAATGTCCTCCAGCCGCCGGACGCCCTTGCCTTGTTCCCCGACCGGATCGAGTTCCCCGCTGAAGAGGTACACCGGCTTATCTCGGGGAATGCCGTCATAGCTGCCGGGATTTTGAATATCCTGCAGCAGGCTGAAGAAGTCGTAGAAGAATGAGGTCGTGCAAATGGCTCCGCAGTACGGATCTTCAATGTATTTATCGACTTCCTTCGGATCCCGGGAGAGCCAGTCAAACCGCGTCCGGGTCGGGGCAAAGCTGCGGTTGTAGCTGCCGAAGACCATTGCGTTCAGCAGGACGCTGCGGTGCGACTCCCCTTGGAGTGCGCCCTGCAGCCTGGCGACCGCTTTGCCGGCGTTCAGCATGCTCCGCGGGCCGTTCGTGCCGGACAGAACAAAGCCGGTATACGGTCCGCCGTCCGTCTCCATCACCCGCTGCACGAGGAACGACCCCATGCTGTGCCCCATCAAAAAATGGGGAATATCCGGGTGCCGGTCACGAACGATGCCGCCGAGCTGCTGAATGTCCTGGAGCATATGCCGGAAGCCGTCCTTGCCGGTATGGCCGAGCCGCTCCACATTGCCGGCGGTCAAGCCGTGCCCGCGCTGGTCGTGGGCATATACGGCATAGCGGAACCGCGTCAGCAGCGCGGCGAGCCGTTTGTAGCGTTCGGCCGTTTCGCACATGCCGTGGGTGATCTGCAGGACGGCCTTCACTCCAGCCGGCTCGTCGGGAAGCCAGGCATAGACATGGATCTGCGTACCCAGCGGATCCGTCATCGTAAACGTTTGTTCCCGCAATGGAGGTCACTCCTTCATTCTTTCGTGAATGACAGATGAATCAGAAGAAATGCCCCGTGCCTTATAGGCTTAAGGCAGGTAGGAACGGAGAACGGTAGCATTTCCTTTTAGCTCATATTGACCGAGATTAGCCGGAAGCAGGAAGCACTGGCCGGCTTTGTAGTCCTGCGAGCCGCCGTCCCAGGCGATGGAGCCGCTGCCGTCACATACGACCAAGATGGTGAAGCTGTCCGGCGTGGTGGAGAGGCTCCAGGATCCGTCCACGATTCCTTTTTCCACGATGAAATAAGGGGACTTCGCCAGCTGCAGCCATTCGCCCGCAGCACTGCCGGCGGTCTTCATCGTGGTGGCCCCGGATCCTTCGTAGGCGATGACGTTCAGCGAATCTTCAATGTGCAGCTCGCGCGGCTTGCCGTCCAATCCCGGACGGTTGTAGTCGTAGAGGCGATATGTCGTATCGGAGTTCTGCTGGATTTCAGCCACGACTACACCGGCGCACAACGCATGCACCGTGCCGGCAGGGATATAGAACGTGTCTCCGGCTTCGACGGAAACTTCCTGCAGGCTGTCCATGACGGTTCCGTTCTCGAGCGCTTCTTTCATTGCCTCGCGTGTAACGCCTTCCTTAAGGCCGTAGATGATTTTGGCGTCCGGCTTGGCGTCCAGCACGTACCACATTTCCGTCTTGCCGAGCTCGCCTTTCGGCAGCCCCTCATAGTCGTCGGTCGGATGCACTTGGACCGACAGGTCGTCATTGCAGTCCAGCAGCTTGATCAGGAGCGGGAATCGGCCGTTTTTCTCGGAAAATCCCTTGGCGCCGAACCATTCCTTGCCGAATTGTTCGCGGACCTGATCCAGGCCTTGGCCTTTCAGCTCCCCGTTAATCACGGAAGTCGTGCCGTTCGGATGATCGGCGATCATCCAGCCCTCGCCGATATGTCCCTCTGGAATCTGCAGCCCGAACTGTTCGAGCGCCCGGCCTCCCCATACGCGTTCTTTAAACTCCGGCTGAAATAATAATGGATAAGGTTGTGTCATGTCTTCATCGTTCCTTTCTTGGGTTCGTGTGATCGGTTGGGATAAACCGCTACTATGTAAAACAATACCTTGGGCCGGGCCGATCCCCTTGGACCGGAATCTATCCGGATGAAGAGGGCGGCAGGGGCCCTGGGCACAACGGTTTCAAAGTGTTTCAGCATGCCGCACCGCCTGGTGGGGCGGAAGTTCGCGGCACGAGCCGCTTGAGCGGCCAGCGCGCTATTTTTTCTCCAGCGCAATGACATAAGGGGCATCCGCGCGCTGCAGCTGCCTGTATATGACGGCTTGGGCCGATGACTGGGGCAGGGCGGTGGCCCAAGCGGTTACCGCCTGGGCCTCCAGATCGCCGCCGGCATGACCCGGATACAGCACGGCCGTCATAATGCCCCGCCGTCTCAGCAGGGACAAGCCGGCTTCCAGCGCTTCAATCGTGCTGTCCGGCGTGGTGATGACGGCTTTGTCCGCCTCCTCGGCAGGCAGGTAGCCGAGGTTGAACATCACCGCCCCGACCCGGCCGTGCACGCCCTCCGGCAGCGCCTCCCGCATCGCGGCATGGCTCTGCAGGTACAGCGTCACCGGAGCGATCTGCTCCGGTGCTTCCTGCGCCAGCCGTTGCCGGGTCAGGGTCAACGCCTGCTCCTGCACGTCAAAGCCGTAGACGTGCCCCTTGGGACCGGCCGTCTTGGCCAGAAAGAGCGTATCGGCCCCTGTACCCATCGTGGCATCCACGGCAATATCCCCGGGACTCAGACGCTCGGCGATTTGTTTGTGGGCAAAGCTAAGAACGGAAAGAAACCCCATGCTATACTTTCCTCCAATACTTACCCTGCCAGCTGTCCCGTGCCTCGAGCTCGGCGTCGATGCCGTTCAGCACTTCCCATTTCTCCTGAGACCACATTGGGCCGATCAGCAGCTTCCGCGGGGCGTCACCCGTCAGGCGGTGAACGATCATTTCGGGCGGCAGAAATTCAAGCGTGTCCGCGACCAGCTTAATATATTCATCTTGTTCCAGGAAGCGGAGCAGATCCGCTTCGTACTGCCTGACCATCGGCGTACCCTTCATCAGGTGAAGCAGATGGATTTTGATGCCTTGAACGTCCATGTTCGCCACGGCGCGCCCGGTCTCCAGCATCATTTCGTGGGTTTCCTGCGGCAGGCCGTAAATGATATGCGCGCATACCCGGATGCCATGCCTCCGCAGCTTCTCCACGGCGTCGATGAAGCACTGGGTGTCATGCGCGCGGTTGATCAGATCGGATGTCTCCTGGTGAATGGTCTGCAGCCCCATTTCGACCCACAGATAGGTCCGCTCGTTCAGCTCGGCCAAATACTCGATCACATCGTCAGGCAGGCAGTCTGGCCGCGTGGCGATGGACAAGCCGACAACGCCCGGCTGTTCCAAAATGACTTCATAGTACTCTCGAAGCACATCGACGGGGGCGTACGTGTTGGTATAGGCCTGGAAATAACCGATATATCGGGCGTGCGGCCACTTCTCATGCTGTTTGTCCCGGATGCTGTTAAACTGGGTGATCAGGTCGTCGCGCCGGCTGCCGGCAAAGTCGCCCGAGCCTCGGGCGCTGCAGAAGGTGCAGCCGCCCCTTGCGATTGAACCGTCGCGGTTGGGGCAGGTGAATCCGGCATCCAGCATGACCTTGAACACTTTATCGTTAAACTGTTCCCGCATCTCGTAATTCCACGTATGGAATCTTTTATCGCCCCACAGCAGGGGAGAAGAAAGGGTTGGGCTGTTCATGGATGGTACTCCTTTATTGTGCATTGCGGCTTACGCTTGCTCTATTGTAACAAAAATCAGGCTTAAAGGGTATGAGGAGGCCCGTGGGAAACGCTGAGATTTACGGGCTTTTCTCCCCTTGGATTTTGAGCCGTTATTTCATATAGAGGTTCTCCATGAATCGGGGCGAAATACCAGGATATTTCAGGTTCATAGACTGCAAAAAAATGTTTCAAAAACAGCGCCGCTATGCCGCTAATCAGGCGAATATTCCATTGATAAAACTTACATGAAGTGTTATATTTTAATTAGCGTCAGCACCCCGGTTTCGGGGTAAATATTTTATAGAATTCATAAAAGCGTGACGTCATGGCCAACATATTAACCGTGAGGTGATAATGATGAATTCTTCAACTGCTGAGACACAAGGTAAAGGCAAGATTTCTGTAGAGCTGACTCCTGATGAGGCGCTTGCCCTGACAGGCGTAGAATTTAACGGCAATCCGGAAGTGAAAGCGGCTGCCCGCCGCAAAATTCGCAACGCTTTCGAAAAGACATTTGATTTTCAGCATCAAGATGCGGTAGACTATCAACAATGAAACCGTTGGACCCCAATTCCAAATAGATAATGGAAAAGAATTCCGAATTCCTCGTGTTCGCATGAGAGAGACCGGGATTCTTTTTCTTTTGGGGCGAGTCAAGCTTTCCCTCTTTACATTTCGGCTTAAGTTCGGCACAATATTGCAGTAGCCGCAAGTGCCGCGGCAGGACGGAAGTATAACTAGCGGAGGTATGAGATGCGTTTACGCGGAAGAAAAGGAATCCGGGAAAGTCTGGAAGAACAGCAGGGCTTCGTCGTTCTGGACCCCCGGTCGTATAAAGGAAAATGGTCATCGCTCTTTGGCAACGACCGTCCGATCTACGTGGAGTTTGGCATGGGCAAAGGACAGTTTATCAGCCAGATGAGCTATCGCAACCCGGACATTAATTTTATAGGCATCGATATGTATGATGAACTGATACGCCGGGCCAGCGAGAAAGCTAAGATCGCCTGGGCCGAGCGGGAGGTCGAATATCCGCCGAATCTGCGGCTGGCGCTGGCCAATGTCGAATATGCGGAGGAAGTGTTTGCGCCGGGAGAACTTGAGCGGATTTTCCTGAATTTCAGCGATCCTTGGCCGAAGGCGAGACATGCCCGCCGCCGTTTGACACATCCCCGTTTCCTCGACAAATACTGCGGTCTGCTCAACGATAACGGCGAAATTCATCTGAAGACCGACTCGCAGACGCTGTTTGAATTTTCGCTGAATTCCTTTGCGGATTACGGTCTGCAGATGACGAATATCTCGCTGAATCTGCACCGCGAAGGACCGAACGAAGAGCATGTCATGACCGAGTATGAGACTAAATTTGTAGGTCAGGGCATCAACATTCACCGCTGTGAGGTGATTGTGGGCAAGGAAGCGCTGAGCCGGTATCAGCAACAGCGGCTGGACAAATACGGACTGCGGCCGGACAAGCCGGGGCAGCCGGAAGAGGCCTCCAGCGAGCAACCATAAATACAAAATAAGGTGCCTTCCCTCAGGAAGGCACCTTATTTGATTCCAGCATGTCGATAATGCTCTGGGCGCTTTGCATCGGCCGGTAGCGGTCAATGCTCTTCAGCTGCTCTTCGCGGCGCTGCTGGATCGAATCGTATTCGTGAATCAATTTGTTCATCCACTTCGTGATGACCTCCAGAGAGGAGATCGGCTCTCCAAGGCCCTGGGCGGTGAAGTACTGGCAGTTCTCTTCTTCCTGTCCGGGAAGCGGGTGATGGAAGAGCATCGGGATGCCCTTGGCCAAACCTTCCGTACAGGTCATGCCGCCAGGCTTCGTCACGAGCAGATCGGAGACCTCCATCAGCTTATCGACCTCGGGGGTAAACCCGATCAGCCGGATGTTGGGATGGTTGTAGCTCGGATCCTGTTCGAGCTTGCGAAGGACCTTCTCGTTGTTGCCGAGGCAGAACACGATTTGAATCTCGTCCCTCCAGCGGGTCAGGTAATTGTTGATGACTTCGTCATTCATAATGCCCCATCCGCCGCCCATGACCATCACCGTGGGCATGTTCTTCAGCCCGAACTTCTCCCGGATCTCTTCCTTGACCGGATGCTCCCAGAAGTTCGGATGCACCGGAATACCGGTGACCTCGATTTTGGATGCGGCGACGCCCTGCTCCAGCATCTTCGATTTCACTTCCTGGGTAGAGACCAGGTAGCGGTCCACTTCCGGGCTGATCCAGGTGCCGTGGGCATCGTAATCCGTAATAACCGTGCACAGCGGAATGTTCGAACCGAGCCGTTTCAAGCGGGAAATGACCGCGCTTGGAATCGGATGCGTGCAGACGACGATGTCGGGCCGCAGCTGATTGACGATATTTTTGGTATGTGTATAAAAAATGCGGTGAAGCGCTAATGTCGTAAACCGATTCAGTGACTTTTTATACTGGTGCCTGTACATCATTCCAACCAGCCTCGGCTGCGAAAGAACGGTCTTCTTGTAGGCGGTAATAATGAGCGGTGCGACCTTGGGATTCAGGAAGCTTCCGAGCTCAAGCACTTTGGTTTGCACACTCGGCGACAGCTTGCGCAGACTGCTTGAGAGTGCGTAAGCAGCTCGAGTATGTCCCGCACCGAAGCCTTCAGATAATAACAATACTCTTTTTTTCATCACTCTCAATTCACCTGTTCCTGCATGTTTTTCCTTATACCCACCATATCGACTTTAGGGCCACAATGCAACTGTTGCTGTAGCTACGGAAGTACCAATTACTGCTCCCGCGAGCACATCGGATGGGTAATGAAGTCCCAAATACATCCGGGAAAATCCGACCACGAGGCTTAAAGCCAAAAAAAGTGCGGTCCACTCAGGATGCCCGATCATCATAGGAACTGCCAAGGAAAATGCTGCCGTCGTATGCCCGGATGGAAACGAATGGTCCACCAGCGGCTTGCGAAAGGTGCGGGTTCCCGGCAGGGCGAGATGCGGCCTGACCCGGGGATACATTTTCTTGGCTGCCGCCACCGGAATGTGGCTGACGGCCAGAGCGACGGCGGCCTGGGCGCCTTGGGTGCTCCATGACGGCGGGGCCAGGCCCCAGCACAGGAGGCAGGCACAGATCGTAAACGTAGCCCCTCCGAGATGCGTCAAATAATACAGCCAAAAATTGAAAAAACGATTATGAAGACGTCCGTTGATCCATTGGAAAAGACGCCGGTCCCATAATTGAAGTTTCTTGAACAAACGTCTCATTCCATCCCTCCGTGTACAGCCAATCTTCTATGAAATAATGGCAGATCATGGACAACTCATGCGATGTTTTTCTAAATTTTATCATATTTCCGAAGGGAGCAGAAACTATAACTTCGTAAGTCCCCTTCTTATAATATATAACCCAATTCAAGGTCGTTATTTGACACCACCCGTGAACTTTGTCGGGAATCGGCCGATCTTGTCCAAAGCCATTTTTCGCGAAAAAATGGGGCCCGGTAAGCAATTGGCCAATTTTGACTTCCCCTGGAGGAACCTTTACAATGATTCAAACGGGTGCAATCCGTTTATTAAGAATTGATGTTTAAAGTATAACTTTTCTTGGCTTCATCTCGTTTATTTATAAAGTATGCCGATAATCATGGAAACTGATGACTAAAAAAAGGGGGGACCTGAGAAATAAAAACCCGGAAAAGAGATGAAAATAAGAACTAACAGTCATGAATAGGAGCCCGTAAGGGGCTGAACCGTCAGGAAACCGCCTCATTACCGTTTTTTTAGACGAATACGAGGTTTTACGGTTTTGACAAATGACTGAAAAGTGTGGAAAATCGATAGGGTCATCCGAAGCGTTAACAAAACGTAAAAGAATGTAAAAGGTCAAAAGGGTCATAAAGAATTAGAAAAGGGTAACGGCTTTACCGTAATCTATATAGAATGAACTAAAGAAATGAACGTTACAGGACCGCATTGGACCGTTATAACAGGAAGTTCAACAAACTTTAGTTCAATCTATACTACAGAGAGAAACATGATTATGAGGGGTAAAAAAGGGGGGTTCTGAGAGTCATGTTAGACGCCATTTTTATCGCGCTCCAGGTTTTGCTGGCCGCGATCGGTGTGTACCAGTTTGTATTTTCCATTTTGGGACTGTACAGGAAAAAGAGGAAACAGCATTTTGAACCGACCAAGTCCTTCGCTGTGCTCGTTGCAGCGCACAATGAAGAGCAGGTCGTCGGGGCTCTGATGGAGAACTTGAAGCAGCTGAATTATCCGAAGGAGCTGTACGACGTGTTTGTCATCTGTGACAACTGCACAGACGGTACGGCACGCATCGTGCGCGAGCATGGCATGAACGCCTGCGTACGCACCAACAACAACCTTCGCGGCAAAGGCTACGCCATCGAGTGGATGCTGAAGGAATTGTGGGCCATGCCCCGCCAGTATGATGCGGTTGTCATGTTTGACGCCGACAACCTGGCAGATACGAATTTCTTGAGAGAAATGAACGACGATTTGTGCTCCGGCGCACGCGTCATTCAAGGATACATCGACACCAAGAATCCCGAGGATTCCTGGATTACGGCTGCTTACGGGATTTCATATTGGTACATCAACCGTCTGTGGCAGCTGTCGCGCCATAACATGAACATGGCCAACTTCCTCGGCGGTACGGGGATGTGCTTTGAAACCAACCTGCTGAAGGAAATGGGCTGGGGGGCCACCAGCTTGGTTGAAGACTTGGAGTTTACGATGCGCAGCGTGAAGCGCGGCGTCTATCCAAAATTCAACTACGACGCCAAGGTGTTCGACGAGAAGCCGCTGACGTTCAAAGCTTCCGCAAGACAGCGCCTGCGCTGGATGCAGGGACACTTTACGGTGGCGCGCCGCTATTTCTTCCCGCTGATCTGGCAAAGTATCAAGGAACGCAGCATCGTCAAGCTGGACTTGGCGCTGTACGGGGCGAACGTATACATCGTTCTCTTGACATTCCTGATGACGGCCACGATCTGGGTGGACAATACGTTCTTCGACGGTCCGAACATCGCCAACCTCTACGGCTATCTGCCGTTGTGGCTGAGCTTTGTGGCGATCGGTGCCAACGTCTTTACGTTCCTGGCTGCGATGATTTTGGAGAAGGTCACCTTCAAGAAGGTCTATTTGTACCTGGTGCTCTTCCCGATCTATCTGATCTCCTGGTATCCAATCACGTTCTATGCGTTCTTCACGCAGAACAACAAGCAGTGGAGCCATACCCAGCATACCCGCGTGGTAAGACTGGAAGAGGTTCAGAGCAAGCAGGGGTAAACGCCTGGAAGCGGGTTGACATTGTCCGGGCCCTGTGTTAAATTATTTGAGTGCTTTAAATACGAAATGGATTCAAAGCAGAAGCTCCAGCTTCTCACCTGACCGACGAAGGTTGGCGGGTTACTGATCCAATGATTTGTGAATGCGATATTTCATGAAGAGTTGATCATAGGGATGCTGGGTGATGATACCCGCATCCCTTTTTATTTTGCTTCTGCACACAGAAATACCTATTAGATCTGGAGGTGGACGGTTATCAGTAAGGAACATATGATCAATGAGGAGATCCGGGCGAAGGAAGTTCGCTTGGTAGGCGCTGAAGGC
This sequence comes from Paenibacillus sp. FSL R5-0378, assembly GCF_038009285.1. NCBI lineage: Bacteria > Bacillati > Bacillota > Bacilli > Caryophanales > Paenibacillaceae > Paenibacillus > Paenibacillus sp. FSL R5-0378. Next base: position 2,075,330 of record NZ_JBBPAY010000001.1, read on the forward strand.
GAACAGATTGGCATCAAGCCCCTTCGTGAGGCTCTGCAGATGGCAGCGGATTTGAATCTGGATTTGGTGAACGTGGCGCCGCAGGCGAAGCCGCCGGTGTGCCGCATCATGGATTACGGCAAGTTCCGCTATGAGCAGCAGAAGAAAGAGAAGGAAGCCCGGAAGAATCAGAAAATCGTTGATATTAAAGAAGTATGGTTCCGAGCAAACATTGATGAGCACGACTACCAGACTAAGCTCCGCAATGTCGTCAAGTTCCTGAAGGAAGGCGACAAGGTCAAATGCTCCGTTCGTTTCCGCGGACGCGAAATCGCGCATGCGAGCATCGGCCAGAAGATTCTGGAGCGTGTAAGGGAAGAAGTTGCCGAGCACTCCAGCGTTGAGCGTCAGCCGAAGCTGGAAGGACGCAGCATGATTATGATTTTGGCTCCAAAAGCCCAATGATCCTGAGGAGGAAGTACAATGCCTAAAATGAAAACACACAGCAGCCTTAAAGGCCGCTTCAAAGTTACCGGTTCCGGTAAAGTGACTCGCTACAAAGCTTACAGAAACCATTTGCTTTCCCACAAGTCCAAGCGCGCTAAACGCGTATTGGCAGGCAACCCAGAAATGGCGCCGGGGGACGTAAGACGCTTGAAGCAAGGCTTGGCGAACTTGAAATAGTTAATCACACATTTTTGGGAGGTTTATATTATGGCAAGAGTAAAAGGCGGATTCGTCGTTCGTCGTAGACATAAAAAAGTATTGAAACTTGCAAAAGGTTATTTCGGTTCCAAACACCGCATTTTTAAAACAGCTAACGAGCAGGTTATGAAATCCCTCGTGTACGCATACCGTGACCGTCGTCAGACGAAACGGAACTTCCGCAAATTGTGGATCGTGCGTATCAACGCTGCAGCCCGCATGAACGGATTGTCTTACAACAAGCTGATGCATGGTCTGAAACTGGCTGGCGTGGACATCAACCGCAAAATGCTGGCTGACCTGGCCGTTAACGACATCAACGCGTTCAACTCGATCGCATCGGTTGCCAAAGAGAAAGTCAACGCGTAATATACTTGTAATGCATATTAAAACCGCCCTAACCGGCGGTTTTTTTAAGATATAAGAAAGAAAATACATCAGAGACTAAACTACCTTATATCGCAAGAAAGACCTCCGCTAAAAGCGGTCTGGCTTCATAGAACGTACACCGATAGACGTGTTTCTTTAGATATAAGAATTATATCCCCAACAAGAAAAAGCCCCGCTAGCTAACATAAATCAGAACCTAGAGTCGCAGGTACCGGGTGCCCCACTTATGAATGGGTATGAATGTTAATTTCACGCATCTTTTCATTCGAGAATCGACATCAGGTGAGCTTATAGACAGCTACTCTTCCATGGAAATAACAGGCTGTGTGATTTATGGCAAAATAAAGCGTTTTCCCTTGATTTTTCACTAAAAAAGTTTTATTTTCTGACGTAAATTTGCTGGATTTTGGCGTAGGTAAAATGTATAATCTGTTCTGTGGAATGTCCGACATTTGAACAAGCCTTCACAAGCAATTAATTGACCATAGATCAATTGCTGAAGGGCGAAGACAGGTGAAAGGATATAATTCATTCTAGGGGGACTATAAGTTAATGAAGAAAATGTTCAAATTGTCGCTGATTATGCTGCTTGCATTTTCAGTTGTACTGGCCGGCTGCGGTAAAAAGAACGAAGATACGAGCAGCTCGTCCGGCGGCAGCGAAGAAGGCGGCGCAGCAAAATCTAGCGTGAAGGTCGGTCTCGTGACTGACGTGGGCGGGGTTAACGACAAATCCTTTAACCAATCCGCTTGGGAAGCATTGGAAGCATTGAAGAAGGACAAAGGGATCGAAGCCCAGTATCTGCAAAGTAAGTCCAAAGAAGATTATGTTCCGAACCTGAACAAATATGTCAAAGGCAAATACGACCTCACTTGGGGGATCGGTTTTGACCTTGGCGTTGATATGAAAACGGTAGCCGATCAAAACCCGGATGCCAAAATGGCGATTATCGATGCTGAAGTCGATGCGCCTAACGTTCATTCCGTTACGTTTGCGGAGAACGAAGGGGCATTCCTCGTTGGTGTAGTAGCAGGCTCCATGACAAAAACGAACAAAATCGGTTTTGTCGGCGGTTCCGAAATTCCGGTTATCAAACGCTTTGAAGCCGGCTTTAAAGCTGGCGTTGCCGCAGCGAATCCGGATGCGAAAGTGATCATCAACTACACCGGCGCATTTGACAAGCCTGACCAAGGTAAAGCGGCTGCAGCCACGATGTACAACGACGGCGTGGACATTATTTTCCATGCTTCCGGTGCAACAGGTACTGGCGTGTTTAACGAAGCCATTGCCCGCAACAAAGCAGGCCAAAAAGTATGGGTTATCGGTGTAGACAAAGACCAATCCCTGGAATTTGGCGACGAAGTAACGCTGACATCTATGGTTAAAGGTGTAACGACAGCTGTAGACAAAGTAACAAGAGAAGTCATCGACGGCACGTTTAAAGGCGGTCATGAGACACTGGGCCTGAAAGAAAACGGCGTAGGTCTGGCCGATACTTCGAGCAAAAACGTTCCTGCAGATGTCCTGAAAAAAGTGGATGAGTTCAAGCAAAAAATCATCGACGGCGAGATCAAAGTTCCTGAAGAATAATTCCATAACGATAATTTGAACGGATATAATTCATGTGTACCAAACGGCAAGGCTGGTTATTATGACTAGCCTTGTCTTACGTTATGGCCCAAACAGAGGCCGCAAAATATGTGATAAGGGTGATCTCATGGATGCAGCGACCCCTGTCGTTGAGTTGAAGCAAATTACCAAACGCTTTCCCGGCATCGTTGCCAACGACTCGATCAGCTTGAAGCTGCACAAGGGCGAAATTCATGCACTGCTCGGTGAGAATGGTGCGGGGAAGTCGACCTTGATGAATATCGTGTTTGGCTTGTACCAGCCTGATGAGGGCAGTATCGAAGTGAACGGCAAACCCGTCATCATTGACAGTCCTAATAAAGCGATCGAGCTGGGCATCGGCATGGTGCATCAGCATTTTAAATTGGTTCAGCCGTTTACGGTAACCGAAAATATCGTTCTGGGGATGGAGCCCAAAATTGCCGGGGTCCATCTGAATTACAGAGCATCGGTTGCCAAGATCAAGGCCCTGTCCGACCAGTATGGTTTGAGGGTTAATCCGAATGCTAAGATTCACGACATATCCGTCGGGATGCAGCAGCGCGTCGAGATCTTGAAGACGCTTTACCGCGGTGCTGACATTCTTATTTTCGACGAGCCTACAGCCGTGCTTACACCGCAGGAGATCGGCGAACTTATGGGAATTATGAAGCGGCTGGTTGCCGAAGGTAAATCGATTATTTTAATTACGCACAAGCTCAAGGAAATTATGCAAATTTCCGACACGGTGACGATTATTCGACGGGGGAAAGTCATCGACACCTTGAAGACGTCCCTGACGAATCCGAACGAGCTTGCCGAGAAAATGGTGGGCCGCAGCGTCTCCTTTAAGGTGGACAAGCAGCCGTCCGTACCGAAGCAAACCGTGCTTAATGTGAAAAATCTGGTGTCCAAAAACAAAGAGGGAATCCCCGTTCTGAACGGGCTTGATCTCCAGGTGCGTGCAGGGGAAATTCTCGGCATCGCCGGCGTTGACGGGAACGGGCAGAGCGAGCTGATCGAAGCGCTGACGGGCCTGAGCAAGGTCGACAGCGGACTGATCGAAATCAACGGCAAGGATATTACCAACAAACCACCGCGTTTCATTTCGGAAAGCGGAGTGTCGCATATTCCGGAGGACCGCCATAAACACGGGCTTGTCCTTGATTTTTCCATGAGTGAAAATATGGTGCTGGAAACGTATTATAAAGCCCCTTACAACAAAGGCGGCTTCCTGAACAAAAGCGCCATTGACGACCAGGCGAAACGCCTGATCGAGCAATTTGACGTCAGAACGCCGAGCATTGAGACGAAGGCTCGTGCTTTATCCGGCGGTAATCAGCAGAAGGCGATTATAGCCCGGGAAATAGATAAAGATCCGGATCTGCTCATCGCGGCACAGCCGACGCGGGGACTTGACGTCGGTGCGATCGAGTTTGTGCAGAAGCAGCTTGTTGCGCAGCGGGACAAGGGGAAAGCCGTGCTGCTGATCTCCTTTGAGCTCGACGAGATCATTAACGTGTCCGACCGGATTGCGGTCATTTACGAAGGACAGATCGTCGGCGAAGTGCGGCCGGAGGACACGAATGACCAGGAGCTGGGTCTGATGATGGCGGGCAGCAAGGTTGCGGGAGGTAAGGCCTAATGAATAAATTATTTAAAATTTTTACCGTCAACAGCCTGTTGACGCCTCTCGTATCGATCGTGCTTGGACTCATCGTAGGGGCCATCATTATGCTGATCGGGGGGTACGATCCGATTCTGGCGTACAGTTCCCTGTTCAGCACCGTATTTGGAAACCTGTACGATTTCGGGGAAACGATCCGTGAAATTACACCCCTGATCATGACCGGTCTTGCCGTCGCCTTTGCGTTTCGGGCAGGCCTGTTCAACATCGGGGCGGAAGGTCAATACATCGTCGGCATGACGGCCGCGACAGCGGTCGGGATCAAGCTGACCGGGCTGCCGATCGTTCTGCATGCCATTGTCGCGATCATCGCCGGCGGATTGGCCGGAGGGATCTGGGCGGGCATTACCGGCTATCTCAAAGCTAAGCGGGGCGTAAACGAAGTTATTATTTCGATCATGTTGAACTGGACCGGCCTGTATTTGAGTAACTATATCGTGAGAAACTTCCTGCTTCTCAAGGGCCAGCAGCGCTCTGAGGACATCCAAGATACAGCGTCGATTTCGATCGGCTGGTTGTCCGACATGTTCAGCGATGCGCGTATGCACTGGGGAACCGTCATTGCGATTCTAGCAGCTGTGTTTTTCTATGTGTTCATGTGGAAGAGCAAGCAGGGGTATGAGCTGCGGGCCGTAGGACATAACGGGGATGCCGCGAAATATGCGGGAATGAACGTAAAGAGCAACATCGTGAAAGCCATGTTCATCAGCGGTATTTTCGCCGGATTGGGCGGTGCCTTTCAGGTGCTTGGCGTATTCCATTACCAGGCGATCTTCACGGGGTCTCCGGGCGTCGGCTTTGACGGAATCGCGGTGGCGCTGATCGGCATGAACCATCCGTTCGGCATTCTGCTGTCCGCCGCCTTGTTCGGTACGCTGACTTACGGCTCCGCGGGTATGAGCTTTGGTGCGGATGTGCCGCCGGAAATCATCCGGATCGTTATCGGATCCATCATATTCTTTATTGCTGCACAAGGCATTGTGCGCTGGGTTCTGAAGCCCTTCTATCTGAAGCGCAAGAAAGAGAAGGTGTTGTAAAATGGATTGGATCACAACAATTGGCCAGCTGCTGAATACGACGCTCGTTTTTTCGACAGCGCTTATCTTTGCTGCCATGGGCGGCATCTTCTCTGAACGCTCCGGAGTAACAAACATCGGGATTGAGGGCTTGATGACCTTCGGTGCGTTTGCGGCCGGCGTCGCATCCTATTACGCGGAAGATGCAGGCATGGGGGCGGCTTCCCCTTATATCGGCATGCTCGCTGCGATCGTGATCGGGCTAGTCGCTTCGCTGATTCACGCCGTCGCCTCGATCACCTTTAAGGCGGATCAGGTGATCAGCGGCGTCGTGATCAACTTCCTGGCAACAGGAAGCACGCTGTATATGGTCAAGCTGATGTTTGAAGGTGCGGGAGAAACTCCACTGCTGATGGAGAGTCTCCAAAAGTGGAAGATTCCTCTCCTTTCCAAAATTCCAATTATCGGGGAAGGCATATTCAGCAATTACCCGACAACATATCTGGCTATTATTGTCGTTATCGTCGCTTCGTATATCCTGTACAAAACCTCCTTTGGCCTTCGTCTGCGCGCGGTCGGAGAGCATCCAAGCGCCGCCGATACGGTCGGGGTCAAAGTACGCCGGATGCGGTATATCGGGGTGATGATCAGCGGTGCTTTGGCTGCGCTTGGTGGAGCCACGGTTACGCTCACGACGACGAGCACGTTTTCGCATAATACGATTTCAGGCCAAGGTTTTATCGCGATCGCTGCGATGATTTTCGGGAAATGGAATCCGCTCGGTGCGTTCGGGGCAGCTGTATTTTTCGGCTTCTCCCAGGCCATCGGCAACTACTTCCAGCTCTTCGATTGGGCGCATGACATTCCGCAGGAATTTATTTACATGCTTCCGTACGTACTCACCGTTATCGTTCTGGTGGCGGCCGTGGGACGCTCGTCTGCGCCGGCTGCGTTGGGGGAACCATACGATCCGGGTAAAAGATAATAATCGAACCGCAAAAAGGCTGCATTCCATTCAACTGGAGTGCAGCTTTTTTTGATTAGCATCCAGCAAGGCAGGGCGGCATGACATTGAAACAGCAGCGGATTTTTCCGGACAGGTGTACATGCTACCGATGCTGGCGCCCGTGATGCCTGCTTCACCCATCTTCCCGGGAACCGGGCTATGGAACAAGCGCCGTGCGGGGCATTCGAATAGATTGGTGTGAAGACCATTGGAGGAGGGATTACATGCAACAGTCTGTGACTCGTAAACACGCCCAGAAGTTTGTTGGTAAACATATTGTAGCTGCCAAAAAGGACGGAAGCCTGGTGACCGGAAAATTGCTGCGCATCTCGGGCAACCGCCTGATTCTGCAGCGGGATAAAGGGAAAAAGGTTCACACCAAAGCAATCATTCCGCTCGTCTTGTTTGACCTGCTGGCGATCGGAACGGCCCCTTACGCCTACGGCCCTTACGGGGGATACGGCGGAGTACCTTACGGCGGCTACGGCCCTGGCTACGGCCCCGTCGGATATCCGGGAGCTTATCCTTACGGCGGTGGATTCTGGTAATCTTTTAATTACCGGCTCACTTGTTAGAGGGAGTGCAGGAGGTTCTCGGCACGGCTAGGAAAGCCGCTTTTCCAATTCGTAGCACTGGTTTTTGGCGTGGTACTTGATGTTGAAATATCCTAACTTTTGGTAGAATGTCATCCCATTCGCATTCCCGGAATCAACCATGACTTTCGACCGTTTGCACCCGCGTGACAACGCAAATCTTTCCGCATGGGCCATCAAGAGGTTTCCCCATCTTTTGCGTTGTGATTCGGGTGCGACGGCCAACATATCGATATAGAGCAGATCGCCGTGAAGCATAAAGTGGACAAATCCGACTGGATCCCCTTCGTAGTAGGGGGAAGCGATGAGCGTCACGCCGCGGTTCATACGCCCGGGAAGATCCTTACGCACCTGCTCCAGCTGGCTTTTGGTCATATGGGACAGCGGGACAAGCTGGGTCTCGATTAAATGCATGATGACAGCATCGTCCTGCTTGGGTCTGCGGTATCTAATCATAGAGTCTGTCCTCCGTTCTGCTGCCCAATTCATCCATGAGCGACATACGTCATCATATGAAAATAGGGGTGGGCGGTGTGCCGAAAGTTCCCGGGAAAATGGAGGACAAAAGCGGACATGTATTTTTTTATCCGAATCTGGGTATTGACTATAGAATCGATGGGTCATATAATGTGTCTAAACATTTTATCGAGTATACAGTCATCGGCAATGAAGAGGACGAAGTTTAAAGGGCTCTTTTGAACAGAGAGTGAGAGGATCTGCTGCAACCTCCGCCAAAATCCCTTTTATACGAGCTCACCTCGGAGCTGTTCTCCTGAAAAGCGCTAAAGCCTATTAGGGAGAATCGTCAGGTCCACGTTACGGACTCAAGGTATGGAAACGGATGAGCCATCGATGATGAGGCACCGTTCCTGATTTTCTATACCTGCTGAGGCTGTGCACTGTGAAGTGCGGAGCAAATATGGGTGGTACCACGGAAGAACAACCTTTCGTCCCTCACACAAGAACATTGTGTGATGAGGGATGGAAGGTTTTTTTGTTTACCATCACAAAAAAATGAACGTATTCTTGAGAGGAGGATGACTGATGAGCGCGCAAATTCCTGAAGTGCGGTCTACAGAACAATTACGTGAGAAATGGATGAAGCCGGAAGTCATTTCCGGCTCGGAAATACTGCTTCGCAGCCTTCTGCTGGAAGGTGTCGAGTGTGTTTTCGGGTATCCGGGCGGGGCAGTGCTTTACATTTACGATGCGATGTATGGATTTAAGGATTTCAAACATGTGCTGACTCGTCACGAGCAGGGAGCAATCCATGCGGCAGACGGTTACGCAAGGGCAAGCGGCAAAGTCGGCGTGTGTATAGCAACATCGGGACCGGGGGCGACCAACCTGGTCACAGGAATTGCCACCGCTTATATGGATTCCGTCCCTCTGGTTGTTATCACGGGTAACGTCGCAACGAGCCTGATCGGAACGGATGCTTTTCAGGAGGCCGACATTACCGGCATCACGATGCCGATTACGAAGCACAGCTATCTCGTCAGAGATGTCAAGGATCTGCCGAGAATCATTCACGAAGCATTCCACATCGCTTCGACCGGCCGCAAAGGTCCGGTGCTGATCGACATTCCGAAGGACGTATCGGCGGCACTTACGCTGTTCGAACCTGGAAACAGCATTAACCTTCGCGGATACAACCCGCGCCTGGTGCCTAACAAGCTTCAGCTCGACAAGCTGGTTGCAGCGATCGAGGAGAGCGAGCGGCCGATGATCATTGCCGGCGGCGGCGTGATCTACTCCGGCGGACATGAAGCGCTGTACGAATTCGTGAAGCGGACCGAAATTCCGATCACGACGACGCTTCTCGGTCTGGGCGCATTCCCGAGCGGGCACGAGCTCTGGACGGGCATGCCGGGGATGCACGGAACTTACGCCTCCAACATGGCGATTCAGGAGTCGGATCTGCTGATCAACATCGGCGCACGGTTCGATGACCGGGTAACAGGCAAACTGAACGGATTTGCCCCGAAAGCGAAAATCGTGCACATCGACATCGATCCGGCGGAAATCGGCAAAAACGTGCCGACAGACATTCCGATCGTAGGCGACTGCAAGACGGTGCTAGAAATGCTGAACAACGATGTGAAGCGGGCCGGCAAGGCAGAGGCTTGGAGAACCCGGGTTCAGCAGTGGAAGCTGGAACATCCGCTCCGCTACGCTGATTCGGATACAGAGCTCAAGCCGCAATGGGTTATCGAGCTGTTGAACGATACGACGAAGGGCGAAGCGATCGTCACTACTGACGTAGGGCAGCATCAAATGTGGGCTGCACAGTACTATAAGTTCAATCAGCCGCGCTCCTGGGTGACCTCAGGCGGCCTCGGAACGATGGGATTTGGACTTCCGTCCGCCATCGGTGCCCAAATGGCCAATCCGGAAAGGCTCGTCATTTCGGTGAATGGTGACGGCGGCATGCAGATGTGCTCTCAGGAGCTTGCCATCTGTGCCATCAATAACATACCGGTGAAGGTTGTCATCATCAACAACCAGGTGCTCGGTATGGTTCGTCAGTGGCAGGAACTGATTTACGATAACCGTTACAGCCATATCGATCTGGAAGGAAGCCCGGATTTCGTCAAACTGGCCGAGGCTTACGGAGTGAAGGGACTTCGGGCGACGAACAAGGAAGAGGCCAGAACGGCCTGGAAAGAAGCGCTCGAAACACCGGGACCTGTCGTTGTGGAATTTGTGGTCAGCAAGGGTGAGAACGTGTATCCGATGGTAACTCAAGGCTCGACCATTGATCAAATGTTGATGGGGGATGCATAATTATGAGCATGAGACATACCATTGCCGTTCTAGTGAATGACCAGCCGGGCGTGCTGCAGCGGGTATCCGGACTGTTTGGACGCCGCGGCTTCAACATTGAGAGCATTACGGTCGGGCAGTCGGAAGAAGCGGGGCTCTCCCGCATGGTCATCGTCACGATCGGTGACGACATGACGCTGGAGCAAATCGAGAAGCAGCTGTACAAATTGATCGATGTTATCAAGGTGATCAACCTTAGCTCCAAGCCAATGGTAGCGCGGGAGCTGGCGCTGATCAAAGTCAGCGCGGAGCCGGCGGAACGTCCGGAAATCCTCGGCGTCGTGGAAACGTTCCGCGCTTCGGTCGTCGACATCGGAAGCGGCAGCATTATGGTTCAGGTTGTCGGGGATTCCTCGAAAATCGACGCCATGATAGAGCTCTTGAAGCCGTACGGAATCCGGGAGCTGTCTCGCACCGGAGTTACCGCCATGATTCGCGGAAATGCATAATCATACACAACAACATATTCATTAAATTCCCGCTAAAGAGCGGGGGTTTGAGAGGATCGTATCCCGAAAGCGGGACAAACCGGGTGCAGGGTCCTTTGAAACACCCGCTCTTTATGAAGGGTTCTTTTTAAAAACAAAGGAGGATTTATTCACATGCCAGTTACAACTTATTACGAGCAAGACGCAGAACTCAGCGCTTTAAAAGGAAAAACCGTTGCCGTTATCGGATACGGAAGCCAAGGCCACGCACAGGCGCAAAACCTGCGTGACAGCGGTGTCAAGGTCGTTATCGGTCTTCGCGAAGGCAAATCTTTCGATAAAGCTAAAAACGACGGTTTCGAAGTTCTGTCCGTTGCCGAAGCAACAAGCCAAGCGGACGTAGTACAAATCCTGATGCCGGACGAAACTCAAGCATCCGTGTACAAAAACGAAATCGAGCCTAACCTGAAAAAAGGCGCAGCGCTCATGTTCTCCCACGGCTTCAACGTTCATTTTGGACAAATCGTCGCTCCTAAAGATTCCGACGTGCTCTTGGTTGCTCCAAAATCCCCAGGTCACATGGTTCGCCGTACGTATGTCGAAGGCTTCGGGGTTCCTGGCCTGATCGCCATTGAGCAGGACGCTACTGGCAATGCGAAGCAAATCGGACTGGCCTATGCAAAAGGTATCGGCTGTACCCGCGCAGGGGTTATCGAGACTTCCTTCCGCGAAGAAACCGAAACCGATTTGTTCGGTGAGCAAGCCGTACTTTGCGGCGGCGTAACTGCGCTGATCAAAGCCGGATTCGAAACGCTGGTTGAAGCTGGATACGCTCCGGAAATGGCTTACTTCGAGTGCCTCCACGAAATGAAGCTGATCGTTGACCTGATCTATGAAGGAGGCATGGCTAACATGCGTGACTCCATCTCCAATACGGCTGAGTACGGTGACTATGTAACTGGACCTCGCATCGTAACGGAAGAAACGAAGAAAGCGATGAAGGAAGTGCTGTCCGACATCCAACAAGGTAAATTCGCCCGCGACTTTATCCTTGAGAACCAATCCAACCGTGCATTCCTGAATGCAACGCGCCGTAACGAAGCTAACCATCCGATCGAAGTTGTCGGCGGTCAGCTGCGCGAAATGATGCATTGGATCAAGAAATAACATACGGCACTCATCCATCAATATAAAAAGGCGGATCCCCGGATATAGAGGGGATCCGCCTTTTGCATTTCGGGAGCAGCGGCCGTTATGCCCGCTTACCAGGCATACGCCTCGGGAGCGGCGCCGCCCGGTCCCGGGAAGATTTCGTCCAGCCGCTTCAGCACGGCTTCATCCAGCTTGATTTCGAGCGCGCCGAGGGAGCTTTCGAACTGCTCCAACGTGCGCGGCCCGATAATCGGCGCCGTCACCGCCGGATTGCTCAGCAGCCAGGCAAGCGCGACGTTATCCTGCGGCTCGCCGAGCTCATTGCACAATTCGGCAAACGCCTCGAGCTTGTCGCGATGCTTCTCGATGCGCTCCGCGCTTCCGCCGCTGCGCGTGCCTTCCAGCTTCTTCAGCGCGTTGCGTCCGAGCAATCCGCCGTCGAGCGGGCTCCACGGGATCACGCCGAGGCCGAGGCTTTGCGCAGCCGGCAGCACTTCCAGCTCCGGAAGGCGGCAGTTCAGGCTGTATTTATGCTGCTCGGACACCAGGCCGAGGAAATGGCGGTTCTTCGCTTCGCTTTGGGCGATGGCCAGCTGCCAGGCAGCAAAGTTGCTGGAGCCGACGTAGCCGATTTTGCCCTGGTTCGCCGCGATTTCAAAAGCGCCCCACAGCTCGTCCCAAGTGACGTTCGGGTCGACATGGTGCATTTGGTACAGCTCGATATGGTCGGTCTGCAGGCGCCGGAGCGAGCCTTCCAGGTGTCTGCGGATTTTGTACGCGGACAGGCCCCGCGGCCCGTTCGGACCGTCCGCCGGATCGCTCATGTCGCCATGAACCTTGGTGGCGAGGACCACCTTTTCGCGGCGGCCGCCGTCCTGGGCGAACCAGCGGCCGATAATGGTTTCGGTCAAGCCGGAATTTTCGCCCCAGCCGTAAATGTTAGCGGTATCAAAAAATTGAACGCCGGCGTCAAGCGCCGCGTCCATGATGCGGAACGCTTCCTTCTCGTCCGTCGCCGGTCCGAAGTTCATCGTTCCCAGGCACAAGCGGCTCACTTTTAAACCGGATTTTCCCAAATACGTATACTGCATGAATCCGTTCAACTCCTTTGCGATTGAAGAGTATAAGTCCAAACAATATCATTGTACCCGGATTAATCAGGAAAAGAAATGTGCCTTGTTAAGGCAGGTATAGAATAATTTAATCCATTCTGTCAGCTTATAGGAAAATACTATTAAGGTCATAGATTCTATATCTTGGTCAATGCTCTCCTTCATGTGTTACAACAGTATATAGAGAATTAGGACAGTGAAAACGAGGTATCTGAAGGAGTGACTGATATTATGGCAGAGGTTAAAAAGATTGCAGTAATCGCAGGGGACGGCATCGGGCCGGAGGTTGTCGCAGAAGCGGAGAAAGTGCTCAAGCGCACGGAGGAGCTGTTCGGCTATTCGTTTGAAACGGAGCATGCGCTGTTCGGGGGAATCGCAATCGACGAGAAGGGAACCCCGCTTCCGGAAGAGACGCTGGCGGTATGCAAAAATGCAGACGCGGTGCTGCTTGGCGCGGTAGGCGGACCGAAATGGGACAACAATCCGAAGGAACTCCGTCCGGAGACTGGCCTGCTCGGTATCCGCAAGGCGCTCGGATTGTTCTCCAACCTGCGTCCGGCCGTGGTGTTCGACTGCTTGAAGGACGCCTCGACGCTGAAGCCTGAGGTGCTGGAAGGCACGGACCTGATGGTTGTACGGGAGCTGACCGGCGGCATTTACTTCGGTGACAAGCTGAGACGTCAAGGCGAGCATGGCGAAGAAGCGGTGGACACTTGCGTGTACAATGTGGCGGAAGTGGAACGGATCGTGCGCCAAGCCTTTGAAATCGCCCAGAAGCGCCGGAAGAAGCTCGCTTCCGTCGATAAGGCAAACGTGCTCGAAACTTCCCGCCTGTGGCGTGAAGTGGTGAATCGGGTCGCTCCGGATTATCCGGACGTGGAGCTGGAGCATGTGCTTGTCGACAACTGCGCCATGCAGCTGCTGCGCCGGCCAGCCAGCTTCGACGTCATCGTGACGGAGAACATGTTTGGCGATATTTTGAGCGACGAAGCCGCTATGCTGACCGGGTCGATCGGCATGCTGTCGTCCGCTTCGATGGGAGAAGGCGCGTTCGGCTTGTATGAGCCGGTTCACGGCTCCGCACCGGATATCGCGGGTCAGAACCTGGCGAATCCGATCGCCACGATTCTGTCACTGGCGCTGATGTTCCGCCTCACGTTTGGATACGGCGATGCGGCAGACGCGATTGAAGCAGCTGTGGCTGACGTGCTGAATGCCGGACATCGCACAGGCGACATCGCAGTGGATAAGAGCAAGGCGATCGGCACACGGGAGATGGGCGACCTGATCGTGGCTGCGATGAAGAAGTAATTTTCAACGTGATATTGAGGTCGTTTTAGCGCTATATAAATGAAGGGATTTTTTTGGAAAGGGTGCTGCCGGGTGATCGGCGGCCCCTTTTTTTTACATCCGTCTGCTGAAGATTCGTTGAAAAGTTCACGATATTTTCTTATTTATAATTATTATAAATAAATAACCTATATAATCTTGACTTTGATTTCGTCGAATGATACCATTTGAAATGTAGATTCCACTTGGGATGCAATACGATACTTAATCTAGAACAGAGCAGTTGTTCTTTATATTAAAGGAGGAATTTTTGACATGGCAGAACGTTTAGTAGGTAAACCGGCTCCTGAATTTACGATGGAAACTGTAACAGGTGACGGCACGGATTTCAGTAAAGCAAGCCTGACTGACTATCGCGGTAAATGGCTCGTATTTTTCTTCTATCCACTCGATTTCACTTTCGTATGCCCTACGGAAATCACTGCGCTGAGCGATGCTTACGAGCAGTTCAAAGCGCTTGACGCTGAAATTCTGGGTGTGAGCACGGACTCCATCCACAGCCACAAGGCTTGGATCAACACACCGCGCGACTCGAACGGTCTTGGAAAAATCAACTTCCCGCTGGCTTCCGACATCACGAGATCCGTTGCAAAAGACTACGGCGTGTACATCGAAGAAGAAGGCGTTGCTCTTCGCGGGCTGTTCATCATCAACCCTGAAGGCGAGCTGAAATATCAAGTGGTTAACCACAACGATATCGGCCGCAGCGTTGAAGAAACCCTTCGCGTCCTCCAAGCGCTGCAATCCGGCGGATTGTGCGCAATGAACTGGAAACCAGGCGACAAAAATCTGGTAACCAACTAATTTTTAAATATTCGGACAAGCCCCCTTTGCCTTGCTTGATGCAGGCCAAGGGGGTTTTTCATCAACTGTGGTTTTGGGTTTAGCATGCCTCGGAGAAGTTGAAATATGGCTAGGAGCGGCATAACGTCTTGTTTTGGCATTAATATAGAATGAAGTGATCTCTTTAGCAGGATTTGAACAGGGCGATATAGAAAACCAAAGAGCAGGCATACATGATAAAACTTGGGTCCCGTCAGGGTTGAAAAAAAGGAATTGTCGAGCTTGGAATCGAATACATTATGAAGAAATACGGTGGAATCCAGAGGAGGGTGAACTGGAATGAGTTATTGCTGCGGAGCAAGTATGGTTGGAACGAAAGGTACACTTAAACATTATCGCACTCAAGTCCATAATGTTCCCCTGTTGTTCTGTCCCGTGTGCCACCGGGTTGAGGTTCATTACAAGGTTGAGAATGAATACGAAATTTTGGCCGAATATGCGCATGGTGACGGGGCGGCAGAAATTGACTTTCAGGATTATGTGATCGAGGACGAAGAGACCATTTTTGAAAATGTGGTCAACTGTGAGAAGGAAGACCCGAAAGACATCATTCAGAGCCAGATTGACATGGCCCTTGATTTGTTGACGGTCGCCAAGCAAATTCAAGACGAGAAATGGCAGAGCGAGCTGAAGAAAAGACTCGCGGTCATGAGCCAGCGCCGGCTGCGTCTTCAGCATAAATCATAAAATTTCATCGGATACCCGGGCCTGCCGTCGAATCGGCGGAAATCGTCCCGGCTGAGCGCCCGGTCATGACATAGCATCAGGTACAAAAATAAATTTTTTGTGTCTGATGCTTTTGTTTTAAGATTCGCTTTCGCAAGAGACGACATCCTTATTTTTACAGGAGAAACGTCAGCATAAGCGGGGACTTTCGGCTAAGAAAGAACACCGATTGACGGCCATCATTTTCAGGCTGGGACCATTTTTTCTTTTTTCGACAGTATCTCTTGTTGAGTTTTCCGGCGAGCTTGTCTATGATTAAACTAATCTTTATTACTGGCCAAAAGATGGAATATCTGCCTGCTAACGATTTGCCAATTCCGTCATTTCCTTATAAAGGGGGGGCATCGTGTGAGCGAAATCCAAGAGACGTTATTGCAGTCCCTGGAGGCGTTTCAATCTACGCAGCTTGTGAAGAACAAGTACGAGAACATTTTGGAGCACTTGGACAGTGGGGTAATTCTTTTCGACAGTGAGGGCGTTTTGACATTTATCAATGTGCAAATGGCGAGGTTGTTGGAAATTTCCCGTAAGTCGTTGACTGGCCTAACCTTGCTTCAAATTTTGCGTCATCCCCAGTTAAGCCGGTATAAGAAGAAGAAAATATTGCGTATTTACCGTGAAACCATTTTTCACCGAAAAAGATACCATGAGCTAAGTGATGAAACCGGACGCCAGTGGCTTCTTACGGTCACCTACGGCGATCAAATGGACGGTGATTTTTTATTTAGTGTCAAGGATGTATCCGATTTCAAGCAGATCGAACAAACCGCCTACCGAAACGACAAGCTGGCGATGCTCGGCAAAA
The DNA here is from genome assembly GCF_038009285.1 of Paenibacillus sp. FSL R5-0378. Taxonomy (NCBI): domain Bacteria; kingdom Bacillati; phylum Bacillota; class Bacilli; order Caryophanales; family Paenibacillaceae; genus Paenibacillus; species Paenibacillus sp. FSL R5-0378. Next base: position 2,091,556 of record NZ_JBBPAY010000001.1, read on the forward strand.
TTTCGGCATCGATCGCCCACGAAATCCGCAACCCGCTCACGGCCATCCGTGGATTCATTCAGCTGCTGAGACCTCATTTGACCAAGCTCGGAAAAGACGAGTATGCGCGCATTATATTGACCGAGATCGACCGGGCGAACGACATTATTTATGAATTTCTGAATTCTTCCAAGCCATCTGCACCGCAAACGACCGTCATCCCGGTTTCGTCTTTGCTAAAGGAAGTTGTTCTCCTTACGGAGAGCGAAGCGCTGATGAATGGCTGCGAGGTTGTTTTGCTCGATGAGTCTACACCCCTTCATATTTCCGTCGATGTAAAGCAGATTAAGCAGGTCATTCTCAACATCATTAAAAACGCAATGGATGCGATTGCTGATCAGGGACATGAGCATACCGGGAGGATTGAAATCCGCACGCGCAAGGACCAGAAAAACGTGAATATATGTATTTCGGATAACGGAAAGGGTATGGATCATATCACGCTGAGCCATTTGTTCGATCCCTTCTTTACGACCAAGGAAAGCGGGACAGGCCTTGGTCTGTCCGTCAGTTACCGGATCATCAAAAATCACCGGGGATATATTTCTGTGGACAGCAAAGTAGGGAAGGGAACAGAGTTTGTGATCTCGCTTCCGATCGTTGAAATGTCCTGATTCGGCACAGCAGGAACATTTTGTCTTTGGAGTTGCTTTGGACAACGGTGGAATAATATATATGACTATCGTCCGAAAACTTGAAGACAAAGGAAGATGACGCCGATGAATGGACATCCGTTTTCCGAAGGACAAGATATTACGGTCACATGGAAGGATCATACGGAAGCTGCTCAGCTCAGTATGGATGCGCTTGTTGTTATGGTTTCCCAAAAGGACTTTGAGGATAACGCACTTTCTCCCAGTCTTGCACCCATTGTGCAGCAGCTCAGGGACAGCCGCCTGTTCGGTGCTGCCTTCAATCAAATCCACGCACTGCCAGTGCCTGATTCAAGCGGCCATCGCGCCGTTATTCTAGTCGGGATCGGCGAACGTCCGCTGACCTCCGAAGAACTCAGGCTTGCTGCCGCCCAGGCGGCTAAAACCGCGCTCAAAATCCAAGCCCAAAGCCTGGCATGGGAAGTGCCGATCACCATGATGCGATTTACTGCGGAACAGAACACGATAACTGCGGCCCAGGCCCTAACCGAAGGGTTCATTCTGGGAGCATACCGGATCAAGCAGTACAAACGAAACCATCCGACGTACCATGGAATTAAAGAGCTGGTGCTTTTTCGAAAAGGAAACGCGGATCCCCGGGAAGCTGAAGAATGGCGTCAAGGCATTGTCCGTGGGAAAGCGGCGGCCGAAGCTACCTGTTTGGCGCGGGATTTAACGAATCTCCCTGGGAATATGCTGGTTCCAGAAGATCTGGCGAAGCATGCGCAGCGGATTGCCCGGAAGCATGGCATGGAATCACACACGCTGGATGTCGAAGAGCAAAAGGCGCTCGGCATGGGTGGATTGCTCTCGGTTGGCCAGGGGAGCATTCAACCTCCGCGGATGATCGTGATGAAGTATCAAGGAAGGGACAGCTGGGATGACGTTATAGGGCTTGTCGGCAAAGGCATTACGTTCGATACCGGGGGCATCTCTCTGAAGAAGCGGCTCGGTATGGAAGAGATGATCAGCGATATGGCCGGAGCCGCTGCGGTGCTGGGTGTCATGAACGCACTTGGAACGCTGAAGCCGAAGGTGAACGTTGTGGCTGTCATTCCGAGTGCCGAGAACATGCCTGGAGGCGGTGCCTTTAAGCCGGGGGACTTGATCCGGTCGTTCAGCGGGCGGACGATCGAGGTGCTGAACACCGATGCGGAAGGCAGAGTGGTGCTCGCCGATGGCATGACTTATGCCAGACAGCTCGGAGCGGTCCGTCTCATCGATGTGGCGACGCTCACAGGCGCCGTCGTGACGGCTTTAGGGGATGTGGCGACTGGAGCGGTAACGAATGATGACACTTTTCTCCAGGAGCTGATCCTCGCTTCGAAAAGATCCGGTGAAAAAGTATGGCCGCTTCCTGCTTACAAGGAATTTTGGGATATGCTCAAAAGCGACGTGGCGGACATTCGCAACAGCACCGGAGGCAGGGGGGCTGCGATTACGGCAGGCCTGTTTATCGGCACCTTTGCCGAAGGGCTGCCGTGGGTTCATCTCGATATCGCCGGAACGGCCTACGCCCAAAAAGAGCGGGGTGTGAATCCGAAGGGAGGCACCGGAGTGATGGTCCGGACCCTGCTGGAGTGGATTTTGTCGCAAGCGGCATCCTCATAAGACCATGAACGTAAAGCGGAATCCTGAGCGGATAGCCGCTTTATTTCGTATGCCGTCATTTCGCGGTCATAACCGTCCGGACAATTAACCTTTACTTTTCTGGTCACCTTCAAGTATGATGAAGGAATAAATTTTATGCCGGAAGGAGAAGCTTGTTGGATGAAAACAAACCCTTGTAAAATTGTCGATTGCACGATTCGCGATGGGGGACTGGTTAATAACTGGGACTTCAGCGTCGAATTTGTACAAACTTTATACGCCGGACTGAATGAGGCCGGTGTTGACTATATGGAAATCGGCTACAAAAATTCACCCAAACTGCTGAAGGGCGCCGATTCTGCCGGACCTTGGCGCTTTTTGGACGATTCCTTCCTGCGTGAAGTGATCCCCCAGAAGGGCAAAACCAAGCTGTCCGCCCTCGTGGATATCGGCCGTGTCGATGAGAATGATATTTTGCCGCGCGAAGAGAGCATGCTGGATTTGATCCGTGTTGCTTGCTACATCAAGGACGTGGATAAAGCGCTGGAGCTGGTGCAGACGTTCCATGAACGCGGTTACGAAACGACACTGAATATTATGGCTTTGTCCAACGTCATGGAGAACGAGCTGCTGGAAGCCTTCGAAATGATCCGGGAGAGCGTGGTCGATGTCGTCTATATCGTCGACTCCTATGGAAGCCTTGACCACAAGGACATGGAGTATTTGGTCGAGAAGTTCAAGAAGCACCTGCCGAACAAGCGCCTTGGCGTTCATACGCATAACAATATGCAGCTGGCCTTCTCCAACACGCTGACCGCTGCGGAGCTGGGCGTGGAGCTGCTGGATGCGTCTGTATACGGAATGGGCCGCGCGGCTGGCAACTGCCCGACCGAGCTGCTCGTCACTCATCTGAAAAATACCCATTACAACCTTCGTCCGGTGCTGGATTTGATCGAACGCCTGATGATTCCGCTTCGTGAGAAGGAGGAATGGGGCTACCTGATTCCTTACATGGTTACGGGAACGCTGGGGGAGCATCCACGTTCCGCCATGGCGCTTAGGGCATCGGAGGATAAGGACAAGTACGTGGATTTCTACGACAAGCTGACGACTCCGGAAGTCAACTTTGATCCGAAACACAAATAAACCGCTTCATTTGGTTCATTAGAAAAAGGGCTGCCCGTCGCAAGTACGGGCAGCCCTTTTTTGGCTTCAATCGAGTCTGATATATTCGCGTTCACCGGTACGGTGATTATAATAGACCTGGTATTTATGACCGTCTTTCGGGTCAATAAATACTTCCGAAGTCGGCGTAAACGATCCGTTCATGATGTCCCTGCTGCCCCCGCTATCGTCCCTGCGGCGGTATCTCTTGTCGAAGAAGCGCCAGCTTACCCATAACAGCAGCAGAAAAGCGACCAGCTCCAAGGCGTATATGAGCAGAATAATGACCATACCTCCCATCAGCTAGCAGGACGGGTTCTAACGACCGTGCCGTAGGCAACAATTTCGCTCATGTTATTGCCGATATCCCCGCTGTCAAAGCGCATCATCACGATGGCGTCACCGCCCATGGCATGCGCGTTCTGCACCATCCGGTCCACCGCCTGCCGCCGCGCATCCTCAATCATCTGGGTGTACTGCTTCACCTCGCCGCCGACAAGGCCCTTGAGGGAAGCCATAATGTCCCCGCCGATGCCTCTGGCTCTAACGACGACTCCAAACGTGGTGCCGAGTACCTCGATAATTTCATGATTGGCTACATTTTCGGTTGTTGTAATGATCATACAATGCCACACCCCTTAGGTATTATAATCTACAATACGGATGAAGGAGGATGAGGATTCATTTTTTTGCAAAACGACTCATGTCGAACGATGGCCCCAATGCAAAATTATTGTCTAATGTTAGCAGGAATGTCGGCATAAACGTGGAATTATTTAGCATGAAATTCATATATAAATATTTCAGAAAAAGCCCGGGGGTCAGAGGACTGCATGCATACCAGAGTAGAGAAAAGACGAACAATCAGGACGGCCTTGGTGGGAATCTTGTTTTTTGTTGCGGTTCAGGTCGTTCAAACTGCATTTTTATACAGTAATGATGGCGCCGGCTGGTTCAAGACGGTTTATGTCCTCGCCGGCTGGAGCAGCGTAGCTGTCAGCTTTGCCGTGTTCGCCCAGGGATGGCTGTTATTTTCGCACAAACTGTCGCGGCATAGGCTGTATACGGCTGCGCTGTTTTTGTCTCTGGCTGTGTTTGACTTTTTGCAGACGGTCAGCTTGCTCGGAATTCCTCTATTCGGCTTTGCATTAAACCAGGACGATGCCATGTGGCTGCTTATCATCTCCAAGGGGGCGTGCGCCCTCGGGCTTCTGTCGATTTATAATCTGAAAGACACGATGGTGTCGATTACCCATAAACGCTTCGCATTTATGATCACGTCGGCCGTGATCGTATTTGGTGTGCTTGCCTTCTTCCTGTGGCATCAGAAACTTCCTTTGCTGATGAACTATGGCAGCATCAATTGGCTGAAGAAATATTTAGACCTGGTGATCATTGCGGTATGCCTGATTGGCATCGGATCGATCATGTACCGGGGCAGAAAGGACCGGGCCCCATCGCTGCTTATTATTATCCGGGCGCTGATTTACTCCGCTCTCGGACAGGGGCTGATGATGACGGCGAATCATACGTACCAGTGGGATTACCTGCTTGGCACCCTTTCCGGAGGTGTGGCTTACTATCTGATGCTCAAAGGGGTTTACCGCCTGACGATCGAGGATCCATTCCGGGAACAACAGCGGGTGGAGGCGCGGATGAACTATCTGGCGTTCCATGATGACCTGACGGGACTTCCGAACAAACGCCGGTTGACTCAGCGCATTTCCAGTAAGATCAAAAATGCGGGACATGAAATGACAGGGGTCGTCGTTTTTAACGTCAACCGCTTCAAAAATATCAATGACTCCCTTGGGCATCAGGCGGGGGACCGGATTCTGCAGCTTGTCGGCGACCGCCTCAAACGGAATACCCGGTCCAGGGAGGAAGTGTTCAGTATGGGCGCTGATGAGTTCGCCATCATTCTGCCTGCGCTTGCCGGCGTGGAAGAGGGGATGGAGCGAATCCGCTATTTGCTGAAGCTCTTTGAAAAGCCCGTCGTCATCGAGGAAAACGATTATCATATCACGCTCTGCGCAGGGATGGCGGTCTTTCCGCAGGATGGAGACACGGCCGAAGAGCTGATTCAGCATGCGGACACCGCCGTTCATCATGCCAAAGACTATGGGGTCGACGTCCGTCACTTTGTCCCATCCATGCAGATGAAGGCGAAGGAGCGGCTCCGCTTGGAGAACGACCTGCGTAAAGCGATCGAGCGGGAAGAGTTTTATTTGGAGTACCAGCCGCTCGTTCATTTGGAGAGCAGCGAGATCGTTGGCATGGAGGCGCTGCTGCGCTGGCGGCATCCGAAACGGGGATTCGTTTCGCCGGCCGAATTCATTCCGCTGGCAGAGGAAAGCGGTCTGATTGTTCCTCTTGGCGAATGGGTTCTCCGTACGGCGTGCATGCAGAATAAAAAATGGCAGCAGGCGGGGTATAAGCCGATCTGCGTATCGATTAATCTATCCATGCGCCAGTTTCTCCAGCCCCAGCTGGCTGAACGCATCGGGTCCATCCTGGAGGAAATCGGCTTGGATCCGAAGTATGTCGAGCTGGAAATTACGGAAAGCATGACGTTTGACAAGGAGACGGCCTTTGACCAGCTTCGGCGCTTGAAGCAGCTCGGCGTCTTCATCAGTATCGATGACTTCGGGACGGGGTACAGCTCGCTGCATTACTTGAAAAACATGCCGATCGACCGGCTGAAAATCGACCGTTCCTTCGTCCACGAAGTGATGAGCGACCATAACGATGCGGCGATCGTCTCCACGATTGCATCGATGGCGCATCATCTGCAGCTCAAGGTAACGGCCGAAGGCGTAGAGAATGAGGAGCAGCTCCATTTCTTGAAAGAGCAGCGCTGCCACGAGGGACAAGGCTACTATTTCAGCAAGCCGATTTCGCCTGAGGATTTCGAACGGGCCTTTCTGCTGAATTAAAAAAGTATTGCAATCCCGCGGCATCCGTGGTATATTATTTCTTGTCTTCACAAGATGATATATCTTGAATGCAACGGGATGTAGCTCAGCTTGGTAGAGCACCTGGTTTGGGACCAGGGGGTCGCATGTTCGAATCGTGTCATCCCGATACTAGACATTCACCCTGAGAAAGTACGAGATTCGCCTTGGCGGCTTTGCTTTTACAGGTGATATGCGGGTGTAGTTCAATGGTAGAACTTCAGCCTTCCAAGCTGATAGCGTGGGTTCGATTCCCATCACCCGCTCCATATTGATTAAAACAAACAACGCCGATGGCGTTTTTTTATTTTGGAGTGGTTGTGTAGGAGAGAACCCACGCGCGTGGGTGCGACCGTCCGTGCAGGCATCTATGAAGAGACTGATCAGGACGCGCGTCAACATCTACCTTAGTGGCGAGGTGGATGGCTCGCTGTTAGATCGGGATGTTGAGTATTCCCATCACCCGCTCCATATTGATTAAAACAAACAACGCCGATGGCGTTTTTTTATTTTGGAGTGGTTGTGTGGGAGAGAACCCACGCGCGTGGGTGCGACCGTCCGTGCAGGCATCTATGGAGGGACTAATCAGGACGCGCGTCAACATCTACCTTAGTGGCGAGCCGGAGGCTCGCTATTGGATCAGGATGTTGAGTACCGTCCGTGCAGGCTCCCTTTCTTTATGCTATATTTTTCCCTGCTTTATCCAAGTCCAAATTCGATATGAACCAAACAAGGCCGCAAATAGTATAAGAAGCAGCATGAATACCCAAATGCCAAGTCGATTGATCTCTCTTAAACCATCTGCATTAATAAGTACAAAGGTTCCAACACCTATAAAAAGAAGATACATAAAAACGTTTGGAATAATCCAGCCAATCCTGAGTTTAATGTTTTTGTCGTTCAACATCTCCACCTCCATATGACACTATCTTACTAGCTTTTGAATAATCTGGTTATTGTAAAATTAGCTTTTTATATGCTTTTACAGGACGCGCGACAACTTCTAGGGCGAGCCAAAGGCTCGCTGTTGGATCGGGATGTCGATTACCGTCCGTGCGGGCGATGACCCCGCACCATAGATGAAAAAGGCCGGAGATCCATGGATCTCCGGCCTTTTGTATACCCCTCGATTACAGCGTGACGCGCGCGTGGCCAAGAAAATGCATGACGGCGGCGAAGCCTGCGCCGATCATCGTTCCCCGGCTGCCAAGCCGGGAGAAGGTGATCTCGAGCTGCTGCTTATGATAAGGCAGCGTCCGCTCCGCGACGACCGCCTGCATCGGCCCGGCCAGCCAATCCCGGGCTTCGGACAGCGCCCCGCCGATCACGATGAGCTCGGGATTGAAGCTGTTGATGAGGTTGGTTACGCCGATGCCCAAATATTTGCCCATCTGGGCGAATTGTTCCCGGGCAGCCTCGTTTCCCTCGGAAGCCAGGCGCACCAGCTCAGGCGTATTGTGGGCTGGCAAGGCAGTGCCGGCCGTATCGTACGTTTTCTCCGAGGCGTAGAGCTCCCAGCAGCCCCGGCTTCCGCAGGTGCAAGGCCTTCCGTCGGCTTCGATGCACATATGGCCGGTCTCCCCTGCGTACCCCCGTGCACCCTTGTACAGCTCCCCGCCGATGATAATACCCGAACCGATACCCGAGCCAGCACTGATATAGAGCAGGTGGCGCACATCCTTTGCCGCGCCGAAATTCAGCTCGCCCTGCGCCCCGGCGTTAGCTTCGTTATCAATGGTGACGGGCACCGAAAAGGCTTCCTCCAGCAGCTGACGCAAATGAACCATTTCCCAGCCGAGGTTGGGAGCAAATAAAACGATCCCATTCTCATCCACCATGCCGGGCACGCCGACCCCGATCCCGACGGTGCCGTATGGCGTGTCCGGAGCCGCTTCCATAAGACTCGAGATCACCTTCTTCATTGCTTCAAGCACATAAGACAAATCGTGACGCGCAAGCGTATGATCGCGCTCCTCCAGTACGTTGCCTCCCAGGTCGCACAGCACGGCCGTCAGCTGCTTCACCCGCAGCTCAATGCCGATGACGGTGCCGGCCATCGCGTTAAAATGCAGCAGCAGCGGCTTACGCCCACCGCTGGACTTGCCCGGCCCGACCTCGGTGACCAGCTGCTGTTCGCACAGCTCGGCTACCAAATTGGAGACGGTCGCCTTGTTCAGACCGGTCATTTCCGATACCCGGGCTCTGGAGAGGGTGGAGGAATGCTTGCGGATCGTGTGAAGCACAAGCGAGCGGTTTATTTTTTTGACCAGAGCCTGGTCGCCGGTGACTTTCATGTATATCGCACATCCTTCAAGTTATCCCATTAGCACATAATCAATTAGTCTAGAGCCATCCGCGGCAAAAAGCAACCCGAAATCAACTTTAAAAAAAACTTTGTTTAACCAATATACAAAGTCGGTCTGATGTGTTACTATATTCCTGTAAACGTTTGCGACAAGCAAATTTTGAGGAGGATTATACATGGCATACTTTGAGAACGTTGGGAAGATCGCTTATGAAGGAAGCCGTTCGACCAATCCGTACGCGTTCAAATTTTATAACCCGCAAGAAGTGGTAGCAGGCAAAACGATGGAAGAGCATCTTCGCTTTGCGATGGCTTACTGGCATACGCTGACTGCCGGTGGTTCCGATCCGTTCGGCGTAGAGACCGCTGTCCGCAGCTGGGACAAATACGACGGCATGGACAAGGCCAAAGCCCGTGTGGAAGCCGCTTTTGAATTTTTGGACAAAATGAATCTGCAGTTCTTCTGCTTCCATGATATCGACATCGCACCGGAAGGAAGCAGCCTGCGTGAGTTCTACAGCAACATCGACACGATCGTCGACCTGATCGGCCAAGGTATGAAGACCTCCGGCAAGAAGCTGCTATGGAACACAGCCAACATGTTCACAAATCCACGCTACATGCACGGTGCCGGTTCTACTTGCAACGCGGACGTGTATGCCCATGCTGCAGCCCAAGTCAAAAAAGGCCTCGAAGTCGGCAAACAGCTCGGTGCGGAAAACTACGTATTCTGGGGCGGACGCGAAGGGTATGAAACCCTGCTGAATACGGACCTCAAGCTTGAAATGGACAACATGGCCCGCCTGTTCCACATGGCTGTGGATTATGCGAAGGAAATCGGCTTTGACGCTCAGTTCCTGATCGAACCAAAACCGAAGGAGCCGACAAAGCATCAGTACGACTTTGATGCGGCGACGACGATTTCGTTCCTGCAAAAATACGATCTCGACAAGCACTTCAAGCTGAACCTGGAAGCCAACCATGCAACGCTGGCCGGACACACGTTCGAGCACGAGCTTCGTGTAGCCCGTATCAACGGTATGCTCGGATCCCTGGACGCCAACCAAGGCGACATGCTGCTCGGCTGGGATACCGACGAGTTCCCGCTGAACATTTACGATTCCACGCTTACGCTGTATGAAGTGCTGAAGAACGACGGTCTTGGCAAAGGCGGCATTAACTTCGACGCCAAAGTACGCCGTCAGTCGTTTGAGCCGGAAGATCTGTTCCTGGCGCATATCGCAGGTATGGATACTTACGCAAAAGGCTTGAAGGTAGCCGCTAAGCTGATCGAAGATCGCGTGTTCGACGACTTCATCGACAAGCGCTACGCCAGCTTCAAGGAAGGCATCGGCGCAGACGTTGTATCTGGCAAAGCCACCTTGGCTTCCCTGGCCGAGTATGCGCTGAACAATGAAAATCCGCGCCGCAACGAGTCCAGCCGCCAAGAGCTGCTGAAAGCTCAGTTGAACCAGTACATCCTGGCTGAGTAGAAGCAAGCATCAGGCATAGCTGTTCAAAACCGATCTTGAAATCTCTTTGAAATGCAACGAAGGTTGCCTGAAGAAAGCTTCTTCGGGCAGCCTTTTTTTGAACCGGATTTCCATGCGGAACATCCTTGGTTCGTCGTTGATGTCCATTCGATCCATACAGGAGGAAAAAGTATGAAATACGTTATTGGTGTTGATTTGGGAACAAGCGCCGTCAAGACGGTACTGGTGAATCCCCAGGGAGAAGTCGTGCACGAGCACTCTGAAGCTTACCCGCTGAGCAGACCTGAGCCGGGCTGGAGCGAGCAGAATCCGGAAGACTGGGTGGACAAGACGCTGGTCAGTCTCCGCAGACTGATGGAAAAGTCGAGTGCCGACCCGCAGGAAGTGGAGGGCCTTAGCTTCTCCGGCCAAATGCACGGCCTCGTGCTGGTTGATGCGGAAGGCAAGGTGCTGCGTCCGGCCATTCTGTGGAACGACACGCGTACGACGGCACAGTGCCGGAAGATCGAGAACACGCTGGAATCGAAGCTGCTCAGTATTGCCAAAAACCGTGCTTTGGAAGGCTTTACGCTGCCTAAAATTTTGTGGGTTCAGGAGAACGAACCGGACATTCTATCCCAAGCCAGCTTATTCCTGCTGCCGAAGGATTACGTGAGATACCGGCTCTCCGGCGAATACGCGATGGATTACTCCGACGCTGCGGGCACGCTGCTGCTGGATGTCTCGGGCAAAACGTGGAGCCAGGACATTGCCGCAGCATTTGATCTGCCGCTGTCGCTTTGTCCTCCGCTCGTGGAATCCTTCGATCAAACGGGCACGCTGCTGCCTGACATCGCCGAGGCGTCTGGCCTGCTGCCGTCGACCAAGGTCTTCGCGGGCGGAGCGGACAATGCTTGCGGCGCCATCGGAGCGGGCATTTTGCAGGAAGGGCAAACGATGTGCAGTATCGGCACATCAGGCGTCGTCCTCTCTTTTGAAAGCCGTAAGGAACTGGAGGTCGACGGCAAGCTGCATTTCTTTAATCACAGCGAAAAGGACGCGTACTATGTTATGGGCGTTACGCTTGCGGCCGGTCACAGCCTGACCTGGTTTAAGGAAACGTTCGCCAAGGAAAAAAGCTTCGACGAGCTGCTTGAAGGCATCGGGTCCATCCCTGCGGGCAGCAGCGGCTTGCTCTTCACACCGTACATTTCCGGGGAACGAACCCCGCATCCGGACGCGGATATCCGTGGAAGCTTTATCGGCATGGACTCCGGCCACACGCTTTCCCATTTTGCCAGAGCAGTGCTTGAAGGCATTACGTTCTCGCTTCGGGAATCGATCGACATCGTACGCGAATCCGGCAAAGAGATCCATGAGGTCGTGGCCATTGGGGGCGGTGCACGGAACGAAACGTGGCTGCAGATGCAGGCCGATATTTTTAACGCGACGATCATCAAGCTCGAAAGCGAGCAGGGCCCGGCTATGGGAGCGGCGATGCTCGCTGCATACGGCTGCGGCTGGTTCCCGTCGCTGACGGATTGTGCGAAAGCGTTCATCCGCCCGGCCAAAACGTACGCGCCGAATGCGGAGCGGGCCGAATTGTACAGCGGCTTGTTCAGCCTGTATCAGGAAGTATACAGCCAAACCCGCGAGTTGAACCGCAAGCTGGTTCCTTACCGGAACTAGGAAGCCGGTGCCTCCCTTGCGCGGATGAGATGCGGAAAGCCCTGCTTAATGTCTAATTTAGACATGATTTTTTATCGAATTTTCGGGGTACTGCAATCGCTTTCAGAACTTTAGAATAAGGTTAGATCATTCGTACCTTGCCTATTTGGCGGTAAAAATAGCGGGGAATACCCGAGACTGCGGAACTTAAGGCTCTGTTCGGCTTGGCGTGTGCTGCCATAACGTTTTGAAGATCATTCATTTAAAATGCTGAAAAGCAAACAGGGCGGGAAGTCTGATCCAATACATCAGGCTTCCCGTAATTTCTTAAGAGATCAGAAAGTATAGACTCCAGAGCCATTGCTTCCTGATCTCGCAAGAAAAACCTCCTCTAGAAGCGGTCTGTCTCCTTTGAAGGTACGTCGATAGACGTTTTTCTTCAGAGATCAGAACGTATAAGTTTCGGAGCTTCTGCTTTCTGATCTCGCAAGAAAAACCCCTTCTAGAAGCGGTCTGTCTTCTTTGAAGGTAAGTCGATAGACGTTTTTCTTCAGAGATCAGAACGTATAAGTTTCGGAGCTTCTGCTTCCTGATCTCGCAAGAAAAACCTCCTCTAGAAGCGGTCTGTCTTCTTTGAAGGTACGTCGATAGACGTTTTTCTTAAGCAGCCTGACATAAAAGCACACGCTTCGGCCGCCGGTCCGGCAAGGTGCTCGAAGCAACCGTTCATCGCGGATAAAGGGAGAGATAAGCGTGGAGCAAAGCAGCAAACGCGCCGTCAATAAAAGGCTGTGGTACCGCAAGCCGGCCTCCGTGTGGGAGGAAGCGCTGCCGATCGGAAACGGACGGCTGGGAGGCATGGTGTTCGGCGGGGCGGAAGAAGAGAAAATTCAATTGAACGAGGACACGCTGTGGTCTGGATTTCCCCGGGACACGGTTAATTATAACGCCCTGCGGCATTTGGAGCCGGCCAAGGCATTGGTCGCCGAGGGTCGGTATGCCGAAGCGGAGGCACTGATCGAAGCCGGGATGCTGGGACGACGCACGGAATCCTACCAGCCGCTCGGCGATTTGCATTTTGCTTTTGGCCGCATGGATCAGATTACCGATTACGAGCGTGAGCTGGATTTGGAGCATGCGGTCGCGTCGGTTTCTTTTCAAACCGGCGGGGTGCGCGTCATTCGCGAAGCTTTTGCCAGCCGGCCGGATGAGGTGATCGTCGTCCATTTCCGGGCGGAACCCGCAGAGGGCGGGGGTTCGGCTGGGAAGGCTGAGCTGCCGGCGTTGACGGCATGGCTCACCTCTCCGCATCTTAGCAATGTGAGCGCGGAGCCGGCGTCTTTGATCCTGACAGGGCAAGCGCCGTCGCATGTCGCGGACAATTACTTGGGGGATCATCCTCAGTCTGTTCTCTATGAAGAAGGACTGGGACTCCGGTTTGCGGCTGTACTGACGGTGTGGACCGACGGAGAGGTGCAGACGGAAGAAGGGCGGCTGCGGATCGAAAAAGCGAGCACGGTCACCTTTGTGATGGCTGCGGCGACCGATTTCGCAGGCTTTGACGTCATGCCGGGCGCATCCGGCATCGATCCGGTACGCTTGTGCCGGGAACATGCCGACGCGGCGGACAGTGATTACCTGCATCTGAAACAGCGGCATTTGGATGATTACCGCGCGCTGTTTGACCGGGTGGACCTGCAGGTGGGGCTGAGCCCACAGCGGCCGCAGGCTGAAGCGGAAATGCCGACGGACGAGCGCCTGCAGCTGTATCGCCAAGGAGGAGTCGATCTGGCCCTCGAAACGCTGCTGTTCCATTATGGACGCTATTTAATGATTGCCGGTTCGCGTCCGGGTACGCAGGCGCTGAACCTGCAGGGTATTTGGAATCCGCACAAGCAGCCGCCTTGGAACAGCAATTATACGACGAACATTAATGCCGAAATGAACTATTGGCCGGCCGAGGTATGCGGTCTGGGAGAATGCCATGAGCCGCTCTTCGACCTGATCCGGGAACTGAGCGTCACCGGCAGCCGGACCGCGGCGATCCATTACGGTGCAAGAGGCTGGACGGCTCATCACAACACCGATTTGTGGCGGATGTCGACGCCTTCGGATGGGCGGGCCATGTGGGCGTTCTGGCCGATGGGCGGCGTGTGGCTGTCCAGACATCTGTGGGAACGGTATGCGTTCCGGCCGGATGCGGCCTACCTGCAGGAGGTGGCGTATCCGCTGATGAAAGGAGCCGCCTTGTTCTGCCTGGACTGGCTTGTCCAGCTTCCAGACGGACGATGGACGACGGGTCTCTCGACTTCACCGGAGAACGTCTTCCTGACCGAATCGGGAGAGCCTTGCAGTACGGCTGCCGGATCGGCGATGGACATGGCGCTCATTGACGAGCTGTTCGGACACTGCATCAATGCAGCTGAAGTGCTTGGGATTGATGAGGATTTCCGGCAGGAGCTGTCTTCGAAACGGGAGCGGCTGGCACATCCCGGCATGAGTCCGGACGGGCGGATGCGGGAATGGGAGCGCGATTTCGGCGAGAATGAGCCGGGGCATCGGCATGTATCCCATCTGTACGGAGTGTACCCGGGAGACGCCGTAAACGAGAATACGCCGGAGCTGATGCAAGCCGCCTCCTTGTCGCTGAAGAAGCGGATTGAGGCGGGAAGCGGGCACACGGGCTGGAGTGCGGCCTGGATCTTTAACCTGTACGCGCGGCTTAAGGAGCCGGCAAACGTGTACCGCTCCATCCGGCGGATTCTCAGCGACTCCAGCCTGCCGAACCTGTTCGGCAACCACCCGCCTTTTCAGATTGACGGCAATTTCGGTTATGCGGCCGGCGTTGCGGAAGCGCTGCTGCAAAGCCACCATGGCGAGATCCTGATGCTGCCGGCTCTGCCGGAAGCCTGGAACGAAGGGGAAACCAAAGGTCTGCGGGCGCGAGGCGGCTTTGTGGTGGACATGAAGTGGAGCGCCGGAACGATCAAGGAAGCGGGAATAACCTCCACGCACGGTGGGACCTGCCGGATCGCGGACCATTCCCTGTACCGGGTGCAGGGACCAGATGGGCAGGAGCTACCGGCTGATGGATTTATTACGACAGCAGGCGAAATGTACCGAATTACACCACGGGACAAGGAAAAGGTATCGGTGAGTTGAAGCTGAGGCTGAAATGAAAGCCCAAGGAAGCCGAAGATAGCCGAAGATAGCCGAAGAAAACAGAAGAATGCCGAAAAAACCGTGGGAAACCTTTTACGGTACAAGAAGCCTGAGAAGACATTTTATTTGTTACAGGCTAAGTCACGTCACGGGCCAAGATTACGGGCTATCGGCGATTCAACAAGAGAAAGGAAGTGGGTACGTGATTAACGATAAACTGCCTAAAATTTGGTACGGCGGAGATTATAACCCTGAACAGTGGGGACCGGAAGAATGGAAAGAGGACCAGCGGATGTTCAAGCTGGCCGGGATCGACGTGGCGACGATCAACGTCTTTTCCTGGGCGCTGAACCAGCCTGACGAGGACACATACGATTTCGGGTGGCTCGACGAAACGATGGACCGTCTGCACAAGGACGGCGTTGGCGTCGTACTGGCGACGAGCACCGGGGCGCATCCGGCCTGGATGGCCAAGCGGCATCCGGATGTGACCCGTGTCGATTTTTACGGACGGAAAAGAAAGTTTGGCGGAAGACATAACTCCTGCCCGAACAGCCCGACTTACCGCAAATACTCCCGCTTGATGGCGGGCAAGCTCGCCGAGCGCTACAAGGATCATCCGGCGCTGCTGCTTTGGCACGTATCCAATGAATACGGCGGTTTCTGTTACTGCGACAACTGTGCCGCCGAATTCCGCGTTTGGCTGCAAAAGCGTTACGGCACCCTGGATGCCGTCAACGAAGCATGGAATACCCGCTTCTGGGGCCACACTTTCTACGACTGGGACGAAATCGTGCTTCCGGACGGACTGAGTGAGGAGGGCGAAGGCAACGTCAGCGCGTTCCAGGGCATTTCCCTGGATTATCGCCGGTTTATGTCCGATAGTTTGCTGGAATGCTACAACATTGAGGCGGAAGCGATCCGCGAGCATTCGAAGGACGTGCCGATCACGACCAACCTGATGGGGACGTTCCCGCTGCTCAACTACTTCGACTGGGCGAAGCATATGGATATCGTCTCGTGGGATAACTATCCGTCTCTGACGACGCCGGTCAGTGAAACCGCCATGACGCATGACTTGATGCGCGGCCTGAAGCACGGGGCGCCGTTCATGCTGATGGAGCAGACGCCGAGCCAGCAGAACTGGCAGGCGTACAACTCGCTCAAGCGTCCCGGCGTGATGCGCCTGTGGAGCTATCAGGCCGTTGCCCGCGGGGCGGATACGGTGATGTTCTTCCAAATGCGGCGCTCCAAGGGCGCCTGCGAGAAGTTCCACGGCGCCGTCATTGAGCACGTCGGACATGAGAATACGCGGGTATTCCGTGAGGTGGCGCAGCTCGGGGAGGAGCTGGGCCGTCTTGGGGACACGCTGCTGGATGCGGTGACGGAAGCTAAGGTTGGCATCGTGTACGACTGGGAAAACCGGTGGGCCATGGAGCTCTCGAGCGGACCGACCGTTGAGCTGAATTATGTGCGCGAGGTGCATAAGTTTTACGACGCCCTCTTCAAGCAGGGCATCGAGGCGGACATGATCAGCGCCCAAGCCGACTTCAGCAAGTACGACATCGTGATCGCGCCGGTTATGTATATGGTCAAGCCGGGCTTTGCCGAGAAGTCGGAGGCGTTCACCGCTGCCGGCGGCACGTTTATTACGACGTTCTTCAGCGGCATCGTGAACGAGACCGATCTCGTGACCCTCGGCGGATATCCGGGCGAGCTCCGCAAGCTGCTCGGCATCTGGGCGGAGGAAATCGACGCACTGCCGCTCGGACAGTACAATGAAATCGTCATGAAGCAGCCGTACGGCAAGCTTACGGGCAGCTATAAATGCGAGATGCTGTTTGATCTCATCCATGCCGAAGGCGCGGAAGTGCTGGCCGAGTATGGCTCGGACTTCTACAAAGGCATGCCTGCGCTCACGGTGAACCGCTTTGGTGAAGGCAAAGCGTACTATGTAGCGACCAGCGCGGACAGCGACTTCATGGAAGGTTTTCTCGGGGCCGTCTGCGCCGAGAAAGGCGTTCAGCCGCTGGTGCCGGAGCTTCCGGCCGGCGTAGAGGTTGCCCGCCGCGTGAAAGATGGACGCTCGTTCCTGTTCGTGCTGAACCATAACGCGGAGAGCGCGACAGTTCGCACGGGGGACGTCAAACGCCGGGACCTTCTCAGCGGCGTAACCGTAGACGGAGCGGCCGAGGTGCCGGGACGCGGCGTCCTGATTCTGGAGGAAGCAGAGTAAAGACAAGGTATCGCGGCTAAAATACGTTCCATTCCAATACAAGCAGGCTTTGCGGGATTTCCCGGCAAAGCCTGCTTTTTTGTAAAGGCAATTTATTGCACCCATTGATTGCGTATGGCCAGCACGACGGCCTGGGTGCGGTCCTCGGCGCCGATTTTTTGCAGGACGCGGTGCACGTGGGTTTTGACTGTGCTTTCGCTGATGTGGAGCTTGGCGGCGATATCTTCGTTTTTCAGGCCGTAAGCCATTTCCTGCAGCACTTCCAGCTCGCGGTCGGTCAGCGGGTCCGGCAGGGACAGCCGCATGTCCTGCCGGTCCTGGAACGATTCCGTCTGGCGCAGCGCCTCCGAAATCATCCGGGCTGCGGCTCCCGTCCGGTAGATGGCTTCGCCGCGGCTCGCCGCCCTGATGGAATGGAGCAGCTCCTCCGGCGCCGCATCCTTCAGCATATAGCCGACGGCTCCGGCCCGGATGCCTTCGTACACGTATTCCTCGAGATCGAAGGTGGTGAGGATGATGACTTTGCACTCCGGCAACTGCCGCCGGAGCTCCCGTGTCGCCTCGATCCCGTTCATGCCGGGCATCTGCACGTCCATGAGGGCGATAAGCGGCCGCGTTCGGAGCGCAAGGTTTACGGCTTCGCGGCCGTCGCCCGCCTCCCCGCACCATTCCATGTCCTGCTGCGCCTTAATGATAAACCCGATGCCGTGCCGGATCAGGGGCTGGTCATCCGCGATGATGATGCGGATACGTTCTGGGTCCATATTAGCATTCATTCCCCTCTGTTATTGGGTGTCGCTGCGGAAAACGGCAGGCTTGCGGTAATCTCCAGGCCATGGGGAGCGAGGGGGGTGAACGTCAGGCGTCCGCCGGCTTTTGCACATCGCTCCCGCATGGTGGTCAGTCCGAATCCCGGCTGGATTGGACCTTGCGCCACGCCGTTATCCCGGATGGTCAAGACCAGGCTTTCCTTGTTACCTATAAGCCGGACCTCAGCTTGGGTGGCCTGGGCATGGCGCATCATGTTGGTCAGTGCCTCCTGAAGGATGCGGTAAAGGACGTACAGCTGCTCCGGGGCGATGGTGCCGGGGATATCCATGGTAAAGGCCACCGGAATCCCGCTTCGCTCGCTGAAGGTGTCCGTCAGCTTCCTGAGCTCCTTCTGCCCTTCGCCAGGCCGGACAAGCCCCATTTCGTGGACGACCGTTCTGACGTCCTGAAGGCATCCGCGGGCCACATCCGTCACTTGCCTGAGCGTTGAGCGGGCTTCGTCCGGCGCCGCTTCGATCATATACGGCAGCGCCTGCAGCTGCACGATCACGGAGGTCAGGCCGTGACCGATGCTGTCATGGATGTCGGCTGCGATCCGGCTGCGCTCCTCCAGTACCGCATAGCGCAGCGCCTGCTCGGAAGTCTCCTCCAGCTCCTCGTGAGCTTGGCGCAGGCTGCGGTAAGCCGCCTCCAGCTCCTGATGAGCGGACGTCAGCTCCTGCAGATGCGTTTCTTTCATCGTTCGGGTCGTTCTGCGCAGCCTGCCGGCCAAAAATAGAAGATAAACCGCCGCGAGAATCAGGCATTGGGTCATCACAGCTTCCAAAGTCCGATGCTGAGCCAGCAGGATCCACGCTGCGGCAGCTATATTTAGAACGGTGTATGAAGCCGAGTACGATGCCGGCAGCCGGTAACTCACCCATCCCAGCAGAAAAAAGACGATGATATACAAGCTGCCGCCAAGCCCCAGCATGACCCCAATGGAAGAGATGCCAAGCAAGGCGCACACGGCAAAAGCGGGGGCCGGCCCCTGGCGGGTAAACCACCGGGGACGCCATTGCAGGCATAGCGCGGCCAACGTCAACAGCACGCCCGGAACAAACGCGCGAGGCTCACCGTACATTCCGTTCTGAATCGCGGAATACACGATCAACAAACTGAGCAGCGCCCTTCTGGCCGGATTGGAAGACAGTATTGTTCGTTCATCGTTGCCTGTTTCCATAGCAGGTCTCCTTTAGCTGGCACATTGAAGCCGGTGATTCAGGTCTTTATGCCCGTTGTCCCATCATCGCCTGATATCTCCGGTAAATGACGTACCGGCGTGCGCAGATGGAACCGAGCGGCATGAACATCAGCGCATTTGCGATGTGATAGAAGGCGTGTGTCTGCTCCCAGGACTGCGCAAGGACCCGAAGAACAAGCACGGCGAGAAACAGCACAATGCTGGCAATGGAACCCTGCACGGTTACCTGGCCGTCCGTTCCCATGCGCATTTTTTCCATTTTACCCCGGATGATCCCCGTTGCCAAACCTGCCGCGGCAAACACGACGAACAGCACCACTTCGACCGGACCTACCGACGCCCATGGGATGGAGGAAAGGGTCATTGCCCCCCATAACACAGGAACGATCCACATGCTGGAAGGGCGAAAGGTTCTTTCCCTTGCGGTAAGCCAAATGACAAGCAGGATGATAATAATATCAGTTGAGTATTGATCCATCGTTAACACCTCATTCATTTTTCGTGATGAGTACAGCATACCAAGGAGGACCGGCCGCGTAATCGAACCGTGTGGTGATTTTCTTTCGGCCGATGTACATCCGGAGATGTACATGACTGTGGACGAACAGGATTGGGCTTTTCTTTTTCCGATAATTTTGTTAAAATGGCAGCAAGCATTTCATCCTGAAGAAAACGAGGTAACCACACAGCCGATGGATAAACATGACTGATTTCTCTAATCTGCAAACCAACTTAATGTTGAAACCATGCAGTTTCTGCGCCTGCCGCAGGGAAGAGAATCGTTATGTCTATTTTCAGAGACTGGATACCTCACCGATGGATACGAATAATGCTTTTTTGTGCGTTTTTGACGTGTTCATGGGGTAATGTCGTGCCTGGATCATCATGTTCGGGGCGGTATTTCGGACGGGTAACCCCCTTTTTGACATAGACAATGATAACGAATTTCCTGCCGTAGGCGATGCTGCCTGCGGCTTTTTTGATTCGTGAAAATGGATCAGAGGCCGGGCTGGACTGAAACGGCTGGTTTATCTGAAACGACGGAAATTCAAATTTATGTTTTAAAGGGTGATGCTTAATGTTGAATATCGTAAAAACGAAACATATAGCCAAAGAATTTAAAGGGAAGACCGTTTTTGAAAATATTGACCTGGAAATCTATGAAGGCGAGAGGCTGGCGCTGTTCGGCGTCAACGGTGCGGGGAAGACGACGCTGCTGCAGATTCTGACCGGGCAGCTGGAACCGGACCGGGGCAACGTGGAACGCGGAGTCCCGCTGGAGCAGTGGGGATATATGACGCAGACGTCGGAAGAGTTGATGTATCTGACCGCACTGGATGCGGCGGGGCGCGAAAGCGGCGAGCTGTGGCAGATCAAGCGCCGGCTGAAGGAGCTGGAGCAGGCGATGGCGACGGGCGAAGTCGATTCTGATCTCCTGGAGGAATACGGACAGCGGCTTGAGCAGTATGAGCTCAGCGGCGGTTTTGACTGGGAGACCGGGCTGGAGAAGCATTTGACCATGCTGCACATCGGTCCCGAGCTGTGGCAGGTCCCTTTTGCCGATCTGAGCGGCGGCCAGAAAACCAGGGTCAGGCTGGCAGCTCTGCTGGTCAAAAGGCCGGAGGTGCTGCTCCTTGACGAACCGACCAACCATCTGGACGAGGAGAGTATGAACTGGCTGGAGGATTGGCTCCGTCATTACGAAGGCACCGTCATTGTCGTGTCCCATGACCGGACCTTTTTGGACCGGGTAGTGACAGGAGTCTGCGAATTGACCGAGAGCGGGCTGAAAAAATATAAGGGCGGCTACTCCGATTACCGGCGGGAAAAGGACCGCGAACTTCGGGAGCAGGAGGCGCTCTATAAGAAGCAGAAGCAGGCCCGGGAAGCGTTGGAGGAATCGATCCGCAAATACCAGGAATGGTTCCACCAGGCCGAGAAATCGGCGGATAAAAATACGGAAACGAAGGCGGCGCTGCCTTACTACAAAGCGAAAGCCAAGAAAAACATTTCCAGGTATCACGCCAAGCAAAAAGAGCTGGAGCGGCTCGAGAGCGAAAGCGTGGAAAAGCCGAAAAGCGGACCGAAGGTCAACCTGCAGCTGGGCGAGGGTGGTTTCTCCGCACGTGTGCTGGTGCGGCTTGAGCAGCTGTCCTTCGGCTACGGGACGAAGAAGCTGTTCGACAAGTTCAGCCTCATCCTCTCCCGCGGCGACCGGCTGGCCGTGCGGGGGCCGAACGGAGCGGGCAAGTCAACCCTACTCAAGCTGATTATGGGCGAGCTTGTGCCAAGCGAAGGAACGGTATGGCAGCATCCGGCCCTGAAGATCGGTTACTTCTCGCAGGAGCTGGAGGTGCTGAACGAAGAGGAGACGCTGCTGGACAGCCTGCTCCGCCTGCCTTCGATGACCGAGACGCATGCGCGGACGCTTCTGGGCTGCTTCTTGTTCAAGCGGGAGGACGTGTTCAAGCGAATCGGGGATTTGAGCATGGGGGAGAAATGCCGCGCGGCTTTCGTGCAGCTGTATTTCTCCGGGGCCAATCTGCTCGTGCTGGATGAGCCGACGAACTATTTGGACATCTCGACGCGGGAAGTGATCGAGGAGGCGTTATCCGCATATCCGGGTGCTCTGGTCGTCGTGTCCCATGACCGGATGCTGATCCGCAAGCTCGCGGACCGGCTGCTGACCGTCTCTCATACGGAAGAACCGCATCTGTTTGAGGGCACGGTTCAAGAAGAGGAAGAGCAGCTGGCCAGACATAACGGAGCACTGAAGGAGGATACCGACCGGGAAAACGCCCGGCTGGCGCTGGAATGGGAGCTGACCCGGCTGCTGAACGAAGACGGTGGGAGCGACGAGGAGGCTGCGGCACGGATTACGAATATCCGTAGGCTCCGGAGCGAGCTGGAACAGCTCTAATTTGAGGAATGAAGTCTGGTTCCGCAAAAAATGGGCATGCTGAGAAGGGGAACGCCTATAGATTTAGGCGATTCGGACTTGTCAATACAGCTTTTTTTGCCTATAATTATTGACTATAGTCAACGGACTGGTTCCGGTGAATGAATGACCTGTATGGATCAGCCATTGCAATCCAATTTATGTGTCAAGACAAATGCGTTGATGGAGATAAGTAAGCAGTGCCTCTTTACAGGGAGGGGACGCCGGAGATTGAGAGCGTCTCTACAGAAACAGGCTGCTGAAATTCCCTCCGGAGCAGTTCCCTGAACGAATCCACGCGCCAGCATGTTTGCTGACAGGATTCCGCGTAGGGGATAACGGTTTTCGATCCGTTACATCGAATGAGAGTGAGATCAAGCTGGCCAGAGGTGCGCGTGTGCGTATCAAACGGCTTTTCGCTTGTCTAACAAGGGTGGTACCACGGTCTTTTCGTCCCTTTTGGGGAGAAAAGGCCTTTTTGTATTTCTTGGGAATTTTTTATGAGGATCCCCGCCAAGTATCTGAGCAGTCACCCGGGGCAAAAGCCCTGCTTTGTGGGGCGTTGTTGGTCAAAAATGTATTGGCGATTTCAAGAAGGAGGCAGGAAGTTCATGAAAGAAAAGCTGGAAGCATTGCGGCAGGAAGCGATCGCGCAGCTGAATGACGTCGCTGACGTACAGACGCTGAACGATTTGCGCGTGAAGTATCTGGGGAAAAAGGGGGCGCTGACCGAGATTTTGCGGGGCATGGGCGCGCTTAGCGCGGAGGAACGTCCGCTGATCGGCCAGGTGGCCAATGATGTGCGCGGAGCGATCGAAGGACTGATCGAGTCCAAGCAGCAGGCTTTCCAAAAGGCCGAAACGGAGCAGCGCCTGCAGGCGGAGAAGGTGGACGTTACGCTTCCCGGCCGCAAAATGACCCAAGGCGGCACCCATCCGCTCAACAAAGTCATCCAGGAAATCGAGGAGATTTTCATCGGCATGGGCTACCACATTGCGGAAGGACCGGAAGTGGAGACCGACTATTATAACTTTGAAGCGCTGAACCTGCCGAAGAACCACCCGGCTCGTGACATGCAGGATACGTTCTACATTACCGAGGAGCTCCTGATGAGAACGCAGACGTCACCGGTGCAGATCCGGACGATGGAGAGCATGCAGGGCAAGGTGCCGGTGAAGATCATCTGCCCGGGCAAAGTATACCGCAGAGACGACGACGATGCGACGCACTCGTACCAGTTCTACCAAATTGAAGGCCTGGTGATCGGCGAAAACATCCGTATGAGCGATTTGAAAGGCACGCTGCTGCAATTCGTCCGCGAAATGTTCGGACCGAACACGCAGATCCGCCTTCGTCCAAGTTTCTTTCCGTTCACAGAGCCGAGCGCAGAGGTCGACGTAACCTGTGCCAGATGCGGCGGCAGCGGATGCCGGGTGTGCAAGCATACGGGATGGCTGGAAATTCTGGGCTGCGGCATGGTGCATCCGGAAGTGCTGCGCAAGGGCGGCTACGATCCGGAAGTGCACAGCGGCTTCGCGTTTGGCATGGGGCCGGACCGGATTGCGATGCTGAAGTACGGAATCGACGATATCCGTCATTTCTATGGCGGCGATGTGGCATTCTTGAAGCAGTTTGCCCGCATGTAAGCGTAAGGTTAGCGAATACGGGAAGAAGGAAGGGAACGCAAGTGAAAGTATCAACTGAATGGTTATCCGATTATGTATCACTGGAAAATGTAACGGCCGAAGAGCTGGCCGAGCAGATTACGCGCGCGGGCATCGAGATCGACGAGGTTGAGCACCGCAATCACGGTATTTCGAAAGTCGTCGTGGGTTATGTAAAAAGCAAGGAGAAGCATCCCGATGCGGATAAACTGAACGTCTGCATCGTTGACGCGGGACAGGGCGAAGACCTGCAGATCGTCTGCGGCGCGAAAAACGTGGATGCCGGACAAAAAGTACCCGTTGCCCTGGTCGGCGCTCTGCTGCCCGGCGGTCTGGAGATCAAAAAAGCCAAGCTGCGCGGCGTCGCTTCTCAAGGCATGATCTGCTCCGCCAAAGAGCTGGGCATGAACGACAAGCTGCTGCCGAAGGAGCAGCAGGAAGGCATACTCGTCCTTGAGGAGAACGCGCAGATCGGAACGCCGATCACCTCCGTGCTCGGCCTGGACGACAAAGTACTCGACTTTGACCTGACGCCGAACCGTTCCGACTGCCTCAGTATGCGCGGAGCGGCTTACGAAGTGGCGGCTATTCTGGGCCGCGACGTCAAGCTGCCTGATCCGGAAAGGGAACTGGTTGAGGTAGCTGACGCGGCAAGCAGCCATATCTCGGTCAAAATCAGCTCGCCTGAGCACTGCAGCCATTACACCGCGCGTTATATTACGGGCGTGAAGATCGCTCCGTCGCCGCAGTGGATGCAGAACCGCCTTATGGCTGCAGGTGTCCGTCCGATCAACAACATCGTGGATATCACCAACTATGTCATGCTTGAATACGGTCAGCCGCTGCACGCGTTCGATGCGGACCACTTGACAGGCGGGGCCGTAGATGTTCGCCTGGCTCGTGAAGGCGAGACGCTCGTGACGCTGGACGGCCAGGAACGCAAGCTGGAGCCACACATGCTGCTCATTACCGACGGCGTGAAGCCGGTTGGATTAGCCGGCGTCATGGGCGGATTGGATTCCGAGGTTACGGACAGCACCGTGAACATTTTGCTCGAATCGGCCAAGTTCGACGGAGGCACCATCCGCAAGACTTCCCGCCAGCTCGGACTGCGCTCCGAAGCGAGCCAGCGTTTCGAGAAGGAAGTCGATCCGGGTGCGGTCATTCCGGCGCTGAACCGGGCTGCATCGCTGATTGCCCGTTATTGCGCAGGAACGGTTCATAAGGGCATCGTCGAAGCCGGTGCCGCGCAGGCGGAAGAAAAGGTGATTGTTCTGTCCTTCGACAAGCTGAACCGGTTCCTTGGAACGGAGCTGTCGATGCTGGAAGTGAAGACGATTTTTGGCCGTCTCCATTTCCACGCTGCGGATACCGCCCAGGGCATTTTGGAAGTGCAGGTGCCGACGCGCCGCGGAGACATTACGAAAGACGTCGACCTGATCGAAGAAATTGCCCGCCTGTATGGATACGACAATATCCCGACGACGGCGATCGAAGGGCCTACAACGCCGGGGGGCTATACGAAGCCTCAGGCGATCCGCCGCGAAATCCGCAGACTGTTCACCCATGGCGGATGGCAGGAAGTGATCAGCTACTCCTTCACCCATCCGGAGCTGGCCGCGCTGTTCCCGGCCTTGACGGAAGGAAGCGTGCCGGTGAAGCTGTCGATGCCGATGAGCGAGGAGCGCAGCGTGCTGCGTACGAGCATTCTGCCGCAGCTGCTCGATATCGCGGTGCACAACGCGAACCGGAAGCAGTACGATCTGGCGCTGTTCGAAGTGGGCAACGTGTTCTTCTCGCAGGAGGAGACGCTGACGGTTCAGCCAAAAGAGCTGAACGTGCTGTCCTTGCTGCTGTGCGGCAGCCGCGGGCAGAAGCAGTGGAACCATGCGCCGGAGAAAGTCGATTTCTTCGACCTGAAGGGTGCCCTGGAGACGCTGTTCGGGGATTTGGGTCTGGAGGGAGCGATCCGGTACGTGGCGAACCAGCCGGCCGGATATCATCCCGGACGTTCGGCTTCCGTCTACCTGATCAATGGCGGCGGAGAGCAGGTGCTGATCGGCACGCTCGGTCAGGTGCATCCCGAATTGCAGCAGGAGCGCGGACTCGGCGATGTGTACGTTGCCGAAATTCTGCTGCAGCCGCTGTACGATCACGCCGATTTCGATATCCGATATCAGGAGCTTCCGCGCTTCCCGGCTTCGGAGCGGGATATTGCAGTCGTGGTGGACAGCGCCGTGGAAGCGGGCTCCCTGCTTGAGACGATCCGCGAAGCCGCGGGCGAGCTCCTGCAGAACGTACAGGTATTCGATGTGTTTACCGGAAGCAAGCTCGGCGAAGGCAAGAAGAGCGTCGCGATTTCGCTCGTCTACCGCCACAATGAGCGCACGCTGACGGATGAGGAAGTCACCGCGGCGCATGCCGGAGTCGTCAGCGCCCTTGAGCAAAAGTTTCAAGCGGAATTAAGAAAATAGCAGGAATTGAATCCAATCACATCGAATCCTTAGACACAGAGATTCGATGTGATTTTTTTATTGGAGAGAACAAGACATCTTAGAGTCAACACACATATGAAGGAGGGCACAACTGTGACTACACCTGATCGTACACGCGTCTCCGTGGAGATCTACGGGACTTCTTATAAACTGGTCGGCAGCAGTGCCGATTATATGCGAAAGATTGCCAGTTATGTCGATGAACGGATGAATGCCATTTCCAAAAGCAATTCCCGGCTGGACACCCCTAGGATTGCCGTTCTTGCCGCGGTTCATATGGCGGAGGAAGCCGTGCAGATGCAGGATCTCCGCAACGAAGTGAAGATGCTGACCGGCGAGCGCAGCGAACTGCGCTCGGAGCTCACCAGGCTGCAGTCCGAGCGGGACGAGCAGCTGGCGGAAGTCAACAAGCAGAAGGAAGAAGCGCAGCAGATCAAGAAGGAGAAGGAAGAGCTGCAAAAGCGGCTGGAGCAGGAGAAGGCTGCGCTTGCAAAAGAGCTGGAGCAGTCCAAGTCCGAGCTTACGGCGCGTCTGGAGCAGACCCGGAATTCTTTGACGAAGGAGCTGGATCAGCTCCGCGCTTCGCTGAAGCGGGAGACGGAACAGAAGGAATCCTTGCTCCGCAAGGAGAAACAGGCCGCGGAGCAAATGCAGAAGGACAAGCAGGCTGTGGAGGAACGGCATAAAGCTGCCGTGCTGGAGCTGGAGCGGAAGCATGCGGCAGCGCTGCAATCCGCCGAACAGAAGCGGGTCGGAGCGTTGAAAGAGGCGGAGGAGAACAACCGCGCGAAGATCACCGAGCTGGAGCAGAAGCATCAGGGAGCCGTTAAGGAGCTCGAAGAGAAGCATGCAGCCTCTATTCAGGAGCTGCAGGAGCAGCTGACCGAGCTTCGCGGCAGCAGCGGCGAGCTTCAGGAGAAGCTGCAGAACATGGAGCAGGAGCTGAAGAACGCCAAGGAGGCCTATTCCAGACTGCGGCAGCAGCATCAAGTCGTGCTGGTGCGCGAGGAGGAGGCCAAAGCGCAGGTGCAGGCTTTGACCGAACAGGAGGAAGCGCTGAACGGACAGATCAGCAAGCTGAAGGACGAGGCGGCCGCTTCGGAAGAGGAACACCGCCGCATGCAGAAGCTGCTTGAGGATTACAGCGAGGCTTCCAAGAAAATGACTGGCGAAATCGCCCAGCTTACGGCCGAAGCCGAAACCCTTCAAGGCACGATCGAGAAGCAGAAGGAAGAGATCGGCGAATTGGAGCTGCAGGTGCTGGAAGCCGGCGAGCAGAACGAGACGCTTGAGACGGGCATGGCTTCGCTGCATGACGAGCTGAGCGTGCTGAAAGAGCAGGCCGACGGCGAGAGTAAGCTCCGCCAGGAAGCTGAGCAGCAGCGGGAAGGACTCCGGCAGGAGCTGGCCGCGAAAGAGGAGCGGCTGCAGCAGCTTGCTCAGGAGCTGGCAGATAAGCAGCAGCAGCTCGTAGCCCAGGTGCAGAAGCTGCAGGCGCAGGAGCGTTCTTCCTCGGAACAGGGAGAGGAACTTCAGCGTTTGGAGGAGCGGCTGGAAGCCCAGCAGAAGGTGCTGGCCGCGAAGGAGCAAGAGCTGGAATCGCTGAAGCAGGCGCTGCAAGGGCGGGAGCAGGATCTGCAGGATTACGGCCGGCAGATCGAGGCCAAAGAGGAGCAGATTGCAGGCCTGGAGCGGCAGTCGAGCCAATATGCGCAGCAGCTCAAGGACCTTCGGCTTCAATTGGAGGAACAGCAGGAATTGTATCTCGAGCTCGAAATCCAATCGGAGGAGCAGCAGGAGAACGTACAAAACCTGCAGCAGGAGCTGGAGAGAAGACGGGAAGTACACGCGGAGCTGGAGCTTCAGGCGGAAGAGGAACGGAAACGTTATGCCGGCTTGAAAGAGCAGTGGGAAGAGCAGCAGGCAAGGTATACCGAGCTGCAGAGCCGTTCAGGCGAATACGAGCAGCAGTGCGGCGAGCTGCGGAAGCAGGTAGCTGAGCATGAGGAGCAGTACGAGCTCGCCCAGCTTCTGCTCGAAGAGCAGCAGGAGCAGAATGCGGCGCTGCAGCAGGAGCTGGAAGAGCAGCGGAAGCAGCAGCAGACGGCCGCTCGGGCGCTGAAGGAACGCGAAGAGGAGTACGCATTGCTGCAGCAGGAGCTGGAAGAGCAGCGTGAGCAGCAGCAAACGGCCGCTCGGGCGCTGATGGAACGCGAGGAGCAGTACGCAGCGCTGCAGCAGGAGCTGGAAGAGCAGCGGAAGCAGCAGCAGACGGCCGCTCGGGCGCTGAAGGAACGCGAAGAGGAGTACGCATTGCTGCAGCAGGAGCTGGAAGAGCAGCGTGAGCAGCAGCAGACGGCCGCTCGGGCGCTGAAGGAGCGCGAGGAGCAGTACGCATTGCTGCAGCAGGAGCTGGAAGAGCAGCGTGAGCAGCAGCAGACGGCCGCTCGGGCGCTGAAGGAGCGCGAAGAGCAGTATGCGGCGCTGCAGCAGGAGCTGGAAGAGCAGCGTGAGCAGCAGCAGACGGCCGCTCGGGCGCTGAAGGAACGCGAAGAGGAGTACGCATTGCTGCAGCAGGAGCTGGAAGAGCAGCGTGAGCAGCAGCAGACGGCCGCCCAGGCGCTGAAGGAACGCGAAGAGCAGTATCGAGCCGTACAACGGCAGCTGGAGGAGCAGCGGCAGGAGCACCAAACGACCCGCCAGGCGCTGGAAGACCTCGAGAATCAGTATCTGGAGGTTCAGGAGCAGCTCGAGGAACAGCAGGCGGAGCATCGGACGGCCCGCCGGGCGCTGGAAGATCTCGAAGAGCAATATTTAACCTTGCAGCAGCAAAGCGAAGGTCATCAAGAGCAGTATCGTGCGCTGCAGCTGCGGCTGGAAGAACGGCAGGAGCAGTATCACGAGCTTCAGATGGAATATGATGACCACCAGGAGCTGTATCAGGAACTGCAGCAGGCGCATGACGCCAGAGCAGAGCAGCTGGCGGATTTGGAGCAGCAGCTGGAGGACAGCCGGGAAATGATCGGGCGCCTGCGGCTGCAGTCCGAGGAATATGCCCGCGACAACGGCACATTGCGCCAGCAGCAGGAGCAAGCTGAAGCACGGTTTGAAGAGCTGGATCTTCAAGCCAAGGACGTTCAGGCTCAGTACGAAGAGCTGCAGCGGGTGAACCGGGCAGCTCAGGAGCAAAATGAACAGCTGCGGAGCCAAACCGAAGCGCAGCGCGAACAGTACAACAGCTTGAACCAGCAGTATCAGGGCTTGCAGCGGCAGTATGAGGAATTGCAGCGCCAGGTGAAGGAGGCGCAGAGCCGCCAGGAGGATACCGAAATCGAATACCTGCTTCTGCTGGAGGAGAAAGAGGCCGCGGTGAAGAAGCTGGAGGAAGCGTCGCTGCAGCTGGATGAAGCGGCTGACCGGGAGACCGAGCTGCGCGGATTGCTGCGCAGTGCCGAGCAATCCATGCAGTCTTATCAGGATAAGCTGAAGGATATGATGGACCAGCAGGAAGCGTGGGGCAGCCGGGAGCTGGAGCTGCAAGAGGAGCTTGAGGCTTGGCAGCAGCAGATCGCTGCCGGCGAGCAGCAGCTTACCCGGATCCAAAGCGAGAAGGAGTCGGTCGCGGATGAACTTCGCCAGGTGGGGGAAAGCTTTGAGCTGGTGACGCATCAATACCGTCTGCTGCAGGCAGAACATGAGATTCAGCTGGAGAAGACCGGCAAGCTGGAGGAAGAGTACCGCTTGCTCAAGGACGAGTATTCCAAGCTGCAGACCGAATATAACGAGTGGATCGAGCTGATCGAACAGGATCAGAGTTGACTTCTATAGACCACCCACATTTCACACTTAAATGAAAATCCCCTCGGAGTAAGCGGCAGGACGGATCATGCATCATCCTGAAGCATACTTCGAGGGGATTTTAACTTTTGGGTTCAAGTCTGCCTAACTTTTATTCCACAATGACTTTGGCAATCATGCCGGAATGTCCCGCTCCGCAGAACACTGAGCAGGCCATTTCGAAAGTGCCGGCTTTTTCCGGTGTGACGACCGCGGACTTGTTTTTACCGTCAAGCTGAAGCTCGAGACCCGGAATGAGAACGCCGTGGTTTCCCTCATCGTTTTCAAGCGTAATTTTGACAGGTACGCCCTTTTTGAGATGATATTCTTTTTGATCGAATGCATAGTTTGTCGCCTTGATCACCAATTCCTCGCTCGGGGCTACACCGGTTTCGGTGACTCCGCTGCCCGATGCGGAATCGCCGCTCTTGGATTGCCCGCAAGCAGCCAGCACCAGAAGCAGCACGCAGGAAAGGACGACAGCCAGGGTCTTCTTCACTTGTGATCCTCCTTTATGTATACCTTCATCATTTTAATTGGTTCCATGCCTTATCATACCTTAAGTTGGATATGTCTGGGCGAGGCTCATTTGAAAAATTGGTGAACGCAGCACCCATTGATTTTGCCGCCCCCAGGAAAAGGATCAGCTGGAAAAAAGATAGTGCTTATCTTGGATTTAAGATATAATGAGCATTGACGATGTACGAAGCCCGCAAATATTCTTGTTTAGAAGATTAGGGGAATGACATTCCAATGAATCGCACGGGGTTGATTTTGGAAGATTTATGGCATCGCAAAATATTGAACGCCTATTGGATCGTGACACTGATGTTTTTCGCGGCGGAGGCGGTTCTGCTGCTGCTGGGCTGCATTCCTTCCGTGACCGCCGGGGACGGGCCGGAGGACTGGCTGCGTCTGGGCATCCCGGACGGCTGCATCCTGCTGCTCATGCTGGCGGCACAGACCTGGCTGCGATTCGAACCTAAATACCGGAAGCAGGTTGTGGTCGGCTGCGGATTTTTGCTCTCCTACCTGTTCTATTTCATCATTCAGCCGATCGTGGACGGGGCACAGATGGCGCTCCTTCTGCCCGTTCTGATTTCCGTCGTTTATTTTGACCGCAAACTTCTATATGGCTTTGGCTCGTTAACGATCCTCCTGTACTGTCTCATCTATCTCACCGAACGCTCCCTTTATCAGAAACCCATTCAGGAATTCATCCAAATCCAAAGCGTGTTTATTGTCAGCATCATGATTGGTCATACGATTTTGGTCCGAGTCAAGGAATTTATGCGCCATCTGGAATCGGTCATGAAGTCGGAGCAGCAGCTCCTGGTGGAAAGAACGATATCGGACAAGCTGCTCAAAATCGATGCACTGACCGGGCTATACAATCACAAGGCGTTTCACGAATACCTGGAGGCTCTGCTGGAGCAATGCGAGAAGTATCAGCTTCCGCTGCAGCTGGCAATTATCGATATCGATAATTTTAAAAAGGTCAACGATAATTACGGGCATCGGGTGGGCGATGTCGTGCTGAAAGAGGTTGCTTCGAAGGTGATGTCGACGATGACGCCGAATGATTTTGCCGCCCGTTATGGCGGAGAGGAATTTGCCATCATAATGGCGGATAAGACATTGGAAGAAGCAGAACGGATGGCTGAGCAGCTGCGCGAACGGATCGCCAGAACCGAGCTGCCGCATACGGTGAAGCCGGTTACGGTGAGCATCGGACTTTGCAATTTCCAGCAGGGGGACGACAAGGAATCATTATTTCGAAAAGCGGACATGGCGCTGTACCAGGCCAAACGGACGGGAAAAAATAAAGTGGTGACCGCGGGTGAAGACGCAGCCGATTATGCCGGATAAAAAAGGAAAGACCCCTGTCCTTAGGCAGGGGTTTTCATTCTTGAAACGGTTTACCGCTTGTCCCTTCCGGCATTAAATGCGGATACCGGGATAAACAGGTCGATAATACCGATGACGAGGGCGGCGAGAATGGCGCCAAGAATGGTAACTTCAACGCCGCTGACAATAAATTGGGCGATGTATATGACGAGGGCACTGACGATGAAACCGACGATCCCGCGTCCAAAGGGAGTAACCCTTTTGCCGAAGATTCCTTCAATAATCCACCCCAGCAGTGCGATAACCAAAGCGAGCAGCAGAGCGCTCCAGAACCCTCCGACGGAAAACTGGGGAACGATCCATCCTACGATCAGCAGGACGATGGCAGACACGATAAATCGAACGACATGACCCAGAAAATGCATGCAACTGGCCTCCTTTACACATGGATACTGTGTTATGCAAACCTTATTGTATTCAATTTTCGCCATGTTATGTATGGAATGATTTAGCGCTGCAAATGGCGAAGCGGCAAACATTTCGTATATAATAAAGGCATTGCACGAGAGGAGTAGTGAATACTGTTGGACGACAAGATTTTGCATACGCTCGAATACCGCAAGATTTTAGATAAATGCGCTGCCTATACCCAAACCTCAATGGGAAGGGAAGCGGCCGAGTCCTTGAAGCCCGATACCGATCTGGAATCGGTAAAGCGTTTGCTTCAGGCAACCGACGAAGCGTATACCGTGGACCGTCTGAAGGGAAATCCGTCCTTCGGCGGCATCACAGACATCGCCGCTCCGCTGAAGCGCGCCAGAATCGGCGGCACCTTAAGCCCGCACGAGCTGCTGGCCATCGGCAACACCGTGAACGGTTCGAGACGGATCAAGCGGTTCATCGCGAATGTTCACGAGGACGAGCCGATTCCCCTGCTTGAGGGGATCAGTGAAAATTTATCCGAGCAGAAGCCGCTGGAAGATGCTATTAAAGCATGCATCGACGAAAGCGCCGAAGTGCTCGATTCCGCCAGTCCCGGGCTTGCCCAGGTTCGGAGGGAGCTGAGATCCGGCGAGGTGCGGATCCGGGAGAAGCTCGATTCGATGATCCGTTCCTCCAGCGTGGCCAAAATGCTGCAGGACCAGCTCATTACGATCCGGGGGGACCGCTTTGTCATTCCGGTTAAAGCGGAATACCGTTCGTATTTCGGCGGGATCGTGCATGATCAGTCCGGTTCGGGGGCGACGCTCTTTATTGAGCCGGAATCGATCGTGGCGATGAACAACAAGCTGCGCGAAACCCGGATGAAGGAAGAACGCGAAATTGAAATTATTTTGCAAAAACTGACGGCGCTCGTCGGTGAACAAGCGGATCTTCTTCTGCTCGATATCGATCTGCTGGGACAGCTCGACTTTATTTTTGCCAAGGGACGTCTGGCGCATGTCATGAAGGCCAGCCAGCCGAGAATGAACGACCGTGGATACTTGAAGCTGAAGAAAGGACGCCATCCGCTGATCGACATGGAGAAGGTTGTGCCGATCGACGTTGAATTGGGCAACTCGTACACTTCCATTATCGTGACCGGGCCGAATACCGGCGGTAAGACCGTCACGCTGAAGACGATCGGATTGCTGAGCCTGATGGCGATGTCCGGCCTGTTCGTTCCCGCGGAGGAAGGAAGCCAGCTTTGCGTGTTCGACGCCATTTACGCCGATATCGGGGACGAGCAGAGCATCGAACAGAGCTTGAGTACGTTCTCCAGCCATATGACCAATATTATCCGTATTTTGAACCATATGACGCCGAAGAGCCTGGTGCTGCTTGACGAAGTGGGGGCCGGGACCGACCCGGCGGAAGGCTCGGCGCTCGCTATTTCCATTCTGGAGCATATCCACAGCCTGGGCTGCCGGATGGTGGCTACGACCCACTACAGCGAACTCAAGGCTTATGCTTATGAACGCAAAGGCGTCATCAACGCCAGCATGGAATTTGACGTCAACACGCTGAGTCCGACTTACCGGCTCCTCGTCGGCGTTCCGGGACGAAGCAACGCGTTTGCGATTGCGGAGCGGCTCGGACTTCCGCAGGTGATCCTGGATTATGCCCGCGGGGAAGTGAAAGAAGAAGATCAGCGCGTCGAGCATATGATCGCCTCCCTCGAGGAAAACCGGCTGGGCGCCGAAAACGAACGTGAGAAGGCCGAGAAACTGCGCCAGGAAATGGAGCAGCTCCGAAGCCGGCACCAGCAGGAGCTCGAGAAGCTCGAGGAGCAGCGCGACCGGTTGATCGAGAAGGCCCGGGGCGAGGCCAAGGAAGTCATTGCCAAAGCCCGCCGCGAAGCGGAGCAGATCATCGCCGATCTGCGGCAGCTGGCCAAAGAGGAAGGGGCTTCGGTCAAGGAGCATAAGCTGATCGCCGCCCGCCGGCAGCTGGATGAGGCTGAGCCGCAGCAGCGCAAGAAGGGAGCGGCCAAACCGAAGGCCAAGGCCCCGCGCCAAATCGAGCCCGGCGATGAAGTCATGGTCTACAGCCTGAACCAGAAGGGCCATGTCGTGGAGCTGTCCGGCGCGAAGGAGGCCGTGGTGCAGCTCGGCATCATGAAGATGAAGGTCAGCCTGGACGACCTCGAGCTGGTGAATGCGAACAAACCGGCCGAGAAGCAGGTGCAGCGGCATGCGACTACGGTCAAGCGCACGCGGGATGACAACATACGCAGCGAGCTGGATCTGCGGGGCGCGAATCTGGAAGAGGCGCTCATCGAAGTCGACCGTTTTATCGACGAAGCGTTTTTGGGCAACCTCGGCCAAGTATACCTGATTCACGGGAAAGGCACGGGAATTTTGAGACAGGGAATCTCGGAATATCTCCGCAAGCACAAGCATATTAAAAGTTACCGTCTGGGAAATTACGGCGAAGGCGGAACCGGCGTGACGGTGGTTGAGCTTAAATAATATGGGTGTGAGCCTGAATTTCGGCCGGGAACAGGGGGATGTTGGGAGTGAAGAACGGGGCTGATCTGCTGTTGGCCTATCCGATCGGTACGCTGATTGGTTATTTTTCGGTAGCGATTCTGGGCTTGATCGTCTTTCTGTACTGTTTTGAAATCGTGGCGAAGTACAAGTGCTGGGATGAAATCGGACGAGGCAATATTGCCGCCGCTTTGGCTACCGGAGGCAAAATATTCGGCCTTTGCAATGTGCTGAGGTACAGCATCGAGTCCAAAACGTCGATCTATGACATGATGAAGTGGGCCTTCTACGGCTTTCTGCTGCTGTTTATCGCCTACCTGCTGTACGAATTTTTAACCCCGGTGTTTTCCGTGGACGAAGAAATTAAACGGGATAACCGGTCGGTCGGCCTGATCTCTATGCTGATCCCGGTGTCCCTTTCATATGTGATTGGAGCCTGTTTAATGTAGGAGGAACACATGAAAAATTTGGCGAGGATTTTGTTCGTCGCTGCGGTCGCCTTCTTTGTTGTGGGCGTCGTATATTTGATGAAACATTAAGGAGATGGATCATATGGAAACCACGGTTTGCCCTTGGTGCCAGACGGAAATCGTATGGGACGAGGAACTGGGCCCCGAGGATGAATGCCCTTACTGCCACAATGAGCTGAAAGGTTACCGGACGCTGAGCATCCAGCTGGGTGCGGATGAAGAGGAAGCGGACGTAGACGAGGAGCATGAGGGAATCGAAGGTACGGATTGGGAGCTTCCTGAGGATGACGATAAAGCCGTTCCTTTTTGGAATCAGGAAGACATGCAGCAGCTGCCTCCGTCGATCCGGACGCTCGATAAGTATGAAGACAGCCATGACCTCATGAACTACGAGGAGACAGTGGAGCAAATTCTGGATGAGCAGGAGGAAGTGCCGGAATGCCCGAAATGCCGGGATTATATGGTGCTTGCCGGCACGCATCAGGTGGGAGAACAATTTAAGCCCGCGGCTTTCGGCGTGCTCCAAGGTCCGGTATTGACTCCGCCTTTTCAAGTTCAAATGTATATTTGCACGGGATGCTTCCATGTCGAATACAATCTGGCCGAGGAAGACCGGCTGCGGATGGTCGACCACTTGAGCCAAGAGAAGAAGAATTCGTAAAAAAAGCAAACCGACCGATGATTTGCCCCCTTTTAGGGAACTACTAATGAGGTAGACCCGGATATGAAGGGGGTAATTATGAAATCAAAATCATCTGCGCGGCTGAACCGGCAAACGATACTGCTGCTTGCCGTTAACGGGCTGATCGTTTTATCCGGCGCCTTGTCGGGCACGTTTCTCAACGTATATCTATGGAAAAGCAAACAGGATTACGCGATGATCGGATGGTTTACCGTCGCCCAGCAGCTGGCCGTCGGGCTCACCTTTTGGCTGGCAGGCAAATGGGTGAAGGAGTATAACAAAATGAACGCCCTCAGGCTGGGGATCGGGCTGACGGGCCTTTTTTATTTGCTGGTTCTGTGGGTTGGGGAAAAGGCCATTTATTATATTTGGCCGCTTGGGATACTGCTCGGGATTGCGATCGGGCTGTTCTGGATTGCTTTTAACGTGGTGTATTTCGAAGTCACCGATCCTGAGAACCGGGACCTGTTTAACGGGTGGGTCGGCCTGCTCGGCTCCATTACGGGCATTGTCGGGCCCTGGTTTTCCGGCCTGCTGATTTCCATGCTGAAGGGCGACCGGGGGTATCGGATTATTTTTACGACGTCCCTGATCATTTATGCGCTCGGCGTGGTGCTGAGCTTCTTTTTGAAAAAGAGGAAAAAGGGCGGAACCTATGCCTGGCTCGAGCCTGTGAAGCAGCTGAAGGACAAAGGCAGCCCCTGGCGGCTTATGGCCCCCGGTCTGGCGGCACAGGGGATTCGGGAAGGGGTGTTCGCCTTTCTGATCAATCTCCTTGTGTTTGTTGCCACGAAACAGGAGTCGAAGCTGGGGCAGTTCTCGCTCATTACGTCCGCGGTCTCCCTGGCAACGTACTGGCTGGCGGGCAAATGGTTTAAACCGGCCTACCGGAGCGCGGGCATGCTGGTGGGCGCCCTGCTGCTGTGGGTAGTCATGGTACCGCTGATCTGGAAGGTCAATTATTTCACCCTGCTGCTGCTCGGCATAGGTACGGCTATCTTTATGCCGCTGTACATCCTGCCGATGGTCTCATCCGGCTTCGACTTGATGGGGACCAGCGACGAAAACGTGGAAAAGCGGGTCGAGCTGGTCGTTCTGCGTGAGCTCAGTCTGATGGTCGGCCGCCTTCTCGGTACGATAATATTCATCATCGTGCTGTCCTTCAGCAAAGACCAGAGCACCATTACCGTGCTGATGCTCGTGCTCGGCGCATCACCGATCCTCAGCTGGATCTGCGTGAGACGACTGCTCAAGCCGGGGAAATCGGCACGCACTTGAACAATCGTGTTACACAGCTTACACAGCAAATCCCCTGATTCCTTCATTCGGAGTCAGGGGATTTTCTGTAGGGAAGAGTTCTAACTTCTGGAAGAACATACTGGCTGCAAGGTTTATCTGCCAATCAGGAGCCGGGAACCTGAGCATTGGGGGACGGTTTGGAGGTCCGCTCCAATGAGAAAATGTCCAGCTCGGGGCGCGTTTTCCCGCAAAGAACATCACTTAACAGTTCCGCCGCAATCATGCAGTAGACCGTCCCGTTGCCGCCATAGGCCTCAATAAAATAACTGTGAGGATACCGGGAATGCGGACCGATCATGGGCAGTCCGTCGTGGGTGAGCCCGAACAGCGAAGCCCATGCATAGTCGGCTTGGATGCCGGCATAACGGGGGAAAAGGGCTTTGATCTCGTTCAGCAGCATTTCGCTTTTATGCCGGATTCGTCCTTCCCTCTCCTCCGGATCGACCGGATGCTCGTCCAGGCCCCCTGCTACGATGCGGTTGTCCGGGGTGGTCCGCATATAAAGGTACGGCCGTGCCGTCTCCCAGATGAGGCAGCGCTCGTGCCAACCGGTAAAATCGGGTACGGGGCTCGTGACGATCGCATAGGTGGTCTGGAGCAGCGCGTTTCGGTCCGGTTTCTCCTCCTGCGTTTCATAGCCGCCCGCATGGACGACTTTCCGGGCAAAAATACGGCGGTTCCGCGTATAACAAACAACGCCGTCTTCTCCATACTCCAAATGAATCACCGGGCTGTTTTCGTACACCCGTATCCCATGATCCACTGCATACTGGACGAGGGCGTGCACAAACCGGAAAGGGTTGACTTCGGCATCGCCGGTCGTATACAACGCCGCGGGCTTGGAGAAGGGGAACCGCGAAGCGATATCGGCCTGATTCCAATAAGACGCTGCAAAGCCGTGCCTGTGAAGGGTTTCATATTCCTCTTTGAGGTAAGGCACATCCTCTTCGCTGCTTGCGTAATACAGGCTGCTGCGGGAAATAAACTCGGGTTCCAGTTTGAGACCGCTGGCTGCTTCCTTGAGCTTGCTCATCGCGTCCCTGCACATTTGATAAAAGGTGATGCCGGCCTGCTCGCCAAACGTATGGATGATGGAGGTCAATGATTTATCGTTGAAGCTTTGAAGCAGTCCGGTATTGGCTGAAGAGCTTCCTTCAGCGATCCGTCCCTTTTCCAGCAGAACCACCTGAAGATTGGTCCCGGACAGCTTGTGGGCGAGAAGGGCTCCACCCATCCCGCCGCCAATGATCAGCACGTCGCAGGAGAGATCTTCATCAAGTTCCGGATAAGCGGGTGCCGGCTTCAATGTAGAAGGCCATGCCAAATTCCCTTTATTCAGAATCATATGTGTGTTTCGCCCCTTATCGGTAGTATTCAAAGTATTTGCTCTGCATGCACAATTTATAGCTGTTCCGGCAGATCGGCCGGTGGAAGAGGCCATGCCTGACAATACATAGAAAACCTTCCCCGGGACATAATACGGATGGAGTTAGAGATATCCAGAGGAGGAATACCGATGCAGTCCAATCAAATGCAGGCGATTACCGGCAAGGAGCTGGAATATATCGTCGATTCGATTTCCAATGAGGATCTGTTGATCAAGCAGTGTGCGGCAACGGCCGCTGCTACGCAGAACCCGACGATTCAGCAGGCGTGCCAGCAATACATCCGGTCGCTGGACCACCATATCGATTTGCTCGTTCAGGCCATTCAGCAGCACCAGCCGCTGGCGCCGACGAGTCCCCAACAATGATAGCTTAGGAGGCATTAGCGCAATGTATTATCAAACTTCCAATAACTCGCAGTTCATGCAGGACGAGGACCTCTTGTACACAATCCTGGCCGATCTGAAAAGAACGGTCCGCGAATACACCACGGCAACGACGGAATCCTCCTGTCCGACCGTGCGGCAATTGTTTACGCAGCTGACGAACGATACGCTCCGCATGCAGGGAGAATTATACAATCTGATGAAGCAGCTGAATATGTACTCCACGTCATCTAAGGCGCTTCGCCAAGATGTGGACAAGTCGATTCAGGATGCGCGCAATTTGCAGCAAAAGAACCGTCAGTTCGTGCAGCAAAAAACAAGCAGCATGGGCCAATATGCCCAGGCATCCAATCCGTACCAGCAGCAGCAAAGCTCCCAAAACCCGTATTACATGTAATTTGGGTATGTTGCAGGCGCCGTTTAGTTCTCATGTGCGGCGTCACCAAGCGGATAACAATAAGTACCCAAAATCCTGCTTCTATGAAGCATGGACCCATTTTGCCGTCTCCATTTCGGCCCACGCCGGGGAGACGGTTTTGCTTTGCATGCATGATAATTTCATGTAATATTAGTATTAATCTCGAACCCGGGTCCTTGTCGTAATAGTGAAGAAGGCCCGTGGAACAAGCGCTGGAGGATGCTGTATGAAACAACTGACGGATTTGAAACTGAAGGTCCTCGACCTGTTGAACGAAGACGCGAGACGGTCCCCGGCCCTGCTGGCAACGCTTATCGGCGTTGAAGAGGAAGCGGTCAAGGAAGCGATCGCGGAGCTGGAACAAGACCATGTCATCGTAAAATATGCGGCGGTCGTGAACTGGAGCAAGATTGAAGACGAGACGGTAACCGCCTTGATCGAAGTGCAGATTACGCCCGAGCGCGGGCGGGGCTTTGAAGGGATCGCGGAGCGGATCTATTTGTATCCGCAGGTCAAATCCGTGTATCTCATGTCGGGAGCCTACGACCTTCTTGTGGAAGTGGAAGGGCGCAACCTGCGGGAAGTGGCCAACTTCGTTTCCGAGAAGCTGTCGCCAATTGATTCGGTATTGTCGACGAAGACAAATTTCATTTTGAAGAAATATAAGCAGGACGGAATTATTTTTGAAGACCGTGAAGAAGATAACCGTCTCATGATCTCACCGTAAAGGAAGATGTGTCATGATCGTGAATGAAGAAACGAAGAAACAGCAGAATTCGAAATCGATGCAATCGTATTTGGCTCCTTTGGTCCGCGATATTCCGCCATCCGGAATCCGCCGATTTTTTGACCTGGCTGAAGGAAGCAAGGACATTATTACACTGGGCGTAGGGGAACCGGACTTCACGACTCCATGGCATGTGAGAGAAGCCTGCGTATATTCCCTTGAGCGGGGGCGCACGGCCTACACCTCCAACGCCGGGATGATCGAACTCCGGGAAGCTATCGCCCAGTATTTGTATGACAGCTTTCAGGTCTCCTACCAGCCGTCCAATCAGATTCTAGTGACCGTCGGCGGCAGCGAGGCGATCGATCTGGCGCTGCGGGCTCTGATCGTGCCTGGGGACGAAATTCTCATCCCCGAGCCCTGCTACGTATCCTATTCCCCGATCACCTCGATCGGCGGCGGGGTTCCGGTTGGCATCGAGACGTTCGCAGAGAACGACTTCAAGCTGACGGCTGAGGCGCTTGAGGCCAAAATCACGCCGAAGTCCAAGGTGCTGATTTTGTGCTACCCGAGCAATCCGACCGGCGCCATCATGACGTATGAGGACTGGCTGCCGATCGCCAAAGTGGTGGAGAAGCATGATTTGATCGTCATTTCTGACGAGATCTATGCCGAACTGACGTATACGCAAAAGCATGTCAGCTTTGCCTCGATTCCGGGTATGATGGACCGGACGGTTCTGGTCAGCGGCTTTTCCAAGGCGTTCGCCATGACCGGCTGGCGTATGGGCTATGCCTGTGCCCATCCCGACCTG
This sequence comes from Paenibacillus sp. FSL R5-0378, assembly GCF_038009285.1. NCBI lineage: Bacteria > Bacillati > Bacillota > Bacilli > Caryophanales > Paenibacillaceae > Paenibacillus > Paenibacillus sp. FSL R5-0378. The sequence continues at coordinate 2,132,745 of NZ_JBBPAY010000001.1, forward strand.
ATCGCCGCCATGCTGAAGATTCACCAGTACACAGTCATGTGCGCACCGGTGATGGGTCAGGTGGCCGCGCTGGAGGCGCTGACCAACGGGCTGGAAGAAAAGGACCGGATGATCGAGTCCTACAACCAGCGGCGCCGTTTGATCGTGCAGGGCTTCGTCGATATCGGACTGCCGTGTCATGAGCCGCAAGGTGCCTTTTATGCCTTCCCTAGCATCGCTGAGACCGGGCTGTCCTCGGATGAGTTCGCCCAGCGCCTGCTGATGGAAGCAAAGGTCGCTGCTGTGCCTGGAACGGCTTTCGGGCAAGGGGGGGAAGGCTTTCTCCGCTGCTCGTACGCCACCTCCGTCGCCCAGCTGACCGAGGCACTGGAGCGCATTGGAGAATTTGTCCACAAACTGAAAACCAGCTGAACAATAATTCCCTGTTTCTAGTAGAATTTAACATAAATTTCACTTTTATTTATTTATTTGTATGTTATAATTCTATTTTGGGAGCAAAAATTGACTTGCCAAGGAGGGATGACCTTGTTTTGCGCTGAATACGATTTGCCTGCATTCCGCGGACATTACGCAGCTGAAGGCAGCAATAATGTAAAATGGTCAACCAAAACGACAGATCAGACGAAAACTTTATCCTTGGAAGACGAAATCATGATGCTCCGCAAAAAAATGGAACAGATCTTTATGCAGGAACAGTCTTTTACATCGGAAATCGTAATCGAAATCAGCAGTTTGCTGGATTTGAAAATAAACGAATATATGAAAAGCTGCCCGAAGAAGAAGTCTTAATCGGCAGTAGGAAGACCCCGGAACGGGGTCTTCTTTTTTTCTCTCATCAGGTTGTGATATATTGAACCTATCGGAGAAAAGGGGGAGCAGGAGTTGAAGGTATACGGGAAGCTGGCGCTGCTGGTTGTCTTTGCCGTCTTATTGCTGACGGGCTGCGGCAAGGGAGATAAAAACGCGTTATCGGTCTTTATGATTGACAATCAATCCGATCCGTCTCAGGTATATGAGAAGGTGCAGGACAAGCTTCAGGAAGTGATGGGACCCGACCTGAAGGTCAAAGTATCGGCAAGTCCGATTTATAACCCGGAGAAGCTGATGGTTGAATATGCTGCCGGCGGGCATGACATCATTTTTCTGCCGGAGGACGATATGAAGAATTATGCCAAAATGGGCGGTCATACCGTGCTGGATTCGTATTTTGACCCGAAAAAATATCCGGATGGCGTGTTCGCGAGCAACGAGGAAAAAGAAGACGGCACGACGGATACGACCGAGCATCTGTACGGTATCCCCGTTCGTGAAATGAAATTTTTCAAAGACCAGAAATACGTTCCGGAGAAGCTGTACGCCACAATCCCGATCTCGGCCAAGTCGGTCGACAATGCGGTAAAGGCGCTTAAGGCATTGACGGAGTAAAGAAGCCAGCACAAGGGACGCGGCTTCCGCGATTCCTTTGATGTATGATATAACGCGATAAAGGGGAGAAGAAGCTGGTGAGAATCTACACACGCACAGGCGATGAAGGCGAAACATCCGTCATTGGCGGGCGCGTTTTGAAGGATGACCTGCAGGTGGAGGCTTACGGCACGATTGATGAGCTGAACTGCTTTGTGGGCCAGGCGATCAGCCTGATGGAAGCGGAGTCATTGCAGGACCTGAAAGAAAATATGATCGAGATTCAGCATGAGCTGTTTGACTGCGGCTCCGACCTGGCATTTGTGAAGCTGAGCGAGAGCAAATACAAGGTCGGTCCCGACAAAGTGACACGTCTTGAGCAGTGGATGGATGCTTATATGGAGGAGACGCCGGAGCTGGAGCGCTTTATTCTGCCTGGAGGCACCCTGCTGGCATCCACGCTGCATGTATGCCGAACGGTCTGCCGCCGCGCAGAGCGCCGAGTCGTGACGCTGGGGCGGGAGAAAGAAATTAATCCCGACGTACGCAGGTATTTGAACCGTCTGTCGGACTACTTCTTCGTTGTGGCCCGGACGGCCAACGCCCGCAGCGGCGTGGCGGATATCGAATACGTGCGCAGCAAAAAGGTATTCGGACGGAAAAAATGAGCGAATACTATCCCCCGATTTCATATACCGTCCCGCCTTCGGAAGACGGGTGGCTGCTGAAGACGATTCTGCAGAAGAGACTCCACGTATCCCGCAAGCTGCAGTCCCGCCTGAAGCTGACGGAACAGGGGATTACCGTGAATGGCCAAAGAGTGTACATCAGCGTTCCGGTCAGGGATGGGGATGTGGTGGAAATCCGGATGGAGAAAGAAATTTCGGATGATATTCTGCCAGAGCCCATTCCTTTTCGCATTTTGTACGAGGATGAGCACCTGCTGATCGTGAACAAGGAAGCCGGCATCATCGTGCATCCGACGCACGGACACTATACGGGAACCTTGGCGAACGGCGTGGTTCACTATTGGCGGGACAAGGGCGAGGCGTTCCGCTTCCGAGCCGTGCACCGGCTGGACCAGGAAACTTCGGGCGTGATCGCTATCGCCAAAAATCCGTATGTCCACCAGCATATTTCGGAGCAAATGATCGCAAACGAGGTGGACAAAAGGTACCTGGCCCTCGTTCATGGCGTTCCGTCTCCGGAAGAAGGGGAGGTGGACGGACCGATCGACCGCGACCCGGAAGAGCCGCATCGGCGTATCGTCACGCCTGACGGGTATCCATCGCTGACGCGGTATCAGGTCGTTGAGGCGTACGGCTCGTCTTCTTCGCTCGTTCAGCTGAAGCTGGAAACAGGCAGAACCCACCAGATCCGCGTCCATATGACCAGCATCGGCTGCCCGCTGATCGGCGATAAGCTGTACCGGCATCCGGTCTACCGGATGCTTCCGCCTGAGGAAGAGGGGGCCCCGGAGACCGTTCTGCCGCAGGGATTAACCCCATCCGAGCGGACCGTGGTGCTGCTGGATCACAGCATTTCGCGGCAGGCGCTCCACGCCTGGGAGCTGTCCTTCCAGCATCCCGTCACCCGGGAGCGGATGACCTTTCAGGCACCGCTGCCGCCCGACATGACCCGCCTTATTGGCGAGGCGAAGCAACATGAACTTGATCAATGAAAAGAGTGAGTAACGATGAGCAAATTGAAAGTATACCATTATCCCAAATGCGGTACGTGCCGCAGTGCGGTTAAATGGCTGGAAGCGCACGGCCACGAGCTGGAGCTCCAGCATTTATGGGAGGAGCCGCCGGCTCCGGACGAGCTGTCCCGCTTGGTCGAGAAGAGCGGGCTGGATTTGAAGAAGTTTTTTAATACCAGCGGAGAGGTGTACAAGGAGCTGGGTTTGAAGGACAAGCTGCCGGCCATGAGCCGGGACGAGCAGATCAAGCTGCTGTCCAGTAACGGCCGGTTGATCAAACGTCCGATCGTAACCGACGGCAGCAAGGTGATGGTCGGCTTTAAAGAGGACATGTACGAGGAGAACTGGGCGTAGCCTGGGATTCCGTAAAAAACGGTGGCATGACCGACAGGGGAGGGTCCTAGCATTTCCCTGAGGCTTTGCCACCGTTTTGTTTGTTGTTCGAGGATCTATTCCGAAGGGAGCTCTACCCATTGATAGGGCGTTTCCTTCGCCTTAAAGCCCTGTTCTATGATCGTGATGACTGCTACCGTCTCGGCCGGATCGACAGGCGGAACGCCGGTTTCAAAGAAGCGGACGAGTGCCCCAGCGAACAGCCCGAAATAATCGGAGTCCGCTTTCAGCATGTTCGTCTCACCGGATGTATAGCTGACCGTCAGCGAAAAGGGACATCCCCCGCCGAGATGATGGATCTCGGCCTGGCGGCCCCCGCTGAATCCTATCAGCCACGACGGGGCGTGAGGCGTTCCGGTATACATCATCCGGCGGACGCCGGGACCCAGCAGCGAGACGATCGGTTCGATCTGGTGGATCGAATAGTTGTCGTACCGCCCCGGCCCGAAGCTGATGATGTTTTCGATGCCGGCGCGCTCGGCCCCGGCGTACTCCGCGGCGAAGCGAAGCGCCGAGCTGGAGAACAGCGGCGTGCCGTGCTGCTCAGCTAGATTGAACAGGCGCCGAGCGGTCTGGCGGTCCGGGGCAAAGGTTTTGTCAATATAGGTAGGCTTGCCGGATTGAAGCGGAAGCTGGGCGAGTGGCTCGTGGTACTGCGGATGGTCGGGCGAAAGGACAATGATGTAATCGCTTCGATCCACGACCTCGGCAATCGAAGGGAGCAGCTCGATCCCTTTGTCTTCACTCCACTGCACGTTGGTGCGCCCGGAAGGCGAATCGGCCATTCCATAGGCATAGGCCACCTTCATGGTGCCGCCCGATGCCTGTTCAATCCATTTCGGATAATGCTCGGCATGCCATTCATCGAGGTAATAATCGATAAAACCGATCGTTTTCAAGCAGCAATCCCCCTCAGTCGCTTATTACAGCTCGATCTCCCTGCGCTGCTCGGAAGAGTCGTAGATCGCCTGAATCATCTTGGAGGTGACGATGACGGTATCGATATGGGATGGCAGCTTTACGCCGGTTTGGATGCATTCGAGAAAGCCGTTGATTTCGTTTTCGAAATGGTCGCTCGTTGAATACTTGGGCTTCGTTTCCAGCAAAGCTCCGTCCTTGGCCCCGTAAATGGTGAAGTCGCCTCCGTATTGTAGGCGGATCCCTGCTTTGTCGCCCAGAAAATCGATGTAGGTTTCGGGCGTGCCGATGTTCTGCGCCCAGGCGCCGTTAATCGTAATGCCCGGCCCTTCGGTGCGGATCATGGCCGTGACGAAGTCATCGACATCATACGTACCGGCGTAATTCGGGGGCCCTGCCCACATGTTCAGGTAGGCGTAATTCGGCAGGTCCCGCCCCAGCTTGGAGTAAGCCTGGCCGGATACCGTCAACGGGCGCGGATCGCCGGCGCAGTACATGACGATGTCCAGATAATGGACGCCCCAATCGATAAGGACGCCTCCGCCGGCAATTGATTTGGTGGTAAATGCGCCGCCAAGTCCCGGAATGGAGCGGTGAGCGCGGAAGCTTGCATAGATATGGTACAGTTCGCCAAGCTCGCCGCTTTCGATCAGGTTTTTGATCATGTTCACGCTTTTGTTGAATCGGTTCACGACCCCGATATTCAGCACTTTGCCCGTTTCGTGCTGCACTTTCTGCATCTCCAGCGCTTCCGCGTAGGTGCGGGCCGCAGGTTTTTCGCACAGGACATGCTTGCCCGCCCGCAAAAAATCGATGGAGATGGCGGCATGAGCATCGTTAGGGGTACATACGGAGACGGCATCGATCTCGGGATCGTCCAGAATGTCACGGTAATTTTCCACGGCGGTGCCGCATTCATAATCCTTGACCGCCTGCTCCGCCTTCTTCTTGTCCGAGTCGCAAAAATATTTGATTTCGGCGTCCGGATGTTTCAAATAGTTGGGGATATGCGCCGCTCTGGCAATGGTCCCGCAGCCGATGACAGCAACCTTGATCGTTTTTCCCATATTCATTCCTCCTGCTTGTTAGGTGGGTTTATCCTTTTCAAGATTCGATATTTGGAGAATAACTCCTGCCGGATGATTCAGGATGAAGGGAGATCTTCTTCACAAATTTTATGTTACAGGCTGTCTGGTTTATGACTTGAACGGGTGGGACAAAAAGGCAGGAATAAGCCGGGAATGGTGATAACAGGAAGGGCCTTATGCCCTGGCGGATATGCTATACTAGAGGAAGCAGTGCCGAACCTTGGAATCCAGGGGAAACAGGCAGACAAGGGGAGAAACAAGAAGTGACAGCAAATGAACAACGCCAATCCGTGATGCTCGTGGATGGCATGGCCTTATTATTCAGAGCTTATTTCGCGACCGCGTCCAGCGGCTACATTCGCCGCACGAAGGCGGGGGTTCCGACAAACGCGATCTATGGCTTTATTCGTTATTTTTGGGATGCAGTGCAAACGTTTAATCCGACCCATGTGGTCTGCTGCTGGGACCTCGGCGGCGGCACGTTCCGCGGACAGCAGTTTGCCGCTTACAAGGGCAACCGTCCGGACGCCCCGGACGATCTGATTCCGCAGTTTTCGATGATCCGCGACGTGATGGACAGCCTCGGCGTTCCGAATATCAGCGCGGAAGGGTATGAAGCGGACGACTGCATCGGGACGCTGGCCGACCAGTTCGGACGGGAGATGGACGTGATGGTCCTGTCCGGCGATAACGATTTGCTGCAGCTCGTCAGCGATCGGACGTCGGTCATTATTATGAAAAAAGGGCACGGCAATTATAAGGTGTATACACCGGAATCCCTGTATGAAGAGAAGCAGCTGCGCCCGCGGCAGATTATCGACGTGAAGGCGCTCATGGGCGATACGAGCGACAATTACCCCGGCGTGAAGGGCATCGGCGAGAAAACGGCGATCAAGCTTGTGCAGGAATACGAATCCGTTGAAGGGATTCTCGAAAATCTGGACCAGCTGTCCAAAAGTGTCCGCGCCAAGATTGAGGCTGACCTCGATATGCTGCACCTGTCGCGCAAGCTGGCCGAGATTCACTGCTGCGTGCCCGTCGCCTGCTCGCTGGATGTGTGCCAGTTGTCGCTCGATCACCATCAGGTGATCAGCAAGTTTGAAGAACTGGAAATGAAGAGCCTGTGTTCTCTTATGGGACTGGCCATCAGCTAAACGGGTACAGAGTGCTGGCGTTTTTGGAGCGCCGGCTCTTTTGTGCTCTAGTCGATTGACTTTCAAGGATTAACTGGGCTATAATGCCCGTGATTGTTTTGATATAAAGATAGAAGGTATATGGCATTTATACAGGGCTTGGGAGGCCCGCTGCAGGAGGGAACGACTACGATGAGTTTATTAGGAGCAATTGAAGCAGGGGGAACGAAATTCGTATGCGGAATCGGCCAAGAGGACGGTACCGTTGTGGAACGGATCAGCTTCCCGACTACGACGCCGGAGGAAACGATGGCCCAGGTGGTCGATTTTTTTAAGGGCAAAGACATCGCGGCGATCGGAGCAGGTTCATTCGGGCCGATTGACCCCGTGAAGGGAAGTCCTACATACGGACGGATTACGACGACGCCGAAACCTTATTGGAGCAATTTCGATATGGTCGGACATTTGCGCTCTCACTTCGATCTGCCGATCGAATTTGATACCGATGTGAACGGGGCCGCCTTGGGCGAAGCGACTTGGGGAGCAGCCCAGGGGCTCGAAAGCTGCCTGTACATTACCGTTGGCACGGGCATCGGAGCTGGTGCGGTTGTGGGCGGCGAGCTGATCCATGGCCTGTCCCATCCGGAAATGGGACATATTCTGGTCCGCCGTCATCCGGAGGACAAATTCGAAGGCTTCTGCCCATATCATGGCGATTGCCTGGAGGGGCTGGCAGCCGGACCATCCTTGTCCAAACGCTGGGGCATTCCGGGTGCGGAATTGACGCCGGACCATCCGGCTTGGGCTATGGAAGCTTACTATCTCGCTCAGGCGCTGATGAACTACATTTTGATTCTGTCTCCGCAAAAAATCGTCATGGGCGGCGGCGTCATGAAACAGCTGCAGCTGTTCCCGCTGATTCATGCCGAGCTGCGCAAACAGCTGAACGGCTACGTACAGGTTCCAGCCATCATGGACGATATCGAGAATTACATCGTTCCGCCTCAGCTTGGCGACAACGCCGGCCTGTGCGGCGCGCTCGCGCTCGCCAAGAAGGCGCTGGCTGCGGGTTAAGCCTAAGGTTTGATCGACTGACGGGCTTTCATGAGATGGCTTGCACCGAAAAAAAGGAAAGAGGGCTGAAGAGCCCTCTTTTTGCATTTATGCCGAATGAAGTTTAGACGCATCCCTGAATCATTTCGGTAGAATTTTTTAACACGTGACAGGAAAAATAACAGAAATTATAAGTTTGAGCCCGTATTTATAAATAATTACGGGTTTTTTATGTTTTCTGGACTGATACAGATGGGTGAAACTGGACACAAATACAATGTTATATTGGGTCGCGTATTCAACGATTGTCTAGAGGGATGATTTCAGGGTATTAACATTTTTCGTTTGGAGTTTCTCTTCCGATTGAGCTGCTCCGAGATGATTAATAAATCGTGCCAAAAGTAGTGAATATTATAAATGTCTAAATCATGAAGTTGAAAATTGATAATGATTGTGTTAAATTTATTATTAGTTGGTTTGATGAACGAACTAATGTAAGTTCAAGGTTGTAATTTATCAGGGGAAAAATAATGAGTGGGAAGATGAATAAGAAATTGAGCTGTTTTTTATTTAAAAATAAAAGTTTTATGTGAGTTTGTAAAAATGTAAGGGCTTTTATTTGGTTTCGTATTCCCATCTTTCCCCTAACGAAGTGAGAGGATTAACGAGGTTTAGAAGTTTAGTGAAGTGAAAAGTAAATCTAATATGGTGGTAAAATTTACATCTTAGAAGGAGTTTTCATCATGAGCGATAACACAAATAAAGTTCAGCAAAATGAGTATCACAAGCTCAGTCTTGCTGAACGTCTTGGCTATGGTTTTGGAGACTTTGCTCAAAACCTTGTCTTTGGAACAGTTGGAGGCTTCCTTGCCCTCTACATGACGACTGTTAATGCTATCGGTACAGCAACAGCAGGTTTTATTTTCGCCATAGTCCGGATCATCAATGTTATCTGGGATCCAATGGTCGGAACCTATGTCGATAAACGCTCATCAAAAGCCGGTAAATATCGTCCTTGGCTACTTCGTGCAGGCATTCCGCTCGTTATTTTGGCTGCGCTGCTGTTTGCGCCGATTCCTGCGATTCGCGACTCTGTGCCCTATGCCTTCATCACTTATCTCTTGCTTGACTTGGTTTATTCCGTCGTCAATATTCCTTACGGCTCGTTGAACGCTTCATTAACCCGCGATCCTAAATCTGTAGACCAAATCACAACGACGCGTATGATGCTTGCAAACGGTGCCAATCTTCTTGTCTATACATTGTTCCCAATGTTTGTTCAAATGGCTGCCCCTAAAGATCGTGAACTCAAAGACACTGGCTTATTTGGACTAAAACTTCATATGGGAACTTACACTGACCCTTCTGCAGGTCATGCTTGGTTTGGCGTTTATGCCGTTTATATGGTTATTGGAGCCATTGCGCTGTTCTTCTGCTACAAGCTGACGAAAGAACGCGTTGTCGCCAATGCTGAACAATCGGCACATGTTAAAGTCTCTGATTTCTTTGTTGAATTTAAGAATAATAAGCCATTGGTTATCCTGGGAATGTTCTTCATGTTGGCATTTACATTTATGTTCTTCATGAATACGGTTAACGGATATTTTAACCAATACACTGTCGATCACTCGGAGTGGATGGGGGCTGTGGGGCTGATTGCCTCCATACCTGGTATCGCTTTTGCAGCATTCTGGCCAAAACTTAAGAAAGTATTGGGTAAAAAGGGCTTCTTCTATTTCTTCCTCGGTATGTTTGTGGCCGGCGAAATCCTGACTTGGGTTTGGAGTCTTGACGGTATGCACGATCAACTTTGGTTAGCGTATGTTTCAACATTCATCAAGCAGTGGGGGTTAACTTCAGCGACTGGTTTCATGTGGGCCCTTGTTCCTGAAGTGGTTTCATATGGCGAGTTGAAGTCGGGGAAACGTAATGCGGCTATTATCAACGCGATTATGGGGCTGTTCTTCAAGATTGGCTTCACGATTGGCGGTGCCGTTCCACTGTGGTTCCTTGCCGCTTACGGATTTGACGAACATGCCGATCACCAAACAGCTCTCGCCGTCTCAGGAATTAATACGACTGCTATTTGGATACCTGCTGCTCTTGCTGTTGTTGCTATGATTGTGATGAGATTCTATCCATTGTCTGATAAAGACGTTGACAGCATTAACAAACAACTTGACGCAAAACGCGCTGAAATGAAAGCGTAAAGGTAACACTATTCACGGCCAACCAGAGGTTCACTAAAAGAATTGCAGCATCTATAGGTGATTTTGAACACGATTTCACGAAATGAAAGATTGAATAGATCAGGGGGATACTTTTATGCAAATCGAAAATCCGGTATTAAAGGGGTTCAATCCAGATCCGTCCATCGTAAGGGTTGACGATACGTATTATATTGCAACCTCAACCTTCGAATGGTTTCCGGGCGTGCAAATCCACGAATCAAAGGATTTGGTCAACTGGCGGCTGATTACGCACCCGCTCTCCACGAGAACGCTGTTGGATATGAAAGGGAATAAGGATTCGGCAGGCATTTGGGCACCAGATCTGTCCTATGCTGACGGGAAATTTTGGCTGGTTTATACCGACGTGAAAGTAACCGAAGGCGCCTTTAAGGACATGACCAATTACTTGACTACCGCCGAAAGCATCGAAGGCCCTTGGAGCGATCCGATTAAGCTGAACGGAGTGGGGTTTGACGCTTCGCTGTTCCATGACGACAACGGGAAAAAATATCTTGTCCAGATGGAGTGGGATCATCGCGAGTATCGCCATCCGTTTAACGGCATAAAGCTGACGGAATACTCGGTTGAGCAGCAAAGATTGCTTCCGGAGACGGCAAAGATCATTTATAAAGGGACCGACGTTAAGCTGGTGGAAGGCCCTCATATTTATAAACTATTTGGTTATTATTATTTATTTTGCGCGGAAGGCGGAACGGTTTATACCCACCAAGAGGTGGTTGCCCGTTCGGCAGAACTGTTCGGCTCCTACGAAACGCAGCCTGGCGACGTATTCCTGACCGCGTTCGATTCGCCTGACGGGGAGCTGCAAAAATGCGGCCATGGCTCACTGGTGGATACGCCGTCGGGCGAATGGTATTTCGCGCATTTGACGGGACGCCCCTGGCACCGCGAGACCGAATCGATCCGCGATCCGCGCGGCTGGTGCACGCTGGGAAGAGAAACGGCGATTCAAAAAGTGGAGTGGAACGAGGAAAAATGGCCTTATATCGTAGGCGGCAAGCAGGGAAGCCGGTTTGTCGAAGCTCCTAAAGGCTGCACGGAAACGAAATATGCGCCGACCTATCCGGAAACGGATCATTTTGATTCCGCGGCATTGAATATCAATTTTAGCACGCTGCGCGTTCCGTTTGACGAGCGAATGGGTTCTCTGACGGAAAAGCCGGGGAACTTGCGCTTGTTCGGCAAAGGCTCCTTAACCAATGAGCACGAGCAATCGCTTGTCGCAAGACGCTGGCAGTCCTTTTATTTCGACGCACAGACGGCAGTCGCGTATTCGCCTTACACCTTCCAGCAGATGGCCGGCCTCGTTAATTATTACAATACGGGACACTGGTCGATGATCCATGTGACATGGAACGAAATCAATGGACGCGTCATTGAAGTGACGCAAAATGACCGTGGCGTTCTCACGAGCTTTCTGAAGGATAAAGCCGTTAAAGTTCCCGAACATGCGGAATACGTGCATTTCAAAGCGAAGGTCCGGAAAGAAACGTACACCTACGCCTATTCCTTTGACGGCGAACAGTGGACGGATATCGACGTAACGCTGGATGCTGCGATTTTGTCCGACGATTACGTGGTACAGTCCTACGGCGGATTTTTTACGGGAGCGTTTGTCGGGATGGCTAATGTTGATTATTCCGGTTATGAATTGCCGGCAGATTTCGATTATTTTACGTATAAAGAGCTTGATAAATAATTAATCATGATCCCGAGAAAGAGCTGGAAGAATATGACTTCCAGCTCTTTCTTAGTAGTAATGTTAATTAATATGCTATACTTCTAAGTACGATAACATTTGAAAGGGATTACAACAAATGATTATGAAAACTGATCAGGATGTTATGAGAGAAAATAACAAAAAATTGGTATTAAAAACTCTATTTAATACTGATCAGACGTCTAGAAGTTCAATAGCCGACCAAATCAATCTTCAAAAGTCCACGGTTTCTTCCATCGTACGCGAGCTTCAAGACCAAGGCTTGATTGAAGAGCTGGGAACAGGGGAAGCATCCAACATTGGGGGGCGTCGGCCCAATTTAATACGTTTTAATCGTAAGTATGGGTTTGTACTGGCTTTCGATATGGGCATTCATCATTTAAGATATTCCGTCAACTACATTAATGGCGAGCTTATTCACCATGTTTCCATTAAATTATATACGAACAAAGTAAGAGATATTTTTGCATTGATGAAAAACGTGATTTTGAATTTGGAAAAGTACGATACGATTAACGGATTGGTTGGAATCTCCATTTCGCTTCACGCGCCGGTACTGGACAATCAGATCCTGTATAGTCCGTTCTTGGACTTTCAGTCCTTTGATTTGATCGATGCGTTGAAGGAGCTGATCGACGTTCCCGTTATCATCGAAAATGAAGCCAATCTTACGGCGATTTATATCCGGGATTTTTACCGCCATACCGAGGATATTCAATTCGATAACATTCTAGCCTTAAACATTCATAACGGAATAGGCGTAGGAACGATTATCGAGAGACGCCTGTATAAAGGCTTAAACGGATTGTCCGGCGAAATCGGACGATCCATTATCATGTCGGAAAATAAAAAAAATCGGCGTTTAGAAGAAATTTATTCCGAAAAAGCGGTGCTTGACCGGATCGGCAAATTGAAAAACAAACCAGGATTTACGTTAGAGGATTTTATTCTTTTAATGGAGATCAAGGATGAACAAATTGCGGCTATCATGGAGGAATGGGTCATAGCCATTGCACAAATCTCTTATAATTTAATCCAATACAGCGCTCCGGATGCTGTGTTCCTTTCCTCACGATTTATCGCCTTTTTCCCATACCTATTAGACGGGATTATTAAAGAATATTCTTCACTTGATCCGCTTGGCTCCACACAAATTATTTCGCTTGACCACCATATTCATGAATTAACGCTCTTTGGCGGAGTTGCCTTGGTTTCCAGGAAAATTCTCGGATTGGAATCGCATGATTTACTTTTTACCAAGTAATCCGGGCATTTACGATGAACCGGAATGAAATTCAGCGACGGCTTGTGAAGGGACAACGGCTTGTATTTTGTCCAAATCCAAATGGCTAAGTTCTAATTCAGTTGAATTGAAAGCTTCTTAGGAGCCGGTTATTTCGGAGATTTGGCGAAAAACCCATTGACCATTTTACATAATATGGTATGATCAACTATAACAGCACATCTGCACGAATGGGGAAGCACCTCTCTTAATTTAAGAGAGGTGCTTTTTTGCGTTGTGCTGATTACCCTACGTGGATGGAGGAATTGGTGAATATGCAAATCGTTTTTATGAACCGGCTTGTGAAGGATGCGGGAAGCGAGGGAGAAAAGCTCGCGCAGGTATGGATCGGCGAAGAGGAGGGAACCTGGCATCTCGGATGGAGAGATCTGGAGATGACCGGGGAAGCCATGGATACCGCTTGGTATGAAGGCGGATCCTGGAATGAGATGCTGTACATTTACAGGCACGGCCTGGCGGTCAAGCTCGGCGAAGGATTCCGCCCGTTGATCGACGGCACGTTCCATGAGGAAGAGGAGCTGAAGGGCCGCAGCCATGCTGTACAGAAGCTGTACTGCTACAGTGAACTGCACAACAACGAGGAGCTGTACGCCGAACTCACCGCCTGGCGGAGAAGGAAGGCGGCCAGTGAACGCAAGGCTCCTTATTTTATCGCCAGCAACCGGGTGCTCCGTCTGATCAGCGCCTTCGTGCCGCATACCATCGAAGAGCTGCTGCAGCTTCCAGGCGTCGGGGAGAGCAAGGCGTCGGAGTACGGAGCCGACCTGATCGAGATTGCGGGAACGGTGCAGCGCAGCCACGAATTTCCGCTGGATTGGGTGAATGATGCACTGGACGACCAGTCATATCTATCGTGGACCTACAAGCAGAAAGAGCACAAGTACAAGCAGGACCTGGATAAATACCGTACCCGGCGCACCATGCTGAAGGGAATTTATGAGGGGATGAACCTGCAGCAGCTGGAACAGGAATGCGGCCTGCCGCGCAGAGACCTGGTGGAGGCGCTGGAGCAGCTGGAGAAGGAAGGGTATGATACCGAGCGGCTGATCCAAAGCGAGCTGGAGGAGGTGCCGAATGAGGAGCAGGAGCGGGTGTGGGCCGCGTTGGAGGAGCTGGGCGACGCGCTCTTGAAGCCGGTGCTGCTGCAAGTATACGGAGAGGATGCCGCCTCGGGAAGCGGCATGGAGCAGCGTTATGAGCGGATCCGGCTGATCCGCATCCGGTTCCGCCGGCAGCCCGGTAGCCGCAGAAGCGTGGGGTGAACGGTATGCTTCCCCGCGGAGTTACGGATGGTGACCATGCAAAAAGGACGAAGGCTCTAACCGCATGCGGCCGTCTCCTTCGTCCTGTTTTCCATTGCATGATGATGGGGTGATGCGCTGACTTTCAAATCCAGTCTTTTTTCTTGAAAATGACAACCATGCCGAGACCAAGGACGAGCATGATGCCGAGGATCATGAAATAACCGTATTTCCAATGAATTTCCGGAATGTTATCGAAGTTCATGCCATAGATTCCTGTAATGATCGTCAATGGCATGAAGATCACGGTCATGGCCGTAAACACTCTCATGATCTCGTTCGCGCGGTTGGCGATACTTGACTGGTAGGCCTCGCGCAAGTTGCTCATCAGATCGCGGTACGTATCGAATGTTTCGGAAATTTTGACCGCATTTTCGTAAATGTCGCTGAAATATTTTTGCAGCTGATCGTCAATCAGCCGGAGGTCTTTTTTATTTAACGTATTGATGACATCCTTCTGCGGACCCAGCACTTTTTTCAGCCACAGAATCTCGCTTCGCAGACCGATAATTTCGTTCAAATGGGACTTTTTCGTGTGCATGAGAATGTCTTCTTCGAGCTTCTCGATTTTGGCTTCGATCCGGTCGCCGACCACAAAGTAGTTGTCAACCACGAGGTCGATCAGCAGGTACAGAAAACGGTCCGGTCCGCTGACTTCCTGTTCCCACAGGATCGGCTTCAGCGTCCGCAGCTCGTTGATTTTCTGTTTCGTCACCGTAATGATGAAGTGTCTTCCGAGGAAAACGTTCAGTGCGCGCAGAAAAATCTCCTCATCGTCAAACCGGATGCTGTTGACCACGATAAAATAGTGGTTTTCGTAAATTTCGATCTTCGGGCGCTGCTCCTCTTCGCTGAGACAGTCTTCAACCGCCAGATCATGCAGCGAAAACAGCGGCTGCAGCTCCGCGAGGTCGTCGACGTCGGCGTCGATCCAATAAAAGCCGGCCAAAGGTGGGGTTAGTACAGTTTGCAGGTCATCGATCGGAGTAAATACTCCTTCGTTTACCAACCGGATTTTCATATGACTTCACTCCTTGCTCAAGATGTTTGAGCATAGAAAAGAAATCAGCGCTGCCGGTCAGCGGGATTTGGGGGAGTACTGAATAAACGTACGGGCATGAAAACGAAAACTTCCCTCTGCCGGCAAGCTGATCTCAGGTCTATGCAGTTGTGTTTTCCATGCATTCAGCTTCGGGCTCGGGTCGCCTTCCATCTTTCATGTCACCTCAGTCATATCGGGGTATGAAACACTTGTCTAGTATAACGCCGGGTTTTATTCCTTTCAAGAACAAAATGGCGGCCGGCAGGTCCCGATAACAGGGTATGGAAGCGACCTTCGATCGGTGCACGAAATGCTGCCGAAAATGACAAATCCGCGTCTTGACGAAGGGTGGGCTTATGATTTAAAGTAAGGAACAAGACAATGAAAAATTGAATACAGCGAAATCTTATCAAGAGCAGGTGGAGGGACTAGCCCGATGAAACCCGGCAACCGGCGGTATTTACGCACGGTGCTAATTCTTGCAGGAGCATGGCAGCGGCCTTTGGGCGTTGTCTCCTGACAGATGAGAGAGGCGCGGTAATGAGCGTGTAATGACCTTTCTCTTTTGTATGGGAAAGGTCATTTTTGTATACTCGGCTTCTTCTCAAGCTACGATTTTCGCGGTTTTCAGAAAAAAGGAGAGATGATAACGATGCCGATCAAGATTCCCGACACTTTACCGGCGAAAGAAGTTCTTACCCGGGAAAATATTTTCGTCATGGACGATACCAAAGCGTATCACCAGGACATCCGTCCGCTGCGCATCGCGATTCTCAATCTGATGCCGACCAAGGAAACGACAGAAACCCAGCTTCTCCGCCTGCTTGGGAACTCGCCGCTGCAGGTCGACATTGTGCTGCTTCATCCGGGCTCCCATATTTCCAAGAACACGCCTTCGGAGCACCTGAAGTCGTTCTACAAAACGTTCGAGGAAGTGAAGCACCGCCGTTTTGACGGGATGATCATCACCGGGGCGCCGGTCGAAAAAATGGATTTTGAAGACGTGAACTATTGGGATGAGCTCCGCGAAATTATGGACTGGACCAAAACGAACGTCACTTCGACGATGCATATCTGTTGGGCCTCCCAGGCCGGATTGTTCCACCACTACGGCATTCCCAAGTGGGACCTGAAGGAGAAATGCTTCGGCGTATTCCCGCACCGGGTGATGAAGAACAACGTGAAGCTTCTCCGCGGCTTCGACGATGTATTCTATGTACCGCACTCCCGCCACACCGAGGTGCGGCGCGAGGATATCGAGCATGTGGAGGAGCTGGAAATTCTCTCGGAGTCAGAGGAAGCCGGCATTCATATGGTAGCAAGCAAGGACGGCAAGCAGATCTTTGTAGCAGGCCACTCCGAATACGATCCGGATTCGCTGAAATGGGAGTACGAGCGCGATATCGCTAAGGGCATGGACATGAAAATTCCGGTCAACTACTACCCGAACGACGATCCGAATCAGGCTCCGCTTGCCATCTGGCGCTCGCATGCCAACTTATTATTCTCAAATTGGCTGAATTACTATGTATATCAGGAGACTCCTTATGATATCGGGGAGAGTCTTGAAGTCTGGCCGCAAATTTAGTTGACCCTACAGGAGGATACGCATATGGAAAAGGAACCATGGAAAATTGAAAGCAGATTGGCCCAAATCGGCTCCGTTGAAGAACCCGTGACCGGAGCGGTAAACTTCCCGATTTATCAGGCAACCGCCTTCCGCCATCCGAAGCTTGGGCAAAGCACCGGTTTTGATTACGCACGAACCGCCAGCCCGACCCGCAAAGTGCTCGAAGCCGCGGCAGCGAAGCTGGAATCCGGCGACGCCGGCTTTGCCTGCAGCTCAGGCATGGCTGCGCTGCAAACCATCTTCACCCTGTTCAGCCAGGGCGATCATCTGATCGTTTCGCTGGACCTGTACGGTGGTACATACCGCCTGCTGGAAAGAATCCTTTCCAAATACGGGGTTACCGCGACGTATGTCGACACCAACAATCTGGACGAGCTGGAACAGTCCAGACGCCCGAACACGAAAGCGGTGTTTATCGAGACGCCGACGAATCCGCTCATGATGATTACGGACATCGAGGCCGTCTCCAATTGGGCGCACCGCCACGGCTTGCTGTCCATCGTGGACAATACGCTCCTCACGCCGTTCTTCCAGCGTCCGATCGAGCTCGGCGCGGATATCGTCGTGCACAGCGCGACCAAGTATTTGGGCGGACATAACGATGTCCTTGCAGGCCTGATCGTGACCAAGGGCAAAGAGCTGTCCGAGGAAATAGCGTTTCTGCACAATTCCATCGGTGCGGTGCTCGGGCCGACGGATTCCTATCAGCTCATGAAAGGAATGAAAACGCTGGCCCTGCGGATGGAGCGCCATGAAAGCAACGCCACAGCGATGGCCAAGTACCTTCAGACACATCCGGCGGTTGCCGAAGTATTCTATCCGGCGCTTCCGGACCATCCGGGACATGACATCCAAAGCCGGCAGTCCCGGGGGAATACGGGGATCTTCTCCTTTAAAGTGAAGGATGCCCGTTACGTAGAGCCCGTGCTTCGCCACATCCAGCTGATCGCCTTTGCGGAAAGCCTTGGCGGCGTGGAGTCGCTGATGACCTATCCGGCCGTGCAGACGCATGCCGATATACCGGAAGAAATCCGCAAAGCCGTCGGCGTCGACGACCGCCTGCTCCGTTTCTCGGTGGGCATCGAGCATATCGATGACCTGATTGCGGATCTGGGCGGCGCATTGGATGCCGCGATCAAGGAAGTGGAAGGGAGCAGCCAAGGATGAGTGATTTGGGCAAAGGACATCAAGACAAAGGCAAGCAGGAGCGGAAATTCGCGACCAAGCTGCTCCATTTCGGCTCGGAAATCGATGTTGCAACGGGAGCCTCCAGCGTGCCGATCTATCAGGCATCTACGTTCCACCATGCAGATATCTTCAATCCGCCGGTGCATGATTACAGCCGTTCGGGCAATCCGACGCGCCAGGCACTGGAAGACTATATCGCCCTGCTTGAAGGCGGGGTGCGCGGGTTCGCCTATTCGTCGGGCATGGCGGCCATTTCGAGCACGTTTATGCTTCTGTCGGCCGGCGACCACATGATCGTGACCGAGGACGTATACGGCGGAACGTACCGCCTGCTTACAAGCATTTTGAATCGCCACGGCATTGAGAGCACTTTCGTCGACATGACCGACCTGGATCAGGTGAAGGCTGCGCTGAAGCCGAACACCAAGGCCGTATATATGGAAACCCCATCGAACCCGACGCTGAAAATTACCGATATCGAAGCCGTCACCAAGTGGGCCAAGGAGCATGATCTGCTCACCATGGTCGATAACACGTTTATGACACCGTATTACCAGCGTCCCATCGAGGTTGGTGTGGATATCGTACTGCACAGCGCCACGAAGTTCCTTGGCGGACACAGCGATGTGCTGGCCGGTCTGGCCGTCGCCCGTACCGAGGAAATCGGCGGCCAGCTGAAGCAGCTGCAGAACGGCCTGGGAACGGTGCTGGGCGTACAGGAGAGCTGGCTGCTGATGCGGGGCATGAAAACATTGCAGGCACGCATGAAGCACAGCGAAGAGAGCGCGGCCGTACTGGCCGCTTGGCTCAAAGGGCGTCAGGATATTACGCAGGTCTTTTACCCGGGGCTCATCGATCATCCCGGCAGAGAAATTCACGAGAAGCAGTCCACCGGCTACGGGGCCGTCGTCTCGTTTGACGTGGGCTCCGGCGAGCGGGCCAAACAGGTGCTGAACCGCGCGCAGATCCCGCTCGTGGCCGTCAGCCTGGGCGCGGTGGAGAGCATTTTGTCCTATCCGGCGATGATGTCCCATGCGGCAATGCCGGCAGAGGTTCGGCTGGAGCGCGGCATTACCGACGGGCTGCTCCGCTTCTCAGTCGGCCTCGAAGACGTCGACGATCTGATCGCTGATCTGGATCAGGCGCTTCAAGGTTAAATCATCAAGCAGGCACCGCTTCGGCGGTGCCTTTCCTTCGTCCAGCCCGCGACGCTCGCCAGCCCGCGTTCGGTCAACGGGTTCTATGAATTTCGTTTGCCCTGTGCGCCAATTGTGTTAAGATGGTATTGGTCATGTTTTAATTTATGTTACAAAATTCACATATGATAGGAGGCTGCCAAATATGAGTGCGGTTGACCGTATTCTGGATAAAGCACTGCGGGGCGAACGCCTGAATTTGGAAGACAGCGTGACATTGTTCGAAAGCAATGAAGTGGAGAAAATGGGTCATGCTGCCGATATCATGATGAAGAGGGTTCATCCCGATCCAATTACGACTTTCGTCATCGGACGGAACGTCAATTATACAAACGTGTGCGATACATACTGCACATTTTGCGCATTTTACCGTGTTCCTGGGCACAAAGAAGGGTATACCTTGCCGGACGATGTGATTTTCCAAAAAATCAAGGAAACCGAAGACGTGGGCGGCACGGAAATTTTGATGCAGGGCGGAACGAACCCGTACCTGCCGTTCGATTACTACACGAACCTGCTGAAGGGCATCAAGCAGCGGTTCCCGAACATCACGATGCACTCCTTCTCGCCGGCGGAAATCCGCAAAATGGTGGAAGTGTCGGGGCTGTCTCTGGAACAAGTCATGCGCGAGCTGAAAGCGGCGGGACTGGATTCCCTGCCGGGCGGCGGCGCCGAAATCCTCGACGACCGGATCCGCTCCAAGATCAGCCGGCATAAAGGAACCTGGCGCGACTGGATGGACGTCATGCAGATGGCGCACAAAATCGGCATGAACACGACGGCCACGATGGTCATCGGTTTCGGTGAATCGATGGAAGAGCGCGCCCTGCATATGCTGCGCATCCGCGACGCGCAGGACGAATGCATCGCGAACGGCTACGACTCGAAAGGTTTCCTCGCCTTTATTCCGTTCACATTCCAGCCGGACAATACGGGCTTGAAGCGGGAACGCGAAACGCCGGAAGCGTATTTGAAGACGGTGGCGATCGGCCGCCTGGTGCTGGACAACGTGCCGAATTTGCAGTCCTCCTGGGTCACAATGGGACCGGAAGTGGGCAAATTGTCCCTCAGCTACGGCTGCAACGACTTCGGCAGCACCATGATGGAAGAGAACGTCGTGTCCTCTGCGGGTGCGGTGCATAAGGTTAACATCACTTCTATCCTGCAGCTGATCCGCGAAGCAGGTAAAATCCCGGCGCAGCGGAACACGAGATACGAGACGCTTCGCGTCTTTGAAGAAGGTTCCCAGGTGGAACGCGACTTCGTCATGCAGAACTAGAACTGATTTTAAATATTTTTTGATACGACCGGCCGCCTTGCTTATGCGAGGCGGTTTTTTGTGTTGTACAAAAGGCCAAGGGTACGTACCCGGTGCAGGTTTCCTATTTATTCTTCCTCTGAATTCTTAAAAATAGCCATTGTATTTTTATGCGTTATTTTGTATAGTTTACTTAATTAACGTTAATTAAACAGGAAGTGTGAGGATATTTCATGACCAGAAACAAGCTGAAGGAAGCCGCGCTGCGGCTGTTCGGGGAAAAAGGGTACGACGGAACGGCCCTTTCCGAAATCGCCAAGGAAGTCGGGGTCAAAACCCCGGCGATCTACGCCTTTTTCGAAAACAAAGAGGATCTGTTTATGACGGTCTTTCGCGAAGCGATGCTCTCGTACAACGCTTTTATTCAGGAGCTGTCGGAGGAGAAGCAGGCGATGAGCGCCCGGGACTGCCTGTACGGCGCGGTGTCCAGACAATCGGAGTTTTACCGGCAGCATCCGGAGGCGAGCATGTTCGTGCTGCGGTACGTGCTGTTCCCGCCGGACTTTCTGAAGGAGACGATCGAGAAGGCATTTCTGCAGGCCGATGAGCTGCTGACACAGGCGGTCGAACGGTGGATCGTGCAGGGGATTGAGGAAGGGGCAGTCCGGGAGCAGCCAGTGCAGCAGCTCGTGGACGCTTTTTTGAACTTGATGGACGGTTTGAGCATGCAATATTTCTACTACACCTCCAAAGAGGTGTACACCCGCAAAGTGAACAACGCCTTCGAGACCTTCTGGAGCGGCGTGCGTTCGTAAGGCGGGTCACCTCACCGAGAAGATTGTACAACAGGGGGATGGGTTTACATGAGTGAAGCGAGTCAAGTTATCGGCAGTGAAGGCAGTACACAGGATTTTGAAAGGGAACCCGTTCCCCAGCATTTGCGCAAAAAATGGTTGTCCATGTCGCTCGTCTGGATCGCGATCGGGATCGACCTGTCAGCCATGTTTCTCGGCGCAGAGCTTGGCAACGGCATGAATTTGGCGGACTCGCTGACCGCAACCATCGTCGGCTCGGTCATCCTCGGTCTGATCGGCGCGCTTTGCGCTTATGTCGGGGCGAAAACGGGATTGTCCACCGCGATGATCAGCCGGTTTCTGTTCGGGAACGTTGGTGCGCGCATCGTATCGATCGTGCTCGGAATTTTCTCGCTCGGCTGGTTCGGCGTGCAGGTCGGATTTTTCTCGTCGAACATGCATACCGCTTTTGACAAGCTGCTGGGGATTGACCTGCCGCTCGGCGTGCTGTCCTTTGTCGGCGGTTTGCTGATGATGTCGACAGCCATCTGGGGCTATCGCTCGATCGAGCGCCTCAGCGTATGGTCCGTGCCGCTGCTGGTCATTTTTATCGGCGTCGCCATCGTAGCGGCGTTTAAGACGAAAGGAACGTCGGCGATATGGGAACCGATTGCCGGGGCGCCGATTCCGATGGGCATCGCCATTTCGCTTGTCATCGGCATCTTTATCGTCGGTACGGTGCTCTCGCCGGACATCGGGCGCTGGGCGCGCACGCCGATGCATGCCGTGACGGCCGCATTTATCGGATTTTTCGTCGGCAACAGCTTGATGACGATTATCGCGATTTTCCTCTCGCGGCTGATGGACACCGACGATTTGACGAACATTTTTATCGCCCTCGGGCTCGGACTGCCGGCCATCATCGTTCTGACACTGGCGCAATGGACGACCAATACGAACAACCTGTATTCGGCGTCGCTCGGCTTCTCGGTCGTATTTCAGAAGTTCCCGAAAAAATGGATCACCGTCATTGCGGGACTGATCGCCACCTCGCTTGCCGTCTTTGGCATTTACGACAAATTCCTGTCGTTTCTGAATGTCATTACGAGCTTCGTGTCGCCGATCGGAGGGCTGTATACTGCCGAGTATCTGCTGGTGGACCGGAAGAAATTTACGTTTGAAGGGCTGGACCGCAACCGGAACTGGATTTTCCGTTCCCTGGTTGTCTGGATTTTGGCTACGCTGTTCGCTTATATGACCACACCGTCACCGGACGGGTTCGGCCTCTTCCAATTGACGCGCGTTCCTGCGCTGGATGCCTTTGTTTTTGCCTTTATCGTACAGTGGATCATTGGAAAAATTGCAAGTAAGAAAGGATAAATCTACATCATGAACAACAACGTGTTAACGGAACTGGACGAGCAAGCCGTCCATTATATTGCCGTCGGTGCGGCGGTGCTCGGGACCGGAGGGGGCGGCGATCCCCATATCGGTAAATTGATGGCCATCGAGGCCATCCGCAAATACGGTCCGGTTCGGCTCCTGCAGCCGGACGAGCTGGCGGATGACGACCTGGTCGTGCCGCTGTCGATGATCGGTGCGCCGACCGTCATGAACGAGAAAATTCCGTCCGCCGAGCAGATGACGAAGCCGCTCGATCTCCTCGAGCGGGAGCTCGGCCGTAAAGTGACGGCCATCATGCCGATCGAGGTAGGCGGCGGCAACTCGCTCGTACCGGTCATCGCGGCGGCGGAGCGCGGCATTCCGATGCTGGACGCCGACGCCATGGGCCGCGCTTTTCCGGAGTCGCAAATGGTGACGTTCTACCTCGACGGGTACGACTGCAGCCCGATTACGATGGCGGACGAACGCGGAAACGCTGTGCTGATGCATGCCGTCGACGGCATTTGGGAGGAACGGATGGCGCGGGCTGTGACGATTCAGATGGGCGGATCGGCGTCGATCTGCGACTATCCGGTCACAGGGGCCCAAGCGAAGCGCAGCGTGGTACGCAATACGCTGACACAAGCCTATGAAATCGGACGGACACTGTATCTGTCCAAAGAGCGGAAGCAGAACCCTATCGAAGCGCTGCTCAAGCAGTTGAGCGGTTATGCGCTGTTCCATGGCAAAGCCGTGGATATCCGCCGCCGCACGGAGGGCGGATTTACGCGGGGCGAGGCGGTATTCGATGGCACGGATGCACAGAAGGGCCGGACGATGAAGCTCTACTTCCAGAACGAGTTCCTGCTGGCAACAGAGGACGGAAAATCACTGGCGGTGACGCCGGACCTCATTGCGCTGCTGGATCAGGACACGGGCATGCCGATTACGACGGAAAATCTGAAATACGGCGCCCGCGTGACGGCCGTCGGCTTCCCATGCGACCCGAAATGGCGTACGCCGAAGGGACTGGAGACGGTGGGGCCGCAATACTTCGGTTACGACACGTCATACGTGCCGATTGAAGTGCTGGCCGAAGGGAAAGGAGGCGCGGCTCATGAGTAATCCGATGAACGTGAGTAATATGAGCAGTCCGTTGAACGATATCGTGATTCCATCCGGTAGGGAGAAACTTGGCGGCGGCGAAGACCTCTACAGGATCGGCATCGACGTCGGCGGTACGAATACGGACGCGGCTCTCCTCGATTCCAGCCTGAGACCGGTGCACACGGTCAAGGTTCATACGACTCGCGACGTCAACGAGGGAATCGTGGAGTCGATCCGCCGCCTGCTCGCAGAGAGCGGCGTGAATCCGGCCCGGATCCGCTATGCGATGCTTGGAACGACGCACTGCACCAACGCCATCGTCGAGCGGAAGCACCTGGGGAAGGTCGGTCTGATTCGCATCGGCGCCCCGGCAACGACCTCGGTGCCGCCGCTTGCGGATTGGGACGATGCGCTGAAGGCGGCGGTCGGCCCGCATGCGTATGTGGTGAGCGGCGGTTATGAATATGACGGCCGGGCGATCGTCGGCTTGGATGAGGCACAAATTGCCGAAGTGGCGGGCCGGATGCGGGGAGAAGTGGACGCGGTCGCGGTCTGCGGCGTGTTCTCCCCGGTCAACGGCGAGCAGGAGAAGCGGGCGATGCAGATCGTCAAAGCGGTGCTCGGCGATAACACGCCGGTAACGCTCTCCCATGAGATCGGCAGCATTGGACTGCTGGAGCGCGAGAACGCCTCGCTTCTGAACGCTGCGCTGCTGAACGTCATTGCCGGCGTCGTCCGAGGCTTTGAGCAGGCGCTGGAGAGCTTTGGCATCCATGCCGGTGTCTACATTTGCCAAAATGACGGTACGCTGATGCGCAGCGATTACGCCCTGCGCTACCCGATCCTGACCATCGCCTGCGGTCCGACCAACTCGATCCGGGGCGCGGCCCATCTGTCGGGCCTCAGCGACGCGCTCGTCGTGGACATCGGCGGCACGACGACAGACATCGGTGTGCTCGCCCACGGCTTCCCGCGCCAATCCTCGGCCGCGGTCGAGATCGGCGGCGTGCGCACGAACTTCCGGATGCCGGACATTCTGTCCATCGGCATCGGCGGCGGCACGATCGTGCGGCAGGACGCAGCCGGCGGCGTCACCGTCGGGCCGGACAGCGTCGGCTACGAGCTGCTGCAGCGCGGCCGGATCTTCGGCGGCGACACGCTGACGGCTACCGACGTGGCCGTGAAGCTCGGACGGCACGCCTGGAACGGCGCAGACACAGCCGGGCTGGACGAGACGGTGTGCCGCCAGGCGGACGGCATCATCACGAGCGACATCGAGGACGCGATCGACCGCATGAAGACGAGCTCCGATCCGGTTGACGTCGTGCTTGTCGGCGGCGGCAGCATCCTTGTGGCAGACCGTCTTGAAGGCGTCGCGCGGATTGTCAGACCCGACCATTACGACGCCGCCAACGCCATCGGCGCCGCGCTCGGGGAAGTCAGCGGCGAGACCGAGCGGATCTACGCGCTGGACGAGATGACGTATGACGAAGCGATGCTTGATGCGAAGAACCATGCCGTTCAGCAGGCCGTCCTAGCCGGGGCGGAGCGGGATACGGTTCAGGTCGTATTTTCCGAGGATATTCCGCTTGCATACCTGCCGGGCAACGCACTGCTCGTAAAGGTCAAGGCTGCGGGCCGGCTGGCTTGACAACCCATCGATTTCAGATATGAATAGGGGCCTCTTCCTTTGGTGTTCAAAGGGGGAGGCCCTTTATTATTTCCCGGCAAAAGGTACCTTTTTTATTCAGCGGAAACCCCCATTTACCAAGCATTTCATGTCGATTTTAACTGAGAAATGTTAGCCTGTTTTCCATCGATCCCTCCCGTATATCCCCCCGGCTAAAACATATACTTTGTAAGAAGGAATTTGAAAGGAGTGTTCTCCATGGAACTGTTCAGCATAGCAGCCCGAACCTTTAGTCCGCGGGAAGCGGAGGAATATAAGCGCATGGTTTCGGAAGCGAACCAGGTTTTACATAACAAGTACAAATCACTCGCAATCAGCTGTACGGTCCATGAGGATATGATGCTGTGGAGCTGCCGGGAGGACGATCCGCGGTTCTTTAAGGAGCATCATCTGCAGCAGGTGTACGCCGCTGCCGCCAAGACGGTGGCCCATTATATTTTGCAGGAAAAAGAGCAGCGGCTGATCGAGAAGATTCTGGCCGATGATTTTGATTTTCCCGATCCGGAGGAAAAAGAGCAAATTTTGAAGCACTGCCGGATGAGCCTGGAAAAAAGCTCCGAAGGGGGCGCATGGTCCCGCCGTTACGATATGCTTGTTCGCGGCATCAAGCAGTGCCTGAGCGAACGGCCGCTGCTCCATGTCGACGGTTTTCTGACCTTTCGTGCCGCTGCTTACATTAAAGAGCTGAAGGAAGTCGTGGAGTACGCGGTGGATGAGTTTTTGATGGACCGGCAGTATGAGGAGTTTGTCAGCATTCTGAAATACTTCGTCTATTTCCAGCAGCCGCAGGTGCCGATCGCCCATGTCATTCATAAGGGAGGCCAGGATTTGCTCGTGCTGGACGGTGACTTAAGACCGTTGGAGTACCGTCATGACGAAGGGGTCGTGGTGGAGCGTCTGGACCAGCAGGACCTGCAAATGGAGGATACGGTCGTCACGACGCTGATTTCCGTGTCTCCTGCCAAAATCGTCATTCATACGCGGGAACCGCATATGACCGTCGTTCGCACGCTGATGCAGATTTTCGATGAGCGGGTGGAAATTTGCCGTTACTGCCCGGACTGCCACGCCTATTTCCGCGAAACAGGGAAGATATAGCTTGACTCGCCGCTGGACAGGGATTTATAATTACACATAATTCGATAAAAGCGTCGACAGAGACATGGACCTGAAGATACGGACGGTCAGAGAGAGGGAACTTGGCTGAAATTTCCTCACGAATTCCGGCTTCGGTCTACCCCTCTACAGCTGCGGTTTGGAACCTGTTTACCCGGATTCTTGATCAGTCGGGGAAGCTCAGTATAAGCCGCCGGGTCATTCCGTTATCTGATGCTGAAGGACAGCCATCTCGTATTTACTGGCAACAGGGAATATGGAGGTCTGTCGAAGTTGGGTGGAACCACGGGTACAAACACTCGTCCCTTGTATAGGGATGGGTGTTTTTTTGCGTTGCCTGTATGATTTTGAAAAGGGCGGCTGTCCGCCGAAATACCAAGGAGGAATACAACGTGTCAGTAAGCATCAAACTGCCAGACGGCTCGGTTCGCGAATATGCGGACGGAAGCACCATTGAAGACGTCGCCGCTTCGATCAGCAGCGGCCTGAAGAAAAATGCGGCCGCAGGGAAATTGAACGGCATCGTGGTCGATTTGTCCACCCCGCTCGTGGAAGGAGCCGCGGTGGAAATCGTTACGCTCGATTCGCCGGAAGGCCTCGAAGTGATGCGCCACAGTACAGCGCACTTGACGGCCCAAGCCGTGAAGCGCCTGTTCGGGGCCAAAGAGGTCAAGCTCGGCGTCGGACCTGTCATCGAGGACGGATACTACTACGACATGGATTTGGAGCATCCGCTCAATCCGGAAGATCTGCAGAAGATCGAAAAAGAAATGGAGCGTATCGTAGGCGAAAACCTGCCGATCGTCCGCAAGGAAGTCAGCCGCCAGGAGGCGCTGGACATTTTCGGCGAGCTCGGGGATCCCTACAAGCTCGAACTGATCAACGCGCTGCCTGAGGACAGTATCATCACTATCTATGAGCAGGGCGAATTTTTCGACCTGTGCCGCGGACCGCATTTGCCTTCCACCGGCAAAATCAAGGTGTTCAAGCTGATGAGCGTAGCCGGTGCCTACTGGCGCGGTGACAGCAAGAACAAAATGCTGCAGCGGGTCTACGGAACCGCTTTTGTCAAGAAAGCGCAGCTGGATGAGCATCTTCACTTCCTTGAGGAAGCCAAGAAGCGCGACCACCGCAAGCTCGGTAAAGAGCTCGACATCTTCACTTTCTCCCAGCTGGTGGGACAAGGCCTGCCGATGTGGCTGCCGAAAGGCGCCAAGCTGCGCCGCACCCTCGAGCGCTACATCGTGGACCTTGAAGAAAGCCTGGGGTACCAGCATGTCTACACGCCGGTTCTCGGTAACGTAGAACTGTACAAGACCTCTGGCCACTGGGAGCATTACCAAGAGGACATGTTCCCTAAGATGGAGCTCGACAACGAAGAGCTGGTGCTCCGTCCGATGAACTGTCCGCACCATATGATGGTGTACAAGAGCGAAATGCACAGCTACCGCGATCTGCCGATCCGGATCGCCGAGCTCGGTATGCAGCATCGTTACGAGATGTCCGGGGCACTGACAGGATTGCACCGCGTACGCGCGATGACGCTGAACGATTCCCACATTTTCTGCCGTCCGGATCAGATCAAGGAAGAATTCCTGCGTGTTATTCAGCTGATCACGAAGGTGTATGAAGACTTTGGCATCCACGATTTCCGTTTCCGCCTGTCCTATCGCGATCCGGAGGATACCGAGAAGTACTTCCCGAACGATGCCATGTGGGAAATGTCCCAGCGCATGCTGCGCGAGGTTGTGGAAGAAACAGGCATCCCGTTCTTCGAGGCCGAAGGCGAAGCCGCTTTCTACGGTCCGAAGCTCGACGTGCAGATCCGCACCGCCCTTGGCAAGGAAGAAACGCTGTCCACTGTACAGCTGGACTTCCTGCTGCCTGAGCGCTTCGAACTGGAATACGTAGGCGACGACGGGCAGAAGCACCGTCCGGTGGTCATCCACCGCGGCATTCTGGGCACGATGGAACGCTTTACGGCCTTCCTGCTGGAGAATTTCGCGGGCAACCTTCCGCTGTGGCTGTCTCCGGTGCAGGTCAAGGTCATTCCGGTGTCCATCGCATTCGAAGGCTATGCCAAGGAAGTGGCCGAGAAGCTGAAGCTTCAGGGCGTATCCGTGGAAGCGGACGTGCGCAATGAGAAGCTCGGCTACAAAATCCGCGAAGGCCAGCTTGAGAAAGTACCGTACATGTTCATTGTCGGCGATAACGAAATGAACGCGGGAACCGTGTCGATCCGCAAACGCGGCGAAGGCGACATCGGGGCCAAAACCGTGGATGAGGCGATTTCGCTGCTCCGTGAACAAATCGCGAAACGCGAAATTTTCTAAGACACAAACTCGTGTAAAACGATAACTTGATAAGCTTGCACAATCCTCTGCAAAGTGAGACGACTTCACTTTTACATGTATAAACGCCGGAACATATGGACATCCTCGCAAGTAAAGGGGGAGGATTTCATATGAACAAGGTGAAAACATGGCAGAGGATTTTGTGTTGTATGTTTCTGTTTGGCATGCTTGCAGGGGCGCCCAAGATGTATGCGGCATCCTTCTCGCTGCTGGAGAGTGACGGAGTTACGGGGAATGAAAGTGCAAAGAGTCCGATGCTGGCGGCCAATGACTATTATCAAAAGCCGTTAAAATATGCAACGAAGCCGGAAATGTTTCAGGTGGTTGATTTGAAAAAAAGGGCGGCACAGAACGTATTTAAGCAAAATGAGTTCATGCCCAAGTATACGGCCAAGGCGGCTGTTCCCGCGATCGGCAAAGCCGAGGTTAAGCCGCAGCAGGAGGCGGGTGCCGTTAAGGAGCCGTCCATGCCGGTCTTGATGCCGCGACAGGAGCAGGTTATCCGCAAGGTCAAAGTCACAGCCACTGGATACACCGCGGGTTATGAATCTACGGGCAAACATCCGAGCCATCCGTCATACGGCATTACGTATTCCGGCGTAAAGGTGCGCAGGGACAAAAATACGATTTCGACGATCGCGGCCGATCCGAAATGGTTCCCGCTCGGAACGATCCTTTATGTACCAGGCTACGGTTATGGTGTTGTTGCGGATACCGGTTCGGCCATCAAGGGCCGTAAGATCGACCTGTATTTCTCCACGACCAAGCAGGTGTATAAGGAGTGGGGGAAAAAAGAGGTAGACGTGTTTGTGATCAAACGGGGGAACGGCAAATGCAGCGAGGAAATGCTGCAGACGTTGGGAAAAGCGATCCAGACGTATAAGACCGTCCCGGCTTCGCTGCTGGATGAAGCGGTGTGAACTTAATAAAGAAGCCCTGGGCCCGGAACGCGGTGCTGCAGGGCTTTTATTGTTTTTTCGGTGCCATACATGTATCGTTTTCCATTCTTCAAATTTGCCGTAGAACGGTATAAATTCCAGGAGGCTTCACATACTACGACAGGGGTAAAGCGATGCTTGGATCCCCGGCCAGACAAGCTACAGGGAGGTGAAACCAAATGCAAAAGAAACAAAGCAGCAACTTCAAAACGCCAAACGAAAAGTTTGACGAGGAGTTTGCAGAAATCGGAAACGAGAGCGCAACTTCCACGCAAAAGCAAAAAGTACAAAGCAGCAATTTCAAAACACCTAACCAAAAGTTTGACGAAGAATTTAAACAAAACGATCAACAATAATCATTCTTTCGTCAATTTTTCTAAAGCACCCGCTGAAAAGCGGGTGCTTTATTTTTATATGGAAAAAAAAGTAATGCGTCTCGGTCTGGGGACTGAGAACAGGATCATTCCGCCGCCGCTGTCGGCCTGGCCGCCATTATTGTACACTGATATCAGATTCGCAAGCGATGCGAACTTTATAGGATATGAACAATGGAGTTAAAGGAGATACGGTTATGCAAAAAAAATGGGTGGACCGCCTTTTTGGAGGCCTGGTGCTGATCGCGATCGGAGTTGTATTTTTGTTGAATCAGCTCGGATATATCGACGTCAGCTTCTGGGGACTGGTCGGAGATTACTGGCCGGTGATTCTGGTTGTTTTGGGGCTCAAAGAGCTGGCTAAGGGCCGGCGCTCATTCTTTGGCGGGGCGATCCTGCTCCTGATCGGGGCTTATTTCCTGGGCCGTAATCTGGGATGGCTCTGGATCTCGCCAGGCAATCTGTTTAAAATCATCATTCCTGCGCTGCTGATTATCGGCGGGCTGTATGTCATTTTCAAACCGAATGACCGGACCCCTCCGCCAGCCGACAAGCGCCGTCCCGAGGAGCCTGCGTTTACGCCGGAACCTCCGGTACCGCCGGAGCCGGTAGAGCTTGACGGTTCGTCCCTGGACCGGCAGTTCGAGGAAAAATTTGGCATTCCGTACAGCAAGGAGAAGGGACCGCAGGGCGTTCCGCCGAAATCCTCCTATGAGGAAGAGGTTGATATGGACGATTTGGATTCGGACGATGACGACGAAATGGACCGGATGAAGAAGCACTACAAGAACAAGTACAAGCGGCACTACAAAAGATACTACAAGCATTACGCCAGAGAGGAAGCCCGCCGGGGCGGACCGTTCCGTGAGCCGGAGGATCATGATTGGGACCACCACGGCCCTTTCAGCGAATCCGACCACGACGGGAAAATCAACAAGTCCTCTTTTATCGGGGATATTTATCTCGGACACGATTCCTTTCAGCTGAAGCCGACCAACCTGTCCCAATTTATCGGAGACACGGTACTGGATCTGACCCGGGCGCATATTCCTTATGGGGAGACCAAAATCAACATCTCCGCGTTTATCGGCGATATCAAGGTGTACATCCCGGACGATACCGATCTGGGCGTCACGGTGAACTCGAGCTCCTTTATCGGGGATATGTCGGTGCTGAACGAATCGCGGAGCGGATTTGCGGGGAACATTTCGACCCGTACGCCGTATTACAAGGAAGCGCGCAAGAAAATCAAAATTAACGTCAGCGCGTTTATCGGTGATATTAAAGTAAACAAAGTAGGTTGATCGTATGAAAAGGTTCATGAAAAATACCAAATGGATGCTGTTGTTTTACTTTCTGCTGACCGGCCTTCTGATGACGGCGATTTTCTATATCGGCAGCGACAGCGGATATCTCGTTATTAAAGGAACCTGGGTATGGATTTATTCCTGCCTGGGGTTTCTGCTGTTGTCGATCATCATCGGATACATGGCCGGACAGCGGATCCAGAGGCGCATCGATGTGCTGGAGTTTAACATGCTTCAGGTTTCCAAAGGAAATCTGTCGGTGCGGATCGGCGAAACCGATGACCCGACGTTTGCCCGGCTCTATCATGAGTTCAACAATGTGATGGATTCCATTGAAAAGAAAATGGAGCTGCTGCAGCGGATGGGCGAGCAGGAAGTCATCGAAAAGGAAAAAGCCGCGGAATCGGCTGTTATCGAGGAGCGACGGCGGATGGCCCGGGATCTGCACGATACCGTCAGCCAGCAGCTGTTCGCCATTCATATGTCGGCGTCGTCGCTGCCGAGGGTGCTTGAACGGAACGAGGAGCAGGGCAAAGTCGTTATGGAGCAGCTCATTACGATGTCCCAGATGGCCCAGAAGCAGATGCGGGCTCTGATTGCGCAGCTTCGTCCCGTCGAGCTGGAAGGCAAGAGTCTGGCTGAAGCGCTGGAAGTCTGGTTCCCGGACTACTGCCGCCAGAACGGCCTCAAAGGCATGAAGGAGGTCGAACTGAAGGGCAGCCTGTCGGAAGCAATCGAGCATCAGCTGTTTCTGATCATTCAGGAAGCGGTGGCGAATATAGTGAAGCATGCCCACGCCAGACTGGTCAGCATGTCGCTTCGCGAAGAGAGCCGGCAGGTGGTGCTCAGCATCAGTGACGACGGCCAGGGTTTTGACTCGATTCCGCACAGACCGGGATCGTACGGACTTTCAACGATGCGGGAGCGGGCCGAGAAGCTGGGCGGACAGGTCGAAATTATGAGCCGCCAAGGCGCGGGTACGACCATCCGTGTACATATACCGAAGTTTACATAAGCTTATCTTGAACGGTTCATCAATACAGGCAGGGGGAAATCGAAATGGCAGAGAGCGTGAAGGTGGTCATCGTGGATGATCACGATATGGTCAGAATGGGACTGAAAACATATTTGATGCTGGAGCCTTCCTTTGAAGTGATCGGGGAAGCAGGCAATGGCAAAGAGCTGCTGGACTGGCTGGACCAGCGGCCGCAGGAGGAGCATCCCGATCTGGTGCTGATGGATCTGATGATGCCGGTAATGAACGGTGCTGAAACGACGCGGGCCGTTCTGGCGAAATACCCTTCGATCAAAATCGTCATTTTGACGAGCTTTCTCGAAGACGACCTGGTGGTGGACGCGGTGGAAGCCGGAGCTGTCAGCTACGTGCTGAAGACCGTATCGGCCGACGAACTGATCTACGCGCTGCAAGGGGCCAACCGGGGTATGCCGGTCATGACGGGGGATGTGTCCCAGGCGCTGACTAGAGGCATCCGCCAGCGGACCGTTCAGGGGGATTCCACCGGGATGACCGAACGCGAGAAGGAAGTGCTGCTGCTCGTCGCCGAAGGCAAAAGCAACAAGGATATCGCTGAGGAGCTGCATATCAGCATCAAAACAGTTAAGACCCATGTGAGCAACCTGCTGATGAAATGCGAGCTGGAAGACCGGACGCAGCTGGCCATCTACGCCCACCGCAAAGGATGGGTGCAGTCATAGCCTTTCCCGACATGTTTTATCTGCTTTTTAATTGTTTTTAATCTGTCATTAAGGTTTATAGTACATGATATAAACAGTTAAACAATATCCCTTACGGAACGCGATAAATCAGGGAAAGCAGGAGGCATGAATCACATGGACGAAAGAAACAGATTTGGCCAGCCGGAAGATTCGTTTGATCAAGAGCCAACAAAGCGTGAGCAGCCGTCTTCCGATTCGAATAATTCATCTTATTACTATTCCTACGGGCCGTTTAAGTCCCTTGGAAAAGACAACAATACAGAGCATCCAGGCAGTGAGCCCTCCGACAGGCCGCACTCGGAGGAGGTGGAGATCACTCCTCCGAATCCGGTCAGACAGCTTCCGGTAACCTCCAGCCAGTACCACAGCTCCGGCGAGTCCGGCAGCCCCGGACGCAGCGGGGGTTCGGGTGGCAGTGGCGGTAACAATGGCGGCAGCAACGGCGGTAACTGGCAGTTTAACCAGCGTCCGAAAACCTCGGTAAAAACGGTGCTGATTTCTTTCCTCGCCGGCATGGTTGTCATCACCGGGCTGATGTTTACGGCGGATCGCATGAATCTTTTTACGCCTAACACATCGCTCACGTCAGAAACAGCCACGACGGTGTCGGCTGCAGCCGACAACAACGAGCCTACCGGGAAGGCGAATACGACCTCGCTGCCGCTTTCGAAGCCGACGGATGTATCCGGGGTAGTGCAGGAAGCGGGCCCGGCGGTCGTTAAAATTGAAACGCTCGTTAAACAGAGCAGCCGCACCAATTCTCAAAGTAATCCTTACCTGAACGATCCGTTCTCCTACTTCTTCGGAGACCAGTTCGGCGGCGATTCGGGTTACGGCGGATCGGGATCGGATTCCCAATCCCAAGGCTCGGGTTCGGGTTCGAATCCTTCGCAGCTCGTTCCTTACGGTATCGGTTCCGGCTTTATCTACAACAAGGAAGGTTATATCCTGACCAATCAGCACGTGGTCGAGAACGCCGACGTCATTCAGGTAACCATCGAGAACGACGAGAAGACCTACGAAGCGAAGCTTCTGGGCAGCAGCAAAGATCTCGACCTTGCCGTTCTGAAAATCGAAGGCAACAACAACTTCCCGACAGTACCGCTCGGCGATTCTTCGAGCCTGAAAGTCGGTGAGCCGGTTGTAGCGATCGGTAACCCGCAGGGCTTTGACCATACGGTAACGACAGGTGTACTGAGCGCCCGCGAACGTTCCATCGATATCAGCGAGGAATCGGGCAGCGGCACACGCAAATATCAGCATCTGCTGCAAACCGACGCTTCGATCAACCCGGGTAACTCCGGCGGACCGCTGCTCAACCTGAGCGGCCAAGTCATCGGCATGAACGTAGCCGTCAGCGCCGATTCCCAAGGCATCGGTTTCGCGATTCCGACGAGCACGATCAAGAATGTCGTCGACAAGCTGGAGAAAAACCAGGAAATTCCGAAGGATCCGGTTCCGTTTATTGGCGCCTCTTTGATGACGTTGACCGAAGAAGTGGCTAAACAAATGGACACCGATGTAAAAGAAGGCTCCGTTGTCGCCGAGGTTGTCTACAAATCCCCGGCATACGAAGCGGACCTCCGCCCTTACGACATTATTACCGGCGTGAACGGTACGTCTTATAAAACCAATTCCGATCTGACCGCGTTTATCCAGAAACAGAAGGTCGGCACGAAAGTGACGCTGAACATCGTCCGCAACAACAAGAAGATGGACCTGCAGGTCACCATCGGCGACAAAAATAAATTCACGGACAACAGCGCGGTCAGCGGCCAGTAAACCATACGCTACGAGATGACAGCGGAAGGGAACTCCCTTCCGCTGTTGTCGTACCATGGTGCAAAGGAAAATGTTCACTGCTACAATAAGAAGCAGAGGCTTGTGCCATGATACAAGATAAAGAGATAAAGGAGTAGTCCGTTAATGCGATCGAAAATTTTGATTATTGACGACGATGAAAAGATCATTTCCATGCTGCGCAGGGGGCTGGCATTTGAAGGGTACGACGTCATTACCGCTAACAATGGGGCAGAGGGACTGAAGGTCATTTTGAACGGGGAGCCCGATATCGTCGTGCTGGACGTCATGATGCCGCAGGTGGACGGATTTGAAGTGTGCCGCAGGCTTCGGGAAGGCGGCAGTCAGGTGCCGATCCTGATGCTCACCGCCAAGGATGAAATCGAGCACCGGGTCAAAGGGCTTGACCTTGGGGCGGATGATTACCTCGTCAAGCCGTTCGCGCTGGAAGAGCTGTTGGCCCGGGTGCGCGCGCTGCTGCGGCGGAAGCCGGGGCAGGAGGAGGCCGGCGACCACCGGTTGACCTATGAGGACATCGTGCTGGACGTCGACTCCCGGGAAGTGCTGCGGGGCGGCAAGCGCCTCGAGCTGACGGCCAAGGAATTTGAGCTTCTTCATTTGTTTATGCAAAATCCGAAACGGGTGCTGTCCCGCGACTTAATTATGGATAAAATCTGGGGTTACGATTACAGCGGTGAGTCCAACGTGCTGGAAGTGTACATTGCGATGCTCCGTCAGAAGACGGAAGAACACGGAGGGAAGCGTGTCATTCAAACGATCCGCGGCGCAGGTTATATCCTGAGAGGGGATTCATAAGAGATGTCCATAAGATTGCGCTTGACCGCTTGGTATACCGCCATTCTGGCCGTAACGCTGATCGTCTTCGGTTCGGCGGTGTATGGGGTCGTCCACTTTAATACGTATAATTCCGTGAGAGAGCGGCTGGCTCAGCAGTATAATAAAATCGAGCCGACCGTGGTTTTGAACTGGAACCGCAGAAGTAATTATTTTAGTTTTGAGGCGCCTTCCGATTTAACCTCGCAGACTTTCGTGCAGATGATTGATTACGTAAATAATAAATTATCCGTTTCCGAAAACTTGGGGGCTTTAAACATTAAATTCCCTTATCCCGATTACAATCATGCGGTGAAACAGCAGGGTTTTAAAACCGTGTATATCCAGGGAAACCCTTTTTACCTATACCAGGGTACCATTACGGAAAGCACTACCGGCCAGGTGGTTGCAATGCTTCAGCTAGCCATTTATACGGGGCATGAAGTGGAACTGCTGACCTTGCTGCGGAATATTCTGGTCATCAGCGCAACGATCATGATCATCGTGGCCTCCTCGCTCGGTCTGTTCCTGGCCCGCAAATCTATGAGCCCGATCGGCAACGTCATCGAAGCGGCGAGCCAGATCCAGAACGGCCAGGACCTCAGCGTCCGCATCGATTACGACGGGCCCCAGGATGAAGTCGGACAGCTGATCGACACGGTCAACAGCATGCTGGGACGGATGGAGGGCTTTTATAAAAACCTCGAGGAATCTTACGCGACGCAGCGCCGGTTCGTGTCCGACGCTTCGCATGAGCTGCGGACACCGCTGACGACAATCCGCGGCAACGTGGATCTTCTGGAGAAAATGTGGTCAGACGAGGAAGGAGACCGTCCGAAGCTGGACGAAGCGACACTGAAGCAGATGACCCGGGAGGCCATCAGCGACATTGCCGACGAATCCAAGCGGATGAGCCGGCTCGTCGGCGACATGCTCTCTCTGGCCCGGGCCGACACGGGACGGACGTTTGACAAGCAGCCGATTCCGCTCGAAATTCTCGTGGAGGAAGTGGCCAGAAGGGCCCAATTCCTGCCGCGGCAGGCTGATTGGATCACCGGTGACTTTTCGATCCTGAACGGCGTCTATGTCAACGGCAATAAGGACTATATGCAGCAGATGCTGTTCATTTTTATTGAAAACGCATTTAAGTATACACCTGAAGGCCAAGTGACGTTTGACGCATTGCTGTATGAAGATCAGGTGGGCATCCGAATTGCCGATACGGGCATCGGCATGGACAAGGACGAGGTGCCGTATATCTTTGACCGGTTCTACCGTGCGGATCAGTCCCGCGGCATGACGGAGGGCATCGGGCTGGGCTTGTCCATCGCCAAATGGATTATCGACGAGCTGAACGGCTCGGTCGAGGTCGTTACTCGTCAAGGAGAAGGTACTACCTTCATTATCTGGCTGCCGGTCGTCTTTCCCGTCCCTTTGGAATAGGGTATAATGGTTAGGTTAAGGCATGCCAGAGAAAGCAGGTGAAAGTCATGGAAGTGATTAAAATTTCGCCCCGGGGGTACTGCTACGGCGTGGTCGATGCCATGGTGCTGGCGCGCCAGGCAGCCCAGAACCTGGACCTCCCCCGGCCGATTTATATATTGGGCATGATCGTGCACAACAGTCATGTCACGAATTCTTTTGAAGACGAAGGGATCATCACGCTCGACGGACCAAACCGGATGGAGATCCTGAACCAGGTGGACAGAGGCACGGTTATCTTTACCGCCCACGGCGTTTCGCCGGAAGTGCGGAAGCTGGCCCGGGACAAAGGTCTTA
The DNA here is from genome assembly GCF_038009285.1 of Paenibacillus sp. FSL R5-0378. NCBI lineage: Bacteria > Bacillati > Bacillota > Bacilli > Caryophanales > Paenibacillaceae > Paenibacillus > Paenibacillus sp. FSL R5-0378. The sequence goes on from NZ_JBBPAY010000001.1 coordinate 2,170,539, forward strand.
CGACCGTTGACGCGACTTGTCCGGACGTCACCAAGACTCATGACCTGATCCGCGAGAAAGTGGCGGAAGGGTATGAGGTGATTTATATTGGCAAGAAGGGCCATCCCGAACCCGAAGGCGCCATCGGCATTGCGCCGGATCACGTTCATCTGATCGAGAAGGAAGACGAGATTGCCAATCTGCGCATATCCGCCTCCCGCATCATTATTACGAACCAGACGACGATGAGCCAATGGGACATTAAGACCATTATGAAAAAGCTGCTGGAGCTGTATCCGTCCGCCGAGGTCCACAATGAGATCTGCCTGGCCACCCAGGTGCGGCAGGAAGCGGTCGCGGAGCAGGCTGGACAAGCGGATCTGGTGATCGTTGTCGGCGACCCGCGGAGCAACAACTCCAACCGGCTGGCTCAGGTCTCCGAAGAAATTGCCAACGTCAAGGCTTACCGAATTGCCGACATTACCGAGCTGAAACGCGAATGGCTTGAAGGCATATCTAAAGTAGCTGTCACTTCCGGCGCCTCCACGCCGACCCCGATCACCAAGGAAGTGATCGCATATTTGGAACAATACGATCCGGAGAATCCGGATACGTGGGAAATCAAGCGCACGGTCAATATGAAGAAACTGCTTCCGCCCGTAAAAGCGGCAGGTAGCACCAAGGCGTAATTACGAATAAGATGAAGCGGGGCTTCCATTTAATGGGAGCCCCGCTTCTTTTTTTTCTAGACCATGATGATTTGCTGTCCCTGATATGATCTGGCCCTACAGAAGAAAATAGACCAGATCGGTAGGGGGAGGATGCCCATTTTAGATTTAGGGTTGACGGATAGGTGGATTTCCGATATAGTTGCTTTAGCGGATAAAAGCTTAAAAGCGAAAACGCGTTTAAGCGTATTAGTGAAGTGAGAGGCGAGAACGGTAGACCAGATAAAGATACCGAATCATTTGAAAATATACGAGAAGCGTACGCTGAAGCGAGGCGCTTCACAGGAGGAATGATAGCCATGATCGTAATTACATCCAATACAACTCCGGAAGAACAAATTGCGGATATTGTGCGTGTGATTGAAAAGGAAGGACTGCAGGCTTCTGTTTCCAAAGGCGCAGACCGGACGGTCATTGGGCTGATCGGTCAGGTCAACCCGCAGCTTGCTGAGCACCTGCGTCAAATGAAGGGAGTAGAGAATGTAGTGAAGATTACCAAATCATACAAATTGGCAAGCCGTGATTTTCATCCGGAGAACACGGTGATCAAGATAAAAGGTGTGGAAATCGGGGGCGACGAGCTCGTCGTCATGGGAGGACCCTGTGCGGTTGAATCCCCTGAGCAGATTGATGAAATTGCGGGCCTGGTGAAGGCTGCCGGCGGACAGGTGCTGAGAGGCGGGGCTTTCAAGCCACGGACAGGACCATACAGCTTCCAAGGGATCGGTGTCGAAGGTCTTATTATGATGGCTGAAGCAGGACAAAAGCACGGCCTGCTGACTATTACGGAAGTCATGACACCGGAATACGTGGATATCTGCGCCGAATATGCCGATATTTTGCAGGTGGGTACGCGGAATATGCAGAACTTTGACCTGCTGCGCAAGCTGGGGACCTGCGGTAAGCCGGTACTGCTCAAGCGCGGTTTCAGCGCCACCTACGATGAGCTGTTGAATGCGGCTGAGTACATCCTTGCGGGCGGCAACCCGGACGTCATGCTCTGTGAGCGCGGAATCCGTACATTCGAAAGCTATACTAGAAATACGCTGGATTTGTCGGCTATCCCTGTCCTGCAGCAGCTGAGCCATCTGCCGGTCATTTCCGATCCGAGCCACGGCACGGGCCGCAGAGAACTGGTTGAGCCTATGTCCAAAGCCTCGGTTGCAGCTGGGGCTAACGGACTGATTATCGAGATGCATACAGACCCGGACAACTCGATGACCGGAGACGGCGTGCAGTCGCTGTTCCCGGACCAGTTCGCTGCGCTTCTTAAAGACTTGGAAAAGCTGGCTCCGCTCGTCGGGCGTACATTCAGTACGTCCAAGGCGCCTGCTGAAGCCTTTAAAGTAGGAGTATAATATTTCCCCGGTAATACCGTATAGACATCGAAGCCTGCCGGCTGATTTTCCCCAGAAAATCGGTCCGTGCAGGCTATTTGCAATTAGTGCAAATAAAGTGTTGAAAAGTGTAAGGATACCTCACACCATTTTTAAAAATACCTTACATACATATTGACGATGTCAGGTTTGAAGTTTTATAATGACGACATAAATCATTAGATACTGAACGTTTACGTTTTAAATGCGGGGAAATGTTCGGAAATTGGGAGGAAGAGAGCATGTCGGTTGAAAACGTATTAAAAACAATTCAGGAGAAAGCAATTGAGTGGGTGGATTTCCGTTTCGTAGATTTGGCTGGCCGTGCGCATCACATTTCTTTGCCTGCCTCTGAAGTGGATGAAGAAACGTTCGTGAACGGGGTTGCGTTCGACGGCTCTTCCATCGCCGGTTTCCGGGGAATCGAAGAATCGGACATGGTTATGATGCCAGATCCGGAATCGATTTTTGTCGATCCATTCACCGCTCATCCGACACTGAACATCATGTGTAACATCAACACGCCGGACGGCGAGCGCTATGAGCGCGATCCGCGCAGCATTGCAGCCAAAGCCGAAGAGTATCTGCAACAGTGCGGCGTTGGTACGGCAGCCTTCTTTGCACCTGAATCCGAATTCTTTATTTTTGACGACGTCCGTTACGAAAGCGGCATGAACAGTTCTTCTTACTTCGTGGATTCCGAAGAAGCTTCGTGGAACACGAACCGTAAAGAAGAAGGCGGCAACCTTGGCTTCAAAGTACGCGTAAAAGGCGGATACGTTCCTGTTGCACCGGTCGACACCCAACAAGACATCCGCAGCGAAATGTGTCGTTTGCTGGAAGAAGCCGGCCTCCGCATCGAGCGTCATCACCATGAAGTGGCCACTGCAGGCCAAGCGGAAATCAATTTCCGTTTCGATACCCTGAAGAAAACAGCGGATAACCTCTTGCTGTACAAATACATCGTTCACAACACAGCACGTCAATACGGTAAAGTGGCTACTTTCATGCCAAAACCGATCTTTGGCGACAACGGAAGCGGCATGCACGTTCACCAGTCCATCTTCAATGGCGACGAGCCTTTGTTCTATGAAAAAGGCGCATATGCGAACCTGAGCGAAATGGCGCTGAACTACATCGGCGGTATCCTGTACCATGCTCCGGCCTTGATTGCCATCACGAACCCGTCGACAAACTCCTTCAAGCGTCTGGTTCCTGGCTACGAAGCACCGGTTAACCTCGTGTTCTCGAAAGGTAACCGTTCCGCAGCGATCCGTATTCCAGTCGCCGCTGTAACGCCTAAAGGCTGCCGCATCGAGTTCCGTACGCCGGACTCCACGGCGAACCCTTACCTGGCCTTCTCGGCTATGCTGATGGCCGGTCTGGACGGTATCAAGCGCAAAATCAATCCGGTTGAGCTCGGATACGGACCGATGGACAAAAACATCTATGAGCTCTCCGACGATCAAAAAGCGGAAATCCGCAGCGTACCAGGCACCCTGGACGAAGCATTGGACGCTCTGGAAGCTGATTACGACTTCCTTCTGGAAGGCGGCGTATTCACCAAAGAATTCATTGATAACTTCGTTAGCCTGAAGCGTGCTGAAGCGAAAGCCGTTTCGATCCGCGTGCATCCGCACGAGTACGGTCTGTACTTCGACTGCTAATTCGTATCAAGAAATGGCTGCCCTCTCCGGTCAGGGATGACTGGAGGGGCAGCCTCTTTGTTTGGGGGAGGGGACGCTGCGCGTACTCCGCATTCCTCCACTCGCGTGTTGGGGGCGCTCCGCAGCCACCGCATTCCTCCACTCGCGTGTTGTTTTCCCGTTTCTTGAACTAGCCGCTGTTTGCGGTAGAAACGGGAAAACAAAGGCGACCGCTGCGCTGTTCCGGAATTGCGGTGTCCGCTCCGCTAAGCAGGGGAGTATGTGTGGGCAGTTCGGGGAAGTAGTTGTGTGGTGCTCAGAGAGACAACACGTTAGCAGCCTCTACGAAGAGGGTGATGTGTCTGCCAAGGAGAGCCAAGCCTCCATGCGGCAGCATATGCCATGCCGGGCCAGCGTTCGTGTACATTCTGCGGGGCGCTCCGCAGCCACCGCATTCCTCCACTCGCGTGTTGGGGGCGCTCCGCGTCCACCGCATTCCTCCACTCGCGTGTTGTTTTCCCGTTTCTTGAACTAGCCGCTGTTTGCGGCAGAAACGGGAAAACAAAGGCGACCGCTGCGCTGTTCCGGAATTGCGGTGTCCGCTCCGCTAAGCAGGGGAGTAAGTGTGGGCGGTTCAGAGAAGCAGTTGTGCTGGTGCCTTCACGATGAGGTGATTTGTCTGGCAAAGAGAGCCAAGCCTCCATGCGGCAGCATATGCCATGCCGGGCCAGCGTTCGCGTCCATCGCATTCTGGGAGCGCTCCGCGTCCACCGCATTCCTCCACTCGCGTGTTGTTTTCCCGTTTCCCGAATTTAGCCGCTGTCCGCGGTAGAAACGGGAAGACAAAGGCGACCGCTGCGCTGTTCCGGAATTGCGGTGTCCGCTCCGCTGGGCATGGAAGTAAGTGCGGGTTGTTCGGGGGCAGCGAGCAGGAGTAGGACTGTTGGGAAAACTCCGGTGATGACGGTTATCGAGGTCCCCGGGCTGGCTCTGCCGAAAACTGTCGACTTTTGATGTGCCATTTCCTGCAGTGCTTTACTCCGTTAAATAAACTGTGTTAAAGTAATAGATAAAAACAAACGTCCGCAAGGCGTCATACTATGTGCTTTTTTGTACTTGATGGCCCTTGGGAATACTGCTATCATTGCCATATTATCATTCGCTATAAGAGAGAGGATGGGGAGTTGTTTTGACAAAGAGAGCATACAATTTTAACGCCGGCCCTGCCGCATTGCCGCTGGAAGTGCTGGAACGCGCACAAGCTGAATTCGTGGATTTCCGGGGGACAGGGATGTCCATCATGGAGATGTCGCACCGCGGCAAGGTCTATGAGGAAGTCCATAACGAAGCGCAAAGCCGTCTACTGTCCCTCCTAGGCAATCCTTCGGGATACAAGGTGCTGTTTCTGCAGGGGGGTGCCAGCACCCAGTTTGCGATGGTGCCGATGAACTTTCTGACAGCCGGCAAGACCGGAAGCTATGTCTTGACAGGAAGCTGGGCCAGCAAAGCGGAGAAGGAAGCACGCTTGATCGGAGAGACGCATATTGCCGCTTCTTCGGAGAACAATAAGTTTATGTCGATTCCGGATCTGAGAAGCATCGAAATTCCGGATAATGCCGCATACCTGCACGTAACGTCCAATGAAACGATCGAAGGCAGCCAGTACCAGCAGTACCCGGATACAGGCAGCGTACCGCTGATTGCGGACATGTCCAGCGACATCCTGTGCCGCGAGTTCGACGTGAATCAGTTCGACTTTATCTATGCGGGAGCGCAAAAGAACCTGGGACCCTCTGGCGTAACGGTCGTCATTGCCCGGGAAGAGCTGCTGGCCGAATCGCCGAAGCATATTCCGACGATGCTGCGCTTCAGCACGCATGCGGCGAACAACTCTCTTTACAACACCCCACCATCCTTTTCGGTATACATGGTCAACGAAGTGTTGAAGTGGATCGAAGAACAAGGCTCTCTAGCCGGCGTTGAGAAGATCAACCGGGAGAAAGCCGGCTTGATTTATGATACAATAGACAGCAGCGAAGGCTTCTACCGCGGACCGGTAGAGGCGGGCAGCCGTTCGATTATGAATATTACATTCCGTCTTCCTTCCGAAGAGCTGGAGAAGCAGTTTATTAAGGAATCGGAACAGGAAGGTTTTGTAGGTCTGAAGGGACACCGCAGCGTCGGCGGTCTGCGCGCTTCGATTTACAACGCCGTTCCTTACGAGAATGTTAAAGCACTGGCTGATTTTATGAACCATTTTCAAAAGAATCATGGGTAATGAAGCCTGAAGCCAGAACATCCATGAGTGAGCGCCTTTCGCCGTTTTTCGGCGAGAGGCTTTTTAAACTTTAACAATATCACTTGAACTAAAAAGGTGAAGCATGAGTAGCCTTTAGTTCATTTTGTATAGAAAATGAATGGAGTGGAAAACGATCTATGGCATTGCACATCGTACTTGTTGAACCTGAAATTCCCGCTAATACCGGCAATATCGCCAGAACCTGCGCAGCGACGGGAGCTCACCTGCATCTCGTGAAGCCGCTTGGTTTTCGCACTGATGACGCGACGTTGAAGCGTGCGGGTCTGGATTACTGGTATGCGGTTCATATTGAATACCATGAATCTTTTGCAGAGGTGCAGGAGATGTACGCCGGCCGGCGCTTCTTCTATGCGACGACAAAAGCCGACAAACGATACACGGACTTTCAGTTCCAGGATGAGGATTTTCTCGTGTTCGGCAAGGAAACGAAGGGACTTCCGGAGGAACTGCTTGCTGCCAACCCTGATACGTGTATGCGCATGCCGATGACGGATAAGGTCCGATCGTTGAACCTGTCCAATTCGGCGGCGATCATCGTGTACGAGGCGCTGCGGCAGCTCGATTATCCGGGGATGGAATAAGGACTGCATTTGGATACAATACACGGAAAAATTCAGCTTCTAAAATAAAGTAATAAAATTTTAATCCGGAGCAGGATTCGACATCGTCACATCGAACTATTAGAAAAGACCCATATTTCTGGATTGGAAAGTATGAATAATGATCACAGGGGGTACTTTCTAATCACTTTACATTCGATTAGTCATAGGGAGAGGTGTTGAACATGAAACCTGCCGGTGTTGTACGCAAGGTAGATCAGCTCGGAAGAATCGTCCTGCCGAAGTCACTTAGAAAACGTTATCAGATGAACGAAGGAGATCCTGTCGAGATTCTGGTGCAGGGGGACCACATCATTCTGGAACGTTACCGTCCGAAATGCGTGTTTTGCGGTTCGATGGACGAAGTGACGGAATTCAAAGAGCGGTATATTTGCGGCCAGTGTCAATCCGACATGCTGCAATTGCAAAAGCATGCATAACATTCATTTGGGCATCACGAGTTTTCGTGGTGTTTTTCTTTTATAGCCAGATCTGTTAATAACCTGGTTCGCTTAAATGGATCAGGTTTCCATGAAAAAAGGCTTCCTATACAGGAAGCCTCTTCGGCCTTACAGTCCTTTAGTTTTATCATCGTTATAAGCTGCGGTTAGGATGCCGACCAGGAACATTAGCAGCACCACCATACAAATCCAAAAAGTTAATGAGAACGACATTTAAGGCCACCTCCCGCTGAACTACCATTGCTCAATAAGCCTATTATACCCACACTTGCTGGAAAAATAAATGAATTCGTCATTTTGTTCATAATTTTTTTGCAGCTTAAGGATACATTATTTATAAAATAAAAAGTTGGTCGGGACCGGGCGCATGCTGCCGTCCGACGGGTGGTTGACCACCCTGCCGTTCAGCACCAGGGTCGAAGAGCCCCCGCCATCTAGATTATAGGCATCGATGACGCCGAGATGGAACATTTTACTCTGCAGCTCTTGGAGGGTGGCTCCCGAGCTGCCGTTTTCGTTGCGCCCGTCCACGACGATGATCAGCAGCTGGTCGTCTTTGTATTTGCCGATCACGGTCCGCGGCGCACGGTTGGGAGACTGCTTCCATTTGAGCGGGATTTCAACGGGCTGGCCGTTTTTTAGCAGCATCGGCACGAAGGTCGCCCCGAATTTGGGCTGCAGGCGGTCCAGTTCGGATTGATTCTGGAACTTGCCGCCGATAAGCTTGCCGGATTTGTTCAGCCCCACGAAGAAGAGATCCTTGAAGCTGGACTGGAATCCCGTAAGATACTCTCCATTCATGACGGTGGTGCTGAGCGGATAACGCTTGCCGCTGGTGTCGGCAAATCCTCCGGCATTGATCCCGGCCACGGCCCCGTGCCGGCTTACGGCCTGCATCGTCGTTTCGGAGCTTCCCAGCTTGTCCTTGGCAAGGCTCATGCCCATGGCAGAGGGATCCTTGAGCTTCACCTTCATGGCATATCCATTGTACACACCCGGGTTGACCTTGTAGAGCTCGATCCGGATTCGTTCGCTATCGACGCGTTCAATAGGGGCGCCGAGCTTGGACGTAATCCGTTTATTGTAGATGAACTCGGGACGTCCGGCTTGTGACTTGGCCGTCGCTTCGATCGCATTCATCGCTGAAGTCGTCTGCTTGTACAATCTGGACGTTTTGCTGATGGACGAAATGGTTAGTTTCACAGTTTTGTCGGCCTTGTCCAGCTCCTTCAGCAGCGAGTCGGTATGCGGCTTGAGCGTATCTGCCGGAACGTACGCTGCGGTATCGACCTGGATATGTAGGGGACCTAGGCTGAACAGCAAATAGATGAACAATCCAACGAACGGAGCGGTCACGAGCAGAAAAAAGCGGTTGATCTGTTTGATGCTTACATTCATTTGAGCAGATCCATCTTTTTCTGCAGCGTGTCCAGCTGTTTCTTCACTTCGTTCAGCTGGGTGTACAGCTTGTTGCTGTTATCGGTTTTGCTCGTGGCGTTATCCTTGGTGAACGTCAGCAGTTCGTTAAAGGACTGCACCTTGCTCTCCAGCTCCTTAACTTGCCCCGCCAGTTCGTTAAACTGAGCCTCGTAACTCTTTTTTAAATCGTTCATCTGGTTTTCCGTACTTGCCTGAAGCTGCTTTATCATTTCCTGTTTCACATGATTGCTATATAAATAGGCAGCGCCGATGCCCAGTACAATCAGCAGTATCCATATCAGGAGCACGAACTTGACGGAGGGTGGCTTCTCCCTCTTGGGCTGGTTTCCGAATGGTGCGGAAGGCCCTGTCGAAGTTTGCAATGTCATCACCTCGGTTTTCGTTGAATTTTTTCCAGTCCCCATTCTATCATTACCCTATTATTTTCGCAAAAATGAATACAAGTCATAAAAATACCTAAAAATAGATTGCACGAAATAATAGGGGTGCGATACAATCTGTTTAAGACTGATAGATTTATATTATACATAACCGTTTAGCGAGCCTTGATATGAAAATAGAAACGTCTTAAAACAAGCGTTTAACGCGCTTGTGAGCGGAGGAGAAACGCTGCTGTACTTTATATTCAATACGATCAGTACCAGGAGGTTACCATTGAAATGACGAGAGTTTGGCGGGTTGTGATTATCGATAGCCACCCCACAAGTATGCTGGGCACCAAATTGATACTGGAGGAACGGGAGAATCTGAAGGTAACGGGGATGGCCTCAACCTGGGACGAAGGATTGGTGCTGGTGATCGAGCACCAGCCCGATCTGGTTCTGTTGGACTACCAGATGCCCGAGGGAACAGCGGAACCGCTGCTGGAGAAGCTGAAAAGCAGTTCTCCGGAGAGCCATGTCCTCATCTTGACGGATCATGACGGTTTGAAGCTGCTGCATCCGATCATTCATCACGGGGGAAGTGGGATTTTGTCGAAACAGGCCTCGGCCTCCCAGCTCATGCTGATGATCGACGGGCTGCGCGAAGGCTTTGCCGCCCTGCCGATTGAATGGCTGAAGCAGGGGATCTGGCAGATGCAGGCGGCTCCCTCGGCGGAAGGGATGTTTGATCTGACCGAGACGGAGATTTTTATTATGGAACGGATCGTACAGGGGATTACCTACGATAAGATCGCAACGGAAATTACCGTCAGCCGAAGATCCATCGATAACTACCTGCGCAAAATTTACGTCAAGCTAGGGGTGTCCACACGGGCCCAGGCCATCGAAAAATTTGCGCTTCATTCACGCCAGAAGCGAGCGATGTACATTTGAATACGGCATAATTCCATGCGTCTCTGAATACATACTTTAGGGTTGCAAATTATATAGAGAGACCGAACCCAATAAGAGATAAATGGGAGGAGAGACCATGCAGTATTCCTTTGCGGCCCGTACGGAGGTCATGCTGTCGTCACCGCTTCATCTCATCCGGTCCTTGGCAAATCGGGAATCCTTCATTTCTTTTGCAGAGGAGCTTCCGGCCGAAGAGTTATTTCCCGTATCTTCCCTGGAGGCAGCAGCGGCAGCAGTGATTTCGAATAGTCCTACGGCACTTCAGTATGGGGAGCCGCAGGGCTTTTTGCCGTTGCGCGAGTGGTTGTCGGAGGACTGGAAGCGCACCAAGCGCATCGATGTAGGTCCGGATCAAATTCTGCTGACGACCGGCGTGCAGCAGGCAATGGATCTGCTGGCCCGCGTCTATGTGGAGCCAGGGGACCGCGTGCTTGTGGAAAGTCCGGCTTCGCCGGGATACTTGCAGGTGTTCAAGATGCAGGGGGCTGTCGTCATTCCGGTGGACAGCGACCAGAATGGCCTGATTCCCGAACGTTTGCTGGAACAGATTGAGCGGACGCAGCCGAAGCTGCTGGTAGCCTCACCGAATTTCTCCAATCCGACGGGGGTCCTTTGGAGCTTAGAGCGGCGCAAGGAAGTGCTTGACCTGTGCAGGGAGCACAGTATCCTCATTATAGAAGACAATTCTTACGGGGATCTTTATTTTGAAAAGTTATCGCAGCGGGAATTCACCAGTCTGTACCCCTCCCTGTTTGCGATGGACGGCTCGGGCAGCGGACAGGGGGTGCTCTACATCGGTTCGTTCAGCAAAACGATCGCCCCGGCGCTGCGTACGGGCTGGGCCGCCGGAAGCCGGCCGCTGATCGATATGCTGGCCGCCGCCAAGCAGCTGGCCGATTGGCAGTCCAGCACGCTGAACCAGCGCTTCCTGCACAACATGCTGGAATCCTCCGCTTTCGATATTCATGAGCATATCAAAATGCTGAACCGCGAATACGACACCCGCCTGAAGCTGATGAACGGGCTGCTGCAGCGGCCGGCTTGGCAGGATGCCAGCTACGTCATCCCCAAGGGGGGCATGTTTATCTGGCTTCAGCTGCCGGATGGGCTGGACAGTCTGGCCCTCTTGAAATGCGCCTTGGGTAAGGGCGCAGCTTTTCTCCCAGGCACGCTGTGCTACCCGGACGGGCGGGGAAGCGGCTGGATTCGGCTGAATTTCACTCACCCCGGCCGTGACGAGCTGCTGCTGGGCATGAGTCTGATCGGCGAAGCGATCGGCGAATTTACGGCGCGCAGCTAAGTCTTTTTGCGGCGTGAGGCGCGCGCCGGCGTGGCCGTTTCCACAAGAGCGGGCAAACTGGACGCCCCCGTCTCCAGGATGCCGGCATAGCGCTCCAGATCGGCGGTGCCTGCCGGCGTCAGGAGGTAGCGGCCGCGGGAGATCCGCTGGAACCAGCCGTAATAGTTGTTCTGCAGGATGGCCGCTGCATTCGGCACGCCGCTTTTCTCCCGCAAATGCGCGGGCGACAGGCCGCCTTCCGGTGCGCCTGCGAGGGCGCCTGCGACGCGAAGCGCTTTTTCCCGGTAAGCCGTCATCAGCTTCGCCCGGGTGGTGCCGCCGACGTTATAATCGCCGCTGCGCTCGCGGAATTCGTAGAGCAGCCGGGACTTGCGGACTTTCATCCTGCGGGTTGGCACGTAAGGCGTTCCCGGCTCGCAGAGCACTTCCACCAGCGGCTTCTTTGTTTTATAGAAGGTGACGGTGATCAGACCGACGCCCAGCCTGCGGCATAAACCGGTGATGTCATCCCAGCGCTGGTTCACGGCACCCCGCTTGCTGCGGTTGCGCTCCACCGCCAAATATACATGAGGGCTCAGCTTGAGACGTTCGACTCCCTGCAGCAGCAGGGAGAGGTTGAACGTCTTTTTCATTTCCACGATCAGCGGCTCTTCCTCGTCCGGATGCAAGCCCACCAGGTCGCAGTGGCGAACTTCGCCTTTGACCTCGTAGCCCTGCCGCTCAAAAAAAGCCTTCAATGGCTCGTAAAGTTCGGTTTCATGCTGGACGGACATGTTCAGGCTCTCCTTCTGCGGTGATCCGCTTCTGAATTCTTTGTTCATTATATCATTTCAAATGAAGAACCCGAATCCTAAGGGCAGATATCCCGCCGGGAAAGTCGCAGCACCCTTGCTTTTATAGAAAAAGACAATCTGACATGGGCGAAAAAAGAGGTCAACTAATCCCACGGTCCCGCATAGGTATGTAATACACTTTTTAAGAATCGATGGGAGCAGTTGACCCTTGACGCATTTTGTAGGAGTAGCTTGCGATTTCATAACCGAGTCATAGGAGGTACTTGCATGGATATTTTCGAACGCGTAGCGGCATATCGGGCAGAGAGCGATCAACTGGCATGGAATGGCACCTTTAAAGAATACATCGACCTTCTTCGTCAGGACCCATCACCGGCGATGACGGCGCATGCCCGCGTCTATGACATGATCAAATCATACGGCGTGGAAGAGGTCAACGGCCATAAACGTTATAAATTTTTTGAGCAGGAAATTTTCGGCCTGGATCGTGCCATTGAAAAGCTGGTGGAGGAGTACTTCCACTCCTCGGCCCGCAGGCTCGACGTCCGTAAACGGATTCTGCTGCTGATGGGGCCGGTCAGCGGCGGGAAATCGACGATTGTGACCCTGCTGAAGCGGGGCCTTGAGAAATTTTCAAGAACACCGCAAGGCGCGGTATTCGCTATTGACGGGTGCCCGATGCATGAAGAACCGCTTCATCTCATTCCGCTGGACCTGAGGCCTGAAGTGGAAAAAGAACTTGGCGTGCGGATCGAAGGCAATCTCTGCCCTTCCTGCCAAATGCGCCTGAAGACCGAATACGACGGCGATATCGAGAAAATGCCCGTCACCCGGGTGCTGATCTCGGAAGACAGCCGTGTCGGTATCGGTACATTCAGCCCTTCAGATCCGAAATCCCAGGACATCGCCGACCTGACCGGCAGCATCGACTTTTCTACCATTACGGAATACGGTTCGGAATCGGACCCCCGCGCCTACCGTTTCGATGGAGAGCTGAACAAGGCCAACCGCGGCCTGATGGAATTTCAGGAAATGCTCAAATGCGACGAGAAGTTTCTGTGGAACCTGCTCTCACTCACGCAGGAAGGCAATTTCAAGGCAGGGCGGTTCGCGCTTATTTCCGCCGACGAGCTCATCGTTGCCCACACGAACGAATCGGAGTACAAGGCCTTTATCGCCAACAAGAAAAACGAAGCGCTGCAGTCCCGGATGATCGTCATGCCGATTCCTTATAACCTGAAGGTATCGGATGAAGAAAAGATTTACGGCAAGCTCATTTCGCAAAGCGACATGAAGCATATCCATATTGCGCCGCATGCGCTGCGTTCCGCCGCGATTTTCTCCATTCTGACCCGTCTCAAGGAGACGAAGAAGCAGGGAATGGACCTGGTCAAAAAGATGAGAATGTACGATGGCGAAGAGATTGAAGGCTATAAAGAAGCCGATTTGAAGGAAATGCAGTCTGAATATTTGGAAGAAGGCATGTCCGGCGTCGATCCGCGGTATGTCATCAACCGGATTTCCAGTGCTTTGATTAAGCAGGACCTTCAATGCATTAATGCGCTGGATGTGCTGCGGGCCATCAAAGACGGGCTGGACCAGCACGCCTCCATTACGAAGGACGAACGGGAGCGTTATCTGAATTTCATCGCGGTGGCCCGGAAAGAATACGACGAGCTGGCGAAAAAAGAAGTGCAGAAGGCCTTTGTTTATTCCTTTGAGGAGTCGGCCAAAACGTTGTTTGAGAATTACCTCGACAACATCGAGGCGTTCTGCAACTGGACGAAAATCCGCGATCCGCTCACCGACGAAGAGATGAATCCGGACGAAAGGCTGATGCGTTCCATCGAGGAGCAGATCGGCGTTTCCGAAAATGCCAAAAAAGCGTTCCGCGAAGAAATCCTCATCCGGATTTCGTCTTATTCCCGCAAGGGCAAAAAGTTCGAATACCATAATCATGACCGTCTGCGCGAAGCGATCGAGAAGAAGCTGTTTACAGACCTCAAGGATATCGTAAAAATAACGACGTCGACCAAAACGCCGGATGCCGCCCAGCTTAAGCGGATTAACGAAGTAAGCAAACGGCTGATTGACGAGCACGGCTACTGCCCGGTATGCGCGAACGAGCTGCTGCGCTATGTGGGAAGCTTGCTGAACCGGTAATCAGCAGAAACCGTATAAATTCCAGTGTCCAACATGGCTCCTGATTCATATCGGGGGCCATTTTTTTCTGCTTTTTTCTTTTTCGGGTCTTGAACCTCACGTAACGTTAGGAAGTAAAATGTGGGGATACTAGAATCGCGGAAAGGAATGTAGAAAATGAAGAGCAGTTGGATTGCAAAATCGATTGCGTTTGACGGAAAAGTCCGTATCATTTTTATGGATAATACCCATTTGCTCCAACAAATCTTTAATAGAAGAACAATGGGCCCGGTGTTGAAAGAGGCATTAGGCAGAACGGTATCGGTGGCAGGGCTGATTGCGGGTATTTTAAAAGAACCACAGCAGATGAGCCTGAAAATCAAGACAAGCAGCCCCGGCGTAAACATATTTGCGGATGCGGACGCTTCCGGTAATGTTCGGGGATATCTCAGTGAAGAGTGGTTTCAACTGCCATCGGAGGGCTTATCGCTCGGGCAGATCATTGGGAGCAGGGGCAACATCCAAGTGGTGCAGGAAACGGGAGCGAATCGGATGTTTACAGGAATTACGGATATGCCTTACGCCAATATCACGGATGATATTTCTCATTATTATGGCCAAAGCGAACAAACATTGACGTGGGTTACCTTAAACCTTTGTATCGACCATGAGAAGCAGCGGGTATCGTCATCCAGAGGAATATTGGCCCAACTGCTCCCAGGTGGAAATCCGGGTTTGATGCAGCAAGTAAAGGAAATGGTGGATGGGAGCGATTTTATGCTGAGCCGCCATCAAAAAGATCAGGCACATCATGAGCTGCTTCTGTGCCCGCCGGGAGGTTGGGCGATTCTGGAAACCAAGCCGCTGCAGTGGTATTGTGAATGTTCAAAGGAAATGCTTAGCAATCTGCTGCTGGGCCTTGAGCGGGAGGAGCTGGCCAGCCTCGTCCTGCAGGCGGAGCCGGCAGAAGTGGTCTGCAGCCACTGTGGGGAGAAATATGGATTTAGTCCCATCGAGATTCAGAGCTTGCTCGACATATTTCAAGGGAGAAGAACGATCCCATAACCCTTATCAAGCCAACAGAAAGGAACAGAACGATGAAAACCTGGAAAGTTGGAGAAATCGCCAAATTAACCGGCCTAACCGTCAGGACGCTCCATCATTATGACGAGATCGGCTTATTGCATCCAACACTCACGTCGGAAAAAGGGCACCGCTTGTACGTAGAGGACGATCTGCAGCGGCTTCACCATATCATTTTACTTAAACAATTGGGAATTTCGCTGGAAGAAGTGAAGCGGTCGGTCACTGATCCGGAATTTAATCCGTTACATTTGCTGGAACACCAGCTTGCGCGCATCAATGAACATATTCAAATGCAGCTGGATGTAAGGGATCGTCTAAACAATATTTACAGCTTAATGCAGCTCGGACAGCCGGTTGACTCCATCCGGTTCATCGAAGTCGTGCAATTGATCAATATGAGCAGGAGCCAGCATTTTAGCCGGGAGATGGCAAGAAACATCCAGCAGAATTATACTTCTATGAATTTAGAACAAATGAGGGAGAAGGAGGAGGAATTCCGGAGGCTGATTTCCGGGTTCCGCTCCGAAATGGAGAAAGGAACGCCGGAGCACCATCCCACCGTATTAGCCCTAGCAAGACGATGGAAGAGCTGTTTTCAGGATGCAGCGGGTGATTATGATCTGTTAAGCCGGTCGGCGGAAAGCTATTACCGGGAACACTCCGATCAGGCTCTCCGTTTTGGAATGGACCGCGAGCTATACCAATTCATTCGTAAAGCCGTACTAAAAATATAAGTCGGATGCACTATATTTTAGTTGTTTAGTCGTCGATATAGACTATAATAGACAAAGTTAGATTGTTTAAAATTGGTATAATCAGGGAAATTCTAAAGGAGCCATTTTACATGATTCAAGTATCGGAAGCGCGGCATAAGCAGCTGAAATTTATTGGACTGACGGAAACGGATTTAGAGATTCTGCGGATGCACCAGCCCGTATTCAGCAAGGTGGTCGATGAAGTCGTGGACCATTTTTATCGGCATATCACTTCGGAGCCGGAGCTCATGCGCATCATTGAACGGAAAACGACGATCGACAGGCTGAAGACGACCCAGCGGGAATACTGGATGTCGCTGGCCGAGGGTGTCATTGACGAGCCGTTTCTGGAGAAAAGAATCGCCATCGGACTGGTACATTCACGCGTTGGCTTAAATACGGATTATTATCTCGGCAGCTATATGGTTTATTTGGACATCGCTGTTGAGCTGTTCAAGAAGGCCATTCCGGACCGCTGGATCGAGGTGATCCATCCCCTGACCAAGATGTTCAACCTCGATTCGCAATTGGTTCTGGAAGCTTATGATATGAAGGAAAAGGAAAAGATCCAAGAGCTTGCCGACGAGCGGGAGCAGGTGCTCCGGGCGGTAACCGAAGTCGTTCAGCAGCTGACCGGCATGATTGCCGAGCTGAACGAGAGTGCCGGCCAAATCGCCGAGACCGCGAAAGTGACCGCGGCTTCCCAGGACCTGGCCCATTCGCTGATGGACGAGCTGCAGGAGGATGTCACCCAAATCGAGAACATGGGCGGCTTGATCAAGGGCATCGCCGACCAGACGCATCTGCTCGGACTGAACGCGGCGATCGAGGCGGCGCATGCCGGGGATTCCGGCAGAGGCTTTGCCGTCGTGGCCGGCGAGGTTCGCAAGCTCGCAGCCCATTCGCGGGAAGCGCTGGAGACGATCCAGGATAAAGTGTCGGGCATCATGGTCCGGCTGGAGAGCGTGCAGCAGGAAACCCGGCAGACATCAGTCCATGCCAGGGCACAGGCGGAGAGCTCCCAGGAGCTGGCCGCTTTCGTGAAGACGATCGAGAAGCTGACGCTGGATCTGGCGGAGATTCAGAATCACCAGTAAACGCCGACGAGGAGCGTCAAGGAAGCTTCATTTGTTCCAGTACCTCATCATTCGCCATTCAGGTATAATAGATTCGTCATCATGAATATTCGAAATCGTAAATTTTTGAATTGATCGGCAACTGATTTGTATTTGAGGTGATTGTATAGTGGCTTCCATTCATGATGTGGCGAAAGAGGCTGGAGTATCTGTCGCAACCGTTTCCAAAGTCATTAACCATTATCCGGACGTCAGCGATAAAACAAGGAAAAAAGTAAAATCGGCGATTGAGCTTCTTCGTTACCGGCCCAATGCCATTGCACGCGGACTCGTCACCGGGAGATCGTGGACCGTGGGTGTGCTGATCAACATTCCCTTTACGAACCCATATGTGGCTGAACTGCTGGAAGGCATCAAAACGGCGCTGGAGAACAGCGGCTATGATCTCATGCGCCTCTCGGCCCGGCTGAACGACGAAAGTTATTCTTTTATCGACCACTGCGAGAGCAGAAACCTGGATGGGGTCGTCATTTTCGGCGTGGAGCGGGACCACCGGATTATCGGCGAGTTGATCCGTTCCGATATTCCTACCATGTTTGTGGATACGGACGTCATGGGAAACCGGGTCGGAAATATTACATCGGATAACGTGAACGGCGTTCGTATGGCCGTCTCCCATCTGTACGGGCTAGGTCACCGGGATATCGCCTATATCGCCGGTACTCTCGGCCATACGGTAGCCGAACGACGGCTTCAGGGATACAAGCAGGGCCTTGCCGACTGTTCCATCGAATACAGGGACAAGTATCTGGAAGTGTGTGATTATTCTTTTGAAGGCGGCATGGTCGCCATGAGGAAGCTCCTTCATCTTCAGTCTCCCCCGACGGCTGTCGTGTGTACTTCGGATATGGCTGCGATGGGGGCGATTCATGAAATTGAAGCATGGGGATTTTCCGTTCCCGGGGATGTTTCGGTTGTCGGGTTTGACAACATTTTTGAGGCCAAGGTGTTTAAGCCGAGCCTGACGACCGTGAACCAGAACATACACAATATCGGTGCAAGGTCGATTGAGCATCTGATCTCCATGATCGAAAATCCGGAATACTCGCCGCCGGAAATTATGGAGCCAGCCAGCCTGGTTATCCGCCAATCGACCGGCAAAGTGAAGGTTTCTGAAGATCAATTGCGTTAAAATAGGGGGAAGGGATGTGCCGGGCAGGCATGTCCCTTTTTGCGTCCTGTCTGGTCATTTAAGATTGCGTTTCATTTCCGTGTGTTACAAAGGACAGGTGCTTAGGTCAAGAAATGTTGTGAATGGTGCACAATATCTTATAATGATAGAAAATCAGGCACCGCTTATAATCAATGGATGAAAGTGACGTGATAGTCGATGGAGGAAAAAAGAGTGCTGGTGGCCGACGATGAGCCGAGCATCCGCAGTGCGATTTCCTATGCGCTCAAACGGGAGGGGTTCGTCGTTGAAACGGCCGCGGACGGTGAGGAGGCGCTGCAGCAGGCGGATGCCTTCCGCCCGGATATGCTGGTGCTGGACGTCATGATGCCCAAGGCAAACGGCTATGAGGTGCTGCGCCGGCTGGAAAACCGCAAAGGACTCGGCATATTGATGCTGACCGTTAAAAACGATATCGTCGACAAGGTTTTGGGACTGGAGCTTGGGGCCGACGATTTTATGACCAAACCGTTCGATATCCGCGAGCTGGTCGCACGGGTGAAATCGATCGTCCGCCGGCTGGATAAAGTGGAAGAACCCGCGCCTGCGCCGGAAGGGAAAAAAGCCGTGCTTGGACAGCTGACCGTTCATGCCGCCAAACGCACAGCAGAACTCAGCGGCCGGCTGCTGGAGCTGACGCCGAAGGAATTCGATCTGCTGTCGCTGCTCGTGTTTCACCCCGGGCGGGTGTACACCCGCGAGGATCTGCTGGATCTCGTATGGGGCATGGAGTATGCAGGGGGCACCCGAACGGTGGACATTCATATCCAGCGGCTGCGGAAAAAGCTGGGCGACGCCCACTATATGCTGCAGACGGTATACGGGATCGGCTATAAGGCGCTGGAGGAGGGCACATGAGCCTCGGCCTGAAATGGAAGTTTCCGCTGTTCCTGGCAGTGCTGCTGGTGTTTACGACCGGCGTGCTCAGCTGGCTTGTACTCAGCGGAATCAGGACCAATCAGCGCGAGCAGATGGAAGAGAGCCTGCAGCGGCAGGCCGACGTAGCCGAAATGAGGGTCAAGCAGGATTATTTGACGGGCGAACGGCTGAAACCGGTGGATTTTATGGGAAAACAGGGGCAGGAGCTGGCCGTGGACCTTGGTATTTCCACCAACATGCGAGTGATCCTGTACGACGCGAAGGGCCAAGAGGTGGGCAATTCCCTGCCGCTGGCCGAAAAACCGGATGTCGGAGATGCCCTGTCTTATGCGCTGAAAGGTAAAATCGCCTACATTACCGAAGCGGATTCCCTGATCTATCTTGCGCCGATGCAGGGGCCTGACGGCATGCTGGGAGTTGTCCAGCTCCATACGTCGCTGAAGGCGCAGCATGAATTTTATAACCGGATGGCGTATCGGCTAGTTTGGACAGGCGGCATCGTATTGCTGCTGAGCTTTATTCTGGGATTTATTTATGTATACCGTCAGGTCAGGGATATCGTGAAGCTGAAGGCGGAGGCGGACCGAATCTCCCGCGGGGAGTATCCGGAGCGGTCCCCGCTGCGGCGGAAAGACGAGCTCGGGCAGCTCGGAACCGGCATTCTGCATATGAGCCGTGACATCAAAGGGCATATGGCTGCGCTCCAGGAGGAAAAGCACCATCTGCAATTGGCCGTGGAGAAGCTGCAAGCGCTCGAGCAGCAGCAGAAGCAGTTTATCAATAACGTGAGCCACGAGTTTAAAACACCGTTGACGTCGATCCAGGCCTATACGGATTTGCTGGGCATGTATGGTGACGATCCGCAGCTGATCGAGGAAGCGCGCAGTGCGATTGCCAAAGAGTCCGAGCGGTTGTATCAATTGGTCGAGGACGTGCTGCGCTTGTCGCTGCTGGAGAAGTACGATTTTGAATCCCAGGCGGAAGAAGTGGAGCTTGCGGATTTGCTGCAGGATGTCGTATCCCGGATCAGCGCCAAGGCCACCAAATACGATTTAACGATACAGACCGACCTCGTACCTGCCCGGGTGTGGGGGGACCGGGACCATTTCATTCATATTTTTATGAATCTGCTGGATAATGCGATCAAATACAATCGGCCCGGCGGCCGGATTGTCATTCAAAGCCGGGCTTCGGAAGACGAAGTGAGCGTATCGGTCCGCAACACGGGGCGGACCATCCCGCGGGAATGGTGGGCGCATCTGTTCGAGCCGTTCTCCACGCTGCACCAAGACCGCGCCCGCTCTACCGGCGGAACCGGCCTTGGCCTGCCGCTGGCGTCCCAGCTCGCGGAGAAGCAGGGGGGCCGGCTTGAACTCGTCCGTTCGGATGCGGAGGAGACCGAATTTACCGTTTCGTTTCCGCGGCACGCCAGCCGGGAGAATTAGGAAGGTATAGCCTATGTTTTTCCAAAGGGAATGAACTGTGCTTTAGCTGATGCTTTTTTCAATAAAAGTTTACAACTTGGAAACATTTCGACGTATGCCGGATATCATTGGCGTGTAGGATGGGGGTAAGAAATCAGGAAGGGATGAAGCTCATGATGAAACGACATAAACTACTTCCTCCAGTGATCGGCGTGATGATGGCAGGTGCGCTTTTGGCGGGCTGCGGTTCGCCGCAGAGCAATGCAAGCCGGGAGGTCATCGACAAGCCGGGCAAGCAGATCACCGTTATAGATACGGCCGCCGAAGGCCGGAGAAATACCGGAGAAATCCAGGTGGAGCAAATCGAAAAGCTTAAAGACGTGTACGGCCGGACCTGGCTGTCGGACCACGAAGCCATCGTGGAACGAAATCATGTGCTGATGATCCATGATTTTGCCTCCAATATCGAACGCAAGTTGACGGAAAATCCGGCCACGGCCGGTCAATATCTGGCCGCCGCGTCGCCGGACGGGGAGCATGTCTTTTTTACGGGGGGCAACCCGAAAGACAAGTATGATATCGGGGGTTATCTCCTGGATGCGGCTTCCGGAACCGTAACGAAAACGGGCGCATTCTCCATGCTGTCCGATATGTTCTGGGCCGATCCGCAGCATATCCTCGTGAGCACGGATGACAGCAAGCTTCAATTGATCGACCTGCAGGGCAAACGGACCCCGGTCCAATTCTCGGATCCGGAGCTGTCCGACAACGTGCCGCGCATGGCGAGCAAAGCGGGCGACCGTTATTACTATTTGGGCGTCCACGAAGGCTACACCGTGCTGAAGTCGTTTACGGCATCGGCGCCTGAGGCCAAGACGATCCAGGAAGGCGTCGTCACATTCAGCCTGTCGCCGGACGGCAGCGCGATCGCCCTGGAGAAACGCGAGTGGAACACGACCAAGGACGCCGAGCTGCAGCTCATCGATGCCAGCGGCAAGAAGCTGGGAACCGTGGCCAAAGGAACGCTCCTCGGCCGGCCGAGCTGGTCGCCGGACGGCAGCAAAATCGCCTTCTCGGTGTATACCGAGGGCGAGCAGGGCATGAAAGGCATGTACGTGTTCGACAAGGCGAGCGGCAAAACGACGCCGTTGTCCACGGAGATCCAGGCCTATGACTCCCCGGCCGTCTGGAGCCCTGACAGCAAGTCGCTGATGGTGTACCAGACCGTGTACGAAGGCGAGAAGTCGAACAATGTGACGTATGTGGTCCATCTGAAGTGATCGCCGCGGTCAGCGGCGGAGCGTGTGCTGTGCGTGCTGCTAGGCAGGCTTCGTGCGGGCTGTGCTTCGAAGCAGAGCGTTGGCGCTGCAGGTTGCGCGTTCTGAGCGCTCGACGGATGAGCGCATGTGTGCGGGGAAGCCCGCTCCGCGTGCGGATCATGCCTCCGATCGCTGTTGCCCCCGAATTTTTGAGGAATGGAATCGAAGGTAAAAATTCGGGGACAAAGGCGACCGCTGCCGCTTCTCCGGCATGATTCCGCCCGCTCCGCTGCTGCCTGCGGCGAGTGGGGGAGTAAGGTCCTTGCGGTGGCTGTGCAGCACCGCAAGGACGGGAGTGGGAGCGGGCTGTGCTTCGATGCAAAGCGTTCGGCTGGCGCGTGCTCTGCGTGCTGCTGTGCAGGCTTCGTGCGGGCTGTGCTTCGATGCAGAGCGTTGGCGCTGCAGGTTGCGAGGATAGAGCGGTCGACGGATGAGCGCATGTGTGCGGGGAAGCCCGCTCCGCGTGCGGATCATGCCTCCGATCGCTGTTGCCCCCGAATTTTTGGGAATGGAATCGAAGGTAAAAATTCGGGGACAAAGGCGACCGCTGCCGCTTCTCCGGCATGATTCCGCCCGCTCCGCTGCTGCCAGCGGCGAGTGGGGTAGTAAGGTCCTTGCGGTGGCTGTGCAGCACCGCAAGGACGGGAATGGGTGCGTGCTGTGCTTTGATGCAAAGCGTTCGGCTGGCGCGTGCTATGCGTGCTGCTAGGCAGGCTTCGTGCGGGCTGTGCTTCGATGCAGAGCGTTTGCGCTGCAGGTTGCGCGAATAGAGCGTTCGACGGATGAGCGCATGTGTGCGGGGAAGCCCGCTCCGCGTGCGGATCATGCCTCCGATCGCTGTTGCCCCCGAATTTTTTGGGAATGGAATCGAAGGTAAAAATTCGGGGACAAAGGCGACCGCTACCGCTTCTACGGCATGATTCCGCCCGCTCCGCTGCTGCCAGCGGCGAGTGGGGGAGTAAGGTCCTTGCGGTGACTGTGCAGCACCGCAAGGACGGGGGCAGGCAAGGGACAGTGCTTTGTACCGGGCATGTTAGCAGGGGAAACTTGGAACGTGCGAGGCGATGGCGGTCATATTTAGAAAATAAGTCACCCTCAATGTAGGTGGCTTTTTTGTATAGTTAGCGAGCCCCAGGTTTCAGTCAAAAAAATGTAAAAACCGACTTGACCTTGAGTCTGCTCCAATGTTATTGTGAATTCATGGAAAAACTTTATTCTACAAGAAGCTTCACGGATACTGGGGATTCCTAAGGATACGCTTCGCTATTATGACCGTCTCGGAATTGTCTCGCCGACGCGGGAAAACAATCGGTACCGCAGGTACTCGAGGAACGACCTCATCGACTTGATGAACATTCAAATTATGCAGTATGCGGACTTTTCTCTTGACGAAATCAAGGGGAGATTTTGGGGTTCCACAGGATGGAGAAGGTAGACCCTGCTTACTGCCATGAGGTTGCTGCTTTCCTCGATGCCAAGAATGCCGAGACACGCAAGATTGATCATCTTCAGAAGGTCAGTCAGCTGCTCGACGTAGCTGCCGATACATTAAGAGACTTCAATCCAGAAAAAGACCAGCGGCTGGCGGAGATTGTGCGCGAAATTTATCAGGGTATCCGTAGAAGGAAACGGAAATTTTCAGGGAGGGATGCTTGTGATCATCAAGGTTACTTAATTTTTATTACCTGATCATGAGCATTTTTGCAGTACTGTTTGCCGCTACGCACGCATGGAACGGGCAATCCGCTGTTCTTCCGGAGCTCAGGTAGGTGCGATCATGATGGGGACACGGACGGTATTCATGTATGTTTGGCACATCATCACGGCGGAAAATCTGGTTTTCGGGGTCATGTTTATTTGGATGTCATTCCAAAGCGATCGATCAAAGGTCCGGTTTGCTGCTTGGATGATCGTGTCGCTTCTGAGCGTGCGTACGGGTGGTCGTTCTTAGCGTAACCGCATTTCAAGACGCTTCGTCCCTTACGGATACGTTAATTGACTCGGTTGCAATCGTCATTTATGTGGCCTTTATCATTTTGGGTATAAGGATGAAGCCTAAAAAAGCTGAAAGTCAGGAGCTACATTTTGAAAGGAGGAATGAAGGTCATCAGTGGGAGGGGTTATACTTGGTGGCAGAGAGCTAGGCGTCTGCATGTTGCATAGCTCATCTAGGAAGCATGGATTTTATGTAGCGGACGATATAGTGATTGAGTTGTCGGTTGTTCGGGCTTTCCTTGCAAACCAAAAACCTCTCAAGCGTGCATAGGGTTCACCATGCAGCTCGGGGGGTTTTTTGGCGTAGAGATTTCTTTTGGTCCAGAGGTATTTGATGTTAATTACACGTATCGGATTTGCACGCACCAGCGGAGAGGACGAATCGTTCTGGAGAAGCGGTCAGCGGTCGCCTTTGTCCCCGGATTTCCACCTAGGCATGTTACCGATAAGGAAATCTGGGGGCAACAGCGATCGGAAGAACGATCCGGCATCGGAGCAGTCAACAGCTCAACATTTACAAGATCTGCTCAATGAGGGCTTAGAATTCCCTCACGAACCGCCGATGCAGCTTCTTGCCGTCGTAGGAGAACATTACCTTTTTGTCCTCGACGATGGTTTCCAGATGCACGGCGGCCCCACAGCTGGTACATGCTTCAGCGTGCGCTCCATGTGCTTCAGGTCGAGCTCCGATGCCCTCGTACATATGCTTGATCACCATCTCGCCGGTCCGCGGGTAATCGCCGTCCTCGACGACGAGGCAAGGAGCTGCCGCCGTTGACTCGGGCGAAGACGAGCTGGTCGCGGATGTTTTCCCAGCTTTTATCGGTGATTTTCCACTCGGGACCCTTTTTCTCGAAGACGTACAGGTCCAGATCCTCGGTCAGCTGCTTCGTCATATAATTGCGGATAAAGGAAATGTCCGAATCGAATTCGCGCACCTCGAAGATTTTCTCGGCCTTGACCGGGTTTGCGACCGCCAGATTCGATTTCCTCCTTGGTCGGATGGTCCCAGCGGCGCTCGATGTCCTCGAAGATTTTCAGCCCTAAATAATATGGATTCAGGCTGTGCCGGGACGGCTGCGACGGAAGAAGTTGAGCTTGGCGAATTCGATCGTCTCGTCGCTCGTCAGGTCCAGCTCGCGGATGATCCGCTGATGCCAATACGAAGCCCAGCCTTCGTTCATGATTTTGGTCTCCATCTGAGGCCAGAAATAGAGCATTTCGTCGCGGAGCATCGTCATAATGTCGCGCTGCCAGTCCTCCAACACTTCGGAAAATTCCTGGATGAACCAGACGATGTCCTTTTCCGGTTCAGGCGGGAATTGCGGTTGGCCGCACTCCTGGACTCAGGCTCCGGCTTGTGATCGAGGTTCCACAAGTCGTCGTATTCGCCGGGCTGGGTCTGGATTTTGCCGAACTCTTTTGCGCTTTCAGCTTCATTTCCATATAGCGCTGCTTATCCAGGTGCTGCGGCTTGATCAGCTGCGGGTCGACATGCTCCTGGACGGCCAGCGGCATCGATGAAGCGCTCCACGACTTCGGTGCCGTGCTCGAGTTCGTATTCGGCGCTGATCCGCTCGCAGTGGCCGACATGCTCTCGACCATGTTGCGGTTGGTGGCGGAAAGCGGTAGTTGTTTTTGAAAAAGTCGCAGTGCGCCAGGACGTGGGCCACGATGAGCTTGTTCTGGATCAGGGAGTTGCCGTCGAGCAGAAAGGCGTAGCACGGATTGGAGTTGATGACCAGCTCATAGATTTTGCTCAGGCCGAAGTCGTACTGCATTTTTCATTTTGTTGAACGTCTTGCCGAAGCTCCAGTGTGAAAAACGGGTAGGCATCCCGTAAGCACCGAAGGTGTAAATAATGTCCGCCGGACAAATTTCGTAACGCATCGGATAATAATCCAGGCCGAAGCCGTCAGCGATCTCCATAATTTCACTAATGGCGTATTCCAGCTGTTTGATCTCGTCGCTCATTCGTTCATTGCTCCTTCCTTCTGCGGAAGAATAAAATATGATATCGGGACTATATTTCAATATATTCAGCAGCACCTCAAGTATGAACTGACATGGCCGGCCGAAAGTCCGGATTCTGTCCCGGATCAGGTTGTTGGCAAATCCCAGCAGCCCGGAAATTAATGCAGTCTTCATGTCGATTTATGTTAGAATATAAAAGCATGAGTCTAAGGTTTCCTATTTACGAAAGCGTTTTATATTTTTGCGGGCGGTGACTGCGTTACCATGTGGAAGTACTTTGTGCAAGCAACCAACAACATGAGGATCCGGAATAAATTGATCTTTTCCTACCTGTTCGTCGTCATGATCCCCGTGCTGATCGTGGGGGGCATCATTACCGCCTATTTCAGACAGGATGCATTGGACAATGCGATAGAGCAGACAGCCAACGATGTGGATAAAATCAAAAGCCAACTGTCCACCATGCTGTCCGTGCCGATCTCGATTTCCAACAAGCTGTACTTGGACGATAACCTGAAAGACCTGGTCAATACAAATTACACGACCATTCTGCAAATGGTGCAGGCCTATTCGAAATACAACGATTTTGAAGAGCTTCCGCGGCTCTATAACGAAATCAGCAACGTCCGCTTCTACCATTACAACAGGACGATGATCAACAACACCCAGTTTATTAACGTTACCGCCAAGATTGAGGGGGAAGAATGGTTCCAAACGGCCATGAACAACCCGCGGATCGGTTGGTTTTTTATGGAGGGCAGCGACATCGGCACCGAAAAGAAGCTGAGCCTGGTGCGCCGGATCAAGTTCAAGGATTACCGAACCCCGGGAGTGCTGGTCATTACGCTCAACCAGAGCATGCTGAACTCGATCCTGAGCAAGGAAACGTTCAACACGCTCATTGCGGATGACAGCGGATACATTGTGGCCGCCAAAAATCCGCAGAACGTCGGCAAAACCCTGAAACAGCTGGATTTGAACATCGATATGCATCAAGGACAGGAACAGACGATCAGCCGGCGCGTCAACGGGGTCTCCTCCAACATTATCGTGGACAAGCTGACGCCGCAGACGAGCTTGAACGGCCTCAGCGTCGTGTCGGTCTTTTCGACCCAGGGCATTGTCCAGGACGCCAAAAAGGTCGGATGGATCGGCATGGCGCTGGTGATCGGCGTGCTGATCCTGGCACTTACGCTGATATTCGTCGTATCCAAGCTGACGACCAACCGGCTTCTGCATTTGAGCAGACAGCTGAACAAGGTGGCCCGGGGGAACTTCGATACGATTTCCTTCTTGGATGGCAATGACGAAATTGGGCAGCTCTCCCGCCAGTTCAATTATATGGTCCGAAGCATCAACGACCTGCTGAACCAGGTGTATGAGAGCAATGAGAAGAACACCAAGCTTGAGGTTGCGCAAAAAGAAATCAAGCTCAAAATGATGGCCAGCCAGATCAATCCACACTTTTTGTTCAATGCCCTGGAATCGATCCGGATGAAGGCTCATCTGAACGGGGAAAAGGAAATCGCCAACATCGTGCGGCTGCTGGGCAAGCTGATGCGCAAAAACCTCGAAGTCGGCAGTGTGAAAAAAACGCTGAAAGAGGAAATGGACATTGTCCGCGCGTACTTGGAAATCCAGAAATTCCGGTATGAGGATCGCTTGAACTACGAGCTGATTGTCGAGCCGGAGACCGAACGGGTGCTGCTGCCGCCGCTGATCATTCAGCCGCTGGTGGAGAATGCGATTATCCATGGCCTGGAAGGCAAAGAAGTGGACGGGATGCTGCGCGTCCGCTGCTCGATGAAGGAAGATATGCTGCATGTCGAGGTTATCGACAACGGGGCCGGCATGTCGGAGGAACGCAGGCAATTCGTTCTGGCGACGCTGGATGCGGAAGAGGAGGAAGGCAACCGCATCGGCTTGCGGAACATCCATCAGCGAATTAAGCTGACATATGGAGACGACTTCGGCCTGCATATTACGAGTATCCCGGGACAGGGAACCAAGATGGAATTCATGATACCAACAGGGGGAGAAATGCATGTTTAACGTTTTGATTGTGGATGACGAACCGATGATCCGCGAAGGCCTCAAGACGATCATCGACTGGGAGAGCTTCGGGTTTACGGTGGTGGATACGGCGGCCAACGGCCGGGATGGGCTGGATAAAATCAAAGAGCTGAAGCCCGATCTGACTATCATCGATATCCGCATGCCGGGCATGACCGGTCTCGACGTCATTGAAGAGGCCCGGGCCGCCATGATCTCGACGCATTTTCTAATTTTGAGCGGATATGCCGATTTTGATTATGCCAAGCGGGCGATCGGTTACGGCGTGAACGGATACCTGCTGAAGCCGCTGGATGAGGAGGAGCTCGGGGAGGAGCTGCAGCGGATCGGCGCGATTCTGACCCGGGAGAAACAATCGCATCGTTCCGCGGAAGAGGACCATGTCTTCCGCGAGCACCTGCTTGAATCCTTCCTGCTGCAGGAAGAAGCGCTTCGGGATCCGGCGACGGTCATGCAGCTGGGGCTGGACTGGCCGAGATATCAGATCGTCCTGTTCGAAATTCATGGATCGGCGGACGATGCACCTTTAGCCTCCTTAAGAAGAAAGCTGTCGGGCCATTTTGACGGAGCGGAGCGTGTCATTGTGTTTTCGGCGGGGCCGTATGCGGCTGTGCTGTGGGACCGGGGGATGTCCCGGGAAGACGATGCTGCCCGCTGTTACGCGGAATGGGGTGCGCTGCTGCCGGATAACAAGGGATGGTTTGCCGCCGCTGGGGGAGCGGTCACCGATATTTCGCTCATTGGACAATCGTATGCGGAGGCCGCCGAGCTGCTGCACCATCGTTTTTTGTTCCATGAAGAGCGTTTGATGCTGCCCGGGGATTTGACCTTAATGGCAGAGTCATACCCGGAGAAGGCGCCGCTCGATCCAACGGGAGAAATCGAACTGTCGGATATGCTGTATTATGCGCTGGACATCCGGAGCATGGAAGCGGTCAGCCGCTTTTTTGACGAGCTGGAGGAGCGGATTGTCGGTTTCGGGCAGGCCGAGCAGGCCGTGAAGTCGGCGGTGACCCATATTTTGACCATGGCCATCAACAAGCTGTCGGGACAGAACCAGGCATTGTATCCGCTGCTGCAGGATGCGCCGCTGTTCATTACGGAAGCGTTCCGCCAGCCGACATGGGAGCGGCTGAAAGCAGTAGCGGCCGCCCATTTGAGCAGTCTTATCGAGAGAATCGGCGGCGGGAGCAAGGATGCGGTGCTGAAGCAGATGATCGATTTTATTCACCGGAACTACAAGGAGAACCTGAAGCTGGAGCTTCTGGCCCAGGTGTTTAATTACAACAGCGCTTATTTGGGGAAAATGTTCAAAAACTATACAGGCGAGAATTTCAACGCGTTCCTCGACAACGTGCGGATTGAGCACGCGAAGGAGCTGTTATCCCAGGGACTCAAGGTGCATCAAGTGGCGGTATGTGTCGGATATGCGAACGTGGACTATTTTCACAGCAAATTCAAGAAATACGTCGGGGCGTCCCCGTCGTCATTCCGGAAAAAGGAGCCTTCCGAGTAGTCTCTTAGCTTTCAAGATCCTGCGGTATGATTTTGGCTATACCGTCTTTCAAAAACGTTTTCGAGGCGAATTCCCCCCTGAAAATTAGATTTTTGGGGGGATTTTTGTGTAAAGTCATGTCAAATTTCGACTTTGAAAGCGTTATATCTAATTTTTATATGATTTTAGGTGAAATCCGATGGGTATTTTTATAAGCGCTTCATTTAGTAAGATTGAGTTATCAATTAGAGGAGGGGTTATTGAATGGAAGCGCTCACACCTAACACCATTCCCCGCAGCGGTCAAGATACTGCTAAAGCACCAAAGCGTAAACGAAAGCGCGGCTTCTGGAGTACGGTGCTCCAGCAAAAATATTTATATTTAATGTCGCTCCCTTTTGTTATTTGGGTGTTCGTGTTCAGTTACCTGCCGCTTTGGGGCTGGACGATGGCCTTTCAAAACTATAAACCGGCAAGGTCATTTTCCGAGCAAAAATGGGTAGGATTTAAATATTTCCAAGAGCTGTTCCAAGACGACCGGTTTTATCTGGTGCTGCGGAACACGCTGGCGATGAGCTTCATGGGCCTCATTCTGGGATTCGTGGTTCCGATCTTCTTCGCGATTCTCCTTAATGAGCTGCGTGGCATGTTCTTTAAGCGGTTCGTGCAGACGGTTTCTTATCTGCCGCACTTTGTATCCTGGGTCGTTGTGGCAGGCATTATTACGAAAATGCTTTCAATCGACGGCGGTGCGGTCAACCAGATTCTGATGGCGCTCCACCTCACGGACGAACCAATACAGTTCATGGCGAAGGGAAGCTGGTTCTGGTACATTGTAACCGGTTCCGATGTCTGGAAGGAAACAGGCTGGAATACGATCATCTATTTGGCAGCGATTACAGGGATTGACCCGGAGCTGTACGAAGCATCCCGCGTCGACGGCGCGAGCCGCTGGAGACAGATGTGGCACATTACGCTGCCGGGCATCCGCTCGACGATCTCGGTACTCCTGATTATGTCGATTGGCCACTTGATCAGTATCGGATTCGAGAAACAGTTCCTGCTCGGCAACAACCTGGTGACGGATTACTCGGAGGTTCTCGATCTGTACGCACTGAATTATGGTCTGAATATGGGCAGGTTCTCATACGGTACCGCCATCGGCATATTCAACTCCGTAGTCAGCATCATCCTGTTGTTTACGGCTAACGGCATTTTCAAAAAGGTTACGAAAGAAAGCATTATGTAGGAGGCGAGAAGTCGAGATGCCAAACAAAGCGTTTAATGCGACCCGATCCGATAAGATCTTCGATATATGCAATATCATCTTCATGGCGATCGTGCTGATCGTTACGCTGTATCCGTTTCTGAACGTGCTCGCCATATCGCTGAACGATTCCATCGATACGGTGCGTGGTGGCATCACCATCTGGCCGCGTGCGTTCACATTTGAAAACTATAAGACGATATTTGCTTATGACACTTTGCTTCAAGGCTTGAAAATTTCCATTTTGCGTACGATCGTCGGTGCTGTTCTGGGGCTGCTCAGCGCATCGATGCTGGCCTATACGCTCAGCCGGCCTGACTTTCAGGCCCGGAAGTTCGTATCGACATTCCTGGCGATGACGATGTACTTCTCCGGCGGCCTGATCCCGGGATACATCCTGATGCGCGACCTGAACCTGATCGGCACGTTCTGGGTATATGTTTTGCCGGGTCTCGTCAGTGCATTCAACGTATTTATCGTCCGTTCCTTTATCGACGGCTTGCCTTATGCCCTTCAGGAATCGGCCAAGCTGGACGGAGCCAACGATTTTACGGTATACTGGCGCATTATCCTGCCGCTCTGTAAACCGGTGCTTGCGACGATTGCGCTGTTCCTTGCCGTAGGTCAGTGGAACTCCTGGTTCGATACGTACCTGTACAACGGCAGCAACGCCACCTGGACCACCCTGCAGTACGAGCTGATGAAGGTGCTGCAGAGCACGCAGCAGGGCGGCGGAGCGATCAACGCCAACGACATGGCCAAACAAATGGCCCAGATTTCACCGGAATCGATCAAGATGGCCATTACCATCGTCGTGACCGTGCCGATCCTGATCGTCTATCCGTTCCTGCAGAAATATTTTGTGAGCGGCATGACGCTGGGCGCGGTCAAATCGTAAACAACGCTTTTTGAGAAGTTACATTCTTATATAGAGGTATCAGCAGGCTAGCCTGTTATACAAAATAGATAAAGAAAAAGATTAGACATCATGGGGAGGGTTTACGCAATGCCAAAGAAAGCGTTCAAGGTAACCGCGATTTCTCTGATCATCGCATCAATGCTAGCGGTTGCGGGCTGCGGCGGAGGCAAGGAGGATACCGCTGCCAAAGATACAGGCGATACGACATCGCCGATCACCTTCAGTTTTTTCGGTGCGGATGCGAGTCCAAACTGGAACAAAATGCAGGATGAAGTCGGCAAGGAAATCACTGCGAAGACAGGCGTTACGATCAATGCGGAGTTCGCTGTATCCGGCGGAGGGCAGGATAAGATTTCCCTGATGGCCGCAAGCGGCGACTATCCGGATCTTATTTTCGCTAAAGGTGACGTTAACAAGCTGGTGGATGCCGGCGCAATGCTCGACCTGACCGATCTGATTGACAAGTACGCGCCGAACCTGAAGAAGGTATATGGCGACTACATGGACCGTCTGAAGTACAGCAACGATGACCAAGCCATCTATGTGCTGCCGACCAATGCGGCGGTGAACCAGCAGTATTTTGACGCCGGCGGCGGATTTGAAATCCAGAATGCCGTGCTGAAAGAGCTGGGCTATCCGGAAGTAAAAACCGTCAAGGATTTTGAGAACGTACTGAAGGCTTATAAAGAGAAGCATCCGACGATTGACGGCCAGCCAACCATTCCGTTGACGCTGGATGCGGACGACTGGAGAATCATGATCACCGTTACCAACCCGGCGTTCCTCGCAACAGGGGCACCGGACGACGGCGAATATTTTATCAATCCGAAAACCTATGAGGCTCAGCTGCACTACAAGCGTCCGGAGGAAAAAGAGTACTTCCGCTGGCTGAACCATATGTACAACGAAGGCCTGCTGGATAAGGAAACGTTTGTACAGAAGAGCGACCAGTACAAGTCCAAAATCTCGAGCGGACGCGTGCTTGGCCTGATCGACCAGGAGTGGGGTTATTCTGACGCGGAGAACGCGCTGAAAGCTGCAGGTAAGGACGAGAGAACTTACGCTCACCTGCCGGTAACCTTGTCGGAAGAATATAAGGATCACTCCTTCCAGGATACAGGCTTTACATCCGTTTGGGGCATCGGCATCACGAACAACTGTAAAGATCCGGTCCGGGCGATTAAATTCATGGATTGGCTCGCTTCCGACGAAGGGCAAGTATTGATCAACTGGGGCATCGAAGGCAAGCACTACAATGTCGAGGACGGCAAGCGCGTCATTCCTCAAGAAATTCAGGAAAAGAAAATCAACGACGCTTCCAACTTTACGAAAACATCGGGCATCGGCCTGTACACGATCTTCTCCGCCCACTATGGTGACGGTGTGAAAGATCCATCCGGCAACTACTATACGACGAACTTCCCGGATCAAATCGTAGCCAGCTACACACCAGCCGAGAAAGAAACACTGAAAGCTTACGGCGCTAAGACCTGGAAAGACCTGTTCCCTTCGGAAAAGGATTTCCCTGTTAAGCCTTGGGGAGCAGCATACAACATTTCGGTTGAAGAAGGCTCCGATTACACGGTAACGTACCAGAAAACGCAGGACATTATCCGCAAGCGTATTCCGGAAGCAATCCTGACGACGCCGGACAAATTCGACGCAGTCTATGACAACATGATCAAGGAACTGAATGCCGCCGGTGCGGAAAAAATGGAACAGCAATACACCGAGCTGGTGAAGGACCGTGTCGAGTTGTGGGGTGGAACGACCGAAGCGAAGTAATCCGAATTTTTAAAAAAGAGCAATAAGTTCATCAGGTAGGGCCTGCTCATAGCAGTAGGTCCTATTTGTGATGGACTTTTGTTACTTAATTCATCTCTATACCTTATATAATATAAAGGTGTAAATTTACTGTTGCATCAACGTTTTATTAGAATTATTGATCGTAAACGCATCAAAAATTAAATTTGAAAATATGTATTAAAATGACTTGACAGTCGTTTTTAAATCTTTTATGATTCAAATATGAAAGCACTTTCATTACACATTTTCCCTGCAGGCTGTTTTCGAAAACGTTTTAAACAAAGAGGTGGAGTCGAACAAGAAACCAGAGATGTGAAGTGAGGAAGTTTAGTTATCTGAGTTTTGTAAACGTATTCAATTCATCTGGGTTTCGGCACAACATGCGGCAGTGCCCAGCGTCCGTACGACGTTGATGCAATGCCGGCTCTTGAATGCAGCACGAAGTAATTCCATTAGTAATGAAGGGGGATATGATTCACATGAAGGGAAACACAAAGAAGAAGTTTGGAATGCTGCTCCTCGCCAGTGTGCTGCTCGTTTCCGCAGGCTGCAGCAGCTCAGGGGGCGACAGCAAATCCGCCGGTTCCGGCAGCTCGTCTTCCAATGCGGCGCAGGATGCGAAGGCTGACGATACGAGCCCGATCACGTTCTCGTTCTTTGGCGCTGACGCCAGCCCGAACTGGAACAAGATGCAGGATGAGATCGGTAAAGAAATTACGAAGAGAACTGGCGTGACCATCAATGCGGAGTATGCCGTATCCGGCGCAGGCACCGATAAAATATCCCTGATGGCTGCGAGCGGAGAATATCCTGATTTTATCTTTGCCAAAGGCGATGTCGACAAGCTGGTGGAAGCCGGCGCGATGATCGACCTGACCGATTTGATCGACAAGTACGGCCCGAACCTCAAGAAGGTATACGGCAAGTACATGAACCGTCTGCCGTACAGCAACGATGATAAAGCCATCTATGTGCTTCCGACGAACGGGGCGGTGGATCAGCAGTACTTTGACGCCGGCGGCGGATTTGAAATCCAGAATGCCGTCCTGAAAGAGCTTGGCTATCCGGAAGTAAAAACCGTTAAGGATTTTGAAAACGTTCTCCAGCAATATAAAGACAAACATCCGACGATCGACGGCAAGCCGACGATTCCGCTGACACTGGACGCGGATGACTGGAGAATCATGATCACCGTAACGAACCCGGCCTTCTTGACGACAGGCGCTCCGGATGACGGAGAATACTTCATTAACCCTGAAACCAACGAAGCTCAGCTGCACTACAAGCGTCCGGAAGAGAAAGAATACTTCCGCTGGCTGAATCATATGTACAATGTGGGTCTGCTGGATAAGGATACGTTCGTGCAAAAGAGTGACCAATATAAATCCAAGATCGCCAGCGGCCGCGTCCTGGGTCTGATTGACCAAGAGTGGGGCTATTCCGACGCCGAGAATGCGCTCAAGACCGCCGGCAAAGCGGAGCGCACTTATGCTCACTTCCCTGTAACGCTGTCGGATGAATACAAAGACCATTCCTTCCAGGATACCGGATTTGTAGCTGGTTGGGGCGTAGGCATTACTACGGCATGTAAGGATCCGGTCCGCTTGATCAAGTTCCTGGACTTCCTTGCATCCGACGAAGGCCAAGTGCTGCGCAACTGGGGTATCGAAGGCAAACACTACAACATAGTGGACGGCAAGCGCGTTATTCCTGATGATGTACAGGACAAGAAGGTCAACGATAACGCCAACTTTACGAAAACGTCCGGCATCGGACTGTACACCACCTTCTCCGCTCACTACGGCGACGGTGTGAAAGATCCATCCGGCAACTACTACACAACGAACTTCCCGGATCAAATCGTAGCTTCCTATACGCAGCCGGAGAAAGATACTTTGAAAGCATACGGCGCAACAACCTGGAAAGACCTGTTCCCGTCTGAAAAGGACTTCCCGGTCAAACCTTGGGGCGCAGCCTACAACATGGCCACTCCTCAGGACGGCAATTATAATGTTATCTACCAAAAAACGCAGGATATTATCCGCAAGCGGATTCCGGAAGCCATCTTGGCGAAACCGGAACAGTTCGACAGCATTTATGACAACATGCTGAAAGAGCTGGATGCTGCAGGGGCTAAGGAAATTGAAAAACAATATACGGAACTGATCAAGGAAAGAGTCGAGCTCTGGAGCGGAAGCGCTCAATAAGCCGGCCTGATCAGAGGAACGAGGGTCCCGGGATGTATCCCGGGGCCCTTTTTTGTTTTTTTCCAAAAAACCATTGCTTCCGGGAGAACATCCTGCTAAGATGTAAACAACAAATTGATAATATCAAATTGATGTTATTGATATCTCATCATTACCCTCATCGGTCACGGTGATCTGTGAAGGCGTAATGGAGCAGCTGGAGGGAACGGACATGGGAAAATGGTTTAAAGGATGGAGCGCCTACGAGCTGGTATGGCTCGGCGTATTTTGCGGAATTGCGGTCGGACTTACGGTGATCATGAAGGATAGCCTGTTCGGGTTTACCGTGTTTCTGACCGGCGTGCTGTGCGTGGTGCTGGCAGCGAAGGGCAACCTGATGAGTTATGTATTCGGGATGTACAACACGTTCGGGTATGCGTACCTGGCTTATACGAACGGGATTTACGGGGAGATGCTGCTGAATCTGCTGTTCTTCGTTCCGATGAACGTGGTCGGCTTCTTCCTGTGGCGGAAGCATCAGGACGGCGGCAAGCTTGAGATGCGCCGCATGAACCTTCGAGGGATTCTGTGGACCGGAGCGGCCTGCGTGCTGGGCAGCGTGATGATCGGTTTTTTCCTGTCGCTGATACCAACGCAAAATTCGCCGTACATCGATGCGATCACCAACGTGCTGTCGGTTGTCGCAACCTTCCTGATGGTATGGCGTTATAAGGAACAATGGCTGGTGTATATCGTGCTGAATGCTTTTACCGTGCTGCTGTGGGTGCTGCGTACTCTGGACGGCAGTCCTGACGGGCTGCTCATGATCGTCATGTGGAGCGCGTATCTCATCAATGCGGCATACGGTTATTACACTTGGACCAAAGGGGCAAAGGAGGCTTACCGATGAAAAAGCTGGGACTGACGTTGGGGAAATTCGCCCCTTTTCATAAAGGGCATCAATACATGGTGGAGACGGCGTTGAAGGAAGTGGATGAACTGATCGTGGTCATTTACGATACGACGGTCACGACCATTCCGCTGCATATCCGCGCAGGCTGGATCCGGAAGCTGTATCCGGGCGTCAGGGTGATCGAAGCGTGGGACGGTCCGGACGGCTATTCGAATGACCGGGAGCATGAAATTCGGGAGGAGCAGTATATTTTGGGGCTGCTTGACGGCGAGCAGGTTACGCATTTCTACTCGAGCGAGTTTTACGGCGAGCACATGAGCAAGGCGCTTGGCGCCGTGGACCGCCGCGTCGATGAGGCGAGGGGCGTGGTGCCGATTTCGGCGACGATGATCCGGGAGGACCCGTATAAGCACCGGCAATTTGTAAGTGACATCGTATACCGTGATCTTATAACGAAGGTGGTCTTCGTCGGAGCAATGTCGACGGGCAAGTCAACGCTGACGGAGGCGCTGGCCGGCAAATACAACACAACTTATGCCAGCGAATACGGCCGGGATTATTGGACGGAGCATCAGGTGGACCGGCGGATCAGCTTCGAGGCTTTTGACGAGATTGCGGCGGGGCATATCGAGCGAGAAGAGAAGGCGTTGCTGGAGGCGAACCGGTATCTGTTCGTGGACACGAACGCCATCACGACGTATATGTTCGCGCTGGATTATCACGGCCGGGCTCCGGAGCTGCTGACCCGGCTGGCGCTGGAGAACGCCGGCAGATACGATCTCTTTTTCCTGTGTGAGGACGATATCCCATATGACGATACGTGGGACCGAAGCGGTGACCAGAAGCGGCATGTATTCCACAAGCAGATTATCGCCGATTTGAAGGAACGACGGATTCCTTACATCCCATTAAGGGGATCGCTGGAGGAGCGGATCAAGCAAGTCGAGGAGGTACTGAAGGCGTTTGTTCCGTACAGCAACTATTTTGGAAGCCTTGTTTAAGTCGGTCCAATTATTGGATTAAAGAGGGGGCTGCTGGTAGAATAGAGAACGGATTGCTAGATTGGCCTGGAGCCTAAGGCTCGGGCCGGCTAATGAATAGGGAACATTCAACAGGAAAGAGGGGGATTTCATTGGCTGTGATCGGAATCGATCTGGGAACGACCAACAGCCTGGTGGCCTGCTGGGCCCAGGACCGTGCGGTGGTCATTCCCAACGTGCTTGGAGAACATTTGACACCGTCCATCGTCAGCGTGGACGAAAACGGCGAAATTGTGGTCGGCCGGATTGCCCAGGAGCGCTTGATTACCCATCCGGAGCGGACGGCTGCCACTTTTAAACGATTTATGGGAACAGAGAAAAAGTACGAGCTTGGCCCTCATTCCTTTACTCCGGAGGAACTGTCGTCCTTTGTATTGAAGGCCTTGAAAGAGGACGCCGAGAGTTACCTGGGCGAACCTGTGACGGAGGCGGTGATCAGCGTCCCGGCATACTTCAACGATGCCCAGCG
This sequence comes from Paenibacillus sp. FSL R5-0378, assembly GCF_038009285.1. NCBI lineage: Bacteria > Bacillati > Bacillota > Bacilli > Caryophanales > Paenibacillaceae > Paenibacillus > Paenibacillus sp. FSL R5-0378. The sequence continues at coordinate 2,208,567 of NZ_JBBPAY010000001.1, forward strand.
CAAAGCGACGAAGCATGCAGCCGAAATCGCCGGACTGCGTGTCGAGCGGCTGATCAGCGAGCCGACCGCGGCGGCAGTGGCTTACGGCCTGCACCAGGAGCAGCCGGAAACCCAGTTTCTCGTGTTCGACCTCGGCGGAGGAACGTTCGACGTCTCCATCCTGGAGCTGTTCGAGGGAGTCATGGAGGTGAAGTCTATCGCGGGGGACAATTTCCTGGGCGGTGAAGACTTTACGGAGCTGCTTGTGACGTATTTTCTGGAGACGCACCAAATGGAGTGGGAGGCGCTGGACCCGAAAACAAGATCGGCTATACATAAACAGGCGGAGAGCTGCAAGCTTGCCTTGGGACGGGAGGCGTCGGCTGAAATGGCTTTGGCGATCGATGGAACCCGGTATGAAGTGCGGCTTGACCGTAACGAATTTGAAAAGCTGGCCCATCCGCTGCTCCTGAGGCTGCGCCAGCCGATCGAGCGGGCGCTGCGAGACGCGTCCTTGTCCCCATCCGATCTGGATGCGGTGATCCTGATCGGGGGAGCCACCCGAATGACGCTTATTAAAAGCGTCATCGGCCGCATGTTCGGCCGCATGCCGTACAGCGACATCAATCCGGATGAGACGGTTGCCGTCGGCGCGGCCATCCAGTCGGCTCTGAAAGAGCGGAATGAGGCGCTGAACGAGATGATCCTTACCGACGTGTGCCCTTATACCCTGGGGACCAGCATCGTACAGGAACTGGGTAACGGAGGATTCTCATCGGGGCATTTCTTCCCGATCATCGAGCGCAACACGCCGATCCCGGTCAGCCGGATTGAGCGGCTCTGCACGGTGTCTGACAATCAGCGGCGGTTAACCGTTGATATTTATCAGGGCGAGAGCCGGCGCGTCGAAAACAACATCAAGCTCGGCGAGATCCACATTAAGGTGCCGCCGGCCCCTGCCGGCGAACAGAAGATTGACGTCCGTTATACCTATGACATTAACGGGATTTTGGAGGTCGAGGTGACCAGCATTGCAACCGGCGAGAAGAAGCGCGCCGTCATCGAGAAGAATGCCGGCAGCATGACGAAGGAAGAGATCGAGGCGCGTCTGCTGGAGCTTCAGGATATCAAAATTCACCCGAGAGACCGGGCGGAAAACCGGCTGCTGTTGGCCAGGGGCGAGCGGCTGTACGAAGAGGCGCTGGGCGAGAGTCGGGAAGTGATCGCTGCCTATATCGGACAGTTCGAAAAGGCACTGCACACCCAGGACGACCGCGAAATCAAAAAAGCTGCGGAGGTCTTCAAGGATCGACTGGAAGAGCTGGAAAGGTGGATGAGCTTCACATGAACATCTGGGAAAGGTTGGGGATCGAGCGGACCACGGAGCTGCGCATCATCAAGAAGGCTTATGCCGCCAAGCTGAAGCAGCATCATCCCGAGGACGATCCCGAGGGCTATCAGCAGCTTAGGGAAGCTTATGAGGCTGCATCCAAGTTCGCCAAGGAGGCCAATACAACGGTACGTGAGCCGGCTGAGGCTGAGGATGAGCTTTCCATGCCGATCTACCCGCCGGAGGATACCAAAGGCGAAGTTGATCAACCTGGTGCGCCTAATGCACAAACCACATACTCAAATGGAATATTCCAAGCCAAGGCGAGCGCAGATCCGGTAAGCCTGTGGATTCATCAGGCCGAGGAGCTGTACGACGACTTTCCGGCCCGGATTCGGGTGGAGTCGTGGGAGCGGCTGCTGAACGAGGATATCGTATGGGACGTCGAACGCGGGCCGGAGCTACAGCATGCGTTCGTGTTCTTTCTGATGTCCTGCAGGCATCTCCCGCGAGACGTTTGGCAGCTGCTGGACGGCACGTTTTACTTTACGGACGATCCCGAAGAACTGCGGGAGCGGTATCCGACGTATTTTGCCGAATACATCCTACAGCAGCTGGACGGATCACGGGAGCTGCGTTATGACTCGCTCGCTAACGCTCCCGTAGGGGATGCCGCGGACATTGAGAGATTTTTGGATCTGCGGGAGTCTGCGCTGGATATGCTGATGGAAGGCGAGCTGGAAGAAGCGGAAGCATGCTTGTCCGAAGCTTCGGTGTGGTTTGCGGACGATCTGGATCTGCAGCTGCTTTGGGGAAAATATAACCTGGCCGCGGGCAACCGGCAGGAAGCGCTGAAATGTTTCGGCCATGCGATCCTGCTGCAGCCGGATGATCTGGAGGCTTACCGGTACGCGGCACAGCTTCGATACGATGATCAGCGGTATGAAGAGGCGCTTTCGGATTGCGAGCGCATTTTGGCTGCCCATCCGGACGATCAGGATGCGCTCTGTTTGGCGGGACGGTGCCTCACCGCGATGGGACGGATACCGGAGGCCAAGGAACGGATGAAGCGTTCTTTTGACACAAACAATCAGCATATGAGCACCCTGATGTACTGGTCGTCTACGGCAAATAAGCATCACTACGATCAGGGGAAGATCGACCCGGCCGAGCACCGCAAAGTGGTCAAAAACAATATTATATTCGACGGTTTTTTATTTCTTCGGTTAACTTGGCTTTATATTTTTGTGTATATCGTGCTGCAGTTGTTTTTTGACGTGCCCGTTATCGTCACGGGGGTGTTCGTGGCCATTCTGCTGTGGTATTTATACAGAACGTTAAGAGCACACCGGGTGCTATCAACCTAGATAATGGAGGACGACATGCGCAGCGATTACAAGAAGAAGCAAATCAAACAGCTGGAGCTGTACTTCCGCTGTCTCTCCAGCGTATGCATCGACAGCGTGCTGGCTTATTATTATGTGCCTTACGAGTTTTTGAAATTTGAGCGTTACCTCGGGAACCGGGTTTTGAAAAAGGGGCTGCGGCTCTGGGACATCAAGGACGCCGAGTCCTTAAAGACCCGGATTCGCTGGCTGCTGGAGGACGGGAACCGTGACGATTATAAGGCCTTGAACGCCGAACTGTCGGCGCTGCCGGAACAGGCACGGCAAAACTGGATGGAGGCGTCCAAAGATGATCCGGAATATGCGCGGATGAGCGTGATTCAGACGTTTCTGCCGCAGCTGCCTGCCGGAGAAATAGCTGCCTTCGGGGGTGGATGGGCGATTTTCTTGAGCCGGATCGGACTCGCTTACGGATATTTGACGAAGGAAGAGGCCTGGGCCATTAAATTGGAGGCGGCCGGGTACGTGCAGCAGCATTACCGCAGCTGGGAAGAGTATTTGATCGCATTTATGGCCGCCAGCCGCTTTTGGAAACCGGAGGAGCAGTTTGGGAATATGGTCCACATCATGACCCGCGGGCAGACGCTTCTGGGGATGGGTACCTTCGCTTCCCGGAAGGCGCCATGGGATATTCCGCTTGAACCGGGAGGCGAACGAGCAGCGTACCGCAAGGGATCAGCCAGCCTGGATGCCTGAGGCGGTGATCAACGGGCATGCGGGTACCAGGGCCTTTAAATTGTAGGGCTTAAGTACGTGGGAAGCTCTTATAGGGGGGAAATTGGATGTATACCTTGGAAGAACTCCGGAAGGCATTCCGGAAAGGGTCCAAGCTGAAGTATGTATTTTTCTGGGGGCACCAACCCGCGGCGGACGGATCTATTACGAAGAGCTGCTTCAGCCAGTGGTGGGAAGCGAAGTTTACCGTGGACGGTGTGGAATATGCAAGTGCCGAGCATTATATGATGGCGGAGAAAGCCAGGCTGTTCGGTGACGAAGAGATCAGGGAACAGATTCTCGCAGCCAGGCACCCGAAGCAGGCCAAAGATTTGGGGCGGAAGGTGAGAGGATTCGATCCGGCCGTATGGGACCGGGAAGGGTACTCCATTGTGGTCCGGGGAAACGAAGCGAAGTTTTCCCAAAACGACGATTTGAAGCAATTTCTGCTGGGCACCGGGCAGCGGGTGCTGGTAGAGGCAAGTCCCGTGGATTCGATCTGGGGCGTTGGGTTGGCCGCGGACGACGAAGCGGTCCTGAACCCGCTTCTGTGGAGAGGGAAGAACCTGCTTGGCTTTGCCTTGATGGAGGTTCGGGACCGTCTGCAGGCGGAAGAAGCCTAGCGGCATACGAAACATGCGTGTCGTGCGTGCGGGGCCTAGCGGGAGTGAAAAACTTGGCAGCAGTAATGAGCACGCTGGCAATGGGGAGCACGCTGGCAATGAGGAGCACATTGGATGAGCATGCCGTCAGTGAGGAGCCTGGCAGGAGTCAGGATCAGTCGATTGTGGAAAAAGGCTGCAAATCGAGGGTCATGCTAGATTGTGGGAAAAAGGCTGCGAATCAAGGGTAATGCTATATAGAGGTCACCCGGCCATGCAAAAAGGTCGTTGTCGGTTACTCGCGTAACGGGACAACGACCTTTTTATATGCCATAATTTTACGTTCGAGGAGGCGGTGTTTCGGCTTAGGTCAGTGCGCCTTCCTGCTTTTTAAAGAACGTACGCAGCGCCTGGTAGACCTCGCCCTTTTCCTTGATGACGTAATACATAAACTGGTCGAGCTTGATATTACGGTACGCGGACATCAGCGTGCTGCTCCGGTTGTACTGGTTGACCTCTCCGTAACCGAACATGTTGCTGACTTTAAGCAGCTCGCCAATCAGCCGCACGCAGCGTTCGTTATCGGAAGTCAAGTTGTCGCCGTCCGAGAAATGGAATGGATAAATATTGTACTTGGCGGGCGGGTAGCGCCGGTCGATGATTTCCAGCGCTTTCTGGTAGGCGGACGAGCAGATCGTGCCCCCGCTTTCGCCCCGGGTAAAGAAATCTTCTTCGGTGACTTCTTTGGCCTCCGTATGGTGGGCCACAAAGACGATGTCGACCTTTTCGTATTGGCGGCGCAGGAAGCGGGTCATCCAGAAGAAGAAGCTGCGCGCACAGTATTTTTCAAACGTGCCCATCGACCCGGACGTATCCATCATCGCAATGATGACCGCGCTGGAATGGGGAACGACGATGTCCTCCCACGTTTTGTAGCGCAGATCGTCGGGGCTGATATGATGAATTCCCGGCTTGCCGCTGGTGGCGTTGCGCCGCAGATTTTCCAGGATCGTCCGCTTCTTGTCGATGTTGGACTGCATGCCTTTTTTGCGGATGTCGTTGAACGTGATCGATTCGGTTTCGACTTCCTGCTGCTCTTTCGGCTTCATATTCGGCAGCTCCAGCTGATCGAACAGCATGTTCTCCAAATCCTCGAGGCTGATCTCGGCTTCCATAATGTCCTGGCCGGGCTGGTCGCCGGCTTTTTCGCCTTGACCCGGCTTTTGCACCGGATCCCTGCCCAGCACGTCTCCCACCTGGCTGTCACCGTCTCCCTGGCCGACATGCTTTTGCTTCTGGTAGTTATAAATGAAACGGTATTCATCGAGGCTCCGGATGGGTACCTTGATGATTTGCTTACCGTCCGACATCACGATGTTTTCTTCTGTGATCAGGTCGGGCAGGTTCTGCTTGATAATTTCCTTAACCTTCTCCTGATGGCGGACCTGATCCTGGTACCCTTTCCGGTGCAGTGACCAGTCCTCCTTGGACACCACAAACAGCGAATGATCGTCTGATGGCATGTTCAGGCACCTCCCATGTTCCCATACTCAGCACAAACTTTGGCTTGTTAAACATTTATATTCACGGGCGGGGACGATATGTGATGACGCAAGAGATAAAATAAGAAGTTTGCCGCACCCAAATATATGAAATTTTGCGAGAATCGCTGCTATGGATGAGATAAGCGTTCCGATGCCGGTGATCTCACGCTGGCTATTGCCAAAAGTCAGCAGTTTGGGCTATAGTGGTTGTGAAATTAAATAGGAATGCGGGTGCTGGATGAAGTCCGGCTGAGATGGCAGCCTTTTGCTGCGGACCGTTAATCTGATCCAGGTAATGCTGGCGTAGAGAATATCATTCGAATTGCGGTGCCATTCGTGTATTTCTCGAATGGTTTTTTTGTGTTAACCGGGTAAGAGGGCGCTTTCGCAAGACGAGGGCTTACCCTTCGCGATGATAGAAGCCGGCATGAAATGGAGGGAAAGGCAAAGGGAAGAGAGGAGAAGCAGTCATGGTCGATTTTCGTCTGTATGCGATTACTGGCGAGACGTTCCATCCGGGACGCCGGCTGGTGGACGTGATGGAGCAAGCTATTCGGGGAGGTGCGGACATCGTTCAATTCCGCGACAAAACAAGCGGCAGGGAAGAGCTGCTGCGCAAGGCGGCGGAGCTGCGGGAGCTGACCCGCCGCTACGGTATCCCTTTTATCGTGAACGATCACGTTGATATCGCGATGGAGGTGGATGCGGACGGGATTCACCTCGGTCAGGGCGATATGCCGATCTCGGAAGCCAGAAAGCTTGTCGGTTCCAAGATCATCGGCATATCCACCCATGCGATTTCGGAAGCGCAGCTCGCCGAAGCGGAAGGGGCGGATTATATCGGCGTCGGGCCGATCTATGCGACGGCTACGAAAGCGGATGTGGTGGATCCGGTCGGTCTTTCGTACATTCGGGAAGTCGCCGGGGTCATTAAAATCCCGTTTGTGGCGATTGGCGGCATCAAGCTGGGCAACGTGGAGGAAGTGATCCGGGCCGGTGCGAGCCGCGTCTGCGCGGTGAGCGAAATCGTCGGCAGCCCTGACCCGGAAGCGGTATGCCGGGCGTTCATTCACAAGCTTGAAGGTAGAGGAGGAGCGGCGGATGGAACTGGTCGTTAACGGAACAAAGCGGGAGCTGGCGGCCGAGACGGTAGCCGATGTCCTCCGCTTGCTGGGGCTGTCCGGCAGGCCGGTCATGGTGGAAGCGGACGGACAGGTGCTGAAGATCGAGCAGTGGGAGACGACTCCGGTTGTGCCTGGAATGAAGCTGGAGCTGGTCCATTTCGTAGCGGGAGGTTGAGGGGAAAAATGAGCAGAGATACTTGGCAGGTTGGCGGACAGGAACTGTCGTCGCGGTTGTTTTTGGGGACCGGGCTGTTCCCCGATCCTTATGTGCAGATGGAGGCGATCAAAGCTTCGGGAACCGAGGTGCTGACGTTCGCTATCCGCCGGATCCATCTCGATTCGGTGGAGGATGACTCGATTCTGCAGCATGTGGAGCCCCAGAAATACATCTATCTTCCCAACACCTCCGGAGCGACAACGGCTGATGAGGCGGTCCGGATTGCCCGCCTGGCGCGGGCTTCGGGACTCAGCGACTGGATCAAAGTGGAGATTAGCGCCAATAAGCGCACGCTCCTGCCCGATCCGATTGAAACGTTAAAAGCGACGGAAATATTGGTCAAGGAAGGTTTTACGGTACTGCCGTATATTTCCGACGATCCGGTGATCTGCAAAAAGCTGGAGGAAGCCGGGGCAGCCGCGGTTATGCCTGGCGCAGCGCCCATTGGGACCGGCCTCGGCATTCTGAATCCGTACCATCTCGGATTGATCGTGGAGGAGCTGTCGGTCCCTGTCATCGTGGATGCGGGGCTGGGGACAGCCAGCGACGTGGCGCTCGCGATGGAGCTGGGAGTCTCCGGCATTCTGATGAATACCCCGGTGGCCAAAGCCAAAGATCCCGTGATGATGGCCCGGTCGATGAGGCTGGCGGTTGAGGCGGGGCGTTTGGCTTACTTGTCCGGGCGGATTCCGAAGAAGAAATATGCTTCGGCCAGCAGCGGCCTGGAATCGCTCGTCATCGAATAATGAAAGATGGACAGGGGGCTGTAACAATGAGCGGAGACATCATCGTCATGGGCGGCGGCATCATCGGATTATCCTGCGCGCTGGAGCTGCGCCGCCGCGGCCTGCACGTCACGCTGCTCGAAAAGGGACCCTGCGGCGGGCAGGCCTCCGGTGCGGCGGCAGGAATGCTCGCTCCGTATTCGGAGAACATAGAGTCCCCGGACGAGTTCTTCCGGTTGTGCCGCGAGAGCTTGTCTTTGTATCCGCAGTGGCAGCAGGCGGTGAAGGACATCTCCGGCGTCTCCTTCGAATATGCCGAAACCGGCAGCTTGTACGTCGCGAGGCACGAGGCGGATTTGCTGGCGCTGGAGAGCCGGTTGGAATGGCAGCGGAGCTGGGGCTCCGGTGGCGAAATATTAACGGGGAGCGCGCTGTTCGATGCCGAGCCGGGGCTGACCCGCGAAGCAGTAGCCGCCCTGCGGACACCGGTGGAGAGCCATGTGTATGCCCCGGATTTGACGGAAGCGGTCAAGCGGGCCTGCCTGGCCTCAGGAGTGCAGATTCAAGAGCATCTTGGCCGGATCGAGCTGGCTGAATGGCGAGAGCGGGTTGCGCTGAGGGCGCAGAATAGCGAGCGGTTTGAAGCGGACCGGCTGCTGATCAGCACCGGTGCGTGGGTACAGGAGATGTCGGAACCCCTCGGTATCCGGATTCCTGTACATCCGATCCGGGGGCAAATTTGCGCCTACACTTGGAACGAGGAGCGCGAGCCGCTTCGGCATCTGGTGTTCACCAGCCAGGGGTACCTGGTCCAAAAAGCGAACGGGACGCTCGTGTGCGGCGCCTCGGAGGATATCGCCGGGTTCGATACTTCCGTCACGGACAAAGGGATCCGGCGGCTGACGGAGTGGAACAAGCAAGTGCTGCCTGTTCTTGGTGAGGTGCAGCCGTTTCACCGCTGGGCGGGACTGCGCCCGGCGGTGCTGGACGGCCGGCCGCTGATCGGGCGGCTGAACAATGCCGGCCATATTTTTGTGGCCGCGGGTCATTATCGCAACGGCATCCTGCTCAGCCCGGTCACCGCCGCGCTGATCGCCGATAGCGTGGAGGGCAAGCCGCTGCCGGAGTGGTGTGGAGCGTTCCGGCCGAACCGGTTCGGTGAGGTGCAGGCGGGCGCTTTTTCGGGCAAATAAAGGATTGGCGTCGTTAAATATTGATTGTTCTAGCTGATAAAAGTACGGACAATATAAAGTTATTCGTTTGGCATGAAGCACATGGCAAAGCAGGAATGCATTCCTGCTTTGTTTTTTTTCGGGCGTCGCAAAAGCTATTTGCAGCAGGTGCATCTTATATATCCATTAAACCCATATAATTGAAGTGATGATGTATCGTGACAATTAATGACAAATTTTGCGAAAATCCTGTAGTATACTGCAAGTAGTCCTATGCTAAATAGGTAAGAAGTTTCACAGGAATACATAAGGAGGTGTGGCTGCTTAGGGCCACGCGTGGGCAAGCAGTCCCGTCGGTTAAGAAAACATATTTTTTAGCAAGAGAGTTTAGAGCAACAAAAGAAGCAGGAATTCAGTTGGTATCAGGTTGTCTGGAACAGCCGGGAAGTCAGGAGGTTACCTGGTAGTCAGTAAGTTAGATGGTACCTGGGTATCGGAAACAGTCAGAAAGTTAGAAGGGATCAGGGAAGTTAAGAGATTTAGTAAATGCAAAGCATCATATTTTAGGAGATTTTAGGAGAACAGGAGCGGAAGAAGTATGTTCAAAGCGATGTTGATGACCCTTTTGGCCGGGGCGATGATTCTTGGAACGGCAGGAGCAATCGAGCAGCCCGTGCCGGCCGCCGCGGCGTCAGCTTTTAAGGACGTGTCTGTGTCCCACTGGGCGTATCAGGCCATTAACGATGCGGTATCCAAAGGTTATCTCAAAGGTGACGGCAGCGGAAAATTCAGACCAAACGACCCGGTTACTCGGGCTGAATTTGCGGCTATTTTGGCCAGGGTGTCGACGAACGAAAACGCTGGCGGAGCTGCGGCATTTTCCGATTTGACCGGGCACTGGAGCGAAGAGGAAGTGAGCGAGGCAGCGGGGAAGGGCTTTTTCAGTCCGGCCGATTATGCAAACGGCTTTAAGCCGGGCACTCCACTGACGCGGGTGGAAATGGCGAAGTGGATGGCCTCGGGACTGGCGGCCCGCGACGGAGAGTACAAGCAGGCGATCGAGGACACGAAGGACACCATCGTTCCGGTGACGGAGTATTACAAGGGCGGCTTGAACAAGGCCGACTATCCGTATGTGTCGGTCATGCTGGGAACGGGACTGATGTCCGGGTACCCGGACGACAGCTTCGGCGGCGGCAAAACGACCACGCGCGCGGAGGTCGCGGTGATCATTCAGCGGTACGAGACGACGCAGACGAAGGCGCCAAAAGCGTTCAAAGGATTGAACGAGCTGCGGGAAGTGGGGACGACGGGGACGAATCATTTGAGTGTAACTTCATATGTTGATCCGCCAAATGAACACACTCTACAATCAATTTTAAATAAAAACACTAGCTTGCGTAATGGGGCGGGTAAGATTAAAGTCCATCACTATATCTTTTTGGGAGGAACAAGTGCAAAACAACCAGGCAGTATCTATGGGCGTATGTTTGCCGATAAGGAAACTTTATTCTTAGATGACTCTTATCTTGTATTTATAGATTCATCAGTTTCTCCATTAACCGACTCCTTTAGTTTGGCACATTACTCGAACGGAATGACGTCCTTTCTACAAGGTGGAATTAGGGTTTATGGACAAGGCCCAACAAAGTTTGGCTATAAAACATTACCTAATGATGGATCAAAGTTCTTTGTGAAAGGCAAGGAGACAAGGTTTTGGAGCTATTCTGTAGTTCCAAGATATGTAACCCACGGGGATAGTGTCCTCAGAAATATTGTTGCTGATGATGGATCGTACGGAGGCATTATCCTACGGAAGTAGGCTAGGGAGGAAATAGAGTGAGGACCCGGTTGAAGACAACACTTCTTTTGTTCCTAATTTTTTTACTACTTATCGGTGGGTACCCTTCCAAACCTAACGAAGTAAGAGCAGCTAGTGATGCGAGTTATCCATCCGATAGCACTGTCACCCCTTTGGGACCAACAAATCGACAAGTCGTTACTAAAAAAGTTTCAGCAACCGCACCAGGTAATCCAGGAGTGTATTGGTATCAATTAGACGATGGCTCTTTTAGGGCTGATCGAAATGACAATGGAATAACTGATGACTCACCAATGGCTGGTACAGATGCCGCTCCTTATCCGGCTGAAAAGGAAACTGGTGTAAAAATAAATTCACTAGATTATTCTCCTGGTAATTTTTTTGATGCAGATAATTCAAAGGTACCCAAGGCCGCAATAGAGGATATAAAAATAGTGAAAGAAGAGACAGAGTTTACTTATTTCAGAAACTTTAAGGCGGGGACAAGCCATAATCCCAACATAGAAACATTAAGCGATAATATAAGTTTGATGCTTTGGGTGAAGACGGGCGGGAGCATACCTTTCACAGAACGAAAGGAGCTTGATATTAAACATAGACCGAATGGCTATCCAAAATTTCAAGTCAGATATGATGTCACAGTAAATCTTTCATGGACCGGTACGGCCAGAGAAATCAAAGAGATGCGTGTTACCCCGGTAAGTGCATCAATGAAAGAAGGAGAAGATAAGACATTTAAGGCAGAAGTTCGTACTAAACCCTTTGAAGTTAAGGGGAACACAAACTTTGGTGATTATGTGGATGTTTCAACGAGGTCGGAAACTGCATGGAGTTCGGATAACAAGGCAGTTGCTACAGTAGACAGCAATGGTAAAGTACATGCCGTAAGTAAAGGCACGGCCAAAATAACGGCCGTATGGAAAAGCGGCCTCTACTACCTGTACGGCACAGCCACCGTGACCGTCGGCGATGGGGGCGGGGACGGACCGCCGCCGGTCGATCCCCCGGATCCCGGGGTAAGCTGCACCGAGCCGGCGCCGGGTCAATCGATGACCGGCAAATACATGGACCCCGTCGTGACAGGCAAAATCAAGGCTGATGCCCGCGGCAGCGAGCGGTTTGACGTGCTTCAGGGCATTCCGACCTCCGAGAGCCTATACGGCAATGTGCTCGCCCGGAATCACCTGTACCAGGACAAGTTCGTACAGATGACCGGGACGTGCACATATACGGTTAACGTAACCAAGGAGTACACGCTGAAGTGGGATCCGGGCAAGGAAGTGCCAAACGCCGATGGCAAAGGAACGCATATCGAGCCGGACCCGCAGAGCGAGACCGAAAGCAAAACGTATACCTACCAGATTGAGCGGCGGTATGCTTTCTGGAAAATAGATAACCTGGAAGTCTACCAGATCCGCGAGGCGATTCTAGACAATTACGTCCTGCCGGGCGGCCGGATTGCCATCCAGCCGAGTGGTTACAGTCCACCGTATTATGCCGCTGCGACGAGTGGAAATTACGATCCGCCTGCTCCGCCCGGAGAGCTTACGGCTGCCGGACAGACGCTGACCGGGGGCAAGTCCAAGCCGTCGGTGCCGAATGACGAAGGCGCCCTAAAAGGGGAAGCGGAGAAAGCCGTCGGCAAAATCCAGGTGACGAATGACTCGCTGGTCTTTAACGGACAGACGATAATGAACAACCAGAAGGTTGAGGAATCCGGCCCGACACCGTCACAGATTCCCGAGCCGCCCCAGATTGGCGATAACGTGCTGTACAGCCCGGGAAATCTGATCGATCGCAGCAAAACCAATAAAAAGGATACGCCGAGCGCGGGCAAAATCGAATATGACCTGATGCCGGGAAATATAAACGGCGGGCAAAACCAGGAGTTTCCGATATACGGCATCAACACCGTGACGGTCCATACGCCGGTGGTCAACTATTCCTCCGTGTCGGACGACGCGGCCCACAACCAGAAAACGAATCCGGACGCCGGCCGGTCCGCCCTGATTCTGGAACGCCCGTTCACGGTCCGAATTCCGACGAGCGGGCAGCATGTCAGCTATCCAGGTTACGGCAACCGGGATTACGCCAAGTATTTCCGCACCAAGCAGGTGAAGTTCCCTTTTGACGTCTACGATGGGAACCGGACCACCTTTATTCCGAAAAATACATGGGTGGACATTCCGGTCGGCCAGCTGGACACGACCTTCTATTTGCCGGTATGGGTGGACGAAGGTCCATACCAGATCGCGTTTCGCAATATTGCCGAAAATGCCCCGGCCGATTATACGCAGCAAAATGACGCCAATACAAGCCTGGTGCATCATGCCGCATACGATGAGGTGGCGGTTGATGTCATTGGACGGCTGTACGATTTTCACGTGACCGATATCGCCGATTACAATTGGGAGACCGTGTTCCGGTCCCAGAAGGGCAGCACGTTCCAGACGGGCGTCTCCTATTGGGTTGGTCAGAAAGGGATCGATGGCGATCCGCGGGGCAATGCAGCCGTCTTTACGCTGCCGATCCGTCCGGGAAGCAGCCCGCTGCAGGGGTTCAAGAACGTGTCCGTCAAGACCGGGTACCACTTCAAGTTTGATTTTAAAACGAAAGGGAATATGTTCGGCCCGCTGGACGGCATCCGCATCACGCCAACCTTCTATTATGTCAGAAAAGACGGGAAGGCCGTCAACGGCCGCGGGGATACGCGGATTCCGGTGGATCTGTACTACAGCACCAGCTCGAAGCATTTTGTGAAAATCGGCTCGTCCGCGGATCAGGTCCAGCGTTACGTCATCTTAAATGACCGGCTCCGGAACGTGCCCGCGCAGGAGCTGCGGGATACGGCAGGCTACAAGTTTAATCATGGCGGCGCAGCCGGGGGGATGAACCGGAACGAATACATCAACAGCTATGTAAACAAGTATACGAAGCAAAAGACGCCGGTCGGAAGCTACAGCCTGCTGATTCTGCCTGAGCAGCTGCGGACGTTTCTCAGCCTGAAGGACCCCGTACCTGAATCGGTGAACCGCGAACGGGCGGACGTATCGATCCAGAAATGGTACGGCGAGTACAGCCTGCCGGCCGATCCCTATGTGGTCGAAGCGGGCACGAATGTGGCGGAATACGGGCGCACGCACGGCGGGCTGGACGACAAGTCCCCGATTTTTCTGAAGAACGGCTACATCGTCGTGAACTTCAATATCGAGTCCATTCAGGCAGGCGACTTGAAAAATCCGCATTTGCAGTACATTTACGCCCCGCTGATGAATCAGTGGCAGATGGAAGGCTTTAACCGGAACATCCAGGATGCCTACGGGAACCGGTTTGCGCTAAAAGACGGCGACGTCGTCTTTTACCAGACCGATCAATCCAGCAGGGATGACTTCAGCAGCCAGGTGCCGCATTAACGGGAAATCAGTATAAAAGGGCTGCCCTTAGGTCCGTTTGTGACCTTTGGGGACAGCCCTTTTTTTTGTGCGCTAAATGTATCAGCCTTTGACCGATCCGGCGGCAATGCCCTCCACGATCCGATTGCTGAGCACCAGGAAGATGACGAGGATTGGCAGGATGCTGATCATCAGCGTCGCCCCGATGGCGCCCCAGTCGGTCGTGTACTGTCCGACGAAGTTCTGGACGCCGACCGTCAAGGTCTTCAGGTTGTCCGAGCTGATGAAGGTGTTGACGAAAATAAACTCGTTCCAGTTATAAATCATGTTGATGATCGCAGCCGTGGCAATAACGGAGAACGTCATCGGCATGACGATCCGGAAGAACATGCGGTTCACGGAGCAGCCATCCATAATGGCGGCCTCTTCCACTTCCCGCGGCAGCGCGTAATAGAAGCCGAGCAGGATCATGATCGTAATCGGCAGGTTAAAGGCGGTGTAGGACAGGATGATGCTGAGCTGGTTGTCCGTCAGCCCCACTTTTTGAAACAGGATGAACAAAGGAATCAGGGTCGAATGCACTGGGATCATCATGCCCACCATGAACAGGCCGAGGACGAGGGAGCTGAGCTTCCAGCGCATCCGGGTGATCGCAAAGGTCACGAAGCTGGCGAGCAGAATCGTCAGCACGACGGCGATGACGGTGATCAGGACGCTGTTAATAAAATAACGGCCGATATTTCCCTGCTGCCATACGTTTTCATAGTTCTCCCATTTGGGATGGCTGGGGAGGGCGAAAGGAGGAAGATTGAATACCTCCTGGTTATTCTTCAAGGAAAACAAAAGCAGCCATACCAGCGGCAAAATTTGCAGGACCGCTCCCGCAATCAGCACGACATAGAGCAGGCCGGAGCCGATTCTGGCGCCGACAGGCCGGGAAGACCGCATCACGGGAACGGATACGGCCGGACTTGCGGTTCTCATCATAAGCACCTCCTCTTATCAGGAATATTGAATCGTGTCTTTGGAGGCGGTTGCCTTGCGGATCGCCCAGGTGGCGACCATGCAGATGATCAGCAGGAAGAAGCCGATCGCACTGCCGTAGCCGAAATCGAATCCGCGGAACGCCTTTTGATACATATAGGACGCCATCACTTCGCTGGCCCCGTTCGGCCCGCCGTCTGTCATGACGTAGATCAAATCGAAGTATTTCAGCGAGCCGACGACGGCCAGCACAATCGTGACTTTGACGACCTCGGAAACGAGCGGCAGCTTGATTCGGAGGGCAATTTGCCACGGATTGGCTCCGTCGATGCGGGCTGCTTCAATGAGCGATGCCGGAATGTTTTTCAGGGCGGCGTAGTAGATCAGGATGTAGAAACCGGCGTACTGCCATAGAATCGGAATGAATAGGGCGTACAGCACGAGCTTCGGATCCGACAGCCACGCTGGGGGATCCTCCACGCCCAGCGATACGAGAAACGTATTGAGGATGCCGTTTGTCGGATGGTAGATTTTCAGCCACAGCTGGGCAATGGCTACCGAAGAGAGCAGCATCGGAATCAAATAGATTTTCCGGAGAAGTCCTGCCCCTTTAATGTTCCCAGCCAGGATCAGTGCAACGATCATATAAACGGCAAGGCTCACCGTCGATAGGACCGCGAATAATAATGAATGGTACACGCTGTTCCAAAATGCGCTGTCCTTCATCAGGTTGGCGTAGTTCTCCATCCCGATAAAACTCATGCTGCTGACGCCATCCCATTTCATCAGGCCGTAGTATCCGGTAAGAACGATGGGAATATAAATGATGGCCATAATCAGAAGCAGGGACGGCAGCACGTATAGGGCGATGATCTTTTTGTTCGACATCACTTTGTCCATAACTAAGAAGCCTCCTTACGATGCTAGTCGGAGAAGAAAAACGTCTACCGACGTACATTCACAGTAGACAGACCGCGATTAGAGGAAGTTTTTCTTGCGATATAAGGAAGCCCGAGTCTTCGAAGCTTATACTATCTTATATCTTAGAGAAAAGGACGCCCCGTCGGAGCTCGCCGGTTCGTCCTTTCATCCCCTACCATGACGGTTACTTGCCGGTCTTTAGCGCCTCTTCCTGCTTTTTGGCGAATTCCTCCGGTGTGATGGCATTGCCGAGCAGTGCCTGGATCAGGTTGTAATGTTCTTCTGCGGCACCCGGTTTCATTTGTACGTCCAGATAGAGAATGACTTTGCTGGCGTTATTCAGTTCGTTCAAGACGTCAATGAACATTTGCGGCAGCTTGACACTGGAGGTGTCGACTTTTGTTCCCGGGATAATGCCAGCGTCAACCACGGACAGCTCACCCCATCTTTTGACGAAGTAGTTGACGAACTTCTTGGCATCCTCTTTGACCTTGGAGTTTTCGGAGACGAACATACCGACGCCGACGCCGCCGACCCAGTCATTAATGTTCCCCTTGCCGCCTTCGATCGTCGGGAATTTGAAGAAGCCGATCTTGTCCTTGAATTCCTGCGGGATATCCGGATTGGTCGTATAGTTTGGCACTTCCCACGTTCCCATAGCGTACATGGCCGCTTTCTCGTTCATGAATTCGGATTTGGCCTCGTCGTTGGACAGTCCGTTAAAGCCTTTTACAAAGGCATTGCTTTTCACCAAATCCTGGGCTTCCTTGGCGGCCTGGATCAGGCTTGGATCGCTGAATGTGCTGCTGGCTACTGCCTGATCCTGCACGTCTGGACCACCGAGCCGCTCAGCCAGGTACATGTACCAGAAGGAGCCGGTCCAGGCGTCTTTCGATCCTAGCGCGATCGGGGTGACTTTGTTGTCGTTCAGCGTTTTGATGATATTTTTGAATTCTTCATAGGTTTTCGGCGGCTGCAGATTGTATTTGGCAAAAATCTCTTTGTTGTAATAAACAGGCACGATGTTCAGCTCGACGGGCAGCGCGTATGTTTTACCGTCCACGGCGTAGGCTTCGGTCGTTCCCGCTACAAATTTGTCTTTCAGGTCGCCTTGAAGCAGGTCGTCCAGCGGAGCGAACATGTTGCCTTTAACGTACGGCTCCAAAAATCCGGCAGCCCATGTAAAGCCAACGTCCGGCAGGCTGTTGGAGGCGGAGAGGACCTTCAGTTTATTTTTATACTGCTCGTTCTCAAGCACTTCCGTTTCGACTTTGACGTTCGGGTTGGCCTGCTCGTATTCGCTGATGATTTGCTTCGCCAGCTTGTTCTGGGCGGAATTGCTGCCGTCCGGCCACAGGTGCATCATTTTGATCGTGACTTTATCACCGGACCCACCGGATGAACTCCCGCCGCCAGCGGCCGTCTTGCCGTCGTCCGAACTGTTTTTACTTCCGCCGCAGGCCGACAGCACGAGTGTCAATGCCAGCAGCAGCATGGATGCGGATAACCATTTCTTTTTCATAAATGCCCTTTCCCCCTTCGTATCATCGCGAGAGATGTATGCGCTTTCCCTCTGAAGCCAAGTGTAGCATCCCGTATTAGGAGGACATAAGGGCACAGCGTTTGGGTATAGTTCCACTTTATTTGGGTGCTGCCTGACCGCCTTTGCGGTAGGCGCCAGGGCTTGCGCCTTCGTAGTCCTTGAAGACCTTGTTAAAATACTTGGTTGTCTGATAGCCGACGCGTTCGGCGATTTCCGAGACCGGCAGCTTGGTCTGCAGGAGAAGCTCCTTGGCCTTCTGGATTCGGAGCCTGGTGACGTATTCGATAAAGGTCATATCCATCTGCTCCTTAAAAAGGACGCTGAAATAGCTGGGGTTTAAATGGACATGATCGGCCACTTCCCGCAGACCGAAGCCTTGATCCAAATGCTGCGACACGTATTGAAGCGCTTCTTGGACCGGCTCTGCCAGCGTATTCACGTCCCCGGTGGCGTCAAGGAGCTTGCTGTCGACCATGCGCTGGATTTTGCTCATCCGCGAGCGTTCCTCCTGAACCTGGAGCGCCTTCTCTACAGCATCGAACAGCTTGTCCTTGCGGATCGGCTTGAGCAAATAATTGACGACGCCCAGCTGGATCGCCTGCTGCGCATACTCGAATTCGGCGTAGCCGGAAATCAGAATAATGGCCGGCTGGGCGGCCGGTGATCCGGATTCCAGCTGCTGCACCAGATTCAGTCCGCTGATCTCCGGCATGCGGATATCGGTAATAAGCAGATCGACCGCCTCGCGCTCCAGCAGGTCCAGGGCGTCGCGGCCGTTGTCCGCCGAAATGACGCTGCATGCGCCGTTCCCCCAGGTTTCCAGCATGCGGGTCAATCCTTGTCTCGTTCGGGGTTCGTCATCTACGACTAAAATCGTTTTCGATTTAACCATCGTTACATCTCTCCTGTCTGGATCGGAATGGTTAAGCTTACCCGGGTGCCCCGGTGGATTTGGCTGTCGATCGCCAGCCCGGATTCATCCGGCCGGTCCCCGCCGTAGTAGAGCTTGATCCGCTGCTGGACGTTAAAAATCCCCATGCCGGAGCCTTTGAAGGGCGGCGTCATTCCGGTCTGGAGCGCCGTGACGATCCGGCGGAGGCTGTCCTCGTCGATGCCTTTTCCGTCGTCGGTCACCGTGACGACCAGATGCATCTGATCCGCGGACAGGGAGACGCCGACCGACACCTTGCCGGGGCCGATCCGGCCCTCAATGCCGTGCAGGATGGCGTTCTCCACCAGGGGCTGGATCAGGAGCTTTGGCATCGGCACCGATGCCAAGGCCGGCGGCGACGAGATCGACCAGGACAGCCGGTCGCCGAGCCGCATCTTCATGATAAGCAGGTAGCGCTCGATATGCTCGAGCTCATCTTCGAGCCGGACCCATTCCTCCTTGCCCGGCCCGGTGATCGTATAGCGGAACAGATCGGCCATCGCCACGACATATTCGGCCAGCTCGTCTTCGTCTTTTTCCATGAGAGACCAGTACAGCGCTTCAAGCGTGTTAAATAGAAAATGGGGATGGATTTGGGCCTGCAGCGCTTTCAATTCCGTGCGGCTCTGCAAAATCTCCTTCTCGTAAACGAGCTCAATCAACTCGTTCATATGCTCAACCATTTGGTTGTAGGAGTGATTCAGCTCGTTGATTTCGATGGTGGACGAAATTTGCACCGTCGGCTTGAGGCCGCTGAGCCGGGCGCTGCGCATCGTCTTGATCAGGCGGAAGACCGGCCGCGTGATCAGGGTCGACAGCAGGAAGGACAGCAGAATGAACAGGATGCTGCCGATGCCCGCGGAGACCAGGATCGCGGTGCGCAGTACGGAAATGCCGCTTGTGATCGCGCTGATTGGCGTCAGGATCAGCAGTGTCCATCCGGTCAAGGCGGACTGCTGCTTGACGAGCATGTACTTTTGTCCGTCGATGGCGACGACTGCGTCGTTCGTATCCACCAGGGACTTGATGCGCCAGGGCGTGACCTGATCGTCGTTCACGGCGATGAGGCTGTAGTTCCGGTCGGCAAGCAGCATCGTTTCGCGGCCGCCATCCTCGTTCAGCGCCTCGTTGATTTGAAAAATCTCACGGTTCATCCGGATGAGGAGATACCCGCCCGGCCTGAACCATTGGTCCATCAGACTGACGCTGCGGATCGCCAGCACGGAATTCGGATCCAGCGGATCGATCCCGATCCAGACGATGCGCCCTTTTTCCTCGCGGGCGTTGTCGATCCATTTCTGGCTGATTCTGCTGTTCAGATGGCCTTCATCCAGCGGGAACAGCCTGCGTTTGCTGCCGCTGTACAGCTCGACCGAGTTGACGCCGTCGGCATAGGTCTGAACGATTTTGATGCTGTTCAGCAAGGACTGGCGTTCCGAGAACGTCGCGTGCCTGCCTGCCGACTCGTTCAGCAGCACCTGTTGAACGTAGGTATTGGTGGCGACCTGAGTGGTCAGGGAATCGATTTGGTTCAGAACGGCCTCAAGCCTTCCGCTCGCCTGGATGGCCGTTTGTTGAATGTGCTTCTCTGCGTTGTTTTTCAGCAGCCTGGAGACTGTATCGAAGTTCACGATCCCCACGACCGACAAAATAATGAGCATCACAAACAGAAAGCCGAAGAGCATTTGGTTCCGGAGCGTGTTGAACCGGTTCAGTTTCGTTCGCATCAGGGTCAACCTTTCTGAACGGAAAGTGGTATGGAAGAGGAATGACATAGTTGAAATGTAACCTAAGTCAGCGGTTTCTGTCATTATCCTTTTTCAGGCGGGTATGGCGTAAAGATGCAGAAAGAGAACGGTTTCTTTTTTACAACTCTTTTGCTAAAATCAGGCTAACTTAGAAGGTAATAGAGGGAAACCTGCCATACACGTCTTAATGAATGCGCTTACAACGGGTGGGTCAATGAGTAAGGAGCGAGGATCATGTTAAACGTACTTTTGGTGGACGATGAGCCGTGGGTTCTTGAGGGGCTCCGGACGATGATCGACTGGAACAAATACGGTTTTCAGGTTTGCGGGGAGGCACAGAGCGGACCGGATGCGCTGCGGTTCATTCAGGAGCATCGTCCGGAGCTGGTGGTCACCGACATCAACATGCCGGTGCTGAGCGGCATCGAATTGATCGAGCAGTCGAATCGGCTGCTGGCCAAACCACCCAAATTCGTTGTGCTGAGCGGCTATGACGACTTTTCGTACGCCCAGGCGGCGATGCGGCAGCGGGTGGCTGAATACCTGCTTAAACCGGTGGATGACGAGGAGATCGGCGAACTGCTCGTCAAGCTCAGCCGGAAGATCGGCGATGAAATTCAAGCAGAGCATCATCAGGCGAAAAAGGAGCTGTTGGCCGTCAGCCATATGATGAACAGGCTGATACAGGGAGAGTACGGCGAAGCCATGGAGGAGCAGATCAAGCGCTCCCTGAAGCTGGAGGGCAATTCAGAATTGCAATGCTTGCTGGTATGGATAGAAAACGTATTCGATCCCGCTGAGGTAAGTCCGCTGCTGACTCGAGGATTTGAGGGAGAAACAGGCTGTCTTTTTCAGGACGGATGCGGAAGAATGGGATTTGTCGCGCAGTCCGGCGCCTCAGTTTCGGGCCGTCTGCAGGACGCCGCGATCCAGATTCACCGGGAGCTGACTGAACGGCTGGACGAGCCGGTCATTATCGCCGTCAGCGAGCCGAAACGCAGTCTGCGCTCGATCCGGGAGTTGTATGCCCAAACGGTGGAGGTCGTGGAGCGGAAGCGCTGTCTGGGGAAAAGCGGAGTGTTTTTCTATCAGGAGTGCATCCGTCCGGTAAACCGGGAGCGGCTCCTGCAAACATTCAAAACGCTTCTGGAAACGGTGCAGGAAGGGGATCCGGAAGGCATCACCGCTTGTGTCAAGGAATCTTTCGCGTGGATTGCCGCGGGTCCCGTGGAGATGGAATGGGTGAAGACCCATGTGGCGGATATGGAATGGTCCGTCTGCGGCCTGATCAAGGACCTGAACGGCGACCCGGCCGCTTTGATGAAGGCGCAGGAAAGGCAGCTTGGCACGCTTGGTGAAATCAGGGATTACCGGGCGCTTCAGGCCTATGTGGAACGTTTTTGCCTTCAGGCGGGGACCCTTCTGTCCGAGCTGAAGCTGAGCAGCGAGAGCAACACCATTTACCAGGTCGTGCAATACGTCGACCGCGAATTCCGCGGAAGGCTGCAGCTGCAGGATTTGGCCCGGCATTTTCATATGAACGCGACTTACTTGGGCCAGCTGTTCAAGAAAACGACGGGGAAGCCGTTTAACGAATACCTGGGTGACAAGCGGATCGAAGAGGCGAAAAGACTGCTCAAGCGCTCCCCGCTAAAAATCTCCGACGTGGCGCTTCAGGTGGGCTACCCGAACACGGACTATTTTATTAACAAATTCAAGCTGAAAACCGGCATGCTGCCTTCGGCCTACAAGCAGGATGCCGGAAATTCGCCGGATGGACCGATGGGGGAGCGATGAAATGATGTCCACGCGCAAATTCAAGCTCCGGAAGATCGTCAACGATATTCCGCTGAATTATAAATTTCTGCTCATCTTTATCGTCGGCGTGCTGCTCCCGGTGATCGTCATCAACCTGGTGGTGACGGACCGCCTGTCGGACTTGATCAAAGCGCGGGAGGAGCAGAACCTTGATATCTCGATCGAGCGGGCGAGAAAGGATATTCACGATTTCATCGACGGCGGGGTAGCGGTCAGCCATGCCTTAAGCAGCGATAAGACGCTGTATGAAATACTCGACCGGAAATATGCGAGCCAGATCGATTTTTATGACGCCTTTGACGAGCAGCTGCGCAACCGGGTGACCAGCTACATTCCGGTGAACAACCAAATCGAGCGCATCAGTATTTTCACGGATAATCCGACGATCGTCGACGGAGGGAACTACCACGTCATCGATGACGAGGTCCGGGCGAGCGACTGGTATAAATTGTGGAAGGACTCGCAGAATCCGGTGTTCGTCGCGGCGTACCGGGCCAACCAAGCCAACAGCAGCGTGTTTACGGCTCCTTATTTGAGCGTGATCGAGCGGATGGATTATTTTGATAACTACGACCACTATCAGAAGCTGCTGCGAATCGACATCGACCTGAACAAAATTTATGACGTGATTGTCCGGGAAAAAGATTACCTGGATCTTTACCTGGTCAATGAGCGGAACCAAATCATTATGTCGGCCCAGAGCGGATACCAGACCGGCACGACGGACGCGTACCCGGTGTTCAAACTGTCTGCTGAGGACAAGGAACAGGACGTTCATTCGGTCAATATCGGCACCGCCAAATACGTCAAGGGATGGCGGCTGATCGGGATCACCAAGGGTGTGCGCATCACTAAGGCAATGAACGAAATGAGACTGTATGTCGGTATCGTCGCAGCGGGGATTACCCTGTTCACGACGGGATTTATTTTCATTATGCTGAGATCCTACAATTACCGCGTGAAGCGGCTGGCACGGCATATGCAGAAGGTGACGAATGAGAAGTTCGACCTGATCCAGATCGACGAGGGGCGGGATGAAATCGGCGGACTCATCCGCAATTTCAACAAGATGACCGGCCGGATCAAGTTCCTGATCAACAACGTGTACAAGCTGGAAATCCAGCAGAAAAACCTGGAGATGGAGCGGGTGCGGGCCGAACTGAACTTTTTGCAGAGCCAGATGAATCCCCATTTTCTGTTCAATACGCTGAATGCGATCCTCGTCGTCTGTACGAAAAACCACTACACGGACGTAACCGACATCATCAAAAGCCTGTCCAAGCTGCTGCGGCGGCTCCTCAGCTGGAAGGAAGACATCGTGACGCTGGAGGAAGAAATGATGTTTATCGACATGTATCTCAAAATCGAGAAGTTCCGGTTCCGTGACAAATTCGAATACCGCTTCGATATCGATCCGGACGCGCTGCAGTACAAAATCCCGAAAATGAGCATTCAGCCGCTCGTGGAAAATGCCTGTAAACACGGGCTTCAGGCGATCGACGGACAGGGCATCGTAACGGTCAGCGCGTACGTTACCGAAGAGCGTCTGCGCATCGTTATTGCGGATAATGGCAAAGGCATGGAGCTGGAGCGGCTCAAGGAAATTAAAAAGGCGGTACAGACCGAATACGAGTCCGGCGCCAATATCGGCATCCGCAACGTGTATCGGAGACTAGAGCTGTACTATCACGATCAGGTGCGCTTTGATATCGTAAGCAGCCCGCAGCAGGGCACGACCGTATTTTTTGAAATTCCGATCAAGTTTCTAAGCGGTATGGCAGGCTGATCGATCCGTAATACAGGAGGGGAACCATGACATTTAAAGTGTTGTTGATCGATGACGAACCCGCTGCCCTGGAGGGGCTGGAGCTGTGGATCGACTGGGAGGAGCTGGGCTTTGAGGTGTGCGGCCGCGCAAGCAACGGAAAGGAAGGGCTGCATTTCATCCGGGAGCTGGCGCCGGACCTGGTCATCACCGACGTGCGGATGCCGCTGATGGACGGGCTGGAAATGATCGAGGCGTGGAGCCGGGAGGGGACAGAACCGGTCAAATTCGCCATTGTCAGCGGATATGGCGAATTTAAATACGCCCAGAAGGCGCTGCGATACGGCGTCAATGCGTACCTGCTCAAACCGGTCATTCCGGAGGAGGCGGCTGAGCAGATCCGGGACATTCGGAGGGAGCTCGTGCGGGAGCGGGAGGAACAGAGCCTGACAAGGATGGCTTCTTACGAAGAGGCGGTTTCGATGATTAAAGATCTGCTGAACGGCGGCCCGGACGCCTTGGACGGCAGGGAGAAGGAGGTCACCCGCCTGTCAGATGCCATGCCGGTATGGAATATGTGCCTGGTGCAGGCGGCGCCGGATGCTCTTGCCAGGCTGCGGGCGAAGGCTGCTGCAATGGCAGAGGCGGGCGAATACATATATCTGGTCGATCTGGAGCCGAGCAGGTTCGGGATCGTGTACGGTTGGAGCTCGGCAGAGGATAACGATAAGGCAGCTTACACGATGGCGGAGGAGCTGCTGGCGGAAAGCGCGGACGGACAGCGGGTGTTTATGGCGTCAGGGCAGGCTGAGAACAGCCTGCTTCGGATCGGCTGCTGCTGCAAGGCGGCGAAGAAGGCCATACAATATGCTTTTTACCTTGATCATGCCCCGGGCTTGATCCTCTACGAGCAGGTGGAACATCTCCAGTTTGAGGATCATTTCGAGCGGTTTGATCTGTTTGAAGAAATGCTCCAGGCCGTATCGCTGCTGGACAAGCCGGCTATGCGAAAGGCGGTACAGTTAGCGGATTCCAGTCTGCGGGAGTCCATGTCGAATCCGGACATCGTCAAAAAACTCGCCATCCATGTCATGTATCAAATCATGAGCCATATGCGCGAAGCAGCCGGCCAGGCAGCGGAGCCCTGGATCGAAAAGTACGACATTCCCCGGATATCCGGCACTGTGATGACGCTTGGCGACGTGATGGGCGATCTGCTGTCCTGCGCCGAGGGCTGCATCGACTTTTTTATACGGGAACAGCAGCGGCAGTCCCAGGGCATTGCCCAGGAAATTATCGACTACGTCCGCGAGCACTACCGGGAGCCGCTGACGATCCGCAAGCTGGCCGAGGTCTTCTACCTGCATCCCGTTTATCTCGGCCAGCTGCTGCTGAAGAAGAACGGCATCGGCTTTAACGAAATGCTGCATAATCTGCGGATTGAAGAGGCTGTACGCCTGCTGGAAAACAGCAGTTTGAAGAACAGCGAAATTGCGGAGCGCGTCGGATACAGCCATTACGGCCAATTCCTCAAGCAGTTCGAAGCGAGGCATGCGATGTCCCCCAATGAATACAAAAAAAGGAAGTTCTAAAGTTTTGAAGGTGACTCCTTTAATTCCGATATAGTTTCGGCTATGGCAGCGCTTTTACAATAAAGGCAGTTACATGAAAAGGCTTACAATAAAAAGCTTGGTGTGGCTAAAATTTGACGGAGGTGCTTTACATGGGGGGAAGATTTAAACCGCTGGTTCGTCTTGGCATACTCATGGCGATGACGTTCAGTGTAGTCCTGTCCGGCTGCGGCGGCAGCAAAGACAACAGCGCAGACAATGGCAGCAGCTCTACAGGGCAGACAGCGACGGGCAGCAGCGACGGAAAGGTGGAGCCGTTCAACGTGAGCGTTTTCATCGGGGAAGCCGGGCAGCAGCCCACTCCGGACAACAAGATTTACAAAAAAATCAAGGATGAGACGGGAGCCACGTTTAATTTCGAGTTTTTGGCAGGCGACATTAACCAGAAGCTGGGCGTCATGATTGCCGGCTCCGACTACCCGGATCTGATGACCGGCAACACGAAGCTGACAGCGGCTGGAGCCTATATTCCGCTCGAGGATTTGATCGAGAAGTACGCGCCAAATTTGAAGAAGCATTATGAAAAATACTGGAACATGATGAAGGACCCGAACGACGGGCACATTTATATTCTGCCGAACTATGGAGTATACAACGGCAAGCTGAACAGCACCTGGTATTCCGGGCCGGCTTTCTGGGTTCAGAAGGACGTGCTGGCTGAGGCCGGCTATCCGAAGGTGAAGACGCTGGACGAGTACTTCGACCTGATTGCCAAGTATAAGGCGAAGCATCCGACCATCGACGGCAGCCCGACGATCGGTTTTGAGATTTTGAACTATGACTGGAAAAACTGGGGTCTCTTTAACCCGCCTCAGCATCTGATTGGTCATCCGAACGACGGCGGAGTTGTTGTGAACAACGGCGTAGCCGAAATTTTTGCCGATAAGGATTATGCCAAGAAATATTACCAGAAGCTGAATCAAATGAACGAGCAGGGGCTGATCGACAAAGAGACGTTCGTGCAGAACTTTGACCAGTACCTGGCAAAACTGTCCAGCGGCACGGTGCTCGGCATGTTCGACCAGCATTGGAACTTCCAGAATGCCGAGAACTCGCTGATCACCCAGAAGAAGTTTAACCGGACGTATGTGGGACTTCCGCTCGTATATGACACAAGCACGAAGGACTATTATCGCGACCGGGCTGTGCTTAACCTGAACAACGGCTTCGGAATCAGCGTCAATGCAAAGGATCCTGTGAAGATCATCAAGCTGCTCGACACCTTGATCACGGAAGATTGGCAAAAAGTGTTCTCATGGGGCATTGAAGGTGAGGACTACATCGTCAACGACCAGGGCCGGTTTATGCGGACCCAGGAGCAGCGCGATAAGCAGTCGGACGGAACATGGAAGCTGGCGAACAAAGCTGACGCCCTTTTCGGAAACCTGCCGAAAATCGAGGGAAGCTTCAGCGACGGCAACTCCACCGACGCCGCTGCACAGCCGGAAGAATACAAAGCGGGCCTGAACGATTACGACAAAAAATTCCTGGAAGCCTACGGCTATGACAGCTACGTCGATTTCTTCAGCGAGCCGCCGGAGAATCCGATTTACTACCCGGCCTGGTCCATCGATCTGGTCGAAGGATCGCCAGCCAAAGTAGCGAACACGAAGCTGAACGATCTGTCCACCAAGTATTTGCCGAAAGCCGTTTTGGCGAACCCGTCCGATTTTGATTCGGTATGGAATGAGTACACGTCACAAATTCACAAGGTTGATGTCAAGGCGTACGAAGACAAGATCAACGAGCAAATCAAGTGGAGAATCGATAATTGGAGCAAATAAGGGTTCACAGAAAGTGGGAGGCGCGAATGAGCGCCTTCCGCTTTATAGATACCCGCTCCGGAATTTGAATATGGTGAGGAGAGCAAACGTATGGCTGTGACTGTAACCAATAAGAAAGCTGTCCGGAAACCAGAGAAGAAACGGAAGCTGACCTGGGCTGTGCTGAAGAGCCAGCAGCAGTTGATCTGGATGTCCGTGCCCTTGACGCTGTATATCATTTTATTTGCCTACGTTCCGGTCTGGGGCTGGACGATGGCATTTCAGAACTACAAACCGGCGCGTTCCTTCAGCCAACAGGACTGGGTCGGATTCAAGCAGTTTAAATTTTTGTTTACCGATGACGATTTTATGCGGGTGCTGCGCAATACGCTCGGGATGAGCATTATCAATCTCGTGCTTGGTTTCGTAACGGCAATCGTGCTCGCGCTGCTGCTCAACGAAATTCGAAAGGTCATTTGGAAAAGGACGGTACAAACGATTTCTTACCTGCCGCACTTTTTGTCCTGGGTTATCGTGACCGGGATCGTAGCCACTTCGCTGGCTTCCGACGGCATTGTCAACGATATTTTGATGAAGCTGCATTTGATCAAGGAACCGATTTTATGGCTTAGCGAAGGAAAGTATTTCTGGGGCATCGTCGGTGCTTCCCATGTGTGGAAAGAAGTGGGCTGGAACACGATCATCTATCTGGCCGCCATGGCGTCGATCGATCCCGCGCTGTACGAAGCAGCGGAGATGGACGGAGCCAACCGCTACCGGAAGATGCTTCATGTAACTCTGCCGGGGATCAAATCCACGATTGTCATTTTGCTGATCATGTCCATCGGTCATATTTTGGACGCTGGCTTTGAGGTTCAGTACCTGCTCGGCAACGGGCTTGTCGTGGACTGGGCCGAAACGATCGATATCTTTGTCTTGAAATACGGGATTGCTCAAGGAAACTATTCACTTGCCACAGCCGGCGGGATCTTTAAAACGGTCGTGAGCGTCGCCCTGTTACTGGTGGCCAACTGGACCGCAAAGCGGCTTGGGGAAGAGAGGCTGTTATGAGTATGGAAAATCATCAAATCAGCCCGCAGGGAGCGGCTGGTGTTACGATAAGAAAAAGCATGCGCTCGAGCAAAGTTGAGCCGGTGCTGTTCAATACGATTAATGCGATTTTTATGATCTTTTTGGTGGTTGTCACGCTGTATCCGTTTTTGAACACGATCGCCGTGTCGCTGAATGCAGGCAACGATACGATCCGCGGAGGCATTTATTTATGGCCACGGCAATGGACGCTGCAGAACTACAAGGCGGTGTTCGCATCGGGCACGATTTATGACGCGTTTTGGATTTCCGTGGCTCGGACCGTGCTGTCCACAGTGCTGAACATCTTCCTGACAACGATGCTGTCGTATACGCTGAGCCGGAAGGAATACGTCTTCCGCAAGCCGATCACCGTCATTTTCGTGCTGACGATGTACTTCAGCGCCGGCCTGATCCCGGGATACTTCCTGATCAAGGACCTGCACCTGCTGAACAGCTTCTGGGTGTATATTTTCCCGTCCATGATCAGCGCGTTCAACATGATCGTCATCCGCACCTATATCGGAACGATTCCGGACAGCCTGGTCGAATCGGCCAAGATTGACGGCGCCGGGGATTTCAAAATTTTCCTGCGGATCATTTTCCCGCTGTGTACACCGGTGCTTGCCACCATCGCACTGTTTGTGGCCGTAGGCGCATGGAACTCCTGGTTTGACGCATTCCTGTACACCTCCTCCAGACAGGAGCTCAGTACACTGCAGTATGAGCTGATGAAGCTGCTCTCGTCGAGTATGAACTCCAACAGCAATCCGAACGTGGCGGCAGGCGTCGGCGTGAACCAGGAAACCGCGGTATCGATGGTGACGCCGCTCTCGATCCGCGCAGCCATAACGATTGTAGCCTCTGTTCCGATTCTGGTGGTCTATCCGTTCCTGCAAAAGTATTTTGTGGTCGGGCTCAATGTCGGCAGCGTGAAAGAGTAACCGAGTCAAAGAACGAAAAAGCGCCGTGGATGGCGATTTTTCAACCCTAAGGGAACCGCATAGGGCCTTTTAGTGGCCTCCCAAGAGGTCAGCGTGGCGGTCGCCGGATTTCACTAAAGTCCAAATTCACACCCATAGGCGGGAGGGAGTCTGTCTGTCATGAATTCAACGGGTACGCATACCGAGCAGGCGCTGAAGGATCTTTTCGCGCAGCATTTCCGGATCGGAGCGGCGGTCAATCCGCGGACGATCCGGTCGCAAGAGCAGCTGCTGGCACACCATTTTAACAGCATTACCGCGGAAAACGAAATGAAGTTCGTCAGCGTTCATCCGGAGGAAGGCGTGTATACGTTTGAGGATGCTGATCTGCTGGCCGATTTCGCCGGCAGGCACCAAATGGCGATGCGCGGGCACACGCTTGTCTGGCATAATCAGACCCCGGACTGGCTGTTCGAGGACAGCCAGGGACAGCCGGCCGGCAAGGCCTTATTGCTCGAGCGGCTCCGCTCGCATATCGATACGGTGGTGGGGCGGTACAAGGGCCGCCTTTATGCCTGGGATGTGGTCAACGAGGTTATCGCCGACGAAGGCGACGCACTGCTGCGTCCGTCGAAGTGGCTGGACATCGCCGGGCCGGAGTTTATCGCTAGGGCGTTCGAATACGCCCATGACGCCGATCCGGACGCCCTGCTCTTCTACAACGACTACAACGAATCGCATCCCGCCAAGCGGGATAAAATTTACGCGCTGGTGAAGTCCTTGCTGGAGCAAGGCGCGCCGATCCACGGCATCGGCCTGCAAGCCCATTGGAACCTCTTCGATCCGTCCCTGGATGATATCCGTGCGGCGATCGAGAAGTATGCTTCGCTCGGCTTGCAGCTGCAGCTCACCGAGCTGGACGTGTCGGTCTTCCGCTTCGATGACAGGCGGGCCGATCTGACTTCGCCGGAGCCAGGCATGCTCGAGCGTCAGGCGGAGCTGTACGAGGGCGTGTTCGGTCTGCTGAAGGAATACCGCGACGTCATCAGCGGGGTGACGTTCTGGGGGGCGGCCGACGACTATACGTGGCTGGATGATTTTCCGGTGCGCGGCCGCAAAAACTGGCCAATGCTGTTCGATGCGCAGCACCGTCCGAAGCCGGCTTATGACCGGATCGCCGCGTTGTTTGCGGAGTAGGCGGAAACGCAAAATAGTGAAGAAGCGGAATCTTGCAGCTTGCAGCAAGCAAGCGCCTGGTATTCGATGATGCCGTTCCCCTATGATCTACGGGGGACGGCTCATTCCTTTACCAATTGGATGTTCTAAATCGGAATACATTCGTTGCATTGAAACTTCGATGGGGTTCGGGCAGAAACGTCATAAATCTTACCTACAGGGCAGCGTTGAATATCAAAGAGCGGCTGGCTGAGCGAGGGATTGGGGTCTCGCCCATCGATGGTTATCCGAGTCTGAAATGAAGGGGAAATCGAGACTTAAACAGGGGGGGTGAGAGGAAACCGAATTTTATTCCGGCAATATAGAATGAACAAAAAAAGAATGTTATAGGCCGTATTGGGCCGTTATAACAGGAAGTTTTAGAGCAACACTTTTGTTCAATCTATATAGCGAAATGATTCTATCGAGATAATGGAGGTATTAATGGAAATGCACGCAACGTGGTCACGTCTGAAAAAATCGGTTTGCGGATTGTTAGCCGGTGTAACGGCCCTTTCGATCGTACTGGCCGTGCCGGGGCCGGCTCAGGTGTCAGCTTCAAGTAACGCCACTATCAACTTATCGGCGGAAAAACAGGTGATTCGCGGTTTTGGGGGAATCAACCACCCCGTCTGGATTGGGGATTTGACGGAAGCCCAAAGAGAAACGGCCTTCGGCAATGGGGACAACCAGCTGGGCTTTTCCATCCTCAGAATTCATGTGGATGAAGATCGGAACAATTGGAGCAAGGAAGTCGAAACGGCCAAGAGTGCGATTGCACACGGAGCCATTGTGTTTGCATCCCCTTGGAATCCGCCGAGCGATATGACAGAGACGTTCGACCGGAATGGAGATACTTCGGCCAAACGGCTAAGATATGACAAGTATGCCGACTACGCCCAGTATCTTAACGATTTCGTTACTTTCATGAAGAACAACGGTGTGGACCTATATGCGATATCCGTCCAGAACGAGCCTGATTATGCCCATACCTGGACGTGGTGGACCCCTGAAGAGATGCTTCGCTTTATGAAGGAAAATGCAGGCTCCATTAACTGCCGGGTTATCGCACCGGAATCGTTCCAATACCTGAAAAACATGTCCGACCCTATTCTGAACGATCCGCAGGCCCTGGCCAATATGGACATTTTGGGTACCCACCTGTACGGAACCCAGATCAGCGATTTCGCGTATCCTCTCTTTAAGCAAAAGGGAGCGGGCAAAGAACTGTGGATGACGGAAGTATACTATCCGAACAGCGATGCTAACTCTGCAGATCGGTGGCCCGAGGCGCTTGACGTGTCCTATCATATTCATAATGCGATGGTAGAGGGAGATTTCGAGGCTTACGTATGGTGGTATATCCGCAGGCAGTATGGTCCTATGAAAGAGGACGGTACGATAAGCAAGCGCGGGTATAATATGGCTCATTTCTCCAAATTTGTCCGCCCCGGTTATGTCAGGGTCGATGCAACGAAGAACCCCGATACCAACGTCTACACTTCTGCTTATAAAGGCAACAACAAGGTCGTGATTGTGGCCATTAACAAAGGCACTTCAGCGGTAAGCCAAACCTTCACCTTGCAAAACGGCAAGGCGTCGAAGGTCACCCCATGGGTAACGGACGCCAGCAGAAATATGACCGCCGGATCTTCGATTAAAGTAAAGGGCGGTTCTTTTACGGCTCAGCTTCCTGCCCAAAGCGTGACAACCTTCGTAGGCGAATTGGCGCATTAAACGGTGCAAACTAAACGGTGGGACAGGATGATGATTTCGGCCTGCCGGCTCGTTTAATGGGAACGATATGTAACAAAAAAGAGAACACCTCCCTTCCAAGGGAGGTGTTTTTTGGCTTGTCACTGTAATCTCCGGTATATGCTCAAAGTCCGGTCTTACTTGCTAACCGTCCCCGCCACCGGAACCGTCTGCCGTCTGCGCTCCTGCATATAGACGGCCAGCACGATCAGGAAGGCGAGCCCGACGAGCAGGGCGCCGATCCAAGGCAGGGAGGTGAGCCCCATCTCGTCGATGACCCATCCGCCGAAGAAGGCGCCGAACGCGTTGCCGAGGTTGCCGGCCGAGTGGTTGGAGGTCGAGGCGAGCGCGGGCGCCTCCTGCGCCAGGTTCATGATTTTCACCTGAATGCCCGGCATGACCGCAAACGAAGCGGCTCCCCACAGGAAGATCGTGACGACTGCGCCAACGGGGCTTTTGACGGTAAAAGTGAAAATCGTCAGCAGCACACAGATGGAGAGGAAGATGCCCAGGATCGCGGGCATCAGCTTCCAGTCGGCGAGCTTGCCGCCAAGCATGTTGCCGACCGTGACCCCGATGCCGAACAGGACGAGAATCCAGGTGACGCTGCTTTCATGGAATCCGGTCACCTGCTCCAGCAGCGGGGCGATATACGTAAAGACGGCGAACAAGCTTGAGTTGCCGACGGCGCAGGCCAGAAGGATGATCAGCAGCTTGGGCTGGGCTACCGCCCTGAACTGCTTGCCCAGGCTGGCCGACTCATCGCGGCGGATCCTCGGGATGAACAGGACGATGCCGATCAGGGCCACGATCCCCATCACCATGATCGCGCCGAAAGAGGCGCGCCAGCCCAGGTGCTGGCCGACAAAGGTGCCCACCGGCACGCCGATAATGTTAGCGATTGTCAGGCCCGCCATTATGATGGATACTGCGCCGGCCCGCTTATGCGGCTTGACGAGGCCGGAAGCGATGACGGCGCCGACGCCGAAGAAGGTGCCGTGGCACAGCGCCGTTATGAGGCGGGCTGCCATCAGCACGGTATAGTTCGGTGCGATGACAGCAATGCCGTTGCCGAGAATGAACAACGCCATCAACAGGCAGAGCAGCAGCTTCTGCGGAAGCCGGTGAGTTAAGATGGTCAGGATCGGGGCGCCGACCGCCACGCCCAGCGCGTAGCTGGTGATCAGCTGCCCGGCTGTGGAGATGCTTACGTTCAGATCATCGGCTACATTTGGCAGAATGCCCATGATCACGAATTCGGTCATGCCGATCGCAAAGGCGCCCACCGTCAGCGACAGAAGGGAGACAGGGAAGGGTTCCTTGCCCTTTGCCGCCGTACGGGGATGCAAATCTGGAGTAGAAGTAGAATTCATGCTGCAGCTTCAACCTTTCTGAAACCAGACGGTCGCCGTCCGGAAAATGTTCTTCCTCCATAGTAACAGGAAAACAGGGGATTTTCAGAAAAAGTTTCATGGTTACTGGTTAGACAGGGGGCTTGTAAAGGGCCGAAACGTACTAATCTTTGAAAGAAAAAGTTGACACGAAGTGTTATAGTAAGCGGTTTAATTGGTGTTTTCATTGAAAACCCAATTCTGAAAATTTGCATTTCATTCGATGGGATTTCCTCAAAAACGGAAATTCAGACGAATTTCGACAAAAACATGACATATATATTGACACGAAATCTCAATTCTATTAAAGTTCAATTAATAACATCACTGGAGAAATTATAAGACCAAAGTCGGATGATAATTCGGGTAATTATCCCTAAATGCCGAGTTTGAATCCACTGTGTTCCATTTTCCTACCAAGATTTTCTCCATAGGTGAAATTAATTAAAATGGAGGACCGTCTCCGATGCAGAAGCACGATCAGGATTATATCCGGAGGAAAAACAGAAGTACGGTGTTTGAACTGATCCGTAAACACTCGCCCCTGTCCCGTGCCGAGATCGCCAGACTGACAGGAATGAGTCCCACGACAGTCAGCCGGATCGTTTCCGAGCTGTACCAGCAGGACTTTATGCATGAGATCGAGCAGACAACGACCGGCGTCGGACGGAAAGCTGTGATGCTGCACGTGAATCCCGGCTCGGTGCTCTCCGTGGGCGTTGAAATCGACCGCAGCGGCATCCGGATCGGCATTGTGGACCTGGATGGCAAGGTGGTCCACAGTACGCAGGTGACGCGCGATTCCCGCGAAACGCCGGAAGCAACGCTGGAGCGTATCGCCTCGGCCATAGAGGAGCTGATCCAGGCGGAGGACATCGACCGCCGCAAGGTGGTCGGCATCGGCGTCGGACTGCCGGGCATTGTCGATTACGCCGGGGGCAGCGTGGTACTGTCCGCGCAGCTCGGTTGGAAGCAGACCGACATCGCCGGGGAGCTCCGGCGGCTGACCGGATTTGAGGTCGCCGTGGATAACGAGCTGAAAGTCCGTGCGCTGGCCGAGCACCAATATGGCTCGGCGAGAGGATCGAGCCGCTCGGTGCTGATCGGCTTCGGCAGCGGGGTCGGCTCCTCCCTGATCATCGATGGGGAAATCTATCGCGGGGAGACGAACAGTGCCGGGGAAATCGGGCATACGGTAGTAGACCCGGGAGGCCTTCTGTGCGAGTGCGGCAAGGTCGGCTGCCTGCAGACCTATATCGCCGAAGCGTCGCTTGTTGAGCAGGCCAACAAAATCAAACCGATCGGATCGCTGGAGGAATTGTTTCAGGCCAGGAAGGACGGAGAGTATTGGGCGGCGAGCATTGTGGACCGGGCTATGACTTTCGTAGCGGTCACGGTCAGCAACATCGCCTGCGTATACAACCCGGATACGGTGATTCTGACCGGCAAGCTGGTGGAAAGCTTCCCTGAAGTCCGGGACTTCATTTCGGACAAATGCATGGATCAATTTGTGTGGGAGCCGCTGCGCGGAACGTTCCAGATCGTCTACTCGGCTCTGGAGAGCGACGGCGTGGTGATCGGATCGGGCATACTGGCCCAAAACCTGTTCCTGGACATCGACAGACAGATGGAGCAGGCAGACTAAATTTAACGAAGCGGGTGTTGACGTATGAAATTGGAACCGTTGGTGGAGGAATACCGCGGCGGCGTGCTGGAGAACGTGCATCTCGGCGTGCTGTGCGGCGTATCGGATCAAGGAGAAGTCATCTATGAGGTGGGCAATGCGGAGCATATGACCTTCCTGCGTTCGGCGGCCAAGCCGTTCCAGGCGATCCCGGTCATGAAGCAGAACATCGCCGAAAAGTACGGGCTGACGGATGCGGAAGCCGCCATGTTCGCCGCCTCCCACCGGGGCGAAACGTATCATATCGAAGCATTGGAATCCATTATGGCCAAAACCGGCCTCAAAGAAGAGCAGCTGCTGTGCTGCCCGACCTATCCGCTGAACGATGAGCCGAAGTTCGCCCTCATGCGGGATAATAAACCGCCGCGCAAGCTGTATCATAACTGCTCCGGCAAGCATCTCGGCATTCTGGCCGCGGCGAGGGAGATGGGCTTGCCGACCGAGACTTACTGGCAGCCATCGCATCCGCTGCAGCAGGACATCCTTCACATACTCGCGGACATGGCCGAATATCCGGTCGATCAGATTAAAGTAGGCGTTGACGGATGCGGATTTCCGATCTTTGCACTGCCGCTGAAATCGATCGCCAAGGCATACCTGAAGCTGGCCTGCCCAGAGCTGATCCGTGATGCCGGGACGCGGGAAGCCGTGCAGCGTATGGTCCGCTATATGCACGCGGCGCCGGACAGTATCGCGAGCCATCAGTTTATCTGCTCAGAGCTGCTGCGGGACGACAACATCGTCGCCAAGGGTGGAGCCAAAGGTGTCTACTGCTTCTCTTTAATTCGGGAACGCGTCGCTTTTGCGCTGAAAGTGATCGACGGCTCGGAGACACCGTGGCCGATCGCCGTTGCTTCGATCCTCGAGCAAATCGGATACAGCAACCAGGCGACGATTGACCGTCTGTATACGGTCGTTCCAAAGGAAATCAAGAACGACAACCACATTGTAGTCGGCGAGCGCAGAGCCGCTTTTACCCTGGCAGGTAAGTAAACGCAAGCTTCTAAATAAAGTAATACTCTCCTTTTTCGTAAAATTGTTCGATCTACGAAACTAGCATTTCGGCAGTAACGAATAGAGGAAGCAGGAGAGACCAAGCACCTGATTGCCATTGACACGCAGTACCGGAAGTTCTTCAGCATGAATGAGCACAAGAGATTCGGATTCACCCGCGGCTTCCTTCGGAAACGGCGGTGCAATCATACATTCACAAAGGGGACATAAAGGAGTGGGACATGCAATGAAAAGGAAAAAGGTAAGCTTGCTGGCGACGCTGCTTGTCGTATCGGCCATTTTCACAGGATGCTCGTTCACCGGCGGCGACAGTAAAGGCGCGAGCTCGGGCACGACGGGGGACACGGGCAATGCCGCACAGACGGCGTCCAAAGAGCTGAGACTGTCCGTAGAAAGCGAAATTAAAGACCTGAATCAATGGGCGGCATCCGACGACGTATCGTTTACGGTGCTGAACAATATCGGAGAAGGGCTGTACCGCCTCGATCCGAAGAACGAGCCCCAGCCAGCCATGGCAGAGAGCTCGGAGCTGTCCGAAGACAAGCTGACGTATACGTTCAAGCTGCGCGCTGACGCCAAATGGAGCGACGGATCGCCGGTAACGGCAGCCGATTTCAAGTTTGCCTGGCTGCGTGAAATGGATCCGAAAACCGGAACCAACGGCTATTCCTTTATTATGACGGACTACATCGTGGGTGCAGCCGAGTACGCAGAAGGCGGTTCAGCCGACAAAGTCGGCATCGAAGCCAAGGATGACAAGACGCTGGTCGTTCATTTGAAGCAGCCGACGCCTTACTTCCTGAGACTGACTTCGCTGGCTCCGTACTTCCCGATGAAAGAGGAATTCGTGAAGTCCCAGGGCGAAAGCTATGCGCTGAGCCCGCAAAACATGCTGTTCAACGGTCCTTACACGCTGACTTCGGTCGATGCCGCCAGCGGTGCGGTGCTCGAGAAGAATGCCGGCTACTGGGACGCTGCGAACGTCAAGGTGGACAAAGTGGACGTGAAAGTCATCAAGGAAAAGAGCACGGCGCTGAACGCTTACAAAGCCGGACAGCTTGACCGCGTGCTGCTGCAGTCTTCCGATGTCAATGCATCCAAGTCCGACCCTGGATTCGGAACAGGCATCAACTTCAGAACGACGTACCTGCAGTTCAACCTGAAGGCGGACGGCGTGAGCAACATCAACATCCGCAAAGCGCTGGAATACGGCTTCGACTCCAAGCTGCTGGCAGACCAGGTGCTGAACAACGGTTCCAAGGCCGCTACAGGACTGATTCCGGACCAAATGAGCGCAACGGGAGGCAAAAGCTTCCGCGAAATGCAGGGCGACCTGATCACGCCGGATGCGGCCAAAGCCAAATCCTATTGGGAGCAAGGGGTTAAAGAGCTGGGTAAAGCGCCTAAAATTACGATGCTCGTAGCGGACACCTCCGAAACGAAGGACGTCGCTACCTTTATGCAGAGCGAGTTCAAGAAAAACCTCGGCATTGACGTGGCCATCGACACCAAAACGGCGAAAGCCCGCGGACAGCTGATGGACAACAGCCAGTATCAAATGGCGATTACCGCATGGGGCGCCGATTATGATGATGCCATGACGTATCTGGATCTGTGGGCAAACCACACGCCGTACCGCGGTAACTATGAAAATCCGAAGTACGACAAGCTGATCACTGACGCCAAGAAAGAAACGGACGAAGCAAGACGGATCGACATGCTGCTGGCTGCCGAAAAAATTCTGACGGCAGAAGACGTCGTGGTCGTTCCGATCTACTTCGGCGGATACTCCTACCTGCTGAGCGATAAAGTCGAAGGACTGGACTACCATCCATACGGCAACCCGGTTGACTTTAAATATGCAAGCATCAAGTAATGCCGCTTCACATGGGCATGTATCGGGAGAGGAGAGAAGCGCGGCTTCTCTCTTTCCCTTTCCTGGATCAAGCTCCGGGATGTAATGAAAATTTTGAAGGCCCCGCGTATTGGGAGGTGCAACATTGAAACGGTATATCGGCATCCGGATCGTATACTTACTGCTGACGTTGTTTATTATTACGACCGCCACCTTTTTCCTGATGAAAGCACTGCCTGGCACTCCGTTCGATGAAGAGAAGCTTCAGCAGCTGCCGCAGGAACAAAGACAGATGATTTATGCCAGCTATGGCTTGGACAAGCCCGTTGGCGTGCAGTACGTGAACTATTTAAAAAATATTGTCAAAGGCGATTTGGGAACGTCGTTTTTCTACACCGGTCAACCTGTAAAGGACATCATCATGAGCCGGATCGGACCTTCGGCCTTGATCGGTCTGCAAGCGGTTCTGCTGGGACTGGCCATCGGCATGATCCTCGGGATCATCGCCGCGTACCGCCATAATTCCGGATGGGACTACGCCACCATGATTATCGCCGTTCTCGGCGTGTCGGTGCCGAATTTCGTGCTTGCGGCGCTGCTGCAGTATTTTGTCGGGCTCAAATGGGGGCTTCTGCCGGTCGCATTCTGGGAGAGCTATCCCAGCTCCATCCTGCCGTCCATTGCGCTCTGCGTCGGCGTCATCGCCTTGATCGCCCGGTTTGTACGGACAGAGATGCTGGAGGTGCTTGAGCAGGATTATGTCACGACGGCTAAGGCAAAAGGGCTCGGGTTCGCGCGCATCATGTTCCAGCATGTGATCCGCAACTCGCTCATTTCGGTCATTACGATTCTTGGTCCGATCGTAGTCAATTTGCTGACAGGTTCGCTCGTCATTGAGAATATTTTTGGGATTCCGGGGATCGGGAGCCTGTTCGTCGACTCGATCAAAATGAACGATTATTCCACGATTATGGGGATCACGATTTTTTACAGCGCCTTCTATGTATTCGTCATGCTGATCGTGGATCTGCTGTACGGCCTGGTGGATCCGCGGATCCGTCTGGCATCGGGAAAGGAGTGAGGACATGACGCAAATGGATAATGTTGATGCGCTGTTTAAGCCGGCCGCCGCAAAGCCGGACGAACGGGAGAAGATCGCGGGCAAATCTTTGACGGCCTTCCAGGACAGCTGGAGACGGCTGAGACAAAACAAAGCGGCGATCGTCAGCTTGGTCATCCTGGTCATCATGCTGCTGCTGGCGATCGTTGGTCCGTGGATCGGACATCACGACTATTACTCTACCGATTATAATGCCGTCTATCAAAAACCGAACGCCGATCATTGGTTCGGCACCGATAAATTCGGCCGGGACCAATGGGCCCGCGTATGGCAGGGAACGCGCGTATCGCTCCTGATCGCCGTGCTCGCCGCCGCGCTCGACCTCGTCATCGGGGTTGCCTACGGCGCCATTTCCGCCCTGTTCGGCGGAAGAGTCGATAACGTGATGCAGCGGATCGTCGAAATTTTGACCGGGATTCCGAGCCTGATCATTATCATCCTGTTGATGATGGTAATGAAGCCGGGGATTGTGACCATCATGGTCGCGATGTCCATTACGGGCTGGGTCAACATGGCCCGGCTGGTCCGGGCACACATTATGAAGCTGAAGTCGCAGGAATTCGTCCTGGCGGCCCGTACGCTGGGCACGTCCACCGGGCGCATCATTACAAAGCATTTGATTCCGAATACGATCGGCATCATCGTCATCAACACGATGTTCACGATTCCGTCGGCAATCTTTACCGAAGCGTTCCTGAGCTTTATCGGCCTTGGACTTCAATCACCGATGTCTTCGCTCGGAGTGCTGATCAACGACGGCTTCGCATCCTTGAATACGCAGGCATACCTGCTGCTGTACCCTTCGATTGTCATCGTCCTCATTATGGTAACGTTCAATATTCTGGGTGACGGGCTGCGGGATGCGCTGGATCCGAGAATGCGGAAATAGGGGGAAGAGAGAATGGACAACTTGCTCGAAGTGCAGGATTTGCAGGTCAGCTTTTTCACATATGCGGGCGAAGTGCAGGCCGTGCGCGGCGTTGGCTTTTCCCTGGGCCGGGGCGAGACGCTGGCGATCGTGGGAGAATCCGGCTCCGGCAAATCGGTGACTTCCAAAAGCATCATGAGGCTGCTGGCGAAGTCCGCAAAAATTAAACACGGCTCGATCCGTTTTGAAGGCAAGGACATTGCGTCGCTGCCGGAAAAGCAGATGCAGGATATTCGGGGCCGGGACATCTCGATGATATTTCAGGACCCGATGACGTCATTGAACCCGACGATGACGATCGGCAAGCAGATCACCGAGGTGCTGAAGAAGCACCGCAAGCTCGGCGGCGCGGAAGCCAATCGGCGGGCGGTGGAGCTTCTTGACCAGGTCGGCATCCCGAATCCGGACAAGCGGCTGAAGCAGTACCCGCACCAGCTGTCCGGGGGCATGCGCCAGCGCGTGGTCATTGCGATTGCACTGGCGTGCAACCCGAAGGTGCTGATCGCCGACGAGCCGACGACCGCGCTCGACGTGACGATCCAGGCGCAAATTTTGGAGCTGATGAAGAAGCTGCAGGAGGAGCTGGACACGTCCATCGTGCTGATCACGCACGATCTGGGCGTAGTCGCGAATATGGCGTCGCGCGTAGCGGTCATGTATGCCGGTAAAATCGTGGAAACCGGTACGGTAGACGAGATCTTTTACGAAGGCAAGCATCCGTATACTTGGGGGCTGCTCGCTTCCATGCCGAAGCTGCATGAGAAATCGGAGGAGCTGACCGCCATTCCCGGCACGCCGCCGGACCTCAGCGACCCGCCCAAGGGATGCCCGTTTGCGGCACGCTGTCCGTACGCCATGGAAATTTGCCACGAATATATGCCAGAATATACAGAACACTCGGAGACGCACCGCGCGGCCTGCTGGCTGCAGGACAGCCGGGCGCCGAAAGTGCAGAGTCCGCTTGCGGGAGGTGATCGGCCATGAAGCATGAGAAGGGGACAAAACCGCTGGTCGAGGTCAAGCATTTGAAGAAGCATTTTGACGTGGGCCGCGGACAGATTCTGAAAGCGGTGGACGACGTATCGTTCGACATTTATCCGGGGGAGACTTTCGGTCTTGTCGGCGAGTCGGGCTGCGGCAAATCAACCCTGGGCCGCACGCTGATCCGTCTCTATGAAGCGACGGAGGGGACGGTCAGCTTTGACGGCGAGGCGGTGCACGGCCGTAAATCGAATGCCGAGCGGAAGAAGCTGAGCCGGAGCATCCAGATGATCTTCCAGGATCCGTATGCGTCGCTGAACCAGCGGATGACGGTGACCGACATCATCGCCGAAGGCATTGACGCCCACGGCATCGCCAAGAACCGCAAGGAGCGCCAGCAGATGGTCTACGACCTGCTGGAGACGGTCGGACTTAACCGCAGCCACGCTGAGCGGTTCCCGCACGAATTCTCCGGCGGCCAGCGCCAGCGGATCGGCATCGCCCGGGCGCTTGCGGTTCATCCGCGGTTCGTGATCGCCGATGAGCCGATTTCGGCGCTGGACGTATCGATCCAGGCACAGGTCGTGAACCTGATGAAGAAGCTGCAGCAGGAGCTGGGATTAACGTATTTGTTCATCGCCCATGACCTGTCGATGGTGAAGCATATCAGCGACCGCATCGGGGTGATGTACCTCGGGGGCATGGTGGAGCTTACGAGCAGCGACGAGCTGTTTGAGAATCCGCTGCATCCATACACGAAAACGCTGCTTTCGGCGATTCCGATTCCCGATCCGAAGCTGGAGCGCGGCCGGGAACGAATGGTGCTGCAGGGAGACCTGCCAAGCCCGATCAACCCGCCGAGCGGATGCCGATTCCGGACGCGCTGCCCGTTTGCCACGGAGCTGTGCGCTGCGGAAACGCCGGTATGGCAGGAAGCGGAAAAAGGGCACTGGGTAGCCTGCCATCTGTATGATCCAAGTAAAAATATGACTGTAAATAAGGAGGGAGCCCGCGCATGAGCTGGTACGAAATGGCCGAAGAGCGGGAAGAGGCCTTGATTGAAGATCTGTCCGGACTTCTGAGAATTGACAGTGTCTATGATCCGGACACCAGCGGCCCCGGGCAGCCGATGGGCCAAGGTGTTGCGGAGGCGCTGCAATATATGCTGGACCTGTGTGCCGCCGAAGGCTTCCGGGTCCGGAACCTGGACGGATATGTTGGATACGCCGAATTCGGCCCGGAATCGGCCGAGAACTATGTGGCCGTTCTGAGCCATCTGGACGTCGTTCCGGCATCCGGGAAGTGGACGACCCCTCCGTTCGAGTCGTCCGTCCGGGGCGGCAAAATTTTTGCGCGCGGCGCTGAGGACGATAAAGGCCCGGCAATGGCTGCGTTTTACGGACTCAAAATTGTCAAAGACATGGGGCTTCCGCTGAAGCACCGGATCCGCCTTATTTTTGGAACGGACGAGGAGCGGACAGGGAAGTGCATGCAGAAATATAACGAGCTGGAGCCGGCACCGGTTTGCGGATTTACGCCGGATGCCGATTTTCCGATCGTTCGGGCCGAGAAGGGGCAGATCAATACCCGGCTGCTCTTTAAGCCGATCGAGGAGAG
This sequence comes from Paenibacillus sp. FSL R5-0378, assembly GCF_038009285.1. Classification (NCBI taxonomy): domain Bacteria; kingdom Bacillati; phylum Bacillota; class Bacilli; order Caryophanales; family Paenibacillaceae; genus Paenibacillus; species Paenibacillus sp. FSL R5-0378. Next base: position 2,251,270 of record NZ_JBBPAY010000001.1, read on the forward strand.
CGATTCGTCCGGCTCCGAGTACCGGCTGCAGTTGTTCACGGCCGGCGAGGTGGCCAACAGCGTGCCTGAAGGGGCGCGCGCCGAGGTAGCGGGAGATGCAGGCAGCCTGGGTGCGATGCAGAAGGCTTATGAGGACTACTGCGCGTCGGAAGGGCTGAAGGGAAGCTTTGAGATCGATGCGGACGGGCAGACGGCGAGCCTGTCGCTAACTGGTAAGACGGCCCATGGCATGGAGCCGCAGCTCGGCATTAATGCGGGCCTCAAGCTGATCCATTTTCTGAAGGAGTTCTCGTTCCCTTCGGGTGCGGAGCATTATCTCCATACGGTCGATGCGCTGATGTACGGTGATATTCATGGGCGTGCCTTCGGTATTGCAATGGAAGACCAGATCACCGGACCGCTGACGGTCAACACAGGACTGCTGCAGTATGATCCGAAAGGGGAATCGTATTTTCACATCAACCTGAGATATCCGGTTTGCGGCAATCAAACGGATATTCTGGAGAACATCGGGGTCCGGGCCTCGGCCTGCGGCCTTGAGATCGAACCGCCGAGCTTGAAACATCCGCACTGTGTGCCGGACGATCATCCGATGATCGAAGCGCTGCAGCGGGTCTACGAGGCGGAGACGGGGCAGCCGGCCGAGCTGCTGTCCACCGGCGGCGGAACTTATGCGGCGTATATCGCTAACGGCGTCGCTTTCGGCCCGGTATTTCCGGGCATGGCCAATTCGGCACATCAAAGGAATGAACATATCGACATCGACGCACTGATTCGCTCGACGGCAATCTATGCCCGGGCGATGCATGAGCTGGCCAATCTGAACCTATAATCTGCGGCTTAACCAAAATTCTTGTAAAGGAATGTACAGCTGATGGAATTGATATCAGGAACAGGGCAACCGGCGGATGTAACGATCTATCCGGTGTTTGAGGACAGCGAAGGCGAACCCGCCGGGCTCACCCTTCGCGAAGGGATGGGCGGCCGCGGCGCCGTCCATTGGTTTTACGGACGGCACGGGGAGCAGGATATTCTCGTCGTCGGTCTGGGCAGCCGGGACAAATTCGGCATGGAGGCGCTGCGGGAAGCCGCCGGCGGGGCGGGCCGCGAAATCCGCAAGGCGTCCTTGAGAACCGCGTCGATCGACGGTACGGCCCTCCGTGACATTTTCGGGGAAGGCGAATGGCCCGAGCAGGCGGCCGTCGCCTGGGTCGAAGGATGGCTTCTGGGCACATATGTGTTCGATAAATATACATCGCGCCACAAGAAGGGGCAGGTGGATTGGATTCGGATCGAGTCCGATGCCGAGCGCAGCTATGCGGAGGCGGCCTGGCTCGGACGTGCGCGGGCCGAAGCGGTCGCCTTGGCCCGGGACTTGTGCAACGAGGCCCCGAATGATCTTCATCCGGCCAGCTTCGTGCAGCGGATCAAGACAGTCTTTGCCGGCCGGAACGTGAAGCTTCACGTGTACCAGGGCGAGGAGCTGAAGCAGCGGCAGATGAACGGCCTGCTGGCTGTCGGCAGCGGAAGCAAGCATCCGCCGGCCATGGTGGAGATCGAATATTTCAGCGATTCTAACGCCCCGCATCTGGCGCTGATCGGCAAGGGGATCACGTTTGACATGGGCGGCATGAACCTGAAGGTCGCCCGGGATCTGAGCGACGCCCGCTTCGACATGGGTGGGGCCGCGGCTGTCATCGGGGCGATGGACCTGCTCACCCGGCTGGAAATGAAGGCGAGAATCACGGCGCTCATTCCGATCGCGGAAAATGTGCCGGATGGGGACGCCATCCTGCCGTCGCATGTGATCCGCTATCCGAACGGATTGTCCGTGCAGGTGGTCAACACGGATGCCGAAGGACGGCTGATCCTGGCTGATGCCATCCTGCACGCCGCCCGGAACGGGGCCGAGCGGATCATCGACATTGCGACATTGACCGGTGCGGTGGGACACGCACTGGGGCTGCGGGTGGCCGGCATCTGGGGCGACGCCGGGTTCGCCGAGCAGCTGATGCGGATCGGCAGCAAGAACGGCGACCCGATCTGGCGCCTGCCGCTCGTCGATGAGGACGAGGAGCTCCTGGGCAGCCCGTACGCCGACCTAGCCAACCTGGCCTCCAGCCCTTATGGGGGAGCCAATATGGCGGCCTTGTTCCTGCGGCGGTTTGTGCCCTCTAAGGCTCGGTGGTGCCATATCGACATGGCCAATACGTCCCAGGTCCCGGCGGACCGGGGGTATAAAGCTGCCGGGGCTACCGGTTACGGAGTCCGGCTGCTGGCCGATTTTGTGACGGAACAGGCCAATTCTGGAAATGGAGGCACTGCGGAGTGAAGCTGGAAGTGATCGCAACCAATTTGTACGACGCGCTCGTCGCCGAGAACGCGGGAGCGGACCGCCTGGAGCTGGTGACGGGCATTATGGAAGGCGGATTGACGCCGGGTCCGGGCATGATCCGCAAGGTTGTCGGCTTGATGAGCATTCCGGTCCATGTCATGGTCCGGCCGCACAGCCAGTCGTTCGTCTACGACCAATACGACTTGCTGACGATGCGTGAGGATATCGCTTTTATCAAAGAGTGCGGAGCTGCGGGGATCGTGCTTGGAACGCTAACACCGGACCGCACGGTGGATACCGAAGCGCTGGAAATGCTGCTGAAGGAGGCCGACGGTCTGAACGTGACGTTCCACCGGGCCTTCGACGAAATCGACGATCAGCTCGGCGCGCTCCGGACGTTATCGGCATATCCGCAGATTAACCGGATTCTGACTTCCGGAGGGCCGCGGCCCGCGCCGGAGTCGACGGACCGCATCCAAGCACTGGTCGAGGCATCAGCCGGAACCGGCATCCGTATCTTGGCTGGATACGGTTTGACCGTACCTGGGCTATCGGGGTTCGTCCAGAAGACGGGCGTGCCTGAGGTCCATTTCGGCTCGGCGCTGAGAGCGGAAGGGAATTACCTGCTGCCGCTCGATTCCGAGCGGGTGAAGGCGGCGGCGCAGACGGTGAAATCCATTGCAAAGTCAGCAGGGTAACAACAAAATAATCGATTACTGTGGTGAAATCATTGGACAAACAACCTAAGATGATCGTCGGGGTTGATCTCGGCGGAACGAAAATCGCAACAGGGCTTTTGGACGCCGGCGGACGGATGCTGGCCCGGAGCCAGAAGGCGACCGCAGGGCTGAAAAGCTCGGAAGAGGTCATTCAGGCGATCGTAGATACGATAACGGAAGTGAGTGGAGAACACGAAATCGCCGGTGTCGGCTTGGCTTCCCCGGGGGCGGTCGACACCCGCCGGGGAATTATCCGCAACGGGGTGAACCTGCCCGGATGGAACGGCATTTCGCTGCAGTGGGAGCTGGAGAAGCGGCTGCAGGTGCCGGCCAAGCTGATCAATGACGCGAACGCGGCGGCATGGGGAGAATACGTGTACGGTGCAGGACGCGGGGCACAGAGCATGGTTTACGTCACCCTGAGCACCGGTATCGGCTCGGGCCTGGTTCTTGACGGGAAGCTGTACCTGGGGACAAGCTCCTTCGCGGGCGAGCTCGGCCATACGGTGGTCGACCCGAACGGGGCGCTGTGCGGCTGCGGCCAGCGGGGCTGCTGGGAGACCTACGCTTCGGGGACGGCCATCGCCCGCCAGGCGTCCGAGGCGGCTGCAGCGGCGGCGGAAGGCATGACGCAGATGACCGTGCTGGCCGAAGCGGAAGGCGTGCCGCTGAGCGCCAAGCATGTGTTTCAAGCCGCGGCGATGAACGACAAGCTGGCCCAAGAGACGCTGGAGCAGGTTATACATTACACGGGCCTTGGACTCATGAACATCATTCACAGCTTCAATCCAGATTGCATCGTCATTGGCGGCGGCGTCAGCCGCGCCGGGGCTGCCTTCTTCGAGCCGCTCCGCGGGAAGACCGGGGAGCTGGTCATGGAGCCTTATCGGGGCACTTACGCCATCAAACCCGCTGAACTCAAAGACGATGTGGGCATTATCGGGGCTGCAGCCCTGTTTGTGGAATAGACGGCTGAAAAATTAGCCGCCATCTTATGCATTATGCGTGCATTTTAAAGAGGCAGCATTGATATGAGTTAAAAGGAAAGGGCAAATCCATACATGTTATGGATTTGCCCTTTTTTTGTTGGAGCTGCTGAGTTTTGAAGAGGGTGCGTCGATCCTAATCGGGAGCTTATTTTGCAATTTTATATCAATTTAATGATTGAATATTTCAATGTATTGCAATATAATGCCAATAGAAACAACCGCAATACTACCAATATGATGAGATCGGGGTGGATATTCATTGGCACAGACTCAAGGCGTACTGACGTATCCAGAGATCGGCGGACAATCCGATGCGCTGGCGGCTGCCTGGAAGCAGCTAGAGGCGCAGCAGGATTGGATCTCCCAGTTTATCGGCAATTCTTCGTTTGATGAAGTGATTTTTATCGGGTCGGGGACTTCCTATTATTTGGCGCAGACCGCCGCATCCACGTTCCGCAAATGGACGGGGCGCAGCGGTGCGGCCTATCCGTCATCCGAAATCTTTTTGTTCCGGGAGCAGGCGGTTCCGCCCGGAAAACGTGTGCTGCTCGTCGGGATTTCCCGTTCGGGAGAATCGACGGAGGTTATTCTCGCACTGGAATCGGTGAAGGATTTGCCGGATTGGACGATCTGCAGCATCACCTGCGATGAGGAAAGCACAATGGCGAAGCTCGCGCCATACTTACTGTCACCGCTCGGCAAGGAGAAAAGCACCGTCATGACGAAGTCTTTTAGCAGCATGACTTTTATGCTCCAAGCGGCGATGGCTAGCGCTGCCGGTAAGACGGAGCAGCTGAAGGAGCTTCAGGAAGCCGTGGAGCTCAGCGCAGGTGTGGTAGCCAAGGCGGACGAAGCCGCCAAAGAACTGATTTCCGGCCATCCGGAGCTGAACAAATTCATATATTTGGGCATGGGATCCTATTACGGGCTGGCGCAGGAAGCCTGCCTGAAGATTAAGGAAATGTCCTGCGTCTGGACGGAAAGCTTCGGCACGATGGAATTCCGGCACGGACCGAAATCGGTCGTCGAGCCGGGAACGATGGTCTGCCTGCTGCTGTCGGAAACCGCAAGGGACTATGAGATCAAGGTAGCCCAGGAGATGAAAGAATACGGCGCGCATGTTGTTATCATTACCGCGGACAAGGGCGGAGACACCGGCTTTGCCGATCTCGTGTTCGAGACAGGAGGCCGGGCGCTGTCCGATGAGGCGAGAGCGGTGCTGTACATGCCGCTGGTTCAATATATCGGGTATTACACCGCACTGCGGGAGGGGAGAAATCCGGACAGCCCGCGGAATTTGACCCAGGTGGTCAAAATTTAAACCATAAGGAGAGAATCGCTTTGAGTGAACGAAATGGATCGAAAGAAGAACGCCGGGAACAGATATTGGACTACATCCTGCAGCACGGCTCTATTTCCCTTCAGGAGGTGACGGCCCGCTTCAAATGCTCTGAGGCTACGGCACGCCGGGATCTGGAGGCGCTTGAGAAATCGGGACGGGTCATCCGCACGATGGGTGGAGGCGCCAAATCCGCGGGCATCACCGCCGGAAGGGAAATTCCATTTCACGAGAAGCAGAACAAGCTGTACCAGGAAAAGGAAAAAATCGCCGCCATGGCGGCTTCCCTCGTGCAAGAGGGGGACGTGGTCGGCCTGACGGGCGGGACCACGACGTATCTCATTGCGAGGGCACTCAAGAACCGCCGCAATATTACGGTGGTGACCAATGCCGTCAATATTGCGATGGAGCTGTCGGAGAACGAAGACCTTCAGGTCGTGCTGACCGGCGGCATGCTGCGCAGCAAAAACTTCGAGCTGTGCGGACCGCTTGCCGAGCGGACGCTGGAGGCGATCAACATTCACACGATGTTTATGGGGATCGACGGTTTTTCGGCGGAACAGGGGGCCAGCACTTATTCCGAGCTTGAAGCGAATACGGCGATGATCATGATGAAGCGCACCAACCGCACCATCGCCGTATTTGACCATACGAAGAACGGCCGCAATTCCCTGTTCCAGGTGGCGCCCGTGGCGGCCCTGCACGGAATCATTACGGATGCGGATCCCGGGGAGGAGCTCCGCAGCCGGTTGAAAGAATCCGGGGTGCAGGTGCATGTCGCGCAATAACATTCTGTGAAATAAGGGCAGGTGCTCAGCATGGAAGTGTTTGCGGGAGTCGATGTCGGCGGAACGAATATCGTATGCGGTCTGGTATCTTCCGCCGGACAAGTGGTTCATAAGCTGAAGCGGCCGACGGAAGCCGGGCGCGGTCCGGATGCGGTACTGGAGCGAATCGCCGCAATGATCGAGGAAGCGGTCGCCTCGTACCGCGGGGAAGACGGACAGCCTGTAACGCTCGCGGCAGCGGGAATCGGACTGCCGGGGCTGGTCGATCCCGAGGAAGGCATCGCCAAGTTTGCCGGCAACCTCGGCTGGCGTGACCTTCCGGCCGCCAGCCGTCTGAAGGCCAGGCTGCAGCTGCCGGTATTTATCGATAACGATGTCAGAACGTATGTGTTTGGCGAAGCGCTGTATGGAGCCGGTGCAGGCACCGGCCACGTCATCGGCGTGACGATCGGCACAGGAATCGCCTCGGCCATGGTGAATGAGGGGAGCCTGTTCTACGGCTTCCGCCATATGTCCGGGGAGCTGGGGCATATCGTCATGGAGGGGCTCAGCGATCCGTGTCCATGCGGCTTGACGGGCTGCCTGGAGACTTACGCCTCCGCCTCCGGTATGGTGCGGCAGGCCCGGAAAGCGATAGAGTCCGGTGAGCCGACGGTGCTCCGCAGCTGGTTTCCGGGCGAACGCCTCGCGGAGCTGACGGCGGCGGATTTGTCGCGGGCGTACGATCAGGGTGATGCGCTGGCCGTTTCCATTCTGGAGCGGGCGGGTTCGCTGCTCGGCCGGGCGCTGTCCTACGCCGTTTCGCTGAACAGCCCGGAGATGATCATTATCGGTGGCGGCGGGGCGCTGGCGGGAAACCGTATTATGAAGCCGCTGGAGCAGGAGCTGATGAGCCGGATCCTGCCTGATTACCGTGATCGGCTCAAGATCGTTCCCGCCATGCATAACGACGATGCGGGCGTGACCGGGAGCGCCATGTACGCAAAGCATAAATATACCGCATTGAGCGGATCAATACAGGACAGCAAGGCATAACAAACGGGAAGGGGAAAACACCATGTCACTCGTTTCGTCTACGTCTTTACTGCAAGAAGCAAGGGCCAAACATTACGCCATTGGGGCCTTTAACGTGCATACACTGGAAATGCTGCAGGCTGTGGTCGAGGCGGCCGAAGAAGCACAGTCGCCGCTCATTATCCAGTCTACGGTGGGGACCGTCAAGCATCTGGGGGCCGATTATATCGCTGCTGCCGCCCGGGTGGCTGCGGACCGCGCCAGCGTGCCCATCGCACTTCATTTGGATCATTGCAACGAATTTTCCGTCATTATCAGCTGTATCCGGGCGGGTTATACGTCCGTCATGATCGATGCGTCTCATTCCCCATTTGAGGAAAATGTGGCCATGACCCAGAAGGTAGTCGAAGCCGCCAACGCCGTTGGCATCAACGTGGAGGCGGAGCTCGGCAAGGTCGGCGGCGTCGAGGACGACATCGTCGTCGACGAACGCGATGCCTTGCTCGCCGATCCGAAAGAATGCGCCGAATTCGTGGAGCGCACCGGCGTGCATACGCTTGCCCCTGCGATCGGCACCGCCCACGGCATCTACAAAGGGACGCCGAATATTGATTTCGACCGGATCGGACGCATCGCCGAAGCCGTTGATGTTCCGCTCGTCCTGCATGGAGGCTCCGGCATTCCGGAGGAGCAGGTGAAGCGGGCGGTCAGTCTCGGCATGGCCAAGATGAATGTGGCTACCGAACTGCGCATCCTGTTCTCCGACGCCATCAAGCATGTCTTTGCCGAGAACCCGGATGAGAACGACCCGCGGAAATACATGGTTCCTGCCAAGAAGGCGCTGAAAGCAGCCGTCATTGAGAAAATGCAGCTGTGCGGCTGCGCCGGCCGGGCGGGGGACTTTTAAACGCCAAAGCCATTCACAAAATAAATGAAACAAGCCTGCTTAGGGCCCGGGGAGCCGGGAAAGCAGGCTTTTTAAATTCATGGGATGTTATAAATCTGAAGCGGCGGATTCCGGGTTCCGCAAATAGTCGAGAAACATCCGTTTCAGCAGGTCCAGCTGGACGTCCGCGCTGACGATGGACTCGAACATGACGATGCTGCGCTGCAGTGACAGCTTTTTCGAAAATATGCCGAATGCATTGACCACGGTCGACAGGGTTTCCTCTATGGGGAGATCGGAGCGGACTGAACCGTCCCGGGTGCAGCTGTCAATGATTTCGGCGAACGCATCGGATACCTTGCGGTGGACGTCGTTGTACTGCTGGATATCCTCCAGCGGCTCGGCCTGCTGGGCGGCATAGCTCTCAAACGCCTCAAGGTACCGGCTCCTGCTGCTCAATTCCGGCAGTTGGAGATTCAGGAAATGATCCAGCAGCGCTTCAAGCTTCTCGATGCCTGTCACCGGTGTGGCGGCAATTGCCCGGAACGCCTCTTCCTCCAGGCTGATCAAATGCGTGGCGACCGCCACGATCAGCTTGTCTTTCTTGGGAAAATACCGGAATACCGTAGCAATGCCCACATTATCTTCCGCGGCGATATCCCGCATCGTCGCCTTGTCGATCCCTTTGCGGATAAAAACCCGCTCCGCTGCCTCGATAATGCTGCTCTCGCGCGCTTTTTTACCTTCCAACCGTTCCTGTTCCCATCTAGTCTTCGGATCCATAATTGTGAGTCAACTCGCCTTCCGGATGTAAAGATAAAATCGTAAAAAATGCTATCAAAACCACCCGGAGAAGTCAACGCTGTCCAGGTGGAGGGTCCGGGAATCCATGGGATGACCTTTGGAAAGATTGAAGGGAAAAACAAACGATGATATAATTGGTTTTGTCATGATAGTGACGCTATCACGACCTCTGGTTTTGCAAGGTCATGCACGCCCAATATGGGCTGTATGTTACCTCGTTCGTAATCATCTTGGAGCAAATAGGGGAAGGGAGTCTTAACAATATGGGCAGAGTACAGGGGAAAGTAGCGATCGTCACCGGCGCAGCCGGAGGCATGGGCAAGGCGGACGCCGTTCTGTTGGCGCAGGAAGGCGCCAAGGTGGTCGTCACCGACATTCAGGAGGACAAAATCCAGGCTGTTGTGGATGAGATCAAACAGCAGGGCGGAGAGGCTATTGGCTTCCGTCATAACGTTACCTCCGAGGAGGAGTGGCAGCATATCGTGGACGAAACGGTCAAAGCGTTCGGCACGATCGACGTTCTCGTCAATAATGCCGGCATCTCGCTGGCCAAATCGCTCGTAGACACGTCCATGCAGGATTGGGACAAAGTCATGTCCATCAACCTGACAGGCAGCTTTCTCGGTTTGAAATACGTGGTACCGGTGATGCAGCGCGGGGGCGGAGGCTCCATCATCAACATTTCTTCGATTGCCGGGCTCACGGGAAGCAACGGAGCAGGACCTTACACCGCAAGCAAGGGCGCTGTCCGGATGCTGACGAAGGCGGTGGCTGTGGATTACGGCAAGGACAATATCCGCTGTAATTCGATCCATCCGGGTTACATTGAAACACCGATGACCGAAGGATTGTTTGCCAACGACCAGATGACGGGCTGGTTCCGCTCCAAAACGCCGCTGCCTCGCTTGGGCAAACCGGAGAACATTGCGGCCGGCGTGCTGTTCCTGGCATCCGACGAATCCTCTTTTATTACCGGAGCCGAGCTGGCCATCGACGGCGGCGTATCCGCGACCTGATTTTTATTCGGCGAATCCATACGCTTGGATGAAGCATAAATAGCCTTCCGGGGTATACCTGAGGGCTTTTTTTCTTTTTTTGCCCGCAACCTTCAGAGTCCTCTTGACGTTAGATAGGAAAATATAAAATATTTTCCATTTCTGAGGAGGAATGAAGTATGCGCACTTGGGGGTCATGGCTTGCCGCATTCATGTTAGTCATTCTGTTGGTAACCGGCTGCTCGTCCGGGAGTTCAAAGGACAGCGCCAGCAGCGCCGGCGGGACCGTCGAAAGCTCCGCCGCTTCAGACCATGCGGCGAACACCGCAGCGGTTCAGGAACAAAAATCCTCGGCAGCATCGACGGCTGTGCAGACATCGGAGGATTCGGCCGACCCGAAGCAGGCCGATACGATAAAGGCTTTGGAGGCGGACACTGCGCCGGAAGCCGGGTTCACCGCCCATGACCTGGCCGGCGGGTTAAACAAGAAGCTCATCTATAAGGCAAATCTGGTAATGGAGATTCAGGACTATGCCAAGGCACAGACCGAAGTCAGAAATATGGTAACGCTGTCGGGCGGCTATATCGTCAATTTTTCCGAAACGGATTCAGCCAGCGAGCGGGGTGGTACCTTTATCCTCAAGGTTCCTGCATCGGGCTTCTCGTCCTTTTTGAATCGGCTTGAGCAGATCAAGCATGATTCCCTTCAGCGCAGCATTGAAGGCCAGGACGTGTCCGAAGAATACGTGGATTTGCAGGCGAGATTGAAGGCTAAGCAGGTGATGGAGGAGCAGTATATCGCTTTTATGAAAAAGGCGACAAAGACTAGCGACCTCGTGGCGTTTGCCAAAGAGCTGGAGAGGGTTCAGGAAGAAATCGAGCAGATCAAGGGCCGCATGCGCTATATTGATCAGAATGTGGCTTATTCCACGGTGGAGCTGCGCATTTACCAGCCGGAGAAGACGCTGCCCAAAGCCGAGCCCGATCGCCAGCAGACCCCCCTTGGCAAGCGTGCGGGCGATGCGCTGCAGGGAAGCATGGACGTGCTGACGCAGATTGTCCAGTGGATCATCGTCATCCTGTCGGGAGCCGTTCCTGTTCTGATTCTTGCTGCGATCGTGCTTCTGATCGTCTGGATAGTCCGCAAAGGCCGGAAGCAGCAGCGGGCTGAAGCCGCCGCGCGGAGGAAGACATGGAAAGAGGAGCGCCATAGACCTGCAGGTCCTACAGACGGTCCTATAGAACAGCAGCAGGAAGAATCGGATCCTACACGGGCGGAACGAAGCGAGCAAGCTCCCAAGCAACCCGATCCCGACGCTGACCCCGATGCTGACCCCCATAAATAAGGCCATCCCATGGATGGAAGAAAAGAGCCGGACGCACCTGATTGCGCCCGGTATCTTTTTGGGTATATACCTCTTAATAATGACGCAAGATGAAATCAATTGATTTAACGTATGCGTTGCACTATGATGAGAAGGAGAGAGCTGTCATGTTGTATACAGCCAATCACACCAACCAAATCGCGGCATTTACCGGCAAGCTGCTGAGGGACAGGTTTGGCAAAGGTCCGGAGTCGGTGCATGTATCCGTCGGAAACTACGGGATCGCACTCCATATCCGCAATTTTATTGGACCTGTCGAGCGGTTTCTTTTGAACAAGGAAGAAGAAAAAGCATTTCGATATACCCGCGAGCTGCTGATGGAGTCTCTGCTTCCTGAATTGAAGGCGTATCTGGAGAAGGAAATGGACATCCGCCTGGAAGAGGTTTACTACGACTGGGGATTACATAACGCTTCGGGGATCATTGTCGGGCTTAAGGCAGACCAGATCATCGAAGCCGAGGATTATGCGGGCCGTGATGCGCTACATAATGAAGTTAACCGGGTCACCGGTATCGTCCAGAAGGTTCCCCGGAAGGTGTACTCCTGGTGGATGAACTCCAAAACTTTAATTATCGTCCGGGAAGGACTTCTGATTCTGATCGAGAAGGAATTAATCAATACCGGTTTTGATGAAGTTTTGCGGACAACGAAGAGAAAGCTTGAGAAGCGGTATTTTGAGGAAGAAACCCAGCTGGGGGGGATTTTGGGCCGGACCCTGGCCGATTTTTACGTGGACTGGGATTTTGATAGAGATAAAAGCGTGATTGCCTGCACATTCCAGGATTAGGCGGTCACCAGGCGGTAATGGGTCAGACATGATTGGAACATGAGCTGAACATAAGCCAAAGAAGGAGCTGGAGCGCTCTTTCTTTGGCTTTTTTTCATGGTAGGAGGTTTAAAGATGAAGAGCAATTATGACATTTTATGTGTGGAGGACGACGGAATTAATATGTCTCTCATGCGGCATATTTTCAAAAAAATTCCTAACGCCACCATGTGGGAGGCCTGTACAGGGGAGGAAGCGGTAGAGATCGCCACGGCCAGATGCCCCGATCTGATCATCATGGACATCCAGCTGCCCGGAATGAGTGGATATGATGCTCTAGCCTGCCTCCAGGCCAATGAAAAGACAAGGGCAATCCCGGTGGTGGCCGTCAGCTCTTATGCGATGGCGTCGGATATCGCCAAGGGGAGACAGGCAGGTTTTATCGAATACATTACGAAGCCATTCTACATTAAGCACTTTATTCAGGTGATCGATTCTATTCTCCGGCGGCTGCCATTTTGAAAATATCACATAACTTTGCATCGGATGTGGCATATTACGTTATAGCTTTTAGTGCCTATAATCCAACGCAGGGGGAAATTTCAAGATGAAGCGTTTTGCGTTTGCTGCGGTTGCCGCACTGTTACTGTGCTGCGGATTTTTCCAGGAGACAGCGGCTGCGGACAGCCCTTATCATTTTGGCTTTAAGAAAAGCAGGAACGGTCAGCTTCCTTCCATCAATGAAGAAGGCTTTAAAGACATTCTGCAGAAGAATGGTGCGATCTTCCTGGGGGATACAACCCAGAAAGAGCTGTATTTGACGTTTGACAACGGGTATGAAAACGGGTTCACGCCTAGAATCCTGGATGTTTTGAAAGAAAAGAAAGTGCCGGCTATTTTTTTTCTGACGGGACATTATGTAAAGGACAAGCCGGAGCTCGTAACCCGGATGGTCACCGAGGGCCATCTGGTGGGCAATCATTCCTGGACGCATCCGGATATGACCCAGATTTCCAACGCGCAGCTCAAGGAAGAGCTGGATAAGGTCAAGCAGAGCGTAACCGGGACGACCCGCCAGAAGGAGATGGCATACGTGCGTCCTCCCCGGGGGATTTTCAGCGACCGCACGCTTGCGGCATCACGCGCTGAAGGTTATACGACGGTATTCTGGTCCGTAGCGTACAAGGACTGGGACGTGAACGATCAGAAGGGGGCTGACTATGCCTACCGTCAAGTGATGGCGCAGCTGCATCCGGGGGCGGTCATTCTGCTGCACTCCATTTCGAAGGATAACACGGAGGCGCTGGCCCGGATCATCGACGATGCCCGTAAGCAGGGCTATGAGTTCAAAAGCTTGGACCAACTGAAGCGGCCAACTTACTAATCCGAATAGGAAGACGCCAGGCCAATGTGGCTTGGCGTTTTTTTTATGCTTTTACGGCAGCGTTAATGGAAAATATTTGTATCCTATTGTTGATAATGCCCGAATATATGAAACCTTCCTCCCTGATTTCGCGTCTATTCTACGTGGGACTTAGGACCCGAGTTCATGAGATGGGGGAAGTAACCATGGAGCAAGCATCGCTGCCCAAACGTTCAAGCGTAAGAAACCAACGGTCCGCTCCAAAAGGGACAAAGAAAAGGAAAAAGAAAAAGGGAGGTTTCCTGCGATTCAGTATACGCTTGTTCTGGAGCCTGGTTCTGGTCGGTGCCGCGGCAGCCGCGTGGTTGTTCCTGACGGTTTCCGGCAATCATTTTCGTTACCTGATAGCGGATACGCTCATAACGACACAGCATCGCTATTTGGCGAAATATATTATTGGACAGGACGAGCTGAACAAGCGCGTAGCGGAATACAACAAGCGGTTTGAAGCCATGGGCGTCGAAAAAGATACGCACCAAATCAAGCTGCCGGTGCAAACCCAAACGGCTTCCGCCGAAGCCGGCAAGGAGATGGAGAAGCCGCCCCTTGTGGAGATTGAGGAAGTTTCGGGTAAAGGGTATCACGGGTATGTAATGACCGTTCACGATCCGACAAAAATCCGTCTGGGCGTTCCCGCAAAGCGCGGCAAAGGCGAGAAGGTCTCCAGCATGGTCAAGCGCTACGGCGCGATCGCCGGCGTGAACGGAGGCGGATTCGCCGACCCGAACTGGAAAGGGAACGGCTTTAAGCCGATCGGCATCGTCATATCGCAGGGGAAGCTGTATTACAACGGATTGGGAAAAAATGCGACTACCCAGGTGGTAGGCATTGACCGGGACGGCAAAATGATCGCCGGCAACTATTCGCTAAAGGAATTGGACCGGATGGGGGTTCAGGAAGCGGTGACGTTTCAGCCGCGGATTATCGTCAACGGCAAAGGACTCATCAAGAATGCCGCCGAAGGCTGGGGCATCGCGCCGCGGACTGCCATGGGCCAGCGTGAGGACGGGGCCATCCTGTTTGTCGTTATTGACGGAAGACAGCCGACGTACAGCGTCGGAGCCAATTTATACGATGTCCAGCAGATCATGCTGAAGCACGGAGCGGTGATCGCTGCCAATCTGGACGGAGGATCCTCCACCGTCCTCGTCAAAGATAATGAAATTGTGAACAAACCGTCATCGGAATACGGGGAACGGTATTTGCCTACCGCGTTTCTGGTGTTTGAACACCCAGAGCAGGCGGACATCCCGAATATATGGGCGGGCCTCAATCCGAGGGACATCGACCCTTCAAAGAAGTAAGAATTGTTTATTTATAAAAGAAAAAAAGCCTGAAAATCAGGCTTTTTTGGAATAAATGATTCCGATCGTTTTGGCACCGCAGTGGGAGCTAATGACACAGCCGGCATCCGAGAGGGCAACCTCACGGGCGCCGGTTTTTTGTTCCAACAGCCTTTTGATCGCTTCCGCATCTTCAGCCGCCATGGAATGGGTGACGAAGATGAGATCGTTGTCCATCTCGTCCTTCTTGTCCAGCGTATTGTTGACCATCTGCTCCAGAGCCTTTTCTCGCTTGCCGCGGACTTTGTAGGCCGGAGTCATCTTACCGTCGATCACCTTGATGACCGGCCGGATCTTGAGCAGGCTGCTCATGAGGTTCTGCATGCCTGAGCAGCGTCCGCCCTTGTACAGATATTCCAGCGAATCAATGACGAATTCGGTCTCTACGAGCGGCTTAACGGTCTCCACGATGCCGGCGATTTCACGGGCGCTTTTCCCCTGTTCTGCCGCGGCCACCGCTTTCATGACCAGCAGGCCGATGCCGGTGGTCAGATTCCGTGAATCCACGACCGTGATTCGTCCCTCCGGAAACTCCTCACCTGCGATCAGCGCGTTCTGATAAGTCGAGGATAGCTCGGACGACAGGCTGATATAAACGATATCCCGTCCTTCTTCCACAAACGGGGTGAATGCCGCGATAAAATCGGACGGAGACGGAGCGGCCGTCTTGGGAAGGCTGCCCGTCTGCTCCACCTTGGCATACAATTCGGGTGTCGTTAAGTCGACGCCGTCCCTGTAATTCTGGTCCCCGAACGTAACGTACAGCGGAATAATGCCGATGTCATGGGCTTTGATCCAATCGTGAGGAAGGTCGCATGTGCTGTCGGCAAATATTTTGACTTGAGACATAAGATCACCTTTTTCTTCTAATAGACTGCTGGACTGCGGGTAAAGTCCGCTAGACTGCGGCAGAGGCCATGAAGTATATAAAGAACAAGCCGATACTGAGCACGATGACGGCATTCACAATAAGCCCGATGATGGCAAAGATCTTTTTGCGGTTCCTGATGGCCGTCCCCACAATGCCCAGAATCGTTCCGACCACGTTGATGACAACCAGTGCGATCATCAGCAGACCGACGACGCCGAGGCCAAGAATTGCATTGGAATTCGGACCGTCCAGCATACCTTCTTCGAGATAAGGAGCCATAATGGCGCCTGCTGCCGCGGCACTGATGATATAACCCAGCAAACTGACCAGGCCCATGACAAAGGATGCGATGCCGGGCCCGGAATGCTTCAGCGCAGCAGGGGGAACGAACTGAGCATGGGGCGAATGGGGCCCCGGGTTCTGCTGGAATCCGTCCGGCTGGTGCGGAGGCTGGTTTGAATCCATGAAATCACTCTCTCCTTCGAATCGATAGATATGCTTCTTACTTTTCCATAAGATCCCGTAAAAATCAAGCTGATTTGGGCAGTCTTGAGCCATGGTGGTGGAAAAGGCGGCGTCCGATCGGTTAAAATAGTTAACAGTTTGTTAGTAGATTAGGAACATCCAAAGGAGTTGTCGATGTGCAGCGTAAATTTATATTGACCGGCGCCCTGATGGCGATGCTGTCCGTGGTGATCGGAGCATTCGGAGCCCACATGCTGGAACCTATTGTCGGAGAGTCGGCGATGAAGGTTTATGAAACTGGGGTTCAATATCATATGGCGCACGCCTTGGGGATCATACTGATCGGGGTCGTTGCGGGGTTATGGGGAGATTCGCGCAAGCTGGCCTGGGCGGGATGGCTGCTGCTGGCCGGAATCATTCTGTTTTCCGGAAGTCTGTATGTGCTCGCCATCAC
Organism: Paenibacillus sp. FSL R5-0378; assembly: GCF_038009285.1. NCBI lineage: Bacteria > Bacillati > Bacillota > Bacilli > Caryophanales > Paenibacillaceae > Paenibacillus > Paenibacillus sp. FSL R5-0378. The sequence goes on from NZ_JBBPAY010000001.1 coordinate 2,267,847, forward strand.
CGGGATCAAAGTGCTTGGCGCCATTACGCCGCTTGGAGGCGTTGCCTTCATCATCGGCTGGATCTGCCTGATTGCGGAAGCCGCCTCGCGCAGACGAGCCTGACCCGTCCATATCGGAGGAGAACAGAAGAAAGCCCGTCTTCGGCTTAGTGAGCCGGGACGGGCTTGTTTTAGTGTTATAAGCTTCGGAGAAACGGATCCTTATCCTATTAGATGACCTCGTCCACTTCGTTCAGCTTAAAGGTATAAACCTGTTTCTCATCCACGTGATATACGTTCAGCATCTGGTGTTCCTCATCATAATTCAGGATCCGGCACGGCATATGAATGTGCTGCCCGCTCCGGTTGGCCGTCAGCCGGATCAGCCGGTTGTCACGGATGTATACCTGAATCCAATCATAAATGTCCGAACCGCCATGCACCGGGTTTCGGGGCGGCTGGCTTTTTGTATTTTTCCCCACGGCCGCTGTACGCAGTTCCGCTTCCTTGATCGGAGCTGGGGGAACGGACGGGCGGGAAGGCTCTTCTTTGGAAAGGAGAGATTTGCGCTTGTCCTGAAGCATCGTTTCAATCAACCGCCCCAGTTCAATTCCCGATTTGATGCGAAAATCCGCAATATGCCCGTTGCCGTTCAGCATGCCGAGGAGTTCTTGAAGCGCCAGGGCATTAGAGGGACTTTTCACTAAGATGTCGACGTTGAATAAAAAACCCGATTCGTCATTGGATTGATTGTTGTCCATGGATCCCCCAAACTATACGTTCAAATTAGATATGAAAGTGACTAAATAATATCATGAATGTGAATAGAATCATAGTCCTAATGTCGGAGTGGATAGCAACTTTCTTCCTATTTATTTCGGCGCATTTTGGTTATAGACGTCCGCACAGTCACCCCTTCCCCAGGGCGAATACAATGATGCTGGATGGATATCACGCCTGGGGAGGTACAGCTGAATGGTGACCATGGTGCCGATTACCGTCGGGGGGCACAGCTTTGTCGGGGTAGAGGTTAAGCTGCCCAAGACGACTCTGCTCACGATCAACTCGCCGAAAGGGTACATTATGTGCGGGGCGCTGGACGTAGGCCTGCTTAACACGAGACTGGCGGAGCGAAAAATCATTGCGGGCCGGGCTGTCGGCGTCAAAACGCTGCAGGAATTGCTTGAAGCGCCGCTGGAGTCGGTGACGACCGAGGCCGAGGCGCTCGGAATCGTTCCGGGCATGCCAGGGCATGAAGCTCTGTTGAAAATGGTGTAATGGCTTCACGGCCGCCGACTGGAAAGCAATAAAAAGCCAGCCCTGGCAGGGCTGGCTGAGCCGGTGGCATTTCGGAGATTAGAGACACTAGCCGGAAAAATCCACATTGGCCAAGTTCATTAAGCTTGGAAAAGGGCGGCGAGGTTCTCGGCGAACGGTGCCTTGACGATCCCCTTTTCCGTGATGATGGCTGTTACATATTCGTGAGGCGTGACATCAAACGCCGGGTTGTAAACCTTGATGCCTTCAGGAGCGGTTCTCTTCCCGAAGCCCTCGGTGACTTCCTCAGCCGGCCGCTCTTCAATCGGGATGTTGTCCCCTGTAGGGGTATTCAGATCGATCGTCGATAATGGGCAGGCGACGTAGAACGGAATGCCATGGGCCTTGGCCAGCACGGCCAGACTGTAGGTGCCGATCTTGTTGGCGACGTCGCCGTTGGTGGCCACCCGGTCGGTGCCGACGATCACCGCCTGCACCCATCCCTTGGACATGACCATGCCTGCCATGTTATCGCAGAGCAGCGTCACGTCAATTCCGGCCTGCTGCAGCTCGAAGGCCGTCAGCCGCGCGCCCTGCAGCACAGGGCGCGTCTCATCGGCATACACTTTCAGCTGTATGCCCTGTTCCTGGGCCAAATACATCGGCGCGGTCGCCGTTCCGTATTTGGCCGTAGCCAGCCCGCCCGCATTGCAGTGGGTGAGCACGCCCATGCCGTCCCGGAACAGGGGCAGTGCATTCTCCCCGATGCGGCGGCACACTTCCTCGTCCTCCGCTTGAATCGCGTTGGCCTCGGCGAGCAGGGCCTCGTTCAGGTCGGCAACGCTGCCTCCCCGGCCGGCCAGCTCATGCGCTTTTCCTTTCATCCGGTCCAGCGCCCAGAACAGATTGACCGCCGTCGGCCGCGAGGTGGCCAGATAGGCGCTGACCTTGACGACATGGTCGTCCCAGGCGGCGGCATCGACGCCTCCATACTGGCGCGCCCCGAGCACTACGCCGTAAGCGGCGGCGATGCCGATGGCTGGCGCGCCCCGGACTTTCATCGCATGGATCGATTCCCACACTTCTTCGGGTGTGAACAAATCCAGATAGACGATGGCGTCCGGAAGCAGGCGCTGATCCAGCAGGATCAGCTTGTCGCCGCCCCATTGGACGGAAGTTAATGGTTCGCTGCGTCGTTGTGTTTGTTCTTGGTTGTCATTACTCATTTTACGGCTCCTTTAAGCGGCTCGGCTTCCTTCACCAGCCGGACGATGTCTTCGCCGGACTGGATGGTCCGGTTGAATAGAACGAGCTGTTTGCCGATAGCCAGCGCCGTACGCTGCGCCTTCTCCCGCAGCTTTACGTCCGCGATCGTGTCGATGTCGGCCACATGGGACAAGCCGACGATGCGCCGGATCATTTTGCAGCCGGCGAATCCGCAGGCATCCCGCAGTACTTTGGCCACGTAGGCGTCCTGGTAGCCGGGTGCTTTCGCAAGCGGGTCCCTGGCATCCTCATCCCACAGCTTGCGGAAGCGGATTTCAAATTCGGACCATACGTCCGAAACCATGCGCAGAAGACGCTCTTGATTGCCGAGAACTTCCGATTCTGCGGCATCCCAGCCTGGCCGGGAAGCGTAGTTCAGCAGCAGGTTGCCGATGATGGCGCCGAGGTCGAAGCCCATCGGCCCGTAGTAGGCAAACTCGGGATCGATCACTTTGGTCGATTCCGGTGTGACGAAAATGCTGCCGGTATGCAGATCGCCGTGAACCAGCGCTTCAGTCCGGGTCAAGAAGGCTTCCCGGAGCAGGGCGACCTCCAGATGGAGCTTGCCGTTCTCCCGCAGCTCCTTCGCCTCATCCTCCAGATAGTCCGGGTAGTTGTTGTTATCGGAAAACCGATATGGATCGTCAAAGATCAAATCCTCGGTAATTTTGCACAGATCCGGATTGATGAATTTACGTACCTGTTCTTTCTTTTCCTGCGGGTTCAGGTACAGATCCGAGGTATAGAACAGCGTTCTGGCCGTAAATTCGCCGATATGACGGGCAAACAACGGATAGGCTTGTCCTTCGATCAGCCCTTTGCGCATAATCGTGTGGTCGCTCAGGTCTTCCATGACGGTTATCGCCAGGTCATCGTCGTAGGAGAACACCTGCGGTGCCAGTCCGGGGCACAGGCGGTACTGCACTTGAAGCGCCTCGCGTTCAATGCGCGCCCGGTCCAGGGACAACGGCCAGGATTCCCCGACCACCTTCGCATAAGGAAGGGCTTGTTTGACAATGATACTTTTATCGCTGTTCCGGTCCGTAATATGGAACACTAAGTTCAGGTTGCCGTCACCGATTTCTTTGCATTCCAGCTGCGCATCGGGCGTGAAATGCCCCGGAATGCCGCGGACGAGAGAAATGGCGTCTTGGACGGTGAGCGGGTGATATGTGGACATGGAAGTCACCTCCGTATAATAAGGAAACGCGAATAAAGCCAACTTGTTCACTTGGTTATAAAACAGTATATCGGATTGCCGACCTCTTTTGAATCTTTTTTTCAGTGAGAGCGTTTGAAAACGAAAGACCCTGCCATTTATAGGCAATTGTTTCGTGCAGCGGGTTGAAGGGTAAGATAAGGGCAGGGAGGCACGCAGCCCAGATTACTCTCGGAAGAGCCTCCCCATACTTATACGAAAACTCCAGCCGGACCCCGAAGCTGCCGTTGTATGCAGCATTGGAGAGGGAAGGCCATATACTTAAAAAAGGAAGGGATATTCATGGCAAAAACGTCATCCAAATCGAAAACATCCACTTTGGAGCAAATCCTAAACCAACAAGTTGCGAACCTGAACGTCCTGTATGTCAAAATCCATAACTACCATTGGTACGTAAAGGGTGAGCATTTCTTTACCCTCCACGTAAAATTTGAAGAGCTGTACGACGATATTACGCTGAAAATGGACGAAGTGGCTGAACGGCTGCTTACGATTAAAGGAAGCCCTGCTGCGACGATGAAGGAGTACCTGGACATCGCAACCATTCAGGAAGCTTCCGGCAATGAAGACCAGCGCAAAATGGTGCAGACCCTGATCGAGGACTTTGCCACCGTTGCCGAGGAAATGAGCGAAGGAATCAGCCTGGCGGAGGAAGCCGGCGACCATCCGACGGCCGACATGTTTATCAAGATCAAGAGCGATCTCGAAAAGCATATGTGGATGCTCCGTTCTTACCTGGGATAAGGGAGGCTTCTTTCGCGAAAGCCCGGAAGTGCGCTGGCCGCCAGCGCACTTTTTGTGTCCCGGATCAACCTTTGACGGCATAACGTATAAGACCGCGTTGCCTTTTTGATGAATCAGACATGAATCGGACGTACGGGAAATTGAGAAATGGGATCCGGTCTCTGGCGGCTGTTCCCGATAATGATTCCGAGCGTCTGCGCGGTTGTCAGGATCCTCCATGCTGCTGTTCCTTGGATGTGGGAATGCAATCCATAACATATCGCAGAATGTTCACGAAACGCCAGCCGGTGATGAGAACGATGGCTCCGTTGCCGGATGCTGCAGAACTTCCGCGAAATCCGTTCGTCATGAACAGCGTCCATGGAAAAATTTGATATTGTAAGGAAACAGGCTTGGCTGCAACCGCGGCGAAGCCTGTTTCTGTAATGAAACACCAGGTTTACTCCGACGGGCGGTTGATATGATTCGCCATTTATTATAAAATTGTGATAATCATTGAGAATCAATTTAGACTCATTACAAATTGATAATAATGATTGATTGAAATCGGGGAGCGCGTCCCTGTTGAAATAGACTTTCTGATTTCGGCAAAACATTTAACGGAGGGAAAAACGAATATGGCTACTAATTTCACCATTGAAGGACTTAAAGCGACAATCGAGGGCAAGGAAATCCTGAAAGGCATCAACCTGGAAATGAAGGGCGGAGAAATCCACGCCATCATGGGACCTAACGGTACCGGTAAAAGTACACTTGCTTCCGCTTTGATGGGACATCCTAAATATGAAGTAACGGACGGCAGCGTAACCCTGAACGGCGAAGACGTTCTGGAAATGGGCGTTGACGAGCGTGCGCGCGCCGGCCTGTTCCTTGCTATGCAGTACCCGAGCGAAATTACGGGCGTGACCAATTCCGACTTCCTTCGCAGTGCCATCAATGCACGCCGTGAAGAAGGCAATGAAATTTCGCTGATTCGTTTCATCCGTCAAATGGAAGCGAAGATGAAAGAACTGGATATGAACCCTGAGTTTGCCCATCGTTATTTGAACGAAGGCTTCTCCGGCGGTGAGAAGAAGCGGAACGAAATTTTGCAAATGATGATGATCGAACCTAGCATTGTCATCCTGGACGAAATCGACTCCGGTCTGGATATCGACGCTTTGAAAATTGTTGCCAGCGGTGTAAACGCGATGCGCAGCGACGACCGCGGTTTCTTGATTATTACCCACTATCAGCGCCTGCTTAACTACGTGAAGCCTGATTTTGTACATGTTATGATGCAGGGCCGCATCGTGAAATCCGGTGGTCCTGAACTGGCGGAGCGCCTGGAAGCAGAAGGTTACGATTGGGTGAAGGAAGAACTCGGTATCGAAGACGAAACTGTAGGTCAAGAAGCGTAAAGATAACGGAAGGAGGAGAACGAAGATGACAACACAAACCATTCTTCCGGTTAACGCTGAAGGCCTGAGCGCGCTGTCGAAGGGCAGCAACGAGCCGGCCTGGCTCACGGAAAATCGTCTGAAAGCATTGGAACTCGCGGCAACCCTCGAGCTGCCGAAACTCGAAAAAACGAGAATCGAACGCTGGGATATTCAAAATTACGGAAGCTTCAAATCGGTAAGCCCGATTGCATCGCTGGCTGAAGCTCCTGAATCGATTCGGGAACTGATCAAGGACCAGGAAGCGGGCAACCTGATTATCCAGCGCAATTCCGGAACTGTGTATACGAAGCTGTCCCCTGAGCTGGCTGCTCAAGGTGTGATTTTCACCGATCTGGCGACGGCCGTGAAGGAGCACGAGGATCTCGTTAAGGCTCACCTTCATACGGCTGTTACAGCGGATGAGAGCTCCGTAGCCGCACTGCATGCCGCATTGTGGAACGGCGGGGTGTTCCTGTATGTTCCAAAAAATGTGGAGGTATCCGTACCGCTGCAGGCCGTTCTGCTGACAGACGACGAGGAAGCGACCTTTGCTCCTCATATTCTGGTTATTGCCGATACGAACAGTTCTGTAACCTATGTAGATAACTATGTATCCGGTACATCCGGTAAACCGGTCACTCATAACGGCGCCGTTGAGGTATTCGCCAAATCGGGAGCGAAAGTCCGGTTTGCGACGATTCATCAAATGGGCACGAACGTGACGGACATCAGCTACCGCCGTGCCGTGATCGAGAACGACGCGTCCATGGAATGGATCGTCGGTGAAATGAACAGCGGCGATACCGCCAGCGATACTTACTCGATTCTGAAAGGAAACGGATCGACGTCCGATTCCAAGATCATCGCCGTCGGCTCCGGTTCGCAGAAGCTGAACTACACGACTCGTGCGAACCACTTCGGCAAGAGCTCCGAGAGCCAAATGATTACCCGTGCGGTTATGCGTGAAGAAGCACAGGCCATCATCAACGGCATCACCAAGATCGAGAAGGGCGCGACCAAATCCGACGGACAGCAAACGGAGAAAGTGCTGATGCTGAGTCCGAAAGCACGCGGTGACGCCAACCCGATCCTGCTGATCGACGAGGACGACGTTAAGGCAGGTCATGCTGCATCCGTCGGCCAGGTCAACCCTGAACAAATTTACTACCTGATGTCCCGCGGGATTTCCCGCGAAGTTGCCGAATCCCTGATCATCTATGGATTCCTGGCACCGGTCGTATCTCAGATTCCGCTTGAAGGCCTGCGCACGCAGCTTCAATCGGTCATCGAAGGGAAGTTGGGACAATGAACCGCGACATTCTCGAGCAGTTTCCCATCCTGAATCAGGAAATAAACGGCCACCCGCTGGTATATCTTGATAATGCGGCGACTTCCCAGAAACCGCTCGCTGTGATCGAGGCTGTCAAACGCTATTACGAGCATGACAACGCCAACGTGCACCGCGGGGTGCATACGCTTGGAAGCCGTGCAACGGATGCTTATGAAGGCGCGCGCGAGAAGGTAGCTAAGTTCATTAACGCCAAGAGCACGAAGGAAATTATTTTTACGCGGGGAACGACGACAGCCCTGAATCTGGTGGCTTCATCGTTCGGGCGCTCGATTTGCCAGGAAGGCGATGAAATCGTCCTGACCCCGCTGGAACACCACAGTAATCTAATTCCTTGGCAGCAGGTGGCAAAAGCCACCGGCGCCACGTTGAAATATGTTAAACTACAAGAAGACGGTTCAGTCACCTTGGCCGAAGTCGAGAAAGTCGTCACCGAGAAAACCAAGATCATCGCGATGGGCTATGTGTCCAACGTCATGGGCGTGGTTAACCCGGTGAAGGAAGTTGCCGAGCTGGCGCACCGCCATGGCGCGTATATGGTCGTGGACGGCGCCCAAAGCACGCCTCACATGAAGATCGATGTTCAGGATCTGGATTGCGACTTCTACGCCTTCTCCGGCCATAAGATGTGCGGTCCTACCGGCATCGGTGTACTGTACGGCAAAAAGGCGCTGCTCGAATCCATGGAACCGGTGGAATTCGGCGGTGAAATGATTGACGATGTCGGACTATACGATTCTTCCTGGAAGGAGCTGCCCTGGAAGTTTGAAGGGGGCACCCCGATTATCGCCGGAGCGGTTGGGCTTGCTGCAGCCATCGATTTTCTCGAGGAAATCGGCATGGATCAAATCGAGGAGCATGAGCAGAAGCTCGCGAAGTATGCGATCGAGCGGTTATCGGAAATTGAAGGCCTGAAGCTTTATGGTCCGCGTGTACGTAAAGTGGGCTTGGTCACCTTCAATTTGGGAGATGTGCATCCGCATGATGTGGCTACGGTTCTGGATGCCAGCGGGGTTGCAATCCGCGCAGGCCATCACTGCTGCCAGCCGCTCATGCGTTGGCTTGAGGCCAGTGCCACCGCCCGTGCAAGCTTTTATCTATACAATACCGAACAAGATGTAGATCGTCTGATCAGCGCCTTAATCCAGACAAAGGAGTATTTTGGATGATGGAACTTGACGACTTGTACCGGCGTGTCATAATGGATCATTATAAAAACCCCCGCAATCGGGGCAAATTTGAAAATGAAGCCGTGACGGTGGATCTGAACAACCCGACCTGCGGCGACAAAATTTCGCTTCAGCTTATTGTCGATAACGGCATTGTCAAAGATGCCAGATACACAGGCGAGGGCTGCTCCATCAGCATGTCCTCCGCCTCGATGATGACCGAAGCGGTCAAAGGCAAGACGCTTGAGGAAGCGAAGGAAATGGCTTCACGCTTTTCGTCGCTGATGCAGGGTGAGGACGTTCATTTTGACGATTACGAAGATATCGAAGCCCTGTCCGGAGTTAACAAGTTCCCGGCCCGCATTAAATGCGCAACGCTCGCTTGGAATGCACTGCGGAAAGGTATTGACGAGGAACGCATTAACCACTAACGATAGGGAGGCTGAATACTCATGGCCAAAAAAGCGCCTGAAATAGAAGAGTATAAATACGGATTCCGCGACGAACATAAAGCGGTATTCCAAACCGGTAAAGGACTTACCCGTGAGATTGTTACCGAAATTTCCAAAATCAAAAACGAGCCGGAATGGATGCTTGAATTCCGTCTGAAATCTTTGGAGCAGTTCGAGAAAATGCCAATGCCTCGCTGGGGCGGCGACCTGGATGAACTGGACTTCAACGATATCCAGTACTACGTAAGACCTTCCGAGAAGCAAGGAAAGACGTGGGAAGAAGTACCGGCTGAGATCAAAGAAACCTTTGACAAGCTGGGTATTCCGGAAGCCGAGCAGAAATTCCTGGCCGGTGTATCCGCCCAGTATGAATCCGAAGTTGTGTATCACAACATGCAGAAAGACCTGGAAGACCAAGGGGTTATCTTCATGGATACCGACACAGCGCTGAAAGAGCATCCTGAAATTTTCAGAGAGCACTTTGCGACTGTCGTTCCTCCTACCGATAACAAATTTGCTGCGCTGAACAGTGCGGTATGGTCCGGCGGAAGCTTCATTTACGTTCCAAAAGGCGTTAAATGTGAAATCCCGCTGCAGGCTTACTTCCGGATTAATTCCGAGAACATGGGCCAATTCGAACGTACGCTGATCATTGCGGACGAAGACAGCTTCGTGCATTATGTCGAAGGCTGTACCGCTCCAATCTACAGCACGAACTCGCTGCACAGTGCGGTCGTTGAGATCATCTGTAAGAAAAACGCACGCGTGCGTTATACGACGATCCAAAACTGGGCGCCGAACATCTACAACCTTGTTACCAAACGGGCGGTAGCTGAAGAGAACGCCACGATGGAATGGGTAGACGGCAACATCGGCTCCAAGCTGACGATGAAATATCCGGCAGTGCTGCTGAAAGGACGCGGCGCGAAAGGCATGGTGCTGTCCATTGCGGTTGCAGGCAAAGGCCAGCATCAGGATGCAGGCGCCAAAATGATCCACTTGGCTCCGGATACGACGTCCACGATCGTATCGAAGTCGATCAGTAAGCACGGCGGCAAGGTCACCTACCGTGGTCTCGCTTCCTTCGGCCGCAACGCGGAAGGCGCGAAAGCCAACATCAAGTGCGATACGCTGATCCTGGATAACGAGTCCACTTCGGATACGATTCCGTACAACGAGATCAAGAACGACAACATCGTTCTGGAGCACGAAGCGACGGTATCCAAGGTATCGGAAGATCAGCTCTTCTACTTGATGAGCCGTGGTCTCACCGAAGCCGAGGCGACGCAAATGATCGTTATGGGCTTCATCGAGCCGTTCACGAAGGAGCTCCCAATGGAATACGCGGTCGAAATGAACCGCCTAATCAAGTTCGAGATGGAAGGCTCCATCGGTTAATATTAAGCAGACAAAGCGTGTTCTGCGCAGCCGTTACGGTGGCTTCGCAGGGCACGCTTTTTTATTAGAATAAGAGAGTATACACTTCGGAGACTCGGCATCCTTTATATCGCAAGAAAAGCTTCGGATAAAAGCGGCCTGTCTTCTATGAAAGTACGTCGATAGACGGTTTTTTCTGGCCATCATTAAAAAGAAGCCCTCAACCGAGGGCTTCTTTTGCATTGAACGGGTTACATATAAATTTGATCGATGGCAATATTCCGGTCAGAGGACAGATCAATGAACCGGTCCTTGGTCTTCACAAGCGGACGGAAGAAATCCGCCGGATTGGTCATGATAATGGTGCCGGTTTCCCCGGAAGTCAGGGTGACCCGTTTGCCGATAAAGTTCGGGAGCATATGGCTGATAAACGCCTGGGTTGCCCGGGGGCTCAGCTTACCGAAGCTGAGGCTGTACAGCTCGCGGAGCACGGTCAGCAGTTCCTGCTTCGTCTGATACACACGGTTCGTTGTCATCGCACTAAACACGTCGGCCACCGCGGTAATCCGCGAAAAAGGATGGACTTCAAGCTCGCCGCACTGGTGGGGATAGCCGCTCCCGTCGTCACGTTCATGATGCTGCAGCGCGACCAGCGCGGGAATTTCATCGTTGGTGGAGCTTCGGATGATATCGTAACCGTAGACGGTATGACGCTTCATTTCTTCAAATTCTTCCGGCGTAAGCTTGCCGGGTTTGTACAACAGCTCGGCGGGGACGAGGCATTTGCCGATGTCATGCAAAAAACCCGCTTTTCCGGCTGCGTAGGCCTCCTCGGGAGCATACCCGAGCCATGTAGATATGTAGTAGGAAAGAATGCCGACCTGAACGGAATGTTGGTATGTATATTCGTCTTCCGGATTGATGGACAAGAGGAGGGAGACCACGTCGGTATGGGTGCTGAGCCGGTCCACCAGCGGCTCCATAATGTCATTGACGACGGTCGTGTTGATCCGGCCTGTCGAAAGGGCTTCCAGATACAGCGACTCAAACCCTTCCACCGCTTGTCCAACCTGTTCTTCCACCTTGGAAGCAGGTTGACCGGAAAGGAACGGTGATGAAGCGGTCGGCTCATCCGGCCGGGAGGGGTCAACCTCCACATAAGCGATGCCATGCTGAATCAGCTTGCTGATCTCTTCAAGCTTCAGTTCCTTCCCTTTGTGGAGCACATGAAGCCCGATATCGTTAAACGTATCGGCTTGAAGCCGATCACCGGGCCGTAATTCCGTGACATGAACTCTCAAAACTGATCGTCACCTCATTGTTCAGATTGGAACCTATTGTTTTGAAATCTATATTAGCAAGAAAAATATGGATTATCAACGAACTCTTCTTAGACGGAAGGAGGGAGCGTCGGGTCCCACGGCCCCTTTTGATGTCCCTTCCATTCCGACCCGTCCTCCCAAATTTCCTTCTTCCAAATGGGCACGGACTGTTTGAGCTTCTCAATCGCATACCGGCTCGCTTCATAACAAGCCTCCCGGTGCCCGGTCGATACCGCGATGATGACGCTGATCTCTTTCACGTCGACTGTACCGATCCGGTGCGAAATCGCACAGCGCGTGCCCGGCCAACGTTCGGCGATTTCACGGCCGATCAATTCAAGCTGCGCCAGTGCCATCGGGATATACGCATCGTATTCCAAGTGAACGGTACGCTGCTCACCCGTCATTTCCCGGGTTGTCCCGACAAAAGACAGCGTGGCGCCATGGTTGTCGTCCAGCACCTTGGACGTCACCTCATCAACGGACAGCGGCTGATCGGTAATACAGTATAAGCCGTCTGCTGATGCTTCCTGTACTGAGCTACTTCCGTCTCCACCCGATACGGGCGGAATCAGGGCGACTTCGTCACCTTCCGTAATAAGCGCGTCACCCGGCGCATAATTCTGATTAACGGCAACAAAAGAAACGGAGATCTGCGCGGCAGCCTCCGGGTATAATTCGGTCAGCTTTTGTTTCAAGCCGTCGGCTGTGATGGATTCCCCTTCGACGGACAAAGGTAAAACAGAGGTTTGGAGCCGTTCTGCAAGACCGGCAAACAATCGAATATCAAGCTGCATTTCTTTCTCTCCTCGGGCGTGGTAGTTCATGTCTTCAATATACCATATCCACCTTGAAAATGTTATGCTTATCCCTAGGAGCATTTGGGCCTAACAAGGCGAGAACAGTGAAAGGGGAGGTTACCCAATGATGCTGCAGAACCAGGCAAAATCGATTACAATCCTGCATACGAATGATATACACAGCCACTTTGAAACGGTTAGTTCCATTGCAGCCCTGGCTGCCGCCGAACGCGCTCAGGCGGCGGAGAGTCCTCTTTTACTGGTGGATATAGGAGATCATATGGACCGGACGGCCGTCGAAACCGAGGGGACGATGGGCCAGACGAACATCGACATATTGAATTTAACGGGATATGAGGCGGTAACGATCGGGAACAATGAGGGGCTGACATTTACCCCGGACGTGCTGGAACGCCTTTATGCGGGCCTGCAGTCCCCGGTTATTTGCTGCAACATCCATGAGCAGCTCAGCTCGGCGCCGCCTGCATGGATGAAGAAACGCGTCATTCTGGACAAGGACGGAATCCGGATCGGGCTGACGGGAGCTACGGCTCCGTTCGCCGACTTCTACAAACTGCTCGGCTGGGATGCCCTGGAGCCGCTGCAAGCGTTGCAGGAGCAGGTGGAGGCACTGCGTCCGGAGGCCGATATCGTGATCGTTTTATCCCACCTCGGGCTGTCTACCGACCGGCTGATGGCAGAACGGATTCCGGGTATCGACCTGATTCTCGGCGGGCATACCCACCATCTGCTGGAAGAGCCGCTGCGGATTGGTGATACGGTGCTGTGCGCAGCGGGAAAGTACGGTCAATACGTCGGTAAGGTGGTCATGACTCAACAGGATGACGGCCGTTTCCGTGTCATCGAGGGAGGATGCCAGCCAATTGATACCAACCTTTTAGATGAAACGGTGTCCCGCGCCCTTGGAATTCATCGCGAGCGGGCCGAAGAAGCCCTGAAAGAGCCTGTGGCGGTTACGGACCGGCCGCTGTCCCTGACGCATACGGGAGAATCGCCGTTCGGCAATTTGCTGGCGCAGTCGGTCCGCCAGTTTACCGGCGCGGAGCTGTCGCTTGTCAACACGGGGCAGCTGCTGGGCGATCTGCCGGAAGGGGAAATTACGGCGGGACTCCTTCACGAGCTCTGCCCATCTCCGATTAATCCCTGCGTGGTCAGCCTCAAAGGGGAGCATATCCGGCGAAGCCTGGAGGAGAGCCTCCTGCCGGAATATTGGAGCAAGGAAATCCGGGGATTCGGGTTCCGCGGCAATGTTCTCGGCAATATCGCGGTGGACGGAATTGAAGTCTTGTACGATCCAAGCCGCATCCCTTATGATAGGATTGTTCAAATTTCGCTTCAGGGGGAGCCGCTGCGGGACGACCGGATGTACACTGTTGGAACGTTGGACATGTTTACATTCGGGACGGGATACGAGCAGATTTCTCGGGGGGAAGATCCGAAATACTTGCTTCCCGAGTTTTTGCGGGACCTGCTGAGACTTGAGCTCCAGCGTCCCGGAAGTCTGGATACCTGCGGCAAGCACCGTTGGATCGAGGTTGTTTAAGAAGGACCAGAGGAGGAAGAAATGGATACCATTACTGCAATTATCTTGGGGATTGTGGAGGGGGTTACGGAATTTATTCCGGTCTCTTCAACGGGGCACATGATATTGACGTCCAAGCTCTTGGGCTATGATGAGCAGGACCCCATTATGAAAACCTTTGAAATCGTCATTCAGCTGGGGGCCATTCTGGCGATCGCCCTCGTCTATTGGAGACGGATTCTGGATCTGCTGGGCATCAAACGGACCATGCCCGAATCCGGAAGCCTGCGGTCCGGCAAGAAGCTGAATCTGCTGCATGTTATCATCGGGATCGCCCCTGCACTCATCGTGGCCTTTTTTGCCAGGGACTTTATCAAGAGCCTGTTCAGCGCAAATACCGTAATCTGGGCGCTGATCGTAGGCGGGATCTTCATGATTTTTGCCGAGTGGTTTAACAAGTCCAAAGCCAGAATCACCGCCGAAACGATGGATGACCTGTCGTACAAGCAGGTGCTGTTGATCGGGCTTTATCAAATTTTATCTGTCGTATGGCCGGGATTTTCGCGTTCGGGATCCACGATTTCCGGAGGGATGCTGAGCGGGGCAAGCTACAAGGCGTCGGCCGATTTCTCGTTTCTGATCGCAATTCCGATCATGTGCGCCGCTTCCGGCTATGAAATGCTGGATTCGTACAAGTATATGACCAAGGATACGATCGGCATGTTCGTTATCGGATTTATCGTAGCTTTTGTGGTGGCCTATGTCGTTGTGCTTGCTTTTATGAAATTGATTCAAAAAATTCGTCTGACCCATTTCGCCATTTACCGGTTTGTGCTTGCCGCCGTGTTCTGGCTGTTCGTTATGCGCTGATTCAAGAACCGTAATGTGATGGACTAATTCCGCATAGCGTGAATGGGCTACATAGGATGGTATGGGGAAACTAGGTAAACGGACCTGGGAAGCAATAACCGGGCGGCCGTGATTTTAGGCAGGAGTGGATCGTGTTGCGTTTGGTACCCGTTCCGATGCTGCAGCAGGGAATGAAAATCGGCAAAAAGATATACAGCGACGAGGGTGTTGTGCTTCTCGCGGAAGGCGTGGAGCTCACCTCCTTGCTGATCAGCCGCCTGCAAAAGCTGGACATCGGTTATATTTATGTGGAAGATCATCTGACGGAAGGCATCGATATTCCCGAAATGCTCCGGGAGGAAACGAGGCGTCAGGCTCTTCAGAAGATTCGCGTCAATTTTCAGCGGTTATCCGAAGCCTCCCCGATTACTGGAGGGTATCACCATCTCGGAAAGCAGTTCTCCAAGGTGATGGAGTCCATCCTTGAAGATGTCAGTTCCCAGGAGGACTGCATGATCATGCTGATGGACATGAACACCGCAGATCATTACTTATATAAGCATTCCTTAAATGTGTGCGTATATTCACTTGTGCTGGGGATTGCGAGCGGTTATACGCAGGACCAGCTGATGGTGCTGGGGCTGGGTTCGCTGCTGCATGACATCGGAAAAACCCAAATTCCCCAAAAAGTGCTGTTCAAGCCGCAAAAGCTGGATGATGAGGAATTCCGTCTCATGCAGGCGCATGCCCAAATCGGCTTTAAAATCCTGAAGGACGAGCCGAATATTCCGCTCCTGGCCGCGCACTGCGCCTTTCAGCATCATGAACGGATGAACGGATCAGGTTATCCGCGCGGCATCAAGGGTGATGATATTCACGAATATGCCCAGTGGGTGGCGCTCGCCGACTCCTACGATGCGATGACCTCGCACAGGGTGTACCGGCCTGCGATGCTTCCGCATCAGGCTGCTGAAGTGCTGTACGGCGGGGCAGGTACCTTGTACGACCAAAAGAAGCTGGAGCTGTTCCGGGATAAAGTGGCGATCTATCCGCCCGGCTTGTCGGTCAAGCTGAGTACCGGGGAGACGGGAGTGGTGTCGAAAATTCACGCCCATATGCCCCATCGTCCCGTGGTCCGCATTTTGCAGGATCCGGAAGGGGTGCCGCTTAAGGCACCTTACGAGGTGGATCTGTCCCAGTCGCTCTCCGTTATTATTGACGGCGTTCTCGGGGATTAGCGAGAGCAGGAATTAGGATTTGTCATGACCGGAAGACCCATAAAGCGAGCGGTATCGGGCAGTAATGGATGCGGTGGAAATTCGATTTCCCTGCTGCCCGCAGGAGCCGCCGTTTAGGGGTCTTTTTTCTTCTTGTCCCGGCATACCTATTCAGACAGAGAGATTTTTCGCGCTTCATGGTATGATAGAAGGAATGACATATTCATCCTGAGACAACCGGACTGCGCTGGGTCTGGAAAATAAAGGTTACACAAAAACCGTGTTTTGGGTTAAATAAAGAAATAAGGTGAGTAAATAATGAATACTGTAAATACCCGGGGAGCACTTGCCCCCTTATCTCCGAGCAATGATCCATGGGATCCGATTGAATCCCTTCGTACATATGGCCGGCATGTGCTGACCAGTGTCGAAATGACGGTAACGCATTTGTGCAATATGCGCTGCGAGCACTGTGCGGTCGGCGATATGCTCGTTATGAAAGAGGCAGAATTTCTTCCGCTGGATTTGATGCTACGGCGTCTGGACGAAGTCGAGCATCTGCAGACGATCAGCCTGACCGGAGGCGAGCCCTCCTTCCGGGAGAAGACGGTGAAAGAGGTGATCGTCCCTCTGCTCAAATATGCTCAGGACCGGGGAGTCCGCACGCAGATCAACTCCAATTTGACGCTGGATATCAGCAGATATGAGGCGATGCTGCCGTACCTTGACGTGATGCATATTTCGTTCAACTATTTGAACGGAGACGATTTCCATGAGGTGGGCTTCGCCAACAGCAACCATCCGGTTCCGAAGGAAACCGCCTACCGCATGTATGACAAAATGATGGAGAACGCCCTGAAGCTGAGCGAAGCGGGCATGTTCATTTCGGCGGAGTCCATGATTAATTACCGGACGCATACAAAGCTTGCAGGAATTCACAAACTAATAGGGGAAATGGGCTGCCGCCGCCATGAAGTGCACCCGATGTATGCCTCCAATTTTGCCACGGAGCTTCCGATGCTTTCTTTGGATGAGACACGCAAGGCGATCCACAGCTTGCTGGATGTTCGCGATCCGCAAATGTGGATGCTGTTCGGAACGCTCCCGTTCTTCGCGTGCAGCGATATTCACGAGGATCTGAAGCTGATCCGCAGGCTTGCGGATGCGCCGAACGTTACCGTGCGCAACGATCCTGACGGCCGCAACCGCGTCAACGTCAATTTGTTCTCGGGCGACGTCTATGTCACCGACTTTTCCGATATTCCGGCGTTCGGCAATATTCAAACCGGCCGCCTCGACGACATCTTTAATGCGTGGCAGACCGGGCATCCGCTGAACAAGACGGTGAACTGCCATTGCGACGCTGCGGGCTGCTGCGGACCGAATCTGCTCGTGAAGGACATGTATTATAAAGATACCGATTTTACCGTGAAAAAAGCGAACTTATTATAGAAATGGGGCGTTGTCATTGGACGGGGAGTTAGAAATAGGCAAACTGCTTTTAAACCTCTTTTTTGTTCTGCTGCTGGTATTTTTTAACGGCGTGTTTGTGGCCGCCGAATTTTCGCTTGTAAAAATGAGGCAGTCCCGGCTGACGCAGCTGGTCAGCGAAGGCAACCGGCTGGCCGGCTATGCGCTCCGGGTGAACAACAAACTGGACGCTTATTTGTCCGCTACCCAATTCGGCATTACGCTGGCATCCCTCGGTCTCGGCTGGATCGGGGAGCCGGCCATTTCGGAACTACTGGTAGAGCCTTTGATGTATAAAATGGGCGTTACCGACAGAACGCTCATCGCCACCGTATCCGTGGTGCTCGGGTTCTGTGTCATTACTTTCTTACATATCGTGCTTGGGGAACTGGCCCCCAAGTCGCTTGCCATTCAGAAAACGGAAGGGGCCGCCCTGCTGCTGTCCGCACCGCTGATGGCCTTTTATAAAATATTTTTTCCTTTCATTTGGCTGCTCAACGCTTCCGCCAACGGATTGCTGCGCTTGTTCGGCGTTCATCCGGCCAGCGAAGCAGAAGCTGCGCATTCTGAAGAGGAGATCCGCATATTAATGAATCAGAGCGCCAAAAGCGGGGTCATCGATAAGGACGAGATGAAGCTGATGGACAACATCTTCGAGTTCTCCGACCTGCTGGCGCGCGAAATTATGCTCCCACGGACGGATATGGACTGCCTGTACACGACGAATACACTGGAAGAGAATCTGCAGATTATCAGTGATACGAAGCATTCCCGTTATCCTGTCGCCGTGGAGGACAAGGACCAGATTATCGGATTTGTGCATATTACCGATTTTCTCCTGGCCGACGCCGAGCATCAGAAGGAGCTGACCTCGTTGGTCCGTCCGATTCTGAACGTGCCGGAGTCGATGGAAATCAGCCATGTGCTGCGCCTTATGCAGAAGAAGCATGCCCAGCTGACGCTGGTGGTCGACGAATACGGCGGCACGGCCGGCATGCTGACGGCCGAAGAGATCCTCGAAGAAATCGTCGGGGAGCTCTATGACGAATTTGAGGACGAGCGTCCCGATGTCGAAATCCAGGAGGATGTCATCTCGGTTGACGGGCGGATGCTGATCGAGGATGTCAACGATCTGACCGGCGTCATCATTGAGGATGATGAGGTTGACTCGATCGGCGGCTGGCTGTTCAAGGAGCTGGAAGGCAATCCGGTAAAAGGCAAAAAGGTCCAGGTGAGCAATTTCGTGTTTGAGGTCGAGGAATCGACCAAGCTCCGGATTACCCGGGTTAACATTCACCGCGTTGCCGATACGGAAGTCATCGACGAGGAGGAACAGGAAGGGACGGATAACGGGGATTAAGGAGTGAAGCATGACTGGCAAACAGCTGGTGTTCGTCGGTGTGGGACTGCTCCTGCTGTATTTGCTGTTTACGGCAGGCGCCCCTTTTGTACTGGCTGCGCTCGTGGCCGTTTCGCTGGAGCCGATCAACCGGATGCTGATCGGGAGGCTGAAATGGAACCGTGTCGCTGCCGCTTCGCTTACATGTACGTTGTTTATGCTCATGATTCTTCTTTTGGTGTACATGCTGGGTTTTCAGGTTTTCGCCCAGCTGCTGGAATACTGGAAGAATGCGCCGGCATATTTTGCGTCGGCCGACGATTTTGTGCAGACGACGCTGATCCAGGCGAGAGGGCTGTTTGACCGGTTTCAGCCGGAGCTGGCCGAGAGCCTGAGGGAAATGCTGACCAATCTGACGTCATACGCCGAGTCGCTCATCAACTCGTTGTCGTCAACCTTTTTATCTTTTGCCAAGGGCATCCCGGGCACGTTCGTGTTTTTGGTGGTTTTCTTTGTCGCTGTCTATCTGTTCAGCTTTGGACTGGAGACGATCAAGGCAGGGATTCTATCCCTGTTCGAGGAGGAGACCCAAGACCAGATCAACGAGGTGCTGCACAGCCTGAAACGGTCCATCTTCGGCTTTATTCAGGCCCAGATGATCCTGAGCGCTTTTACTTATGTATTGACCCTCACGGGGTTGCTCATCCTCGACATTCATTACCCGCTGGCGATCGCCCTGCTGATCATGGTCGTCGATATTTTGCCGATTCTGGGGGTCGGCTCGGTGCTGATTCCCTGGGCGGTATACCTGTTTATCGTGGGCGACTCTTATACCGGCTTTGGGCTGATGCTGCTGTTTGGGGTCATTACGATTGCCCGCCGGGTGGTCGAGCCCAAAATTATCGGCGATTCGGTCGGCATCGGCGCTCTGTCGGCTCTGGTGAGCATGTATATCGGCTTCAAGCTCGTCGGTGTGATCGGCGTATTTATCGGCCCGCTGGTGGTCATTATTTATTCGGCGGTCCGGAAAGCGGGACTGTTCCAGATCAAGATCAGATTTTAAAAGTTCATCATCTCATTGAAGGCTCGCGCTTCATCCAGCGCTTCGACAGAAGCTGCTAGAGTCCTTTACACTGACCCCTTGGCGGTAAATCGACCGCAAATCAGGGGTCTTTTTGTTGTCCCATGAACTTTTTTGTTCAGATTCCGCGGATGGGTCATATGTTTAATTACGAAGAGTGTCTGATTTTTCGCCTTCTCGAGGGAAATCAGCGACTTTAGTATGGACAACAAAAGGAGGAGCAAGTGGTGAACTCACAGGTACGAGTGTATAAGCCTTTCATTGGCCCGTTTGATCCGTGCCCGCCGCTGCCTTACAGGACGTACGTCGTCCCGCCCAACCAGTATATCGTGTTCCAGCCTCTGGACTGGCCGCAATTCAGCCTCGCCGAGGCGCTGAAGCTGGGAACGCTTTGGCCGAACCTTTACAGCCCTTATGAATCTAAAGGCAAAAGAGTGGAGGAGGTGGGGAGTGATGGAGAACCAGTCTAAACCGGCGGTGGATCAGCGCTATTACGAGCTGCTTGAAAAGCTGCAGATGATCGATTTCGCCTTGGTCGAGCTGAATCTGTTCCTGGATACGCATCCGGACGATTTAAAAAGCATCGAGCAGTACAACCGGCTCGCCCAGGAGCGGATCCCGATCGTCCGGGAGTTTCAGGAATCCTATGGACCGTTGATGCATTTCGGCCATGCCTATTCGAAGTTCCCGTTTGAATGGCCGCAGGCCCCGTGGCCATGGCAGGTGTAACCGGCAAAGAATCTAAAGGAGGCGAATGTCCCGCATGTGGATATATGAAAAAAAGCTGCAGTATCCGGTCAGGGTCGGCAAGTGTGATCCATATATGGCCCGGTTGCTGCTGGAGCAGTACGGCGGTGCCGACGGGGAATTGGCCGCTGCCTTGAGATATTTGAATCAACGGTACACCATCCCGGATAAGGTCATCGGCATTCTCAACGACATCGGCACGGAGGAATTTGCCCATTTGGAAATGATTGCCACCATGGTTTATAAATTGACAAAAGATGCAACGCCGGATCAGCTGAAGGCGGCCGGACTCGCAGACCACTATGTCAATCATGACAAAGCATTGTACTACCAAAATGCAGCCGGGGTCCCATGGACGGCGGCGTACATTCAGGCCAAAGGCGATCCGCTCGCCGATTTATATGAGGACATCGCCGCAGAAGAAAAGGCCAGGGCTACATACCAGTGGCTGATTGACATGACGGATGACGTGGACCTGCAGGACGGACTGAAGTTCCTTCGGGAGCGGGAAATCGTCCATTCGACCCGGTTCCGGGAGGCCGTGGAGATCATTAAAGATGACCGGGGTAAAAAACGGTTCTTCTAAAGGCTAACCTTTTTTATGAACGACCGAAGTTTACAAGGCTTGGCACTTCCCTTATCATAGGCATGTAATTGGGTGATACTGAGTATTACGCATTAATGCAGGCAATGAAAGGGAAGATAACCGATGGACAAAGAGAAGACATTGAACAAGCCGCAGGCGATATTGTTCGACATGGACGGCACGCTGTTCAAAACCGAATCGCTGCTGCTGCCGGCCCATCAGCGGTTGTTCGACAAGCTGCGGGAGGAGGGGCTGTATACTGCACCGACGCCCCCGGCGGAACGGATGATGGGCAGTCTCGGGATGCTGCTGGAGGACATTTGGAAAGTAGTCATGCCGGACGGAAGCGAACGTGCCCATGCGCGTGCTAATGAGCTCCTTCTCCAGCTGGAATTGGAGGGGCTCAAGGCAGGGAACACCGAGCTCTATCCCGGCGTGAAGGAAACGCTGGCACGTTTGAAGGAGCAGGGTGTGCGCCTGTATGTAGCAAGCAACGGGCTGGAGCATTACGTAAAAGGGATCGCGGAGGCTCACGGCATGCTGGACCTTTTTGACGGCCTGTACAGTGCCGGGGAGCACGGAACCAAATCTAAGGTGCATCTGGTGGAATTACTGCTTCAGCGCGAAGGCGTAAGCACGGCCTGGATGGTGGGCGACCGATCTTCGGATGTGGAAGCCGGCCGGAAGAACGGCCTTGCCGTCATCGGATGCCAATATGCCGGGTTTGGAAACCCGGATGAACTGGCAGGGTCCGACGTCCTCATCAGCTCGTTCGACAAACTTCTGGGGCTGTATGCCTCATCGGTGTAAATCGGCGATGAGCCGCCTTTGAAGGGAATCATAGCTGCATATAAAGAAAAACAAACCGCGCTAGAGCTGCGGTTTGTTTTCTTTAGTGTCGGCGGTTTCCGTCTTCTGCTTGTAAACCCACAGGGCGTACTCCAACGGTCTGGTAATGGCCGTGCGGTACAGTTCGGGCTCGCCGATCTGGGAGAAGACTTCCCTCGCGGGCTTGGGATTGACTTCGAGCAGGTAAATCCGCCCTTTCCGGTTGATGGCGAGATCGAGCGCGAGCTCGCACAGCGGTCCGTACTGATGCTCCAGATAGGCGGCGATGTCCACGCCCATCTTGCCTGCCGTCGAGATTACTTCCTGCCGCTGCTCCTCATTCGTGATCCAAGAAGACAGCATTTGATGAGCGGGCACGGCTCTTCCGCCGCCGTGCAGGTTGGAGGTGACGCTCCGCGGCGCCCCCACCCGGCCGGCAATGCCGGTCAGCTGCCAATGCCCCTCCTTGTTTTTCTGCACCAGCATGCGGTAGTCATGAACCCGGCCGTCGGGAAGCTCCACGGCGATGCCTTCCTGGATCAAATACCGGTCCTTCATATTCCAGCCGCTCAGAATGGCGCCGAGCCGGGAAGCGTGGATTTTTTGCGGAGTGATGATCTTCCGCTGCTGATTCCGTCCTTGAATGTAGTACTGGGAAGCAGCCTTCAATTTTTCAATCCGTAAAATACCCCGCCCGCCGGTTCCGTTGATCGGTTTTAAAAATACGACAGACCTGTTCTTCAGCATTTGGTGGACGTCTGTCAGTCCGTGATACAGGCGCGTTTCCGGCAGAAACTTCCGGAATTCCGCCTTTTTGGACAGCACCTCGTGAATGGTCCATTTGTTCCGGAGCGGTTTGTTCAGAAACAGCATCTTGCTGTACTGGCTCCGGAACTGCAGAAGCTGGGCAAAGCGGGGGCTTTTCTGGATGCGGCACCGGTCATAAATCATATCCGGGAAGTTTCTCCATCGCCGGGTCCACTTCTTTTGCTTTGCGTCGTATTCCATAGCAAAGATTTTTTTCTTGCTGTCGCTGACGTCCATCGGGGTAAACACAAATACGTCAAGTCCCAGCTTGCCGCCTTCAACGATCATTTTCTGATAGATCGGTTTTTCCTCCAAATGCTTATGCTCGTTCAGATACAGCGTCAAGATGCCTAACACGGGTAGCGGCACAGGGGATCACCTTCTTGGGTCAGAGTAATGGATGCACCATCCGGATCTCCACACGGCCCCTCCATGACCAGGGCGGGCTCTCCGGCAGCCCCCTGGTGGACGGCGACGGCGTGAAGTCCGGCGCGAAAGCACATTTTAACAAAAGGAAGCCGGCTCAGAAGAGCCTCGCATCGCATGGTGCCTAACTGCCGAAGCTGCGAGGCCAGAAGGGAGGTGCCGATCCCTCTTCCGCGGTACAGCGGATGGACGACGACGAGACACCCCTCGGCCCCGTAGCCCGATACAAAGCTGACACCGGCCAGACGTTCCCCGTCTTCGCATCGGACGGTTGCGGCCATAAGCGAGGTTCCCGGCGCAGCGAGCTGCTCCGCCGTCAATCGGGCAAGAAGAATGAACTCTGCGCGCGCCGCCTGATTTCCGCCGTGTTCAAACACAAATTTGAGAATTTTGGCGTGCTGGCGCAGCCAATCTTCACGGGTCGGGGTTATCGTTAAGATCTGCACCTGTCAATCACTTCCCTTGCGATTACATTTTAGGTTGATTGGAGAGATATTCGCTGTATTGGAAAATTCGCTTGAGAGACCGCTTCCGGATATGCGGTTCATCGAATTTCATCGGCTTGGCGTTTGCCTCAAAGAACCAGATATTTCCTAACTCGTCAATCCCGAGGTCCATCGACATCTCTCCATGTTCGTAGCCGGAAGCCTTCTCAATCTGGCGGGCGATGATGATCGCCGTCGTTCGGACGCGGTTCAAAATCACGGCCGACATCTCGGATCCGAATACATCGGACAGGAGCTTGCTGGGATCCTCAATCGTGCCGCCTCTCGGCACATGGGTCGTAATGCTCTTAGAACCCGCCATTCTGGCTCCGATACCGGTAACTCCCCATAAGCCTTTGTTGTTTTTTTGCAGCAGCGCCCTTAGGTCAAAGTGCCGGTTGTTAACGGATGCGAGCTCGATGCCCTGCTGAATAATATAGCGTGCGCTGCCGGTTTCGCTTTTGATCCGTGCCCAGAGGCGGTACAGATTCCGCGTTTTGTACGTGGTGCTGGATCGGTGGTGCTGAACTTTGAGCCGGTAGGGAAGCAGTTTGTCCCTCTGGTATCTCAGCATCATAATGCCTTTTCCGGCTTTTCCGCTTTCGGGCTTGAGGTAGAGGCAAGGATAACGCTCAAGCATTTTCTGCAGCGTGCTCACGCTTGTGAAGCGTTTGGTTTTCGGTACCAGATGCTCCGTCGCTTTGGAGCTTCTGAGCCACTCGAACAGATGCCATTTGTTGAAAAAGTGCGGATTGAACAGCGAAATGGATGGATGTTTCATGCATTCCTTGATTTTCTGGCGCACAGCGGGCCGGAGTTCGTCTTCACGCTGCGGAATCCGGTTATAGATGACCTGGGGCAGCGGAAAATACTGCTGTTCCCAGGTCTCCTCGTCATTCAGCGTAAAACCCTTGATCCGATCCTCCGTCAGCTTCAGATCTTTAGCTGTGACTACATAGACAGGAAATCCCATTTTCTGTCCCGTCTTGACAATATCTTCAAAATTCTGTTGATTTCCCCGGAAATAACCGTGGGAATCCGACATGGTCAGGATGGCCACTACGGGTTTATTGTCGGTATGACTCCGGATGTTCACTCCACATCCCTCCTGCGGAACTTGCTCAAATACAGGCAGTGTTCAAGAATATGCTCAACGGATGCCTTGCCTTCCGCTTTGAGGGAAGGATGGCTGAAAATGGAACGGCCCGGCTTGGCGTTCGCTTCAAACATCCACACCTTCTCGTCTTGGTCGATACCCAGGTCAAAACCGATTTCTCCAAGGAGATGCTGGTGATGAAACTCAATCGCTTCGGCCAGGGTAATCGCGACTTTTTTGGCGTTTTGCAGCACCTCGTCGGATCTGTCGCCAAAGGTCCGGCTCAATGCCTGTTCAGGAGTAAGGAGGGAGCCGCCATTCTTCAGGTGGGTCGTTACGCTGCCGCGGCCGGCCTTTTTGGCACCGACACCGACAACAACCCATTTGTTGCTGCCGTTCTTATGCATATGGAAGCGGAAGTCAATCGGGCAGTTGTCGATTTCGACCAGCCGGATTCCCTGCTGAATGACATACGTTTCCAGGGTCCGGCCATGTCTGGATTTAAGCATCCGCATCAAGCTGTTGAAGTTGCTGAAACGAAGCAGGACGTTGCCGCCTCCCTTGCGGTAACGGGCGAAATATCCCCTTTTCGGGAGGTAAGTCAAACGATAGATGCCTTTTCCCAAGCTTCCTGCGGAAGGCTTATAGTACAGAAACTGATGCCTTTCAAGCATATCCTTGATCCGTTCCGGGGAAGGGTTGATATGGGATTCGGGCACGTACCGGTTCACCGTGTTGTCGTCTTCAAGCAGGCGGTAGATGTCGGATTTGTTGAAGAAGCTCCAGTTAAAAAACGGGATTCTCTTGCGGGTCAGCCGCTCTCTGAGCTGATTGATGGAAGAGGAGGTTTCCGCTTTCCGGCTCGGGAGGCGGTTGTAGACGACATCGGGCAGCGGAACGGTTTTACGGTAAAAGGTGCCGTTGTCGTTCAGAAAATAGCCCCGGACCGTCTCCTGCTGCCAGTTGATGTCCTTGGGCGTAAAGGCGAAAATATACGACTTCCTTTTCCCCTCGCGGAGAAGCTGTTTGATAAAATTCGTCCGGGAAGCGAACGGCTGCGATGGTGACGTGCTGGGTCCATCCGAGAGCACGCCGATCAGAGGACCGAGCTGGACTTCGTCCTCCTGGAGATTTCTCAGCATGACCCCGCCGGCGTTTGGAACGTGGATGCCGCTTCGGACACCGGAGCTGAGGAACAGATGCTTACCCGTCTTTTTTATGGGCTTAACGGTTGCGTTAACCATGTCTTTTCCCAGACGGAGCTGAATATTCTTTTTGCCGGACAGCTTGAGGCTTTTCATCAGCGAATTCGAAATGTAGACGACTTTCTCGGGCTGCTGCGAAAAATGAACATTACAAAATGTCAAACTCATCAATTTACCCTCCTAAGTTGTCGAAGCAATAAATAGCGGGCATAACGGAGCGGATTTTCCGTAGCGAGAACATCGCTGCCTGGTTCCCCAATGTGCCGGAAGGAGGTGCGCCCCGGTTTGGAATTGACTTCAAGCAGCCAGATTCTCCCTTTCGTATCAATGCCAAAATCGATACCCAGTTCTCCGAGCCGGCCATAACGGCTTTCCAGAATCGGCGGAATCTTCTCCGACAGATTATGAAGACGATCCCTTATGTGTTCTGCCCAGTCAGCCCCGAATTGTTCGGTCAGAAAAGGCAGGACAGACAGAGGTTTTCCTCCGCCGTGAAGGTTTGAGGTAATGCTGTCCGGGTTGCCCAGGCGCAGCGCCATGCCGGTATGCATCCACGAACCCGTTTCATTTTTTTGCATCAGCACTCTTACGTCAAAAGGGGCGCCGTCTGCGTTGTACAAATGCAGGAAGGGCTGAATCAGGTACGAACGGTCCCCGGTAAACCGCCGGATCCATGTTAGGCCTGAACTCGTATCGTCGAAATGCTTCACAAACGGCAGGTTGCTTGCGCTTCTTCCCCGGATCGTCAGAGATCCGTCTGCGGCATGGCGCGTGACGTGAAGCGTATTTTTTCCCTGGGATCCGCTCATCGGCTTCATGAACAGCTCGCCGTCATATTTCTCCAAGGTGCGCAGCAATTGGCTGCTCCCGCGATAGACGGCAGTCGGGGGAAGAAACGGCAGCAGGCCAGGCTCCTTACGAAGTACTTGGTCCACATGCCCTTTCCCGGGAAGTCCGCGGGACCACAGGATCCACCTCTTCCCTGTAGGGGCGTCCGCAAGCAACCTCGCCGCTGCCCGGTATTCGCTGCCTCGCTGCGGAAAACAGCGGTCGTAGACGATATCCGGAAAGGGGACCGTGGCAGCGTGCCACGCCCCATCGCTGAAGATATATCCATGGATGCTTCTCTGTCCCTCCGGCACGCCGTCAGGGCAAAAAACGACGACCTGAATACCGTATTTCCTGCCGGCCACAGCCAATCGGCGGGCGTATCCTTCTCCCGAGAAGGGAGGGGAGCCCGGTGTGGAGGAACTTAGGATTCCAATGGTTCCGATTGTGGTTCTTTTCATCGCGGCACCTCCTAAAACCCTGACAAGAAGGCGCAGTATTCCAGCAGGCGTTTGACGGAAGGCCTTATTTTCTGTTCATGGAGCGGCGTATTGTCGTTTTTGGAAGGCTTGGAATTAACCTCGAGCAGCCATATTTTACCGGAGGTATCCATGGCCAGGTCGATGCCGAGTTCGCCGAAATGGGCGGGCAGCAGCGCATCCAGGCCTTTGGCGATGTCCAGCGAGGCCCGCTGCAGCTTGGCGTGTGCAGTGCTTTTCACGGCCGACGGGAGGGCGCAGCGGTTCACAGCTTCCTTTACAGTGCTGAGGGTTCCGCCTCTGGCGAGGTTCGAGACAAAATGGTTCCCGCCCGCGATCCGGGCTACGACCGAGGTCACGCTCCATTTACCGAGCCCGTTCTTTTGGACGAGCGCACGGAAATCGATGGGCCGATTGCTGTGGTCGATGAGCGTCAAGCCCTGCTGAATTTGGTAGCGGGTGCTCTTCATCTTTCCGGAGACGTTGGTAAACAGTTTGTTAAGATTGGGATAGCTTTGTTTTTTGGGGCCGCCTACCGATGTCGCCAAAGTTTGGTAGGTGCCGTCAGACTGCCTGGAGATCCGGATGATCCCTTTCCCGAGGCTGCCCCGCACCGGTTTCAGAAACACGACCGGATACTGGCTGCACATCTTCTTCAGGATGGAATAGCCGGTCAGCAGGTGCGATTCCGGCATCAGCCGGGATAAGGAGGAGTCCTGCTTCAGCGTGTCGAACACTTCATTTTTGTCCAAAAACTTTTCGTTGAATATGTGGCTCCCGTAGCGGGATTTTACTTCTTTCATAAAATGCTGTACGCTAGGTTTATTCTCCATTTTGCGTGTCGTCAGGCGGTTATTGATGACATCTGCGATAGGCATCGTTGTCTGGCGCCATCCGCCGTCATAGATCCAGCCCTGTATGCTGCTTGCACTCTCGGTGATGTGATTCGGAGTGAAGAAGTATACGTATGCACCCTGCTTGCGGCAGGCGTTGACGAGTTCCCTGCAGAACATGGAAATGGAACCGAACGGCTTTTCCGGCGTGTCAGGATAATCCCGGCTGATCAGGACACTGATGAGCGGACCCAGCCTGAGCGTTTTGCTGGATGGGCTGTATGCCACTCGGAGCACGGGACGGGACGCTAAGCCCATTTTGCGGGCCAGTGGCTCGCTGATGCGCAGGCCGGAATATTTTGCTGCGGAAATAACGGTGATCTCTTGTCTAAAGGAACCAAAGGACAGCTGCAGAGGCCGGTCGGTGGGAATCTTCCACTGTTTGATCAGTCTCTCGCCGAGCATGACGGTGTTTTCTTTCACAATGCCCGGGCTGAACGTTTGGACCGGTAGCTTTTTTTTGGACATCGTGGATCTCCTTCCAACAACAACTTGATGTCTACAGGGCAGATAAGGAGCATCTGCAATATTGCATGTAATGCATCATATGAGGACATATATCCCTTGGTGATTGACCCACTTTTATAAAAACCGGGATTTCAGCCCTTCATTTTTTCGGAGACGGGCGGATTGATAAGCTGTGAGCAAAGCAAAAGCTTGCAATGATCGCAGGATTCACTTCCGCGGGAGTCAGGGGTCCGTCTCCCATAAAACACGCCGATTGGTAACTGCCCAAATTTAAGGAGGAAATGACAACCTATGAACATTTATGACAAAGCGCACGATTTGGCCAAAGCCCTAAAGGAAAGCTCGGAGGTCCAGGAAATCAGCTCGGCGATGAGTCTGATTGAAGCGGATCCGGAGAGCAAACAAATGCTTGAGGATTTCCGCCAGCGGCAGATGGAAATTCAGCAGCGGATGATGTCCGGGGATATGCCATCCCAGGAGGAGATGGAGAAGATGGAGAAGCTCTTCGACGTGCTCAGCCTGAACCTGAACATCCGCCGGTTGTTTGAAGCGGAGCGCCGCCTCAGCACGATCATCGAGGACGTGAACAAAATCATTGCGGACAGCCTCCAGCATCTGTACGGGGGACAAAGCCTGTAGGTTGGACAAAACTTTTCTCATATTTTCGCAGACCCCTTCATAGAGTAGAAATATAGAGTTACCAAATGAAGGAGCTGCGATGAGATGAAAAAAAGAAGCAAACTGAAGCATTCCATTTACCTACTTCTCGCTCTGGCGATGCTGGTGTACGCTCTGCCCCGGATCAACTTCAGCGGCGGATGGACCTGGGCTTCCGGGTTCGGAGCGGCCTGGGCCGTGTTTGCCTTTCTGATAATCGGCTCGCACCTGCATTATTTGCTTGGGGTGGACGAAGAGAAACAAAGAGCGCTGGAGCGCATTCGTAAGGCCAAGCTGCAGCAGTGGCAGCTGAAATGGCCGGAGGAAACACAGCAGCGCCAGGAAAATGTATAAATGCGATCAAAAGCTGTCTTGCGCAATGTTATTGCGTGGAGGCGGCTTTTTTTGCGTTGTTATTTTCCGGCCTCAACCATGATATAATAGTACAGTATGGTACAGATAGAAACGTGGGGGTGTAACAGTTGGAGGGCCGCGATGAAACGATTACGAAACATGAGCAGCTGCTGCAGCATATCGAAGGGCTGAAAATTGGCACCAAGATTTCGGTCCGCAAGCTGGCGAAGGAAATGTCCGTTAGCGAAGGGACTGCTTATCGGGCGGTTAAGGACGCCGAAAACCTGGGCATCGTCGTGACCAAGGAAAGGATCGGCACCGTCCGGGTCGAGAAGAAGCCGCGGAATATTTCCGAGCAGCTCACCTTCGCCGACGTGGTCGAGATCGTGGAAGGCCACATGATCGGCGGAGCCGATGGACTGAATAAACATCTGCATAAATACGTCATCGGCGCCATGGAGGTGGACGCCATGGCCCGTTACATCGACGCGGGCAGCCTGCTCATCGTGGGCAACCGGGCTGACGCGCATTCGCTGGCGCTGGAGCAGGGAGCGGGCGTGCTCATTACCGGCGGATTCGGTACGAGCCGGGAGGTCAAGGAGCTGGCCGACACGCTCGACCTGCCGATTTTTTCATCGCGCCACGACACGTTTACGGTGGCATCGCTGATCAACCGGGCCATTTTCGACCGCCTGATCAAGAAGAAAATTATGATCGTGGAGGACATCGTCAACACCCGGGCCAAAATCCACGCCCTCAAGCTGTCGAGCACCGTGGCGGATTGCAAGGCGCTCGCGGATCAGACCGGACAGCTGCGGCTGCCAGTCATCGACGAGTGGAACCGGGTGCTCGGTATCGTGAACCGGAGCGATATGAAGGGCCTGCCCGATGGGCAGAGCATCGAGAAGCTGCTGGTCCGCAATCCGGTCACGGCCGGACTGCAAACCTCGCTTGCGTCCGCAGCGCAGCTCATGATGTGGGAAGGCGTGGACTTTCTGCCGATCGTCGACCGCAACCGCAAGCTGGTGGCGACCGTGTCGCGGAAGGAAGTGCTTCAGGCCATGCGCGACGCCCGCAAGCAGCCGCAGCTCGGCGAGACGTTCGACCATTTGATCTGGAACGGATTTGCGGATGAGCGGGATGAGGAGGGGCGGCTCTTTTTCCACGGCTTTATTACGCCGCAGATGGCGACGGATCTCGGTACGATTTCGGAAGGCATCCTGACCACGGTGATGACGCAGGCGGCGCTGCGGGCGGCGAAGGATATGACGGGGAATGACTTTGTCCTGGATAACATGTCGACATACTTCGTCCGCCCGGTGCAGATCGAGGATCCGGTGACCGTCATGCCGCGGCTGCTGGAGGCGAGCCGGCGGACGTGCAAGATCGAAATCGAAATGCTACATGACGACAGCCTGGTGGCCAAGGCCGTGCTGACGCTTCATTCTATCGAGCATGGATAACAGGTAACGGGCATGGCCGAATTGGCCATGGTCTTAGCCAGACATAAATATAACCGGCAGCATCTTTGATCAAAGATAGTGCCGGTTATTTGTTGTTTGTGGCCTGCCCCGATTATCTCCCGAACGTTAAAGTTTGGGTCTTGTCCACGCTTGGAAGATTCAGATTACACTGCGACAATTGCAGCATCAGGTTCAAGCTTTCGTATCTGAGGATTTCATGCGGCTGAAATGGCCCCGATTGCGGATGCCCGCGAAAATATTGAACGCCCCGAGGACGAGGAACAGCCCCTCGATAACGACCGCGGCGGTCGATCCATGGAAAATAAACATGCAGATCAGCGCAAGCACGATCAGCATTATTCCAAGGCAGATATTCATATTCGAGCCGTACAAGCCCCGGTCACGGACATCGGCGGAACGCCGGGCGCGGTAGCTGTAGTAAGCGGAACATAAACAGGTAATCACCAGCAGCGCAAATAGGCAATAGCGGATGACGGAAATCATCGAATGCTGCAGCTCCTTTACTGTCAATAACTTCAATATTCCTCATTGTATCACGATTTGCCGACCGAAGCGACACTTTGAGGCTCGATGTCGATCCATATCTGGAGCACGCCCTCCGCCACCAGCATCGTCTTGATTTCGATGGAATATTCCTTATCGCGCACCCTGTAAATTTTACGATTGAGGAGGTTCCGGGCGATTTTGCTGTCCTCGTCGATATCGAAAATGTTCCGGCCCCGCAGCACCTCCAGATCCTCGCCGAGTTTGCGGATCACTTCCTTGACGATGACCGGATCGAGAGGCGGGTCCTGCTGCTCCGCACGGATTTTGATTTCCTTGATCACGGTCTGCTGATTGTTGTATTTTTTCAGCGTTTTGATGTCGTCCTCGTATTGCTGGATCCGAAGCTCCAGGTCCTGATTGGACGCCCAAAGCATGTCAAAGCTGGAGTGGAACACCGAATTATACACGACGCTTCCGATAACGGCGCCCAAGACGAAGACGGCGGTCAGCTGGGAGAAATGGCGGTATCGGCTGAACGGAGGAATTCGCATCGGCTACTCCCTGCCGCCGCAAACCCATTTGACCAGCTCGCTGCCCATATGGGCGCCGAGGAAGGCGAAGAGGAGAAACAGAACCTGCTTGATGGCGGGGGAAAGATTGCCCCCCATAAAATTGCTCTCGATGACCCGCATCGGATCGATCGTGCCGCCGATCGCCGCCGCCATCGCCCATATTTTAATCCGATCGGCCACCTCGAGCATGGTGTGTGTCGGTGATTGCAGCGAGATGACTGCACCGATCCCGCCGACCATCGCACCGCCCAGCACGATGCCGAAAGCGATAAAGAAATCCAGTATGGCTTTGGATAAAAACACGCTCATGATTCCCAGTCCTTTCCCAAGGAGGTCGGAAACGCCTTGTCCAGCGGTTTCCTTATTCCATTCTATGGGCGGTCCTAGGCGGATTATGATAAAATAATAAATAGTGCATGAAACGTTAAAAACCAGTGATCACTGCGGCGAAAAGGAGACGAGACATGAGTTCATTTGTGCATCTTCACGTGCATAGCGAATACAGCCTTCTGGATGGAGCGGCACGGATCTCGGACCTTGTCCGGCGAGCCGCGGAGAACGGAATGAAGGCGCTGGCACTGACTGACCATGGGGTCATGTACGGCGCGGTGCCATTTTATAAAGCCTGTGTGGCGGAAGGCATCAAGCCGATCATCGGCTGCGAGGCCTACCTGACGGCCGGTTCCCGCAAAGAGCGCGGCAGCCGCAAGGATCAGCCGATCTATCACCTGATCCTGCTGGCCAAGAACGAGACGGGTTACCGCAATCTGATGAAGCTGTGCTCCATCGGGCATTTGGAAGGTTTTCACTATAAACCGCGCATCGATATGGATGCGCTCGCGAAACATCATGAGGGCATCATCTGCCTGAGCGCCTGCCTCGGCGGGGAAGTGCCCCAGCATCTGCTGCACGGCCGGACCGAGGAAGCGCGCCGGGCGGCGCTGCGGTACCGGGACATTTTCGGCGAAGATTTTTACCTGGAGCTGCAGGACCATGGGCTGCCCGAACAGAAGCGGGTCAATCCGCAGCTGATCGAGCTCGCCCGGGAGCTGGACGTTCCGCTCGTAGCGACCAACGACGTCCACTATCTCGTCCGTGAGGATGCTTCCATGCAGGACGTGCTGATCTGTATCGGTACGGGGAAAACGGTAGAGGACGAGGACCGGCTGCAGATTCAGACCGACCAGCTGTACCTGAAAAGCGGAGAGGAAATGGCCCGCTTGTTCCCGCATGTCCGGGAAGCTCTGGACAATACGCTCCTCATTGCGGACAAATGCAGCCTGGAGCTGGAATTCGGCCGGTCCATTCTGCCGGAATACCGCCCGCTTCCCGAGGGGCAGACGGCTGCCGAATACTTGCGGACCCTGTGCCTGGAAGGACTGGAGAGCCGCTACAGTACGACCGGCCTGTGGGACACCGAAGAAGGAAAAAGAGAGCTTCTCCAGCGCCTCGACTACGAGCTCGGCGTCATCGGTAGCATGGGGTTCAGCGATTACTTCCTCATCGTTTGGGATTTTATCGCGTATGCGCACCGGCAGGGAATCGTGACCGGTCCCGGACGGGGCTCATCCGCGGGCAGTCTCGTCGCTTACGTGCTCCGCATCACGAACGTTGATCCGATCAAGTACAACCTGCTGTTCGAACGCTTCCTGAACCCGGAGCGGGTGACCATGCCGGATATCGATATCGACTTCAGCGACGAACGCCGCGACGAAGTAATCGAGTACGTGGCCGATAAATACGGAAGTGAACACGTCGCGCAGATCATCACCTTCGGGACGATGGCCGCCCGCGCGGCGGTACGCGACGTGGGACGCGCCTTGAACGTATCGTACGGCGAGGTGGACAAGGCGGCCAAGCTCATCCCGAATGCACACGGCATCAACATCCGCCGGGCGATGGAAATCAGCGACGAGCTGAAGAAGCTGTACGAGCAGAGCCTCAAAACCCGCGAGATGCTCGATATGGCCATGAAGGTCGAAGGCATGCCGCGGCACGCGTCGACCCACGCCGCGGGCGTAGTCATATCGCGCGACCCGCTGACCGATGCGGTCCCGCTGCAGGAAGGCAGCGAGCGAACCGCGCTGACCCAATATCCGATGGAGCAGCTGGAAAGCATCGGCCTGCTCAAAATGGACTTTCTCGGTCTGCGTACCCTGTCGATCATCGAGCGGTCCATGCGCTGGATCGGGGAAATGACCGGCAGCGCGCCGGACTTCGCGCAGGTTCCGGACAATGACCCGCTGACCTATGAGATGCTGGGGAGCGGAGATACGACCGGCGTGTTCCAGCTGGAGTCCGCCGGCATGCGGCGGGTGCTCAAAGAGCTGAAGCCAAGCGTATTCGAGGACGTCATCTCGGTCGTGGCGCTGTACCGCCCGGGTCCGATGGAGTTTATCCCGAATTTCATTCAGGCGAAGCATGGTACCATCCAGGTCGACTACCCGCATGACGATTTGAAGCCGATCCTGGCCGATACCTACGGTATCATTGTGTACCAGGAGCAGATCATGAAAATCGCCTCGCTGATGGCGGGCTTCTCACTCGGGGAAGCCGATCTGCTGCGGCGCGCCGTGTCGAAGAAGAAGCGGGAAGTGCTCGACCGTGAGCGCAGCCACTTCGTGGAGGGCAGCTTGAAGCAGGGATATACCGAAGAGGATGCGAACAAGGTATACGACATGATCGTGCGCTTTGCCGATTACGGTTTCCCGAGAGCCCACGCGGCAGCGTACGCCGTTCTGGCATTCCAGACCGCTTATCTCAAGGCGCACTATCCGGTGCAGTTCATGGCCTCGATGCTGACGGCCGTCATGGGCAGCCACCGGAAGGTCGCGGAATACGTGGTGGAGTGCCGCCGGATGAACATCAAGGTACTGCCGCCCGACGTCAACGAAAGCGGCGTGTTGTTTACACCTGTGGCGGTAAGTGCGGAGGACGGGCAGCCGGCTGAAGGGCCGGGGCATATCCGTTTCGGGCTGGGGGCTATCAAGAACGTGGGCACCCAGGCGGTGGAAAACATGATGCGCGTCCGGGAGGAGAAGCCGTTCGAAAGCCTGCTCGACTTCTGCCGCCGGATCGATCTGCGCGTCTGCAACAAACGGGTGATCGAGTCGCTGATCCAGGCGGGCGCCTTCGATTCGCTGCCGGGCCACCGCGCGCAGCTGCTCTCCATGCTGGACGAGACCGTCGATGCCGCCGTCAAATGGCGGAAGGAACGCGAGGATCTGCAGATCCAGCTGTTTGATTTTGTCGAAACGACGAATTGGGAGATCGAATATCCTGACATTCCGCCGTTTTCCGTTTCCCAGCAGCTGGAGCACGAGCGCGAGCTGCTCGGTCTGTATCTGTCCGGCCACCCCCTGGACGACTTTGATGAAGTATTAGACGAACCGGGCGTCGAGCGGCTGATGAACCTGGCCGAGGCGGCGGATGAAGCGAAGGTGGTCGTCGCGGGCATGGTCGTGTCCGTCAAGTCGATCACGACCAAGCAGGGCAAAGCGATGGCCTTCATGGAGCTGGAAGACCAGATCGAACGCTGCGAAGTGGTGCTGTTCCCTGAAGTTTGGAAGCGCAGCTCGAGCTATGTCGGCAAGGGCGAGCTGCTGGCACTGCGCGCCAAGGTGCAGCAGCAGGACGAGGGCTTCAAGCTCCTCGCCGAGGAAGTGCTGCCGCTGGCCGGGGCCCCGCTTGCCCAGATGGTCAAGCGGAACCAGGCGCCAGCCGGCGGCAGATCCTTCGCCGCGGGGCCGGGGCCCTCGCGGCGGCAGGGCGCGCCTGCGGGCCGCCCCGCTCCGCAGGCAGCCGCCGGCGATGCTGCCGCGCCGGCCGACGCCCCGGCGCGCAAGGAGCAGGGCGGCGGCGCACCCGCCCCGGCGAAGGAACAAGCGCGCCGCCCCACAACGGCGGAGCAGCGCGTCTTCGTTAAGATTACGCCGGAAGCGGAGAACCCGGACCTGCTTGCCAAGCTGAAGCAGCTGCTTCAGGAGCATCCGGGTCCGGTGGCCACGGTGCTCTTTTACGAGCAAAGCCAAAAGCTCCTTGCGCTCAGCGACAACTATCGGATCAAACCGTCGCCCGAATTTTTCGAAATGATCGAAAACATGCTCGGCAAAGGGACGGTCCGGATTAAATAGAAGCACGGATCAAAGGGCGGCTGGCACAACCGCCGGCAACAGCTCAATAGTTCAATAATTCAATGACCCTTCGGGCTTCTGCGGAAATGACACAGATTTTACGAACGTTTCCCGAGCCTCCCGCATACACTTAGGAACACCTAGGGACAACATTATCATGTGCCGCCCGGCTGCCTTGGGCAGACGCATCTTTTCGAAGGACCCGGGGGCGGGCGTGCCGTGCGGGAGGAATAAACATGTCATATGATGCAGCGATTGCCATGCTGAGCCGCAGGGGAGTCAAAGTCGGGGACATTGCCGATATCGTGTATAAACTGCAAATCCCGTACCATCCGGAACTGGAGATCGACGAATGCGTGGAGAGCGTGAACGCCGTCCTCGGCAAAAGGGAAGTGCAGTACACGCTGATGACCGGGATGGCGCTTGACGAGCTGGCGGAGAAGAAGCTTCTTCCCGAGCCTTTGCAGGCGATCATGGAGGCGGACGAACCGCTGTACGGAGTGGACGAGACGTTGGCGCTCGGCATTACGAGCGTGTACGGCATGATCGGACTGACAAGTTTTGGTTTTTTGGATAAAGAAAAAATCGGTATTATCGATACCCTGAACAATAAAAAGGACGAGATCCACGTTTTTCTCGATGATCTGGTCGCCGGGCTCGCCGCCGCGGCATCCGCGAGGATCGCCCACCGGTACAAGGGAGCCAAGCAGTATCCGTCCGCTTCCGGAAATTCCGGGTTGTAACGCCCGAAGGCCTTGAACGAACCCTCTGATCGGCCTGCTCGCGTCCCATCACTTTGTTGCGGGAAAAAACGGAGTTATGTTATCATTACTCTATTATACGTGCTCAGAACATGAGATTAGGGGGTTCTGCAAGGAATGTGGACGGTCATCTATATCGCACCTACCGCCAAGGTAGCGGAAATGATCACGACCAAATTAACGGAAGAGGGATTTTTGGTTAAAAGCCGTCCGATCAATTTATCCAAGCAGCAGTTCGAGATTTTGGTTCCCTCTGGTGAGCTGGAGGAAGTCCAGGAAGTGCTTAATTCCATTTTGCATCCTTAATTTTAAGGAAACAAAGTGACGTTTATAGAGGCAGAGTGAAGAGCGGCTGGGCAAATTAACGGCTGAGAGGTGTAGTTGTGTTTAAAGACTTGTTCCAGAAAAAAAGAAAGTACGCGACCATTCCTTCAGAACGTGTAGGAAGAGGCAGCGAGCCGGGTGAAGAAAGACCGCGCCGGGAAATTCCCGAAGGCTTGATGAATAAATGTCCAAAATGCGGCAGCATTCAATACAGCAAAGAGCTGGAGAAAAATCTGAAGGTTTGCCCCAACTGCGGACACCACATGCGTCTGAATGCGTTGGAACGGATCCAAATGACGCTGGACGATGCAGGATTTGAAGAGTTCGACAGCGGTATGGTATCGGTCGATCCGCTCCAATTTCCGGGATATGCCAACAAGCTGGAGCAGCAGGCGCTCAAGTCGGGTCTGCGCGAAGCGGTTGTTACCGGACAAGGCACCATTGAAGGACTCCCGGTTGTCGTCGCTGTCATGAGCTTCGATTTCTTTACGGGAAGCATGGGTTCGGTCGTCGGTGAGAAAATTACCCGGGCGATCGAAATTGCGACCGAAAGGGATCTCCCGCTCATTATTTTCTCGACCTCCGGCGGAGCGCGTATGCAGGAAAGTATTCTAAGTTTGATGCAAATGGCGAAGACAAGCGCTGCTTTGTCTCGTTTTAACGAAAAAGGCGGCCTTTACATTTCGGTCATTACCGATCCGACGACAGGCGGAGTTTCGGCCAGCTTTGCCACGCTCGGCGATATTAACATCGCGGAGCCGGGGGCTGTGTTCGGCTTTGCTGGACGGATCGTTATCGAGCAGACCATCCGCCAGAAGCTCCCGGATGATTTCCAGACGGCGGAGTTCAATTTGGCGCACGGACAGCTGGATTTGGTCGTCCACCGGAAAGAGCTGCGCCAAATGCTGTACAAGCTGATCGAGATGCATACCGTGAAAGGGGGATATTAAGTGGCAGGAGAATTGCCTTTTGAAAAGCCCCTTGTGGAAATGCGGCAGAAGATCAATGAGCTGAAGCAGTTCGGAGCGGACAAGGGTATTGATTTTAGCGACGAGATTGCGAGATTGGAAGAAAGATACGCCCAATTGGAAGAAGAGGTGTATTCAAATATTACGGCCGCCCAGAAAATGCATCTGGCCCGGCATCATCAACGTCCCACTTCGCTCGATTTGATCCAGCTGATTTTCAGCGATTTCATCGAGCTGCACGGGGACCGTCTATTTGGTGATGACCTCGCCGTCATTGGCGGGCTGGCCAAGCTGAACGGGACTCCGGTCACCGTGATTGGCCAACAGCGCGGGAAGGATACGAAGGACAACATTGCCCGTTTCTTCGGCAGTGCGCATCCGGAAGGCTTCCGCAAAGCGCTGCGGCTGATGCATCAGGCGGACAAATTTAAACGCCCGATTATCACTTTTATTGATACAAAAGGTGCTTATCCGGGTAATACAGCAGAAGAGAGGGGACAATCCGAGGCAATCGCCCGCAATTTACGGGAGATGGCCGCTCTGGGTGTTCCTGTTATTTGTGTGGTCATCGGCGAAGGTGGAAGCGGCGGTGCTCTTGCGATGGCCGTCGGCAACCGTGTGCTGATGCTGGAGCATGCGATTTATTCGGCGATTTCGCCGAACGGAGCGGCTTCGATCCTCTGGAAGGATGCGTCCAAAGCGGATCAGGCGGCCGAGGCCATGAAGATTACGGCCAAAGACCTGCTTGAATTCGAAGTGATCGAAGAGATCGTGCCGGAACCGAAAGGCGGAGCGCACCGGGACTATGAGGCGACGGCTGCTGCTATTAAGGACAGCCTGGTACGCCATCTGGGCGAACTGTCGGGACTTGACAGCGCCGCCTTGAAGGAAGACCGGTATCAGAAGTTCCGCAAGATCGGCAAGTTTGCCTATGAACAATCTTCGCATGTCGGTGTGATAGATTAGTTCGATCTGGGCAATGATGTATTATGACAAACTTTCAAACTTCCTATACAAAACTTTCGTTTTGTAGTAAATTTAATCTTTGGATAAAGATATGTAGGGTAGAGAGACTTTAAAGAATAAAACGGAGGAAACCCAAATGCGTAAAACAAAAATCGTATGTACCATCGGTCCTTCCAGTGAATCGTTGGAAAACACCAAAAAATTGATTATGGCCGGCATGAACGTTGCCCGTTTGAACTTCTCGCACGGCGATTTCGAGGAGCATGGCCGCCGGATCAAGAACATCCGCGAAGCCTGCCGCGAGCTTGGCAAAACCGTTGCCATCCTGCTTGACACCAAAGGACCGGAAATCCGCACAGGCAAGCTTGCCGTGGAGCCGATCGAGCTGGTGCAGGATGAGTACATCACGCTGACGACCGAAGAAATTCTGGGCGACAAAGACCGGATTTCGATCACGTACAAAGATCTTCCTAGTGATGTGCAGCCGGGTTCGACGATCCTGATCGACGACGGATTGATCGGCCTGACGGTTGTGGAAGTCGAGGGCACTGAAATTAAATGCCGTATTGTCAATGGCGGTACGATCAAGAGCAAAAAAGGCGTGAACGTACCGGGTGTGGCGATTTCTCTGCCGGGCATCACAGAGAAAGACGCGAACGATATCGTATTCGGGATCGAACAGGGCATCGATTTTATCGCAGCTTCCTTCGTACGCAAAGCAAGTGACGTTCAAGAAATCCGCGAGCTGCTCGCTAAGCACAACGCAGAGCACATCCAGATCATTTCCAAGATCGAGAACCAGCAAGGCGTGGACAACCTCGATGAAATTTTGGAAGCGTCCGACGGTCTGATGGTTGCCCGCGGCGACCTCGGCGTGGAAATTCCGGCCGAAGAAGTACCGCTGGTACAAAAGCGCATGATCGAAAAATGTAATGTTGCCGGCAAACCGGTCATTACGGCGACGCAAATGCTGGATTCCATGCAGCGCAACCCGCGTCCGACACGCGCCGAAGCGAGTGACGTAGCGAACGCGATTTTCGACGGCACGGATGCAATCATGCTGTCCGGGGAAACGGCTGCCGGTAAATATCCGGTGGAATCCGTTCTGACGATGTCCCGCATCGCCGAGAAGGCTGAATCCGCGCTGAACTACCGCGAGATTTTCCTGAAGCAGCGGATTGCCCAGGAAACGACAATTACCGAAGCGATCAGCCAATCGGTGGCGATTTCCGCACTGGATCTGAACGCCAAGGCGATCATTTCTTCGACGGAATCCGGCCATACGGCACGCATGGTATCCAAGTACCGTCCGGAAGCACCGATCATCGCAGTGACTACGCAGGAGCGCACGCTGCGTCGTCTGGCTCTGACTTGGGGCGTTACGCCGGTCCCAGGCAAGACTGCTACATCGACGGATGAAATGTTCGAGAACTCCTTGAAGGGCGGCCTGGAGTCCGGTCTCGTAAAACCGGGCGATCTGGTTGTTATTACGGCAGGGGTTCCGCTGGGACAATCCGGTTCGACGAACCTGGTGAAAGTCAGCCAAATTCCAAACGCATAAGAGGACTGCGGCGCAGACCGCCGCTAGCCTACCGAATAGATCCATTTCATAGAAAAGCCTGTCAGGATTCACTCCTGGCAGGCTTTTTTTTGCTGATACCGGGCAAATTTCAGAAGCAGGCATCCCTTATGTTATACTAAATTGAAGGACATTAATTACAGCAAGAAAGGGAACAGTGGAGGATGGGAAAAGATAACGGCATTCAGCTCAGCCGCTGGTTTACGACGTCACTCCGGGTACGCTATCAGGAAAGCGACAAAATGGCTGTCGTCTACCATGCGAATTATTTAAACTGGTTTGAAATCGGCCGGACCGAAATGATCCGCGAATTGGGCATTACTTACCGCAGTATGGAGGATGAGGGCTTGTTTCTGCCCGTCACGGAGCTTGACATGAAGTTTGTGCAGCCGGCGCGCTATGACGACATGATTACGATTTTTACGAGAATGACGCGGTTCACCAAACTGCGGATTGACTATATCTATGAAATCCGAAGACGATCCGAACAGGAGCAGGCGACGTTT
Organism: Paenibacillus sp. FSL R5-0378; assembly: GCF_038009285.1. NCBI lineage: Bacteria > Bacillati > Bacillota > Bacilli > Caryophanales > Paenibacillaceae > Paenibacillus > Paenibacillus sp. FSL R5-0378. The sequence continues at coordinate 2,309,338 of NZ_JBBPAY010000001.1, forward strand.
GCCGGCAGCGGGTATAAGATCGGCGAAGAACTGCCTGGAGAAGTGCTCGTCACGGGTTCGACGCAGCATGTGTGGCTGAACCGGGACTGGCAGCCCGTAAGGCTCGACAAGCACTCGCCTGCGCTGTATACGGCCCTGTCCAAGTCGATTACAGGAGGAGAGGCATGACCGCGTTCAGAAAATGGCTGCTGGCCCTGATCATTATCGTTCCGGTGGTCGAAATATTCGGCTTCGAATGGGTGGCTACCCGGGTAGGAGCGGCCAATACGCTGCTGCTGACCATCGTCACATCCGGAATCGGCATGCTGATGATGCGCTTTGAGGGGCGCAAGGTGCTGGAGGATTCGCGGGCCAAAATGAATTCAGGCCAGGTTCCCGGCCGGAGCATGGTGGATGGCTTATGCGTGTTTATCGGAGGGATGCTGCTTGTCCTTCCTGGCTTTGTGACGGACCTGATCGGGTTTACGATGGTATTTCCGCTGACTCGGCCCTTGTACCGCTATGTCATTTTGAAGTGGATCGAGCGGAAGATGAAAGATGGAAACATTAAGATTTACCGCCGTTAGCGGCAGGAAGAGCATACCTGATAAAAAATTGTTTATTCGGCTGATAAAACAATTTGATGTTTCCTGTCACCTTGTAATTGTTCACATAGACGTCAAAATACTTTATGATAATATATGGTTCCATTACTTGGCGATTGGTGTCAGGTAGAGTAGCGGACAACGGTTTTGCGGGATCCGAACAGGAGAGTACAGCCCGCCCGGTTCCGCGTTAACGGCATTATGGCACGGCCTGTCTGCTGTGGATTGCGTCGATGGACGTTTTTCTTTTCAGTAAAATGTAACTGTTTTCACGGTTCATGCATGTTGTTAAAATTCCGTTATACGAAGGAGAGATGTACGATGACAGCTACCAAAGGTCTGGAAGGAATTGTTGCCGCAGCTTCTTCCATCAGCTCGATTGTCGACGGTGTGCTCACATACCGCGGTTATAACATTGATGACCTGGCAGCGAACGCGAGCTTCGAAGAAGTGGCTTTCCTGCTCTGGTTCGGAAAACTGCCGAATCAGGACGAATTGAGTCGTCTTCAGCAGGACCTCAGCGACTATGCCGCAATTCCGGATGCTTTGATCGAACAAATGAAATTGTACCCTAAAGATATGAGCACGATGGCAGCTCTCCGTTCCGCCGTATCGGCCCTGGCGCTGTACGATGCGGAAGCCGACGATATGAGCCGTGAAGCCAATGAGCGCAAGGCGATCCGTCTTCAGGCGCAGCTCCCTACGATTATTGCGGCCATGGCCCGTCTCCGCAAAGGCCAGGAGCCTGTCGCACCGAAAGCAGGCTTGTCGGTTGCCGAAAACTTCCTGTATATGCTCAGAGGTGAAACACCTGAAGAGACTTCGGTGAAGGCTCTCGACCAGGCGCTCGTGCTGCATGCCGACCATGAGCTGAACGCTTCGACGTTTGCTGCGCGCGTAACCGTGGCGACGCTTTCGGACATCTACTCCGGCGTTACATCGGCGATCGGCGCTCTGAAAGGCCCACTGCACGGCGGTGCCAACGAAGCGGTCATGAAGATGCTGAACGAAATCGGAAGCATCGACAAAGTTGAGCCTTACATTCAAGAGAAGCTCGACAATAAAGACAAAATTATGGGCTTCGGCCATCGCGTTTACAAAAACGGGGATCCCCGCGCCAAGCATCTGCAGAAGATGTCCCGCGAGCTGGGTGAAATGAAAGGGGATACAAGCCTGTACGAAATGTCCGTCAAAGTGGAGGACATCGTGACTGCCCAGAAGGGACTGAAGCCGAATGTGGACTTCTACTCCGCTTCCGTATATACTCAGCTTGGCATCGAGCAGGAGCTCTTCACGCCGATCTTTGCGATCAGCCGCGTGTCGGGATGGACGGCGCACATTCTGGAACAATATGAAAACAACCGCATCATCCGTCCGCGTGCCGAATATGTCGGCCAAACGGATCAAAAATATGTTCCGATTGAGCAGCGTTCTTAAGGTATAATAGAAAAAGGGGGAACACCGTGAACGATCAACCCGGGCACGGGCGGTTCCCTCTGGCTTTGTGCTTGTCCCGGCAGAAATCTGATGCCCGACGAAAACTATAAGGAGGAATTTATTCATGAAACTCGAGAAATTTGCACTCCCTACCGAAGGTGAAAAGATTGAAATAACGAACGGCAAGCTGCAGGTTCCGAACAATCCAGTTATTCCGTTCATCGAAGGCGACGGCACCGGCCGCGACATTTGGAGAGCTTCCAAGCGCGTTTTGGATGCGGCTGTTGAGAAAGCTTACAACGGCGAGAAAAAAATCGCTTGGTATGAAGTATTTGCCGGCGAAAAAGCCTACAATACATACGGGGAGTGGCTGCCGAACGATACGCTCGAAGCTATCCGCGAGTACATTGTAGCAATCAAAGGACCTTTGACTACGCCGATCGGCGGCGGTATCCGCTCCCTGAACGTGGCCCTGCGCCAAGAGCTCGACCTGTACGTTTGCCTGCGTCCTGTGCGCTACTTCAACGGCGTGCCATCTCCGGTTAAGCATCCTGAGCTGGTCGACATGGTCATCTTCCGCGAGAATACGGAAGACATCTATGCAGGTATCGAGTACAAGGAAGGCTCGGAGGAAGTGAAGAAGGTCATCAAATTCCTCCAGGAAGAAATGGGCGTTAACAAAATCCGTTTCCCTGAAACTTCCGGTATCGGAATCAAGCCGGTATCTTCCGAAGGCTCCAAGCGTCTCGTTCGCGCTGCAGTAGAATACGCCATCAAGCACGGCCGTAAGAGCGTGACGCTCGTTCACAAAGGCAACATCATGAAATTCACCGAAGGCGCCTTCAAAAACTGGGGTTACGAAGTGGCTGAACAGGAGTTTGGCGATAAAGTGTTCACTTGGGCACAATATGACATCATCAAGGAAAAAGACGGCGTAGACGCTGCGAATGCCGCTCAAAAAGCCGCTGAAGCCGAAGGCAAAATCATCATCAAGGATGCGATTGCCGACATCGCTCTCCAGCAGGTGCTGACTCGTCCGACGGACTTCGACGTGATTGCAACCCTGAACCTGAACGGTGACTATCTGTCCGACGCCCTTGCTGCACAAATCGGCGGTATCGGTATCGCTCCAGGGGCGAACATCAACTATGTGACAGGACACGCGATCTTTGAAGCAACGCACGGAACAGCTCCGAAATACGCGGACAAAGACGTTGTGAACCCGGGTTCGGTTATCCTGTCCGGCGTTATGCTGCTTGAGCACCTGGGATGGCAGGAAGCGGCTGATCTGATCTACAAAGGCATGGAAACGTCGATTAACAATAAGACGGTAACTTACGATTTCGCCCGTCTGATGGAAGGCGCGACGGAAGTTAAATGCTCCGAGTTTGCTGACGAAGTTATCAAAAACATGTAGGGGAGAGATCCGATCATGGCCTTGACTCGTAAAAAGATTACCGTTGTGGGTGCCGGTTTTACCGGTGCCACGACGGCGCTGATGCTCGCGCAAAAGGAACTTGGCAACGTGGTGCTGCTGGATATTCCTCAACTGGAGAACCCAACCAAGGGCAAGGCGCTGGACATGCTGGAAGCGAGTCCTGTTCAAGGCTTTGACAGTCAGATCATCGGTACCTCGAATTACGATGATGCGGCTGGCTCCGACATCGTGATCATTACGGCCGGCGTTGCCCGCAAACCGGGCATGAGCCGTGACGACCTCGTGAACACCAATGCAGGCATCGTTAAATCGGTCTGCGATAACGTAAAACGCGTTGCGCCGGAATCGATCGTGATCATCCTGAGCAATCCGGTGGACGCCATGACGCATGTCGCTTACAAGACGCTCGGTTTCCCTAAAAACCGTGTGATCGGCCAATCCGGCGTTCTTGACACGGCCCGCTACTGCACGTTTATCGCGCAGGAGCTGAACGTCTCCGTCGAGGATGTGCGCGGCTTTGTGCTTGGCGGCCATGGCGACGACATGGTGCCTCTCGTGCGGTATTCCAGCGTCGGCGGTATTCCGATCGACACGCTGATATCGCCGGAGCGCATTCAGGAGATTGTGCAGCGCACCCGCGTCGGCGGCGGCGAAATCGTCAACCTGCTCGGCAACGGCAGTGCGTATTACGCCCCGGCTGCCTCATTGGTGCAAATGGCGGAAGCCATCATCAAGGACAAGAAACGGATTATACCGGTCATCGCGCGCCTTGACGGCGAATACGGCTACCATGACATTTTCCTAGGCGTACCGACGATTCTAGGCGGCAGCGGCATCGAGAAAGTTTTCGAGCTGGAGCTGACGGCCGAAGAAAAAGCGGCGCTGGATCAATCGGCCGATTCGGTCCGCAATGTCATCGCTGTAGTGAATGTATAAGCGGGACCATTCGTGTCCAAACTTTGAACAAGAAAACCTCTAATGTGTGACAACCATGGAGGTTTTCTTTTCTTTTCAAAGGTTTATAAGTATAATGAATGTTATGGAAACACAAGCACGCGGGGAGGAAATGGAATGACCACTGTGATGTTTTTCGTACATATTTTGGGAGCGTTGGCTCTCGGATTCTATCTGGTTCTGCCATTCGTTGTAGGTAAAGTGGCCGGTTTGTCACTCCCTGCTCAGGAAGGCAGCGCGGCAGCCATCCGCAGCCTCAATACGTTTGCTCAAGTAGGCCTTGTTATCCAGCTGCTGACAGGCGGCTATCTGATGAGCCAAGGCGACTATTCCGTGCCGTGGATGATCATTATTGTCATCCTGCTGCTGGCGCTCGGCGCAATCAGCGGAATCATGGGCAAGCCGCTCCGGCTGGCGATCAAGGGCATTCAGGAAAAAAGGGATATTTCCGTAGAAATGGGAAAAATCCGTACGCTCAGCGCCCTGCTGGCGATTTGCCTGCTGATTATGACCTTCTTCATGGTCTACAACCACATTATTTAAGTAATAGGTTCTAACGTTTGAAGATGACTCCGCATTGCGGGGTCATCTTTTTTTGACAAAAATGATCCATGGACTGCTTTTTCTTGAATGGAGAGCGGTCTTCTACTGTTTAACTCCGGGAGCGATGTGGTAAGTATCAACGGTAGAGAATAATCCATCCGTCATATGCCATCCTAATACGGAATGTGATGGCATGTGCACCGATGAAACCCATCCGTGAAAGGAGAATGAATGATGTCAGGAAATTCGCAATCGCAATCTAAACAGACTTTGCCTCCTCAGCATCAGAATCATCAGCCGGGGACGGAATCGGAAATGAACCCTCTACCGAAATACGAGCCCAAGGATTACAAAGCCGCGGGCAAGCTGCAGGGCAAAAAGGCGATCATCACCGGCGGCGACAGCGGAATCGGCCGTGCGGTGGCCGTAGCTTTCGCTAAAGAAGGTGCCGATATCGCGATCGTATACCTGAATGAGCACGGGGACGCCGAAGAAACGAAGCGCCAGATCGAGCAGGAAGGACGCAAATGCCTGCTGATCCCTGGCGATATCGGAGACGAGTCCTTCTGCAAAAACGCCGTAAACCAGTCAGTACAGGAGCTGGGCGGACTGGATATTCTAATTAACAACGCGGCGGAACAGCATCCGCAGCAGAAAATTGAGGACATTACGAAGGAGCAGCTCGAAAAGACGTTCCGTACGAACATTTTCGGCATGTTCTTTATGACTAAGATGGCGATGCCGTATCTGAAGAATGGCAGCGCGATCGTCAACACGGCCTCTATTACGGCCTATAAAGGCAACCCGACGCTGATCGATTACTCTTCGACGAAGGGCGCAATCGTCAGCTTCACGCGCGCGCTGTCCATGAACGTAGTGGAGAAGGGCATCCGCGTGAACGCGGTCGCTCCGGGGCCGATCTGGACCCCGCTCATTCCGTCCACGTTCGATGCCCAGCAGGTAAGCCAGTTTGGCGCGTCGCAGCCGATGAAGCGTCCGGGTCAGCCGGAAGAGCTGGCGCCGGCCTATGTCTATCTGGCATCGGATGACTCGTCCTATGTCAGCGGACAGGTGATCCACGTGAACGGCGGCGAAGTCGTAAACGGCTAAGCCGAGCGGAACGTTAAAAAAGGGCGGCGACGCCTTGTAACGTCTGGCATTCGCAGCCCATATTTGGATCGGTTGTTACCCAAAGGGATTGACTTCAAGCATTCCTTGAACAAAAGGTTGTACCCGGAAAAAGAAACTCCGGGTACAACCTTTTTTGGTGGTGGCGTCAGAGGGCCGCTTCATTCCGGACTGCTACCGTGATTTCCATCGTCGGCAGTGTCGGCTGGATTACTGCCGCCTTCATCGTCGGCGGACAGCTCATCCAGCGACATTTCGAAGCTCGGCGCCATATTTTCCAGGAAATAATCCGCCTCGGCGAGCTTCATCTGGCGGATCTTCGCCAGTGTCTGCTCCTTGGCGGCGGCGAATTCCCGGTTGCCTGCAGCAACCTCGCGCGTGCACTTCAGGTACGCGTCCAGCCGGTCGGCGGCTTTGACATAGCGCAGCAGCTCGGACTCCTGTTCATCCACCGTATCCGGATGAAGGAGGGGGCAATAGACCGCTTGCAGCTCCGGAGGCACCATGCCGGCGAGGCGCTCCGCGGCGATCTGCTCCATCTCGCGGAAGCTTCCGAGGAGCCGCGGGTTGTTATGCTTCACCGGCGTGGCGATGTCGCCGGTGAACACCTCCGCCGCGTCGTGAAACAAGGCGAGGGAAGCGGCACGGTCCGCGTTGAGCCGGCGCCCGAAGAAGACGTTGCCGATATGGCAGAGCATATGTGCGAGCAGAGCGACGTGATAGGAGTGCTCCGCCACGTTTTCCGGCGAGGTGCTGCGCATCAGGCTCCAGCGCTGGATATACTGCAGACGGTACATGTAAGCTGAAAAATGATAGTTCAACGTTCGGTTCTCCTTTCGAAGCTGGATAGATTGAACCTAAAGTTTAGCGCTGAAATTCCTGTTAACGGACCATCAGAGGACTTTAATTTCATTTCTTTTGTTCAATCTATCTGGATAGATATTATTATATCCGGGAAGAGGCACCCCGGAACAGGGCTGTCCATTTTCCACTGGTCAAAGGGCAGAATTCACGTTAGGATTAGGAATAGAAAAAGAGGAAACTTGAGGATAAAGGAAGGGACCCATGAAACCTTTTCGGATCAGATTGACGCTGATTCTTATGGTGATGATCGGCGTATCTATGCTTGGGGCAGGCATTACGATGGCCCAGGTGTTCAAGAAATCGCATATTACAGGACTTGAAGAGAATATGGTCCGCGAAATAAAGCTGCTCAGCACCACATTTGATTTTGTACCGATGCAGGGGGCGGATGCGGTCAGCTATTATACCGGCGAAGCCGGGAAGCTCGGCAAGCTGACGGAAGCGCGGGTGACCTTTATTAAAAGGGACGGCACCGTGGTCGGCGATTCGGAGAGCAATCCGCTGGAAATGGACAACCATAGCAAGCGGGAGGAGATTGTGACGGCTTCGAAAGAAGGGGTGGGGCACGCCATCCGTTACAGCGATACGCTCCGTCAGAATATGCTGTATGTGGCGGTGCCGGTGACTTCCGGCGCGAATTTCGATGGCTTCATCCGGCTGTCGGTCAGCCTGAAATCCGTCGATGAGGGTGTCCGGAACGGCTGGATGGTCATGGCTGTCGGCCTTATCATCTTGTTCGCCGTGGCAGCCTTGATCAGCTACCGTATCGCATCCGGGATGACGTCGCCGCTGGAGAAAATCACCCGGGTGGCCAGACGCATTTCGCAGCAGGATTACGACGCTCGCGTCGACCTGCGCAGAAAGGACGAAATCGGCCTTCTGGGCAAGGCGATCAACGGGATGGCCGACAGCCTGCAGACACAGCTGAAAACGATCCAGGACAATGAGGGTTTGCTGCAGAGCGTGCTCGACAATATGACCGGAGGCATTCTGCTTGTGGATGCCGAAGGGAAGATCGCGCTGGTGAATCCGGCCGCCCAGAACATGCTGAGCGTGAGTGCCCAACAAATTACCGGCCGCTCTTATGATGAACTGAAGCAGTACTACGAACTGACGAAGCTGATCAAGGAAGGCATCTCCGAGCGCATCGAAATCCACGAAGAGCGGAAGGTCTACATTCCGCAGGAAACGATCCTCCGCATGGACGGGGTTCCGATGTTCCGGGAACAAAACGGCAAAGAGTTCAGCGGCATGCTGTTTCTGCTGCAGGACGTTACCGCGATCCGCAGGCTGGAGAATATGCGCAGCGAGTTTGTGGCCAATGTGTCCCATGAGCTCAAGACGCCGGTGGCGGCGGTCAAGGGCTTTGCCGAAACCCTGCTGAACGGCGGCGTCCATGACGAGAAAACGGCCAAGTCGTTTCTGCAGATCATTTTCGATGAGAGCGAGCGGCTGAACCGTTTGATCAGCGATATATTGGATTTGTCCAAAATCGAATCCAAGCAGTCGCCGATGGATTACGCTCCCGTCGACGTGTCCACGTTCTTTGGGACGATGATGGAGACGCTCGGCACGGTCGCCAAGAAAAAAAGGATCACGCTGCAGACGGACATTCCCGATGAATTGTTTATCGAAGCGGATGAGGACAAGCTGCGGCAGATTTTTATCAATCTGCTCTCAAATGCGATCAGCTATACCCAGGATGGCGGCAGAGTCGAGCTGTCCGTGCGCGATCAGCAGGACGCCGACGGGAACGAACAAGTCGTATTCGCCGTTTCCGATACAGGCATCGGCATTCCGAAGAAGGACCTGCCGCGGATCTTCGAACGCTTTTACCGGGTGGATAAGGCAAGATCGAGAAGCTCGGGAGGAACCGGGCTGGGGCTTTCGATCGTGAAGCATCTCGTTGAACTCCACCACGGAGCGATTTCCGTGGAAAGCGAGCTAGGCATCGGCACCACGTTTACCGTTAAGCTTCCGATGCTTCAGGAGCAGGACGGTGTGTAAACGGGGGAATTGGAATATTCCCCCTTTTCGTTAGAGACAATAGGCTTATCTTTGGAAAAAGGTAAACATCATGTATTCTTTTACACAGCGTTAACAATCAGATGATAAGATGTTGCTTGTCAGCATTCATTCATTTGATACAAGAAACAGGGGGACCGGTGAATATGACTCAACGATTGTTGGTAATCGAGGATGAGCCGACGCTCGCCAGATTGCTTTCGTACAACTTGACGCAGGAAGGCTACGATGTCACGATTGAAGACCACGGCACGTCCGGGTACGAGCGGGCCGCCCATGAGCCTTACGACCTCATTATTTTGGATTTGATGCTGCCGGGAATGAATGGATTTGACATTTTGAGCAAACTCCGCAGCAAGGGAATGGAGACGCCGGTGATTATTTTGACGGCCAAAAACGCGGAGGAAGAGGTCGTGCAGGGCCTTAAGCTGGGCGCCGACGACTACATTACGAAACCGTTCGGGGTTTCGGAGCTGCTGGCGCGCGTAAGCACCGTGCTCCGTAGAGTTTCCGGTCCCGGAGAGGAAGCGGCGGCCGTTCCGGAATCGCCTACCTCGGCCATCACGCTCGGACAGCTGGAAATTTATCCGGAGAAATACGAGGTGATGCTGGGCAGTACCAGCATTAATCTGCGGCCGAAGGAATTTGAAGTGCTGCTGTACCTCGCCCGCAAACCCGGCGTTGTCCTGACCCGGGATGATTTGATGAACGCGGTGTGGGGCTTTGATTACATCGGGGGTCAGCGGACGGTGGATGTGCATGTCAGTTCCCTGCGTAAGAAGCTGGAACTCGACCCCGAATCCGTTCATATCGATTCCATCCGCGGCGTTGGCTATAAGCTGGTCGTCAATAAAAAAAGAAGCTCTCATCCTGTGGAATAAAAGGAGGGAGCTTCTTTTTTTGTATGCATTAGACCTAAGGAACTAGTTCTTTGATCATAGGTTTACATACAATTTACATTGTCCGCATATTCTCTTAACGCTCGGGAGGTATGATGCGGCTAAAGACTAGAGAGCCGAAGAGGGGGAGGGCCATATTGTCCACACTGTACGCCGATCTGGAACAAAGCATTCGTGCAAATGGAAACCGAGCTCAAGAAGGTAACGCCTCCGCACAAGGCCATACTGAAGCAAGCACGCAAGGGGGAAGAGATTCCGGGGATCGCCCCACGCCGGCGGAATACTGCCGGATGGTTCCGCTGCTGGACGCTCAGACGAGCTGCCGTGAAGTTCTGGAGCTGATCAAGGAGCAGCCGGATCTTCCCTGCGTGGTCATCGGAGGAAAAGAGGGCGAGCCGTATGGGCTGGTCATGCGGGACACCTTTTACCGGAGGCTGACCGGCCGGTTCGGTGCTGATCTGTATTTTGCCCGTCCGGTGGAGAGATTTGCAGATATGCAGCCCCTGATTGCCGACATTGGAGCCGATCCCGGACTGCTGATTCAGCAGGCGCTGGACCGTCCCGAATCCCAATTTTATGACTGCGTCATTTTGACGGATCACGGGCAGCTGGCAGGCGTATTGACGGTCCTGGATTTGATGATCATGTCGGGCCTGCTTCAGACGGGGGCTGAGCAGCGGCGCAGGCAGACGGTAGCGGAGAGCTTCAGGCATGTCACCGGGATGGAGGAATCGCTGCAGAAGGTAGCGGAGGCAGCGAACGCCACGCTGATAGAATGCCGCCGGATGAAAGAATGGTCGCTGAACGGACGCAGCAAGCTGGATGAGGTCAGCCAGTCCTATTCTAATGTGGTGGAACGGATGAACGAGAATCAGCAGCAGGTGGCCCGGCTGATCCAGGATGTCGACACGATCTCGGCATTAACCCGGACCATTTCGGAGCTGGCAGATAAAAGCAATCTGCTGGCCATGAACGCATCGATCGAGGCGGCGCATGCCGGTGAGCACGGACGCGGCTTTCAGGTCGTCGCTGCTGAAGTCAGATCGCTCGCAGGACAGACGCGTCAGCTGGCGGCGGATATTTCCGGACTGCTTGGAAGCATCAGCCGGCTGGCGAAGGAAACGGGGGCTTTAACCACGGCCGGAGTGGGCGAAATCACGGCAAGCGCGGAGCTGTTAGGCGAACGAAGCCGAATGTTCGGGGAGCTGGAAAAGGCGGTCGAGCACGTGGAGGGGAGCGGTGAAACCGTCAACCGGTTGGCGGGAGATACGGCCATGCGGGCCGCCGTCATCAGGCAGGAACTGGAAAAGGGAAGTTCTTTTGCTTAATATTGGATCTGCTAGTTTACACATTTTACATTGCGTTTACAATTGTGGGACACAGCATTTACATAACGGCATTACTATAGATAGGTGCCATATAGATGAACTGAACTTCATAGACCCTTTTTGAAAAAAGGAGAAGCGATTGTAAATGGAAGATATTATCGATATTGAGCAGTTGAACTTGTACTACGAGCAGTTTCATGCGCTTAAAAATATAGACCTGGACATTCCCGAGAAAACGATTACTGCCTTTATCGGCCCTTCCGGATGCGGCAAGTCGACCCTGCTGCGGACGCTGAACCGGATGAATGACATGATCACAGGCACGCATATCGAAGGCTCCGTCAAGATCGGCGGCAAAGATATTTACGGCAATGACGTGCACGTGGAAGCTCTTCGCAAGCAGGTGGGCATGGTGTTCCAGCAGCCGAATCCGTTCCCCAAATCGATTTACGACAATATTGCCTACGGCCCCCGTCTGCACGGCACGCGCGATAAGAAGGTGCTCGACGAAATTGTGGAGCAGAGCCTGCGCCAGGCTGCGCTGTGGGAAGAAGTTAAGGATTACTTGAAGCGTTCGGCCCTCAGCCTCTCGGGCGGACAGCAGCAGCGCTTGTGCATTGCCAGAGCATTGGCGGTTCAGCCGGACATTCTTCTGATGGATGAGGCGACCTCTGCGCTCGATCCGATTTCGACACTAAAGATTGAGGAATTGGTACAGGAGCTCAAGGAGACCTATACCATCGTTATGGTTACTCACAATATGCATCAAGCTGCCCGGATTTCCGGCCGCACGGTATTTTTCCTGAACGGGGAAGTCGTCGAAGCCGACGATACCAAGGAGTTGTTTACCAACCCGCGGGACTCCCGTACCGAAGATTATATTTCCGGGCGTTTCGGGTAACCGGCAGCAAGATGAGCATTAAATATATCCTAGGGGGAACAGGGCAGCGATGATTCGGAGAAAAGAGTTGGATCAGGATTTAGAGGTACTGCGCTCGTTGCTTCGCCAGATGGGCGCGCATGTGGTTCATGCTTTGGAAGAGGCGGTTATCAGCCTGAAAACGCTCGATGCGGTGAAGGCACAGCAAATCGTCAAGGATGACGCCAAGCTGAACGCGATGGAAGAGGAAATCATGGACATCGGCTCTCGCCTGATCGTCACCCAGCAGCCGGTAGCCAAGGATTTGCGGAGAATTCTCGTAGCCTTTAAAATTTCGAGCGACCTTGAGCGCATGGGAGACCTTGCCCTGGACGTTGCCAAGGTGACGCTGCGGCTGCAGGGGCAGGAGCTGATCAAGCCGCTGATCGACATTCCGCAAATGGCTGATCTGGTGCAAGTGATGATCGAGGAGTCTATTACGTCTTACTTGGACGAAAATACCGACCTTGCTTATAAAATGGCCAAGGACGACGATCAGGTGGACCAATTCTACAGCCGGATCATCACAGAATTGTACGGCTATATCGCCTCGAATCCCGAAACGCTGTCGCAAGCGATGCTGCTCACACTGGTTGCCCGGTACATCGAGCGGATCGCCGATCACGCCACGAATATCGGGGAGAGCACGGTGTATCTCGTCACCGGCCGGCGTCCTGATTTGAATCAATAACATCATCATATATGAGATCAAGGAGCTGACCCGCACAGGCGGGAAGCTCCTTTTTTGTCGTCAAGGAATTGACAGAAATTACGCTTAGAAGATTTGCGGCAAAACGGCCTTATTTTTTCTCGAAAAGGGGCGTGTATGGTATCATAAATGAAGGACGTTTGATAAAGGGAAGGTGCCCAATGAACAAGCTGATTTTGATAGATGGAAACAGTATTATTTACCGCGCATTTTTCGCAATGCCCCCGCTGACGAACACCAAGGGTCTGCATACGAATGCTGTGTACGGATTTACGAATATGCTTCTGCGTTTGATCGAAGACCATAAGCCGACGCACATGATGGTTGCGTTTGACGCCGGAAAAACGACGTTCCGCCACGAAGGTTACCAGGAATACAAGGGAGGAAGGGAAAAGACGCCGCCGGAGCTGTCGGAACAGTTCCCGCTGCTCAAGGAGCTGCTGCAGAGCTTTGGCATCGCCCAATATGAGCTGAGCGGTTACGAGGCGGACGATATCATCGGGACCGTCTCCCGCATCGCCGAGGAGGAAGGGCAGCAAATTCTCGTCGTGACCGGGGACAAGGATATGCTGCAGCTAGCTTCGGACCATGTTCAGGTGGGCCTGACACGCAAAGGGGTAACGGAAATCGAAACCTACGCACCTGAGCAAATCAAGGAGCGTTACGGACTGACCCCGCTTCAAATTATTGACCTGAAGGGCCTCATGGGGGACCCCTCGGATAACATCCCGGGAATTCCGGGCGTCGGCGAGAAAACAGCGCTCAAGCTGCTGCACCAATTTGGATCGGTCGAGGAAGTGCTGGCCAATACGGCCGAGCTGAAGGGGAAGATGAAGGAAAAGATCGAAACCCATTCCGATGATGCGGTCCTCAGCAAGAAGCTGGCGACCATTTACCGCGAGGTGCCGCTGGACAAGTCGTTTAACGAGATGGTATTCCCGGGTCTGAAGGAAGAAACGGCAGGGCCTGCGCTCGCCAAGCTGGAATTCAAATCGCTGCTGGAGCGGTTGTCCTTCCATGCGGACGGTAACACGCACTCGGAAGAAGAGCAGGCCAAGGCTGCCGAACGGGAGATCGAGGTCACCGTCGTTGACGGCGAAAATGCGGACGAGCTGATCGGTGCACTGGACGCCGTGCAGCTTATTCATGTCGAGACCAGCGGAGAGAACCCGCATCACGCCGACGTGATCGGAGTCATGTTCTCCGCCGAGCCGAAGCATTACTACGTTCCGTTCGAGCGAATGAACGAGTCTTGGGCGGAGCCGCTGCGGACGTGGCTGGGGAACCCGGATGTTCCGAAACGGGGATATGACCTGCACCGCACGGATCTGGCGCTTTACTGGAAGGGAATCGCGTTTGCCGGGGCGTCGTTTGACGTGCAGCTGGCCGCGTATTTGCTCGATCCGACGGAAGCCAACCAGAATGTCAACGCGCTTGCATCCAAATACGGCCTGCCGGTGCTGGCGGCGGATGAGGACGTATTCGGCAAGGGCGCGAAATACAAGGTGCCGGAGCTGGACGTGCTGAGCGGGCATCTGGCCCGGAAGAGCGCCGCGCTGCTGGAGATCATTCCGCTTCAGGAGAAGGAGCTTGCGGACAATGAGATGAGCTCGCTGTTCCATGACCTGGAGATGCCGCTGTCGCGGATTTTGGCGGACATGGAGAAGCAGGGCATCGCGGTCAACAAGGATGATTTGAAGGCGCTCGGAACGGAATTCGAGTCCCAGATCAAGTCGCTGGTCGAGCAGATTTATGAAATTGCGGGCACCGAGTTCAACCTCAACTCGCCGAAGCAGCTGGGAGAGATTCTGTTCGTCAAACTGGGTCTGCCTGTCGTGAAAAAGACCAAAACCGGCTATTCCACCGACGCCGAAGTGCTGGAGAAATTGGCACCGTATCACGATGTCGTACGCCTGATTTTGCAGTACCGGACCATCGCCAAGCTTCAGTCGACGTATGTGGAAGGCCTGCTGAAGGAAATTTCGGAGGAAACGGGCAAGGTGCATACGTATTACCGCCAGACGATTGCGGCTACAGGTCGTCTCAGCAGCCAGTTCCCGAACCTGCAGAACATTCCGATCCGCCTGGAAGAAGGACGGAAAATCCGCAAGGTGTTCGTGCCATCCGAACCGGGCTGGTACATTCTGGCCGCCGACTACTCGCAGATCGAGCTGCGGGTGCTGGCCCATATTTCAGGGGATGAAGGCCTGAAGGAAGCCTTCCTGCACGATATGGACATCCATACGAAGACGGCCATGGACGTGTTCGGTGTTAAAGCCGAAGACGTTGACGCCAATATGCGCCGGTCCGCCAAAGCGGTTAACTTCGGCATCGTGTACGGCATCAGCGACTATGGCCTGTCCCAGAACCTGAACATTACCCGGAAGGAAGCGGCCCAATTTATCGATCAATACTTCGACGCCTTCCAGGGCGTTCGCAAATATATGGACGATATCGTCAGAGACGCCAAGCGCGACGGTTATGTCACCACGCTGCTGGAGCGCAGACGTTATTTGCCGGAAATCAATGCGAGCAACTTCAATCTGCGTTCCTTCGCCGAGCGGACGGCGATGAACACGCCGATCCAGGGCACTGCCGCCGATATCATCAAACTGGCTATGGTTCAGATGGATGCGGCGCTGGCCAAAGAGAAGCTGAAGAGCCGCATGCTGCTTCAGGTGCATGACGAATTGGTATTCGAAGTCCCTGAGGAAGAGCTGGAGCTCATGAAAAAATTGGTGCCGGAGACGATGGAGCATGCGCTGGCCCTGTCCGTACCGCTCAAGGCCGAAGTGAGCTACGGAGTCAATTGGTACGAGGCGAAATAAAGGGCTCCGTAAGCGCCCGTAATTCAGATTTTTACGGGAGCTCCGCGAAGTACTCGGAGCAGGCTTCGAAGAAAAGCGCCACTTTGTGGGGTTGTCTTACGCTATAATAGAGGTTGAGGTGAAGTCATCATGCCGGAATTGCCGGAAGTCGAAACAGTCAAAAGAACACTCAATCAGCTCGTGAAGGGAAAGACGATTGACCGCGTTAGTGTCCATTTGGCGCGGATCATTCAGCGCCCCGATGATATAGATCAGTTTGCGTGGATGCTGGCCGGACACACCATTGAAGGCGTGGAGCGGCGCGGCAAATTTTTGCGGATCCTGCTGGACGGGCTTGTGCTCGTCTCCCATTTGCGGATGGAGGGACGATACGGGGTATACCAGAGCAGCGATCCGGTGGAAAAGCATACGCATGTCATTTTCCACTTTACCGACGGCACCGAGCTGCGGTACAAGGATGTGCGGCAGTTCGGAACGATGCATTTGTTCCAGCCCGGAGAGGAATTCCAGCTCCCCCCGCTCTCCAAGCTGGGATTGGAACCGCTGGATTCGGCGTTTACGCTGGAGCGTTTCAAAGAAACGCTGAAGGGGAAGAAGACCAAAATCAAGGCAGTCCTGCTCAACCAGGCATATATCGTCGGCATCGGGAATATTTATGTGGATGAGTCGCTGTTTCGGGCGGGCATTCACCCCGAGCAGCCGGCTGATACGTTGACGGATGGACAACTTAAAGCGCTCCATCAGGCGATTGTAGCCACGCTTGCCGAGTCGGTTGAGGTGGGGGGATCGTCCATCAAGTCTTATGTCAATGGACAAGGTGAGATGGGCATGTTCCAGCACCAGCTGAAGATTTACGGCCGGCAGAACCAGCCGTGTGTAAATTGCGGCACCGCCGTGGAGAAAACGGTCGTTGGCGGGCGCGGAACCCATTTCTGCCCGTCCTGCCAAACCTTGAAATCGTAACAATTCGAACTGGGCGTGCACCCCTTTTTTGTACCCTCCATATACTGAGGTAGAGATATCTTATGAAGCGGGGCTTCCGAATGCCTGATCCATACTACAGGCTTTTTCGGGGCACCGCTTCTGTCACAGGGAGGGAACGGGGTGCTCAGTCATGTTCTTGCACTGCTGCTGCTTGCGTTAGCATTAAGTTTGGACAGTTTTGGTGTCGGCATTACATACGGCCTTCGTCAAATGAGGATTTCGCCGTTATCGATAGCGATTATTTCTTTGTGCTCCGGGGTCATCATCTATGTGTCCATGCAGGTGGGCGTGCTGCTGGCCCAATTCGTATCCCCTTCGATCGCCTCCATCATTGGAGCCGTCATCCTGATTATTATGGGCTCGTGGTCGCTGGTACAGATGTGGATCCAGAAGGAGAAAAGCGGGGAAGGCAAAGAAGTCTTGGAAGCCAAAGACGCAGAGCTCGCCAAGCAGGCTAAAGACGCCCAAACCAGCGGGATGGAGGGGCTAGGCTTGCAAAGCTCCGGCGGAGAAGGTACACTGGACCCTGCCCAGCATGAAGCACCAGAACAGACGGTGTTTTCACTGGAAATCCGGAAGCTGGGCGTCGTGATCCGCATTTTGCGGACGCCGTCTTCTGCGGATATGGATAAGTCGGGCAGCATCTCCGGATGGGAGGCCATGTGGCTTGGCATCGCCTTGTCCCTGGATGCGTTCGGCGCGGGTCTAGGTGCGGCATTGCTCGGCTTTTCGCCGCTGCTGACCGCCTTCGTGATCGCTCTCTTCAGCGGCACCTTTTTGGTCGTCGGAATGAAGACGGGTCTGCGCTTTGCGTCCCGAACGTGGATGCGCCGGTTTACGGTGCTGCCGGCAATATTATTAATTGTAATGGGAATAATGAAGCTGTTATGAGGTGAGTTAAGGATATGAACATCGGGTTAACCGGAGGAATAGCGACAGGAAAAAGTACCGTATCCGCCCTCTTAGTCAGCAAGGGGGCGCTGCTTGTTGACGCCGACGTCATCGCCCGGGAAGTCATGCTCCCGGGTCATCCGGTTTTGGCGGCGGCCGTCGAGCATTTTGGACAAGCCATCCTCCTTCCGGACGGAACGCTGGACCGCAGACGCCTGGGGGATATCGTGTTTCACGATCCGGGCGAGCGCAAAGCTCTGAACGATATTACGCATCCTGCGATCCGTCAGGAGATCCGGGAGCAGATGCACACCTTTGAACAGGAGCACCCGGACCGCCTGGTAGTGGTGGACATCCCGCTCCTGTTTGAATCGGGTCTGGAAGCGATGTTTGAGCAGGTCCTGCTGGTCTATGCCCCGTTTGAGGTTCAGGTGGAACGCCTGATGGAGAGGAATCGGCTGACGAAGGATGAAGCGGTCGCGCGGATTCGTTCCCAAATGGATATCGAAGAGAAGAAGAAGCGGGCCGACGTTGTGATCGACAACAGTGGACAACCTTCCGAGACGGAGCGCCAAGTGGATGAATTTTGGAACCGGAAGGGCCTGCTATGAAGTTTTTACGCAAAAAAAGAGTGCTTCTTCTGTTGTTCTTAGGATTTGTCGTCATCCTGTTTTTTAATACGAACTGGATGTCGTGGTTTTACCCGATTCATTATAAAGAGAACATTCGCGAGCAGGCTGAGCGTTATGACGTCGACCCGTTTCTGGTGGCTTCAATTATCCGGGTGGAATCCAATTACAAGCTGGGCAAGGAGTCCAAGAAGGGGGCTCTCGGCCTGATGCAGTTAATGCCGGATACGGCCAATTGGGCGATGGAAAAGGCCAAGCTTCCGGAGGTGACGCTGGACCATATTAAGCATGAGCCGGAGGCCAGCATCGAAATCGGCACCTGGTATCTCAAAACGCTGTCGGAGCAGTTTAAAGGAAACCGGATTGCCGTGATCGCCGCATACAACGCGGGGCCTGGTAAAGTGGACGGTTGGCTGAAAAGGGGCGTATGGGACGGGACCTACGACTCGGTCAAAAATATTCCCATCGGGGAAACCCGGCACTACGTCCAGCGGGTCATTTATTACTACAATCAGTACACGCGGATATACAGCGAGTTTTAAAGGGAGTACTGTTCTGTCGCTAAACATAACAAAAGAAGCATTGGAGAAGCTAGGTTAGCGTCTCCAACACTTCTTCGGGTATCAAACCGAATTAGAATTGACCAGCCAGTTGTTGTTCAGCCAGGGTCACCAAACGTTTAGTGATAAGTCCCCCGATCGAACCGTTCTCATATGCAGTCATGTTGCCTTGGTATCCGTCTTGTGGGATGCTGATACCCAGTTCTTGAGCGACTTCATATTTCAATTGGTTCAGGGCTGCGGTAGCTTTAGGTACTACCAGGTTGTTGGAGCTGTTGTTGTTGGAAGCCATTGTTGTTCACCTCCTCGCTGTTTGTAAATGTATTATGTCTCGAAGCTCAAAAGTTCATTACTCTTTTTGAAAAGTTTTTGTTGGAAATTTAATACATTTCGGTGAGGCGGCAAGTTAATCCCTGACGGGATAAGGGTTCGCGGTATTCGGACCCTGTGAATGTTCGTGATTTTGTTCTATATACACCGTGATTTGCAAAGGAAGGGAGTTTACCATGAAATGTCCGTACTGTGATTATGCCGGCACGAAAGTGCTGGACTCACGGCCCGCTAACGAAAATAAATCGATCCGCCGCAGGCGTGAGTGCGAGAAGTGCAGCCGGCGCTTTACCACGTTTGAGATGGTGGAGGAAACGCCGCTGATGGTCATCAAGAAGGATGGAAGCCGGGAAGAGTTCAGCCGGGATAAAATCCTCCGCGGCCTGATTCGTGCCTGCGAGAAGCGCCCGGTATCCGTGGAGCAGCTCGACATGATCGTCTCCGAGGTGGAGAAATCACTGCGCAACACCGCCGTGGCGGAGGTGGAGAGCCGGCAGATCGGCGAGCTGGTGATGGAGCAGCTGTATCCCGTGGATGAGGTGGCTTATGTCCGCTTTGCGTCGGTTTACCGCCAATTTAAAGATATCAACATGTTCATGAAAGAGCTGAAGGGGCTGCTGTCCAAAAATACGGTGGAAGACTAACCGTAAGGGAGCATGCTGCTTTGCCGGTCCGGCAACCATCTTAAAGAGCAAAAGGGCCTTCCAGGGCCTCTTTTGCTTTTGGCGGTGGTCATGTCATGAGAGCATAAGGCTGAACACTTGCATGAGCTCCAAAATCTTTTTTGATTTTTTTTGTTGACACATGCATAAATCTTTGATAAATTATAAGAGTCGCTGATACATAATAAATCAGTAGAAAATGATAAGGGGCCTTAGCTCAGCTGGGAGAGCGCATCGCTGGCAGCGATGAGGTCAGGGGTTCGATCCCCCTAGGCTCCATAGAAGAAAACCCTTGGGAATCAAGGGTTTTTTTGTTTGTTTTTTTTAATTTTAAGCCCTGGCCCACTTCTTCCGATACTGATGTGGCGTAATACCCATGCGCTGTTTGAACAATTTACAAAAATAAGAGCTGTTCGCTAAACCAATCTCCTCAGCAATGAGCGAGATTGGTTTTTTCGTGGTCGTTAACAGCAGAACGGATTGATGGACCCGGCGGGCCATGATGTACTCGGAGATGCTGATGCCTGTCGCCTCTTTGAAGAGATGCGATACATGATAGGGAGATAAATGCAGCGACTTGGCCATGTCGTCCAGCCGAAACGGTAACGTATAGTTGGCCTCGATCCATGTCAATATGTGCTCCACCTGATGATTTTGGCGAAGGGCCGGTTTCGGCAGCCCGGCTTCCGTCCGCTGATCCCATACGTGTTGGATCGAACGGTACAGCATGACGAGAAATAAAGAAAATTCCTCATATCTTTCCGCCTCTGAAAGCGCGGGTAATTGATTATCCAAGCTTTTGTAGACAGCGTCCAGGATGTGGAGCTCATCCCCGGTGTCATACAAGCACGGAACTGAGAGTTCCCCTAAATACAAGAATCGATAAAAGGTATGAAGCGAAGGCCATTTTTCAAAATAAGACTCAAACATCGTCGGTTCAAAGGTCACGAGAGAGCGTTCGAAGCATTGGCCTTCGTCGTATTCGAGCTTGAGATGATGAAGCTGATAAGGCTGAAAAATGCAGAGCATGCCCGGTTTGATGTCGTAGCGGTTGTTATTGACGATCATCGTCCCTTTCCCTTGATGGATCAACAATATTTCCACCCCGAGATGGGAGTGGAAGGTTTCCTTATGCTCATCGTTGACGCTTTTTCGTTTATAGGCAAAATGCAGGGGCACCTCGCTATAGTTACCCGCTACAAAAGACATGGCCGCTGCCTCCTTCTTCCCCCGTATGTACTCGCTTTCGAATGTATTCTATCGCAGAACCGCAATCTAGTGTTATTTTTTCCCCCACAGCGAAGCACAATGTTCTCGCAGCTTCAGTTAATATCCTTATATGCCAATGAGTGAAGTTCATGGGAGGTTAAAGGGATGATTAAGGTTGCGATTATAGGGACCGGGGCGATTTCGTCCGCTCATATCGAAGGTTATCTGGAGTTGAAGGACCGCTGCCAAATTGTTGCGTTATGTGATCTTTATCCCGAGAAGGCTGAAGCCAAGCGGGAGCAATACGGTTTGGCCGCTGTCATCGTTAAGGATTACAAGGAACTGCTTGATCAGGAGATCGACCTGGTTTCCGTTTGTCTGCCTCCGTTTGTTCATGCGCCCGTTACTATTGATTTTCTGAATGCAGGCAGTCATGTGATCGTGGAAAAACCGATGGCTTCCTCTCTTGAAGAATGCGACGCCATGATCAAAGCTGCGGAACAAAACGGGAAAGTATTGTCCGTCATTGCCCAAAATCGCTTCAGAAATCCGATTATGAAGCTGAAGCACGTTGTGGACAGCGGACTGGCCGGCAGAATTCTTCATGCCCAGGTGGATTCGTTCTGGTGGCGGGGCCATTGCTATTACGATTTATGGTGGCGCGGCACGTGGGAGAAGGAGGGAGGCGGTCCGACGCTGAACCATGCGGTTCATCATATTGACGCCTTGCTCTGGATGCTGGGTCAGCCCAGCGAGCTTCAGGCTTATATGAGCAACGTCGCGCATGACAATGCGGAAGTGGAGGATCTGTCCATCGCGATTTTAAAATATCCGAACGGCAGCTTAGGGCAAATTACAAGCTCCGTCGTTCATCATGGTGAAGAACAGCAGTTTATTTTCCAGGGTGAGCATGCCCGGATCTCGGCGCCGTGGCGGGTCACGGCTTCCAGGTCACTGCCGAACGGCTTCCCGGAGAGGGAACCCTCTCTCGAGGAGAAAATCCAGCAATATTACAGCGAGCTGCCGGATCTGCCATACGAAGGCCATACGGCGCAGATCGACAATGTGCTGAATGCCATCGAGACGGGGGCGCCGGTCATGATTGACGGAATCAGCGGGCGGAATACGTTGGAACTCATTATGAGCATTTACAAGTCCGCAAGCACCGGAGAAAAGGTCAAACTTCCCTTGCAGCAGGACGATCCTTTTTACACGCGGGAGGGCCTGATGAAGAATGCACCACATTTTTACGAAAAGGGCAGCAGCGTTGAAAATTTTGCGGATTTGAAAATAACAACAGGGAGCCGTTACGGCAGCGTAACGAATAGACAAACGTCAGGCGAACAGTAAATCCCGATCATCGGGATGGACAACCTTAACGTGAAAGGGATGAAGGAGATGCAGAAGAACGACGGAATGAATTATGCCCCGAAAGGAAAACCGAATCCAGTAGTCGGGCCGGGTGAGTTTGTGATCGCCGCGGTGGCGCTCGATCATGGGCACATCTATGGAATGGTCAACGGACTGATCGAGGCAGGCGCTACATTAAAGTGGGTTTATGACCGTGACCGGGCCAAAGCGGAAGCATTCGCACGAACCTATCCCCAAGTAACGATTGCAGCCTCCGAGGAAGAGATTCTGGCAGATCCGCAGGTTCAGCTTGTTGCGGGAGCAGCTGTTACTTCGGAGCGCTGTGCGCTGGGGCTTCGGGTGATGGACGCAGGCAAAGATTATTTTACGGATAAAGCCCCCTTTACAACGCTTGAGCAGCTGGAGTCGGCCCGCGCCAAAGTGCGTGAAACCCGAAGAAAGTATATGGTTTATTACAGCGAAAGGCTGCATGTCGAATCGGCGGTTTATGCCGGGCAGCTCATTGAGCAGGGCGCGATCGGGCGGGTGCTGCAGGTGACGGGATTCGGACCGCATCGGTTAAACGCTACGTCCCGGCCGGAGTGGTTTTTTCAAAAGAAGCAATACGGAGGAATTCTATGCGATATTGGCAGCCACCAGGTCGAGCAGTTTCTTTTTTATGCGGGTTGTAAACAAGCGGAGGTTCTGCATAGTAAAGTGGCAAACTACAGCAACCCTGAATATCCGGAGCTTGAGGATTTTGGCGATGCCACCCTGCTAGGGGACAACGGGGCCACGCAATATTTCCGGGTGGACTGGTTTACGCCGGACGGCTTAGGTTCATGGGGAGACGGACGCACCCTGATATTGGGAACCGCAGGTTATATTGAGCTGAGAAAATATATCGATATCGCCCGCGACCGGACCGGCAATCATGTCTACCTGGTCAATCAGGAAGGTGAATATCATTTTCATGTTGACGGACAGGTTGGATATCCGTTCTTTGGAGAACTCATTCTTGACTGTCTGAACCGGACCGAAAATGCCATGACGCAGGAGCATGCGTTTATGGCGGCGGAATTGTGTTTGAAAGCGCAGGAAATGGCGCTGGACGTGACCCGAAGCGACAGCTGATTGCATGACCAGGCCAAGAAGTTCATGGAGCAGCTGCTTATAATGCATCTGTTAAAAATAAGCCAGGGAGGGCCACGTATGTATCATACAACCCTCCCGTAATCGTTATTTAGGTTGATTTGTCAGTTGTTTGACCATGAGGATATGAGGTATGCCATCTTCCATAAATTCCTCCGAGGAAGTTCGATACCCAAGTTTCTTATAGAACCCTTCCGCCTGACTTTGCCCGTGCAGTTTAACCTGCTGTACCCCTTTGTCTTTAGCGATTTCTTCTAACGATGCAATGATCCTTCTCCCGATTCCAAATTTGCGGTAAGGCTGCAGGATGCAAATCCGCTCCAGCTTTCCGGATCCTTCATGAATTCGTATCCTTCCCGTTCCTACGGGCTGACCATCATAATAGGCGATGATGTGCTCACATGGTCCACCCAAAGTATCAAACTCGTCGAATTCATCATTCAGCGGCACGCCCTGTTCCTCAACAAATACGTTCCTCCGGATAGCAAATGCAGCCTCTAACTCTTCAGGTAGATTAATTCTTTGGGTTTTCAATCGTTTTCGTCCCTTTCATGATGTATTCAATGATCGTTATTCAAATTATAGGATGAATTATGTTGTAAATGCAATAAAAATAACTCTCTGCGGTTGAAAACACCTGTGAGAATCAAAAAAGCCCCGAATAACGGGGCTTGAAAATCATATTGGTTGGTCTGAGGACAAAAAGGCTGTGACCATCCCAATCTCAATTTTAGCTCTGCACGCTTGTCTTGATAAGATCTTTGGCATGCTGCCTGCCTGTCGATAATAAACTGTCACTCAGCTCGGCATCACTAACGGAACGCGCCAGTACAATCGTGCCGACCATAAGGCTCAGCAAAGCTTGGCCAGTCAATGGATCGACTTCTGCCAGATCAGAGATAAAATCAATCATGCGCTGCAGCTCCTCGGTAAAGACTTCGCGCACCTCATCGGACATTCGGGATACTTCCCCGGAAAGGGCGGGAAGAATGCAGCCCACCTCGGTCTGGTCGCGATGCTGCGGACTCAAATAAAAATGAATGACTGCGTGGATCTTGGGTGCTTGCGTTTCCTTGTCCGCCGCCTTCTGCAGCAGGGCTATGGTCTCGCTGATCGCAAAGCGGCAAGTTTCAGCGACCAATTGCTCTTTATTGTCAAAGTGGGAATAGAACCCCCCGTGCGTCAGACCGGCACCCTTCATAATAAAGGGAACGCTGATGCCCTGTACTCCGCTGGCCCGAATGGCTTTGGCTGCACTTTCGATAATACGGCCGCGAACCTTTAATTTGTGACCTTCCGGATAAGGCAAAGCAATCACTCCTAATGGCAAAATACGCATTTTAAAATATTATAGGCATCATAATAAAACCTGTCAATTTCCTCAGTCCAGTTGTTTGGGTCTCATGGCAAACAAGCAGGGATATTGACTGTTTTAAAATATGATGATTATAATATATTACGTTCATCATATTTTATTTCGGAGGTGCAAAGTTATGATTGACCATAAATCGGTAGACACCCTGGTAATAGGATCGGGTCCGGGAGGTTATGTGGCGGCGCTTCGGTCAGCACAGCTTGGAATGACAACGGCTGTTGTTGAGCGCGGCCGGGTCGGCGGAGTGTGCACCAACACAGGCTGCATTCCTTCCAAAGCGTTGATTGGGGAAGCGCATCGCTTCAAGCAGCGTAAGCAATGGAATCAGGCAGTTGCTGCTGCTGCTTCCTTTGAGGATGCTCAGGGCTTTAAACAAGCCGTCGTAAATAAGCAAGCCGGTGGAGTTCAATATTTATTAAAGACGGCCGGAGTATCGGTTCTTGAAGGAGAGGCACGCTTGATCGACGAGCACACCGCTTCCATTCAACAAGCGGGAGCCGAACAAAGGATTTCTTTTAAACACGCCATCTTAGCAACCGGTTCTCGTCCAATTGAGCTTGCGGCTTTGCCCTACGGCGGACGTATTATGTCTTCCACGGAAGCGTTGTCCCTTTCACAAATTCCATCGAGCCTGGTCGTGATCGGCGGCGGTTATATCGGCGTTGAACTGGGGCAAATGTATGCCGAATTCGGAACCAAAGTTACGATTCTGGAGGGAGGAGGACAGGTGCTGCCCGGATTTGAGGCGGACCTTGTGGCTCCGGTTGTACGGCAGTTAAACGAAGACGGTGTAACTATCATTACGGAGGCTATAGCCGTCCATGCAGAACAGGATGCGGGCGGGCTGACACTCCGCTATGTGTGTCAAGATGAGCAGCGTACTGTTAGAGCAGAATATGCGCTGGTGACTGTCGGAAGAAGACCGAATACGGACGGCGGATTAGGGCTCGAGAACATCGGCTTGCAGACAACGGGCAGGGGGCTGATCGAAACGGACGCTCAGTGCAGAACGGCGGTTCCGCATATATTTGCGATCGGTGACATTACGGAAGGTCCGGCTCTGGCCCATAAAGCTTCCTACGAAGCTAAAGTTGCGGCAGAAGCTATCGCCGGCAAACCTTCTATCGTGGATTATAGAGCCATTCCGCTTGTTGTGTTTTCCGAACCTGAATTGGCCAGCGTTGGTCTGACAGAGACAGCATGCAAGGAACAAGGCATCCCGGTTATCGTGGGCAAATCTTCCTTTAGTATTAATGGCAGAGCTTTGGCGCTGAAAGAAGAGCCAGGATTTGTGAAGATCATTGCGGATCAAGCGTCGGGGATCGTCAAAGGAACGCAAATCGTGGGCATAGAGGCGTCAACCCTCATATCGGAGCTGGCCTTAGCGATCGAAATGGGAGCGACCGTAGAGGACCTGGCGATGACGATTCATCCCCATCCTACGTTAGGGGAAGTCATTATGGAGGCAGCCGAGAACGCGGTGAGAAAAATGAGAATTGCAAAATAAATAATGAGAATGGCAAAGTAAATGCGGACTTTTGCTCAAAAGAAAAGCCATTTGCGAGCGCAAACGGCTTTCATGACGGCGATTCATACTCAGCTCATCCTGTCTTTCTCGTTCTTCATCTTGTTCATCTCGGTTAAAGTCATCTCATTGCACTGCCGGATGAAGTTCAAAATCAGCTGCAGTTCCTGCTCCGTATACTGCGAGACGATCTCGAGCGTCGACTGCATGATCGATTGGAACAAGGGAGAGATGGATGCCGAGCCTTCCGGCACCGGTTTGACGACGACACGTCTGCGATCGTTCGGATCCTTATCCCGGATGACATAACCCGCTTGTTCGAGCCGGTCGATGACACTGGTCACAGCACCGGTTGTAAGCCCGGTTAACTGGGCCAGCTGGCCGGCCGTGACAGGTCCGGCTTGATTCAAGTAATCCAGGCATTTGTGGTCGGTGGCGTTTAAGCCCAATCGTTCTGAAATAAGCTGATGGAACATTACGGCACGGGTGCTGTTCTGGCGCAGCTCGTGCACCATTTCCTGCTGTAAGGAAGCGAGTTCAGGTGACACGCGGTCCTTTTCTTTTGACATCTTGATTCCTCCGCGTATGCGACTTATGTCTTTTCTCGTTAAGATAAACATTATATTAAGATGATTTTTCGATCAAGACTTATTTACTCTACATAGTCACATTAAGGCGTCTATTTCGACCCAATCCACGAAAAGGACGGTTATACGCAATGTGAAGGAGGATTAAAGATCAGCAGCGGAGGAACTGCAATTAAGCAGAAAGAAAACCCTTGTTTATCAAGGGTTTTCTAGTTTCTCTCTGCATGTTTAATAGATGCGATATTTTCCGCTTAGCGCCAGAAGGCTGAAGAAATAAAGGCAGTTGTCGTAATATCGGCGAATGCCGGTTCTAAGCGGGGTGCTCCAGAACTTGTGAACAAAGGGGAGCGCATCTTCACCGTCGGCGGCCAGCGATGCCATCGCATTGGTAGCCAATAGCCCGATGGGGTGCAGGGCCGGCTCTTCGAAAGGGCTCCCGTCGATGCGGTATCTCCGGTATTCGGAAGGTTCGATCTCCCGGAAAAACCGCTGAATCCGGTTGGACTGCCCGACCTGCCATGGGTCCTGGCGGAACCATTCCCAGTCGAGGGCAATGTTGGCCGCCACCCGGTACGCATCGCTGAAGAAATGGCGGTAATCGCCATGGGGCTGCGGTTCAGCCGGCGTGCCGTCATAATTCGCATACTCCGGAGACAGTCCTGTTTGGGGGTGACAGGCCAGATGCAGATAAGCCCGGCTGGTGACGGCAGCTTCTTTCCAAAAAGTTCGATCCTGTTCGTCGGCACGCTCGGCGAACAGCTCATAGAAATGGGGAAGGTGATAAGATGGATCGCTGAAGGGAGACTCCGGGATGAACTTGATCAGCTTGGTTGCAGGGTCCCACATCGGATCTCCTTCCTGGTCCCGGCCTTTATGAACGCAAGCGCGAAGAATCGTCCTCGCCTGCTCGGAGTAATCGTACGGCGGGAGTCCGTCGCCCCACCGGCTTGAAGCAAAGAACAGGGCCATTGCGAAATATTCCTCCCCGTCAGGAGCAGGTCCAGGAGACAAGCGGGTGCCGTCCGGCTTGCAGTGCCAGGCGAAATAATCCTTGTAGCGTCCTTCCTTATGCTGCATATACGATTTGGAAAAATTCCAGAGCCGGTCAAAGATGTCTTTCTTATCCATCTGAACGGCCATCATCATGCCGTATGACATGCCTTCGGTGCGGACGTCCGAGTTGCCTGTATCCAGAACATAACCTTGATCCTCGCCAAGAGGGAAGTAGATCCGAACCTCAGGTGCACCGTCAAACAGGTCATTCCACGCTTGTTCGAGCCTGGCGTCGATCTCCTCTGGCGAATAACCCGCTTCCAGGAATACATTCCGATATTGGCCGGTATAAAACGCTCCTTGCATCGTTAGAGCCATAATCAACCTCCAGCAGTTAGTTTAAGCTTATCGTAACATAAGGGGCACTCTAAAAATTAAAGCGTTTACCCTTCAAATTATAGATGTTCGTGTTCCGATGTATAAAAATAATACTTTACCGATCGTTCCCGATATGTTATGCTGAATTCGTAAAGAAAAGGGTTCACAGCGTTCGAAGTAGAATGTACATTCTCGAAATAGGCAATACTGTTCTAAGATAAGCGAAAGGAAAGGGAAGCGGAAAGGACAGATTTTCTATACCGATGATTCCCGAAATGATAATATAACGGAAGGAGGTGTACGGGGTGGCCAGAAGCAAAGAATTTGAGGAAAGTGCCGTTCTCGAGAAAGCGATGAAGCTGTTCTGGGAACAGGGCTACGAGAAGACATCCATGAACGACCTTGTCGAGCATATGGGCATTCACCGCAGAAGCCTGTATGATACGTTCACCGATAAGCATACGTTGTTCCTGAAAGCGATCGACCGCTTTGGGGAACGGTTCAACGCCAGAATGTCCGCAGGGGTTAAGCAGTCGGAAACGGCCGAACAAGCGCTGAAGTTTGTTTTCCAATACATGATTCATGGGGATGAAGACGTACCGCCAGGCTGCATGGTCGTGAACTCGGCCGTGGAACTGGGGATCCGTGATGAAGAGGTGGACGCAAAGGCGACGGAGGCATTTGCCAAAGCCGAGCAGCTGGTGAGGGAAATCGTGTTTTGGGGGCAGCAGAACGGAGAGTTTACAAGGGAATACGAAGCGGAAGAATTGGCGGAGTACCTTCATAACGCTCTGGTGGGAATTCGAGTGATGAAACGGACGTCCCTTCCCCAAGAAAAACTGGAGCGGATCGCAGACGTATCGATACGCTTCGTCAAAAAATAAAAACATATTTTTTTTCATAATTATAGAATGATCATTCTCAAAATAACCGTGCTTAATCTTTTTAATGAGCATAGCATGACGCATTGTTAATAGAATGATCATTCCCAAAAAAGGAGACGATCTTTATGAAGACGTTAATTATTGCTGCACATCCCGATTTACAGGCCTCCCGGATCAACCGGGCTTGGACCGAAGCGGCACAAAAGCAAGCAGAGACGACCGTACACCTGCTGTATGAAGCCTATCCGGACAAAAAGATCGACGTCGCACGGGAGCAAAGTTTGCTGGAGAGCCATGACCGGATTATTTTTCAATACCCGCTGTACTGGTACAGCACGCCGCCGCTCCTCAAACAGTGGTTTGATGAGGTTCTCACCTACGGCTGGGCTTTCGGTCCTGGAGGGGACCGCATGAAGGGGAAAGAGATCGGTATTGCCATCTCGACCTCGGGTACCGCCGCTTCGTATCAACCCGGAGGATACAACCTGTTTACAATCAGGGATATCGCAAAGCCGGTGGAAGCGCTGGCCAACTATGTTAGCGCCCGCTATCTCCCGCCCTTTGCACTGCATAACGCGCATCATGTGACGGATGAGCAAATCGCCGACAGTCAGGCCGCGTATGTCAAGCACTTGGTTGAGGCGCAGCCCGTGCGATACGAAGCACTTGAAATTCTTTGATCATTTCATAACGATGACCATTTTCATCAAAACAATAACAGGGAGGAAATGAAGATGAACAACAGCAAAATTGCACTTGTGACGGGAGCCAGCAAAGGAATCGGATTTGAGGTGGCCAAACAATTGGGGCAGCAGGGCATTACGGTATTAACGGCAGCACGGACGAAAGAAGCGGCGGATCAGGCGGCGTCGGAGCTGCGTCAGCAGGGGATCGAAGCGGTCGGCGTTCAGCTGGAGGTGACGAATGAAGCCCATATCGTGGAACTTGCGAAGTGGATTGAAACGGAATACGGCCGGCTCGATATTCTGGTCAACAATGCAGGCGTCCACCTGGAAAAATCCGGATATGAAGGCGACGCTTTCAGAGATACGTTTGAAGTGAACACGTTTGCGCCTTATTTTATTACGGAGGCACTGCTGCCATTGCTGCTGAAAAGTGAGGCAGGGCGGATCGTGAACCAAAGCAGCGCGCTCGGCTCGATGCAATTTATCCTGACGAACGAGCTGGCGCAGCGTATTGCGACTCCCGCCTATTCAGCCTCGAAAGCGGCGCTGAATATGCTGACGGCCTTTTGGGCGCAAAAGACCAGCGGGACGAACTTGAAAGTAAACGCGGTGCATCCGGGATTGGTTAAGACCCGCATGGGCGGTGACAAGGCCGAACTGACGGCCGAGGAAGGCGCGGTAACGGCTGTTCAGTTGGCAACGATACCTGAGGACGGCCCGACCGGCGGATTTTTCTACATGGATGACAAGCTTCCTTGGTAAATACTTCTATATATCGGCAAAAGCCCTTGGAGATCAAGGGCTTTTTCTCGTTCTTTCGTATTTTTGCTTTGCATATGACATCTCATGTCATATAATCAAAAGGATAATCAGAATAAGTGGAGGGACATAAAATGGCATCGAAAATCAGAATTGGAATTGTAGGCTATGGTAACCTTGGACGAGGCGTCCAGGCATCCATCGCGCAGAACGAAGATATGGAATTGGTGGCGGTATTCACACGGCGTGATCCGTCGCAGATGCCTGCGGAAGCGGGCGTCAAATTTGAGCATGTATCGACGGTGGAACAATATAAAGGATCGATCGATGTCATGATTCTGTGCGGAGGATCCGCAACCGATCTTCCCGAGCAAACACCGGCCATTGCCGCCCTGTTTAACACAGTGGACAGCTTTGATACGCATGCCAAGATTCCTGAGTTTTTTGCAAGCGTGGATGCAGCGGCTAAAAACGGACAAACCGTCAGCGTCATTTCGACCGGCTGGGATCCGGGCCTGTTCTCCATGAACAGACTGCTCGCTGAGTCGATTCTCCCGCAGGGTAAGGAATACACATTCTGGGGTAAAGGCGTCAGCCAGGGCCACTCGGATGCCATCCGCCGGGTTCCGGGCGTCAAAGCAGGAGTGCAGTATACCGTCCCGGTAGAAAGCGTCATCGAACAAATCCGCAGCGGCGAAACGCCAGAACTGGCAACCCGCGAGAAGCACGAACGGATTTGCTATGTCGTTGCTGAAGAGGGTGCGGACCGTGCCGAGATTGAAAAGACGATCGTGGAGATGCCTAACTATTTTGCAGACTATGACACAACAGTTCATTTCATTACGGAAGAAGAGCTGAAATCCGAGCACAGCGGGATGCCGCACGGCGGATTTGTGATCCGCAGCGGAGTGACCGGCCAAGGAACGAAGCAAATCGTCGAATTCAGCCTGAAGCTGGAGAGCAACCCGGAATTCACCGCAAGCGTATTGACCGCTTATGCCAGAGCGGCCGTCCGGTTGGCCAAAGAAGGAGCCGTTGGCGCCAAAACGGTATTTGATATCCCGCTCGGTTATCTATCCGCGAAAAGCGATGCGGAGCTGCGCCAGCAATTGCTGTAATTTTGCACCGATAAATGCATTTAATCGACTAAAAAAATATTTTTTATTGGAAAAAACCCCTAAACCTGCATTAGAATTTAGTGAAGCAAAGCGTTATAGTGCAAAAAAATGTGCGAATTGTGCAAAAGGGGTTGGGTTATGAATAGTGTAATGGATACGAAGGGTTTAAATACAGCCGAAAAGTATGTTAACGATGTGTATAATTTAGTCGTTTCCCGGAATCCTTCCGAGGATGAGTTCCACCAGGCCGTTAAGGAAATTTTTGACTCGCTGGTACCTGTTCTTGCAAAACATCCGGAGTACATGGAAGAAGGCATTTTAGAACGCATGGTCGAACCTGAGCGTCTCATCACATTCCGCGTGCCTTGGGTGGACGATAACAACAAGATTCAGGTCAACCGGGGATTTCGGGTACAATTTAACAGTGCACTCGGTCCATATAAGGGAGGACTCCGGTTCCATCCGTCCGTCAATGCAAGCATCATCAAGTTTTTGGGTTTTGAGCAAATTTTGAAAAACGCATTGACCGGCCAGCCGATCGGCGGAGGCAAGGGCGGCTCCGATTTTGATCCAAAGGGCAAGTCGGACCGGGAAATCATGCGGTTTACCCAAAGCTTCATGACGGAGCTGTATAAGTATATCGGACCCGATGCAGACGTCCCTGCCGGCGACATCGGCGTAGGAGCCCGGGAGATCGGGTACATGTTCGGGCAGTATAAGCGGATCCGGGGCGGCAACGAAGCCGGCGTGCTTACGGGCAAGGGCATCGGATACGGCGGAAGTCTGGCGCGTACGGAAGCGACCGGCTACGGATGCGTGTATTTCGTGGATGAAATGCTGAAAGACAACGATCTGTCCTTTGAGGGAAGCAAAGTCGTCGTATCCGGTTCCGGAAACGTATCCATTTATGCTATGCGCAAAGCGAAAGAACTCGGAGCTACGGTCGTCGCGTGCAGCGATTCCAACGGCTATATCTATGACGAAAAGGGACTGGACATCGATACGGTTCAGCGCCTGAAAGAAGTGGAGCGGAAACGGATTAAAGATTACGTCAATGAACATCCGGATGCCGTTTATGTCGAGGGCTGCCGTGACATTTGGACCGTTCCATGCGATATCGCGCTGCCTTGCGCCACGCAAAACGAAATCGACGAAGAATCGGCCGCTCTGCTCGTTAAGAATGGCGTGAAGGCGATCGGTGAGGGCGCAAACATGCCGTCCACCCTTCAGGCGATCGAAATTTTCCAGAAGAACGGTGTCCTGTTTGCACCGGCCAAAGCAGCGAACGCGGGCGGCGTTGCCGTATCCGCGCTGGAAATGGCCCAAAACAGTATGAGAATGTCCTGGAGCTTTGAAGAGGTTGACGCAAAGTTGAATGATATCATGAAAAATATTTATGCGAGCTGCGTTCAGGCAGCCGATGAATACGGATATCATGGCAATCTTGTCGTAGGCGCCAATGCTGCCGGATTCCGGAAAGTAGCGGACGCTATGATCGCTCAGGGGATCGTCTAAGTCCTCCCTGCAGCTTAGTAAACCATTCGAAATGAACTTATATCACAATAAAAACCACGGATAAAGGATGAGATACCCTTCCTTTGTCCGTGGTTTTCTTTTTACGAAACCAATCGGACTACCACGGCTTCATCCCGCATACGAAAAAGCCCTTGGGTCCCAAGGGCTTCACATGAATATGGATTTAAAAGGCCACAGGCAGGGCAGCCAGCCCTTGGGAGCTGAGCGTAAAGTTCCAAGGGACCTCATCCCGGGGAATGCTCAGCCGCAGATTCGGCATGCGCTTCAGCAGCGTAGTAAAGGCGATATCCCCTTCGATGCGGGCCAGCGGCGCTCCCAGGCACATATGGATGCCGTGGCCAAAGGCGAGATGCCGGTTGATCTGGCGCGTAATGTCAAGCTGTTCGGACTGGTCGAACTGGCGCTCGTCCCGATTGGCCGATTTCAGCACGGGGATCACGGCATCGCCTTTCTTGATGGACTGCCCGGCGAGCACGATGTCCTCCGTGGCAAAGCGGGGTCCGGCAATGGTGGCCGGCCCGTTGAAGCGCAGCAGCTCCTCAACGGCGGAAGGCACCAGGCTCGGCTCGGCCTTGAGCTTCTCCAGCTGCTCCGGATGATCCAGCAGCATCAGGCTGCCGGTGGCGATCAGGTTCGAGGTCGTTTCGTGGCCGGCAAAGATGAGCAGAGTGATCATCGACACGAGCTCGGTTTCCGAGAGCCGGTCCCCTGCCTCTTCGATCGCGATGAGCTGGCTGATGAGGTCGTCCGCAGGCTGCCGCCGTTTGGAAGCTACCAGCCGGGCGGTGTACTCGCCGAAGGCGCGCATATTCTCTTCAACGCCCGGCTCGCGTCTTCCCAGTCCCAGCCCATGGGCGAGAGCGGCCGACCAGGTATGTATCTGCTCCCGGTCTTCCTGTGGAACGCCCAGCATTTCGGAAATGACGTTGATCGGGAGCGGATAGGCGTAGTCCTTGACGAGGTCCATCTCGCCTTGCGCCTGGACATGGTCGAGCAGTTCGTCGGCGATTTCCTGCACGCGGGGACGAAGGCTCTCCATGTATCGCGGCGAGAACGCCTTGGATACGAGGCTCCGCAGCCGCCGGTGGTCCGGGTCATCGACCGTGAGCATGGAGTGTCCGGTGAAAAAGGTGGGAGGTGCGGACGCATCCGAACCGCCGGCTAAGCTCTTTCTGAAATCTTCATTCCCGTCGATCGAAGCGGGGTCCACCGTGAAATGGGCATGGTCTTTGAGCACCTGCATCGCTTCCTCCATCCGGGTGACCATCCACGCTTGACGATCCGGCCCGCCCATCGGAAACGGGATCGGAATGACAGCGTTCAATTCTCTCATCTGGGCGAATACAGGGAACGGATTGTCCCCGCTGGCACCGCTGAACAGATTCAGGGCTTCCGGGGCAATGGGATCTGACGGATTCATCATCAAACCATCCTTTCATAAGCAGAGTATTTTGGCCTTGCCTTAGCAGGACGGAGCTGTCTTTAGGGATGATCGAATGATTGAAATAAGCTGTGCTAACAGGTGGAATCATAAGAATGGCCCGTCCCGAAAAGCTTGGGCCTACGTCTTCGCGCTGTTGTGTCCGTATTTTGCATTGTGGATTGCGCTTAAATTTAATATAATGTCACTGAGTGACAAAAGTCAATGAAGGAAGAATTCGAGATGAATCCTAAAGAAAACATACATCCCATAGAAGCGCCGGCAGGTTTAAGGGAGCGAAAGAAGCGTCTGGCCCAGGCGGCGATTGAGGAAGCGGCGCTGCGGCTTTTTCAGCAGAAGGGCTATGAGCAGACCTCGATTCAGGACATTGCCGATGCGGTCACGATGTCGTCGCGCACGTTCTTCCGGTATTATGCGTCCAAGGAGGAAGTGCTGTCGGGACCGATCCGCAGCACGCAGCTGGATGGGGTCCGATACCTGCTGGAAGCGGAGCCTCCGGCATCACCCCATGCCGCCCTGCAATCGGTCTTCGGTTACCTGGCCGGCCAATACGAGAAGCAGCGCCCGGGTCTTGTGCTCCGGTACCGCATAGCCGGGCAGACGCCCTCTATCGCGTCCTTATTTTTGTATACGCTGATGGAGACGGAGCCGGCTCTCTGCGATGCGCTGGGCTCGAGGCTCGAAACCGGGGCGGACCGTGATGAAGTCCGGTTTCTGGTGGCCGTCTATATGGCGGCTCTGCGCGTTTCCATTGAGGAATGGCTGGAGCAGGGGGACGATGCGAACCTGGTGGATAGGCTGCATCGCCATATGGACCGGCTTTCTTCTATGCCGGGTTGAGGTCATACAGTTAAGCGAAAAGATTCCGCGGCTCCTGCGGAATTTTTTTGTTGATATAACCGAAAAATGGGGGGTTGCCGGTCCGCCGGATTGCCGAGAGCATGTATACGGTCGTGCATTGGTCGGAGTTCGATCGGGGCGGCCATTTCGCCGCCATGGAGGTACCGGATCAGCTTGCCGAAGATCTGCGCTCCTTCTTCCGGCAGTTCAGAGACTAATCAATAAACAGCAAGAACACACCTTGAAGCCTCAAGGTGTGTTCTCTATTGAAGGTATAAGAGAATATAAGCCTTTTCTAGTCAGACTGGCGCTGATTTTTAGCACTCGGAACATGTCCGGAAGGCCAAGCGCATCTGAATAGGATGAGTTCGATCAAGCAAGCTTTCTTTTACTGCGGGTTACCAAGCATAAGCCCGAGGGGCTTCTCCGCCGGGACCCGGGAAAATTTCGTCCAGGCGCGCCAGCACGTCTTCGCTCAGCTCGACCTCCACAACCCGGAGCGTCTGCTCGAACTGCTCCAGCGTCCGCGGTCCGATGATCGGGGCTGTCATCGCCGGATGCACGAGCGTCCAGGCGAGCGCCACCGTCGCTTCGGATTCACCCAGCTCCTTGCACAGCTTCGAGAACTGTTCCAGCTGCGGGCGCAGCTTCTCAAGCCGCTCGGTCTGGCGCGCAGTCCGCGATCCTTCCTTCGGGTTCAGGTTGCCGCCAAGCACGCCGCCGTCCAGCGGGCTCCAGGCGATGACACCGATGCCATGCTCTTCCGCAGCAGGGAGCACTTCAAGCTCCGGCAGCCGGCAGAGCAGGCTGTATTTGTGCTGCTCGGACACCAGGCCGAGCAGGCCGCGCTTCTCCGCTTCGTACTGCGCCTTCACCAGGTCGCGGCCGGCAAAGTTGCTGGCGCCGACGTATCCGATTTTTCCCTGGTTCTGATGAGTTTGAAAAGCGTTCCAGAGCTCATCCCAGGACACGTTCCGGTCCACATGGTGCATTTGATAGAGCTCGATATGGTCCGTCTGCAGCCTGCGGAGTGAGCCTTCCAGGTGGCGGCGGATCTTGTACGCGGAAAGTCCCCCTTGCTCATTGGGATCCACGATAGGATGTTCCATGTTGCCGTATACTTTTGTGGCGAGCACGACTTTTTCCCGTCTTCCGCCGCCTTGGGCGAACCAGCGGCCGATGATTTCCTCAGTCCATCCGCGGTGCTCATTACCGCCGTAGACGTTGGCCGTATCGAAGAAATTGACACCTGCGTCGAGGGCTGCATCCATAATCTTGAAGGCTTCCTTCTCCTCGGTGCTTGGACCAAAATTCATCGTACCGAGGCAGAGACGACTGACCTTTAATCCTGTTTTTCCCAAATAGGTATACTTCACGTTTCAATTTCCTCCTTTTCCTGGTGGATTCGGTAA
The DNA here is from genome assembly GCF_038009285.1 of Paenibacillus sp. FSL R5-0378. NCBI lineage: Bacteria > Bacillati > Bacillota > Bacilli > Caryophanales > Paenibacillaceae > Paenibacillus > Paenibacillus sp. FSL R5-0378. The sequence goes on from NZ_JBBPAY010000001.1 coordinate 2,346,295, forward strand.
CATTATAATTCTTCTTTCGGTTTCTGGTAAGCACTGAAAAAAAGTATACTAAGTGAATCTCGTGTTACTTGAGCCTGTTTGGACCTGTTTTGAACTAACCTGCGTTGACCTCATTGGACCCACCGGATCCTTCACTCCTCGTCATCATCCCCTAAACAGGCTGTAAGCCAAATAAGCGGCCGTAACCCACATAATGACGGCGGACAGCAGGTTCAGCCACGATCTGAGCCTGCCTGTCGAATCGAGGTTTCTGGCGGCCCGTCCCGCCGCGGCGAGCCCGGCGAACCATACCCAGGAGACGAGGACGCATGCCGCGCCGAACGCCAGCTTTTCCCAGCCGGCATAGTTTAAGGAGCTTGTGCCTACCACGCCGACGGTGTCCAGAATCGCATGGGGATTGAGCAGGGATACCGATACGGCAAAAGCGATTTGCTTTCGAGTCGATAAAGACCGGGCGTCTTCCCCGTTATGGGCGAGCGGTTTGCTGGTTAACGTGACGTAGCCCATGTACAGCAGGAAAGGAATCCCCAGCCCCAATAGGACCGTTCTGATCCAGGCATATTCAAGCACGACGACGGAAACGCCCATGATCGCCAGGGATATCAGCAGCGTATCGCAAAGGGAGGCGGCAATGACAGCCGGCAGTGCCTGGCTCAAGCGGGTGTGGGCGGCGCCTTGACCGAACACAAACAGATTTTGAACGCCGAGCGGCAAAATCAGCCCAAGGGCCAATATAAATCCGTGAAATAAGGCGTGTATCATATCATTCCTCCTGTAATGTCCCTATTTTATCGAAGGCGCCCCTGCAGGTCTCCAACCAATTGGTTGGTTAAGGACCCAACCAATCTGTTAGAATAAACGAAATCAACCATGATAGGAAGAGGGTCTATGCGTTACGAGGAATGGCAGCTGGACAAGTCATCTCCGGTGCCGCTGCACCGGCAGATTTACGAATATATGCAAGGGAAAATCATGAATGGGGAATGGCCTGTCGGCACGAGGATCCCTCCGCAGCGGGAACTGGCTGCCCGGTTTCAAGTGAACCGCAGCACGGTGGTCTATGCGCTCGGAGAACTTGCGGCCAATGGGCTCATCGAATCCAAGGTTGGACAAGGAACCGTGGTGGTCAACAACACGTGGAATCTGCTTGCGGCTGGTCCCGCTCCCGACTGGAACCGCTACGTCCGGGCGGGGGCTTATCCGCCCAACATTCAGCTGATTCAGCGAATTAACCAGGCCGAGGCCAGGGCGGACATCATCCGGCTTGGAACGGGGGAGCTGTCGCCTGAGCTTCTCCCTTCAGCTAGTATGCAGGAAATCATCGGGAAGGGGAGCGGCGGGCATTTGTCGCTGGGTTATTCCGAGCCTAAAGGAAGCCGGTTTCTCCGGGAGACACTCAGCGAATATTTACGGTCCAAGGGAATCTTCGCTTCCCCGTCGTCGATTCTGATCGTGTCGGGTGCGCTGCAAGGATTGCAGCTGATATCGGTCGGTCTGCTCCAGCCCGGTTCGACGGTTCTGACGGAAACTCCGTCCTATCTGAACTCGATCCACGTGTTTCAGTCGGCAGGGATCCGGCTCGCCGGCGTTCCGATGGACCTGGAAGGGATTCGTCCGGATGCGGTGGGACCGGCCAAACGTCAGCATCAGGCGGGGCTGCTGTATACGATCCCGAGCTTCCATAACCCAACCGGACGGGTCATGTCAGAGAAGCGCCGGGAAGAGCTGATGAAGGCTGCGGCCTTGGAGCGGCTGCCGGTAATCGAAGATGACGTATACGGAGATTTGTGGCTGGACGCGCCGCCGCCCCCGCCGCTCAAGTCGGCCGATCCGCAGGGCCTTGTCCTCTATATGGGGAGCATGTCCAAAACGCTTGGCCCGGGACTGCGGATCGGCTGGGTGGCCGGGCCGGAACCGGTCATCGACCGGCTGGCCGACATCAAAATGCAAACTGACTACGGCGCCAGCTCGCTGTCCCAATATGCCGTGGCGGAGTGGCTTAGCACAGGCCGGTACGAGCCGCATCTTGCCGATATCCGGCAAAAGCTGAAGCTGCGCAGAGATTTTGCCCTCTCGATCCTTCAGCAATATTTTCAAGATATGGCAACGTGGGAGATACCCGGAGGCGGGTTTTACATTTGGCTGCGGCTGCATGTTCCCATCCCGGTTCACCAACTGTTCGAACAGGCCCTGAAAGAGGGGATCCTCTTAAACCCGGGGCAAATTTATGACCGGCATGACCGGCAGCATCTGCGCTTATCGTATGCGTATGCATCCCTTCACGACCTGGAGCGGGGATTGTTCCGACTGGCCGGAATGATTCGAGCGTATAGGTGAGGGTTCACCCTTGTGGTCCTGGAATTTGATTCCATCTCTCAAAAGGAATGGTTAATCTCTTGTTCCGAAGGATGAGTTTAGTAGTATAATGAAGTTTAGTGTCGAACGATCATCTTTCAAATTTAATAGAAAATAACTCTGTGTATACGGGAGGAAGCAACATGGACCATCAACAGATTCTCGTCCGTAACAACGTTCAAGTCACCGGGAGCGGCACGCAGTATTTGATTTTTGCCCATGGGTTCGGCTGCGACCAAAACATGTGGCGTTTTGTCGCACCTGCTTTCGAAGATCATTACAAAGTGGTCTTGTTTGATTTTGTCGGATCCGGCAGGTCAGACATTCGGGCGTATAATCCGGTCCGCTACAGCGATCTGGACGGCTATGCCCAGGATGTTCTGGATATATGCGAGGCACTGGGGGCAAGGGACGCGATTTTCGTAGGTCATTCCGTAGGTGCCATGATCGGCATTCTCGCTTCCATCCGCAGACCCGAATATTTTGAACGGCTGATTCTGATAGGCCCTTCCGCACGGTATTTAAACGACCTTCCCGATTATATCGGAGGCTTCGAACGCGAGGATTTGCTCGCTCTAATGGATATGATGGACAAAAACTATCAGGGTTGGGCAAGTTATCTGGCCCCTGTCATCATGGGTAACCCGGGTCGCCCCGAGTTGTCCGGCGAGCTCGAGCAGAGCTTCTGCGCAACCGATCCGAAGGTGGCCCGGCGGTTTGCCGAAGCGACGTTTCTCTCGGATTACCGGGATGCGCTTGGAAAGGTCACCGTGCCTTCCTTGATTCTCCAATGCGCCGAGGACGTGATCGCGCCTCTGGAAGCAGGGGCTTATATCCATACCCACATGCCGGATAGCGAATTTCAGCTCATGGATGCTACCGGCCATTGTCCGCACATGAGCCATCCCGATGAAACGATTCAGCTGATTCAAGCCTACTTGACTTCGGCCAAAGCCGGTCAGACAAGTGAGTCCACACGGTAGCATGGACGAACGATTGGATCGGGCGCCTTGCGGATATGTGTCCATGGCCGATAATCGCGTTATCCAGGACGTCAACGCCACGCTGTGCCGCATGCTAGGATATGAGAAACGGGGAATGTGCGGAAGCAGCTTCGAATCGCTGTTGACCCGTTCCAGCCGGATTTTTTTTCAAATCTATTTTCTTCCGCTCATGAAGCTGAACCGGGGCGTCGAGGAAATGTATTTGACGTTTAAAACGAGCAGCGGCGAACCCCTTCCCGTGCTACTTAACGCTTCGGCCGTGGAACGGGATGGCGAATGGGTCTACGATTGCATGCTGATGCCCATGCGCCGGCGGATGGAATATGAACAGCAGATCCAGCAAGCCGAGAGCGCTTCAAACCGGGCGCGGGAAGAGCTTGAGCGGATCGAGAACCTTCTCCGGCAGAAACGCGATGAGCTGGAGCGGATACAGGGATCGTCTTCCATGGAATAAGTCATATTTCAGTAAAAACGGTTTGAAAAAAGCCGCCGGACTCTTGTCAGAGATCCGGCGGCTTTGGTGTTTCCGGGGAGGCATGGCCGTATTTGCGCTTGTAATGGCTCAGCGCCAGAAGCGGCCAAATGTATCGGTAGCTGTGGTACTGGGAGTAGAAGGTGCCGGGAAGGCCGGCCCCCGTCGGATAGGCCGTCATGCCGCCGTCCTGCTGCAGCAGGGAAGTCAGCCTTTGGACGCCCCGGTCCACGGAAGGCGACGGCTGCTCCTGCACTGCGATGAGCGCGTCCAAAGCCCAGGCCGTTTGCGACGGCGTGCTCGCTCCGAGGGAGACATAGCGCATGATTCGGTCGCTCCGGCAGGATTCGCCCCATCCGCCGTCCGGGTTTTGGATCTGCTCAAGCCAACGGACGCCTTTTTGGATCGCATCATGACTGGCCGGTACACCGGCTGCCGCCAGTCCTGTTAATGCTGCCCAGGTGCCGTAGATGTAGCATACTCCCCAGCGCCCGTACCACGAGCCGTCCTTTTCCTGGTGCCGGATCAGCCAGTTTGCGCCCCGCCGGATGAACTCATGCCGCTGCGTCAAACCCGCAAAATGGCCGAGGTACTCCAGCGTCCGGCCCGTCAGATCCGCCTCGGAGGGATCGATGGCCGCGGACTTGGCCCCTTCGATTGCGAGCCAGGTCAGGATGTGCTTGTCGGTATCCTTTTCGAACGCCGGCCAGCCTCCGTCCCGGTTCTGCATCGACAGCACCCAATTCAGCCCGCGGTTCCATGCTTCCCGGTACAGCGGGTCTGTTTCCGTTAGGCGGGATATCGCGCGCAGCGCCGCCGTGGTGTCATCCACATCCGGGTTGATCGTGTTCGACTCGGAGAATCCCCAGCCGCCGGGAGCCGTGTCCGGGTTATGGAGACTCCAATCGGCCGGTTTGTCCTGCTGCCGGGACAGCAGGTAGGAGGCGGCCTGACGGATGGCCGGATGATTCTCCGCAACCCCGGCCTCCTGGAGGGCATCGGCGATCAGGGCGGTGTCCCAGACGGTGGAGGGCGAATTCTGGATCGTAGTCGTCCCGTCCGCCTGACACTGCATGGCAGTCAGCCCTCTGACGGCATCGCTGATGACGGGATGCTCCCGCTCATAGCCCAAGGCAAGCAGCGCCAGAACCATCAGAATCGTGCTGCTTGCGTAGCTGTACAGGGTGCCGTCCGGCTCAATTCGATCCAGCATAAACCGCTCGGCCCGTTCCACGGCGGCTTCATGGATGAAACGCGGCGTGCCGATCAGCCTGTTCATTCCCCGGCGGAGTTCCGCCTGCAGGTTCTCGTACTCCCGCGGCAGCGGATCATCTTCGTCGGCATCCAAGCGCGGGGAGGCAAGGTCGGAGAGGTCGGGAGCGTCCGGCGGAGAAACCGAAAACTTCCGGTCCGCCATGATCAGCAGCGGCGTGAGATGGACTCTGGAATAGCCCGAAAATTCGAAAAAGTTGATCGGAAAATACGAGGGGAACAGCAGCACCTCCAGCGGGATCATGGAGATCGACCGGGGCCAGGGGCGCTGGCCCGTCGCTGCCAGGATCGCCTTGGTCAAAATGCTGTCGACCTTACCGATTCCTCCACGCGAAAGGATATACCGCTTGGCGCGCTGCATATGCTCCTCCTCCGGCCGGCTGTAACCGGAGCAAAGCAGGGCATAGTAAGCCTCCACCGAAGCGGATAAGCTGCCCTCTTCCTCATCGGGATACAGTTTCCAGCATCCGTCAGGCTGCTGCTCTTTGCAGATTCGGTCGTGAAGCTGCCGGATGATACCTTCCGGATCCGCCTCCAAAATACGAAAGAGGATGATCACGAAGGCGTCGATGCCGATTCCGTTTTCAAAGCAAAAACGCCAGGAGCCGTCCGACTGCTGCGTCTTCAGGAGATAGGCCGTCAAACGCCCGATCTCCTCATCTACCGTACTTCGCCTATTGCTCATTTTGCCGCTTCCCTCCGTTTGTTGACCATTGATAGCAATATATGTCGGCAGGGAAGGAGAAATGAGAAAGCCGCTGATTATACCAGGGTTTGCAGAAATCTGCGGATATCCTCGTAAACGAGGCGGCCGTCGTCGAACAAGTCGGTCATGGCGTAAAAGCCGTGGATCATGCCGGGATAACGCCTGAATGTGACTAAGACCCCGGCCTCCGCAAGCCGTCTGCCATACGCTTCCCCTTCGTCGCGGACCGGATCATACTCGGCCGTGATGATTAGTGTCTGCGGCAGGCCGTCAAGGCGGCCGAGCATCGGCGATGCGAGCGGGTTCGAACGGTCGGTGCTCCCCTTTAAGTAATGCTTCCTGAAGTAATCCAGCACGTTACGGTTTAGAAAATAACCTTCGGCGAATCGATCTTCCGATTCATAGCTTTGCGAATAATCCGTGAGGGGGCAAATTAATATTTGCCCAGCAACATCGACTTGTCCCAAATCACGCAGCTGTTGGGCAACTACGGCTGCCAGATTACCACCGGCGCTGTCCCCCGCTAGGGTCAGCTTGGAGGGGTCAAATCCGAGTTCCCCGGCATGTTCCGCCACCCATTTGGCGGCGAAGACGGCCTCTGTCGGAGCGGCGGGAAAAGGATGTTCGGGAGCCAGCCTGTAGTCCACCGATACGACGGCACAACGGGTTACTGCCGCCAGCATGCGGCACATCGGGTCATACTTCTGCACATCGCATATGACGAAGCCTCCACCGTGATAGAATACGATAACGGGCAGCGGGCCTTCCCGCTCTGGCCGGTAGATCCGCAGCGGCAGATCACCGTAAGGCCCCTCGATGCTCCTATCTTGAACCGATGCGAGCTCGAACGTATCTGAAATGACGGTTCCTGCGGCTATTTTGCGCAGCTCCACAGGATCCAGTGTGTGGGAGGGCGGCAGGGATGCCGTATCCTGTATGAATTTTTTGGCTTGTGCATGCAGTGTCATAGAATTTGTTCCTTCTTTCCTGATATTTGGTTAAGGGACATCATGGCTTGAAGCGAGATTAACATGCCGTTTATACTGAAGGCAGTAGCAAACGTAACTAGCATAAAAACTACCTGGATAGGAGTGGACTGGACCGATGGAAGCCGGTTTGAACCGAAAAGCGATCGGAGATTTCCTGAAAGCTAGACGAGCGCAGCTGACACCAGAGCAGTTTGGACTGCCGCAGGGACATACGCGCCGCAGAACGCCAGGACTCCGCCGGGAGGAAGTGGCGCAGCTGGCCGACTTAAGCATTACTTGGTACACGTGGTTAGAGCAGGGCCGGGAAGTATCCGCATCGCCCGAGGTACTGGATCGCCTGTCCTCTGCGCTCCAGCTGAGCCCTACGGAGCGTGAATATTTGTATCTTCTTGCCGGGAGGTATCCGGTACCATCCAGGGATATGTCGGCATACAAGCTGTCGCCCGCCTTTATGAATTTGGTGGCGAGCACGCCGTATCCCTTTTTCGTCATCGGACCGGAAAATCGCCTCATCGCCTGGAACGAGCTCGCCTGCGAAATTTTGACGGATTTTTCAGCGATACCTCCCGAGGACATGCAGATGCTCCGCCTTACTTTTATGCATCCTGCATTTCGGACCAAAATTATTAATTGGGAGCACTCGACCAAAATCGCGCTTTCTTTCTACAGGAAGCTGTACGACCGCTCGGCAAGTCAGCCTTGGTATACCCGGCTCATTGAGGAACTGACCATTAGCAGCAAAGAATTTGCCGAATGGTGGCCTCTTCATGAAGTAGCCGAAAAGAACGGCCTGCGAATCGAAGTGAAGCACCCGGCAATGGGGCACCTGCACTTTGAAATCATTACGTTTACCCAAATCAATGATCTTGAAAATCTGATGTGCTGCATCTATATGCCGCTGCCGGAGACACGTACGCCCGAAAAGCTGGAGGCATGGTTGAAGACTCGCCCGGCTGCCCGCATGTAAGCGAATTTTTTCGCCGAAGTGCGGTTTTTTTTTTTTGCCCTGAATGTTCCTGTTAGTTTTTATACTAGTTAAAAATTTGATCTGGTTCCCTCTGCCTCCTTAACGTAATGTGATTTACCGAAAGGAGGCGTCTGTATGAAACCATCACCTGAAGTTCCCCGGCCTTTATCTTCTCCGTTACGCCCTCTATTGGTGCTTTCCTTGTGCGCATTTGCCATCGGCATGGCTGAATTCGTCATCATGGGCATACTGCCCGACATCGCTTCGGACCTGCAGGTCACGATATCGGATGCCGGGCTGCTCATTTCAGGCTATTCGCTTGGCGTTGCCGTTACTGCTCCGCTCATCATGATATTGACGGGACGTTTGCCCCGGAAAACGCTGCTTCTCCTCCTTATGCTGCTGTTTGTCCTCAGCAACGCTTTGGCCGTATCCGCTCAAGACTTCTCCGTGCTGATGACAGCGAGGATCTTGATGTCCTTGACGCACGGCTCGTTTTTCGGCGTGGCCACGGTCATGGCGGCTGAGATGGTGACCGCCGATAAGAGGGCCTGGGCGATATCCGTTCTCGTCAGCGGCTCTTCCATAGCGAACATCGCCGGCGTTCCCTTTGGTACGTGGGTTGGCCATGCCCTTGGCTGGCGTTATACGTTTGCGGCGATTGCCGTCATCGGGGCCGCGGCGGTGGCGGGACTCTTCCGGCTGCTTCCCGGCCATCTGAGCACCCGGACTGATCCGCTGAAACGGGAAATCGGCGTTCTGGGCAAACCGGAAGTATTACTCGCGCTGCTGGTGAGCGCTTTATGTTTTGGCGGCGTGTTTATGACCTTTACGTACGTAGCTCCGCTGCTGGAGCAGCTGGCCATGTTTGACGGCCGCTCCGTTTCGTGGATTCTGGTTTTGTTCGGCATTGGCGTCACCCTTGGCAATGTAGCGGGAGGGAGGTTGGCCGATTGGAGCTTGAGACCTGCGCTGATCGGAATCACCGCGGGGTTAGCAGTATGCCTCTTTGCCTTTACAGTGACACTCGAAAGCAAGATTTTTGCCGTGGCGGATATTTTTCTTCTGGGGGTGTTCAGCTTCGGCATTCTTCCCTGTCTTACGGTCCTCGTAATGAGCAAGGCAAAGGAAGCGCCAAATCTGGCCACCACCATGAACGTATCTGCGCTGCATATCAGCAACGCAGTGGGGGCCTGGCTGGGAGGAATGGTCATCGACAGCCGGTTTGGGCTTCGAGCAGTACCGCTTTTTTCCGGAGGGGTTACGCTATTGGGATTGACGCTGATCGTCTTCATGATCCTGCTGGAAACGAGGCGCAGAAAGATTCATCGAAAACAGCAGCAGGCGATTCCAGTAGAAAATTAGAAAGGAGAGTAATTCTGATGAAAGCTCTAATCGTAGAACAACCGGGGGAGGCGCAAGCCCTTCGCCTGAAAGAAGTAAAGACTCTGTCTGCAGCACCGGGCAGATTGACCATCGACGTCGCGTATGCCGGTGTAGGCTTCGTGGATGTGATGCTGGCCAGAGGGGAATTTGACCACGTTCAGCCGCCTTATGTTCCCGGTTTAGAGGTTGCCGGCTATGTGCGGGAGATAGGCGAAGGCGTCAAGGGCTTCCGTGTAGGCGAGCCGGTTGCGGCGATGACGCTGTCTGAGATTGGGGGATTTGCTACGGTGGTATCCGTCAGACCCGAACTGACCGTACGGCTTGCAGAGCTCGATTCCACTCTGGATCTGGCAGTGGCTGCCGCTTCCATCGTCAATTTGACTACGGCTCTGATCGTGATGAAAGACGTGATTCGCCTGCAGACAGGCGGAAGCCTGTTGGTCCATGCCGCCGCCGGAGGACTGGGAAGTTTCCTTGGCCAGGTCGCCCGCCGGTTGGGTGCCGGCTTGGTGTTGGGCACGGTTGGATCGGAAAGTAAAAAGAGCCTTGCCTCCTCCCTTGGGTACGATGAATTATGTATCCGCTCCGGATTTGTCGAAGAGACGATGAGGGCTACTGGCGGCCAAGGCGTTGATGCCGTACTGGATCCTGTAGGTGGAGCCATGAGAAGGGCGAGTCTTGACGTGATGAAGCCATTTGGTCAGCTCGTTGTGCTTGGCAACGCCGGTGGGGAGCCGGATACACTGCAATCGACCCAAGAGCTGTGGTTTAAAAATCTGTCCGTCGCCGGATTTCAGCTTGGTACATACAGCGATGCTAACCCCGAGAGGGCAGGCCAAAGGGCCAATGAAGCGCTGCAAATGCTGGCCAAAGGAGAAGTCCATGCCGACATCTTCGGGACTTACCCGGCACATGAAGCCAATGAAGCGCTTCGTCTTCTGGAGACCGGATCCACGCGCGGGAAGCTGCTGCTTAAGATGGATGAGTGAACATGCGTTTCGTTTAAGCAAAAAAATAGATTGGCTTCAACCAGCCTGCATGCTAAAGTGAAAAAATGGATGAAACGATCCAGCAACACCCGTTCCTATCAAGCAATGGAAGGTGAATGAAATGGCAGTCAATCCATCAAGCAGCAGCTTGACGTACGAAGTCTTGATCGCAGCTCCGCCCGAGCGGGTGTGGGCGGCCATTGCCACATCGGAAGGTACACGCGCCACGTTGTTCGGGTCCAGCATCGAATCGACTTTTGAGCCGGGGGCCCGCGTCGAATTCCGGGGACCGGGGCCCGATGGGGACCGGACGCTTCATGTGTACGGATTCGTGAAGTCGTACGAGCCGAACCGAGAGTTTTCGTATGAACAGCATCCTGCTCCGGCTTACAATGAACAGCATGAATCCGTATATTGTGATATGACTTATCAATTGACGCCGGTGGGAGACCGGACGAAGCTGGAATTGACCTGCTCGTGGTCCGAAGGCAATCCGGGATACGAACACGCCAAGCAAGAGTATCCAGCCTCGTCCTATATGGACGCCATCCGGAATTTTGCCGAAGGGGTAGCGTAGACCCTGACGGCAGGGACAACGCCGGTTGATCTGTCTCTCCATTTCGTGATGCCATGTACGGCACTGCAAACCAAAAAAGGCTTATCTCCATTTGGTGGAGGTAAGCCTTTTTAATGAGCGCCAAGCATGATCATCTATAGAAATGAAAATCTCGAACGGGGACTGGCAAGCGTTTACTGTTAGTCAAGGGCAATGGCGTATTCCAATTGTTTTATCAAATTTAAAGATGACATACTACTCCCTACAAGTAGAATATTAGTATTTAGTTTCTTTCTTGATATAAAGAGTCTGCAGGTTGAAACGTATAATGATTGGCAATGATGGTTGTTAAAGGAGTGAAGCTAAATGACCATTTTGTTCAGTTTATCGATCATCATAATCTGTTATTTGCTGTATTCGAATCAGAAACAGAAGCTACTGCTAGTGAACTATCAAGAAAATGCCCTTGAAGCATTCTCTTCTCATGAAGATATGAAGGAGACCCTTCGAATTGGTTTATATAATCGTTTCAAACGTGATTTGGAAATGGAGAAGGAAGGCAATCCATTGTTATTTGAGCAATTCGCTGCTGAGATCATAACCACGGTGCGTGGTGGCAGAACTTATGTCACAAAAGGGTCAGGGGACTTTGGCATCGATATTGAGGAGCATTCTGATGAAGGACTATATCTTGGGCAAGTAAAATGCTATAGTGATCAGAATTTAGTAGGATTTGATCCTATCGCTATCGTGCATTCTCAAATGATCAAACAGGGTGCGGCGGGAGGTTATGTGATCACAACGAGTGATTTTTCCTCAAATGCTTATACGTATGCGAAAGGTTTAAATATTGACCTAATTAACGGCAAGCAGGTTGTTGATATGTGGTTGGATTATTTAGACGCGAAACATGATCGTATAAATGGGTTACAACCTATTCCACAAATGCAAAATTAAAGTTTAGGTTATTTTTTTGTTAATGAGTCAGGGATAGGAGATATGTTATAATTTCAGGGTAAGGTTGTTTCAGATCAGGAAAGGCAAAAGGAGGTTGGAAGGATGAATTTTAGTCTAAAAGCTCCTGACGGTACGGTCATTGAATCGTATTTGAAAGATCACAAAGAATTTATTCGTATAGATGGCCTGGAATATGAGGTCCACAGTCCTGTAGATGAGCTGGATTCTGATCCTGAAATCCGCCATATGATCGAAGCATCGGAGACGGATCTGGTGGAGGGCAAATTGTACTCCACAGAAGAATTAATCGAATCGGTGAAGCGTGGTGAGCTGTAGTTGATTGTCCAATGGACGGAAACGGCAGCTAATCGGCTACGGCAAAATAAGAGTGAGCATTCGTTATGTGATTACTTCATTCAAGCATAGTGCAATGAAGCGTAAATAAGAATGATGACCGATTCCCAAGGGAGTCGGTTTTTTTGTGCCCACAAACTTAAGCATCGCCCTTCCGCATTCTATGAGGAATTGAAGGGGTTGAAATGTCTGCTTTCACGTTACTTGGACCTTTGCTAACCTTTTGGGAGCGCCATATGTGGAGCTGCCCTGTACGGCGCTGCAAACCAAAAAAGACTTATCTCCATTTGGTGGAGGTAAGCCTTTTCATTTTGCCTCGAGCGTGTCACATGCAATTACTTCCCGTACGGATCGATCGTTTCGATCGTACCGTCCTCGTGGATCGTCAGCTCGGTGAATTTGACGCAGCGTTTGTTGTCCGCGCCGCCCGAGAGGGAGCTGTCGTGATAGAACAAGTACCATTTATCCTGGAACTGCACGATCGAGTGGTGAGTCGTCCAGCCGATGACCGGCGTCAGGATTTTTCCTTTGTACGTAAAAGGTCCCTGCGGGTTCTCGCTCACAGCGTATACGATGTTATGGGTCGTGCCGGTCGAGTAGGACAGATAATACAGTCCGTTATGCTTATGTACCCACGGTCCTTCAAAATATCTCCGTTCCTCGTCCCCTGCCAAAATCGGCTGGCCGTTCTCATCAAGAATGGAGATTTCGCGTGGCGCGTCCTTGAAGGTGAGCAGGTCGTCGCTCAGCTCAGCCACTCTTGGCCCCAGCGCCGGTTCGTCGGCCGCCGGGCCTTCTGCATTCGGATCAAAGGTGCCCGTCTGCCATTTTTCCAGCTGGCCGCCCCACAACCCGCCGAAGTATATAAAAGCGCTTCCGTCATCATCCATAAGAACGGCCGGGTCAATGCTGAAGCTGCCCGGAATATATTCCGGCTGCGGAGTGAACGGTCCCGCGGGAGAGGAGCTGGTGGCTACGCCGATCCGGAAAATGTTGTCGTGATCCCGTGCCGGAAAGAAGAGGTAGTACGTGTTGTTCTTATAAGCCGCATCCGGAGCCCAGAGCTGCTGCTTGGCCCAAGGGATATCGCGGAGATGCAGCGCCTCGCCGTGGTCCTGGCATGGGGAGTTCGCATCGTCCATGGACAGGATGTGGTAGTCCTCCATGTCGTACTGGTCCCCGTTATCATTGGACGTGTGCTCATGGTCCAGGTCGTGGGAAGGGTAAATATACAATTTGCCTTCAAACACGTGAGCCGAAGGGTCGGCGGTATAAATGTGGGTGACCAAAGGCTCGCGCTGCGTCACAGGCTGAGTCATCTCGTTTCCTCCTTAATCAGTGGTTGGATGGATGCTGCAATAGGTGCTCCTTTCCATTTTAACAAACAAACCGGGTCAAAAACCTACAAGATTTATAGGTCTTTTCCTCAAAATTTTAGGTTTTTAAGAAAATGGATGGTTCTCTTTTTGAGACGATCAGTTCTATGGGGGTACCCTAAATAAAAACAGGCGCCATTTCTGGCGCCTGTACTGATCTTTCTACCAAGGCGTTTCCGTTTTATGTTCAATCACTTGCGATACTTTGGGTTCAACCATTTGTTTCAATTGTTCCAGTGCACGCTCGTCATCGGAAGCTCCTCCATGCGAATCGGCCTGGAATTGTTTTTTAGCCTGAGTACTTGCGATGACGTCTATGACTTGTTGCTTGGAGATCTTTTTGGATGCTGCGATCTCGGCGACAGATGCACCTTTTGCCAATTCTTGTTTCAATTCTGCTGGGCTCATGTGAAGTAAAGCAAAGAGCTTTTCATCGTTTAAAAAGGCATCCGCAGTATAGTCAGGCTTGCCGTTTGTAGTGAAGAAGCCTTCCACGGTTGCGGCAGGGCCGCCTCCGATCAGCGAAACGCTGATCGTATTCCCTTGAACCAATGCCTGATAGAACGGCGTTGTCGATCCCTTTTCCGTATAGTTCAATATCAACGTTTTTGAGTCCGAATTCTGCATCGGCTCCATACTGTATTCGTACTTACCGGTGCTGCCGTACAGTTTGTTAATGAGATCATCGACCTTCGACTTGATTTCTTGATCGGTTAAGGAGATGACCGGCTTGTCTTGAGGCTGCCAGTTTTCTTGGTTTACATGTTCGATTTCACCCGTAATCCCGTTCAGATCAAGCCGGATCTTTTTGCCGTGATCTCCCTTTTCCTGCAGCACGATACTGGTTTGGATAGCTTTCCCCTGACTTGCATTCGCGGGATTTCCTCCAAGCTGGCTGGCGTCGACAATTTCAAACGACTTGGTTTCCGGGTAAGAGCGATACAGCTTGTCAAGCGCTGCCTGGCCAACCACATCCACCTTGACTTGTTCAGCCGTCATCGGTGTTCTCGTCGCCATTTCAATCAGGGGAGGGGCCGCGAATGCCGCGGTTGGAATCATAATTGCGGCAGCAACGATGCCGCCGATCCATCTTTTTTTCATCGTTTTTTTGCTCCTTTGTCGTTGTACGTATTGAGAATAGGATTGCTCGATTCGTTTGGAAACAGCCGGGGGGCATTCCATGGTCTCTGCCTCTCGGGTCAGGTATTCGCGGATTTGGCTTTCAATAGGCATTGTTCTTTACCATCCTTTCCAGGGGGAGGTTTCCCAAGTGTTTTCGAAGCGACTGCAGGCCCGCATGATATCTGGACTTGACGGTTCCCAGCGGAATATCGAGTAATTTGGTCGGTTTGGCTATCTACTTCGGCTTCCACAACTACGGAGTGGAGACGTTCCTGAAGATGTGGATGGTGCACTCCCTGGAAATGCTCGTCGCCATCGAGTTCACCAGCATTTGCGTGCTGCTGCTCGGCCAGGCCGGCATGATGCTGAATCTGCCGCTGCTGCTGTCGCAGACGATTGCGGGCGGAGCTGTGCTGCCGCCGGAGATGATGCCGGCATTCTTCAAGGCATTCAGCCACATTTCGCCGATGTTCTACACCATTCATCTGGATTACAACCTGCTCTTTGGAGGCGGGAAAACGGCGGAATACGTCCTCGGTTTGGCCCTGGTAGGTGCGGGTGCGCTCGTCATCAACCTGTTCATTCACCAGTTTAAGCCGGTCAAATCGGCCAAGGCGGGAAAGGAGCCTGCAGCGGAACCGCAATTCATGTAAAATAAGATCGGATGGGCTGACAGGAAAAGGTCCTGTCGGCCCTTTTTTCATATGATGAGGAGGATCGCAATGTCGCTTCAGATCTTTATTCTCGGCTTGCTCAGCGAGGGGGAGCACCATCCGTACGACATCAAGAAACAGGTGTTCAAGCCTCTGGAAAATACGATCACAATTAACGACGGGACGCTGTATTACAATTTTGAGGTCCTGCTGAAAAAGGGCTACATCCGCAAAATCAAAGTCGTCCAATCCGAAAACCGTCCGGAGAAAACGACATATGGCATTACCGACGAGGGCCGCAAGGCGCTGGAAGAGGAAATTTACGCGGTATTTCAAAATTTCACGAGCATCACGAGCCTGTATTCATCCCTATTGTTTCTGGATAAAGTGGATAAGCATAAGCTGGCTTACATCATCGAAGAGTCCATCGCCCGGCTGGAGAAAAAAATCCGGCTGATCGAGGAGCGGCCCGGCTTTTCCGAGGTTCCGGACAGGTACCGGGATTCGGCCCTTTTTATTAGCGAGCATGCCTACCACGCCCTGTCGAATGACGCCAACTGGCTCCGGAAGCTGATGGAACATCTCCGTTCTCCTTGACCTCCCGGCTTCAACTTTATAGAAAATCCAGGGTTGACAAAAGCAAATGGATGCCATAATATAATTAACAATTTCATACATCATAAAGGTTTCGATTAGAAATAGTAGAAGTGAAGTGACTTTTCAGAGAGCCGCTGGGTGGTGCGAAGCGGTGTGGTCGATCATTTCGAACTCGTCTATGAACCGCCACCTGACAATGTAGGGTCTGCCGGAGTTCCACCGTTACAGGGATAGATGGTGATTGCCATCGAAGAAGATCATTTTTGCATTGTTAAAAATGAATTAGAGTGGTACCGCGGGTTAAACCTCGTCTCTAGCGTAGAGACGGGGTTTTTTTGTTGGCCAAATTCCGGGTTTGGCCGGCACCCCTTTTAAATATATATGAACTACACTCATTTGGGAGGAATAGCAGATGAACCGCAAAATTATCGTATTGGACACGACGTTACGCGACGGAGAGCAGGTGCCTGGCGCCAAGCTCAACACGCAGCAGAAGGTTGAATTCGCGCAGCAGCTGAAGCGCCTCAATGTAGATATCATCGAGGCGGGCTTCCCTGCGTCGTCGGCGGGGGATTTTCAAGCCGTGCAGGAAATCGTCAGAACCGTAGGGGACAGCGTCTCTGTGACCGCGCTCGCCCGGGCGGTGAAAAGCGACATCGAAAGCGTGTATGAAAGCATCAAGCTGGCACAAAATCCGTTTATCCATATCGTGCTGGGCACGTCCAACATCCATGTGGAGAAAAAGTTCAGCCGCTCGAAGGACGCCGTCATGCAGATGGGGGTGGATGCGGTCAAATTTGCGAAGACGCTGCTGCCGGAGGTGCAGTACTCCACGGAGGATGCGTCCCGGTCGGAATTCGAGTACCTGTGGCAGACGATCGAAGCGGTGGTCAAAGCCGGCGCGACGATCATTAACGTTCCAGACACGGTAGGCTATGCCGTTCCGGAAGAGTTCGGCGAGCTGATCCGCAAAATCAACGACCGGCTGAAAAATCTGAACGACAAGGTCGTCCTGAGTGTGCACTGCCATAACGATCTGGGGCTGGCCACGGCAAACACACTGGCCGCCATCAAGAACGGGGCCGAGAAGGTGGAGTGCACCATCAACGGGCTTGGCGAACGCGCCGGCAACACCTCGCTCGAGGAAGTGGTGATGGGGCTGAAGGTGCGGGAGAATTATTTTAACTGCCACACCCAGATCCAGCTGAAGGAAATACTGCGCACCTCCCGGCTGCTGACGCATTTGACGGGCCTGGACGTACAGGTCAACAAGGCCATTACAGGCGAAAACGCCTTTGCTCACTCGTCCGGCATTCATCAGGATGGACTGCTGAAAGATAAAAACGTGTACGAAATCATGTCGCCGGAGGAAGTCGGAGCTGAGAGCATGGAATTGATCCTGACCGCGCGTTCCGGACGGCATGCGTTCAGAAATGCGGTAGAAAAGATCGGCTTCGACACGAGCAATCCAAACGATTTTGAGGAGCTGTTTGCGAAATTTCTGCAGCTGGCCGATGCCAAAAAGGAAGTGTACGACCATGACGTATTCTACCTGGTGACCGAGCACCGCAAGATCGATCAGGGCACCAGCCATCTGTATGAGCTGGAATCCTTCCAGGTCGTGACCAACGACCTCGTGCCGACGGCGACCGTCCAGCTGAAAAAAGGCGGCGAAAGCTATACCGACAGCAAAGTCGGGGACGGACCGATCGATGCGCTGTACAGCGCGATCAAGGCCTTGGTCGGACTTGACGTGCAGCTGAGGGATTATAAAATCAACAGCCTGTCCCGGGGCAAAGAGGCGATTGGCCGCGTCAACATCCGACTGGAATATCAGGGCAAAACTTATTCGGGACGGGCGATGGATACCGACATTATCAAGGCGAGCGCGCTGGCGTTCCTCAACGGCATCAACGCCGCCGTACTGGACGCACCGGGCGAGCCGCAGGCAGCTGTGCAGGGCGCAAGCGAGTAAAAGGAGGCATATATCATGGCTTTAAAAGAGAGTGCCGAGCGAGTGGAGGGCCGTCTCCGTGACATGGGCTACGACCATCGGGTGGTGGAACTGCCGGACAGCACTCGCACGGCGGAAGAAGCCGCGGCGGCGATTGGCTGCGAAGTGGCACAAATTGCGAAGTCCATTATTTTCCGTCAGAGCGGTTCCAATGAACCTGTGCTTGTTGTAGCAAGCGGCGTAAACCGCGTCAATGAAAAGCTTGTTTCCTCCTCGCTTAACGTCAAGCTGAAGAAGGCGGACGCAGATTTCGTGCGGGAACACACCGGCTTTGTCATCGGTGGTGTAGCGCCGATTGGTCACCTGGAGAGAATCACGACGATTATTGATGAAGACTTGTTGAAATTCGGCACGATTTGGGCGGCGGCCGGTCATCCGAAGGCGGTATTTTCTTGCACCCCGGAGGAGCTAACTGCAATGACAGCCGGACAGGTAATGACCATTCAATAAGGTATGGGGCCGAGGTTATGAGTACAGCCGGAGACGAACGTATTTTATGCGGTTGGGAACCAGTTCGGGCTCCGCATTTAAGATCCGAATCCAGAAGAGGCAGCAGGATGTGCTGCTTCTTCTGTTTTTATCATTTTTCGTATAGTCCTGCCGCGGATCTGCCGTCATGCCTTGACAAAAGGAACGATTTTGAAGAAACTAGACGTATATGAAAGTTTTTTTGATGTTCAAAATTATTTTTAGATGACAGATTAAAGAGAGTGGGATCTATGGAACATATCAAGGAAGAGCTGAATGTGCTGCTGCCTGTTATCCGGGCCATCGCCGCCCAGTTTGGGGAGAAATGCGAAGTGGTGCTTCACGATTTGACGCAAGGGTACGAAAGCACGATCGTGGCGATCGAGAATGGCCACATTACCGGGCGGAAGGTCGGGGACTGCGGCAGCAATCTTGGGCTGGAGGTGCTGCGCGGAACCGTGACGGAGGGAGACCGCTACAACTACATCACCCAGACGAAGGACGGCAAAATATTGCGTTCCTCCTCAACCTACTTCAAGAACAGCAAGGGTGAGACGATCGGAGCGCTTTGCATGAACCTGGATATATCCGATCTGCTCGTGGCGGAGAATACGATCCGCTCGCTGACGATGCACAGCCTCGATCAGGAAGTGAAAGAGGTATTCGTCAACGACGTGAACGATCTGCTTGATTACCTGCTGCAGGAATGCCAGAAGGAAATCGGCAAGCCGGTCTCGCATATGAGCAAGGATGACAAGGTGAAGGCGGTGCAGTTTCTGGATATGCGCGGCGCTTTTCTCGTGAAAAAGGCGGGAGATAAAGTATGCCAGTTCCTCGATATTTCCAAGTTTACGCTGTATAACTATCTCGACGAAATTCGGGCAAACCAGGACAAAGGCATGCCGAAAAACAGGGTATAGCAAGGAGAAGCCGCCGGACCAGGGCCGGATGGATTTTCGAACAGCAAAGTGACAGACAAGGGCAGAAGGAGTCCACGCATTTGCATGAACATAAGTGGGGAACGGATCTGCATAAGAGTAGGCCTGTATTCCGGGCTTTTCTTAGTGATGAATTGAAAGCGCATTCAGATTCGTGCTGAATCATAGAAATTATATTGACAATGCGCAGCGAAGGGATTCATAATGTGAACAATCAAAAAAATATTTTTTTGACCTAATTATTTTTTTGTAGTTATGGAGTTTGATTGTCTCAGCGAGCCTATCACAAGGGCATACCCATGACCCAGATCTGTGTCATTTAAGGAGGGAGCAAGATGGTTCAAACCGTATCAACGCCTGCCGTCATCGTCGATTTGGACATTGCCGAACGCAACATCCGCAGCATGGCGGAGGAAGCGAGAAAGGCCGGAATCCGGCACCGTCCCCACATCAAATCCCACAAGTCGGTTTATTTTGCCCGCAAGCAGCTGGAGGCCGGAAGCACCGGCATCACCTGCGCCAAGCTGGGGGAAGCGGAAGTGATGGCTGAAGCGGGGATCGACGATATTTTGATCGCTTTTCCCATCATTGGCGAAGACAAGCAAGAGCGGCTGTATCAGCTGGCGCAAAAGGTGAAAGTAACGACAGTCGCCGACAGCGTGGAAGGCGCCACGGCCGTGTCGGAGGTGGGTGAGCGTCTCGGCCGCCGCATACCGCTCTACATCGAGGTTGACGGAGGCATCGGGCGCTGCGGCCGGCAGCCGGGGGAGGACACGCTGCAATTTGCGCAGCGGATCCAAAGCCTGCCGGGGATCGAAATCACTGGGCTGCTGTCCTACGCGGGGCAGATTTACGGCGAAGAGAGCCGGGAAGAGATCCGCAGCACGGCACGACAAGAGGCGGCTACCCTGAAGAATACCGCCGATCTGCTGAGGGAAGCGGGGATCGACGTTCCGGTCGTCAGCGGCGGTTCGTCGCTGTCGTCCAAGTTCGCAGGGGAACTAGAGGGGGTAACCGAGATCCGCGCCGGAAATTACATATTCCACGACGTGGGCCAATTGTCGATGGGTATGATCACGGTGGACGATTGCGCGCTGCGAGTGATCACTACGGTCGTCAGCGTACCGGCTCCTGGCCGGGCGATCATCGACGCGGGATCCAAAACGCTCACCACGGACACGATGCCGTTCTCTAAAGGTTTCGGCTACATCGTGGAGCATCCCGACATCGAAATTTTCAAGCTGAATGAAGAGCACGGGTTCCTCAGTTATGATCCGGCTTCCGTATCGCTTCACATCGGCCAGCACCTGACGATTATCCCGAACCATGCCTGCGTCCTTCCGAATCTGTGCGATGACATCGTCGGCTTCCGCGGAGGAGTGCCGGTCGAGAAGATCCGGATCGACGCAAGGGGCAAGAACAGCTAAGCGCTACAGGGAGGAGGCTGGGATTCATGGGAAAGGACCTTGATTCATTTCACGGGCAGGAGCTGCTGGATATCGTCTGCGGACTGATCTGCATCCCGAGCGAAAATCCGCCGGGGCGCGAAGAGGCGGCCGCCCGGTACGTCTTGCAGCTCCTCCGGGACGAGGGGATCGAAGCCGAGCTGCAGTGGGCCGCGCCGCAGCGGCCGAATGTGGTCGCCCGGTTGAAGGGCACGGCGGATGGGCCGGCGCTCCTGTACAACGGCCATCTCGACGTTGTCCCGGCCGGGGAAGGCTGGAGCGAGGACCCGTTTGCCGCCGTCATCCGGGGCGGTGAGCTGATCGGCCGGGGTGCGGCCGATATGAAGTCGGGCGTCGCGGCCATGCTGTACGCGGCCATCCTGCTGCACCGGCGCGGCTGCCCGTTCGCCGGGGAGCTGATCCTGCTCTTCAACGTGGACGAAGAGCGGGAGAATGTCGGCATGCGCCACTTTTTGCGCAGCGGCGTGCACGCCGATTACGCCGTCATCGGCGAGCCGACCGGGCTCGGCATCTGCACCGCCCATAAAGGCGTCGGCCGCTACCGGATCCGCACGGCGGGCGTCGCTGGCCATGCGGCAAAGGTGCTGGAGCCCGACAACGCCATTCCGAAGATGGCGGCGCTCATCTCGGCAATGGAGCCGCTTCGAAGCCGCCTCAAAGAGAGCGCCGATCCGCTCCTCGGATACGCGACGCTGAACGTCACGCAGATCAAGGGCGGGACGGCGCCGAACATCGTGCCGCAGCACTGCGAGATCGAGGTCGACCGCCGGGTTATCCCCGGCGAGACGGCGGCGCAGGTGCTGGAGCAGCTGAAAGAGGCGCTAAATGCAGCTGCAGGCACAAGCTCAAGCGCAGGCTTAAGTGCCGGAACTGGTGAAGTCACCTACGAAGTGGACGACTACTTGTTTATACCGGCGTCGACCATTCCGCAGGACCATGAGCTTGTGCAGGCACTGGTGGAGGTCACCGGCGATGTTCTCGGGAACCCGTCCGCCATCGGCATTTTCGAAGCGACCTGTGAGGCGCCGTTTCTGTCCGTTGATTTGGGCATACCGACGGTTATATTCGGACCAGGGTCGCTGGACCAAGCCCATGTGAAGGATGAGCGGGTTCCTGTCCGTCAGATCACGGACGCAGCCAAGGTGTACATGCAGCTCGCCATGCGGCTGCTTCAACAACAACCATTACAGGAGGAATGATGATGAGTATTCAAGAGAGATTGAAAGAACTGAACATCGAGCTGGAGCCGGTTGGCGAGCCGAAGTTCTCGTACGTTCCCGTAAACCAGGTAGGAAATCTGCTGTACACTTCGGGTCATGATTGCCGCAAGAACGGGGAGCTGATTTTAAAAGGCAAGCTTGGAGAAGAGCTGACGATCGAACAGGGGCAAGAGGCGGCGCGCCGGTGCATCGTGAACATTTTATCGTCGCTGCAGGCCCATCTGGGCAGCTTGGACCGGGTGAAGAAAGTAGTGAAGATGCTCGGCTTCATCCAAAGCGCTCCGGGATTTAAAGATCAGCCTTACGTGCTGAACGGGGCGTCGGATCTGCTGATTGAGGTGTTCGGGGAGAAGGGTAAACATGCGCGCTCCGCGATCGGGACCAATGAGCTGCCGTTTGATACGCCGGTCGAGGTGGAGATCATCGTCGAGATCGAATAACGGCGGTAGAGCAGGATCGTGGCGCTGCTCGCCAACATCGTGTTTTCCCTGATCGTCAGCGCAGCGACCCGATCCTTGTCCGCCAGCCACGGCAGCGCCGCTGCCGAGCGTGCGGCCATCAAGGGAGCCTGATCGGTGCTTCGAACAGGCGGCGGATCCTTTCTTTGCCATTTGAATAGGGCCGATTTCTTTATACACGGCGCTTCGTGCCGGGAACGTCCAGAAGATGGACTTCCCGGTTTTTTTTATATGTATTGGGAGGCTATTAGAATCTGGAGAATCATGAACCTGTACGGGGCAAAAAGAATGACCTTTTGGATGAATTAAAATCTGTTAATTCCGCCTGCTTTAAGGTTCATTTAATATTGACCGGGTATACTGGCCCTGACCAAGAAGAAGGAGGACCTCATGCTCATGGGCAAACCGCGAATCGAAGAATGGACGCAGCTGCGTGGCCTCGCCTTTCTGGCGATCGTGATGCAGCATTCCATTGCCGAGTACATTTACAGGCCCGACATTGTGGCCGCGGATTCCACCATGCTGACGATGATCTACCACCTGACCCGTTTCGGAACGCCGACCTTTGTATTTTTGTCCGCCGTGCTGCTGTTCTACAACTATGGTGAACGGTTTCGGTACGGTCCGTTTATCCGCAAACGGTTCGGGGATGTGTATGTCCCTTTCCTGTGCTGGACGGTGATTTATTGGCTGTATGTCCACGTATTTACCCCATCCTTCTGGCAAAAAGGAGGACAGGACTGGGGAGCGCTGCTGAAAGAGATGTTCGTTCCTCAGACGGGATACCAGCTGTGGTTTATCCTGATGATCTTTCAGTTCTACCTGCTGTTTCCGCTGTTTGCCTGGGCGTTCCGGGCGGCGCGGCGCGTGATCGGTCCTATGGAGGCGAAGAAGCGGGCAGGGGTGCTGTCCGCGATCCTGGGCGGTTCTTTTATGATCTACGCTGCTCTGCTGTATCTCTCCTATTACCGGATGGGGAGCTGGGCCGAAGGGCTTGGCGGACCCTGGTCCGTTTTGCTGCAGTACCGCAGCTATTCGTTTGTGATGTACGGTTTTTATTTTGTGGCCGGTGCGGTATGCGCGTCATCTGTCTCCAACTGGCGGAAGTGGTGCACCCGGCTGCTGCCTTGGACCGGACTCCTGTTCCTGGCGATGTACATCAAGCTGGGCTATGACGTGCTGCAGGGGTCGGGCGAGGTCGTGAATTTAAATATATCCACTTACCTGCGGCCATCGACCTTTGTCATCATCGTCGCGCAGATGCTCCTGCTGTACGGGCTGCTCATCATGATGCAGGGGCGAAGCCAGGCTTTCCTGCGGCTGCTGACCTGGATCGGCCGCTATTCATTTGGCGGCTATCTTGTGCACGCCCTGATCATTTACGTGATTGCCTTTTTTACGCGACCGATGGATCTGGCCGGCAGCCACGTGTCTTATACGCTCCTGACCTTCGGCCTGACTGTGCTCGCTTCGCTCGGCATCAGCTACACGCTGTCGCATCTGCCGGGATCGCGCTGGATCATTGGCGCAAAGCGCCGTGACGTGAAGCAGGGCAAGCCGGACGAGACCGGCTTCCGCAAGGAGTCTCCGACGGTGTCTTGATGCCTTGATGTCCTGATGCCTTGATGAAAGTCCCATGGGCAAACCAATAATGATTCCAATCATCCCGCAGCGAAAAAGGGTGCCATCAATCCAATGATTGATGGCACCCTTTTTGATTTCGAAGGTAAGTTAGACCGAGAGAACGATCTTTCCGCGGCCATGGCCGGATTCGATCTCCCGGTGGGCTTCCCGGGCCTGATCCAGCGGCAGCACTTTGCGGATATGGATGTCGACTTTCCCTTCGTTGTAGATGCGGACAAGCTCGGCAAGGCGTTCTTTGCTGCGCGTGCCGGTCAGCTGCCGTATGCCGAGTGTTTGGGCCCGAACACTGGGGACCATCGCTACAATTCGGCTGAGGTCCTGGACCAGGTCCACGGATGCCTGCAGGGCGAGGTCATCCCCGCCGCCGGCATGCAAGGCGGCGTCCACTCCAGCGGGAGCGATGGCGCGTACGCGGGCGGCAAGCCCATCCCCGTAGCCGAGCGGGATGGCGCCCAAACGCTGGAGATGATCGTGATTGGCCTCGCTGGCCGTGCCGATCACCCTGCCGGCGCCCCAGGCCAGCGCGAGCTGCACGGCAAAGGTGCCCAGCCCCCCGGCCGCCCCGTGGATCAGCACGGTATCCCCCGGCTGAATCCGGATCGCTTCCAGTCCCATATGGGCGCCCTGTCCGTTGCCGGTAAAACCTCCGGCGGTCTCCCAAGGCATGCCCGCCGGTTTGCGGACCAATTGGTCGCTGCTGACGACGACATATTCGGCATATCCGCCAAACATCGTAAAGCCGATTACTTCGTCCCCGCGGACGAATTCGCTGACGTCGTCCCCCACCTCGTCGATGATCCCGGCAAATTCATTGCCGGGGATGATCGGAAACGGGTGGGACTGCGCGTATGGAACGCTTCCGCTGCGGACCTTGGCGTCGATTGGCATGACGCCTGCCGTTTGGACGCGTACCCGGACGGTTCCCGGCCCGGCGGACGGAACGGGCAGCTCGGTCAGCTGCAGCACGTCCGGCGGACCCAGGCGGTTAAACGTTATGGCTTTCATTGGACTCACTCCTTGAATATCCTGAATTGTAGATCCCATTGATTTCCTTTTCACGTTATTTTATAATCAGGCTGCGATAAACGGAAATATATATTTAATTATGACTCCATATATTCAAGTATATAGAAAAAGGAGAGAGAGCTATGGAGCTGCTGCAGCTTCAATATTTCAGGACGGTCGCCAGGCTGGAACATATGACGAAGGCGTCGCAGGAGCTGCGGATCGCCCAGCCGGCGCTCAGTAAGACGATTTCCCGGCTGGAGGAAGATATTGGCGTTCCGCTTTTTGATAGGCAAGCGGGTAGAATTCGGCTGAATTCCTATGGGAAGGCGTTTCTGACAAAAGCAGAGGAAGCGCTCCGTCTGCTGGAGGAAGGCAAGCGGGAGGTGGCAGATCTTGCCGGGCTGGAGCGCGGCAGCATCCGTCTGGTCACGGCGACGCTGGAGCGGATGACGGGACCGATCACCGAATTTATATCGGCTCATCCCGAAGTGAACTTTCAAATTTCCCAGGCTCCCATTGAGCAGATGAGCGAATTTCTTACCTCGGGTGAGGCCGATCTCGGCTTTACGCCGCTGCCGCTGGATCAAGCGGGATATGCCTATAAGGCGGTGCTGAGCGAGGAATTGTACTTGGCCGTGCCCTCGGCGCATCCGCTTGCCGGCCGCCGTCAGGTTACTTTGAAAGAAGCGGCGGAGGAGCCGTTTATCGGATACCGGGAGGACTTTGTCTTCCAGCAAATCAATGACGGCTTCTTTGAGCAGGCCGGAGCGGCTCCCCGGTATATTTGCCGGGTCGACGAACCGCCGGCGATCCTAAGCCTCGTACGCGCGGGCGTCGGGGTAGCGCTGTCCGGCTGCAAAAAAGGAGATAAAGAAATACCCGGTGTCACTCTAGTGCCCGTGTCCGATCAAGCGTGCCGGCGCCAATATTACCTCGTATGGAGCGAGCAGCGCTATTTGTCGGCCGCCGCGTGCGAATTTAGGGACCACGTGGCCGCATATTTTGCGGAGTAGACGTGGCCTAGGAAAAGTAATTACTGCCGCTGTACTTGCCAGCAAGCAGGAGACGTCTGCAATCTTTGCCGGACGGAAATCAAATAATAAGGAGCAAAAGGAGGCTTGTGGATTTGGTGGATTTTGAATGGTACCGCAGCTTCTGCGCGATTTATAAGCATCTTTCGCTGTCGGAAGCCGCCAAGAGCCGCATCATGACACAGCCGGCGATGAGCCAGCATCTGGCCGCGCTGGAGGCGGAAGTGGGCGAAGCATTGTTTATTCGAACGTCCAGAAAAATCGTGCCGACCGAGCGGGGGAAAGAGTTGTATTCCCGGGTTGCTCCCTTGATCGAATCGCTGGAATCGACAACACATGATTTTAAATCGGCATCTTTGCCTTCGATGGCGGTGACGAAGATCGGGACAGCCCATGAATTTTTTAAAGAAAAGATACTTCCCAGACTTCAAGATTTCCCTACCTGTACGGTCACCCGTTTCGGGACAGCCGATGTCCTGTTGGACCAGTTGAAGGATGAACAGCTGGATATTGTCGTCACGCCAAAAAAATACCCGATTCCAGGCATTGGATTTACGAAATCCATGGTCGAAGAATTTGTCATCGTTGCGCCAGCGGCCTTGGACGTTCCGGAAGTGCGGAATCCGGAAGAAGCCGAACGGTGGCTTTCCGCGCAGCCCTGGCTCAGCTACGGCCTGGAGCTGCCCATCATCCGCCGGATCTGGCGGGAGCATTTTCATAAACGCCCACTGATCCGACCCATTCATGTCATCCCCAATCTGCATATGATTCTGAGCGCGGTCGCGAGTGGAGCAGGAATCAGTGTGGTGCCGACGTATATGCTAACGCATGAGCCTGAATCACCGGGCTATCGAATACTGTGGGAAGAATTGAAAGTAAGCAACGACATTTTCTTGGCTTACCAGCTAAAGCATAAACATGTGCCTCACATCCTGGAAACGCTGTCCCTTCTGCAAGGAGTTGTTTGAGCGCTGCTTTCAAGTGGATATTCCCTCTTCTATCGATAAATAAATTTATGATTTATTCGATAATTCATAATTTGTTTTCTGGATAAGTCCGTGTTTACAATGGAATAAAGAATCCTCGACCAACCGTATAGCACGGGGATTCTGGACTGTGATCGTGCCCGGGTTCAGCCGTTCGCAGGATCTGGTTCGCAAAAGGAATCCAGAGAGATGGGGGAGAGTTGATGAAGATTTTTATCACAGGAGCATCTGGTTATATAGGCGGATCCGTAAGCAAGACGTTTGTAGATCAAGGGCATACCGTCTACGGTTTGGTCCGAAATCCGGACAAGATGGAGCCACTCCGGCAGCTCGGTATTGAACCGGTGCTGGGCACGCTGGACGACGCACAGCTGCTGACAGACTATGCCCAAACCAGCGATGCGGTCGTGCATACGGCCGACTCGGATCATCATTTTGCGGTGGAGACGTTTATCGCGTCTTTGCGCGGCACGGGCAAGGTGTTCATTCACACCTCCGGTTCCAGTGTGGTGGGAGACGACGCCAGAGGAGATCATCTCAGCAGCCATATTTACGATGAGGAAACTCCCTTTGTCCCGATGGACATCCGGGCGGACCGTGTGAACATTAACAAGCGGGTTCGCCGGGCCGGCGTAGATGAAGATGTAAGAAGCATTGTTATCGTCCCGTCCATGATTTATGGGGAGGCGCTTGGGCTCCCGGTCGAAAGTGATCAGCTGCCGCAAATCATCCGCAAATCCCGGGAATTGGGAGCGGGCGTACATGTCGGCAAGGGTGTGAACCGTTGGTCTAATGTGCATATCAGCGATTTGGCGCAGCTCTATGTGCTTGCTCTGGAAAAGGCTCCGTCTGCCTCCTATTTCTACGCTTCAGACGGGGAAGAATCCTACGGGGATATTGCCCGGGCGGTGAGTGACGCTTTAGGTTTCGGCGGCAAAACAATCAGCTGGCCGGCGGAAGAGGCGATAGCGGAGCTGGGAGACTGGGCGCGGTTCGCTATTGCCTCCAACAGCCGGGTGCGTTCGGTTCATGCCCGGAATTTGTTAGGCTGGCAGCCCAAGGAGGAGGGGCTTCTCAGCTGGATTCGGCATCATTTGAAATGAGGAAAGGCATGGATTTTTCAATAATTTACCTCATTAACGCGTTACCTTGTGATCTTGCATCCCTTCCACCGATTGTAATACAATGCTTTTAAATTTTAGTTCGAGCTAATTCATAGGACACAAGCTGTGAAGGAAAGAGTAAGCGGAGAAAGCTCCTGCCAGGGACGGTATGCCGATAGACTGGAAGCATCCGAGGGACACTGCCCGCCGAAGTTCATTCCTGAGCCGGTATTTTGATTCCCTGCATGAGGAATGCAGGACGTAGGAATACCCGTTTCCCTTGCGTTAAAAGGTTCAAGTGAGATGTGCAGCCTACACGTGTGCATGTCTAATAAGGGTGGTACCACGACTCCTCGTCCCTTGGCGGACAGGGGTCTTTTTTGTTTGATTTTATATTTTTTTAACACTAGGTGAGGAGAGATGAGAGATGAGTCAAGGGCGCTTGGAAGAACTGCGCAATCAATTGGATGAGGTGAATCTTCAGCTGCTGTCGCTGCTGTCCGAACGGGCACGGATCGCACAGGAGCTTGGTGTAGAGAAGGAAAAACAGGGCGTGCCGAAGTTTGATCCGGTCCGTGAAAAGGAAATGCTCGAGAAGCTCGTGGCCAGCAACGAAGGACCGTTCGACCATGAGACGGTTCGGCATCTGTTCAAGCAAATTTTTCAAGCGACGCTGACACTGCAGCAGGTCGATCATAAGAAGCACCTGCTCGTCAGCCGCAAGAAAAAGGCGGAGGATACCGTCATTCAGCTGGGCGATGTGACGATCGGCGGCGGCAAGCCGGTCATGATCGCGGGGCCATGCTCGGTTGAGAGCTATGAGCAGGTCCGCACCGTGGCGGCCGCTTTGAAGGAAGCGGGCATCACGGTGATGCGCGGCGGCGCCTTCAAGCCGAGAACTTCGCCTTATGATTTCCAGGGGCTTGGCATCGAAGGCCTGAAAATTCTGAAGGAAGTGGCGAGCGAATTCGGGCTGAAGACGATCAGCGAAATCGTGGATCCGGCTCATATCGAGCTGGCGTGCGATTACATCGACGTCATCCAGATCGGGGCAAGAAACATGCAGAACTTCGAGCTGCTGAAGGCGGCTGGCGACGTCCGGACACCGATACTGCTCAAGCG
Organism: Paenibacillus sp. FSL R5-0378; assembly: GCF_038009285.1. Taxonomy (NCBI): domain Bacteria; kingdom Bacillati; phylum Bacillota; class Bacilli; order Caryophanales; family Paenibacillaceae; genus Paenibacillus; species Paenibacillus sp. FSL R5-0378. Next base: position 2,375,508 of record NZ_JBBPAY010000001.1, read on the forward strand.
CGGGCTGGCAGCGACCATCGACGAATTCGTGCACGCGGCCGAGTACATTTTATCCCGGGGCAACACGCAGATCATGCTGATTGAGCGGGGCATCCGCACGTACGAAAAAGCGACCCGCAACACGCTCGACATTTCGGCCGTACCGATTCTGAAGCAGGAAACGCATCTGCCGGTACTGGTCGACGTGACCCATTCCACCGGCCGCAAAGACATCATGGCTCCTTGTGCTAAAGCGGCTCTGGCCGCCGGCGCGGACGGCGTGATGGTCGAGGTTCATCCGGATCCGGCTACGGCGTTGTCCGACGCGGCCCAGCAGTTCAACATTCCGCAGTTCCAGGAATTCTACAACCAGGTTAAAGGTTCGGGACTGCTGTAAGCACCGGATTCCATTATTACTTTGCCTGAATAAATGACGTTAGCAAGCACAACAAAAGCCGGGTCTCCTCTAGAGCTGCATGAGAGGGGATCCGGTTTTTTAGATAATGCAGTCTGTCTGCGATGAGTTTAGAGCGAAGGCATTTCTTTATAAAAAATGGCTCGTTTCCACAAAGCTTTTTTCCAACGGGGACATCTCATATCCCGCTCGGGTCACCAAATATTTGTCCACATAGCGGAACGGCTCGGGCAGCTGGGCAAACGCCGAAAATCCGTGCTGCATTACGATGTTTTTGGAAATCAAGGAGATGCCCATCCCAAGGGAGGTCAGCTGAAGGAGAGTGTCCAGAATCCCCACTTCGGTGCTTTCTCCTTTTTCCAGGCCAAGCTCGGCGTAAAGCCGCTCCAGAATCGCAGCGTACAGGCAGTCCCGGGTCAAAATGATCCAGTTCTCCCCGTGGAGGGCGCATTCCAGGCTTTGTCCGCCGGCGAACTTTTTGCCGATGAGCACCATCTCCTCCGTACCAAGTTTTTTGTAACTCAGCTGCGGCGAATCGGTCCTGCCGATCGTAAAGGCCAAATCGATGTTTCCTTGGAGCAATTCGTGCTCCATCGACTGCGTCGTCCCGGTCTTTAGCGTGACGGACAGATCGGCGTGATTTTCATATAAACGGGTCAGTGCATCCGTGAGCTCTTTGCCAAAGACGGACTGCATGGTGCCGATCCGCAGCTTTATCTCCCTATAGCTCATATCCAGCTCGGTTTCTTCCCATAAAACAAGCATTTTTTTATATTGGCGGTAGAGCTTCCGCCCCTCCGACGTCAGCTCCATGCCTTTGGCACTCCGGATGAAAAGCTGCTGTCCGTAATGGGCTTCGATTTTTTTAATCTTGGCCGTCATGTTGGACTGGAGATGGTTCAGTTTGACGGCTGCGGCCGACAGGCTTTTAAGCTCGGCAACGCTGACAAAGGCTTTCATATTATCGATATCCATATCGGCCTCCAAGGTATCAAAAATGATGATGACTCTATTGATAACATGCATTATTCATGATATCCCAATCCCAGTATACTGGAACCGTAAAGAATCATAAACCCAGGAGGAGAAGAGAAATGGAGATAAAGGGTTCTGAAAAAATACGCACCGGGATCATCGGAGGCTCGTTAAACAATCAGTGGGCCAGCAAAACTCACATTCCGGCTCTTACCCGGAGCGCAAATCATGAAATTACAGCCATTGCCACCTCGAATATGGCTAGCGCCCGGGAAAGCGCGGATGTACTGGGCGTCGCCCATGCTTTCGACGACTATCGTGAACTGGTGCAGTCCGGGAATGTGGATTTAGTGGTCGTCAGTGTGAAGGTTCCCCATCATTACGAAATGATCAAGGAAGCGATCGCCGTGGGGAAACACGTATACAGCGAATGGCCGCTTACCGTCACGCCAGAAGAGGCGGAGGAATTGGCGGAGCTGGCTTCCGAGCAAGGCATTCATCATGCCGTTGGCCTCCAGGCCAGACAGTCGCCTGCGCTGCTGGATGCGAAAAACCGCATCACTCGAGGAGACATCGGCCGGGTGTTATCCGCCAGCATGTCGGTGTCTACGCCGGGTAAGGGAGGGTACACGGAACGGAACAACATTTATCTGCTTCAGGAGAAGTATGGAGCGACCCTGCTGGCGATTAACGGGGGACACTCGCTCGACGCGTTTGGATTTGTGCTGGGGGATCTGAAAGAAGTCTACGCAACGATGAACAGCAATTATTCGGAGGCCAAGGTACTGGGAACCGGGGAGAAGGTACCCAAAGATACAGCCGACCAGATTATGGTTCATGGCACGCTCGAGAACGGCGCGTCGGTATCAATCCATATTCAAGGCGGAACCTATCCGAAATTTGAATTGGAAGTTCAAGGGGAGAAAGGGGTCATCCGCATTTCCCAGCCTCAGTCCCAAGGTCATGTCCAGTTTGGTGGACTGGTGGTCGAGCAGACGCTGTATCCGTCAGGACATATTGAGGGTTACGGAGATCAGGTGGCGTTTCAAAAGGTGTACGACGAGACCGAAGAATCTTCAGTCATCGTGAATCACGTGATGAAGGCACATCAGGTCATGGCAGATGATATTCGTCTAGGGACGTTTCAGGCCCCTGATTTTTACGAAGCCGCCCGCCTGCACCGGCTGCTGGAAACGATCCGGCAGTCTGCCTTAACCGGCAAACGGCTAAGCGTAAGCTAATCGGAACAAGCATGGCGGTGTGGCAGGACTTAGACCGAAAAAACGGCGGCAGTCTAGGACAGAAAAAAGGTCCTGGGCTGCTGCCGTTTTTTGAATCAAGCGTGTTTGCGGCACTTCATGAAGCAGCGCTGCTTGTTTCATCGGATTCGGCGGTTTGCCCGTTTTCGCAGCTGTGGAAAATAGCTCATCTCCTCAACGGAAATGGGCTTTGCACCGTCCTCCGGGTTTTGATCCGAATATTCCCCGCTCGGGTACCCATCTTCCAGTCTAACGTCAATGAAATCAACGAGCTGCTGAAGTGAGGAGATTTGCTCGACGATCTGTTCACGGTGGTTTTTTAAAGTCTGGGTCAGCTCAATATATTCGGCGGGATCAGGGTTGCCGGATGCCTTCAGGAACGGCCTCATGGCCTCCAGGGAAATTCCTGTTTTTTTCAGGCAGGATATTAATTTGATCATATGAATATCCTTCCGGCGGTAGACGCGATGCCCGTTTTCCTTTCTGTCCGGCGGAGGGAGCAGCTTGATTTTTTCATAATAACGGATCGTGTCCTCGGAAAGTCCAGTCAGCTCCGCGGTTTGCTTGATCGTGAACGTTTGCTCGGTCATCATCCTGCACCTCCTGTAATGGAAACTTAATTGCATTATATATCTTGGAGCCGGCTCCAAGTCAAACGGGGTCTGCTTACTTTTTATTCATACAACGGCTCTTTATAAGGGGCCTTGACTTCGATTCGACTCCAACTTTTAAAATGTGCTCTATCAGGGAGACCTATCCCTGACATATGAAGGAGGAGACGCACATGAACCCTAAATATCAGCCTATAATGGAACCTTATCGTTTCAAAAATGGCGTCGAAGTCAAGAACAGAGTCGTTCTTGCGCCCATGACGATTTCTTATTCCCGGCAAGACGGTACGATATCGGATGATGTCATCGCGTATTATGAAAGCCGTTCGAACGGTGTTGGAATGGCGGTCACGGGAAGCGCGATCGTCACATCGAGCGGAAAGGTATTCGGAGGGGAGATCGCGGCGGACCATGACGATCGGATCCCAAGCTTGCAGCGCCTGGCTGCAGCGATGAAGAAACGCGGGGCCAAAGCCATTTTGCAAATCTTTCATGGGGGACGCGAAGCTCTGCCGGAGGCGGTATCAAACGGTGAGATCGTAAGCGCAAGCGCGATTGCAAAAGAAGGGCAGAGCGTGATCCCCCGGGCGCTTGAAGAGCAGGAAATTTTAGAGATCATCCGGGCATTTGGCGCCAGCACCCGGAGGGCAATCGAGGCGGGTTTCGACGGGGTAGAGATTCACGGGGCCAACCGGTTTTTGATCCAACAATTTTTTTCGCCATACACCAACCGGCGCGATGATCGTTGGGGAGGAAATCTAGACAAGCGTATGGCGTTTCCGCTTGCTGTAGTGGATGAAGTGAACAGAGCAGTGGCTGAACATGCTAAACGGCCGTTCCTCGTAGGATACCGGTTTTCGCCGGAAGAAGAAATGACGCCTGGCATTACGATGGCGGATACACTAAAACTGGTGGATGCCCTCGCCAATAAAAACCTGGATTATTTGCATGTTTCTTTGATGGACTTCTGGTCTAAGCCTAGACGTGGAGTAGAGGACAATCGCTCCAGAATGGAGATGATTGATGAGCTCGCCGGGCAAAGAGTTCCCGTCATCGGTGTAGGATCGATCCGCACACCTGATGAGGCGCTAAGAGCGCTGCAATCGGGAGTCCCGCTTATAGCCCTGGGACGTGAGCTGATTATCGACCCGGATTGGGTTGAAAAGGTAACGCAAGGCAGGGAAGACGAAATCCGAACAGAGATCACGTTACACGATCAAGAAAAACTGGGGATTGCCGATCCGTTATGGCACAAAATCGTCCATACGCCAGGATGGTTCCCGATCGCAGAAGATGAAAAGGCTTGAAGACAGGTTATCGTGAGCAGAAAAGCGCGCCTCGGGCGCGCTTTTCTGATTTGACGCCAATCATCCAGCCACAGAATCATTTCGGTGAAGTCGAAGTAATTATAGCCCGAGAAGCCAATTTATAAGCTTTACTTTGGGTGCACCCTCCTTTTTTAAGATTATAGAATTTATAAATTTCAGCGAAGCTGAACCATTCTATAATCGCAAGAAAAACTTCCGCTAAACGCGGTCTGTCTTCTTGGAAGGTACGTCGATAGACGTTTTTCTTATGCAAAATAATGCCCTTCTTCGAGATCGGCGATTAGTCCGGGCTGCACCGGTTTCCAGTCCAGAAGCTCCCGTGTTGCTTGACTCGCCTGCGCAGTGTTGAACACGCCTGCGATGTCGAATGCCGCAATGGGGCCAAGAAAGCCGAAATGGGCGGCAGCTTCTTCAGGTGTAATGCTGACCGTCGGCACGTTCAATTGCTGCCCGATGACCTCGGCGATCTCGCGGAACGGAATGCCTACATCGCCGACTGCAACCATCTGTGAACCCGTCGGGGCGGATTCCAGCGCCAGACGGTACAGAACCGCCGCATCCAGGCGATGAACCGCCGGCCAGCGGTTCGTTCCATCGCCGATGTAGGCGGAGAACCCCTTCTCCCGGGCGATGTTGATCAGCTTCGGCACGAATGCCCTATCTCCTTCGCCGTGCACGGTCGGTGCTAGCGTGACGATGGATGCCCGAATACCCCGCTCTGCCATGGCGAGCACTGCATCGTCCACGGTATGTCCATTTTCATGAGGGTGACCTGTGGTAATGAACGGCTTCCCGGAGCCTTCGAGCGCCGCTCCAATGGCTTGGACAGCCCGCAAATCCAGAGCCAGCGCACCTTCAAAGTTGGAAAAATCGTTGGTGGGTGAACTGAACGCCAGATGAATCACACCGTCCGCTGCCGCGGCGGCGCTGCTTAGCGTATCGAAATCGTCCAGCGTGCCGTACAGCGCTTCAGCTCCCGCCGCCTTTAATCCTGCAGCTTTCTCCTCAGAACGACAAAGACCCGTTACGGTATGCCCCGCGCCGATCAGTTCCCGGACGACCGCAGAACCGACAAACCCTGTTGCTCCTGTAACAAAAACATGCATGATGATATCCTCCTTCATAGGTTGACTGTTTGATCGTGTTAAGCATAAACTATGAAGCGAACTCTAGGGCAAGCGGTCCAAAGGAGAAATGATGATGAGAATTCAGGAACTGGCGGACAAGATGGGATTAACGATCCATACGATCCGCTTTTATGAAAAGGAAGGCTTGTTGGATGATCGGCATGTCCGGCGAGAAAGCAACAATTATCGAAACTATTCTGAAGAGGCTGTCGAGCGGTTGGGGCTCATCAAGAAGTTCCAGTCCATCGGCTGTTCGCTGGCCGAACTGAAGGAAGCTTTGCAGGAATGCGACACCAATATGAGTACCAATCTAGAGATTATAGATTGGATTCGCGGTAAGAAAAAGGAGATCGAAGGCAAGAGTGAAGAATACGATCAAATGCTGGACACCCTTAACAAGATGCTGGAGTACAAGACTCTGCTCATGGACGATCCGCAAAAAGCTCAAGAGATTCAGAGGACTTGGTATACCGGCTCATCCGTAAATAAAAAGCGCGCCCCGGGCGCACTTTTCTGATGTTTATCTGGAAACCAACCGATTCGCAACCATGTTGGTGCTTGCTATTTTGTTGAGACGCTGAGTCATGTCAGAGTAATACAGTCAGCCCAGCATGCCGATCAGAACAATGCCGCCAAAAATAACGACGGAGCACAGCATCCGCCGCAATCCCTGCTGCTCCTTCAGAAGCAGGACGCCGAGGAAAGTGGCGAAGATGGTGCCGATTTCCCGCAGCGGGCTGATATGGGCCATCGGCGCCTGGGACATGGCGAACAGGAATAGCAGATAAGATCCCGGGTTTAAAACAGCCCCTAGCAGCAGCGTAGTTTTGTTGGCCTTCCATTCCTCAACAATTTTTCGAGAGGCGATCACGGCCGGGGTCAGACCGAGCACAAATCCGATGTTGGTCACCTCCAGCAGCGCGATCGGAGAGACATGCTCCAGATTCAGCTTGTCGACGAAGACGTAGCAGGTGGTACACAGCCCGACGCACAAAGCCATAAGCACGGGCTTCAAGCCTTGGGCCTGCTGCCCGCCGCTGCGGCTGTTGGAGCCGATACCGCTCAGCACGGCGAATCCGCCGAGCATGCAGAGGATGCCGAGCCAGCCGAAGACGGACAGCGATTCGTTCAGAAAAAGGACGCCGATCACAGGGACGAGCAGCGTGCTGGTGCCCCGCATGATCGGATAGATTTGCGACAGGTCGCCCAGCTCATAGGTTTTCGACAAGAGCCAGGAATAGACGGCCTGAAGAAGCATCGACAGCAGGAGCAGGCCGTAGGAAGCGGCGTTCATCGGATTTTTCCAGAGCTCGGTGATCAGCACCGGCAGCAGCAGAATCGTCGCGACCATCATGATTGACCACAGAAAGACGCTTTTGCTGCGGCTCCGCTTGGTGAACATGCTCCACACGGCATGGGCCATGCCGGAAGCAATCACAAGAACAATCGGTAATAACAAAATGAGTCAGCCCCTTGATTGTTTAGTTGGTTTCTTGGGTATCGGGTTCATGAATCGGCTGTTCCAGAGCGGCGGACCCGTCCTCCAGCCGGAGCCAGGTATCGAAGTCCTTCTCGCCAAGGGACAGGCGGATGACGCGGGCACCCCGCATAAATCCTTCTTTGCCGTATGTGTTGCAGCCGGTGGCCCGCCCGTAACTCAGGCGGATGCCGTGCAGCGTTCCGCTGTAATCGTTGATATGATCGTGTCCGCAGAACGTACCGATGACGTCGCCCATTTCGACCAGTGCCGCAAACAGTCCGGAGTTGACCGGAGGGCTGCAGACCCGTTCGTATTTATGGCCATAGCAGACTTGGGTGTCCCATACTTCCTGATATTCGGGAATCGGGATATGGAAGAATGCCAGCGCAGGCAGCTTCTCCGCCTGCCCGCTCGGATTCAGCCTGGCGGATTCAGCGGCGAGCCAGTTGATTTGGTCCCGCTGGATCCAGTTGTAGCCGGGAACCTGCTCGAGGCTCGAATAATCCCCGGAATCGAGGAAATACAGGTTGGCGGCCGGACGCCCTTCCGCGTCAACCAACTCCAGTGTGTAATTGCCCGACCCGCTCAAGTCCGCCGGACCGGGCTCTGTTACCGTGTGCCGGTGCTCCAGCACAGTCTGCATCAGTTCGTCCCGGCTGATCCGGTTTTCCGTATCATGATTGCCGAAGACGACCGCCCACGGGATGCCGCGTTCTTCCAAGGCAGCGACCGCATCCCGGAAGGCTTCCCGGGGATGCTCGCATTCTTTTTTTCCCGGGGACACGGGTCCGGTATAAATGACGTCTCCGGTGATAACGACCAAATCCGGTTTCTCAGCATCCATGACCCGTTCCATGATCTCGCGTGTGCGCTGGTCCTCAGGTCTGCCGTCCATCCAATGCAAATCGGTAAACTGTACAATCGTAAAGGTGCCGTCCTTTCGAAAAGACAAGCTCTTGCTCATCTCACGTGTCCCCCTCGTCATTTTACGTTGATTTAACAAACCACACATATCAATGTTGCATTGTGTGTGTTTATGTGGTTTTAGTTGATTTTAGTCCTGGTGAAGGCTGCTGTCAATTGATTTTTTTGAAGTTTGACATTCCTCTCCATCGCCAACTACACTTATAAGAAACAACAACAAAACACATGTAAGCGATGAAAAACCACATGTGTCCAATACTAAGCCTTTGGTATAAAGGAGGGTTTCGATATGTCCTTAACCTATGAGGAACGGCGGGAGACCATTCTCGGCCAATTGGGGATGGAAGGGAAAGTCCGCGTGCACATGCTGGCGGAGATGTTTGGCGTTTCGACAGAGACGATCCGCAGGGACCTCGACCGCCTGGAGAAGGAAGGCAAGCTTCGGAAGGTTTACGGCGGCGCGGTCCGGGTCCGTTCCGGCTTCACGGAGCCGACGTTTACGAACCGTTCCCTGATGCACCGCAGCGAAAAGCAGGAGATCGGCAAACTGGCGGCGTCCCTGATTGAAGACGGGGAGACCGTGCTGCTGGACAACGGTACCACGACACTGGAAATTATGCGGAATGTGATGGAGCGCCCCCAAGTCACGGTCATCACCAACTCCGTGCCGATATTAAACCTTGCCCTTGAGGGGTTCCGGGGGAAAATCGTGTTTGCTGGGGGCGAGATCAATCCGGAGCATCAGGCGGCTACGGGGATGATCAGCCATGAGCTGCTCGATCGTTTCAAGGTGAATAAGGCGTTTATTTCCGCAGGGGGCATATCGCTGACTGACGGGATCACCGATTATCATCTGGAAGAAGCGCTGCTGTCCCGCAAAATGATCGAGCGTACGGAAGAGGCCATTCTCGTCGCGGACCATTCCAAGTTCGGGGTCACCACCTTCGCCCAGATCGCACCGCTTACGCAGATCTCGATGGTCGTCACCGATGCAGGCTGCTCCAGGGAATGGATCGACGCCCTGAAGCAGCTGGACATTGAAATCATTTCGGGAGAGGCCCGGCTCTAAGAGGACTCTAAGTGGCGGGTTCCTCCGCGGAACTGCCTTTAAATAAAGGCGCGATCCGGTCGATGCGGTTCGTCCAGATGCCGCCGCTGTAGTGGGCCGGCAGCCGCTTTATGTCTTCGGGGCTGTCAAAGCCCGATGAGAAATCGCTGCCGTCGCCGCCGACGACGATGACCCGCGTGTCAGCCTTGTCCATCCGGTTCAGGAAGCGGTTTGGCCATCCCCACAGGAGCGGGGCGATTTTCTCGGGAATATGCAGCTCCGTATGCTTGCAGGCTGAAGGCATATACCCCGTCCATCCCGCGGCCAGATAAGGAATCAGGCAGCGCTTCATCGTGGCGATGGACATGACGCGGGCTTCGGGAAGCTTTGCTTGGAGAGCCGCAACCGGCTCATCCCCGCCATAGAAGGCGAGCTGCTTCAGCCGCTGTTCGGGCAGCGCCGACATCGCATCCGCCAGCCGGGTGCCTTCCTTTGGATCACTGCTTTTCATATGAATCAGAAAAGACCGGTCCGGAAATTGCTTCAGCACCTCATCCAGCGTCGGCATAAGCCCGACGCCCTTTCCACGGAACGGATACGTTTGTCCGCCGTCGGCGGTATAACCGTAGCCGATATCAACCTTTTTCAGCTCGGCCATCGTGTAATCCGTCGTCATGCCTTTCACATTGGTGCGGCAGTCCAGTGTCCAGTCATGGAACACGGCGATCTGATCGTCTTTCGTCAGCTTGATATCGAGTTCCACCATATCGGCACCTGCCTGAAATGCGGCTTCCATGGACGGAAGCGTATTTTCCAGATAGGGGTGCTCGGGGGGATAAATCCGTTCCGCGGTACAGGTGTCGTTCGTGATTCCCTCCATCGTAAAGGTTTGGGCCAATCCGCGATGGGCGAGCAGAAAAGGGGAACCATCCCGGGGCTTGGCCAGCAGGGAGGTGTTATTCAGATAAATAAAAACAAGCAATAGTGCCAAAACCATAAAGGTTTTGCTTCGTACGATCCGCTTCAGCCGTTTCACCTTCCGATTCCCTCCCACACGGCATCCAGCTGCCGTTCAATCGATCCGTATATCCCGTCTTCATTCATCTTGGAGGACAGCGTTATCAGCGTTTGGAAGAGCAGTCCGACCACCACTCCTGCGCTTAGCTCGGGGTCTGACAGCCGCTGCTGGGGGTCTTGTTCTCCGGCATCCACCATCACCCGGCGCAATGCATTTTTGAAATTCGAAATGTTGGTTAATTCGCTGCCTGATACGATTTCAGCTTTGATCGTTTCCATCAAAGTCAGCCGCAGAAGCTCCTCATGCTGCATATAGATGTGCAGCAGGTCGCGCAAGATTCGCAAAATGCGCTGCTTCAAGGGACCATCCTGATGACGCGCGACGATGTCGTCCATCAGGCTGGCGTACGAATCGGCTACATACAGAAGCACATGCTCTTTTTTGGGGAAATAGTTAAAAAAGGTTCCTTTCGCGATTCCGCACGCGGCGGCAATCTCCTCCACGGTGACGTTGTCGTAGCCCTTTTCCTTAAACATTTGAATGGCATTGCGGGTAATGTTTTCCCGGGTGCTCTTCTTCTTCTGGTCTCTCAGCAAACTTTGTTCACCTCATTATAAAAAATGACCCTGGTCATAAATGACTGTGGTCATTATATGGCATAAACCGGCTTATGCGCAAGTCCATGCGCATATAAACAGACCTTTTGGCACATGGTAATAAAAATGAACGATTTTCTGCAAGGCAGTTGATCGTTTTAAAGCACCCGAACCTGTTTATAACTTGCATGAAAAACATTCCAAATGAGGAAAGGAGGTCAGGGATATGGGGAAATTTGCCGTTAAATTGGTGGCTCATTTGGTTGTGATCACGGCGATGCTGTTGGTACTCTCTACGGCAACGATCTGGGGGGCATTGGCCACGGCGCTGGCGATCGGCGTCATTTCCTATTTGGTCGGCGACCTGCTGATTCTCCGCGCTTCCCAGAACAATATCGTTTCCACGCTGTGCGATGCTGTTCTGGTTTTTCTCATGCTTTGGGCGGTGCGTGCATCGAATCTGTGGTCCTTGTCGTATACGGATATGCTGGTTATCACCATCGTGGCAGGGATTTTCGAATACTTCTACCACATGTGGCTGCTGAGCGATGACCGTTCGGCCAGAAGACAGCGGGCCTAATGCCGCATTTCAGCTTATCTTTGATTTAAAATGAATAGATGAGACCATGAAATCAGAAGACCCTCTGCCAACAGGCAGAGGGTCTTCTTTTAGTGGTTCTGCTTCAGCTCGGCAAGCCCGATCAGGAACATGAGTACGCCGATAAGAAGCGGGGAGAGCAGGGTGCAGTACAGCAGCGTCTCGTATTCACCGGTCAAATTCATATTGTAAAAAAATATATTCCTGAAGAAGAAGTAACCCATCGGCGCACTGAAAAAAATGAACACAAACGATAATGCGAACCATGCCGTCGACCTTTTCACAGATGTATCATCCCTTCCTGTATCTATTCTCCTTTTTACCATTATTTACATATATTGTCATCCGAAATATCCACATCGTCTTGGACGGATCCGAAAGAAAGCCGATAAATGCAGTGCTGGAAATCGATAGTATTCATTTTTGCACAAACCGGACTTCCAGGAATTGAACTGTCATTCGCAGCAGGGCCATAGGTATAATCGAGTCACAAGGAACGACATATTTCGTCAATGACAGGAGGGATGCCGGAATGCTTGATGAACGCAGTACCGAAATACTGAAGCTGCTGGTGCAGACGGACGATTACGTGACGCTGGATGAACTGACGCAGAGGCTCGGCATCTCCCGAAGAACCGTGTATTACGATATGAACAAAATCAATGACTGGCTGGAGACTTTGGAGCTGCCCCCTGTCGAGTACGTACGCACGGCCGGTTATTCGCTGCCCGAGGCCAGCCGCCGGGGGATCCCGGACACGGCAAGGGCAGAGAGCTCTGCGGCCCAGCAGTATTATTTGTCCCAGCGAGAGCGGCTTGCCTGGATCGCGATCCGGCTGCTCACGGCAAAGAGTCCCGTCTTTATCCACCGACTAACCGAGCTGCTCCAAGTCAGCCGGGGGACGGTGCTGAAGGATTTGAATGCGGTCCGCGCGCAGCTGGAGGCGGCCGGCCTCGAGGTGGTGTATGACCGGAAGCGGGGCTACGAAGTGCACGGCGAAGAGGCAAGGATCAGGAGAGAGCTGACCCGCTGTTGCGATCAGCTTGCCGGCAGCGTCAGCTGGGAGCAGGCGGTCAGCCGTACGGGCTACTGGGGAGAGCAGGATCCGCTGCGGGACATCATGCCGGAGAATACGGACGAAGGCATCCGGCGTCAGATCTACCGGCTGATCGCGGCCAGCGAGCGGATGCTGAACGTGGAGCTCACCGACGAGATGCTCTTTCATTTGACCACCCGATTTTTGCTGTTTATCCGCCGGATCCAGTCCGGCCGTGTGATCCGTGTGGATGAGGACGAGCGGGAAGTGCTTCGGCAGACACCCGAATATGACGCGGCTTCCCGAATTGCGGACGGCCTTGGCCGCTTGTTTGGCAGCCCGGTACCGGAAGAAGAAAACGCTTACCTTACGATGCATCTGCTTGGGGCAAGGGCGAACCGGATGGAGCAGCTGACAGGCTCGGATGAAATTATCGGACGCCTGCGGGACGCGGCCCGGGAGATGACGGATGCGTTCCAGCGCAGCGCCTGCGTCTGGCTTGGCGGCCGGGAAGCCGTGGAGGAGGACCTGCTGGTTCACCTGAAGCCGGCGTATTACCGGATCATATACGGTTTGGAGCTGGTCAATCCTCTTCTGGAGGACATCCGCAGTAAATACGGCGATTTATTTGAGCTCACCCGGCGCTCGGCATATGCCTTCGAGGAGCTGGTCGGCCGGAAGCTGAGCGACGTCGAGATCAGCTATCTGGCCATGCATTTCGGCGGATGGCTGCGCCGGGAGGAAGTGGAACCGGCGGCCCGGCGGAGGGCGGCGATCGTCTGCGTGAACGGGATCTCGGCATCGAGAATGCTGAAGGCCCAGCTGGAGGGGCTTTTCTCCACTCTGGACATTATCGCGATGCTTTCCCTGCGGGAATACGAGCAGTTCCAGGAGCGGGTCGATTTAATTTTCTCAACAGTCCCGCTGCCGGACAGCAAAGTGCCCGTTTATGTCGTCCGTTCGATCCTCAGCGATAAGGACAAAGAGAATCTGCTCGGCAGGGTGAACAAGGCGGGCGGCAGAGGCCAGAGGACACAGGCGAGCTCGGTACAGGCACTGCTCGATATCGTCCGTAAGCACGCCGACGTGACCGACGAAGCGGGCCTCGCCGACGAACTCGGCCGCTACCTGTCCAGCGGCCGGAGCAAAGTATGGCTGGGCGAGCGGCCCAAGCCTTCCCTGGCCGAGCTGCTGCCTGCGCCGATGATCCGCCTGCAGCGGGAGAGTGCGAGCTGGCGCGAAGCGATCCGGGAAGCAGCCCAGCCGCTGCTGGCGGAAGAATACATCGACAAAGGCTACATCGATGCCATGATCGGCAAAGTAGAGTCCCTCGGCCCATACATTGTGGTCGCGCCCGGAATCGCCATCGCGCACGGCCGGCCAGAGGATGGCGTGAAGCGGCTGGGGATGAGCCTTCTGCAATTAGAGCGGCCCGTGGCTTTTTCCGGGGAAGCGCGCCACCAGGTGAAGGTCGTTCTGGTGCTGGCGGCCATCGACGGAGAGTCGCATCTAAAAGCATTGTCCGAGCTGACGGGCATGCTGAAGGAGGCAGCCGGCCTGAACCGGCTGAAGGAGGCGCATACGAAGAAGCAGATTCTGAAGCAGATCGGGACGGCTTCAAGTTCCGGCTAAACTATCCGAACGGGAGAGATGAACATGAAATTTCTTGAACCTCCGCTCATTGCGCTGGATGCGGAAGCGGCTTCCGCCGAGGAGGCAATCCGGCTGGCAGGTGCGCTGCTGACGGAGGCGGGTGCTGCAGAAGCACGCTACGCCGACGCAATGGTAGATTCCTACCGGGAGAGGGGCCCGTATTTCGTCCTTGCCCCGAGTATTGCCCTGCCGCACGCCCGGGCGCAGGACGGAGTGATTGAGGCCGCGGTGTCTTTTGTCCGGCTGAAGGAACCGGTCGTCTTCGGCCACAGCGCCAACGATCCGGTGCAGCTGGTATTCGCCCTTGGCGGTTCCGACAGCGGCGAGCATATCGCCCTGCTGCGCCAGCTGACGACGCTGCTGAGCAGTCCGGCGCATCTGGAACAGTTCAAACAGGCGGCCGATGTGGAAGCTATCCAACAAATCATTAGGGGGAATGAGCAATGAAAGTATTATGCGTATGCGGTTTGGGACAAGGAACGAGTCTGATTCTGCGGATGAATGTGGAAAATGTGCTGAGTGCGATGGGCGTCAGCGCCGACGTGGAGCATACGGATGTATCCACGGCTTCGGGTATGGAGGCCGACTATATTATCACTAGCCAAGAGCTGGCGCAAAGCCTGGAGGGCCATTCCGCCCGGATCATCGTCGTCAATAACTACTTCGACAATGACGAAATCAAGCAAAAGCTGGAGGAATCCTTGTAAGCCCTATCTTGACCTAACCGAGGAGGTGTCCATCCATGGACGTGCTTTATTGGATCGCAACCAATATTTTCGGAACACCTGCTATACTGCTCGGCTTCATCGTTCTGGTCGGCCTCATGCTTCAGAAAAAATCGACCAGCCAGCTGGTGAGCGGGACGTTCAAGGCGATCATCGGCTTCCTCATCATCGGAGCGGGTTCGGACGTCATCGTGAATGCGCTGAACGTGTTCGAACCGATGTGGAAGGAAGTGTTCGGCCTGAAGACCAGCTCGCTCGGCAGCTTCATGGGCCAGGAAGCCTTCAACGCCAAATTCGGCAGCGCCGTCACGCTGGCCATGCTGGTCGGCTTTCTGATCAACGTGGCGCTGGCCCGGTTTACCCGGTTCAAATACATTTATCTGACCGGACACATGATGTTCTGGACCTCGACGATCTTTGCTGGCGTCATCGTCCATGCGGCAGGCACCGGCGTTCCGGTATGGAAACTCGTGGTCGTCATCGCCGTCATTCTGGGCCTGTACTGGACTTTCCAGCCGGCCCTGGTTCAGCCGTTCCTGAGAAAAGTTACCGGGAACGACAACATCGCTCTGGGTCACACCTCAGCCTCCGTTGCCCTGCTGGCGGCGCTGCTGGGCAAGGTGCTCGGTAACAAAAAGAACGATTCCGAGAAGATCAAAGTGCCGAAGGGATTCGAATTTCTTCGCGACTCCAACGTGATTACGGCGCTCAGCATGGGCGTGCTGTTCCTGATCGGAGCGATCATTCTGTCAACCAAGGGGACTCCCGAGGCTGCTGCCCTGATCGCCAAGGCAGGAGACCAGAACTTTATCATTTATTCCATTATCCAGTCATTTACGTTCGCCGGCGGCATTGCTATCGTGCTGATGGGGGTGCGGATGTTTGTCGGCGAGCTCGTGCCGGCCTTTAACGGGATTGCGACCAAACTGGTGCCCGGGGCCAAGCCGGCGCTGGATGCCCCGGTCGTGTATCCTTACGCGCCGAACGCCGTTGTGCTCGGTTTCCTCGGCGCTTTCGCCGGAGCCATCATCTGGCTGCTCGTGCTCGGCAGCACGGTGTCCTACATTTTTGTACCGACGATGATCGTGCTGTTCTTCCACGGGGCGACGGCTGGCGTATTCGGCAACTCGACAGGCGGCGTGCGCGGAGCGGTAATCGGGGGCTTCGTGACATCGACGATCGTCGCCTGGGGGCAGTTTGTCATGGTAAGCTTCCTGATCTCTTCAACCGTGCCGGACACGGCCATGTGGGCCGCTGACTCGGATATGTTCATCATCGGTCCGATTTTGCACTTTATCGCCAAGCTGTTCTTTTAAAATGGATATTTGAAACCGGCCAAACGGAAGACGGCGAGCGGTCGGAGCGCCGTCTTTCCTGGGCCATAGCGGTTCTTGTATGCAGCCGGATCTTACCAACGACACCAACCACTCACCAAGAATGGAGGAGGAACGATTATGGGCTTTATTCGCACACTTCACGGGGATATTGATCCAAGGGAGCTCGGTTTTACGTACTCCCATGAGCATATCGTATGCCGCCCGGCCTATTGGCAGGAGCGGGGGGAAGACGATCTGCTGCTGGACGATAAGGAGAAGTCGAAGCTGGACGTGCTGGATTTCAAACGGTACGGCGGGCAGTCGATCGTGGATGCAACGGCGGTCGACTATGGCCGGGATGTTCATGCCGTAGAGGAGATCGCCCGCGAGACGGGCATCCGGATCGTCGGGACGGCCGGATTCAACAAAAGCTTTTTGTGGGACGCGGGCATCAAGGAAGAGCTGAAGCCCCTTATCGGGCCCTATGATACTTACGCCCAGTGGATTGAGGCGAAGACGATCAACGAGCTGGCCGATTTCGTCATTCGCGAGGTCGAGGAAGGGCTGGAAGGGACGCCGTTCAAGGCAGGCCAGGTTAAGTTCGGAACGGGCTACAACCGGATCACGCCCTTGGAGGAAAAGACGCTGCGGGCCGTGGCGAGGGCGCATCACGAAACGAAAGCTCCCGTCCACTCCCATACGGAGGTCGGCACGATGGCGCTGGAGCAGATTGAGCTCTTGAGAAGCGAAGGCGTAAACCTGTCTTATTTGAGCCTTGGACACATGGACCGGAATCCGGATCCGTATTACCACGAGCAAATCGCCGCAACCGGCGCGTTCCTTAGCTTTGACGGCATCGGCAAGATCAAATACGCGCCTGAAAGTACGCGGATCGCGCTGATTCTAAATCTCGTCCGCAAAGGGTACGAAGACCAAATCCTGATCAGCGGGGACACCGCACGCAAAACCTACTACAAGCATTACGATCATGGACTGGGGCTGGAATATATCATTGCCAAATGGGTGCCCCGATTCATCGACGAGGCGGATCAAGCAGGGCTTGACGGCAAAAAGCTGATCGAGAAGTTTTTTGTCGCCAACCCGGCCCGCTGCTTTACATTCAAAAAGTAAGGGGGCAGGGTCATGAAATTCGAGCATGAAAACTCGGCTGACGTCATGGACAAGATCCGCCTGCACCGCACGGCCATACTGCCGGTTGGCGCCGTGGAAGCGCACGGCCCGCATCTTCCCCTAGGCACGGACAATCTGCTTGCCGAACGGCTCGCGGACAAACTGGCTGCGCGCACCGGCGGATTCGTACTGCCGACGCTGCCTTACGGGCAGGTGTGGAGCCTGCGTCATTTTCCGGGGAGCATTAACGTGTCTAACGAGGCGCTGATACGGCTCCTTGCCGATATCGGGGAAAGCCTGCACAACCAGGGCTTCCGCATTCTGGCCATGGTCAACGGGCATTTGGGAAATGCCGTCGCCCTGAAGGAGGCCGCGAGGGTGCTGTATGAACGGGTGCCGGACCTGAAGGTATTCTATTTCTTCTATCCCGGAACGAAGGAAGTGACCGCAGAAGTCCGGGAAACGCCTGCGGCTCATGGCACCTACATGCATGCCGACGAAATCGAAACGTCCTACATGCTGTATTTGGCTGAAGAGCATGTGGACATGGACCGTGCGATCGACGGGAAACCGCATATCCCTGACGACGCAGACTGCACCCCCACACCATGGGAAGAGATGACGTCTTCGGCGGTGCTGGGCGACGCCACCCGGGCAAGCAGGGCGAAAGGGGAAAAGATCATCGAACGCAGCCTGGACGCGATGGCGGACATGGTGCTGCAGGCCAGAAGGAAGCTGGATTTTGAAGCGAAGGGGGAGGAATTATGCTGATGAACGCGTATTTCAACATTATCGGCGAGCTGCTGCATAAGGTACGGACGAAGCAGGCAGAGGAGATCCGGAGAGCTGCCGTCAAGGTCGCGGATTGCATAGAGCAGGGTGGCATCATCCATTTATTCGGCTGCGGGCATTCGCACATCCTCACCGAAGAAGTGTTCTATCGGGCCGGCGGGCTTGCCCCCATCCGTCCCATCTTCGTGGAGAAGCTGATGCTGCACGAAGGCGCAGTGCGCTCATCCGAGCTGGAGCGGCAGAACGGCCTTGCGGCAGACTTCATGGATGAGCAGGATATCCGGGAAGGCGAAGTGGTATTCGTGCTGTCAACCTCCGGGCGTAATCCAGTACCGGTGGATGTTGCGCTAATGGCCGGGCAGAAAGGCGCCTTTACCATCGGCATAACTTCCCTGGCGTATTCCAAGAGCCAACCATCCCGCCATGAGAGCGGCCGGCATCTGGCCGACGCCGTCGATCTGGTCATCGACAACTTCTCTGTTAAAGGGGATGCGGTGCTTCGGTATCCAGGCATGGAGGTCGCCTTTGCGCCCAGCTCGACGGTGATCGGAGCGGCGATTCTGAACGCCGTATTCGCGGAGGCGATCGGGATCATGTTCGACAAGGGGCTTACGCCGCCGGTATTTTTGAGCGGCAACATCGACGGGGCCGACGCACATAACGAGGCATTGATCGAAGCTTATAAGGGCCGGATCGCGCTGCTGGCGTGACCGGCTTCATAAAGGGGAGGAGCAACATGATTACACAAACGGTGACCATACGGAATAAACAGGGCTTTCATGTGCGGCCGGCTCAGCAGTTCTCGGATCGGGCGGGACAATATGAAGCGCAGGTGGCGGTCGTAACGGAGGATGGACGCCGGGCCGACGGCAAAAGCATGCTGGAGCTGATGACGCTTGGGCTCGAAGCGGGATCGGTCGTAACGATCGAAGCCGCCGGACCGGGAGACGAAGAAGCGGTCCGCGCTTTGGCGGAGCTCGTGGACGGCAAGTTCGGTGAGGACTGATGGACACGCTGTATCTTCAAGGCATTGGCGTGTCGGAAGGGGTACGGATCGCGCCGGCCTTCATCCACCGGCGGAAAGAGGCCGGCGGTGCGCCGGCTCCCGCGGAGCTTCCCGGGGGCCCGGAGGCGATTCGGGCTGAGCTCTCCAGGCTGGGAGAGGCGAAGCGCCGGTGTGCCCTGCAGCTGGAGGAGCTGGCGGCAAAGGCGGCGGAGACGCTTGGCGAAGACCAGGCCGGGATCGTGACGGGTCAGCGCAGGCTGCTGGATGACCCGGCCTTCTATCCGAAGATGGAGGCTTGGGTGCAGGAGAAGCGGGTGCCCGCGGAGCAGGCCGTTGCCGGCATCGTGGAACAGGTAGCCGGCGTGTTCGAGGCCATGAGCAGCGACTATATGAAAGAGCGGGCCGCGGATATACGAGACATTGGCGGACGTTTGCTGAACGCGTTGGCGGCGAAAGAGGACCGCGGGTTATCCGCGATTACGGAGCGGGTCATCCTCGTGGCGGACGACTTGGCGCCGTCGGACACGATCCAGCTTGACCCCGAGCGGGTGGTGGGGCTGATCACCCGCGCCGGCGGTGCGACGTCGCACACGGCGATCCTGGCGCGCTCGCTCGGCATTGCCGCCGTCGTCGGCGCCGGCAGCGCCATCGACGGCATCGCGGACGGCGATCTGATCGCCGTCGACGGAGCGGCCGGACGCTGCATCGTCCGGCCCAGCGAGGCGGAGGCGGAGCAGAGCCGCCTCCGGATGGAGGAGGGCGAGCGGGAGCGCGCCGCGCTCGCCCGTTACGCCGCGCGTCCGGCGGTGACCGCTGACGGGACGCGCGTGGAGCTGGCGGCCAACATCGGGACGGCCGCCGAAGCGAAAGCCGCCGCCGCGCAGGGCGCCGGCGGCGTGGGGCTGTTCCGCACGGAGTTTCTGTTCATGAACGCCCCGGCCATGCCGGGCGAGGAGGAGCAGTTCCGTGCGTACCGGGAGGCGGCGGCCGCCATGGATGGCCGCCCGGTGATCATCCGCACGATGGACATCGGCGGTGATAAGGCGCTGCCGTATCTGGATCTGCCGCGGGAGGACAATCCGTTCCTCGGCTATCGGGCGATCCGGATCGGTCTGGGCAGGCAGGATCTCCTGAAGGTTCAGCTGCGTGCGGTGCTGCGGGCCAGCGCATTCGGCAACGTCAAGGTGATGTTCCCGATGATTTCCGGGCTGCAGGAGTGGCGGGAAGCCAAGGGCGTGCTGGAGGAGACGAAGGAAGAACTGAGGCGCAGCGGAGCGGCATTCGACGAGCGCATCGAGGCGGGAATCATGGTCGAGGTGCCGTCGGCGGCCGTCATGGCAGGGGCGTTTGCCCGTGAGGTCGATTTCTTCAGCATCGGTACGAACGACCTGGTTCAGTACACGCTGGCTGTGGACCGGATGAACGATAAGGTCGCTTACCTGTACGATTATTTCCACCCGGCGGTGCTGCAGCTGATCCGTCAGGTCATCGAAGCTTCCCATCGGGCGGGCAAATGGACCGGCATGTGCGGCGGGATGGCCGGCGATCCGCTGGCCGCTCCGCTGCTGCTGGGGCTCGGCTTGGACGAATGGAGCATGGAGGCTGGCAGGCTGGGCGTTATCAAAAAAGAACTGTCGGCTCTCGACCGGGAAGCCTGCCGCTCGCTGGCCGACAGCGTTCTGACGCTGGATACGCCCCATGCGGTTCGTCAGGCAATCGAAGAGTTTCGACGCGCCATCGGGCATTCGCTATAGGCATGTTTAAGCATCCGACCGCTAGAGTTTGCAGGAAAAGGCAGAGCGTCCTCTCTGAGAGGATTCTCTGCCTTTTGGATTTGCGGCATGGCGGATTGCGATATTGCTGTAATTGCTGAATTGCTGAACTGCTGAATTGCTGAACTGCTGAATTGCTGAATTGTAGTAATTGCGGTAACGGTAATTCGCAATACGGTAATGCACTATATAGTAGTGCACTATACAGTAATGCACAATACGGTTTTCCGCATTACGGCACAGCGCATTACAGCATTGCGATATTCTTCATATCGCAATGCTGCGGTCAGCCCGAGTGCCTCTTTGTTTTTACTGGCTCCTATTCTCGTACTCACTGTTAAGGGCCATTTATATTTTCAGCACGGGCCACAGCAGTACCTCCAGCCGCGGGGTATACGTCAGCAGCGCCGGCTCCGGGTCGTGGACCAAGCCGAACGAGGCCGTCAGGCTGTTTTCCTCGATCCACAGTCCCGCCTCCTGGAGCGGCCAGGGAAGGTGGTGAATCTCCCCGATTCGGAGCTCACCGTCGGATCCGGCGGAATACAGACAATACCGCTCGGTCAGCCAATGGACGAGGGTCCCGGGCTCGGCATGATAGACTTTCGGGTTTACCGCGCGATACCGGCTTTTCCATATCGCCGGGGACTCTCCATGCCCGCGATCCCTTTCGCTGACATATTGGATGAATCCCTCTTGATGGCTCTTTTGCATTCGGGCGTAGCGGTAGGGCAGGCGGGCCAGCATGCGGGCACCCGCGACCGCCAGCGGATTCGACGCTTCCAGCGTCAAAAACCAAATGCCGGGTTTGCCGCTGCAGTTCACGTACGTTCTAACGTTCAACTCCAGGAACTTCCGGGTCCCCGGTACGGGCGGCATCCCCCGCAAGCGGAGCGGATCCAGCAGAAACGGGGCGACGCTGATCCACGGCCTTCCTTCCCATCGCTCAAGTTCAAGGCCGGGGGGGAATATGGGGAAGCAGGCTGTGTTCTTCTACCGGCCAATGGGCGAAAAGCAGGTCGTTCCAACCCTGCTTCATGACCCAGGGCCCGTCTGGCATAGGTATCGGACGATGGCTCGTTTGCTCTAGTATGCTGCGGTTTTTCATGGTTCTCTCCTCTCGGCGGTTTGGGCAGGGGCTACGTATCGTTATTACCCATCTATGCACAAATACGATGTTTCATATCCAGGGGCACGGGTAAGTAATGAATGCAAGCGCAACACTCAAAACCCTAGAAGGAGTGATTCGAAATGGCAAATAACAAAGATAACCGTAAGATGACCGTCGAAGAAGCCGGACGTATGGGTGGCGAGCAAACCGCCAAAACGCATGACAAGGAATTTTATCAAGAAATCGGCAGAAAAGGCGGCGAAGCGACGGCAGATTCCCATGACCGTGAGTTCTATGAGGAAATCGGCCGTAAGGGCGGCGAGGCGACATCAGACTCGCATGACCGCGAATTTTATCAGGAAATCGGCCGGCAAGGCGGAGAAGCGAGAAGCGATAGCGATGGCAGGGACGGCAAAATGAGCCGTGAGGAAGCCGGCCGCAAGGGCGGAGAGGCCCGGGCCCGTCAAAGAGACAACTCTTAATCAGTCGATACGATAGATGAACCACAATAAAAAGGACCTTCCTTCGGGGAGGTCCTTTTTACTATTACATGGCGCGTCAATCTATGCCCGCGGCCGTCAGACCGGCGAGTTTGGCGCTCGTCATCGCGGTATCGGCAAGGCGCCCTTCGCGGCCCACCCAGTCGCCGGCGACGTACAGCCCGCAAATTTCCGGAACGGCCGGTCCCGGTGCGGGAGCATCCCCGCTTCGCAGCGCAGGCCGGGAAGCATGAGCGGCAAGCAGATTCGGGGAGAAACGGACGGCGGCGGTCGCCTGCTCCCAGCCCGGCTGAATGGCTTCAAGCCTTTCCTTCAGGCGCCGCAGGACCAGCTCGGAATCACCGGCAGGACTGGACCCGTGGTATGTCATCACATGGATCACCTGGGAACCGTCGTCTGTAAGTGGGATCGCTGCCGAATGGTTCGAATAATAGAACGGCTCATCCAGTCCGAGAACAAACGCCCGATCCGGATAGGGCACCTGTTTCAAAGCGACGTCCAGGCAGGAAACGTACAGCGGGTGAGACTGCTCCTTCCAGACTTCCAGCGAACGGCTGTGCAAGCCGGAACCCTTGAGCCATTTGCTGACCGCATGCGGTCCGGCCGCGGCGATGATGCTGCCTGTTCTAAGGAGGGTCCCTTCGGACAGAAGGATACCGGTGACTGTTCCCTGCTCATGCACAACTTGGGCAGCTTCGGCACCTGCGGCAATGACAACGCCGGCCCGGACGGCTTCCCGCTGAAGGCTGTCGATGACCGTCTGCCAGCCCCCAAGCACATACCGGACGCCTTGGCTGGCGAGCTGTCCTTGTTCCAAAACGTAGCCTGCGCTTAACCGCTCCATGTCGTCATCGTAGGCCCACTGTCTGCACATGGCGTAAAAGAACTGGCGGACGCGGTCGGAACGGACATTCCCCAGTGTCCATTCTTTCATGCTGATCGAGCGGATCGGTTCCGGATCGATCCGGTTCAGGCTTCCCATGAGCGTACTCCATTCCGTCTGCTCCTCGGGACTTAGCTCCTGGGCGGCATGGATGAGCTTCCCATCCAGAATGCCGTACATGGCATTTTTCGTCCCGCTGCCCAAGGAAGGTTTGCAGCCGAGCTCTTCCAAAATCCGCAGCGCCGCGCTTCCTTCGTACATGGCACGGGGGCCGTAATTAAACAAGGCTCCACCGATTCTGGCGGTTTGGGCCAGGCCGCCTAGGCGGCTGTCTTTTTCAAGCAGTATGACGGATCGCCCGGACCGAGCTGCATAAATCGCAGCGGTCAGACCGGTCAGCCCGCCGCCGATTACAGCAATATCATAAAATGGGTGTTCCATAGTCATGTTCATATTTAGTTTCATTATAAAGTACACTCCCCTTAAACATGTTACTTGTTAGTTACGTATAATATATGTTACTTTATGGTAACATGTCAATGGGGTCACGGGGGATTTATTTGAAAAGCCTCTACTTGGTAACGCAAGCTGTTTTGACAGGTTATTGTTAGCTAATTTGCCAGCAGTGAGGCTTGCGCCACGGTTTGCTTGGGCCAGCACGTTCAAACCGGAGGGACTGCGGAGTGGTCTTCAAAAGGTTGCTGTTTACAACCGGCTGAAGCGCTTTTCCGCTGCGGCCAGGCGCTCGCGTCTCTTTTCCAGGCTGAGATGCTCCATCCCGGGGTAATTGAGCCAGCGCAGCTTGTGGATGCCCATTTTTCGAAACGTGCCGCGAAACAGAATCTTCGTGATCGGATTACCTAATATCCAACGGTACACGAATCCGGGTGTGCTCATAACCGTCAGCAGAGAAACCCCCTTCAACTTGGGAAGAAGGCAGACAAACGGGCGTCCGGGCTTAACCTCGTCAAAAACGACGCCCTTGACGAACACTTTATCCAAAAAACCTTTGGTCAGCGCGGGCATCGTTTCCCACCAAATCGGAAAGATGAAAATAAGATGGTCAGCTTCCATCAGCCGGCGCTGGTAGTCTTGGACCAACGGGTCCCGGGTGTCTCTCTGCCTCCAGGCGGCCAGATCTTCGGCTGAGGTCACGGGATTAAAGCGGTCGGCCTGCAGGTCCACCAGATCCAAGGTGTGGCCAGCGGCAGTCAGGCCGCTGGTTACGGACGCCAGCAGGGCGGCGGAGAAGCTTCTGCGGTGGGGAATGTTGCCGGAGGCGGACGCTCCGTAAGGATGATCAAAAACGATAACGATATGCATGGGGATACCCTCCATTTAATGATTCCTAGAAACAAAATAATTTCTTAGAATCAATAATACGTTTTTGTTTTATTGGTGTCAATATTGTTTCATGGAATCTTTATTTGGAGGCGTTATGCTGTTATACTGGCTGTAACTACTTTAACGTTAAGTGCAGGAAAGGAGACCAGCCGCATGAACCGATCCAAACAAGATCATCCATCCCCTGGAGAATGGCCGCAAAAAGAAATCGTCATTCAGGAAATGATGAGCAGCATCGCGCAGATTCAGCGGAGATTTCAGGCGGAAGGCATCGATGAAGAAAGGCAGTGGATGATCTCCCAAACTGACAATCCGGAGGTCAAGGCGGTTTTGCAGGAGTCGACCATCGTGATGCTTCATGTCATTGACGCCGTCGGCCAGCTTGAACCCGTTAACGGGATCACGATCTCCAAGCAGTTCGACATTCCACGCGGCAGCGTCTCCAAAGTCACCCGGAGACTCATCGTACTTGGCGTCATCCAGTCCGAGTCCTTGCCTGACAATAAAAAAGAGGTGCTCTTCCGGCTGACTCCACTCGGCAGGGAAATATACGACCTGCATGAAGCGCTGCATGGCCAGATCGAGCGGAATGCCAAACGTTTTATGCAGCGCTACACGCTCGATGAGCTGCAGCTGCTTGCAGCGGGCATGAGGGATACGCTCGGCACTTCCTTTGTCGAGCCGATGGACGGGCAGGAAGAAGAGGTGGAATATAGTCGCTCATGTGCGCCGGAGACGAAGGTCATCAGCGAGATTTTAGGACAGCTTCAACGTTTGGAAGAGCAGGATCTGCGTAAAGTGAGGGACATGATTCAGCTCATGTTTTTTTGAGTGAGACTCCGGAAAGAGGGGGAGGGGATGGGACATTTCTGCAGCATAAAAAACCCTGGTTCCAGCAATGGAACAGGGCTTGGTCATGGATCGGCGATGGCGATACCCGGTATGAATTTGGATTGCTCAGCCTCCAATAACATCCAGAACCATCTCGGTCAATCTGCTGATCGTAGGCTGATCCAGGGGACGCTGCAGCTGATACATATTCACGGATCCCGACAGGCGGGTTGTGCATTCAAAATGCCACGGGGTTAGACCGCTCTCCGCGAGGAGAGAGCTGCGGTACGTATGGCGGTAAAGAAGGGGCAGGCGCTCCAAGCCCCCGACTTCCCGGATCTCGGGCTGTTCGCAGTCCGTTTTGACCAATTCGAACACGCCGGCCAGCGGAATCGGTTCGGATGCAAACTTGGAGAGAACGGGGACCGCATACTTCGTTTCCCGGTCGAACAGAGGACGGAGACCGCCCGCGTCCATGCCAAACGTGTCAAGGCTGTCCTGCCAAAGCTTCTGCTGTGGATAGGCAGGGGCAACAAGCGGAATCTGCTCCGAATCCATCGAAACGGCGATGACATCGTCGGTCAGCAGCTGGCATCCCTGCTGCAGCAGAGCAGATGCCAGCGTAGACTTGCCGTGTCCGGAGTGGCCGACCAGGGCGTAAGCCTTGCCGTTCATGACGACGGCGCTTCCGTGCAGGGGCAAAATTCTCCTCTGCATCAGAATAGCACCCATGCAGGTACCGAGGACATACAGCCGGATCTGATCCTCGTCCGCGTCTGCCTCCGGCGAGACGTAAATGTCGGTTCCGTTCTCTGCGCTGAACACGGCCAGCTTCGGAATCCGGAACATCACCTGCTGCTCGCTTACGGCGAATTTGTTGACGGGTGTTTCCCGCTGTGCCCAGGCATCGTCAAGGTCGGCGAAGCCGATCCGCACCTGGATATCTTGGCCGAAACGCAAGGCCGGCCGGAGCTCGGGCAGCGGGATTTCACTTTCTATCCTAAGCCCGAAGGCTGTATATATCGCTGGTTTGATCATATATTTTCTCCGCTTCGTCAGAAGAATGTGGATATAAGAACAGCCCTTACCCCATATAATTGGGACCAAGGGCTGCTCCTGATCGCTCGGTTATGAATTGGGATTAGCTGTAGAAGACAGGATCATCCGGGTCCGGTTGGAAAGAGTCCGGTTTGCCTTTTCCGGGGCCAGCCATCGTCATGCTGACTTCCAATACTTCCAGTTCAGGTGTAGTCCATTCTTTTTTCATCGATTTCACCTCCTTTCAAAAGTTTCGCTCCAGAAAGCGGTACACGATTAAGCTTCGCATCAGCACCTTGATGGCCGGGCTGTAGGCCTGGCTTGGGTGCATCCCGTTTCTGGCTTCGTCAAGCGCTTCGCGTACGACAGAAATGTTCAGCACCTGCTGCATGCGGGAATCCCGGCACAGTTGGTCCAGCTCCCGGACCATTTGCGACCAGTGCGGGGTCATCCGGTGGAGGATGTCGGCGGCCTGGATCCCCTTGAGCCGCTGATTCAGCCGGACGTTGTCGGGAAGGTAGCCTTGGGCAGAGCGTCTGATCAACGCGCGGTCGAGGCCGTTCTGCACATACTGCTCCATCGGTACCGACAGGCAGTACCGGATGACGCGCAGGTCGTTGGTCGGATCATGCGCCCAGAGGGGATACTGCAGCGAGAGCTTGCTGACGCTCGTTCCTGTCGTGCTCCATACGTTATAGCTGTCAAAATGATACTTTCTCGCCTCCACCGGGTCGGAGGGAAGGTCTTCGCCCGATCCGATTTCGGTGAACTGCCTGTCCGTCAGCTTGTCGTAAACGCCGGCCTGTCTGGCAAATTCCGGGTTAACCAGCTGCGGAAATTCATTGGCGGATGAGGCGGCATGCCTGCGTTTCAGAAGCGGAAAAGCTTGCTTGCAGAGCTCGGCTATGATGCGTTTGCGTCCTACGCCAATGTTCATACTGTATTGGTTAATCTCCCCGCGCAGGCGGACCCACGCCATTTTCTTCATCAGTTTGGCATAATAGTCCAAGGCGTTGCCCCAGGAGATACTGTAATTTCCTCTTGCGCCATTCAGCAGAATGCCCACCCCGCGCTCATGCGCCTGTTCGTAAATTCCTCTAAGCCAGAATGAATTTTCGAAAAATTTGTAGGGTGTCTCCATAATATCCAGCCAGTGGTCGATATCCGTAAACGGGCTGCGGCCGTTAAAGCTGAGGTAGCTGTCCTCGATGTTGCCCGCATGCTGGACGGTCTGACGGATGAGCGGCCTTTCGTCGGCCAGTCTCCGCTTGGGCGTCCAATCCTCGAAGCCGTCTTCGGGAACGTAGCTGAACGTATGCAGTTTCCGGTGATCACGCTCCAGCGCTTTGGCCGCAAAACCGGCAACCGACCCGGAATCCAGTCCCCCGCTTAAATGAGCCCCCACCATCCGGCTTGTCCGCTGCAGCCTTGAGGTAACGGCCCGGTTAAACACGTCGCGGAAAGCTTCCTGATATTCTTCGGAAGTCTTAAGCTGCAGGGGGGAAGTCTCCGTCAAGCTGTAGTATCTGGAGACGGACACCTGGCGGCTGCGGACCGTGAGCGTATGCGAAGGCGGCAGCTGCTCGATATGCCGGTAAACCGTTGTAGATAAGTCCGGCGGCTCAAAAACCCCGCTGATGGCCAGAAACTCGGCCAGCCAAGGTTCGTTCAGCTCCTGATGAACATACGGCAGGGATAACAGCGGGCGAATGGCCGTACAGAAGGCCAGTTGTTCCCCGTTCCGGTGATAATAGAGCGTTCGCGCGCCGGAGAAATCCCGGGCTCCGAACAGCATCTGCTTGTTCCCGTCCCAGATCATAAAAGCAAAGTCGCCGACTAAACGCTCCGGCATCGACTCTCCCCATTTTTCGTAAGCGAGCAGCAGAATTTCCCCGTCCGTCATGGCTTGTCTTGCACGGGTAGGGACCTGCAGCCCATCCATCAGCTCATCCCGGTTATCGATGATGGCGTCGGCGGTAATGGCCAGCCTGCGTTCTGCGCAATAGAAGGGCAACAATTCGTGGGCAGACTGCTGCGTGATCCACTGGGCGTGACAACCGAACCACACATGGCCCTGCTGCCATATCGAACTCCGGTCTGCCGGATACCGTTTCAGTGACTCCATAATGGGCGCTCCGGCGCTGACGTCTAAGGGGTCTTGGCTAAACCGGTAAATCCCCGCAATTGCGCTCATGACATCTTCCTCCGTTATGTACCGTTCAAACAATTTGCGACAATATGTATCTAGTTCTTCTGTATCATACTACATGTATACATATTGTATCAACATATTTTTTCAACGTGCGAAATTTAGTGAATTTGGATGAGGAAAGTTTACCTGGTTTGCTTTTTGTCGGATGGGAGAGCTGAACGCGGAGGCCGTGCTGCCGTTCTGGCACGGTTTGTCCGCTTGATATAAGCCTGGAGCATAAGGCAGAACAGGTAGGCGCAGAGGATGCCGAACGTATCGTTCACGATGTCGTAAATCCGTCCGCTTCGAAAAAAATACAGCTGAAGAACCTCAGTTAACGCCGCGTACAAGATCGCCGTCATGACGGCAAGCTTCGAGCCGCGCAAATTGGACAAGAGCAGTTCCAATAGAAAGAAACCGATAAAATGCCCGATTTTTCGGTTGATCCAGGCCTCGCTCGACCACTGTAAATCAAGCTTGAGCAGCTCACTCCAATCGGGTGAGGGGTTCAGCCGGAAATCCGCCTGGTGATGGTGGAGAAGGGCGTTGAAATCGAAAGAACAGGTAAAGACGAACAGGCAGACTGCCCACGTCACGGTGAGAAAAATGCGCATAATTCCTCCTTCATTTAAAGCGCTTCCATTATATATGTGTCCGTTCTGAGATGAGAGAAGGCGTGTTTGCGATACAAAGTGTAACTTTTTTCGGCAAGTATATAGCAGCATTTTTCGGATTTCAAGTTTGCAGGCCGTCAATTTTTTTAACGCCCGGAAAGGAAATGCGGATTTTAACTGTCTGAATATGCATGGAAATGCGGATGAAAGCGGTTTTTCGCTGCATAATCATGTCGCTTTTCGAAAAAAATTAGAGTCATTTGCTTGACATGATACAATTTGTATCTTAAAGTGTAGGATGAATAATACATACTGTATCGGTAAGGTGTGACCCACAACTGCAGTTGAAAAATGATTAGCGGGGGTAGCGTGTTTATGGAGCTTAAACAGTATTTTCGAATCATTGTAAAAAAGTGGTGGTTAATCGCGGCGATTGTCGTTATTGCCGTTGCGGCTACCGGAGTCAAAAGCCTCTACCTCACGACGCCGGTTTATGAGGCCAACGCCAAACTGATCGTAAACCAATCCGCCTCCGCGGACGGCGGGGCCAGCCTGAATGCCGGAACGATCCAGACCAGCATTTTCCTCATTAACTCCTATAAAGAAATCATCAAGTCGTCCGCCATTATGAACAAAGTCGTGCAAAAATATCCCGATCTGAAAGCATCGCCCGGTGAACTTGCAGCGATGATCTCGGTCACTTCAGCCAATGATTCGCAGGTCATGAACCTGGTGTATCAGGATCCGTCCTATACCCGGGCGGCCAAAATCGTCAATGCCGTCTCCATGGTGTTTAAGGAACAGATTCCCCGCATTATGAACGTGGACAACATTACGATTCTTAGCGAAGCCGACACCAAGGCCTCCCCTGGACCGATCAACATTAACCCGGTCATGAACATGCTGATCAGCTTTGTCGTTTCTCTGATGCTCGCCATCGGACTGGTTTTCCTGCTTGACTATCTGGACGATACGGTGAGAACGGAGGCCGAGGCTGCGGAAATTTTGGACATGCCGGTGCTTGCAGTCATCAGCGAAATGAACCGGGCGGATTTGAAAACCCGAAGCGGCACAAGTATACCAAATCAAAAAGTAGGTGAAGGCAAGTATGCGACGCTCAATCAATAAAGAAGCTCTGGTTGTATCCGGGAATCCAACCTCCCGGGTTTCCGAGGCATACCGGCTGCTCCGGACCAAAATTCATTTTTCCCCCAAAGACGCGGCGCATCAGGTCATCATGGTCACATCGACGCGTTCTTCCGAAGGCAAAACGACAACGGTCAGCAATTTGGCGGTGACCTATGCGATGGAAGGCCGGAAGGTGCTCCTGATTGACGCGGACATGCGTAAGCCAGCGCTGCATGACATCTATTCCCTTTCCAACCGGCACGGGTTGAGTACGGTACTGGCCGGGGACGTGCTGGTGCAGCAGGCCGTTCAGGAGACGGGCATTAACCATTTGTCCCTGCTGACGGCCGGCCCCGTGCCGGCCAACCCGGCAGAGCTGATGGACTCGGCCGCCATGCGGGACATGCTGGTGGAGCTTCGGCAGGAGTACGACGTCATCCTTATCGATACACCGCCGGTGCTTGCGGTGTCGGATGGCGTCATTACGAGTGCGTTATGCGACGGCGTCATCATGGTGGTTGCCGCGGGCAAGGTCAAACGGAGCCACCTGAGGGCGGCCAAGGAACAGCTGGATCATGTGAAGGCCAACATGCTGGGGCTGGTGCTTAACCGGAGCAGCCGCGACCAGCAGGCCTTTGCTGCGGACCATTACGGTATGCAGGCTCAATAAAGACATGTTTTTCAAGAAGGTAATGCCTACTGAACCTTTATCACTGGAGGCACTCGGTCACGCTGTGGGTCCTATGGACCTTAGACATTCATTGTCGAGGGTGTGATGTGAGGACGGGTTGAATGCCCTGTTTTTAGAAAATGGAGCTATGGTCTTTTCCCTGTTGCGAAGAGCATATAGCTAGGTTTTCTACATACACAGCATGCATCTGGGGTACAAAGAAAAATATAAAAGATGGGTAGTGAATGAGATGAGGAAAGTGAAAAAAGCGATTATTCCCGCAGCGGGGCTTGGAACCCGGTTCTTACCCGCGACCAAAGCGATGCCGAAGGAAATGCTGCCGATCGTCGACAAGCCGACGATTCAGTACATCGTAGAAGAAGCGGTGGCGTCCGGAATCGAGGACATTATTATCGTGACCGGCAAAGGCAAGCGCTCCATCGAGGACCATTTCGATCATGCGTTTGAGCTGGAGAACAATCTGTTCAGCAAGGGGAAGTTTGACCTTTTGGACGAAGTCCGCCGGTCCTCCAACGTGGAGATTCACTACATACGCCAGAAGGAAGCCAAAGGGCTGGGGCATGCCGTGTGGTGCGCCCGCAACTTTATTGGCAATGAGCCCTTTGCAGTGCTGCTTGGGGATGACATCGTACAGTCTGAGGTGCCCTGCATCCGCCAGTTGGTGGAGCAGTACGAGCAAGTTGAAAAGTCCGTCATCGGCGTGCAGACCGTTCCGAGCGAACAGACGCACCGGTATGGGGTGGTTGCGCCCTTGGAGAAGTTCGGACGTTTGCACGAAGTGAGCTATTTTGTGGAGAAACCGCCGGCAGGACAGGCTCCTTCGAACCTGGCCATTATGGGCAGGTATGTTCTGACGCCGGAAATTTTCAGCTACCTCGAGCTGCAGGAAGAAGGAGCCGGCGGGGAAATTCAGCTGACCGACGCCATTCAGAAGCTGAACGAGAGCCAGGGCGTCTATGCTTACGATTTCGAAGGCACGCGTTACGATGTCGGCGAGAAGCTGGGCTTCATCATGACGACACTGGATTTTGCGCTGCAGTACGAAGAACTGCGCACTCCGCTGCTGCAGGGGATGGAGCATATTCTCGAGCGGGAACAGCTCGGCAAAATAAATCGCTAGTGAGGTGATAGGTGGTGATCTCTCCCACACCGCAAAGAAACGAGTCGGATGTCGCATTCGAGGGTACGCCGGCGTACTCGCCATATGTTCTGGAGAACGACAATCCCCGGGTCATTTATCAAGCGTTTAAAAGAGCGACGGATATCGTCCTTGCGCTGATCGGCCTTGTCGTGCTCTCACCGCTGTTTCTGATCGTTGCGATTCTGATTAAACTGGAGGACCCGAAAGGGTCCGTTTTTTTTGGACAAACCCGTGTCGGTAAAGACGAAAAACCGTTCCGGATGTACAAGTTCCGCTCCATGGTATCCAATGCCGAAGAACTGCTGGATGGACTTCTGGAGCAAAACGAAATCAGCGGCGCCATGTTCAAAATGAAAAAGGACCCGCGCATCACCCGGGTGGGCGCCGTCATCCGCAAAACGAGCATCGACGAGCTGCCGCAGCTATGGAACGTTGTGCGCGGTGACATGTCGCTTGTCGGCCCCCGGCCGGCCCTTCCGCGGGAGGTCGCGGAATACAGCAGCTACGATAAGCTGCGCCTGAGGGTCATCCCCGGATGCACCGGCCTCTGGCAGGTGAGCGGGCGAAACGAGCTGAGCTTCAGCGAGATGGTGGAGCTGGATTTGCGCTATATCGAGCAGCGCGGCGTGATGATGGATTGGAAGATTATTTTTATGACGATCCGGATGTTTGCGGGTTCAAAGAATGCTTATTAAAGATCGGGCAGGAGCTGATGGTTTATGGATTTGAATTCGAGAATTTATGTGGCAGGACATCGAGGATTAGTGGGGTCTGCGATTCTGCGGGCCCTTCAACAGCGGGGGTTCCACCATTTAATTACCCGCACAAGCACAGAACTGGACTTGAGAAATAAGGCCGAGGTCGATCGTTTTTTTGGAGAGGAACAGATCGAATACGTTTTTTTAGCGGCTGCCAAGGTTGGGGGGATTACGGCGAACAATGATTATCCAGCGGATTTCATCAGGGACAATTTACTCATCCAAACGAATGTCATTGACGCTGCGTACCAAAACCAAGTGAAGAAGCTGTTATTCCTTGGTTCCACCTGTATCTATCCGAAGTTTGCCCCGCAACCGCTAAAGGAAGAATACTTGCTCACCGGTGAGCTTGAACCGACCAATCAGCCCTATGCCATTGCCAAAATTGCAGGCATCAACATGTGCCAGTCGTACAACCGCCAATACGGAACGAATTACATATCGGTGATGCCGACAAATATGTACGGCCCTAACGACAATTTTGACTTACAAACGTCCCATGTTCTGCCGGCATTAATCCGCAAATTCCATGAGGCGAAGCAAAACAATCTCAGCTCGGTCGAGGTATGGGGGACTGGAAACCCCAGACGGGAGTTCCTCCATTCGGATGATTTAGCTGAAGCCTGTTTGTTCCTTATGGATCAGTATGATGACAGCGACATTATTAACGTCGGCGTTGGTCAGGATATTTCAATCAGGGAACTGGCGGAGCTCATCCAGTCGGTGGTTGGTTATGAAGGGGAGATTGTGTTCAATTCGACTGTGCCGGATGGTACCCCCAGAAAACTGGTAGACGTTACGAAAATCAACAAGCTCGGCTGGAAAGCCAAAGTTACACTTCAGGAAGGTCTGGAATCGGTTTATAAGGCTTACCGGGACGACCTTTTAATCAAACAAGTATAGAGAATATCGGAGGATAATATGAAAAGAGCGCTGATTACAGGGGTTACAGGACAAGACGGTTCCTATTTGGCGGAGCTATTGTTGGCAAAAGGCTATGAAGTGTTTGGACTGCGGAGACGAACGAGCACGCCAAACTACGAAAATATTCAACACATCAAAGACCAGATTAAATGGATTTCCGGGGACCTGACGGACTTGGCTTCCTTGATTGAAGCGGTACGCTTATCCGATCCTGACGAGGTATATAACCTCGCTGCCCAATCGTTTGTTGCCGCATCCTGGCCCCAGCCTTTGGCAACAGGACAAATGACCGCGATTTCGGTAACCAACATGTTGGAAGCCGTGCGCATTATAAAGCCGCAGGCTAAAGTCTACCAGGCTTCCAGTTCCGAAATGTTTGGAAAGGTCGTCGAAACGCCGCAAAAGGAAACGACTCCCTTCTATCCGCGCAGCCCCTACGGCGTTGCGAAAGTATATGGACATTGGATCACGGTCAACTATCGTGAAAGCTTTAATATGTTTGCTTGTTCCGGAATCCTATTTAATCACGAGTCCCCGCGGCGCGGACTTGAGTTTGTGACCAGAAAAGTAACGGACGGT
This sequence comes from Paenibacillus sp. FSL R5-0378, assembly GCF_038009285.1. Taxonomy (NCBI): domain Bacteria; kingdom Bacillati; phylum Bacillota; class Bacilli; order Caryophanales; family Paenibacillaceae; genus Paenibacillus; species Paenibacillus sp. FSL R5-0378. The sequence continues at coordinate 2,410,027 of NZ_JBBPAY010000001.1, forward strand.
GTAGCCAGAATTAAGCTGGGTCTGGAGCATGAGCTGAGAATGGGGAATCTCGATTCTCTTCGGGACTGGGGATTTGCCGGGGATTATGTGAAGGCCATGTGGCTGATGCTGCAGCAAGACGAGCCGGATGACTATGTTATTTCTACAGGCGAAATGCACAGCGTTAAGGAACTTCTCGAAGTAGCTTTCTCTTACGTTGGTTTGGATTACAGAGATTACGTCGTGATTGATCCCGAATTTGTGCGTCCCGCAGAAGTGGATCTATTGCTGGGCGATTGTTCGAAGGCCAAGGAAAAGCTGGGTTGGCAACTGGAAGTAGGCTTTAAACAGTTGATTCAGATGATGGTTGATGAGGATTTGAGGAGAGTTCGAAATGAAGTCAACTATAACATGGCTGTTAGATGAGTAACCGCGAGATGAATGCAAAAAAGCATACACTTAGGCTTCCTCTGGCTGGACGAAATTTCACCTCATTGCTGCTCGGCAATTTAGTGTACTCCATCTCACAATGGGGAATGATTATTGTCATTGCCAGACTAGGAAATCCTATCTTTGTTGGGCAGTATTCACTTGGACTCGCGGTAACAGCTCCAATTATTTTGTTCTTAAATCTCCAGCTTCGTAATTTTCAAGCAACCGATACGAATTCACAATACGAATTTCATCATTACTTGAAGCTTCGTCTAGTCACTATGTTTATAGCATATTTTGTTATTGTCGCTATTGCTCTGTGGGGCTATCAGAATTGGGATTTGTTCCTTGTAACCTTATTTATAGGTTTGGCTAAAGTATTCGAATCTATCTCTGATATTTATTTTGGGTTTTTTCAGAAACATGAAAATATGAATTACATATCAACCTCAATGATCCTAAAAGGAATTATATCTCTGGTAATTCTATCGATAACAATGGCACTTACAAACAGTATAGTATTGGGATCTTTGTCTGTAGCCATAACTTGGTTAATGATTCTATTACTATATGATTTGAAAAACGGTTATAAGCTATCAACGGTAATCAAAAAACCAATAAAATTAAGCAGTATGTTTTTGATTCGAACCATGGACTTTAAACAATTAACAAAAATCGCCTGGTTGACTATTCCGTTAGGAATTGTCTCCACTCTCGACTCTCTAAATAGTAATATCCCAAGATATGTCCTTCAAAATATTGGTGGGGAAGAAACAGTGGGATATTATGCTGCAATATCTTATTTCATGATTGCTGGCGGAACCGTGGTAAATGCGATGCTCCAATCTACAAGCCCGAAACTGGCCTCATACTATAGGCTCAATCTTAATAAGTTCAAACAATTACTTATCCGATTAGTATGTCTTTCTACAGGAGTTGGGGTGATCGGTATTCTAGCGGCTATCGTATACGGTAAACAAATATTAAATATTATGTATGGTTCAAATTATGCCGCACATCACCAAGCATTCGTCTATATAATGGCCGCAAGTGCTGTCTGGTATATAGCTAGTTGTCTGAGTATAGCATTAACTGCTTCAAGATTTATTAAAGTACAGGTTCCTATTTATATCTTGTCATGCATCTGTGTGATGATTACTTCTCTATATTTCATTCCTCAATATTATTTATTAGGGGCAGCAATGAGTGTATGTGCTGGGATGATCACGAGGGCAGCATTAACTCTGGCATGCGTCGTTTTTTCAGTAAGAAAACAGAGCAATGTAGACGTGATCTCCGTCCCAAGAAGTAACTTTTGATAAACAAGTGTCCTTATTCTGATATATTTTTTGCCCAGAGGTGTTGAATAAAATGAAAATTTTACATGTCATTGCTAATTTAGCGACAAGATACGGAGGTCCATCGCAAGCAGTTATAGGGATGGCTAAAAGTCTTGTGGAAATGGGCAACGAAGTTACAATTTTTACAACCAATCAGGACGGGGATGGCGTATTGGATGTACCGGTGAATACACCGGTTTTAAATGAAGGTGTAAAAATCTACTATTTCCCAATACAAAATCCAAGGTTTTTCGGAACTTCTTTACCTATGGCAAAGGCTCTAAAAAAGAGTTTGAGACACCAGGAATTTGATTTAGTTCATATCCATTCTCTATATCTTTTTCATGGTGCTGTTGCTGCGCATTATTGCCGCCTTTATAACATTCCATATATTATTAGGCCCCATGGCACATTGGATCCCTTTCTATATCAAAGGAGTCGAAAGAAGAAAGCTGTTATAGAGTTTTTATTTGAAAACAGAAATATTAAGCATGCACAAGCGCTTCATTATACAACTGAAGAAGAAAAGCTGCTGGCTCAACCATTTGTAAATAATGATAAAGGATTCATTGTCCCCAACGGGCTTTATTTAGATGAATATAATCTCAGTATTACAAAAGGACAATTCCGCGAAAAGTACCCGGAAACCAAGGGGAAAAAAGTTATACTTTTCTTTAGTAGATTGAATTTTAAGAAAGGTCTCGATTTATTGATTCAGGCTTTCGGCAACATTGCAGAACAACGGGACGATATTCATCTTGTGATTGCTGGACCGGACAATGATGGGTATGGGGAAAAAGTAAGGAATTGGATTGATGAGCGTAATTTGAATTCTCGTGTAACCTTTACAGGAATGTTAACAGGGCGTGACAAGTTAGAAGTGCTTTATGATTCAGATATGTTTGTTCTGCCATCCTATTCTGAAAACTTCGGAATTTCGGTGATAGAGGCCATGATATGTGGTTTGCCAGTCATTATATCAAACAAAGTCAATATATATCGCGAACTACTACAAAACCATGCCGGTGAAGTTGTGAACTGTGATGCAGACGAATTAACTGGAAAAATAATAAAGCTTCTAGATAATCCCGTTTATTCAAAATCCATTAGTGAGAATGGAAAAGCATTGGTTCAAAAATATTATCAGTGGTCGAAAGTAGGTCAAAGCTTAGATCACAATTACAGATTAATTCTAAATGGACAACTATAAATTTTGAAAGGAGGATAGGAAACTTGAATGACTTAACGATTGTCATTATTACAAAAAATGAAGAAGATAATATTAAAAAATGTATTAAGTCCATACGCAACATAGCAAAAAGAATCGTTATAGTGGACAGTTATAGTACGGACAAAACGAAGGAAATTTGTGAGATGTTGGGATTGGACTTCTATGAGCATGAATTTCAAGATCATGCCTCGCAGCTTAACTGGGCCTTTAAAAATACGAATATTTCTACTACCTGGACTATGAGAATGGACGCGGATGAGGAATTGACTGCCGAATTGTGTGATGAAATTAACAGGCGATTAGAGCATCTCCCTGAAGAAGTGAACGGAGTAATTCTGAAGAGAAGAGTTTATTTTATGGGGAGATGGATCAAACATGGAGATGTTTATCCTCAATGCTTGTTGAGAATATTTAGAACTGGTACGGCTGTCTGCGAACAGAAGCTGATGGACGAGCATATTATTTTGTTAAAAGGTAGCTCTGTGACCTTTAAATTTGATCTCATTGATAACAATACAAAGAATCTGGAATGGTGGACTCAAAAACATAATTGGTATTCTAACAAAGAGTTAACAGAATATATTATGAACCGGAAGAAAACGGAAGAATCAAAACAGGAATTAAAACCAAGTTTATTTAAGGGCCAAGCTGAAAGAAAGAGATGGTTAAAGCATTTAGTGTATTATCGAACACCTTTATTTACAAGACCGGGCTTGTATTTCTTTTACCGCTATTTCATTAAACTAGGATTTCTAGATGGAAAACAGGGATTGATTTTTCATTTTTTACAAGGTTTTTGGTATCGATTTCTGATCGACGCAAAGATTTACGAGCACAACATGGTTGATGATAAAAACTCTAGAACAAATGGGAGCAAAAAAAATTATGAAGAACATCATAAGGTTGGATCAATATAATCAAAGCTGGTATTCCCGGGGACGGAACGGCTTTATTGTCCTTTTATGGTGGATGATCCAAGGAAGTTTATTTCGATTTTCACTACATCCTATGTACTCCTGGAGAAATTTCTTGCTTAGACTATTTGGAGCTCGAATAGGAAAGGGAGTTCAGATTCGAGCCAGTGCTAAGTTTACTTACCCTTGGAAGGTATCGATCGGGGATTACTCTTGGGTCGGAGATCAGGTGGAGTTTTATAGTTTGGATCAAATTGACGTTGGGGAGCACTGCGTAATATCCCAACATAGCTATTTATGCACCGGCTCACATCGAATTAATGATCCGCAGTTTTCTTTGCTAACGCATCCCATCCGGATCCATAATGGGGCGTGGATCGCTAGCGATGTTTTTGTCTATCCAGGTATAACTATTGGAGAAATGGCAGTTGCTGCTGCGAGAAGCACAGTAACACGCGATATTCCTTCAAACGAGATTCATGGGGGATCGCCAGCTGTATTTCTCAAACACCGCTTCAAAAAAGAGGACGAAAACCAATATCTGAAAGAGGTAACACTATGAAGCGAAACATCGTATTTGTCATCAATTATTTTTATCCTGACTACGCTTCAACGGGGCAGCTTCTAACCGAACTGTGTTTACATATCCAGCATGATTTTAATATAACTGTGATTGCAGCTGAGACTGAAGAAAAAGCCGAACCGAAAAAGGAAAAAAGACGTTTCACCCATGATCGACTGGAGAATATAGATATTATACGTATTAAGCTTCCACAATTAAATAAGAGAAGTAAGCAGAGTAGGCTCAAATATATTTTGACCTACTTTTTTTATTCCATTTTGATAATTCTCAGACTGAAAAGAGTACATCTCATTTACACTATCTCTACTCCCCCTATTGTAGGCGGGCTAATCGGTACTATTGGGAAGTATTCAAAACGTGCAAAGCATATTTACAACATCCAGGATTTCAATCCCGAGCAAGCAGAAGCAATCGGATATATGAACAACAAGCTGATTTTTAAATTAGCCCGCTGGGTCGACACAGTGAATTGTAAATGCGCCGACCACATTATAACTGTCGGTAAGGATATGCAGCAGACATTAGTTGATCGATTTAAGAATAGTGCGGTAACAGATAATACCGTAATAAATAACTGGACAGATGAGAAAGATATAGTCCCTTTACCGAAAGATCATCCTAAAGTGGCGGACTTCATTGAGACCCATGGGTGGAAGGATAAATTTATTGTAATGTACTCCGGAAATTTAGGTCTTTATTATGATTTGGAAAATTTAATCGATATCACCTCTGCCTTTAAGGAGCAAAATGATATCGTATTTGTCTTTATAGGTGATGGTGCTGTAAAAAATGAAATGCAGCAAAAAGCTAAAGATAACCCAAATGTTTTTTTTCTTCCGTTCCAACCTAAGTCTGATATTAAATTTACGCTTAATGCAGCTGACATTCATCTAGTAGTTAATCAAAAAGGGATTAAGGGTGTTTCCGTGCCAAGTAAAATCTATGGTGTAATGGCTGCTGGTAAACCTATTTTAGGTGTACTTGAACGAGGCAGTGAAGCAGCGATGCTTATTGAAAATAGCAGATGTGGGACAGTGGTTGAACCACAAAATTATGATGAGGTTATTAAACAAATCTATTATTTTTACAACTTGAGGAATCACGAGCTAACAAGCCGAGGATTACAAGGAAGAACTTATTTAGATAATAATTTGAGAAGGGATATTTCGTTGGATAAGTACCGTAATCTATTACTGTCTGTGTGAACAGGAGGTAGGTAGCATGAAGTTGGTATTATTGTCCGGAGGGTCAGGCAAACGATTATGGCCGTTATCCAATGACGCTAGATCCAAGCAATTCTTAAAAGTACTAGAGAACGAAAAAAAGGAAAAGGTGTCCATGGTTCAACGGGTTTGGGGGCAGTTAGCTGCGAGCAAACTTGCTGAGTCCAGTTATATCGCAACAAGCAGTTCTCAGGTTGAAATTATGCGCAGTCAAGTCGGTAAGGATGTTCCCATTATTGAGGAACCAGAAAGACGCGACACATTTGCTGCAATCTCTCTTGCAGCAACATATTTGTACTCCCATGAGGGAGTAAGACTTAATGAGACGGTGTGCGTATTACCTGTTGATCCGTATGTAGATAATCACTTTTTTGAAGTGGTTAGAGGATTGGAAAATGTGATTAATCTCTCAAATGTTGACTTGGCGCTCATAGGGGTAACACCAACTTACCCCTCTTCAAAATATGGATATATTATTCCTTCAGATAACAAACCAAGCAATTCAAATAGTTACTCTGAAGGATATTTAACGGTCAGTCACTTTTACGAGAAACCAACCGAAGCGATGGCCGAGTTATTAATAAGTAAGAACGCACTTTGGAATTGTGGTGTATTCGCATTCAAACTTAGTTACGTCATTCATCTTCTTGAAGTTATGGGATTTCCTGTCGAATATAAGGAGTTGTGCAAGCAATATTCGTCACTTCCCAAGATCAGCTTTGATTATGAAGTAGTTGAAAAAGCCGCAAGTGTAGCTGTCGTTTCATACGAGGGTTACTGGAAGGACTTAGGTACATGGAATACATTGACAGAAGAGATGAACAGTCAACAAATAGGCAAAGGTATTATTAGTGATGATTGTGAAAACACCCATTTAATTAATGAGATCGATATTCCTGTTTCTGTTGTAGGGCTTTCGAATGTAGTAGTAGCGGTGAGTCCTGACGGAATTCTTGTAACCGATAAGAGTGCAAGTCCTCGAATAAAAGATTTTATTAATTTTAATCAGGGGCCTATGTATGAAGAGAGGGAGTGGGGATGGATTCGAATCCTCGATGACCAATCGTATAACGATGGCCGCTGCGTTATAACTAAACGAATAGGTATTACAAAAGAAAAAAATATTAGTTACCGCATGCATTCCAGCCGTGAAGAGGTATGGACCATCGTGAAGGGGGAAGGAGAATTTATTCAGAACGGAAATTTTATGCGTGTAAGCGCAGGAAACGTGCTGCATATCCCCATGAAGACGCTGCATAGCATACGTGCACTAACTCCAATGGAAATCATCGTGGTTCAAACTGGGATTGGGCAGGAGCGAAACCAATTAATCGAACTTTATCAGACATGGAATGAGATGGCTGAGAATTGCATAAAAGTTTGACGATTTACTAGGAACTTAAAGAAAGGGGTCTGAAAAAGTGAAATTAGCTGTAATAGGAACAGGTTATGTTGGTCTAGTCTCTGGAGTATGTTTCTCAGAGCTTGGCAACGATGTTATTTGTGTTGACAAAATATCCTCAAAAATTAGCATGCTTAATGGAGGAGAAGTCCCGATTTACGAACCAGGTTTAAAGCAGCTTATAGCCCACAACAAGGAAGAGGGACGGTTGAGTTTTACAACTGATTTGACTGAAGCAGTAAGAAATTCCGATATCGTAGTTATTGCTGTTGGGACTCCATCCATGTCAAATGGTCAAGCGAACTTGAGTTATATTATGGAGGCTGCAAAGGAAATTGGACAGGCGCTTAACGGCTTTAAAATCATTGTTACTAAAAGTACAGTTCCTGTTGGAACTAATGAAAAAATTCGGGATATTATTGCTGAGCACTCAATGTATCCATTCGAAATAGCTTCTGTTCCTGAGTTTTTACGTGAGGGAACAGCTATTGAGGATACTCTTCATCCAGATCGAATTATCATTGGGGCAGCAACTGAGATTGTTAAGGAAACTTTAATCGAACTACATAGTCCTCTGACAAACAATATCATGATTACAGATATCCGTAGTGCTGAAATGATTAAATATGCATCGAATGCATTTCTTGCCACAAAAATATCCTTCATTAATGAGATTGCGAATATCTGCGAGAAAGTGGGGGCTGATGTAACTCAAGTTGCCAGAGGAATGGGGTATGATAAGCGAATTGGTCACTCTTTTCTTAAGGCGGGGATTGGATATGGTGGCTCATGTTTTCCAAAGGATACCCAGGCACTTGTACAAATAGCAGGTCAAATGGATTACGACTTTAAATTATTAAAATCAGTAATTGAAGTTAACCATGACCAACGGTTTAACATCATTAGAAAACTTGAAGCCATTTTAAAAGAACTATCGGGAAGAACCATTGCTGTCTGGGGGCTGGCCTTTAAGCCAGAGACAGATGATATTAGAGATGCGCCAGCACTTGAAATTATTTCCTCATTGTTGAGTAAAGGAGCCAGAGTAAAAGCATATGATCCGATTGCATCGAAAAATTTCAGTAATGTTTTGCAACATGAATGCCTAGAATATTGCAACAATGTGCGCGAAGCTGCAGAAAATGCTGATGCACTGTGCATCCTTACTGAATGGAACGAATTCCGAGAAATCTCACCAGATCTTATCCAATCCTGGTTAAAACTTCCTAATCTTATCGATGGTAGAAATTTGTACAGTGAAGAGGAACTAAAAGGAACTCAATTAATTTATTATTCAGTAGGGCGCCCAAATATGAACAACGGAATTAAAGAGCAAAGTCCTATATTGTCGATTTAAACATAATATACATCATTTCTTTAACTGTTGTAAAAAGAAGAGGTGCAAATATGATAATAAGAAGACTTAATTATTTTTTGTTTTTTTTAGTTTTATTCGTTAACTTTTCTTCTCAGATGAGATTTGGCATAAGTTCAACTTTTTATATTATGAAATTTGCCCTCTTTGTAATTCATTTATTATTTATGAGCCTATCATTATTAAATGAAAAAATAACCTTACCAAGGCAAATTAAAGTCTTAATTCCCATATTTTATATTTGGTTCTCAATAATGGTTGTCGATACTGTCTATATTAAAAGCTTCAATAGCTTTATCTCAGCATTACTAGTCGTTTCTTCTTATATACTTTTATTTTTATATTGTTTTGTAATATTTCCTAATTACATGTTATGCAAGAAAATAACCTATCAATCGATAGTAAAAATCGCTTACTTTGCGGTCTTTTTTGCTCTCATGATGTCAACTCTTCTAGGATATGGTAATCCAGCATCATTTCATTTCGATCCCTTCAGTTTAAGGAATAGATATATGGGTTATTTTGAACATCCAAACATATTAGGGTTGTACTCTTTTATGGGGATATGCCTTTCCTTCCTTTTAAGTCAAATATCAAAAAATAAAATCTATTTAGTAATGATTCCAATTTATTTAACTTTTGTTCAATTATCTTCAAGTCGTACATCTTTTTACGTTACAGCATTGCTAATTCTAGCCATAATGCTACATAAAATTGTAATAAAATTTCTAAGGTTATTTATGAATCCTTTGTTTTTAACCTTTATTGGTGGTTCTATTTTACTATTAATTTTAATAGTTGACTTTCCGACTCTAATGGAAGCTATAGATAAAGGAACAAGTTACAGGTTAACAATATGGACAGAGCTTTTAAGTCAAAGCGATAGTTTATTTAAAGTTATTTTTGGACAAGGAACTGCTAAGACTGATGCATCAAAAGATAATTACTATGTTCTTGTTCTAATTAATAGCGGAATTGCAGGGCTGCTAGCATTTTTATCAATTATCTTTCTTATTTTTAGAAGTATGATTAAACACGTCAAAAACAAGTCGAGTGAATATATAGTCATAATTTTTGTCCTCTTTTCGCTATATTCCTTAACAGAGAGTGTTTTCTATACTTTGGGTAATGGATTCAGCATGTTTGTTTGGATTTCAGTGGTTCTTTGTTTGTCTAATCAAATTGATGAGCAGAACAAAAAAGTTAGGAACGTGAATCATGCGATTTATAATTCATAAGATAATTATTTCCTGTAAATATGAAGGAAGGGAAGAATTAAGAAATGGATAGTTTTGCCGATGCATCGAGTGGCTTGCCAAATGAATTAAAGTTCATGTGCGCTCTAATACGATCGGAAGATAATGATTCCCATTTAACGCTGCTTAGTAATTTAACTAGAGAGGGCTTTGATTGGGATATATTTATTAAATTTGTAGACCATCATCGTGTTTATCCATTAGTATATGAGCGGTTGTCAAAACTTAAAGCTTCCACCATACCTGTTAATATTATGGACTTGCTTAGAGAAATGTATAAAAGAAATATGTTATTTATGATGAGTCTCACTGCTGAAATGCATGCAATTAATGAGTGCTTCGATAAAGAAAACATACCTGTGATTATGTTAAAGGGGCCAGTCTTATCACAGGAACTATTTGGTAATATTTCATCGAGAACTTCCAAAGATTTAGATATTTACATCCCAATTAAAGATATAGATCGAGCAGAGGCCTTGTTATTAGAATCAGGATACTCTGCTACTAACAATAATTATAGAGTAGGAAGAGGGTGGAAATGGAGAGAACATCATATGTCTTTTATAAACAAGAGTAAGAATATTCAGGTAGAACTTCACTGGAGACTAAGTCCAGATACTGATAGAGAGCCAAGTTTTGACGAGCTATGGGAACGCAGGGTAACGAGCTACCCCTTAGGGAAGCAAGTCTACCTACTTAGTAATGAGGACTTATTTATGTATCTTGTTTGGCATGGTTCAAGGCACGGGTGGTTTAGATTAAGATGGCTGGTAGATATAAAGATGCTGCTGGAGAAAACGATTAATTGGTCAAAATTATATTCACTTCTGTCTATGTATCATTGTAAACATTATGCGTCCCAGGCTTTAATACTGTCAGAACATTTATTCGAGACAAGTATCCCACTAAATTTTCATTTACAATATAAAAAAAAATATACTCCAAGTTTTATTTTGGATGTCTTCGACTTTATTTCTAATATTAAAACGAAGTCAGTACTTGCACCTAGTTATAAGAAGCAGTTATTTTTGCTGAAGTCAACGAGACAAAAAATCGTTTATATCGTTAGTCGATTATATCCAAACTCCTGGGATTCAGCGGCGATACCTTTGCCACGTCAACTTCAGTTTCTATATTTTATTTTGAGACCATTCATAATTATATGGAGACATTTTAAAACTAGTTAAGAAATATTTGATTTACCTAGATTTGTTATTTTATTTAATATTCGATTTGACAAACAGCTTTTACATGAACTATTAGCGAAGTACTTAGTAAGGTCATAATACTAATACTTAAATTACCAGCCACATTGACAGTCGCATCTAATTGTGAAATCACATTACCAGAACTAACATCACTAACTAACCTTTGAACATTCGCTAAATTATAAGCGGGTTGGCCACGGTCTCTGTACCGAACGATATATATGGCCGACCGAGTATGGTTGTAATCTCCATTGGCAACGAGAATCTCTACAATCCAACTTCCTTCATTTGTTAAGGGAACTGTAACTAGATGCTCTACTTTCTCAGTGGTGATTTCAAATTTCATTTCAAAATTTTTTCCTGTAATAAACTGTTGTAATTTAGATTTGCTTTGGAAGAATAGTTGATTTTGATCATTATGAAAAAATTCAGAAACCTTTGGTTCATCAGGAATAGATGAGTTTCCCATATAACGGGGAGCAGCAGAAAATAGAATGTTTAAAGCGGAATCGCCACCAATGTTCTTAACTCTTGGAAGTTTAGAGGCACGATTAGATCCACAGTCGCCAATTATTGTCCGGTTAGATACAAGTATTTCATCTTCAGTATAGTTTTCAAAATAACAATCGGTAACAAATGTTCTATACCCACGATTTATTATTGCTGGTTGCTTTGTGAACCCACCTGCAAATCGACAACGGGTAAAAAAGGACAAAGCCGCATTTGAATTGATTTGAACGGCAGACACTGACATATTTGTTGAAGAAAACTCACAATCGATAAATTGATTATGTTTCCCAGTTTCAATGTAAACAGAGCTTAATCCTTCACCTCTTTCTAGAACACAAGAATAAAATTTATTTGCCTGCGGAATGTTTGCAAAGTCATTGTGTCCATAACCAGGAAAATTTGAGTTGCTGGCGCTCATTACGTGGTACGATTTTTTTATCGAGGCAAATTCGCTCTTATCGACTTTGTTGTTACCAGCACCATTTAACATTAAGAGGCCACCGCCACAATACTCTATATCTATAAGAGTGAAGTAATTATTTTGGCATGCGTCCCATACCATACCCCATTTTTTTGCATTCTCGATTCTAATATGATGAAAGTATTCACCTGTGACAGTACCAGTTTCATATCCTATCACGATACCGTAATCAGCAAAATTATTGGCATCTATTTTAATATTCATTATGCCACCTCCCCGATGCCCAAATTGATTAGTTCCCGAATAATCAATTACTCGATCCATAGGGGTTATAGCCTTAATAATTGTTGCATGCCCTGAACCTTGTATAATTATGTTTCTATCCTTAAAAGTAAGTTTTCTGCTAACTAAGTAAATACCTGGTGGGAAAATCAGTTTTCCCCCGCCATATTGATAGAGAAGATTTAAAGCTTGTTCTATTGAAGAGGTATCATCGGTAACTCCATCACCTTTTGCTCCAATTGATTTTACATTAAGTCCTCTTTCAAATAATTCAAGATCAATATTGTCAATAGTGTTATTTACTATTTTTGGTAGATCTTCGCTTTTCCCATTCCATAGTTGATAGTTCAAATATTTTGTCTTGTCCGATGACATTTATTACTCACTCCTTAAATAAGGATTCTCATTATTCCTCAAATATGTTCATGTCCATTGTTATATTATGTTTTTCTTGATCTTTTTGGACCAGGGTACTTGTGTATTTTTTAACTTTTTCATGATTTAGGGAATACTATGAATTGAGGTGAATAATGTTTGAAAAAGGGAAGTCCCACTATATTAATTACCGGAGGGGCCGGCTTCGTAGGGAGTAATTTTCTTCAGCTTATGCTTTCCAAATATCCTTCCTATATGTTTGTGAACTTGGATAAGCTGACATATTCAGCTAATTTAAAGAATCTTCAAAATTTCCTGAATTATAAAAACTATACTTTTATTCAGGGGGATATTTGCGATCGAATTTTGGTTCATTCTATTGTTGAAGACTACAATATCGATTTCATTATTAATTTCGCAGCAGAATCTCATGTTGATCGCAGCATTATAGATCCATTAACTTTTGTTTCAACGAATATCAATGGTACACAATCTTTATTAGACGCTGCTGTCAGAAACGATATTAAATTGTTTTTGCAAATCTCAACCGATGAAGTATATGGTTCACTAGATGATACTGGGTATTTTACTGAAAAGTCAGAGATTGCTCCCAATAATCCATACTCCGCTAGTAAGGCGAGTGCAGATATGTTAATTCGTGCTTACAGCAATACATATGGTCTTCCTTTTAATATTGTAAGGTTCGGAAACACCTATGGTCCATCACAGCATCCGGAGAAACTTATACCCATGGTGATAATGAATGCATATCATAACAGGAGCATTCCAATACATGGGGAAGGCCGGAGTATTCGAGACTGGGTCTTCGTTAAAGATAACAATGCGGCTATTGACATGGTTCTACACTATGGCCATCGTGGAGAGGTCTATAACATCGGTTCGAGGCAAGAAAAAAGAACAATTGAAGTTGTGTGTTTGATATTGGAGATTCTAGGTAAGCCTGAACACCTCATCGAATTTGTTGCAGATCGACCTGGGCAAGATTATCGATATGCCAACAATCCAGCTAAAATCATGAATGAACTGGGGTGGAAACCTCAGTTTATTTTTTTGGAGGGATTGCAGCAAACAATCAACTGGTACTTAGAACATATAGACTGGTGGACTCCTTCTATGAATCAAGCCAAGATCCTTTGAACAATGGTTGAACGAAGATAGACCTAGCGTATCATTCTTTTCCCCTTAGAGACTTCAACACTCCTCGAAATTCATTTTAGTACAAGAATGTATACAATTTGACACGATAATTTGATATTATGGATACAAAATGTAACGCAAATCAAGTTAAGGAGGGTCTTTCGATGAACAAAGAGCTTATTGCAGCCAACATCATCTCCCAATCCCCCGGCTATCTCGTCAGCGACATGGATGGGGAGAAAGTCATGCTGAGTATCGAGACCGGCAAATACTACAACCTGGGGCAGATCGGCGGGCGGATCTGGGAGCTGATTGCTGCGCCGACCAGCCTGACGGATCTGGTGGGCCAATTGGTCGAAGAGTATGATATCGGGCCGGAAGCGTGCGAGCAGCAGGTGCATCCGTTTCTGAACAAGCTTGCGGCGGAGGGTCTGATCCAGGTGAGAAGCGGGCATGAGCTGGATTAGGCAGCTGAGTGCGTTTGTCCGCTTTCCATGGGCCCAGAAGATGATGTATGCCGAAGCCTACGCGCTCCTGGCATGGGGAAGGGTGCTGAAGGCACTCCCGTTCGCCAAAGTCGCCCCTTCTCTGGGGAGCTATATGAAGGAGACTCCTGAGGTGGAGCTTGGACGACAGGAACTGCTGACCATCCGCCAAGTCTCCAAAGCCGTTCACGGGATGAGCCGGTACACGTGGTGGGAGAGCCAATGCCTGGTCAAGGCGATCGCCGCCATGAAAATGCTGGAGCGCCGCGGCCTGTCGAGCACGCTGTATTTGGGAAGCGGCAGGGACGAGCAGGGGCGGCTGGCGGCTCACGCCTGGCTGCGCTGCGGGTCGTACATCGTGACGGGAAGGGAAGGGCACGAGAAGTATACGGTTGTGGGCATTTTCGGCAACGGAGCGGCAGCCGACCGAGAGGCCGGGCTCATGACGCGGCAATCCGGATAAGGAGCTACGTACAATGAAGGATTTATTCTACTATATTCGCATAATCCAGCGGGTCGCCGGAGGCAAACTGTACTTGAACATGTCCATGACCCTTCTCATCAGCCTGTTGGACGGCATCGGCATGTATTTGATCGTTCCGCTGCTGGGCATGATCGGCCTGCTGCAAATGGATTCGGGGAGCCTGCCGTTTTTGGCCCCGCTTACCGGGCTGATCCATTCCTGGTCCCTGCAGCTCAGCCTGCCGCTGGTCCTGGCGGTCTATGTCCTCATCCTGGGTGGACAAGCGCTGCTGCAGCGAAGCCAGACCCTCCTGAATGCAAGGATTATACAATCCTTTATCCGGACGCTGCGGACCGAGACGTATGAAGGGCTGCTGAGGGCCAAGTGGGAGTTTTACCTGCGTAAACGCCGGTCGGATTTTAACCACGTGATGTCCAACGAGCTGGGACGGGTCAATTACGGAACGACGTTATTTTTACAGATGGTGACGTCGCTGATCTTTACTGTGCTTCAAATTGCCCTGGCCCTGTGGCTGTCGCCGGCATTGACAGTGATGGTGCTGGTCAGCGGGGGGCTGCTTGCTCTGTTCGCACGGAGGTTTGTGCGCAGGTCCAAGCGGATCGGGGAGGAGACCACCGAGCTGTCCAAGCATTATTTTGCGGGAATCAGCGACCATTTCGGCGGCATTAAGGATATCAAAAGCAACCGGCTGGAAGCGTCCCACATCCATTGGTTCCGTAAACTGACCGACCAAATGGAGCATAACTTCCTCGAGTTCGGCCGGGTGAACTCCATGTCGCAGGTCATTTACCGCCTGTCCTCCGTCGTGCTGATCGCGGCATTTATGTACGTGGCGATTGCCGTGCTGCATACTCCGTCGGAGCAGCTGATTACGGTCGTGCTCATTTTTACCCGGCTGTGGCCGAGGTTTATCGGCATTCAGTCGAATATGGAGCAGCTCAGCTCAAATCTGCCGGCGTTTCATGACATGCGGAAGCTGCAGCAGGAATACGAAGCGGAGCAGGAGCTGATCAGCCCGGAAGCGGCGGGGGCTTCGAAGCTTGCCTTGGTAGACGGAATCAGCTGCACCGATGTCAGCTACCGGTACAACCCCAAGGAGCCGCAATACGCGCTGCGCGATATCAATGTCCATATTCCGGCTAACCGCATGACCGCTATCGTCGGCAAGTCCGGCGCCGGGAAAAGTACACTAGTCGACCTGCTGATGGGGCTGATCCATCCCGAAGAGGGAGAAGTGCGGGCGGACGGCGTTTCGCTCCAGCGCGAACGCCAGCTGCTGGCGCTGCGCGGCTCGATCGGATACGTGGCGCAGGATCCGTTCCTGTTCAACGAGAGCATCCGCTACAATTTGCAGCTGGTGGACCCCAATGCGCAGGATGACGATCTATGGCAGGCGCTGGAGTTCTCGGCTTCGGCCGAATTCGTCCGCAAGCTGCCGCAGGGACTGGACACGGTCATCGGGGACCGGGGCGTTCGCTTGTCGGGCGGAGAGCGCCAGCGGCTGGTGCTGGCCCGCGCGATTTTGAAGCGGCCGAGCATCCTTGTCCTGGATGAAGCGACAAGCGCGCTCGACAGCGAAAATGAGCTACTTATCCAGCAGGCGCTGGAACGTCTCAAAGGAAGCATGACGATGATCGTGATCGCCCACCGGCTGTCCACCATCCGGAACGCTGACCATGTGATCGTGATGGAGCAGGGCGAGGTGATTCAGCAGGGCGGTTATTTGCAACTCTCTCAGGAGAGCAAAGGTTCCTTCAGCAAACTGCTGAGCTACCAGAGCGGGGCTCAAATGCAGGTATGATTCGGATGAAAAGCAGCCCCCGGGAGGCGTTCGCGCTTCTGCGGGGGCTGCTGTTTTATTTCATGTGAGATGGTTATGAACGTATATTGGATAAGATATTATCGATATTAGGCTTGTTTATGCTCGCTGCTTAACAGGTCATACAACAGGTTCGACAAAGGTGCGGGGGCCCCGGCCTGCTGGGATGCTTGTTTAAAAATGCCCACGTCCTTTAACGGAATATGGCTTTGAGTAAAGAGATGATCCATGTTCTCGGCAGCCATCTGGCCGTAACGCTTATAAATCGGGGCGTTAAACAGCGTTTGGGTCAGCATATCCATCACGGGCTTGGGATCGCCACCGCTCTTTTCGACCATCGAGAGAGCTTCCCGAATGGTGTACACGGCGGAAGTAATCATGAAGTTTCCAACCAGTTTCACCTGATTCGCTGCCCCGGCTTTTTCACCAAAATCGAAAATATTCAGCCCTCCCATAGCCTCCAAAACCGGGCGGACTCGGTCTTTCGCCTGCTGCGGCCCAGCCATGGGGATGGAGAGCTGACGTGCTGCTGCAGCCTCCGGAACTCCAAAGATGGGGGCTTCGACCAGGGTGCTGCCATGCTCTGCGTGAACAGCGGCCAGCTTTTTGGAAGTATCCGGCGATATCGTGCTCATTGAGATATGAATCCCCCCTTTGCCAAGCTTCTCTAAAAAGCTATCGCTCATGACGATGCTCTCCACAGACGCATCATCCCACAAAATGGTGACGACGATTCCGCCAGCGGTTACGGCCTCATCGGGTCTGGATGCCAGCCGGGCGCCTTGGGCAATCAAAGGTTCGGCTTTGCTGGCCGTCCTGTTATGCACTACCAAAGGATACCCTGCATCGAGGAGATTCTTAGCCAGCGGCAGACCTAGGCTGCCAAGTCCGATAAATCCGATTGTCTCGTTCATCATGTTTATCCTCCTGGAAATGTGATTGTTATAAACATTACGTTAACGTCATGTTTGTGGCAAAAAAAATTAATGCTGCTCTGCGTCCTTGAGCCATTGCTCAAAGCGGTCGATATGGGTCAGCAAATCGGTCCGGAATTGTTGTAACCCCTCGATCTTCTGATCCGTCTCTGCGAGATGCTGCTTCAAGATGCCGAGCACTTTCTGTTTAGGTTGTACACCACTGGGATCCATGAAATAGAGATCGATCACGTCCCGTATTTCCTCCAAGCTGAGCCCAAGCTTCTTTAATTGGTCGATTTTGCGCAGCCGGGCAACGGTCTCATCTGTATAGTAATGCTGCCCATTGCCTTCACGCTCGCCTGGAGGGATCAGCCCCATTTTTTCGTAATATCGAACCGTACGCTGAGTAACCCCCGCTCGTTCCGATAAATCCCCTATGCGCATGCGATCCTTCATATCTTGCCCTCCAAACATGACGTTAACGTCGTGTTTATAAAATATCATCTTAATCCGGCTTTGTAAAGCGCGTATGTATATTGTGCCGGCTGCATCCCGTGCGGTGTTGAGCAAAATGATCGCAAAAAGCTTATTCGTTCAGCCTTTATAAAAAGAAACAGGTTCTGCTTTGGACAACACAGCCCCCGCATTATACAATGAAGAAAACATCTTTCGAAATAACCTGACAGAAGACTGACCGCGTTTGCGGCTTCGTTTTCTCGGGAAGTCAGTATACAGGCGTCAATTTTGATGCTTACTGATTTCGTTAGGAGAAAAGATACAGGCGAGGGGAGAGTGCAGGATGAATTCCATGCAAACAGATCCGTTTATACGAAATAATCGGGAAGCCGAGATCGCGTCCAGGTCCGAGCGGCTTGCGGCGGTATTTGCGGAGAGGGCTGCGGAACATGATAGGGAAGGATCGTTCCCGTTTGAAAATTTTGCTGACCTGAAGGAATCGGGTTATTTAAAGCTGACGGTGCCGGCGGAGTTTGGCGGTGAGGAAGCGTCGCTGTACGAAATGATCCTTGCCCAGGAACGGTTGGGAAAAGGGGACGGCTCGACGACGCTGGCGGTCGGCTGGCATGTGAGCCAGGTGCTGCAGATGCGCATCGGCCAGTCGTGGCCGCGCGAGCTGTATGCCGACTTCTGCAGGCAAATCGTCCGTGACGGGGCGATGATCAACCAGTTTGCCAGCGAACCGTCGACCGGCAGTCCGAGCCGGGGCGGCCGTCCGGGATCGAAAGCTGAGCGTACGGAAGGGGGCTGGCTGCTGACCGGCCGCAAAACGTTCAGCTCGCTCATCCCTGTTCTGGATCAGTTTACGGTCACTGCATTTGTGGAGGAAGAAGACAAGACCGGAACGTTTTTGGTGCGGAAGGGTCCGGGTGTCAGCATTGACGAAACGTGGAATACGATGGGCATGCGGGCGACCGGCAGCCACGACCTGGTGATGGAAGAAGTGTTCGTGCCGGACGGGGAAAGGATCGATAGTGAGGATCCTTTGGGAGGACAGCCGGCAGGTAAGATGTCCGACCACGGAGGGGCGCTGCTGCATATCCCGGCATGTTATATCGGCATCGCCTGGGCTGCCCGGGATTTTGCGGTGCGTTACGCCGCCAATTACCGGCCAAACAGCCTGCCGGGGCCCATTGCCGACCTGCCGCATATTCAGCAGAAGATCGGGGAGATGGAGTCCGAGCTGATCACCGCCCGCACGCTCATGTACAGTGTGGCGGACCGCTGGGACCGCCACCCGGAGCTGCGGCCGGGCATGAGGCCCGATCTCGGGCTCGTGAAGACGACGGCGACCCATGCGGCCCTGCGCATCGTCGATCTGGCGATGCGCATTGTGGGCGGGGCCAGCCTGTCGCGCCAGCTTCCGCTGGAGCGGATGTACCGCGACGTGCGGGCGGGTCTG
This sequence comes from Paenibacillus sp. FSL R5-0378, assembly GCF_038009285.1. NCBI lineage: Bacteria > Bacillati > Bacillota > Bacilli > Caryophanales > Paenibacillaceae > Paenibacillus > Paenibacillus sp. FSL R5-0378. The sequence continues at coordinate 2,429,339 of NZ_JBBPAY010000001.1, forward strand.
CACAACCCGCCGATGGACGATACGGTCACATCGATGCTCGCCCGCCGGGCGATCGCGGACGTATCCGCAGCCGGAGAAGCGAACGGAGAAGGGAACTCGGGAACCAACCGGTAAGATCGGCTCGTAGGCTTGTAGGAACGTAAGCTCGTAGGATCGTAAATGATCGCTGGATGCGCAGGATGCGCAGGATCGTGATCGTAAGATCGTAGGTTCGAAATAGTAAGAAAGGCAGACGGAATGATTCCGGCTGCCTTTTTCTTTTTTTTATCATGATTTGGACATCTACCGTCTAATGAACGGCAGCGGGTGCTCTCTCAAGTTGAGGGAATATGAGGATGATACGGGGCCGTTTCCGCAATATATGTCACATCTATGTCTCAAGCAGGATCTCCCCGGTACGGGACAGATCATACCCTGCGATACTTTGCAGCTCGCGGCGGAACTCCTCCGAACGCAAAATGACCATCAGCGACTCGATCCAAGGCATATTTTCCGCCGATTTGAGCACGACCAGGTCGTAGCGTTCCTCGATCAGCGGGATAAAATCCACGCCGCCTACGATCGCTGCCGCTTTTTCGATGCCAACCCCGACATCGGCCTCCCCGGCGGCGACGGTGCCGGCGACCGCAATATGGTTGGTTTGCTCCTCCCCGTAGCCCTGCAGCTGATCCCGCTGGATCCCGTGCAGCCGCAGCTGTTCATCGAGCAGAACGCGGGCACCCGACCCTTTTTCGCGGTTGACGAGCCTAAGCCCCGTGCGGGACAGATCGGCCCAGTCTTTTAACCCAAGGGGATTCCCTTTTTGGACATAGAGTCCCGCCTTCCGGGATAGCAGGTTGACGACCAAATACGGAAAGCCGACCAAAATCCGCTTAATGTACGGCAAATTGTATTCGCCCGTATCGCCGTCGAGCAGATGGGTGCTCACGATGTCGGACTCTCCGCGGTACATCGCAATCAGACTGTCCAGACTCCCGACATATGCGCGGAGCGGACGGATGCCGGGCGTATGCTTTTCCATATGCTTAACGAGAATGTCAAGGCTGATATCCTGCCCGGTAATGACTACCGAACGGGTTCCGCCGGCTCCGACAGCGGCAGGTTGAAAGGAAACCGGCTCCGCCGGAGCCGGGCGTTGTTCGGCCGCCTGCAGTCCTTTAGCCCTTTGCTTGTAGGCTTCCAAATCTGCGGCATCGACGCGCATTTGCTTGCCCACCCGATACGAAGGCAGCTCGCCTTTTTTGATCAGGTCGTAGACGGTGAGCTTGGATATTTTCAGGAGCTTGGCAATCTCCTCGGTCGTATACGAAATGTCGCTGGACATGAGCTTCCTCCTTGTACGTTGTATGTTTCGCTGAACGTTTCGTTATATGTTATTTTTTCTTGTAATGGCTTAGGTCTGAACCCTGTGAACATAGTGTCTTCTATTGTATCACACCCGGATGTGAAAATTGTGCAAACCGTATTTACAACCTCGCGGCCCACTGGATATAATCAATTATAACTAATTATAACTAAATATAACGATTAAGGATTGGAGATTACGGATGATCAAAAGGGGTATGAAACCAGGTGTTTGGCTGATCCTCGCCGCCTTCGTTCTGATGCTGGCAGGCTGCGGATCGAATTCCGGTTCGGCTGCAGACCCGAAATCGGCCGACTCAGGAGCCGCTGCGGAAACTTCTAATAGAGAGGCTGCACAGCAGGTAGAACTGACCATCTCCGCTGCGGCCAGCATGACGGATGCGCTGCAGGAGATTCAACAAGCGTACGAGGCGGAGCATGCGAACGTCAAACTGAACTTTAACTTTGGCGCTTCGGGGGCGCTGCAGCAGCAGATCGAGCAGGGCGCACCGGCGGATCTGTTCCTCTCGGCTGCAGTGAAGAACATGAAGGCGCTGGAGGACAAGCAGCTCATCGATTCTTCGCATGAGAAAGACCTTCTCGCCAATGAGCTTGTGGCCGTGGTGAACGCCAAAGAACCGGCCCAAGTCTCGGGCATGGAGGACCTGAAAGGAACCGGCTTGAAAAAAATCGCCATCGGCATTCCGGAAAGCGTTCCGGCAGGGAACTACGCCAAGGAAGCACTGACGAACGCCAAGCTGTGGGACACACTCCAGCCGAAGCTGGTGCAGGCCAAGGATGTGCGGCAGGTGCTGCAGTACGTGGAAACTGGCAATGCGGATGCGGGTTTTGTGTATAAAACGGATGCATTGACTTCGGATCAGGTCAAAGTGGCGTTTACTGTCGACCCGTCTGCCTATACGCCGGTCGTTTACCCGGTCGGAATCGTTAAGGCGACGAAGCACAGCCAGGAGGCGGTGGATTTTTATGAGTACCTCCAGACGGATTCGGCCCTGGACATTTTTAAAAAGTACGGATTTTCCGTGCCGCAGCAGGGTTAACAGATGATGGACTGGCAGGCGTTTTGGGATCCGGTCAGACTGTCCTTACAGGTTGCCCTGCTCTCGAGTCTGATCGTGATCATCCTGGGTACGGGAGCTGCCTGGTGGATGGCAAGGCATCATTTCCCGGGAAAAATCGTCTTGGAGACGCTGTTTATGCTGCCTCTGGTCCTGCCGCCGACCGTGGTGGGGTTTCTGCTGCTGATGCTGCTTGGCCGCCGCAGTTGGGTGGGGCAGCTGATCGAATGGCTGTGGGATGCGCCGATTATTTTTTCCTGGTGGGCCGCTGTTGTGGCGACCGTCGTCGTGGCATTCCCGCTCGTGTATCAGACGATGAAGAACGGCTTTGCCGCCGTTGATCCGGATCTGGAAAAGGCGGCCCGCTCCGACGGGGCAGGCGAGTGGAGGGTGTTCCGTTCCATTACGCTGCCGCTCACTTATTCCTCGCTGCTGACCGCGCTCGTGCTCGGGTTTGCCAGGGCGCTCGGCGAGTTCGGCGCTACGCTCATGGTTGCCGGGAACATTCCCGGCAAGACGCAGACGGTCCCGACGGCCATTTACGTGGCGGTCGACGCCGGCAACATGCCGATGGCCTGGGCGTGGACGCTGGCGATCGTCGCGATGTCTTTTGTCATGCTGCTGCTGACCGGAAGGAAAGCGCCGGAAGCGGAGCGGCCGCGAGCGGGCACAGAGGTATCGAGAGAAAGCCGGGGATAACGGAGGAGTATTGGTTTCGGGCTGTTTTGTTGATCATGCATCGATAAGAATATACAGCCCCAGGCAAAACAGTATAGCTGATATCAAATAGAGAACTGTTTTTCTCAGCCACCATGGAAAATGCTTATAGATCAACCCTGCAATAAAGCTGCAGATTATTGCTGCGATATTTCCTGATATCGTATCGGCAAGGGGCCATACATTCATCACATCCGTAACACTGCCTTTAGATTTTTCACGTTTAATGGCAAGGCCAGATCTAATCGCCATAAACGATACAATCCATATAAGGACAACGAGTATGAGCTTCCACCACTTCATGTGCAATTCCCTTCTATGTAGCAGTATATATAAACGGGCGGAGACTAATGTTTGTACGGTATCTCGCCTAAAGTCCGTAGGATATTGTATAGCATAAGGTCGTTATATGCCTATAGAAATAATCTGGAATAAGTGATGTGATTTTGGCCCATAAAACGGCTTTAGGGCGAAGATAGGTATACTTGTGCTTGATCGATTATGTCATATAAAAAAAGGGCTGTCCCCACGCCAAAATAGCGGGGACAGCCCTTTGTGATATATACGGCAAGGCCATTTATAAAAGGTCAAACCTTTCGGCAATGCCAAACCTAACCGGTAAATGTTATACCCTGGCCAGTAACTTACACCTGCTCAATAATAAGCGGTACGACTTTGCCGGCGTTGACGTCGATCAGCCCGTGATCGGTGATTTTGAGGTACGGGCTTACCGGCAGCGAATGCGTCGCGATCGACATGATCGGGTTGTAGTGCTTATACCCGAGCTCTTCCATCGCCTCGCGAACCTGTTGGACGGACTCGGCGGCCAGATCGAGCGGATCCTCAGTCAGGATGCCGCCGACCGGCAGGTGCATGTTGGCTTTGATCTCGCCGTCCAGGGTGACGCAGAAGCCGCCCTGCTGGCGGATGACGGTGTTGGCGGCGAGGACCATGTCCTCGACGTTGTGACCGATCACGAGCAGGTTGTGGTTGTCGTGGGAGTAGGTCGTCGCCACGGCGCCGCGCTGGATCGTATCGCCTGCGATAAAGCCGAACGCTTTTTGGCGTCCTTTGCCGTACCGTTCAAATGTGGCGATCATGCCGCAGCCGCTGTCCTCCCACAGCAACCGGCCATTCGCGGCCGGCACGTCCACCTGGCTCTCCTTGGTGAAGGTCGAGCCGTCCTGGATCGTCATCACCCGGCACCGGTAGATGCCGTCCTCCACGCCGGCCGCCGCTTCAAAATCGGCGGCGCTCAGCTCGTCCAGCTGGACGCTGTGGTAGAAGTGCTCCGGGAACCGGTAGCCGCTCGACTGCGGCTCAAAGGCCTTGGCGGCGGAGTACACCTCCGCGCCGTTTTTGTACACTGATTCCAGCTTCAGCTCGGACAAATCCGAGATCAGCTGGAAGTCGGCGACTTTGCCCGGTGCGATGGAGCCCCGATCGTACATCCGCATGCGGCGGGATGGGGAGAAGGTCGCGGCGTAAATCGCCCGCTCCGGAGACATCCCCATGCCGATGGCCTTGCGGACGATCTGGTTCAGATGGCCGCGGGCACGGAACGAGTCCGCCATGACGTCATCGGTCACGAAGCAGAAATGCTCGGATACATCGTGGCGGATCAGGTAGTCCATCACTTCCGGCGTCATCGACTTCTCCTGGATTTCAATGAACATGCCGGCCGCAATCCGCTCCTCCAGACCCTGCAGCGTCTGATGCGTATGGTCCGAGTTGACGCCGGCATAAATGACGCGCTGCAGGTCCAGATCCAGCAGCTTCGGCACGTGGCCTTCAATGACGAGCTCAGGATAATGCGAGCGAATATGCTCCAGGATGCGGTTCGTTTTGCAGTCCGGGTCGGTAATGATGTCGACGTAGTTCATGATCTCGCCGAGGCAGATGACATCCCCTGTGGACAGGAGGGCATCCATGTCCTCGATCTCGATCGATCCGCCCGTCGTTTCCATCGAGGTGGACGGGACCGAGCTCGGAATGGCGTAGAACATGTCCACCGGACAGTTCCGGCTCGCCTTGATCATCTCAAGAACGCCGTCGAGGCCGAACACGTTGGCCATCTCATGCGGCTCGGGTACGATCGTGGTGACGCCGTTTCGCAGGAGACCCGCCGAGAAGGATTCAGGCGTCACCATCGTGCTTTCAATGTGCAGATGGATGTCGATGAAGCCGGGGACCATATAGAGTCCCTCCGCGTTAATGACCTGCTTGGCCTGGAACGTATCTTCGCCTCTCAGGCCGATATAGAAAAACTTGCCGTCCTTGACGGCGACGTTGTTGGTAGACCACTGCTTAAAGTAACTGTTGTACACCTTGGCTTGAAGAAATAGCAAATCTGCATGCATACGTTGTTCCCCCTATGGTTATTCGACAAGAACGAGCTTATCCGATGGAAACAACAGACGGATTTCCTGCCCGTTCGCATAGGGCTGCTGCATTTCCTGGTTGACCGTAAATTCGCCCAGCGGCGTATCGACGACGTATTGGTAGCTGCGTCCAAGATACGTGCTGACTTTGACCTTGCCGGTCAGTACGTTGTCGCCGGAATTGATCTCCTGCAGCGTACCGGCAATGAGGTCGTCGGGGCGGATGGCGCCCTTCATGGTGACAGGCATGCCATCGGCCTTGGCGGCATGAAAGTGGTAGTCTCCCTTGCGCAGGGTGAAGAAGGAGCCTTCACTGTCCCGCTCGTCAAAATGGATGAAGTTGTTGAAGCCGATGAAGCGGGCGACGAATTCGGATTTCGGATACTGGAAAATGACCGACGGCTGATCCAACTGCTCGATGATCCCTTTGTTCATGACAGCGACCCGGTCCGAAATGGAGAAGCACTCCTCCTGGTCGTGGGATACGTACACGGTCGTGATGCCGAGCTCCTGCTGGATGCGGCGGATTTCCACGCGCATGTTTACCCTGAGGTTGGCGTCCAGATTGGAGAGCGGCTCATCGAACAGGAGCAGATCCGGCTCAATGACGAGGGCCCGTGCGATGGCGACGCGCTGCTTCTGGCCGCCGGAGAGCGCCTGCGGGAATCTTTTTTCAAATCCGCCGAGGTTGACGATCTCCAGCATGTTCATGACCCGCTTCTTGATCTCGTCTTCCTTGACTTTGCGCTGGCGCAGTCCGAAGGCGACGTTGTCAAACACGGACAGGTGCGGGAACAAGGCGTAGCTCTGGAAAACGAAGCCGAAATTCCGCTTGTTGATCGGCACGCGCGTATAGTCCTTGCCGCTGAATTTGAAGGCTCCGTCCGTCGCTTCGAGGAAGCCGGCGATGAGCCGAAGGGTGGTCGTTTTGCCGCAGCCGCTGGGACCCAGCAGGGAGATCAGGTGGCCTTTCTCAATGGAAAGGTTGAAGTCTTTCAGAATATACTGCTGGTCATAGGCGACCGATACGTTTTCAAGTTGTAGTAGTGCCATCGTCTCACGCCTTTCGTTATTGTTTGGTGAAATAGGTTAGTCCGAGCAGCCTTTCGATGACGAACATGAACACGGCCGTGATCAGCATGAGCAGGACCGAGATGGCTGCGATGGTCGGGTCAAAATAGTTTTCGACGTAGGTCAGCATTTGGATCGGCAGCGTGCTGACGCCCGGACCGGTCATAAACAGCGAAATATCCACGTTGTTGAACGATTCGAGGAACGCGAGCAGTACCGAAGCGATGATGCCGGATTTAATGTTCGGCAGGACGACTTTGAAAAAGGTCGCAAGCCGGCTGGATCCAAGGCTGAGCGCCGCTTCCTCGACCGCGAAATCGAAGTTGGCGAGACTGGAGCCGATGACCCGGATAATAAACGGCAGCATAATGATCGTATGGCCGATCAGAAGCGACGTATAAATCGGGAAATGGAACGTGATGACGACGTACTTGAGCAGCGTAAAGCCCAGCACGATCCCCGGAATGAGCAGGGGGGACAGGAACACCGCATTCAGCGTGTCTTTGCCCCGGAACGTCACCCGGTTCAAGGCGTAAGCGGCCGGAACCCCAAGCAAAATCGCAATCACGTTGCCGAGCAGTGAGACGAAGATCGACGTTTTGAAGGTCGACATGAACATCTCCACGTCAAAAATATTCTGGTACCATTTCAGCGAAAAACCGGTCGGCGGAAATTTAAGCACCGTTCCCGGCTCGAAGGACGTCACCGCGATGATCAGGAGCGGCCCGAGCAGGAACAAGTAAACGATAAAGGAAAAGAGGGCGAGCCCCGGATTTTTGGTCTTCATAGTTCTACCCCTTCGGATTGAATTTGGCCGCTGCTTTATTCATCAGCCCGATGACGATGAACGTAATGATCATCATGATGGTGGCAATGGCCGAAGCCGCCTGCCAGTCATTCAGCGTAATGGCGTTCTGGTACAGGAAGGTCGCGACGACGCGCTTTTTCCCGCCCAGCAGGGCAGGCGTGGTGTAAGCGGTCAGGCTGCCCACGAACACGAGAATGCTGCCGACGATCAATCCCGGTATACTGAGCGGGATGACGATTTTACGGAAAGCCGTCAGCTTGGACGCACCCAGGCTCTGCGCCGCCCGGACCAGATCGTGGTCGATGGACTCGAGCACCCCGACCAGCGTAATCAGAATCAAGGGAAGGAACAGATGGACCAGACCGATAATCATCGCCGTCGGTGTATAGAGAATGCTGAGCGGATCGTGAATGATCCCCAGCTTGATCAGCACATTGTTGACCAGACCGTTTTTGCCGAGAATGATCATCCAGCTGAAGGAGCGGACGACCGAGCTCGTGAGCAGCGGGAAAATCGCCAGCGCCAGCAAAATGCCCTTTTTGCGCGGAGGCATCATGGACAAATAGTAGGCGACCGGGAATCCGATCAGGATGCACAGCAGGGTGGTCGCGACGCTGACGAGCAGCGTCGTTCCCAAAATATCAAGGAAATACGAGTCCTTGAAAAATTGTAAGTAGATGCCGAACGTGAAGCTCCCGTCCTTGAACAGCGTCGAGCCGACCGTGAGGATCAGCGGAACGATCATGAACAAGGTCAGAAACAGCAGCCCGGGTGCGAGCAGCAGGTACAAGTATCGCTTTTTCATGAATGTAATCTCCTGTTATTGGTAGGATCCACCGCGCAGCACGGCGATAAAGCGGTTCAAAAATGCGTCTGAATCGGCATCAAGGCATACGTCCAGGTTCGGCTGGCGCTGCAAACGGTTTTGGAAATCGCACACCGTCTGCCCGTCGCACAGCTCGCTCCGGGTCTCCACATCGACGTGTAGACGCTCCGTCCGAACCAGCTCGGGCCAAATGGCGGCGCCGACCGCCAAAGGGTCGTGCATGGCGCAGGCCCGGACCCCGTTGCGCTCATAGTAGCGCTCCATGTAATCCGATGTGCTCTGGCGCACGTAACCCGCGATCTCCGAGGAGCCGAGCGCATCAATGTGCGCGCTGGTCAGCAGCGCTTTGCGCGTCACGTCGAGTCCGACCAGCGTCAGGGACGGGAATCCGGCCTGAAAGACCAGGCGTGCCGCTTCCGGATCGACATGGATGTTGTATTCCGCTGTCGGCGTAATGTTGCCGTGCGTACGGACCGCACCGCCCATGACGACCAGCTCCTTGATATCGTGGACCAGGCCCGGATGCTTGGCGAGGGCCAGAGCCACATTCGTCAGCGGCCCGGTAGCGATCAGCGTGATTTCGCCGGGATAGCGCTTGGCCTGCTCTACAATGAAATCGGGCCCGAACATATCCGGGTCGGTCCGGTCGGCAGGCTGCATGTCCAAGAGGGCGCCGCCCAATCCGTCCTCGCCGTGCACGCGGTGCTCAAAGAGACGGTCCCGCAGGAGCGGCCGGGATGCCCCGGGATAGACCGAGATGGACGCCGGCGCCTTGATGAAGTCCAATATTTTGCAAGTGTTCAGGGTTGCAGTCGTCAGTGACACGTTGCCGTTGACTGTCGAGATCCCGAGCACGTCCAGCTCGCCGCTGCGGACAGCCAGCATAATTCCGAGTGCATCGTCAATGCCGGTATCGACATCCAGGATGGCTTTCTTCACATGGATTCCCCTTTCAAAATGAAGCATGTGCCGCCTTGTATCCAGGCAGCGGTGAATAAAAAGCAGGGGCGGGCAGCCCCTGCTGAATCATAACCCCGTAAGGCTGCTTATATTTACTAAAAAAGGCTTGGCGTTACTTCGTCACTTCACGGTTGAAACGGTCCGTCCAGCTCTTCAGGTTTTTGTTGACGAACGCCATGTCCAGCTTTTGCAGCTTCTCAACGACGCTGGAGCCGTACGTTACGGCAGCGGCTTCCTCTGCGCTGAGGCTGACATTGCGGTTGGCAGGAGAGTCGACCTTGGCTTTAGCCGCTTTTTCCTGAACTTCCTGGCTAAGCTGCCAGTTGATGAAGTCTTCGGCAAGTTCTTTGTTTTTGCTTCCTTTGACGACGTTCAGCGTATTGACGATGGCGTACGCGCCTTCCGACGGCGTTACGAATTCGACGTTCGGGTCGGCCTTCTTCAGGTCGCCGAGGTACATTTGCATGATCGGTCCTGCAGCGGCTTCGCCTTGCGTGAACATGTTGATGAACTCGGACGTCTGGCTGTAGTATTTCACGACGCTCGGATTGAGCTCGGCCAGTTTGCCAAATGCCTTGTCTTCATTGAATTCCGTGCTTCCAGCTACCTTGGAGGCGGCGTCGACCATCATCGGACCGCTGGTGGACGTAATGCTCGGCATCGTCACTTTGCCTTTCAGCTCCGGCTTCCACAAGTCAGCCCAAGAGGATATCGTCGTTCCGGCTGCCTTCTGGTCATAAGCGATGCCCAATTGGCCAATCGTGTAGGCCGGACCATACTCTTCGCCGTTTGGTGCTTTGGCGATATCATAGAGCGAGTCAAGGTTGCTCAGCCGGCTGCGGTCGATCTTTTCGAAGGCTCCCGCTTCAATGCCCTGCTGTGCGTAGTAATCCGACAGATAGACGACATCGACGTCGGAGCTGCCCTGCAAAATTTTGCTCAGGCGGTCGGCGTTGTTTCCGGTCTCCAGGACGATTTTCACATTGTGCTCTTTTTCGAATGGGGCATACACTTCTTTATTGTAGAAATCCTCGGCAAATCCCCAGGTCGACACGACCAGCTTCTTCTGACCGCCGGACGATCCGCCGGAGCTGCTGTCTTCGCTGCCTCCGTTTCCGCATCCCGCAAGTACCAGCGCTGCCAGCGTACAAGTCATGAGTCCCTTAATCCATGGTTTCTTCACAATCGATTCACTCCTGTAATGGTTTATTTTTTATTTGTTTTTCTGCTGCAGGCCGTATGCCGGGCTTCCGCCGCCGGGAAATTTTTTTCTCTGCTGTATATGATTGTTTTTCCCTACTGGACGGTTGTTATATCCCCCTTTTGAATAGACATTTTGGCATGTCACAAGAAAAATCAAACAAATTCTATAACTAAATCTATAAACTAAAAAAGAAAAGCACTCTAGATAGAAGAAAATCTCTAACTAGAGCGCTTTTCAATGTAAACAAAGAATAGCGGCATCCGTTCTTGTTACGGTTCGGCCAGTCCTTAAGATAAATCAAAAGAAAAGGGCCGTATCATTCAGGTTGTGACATTATGATGTTCGTGACTGCCCACTGCGTGGCGGGATCATAATCCCGAAGGAGAACCTCGATGTTTAGTCCCAGTTCCTCTTCCAGCCGAGATTTCAGCTTCTTCTTGTAAATCATCGACATGTAAAAATCGACCTCGTATTTCAAAGCCGGAACCTCGCCCTCGAGCACAGTGGAGCGGGGAGACCGACGGTGTCTGGCATACAAGGTAATCGCATCGGACTGAATGCTTGTCTTCAATAAAGAAGTACCAAAGCCGAACAGCTCCTTGGAAACTTCATTATATACCTGACTCAGCTTCTGCTTGAATTCGTTGGAATCTAAATGAACCATTGGTCACCTACAAACGGTTGATTATTTTGGTGATGAGGAGTTCAGATAGGTCTATATTACATAAAAAAAGAGTTTTTTGCAAGACCATCGTTCGGGTTTTGTCGATTTTTGATGATAATTTAATGTCATAAATGATTTGAATTGAATCCATTCACGAACTTTCCAACCCATGTCAGGTTTGGTTGACTGCTCCGAAACGAAAAATACAGTTAAAAAAGCATCAATGATAATACGGCCAACCGCTGGAATCCCAATAAAGATCGCTGATCAGCAGCTTGGGAGCGCCGTTCTCGGCTGCGCTGTAAGCGTGGCGTGCGATGATGCTGATGCCTTCGATGTCCTGTCCGCCCGGACCGGCCCAGGCGCTGTTTCCGCTGTCGATGACCGACGCGCCGCCGTTTTTCATGTCGGTTCCGTTTTTGTCAACGTAAGGCCCGAGAATGCTCTTCGAGCGTCCTACTGCAACCTGATACGTACTGTCCAGTCCGGAACAGCATTTGCCGATGGAGACAAACAAATAATAGTAGCCTGTGTTTGGATTGTACACGATGTTCGGCGCCTCAATGCCGCCGGATTTGGTCGCGATGCGGTAGGCGTTGCCCGACGGCTTCATGGTCGATTTGTCGATGGCGGTAATATAAATTCCGTTGCTCCATGAGCCGAATGTCAGCCACAGATTGCCTTTTTCGTCTTGGGTGAGGTTCGGATCGATGGCGTTATAACTGGACGAATCGTTTGAGGAGATCACCATTCCCTGATCCGTCCATTTGCCGCCGGAGATGGAGGTGGTCGTCACCAGTCCGATGGCGGACACTTTCGAGCCGAACGTGGAGATCGCATAATATAGGTAGTAAGTGCCGTTATAGTAGAAAATATCAGGTGCCCACACGTCCAGCCCCGATTGGTTCGGTACATAGCTGCTCCACCATGCGGGCTTGGCCGTAAAAATCGGCAGGGAACGGTTGTAGGTGGTTCCGTCCGTGGAATACAGCACTTGAAGGCCTGAACCGGTACTGAACACCCAATGGGTGCCGGTCCCCTTTTCAACGATATAGGCGGGGTCGTGAACGTTGGTGTCGCCTTTCAAATTCCAGGTTGAAGCGCTTACAGGAAAAACTGAACCGAGGAGAAGCAGGAGAGACAGCAGCACCGTCATCACCATTCGTTTACTTCGTTTCACCATTCTTGATCAGGCTCCTTTGACATGAGATTCATACAGCTCTTTAATTTTAATGAAATATGAAACAGTTAAGTAATATCTAAAATTTATATCAATATTGAAAGCGTTGTCAATCATCTTTTTGAGATCAACGGCATTCTTTTTTGGCAGTTCCGGTATGAAATCAGGCTACGTGCCGCACTTGCTCAGCAATTTTGAATCGATGGAAAAGAATGTTATTCTACCGTACGCCAAAATTTCCATGTTTTGAAGGAGGTCATCCGATGAAAGTCATCAACAGCTCCGTGTCCGCCATTCTGCTCTGTGCTGCCGTTACCGGCTGCTCCGCTGCGTCGGATGAACAACAAGGGCGAGGAAGCTCTGCTCATAACGGTGCAGTAACGGAAGGCTCTGCCGCTGACGTTCAAGCCCTGTTCACGAGCGAAGGCGAACGTCCGGAGAAAGCGATCGTACAGCTCATCAAGGAGGCCAAATCCTCGCTGGATATTGCCGTGTACAGCATCAGCTACGAGCCGGTTGTGACGGCCATCATCGATGCGGCGGACCGCGGGGTTCAGATACGGCTGATTACGGACCGGGCGCATGCGGAAGAAAAAGGGAAACAGAAGAAAGCGCTGAAGCGGATCCGGGAAGCCGGTGTTCCGGTCAAGGTGAATGCGCATGAAGGGAAGATGCATCTGAAAATGCTGATTGCGGATCAAAGCCGGGTGGAGGCCGGATCGATGAATTATTTGGAGTCCTCTGCCCAGGAAAATGACGACGTCGTGCTGATTATCAAGGATGCGGCCGTTGCCGCCAAGTTTGAGCAAGCGTTCAGCCATCTGTGGGACGATGCCGATCGTTTCACGAACTGGAGCGGGTGATATTTCAGAGGTCAGAACTTTTTTTGAATTGTAACTTACTTTTTTACAGTTAGTGTGATATGATAACTTCATAGCCAGTTGGAAATTTATACATACGGAGGCGAACAGCATGACGTCCTTTACAGACCTTGTCAAAGCAAGAAGATCCGCCAATAAATTCGACCCGAGCGTAACCATCAGCCCGCAGGAGCTGGACGACATGTTCAACCTCGTCAAATTTGCACCGTCGGCCTTCAACCTGCAGCACGCTCACTACGTTCCCGTCATCGATCAAACGAAGAAGGAACAGGTGCATGAAGCAGCATTCAAGCAGTACAAAGTGTTAACGAGCTCGGCCGTCATCGCCGTATTGGGTGATCTTGAAGCCTACCACAACGTGGGACCGATCAACGAAGGGCTGCTAAGCCTTGGCGTTATCGACCAGCGCGAATTTGAGGAGACGGTCAGCAGCGTAACAGACATGTATGAAAGCAGGGGCGACACGTTCAAGCGGGATGAGGCCATCCGGAACGCCAGCTTGTCCGCGATGCTGTTCATGCTGATCGCCAAGGACCGGGGCTGGGACACCTGCCCAATGATCGGATTTGATCCGGAAGCGCTGCGGAAGGTGCTGAACATACCGGACCGGTATGTGCCGGCCATGCTGATTACGATCGGCAAGGAGGATGCGGGCAGACAGAGACCGCGCGGCTACCGCAAGCCGGTGGCGGAGTTTGTGACATACGACGGGTTTAACTGATTAAAAAAGAAGCAGCTGCCGTTCCAACGTTTTTTACGGTAAGTCCATGCAATTATTCATAAAGTAGTGTCAAGCCAAAGCCCTCTCCGATATGCGGGAGGGCCTTTTCGTTTGCAATCCTTTGCTTATACGCTGTCATTCCCTTGATGCAGGAGGGGAGATCATGTCGATAAAATGCCGCGCCGCCTGGGACAGGTGGTGCTCCTTCAGCCAGATCAAGGCATACGGCGATGTTAAGTCCGGGTCAGCGATTCTCGCAACCTGAACATCATGACGGGTATGAAGCTTTACGATCGTCTCAGGGACGACCGCCGCCCCGAAGCCGCTGGACACTAAAGATAGCAGCAGGGGAATGTCCGAGCATTCGGCGATGATCCTGGGCTCGAAACGGTGCTTCGCGCAGGCCATCAGGACGGTGTAGTGGACGCCTAGTCCTTCTGTGCTTGGAAGGATTAGGGGGTAGTTTCGAATCTGCTCAAGCGGGATCTCCGGAGCAAGAGGCTCTGGGATAAGCTTCCTGGATGCCATCAGATAAAAGGGCTCTGTATTCAAATGAAGCACCGAGAACTCGTCCAGCGCAAGCGGAAGGCGGATGATCGCGAGCTCAAGCACCCTGCTCTTGACCATGCTGCACAGTTGGGCGGATTCGTTCTGCTGGATTTTGTAGGTGACCTGCGGATAGTTCTCCTTGAACCGCATCAGCGTATCGGGGAGATCCACCGACGACAGGGTGTTGATGCCGATGCGGAGTACCCCTTTAAAGCCGCTGCCGATCTCCTGAACTTCGGTCTTGGCTTCGTCCATCAGCTGCAGCAGCTTCAGGGCGTAGCTGTACAGTGCCTTGCCCGCTTCGGTCAGCTCCAGATGCTTGCCGCTCCGCTCCACAAGAGCCGATCCAAGCTCGTCCTCCAGTGCTTTTAGCTGCTGGCTCAGTGGAGGCTGTGACATGTGCAGCCTTCGGGCTGCGGCGGAAATCTGCTTTTCCTCTACGATGATCGTAAAATACCTCAGCTGTCTGATATCCATGGGTCATCCCTCCAGTCAATTCTGTTCAATGTATATATAAAACCTTTGCATTTCAAATATTATAAATATTTTTCATATATCAAATCCCATGTTAGCATACGGGATATGAGGCAGGGAAGTCTGCGCTTCTATCACAGGACCACCAAAGGAGGAAGGGCTTGATGGAACATTCATCTTTATGGCTGACCCATGTCCGGCTGGAGACCGGCTGGCGTTACGAAGGAGACGCCGTCAGCGGTACGGAAACCGCATTGTACCATATCCGCATTTCCGAGGGGAGCATCGCTGAAATCCGGCCGGCGGATGCGATGCCGGAGGACGGCTTCCCCCACACGGACATGGGCGGGGCGTTGATGCTTCCGGCGATGCGGGACATGCATATTCATTTGGACAAAACGTATTACGGCGGCCCATGGAAAGCACCGGGACCTGCGCCCAAAGGCATCTTTTCCCGGATCGAGGAGGAGGAGAAGCTGCTGCCCAAGCTGCTGCCGACGGCGCAGCATCGAGCGGAGCGGCTTATCGAGCTGCTGCTTGCGTCCGGGACGACGCATTTTCGCACCCACTGCAACATCGATCCGTTTGTCGGGCTGAACAATCTGGAAGCGACGCTGCGTGCGGCCGAGACCTATAAGGACCGCGCCACCTTCGAGATCGTGGCGTTTCCGCAGCACGGGCTAATGCGCAGCCAAGCGGCCGGCCTGGTGCGGGAGGCGCTGCGCAGCGGGGCTTCCCTGGCAGGCGGTGTCGATCCGGCCACGGTGGACGGCGACATCGAGAAGTCGCTCAACACGATGATGGAGCTCGCCGTGGAGGCGGACGCCGGGGTCGACCTGCATCTGCACGATCCGGGCCACCTGGGCGTGTTTACGATCCAGCGCCTCGCGGATCTGACCGAGCAGGCCGGATGGCAGGGCAGAGTCACGGTCAGCCACGCACTGGCGCTGGCGGACATTTCGCCGGAGGAGGCGGCTGCGGTAGCCGCCCGGATGGCGGACCTTGGCATCTCGGTTACGTCGTCCGTACCGCTTGGACGGACGATTCCGATCCCGATGCTGGCAAAGCAGGGGGTTCGGGTGGAGCTGGGGCATGACAGCATCGCCGATCATTGGTCCCCGTTCGGCAAAGGGGACAGCCTGGAGAAGGCCGGAACGCTTGCCGAGCGTTTCGGCTGGGGCAGTGAGGCGGCGCTTGGCGCCAGCCTCGGCTTTGTAACCGGCGGAAGGACCCCGCTGGACGGGGAAGGCCGCCGGGTGTGGCCGATGCCGGGGGACGAGGCCAGCGCCGTCTTTGTGGACGCCAGCTGCTCGGCGGAAGCCGTAGCAAGGCGGGCAGCGCGGAAAGCTCTGCTGCATCGGGGCAAGCCCGTTTTCGGCGTGAAATAGAAATGAGGGCATAGCCTCTTGTGAATTTTTTACCCCATAGAATGAACTAAATACAATGTGAAACTTTTAGTTCAATCTATAGAATAGAAAGGATGTTGATATCGATGCAATCAGCTCTTTGGCTTACCAACGTCCGCCTGGAGAGCGGACTCCATACCGACAACGGCGTGGTGACCGGCACGGAAACAGAGCTGTGCCATCTCCTGATCCGGGACGGCAAGATCGCGGATAAAATTCCGGCGAATCAGGCGATTACGGACGATCTGCCGCGGCTTGACGCCAAGTCGAATCTGGCACTTCCTTCTTTTATCGAGAAGCACTGCCATCTGGACAAGACGCTGCTCGGTTCCAAGTGGCGGCCGGTTACGCCGGCAAAGCATATTTTTGACCGGTTGGACGAGGAAAAACGCCTGCATGCGGAGCATGCCGTTTCCATCGCCGAGCGGGCCTCCCTGTATTTGGAGACGGCACTGCGATCCGGCGTCACGCATGTTCGGACCCATGTGGACATTTACCCGGAGGCCGGCCTCAAGCAGATGGAAGAGGTGCAGAAGGCGCTGCAGGCGTTTGATGGCAAGCTGACGTATGAAATCGTCGCTTTTCCGCAGCAGGGGCTCCTGCGCTCGCAGTCTGCCGGGCTTGTGCGGGAAGCGCTGCGCAGCGGGGCGTCGCTCGTCGGCGGGGTCGATCCGGCGACGGTCGATGGAGATTTGGAGAAATCGTTGCGAACGATGGTCGAGCTTGCGGCCTCCGAAGGAGCGGGGATCGACCTGCATCTGCACGACCCGGATCATCTCGGGTTGTTTACGCTGAAGCGTCTGGCCAGCCTCACCCGGGATGCCGGTCTGGCGGGCAAGGTTGCTGTCAGCCATGCGTTCTGCCTCGGCGACATTCCCGTCGGGCAGGCCGAAGCGGCCGCAGACATGCTGGCGGAAGCCGGGATCGGCATCATCACGAGTGTGCCGATGAACCGCAAGTTTCCGCCCGTACGCCTGCTCCAAGGCAGGGGCGTATCCGTGTCGGTCGGCTGCGACAACGTCTTTGACGTATGGTCGCCGTTTGGCACCGGCGACATTCTCGAGCGCACCGGCCGCCTCGCCGAAATCTCCGGCTGGGTGAACGAGCAGGCGCTCGCGCAGGGCCTGCAGTACATCACCGGCGGAGTAACGCCGCTTGATGCCGAAGGCCGCCAGGCTTGGCCGCGGATCGGCGACGAGGCGAGCCTTGCGCTGGTCGACGCGTCGTGCTCGGCCGAGGCGGTCGCCCGCAAATCACCCCGGGTGGCTACATTGTTCCGGGGGAACGTCGTGGCCGGAGCGCTGGTCTGAGCAGTAGGTCGGGCCGGCTCTTGCCGTGCCGCTGGACTGACTGAAGCCCAATAGACAGCCGGGCTCTGCGGGCCGGGGACAAACTTGAAAGCCGTCAGCCTCTGCGATGCAGGGGTTGGCGGCATTTTTGTGCTTGCGGTTTGGCGCTTGAGGGGATCTGCCAACAGGTGAGATGACTTCGCTTCTCTAAATTAGGTCTTGCAACAATACGCAGGGTTTTCTATAATCAAGACAGAAATTAATGGAACTGTGTTTCATTCTATGAAACATATCATCGAGAAAGTACAGCAGGATGCAGGTTCGTGGTTCGATGCAGGTGCATGATCTAATGTTGCTAAAGGAGCGTGAAGCATGATGAGCAGTGACAGCAAGGCAAGATTTTCAAACCGGGTGGAGAACTACGTCAAGTACCGCCCAAGCTACCCTGCGGAAGCGGTGGACTACCTTTACTCCGTAGTCGGCATGACGGCCGATTCGGTGATTGCCGATATCGGTGCGGGCACCGGCATTTTCTCCAAGCTGCTGCTGGAGCGGGGCAGCAACGTTATTGCCGTGGAGCCCAACGCAGCTATGCGGGAAGCGGCTGAGCAAGAGCTTGGCGCGTCGCCGAATTACCGCTCGCACGCCAGCGCTGCGGAAGATACCGGGTTGCCTGCGGACGCGGTCGATTTCATCGTGTGCGCCCAATCGTTTCATTGGTTTGACCGTCCGGCCGCGCAGGCGGAGTTTCACCGGATCCTGAAGCCCGGCGGCAAAGCCGTCCTGATCTGGAACTCCCGGCTCACGAGCGGCACGCCTTTTCTGGAGGGATACGAGCAGCTGTTGAAGCAGTACAGTAAGGATTATGAGAAAATGACCCACAAAAACATTTCCGGAGTGCAGCTGCAGCCGTTTTTCCGGGATGGAGGCATGCACACCGCGGTATTTGGCAACCGTCAGCTGTTTAATCTGGAAGAGCTGATCGGCAGGGCCATGTCGTCTTCCTATGTGCCGGCCGAGGGCGAGCCGAACCATGAGCGGATGAAGCAGGGGCTGCAGGAGCTGTTTGAGCAGACCCAGGTGGACGGGAAGATCAGCTTCGATTACGAAACGGAATTGTTTTGGGGTGAAGTGTAGCGGAATTTTCGTCCCGGTCTGGACAGCACAAAAGCCGCGGATGCCCTAGCTAATAGACGCAGGGCTCCGCGGCTTTTTGCGATATTTAGAGACGGTTCAAGATCATGAGAAATGAATAAATATCTTAGTCAGGCTGAACCATTTCTGCTTGCAGGAAAGTCTCCCGCTGAACGCGAACGCGTGCCCGACTCATGTAAACTCAGCTAGATGGCATACGGCTTCAAGCCTCAAGGGTGCTTGCGGATAATCGAATCATCCTCTTCCATAAAGGGCCACGCCGGATATTCGATCGGCAGCCGGCTCACCTCATCCAGACGGGCCAGCTCGTCATCTGTCAGCACGAACCCGCTGGCTTTGAGGTTATCCTGCAGCTGATCCGGGCGCTTGGCGCCGACGATTACGCTGGTTACCGCCGGCTGGTTCAGCACCCAGGCGAGGGCGATGCGGGCCACGGTAGACTCGCGGGTTTTCGCGATGTCCTCCAGCACGTCGATGATGGAATAGGCTTTATCCACATCTATCGGCGGAAAAGCAAACTTGGTGTGCCGGTCCTCGCTGTTTCCGGTACGCGTGCGGGCGTATTTACCGGACAGGAAGCCGCCGGCAAGCGGGCTCCATACGAGCAGGCCCATGTTCTGATCCTTCAGGACGGGAATGATCTCCCTTTCGATGTCACGGCCGACCAGCGAATAGTAGGACTGGCTGCTTTTAAAAGCATGCAGGCCAAGTTCCCTGGAAATGCCCCGGGCTTTCATCAGCTCCCAGCCGGTCATATTGGAAGAGCCAATGTAGCGGACCTTACCGCTGCGGACCAGGTCGTCCAGCGCCCGCAGCGTTTCTTCCCAATCGGTCAGCTGGTCCGGGTTATGGATTTGATACAGGTCAATGTAGTCCGTGCCGAGCCGTTTCAGGCTTTCCTCGACCTGGCGCATAATATGCAGTCTGGACAAGCCGAGGTCGTTCGGGCCGCTGCCCGTACGCCCCCTCACCTTGGTGGCGATGATGACGTCCTGCCGCTTCGCCCCAAGCGCTTTGCCGAGAATTTCCTCTGAGCGTCCGCCGGCATAAATGTTGGAGGTATCAAAAAAATTGACCCCCGCGTCGAGCGCCTGCCACACAAGGTGTGCAGCGTCCTGCTCTCCCAGCCCGCCGAAAACGCCCCATTGTCCGCCGCCGCCAAACGTCATGGCTCCCAGCCCGATCTCCGATACCAGCACGCCCGTATTTCCCAACAAATTGTATTTCATTTTTTATCCCTCCAGGTTTTGTTTTAAGAGATCAGAATGTAAGCTTTTCAGTGGTGAAACATCCTGATCTCGCAAGAAAAAGTTCCGCTAAACGCGGTCTGTCATCTGAGAATGTACGTCGATGAATGTTTTTGTTAAGAGATTAGAAATGATAAACCTCTGAGGCCAAGTATCCTGATCTCGCAAGAAAAACTTCCGCTAAAGGCGGTCTGTCTTCTCAGATGTACGTCGATAGATGTTTTTGTTAAGAGATTAGAAATGATAAACCTCTGAGGCCAAGCATCCTGATCTCGCAAGAAAAACTTCCGCTAAAGGCGGTCTGTCTTCTCAGATGTACGTCGATAGATGTTTTTGTTAAGAGATTAGAAATGATAAACCTCTGAGGCTAAACATCCTGATCTCGCAAGAAAAACTTCCGCTAAACGCGGTCTGTCATCTGAGAATGTACGTCGATGAATGTTTTTGTTATATTGATGGAGACGGGGAAACCCGATCAAAGACGCAAAAGTGCGGGAATTTTTTTGAAAAATTTATATTAAACGCAGGATAAATATAAAAAAGCCGTGTTCTACGGGGAGGGAGATGTCATAATGCAGGATAGACCAGCACAGGAAAAGGGATATGAACCGAAGCAGGTACACACAGCCGTGAACCATTCCGTGATGACGGAAGATCAGGCCGGATACACGGATGCTGCTGGATGGAAGGCCAATGGCTGCCGGCCGACGATCACGCCGGAAATGCTGTGGGATCAATATCACGAACCGATTTCCGCTTTCGTCGCGCGCCGGACGAATCGCCACCCCGATACCGAAGATATCGTGCAGACAGTCTTCATGAAGGCTTACCTGCACCTGCCGGAACTGCAGGACCCGGATCGGCTTCGGGCCTGGCTGTATCAGATTGCCCGGAATGCGGTGACGGATCACTTCCGAAAGGAGAGACGGTTGGATGAACTTCCGGAGCAGCTGCCAAGCGTTGCGGAAGAGGAAAGCGAAGATTTCTCGCAGGAGGCGATCTGCGGGATGAAAGGCGTTATTCCTTACCTGCCGGATAAGTACCGGGAGGCGGTTGAGCTTTCCGAACTGAAAGGGATGTCGCAGAAGGAACTGAGCGAGAGGCTTGGCATTTCCTATTCGGGGGCCAAATCGAGGGTCCAGCGGGGCCGTGAAATGGTGAGGGAGCTGATGAACAGCTGCTGCACGATCCGAACAGACAAGTACGGCAGCATCATCGATTACCGCGTGAACCTGCCCAAGCCGGTCGTCTATGGAAGGGTTGCCAAGAAGCCGGCACGGCGAAAAGCTTCGACCCGGGCGGAGCGTTAACGTATTTGGGTGGGTCAGCGAATGTTGTTAATCCCTTCGTTGTAAAGAACACGTCACAATAATGAGTGGCGTGTTTTTTGATTTGAAGGGATATTTTGCCATGGTGTCGAATCATACAAGGATTTGCCTAAATATGACAAAGAGGGGTTATGAACTTGAACGTAACATGGAAAAGAAGGCTGTCCACGATTGCGCTGGGCGCCTTGATGATGGGTGCCGTCCCGGCTTTCGGCCATCAGACGGCTTCAGCCGACGGGGCTCAGCAGTTGCAGATTAAAGACATCGCCGGCAAAAATACGTATCTGATGAGTGACGGCTCGATGTGGTCCATGGTCGACGGAAACCGGACCATCTATACGAAAGGCTCGGTCGACGAGATTTCGGGGAACGTGTACGAAGGCTTGGGTATCACGCGTGACGGCCGGTTGGTTGAATGGGATATCGGCATGAAGCCTCATGTGGTTGAGGGGAAAAGCGGAATCAAGCAAGTGTCCGGGCCGTACCGGCTTCAGGCCGATGGTACCGTCTGGGCCGGTGACAGCAAGCTGAAGAATCTTAGCGACATAACGCTGATTGGCTACGGGGAGAAGGATTTTGCCGCATTGACCCAGAGCGGAGAGCTGTTGTTCAAGGATCCGTACAAGACCGATCAATACAAAAAAGTCGGAACCGTAAACAATGCCGGATCGGTCAAGTCGATGGCCGTGCATGACGACCGCGTCGCTCTGCTGTACACAGGTGGAGAAGTCGTGGTCTATCAAATGTCGAACTTTGACGACAATGGCCGGGTTATCCCGGTAACCGTTGCTACTGATGCGGTACATATTTCTTATGTTTCAGCAGAACCAACCGACGTGCTGATCGTGACTCGCAAGGATGGAACCGTATGGCAGACGGGAGAATACTCCAACCGCTGGAAGCTGACCACGCAGGTTCAGGGGCTGAGCAACGTGGTCAAGACGGCGGTAGATGCGTATAAGGATGACTTGACCGAAGGCATTTACGCGCAGCGTGCCGACGGGACATGGGTCATCAGCAAGGACGGCGAGGTCCAGCCGGTGGAGGTGCCTGCCGTGAAGGCGGTGTCCATGTCCGTCTCCGATAAGAAGCCGTATGTTGGCGATGCGGTACAGGTCGATATTCAAGAGACGTATACCAACGGGGCCAAGCTGAAGGTGCCTCTGAAGGAAGCGCAGCTTGACATGGACAAGCCTTACCTGCTGAAAGTGCAGCCTGACGGCAAGCTGAAAGCGGCCGGCGTAGGCGAAACGAAGCTGACGGTGACTTCTGGCAGCGTCTCCTCCAGCGTGACGGTGACGGTCAGCCTCCGCGATCCGTTGAAATATGCCAAACTGGTCAAGGGAACCGTATATCTTCCAGCCAAGACGGTGTTCAAGGCGCTGGGAGGTACGGCTGAGGTATCGGGCGGAAATTGGAACGCTGCTCTCGGGGATGCGAAGCTGTCATTTAAGGCCGGCAGTCAGGCAGCCCAATTTAACGGCAGTCATCTGACATTAAAAGCATCGCCAATCATCGACAAAGGCGAAACGTACATCCCTGCCTCCCTGCTTGCCGATACGCTGGGGGCCAAGGTCACCTGGGATGCCCAATGGCGGCAGGCCGAAGTTGCACTCGGTCAGGGCAAGATGACGATCGTCTCCCAAGACACTGCGGGCTTGATCAAGAAAGCAATGCAGGGCAGTCTGGCCAAATTCATCGGGAAAACGTATTGGGTGAACGACTTTGATGGCTGGGAACGGTTCTCCAAAGTCACGGTGACGGATGTTCTTCCCACGGACACCGGAAGCTTTGTCGTCGTTTTCAAATCGGCTGCTGGAAAAACGCTGAAGAGCTATGCCATGAATACGTCGGAAGTGACGCAGTTGTTTGCCGACTCGACGTACTTTTTGAAATATGATCCCTATACAAAGTATAAATGGTCATCTTCGGTCTGGAGCCAGATCAAGGCGGGCAATGTAACGCTTGGCATGACCAAGGAGCAGGTGCTGCTGTCCTGGGGAAATCCCGCCGCTAAAGATATCCAGTCCGTGAACGGTACGAAGATCGAGACCTGGGGCTGGTCCAATTACGATGTTGTCTCTTTCATCGATGGCAAGGTTACATTAATCATCATGTAACGGCTGGAACAGCAATCATTCGAGCCGCCAGCCCATTTACATAAACCGGGGCCGGGTATACCCCGGTGGCCGGTTTTTTTAGATCGTTTCCCAGGAAAAATAAACTGCGGCTTGCCATGAAAAAAATGCCGTGCTACAATACTGACTGAACGTTCGGTATATATATGTATTGGAGTGAGCGTCATGAACCAGAAGCAGCTGCAAAGCGAACAGACCAAGAGGAAGATTGCAGATGCCGCCCGCGCGCTGTTTGTTCAAAAGGGTTATAAGGCGACTTCGATCGAAGATATCGTGGCCGCGACCGGGAGCAGCAAAGGCAACATCTACTATCACTTCAAGAGCAAAGAAGGATTATTCCTTCACCTGCTCGAAGAGTGGGACCGCGAATGGGAACTGAACTGGGAGCAAAACGAGCACTTGTATAAGACCACTACCGATAAGCTGTATGCCGTGGCGGAACAGTTGGCGGCTGACGACTTGAACCATCCGCTCACGAAGGCAGCCGATGAATTTTTTCATAACGAAGAAAAGACATCCGAAGTGGAATCCCGTATGGCCGAGATGAAGGTCAAGCATTTGGCGTTTAATCAGAACCTGCTGCAGGAAGGAATTGACCGCGGCGAATTCATGCCGGGCGATGCCGAGCGGCTCGCAGCCGTGCTGGAAGCGATTTTTTTCGGCGCCAATCAGCTGTCGCGCAGATTAAACCCGGAGAAGACGACCCTGCTGTACCGGGATGCCGTCACTGTTTTTTTGAACGGAGTGGCGACGGATAAGCAAGCAAAAGAACGATAGCGGAGAATGGTCTTCGTTATCTCACGCCATAATACATAACGAACGTTCAGTATACATGCTGAATTTGCTTACGGAGGCTTTTTTATGTCGCTGCTAGTTAGAAACCGGGGAGCCATTCTGC
Organism: Paenibacillus sp. FSL R5-0378; assembly: GCF_038009285.1. Taxonomy (NCBI): domain Bacteria; kingdom Bacillati; phylum Bacillota; class Bacilli; order Caryophanales; family Paenibacillaceae; genus Paenibacillus; species Paenibacillus sp. FSL R5-0378. The sequence goes on from NZ_JBBPAY010000001.1 coordinate 2,453,659, forward strand.
TCCTCATGCTCAACAACTTCATTATTTTTACGGGCATCGGACTTATCATTCCAATTATGCCGAGTTATATGAATCTGCTGCACATTAACGGAAGCGTGCTGGGCCTGCTGGTCGCGGCCTTTTCCATCACGCAGCTCGTCTTTTCGCCGATCGCCGGCAGGCTGTCGGACTCCATCGGCCGCAAAAAGGTCATCCTGGCCGGACTGCTGCTGTTCGCCGTGTCGGAATGGTTGTTCGGCGCTTCCAGCACGCTGCCGTTTCTGTTCCTGGCGAGAATGCTGGGCGGGGTGAGTGCGGCTCTGGTTATGCCGGCCGTCATGGCCTATACCGCTGACGTCACAAGTGAGGAAGAGCGCGGCAAAGGGATGGGCTTCATCAACGCTGCCATCACGACCGGTTTTATCATCGGACCCGGCATCGGCGGCTATCTTGCCGAATATGGCATTCGGGTTCCTTTCTACGCGGCCGCAGTCGGCGGGCTGCTGGCCATGGCGGTTACCGCGTTCTTCTTGCGGGAAGTGCCGAAGGCCGCGCAGACCAGCGACGGATCGGATACCAAGATGGCACCGGCCGGATTGCTGCGCCAGCTGGCTGGTGCCTACCGGGCCCCTTATTTTATCAGTCTGATCGTCGTGTTTGTCGCTTCGTTCGGGCTCGCCAATTTCGAGACGGTGTTTGGGCTGTTTGTCGATCATAAATTCGGTTTTACGCCTAAGGATATCGCCTTTATCATTACGTTCGGCTCGGTCTGCGGGGCGGTGGTGCAGATCACCATCTTCGGCTGGATCCTGAACCGGTTCGGAGAGAAAAGAGTCATCACGCTCAGCATTTTCGTATCGATCCTCTTTATTATTTTCACGCTGCTTGTGCATACGTTCTGGCTTATGGTCGCCGTGACCTTCGTTCTGTTTCTGGCAATGGATATTTTGCGCCCGGCCATCGGGACGCAGATGTCCAAGTTTGCCAATGAGGAGCAGGGTTATGTGGCGGGGCTGAACTCCGCGTTTACGAGCCTTGGCAACATTATCGGCCCGATCATTGCGGGGGCGCTGTTTGACATGAATGTGAATTATCCGTACATTCTCGCGAGCATCGTGCTGGTATTCGGATTCCTGCTGTCCTTCAAATCACGGGAAACGCAGTATGAGCTGGAGTCCAGATCGGTTCGTTAATACAGAAACAGGTTAGAATGATATATAAATAAACACCGGAATATGATGAAAAATCCTCCGAGCCCTATGGGCCCGGAGGATTTTTTTGTGTCTATTAGCGGAATAAAGCCGCAAGTCATGGCCACGGTCCCTGTGAATCCGCGCCGGCTTTAAGCTTGCGGACAGACAACGGCCATCCATAAGCAGGCAGCCACCAGCCGCATTAGCTTGTCGGGGCAAGGTTGCGCAGCAGCGGGTGCAGTCCGGGCAGCGCTTCGCACTGCCGGATCGCTTCCGCTGCCAGTGAGGCGATTTCCCGCGCACCCCGGTCCGAGAAGTGCGTGTCGTCGGCGATCCCATCGGGATAATTGGGATGGGACCCGGCGGGCAGATGCATAAACAGATGCTTCGACTCCTCCCGGCCCATCCGGAGATACAGCTGCTGGGAAGCCGCGAACAGGTCAAGCAGCGGCACGCCGGCCTCCTGCGCAGTTTCACGCATTGCCTCGGGGTAGGGACCGACAGCGTCGGGATCCGGAAGTCCCTCCGCCGTGAACCGGCGGCGGCTGACGGAAGTCAGCAGGACGGGGATGGCGCCGCGCGAGCGGGCCGATTCGATAAACCGCTTCAGGTTGGCGCGGTATTCCCCGCCGGGAGCAGGATCCGCGAAGCGCGAAGGATCTTCCTGCTTCTGATCGTTGTGGCCGAACTGGATGAACACGTAGTCGCCAGGCTGAAGCTCGTTCTCCACGGCGGCCCAGCGGCCCTCGGCGATAAAAGAGCGGGTGCTGCGCCCGTTGATGGCCCGGTTGTCTACCCGGATCGCCGGATCCAAGTGCTGCTGGAGGTATTCGCCCCAGCCGGTCATGGGCTTCTCGATGGCGCCCTTCAGGGCGGCCGTGGAATCGCCGACGATATACAGCGTCATGGTCATAGAACGGAGTCCTCCCTTTCTTTTACCAGAGACCCAAAAGTGGTCTGTGGCATGGCTTGGGGTGGTTATCGCTCAGCATTGCCTCACGCTCATGCTTAGGAGCGCAGCGCTTCGGGAATGCCGAGCTCCTTGAAGCCGAAATACCGCTCCGCGTTGCCGTAGGCGATATCTTCCACGATTTGTCCGAGCAGCGCCTCATCGTCAGGCGCTTCCCCGCGCTCGGCCCACTCGCCGATCAGCTCGCACAGCACGCGGCGGAAGTATTCGTGCCGGGTATAGGAAAGGAAGCTGCGGGAGTCGGTCAGCATGCCGACGAAGTTGGCCAGCAGGCTGTTGTCGGCGAGCAGGGTGAGCTGATGACGCATGCCGCTGCGCGTGTCGTTGTACCACCATCCGGAACCGAGCTGGAATTTGCCGGCCGTATCCTTTTGATAGCAGCCCATCAGAGTCAGCAGGACGGGATAGTCGTTCGGGTTGAGCGAATACAGAATCGTCTTCGGCAGGCCCTGGCCGCATTCAGCACGGTCGAGCAGCCGGGACAGCGGGCCGGCCAGCGGCAGGTCGTTCAGGGCGTCATACCCGGTGTCAGGCCCCAGACGCTTGAACATCGGCGTATTGTTGTTGCGGAAGGCATGGATATGCAGCTGCATCGTCCAGTTTTTGCTGTGATACAGTCCGATCAGCGCGCTCAGCAGCTCCGTGCGGTAAACGGTGATTTCCTCCAGGGAGAGCGTCTCGCCGGCCATCCTTTTCGTAAAAATCCGCTCCAGCTCTTCGGCGCTGCCCTCCTGATAGCGCAGCACGTCGATCGCATGGTCCGAGAGGCGGCAGTCCTGTTCATGGAAAAAGTCGATCCGCTGCTTCAGAACATCCAGCAGTTCGGCATACGTCGTGACCTGCTGGCCTGCGGCTTGCGCAAGGCGCTCCAGCCAATCGGTAAAACCGGGAGCGTCGATGTTCAGCGCCTTATCGGGGCGGAAGGCCGGGAACACGCGGAAGCCGGTGTCCTCTTTTTTCAGCAGCTGGTGGTATTCCAGCGAATCGGCCGGATCATCGGTCGTGCAGACGACCTTGACGCCGGAATTTTTGATGATGTTCCGCCGCCGGAAGTCATCCGTCGCCAGTTTGGCGTTCACCTGTTCCCAAATCCGCGGGGCGGATTCTTCGTTCAGAAGCTCGTTAATGCCAAAGAAGCGGCGCAGCTCCAGATGAGTCCAGCTGTACAGGGGATTGCCGACCGATTTCGGGACAGTCCGGGCCCATGCCAGAAACTTGTCGTAATCGGAAGCGTCGCCGGTAATATGGGATTCCGGGATGCCGTTTGCCCGCATTAACCGCCATTTGTAATGGTCCCCGGCGAGCCAGGCTTCGGTCAGGTTGCGGAAGTTCTGGTTGTCATAGATTTCCTTGGGGTCGAGGTGGCAGTGATAGTCGATGATCGGCATGTCTTTGGCATGCTGATGAAACAGCTTGCGGGCGGTATCGGTCGTCAGCAGAAAATCGTCGTTCAAGAACATGGTCCACAGCTCCTTTGGATAAAAATCGAAATAGATTTATTAGTCCAGTGACATCACAGAGTAACCCCGGTTTTAAAAATGGCCAGCTCCCGTACGTCGTTTTGTTCGTTCCGCGTTTGTTGGCCGCTTGCTACCTGGATCAGGTAGGCGATAAATTCCTCCAGCACTTCCTGCATCGGACGGTCCAGCAGCGAGCCGGCGTTAAAATCCATCCAGTGCTTTTTCTTGTTGTAGAGGTCATGGTTGGTGGCGATTTTGACGGTCGGGACGAAGCTGCCAAACGGCGTGCCCCGTCCGGTCGTGAACAGCACGAGCTGGCAGTCTGCGGCGGCGAGTGCGGAAGATGCAACCAGATCGTTGCCCGGCGCCTGCAGCAGGCTGAGGCCCTTCTTGCGCAGCTTCTCGCCATACTGCAGCACGTCGACGACCGGGGCGGTGCCGGCCTTCTGCGTACAGCCGAGCGATTTGTCCTCCAGCGTGCTGATGCCGCCGGCCTTATTGCCTGGGGACGGATTCTCGTAAACCGGCTCCCCGTAGGACATGAAATACTGCTTGAAGTCGTTGATCAGCGAGGTGATGCTCTCGAAGACCTCGCGGCTCTCGGCACGGGCCATCAGCATGCGCTCGGCGCCGAACATTTCCGGCACCTCGGTCAGGATCGTGGATCCGCCCTGCGAGATAAGAAAATCGGAGAAGGCGCCGAGCAGCGGGTTGGCCGTAATGCCGGAGAAGCCGTCGGAGCCGCCGCATTTGAGGCCGACGTTCAGCTCGCTGAGCGGGATCGGCTCGCGCTTGTCGAGGCTTGCGGCTTCATACAGCTCTTCGAGCAGGGCCATGCCGGCTTCGACCTCGTCGCCGACCTCCTGCGCCACGAGGAATTTGACGCGGGACTCGTCGTAGTCTCCGAGCAGTTCACGGAACTCGGTGACGATGTTGTTCTCGCACCCGAGACCGAACACGAGCACGCCGCCGGCATTGGGATGATGGACCGCATCCAGCAGGATACTGCGGGTCTGGCGATGGTCGTCGCCAAGCTGCGAGCAGCCGTACGGGTGCTTCAGGATCGTGACGTTGTCGAAGGGACCGAGGTCCGGGTGGACGGCCTTGAATTCCTGCAGGATGAGCTCGGCGACGCCGTTCACGCAGCCGACGGTCGGGACGATGTACAGGTCGTTGCGGATCCCTGCCTTGCCATTGGCACGCCGGTATCCTTCAAAGGTGAGGCCCCGGTTCGGGTAGGAAATCGGATGAAGGTCCGGCTGGTATTCGTACTCTTCCTCACCGTCCAGGTTGGTCCGGAGATTATGCGTGTGCACCCAATCGCCAGGAGCGATCGCGGACACCGCATGGCCGATCGGATACCCGTATTTGATCACCATTTCGCCCGGGGGAATCGCCGTCAGGGCGATTTTGTGGCCTTGCGGAATTTCCTGGGCGGACTCCAGCTTCAGGCCGTCCACTTCCAGCGGTTCCCCGGCTTGAATCGGCCGGAGGGCAACGGCGACGCTGTCCCGCGGGTTCAGTTTCATCAATGATTTCATGTCAATCCTCCTCAGGTCAGTTGATGGAGCGAAGCCCGGACGCCATCGCGTTCCAGCAGGCCGATATGCTCCCCAAGCAGCGTTTCAAGACCCGGAACTGCCGTTAAATCCATGCCCCACAGCCGTTCTTCCTTCAGGATGCCGGTAACGAACGATTCAGGGTCGATCCAGTTCCGATCAAATGCCTCCAGCACTTCCGGCCCATCGCGGCGGGCGACCTGGTCGCCGCGGTAGGTCAGGAGGAGTGCGGCGAAGGAGAGGACGAGCAGGCGGGGAAGCTTCCCCTGGGCCTGCTGATAACGGATCAGCACCGGCAGCAGGCGCGCCGTGAATTTCGAAATGCTGTTCAGCGAAATCGATGCCAGCTCATGCCGGATCAGCGGGTTGTTGAACCGCTCGCGGATAGCCGCCGCGTATTCGAGCAGCTCGGCCCGCGGCAGCTTCAGCACCGGCAGGATTTCGTCTTCCATCAGCTCCTCGACGAAGCGGCCCAAATCGCTATCCTTCATTATGTCCTCGACCGTTTCAAGTCCGGCAAGGAGGCCCAGGGGCACCATAGCCGTATGCGGGCCGTTGAGAAGGTGAACCTTGCGCTCGCGGTAAGGCGACAGGTCATCCGTGACGATGACATTCAGCCCGGCTTCGGCAAGGGGAAGCTTCTCCCGCAGCCACGCCGGCCCTTCGATCACCCACAGATGATAGGGCTCGGCACTGACCATGAAGGGGTCTTCATAGCCGAGCTTCTGCTCCAGGTCGTCTGCCTGATCCCGCGGGTACCCCGGAACGATGCGGTCGACCAGGCAGGAGCAAAACGTGTTGGCTTCCGTAACCCAGGTGGCAAATGCATCGCCAAGCTGCCAGTCGGCGGCATGCTGCAGCACGAAGCGGCGCAGCTTCTCGCCGCTGTCCTCGATCAGCTCGCAGGGGAGGATGATAAAGCCGGCTTTGCCGAGCTGGAACCGCCTGTAGAGCAGCTCCGTCAATTTGGCGGGAAAGCTGGAATGCGGAGCGTCCTCCCGGCGCAGGCCGGCCTCATACACAATGCCGGCTTCGGTCGTGTTGGAGGTGATGAACTCGAGTTCGTCCTGTTTGGCCAGTTTCAAGTAGGCCTCATAATCCGTATAAGGATTGATGACCCGGCTGACGGTGTCGATAACTTCGCTTGAGTTGACCAGCTGTCCTTGAAGCCGCCCTTTAAGCAGCACGGTGTATAAGCCGTCCTGCTCCATGAGCGCAGTGCTCTTGCCGTGTGGGGTCGGCTGCACGACGACGGCACTTCCGTTAAATAATCCCTTCAGATTCATCTGCTGCATCTGCCAGTTCACGAAAGCCCGCATAAAGTTGCCGCCGCCAAACTGGATCATGCGCTCGGGCAGGGCGGGGAGATCGGGAAACAGGCTGCGGGAAAGACGTGGTGTCATACGTATTTCATGCCTCCTTTAGAGATGATGGACATAATGCACACGTTAACATTTTGGTGTAAAAAAATCATGTTTGAATTGTCGCCTTCAAAAAATCAAGGGCATTACAGCTGTCCCTCCTAGGTGACAGCCGCAACGCTTTGCCGCACGATCAGCTCGGTCTGGACAAACAGCTGTTCCGGCGCCGAGTCCGGCTGCTCGAGCCGCTCGATCAGCTTGGTGGTGCCGAGCTTGCTGATATCGGCAATCGGCTTGCGGATCGTTGTCAGCGGCGGGTACGTATACTGCGAGAACAAAATATCGTCGAACCCGATCAGCGACAGCTGTCCGGGAAGCGCGACGCCCCGCGCGTAGCAGGCATTCAGCGCGCCGATGGCCATATCGTCGTTCGAGCAGAAGACGAGGGTCGGGGGATCGGACAGGGAGAGCAGCGACATCATGGCGTTATAGCCGCTTTCGACCCCGTAGTCCCCGGCGGTGAAATAGTCCGGAACCAGCGGGAGGCGGTGGGCGATCAGACTGTCCATGAATCCCTGCTTCCGCTCCGTTGTCGACTTGAAGCCGGCCTTGCCTTCGATGATGGCGATCTTCCGGTGGCCGAGTCCGATGCCGTAATCCAGCGCCTCCCGGACGCCTTCGCGGTCATTGGCGACCACGTTCAGAATGCCGGGGTCATCCAGCTGGCGGTTCAGGACGACGAAGGGGATGCCGGTCTGCTTCAGGTGATAAATGAAAGCATTGTCCGCTTCGCTCTGGCTCATGACGAGCACACCGTCGAAACGCCTTGGCGTTATAGCATCATAGTGCCGGATGCTGTCGATCCCGTGGACCGTAAGGCTGTAGTTCTCGTCGAGCACCTGATGAATGCCCTTGATGGCGTCCACGAGAAAGCTGGCCGAAGTTCCCTGGTCGATGCTGGAGAAGAACAGGCCGATCGTGTACGACTTCTTCATGACCAGGCTCTTGGCGCTGTAATTGGGAATGTAGTTGAGTTCGGCGGCGATGCGTTCAATGCGGTCGCGGGTTTCCTTCTTGATGAGCGGGTTGCCGTTCAGCGCCCTGGAAACGGTCGTATGCGATACCCCCGCAACGCGCGCGATGTCTTTAATCGTAATCATATGACCTCGTGACAAGAAATATTTGTTAACGGTTTCAGTTTAAGTTCAGACAGGGTTCAAGTCAATATGAATCCGGAAAAATGCACACGTGAATCATATTGTCAACCCAATCATGAAAACGCTATAATTGGAAACAAGAACGGGCTAAAGGAGCATCACAATGAAAAAAGGCCGCATGTTTTATAAAACGTTTATTCCCATTCTGGTCCTTGGGATCGGACTCGTCGTCAGTTTTGGCAGCTACATTTATATCAATACGACCCACTCGGTGATCGACCGGGTGGCGGGCAGCAAGCAGAGCTTTATTACCCAGACCAAAAATTCGCTTGAGCAGAAAATCCAGACGATCGAATACGCCTTTAATACATACAGCACGACGAGCTCGTTTGATGCCGTCGTAAAAAGGCCGATCACGGAACAGGATTTCGAAGAATACCGGAACGTCAATACACAGCTGAACTATATCGCCACGATGGGCCTGGAAGGGACCGAGTATTCGCTCATCAGCCTCGTACAGAATTGGCAGATTACGAGCGGAAAGCTGTCCTATTTGACGGATGCCGACCGGCGCAAGCTGTACGAGGCCTACATCGATGACAAAGACAAAGGGCTGTTCTGGATCAAAACGGATGACGGCATCCGTTTCGTGAACACGCTGCCGGTCTTTTCCAAGCAAAAGCAGGCGATTGCCCTTTCGGATATTTCCCGGTCCACGCTTGACCGGATCCTGAAGACTGAGGACAATGCGCCGGTCATCATTTTAAACAAACAGGGCGAGCTGATGTACGAAACCGATCCCGACAAACAGCTGCTGTCCGCTGACCAGCTTGGTCGCATCGTCCAGTCGGCCGGGGAAGATCACCGGGCCGGCAGGCTGAAGGTGACGGCATCCGGGCGCCAGTCGGCCGAAGCGATTTATGCCAAATCCAGCTACAACAATTGGATCTATGTGACGCTGCTGGACCAGAAGGAAATTTCCGGCGCGCTCAAGACGACCAAATACGGAATCATGCTGATGGTGGCCGTCATTACGCTGCTGATCATCGTGGTGGCTTACGGCATCTCCGTTTATTTCACGAAGCCGATCCGCCAAATCCAGCGCAGCCTGCCGCGCAGCTCCCATTTGCCGTACAAGAACGAAATCGAAGGCATCCTTCATTCCATCGACACGATCGTCACCGAGAAGAAAAACCTGGAGAGCATGATGGAAGCCGAGTTGCCCCAGCTGGAAACGCAGCTGATCCTGAACCTGTTCCGGAATCGGGTGTCCCCGGAGGAGCTGGAGCGGATGCTGCCGCGGTTCGGGTATCCGGAACTGACGCAGCCGTCATTCGTCGCGATGCTGATCCAGATGGACAGTTACGGCGGCCGGGAGGCGTCGGACCGGGATATGCTGCTGCTCGCCATCAACAAAATGGTCGAGGAAGTCGTGCCGAAGGAAGGGCGCATGCTGCCGATTATTTTAAACGACAACACGCAGGCGACCATCCTCACGTTTACGGACCAGGAGGAACAGGAGATACGCAGGCAGGTGCTCTCCTTTTCGAAAACGATTATGATGACGGCGCGCGACTATTTGAACTGCTCCGTCAGCTTCGGCATCAGCAAGACGTACCGGCATCTGTGGGAGAGCAAGGAGGCTTGCGAAATGAGCAAGCAGGCGCTCCGGCACCGGCTCAATCTGGGTAAAGAATCGATCATTTTCTATGAAGATATCGAGACGGTCGTCTCGGGACCGGTGCTTCTGCATTACCCGACGGAGCTGGAAACCCAGCTGTTCGACGCGATCCGGCTGGGCGACGAGGAGCAGGTCCCCCGGGCGCTGTATCCGCTGCTGGCCGAGATGATGAAGAAGAACAAAAACTCGATGAATTTTGAAGTGGCCCTGGTCCGTTTCGTCAACAACCTGATCCAGCTGGAGCAGCTGCTCGGCGTGGAGGTGCTGCTGACGCAGGACAATCACGCCCTGTACCACCGCCTGCTCGATATCCGCAACCCGGAAGAGATCGAGCGGATCCTCGTGGAGGAAGTCATCTCGCCGATGGTGCGCAGCATGAAGGAGAAGACCAACCGCCAGTTCCGTTCCCTGGCCGAGAAGATCGCCACGATCGTCCGCACGGAGTACGACCAGGAATTGTCCCTGGAATGGATCAGCGACCGGCTTCATTATAATCCGAACTATTTAAGCAGCATTTTTAAAAAGGAGTTTGGCATGACGTTCAGCGAATACCTGATGAATTACCGGCTGGAGATGGCCAAGAAATGGCTGATTGAAACGGACATGACGATCAAGGAAATCGCCGAGCGGCTGCAGTATCACAATCCGCAAAACTTCATCCGGTCCTTCCGCAAGAAGGAACTCGTGACGCCGGGAAATTACCGTAAAGTCAAACAGGCTCAGTAATCAAAACACAAGTCTTGCATTTCCGTCCGGGCTGCTTTCTTGAGCGGAATGCAAGACTTTGCTGTTCGTTACCCTTTGACCGAGCCGAGCAGCGCCCCTTTGACAAAATGCTTCTGCACGAACGGATACGCGATCAGCATCGGTACGGTCGCGATGACGATCACCGCCATTTTGATGGTCTGCGCCGGCGGAACGACATCCACGGACGTCCCTTCGGCCTGCATGCCGCTGGAGACGATGACGATCTGGCGGAGCAGCACCTGGATCGGCCACTTGGTCGAATCCGTCATGTACAGGATCGCATTCATATAGGTGTTCCAGTAAGCTACCGCATAAAACAGCGAAATGGTAGCAATGGATGGCAGAGCGAGCGGAAGCATAATTTTGAAGAAAACCCCGAAATCGTTGCATCCGTCAATTTTGGCCGATTCCTCGAGCGCGTCCGGAAGCGCCTGGAAAAAGTTTCTCATTATAATCAGGTTAAACGCGTTAATGGCGACCGGAAGGATGAGCGACCAGTAGGAGTCGATCAGTCCGAGGCTTTTGACGACGAGGAACGTCGGGATCATGCCGCCGCTGAACAGCATGGAGAATACGACGATGAAGTTGACGAAGCCCCGGCCGTAGAGATATCTCCTGGACAGGCCATAGGCCATGAGCGCCGTCAGGATCATGCTGACGATCGTGCCTACTACAGTGATCCCGATCGATACCCCCAGCCCTTTAAAAATCGTAGGCGTCGATAAAATGTACTTATAAGCATCGAGGGAGAATGTCGTCGGAAACAGAATGAATTTTTTGGCCACCACTTCCTGGGTGGAAGCGAAGGAGCTCGCAATCACGTTTACAAAAGGCAGCAGGCAAATGAGGGCAATCAGAATGAGCAGGAGGCTGTTTACGACGGTAAACAGGCGGCTGCCGAAAGACTCTTTTCTACGCAAAGCTGTGGATGGTGTCATACGCGGGTATCCTCCTTGTAATCGTTTACAGTTAGACTGTACCAAGCGCACCAGGTTACGTATATAATCAGCTCCTGAGGTGTTGTCCGGAGGGGGGAGAGCGGGGAATCCGCGGCTGTCACCCGGATAATCATCAGCTTCAATCCGTAATCATCAGCTGAGATGCGGAAGGCGAAAATGGCGCCGTTATGCGGTTTTATGGCCGGTGTCAATGAAATGATTATGTACGGAATTCCCAAAACGGCCTAAGCTGGAGTCGTAACAGGAAACGCTTACAAGGAGGTCGACCTGGTGAAGGACTCGAACACGGCCGTCATGAACATGAATGTCAAACCGGCCAGGAAGGTACGGACGGACACCGCGCTGGACCGTATCAAACGTCACAAGCTGCTGTACCTGATGATTTTGCCCGGCGTGTTGTATTTCATCATCTTTAAGTATCTGCCGATGGGCGGTCTCGTCATTGCCTTTCAGGATTACCAGCCTTTCAAGGGGATCACGGGCAGCCCTTGGGTCGGAATGAAGCACTTTGTCCGCTTGTTTACAGAACCGACGTTCTTCATGCTTCTGCGCAATACGCTGATTCTGTTTGCACTCAACATCGTGATCTTTTTTCCGCTTCCCATTATATTGGCGCTGATGCTGAATGAGGTCAGGCACCGGCTGTTCAAAAACTGGGTACAGACCATCATCTACATCCCGCACTTCATGTCCTGGGTCATCATCGTCTCCATTACCTACGTATTCCTCACCGTGGACGGAGGCGTGCTGAACGAGCTGATTGCCAGGCTGGGCGGGCACAAAATCAGCTTCCTGACCGCTCCCGAATGGCTGCGCACCGTGTACATCGGGCAGATCATCTGGAAGGAGCTCGGCTGGTCCACCATTATTTATCTGTCTGCGATCACGGTGGTGGACACCCAGCTGTACGAAGCAGCCGAAATGGACGGAGCCGGACGGTTCCGCAAAACGTGGCACGTGACGCTGCCGGCGATCCGGCCGGTCATCATCACCCTGCTCATTCTCAAGATCGGCAGCACGCTTGATCTGGGATTCGAGCATATGTACCTGCTGCTCAATTCGCTGAACCGCGAGGTGGCCGAAATTTTCGACACCTACATCTATACGGCGGGACTGAAAAACGGACAGCTGAGCTTCAGTACAACGGTAGGCTTGTTCAAAGGCTTGGTGGGACTTGTACTGGTCATGGCTTCCAACCGGCTGGCGAAGAAGTTTGGCGAGGACGGCGTGTACTAATCAAGGCACGGCGGGTGTGGGATCCATCCACGGATGTGGGATCAATCCAAAGGATAATAGAAAAGGGGAAATGGCACATGAAACCAATGGTAAGCAAGATGGCTGCGTTTACGCTGGTCTGCGGGCTGCTGCTCTCGGCCTGCGGCGGGGGAGGCGGCAAGGGGGAAACGGCCCAGGGCTCGGGAGGCAGCGCTGCGGCAGGTGACGAAAAAACGACGATTACGTGGCTGAACATTTTGCACACAGCGTCGCCGCCGACCGATACGGTGCTGAACAAGATTGAGGAGAAGACCGGGGCGGATATCAAATTTTCGTGGATTCCGGATGCTTCCAAGGAAGAACGCATCAATACGTCGCTGGCGTCCGATTCCCTGGCGGATATCGTTACGCTCACCATTCTCGACAATTCCTCCGTACGCAATGCCCTGAAGTCCGGCATGTTCTGGGAGGTAGAACCGTTCCTGGACGAGTTCCCGAACCTGGCGAAAATTTCGCAGGATACGCGGAGATCGGCTTCGATCGACGGCAAGCTGTACGGTGTGCCTTTCCAGAAGGATCTCGCCCGCAACGGCGTCGTCATCCGCAAGGACTGGCTGGATAAGCTCGGACTGTCCGTGCCGAAGACGACCGATGAGCTGATGAACGTCGCCAAGGCATTCACCGAGCAGGACCCGGACGGCAACGGGCAGAAGGATACGACGGGCTTCATGGACCGGAGCGATCTGATCTACGGCGCCTTCAAGACGCTGGGCTCTTACTTCGGCACGCCGAATAACTGGCAGGTGACGGATGACGGGAAAATGATTCCCGAATTCGAAACCGAGGGGTACGTCAAAACGATGGATTACATGAAGACACTGTACGAAAAAGGATATATCAATCAAGACTTTGCGGTGACCGCCAAAACCGACCAGCAGCAAAAATTCGCCCAGGGCAAAGCCGGAATTTACGTCGGCGCCCTGTTTGACGGGAAGAACCTCTTGAATATGGCCAAGGGCGTTCAGGATAACATGCAGCTCGCCTTGGTCAACAACATTACATCGACAGGCAACGAAAGCGACCGCGCGATTTGGGCGGCGAACAACGGAATCGGCGGACTGCTGGCTTTCCCGAAATCCGAAGTGAAGGATGAAGCCGAGCTGAAGCGCGTTCTGAAGTTCGTCAACGACCTGATGGATGACGATGTGTACGCCCTCATGACATACGGAATCGAAGGCGTCCATTATACCGTGGATGCGAATGACGCGGTTACGATCACCAATACCGATTTGTGGCAGCAGGAAGTGCAGCCGTTTGCCTCTTCCCGTCCGAGCGAAACGGGCTACAAAATCCATGACGCCGATCCGCTGAAGGCCGAGGCCGACAAGCTGATCAAGGAAAACGCAAAATACGGGGTGCTGAACCCGGCATATTCCCTGGAATCCGAAACGTACACAACGCAGGGCTCCGAGCTGCAAAAGATCATCACCGATGCGACTTACAAATACATTCTCGGCAAAATCAACCTGGACGAATTCAAAGCTGCGGTGGAGAACTGGAAGAAATCCGGCGGCAGCAAAATTATTGAGGAATACGAGGCGGCCTACAAGGCTACGCAGCAAAAATAACGGCTGAGCCGGACGCAAGAAGAACGTACCAGGTCCTATCCTGCCTGCATGGGGGTTAGGACTGTGTTTTTTCCAAGACGGCAGGGTGTAAAAAAGCAATCGCCGGCGGAGATGGAAATTTTATTAGAGAAAGCCGGAAATTTTATCCGAGGAGGATCAGCATGCAGACATTCAACGCGGCGCAGCGCATGGCTGAGTCCATCATGGCACGGACGCCGAAGCTGTACGAGGGTAAGGGATATGAAGGCAAGTGGTCGTATGATTACGGCGTGGTGCTCAAGGGCTTCGAGCTGCTCTGGAAGCAGACGGGAGACCGCCGGTATTTGGAGTATATCCGGGACAACATGGACCATTTTATTCAGGAAGACGGGAACATCCGCGGGTACCGCCCCGAAGAATACAACATCGACCATATCAACAACGGCAAGCTGCTGTTCACGCTGTACCGCGAGACGGGGGAGGAAAAATACAAGCAGGCCGCCGGGCTGCTGAGATCCCAGCTGGCATCCCATCCCCGGACGTCGGAGGGGGCATTCTGGCATAAGGAAATTTATCCTTATCAGATTTGGCTGGACGGCCTGTATATGGGCTCGCCTTTCTATCTGGAATATCTGCTGACGTTTGAAGACGGGGCGGGACTGGACGACGTGACGAAGCAGTTCAAGCTGTGCGAGCTCCATACGAAGGATGAGGCCACCGGGCTCCTGTATCACGCCTGGGACGAGAAAAAAGCCCAGCCGTGGTGCGACCCGGCCACCGGCTTATCTCCAAATTTCTGGGGCAGATCCCTTGGCTGGTTCGTTATGGCGCTGGCGGACAGCCTGGAGCTGCTCCCGGCAAGCCATCCCGATTATCCGGAGCTGAAGCGCATCTTGAGCGATACGCTGCGTGCGCTGAGATCCTATCAGGATCCGGGCAGCGGCGTCTGGTACCAGGTGGTCAATGAGGGTGGCCGCAAGGGGAATTACTTGGAGGCCTCGGCTTCCAGCATGATCACCTATGCCATCGCGAAAGGGCTTCGCCTCGGCGTGCTTGCGCCGCAGGAATGGCAGGACTGCTTGGACAGAGCGTATCGGGGGCTGCTGGAGGAGTTTGTGCTGGAGACGAAGGAAGGCTGGCTGAACCTGAACAAAAACTGCCAGGTGGCCGGGCTGGGCGGGGCCGACCGGCGCGACGGCACGTACGCCTATTACATTAGCGAGCCGATCATCACCAACGACCAGAAGGGGCTGGGGGCGTTTCTGCAGGCCTGCGGCGAATACGAGGCCAGGGTTCCGGCCGCTGCGGCGACAGGAGAACAGCCATGAGCGTGTACAGCATCACCGAGTTCGGGGCGGTGCCCGGCGGCGCCGAGCCGGCGACCCGGGCCATCGCTGCGGCGATCGAGGCAGCGGATGCCGCGGGCGGCGGGACCGTGTTCGTCCCTGCAGGCACGTACCTGACCGGGGCCATCCTCCTGCGCAGCAACATCGAACTGAGGCTGGACCCGGGCGCGGTCCTGTCCTTCAGCACCGATCCGGCGGATTATCCGGTCGTGACCTCCCGCTGGGAAGGGGTGCTGCGTGAGGTGCATGCCTCCTGTGTGTACGGACACGGGCTGAAGAACGTGTCCATTACCGGCAGCGGCACGCTGGATGGCAACGGCCAGCCCTGGTGGGACAAGATGCGCAGCCGCCCGGAGGAGCTGACCCACCCCCGGCCGAAGCTGATCAGCCTCGACCGCTGCACCCGGGTGACGATCCGCGACGTCACGCTGATCAACTCCCCGAGCTGGACGGTCAATCCGATTCTCTGCGACAACGTGACGATCGACAACGTCTCGATATACAATCCCGCGGATTCGCCGAATACTGACGGCATCGACCCGGAGTCGTGCCAGAACGTGCGGATCAGCGGCTGCCACATCGACGTCGGCGACGACTGCATCGCCATCAAGGCCGGCACGGAGGACACGGCGCAGCGGGTTCCGTGCGAGAACATCACGATCACGAACTGTACGATGATCCACGGCCACGGCGGCGTCGTGCTCGGCAGCGAAATGAGCGGGGACATCCGGAACGTCGTGATCAGCAACTGCATCTTTAAGCACACCGACCGCGGCATTCGGCTGAAATCGCGGCGGGGGCGCGGAGGAACGGTGGAGGATATCCGGGTCAGCGGCATCGTCATGGAGGAAGTCATCTGCCCGTTCATTTTGAACCTGTATTATTTTTGCGGACCGCGGGGCAAGGACAAGTACGTCTGGGATAAGCGGCCTTATCCGGTCACCTTGGAAACGCCGACGTTCCGGCGGATTCACTTTTCGAATATTACCGCAAGGAACGTACATGCGGCGGCAGGGTTTGTTTATGGTCTTGCGGAAAGGTATATTTCGGAATTAACGTTTGCCGACATCGATATTTCCATGGCGGAGAACCCCGTTCCGGGGCGTCCGGCCATGATGTCCGGCATCAAGGATATGAAAGCGCGCGGCTTTTATTTAGGCAATGTGAGGGACATTCGGTTTGACCGGGTCACGGTTGGCGGCCACGAAGGGCCGGCTTTCTACGTCGAGAACGGCGAAGACGTGGAATGGCAGCAGTGCCGGTCAAAGGATACGAAGGTGCCGGAGCAGCTTGTAAAGCAGGTAAGCGTAGTTCCGCAGGAGGAGGATCTCAGCGAAGAGGAGGTTTAACCAATGATGAGGGAACGGTTGAAGAAGCTGCTGGGCGATGTGCCGGAGGACCGGCCTATCCAGGCGGAACTGCTCAAGCAGGAAGAGACGGACGGGTACCGGCTCGAGACGCTGCTGCTGGATTTAAACGGTCTGGAGCAGGTGCCCGCTTATGTCGCACTGCCTATAGACGGAGAGGGGCCCTATCCGCTCGTCGTTTTCAATCACTCGCATGGCGGCAATTACACAAACGGACGCAGGGAGCTGATCAGCGGCAGCTCGTATTTGCAGCAGCCGTCTTTTGCCAGCACACTGACCGGCATGGGCTATGCCGTCTGCTGTATCGACATGTGGGGCTTCCATGAGCGGTCGGGTAAGACGGAGAGCGAAATCGTCAAGGAAATGTTATGGCAGGGGCGCGTCATGTGGGGCATGATGCTGTATGACAACCGGCGGATGCTGGATTACATGTGCTCCAGGGAAGATATCGACGCCTCGCGGGTCGCGACCCTAGGCATGTCCATGGGCGGGATGATGGCCTGGTGGCTGGCGGCGCTGGACGAGCGGATCAAGGTGACCGTGGACATCTGCGGACAGGTGGATGCCCATACCTTGATGAAGAAGCGCGGGCTGGATCACCACGGGTTCTACTACTACGTTCCGGGATTGCTGAAGCACTTCACGACGCTGGAAATCCAAGCCATGATCGCCCCGCGGCCAAGGATGAGCCTGACCGGGCGCACCGACCGGCTGACCCCGGAGGAAGGCGTCGTGCTGCTGGCCGATGGCCTGCGGGAGGTATACCGGGCCGCCGGACAGGAGGAGCATTGGCAGACGGTCATGACCGGCGGCGGCCATATGGAGACGGCTGAAATGCGGGCCCGCTGGCAGGGATTTTTGGCGGAACACTTGTAAGCGATGGCCGCAGCCCGAAACGAAAGGGGGGAAGGTCATGATTGTAGGAAAGCTGGACCACTGCGATTATCCGACGATTCAGGAAGCGGTGGATGCGTTGGAGAAGCAAGATCCGCAGCGGCCCGAAACCCTGTACATCCTGTCGGGTGTCTATGAGGAAGCGGTACGGATATATCGGTCCGATCTGGCCGTGATCGGCATCGGATATGTGGAAATCACGAAGGGCCGGTATGCAAAGGAACTGGACGAGAACGGAAATGAGATTGGCACCTTTGCAACGCCGACGCTGTTCCTTGGCGGCCGGCGGCTGCTGATCGAGAATTTGGTCGTGACCAATTCGGCCGGGCAGGGCGAGGACATCGGCCAGGCCGTGGCGGTCTATGCGCATTGCGACGAAACGGTTTTTCGCTACTGCACCTTTAAAGGGCACCAGGACACGCTGTTTACCGGACCGCTTCCGCCTGCGCCCAAGCATGGCGGCGTGTTTGGAGGAATCCCGCTCCGGGAGCATCACCGAGAGTACCGCCAGGTGTACGAATACTGCCGGATCGAAGGGGCGGTGGATTTTATATTCGGCGGCGCGGCCGCCTTCTTTGACCGCTGCGAGATCCGCAGCCTGCGCCATTCGAGCGGGCATGCCGGTTATATCGCCGCGGCTTCTACTCCCGCGGGGCAGGAATACGGGTATGTCTTTAACCTCTGTTATTTGACGGCAGAGCCAGGCGTATCGGGCGTGTATCTGGGAAGGCCGTGGCGCGAATATGCACGCACTGACTACGTCGACTGCCGGATGGGCGGACATATCGAACCGCTGGGCTGGGACGACTGGAACGATCCGGGGCGGCGGCTGACGGCCAGGTACCGGGAATTCGGCACCCGCTTTGATCCGGCCGCGCCGGCTCCGGGAGGACAGCGGGCCGGGTGGGCGGTCTATCAGGAGACGCTGGAAGGGGCTCCGCAGAAGGAGCAAGTTTTTACCGGAACGGACTTTTGGAAACGAAAAGGAGAGGGAAGAGCATGACCATATCCACCCAAACGGGAACCATTCGAAACCCGGTGCTGCCGGGCTTTAATCCGGATCCCTGCATCGTGCGGGCAAAGGACACTTATTATATCGCGGTGTCTTCCTTCGAGTGGCTCCCTGGCGTAAGGGTATATGCTTCCAAGGATTTGGCGGTATGGGAGCACTGCACCGACGTGCTGACCGATCAGGTCGACCTGCGGGGAAACCCGAAGAATTGCAGCATCTGGGCGCCTCAGCTCAGCTACCATGACGGGTTGTTTTACCTCATTTATACCGATGTGAAAAGCACCAAGCGCCCATTTAAAGACGTTCACAATTATTTGATTACGGCGCCTTCGATTCACGGGCCCTGGTCCGAGCCGGTCTATTTGAACAGCAGCGGATTCGATCCGAGCCTGTATCATGACGAAGACGGACGGAAATGGCTTCTGAACGAAATCTGGGATTACCGCATTCCGGAAGGGAATAAATCGAGCGGCATCGTTATTCAGCAGTATGATCCGCAGCAGCAGAAGCTAGTTGGTAAACCGTTCAAGCTGTTTGACGGGACGGATCTGAAGAAGACCGAAGCGCCGCATATTTATAAGCATCAAGGCTATTACTACTTGATTACGGCCGAAGGCGGCACCGGGAGCGGCCATGCCGTGACGGTAGCCCGTTCCCGCAGCTTGATGGGCCCTTACGAAGTGGACCCCCGCAATCCGATGCTGACCTCCCGGGATAACCCGGAGCTCCCGCTGCAGTGTGCCGGCCACGGCAGCCTGATCCAGACGCCGCAAGGGGAATGGTACATGGCCCATTTGTGCACGCGTCCGGTTGAAGGCCAGTACGCGCTCCTTGGCCGGGAAACAGCGCTGCAGCAGGTGTACTGGGACGAGGAAGGATGGCTTCGCCTGACCGCCGGGGGGAATTCCCCGCAGATGGAGGTCCCGCGTCCGAAAGGGATCACGCCGGCAGAGGCCAAGACGGCCGCGGAACGGAGCTTGTTTGAGGATACCTTTGACGGACCGGAGCTTGCCAAAGCCTGGAATACGCTCCGCATACCGGCGGATCCATCCTGGTGCTCGCTGTCGGAGCGCCCGGGGTATCTCCGCCTGCATTCCGGGGAATCGCCGCAAAGCCTGTTTCATCACCACATTGTGGCCCTCCGGCAGGCGGATATCCATTTCCGAGCCGAGACGTCGCTTGAGTTCGAGCCAGCAAGCTATTTGCAGATGGCCGGGCTGATGCTTTATTTGAACGATGAAAATTACTTGTATGCTTATGTGACGCAGGACGAAGAGCAGGGCAAGGTGATCCGGCTCATGCGCTGCGCGGACGATGCGTTCACCGTTATTCCGGACATGATTCCGGTGAATGCCGGGGAAGCTGTTCAATTGGCCGTGGAAGTCCGTGGCATCCGCGGACGGTTCTATGGCCGGTTCAGCCCGGGGCAGGATTGGGTCCCGCTGTTTGAAGAGCAGGACATCCGCTTCCTCTGCGGCGGCTTCACCGGCAACTTTGTCGGTATCGCCGTCCATGATATGCAGTCCTTTGGGGGAAGCTATGCGGACTTTTCCCATTTTCGTTATACGGGAATTGAAGCATAGAAGAGCAGGGATGATCGGTAATGATGAAACAGGGGCTGCTTCTATTTTGAAGCAGCCCTGTTTTCGGTTCTTACTTTTCCTTGGACGGATTAATGAACGGCCTGCGTCTCAGCTGAAGGCCCGTGTTTTTCAGCTCGGAATCCAGCTTGAACTCCAGTTTTGCTGTCGAGTACAGCTTGGGCCACCGGTCGTATTGGCTGGGTGGAACTTTTCCTCTGAAGCGGTTGCCAAGTCCAAAAATGTCGGATTCCTGCGCCTGCGTCATCCGGAATACAGCGGCTGCCCGCTGCTCAATCAGGCGGTTAATGGAAGCTTCCAGATGCTTTGCCTTGATGTCGATCCCGCGCGCGGAATCCATGAGGGTCATCGAGAGCTTGGCATGAATGCGGATGACGGGCTTGCCGCTTCTCATATCCGTGTCGATATCGGCACTGGAATTCAGAATTTTAAGGTTCATTTTATCCGCGGTTTCGATTTCGAAGGGGGACATCTTGCCCGTAACGATTTCGTAAATCAGGGTTTCCTCCGGAGAGATCATGCCGACCATGGCGTCATTTTTAAAGAATGCATTGCCCGCGACCCGGAATATCGTTTCAGAATCCGTCACCAATACAGGCACGAGGCATTCCTCAAGCGGATCATAGTACCCCCTGAAAATTTCCCATAGCGACACGACGTTTTTTTGCGAGGTTCCGCCGCCGTAGCGTTCAAAGAACAGCTTCGTGTAGATGCCCGAGAGCTCGCCCGTCGGGTTGGGACGTTCAAATATTGACTTCATGCCGCCTGTCGTAATCGCAATTAACGAATCCAGAGGAACGGTGCGGTCCCTGATTGTGAATTCCAAATAGGGCATGAATCCTTTTTTCGCCAGTGCCTGATCCAGAAAGATTGACTGGTTCTGCGACATATCCAGACTTTTGGGCAGCCTTAACCGGAGCTGGTCTATGGCTTCAATCACGGTGCTGCCTTCCTGCTTGGTGACGAAAAAATCCTTATGGGCTCCGTTCTGCGACTGCGGGAGTGGGAACCTCATCCAGACCCGCACCCGGTCACCGCCGGCCGGCTCGATACCGATCGCGGTCTCGAGGAGCCGGTTGTCGACATCTTTGACATCCCAGCAGCCGGGGAGGAAGAGAAGCAGGCATAAGATGGCCAGGCATCGGGCTGCGCGTCTGCTCATTGGCGGGCCCTCATTTTGTTGGAAATGAAGGACTTGACCAGCACAGCCATAGGAAAGCCATACATTAAGTAAAGGCGCAGAACCGTATCCCACTCCACGGCTCTTTCGATCCATTCCCATGAAGGAATAAGCCGGATGGCGGCGTATGCCGTGACTCCTGCCAGCACATATAGCAGCTTTTCGTTCCAGCTGGGAAATACCGCCCTGATTGCCGTTACGATGCAGTTCAGGATCAGGGCAAGCAATAAAAACAAATAGAGGATGGAGCTAACGATAAATACGGCGGTTAAATTTTCGATCACCAGCCAGTAATAGCTTACCGAGTCCATTTTGCTGATATAAGGAAGCGTCAAAATTCTTGACATCTCCGGACTAAACGTCAGCGCCGGCTGATAGACGGCGGCGGCCAGTAAAGGCAGAAAACAGAGCGCAGCCACGGTATAAGGCCGCCACAGCTTCTTCGGCTGTTTGGCGTATCTGCCGCAAGCCGCAAAGTAAAGATAGCCGGCCCAGATGAAGGATGTCGTGTAAAACTTCGGGCTGGTCAGAAAATCCCCGTTGGTATAGAGCCATGGTTTGCCCAGATTAAAATCGAGATCGCCGAAACCCAGCAATACGAGCCCGACGGACAGCGGAAAGCTGACGAGCAGAAACAGGACGGAAGCACGGATAATCGAACCGATTCCCCCGAAAGCCAGAAAGACGCCAATAAAGATCATCCCATCCAAAAACCACTGCGGCGTGCTGTGAAGGATCGTCATCGAGATGATCTCGCTGTGAGCCCGGACGATGATCACCATGGCGCTCCACATAAACCAGAGCAGCGGGACGATAAAAAGAATGACCCCCGGCCACCCAAGCACGCGCTTTGTAATCGTATAGGCGTCTTTTCCTTGATGCAGCGCGAGGACCCGGCTGAACAGCCAGGCACCCAGCAGTCCGAGCAGCATCCAGATCAGGATCGGGATCCAGTAGCTCTGGGTGGTGGACTGCAGAACGAGCCAAGGGTACACATGAAAGGAGATCGCCCCGAATACCATCATCTGCAGGACGAAGTATTGGGGCATGGAGATCTTCAGTTCCTCGTTCGATGGATTCATTGTCTCGACCCTCTTCCGAAGGTAATCCAGTAGCTGAGTGAAAATTTGCGGGAGCCGCCGATCAGCCCAAGACTCATGGACCGGATCCGGGCACCGGGACCGATCGGAGTCAAATAGGAAACGCCGAACGATTGGATGCGGGAGAGGCAGATGACGAGAATGGCAAAGCAGATGAATATGCCGAGAATTCCGATGACGCTGGCCCCGGCGAGCGTGAAATATTTCAAAATCCGCTGAACCAGGCCCATCTGATAATCCACGACGATAAAATTGGTCAGCGCCGTCGTTGCGACGATGATGACCAGCAAATTGCTCACAATATTCGCTTGAATGATCGCCTGTCCCAGCACCACCCCGCCAACCATCGTAACGGTGGAGCTGATCGACCTTGGCAGGCGTATGCCGGCCTCAACGATGCAGTCCAGAAGAAACAGCATGATGAGGGACTCGAGCCACACGGGATAAGGGACCCCTTCCCTGCTGCCGGCGGCGGCCAGACTGATCTCCAGGCGGTTGAGGTCAATGTTCACCGAAGTGATCGCCACGTAGAGGGCGGGCAGAAACAGGTTGATCATGAGTGCGATGAACCGCAGCCACCTTAAAAATAATGCGATCAGCGGCGTCAGGTATTGATCTTCGGGGGATTCCCAGAAATCAAAGAAGGACCCCGGGGCGATGATCGAAAACGGCGTTCCATCCATCAAGACAACAATCTTGCCGTTTAGTAGGGAGGCCGTTACCCGGTCCGGGCGTTCCGTCGTGACGGCGGCAGGGAAGAGGCGGGAAGATCCGGGGTCCATGAACCGCAGCAATTCGCCGGAATCTTGGATTCCGTCCGCTTGGATGGCGCTGATTTGACCGCAGGTGTATTGGACGAGACCCGGATCGGTCACCCCTTCCAGGTAAACCACGCCCACCTTCGTATTGGTCAGATCTCCGACGCGGGCCTCCCAAATTTTTAAACGGGAGGTTTGCATCCGCTGGCGTATGAGGGCGATATTGGTTGAATAGTTTTCGATAAAACCGTACATCGGGCCCTGAATCACGTTCTCCGTCTGCGGCTGTTGCAGTCCCCGCTGCTGCGGATTTTCCGTTGCCAGAATCAGGCCGTTGGCAGACTCCGCAGTGCACAGCACGGTTTTGCCGGCGCATACCGCTTTTTCGCAAGCGGAAAAATCACCAGCCGAATAGCTGGTGCCGTAATAACTGTGCAGTGTGGTCAGGACACCATCCTGCGGCTGCCGGTTCATATTGAATATGAAATGATCGGAGCCGACAAGCGTCGTCAGGTACAGCAAATACAGCTTGCCGGCGTCCGATTCACCGATGCAGACGGCCTGGAAGTCGGCCGCATGCTGAAAAGCCTCCTGGAGCCGGGAAAGAAGAAATTCAGAGGACGTATGCTGGAGCGCCTGAAGCATCGTTGCACCTTTGCTGGGTTCCACGGGTCGATCATCCTTTGCATGACACTTTTTGCCTTCGAATGAACCTAATTATTCCAATTACGGCATCAAATTATGCAGGAGGATGGTGAGGTTACTCTGAAGGCAATCCTGACAGCATCGATCCGTAGTGTTCCGCGATTCCCCGGCTGACTTCGGCCATACGCAGCACCAGGGATTCCGGCTCGGCGATGGTCAGCGCTTTTCCGTAGGGAAGAAGAAAGTAGGGGACGTATGAATGCAGGGAGGTGGAATCAAGCCTGTATACCGCTTCCCCGGGGCTTCGCTCAATCAGTGCATGTCCGAGCAGCCAGTGCTGCTTCAGTTCATTCAGGACATGATCGTGAGCCTGAATCCGGACCGTGACCAGGGAAGGGTCGCCAGCCGGGTCCGGCAGCAGCTGTTCCAGCAGAACGTCCTTGGCCGAAAAGTTCTCGGGGCGCTCAAAACGCCGATCCGTCACGTCCAGGCTCACAATCCGGTCAACCCGGAAGTTCCGCAGGTCCTTGCGGAGATGGCAGTATCCGGTGGTGTACCATTGCCCTTTCCAATGGATGATGCTGTAAGGATCGAACTCACGTACCGACCCGGTTCCGGGATCTCCTTTGGAGCCGCCGTACACCATCCGGAGGGTCTGCCTTTGTCCAGCGGCTTCCTCAAGGCATTGCAGCCGCCCTTTTTGCTCCGGATCGATGGGCGGTTGAAGGACGGACAGCCCGCTGCTGTGGCGTTCAATTTGCGTGAGCTGCTTCTCGTTCGTATACCGTTTCAGTTTGTCCACGGCCCTGCCCAAGGCATCGGTGTGAGGATACCCAGCCTCCTGGGCAAACACCGAAGCATGGACGAGGGCTTTCTGCTCCTCCGCATCGAACATGAGCGGCGAGTCGGCAAAGGTCCCAAGGATTTGGAATCCGCCGTTTGGGCCGGAATCGGCAATGATCGGGACGCCGCTTGCGCAGAGCGAATCAATGCACCGGTACACGGTGCGGACATGGATCTCCAGCTCGTCGGCAAGCTGCTGTGCCGTCATTTTTTTGCCGGACCGGAGCATCCAGAGGATCGAGAGCATGTTATCAGCTTTGGACATCGGAGAAATCCTTTCGTAAAAGAGAGTTACCCGGGATACGATCCCGGGTATCAGCTCCATTGTAACGCGTCTAGGCGAGCGGTTCCATTCCTTGTTCCACCCATGAATCGTAAGTCGGACCGTACAAATCCGGCAGCTTCAATCCGGCCTGCCGCATCAGGACGGTCATCTGTCCGCGGTGATGGGCTTGGTGCATGAGGGTAAAGCGCAGCGAACCTCCGTTGTTCCACTCCTGGCCGGCGATGGTTTGCGTCTCCAGAAGCTTGGCGTCCGTCCACTGCGTCTCGACCGCTTGGAGAATGGCCCGGCTGACCCGCTCGTACTGGCCGGCAAGCGCAGCGGCCGATTTTTTTACTGCGTCACTGTTATCGGGTGCATCAAACGCCAGCCCGAGCGATGTCATATAATGAACGGATTCCACGAGATGCCATGCAAGCCCGCCCAGGGTCCGGTGCTTGTCCGTTATGGCCTGCCCGAGCGATTCATCGGTCAGTGCGTTCATGATCTTCTGGGTCATTTCCGCTTCGTTGGTCCATTCCGCTGCAAAATCTTTAATGCTTGTAAACATCATGCATTCCTCCATTTTTTTGAAGTTTTGTTCGGTTTATTAGCAGTATACACAAAAATCACTGACAGTCTCGGTCAGTGATTTTTTGGAATGCTGCTGTATTTATTTATTTTTAATGTGGGCAACCGCTAAGCCGTTCCTCGAAGGATCAACTGGACAATATAACTGGCCGTTTCTTCTGGTGGGCACGCAGCTGTTCCTCTGCTCCATTCGAGGGCGGCGCCGTAAAGGGTCCAACTGGCCGCAAGGGCTACGGTATCCAATGGAACGTTCCAGCCGAAATCCTCCGGTTTGAGCCGCTGCAGCCAGGCCGTGAGCAGTGATTTGATTTCCTGCTGCATCGTTCGTTCAAAGACAGGATTGATCGTTTCCACCGGACTGCAGCGACCGTGAAGGGACCGGAAATGCTCAAGGAGGTTCACGGCCAGCATCTGAAGATGATCGCTGTTCCATCCGGCATCCGGGGGCAGATGCTGCTGCAGGCGGGTATGGAGCTTATCACGGATCGATTGTTCCAGCAGGGCGTATTTGTCCGGATAATGCGAATAAAAGGTGCCCCTGTTGACATCCGCACGTTCGGCAATATTTCCAACCGTCATGGCGGTAAAGCCCTTTTCTTTCATCAGCTCTGCGAACGACTGCTTCAGCAGATTCTCCGAGCGCCTGCTTCGCCGGTCTTGCGGAACGCCTCTGTTTTCCATGCATGTGCCGCCTCCTTTATACCTATGTAATATTCAACAATGAGGCTCAGATGTCGGATAACAGTCAAACGCGGACGATTGACGATTTTCTCCGGCCCGTGTTTTCCCTATTGTAGGGGGTGGCAGGAAAAGAATCAATCCATGGAGGTAAGGTGAACATGCCTGGTTATCAGCGAAAAGAAACCATGAAAGCGATCCGGTATCACCGGCACGGAGGGCCGGAAGTGCTGCAGTATGAAGATGTTCCGGTTCCGTTAGTAAACGAGCGCGAAGTGTTGGTCCGCGTGCATGCGGCATCGATCAATCCGGGAGATTGGCAGATCCGCTCGGGGATGGCGGGAGACCGTTTTCCGCTGCCGTATATTCCCGGGTGGGATATTTCAGGCACCGTCGAAGAGGTCGGAGCGGGCGTCACGTCTCTGCGGGTCGGTGACGAGGTTTTTGGCATGACGGCGAACAGCGGCGCGTGTGCGGAATATGCGGCTCTGCCTGCAGCGCAGCTTGCACGAAAGCCCCGCAGCATCAGCCATGAAGCGGCGGCCGCCCTTCCGCAGTCGGCCTGTACGGCCTGGAACGCGCTGTTTGTTCAAGGTGGCCTGAAGGCCGGCCAAAGGGTGCTGATCAACGGTGCATCCGGCGGCGTCGGCCACTTCGCCGTGCAGCTCGCCAAATTGAAGGGAGCCGAGGTGATCGGCGTAGCTTCCGGCAGGAATGAAGCATTTTTGCGTGAGCTTGGGGCTGATCAATTTGCCGATTATTCGTCCGGTTCATGGACGCAGGCCGTTGATCCGGTCCAGCTTGCGGTCGATACGGTCGGTGGAACCGAAGGAAACCGGCTTTTGGAGGTGATCACGCCTGGGGGATCGCTGGTTCCGGTCACGTGGGGGAATTATGACACCGATCAGGCGGCCGCCGGGCAGATTGACGTTCACGAAGTTGCGATCCTGCCGGTCACGACAGCGGATTTGGAACGGATATCCCGCTTAGTGGAGGAAGGGCAGCTTCGAGCGGTCATCGACCGGATGTTTCCTTTAAAAGAGACCGCCCTGGCTCATGAGCTCAGCGAAAGCCGGCGAGCCAGGGGGAAGATGATTATTCGTGTAAGCAGCACGGCGGATCGATAAAAACTTCCTTATTTTTTTCGCGGAAGGAACAAGGCTGCGACCCCCCCGATGATCATCCCGGCGGCAGCCAGATACATGGCCGTGCGGACGCCTGCTGCCTGCGCGACCAGAAGCGAGCCGCCGCTTTGACCGGCGATACCGGAATTGGCGATGAAGATCAGGAAGGCCATGCCGATGGCGTTGCCGATATTCAGCGTCGTCGAGGCCATACCCGAGGCCACGCCCTGCTCCGATGGAGCCACACCCGCGGAAGCGGCGATCCACATGCCGGTCCATACGACGCCCTGGCCTAGGCCGGAAATGATCAATCCGGGCACGATAAGCAGATAGCCGGAGTCGGCATACGCCCCCAGCGGGATGAGGGCGGTGCCAACGATGCCGATCATGCTGCCGGTCAGAATCGTGCTGCGCATGCCGTAGCGAGTGGCAAGCTTTTCGCCCCATTGGGTTCCAAGGGCAATAGAAAGCGATGGCACGATAAAGGCAAGGCCGGTTTGGAGGGCATTGAATTGATGCACGTTCTGGAACAGTACCGTGAGAAAGTAGGGGATGGCTCCAAAGGTACCCATGTAAAGAAAGGTTATGATCATGCCCGTGACCAGGCTCCGTCTCCGGAGAAGACGCGGCGGCATCAGCGGATTGGAGGTTCGGTTTTCGATCCAGGCAAAAGTGAGAAATAACAACAGGGACAGAAGGGCGCATATCAGAATACCGGGGGAGCCCCATCCTGCCTCAGGCCCCTGAACGAGGCAATACACGAGTAAAGTTGCAGCGCCAGTAAAGCTTAGTGCCCCAGGCAGATCAAAGCTGCTCCTTCCGGATTGGACGGAGTCCCGCGGAATGGCAGCGAGTGCGGCCAGAGCTGCACCGCCGGCAAACAATACGTTGACGAAGAAGACGGCTTCCCATCCAATGGCGTTCGTCAGCACGCCGCCGAGGAGAGAGCCCAAGGTCAATCCGCTGGCTCCCGCTCCGCCCCAGACTGCGAGGGCCCGGTTGCGCTTAGGTCCTTCTTCATACAGCCGGTTGATAAGGGATAGGGTCGCCGGAAAAAGAAAAGCGGCTCCGATACCTTGCAGCGCTCTGGCCAGGATGATGACCAGCGGACTCCATGCCAGCCCTCCAAGCAAGGAGGCCAGCGCGAACAGGAGCAGCGCGGAGATGAACATCCTTTTTTGCCCGAGCTGGTCTGCGGCACGTCCGCCAAGAAGGAGGAAGCCGCCGCAGAAAATCGTATAGGCGCTGACGACCCACTGAAGGGATTGTTCCGAAAAGCCAAGTGCACGGCCCACTTCGGGGAGCGCAACAAACACGATATTAATATCAAGGGAGTAGATCAGCTGGGCGAAAGCGAGGATGGCCAGGCTCCAGCCCAAGGCTTTCTTTGACATCGCCGGTGTGGCGGCAGAATGGGCAGCGGTAATGACCTCGCCCCTTGGACTTGCTGACAACGGGTCTCGTGATGACACGCGAAAAGCACCTCATTTCAAAATGTTTTGAAATGATTATATTTCAACAAAAATTGAAATGTCAATACAGAGGGTGTATAATATGATCTATGAGATCCCATTACGAAACCGAGATGGCCAAAGCGGCCAAAGCACTCAGCGATCCGATCCGGATGAAAATTTTGACGATGATTAAAATGGGCAGGCAGCCGGATTACCAGTCTCCTGTCTGTACGTTTGAGCCTGCGGCCGTATGCCCTGCGGACCTGCAGCTTAAGCTGGGAGACGTATCGCCGTCCAAGCTGTCCTACCATTTGAAGGAGCTTAAGGATGAGGGGTATATCAAGGAATGCAGGGAGGGAAAACGGCATTATTATTCGCTGCAGCCGGAACGGCTGAAGCAGTTCACGAAAGATTTAAGCTGGCTGTATGAATAGGAAAGCGGAGCGGGGGTTTGGAGACAGATCAGCTGATGCCATCCCTTTATCCGTAAGCACAAACACCCCCCGACAATGTCGGGGGGTGTTTCGATTTGATGCAAGACAGAGAGCAGTCAGCTGCGTTCAGGCCTGCTCCTCCCGGCTGTATGGCAGCCGGACCCGGAACGTGGTCCCCTCGCCTGGTGAGCTCTCAGCTTCGATGGTGCCTTGATGCGCCGCGACGAACTCCTTGGCGATGGCGAGCCCAAGCCCCATTCCGCCGCTGTGCCGGGAGCGGGAAGCATCGGCCCGGTAGAAGCGGTCGAAGAGGTTCGGGAGATGCTCGGGGGCGATGCCGGTGCCGGTGTCCTTCACCGCGATCTCCAGCCATGGCCGTCCGTGTGCATCCTGGACCTCAGACAGGATCACTTGGATCGAACCGCCATGCGGCGTATGCCGGACGGCATTGGTCAGCAGGTTGAGAAAGACCTGGGTTATCCGGCCGGAGTCGACCGGGATCATCGTGGAGCCGGCTTGGCTCACCAGCGTCATGGCAATGCCGGCATCCTGTGCGCGGGGCAGAAGCCGCTCGAGCGTCTGCTCCAGCAGGGCACGGACGTCCGTCCGGCTGAACTCAAACGACAGCTTGCCTGCCTCGGCCAATGAGAGCTGATGCAGATCGTCCACGAGCCGGGTGAGCCGGATCAGTTCATCCTGCAGCGGAAGCAGCTGCTCGGGTTCGATCGCTTCGCCTTGCTGCTGCAGCATATCCATCTTTCCCCTCATGATGGAGAGGGGAGTTCGCAGCTCATGCGCGACGTCGGCCACGAGATTGCGCCTCGCATCCTCGGCCCGGCCCAGCTGCAGGGACATCCGGTTGAAGGCGGAAGCGACCTCGCCGTACTCATCTTTAGTCGTGACCGGAACCTGCACCCCATGCCGGCCTTCCTTAATCTGCTCAATCGCAGAAACCAGCCGGCGAAGCGGGGAAGTAAGACGGCGGGAGATCCAATAGGCAGCCAGCAGGGCATCAACAATGAACACCACGGCGCTGACGATCAGCAGAAAGCCGACGCCGTGTGAAATGCCAAGCTTCACCTTGGAGATCACGCTGATCTCCGGGTCGTAGTATCGAAAAGACCCGACGTCCCGTCCATTCGTCTCGATGCGGTATTCTACCCCGAGCCCCCTGATCATGGGCTCGGCCACGCTGCCGAAGATGGCCAGCTTCCTGTCGTGGACGTCGTACAAGATCAGGCCGCTGTCTTGAACTTCTTCCAGTAAGTCGCCGGGAGCCAGCTTCTCAACACCGTTCCAGGAACCGCCGTGCCGATCATAATATTCGGTGAGCGTACGCGACAGGGCACTGATTTGCTCTTGGTCGGAGGACGGTGTCAGCTCGCCCAGCAGCCCGCGCACGACTGCATTTGTGATCAGCATAAACGTCAGGCTCATGACCACGATAAAGGCGGCCATGGCCCAAAACAGTTTCCGGCTAACGTTCACGGCGGTCACCGAACCGGTATCCGAATCCGTACACGGTGTTAATAAACACCGGGTTGGACGGATCGTCCTCGATCTTTTTGCGGATCCGGCTGATATGGGCGTCCGCGGTCCGCTCGTCGTTCAGCAGGTCGTCATCGACCGCAGCCAGCAGCTGCAGGCGGCTGTATACAATGCCCGGCCGCGAAGCCAGGGTGGCGAGCATTTTGAATTCGGTCGGGGTCAGCAGAACTTCCTCCCCGCGTTTCCACACCCGGCACTGCGCCTCGGATATCGTTAAATCTCCCCGCACGATCCGGTCGTCCGGAGTCTCGTCCCCATGGATTCTCCGGAGAACCGAGCGTATTCGCGCGACCAGCTCCCGGAGGGAGAAGGGCTTCGTCAAATAATCGTCGGCGCCGACCTCCAGCCCGATGATTTTATCCGTTTCCTCCACTCTGGCGGTCAGCATGATGATTCCCAGCTTCGGCAGCTTCCGCAGCTCCCGGCACACGTCAATGCCGCTCATTCCCGGCATCATCCAGTCGAGGACGACCAGGGACGGCTTCCGTTCGCCGGCGATCCGGAGCGCTTCCCGCCCGGATAAAGCCGTGATCGTCTCGTATCCCTCCTGCTGGAGAAACGGCTCCATAAAGGCCAGCACTTCCTTTTCATCATCGACAAGCAGCAGAGTATGCGTCATGTGTTCATTCTCCTTTTTCTCGAGAGCCTCGGGCCGTTGCAGCCTTTCCGGCTTTTATCCCCCTCATTATATACCGGTTCCCGCGGATGCGGGGACAATTCACCAAAGCCGTAAGGAACCGCAACAAGTTCGCAACATTCCTGAAGGAAAACCCCGGACAACCCCGCATGGACCAGGGAAAAAGCCGCGAAAAATCGGATGCATTTTCATCGCAACAACAAGAGAACTTCACAGGTTCACAACAAGTCGCTGCTACAATAAACTCCAGGCGGCAAAACACGGGGTGCGCCGCAGACCATCGCAATCTACTGCTTCATTGCAGTCTATGCAATGGAATGCAGTTCAACGGGAGGGAAGTCTATGCTGAAGCAGCACCATGTGATCAAAGTACTGCTGGCTGCCGTCGGCGGCGCTGCCTGCGGCATCTTTCTGTCAACCATTATTGCCGCTCTCGGTTATCTGATCCATGACCGGCCGGCCGGGACACCTTATCTTCCGCTGATCATGGCTGCGTTGTTTGCGGGGATCGCCGCGTTGACGTCCGATTATAAGGGAGGAAAACCACATGACAAGCATTGATCTTAATCCATCTAAAGATAAAATTTCAGGGGGCAGACGGATTTCCCGGGGCATCTTTATGGGGCTGTCCTGGATATTGGTCGCCTGCATCACGGTTCAGGTGTACATCGCAGGGTCGGCTGTGTTCCAGAATCCGGTGAACTGGCGGCTCCACGAAAACTTTGTTCATTTCTTTGGGTTTGCCCCGCTTCTGATGATCATTTTTGCTATTACGGGAAAATGCTTTAAAGGCAGCGCGTGGCTCAGTTTGGCCATGTTTGTTCTGATCGACTTGCAGTACATGACGGCGCATGTGCCTGCGCTGGGCGCCATGCATCCGGTGATGGCCCTCGTGCTTATCCTGCTGTCGCTGTACACCGCACTGCGAAGCACACGGCGGCAGTAATGGGGAATTTATGCCCGAACAGTTGTGGAGGGGACCGGTGCCCGGGTATACTTTGAAATAAATGAAGATCATATCGTTGTTTCAAAGAGAGGGCTGTAGCATTGACCTTACAACAGTTAAAATACGTCATCGAAGTCGCCAACCGCGGGTCCATGAATGAAGCGGCCAAACGGCTGTTTATTTCGCAGCCAAGCCTGTCGAATGCGATCAAGGATCTGGAGGAAGAGCTGAACATTACGATTTTTGAACGGACGAACAAAGGGATTACCCTGTCCAAGGAAGGCGCCGAATTTCTCGGCTATGCCCGGCAGGTGACCGAGCAGGCGGAGCTGCTGGAGAGCCGCTATATGAACGCCAAGCCGTCGCCGCAGCATTTTTCCGTATCGACCCAGCACTATGCGTTTGCCGTCAATGCGTTCGTGCATTTGGTCAACGAGTATGGGCAGGACGAATACGAACTGGCGCTGAGGGAAACGAAGACCCATGAAATCATCCAGGATGTCAAAAGCCAGCGGAGCGAAATCGGCATTCTGTACCTCAATGAATTCAACAGCAAGGTCATCAACCGGCTGCTGAAAGACGCCAATTTGAAATTCACGAGCCTGTTTACGGCCCGGCCTCATATTTTTATCAGCATCCATAACCCGCTCGCCAAGCAGTCCATCGTGACGATCGACCAGCTGCAGGATTATCCCTACCTGTCGTTTGAGCAGGGGGAGTACAACTCCTTTCACTTCTCCGAGGAAATTTTGAGCACACTGACGCATCCGAAAAGCATCCGGGTCAACGACCGTGCCACGCTGTTCAACCTGCTGATCGGACTGAACGGTTATACGATCTCAACCGGTGTTCTCAGCGCCGACCTGAACGGGAACGAGATTATTCCTGTGCCGCTCGACTGCGACGAGACGATCAATGTCGGCTGGATCTGCCATCAGAATGCGGCGCTGTCCAAGCTGGCGCTGGAGTATATCGAAGCGCTGCATCAGGCGATCTCCGATTGATCCGTAATTTTGAAAAATTAGGGTGAAACGCCGGGACGTAGTCTCGAGGTATGATTTCCAGCCACGCTTGCCGCTTTATGCGGCGGGGGTGGTTTTTTGTAACGCATAAGTTGGGTGCTCCATCTCATATATTGTCCAGTGACGGATGGTTATCGATGGGAGGGATACGCCTGCAATGAATGAAGAGGCGCTCTTTGAGCACAGGTTTTGGCTGCAGATTTTGGGGGATCATGCCCGTTTTATCTACAATGCTCTGGCGTCGAAGGAAGTCAAGGACGTACAGACGGCGGCTTCGTTCGTCCAATGGTTCGACCGGCTGCTGGGACAGGCGCGCTCGTTTCCTGAGGGACAGCCGCTGAAGGAGCTGAACGAACAGGCGAATCAGGCGGTACATGAACTGCGGGCGTTTAAGCTGGATCTTCTCGACCGGGTGCTGCAGCGCAAGGTGGTCATCGGGTTGTCGCCAACGTTTATCAATCATATGGTGAACGAGCTGGAGGAATATGAGCGCATTCTCGCTGAGCTGTTAAAGGGAAACCCGGTTCCCCGCTATCACCCGCTGCATCACGATCTGCTGTGGCTGCCTGACGCGGCTTTTCACTCGGCATCAATCGCTTCGGATCTCGACGGGGTGGAGCGGAGGCTGATCCAGAGGAGCAAGGAATTTGAGCAGCATTTCAACGAATTTTATTTGAAGGCGCTTGAGCTTGTCGGATACTTGCGTACGCTGCGGACGACCTATCCGGCGGTGAAAAAGTTCCACAGCGACGTAGATCTGGAAATGTCGGCGTTTATGAACTTTCTGCTGGAGATCGAGGAGCTGGACATCAGCGCCGAGCTGCTGAGCAGGCTGAACAGGCTGGTGCCGGACCATATGTTCCGGGAAGAATGCTATTATTTGCAGAAGCTGTCCCAATTCGGTGAGGTGCCGCGTCCTGATTGCGACCCGGCAAAGCCGAGGGTGGAGTAACGCCCCAAGGGATTGATCATAAAACCGCTTTAGAATGCCTCTTTGCTCTTCGGGTATGCCCCGGGTGCCGGGAGGTTTTTTACTCCTGAACACAAACCGGCTGGCTGCGGACA
Source organism: Paenibacillus sp. FSL R5-0378 (assembly GCF_038009285.1). NCBI lineage: Bacteria > Bacillati > Bacillota > Bacilli > Caryophanales > Paenibacillaceae > Paenibacillus > Paenibacillus sp. FSL R5-0378. The sequence continues at coordinate 2,488,054 of NZ_JBBPAY010000001.1, forward strand.
GGGATGGATAATATCAAATAAATCCAGTTTATTTGCGTTGCAGTCCATTGAGTTCGACCGGGCGATGCGTGATAATGAGGGCACAAGATCACTACCAAACGAAGAGAGGTTGATGTATTCGTGCGTAAAGTCAAGGTTGGCGTCATCGGTACCGGCATGATCAGCACCGTATATCTGAAAAATTTGACCGGCATGCTCGACCATATCGTCGAGGTCAAAGCCGTAGCGGATATGGTTCCGGAGCTCGCGCAGAAAAAAGCGGACGAGTTCGGCGTTCCGAACGTGTACACCGTGGAGGAGCTGCTGGCCGATCCGGAAATTGAAATCGTTCTCAATTTGACCGCCCCCGCCGCGCATGCCCCGCTGAACCTGCGGGCACTTGAGGCCGGGAAGCATGTGTATACGGAGAAACCGTTTGCCCTCAACCGCGAGGATGCCGATGAGGTTCTGGCTCTGGCCGAGTCCAAAAACCTGCTTGTCGGCTGCGCGCCGGACACCTTCCTCGGCGCCGGCATTCAGACCTGCGTCAAGCTGATCAATGACGGATGGATCGGCACGCCTTACGGTGCAAGCGCTACGATTATCATGGGGAACGCCGCGGGCGGCATGCATCCGAACTTCCGCAACTTCCTGAAGCTGGGCGGCGATCCGATCATGGATATGGGGCCTTACTATTTGACGGCGCTGATCGCGCTGCTCGGACCTGTACAGAGGGTAACGGGATCCGCCCGCCAGCTGCAGCAGGAGGTCGTCGTGGCCAATCCGAAATCGCCGGCATTCGGCCAGACGGTGCCGGTGGAAGCGCCGACGAACGTATCGGCGGTGCTGGACTTCCACAGCGGCGCGGTGGCAACCCTTCAGGCGGCCAAAGAGGCGTTCGGCTATTCGCCGCGGCTGGAAGTGTACGGCACGGAAGGCATCCTGTACGTTCCGGATCCGAACTTCTTCGGAGGCGCCGTATCCATCCAGTTCCCGAACGGGCAGACGAAAGAGATCCCGCATTCCCATCCGTATGCCGAGGAAGGACGCGGCATGGGCGTAGCCGACATGGCTTATGCGATCCAGTCGGGACGTCCGAACCGGGCAAGCGGCGAACTGGCGCGCCATGTGCTGGACATCTCGCTCGGCATCTTCGAAGCGTCTCAGCAGGAACGCCACATTCACCTGGAATCCACGGTGGAACGTCCGGCTCCGCTGCCGCTCGGCCTGAAATACAACATGCTGGATCTGTAACAATCACCGCACGGAATATCTATCTCATTTCAAACCAAGAGAGGATGCATAGATCATGACCCAATTTCCCGTCGCCGTACAGCCATATACGGTTCGCGAACAATTAAGTAAGGATTACATAGGCACGCTGGAGAAAATCGCCGCCATCGGCTATCAGGGCATCGAGCTCGGACGCCCGCCGGAAGGCATCACTGTGGCAGAGCAGAAGGCGCTGCTGGACCGGATTGGCCTCAAGGTCATCGGAACCCACGCCGGATTCGATACGTTTGATTTCAACCCGGACGACATCGCGGATTATCTCGAGGAGGTGGACGGCGGTAAATTCGTGGCGCTGTCGCTGCGTTTTGCGTCCCGGGACGAGGTGCTGGCCAAGGCCGCCAAGCTGAACGAAGCGGGCGAGAAGTTCCGCCGGCGCGGGGTTCAGCTGCTGTACCATAACCACGACTGGGAATTCGCCAAATTCGACGGCGAATACGCGCTCGATATTTTGCTCCGCGAAACCGATCCTTCCTTGGTTCAGATGGAGCTGGATACGTATTGGGTCAAGCGGGGCGGTGAAGATCCGGTGTCGTACCTCGCCAAGCTTCAGAACCGGTGCCCGCTGCTCCATATCAAAGACGTGGAAGCCGGCGAGGAGCAGTTTTTCGCCGAAATCGGGGAGGGGATTCTCGATTTCAAGGCCATCGCTCAAACGGCGCGGGAGGTAGGAGCCGGCTGGCTCGTCGTCGAACAGGATCAGAGCCGGCGAGATCCGCTGGAGAGCCTGGCGATCAGCTACCGCAATTTGCAGGGGCTCGGACTGATTTAATCATTTGTTTTCTTACGAACGAACATCGAATGGGCCTGAAAAGGAACCGAAGCTAAGACTCCACTTCGTGGGGATGAGGAAGGGAACTGCCATGAATATAACGGAAAGCCAATCCAGCCGGGCGGCCTCACATTTTGTGCACCTCCCGAGGATCCATATCGTCGGGGACATCGTCAAGAAGCCCGGCACCTCCCTCGGCCCGCGGCGGATTCACGATTACGAGCTGCTGTATTTTCCGGATGGGACGCGCAGCATCTACAGGGTGGAGGGAGAAGCATACGTCCTGCAGGAACCGAGCTTTATCGTGACCAGGCCGGGCGAATACCACGCCTATGAATACGATCCGCAGCAGCCGGCGCGCCATCTGTTCATTCATTTCGGATTTCCGGAAAATGGCGGGACGGAGGCGGCGCTTCCGCTCCTTGCGCCCGGCGGGCCGAGCTGTATTCCGCTGGACGAGGAGCTTCCGGTCGGTATGATGAAGCAAATCATGCATATTGCCCATGCCCACACGGACCGGATGCAGAGCCGCGGGAGCTCGCTTCTATGGTCGCTGCTGACGGAAATCAGCGGCCACCTCTACGACGAGCCGCTGACGACGCCGGCCAACCGGATTCCTCCCCAAATCGTCAAGGCGCTCGATTATATCGACAAGCATTTGGGGGAGGCCATTTCGGTGGAAATGCTGGCGAGGCGGATCGGCTGGTCGCATGAGCATTTCTCCAGGTCTTTTGTGCAGTATATGGGCCGCACGCCGCGCGATGCGATCATTCAACGGCGGATCGAGCGCGCCTGCCAGCTCCTGCTGTACGAGGAGCACAGCATCAAGGAGGTCGCCTTTGCGGTCGGATTCTCGGATGAAAATTACTTCAGCAGGGTGTTCAAAGCCGTGAAGGGACTCACCGCCAGCCAGTACCGCAAAAAGTATTACAATCCGATGTACCGGGATTTGGTTCCGGTCAAGGAGTCGGAATCGCTGTATCCGGTCAACCGGATTCTGTATAACATCGGGGCTGGCGAAGGTTAAACATTCGCCTGGCTATAGAGGAGAGTGATGCGAATGAAGGAGAAGGTGAGGACAGCGGTGGTCGGTTACGGATTCGCCGCCAGGACGTTTCACTGCCCGGTCATCACGGCCGTACCGGAGCTGGAGCTGGCGATGATCGTCCAGCGCAGCGGCCATTCGTGCTTGCAGGCTTACCCGTCCGGGCTGTACAGGACGTCCGGGAAGCCTATGAGGATCCGGGCATCGACTTGATCGTCATTACGACGCCGAGCACGGCGCACTACTCGTTTGTCAAGGACGCCCTGCTGGCCGGCAAGCATGTCGTCGTGGAGAAGCCGTTCACGGCGACGACGGAGGAAGCGGACGAACTGATCGCGCTGGCCCAAAGTAAAGGGCTGGTGCTCAGCGTATTCCATAACCGCCGGTGGGACGGCGATTACCTTACGCTGCAGGAGGTTGTCCGCCGCGGTCTGGTCGGCCGGATTACCGAAGCGGAATTCCGCTGGGACCGGTTCAGCCCGAATGCTGATCCGAGCCGCTGGCGGGATGCGGGGGCCGAAGGGTCCGGGACGTTCTATGACCTGGGCGTCCACCTGATCGACCAGGCGCTGACGCTGTTCGGGCTTCCGGACAGCGTGCAGGCGGAGGTGCGGACGCAGCGGGAGCGGACGCTGGCCCCGGACTATTTTGACGTATCGCTGGGGTATCCGGATGGGCTGAAGGTGTCGGTAAAATCGACCCTGCTGGCCCGGGATCCGGCTCCGAGATACCGGTTGTACGGGACGGAGGGTTCGTTTGTCAAGTATGGAGAAGATCCTCAGGAAAATCTGCTGAAGGCCGGCAGGCTGCCGGGATCGCCCGGATGGGGCGAAGAGCCGCAGGAGATGTGGGGAAGCCTCGTGGCCAGCCGGGACGGCCTGCAGTTTACGGGGCGTCTGAAGACGATTCCGGGATGTTACGACGCCTATTACCGCAACGTGGCTGAGGCTATCCATGGGGTGTCAGAGCTTAACGTAAAGCCCGAGCAGGCCCGGATGGCGATCCGTGTCATCGAGCTGGGCATGCAGAGCCATGCTGAGCAGAGAAGGGTGCCATTTACCCCTTAACTACTTACGGAAAGAAGGAGATCAAGCTTGTTTCCTTTTAAATTGTCATTGAATACATCTACACTCCTGCCTTACGGACTCGGCGTCAAAGAGCAGGTCCGCGTGGCGGCGGAAGCAGGCTATGAGGGCATCGAGCTGTGGGTACGGGACATTGAAGCTTACCTTGCAGAGGGCGGCGAGCTGCAGGAGCTTAGACGGTATATCGAAGATCATGGACTGAAGGTGGCGAACGCCATCGCCTTCTGGGCTTGGGCCGACCGTGATCCTGAAGCGAGACAGCGCGGTTTCGAACAAGCGGAGAAGGAAATGGAGATGCTGGCGGAGCTGGGCTGTCTCGCGGCGGCGGCGCCCCCCTTCGGACAGGTTGACCACGTCACGCTGGACGAATTTGCCGCTTCCTTTGCCAAGCTGGCCGAGTCGGCCCGCCGGATCGGCATAGAGCCCTATCTTGAATTCTGGGGAAAAGCGGCCCGGCTGAACTGCCTAAAGGATGCGATTTACGTAGCTCAAGCCAGCGGGGTGGCGGACGCCAAAATTCTTATCGATCCGTTCCACATGTACACCGGCGGCAGCGAGCTTCGGGACCTTGAAGGCTTGGCTGGGAACCAGATCGGCATCGTCCATGTGAACGATTATCCGGCGGCGCCGTCCCGCTCCGAGATCCAGGATGCCCACCGGGTATTTCCGGGAGACGGCATCGCTCCGTCCGGAGCGCTCGCCAGAACGCTGGCGGATGCGGGATATGAGGGCTACCTGTCGCTGGAGCTGTTTATGGACAGCTACGGCGGGTTGACCGCCCTGGAGACCGCGAAGCTTGGCATCGCCAAGATCCGGGAGGCTTACAGCCTGTAATGTCCAGATCCATCGCGGGAGACAACCCCGTTAGCAAGCTGTCGCTGCTTGCGATTACGTGGCCGATTTTTGTGGAATCGGCCCTTCAAATGTTTCTCAGGACATCGGACACGTTCATGCTGAGCAAGGTGTCCGACGGCGCGGTTGCGGCGGTCGGTGTCGCGAACCAGATCATCATGTTTGCGGTGCTGATGTTCAATTTCGTGGCGCTCGGCTCCGCGGTGGTCATCTCGCAGTATTTGGGTGCCCGCAGGCAGCATGAAATCGGCCGGCTTGCCGGGTCCTCGCTGGCGCTGAACTTCCTGTTCGGCCTGGTCGTGAGCGTCATCGTCATGATGCTCAGCGGGCCGCTGCTGCGGATTTTCGACCTCGATCCTTCCCTGTTCGGGCAGGCGGAGAAGTATTTGCTCATCGCCGGGGGGGCCCTGGTCATTCAGGCGCTGCTGACCGCCGTCACGGCCATGATCCAGTCTCACGGATTAACCCGGCAGACGATGGTCGTCACGATCGGCATGAACGTACTGAATATTTTCGGGAATTACCTGTTTATTTACGGCCCCGGAGGCTTTCCGAAGCTGGGCGTCGTCGGGGTGGCGATATCCACCGCCTTTGCCCAGTGCGTCGGTCTGGCCGTCAATCTGGTGCTGCTACGCAAGGCGGCGGGCGTCTACATCCGCTGGAACGACCTGTTCGTGTGGAGCCGTGAGCATATCGGGAAGGTGCTTCGCGTCGGCGTGCCGTCCTCGGCCGTGTCCTTGTCGTACTCCGCCAACCAGTTTGTGACCACGGCCTTTATTTCGTCGCTTGGGGCCAGCGTGCTGGCAACGAAAATTTACACGCAGAACATCATGTTCTTCGTCATGATTCTGGCCGTCTCGCTGGGCCGGGGCGGGCAGATCATCGTCGGGCAGCTGGTCGGCGCGGGCCAGAGGGAAGAGGCCTACAAGCAGGTGATCCGGAATCTGATCCGCAGCGAGCTGATTACGCTGGCGGCCGTCGCCGTGCTGACGCTGTTCCGGCACCCGCTGATGAAGCTGTTCACGACCGACCCGGACATTATCGCGATGGGAGCGGCCTTGCTGCTGCTGAGCTTTCTGCTGGAGCCGGGGCGCAACTTCAACGTCATCCTGGAACGGTCGCTGCAGGCCGCCGGCGACGCCCGGTCCGCCATGATCGTGTCCATCACGGTGACCTGGCTCTTCAGTGTGCCGCTGACGTACCTGCTCGGCATTTATTGGGGATACGGCCTGTACGGCATCTGGGCGGCTTTTATCGCCGACGAATGGCTGCGGGGCATCCTGCTCTGGGTCCGCTGGAGGAGCAAGGCCTGGCAGCGAAAAGCGCTGGTGCAGCTTCGCAGCGAGGAGCAGGCGCTATAGCCGCCCGCGCAGGCAGCACAAAAGAACCGCCACTCGGGGATTATCCGGGGTGGCGGTTCTTTGTGCCAGCGCCGAACAGGGACAGATATGCCGAGGAGCGGCGGATCAAGGCGCGGGTATCCGTCGGGAACTCCGGGCCGAGCAGCGGGAGGCGGTTGACGGGAGCTTTCGCCTGGATTTCCGTATCAAGGTCAGCCGTCAGGCCGGAGATCGCAAGCGACGTTCCTCCCCGGATGCGCAGCGATGCTGCGGCTCCTTCGGCGTAAGCCGTACGGTTCAGCTTGAGAAGGCCGACATCAAGGGATCTTCCCATCTGTTCGGCTGTTGTGCGCGCGGTATGCTGCTCCAGGCGTGACCTGACATCAAGCAGCGCCATCAGCGCGAGCGGGTACTGATTGTGGCCCGGCTGCTTCAGAATGTTCATGGCCGTCGCGGTGATGGCCTCTTCCAGCGTCAGGCCGCAAATATAGCGCAGGCGGCAGCCCCACCGTACCAGATCGAAGGCTTGCTTGCCTGAGCACAGCAGGCCCTCGGCAAGCCCTTCCTCGCCGGAGTAAGGCAGCTTTAAAATGCCGATCCGGCAGTTTTCCAGCCAGCCCAGGCTGTGGTGCTGGTATCTTGGAAGAACGATTTCAAACAGTTCGATGGTGGGAATCAAAGCCCGGTTCATCGTGACATCCTCCTTGACTGTGATTTCATGGATACTCCCTGCCGTCTTGTTCCGGATCGTCACGGCCAGTAGGGTTCCATACATGTGTCCGATTGGTAAACTATCCGCATCATACGTCCAAGGGATATCTTTGGCAAGAAGACGAGGCGGATTTTTCGGATCAAAACCAGCATCTTTCCAGCGCAAAGTCCAAAATTCCGGCAAAAAGCCGCTTTTTTTCAGCCTAGCGGCTTCAGCCCTATATCGGCATTATATTCCTATCCAATGGGCGGGTTCAGCCATTTGAATGGCTTCCCGCCTTCAGTTATCCAGCAAAGCTAAGGAAAGCGGTAGGAAAGGCCGTAAAACAATGATTCCTACGGATTAGGACCCGTTTTCCCATCAGATCCCCAAATAAAGCAGGGAATCGTATCGTTTCCCTGCTTTACAGTTCGCCGTCCCAGGCGTATATTCATTTCATCATCCAATAGAGTAAGATTTGCGACTTGATAAACGCTGAATTTTCCGATGAAAAGCGGGGGAACCAATCGCAGTCCTCGCCCCACGGAGCTTTATGCTGGGGCTTGCGGCTTGCAGGGGTGAATCGGAGGCAGGATAATGCCTGTTTCCGTAGGGCTACTCTCACGGCCCGAATCCGTCAGCTAACCTCGTAAGCGTAGTTGAGAGCGGAGGAAACTGTGATTTGACGCATCAACACAGGGTATCTGCTCTGTGTTTTTCTGTGCGCTCATTTTGAAGGATGAAGCGTGTACATGAAATATGTCTATTCGCTGAATTTCCGCCGGAGGGCGGAAAGCGGGGGAACCGGTCGTGTCTGCAGCATCCGCTGCGGCCATATGGGGTGAATCTCGAAAGTGATGAGTAGGGCTACTCTTGGGCCCGAATCCGTCAGCTAACCACGCAAGCGTGTTAAGAGAGGCAGCTGTTATTCATGCAGATGGCAAGGCTTATTCGGCCTTGGAGTTGGAAGCATGGAAGAGTGTCCTCTTTCCGTTGCTTCTTTTTTGTTGTTTAAACAAGGAGAAGCATCGATTCCCAAGCGGGCGGCGCCCGCGATTTTGCACAAACAGAGAAAACAGGTTATTTGGGAGAGAGGAGAACATGAAGTGCCTCAGATACAAGTAAACGGAACCACGTTATATTACGAAATTCACGGCAGCGGCACGCCCATCGTGTTCATTCACGGGCATTTGTCGTCCCATCATATGTTTGAGCCCCAGGTCGAATATTTCAGCAAGCGGGCGAAGGTAATCGTGCTGGACCTCCGGGGTTACGGCAATTCGGGGAAGCTTGACGTGGAGGTCGGGCACATTATGGAAACCCAATGCAGCGATCTGTGCGAGCTGCTCAATAAGCTGCATATTTCGCAGGCGACGCTTGTCGGCTGTTCCAGCGGAAGCGTGCTCGCCCAGACGTTTGCCGCCCTTCATCCGGACCGGGTCAGCGCCCTGGTGCTCGTAGACAGCTACTTCGCGGGATGCTTCGGGAAAAAGAACCATTTGCTGAATATTTGCGAGGCGTGCAGCTGGCTGTCTTATTATTTGCCTGCGGAGTTTTTCCTCCGGTCGCTGCGGGTGACGTATAACCGGTGGAGACCGGTCTACAGCATCCTGCGCAAGGAGCTGTACCACAAGCGGCCGACAGAGTCAATCAAGCAGCGCATGGAGCTGCTGCGTATGGAGATGCCCGCCAATTTGGCGCGGCTGCCGATGCCTGTACTGTGCGTCGCAGGCAGCCAAAGCGAGTGGTTCGTCAAGCAAATGCAGCGGGCGGCCACCCTGTTCCGGCATGTGCAGCTGGCGACGATCGAGGATGCGATGTACCCGACCCATTTGTGCCAGCCCCATGCATTCAACCGCATGCTGCTGAACTTTTTGATGGACCAGCATATTTACCGGACCCGGGAAGCCTATGGAGGATAGTCCGTGGTCATGGGATTTGCCTCCTGGAAAGAAAATCGCATCTTGAATCGCACTGGCCCTAACCAAACGATCTACTCGCTATATTAGCTAATCAGTTAACCGCCCGATAAGAAGGCGGTTAACTGAGCTCTAGCGAGTATTCGTTTTTTCAATGAGACTGATTATATTAAAAAGGGAGGGATGAACCGTCCATCAATATCGGTGAACCCGTATTCCTGGGCAAGATCACCAACCTGTAGTACCCGTCCGTTTTTCAGTTTCACCTCATCATCCCCAGCTAGGGCTGACACCGCTCGCCCTACGTAGTACGGCGACTCCGTGTGTTTCAGAGCCTCAACCTCTTTCCAATGAGCTTCATCTGTACCGAAGTTCCTTAATACCAGTTCTGTTCTCATCCAGCCAGGGGAGACCGCTACCACGGTTATTTCAGTGTTTTTGAGATCATGAGCTAATCCGAGCGCTGAGCGGTTAATGGTATTCTTGGCGAGGTCGTAATAGAAAGTTCCTAAATACTTATCCTGATCCTGAAATGTGGTATGTACGATCAATCCAGAATCAGCTTCCAGCATAAGCGGGATCGCATAATGGTTTGTCGCTATTTGTGGGCGTACTCCATTCTGAAACATAGCATCCCACATGTTCAGCGGATATTCCCAGAATGGTTTGGATTGTAAATTCACTTCCAAGTCATGCAGTCCCCAGACGTTATTCACTAGGATATGGAGCCGTCCTTGTTCCTGTCGGATTCTCTCGATCAAAGCCTGTGTATCCTCATCACGGGTATGATCGCAACGACATGCGTACGCCTCTCCTCCATGACTTCGAATCTCCTCCACAGTTTCATCGATACTGCCTGGAAAACCGTGTGTAGTCGTCCCTCGTAAACTTCTTCCGGATACATAAACTACTGCTCCGGCTTTCCCGAGCTCAACGGCAATCCCACGTCCTGCTCCCCGGCTTCCTCCGGTTACGAGAGCGATTTTCCCAGCGAGTCTCTTCAAGTCCATCTACTCCTTCGCAGTTATTTATTTCATCATACTATGGTAATACGTCATTAACTGTCGTAGTTTGAGGATGAACGATTGATTTTTGGAATCAATGAAAAGGCACACTTGAAAGTTAGGCATATGGCTAATTTGTTATTTGCGGCTATACCGATAAAATACGTTATGGGAATCTGGGCTGCGGTGTGCAGCCTTTTTTAGGTTGGTGAAAGTGCTTGTGCCATTGACAGGCAGGGATATAATGGAGAGATATCATCATGGCATAAGAAGGAGGAAAAGTTGTGGCAACCATCGAAGATTTGATGAAGCTGGACATTCGCATCGGAACGGTGGTCAAGGCGGAGCCTTTTCCCGAGGCGCGCAAGCCGGCGATCAAGCTGAGCATTGATTTCGGGGAGCTTGGAGTCAAGCGTTCTTCGGCCCAGATTACGAGAAGGTATACCCCCGAGCAGCTGGTCGGCCGCCAGGTGGCCGCCGTCGTTAATTTTCCCGTGCGGCGGATTGCCGGATATGAATCCGAGGTGCTCGTTCTCGGCGGAGTTCCGGAAGAGGGCGATGTGGTGCTGCTGGCCCCTGATGTGCCTGTCGGCAACGGCACGCCCATTGCTTGAACATTTTACAAAACGAAAGGATGGATACCGATGATTCTGCGCCCAACGAAGGAAGACTACAACGAAGGTTTCGCCAAGTATGTCTCTCTCGTACCTGAGGGGAACCTCGAGGAGATTCTGAACGGGTCTCTGAACCGGACGACCGCGTTTTATTCTGCACTGACGGAAGAAAAAGGGAATTACCGCTATGCGCCAGGCAAATGGAGCTTGAAAGAGGTGCTCGGCCATATTACGGATAATGAGCGCATCATGTGCTACAGGCTGCTCCGCATCGCGAGGGGGGACACCACGCCTTTGACCGGCTATGACGAGGAAGTGCTGATGGAAGGCGCAGCCTTCGACCGTTTCTCCATCGCCGAGCTTCTCGAGGATTTTGCCGCCGTTCGCCGCTCCACGCTGACGCTGCTGCGGAGCATTCCGGACGAGGCCTGGACCCGCAGAGGTATCGTGAACGGTTATGAATCCACCGCCGCCGCTTGGGCGTATATTCTGACCGGACATGAAATCCATCATTATAACGTGATCCAGGAAAGATACATATAACTTCCCAAGGGTCAAAATGGGGCCGATTGCCGGCCATGCTGCGCGCCTCGAGCTCGCACTATGATTTGAGGCGCTCCTCGGCAAGATGAATAAAAGCCTGCGCAGCATGGCCCAAATATTTATCCGCCCGGTAAATGATGCTCATTTCCCTGTAGGGCGGATCATCATGGATGGGGAGGAACCGCAGCTTCGGATCGCCGATGGCTTCGACGAGCGTAGGCGTCTGAACGGTAACCCCCATGTTTTCCCTGACAAAGCGGAAGAGCGAAGGGTTGGACGTCGTTTCCACGACGATGTCCAGGTTAAACCCGTGCTTCCGGCAGTATTGCTCGACGAGCTCCCTTCCCCAGAACCCCTTGGGATACATAATGATCGGCAGGCCGTTCAGTTCAGTCAGGGAGACCGACTTCCTGCCGGCCAGCTCGTGTTCGGCAGATACCACCACGCCGTACTCCTCCCGGGGCAGGGACCGGACCACCAGCCGGTTGTCGTAAAGCGGCTTGAGCGAGATGCCGATATCGATTTCCGTACTAAGGACGAGGTCCGCTACATCGACGGCCGAGACGATCTTGAGCCGGACGTTCGGATACCGGTTGCGGAAATCGATGAACATCGGGGTCAGGCGGAAATCGAGCTCGGAAGGCAGCACGCCGACGCCGAGCGTACCGCCCTGGTGATGGCGAAGTTCGCCGATCTCCAGCTTGGCGTTTTGCAAATTTTGAAAAATTCCCCTTGCCTGCTTAAGCAGGACCGAGCCCGCATCGGTCACCGCGATCCGTTTGCCGATCCGGTCAAACAGAGGCATACCGACCTCCTCCTCCAATGCCTTAATCTGCAGGCTTAAATTCGGCTGGGAGATGCCGAGCTTATCTGCGGCCCTCGTAAAATGCAGCTCCTCGCAAACGGCCACGAAATACTCCAGTTGTCTCAGTTCCATGTTAATTCCTCCTGTTCATGAACAATAGAACGCGGCGCACCGAAGTAGAAGTAAATTCTAGAATGTGTGAAAACACGGTTTTATCATTTGTATAACAAATTATTATTATAATTTCAATATAATTGATAAATGATTGCTCTCCCATTAAGATGTGATCAAATCGATCTGAGGGAGAGAGAAATAATGAGAAAACCTTCACTGTTTATGATGGCTGTCGCCTTCATTTTGGCCTCTTTAAATTTGCGGCCCGCGATGAATTCCATCTCGCCCATGCTGCAAGCCATCCAGCGGGATTTGGGCATGAGCTCGTTGTCGGCAAGTCTGCTTACGTCCATTCCGGTGCTGTGCATGGGGATATTTCCAGCCTTTGCGGTCAAACTGGGCCAGCGTGCCGGGCTGGAGCGCGTCATCGGCTGGTCGATTGCGGTCATCGGCGCCGGTACGGTGCTGAGATGGTTCACCGGGTCGTCAGCATACCTGCTGCTAACCACCGTTCTGTCCGGGCTCGGGATCGCTGCGGCAGGTCCGCTGCTGTCCGGGTTTATTAAGCAGCATTTTCCCGCCAAGGTACCCGTCATGATTTCGCTCTATACCGTATCCATGGCGGTCGGAGCCGCGCTCGCATCGGGATTGTCCCTGCCTTTATCGGTCCGGGCCCATTCGTGGCAGGAATCGCTGGCGGTTTGGGCTATCCTGGCTGCCGTCGCCCTGCCGGTATGGTGGTGGTCGGTTCTCCGTCATACCCGTCGGCCTGCCCGTGCGGAGCGCTCGGCAAGGGCGGCCGGACTTCCCTGGAACAGCGCCAAAGCATGGGCTCTCACGCTGTCCTTTGGCCTGCTCGCTGTTCTGTTCTTTTCGGTCACGGCTTGGCTGCCGCCGGTCGTGGAACATATGGGATACGGCAAAGACTATGCGGCGAACATGCTTGTCCTGTTCTCCCTGACACAGATCCCCGTCGGCCTCCTGTTTCCGCACTTGCTCCGGCGTCTGCCTTCCCGACGCTTCTGGCTGGCGCTGGGCGCACTGTCGATGGCCGCCGGCTTCCTGATGCTCTGGATGTCTGTGACGCCGTGGCTGGCGGCGATTCTGATCGGCATCGGCCCCGGCGTGCTGTTCCCGGTCAATCTGATGATGCCGATCGAAGCGGTAAGCGATGCTCAGCAGGCGACGGCCTGGTCGGCCATGACCCAATCGGTGGGATACGTGATTGGCGCGATGGGGCCGATGCTGCTTGGCGTGATCCACGACGCTGCCGGCAGCTATACGCTGCTCATCCCGGTGCTGCTGGCCGTCACGCTGGCCATGGCGGGGGTTCAGCAGCTGGCTGCGAAACCCGGAGCGGCGAAGGTGCTAAATAAGCAGCGGGCAAAGGAAAAGGAAACAGCCCTTCCCTTGGCAGAGTAAGGAAAGGGCCGTCGATGACAGAGCATCAGCCTGCCGGCTGGCAGTATAGATCGGGACAGAGGCAGGCTTTAGCAGAGGACCTCGACCGTAAACCCGCCCGGTGCCTCGACGTAGAACGTATACCCGTGCGCATGCTGCGGAGGCTTGACATCGTATCCGTCCTCCAGCAGCCTTTGGTTGATCCGGTCGACCTGCTCCTCGGTCTGCTGGGGAAAGCCGACGTGGAACGTTTTGGGGTACTGCACCTCACGGCCCTTCATCAGCGTCAGCACAAACCCGTCATCATCGAAGAGCACCGCGAAGTTGTCGCCGCGGGCCGCCCGGCACTCCAGTCCGAAATAAGTTTCCAGAAAGGCCCGTGACGCCGCCACATCGGTCACCGTTAAATTCAAATGGTTGATTTTCATCATTACCGCCGTCCTTTCAAAATGGGATGACTTTCTTTGCTTACCCCCTTATTATATGACCTTTATGCAAGTGATAAGGTTTCGGTATAATGGGGGTTAAAAGAGGTGGGGTTCACGATAAAAACCCGCCACCTGGCAGGAGGCATCGGTATGGAAATTCAGCTTCAAAAGGTGACAAGGGAAAATTGGGAGGAAGCCATTTCCCTCAGGGTTGCGGAGGAACAGGCCGGCTTCACCCCGCCGGTTGCTGTATCGCTGGCCAAAGTCTACGTTAAACCCGATGGGGACAACGTCGACTATATCCCTTTCGCCATATACGATGGGCCGCGAATGGTCGGCTTTATAATGCACGCATGTGAAGAGAACACGGCGGATATGTACTGGATTAACGGCTTTTTGATTGATGAGCGCTACCAGGGCCAAGGGTACGGCCGGGCCGCCTTGACGGAGATGATCCGCTGGATCTTAAGCCGGTGGGACCGCTGCCGGGAAATCCGTCTGACCGTTCATGGGAACAATAGAATCGCCAAGCGTCTGTACGAGTCGGCAGGCTTTACGCCAACCGGGGCGGTATACGGTGAAGAAGAGGTATGGAGCCTGCCGGTCGCTAAGGCTGATTCATCAGCCTGAATTTCTCGAGGGATGCAAAGGGAATAAGCTTGTTGGCGCGCAGATCTCTTGCCCCATCCGGCGGTCTGTAATATAATGGGGAAAATTTCGTAATTGATGGAGGTTGGAACGATGATGATGATGACCGTTTTCTTGACCATTCATTCAGTGAACTAAACTGAATAGCATGCCGGAGGCATGGTATCCAAGCCCGATAGGGGCTGGGTATATTTGATATGCAGCTTCCGGGGATGCAGTGAATGGTCATGAAACGGAATTCCTTAATCACGTTCTTTTGCAGGCAGCCTTAGGGGCAGCCTGTGCATTTTTGCATAGAAGACGCGAATGGACTTTGGTTCATTCGCGTTTTTTTGTTTCCGGGGCAGATGTTCGAAACACACTAACCGGCCGCCGGAGCAAAAACCGCGTTCTGCGGGCTTCATTCTATGCTTACCATCAATGACGAGGTGATCGATGTATGCCACGCTACTTTTTTACTGTACTGCCTGGGCTGGAAGAAATTCTCGCCGATGAAATGCAGGCTAAAATTTCCGGGGTACGTATTGGGGACAAGGACAGGGGAAAGGTTTATTTTGACTCTGACTTGCCAGTAGAGCATTTTCTGGCGCTGCGGACCGCCGACAATCTGTATCGTTTCATCCACCGGTTCCCGGTGGGTCCTCATAAATTGCATTTGCACGATATTGAACAAGAAATCTCCCGTTTGGATTTATCGACGATCCACCCGTTTTCTTCCGGAAAGATCAGCTTTAAGGTCAATGCCAGCCGAGCGGGAAACCATACCTACAGCAGGTTTGATGCGGCAGAGGCTGCGGAATTGGGAATCATGCGGCGCTATCGGCATTTTAGACAAGATCACAGCGGCGGGCATCAGCTCGAGTTTCGGCTTGATCTGGTTCAGGAAAAGGCTGTCTTTGCCATCAGGATAACGGATGCGGCGTTCAGGTATAGGGGAAAGACGCGGGAATTTGCGCCGGCCGCCCTGCGGCCGACCGTTGCGCACGCGCTCGTGTGGGTGTCCCGTCCGGAGAGGGACGACATCTTTGTTGACCCCTGCTGCGGATCAGGGACCGTGCTGTCTGAGCGCTGTGCGTATCCTCACGCCGGCATTCACGGCGGAGACCTCTCCGAGGAAGCCGTCACAGCTGCCCGTGCCAACGTGGGACACACTTCCGGTGTACATCTTAAGCTATGGGATGCGCAGCGCCTGCCGCTGGATTCGGGATATGCCGGCAAAGTGGTGACCAATCTTCCTTTTGGAAGGCAAATTTCGTCCATAGCATGCATTCCCGTGTTGTATGAAGAAGTGCTTAGAGAAATGAAGCGGGTGCTGAAATCGGGAGGTCAGATCGTCTGCTTAACCGATGCGGAAGGGCCTCTGCTGGCGGCTGCCGAGAAAGCCCACCTCCGTTTGACCACGGTAGCCGATCTCCGGTTGAAGGGACTGCATCCGTCCATTTATTTGCTGCAAAAAGATTAATCCGGCCCTGTCGCACGGCTGAAACGGACTTCGGGCAATATGGCGGAATGCAGTGTGCCGACAGTGCTTGCCGCATTACACCGGGCGGCTGCGGATCAGCTCGACCAGGTTTGCGGCCGCCGGAGACAGGGGCTCATCCTTGCGGGTGCAGATGGCGATGACGTTCGTCAAACTGACGTCGTCTACATAGACCCGGCACAGCTCTCCCCGCGCCACATATTCGCGTACGACCAGCGAGGAGACAAAGTTGGCGCCATATCCGGCAATGACGGCGGTGATCGCCTCGTGCAGACCGTTAAACTGCAGCGCTACTTTGGGGGCTGGGGCGTTGTAGGTGCGGCATAGCGCGAACAGCCGCTCCCGCGTAGAGCTGCCTTCCTCGCGCATGACAAACGGCTCGCTCATCATTTCGGCAAGCGACAGGTGGCGGTTCGCAAATTTATGATTCGGCGCGACGACGAACCACAGCTCGTCCTGAAACAGCTCCTCGGTCTGAATTGTGTCCGGATATTCTTCCGGCAGCCCGCCATAGATGGCCAGGTCGGCTTCGACGCTCAGCAGCTGCCGGAGCGCCCCGCTGGAGTTGGTCGTGGTGATGCTCATCTCGACCTGCTCATACTGCTGCTTGAACCTTGCCAGCCAGGTCGGGAGGAGAAAGTGCGCAGGCAGGTAGGTCGCCGCCAGGCGGATGTGGCCGGCCGTACCCTGCCCGTAATCCCGCGCCAGCTGCTCGATTTGCTGCTCGACGGCGAACAGCCTCTTGGCGAGCGCAGCTATTTTGTCCCCCGCATCGGTCAGCCGGATGCCCCTTCCTTGCGGTTCGAGCAGGATCAGGGACAGCTCCTTCTCGAATTTCTTGATCTGGGCGGTAATCGCAGGCTGGCTGATCTTCAGCAGCTCGGATGCCCGGGTCACGCTCCCGGTGGAAGCAATCACATGAAATAAGCGCAGGGCGTGCAGGTTCAAGATGTATCAACTCCTCATCCATTCATATCTTTAATGTATGAAAATCGGCGAAAGATATATTATTCATATCATTATAGACGATCTACAATAGAACCAGAAGCGCTTCTATCCTAAAAATAGAAACCAAATGATAAGGAGTGACGGGGAATGAATCCTGTATGGGAACAAGTAGATGAGTATATTGTCGACCGGCTTTGCCCGAATGACCGGGTGCTGGACGAAGTGATCGTGGCGAACCGGAAGGCGGACCTCCCGGAAATCGATGTAACGGCGAATCAGGGGAAGTTTTTGCAGCTGCTCGTACAAATCAAAGGGGCGAAACGGATCCTGGAAATCGGGACGCTGGGGGCCTACAGCACGATATGGATGGCTAGAGGCTTAAGTGAAGGCGGGCGGATCATCACATTGGAGCTGAGTCCGCATCATGCCGAAGTCGCCAAGAAGAACATCGCCCGGGCGGGGCTGGAACAGACGATCGAAGTACGCACCGGGGACGCGCTTGAACAGCTGGCCCAAATGGAGAAAGAGGGGGTGGAGCCGTTTGACCTCATTTTTATCGATGCGGATAAGCCGAACAATCCGAACTATCTCCGCTGGGCGCTGCATTTTTCCCGGCCGGGAACGGTCATTGTCGGGGACAACGTTATCCGCAACGGAGAAATTGCCGATCGGCACAGCACTGACCCGCGGGTGCAGGGTGTCCGAACGTTCTACGATATGCTCAGCGGGCATCCGAATGTTTCGGCCACGGCGCTGCAGACGGTGGGGAGCAAGGGGTACGACGGGTTTATGATTGGCATCGTGAAATAAGTGTTACTTATTCCATAAAATCGGGTTTTTGTATGGCCCGTGGAAGGAGATTTCGAGCAGCTTGGACGCCATGGTGACGGCGGAATATTTATAGTTGCTGCGAACCCACCAGACGATGCTTTCCAAATAAGCGCCCGTTGTGTAGGCAATGACGAAGGACATCTCCATGCGGAGCCCTTCTTCGGATGTTTGGGATACGCGAATGCCGTCTTCTACGTAATGCCTGATGATGTTTTTGACTTCCTGAATGAATAAGTCGTCCGGTTTATACACGAGCATGACTTCATAGGCAAGCTGGTTCTGAATGATATGCTCAAACAGGGCGACCATGTTTTCCGGAAGGTCCTCGGAACGCAGCTCGTCAATCCTTTTGGGATGGGTAATGGTCAAGGACTGCCTCAAATCGTTTAAAATTGCATTATGCAGGTCGATTCGCAATTCCAAGATATCTTTATACAATTTATAAAACGTAGGCCGCGTTACATGAGCTTCCTGACAGATGCGCTGAATGGTGATGCTCTTTTCGTTTTCCTTCAGCATCAGCGACAAATAAGCCCGTTGTATTTTTTTCATCGAATGCACTTGCCTTGGATCTTTTCTTTCCACCCACATCACACCTATCTTTTGGTAACTCTATACTAGCATAAAAAACGTCATTCGACGTATATTCAAGGCAGCCAGACGTCATCTGCGGAAGATCTATCTTGCGATAGAAGGATGCCGAATAGCCGGGAAAAAAAGGGACTGCCTCAAAGGTTCGAACCATTTGAGAAGCAGCCCCTGTTTTTTTGCGATAGAAAAAAATGCTCCCGTTACAGCGCCGTCCAGCCGCCATCAATGACGAGTTCCGCACCCGTCATAAATCTGGACTCGTCACTGGCCAGGAATACGACGCCATAAGCAACGTCTTCCGGCTCGCCCATGTAAGGAAGCTGGGTGTGCGCCTCATAATAAGGCATGGCGGATGCCATCGAAGGAGCGGTCATCGGCGTGACGATGATGCCGGGATGGACGGAGTTGACGCGGATCCGATCCTTGCCGTACTCGACGGCAGCGGATTTGGACAACGCGCGCAGCGCCCCTTTGGCAGCCGTATAGGGGCTAGAGCCTGCCATGCCCACAATGCCGCCGATGGATGAAATATTAATAACCGATCCGCCGCCGGCCTTTTTCATTTCAGGGATGCAGTATTTCATGCCAAGCACGCAGCCGTTCAGATTGATGTCCATGACCTTGTTCCACTCGTCCATCTCCATATCGGCCATCGTTTTGGGACTTGCGACGCCCGCATTATTCACCAATACATCCACTTTGCCGTAGAGCTCAACCGTTCTTGCAACGATCGTCTCCCATTCCTCTTCCGAGGTGACGTTCTGCTTCAGCGCCACGGCTTCGCCGCCGTTTGCGGTAATTTCGGCAACGATTTCATTGAGCTTCGCCTCGTTTAAGTCGGTTGCGACGACCTTTGCGCCTTCTTTGGCAAACAATTTCGCTTCCGCCGCACCCATTCCGTTTGCTGCCCCGGTGAAGATCGCCACTTTGCCTTGTAATCTCATGCCAGATTGCCTCCCCAATATAAAGTGTAAACGAATCCTGCTTCAGTGAATTTCGTTTACATCGTGTAAAATAGTTCATACAATTATTAGCACACTTTCATGACGAATGCAATGGCGCTATATGCGGGCTCATTCCATCGAACTAGGTCCAGAGGGTTGCAGATAGCCTTGATCGGTGAACGGAAAACCGTTCATACGACACAGGGATTTAAGAGATTAGGGGGATACCCACCTGGATGATTTGAACCCATAATTAGAGCAGATTGAAATATTATGGAATTTAATCAGACGAGACGTGAGGGGTGCGCATATGTCCAGGTTTTTACTGCGATTTACAAGCATGATGTTGGTATTGTTGATTGTATTGCCAGGAGGAAAGGCGGAGGTAGTCCGCGCTGAAAGCGACAGTCAGACGCATATGGAATGGTCCCGGGAATACGGCAGCTGGTCTGCCGGTGAAGGCGTTCTTCCCACTTCGGACGGCGGATACCTGGCATTGGGCAGCTATACGGAAGTTGTGCCTGCGGGGGAGTGGGACGATTATGAGCAACAAGCGTATATCATGAAGCTCAGCCCGGAGGGAGAGGTGAAATGGGAGCAAAGGTTGGCCTACGGCGGTTCGAGCACCAATGAAGCGCTGTCCGCGATTGAAACCCGGGACGGCGGGTATCTCGTGTACGGAACATCCACCAATCAGGCCGGTGAACCGTACAGCCAGATGTACCTGGCCAAACTGGATGCCGACGGCGGTCTGAAGTGGGACCGGACCCAGGATGATCCTTATATATACAGCACGCCGAAGGCAGCGGTGGAGCTGGAGGATGGAAGCTTCGTTATCGGCGGTAAGGGCATCTCCAAGATGGGATACGAGAGCGCTTACGCGCTTAAGGTCGATGGGCAGGGACAGGAGCTGTGGTATAACAAATACCGTTATGCGGAGAGCCAGTATTTTGACGATTTGATTCCGGCGGTCGACGGCGGGCTGATCGCGGTGGGCGCGGTGAATACTCCGGAATACGAGGCAGGGGATCCGGACGCGCTGCTGATCGTCAAATTGAATGCGGATGGGCAGGAGGTCTGGTCTAAGCAGATCAGTGATCCCCACACGGACCGGGGCGCTTTTGCGGTCATCCCCGCGGGTGACGACGGTTATTTGATCGGCAGCCAGCGGGTGGTAGACCAGCAGCGCATTACGATTCTGACGAAGACGGATCTGAACGGGGAGCCGCAGTGGGAGAAGACGTTCAAGACGGAGGGCTCGGACTATGAGGTGTTTAACAATTTGATTCCGTTAGGCGACGGATACGCTCTGCTGGGGGGCCACTATTCGGGAAGCCCTTCGAACCGGAAAATCCAGTACGATGTGCTGACTGTGGACAGGGACGGTAACCTTCTGAACCGCCATTTGTTCAAGGAGGCGGCTTTATCCCGCTTCGGCATCGGTGCCGCTGGTCCGGACGGAGGCGTCATCGTTCCCGGCACGGTACTGCGCGAGGAAACGACAAAGTTCCAGCTCATTAAGGTTGCTCCTTTTCAGGAGCAGGGGCCAGCGGATGACCGCAAGCCGACAAGCATTGCTTTTTCCGGAAAGGAACTGAAGCTGAAAGAAGGGGAAACCGTTCCTTCCGTGCTTGAGGCGGTATACGAGGATGGATCGCACAGCGATCTGTCCACAGCGGCGGTGTACAGCATCGAAGATGCGTCCATTGCCGAGGCGGACCCTTCCGGGCGTGTCATCGGTGTCTCGCGGGGGAAAACCTATCTGCTTGCGGAATTCCAGGGGCTGAGCGCTAGGATCAAGGTCCAGGTGCTGCCTAAGGACAGCGACGAATTCGATAAGGTCAAAGGTCGGCTCCAACTGGATTCGGACGAGTATTCTTTGGCTGCCGGCACGCAGATCGATATCCGTGTGACGGTACTGGATTACTTGACCGGCAAGGAAACCGACGTAACCAAGCAGGCGAAGTTCCGCAGCGAGAACCCTGACATCGCGGATATCGATGCGGAAGGAAATCTGGTCGGGAAGCGGGCAGGGAACACGACGATTTATGCTTTTTATAAAGGCAGCCATGTGATGGCAGACGTGCAGGTGATGCGCTCGGCCGGTCCGGAGCGTTAAAGAAAACGCAATTGGCCGGCGTCAGCCGCACCAAAGGGGGAAGCAGGAATTCTCCAATCGCCCCCTCCCATGAATAAACCCTGGAAAGAGGAAAAAAGACGGACCAGCTGCAGCTGATCCGTCTTTTTGCGTCCATCGATCCCGATGGCATTGGATCTTGATGGCTTCCGGTACGCCTGTTAAGCGTTCTGCGCAAACGCCTCGGCTGCGGTGCACAGATAGTAGGACAGGCCGGTTTGCTGGGACTCCAGCATGTTCCGGTGAAAGTCGTCCTGCAGGAAAAAACGCGCCTGCGCAGCAAATGCGTCCGGTCCGGTGTCATGTCCATGCTTCTTCAAAACCTCCAGATGCGATGCGATCAGCTGCCGGATCTGCCCGTCGTCGTATTTGACGCCATCCTTCAGCCCCTGCGCCATTCCGTTCATAAAGCGCACCGCCTCCGCGGCCTGCTCGTTCATCTCGGCCGGATCCACCCGGTTTTCTTCCAGCATGTCGTATCCGTAATTCTCCTGGATATGGCGGCTTTGCTCCGCCAACGCTTCCTTCCATTCCTCTTTGCTCTGAAATCCTTGGAACATATCTTTCGTATTCATCGCTTTTCCCTCCCGTGTATGTTGAATGGACTTATCCAGCGTATGGACAAGCCGCTCGAGCCGATTTATCCGGCCCAGGAGAAGTTCCCTTTGACCTGACAAAATCTCGGCTCTGCCCGGCTGATCCTCCAGCAGCTGCTTGATTTGCTCCAGCGGAAAATCGAGCTCCTTATAGAACAAAATGTGCTGCAGACGCTCCAGTTCTTCCATGCCGTATAACCGATATCCCGCCTCGGTAATCTCCCTCGGCATCAGGAGGCCGATCTTGTGGTAGTGATGGAGCGTCTTGATGGTGACATTCGACAGCTCCGATACTTCTTTCACGGTGTACACCTGGTCCTTTCCTCCTTTCGCGGTTAGTGTATAGCCTCCCCTAAGGTCAGAGTCAAGCGGGGAACCTGAAAAAATGTTTCATTGACTCTCCCCTTGGAGGAGGCTGCATCATGGAATCCGAAACGCACATGATGAAATCCAAACCAGGAAGGGAGTCGAAGAATATGTTCGCTTCGTCAAAGCTGTTACATCATCCATGGATTCGCATCGTCCTCATTTCCAATCTGCTGACGCAAACCGGCATTTGGGTCCGGAACTTCGCAGTGCTGCTCTATGTGGTGAACAAGACTGGCGGCGACGCCTTCGCCGTCTCTATGATCTCGGTTGCCGAGTACGCTCCGATGCTGGTATTTGCCTTGATCGGAGGCGTGTTCGCCGACCGGTGGCCGCCGCGCAGAACGCTGATCTGGTGCGATGCGCTCGCCGCCGTCTCCATCTGGATCGTCCTCGCGGCCATGAAATCGGGTGCCTGGGAAGCCGTATTCTTCCCGACCTTGATATCCGCCGTGCTGTCCCAATTGTCGCAGCCGTCAGGAATGAGGCTGTTTCAAGAATGGGCCGCAGCGGACTTGATCCAGCCGGCGATGTCTGTGCTGCAGACGATGTTTGCCGTGTTTATGGTGCTCGGCCCCGTTCTGGGGACATGGGTGTACCAAACCTTCGGCATCGGCGTTTCCATGGGCTTGACCGGGACTGTTTTTCTGCTGTCCGCCGCCGTGCTGGGATGGATTCCAGCCGATTCCAAGGCCGAAGGGGGCGGCCGAAGACAAGGAACCTCGGTATTCCGGGAGATGAGGGACGGCATCCGTTATGTCACTTCGAACCGCTTACTGGGTCGGCTCAGTCTCTGTTTTGCGGCTGTCGGTCTGGGGATCGGCCTCATTTCGCCGCTAAGCGTCTTCATCGTGACCGACAAGCTCGGTCTTCCCGCCGATCACCTGAAATGGCTGTCCATCCCGTATGGCGCCGGGGAGATTGCCGGCGGGATCGCCGCATTTGCGCTGGCCGGCCGCATGGCTCCCCAGACGCTGCTGATGCTCGGCCTGATCGTCAATGCAGCCGGGATTGCCGTCACCGGATGGTCCGATATGCTGTGGCTCACGATGCTGGCCCAGTTCGTTATTGCCCTGCTGCAGCCGGCGATATTCATCGGTAACCAAACGCTCGTCATGCAGCATACGGAGCCCGAATACATCGGACGGGTGAGCGGAATCCGCACGCCGCTTATGACGGGAGCCATGCTCTTGATGATGAGCCTGTCCGGCGTGCTCGCCGGCCGCTTACCGCTCGGAATCATCTATAGCTTGGCAGGGTTGTGCCTGCTGATCGGCCTGCTTATCGTGCTCCCACTGTACCGGCAGCGGGAATCCGCTCCCGCAAGCCGGCCCGAGTAACGGATCAAGCCCGGCCGGGCAGGCCGGGCTAATCCGCCTTTGAGGTATCCGGATCCAACCGGCGCAGGATTCGGGTCATCTTCTCAAGGCAGAAGCCGAGATCGCTTCGGTCCTCCTCGCTAAGACGGTCCAGCTGCCGGCTCAGCTCGTGGTGGAAGGACTCCCACCGGCTGCTTACGATTCGCCGGCCTTTCTCGGTCAAGGACAATCCGATCTGACGCTTATCTTGAGGGTCCGGCTGCTTGGTGAGGCACTCCTTCTCTTCAAGCTTGGCGATCAGGGGCGTAAGCTGCTGCTTTGATATATGCAGATGTTTGGCCAGAAGGCTCATCGAATAACTATCCGGTTGATGATATAAAGCCTCGAGCACGTGGTACTGCAAATGCGTCAGCTCAGGCAACATTTGCCGCGCAGAAGGCATGTCAAAGCCGCGGTGAAGCAGCGGGATCAGCTGAATATAAGCTGCGGCAAGCTTGGAGTTGTCTGAATTCATGGCGTGTTCTCCTTCATCCCTGTCCATTTGACAGGTAGTAAATATTTATTTATATTATTCACGTATTAACGCAAAATATCAACAGTAATAGTAAATAAATATTAATTAAAAACGAGACGGAGGAGGAACCCTAATGACCCGCACCATGGCCAATGATCCAATAAATCGCAGGAGCGGCGGTCCCCGCCGGAGGGGAATCAACTATGATGTCGGAACGTACACCCGGGGACCGGATCAGCCCTCCTCGAGAGAACTTTTTGATCCGGAGACCGTCCGGAAGGAAATGGCGATCATCCAGAGAGAACTGCACTGCACCAGTATCCGTATTTCGGGCAGGGAGGTGGGCAGGCTGGTGGCGGCTTCGGAATGCGCTCTCCATCAGGGGCTCGAGGTGTGGTTCTCCCCGGCTCTGATCGATGAGGAAGAACAAGCGATGCTCGAGTACTACAGGGAATGTGCAATCGCGGCGGAGACGCTGCGGCGAAAAGGAGCGGACGTCGTGTTTGTGGCCGGCTGCGAGTTGAGTCTGTTCATGAAAGGGATGTTGGAAGGAGCTGCGTCCTTCGACCGGATCGGGGTGCTGATGAGCCCTTGGCGGCTGCTCAAATACACCATTCAGAAGGGATCTTTTCATAAGCGTCTGAACGCTTTTCTCAGCAGAGCCGTAAACGTGATTCGGGAGCATTTCCACGGGCAAGTCACCTATGCTTCCGGTACGTGGGAAAATGTGAATTGGGGTCCCTTTGACATCGTTTCGGCCGATCATTACCGCGATGCGTATAACGATAAGCGCTACCGGAAGCAGCTGCGCTCCTATTTCAAGCACGGGAAACCGGTCGTCATCACGGAATTCGGATGCTGCACCTACGAAGGGGCGCAGGACCGGGGAGGTTTTGGCTGGAACGTCGTAGATCATGGACATTCGCCCAAGCGGCTGGGGGAGGCCGTCGTGAGGAACGAACAGGTGCAGGTCCGGTACATGAGGGAGCTTTTCGATATTTTTCAGGAAGAAGGGGTGGATGGAGCCTTTTGGTTTACCTTTGCCATGCCAAGCTATCCGTATGACGAAGAGCCGGCCTTAAATTTGGATACGGCGAGCTACAGTGTCGTGCGCACGTTCAAAGACGGGCGGACAGGGGCGGCCTACCCCGGGATGCCGTGGGACACGAAGGCTTCGTTTGCGGCACTGGGCGAGCTTTATGATCGGCCGTAGAAATCCGGCAAGCGTACCATCCGCTCATTGACACGGGCATTCTGAAGCTATATATTCAGGGCAGCATCCTGCCGGCCAGGCGGGATAATGTCGGTACTTTTTAACGTCGGTACTTTTTTTCTCGAACACGAGGGAGGCGAAGCACTTTGGAAGATCATGCTTTGAAATATGATCCCGAAGAGTCGGGCTCGAAAATTTGCGAGGTTCTGCAAATCCTGAAGACCAAATGGGCGTTCCTCGTACTGGATGAACTGCTGAAGGGCCCGCAGCGGTTTAATCAGCTTCAGCGCAATGCGTCCGTGATCAAAACCCAGTCGCTGACGGATACGCTCCGGCATCTCGAACGGATGGGACTTGTGAACCGCGAGGTGTTCCCCACGGTCCCGGTGACCGTCGAATATTCGCTGACGGAGAAGGGCGCTGATTTTCAGCTCGCCCTAAAGGAAATGGAGCGATGGGTGGATAAATGGGGCGGACGAAACCAGGCTTCAGCTGAGTAATGGAGCATAGCCATAGGTCAAATGTTACTTCAAGGGCTGCACGGCATGGCTTTCATCTGAAGGTCGGCCTGGTAAGCCCTTTTTGTTGTGTACAAAATAGGTTTGACATTGACGTTACGTAAAGGTGTACAGTGAAACCGTCAGGAGGTGATCCCATGGAATACACCGTGCAGAAGCTGGGAAGGCTCGCGGGTGTCAGCACCCGGACCCTGAGGTACTATGACGAAATCGGTCTTCTTAAGCCGGCTAGGATCAATTCGTCAGGGTACCGGATTTATGGGGAGGATGAGGTGAACAGGCTGCAGCAAATTTTATTTTTCAGAGAGCTGGACGTAAGCCTGGACCGCATCAAGGAGCTGATGTCCTCACCTTCTTTTAACAGCAGCGAAGCTCTGAAGGAACATCGTGAGAAGCTTCTTGACAAACGCAGGCAGCTGGACCGGCTGATTGCCAACGTGGAACGGACGATCCAGTATCAGGAAGGGAGAATGAACATGACGGATCAGCAGAAATTTGAAGGCTTCAAACAACAACTCATTGACGATAACGAACAGAAGTACGGCAAGGAAATCCGTGAGAAGTACGGGGATGCGGCCATCGAGCGTTCCAACGCCAAGGTGAAAAACATGACCAAGGAGCAGTACGAAGAGGTGTCGCGCCTGGCCGATGAGGTGCTGTCCACGCTTGGGCAGGCTTATCAAACCGGGGATCCTGCCGGTGAGCTCGCCCAGAAGACGGCTGACCTCCACAAGCAGTGGCTGACGTACTACTGGAGCGATTACAGCAAAGAGGCGCATGCCGGGCTGGCCCAGATGTATGTGGACGACGAGCGCTTCAAGGCTTACTATGATGCGAAGCAGCCGGGAGCGGCGGAGTTTCTGCGGGACGCAATTCTGGTCTACACAGGGATGGCGAAGTCCTGAACCGGGACTGCGAAGTTAGTGGTTTCGTCCATGTAGCAATTTTATAAATCCGTACCGGAGCCCAGACGGGACCAATGTACAGCTGACCTTCCCGAAAGAAACCGCGAACGTTTGGCGCATTACCTAAAAGCCCTGATGGGGCTTTTTTTGCTGGGAGAACGAAGAACCTTTCCCTATGCAGCTATAGGCACCTTAAATGAGTAAAAACGTTTCGGCATAAAAAGGTAATTGTAAGCGCTTAAAAAAGTTGTTGCCAACTCGAAATACCCTTGCTATAATCGCCTTGAAAAGGTTTTCTTAAAAAGGAAGTTGCCTACATGAAACCAACAATCAGAGATGTTGCCAAGATGGCCGGTGTCTCCATCAGCACGGTCTCGCGGGTCATGAACTCGCCCGAATCGGTGGTGGAGGCCAAGCGCTCACGCGTACTCGAAGCGATCGAGAAGCTTCAGTATCAGCCGAATGCCTTTGCCAGGGGACTGATTTACAGAAAGTCCTTTACCCTTGGGCTCCTCATCCCGGATATCGAGAACATGTACTTTGCCGGGATCATCCGGGGGATGCAGGACGCCTGCGTCAAGCTCGGATACAGCTTGATGATCTGCAACACCGACCGCGACAAGGACCGTCTGCTGTCGTACGTCGATGCCTTCCGCGAGAAGCAGGTGGACGGCATCGTCTTCGCCAGCGATATCCTGTATCCGGAGTACTATGAGAAGCTCACCGCATGCCGCATCCCGTTCGTGCTGCTGTCCTCGCATTCGGACGAATTCGAGGTTCCGAGCGTCGAGGTCGACGACGAGGAGGCCGCCTATGAGGCCGTGAAGTTCCTCATTGAGCTGGGCCACCGGGAAATCGGTATGATCGGCTTCAACCATGTGAACTCGGTATCGGGGCCGCCGCGGTATGAAGGATTCGTCCGGGCCATGAAGGAAGGCGGGCTCACCCACAACATCGAAAAAGTGGCGTACGCGGAACACCGGTTCGAGCAGGCTTATCATGCGACGCACGAGCTTTTTTCAGCCCATCCGGACATTACGGCTGTATTCTGCGTGGCGGACGAATTCGCCATGGGGACGATCTCGTATCTGAAGGACCGGAATATTCTCGTGCCGGGTCAGGTGTCGGTCGTCGGGTTCGACAATCTGCGGATGGCGAATATGTTCATTCCGAAGCTGACGACGGTGGCCCAGCCGATTTACGAGCTCGGGTACCGCGCGGCGGAGAAGCTTCATGAACTGCTTACGACAGGCAGCGTGAAGGTCCCAAAGGAGATGATGAAGCATAAGCTGATCGTAAGGGAGTCATCCCGCCAGAGATAAGCAGATCTTTTTTTAGAGATCAGATAGTAAAAGCTTCGGAGCTTCCGCTTCCGGATCTCGCAAGTAAAACTTCCGCTAAATGCGGTCTGTCTGCTGTGAAGATACGTCGATAAGCTCTTTTTTTTACACGATACTGAAAAGCTTTTCAGAGGGAGATTTCCTCCCGGATTCATGTAAGCGTTGTATTTTACGAATATGTTCAATGGTGTATGAACTGGATGTTTCAGGATGGCGCCGAATTCAATTCTGTGAAGGGGGTGAGCGGCCGCTAAGCTAGGAACCCGTGATGGCATCCGTAACCTGAATCAGGAATCATGAATCGTTTTCTAAATGAAGAAAAGGGGATGTTCCAAAATGAAAAAAACATCAAAGCCCAAACTATCGCTGCTGATGGTGCTGGGACTGTCGTTTACAATGGTGATGAGCGCCTGCGGAAGCAGCAAGGATGCAGGTCCTTCGACAGAACCTGCCGGTACGGCGTCTAACAACGGAGGTTCGACAGCGACGGCAACCGAGCCTGCGGCCACACCGGGTTCGCCGCTGGAGGAGGCGCTTCAGGGCAAATATAAAGGCACCAAAGTGACGATGTTCGGGCCGTTTGTGGATGCAGACCAGAAGAAATTCGAATCCAGCATCAAAGACTTTGAGGATAAAACGGGCATCGATATTCAATATGAAGGCTCCAAGGAGTTCGAGGCGACTATCAACGTCCGCGTGGACGGCGGCAACGCGCCGGATATCGCCGACTTCCCGCAGCCAGGCCTGCTGGCTTCAATCGCCAAGACCGGCAAAGTGGTGGATCTGACCAAAGTTCTGGACCAGGAGAAACTGAAGAAGAACTACAACCAAAGCTGGCTCGACATGGGGACGATGGACGGCAAGGACGGCAAAATTATGGCCGGTATCTGGAACCGCAGCAACGTGAAGAGCTTGGTGTGGTATCCGAAAAAGCAGTTTGAGGAAGCCGGCTACAAAGTTCCGGAAACTTGGGACGAAATGATGGCTCTGACCGAGCAGATCGCCAAGGACGGAGACCCGGCATGGACGATTGGCATCGAGAGCGGTGCGGCTACCGGCTGGCCGGGAACCGACTGGATCGAAAACATTATGCTGCGCACGACAACACCTGAAAACTACGACAAATGGGTCAAAGGCGAGCTGCCTTTCACCTCGCCTGAAGTGAAGAACGCGTTTGAACTCATGTCCAAAATCTGGATGAACAAGGATTATGTCTATGGCGGCACCAAATCGATCGTGACGACCGCTTTCGGCGATGCGCCGAAGCCGATGTTCGAGAATCCTCCGAAAGCCTGGTTCAACCTGACAGGCAACTTTATTACCAGCTTCTTCCCTGAAACGGCCAAGGTCGACCAGGACTACGACTGGTTCTACCTGCCGCCGATCGATTCGAAATACGGCAAACCGGTGCTTGTGGCCGGAGACATCTATGCCATGTTCAACGACCGTCCGGAAGTCCGTGCGGTGATGGAGTTCTTCACGACCGGCGAATCGATCAAGTCGTGGGTGCAGTCCGGCGGCGTGATTGCTCCGATGAACGACGCTTCGCTCGACTGGTACACATCCGAGTCCGACCGCCGCATGGCGAAGCTGGTCCAGGATGCGACGACCCTTCGTTTTGACGGTTCCGACCTGATGCCGGGCAAAGTGGGCGCCGGCACGTTCTGGAAGGGCATGACCGACTATGTCAGCGGCACCGCGACGCTGGATGAGGCGCTGAAGCAAATTCAGGCCGGCTGGAACAACTAACCGCAGCCGCTTAGCTTTTTGGCAGCGGAGAGGCAGGGATGGGCAACCAAAGAGGCTGATCGGGTTTAGCGATCCGTCGGCCTCTCTTTTTCCTCCCCGCGTTTGATCTACCCATGAAGTCGTCTGTTTAGGAGGATACCTATGAATACGCAAACGAAACCGGGATTCAGCATCAAGGCACTGCTCATCTTTCTGGGCGTCCTGATCGCCAATATCGCCGTCAACGGCGTGATTTTCGTCTTTTTCCGGGATTCGTCCCTGAACCCGCTGCTTACCGCAGTGCTGGCCGTTCTATGGGGCGTTCTGGGCGTTTACTTGATTTACTATACGTTTACCTGGGCGGTGGAGAAGTTTCCCGACCGGATCAGCCGCAGCGTGCTCCCGTATGTGTTTATCGGGCCGGCGGTTCTGGTGCTGGGCTGGCTGCTCGTGCTGCCGGCGCTGCGTACGCTGTACCTGAGCTTTTTCAATGCGTCTTCTGATAAGTTCGTCGGTCTGGGCAACTATATCGCCATTTTCAGCGACCGGCTGCTCGCGACCGCGCTGCGCAACAACCTGCTGTGGGTTTTCGTCGGAACACTGGCGTGTGTCGCCTTTGGGCTGCTGATTGCCATTCTTGCAGACCGGAGCAGTTATGAGCGGATCGCAAAATCGATCATTTTCATGCCGATGGCCATTTCCTTCGTGGCGGCCGGCGTCATCTGGAAGTTTGTGTACTATTACCAGCCGGGAGACGAGCAGATCGGCCTCCTGAACGCCATCGTCATGGCGCTCGGCGGTGAGCCCCAGGCTTGGGTCAGCATGCTCCAGCCGTGGAACAACTTCTTCCTGATCATTATCCTGATCTGGATGCAGACGGGCTTCGCCATGGTCATCTTCTCGGCGGCCATCAAGGGCGTGCCGGACGATATTCTGGAAGCCTCCCGCGTCGA
Source organism: Paenibacillus sp. FSL R5-0378 (assembly GCF_038009285.1). Lineage (NCBI taxonomy): Bacteria > Bacillati > Bacillota > Bacilli > Caryophanales > Paenibacillaceae > Paenibacillus > Paenibacillus sp. FSL R5-0378. Next base: position 2,518,967 of record NZ_JBBPAY010000001.1, read on the forward strand.
CGGAGCCGGCGAAATCCGCATTTTCTTCCGCATCATCATTCCGTTTATTTCGACGACGATTCTGACCGTCACGACGACGATCATCGTGTTCACCCTGAAAATTTTCGATGTGGTCATGGTCATGACGGGCGGACAGTACGGCACGGAAGTGGTGGCGACCCAGTTCTACCGGCAGTTCTTCATGTACCGGAACTTCGGCTACGGCTCAACGCTGGCCATCGTGCTCCTGATCGCCGTCCTGCCGGTCATCATCATCAATTTGCGCCAGTTCCGCAAGCAGGGGGGATTCTGACATGGCAGGCAAAAAGAAAAGAAGAAGCAAAAAGTGGATCGTCAACATCGTGCTCGGCATCATCTGTTTCGTATGGCTGCTGCCGACGCTGGGGCTGCTGATTTCGTCCTTCCGTCCGGCTGCGGATATTTTGGAGACCGGATGGTGGAAGGTATTCCCTCACCAGGAATGGAAAACGAAGGACACGATTCAGCTGTCCAAGGATGTCGACCTGCGCGGGCCGATCGAAGTGAACGGCCAGACGTATACGGACGACCAGCTCAAGAGCGGCGTCATGCAGGACGGAAAGCGGCTGACCTGGGAAAACCGCCGCGCACGCGAAATCAGCGTGCAGGATCAGGGCTGGGTCGGCTCGTCCAAACTGACGCTCGATAACTATAAAAACGTGATCACAGGCAAGGAATATACGATCAAAAATGCCGACGGCAGCGAGTCGAAGGAGAAGGGAACCGGCTTATCCCAGGCGTTCTGGAACACGCTGACGATTGCGGTTCCGGCGACGGTCATTCCGGTCCTGATCGCATCCTTCGCCGCCTACGCCTTCGCCTGGCTGCGTTTTCCGGGGCGCAAGACGCTGTTCGTCGTCATTATCGCGATGCTGGTCATTCCGATTCAGGTGGCGCTCATCCCCGTGCTGAAAGATTATACTTCGCTCGGCCTGAACGGCAGCTACCTCGGGATCTGGCTGGCGCATACGGCGTTCGGATTGCCGCTGGTTACGTACTTTATGTACAACTTCATCAGCCAGCTGCCAAAAGACTTGTTCGAATCGGCCTTTATGGACGGGGCTACCCACTTCACGATTTTCAGCCGGCTGATCCTGCCCTTGTCGGTCCCGGCGCTTGCTTCCATCGGCATCTTCCAGTTTCTGTGGGTATGGAACGACTACCTCGTCTCGTTGATCTTTATCGGCAACCAGCCGGAAGTGCAGGTCATGTCGATGAAAATCGCCGATCTGGTCGGCTCCCGCGGCAACGACTGGCACCTGCTGACGTCCGCCGCCTTTATCTCGATGCTGATGCCGCTTGCGATCTTCTTCCTGCTCCAGAAGTACTTCGTCAGAGGACTGATGGGCGGATCGGTGAAAGGTTAACGGTACCGCTGGGTAACATGAACATATAATGAAGCCCTTGCGGCGTAAGGAGCTGAAGTCGAAGATGAGAATGGAAACGTATGTGAGGCCGCAGCCGTTGTACCCTTATGAGGCATGGAGTCTGTCCGAGGAAACGTATGACGAGGCAAACAACCAGCGCAGCGAAAGCCTGTTTGCCATCGGCAACGGATATATCGGCATGCGCGGCAATTTCGAGGAAGGCTTTTACGGCATGTTGGGCACCTCCGTCACCGGCAACTATCTGAACGGGTTCTATGACTCCGAGCCGATCGTGTATCCGGAAGGGGCGTACGGGTATCCGGAGCGGAATCACGCGATGCTGAACGTGACCAACGCGCAGCGGGTGGAGCTGCGGATCGAGGGCCAGCTGTTCCATCTGAACAGCGGCGTCGTCCACGACTACCGGCGGGAGCTGGACATGAAAAAGGGAATGCTGACGCGCGAGATCGAGTGGGAAGCACCCGGCGGCCAGCGTGCCCGGATCCGGATCCGCCGGTTCGCCGCCCTCCAGCACAAGCATTTGGCGGCGATCCATTATGAAGTCACCGCCCTTAATTTCAGCGGGGCCATCAGCCTGACCTCCGCGCTGGACGGTAAGATCGCATCGCAGAACAACAACGGCGATCCCCGTCTGGGCGCAGCCAAGGCTGAGCCGAGCTTGCTGCTCGAAGATACGGGCCGTGACGGAGAGCTGTCCTGGATGAGGCAGCGTACGCGGCATTCGGGATTTGTGCTCCTGACGACCATGAGCCATGATCTGCAGACGAATCAGCCCTCCCAGACTTCGGCGTGGTCGGAGAACGAGTATGCGGCATCCGAATTTACCGTTTCACTCCGGCAGGGGGAGAGCGCAGCCCTCACCAAATACGTCACGTACCATACGTCCAAGGATTATGCCGAAGGGGAACTGCTTGTCCGTGCTGAAGAGGTTCAGCGGATGGCTCGGCAGTCGGGGTTTGAGGTGCTTGCCCAAGAACAGCAGTCTTTTCTCGAACAGTTCTGGAAAACCGCCGACGTGGAAATCGCCGGCGACCCTGCACTGCAGCAGGGCATCCGCTTCAATGCGTTTCAGCTGCTGCAGTCCGTCGGCCGGGACGGCGCGACAAACATCGGCGCCAAGGGTCTCACAGGCGAAGGATATGAAGGCCATTACTTCTGGGATACGGAAATGTACATGCTGCCGTTCTTCACCTATACCCGGCCGGATATTGCCAGGGCGCTGCTGCATTTCCGCTACGCCACGCTGGACAAAGCCCGCGAACGGGCCCGGGTCATGTCGCAGAAGGGAGCCTTGTTCCCTTGGCGGACCATCGACGGGGAAGAGAACTCGTCGTATTATCCCGCCGGTACGGCCCAGGCCCACATCAACGCGGACATTGCCTACGGGATCAAGCAGTATGTGTCCGCCACCGGAGATTCCGATTTCCTGCTGAATGAGGGCGCCGAAATATTGTTTGAGACGTCGAGGTTCTGGCTGGACCTTGGACACTTCAACCCCGCCCGCGACGGAAAGTTCTGCATCGACGGCGTGACCGGACCTGACGAGTATACGGCCATCGTCAACAATAACGCCTATACGAACCTTATGGTGCAGGATCAGCTGCGCTACGCGGTGCAGGTGGCCGGCTGGCTGGCGGAATCACATCCGGCGGAAGATCAGCGCCTGCGGGCGGCGATCGGCCTGACGGACGAGGAAATCGCGCTTTGGGGCAGGGCAGCGGAGAACATGTTCGTGCCGTATGATGCCGAACTAGGCATCTATGCGCAGGACGATACGTTCCTGACGAAGGCCAAATGGGATTTTCAGAACACGCCGGCCGACAAGTACCCGCTGCTCCTGCATTTTCATCCGCTCGTCATCTACCGCCACCAGGTGCTGAAGCAGGCCGATCTGGTGCTGGCGCTGTTCCTGCTCGGCGAACGGTTCACGATAGAGGAGAAGATCCGGAACTACCGCTACTATGAGCCTTTGACGACGCATGATTCCTCACTGTCGCCGTGCATTCACAGCATCGTCTCGGCCGAGATCGGCGAACTCGACGAAGCGTATGCTTATTTCGACCGGACAGTGCGCATGGATCTGGATGACATCAACCGGAATGCCAAGGACGGGCTGCATACGGCGGCCATGGCCGGGTCCTGGATGTCCATCGTATACGGGTTTGCGGGCATGCGCTTGGTAGACGGCATGCTGGAATTTGCGCCGGCGCTGCCGGGGCAGTGGGACAGCTATCGCTTCCGGATCATGAACCAGGGCCGGCTTCTGGAGGTGCTTGTCGACGCGGAAGGAACGGGATACGGACTTCTGGAGGGTGAACCGCTGCAGATCCGCCACAAGGGGGAAGAGCTGACCCTTGAGGCAGGGAAGACGGTCAGAAGGTAACGAAACACGGCGGAGTTTGGGAACGAGAAACACCAGGGAATCACCCGGCAGGTTCGTCCCGGAACTCCGCTTTTCGACTTTATAAAAAAAGTTTGGCTAAACGCTTGACGATGATAATGGATCCATGGTAAGATCTATCTTGTCGCTAAGAAAAAAACATTTCGAACGTGACCAACTGAATATGCGGTCGTGGCGGAATTGGCAGACGCGCACGGTTCAGGTCCGTGTGGGCTAACCCCCCGTGGAGGTTCGAGTCCTCTCGACCGCATCGTTGATAGGATCATGTGATTGCTGAAAGGCAATACATGATCCTATTTTTATGTTTATTTACGCCGATAGGCGTTTTTTTTATTCTCTTCAAGATTGTGATTACAGACTGGAGCCGGGGGCTCTTGGATCAGGGCACCCGGCCTAACTGCTCCCGAAGCCGCGTGATGTCGCTGATCGGCGGAAGGCCGAAAAGCCGGGCGTATTCGCGGCTGAATTGGGACGGACTTTCGTAACCGACTCGAAAAGCAACATCCGCTGCATCGGCAGATTCGGATAACAAGAGACGGCGGGCCTCCTGCAGCCGCAGCTGCTTTTGGTACTGCAGCGGGCTCATGGCCGTGACCTCTTTAAAATGACGGTGCAGGGAGGAGGGGGCCATATGGGCAGCGGCCGCCAGCTCATCGATTCGAAGCGGCTCCATGTACTCCCGCTTCAGCTGCTCTACCACCACGGCAATCCGGTTCGAGCTGCTTCCCCTCAAGGCCATTTGCCTTAATACGTCTCCTTGCTCTCCCTGCAAAACCCGATATAAGATTTCACGAACGATGAGCGGTGCCAGTATCGGTATATCCTCCGGGTTATCGAGCAGGCGTGTAAGCCTGACAGCCGCGTCCAAGAGAGGAGCAGTCGATTGTTCTACGAATAACCCCCGTTTCGAACGGAGCTTCTTCCGGGATACCGGATTAGCCTCGTTTACTAAGTCCAACGCATCTTTTAGGTTTAGTTTAAGCCTGAAGCACAAATAAGGCACATCAGGCGATGCTTCAATAATCTGTGCGGAGACGGGCAAATCCAGGGAGATAACCAGATAGCTGGACGGCCCATACGTAAAGCTCTCGTCTGCAAGCATGACCACCTTCGAACCTTGGGAGACGATGCACAGCTCCGGTTCATGGACCGAAAACGAAGGGAACGTCGTTTTCGAACTGCGAATCAGGGAAAGGGAAGGAATGAGCGTCTCGTGAATGCCGTCTCCGTCCGTATGTTTTTCCATCAATAAGGACAATTCCTTTTGATACGAAACCAGGGAATTGGCGTGGTTGGATAAATCCCGCATGAATTGTTTTCCCCTCCTTATCTATGTCCATTATAAACCCTGTTGGGTCCAGCGATGAATCGTTTTGAGAGAATCAGGCAATCATTTGCGATTTTTAGACTACCTCTGCTTTTTTCAGCTGGTTCATAATCAGGTTGAAAGAAAGGAGAGGAAGAGGAATGGATAAGCGCATTTTCATTCTGGCGCTGGCTGCCTTTACAGTAGGCTCCGTTGAACTGGTCATTGCCGGGATTTTGGATATGATCGCCCGGGACCTTCGCGTTTCCGTCGGTGTGGCCGGCCAACTGGTTTCGGTGTATTCTCTGGTTTTCGCCTTAGGATCCCCCGTCTTGATCGCTTTAACTACGAAGGTTGAGCGCCGAAGGCTGCTGGTCATCGCCATGCTGGTGTTTACGGCTGGAAATATCATGTCTATGTTAAGTCCGAATTTTACGATGCTGCTGCTATCCAGGGTTATTCTGGCGGCAAGCTGCTCCATTGTTGTCGTTCTGTCGATCACCCTGGCTTCGGGGATTGTGACACCTGAAGCAAAAGGGCGTGCCATTGGAATGATCTTTATGGGAATTAGCGGCGCCCTCGTGCTCGGCGTTCCGCTGGGGACATTGATCGGCGAGGCTTGGGGCTGGCGGGCAACCTTTGCTTTTATTGGCGTACTTTCGTTCATTGTGACGATATGCATCATGAAATTTCTGCCCCAAGCGGCGTCTCCGCCTAAGCTTCCGATGCGGGAACAGCTGCGTACGTTGGGAAATTCTAAAATTGTGTTCGCCCATCTCGTCTCCATTCTGCAAATGACGGGCCAGTTTACGATCTATGCCTATATCACGCCGTTTTTACAGACCATGTTGAACCTGTCTCCCGGTCAAATCAGCTTCGTCTTGCTGGTTTATGGGCTCGCCGGCATTGCAGGGGGGTGGATTGGAGGGTGGGCGGCCGACCGCTTTGGGGCAGCCCGGACAATGATCGTCACGCTGCTGCTCCACGCCATGGCGATCCTGCTTCTGCCCTGGGCAGCTGCCTCCATGCTGCGCTTGCTGCCCGTCGTCATCGTCTGGTGTGCGTTTAACATGGCGCCAAGTCCGGCTATTCAAAGCTATTTGGTGCGGCTTGCACCAAAGTCGGCGGACATCCAGCTCTCCCTGAATACCTCCTCGCTGCATCTCGGCGTAGCTGCGGGATCTGCCATCGGCGGCGTGGTGATCAGCCGTTATGAGGTTACGGCCAATGCCTGGATCGGAGGTCTGTTTGTTATCCTGGCTATTGTTTCAGCCATCGTTACCCTGTACAGAGGCAGGGTGATTCATAGTAAAAAAGATAACTCCCTTCAGGAGAATCCCTCCTGAGAAAGCAGTCTTTACGATGTAAACGGTAACCCTATTGAAACCGCCCATCCGATAACCGGATGGGCGGTTCACGTTGCGTTCTATTTCTCCTGCTCCTGGATCACCTGCTCGATCCCGAGCAGAATCAGCTTCAGTCCAAACTCGAACGCCTTGTCTGTCCCCATCAGCTCGAATAGCCCGTTCTTGAACATCCTCCGGAACAGTCCGGCATCCGTCTCGCTCATGGAGTCCAGAAGACGAATCATCTCCTCACCCGGAAGCGCTCCTTCTCCATGCTCCTTAACAATCGCGGAGACATTGCGCTGGTGCTCATAATCGTCCAGAACGAAGTTGAAAATATAATTCATAAGCGTAAGAACCACTTGCATTTTCTGCTCCTGCTCGAGCGGCGTCGATTCCACGCAGAGCAGCATCCGGTTGGTGAACCGGATGATGTCCGGTTCGTGGGGCAGCGTCAACATCATAAGCTGCGTGGAGCAGGGATACCGGCCGAGCACGCTTCGCACCGTTACCGCCAGCCCCTTCAGCTGCTCCTTCCAGTCCCCCTCGGCGTGGTACTCCTCCAGAATAATTTTCGATACCTGGTTGGCCAGACGATGGTAGAGATTTTGTTTGCTCTTGAAGTACCAGTATATCGAGGGAGCCTGAATCCCCAGCCGGTCGGCCAATCGTCTCATGCTGAACTTTTCGATACCTTCCTCGCCAAGAAGCTCCCATGAGGCTTCCAAAATCCGATCCTCCGAAATCTGAGGCTGCTGTTTTTTCATCGGGAATCCATCCTTTTACCTAACAGTGTAAGTTTATGCTTTACATGTTCATAAGTCCATGATATCATCTAACACTGTAAGGTTCAAACTAACACTGTAAGATGACATCTGCACTGTTAAACGGTTGACCTAAATCAATAAAGAAAGCAGGGACCCGCATGGATACAGAAAATCTTTATTACTTTGAAAAGGCACCGGTCGCCAAAGCCGTAGCTCATTTCGCCGTACCGATGATGCTGGGCACGTCAATGAGTGTCATCTATTCCATATTGAATGCCTATTTCCTGGGCACACTCCACAATACGGCGATGTTAACCGCTCTCGCGTTAACCTTGCCGTTGTTCGCCATCATTATGGCACTGGGCAACTTGATTGGCATCGGCGGCGGTACCTTCATTTCCCGTTTACTGGGAGAGAAAAAGTTTGATGATGTCAAGCATGTGTCATCATTCGCCTTTTACAGCAGTTTAGTTATTGGTCTTATCGTGATGGCCGTAGGTATCCCGCTGATTGATCCCATTGTCCATGGATTGGGGGCAACGCCCGACTCCTTCGTCTTTACGAAGGACTATGTGACGATGATGCTTATTGGTTCACCATTCGTCATCTTATTTTTTACACTGGAAAATATCGTACGCTCGGAGGGTGCGGCAAGGACGTCGATGATGGGGATGATTCTGAGTGTTGTCGTGAATATTATTCTCGATGCGCTGGTCATCTTCGCTTTTCATTGGGACGTGATCGGCGTTGCGTCTGCTACGGTCGTTTCCAACCTGGTCGCCAGCGTATTCTACGCCTACCATATGGGATACAAGAGCTCATTTTTAACGATCTCCGTTAAATGGTTTAAGGCGTCCAAAGAGATTTTGAGCAATGTCATCAAAATTGGAGTGCCCGTTTTTATCATGAGTATCTTTTTGGGGGCCATGTCGCTCATCTTTAATCGTTTTCTTGTAGAATATGGAGATCCGGCCGTTGCAGCTTACGGAATTTCATCGCGCTTATTGCAGTTTCCCGAGTTTATTCTGATGGGTTTATGTGAGGGAGTCGTGCCATTGATTGCCTTCTCTTTTACAGCGAATAAATTGCGTATGAAGCAAACGATCGGATTTACGATCAAAACGATTGTAGCGTTAGCCGTCGCGTTTGGCATCATCGTCTATTTGATTTCCGACCACTTGATTGGTTTATTTACGAATGACCCGCAATTAATCGAAATGGGCAGCTACATCCTGCATGTGACGTTCTTATCCTTGTTCATTACAGGCATGACCACGTTGTTTACGGGGATCTTCCAAGCGACCGCACAAGGAACCGCTGCGTTTATTATGTCCATTATTCAAGGAGTTACGCTGATTCCTGTGCTCTATATCGCCAATCGAATGAACGGCTTCCACGGGGTAGTCTGGTCGCTCGTCATCGCGGATGCCGTCGCGTTCCTGGTTGGGGCCATTATGCTGTATGTTTTGCGGAACAAATTGCAGCCCGATATGGAGAGTTTAGTACAGTAGAAAACATAGGGTTATCGTTCGTTGAGGAGGTTACAACATCTGTTGTTCTTGAACACAAAAAAGCTGCGGTCAAGTACCCCGCAACCGTTGATTGTATAAAGGATCGAGACGACAGGATTTGAACCTGCGACCTCTTGCTCCCGAAGCAAGCGCTCTACCAAGCTGAGCCACGTCTCGTTAAGAGAAAGCTTATACTATAAAATTTACTCCGATTTTACATTTTGTAAAGGGGGTAAAAGAAAAATTCACAATTCGTTTAACGATTGGGCAAAATGATCCTGTGCTGCCAGCAAATGAAAAGACCGGGGAATCGCAAAGATTCCTTCCGGTCTTGTTTGGTTTCTAAAGCGTAAGTTTTATTTGCCTGCAGCATCGCCCGGCTTGGACGGCTTTTCCGAATCATTCGCATGGGTGGTATTGCTTGGTTTGCTGCCCGCTGGTGTATTGCCAGCCTGGGTATCTGTTGGAGTGCTGCTAGCTTTGGCATCCGCCGGTTTGGTCCCATCTGTCTTGGCATCGGCGGGTTTGGTTTTGGTGCTGTTCGTTTTATCATTTGCCGGGGAAGTCCCTGCTCTGGATCCGGCCGGAGGAGAAGTCGCCCCCGTGTTTGCATCCGCATTCGAATCCGTATTCGCATCCGTGTTGGCATGCTCCTTCTCCTGATCCTTCCACTCCGGCAGCGCCGCCACGTAAGCATCCGACATGCTGATCAGCTTGTGCGCCCGCTCGTACGTTTCCTTGGAATCCAGCGGCTTGGTGACCTTGCCTCCGTTCAGCGGATAGGTCACCCCGTCGGCATAACCGGAGCCCGGTACGAACGCTCCCTTAGCTGAAATAAACGAGCCCGACGGGAGGTAATACCGCTGCGGCAGCACGGGGCTGTTCTGGTTGAGCAGATCCTGGCCGAAGTGCACCTGGTTCTTCAGCGAGACGCCAATCAGATTGGCCAGCGTCGGGAAAATATCCGACTGCCCGCCGACCTGCTCCAGCGTCTGGGCTTTTTGGTTCGGCACGGAGAGGACGAGCGGGATGTTCATCATATCGGGGAGGGTGTACTCCCGTCCGTAAATTTCCTTCATCAGCTTTTTCTCTTTGTTATTGAGGGAATATATCGGAAGTCCCTGATGATCGCCGTACAGGACGATGACGCTGTTGTCCCAGACGCCGTTTTTCTTCAGCTCGTCCACGAACTGGCCGAGGGCGTAGTCGGCATAATTCTGGGACTGAATATAATCCCCGACAAGGGTTCCCTTATAACGGTCGGGGAGCTCCATCTTGAACTTGCGCTCCGGGATGCGGAAAGGGTGATGGCCCGACATGGAAATGACCTGCACGTAGAACGGTTTGCCGGTTCCCTGCATCCGTGCCAGCTCTTCGGCCGTCTTGGCATATAGCAGCTCGTCCGATGAACCGAACGAAACGAGGTCATTTTTGCCGAAAAACTTGTCGTCGTAATATTTTTCCCAACCGAGCGCTTTATACAGCTGATCCCGGTTCCAGAACACGACGCTGTTCGTATGGAACGTCGCCGTCTGATAGCCGCTCGCGGCAAACGTTTTGGGCGCGCTCGGCAGCGCCTTGTCCGCATACACCTCGGAAGCAGCCCCGTTAGACGGAACGTAGAGGGAGGTGTTCACGACGAATTCGGCATCCGCCGTGTTTCCCTGACCGACCTGCTGGAAGAAATGCGGGAAATACATATGATCTTTGACCAGCTTGTTCATGTTCGGGGTAATTTCCTTGCCGTCGATCTTCAGGTTGACGAGGAAATTCTGGAACGCTTCGAGCTGAATGACGATGACGTTTTTGCCCTTGGCGGCACCCCAGTATGCCGGCTGAGCCGGCTCGGTCGTTCCTTTCACCTGGGCAACCGCCTCAGGCGTGACCGACTTGGCGTCGACCTTGATGTTCTTGGAAGGGGCAAAGCCGACATACGCTTCATAGTTGAGAATCCCCATATCCCGGGCCTGCTGGAATTCGTTCATCCCGCTCCGGAACGGAAAAATGCACGCGGCACAGGCGATCAGTGCCAGGACGGCTCCCCCCGCAAACCACGGGCGGCCCGTTCGGACGGACAAGCTGCGGCCAAAGGCGCGGAACCGCCGGCTCGAACAGATAAGGATGAACAGCACGACGATATCGGTGAAAATGAACAAGTAATACGGATCCATGAGCGAAAAGACGCTGCTGTTGACCTCGGATACCTGGTTTACCTGGCGAAGTTCATGATAAGTAACGATAACTCCGAAATACTTATAGTACATAATGACGGCAAAATAAATAATGGTCAGAACCAGGTCCACAATCAGGTAGGTGACCAGCTTCTTGCGGTAGGCCAGCGTTTCGATCAGGCAGAAGAGCAGCCATACGGGCGGTATGCCCGTCAGCAGCATCATGCCGAAGCCTCCGGCATTTTCCCTGAACACGACCGTCCAGACCAAAAGCATTTTTAAAATCAAGACAATGGAGAAGAAGATAAAAGGTTTACCTATTAGCGCTCTCCATGAAAAACGGTTATGCAAAATCAATCGACGCCCCTTTCGTAATTTCCACACAGATCGCCAAGCCCATCCAAGGGCGTATAGGAATTAGCAGCGTACGGTCTGTCATCCGCAGGTTGTCCTGCCGGCGGGCCGCCCGCGTTCCCTCTTCAGCATCATGGATTACCCCTTATCAAAAACGCCATCAGGCCACAGCAAACACAAGGCTTGGACACCTGTGCTAAGCCGGGCCATACGCGGGACAATGAAGTTAATAGTAACTATTACACTATTGCAATTTAAGCACAGGGCCCAGGGAATTGCAAGAATCGCCCGGGATGCGAAAGAGGGGTGGACCCGGCTGGGCATAGCCTCCCGAACCGGGCCGATGATTGATGAAGAAGGATGTCATCACTCTATTATATATAGGAAGAGACAGGATCATTCCATTGGCAAGAAGGGGAGATGCTGTGTGGAAAAAGGCGCCGGGACCCGTTACTTCGTCAATCCGGCATGAATCGTATCGAGGTTCCATTTCATCATGGCGAGGTAGCTGTCTCCATCTTCCCCGGGCTTGCCGGTGGAATCGGTGAACACCTTGCCGAATATCCGAACCCCGGTCTCCTTGGAGACGCTCTCCATACTGCGCGGATCCACGCTGGTCTCCACAAACAATGCAGGCACCTGCTCCGCCTTCACGATATCAATAATCCGTTTCATCTGCTCAGGGGTGCCCTGGTTTTCCGTATTGATCTCCCAGATGTATTGGGCTTTCAGCCCGTAAGCTGCAGAAAAATATTTAAAAGCCCCTTCGCTTGTAACGAGAACCCGGCGTTCCTCCGGGATGTCGGCAAAGCGTGTCACGGCATCATCGTGCAGCTTCTTCAATTCCTCGATATAGTTCCCGGCATTCTGCTCATAATATTCACGGTTGGCCGGGTCCGCTTTCGTCAGAGCCGCTAGGGCGTTCTCTGCATAACGGATCCCGTTCTCAATGCTCAGCCAGGCATGCGGATCCTGCTCGGATTCCTTGCCGGCGGAGGTCAGGTACATCGGCTCCACGCCTTCGCTCAGTGCATAGACAGGGGCGTCATCCCCCGCTTTTCCCGACGTCTCCAGCAGTTTGGCGAACCAGCCGTTCCCCGTCTCCAGATTAAGCCCGTTATAGAAAATGACATCGGCATCGCTGGCATGCTTGAGATCTGCAGGCAGCGGATCATATTCATGGGGGTCCGTGCCGACCGGCACGATCGAATACAGCTCTACGCGGTCCCCAGCAATCTGCTTCACGATATCGTAGAGGATCGAATACGTGGTCAGCACGACCGGCTTCTCCCCGGAAGAGCCGGCTTTGTTCCCGGTTTGACCGGAGCAGCCGGCGGAAAGTGCCAGGACCAGCATAAGTACGGCTCCGAGCCAAACCTTCCTTTTATGTTTCATACAGATTCCCTCCTATTTAAAAAGAATCATTGCGGCGCGAACCCAGCTGCCTTCCGGGCAGACGGCGTCAAAGTCCTTTCAGAGCCGCCTTTTTGCGCCGGGAACGGAAATGCCGCCACAGGACGCCCTGTTTTGGTGAAAAGGCCAATGCCAGCATGAACCAGATAGCTGACGCGAGCACGATGGCTGCACCGGAGGCCAGATTGTATTTGACGCTGAAATACAGCCCCACCACGGCTGATAACGCGCCGAAGCCGGCAGCCAGATAAATCATCACCCACAGCCGGTTGGTCAGCAGATAAGCAGTGGAGGCCGGGGTGATGAGCATGGCGACGACGAGGATGATGCCGACGGTCTGCAGAGAGGCGACGGTCACGAGGGTGAGCAGGGTCATCAGCAGGTAATGGATAAGCCGCCCGGGCAGCCCGTATGCCGCGGACATAACCGGATCAAATGAGCTGACGAGCAGCTCTTTGTAGAACAAGTAGACGACCGCGGCGATCACGATGCCGATGATCAGCGTGATCCACATGTCGGAGGCGCGGACCGCAAGTACGTTGCCGAACAGGATGTGGTACAGGTCGGTTGAGCTTTTGGCAAAGGTAATCAGGATGATGCCGACGGCAAAAAAGGACGTAAACACGATGCCGATAGCCGAGTCGTTTTTGATCCGGCTGTTTTGGCTGACGTATCCGATGCCGAGCGCCGTCAGCACGCCCGTGACCACGGCGCCGAAAAAGAAGTTGATGCCCAGCATATAGGACAGCGCGACGCCGGGCAGGACCGCATGAGAAATCGCATCGCCCATGAGCGCCATACCGCGCAGAATGATAAAGCAGCCGATAATGCCGCAGATCATTCCGACCATGACCGAGGTCAGCAGCGCTTTTTGCAAAAAGCCGTATTCCAGGATTCCGCTCAGAAATTCCATTACACACCCACTCCGTTCTTTTCAAGAAAGGTCAGCTGCGCCGCATAGGCCTGGCTGAGAATGTCCGGACGGCAGACTTCGCGGGCCGGACCTGCCTTCACCAGCTCGCCGTTAAGCAGCACAAGCCCGTCGAAATACGCTTCCGCCTTGCTCAAATCGTGATGGACCACGAGCACCGTGCGGTTCTGATCCCGCAGCTCTTTCAAAATGGCGACGATCGTCTCCTCGCTGGCGGCGTCTACGCCGACGAAGGGCTCATCCAGGCAGAACAGCTCCGCCTCCTGGGCGAGCGCCCGGGCCAGAAATACGCGCTGTTCCTGTCCGCCAGACAGCTCGCCGATCTGCCGGGAGCCGAAATCCTCCATGCCGACCTTCTCCAGGCAGTGGTAGGCCAGCTCTTTATGCTGCCGCCGCGGCCTCTTGAGCAGGCCGAGCTTCGGGTAGGTGCCGAGCAGGACGGTATCGATGACCGTAATCGGGAACGTCATGTCAATTTCGCTGCGCTGCGGAACATAGGCGATGCGGGTCCGGGCTTCCTTGACACTGCCGCCAAGGATGCGAACCTCGCCGTGGTCCCGCGGAATCAGCTCGAGGAGCGACTTCATCAGCGTGGATTTGCCGGCCCCGTTGGGTCCGATAATACCGGTCATGCTGCCGGGAAGCAGCGTAAAACTGACGCCGCGAAGGGCATCCTTGCCGTGATAGGAGACGAATAGGCTGTCGACGGACACCGAAGGGTCGCGGTGACGGGGGAGCATAGCATAAACCTCCTTTGGATTATGAAAACTTTGACATAAGTTTCCCTTGAGACAAATTAATGCACATATATAAAAGTTTTTACCTAAGGAAACTTTATTGAGTATAGGCTAAAACAGATGGGGAGAATTGTAAAGTGTTTTTTTAGCTGGGTTGTCCGTTTTTCGTGGGGTAAACGAGGTCGAAACAGTGTTAGTATGCGGGACGATCATAGGGGGCGGAGCCAAAAAAAGCCCCGATTCCGCGGAATCAGGGCTTCATATCCTGCTTGGTGATTTGCTGTTTGACGAACTGCTTGAACTGCTCCCTGAGCGGCGAATAGGGCTGATCGGCGTGATAGGCCATATAGGCCTTGACCGATTTGCCTGCGGGACCGGGGGCGGGCAAGTATTGGAGACTTCCGGCGGCGAGCTCGCTTGCGATGCCGGACAAGGGGAAGAAGGAGATGAAATCCCCGTCCTCTACCGTGTGCTTGACCGACTCCGGCGAATTGATGATCATGCGCTCCCACAAATGGATTCCGCTCTCGATCGCGTAGGTCCGGGTGAAGTCCCGCATAAAAGAGCCTTCGGCATGCTGGATGAAGAAGTGTTGAGCGACCAGCTGGTCGCTCAGCGATTTCAGGCTGGAGAAAGGGTGTCCCGGCGCAAAAATGACGACAAGCTCATCTTCCAGCAGCAGGTCTTCCTTGATGCCGGCAGCCGCAACGTCCTGCGAATAATAAAAGGCAAGGTCTACCTCATGGTTGTAGTGCAGCTCCTGAACGGTCCGGCTGGGCTGAACGGTCAGCTCGATCTGGATGCCGGGATACTGCCGGCAGAACCGGTTGACAAGCCTGGGCAGATGAATCGTCCCCATCAGGCTGTCGGCGCCGATATGAAGAATGCCCTTGCCCAAATCGGCGTAGTCCTGCACGGCCTTCCGGGCCTCGGCGGCCAGCCCCGTCATTTTGACGGCGTAGGGGTACAGCGCCTTGCCGGCGTCGGTTAAGAGGATGCGGCCCCGCTTGGACTCGAAGAGGGCGATGCCCAGCTCTTCCTCTAAGCTTTTCATATGAAAGGTGACGGTCGGCTGTTTCATATCCAGCTCTTTGGCTACGTCGGTTACCTTCTTGTATTTTTCAATATAAACAAGGATTTGCAATTTTAACAAATTCAACGATGATTCCCCCTTGGTCACGTCCGATTCCTCTTCATTATAGAATTAATCTATGGACTCATAAAGATTATATTCTGATATTTATCTTTCTTTTTACAAAACGCATCATTTTACAAAATGATAGAGAACTACAATGAACTTGTCGGTAAACTTCATAGAGTTACACGGCAAACCAAAATGGGGGGAAACATTAGATTATGAAATTCAAAAAACCGTTACTTATGTTTTGTACGTTGGTCCTGGTACTTATGCTGGCTGCCTGCGGCAGCAAAAACGCGTCGGATAGCGGCAGCAGTGCTGCGGGAACAACCACGACTGAAGATAAACCGGCGGCAGGGGAAACGCTCAGCGGTTCCGTACTGGCTGTAGGATCCACAGCACTCCAACCGCTCGTAGAGCAAGTCGCACAAAAGTTCATGGGTGAATCCCAATACTCTAAAATCCAAGTTCAAGTGCAAGGCGGCGGCAGCGGCACCGGCCTGACTCAAGTTTCCGGCGGCCAGGCCAACATCGGCAACTCTGACGTATTTGCTGAAGAAAAGCTGGATGCAGACAAAGCCAAAGAACTCGTTGACCATCAAGTGGCTGTTGTAGCTATGGCTGCTGTAACGAATCCTGACGCTGGTGTAGACAGCCTGACGAAGCAGCAGCTGGTTGATATTTTCACAGGTAAAGTGACGAACTGGAAAGATGTTGGCGGCAAGGATGAAAAGATCGTAATCGTTAACCGTCCTGCAAGCTCCGGTACCCGCGTAACGTTTGAAAAATATGCACTCGGAACGAAGACCGAAGACCTGCAAGGTTCGATCCAAGAAGATTCTTCCGGTACGGTGAAAAAGATCATTTCCGAAACGCCAGGTGCCATCGGATACCTTGCTCTGTCCTACCTGGACGACAAAGTGAAAACTCTGAAATATGACGGTGTGGAAGCAACGGAAGAGAACGTAGCCTCCGGTAAATACCCAGTATGGGCTTACGAGCACATGTACACCAAAGGTGAGCCTGCTCCGGAAGTGAAGGCGTTCCTGGACTACATGACTTCGGATGCCGTGCAAAACGGCGACGTGGTTGAGCTCGGATACATTCCGGCTTCCAAAATGGAAGTGAAACGCGACAAGGACGGCAACATCACGAAATAACATCAGGTTCCTTGAGCTCTCATGAAACACTGAATATGTACGACAAGAGGCGGAGAGACCAACTTCTGCCTCTATTTTCACTTTAGAAAGAAGGACAACGATGAAAGCTATAGATGAAAGGCCTGTAGGCATCGCTGACAATCCCCGTCCCGGACGGTTTAAAAAACATCATATGGAAGATTTCGCGGGACGCAGCTATACGACGATTTGCGCGATTCTGCTGATCGTCATTATTTTGTCCATCGTTTATTTTGTCGCTTCCAAAGGACTGGCGACTTTCTTCAAAGACGGCGTCAGCTTCAGCGAGTTTCTGTTCGGCTCCAAATGGGATCCGGACGGCAACCATGGCGAGCCGCAGTTCGGCGTCATGCCGTTTATTTTCGGCTCATTCGCGACGTCGATTCTGGCAGCGGTCATCGCCAGCCCGCTCAGCATCTGCGCATCGCTGTTCATGACGGAAATCGTACCGGGCTGGGGCAAAAAGCTGCTGCAGCCGGTCATTGAGCTGCTTGCCGGAATTCCGTCCGTCGTATACGGTTTTGTTGGCCTGACGGTCATCGTTCCCGCCCTGCGCGACATGTTTCCCGGTCAGGGGATCGGGATCGCCGCGGGCTCGATCGTGCTGTCGGTCATGATCCTGCCGACAATTACGAGTATCGGTACTGACGCCCTGTCCTCGCTGCCGCGGGGCCTCAAGGAGTCTTCGTACGCACTCGGCGCAACGCGCTGGCAAACCATCTACAGAGTTATTCTGCCAACCGTGCTTCCTTCTATTCTGACCGGGGTGGTCCTCGGCATGGCCCGCGCCTTCGGGGAAGCGCTGGCGGTACAGATGGTCATCGGGAATGCGCCGCATATTCCGCGGTCGCTGTTCGAATCCGCCTCAACGCTGACCAGCGTCATTACGCTGGATATGGGCAACACCGTCATGGGCACCGCGCACAGTAACGCGCTGTGGAGCATGGCGCTCGCACTCATGTTCATGACCTTTATCTTCGTCGTTATCGTTCGCCTGCTCGAAAGGAGAAATCGGATTTGAAAGCTAAAGCCGCTGACAAAATTGCAACAGCCATTATTGTGGTGTTTTCCTTATTAATCGTGGCGGTTCTGCTCGGACTGCTCGGATTTATTCTGTACCGGGGACTCAGCCACATCAGCTGGCACTTCCTTACTTCGGTGCCCCAAACGATCCGGGAGGGCGGCGGCATCGGTCCGCAGCTGTTTAACTCCTTGTTCCTGCTGGTGCTGACGCTTATTATTACAATTCCGCTGGGCCTGGGTGCCGGCATCTATATGGCCGAGTACGCCAAGCCAGGCAAGATCACTGGAGCAATCCGCCTCGTCGTTGAGGTGCTGTCCTCGTTTCCGTCTATCGTCGTCGGCTTGTTCGGCCTGCTCCTGATCGTCAACACGTTCGGCTTTGGTTTTTCGCTCTTCTCAGGCGCGCTGGTGCTGACGATCTTTAATCTGCCGCTCATGGTCCGCATCACGGAGCAGGCGTTCCGCAGCGTACCGAAGGAGCAGAAGGAAGCGGGACTTGCGCTTGGTTTATCGAAATGGAAAATCATCACGTCCGTGCTGTTTCCCGTCGCCCTGCCGAGCATCGTGACCGGTACGGTTCTGGCGGCAGGACGTGTATTCGGGGAAGCGGCAGCGCTCCTGTTCACCGCAGGGATGTCCACGCCGCGCCTTGATTTTACCAACTGGAACCCGCTGAGCCCGACGTCGCCGATCAATCCGTTCCGTCCGGCAGAAACGCTGGCTGTGCATATCTGGAAAATCAACAGTGAGGGCATTGCGCCCGACGCGGCGGAAATTGCCGCCGGCGCTTCGGCGGTGCTCGTGATCCTCGTGCTTGTCTTCAACCTGTTTGCCCGCTGGTTCGGCAACCTGCTCTATAAGATCATGACGGCATCCAAACGAATGGGATAGGAGAAATGAGCATGCAACAATCATCGACTACATTCCGTACTGAAAATCTGAGCGTGTTTTACGGGGCGTACGAAGCCGTGAAGAACATCAGCCTGACCTTCCCGGACAAGAGCGTTACCGCGCTCATCGGCCCGTCGGGCTGCGGGAAATCGACGTTTCTGCGGTCCCTGAACCGAATGAACGACGAGATTTCCCAAGCCGTGATCAAGGGGAAGATCTGGATCGGCGGGGAGGACATCAACGATCCTTCCACCGACGTCATTCAGCTGCGGCAGAAAATCGGAATGGTATGGCAGAAGCCGAATCCATTTTATAAATCCATTTACGAAAATATCGCTTTTGGACCGAAGTACCATGGCGTGAAAAATAAAAAAGAGCTCGACCAGATCGTCGAGTCCAGCCTGCGCAAAGCGGCGCTGTGGGACGAAGTGAAGGATCGCCTGAAGCAGTCTGCTTTGTCGCTCTCCGGCGGCCAGCAGCAGCGCCTGTGCATTGCGCGCGCCTTGTCGGTCAACCCGGGGATTCTGCTCCTCGATGAGCCGGCGTCGGCCCTCGATCCGGTTTCGACCTCGAAGGTCGAGGAACTGATCGTCGAGCTCAAGAAAGAGCTGAGCATCGTCATCGTGACACACAACATGCAGCAGGCCGCACGGATTTCCGACTATACGGCGTATTTCTACCTTGGCACGCTGATGGAGCATAACGATACCGAAATTATTTTTACCAACCCGGCCAATGCCATGACCCAGGAGTATATCTCCGGACGGTTTGGATGAGCCGCCGTTTGCAGCACAGCAAAAAGCCGTCTCCCCATCAAGAATGGGGGACGGCTTATTTAATTATATAAAGATTTATGTGGTCCGGGGTCACAGCAAGGATTTGAATCCACATCGGAGCAAACACTCCACAGTGTGGGGTGGGTTAGCGGACGATCATCACCGGACAGTGCGCATGCTGGACGACGCTGTGGCTGACGCTGCCGATCAGCATTTCCGACACAAGGCCCATGCCCCGGCTGCCCATCACGATCAGGTCGGCCGACTCTTCCTTTGCCGTCTGGCAGATGACCTTGGCCGGATCGCCGGTTTTGCTGACCGTGCGGAAGGCGACTCCCGAGCGGCTCGCTTCTTCGGTGGCCGGGGCGAGGATTTTTTCGCCTTCCTGGCGGATGTGCTCCTCCAGATCTACGCCTACCGGCGGTTCATTGATAGAAACGGTCGGGTTGACGTGCAGGACCACCAGCTCGGGAGCGGTATTCAGGCTCTGCACAAGCGATACGGCGGAATCCAGCGCATGCCGGGCATGCTTGGATCCGTCGACGGGTACGAGAATACGTGAGTACATATAAGAACCTCCTTAATGGCCTTCTGCCCGGTCAACATGGGCAAGCTTGCGGCGGGATACGA
Source organism: Paenibacillus sp. FSL R5-0378 (assembly GCF_038009285.1). Classification (NCBI taxonomy): domain Bacteria; kingdom Bacillati; phylum Bacillota; class Bacilli; order Caryophanales; family Paenibacillaceae; genus Paenibacillus; species Paenibacillus sp. FSL R5-0378. The sequence continues at coordinate 2,538,946 of NZ_JBBPAY010000001.1, forward strand.
GCAGGGCGACGACGCCGAGGAAGACCATGACGGCACCGAAGTAGAACGGAGTCTCCGCATGGTACCACTCGGACAGCTTGCCGGCGAGCCATGGAGAAACGGCACCGCCGAGGAAGCGGACGAAGCTGTATGCCGCGGAAGCGACGGAGCGCTCCACCGGAGCGGCCTGCATGACGGCCGTGGTGATCAGCGTGTTGTTGATGCCAAGGAAGATCCCGGCCACGATGACGCAGACAATAACGGTTTGTGACGAGTGATTATACGTGCCGATGCCCATAATGAGAAGCACGATCGTAAACAGCGTAAGCACCGCTGCAATGGACGACACCACGCTGAAGCGCTTCTGCAGCTTCGGAGCGACGAATACCGAGGTGAAGGCAAGCAGAATGCCCCAGCCGAAGAAGACATAACCCAGGCCGTGCTCATCCAGGTCCATGACGTACGGCGAGTACGCCATCAGGGTGAAGAAGCCGAAGTTATACAGGAACGCTGTAATTCCAAGGATCAGCAGCGCCGGATAAGACAGCGCCTTGAACGGGTCGGCCAGCGTGCTGGCTTTTTTCGGCTTGGGCACGTTCGGAAGCATAAACGTAACGAAGATAAATCCGATGGCCATGAGAACGGCCACGCCAAAGAACGGTCCGCGCCAGGAGATGGAGCCCAGCTCGCCGCCCAGCAGCGGTCCGACAGAAATCCCGAGACCGAGCGCGGCCTCATACAAAATGATCGCTTTGGCCGTGCCGGACGTGGACAGCCCGACGATCGCGGACAGTGCGGTGGCGATGAAGAGGGCGTTGCCGAGTCCCCAGCCGCCGCGGAAACCGACGATGCCGCCGATGGAGTTCGACAGACCGCCCAGCGCCGCGAAGATGACGATGAGCAGCATCCCGGTCAGCAGCGTCTTCTTGATGCCGATCCGGCTGGAAATGACGCCGGTAATCAGCATCGCTATGCCGGTTACCAGGTTGTAGCTCGTAAACAGGAGCGAAACCTGGCTCTTGGATGCGTGCAGCTGCTCGGCGATGGCCGGCAGAATCGGGTCAACCAGGCCGAGGCCCATAAAGGAGATGATACAGGCGAAAGCGATCGCCCATACCGCCTTCGGCTGGGACAACAGCCCTCCTTGGCGCTGTTCCAGCTCAAGGGGCTGTGAAGCATTGGTTTTCATAAGTAACATTACCTCCATTTTGATGAATCATGTATTTTCAAATTTTCATGAATCTCCACAACAAAAAAACGTCTGTCGACGCCCTTGCATAGACGCGTGCAGCGGCTTCAGCTTTCCTGGGAATCGGTTTCCTCGTCGAATTTGCGGATGAAATCATCCAGCCGCGTCTGCGTCTGTTCCAGCTCCTGCTGCATAAGGCGCATTTTTTCCACTTTGGTGCGCAGCATTTGAAGCTGTTCTTCCAGCATCTCGCTCATATGGGTCAATTGCTGCCTCCGATGAGCCCGGCTGGTCATGTCATGGTAGGTCTGGTGGTGCAGCTTGTAAGCGTCCGATACGGATAAGTACGAAACCAGCTCCTGCAGGCTGAAACCGAGAATTTCTTTGGCATTGACGATCTTCTTCAAGTACTCGATGTCCTCGCGGGTATAGAGGCGGGTGCCTCCTTCGCTCCGTTCAGGGGTCGGAAAAACGCCGATCTCTTCGTAATAGCGGATCGTCCGCTTCGTCAAGCCGCACTCTCGGGCGACATCGTCGATTTTATATTCATCCATTTCCTTCCTCCCTCAAAGATTCCCGGGTAACATTACCCATTGTAATCCTGACTAACGTTAACGTCAACGTTAAATTTATGAAACGGAAAATATATTTCTTACGTCCTATTTATCGCGGAATGCGGTTGTTGGCTTAGTATGCCCGGTGTTCTCAGTTTATGTGCGGCGTCCGTCCGTGGGCCGGGTGAAGGGCTTTTTCGTTGAACATTTCCTTATGTTTCACGGTCGAAAGGCATGGCTGTGCGTCGCGGAGTGCTCAGAGGGTGAGGGGGAAGAAGAGGGGGCTGGTGCTTTATAGCGGGCATCTGGAACAGCGAAGGGAGAAGGGAGAGCTGGCCGTGTTGTGCGACGCCTGATTGTCTGTACACATAAAAAAGCTGTCCCATACCGCGTAGCGGTTAAGGGAGAGCTTTCTAAATTAAGGCTGATAAGTTGGCTATTCGGCGGACGTTAAGCGCGAACGACACGAACTTGGTCTGCTTCCAGCTCGACACGGATCTCCTTAACGTCTTCGTCGTCCAGCAGCAAATCGGTGATGCCGTCTTCCACATGCTGTGAAATAACGCGGCGGAGCGGACGGGCACCAAAGGCCGGATCGTAACCCAGTTCGGCCAGCTTGCGTTTTGCTTCGCCGGTCACGTCGAGGGAGATGCCGCGCTCCGACAGGGTTGCCGATACTTCGCTGAGCATATTGTCGACGATCGTTACGAGGTCTTCTTCCTTCAGCGAGGCAAACGGTACGATGCCGTCGAAGCGGTTCAGGAATTCAGGCCGGAAATAACTGCCGAGCGAATCAAGAATCGAGCGGGTCTGTTCGGATTTGGCGGTGAAACCAACCATGATTTTCTTATCGGCGGCCGTGCCGGCGTTAGAAGTCATAATGATCACCGTATCCTTGAAGCTTACCGTACGCCCTTGGCTGTCGGTCAGACGGCCGTCGTCCAGCACCTGCAGGAACATATGCTGCACGTCCGGATGCGCCTTCTCGATCTCGTCGAGCAGGATAATGCTGTACGGGTTGCGGCGTACGCGTTCCGTAAGCTGGCCGGCTTCTTCATGACCGACGTATCCTGGTGGCGAACCGATCAGCTTGGAGACGGAGTGCCGCTCCATGTATTCGCTCATGTCGAGGCGAATCATCGAATCGGTGCTGCCAAACAGTTCTTCGGCCAGCGCCTTGGACAATTCGGTCTTGCCGACGCCGGTCGGCCCGACGAACAGGAAGGACGCAATCGGCTTGGAGTCGCTGCGCAGTCCGGCGCGTCCGCGGCGAACGGCTTTGGCGACCTTGTCGACGGCTTCGCCCTGGCCGATGACGCGGCTTGCGAGGCGGGCGGCCAGATTTTTCATCTTGCCGCGCTCATCCGCCTGCAGCTTGCCGACCGGGATGCCGGTTTTTCGCTCGATGATGTTCTGGATATCCTCGACGGTTACTTCTAGGACCTCTCCGGCAGCGGCATCCCCGTTCAGACGCTGCTGCAGGTCGGCTTCCTCGTCGCGCAGCTTGGCGGCGAGCTCGTAGTTTTCATCGCGGGCGGCCGCGTCTTTCTCGATTGTGATCTGTTCCAGACGGGCGCGGATCTCGTCCGCACTGCCGACCGGAGCCCGCAGATTCAGCTTGGCGCCCGATTCGTCGAGCAAGTCGATCGCTTTATCGGGCAGGAAGCGGTCCTGGATATAGCGGCTGGACAGACGCACGCACGCTTCAAGCGTTTCGTCCGGGTAGCGTACGCCGTGGAACTGCTCGTATTTCGGACGCAGCCCTTTCAAAATTTTGATCGTTTCCTCGGCGGTCGGCTCGTCGACGGTTACCGGCTGGAAGCGGCGCTCCAGCGCGGCGTCTTTCTCGATCTGACGGTATTCCTTAAGCGTTGTGGCGCCGATGACCTGCAGCTCGCCCCGTGCCAGCACCGGCTTCAGGATGTTGCCGGCATCCATGGAGCCCTCCGCGGAGCCTGCGCCGACCAGCAGATGGATCTCGTCGATGAACAGCAGAACATTTTTACGCTGCTCCAGCTCGGCGATCAGCTGCTTGACCTTTTCTTCGAATTGCCCGCGAATGCCGGTTCCGGCTACGAGGGAGGCGACGTCGAGCGAATAGACTTCCTTGCTCCGCAGCTTCGCTGGTACGCTGCCCTCCGTAATGCGCAGCGCCAGCCCTTCGGCGATGGCCGTCTTGCCGACGCCCGGTTCGCCGATCAGCACTGGATTGTTCTTGTTCCGGCGGTTCAAAATTTCGATGACGCGGTCGATCTCTTCATCGCGGCCGATGACGTTGTCGATCTTGCCGCCGCGCGCCGCGTCGTTCAGATTGCGTCCGAGCTGGTCCAGCAGCCCGCCGCCGCGCCGTCCGCCTTCTTGAGCGGCGGCTCTCGGAGGCTGCTGCGCCGCGCCGGATACCGGCTGGCCGGATTGCATGAAGCCGCGGAACAAATCTTCCAACGGAGAAGAATAGCTGCCCGAAGGACCAAAGCCGGCCGCAAACGGCACGCCGCCGTTTACTTTGGCATAGCAATCTTCGCAAAGAAACAATTTCTCGGATTTATGGTTGACAGTGAGGCTCAGACCTACGGTTGCCTGGTTATGATTACAATGTTGACAGCGCATGAAGGCATGCCCCTTTCGTTAGTTAATGGATTAATCAATTTTTGAATACTTCATCTGGATGCCCTAATCAGGAAAACGGCTGCCCGCGCCTTACGGGAGCAGGCCGCCGGAATAAAGGGATAAAAGTCAGAACTTCCGTCAGGACAAAGACGGCTGCACCGAAAGTCAAACACCTAAAGAGGTTGTTCATGCAGTACAAGTTTGATCTTTCGCTCTGACTTTGACTTTCTTTGACCTTATTATACCTCACTTGGAACACATGTCAACAGGTTTTCAGTTATTTTTCGTAAGTATATAGAAAAAGGTTTGAGAGAAAGAACGGTTCGGCCTTTCGGCGTGCTTGAGGCGGAAAAAAGGCTGGAAGGCAAAGAAAAACGTCTATCGATGTACATTCGAAGAGTGTGACGCATTTAGCGGAACTTTATTGCGATATAACCGAAGCCCGGGCCTCCCGAAGCATGAAAAAAGCCCTGCCGTACGGAATGTCTCCGTAACAGCAGGGCGTACCTTGTATGATCAATGCGGTGAATAAGCCAAAAGTGTCATGATTCCTCGTCCTGCAATATGCAGTCGGCAAACAAAATGAATTTCGGGATGCGGAAAAATTGTTCCGCCCGGTCTTGAAAGCTGGCTGACGGCAGCGTCCCTTGGTGCAGCCATTTCCGGAACGTTCCGGGATGGATGTCCATCCATTCGCTGACGTCGCTGACGGACAGGTCGTGAACCATGCACAGCCCCGTTAGTATTTTGTTGCTGACAGGCGACCGAGTCAGCGTCCGGCGCATGAAGCGCGAAGAGGAAGGCTGACAGATGATCGGGCTTGTAGATGTAACGGTATGATTAAACAGAATGTGATGCGGATAGCCCAGGTATTGGCATACCTTGTCCAAATTCTTTTTTCCCGGGATCCGTCCTTCATATACCCAGGCGCTCACGCTCCGGGAAGAAACCGAAATGTCCTCAGCCAGCTGGGACAGCTTGATGTCGTTGGCCATCAGGACAGCCAGCAGCACGCGGTTGCGGATTTGGCAGCGGGATGGCTTGCGGAAGCGTTTGACGCGGATTCCTTTTCCTAAGTATTTGCGATTGATCAGAGACCACGCCTGAATGGAATGCGGTTCTTGTTGTTTAGGCATATTTCCTCCGATGATTTTTCTTAAAATTCTACAATAGTTTCGGCTACGTTTTCAATAGTGCTATCGCCTGTTTCTGCAAGGTCCCGGTTTTCAGCCGAATGACCCGGGAATTTACGGTATCCCGTTGTCAAGTGAATAATAGGAACTATTTTTTCACTTCAACCCCAAAATGCTTCCAATTCAGTCATCAAACTGTTACCGAATTGAAATTGAACTCGCCAGCCGGGAAGGGTACAATGCAAGGGTGCTAGATTACTAGATTCGCGTATCTACGACATCTTAGCCAAATCCGAGAGAAAAAGGTTGGTAGATTATGTTGAAAAAGAAGTTGCACTACTCGAAATGGCTCTTATCATTCCTGCTTGTTTTTAGCACTGTACTTTCGGCAGAAGGAGGGCTGGCTACAGCCGCGGGCAGCACGGCGTCCTCTGTCAAGGCTTCCGTCTTTGTCGCTGTCAATGACAAACTGATCACTTACGACCAGCCCCAGCCGCTTATACATAACGGTACATTGTTTGTACCCGTCGCCTCTACGGTTTCCCAGATGAATGCGTCGGCGAAGTACGCCGCAGGCAAGCTGACCATTTCGCGCGGAAAGCAGGCGCTTGTCCTGACGGTTCCCGGGAAGGACGCCATTCTGAAAAACGGAAGAACGCTCGTCTCCCTGCGGAAGCTGACCGACAAGTTCGGCTACCAAATTTCCTACAATGCCGCCCAGTCGCTGTACCGTGCGGTGAACAGCTCCGCCTCCTTGACGGACCATCAGCTGGCACTGAAATACAGCACGTATATTAAGGAACATAAGAAGACGGCTGTCCAGAAGCCTTCCACGGGGAACGGCACGACGGCGCAGCAGGGCAGCAAAGTGATCTACATTACGTTCGACGACGGTCCGAATGCAGGTACGACCCGCCTGCTCGACGTGCTGGACCGGAATCAGGTGAAGGCGACCTTCTTTATGCTGGGAAATAACATCGCTTCGCATCCGTCCGCGGTCCGCAGGATCGTGAAGGAAGGGCATGGGGCCGGCCTGCACGGCATGAGTCACAAGAAAAATACGTTCTACGCATCACCTTCGTCCGCGCTGGGTGAGATGAACACCGATAACGACAAGCTGCACGCCGCCGCTGGCGTTTATACGAAAATGATCCGCCCGCCTTATGGAAGCAAGCCTTATTTTACTCAGAGCTACCGGGATTTGACGGCTTCGTACGGCTACCATCTGTGGGATTGGAACATTGATTCGGACGACTGGCGCTACAAGAGCAATCCGCAGACGATTTATAACAACGTGCTGAGAGATGTGAAGGCCATGAAGAAGAGAGGGGTTACCCCGATCGTGCTTTTCCATGACCAGACGGCGACCACGTCGATTCTGGACAAGCTGATCAAAGCGCTGAAAGCCGAAGGTTACACGTTCAAGCCGCTGACCAACAGCACGCCGCCAGTCAATTTCTGGAACGACAAACGGTAAGACACATCGTCCTGCAAATCTATGAAATAGGCCCGTGATGGAAGATATCCGACTGCGCAGATTCCTCTCTCCTTTCATACTCATATAAGAGATGGTAGGAAAGGAGGGGCTGTGAGATGAATCATCTGGTTGTTAACGGCATCAGTGCGGCCGCTGGCGGAATTCTTACCGTTGTATTGGGAGGGTGGGATCAGCTGCTTACCGTGTTTCTGATCACCATACTCATCGACTATGCAACGGGGGTTCTGGCCTCCATCAAGGAAGGATCCGGCTTGGACAGCCAGGTCGGATTCTGGGGTCTTACCCGGAAAGCGCTGATGCTGCTCGTCATCGTCCTTGCGCACCAGATGGACGTGCTGATCGGCAGCGGGAGCGACGTCATCAAGACGGGGGCGATCTATTTTTACATGTCCAACGAACTCATATCGATTACCGAAAATTACGGACGGCTTGGCCTGCCCCTGCCGGATAAAATCCGCCAGCTCATCGCCGTTTTGCGAAATAAAGACAAAGGTAACGGTCCCGATCTGTGACGGTTCTTCATGTTTCCTTTCCCTGAGGGGGAGGATATGGTATATTTTTCTCAGTACACTTTTCGAATGGGACAAGGAGCATGATACCATGATTAAGCATATCGTCTTCTTTAAATTAAAGGACAGATCACCGGAAAGTATTGAACGCACCGCCGCAGTCCTCCGCAATATGGAAGGGAAGATCCCGCAGCTCGTATCGATTGAGGTTGGACTCGATGTCATCCATTCGGAACGTTCTTTTGATATCGCGCTGGTGACAGAGCTTGCATCGCTGGAAGATCTGCAGGCTTACCAGGTTCATCCTGAGCACCAGATCGTGATCCGCCACATCAACGAAGTGAAAGACGTATCCGTGAGTGTGGACTACGAATTCTAAAGAATAGGAAGAATGGGACATGAGCGATTTAGAATATCCAATGGAGACCTTATTCCTGCTCATCGTATTTATTGCGGCCTTGTTTGTCATGTTATTCTGGCTGAAGCGCCGCGGAAAACGGGACAAATAAATTTCCACATCATGGAGGTAAGGCCGTGTATTACGTGAACCAGGAACAAATTCAGCGGCGTCTGGAAGCGATTCCGGATATCGTGGAAGCATTGAAGCAGGTTGCCGGGAATTGGGATGGCGGGATTGTGTCCGGTTTCGTTCAGGAACGGGCGCTGCATTTGGCCATCGAGGTCGTAACCGATGTCGGCAGCTATTTAATTGATGGATTTATTATGCGCGATGCAAGCAGCTACGAGGATATCGTAGAAATTACGCATGAGGAGCGCGTGTTTGACGATGAAGTGTTTGCCGTGCTGGCGGAGCTCGTCAGTCTCCGCAAACCGTTGGTGCAGGAATATTACGCATGGGACCGGAGAAGCCTGCACAAGCTGACCCCGGTTTTGCCGGACATTCTCGAACAGTTTTCCGTGCAGGTGCGTGATTATTTGAAGCAGGAGCTGGGTGCGTAATCCAGTTCTCCGCCGCAGCGGCATAGGTTGTTATTGGCCCGTCCATGGGAATGGACGGGTCTTTTTGTGTTTCTGCAGATTTTTTTAAAAAATAGCGCCCATTTTGTGTCAAGACAACCCCGCCCTGCTTATAATACACCATCAACTAGGCATTAGCCCGGCTGGGCGAAGGGAGTGAAACATCATGGCGGAATGGGGCTATATACTCATCGCTTGCGGATTTATCATGTTCGCTGTTGTGGCAATGATCCTTCTACATACGCTGAGGAGAGTACTGCTGCGGGCGGAATCCGTTTTGGGGAAGGCGGGAGCCGACATGACACAGCTGGCTGCAGAATCCAGGGAGCTGCTGACTCAGGCATCTTCAACACTGTCGCTTCTGCATGAACGGGTGGAAGACATCGAACCGTTCAGTTCATCGCTTCGGCTGGCTGGCGAAACTTTAACCGGCACGCTGGAGCGGGTAGATTCGATTTCGAAGCTCGTCACCGATTCCGCCATGGAGCGCCTGGAGAAAGCCCACCGCGACAATGAGCTTCGGCTCGCGGAAGCGTTTCGGTGGCTGGATGTGGGGCTGTCGGTATGGCACTCTTGGAAGCAGGAGGCTTACCCGCCGGGAACGGTGCCATCAAGCGAAAAGGAGAGATGAGATATGAAGGAAAAGAATAAAAGCCTGCTGTGGGGCGCATTGGTCGGAAGTATTGTAGGGTCGGTAACCGCGCTGCTGCTCGCGCCGAAATCCGGGAAAGAACTGCGTCAGGATATTGCGGAGGGCGCACGCACGGTTGGCGGCAAAACCCAGGAATGGGCCGGCAAGGTGAAAGATACCGCAGGCAACGTCATCGCCGATATCCAGTCCTGGCGCAAGTCCAAGGCTGACGGGGAAGAAGCCGGCGAATTGGCCCAAATCTCCTCTTTCTCGGAAGAAGCCGCCGGCGAGCCCGATGAGTTCGAAGATTTCGATTTGATCGACGCCGAAGCGAAGCGTGACTAATTTGGAAGCAGGCATGAATTCAGGATCGTAAAACGCAGGCCCACTCCTGGTGTCACCCGGGAGCAGGGCCTGTTTTTCCATATTTTCGGGTGCGTTGCCGTGGTTGTCCGAAAAAACGAAATGGGTTAAGATATGAGGTACGTTTTGTTGACGGTTTTCATATGGTAGCTACAGAGAGAAGAAAACGAGAAGGAAGCGGTGTGTTCGTGCAGCAGGCAATCGCAATTTTAGACTCGGGTGTGGGCGGGCTCACCGTGGCCAAAGAGGTCATGAGACAGCTCCCACGGGAAAAAATCATATATTTTGGAGACACCGCCCGCACCCCTTACGGACCCCGTTCGTCCGATGAAGTGAGAAAATTTACAGAGCAGATCGTCGATTTTCTGATCCAATTCAGTCCCAAGACGATCGTGATCGCCTGCAATACGGCGACAGCTGCGGCGCTGGACTATATTTCCGGGAAAGTGCCGATTCCGGTCATCGGGGTGATTCATCCCGGAGCCAGAGCCGCCATCAGCGCGACCAAAACGGGTCAAGTGGGCGTCATCGGGACCGTCGGTACGATTCGCAGCGGGGCCTATACCACCGCGCTTCAGCAGCTGTCGCCTTATGTCAAGGTGGTCAGCCAGGCTTGTCCGGATCTGGTTCCGCTCGTGGAGCAGGGTTTGTTCCGCTCGGAAGAAACGACGGCGATCGTGGAAAGGTCGCTCGCGGGAATCCGCCAATCCGACATCGATTGTCTGATTTTGGGATGCACGCATTATCCTTTTTTGAAGGATACGATCCAGGAAGTGATCGGCAGCAGCGTCAAGCTGATCAGCTCGGCGAACGAGACGGCCCGTGAAATCAGCACTATTCTGTATAATCAAGGGCAGCTCGCGAGCCGGGAGGAGAGCCCGGTCCATCAGTTTTTTTGCAGCGGCGACCCCGAAATGTTTAAACGGATCGCAAAGCTGTGGCTGGGGGAGCAAATCCGGCGGACGCCGGTCGTATGGCAGGTCTCCAAATTTGATGAATAAGGATTTTGGATGGTCTCAAATCCGTAAGCCGCCTTCAGGGTGACTTACGGATTTTTTGGATATAAGGAAAAGGAAGTCGCGGCATTCCTATCGTGTGACAACTCCGTTTAAATGGAGTCTGGCTTCCTTGAGGTTTGCTTAGAGTGATCGTAGGAACATTTTACGTATATGCCCTTATCATCGATTTCAATTTTCAACTCATACAGAGACTTTTTTATTTTTTCTAAAAGGACGCAGGGCGTTAGGGATCGTTTTTACCGCATGGGCCAAGCTCACTGGGGCATACAATGTTACGAATGGTGATGACTGCGGTCTAGTCCCGCGGAAAGGAACGATGCCATGCAGCAGTATACCGTGAAGAAAGGCGACACCCTGAGACGCATCGCCGCAAGCAAGGGGTTATCGGCGAGTCATATTATCAATGCCAACCCTTGGGCTCCCGACCAGCCCTATTTAATTCCGGGGCAGATTCTGTACCTTCCCTCTTCTCCGCGCAGAAGGTATGAGGTTCAGGCGGGCGATACGCTGGACCGCATCGCTGCGGCCTTTCAAACCCGGGAAGAGGCGATCATGGAGATGAATCCCGGCATTTCGCCGCATGTTCTTCCCGAAGGGCGCATCTTGGTGCTTCCTCCGTCCGAACGGGCGGGTATTGTCCAGCTTCTGGGAGAATACGGTTACCGTCAGATGAAGGAGGATATCCGGCAGTTGGCGGCGTTCTATCCTAAGATCGAAACCGGATCGATTGGAGAGAGCGTACTCGGAAAACCGCTTCCGTATGTAAAAATCGGGGAAGGCGGCAAACATATACATGTGAACGCTTCCATCCATGCAAACGAATGGATTACGACGCCGTCCGTCATGCGTTTCATCGAGGAATACGTCTGCAGTCTGCAATACGGGGAGCGCTGGAACGGCTATGATCCCGTGCAGTGGTACCAGCAGTGCACGCTCTGGGTCGTCCCGATGGTCAATCCGGACGGCGTGGAGCTGGTTCAAGAAGGGATTCATCCCGGCCATCCGTATTACAGGCAGCTGACGGAGTGGAACGGCTGCCGCCGCGACTTCCGGCATTGGAAGGCCAATATTCACGGCGTGGACCTGGGCGATCAGTTCCCGGCCCATTGGGAGGAAGAGGTGCAAAGGCGGGGCAAACGTTCTCCGTCCCCCCGGGATTACCCGGGTACCGCTCCGCTGACGGAGCCGGAAGCGGCCGCGCTGGCGGCCTTTACGCTGGAAACGTCGCCTGATGCGGCCGTATCTCTGCACAGCCAGGGGCAGGAGATTTACTGGAATTACCGCAACTATGAGCCCAAGGAGAGCCGGGAATGGTCCCGCCGCCTGGGCCAGGTCAGCGGCTATCGTCCCGTAAGGCTGGAAGGCAGCGACGCCGGCTATAAAGATTGGTTTATCCAGCATTTCCGCCGTCCCGGCTTTACTGTCGAGGTCGGGTTGGGCAAAAACCCGCTTCCGCTTGAGGATTACGATCAAATCAGCCTGGACGTCGGTTTGATTCTGGCTGAACTCATGTCATTGTGAAAAAAATATTGAAACATTTTCTGCAAGATTACGTATGATATGATTAAGGGAGCGGACGCTGTGTTAGGTTTAAGTAAAGACCGGCGATCGTTTCCTTTTTTCGCATGAGAGCTCGTCCAGATCCGGATGGATCCGTACTACAAGTATACAAGAAGAGGAGGGAAAGGCATGAAATGGAGAAGATTGCTGTCGCTGCGGCGCTGGTCCCACATGTTCTCGCGGATTTGGCGCTACCTGGTTTCGCCTCATGTGGCCATCATGGACAAGCTGCTGTTTCTCGTTCCGGTGGTGCTGTATTGGGTGCTGCCCGACGTTATGCCGTTTATCCCGATTGACGATATAGGAGTCACGATGCTGATGACGGGATGGTTTGTCTCCCGAATGGATAAAAAATACCCCGGTCTGCTGGACAACGGTACGATTCAGCCGCCCAAAGGTCCGGTGCGCTGAGGCTTCTTGCCATCCTATATCCGATACTGTACAATCAATAGTTACAAATAGAATGAACTCAAGAAATTTATGTTGAAGAGCTTGGATAAACTTTTACAACAGGGGTTCAATTCGAAACTTGAGTTCAATCTATACCGTATGTAAAACTGACCTTACCTATAGGAGATGTAGCCGATGAAATGCAAAATTACCCGCAATGCGGCCAAGGTGCTTAAAAAGGAACTAGAGAAGGAAGAAAACCGCGATCTGAAGCTTCGCGTGCTCGTGACCCACGCCCATGGCGACCATGCGCACTACGGCCTGGATATGGACAAGCCCAAGGATTCGGATGAAATCGTCAGCACCGATAAGGAAATCGATGTGCTTCTGGACAAGAATGAGCCGCTTCTTGACGGCGTCAAAATCGACTATTTGTATTTTCCGCAGGAAGGCTTTGTGATCACCAATCCATCCCAAGGCAACCACGGCGATCACTAAGGCGCTCTATTTCGAACCTGTGTGCAGGGACCTGATGGAAAATGGTGGATTCCCGGATTGCTGCATAGTTCCGCTCCTTCCATACCATTCTAAGGACGGGTAGGAACTTTGTAGTGAAGGGAGAGCAACTGTTTATGACAACACGTTACGATTCCAGTCTGCAATCACAAAATTCGGTATCCCAGGCTCAAAACGCGGTGGAAAAGCTCCACAACGCGGTTTCCTCGGCTCTGTCCCATCCGACCGGGCAAATGATCGAGCAGGCGCACAACCGTCTGGCTCATACGGAACAAGCCGTACGTCAAGCTGGCCTGGCGGAGAACCGTCAAGCCGTCGAATTGGCAGAAGAAATGTTGGCCGAGGAGAAGAGCCGTTTGGCGTCACTGACGTCCGAGGAAGGGAAATCGAATTCGTAGGTTCCTGTCTGAACCCGTGAAGCGCACTGTGCTTTGCGGGTTTTTTGCATGTCATCCTTCGGGATTCGGGTCATATCCATACAGCGGAGTGCCGACTATATTGAAAGGGCTTTTTTGGGGCCCGTCCCTGATTATGCTATAATGAGGATTGTCTTCTTTAGTCTCCTCATTATTTCATAAGGAAGGTTGTGAGAGTATGAAGCACATTACCGATTGCACCATCCTGAATAACGGAGTTACGATGCCATGGCTTGGGCTAGGCACCTTCAAAGCCCAAGGGGACGATGTGTATAAGGCGGTAAAGCTGGCGCTGGAAATCGGCTACCGAAGCATCGACACTGCAAAGGTTTATGGCAACGAGGAAGAAGTGGGCCGCGCGATTGCCGAGAGCGGCATTCCGAGAGGCGAGCTTTTCGTCACGACCAAAGTGTGGAACGATGACCAGGGTTATGATTCCACACTCCAGGCCTTCGAAGGCAGCCAGAAGCGGCTTGGCCTCGAGGTCATCGATTTGTACCTGATTCATTGGCCTGGCAAAGACAAATTCAAAGATACGTGGAAAGCGATGGAGCGCCTGTATGAGGAAGGACAAATCCGCGCCATCGGCGTCAGCAACTTCCACGTTCACCATCTAAAGGACCTGCTGCAGGACAGCAGGACGGTTCCTGCCGTGAACCAGGTGGAGCTGCACCCGCGGCTGATCCAGCAGGAGCTGCAGGATTTCTGCGGCGCACAGGGAATCCAGCTCGAAGCGTGGAGCCCGCTGATGCAGGGCAAGCTTACCGATGATTCGACGCTGGCCGGCATCGCCCAGAAATACGGCAAAACGCCGGCTCAGGTTATCCTGCGCTGGAACCTCCAGAACAAGATCGTCACGATTCCGAAGTCGGTTACTCCTTCCCGGATACGCGAGAATGCGGACATCTTTGATTTCGAGCTGTCGTCCGACGAAATCAAGAAGATCGACAGCCTTAATCAGAACCGTCGCGTCGGCAGCGATCCGGACAAGCTTCTGTTCTAGCATTCTCTTCCATATAAGCAGCAAAAACCCGGACTCCTTAAGGAGTTCCGGGTTTTTCTTTTTAATTGAGCTCAGGGATCAGGTCATACTGCAAGGTTTCATCGGAGGTGTACAGCTCCTTTTTCGCCCGGTCGTAGCCGGCACGGCAAGTGCTGACATCAACTGTTTTGCCGGTCTCCAGACTATAGCAGCTGCCATCCTCGAACATGCCGCTTTGGGAGGGAATGTAAAACCGTTTGCCGTCTGTATAAGCTCCGCTGCGCAGGACCACGAACCGGTCTTTGCCGTCAAACAGGTCATTTCCCATCATATACTGGGACTTGGCGGAGATGCCCAGCAGGTGCAGGAGCGATGGCGCCATGTCCAGCTGTCCGGCGGGTTGGTTATACACCCCTGCGCCTTCCCCGTCCGGCAGATGCACGAGGAGCGGCACCTCGTTCATGATCTGCTCCATGTCCAAATCGGTCAGGCTTTTGCCCAGAAACTTCTCATAGACCGCTTTGTCCTTCACCGAATTGTCATGATCCCCGTAGATATACAGGATGGTATGATCCCAAAGGCCGTCCTGCTTCAGCCGTTCCACCAACTGACCGAGCGCTGCGTCCACATAGTGGATCGCCTGCAGGTAATCTCCGAAGACGGTTCCGTCGAACTCGCCGACATTCAGCTCCTGCACGTCGTCCGGCAGCGAGAACGGATGGTGGGAGGAGAGCGTAATCAGAAACGAGTAGAACGGCTGCGGAAGCTGCTCAATTTGATCCATGGACTGTTTGAAAAAGGATTTGTCCCCAAGCGACCAGCCGAGAGGCTCATCGATTTCGTAATCCTTTTTGCTGAAAAACCGGTCGTAGCCCAAGGTTTCGTACATCGCATTCCGGTTCCAGAAGCTGCCGTCATAAGCATGGAACGCATTTGGCGTGTAGCCGTGCTCCTTCAGGATCGCCGGGAGCGAGTTGAACTGATGGTCAGCGTAGCGGATGAAAACCGAACCGTACGGAACCGGATGCAGGGAAGTCTGGGACGAGAAATCCGCATCGGAGGTTCTGCCCTGGCCGGTTTGATGATAATAATGGCTGAAGTACATGCTTTCCTTCATGAGCCGGTTGAAGTTCGGCGTGATTTCCTGTCCGCCGATCTGCTTGCCGATCATGAAATTCATGAATGCCTCGGTCTGGATGACCATGACGTTGCTGCCCTTGTACTTGCCGAACATGGCGTCGTTCTCCGAACGCGTTGTATCTTTATGATCAAACCATTCCTGCACATGGTCGACTTCGCCCGAAGCGAGCACGGGCTTTGGGCCCAAATGCTCTTTACCGAAGCGGTATGCGTCGTATACATGAAAACCGAGCAGCCCGGTTACGTTATAAAGCGAAAGGTTCCACCAATTTCCGGTAAAGAGGCCGACAGCGTAATAATCGATATAGAACTTGAGCGGCGCAAACGTTACGACGCAGCCGATCACCAGGGCAGCGATCCCGGATGAGAAGCGGCGAGTGAATCCGGCCCTCCGGGATGGTGATTTGCCGACCGTAAAATTCAGTGCCCCCCGTGCCGGACTTCGCCATCCTGACGGTTTCCATATCGCGATGACGGTCAGCAACAGCCAATCCGCGGCAAACCATAGATCGCTCCAATGAAGCAGTGTCATAATGCTGTCCCCGAGGGAGTCCACCTGACTTGCCTGCATCATCACCGTAAAGGTGACCAGATCCTGAAAATATCGGTAGTACACCAGGTCCGTGTACATCAGCGCCGTAAGCAATAGGTTAACGACGATAAGCGCGATCCGCTGTCCGCGCCGGGGAAGCCATAAGGTCCAGAACGATACGAGAATCAGGGATCCGAGGCCGATAAAAAAGTCCAGCGGGTTGAAATCGATTTTGCTGATATGAAGTTTAAAATGGAAAAGAAGCAGCTTATATATCATGAACAGCAAAAATAGGCTGTATGTGAAGTAACGGGAGCGGAAGAACCGCCCGAAGCCGCCATTTGAAGCGTGACTGGACATGCTGTATGAGTAGTTCAAATTGGACAACCTCCTGCTATAGCGTTGTAAATAGGTCATGATAAGATATACCCCAAAACCATATAGGAGCTGTCCAAGTGGACAGCTCCTGACAAAGCGGCAGCGTTTGTTACGAACGGCGGGGCGGAAGAGGCCCCAGGAATTGATAATATTGGCATTCGATGCGGCCGTTGAACAGCTTCCGCCGCTTGTCGGCCTTCCGGCCGAAGTAATGCTCGAACTGTTTGGTCGGGCTTAAGGCAAAGAAGGACCACGTCGGCAGCTGATTGGCCGTATGCCCCAGCGTGCGGACAAGCTTCTCGACTTCGGTCTTCTCGCTGAGCCGCTCCCCGTAAGGCGGATTGGTAATCAGGCAGCCGTATTCCCCTTGCGGATGGGCTTTGGAGGCAGGGAGCACCTGAAAATCGATCTCGCCAGCGAGGCCAGCGCTCTTGGCGGCTGCTTTGGCGACTTCGATCGCCTTCGGATCGATGTCGCTGCCGGTCAGCTGGAGCGGCTCATCGTCCTGCACCGCATCGAACGCTTCCTCGCGCGCCTCGCTCCACAGCTCCTCGGGAATGGCCGGCCAGTGCTCCGAAGGGAAGGACCGGCGCAGACCCGGCGCAATGTTCCAGCCGAGGAGGGCCGCTTCGATCAGGATCGTGCCGGAGCCGCAGCATGGATCATACAGCGGCCGCGACGGATTCCAGCGGCTTATCTGCAGCAAAGCGGCGGCCATTGTCTCCTTCAGCGGGGCTTCGGTAACCAGCTTGCGGTATCCCCGCTTGTGCAGGGCCGGCCCGGTCGTATCCAGCGTCAGCAGCGCCACGTCCTTGAGCAGATTGACTTCGATGACATAACGCGGACCGTTCTCCTGGAACCACTCGGTATGATAGCTCTGTTTCAGCTTTTCAACGATCGCTTTCTTGACGATGCCCTGACAAGCGGGCACGCTGCTGAGCTGGGAGTGGTGGGAGCGGCCTTCCACGGGGAACTCCCCGTTCGCCGGAATCCAGTCCTGCCAGGGCAGCGCTTTGGTCCCTTCAAACAATTCGTCAAACGTCTTGGCGGGGAACTCCCCCATTTTGACGAGGATGCGGTCGGACGTCCGGAGCCACAGGTTGCAGCGGCAAATATCTTTGTAATCTCCGGTAAAATTGACCCTTCCGTTCTCGACTTGAACGTCGTTATAACCTAATTCCTTCAACTCGCGCGCGACGATGGCTTCAAGGCCCATCGGGGCGGTTGCAATCAACTGCAGCTCTGGCATGGTGCGTGTTCAACTCCATTATTCTTGTAGATCACCGTAAAAATTCATACAATGATGGTAGATCCTGCAGCAGTGTTCGAGTGCGGATCTTTGTTCATCCTCACATTATAGGATAATGTAAAGTCAATCACAAACATTTGTGTTCGTTACGTAAAAATTGCCGGGTCCGGTAGGAAAAAGGGGAAGTAGGAAAGTGAATCCAGAACAATATGCAGACCATTTTATCGAAAATGACGAGGTCCTGAATCGGGTCAAGCAGGTGACCGCCGAGAAAGGCATGCCCGAAATCGCCATCGCGCCGGGCTACGGACGGCTGCTGACGCTGCTGGTCAAGGCGACGGGAGCGGCCCGTGTCCTGGAGATCGGGGCGCTGGGCGGATACAGCGGCATTTGTCTCGCCCGGGGGCTTGCACCGGAAGGAACGCTCACCTCGCTCGAACTGAAGCAGGAATTCGCGGACGTTGCGCGGGCCAATGTGACCGAAGCCGGGTTCGGCGGCCAGGTGGAATACCGGGTCGGACCGGCGCTGGACAGCCTGGCACAGCTGAAGGCGGAGGGGCAGAGGTTCGACTTCTTCTTTATCGATGCGGATAAGGAGAACTATCCGAATTACCTGGAGTACGCGATCGAACTGGCCAATCCGGGCGCGCTGATCGCGGGCGACAACACCTTTCTGCGGGGGCGGACCCTCAACCCCGACAAAAACGGCCCTTCGGTGCAGGCGATCCGCCGCTTCAACGAAGCGATGGCGACCGACGACCGGCTGATCGGAACCATTCTCCCGGCTTATGACGGGCTGGCGGTCGCCATGGTCAAGTAAAACAGCAAACGAAAGCCCGATCCGGATGCAGCGCGGATCGGGCTTTTTTTGGAATGAAATAATGATGATGAGTGCAATGATTTCTTGAATGACAGCTTAGTCGATTTCCGTAACCCCGTAGGTCGTGAACCACGACTTGACCGTTTCAAAGTCGCTGCTGAAGGACAGGCAGAGCATCAGGAGGATGCGGGCCTGCTGGGGACTCAAGTTGTCTCCGGAAATGATGCCCTTGCCGCCGCCGTAGACGCTGCCGGAACCGGTCCGGGTCGTGGTGACGAAGACCACACCCTGCTCGACCGCCTTGCTGCGCGCCTTGCTCATCGCGGATGAAATGCCTCCGGCTCCAGTGCCTGCGGTAACGATGCCTTTGGCTCCGGCAGCGGTAAACCCTTCGATGGCTTCGCCGCCCGCGTCTTGATAGGAATAGGCGATTTCGGTTTTCGCCAGATCGGACTTTTTGATTTTGGCGAGGTCGAAGACCGGCTTGCCTTTGCCCGGCCCAAGGAGGGCCCGCTCCGGTGCCCGGTAGATGCGGATCGTCGTTTCATCGATATATCCGACGGCCCCGAGCATCGGCGTCTCGAAAGTGTCGACGCGGTAATCGTTCGTTTTCGTGACCCCGCGGGCGAGGTTGATCGTGTCATTCAGCATGAGGACGGTGCCGAACGAGGCGGTCCGGCCGCTTGCCGACAGCTTGATGGCGTTATAGAGGTTCGCTTTGGCGTCGGAGCCGACGACCGTCCACGGCCGCATGGATCCCGTAATGACGACCGGCTTATCGCTTTGAACGGTCAGATCCAGGAAGTAGGCGATTTCCTCCATCGTGTCGGTGCCGGAAGTGACGACGACGCCGTCGTAGGATTTGAGCGCTTCGTCCACGGCCTTGGACAGGTCGTACAGATCGGCCATCGAATAGGCGGAGGAGCCCGAGTTGCCGAATTGGAGCGTTTCGACGTCGGCGATTTTTTGCTTGTCCGGGAGCTCGCTCACCATTTGCGCGATAGGAATGCTGCCCGCCTTGTAATTTTGGAAGCTGGTCTGGTCGACGGACTGCCCGGCGATGGTGCCGCCAGTGGCGATCACCAGCACGTTAGGCAGCTTGGAGGCCTTGTCGGCATCGGTGATCGGCGGGATGGCCGTGTTGCGAACCGGGGCCGTTGTGCCGGTTGTCGTTGTGGTTGCAGGTGGGGTTGTCGTTACAGCGGGACTTGTCGTTGCGGTTGCCGCCGCTGTCACCGAGCTGCTTGTTACCGCTGCCGCGTCGGCGAATACGCTGCCTGCCGGTGCGGCGAAGAGGGACAGTGCCGTCAGCGCAGATGCATGAATCAGGGACCACTTGCCGAATTTTCTTTTCTCCATCAATCGATCAGCTCCTCATGTGTATGTAATGGTTATGTAATGAAATCTAAGATGATCATATATTGTGTTAGGTTATATGACAAATTATAAGGATCAGCGTGTAAGCGTTTATTATCGAAGAAAATGCTAGATAATAGCCCTTTTTGTTGGTGATTTGATATAATTTATAAAATAATCAGGGGTTGATTTACAATGTGAATGGAGGGGAAACAGTCCTGTGGATCTTATTTCATGTTAGAATATATTACGTATATTAAATTTGGGATTATAGTTAGGGAAACGGAATACATATCGGTGAGTTTGTCATTTGTCACGGGAGGTTACTTTCCATCAGAACATTTTTCGATGAAAACTTGTTCCTTGCGGTCATACGGCAAGAAAAAAAGACGGCCGCAGGGTCACTAATGTGACTCTGCGGCCGTCCCTTTACCGCCAACGGCGGCTGTTCAGCGGTACTGCGGCGTGTTGCTGCGCTTGTACAGCTTCAGCCGCACCCAGACCATATTCAGCAGCAGCAGGCTGCCGGAAATGATGAACAGTCCTTCGATGCCGATAAATCCCGACAGGAATCCGCCGACGAGCGCGCCCAGCATATTGCCGAGTGCGAGCGTGCTCGTGTTGAAGCCGAATGCCCGGCTTTCCATGCCTCCAGGCGTGTAAGAGCGGATGAGGGCATTGACGCTGGGCAGCAGGCCGCCCATGAAGATGCCCATCAGGAAGCGGACGACGATCAGCTGCCATACGCTCTGCACGAACGCCTGCGGGATCAGGCACAGTCCTGCGCCGATCAGAGCGTAGGTCAGAATGCGGTGGGCGCCGACCTTGTCGCTGAAGCGCCCAAGGATCGGGGAGGTGATCATATTGGACAATCCCGTCACGGCGCTGACCACGCCTGCCCAGAAGGCGATGTCAACCGAGGAGCGGTGCAGCTTCTCCACGTACAGCGGCAGGAGCGACATGGGGCTCATCATCGCAAATTGCAGCAGAAACGTTACCGCAAACAGCGCGGGAAGCTGCGGGATACGGGCCAGCTCCTTAAAGCCTTCAAGCACCGACACCTGCGGCGCACGGGCGGCCTTTTCCCGGTTGAAGTTTTCCTTGACCAGGAACAGCGCCAGCAGGGAAGCGGCGAAGATGAGCATGCCGATAATGTAAAAAATCGGACGGAAGCCGATCAGGTCGGCCAAGCCGCCGCCGATCAGCGGTCCGAGAATCGTTCCGGCCACCGAACCCGACTGCATGATCCCCATTGCAAAGCCCATCCGTTCCTTCGGGGTCGTGCTCGATACGAGCGAGATGGATGCCGGGTTGAAGCCGGAGATCGTGCCGTTCAGCAGGCGCAGCAGCAGCAGCTCCCACGGATTCCGGGCAAAGCCCATCAGCACGATGACGATGGCCATCCCGAAGCCGGAGCGCAGCAGCATGATTTTCCGGCCGTACCGGTCCGACAGCTTGCCCCATAATGGCTGAAAAATAAATGAGGTCATGAAGTTGGCCGCAAAAATAAAGCCCGCCCAGAGGCCGATTTCATGCTCGCCCTGCACCCCCAGATCTTTAGCCAGATACAGGGACAGGAACGGCGTGATCATCGTCATCCCGGAGTTGACCAGAAATTGGCCGAACCAAAGCACAATGAGGTTGACCTTCCACGGTTTCAATGTGCTTTCACTTCCTTTCTAAGTTGACTGAAATGAATGATTGAAAAAAACACAGTTTTACCAGTATAGCACAATTTCTAAATGTCTTATGTTAAAGATGTCATACGATTGTCATCAGATGTCAGGGCGCGGCGGTTGTTACTTACTTTTAAAAAGGGCATAATAGAAAGCAGAGAATTTTATAGATATGGAGGCCTGTTCGTGACCTATAACGATACGTTGATCCGCGCCAGCTACAAGCAGGAAGTGAGCCATGTTCCTGTTTGGTATATGAGACAGGCGGGTCGCTATGATCCGGAATACCGCAAGATTAAAGAGAAATATTCGCTCCTGGAAATTTGCCGTCAACCCGAGCTCGCTGCCGAAATAACGATGATGCCCGTGCGCAAGCTTGGTGTGGATGCGGCCATTCTGTATTCGGATATCATGAATCCGGTCGCATCCCTGGGAGTCGATTTTGATATCGTGAAAAATGTCGGGCCTGTGATCGACAATCCGATCCGGACCGCGGCCGACGTAGAGCGCCTGCGTCCGATCGACGTAGACAAGGATCTCAGCCATATCATAGAGACGATCCGCATCCTGGACAAAGAGCTGGACGTTCCGCTGATTACATTTGCCGGAGCTCCGTTTACGATTGCCAGCTATCTGATCGAAGGACGTCCTTCGAAAAGCTATATTCTCACCAAGACGATGATGTACAGCCAGCCCGAAGTTTGGCATCAGCTGATGAACAAACTGGGCGACATGGTCATAACCTATGTGCGTGCGCATATCAAGAACGGCGGCAAGGCGTTCCAGCTGTTTGACAGCTGGGTGGGGGCGCTGGCGCCGCAAGATTTCGAGAAATTCGTACTACCTACCATTACCCGTATCTTTGCCGAACTTTCAGATTTACATGTACCGAAAATCTATTTCCCTGGCGTCAGCTCAGGCGAGCTGCTGCCGACGCTGAAGGAGCTGCAGGCGAACGTGATCGGGCTCGACTGGAGAGTATCGATTGCCGAGGGACGGAAGCGGACCGGCGGGAAATTCGCCGTTCAGGGCAATCTGGATCCTTATGTGCTGACGGCGCCGATGGACGTCATCAAGCGGTACGCCAAAGAGATTATCGATCAAGGCGTTCAGGAGCCGGGGTATATTTTCAACCTTGGCCACGGCTTGTTCCCCGAAGCTTCATTGGATAAGCTGAAGGAATTGACGGAATATATTCATGAATATTCGGCAACCCTTCTCCGCTAGGAGACCGTTTCTTCATGGAAGAACCGATATATATATAGAAGAGGTGAGCGTTTCGTGAAAAATAAAGTAGGCGTACTGGTGATGTCCTATGGCACACCGGAAAGCATGGAAGGCATTGAGGCGTATTACACGCATATCCGCAGAGGGCATGCCCCTTCGCCGGAGCAGCTCAAAGAGCTGGCCGACCGTTATGAGGCGATCGTGGGCGGCGTATTCCCGCTTCGTGAGAACACCAACCGGCAGGTGGCGAGCCTGCAGGAGACCCTGAACCGGGACAGCCGCCACCCCGAGGTGGAATTCGTCTGCTATCAAGGCTTGAAGCATGCTTCCCCGTTCATCGAGGACGGCGTGGAGGCGATGGCCAAAGACGGTATAAGCAAAGCGGTCGGGATCGTACTGGCGCCGCACTACTCGACTATGAGCGTCGGAAGCTATATGAAGCGGGCCAAAGCGAAAGCTGACGAGGTCGGGGTTGAGATGACCTTTGTGCAGAGCTACCATATGCATCCGCAGCTGATCGAGGCTTTTACCCGCCGTGTGAACGAAAAGCTGGCTTTGTTCGAGGAAGCCGGTGCGGACCGCAGCAAAGTGCGCGTCCTTTTCAGCGCGCACAGCCTGCCTGAGAAAATTTTGGAGCTGGGTGATCCGTATCCCGAGCAGCTTTTGGAAACATCCCGCGCGGTGGCGGAAAAGGCCGATGTCACTTCCTGGCAGTTTGCCTGGCAGAGTGCGGGCCGTACCGCCGAGCCATGGCTCGGACCGGACATTCTGGATACGCTCCGCAACTTGAGCAAAGAGGAAGTCGAGGACGTGCTGGTCGCTCCGATCGGTTTCGTGTCCGACCATCTCGAAGTGCTGTACGATCTGGACATCGAAGCCCAGCAGGTAGCGAAGGAGCTGGATCTGCGCCTGATGCGCATCGATTCTCTGAACAGCGATCCGCTCTATATGCAGACGCTGTCCGACGCGGTGATCGGGCAGTGGGAAATGGCCCAGGCGGAGTAAAACTCTCGAATACGGCTGCATCTCTATATACGATGATGAACCCCCGTGTCACGGACCGGGGGTTCTATTTGTTCCCGGGAACCTGATATAATGGAGTGGGCTTTCAGGGGAGGGCCGGATCATTTTTAGAAAAATCGCTATGAGGGGTGAATCATGTACCCGCCAAGATCACAGAAACACCAGGCTGGAAAAAAAGCCAGGCGAAAAAGGCAGGGGCGGAAGTGGGGATACGTGAATCTCTGCCTGCTTGCCGTCATTGCACTACTTATTGGATATTATTTGTTGACGCAAAAGGCGCATACGGGCGGCTCTGCGCAGGAGTCCCACAAGCCTGCACAGCAGACCGCAGAGCAGCCGCCTGCTGACCCGAAAGGAACGGTGCCGGGAAGCGGAGAAGAGGCGGGGGGTTCCGGCCAGGAGACATCTTCGGAACAAGCGGCTGAGGAAGCTGCGGACCCGCCTCCGCTGGATCAAGCGGGAACTCCGCCGGATCAAGCAGGAACTCCGCCGGATCAGGAGGCTGCCGGCGTGCAGCAGGACCAGCCTGCTGGAAGCGGGAAGGAGCAGGCCGCCCAAGAAGGAAAGCAGGAGACGGGAAAGGATCCCGATTCCGGCAAAGCCAAGCCGCAGCAGGATCAAATCCCGGAGAAAACAGCTTCCGGGGGGACGTCGGATGCGCCATCCGGCCAAACGATTCGCATTCATTTTGTGGGCGACATGATTTTTTCGGGCAAAGTGGAAACGCTGCTTGAAAGCAAGGGCTATTCATACCCCTTTACATATTTGGGGGATTTGTTCAAGAAGGACGACCTGACGCTGGGAAATCTGGAGACACCGGTCACCACCCGCGGCGTCGGGGCCAAAAACAAAACGTTTGTGTTTAAATCATCCCCTAAGGCGCTCGATGCGCTGCGAGCCGCAGGCATGGACGCCGTCACGCTCGCCAACAACCACATCCTCGACCAGGGGGAGGAAGGGCTGCTGGATACGATCACTCACCTGGGTGCCAGCGGCATTAAGTATGTCGGTGCAGGGAAGAACGCAGCCCGTGCCTACGCACCGGAATACTTTTCTATCAAAGGCATGAAGGTGGCGCTGGTCGGTGCCAGCCGCGTGTACCCGGAATCAAGCTGGGCCGCGGGTACCAATAAACCGGGTGTGGCCAGTGCTTACGGGCAGGCTCCCGAAGTGCTGAAATCCATTGCCGAAGCCCGTGACAACGCCGATCTGGTCATCGTCATGGCGCACTGGGGCATCGAGCGGCAGAGCACGCCGGATGCCAACCAGAAGGCGCTGGCCCACGCTTTTATTGATGCGGGAGCCGATCTGATCATCGGAGCGCATCCGCATGTGCTGCAGGGGCTGGAGCAGTACAAGGGCAAATGGATTGCTTACAGCACAGGCAACTTCATTTTCACCAAATCAACCGTCCCGGCGACCTGGAAGACCGCGGTATTTGAGGCGTCATGCGGTCCGAAGGGCGGATGCGGCATGAAGCTGATCCCGTACAAGACGGAGCTGGGACAGCCGGTTCCAATGAACGCCGAAGAAGGGAAGAAGCTGCTGCAGGAAGTGCAGCAGCTGTCCATCGGGGGTGTTCGGGTATCCGGCGACGGAACCGTAACGTCCGGCTCGGCACGTTGACCATAACTCAGGAGAGCGAGGGAGAGGGAATGAACAACCTGTGTGTGGCCCATCGGGGATTTTCCGGCAAGGCGCCGGAAAACACGATGGCGGCTTTTCGGATGGCGATGGCGGAGCCTTACGTCCAGTGGATGGAAATCGACACGCAGCTGACCGCCGACGGCATTCCCGTCGTTATTCACGATTTCAGCCTGGACCGGACGACCAGCGGCAGCGGCAAGGTCAAGGCCCATACGTGGCAGCAGCTGCAGCGGCTGGACGCCGGGAGCTGGAAAGGGCGCGCTTTTCAAGGAGAGCGCATTCCCTCGCTGGACGAAGTGCTGCGCCTAAGCTGCGGCAGGGTCCGTTTGAACATCGAGCTGAAAACATCCGGCAATATGTACCCGGGATTGGAGCAGGCGGTGCTCGAACGCGTATCGCGCTATCACATGGAGCAGGACGTGGTGATCACTTCGTTTGATACCGGTGCGCTGCAGCGGGTCAAGGAGATCAACCCGGCGTTCAAGACCGGCTTGATCCTCGACGGAAGGCCGAAGGATCTGCCATCGCGCCTCAAGGCGCTGCAGTGCTCGTTCCTGTCGATCGGTCACCCTAATCTCGATTCGGGCCTCGCGTCGCTGCTGATCTCCGAAGGCATTAAGGTCATGGCCTGGACGATCGATGACGCCAGAGGCATGAAAAGGATCGCAGCAATGTCGCCCGAAATATTGATCTGTACCAACCGGCCGGACGTTTGGCGGAAAACCTTTCCCGGCTGAACCCTGCCGGAATCGGCAATGTTCGAACTCGGCAACCATTGTCGCCTTGCTCGATGCAACACCCAATCCATCTTAGCAAAGGATGATCGAGATGATTCGTAACGTATACTGTGTTGGCCGAAATTACAAACTGCATGCCGCCGAGCTCGGCAACGAGGTTCCGACCGAGCCGATGATCTTTATGAAGCCGTCCCATGCGGTCGTTCCGCTTGACGACGCCGTTCTCGCCCTCCCGAAGGATCAGGGGGAGGTTCATTATGAAGGCGAAATCGTCATCCGCATCGCGCGTGATTATGAGCCTGGAGCCGTGGTGGATGATCTGGTGGACCAAATGGCGCTTGGCATCGATTTTACGCTGAGGGACGTGCAGTCGGTCATCAAGAAGAAGGGCCACCCGTGGACAGCGGCCAAAGGGTTTAAAAATTCCGCTCCCATTACGGGCTTCATTCCTTTTCCGGGAACCGGCAGCGTGACGGAGAAGGATTTTACCGTCTTGAAAAATAATGAGGAAGTGCAGCGCGGCAATGCGCGGGATATGATTTTCTCCCTCCAGGAAATCGTGGATTATATCGGCGCGCGTTACGGACTGGGCGAAGGCGACGTGATTTTTACCGGTACGCCGGCTGGCGTCGGCCCGGCATCCGAAGGCGATACGTTCGCTCTAGGCTGGGGCGAAGAGCAGCTGGGAAGCTGCCGCATCGGCTAAACCGCCATGATGTGGATCATCGGGGCGCTGTGCGCGCTCGTTGTTGCCGGGGCTGCGTACTGGAAGCGGTCGCTCACCATATCCGGAGCGATCTGCGCCTTTGTTATGGGAACGATTTATTTCGGAGCGGGGAATTTGCTGTGGTTCGGCACCCTGCTCGTCTTTTTTATCAGCTCCTCGGCGCTGTCGAAGGTGAAGGCAAGCCGGAAGGTTGAGCTGGAAAAATCCTACGCCAAAACGGGTAACCGGGACGCCGGACAAGTGCTGGCCAACGGGGGCGCCGGCATGCTGCTGTGCGTGCTGAATGCCTTCTGGCCGCACGAGGGCTGGGTGTTCGCCTTCATCGGCGTCATGGCGGCCGTAACGGCCGATACCTGGGCTACGGAGCTCGGCAGCCTCAGCCGCAAGCCGCCCCGTTCGGTCCTGAACGGGCGCGTGCTCCCTCCCGGCACGTCGGGAGGGGTGTCGCTGCTCGGCAGCACCGCCGCCGCGGGAGGAGGAGCGCTGATCGGCCTCTTCGCCTGGCTGTTTGAACGGCTGTCCGGGCCGGCCACCCATTCGCTGGCATTGGACTTGGTGCTGGGCATAGTCGGCGGATTGGCCGGAGCTTTCGCCGATTCCATCCTCGGCGCATCCGTGCAGATCATGTACCAGTGCCCGGTGTGCGGCAAAGAGGTCGAGGTCATGACGCACTGCGGAAGCCCGACCCGCCGTATGGGCGGATGGCGGTTCATGAACAACGACGCCGTCAATATCGTCTCCTCCTTCATCGGAGGGGGGGCAGCCCTCGCGGCCGCGCTGCTGCTTTTTCCATGATCCATCGGGAGCGCAAAACACACAACGCGTTTAAGGCAGCCCCGCTCCCGCGTTTACCCTGCCGGTTGGGTAAGCGCAGTTCGCCCTGGACAACCCGCTCTCAACATCTGACAGAAGCACAGCATACATGCCGCCCAGCCTTTGGGCGGTTTTTGTGTTAATATATAAGGAATCAGAAAATCGCTGGATGAGTAGGGGAATTAGCTATGAACATAATGACAGTTGAACATATCTCCAAAAGCTACGGAGAGAAGGTATTGTTTGAGGACGCGTCCTTCGGGATGGCGGATCAGGATAAAATCGGGATCATCGGTGTCAACGGCACCGGCAAATCCACCTTTTTGCGGGTCATCGCCGGACTTGAGCCTCCGGACGAAGGCCAGATTTCCATCGGCAACAGCGTCCGGGTCCGTTATCTGGCGCAAAATCCCGATTTTGACCCGGGCATGACGGTGCTTCAGCAGGTGTTCCAGGGCCAGGACCCGCAGATGAAGATCGTCCGTGACTATACGGAGACGATGGAACGGGTCGAGCTGAATCCTTCGGACGAATCGCTGCAGCAGAAGCTTCTTAAGCTGAATCAGGAAATGGACGCCCTTCAGGCGTGGCAGCTTGAGAGCGAAGCCAAGACCATCCTGTCCAAGCTGGGCATTTCAAGCTTCGATGCCCTGATGGGGACGCTGTCCGGGGGTCAGCGGAAGCGCGTCGCGCTGGCGTCCGCCTTGATCCAGCCGTGCGAGCTGCTCATTCTGGACGAGCCGACCAACCATATCGACAACGACTCGGTCGCCTGGCTGGAGCAGTACCTCCAGAAGCGCCGCGGCGCGCTGCTGATGATTACGCACGACCGGTACTTCCTGGACCGCGTTGCGAATGTCATGCTGGAGCTGGACCAGGGCAAACTGTACCGCTATGAGGCCAATTACTCGGCCTTTCTGGAGCTGAAGGCCCAGCGGGAAGAGCGGGAGGCGGCATCCGAACAGAAGCGCCAGAACCTGCTGCGGACGGAGCTCGCCTGGATCCGGCGTGGGGCCAAAGCGAGATCGACGAAGCAGAAGGCGCGCATCGAACGCTTTGAGGCGCTGAAGGATCAGAAGGGGCCGCAGCGTGCCGGGAATGTGGACATGGCCGCGCTATCGACCCGGCTTGGCCGGAAAATCCTCGAGATCGAGCATTTGGCCAAAAAGGCCGATGACCGGACGCTGATCCGCGATCTGAGCTATATTGCCGTGCCCGGCGACCGCGTCGGTATCGTCGGCCCGAACGGAAGCGGCAAATCGACGCTGCTGAACCTGATTGCCGGCCGGCTGGAGCCCGATGAGGGCGAAATCGTGGTCGGACCGACGGTCAAGCTGGGATACTTTACCCAGGAGCATCAGGAAATGGACGGCAATATGCGGGTGATCGAGTACATCAAGGAAGGAGCGGAAGTGATCCGGACCGATGACGGCAGCCAGATCACCGCTTCCCAGATGCTCGAACGCTTTTTGTTCCCGCCGGCTATGCAGTGGACACCGATTTCCAAGCTGTCCGGCGGAGAGAAGCGCCGCCTGTATTTGCTGCGGGTGCTGATGTCTGCTCCGAACGTTCTTCTGCTCGACGAGCCGACGAACGATCTCGACATTCAAACGCTGTCCGTGCTGGAAGATTATTTGGACGATTTTCCCGGCGTAGTCTTCGTGGTGTCCCATGACCGCTTCTTTCTTGACCGCACCGTAGAGAAGATTATGGCATTTGAAGGCGAAGGGGCAATTCGCGTCCACGTAGGGGCTTACACGGAATATGCGGAATGGATGAGCAAGAATGCGCCGTCTGCCGCAGGCGGCTCCCCTGCGGACGGACTGAAGAAGGCCGGCGCCTCCCAGGAGGGGGCCCAGCCTTCAGCTCAGGCGAAAGAAGCGCCGCGGGAGAAGCTGAAATTCAGCTATAAAGAGCAGCGCGAATACGAGCAGATCGACGGCTTAATCGAAGCCTGCGAGCAGAAGCTGGAGGGTATACAGAAGGATATGGAAGCCGCGTTCAGCGATTCGGCGAGACTGCAGGAGCTGCTGCAGGCACAGAAGGAAGCCGAGCAGGAGCTGGAGCATTTGATGGACCGCTGGACGTATCTGAACGAGCTGGCGGAGAAAATTGAACAGAGCAAGGCTTAGATTGAAGCGGCTCAAGGAGCTGAAGGTTAGTATATTAGGGCGTTCCCATAAAAGTTTACGGGAACGCCCTTTTTCTGTGCATTTTCAGAAAATGACATTTTTCCGGGCAAAGAACGGATTGACATCTTGGATTACATGTGTAATATTGGATGCATATGATGATTACAAATGTGATCACTTGAAAGGAGAGTAAACCGTGAAACCACTTCCCGTCATTTCCGAGGCCGAATGGGAGGTCATGAAAGTGCTGTGGGCCAGCTCCCCGCTGACGGCTGGTGAGGTCATTGACGTTCTGGCCGGCCGCATGGACTGGAGCCCGAAGACGGTCAGAACGCTGCTGAACCGTCTCGTCGCGAAGGAAGCCGCTTCATTCGATCCGGACAGCCGCCCATACCGATACTTCCCGCTTGTCTCGGAGGAAGAATGCCAGCGGGCGGAGACGAAAAGCTTTTTGCAGCGCATTTACAGCGGATCCTTCAAACCGTTGCTCGTGAATTTTCTCAAAGAGGAGAAGCTGTCGCAGGAGGAGATCGCCGAGCTGCGCAAACTGCTGGATGAGACGAGCAGACCGGAGGGGAGGGGGTAAGCATGCCGGGAAACCTGAACCCCCTGCTGAACGATTTGTTTGACTGGATGATCCATACGACGCTGCTGGCCGGTATGATGGTGGTCCTCATTTTGCTGATGAAGCAGGTGTTCGGCAGATGGCTGAAGCCCGAGTGGCATTACGCCTTGTGGCTGCTGTTAATTCTCCGATTGATCATCCCGGCCGGACCTGAAAGTTCATTCAGCATGGGGAACCTTTTTTCCATGGCAGGTCAGGGGAACGCCTTGTTTGGGCAGCAGGCGCCGGAAGTCCCTTCCTCCGGCCAAGCACAGCCACCGGAGAAGGTGGGGGACGAGGCCGATTTATTCCCTGGCGAACTCTCGGGTGGCCATGAATCCTCCGGAACTTTAGTTCCGACACAAAAGGAAAGGCGGTTATCCGTCCGATCGATCCTGATGACGGTCTGGCTGACCGGGGCGGCGCTCCTGCTGATCCGGCTTGCCATCTCGAATATCCGTTACGCACGGCTGCTCGGCAGACATGCCCAAGCGGCAGACCCGGGAATGGTTCAAATGCTTGAAGAGGCTAAAGCCAGCATGGGCGTGAGGCGGAGCATCGGGCTGCAGATATCGCCCGCCGTTTCCTCGCCCACGCTGTTTGGGGTGCTGCGTCCGCAGATGATCATGCCGCCGGGTATTGCGGAGCTTGACGAGGCGCAGCAAAAGCATATTTTTTTGCACGAATTGGCGCATGCGAAAAGATGGGATATTTTACTGAATTGGGTTGCGCAGATCCTCCTCGCCTTTCATTGGTATAATCCGCTGCTGTGGTACGGGTTCTACCGGATGCGGGAGGATCAGGAGCTGTCCGCCGATGCGCTGGCATTGAGAAGGATGGATCCGAACCAAATCGCCCAGTATGGGCATACGATTCTGACGCTTTTGGAACAATACCGGACGGATGCCTATGTTCCGGGAACCGCAAGACTATCTGCTTCACGCAGGCAGCTGAGAAGGAGGATACTCATGATTAAAACGTTTAAACCGGCTTCGATCCGTTGGACAGTGATCGGTCTGGTGCTTGTGCTCGTCTTGGGCGGATGTGCCCTGACCGACGGAAAATCCACACAGGATCAGGCGTCTCCGCCGGCCGGAAGCACCAATACGGATTCAGGCACGACCCCCTCGGATGACGGGAACGGATCGAATGGGCAGACCCACAACGGGGATGGCCAGAACGAGCCGGGCGGCCAGACGGATTCCGGACCTGACAATGCCGGCAATGGCGCAGGCACAGGCACAGGCTCCACTACAGGTGACAGCACCGGTTCTGCGGGTGGCGGCTCAGGCACATCCGGGACCGGCAGTGCAACAAGCGGACACCAGCAGCAGATCAAGGATATCGCCACTTTAGCCAAGAAGGGCAGAGTAAAGGGTGCTGACTTTGTATCCGGCAAAACAACGATTGAGGACGTGCATACCGCATGGGGTGAGCCGGACCGGCCATGGCAGCCGACTGACCGTTACGCCTATGATTCCTACTCGCCTGGAGCGGGACGGGGCAGCTACGCTTTTGGCATCGGGCAGGGCGAAGTGGTGTACGACATCCGTTATTTCGGATCGGGTACGGATAAGAGCACCGATCTAAGCAAAATCAGCTTCCAGGAAATCGAGAATACCTTAGGCAAACCAAGCTCCGTCAAGACAAGCGGATCGGATGATGTGCTTACCTATAAAGAGGGCGATTACGAGCTGAAATTCGTCGGGCCGCATGCCACCAAGCGCCTGGATCACATTTCGGTCTATTCGCCGAAAGCGGCCCGCTCCACTATGGGCGGCGATGCGACTGCGCAATCCGGCGCAAGCGAAAACGCCGCTTCGGTAAAGGCGCAGGCGGAGGCCCCTCGCGAGACGGCACCAATCTCCAAGCAAGCGCGGGCCAGTGTTCAAGCTGCTGCTGTCCCGGTTGAGAAAGCAGGAAACGCTTCGGCGCCTTCCGAGCAGGCAGCCCCCGGCAACAGCCCGGTCGCAGAATCCGGCCCCGTGCAGGCAGCCGTATCTTCCGGCGGAGGACGCTGATCCAGGCGTCAGCTTGGCGTGCGGATCAAGATTTCGCATAGTGAACGAAATTAATGTATAAACGCTGCTGATATCGTGATTCAGCACTATACAGAACAAACCGGCTGTCCGAGTGGACAGCCGGTTTGGCTTTGATGGGCGTGAGCCCGGCATATGGCTGATGAAAATGGCTGGGGCGTTACCCGCGGATATAAGCCGCAAGCAGCTTGACCGTATTCAGCACCGCCTGCTTATGGGTGCGCTCCATCGCGTGGGAAGCGTGAACGCCCGGCCCGATCAGCGCGGCACGAATGTTATTCCCGCCGGACAGGGCGGCGGAAGCGTCCGAGCCGTAGTGCGGATACACGTCCACGGCGTAAGGAATGCCTTCGGCTTTCGCCAGCTCGATGAGCCGGCTTGTCATCTCATAGTCGTACGGACCGGAAGAATCCTTCGCACAGATCGAGACGTCGGTCTCCTTGCAACTGAGGTCGTCGCCGATGCAGCCCATATCCACGGCGATCATCTCATCAATGTCCGAAGGAATATAGGCGGTGCCATGTCCAACTTCTTCATAGTTGGAGATCAGCAGCTTGACATTGGTGGACGGTTTCCAGTTTTCCCGTTTCATCGACTCCAGCAGGCCGAACAGCGCCGCGACGCTGGCTTTGTCATCGATATGACGGGACTTGATATAACCGCTGTCCGTAATCGTCGCTCTCGCATCGAAGGAGACGAAGTCGCCGACCCCGATGCCCAGCTTCAGCACGTCTTCTTTGGATTCCACCAGCTCGTCGATGCGGACCTCCATATGGTCCTCCTGGCGTTTGAAATCGCGTGCGTCGCTGTAGACATGCACCGACGGATGGGTGCTGAGGATCGTGCCGGTATAGGTTTTGCCGCTGCGCGTATGGATGACGCAGTATTCGTTCTCGATGCTGTGCATCATGAAACCGCCGACGGACGTCAGCCGCAGCGTGCCTGAAGGCTTGACCGCTCTGACCATCGCCCCGAGGGTATCCACGTGGGCACTCAGTGCGACCGTGCGGGAAGTATTCTCGCCCTGCACCTCCAGAATCGCCCCGCCTTTATGATTCCGGGTCAGCGGAATGCCCAGGCTAGCCGCTTCCTCCTCGATGAATTTCATAATGTGTCCCGTAAATCCTGTGGGGCTCGGTGTGTCGAGCAGCTTTTTCAAAAAGGTTAAAACGTATTGTTCATTGGGTTGTATCGACATATTCACGGTTCTCCTCCGTTAGAATTGCATTCCTCATTTACGACGGCTTCAAGCCGCCGGCATCTTCCTCAGAGCCCGCCTTGTTCGCGGCAGGATCCGGGAAAGTATACCCCGTTTCGGCCTGGACCTGAGCCAGTTGGGCCGACAGATGTTTGACTGTTTTCTGAAGTTTGTACTGCCTGAAAATTCCGTAGGATCCGACGATAATCCCGCCGATCAGCGTACATCCGAGAATGAGCAGAATCAGCGGAATGTTCACCTCGGCAAACATAAAGTTGACCTTCACGGGATCGACGTTGATCACGGCAAAAATCGCGGTGAGCAGCGCAAACAGAAGCCCGAATATGAGTGACCACTGCATTTTCACTTTTGAAAACACCCTCTCCGGCAGACAGTAGAAAAATCCCCCGCCCCCGCGGGCAAGGGATTTTCATAAGCCTGGCCGTTCAACTTATTTTGTCAGCTGTTCCATTTGCTCGATGACGCTCTCGAAGACGCTCATCGCTTCGCGGACCGGCTGCGGCGAAGACATGTCGACTCCGGCCTTCTTCAGAATGTTGATCGAGAAGTCGCTGCCTCCGCTCTTCAGGAAGCCAAGGTAACGGTCGACGGCCGGCTGGCCTTCTTCCAGAATCTGCTTCGAGAAGCTGGTCGCCGCCGAGAAGCCCGTAGCGTATTTGTACACATAGAAGCTGGTGTAGAAATGGGGAATGCGCGCCCATTCCATCTCGATATCCTTGTCGACGACCATGTCCTTGCCGTGGTATTTCACGTTCAGGTCGTAGTAGATCTCCGACAGCGCCTGAGGCGTCAACGCTTCGCCCTGCTCCGCACGTTCGTGGACAAGTTTCTCGAACTCGGCGAACATCGTTTGACGGAATACCGTTGTCCGGAACTGGTCTGCATAATAAGTCAGCAGGTACATTTTTTCCTTCGGATCGGTCGATTTCTTGAGCAGGTAATCCATCAGCAGCGCTTCGTTAGTGGTGGAGGCCACTTCCGCCAGGAAAATCGTATACTGCGCGTCACGGTATTTCAGCGCGTTGTCCGAATAATAGGAATGCAGTGCATGACCCATCTCGTGCGCCAAGGTGAACATGCTGTTCAGGTTCTCCTTGTGATTAAGCAGCACATAAGGGTGCGTGCCGTAGGCGCCCCAGCTGTAAGCGCCAGTGCGCTTGTTCTCATTTTCATATACGTCGATCCATCCGTTGTCAAAGCCTTCCTGCAGGGAAGCCAGATAGTCTTTGCCGAGCGGCTTCAAGCCTTCGGATACGGTTTTCTTCGCCTCTTCATACGTAATGTCCATTTTGTACTCGTCGACGAGCGGAGCAAACAGATCGTACATATGCAGCTCATCCACGCCCAGCAGCTTCTTGCGCAGGTTCATGTAACGGTGCAGCAGAGGCAGGCTTTCATGGATGGTGTCGATCAGGTTCGTATACACGTCCTTCGGAATATTGTCGCCGTAGAGGGACATTTCCAGCACGGAAGGGTACTTGCGCACATTGGCGTAGAACATGTTCTTGTTGACGTTGGCGCTCAGCGTGGACGCGATCGTGTTCTTTTGCTTGGCGTACGTTTCGTACACCGCTTTGAACGCCCGCTCGCGGACTTCGCGGTTCGGGTTCTCCAGGAACTGAATGTAGCTGCCGTGAGTCAGCTCAACTTCCTTGCCGTTCTCGTCCTTGATCTTCGGAAATTTCAGATCGGCGTTGTTCAGCATGCCGTAGATCGTCTGCGGTGCCTGGGACAGGTTTCCGACCTGGGCAAGCAGCGCTTCTTCCGCTTTGGACAGAACATGCGCTTTCTCGCGCTTCATTTCGGTCAGCGTAAATTTGTATTCGGCAAGCTGTGGATCGGCAATAAATTCGTCCAGCTTGCTGTCCGGCAGCGACAAAATTTCCGGCGTGATGAAGGAGAGGGCTTCGCCCACCTGTACGCTCATTTTTTTGGCTTTGGCCGAAAGGGCCTGGTATGTAGGGTTGGCTGTATCTTCGTCGTGATGCAGGTGAGCGTACACGTATAAACGTTCCGTCTTCAGCGAGATTTCATCCTCGAGGGCGAAGCAGTCTTTCACCGCTGCCGCATTATCCAGTTTGCCTTGGAAATCGGCGGCCTTTTTCACTTCCTGCTGAAGCTCGGCATACGTTTCGTCCCAAGCTTGCTGGCTGGCGAACAGGTCCTCAATCTTCCATTTGTGCTCGGCGGGTACTTCTGAACGTTTCGGTAATTGTTCCATCGGAATCCTCCTTGACTGTTGGGTTAATATGAATCGGGCTCCGTGTGAAGAAGCCGCAGGAGGAACAAATAGGACCGAGAGCATGCTGATGGCGACGGCAAGCTTCAGGGTCTTCGAGTATTTCACGAAAGGGGGCCTCCTCTGACGGTCTGTCTTGAAGAAATATACCCCTTAGTATGACCTTACCCGAAAAAGATTATTTATCCTCCATTAGGGCTGGAACCCATGGTAAGCAAATTGTATACAATAAGGAAAAAGGCAACCAGGATCATGATAAGGGCGAAGATGGCCATACCGCGCTTCAGCTTCGGCGGGATCGTATCCTTCCTCATGATCAAGACTGCGCCTAAACAGAAGGCCAAAATAACAAAGACCAGGACGCTGCCGTATTCCATCCTGTATTATACCTCTTTAAACGCATTCATGATTTGACGCCATTCATCCTCGTTGCCCTGGTAATCTTCCTTCGGAAAGCGGTTGTTCACCCACTGCATCATGGCCGGACGGCTCATAAAGGTGTGGGTCTCTTCGCCCCATTGATCGGAAATTTCCCGCAGGACGATGTAGCGGCCCTGGACCTCGACAGTCATCATGTTCCATTTGTCTTTTTTGTATATTTCATGTTTTTTGATCATGTCGCATTCTCCGTTTGGTCTTTTGGTAAAATGATACCGCAGAGGCTTGTGTAAAAGCAAATAAGAAAAACGTCATCCATGCATAATTCATTAAAGACAGGCCGCAATTAGCGGTAGTTTTTCTTGCGATAACGGAATGGTGCAGCCTGGATGAGATTTACAAATGCCATTCCTTAAAAAGAAGCTTCGGACGAAAAAGAGCGATTGCATTGTCAAAGTTCATGAAGTATAATGTACTTATTCGCCACAGATGGCGGTATTTTTAGGAGGTTGTTCATTTGAAAGGTACAGTTAAATGGTTTAACGCAGAAAAAGGCTATGGCTTTATCCAAGTTGAAGGCGGCGAGGACGTATTCGTACATTTCTCCGCAATCCAAGGAGACGGCTTCAAAACTTTGGACGAAGGTCAAGAAGTTGAATTCGAAATTACTGAAGGCAACCGTGGCCCTCAAGCTGCTAACGTAATCAAATTATAAGATTGACTCCGGTAACGGATTTCTTATAAGTTTTGGTTAACAATTGCTTATTACGCACAGTTCTCATGCGGGGACTGTGCCTTTTTGTTATCATATATTTTTGTGTATAAAGGGAAAGCCCGTTTTCTTCCGTTCTCCGCGGTTAGAAAATGGGCTTTTTTTTGAAGGGTTACATCTTGCGGCTGTCCATTGAAGCACCCGGAATCTTGGCATTTCCGAGCAGGTGCCGCGCCAAAAAACCGGCGCAGGCGACCAAAGCCAGCCCTGCGGCGATGAAATAGAAGGTTGTGCGCCCGGTCTGCTCATACAGCACGCCGCCGAACGTTCCGCTGACGAGCCCGGCTGCGCTCGACCATACGATCGTAAACAGCGCAAGTCCCGTCGCCCGGAATTCATCCGGAATGATCCGGGTGATGTAGCGGACCGCCGTCACATAGTAGATGCCAAAGGTTACGCTGTGTAAAGTCTGAACCGCGATGACCGTTCCGGGGTGATCGGCGATCGACATTAAGAAGAAGCGCAGAGCGAACATCAGCGCGGCCAGGGTGAGGAGCGGCAGCTCCTTGAAACGCTCTCCGAAGCGGCTGAGCAGGAAGAAGACCGGAATTTCGCTGAGGGCTGCCGCGAGCAGGGACCAGCCGATCAGCCCCTCGCTCGCGCCCATGCTTTTGAGCGTCAGGGTCAGGAACGCTTCATTCATCCGGTAGGGGAGGGCGAGACAGAATACACCTGCGAAAAACCACAGCACTTCTTTTTGCCGAAGCACGTTCCACAAGCCCCTCCATTCCATCTTCTGACCGTTCGTTTTGACGCCGTCTCTGAGCCTTGTAGCGAGCAGGAGGCAGGCTCCAGCAATGATTATGGCCAGAAGCAGTGTTCGGGAAATACCGACGTTGCCAAGGACATAGCCAATGGATAGGGCGAAGAAGGCATAGCCGATCGAACCGAAGACCCGGATGACGATAAAGTTTTTCCCGTGCCTCTGGGCGGTTTGGATCGACATCGTATCCGATAGCGGAAATACCGGATAGTAGAAAAAGTAGAAGACCGTAATCAACGCGAATACCGCATAAAAGGAAGAAGTGGCCGACAGGAGTAGGCCCATACCCAGCTGTCCGGCAAAAAGCAGGATCATCATCTTCTTGGTCGTCCGGTAGCGGTCGCTGGCCATGCTCCAAAACATATTGGAGAAGATGGAGATGAAGGGCCCGACGGCGTACAAATAGCCGACCTGCGAGCTGCTGAAGCCCAAGTAGCTGAAGTAAAGCTGGAAGTAGGAGGCGACCAGGACGCTGGTCCCATAGATGGTAAAGGTGAAAGCCCTTTGCCAATTGACGTCTGGCGTCGATTGTTCTAGTTTCATGATCAAATACCCCGATGTTTTTGTGATTTTTGTGCAAAAAGTCACCCTGCAGCACGATGCCGCCCGCTATACTATAGATGAGCATATGCTGCTGCGGTGGAATCTTTCAGCTTACCTTTTCGAGGAGATCTGGGCACACTCCTTTAATTGGACACATATTGTTGTAAAAAAAGGGAGGATTCATGTACGGTTTATTTGTGCAAATTCCAGGACCATATTATAATAAAAGACATTAGGATCGATACAAGTAGACAACAATGTGGAGGCACCGTCTTGAATGAAAATAGGCAAACTCGATATCAAGTTCCCCGGAATCCTGTCAGTTTAATGAGCCGGGTGTACAAGCATATATTGCCGGAAGTGCGAAAAGAACTGGACGGATGGCGGAGGAAGGCAGGGAACATCCCTGATCCCGAGCTGAGAAAGCAAGCCTTGGCGAGTATAGAGACGAAGCAATTTCACTGTGAGGGCGGAGGCGTCTATGCCGCCGTTCCGCTGCCGGAGCGGCTTATACTTACCAAGCTCATCGTGGCCTATCAGACGATCAGCGACTATCTGGATAACCTGTGTGACCGCAGCACATCCATGGAAGCCGAAGATTTCCGCCTGCTTCACCAATCGATGCTGGATGCGATCGACCCGGCGGCTGAACCTGTCAATTACTATGCACTTCGTCAGGAGCAGAATGACGGAGGTTATTTGCATGGGTTGGTGACAACCTGCCAAAGCTGCATACGCCAGCTGCCCGGATACGCTGCCGCGATGCCCTTTATCCGGGATTTAGCGGGCCTGTATACCGACCTGCAGGTTTACAAGCACATCAAACCGGAGTTAAGAGAACCGGCGCTGCTTGAATGGTGGGAGCTTCATCGTGAACGGACTCCCCAGCTTCAATGGAACGAGTTCGCCGCGGCAACCGGTTCGACCTTGGGCGTGTTCATGCTCTTTCTGGCCGCAAGCGACCGCCATTTGAGCAGCACTGCCGCCGCCTCCATTCATGCGTCATATTTTCCACATGTTTGCTGTCTGCATATTATGCTGGATTACCTGATTGATCAGGAAGAGGATCGGCTTGGCGGAGACCTCAATTTTTGCAATTACTATGAGAGCCCCGAAGTCATGCTGGACCGGATTGCCTTTATTGTGGAATCGGCCCGGAAGGATGTTGCAGCCATCCCGGTGCCCCCGTTCCATCGGATGATCATTGAGGGGCTGCTGGCAATCTATTTATCCGATCCCAAAGTCAGCGAGCAGCAGGAAGTTCGCTCCGTATCCAAACGTTTGATGAAGGGAAGCCCGCTTACCCGCTTATTCTTCTTCTTCAACAGCCGGTGGATCCGCAAGCATTTGTACGAGTGATAAGAGGAGGAAATAACATGGCAGTCAAAAAAATCGCAATACTAACCAGTGGCGGAGATTCGCAAGGGATGAACGCAGCCGTACGCGCCGTCGTACGCAGCGGCTTGTATCACGGACTTGAGGTTTACGGCATTCAGCGCGGGTATCACGGCCTGCTGAACGACGACATCTTTTCGATGGATCTGCGCAGCGTGGGCGATATTATCCAGCGCGGCGGCACCATTCTCCAATCGGCACGCTGTAAGGAATTTATGACGCCGGAAGGCCAGCAGAAGGGTGCGGAAATCCTCCGCAAGCACGGAATCGACGGCCTTGTCGTCATCGGCGGCGATGGCTCATACCAGGGTGCCAATAAGCTCAGCAAGCTCGGCATCAATACGATGGCGCTGCCCGGAACGATCGATAACGATATCGCGTTTACGGACTACACCATTGGATTCGATACCGCCGTCAGCATCGTCGTTGATGCGGTAAACAAGCTGCGCGACACCATGTCCTCGCACGAGCGGTCCTCGATTGTGGAAGTCATGGGAAGACACTGCGGCGATATCGCTTTGCATGCGGGCCTCGCTTCGGGTGCGGAGACGATCCTCGTGCCGGAAATGCCGCATGACATGGATGAAATTACGGAGCGGATGAAGCAGAACTTTGCTCATGGCAAACGGCACAGTATCGTGCTCGTGGCGGAAGGTGTGGGAAGCGGGGAAGAGGTTGCCAAAGCCCTGACCGACCGCTGCCCTACTCTGGAACCGCGGGTAACGGTTCTTGGACATATCCAGCGGGGCGGAACGCCGACTCCGGCGGACCGGAATCTGGCGAGCCGTCTGGGCGATTTTGCGGTGCGTATGCTGATCGCGGGTGAATCCGACAAGGCGTGTGGGATCATTAAAGGCGAGCTCGTGCTCACGGACATTGATAAGGTCGTCAACACGAAGAAGGAATTTAACCGGGAGCTGTATGAGCTCGCTTCACGGCTTTCGCAATAAACATAACGGTAACACAGACAAGGCGCTGCGGGTTTTAACCCTGCAGCGCCTTTTTGTAGTGAGCCGAAAGTGGGAGAGCGGTATGCCGGTTTCGCTTCCGCAGTTTCAGTAACCGCTCGGGGGAACCCGGGCGGGCTACGCTCGGCTTGGGGCAGCGAACCGCCGCTGAATCTTAACGAGCCGTCCGAGCAGAAGGGCCGCGCCGACCGCGAGTCCCGTAATCAGGCCGACCCAATAGCCATAGGCCTGAAGAGGGGTGAACTCGGCCAGAAGGTAGCCCACGGGCAGGCCGATGACCCAATACGAAATAAACGTAATGATGAATGCCGGATTGACGTCTTTATACCCGCGCAGTACGCCCTGAACGGGGGTGGCTACGGCATCGGAGATTTGGAAGAAAATCGCATAGATCAGAAAATGCTGAATGAGTTCAATCACATGGCTCTCCTCTGAATAAAATCCGGCGACATAACGTCCGGCTACGAGCAGGACGACGGCGGTAATCAGCGAAAGGCCCACCGCAGTGGAAATGCCGAGCCTGCTGTATTGTCTGGCGTCCCGCAGCCGGCCCGCCCCATTTTCGTAGCCGACCAGAATAGTGAGCGCCATGCTGATGCTGAGCGGAATCATATAGAGTGTGGACGCAAAATTCATCGCCGCCTGATGGGCTGCGATCGTCACCGTGTCGAAACGGCTCATCAGCAGGGTGACGCCGGAGAATACCCCGGTTTCAAAAAAGATCGAGAAGCCGATCGGCACCCCGATCTTCAGCAGCTCCTTCCACACGGAAAGCGATACACCGTACAGCTTCCGGAAAATGCCGTAATCGGTGAACGGATGGAGCCGGTGGATGAACAGGATCGCGATCAGGAACACGCACCAATAAGTGATGGCGGATGAGATTCCCGCGCCTGCGCCTCCCAAGCGGGGGAAGCCCCAGTTGCCGAAGATCAGCAGGTAATTGCAGCCGACGTTAATCGGCAGCGAGATCAGCGTGATCAGCATGGAAATCCGGGTCTGTCCCAGGGCATCGATATAGCTTCGCAGCACGGTATAACCGAACATCGGGACGATGCCGATGGACAGGTAGCTCAAAAAGCGGAAAGCGATGTCCCGGACATTCCCTTCCAGGTTCATCCCGTCCAAAATAACGGGAAGCAGCAGCGAGCCGATTCCAAGGATCACAAGGGCCAGCAATATGGCGAGATACAGGCCCTGCACGACGTGATACGCTACCTTATTGCGGCTGCCGCCGCCGACCAGATGCGACACGATCGGGGTCATGCCCATCAGGATCCCGCTCAGACCGGTTTGGAGCGGTATCCACAGACTTGTGCCGATCGCTACACCGGCGAGATCGGTCGAGCTGGCCCGGCCGGACATGTTGGTATCGAAAAACGTGATCGCGGAAAGCGCGATTTGCGTGACCAGAATCGGCAGCAGGATGACGAGAAACTGCATCGTTTTTTGCTTGAGCGACATGGTTGTTTTCATAATAAAATGAGCCTCACAGATATCTTGAATTCTGACATAAAGGTGACAAGACTATTATTGTAAACCATGGCACACCGGTTTGAACAGGGCTCTGTTCAAATAAATAAAACCCGGCGAAAGCCGCCGGGATAAAGAAGTGCGTTTATAATCATGCCGTTTGATCTAGACGGTACCTCTTATTTGTAGGCCACGCCTTGGGAATACCGGTTCGAAGCGTTCCACAGCAAGTATTCGTCCACGCCGGCGTCTTTCAAGGCGCGAATCTGATCCTGTACCTGCTGCTTGCCGTACTTCTCATAATGGCCGCTGCCGAGCCAGCTTGCGGTAAAATCCTGAATCCACGGGCGGATGATCGGCTTGCGGTCTTTGAGCGGATCCAGCTTTTTGTGCGTATCGGCCATAGAGCCCTTGATCGTCTTGTAAGGCTCCTTGTCCGGATCCTGGGCGCCGAACCAGCCTGTCGTGTAATGGCTCGGATACACCATCGGACTGATGACATCCACGTTTTCGGAGATTTTGCCGAAATCCTGACCGATCCCTTCGGCCGCCGGAACGGACGCCGCATAACCGAAGATGTCCACCGACACGCGAATGCCGAGAGGGGCCAGCTGCTTGCGGGCATACTGGACGAACTCTGCGACCGTATCCACACGGGATTTATCGTTCTTAACGTATTTCAGTGTATCAGCCCGCTTCTCGAATCCTTCCGGGAACCGTACATAATCGAACTGAATTTCTTTAAAGCCAAGCTTGGCCGCTTCCTTGGCAATCGCGATGTTATAATCCCATACTTCCTTGCTGTACGGGTTGACGAAGCTGTCTCCTTTGCCGTTCTCCCAGAGGGTTCCGTCCGGATTTTTAAACGATAGATCCGGCCGCTTCTTGGCAAGGACCGTATCTTTGAATACGACCACCCGGGCAATAGGGTACACCTTATGCTTGTTCAGGCGCTGCATCAGCTGGTTGATGTCGGGAATGAACGGCTGCGGTTTGCCCATCTGCTTCAACGTGGCATTGTCCGTCTTATAGGTTATGTATCCTGCATCGTCTTTGATGTCGACCACCATGGCGTTCAAATCGGTTTTGTCGATGAGATCCAGCAGCTGATTCATGCGTGAACCGCCGGCGCTGTATGCGGTAACGTAAATCCCTTTGACTTTGGGGGCGGTGACCTGCGGATCTACCTTGACGGGCGGGTGGTCTGCGCTGACCGGAACGTCTTGTTGGGATGCGATCATTGCGGAATGAACGGTTGCCTGAAACAATTGGCTTAACGGATGAGTGCTGTCCTGCTGCGGATGACCGGCACTGCTGCCGAGCAACAGCAGCAGCGCCCAAATAATATTCATAATACTCTCTCCCCTTGAGTGGCTTTACATGTCAATTATATCGGAACGACCTCCTGTTTGGTGCAACAGCTTTGTAATCATTTGGCGAAGGCTGCGCGGCTGGAATCTGGGGCGCCTTTCCTTTTCTTAAACGGATCAGCTTGGAATCAAACGGTCTCCCTCTTCCGTAGGGTTGCCACCGTGATGCTTAAATACTTGCGGGAAAAGCGACTTCCAACATTTTGACAAAATTGCAGTTCCCGTGCCCGGTGGCCGCTTCAGGCCAAATAAAAATGCCACCCGCGCTGCCGCCGAAAGCGGCCATTCGCGAATGGCATGTTATTCAAGCACTTGCTACTTGCTATAAATCAGTGAAGCAGCGCGGAGCTCTGATGTTCACAGATGCTGTACTGGATGATCTCCATGGCATCTTCTTGTTCCAGAATGCTAAGTCCGTCCCGCAGCACAATGAGGGAATTCAGTTCATTTTGCTTCAAGAATGGCATCATATCCGGGAACCATTTCATGACGATTTGGGACAACTTTACCGTTTCCATTTCCATTTCCACAAAAATCACCCTTTCCTCCTTCGAATCTTCACAGTCAGATGATCCAACGCAAGGCGAATCGGAAAAGCGTTTTGGTGCTTTGGGAAATTCGGGTCTATCCTAATCTCATGGAACTATTGTAGGAAGCGCGCACTATTAATATACCACATTCGGTGTTTTTTTTACACAGCGCATACAAAAATCAGCTTCTGCGGAAGGAACCCATCACCCCGACGGTCTCGACAATGTTGACGAACGCCTTCGGGTCGGTCTGCTTGATGATGCGCTTCAGCTCGGCCAATTCGTACCGTGTGGTAACGGTCATCAGCATATCCTTTTCCACATTGGAAAAGGCGCCCTGCGTCTTGATCTTGGTTACGCCGCGCGGACGTTCCAGCAGCTGTTGAAGAAGGGCATCCGTCTCGTTCGTGATGATG
The DNA here is from genome assembly GCF_038009285.1 of Paenibacillus sp. FSL R5-0378. Classification (NCBI taxonomy): domain Bacteria; kingdom Bacillati; phylum Bacillota; class Bacilli; order Caryophanales; family Paenibacillaceae; genus Paenibacillus; species Paenibacillus sp. FSL R5-0378. The sequence continues at coordinate 2,583,436 of NZ_JBBPAY010000001.1, forward strand.
TACACAGTGACCTTGAAATGGCTGACGTGGATCATGTCCACGACCTTGCCGGTGACGAAAATGGAAACGATGGAGGCGAGCGCCAGGTTCCAATTGTTCTGTAAGTAACCGGCTGCGAGAATCACGACCCCATTCATGGACACCAGTATGTTTCCGATCGGGAAGTCGCGGTAACGCGTAACGATGGACCCGATAATATCGAACCCGCCGGAGGAGCCGCCAGCCCGGAAAGAGATGCCTGCCCCGATCCCGACGAGGACGCCGCCGAATACCGCAGCCAGCAGCGTATCGGACACGAGGGACGTTTCGGGGACTACCGCGATCAGCCACGTTGTGGCGACGACCGAAAGAATACTCAGGATTATGAAACGTTTGCCGAGCTGGAACCAGCCGGCGACAAGCATCGGTATGTTAAACACGAAATAAAGAACGCTGAGACTGATCGGTGTAAAATAATTCACGAGCATGGACAGGCCCGAAACGCCCCCGCTCAGCAAATGAAGCGGTACGAGGAATAAATTGAACCCGCAGGCAATAAAAGCCGCACCAAGGACTACAACCACATACTTCCAAATATTTTTGAGCTCCAAGCTCATCACCTCATTATGTAATTTTCTGCAAGACGAGTGAAAGTTGTTTCAGCTTGACTGGTGTTTGTAATTTGGTTTGTGATATAATGTATTAGATGTTCTTGAGTACGGTTGTACAATAGTATTATTTTGCATTGTTTCAGGAGAATAATTACCGTTTACTAAATTCTGTAGGCTGTTTTGTTTGCCCGGATAAACGCTATAGAGAATCGAAGCCATGAAAAATTTGATCGAAGTTTGGCTACCCTATATAATGTTTACCGCTACTTAAGAATACAGACAAGATTGTGGTATGTCCACTTTATAGAAGGAGTATGAAAAATTTGAAAAATTTCGCAGAATTAGGCCTCGAACCAAAGGTATTGCAGGCCATTACGGAGCTTGGATTTGAGGAAGCGACACCGATTCAGGCACAATCCATTCCGATCGCAATGAGCGGACGGGACATGATTGGCCAAGCACAGACGGGTACAGGCAAAACCGCTGCCTTTGGTATTCCGCTGATTAATAAAATCTCCAAAGATACGGATAAAATCGTCGCCCTCATTATGACACCTACCCGTGAGCTTGCGATTCAGGTCGCAGAGGAAATCGGAAAATTGACCCGTTTCAAAGGAATTGGCTCGCTGCCGATTTACGGCGGTCAAGACATCGGACGCCAGATCCGGGCGCTAAAGAAGAAGCCTCAAATTATTATCGGTACGCCAGGCCGTTTGCTTGACCACATTAACCGCAAAACGATCCGCCTGGACGACGTCGAAACCGTCATTTTGGACGAAGCCGACGAAATGCTGGATATGGGCTTCATGGAGGACATCCAAACGATCCTGAAGCTGGTGCCGGAAGAACGCCAAACGATGCTGTTCTCCGCGACGATGCCGCCGAACATTCAGAAGCTGGCTCAGCAATTTTTGAAAAATCCGGAGCATGTTTCCGTTATTCCGAAACAAGTCAGCGCACCTCTGATCGACCAGGCTTATATTGAAGTGCCGGAACGCCAGAAGTTTGAAGCGCTCAGCCGCTTGATCGATATGGAATCTCCGGAGCTTGCCATCGTTTTCGGACGCACGAAGCGCCGTGTCGACGAGTTGGCCGAAGCCCTGCAGAAGCGCGGATATTCCGCGGACGGCCTGCACGGCGACCTGTCCCAGAACCAGCGCGACACCGTGATGCGCAAATTCCGTGACGGAAGCATCGACGTGCTGGTAGCTACGGACGTTGCGGCCCGCGGCCTTGACGTATCCGGCGTTACCCACGTTGTGAACTTTGACCTTCCTCAGGATCCGGAAAGCTACGTGCACCGGATCGGACGTACCGGCCGTGCCGGGAAAGAAGGAACCGCGTGGACCTTCGTTACTCCGCGCGAAATGGATCATCTGCACCTGATCGAACGCGTAACCCGCCACCGTATTCCGCGCAAGCCGCTCCCTACGCTGGCCGAAGCCATCGAAGGCAAACAGCGCGTGACAGCAGAAAGATTGCTTGAAACCGTGGAGAAGGGCGAATTGAACGAATACAAAGGACTAGCCATCCAACTGCTGGAGCAGTACGACTCCGTGCAGCTGCTGTCTGCGGCATTGAAGATGCTGACAGGCGAGAAGAAGGATTCGGATATCCAGCTGACGCCGGAAGACCCGATCCGCGTCAAGCGCCGTCACAGCGGCAAGCCAGACTTGCGCAGCGGACGCAAACCGTCCGGCGGCTATCGCGGCGGCAGCAGCGGCAGCCGCAGCGGCGGAGGGTACAACCGTGACCGCGGCGATGGACGCGGCGGCTACAGCAAGAGCTACAGCGGACGCGGGGATTCGTACCGCGGCGACCGTAAACCGCGGACCAGCAGCAGCGAGGGACGCCGTACTACGAAACGCGAAGATTCTTACGAGAAGTAAGAACATAACAAAGAGGCGAAGTGCCGCGTGCACTTCGCCTCTTTTTTCATATCATCAAATTACCAGATGAATGCGCGAGTGATGATAACGAGCAGGATGAACAGCACCAGAATGGCGCCTGTGGAACCCCAAAGGCCATGACCGTAACCATAACCAACTCCGCCTACAGCGTGAGACATTGAACATAACCTCCTTCAAAAAGTTGAACTCTTTTGGATTACGGTGTATCTTATGACGGTTTTCGCCCGCATGTATAGACCAACACCCAGATGCCGGAAATTAGGCTCTGGCAATGTATGTCCCTAATGCGGTATTATTAAGGTACAGGCATGTTAGTGGAGGAGGAGACTTTTACTTGGAATTCAAAGGTGCAATGGGTGGAATTTACAAAATTACAGAGTGGATTACCCGGATAGCTTACAGCAATATCTTGTGGATGCTGTGTTCGATCCCGTTCTTCTTTTTTCTCGTAACGAAGCTGTTGGTAACGGGGGCTAACGAGTCGCTGCAGATGAACTGGGCTATGGGAATCGTGGCACCGTTTACATTGTTCCCTGCAACGGCGGCGCTGTTTGCAGTGGTACGTAAATGGGTGATGGGCGATACCGATATTAAAATTTTCAGCACCTATTTCAGAGCGTACAAGGAAAACTACAAACAAAGCATGGTCGGCGGCATTTTCTACGTGCTGCTGCTGGTTATTATGATGGTGGATTATACGGTCTATATGACCCAGTTCCGCAATATGCAGCTGATCGGGATTGTGATGCTGATCCTGCTGATCGTTCTGTTTCTGTCGATGTTCAACTTTTTCTCGATGATCGTTCATTACCATATGTCCATCGGACAGATTTTGAAGAACGCGATTCTGATTACGATCATCCGCCCTTTCCGGGTGCTTGCTACCGTGCTCGGGAGTGCGGTCGTCCTGTTTATCGGGTCTAAGTATCCTGCGCTGATCTTCTTCTTTGGCGGTAGCGTCATCGCATTGTGGGCGTTTTTCAACTTCTACGGCACCTACATGAAGATGCAGGAGCAAGCGGAGCGGCTCAAACAGAAGGAAGAAGAGGCGCAGCAGGAAGCCGCTGACGCAGATGATTCCGTAAGTTTGCAGGGCGATCCGGACAAGAGAGATGAATGGTACGAAGAAAGCGTTTCAAATGGCGATGAGCCGGGTAAAAGAAACTAAGCCAGCAAGCGATAATTTTCTTCTAAATTTTTACCATTTCGTTTACATGCTGACGATTTCGGTCTATAATAAGACTACATCCTGCGATGTTCGCCACGGTTAATCGTTGTTTTGAACCAATGATAATGTCTGAGGGAGATCTATATGAAGCGCAGCTGAAACGCCCTGTCTATATGACATGGGGACTTCAAAACCGCTTATGCGATCACCCACCTGCTAGAGCAGGTTCAGAAGACAATTTAACCGGACGGCATAGGCGGGTTTTTATTTTGTCGATGAACCCATTGCGACCATGATGGTGCAGAATAGAGAACATCCCAGCCGGTTCTATTTCCGGATTGGGGTGTTTTTTTGTTGAATCTCCGGCATCAATCCGTACTTACTCTTTTGTTCTGACCGTAACAATGATAAACTGTTAAGTATTGATGATGTTTACTATAAAGGAGGAAAGGTCTTGTCGCTAAAGAGAGTTCTAGTGGGGGTCATTCGCAGTCAAGAAGGAACAAGCGACCGCGCGAAGGATCCTAAAATGAAAACGCGCTATTACAATTTATCGAAAGACAAGGCATGGGAGGAAATCTCCTCGACACTTAAAAAAATTCCTGGCTACAAAGTGCTGCACGAGGTGTCTTCCGTCGGGGAAATCACGCTGGAGAAGAGAACCTCGCTTGGCCGTACCGTGGATATTACCATTTCGGTGCTATCGGTTGGTCCAGTCCGCACCGCTGTTGATATGTATTCCGCCTCCCGGGGCTCGCTGGGGGATCTGGGGTATAATTACCGGATTATTTTAAACTTGTTCGGCATATTGGATAAGAAACTGGCTAAATACAAAATAACACAATGAGTAAGGAAAAAGCGGGAGAAAGATCAGCTCTTTCTCCCGCTTTTTATGGGAACATGGCGGCTTAAGCCGAATTACAGCAGTTCTTTAACGGCTGCTACGGCATTTTCGTAGTTCGGATGCTCGGCCATTTCCTTCAGGTACTCGACATATGTAATCTTGTCGTTTTTGTCCACGACGAAAATGGAGCGCATGTCCAGACGGAATTCCTTAATATGAACACCGTACGCGTCGCCGAACGACATCTCCTTGTGGTCGGAAAGGGTCACGACACGGTCGATTCCGGCAGCGGCACACCAGCGTTCCTGGGCGAATGGAAGGTCGGCGCTGATGGTCAGCACGATCACGTCGTCGCCAAGGCCGGCGGCTTCTTCGTTGAAACGGCGCGTTTGGGCGTCACATACTCCCGTATCAAGAGAAGGAACGACACTAATTAATTTGATTTTACCGGCATAATCCTTAAGAGTAGCCTCTTCAAGCAAATTTTTGCTGACCTTGAAATCCGGAGCGGCGTCGCCCACATGAAGTTCCGGGCCAATGAGGGTAATCGGATTGCCTTTGAATGTAGCTGCATTGGTACGTTCTTGTGCCATATGAAATCTCCTTCCTGGTTATCAAAAATTGGTGATTCGTGACAAAGTCCATTATAATCTTTTTAAAAAGGCATTGTCCAATTTCGTCGGCGGTTTACTCGGTTATAGAAGGAAGGATAACATGTTATTTGTACGTTATGAGAATCTGAAAAGTTATTTGAAGTACTACCCGATCACGACGCTGCTCTTTGTCATCAACCTGGTGATGTTTCTCATTATGGCCTTTAACGGGGGCTCCACCAACAATGAAACGCTGATCCGGTTTGGAGCACTGACGAACATCGATCAATATAATGAGTGGTGGAGATATGTCAGCTCCATGTTTTTGCATGCGGGTTTTTCCCATTTGCTGTTTAACAGCTTCGCGCTGCTCGTGTTTGCCCCGCCACTGGAGAGGCTGCTTGGTTCTTGGCGATACGGGCTGCTGTACTTGTTAAGCGGTATTCTGGGCAATTTGATGACAGTGGCTCATTACAACCGTACCGGAGAGATTCTGATCTCCATAGGCGCTTCAGGAGCGATTTACGGCATTTACGGCGCCTATCTGTATATCGCTTTGCTTCAGCGGCAGTGGATGGACGACGCCTCCCGGAAAACCGTGTACGGCATATTGATCGTGGGGGTCGTCGTAACCTGGGTTTCACAATCCAACATCAACTGGGTGGCCCATATGGGCGGATTGATCGGCGGTTTCTTTATTTATGGACTGATGGCGAGGGTGCTGAGAAGGCGCCGCTAGCCAAGCTCGGATGAACAGGTATCGTATAAGCAGAATGGAGCGAAAGTAGTGGAATTAAGACAGTTGCAATACTTTTTGAAGGTAGCACAGAAGGAGCATGTCACGCAGGCTGCAGAGGAGCTGCATGTCGCCCAGTCAGCGGTGAGCCGGCAGATTCATCAGCTGGAGGAGGAACTCGGAGTCCACTTATTCATGCAGAAAGGAAGAAACCTGCAGTTAACCCCCGTAGGGCAGCTGTTCTGCAAACGGGTGGAGGGTATCCTGAAGGATTTGGATAAGGCGGTCATGGAGGTTCATGAATTTCTGGATCCGGAGCAGGGAGAAATTCGTATCGGATTTCCGCACAGCCTGGGGATTCATTTGATCCCTTCCGTGGTGGCCGAATTTAAACGCCGGTATCCGAACGTGAAATTCCGTTTCAAGCAGGGGATGTTCCCGTCCTTGATCCGTGATGTGATCTCGGCGGAAGTCGATTTGGCCTTCATTTCACCTTTCCCGGAAAAGCATGAACATGTGGAAGGCGAAGTGATCCTGACCGAAGAGCTGTATGCGATTCTGCCGCCGAACCATCCGTTGGCCGAGAAGGAGAGCATCAAGCTCGTCGAGCTGAAGGATGAGAAGTTCGTTCTCTTCAGCAAAGGCTATTCTTTGCGGCCGATTGTCTGGCATGCTTGCCTCGAGGCGGGCTTTACGCCGAAGATTGCCTTCGAAGGTGAGGAGACCGACACGATCCGCGGACTGGTGGCCGCTGGCATGGGTGTCAGCATCCTGCCGGAGCTGGCCTTGTTCCAGACCAATCCGCTGCAGCCGGCACGCGTTAAAATTTCGGAGCCGAAAGTCACCCGCACGATCGGGCTGATTCATCGTTCGGACGATAAGCTTCCTCTGGTGGCCCAGTCTTTCCGCACCTTTCTGCTTAAATATTTCGGCTTACACCAGAACAATAAAAATACCCCGGTCGGTTAAACGACACGGGGTATTTTTATATTTGAAGCCGGATACTTACATACTTGTTTGTATTAGTCACGGTTGTTGCTGTTCGTAAAGATCAAAATGTACCGGAGCAGTTCGAGCAGGGAAACCAGCGCCGCTGCAACATAGGTCAGGGCTGCGGAGTTCAGCACCTTGGCCACGCCCCGTTCTTCTTCGTTCGTGATGTATCCTTCCGAAACCATAATCTCGCGGGCCCGGTTACTTGCGTTAAATTCGACCGGCAGCGTGATCAGCTGGAAAGCAACCGCAACGGAGAAGAAGATAATGCCGAGTCCGATCAGTCCAAGCCATTGGAAAAGGAAACCGGCAATCAGAAGGATCGGAGCAAGTCCAGATGCAAAGTTAACGATCGGGAAAATCCGGTGGCGCAGTACCAGCATCGGATAGTGCTCCTTATGCTGAATGGCGTGGCCGATCTCGTGACAAGCAACGGAAATCGCCGAGATGGAGCTCTCGTAATATACCGGTTCCGACAGGCGGACGACGCGGTTAATCGGGTCGTAGTGGTCGGAGAGGGCTCCGCGTACCGGTTCGATCGGCACGTCATGCAGCCCGTGGGTATCCAGCATGTGCCGGGCCGCGTCATATCCGGTCATGCCGCTGTTCGCCTGAACCGTGGACCACTTCTTGAAGGTACCCTGAACTCGAAACTGTGCCCAGAGCGAAAACAGAAATGCAATAATGATAAGTATATACATTCCGTCGAAATACATTTCCATACCTCCTGCTTTATTTTGCGGGAAACTAGAGGGTTGGGCCGTGCTGTTCAAGGAAGAGGCGAATGGCCTCGATGCACGCCGCACCTTGCGGGAGGAGATTCAGCAGCACCAGCCGCGCATGGCTTGGCTTCATTTGCTTAATCAGCGGTTCGAGTTCCTTCACTTCGCGCTGCAGCTGCTGCATATGAAGCTCGAGGTGAGACAGCTTGTCGGACACCTGCTTCTCTTCCGGAACCGAATCCCACTTCTCAAGCATCTCTTTAATCTCATCCAAACTATATTTCTCTTGTTTCAATTCATTAATACGTTTAAGCCGGACCAAGGTTTCATGGCTGTACAAACGGTAATTCTTAAGCGTGCGCTTCTCTGGAAAAATCAATCCCAGCTTGGTGTAATAATCAATTGTACGCTCGCTGACACCACCAGCCTTAGCTAATTCACCGATCCGATACAGTATCATATCCCCATCCTATATCACCTCGCAGGAAATTAAACGAATGCTCGTTTCCATATTATATTACTTAAATTATGATACATGAATCCGAACCGTACAGTCAAACGTCATGCTTTTCCTGTAAAGCTGACATTGTAAGTTAATATTACATCAGAAACATTTTTTCAGTATTTTCAAAAAATATCTTGTCAATTTCAGGACTATCGGCTTATAATGTCATTAAGAATTTCACTTTGTGTTAGAAATATTGACATTGGGGGAATGGGGTACATGAAAAGAAAATGGTTAGGAATCATGTTATTAATGCTTACATTGTTGACGTTTCCCGTAACGGTTTTTGCAGCCGATGACGGGGCGACCAACGTTCAACTACAGGCTGGGTTGAACACCTTCTTCGTATTTATGGCTGCTATGCTCGTGTTTTTTATGCAGGCGGGTTTCGCGCTTTTGGAAGCCGGTACGGTGCGGATGAAGAACGCGGGTCATATCGCAGGGAAGACCGTACTGACACTCGGAATTGCCATCGTCGTTTTCTGGGCAGTCGGTTTTGGCCTTGGGTTCGGCAATGGGAACAGTTTATTCGGAACGACGGGATTTTTCCTGACCGGCGATTCCATGGCGGCGTCCTTTGATTCCTTATCCGCATCGGATGCGTCGCTGACGGTTAAGTTTTTGTTCCAACTGTCCTTTGCGGCCGTATCGCTGGCCATTGCCTGCGGCGGTATGGCGGAACGCGCTAAATTAAGCGTATATATCGTATTTGGAACCATTTTTATGATCGTGATTTATCCGGTTGTTGCCCACTGGGTATGGGGCGGAGGCTGGTTGGGCCAATTGGGTATGCAGGACTACGCCGGATCGACCGTCGTGCATCTGACAGGTGCGACCGCAGCCCTGGTCATCACTTACATGCTGAAGCCGCGCCTTGGCAAATACAACAAGGACGGCAAGCCTAACAGCATTCCGGGTCACAATCAGGTATTATCGGTACTTGGCGTGTTTATTCTGTGGATCGGCTGGTTCGGTTTTAACCCTGGCAGTGCGCTGACACCGCTGATGGACGGATTTTTCGGATATGTGGCCTTGACCACCAACCTGGCTGTAGCTGCCGGTGCTGTTGCCGCCCTGCTGATTTCCTGGGCAATATTCGGCAAAGCCGATATCCCTAGCATGCTGAACGGCGTTTTGGCCGCTCTCGTTGCTATCACCGGTTCTTGTGCATTCGTGGATGCGTGGGCAGCAATCGTGATCGGTGCGGTTGCCGGTATCATTACCTTCTTCACGGCTCAATGGTTTGAGAGAGCGGGCCTTGACGATCCGATTTACGCTTTTTCCGTACACGGTATTGCCGGGATTTGGGGTGCCGTTTCCACAGGGTTGTTTGCAACGCCGAAGCTTGTTGAGATTACTGGCGTCGGAAAACCCGGACTGTTCTATGGCGGTGGATTCTCGCAGCTGGGCGTTCAAGTGCTGGGTGTCCTCGGGGCGTTCGTATTCGTTCTCGTGATCTCCTTCATCGTCATCGCTATTATGAAAGCAACGATGGGAATTCGCGTTACCGAAGAAGAAGAAATGATGGGTCTGGACATCAGCGAACACGGCACTTACGGCTATCCGGAGCAAATGAGACTGCTCGTTGATTCCGAGATCAGACCATCGGCGTCTTCCGCATCGGCTCCCAAGCCATCTGCGGGAACCAACGAGTCCTTTACCTAAGTCTTAAGAAATATGAATGAATATAATTCACCATGGAGGGGGTGAACCGTATGGAACCGCTGAAGTCGGAATCATGTGATCTGGACCTCGGTACGATCGCTTATGCGAACTCGCGTGAAGAGCTTCGGAGTCGGCGGCTGGACTGCCAGGAACAGCTTCAGGAAATGTTCGCTGACATGCCGATCGGGGCCTGGTCTGCACTCGTCAATGAAATGCATGATTTGATCGCGGCCAGAGCCGTCGACATCTGCGAGCGGGAACTGGAGGAGGCCGGTTACGGCCTGCCTCCCGTCTCCTACGCCTTCGTCGTATTCGGCAGTGCGGGCCGTAGGGAGTCGACGCTGTGGAGCGATCAGGATAACGGCCTTATTATCAGCGACGAGCCGGATGCATATAAGGAAGCTTACTTTCAAATCTTCGGTCAACGGCTGTCGGACCTGTTTGAATATTTGGGCTATGAAAAATGCAAGGGGAAAGTCATGTGTTCCGAGCCGCTGTGGCGCAAAACGCTGGAGGGTTGGAAAACGCAGCTCTCCCGCTGGCGCAATGACTTCAGCTGGGAACCGGTTCGCTACCTGATTATCGCTACAGATATGCGCTATATTTCTGGTGATCGCACACTTTCTGAGTCGTGGAAGGTTTTTTTCGGAAAATGTCTCGATGAGACGCCGGAACTGGCGATCGCGATTCTGCGGAATACGGTCAGACATAAAGCAACGCTAAATCTGCTCGGCCAGGTCGTTACCGAACGGTTTGGAGAACATGCCGGAGATTTTGACGTGAAATACGGGGTGTACATCCCGATCGTCAACAGCGTCCGATATATGGCGCTCCAACAGGGAGTCAAGGAATCGTCCACGCTGAAACGGCTGGAGAGGCTGATGGTGCTGGACGGGGGCAACATGCTGCTGGAGAACGTGCAGCGCGCCTTTCTTACCGCCTTGATGCTGAGGTCGACCGCCCCCCACCGCGAAGAAAGGGGCATCTTCATGAGCAGCGGATACATTCCGCAGAAGGAGCTCAAGAAAAGGCCGCTGATGTATGAGCTTCGCGAAAGCCTGACCGTCGTCAGGCGGACACACCGGGCGCTGCAGCGTCAGCTCCGTTTCGCGGAGAGGAGAAGACCATGAAGACGCCGGAGCGGGGGAACAGCGGGTTCTGGAGCCTGCTTCGGCAGGGAGGCATGCCATCTGCGATTGCTTCAGTGATGGGAGGATCCTCCGCACAGCAGATGGCGTTTATCCGCTCGCTGATGAGAGAACAACGGCGGCCGGAGGTTCTGCATACTCCGCTCAGCGAGCTGGAAACCGTCGTGTTTGATCTGGAGACGACGGGATTTAACGTTCAGCAGGGCGATGAAATTTTGTCGATCGGGGCGCTCCGGGTCAAAGGCGGCGAAATCAAAGAGGATGAGTCGTTCTACAGCCTCGTTCAATGCAAACGCCCGGTGCCGTCCCACATTACCGGATTGACGGGGATTACGCAGGCGATGATCAACGAAGCGCCGCCGCTGATGGACGGTCTGCACGGTTTTATGAATTTTGTCGGGGGAAGGGTGCTGGTCGCCCATGCGAGCGCCCATGACAAATCCTTTTTGAATGCGGCACTGTGGAAAACCTCGAAGGTGAACCTCAGCCACCGGGTGATCGACACGATGATGATTGCCCGCTGGCTGGAGCCGCAGCGCGCGAGCTTTGCACTGGACGACCTGCTGATGGCGAAAAATATTCCGATCGAGGGAAGGCATCACGCTTTGGAGGATGCCAAGATGACCGCAAAGCTGTGGGTTATGTACCTGCGGGACATATCGCGCAGGAGACAGGTGGAGACGCTGGGCGACCTGTACGCCTATCTAAGCCATGCGTAACCGGGCCGGGCGGAGATGAAAATCGCCCGCTGCTGATCGTTCAATGAAGTAAGCTTGAGTCAGGATGGAAGATCCCGATTGGTCGGGGGAGCTGATCAAGTAGATACGGAGCAAATCTCCGAAAAGCGGGAGCTGACGCAAATCCTCCTCGGACGGAGCGGGAACGGTGTGTGGATGCGTGTGAAAGATTCCGAGCAGTCCCAAAGGGTTCAGACACTGCTGGACCCACGCCTGGGGATCCAGGACGAAGCGGTGCAGCGGGTCAGGCGCTACGTTGCGGATCGGGATCAACGTCTCGATTCGCATGCCGCCCGCTGCAGCATTACCCCGCAGTACACCGCAGGCTTCATAAGGCCGATGAAGAAATAGCTGCTCCGCCAATCCGTGGGCGCAAGCAGCATCCAGCCATATTTCTTCGTCGTGTACGTGAAGCTCTGTCAACCGTATTCTCCCCTCTCACTTTGGCCTCTGCATTTGGCAGGGGCTCTTTTTTTTGTGCGTTCATATCATGTCAAGTGTAGCGGGATGACCGTACAATCGCAAGGGACGTGCTCGGCAGACCGTATTGTGAGCCAGCCAAATAGGTCGTTGGGAAAAATTTTGCAGTTCATTTGTAAGTTCCCGTGAAAAGAGGGTAAAATATAAGGGATACCACTTTATGAAAAAAAGGGACGACATCAATGAAACGTAATTTGTATATTCTGCTGGCCTTTTTGGTGCTGGCGGGTGTTGTAGTTTACCAAAGTGCAGGGGACAAAATCCAGGCTGCCTTTCAGCAGGAGAAGCCGATGCCGACCGAAACGAAGCCGCAAGCGGGATATCTGGCACCGGCCTTCACGGCCACGGGACTCGACGGGAAGGAATACCGTGTCGGCGGGGCGCAGGACAAGGCTATTCTGGTGAATTTTTGGGCTTCCTGGTGCGATCCGTGCCAGCAGGAAGCGCCCGAGCTGCATGCCTTGGCGGAGAAATACAAGGATGACCTGAATATTTACGGCATCAATGTCACCAAATACGACAACAAGAAAAACGCCAAAAGCTTCGTCGAGAAATACGACGTGAACTTTCCGGTCATGCTGGACCTGAAAGGAACGATTTACGACCAGTACAAAGGAGCCGTGTTCCCGACGAACGTGCTGATCGACAAGAACGGCGTCGTGCAGGATGTGATCCTGGGCATTCTGCCGTCCAAGGATCTGGAGAAGAAGATCAAGCATCTGATCGAGTCTTAGTTTAGGTTGAATGGAAGACCCGCCGCGAGAACGGAGGTCTTCTTTTTTTTGCGAATTTGTTGTAGAACATAAAAAAACGTCCAGGATAGCTCCCGGACGGTCTGCTTCAGTTAAGCTGATATGAATGGTTTAGTGATTGACCAGCCCTTGCGACGGTGAAGCCGCTTCAGGTTCCGATGTCTGAAGGATCTGTCCGAGCAGGGCGTAGCGCATACTGTCGACCAGCGCCTCCCAGCTCGCCTCGATGACGTTCTCGGACACGCCGACGGTGTTCCAGGACTGGTTGATGTTGCGGGATTCGATCAGTACGCGAACCTTGGCCGCGGTCGCATCCTTCTCATCGAGCACGCGGACCTTATAGTCGGACAGGTGCATTTCCTTGATTGCCGGGAAGTACTGCACAAGCGCCTTCCGCAGCGCATTGTCAAGCGCATTGACCGGACCGTTGCCCTCGGCCGCAGTATAGACGTTGTTGCCGGCGACGTTCAGCTTGACGAACGCCTCGGAAACGACGGCTCTGCCGGCGGTTTTCTCTACCAGCATTTTGAAGGATTCAAAGGTGAACAGTTCCTTCATTTCGCCGCCGGCTTCGCGCAGGAGCAGCTCCAGGGACGCGTCTGCCGCTTCGAACTGATAGCCCTGGTGCTCGAGATCCTTGATCTTCTCGATCACTTTGCGCGAATGCTCGCTCGTGGAATCGAAGTCCAGGCCCATATCCTGCGCCTTGGACACGATATTGCTCTGGCCGGCCAGCTCCGACACCAGCACTCGCTGCTTGTTGCCGACGAGCTCGGGCACGATATGCTCGTACGTGCGCGAGTCGCGAAGAATGGCGGAGACGTGGATTCCGCCTTTGTGGGCGAATGCCGCGTTACCGACATACGGCTGGTTCACCGGCATGTTGACGTTGGCGATTTCGCTGACGAAGCGGGCGGTGTTGGTCAGCTGCTTCAGGCGATCTTCCCCGATGCACTCGTAACCGAGCTTGAGCTCCAGGTTCGGAATGATAGAGCAGAGATTCGCGTTGCCGCAGCGTTCGCCGTAGCCGTTGATCGTTCCCTGAACCTGGCGGGCGCCGGCTTCCACCGCGCTGAGCGTGTTGGCCACGGCGAGCTCGCAGTCATTATGCGTATGGATGCCGAATTGAGCCTGAGGGATAAGCGATGTCAGGCTGGTGACGATCCCGTGGATTTCGTGCGGGAGGGTTCCGCCGTTCGTGTCGCACATCACCAGCCAATCGGCGCCGGCTTCCTTGGCTTTCTTCAGCACGGACACGGCATAGTCCGCATTGTTCTTATAGCCGTCGAAGAAGTGCTCGGCGTCAAAAATGACTTCAAGCCCCTGCTGCTTCAAAAAGGCGATCGAGTCGTAAATCATGGCCAGGTTCTCATCCAGCGTGGTCTGCAGCGCTGTATGGACATGGAAGTCCCAGGATTTGCCGACGAGCGTGGCGGCCTGTACACCGGATTCTAGAATGCGCTTTAAGTTTCCGTCCTGCTCAGCTTTGCTGTCTTTACGGCGCGTGCTGCCGAAAGCGGTGATTTTGGCGCTCAGGCCCAGCTGCTGAACCCTTTTAAAAAACTCGATGTCCTTGCTGTTGCTTCCCGGAATGCCACCTTCAATATATTGTACGCCAAGCTCATCGAGCTTCTTGGCAATCTTCAGTTTATCGTCGGCGGACAAGCTGACACCTTCGCCTTGGGTGCCGTCCCGCAGGGTCGTATCGAAGATGGAAATGGACTTAGACATGGGAGTCCTCCTTTGGAAGTCTTGGAATGATCACTACGTCATTTGTATAATTCATTATTATATCATTTTTACGCGGGAATGTAACAAAGAATTCCTCGTGCAAGTAGGTTCCCAGGGTTCTTGACCTCGTTTCTGGCGAGGGGTATGCTGGATTTATGAATTTGGTAAGGGTGAGAAAGATGGACAAGCCAAGCGTTGATGCCTATTATCCGCAGAATGGAAGGGTCATTCTGCATGTCGATATGAACGCGTTTTATTGCTCCGTCCATGAGGCGGAGGAGCCGGAGAAATACCGGGGCATGCCCACCGCGGTTGCAGGGAGCATGGAGCTGCGTAAGGGAATTATCGTCACTTGTTCCTATGCTGCGCGGAAACGGGGCATTTCGACAGGCATGCTGGTCACCCGGGCGCTGAAGCTGTGCCCGGAGCTGATCGTCATCAAGCCTGATTTTGATTTATACCGCAAATACTCCAAGGCGTTTATGAGAATCGCCTATTCCTATACGCCGCTGATGCAGGCGACTTCGATTGACGAATGCTATCTGGATATTACCGGATCGAAGCAGTTCGGGACGCCCCAGCACATCGCCGAGGAAATCCAGCGGCGGATCTATGAGGAGCTCGGGCTGCCGTGCTCTATCGGGATCGCCCCGAACAAGCTGCTGGCCAAGATGGGCTCCGATATGAAAAAGCCGAACGGCATCTCGGTCCTTCGCATCCGCGATGTGCCGAACGTGCTGTGGAACAAGCCCTGCGGCGAGCTGTTCGGGATCGGCGGCAAAACGGCGGAGAAGCTGCGCAAAATCGGCATCCATACGATCGGCCAGCTGGCGCGTACGGACGAAGAAGCGCTGATCCGCGTGTTCGGGGTCGTGGGAGCCTGGATGAAGCAGGCGGCGAACGGCATTGACCATTCTCCGGTGGTGGAGGATCGGGAGCAGAGCAAATCGGTCGGGCATACCACGACGCTGCCTCACGACATCAGCGCCAAGGAAGATGTCAACCGGGTGCTGCTCAATTTAAGCGATCAGGTAGCCCGGCGCTTAAGAAGGAAGGAACTGGTTGCAGGCGGGGTGCAGATCACGATCCGGACGCCAGACATGAAGACGATCACGCGTGCCCGCGTGCTGCCTGCCCCGACCGAAAATGCCGAGGACATCTACGAGGCGGCACGCAAGCTGTATGCGGAGCATTGGAGCTGGGACAAGCCGGTCAGGCTGCTCGGCGTGACGCTTCAGCATTTGGTGCCGAAGGAGGAATCGGCGATCCAGCTTGATCTGTTCAGCTATGAGAAGCAGCCGAAGAAGGAAAACCTGACGAAGATTATGGACGAGCTGCGGAACAAGTTCGGGGAGAACGCCGTCGTTACCGCGGGGATGCTCGGCGACGATCCGTCGGCGCTGCTGCGCAACCATCGGGTGCGGGGAACGTCGCTGCAGATGGATTTTGCCGATAAGCGCGACGAGGATCTTCCGTAGGCGGCTAGGGCGAAAGTCACGAAACGAAAATATGTGATTTTTGTCATTGAAGAGACGGCGAAATTTGCGTTACCATAGAAATATGGTTTTGCTGCTATAGTGGAGAACATTTCGTTTTTTTTGGATAGATCATTTATATAGATAAATAGAAAGGTAGAGGAGAGCCATGGCCAAATATACTTGGGTTGAGAAAGATACCTGCATCGCGTGCGGCGCCTGCGGCGCAACCGCTCCGGATATTTACGATTACGACGATGAGGGGCTGGCGGGAGTCGTGTACGGCGACGACGACAACACAGGCAACACCGAAATTCCTGAAGAGATGTACGATGACCTGCAGGATGCCGTTGACGGCTGCCCGACCGATTCCATTAAGATCGCGGACTGCCCTTTTCATAAAGAAGGCTGAAGCATCGCTGCATACGCCTATGTCTGAAAGCATCCCCCGGCCGAATAGGCCTCGAGGGGGATGTTTTTTTGTTTTCCGCGTGCCGATATAAATAGAAAGAACATTTGCGCATGGAGGTTACCGTTGAAGAATTCGCTCTATCTCAAAAAATACGTTCAGATGCATCCGGACAATAAAATGGGATGGTATTTGCTGGGGAAGGAATATGAAAAAAGCGGGCAGCAGGGGAAAGCCAACTACTGTTTTAACCAGTCGGGCGGAATTTATGAAGCCTTCGAAACGAGCCGGGTGCCTTCGGATATTTGGCTGGAATACGAACAGAAGCTGCTGAAGCAGGCTGAGGATGCGGAGCGGAAGCGGCGGCGGATTCGCCGGGCGGCGGTTGCCTTGATGATTCTCATTCTGGTGCTGATTCCTTCGGTGGAGTCGCCGCAGCGGCAGAGCCTTGCCGAAGAATCGGCGAACCCCCGGGAAGAAGTGCAGGCGGCTGCAGCAGCAGGTGATATGCCGGAGAAAACGGGTACGAGTAAAGGCGAGGGGGCTGCGGCTGAAGCCGGACAGCCTGCATCCGGTACGGTGTTTACCGCACTGGGCGAGGACGATGGGGACGGCAAGGCGCACCTGCTAGCGGGTGAAATGTCAATCGCGCAGAAATCCAGGAACCGCTTGGCGGTCCTGACCATGAAACGGCAGGGAAAATGGCTGCTGTGGTCGCGCGATCTGCCAGTCTCTTATACGATGCTTTCCGGCGGGAAAGGAAAGATGACCTATCAGTCCTATAACGCCAAAGATTGCGCATGCAAACCGGAGGATCAGGAAGCATTGCAGTCCGCTGCCGCGAAATGGACCCTGGAGCAGGAGGAGCTGGCTTTGCTGTACAGCGCCATGGCTGCCTACCGGGACAAGAACGGAGCCCTGCCGAAGTCCGTGAACGATCTGACGCGGCCTTTTCCGGAAAATTGGGTTTCGGGGCGGACGCCACGCATGCAGGAGGCGTTTGCCCCGATGGCCGAATGGATGCAATCCGGCGATAGTTCTTCTAAGGGACAAGAAGGCGGGAGCGGTGAAACGGCATCCGGTGCCAATACGCCGTCGTCTCCGTTTGCTTCGACATGGGGGCAGGAGCCCTTTTTGCAGGAGCGGCTCGAAATTATCGTCGATAAAGCGGCGCACCGTCTGGCCGTAGTCAGCGGGGATAAGCTCATCCGCAGTTATAAGGTTGGACTGGGGGGAGAGCGTACGCCGGAGGGAAAATACAAAATTTCGATCAAGGTGATGAATCCGAACGGCCGGGATGACGGCGAATTTGGAAGCAGGGGCATGCAGCTGTCGGACACGAATTACGCGATTCACGGCACGGACGAACCGGACAGCGTGGGCAAGGACGAATCCAAAGGCTGCATCCGCATGAGAAGGGCGGACATTGAGGAGCTTTTTGATCTCGTACCGTTAGGCACCCCTGTACTCATCAGCAAGGGGGTTCTGCCTGATCTGCCGCTCGTGCCGAAGGAAAGATTCCTTACGAAGCCGAAGCAGGATCAGACGAACCCCCATCAGACGTATCACTGGCTGTGAACCGCAGCCCTGGCAGAAAGGCTTGTCCCAAACGAAAATGCGTTAGATTATAGAAATTAAAAATTTACACGTTGAAAATAATCAGAACCGAAATGAGCAGAATGAGCAAAAGCAGGCCGACCCCGACCCAAAGCACCGCCCTCCGGTTGACTTCGTCCTTCTTCTGCTGAAGCGTCGGCGGTTTGCGCTTGGTTGCCATGACGTTCTACCTTCTTTCCTAATCAGATTCAATCTTACCCTCATTGTAATGGCTTTCAATGTAAAATACCAGCAGGGGATGGGCTTGGAGCCAGCCGGTTCGATCAGGCAAAAAACTTTATTTTTATACCGATTAAGGATAAACTGAAGGATAGAGACGACAATGTGCATGGAGAGGAAGATTGGCTGGTGCTGTACCGAAATTTGGCAAAACCGATATTTTTTAAAATGGATCCGGAGAAAGCTCACCATTTGGTCATCGGCGGACTTCATTCCGCGGGCGCGTTTCCGGGAGGAACGGGCCTACTGCGAAGCATGTACGGCGTGAACGAGACGGCAGACCTCGCAGTGGATCTGTTCGGCATACATTTTCCGACACCGGTTGGACTTGCAGCAGGATTGGACAAGAATGCGGCAGCGGTCGACGGTTTTTCTTCCATCGGCTTTGGCTTTATGGAGGTTGGCACGGTGACGCCGAAGGGACAGCCGGGCAACGAGCAGCCCCGCCTGTTTCGCCTTCCGCCCGACGAGGCGCTTGTAAACCGGATGGGATTCAACAACGAGGGAGCGGAGGCCATGGCCAAGCGGCTGGCGGCCATCAAGAACCGCAGAATCCCGGTCGCCGTGAACATCGGCAAAAATAAAGTAACTCCGAACGAGGAAGCCTATAAGGATTATCAGGAATGCCTGCGTACCCTGTATCCGTACGGGGATTTTTTTGTGGTTAACATCAGTTCGCCGAACACGCCAGATTTGCGCAATCTGCAGTACGGCAGCGAACTTTCGACATTGGTCCGGCATATTATGGAAGAGATGCGGGCACAAGCCGCCAAGCACGGAGAGTCCAAGCATATTCTGGTGAAAATTGCGCCTGATGTGAGCGACGGCGAGCTGGAAGAAATGGTCGACGCGCTGGCTCCGAGCGGGATCTCCGGCATTATCGCCACGAACACCACGATCGGGCGGGAAGGGCTGAGCCATCCGAATGCCAAGGAAACCGGGGGACTTAGCGGCAAACCGCTGCGTATCCGTTCCACGGAGGTCGTATCCCGGGTATACCGCCAGACGGGCGGCAAGCTGCCGATTATCGGTTCCGGCGGCATTTTTACGGCTGAAGATGCTTATGAGAAGATCAGGGCAGGTGCTAGCCTGGTGGAAATTTATACTGCCCTTATATATGAAGGACCCGAAATCAACCGGAAAATCAACGCCGGGCTGAGAGAGCTTTTGCGTCGTGACGGCTTTGCCCATATCTCCGAGGCTGTGGGGGCAGACCATCACTGAGGGAGACAGACAGGAGGCATGTGAATGGACGGCAGAGATTGGGGATTGTTTCTACTACCGTATGAACAAACCGTTGAGGAACTGAAGGTCAAATTCAAGACGATGCGTGCGGAACTGAAGAAGAGAGAGGAATATGCCCCGATCGAGTTCGTGACCGGACGCGTCAAGAAAATATCGAGCATTCTGGACAAGGCGAAGCGGCTTAGCGTTCCAATGGATCAATTGGAGCAAGGGATCGAGGATATCGCCGGCATCCGGATCATGTGCCAGTTCGTCGAGGATATCCGCCGCGTGGCCGAATATATCCGCAAGCGGAAGGATCTGACGGTGCTGTATGAAAAGGATTATATTACGAATTATAAAGAAAGCGGCTACCGCAGTTTTCATATGATCGTGGAGTACCCGGTTCAGACCGCGCTTGGTCAAAAACCGGTCCTGGCGGAGATCCAAATCCGCACGCTGGCGATGAATTTCTGGGCGACGATCGAGCATTCGCTCAGCTATAAGTACCGGGAGAGCCTTCCGGAGAACATCCGCAAGCGGCTGCAGACCGCGGCCGAAGCGGCATCCGTGCTGGATAACGAAATGTCGAGCATCCGTGAGGATATCCTTGAGGCGCAGAAGCAGTTTGAGGACGATTCCAACGTGACCTCTACGGTGCTGGCGATGATCCATCAGCTCTACTTCTATCATCTGGTGAACGAGGCGATGGCGTTCCAGGAACGGTTCAATCAAATCTGGTCCCAGACCGAGCCAGGCAAGCCCCATGACATGGAGAGCATGAGACAGCTCCTCGACGAGGTACGGGAACTGATGGCGGCCTATAAGAAAAATTCTATCGACGTATTCTCACAAGAGACAGACCGAGATTAGCGGAAATTTTTCTTGCGATCATGGGATGTTTCAGTATCCCTGAAATCTTACAGCCATGATCTAAAGAAAAACGATCCTTCCGATGAGGCATAACATTCGGATTCAGCCCGCTGCCGATCATGCGCAGCGGGTTGTTTGTATGGTCGAGGGCTGATACAATGGGGTCCGGCCAACGATTTTATATTAAAGACAGGATGATGAAGCACATGGCACTTAAGCTGCCGGCTGCATTTCAGGAACGGATGCGTTCCTTGCTGAAAGAGGAGTATACCGATTTTATGGATTCGTATGACCGTGTGCCGCGCAGCGGCATCCGGGTCAATACGCTGAAAATTTCTACAGAGGACCTGCTGTCTATCGCCCCATGGGATTTGCGGCCGATTCCCTGGTGCGGGACAGGCTTCTATACCGAAGCGGGTGAACGGCCCGGCAGGCATCCGTATTACCATGCGGGCCTTTATTATATCCAGGAGCCAAGCGCAATGGCTCCGGTGGAGCTGCTGGACGTAACGCCGGGAGAGGCCGTACTGGACCTGTGCGCCGCCCCTGGAGGCAAATCGACGCAAATTGCGGCCAAGCTGCGGGGGACAGGCATGCTGGTCTCCAATGATTTGAATGCCGACCGGACCAAGGCGCTGGCCAAAAATATCGAGCTGTACGGCGTCCGCAACGCGGTCGTGCTGAATGAGCATCCCGACCGGATCGCGGAGAAGTTTCCGGCCTTTTTCGATAAAATTCTGATCGACGCCCCTTGCTCGGGAGAGGGGATGTTCCGCAAAGACGAAGCGATGATCAAGGAATGGGATGGGGATTCGCCGCTGAAGTATGCGGACATGCAGCGCGGCATTCTTAGGGCAGCCGCCACCATGCTCAGACCCGGCGGACGGATCGTGTATTCGACCTGTACGTTTTCTCCGGAAGAAAACGAAGGGATGATTGCGGAATTCGTGGCAGGTCATCCTGAATTCCGCGTGCTTCCGGTCGGAGGAACCGGCTCTTTTGCCGCAGGGGAAACGGATTGGCTGAAGGAACAAGGCTCCGGATTCGGGCATATTCCGGATCAGGTTTGGGAGCAGGTTCGGGGCACAGCCCGGCTGTGGCCGCACCGGATTGAGGGCGAAGGGCATTTCCTGGCTGTCCTTCAGCATGAGGTGGACCCTAAGTCTGCCGCCGCAGCGGAACGGGCCAGAGATACGCTGCTGAGCAGCACGGCTCCGGCGGAGTCCGCCGACCGGCCTAAGGGAAAGGAACGGCCGACGCGAAACGTCAAGCCCGTGAAAGGAAAACCGCCGAAAAAAGGTGCGGGGAACCAGGGCGAAGCCGCACCAACGGCCGCGTATGAAGCTTTCATCCGCGAACATCTCCTTGGCTTCGTGCCGGGGGGCCATACGGTCGTCTACGGCTCCCATATTTATCAATCGCCGCTGCCGCCAAGCCTTCTCGACGGGCTGAAGGTCGTCCGCCCGGGCTGGTACATGGGCGATGCCAAGAACGGCCGCTTCGTTCCGGCCCATCCGCTGGCGACGGCGCTGCATCCCGGTGAGTTCATCCGGGTCATCCGGCTCGACTCCGGGAGCGGCGAAGCCGTGCGTTATTTGAAGGGCGAAACGCTGAGCATTCCCGGGGACCGCGTGGAATGCGGCGGCGAAGCTTCGCCCAAGGGCTACGCCCTGGTCTGCATCGACGGCTATTCGGCCGGATGGGGCAAGTGGCAGGAGGGCATGCTGAAGAACGAATATCCGGCAGGCTGGAGGTGGACATCCGCATGAGCAAGCAGGGCAGAACGACACTGCGGTTGGACAAGGTGTTAACGCATATGGGATATGGCTCCCGGAGCGATATCAAGAAGAAAATCAAACAGGCGGGGGTTACCGTCAACGGAGTCCGGGCCAAGGACAGCGGCATGCATGTCGACCCGTATAAGGATGACATCCGGATTGACGGGGAACAGGTGCAGTATAAGGAATTTATCTATCTCATGCTGCATAAGCCGCCAGGCGTCGTATCGGCGACCGAGGATACCCGGGACCGGACCGTGCTGGATCTGCTGGAACCGGAGCATTTGGCATTCGAGCCGTTTCCGGTCGGGCGGCTGGATAAGGACACGGAAGGCCTGCTGCTGCTCACCAACGACGGCAAGCTGGCGCATGAGCTGCTGTCGCCCAAGTGGCATGTTCCCAAAACATACGAGGCCGTCGTATCCGGCGACGTGACCGAAGCCGATGTACAGCAGTTCGCCTCCGGGGTCACGCTGGACGACGGTTATGTTACGCTGCCCGGCGAGCTCACCATTTTGCGCAAAGAGCAGCAGGGGGACGAAGTCGTCTCCCACATCTCCCTTGTGATCCATGAGGGGAAATTTCACCAGGTGAAGCGGATGTTCCAGGCTGTCGGAAAAAAGGTTACCTACCTCAAGCGCGTGCAAATGGGGGAACTGAAGCTGGATGAAGGCCTGCGCATCGGGACTTACCGTGAGCTGACGGAGGATGAGCTGCTGCAGCTCGGGAAGGATGAAACATCCCGATAACATTGGCATACTACAATAGACCAAAGACCGGCTCGCTTTAGAACAGATAGAGATATTACGGCAAAGGATGGATGGAGCATGAAATACAAACTGATTGCATTGGATGTCGACGGCACACTGCTTAATGATGAGCATGAAGTAACCGAACAGACGCAGAAGACGATTCAGGAGGCCGCGCGTCAAGGCGCTGATATCGTGCTGTGCACCGGGAGAGGACCGCAAAATTCCATTCCGTTTATGGAACAGATGGGGCTCTCCGGCTACGTCATCAGCCATAACGGGGCAGCGACGGTGAAGGTGGACACCCGGGAAGTGGTTCACCAATACGCGATGGACGCCAAGGCGATCGTGCCTTACCTGGATTACTTCCGGAAGGAAGGCGTGCATTTTGACGTTAATACGGCGTTCCAGATGTTTGTCGACGACGTTGAGGGACTGGCTGTGGAAGTGCGCAGCATGTATGAAAACTATCTGATGCTGCCGTCGGTTCTGCCGCCGCTGCATGACCTGAGTGATCCGATCGTCAAGGTCACCGCGTTTGGGCAGCCGGACACGATGGACCAGGTACATCAGGACATCGCGGCGTGGACGCCGGAATTTAACATCCTGCGAAGCGGCGAATACTTCGTCGACCTGATGCATCCGGAAGCGTCCAAAGGGAACGCCCTGAAGCAGCTCGCTGAGCGGCGCGGCTACCGGCAGGAGGAGATTCTGGCAATCGGCAACTATTATAACGACATTACGATGCTCACCTACGCCGGCCTTGGCGTGGCGATGGATAACTCGCCGCTGGAGGTTAAGGCCGCAGCTAATGAGGTGACGGCTTCGAACAATGAGGACGGCGTGCACGCGGCGCTGCTGAAATACTGTTTGTCGTAATGAAAAAAAGAACCTTCCTACGGCTTCAGCTTGGTACACGCTGGCGTAGGAAGGCTCTTTGCTGTTGATGGCCGATTACGGGGCGGCTAGTGCTGCCGCAGGCCTTTGGGCAGGTGGTTTTTGAGCTGCCCGCCGCTGGCTTTGCCCCAGCCGAGCGGCAGGCCGTCCACGGCCGCGAGCACCCAGCCCTTCAGGGAGGCATCGACCTGAAGGGTCTCGCCCCGCAGGTAGGCGGAGACCTGCGGGTCCTCTGCGGCCAGCGTGATGCGCTTGGCCGCCTGCTGCGGGGAGAGAGCCATGGCGAGCGCATGCGCCGGCTCGATCCGGTTTTTCTTGAGGTGGGCCAGGTGGAGGCCCGCCCGCGGCACTTTCAGGCCCTGGAGCTGCTGTTCCTGCAGCAGCTCCCCGCCTGGAAGCAGGTACAGCGATTCGCCGAACAGAATCGGCGTACCCGCCGGCAGCGCGAAGTCCGGCAGCTCCTCATCCGCCCAAGCCTGGAACGCCTTCAGCGCAGACTGGGCGTCCTGGAGGCCGGCTCCCGGCTTGCCGTTTCCGCTGCGGCCTTTTCTTCGCGGCCGCTGCCGCTCGCTTGGCGAGGCCTCCAGGGTCTGCCCGCCACCGCTGGGTTCGCCCCGTTTCTGGAGGAGGGCGACAAAATGCCCTTCCCCCGCCTCGCGATGCGGCCACAGCCGCTTCATGGCGATGATTTCCATATCGGCATAATGAGCCGTAAAGCGCTCCATCATGTCTTCATTTTCGCTGCGGTTAAACGTGCAGGTTGAATAAGCCATCGTACCGCCGGGTTTCAGCATGGCATAGGCCTCCTGCAAAATATCCCACTGCCGGGCGGCGCACAGCTCGACCAGCTGCGGCGTCCATTCCGCGATCGCCCCGGAGTCCTTGCGGAACATGCCTTCGCCCGAGCATGGGGCGTCCAGCATGATCCGGTCAAAAGCCTGCGGGAAACGGCGCGACAGCTCGTCCGGCGCCGCGCTGGTAACCACCGCGTTAGTAACGCCCATACGCTCGATGTTCTCGGCCAAAATTTTCGCCCGTTCCGGGTGGATTTCGTTCGAGACGAGCAGCCCTTCGCCCTTCATTTTCGAGGAGATATGGGTGCTCTTGCCGCCTGGCGCCGCGGCCAGGTCCAAGATCGTCTCGCCGGGCTGCGGATCGAGCAGCTCCACAGCCGACATAGCGGACGGTTCCTGGATGTAATATAAGCCGGCTGTGTGGTACGGATGCTTGCCGGGCCGGACGTTCTCCCCGTAATAGTAGCCGGTGCTGCACCAAGGAACCGGGGTCAAGCTAAACTCCCGGATGACGGCCTCCTTCAGCTGCGGTGCGTCCGCAAGCTTCAAGCCGTTGAACCTGAGCCCATGTGTTCTCGGACGCTCGTAGCTGTCAAGAAATGCTTCGGTATCGCTTCCCAGCAGGGATTCCATCTGTCTGACAAAAGCTGCGGGGAGTTCCTGTTTACTCATTCGTTACATACTCCTTTATTCAACATCATCATGGATGCGGTTTCTATGTATTCGCGCTTTCCGCCGAAGGGGCCGTCCCGGCGGCTGCCGGCGGATTTGAAGATCGGTATGCGGTCACTTTATTTTTGCCTGTCGTCTTCGAGCGGTACATGGCCTGATCCGCCTGCGAAATGAGCGTACCGGCGTTCGTGCCGGCGCGAAGGACGCTGTATCCGACGCTCAGGGTCACGATCGTTTCGGCTTCGACCCGGGCCCGGATTTGCTCGGCGATCCGGCTGACTTTGGCCCTTTTGTCCACGATGAGGGCTACCAGCTCCTCGCCCCCGTACCGCCCGGCCAGGCCTGCTTCGTCGACTTCCTCCTCGATGATGGCGGCCACCTGCTTCAGCACCTGATCCGCTCTGGCATGGCCTTCGGTATCGTTCAGCTTCTTGAAGTTGTCGATGTCGCAGAAGATCAGCGAGACCTTCAGCCCTTGTTCCACGTAACGGTTCAGCTGCCTCGTAAAGAAGCGGCGGTTGTATAAATTGGTCAAGCCGTCGGTAATGGAGGAGCGATAGATCGACTGCATTTGCTCCACGATCCGCGTAAACAAAATAAAAAAGAGGAGCGTGTAAAACAAGAGCGGCAGCCAGATCCAGATCGCCGGAATCCAAGTCTTTTCCAAGGGGATGAGGTTGTTCAGCAGATGGACCAAAATGTAGACGAAATAGACGGCCAATCCGGCGGTATATTTCTTGCGCTGGCCAACCCGAGGCGCCATGCCGAATAGCCCTATCATTACGGTGCCCAATTGGCACAGGTCTATATAACCCGCCTGCCAGCTTCCGGCCCCTTCCAGAAACCCGGGAGACAGGAGCGGAACGACATACAGAAGCGCCATGACCATCAGGAGCGCCCGCAGCCTGCGGTTCATCCGGTGGTACAGCTGGTACACAGCGAAGTTGAGGAGGAGGAAGGAGAAGGCCAGAAGCCAATCGGCACCTTCCGGATAATTCCCTTGCCTCAGCGATCCGGAGAAGGCGAAATGGATGTTCACCCCTTCGTATGCCATAATGAACAAAAAGGCCGCCACCATGTAGAGATAGGCTTTTTTGCGCTGCCTGCTGTACATCGTGAGACAAATCAGCAGCATGATGAGTATGATATATAAACCTGATGCGGCGGCAATCCCCGGTACAATGGGGGATAAGAATGAAGAGTAGGGCATGGATCGTTCTCCTGCTCTCTTGAATATTCTTTGGATCAGCGGTTTTACTTTACTGAAACATATGTTCTAATATATCATAATTTACAAGATGCCGAAAAGCTAAGAGACCTACAGAAAGGGGTGGTTTTCCCATTATGAGATTGTTACAGGCCCTCTTTTTCCCACCCGAGCAGCCGGGCGGAGTATCCTCCATGATTCCGTATATGCAGGAGCGATTCCAATCATCGAGATGGGATATGGAGCTGTTTTGGCTTCCTAAACGGATCCGCAACAAGGGGCATGAGGAGGTCGTGTTCGACACCTTCGATTGGACCGAGTTCAAGGACTCCCCTGTCGTTCAAAAATATATTCAGACGTATAAGGATTACTTGTGGTGGACGCGTCTGCGGATCCAGAAGCCGTATGACCTGATCCATGCGCACCATCCCATCGCCGGGCTGGCCGCCAAGCAGGTTTTTCCCGATACGCCGTTAATTCAGACCATTCACTCCAGTTATGAACGGGAATTAATATTGAACGGACGCATTAAGAACGGTGGGCCGGAGCATCGGTTCCTCGTATCGCTGTATCGGGAGCTGGAGCAGAAGAGCCAACGCATGCTGACGGTTTCCCGGTCGTTCGCCGGCTATTTGTCGGACTATGTGGACCATCCGGATAAGATTGGGGTCATTCCGAACGGTTTTGACGAAAAGCGTTTCAAGCCGGTTCCCCATGAGAACGAGGTGCCGCAGCTGATTACGGTCTGCCGCCTGGTACCCGCCAAAGGGCTGGATATTTTGCTGAAGGCCTGCGCCGAGCTTAAGAAGAAGGGTCATGACTACGTGCTGCACATCATCGGAGACGGACCGTTCCGCACGGAGCTGGAGAGCCTTGCCAAAGAGCTTGGCATTTATAACGAAACTATTTTCTATGGATACACGCTGCATCCGGAAGAGTTTATGCCGTTTTTTGATATTTTCGTGCTCCCTTCCAGAGCGGAAGCCTTTGGTTCGGTCTTTGCGGAAGCGGCGCTCAGCTGCCTGGCCCTGGTAGGAACCGACGTGGGCGGAATTCCGGAGCAGATCGAAGACGGAGTGAACGGCCTGCTCGTGCCGCCCGAGGACCCGATCGCGCTCTGCGAAGCGCTTGAGAAGGTCATCACCGACCCGATGTACCGCTACGATCTCGCCCGGACGGCCTGGGATAAGGCGAAGAGCCAATATTCCCTGACGCATGCGGTGAATGAACTGAAGAAAATTTATTTATCTTATCAAAAGGTGTAGCGTGCTGGCCGTCCAACTCAAAGAGGCAGGTGCTGAGATATTCAGCTCCCGCCTTTTTTCTATTTCATGGCTCTGTCATTTGGATATGAACATCAGCTTCAGCACCAATATCAGGCACAGCGCGCCGATAATCGGGTACAGCACGGACAGCAGGGAGCTGAATCCGATCTGGCTCAGCAGAAAGCAGATGAACATGACGCAGACGATCAGAAGCTTTGGCGGCAAAGGAAGATGCTGCTGCAGCTGAAGGGTGACCCCGTAGATGTCGGCGACGAAGGTGCTGAAGATCTCTAAAAAGATCAGCATCACATAAATCAGCTGGATCGCGGTGCCCAGGTTGCTGGCGATGCTGCCCATCGGGATTTCGTACTGCCGGATGCCCGGCATGTGGGCGGACATGGCAACATGCGCGGCCAGCAGCATGAACCCGACGCCGACGCCCCCCAGAATGCCTCCCCATTTAACCACCGTATGGCTGTCCGTCTTGCTTCCAAGGGGGACCAGCACCGCTTGCGCCATAACGAGATTGAAGGCTGTATACAGGAGCGGAGAGGTCCATACCGCCGTAAAATGATGGTCGGTCGTAATCCGCAGGAAGCTGTCTGCCCCCGGCATGCGGATCGTATTGAAAATAATGGCCAAAGACAACGTCAGCATCAAGGGGACGACAATGCTGTTCATCTGCACGATAGCGTTCATTCCCCGGGTGAGCAAGACATAGGATCCGACCAGAGTGATGATCAGGCCTGTCTGATAATGAAGGTGTAAATGCTCGACGAAAACGGAGCCGGCTCCCGCCAACATGACGCTGTTTACGCAGATGAGCACGAACATCATCACGATGCTGATCACTCCCCCGGCCCGGTCCCCGAACAAATGCTTGTTGAAATCCTCATAGGATCTGGCCGATATCCGCCGTGAAATGATCATAATCTTGGTCCCAAGCCAAATAAACAGGGCGGTGGACAGCAGAATCGTCAGCGTCGCCCATTTGCCGTATTGGGTAAAAAACTGCAGGATCTCCTGTCCGGTCGCAAAGCCTGCACCCACAATGGTTCCGATATATGTAAAAGCAATTTGAAGTACCCTGATCCCGTTCTTCATCGTTATCCTCCCTGCTCCAAGCAGTCCGGTTTGTGTCCTGCCTGTACTACAGGTTATGATGTTTAGAGGTAGGACATGACTGGAACCTGTCCATGTCTCATGAAAGCAGTCCATCAGGCGTTTCCCGTGAGCGGCTGCGTTCGAATGGACGAATAGACACACCGATAGGAAAGAGAGGCTTTGGTATGGCAGGGATTACCTTTTACATTGCCCATTACGGGTATGCCGCCATGTACTTTTTGCTGGCCCTGGGCATTCTGGGTATTCCGGTGCCTGACGAAACGCTGATTGTTGCTTTCGGGGGGATGGCCGCGAGGGGGGAGTTCAACTTTGCCGGCGCGCTGGCCGTCACTTTTCTGGGAAGCATGACCGGGATGATGATCAGCTATTCTCTTGGACGTCTGGTCGGGGAACCTCTGCTTCACCGGTATGGAAAATGGGTAAGAATGACTCCGGAGCGGCTGGCTGGGGCGGAGAAGTGGTTCAGGCGTTATGGATCACTAAGCATTATCGTCGGCTACTTCGTGCCGGGACTCCGGCATTTATCTTCGTATATCGCGGGGACGACGAAACTTCCTGTCAGGGCTTATGTGGTGTATGCGGGAGTAGGTGCCGCCTTGTGGTGCACCATCTTTATGCTGATCGGACATGCCGTTGGATATCATTGGAGCGAAATTGCCGGGAGGATGACGCACACCACGATCCGGATCGCGCTGCTTGCGGCTCTTCTTGCACTCGGAGCGGCCATTGGCTTGCTTCGGTGGAAGAAACGCTGACATTTGAAGTTATGTATGGAGTTTCCCCTTGAAGTGGGAGCCCAAGATATGTTACTTTTACGTCAAAGGAACGGCGTGGGGGGCTATTGAAATGGATAAGTTAAAAGAACGAATTTTACAAGAAGGCGTCATCGTTTCGGATCAGGTGCTGAACTTGGACGGTCTGCTTAATCACCAGGTGGATCCGCAGTTGACGATGGAGATGGGAAAAGAGTTTGCATCCCGGTTTGCCGAAGCCGGTGTGACCCGGGTCGTTACCGTGGAATCGTCCGGGATTGCGGTGGCCTTTGCGACGGCTTACGAGCTTGGCGTGCCGCTGGTGTTCGCCCGCCGCAAGAAGACGCTGCTGGCCGATCCGGACGCTCTTTGCGAACGGGTTCCTTCGTTTACCAAAGGGATCGTGACGGATATTATGCTGTCGCGTCATTATATCAGCGAACAGGATAAAGTGCTCTTTATCGATGACATCATTGCAAACGGAGATGCTGCGCGGGGGCTTATCAAAATTATCGAACGCTCCGGCGCGGAATTGGTCGGCCTTGGTGTCGTCATAGAGAAGTGCTTTCAGGCAGGGGCCCGGACCATCCGGGAGCAGGGCATAAGTATTGAACCGCTCGTCCGTATCCAGTCGCTTGAAGGCGGCGTCATCACTTTTGCCGATTAAGCCCGGGATGAAAGCCCGTTTCGCCGCATTTTCCGCGGATAAATCGAAACAATTTCTTTCAACCGGCCGTCTTTTGGCTTATAATATGTATTAGATGATCATGAGGGGAGGCAGCACAATGGGGAAAGAACCGGTAACCGAACAGTATTTCATTGATAAATTGGCCAAAGCAAAGGATCACTTTGAAAGAGCGCTTGATTGCAAGCATACCGAATTCGATGACCTCTATCCCTATATTATAGAGCATCCTCAGTTTTTTTGGTATAAACGTTACGTGGCCTGGTCAGAACTGCTGACCATCGTGGGCATGTGTGATGAGCTAGACTTCTCCTGGAAGGAATTGTTTACCCCTCATCAAGTTGAATATCTGGAAAAACGAGTGATGTCGTCGACGGTGCTCGATTATTGGTACGAGAAGAACGACAGTAAAGAACACGCACAACGTTAATTGCTGAGCGTCACCGAGAGGTTCAGTTGATTAATATACACACCTTTATACCAACACATTCAGGATCAGCGGCCGATTGGCTGCTGGTCCTTTCTTATAATATCAGAAAAGTATAAACGCCAGAGCATTGCTTCCTGATATTTCAAGAAAAATTACCTTTAAACGCGGTCTGTCTTCTTTGAAGGTACGTCGATAGACGTTTTTCTTAATCATGCCGGATGACTTTAACGAAAAATGCCATTGAACCCGCTCAGTCTTGTGTCTAATAAAGGTCGGTACACACCGATTCCATTGTAAGATATGCGGGAAAAGCATATACTTATCCATGTTCACTACATGAAGAGATTTCTTCAAAAGCAAAGGAGGATTGGAGATGATCAGCGATGAGGAATTGGATGCGTACCGCCAATCCGGAGAGCAGGTCCGGGTGGTTCGCGACGGCATCGAAAGCAATGATGTGACAGGGATTGTTGTGGCTTGGGACGGCAGCCAGGTGCTGATCCGCCGCCGCAACCGCAAAGTGGTCAAGCTGGACCGGAACTACTTGTTCCAGCCTGCGAGCGCTCCGCGTCAAAGCCCTCTGGAATAATAGCAGAGCCGTCTGGTTCGGTTCCCCTTGGTTCATATGGGGGGACTCCAGGCGGCTCTTATGGTTTGGAGCCCTCCTGAAAATAGGGAGCAGCGGGATGGTCCATATGGTGAGTAAAAGAAGAGACGGGAAGGAGAGAACGGTCTTCGGGAGAGAAAGGATCCAGCCCGAGATAAACTCTCATCCGAACGAGCATCTCGTTACGAAAAGCCGGCCAAAGGATATTCATTTCGTCGGTATAGCCTCTGCAGGAATATTCCGCCCTGACCCCGGTATCATCTTGTAAGATTCGAAGGATCCGGATCTTGCGTCTTCTCATTTCCCGCTTGACTTCAGCAAGCAGCGTGCCGGCCTGCCGGTCGCCGTTCACAATCAGTTCCGAATACAACTGGGGCGTCTTGAATACGCCGCTCTCCTCCATAATCCGAATGTCCCGTTCGAAAACTTTATGAATAAAAATCAGGAGCAGATAACTCTTAATCAGCGATGCCTCTTCCGACGTCATGCCGGGTGCTGCCATACATATCACCACCTGTACGAACTTATGTTCTTATTTTACCCGCAAATGCTTGGATTATTCAAGAGATAGGAACTGGAAATTGTTCAGAATGAAGAGGAGATTAAACTTTTTTTTGAAAAATTGTTGACTATACCTGTCCAGCATGGTATGATCTATCTTGTCGCCGCGAAAGATTGAATCTTTCAAAGAGTGACCGACCGATTTGCGGTCGTGGCGGAATTGGCAGACGCGCACGGTTCAGGTCCGTGTGGGCTAACCCCCCGTGGAGGTTCGAGTCCTCTCGACCGCATACATACATAAGGCGTTCCCGTTTTGAACAACGGGGACGCCTTTTTGTGTTATTTGTTATTTCCCGTATCTTTCCTGAGAGGGGAGTAGCGGGGATTTTTGCTATACATAATTCCTCCAACTTCCTCAAACAATGAAACCACATCGTGGAGATACCGAGTAAAGGAGGAAGTTGCTTGAGTACATCATCTTTCAATAAGCTGCATCGCGGCTGGCGGAATATTGCGGCAGCGGGACTGGCGCTTACGGTTGCGCTTTCTGGTCAAACTGCCCTCGCGGATGGGGAACGATCACTGGCGGCGGAGCGGGTCTTCAACGAGCAAGCGGAGCAGCCCGGGGCAGACCAGCGGCAAAGTGACATGAAGCCGGATAAAAAGGTTGCGATCATCATCGACGACTTCGGGAACGGGCAAGGGGGAACCGAAGAAATGTTGTCCCTGCCGATTAAGCTGACCGTAGCCATCATGCCGTTTCTTCCTACCAGTAAAACCGACGCGGAGCTGGCCCATAAACAGGGGCATGACGTCATTGTCCATATGCCGATGGAGCCCAAGCAGGGCAATCCCAAGTGGCTAGGTCCCGGCGCTATTACCTCCAATATGAGCAATGAGGAGATTCGCAAACGGGTGGAGGAGGCCATCGACAACGTGCCGTATGCGGTCGGCATGAACAATCATATGGGATCGAAGATTACCGGAGACGAACGGATCATGTCCATCGTGCTGGAGGTCTGCCGCGAACGCGGGTTGTTCTTCGTGGACAGCAAGACCAACTACCATTCCGTAGTCGGCAAGCTGGCCGTTCAGATGGGAATGCCTCCGGTGGCCAATAACATATTTCTGGACGACCGGCACACCGTCAGCCATGTCAGCAAACAAATGAAAGCCGTTGAAACCTGGGCGAGTGAACATCAGAACTGTGTAACGATCGGGCATGTCGGCGTGCAGGGGAAAAAGACGGCGGAGGCCATTCGCCAAAGCATCACCGGTATGCAGAATTCCGTATCTTTTGTAGGAATCAGCGATCTCGTCCGGGATATCTGGGATTGGAAGCCGGCGCCTATATTGCCGTCAAATAATAGCTGATTCCGTTCGCGATGGCCTGCGCGATCTTGAGCTGCCCGCGCCGATTGCACAGCATCGTCCGGTCTGCGGCATTGCTGAGAAATCCGGTCTCTACGATAA
Organism: Paenibacillus sp. FSL R5-0378; assembly: GCF_038009285.1. Lineage (NCBI taxonomy): Bacteria > Bacillati > Bacillota > Bacilli > Caryophanales > Paenibacillaceae > Paenibacillus > Paenibacillus sp. FSL R5-0378. The sequence goes on from NZ_JBBPAY010000001.1 coordinate 2,616,762, forward strand.
CCGCAGGATCTTTGACCTGGTTCAGCAGGTAAAACGGGCTTCCCAGCCGGATGCTTCCCTTCGTTTGGTACAGCGGGTTAAGCTGCTGCTGAATGCTGTCCGCAAGCAGGACGCTGCGCCCTTCGTTCTGGTGAAGCACAAGCGCCCCGTTCTTTGAAGGATTGCGGCCCCAATTGACGTGAAGACTCACGACGATCAGGGTCGGCAGCTGATGGCTTAACTCCTTCCGCTGCGCGAGATCGCGTTTATGGCGGGAAGAGCTGCGGAGCCAGTTATTGTCGTCGCTGAGAGCGTAGTCAGCCGTCCGGTTCAAGACCGCGTCGTACCCCTGGCTGCGCAGCAGCATAAACAGCTTCTGGGCGATGGCGAGGTTAATGTCCTTTTCCAGAATGTTCTGAAATGAAGTCCCTCCGTCAACACCGCCATGTCCTGCATCCACGATAATCACTTCATGCGGAAAAGCCGGATGCTCCGGATAGGCGGTCGTACTTTGGTCACCGGGGCCAGCGGCCCAAGCGGACGAGCTGCCTGTGCACAACATTGCCGGGATCAGGAGGATGGCGGCGATCAAGCTTTTGATAGGCATAAAGGATGGCCCTCCTTTCGTTAAACGGGATTGGAGCGAAAAATTGATGTCGAAGTTAGAATGTGCAATAAACGGTAAATAATGCACCGTCCGCATTCCTCCGTTTAGATTACCGTATCTCTGTGCAAACTAAGAGCATAGCAGAGCTGTAATTTGGCATTGTGGGGGGAATGGAAATGGCCAGTGGAGATGAACTTGTAAAATACATTACCGAGCGCGTCGTCAGCTACATGGAAACACCCAAGGAAGAACGAAGGAAGCAAAAATATAAAGAGCCGTGGACGGTCAAATGGTTCGGCATGATCCCGTTCGGATTGTCCCAATGGGGAGGCCGGACGGCTGACAAACGCCATCCGAAGCGGCGAAAAATCAAGATGCGGAATCTTCATGACTGAACGAAAATGAAAGAAGCGGACCTCGTGGGATACGAGGTCCGCTTCTTTTTGGGAATGAAACGCGATAAGGGCAGGAACAGATAATCATGCAGGAGATCTAGGGGCGGGCATGAAATTCTCCGGCAGCCATCAGCATGGAGACAGGGAGGTACCGGGTTCCGGCACGTCCTGTGGCCGCGTAGCTGACCGCAGGAGCGCCTGCGGCCGGGGACCATGTCTGAATTCCGCTTACCGCAAAGGGAGCCCCATAGGACGCGTTACGGCCGGGAGCGGTGAAGATCAGGCTGCCGCCGGATGCGACGGCTTTCAGCAGATCGTCTCCGCGGCGGATGTTCAGCCGGGGGGAGGTCATCCAGAGCAGGTCGTCATAAGGATCATTACTATCTATCTTCGCAGCAGGTGACGATGCCTCGAGCCGGAGACCGTTCTGATTGGTAACGACCGCCGTCTTAGAAACGGAGGCGGTGCTGGCGTAAACGGCATTTGCCGGCAGAAGCTCCAAGGTCAGCGCATTGATGTACATCGCCGGCTTGCCGGGCAGGGTCACTTTCCAAACCGGCAGCATTGCCGAATATTGAGCTTGAATTTGAACGTTTGCGGGGAGGCCGGGGTGATCGGGAATAAGGCCATCCTCAGCCAGCCGGTCATGAAGCGCATCGCTGCTGTAAGGGATGGCTGGACCGCTGCCGTACTCGCTGAGCATATATCCGCCTTCCTCCCTGGCGGTGAATATTAAATATCCCAGCTGCTTGCTATCCTTTGAAACGACCGCAAGCCAGCTGTGGGTGCCGGGCCCTAGCGGGTAATAGTCGATGGCGGCGCCGTCCCACTGCTGAAACTCGGACTGCGCGGACAGCTCGCGGACGACGGAGCCGGCAAAGCTCTCCAGCGGCGCGGGCACCGCCTGCATGTCCGATCCCGCTGCGATCCGAAGCAAGGCAGCCCGCGCGGGGCTTGCCGCCTTGGCGGCAGCGATGCCGACCGCTGCGGCCGATTGCGGGACCGCAGGACTCCAGGCCGGCCAGGCGCAGCTGACGGCACAGGTCAACGCCGTCACTTTTAAAGCGAGAGATACCATCCTCACCACATTCACCCTCCTCGATTTCAGAGCTTTATTGACATCATTGTATCGGACAAGCCGTAAAAAGGCTGTTGCAAGGTGTCGGGCTTTGGGGCGCGGGCACGGGTCTTTTTTTGCCTTCTTTTAGCGAGGGAGGTCAAATGCTCATGGACGGATGGATCTTAAGTGAAACAGACCGCAGGTTATGGCGGACAGGTTCACCTTAGGTTCATACTGCCATGTCATTTCGCTGCGCCGGTTGTCGTATTGCTCCCGGATGGCCGTAAGCTTCTCCTCCTCGGTTTCCTTGAGGAGGTCTTCGTAATACATGTCGATCACCGCAAGCTCATCCCTAAGGCGCTCCCTTGCGGCTTCCGCCCAGCTGTAATCCTCGCCCGCCAGCTGATCCTTCATATGCTTCTCCAGCAGATTGGCCGCGCCCGCGAGCGAGAGGCTTCCCGGCTGGATATGGATATTCTCGGGCAGCCGCGGCCCGAGTTGAAGCTTCTCCAGTCGCTGGGCAAACTGTTGGTCGATCTGCCCCGTCACCAGCGAGATGCCGATGAAGTGGAGCGCTTCTTTCTTCACGTCGCAGGTCATCTCGACCTTGAAGCAGACGCCCAGCCAAGGCTCGTAGGGGGCGGAGAACAGCGTCTCCCGCTGCAAAGGGCCCGGCTGCTCAAACAGATACACGCAGGAGCCCTCCTGCCGGGCTATGGCCCAAATTTGCTGCAGCCGGCTGCTGCCGTATGTGACGTCTTCGCGGGGAATCCGCCCCGGGCCGATCCGCGGCCCTGCCGGATTCACCCCGAAATACCTCGACAGAATGCTGTCCTGCGGCTGAGGCTGCGCTGAAGGGGGCGGGGTTTTGGCCACCTGTTCGTTATATTGGTCCGGGGCAAAGACGAAGGTGTAGGAGAGAGTCTCCGGCTCCGCCCCAGTCCGTTCAATAAAGCCCCAGTAGTAGGGGCGGTTGGTCAGCTGCTTGTCCGCCTGCGGTGACAGTTTGACGGTCACGTGATAAGGGGACTTCTCGATAATGCTGCATTCGGTCGTTTCCAGATAAGTTAGCACTTGCTTCTGAACTTCCTGCGGGGACAGGCTCATCAAGCTTCCTCCTCAATGACGGTTTCCGCATCTTCGTATTCGATCTCGCGCTTGATCTGGTCAAGCGACTGCCCGAGCGAGCTGACCTTACTGCGGATTTCCTCATCCGACTCCGACTCGAGGAACAGCTTGTACAGGCTTTTCTCGAACGATTCCTTTTTCTCGAAACGCTCCAGAATGACATCCAGGCCGCCGATGACCGTCTCGAACATGTTGATTTTTTCGTGCAGCAGGTTCAGGATATGCTCCTCGATCGTTCCGGTGGTGGACAGGTTGTAGATCTTCACATCGTTCTGCTGCCCGAGCCGGTGGACGCGGCCAATCCGCTGCTCCACCCGCATCGGGTTCCATGGCAGGTCAAAATTGATCATATGGTGGCAGAACTGCAGGTTGATGCCCTCGCCGCCGGCTTCGGTGGCGATCATGACCTGGGCCCGGCCGCGGAACAGGTCCATCATCCAGTCCTTTTTGCCCCGGTTCATTCCGCCGCGGTACGGTACACAGGACAAGCCGTGCTTTTGAAAATACTGCAGCAGGTATTCCTGCGTCGCCCGGTATTCCGTAAACACGATGACCTTTTCGTTCATGTCCTTGATCAGCTCGATCGTCTTTTCGGCCTTCGTGTTCGCTTTGATGTTCCGGATTGCGTTCACCAGCTCCCACACCTCGGCGGTGAGTGGGGAGTCGTCCGGAATCTTCTTCGACAGGTTCACGAGGGTCAGGAACACCGCGTCCCGGCTGCTGCACACCTCGCGCTGCAGCGTGACCAGGGACAGCATGCTGCTTAGGTTGCCCCCGGACGCTTTGTACTGGTTCTTGACAAAAGAAGTTACACCGTCGTACAGCGCCTGCTCCTCAGGAGAGAGCTGCAGGCTGACGTTGCGCACCGTCCGTTTGGTGAACTGCACCGGGCCTTCGCCGCGCCGGTTGCGGATCATTACCTTGGCGAGCTCGTCCCGGAGCTGACCCTCGTTCTTCGCCTGCCGTTTGCCGACAACGAAGTTGGCCGCAAAATCCCCCTGCCGCCCGAGCTGGCCGGGCTTCAGCAGCGTAATAAGGTTGAAGAGCTCGCTCATATCGTTTTGAACCGGCGTCGCAGTCAGCAGCAGGCAGTACTTTTTCCGCAGCTTCTGGATAAATTGATAGTTCGTCGTTTTCTTGTTCTTCAGCTTGTGCGCCTCGTCGATAATGAGCATGTCGTATTCCTGCTCCATCAGCATGTCCTTGTGGGGCTCGCGCTTGGCGGTATCCATGGAGGCGACGACGACGTCGGAATGCCAGGAATAAGCTTTTTTCTGCGCGACCGCCGGGATGCCGAATTTGCTGTTCAGCTCGCGGACCCACTGGAGCACCAGGGAGGCGGGTACCAGAATCAGCACTTTGGATACCAGCCCGCGCACCATGTATTCTTTTAAAATGAGTCCCGCTTCGATCGTCTTGCCCAGTCCGACCTCATCGGCCAGAATGGCTCTGCCGGACATCTCAAACAGCACCCTCCGCGCCGTGTCGATCTGATGGGGAAGGGGGGACAGGTCCTGCAAATGCTTCACACACTGCAGCTCGTCAAAGCTCGTCACAAGCCGCGCCTCTTCGCCCTGAACGGCCAGCTGAAACAGCCGGAAGTCACCCCAGGGGCCGCCTTTATCCAGGCGGGATTCGAGGTTATCCAGCCAGCTGCGGTCAATATTTAGGGGAACGGGAAGGTCCCCGGCCTGCGCCCCGCTACCGAGATGAGAAGTTTTCAAGCCTTGTACCTCCTTCATAGGTTCGTAATCTCGCGTAACAGTAGTATGCACGTAAACCGGAGAGTTCATAACCTCCGTATGGATGAAGGCATCCGCTGATTTTCACAATTTTTTTCAAAGGAACCGAAGCAAAAAAGTGAGATTGGCGGAGAAAAGCAAAGGTTGTCCCAGAGTGAAGAGCTTTCATGGTCTAAATTTCAGGATTAAGGCGTGGAGTAACAATATGTGGTATAGTATAATCATCAATGCACACAATATATGGTACATGACGAGCGGATTTGCGTTTTAAATGGGGATATTTCGTTTATTGAATGGAAGGAACCCGGCTACATACAGGCCTTTCCCGGAAGTGAACCGGCACTTTTAGCGCAGTCGGCAGACCGACATCATCCGCTGATCGGAACGAAGAGCCGATACGTTCGGCAGAACAGTCATGGGAGGAGAATGTAACAGTGAATCAAGTTCAGAGCAAACAGAAGCTTGAGGGGTTAAGCGAAAAAATCTTTTTGGACCGGTATGCTTGGAAGGACCCGGACCCGAATCACGCCAAAGTTGGAGACGTCGTACTTGTACTGACCAAGGACGATCCGAAGTTTCCGACAAAGGAAGTCGGCGAGATCGTATCGCGCGAGGGGAAACGGGCGACGGTAAAAACACGCCGCGGCGAGCTGGTGGAGACGGATGTCGAGAAGCTGACGCTGAATATCGAGAAGACGCCTGAGGAAATGTGGGACCGGCTGGCCGGGGCCATGGCATCGGCGGAGCCGACGCCGGAGCTGCAGGCCGAGTGGAAAGAGAAGTTCCGCTACATTCTGGAAGACTGGAAACTCGTTCCGGGCGGGCGGATCGCCGCCGGAGCGGGTGCCAGTGACGAGCTGACGCTGTTTAACTGTTACGTCATTCCTTCGCCGAAGGACAGCCGCGGCGGTATCATGGCGACGCTGTCCGAGATGACCGAAATTATGGCGCGGGGCGGCGGTGTCGGCATCAATCTGTCCTCGCTCCGTCCGCGCAGATCCGTGGTCAAGGGCGTGAACGGATCCTCGAGTGGTGCGGTATCCTGGGGCGGATTGTTCAGCTACACGACCGGCCTGATTGAGCAGGGCGGCAGCCGGCGCGGCGCGCTGATGCTCATGATCAACGACTGGCACCCGGACGTGCTCGATTTTATTACGGTCAAGCAGACGATGGGACAAGTGACGAATGCCAACCTTTCCGTCTGTGTCAGCAATGATTTCATGAAGGCGGTCAAGGAGGACCTGGACTGGGAGCTGGTATTCCCGGATACGACGGATCCGGATTACGACGAGCTGTGGGACGGCGACCTTGAGAAATGGAAGCAGGGCGGCCATGCCGTCATTCCGTACCGGACGGTAAAGGCGAGCGAAATCTGGCATACGATTATCGAATCGGCGTGGAAATCAGCCGAGCCGGGCGTCGTCTTTATGGAATACTACAACCAGATGTCCAACAGCTGGTACTTCAACCCGATCATTTGCACGAACCCGTGCGGCGAGCAGGGGCTTCCGGCATGGGGCGTCTGCAACCTGTCTGCGATGAATCTCTCCAAGTTCTACGATGAAGAGAAGCATGACGTGGCTTGGGACGAACTGGCGACGGTGACGCGTTATTCCGTGCGTTTCCTGGATAACGTTATCGACACGACGCCATACCATTTTGAAGAAAACGAGAAAAACCAGAAGAAGGAGCGCCGGATCGGCCTCGGTTCGATGGGTCTGGCGGAGCTGATGATCAAGCTGAACATCCGGTACGGCAGTCCGGAATCACTTGAGTTCCTCGACAAGCTCTACGGGTTTATCGCCCGCGAAGCATACCTGGCATCGGCTGACATTGCAGAAGAGAAAGGCTCGTTCCTGGCGTTTGACGCGGATCCGTATTTGCAGAGCGGATTTATGAAAAATATGACCGAGGCGTTCCCTGAAGTCGGCACGGCCATCCGTGAGAAGGGCATGCGCAACGTGACCGTCATCACCCAGGCGCCGACCGGCAGCACGGGAACGATGGTCGGCACGTCGACCGGTATCGAGCCATACTTCGCGTTTAAATATTTCCGTCAGAGCCGCCTCGGCTTCGACGAACAGTTCGTACCGATCGCGCAGGACTGGCTGGACGCCCATCCGGGTGAAGAACTGCCGGATTACTTCGTGACGGCGATGGATCTGACGGCGGAAGACCATATCCGCGCCCAGGCCGCCATTCAGCGCTGGGTGGACAGTTCCATCTCGAAAACTGCGAACTGCCCGGCCGACTTCACGGTCGAAGAAACGAAGCGGCTGTATGAGCTGGCGTTCGACCTTGGCTGCAAGGGCGTGACGATCTACCGTGACGGCAGCCGCGATGTGCAGGTGCTGCAAACGGAGAAGAAGGAAGACAAGAGCGAAGCTAAGGCCGCTCCAGCTGCGGAAACAGCTGCCCCCGAGGCTGCCGTACCGGCTGCCGCAGAGGAGGCGGGTGCCCAGGTAGCCGCTGCCGTGGCAAGCAGCCAGAGCTCCGTAGTGGATAAGCAGTACAAGCGCCGGCCGCAGGTGCTGCGCGGTGCAACCTATAAGATCAATACGCCGTTTGGCATGGCGTACATTACGATCAACGACCTCGACGGCATTCCGAGCGAGATCTTCCTGAACGTAGGCAAGGCAGGCTCCGATGTGTTCGCCATGGCGGAAGCACTGGGCCGCGTCTGCTCCCTGTTCCTCCGCTACGGCGACCATGGCCACAAGGTGGAGCTGCTGATCAAGCACCTGAAGGGCATCGGCGGGTCCGGCGCGATCGGCTTTGGCGTCAACCGTGTGGAATCGATCGCCGACGCGGTCGCCAAGGCGCTGGAAGCGCATGTGCAGAGCGGCATCGAAGATGACCATCCGGAGCCTGCGCCCGTGGCAGCTACGCTGGCACCGGAGACGGCGGACCATGGCGGCACACACTCGCACAGCCATGATGCGCCGAAGGCGTCGGTGGATTTGTGCCCGTCCTGCGGGGCTGCGGCGCTGATCAATATCGAGGGCTGCAAGACTTGCGGCAACTGTGGGTATAGCAAGTGCTCGTAAGAGTGGATGTGTTGATAGGGAAATAGAGAAGAGAAAAAGAAGATAGAGAAAAAGAGAGTACGTTAGATAGATTCCCTCTCATCGTTCGTGTATGAGTTGTAACAAAACACACATGTCCTTCGCCTGATCCTCAATGGATCAGGCGTTTTTTATTTAAGCCGGGTTACCGGGTAATAATCCAGGTGTTCTTCTAACTCGAATCGCTCTGAAGCGTAGATAACGAAACGAGGACCGGACCAGCAAAATCCGATGTCTCCTCGCCTTTGAGATTCCGAAGACGAAACAGGAAGGCATCGCCTGGTTCTGACTTCCACACGATATCATCGACGGATTTCCATTTTCAACCCTTCATTTCCCGTATGAAGAAACAACAGTTTTGTCCTTCGACTGAAGCAGTTTTTTGGGATCCTGGAACGCTCTAATCAAAGAGATTTCATCCACGTACTTTGTATTTTCTTCAGTATGGGAAACGAGGATTTGAAACTTCACATACTGGTTCGGGAAGATTTAACGAACTTGTTTCCACTTTAAGAAAACACTTCTATTTTTGATTATTATTAAGGGCGGAGGGGTAACTCATGGAAGACAGGCTTGAGCTCATTCAACAGCGATTTGAAGCTTAGAGGTAACTCTTTTATATTCAATGAGTAATGAACTTGGTCATCGTTTCAATAAATATTAAAATTCGTAATTTTATTATCAGCGCTTACAAAAACATTCATCAGAGTACAACGGTCTGCCAGTATTCTTACAAGCGAGTGGTTTTTGAAGCTCTCGTCGAAATTCCAATCTGTCGGTAGTAAACCCAACACACCTTGTCTATTGAGATAAGTATTCTTAAAGAAATTCCAAAGTTGATCAAATTCCGCATCCTTCAAAGGTGTGATTTGTGTCATGTCAACATTATACAGTTTTTTTGCAGGAATCGATTGATAATTATACTCATGACCGTATAGGTCAGTGATATAGGTATGAATTTGACCAGAATCCAGTAAGTCGTGTATCTGAATTTTTGATTCAGGTCTTAATTTTCTCATAGAGATGTCGATTTTACCATCATTGGTTTCCTCTCTAACGGCTTCTTCAAAATGAGGCATAAGATGGACTGAAATCACATTTTCGATCAATGGGTTGCCTACAGGGAGATATAAAGAATCAAGATTCATAGTTATGGAGGGAAACAGAAAAAACTGTGTGATATTTGATATTATTGGGTTAATTGTTCGATCAATCTTAATTTCCGTATGCTTAACCGGAGAAGTGTTAACTTCGCTTCTTGGCTTCGCCTTTAAGTCCTCTATTCTTATTTCCTTAAACAAACTCATTAGTAAACCTCCTTTCATGAAAGGGTGGGACTTCGCTTTTCTTTCTGCGAAAGCGTCAAACTGGTCCGCACGAGTCCTCACCTGGATCTCCCCCCCGTACAATTAATCCGTAGACGCTCTCTGAGCTGATCTTAAGGCGTTTTGCCGCCTCCTCAATCGTTAGATAGCCTCAATCCTTTTTTCATTCAAATTTGCCCCCTTTGCGAAAGTGCGCCAACTCGAAGTCGATCATAACGCTCGGTCAGACCCTTTTGAGCGAAGATAAGGTTTATTTCTTAAATTATTGAAGCGATGCCGCAATGTCAAGCATCATCTGCTTAGTCAGAACCCCACTATCCATCTCTAAATATGTGTCATCTTGTATCCAGCGTAAATAGCCTCCTTTATCGTGATTAACCCAAGCCTCAAATCTCCCCTCGATCCCATTTATGTAGACTTTTTCTCCACGCAAATCAAACTTAAAATTCTCCTCGTTTATTTCAGTTTTACTGGTTTTGGTACGAGCATCCATTATCGTTTTGATTCGCCTAACCTTATAACCAGCCGCTTTATGTTCTTCCAATCCAAACTCATAATTTTGTCCTGATGCATCGAAATAATGGATTCGGACCCTGGGAATCGGGGGATCAAGTTCAATTGAGTAAGGCTCCTTAATTTCAATCTTGTTCTGTTTAAGTGAACTATCCGTTGGAAGGAGCAATTTAAAATCCGTAGCCTTCCTGAGGTGATTCAAATCATTTGCCGTCAAAAAGGAAATTGTAAGCATTAAAATTAGCGATAATCTTAACATTTGAGCACTCCTTGTATTTTTGTTAGGTAGTATGCCCTTTTCATAGTTAATCATTGTCTGTTCTGGATAAAATAAAATCTAAGCATACAGGTTGAAGGAGTGAGCAAATTTGAAAGTCAAAGTAAAACTGCTTTTGCTGCTGTCGACATTTTTAGTTGTAATGAGTGTAAGTGGAATTTGTTTAGCTTCACCAGAAGAGCAAGTAAAGGAGTCAGTAAAAGATATACGAACCTACACGTTATCTATTCTTCATGGTGAAGTCAATGAGGCGATTTCAAAAGAATTTCATATTACAGATTGGGGGTTCTTTCAAAGAAAGTTTGCGAAATAAATGGCACCAGCCTTACTTTAGAAGGGGATCTCTTGGGCAATAAAGTCAAAAAGAAAATCAGAATCGAGTTAGAGAAGCATGACAACTCAGGCTATAAGGTAACACCGTGTTTCGGAAATTCCCTACTAAAGGTTGTTGGGCGTAAATAGCTTATCTTACCCAATGCTTCTGAAGGGCAAATATAAAGTTGCCTGACCATAGCAACGGATATTTGAATATTATGAAATGGGGATTTTTGTTATAATCTTTCATCGAATGTACTATAATTAGAATTAAGCTCATTCTTTATTTAGAAAGTGGCATAGGAGTGAAATTCCCTCGAATCCAATATCAAGCCCTTCGGAAGAATTAGCGAGTCATGCAGATATTGATAGTATGGATTCAGTAAGAAGGATCACAACAACTTTAGAGTGGGATCCAGATACCAGTCCAGATGTTGATTTCATAAACTTAGATATATAAGCTTAATTTCTATAAAATACGGAGATTTTTTCCGACAAGAAAAGCAAATCATTTTTAATGAATCCGAGATAGCACGAGCCAAAAGGGACATTGGACCCAATACGAAACAATTAATCCTTAACTACGGATACTTTTTAAGAACTGATATACATTGAATTTCATTAATTAAGGAACCACTGCCATGAGACAGTGGCTCCTTATTTTGTTTGACTCGAGCATGGCGCCGGCGAGTGATTTTTAGCTTCATTGGTTCTTCGTTCGATAAACGGATTCATAAATTCATTAAATCCGGGAAGATATACCTTCTCGCGTGGCGAGATTAGGACATACCCCTGTCCGCCAACACCAACCGTAAAAGCGAAATGTTCATTTGATTTCGTCGTTAAGCTTACTTGAAATGGACCTCCTTTTGGAAGTGGACCAAGATAAGGTTTGATGTTTTGCAGCATGATGATAAGCGAATCAATTTCTTCACTTTTCAGCGTCCAGCAAAATTCACCCCATTTTACATACGCTGTTTGAACATCATTTGCAGTCAATCTAAATACGCTAGATTTAGATGGAGACGACTCAGCAACAGTTGCGAAGCCGTAAATCAGAAGGCAGATACCAAGCAAAGCGAATAATTTCCTTTTCATTTTTTCACCATGTTCGTCTGAGAGTCTCCAATAAACAGCGTCGGTTTTTTCGTTATTGAAGCGAGTCTGCTGCCTTTATTAATTCTTGCAAGTGAGTTTCGCCTTGTGTTTTTTTGTTCATACTCAAAAAGTAAATAACTTCATTATCCTTATCTTGAAACACAATATAATCAGCCACATGTTCTTTTTTGTTTAGATAATAGGCATGTCCATCTTTAAGTTGAATTTTCTCACCTCGATTAACATTCTCATTAAGTATTCCTTTAATAGCTTTAACTTCAAATTTTAAATTGTTATTCGTATCTAAATAATCTAAGGTTAAGGAACCTTTAGCTTCATCGAAGAATCCACCAGTATAGTTATGTTTAAGGGGGACATACTGGGGGACTTTTATGTTCCTTTGAAATTTATTTTCGAATTGTCTTTCAGCCTTTTGAATAGTGGTATAACTCGCATGTATGTCCTTTTCAGATACATTTAATTCAGGATAGTGATTTGGATTAAAGAGTAGTGTGCTACTGATCAACGCTGTGAAAATTTTTAGTAACATTTTGTCTCCTTTTTTATCCCTCTTGGCATTTTCGATAGGTATTATCGCCTATCAATAGGAAATATGTTCCCCATATAGGCAGATTTTCATTCCCAGATGAATCGGTTTTTCAAAGACCGGTCGCCTGCCCTGCAGGGATGGAAATCCAAAAATAGGGAACATTATTGTTGACGGAAAGGTGGAGTAAGCATGTTAAGAAAAACTATCCTAATTACAGCTGTAATGCTGTCTCTTTCAAATTTAGCTGGGAAAAGTACCTATGCAGATCATCATCCCTCGGGTGTTGGTATCTATTCAGGTCCAAAATTGTCTGCTGTTGAAGAACAAAAAGAGAATGAACGGATTGGGCTGATTGTTACTACATTTGGTGACTTCGCGCGAGTAGACCAGGCAATAGGCTTTAACGAATCCGAAATCGCTAGAAAAATGAGCGATATTGGACCCAATACGGAAGAGATAATAACCGATCATGGGGTCTACGTAAAAATACCGGAGTTCATGTGGTATCCATAAGAAAGTGCGGGGGCGTGGTGCTTATGAAAAAGTGGGTATTACTAATGCTTGTTGTGATTTCTGGATTATATTTCCAAATAGGTGTTACAAAAGCAGATTTTCAATTACAGAAACCGTTATTAACACGTGAGGATATTTCATCTGTTCAAGTCAACGGTTTATACGGTCATTCTCGCTTATTTAGAGAAAATGATGGGTATGAAGAAGTAATCATCGCAAAGGTTATCAAATGGATTAACACATCAAACCTTTCCACTGGACCAACTGAATTAGAGCTTAATAAAACCTCTACTCTCCCGAATTTGAGAATAAACATGAAAAACGGTAATGTTTCAGTTATTGAACCTGCATATAATTGTTCATCTGCATCCAAAACAAAGATATGCACGCCAGCGGAAGGTGAGGTTATATACACCTGGAACAATAAGAAGGTTCGATTGCAATCCAGAGAACTGTTCGACTGGCTATTAGTCGGGTGGAAATATGAAAGTGTAGGAGTTTCTAAAGAAGAGTTGCTTGAAGAGACTTTATACTTCAGATACTATCCTTATTTCGATGAAACTTACTCGGATTTTATCATGTGTCCCCGAATAGATAAAATTGAAAGAATAAACGGGAACACAAAAAGACATATTGTTCATTTGAGTGCGTTAAATTATAGCGCACATCATGGTGATGTTCCCTACGATAGAATCCATGTTACGTTGAGTGACACTCCAGAAAACGGTGTTAAGATAATTAAAGTTGAGATAGAAAAGGCTGTTCCTGAGAAAGAAACTGCCCAACAATGTAGACGAGAAGATTAAATCATGGGGATGCAAGACTGATCAGGAAAAAGGAAGTGGGGACGCCCACTTCCTTTTTCCTATGTCTGATATAAGTTTGTCCGAGAGAATCAATTTTGACTATCTCATATAAATGACGACAAAAGGGTATATCCAAAAATGTTAAACAGTAACTGGTCATTTAATTTCCAATTTTCTTTCTTAAACAAACTAGGTAATCAGAATTAGTAACACAAAGCAGAACTGGTTACACATAGTATGTAATATTGAGGTGATTGCTAATGGGCAAGGGAAAAGCAATCCGTTCCAATCCACTTACCTGTCTATTTTAAATTTACTTATTTGTAGTTCTCACTGCTTAAAATGGATTATCATGGTAATTGGGGTGAAGGGACAATGTTAAAGAATTTTCTGATTGGTTTCGTTGTTGTAATATGTCTATTAATTTTGGTCGGTATCTACCATTTCATTACCACACAATAGTTGCGGGGAATCTCGTGGGAACGAAAGGATGGGCCTTGGGCATTATTGGATCAATTTTAGGAATTGTTCTGTCCGTATTTTTGATTTTTTGGTTTCGCACAGATCCCGGAGACATTCAATATTTGGTTGTTATCCTATTTTTGCTTTTGCCTTCATTTCTTGCCTTTTATGCAGTATTAAAGGCATCATTCAGTATGCTGCTAATAGCTGACATATGGACAACTCCTTTAATATGTTATTTGACTTTTTTTGGACACGGTATTCCTAAATTTTCTCTATTAATACCTTTGCTATATACTATCAATCTATGGATTCTAAAGTATAAAAGAGAAGAACATTAATTATTGTTAGCTATATGAGCCAGGAATCGTTACCGATGCTAACAAGATTGGCAGCGAACATAAAATAAACCACGTAGGTGCTCAATAGAGCGAAGTCTCGGCATTTGTGCACCGTCATCGACCCTACTAATGCCGAGATTCTTATTTCCTTAGCAGCAATTTGATCTTTATGTATATGTATACGTAAATATCATATCGCGTATAACTTCAGTCAAAATAAGGATTTAACGTGTATACGTATACAAAACTACCCGACCTAATAAGTGCTCGTAAATAGAGCGTGGTCATGCACAGAGATGAAAAAAATAAATAAAGCGAGTTGAGTTGTAGCACATTGTAAATCCGAAGATTGATTAACCGGCAGTTTGGGGAAATACCCTCAAGCTGCCGGTCTTATTTTTCCTGCCGATCTTTCAATTTGGATGAAGGAAAAATACATTGGTATTAGTCGAATAAGTACAATTCATTGCCGAATTGGAGAAAAAGTAAAGCAGAGTTATGTAGATTGTACCAACTCTATCAAGGACCTTTTAATGACAAAGCGTTAAGTCTAGAACATCGGGAAGCAATCGCCCAAACTTTCCTGGCTTTAACTAGGCAAAAAATCGAATCATGCGGTGGAGAATTAATCATTTCAAAACCGGTTGCGGCTTTTATTTGTGATTCGAATGAATTAAGCCTGGCATAACCTTAATTCATTGCCTGGTTGCGTCCCTGATGAGTAAATGAGACACCTATTAGGGTGTCTCGTGATATTCGGCAGCCGTATTTTTCTACGGAGTGAAAGACTCCTTTCTTACCCAAGCTCCACCTTCATCCGTACTCCGGTAAAACATCGTAGCGTAGCGGAGTGCTCCTCGTGCCGCTTCTTCAACAGATGAATATCTATTTTCCGATGGATCGTGGGGATCGGTTTTGTCCGCGTTTTTATAGTAATGGCTTAGCTCATAAAAATAATGGTCGTTCTGATTTCTGAGGATATCAATTTCAATTTCTTTACCATCGATTATAACCTTTAGTGTTCGGACAATCTCGTGAACGGCTTGGATATCGGCGTGAAGATTTCCGAGTTCAGACAGATTTAACATCGTCAGTATCCTCCCAATAGCTTCCTTTACCAAAGTAATCTTTACATACGTTGTTGAGTGGCTGCAACACATCGATCATCCCTTTTAAATCACATGTATGGAAGGTGTTATTGATATCACGATTTTCGTCCTTAATTGAATATACATGGATCTCAGCGCAGCCATCCCATCTAATATCATCATCCTTATTCACATTCATCGTTTATTCGGTTTCCAACTCAGGTATGTCATCAAAGACGTTTGCCTTTGGCACCTGGGTCATATTTTCTTTTTGCTGAACCCAATACCCGATATTACGGTACCAATCCTGAAAAGAGTCGTCCAATTGCTGTTCCCGATTGCTGTCCTCATTAACGTCAGAATCAACTTCCATCTCCTTCCTTAGAACCCCATAAACATCCTTATTAACCCAGTCTTTCCGGTCATCGGCATCATTAAATGTATCCATGTAGATTTAACCTCCTGAAGTCTATGGCCCTTTACCCATTTTGGTTAATTTGCTTGATCAAGGAGAGATTTATACAATCGTATTGATTCTTCGCAAGCAGGCATCGAATATTTGATTTGGGGTCTGCTTCATTTAAACTATTCATTCAACTGTGAGAAAAAACTGCCGTATAACCGGCAGAGCAGGTTTTTTGATGGCTGCTTTTTTCATTAAGCTATTCTAGCTAATAGCTTGTCAATATTTAATTCTTAATGGTTAAAGTCAAAGGTGCTATACTTAAAAGAAAGCATAACAAATAACCGTCCCATAGGATTTGGGAAGGTTTTCCTCAGAAGGTGAGCCTTTCTTGTTTAGCTCAGTCGAAATGCTTCTTTTTTGGTTAGAATCGCATAAACCCAATGGATCAGCTTGTTTACACAGGCAATTACGGCCACTTTAAACGGTTTGCCTTCAGCACGCTTTTTCTCGTAATAAGCTCGGAGCTTTTGGTTGCGAGAGCTACGCAGACCACAGCGTACGGCTTGGTATAAGGCCGTTCGGAGTCTTCTGGAACCGCGTTTAGTAATCGTGTTTCGGGTCGCTGTAAACTTGCCGGAAGAGAACACGCTTGGATCGATACCGGCAAATGCAACCAGCTTTTTTGCATGATCAAATCGATCGATTTCCCCGATTTCAGCCAGAATTGTTGCAGCAATTTTGGTGCCAATGCCAGGTATCGATTGGATCAAATCATATTCCTGTAATTCTTCAGCTAGAGCATCTATCGACTGGTCAAGGTTGGCTAGATGCTCCTGGTACTGAAGAAGTAGGTTAATAAGCAACTCCAGTGAGATAAGATGGCTTGGAAAAGCTGTCTCCTTGAAAGGATTGCGCTCCGCGGCAGCCATTAGTTTCTGGGCACGTTCAAGCGCCCAAGTGGAAGAACGCCCAGCAAGGCACTGGATCGTTGCCGTGATATCTTTCAGGGATCTGACCAACACTGATTGAGACGTAGAGTGAAGAGTCAGAAAACGAAGTGACACCTTCGAATACAGGTCACCAAACACACCATGATATTCCGGAAAGACCTGATCAAGAACCGCCTGAAACTGTAGCTTCGCTTGCACATACATATCCGTTAAAGACTCATGCTGCCGTGTCAGATAGCGCAAATTCATCAGATATTGGCCGCGCTTTTTATAAGGTTCCAACTCTTCTTTGTAAAACAATTCCCCCAGTTGGTACGCGTCAGCAATATCCGTTTTCACCTTACGTAAGTTGGTTTTTTTGGCCTGATGTGAAATCAATGGATTAATAACGATGTACAAGTACTGATGCTCATCTAGAAACTGAACGACAGGGCTATGGTAATGCCCGGTTGCTTCTAACACGACGGCAGGACGCAGACCTGTAAAGAACTCAAGCTCCTGTGCGTATCGCAGAAAAGACATTAGCCCCTCGAGATCATGCCCAAAACGGAAGATTTTGCCGTGAGGCATTCCTCGATTTGAAAAAGCTTGTGCATGACTTTCTCCTTTGGAAATATCCAACCCGATGACGGGATTCATTCAATCACTCCTAGTCTATATTCGCCGGCAGCCCCTAACCTTCTTGTCGTCCATATTATCGCATGTGATTCGGGGTCAAAGCCCCAACTAGCCTAATCATGGTTTAACAAGTAGGGGGGATGAACAGAATAGCTTTCGGGATCTGAGTCCCACGGGCAGAAACGTTCGATCCCCGGCTACCTCAATCTTATGACCACACAAAAATGAGGTCGACCAGTAAGTTCTGGTCACCTCATAATACGAACGGGCAGGATAGTGCAATCGGTTGTTCAATGAACGATACGGCACTCGAAATATAACTACCAATAATGTCTGACATATTGTTGTCAGCATTCCCACCTTATAATTAGTTTGAGAATAATTAAACGAGTGGAGGTACCACGATGATCCCTTCGAACAAAGTTACATGGTTTCAACTTCCCGCAGATGATGAGCAACGAGCATGGTGTTTTTATGGGCAAATTTTTGGCTGGAGCCAGGAAGAAGTCTACGCAAATAAGACTACGACTGGCGCCATAAATGGCGAAATCGTACGGCGTAGCGGAGAACTAAAGGAACCGCGCCTTGTAATTCGGGTGGATGATGTTGATGGAATGATTGAAAGAATCATTCATTTTGGCGGTAAAATCATACAGCAACGAACCGAAATTACCGAGATCGGTATGGTGTATGCTTCGTTTGAGGACACTGAAGGAAATGCGGTAAATATTGTAGGTAACATCTAATAATCGAATCCTTGGCAAGAAGGAGCATTTGATGACGAAAATATATGATCATGGACATTCCTGTGAATGACTTCGTTAAACTAACGGGAAACGATAGTTGAATAAACGACCTCTTGAAAGAAGCTGCCGGTGCAGTTCGGTAGCTTCATCTACGTTAACGGGCAGGATGGTTCAGTCGTTTCTCGAATATCATATTATGGATAACACCAGTCAAAACAAGGATTTAACGTATATACGTATACATTACTACCCGACCTAACAAGTGCTAGTAAGGTGGGTATAGCAATAGAGGGATAGGGAGATAGATAGATTCCCTCTCGTTGCTCGTGTACGATTTGTAGCTAAGCATGCATGTCCTTTGCCTGATCCTTAATGGATCAGGTTTTTTGATTTTAGGTTACCGGGTAACAGGTAATCATTTTGAATCGCTCTGAACCGTAGATAACGAAACGAGGACGGGACCGGCAAAATTCGATGCCTCCTCGCCTTTGGGATTCCGAAGACGAAACAGGAAGGCATTTGAAGATAGAGCTCGGCAAAGCCCAGCGGGTGCTCGACAAGCTCTCCGCTATGTTCGGATACTTCACTGAACGAAATCAACTCCCTTTTACCTGCAGCTGCAAGCTGAGCTAAATCGTAATTAGCAGGCAGCTTTTCGATATCGACATAGTACTCCGGGTGGCTGCTAAGATATCCAAGCGGTAGCCTTTTGCAGTATGGACGCGGCAGCATTATTTTTGTTTCGCTACATCAATATGTTCGGATGCCTTTTTTAGTAAATAGAGGTTCGAGCTTTCCTATAACTCCGCTCAGGAACATAGTACAGGTCAATGTAATATCCTTACATTAGACCATTTAACAAGGAGAGCTTAGATGAGCCGGAAATTAACCTTTGATTATATTATCGTAGGAACAGGTCCTGCTGGCGCCGTAATCGCCAAAACATTAAGCGATAATAAAGAAGTATCGGTTCTTGTCCTGGAGGCCGGTGGGAACAACGATAAAGACACCCCCATTAAGGACTCTACATTCGCACTGGAATTGGAAGAACAGTTCTTCCCCCAATATTTTTGGCAGGGGGAAGGGGTTCCGCAAGAGGAGCTGGATGAGCGGGCATTTGAATGGACAACGGGACGCCTTTTAGGCGGAGGGTCATCGATTAACGGTGAGCAGTATGTACGTCCTACATCAGCTGTTTTCAGGGAATGGGAAAAGCTCTTAGGTCCGCTGTGGTCACCTAGACGGGCCATTCGCCGATTCAAGAAATTAGAGAAGTATAACGGAGAAACCGATGATCTGAACGCCCGTGGATTCAATGGAAGGATCGATATCAGACAGGCTCCGGTAAATCCCACATCTATGGCGGAAAAGCTCACGACGGCTATTGAGAGGGCTACAGGCTATCCCGAGATCCTCGATTATAACGATCCTAAAACTCCCCTGGGGCCATTTACCCGCTGGCAGTTGTATCAAAATCCCAAAGGCCGAAGAGAAAGTTCCTCCACAGCCTTTCTCTCCTCGGATATCATGACGCCTTCCGGCCGCGGTGTAAACGGCAGGAAACTCAAAGTGTTCTTTAATTCAACGGCTCTGCGCGTGCTTTTTGACAAGAAACGCGCCACAGGAGTGGAATTCCTGAAAGAAGGAAGACGCATTCGTGCTTACGCCCAAAAAAAGGTCATTATCTCTGCAGGCATCAATAGCGCTCAACTATTAATGCTGTCCGGAATTGGTCCAGCTGCATTACTTAAAGAAGCGGGTATCCCCGTGATTTTTAATAACCCGAACGTAGGTAAGAGGCTGAGAAATCATACGCTTAACTTTGCCGCTTTCACTACCAATCCGAACGATGCTGCCCTGCCTGCGAATGACCCGGATGCCCTTTATACAGGGGGGGCCTTTTTGCCCGATCCGACGGGTGTAAACAGCAATCGCCGGGCGGTTCAACTGATTGGCATTGGTTCTGACAGCACGTTAACTTTAGCAGTTCTTTACTTGCGCCCCAAGAGCCGCGGCTCGATTAAGATACAGAACAAGGATCCGCTTAAAATCGTGCTTGCGGATGAAGGATTTCTGACCAATCCGGATGACATGGAAGCGGTTAAAAATATTTTTAGAACCTATGTGAAAAATATAGCGGCAGAACTCGCATCCATCGATCCGTCGTACCAGCTTGTTTCACCGACACTGGATATGATTGAGGACGACGCCCAACTGGAGGAGTATATTAAACAGAATTTCGACCATAATCATCACCAGCAAAGCTCCCTTCGTATGGCTCCGTTAAAAAAGGGAGGGGTAGTGGATCGAACGGGCCACGTGCATGGGGTAGAGGATTTGATCGTTGCCGACGCTTCCATCATTCCATTTACGGTGGACGGTAATACATCCGCCGCTACTTTCCTTATTGGTTATACGATTGCGAGGCAATTGGTCTCACCGGATAAAAAAGGCAGAAGACAGCCATCCGAGGGCGAGGAAGAGTAATGGCCCCAACTTATTCATAAATAACGCCTAAGTCCCCGAGCTCGAAAACCCGGGGACTTTTTTTTAATGCTGTGCAGCCGGTGCGTGAAGCGCTTTACTCCTTGTTGCTCCTCAGCCCAAAAACTTAATGGATTCTTTGGTTTTTCTGGCAAATGCAATGGGATCATCGATCGACTCCCAGTGAACGTACATCAAGCGCGGATTCTCGAATAACCAGTGATTGTGGACGGCCGTTACTTTAATCCCGTTTTTGCGGAGATTGCTCAGCAAGCGGTTGACTTGACTTTGGAAGAGAGCGGTTTCGCCTAAACAGAGTGCCTTGCCTGAACTGTTCAGGGATTCGAAGGAGAAGAGCTGGTAGCGGACCAAAGGAGAAGTGGTACGTCTTCCTAAAATCGAGGCTCTAATGACCCGGTTTCTGGAGACAAAACAAACCGGACCTTTCGTAATTTCGTGCTCGGTTCCACCTAAAATAGCTGAGAATTCGTTACAAAGTTTTTTAAAGCGAGGACTTACTTTAACTTGCGCCATCCGAAATCATCCTCCCATGAAATGATATAAATACAGCCTGCCCGTTTAACCGTGTTAGCCCAGGAATTTAATGGATTCTTTTGTTTTTCTGGCGAATGCAACCGGATTGTCAATAGACTCCCAGTGCATATACATTAAGCGAGGCTGCTCTTTCAGCCAGTGGTTATGGACTGCGGTTACTTTAATCCCGCGTTTACGGAGGTTCGACATCAACCGATTCACCTGATTTTGGTGAACGGCCGTTTCACCCAAACAAAGCGCGCGGCCCGACTTATCAAGAGATTCGAAGGAAAACATTTGCATTTGAACCAAAGGGGAACGTGTTCTTTTGCCAAGAATGGTTTCTCTTAAATTCGTCATCCGCGTAACAAAGCAAACCGGACCTGCTTCAATTTCCGATTCGCCGCCCAATATTTTTCCGAATTGGGTACAAAGTCTTTTGAACTGCGGGCTAACCTTTACTTGTTCCGCCATCATAAGTCCTCCTTTAATCAAGTTCTATGTATTCTATGATCAAGGAAGCAAGAGGTATGGACTGATAGCGTAGGGTACTCGCATAAAAAACGAACGACCGATGCTGCATCATGAGCAGGCCGGTCCGTTATCTGAACCCGTATCGTGTTTTCTTCCAGAGCAGCATGACAAATGCTTGACGGGGAGAGGCATTTTGTGATAGTTTCATCCATATCAAATGAACAGGGAGGGATAAAGCGATGACGATTTCTGAGATTGTAGATGATCAGGTGAACCTGTCTTCGGGAGCAATGCTGGGCAAGGTTCACCAAATCACAAATCGGATACCGGAGCTTTATCCTTCTATGCATAAACATCGCAGGTGACTTGTTTTTAAAATAGTCGCTTGTTTGTGTATAGCTTGGTTAATGTATCGCAAGAAAGCACCGGTATGCTGGTGCTTTTTTTTGCGTTGTCTCCGTGTAAAAGGAGATCGTTAACGTTGAAGCACATCACTAAGTATGAAAAAATCCGTCAGATCCTATCTATCCTGAAACAACCGGATTATAGATACAAGCAAATAACTGATGCTATTTTCAAGCAGAAAATCGGACATTTTGAAGAAATGAGCAGCTTGCCTAAAGCCGTAAGAAACGAATTCATCAAGGAGATTGGCAACCCTGTGCTGAGCATTACGCCCAAAATCGTGCAGCAGTCCAAGCAAGTAAGCAAAATTCTTTTTGCCATCCCTGGCGACGAGCACATCGAGTCCGTAAAGTTAAGTTATAAAAACGGGTGGGAATCCTATTGTATCTCATCCCAGTGCGGCTGCGGGTTTGGCTGTACCTTTTGCGCTACGGGAACGCTGGGGTTGAAGAGAAATCTCACAGCGGATGAAATCACGGACCAGCTTCTTTATTTCCATTTGAACGGCTACCCATTGGACAGCGTGTCCTTTATGGGGATGGGCGAAGCCCTTGCAAATCCGTATGTGTTTGATGCCTTACATGTGCTGACCGATCCTGAGCTTTTTGGCCTGGGTCATCGGAGAATTACGGTGTCTACCATAGGCATACTGCCTGGAGTAAAGAAATTAATGAAGGATTTTCCGCAGATGAATCTAACCTTTTCTCTCCACTCCCCATTTCCGGATCAGAGAAGCGAGCTCATGCCCATCAATCATCATTTTCCGCTGGAAGAAGTGATGAAAGTGCTTGATGAGCATATTCAAACGACGAAACGAAAGGTATACATTGCTTATATCCTTTTGAGGGGAATCAATGACTCGGCCAAGCACGCTGAAGCGGTTGCTGATTTACTGCGGGGAAGAGGACCATGGGAACATTTATATCACGTCAATCTCATCCCTTACAATGCCACCACAGCCACCCCGCAAAGTTATAAAGAATCGGATCACAGCGGAATCAGCATGTTCCTTAAAATCTTAAAGACCAAAGGAGTCCATGTTACCGTCAGAACCCAGTTCGGTTCCGATATCAACGCAGCATGCGGTCAGCTGTACGGATCACAGTGAGATTTTGAAATTTTGCTGCCTGAACCATTTTTTCAAGGAGTGAGTCTCAGTGAGATACATTAACGCCTCTGCCGTCCTGCCGGAGGAATTGGTTGAAAAATTACAGGAATTTGTACAAGGGGAATACCTCTATATACCGGCTATAAAAAATCAACATCGAAGCTGGGGAGAGCTATCCGGCGCCCGACAAGAGATTAATAAAAGAAACCATGAAATACTGAAAGCATATATACTGGGAGCATCTGTCGAGGAGCTTTCGGAATCGTTCCATTTATCGACCTATGCGATCAGAAAAATAATTTATCAGAAGTAGAAGTAGAAGTAGAAGTGGATTCCCCCCTCAAGCAAATCGTGCTAAAGGAAAGCATGGTGTGACTTGCAGGGGGGTTTTTACGTTGTTGCTACGAAATGCTACAGCATCATTCGGTATATAGATCAGGAAAATCCAATCTGTTAACGTATAAATGTAGGCAGGGAAGAGGGGGTCAAAGTCATGAATGCCATCGTAAATATTTCGGTTGTAGTTTAAGTGAGCATAAAAGTAAGAAGATAAATCATACGGGTAACAACTAATTATCGCTATTTATGCTTGCTTAAGGGCTGAACGTACTTCGCATATAATGCCCATTAAGTCTAGAGGATCATCAGGAGGTAGTTAGATTGTTAAAGATTTCAGTATATGATATGGATGGTAGAGTGATCGGTGAAATGGAGCTCGAACAATCCATCTTCGGCATAGTCCCGAACGAATCCGTTTTACATGAAGCGGTGGTCAATGTTCTCGCGAATAAGCGCAGCGGGACGCATTCCACCTTAACCCGCGGCGAAGTTAGAGGCGGAGGCCGAAAGCCATATAAACAAAATAAAATCGACCGATCCAGAGCGGGTTCGATTCGTATGCCGCACTGGCGTCATGGAGGGATTGCGTTTGGCCCCAAACCTCGCGATTATGGTTATCACCTGAATAAAAAGGTCAAGCGTCTGGCGCTCAAATCGGCTTTGTCGGCTAAAGTACAAAATAACGAGCTCATTGTCGTCGACCGCATTCATTTAGAGAGTTACAGGACAAAGACCATCGTTGCCATGCTGAATGCTCTGGGTGCCGATCGAAAAGCGCTCATTGTCTTACCTGAAAAAGATCATATGATCTTTAAAAGCGCAAATAACATTCCGGGTGTGCAAACCACAGAAGCCGATTCGCTGAATGTATATGACATTCTGAATTGCGATAAGTTCATAATCACTAAAGATGCTGTGAGAGTGGTTACGGAGATCTATGTTTAGGAAGGAATCCTATATATCATACGCCTCAGTATTAGCCTGAATCCGAAGAGGATCAGGCTTTTTAGTTTGCGCATGAACGATGAAGGATTATAGTTATAGCTAAGCCCTATCATATAAAGATCATGTTTGAACAGGAGGGAAGTGCATGGCATCCGGTACGGAGACAGGCACATACGGCTTTCGTTTCACGGCGCCTTCGCACCTGGCGCTGTGCGAATTGTTTGCGGTCGGGCGGGACGAGATCAGGCATCCGTCGTACCGATGGGACGGGGAGGAGCGGAAGGACGGTCCGCTGCTGTTGTTCCAGTATACGCTGGAGGGCGAGGGCATGTTCGAGTCGGGGACGGAGACGTACCAGATCGATCAGGGACGGGCAATTATGGCCGAAATCCCGGGTGATCACCGCTACTATTTTCCGGCGGATGGGTCACATTGGTCCTTCGTGTTTATTCTGATGCGGCCATCGCTCATCCTGCCGAATTGGGAGGAAGCAAAGCTGCGGTTGGGAGAGGCTCCCTACCTGCCGCCCACAAGCCGGCCTGTCCGCGCGCTGCTGGAGATTTGGGATCAGGCGGGCCACGGCCGGATTACCGACCCTTACACGGCCTCTTCCTGTGTATACTCTTTCATTTCTGAGCTGTGCCGGTATGCGGTAGCGCCGCAGGACGAGCGACGGAACTGGCCGGAGAAAGTGCGCCAGGCCGCCGAGTATATGGATGCGAATTACCGTTCGATGATCAGCCTGGACCAGCTGTCGGACCGGCTCGGGTGGTCCAAATACCATTTGCTGCGCACGTTTGCGGCTGCGGTCGGCCAGACGCCGAGCGAATATTTAAACCGGGTCCGCATTGAACAAGCGATGCGGCTGCTCCGGCAGACGGATATGAGCATTGAACAGATCGCGGAGCAGGTCGGATATTCCGGCGGCAGTTACCTGATCAAGGTATTCCGCAAGATGACCGGGCTGACACCCGGGGGCTTCCGCTCCGAAGAGGGGCAGCTGACGTTCAGCCGGATGTTTTTTGAAGATTATAACGTCGATAGACGTTTTTCTGATTAGTCGGCGAATAAACCGCAATATTTTGCTGTAATAGAAGAAAGATTACTATGGAAACGTTGTTCTTCCCGGACGTAATATAGGAGGCGTAAAAGCAATTTTATGATACGAAATCAATTCGGGAGGAACGTCATGCAGCATCATTCGTTTGCACCAACACCCCCTATGGGATGGAACAGCTGGGATTGTTACGGCGCAACCGTTACGGAAGCGGAAGTTCGGGGCAATGCCGAATATATGGCACGCCATTTAAAGGATTACGGCTGGGAATACATTGTCGTCGATATTCAGTGGTACGAGCCGGGAGCGGTCTCAGACCTGTACAGGCCCTTCGTCCGGCTGGAAACCGACGGTTACTCGCGCCTCATTCCAGCAGTGAACCGCTTTCCGTCTGCGGAGGGAGGCCAGGGCTTCAAGCCGCTGGCGGATTACGTACATAGCCTTGGACTAAAATTCGGCATCCATATCATGCGAGGCATTCCACGGCAGGCCGTACATGATAATACGCCGATCAAGGGCACGAACGTTACGGCCCGGGATATCGCCCATACCTGCTCTTTCTGTGGGTGGAACACGGACATGTATGGCGTCGACGCGGGCAAGAAAGGGGCTCAGGAATACTATCATTCCTTGTTTGAGCTGTACGCCGAATGGGGCGTCGATTACGTCAAGGTGGATGACATTGCGGATTCTTGGCTGCACGGAGGGCCGCATTTGGCGGAAATAGAGCTGATCCGCAAGGCGATCGACCATGCCGGCCGGCCGATGGTGCTGAGCCTGTCGCCGGGACCCGCACCTGTGAAGCATGCCGATTTCCTTGAAACCCATGCCAACATGTGGCGGATGACCGACGATTTCTGGGACCGCTGGCCGCTGCTGCTTGATATGTTCGACCGCTGCGAAACCTGGCAGGGACGGCCGAAGCCCGGCTGCTGGCCGGATTGCGACATGCTCCCGCTGGGCCGCATCGGCGTCCGCTGCAGTCATCCCGACCGGATGACGAACTTTACGCGTGACGAGCAGCTGACGATGATGACGCTGTGGACGATCTTCCGCTCGCCGCTTATGTTCGGCGGGGAGATGCGCGACAACGACGAGTGGACGTTATCGCTGCTGACGAACCGGGACGTGCTGGACATGCATCAGCACAGCTTCGGCGCCCGCCAGGTGAGCCGGAGCGAAGGCCGAGTGATATGGGCTGCTGAGGGTCCTCATGGCGAGCGTTACGCCGCGCTGTTCAATACCGGCGAGGAGGCTGCCGAAGTTTCCGTGTCGCTGGCTGAGCTGGGCATTTCCGGCTCGGCGCATGCGCGAAATTTGTGGACCGGAGAGGAGCGCAGGGAGCTGGGCGGCACATTGGCTTCTGCCGTTCCGCCGCATGGAGCTTCTTTGTTCCGGCTTATAGCGGAATAACACCCTTTTGTTGATGCAGACATGATCAGAGGAAGTCTATCTTTTATAGATAGGCTTCCTTTTTGTTAAGATGATCGAATTCATAAAGCTCTGTACGGCCCTGGCTGCCCGATGTGACGATATATCAATTAGATGTTGGTATAGATCATTGTTTAAATCAGGGGAGTCATTTACAATTTTTTTAAATTTAGTGCAAGTCATATAGAGATACAATGATATCTTGAGAGAATGTATGGAGGTGTTCCGAAAAAACAGATGAGACCATTGTGATTGGAGAAATGGATGGGGTCAGAGCGTTTTTTGCTTATTATTGAAAGCGTTTTCGAATGATTGGCTGGGAGTGATATTGTGGTTCCCCGTCAAATCTACGAATCTTTAGGGAAGGTGACACGATGCGCATACGAGAGTACAGCACGAAAGGCATATCTTTCAGGAAATTCCTCTACATACTTCCGTTCATGCTTTTGCTTGCTGTCTTTGCCTACTATCCGCTATACGGATGGGTCTATGCATTCTTCGACTACTCGCCGCCGATTCCGTTGTCCAAATCTCCGTTTGTCGGCTTACAGTGGTTTCGTTCCTTGATCGAAAACCAGGTCAAGATCGACCAGCTGCTCCAGGTCATCAAGAACACGTTCGGGATGAGTGGATTGGGGCTGCTGTTCTCCTGGCTCCCCATGATTTTTGCCATATTCCTGAACGAAATAAAGGCCGTGCGGTTCCGGAAGTTTGTGCAGACGGTAACGACCCTGCCGAATTTCATCAGCTGGGTACTGGTATATTCTTTGGCGTTTTCCATGTTTTCCAGCGAAGGCATCGTCAACGGTCTGTTGAAGCAGCTGGGACTGATCGATTCCCCGATTTTATTCCTTCAGAACTCCGATCATGTCTGGATCACCATGTGGCTGTGGACGATCTGGAAAACGTTAGGCTGGTCCGCCATCTTATACATAGCGGCGATTACGGGAATTGATGATTCCCTTTATGAGGCGGCCCATGTGGACGGGGCAACGAGAATGCAGGTGATATGGAACGTCATCCTGCCGAGCATGCTCCCGACGTATTTTGTTCTGCTGATGCTGCAGATCGCCAGCTTTCTGAATAATGGCTTGGAGCAATATTTCGTATTCCAGAATGCATTCAACAAGGAAAATATACAAGTTCTGGACCTGTATGTTTATAACTTGGCGATGGGGGGCGGCAGCTACTCCGTATCGGTCGCAATCAGTATGCTGAAGAGTTTGATTAGTGTTGTTCTTCTCTTTTCGGTAAACGGATTCTCCAAATTGTTAAGAGGAGAGAGTATCGTATGAGAAAAGCTGCAGTTCAGGTAAGCCCGACAGACAAAATGATCACCGTATTGATCTACGTCCTTTTTTCCCTGTTTGCTTGCGTATGCGTATATCCGTTCTACTCCATCATCATTAATACGATAAGCGCAAACGATATCAGTGCCCGGGGGGACGTCGTCTTTTATCCGCTGCATATCCATTTCCAGAACTATTTGGACGTTTTTAAAATACCGGGATTGGGGAATGCGGCTTTGATCTCCCTGGGCAGAACCGTGATCGGAACTCTGCTGACGGTAGGGGCCTCCGCCTTTTTGGGATTTATGTTCTCCCAAGAGGATATGTGGGGGAGAAGATTCTGGTACCGGTTCACCGTCATCACCATGTTCTTTAACGCCGGCATTATTCCGTGGTATCTCACCATGCGTTCCCTGCATCTGACCAACAATTTTTTGGCATACATTCTGCCGACGATCGTAGCCCCGTTCTTCATCATTCTGGTCAAGACCTTCGTGGAATCGACGCCGAAGGAATTGCAGCAGGCGGCAAGCATCGACGGAGCGGGCACGATGATGATCTTCTTCAGGATCATATTGCCGATAAGCAAGCCGATCTTGGCGACGGTCGCGATATTTACTGCAGTGGATCAGTGGAACTCTTTTCAGGATACGCTGCTGCTCGTTACGGACAGCAAATTATACACGCTGCAATTTATTCTCTATAACTATATCAATCAGGCGAGCTCATTATCGACCATGGTTAACCTGCAAAATGCCGGTTCGACGGCCATAGCCAGTCTAGCCACAGAGCAAACCACGACTTCCATTCGCATGACCGTTACCATTATCGTCGTTGCCCCCATATTACTCGTCTACCCGATCTTCCAGAGGTTTTTCGTCAAGGGAATTATGATCGGGGCGGTCAAAGGTTGATTTTCGCATGGGATTAAAAATGGATTAGGAGGATGGTCAATGAGTAAAAGCAGGAAAGCAGCAAAAAAATCGGTCATGCTATTGTTCGCTTGCCTCTTCATCGCCTCGGTCGGGCTGGCCGGCTGTGGAAGCGGATCCAATGAGGAGCCGGGTACCGATACAAAGACTTCCGAGAATAACACAGCCATCGATCACAGCAAGCCGCTGACGATTACGGTGTTCGATAACGCGGCGAATTACCAGGGCGAGCAGACCGGATGGTATGGCAAGCTGCTTAAAGACAAGTTTAATCTGACGCTGAACATACTTGCTCCGCAGGTTGCCGGGGATCAGTTATACAAGACGAGGTCGGCAGCAGGAAATTTGGGGGATCTCCTGATCATCGATAACAGTCAGCTGGAAGAGCTCATCCCGGCCGGTCTCATTATGGACTTGACGGATAAGGTCAAGAACACCAAGTACTTGTCCCAGTATGTGGATAATCACTTTAAACCTTTCAACGAAGCTTTCGATAAAGTGAATCCGGACGGCAAAATTTATGCGTTACCGACGTTTACAGCCGATACTTCGCCAACGACCTTCTCGGAAGACCAGCCTTATTCCAGCCCCATTTTGCCCTGGGATTATTACAAGGGGGTAGGGGCACCCAAGCTGAACAATTTGACCGACCTCCTGAATGTACTGAAAAAAATGCAGGAGAAGTATCCCAAGACTCCGGACGGGAAACCGATCGTACCGATCACCCTGTGGAAGGATTGGGATGGCGGAGGGATGGAGAACGTACGCTGGCTGAGCAACTGGTACGGCTATGAGCAGCCTGACGGAACTTCAACCTTACAGCTGAATGCGAAAGGCGATATCGTTCCGCTCATCGATGATAACAGCATGTACAAAAAGATTTTGCAATTTTATTTTACGGCCAATCAGATGGGGCTGATCGATCCGGATTCCGCGTCGCAGGATTGGAACAAAGTCTCTGAAAAACTGACCAACAAACAGGTGCTCCTCTTATGGTATTCCTGGCAAAGAGGGTTCTACAATTCCATTGAAAGGGGTAAAAACGGCGACGGCTACGTTTCAGTTCCAATCGCGGATTCCCGGATCATTCAGACCAGTGATGCCTACTACGGCAACGGCAGGGTTTTTGCCATCGGTTCAAAGGCCAAAAATCCCGAAAGGATCATGGAATTCCTGGATTGGTCGGTTTCTCCCGAGGGCTTGCGCTACTACACGAACGGCTTTGAAGGGTTCAATTACGAAAAGACGGATGACGGCAAGTTCAAGCTGACCGAAACAGGGCAAACCGCTTTCCAGAAGAACACCCCCGTACCGGATCAATATGGAGGCGGCGGATACCAGGACGGACAGAGCAAGATCAATAGCATGATCATGAGCGATTTTGTCAAGGATCCGGACACCGGCGAATTCTATAACAACAATTACTGGAGTTCCACTATAGAAGCTAACAAGACCGCCTTGACCACGGACTGGCAAAAAACCTACGACGCCAAGAACGCAACAGACTACTATCAGAAAAATAAGATGATCGACATCGTGCCGAATATCAATACAAGCTTCGGCGTCGACTCGTCGGATATTAAAAATAAACGGAGCCAGATTTCGGACTATGTAAAAAATGCATCCTGGAAAATGGTGTTTGCGAAGGATCAGGCGGAGTTTGACCAGCTGTGGGCAAAGATGAAAACGGATGTGGCAGGTCTCGGCTGGAATGACGTACTTGCTGCGGATACGGCAAAAGCGCAAAAAATCGTTCAAATGCGTTCCGAGGCATCGGCCGGCAAATAAGAGCAGGGGCTGTGAAGGCCAGTGAATTCTAACGATGAAGGGAGACGTTACACATGCTTCGAATCGTACAAGTTGAAAACGGGGTGGTGCAGGGACTACCAGCAGCCGACCCCCGAATCACCAGTTTTAAAGGAATCCCATTCGCCGCTCCGCCCGTAGGCGACAACCGGTGGCGTGCCCCGCAGCCGGCCAACGACTGGGAAGGCGTGCTTAAGGCGTACGAATTCGCGCCGATCTCGATGCAGGTAAGGCAGGAGATCGACGAAAACAATATCTATACCCGGGAATGGGCCGTGGAACCGGACATCGCCATGGACGAGGACTGTCTCTACCTGAACGTATGGACCCCGGCTAATCGGACCGATGAGAAGCTGCCGGTCTACGTGTGGTATTTTGGCGGAGGTCTTCAGGTCGGCCATACGGCTGAAATGGAGTTCGACGGTGAGCGCATCGCCAGAAGAGGGATCGTGGTCGTCACGATCAACTACCGCCTCAATGTGTTCGGATTTTTATGCCATCCGGAAATTACGGCGGAAGCGCCCGAAGCGCCGGCTAACTTCGGCAATCTCGATCAGCAGGCGGCCACCAGATGGGTCAAGCGCAATATTGCGGCTTTCGGCGGCGACCCGGACAACATCACGATCGGCGGTCAGTCCGCCGGCGGCGGCAGCGTGATGACACAGCTGACTTCGCCTCAGAATGAGGGGCTGTTTCAAAAGGCGATCATTCAAAGCGGAATCTACACGAAGCTGTATCCGGGGACTCGCGTTCCCCCGCTTCGGAGTCATTTGGCTGAGGCCGAACAGGATGGCGTGAAATTTTTTGAATACCTTGGCGTATCTTCACTTGCGGAAGCCCGGCAGCTGGATGCCGTCACTCTCCGCGACAAGGCTGTGCAATACAAGGGATTCTGGGGCACCGTCGCAGATCAGGTGTTCAGCGTAGGCAATCCGTTTGAATTGTTCCTTGAGAACAAGCGCTGGAACGTGCCGGTCATGTTTGGCCACACGTCCTCCGAGTTCTTCAGTACTCCGGATGTCCATACGCCTGAAGAATTCAAGAAGCTGGCCGAAGACATGTTTGGAGACGACGCAGAGGCGTTCCTGGAACTGTGTGGCGCGCCATCGGCCAACGTGGAGGAGAGCCGGCAGAAGGCTGCGGTGAGCGGCATCGAATATGCGATCCGCATCGCCGCACAGGCCAATGCCGAGACCGGCTCCGGTACGCCATTGTACTATTACAATTTTGATGCCGAGATCCCCGGCTGGGATGATCCGGGCACCTTCCACTCGGTAGATCTCTGGTTTTTCTTCGAAACGCTGGCGAAATGCTGGCGGCCGTTTGTCGGCAAGCATTACGATTTGGCCCGCCAGATGTGCAATTACTGGGCGAACTTCATCCGTAACGGTGATCCGAACGGGCTGGATGCAACGGGAGAGGAACTGCCGCGATGGGAGCCTTATACCCCGGAAGCCCCTTATGGAATGCTCTTTGCGGATCAGGCTGAATTTTCCCAAGAGCAGCCGAGCGAGATCATGAAATTTCTGGTGCGCCAATATTTCAAGAAGAACAGACCCGTCTTGCAACCAGAGGCTTAGCATGGCGTGATATGGATATCAAGCTTGTTTATGCTCCTGGAATTTTCTTGGTGAATAGCCTGTCATCTGTTTGAACTGTCTGCAGAAGTGCTCCACATTTTGATACCCGCATCGGGAGGCGACTTCAGCAATGTTTTGGGTGCTGTGAATTAAATATTCTTTGGCCAACCGGATTCGGCTGTTGATGACGTCTTCCATGCAGGTGACCTTAAAGGTTTTTTTGTAGATGCTCTGCAGGTAGCCTGGGCTGATTCCGAGATATTCGGCCATTTTCGCAATCGTCCAGTAATCGCCCGGATCGTTCTGGATCGCGGTTCGAAGCTTCAACAAGTTATAATACTGAGGCGTAATCGGTTCGTGAAAATAAGATTCCAACAGCTTGTTGAACAGCGTCCGCAGCAAACAGTCGATGGACGAAGCCCTGTAATCCCGATGAAAGTTGTGTTCGATGGTCAACAGTTCAAACAGCTTGCGGCAGTAGTCCGGATCATCCAGGGAAAAGGGGACTCCGAGCGGCAGCGGCGATTCCGTAATATAGGGCTCATTAGATTCAAAGCGGATCCAGTCATTGATGAATTGATCGGCGCAGGCCCGATAATACACTTTCTGCTGCGGGCGGTAAAGGATAACGCTGTGCGTAGGATATTCCTTCAGCGCACCATTGACCCAGAACTGCGCGGGAGTCTTGGTGATGACAAGAAGCCAGTGATGACCCACGGGAACATCGATCACAAAGTTGCTTGGGTGCGTCGTGTTATACTCAACAAAATGAATACGGGCCATCCTTATCCCTCCTTGGAATGATGTTTCTACTATACTATAACAAGGAAAATATGAACGAAACCCTATGAGTTCTACCTTAGCATCAGGAAATATGTTCAGTGACCGGGTCATGAGATGATCCACCGTTTACAAGCGCCTCGCGGCTGCCGTCAATTCGCCGCGGGGCGCTTGTTTGTGTTAAACCTTGGGCGACTATATTTTTAGGGGGAACATCTTGAGTTTGTGAATTGTAAGCGATTTCTAGAAAGATATAATTTAGTTATCACCAGGTGAGAATATGTGACAATAGATGAAAAAGGGGAGGGCACAAAGAAATGCGCAAAAAGGTAAAACGTTCACTCATCATTTTGTGTATCGGCATGATTTCTACGGCACTGCTGCTATCCGGCTGCAGCGGATCAGGAAAAACGAGCGGCGGGGGATCGACGGCTGAATCAAGCGGGGACGATACGAAACCCATTACCCTGTCTGTGTTTATGGACGCCCCGGGCCAGCAGCCTACGGCCGACAACAAAATTTATAAATTGATTAAAGAAAAAACCGGCGTCAGTCTGAATATGGAATTTTTGGTCGGGGATCTGCAGCAGAAGCTGGGCGTTATGATCGCAGGCGGCGACTACCCGGATCTCATCTCGGGCAATGACAAACTGATCAATGCGGGGGCTTATATTCCGCTGGAAGATTTAATTGAGAAGTATGCGCCCAATTTGAAGAAGCATTATGCGGAAGTATGGAATCAAATGAAGGATCCGAAGGACGGACATATTTATGTACTCCCAAGCTACGGCGTGTATACCGGTTCGGTTCACGATACGACCTATCAGGGGCCGGGGTTCTATTTGCAAAAGGATGTTTTGAAAGAAATGGGCTATCCTACACCGAAAACGCTAGAAGAGTACTTTGATATTATCGCGAAATATAAGGCCAAGCATCCGGATATGATCGGATTTGAAACCTTGAATTTTGACTGGAGGGTATTTCCGCTCCAGAACGCGCCGGAGCATTTATCCGGTCACCCTAATGACGGCGGCGTGATCGTGGACAACAACAAGGCGCAAATTTTTGCGGACAAGGATATCGCGAAAACCTACTATAAGAAGCTGAATGAAGTGAACGCACAGGGCTTGCTGGATAAAGAGGCCTTCGTGCAGAACTATGACCAGTACCTGGCCAAAATCGCCAGCGGGCGAGTGATCGGCATGTTCGATCAGCATTGGAACTTCCAAGATGGTGAGAATTCCTTGATTTCCCAAGGGAAAATTGGAAGCACTTACGTCGGCTTTCCGCTCATGTATCCCGGTGCAAAGGAATACTATCGTGATCGCGGAGGGTTAAACCTCAATCGCGGGTTTGGTATTTCCGTAAAAGCCAAAGATCCGGTTCGGATCATTAAGTTTATGGATGCATTGATGACAGAGGATTGGCAGAAGACGCTGCAATGGGGAATCAAGGGAGAAGATTATGAGGTTAAAGAAGACGGCACGTTCTACCGGACTCCGGAGCAGCGGAAAAATGCGGACAACAATACCTGGAAATTAGCGAACAAGGCAGATTCGTTCTTTGGATACATGCCTAAAATGCAGGGATCTTACAGTGATGGCAACGCGACGGATCCCGGAACCCAGCCGCAGGAATTTTACGATAGCTTGAAGCCTTATGATCAAGAGATCTTAAAAGCATACAATCATAAAACCTGGGCGGAATTTTTCAAGGAGCCCGGCCCGAACCCGGTATATTTCCCGGCTTATACCATCATTCTGGAGGACGGCTCGGCCGCTCAACTAGCCAGCACCAAATTAAACGACCTGTCGGTCAAATATTTGCCGAAAGCGATTATGGCTTCCCCTTCGGAATTTGATAGTGTATGGCAGGATTATGTGAATCAGATCCACAAGCTGGATATTAAGGCTTATGAAGACCGCATGAATGAACAAATTCAATGGCGGATTAAGAACTGGAGCAGCAAGTAAGAGCTGTAGAAATCCAAACGGGGCGGGGAATTCATTCCCCGCCCCGTATTGGAAATGTCATAAGGGAGGGGAACAACGAGATGTCTGAAATCGTGCTGACCGGGGAGGTCAAGAGCAAGAAGAAGAAGAAGAGAGTGGACCCGGAAATTGGAGTCAGCCTGAGCTGGAAAACCCTGAAAGCCCAAAAACAGCTGATATTCATGTCGGTTCCGATTGCCATTTACTTAATCATTTTTTCATATGTCCCCGTCTGGGGATGGCTGATGGCTTTTCAAAACTATCGTCCGGCCCTGTCCTTCTGGAAACAGGATTGGGTTGGACTGCAGCAGTTCCGTTTTCTGTTTCAGGACGATGCCTTCCTTGGGGTGCTGCGAAATACGATTGCCATGAGTTTCATCAACCTGGTTTTGGGTTTTGTAACGGCGATTGCCTTG
Source organism: Paenibacillus sp. FSL R5-0378 (assembly GCF_038009285.1). NCBI lineage: Bacteria > Bacillati > Bacillota > Bacilli > Caryophanales > Paenibacillaceae > Paenibacillus > Paenibacillus sp. FSL R5-0378. The sequence continues at coordinate 2,652,317 of NZ_JBBPAY010000001.1, forward strand.
GCACTGCTGCTGAACGAAATCAAGGTGCGGTTCTTTAAAAGGACGGTACAAACCATATCCTATCTGCCGCATTTTCTGTCATGGGTCATCGCAGCAGGCATTGTTGCGACTTCCTTATCTGTGGATGACGGCATCGTCAACACCGTGCTCATGAAGCTGCATCTGATTGATCAGCCCGTGATGTGGCTGAGTAAAGGACACTATTTTTGGGGAATCGTCGGGCTGTCGAACGTTTGGAAAGAGGTTGGCTGGAATACGATTATCTATTTGGCTGCCATTACCTCGATCGATCCGTCCCTTTACGAAGCAGCTTCCATCGACGGTGCAGGCAGGTTTCATAAAATGAGGTATGTGACGCTCCCCGGGATCAAGTCGACTTTTATCATTCTGCTCATTATGAATATCGGGCATATCCTGGATGCAGGATTTGAGGTTCAGTATTTGCTGGGAAACGGCCTGGTCGTGGACTGGTCGCAAACGATTGATATTTTCGTGCTGAAGTACGGGATATCGATGGGGAATTATTCTCTTGCCACGGCTGCAGGCATATTTAAAACGATCGTGAGCGTCATACTCGTATTCATTGCGAATTCCATCGCAAAGCGTCTTGGCGAAGAACGATTGGTATAGAGGAGGACGGGGAAATGAAAACAGAAGTCAAGAGTCAGTTTCGCCTGGAACCCGTCGTTTTCCATACGCTGAATACCCTGTTTATGCTGATTGTCGTCATTGTCACGCTGTATCCTTTTCTTCATACGATGGCGATTTCATTTAATGACGGAAGCGATTCACTGAAGGGGGGCGTGTACGTTTGGCCGCACACCTGGACCCTGCAAAATTATAAAGCGGTATTCGTATCGGGCACGATCTATCACGCCGCGTTCATTTCTGTGTCCCGTACCGTCATTTCGACCGTGCTCGGCGTATTTCTGACGACGATGCTGGCTTATACATTGGCCCAGCCTCACTATATTTTCCGCAAAAAAATAAGCATGCTGTTTATATTGACGATGTACTTCAACGCAGGCTTGATTCCCAACTATTTTTTGATCAAAGACCTGGGTTTGCGGAACAGCTTCTGGGTCTATATCCTGCCGGGTTTGGTCAGCGCATTTAACCTGATCGTGATCCGAACGTACATCAGGTCGCTCCCGGGGAGCCTGGTAGAATCCGCCAAAATTGACGGAGCCGGTGATTTCCGGATTTTCTGGCGGATCGTATTTCCGCTGTGTACGCCCGTCCTTGCGACCATTGCCTTGTTCATCGCCGTAGGCTCCTGGAATTCCTGGTTCGACACGTTCCTGTACGCTTCTTCTGAACAGAACCTCAGTTCACTCCAGTATGAAATGATGAAGCTGCTTGGATCGACCATGAGCACGAATAACGATCCGTCCATGATGGCAGGGGCTAATACGAACCAAACCCAGGCCATGGTAACGCCGGCGTCCATTCAGGCTGCAATCACGATCGTGACCGCGATGCCGATATTATTCGTTTATCCTTTTTTGCAAAGGTACTTTGTGGTAGGCTTGAACTTGGGAAGTGTCAAAGAATAAAAATTTTTCGGGTGCTCGTTTCAGACGAGAACAGTACCGTTCCGGCAGCCTGCCGGAACGGTTTCTCCTATTCCATGGGTGTATAATGAAGCAAATTCAATCGGTGGAGCGGTGATGCCAAATGCTTAAAGTCTTACTTGCCGACGACGAACCCTTAATGCTGGAAGGTCTGTGTTTTTTGGTCGACTGGACCGAATTGGGCTTTGAGATTTGTGGTACGGCTATGGATGGGGATGACGCCTTGCAGCTAATCCAGAGTCTCAATCCCGATTTGGTCATTACGGATGTTCGTATGCCCGTCATTGATGGATTAGAGCTGATTAAGCAGGTGCAGGGCGGGTCTCTCCAACCGAAATTTATTATTATAAGCGGATATGCTGATTTTCAATATGCCAAGACAGCCATTCAATATGGCGTTTGCAACTATCTGACCAAGCCTCTGGATGAGGGCGAGTTGGAATCGGCCGTGAAAAACATAGCTTCGGAGATCCGGTCCGAGCGGAAATCGGATGCGTACCGCAGAGCCGAGACTGCCTATGTCCAAACAGAACTGCTCTCGCAGCTTCTCACAAGAGAATACGCTCCGCAAGAGCTGGAGCAGGCGGTTAGGCAGCTCCCCATCGGCGATGAATCGCGGATTCGCTGCATGCTCGTGTATGGAACTGCTTTGGAGCACGGAAATGTTCGCGGCTGTCAGCTGCTGGATCGGCTGAGCCGTCTGGCCGAACAGCAAATAGAGCATATTACCGTGCTTCCTTTCGTGATCGGGCAGGACAAGCACGGCTACGTATTGATATCCGGCCCCGACGGCCCGGAATTAACTCCCCTTCTTGTTACCCGGTTCATCCGATGCATTAGAAACGATTATCAGGAGAATGTCACCTTCTCGGTGAGCGATGAGCATAGAGGACCGTATTCTCTCAACACCGTTTTCCAAGAAGCCGTTGCCGCTGGGGTTTCCCGTCTCGATAACCGTCATCAAGAGGTTTACTATTATGAGGAGGAGAATCTGGAACAGCAGCTCCTTCTTCCCTCTGCGTTTATGAAATCGCTCACAAAGGCGGTTGTGGAAGGCAGGGTGGATGAGCTGCCCGGTCGTGTGCACGAGTTTTTCGCCGTCATTTCGGGAGACCACGCTTCAAAACCGTGGATCAGCGCTTATGCAGCCAATATCAAGGTTGAACTCCTCCATGAAATCGGCAGAAGGGGAAGCAGCACAGCGGACTGGGAGAGGAGATGGTTTACTGGCTCACCGGCGTTGACGATGCAAAGCGACCTTGAACAACAAACCCTGACCGAGCTTCGCGAAGCGGCGGAGTGGTTTGCTGAAGAAGATGGGGTTCAGGCGGATCAAAACATATCGAAAGCGATAGAATTTATCCGTGATCATTATCCCGAGAAGCTGAAGCTGCAGGATATCGCCGAGGTTCTGCATGTCAATGCGGCCTATCTGGGACAGCGCTTCAAGAAGAAACTCGGCATTTCCTTTAACGAATATTATCATGCCGTGCGGATTGAAGAAGCTATGAAGCTTCTTCGGCGAACCGACTTGAACATTCGCGAGATTGCGGCTCGTGTCGGTTATGCCGATACCGATCAGTTTACGGCCAAATTTAAAGCCATCAACGGCATATCCCCTTCGGTTTATAAGAAGGGTTGAAAATATGATGCAGGAGACAGGTGCATGAACGTGAAGTGGAAGACCTCAGCTCTCATGGACGATATCCCTTTAAGATACAAGTTTTTAATCATCCTGCTCGGTGTGCTTATTCCGATCATCAGCATTAATACGCTGTTCTATTTGCAGACCAGCAAAAATGCCGAAACCCGTGAACAGGAAAATCTGCAAATTTCGGTAGAGCGGGCGGGCTATGATTTTATGCAAATGGTTAATGAATGCGTTGCCATCGGCAACACGGTAGCTGCGGACCGGACGTTGAATGAAATGCTGGATTATAACTATGCGGATTATGATGAGTACTATGAAAATTACGATAATGTATTAAGAGATCGGCTGCGTCAGTACAGTAACCTGCATTCCTATATTTTATGGCTTGGCGTATATACGACGAATCCGACCATTCAAAGCGGCAACAGCTATTTTGTCTTGCAAGACAGCGATAAGAACAGCGAGTGGTATCAAAAAATCGCCGGGAGCAAAGAAAAAGTGCTGCTCACTTCGTATTTGGATACGAACCCGATGTACCCGAATCAAAAGAAGGTATACATCAGCATCATTCGGAAAATGGACAATTACCCCGGACTATTAAAGCATACAAAGTATCTTCGGATCGATTTGAGATTGGACAGTCTGAAGGAATTGTTCGCCAAGGAACGGGATTACATGACATTAAAGCTGATCGATGACAAAAAAAGAATCGTTTTGGCATCCGATCAGTCACATGATGATGCGGGCGACAGTCAGCTGTTGAGCCTCCCTGTTGAGAGCAGAGCTTCCGGAGATGGAGCGATAAAGGATATTATCCGGCCATTAGGACCGGCAAATTATACACAGGGCTGGAATCTGGTCGGAACACCCGAAAGGAAAGATATCAGCGGCGAGCTTCGTCATATCCTTCGTTTTATCCTGATTTTGGCTCTGATCACCACGCTGATCCCGGCCATCTTATTTGTAGTCATTCTGCGTTCCTACAATCTAAGAGTAAAGCAGCTGTATAAGCATATGAAACTTGTGAACTACGAACGTTTTGAAACGATTCATATGTACGAAGGAAAAGATGAAATCGGCGGGCTCCTGCGGAGCTTTAACATGATGACCGAAAAAATCCGCAATTTGATCAACGACGTCTACAAGCTGGAAATCCAGAAGAAGGATCTGGAGCTGGAACGGGTCAGGGCGGAATTGAACTATTTGCAAAGCCAGGTGGACCCCCACTTTTTATTTAATACATTAAATGCGGTGCTGGTCATCTGCAAAAAATACAAGTACGAGCAGGTGACCGATATTATTCGTAATCTGGCCCAGATCCTGCGCAGATTGTTAAGCTGGAAAGATGACCTGGTGACGATTGAGGAGGAGGTGATGTTCATTGAAATGTACCTCCAGATCGAAAAATTCCGGTTCCAGGACCGGTTTTCCTATGAGCTGGACGTTGATCCCGGCCTGATGAAGTACCGGATCCCTAAAATGAGCATCCAGGCGCTCGTGGAAAACTCCTGCAAGCATGGACTCCAATCGGTCAAAGGAGCACGGTTGATCCGGATCGGGATCCATCGGTCCTATGAGGACCTTATCATTACCGTGGAAGACAACGGGATCGGCATGAACAAGGACAAGCTGGATTGGATCAACCGCAATCTTCATTCGGACGATGACACCGGAAAAAATATCGGACTGCGCAACGTGTATAAGCGTCTGAAAGTGTACTACGACGGTCAAGCCAAGCTTGTCATTGAAAGCGATCCCTATGTACGTACGGCGATCGTAATCCAAATCCCGTTGAACCAGGTTCAAGCACAAGCGGGAGGTGAAATTCATGTATAGCGTGCTTCTTGTGGATGACGAAGCGATTGCCCTCGAGGGGCTGAAGATGTTGAGCGATTGGGAAGGACTCGGTTTTCAAATCTGCGGAGCATGCGACGACGGCGAAGATGCCCTGTCTCTGATTATGGACACGCTGCCGGATTTGGTGGTCACCGATATTCGCATGCCGGGGATCGACGGGCTGGAATTGATACGTCGAGTCCGTTCCATAGAACATTATGATCCGATCTTTGTCGTTCTCAGCGGGTACAGCGACTTTGAATATGCCCGCACGGCTCTTCGGTACGGGGTGAGATTTTATATGCTCAAACCGGTCATTGAGCCTGAGTGGGATGCGATGATCGCGACGATTGTTAATGAACTTGACGCCAAATCACGCACCAGAGAGCAAGAGGAAGCTACCTCCAAACAGGTCTTGGCCATCGCCCTTTCCCGAATGCTTCGCGGAGAACTGACCGAAGTCGACGGGGATATTGCGCATTTGATGGATCAGATGAATCAGCTAGCCACCGGCTGGCGGTATATCCACATTGAAGGGCTGACCTGTGAGGGAACGGAAATTTGCCGGTCGTTTTCCCAGTCAGGGCATGCATTATATGTAGATATGTACTGCAACCAAGCCGGTCTTATCGTAGATACTGCCCGTGAACCATTAGAGCTTGCGCAGCGGGTGCATGAGGAACTGCTGAAGCATGGCCTTGACTGCTCCGTGTCCGTCGGTCCTTCGGTTCTAACCCTTCATGACCTGCCTGAGTCTTATATTAGGGCAGCCAAGGCTTCCCTTCAGCACTTCTTCCGTTCGGAGGAGGGAGGGGTGATTGACGGTGACCCGGATTCCTCGCTTGAAATGAGTTACGTTCTTCCTCCGTCCCTTGTCCTGGATGAATTGCTCATCGCTGTTGAGAGATCACAGGAGCAGAAAGTTTGCGATATGCTCCATCAGTTGTTCGAGACATTTAAGGATAACAAGATTGCCCCCGAAGTGGCGTACATGGCAAGCATTCAGATCGTCATGAAAAGTATCGAGCTGCTCAGGGAATTCGGCGGGACCACGGATTTATGGCGGGATGTGTTCCATTTTTTAAAAACGAAGCCGGGTTCCGTCGCTGCGTTAAAGCAGTCGCTGCACACGTTTTTAGAATTATGCATGGGAACCGTCAAGCACTACAAAGAAATGAATTCCGAGCATCCCTTGGTGCAAATCGAGCGTTATTTGCAAGAGAATTTCCATCAGAATCTGACGATCAAGAAGATCGCGGAACGATTTTTTATCAATCCGGTTTATTTAGGGCAGGCGTTTATCAAAAAGAACGGTGTCGGCATTCTGGAATACATCCACGATCTGCGGATTGCCGAAGCCAAAAGAAGATTGTGCGACACCGAAGAAACGGTGCGGGTGATCGCAGAGGATCTCGGATATGTCCACTATCACCATTTTTTAAGAGAATTCGAGAAGCGGACGTCTCTCAAACCTGTAGCTTACAGAAAATGGCATCAACCGGGAGATCGGTTAGGTATTTCTGCCCCGTAAGCAGTAAACATCGGGTGGGTATGTAAAGAGATGCGGATTGAGTTTATCCGTCCGCTGCAGGGATAATGAAGTTTGATAAATCGAAACGCAAATTCCTAATCACAGTGAAAAGGGGATTTCCCATGACAGACCATCCAGCTGCATCCACGAACGAAGCTCGCGGCCCTGCGGCCCCGCGGGACCCCGAATACCGGCGTGAAGATGATCAAGCTGCCGAAGACACGATCGATCCTCCGGTTGACTTTGAAGGGCAGTCCTACCGTGATATGATCGCCAAATCTCTTTTGAATCGAGGCAACAACAAGAGATTGAAAGCGGCCATCGAAAAAGCGAAGAGAGGGGAGCCGGTCACCATCGCCTACATCGGCGGCTCCATCACCCATGGAGCTGGGGCTATCCCGCTTCCTGAAAATTGTTACGCCTACAGGTCGTACGATCTTTTTAGGAAGCGGTTCGCCTCCTCCAAAGGCAGTCCGATCCGTCTGATCAAAGCGGGAGTAGGCGGGACGCCGTCAGAGCTGGGAATCGTACGTTATGATCGGGATGTGCTCCGGGACGATACGGAGAATCCCGATATCGTGGTAGTGGAGTTTGCCGTCAATGACGCCGGCGATGAGACGCGGGGCAATTGTTACGAAAGCCTGGTGCTCAAGGCGCTTGGCGGCGATAGCCGCCCTGCGGTGATCTTGCTGTTCAGCGTGTTCCTGAACGACTGGAATCTTCAGGATCGGCTGGCTCCGGTCGGGTGGCACTACGACCTTCCCATGGTCAGCATAAAGGATGCCGTCGTCGAGCAGTTCCATTTGGCCAGGGACCAAGGAGGCGTCATCTCCAAAAGGCAGTTCTTCCATGATATCTATCATCCGACGAATAGCGGCCATCAGATCATGGCGGATTGCCTGGACTGGCTGTTCGAAGTCACGGACCGGTCTGCACCTGATGAGGAGGATGTCCTGACCGATAAACCGCCGTTGATCGGCAGCGATTACGTTCACACCCGGCTGCTGGATCGTCAGAACGGTGACCGTATCGCTCAGATCGATACCGGTGGTTTTCGGGAGACCGATACCGATCTGCAGCTCGCGGAAATGGACGATCACGATTACGGCACGCCCCAATTTCCCCATAACTGGATGCATACAGCCGGATCGGGAGAGGGCCATTTTACAATGACCATCAGGAGCAAGCGTCTCATTCTCGTATTTAAAGACTCGGGAAGCAGCGATTTCGGATCCTCGGAGATTCGGGTGGACGGAAAGCACAAGCTGACCGCTGATCCGCATGAGGTGAACTGGACGCACTGCAGTGCGGTTATTTTGTACGATGAGCCGGAATCAGGGCAGCATACCGTTGAGATCCGTATGGCGGCGGGCAGCGAACATAAACGGTTTACGATTCTGGGGTTTGGTTACGTGCTGTAAAGCTTGTTTGTACTTGATACAGTTCTATTTAATCATGTGAGTCATAACAGGGGAGGAAAAGAAATTGATAGAAACAGCGCCAACGGGCTTTGACCAATATAGGGAACATATCAGCCGCGGACAAATCGAACTTGTGGAATATTATTCAGAAACTGTCGGCTGTAACCGCAAAATGTTCATATACACCCCACCCGGGTACTCCGAACAACACAAGTATAACGTGCTCTTTCTCCTGCACGGAATAGGCGGGGATGAAGCCGAATGGAAGAATCACGGCAATATACAGGTCGTGCTCGATAATCTTTACGCCGACGGCAAGCTCGAGCCCATGATCGTCGTACTCCCTAATGGCCGCGCGATGCCGAACGACAGGGCGGAAGGAGACATATTCGACCCCGACAAGGTGAAAGCCTTCGAGACTTTCGAGTCCGATTTGCTTCATGATCTGATTCCTTTTATGGAATCGAAATACCCGGTATTCACAGGCAGAGAGAATTATAGTATCGCCGGTTTGTCCATGGGCGGAGGGCAGGCGCTGAATATCGGATTGAATCATCTCGACCGCTTTGCCTGGGTAGGAGCCTTTTCTCCGGCCCCGAATACCAAGGTCCCGGAACTGCTCGTACCGAATCCCGAAGAGGCAGCAAATCTGCTCAGACTGCTCTGGCTATCCTGCGGAGACCAGGATGACCTGAAGCATATCAGTGACCGGACGCACTCGTATTTGTCAGAGCACGGCGTTCCTCATGTCTGGTACGAGGAAAGCGGCGGTCACGATTGGCCGGTTTGGAAAAACGATCTGTACCATTTCTCGCAGCTGCTGTTTCGAGTTTAGCATCATGGATCAGGAAGAAACCTTTCCTTTAGGGAGAGGTTTCTTTTTTTTAGTTAAAGCAGGTCAGGTTCAGGAAGGCTGAAAAATGATGTTTAAAACTTACAAATGCCATTTAGATTATCTATGGTTGTTTGCCGGAAATCCATTTAACATGATCCGTGTGCTTGCAGTTCATCAGGAACCACCGGCATCGGAACCGATTCTTTCGGTCATCACGGAGGCATACGCGTGCAAGCTCATGTTTTGAAAGCGCTGTCCTATGAGACGGCGAAATCCAAAGGGGGGGTATTTTATGAGGAAGCGTAAGTCAATGGTGCTGGTTTGGTGTTTGATTCTGATCCTGATGGCCTCTTGCAGCAGCGGTTCCGGAGGAGGCGCATCCAACACGGATTCAAGCGGCGAGAATGCCGCTGAGGAAAGCACGAATGCACCCGCGAAGCCGGACGAAAAAGAAGAGAGCGGTACTTCGGAAATGAATTTCGACATGGGTGGCCGGACGATCAAATGGGTATCTTGGTACGACGAATCGATCAAGGAAGATAACCCGGACAATATTAAAAAGAAGCAGAACCTGGACGAACTCATGAAGAAGCATAACTTTAAAATGGAATACGTTACGATCGACTATGGCGAGTACGTGAATAAAGTGACGTCATCGCTGCTCGCGGGAGAGCCGCTCGGCGACATCATCCGGATGGCCAGACCTTGGATGATTCCAACGCTCGTGAAGCAGGATTTATTCTCCCCGGTTGATGAATTCACAAAAAATCAGAACGTATTTATTCAGCAGTACACGAACGATTATTCGCAGTTTGAGGGCAGGGGCTACGGGTTCAGAGCAGGCATCAACGGTGCTTCATCAGGTATTTTTTATAATCGGACCTTGATGGAGAAACTGGGCCTCAAGCCGCTGCAGGAATACGTCAACGAAGACGACTGGAATTGGGAGACCTTCATCCAGGCAGCCAAAGAGGCGAACAAAGATACGAATAATGACGGTAAGCTGGACACCTGGGGGCTCGCTTCCGCTTCCATTTTAGTTCAGGCTCTGGCGGCCAACGACGCAAATATCGTGTCGGGAGATAAGCAAAACCTGGAGGATCCGAAAACGAAAGAAACCTTGAACTTCATATCCCAGCTCGCAACGGAAAACATCGCCAGACCGACCGAAGGCGGTGATTGGACCGAACCCGGCCAATTTTTCCGTCAAGGGAACACGCTGATGTATGCCGGGAGCGATTATGAGATGGATGGATTCAAAAAGGATATGCCTGATTTGGACATAGGCTTCCTGCCCTTCCCTAAAGGGCCCAGCGCGACAGAGTACCACTCCCATCTTACGATTCCGAATTACTTGACGATCCCGAAGGCGGTCGAACATCCCGAGCAATTGGTTTACATTTATGAAAAAATCAACGATATCGAGTCCATCTACGACTACCCGAAACAAGCTTCGCTCGAAACGTTATTCAAGAACGAAGACGACATCAACAATGCAAAAATGGCAGGGGAAAGCATCAACGTCGTCGACGGCAAAGACGGGTATCCTTCCATGCCTTACTACGAGCTAGTCGGAGACATTATTGACGGAAATTCCGTTTCCACGGTCATTGGAAAATACAAAGAGCCGTTCCAGGCTTCGATTGATGAGGTTTGGAAAAAGTAGCGGTGATAGGTACCGTCCCCACGAAGAAAATATCCGAAGTGGGGACTCCTTATTCAAGAAGGTGCTTCTGCCCTGCCTGCTTCCTTGCAGCGGATGGAGGATAGCCCTTCATTTCCTTGAACAGCTTGCTGAAATAGTAAATATCGTCAATCCCGCACATTTCCGCTGCGTTCTTCACGGTAAAGTCACCGGATGACAGCATCATTTCGGCATTGTTGATGCGAATGCGTTTGATGTACTCCTTGAGTGTCGTACCGGTATTCTGCTTAAATAACCTGCCCAAATAGACGGGGCTCAGATGCAGCCATTCCGCCAATTCGGCGATCGAGAGATTTTCCGAGTAATGCTCTGAAATGTATTCCGTTAATTTCTTGATCCGCGGATCGATCGGCATGGGCGCTTTCCGGTAATAGTTGGTGAGCAGACGGTGGAGGATAAGCTCGAACAAAGCGCGTGCCTGGATGTGGTAAAACGGCTGCTTGCTCATCCATACATGGTTGAATTCACGAATATACCCCAGAATCTCCTTGGTGATCACTTTCTTGGTGACGCCTTTAAACGGGAGATGGATATGATTATACGGTTCAGCCCAAAAAAAGTTGAACGGATACGAATGCATGAGGGACTCCTTGAACGTATGGGCTTCCCTGATGCTTCCTCCGGGGACGTAGATCATGTCACCTGCTTCTACTGTGAATTTTTCTCCATTAATATAGTAATTCGCCATGCCTTCAACCACAAACGTTAGATCGTGGAAGCCGATTTTCGCTTTCTGGATCGTCCACTCGGGAAAGCATCTACGGTCGATGAACAGAAAGATATTCGGAACAAGATGAGGATGATGCTCAATTTCCAAGTACACCGCCTCCTTTAAGCTAATCATAGGTTTCACTCCAGAAATTTCAAGAGAAAATCGAGATTGTATGACTCATCCAGGATGAAGTATTTCATTTCAGTTCAACAAATGAAGGGGGTTTTGTCATGATTACATTAACTGGTTTCGCGGATGAGATTTCATCGGATTTGGAAGAACAGCTGGATGTCCTCGAATCGGAACATATTCGGTATCTGGAGCTGCGGGGGGTCTGGGGGAAAAATGTATTGAATTTAACCGAAGCGGAAACGGTGAAGATTAAAGAACGGCTGACCCGGCGGGGATTCGGTGTCTCCGCGATCGGCTCTCCTCTGGGAAAAATCAAGATCACCGAGGACTTTGATCCACATTTTACGATGGCCGAGCACGCCATTCGTTTGGCAGCGTTTTTTGAAGCCAAGTTTATCCGCATATTTTCCTTTTATATTCCGGAGGGAGAACATGAAAGATTCCGAGAAGAAGTATTCCGTCGCATGAAGCGGCTCGTTCAGCTGGCGAATGATGCCGGAATCGTACTGCTGCATGAGAATGAAAGCCACATTTACGGCGATACCGGAGAACGCTGCAAGGACATCTTGGAGGCCGTTTCGTCGCCCGGCATGAGAGCGGCCTTTGATCCCGCAAATTTTGTGCAGTGCAGGGTACACCCCATGTCTGAGGCATACCCGCTGCTCGCCGGCTACATCTCTTATATTCATGTGAAGGACGCACGGATGGACAATGGTTCAGTGGTTCTTGCCGGCGAGGGAGACGGCCAGCTGCGTCTGCTTCTCCAGCAATTGAAACAGACGGGATATTCCGGATTTATGTCTTTGGAGCCGCACCTGCAGGCAACCGGAAAGCTCGCGGGGCTCAGCCAGCCTGAACTATTCGTAGTAGCCGCGAAAGCAATTAAGAAACTGCTGGCCGAGCAGGAAATGAAGTGGAATTGACTGACGCAAAGTCCTACATTTATTGGGGGTATTTCTTTAGTTTATGAATAGGAGGGATCATAAAAACTGATTTAAAATAAATAGAGAAAATGTTTACGCTTTCACAAAAAAGTAAAAAACGGGTGAGCAAGTAAAAAGATGCGGGTTGTGTGTGTGCGTACGCCATCAAGATAATATTCTTGATACGCTTTAATGAATCTAATCGAAATGGGGTTGGCGCATTGCGTATTCCCAAATGGAGTGTAGTTGGTCTAGTCCTGACGGTCACGATGCCCTTGTCCATGCTGGCGTCGTGCGACCGGGTCGGGGTGTCTGACGGTGAGGAGGTAACAGGGAAGACCGATGGTCAGTACATCTACTCGGAGCCCGGCCTGGAGAAGTATGATCCCCCGATTGAGCTCACTTTCGTGCGGGAGACGAGCGATGATTTGGACAACCTGATCAAAACGTTTCAGGGAGAAACGCTGGAAGATAACCGATGGACCCGCCTGTATGAGCAAGTTCTGGGCATCCAGATCAAGTATGATTGGACAGCCAAAGGCACCCTCTATAACCAGAAGCTGGGCGTTGCGCTTGCTTCGGGAAACCTGCCTGATGTCGTGAGAGTCGATGCAGATCAGCTGCGTCAGCTGAGCAATGCAGGCCTGATTCAGGATTTGACCGAAGCCTATGAGAAATATGCGGCGCCGTTCACGAAGGAAATTTTGGGCCAGGAGGGGAGCGGGCCGTTTGAAGCGGCCACGGTAGACGGCAAATTGATGGGAATTCCCGAGACAAGCTCATCGATCGAGGGAGCACAGTATATTTGGATCCGGACGGATTGGCTGGACCGTCTCGGCTTACAGCCGCCACAAACGATGAATGACCTCCTGAACATTTCGAAAGCGTTTACAGAAAATGACCCCGACCGAAACGGAAAAAACGATACATTGGGGCTCCCGGTAACCCAATATTTGTGGGATCCCGTGATGGGCTTGTCGGCATTTATGGCCGGTTACGACGCCTTCCCTAATATATGGATTCGCGATCCATCCGGCAAGCTCGTATACGGAGCTGTTCAACCTGAAGTCAAAACTGCGCTGAAAGTCCTTCAGGACATGTATCGGAACGGAGAAATTGACGAGGAATTTATGTTTAAAGACGGCATCAAGGCCAAAGCAGACCTTATCGCAGGTAAATACGGGATGATGTACGGCGAACAGTGGGGATCGTTTGTCGTGCAGGGCAATCATGAGCAGGATCCGGAAGCCAGATGGCAGGCTTTTCCCATTGTTTCGGCCACAGGGAAACCGGCGAAAGTGCCGCTCCGCTTCGCTACCCATCAATTTCTTGCCGTCCGTAAGGGAGTCCAGCATCCCGAGGCCATCGTCAAGCTGTTCAATTTGCATCTGGAAAAGAATTGGGGAGCGACGGCCGAGTACGAAATCTATTACAGCACCCCATATCCGGCTTGGCAGCTTTCTCCGGTTACTCCGTATCCTGCACTGAAGAATCTGGACGCCTACTACCAAATTGAAGAGGCACGCCGAACCGGAAACCCTAATGTGCTTAAGGATGAGGCAAGGTCGATTCAAAAGAACATCGAGGCTTATCTGACCCGTGGCAATCCGTCCGGCTGGGGCTGGGAACGAACCTATGGCCCGTCGGGAGCGTTTTCCATCCTTGACCGGTATAAAAGGAACAACCAGTTATTGTATGAGAGTTTTGTGGGCGCGCCAACCGATACGATGATCGAAAAACAATCGATTCTGGACTCTCTGACGATGGATACGTTCACTAACATTATACTTGGTCATCCCATCGATGAATTTGACCGTTTCGTCGAGGAATGGCATCGTCTGGGCGGTGATAAAATGACAGCCGAAGTCAATGAATGGTACTCGAACAAATAGAAAGATTAGTGCATCGGAGGCGTTGTTTTGATTAGGATTCCTGTGAATTCGTTGCGTCATACCATCCTGGCCAGGCTCGTTCTGATGTATCTGGTGGTGATCCTCCCGATTATTCTGCTCGGCGTATACCTGTACAATTGGAGCTATACCAACGCAAGCGAAGAAATATCAAGAAATTCACTGGCGCAGTTATCATCCTATCTCGAGGGGCTGAACCGGGAAATCGAATGGCTTGAAATTCAGCAGTTCGACATTTTGCAGGAAAGCGAGCTTCATAAAATTGCCGTCACTTGGGGGATGATGGACAGCGCCGAGAAAAGGTCCAGCGTAAATTACTTGCTCCACCGTCTGACTTCCATAAAAAACAGCAGCCCGTACATTAAAGATATTTATGTCCATATTCATTCGATCGGTAAAACGATTTCGGCCAGCAATGCTGTCCGTTCGCTGGACCAGCAGAGATATGATGCAATACGCTCCATCGGAGAACGAAGCGGCGCCCGGCTGATGCGGCAGGGGGACTCGCTTCAGCTCACCGCCTCGAAGTTTGGCGGGAACAATGTGGAGGATCCGCTGTACCTCGTTGAAATCGAATTGGATAACGACAAGCTGAAGGACTCATTGAAACCGCTCAGCGTGTATCCCGGAAGCGGCTCGATTCTGATCGCGAGGGAAGCTGGATTCACATTGTCCAGCAACGGCACGCCGCCAGAGCTGCTGGAGGATTTTATAAAGGCGGCCAAGGGCTTGGACGACAGTACGATACTGCTCGATATCGGGAGAAGGGAGTACCATTTCAATATCGCCAATTCCGACAAGCTGGCCCTCTCGCTCGTTTCGTACTTACCGGAGGGGACGGTCAAGAGACCGCTGATCAAATTCAACCTGTGGGCATGGGTGTTTGCGGTAACTTCGGTTTTTGCCATTATCGTATATGCCTATTCCACTTATCGTTACGTTCATCGTCCGCTGCTGTCGCTCGTCCAAAGCTTTCGAAGGATGGAAGGAGGGACCCTTGATATTCCGATTCAGCATGAGCAGAAGGATGAGTTCGGCTATTTGTATGACCGGTTTAATCAGATGCTCGTCAAGCTGCAGACGTTGATCGATCAAGATTTCAAACAGAAATTGATGATGCAGAAGGCGGAACTGAAGCAGCTGCAGTCGCAAATCAAACCGCATTTCCTGTATAACAGCTTCTTTATCCTGAATTCGCTGGCCAAGACGGGCGATACGGACCGGATCGAGCTGTTTACAATCATGCTCGGCGAGTATTACCGGTTTATCGCCCGCAACGGCGAGGACCATGCCACGCTGTCGGAAGAAATCAAGCATGCGAGAATGTACACGGAAATCCAGCAGCTCCGCTTCTCCCGGCGCATCCGTGTCCAGTTCGACGAATTGCCTGTGGACATGCAGCGCATCAAGGTTCCGAGGTTGATCGTCCAACCGTTGATCGAGAACGCCTATGAGCACAGTCTGGAGAGCATGCCGAACGAAGGGTTTCTCCGCGTTACGTTTGAGCGAACCGGCTCCGAATGCGTCATCAAGGTGGAGGATAACGGGAACAGCATCGACGATGCCGGGCTCGAAGCCCTCCAGCATCGGGTAACAGGTCCTGCCGAATCCCACGAAATGACCGGGATAATCAACATCCATCGGCGGATCCTGCTTACGTACGGCGAAGGCAGCGGACTGTTCTTGTCCAGAAGCAGTTTGGGCGGGCTTCAGGCCGCCATTCGTATCAAGATCAGGGAGGAGAACGGGGATGTACAGACTGCTAATCGTTGACGATGAAGATATCATTACGGACGGACTATATGAAGTGTTCAACCGCTATCAGCCGGAGCGGCTCGATGTGTGCAAAGCCTATTCCGCCAAGGAAGCGCTGGATTGGATGTCGCGCACGAGAATCGACATCGTCTTGACCGATATAGCCATGCCCGGCATGAGCGGGCTGGAATTATCCGAGGAAATCCGGAAGTACTGGCCCAGATGCAGAGTCGTGTTCTTGACCGGCCACAGTGAATTCGAATATGCGTACCGCGCGATCCAAATGACCAATGCCCGTTATGTGCTGAAGACGGAAGGGTACGCCAAAGTGACCGACACCGTGCAGGATGTCTTGGACGATATCGAACGCGCGCATCACGACAGTCTGCTGCTGGAACAGTCCCGCGAGCAGCTGCTGGCGTTCCAATTCATGGCGCAGGGTGACTATATGAGGCACCTTCTCCAGAACAGCCGTGTATTGGATGAGGATACAGACATGCTGGCTCGCGAATTCAGCAAGCTGGACATCGGCCTCGATCCCGCCCAGCCTGTCGTGCTGGTCCTTGGCCGCATCTCGTATCCGGAGGGCAGGACGTATACGGAAAGAGGCGAAATCCTGTCGTCCGTCAGAAGGATATGGGATACCTATTTTTCGGGCAGGGCCCGGAGTATGGGGATCACCGACAAGCATGGCGACGCCTTTTGGTTTCTGCAACCGTCTGAACTGGCCGAGGGCGGGACCGACAGCCATTTCATCCGATTCGTGGAGGGGACCTTGGAGCTGGTTCAGGAATCCTGCATCGGTTTTCTTGGATTGAGCATCGGATTGGCGCTGAGCAGCGAAGCATGCAGGTGGGAAAGCTTGACGCGCCAATACGAAAGGCTGCGGGAGCTGCAGCAGTTAAGGAGCGGCAGCGGGGGAGCCATCATTGTACGCGACGGCTTCGAGCCGCTCGATGGAATGGACTGCAAAGCGAGCTTTGCGGACAGTCAGACAGCGGAGGTGCTGAGGGCTTATCTGGAGTCGGGGAGACACGATGAATTTATCCAAGCGCTTGAGGAGGTAACGGCCAGTGCACTGAAGATGAGCTGTAAGGTTCAGTTAACGATCGAGACGTACTATACGATTGCGCTGATGCTGCATTCCTGCATAGGCCGTATGGGAATGCACGGGCATATCGGCGATACCGGAAAATTGATGCGGCTGAACGATCATCCCTCAATGGAGGAGGCCTTCGGTTATTTGAAACGCGTGGCGGAATCCATTTTCCTAAGCAAACAAACGCAGGAGAGGGACAGGGCCTCGCTGATTGTCGACCGGATCTGCCAGTACATCGAAGAGCACTTGAGTGAGGATTTGTCCCTGGTGCGCCTAGCGGAAATCCATTATTTCAATCCCTCGTATTTGTCGCGGTTCTTCAAGCAGGAGAAAGGAATCAACTTATCCGATTTTATCGACAAGTGCAGGGTGAAGAAGGCCAAGGAGATGCTGCGGGACAACGATTTGAAAGTGCGCGAGGTGGGGTTATCCGTCGGTTACGAGGCGGCCCATTCGTTCACCCGTTTTTTCAAAAAAGCAGCGGGGCTCACGCCACAGGAATACCGGGATACACTTTCTTTGAATTGAACCTCTGGAAACTAGAGTTTGGCGGGTGATCCGGACGGATCAGACAGGTTGTTACCGCTGAACGCAAGCCTTACTCTTTTTAAGAGAGTTTGGTTATACAAAAAATGCTGAATACGGGAGTTGACACAAAAATGAATGAACTCGTTCATGCACCGATCGGCAAGCTGCCGCGAAACGGAAATCCGCTTGTCGCCCATAAATTTGGAGCAGACCCCTATGTACTGGTGTTCGACGGGCGCGTATACCTCTACAATACAGACGATGTATTAGAGTATGACGAGCAAGGAGCGGTCAAGGACAACAGCTATAGCTCCATCAACCGCATATCGGTAATTTCCTCGGATGATCTGGCGAACTGGACGGACCATGGCGCCATTCAAGTGGCAGGTCCGGATGGAGCAGCCAAATGGGCGACGCAATCCTGGGCCCCTGCGGCGGCTCACAAAAGAATAGACGGCAAAGACCGCTTCTTCCTGTACTTTGCCAACAACGCCAGCGGCATCGGTGTGCTGACGAGCGACAGTCCGACCGGCCCATGGATCGATCCGATCGGCAGGCCGCTTATCGCAAGAGACACGCCGGGCGTTCCAGGCGTCGTATGGCTCTTCGATCCGGCCGTGCTGGTGGACGATGACGGCAAAGGTTATATTTACTTTGGCGGGGGCGTTCCGGAAGGCCAGGATGAGAATCCCGGGACCGCTCGGATGATGCGGCTGGGTGACGATATGATCAGCGTGATCGGCGAAGCCGAGCCGATCCCGGCTCCGTTTATGTTCGAGGATGCCGGCATTCATAAGGCAGGCGGCCAATATTACTATTCGTATTGCTCCAACTTCTACAATGGCGTTCGGCCGGAGGGGAGTCCTCCGGCAGGGGAGATTGCCTATATGACCAGCACCGGCCCAATGGGGCCATGGATGTACCAGGGGACGATCCTTAAAAATCCCGGCCATTTTTTCGGTGTCAGCGGCAACAACCACCATGCCATGTTCCAGTTTCATGGGGATTGGTATATCGCTTATCACGCCCAGACCTTGTCGAAGGCCATGGGCGTGGTGAAGGGGTATCGGTCGACCCACCTTAACCGGGTGATCTTGGACGAAGATGGTGCGATCCAATCCATTGAAGCGGACATGGCCGGCGTTGAGCAGATCAAGCCGCTGAATCCCTATGACCGCGTTGGAGCGGAGACGATCGCTTGGTGCGCAGGCGTGAATGTGCGTAAGCTTCAGACGGATGGACTGGAACAGGGCGAAGACCGCATGGTTTTAACGGACATTCATCATGGGGACTGGACCGCCGTGTCCGGCGTTGATTTCGGCGCCGGGGCCTCAGCGTTTTCAGCGTCTGTATCGTGCGCGAATGATGGGGGAGTCATCGAGCTCCTCCTGGACAGCCCTGAAGGCAAATCGATCGGTACGCTTCAAGTGTCTTCGACCGGCGGACAGTGGAGCGAAATGGCGGCGCCCGTCAGCGGTGCTGAGGGCGTGCATGATTTGTTCCTGATCTTCAAAGGGAAGCCGGATATCGAGCTGTTCCAGATCGACTATTGGCAATTTCGATAATGTGCCGGTAATGAATATGTGAGAGGTAAGGCCGTTGTAAGAAATGCCGTCCGTTTCATCGGGCGGCATTTTTTAAGATATCAGAAAGTATAAAATTCGAAGCGAGACCTTCCTGATATCGCAAGAAAAACAACATCTAAACGCGGTCTGTCTCCTTTGAGAGTACGTCGATAGACGTTTTTTCTTATTGCAAATACACGCAGCCGCAGAACTTGCAGCCTGCACATATCTACATTTTCTCAGGTAAACGAACGGGAACTGGCGGGTACTTCCCCCTGAATGGAAGCGCTACAATGAGGTTGGTGAAGGCGAATCGGGTCAGAACAAAGGGGCGAGTGCAATGACCGGTAAGGAAACGGAGACGAAGGATACGGGCGGCGGACCGATTCTGCAGGCAAGCGGGATCACACGGATTTTTGGCAGGGGGAATACCGCCGTTACCGCTTTGGAAAATATCCATCTGAACATTCCGCCTGGAACGATCGTGGCTCTGAGAGGGCGCTCGGGTTCCGGAAAGACCACACTATTGAACATTCTCAGCGCATTAGACGATCCGACGGAGGGACAGGTGTATTTCAAAGGCAGGGAAATCACCGGTTTATCCGGCTCCGAACGCAGCCAGATCCGGCGTAAGGAGATCGGCCTCGTGTTCCAGTCGTATGGCTTGATTCCGCTGATGTCGGCTTACGAAAATGTTGAATTCGGGCTGCGTATCGCAGGACTGAAGGGTAACCGTGAGGTGGTGGAGCATGCGCTTGACCGCGTCGGCATGCGGGAGCGGATGAAGCATCGGCCGTCCGAACTGTCGGGCGGCGAGCAGCAGCGCGTAGCCATTGCCCGCGCAATCGTGCACCAGCCTGAGCTGTTGATTGCGGATGAGCCGACCGCCGAACTGGACAGCCGGATGGGGCTGCAGGTCGTCCGCATTTTTCGCGAGCTGGTAAAAGAATCGGGGATGACGGTCGTTCTCACGACGCATGACCCCGGGATGATGGAGCTTGTCGATCACGTTATCGCATTGGAGGATGGAAATATTGTATCGCAGACAACGAACGAATCTCCCCTTATCTAGAATAGACCGGCGTCTGCGGCGAATAGCCGCGCTTCTGACGGCGCTGATGCTGCTCTCGGGCTGTTCGCTCCTTCCGGTCGAACCGGAAACGCTGCAGCCGCCCTTGGTCGAGCCGGCCAAAGAACAGTTTAACCTCGTGCAGGCCAGCCGCGGGAAGATTCAGACCTTCCTGAAGGGGACGGCTTATTTTGTGTCGGCCCAATCCGAAGCGCTGTCCTTCAAGGAGATGGGCGGAAGGCTCAAATCGATTCCGGTGACGGTGGGCCAGGAGGTGAAGGCGGGCGATTTGCTGGCCGAGCTGGAGACGGGCGACCTCGATTTTCAGGTGCGTCTGCAGCAGCTGAATGTAGAGCGCGCACAGCTGCTGTACAAACAGGCACGCGATGCCGGTGCAGGCGCCGTAGACCTGCGGCTCAAGGAAATCGACCTGGAGCGCGAGCGGATGTCGCTGCAGGAGATGAAGGCCAAGCTTGGCCAATCACGCTTGTACGCTCCCGTCTCGGGAACGGTGACGTTTGTCGAGAAGCTGAATGCGGGAGACAACGTGAACGCTTATCAAGCGATCGTCACGGTCTCCGACCCGTCCAAAGTGCAGCTGACTTATGTTGCAGCGGACAGCAAGGATCTGAACCCGGTCAAAGCCGGCATGCCTGTGAGTCTCAAGTATAAAGGCAAGGACTATAAGGGAAAGGTCCTTCAAGCCCCTTCGGATTTGCCGGCAGCCGCCGACAGTTCGAAGGCCGAGAAGAACGGGGTTACGATTTTCATGAGCATGGACAACGCTCCGGGAGACGTCAAGGTCGGCGACAGCGCCGAGCTGACGATCGAGCTTCAGAAGCGGGATAACGCCATCATTGTACCCCGCTCGGCAATCCGCTCCTATATGGGGCGTTCCTATGTTCAAATCGCCGAAGGAGAACGCCGCAAGGAGGTTGACATCGAGATCGGATTGACGACGCCGACGGAAGTCGAGATTGTCAAAGGACTTGAGGAAGGCCAGAAGGTCATTCTGAACAATTAACCGAAGAGCTATGGCCCGGGCCGACCGGGCATTTAGGGATGGGGTGTATGTATTGGCTTTGTGGACGATGATCCTGCGCAAGATGGCCAACAACAAGTGGCTGCAGCTGAATTTGTGGATCGGCCTTACCGTATGCGTGGCCCTGTTCAGCTCCATGCCGCTCTACTCGCAGGCCATTTTGCAGCGGACATTACTGAAGGAGCTGCAGTCCGTGCAGACCGGGAACGGCGTGTATCCGGGCTTTCTCCGAATAAGCACGACGGTCTCGGCATCATCCATGGACGCAAAGACGAAGGAAGCCATCGGAAGCGCCGACCGGTTCGTGAAGACGATTCCGGAGCGCATGGGGCTGGAAGCACTGTCGTTCTATCAGCAGCGGTTCACGCCGAAGATGAAGGTATACGGCGCCGATGCTTCGGCTCAAGAGAAGCAATCGCAAAAGACGTTAGGAAGCTTTATGTCGCTGTCTGATCTGGAGAAGCGGGTCCGGCTGATCGAGGGGCGGATGCCTGCGGATCGTTCGGACGGGATCATCGAGGCGCTGGTCACGCAGAAGTTTCAGCTGGCGACCAAGCGGAAGCTTGGTGAAGAACTGACCGTAGAGCCGCAGGATGGCGGAAGTACCCGCTTTCGGGTCATCCCGGTCGGCATCGTAGAGACGAATCCGGAGGCGGACCGGTATTTGCCGTTTCTGACCACGGAGAACGAGGACGGATTCCTGATCCCCTTCCAGCAGTTCGAGCGAGAATTTACGCAAGGCGGCAAAGCCAGGGTCTCCAACATGGAATGGCGGCTCGCGCTCAATTACGAACAGCTGTCGCTGGGCAAGGTCGATGCGTTCACCCAGGCGGACCGGGAGGTCCGGCGTTATTTCAAAGGCAAGCTTGGGGTAGCCGAAATCAAAATTCCGGCGAGCCCGACCATCGCATCGTACCAGGGCAAACAGGAGAAGCTCGATACGGTGACGCTTTCGCTGTATACCCCTGTCATGCTGATGCTGGCATTCTATTTATATATGACCGCCAATCTGATCATTGACCGGCAAAAAACGGAAATTTCCGTGCTCCGCAGCCGGGGAGCAAGCCGGCTGCAGATCATGGCTGCCTACCTGCTGGAGAGCCTGCTGCTCGGGCTGAGCGCGCTGGCGGCCGGGCCGTTTCTCGGCGTATGGTTTACCAAACTGCTTGGCGCCTCCAATGGGTTTCTGGAGTTCGTGCAGCGCTCCGCGCTGAAGGTCAGCATGACGAGCAGCGCCTATCAAGTGGCTGCAGCCGCTGTGGCGGGAGCGGTCATCCTGATCCTCATTCCGGCCTTCCTCGCAACGCGGGTCAGCATCGTAAGCCACAAGCAGCAGACGGCGCGCCTCACCCGGCTGTCGATCTGGCACAGGACAGGTTTGGATCTTGTTCTTATCTGCCTGGCAGCTTACCTGCTGTACAATTTCAACCAGCGCCAGGAGGATCTGCGGAGGCTTGCGCTGGGATCTGCCGACCTGCAGGTTGATCCGCTCCTGTTCCTGACCCCGGCTCTTTTCGCGCTTGGAGGCGGCCTGCTGGTGCTGCGGGTATACCCCTGGTTCGTCCGGCTCGTTTATTGGCTGGGCCGAAACGGATGGCCGCCTGCGCTGTATCATACGCTCGTTCAGATCAGCCGCTCGTCCGGGCAGTATTTGACCATTCAGGTGTTCCTGATCATGACGGTGGCGACGGGTCTGTTCAGCGCGAACGCGGCCAGGACGATCAACGACAACATGGACAGCAAGGTTCGGTATGCCGTCGGCACGGACATTGCGCTGACGACAAAGTGGGAAAGCGATGCGCCTCCACCTGTATCCCCCGGGGCGGGAGGGCAGCCTCAGTCTGAGCAGGCAACGACAACGGTGCAGAAAAGGGTTCAGTATACGGAGCCGCCCTTCGAGCCCTTTGAGGAGCTGGACGGCTTGCAAGCGACAGCAAAGGTGTTCAAGAAGCAGGAGGCCAGATTCAGTGCCGTCGGAAATGAAAAGTCCGGCAAAACGGCTCTCTTTGGCATCGACACGAAGGATTTCGGCAGTACCGCCTGGATGAAGGAGGGACTGCTGCAGTATCCGATCAATAGCTACCTGAATCTGATCGCCCCGAATCCGGAGGCCGTGCTCATTTCGCGGTCGCTCGCAGAGGATGCCAAACTGAAGCCCGGCGATCCGATCCGGGTTTACTGGGACAGCCTGGACGGGGCGACGTTCACGGTGTACGGCATCATCGATTATTGGCCCAGCTGGAGCCCGCTGCCGTCCGATCAGGGAAGCGGAAAACCCGAGCAGCCCCATCTCGTTGTCGGACATCTGGGCACGATTCAGAACAGGCTGGCCGTCGAGCCGTATGAAGTATGGCTAAAGCTGGCGGACGGCACGAACAGCGAACAAATCTACAGGGAGCTGCAGGCGAAGAAGCTGCAGGTGACGAGCCTGCGGGACGCGACGCAGGAGTTGGTCCAGTCCAGAAATGATCCGTTCCGTTTGGCGATGAACGGCGTGATGACGCTCGGTTTTTCCATTTCGATGCTGGTCAGCTTCATCGGTTTCCTGCTGTTCTGGGTGCTGACCTTGTCCGGCCGGACGCTTCAATACGGGGTTCTGCGGGCCATGGGCATCTCTTTCCCGCAAATGATCGGCATGCTCGTCAGCGAACAGCTGCTCACGTCGGGGGCCGCGGTCCTCATCGGCGTGTTCATCGGCAACGTCACGAGCATGAAATTCGTGCCGCTGTTTGAAATGTCGTTTGCGTCCAAAGAACAAGTCCCTCCATTCACGATTACATATCAGCTTAGCGATTATTTGCAGCTGTACGGCATTATCGGATTCACGCTGGCGGTCGGGCTGCTCATTCTGGGGTACCGGCTGACACGAATCCGCATCGCACAGGCGCTGAAGCTCGGGGAGGAATAGAGCATGATTCAATGCGAAGGGCTCGTCAAAATCTATAAAACGGCGGATTTGGAAGTCGTCGCCCTTCAGGGCCTGGACCTTCAGGTGGAGAACGGTGAATTCATGGCGATCATCGGCAATTCCGGCAGCGGCAAGTCGACGCTGCTCAACATGCTGGGCGGCCTCGACAAACCTTCGGCCGGCAAGCTGTTCGTAGACGGCAAGGACCTGCTCGCCTTCAGCGAGCGCGACCTGGTGCAATATAAACGGGAGTCGGTCGGGTTCGTCTGGCAAAATAACGCGCGCAACCTGATTCCCTATTTGACCGCGATCGAAAATGTCGAACTGCCGATCCTCCTGCGGGGCCGAAGACGCCGGGCCCGTGCGCTCGAGCTCCTGGAAGCGGTCGGACTGAGCCACAGGGTGAAGAACAAGCTCAGCGAATTGTCCGGCGGTGAGCAGCAGCGGGTGGCTATCGCCATCGCGCTGGCGAACGAACCGCGGCTGCTGCTGGCCGATGAGCCAACCGGATCGCTCGATACGGGCACATCGAATCAGGTTCTCGATTTGTTCCGGACGTTGAATCGGTCGATCGGCATTACGATTGTGATCGTGACTCATGATCCGGAGTTGGCACGCAAGGTCGACCGGGTTGTTCAGATCCGCGACGGCAAGACGTCGGCCGAGATGATCCGCAGGATCTCTTATTCCGATGTGCTGACGCAAATGGACGCCGACACCGCCCGGCGGGAAGCCGAGAGCCATATCGAGTATGCAGTGCTCGACAAGGCTGGACGGCTGCAAATTCCTGCCGGTTACCTCGACACGGGGAGCTTCAAGGACAGCAACAAGGTGCGTGTCGAGCTTGAAGACGGGCGTATCGTTCTGTACCCGGCAAACGAAAGGCAGACGGTCTGAACTTAACCTGGTTTTATTTATGGAATGAAGTGATCCATAACATGACCATGGAACGCCGTTAAGCGGCGTTTTAATGGAATAGATGACATGAGGAGAGGTGGATTCATGAAAAAGCATCGAATCAAACGTTCTATCCTGCTGATGCTCGCGCTTGTTCTCGTACTGACCCCTTTATCGCTCGGCACACGCCCGGGTCTGGCCCGTGCTGAGCAGGAGCCGGCCGGCCTGCTATCTGAAGGCCGCATGGGAACGGCCGGAACGAGCGATGCGGCATCAAGCGTTCCGGTAAGCATCTCAAAAGATTTTGAGGACGGGACGCTTCAAGGCTGGTACGGGCGGGGCGGCAGCGAAGTCCTGACGGTTTCCCCGAATGCAGCCCATACGGGATCTTACGGGTTGCAGGTCACCGGTAGAACCCAGGGCTGGAACGGCCCGCAGCTCGACGTGACGCCAATCATGGAAACGGGAAAGACATACCACTTATCGGCTTGGGTCAAGCTGCCTGCCGGAACGGCAAGCTCACCGGTATCGATTGTGGTGCAACGCACGACGGATGGCGCCAATGCCTATGAACTCGTCAAATCGGTCCAGGCGAGCGACAGCGGATGGGTCAAGCTCAGCGGAGAATATACCTTGCAACATCCAATTGAAAGCCTAGCCGTTTATATCGAATCCTTCGATTATCCGACGCTTGATTTTTACGTGGACGATGTTGTGATTGAGCGCGCTCCCGATCCGGTTCCGATCGAGATTCAGAAGGACATTCCGAGCCTGAAGGACGTGTTTGCCGGCCAATTCAAGCTGGGGACGGCGGTGCTGGTCAATGAAATCCAGAATCCAACCAGCCCTGATGCGGAGCTGGTCCGGAAGCATTTCAACAGTCTGACGGCCGGCAACGAGCTGAAATGGGACGCCACCGAGCCCACGGAGGGTCAATTCAATTTTACGGCAGCCGATAAAATTGTAAACTTTGCCATGGATAACGGGATCGCCATGCGGGGCCACACGCTCATCTGGCATTCCCAGACGCCGAAATGGGTGTTTTATGACAGCGACGGCAACCTCGCCAGCAAGGAGCTTCTATATGCGCGGATGAAAAAACATATCGATACCGTCGTCGGCCGGTACAAGGGAAAAATTTACGCTTGGGACGTTGTAAACGAGGTTATTGAGCCCGGCGATCAGAAACCGGGGGGCCTTCGCAACAGCTTATGGTATCAAATTGCAGGCGAGGAATTCATTGAAAAGGCGTTCATTTATGCACATGAGGCCGATCCGGACGCCAAGCTGTTCATCAACGATTACAACACGAATGATCCCGTAAAACGGCAGTTTCTGCATGATCTCATTAAGCGTTTGAAGGCCAAGGGGATTCCGGTTGACGGCGTCGGTCACCAGACGCATATCGGGATCGAATATCCCCGGGTGCAGGAATTAGATGATATGATTCAGGCGTTCCGGGATCTTGACATCGATCAGCAAATCACCGAACTGGACATGAGCATCTATACGAATGACACGGAGGCCTATGAGACGTTCCCAACCGAGCTGCAAATCAAGCAGGCCAACCGCTACAGGGAGATCTTCGACGTATTCAGGAAGCATTCGGATCAGCTCAGCGCCGTCATATTCTGGGGCAAGGATGACCTGAACACCTGGCTGCGCACGTTCCCGGTCGTTCGCAACAATTGGCCGCTGCTGTTCGATGAAAGGCTGCAAGCCAAATACGCATACTGGGCGCTCGTCGATCCGGCGAAGGTTCCGGTTGAAACGAAGCGCACGAAAGCCCTGGAGGCCAGCGCGAAGATTGACGGCCAGGCGGAGGCGGTATGGAATGTGGCGCAGGCGGTACCGATCCAGACAGGCGGCAAAGCGGCAGCGACTTATAAGACGCTGTGGGATGCGGGACATCTGTATATATGGGTTGATGTCGATGATGCCACGGTGAACGGCAATGACTCCGTCGAAGTGTACATTGACGGCAATAACGGCAAAACGAATGCTTATGAAGCGGACGACAAAAAGTATACGTTTCGGCGCAGCGGCGCCAATCCGCATAAACCGGCCGAGTATAACGTGGTGAAAACAGAGAAGGGATACCGGATCGAAGCCTCGATCCCGGTCGACGGTGCGCACACCGGAAAGGAAATCGGCTTTGACGTCCGTATTCGCGACCGGTCCGGTGCAGCGGAAGAGCTGGCGTCCTGGAACGATATTCATCACAGGCAGGATTCGGATACGTCCGGGTTTGGCGTATTGACGATGGTGGAAGGTCCGCGAACCGCCAAGGCTGTAAAAGGAACGGCGGTCATCGACGGAGACATCGATGACATTTGGAACAAGGCCGAGCAGATCGTAACCGACCGCTGGGTCAGCGGAACTTCGGGTTCAACGGCAAAGGTCCGGACGCTCTGGGACGATCACCGTCTGTACGTGCTGGCCGAGGTGACCGACTCTCTGGTGACCAAGCGGAGCGCCAATGCGTGGGAGCAGGATTCGGTCGAAATCTTCATCGATCAGAACAACGCAAGAGCCGCTTCTTATGACAGCGACGACGGGCAGTATCGTGTGAACTTCGATAACGAGCCGTCGGTCAGCCCCGGATCGCTCGGCGCCAATTTGACATCCGCCGCGAAGCGGACCCCGACCGGCTACATTATTGAGGCCGCTGTCGATTGGGTCGGAACGCCTCCTGAGGCGGGCAGCCTCATCGGGTTTGACGTACAGGTCAATAATGACGGGAACGACGACGGGGTTCGCGACAGCGTGGCGATCTGGAATGATACATCGGACAGAACGTGGCAAAACCTGTCTAACATCGGACTGTTAACATTGGAATAACCCCAGCGAGTGGGGCAACGAATAAAGGCCGCTCCCGGATAAACAGCCGGGAAGCGGCCTTTGGTTTAAGGGATCAGGTGGTCAGGCTTCATCGAATGTGCGCCATGTATGCCGAAGTGTGCTTAAATCACGCCGTTATGATCAGGGTCTTTCTATATTTGTTAGCGCTTACACCGGTATACGTTTTGAACTTCTTATAGAACCAGTCCATCTCGGTATAGCCGACTTCATTAGCAATTTCATACACCTTCATGTCGGTATTCTCCAGCAGGAATTTTGCCTTCTCCATGCGCTGCTGAAGCAGATATTCCTTGAAGGTCATCTTCTCTTCAACTTTAAATTTCTGGCCGAGGTAAGAATAGTTGAAGTGAAAAATATGGGAGATTTCCTTCAGCGTGATGTTCTGATGCAGGGCTTCTTCCACATACGCCTTCACCTTGTCGATGATGCCGGCCGAAGAGATGGCGGAGGCAGCTTCCTGAACGGTTCCTGCCCATGGGACCGGTTGATGTGCGGAATACGGCGCTTCGTCCATCTCCCGCTTCACGGTCTTCAGGCTCGCCGCGAATTCCTCCGGCGATACGGGGTCGGGCAGGTAGTCGTTCACCTGATAATACAAAGCCTTCCGGGCAAGCTGAAACTCATTGCGCCCGCCGATCAGAACGATCGGGACACGGCTTTTCTCCCGGATACGGCCGCAGAGCTGAAGTCCTTCTTCCTCCGAGGCTCTCATGCTGATCAGCACCAGCTGATGATCCTGGGCGGATAGCATCGACATCGCCTCGGCAGCTGCAGCGGCATGGCACTCCAATTCAAATTCCGCTTGGTGTCTGTCCAGCATACGCTTTATCCATTCCTTCGCATGATGATCGGGATCAACAAGCAGCACCTTATACACGATATTCCCCCCTGTTTCTTTTTTGTCAATCATTGGCTCCGGTGAAGCTGCTTATCTCTCATTATGAAAAAGAACCCGATACCCAAACAATGTGCTTTTCTTTATATTGCTATCCGTTGTTTACTTATTGGCCATTTGTAATGTAAGGGGTTACAAGCAACCTATATTTTGACGGGTAGAATATCTAACTTACCACAGGTTGTTGCCCTTTCAATGTAAGCGCTACACTTTGAATGTAATTGGGATGCAAACCACTTTAACGGGGGGATTAGAGGAATGCGTATGGGAAAAATGATGCTGCTGCTCTGCACACTGTTGCTTGTGCTTTCGGCGTGCAGCAGCGGCGGTTCTAAAAGCGGGTCAAGCGCCGGTACGGCGGAGACGAGTACGGAGACGAGTACCGAGACTGCGGCAACCAACACCGATAATAAAGGTGCGGAAGAGAAGGATGCGGAGCAAACGTACAAGACGCCTGACATGGATTTCGACATGGGCGGAAGAACGATCAAGGTCGTATCGTGGTGGGATATGACGATTCCGGAGGATAACCCGGATAACATCCAGCGCAAAAAAAATCTGGAGGAGTTGGAGAAGAAGCATAACTTCAAAATCGAATACGTCGCGATCGATTATGGCGAATACCAGCAAAAAGTGACGGCTTCCCTGCTGGCCGGCGAACCGCTTGGCGACATCGTGAGATTGGGCAAAACCTACACGATTCCGGCACTTGTGAAACAGGACCTGCTGTGGCCCGTCGATGAGTATACGAAAAATCCGGTAGCCTTTAACCAAAGTGTGACCAATCAATACATGCAATATAACGGAAGGGGTTACGGATTCTCGGAAGGGCAGGGCAACAATGTCATGGGTATTTTTTACAACCGGACGCTCATGAGCAAGCTTGGCTTGAAGTCGCTTCAAGATTATGTCAATGAAGACAGCTGGAATTGGGATACGTTTTTGCAAGTAGCCAAAGAAGCCAACAAGGATACGAACAATGACGGCAAGCTTGATTCCTGGGGGCTCGCTAACCCGGCGCCGCTCGAATTTGCGCTCGCTTCCAACGAAACGAGCTTGACGAAGGACAACAAGCAAAACCTGGAAGATCCGAAAACGACCGAAGCGCTTAATTTTATTTCCAAGATTGCGACCGAAAAAGTGGCCAGACCAACGGAAGGCGGAGACTGGACGGAGCCGGGCCAATTTTTCCGCCAAGGCAACACGTTGATGTACACGGGAGCACTCTATGAACTTAGCGGTTTCAAGAAGGATATGCCTGACGCAGATATCGGATTTGTGCCATTCCCTAAAGGGCCTAGTGCAAGCTCGTACCACTCTTACGAAGGCCTCTATCAATCTTTGTTCATCCCTAAGGCTGTGAAGGATCCGGATAAGCTGCTCTATATTTGGGAGAAAATCAACGACATCGATTCGATGTATGACTATCCGGACCAGGCCTACTATGAAACCTCGTTCACGGACGAAAACGACATTAACAATGCGAAGGAAGTCGCCGCCAATTTGATTGTCCTTGACCACTTCACATTCCCGAACCTGAAGTTCTACGATTTCCTCGGCGAAATCACCAGCGGAACCTCGGTGTCTACGGTGGTGGAAAAGTACAAAGCGCCGTTCCAGGCAGCCATTGATGAGGTATACGGATCGAAATAATTTCACATGTTGAAGCAGCAGTCCCTATTAGAAATTTTTTTCTAACGGGGACTGTTATTGACATGACATGTCTCTTGCTTCAGGAGGGAGAAGCGTGAACAACCGAAAGAAGAGCTACGTCGCTGTCCTGCACGTCCTTGCCATACTGGTGTCCATTTGGGCATTCTACCCTTCTGGTTCATCCGAAGTGCGGAGCGTTCAAGCCATGGCCGATTTTGCGGCTGTGACGGGATCGGGCGGGGATGACGGCGGCTACGATGCATATGTGAAAGCCCATTCGGCTGCTAAGCGCCCGGATCAGGTTATCCGGATCGAGGGCGAGAGCTTTACCCAAACCGACGGGCCGGGATTCGAGGTCGTCCATCCGTCAGGGGAAACCGCCGTCCTCACGCCGGAGTCAGGTTCCATCAGCTGGAACGTGCCCATCGAACAGGCGGGCCTGTACAACATCCGAATCCGGTATTTGCCGGTTGAAGGCAAAAGTTCCGCGATCGAACGCGGATTGACAATCAATCAACAGCTGCCCTTTAAGGGCGCCGACCTGGTTACGTTTGACCGGGTCTGGGGCAACCGGGACGACAAGATCGGTCGCGATGACAGAGGGAACGAGCTGCGTCCGAGTCAGGTAGAGAAGCCGATCTGGCAGGTCGAATCCGTCACCGACCGCAGCGGTTATTATGACGAACCCTATTTGTTCTATTTTGACAAAGGCAACCAAAGCGTGACCTTGACGGCATTGCGTGAGCCTATGGCCATCGATTATATCGAGCTGTACCAGGAAGAAGCATTAAAGACGTACGCAGAAATCAAGAGCGATTATTCAACCGAAGGGCTGCAGCCGGTCAAAGACCAATACACCCTGATTCAGGCAGAGGATGCGGTGTATAAGTCCTCTCCGACCTTGTATCCGGTTTCTGACAGATCGAGCCCGACGGTTATTCCATACGATGTGTCCAAAATTCGGATCAACACGATCGGAGGGCTGAACTGGAAGCTGCCCGGACAATGGATCGAGTGGGAATTCGAAGCGCCGGAGGACGGCTTGTACCAGATCGCTTTAAAAGAGAAGCAGGATCAGCTGCGCGGCGTCTTCGCCACGAGAAGCCTGACGATTGACGGAAAGGTTCCGTTCAAGGAGATGAAGCGGATCCCTTTTGAATTCAGCAGGGACTGGAGCATGTACGTCTTGGGAGAGGATGAGCCGTACCTGTTTCATTTGACCCAAGGCAAGCACCGGATTCGCATGACGGTTTCCCTTGGCGAGCTGGCCCCGCTGATCCAGACGATCGAGTCTAGTGTGCTGCAGCTAAACGAAATGTACCGCAAAATTCTGATGATCACATCCAATTCGCCCGATCCGTACCGGGACTACCAATTGGAGAAGCGGATCCCGGAAATGGCGGAGGTATTCCGCAAACAAGCCGAAACGATCCAAAGCGTGGCCGATTACCTGGAACAAGCGACAGGCGAACAGAGCGACAAGGTGGCCATTTTGCACACGATGGTCAAGCAGCTCCAAGAGATGGCCAAACGGCCGGATACGGTTGCGAACCGTTTGGAGGCGTTCAAGACCAACGTCGGCGGCCTGGGTACCTGGATTCTGACCGTCCGGGAACAGCCGCTTACGCTGGATTATCTGGTCGTTTCCTCCCCGGATCATAAGCTGCCGAGAGCGGATGCGTCGTTTCTGCAGGTGGTGAAGCATGAAGCCGGGGCGCTTACCGCTTCTTATACCGAGGATTACGACAGCATCGGCAATACCGGCAAGCAGAAGCGGTCGACGACCGTTTGGATTACGACGGGGCGGGATCAGGCACAGGTGTTAAAAAACCTGATCGATGATTCGTTTACCCCGAAATCGGGCATTTCGGTCAATCTGAAGCTCGTACCCGCCAACATCCTTCTGCCCGCGACGCTCGCCGGGGAAGGGCCGGACGTGGCAATGCAGATCGGCGAAGACGTGCCCGTGAACTATGCCATGCGGGGAGCCGCCGCCGATTTGTCGAAATTTGCCGATTATAACGAAGTCGCATCCCGCTTTCGCGACAGCGGATTGGTGCCTTACGAATATGACGGAGGCGTTTACGCGCTGCCGGAGCAGCAGTCGTTCCCGATGCTCTTTTACCGCAAGGATATCCTGAAGGAGCTTAACCTGGAGCCGCCCCAGACGTGGCAGGATATCTATAACATGATTTCGGTTTTGCAGAAGCACAACATGGAATTTTATCTGCCGATCGAGGCCGCCAACGCGAGCCTGGTGCCGAACCCGACGTTCTCCATGCTGCTGTACCAGAACGGCGGCGAATTCTACCGGGACGGCGGCAGAAAGAGCGCGCTGGATTCCGAAATCTCCATGGATGCCTTCAAGAAATGGACGCAGTTCTATACGAGCTACAAGTTCCCGCTGCTTGCCGACTTTCCGAACCGGTTCCGTACCGGCGAAATGCCGATCGGCATCGCGGATTATACGACGTACAACATGCTGACCGTCCTCGCGCCGGAGATCAAGGGGCTATGGGAATTTACCATGGTGCCCGGCACGGAGAAGAACGGCACGATCCATCATGAAGTGGCAAGCCACACGACCGGCGTGATGATGCTCGAGGGCGCACGGGATCAAGAGGCGGCTTGGGAGTTCATGAAATGGTGGACGGATAAGGATACCCAAATCGCATACGGCCGCGAGATGGAAGGGCTGATGGGCGAGGCGGCCCGTTATCCGACAGCCAACGTCGAGGCGCTCGAGGAACTGCCTTGGCCGGTTAAAGACTATCGTAATCTGGAGAATCAATGGAAATGGGTCCGGGGAATCCCTCAAGTTCCGGGCGGCTATTTTACCGGCCGGCATCTGGACAACGCATTCCGCAAAGTCGTCAACGCCAGCGAGAATCCCCGCGAGGCTTTGTCGGATTACCTCTTGTACATCAATGACGAAATTGCGGTCAAGCGGAAGGAATTCAATTTACCTGAACAGTAAGGGGGGAATCGGATGCAAGCCGAAACAACCAGCAAGGCCGCCGTATCGAGCCTCGTGCAGCCGAAAAAGCAGTCGCGGCTGGCCAACGTCTGGAGAGAGCTGAAGAAAAACAAGCATTATTACATCCTCATGAGTCCGTACATGCTGATCTTTTTTGCCTTTACGGTGGTTCCGGTCGTTTTCTCGATCGTTCTCAGCTTCTTTTACTTCAATATGCTGGAATTCCCCCGGTTTGTCGGGTGGCAGAACTACTCCAGATTGTTTTTGAATGATGACGTCTTTATGATCGCTTTGAAAAATACGCTGCTGTTTGCGGTCATTTGCGGACCGATCAGCTACATTGCCTGCTTTCTGTTTGCATGGATTATCAATGAGCTGTCCCCGAAGGTCCGCGCGTTGATGACACTTGTTTTCTATGCGCCGTCGATTTCCGGCAACGTTTTCTTTATTTGGCTCATTATTTTTTCAGGCGACAGATACGGCTATTTGAACGGCTTTTTAATTAAATTCGGCTTTATGCTGGAACCGATTCAATGGCTGACGAACGAGAAGTACATTTTGCCGATCATCATGATCGTCCAGTTGTGGCTCAGCCTGGGCACCAGCTTCCTGGCTTTTATCGCGGGCCTGCAGACGATCGACAAGTCCCTGATTGAAGCCGGAGCGATCGATGGCATCCGCAACCGCTGGCAGGAGCTGTGGTTCATTACGCTGCCGTCCATGAGGCCACAGCTGATGTTCGGCGCGGTTATGCAGATCACCAGCTCGTTTGCGGTGGCCGATATCTCGGTGGCGCTCGCCGGTTTTCCCAGCGTCAACTACGCGGGGCATACGATCGTCACTCACTTGATGGATTACGGAACGATCCGCTTTGAAATGGGGTATGCGTCCGCGATTGCAACGGTGCTGTTCGCCATGATGCTCGGTGCCAACAAATTGACACAGCGATTGCTCAGAAAGGTAGGGGAGTGATTTGGTGACGAGAATGATGGCCGCCTTTCGCATGCCGAGAAGGCTGAACCGCTCTTTTACCGTCAGCTTTATGCTGTTCGCGTTCCTGGCCGTATTCGGCGCATTCATGGCGCTGCCGCTGATCTACGCCGTTAATAATGCTTTTAAACCGCTGAACGAACTGTTTCTGTTTCCGCCGCGTTTCTTCGTGAACAATCCGACGATGGACAACTTTTACGATCTGGTGGCGTTAATGGGAAATTCCTGGGTTCCGCTGTCCCGGTATATCGTGAATACGCTCTTCATTACGATTGTAGGGACCGTCGGCCATATCCTGCTGTCTTCTGCTGCGGCCTATCCGCTGGCAAAATACCGTTTTCCCGGGTCCAGAATCCTGTTCTCAATCGTCGTCATGTCCTTGATGTTTTCCGGGCATGTTACGGCGATTCCCAACTATATGGTGATGTCGTGGCTCGGCTGGATCAATACGCACGCATCGATTATCGTCCCGTCGCTTGCGTTCCCGCTAGGCTTATTCCTGATGAAGCAGTTCATGGAGCAGATTCCGGATGCCCTGCTGGAAGCGGCCAAAATCGACGGGGCGAACGAATACCGGATTTATTGGACGATCGTCATGCCCAATGTGAAGCCTGCTTGGCTAACGCTGATGATTTTGCAGTTTCCGATGCTGTGGGGCTCGGACGGAGGCAATTTTATTTACAGTGAGAACCTCAAGACGCTTCACTACGCCTTAGGCCAAATCACCGCGGGCGGGATTGCCCGGGCCGGCGTGGGAGCTGCCGTCGCGCTGATTCTGATGGTCGTGCCGATTACACTCTTTATCATTTCGCAGAGCAACGTCCTTCAGACGATGGCGACCTCCGGAATGAAAGAATAGAGGGGAGACTAGCACGATGCGAATGAGCATACCGAATGTGAAAAAGTACCTCCTGGCGGCTGCCCTCTGCTGCCTGCTGGGGACGAGTATAGGCGTAAATGCGGCTCACGCCGAAGGCAGCGGCTCCTACAACTATTCCTTCTGGAATGACACGACGCCGGCTCCTGCCGCGTATGAGGCCACGTCCTTGCTGAACGGCGCGCAGCTTGGCGTGGGCCCCTTCAAAAACCCAAGCGACATCCACGTAACGGCCGACAAAGAGATTTACGTGCTCGATTCCGGCAACAACCGCATCGTCGTCCTCGACGAGCATTTTAAGCCGGTTAAGGTGGTGGATTCCTTTGACTACAAGGGGAAGAAAGATACGTTCAATAACCCGCAAGGGATCTTCGTGACCGACCGGAAAGAGCTCTTTATCGCCGATACGGGCAATAAACGGGTGGTTCATCTGGATTCAAACTTAAGGGTGGCGGGGGTGCTTGAAGCGCCGAAGTCCGACCTGCTGCAGGCCAATTTCGATTTTCAGCCGGTTCGGGTGGTTGTCGACACGGCGCAGCGGATCTACGTCATGTCGACCGGCGTATTTGACGGTTTTATGGAATTCAATCCGGACGGGGCGTTCACCTCGTTCATCGGCGCCAACCGGGTGACGGTTGATCCGGTGGAGCTGTTCTGGAAAAGGATGTCTACGCAGGCGCAGCGGAGCCAAATGGTGATGTTCACGCCTACCGAATTCACAAATCTGGATATGGATGACGAAGGCTTCATTTACGCAACAAGCGGTGACTACTCGAATAACCCGATCAAAAAACTGAACGCTCAGGGCAACGATATTCTCCGGCGGACGGGATATCTCAGCCTGGTGGGGGATATCCGGTATTCAAAAGATGTCGGCCCTTCACGGCTCATCGATATCGATGTCACCGACAGCGAAATGTATTCGGTCCTCGACTCGAAGCGGGGCAGGATCTTCACTTACAGCGGGGATGGACATCTGATGTACATATTCGGCGGCTTGGGCAACCAAATGGGCCAATTTAACACCCCCGCGGCGATTGAACGGGTCGGGGACGATTTTCTTGTGCTGGATAAGGCATTCGGCGAGATAACGGTGTTTCAGACAACAGCGTACGGCCGGATGTTGAACGAAGCGGTCCGGAGCTACTACAGGGGCGATGAGGAAAAGGCGTTTGATCTCTATCAACAGGCGATCAATATGAATGCGAACCTGGAATTTGCTTATTCCGGCGTGGGCAAGGCCCTCCTTCGGAAAGGGGACTACAAAGGGGCGATGCAGTACTTCAAGGAAAGTTACGATCAAGTCAATTATTCAAAGGCGTACCTGCTTTACCGCAAGCAGGTGATGAGGGAATACTTCCCGGCAGTCATGACCGGATTGATCGTGCTTGCCGCTGCTCTCCTGTTCTTCAAAAAGCTCCGGAAGCGGATGAGGAGACAAGGAGGTGTTACGATTGAATCGTGAGCTCGTAAAATACCCGCTTTATCTCATCGTGCATCCGTTTAACGCCTATTGGGACTTGAAATACGAACGAAACAAGCGGCACACGCTGATCGCTTCCTTGATCATTTTGTTTTTGATGATCATCACCAATGTCCTTAGCAACCAGTACAGCGGCTTCCTGGTCAAAATCACCAATCCGGATGATATGAACAGCCTGATGGAAGTAGTGTACATCGTTGTCCCGGTCTTGTTCTGGTGCGTGGCCAACTGGTCGCTGACGACGCTCATGGACGGCGAAGGGAAGTTCGTTGAAATTTTTACGTCGACGTGTTTTGCCCTCGTTCCGATGATGATCATCAACTTCCCGTGGATCTGGCTCAGCAATATCATATCGCTGCAGGAGACGGCGTTTTATAACTTCTGCAGCACCGCGGCCTTCCTCTGGTCGGCGTATCTTTTGTTCGTCGGCAACATGACCGTGCATCAATACTCGCCGTCGAAGACCATCGGGACGATCCTGCTGACGATCGTGGCGATGGGATTTATGGCTTTTATATGCCTGCTGTTTTTCGGACTGATTCAGCAGATGATTTCGTTCGTTCACGTCATTTATCAGGAAATCATGCTGAGAAACTAAAGAAAGGAGGAGAAACCATGCGCAAAGCCAGAATCGCCCTGTGGCTCCCTGCACTGATCGCGGGGATCGCGCTGGCCGGCTGTGCCGATTCGAACGCCGCCCGCTCCGGGGCCAAGGATGCACCGGCGGCTGCAGCCCAATTCACCAAGGGCCAGCCTTTGAAGGCGGCTTTCACCGACGCCCGCGCAGCCGGCATGAAAGGCGTGGCCGAAAATGAACGACTGCGGCTGTTCGTGGATGAGAGTACGGGTGCTATTGCTGTGTTAAATAAGGATACCGGAGAGACGTGGTACAGCAACCCGCCGGAGCAGGGCAAGGATCCGCTCGCCTCGGGGGTGAACAAAGCCAACCTTTCTTCCCAGCTCAAGATCGATTATTACAACAATTTCGGCCAGGTGAATTCCATCAATACGTTCACGGACAGCGTCTCGCATAAGCAGATCAAATTCGAACCGATCCCAGGCGGAGTAAGGGTCACGTACCAGTTCGGAACGGCCGTGAAGTCAGCGGCCGATTTGCCGATGATGCTCAGCAGCGAGCGGATCGAGGCGATGCTGGGCAAGCTGGACAAAACGGGGCAGCGGGCTCTGAAAATTGCCTATAAAGAAGATCCGGATAAAAAGGTGTATGTCCGTAACGACAGCGCCTTAAATGGACTGCAGCTCG
The DNA here is from genome assembly GCF_038009285.1 of Paenibacillus sp. FSL R5-0378. Lineage (NCBI taxonomy): Bacteria > Bacillati > Bacillota > Bacilli > Caryophanales > Paenibacillaceae > Paenibacillus > Paenibacillus sp. FSL R5-0378. The sequence continues at coordinate 2,690,411 of NZ_JBBPAY010000001.1, forward strand.
ATCGCGCTTTCAAGGCATTCGACGATGCCGGATATACGGAAGAGGACCTGATGAAGGACATGGAGGAGCTGCATTTTACACAGGAGAAGCCGGAACCTCGGATATTCCTCGCATCGATCGAATATGCTCTGGACGGCGGCAGCCTAGTCGCCAAAATCCCTTCATCCGGCATTCAATATCCGAGCGCATATCCGATCGGGAATATTTCCTTCCTCAGCTTTTTTGGCGCCGGCAGTTCCAAGGAGAAGGGGGCGATCTTCGTGCCGGACGGATCCGGTGCGCTCATCCACTTCAACAACGGGAAGAAGCAGTATCCCGCTTACCAGCAGCCGGTGTACGGGGAAGACCTGACGATGAAGACGACCGAGGATGCCAAGACCGAGCAGGCGGTCCGGCTGCCGGTGTTCGGCATCATCCGGGAAAGCGGCGCGATCCTCGGCATTATCGAGGAAGGCGCATCGGCTGCGGCCATCCATGCCGATATTAGCGGAAAGCTGAACAGCTATAACTATGTATATCCCAGCTTCAATGTCATGAACAAAGGAGAAGTGACACTGCAAGCGAACGGCCAGGAGCGTACGCTCCCCAGGTTCCAGGAACAGGCTATGAAAACGGATTTTACGGTCCGGTACGCATTCCTGAACAAAGAGGAGGCTTCTTACCAAGGCTTGGCCCGCTACTACCAGCGTTATTTGGAGCAGCATGGAGGTCTCCCTAAGCCAGAAGAGGCTACCGCAGGTACGACAGATACGCCGTTCTACCTGCAGCTGGTCGGCGGCATCGCCAAAGAAAAGCATTTCGCCGGCATTCCTTACCGGACCATTGAGCCCCTCACGACGTTCGAACAGTCGGAGGATATTATCAACCAGATGAAGAGCCGCGACATCTCCAACATCAAACTGAAACTTTCGGGCTGGTTCAATGGCGGGATGGATCATGAGGTTCCGGATCACATTTCGGTCGACAAGGCGGTCGGCGGCAGCAATGGATTGCAGAGCTTCCTGTCGTTCACGAGGGATCAAGGGGTTTCTTTCTTTCCTGATGTAGCCGTTTTGACCGCGAATACAGGAAAGGGATTCAACGAGAACGCGAATGCTGCGAGAACGCTGAGAGGCGTTCCTGCTGCTCTTTATCCGCTGGATCAGGCACTCAATCGAAGGGAACGGGATAAGCCGCCTTCTTATGTTGTATCACCTCGGCTTACTGTTCCCTATACCAAGTCGGTGCTGGAGGGCTTGAAGGGGTATCAGACAGGCGGCATTTCACTCCGGGATCTCGCCGATCAGCTCAACAGCGATTACCGCAAGCACAATCAACTGGATCGCACGCAGTCCGAGAAACTATCGGTTCAGGCGCTGGGCAGCATCTCGCAGCAAAATTTGAAGGTCATGGCAGACGGCGGCAACGCTTATGCGCTTCCATTCTTGTCGGATATTACGAACGCGCCGATGTCCGGCAGCCGATTCAAGATCGAGGACGAAGAGATCCCATTCTATCAAATGGTCATTCGGGGGTCTGTCGACTACACGGGAAGCCCGTTTAACCTGTCAACCTATACGGATGAACGGCAGTATATCCTGAGATGCCTCGAATACGGAGCGGGCGTGTACTTCGAATGGATCCATGAACCGAATGACAAAGTAAAGGATACGGATTATAACGAGTTGTATGCCGTCCATTACAAGCAGTGGATCGACCAGGCCGCCGAAATGTACCGTGAAGTGAACGATGTGCTGAAGAACGTCCGGAATGAGCCGATCACGGGCCATGAGAAGCTTGGCGAAGGCGTATTCAAGACCGTGTACGGGAACGGCGTATACGTCATTGTGAACTATAACCGTACGGATGTGACGGTGGACGGCCAAACGGTGAAAGCCGAGAGCTATTTGACAGGTGGTGTGCAATCTTGAAGTCGATCATGAAAATCGGCGCGAAGCGGCGGACGTACGCCGAACAGAAGGCGCTCTGGGGCTTTATCTACGTTTTGCCGTGGCTGCTCGGATTCCTTCTCTTTTTTCTGATACCCTTAATTTCCTCATTAAGGTACAGCTTCAGCTCCATCGAAGCCAATGCTAACGGCATGAACATCAGCTTTATCGGCATCTCCAATTACGTGGAAGCCCTTACGGTCAATACGAGCTTTAACCGTACGCTGACGACCTCGATCGTAAACATGGTCATCAACGTGCCGCTCATTGTGATCTTCAGCCTGTTTTTGGCTGTACTGCTGAACCAAAGGTTTGTCGGCAGAGCCATTGCCAGATCGATTTTTTTCCTTCCGGTCATCCTGGCGTCCGGAGTCATTGCGAATTTGGAGACATCCAGCCTCGTTCAGGCCATCAATGAGCAGAACGCCGGCGGTGCCGTGAGCGGCCTGGGGACCAGCGAGCTGACGCGGATCATGGTCAATTCCGGTGTCAGTGATAACATCGTCGCGTACCTGACCAGCGCTGTGGATCGCATCTACCAGATCGTCAGCCAGTCGGGCGTGCAAATTCTGATCTTCCTAGCAGGGATCCAGTCGGTATCCCCCCAGCTGTATGAGGCATCCAAGATCGAGGGAGCGACCGGTTACGAAGCGTTTTGGAAAATCACGCTGCCCATGGTCAGTCCGCTCATCCTGGTCAACGTGATTTATACGGTGATCGACTCGTTCTCCCGGAGCGAAATGACGACGCTGATCAGGGAAACGGGATTTACGAATTTCAATTTCGGACTCAGCTCAGCGATGGCCTGGATTTACTTCCTGGCGATCATGGTTATTTTGCTAATCATTACGTTTTTCATTTCCAAAAGAATTTTCTATCAAGAATAGAAGGAGCGTGAGCAGCGTTGATCATCGCCCGTTTGTTGTCGCTCGAAAGCTGGAAGCGCTGGCTGTGGACCGTCGTGCGGCTGGTCCTGATGGCGGGACTGTCGTTTGTCATTCTGTACCCCATTCTTCAAAAGATTTCAACGGCCATCAAAGACAAGAGCGATCTGTATTCGCCGATCGTCGTCTTTATCCCGGAGCATTATTCGCTGGACAATTTCAAAAAAGCCATCTCGATCATGGATTACTGGCACACGCTGTTCAATACGTTTACGTTATCGGCCATGACGACGATCCTGACGGCCGTGTCCTGCGCGTTTGCAGGCTACGCTTTCGCGCGGCTTAAATTCAAAGGCAGCAATTTGCTCTTTGGAGGCGTCATTCTGACCATTCTGGTGCCGCCAACGACCATTCTGATACCGATCTACATGAATTTGAAGGATTTCAGCCTCATGGGGCTGATCCCGCTGCTGACCGGGAAGTCGGTGAACCTGCTGGATTCGTACTGGCCTTTCTTTCTAACCTCAGTCACCGCAAACTCGCTGAAGGCGGGTCTCTACATTTTTATTTTCAGGCAGTTTTTCCGGGGGATCCCGAAAGAAGTGGAGGAGGCGGCTTATATTGATGGGGCGGGCGTAAGCAAAACTTTTATGCGCATCATGCTTCCGAATGCCGTTCCGGCCATCGTTACCGTGCTGTTGTTTTCATTCGTATGGCAGTGGAATGACAGCTTCTTTACGACAACGTATTTAACGTCGGGCAAAGTGATGTCCACCCAACTGGCGTCGCTGCCGCACAACCTCTCCATCATGCTCGAGGGCGGGGTGGCGACCAACAAGGATCCTTTCTATATGAGCATGGTCCAGGATACCGGCATCTTGCTGGCGATCCTGCCGCTGATCATTATTTATTTGTTCGTGCAGCGTTACTTTGTGGAAAGCATCGAACGGACCGGCATCGTCGGGTAAGGTCGGGTTATGGTATTAACGAAAAAGCAGCATGCGGTCCCGCATGCTGCTGCTCTATTTTATTTATCTATAAGGAGAAGGTTTCTATTGGAAACGGATAGAAAGCTGCTTGATTATTACCTCGCGCTGAAAAGCCCGGAAGCTGCGGAATGGAATTTGTCACCGGAGTGCCTGTACGCAGAGTGTATGACAAGGGATTATGTCAGAAGATATGTGGCTCTAAAGGACGGTATTAGGGTGTGCAATGTTGGGATCGGAACTGGCGACTGGGATGACTATCTTGGATACTGGCTGAACGGCACAGGAACGCTGACAAGCATCGATTTGGATCCGGAAATATGCAGTATATTCTCGATGAGACAGCATCTAGAAGGACATCCAAATCGTTCGATGGTTAAGAACCAAAGTATTTTTGACGTCGATTTGCCATCAGCATATTTTGACCTTGTGACGCTCATTGGTTCTACAGTGAATGAAACGGGCGATTTCGATCGCTGTATCGATGCTTGCATGAGCCTGCTCAAACGGGAAGGCTGCCTCTTGTTCATGGCACATTTAAGCAGGAATCCTGTCAAAGAACTGGTGGATTATGCAAAAGATCGTGATCTTCGCATTGAACAATTAGAGCAATACGACACTTTTTCAAAATACCCGTTTTATATTTGCAAGTTGAAGAGAAACAGCTTGCAAAATGAAATCTCAAAGCCGTAAATCACCCGACTGCCGATACTCACGAGGCGTGCAGCCCACGATACGCCGGAATTGTCTGGAGAAATGCTCGACATTTTTGTATCCGCACAGCTCGCTGATATCAGCGATTCGAAGCGATCCGTGGATCAGCCTTTCCTTGGCGAGGCGGATCCTGCACTGGATTACGTCGTCCATGCAGGAAATCCCGAAAGTCGCCTTATACAGCGTTTGCAGGTACCCGGGGCTCAAGTGTACGTCATCGGCCATGGAAGGGACGCTCCATTCAGCGCCGGGACAGTTATGGATCGCCTTGCGCAGATTCAACAGTTTCTGGTAATGCGGCGAATTTTCCTTGGATTGAAAAGCTTCGAGCAGCTTGTTGAACAAAATCCGAAACAGGTAGTCGATCGAGAGCTCCCGGTAATCGCAGCTGAAAAAATTTTCGGTGGCCAGAAGCTGGAACAGCTGGCGGCAGTATCCGGGATCCGGGACCGGAATCGGAACGCCCTGCGGAAGTGTCGTCTCCAGAACGTAGGATTCGTCCGTCTCGAAACGGACCCAGTCATTCACAAATTGGCCTGAGCAGGCGCGGTACATAATCTTTTGCCGAGGGGGAAAGAGAACGGCACAGTTTGCCGGGTACTCCCGGATTTCTCCTTGAACCCAGAACTCAGCCGGCGTTTGCGTAAGAATCAGCAGCCAAAAATCATGTCCATCCGGAATGTCATAAATAAAGTCTCCGGGATGGGCGGCATCATATCCGACATAGTAAATGGATGTCGTCATCACGATCTCCAATCTTAGAATAGATCAAGTTTCTGTCAGCATAGATCATTCATTGCTAAGATGTCCTAATTTATAATTTCATAGTAAACCCAATATAAAGTCAATAGAACAATCAGAAATGGCGTTACTCCGTCAGCAAATCCGTATTTGAAATGATCAATAAAGGTGAGGCATGCCATGATATTGAAAAGCGAATTTATCAAAGTACTATGCTATACCCGCACTCCGCAGGAGGACATCATCTATGCACCTAGGCTGGCGTACAGCATGCATCTTGCCTATAGCGAGAACGGCAGGGACTTCCAAGCCTTGAACCATAATTCAGGCGTCCTGTTCGCCAAGGCCAGGAACCATGAAAACGGGACGCTCCGGGCCAAAAGCCTGAAAAATCCGTACCTCTTCCGCATGGCCGACGGAAAATTCGGTGTCGTTGCCGTACGGACGGAGGCGGATGGACAGCAGGATGAAGAGAGCCGAGGGGCGGTGCTGTTCTTTACTTCCGACGATTTGCTGCAGTATCAAGAAATCGGGCTTGTCGATTTGAAGAGCGATGTTTACGTCCATGATGTCGCTTGCGAGTACGATGAAACAAGCCAGGCATACGTCATCCGGTGGAGCGACGGGAAGGGCGGCAGCTACCAAAATAAGATTCAGGACCTTTATGATTTGGCTGGCGCCGGGACTCCGGAAAAAGCGGAGGCGTTTACGCTCGAAGCCGTATCGGCAGACATTGAAGGCGTCCAGCCCCGTAACGTGATCGGCGTTCCGCGGGAAACGGCACAACGGCTCGTATGCCGGCTTACGGTTCCCGAGAATGTCGCCATTGAAGTTCCGGATGGCATTAAGGCGGCATCGGAAGAGGATTTGAAAGCGCTCAAAGCGACCGCGGTATACAGTGACGGCACCACGGCCCCCAAAGCCGTGGATTGGGATACGGCATCGGTTCGCTGGGATCAGGCGGGAACCTATCGGGTGAAGGGAAGGGTTCGTCAGGAGCATTATGCGTTTCCGATCGCGCCGAACCGGGCGGACCCTTGCATCGCGAAATGGAACGGCAAGTATTATTTCATTGCGACCAACGACGCCGACGGCAACCGAACCTTGTATATCCGGGAAGCAGAGACGATATCCGGTCTGGTTCAGGCCGGCGAGTCTTTAATTTTGGATACACAAACCTATGATCACATTAAAGGGCTGTTATGGGCGCCCGAGTTCCATATTATCGAGGACGAGCTGTACATTTTTCATGCGGCAACGACAGGCGAGTTTTTCTATGAAGAGTGCCATGTGATGAAGCTGCACGAGGGTGGGGACCCCACTTGCGCCGCTGATTGGTCGATGCCCCGGCGCGTCGTCAGGAAAGACGGTACCGAGTTATGCGAGGCGGGCAAGGTGATCTCACTGGACATGACCGTCTTCCAAGTGAACGGGGATTGTTACGCGGCTTGGTCGGAGCGGCAGTTCGTGCCTGTAGATCTTGGCGCCTGGGTTTATATCGCGAAATTGGATCCGAAGGAGCCGTGGAGGCTGGCGAGCGACCCGGTGCTGCTGACCAAGCCGGACTTTGGCTGGGCCAATAACCATACCTTTGTCGATGAAGGGCCGTTTGCTTTGATCCGGGACGGCAGGATTTTTCTAACCTTCTCGAGCGCGGCGGTAGACGCTACTTATTGTGTAGGCCTGCTGACCGCCGATGCGAATGCGGACCTGCTGGATCCCGGCAGCTGGACGAAGGGCAATTATCCGCTGCTGACGTCGAGAAGCGTCCCGGGCGAATACGGTCCGGGCCATAATTCTTATATTACCGATGACGATGGCGTCACTTGGAACGTATACCATGCCCGACCTGGAGTAGAGGGGCCAAGAGGCTCCGGAATCCGCCGCGTTCATTTCGGCATGGACGGATATCCGGTGCTTGATTTAACGGAAGAAAGGGATTTGAACCCGGCTTTGGCCGAGGTGTCGATCGAAATCATTGTACAACGCGATTAGGAAGGGGCAGAGAGAACATGTTTCCAAATCCGATTATATGGGCCGATTATCCGGACCTTGACGTGATCCGGGTAGAGGATACCTACTATATGGTGAGCACGACGATGCACATGATGCCGGGCTGCGTCATTCTGCGATCATACGACCTGATTCAGTGGGAGGTGGCTTCACATGTGTACGACGTACTGGACAATACGCCCGCACAGCGGCTCGAAGACGGCCAACATATTTACGGCCAGGGCATGTGGGCGCCATCTTTTCGTTACCACAAGGGTAAATTCTACGTCATCTTCGTGGCGAACGATACCCGCCGGACTTACCTGTACACGGCAGATAGTGTAACCGGTCCATGGACGAAGCAATACATCGAGGGTTTTTATCACGACTGCTCCCTGCTGTTTGACGATGATGGCCGGACGTATCTGATTTACGGGAATGCCGAGATTCACCTGCTCGAATTGAAGGAGGATCTTTCCGGTCCGAAACCCGGCGGGCTGAGCCGCGTTATCGTGAAAGAACGGGAGCCGTATCATCTCGGGTACGAGGGTGCCCACTTTTATAAGATCGATGGCAGGTATTATGCTTTCTTTATCCATATTTCGAAGGCTTCAGGGCGCAGAACGCAGGCCTGCTTTGCAGCGGATTCCCTGGAGGGTGAATTTACAGGCGGAGAGGCCTTTAATGACGATATGGGGTATTTCAATTCAGGCGTAGCGCAGGGCGGCATCGTGGATACGCCGGACGGGAAATGGGTGGCTGTGCTGTTCCAGGATCACGGCGCCGTCGGCCGGATTCCGGTGCTTGTTCCGCTGCGCTTTGAGAACGGATTTCCGGTATTCGCCAAAGCAGCACCCCCAATGATCGAGCTGCCAAGCACAAGACCGGGGTATACCTACCAGCCTTTGGTTGGAAGCGACGACTTTGATTACACGCCGGACGAAGACGGCAAAGTACGCCTGAAGGATGTTTGGCAGTGGAATCATACGCCTGACGATGCATTATGGTCCGTAACGGACAAACCGGGAGTCTACCGGGTCACATCCGGCAAGATCAGCCCCAATTTGACGTTCGCGGTCAATACGCTGACGCAGCGCGCCATGGGACCGGCATGCGAGGTGACAGTCACGCTGGACGGCAGCGGGCTGAAAGATGGCGATTATGCAGGCTTATGCTTTTTAATCGGTACGTACGGCTTGATTGCCCTGACCAAGGAGGCCGGCCGATCCTACCTGGTGATGCTGGCCAGAGAGGCCAAAGACCGCTCCATATTCGGCAAACTGGTCGACGAAGAGCCCGGGACCGAACTCGCCAGAATTCCCGTTTCCGGAAACGTCGTCACACTCAAGACGATTGGCAATTTCGTGAACAATGCGGATGAGTGCATGTTTTATTACCGGGATGGCGCGGACTGGAGGCAGCTCGGGATTACGCACAAGATGGTATACAAGTTGGACCATTTTATGGGATGCCGCATCGGTCTGTTTTTGTTTTCCACCCGGGAGGTCGGAGGGACGGCGGATTTTTCCGATTTTCAATACCAAGTGCTGAAGTAATCCGACTTCGTTCGCTCTTTATGCAAAGGGGATGTTCCTCCGGGAATGTCCTCGTTTGCGCTGGCTGTTTGAAAGTCGCAAGCTGTGGTCAAAGACAACCATACTTTGCCGGGTGAGGACACGGTCAACGGCAGGTTGTTGCGTGATCATGAGGAGGCTTACACTTTGGGATGAAGGTGTCTTTCATAAAGCATTGGCGTGTAGAACTTCTCTAGGAGGGGATAGGTATGATGAGGTTGCGCGAAGCGTTTAAAGAACAGTTTTTGATCGGGGCCGCCGTCAATCCGGTGACGTTGGACTCGCAGCGTGATTTGCTTATTGAGCATTTCAACAGCGTGACTGCCGAAAATGAAATGAAATTCGAAAGGTTGCATCCGACGGAGGACCGATATACGTTTGAGGCGGCAGACCGTATGGTGGCCCTGGCTAAAGCCAACGGCATGGGAGTAAGGGGCCATACGCTGGTTTGGCACAATCAGACGCCGACATGGGTGTTTGAAAATGAAGACGGCAGCCAAACGGATCGGGTGACGCTGCTGGCCCGCATGAAATCTCATATCAACACGGTCGTATCCCGTTACCGGGGAGAACTCTATGCTTGGGACGTGGTGAACGAAGCGGTATCCGACAGCGGCAGCGAGCTGCTGCGGCCTTCGAAGTGGCTCGATATCATCGGCGAGGATTTCATCGCCAAGGCGTTTGAGTACGCTCATGAAGCCGATCCGGAGGCGCTGCTGTTCTACAACGATTACAACGAGGCCGATCCGGTGAAAAGTGAGAAAATCTACACGCTCGTCAAATCGCTGCTCGAGCAGGGGGTGCCGATCCATGGCATCGGGCTTCAGGCGCACTGGAGCCTGTATCACCCGTCGCTGGATAATATCCGCGTGGCGATCGAGAAATACGCCAGTTTGGGCGTGAAGCTGCATATTACGGAGCTGGACGTTTCGATGTTTGCGTTCGATGACCGGCGGACCGACCTCACGGCTCCGACGGAAGAGATGCTGGCTCTTCAAGCGGAACGTTACGGTCAATTTTTCCGGTTGTTCCAGGAATACAGCGAATATATCACTTCCGTCACTTTTTGGGGCGCTGCCGATGATTATACCTGGCTGGACCATTTCCCTGTACGGGGCCGAAAGAATTGGCCATTCTTATTTGATGCGAAGCATCAGCCCAAACCGTCTTATTCGGAAGTGCTGAAGACCGTGGGCTTGACTCTTTAGGCAAGGCATGTTTTTCATTGGAATGGTGCTTATACAAGCACCATTTTTTTCGTGTTAACGGCAGCTGCACCGCGTTTAATTAAGGCGATACCGTTTGATGGGAATTGAAGGTCATCCGGTATGCGGTCGGCGAGAAGCCGGTCGATTCCTTGAAAATTCTGGATAAGTAGGAGATATCGGATATTCCGATCCGCTCGCCGATTTCAGATAATGGGAGGTTCGTCGTCACAAGCAGCAGTTTTGCTTCCTCCAGCCTTCTTTTCTTGATGTATTGGATCGGGGAAATCCCGAACTGGCGTTTAAATACACGGATGAAATAGTTGGGATGCAAATGAGCCTTTTCGGCCAAATCCGTAATAGTCAGGTTGTGACGGTAGCTGCTCTGAATATACGAAATCACCTGTTCGAGAGGTTCGGGCTCCGTCGAACGATGGAGGCTGACCTCGGAGGAAACGGCATGCTCAATATAATAAGAAACCAATCTTAGCATGGCTGATTTCACAAGCAGCGGACCGCTAATGGAAGCCGCAGCATCGCTGTCGAGCAATTCGCGGAACAGCCGGATCGCTTCGCTGTCATTTTTTGTGTCCACATACAGTGGGGTTTGAATCAGGTCAAAGAGATTGCGGTCTCCAATCCGAGCCGTAAAATGGCACCAATATTTCGTGTATCTGGGGCCCGAAGTGTAAGAATAGGACTGCTTAACCCCATGAGGCATAAGAAACCATTGTCCGGGTTTGGGTCTGAATTCCGAATCGCCGATTTTCAGCCATCCCTCCCCGTCACAGATCAAATAAAACTTGTTAAAGTCCGGCGTGTAGTCGAGCTCCCGCCAATCCGTCCATACCTGGTTATAACCCATCGATGTGACCCGTACGTCCAGATTTTCCATATACAGCCTTGCTAGTGATTGGTTGCCCATATATATATTCCCCGTTCTAAATAGAGTAGATAATTTTATCCAACAGAAGGTTAGGATTCTGTATTCATTCATGGCATGAGGATTGCTAGGATAAAATCAATTCCTGATTCGAGCAAAGGAGGCAATACCGATGAACTGGAACGAAATCGCCGCAGGCCCCTACCAACCTACCTTTGAGTCCCTCCGCCAATTCGAATGTCCGGAGTGGTTCCGGGACGCCAAGTTCGGGATCTGGTCGCACTGGGGCGCCCAGTCCGTACCGATGTACGGAGACTGGTATGCACGGAACATCTACATCGAAGGTTCGGAACAATACCGATACCATATCCGTCACTACGGTCACCCATCGAAATTTGGCTATAAAGATCTTGTGCAGCTGTGGAAAGCGGAGGCGTTTGACCCGGATGCCTTAATGGACCTATACACGGCAGCCGGGGCCAAATATTTCGTGGCGCAGGCGATGCACCATGATAACTTCTTCAATTATGATTCTAGCATCCATCGCTGGAACTCGGTCAATATGGGACCCAAAAAAGATATTGTCGCTCTGTGGAAGGATGCGGCCGCACGGCGTGGGCTGCCTTTTGGCCTAACGGAGCATCTCGGCGCCACATTCAGCTGGTTCCATTGGAATAAAGGCAGCGATAAGGAGGGGCCATATGCCGGCATTCCTTACGATGGGAACGATCCGGCGAATGAGGATTTGTACCTGCCCAATAAGGAACACCATCAAGGCAGGATACAGGCTGATTCGATTGCGCCTTGGTATACATCCAATCCATGGTGGCATCGTCATTGGTTTTCCGTGATGAAGGAAATCATTGATAAGTATCAGCCGGATCTGCTGTACTCGGACGGCGGGCTGCCGTTCACACCAGGCTACTGGGAAAAGCCGGAGCTCTCCCTGGATGATCCCGCCTACGAGGCTGGACTGCGCGCTGTCGCACACCTGTATAATACGAGCGCTGCGATTCACGGCGGCGTGAACCGTGCGGTCTATAACCAGAAGGATCGGCGCAAGGAAATATACACGATAGGCGTGCTGGATATCGAGCGGAGCCAAGAGCCTGACATTAAACCTGAGCCGTGGCAGACCGACACATGCGTAGGGGACTGGTTCTATAATGTGAGGTCTGTGTATAAAAAGCCGGGGCATGTCATCGAAATCCTGGTCGATATCGTTTCTAAAAACGGTAATCTTCTCTTGAATATTCCGCAGAAGCCGGATGGTACAATCGACGACGAGTGCACGCATATCCTCAGAGAGATGGCTGAGTGGATTCGAGTCTGCGGCGAAGGAATATTTGGCACCCGCCCGTTCCGCGTGTCAGGCGAAGGCCCTTCACAGGTGGTCATTGACCATTTCACCGAAAACAAAGTGGAATGGACAGCGGCAGATTACCGATTTACGCAGAAGGGGAATATTCTCTACGCCTTCCAAATGCGCTGGCCGGAGGATCGTCTGGCCGTCATTCGTACGTTGACCCCGGCTGACAAAGTAAAGTCCGTGCGGCTGCTGGGTGTGGGCGATGTACCGTTCGAGCAGCCTTACGGAGCTCTGGTTGTTTCCCTTCCGGAGCATAGGCCTACAAATCATGCCCACTGCCTGGCTATTGAGCTCGGGTGACACGCTCGATGATCCATTTGGACCGGCATCGCTGGCTGAGTTAGGCATATAATCAGTATAAAAATATAATACTCATTGGATTACGCTCTGCGGCTGTTATAATGATGCCGTAGGGCGTTTTTAATAACTCTTGTTAAGGAGATGATGACGATGAAAGCGCTTAAGCTGAGGCCTTTTGTTCCGTCCGGTGAGGATTACCCGCTTGCTGTGCAGTTCTATGAGGATTTGGGATTTGAAAAAATCTTCACCAGCGATGAGCTTACGATTTTCCGGATGGACGAAACAGAGTTCCATCTACAGAACTATCAGAACGCTGAATTGCAGATGAACTATATGCTGGAACTATGCGTTCAGGACTTGGATGCGTGGTGGAGCCACCTTCAACACTCCGGTGTCATCGGAAAATACGGCGTGAAAGCCAAGCCTCCTGAAATCCAGCCTTACGGCAGACGGGCCATCCATCTGTTGGATCCCGCCGGCGTTCTCTGGCATATTACAGAAGTCTGAACCCGGCCGAGTTGGAAAGGTTAGACGCAGCTGATGGCTTTTGTAGAAAGAGGAGGAAGATTACATATGGACGGTGATACGAAGCAAATCTATCTGATCTCCGGTCCGCTCGGGGTCGGAAAATCGACAACGTCGAAAGAGCTCGCTCGGCTCGTGGAACGCTGTGTGCTGATCGTGGGCGACGATTTACTCCACATGCAGATGACGGAGCCTGCCCCGACATGGGAGGAACGTCTGAGCTTGGCCTGGATGAATATTCTTTCGGTCACCAGAAACTTTATCCAAAGCGGTTTTCATGTCGTGATCGACTTTGTCGTCGAAGATGAATTCGAGTGGTTCTGCCGGCAGATCGCCGATTTAAACGTACAGCTCAAATATGCGGTACTGCACGCAGACGAAGAAACGATAAAAGAGCGTCTCCATAAGAGAGGGGATATACACTTACTGGACCGTTCGCTGTTTTTGCTAAATAAACTGAAGTCTGCAGCAGTCAATGCGGATTATCTTGTGGATACGAATCAAAAGGATCCGGCCGATACTGCCGCAGGAGTGATCCAACATGACAGGTTTCACGTTCATATTGGAATGTAACGGAAAGCATGGTTAAACAACGGCTGCCGCAGGGATAGACTGCGATTCTTCAAGTCTTCGCCGGCCGCCGTTTTGTTGTGCCCGAAAGTGTCTGAACAGGCAAATGCTGATGCATGAAAAAAGGGGTTGACAATAACTGTTAATCACCGCATAATGACATTGACTGACTGAGTCAATCTAAATTACGGAACTTCATATTTTTTTGGAATATTATCGACTGAATGAGTCAATCTAAACTAGGGAGGAATCATTTTATGGTTACCAAGGGGAACACAAGCAAGGCCATCGTCATCGGTGGAGGTATGGCGGGACTCATGACCGCACGCGTGCTCTCGGAACATTTCAAAGAGGTACTGATCGTCGAAAATGATGCCTATCCGACAGGGCCGGACGTGCGGCCGGGAACGCCTCAGGCATTCCATCCGCATCGCTTTACGGCGCGGGGGAAAGCGGTCATCGAACGCCTCTTTCCTGGTTATGAGCAGGATATGATCGCGAACGGCTGCCCGTCTTCCCTGAACAAAAGCGCGTATTTCATGAACCAGTACGGCACCCTGGAAATGAAGTACGACAGGGATGATCTTAAATTCAGCAGAGCGATTCTGGAGTGGGTCATCCGCCAGCGGACGGCAGCCATTTCCAACGTGAAATTTCTGACGAAACACCAGGTGACGGGATTGTTAACGAGCCCTGACGGATCCGAGGTAACGGGGGTGCAAGCCAGAGACCGTGAGCAGTCCGGCCAGGAGAAAGCCCTGACGGCCGACCTGGTTATTGATACGAGCGGGCGATCTTCAAAGCTGTCGGGCTGGCTTACGGACCTGGGCTACGAGGTTCCCAAGCCGGATCTGTTGAAAGTTTCGCTCGGATACAGCACCCGCCGCTATAAAGTACCGCCGCATCTGACTCATTTGATCGATGAATGGGATGTCATCAACATTCAAGGGCAGCCGGCGAGCGGTACGTATACGAGTGTCTTCTCTTTTATCGAAAACGATACGGCAGAAGTGCTGCTCGCCCGTCCGGGCGGGAATTACCCTCCGACGGATGCCGCCGAATTCGAGAGCGCCCTGGAGCAGCTTCCGAGCCCGAAAATCGCAGAACTCGTCCGCGATTTCGAACCGATGGCGTCACCCAGACCTTTCCGCGTTCCGGAATTGTACTGCCATCGATTCGAACAGATGCCGAAGTGGCCACAAGGCTTGCTGGTCCTGGGAGATGCTTACTGCATCTATGACCCGATCTTCGGCCAGGGCATGACCGTGGCTGCCATCTCTGTCGAAATCCTGGAGGCCTGTTTGCGGGAACAGCGCGCCGAGAAACGGCCGGATTGGGAGAAAGGCGTGCTTCACCGAATCAAGGAGGCCATCGAGCCGGCGTTCTGGCTGAACTGTACGGCCGATCTCCGGTGGGAGGGGGTCGAATACCATGGGACGGATTCGAGCAAGAGGAACGCCTTCAGCCGGGAATATATGGAGCTGTTCCTGAGATATGCGGTCAGCAAACCCGACTGGAAGTTCTATGGACTCTATTGGGCGGTTAATACGTTAGCGGTATCCCCCCGAAACATTTTCAACCCTGAAACAGCAGTCCAAGTGTTAACCGATTCGGAAGAAGGTAGGGAACTGCTCTCCCGTCTTACAGCGGACAACAGCCAACCCGTTGAAACGATTCTCGAAGAAATGCTCCCGCATTTCCCGGAATCGGCGTTCGAGCTGGTCAGACCATAGCGATAGTGAAGATGGATTTGATATACTGGTAGAAAAAACGGTAGCTTCCGGTAAAGGGGTACTTGACATTGGCACCATTAAACGAAGAGCAATTGCACCAAATTCGCGATGAACGAAAAGAACAAATCAAGTCGGCAGCGCTTCAGGTGTTTGCCCGCAAAGGCATCCTCAGCGCAAAGATGAGCATGATCGCGGAGACGGCAGGCATCAGCAACGGGCTGCTGTACCATTATTTTAAATCCAAAGACGAATTGTTCACGTCACTCGTTCAGGAGGCGATGGCCGAATCGGAAGCGGCGCTGCGCAGTGTCTATGACATGCCGGGAACGCCGCTCGAGAGAATTAGGGCGTTAACGGCGGAAATCCTCAATGAAGACGGCACTCCATACTTCATGCTGATTCACCAGGCAGCCACGTCCGACGGGGTGCCTGAACAAGTCAAGCAGCTCCAACAGCAATATTCTATGGATACGTATGTAGATATGCTGCTTCCGTTATTCGAAGAGGGCCAGCAGGCAGGGGAATTGGCGGAAGGAGATCCGCGTGAGCTCATCGTTTGTTATTTATCCGTCCTCTCCGGTGTGATGGTCATCAATTCGAATGGAAGCAAGGTGTATCAAATTCCGAAGGCCGACATGCTGATGCGGCTCGTTGCCCGGAAATAAACGCAGTCTGTACATCGTGAAAAAAACTCTTTCCTACCCGTCTATCAAGGCGGGTGGAAAGAGTTTTATGATGTGTTCTCCTTATTCAAGAACAGCAATCCGTTTCCAGCCTCTAACGCTGCCTGCTTATCCGGCTCCATACTGGGCGAGATACTGCGGATAAGAGCGGAGATGGACCGCTTTGGCCTTGCGCTGGGCCTCTTCCCGATGTTCCGGGACCTCCTCCGACTCGACGTAATCGGCCAGGACGTCAATGACGTCGTCTAGCAGTTTTGCCCGAAAATACAGCTCAAGCCGCTGGGCAACCGTATCTCCTGCCGTGGCCAACACCTTTTCCCTCCAAACCGGCCATGAGGGGCCATGCCTTAGCGGCCATAACATAACCGAATAGTCCATCGCCGCATCTCCTTGGGCGGAAAGATCGTCCCAGTCGATGATCCGAAAGCCTCCCTTGCCGCAAGCCAGCACGTTGTTTCCGTTCAGATCGTTATGGACCACATCGCGCGCTGGGAGCCCAAATGCCGGGGTCTGCCGGACGGTTTCCCTCAGCCTTTCGATCTCTTCTCCAAACCACAAAATGGTCTCATCCGATATGAAGTCCCGCAGCAGCTCTCGGGATCCGCGGATTCCTTCCAAGTCTTCCGTAAACCTGGATATGTACTCGTCTTCAAAGGCATCCGCATAAGTGCGGGTTTCGGCTTCAGGCAGCATTCCGCGGAGAATGCCGTCGCGATGCAGCTTGGAGGCGGTCTCAATGACGCCTGTCAGAATAGCCTCCGAATTCGCCGCTTCCGCCAGCGGGACCGCATCCTCGATATATTCGAACACAAGGCCGTACGGATACCCGTCTACGATCTCGCTTTCAATCCTGTGGAACATCTTGGGGGCGGCGTAGTGTTCGGCAAGATAATTGCTGACGACCGCCCACTGCTGCAGCCGCTCGCTCCGATCAGGCGGAGCCAGCTTAACATGAAGCCGCGTGCGGCCGTCCGACAAGCGGAGGGACAAATTGCCGAAGCCTCCCGGATTATAGATGTATGAAGCCTGGATATGATTAGGTTCTAGACCGATCGCACCGGCGTTCGCCGATGCCCATTTTTCGATGATTCGTTCTGATAGCCTTACATCCATTGCAGCTTCCTGCCTCCTTACCTTTTTTTAGGATATACCGGATATTTTATCATGGAACGGATGTAATTACCCGGCCGTCATGCAGCAGGAAAAAACCATTCGTTCACGAATGGTTTTTAATATGTTAACGGCGCTGCTGCTGCTGATCATATTCCCCTTTTTGCAAAAATACTTTAACAAAGGGGTTATGCTCGGTTCGATTAAAGGATGAGGACAGCAACAAAAATTCGGATCATGGGGTGAAGACAGGTGAATCAGCAACCGAAGTATGTAGCCCATCGGGGGCTTAGTATGCAGGCGCCTGAGAATACCGTCGCGGCTTTTGAACTGGCGGGACGATCGGGATTCTGGGGCATCGAATGCGATACGTACTGCACGACGGACGGCCGCTGGATTGTTCATCATGACCGTACCGTAGACCGGATGACGAACGGATCGGGGAGGACGAAGGATTTCTCGTTTGCCGAGATCCGAGGGCTGAGCATCACCTCCGGAAACGGGATCAGCGATTATTCCGGCCTGCAAATCCCGGCACTGGAGGAAGTATTGTCCGTATGCGTCAAATACGGCATGCACGCATTCGTCGAGATCGAGGAATACCACCAGGATCGCGATCTGGAAAGGCTCGTTGAGCTGGTCCGCGGCTCCGGCATGATGGGACAAATGAGCTTCATCTGCTTCAATGCCAACGATCTGTTGAAGGTGCGTGCCATCGATCCGGCGGTGCCGCTCGGCTTTCTATCGGCGAAGCCGCCAAGCGAAGCAGACCTTGAGCTCATCGGCCGGCTGCAGCCTGCTTTTCTGGATTACGACTATCGTTCGGCGACGCCGGATGACGTGCGAAACTGCAGCAAGGCCGGAGTTGACGTGTCGATCTGGACCGTAAACGAGCGGGAGATTTCGCGGCCGTTTGAGGAGGCGGGTGCGGCCTATATAACGACGGATACGATTTTGTGGGATTGAAAGTGGAGTCTTGGTTTCCGTAGCGTTTTGTCCACGGGTATTACTGCTATGACTAATGGTGACATTTGGAGATAGTTGTTATAGCTGATGAGTGTTTAGTATAAGAAAAGGGAAGCGCTAATTCTTGCGCTTCCCTTTTCTGGATCGTATTTTTCCGAACTCTAATATGAGATTGAAGAGAACCTTATTTCTCCTCCAAAGAATAGGAGGTTACAGCGCCGTTTTTCAGCGTTACGTAGATAAACAATTTTGGTGGTGCGATGTCGTAGATCCAGGTTACGGTATGATTCCCCGAATTAAGGATCCGGTCCGGCTTGTCCCAGGATAATTCGAGCATCTTGCCGGTCATCCCTACACGAACCTGGCTATTTTCGATGAGCTTCCAAGATGAACTTGGAAAGTTAAAGGTTTTATAAGGGTTAACGGTCGAAATTACCTTTTGGAAATCCTCGGTGTGAAGGCTCTTAATTTTATATGTTTTGTTTTGATAAGTAAAGTATACGTCAACCCAGCCGGTAATTAGTTCATCGCTTTCTACCTTGATGATCTTAACTTGCGACAAATTGTGAACCGATTTAGTTGGCGTTCCGTCAAGTTCCGTTAGTTTCATCTGCACCCGGTAGCTGTGAATCCAAACAGTCTTGCCTATATATTTTTTATAGGTTTCATAGGCGTTATTAATAAAAATGATAACTTTCTTGGCTGATGTGGTGAGCATAACGTAGCTGATCGGCTTTGTTTTTTCATTTATTGGCCTGGTGTAATCTACTGTTGTCTTTGCATTCAGCGTGTCCGTTATCATCCGGAGGGGAAGCATCAACTTGCCCTCGATGAGCTGAGGAGGGACAGTATACAGCTTTTTTGCTCCATTAATCGACACGGACTTAACATTCAGCTTAGCGGTGACCTTGATATCCCCGATTGTATAGCCGATGTTTCCCTGTTTGGGATCAAACTGCAGTTGCAGGCCCAATTCTTTAAATAGCTGGCCAATGGGAAGCATGGTTTGACCTGATAGGATAACTCCTTTATCTTTCAATTCGATGGTAGGCAGCTCTGATTCTGTCTCTCCACTGGCCTCCGCCTTTTGTCCATTCGTGATTACCGAAATCCCCAGCACACAAGCCAGCAATATCATGACAATTTTCTTCAAAATTCTTCCTCCATTTGAATCTTTTCCTTGAATATACCTGAATTGCAGTGATTTGTCTCATTTTTTTGCTAGAGTCAAAGGAATCCACAGATATCATGTGGAAACTACTAGGCAGATGAATAACCGAAAGAGAGGAATATCGTGATGATGCCGGTTCAGGACCTACTGAATCCAAAAGCTTACCCGATGCAAAGTTTACATCTTTGCTCCATGCAGAGTCTATATGACAAACAGCGGCGGTTGTTTTGCATGGAGCCTTATCTATTAACCGCATCATTTTCAATTCATTAGCAGGATGTTTGTCATGCAGGCTTTGCTACCATACCATCTGCAACTCACTTAGATGAAAGGGCGAAGCCAATGAAATATGTATCTGCGAGCGACATTTTACCTGAACAGCTGCTTCAGGAAATTCAAAAATACGTCCAAGGCAGGACGATCTATATTCCTTCTCGCGAGGACGGCCGCAAAAAATGGGGCCAGCTTTCGGGACAGCGGGACTATCTGCGGAAACGCAATCTAGAGATCAGGCAATCGTTCCGTAAAGGAATTGATGTGGAGCAGCTCTCCCAGTCCTATTGCCTCGCGGTAGAAACGATCCGAAAGATCGTATACCAGAAAAAATAATGCCAGGGGCTTGCGTGTGACCAAACCAGCGCGAGCCCTTTTTGTATCCTAAATGGTTATGTGTATTCTCTGCCTATTGTTTCAAAGCGCCAGCCGATATACTTTACGGTAATAGATAAAAGGCTCTTTGAGGAGGATCCGACATGGCGGAAATAACGGTTGAATTAAGCAGGCGTGATACACAATCAATCATCTATAACCTTTACCCCCTGTATCTTCACGATTTAGCAGGGATCCGTAACGTGCTTCCCAATCGGTATGGCGTCTTTGAAGACAGCGATGCCTTTCAAACGCTTCAGCAGCAAATGCCGGAGTTTGATATTTGGTGGGAAAAAGAGGAGTGCCTTTTTCCTTTCTTGATTCAGGTCGACGAAGTGCCCGCAGGATTCGCATTGATTGCCACGCCGCCTTATGTGGAGGATGACAGCGACTTTTTGGTGAATGAATATTTTATACTGCAGCCTTTCCGGGGTCAGGGCGTTGCCGAGGTTGCCATAACCCAAATCTTCAACCGGTTCCAGGGAAAATGGCTGATCTACACGACCCCGACAGAGAGGAATTCAAGGACCATTCATTTTTGGAGAAAAACCCTCGCGCGTTATACGAACAACAGGTTCACGGAAGAGGACAAGGAACTGCGGGCTGAGATCGGTGCGGCAAAGGTGTTCAATTTTACAAACAAATAAGTAGTCGGGCGGCTGATCGATAAGATCGGCTGTTTTTTTGTTTAATTCATGGCTGTTGCGACTCACCGATGGGTCCGATTCTACGAGAGGAAAAATCTTTTTTTGCCGCGCTTGTATACATATGCACCTACCCAAACGTTGTACTGCTTGGAGGGAGGTTGAAAGTGGATAACGAGCAGATGCTGCGGCTGATGCAGGATAAAATGAAACAGATTCAGCGGTACCTGATTCGCCTTGGGGCAAGCAGGGCTGACGCTGAGGATATCGTCCAGGACGCGGTATATAAAGGTCTCCTGTATATTGATTCCATTGGGCCTGATAAGTTTTCGGCGTGGCTGTATCGGGTCGCACTCAATCGATATTACGATATGCTCCGAAAACGCAAACGAATCGAGATTTCGATGGAAGAGGCGACGGTGGAAGGCAGTGAAATTCCAGAGGAAATCCTGCTGCGAAAGGAACGGAGAGAAGAGATCGAAAAGGTGATGGAAGAGCTGGCTCCGATCTATAAACAGCTGCTTATTTTAAAATACGAACTGGGTTTTAGCTATAAAGAAATCTCTGAACTCATAGCCATTCGTGAGGAGAAGGTGAAGACGTACCTATATCGGGCACGCAAACTATTTCAGAAAAAATATGGAGGACTATATGATGAACGATAACGAATCCAGCTTTGATGATGGGGCGAAGCTGTCGGCTCTCGTCAAGAAGGCACGCCGCAGAACGATACTTAGGAACGCAATCATATCATTGGCAGTTACGATATTTATCCTTGCGGGAGGGTGGTTTGCGAATTTACAGCTTCAGTATAGAAGCGAAGAACATGCAATGCGTGACATTGAGATGCTCAAAGCAATCAGTGGTCCGAATCAGTATATATTAGGTTTCCAGATTAACTACGGCTTTCTTCATGGTACGCTTGAATATCGGACATATAAGGTTATAGAGGGAGTCCCGGTCATCTGGGGGGAGGAAAACTACGATTTTAGCTCCTGGGGAAGTTTTTCCCGCTTTTTCGGCGACTATTCTGACCTGTCGCTTATGGACCCAGAAATGGAGGCCAAAGGATTTCATTATTCACGCCCCTATAACCGCTATAATGGAGAGAGAGAGATGCTGTTCTATCTCCCGAGCGTAAAATACGCGAACTATCTTAACGAGCTTCCGCAGCTGAAGGACATGCATGGACGGAAGCGGGTTGAAATGGGCATTTCTTTTGATAAAAATTATACGGTGGAGCAGATCAAGGCGATGCTTCCGCCAGGTGTCCATCCCGTGTGGTATTGGGTAGACACTTACTCGAATATGAAGCCCTTTACGGCCGCTAAAATGCCAGATGGATCCGTTGTTGATCCGTTTCCCGACTGGGCGAGCAGCGTATACGGTTTTGGCGTTCATCCGGATCGTAATGATGTTTCTGAAAAGGATTTTCTTAGCGCACTGGAATATGGAGTGCATCACAATCGAAAATATAAGCAGGAATTTAAGCGGATTTATGATTATTTACGCAAGGATAAGGAACAACCGGAAACAAGCGACGTGCGCCTGTTTGGCGTTGTCGTAACGGGAACGGCTGAGAGCCTGAAAGCATTGCAGGGCCAACCCTATGTAAAAGCAGCCGTCATGGGTGCAACCGTCGACAGATGAGTGAAGTGTCCCGACTTCATCAGGAAAAGAAGGTATCCGGTCAGTGCGAACGGCTGCCTTCTTTTTAACTCATGGGATCAAAATTAGCATTTAGTAATCCTATCTATTTTTTGCCGAATATATTCTACCGCTTCTACAGGCCCCACGATCTTTGCTTCTCCCCCTAAGGGCCAAATCAAATCCGTGAAAAATTCGATTTTCTGAACGGGGATCCGCATGCGTAAAGTACCTCTTCCATCTTCATGAATTTCTATGTGAGAACTGAACCAGACGTTGGTTTCAAGCGAACGTACGCCTTCCTCTGTTAGATCGACGATCAAATCGCACTGCTGCTCAAAGCGGGTCAAATCCGGTGTGATCCAATCGAATACGGATCGTCCGCCCAGATCCTTCCGGTCAGGAAAGCCGTCGTTCACACTCGCGAAGCTGATTCGGTCTGCGCGGAAAAGCCGGTAGGTCTGGCGGAGGAAGCAATAGGCCGGACAATACCAGTATCCCTCGCTCGCATAGAGACCGATGGGCTGAATATCTCTTTGCGTGACGCCATCGCCGGATTTATACGCAATAGTCACGACGCTGTCGTTCATGATCGCTTGCAGCAGAGTCTGGAGGCAGTCGGCGGACATCGTCCGATGAGGATTCCAGATCACCACCCGATTTCGCAGCCGGTCGATCTGCTCTTTCGCATCGGCAGGCAAGTAGTGATAAAACTTGTGAATCGCCGAAGCCGCACTCTCGTCAAAGGGAACGGAACCAAAGTACTGCAGGGATTGGCAGGCAAAAAATACGGCGACCGCTTCGTTCTCTGAAAAGGCAATCGGCGGAAGCATCCTTTCTTGGAGCAGCCGGTAACCGCCGCCGCGCCCTTGCACGGAATAGATCGGAAACCCTACTTCGCTCAGTTCCTGTAAATCTCTGGTAATCGTCCGCGGAGACAAGCCAAACTCGTCGGCAAGCTCCCTGACCGTAAACGACCTTTTGGCGTTAATCACCATCATTAATTGAATCAGGCGCTGTGATTTGATCAATACATGCTCATCCTCCGCCACATATTTTTCTTCCATATTATCACATAAAATAAGCCAAGTTCTGACTTATTTAGGTGTTATATTCATGCTCGTAATGATCCTCTGCCCGAAGAAAGGATGAGAGACATGAATCCGGAAGTATCCCGCATCAAGGATTTGCTGTTTGAAGAGATGGAGCTGGCGCTCACGACAATCGCCTCGCTGCTCTCCATGATTGAGGAGGAGCATTGGGAGTATCGTCCTCGCGAGAACATGCGGAGCTTAATCGAGCTTGCCCGCCATCTTGTTCAGGTCCCCGAGCAAGAACTGGCCATTTTGCAGGAACAACCCATGGAGCAGGTTAGAAGTCTGGTCATGTCTGTTATGCATGTAAAAGACGCAGCTGCCCTGTCAGAGGTTATGCATCGCGGAGTCTCAGCGTTAAAAGACTACATGAACAACTTGGATGAGGCAGATCTGCTGTACAAATCGACCGCCCCTTTTTTTGCCAAGCACCAGCCTTCTGTTCAGATCAAATGGTTGATCGAGATTACGACGCATATCTATCACCACCGCGGCCAAATGTTTACCTATATGAAGCAGCTTGGCATCCCGGTTTCGATGTATGATCTGTACGGACCGGCGTCAAAATCGTGGACGTTGTGAGGCATAGGCGGAAAATAGATGTGCAGATGGAACAGTGTAGAAGTAATAAAAAAACCGGCACAAAGTGTGCCGGTTCCATGCATTAATGGGTTTACTAAAAAAGCCATAGATACATAATAGTTTATAAAAAAATTGAAGATAAGTCTATTTCTTTTTTGGGGTAGATTGTATGTTATATAAGCGACCGCGGCGCAAATACGTTAAGGGAGATCCTTCATGGAGCCATATTATTGGGATGGTCAAATCGAGTATTTAAAAAGGTCTACTGCCTTGTATTATAACGATGATTATATTGATTTTTTGATTCATCGCGTATGGAACATTGATGATCCCGTTCGAATCGTAGATTTTGGATGCGGGTTTGGTCACTTGGGGCTCCGATTGCTGCCTCTGCTGCCAGCCGGTTCGGAATATGTCGGTGTCGATGCCGGTGTTAAGCTGATAGAGCACGCAAGAGAGCTCTTTCGAAATCTACCATACCGGTCGGAGTTCATTGCAGCGGATTTTAACTCGGTATGCTTTGATGAGGAATTTGATCTTGCCGTATGCCACGCGGTGCTGCTGCATATGAACGACCCGCTTTGCACGCTGAAAAGAATGAAAGCTTCTGTCAAACCCGAAGGAAAAGTTGCTGCATTCGAGCCTCACTGGATCGGAAATAGTGCAGGTTTCCACTTGGATGGCATGGATCAGTCCACGGTGATTCCATTAGGGCAGTTGCAGGAGTTGTTTGAGCGAGACTTGAAACGCACCGGTAAGGACGGAAACATCGGAATAAAGCTGCCTTTATATTTCAATCGGTTGGGATTACGTAATGTCCAATGCCGGATGAGCGATAAAGTAAACATTTATGATCCCACAGCGAAGATAGGTACCGATATTTATGAAGCTATGCAGTTCAGTAACCCGGGGGAGCGTTCAGCATTTATTGATAGCCTGTTAAAGAGAGAAATGTCAATGGAAGAGGCCATCCGACAATATGAATGTGAAAATGCAATGTCGGAGTTCTTTACCTCATCAACAGCGGCCACCTATGCAGCGGGTATGAAAATTACTTTCGGAACGGTGTAAAAGATAACCCACCCAAAACTATGAAGCAAATCAAAGCAGCGGATCCCAACGATCGGCTGCTTTTTTTCGCTAACCGCGCGGATAACCTCATTTATAACGCATTTTATGGTACAATTTGGAATTATGGGAACATCTTTGGGGAGGTAACATGCGCTTAAAAGCATGCATATTGATCATCTTTTTCGTCTTAACGGGATGTACTGCAGAGAGTAAAGAGACAACCGCACCGGAAGGGGAAGCAAGTCCTGCCAAAATAGAGCTGGTGCCTGTTGATTTGTTCAAGGGGGAGGCAGCCAAGTTTCAGCCGTTCCTCGGGGCGATGTCCGGTGCATTTAAGCTGAAATATGAAGGAAGCAAGCCGATCGCTAATTTGGACATAGACATCTGGAAGGACGGTCAGAGAGTAGATTCTATAGGCTGGATAGGGGATGTGTTTTACAGTCCGGATGAGCAGAAGAATAACGAAATAGAAGTGATCATATCCACGGATATGGTATCCATTGGGGAGAAGGACGAGTCCGCAACCATTAAGGTAGGCATTGTTAATCGCTCGGGAACAGACTTAGCCACATTTCACATCCCTTGGGACAAAAAGCTGACGGCCCGAGGATTGATCCAGGATGCGGAGCCGCGTTCGTTTACGGCCGATCAGGCCGTGCATGTGTTTGGCATGCAAGCCACAAGCTCCAATACCATGCGTACATCGGATCTTTCAACGGAGTCGTTAAGCCGAACGGAGTGGGCACTCGTATTCACCTTACAGTTTGAGGCGTAATAACCTTTAAGGCAAAGTTCCAGCGTGTTTCCTAATATCTTATGAAACTTTATATTCACAAGGAGATCTCATGGACCCCCAAATAAAATTAATGTTCCTGAACGAGCATGCCGCAGAAGGTGCCGCCCGGTTTGGCGTCAGCCCAAAGGAGCTGACTTTCATCGGCGGCTTTCAGAACTTTATTTATTCCTACATGAAGGGCGATTCAAAATATATCCTCCGTTTCACCCCGAGCACGCTTCGCACATGGAAAGGACTTGCGGCTGAGATCGAATGGATTCGTTATCTTTCAGCGAATGGACTTTCTGTTTCAGAACCGGTATCTTCAGTTGACGGGAAAGACATTGAACAGGTGCATGGAAATATGATTGATTTCTATGTAACGTCATTCAGGCACGCGGTTGGTCGCAAGATTGGATATCCGGAGTGCTTAGGAAATGCATTGCTTTATGAACAATGCGGACGCATC
This sequence comes from Paenibacillus sp. FSL R5-0378, assembly GCF_038009285.1. NCBI lineage: Bacteria > Bacillati > Bacillota > Bacilli > Caryophanales > Paenibacillaceae > Paenibacillus > Paenibacillus sp. FSL R5-0378. Next base: position 2,716,675 of record NZ_JBBPAY010000001.1, read on the forward strand.
ACCGGACATCTTCACGAACTGTCGAAGCGTTATAACCCAACGCTCAGAAGACATACTTGGAAGTCTAATGAATACCTCTTGCAGGCCAAAAATGTGCTGCCCTCAGAGCATCAACCGATTCTTCAGGCCCTGGATGAGCTTAAAGCACAGCTGGCTGTCCTGCCATCTGCAGAGGATCAATTTGGTTTGATCCACGGGGATATGAATGTCGGGAATTTTATGGTGGATGAAGCTGGAGGAATCACACTTTTCGACTTCGACGAATGCCAGTACAGCTGGTATGTCGAAGACATCGCCGTTCAGCTATATTACTTGCTGTATGTTTTTGGTGAAGATTCGAAATCCGAACGGAAGGCGCAGTATGAACTTTTTATCAAACATTTCGTGCGTGGCTATACCGCGGATGGGCGTACTATGCCTGATGGCTGGAAAGACCTTCTGCCGCTCTTCCTTAGACTGCGTGAAATCATTGTATTCGTCGGTATGCACCGGAGCTGGGATTTACGTGAACCGGACGATTGGACCCGCGACTTTTTGCAGGATAGTCAGATGCGGATCACGAATGGAATGTCATTAATCGACGAGTTCTTTTAAATGATCAAAAATCATTTATGTTTGTGCATCGAAAGTTAGCACTCAGGCTGCCGCTTCATAACGGCAGCCTGTTCAGCGTCACAAGAAATACTCATGATTCCATGATGAGGACGTTGTCGGATGCATCGGTGCTACCGAAGTCGCAGCCCGCCGTCCACCTCCAGCACGGTTCCGGTCACAAACGTGTTATCGATTAAGTAACGGACCGCTTTGGCAATATCCTCCGGCTGGCCTATTCTGTTAACCGGGGCCTGCTCTTTGTAAAATTCATACGCGGCGTTTTTTTGATCTTTCGGCAGCCAATTCCACCAAGGCGTATCCACGACACCAGGAGATATAGCGTTAACGCGTACAGGTGCCCGCTCTTGTGCCAATATGGGAACCATAGACTCCAGGGCGGCGTTAATCGCAGCGAGTCCGGCATTGCCTGGCGCATGGGAACGGGCCGAAATCGCAGTGAGGAAGGTGATCGAGCCGCTGCCGCTCAACGTATTCAGGCTGAGCTGGGCAGACGTCACTTGCGGCCAAAACTTGGCATCGAAGCCGCTGCGCAATTCATCGAGCGAGAGTTCACGGAAGTTTCCGCCACCTTTAGCCCCCGAGACCGCAATGACCAGGTGATCAAAGCTTCCTTGACGTTCATAAAAAGATTTCAGATCTTCGTAAGAAGCTGCATTAAGCTGCTCTCCTTTAGCGCCAGACCCCAGAAGTTGAAGAGCGGTCTCCAACTTGGCCTGATCCCGCCCCGTGACGATGACGTCAGCACCCAATTCGACCAACAACCGGGCTGATGCCAGCCCCATTCCTGATGTTCCACCCATAATAATGACACGTTGACCTTTTAAAGATTGTTCCATTGGATCGACTCCTCACTGTGCTTGATTGAAGTTCTGGTTTGAATTATAATATATTACGTAACGTTCTGTAAATAAATTATTTTGAGGGAGCTATCATGGATACTGAGCAAGACAAAACAACAGCTGTAGGTCGGCCAAGAAGCCAAAAAGCGTATGAAGCCGTGATGAAGGCGACTCTTGACCTTCTCAAATCGGGCAGGTACCCGAGCTTAACGATGGAAAAAATCGCAAAAGAGGCTGGTGTAGGAAAGCCTACGTTATACCGTTGGTGGCCTGGCGTTCCTTTTATCGTAATGGAGGCGCTGAAACTGCACGCGGACACGGAGATCGGCCTGCCGGATTCAGGCCATCTCAAGAGCGATGTGCTTGAATATTTAAAGCGGACCTTCCGTTCCCTGATAGAAGGAAAGGATGAAATCGTATGCAGTTTGATGGCGGAAGCCCAATTTAACCCTGAATTTGCCGCAGTCTTTCGTGACAACTTTATCTTTTCGCGCAGAGCAGCCTTGATTCGGTTGTTGGAGCGGGGACAGCAGCGTGGCGAATTGCCCAGGGATACAGACTTGGAGCTTATCGCGGACTTGTGTTATGGACCGATGTGGTATCGGCTTCTGAACCGGCATTCGACCCTGGAAGATCCTTTTGTGGATAACCTCGTATCGTACTTATTCGATTCCCCGCGTCCGAAGAACTAAAAATAAATTTGCCGGCTGATTTTAAAAATCGGTCGGCTTTTTTTGCATGGCGTTAATTACTTGCAGCGTCCCGTGTCTTGGTAAAAGGTCATCCAGCTTTAGCACCCGATCAGGATCAATGGGTAGACAGATACAGCAAAATCATTTATGTTATTACTTATTAAAAGTATTTTAATAAGTTTAAAAGGGGAGGGTAGCGGCAATGAATCCCGTGACGCACAATACGATGCGAGTCAAAAAGATGAATCAGGAGCTCGTGCGGCAAGCGCTCAAATCGATGAAGCAGGGTACCAAGTCGATGGTGGCACAAATGACCGGATTAAGCGTGGCGACCTGCGGCAGCATTCTGAACGAAATGCTGGAGACCGGTGAACTGCTCGAGCTGGATCGAGAGGAATCGAGCGGCGGCCGTCCGGCTAGACTGTATCAATATAATGTGAACTATGCTTATATCGCCTGCGTGATCATCCGGGCCGGCGTGAAGGTGCACTCCCTCACGTACAGGGTTGCTAACCTGGCCGGTGAAGCGGTAGAGGAGGGGCAGCAGGAAGCGGGCCGGATCGATGTAGCAGCGATTGAGAAACTGATCGACGGGCTCATCTCCCAATACCCGCAAATCCGGGCGGTTGGGATCGGTGTCCCGGGTGCGGTTTATCAGGGCGTGATCAATGTCAGCGATATACCTGAACTGATTCATGCCCCGCTGGAGGCGATCATTCGCGACAAACACGGGATCGAGGTCATTCTGGAGAACGACATGAATTCGACCGTGTACGGTTTTTACCGGAAGCAGGAATATGACAGCGAGAAGTCGATTGCAGTCGCAACGTTTCTCGAAGGGAGCTTGCCGGGCGCCGGGCTAATCGTCGATGGGCATATTCATCGGGGGAATACCCGCTTTGCCGGAGAGATCGCCTTTTTACCGTATGGTATTTCGCAGGCGGAGCAGCTGCGGCAGCTGCACGACCGGGAGACCTTCCATTCCCTGGCTGCGCATGCGGTGTCCAGCCTGATAGCGGTCATGAACCCGGAGACGATCGCCCTGACGGGAAGTCTGGTACAGGCAGATGATATCCATCTGATCCGCCAGGAATGCCTGAAGTATATCCCGGAGATGCATATGCCGCAGCTGGCGCTGCTGGAGCATCCGGATGAGGACTACATGTACGGGCTGACGACCATGACGTTGGAAAGCCTGGCTTATTCCCTGCAATTGGTAGAGAAGCGGAGGTGAGGGTCAGCCCAATGACATCTGTGAAAAGTAAACCGCATCCGGGAACGGTCCGGAATATTCTGTTTCTGCTGTTTGCCCTGCCGGGTCTATCCTTTGCGTCATGGGTCTCCCGCACGCCTGACGTTCGGGACACGCTTCAAGTCTCCACCGCCGGGATGGGCATGATTATATTTGCGATTGCCGCCGGTTCTTTGTTCGGTCTGCTTACGTCAGGTTCGATCGTAGCCCGGAAAGGCGCACGATTTGTCATCCTGATCAGCTCTTTGCTGATTGTGGTTGGCTTCGTCGTTGCGGGAATCGGTACGTCGCTGGCTTCGGTACCCGTAGTTATTATCGGCCTGATTATTTTCGGCGGCGGCTATGGTACGGCGGAGGTTGCGCTTAATGTGGAGGGTTCGGCCGCGGAAAAGGCGTTGAACCGGACGCTCTTACCGGCGTTACACGGCTTTTTCAGTGTGGGGACGCTTGTGGGCGCAGCACTCGGCGCCGCCGCGGTCGCCATCCATCTTCAGGTGATGGTCCATTTCACGATCCTTGCCTTAATTATGGCGGCAGCAGTGCTCTATAGCTGGCGATACCTGCCTGAGGAGTCTGGGAAGGAACCGGCGGGTGCTGGAGCACCTAAAGGATCGGCGATTCAGCAGCAGTTAAAGATGTGGACGGAGAGGCGCACCTTGCTGATTGGAATCATCGTTTTGGGCATGGCGTTTGCCGAGGGTTCCGCCAATGACTGGCTGCCGCTCACCATGGTGGATGGCTACGGGGTGAGCTCGCTGACAGGTTCATTTATTTACGGATTGTTCGTTGCGGCGATGACGCTGGGACGGTTTACGGGCGGATGGGTTCTGGACCGTTATGGCCGGGTGCCGGTGTTATCCGGATGCGCCGTGGCGGCCATTTTGGGGTTATCGCTGGTGATCTGGGGTCCGAATGACGTTGTGGCCTCCATAGGCGTTGTCCTGTGGGGACTTGGAGCTTCCCTTGGTTTTCCGGTCGGTCTATCGGCGGCGGGAGATGATCCTCAAGGCGCTGCCGCAAGAGTCGGAGCCGTGGCGACCACAGGCTACATCGCTTTTCTGGTGGGCCCGCCTGCGCTGGGGTTCCTTGGAGAGCATTTCGGGTTATTGCACGCACTGATCGCAGTGCTGATCGGCATTGGGATCGCAGGTTCTCTGTCTAGAGCAGCCAAGCCCGTGCAGCTGCACCAAACATTACATCAAGATGAGAGGGGGCTTCACTCCTGAGATGAAAACAGAAAAACAAAAGATGCTGGACGGCGAATTGTACGTCGCTGCCGACCCTGAATTGACGCGGGAGCGGGCATATGCCCGGCAAATGACCCGCATGTACAATCAGACGACCGAAACGGATGAAGCATTGCGGCTGAAAATCCTGAAGGAGCTGCTGGGCTCAACCGGGAACTTCTTGGCGATGGAGCCTAACATCCGCTTTGACTACGGCTACAATATTCACGTCGGTGAACACTTCTACGCCAACTTTGACTGTACCATCCTGGATGTGTGCGAAGTGAGGATCGGGGACAACTGCTTGTTTGGTCCCGGGGTTCACGTCTATACCGCGACTCACCCGGTGGATCCGTATGAAAGGATCAAGGGACCGGAATACGGCAAACCCGTAACGATCGGTGACAATGTATGGGTCGGCGGGAGGGCGGTCATCAACCCGGGCGTAACGATCGGCAACAACGTCGTCATCGCTTCCGGAGCGGTCGTGACCAAGGATGTTCCGGACAACACGATCGTGGGAGGCAACCCGGCGAAAGTCATTAAAACGATCGAAGCCTAAGTTGTAATAAAAAAGAATCGCCCGTGCGGAAAACGGCCGCCGGGCGATTTTTACATACCGGAAAAAGGGTTATCTCAGAGGGACCACACATCCCGCCCTATTTAAGCTTAGTTGCTTATGGGAGCAAAGTGATCCTCGAGTTTCACATTCGAGAATTTGGCAAAGTTTAATTGCTCGATCGCATTGGCCACATCGTTGCTGTCCACGGCAAAACCGACATAGACCGAATCCTGCATCGCGATGGTTCTCTGACCGATCGGCTTCCATTCCTTGCCGTCCGTCGATCCGTAGGCGTAGAAGGTGTTGCCATTCCGGCCGAGCTTAAGCCAGTAGCCCTGCTCGACGCCGCCGATTTTGAACGGAATGTCGGGAACCAGCTGAATACCGGCTTCCTGCGCGCTGGATGCGCTGTCCAATGTTTCGGTCAAAGGATCAAAGCCTGAGCCCTGCTGATCTCTACCCGTCAGATAAGCCGACCAGCTTGTTTCTTTGGACAGCTTCACCCAGGATAATCCAAGGGCTGCAGTGGCGCTGTTATCCTGCAAATCATCACGGATCATCAGTCCGGTAAAGGCATGATTGTCAACGGCTCCGATGGCTTCCAGCTTCGCGGTGAATTCCATGTCTCCGGTCATTTCCTTATATACAAAATGAAAATCGTCTTTCGCAGCATCGTTTTCCGGCGATTGCTCGGTGCTTCCTTCGCTCGTTCCCAGCTTGCCGTTGCCTTTAACGGTGATTACGCCGTCCGTCAGACTTCCGGTTCCTTTAATATCCGGGCGGCCGATATCGGCCGATGCCCAGCCTGCATCAGCCAGCGTACGAGGGGCCGTATTGACATGGATGGTGGCTGCGGTCGTTTGGGTCGCATTTCCGTCCGTGTCCGTCACTCTGGCGGAAATATTGTAGGAAGCATCCTGAAGGCCCTTGATGGTGTACACATAGGCGCCGCCTTTTTTCACCGCTTCTCCAAGGTACTGCGATCCGTTGTATACGGCCACATTGTTGATTTTATTGCCGAATTTGGAGGAGGCTTTGACGCTGACCTCAATGTCCTCTCCCAGTGCAAACTGCGCATTGTTCAGCGGCGCCGCAAGCGTGGCATCCGGATTTTCGGCCGCATGGTCCATGTCGGCCAGGCTGTTGAGGTACAGCTCAAGCCAGGTGTAGCCCGTGCCGGTTACCGTCTTATAGGCATCTTGAATGCCCCAGATGTTGTTTTTCTTTTCCCATTGGTCGTCGATTCCGTTCCGATTCGTATCAAAATCGGCGCCGTGCTGCTCCTCGATCACGCCGAATGGGGTGACATACCCGCCAACCTCATTTTCGGTGTTGATATATCTGCCGAGGCCCTGCTCCACTTCCGCGACGATTCTTGCGTCGATGGCGTCGCGGCGCGGGTAGGTGGCTCCCGCCTTCTCCAAAATGGCCTTCAGTAGCGGCTCGTTCGCTTTTTCCACGCCATGCTGCACATAATCGTCAAACGCCGGATTGGTCACCCCGTGATTGACTCCCGTGCTGTCCGCAGAGAGATACGGTTTGGACGCAAAAGACGTCGGCTGGTCTCCGCTGGCGTCACCGGAGCTTTTCACCAATGGGGACGAGCCGTCGAGCCATCCCGTCAGCTTGCCGTTGATCCGGTTCCCGGCGATGTAGAAGCCGCCAAGCTTTTTGGATTCGCCCGCATCGATGACACGGTCAGTTACATTATCCCGTGTGCCTGGACCGGCGATTTCGATATTGTTCATATAATTCGTAAAGGTGAACCCTCCGCCATAGGTGCCGTTAAAGCCCCAGTTATAGATCACATTGTTGGAGAGCTGCACGACCGCCACGTGATCGGCATCCGCCGCGCCGGCATACCCGCCGCCGAGCCTTGGATTCCGGGAAGTGTGGCTGGCATACAGATTGTGATGGAACGTCGTTTTGTCTCCGCCGGCGATGCCGCCGTAGCCGTGTCTGCCTTTGGAATGCCCGGACAGGGTGAGGCTCTCCGAAATGAGGGACCATTGGACGGTGCCATTTTCGCCCCTGTACAGCGACAGCGTTTCATCGGTATTCCAGCTGAAGGAGCAGTGGTCAATGATAAAATAGTTATTGTCTCTGCCCCAGAGCGCATCCATCGAATCGCTGCCGTTGTACACGTTGGTCGCCCCCGGCCGGAAGGAGAGATACCGGAGGATGATGTTCTCCGAGTTGCTGATGTTGGTGTCCCAACCTGCGAGGGTAATGCCGTTGCCTGGCGCGGTTTGCCCGGCGATGGTCAGGTTTTTAATGTTTTTGAACAGCAGGGAGCTTTCCAGCTCGATCGTACCGGATACGTTAAAAACAATCGTGCGGCCTTCTTTCGGCGTGGACATAATCCCGTAGCGAAGCGATCCCGGGACCGCCTTTTCGTTGGCGCCGTAATCTTCCAAGGTCGTGACGATATAGACGTCGCCCCCACGGCCGCCGCTCGTATAAGCCCCGCCGCCTTCCGCGCCCGGAAAAGCGGGAATCGATGCGCCCGCAAACTTCTGCTCATCCGCCGACTGGGCCGAAACCGAACCGGAATGCGGCATTCCCACAAATGGAAACGCTACCATAATACTCAACACAACAGCCATGCTTTTCATTCCTTTGTTCTTCTGTTTCATCCGCTTGCCGTGTAACATAAATGCACCCCTTACTGTTCGATTTGTCATTCGATCACACTTCCTCCCTTCAACGGCAAATGGAGCAGGAAGCCCGGTGGAATGCTGCGTTTCTCCGCTCCATGGAGCCGCTTACTGCTCTAACTTTAAATCTTTTAGGCTGCTTTTACCTGCCAAAAACGAATTTTTTTGTGCCAGAAGTTGCGCCCGGTGCTTGTGCAGATACAGACATCCATATTATCTTTTTCATAACAAACCAAGCTTGGCTGCCAGGGTTCACATCAGACCGAAACGGGGGATCGCAATGAAAATCAAATACCAGCACAGGGACCCGCAGTTTCATTTATTCATTTCCACCAACAATACCTATCCTCTGCATCTGCATAAAAACGTCGAAATTGCTATGGTCCTGTCCGGCGACATCCGTGTCCACATCGATCAACAAGAGTACGTCCTGTCCGAAGGGGACATGGCGATCATTTTCCCTAATCAGCCGCACGGCTATCAAACCATTGACCACAGCCAAATCCTGCTGATCTTCTTTGACGCTTCATTTCCGGGGGATTACACAGGAGATTTGCTTCATTATGTTCCGGACCACCCGGTCGTCCACAAACATCCGGTCGTATCAGGCACCCTGACCAGCTTGTACAAGCTGTATCGCGAACCTGGCGACAGCCGGTTGCTCAAGGCATACATTTCGGTATTATTAGGGCATGTGCTGCCGCTGCTGTCCCTGAAAAGGGTGGATTACACAAAAGATATGGATCTCTTCCAAAAGATCCTTGCTTATATCGACCTTCATTTTCTGGAGGCCATCAACTTGGACACGCTTTCCAAAGAACTCGGGATCAGCAAGTTCCTCATTTCTCGAATTTTCTCCGAGCAGTTTCACGTCTCGTTCCGCGATTATATCAACGGTCAGCGGGCCGCCTACGCCCACATGCTGCTGCTGTCCACCGCCGATCCGGTCACCGAGATTGCGTTTGACTCCGGCTTCAACAGCTTGCGTTCGTTTTACCGCGTCTTCAAAAAGGAATACGGCATGACTCCGAACGAATTTCGCCGAAGCCTCCTGGAGGGGATGCCTAAGAACGAATCGGCCCGGTGAGTGAAAAAGGCGGGGGACAGAAGTATGGGGGAATGACTCCCGTGACTTTTTAAAATGCAGTCAAATGTGATATACTGTTTATGGTATATACATTTTTTTGGGCGCATAATGGCTTAGGACGACTAGGGGGTAGATCTGATGAGTAATGAAGAAGTGACACCGGAAGAAGCGGCGAAGATGCTTCCTGCCGGCGCAGCGCTGAGCTGGGGACTGGTGAAGCCTCCACAGCGGGGGCCCAAGCGGGAGATGAGCATCGACCAGATCGTGTCGAAGGCGATTGAAATCGCGGACCAGGACGGCCTCGCCGCCGTTTCGATGAACCGGATCGCGTCGGCGCTCGGTTTTACGGCGATGTCCCTTTATCGTTATATCCCAAGCAAAGACGACCTGCTCATCCTCATGCAGGATGCGGCATGCGATATTCCGCTGACTCCTGAGCGTCCCCCGCATGAATGGCGGGAGAGTATGCGCGAGTATGTACTCGGAACGGTCGCTATTTTTCGGAAACATCCATGGTATGGGGATATTCCGATCCTCGGCATTCCGATCACGCCTAACAATTTACGGATCGTCGATTGGGCGCTCCGGCCGCTGCGGGACATGCCTCTGGACGATTTCGAGAAAATGTCGATCGTTCTTCTGCTGAGCGGCTATGCCCGTCATTGCGGGATGCTCCAGCGCGACATCGACCGGGCCGTTCAGGCGGGTTCGAGCGAGGAGGAGTTCAGCGGAATCAATTATTCGGTGGCGCTTCAGACGCTGGTGAAGCCTGAACAATATCCGAACCTGTACCCGATCGTCATGTCCGGGGTTTATTCGGGCGAGAACGAGGCCGAAAATACGGTAGGCGATGATTTGGAATTCGGGCTGGAGCGGTTGCTGGACGGGATTGAACAGTATTTGAACCGGAAAATTAGCGGCAGCATACACAAATAAAGCTGCCGCTAAAAAAGGCTGCTTCCAGGGATAATTCCTTGGAAGCAGCCTTTATTCATTTCACTTGCGCTGATCTTACGCAGCGGTGTGGACGGCCTTCTTCTGTTCGCGAAGCATTCCGAGCGTGACTGCGGTGGCCAGGAGCAGGATGACGGCGGAGATCAGGCAGGTGGCGTGCATGGCGGTGATAAACGCTTCACGGGAAGCCTTCATGATCTGCGCCGCAGCATCCGCCGGTAAATGCAGGGCGGCGGCCGATGCGCCAGCAATGGTCTGCCCTGCTGCCTGGGCCGCATCCGGCGCGAGTCCTGAGGGCAGGAACGGGGTGACCGCGTGGCGGTAAATGGCCGCAAGGACGCAGCCGAGGAGCGCGATGCCGAATGCGCCTCCGAGCTCGTTGGACGTTTCAATGAGGCCGCCGACGGCTCCTGCTCGATCGGCCGGAGCGACGCCTACGACATAATCGGTGACGAGGGTCATGACGGATACGATGCCCGCGGCGACCAAGGCGGCGCCGACGAGCAGCACGGTCAGCGGCGAGAAGCCTTCCAGGCGGACCTGGGTCAGTACGCCGAATCCGACTGCCGACAGGAGAAAGCCGCCGGCCATGACGCGCGGTCTTCCGTAGATTTGCGACAGTTTACCGGCAATCGGTGCCGCTGCCCCGACCACCACAGAAGGCGCCACGCTCCAGAGGGAAGCGACGAACGGGGAGTATCCAAGAACCGACTGGAGGAACTGGGTATTGATGAGCGAGCTGGCCATGAGCGTAAACGTAGCGATAAAGTTTACGAGGATCGAACCGCCGGTCCGCCGCTCCATCAGCGCACGGATATCGAGCAGCGGATTAGAGATGGTCAACTGGCGCCGTACGAACAGAATGCCGATGAGCAAGCCTGCGGCAAGCAGTGCAGCGGGAAGGATGGCCCAGCCGTCTTCCGCCAGCGTCTTCACGCCGTAAGTCACGGGAAGGATCGCGGCGAGCGCGAGTGTTGAGCTGAATACATCGACTTTGACTTTTGCCGTGCTGCGGGACTCCGGCAGCAAAAACGGCGCGATGATGAGCAGCAGGACCATGGCAGGGATATTGATGAGGAACACGGATCCCCAGGAGAAAGAGTTGAGAAGCAGGCCGCCGATAATCGGCCCGACGGTGACGCCGCCCGCCATGACGGCGCTCCAAATGGCCATCGCCTTCGTCCGCTGTGCCGGGTCCTGGAACATCGTGCGGACGAGCGCCAGCGTCGACGGCATGAGGGTCGAACCGGCGATCCCCAGTATCCCGCGGGCCAGGATCAGCGTTTCGGCCGACTGGGCGTACGCTGCGAACAAAGAGCTTAGGGCGAATCCGACGGAACCGATCATCAGCAGGCGCCGCCGTCCAATCCGGTCGCCGACGGCGCCCATCGTCAGCAGCAGCCCGGCGAGGATGAAGCCGTAAACGTCGAAAATCCATAATTGCTGGGTGGCGGTCGGCAGTAGATCCGCGGCAATGGCCGGTGCCGCGAAGAACAGGACGGACACGTCCATCGAGACGACCATCAGCGGGAGACAAAGGATGCAAAGCGCGATCCATTCTTTGCGGCCGGCCAATTTGGCTGCTGCGGGGGTTGAAATGCTCATTTAAAATCCCTCTCCTTATTGTTTATTGTATAAACAGTAACTTTTAAAAACAGTATATTATATAAACAGTATATGGTCAACACAAAAGAAATGTATTTTTTTCACGGGTACGGGCGGAGCTCTATGGAGCATTGAAGAGCCGCATGATAAACCATATTTTTATTGCCCGACCCCATTTTTCTATGAGACAATCCGGGATATAATGGGTTCAATCCGGAATCGCTGGTAACCGATCGAACGATATGGAAGTGAAAGGGAGGCGGACGGCATGACCGAATACGAAAAACCAATCGTGGACATCACTTTGGTCGAGGAGATGATCAGTGAGCATCTGGGTGATGGAGCGGTAGAAATCACGCCGCTGCAAGGGGGGAACTTAAGCCGCGTTTTTTCCTTTAACCATGAAGGTCAAGGGTACGTGATCAAGTTCAGCGACCTGGAGGGGGCGTACCAATCGGAAATCTTCGTATCGGATCTGCTGTCCAGCCAGGGCATACCTTTCCCCCGGTGCATCGGACATGGAAAGACAGGGAATTTGGATTATTCCATTTTGGAAAAGATAGAAGGCCGCAATCTGGCGGATTTTTCGGCTGAGGAGCAGCGCCGCCGGCTTCCGGAGCTTATTCGGATTTTGACGCACTTGAACCATATTGACCTGGGTGGAGCCCGTGGATACGGCTGGATCGGGGCGGGCGGTGACGGTGCGTTCCCAACCTGGAAGGATTATTGGGAATCCGTCTATGCGGAAGACCAAACGGGCAGCTTCTGGGAGAATTGGTACGCCTTATTCCATACCTCCTGTTTGGAGAAAGAGGTATTCGATGAAATTTACAGCCGGTTAACGGCTTATTCACACTTTAACGAACCGTACCGCTATTTTATACATGGGGATTTTCACCAGTGGAACATCTTGTCTGACGGCAGCCGGATTACGGGAATTCTGGATTGCAACTGCGCTTACGGCGACTTTCTTGTGGATCTGGCCATTTTGGACCGGCACATGGACGGGCACAACGTCGTACAGGCTTATCAGGACCATCAAGCGCAAGCCGGAATCGTCATTCCCGATTTCAATGAGAGATTAAAGGGCGCTTATTACTTCAAAGGACTGGACGGACTTCGCTTCTATGCCAAAATGGGATGGACCGACGCTTACGAATATACACGCAACTTCCTTCTGGGCTTGGACAAATCATAAGTCTGTTGTAGCGGGCTCGGATGGAACGGTTTGCATTTGTGTTTTGGCAACTCCGAGTGCCCTGTTCCCCCACAGTGTCTGTTCAACAAACGGGGCTTGCTCCGCTCTGCATTGGACGATCAATATCACTTCACCGGCAGTTTTCTTGACCGTTCGGATCTTTTTTCGTTTCACAAGGTTTTTGATCAAATCGTAAACAAAGCCAACAGCAAATCCCACAGCCGCTCCGATTAGCCCCCAATAGACCGGACCCCAATGGAGAACAAATCCTCTGGATACCCCAATGGTCCCGCCCATCATGGCTAGGATAAGCCCGATATCGATTAACGAGGTTCCGTCCGTACCATGCATCGTATCAACCAACTTCATATCCATCGAACGATTATCCAGGGGTACAGCGTAAATCTGGACGACCTCGTTTTCCTTAAGCTTGCTTATAGCCAGCTCAACGTAGTGTGAATGCTGAAATGTAGAGAAAAACTGGATTCCCATTAGACTTTTTCTCCCTTATGCAGTACAAAATTTTGCGGCTGATAGTTTTCTTTCAAATAATCGGCTTGTTCCCAATCAAACAGTTTTGTCAGCTCTACGGCATTCGTGTAAGAATCATACATGGTAAAGAAATAGACCGAGGGGAAGTAAAGGAACCACTGAACTCCAATCACTTCTCTAGATTTCGGGAAGTCTCCCAGCAAAACGTAATGCAGCGCTTCGATCATATTGGACTGAATGACAATCATCATAGTCATAACAAGCGTCAGAACAGCAGCTAAGATTCGATGAATATATAGTTGTCCAAGACTTGGAATTGTCATTGCCCAGACTAACGCAATCCATGGCTTTTTCTTGTCCAGATAATTGACCTCGAAGGGGCTCATCGAAAAATTCGGGTATTTGGCATTTTCCCTTTTCGCCAGCAGGTGAATCTTATTGATATCGACTGTGGTCCGGTAACTGTCCCATATGGCAAATAAATAAACGGGGATATAGAGATATATGTACTTTTCATTTAATACAGCCTTTGCGTGGGCGATATCTCCGTTAAAAGAATACACAATGGCCGTATTCAGCTGAGTCTTTTGGTTGATATAAAATTCCCAAAAAAACAATGCAAAGCCGGAAATGAATTTGTGTAATAAGATGTGGCCGAATCCAGGAAATGCTACGGACCATAACGCTACGACCAGGGGATTACGCTGGTGTAGCTGGATGGTGCCGAACGTCGTGACAAAGGCATGATAATAACGATTTCTATATTTGGCTCTAAAGTTATCCACTTTTCAACGCTCCAATGGAATACAGTGTAATCGAATTTTTTGTCAATTGGCGAAAGATTATTCTTCTTTGGGAGATATAACGCGATTGGCTTAAAGAAGACATGGAATTAGCGGGATTACTTTGGGGAAGTTTAAGGTCAATCCATGGACGATGAATGGTGCAAAAAAAGGAGCTGCATTACTTTTGTCAGACCGATATCCTTCCTTTGAAGAAATCAAAGATGTAGATCGTAAACTTACTGAAATGAGAAGACTGTATTATTATCGCCATGACCTGTTCTCGATTCAATGGTGGTTTTTGTTGGTGCTTTTGATTGTGCCATGGATCATTTGGTGGAAAGTGGTCGATAAATCAAGACTGAAGGATATTTTACTTTACGGGTTTGCAATAACCATCGTTATTGTTCTTCTGGATGATATTGGAAGTGAGCTCGGATTATGGTCTTACCCTCATCAAGTCTTCAGGCTGATTCCTCGCTTAAGCCCGATTGATTACTCCGTATTGCCTGTCATTCATATGTTGATCTATCAGTATTTCAGAAGTTGGAAGTCATTCTTTGTTGCCAACGTCATACTGGCCCTAGGAGCTGCCTTCATTGCAGAGCCTTTCTTTGTCTGGATTGATATTTATGACATGGACCATTGGAAATCGATTTATTCGTTCCCGCTATATATAGCTAAAGCCTGTTTTGTTAAGTGGTCGCTGGAGTTCATGCTATCCAGGGCAAACCGATCACAACAAAAACCTGCGAACTAAAAGAGGGCATTGAGCCCGCTTTTAGTTCCAGGATACAATATTGATAGACTGAATAACGCATCGAAGGCGGATTCGATGCGTTATTTTATGATTTGTTATACGATTCCACTTTCTGAAACCGGTTAGCTTAACCTTCGTGAAAAGGGAGAGCTGTGCGCATAGATTACTGTTGTCCTTTGGCAAGAATCCGGAATGTAATGCCGAATGGATCCGTTACATTGCCGTAAGCGGGACTGAAGAAGCTGGCTTCAAGCGGCGTGTTCACTTGACCGCCCTGTTTCAAGGCGTCAAAGTATCGGGCGGCCTGATCTTTGTCATCAGTTTGCACAACGATGGTCACTGGCGAGCCCTTCTGGTAGCTGCTGCCGGTAACAAGGTCGGACAGTTGGAGCTGCGATTCGCCGATGACCAAGACCGCAAAGGATATCCAGTCCTTTTTCTCCGGCGGCAGCGGGGACTCCGGATCTTCCGGTAAATCGCCCAGCCGCTGTGCATAGACAACCTTGGCTTCCAGCGCTTTGACGTAAAAATCGATAGCCTCATTTGCTTGACCATTCATTTCAATAAAAGGGATTAAACTCGTGCTCACAGCAATCATCTCCTGTACATGTTTTTTACCGGGATACCGACGGACCTTTTATTGGGCAGCGGGATTCCCTTCACTACCCATGTCGTTCACCGGCAGGGAAACGTGACCGTTAAAGGTAAAAAATATTTTTGCAATTTTTTTACGATTTCGGTCACATCCGTTAGATTTCTTACGACATATGAGTAATAAGGAAAAGGAAGGGTTGGGGCGCGTGAACGATCACGACGGGCTTGCAGAACAATTCGAATCGCATCGGAATCACCTTCAGTTTGTGGCTTACCGAATACTGGGATCACAGAATGAGGCGGATGACGCCGTACAGGAGTCATGGATACGTCTTAGCCGTTCGGATACGACCTGCGTGGAAAATATCGGGGGATGGATGACGACGATCGTCTCGCGGGTCTGTTTGGATATGCTCCGAGCCCGTAAATCACGGCATGAGGATCTGACGATGGATCGTGCACCAGAGCCGGTTACCCACTTCCGTGACGGAAGCGACCCGGAGTATGAAGCGCTGATGGCCGATGCTGTGGGGCATGCCATGCTTGTGGTCTTGGGAAAATTAAGTCCCGCCGAACGAATCGCGTTCGTGCTGCACGATATTTTCGGCATGTCTTTCGCGGATATCGCTTCCATCCTGGGGAGAAACGAGGCGGCTGCCAGAAAGCTTGCCAGCCGTGCACGTCAACGGGTGAAAGGGGATGAATCGGCTTCGAGAGAAGAAGAGCTCAGGCGCAAACGGGAGCTGGTGGATGCATTCCTTGCTGCATCGCGCGCCGGAGATTTTGAGAAACTTCTCTTTATCCTGGACCCGAATGTCGTGACACGAAACGATCCGGCATTTCCGCCGGCCGCAAACGCGCCGGTTGTTCATGGTTCGCAAGCTGCGGCCAAGCAATTCGCCGGCCGTGCCCAAGGCGCCCAGCCTGTGCTCGTGAACGGTTCCGTAGGCGCCGTTATAGGTCCGCTTGATCGAATCCTGTTCGTACTCGTATTTACGGTAAAGAATGATAAAATCACCGAAATCGAAATGATTGCCGATCCGGCGCGCCTGCGTCAGCTTGACCTGGCCTTGTTGAACGATTAACGGGTATAAAGAACACGGAGAAAAGATCATTTGAAGCAAGGAAAAGGCACCGTTTGCAGCCGTAAGGCTTGCAGCGGGTGCCTTTTTTTGTTCCCAAACCCCGGTCAGGACAACCGGTATACTCTGGCTTCATAGGGGCGCAGCTCAATGCGGTCTCCTTCCGCGTCAGGCGGCAGATCGTAATTGCTGATCAGCAGGTCTCGCGACATGCCCCGCAGCGTTTTCGGCCATTCCATGACCGGCGTATCATCAAAAAAGTTAAGGATGACCAGGATGGTATCTTGCTCCAGCGTACGGGTGTAAACATAGAGATCCGGATCCAATGGAAGCAGCAGCTTGTACTCTCCGTAGATCAACGCTTTATGGGTCTTACGCAGGGAGAGCATCCGCTTGTAGTAATGATAAATGGAATCCGGGTCCTTCATCGCCGAAGCCACGTTTACATCGGTATAATTGGGGTTGACCTTGATCCAAGGTTCGCCGGTTGTAAAGCCGGCTTGAGGCCCGTCGTCCCACTGCATCGGGGTGCGGGCGTTATCCCGGCTCTTCGCCTGGATGGCCTGCATCGTCTGGTCGATCGGCTTGCCTTGAAGATGGGACTGCTCATAGTAATTCAAGGTTTCCACGTCCCGGTAGTCGCCGATTTGGTCAAAGGCTGCATTGGTCATCCCGATTTCTTCGCCTTGGTAAATGTATGGCGTCCCTTCCAGGGTGAGCATGAAGGTCGCCAGCATTTTGGCTGATTGGACGCGGTACTGCTTGTCATTGCCGAACCTTGAGACGGCTCTGGGCTGATCATGATTGCCGAGGTAGTTCGCATTCCAGCCCTGGTTATGCAGTGTAGTCTGCCAACGGCTCATCACTTTTTTGAGTTCCAGCAGCGTCCACGCTCGGGATTCCCACTTACCGGTGCCGTTTGAGGCGGAGTCCAGCGTCATATGTTCGAACTGAAACACCATGTTCAGCTCATGGCGCTGGTCTCCCACATACTCCAAAGCCTGCTCCGGGCCGAGTCCCGAGGTTTCGCCGACGGTCATGATGTCGTAGTCCATCAGCACTTCCTTGTTCAGCTTTTTGAGCATAAAATGGACTTTTTCCAGGTTGGAAAATAGCTGGTACGCCCTCACGACAGGGAGATGCTGGGGATTGTCGGCATCCGGCAGTCCTTTCGCCTTTACGATGTGGGCGATGGCATCAAAGCGGAAGCCGTCCACGCCTTTTTCCAGCCACCACCGGATCATTTGGTACAATTCATGTACCATTTCTTCGTTTCTCCAGTTCAAATCCGGCTGATGCTTAGAATACAGATGCATATAGTATTCGTCCGTCTCCGGATCCATCTCCCACACCGAGCCGCTGAAATAGGACTCCCAGTTGTTCGGGTACAGGCCGTTGACCCCTTTGCGCCAAATATAAAAGCTTCGCTTGGGGTTGTCGGTCGACGATTTCGATTCCTTAAACCAGGGATGCTGGTCGGAGGTATGGTTCAGCACGAGGTCCATCATGATTTTCATTCCTCTGGCATGGGCTTCTTGCAGCAAATCATCGAAATCCTCCATCGTGCCGAATTCAGGATTGATCGCGTAGTAGTCGCTGATGTCATATCCGTTGTCTTTGCCGGGAGACTCGTAAATCGGGCAGATCCAAATGACATCGATCCCGAGGTCCTTTAAATAATCCAGCTTGGACATGATTCCGCGAAGGTCGCCTTTGCCATCTCCATTGGTATCCATGAAGCTGACGGGATAAATCTCGTACACGGCGGCTTCTTTCCACCAGGTTTCGTTCATGTGCGCATTCCTCCTGTCCGTGCATGAAATGGGTTGTACGGGAATTAACCGTGTCCCCCTTGAAAAGCGGGGTATTTGGTCATCCCGCCATCCGCAAACAGGGTAATGCCCGTAACATAACTGGATTCGGAGGAGGCCAGCCAGGCGGCTGCAGCCGCGATTTCCTCCGGCTTGCCGATATACCCGAGCGGGATCAGCGCCTCAACGCTTGCTTTGGCGGCGGGATCGGAAAACTTGGCGGCATTGATCGGCGTATCGATCGCACCGGGACCGAGGCTGTTGACGCGGATTCCCTTCGGCGCAAATTCCAGCGCCAGCGTCTCCGTCATCATCTTGATCCCGCCCTTGCTCGCGGCATAATGCACGAAATGGGGCCACGGAATCATCTCGTGCACGCTCGAAACGTTGATGATCCGTCCCTTGATCCCGTGTTCCAGCATGTAATCGATCGCCTCGCGGCAGCCGAGGAATGCTCCGGTCAGATTCACGTCCAGCACCTTGCGCCAGTCCTCCAGCGTCAAGTCCTCCGAGGGGACTTCGTTTTCGATGCCCGCGTTGTTGACCATGACGTCCAGCGAGCCGAAATGCTCATGCGCGGCGGCTACCAGCTTTTTAACATCCTCTTCACGGGTGACATCGCCGTACACGCCTATCGCTTGACCGCCGCTTTGTTCAATCTCCTGTACGATCGAATTCACTTCCTGCTTCCCGCTGCGGTAGTTAATGACCACATTCATCTTTTCCCGACCGAA
The DNA here is from genome assembly GCF_038009285.1 of Paenibacillus sp. FSL R5-0378. NCBI lineage: Bacteria > Bacillati > Bacillota > Bacilli > Caryophanales > Paenibacillaceae > Paenibacillus > Paenibacillus sp. FSL R5-0378. The sequence continues at coordinate 2,735,617 of NZ_JBBPAY010000001.1, forward strand.
CCTCAGCGCCATTGCCCGTCCGATGCCGGAAGAAGCTCCGGTAATAATGGCTGTGTTGCCTTCAAGATCCTTGTACACAATCATTCCCTCCTGTCGTCCCATCAAAATGACTACAATAGTATTTAACCGGAACGGGCATGGTTCAACAGGGCGGGGTCATAACTTCCTTCGAAGAAACGTCATTATAGTATCGGAATCAGTCTATGAGTCATTTCCATTTGACAATATCGTTCGATAGGTGTAATTTATAACTAACCAGTTAGTTATAAAAGCTAATGGCGTATACTAAGAGAGTGGGAGAGGATTCGACAATGAATGAACGTACTTGGTTGATCACCGGCATTAGCAGCGGCTTTGGACGTCAAATGACGGAGCAGCTTTTGAAACGCGGGGAACGGGTTGCGGGAACGGTCCGCAATATGGAGGCTGTGAATGATTTGCAAGCAAAATACGGCGACCTATTATGGGTTTCCAAACTGGATGTCACCGATACACCCGCCATACACCGGGTTGTAAACCACGCTTTTCATGATCTAGGCAGCATTGACGTCGTAGTCAACAACGCGGGTTACGGCCTTTTCGGCGCGGCAGAGGAGTTGACAGATGAGCAGATACGCCATCAGCTTGAAACGAACCTGATCGGATCCATCCAGGTGGTGCGTGCGGCTCTTCCACACTTGCGGAAGCAAGGCTATGGGCGGATCCTCCAGCTGTCGACCGTAGGCGGCCAGTCCGCTTTCCCGGGAAGTTCTTTGTACCATGCGAGCAAATGGGGAATTGAGGGGTTTGCCGAATCCGTCATGGCTGAAGTTGCCCCTTTTAATATAGGCGTCACTATTGTGGAGCCGGGCAGTGCAAGGACAAACTTCCGGTATCAAAGCTCCGCGCTGGCACCAAAGATAGATGCTTATGAGGCCTCCCCGGCCATCCATGTGCGGCGGATTATCGAAGAAGCCAAGGCACCCTCGCTGGGGGACCCTGCCAAAATGGCTGCTGCGATGATCAACAGTGTAGACCGGAATCCTGCGCCTAAAAGAATCGTACTGGGCAGCGACGCTTATTCGACGATTCATAAAGCTCTTACCGAGCGGCTGGCGGAATTGGAACAGCAAAAGGATCTCGCTTTTTCAACCGATTTTGACTGATTTCCATTTGAACATAGCGGCTAATGTAGGCGATAAGTCTTCGTTAGCCGCTCTTTCATGATCTGGTCATGCGAAGCAAGGGCTAAACCCTGGTAAGCTTATCCGGGTTTCGTACGATATAGACTCTGGACAGCTTGCCGCCTCGGAGCTGCATAAAGACAGCTTTCACGGTATCGTCCCCCGAACGGATGACGATGCCGGACCCGCCATTCAGAGGGGCAATCTCGGAGTGAAGATTTCCTTGATCATAGGGCTGTATACCCTCGAACACGGCGGCAAGGAATCGGGCTACTTGATCGCGTGTCTGTATTGGACGGGTGGCCGCAGTTACTTTTCCGCCCCCATCGGAGACGAGCATGACGTCTTCAGTCAGCAGGGAGAGCACATGATCGATGTTTCCTTGCTTCAGCGACGTGAGGAAACGGCCAACCCATTCCATATCGGCGGCTTCGGCTGAGATCGTCTCCTCTTCGGATATGCCCAGCTTGCCCTTTGCCCGGCCCATCAGCTTGCGGCAATTTGCTTCTTGTTTGCCGAGCATTTCGGCAATTTCCGGATAATCGAAGCCCAGCGCCTCGCGCAGCACGAAAACGACCCGCTCTGTCGGCGTCAGCCGCTCAAGCATGACGAGCATGGCGTAAGACAGCAGATCGCGGCGAACGACCGCCGTCTCGAGCGTATCCGTTTCCGGCGTCCGGATCGGCTCAGGGAGCCACGGACCGACGTACATTTCCCGCTTTTTGCGCGCCGTCTTTTGCAGATTGAGGCAGTGATTAGTGACCATTTTGCATAAATACGCTTTGGGCTCCTCCAAACGTTCGGGGGGCAAGCCGTACGCCTTTAAGAACACGTCCTGCACCGCATCTTCCGCGTCAGCCGCAGACCCTGTCAACTGATAAGCCAGCGTGAACAGCAGTGCTTTATATTTCCCGTACAGCTCCTCCATTCGTGTCTCTCCTTTTCAAGGGCGTGCATGCGGAGTTTCCATGCCAGTTCTTTCATTTTCAATAAAAAACCACATTTACGTCAAGAAAAAAAGGGCAGTGAAAACTCACCGGCTGCCGAAATTCAGGTCTGGTTAATATGAAGAAGCCGCCCCATTTGTCATCATGACATCTGGGACAGCTTTGTCTTGAAATCCGCAGCTGCACGATGCTGCCTATCGTTCGTGGGTGGTTTGGATTTTTATCAACTGATCGATAATTTCCTGAGGCTCCATACGCTTCATGAAGTCCGGATTGACATAAGCGCGGCGGATATTCCCTTCCTGATCTATAATAAACGTGGCCGTAAGCGGCAGGATCCAGCGATCGGTTTGGTTGAACTCGGTGAGGTCCAGGCCGAAATTGTTGTAGGCATCCTGCAGGTAATCCGGCAGCTCATACAGGATTCGGTAGCTTTCTGCGACACGCCCGTTCGGATCGCTCAGCACCTGGAAGGTTAGTTCTTCCTTCTCCTTATGCGACAGCGAGTTGTCGGGGCTCTGCAGGGAAACGGCGATCAGTCGGCCACCAAGTTTCACAATATCCGGCAGCATTTGTTGATAAGCCCGAAGCTGGATATTGCAGAAGGGACACCAGCTGCCGCGGTAAAATGTCAGAATGACCGGACCTTTCGCAAGCTCGCGATACAAATTCACCTGTTCACCGAGCGGACCCGTTAGCGTAAAATCCGGTGCTTTGTCCTCTTCCGTGAGACCGAAAACGACGCCGGACTCCTGCTGCTCCTGAATGTGCCGAAAAACTTGCGACTGCACCTCTTGAGGCGCTTTGACAACAAAACCTTCCTTTGCTTGATCCAATAATGCTTTGACCGCCATGGAACAACACTCCCTTGAAAAAATGGTGGGGTAAATCCAATGATCATTCTTCAGCTTTATGACGTTCTGCACATATAACAAGGTAAGGGTCTGATTTGTGACATGGGGAACGAAAAAAAACGGCGGATAAAAACAAACAAGCGTCCTGATCATTCAGGGCGCTTGTTTATTGGCGGCTATTTCCACTTTTTATATTCATTTGGCGTGACGCCGACCACTTTCTTAAACAGCTTATTAAAGTAAGCGGGATCCGCATATCCTACCTCCGCTCCGATTTGGTGCACCTTCATGTTTGTCTCGGTCCGCAGAAGGCGTTTGGCGTTTTTAAGTCGTACGTCGGTGATGTACTCGGTCAGCGTCAGACCGGTTTCCTGTTTGAACAGCTTGCTGAGGTAGCTCGGTGTCAGATACACCATGGCCGCCAGTGTGTTCAGCTCGGCATGCTCGCTGTAATGCTCGGCGATCCAGCGCTTGACGATCTCTACGGCTTTACCGCCCATCTCGCTGCGCAGTCCGTACACTTTCTCCAGCGCCGACCTGAACACCTCCACAAAGCATTCTTCCATGCCGGAGAAGCTCATGCAGGCTCGCAGCTGCGTCTCCAGCCGGGCGCGGGCTTCTTTGCTCCGAATCTCCCGGTACTCCTGCACTTCCCGGCATGCCATATCCTCCAGCTGACTGCAGACGCGGACGATCGTCCCGGTACCTGCACGCTGCTCTTTCAGCCGCTCAAAGCCCTGACGGACGCATTCCAGCACGGCTGGAATATGGAGGAGCTGCAGCTGCTCGGCAAGGTTCATGCCGCTGACGGCATCCTCCGCTTCGACGATGTCTCCGAAAGCTTCCCCGGCATAACCGTCGGCATAATATAGGGCCGAATCTGAGTATAAGCCCAGGTCGCAGGCTCGCATGGCTTCTTCATAGGAGGCTCTGAGTTCGGCAGTGCCGTTGTGGATGCGGCTGAATCCGATATGAACCGCCGTTTCCTCCTCGCTTTGTTCCTCCGCGCCGCCCAGCAGACGGGCGATCCGGTCCAATTGTTTATGCCCCGGAGCTTCCGGAAAATAAAAGACCCAGGCGAGCATGCGCTCCTGGACCGAGACCCAGTCACAGACGAGCTCCGGGTGCTGCTGGATCCGCCCGGCTGCGGCTTCCAGCGACCCGCCTTTCTGAACGAACGTGGCATAACAGGACAGGGGCAGCCCGGTATCCTCGGATAGATAGGGGAGGGGAGACTCGCTCAGAAAGCAGGAATGAAGCAGCCGCTTGCGGCTCAAGGCTTCTTTCTCGAGCGAAGACTGATGCTCCTCGTCCAATTGGTACAACAGCTCAAACAGCTGCTCTTTGTTGATCGGCTTGAGCAGATAGTCGACCGCGGAAGCGCGGATCGCTTCCCTGGCATAGTTAAATTCAGTGAAACCGCTCATCAGGATGGAACGGACGTGCGGGCGGGCAGCCTTCAGCTGCTTGATCAGATCTAGACCGTCCACAATCGGCATCCGGATATCGGTAATAACCACATCGACCTCCAGGCCGGGAAGGCTGTCCAGTACATCCTTGCCGTCCGGAAACTGCCCGACCACACGGAAGAGGCCGCTTTCCTTTTCGATCATGCGCGACAGGCCTTCGCGAATCAGAACTTCATCGTCCACAATCACAATTCGAAGCATATTTCTCTCCCGCCTTTGCTGTAATGATGTTTACTCTTGGTCTTCGTCGGGGAGTTCTTCCTTAATGCGCACAATGACCCGGGTTCCGTGCCCGGGCTCGCTCTCCACTTCAAGACCGCAGGTGCCGCCGTAATGCAGACGTACCCGCTCGGCCACATTATGCAGCCCGATGCCGAATGCACCGCCCGCGTCGCCGTGCTTCAGGCTGCGGTTCAGCTGCTGGACGGTATCGGCATCCATGCCGACTCCATCATCGCCGATCACGAAGACGACGTGGTCCTGTTCGCGCGAAGCGGTGATGGTGATGGTGCCGAGTCCGGGCTTGCGCTCCAGCCCATGAAAGACCGAATTTTCCACAATCGGCTGGAACACCAGCTTGAGCACCGACAGGCCGAGGTAGGGCTCAGGCACATCCATGATGAGCCGGAATTTATCCGGGAAACGGATGGCAAGCAGATCGAAATAGTTGCGGACATGCTCCAGCTCCTGCCGGATGGTCACCGGGTCCCCGCTGCGGACGATGGAATACCTCATCTGGTTTCCCAGCAGGTAGGTCAGCTTGGCGACGCGCGGATCGTCGTTGCTCTCGGCCAGCATGCGGATGGACTCGAGTGTATTGTAAATAAAATGAGGGTTGATCTGGCTCTGCAGCGCCCTCATGTCGGCGGTCTGCTTGCGTTTTTCCGTCAGCTTGATTTCGGTGAGCAGGTCTTTGACCCGCAAAATCATCCGGTTGAAATGGCTGCCCAGCATGCCGATCTCATCATTGTATTTAGGCGAAATCCAGACGTCGAGGTTGCCGTGCTGAACTTTGCGCATCAGTCGAACCATGGATTTCAGCGGTTTGGTCAAGGCGTGAGAGAAGAAGGTTGCGACGAACAGGGCGATCGCCAGCAGGATTAAGGTCGTAACCATCAGCGCCCGGCTGTTCTGCTGGACCTTGTACAAAATTTTGGACAGCGGAATCGTGACGGACGTCGTCCATCCGGTCTGATCCGACGTGTAGTAGACGGTCAGATAACGGGTTCCGTGTATCGTCGATTCAAAATGGCCATCCTTCTGACCCTTGGCCGCCGTCATCAGCGCGGTCAGCCGATCCTGAACCGAATTCGCATTGCCGCTAGCGTACACCAACTGTCCTTGCTCATCCATAATGAGCGAGCTGCCCTGGGTCACCCGATCCATTGGCTCGACGATGCCCTGAAACAAACGGATATCGATATCCAGGACGATGATGCCGAGATATTGGAGCGAGCTGGCCGAGTTAATGGTCCGCAGTACGCTGATGACATCCATCGTACTGCTGCCGTTAACCGTGATCGGGTGGCGGCCTTCCAGGATCGGACGGGCTCCGCCCGCCTCGCCTAAGAGCTTCTTCCAGCCGGGAAGCTGATTTTCGGCCGACAGATCGTTGATGTTCCCGTTCTTGTCATAAAAAATATGATCGTACCGGTCAACGAGGTAGACAGCCACGACATCTTTTTTGGTATGGCTCAGATAGCTGAGAAACATGCCCATACTCTCGTTCTTGTACCAGTCGGTGTGTTCCTGTCCGAGATAGTACTGCACATCCTTGTTATACAGGGGAAGCGCCGTGTAGCGCTTCAGGTCGTCCACGTACCGGTCGATCGTATCGGAGGCGTTGTCGGCCATCTGTCCCGCGTTGTTGGTGGCGTTCTGCAGCACGGAATTGAACGTGGACCTTGCCGACAGGTAGCTGACATAAGTGATGGGCAGCGATAACAGAAAGACAAATACGAGAATCAGCTTTTTCTCCAATGACAGATTGGCCAGAAAGAGCCATCCCCTGCGTATGATGCGGCCGATTGCAGTACTCATAACCGATAGTCCACTCCCTGATGCTTGTCTTATTTAACCGCTCCGCTGGTTACTCCTTCAAAGATATAACGCTGCAGGAAAAAGTACAATATGACCGTAGGCAAAAGGATGACCAGAATCGCGGCGCAGATGAGGTTCCAATCGGCCGTGTTGACGCCCTGGAACCGCATCAATACAGTGGTGACGACGCCGAGGCTCTGCTTTGGCATGTATAAATATGGAATGTACATATCGTTATAAATGCTGATCGTTTTCAGAATAATGAGCGTCGCCGTAGCCGGCGTCAGCAGCGGGAAAATGATCGAACGGTAAATTTTGAACAGGGATGCGCCTTCCACCATGGCGTTTTCGTCCAGGTCATAAGGGATGTTGCGGATGAACTGCAGGTATAGAATGATCTGGATCACGTCGGCTCCGATGTACAGGACGATCGGGGCACCCATCGTGTTGTACAGCCCGAGGCTTTTGATAATGCCGAATGTGGCAACCTGTGTCGTGATGCTCGGGATGATGGTAGCGACAAGATAAGCCCCGAACACGATCGGTTTCAGTTTGAAATCGAACCGGCCCAGGACATAGGCGACCATCGTGCCGAACAAAATGTTCAGCGCGAGCGAGACGACGATAATGATCAGAATGTTGCCGAACCCGCTGAGCAGGCCGCCGCGCTCGAACACGACCTTGAAATTTTCGAAATTCAAAAAGTTATGGGGCAGCGACATTGAGCTGCTGCTGTTAAATTCATCCCTCGATTTGAATGCGTTAATGATGACGACATAGGGAGGGAACAGGACGACGAATACCCCGATGAGCAGGGTCAAGTATTTAATCAGATCCTGGATCCGGAATTTGGACGAATGCATTATTTATTTCCTCCTCTGCTGAGCACAAGCTGCTGAACGGCAAGTACGATGACCACAAAGAACAATAAGATGACGCTCATCGCCGAGGCCAATCCATAGTTGTTGTAGGCGAAGGCCGTTTCCACGACGCGCTGCACGTAGGTCTGGCTCGCTCCGGCAGGTCCGCCTTTGGTCAGCACAAACGGAAGGTCGAACACTTCGAGCGCGCCCGTCACGGTCAGGAACAGGTTCAGCTGAATAACCGGCTTCATGTTCGGCAGCGTAATTTTCCACAGTGTCTGCAAAGAGCCGGCACCGTCGATTTTCGCCGCTTCGTAAATATCCTTCGGAATGGCCTGAAGGGAAGCGATGTAAATGACCATGTTGTAGCCCATAAAGCGCCACAGTCCGGTAGAGGCCAGCGCATAGTTGACAAGCCCTTCCGTGCCAAGCCAGCTCGTTTCGCCAAGATGCTTCAGTCCTAGGCTGGAGAGGAACAGGTTCAGCGAGCCGTTGGTTGTGTCAAACACGTATCCGAACATAAAAGCGACCGCCACGCCGTTCATGATGTAAGGCAGAAACAGCAGAATCCGGAACACGTTCCGGCCGCGCAGCCGGCTGTTCAGGACGACAGCAAAGTAAATGGCGATGATATTCTGGACGATCCCCATCGCAAAGTAAGCGAAATTGTGCTCAAACACTTTGAAAATATCCGAATTGGAGAACACTTCCCGGTAATTGTCCAGGCCGACCCAAGGCTTCTCCGGGCTGTAGCCGTCCCAGTTCGTAAAGCTGTAATAGATCAGCTTGATCGCCGGGTAGTAGGTGAAGGTGGCTAGTAGAATTAATGGAATCAGTAAAAAAGAGACGATAATGATCGTCTTCTGTTTGCGGTACGAGAGCGTTCCGAACATGCTATACCTTCTTTCTGCAAGCTTATAGGCGTTTCTTGGATGCAAGCCGACAGCAAAGCGGATTACCTCCTAAGGCGGATAATCCACTTTGCCGGGCTGTTTCTGTAAGCAGGCGTTATTTGCCGAGGTCTTTCTTGGCTTTGGCCCACGCCTTGTTCCATTTATCCAGGACGCTTTGCGGATCCTTGGCAAGGACGAATTCCTGAACCATGGCCGGCAAATCGATCTGGGCTTTATTGAGGATGTCGGTAACCGTCGCGTCGTCCGGTGTGCCTTCCTGAAGCTCCACGCCGGTAGCCTGGAATTCTTTCAGCTGAGCCAACTTGGACTCTTTGTCTTTCAGCGGCGGGATGAATCCGGCGAAATCTTCGTAACCGGAATCTTCGATCATCCATTTCACGAAAGCTTTGGCAGCATCAACGTTTTTGCTGTTTTTGGATACGGCATAGAAGAAGTCAGGGCTAAGGGCGGCGCGCAGCGTGCCGGAGTTGTCATACGGCAGCGGGAAGAAGCCGACGTTGTCCGAAGTCGTTCCTGCACCGACGACTTGATTGATGACCCAGTTGCCAAGGAAGTACATGGCGAACTTGCCGGATGCCACATCCTTCTTGGACTGCTCCCAGTTGGTGGAGTTGATGTCCTTCTCCAGGTAGCCTTTTTCATTCAGTTCACGGATCAGGCTGAACGCCTTGCCGTAACCGTTGTCCATCGTGAACGGCGTGTCCGTGTTCAGCTTCGCGTTCGGGAAGTCCGCATTGTTCTCGATCAGCCGCGGCAGGTCATACACCCAGTTGTTCAGCGGCCACTTATCCTTGAAGTTGGAAGCCAGCGGCACGATGCCCTTTTGCTTCAGCTTTTCACAAGCCGCCAGGAATTCGTCCCAAGTTTTCGGGATTTCCGTAATGCCTGCATCGGCGAACGCTTTTTTGTTGTACACGATACCGGAAGTGGAGTTGCCTGTTGTGATCCCGTATACTTTGCCTTCATAAGATCTGAAGTCTTTAAACGTAATCTTGTCATCCAGCCCGAGATCGTCAAGCGGAGCAAAATACTTCGGCAGGTCGGAGTTCGGAATCGTCGGGATAAACATCACGTCCGGAAGCTCATCGCCGGCCATTCTCACTTTGGCCTGCTGGTTATAATCGGTTTGCGAACCCTCGAATTCCACTTTGATATTCGGGTATTTCTCGTTAAAGCGCTTTACATAATCGTCATACTCTTTGCCGATCATGTCGGTGCGGTTAGTCAAAAACGTGATTTTGCCCGACAGCTCGGTTCCGCTTCCGGTAGATCCGCCGGACGAAGTGCCGGTGGTGTCCGTGCCTCCTCCGCTGCTGGCCGAATCATCACTGCCGCCGCTTGATCCGCAGGCGGACAGGGACATGGAAAGCATCAGGATCATAACAAATCCTAACAACGTAACAGATTTCTTTTTCATTTCTACTCTCCCCATTTCGAATATGTTAGCGTTTGCATTGCTATTATAGCTTTTTGAATGCGTTTTTTAAATGTACTCATTTGTTATTTATTGTCTTCTATTATACTAATCACAATAAAAATTAGTGTTATTTATATAACAAAATAATAACAAATTAAATATTGAAGGAGAAAGAAGAAAATACTGTTAAAGAGAGTTGGCGGAGAATAGCATTATTTTGCTGTATAAGTGTGGGGGAGAAAGGGGATTGTTCGTGACGAGCTAAAGTGCATAGAGAAAGGGAAGAAGGGGATGGTGCGGACTTAAAGAGCGAAGAAGAAGGGCGAAGTTGCAGCGCTGGTTCGCCGCAGTTCCGCCGGAGCGGTGTGTACATTTTGGCATGAGCAGAAGAACAAACAAGAAAGGAGCCGTCCCATGAGGGACAGCTCCTTTTGTAGATATAAGAAGGTATAAGCTCCAGAGAGTGATCTTTCTTATATGGAAGAAAAACCTCCGCTAAATACGGTCTGTCTTCTTTGAATCTGGCGTCGATGGACGTCCTTCAAATATTGCGCCTTGTTGGGCGCTTACACGCCTTCCGGACGCATCCGGCACACGACAAACGGTTCGTGCAGCGCCCGGATAGCCGCCGCAAGCTCATCCTCCGGCAGCGCCGGCTCCGAGCTGACATGGTATTGAAATTCGTAAAAGCCGCCGAGCGTCGCTTTAAAATTGGTCTCCCAATAGTTGGTCATCAGCCAGGCGTACGATTCCGGCTTCTCGTCCTCCGCTTGCTGGGTGTGGAGGCGTCTTGTGCCGTACTCCAGCGGGCCCCATTGCATGAGCGGCGTATCCGGCGAAGCCAGCAGCAGCGAGCTTCGGTCATCCTGCCAGGCAATGCCTTCCTGGACGCAGGCATAATCGAGGCAGGTCCCGGGAATCTGGTCCTTCCACGGACGCACCACGCCTCCCGGTTTATCCGCATACAGCGTATCCCGCAAGGTGTCCCCGCTTGTAAAAGGAAGCGAGAGGTAGACGTTCTCCGGGCACCAGACGCTGTCTTTATGGAAGCGGGCCGACACGTCGACCCGGTTCCGGTTGGAGTGGACCCGCAGGAACAAGGCGAAGTAGGACAAGCCGTTCAACTGGTACGTGATTTCTACCGTGGCATAAAGCGGTCCGTTCTCCACGGTGCGCACCGATGTAATGCGCCCGGCGGAGCGCTCGGCGTGGAGCCCCTTGCGGTTGCGGCCCATCCGTGCCCGGGTGCTCCATACCTGGGAGGCGTCCGTCTCATCCGCCGGCCGGGTAACTTCGTAGATCGGTGTGAACGCACCGTACGGATTGCCGCTGCGCAGCATCTCGGTGTCCAGTTCCTTGTTGAACCAGGAATGAATGCCGCTGTCGGACCAGGCCAGACGGACGAACGGGGATTCCAGGCCGTTCCGGGTCATGCGGATCGGCGGATGGCCGGCAGCGCCGGAAGCCCCCTGGAACATGTCGTCCATGTCGTATACCTGGTCTGCTCCGATCAGGCGGGTGTTGGTCGTCGTCGTGCCCTGCTGCCGTCCCTGAGCCAGCGGGCGCAGAAGCAGGAAGCAGGTTTCCTGCGCCTGCAGCTTGAGCTCGGTGACGATGGTGTGCGGATGGACGGACTGCTGCGGCAGCACTTCGCCGGTATCCTCCCGCACGACTTCGACGCCTTCGCGCAGGGCGCCGGGCTCCCAGCCGTCCAGCTGGAGGGTGACGAGCTCCGTCACTTCGCGCCCGGCCAGATTGCTGACCCGGAACCGGTACGGCCGATCCGGGTACAGCGTGGCACTGCCCTGCTGCAGCAGCACCTTGTCCAAGGCGCGGTAGGCCCGGCGGCTTGCTTCGGCGGCGTGCGCCAGCTTGCGGACCTCCAGCAGCTGGACGTTTTTATGCCACGGTTCATAAATAGAGGAATGGTAGCCCCACGTATGCTCGACATACAGCGCCAGCGCTTCCTCTGTCTCATCGATCTCGGCCCGGCTCAATACGCTTGCTTCAGCTTCAGTGTCCAGCTTGACCGCCTTGCGGAGCGTCCGCTGGGCATCCCGGAAGACCTGGGTATGCATCGGTGTAGAGCTGACGCCGTCCGTCCACCAGTCCGGCCAGTCTCCCCGGTGGACGGGCAGTTCGGCCAGATTTTCCTGCTTCAGGCGGGCAAAAAAGCCGCTCAGGCTGGTCATTTCGATCGTAATCCGATCGCCGTGCTGCTCGTTCCAGGCCTGGATCCATTCGATGATCCGGCTGTTCGGCGCGCCGTTGTCGGTGCCGAGTCCCGAGAGCATGACGGGGACGAACGCATACGGGTACTGCTCGGCTTCCAGCTGAGCCAAGTACCGGCGGATGCGGACCGTGGCGATGCCGTCATGGATCGCTTCCGGTTCCACCAGCTGGTGATTGAACTCGTCGCGGATCATGTATTTGCCGAGCGCTCCGGGGCACAGGCCCAGCTCGTTGCCAATCATATAATGCTCTCCGTTCCAGACGAGAAGGCGGCGGCCGTCGCGCGTTTCCCACCAGAAAGGAGCCTGCTTGCGGCCAAGGGCGTACATGCCGTGATGCGTATGGATACAGCTGAACAAATGCTCGATATCATGGTTCAGCAGGCTGTCGGCATACCCCCAGCCGTACCCGTTGATATCTGCGGTCATGGCGCTGTCCACACGGCTGCCAATGGAGGCGGCGTAGGCTTGGGCTTTGCTGTGAAGGCTGCTGAGCAGCTGTTCGTCCGGCAGCTCCGTCATGTTCAGATAGGTGCCGGACAGCTCGAGGTCGCCGCGGAGGACGGCTTCGGCAAACGATTTTTGCTCCTCGGGCGAAGCCGCCTTCAGAAACTGCTCCACCGCCCAGAACGTTTCGCACGTCCAGCGGAAGCCTTTCCATTCGGGTTTGGCACCTGTATGAGCGGCATTGGCGATCCGCAGCGCCTGGCGGATGAAATCGACATGGTACTGCTCGATCTTCTCTTGACGATCGGTATATCCGAGATCGGTGTGGGAATGGTGAATGGCGTAAATCGTCCACTTACGGGCGGGCAGCGGCGCGTCGGCCTGTTTTAACTGTTGTTCTAGTGTCATCGTATATCCTCCTTAAGGGGAGAGTTGTATTGGCCATCCAGCGAAAGCCGATTTAGGGAAAAAGGATCCGTATTAGTCAAAAAGCATGTCGGCTCCGTAAAAGACCAGCCGCAGCAGATCATCTTCATACAGCACGGGCAGCCGTACCGGCAGCAGCGCGTCCGTAAGGGAAGCGCCGAAGAGCGGCAGGCTTTTGGCAATCTGGCCGCCCAGGATCAGGCGGTCCGGCTTAAAGCTGGCGGCATACGGGCGCAGCATCCGTCCGAGCCGCTCGCCGTAGGTGCGCCAGACCCGGAGGGCGGCGGCCTCGCCCCGGGCGGCCGCGGCGGCAAGGTCGATGACATCAGCGCCTTGCCGCCGGGCCTGAAGCGCGTCCGCCAGCGCCAGCACGCCGCGCCTGCCAAACTGGCCGTCGACCGGCGCGCCCTCGTACGTCTCGGCATACAGCATGCCGCTCTCGGGCACGCCGTCCGAGCCGCTGACCGTCCGGCCCCGGTCCATGAAGACCGAGCCGAGACCGGTGCCCAAGGTCAGGCAGAGCAGCCGCTCGCCGGGGTAGCGCTTGGCGGCGCCCATGCCGAACAGGACGGCATCGTTGCCGAAGGCAATGTCTGCTTCCGCGAGTGTCCGCATCCATGGGGCGCTGCCCGGCAGCCCGGCGCGGCGGCGAAGCTCCTTCTTGAGCAGCTGACCTACGGGCACGCCGTACAACTGCTCGTATTTGCCCAGCCCCCGGATGCGGCTGATGCCGTGATCATAATCGAAGGGGCCCGGAAAAGCCGTCCCGATGCGAAACGTCACATCGTGCTCCGGGGTGCCGCTTCCCTTCATGTATGCTCCGGCAAGCCGGATGATCAGGCTGGCGAAATGGGCGATGAAGCTTTCGGCATCCGATTCCGAGCGTGAAGGCTGCTCCAGATACGGCTCGGCCAGAAGGATCCTGTTCTCCAGCACGCCGCCTTTCATGAAGGTTCCGCCGGCGTCGATGGCCAATGTGGCGACCCTCCCAGCCGGCGTTTTGCCGGGGGTCCCGCTCATGCCCGCTCACCGGGCTTCCAGTGGTGCGGAAGGAGCGGCGTATTCCAGCCCGGCGAAACCTGGGCACGGACCAAGGTGCAGGGCCCGGGGCCAACCGGCTCGAGCCGGTAACCGCCGATCGAGGCGGGAACGATGTAGGCTTCTGCATACCCCCATTCCACGGCGGCTTCCTCATCGCGTTCCGGAATCAGACGGACGCGCTGCCCCTCGACCAGGTTGTACATGACAAAACCGCCTTCGGTATGATCCTCCCACGGTCCGTCCAGACGCAGCCGCTTGACCTGGAACAGCAGGTCGTCCCGCTCGCCGAGCAGCTCCTCGGTGCTGTTTCCCTGCACGCGGCTGATCTTCGGCTGTGCGATCAGATGCTCCCGGACATACGTGGTGTCGAAAGTGTCGATCATGTTCTGCTCCGCATGGTCCCGGTTGATCGGACGGGGCAGGCCGTCCTGGTCAAGGCGGAGGTGATCGTAAATTTTAAAGGTAAACCACCAGGTGGTGGACGATATTTCGAGCACGAGATTGTCCCTGCCGGAAAAATGGACGGCGCCCGGCGGGATCAGAAAAAGATCCCCTTTGCGGGATTCCCATACGTTAACATACTGACCGATGTCCAGCGGCTGTCGCGTCTCATGAGCCTGATCCACCGCCTGAAGCAGGTCGCTGCCGCCCGTTCCCTCCCGGAAGCCCAAGGCGACGATGGGGGAGGACCCCGGCTTTTGCTCCATAATGTAATAGGATTCCTGCTGCGTCATCGTTTCGTTGAACGTCCGCTCGATGTATGCCTGCTGCGGATGGACCTGCAGCGACAAGTTGTCGCCGTCGATCGTATCCAGGTAATCGAAGCGGATCGGAAAATAATCCCCGAACAGCTCCACGTTGCGCCCTCCCATGATTTCCTCCGGGTGGGAGGTAAGCAGGAGCGGAAACGGCACTTCGATGACGCTGCCATTTGCTTCGATCAACAGCGTATTCTCCGGGGCGATCGGCTCGAATGCCCAGGCGCAGTTGCGCCAATCTTCAGGCAGTCCGCACAGCTCCTTCAGGTACTGCCCGCCCCATATGCCTGGCGCGAAGAACGGCTTGACCCGAAACGGGCGTCGGGCGGCGGCGGCCAGCAGCTCCCTGAGCGCCGGGAGGGTAGCCCAGGCCGGCGATTCCGGCTGATTCATATCGATATACACATCGAAATCATACAGATGCCGATTCCGATAGTTCTCCCACACGGGCCATTCCAGGAACAGGGCCTGTTTGTATGTCTCAACCGGATCGGCGCTTTCGCCTAGGCCAAGACTGCCCATGCCCATCCGGTGGAGCTTCTGCTGATACTCCCTGGACAGGTCGCAGTAGACGGAAACATCCGGAGAGGGGCAGAGGAAGAGCGCCCCGGGACCGGCGGTCACGACCATCGGAATCGGAGTTTCGCCGGCTTTGACCGCTTCGCTGCAGATTTTCAGCTTCTGCTGAACGTCCTGGAGCCACTTTTTCCCGGCTCCTTCCTGAAAATAGCCGTCTTCCGAAACGTCGGCGGCGATTCTGCCAAACGCGCGGTTATCGGTCAGATAGGGATGAAACTGCCGCAGAAGATCCTCCGGTTTCTTCATATAACGGGCAGTATCGATTCCGATCCAGGGAACGTCCTCTTCCTCGCAGTAAGTGCGGAGCCGGTTCATCCAGCGGCCGTACTGGGCCCCGTTCGCCGCATCGATCGCGACGACAAAAGCCTCTCCGCCGTGATTTTTGTACATGGAGGTCAGCCGGGCCACTAAGGTATCGTAATCTTTAGAGAAGCCGTCCAGAATAAGAGAAGGTTCCTCGAGGCTGTGAACGGGAATGGAATTGACGGGTAACGGATTAAAGGATGGGGGTACTGATGCAGTCATGGGTGCTTCCTCCCTCTTGTCTGTCGTTATGTGTAACATTGTAAGACGAGAGAGAGGAAGCGTCTTTAAACGATCCAGAACAGCTTTTGTACAATCAGGACATGTTCGGAGGGAAATGTTCTTTGCCCGAACGCCCTTCGGTGAACTGGGAACGTCTGAATTTCGCGGGGGATACACCGAGCCGGCGGGTAAATATTCGTGTGAAATAATGGACCGACTGAAAACCGCACTGCGATGCAATGTCCTTGACGGGCAGGTCGCTCTGAAGCAGCAGCTGGGAAGCCCGGCGCACCCGGCGTTCCTGAATATAATGGACGAACGATTGGCTCAGGTTGGCCTGAAACAACCTCGTTAAATGGCGGGAGGAAATATGCAGGTGCCCGGCAACCAAGGCGAGTGTCAGCTCTTCGCCCAGGTTGTCGTCAATGAACAGCTTGACCTGCCGGAACAGTGAGTTCTCTTCGGCGGCTGCCACATCCGAGCCGGCGTCCGGCGTATCCTGCTGCTGTGTTCCGTGCAGGGAGAGGATGGACAGCATCAGCGACATCGAGACGTGGCTGAGTACCGGTTGGAGGGCCGGTTTTGGAGTCAAAAACATAGAAATGAGCGCATCCCACAAATGCCCGGCGGGCTGCTCGTCCGCACCGTCCACCACCGGCTGCCCATGCTCGGCCAAGTGCCGGTAAGCCTCCAGGTATGGGCTCCCGGTATGCTTTTCATCCACCTCAAAAGCGGCATAGACGAGCGTAAGACCCGTCTCGCTTTGGATCTGGTGCCAGACGCCTGGCAGCGACAGGAATGCGGTGCCTTTCTTCAGCGGGTATTCTTTGCCTTGTTCGATGTATGCGCCTTCGCCGTCCACAACGTAACAGGCTTCAAAGAAGGAGTGGCGGTGCATGGAATTGTCATAGTGCGTGGGCATAAACCCCCAGTACATAATGGCGATGGACAGGCCGGCTTCCTCCAGCCGGGTCAGTTCGCGGTTACAGATTTGGTTGGCCCGGCGGAAAACGGATTGGATCGTCATGGCAGGCGTTTCTCCTTTGGAATGATGGGTGAACTCTGAAGATGCTGTGTTAAGCTGCGGGTGGAACAGCCATAAGCGATAGTTCACGGAAATGTAAGTCTACATGCCATTCTAGACCATTCCGTTTCCAAAATACAGTCGGGTGTTAGGGGAGAAATGAAGGGAGATGGCCACGTGAAACCAGGTCGTTTTTTGCGGGTCCGGGGCGAATGAACGGTAATATCATTTTAAGGAAACTGGATCGGATTGTTTGGGGAGGCATTTAAAAAGGCGCAGGATCGTCACTGCGAAATGAGACCTGCATGGTTGTGTCTGAACCGCCTGTTTGTGCTAAACTGTTGGTGTATTAAAGAAATATTGACAGACGACGATGAGTTTAATATATTTTTAGGGAGACTAAATAAATGTCGCACTCATATCAAAACAATATCGGGTACTGGATCAAACTAATTTTCCGGGAGACCAGCAGGCTTTACGATCAGCGGTTGGCCCAGTATGGCATTACCACTTCGCAGGTTGGGGTCCTTGTCCAACTGTGGAACGTCGGGGATGGGCTGACCCAGAAAGAGCTGCATGAGCGGCTTCGCATTCGGCCAGCTTCGCTGACCAACCTGCTGGATCCGCTGGT
This sequence comes from Paenibacillus sp. FSL R5-0378, assembly GCF_038009285.1. Lineage (NCBI taxonomy): Bacteria > Bacillati > Bacillota > Bacilli > Caryophanales > Paenibacillaceae > Paenibacillus > Paenibacillus sp. FSL R5-0378. The sequence goes on from NZ_JBBPAY010000001.1 coordinate 2,752,946, forward strand.
CAAGGGAGGCTGGGTTATCCGTAAACAGGATGCAGAGGATGCCAGGGTGAAGCGTATATTTCTTACGGACGCCGGCCGGTCGTTAGAACAGGTTTGCGGCGGTATCGTGGAGGACATCGAAGAACGAATCCAACAGCAGCTGACCCCGGAGGAGAGCGCATTGATGCTTGTTTGGCTGAGAAAGATCCACAACGGCGTGATGGAAGGAGGAGAGGATCGAGGGAAAGACTTGCATTCATTATTTATTGAGAATGATTCGGAATAAGCGAAGGTATCGAAGATAGCGGAGGTAGCAGGGATAACAGTGGTAGCAGAGCAGCGAAGGTAGCAGGGATAACAGAGGTAGCGGAGAGCGAAGGTAGCGGGGATAACAGAGGTAGCAGAGCAGCGGAGGCATCAGAGGTATCCTGGCGGTTGCCATCAAGGACAGCCGGCAGGAAGCGTCGGAGAATCGGGGATGCAAGCACGCATCGTGATTCGTGACGTTTTTCTTTTGGATATATATTTAGGATAACTAAAGATTTAAGTAACTAAATAAAATAGAGCTCAATTTATGATTCATTTTCATTTATAAAGGAGAGATCGGGATGGATCTGGGACTTAGAGACAAGGTTGTAGTCATCACTGGAAGCTCAAGCGGAATCGGAGCGGCGACGGCTAAAAAATTCGGTTTGGAAGGGGCCAAGGTTGCCGTTACGTATGCGAGCGGGCGGGAAGCGGCGGAACGTACGGCAGAGAAAATCAGAAGCCATGGCGCAGAGGCCATTGCAGTTCATTATGATTTAACGGACGATCGTTCCATGGATCAAGCCGTACATCAGATTGCCGAGACGTGGGGAGGTATTCAGGTACTCGTTAACAATGCTGTTCTGTGGGGAGACCGCGGCGTCATGGGCCTTGCCTTTGAAGACACGGATGCAAGCGGTTGGAGACAAACCATACGCGCAAATCTTGAGGGATACTACTATACCATTCAGAAAGTGCTGCCATTGATGCGGACATCCGGCTGGGGAAGGATCATCAATATTTCTTCGGAGCTGGCTGAGGACGGCATGGCTGGAGGCGGGGCGTATACAGCGGCCAAGGCTGGTCTGCACGGTTTGACGGCGACGTTGTCCAAAGAGCTGGGACCCGCCGGAATCCTGACGAATGTGGTGATGCCGGGCTGGACGATGACGGAGAAAGCCCTAGCGATTTTTCCGGCGGAGATGATCGAGAAAGAGCGGGAGAACGTGCCTACGCGCAAACATAGTGCACCTGAGGATATCGCGAACCTGGTCGTCTTTCTCGGGTCTGAGGCAAACGGGAATATTAACGGCGAATTGATTCGGGTTACCGGAGGAAAATAAAAGTAAAAGGTTAATGAAGTACTTCAGCCCCCTCTCTTGAGGAGGCTTTTTTGTACCCTGGAATGTTACGGTAATAACGCTTTGAAAAGGGAGGTACGGGGCCTCTGCTAACTATTCAATGAATTCCAGTTGACACCCGTCTCTCAGCCCTTCCACCGCTGTCGGTACTGCCTGGGCGTGAGACCGGTCTTTTGCTTGAACAGCCGATGAAAAAACTTCAAATCGCTGTACCCGGCCCGGGCGGCGATTTCGCTCACGCTGCCGTCGCTTTCGATCAGCATACGGCAGGCGGCGTCCATGCGGATGCCCTGCAAATAGGCGGTGAAGCTCATTCCCGTCTGGCGGGTGAACAGCCGGCTGAAATGCCTCGGGCTGAGGCTGGCCTGCGCCGCCAGCTCGCCCAGCCGCAAATCGGAGGCGAAGTGACGCTCCATATAAGCGATCGATTCGTTGATCGTCAACGAGCCTTGGCGCCTGACGGCTGGCGGATCCAGCTGCAGCCGGTGCCGGTACAGGCCGGTCAGCACGCGGACCAGCAGCGAGGTCAGCAGCAGCAGCCAGCCGGGGCTTCGGCCGGCATATTCCCGGTAAAGCTCACGGAACAAAGCGTGGTATTCGCCGCTCTGATCTTTAATTTCCAGCCAGGGCATAGCCGGATCCAGAAAGGCGGCGAACACCTCCCGATCGCGCGGAAAAGCAGCTTCAAGCTCCCGGAGATAATCGGCCGGAAAGATGCAGTTGTACACGACCAGCTGCCGGTCCTTCCGCGGGGTTTTCGGCCGGAACACATGCGAGAGTCCGACCGGGATGAGAAACAGGCTGCCCTGCTCGGCCGGCCAGGCTTCTCCGCTGATATAATGGACGCCCGACCCTTCGCTGACATAGGTCAGCTCCACAAACTCGTGCGAGTGTTCCAGCATATCGAACGATTCGGACACGCGGTTGACGTAGAAGGGCACCCCCGGCTCGAAAAAAGCGTCCATCCGCAGCAAGGCCTGGCTTCGTTTTATGCTCACTTGCCTTCTCCCCTCGATGGTGGATTTTCTGAAAATCAACCTTTGCTCCTATCCTAGTTGATCATTCGCGATAAGTCCAGATCAGCCTATATTTTCGTCCAGATCACCGCCTGTATCGCCAAGCAGCCTTTTTTATAATATCAGCAAGTATAAACTCCAGAGCCGCGGCTTCCTGATATTGCAAGAAAAATTAGGCGGTCTGTCTTCTGTGAAGGTACGTCGATTGACGCTTGAAACACATGGCCAGAGACCCTGGTTAGCATCCAACGCAAAAAACGGGAGGGAAGTCTATGTCAACGCTAGGCATTACGAAATTGACCTGCGAATACCGCAGCGAGCCGCTTGGGCTCGGCACGGAGCGTCCCCGCTTCAGCTGGCAGCTCACGTCTGGCCGGATGCATGTGCTGCAGTCGGCTTATCATCTTCAGGTGGCGGGAGAGGAAGGGGATTTTGCCGGGGATCATCTGATCTGGGACACGGGTATCGTGGACTCGGACGAATCGGTGCTTGTCGAATATGCGGGTGCCGCGCTTCAGTCCGGACAACGCTGCAGCTGGCGCGTCAAAGTGTGGGACCAGCAGGGGCAGGAGTCGGAATGGAGCGACACGTCACATTTTGAGATGGGACTGCTGCGGATGTCGGACTGGAGTGCGGATTGGATTACGCCCGAACCGGGACGAATCGATCCCCAGGCGGAGGAAGAGTTCCTTCTTCGCAAAGCGTTCCATGTGAGTAAGGACGTCCGGAAGGCACGAATATACGCGACAAGCCTTGGCTTCTATGAGCTGGAGCTGAACGGCGAGCGGGTGGGCGACTGGGCATTCACACCGGGCTGGACCAGCTACCGGCACCGGCTGCAGGTTCAGGCCTATGACGTCACCGACCTGATCCGATCCCGGGCTGACAATGCCATCGGTGCGGCGCTGGCCAACGGATGGTATAAGGGCAATCTGGCTTGGGAGAACCATCGCAACCTGTATGGTGACCAGCGGGCGCTGCTGCTTCAGCTGCATCTTGAATTTGCGGACGGCAGTACAGAAATCATCGGAAGCGATCCTTCCTGGAAAGCGTCGACCGGTCCGGTACGCATGTCGGAAATTTACCACGGCGAAACGTATGATGCGCGGCTGGAGGCGGGCGGCTGGAGCCAGCCCGGGTTTGATGATGCAGACTGGACAGGGATGGTGAAGCTGGATCACGCCAAGGACATCCTCGTCATGCAGGAAAATGAACCGGTGCGGGTCATCCAAGATTTGAAACCGGTTACATTTCTGCGGACGCCTGAAGGGGATACCGTACTCGATATGGGACAGAACATGGTGGGCTGCATGCATATGCGCCTGAACCTGCCGGCCGGCACGGCGATTACGCTAAAGCACGCAGAGGTGCTGGACAGCCGCGGGAATTTTTACACGGGCAATCTCCGCAAGGCCAAGCAGTCCGTAACGTATATCTGCAAAGGCGGCGGTGAGGAAACGTATGAGCCTCATTTCTCCTTCCAGGGCTTCCGTTATGTGAAGGTCGAGGGCTGGCCGGATGCCGAACCGCTGAATCCGGACCGGTTTACAGGCCGTGTCATGCACACGGATATGCCGCAGACAGGGCGGTTCGAGTGCTCGCATGAGCTGTTGAACCAGCTGCAGCATAACATCGAGTGGGGCCAGCGGGGCAACTTCCTGGACATTCCGACCGATTGCCCGCAGCGCGATGAGCGGCTGGGATGGACCGGGGACGCTCAGGTGTTTGTGCGGACCGCCGCGTTTAATTTCGGCGTGGCACCGTTTTTCTCCAAGTGGCTGCACGACCTGAAGGCCGACCAGCGGGAGGATGGCGGCGTGCCGCATGTCATACCGCAGGTTCTCGACGATAACGCCTGCTCTTCCGCAGCGTGGGGAGATGCCGCCGTCATTTGCCCTTGGACGATCTATCTTTGTTATGGCGATAAGCGGATTCTGGAGGAGCAATATGACAGCATGAAGGCATGGGTCGACCATATCCGCGCCCAAGGGGACAACGAATATTTGTGGAATACCGGGTTTCATTTCGGCGACTGGCTGGCGCTTGACGCGAAGGAAGGCAGCTACGTCGGGGCGACGCCGAGGGATTTGATCGCCACCTGCTTCTATGCATATTCGACCTCCCTGTTCGTAAAGACCGCCGAAGTTCTCGGGCGTACCGAGGATGCCGCAACTTACCGCCAGCTGTACGAACGTGTGGCCGAAGCGTTCCTGAACGAGTTCGTCACGCCGGGCGGAAGGCTGGCCGCGCATACGCAGACCGCGATGATCCTTCCGCTGATGTTCGGGCTGGTGGAAGGGGAGGTTCAGCGCCGGATGGCTGCTACGCTGGCGGAGTACGTCAAGGAACAGAACCACCATTTGACCACTGGATTCGTCGGTACGCCGTACCTGTGCCATGTGCTGACGGAGAACGGCTACCACGACCTGGCCGTGAAGCTGGCGATGCAGGAGGATTATCCGTCCTGGCTGTATTCGGTCAAGCAGGGGGCGACCACGATCTGGGAGCATTGGGACGGGATCAAGCCGGACGGCTCGTTCTGGAGCGATGACATGAATTCGTATAACCACTACGCCTTCGGCGCTATCGGCGACTGGCTGTACCGGGCCGTGGCGGGGCTGGATTTGAATGAAGCTGAAGGACCGGGTTACAAGCGGATCCGGCTTCGTCCGCGGACGGACGCGGCGCTGTCTTATGCCAAAGCTGCGCTGGATTCGATGTACGGCACGATCCGGAGCGAATGGAGCTTGACGGACGTGGACGGGGACGGGGACAGCCCGCTGGCGTCCTACGAATTCGAAATTCCGCCGAACACGACCGCTGAGGCCGAACTGCCGGGCGCCTCGATCGCTACAACGCAGGTCAATGGGCAGCCGGCGGATCAGGCATCGGGTGTACTGAGCGCCAAGGAAGACGACGCTGGAGTGCTGAAGCTGGAGCTTGGATCCGGCGTATACCGGGTGACCGTCCAGCAGCAGAGTCCAGCATTGTCCGGGGCGTGAGGCTAGGGCATGGTATGGGTTGATCAATAGCATCGAGCTTGGGACGAACGGATTGGTTCATTTATGCCCTTGCTTCCTGTTCCTACCCGTGCTGTTAGGTTTCGTTGTAAAAGAAAGCAAGCCTCGCCGACAGAGTCGGCGGGGCTTTTTTAGATATAAGGGAGCATAAGCTTCAGAGACAAGGATTTTCTTATGTCATTAAAGAAAAACTTCCGTTGAAAGGGGCATGGATGCTTAGAATGTGCGTGGATAGCTTTTTACACCTGCGGTACCGGCTCTTTCGCCAGCACGCGGCTCGTGCCAAAGATAAGCAGGGACGCGGCGAAGCAGCAGGCTGAGAACAGGCCGACGGCCGCATACCCGCCCGATCCAGCGTACAGCAGGCCTGCAAGGGAGGCGCCGACCGTCGTGGCGGCGTTCATCGTCGCCGTAGCCGTGCTTGAAATCGTCCCCCGCAGCGACGGATTCAGGCTGTTCAGGACGCCCATAATCATCGGGAAAAGAATACCCAGGATGAAAAAGATGGCGAAATACATGACCGACGCAGCCATGAAAGACGGCAGGTGCGGGAGCGCGGCATAGCCGATCATCAGGAGCGGCACCGCAGCGGCCACAATCCTGGACGGCGTCCACAAGTTGTTGACATATCCGCTGACGAGACTGCCGGCCAAATTGCCCACGCCGAGGAAAATCATGATCGTCCCGATCTGGTCAACGGGAAGGTGAAAGCGTTCCGCGGACCATTTGCCCAAAAACGCAAACGCGGCATTGCTGCCCAGATGGATCAGGAAATAAGCCAGGAAGGCGCCTCTAGCCCTGCCGCTTCCGAGAAGCGGTGCATATCTGCGCCAGAAGGCCTGCCGCGATGAAACGGCATTCGATTGCGGCTTCATGGAAGGCAGGATGAAAAAGGCGGCGCCGGCAAGCAGCAGGGACAGGGCTCCGATCGCGAAAAAGGGGAGGGACCAGCGGGCTGCGGCCAGCCAGCTGCCGATCGGAACGCCGAACGCTTGGGATACCGCGAGACCTGCATAGGCAAGCCCCATCGCTTTACCCTTTTTCTCTGCGGGCAGCAGCGTTTGGATGGAAGCCCAAACCTGCGGTGCGGTAAAAGCCGCGCTGATTCCGGCCAGGAGCCGGAACAGGCACATCATCCAGAAGTCTGCGGCGATTCCGCACAGCGCGGTGGATACCGCAAAGCCCAGCAGTCCGAGCAGCATGACCTTTTTCCGATCCAGACCGTCCGAGAGCGGGCCGGCAATCAAGGCAAAGACCGCGGCGCCTAGCGTGTAGGAGCCCATCATCCAGCCGGACATTCCCGTGGGGACGCTGTACAGGTCCTGAAGCGTTGGAATCATCGGGGAGATGAGGAAGGTATCCGTCCCTATCATAAACATGATCAGAAAAAACAACGCAGTAAGTTTCATATTTACTTCTCCTTTCCTTCTTCGTGGTTTTAGAGAGGGTGTTCTTGCTGCTATTGTATCGCTTAATAGTGACAATTATTGTCATGAACTTTGAGGGTGCAAAAATTGCCAAACAGCGCGGGAAGCGCCGCCGTAACCGTAAGTGTTTCGGGTATGCCCACCTAGTGAATGTGCTGCTTTAATTCGTGCGGTATGGAAAGGAACAGGGAGGCATGCCAGCATGCCCCTGTTTTGAAAGACACCGCCGCCCACGGATCACGACAAACTGACCCATTGATCCTTGCGGTACTGCTTGGCGATATAAATGATTTGGCCGATGTGGTATGCGTTATGGTACAGGCTTTTTTCAATGGCCTCGATGACGGTGACGGACCGGCCTTTGATCGTGATTTCCGTCAGCAGCTGCTCCTCCCGGAGCGCGGCGATTTGTCCCAGGAACAGGCTCCAGCCATGTTCCCAGCGATCCAGCAGGGCTGCGCGGTCGAGCTCTTCATGAATGAACTCCGCATCGCGGTTTCGGTCCGGTTTTTCCCCGTCGGTGGTAAACGGTTCGGTCCATCGGGAAATCATATTCCCGCTCATGTGCTTGACGATCACGGTGATGCTGTTGGAACCGGGTTCCGGGGCCCAAGCAAGGGCAGAATCCTCGAGCTGCCCGATGGCAGCTTCGGCCGTGCGTTTCATTTCTTCCAGTCGGGTTTTGACCGCGCTTTGATATGTTGTGAACAGTGTTGATGTCATAGGTTGTGCCTCCTTTGGGATATCGGTCTGAAAAACAAAAATCTCATCCATGCCTTCTCCACAGCGGTTTCATGACCGTGCTGTGCTTTCAGCATAATGAGATTTTGAGTATAAATCCAATATATATATCAAGCAGTATCATCAAAATAATTGATGATTTATGATCCGACCTGGGATAGCGGCGGTGCAACCATGGCCATAAAGTTAGCCGCCGGCGCCAGAGGCTCTTCGCCAATCCGGGTGTACAGCCGGATCGGGTCCTTGACGCGCATCCCGGGAACGCGCACCTCCGCCAGCTCGCCGGATCTGAGCTCCCGGGCTACCGCAAGGGAGGGCACAAAAGAAACGCCGTATCCCGATTTGACGGCTTCAATCGTTTCATGCATCCCTTCAATGCAGATCCCGGTTCGCGGCTTCGGTACTTCGTAGGCATCGCAGAGGGAGAAGAGCTTCCTGCGGGTATAGCTGCCTTCTTCCCGGAGGATAAAGGCGGTTGCCATCAGCTCTTGGAGCGTAGTGGCGGCACCCGCTAAGGGGTGGTCCGGGTGGGCGATGAAGATCAGCTCATCTTCCATGAGTGTGATGTATTCCAAACCGGAATTCTTCGGACCCTCACCGCAGATGAGCGCGATGTCCACCGAATGGTCGAGCAGCCGCTCCATTGCGATACGGGAGCTGCCCCGGGTCAACTGGACATGCACCTTCGGATACTGCTGCTTGAAGCGGACGATCCAAGCGGGAAGCACCGTCCGGCCAGGCAGATCTGTGGCGCAGATCCGGAGGCTGCCTTCGAGCCCGATTTTGAGTGCGTTCATTTCCCGCTCCATCTCGTATTCCAGCGAAAACAGCTGCCGTGCCCGGGCAGCCAGCCGCTCGCCGGCTGGCGTCAATTGGATGGAGCGCCCCTTGGAGGTTACCAGCTTCATCCCGAGCTCCTGCTCCAGATTCCGCAGCTGGGCGGTGGCTGCGGGCTGGCTGAGCAGCAGCTTGCCGGCGGCCCGGGTCACGCTTCCCGTACTAGCCACCTCCGCGAATACGCGCAATGCGTGCAGATTCATCCTTTTCCCACCTTTGTCGTTGGATTGTATTCAAATTGCAATTAATTGTAGTTGTATACTTGTTTATGACCTAATCATCGATTTTTTTAATGCGTCGAAATGTTGCATCCATCAGATCGATGAGTTGTTCTTATTGTACTTTGCAAAATGCTGGCCGTAAAGGTCGCAGGAGAGAGGCTCAAACATTAAAGAATTTATGGAAAAAAGGCCACCGACATGGTCGGAAGCCCTTTAAACATTTACGTTATACTCTTTGCCGCTGATCAACCGCGGTCATCCACATCCCATTTCAGGATCAGTCCGGCGTGGGTCAAGCCGCCGCCGAATCCGTAAAGCAGCAGCGTATCTCCGTTCTGCAGCTTGCCTTCGTCCAGTCCCAACTGGAGAGCCAACGGGATCGAAACCGAAGACGTGTTGCCGTAATACTCCATGCTGGTCAGTGTCTTTTCCACGGGGATGCCGGCTTTTTCGCAGATGGATTCGACCATGCGGAAATTGGCGCTGTGGGGAACGAACCAATTCACGTCCCCGGCCGTCATTCCCGCCTGCTCCAGCAAAGATTCTACGCCCTGAGGTACGGTGCGCGTCGCCCATTTGTAGACTTCCCGTCCGTTTTGGACCATTTTCTCGCTCGTTAGCAGATCCTCACCATTCATCGTTTTGGAAAGGTTCGTGCGATAGACGTGGATGCCGCCTTCGCCGTTCGTGCCCAGATGGGCCGCGATAAAGCTTGGGCGCTGCTCATCCTTCTCGACCAGAACGGCCGCGGCTCCATCGCCGAACAGGATGCAGGTCGACCGGTCCGTATAATCCGTTACGCGGGACAGCGTCTCGGCCGCGACTACCAGGACCTTCCGGTGCAGACCGGATGTAATCAGGCCGTTGGCCATATGCAGCGCATAGGTGAAGCCAGCGCAGGTGGCGTTCAGGTCAAATGCCGCAGTGCTGGGGATATGAAAGTACCCTTGAATTTGGCAGGCCACGCTTGGAAAAGCGTAATCCGGCGTCGTCGTCGACACGATGATGCAGTCCACGTCGGTCAAGTCCTGACCGTAGCGGCTGACCAAGTCTTCCACGGCTTTATAAGCCATTGTGGAGGAGTATTCGTTCTCACCGGCAATCCGCCGTTCCCGCATACCGGTCCGCTGAACGATCCACTCGTCGCTCGTATCCACCATTTGCTCCAAATCCGCGTTCGTCAATTTTTTCTCAGGAACATAGCTGCCAATAGCAGTAATGCGGGCTGTCGAAACCGTATGGTTCATGATCAATCGCTCCTTTTAGTAAAAGATGAGTTCTTTAGGGTATAAGGGATGGGGTGTATATTAGGAAATTAAAAAAATAAGGCCAATTTGTTGACATCAAGTATTAGTATCTGGTACTAATTATAGAGATAAATGGGGGAGAGGTCAATAGGGCGGCGGAGGCTGTGTGTTGTCATATTTAGTGATCATTTTTTCATAATCGATTAGTAATATTTTCACGATTAGTGAGAAAGTGCAAGAGTATATATAAATAAAAAGGTTGTCAAAAAGACCGCCATTAGGGCGTCCAATCAATTCAGCTTTATTAAGCGTTCAACAAATTCAATTTCATAGGGTATCCCATAATAGGTCATCATAAGTGCGCACTTTTGCCCGAATCGGATCCCCTGATAATTGGGCCTCACCTTCTATTGCTTCACCAGTCTTTAATATAATTCTAACTTTTTGAGCATAGGCAGCGGCAATTGGATGGACCAGACAGTTTTACTGGTGCTTTTCAGCAACCGTTTGAAAAACATGAAGATCTTGTTATTAATCATATATTAAAAAAAGAAACAGATCGGCTGCAGATAAGGAATTGCGAGTTTGATTGCTTTTCTGGTCGGAATTCTGAAATTGCAGTATTTTGTGAAGGAACATAGCATGTATCGAAGGTTCTCTGAGTTGTATACCGAAATAAGGCAACCAGGTTATTTAATAAATAGGTACAAACGGGGCACTTTGATCTGTACTAATTTTAAAGGACACTTTAAAAAGTGCCCCTCTGTCGGATCATTTATGTTGTTTCAACGGAACTAGAAGAATTGAGCGAGGTATGAAACGCGCTGCTGCTTCGTGGACCTCATGTTTTAATATCTCCGGCAGGAATGACGAAATCGGAAGATTGGAACAATCCTTTAACGCGATGAGCAGCCAATTGAAAATTATGAGGGAGAATGAAAGGCAAGAGGAGGCATTTCGCTAGCAACTGATCGCCAATTTATCCTATGACTTGCGAACGCCGTTAACCGTGATAAGGCAGCATGTGCATACCCTCCTCAAAATGCCCTCTGATCCGAATCACGGTTCGATACGTATCATAAATCGAAAACTGGACGATATCGGAAAGCTGATGGACAATCTTCTGCCGTATACCTTATTATCTGCAAGTAAAACCGACATAACGGAAGAGCTTCGCAATGCGGCCGCGGACTGGTCTTCGAAGAGGAAGGTCTGGAAGTAGAAATTGACCTGCCGGAGCAACCTGCCATGTGGCGCATCGACCCGTTCTGTTTCCGCATCATCGTCGATAATTTGTTTCAGAATGTGATCCGACATGCTAAGGTGGGACGGTATATCGGAATCTTCTGCCGTGAGCAGGATGGTGAAATGGTTGTAGGGATACGAGATCGTGGCCCGGGCATGGCGTACCGCTCGGATGCGAAAGGGGCGGAAATCGGTCTATCCATCGTTTCTTTAATGATTAGAGATAAGAATTTGAAGTATAAGATCGACTCCGGGAACAACGGAACGACCATTTACATCAGTACATAAAATTAAACAAAGCTTAAACTTGAGGTCACATTAAAGCCAACCTAAGGATGTTAGGATAGCTATTAGGGTGATGAGAATGGACATTAAGAAAAGAAATCGGGCAGGGTATATAGCATGCATGTGCGGGTTATTGTATGCACTTCCGCACTTTTGGTGGGGCTTGGGATTTTCATTCGGTTTCCCGGGAGATTTTGCAAAAGTCCCAGACGAATTATTGACGCGAGTCATCGGTTACTGGTCTATGGGTGTGTTGGCGGTGCTTGCTGCCCTATTCGGCTTGTCATTCGTGTATAAGTGGGGAGATAAGCTGCCGAGGCGGTTGAAGCTCATTCCCGCATGGATCGGGTGTATTGGATTATCCCTATGGGGCTGTAGCTTCTTTGTTCTGAAATTTCAGTTTGCGATCGGACGTGTCGTGTCCGCTCCTTCTTTCGTCGAACAGGATGCAAGCCCGATGGCGGCATGGGGATATGTATGGTATGCACTGTTCCTAGGTTGGGGTATCTCGCTTGGTTTTGCTGCATTTTTTGAAGGCAAAATGACGAAATCATTGGTTCATCGCGAATAGACAGGGTTATTAACGATGTTGGTTCGCCGCGCCAAGTAATTTAGAAACATTAGCCTGCGCCCCATCCTGTAACATTAACCATCGCTTCATTGTCTTGATTATAAAGACAAGAAAGAGGTGCTTCAGATGACAGCGAAGTATGATGTGGTCATTATTGGCGGAGGAATCGCTGGCTTGGTGGCTGCACTTTGTTTGGCGAAAGAGGGCAAAAGTGTCGCAGTTCTGGAGAGTCAGGGGCAAATGGGTGGAAGAGCGATCACCAACAAGAAGGAGGGGGTGCGTTTTAATTTAGGCTCGCATGCTTTATATTTCGGCGAAGCTTATGCTATTTTCCAAGAGCTTAATCTCATGCCGGATCTGTTCAAGCGAGTTGATGAGTTCACGCCGTATGGAATATGGAAGGAGAAGGTGTACCCTTTTCCCGTAGGCATCAGCTCATTATTAAAGTCCCCCTTGTTACCGCTCTCGGACAAAGTCAAGTTTGGGGCCATCCTCATGAAAGTCCTCAAATTAGACACGGCTTCGATTCCCTATATGAGTTTACGTTCCTGGATGGAGGAGAATGTGGACAGCCCGATGATTCGTAATCTTTTGTATGTTCTCGCTCGGGGGGGGACGTATGTGCAAGCTCCTGATTTGCAAGTAGCCGGTCCTCTCTTCAAACAAATGCAGCGTTCGATTAAAGGTGTGTATTATGTGAAAAAAGGATGGGGCTCTCTAGTTGATCAGTTGTGCAAGGAAGCACTGCGTTTAGGCGTAACCTTGCTGCCCCTTAAAAAGGTAAGATCCGTTGAACACCGTAATGGGCAAGTACAGCACGTTCAATGTGCGGATGGCGAAGTGATTGATGTATCGCATGTCATATTGACGACTTCGCCGAAGGTTTTTCTGAAATTGATCCCCCATGCTGAACATACCTCGCTCAAGCTCTGGGAACAACAAGCGATTCCGATTACGGCCGCATGTCTGGATATCGGATTACGAAGCCTCCCTAATCCTAAATATCAATTTGTTTACGGTGTCGATCAACCGATTCTTATGGTTAACGCTTCACGGGTCAAAGGATTGGAATTAAGTGATGATGGCGATATACAGTTGTTCCAAATGATTAAATTTCTAGGACAAAGCAGCGATCCGCAGGAAGATCGCAAACAATTGGAGCGGGCGATGGATCTCGTTCAACCGAACTGGCGCCGAGAGGTGGTTGCGGAGCAATATTTCCCAAAAATGACGGTCGTTCACGATTTCATGCATATGAAACGGACGGAAAACCCAGGACCCGCCGTTCCGGAAATCAGGGGCTTATACGTAGCCGGAGATTGGGCAACGCATGGCGAATATTTAGTAGATGGAGCGGCGGCGAGCGCCAAGCGGGCCGCATGCCATATCCTCTCCCGTGAACCAATGCGGGTATAGAAGGGACTTGTTATGGACACGGAAAAAATGTATCAACTCTACCGGCCTTTATTGTTTTCACTTGCCTACAGAATGCTTGGAAGCGTAATGGATGCCGAAGATATCATACAAGAAGCGTTCCTAACCTTCGATCAGCTGCCCCCAGAAACGAATATTCGCAACGATAGAGCTTATCTGTGCAAAATCGTCACGAATCGTTGTCTAAATCTGCTGCAATCCTCTGCTAAACAGCGGGAGGTATATGTAGGGACTTGGTTACCTGAGCCCTTAGTGGAGGCGGAGAATTTCAACCTGAATCCTTCCGAGATCTATCAACGGAAAGAAACGATTTCAACGGCGTATCTGCTGCTGTTGCAACAATTGAGCGCGGTCGAGAGAGCGGTGTTTATTCTGAAAGAAATTTTTCAATACCCATACGACGAGATTGGAGAAATTGTCGGGAAGAGCACCCTCAACTGCCGGCAAATCTTCCATCGGGCGAAAAAGAGCATGCATCATAAATCACCGAATCATTCCACGAAATCCGTCACAGACTCCCAAGTACAGCTATTTCTTCACGCTCTGCTAGAGGGTGATATGGAAAGCTTAATGAAGCTGTTAACTACAGATGCTGTCCATTATACCGATGGAGGGGGCAAGGCCCAAGCTGTACCATACCCGGTCATGGGGATCGAGAATGTGATTCGGTTCTATAGAGAGTGGACGGACTGGTTCAAGCAACCCGATAGTCGATTTTCCTATTCAATGACCGATGTCAATGGAAGAACAGGAATTGTATTAACGATAGATAACCGTGTGGCCTACGTGTACTCATTTGAAGTCAGAAGTGATCGCATCCAATCAATCTATGTCGTCGCGAACCCGGATAAACTCAAACATGTCAATCCCATGTTGTCATAAACCATTTTATGAATAGGAAGGTGTAGAGGATGAGAATCGTTGAGTAGTTGCTCAGAACCCACATGTTGGCAGTAATGAAAGAGTTTTACGCAAACAAGCTTGGTTTCCCTGTTGAATTTCAAACCAAGGATTCGTTCACGGTTCGTGTAGGGGAAACTGCTCTATCTTTTGTTCGTGATGACGGGGCGGTTCGCCCCCATTATCATTACGCCTTGAACATTCCCGAGAACCAGATTGTTGAAGCTAAGGAATGGCTTCTTCGACAGGGCTGTCCGTTGCTGAATGCTGCGCCAATGGAGTTTCAGGGCATTGATGCCAGCGAAGACATTGCTTTCTTCAGAGGGACGAATGCACATGCGATCTATTTCGAGGATCCTTCGGGAAATCTGGTCGAGCTTATCGCGAGACATTCGATGAAGAATTGTTTGCTGAACTGGATATTCACACTCGGGATCGGATTTCAGGTGTTCTTAGCTGGATTCGCTTTGTTCGTAGATTCGAAGCAACGGGGGACGCATGCCAACTTTGAAGAAGTCCTCGACATGATCTAGGATCGCCGCAGGTAGCACCGCGCGTCACAAGATGATAATGTCTTGCTCTGTTTTGATGATTCTCAATCTCCATACCTCCTAAAAAGAAAAAGACCCTCGAAAGAGGTCTTGGATCTAGGTCACGAATATAATATATATGTATCAAACTATTGGAAACTGAAAGGATTGACAAGATGATTGTAACGACAGAGGATAAAGGCTTACGTTTGATGAGAGTGCGAAGAATTTGGGATATGGCACTGCCATAGCGGTATCGCCGTATCTGTTGATTAAAATTGCCTGGACCTTTGGTCTCTTCATGCCGACCGATCAAATGGGCGACCCCAGTTGGCGCATTGCCAATGCAGTAACCATGGTTCTCGCCGCGGCCTGTATCTTGTTAGCTATGTCGTTCTGTAGGCCGTGGGGTGAGCGGTTGCCCTCGTGGCTGGTGGCCCTTCCTGTGTGGGTGGGCACCGGTCTTCTAGTACCCATGCTGCTGATAGCCCCGATACTCGGTCCGGCAGCCATTAATCGGGATATGGAGGCAGGTACGGCCGATTTTTGGGTCTACGAGCAGATCTTCGTCATGGTTTCGCTGGTCGGGGTCGGTATCTGTTTGCCTATTGCATTGGTAGGGTACGCTAAGGCTCGGTGGCCAGAGGCGCTTGGCGGTCGGATCGATTGCGGGAATTTGCCGGGAGATACCCGGAAACTCCAGCTTACCCTGACCAGGTTCGTCGCAGGCGGTTGCATCTTGCTTGCAATTATTAAGATATTCTGGGCGGCAGGCGGAACTCTCGGTATCGAGCCTTCCAAGATGGATGACCGCGATATATGGTGGCGCCTGCTCTCGTTGAGTACCGGTGTATGGGCCTTTGCGGGAGCGTGGGGCTTGCTGGTGCTTACTTCCCGACGTGGCTCGCGGAGGTTCCTACCCCCAATGGCAGCGGTATGGATCTCGTCGGGAATGCTGTTCTCTTACAATCTCTTTAACCGTTTGTCCAACTCTCGCCCCGATGCCCAGCCCGCCCCGGAGTATCCGCTGGCACTAGTGCTGACCACAGAGGCAGGCACCGTCCTGGGGGTGATGATGGGTATGATACTCCTTCTGGTTCTGCATGATCGCAGACGTGCCATGCGCGGCGAGTCAGTTTGAGGCTTAGTGTATGTTGGCCAATTCAGTCCATGATCCCCGTAATTTTCATGATCGGTCTAATAAGCGCTATTGCGCCGAGTCCGAGGATAAAAAGCAAGTTTTCTCTGATGATGTCTTTAGTTCTCATTTCTGATCAGCTCCCTCTGATGATTTTGACGACTTTACCGGCAGGCGGTCAAGCGTCGGGAGCAATAGGGGCGAGATTCGCAGCCTCCTTCTAAAACAGATTAATCCGGATGGTCCGGACACCGCCGTTTAATGCTTCGACGAACAGATAATGCGCAACTGATCGCAGCTCGCTCCGGAAGGCCAGTGACTTGAAGTAGACGCATAGGGTTGCTAACGACCACCGGCATACCGTCTATGGGAGGCTTATCGTCCAATGCCGCATCAAGGGGGCGGTTTCATCAACTCCGGTTACTCTACCCTTCTTTGAGCTTCGGCCTTGCGCTGTGGCTTTTTTATTGTTCCGCAGCTTTATGCGGCGTTCGGCACGAACCGGATCGTTCGGCTTTTTTGCGGAATTGATCTTCTGCAGCTGGAAAGAGTTGCGTGGATCTCGGCGGAAAGCCGATCGTTTTTTTGTGGCCAGTGGATCCAAAATCATCAAAATCTGAATGAAGGATTACGGTTCCCCCGGTTCACCGGCCCTAAATCCCAAGCGACCCCGGAAAGACGTCGGGTTCCGTCATGCGGAAGAAATGGAACGCCTCAAAGAAAAAGCTCGATGTGCAGCGGGAGCGCGAGTTGGTTCAGGCGCGAGTGAGTACCAGGAGAAGTTAGAGAAAGTTAGCGAGGAAGCGACCAAGCTGGACGATGTAAGTAAACAGGCACTTAAAAACCTTGACTAAAGATCGAATCAATTGTTCAACGTAGGCGTACGATAAGTTCCATCAAACGACCAGGCAGGAAATTGCTGCCCCCGGCCGCCTTGATCTCGCCTTCGCGGGTCTTGTATAAAAGCATTACGAGATGATGCGAAAAGTCACAGCTATGAATCATGGTTGTGACTTTTTTAAGTAGCTGTCGCGCACGAAAGTTTTATTTCTTCATTGCGCTGTTGTCCCCAAAATTATTATTTAGAAGATTTAATGATATGTACTATTATCCGCCGTTTTTATTTTGTCACATTATCGGCCCCCTTCCTGTCTTGCTTAATGAGAGCGTATGAAGGAGATTCTATGCAGCTGCAAATCCTGACATACTCAAATATCTGAAGGAGGTAGTGAGATGAGAATTATTGAATTGGAACTGAGAACCGCCCGCTTAGCTGAACTGAAGGAGTTCTACACAGAAAGACTTGGATTCGCTATAGCAGATATAACGGAACATTCAATTACGATCGTTGCTGGTGAAACGCGGTTGACATTCGTTCGCGATGAGGAGGAGGAGGAAAAGGTACCGCCATCCTACCATCTTGCAATGAATATCCCCGAGAACCAAATTCGCGAGGCGAAAAGCTGGCTTCTGGCCAAGGGATGTCAGGTGCTTTCCGCTGCGCCCCTTCCGTACGCAGGAATTCAGGCAAACGAGGATATCGCTTATTTCGAAGGAACGGATGCGCATGCCTTCTACTTCGAAGATCCTTCGGGGAATCTGGTGGAGTTCATCGCTCGGCATCGAATGGACAATGCCTTAACAGAGCCATTCGATCACAAATCCATTCTGAATGTCAGCGAGATCGGATTTCCGCTTCGCGGCAGCGTATCCGAGGCAATTCAGCGCCTAGATTCTCGATTTGATGTCACGCGTTATGTCGGTGACGGAAAGACGTTTCAGATGCTCGGTGACGA
Source organism: Paenibacillus sp. FSL R5-0378 (assembly GCF_038009285.1). Classification (NCBI taxonomy): domain Bacteria; kingdom Bacillati; phylum Bacillota; class Bacilli; order Caryophanales; family Paenibacillaceae; genus Paenibacillus; species Paenibacillus sp. FSL R5-0378. The sequence goes on from NZ_JBBPAY010000001.1 coordinate 2,770,721, forward strand.
GTACGGAATGTTCATCCTGGGGGATATGGCCATCGGATGGTATCCTTCGATGAAGATTCCAGAAGTTCATCCGATTCGAATGACGATTCTCGATCCTACAGAAGGGGAGTTTCAATTGGATCCGTACCCCTACACCATTCGTGCGGTTTCCGAAAGGCCAATCTAAGGGAGGAATCGTTAAACGATGGATGTACAGAAATTGACCGCAACCCGCTCTTCGCTGCCGGCAGCAGCTCAATACGCGCGGCTGGGTTTTATCATATTGAACATACTTTTTTCTATCTGCATCGCGTTACAGGTGTTCTTGGCTGGATTCGCACTGTTTGTAGATTCGTCACAATGGGGGATGCACGGCAATTTTGCCATGTATTTCGCGCCCATCCCCGTTTTGTTGTTTATATTGTCTTTTCCGGCCAGACTGCCCAAGGGAATTAAAATTAAGAGTTTGGTGCTGATCGGCCTAATCCTTTTGATCTTCGCGACGGCTGTCTTCTCGGAAGAAATCGGATATGCGGCTGCGGTTCATCCCGTCATATCGCTAGGCTTGTTCTTGAACGCGTTGTTGATGATGAGGGAAATGGCGAAAGTATAGATGAGCGGAGACATGAGCATGGATAAAATAATTGGGAGAACAGAAGGACCTAAATTGTTCCTCGAACGGGACTATGGTTGAGTAAAAATTGGATATCAAACTTTAGGAGGATGAAAAATGAAGATCAAACGAATTGTTGCAAATGTTGAGACGCAGAATACTTCAAAAGCTTCGTATTTTTACGGAGAGTTACTTGGACTTGATCAACTAATGGATATGGGTTTTATTGCAACATACGGTTCGCATGGGAAAATGGGCGCTCAGGTTAGTTTCCTGTCAGAGGGAGGATCCGGGGCACCTGTGCCTGATCTGTCAATTGAGGTTGATGATCTTGATGCCGCGTTAACTCGTATAAAAGAAGCAGGCATTCACATCGAGTATGGACCCACTGATGAGCCATGGGGAGTTCGGCGCTTTTTTGTCAGAGACCCATTCGGGAAACTTATCAATATTCTGATCCATCTTTAAATAATTCATTGAAAATAGTTGCAATTCAAAATCTTTTACTGTGCTTTTTAGCGGTTCGTATTATCAGGCTAGCCAGAAACTTTTGGTTGGCCTTTTTTGTGTTCGTATTACATTGTTTTTTCGTAATTAACCTGCTTCTAAAATATCTTTTTAAAAGTTCACAGGTACCGCAACTCATCGTCATAAGTTCACAATATTCCTCTAATATGATCATTACATAAACGAGTCACATGTAGACTTATTGAGAATAAAAGGAGACATGGGGGAGACATAGGAATGAAGAAGACGGGAATGCTGTTTCTCGCTTTTGTTGCTGGCATGTTAGTAGGGTTTATCCTTTTTGAATTCATCGTGCGGATCGTGTTGCGGCAAATGAACACGTTGCCGGTCACGTTCATCGGAGCTCTTTCTATGATATTACCTTTAGCCGGGGGGATAGCCGCCGTCATGCTGACCAGACGTTTTACAAAAAAAGCTGGGCAAGATTGAGTGTATTCATCGTTATCCATGCCATTTGGGGATTATGCTCAGGATTGATTGCGTCAGTAATTAAAAAGATGTTCAAAATTTAATTTGATTTCATCATCAATGAGGAAAGCGAGTATAGAACATGAAAAAACACCTTCAACTGCTCACGCTGCTGCTCATTTTATCCGCATTCTCATTAGCTGGATGTGATGAGGATACGACCACGAACGTCGGTAAGCTCGAATTTAAGAATCCATTGCAAATTCCGCCAATACTTGAGCCAAGGACGGATTCAGAGGGGAAGAAACACTTTACCTTAACCATGCAGTCAGGATCGACTGAGTTTTTGGAAGGGAAGCAGACACCCACTTGGGGAATTAACGGATCTTATTTAGGTCCTACCCTCCGGGTTTCGCGCGGCGACCAAGTTTCTTTCGATGTGATCAATCAATTGAATGAAACCTCAACCTTGCATTGGCATGGGATGCGATTACCCGCAGTCATGGACGGCGGACCGCATCAGATGATCGAAGCAGGAGCAACCTGGGAACCTCATTGGACAATCGAGCAGCCAGCCGCGACTACATGGTATCATCCCCACTTGCATGGGAAGACAGCGCAGCACGTTTATCGCGGTCTTGCAGGATTATTTATCGTTGAAGATGAGGAGTCTAAAAAGCTGCCTTCGGAATATGGTGTTAACGATATCCCGATGATCATCCAGGATAAATTAATTAAGGGTGACGGTTCTTTTAACGAAAATATGAGTATGACTCCGTTTGGGTTGTTAGGCAATCAAATCTTAGTCAATGGGACATACGATCCATACCTGGAGATCACTGCAAGTCAGGTTCGTTTTAGATTGCTGAATGGTTCGAATGCGAGAGCTTATAATATCGGCTTTTCGGATAATCGTTCATTTTATTTGCTCGGCAATGATGCGGGACTTTTACCTGAACCGGTTTTATTAGATCGTTTGTTGCTAAGTCCGGGTGAACGTACAGAGATCGTGGTGGAGTTTGAACCTGGCGAAGAAACGATCTTGCACAGCTTTGCAGGAAAAGACGGGATCGAGAATGGGGAATTTGATCTCGTCAAGATGATCGCGGATACAAGTTTATCGGCTTCTTCGCCACTCCCGAATCACCTGACTGCTGAGCCGCTGATCGATGTTCCCGAAAACGTAAAGGTCCGTAAATTTGAGCTCACCACGAAATCTGCAATTAATGGCAAGGAAATGGACATGAATCGTATTGATGAGGTTATTCCGGCTGGCGCACGTGAAATATGGGAGATCACAAATAAGGGTTGGGATCATAACTTCCATATTCATGATGCAGCATTCACCGTAATGGACAAGAATGGAGAATTGCCACCATTATATGAGCGTGGGAGAAAAGATACGGTTTTTATTCCGAATGGCACAACAGTCAGACTGGCCGTTGACTTTGGAAGCTATCCTGATCCCGATACACCGTACATGTATCACTGTCACTTATTGTATCATGAGGATAGCGGGATGATGGGGCAGTTTGTCATTGTCGAACCAGGCACCGAATCCCAAGTATCGAAAGAGTTAAGCAAGGGAAGTCATGAAAATTAATATAAGACACGGCGGCTGCTTGGCTGCCGTTTTTATTTGTGCAAGAACCCCCCCAGTTCGACTGGGGATTCAGTCAAGCTTATAGCTATGAGTAGTCATCCTTTGACCTTTAATGATAAGCTAGAGCTGGTCTGCCAACCGCTCAAACTTAGCAAGGAGGAAAAAGGATGGACAAGAGCAGACAAGCACATACGAAGTGGAACTGTAAATATCATATTGTATTCGCTCCTTTCTGAGGCGCCAATCAAAGTATTCCTCTTCAAGATCTTTAGGCAGCTTAACTTTATAGAAATTTTGCATTTTTCGGGGGAAAATTCAAAAGAGTTGATTTTCCTTTTCCTGAAATACCGATTACCCCGATCTTCATTTTATCCCTCAGATGCATCAAACACCAGTTCCGGGAAAAGGGCACAAAATGATAATCGAGGATCTTATTCGACCTATACATTTGTGTTAGAATTGTTCCGAATTGTAAACGCTTTATATTTTGGCCTTTGTGCGCGAGGATGGAGAACTTTGCTGAGTGAGCGTGCAGAGTTGGTCGTACATGCCATCCATTTAAATTCATTATGTTTGGGTATAAGGTGGTGCAAGATGTGCTAAAGATGCTCATTGTTGACGACGACAAGTTTGAGCGGGATGGTGTCCGTTTTTTGGTAGAGAAATATGGATTTGATCTGGAAATCGCCGAAACGGGAAGCGGCGAAGAGGCGATTTCTTATCTGGATCACCATGACGTCGATATTTTGCTGTCCGACATTCGGATGAAGGGAATGGACGGACTGCAGCTAGCAGAGAAAGTACGGGAAACCGGACGGCCTATCAAGGTTATTTTCATGAGCGCCTACGGCGAATTCGAGTATGCACAGCGCGCCATCAGCCTGGAGGCGGTACGCTATTTGCTGAAGCCGGTTCAGGTTGGAGAGTTCGTCAAGGTATTGTCCAATGTGATTCAGCAGTGTGAACAGGAACGGCTGCAGAAAGAGAAGCAGGAGCGGATGCAGGAAGCCTATTTGAAGGAGGTCCGTTTCGAGAAGCAGAAGGTACTCACCAATCTCATTCTAGGGCAAACCGAAAAGGAACCGGTGACGATGCCGATCAGCAGCATATGCGGCTATTCCCTGATCCGTATGCTAATGTTAACTTCGCGCAGCCGGCTGTTTGACCGGGAGGATTTTGAAGTGAAGCTGGCGGAGGCGGTAGACCGTGGATCTGAATTGATTCATTTGAATGAGTTTCAGGGGCTGCTTCTCGTTGAAGCTGCTGCGGATGAGTCAGTTGAGGTGTTTACAGAGCTGGGTCTGGAAATCATCAACCGGGTCAAGGAAGATTACGGCCAGAACATGATGGTTGCTGTTAGCGGTCCGATTGACGAGGCCAATCAGCTGTATCAGGCTTACCAGGAACTGGAGCCCCTTCTGGAGATTTCTTTTTTTCTGGAGGAAGGAACCGTGCTGCAGGCAAACCGGACGTTCCTGACGGGGGAGGGCGATATGATGGCTTCCGTCCATAATGCCATGGAGGAAATCAAGCAGTATATCCAGCTAAGCCGCTGGAGTATTGTCAGACTGAGGTTCGAGCAATTGTTCGACACCGTACAGAACTGCAAGCAGCTCTCCGTCGTCTACATCAAATATGTATGCATGGAGATCGTCGGATCGATCTTTGACGAAACTTCGAGCAAAGAACCCGGCTTGTTCAAGAAAGAACTTGAGAAAATCAATAACGCGGCCAGATTGCACGATTTGCGCAGAGTGATGCAGGTTATTTTGGATGAGCATATTCCTTCTGGCGAAGGTTACAGGGACGGGATGCCGAAGGCGATCGAGGAAGTCGTTCGGATGATACATACCAGGTACCAAACCGATCTATCGCTGGAATGGCTGGCGAAGCAGGTCTATTTGTCTCCAAGCTACTTAAGTTACTTGTTCAAAAAGGAAAAAGGGATCAGTATCAACAAATTCATCACCATGTACCGAATGGAGAAAGCCAAGGAACTGCTGCTGACGACGAACCGTAAAATTATCGACATCAGTCAGGATGTGGGATACAGCAATTTTCCCTATTTCAGTTCGTTGTTCAAAAGCCATTATGGCGTATCACCATCACAATACCGGGGAGATATTTGAGCCATGAGACGGGAGCGGTTGTGTCTATTTGACGGGATGCGTTTCAGGCACAAGCTGTTCGTATCCTATTTGACGGTGATCATTATCCCCATTCTGGTGCTCGGGCTATACGCCTATCATCAGTCCAAGCAAATGTTGGAGTATCAGGCGTTGCAGGGAATTGAAAAGAACGCGGGCACGATCACGGAGAGCATTGAGAAGTCTCTGGAACGGTACAATCATACGATACAATCTATTATTTATAATACGACCTTTGAGAAAATTGTGACGAACGACTATATCGACCTCGTTAATTTGTCCCGCGATCTGAACGGCTACTTGATGCCGTATTTTAACATGATGAAAAACATGGACCAGAACATTGAACAGATCACGTTCTACACTCAAAGCTCCGTTCCGGAATATGGAGATGCTCTTCTCTCCGCATCACGGGTTAGCGAGGAGCGGTGGTACCATGATGCCCTTCTGGCGGCTCCGAACCGGAATCAATGGTTTTTCGACGACGGATTGATCGTGACTGCGCAGTTCCCCAGCTTTTATACGAAAGGAAATACGAACCTCGTCTATATGAGGATCAATTCGAAGGATTTGTTTAATTTATCGAATACACTACAGGAGAATGCTATTTTCATCGCAGATGAGAATCAGCGATTAATCTATGCCAACCCAAACGCTAAGCAGCGTCAGTACCTGCTGTCCGGGGATTTGTCGAATGAAGACGGTAGTCTGATCAGGGACGGGCAAACTTCATTTTTTCTGGTCAAGAAGGAAATCCAGCAGACGAACTGGACCTTCTATTGCTTTGTCCCAACGAAGAAATTAACAGAGGGAGCCGGCTCAATTATCAGGGTTACCCTGGGTTTGATTCTGATCTGCATTGCTGCGTTGCTCGTTATTATTTATATTTTCTCCCGAACGATGATTCGGCGCATTTATGCGCTCAACTCTATGATGAAGCGGGTAGAGATGGGGGATTTGAGCCTTCGGGTGGCAAGCACGTCCAGAGACGAGATCGGAGAGATGACAAACCGGTTCGGACGAATGCTGATCAGGCTTAATGAATTGATTGACGAATCCTACCGCAGCAAAATTGTGCAGAAGGAGGCGGAGCTGAGAGCGCTGCAGTGGCAAATCAACCCGCATTTTTTGTACAACACGTTATCTTTCATCAACTGGCAGGCGATAAAAAGCGACTCTTATGAGATCAGCCACGTGGTGACCTCTCTTTCGAAGTTTTACCGGACGGCGCTCAACCGGGGGAACAATATTACCTCCGTCAGGGATGAGCTCGAAAATATGAAGTCCTATGTGGAAATTATCCAGATCATGCGTGACTACAGCTTTGACGTTGAATATGAAATTGAGGAAGCGGTATACGTTTGCTACACGATCCATCTGATCCTTCAGCCGCTTGTCGAGAATGCGATCCTCCATGGCATTGACCAGAAGGAGGCGGGACGCGGCCTGCTGAAAGTGAGGGCAAGATTATGTGACAACGCGATAGTCTTTGACGTGGAAGATAACGGGCCGGGAATGCCGCCGGATACGGCCGAGAGAATTCTGACGGTGTATTCCACCGGCTACGGGCTAAAAAATGTGAATGACCGAATACAGCTTCTGTACGGGCCGGAGTACGGGATTTCCGTCAGCAGCCAGCTAGGGCGAGGCACGATCATGACCATCACCGTCCCGCAATATCATCAAAATACCATGGATGGATGATACGAATTTTGGCAGCTGACAAGCCCCATGAAGTCCGTAAAAAACTGAATCATTTCGAAAATATTTGATAATTTCTTTACTTTGAGCCTCTGCTATAGTTTTCACTATAGAAAGGGGTGATGACAATGAAAGAATCGTGTACATCCAAGGTGCATAACGCATGATGACAAAAGTTACCAGAAAAAAGATCAAGCAGTATCGTGTCCTGCTGCTGATGATGGTCCCAGCGGTCATTTATTACATCATTTTTAACTATGCTCCGATGTATGGTGTGCTGCTGGCTTTTAAGGATTTCAAGATTACGCAGGGGATTTTAGGAAGTCCTTGGGTCGGGTTCAAGCATTTTGAAATGATTTTTGAAGATCCCTACTTCTACACGGTACTACGCAACACGCTCATTATCAGTGTATACAAGCTTCTCTTTGGTTTCCCCGTTCCGGTTCTGTTTGCCTTAATGCTAAGCGAGATTACCAGTACGAAATTCAAAAGGGTGGTACAGACGGTATCGTATTTGCCGCACTTCATCTCTTGGGTTGTATTAGGGGGAATTTTCTTTACGATTTTCTCGCTTGATGGTCCGGTCAATATGATTGTCCACCTGTTTGGCGGCGAGAAAGCGCTCTTTCTGGCAGATGAACGATATTTTCGGACAATTCTTGTGGTTACGTCCATCTTTCAGGGCTTTGGCTGGGGCTCGATCATTTATTTCGCTGCATTATCGAATATTGATCCCCAACTGCATGAAGCGGCTGTCATGGATGGCGCCGGACGCTTTCAACGGATGTTCCACATCTCCATCCCTATGCTTGCTCCTGTAATCGCTATCATGCTCATTCTGTCCATGTCGGGCATACTGGATGCCGGATTCGATCAAATCTTCAATATGTACAATGTCAAAGTGTATAACGTCGCGGACATTATCGACACTTATGTGTACCGCAAAGGCCTGGTTGAAATGGACTACAGTTATGCTACAGCCGTAGGGTTGTTTAAATCGGTCATCGCTTTGCTCTTGATTGTTACCGTCAATACTGTAGTGAAGCGGCTGGGCGGGAAGGAGCACGCATTATGGTAGAGTTTCTAACGAAGGAGCGGTCGGTATGATGAACATCAAGAAGACGACGGGGGACAAAGTGGTGGACGCCCTGCTGTATCTGATTATGCTGCTGATCATGATCGCTACGCTGTACCCGTTCTGGACGCAAATTGTCATTTCGCTTGACGGAGCGGATACGGAAGGAGCCGCTTATGCCACGGGCCTGGTTCTCTTCCCCAAGCAATGGACATTTGGAAGCTACAAACTGGCCATGGAGTTCGATGAACTGTGGAGAGGGTACTGGAATACCATTGTTCGTACGACCGTAGGCGTCGTTGTATCCGTATTCTTTACGGCGCTGTCCTCTTACCCGCTGGCCAAAAGAGACCTTCCGTTCAATCGGACGCTGACCAGCTTCATCCTGTTCACGATGCTCTTCGGCGGCGGCTTAATCCCTACTTACCTCATCATCAAAGAACTTCATATGCTGAACACGCTGTGGGCACTTGTCATCCCCGGTATGATCGGAACATTCAACGTACTGATTATGCGAAATTTCTTCAGATCCATTCCACATGAACTGGAAGAATCGGCCCGAGTCGATGGCGCCGGCTATCTTCGAATATTCGTTCAAATCGTCATTCCTCTCTCAAAACCCGTGCTTGCCACCATTGCTCTGTGGGTCGGAGTCGGGCACTGGAATGCCTGGTTCGACAGCATGATCTATATTTCAGATCCGCACAAGCAGGTGCTGCAAATTGTATTGCGCAAAATCATCATTCAGAACGATATGACAGATATCAATAATGTGATCCAGAACATAGGGAAGGAGACTGTCTTCTCCGGCAGGCAGCTGCAGGCGACGGTCGTCATGCTTTCCATTATTCCGATGCTCGTGGTATATCCGTTTATTCAGAAATATTTCGTTAAAGGCGTTATGATCGGCGCGGTTAAAGGTTGATTAATCATGCTTGAAAGCGATCTCAAGAAAGGGATGATTAAATTGAAGAGAAGCTGGTTGAACGGAATATTGGCAGGCGCCCTGCTTATCTCAGTCCTGTCGGCCTGCAGCAAGTCGGAATCCACCAAGGGAGCCGATCCCGGCAGCGCCTCGGAGAATGGAACCAAGGCCGAGGAGAAGATGAAGCTGACATTTTGGAATTTGGATGATGCGACAACCACGAATTCACCGATTGTTGAGAAGCTGAAACAGGAGTACAACATCGATATTGATTTTATTAGTTCATCAAGAGATGCAATGAAAGAAAAACTGAACCTGATGATCGCTTCTAACGAGATCCCCGATTGGTGGAAGGAACCGAACTTTCCGGATTACGACAAGCTGATAGAGCAAGGGGTTGCGACTGAGATCCCGCAGAATCTAATCGAGCAGTATATGCCCAAATACGTTGCATGGTTGAAAAGATATCTTGGCGATGATCCCTTCAAATATGTAAGAAGAGAAGACAAAATCTATGGACTGCCGGTTATATGGGATATCGGAATCGACGGGATCCAGCTTGCTTTCCGCAGTGACTGGATGAAGAAGGTCGGTATCGCCAAAACGCCGGAAACGCTGGAAGAAATGGAAACAGCGCTTACCAAATTCCGAAATGACGACCCGGACGGCAATGGCAAAAAGGATACCTATGGCATCACCGCTTCGGCAGATAATGTCGAAGCGATGTTCAGTTCCGTATTTGGCGCCTTTGATGCGTATCCGAATATTTTCCGGCAAAAAGACGGCAAGATTGTCCGCGGCGAGATTGAGCCGGGGGCCAAAGAGGCGCTTACCGTGCTGAACCGCTGGTATAAGAATGAGTTGATCGACCCTGAATTTGTCGTTAACAAAGGGAGCAACGTTGAGGATAAAGTGCTGGCCGACAAGATCGGCGCCATAGAATTCTACTGGTGGTCATTCCTTCCGGGCAATGCTTTCCTGGGCGGCGAACAATGGTATGACAAGCTCAAAAAGAAGCACCCGGAATTTAATTTTGAAACGGTGGGCGGCGTCAAGGGTCCAAATGGCAGCTACGGTATCTCGCAATACAATCCGGCTTACGCTTCCGGCATCATGTTCGGCAAGCAGCTGGCACAGGATCAAAACAAGCTGATCAAATATATGCAGGTATTTGAAGCTACGGAGTTTGATCCGGCTAAGTATGAGCTGATGAACTTCGGCGTGGAAGGTCAGCACTGGAAGAAGAGTGATAAAGGCACGATCGAATTCATCCCGCCGTACGATGATGAAAAAGTACGCAAAAAAGCAGGAATCGGCGGTTTCTCTTTGCCAGGCTCCTTCAATGACTACAATTTCCAAACCGCATATACGTCGGATCAAGACTTGCGCAATTTGGCGCAAGATACCCGGGCGAAAGGTACACAAGTAATCGATATTTTATCACCGTTCAATAAGCCGGTATACAACGATTATCAAGATAAATTAAAACAGTTCACGCTTACCACCTACATCGACTTTATTACAGGTCGCAAATCTCTCGATGAATTCGACAAATTTGTTGCCGAGTGGAAGAAGATGGGCGGAGACAAGGTGCTGGAAGAAGCTCAAAAAATATATGATGAAAATTTAAAATAATTTGTTAGAAAAGTGGGAGGCCTTATTCCGGCGTTAGATGATGAGGGGGCCTCCTTACATTCCCTAAAACGTTAGAGGTCATTAAGGAGGACACCAAACCATGCTTAATATACAGGCTGGATCGATGGCTATTCGAATCAGCGATACCGGGGAAGTGACGACGCTATCAGATGCAGAAGGCGAGAAATCGTATGCGAACACAGCGTATAACTCGCCGCTCATTCGTCTTGCAACCGGGCAGCAGTTAGAAGCGCCTTCAGCGGCAAAATACAATGCAGCGTCAGGGGAGCTGACGTTACATTATCCTAGTGGAGCTATCGTGACCGTTTCCATAGCAAGCAAGGAATGTTACGCAACCTTTGAAGTGATCCGTATCGACGGTGCAGATCCAGATACCTTGATCTGGGGACCGATCGTCATGTCGATTGACGCCTCGATCGGAGAATCGGTAGGCGTTGTTCAAGGCGGTGATTTTGCCATCGGGATGCAGGCACTGAATATGAAAACTGTCGGGGGATGGCCAGCCGAGCTGGAGAGGATGGCATTTGTCCAGCCGACCTATGCCGCCAGCGACAATACGGATTCCGGCGGACGGCAGCTGTCCGACAATAAGTTCGACTACGAAGTGTCCACGGCCTGGCCTGTAGTCAAAGGGGGGAGCTTGCTGCAGTCATTCGCCCGCAACAGGACCAAACCCGCGCATCGCCCGGTATGGAATTTGCCGAATGCAGAAGTAGAGGGCATGGACGGTGATGACGCCCATATTCCGGGAACCAAAATTGCCTTGTTCGGCTGTACGGTTGATCGGGTGCTGGCGACAATTGAAGCGATTGAGCTTGGGGAAGGGCTGCCTCATCCGGAATTTGACGGTGTCTGGGGGAAAACGTCGCTCGTGGCTACCCGGTCTTATTTGATTACCGATTTTTCTGAGGAGACGATGGAAGCGGCCGTACGGTATACGAGGCTTGCCGGTTTGAACTATGTATACCATCCGGATCCGTTTGAGAACTGGGGGCATTTCAAGCTGAAGCCCAAGCATTTCCCTGAAGGAGACCGAAGCTTGAAGCGATGTGTCGAGCTGGCGGAGAACGAAGGGGTGCATGTCGGCGTTCATACCTTGTCCAACTTCACAACGCTGAACGATCCTTATGTTGCTCCCGTTCCTGATGAAGGACTGGAAAAGGTCGGCACGGCGAGGCTGGTGGCATCGATCGGATCGCTCGACCAGGAGATCGGGATTGAGGATCCTCGCCCTTTTACAGCCAACTTGTTCCGGCGTACGGCCAAAATTGATAAGGAACTCATCGAGTATGGCGGTGTTTCGGAGAACGCTCCGTGGAAGCTGACAGGTGTCAAACGCGGCATACACGGAACCGCCCCGGCCCCGCATCTGGAAGGTTCGGAAATCGGCCGTTTATGGGATCATCCGTATGATGTTGTGTTCCCGAATATCCGGCTGCAGGACCGGTTCAGTGAACGGATTGGCGGATTGATGGCTGAGGCTGGACTAAAGCAAATCTCATTTGACGGTTTGGAAGGCTTGTATGCGACAGGACAGGACGGTTACGGCGTAAACCGATTCGTGAATATGTGCTACGAGCGCTGGGGCAGCGAGGTCATCAATGATGCGAGTATTGTTGTGCCCAATTATTTATGGCATATATTTACCCGCTTCAATTGGGGTGAACCGTGGGGTGCTCTCACCCGGGATGGCCAACTTGAACTGCGGCTTAGCAACCAGCGCTATTTCGAACGAAATTTCATACCGCCCATGCTCGGCTGGTTCCTGATCCGTTCTGCTTCGGAGCGCTTCGAAGCGACTGCTCAGGATGAAATTGAATGGGTGCTGTCGAAAGCCGCAGGATTTAACGCCGGCTTCTCACTGGTGGCCGACATGGCTGTACTTGAGCGTAACGGCAATATCAATATATTGCTCGATAGCGTGCGTGTCTGGGAGGAAGCCCGGCATGCGCAAGTTTTTACCGCAGAGCAGCGTCAGCGGCTTTGCGATGCGAAAAGCGACTGGCATCTGGAGGAAGCGGGAAGGGGGAGATGGAAGCTGTATCCGATTGCTGTTTCCAAACCGTTCGTTTGCAGCCCGGAAGAGCTGCAGCCCGGCCAACCAGGCGGTGCTGATTGGACCTTTTACAACAAGTATGCGGCTCAGCCCCTCCGTTTCTGTCTGCGCGTGATGCCTTCTTACGGCAATGAAGATGCAGTAGTAGAGCGTCCGACGATTTATACGAACGGTACGTATATGACGTTTGAAACTGAAGTTGCTGTCAATGAGTATCTGGTCTGCGAGGGCACCTCCGAAGGAAAAATCTATGATCAGAACTGGAATCTCCTGAGAACCGTCAAGACATCCGGCGAGGCACCGACTGTAGCCGCAGGCGGGCAGACATTGTCGTTCAGTTGCAAATTCAAGGGAGATCCCAAGCCGGTTGTCAGTGTTAAAGTGTTCACCCGGGGTGAACCGGAGCAGATCGAAGCGATTTAGCAGCGCAGTTGCCGCGCAGTGACAAGGCCAGTCCGGTTTGATCTCGCACGTGTTCAGGAATTAATTACTTGAGTTTGGGGTTACTTGAATAATATTTTTATTTCCACTTGGTTGAGCAAATCCTCGGTACGAATAAATAAAGGAGCTTTTCTCGCCTGATTTGAAACAGTAAGTACCGTCATCTCCGCCTTCTTGTGTTGGAGCTATCTCGATTAGAGGTTAAAACCAAAAGATTGAGCAGAGGGTTGGGGACTGACCCCCGTTTGTTAAAGGCGTGCCTGTGGTGTCATTGCATGAAAACCGAGGCACAGAAAGCGGGGCACGGAATGATGATTTGGCTGCGACCTATACTGATCAAGCGGTGTTGTGGCTATCTAAATGCACAAAAAAACGGGCCGGAAATACTCTTTTCAGCCCGTTTTTTCTCGATTATTATTTCTATTACGTCACGTTTACTTGCGGTTAAGCTCCTTCGACCATATCCCGTTTGCGATATCCCATATAGCCCAAAACCATAAAGGCAATACTGATCACTGTGATCGTAATAAACGTTGCAGCATCAAACGGGTCTACCGGCATCCGCGGAATCCAACTTTGAACGGCTGTTTTCGAGAACCATTCCGGCAAATCCAAAATGCCGCCAAAGTAGTTTAATGCAAAAGAATAGCCAAGATACGCATAAACGGCTTTACCTAGTTTTGGCGCCCAACCTAATGCCAAGGCGGCAAGTCCGGTAAAGAACAACACGGAAGGCAGGAAGTTATAGCTTGCGGCGAAAAAATCCCCCATATTCATGGACGAGCCGTCACCCATAGCGGTTATGGCCGTCCCCCCAAGTCCGCTTGCAGCAAGCAAAATGCCAACGAGTCCGGCAACGATGGCTAAAACTACACTCGTCCAATAGAGCTGAGCCCGAGTCACTTTTGTAGCATAAATTTGGCTTAAATGCAGCCGCGCTTCTTCCGAGAAAAGTTTGTTCACGATGGCGATAGGTAAAATGGAAACCAATCCGATCATGACCATCATAATGGTCCCGGTGAAGGCTTCTTCAATGGAAACGCCGGATATCGTAAACATTTGACTCATGATTTCATTGCTTTCAAGGAACGTCTGCATATCTCCATAAATCGAACCATAGGCAGCCCCCATGATGACGAAAGCAATCATCCAGCTGATCATTACGCCTTTGTTTAGCTTGGTAAACAGGCCGGGTACGGACAGCAGTGATTTTTTTGCCGACGCTGGTCCTTCTCTTTCAGGCAAATAACCGGCCCCCATATCCCGACCGCCTTCCAGGGCAAAGGCGATAATCACGACAATAACGCTGAAAGCTATAGATAAAACCAGGGGGACCCAATTGTTTTCCGTAAATGGATAAGTCAGATAAGTCCAGGCCATTGGATTGATCATTGAGAAATCAACGTTTGACACATCCGTCCCGGCGCGGAAAATATAAAGCAAGCCTACAATTCCGAGCGATGAACCGGTTGCACCGGATGAAGTCGGCATAATTTGCGCCATGACTAACGCAATCACGGCTCCCAAGATTCCGGCCATCCCGATGGATGCGCCAAACAAAAAGGATCCTTTGGCCGAAATCGTATCTACGCCATAGCTGGTCATCATTCCGCCAATAATGAGTGCTATGAGTATATTGATCATGACGACTTCGGCGATCACCGCAAGGGAATTGGCTTGCCGGCCTACTTGAAAGGAACGGACGAGTTCAGTAAGCCCAAGATCTTCTTCTTTACGAGTATGGCTTACCACGTGCAAAGCAGCGATAATCATCGCAAACAAACCACAGAATAACAACATTTCGTGCGCATACATCGCACCCAAAGTATAATCGGATGCGGCATCAACCGGTGTAGGGCCGACCATGGAAATCATGGCAGGGTTTTGCAAGGTTTCATACATTCCCTGCAAACCTTGCCCTTTGCCGATTTCTTCAAAAGCCGGAACATAAGCGGCCGAAAACAAGCCTAAACCTAAAACCCAGATGATGATTTTTTTCCAATCACGTTTCAGATATTGGACGAATAGTACACGCGAACGTGCGAATTTTTCTTGCACCGTAATCTCCTCCGTTTCCGCTATTAGACTTCATAATGACGCATGAATAAGTCTTCCAGCGTAGGCGGCACGGACTCAAACTTCTTGACGCCCAATTTTGCCGCTTCGGACAAAATATCATTGATAAATTCGTTGTCCGCGGAGAATGTCGCTTGATTACCGGATTGCTTGAAATCATGGACACCGTTAACGGATGCCATTTTAGCCACATTGCTTTGCGTTACCAAAGTGACAGTAGAACGGGTTAAATGACGTAACTCATCCAATGTCCCGACTTCAACCACTTTTCCTTGACGAATAATGACGACCTTATCGGCCAAACGTTCCACTTCACTCAAAATATGAGAAGACAGCAAAATGGCTTTCCCCGCATGCTTGATTGTTTCAACTTCATCCTGGAAGACAGCTTCCATCAACGGATCGAGGCCTGAAGTCGGTTCGTCAAAAATATACAAATCGGAGTCAACGGACAAAGCCGCGATCAAGCCTACTTTTTGCCGGTTTCCTTTGGAGTATCCCTTGGATTTCTTCTTCGGATCCAATTCAAACCGTTGAATCAAATAGTCGCGTTTCTGCTGGTCTCCTCCGCCATGCAATTTCATAAATAAATCAATAATTTCGCCGCCTGTTAAGCTGCCCCAAAGTGCCACATCCCCAGGAACATAAGAAATTCGTTTATGAATCTCCAGGCTGTCCTTCCATACATCCTTACCAAAGATTTTCGCATCTCCGGCATCCCGATTGATGATCCCGAGCAAAGTTCGAATCGTTGTCGATTTCCCCGCGCCGTTCGGCCCGATAAAGCCGACGACTTCCCCGGCATTTACCGTAAATGATACGTCATGCAGCGCTTTGAATTTCCCGAACCTTTTTTGCAAGCCCAGCACTTTTACAATCTCCGTCATAGCACTAAAACTCCTTCTTAACTAGTTTTAGTAACGTGCTTTCCAGTTTAAAGCAAAGCTTTGTTCTAAAAAATAATGAACTGTTAACAACATAATAGTTCATAAAACATATTTTTAAGCTTTGTTTTAAACCAAAGTTCATTTACAGTACCAGTTATATACCTATTTATCGCGTTAGTCAATTTAAAAATAAACAATTTAGAACTACAGGGTATTTGATAATTCATAACTTCAGATATATAATAATAGGAAGAAAAAATACGAACGATATCCTCCTGAAGAATATTTTTTAGTTATAAAAGTTAGAAAGCAGGAATAAGGTATGAATGGTTTTGAGAAGAGGACACAAGAGAAGAAAAATCAAGTTCTAGAAGCAACTTTTCGCTTGATAAATACCGATGCCGGCATAGAAAATGTGACGATAGATGAAATTGCCAAACACTCCAATGTCGGCAAAACGACGATTTTTAAGTATTTTGGAAGCAAAGAAAACCTGATCCATGAGGTTTTTAAAAGTTTTTTAACTCAAATGGGGGAAACGGCCCAAAAAATCATGGCCGAAAATAAACCTTTCGAAGAAACCATCATTGCTATGAGTCAGAATAAAATCAAATATCTGGAAAAAGTCAACAAACAGTTTTATTTGGACTTAATGGATTATTTTACGAAGAGGGACGATGACGGATTATCACTGATGATGCAGCAATACGTCAAGGAAAGCTATAGTCTTATGTTGGATTTGTTCCACCGTGGGCGTAAAGAAGGGAAGGTTGACTTGAAATATTCGGATGAATTTCTTCTGATTTATTTCCAGGCCCTGGTTGAGGGAATTTCCAGCCCGCATATCTACCAGAAGATTCTCCCTTATACCGCCCAATGGGCAGAATTACTGATAAAGGGGATTGCGCCAAGCCAATAAGACATAACCTTTTACAAGCGCGGAACTCCCAGGCCATGTCTCAGAAATCAATACGGAAATAAGGAGGCACCCTTGATGCATGATGCATCTTGGCGTGCTTCTTTTGTCTTGCGAAAAAAGTTCCTTTTTACCCGATCAGAACTTTTTCTTCGGGGTAACGGATTTTTGCTTCCTTTTTCCTTTGGATTAACGCAAATACGAGTGTCAGCGGACCCAGCCTGCCCGGAATTGCTTCGCAATTGATATTGAATCCCAAGATTCGGCAGATGAAATTTATGAACGATACCGGTAGCTGGAACACTGATCCGGCCTACCCAGATGGGTATTTTATTGGGTTGGATTACCTGTCTGAAAGCGGAAGCAAATGGTCGCTGGATATTTGGTTCGTTGACGATCCTGAGAAACAACCTGATCTGCGGCATATTCGTACGTTGCCCGGTCGTCTTCATGAAGATGCGGTTCTCTCTATCCTGCGGATCAAAACCGTCTGGGCATCGAGAGCCGAGTATGGTAAACAGGTGAAAAGCTTTGATATCTATACGGCTGTATTAGATCATAAAGTGAGCACACCCGCTGAATTTGAACAATGGCTGCAAAACCGCAACAACAATATATCACCTTGAGTGCTTTTGAAGGGGGAAGCCTGATGCCGGATTTTTCAACTTTACTGGCATATGTTATCGTTGTCATTCTTCTATTTTTAATTCCAGGACCAGCCGTTCTTCTTACCATTACTCGTACTGTTCAAAACGGGCGAAAAGGAGGCATTATGGCAGGGCTTGGCATCGCAATCGGGGATTTTCTTCACACCTTATTTGCTACTGTCGGGCTTTCCACTATACTGATGACCTCTGCTCTAGCTTTCAATATGGTTAAATATGCAGGAGCGGTATACTTACTCTATTTAGGAGTTCGCGAAATGATGAGAAAGCCATCAAATCCGAAACTTCCAAAGGTTAAATCGGGAGGAGCTTTAAAGTCATTCTTTTCGGCAACTGTTGCAGAAGTTCTTAATCCTAAGACAGCGTTGTTTTTTCTGGCGTTTTTGCCTCAATTTGTTCATCACGAACGAGGTCAAGCTGCCACGCAGTTTTTGATCCTTGGTGTCGTCTTTGTGATTTTAAGTGCATTGTATACAACCTCAATTGTACTAGGTATCTCTGCACTTGGAAAACTGGTTAAAGAGAGGACATGGATAAGCCGGTTAAGCCGCCTAAGCGGCAAAATCGTCGGAACAATCTATATCGGACTAGGCCTAAAGGTTGCATTCCAAAGACAGTAATGATGCAATAACGTCAAGATTGAAGGCCGCCCTTTAGTGATATCGTCAAGTAGACGGTGGAATAAAACAAAATGTCTAAACAGCCTTAGCTCGAGCTACCCGTCGGGCTAAGGCTGTTTTAGTCTAGCATACTTCTCTCATCTTTGAGAAAGGCACATCACGTGCGGCAGGATCGAGGGCGACGCAAGGCTGCCCGGATAGACAGAGCGCCCTTTGGGGGCGTTCTCTTTTTTACGTAGCTTCTCACCATTTTTCCATAAAAATATATCTATAAAATATATTTACTTATTATATTATTTTGATATAATGAAAATCGATCAAACGATTAAGGAGGAAATATAAGATGTTCAAAAGCGGCAATGTGACTGTAATGGTAGCGGATATGAAAAAGGCGGTGAAATTTTACACCGAAACCTTGGGATTGGAGCTGCAGCACGGTGACGGGCATTTTGCGCAAATCGCGGCACCTGGATTGACGATCGGTCTCCTGCATCTTGCCGGAGAACAAGGTTCCCTTCCGGAAAAATCGGGCAGCATGTCTATAGGGTTTGAGGTGGCGGACATGGAGTCAGCTATCGAAACGCTGAAAACCAGCGGCGTTCCATTCCACGATTCCGTGGAAGGCAAGGCGGCCAATGTCGTGCATTTCAACGATCCTGAAGGCAATACCCTTTACTTGGTTTGCAATCGTTAAACCAAAGGGCGGCATAAAGAAAATGGAAGGAGGCGTTTTCCGCATGGCCTCGAAAACCAACGTCAACATGGTTGTCGCCGGACTGCTGGCGGCGATGTTTATTGGCGCTTTGGATGCGACCGTCGTCGCCACCGCTACCCCGCATATGATCAGGGATTTGCACGGCGAGACGCTGTTCAGTTGGGTGTTTGCGGTTTATACGTTGACTACCTGCGTGGCGACCCCCATTTTCGGCAAGCTCGCCGATTTATTCGGGCGCAAACCCGTGTTCGCCGCGGGCATCAGTTTATTCATGCTCGGTTCCATCTTGTGCGGAGCCGCACAATCGATGACGGGGCTCATTTGGTTCAGGGCTTTGCAAGGATTTGGTGCCGGGGCGCTTGCGCCCGTGTGCTTTACCGTCATCGGCGATTTGTTCTCGGGCAAGCAGCGCGGCAAAATGATGGGTATCTTTTCGTCCGTTTGGTCCGTGGCTGGCCTTCTCGGCCCGCTTATCGGAGGTTACTTCGTCGATCAAGTTTCCTGGCGATGGATCTTCTACATCAACTTGCCGATCGGCATCATCGCCCTGCTGCTGGTCGTCGTATTTTTGCACCAGCCGATCGAACGTCAGGCGAAAAAAATCGATTACCTCGGCGCAATTATGTTTACCATTACTTTCTCCGCACTGTTGTATGCGCTGCTGAGCGGCGGGTCCCGGCATTCCTGGGATTCCCCGGTGATCGTGGGGCTGTTCGCGGCATCGGCCGTATGTTTTATGTTGTTCCTCTGGATTGAAAAACGGGCGGAGGAACCGATGATCCCGTTATCGATTTTCCGTATCCGCGTATTGAACGTCACCAATATCAGCGGTTTTCTGACGTTCAGCATTACGACGGGGTTGACGGTGTACTCGCCGATCTGGATTCAATCCGTGCTAGACAGTTCCGCGACAAGCTCGGGACTGATCGCTATGCCGATGTCGCTGGCCTGGCCGCTCGCCTCCAACATCGCCGGCCGGCTCATGTACCGGGTCGGGGTGAAGGCATCGATCGTATTCGGCTCTTCGCTGGTCATGGCAGGCTCCCTCTGGCTGATTGCGATTCAGATGAACTCGCCCTATGTATTTTGGATCGGTATCCTCGTGCTAATCGGACTGGGAATGGGGTTCATTGCGACGCCCTCCACCGTTGTCGTGCAATCGGTCGTCGGCTGGGAAAAACGCGGCGTCGCCAACGCTTCCAGCATGCTGGCCCGTGCGCTGGGCCAAACGGTCGGCATCGCGGTATTCGGCACGATTTACAACCAGTATGTAACCATAATTGGCTCCAAAACGGAGCTGACTGCCGGAATGCATGCCGTTTTTCTGTTCATGTTGGGGATCGCGATTGCGAACCTGCTCGCCGTATTGTTCCTGCCGAAACACCGCCAAGTGATGGCGCAGCAGCATTCAGCGTAACGGCAGGATAACAAAGCGAAATACCGGAACCGGCCGCAAATGGATGCAGCCTGGAAAAGCCGCGACCTGCGGCTTTTCTGTTTTTACAGGCATCCGTATGTTATACTGTTGTTTGCATAAAAGCAGTAAAACCTACAAGGGGGCCTTTCGTTTGTACGAATTATTCATACTAGGCGAATTGATGAATAACCCGATGCACGGCTACTTGCTGCATCAGATTTTGAACGGGATCGTTGGTCCTACGCGAAAAGTCAGCTGGGGGGCGATTTATCCGCTGATCCACGGCATGCTTGCGGACGGTTTGATCGAACAGGTTCCTGATGAGCAACCGGAGGGTGCCAAACAAGGAAGAGGAAAAAAAATAAAGACCTATAAACTTACGGACGAAGGCAGAATACGTTTTTTCCGGTTGATGGAAGAACCGATTCCATATTCGCCGGATTACGAGCTTCATTTTTATACGAAACTGAAAAATTTTGAACTGATCAGCAAAGAATTGCAGTTTTTAATTTTGCATCAATACAAAGATTACCTGCGTTATGAAATCCGTCACGAGGAAGAACGGTTGGAATACGCTGGCAAAGACGAACGGATTCCCGGCGGGGAGCAGAAATATATTCAGATCTTCTTCCGGCATCGGTTGGAAAAGCTTCGATTTGATGAAACGTGGGTTATGCAGTTAATCGAGAGCCATCGCGTGGATGGACAAGGGCTTGAGCGGGTGTGAAATTGAAAGGCTTAAGGAGTAGCAGATCATTAATAGGATGGGGGGCGAGCTAAAAAGGCTGACCCCTTTGTTGAAACAAATGACGCGAAAGGGCGAAAATATCCTATTTTGATTTACTTGGCAATCCATGACTTGCACTGAAAGCAAAGGAGTGGGTTATTTGAGATCGGACATATATAATTGGGTGCCTATCTCCATACCGGAAATTCATGATATCTTCTCTGAAATACCGATTCATTGGTGCATTGCCGGCGGTTGGGCACTGGATTTACATCTTGGTAAACAAACAAGGAAGCATAGCGATGTAGACATTGCGATTACAAGGGAGCAGCACCTGCTTGCATATCAATATTTAAATCAGGATTGGGTTTTATATAAAGCAGAAGAAGGCAAACTTACTCTTTGGCAAGACCAGGAATACTTGCATACAACAAATGATATATGGGTTAGCAGAAGTAAAGATGCCCCGTTTGTTTTTCAATTGATGCTATTGAATACAGAGGGGACCACGTGGAAATACAATCGAAATCACTTGATAACAAGACCGGTCGATGAGTTGTTTCTAAAAACAAAGGAAGAAATACCTTACATGAGACCCGAGATTCAGCTTCTTTATAAAGGAGGGGCTTCTCAAGTAAGAGAAAAAGATTATCTGGATTTTCAAACCGTACTGCCAAGTCTTTCACCTAAAGAAAAAGCATGGCTGAAATCCTCACTAAACCTTCAATATCCGGAAGGACACGATTGGATTTCTGCTTTAAAATAGTTTCTTCAGACGAGGGCAATTGAAATCCCGCGGAAAGTTGCCGTACTCCTTGCATCATCCGGTTATGGATTTTACCTTGTCCAAAATTTCGCAGGTGGTTAAAAAGATGGGTGATTTTAGTAGAGTGAAGGAGTAAACGCCGTTCCGGAACTCAGGATGAAGGTAAGAACCGCCGATGTGGTATTATCCCCTCATGGTAGACAACGAAAAAAAGACATCTGGTAAGATGTACTTAAACGTTGGATACCGGAGGGGATTTTTTGTGGGGAAAACAGGCCGTAATAATAATAGCTATCCTGAAGAGTTGAAAATGCAGTCCGCAAACTGGTACTGATGGGAATATAGCAAGAAGCCTTTCGTAAAGGACGACCGAAAACAAAGTTCGCCAGCGTAGAAAAAGAAATGGAGTACTTGAAGGCGGAAATTGAGTACTAAAAAAAGCGGTATCCAAATCTACTCGGGGAGTGACGAGCAAAACGAGTCGGTGTGAAATTATTGAAGAGATGGGGATGTATCAACTTTATTTGGTTGGTTTTTCTCACTAATTATGACAACACACAAGGGCCATGAGTGTTGAGAAATTAAAAATCGGAGAATATGGTGGTACTTATCTAAAGACTTGATTTGCAGCGGTAAATTAGTACAATGGTTTTATGACTACTCAAAAAATAATAAATGATGAGCTCAGAGTCAAAATATTTAAGGCGTTAGCTGATGAAACAAGATTGGACATCATTCGAGCTTTATACATCAGCAAGAATGAGATGAATTGTGGAGAGGTCGGACACATTCGCGATACTACGAAATCAAATACGTCGTATCACTTGCGTACTTTAAAGGAGGCGAAATTGATCAAGGTACGAAAAGAAGCTCAAGCGAAGTATATGAGCATCGATTTGGAGACATTTCAAACTTACTTACCCGGATTTCTGGATACGTTGTAGAAAGAAATTCTCTTTTTTTATTTATTAGTTCAATGATCATTGAACAATAGAACTAACTATAGAGGGTGAATAGAATGATCCAATTAACTACTTTATTTTTCCTCATCATGTTTGTTATCGGTACAGATACGTTTTTGATTTCTCCGCTCATCCCCACGCTTCAGAACTTATTTCATATCCCAACGGAATATTCCGGTTGGATGGTTGGGGCTTATGCTTTAGGTTATGCCATTTTCGCATTAATCGCTGGACCGCTTTCCGATGGATGGGATCGCAAAAAAGTAATGCTTTTTGGCATGGTCTGCTTCTCGGTTTCAACCATATTATGCGGCTTTGCCACAAGTTTTTGGTCGATGTTCGTATTCCGTTTTTTAGCTGGAGTCAGCGCAGCATTTACGGCGCCTCAAGTCTGGGCATCGATTCCTGCTCTGTTTCCAACACCAAAAATAGCCAAAGTATCAGGAATCGTCATGGCAGGCTTAGCTGCTTCCCAAGCGTTCGGCATCCCTATTGGAAGTCTGCTTGCCTCAACCCATTGGTATTATCCTTTCTTTACAATCGGTGCATGTGCACTATTGGTGGCGGTATTCATCTTCTATGCTTTGCCCGAAATGAAACCAAATCATGGCCCAAAAACCAAGACTCCGATTTTCAGTAGATACATCCCCTTATTGAACAGCCGAATGGCGAGAAGGGCTTTCCTCGCTCACTTCTTATTTCAGTGTGGATTCTTTGCCGCCTTTTCTTTCATTGGAAAATGGGTGACAGATCGTTTTCATCTTTCAATTGACCAAGCGGGGTACGTGATGTTTTTTCTTGGTCTCGGGAATATAGTCGGAAGCTTCGGCGGTGCCTATGTGATCAAAACGTTTAACCGTTTCAATACGCTAGTTGTGGGCTTTCTTGTCTCTATCGTATGTTTTATTGTTTTGCCTCACTTGTCATCGGTTGCGGCTTTCGAAAGTGTTTACTTTTTCATATTCGTTAACATGGGGATCGCTTTTCCCCTCATATTGGGAATGTTGAATTCATTAAATCCAACCATCCGCGGCACGACTTCCAGCTTGGCCAATTCAATCATGTATGCTGCGACAACGCTCGGGTCTTGGATCGCTGGCCTCATTTACGCGACTTTTAACGGTTTTTCCGCCGTTGGCATGTTTGCGGCTATATGCTTTGCCGGTTCCTTGTTATCTTTCATACTCAGCGGTATTTTGACCAGCCAAGCGAAAACAAAGAAGGAGATTGCATCATAAATGCAAGAAACTCATATGGATATTCTAAATTTTCCGAAATTTAACATCCTGAGTATATGTGAGAATGAGTTTGAATTTCTAATTCAAATGGTGACGAACTCTCCACCTTTGGCTTGCCCTCATTGTGGATGTATAGCCAACCTCTACAAACACGATAGCAGGGAACAGATTTGTATGGACTTGCCTCTTCACGGCAAGCGTGTAAGCCTTCTCATAAAGCGTCAGAGATATTGCTGTAGAGACTGCAATCGAACCTTTTGGGAACACTTAGACCACACCATAGACAAAAAGCGAAACTGCACCAAACGATTATTGTCTTATATAGAGACGCAAAGCATTGAACGTACGTTTGTTAGCATATCCGAGGATGTTGGATTGCATGAAAAAACAATACGCAACATCTTTGGAGATTACATCAACCGTCTTAGAGAAACGCATCGATATGAAACTCCCAATTGGCTTGGGATTGATGAAATTCACATCATTAAACCAAGATGCGTTTTAACCAACATTGAGGAATGTACTTTGTTGGATGTTTTGCCAAATCGTAATAAGGAAACCGTTGCAGATTACCTCTTAAGCCTTCCAAATAGAGGACAAATCCGATACGTCACTATGGATATGTGGCAACCGTATAAGGACGCCGTAAGGGCTGTATTGCCAAAAGCTCTTATCATCGTAGATAAATTTCACGTTGTCCGTATGGCAAACCAAGCGTTAGAAACCATTCGTAAGCAGATCCTTGAAGGATTATCGCCAAAAGAACGCCGCGGGCTGATGCCAGGCCGTTTTATCCTCTTAAAACGGGATATAGAGCTTACAGAGAAGGATCGGATTACGCTAGACCTTTGGAGAAAGAATCATCCGTCTCTCGTCACTGCTTATAACTTAAAGGAATTATATTTGGATATTTGGGAATGTGATAACAGACAAACGGCATTTCTTAAATACAACGAATGGAAAGCTAAAGTACCAACTGACCTGCAAACCGCTTTTGAACCACTGACAAAGGCTATGAAGAACTGGGAAGAAGAAATATTCGCTTATTTCGACCATCGCATTCCAGATGCTTATACGGAATCTCTAATTAGCCTTATTCGAGTCATTAATCGTTTAAGAAGGGGATACTCTTTTGAGGCCCTAAGCGCCAAGATACTCTTTACAGAGGGACTTAGAAAGCAATGCAAACCAAAGTACCAGAGGCGGATTGATAGCTACCATCTACGGGAGGGAAACTTTCCGATGTTTAATAAACCAGCTATTGAAGTTGTTCGTGAGCCAGAAGAAATAATCTTCCTTGGAATTGATTTTCCCACCTTAATCGATAAATTGGAGAAGGACGAATTATAAGGTCTCGAACCATTAATATAGAGCCTTACAACGAAACGATGGGCAAGTTAAAATTTACAATGAGGCAATGTGCTTATTCTTTTGCTCCATAGAGCCTTTCGTTAACTTACTTCTAAATTGAATAAACAGATAAATAGCACGAACAAAGAGATCAATAGCGATTGAAAGCCAAACTCCGGCAATTCCTAAATTGAAATGTATACTCAAGACATATACCCCAACAACCCTGATTAGCCACATTCCGATAGCTGTGCTGTACATGGGACTCTTGGTATCTCCCGCTCCTTGCAATGCGCCGGCTAGTACCAAACCTATAGCCAAAAAGGGCTGCGCAAAGGCATCGATGCGTAGAGCGGTTGTTACCATACGTATTGCATTGGTTTCATCGGTAAACCAAGTCGCCGCCACAGGAGAGAAAACAAAAAGGAGAATACCCACGAAGGACATAAATATAACGGCAATACCTGTTGTTAAAAGCCCGAATTGGTAAGCATCCTCTCGTCGATTTGCCCCCAAATATTGCCCTACCAAGGTAGTGGCCGCAACAGCCAAGCCATATCCGGGCATGTAAGAGAAGATTTCAATATTTCCAGCAATCGTATGTGCTGCATACACTTCAGTTCCTACACGAACGATGAGTCCGAAATATAGCACTTGTCCAAAGCGCATAATTAATCGTTCTGCAACTGCCGGTACAGAAAGCTGTAACAAAGGAAGTGTATGATGACCAGCACTCATTTTTAGAGGAAAAGAAAGCTTGGATTTACGGATATACATAAACAATACAACGGAGCCAACTAAACGAACCAGAACGGTAGCCCATGCAGCCCCAGCAATCCCCATCCCTGGCAACCCTGCCAAACCAAAAATTAAAATGTAATCGAGTATTACATGGAGCAGGTTAATCCATAGTCCAACTTTCATTGGCGTTTTCGTATCGCCTGCAGCTCTTAAGATACTTCCAAAAATGGTCATAAGGGATATGAAAATGGAAGGAACAGCGACGATGCGGAAGTAAACAACTCCACTGGCCAACACATACGGCTCGGCACCCATGATCTGCAGTAAAGGTTGGGCAAAGAAAAACGTAATGACCCCAAAAAT
The DNA here is from genome assembly GCF_038009285.1 of Paenibacillus sp. FSL R5-0378. Classification (NCBI taxonomy): domain Bacteria; kingdom Bacillati; phylum Bacillota; class Bacilli; order Caryophanales; family Paenibacillaceae; genus Paenibacillus; species Paenibacillus sp. FSL R5-0378. The sequence continues at coordinate 2,797,296 of NZ_JBBPAY010000001.1, forward strand.
AATACCCAGTATGGCGGAAATAAAGCTCGATTGTCTAGCAATGGCCTTTGCTTTATCTAAATCACCTGCACCAACACTTTTGGCGATCAGTGATGAGGTGCCGATACCCATGGCTAAAAATACAGCAAGATAGACAGCTAAAATAGCATTGGTTACGCCAACCGCAGTAACCTCGTTTAATCCCAGTTTCGATACAAATAGTGTATCAACAAAACCAACGATCGTTTGCAATAGATTTTCAATCATTGCAGGTAAACCTAAGGACAAGATGATCTTAATTTTCTCCCTATTGCTCGCGTCTTTAATTTCAATTCCTTTGGACACAATTATCTACCCCCCCTTTATGGAAACTAATGAATGCTTTCATGAGGCACCCGGTGGTATGATCTACGCTTGATTATATCCCCCTAGGGGGGATGCAATCAAGCGTAAATTCCCTGTAGATAATCTACAGGGAATTTTTACGGGAATAATTTTTTCAGAGGATATTGGCAATCTCAGGGGAGTATTAACTTCCTTTTATAAAATGAAATTCATTTAGTGTCTGCCTTTTGTTTTATGTTCATTTGTCTTACTTATTCGCGATGGGGGGAGTAAGTCTAAGCGTTATTCCTGATTTGATGAAGCGGTATACCATGGTGGCCACAATTAGAGTAAACATTAAATTGTCTTGGGGATAGAATGATAGTCCGGACAATCCCTTCTTGCTATTCGTGTATTATCTAATAAAGTGATCCAGCGCTTTATTGAGGTCGCGCAGAACTTCCTCTTCATTTCCATGGTATGCGGCTTCAATCACGCAGGTTTCTAGGTGATCTTTCAAAACCACCTTTGCTGTGCTTTCCAATGCTTTTCGAACAGCTGCGATTTGCAGTAAAATCTCGGAACAATCACGTTCATTTGAAGCCATTTCTTTGATTGATCGAACATGTCCCTCGATCCGAGCAAGCCGATTAACGACGGCCTTCATATTTTTATGCGTATGAGAATGTGTATGCGTAACAATGTGAGTATGCTCCCCACCATTACCATGATCATGTTCAGTCATGTCCCAACCCCCTTCTGCAAATTATAACCCCCATAGGGGGATGACAGCAATAATCGGGGGGTATAAGCTCACGTTTACGATGGGAAACCTTCACAAGTTCTTCATAAGTTTTGGGTAGAATGTTTGGGAGATGAGGATTCAATCCAAATAGAAATATGCAAAGGTGTGTGACAAACTGTGAAAAAAGTATTCATTTTTATTAGCCTTGCAGCAATCCTGGTGCTAAGTGCGTGTGGAAACAAGGATAACGCAAACAATAATACGAACATGGACATGGGCAGCGACCATTCAAATATGGGGGATATGGGCAGCATGAATCATTCCGGTTCTGGTGAGGTTCCTGCAGGGTTAAAAGAAGCTCAAAATCCCACCTACAAAGTTGGAGATGAGGTTGTGATCCATGCCAAGCATATGGAGGGCATGGATGGAGCCAAGGCAAAAGTGGTCGGTGCCTACGACACGGTGGCTTATGCTGTAACTTATACTCCTACCACTGGAGGTGAACCCGTTCCCAATCACAAGTGGATTATCCAGGAGGAAATAAAGGATGCGGGTAGTGAGCCCTTGCAGCCAGGAACTAAGGTGACCATGGAGGCTGATCACATGGAAGGTATGAAAGGCGCAGAGGGCACCATTGACTCAGCTGAAAAAACAACGGTGTACATGGTTGACTACACGCCAACTACAGGAGGAAACCCCGTTAAGAATCATCAATGGGTAGTCGAAAGTGAGCTTTCTAAATAGAGTATTTTTTAGCAGGTGAGTGATGCTGCGTGGCACAAGACGGCGAGTTCCTTGTTCCTTATGTACGTTACATGACTGATACTGTAAATATTGGATATAGGCAGCGTTATGACGTGTTATCGACAAGCTCAATGAAGATCATGGTTCGACTGTGTACTGACGGATAAATTAACCGATCTGGCAATGCCAGATCGGTTTTTTGTTTGGCGTCTATATGATGATTTGCCTTAGTTTTTTTGTTGCTCGGAATCAATCCTTTACAAAATTGTTATTTTTTCTTGCTTAACATGTTCCGTTACCAAGATAAGTACCTCGATTTCGGGAATAGTAATCGACAAACTTTACTCAGCTTCGCTGAAACTTCCATAAAATTCAACAAATATCAGTAAAATAGTTACGATTAACGGGAATCTATTAATTAGCCATTGACAAAAAAACTGATTATATACTACATTATGTAGGGTTACATTTTTTTAATCATTATTGCCGAATTTCTTGATACTGAAAACGGGGGAACCATTTTTGGGTGAAATATTCTCATTGAAGAATAGAGGGAACCTTCTACCGAACCCTTAGCTAACTCCGTAGGCATCGGAAGGAGAACTACATAGTGAAGAAAGTAATACTGTCAATGTTAGGTGCGGCCATTGTTTTTTCAGCAAGTGCAACCAGTTCCTTTGCCAGCTCCGTTAAACTCGAAAGTGAGGTGGATAAGGTCGTAGGCACTCCTTATCAGTGGGGCGGCACATCAGTGGCTGGTTTTGACTGTTCCGGCTTTATTTTATACATATTCGATAAATTCAATTTAGATTTACCCCGCACATCTAAAACACAGGCTCAAGCCGGAACTCCAGTAGATCGTGAAAACCTTAGAGCAGGAGACCTGGTATTCTTTAATACGGACGGTACGGGAATATCCCACGCGGGTATTTATATCGGCAATAATGAGTTTGCACACTCTTCAAGCAGTAAAGGCGTTACCATTAGCAAATTATCGGATTCATATTATAAAAATCGGTATGTTACAGCACGCCGCGTCGTGAGTCAACAAAGTTACCTGAAAATGATCAGTGAAATTTGATCTAGTCGGGATAATCTACCTAAAACAAAAATGAAAGCACCGGCTGAAGTCAGCCGGTGCGTTTTGTTGTTTATTCAGGGACGTTGTTCACATTGGGATCAGGCGTATAATTATTTTGATAATCATCATACATCACATCAGTTACCATTCCAGCGGAGGCGTGGTGTAAATCGTGGCAATGGAACATCCATTCACCGGGGTTGTCAGCTTCAAAAGCAACTTCATACGTTTCGCCAGGTTTGACGTTCAGCGTGTCTTTCATGATCGGAGATCCTTGAACTGGCTTGCCATTCTTGCTCAAGACTTGGAAGAAATGGCCGTGCAGGTGCATCGGGTGATCGTCCATTCTGGATTGATTTACAAAGGTCACCTTTACCTTATCTCCTTTTTTTACTTTGATTGTATCCGTGTCCGGAAAAACCTTTCCATTGATCGTGTAAACCATATCTCCATTTCTCATCTCGGTATTTAGATTCATCGTCACGTCTTCATCAAAGCTTTGATCCAAAGAAAATGCGGTTGCAGACATGGTTCCGTACTTCTCCAAATCAAAATCGGGGAGTTCTTCGAAGGCATCGGAAGGGTCGGGCTTCGCATTAGAACCTTCGTATTGAATCATGGCTCTCATATTTTGTGCTCGATTATCCTTTGCGTGTTCTTCCAGCAACCAATTTCCGGGATGATCTGCGGTAAATTCAATGTCATATCGTTCTCCGGGAGCAATCGAGACGAATTGATCCTTGATCACAGCCGGGTCATTCACGGGCTGCCCGTCGGATGCAACAACCTTAAAGGAATGACCGTGTAAATGCATCCGGTGCGTGATGTAGCCGGCGTTAATCAACCGAAGTTTTACTTTTTCACCCTCTTTAACGGTAAGCTTATCGATCGCATCACCTGTTTTTCCGTTGATCGTATAAAGGTCATACATACTCATATCATGTCCTGCCATATTCATCCCATCGTTATCCATGTCCATATCTCCAGAACTCATCCATTCATCGAGCACAAGGGTGTAATCGCGGTCAGCGGTATCTTGGGGGTCTTCGACTACAAGAGAACCATACAAGCCTTTGTCCACTTGATTCACACTGTCTTGATGTGAATGGTACCAATAAGTACCCGGTACGGTGGCTTTAAATTCATAGGTGAAGGTTTTTCCGGGTTCAACAGCATCTTGTGTGACTCCAGGAATTCCGTCCATGTTGTTTGGAACCGGATAGCCGTGCCAATGGATGGAGACAGGCTGCTTGAGTTGATTTTTCAAGTTTACTTTGACTGTATCTCCAACCTTAACCCGGATTTGTGGACCGGGAACCGAGTTATTAAATGTCCATACGGGAATGGTTTTTCCCTTCTCCACTTCGAGATTACTTTCCTGTGCGGTTATGGTGAACTCTTTACCATCCACAACAGGTGTTGCTGTTGTCAGTTTTGCGGATGTAGCGGATTCACTGGAGTTGGAAGTGGGGGTTGAACCCATACTCATTTTTGAATGATCCATGCCGTTCATATTGCTTACTTTCGAGCAGCCTGCCGCAAAAACGGCCACCGAGCTAGCGAGGATTATTGTTCTTAATATCGCTGCTTTCATTTGAAGAACCCCTTTCTAATTCTTTTGATGTAAGCCTCATTCATCATAAAATAAACATGTATAGAAATGATGAAGATGGCTGGGGTAGTATAACTTTAGGCTTGAATATTATACTATAGGGGGGTATACTAATAACAAATCGAGAGGAGGAGTCGAAATTGAAAACCATTACTTTAAACGTAAACGGAATGAGCTGTCAACACTGCGTGAATTCCATTGAAGGAGCTCTTAAGCAAATAGGGGCCGGGGGGAAGGTTAACTTGTCCAATGCTTCTGTTGAAGTTCAATTCGATGAGACCAAACTTACGGAAAGCAAAATTAAAGAGACTATCGAGGACCAGGGTTATGATGTTGTTTAAGAGTGAACCCTTAATATAAGACATTGATGTCGTCAAAATGAAAAAAATCGGGAAGAAGCATAACAGGTCATTTCGTTGTGAGAAATGACCTGTTTGATTATATGGTCTTGCAGAGAACGGAAGTTGAGGTGTAGGAAAAAAAAATCCGCCTATACGTTTGGAGGGAATTCATGCGTAGAATTTTAGTTGTTGAAGACGAGGAGAAAATCAGGGAAGTCATCGTCGCTTATTTAAGAAAGGAAGGGTTTGAAGCGCACGAAGCGTCTGGAGGGGAGAGTGCATGGAGTGAATTAGCCAATCAACCTTTTGATTTGGTTTTATTGGATCTTATGCTTCCCGATATGAACGGAGAGGAATTATGCCAGAAGATTCGAACAGCTTACCCCACACCAATTATTATGCTGACAGCTAAATCGTCCGTTTCACATCGTATTCATGGGTTGTCTGTTGGGGCAGACGATTATATGGTGAAGCCTTTCGATCCTCAAGAACTCATAGCCAGAATTCGCACTGTACTGCGGCGAACTAATCAGCAAGAACTTCTGGCCGATCGATTAGAATATGGCGAAGGACGTCTGATGATTGATAGCCATGCCAAACAGGTTTTCGTTCAACATAAACCCATCAGTTTAACCCCATCCGAATATAAATTGCTTCTAGTTATGGCGAGAAACTCGGAGCGTACGTTTTCCCGGGAAGAATTGATTGAACTCGTTATGGGCTTTGAATTTGATGGAGACTCGCGCATTATTGATCAGCATGTCAAAAATTTGCGTCAAAAAATAGAGGAGGACCCCAAGAACCCCTTATTCATCCGGACTGTTTTTGGTGCAGGATACCGCTTTAATGGGGGGAGTTTATGAAACGTACATTATCCTTTCGCTTAAGCACGGTTCTGATTTTATATACCGGCTTTATTTTGGTGATCGCTTCGATTGCTATGATCAATGCAACCCACTACCATTTTCAAATGTATGGACGCGAAATGTCCGAAGCGCAGCATTCAGCTGATTCACTGAATTCTCACTTGGAGCAAGCGATTATACAATCCATTGGCTTAACGATTGGGGGAGCTTTAATCGTCTCATTTGTGTTAAGTGTGTATATCGCCAAACGGATTTCGTCGCCATTAATCAGCATGAAAAATCTTACATTAATCATGGCCCGAGGAAAACGGGATGTCCGTCTCCCGTTGAAGAGTTTGCCCAGAGATGAACTGGAGGAGCTGGCCGCTTCCATCAATCACTTAGCTGAACAGCTGGAGCAGCAAGAAAAATTGAGAATCGCTATGACCGAAAATATTGCACATGAGTTGCGGACACCCTTAACCACATTGAATAGTTACCTCGCGGCTATTCAAGACGGAATATGGGAGCCTACTCCGGAACGGATCCAGTCCAGCCGTGAAGAAATTCACCGTTTGATTCAGCTGGTGCATGATTTGGAAGAGCTTCAAATCGTTAATTCCATCGATTTTCAATTCATGCTTGAGCAAGTCTCCTTAAAGAAGTCTATGGATCAAGTCATGGACCTCATGCGTCCTTCATTTCAACAAAAGGGAGTTAACCTGGAGAAAAAAGATATACCCAATGTTTGCGTAATTGCCGATGAAAGCCGGCTTATTCAAATCTGGACAAACCTGTTGTCTAATGCATTGAAATATACACCTGAAGGCGGTACCGTTGAAGTCAAGGGTACCGTCCGGTTAGGTGTGGTCCAAATTACCGTCTCAGATAATGGCATAGGAATTCCATCAGCGGATCTTCCACATATCTTTGAGCGTTTTTATCGGGTAGATAAATCACGCAGCCGTAAAATGGGTGGCGGTGGGCTTGGATTAGCCATTACCAAAACGTTGGTAGAGCGCCACGGTGGGCAGATATGGGCTGAAAGTGATCATGGTGCACAATTTTACGTACAATTACCGATACAAAGGTGAGGATTATAATGGCTGCAATCCTGACGCTCCTACGGGGGCGTTTTTTATTTTGATAGGAGCCAACTAATAACCCAACATTCGCTGTTTATTTCAAAAAAATAAATCGCTTGACAATATAGGGTAGGGGGCTATACTATATTCACATCAAGCCCGGTAATTTATGGTATTTCACCTCGTTCATCTGACGGCCGTCACGAGCGTGAAAGGGATGAAGGACCGGTTTTATTTCTCTAAAGGAGGATGATAGAAATGACAACTCAGTCTCAAGGTCTTTCCCAGGCTGATCCGAGGCGCTGGATGGCACTCGCATTGTTATGCCTTGCGAATTTTATGGTGATTATGGATACATCAATTATCGGGGTAGCTTTGCCCGCCATTAAAGAAGCGCTGGGGTATTCCCAGGAAAGCTTACAGTGGGTGTTTAATGCATACGTTATTTTCTTTGGCGGCTTTTTATTGCTGGGGGGCCGGTTGTCTGATCTGTTTGGACAAAAACGCATGTTCATGTGGGGTTTTCTTATTCTAACTGCAGCTTCGTTACTTGCAGGGCTAGCATGGAACGACACCGTACTCAACATCGGCCGAGCGCTCCAAGGCTTTGGGTCTGCACTCATTGCACCGTCCGCGTTAACGATCGTTATGATGTTATTTAGCGGAAATCCCAAGGAATTAGGGAAGGCGTTGGGATTCTGGGGGGCATCCGCTGCTGCAGGAGGTTCCGCGGGGGTGTTTCTTGGCGGTGTCATTACCGAATGGCTAAGCTGGGAATGGACATTTCTGATCAACGTCCCTGTCGGAATTCTTGCCCTCATATTGTCTCCCGGACTTTTAGCAAAAGGAACACGCAGAAAAGGTAGCATTGATATCGTAGGATCCGTATTGGTTACGGCGGCATTAGTTTTAATTGTGTATGGGATTGTCACCGCAGAACATAACGGATGGGGAGCACCTACAACGATATGGACACTGATCTTAGGTTTAGCTCTATTTATCCTCTTCCTCATTGTTCAGGCGGTCAAAAAGGAACCCCTTGTACCTCTTCGAATTTTTAAGGCACCGAATCTAGCAGCAGGTAATATCGCTCTGTTAATGTTATCAGGGGGATGGATCCCGCTTTGGTACTTCCTCAATCTATACATGCAGCAGGTTTTGAAATTTTCAGCTTTTACCGGCGGTGTTGCGCTGCTGCCGATGACCATTGTCATCGCCATTTTCATGATTGCGATAACGGGCAAGCTCATCGCCAAGATTGGCGTAAAAGCGAATATCGTAATAGGTTTGACTGCCTTAGGAGGTTCGATGATCCTGTTCTCCACGAACACGCCTGTAGACGGAACTTTCTTAGCGAATGTGCTGCCGGCTTCACTTTTAGGTGCGCTCGGGATGTCTCTGGCTTATATTCCTTCCATGATGTCTGCCATGAACGGAGCTAAACCTGAGGAAGCAGGGCTTGCATCAGGGCTTGCCAATACCAGCTACCAGATTGGTTCAGCGATCAGCTTGGCGATTATGGTTGCCATTGCTGCAACAACGACCTCGGCACAAGCAGGTGGTGATCCAACGGCAGCTCTGAACAGTGGATTTCAAGCTGCATTCTTGTGGTCGGGTATCGTTGCATTCATTGGCGCATTATTGGCATTGATCTTCATTCGTTCACCAAAAAAGGTTGGCTCCGACATCTCTAAATCGATGTAATCTTTTTAACTTCAGTCACCTTGTGGCTGAAGTTTTTTGACTCCGGCTAATTTTAGGTGATTTGGCGGCAGAGACATTAATGGGTGTTACCAACTTGACTTTATAGGGGTGGGGGGTATATATTGAGTACAAGAGATTAATCATGACGTGATATATGAAGTAAACCAATACGTTAGTAAGGATTTTTATACAGGAATGGAGGCAGGGACAATGAGTGTTGAACTGGAAACGGTAGAAAGTACTTTAGCAGAAAATGCAGGGTGCTGCTCAAGTGAGGAACCGGGTCGGAAGAGCCATCATTCCGAAAAAGAAAAAAACAATATGATATCCAGGTTGAACCGAATAGAGGGGCAGATCCGGGGGATCAAAGGATTGATCGAAAAAGACACTTACTGCGATGATGTTTTAAACCAGATTGCTTCGGTGCAATCGGCCTTAAATGGGGTAGGTAAGCTTTTACTTGAGCATCACATGAAGAGCTGTGTTATCGATCGGATCCAAGAAGGTGACACTGAGGTTTTAGATGAGCTATTGAAAACCATGAATAAGTTAATGAAATAAAGACCTTTAAAAGGCAGCGATCACGCTGCTTTTTATTTTGAATCATCATATAGGGTACTGGGGTACACAAAAAATTTAGAAAAGTGTTGACTAATTATAGGGTAGGGGGGTATACTAATTTCAAGGAAGTTGTTGGAAAGCAAAATAAACACCTTAATATAACAACCCATGAAAAAGTAATATCATGCAAGTTTTAAACTGTGAGAATGCATTTGCCATTATCCTTTAGGAGTGATGAACATGGAAGCCGTAGCCGGAAAAGAGAGCAAACAGACAACGCTGCAAATTACAGGAATGACTTGTGCTGCATGCGCCAACCGTATTGAAAAAGGACTGAATAAACTGGAAGGTGTTTCATCAGCCAACGTGAACTTTGCCTTGGAAAAAGCAAGTGTAACGTATGATCCAGGTAAGGTAGGCGTCGATAAGTTGGAGGAAACGATAAAAAAACTGGGGTATGATACGGCGAAAGAAGTCGTTGATTTTAACCTCGAAGGAATGACCTGTGCTGCGTGTGCTAACCGTATTGAAAAAGGCTTGAGCAAACTTCCCGGGGTTACTAACGCATCCGTCAACTTTGCGATGGAAACGGCAAGAGTTGAGTATTCGCCAGCTGATATTTCCGTTTCTGATATGCAGAATAAAGTCAAGCAGCTCGGTTATAAAGCGGTAACGAAGCAAGAGAACAAGAAAGCGGTCGACCACCGGAAACAAGAAATTAAGCATCAGAAACGATTGCTGCTTTTATCGGCAATCTTGTCCCTTCCGCTGCTGTGGAGTATGGTGGCACACTTTTCGTTCACCTCGTGGATCTACATGCCAGAAATTTTGATGAACCCGTGGTTTCAGCTCATTTTAGCAACACCGGTCCAATTTTATGTCGGAAAACAGTTCTATGTGGGGGCCTATAAGGCACTCCGAAACGGCAGCGCCAATATGGACGTGTTGGTATCGCTAGGGACTTCAGCTGCTTATTTCTACAGTCTGTACCTGACGATTGACTGGTTCACTGCCGGAGCGAACGCCCACCACGGTCCATCATTGTACTATGAAACAAGTGCGATCCTGATCACTTTAGTTATCATGGGTAAGCTGTTCGAATCGCTGGCCAAGGGCCGGACTTCCGAAGCCATCAAGTCCCTGATGGGACTCCAGGCGAAGACGGCATTGGTTGTACGCGATGGTCAGGAAATGACGATTCCGGTCGATGAAGTGATTGTCGGGGATATGGTTCTTGTACGGCCCGGAGACAAAGTTCCGGTTGATGGTGTGGTGCTCGAAGGAACATCCTCCGTGGATGAATCCATGCTAACCGGCGAAAGCTTACCCGTTGAAAAGAATGCCGGTGATGCCGTCATAGGAGCGACCATCAACAAAAATGGCATGCTCCGTATTAAAGCAACCAAAGTCGGCAAGGAAACTGCGCTGGCACAGATTATTAAAGTGGTTGAAGAAGCCCAAGGTTCCAAAGCCCCGATTCAGCGGGTGGCAGACGTGATCTCCGGTATTTTTGTTCCCATTGTGGTAGGTATTGCGGTGGTCGCTTTCCTGGTCTGGTATTTCTTGGTCACACCTGGCGAGTTTGCAGAGGCTTTGGAAAAAGCAATCGCCATCCTGGTTATTGCCTGCCCATGTGCGCTGGGGTTGGCAACTCCAACATCGATTATGGCCGGGTCGGGTCGTGCTGCAGAGCTCGGGATCTTGTTCAAAGGCGGAGAACACCTTGAACAGACTCATAAGATTGACGCCATAATCCTGGATAAAACAGGAACGGTAACGAAAGGTAAACCTGAACTTACGGATGTGCTTACAGAGATGGACGAAGTAGACTTCCTTAGATTCGTCGGCGCTGCGGAGAAAAATTCGGAACACCCTTTGGCCGAAGCGATTGTGACCGGCATTCAGGAGCGCAATATTTCCCTTCCTGGAACAGAAGCTTTTGAAGCTATTCCAGGCTACGGAATCCAGGCTGTCGTCGAAGGAAAAGAACTGCTGATCGGTACTAGAAGATTGATGGAAAAGTACGATGTAGATGCTATGCATGCCTACGAAACGATGTCTGGTCTCGAAGAAACGGGAAAAACAGCTATGCTCGTAGCGATCGATAAGCAATATGCCGGCATGGTTGCGGTGGCGGATACCATTAAAGAGACTTCTAAAGAAGCTGTTCAGCGCTTAAAAGGAATGGGCATTCAGGTGATCATGATCACGGGTGATAATGAGCGTACAGCCAAAGCGATCGCTGCCCAGGTTGGCATTGATCATGTACGTGCAGAAGTGTTGCCCGAAGGGAAAGCAGAAGAAGTTAAAGCCCTGCAGGCCCAAGGAAAAACCGTAGCCATGGTGGGTGATGGCATTAACGATGCTCCGGCATTAGCCACAGCCGATATAGGAATGGCTATTGGGACAGGAACGGATGTTGCCATGGAGGCGGCCGATGTGACCTTGATGCGTGGCGATCTGACGAGTATCCCGGACGCCATCTATATGAGCCGTAAAACGATGAGTAATATTCGCCAGAATTTATTCTGGGCGCTTGGTTATAACACTCTAGGCATTCCGATCGCAGCCATCGGTCTGCTGGCACCTTGGGTAGCAGGAGCAGCGATGGCTCTGAGCTCCGTATCCGTTGTACTGAACGCACTTCGGCTGCAGCGTGTAAAAGTACGCAGCTAACGATTGCAGCAGAAACGATAAAATAGCCAACAGCAAGCGAAAGGAGGTGAATAGGATGCAAGATGCAAACGTCAAAGTACATGGAATGAGCTGCCGTTCATGCATTAGTAAAATTGAAGGAACATTGAATTCCATCGGTGTGGAGGGAAAGGTTCATTTTGATCAAGGTACCGTTGAGGTCAAGTACGACGAATCAAAATTTACCCTGGGAGATATTAAGGATGTTATCCGGAGTAAAGGGTATGAGGTCGCTAATTAATATCAGGAAAAGGGAGTGAGAGTATGTCCGTAAACGTAAAAATCTACACGATCCCCACCTGCAGTGATTGCAATCATGCGAAGCGATACTTTAAAGAGCAAAACGTTCCTTATATAGAATATAACTGCGAAGAAAACCCTGAATATGCAGTAGAAGTTAAAAATCTTACGGGTAAACAAATTGTTCCGACCATCCTTATTGACGATAAAGTGTTCATTGGGTTTGCAGAAAATTTCAAAGAAATAAGTGCATTACTGGCATGAATAGGATTTGGAGGGTTCAAAGGGCTCTAACTTGCAGAATTTCAAGTTAGAGCCCTTTTACGTTGCAACTTGCTGGAGGTTGGTATTTCTGAAACAAGTTCGAGTCAGCCAAGAGGGGGATGAGCATCTGCTAAAATGTACAACGGATATTAGACCAAATGGGTTGCTAATTTTGGCTTGACTCGTAAAAAAATGATAATGGTACTGCTTCCGCTATAGCCTTATTCCCATCGTCATTGGGGTGGGTTTTGTCGCCTGAATCGTAAATATGGAGCATCTCAGTCGGCTCTCGTGGATCCGCCAATGTCCGATCCAAGTCGATGATTAGATCAGTTTGAGCGTTAGAACGGATCCATTGATTCACTTCTTGACGTACTTTTTCCCGCTCATCAGTAAAAAAATGTGATTTCCCAAAGGGGGTCACGGTACATATTGCTACCTTGAGATGCTGTTTCTTGGTTCGGTCGATCATTTCATTCAACCCTCTTATCAGTTGTTCCGAGGTAGCATCACCGAAAATATCATTGATGCCGCAATTAAAAATGATTCCCTTTAGACCTGGCTGGGTGAAACCTTCCCGCTCTAAACGATCAAGCATTCGTTCACCGGCATTTGCTAAACCAAGAGCTGCCCCTTCTTCAACATCTCTTGCATCTCTTAAAATCATGTTGCCGGTTAGTCCCGCATTTAGAATCGAGGGCAACGGCTGATCACTCACTTGACGGATTCGATTCAGCAATAAGTCTGGCCAACGTTGGTTAGCATTTAGACTGGAAGCATAGCCTTCTGTAATGGAGTCTCCCATCACAACAAAAACCCCAGGATCAACCCCTGAAGACATCACTTCTACATCTAATGCGGTTAACCAATAATACGAATGTGTCGTAGTATCAAATATATTGGCATCGTTCACCTTAGTTTGGTTTCCTTGCGCGATGTACGTGGAACGAGCAGGGGAAAAGTGCCAAGTTGAAACCTTTGTATAAACGGGCAAATAGAGACTAATGGTTAAGTCAGCGCTTGGATCAGCATGATACGAGATAGGATCACTATACAATTCTTTCCCAACCGGTATGACAACCTTGGATGACCCTTTAAATGTAACATTGCCAACATCTTGATCATCAAAATTTACATTCTTGCGGTGGCTTGATAGCGTGACACTGTCAAGTGTTAAGGGGTAAACTCCGTAACGATTAGAAAATTTAATACGCCATATCGATCCGTAATCATGAGGATGTATCACCATGCGTACAGTCTGGTTCTCGAATGAAGCATGGGAGAAAGCATGACCAAAAAACCGATCATCAAATTGGGTTTGACTCGCATACCATGATCTTTTCCATTGAGACATACTAAATACTCACCTTTCTTTTAGGATAGTATACCCCCCTTATCTATTCTTATATCATTTTAATTCCATACATGCAACGTAACTAGCCCGTAAGTGAGCAAGTGGATGGAACATTTCTATTTATTGGTTCTAGTCGAAATTGATGTATATAGGTGAATTAATATATTCAATCCAGGTATGCTATATCCGGCGCTTACTAAAGGAACTCCTCTCATTAAATATGAAAACACGCCTTGATGTATCTACGCTTCCATACGTCTATACGGCTTGTCATTAGAGTGCATAGAATATATCAAATCTAGCATCTTGAAAGTGGTGACAAGTATGAAGATAGAGAATGTGAAAGGTGCTTATGACATTATAATCGGCTTGGGAAGCTGGTGCGGGCCATCCATCTTTTTGTGGCGACGTCAGCTGCGGCGTTTCTCCTTGCCGTTAGACTGGATGATCTCGAAATCGGTCACGGACGTGACCCGGTTGTTAGAGAATCGGTTCGAAGGTTTTATGGATCTCGGGCAGCTCCGGAAGATAGAAGGCACTTCTGACTATTTAGAAGACGGAATCGCAGTACCGAAAGGAGACGGGACATATCATAACGCTCATTTTATTCTAGATACACGCTATAATGTTATTTCCGTCCATGATTTCCCCGTTATCCCCTACCAGGATTGGACGGCCACCTACGGCGCATACAGTGAGAGACTTATTCGTCGAATTCAAAGGTTTTTACATGTGCTCGATCACAGTCGTTCTGTTCTGTTCATCAGGTGGGGAGAAATCGGGGAAGCGGAAGCCGTCAAGCTTCATGCTGTCGTATCCTCGTTGACTCCGGGCAACTGCAGAATACTATTCATGCAGACCGTATCCGGGTTGCAGTCGATTCAAGAGATTGATTGGGGACAAGACGGCATCGCTACGCTGCAGGTTCCCCTCGATGAGCTCTATCATGAATCCGCTTGGGACTGTACCATGAACGGTCTGTCTTTAACGGGGCGTTGGTAGTATTGGTAGCGGGGAATAAAGTTGCACACGCTCCTTGATCCAAACTCTTTGGACTTTGATACCAAGGTTCTTTTTCTGTAATCAGCCGCTTGGATATGTGAAATGGGTACTCGTCATATTCACTATATAGAATATGACGAGATTTAGGGATGACTGGACATGAAATGCGAAATCGCGGCGGATATCCGGTAAAATGCAGTGTTGCCTTCCAACGGCCGGCTGCAGACTACCGGTCCGACGCAGTAGCCTACTCACGGGGTTGGAACGTACAAATCATTCGATATCCCCCAGAATCATTTCATGTAACGCCGTTCCTGCAAGGACCATAGGATATACATTCTCTTCTTTCGGTACGACAAACTCCACAAGTACGGGACCAGGTGTATTTAGAGCCTCTTGCCAAACACGGATAGCCTCTGCTTTATTACTCGCTCTCAACCCTTTGATGCCGTAGGCTTCAGCCAGCTTTACGAAATCGGGGCTGCCGGCAAGGTCGATCTGGCTGTAACGCTTGGCATAACTGAGTTCCTGCTGCTGCTTAACCATCCCCAACACTTGGTTGTTAATCACGACAATTTTGACAGGAATCCGATGAATGGAACAAATAGCCATCTCCTGCGCGCACATTTGCATGCCACCGTCACCGTTTACGGAAACCACAAGACGATTTGGATTCCCGATCTGTGCGCCAATGGCGGCCGGTAACCCGAACCCCATCGTTCCAAGACCTCCTGAGGTGATCAGCGAGCGGGGATGGTTAAACTTGTAAAATTGAGCTGCCCACATCTGGTGCTGGCCAACGTCCGTGGTTATGATCGCCTCGCCTTGTGTGGTTTCATGGATCATTTCAATGACAAATTGGGGCTTAAGCTCCGTATCCGAATCTTTGTACCGAAAAGGAAAGTTCCGTTTGTATTCCTGAATTTCTTGGATCCAACGAGCGGATGGGGAGGCGGCAGCTTTCGTATTCGCATAGTCCAGTACAGCTTTGATATCACCGATGCACGCAATATCCGCCTTGATGTTTTTGCCAATTTCAGCCGGATCAATATCGATATGGGCAATCCGTTTGGCATGGGGGGCGAAACCATCCACCCTCATGGTCACCCGGTCATCAAACCGCGAACCCATCGAAATAATCAGATCGGCATGCTGGATGGCCATATTCGCTGCATATGCGCCATGATGGCCCGCCATGCCCAGCCACAGGTCGTGCGCACTTGGAAAACCTCCCAAACCAAGCAATGAGGTCGCCACCGGAATGTTGGTTTTATTCACGAACTCCAGCAGCTCATTGGATGCACCTGAATAAACCACTCCTCCTCCGGCGATCATGACCGGTCTTTCGGATTCGGTAATCGCTTGAATCAAGGTATCGATCGGGTCTGTATCCAATTTCGGATCGGAATCGTACCCTCGAAGATGAATCGGATCCGCTGGCTGGTAGTACAGCTTGTGATTGGATACATCCTTAGGAATGTCGATCAGTACAGGGCCTTTCCTGCCCGTATTCGCAATATGGAAGGCTTCGTGCACGATGCGCGGCAGGTCTTGCACATGACGAACGGAGTAACTGTGTTTCGTTATGGACAGGGTCATGCTGACGATATCCGCTTCCTGAAAAGCATCCGTGCCCATAACCGTAGTCGACACGTTGCCCGTAATGATGACGAGAGGTGTGGAATCCATATAAGCCGTCGCAATCCCGGTAATCAAATTTGTCGCTCCCGGACCAGATGTGGCGATGCAGACGCCGACTTTCCCTGTCGACCGGGCATAACCGTCTGCTGCGTGTATCGCTCCCTGCTCGTGCCGGGCCAGAATGTGTTTGAACTCCGGATTGTCGACCATAGCGTCATAAATGTACAACGCGTTGCCTCCGGGATAACCAAAAACATGTTCAACCCCCTCGAGCAATAAACAGCGCAAAAGGCATTCGGATCCTGTGATGAGTTCAGCTTCGTCTCTCTTCGTTTCCATGTGATATCCCTCCATTAAAAAAATCCCCTCTCATCCCAAAAGCCGGCAGCATACTGCCGTACTAAAGGGGCGAAAGGGGTTGATTTTCGCGGTACCACCCTGGTTTGCCTAAAATCTCACGATTTTGGACCTCACGAAGTAAAGTGTTTCCTTACTTCCGACACGGTAACGTGTGCCCATCCGGTTGAGACTACTCACTGAATCAAGCGCTTGATCCGGTTTTCGATCAACAGCTCGGAGATGACATCATGCTAGGGGTTAAGGCAAAGGTTTCAGCATTTCCTTCGCTCTCTGGACATAAGAGCCCTTGACACTTTTTTCTCTTCATCGCTTGTTTGTTATATACATAAAAACCCCTCTCCTCCCAAGCTCGGCAGCGATCTGCCGAACGATAGGGACGAAAAGGGGTTATTTTCGCGGTACCACCCTGGTTTGCCTGAAATCTCACGATTCCAGCCTCATGAAGTAAGGAATCCCTTACTTCAGCACGATAACGTGTGCCCATCCGTTTGGAACTACTCGCCAAATCAACAATCAGATCCGGTTTTCGATCAACAGCTCCGAGGTGACTATCATACAAGGGGTTAAGGCAAAGGTTTCAGCATTCCCTTCGCTCTCTGGACATAAGAGCCCTTGGTACTTTTTCCTCTTCATCGCTTTTCAAATGATATTATGAGGATATTATCACAGACGCCATGATTTTTTCAACTGGTTCTTATCATACTGGTTTTAAAATTAGTAAAACCGGAAAGCTGCATGCATTCCCGGTTTACATATCGTAGGTGGGTTCGAGTAAATGAGGCGCTGAAATTTGTTCCAAAATTGTTATTGACCAACGAATCACGATTTGATATAGTGAAATCACCAAATTAGTAATTGATCAATCACTCACAAAAGCGAGGTGGCGAAGAATGCTCCACCTATTGGCACTGACTTGGGCGACAGTGGGTTAAAGGGGCTGTAACGAATACTTTGAAGCGGCTTGGCAAGCCGAATATTTTTTTGATGAAATGTAATTGATTAATCAATAACAGGAGGAAATTGTATGAGTTCAATGGTTCAACCGGCAATAGCAAATTCTCGGCATATGCCACTTCGGTGGTGGGCGCTAATCGCGCTGGCTTTAGCTCAATTCCTGGTCGTTCTCGATGCATCCATCGTCAATATCGCGCTTCCCTCTCTCGGCTCAGAACTTCACTTAGGCACAAATACACTGAGTTGGGTCATTACGGCTTATGTATTGCCCTTTGGGGGCTTGCTGCTTCTCGGTGGAAGATTGTCGGATCGATTCGGACATCGAAGATTGTTCATGACCGGCGTTGCGGGATTTGCGCTTGCTTCGGCCGCAGCCGGACTGGCAGCCTCAGGAGCCTGGCTGCTCACGGCCAGAGCGATTCAGGGCGCATCTGCCGCTCTGCTCGCCCCGGCCGCGCTGGCTCTTGTCACCAAGCTGTTCGCAGATCCTCAGGATAGGGCCAAGGCGCTCGGCATTTGGGGTGCAGTTGCAGGTATCGGCAGCGCGGCGGGCGTCTTGCTGGGAGGCGTGCTGACGGCTTCGCTTGGCTGGTCGGCAGTGTTCTATGTAAATGTTCCCGTAGCGGCATTGGTCCTGGCGGCGGTTCCCTTCCTCATCGCCAAAGATTCGCTAGGCGAACGCATAACTCTGGATATGACAGGCTCGGTTGCGGTAACGGGTGGCATTGTAGCGCTTGTGGCCGCGCTTTCCGGAACAGAGCGGGTCGGCTGGACGTCTCCACAGACGCTGATTCTGGCAGGTTTGGCGGTTGCGCTGCTCGCATCGTTCATCTTCCTCGAGAAGCGTACTGCGAATCCGCTTATGCCGCTGGGTATCTTCCGTAACAAATCGGTTACGGGTGGCAATCTGGCGATGTTCCTCATCGGAGGGGCGACAACGGGACTGTTCTTCGCACTCTCGGTTTACATGCAGCAAGTGCTACATTACGATGCGTTAAAAGCAGGGCTCACCCAGCTCCCGCTAGCCGGCGCGCTGGTCGCCATTGCCGGAGTTGTTCCCGCGGTGGTTAAGGCCATCGGTCAAAGCAGGACGCTGGCGACATCGCTGATCCTTCTTGCCTCAGGGCTAATCTGGTTATCTCTATCGCCTAGTGATGCTACGTTCGCTGCCAATTTGTTAGGACCGTCCATTTTGATCGGAATCGGTCTGGGGGGCGCCTTTGTCTCAGGAACAGAGCTTGCGGTTCACGGTGTAACGGACGAAGAAGCGGGGCTTGCCAGCGGTTTGGTCAATACGAGCCAACAGATCGGCGGAGCCATTGGACTTGCAGTGCTGACAACGGCGGCATCGGCCCGAAGCGATCGCTTGTTGGACCGCGGCGTATCCGAAGCACAAGCATTGACCGGAGGATTTTCCTGGGTGTTCCTTGGAGCTGCCGCGTTCGCGGTTATCGGAGCATTTGTGGTCCTCGCGGTTGTAAGGCATCCCCGACTTTCAAAGTAAGTGACTAATCAATCACAAAATGAATGCTCATCGCTTCTTCGAACGGTCAGAGGAGATGCCGGGAATCGGACTGATCTGCTGGCAGCAGCAGAAGGCGTTGACGTGATTTTCTGCGGGATTTACTTAACCTACGATGACAACCCTGAGAAGGTGCGGCGGATGCTAGAAGCCGTTCGAAGCATCGCGGTGGTGAGTGGAGCCAAGATGGTTACCCTCGAAGGGGTTTTTATCTCCCCGTCGATAGGAGGGAGCAGGTTAACTTGAACGTTTCCTGGCGCAACTTCCATGCGAATCTTTAGTCCGGAGTTGTACGGAGAGGGCGCTTCCAACACAAACATTCATTACGCACTTCGCAAAATCGTTCAAGCGAAACCCGTTAAGCAGCTCATCGATCCATCCGTTAGAAGAGACTATCTATATGTGGACGACGCTACCCGTTATGTTCTCGAGCTGGTTTCGATGGGGACCGCGTTCAGAAGCGATTGGCGCCTTCGCGGCAGTGGCCTAATTTCGCTAGCGGAACTTCTTGACCTAGCGGGTTCAGTCGTTCAAGCTGCGCCGCGGTTTGAGCCGATCGGAGGGTGGCAGCAGCGCCTACTTCAGTGGTATGAGCCAACGGCAAAGAATATGTTGGATCGTTATGAGTGGCTCGGCGAGGATATTGGAACATATGGCACCGAGTATAGCGGCGTATCGCCAACATCTTATAAAGAGGGTATAGCCTCTACGATAAAAAGCTTGATGGCAAAGCACAATAGTGGCTATTGAATAATTCTTATTAAGCGTGACATGAAATGTAATTGAGTAATCAATCAATTCAAATCCAATGAAATGAGGTCAATAAAATGAAAAAGCCGATGGTAAATGGGGTAGCCAACATGACGGGAGTGGAGAACACGAAAGAATGGTTTACACGGGAAGGAATGGCCGATATTGACCGAAATGCACAGGTTATCGTCGACCTGTCCATCGAGATTGAAGCTTCGCAGGAGATCGTATGGCGGATACAGACTGGTGTCGAACAGTGGCCGAATTGGCAGAAGGATATCACGCAAGTACAATTATCCGGTCCAATCGCGAAAGGAAGTACGTTTTGGTGGGAGACCCATGGGTTAGAAATTGTCTCTACCATCCTTGAAATTGACCCCATGAAACGTATTGTATGGGGAGGTCCAGCACATGGTATCGACGGCGTTCATGTATGGAGCATCACCCCCACACCTAAAGGAGTCCTAGTGCATACCACAGAGTCCTGGGACGGTCCGCCCGTAGCAGCTGACCCCGATGGCATGCGTGCTGCACTCACGGCTTCGCTGAATGCTTGGCTCGCCGCCCTCAAATCAACGGCCGAGAGCTTGCAGCGGACATCTGCGAAGGAGTAATTGATTTAATCAATCATATGATGGGGTGAAAATAATCTTGAATAAAAGAAAAATCGTTAAACGTCTGATTTACTTTGGCCTTCCTTTGACTTTGGTGGTTTTGGCCGGAGCGGTGATCGTCACATATTTTTGGCAAATGCGGCTTCAGAAGCCGGAAGAGATCAACATGGCTTACCATCAGATGACAGCTGGCATGTCTAGTATGATAAACATGACCGATATGGATGGCAAGGAGCATATGGGGGGCATGGGAAATCCCTCCTCCGAGGAAGGCGCGGTGTCTTGTTCCTCAATCACGACACCGGAGTCATCGGCTCCGATTCGCAAGTTCGATCTGACGGCCGCCCGGACGACATTAAAGTTGGACAACGGTAAGACCGTCGATGCTTGGACCTTCAACGGCATATCTCCGGGACCGGAACTTCGCGTCACGGAGGGCGACCAGATTGTTGTTACTCTGCATAACAAAGATATTGAGGACGGTGTTACGATTCATTGGCATGGAATTACGGTTCCGTGCTCGCAGGACGGGATTGCGGGAGTAACGCAGGACGCCGTTCCGCCTGGGGAACAGTTCACATACACGTTCATCGCGACGACTCCGGGCACGTATTGGTATCACTCTCATCAGATGAGCTCGATACAGGTAAGCAAAGGACTTCTAGGTGCGCTCATTATCGAGCCGAAAAACGGTTCTGAATCCGGTACTTCAACATCAGAGGCAACGGCTCTTTATCAACAGCTAGGTTCTTCCATGCTGGTGAACGGAAGCGAGAGAGGATGGACGATCCCTGCCAAGCCAGGCGAACAGGTCAGACTAAGGCTGATCAATTCAGGCAATGAAACGATGGAATTTGGCGTCGACGGGGCTCCCTTCCGGGTTCTGGCAATGGATGGCCACGATTTGCATGAGCCCGGCCTGCTGGAAAGGACGATAGTGCCGATAGGGGCGGGCCAGCGTTATGATCTGCTTATCCAAGTTCCGGGGGCGGGTAAAGTCGTCGTCAGCAGCCCCTCGGCTAAGGGGTTACCGATTACGATAGGCAGCGGAAACCAGCCGCAGCATAATGAAGACGGGCAGCTGTTCTCGTTTCTCGATTACGGTACCCCATTGCCTGACGACCCCGTCTTACAAGCCAAGCCCGATCGGCATTTTGAGCTTAAGCTCGGCCAAACCCTTTTTACCAAGTCAATTAACGGAAAATCCTTTCATGATATTCCTCCGATGACTGTGAAAGAGGGCGACCATGTTATCATTACTGTCTCTAGCGAAGGCGGAGGCGATCATCCTTTCCACCTTCATGGGCACGTGTTCCGAGTCTTGAGAAAGAACGGCGAAGCCTTGCAAGGCAGCCCGGTGTATCTCGATACACTTCTGACGAAGAAGGGCGAGACCTATGAGCTGTACCTGGAAGCTGACAATCCCGGGCTCTGGATGATACATTGCCACAACCTCAAGCACGCCTCGATGGGTATGAGCATGATGTTGAATTACGAAGGCATTACGACGTCATACCGGGTAGGAACCAAATCAGGCAATCTTCCCGACCTATAACGAAAGCATTCCGTTAATCCGCAAAGGAGCCGAGTTGATCGAACATATCTTGTCTGCCCTCCGATAACTCCGTTGATTTTGTAATGGCTTCCCACAGTCTGCAATACGTCGATGATCTGGAGGCCGTTATGGATGAGATTTATCGGATATGCCGACATAAGGCTGTCGTTTGCATCGTCGCTTCATACGCCCATGTCAATCCTCAACGAGTTTTTATTTTCCCATACCGACAAAATGGTCACTGCAGGAGGAGCCCGACTATGTCAAAGCCTAGAGAGGCTTAAACTTGGGGAAACCGTAGAGGAACCCGCGGTAACGACTCAAAGCGACATTACCATCCGGGTACCGTTCGTCCTTCCGAACGTGAAACAAAACACAGTGATCCTCAGTCCGGTCACGTTCTCATTGGATAACGGGCCGTTCTTTCCCTCGTTCGATCAAGCGCGCAGAAAAAAAGCATGACAGCTAAGTGTCATGCTTCTTCGTATGTAATTCCCTGTTCATCAAACACCTTCATAACGACAAACATCGCATCCAGCGTCTTGGGAAAGCCCGCATAAGATACACAGTGCATGACCGCCTCTACAATCTCATTGGGCGTAAGCCCGGCATTCAGAGCCCCTTGAATATGGAAATCGAGTTGAGCGGCCGCTCCTGAAGCAATCATAGCCCCTATGGTAAGCAGGCTCCGCTGCTTTAAATCCAGACCTGGACGGGAATACAGCGAGCCATAAGGGAACTCGACAATCAGCTTGGCCATGTCAGGACTGAATTTCTCCATTTTTTTAACCGTCGCGTTCAGCGTTTCTTCACTGACCATCCGTTGTAACACTTCTATTCCTTTATCATACCGATTCGATTCCATATACGTCCTCCGTAAGTTTTAATCTAAGCTAAGCAGTCTTGTGAGGATTGGCGGGATTTCTTGAGGGTCCACCATGACCTCGATGACCGCTACTGTATTCGACTGCAAAGCTGTCTGAACCGCCTGCTTAATGTCGGTTTCATTCTCACAGCGAAATGCCATTGCGCCCATGGATTGGGCAAACAAGCTAATATCCAGCGGCCGCTCATAGACAGCACCAACGGAGCGTCCCGTGTTATAGGACATTCCCTTTTCCACCATATCTAAGCGACCGTTATTCAGTACAAAGAAGATAACCGGGATCCCGTGGTTCACTGCTGTCGATATTTCGGTGCCGTGCATCATGATGCAGCCGTCGCCGGTCACGCAGACGACAGGGCGATCTTGCATAGCTATTTTCGCTCCGATCGAATAGCCGATCGCCGCCCCCATCGCGATGAACACCTCATCGAAAAAGAACGTCCCGGGCTCGATGATTTCGAAATGCTGTACGGCATGAAAGGAGTGACTTCCTGCGTCTCCGAAGAGTACCGCATCTTTTGGAAGCACGGCCCGCAAGCTCCTGAACGCCGCTCCCGCCGACAACGTGGTGGATTCCAACTGGGAGGACGCAGCTGCCGCTTGTGCCCGGGTTGTCAGCATCTCATGCTCTTTGGACGTTGCCCCGCTCCGCAAAATGAGCTGAGTCAAGTTGGAGCGGATATCGCCAAGGATCAATTGCGTCGGCGCCTGAATGGTTTTGCCTGCAAACGTAAGGTCATACTCAAATTGCAAGACCTTGTCCGGCTCCATATCGGCCGTAAATCCGGACAAAGACATGTCGCACAATTTGCTGCCGACGACGATCATCAGGTCAACGCCGGATTTCAAATAATCGGTTGCATACTTGGAACCGCCGAGGCCATACCCGCCCAAGTATAAGGGATGATTGGTAGGAAAGGCTCCTTTCCCGCCAGGGGTGGTCATTACAGGAATTCCCCAATGTTCTGCAATCGTCTGCAATTGGTCATAGGTATCCGACATGACGGCCCCTTTGCCCACGAAGAGGACAGGTTTCTTGGCCTCGTCCAGCAACGTGATGGCCTTATCAATGTCAGGAGATACAACGGGTGAAATATGATCCGGCAATGGCAGGTAGAAGGTCTCCACTTCCTCCATCAGCACATCAAATGGGATGCACAGATGAACGGGTCCCTTTTCGCCGGTGTAGGCTTTTTCCAAGGCATGTTTAAGGTAGAGATAGAGCGTGTCCCCCCGTTCGATGCGAGCACTGAACAAGGTGACAGGTTCGAACATTTTAACCAAATCTGCCCCGAACTGGCTTGAATCCTGGCTTAAAGCGCGTCCAGTCTCTTGCATCGAAGGTTGTCCGGTAATGAACAATACAGGTAGCTGGAATTCTTTGGCCTGCGCTGCGGCTGTAATCAGGTTTGTTCCTCCCGGCCCGGAAGTGCCAATCGCGATCCCCATCGTTTTTGCTGCCAGGGCATAACCGGATGCTTCAAACCCACAGCCGGCTTCGTGACGACCCAGCACATATTGAATATCATAGTTTTCGAGTTCCAGCATCAGCGGAGAAATGGACTTTCCGGGAATGCCGAACACGTGGGTAATTCCCCATTTTTTAAAATGCTCGACTAATATTGTATACACTCTTTGTTTCATCTTATCACCCCTGCAAATTGGTTTTTATGGTCGTCGTTTGCATCAACAACTGTTCGATTTGTTCTGCTGGTATAGGTGGGTAATAATAAAAGCCTTGTACTTCATGGCAGTTCTGACTGCGCAGGAAATTCAACTGATCCTTCGTTTCTACGCCTTCTGCGATCACATCGATTCCAAGCTTATGGGCCATCGCGATTACCGTAGCTACAATGTCTGCGTCATTCGAATCCGTCATGATATCCCTGACAAAGGATTGATCAATCTTCAGCCGGTCAATCGCGAACTGTTTCAGATAGGAGAGATTGCTGTAGCCTGTCCCAAAGTCGTCGATGCAGATCAGTATACCTAGTTCCTTCAGCTTTCCGAGTATCTCGATGGCAACTTCAACATTCATCGTCATCGACTCTGTGATTTCGAGCTCCAGATAGGAGGGATCGATGTGGGTTTCGAGTAAAATCTCTTTGATGGTCTCAACCAAATCATGCTTTGAAAATTGGCGAGAAGAGAGATTCACAGACACGCGCATCGGGGTAAACCCTTTTTCCTTCCACTTTTGATGCTGAAGGCAGGCGGTTTTGAGCACCCATTTTCCGAGGGGGACAATAAGTCCTGTTTCTTCGGCGATCGGGATGAACTTAGCCGGGGGGATCAAGCCAAGAGTCGGGTGATTCCAGCGAACAAGCGCCTCGGTACCGATGATTTCCCCTGTCTTTGAATCGATCTGGGGCTGGTAATATAACACGAATTCCTCTAGCTGCAGCGCTTTACGGATCGAATTCTCCAGCGTAAGCCGTTCAATACCGCCGCCGCTCGGGATAGATTTGAAAATGTTATAGTTGTTCTTTCCATCGTCTTTCATCTGGTAGAGGGCAATGTCGGCGTTCTTCATCAGCATCTCGACATCCCTGCCATCTTGAGGATAGAAGGCAATACCGATACTGGCTGTGATATATAATTCATAGCCGTCCACTGCAAATGGTTTCTCGAACGCTCTAATAATCTCTTCCGCAACCTGAATCGCTTCCGTCTGATCCTTAATCTCTTCCAAGAGGATCGTGAATTCATCCCCGCCCATTCTGGATACCAGTTGGTCCGAAGCATGACAGCAAGCTTTCAGACGCTCGGCCACCATCTTCAACAGCACGTCGCCGTTGTTATGGCCCAGCGTATCGTTAATCTTCTTGAAACTGTCCAGATCGAGGAACATGACGGCAAAGATGCGGTTTTCGTTCACCCCTTGTCTCAGCAATTCACCAATATGGCCGGTGAAAAACCTTCGATTCGGCAAGCCTGTTAAATCGTCATGGTAGGCTAAATAATTGATTTGCTTTTGCGTATGATAACGCTCCGTGATGTCCCGAAACTGTGCGAATGCGCCCATGATCTGCATATTCTCATCGCGAATAGGGAAGGCGTCAAACAGGCAGACCCGCTCGTCTTGTCCCATCTTAGGACGCAGCATGAATTCCATATCTTCATACTCTTTCCCCGTTTGAAGGACCTCTTTAATGAAGTCGTTTGTTTTGGCATTCGGAATAGGTTTATTGATGACATCCTGCTTTTTGGCACCGGTTAAAATTTCAGCAAACTTGTTGAACTCCGTAATGCTTCCATCCCGATCCGTAATAATAATGCCGTTTCTTGTCGTTTCGATGACCACCTGATTCAGTATGTGCAATCGTCTGTTTTGCTTCTTCAATAGCAGTTCTCTTTCGATCGAATCGACAACCGTGCATAGCATTGCCAGTAAAAAGGGGTTGTGCTGGTCGATCGTCGTCATGATCGTAATGGTTCCGAGCAAATTGGAGATATCATTATATTGAAAGGGTACGGTATAACAGGCCGAGGACCATAAAAATTCATAATAATGCTCGTCCCCGACAAGTTGAATCGGCTCACGATGATCCAAAACCAAATTAATGCTGTTGGTTCCCGCTTCGTGTTCATTGAACACGAGGCCAACTTTAATGCCCGATTGCTGAATCACAGTCTTGATCGCTTCATCCCCGGCCATTTCCAGTATGCAGCCGTTCTCATCGGTAATCAGGATGAGCAGCGGGAGCCCTTTCATGAGCTCCAACAACTTATGAACAAAGAAATCAATGACGGACAGTATTTCCTCGTATTCTGCCCGTTTTAGATTCAAATCGCCTTCTGAGAAAAAGTTAGTAAAGGAGGGAATCCCCTGTGGATCAATACCTAGCTTTTCACATCTCTTTTTAGACTCCGAGATCAAGGATAACTTCGTCAAATCAATCCCCCTACTTTACCAAGAAAAATGCAATAAATTTACTTGAATGATATGTAGCTGAAATTTACCGGTTCTTTTTTCATTATGACGGCGCTCAAAGTTTTTTTCAATTTATTTTCTGTTAGATTCTGGGTGATGAGAAGCAAACAAAAAAGAAGCCCGCTGAGATCACTGGGTTGATGTTACAGTTTCATCCATTTCTCTTTGAAAAATAGAGAGAACACGCGAACCGCAATGATTTTCAGCATCATATAAACAGGAATGATAACAATCATCGCGATGATTCCCCCGATATTGCCGGCAGCCAGGACAAGGATTACGGTTGTAAGGGGGTGAATATCCAGCTTTTTACCGAATACATAGGGAGCGATCAAGTTATCTTGAACTTGCTGAGCGACCAGTATGATGACAAGCGACCATATAGCCGTCGCCGGCGATTGCGTCAGCCCTACAATGACAATCGGAATCGCAGACAGGATGGCACCGACAAACGGAATAAAGTTTGCAATGACGGATATGACCGTAAGCAAGAAAGCATAGGGTAAGCCAATAATCAGGAAGCCGATATACATTAAGACACCCAGCGAAAGATTGACGATCACTCTTCCAACGATAAATCCGCTTAACATATGGTCGATTCCTGTGACAATCTCACGGGAATCGTTTTGATAACGATTTGGCGTTGCGCGCACAAGTATATTTCCGAACTTCTCTCCTTCTTTTAGCATGAAAAACAGGAGGATAGGGAAGGTGAACAGGATAATCGTAAAATTAGACACAAACGAAAACAAACCGCCTAAATAATTCGACATGAAAGAAAAGCCTTTGTTTAAGTAATTGGTGATGGATGAGAGTCCATTGCTTTCATTGGCCGGAAATAAGGAAGCGAGGAATCCGTTCTTCTCAAGCTCATTGATCTGTTCCCCTACGGAACTCAAGAGACTTGGGATATTATCTAGAAAGCTTATCAACTGCCCGTAGAGCACAGGCCATTTGCTAGTAATGAACCAAACGATGGCAAGCGCGAAAATGACGTAAATAATCAAAATGGCCAAGGTCCGGTTAACTTTATATTTTTCCATTAACTTTACCAGCGGCCTGAGCAAATAGTAAAAAAATACGGAGAGAAGCAGCGGAATGGCGACCACCTCGATTAAGGCAATGATCGGACGAAATACAAAACTCACTTTGGATCCTAAGAAAATAATCAAAAACAGCAATACGATAAGCATGCCAAAGCGCAATGCTTTGTTTGTGGTGAACAAATGATTTCCCTCCATTTTGTATAAACTCCCCGGCTTGATGCAACTTGGGCATCCTGCGTTCGGTCTTATCTCTACAATAGAATTAAAGATACTTACTTTTACGCTGGCTCAAGAATGACGTTTCATAATGTAATGAACATCTGTCTAGGTATAACGCTTTAATGTTTTTGATAATAAACAAAATAATTTAAATATTCCTTGACGGGAATATTCCTAAGGTGGTATATTTTTCCCATAAGCTTAGAACTATTCAAATGGGAGGGAAAAACGGGATGAATCAGGAAGTTACAGACTACATCGAAAATTTGCCGAAATGGCAGGGAGAGATAAGTTCAACCCTGCGGAATATGGTTCATGAGACGATTTCGGAAGTTGAAGAACACATTCAGTACAAGAAACCGCATTTTTTGAAAAACGGCCATTATGCAGCGGTGATCTCGCCAGCAAAGGACGCCATTGCGTTCATGATCATGAACGCAGACAGCATCGACTTTCCAAAGGGATTCGACGGGCCTGCTGAACGGAAATGGATCAAATTGCGGGAAGGCGACACGCCGGATCTGGCTCTGCTGTCAGGTCTGCTGAAGCAAGCTTCCAGCACGTTGTAACAGGAAATCGGGGGGGACAATGAAAACGACAACTTTGAACGCGCTCGCGGAACCCAACCGATTGCAGATCATTGAACTGTTGCGCGAAGGTCCGCTTACGGTCGGGGAAATTGCGGATCGGCTGCACCTTAGGCAACCCCAAGCGTCCAAACATCTAAAAGTTTTGAGTGAAGCCGACCTTGTCGAAGTGCGGGCGGACGCCAACCGGCGAATCTACCGGCTTTGCCCCGAGCCATTCATGGAAATGGATGCATGGCTCCATACGTTTCGCAGTATGTGGGAAGACCGTTTTGACCGTTTATCCGATTATCTTAATCAATTAAAAAAATCAGATTATCCCTAAATTCCAAGGAGGAGATCTAATGAATAGTCAAGGACTTTTATTGAAACGTGAGTTTGACGCCCCCCGGGAGCTGGTATTTGAGGTCTGGACGAATCCGGCGCACTTTGGCAACTGGTGGGGACCAAAGGGGTTTTCGCTTGAAGTGGCTAAGATGGACGTTCGGCCAGGCGGAATGTTTCTCGGCTGCCAGAAGTCGCCGGATGGACAGCAGGCGATGTGGGGCAAATTCGTTTACCAGGAAGTGCAGGCGCCGGAGAAGCTGGTATGGGTTCAGTCCTTTTCCGATGAAGAAGGTAACACCGTTCGCGCTCCGTTCAATCCGAACTGGCCGCTGGAAATTCTGAATATTCTGACGCTTGAGGAAAATGAGGGGAAGACGGTGCTGACGCTGCAAGGTGGACCGCTCAATGCCTCTAAGGAGGAGCAGGAAGCATTCGACTCGATGTCGCCAATGGTTGCACAAGGGTTCGAAGGTACCTTCGAGCAACTCGCAAACTACCTGGCTGGCCAACAATAAAGCCCATACCAAGGGGAATCTGAAAGCCTCGGAGAGCATTTGCTCCGCGGCTTTTGCTATTCATGGTAATAGATTGCATCATAAGGAAACTCGAACTTCTTCATTCGATATTCCTTGGGTGTCATGGACATATATTCACGAAACACCTTGCCGAAGTAGCTGGGGCTCTCAAAGCCGCATTGTTTGCCAACATCCTGGATCGGCAGATCTGTGGTTCGAAGTAAGGTGACTGCGGCTTCAACCCTCCGGTCTCGCAAATAAGAAAGGGGTGGGGACTGCTCCGACTTCTGGAATAACCTGCATAAGTAGTGCTTGTTAACTCCGCAGTGTTCGGAGAGCATGTCCAGCGTTATTGGGGAAGCATAATGCTCCTTCATGAAACGTTTAGCCTTCAGAATGATGGAGATGGAGTTCTCGTTGATGTCTTTGTTTATTTCTCTGCTCGTCTTGACTAGAGTAAGCATCCACTCATAGACAGTACTGGACAGCTGATATTTATCAATAACGTTCTCCTCAGCTATCATGCTTAGAAGCTTCCACAGATCTAGAATTAAGGGAGAGTCAGCATCTCTGTGAATGACGGGCCCTTCTTGCCCAATAACAAGATCCCAAATCCGGTTTGCTTCCTCCCCTCTCAAGTTAAGCCATAGAATCTCCCAGGGCGTTCCGTTGTCCGTATAATAGTACCGGTGTCTGCTTGGAACTTTGACCAGAAATCCTGTTCCCTGGTCCAGTGTGAAGCGCTGCTGCTCATACTCCAGGATGCCTTGGCCGCTAAGCGTATATTGAAAAATGACGTGCCCGCAATCCGGACGATCCTCGCCTGCAAAGCTGTACTCCGCGCTCTGGATGATCTGCCAACCGACCGAATCTAATGTCAATATTGAATGATCGTCGCTTCGAAAAGCATAGGATGAAGGGGATACCATGTCGTGACCTCCACGATTCATGAAGTCAATTTTGTTATAGTATAGCGCAATACTTTTAGATTGTCTTCGTCATTGATCACGCATAAGATCGAGGTATCAAGAACAAAGTGGGTGAACCTATGGAGGACAAGAAGTATAACGCAACGCTGAGGATAGATTTGAGGGAAGATGAATATTGGTGGGGTGGAGCTGTCCAAGATGGAACCTTCATGCCGTTTGGCAGCGAGCCCTATTCACGCGATCTATATGGCGATGCAGCCTATAACCAAGCAGCGCCGCTGCTTCTCTCCAATAAGGGGAGACTGGTTTGGTCGGAGGAACCGTACCGGTTTTCTTTTGACGGCCGAGTACTTGTTATTGAAGGAAAGGAAGAAAACATAAAGGTCGAAGAAGGCGGTAGCACCCTGCGTGATGCGTACCGCCTTGCTTCACAGAAGTATTTTCCTCCTGCCGGCCGTGCTCCGGATTTGCAGTTTTTTACCGTGCCCCAATACAATACGTGGATGGAGATGAGCTACCATCCAACGCAGGACAAGGTGATCGCTTACGCTGAAAACATATTGTCCCATGGGCTGCCGCCAGGCATCCTCATGATTGACGACAATTGGCATGAAGACTACGGTACGCTCAAGTTTCATGCGGGACGGTTTCCCGATCCCCAGGGGATGGTGAACCGGCTACACGAGCTTGGGTTCCGCGTGCTCCTGTGGGTATGTCCGTTCTTCAGTCCGGACGGCGAGGTATACCGCGACTTGAAGAGGCGGGGATATTTGCTGAAAAATCCGGATGGGAAACCGGTTGTTCGCGAATGGTGGAACGGGTTCAGCGCCGTTCTCGACGGCACAAATCCGGAGGCGGTAAGCTGGTTTGCGGGTGAGCTGGACCGGTTGGTTGAAACGTACGGGATCGATGGCTTTAAGCTGGACGCGGGAGATCCTCAGTATTACAAGCCGGAGGACATCAGCTATCGGCGGGTGACGCCGAATGAGCAGACCGAAGCTTGGGCGCGTCTCGGACTCCGCTATGCCTTTAACGAATACCGGGCATGCTGGAAGCTGGCCGGCCAGCCGCTGGTTCAGCGGTTGAGCGATAAGAACCACAGCTGGGGCAACGATGGATTAGCCAGTCTGATTCCGAATGGACTTGCTCAAGGACTGATCGGATATGCCTTCAACTGCCCCGATATGGTCGGGGGCGGCCAATACGAGGACTTAATTCGCCCGGATTTCAAGGTGGATGCGGAGCTTTTTGTCCGGTACGCTCAGTGCTCCGCTTTGTTTCCCATGATGCAATTTTCTACAGCACCATGGCGGGTGCTGGATGAAGCGCATTTGAACTTATGTATCGAAGCTGCAGCGCTGCACTGCCGGATGGGAGACGAAATCGCTGCGTTAGCCCGTCATGCCGCCGAAACGGGTGAGCCGATCATGCGTCATATGGCATACGTTTTCCCGGAAGGGGGCTTCGAGCAAATCACCGATCAATTTATGCTTGGTGATGATATGCTGGTCGCCCCGGTTCTCCTGAAAGGGGCGACGACCAGAACTATCGCATTCCCTTCAGGGACTTGGTATGGGGATGACGGGTCGCGTGTAACTGGCCCGTGTGAAATTGAAGTTGATGCTCCTCTGTCCAGGCTTCCGTGGTACCGCCGGGAGCAGCGGGTTTCCAGCTAGAATCTGCAGTAGAGGGAAGGGTTAAGAGCTCAGCTGAACGCTGAGCTCTTTTGGTTTGTATCTACCTTTGATCCGCCTACGGCTAGTTGTCCAGTCGACGTTCCGGATCAGACCCCGGGCCGTACAGCTTTCGGTAGGTCTCCGGCGTCATCCCTTCCTTCTGCCGAAACGTAGCCACGAAGTGACTCGCGTCGCGAAACCCGACCGCTTCTCCGATGCGGCGCACGGTCCAATCGGGCCGGTAAGGCAGCCATTCCTTCGCCTTGCGGAGCCTTAGCTGAATGAGATAGGCATAAGCCGTCATCCCGAACAGATCGCGAAATCTTTCATTCAGCTGCCGTTCACCGATGCCGAGCTGCGCAGCCATCTCCGTCAAGCCGATTTCCGGGTTGGCGAATTCGTGTTCCAGCCAGTTCAGCAGGCCTTGAACCCGGTCCAGCCGCTTCGAGATGGACGGCCGCTTGTCCGTGCGGGCGTCCGTACGAAGCAGCGTAAGAAATCGGTATAAATCCGCGGAATACCGCCATCCCGACGGATCGCCGCCCGACTCGGCGAACGCCAGCATGCTTTTTAGCTGGTCGGTTATCGGATCATGGCCGGCTTCCCATTGAAACCATTCGGCGGCACTCCAGCCGAGGGAACGGACGAAACTGGCGGCGATACTTCCATGAAAAGTGATATAACCGGTCTGCCAGCCGCCGCCTTTGGGCTCATATCGATGAGGCGTCCCCGGGGCGAGAAGAACGCCCGATCGTTCCGTCATTTTCCACGTGTACCCGTTAATTGATAGTTCTCCCTCTCCATGTAATGTCTGAAGCCAATGGAAATAGGGATAGCCCGAGGGCCTTGCTATGGTCTCCTGGTCGGGTTTGATCCCAATGGTCTCCAGCTGCAGGGGCAGCAGTTCCGAAGGGAATGCGGGAACGACTCGGCGCATCTTATAAAAACCTCCATATTCTTATATATAAAATCCCGAATTTTATATTTTTTACAGATATCATAAGCCATTAAGATAGGGTTATCCATTGCAGTTTTATCATATACATTGAGGTGTGACAAGTTGATCAATACGAAAAAGGCGAAAATTTGGTATGGCGGAGATTACAACCCGGATCAATGGGAGAAGCCGGTCTGGGACGAAGATTTACGTATGTTCAAGTTGGCTGGTATAGACGTCGTGACGCTCAATGTGTTTGCCTGGGCGGAAGGGCGGAACTGATGGGACATGATGTATGGATTGTCAAGCTCGATCGGTAGCATAACGTCTCATGGAAGCTAGCTCATCAGGTTGGCAGAGTTACACCTCAAGGGTTCCTGGTTACCGCGTGGCTCTATTACGAGAATAGGGGATGAACCGAGATGAAAATAAACGCAAACCGAAGCGACTTGGAGCAAATCGCCGGACGAGTGGCGTCTTACACGTTCGACATGGACCTGACGTGGGATTGGCCGGGAGGCGTCGCTTACTATGGCGTCAGCAGAGCATTTGAAGTAACGGGTGAGCAGGCCTACCTTGAACGGATGAAGGAATGGGTGGATGAATATATCGAAGCCGGCCTGCCGGACTGGACGGTGAATACGTGCGCCATGGGTCACATGCTGCTCACGCTATACGAGCAGACAAAAGATGAGAAGTACGCGGAGATTATTCACAGCAAACTCGATTACCTGGAGAATGATGCGCTGCGTTTCGGCGATCGGGTGCTTCAGCATACGGTATCGTCGGGGAACGATTTTCCGGAGCAATGTTGGGCGGATACGCTGTTCATGTCGGCATACTTCATGCTGCGTGCAGGCATTCTGTTCGATAAAAAACACCTCATTAACGACGCCCTGCATCAATTTTTCTGGCATATCAACTACTTGCAGGACGACAACGACGCCCTGTGGTATCACGGCTACAACCATATTAAACAGGATCATATGTCAGGCATTTACTGGGCGCGTGCGAACGCTTGGGCTGCCTATACGATGGCCCGCGCGGCACGTATTCTGCCGGAAGGGTATCTGTATCCCCCAATGATGCATATTTGGAGCTCATTGCGCGATCAGCTAGCCGCGATTAAGAAGCTCCAGAAGGAAGACGGCCTGTGGGGAACGGTTCTGGATTACCCGGAAGCTTACGGCGAGGTATCGGCCACGGCGGGCATCGGAGCGGCCATGGTAACCCAAGGCAATCCTTTGCACGCAAAATATGTGCAGAAGGCGCTCGACGGCCTGCTGGCGAACATTGCCGGCAACGGCCGCGTGCTGAACGTATCGGGCGGCACTGCTGTCATGAATGACATCTCTGGATACCTCGGCATCGACAGGAAATGGGCCCAGGGCTGGGGGCAAGGACTGGCGCTCGCGTTTCTGACATCGGTGATTGAGGAGCTCAAGAAAAATGAAGCGAGAGTGGATCACAAGTCGGTGGATGCTTTGTGAGATGAATAGAATGAGGTTCATGTAACAGAACGTGATGGAAAGCAACGAATCAAACATGATTTGTTGCTTTTTTTTGATCGAGCTCGATTAAAAAAGTTATAGAAAATAAAATTTGAGAACGATCAGTAAAAATAATTCTTTACCATTCGTTCTCAATATGTTAGGATAAAACCACAAACAGGAAATAGAATAAAGGAGTTGGACGACTTGACACATTTTCAATCTAAAAACGGCGTGGTCACTTGGAATGATGAGTTGCAGAGCGTGGTCATCGAATGGAAAGGATTTGCATACGGACAGGAGTTTCAAACGATCCTGATGAAGGGAGCCGAACTGTTGAAACAAATGAACGGCAGCAAAGTCCTGATGGATACCCGCAATGGCTCGGCGATTAAGGCTGAAGACAAGGTATGGATTGGGGAGTTTTTCATCCGGCGGGCGTTTGAAAGCGGACTTCAATACCTGGCTCTGCTGCAGCCACACAGCGTCGTTGCTAAGCTGAGTCTGAACAGAACGGTCGAGGGGCTCGGAACGCTGCCTTATCGCCAGGAAAGCTTCACCGAGTGGGATGAGGCGGTACGCTGGTTGACAAATCCGTCACCGTTGCTGAGCGCGATCAGCTAACAGGGATTTACAACATTATTTTCATCATTTTAGAATGTTCATTCTCAAATAAAAGGAGACGACAAGTATGACAAAACCAAATTTAGAAGGAAAAATCGCATTGATCACAGGTGCAACACGAGGAATTGGACTGGAAACCGCCCGCGGCTTGGCCCGATTGGGGGCAACGGTCATTCTCGGCTCGCGTGATATCCCTAAAGGAAATGAAGCAGCGTATCAATTACATCAAGAAGGGCTAAAGGCTGTAAGCATTCAAATTGACGTGACCGATCAACAAGATCATGCCGCTGTCTATCAGTACCTTGAAGAAACGTATGGCAGGCTGGATATTTTGGTGAACAATGCCGGCGTCCTCCTCGAGCAGTCCAGCATTTCTGCCGCGAGGCAAAACCAGACGAGTGCTATACCATTAAAAGAGCTGCGCGATACGTTCGATGTGAACTTTTTTGCTCAAGTTGAGTTAACCCAAACTTTGCTTCCATTGATCCGCAAATCGGAAGCAGGCCGGATCGTCAACGTGTCGAGCATCTTAGGTTCATTAACCCTGCAGGCAGATCCAGGCTCGCCGATTTATTCTATCAAAACCTTTGGTTATAATGCCTCGAAAGCGGCGCTGAACGCTTTTACCATTCATCTGGCACATGAGCTCAAGGATACTTCGATCAAAGTGAACTCTGTACATCCGGGGTGGGTCCGTACGAAGCTTGGCGGGGAACATGCAGATCTGGATGAAGCAGGCGGCAGCGAGACGAGTGTATTGTTGGCTTCGCTCCAAGAAGACGGGCCGACTGGGGGCTTCTTTCACTTGAACGATTCGCTGCCTTGGTAAGTTTGCGGAATATTTAGAATGTTCATTCCCATATAGTTAGCTGGTAGCAGGGAACGGGGATAGAAAATCATTGAAATATATAACGGGAGATGAAGGGAAATGAAAAAATTAAGTTCTGCTTCGGAATTTGAACGTGAGATTCAGGGAGATCAAACAGCGGTTGTCAAGTTTTATGCGGATTGGTGCCCGGACTGCAAACGCTTGGACCAGCACTTCGGACAGATCATAAGTGAATATCCGACTTTTAATTTCTATGATGTTAACGTGGAGGAACTTGTGGATGTTGCCGAAGGGCAGGACGTACGAGGTATTCCAAGCCTGCTGGTTTTCAGGAACGGACAAAAAGTGGCTCATCTTCATAGTGCCAATTTAAAGACTCCGCAGCAAGCCAGAGATTTTCTTAATACGTTGTGATCATGATATGGAAGACGACATGTTAAGCCGGATTGAAGAATGGTTTACGGATTGCTTATCACTGTGATTTTTCAGTGGTGAGCTTTTTTTATTTTTTTAATGACTGATTGCACATCGCAAACTTTCGCAAAAAACGCAGAGAATTGCTTGAATAAAGCGAATTCTGTCAAAAGGATCGAAACGATTAGGCCTGGAGAATTATTTAAGTATACATTGAAAAATAATGATTGTATTAAGAATACTTAAAATATAAAATACATACCGAATATAATGATAAAGGAGGTTCACAAAGTGCGTCTGCGACTGTTATCAGGTATTTTGTCCGTGGTCATGCTCATTCAGCTTGTTCCGGTATTCAAGGTGCACGCAGGTCCGTATATTCCGGATCTTCCGCAGTCCGATCATGTCCTCACAGGCCAGGATTTGATTCCTGCCCTCGTCCTCCACGATTTCAACACACCTGAAGATGTAGCGTCATGGAAAGCGGGAACCAACACCAAAGAGGTCAAGTATGTTACAAGTATGCTAAACGGCCCGAACTCGCCGTATGAAGGAAGCGGTGCTCTGGAACAGGTCCCGAACCCGGTCAAAGTGTATGAATGGCGCACGATCTATACGGAATACGAGCAGCCGAAGGACTTGTCTGCCTACCGTTTCCTGGCTTTTGCGGCAGACAGCTGGGGTTGGCAGGCCTCTGCAGACTATGTGCTGAAGGTGAAATTGTTCAGTGGAGACGACGAGTTTGAGAGCATCGCCCATATCCGCCCGGACCAATGGAAACGGGTCTTTATCCGTCTGGGGGATTGGGGAGGCAAACATGCCGTCACCAAGATGGAAATATCCTTTATGCAAAATTTCGATTTGGAAAATGTGCAGCCGGGGCAGCCGGGATACGATTCCTGGGATGGGCGCTTTCAGATCGATTACATCTGTGCGACGAACGTGATTGATCTCGGGTTTAATCAGGAAGGGGAAACTGAAGGCTTCACCGCCATGAACGGCTCGGTACAGGCACAAGACGGGGCACTGGTATACCGCATGGAGGCCGAAGGCGGGTACATCGAATCACCGGAAATCAAGATCGATACTGCGCAGAGGAACGGCATGACGATCGACATGACGAACGACACGGGCGCTCAGGAACTGAAAATCCAGTGGCGGACCGAAGGGGGAGAGTGGTCTGACGACCAGGTGAAATCGTTCACCGTTCCGGCCAGCGGCACCTTCTCGCAGGATTTTAACTTCTCGGATCATCCCGGATGGCAGGGCGTCGTCACCGCATTCCGCATCATTCCGGAAGCAGCGGCCGGTACGATCAAGGTGGACCAGATTCGCTTCAGGCAGCTGCCGGAAATGGAGCAGCCTTATGCAGGCAAAGCGGAAGCGAGAATCGATCAGGACGGCAGGATCATCGTTGAAGGAACGGTTGGGCCCGACTTTGTGTCTTCTCATCCCGAAGGCCAGCTGGAGCTGTTTGAATTGGCAACCTACGAGGATGCGAAGGATGTGCTCTCAGCCAAGATGCCTCTTGCCAAGACCGGTCTGAGCGAGTCGTTCCGGTTCGAAACGGCTGCGAACGACGGGCAGCGGAGCCGTCTTTACTCCAAATTCGCCGTTGCATATCGTGCGGAAGACGGCACATACACTCCAATGGACGCTCCACAGTATATCATCAATCCGGAAGCCACTGCGCGCAACACCGAGCCCTATCCGGAGGCGCAAAGCATCAAGGGGCTTCAGGTACAAATGACAGGTGACGCCCAGGAGCTTGGAATCAGCCATGCCGCACTGAATGTAAGCTACAACGAACTGATGTACAAATCCGATAACCATCCGGAGAACACGATAGCTTACGACCTCGAGGGAGAAACCTTCTATTTCCGCAAAGACCGGATCGAACGTATGGATAACTCTATCAAAAGCTTGTCCGACAACGGCATTATCGTCTCCCTGATCTTGATCATGTATGATATCAAGGATCCCGATTCACCTAATGAGTTCCTGATCCATCCGGACTCCGAGCCCGGAGGGACCGTATATGCGCTCAATACGAGTAATGAAATGGGCGTAAAATACGTGAAGGCGGCTACCAGATTCATGGCGCAGCGTTATTCGATGCCAAGCGAACAATACGGGAGAGCCGTGAATTATATCGTCGGCAATGAAGTCGGCCAGAACAAAGTTTGGAACAATATGGGGCCCAAAAAGGTGGATGCCTACGTCCGGGAGTATGTCCAGACCTTCCGGCTGATCGACACCATCGTCAAAAGCGAGTACGCCAACGCCAGAACGTATGTATCTTTGGACCATTTCTGGAATGAAAAGCTGGACGATGCTTCTCTTTGGAAATACGATAACAAGGTCATTGTCGATAAAATGGCGGAATTATCGCGTAAAGAAGGCGATTTCGCCTGGAACATTGCTGCGCATCCTTACCCGGAAGATTTGTTCAACCCGCGCTTCTGGAATGATGCCACGGCAACGGATTCGTTTGACACCCAGCGCATTACGTTTAAAAACCTGGGCGTTCTTGTGGATTATATGAAGCAGCCGGAGCTTCTCCATAACGGGCAGATGCGGCGAATCATCCTGTCGGAGCAAGGCTTCCACAGCTTGACCAATTCGGAAGAGCATCAGAAGCTTCAGGCGGCCGCTTATGCCTATGCTTATTATAAAGTGAAGTTTTTGGACGGCATTGACGCTTTCATCCTTCACCGGCATGTTGACCATGGACAGGAGGGCGGGCTTAATCTCGGCTTGTGGACCCATACCCCGGACAGCGTCGTGACGCCGGATCAACCGAAATATATTTATGATGTCTTTAAATATATCGATACGTCCCGCTCGCTGGAAGTAACCGAGTTTGCCAAGCCGATCATCGGGATTTCGGATTGGCGGGAAGTGATTCCGAATTTTGATCCCGGCCAGCTTCAGGACCGGACGATTCCTTCGATCGGCGGCCTTGATTACATTCGTGACGTGCAGAAGCCAAGGGAAGGAAGCGGTTTTGAATCCGGCACCGACGGCTATGCCGCATCGGATGAGGTGCAGGAAGTGAGCAAAGCTTCCGGCGATGCCTTCAACGGAACGGGCTATCTGGCAGCCAGATTCAACAGCCCGTACGCGAAAAATTGGGCCGGCGTGCAGAAACAGTTCACGGAGCCGGTCGATGCGAGAAAAACGCCATACTTCACAGCCGCGCTTCGGCTGGCCGATGTGAATCCGGAAAAGGCATATGAGGCGAAGATTATTGTGTACAGCGGATTTGACCGGATCGAAGGAACTGCCATGCTGGATGCAGCGAAGGGATGGCAGCTGGTCTCGCTTCCGCTTGGGGAATGGAAGGGAGCAAAGTCCGTTGACCGGGTGAAAATCTGGGTGCGCTCCGAGGGAGGAGCTCCTTTGACAGGAGAACTCCGTGTGGATGAGGCCCGTTTTGCCGAAAAAGTGAAATATGATCCTCATTCGTCCAACCTGAAGATTTCGGTACAGCAGCTGACGCCCAAGCTTGAGGCTGGGGCGAAGCTCAGCGTCACGGTCACCAATCTCGGATCCCAGAAGCTGAACAAGAAGGTGAGGGTGGAGTTCCCCCAAGGAATTCAGGCATCCCCGGGAAGTATTGATCTTGGCGACGTTGGA
The DNA here is from genome assembly GCF_038009285.1 of Paenibacillus sp. FSL R5-0378. NCBI lineage: Bacteria > Bacillati > Bacillota > Bacilli > Caryophanales > Paenibacillaceae > Paenibacillus > Paenibacillus sp. FSL R5-0378. Next base: position 2,837,319 of record NZ_JBBPAY010000001.1, read on the forward strand.
ACAGGGATGAGCAAGAACATCACCTTGGAGATCACCCGTTATGCTCCGTTGAATGAACAGGATCTGGCATTGACGTTGGACTATGATTCCCGTAAATTCACTTTTCCTTTGGAGTGGGAGCGATCGTAGGGACATTTTACGTACTTGCGACTATCATCCATTCAAGCTTCTCAACTTATATAGAAATGACTGTGGTGCTCGGTAGGGAGTGCCGCAGTCTTTTTTAGTTGTCCTATTGGCGATCAAATCAAACAATGTATATTCAGTTGTAAAAGACTCTAACAAAGTATATTATATAATTAATAAGAATACTTAATTCTAGAAATAAGTGCTTGTGATATTCGTTAATGGAGGTTGAGCCGCCTATGTGTGACACGGATCCGTTGGGAGGAGCAGAAAGGATGCGGAATCACGTGAGTCGAATGCACGCCGATCAATGGGGAGGCATTGACGGGTTGGGAAGGGAGCTTCCAACGCGGGCAGAAACGGGGCCGACGCGCGAAGGCAGGTACGTAGGCTTATTTTACTTTCTGTGGCTGGGGCAGCACGGAACGTCAGGCCCTTTTGATAACAGCGAAATTCTCGCCCGATATCCCGAAGCGGTCAGGGATCCAGCCCACCCGGCCTGGGGGCTGGAAAATGCATTTCACTTCTGGGGCGAGCCTTTGTATGGCTATTATCTGAATGACGATGCCTGGGTACTTCGCAGACACGTGCAGCTTCTGACGAGTGCGGGCGTGGATTTTATCGTGTTTGACACGACCAATGCCGTAACGTACAAGAAGGTATACGACGTATTGTTTCGCGTGCTGGACGAGGTATGGGGACAAGGCTTTGCCGTACCGCAGTTTGCCTTTTACACGAACACGGATTCAGGAACAACTATTGCGGAATTGTACGAAGATATATACAAACCGGGGCGCTATAAGCACCTATGGTTTCACTGGAAAGGCAAACCTTTGATCATTGGAGATCCGGCGGAATGCACGGAGGAACAGCGGGCCTTTTTCACCTTTCGCCGGAATCAATGGCCAAATGAGGAAGCAAAGGTAAACGGATTTCCATGGATCGAATTTCAGCGGCCGCAGCGGGTGTTTTTTAATGATGAAGGGGAGAAGGAAGTGATCAGCGTTTCCGTCGCGCAGCATCCGAGTGTAGCTATGAGCGATACTCCCTTTTACGGGTACGGGAACAATTGGGGGAGAGGTTACCACGAAGGGATGGAGAAACCGGAGGCTGATCAGCCCGAATCCATTCATCGGGGCATGAATATCGCCGAACAATGGGAGTTTGCTATTGCAGAGGACCCGCAGATCATTTTCGTTACCGGCTGGAACGAGTGGATCGCCATGCGCCTGCAGGGAACAACGGATCGGCCGGTTTTGTTCGTTGATCAAGCTACGCTTGCATTCAGCCGGGATATCGAGCCGATGAAGGGCGGGTATCAAGATCATTATTATATGCAGCTGGTCGGTTATATCCGCCGCTACAAGGGCATGACCGAACCGGTGGACAGCGGAACCTTCCTGGCTGCAGAGCCGGACTTTACGGCATGGCCGTCTGTACCGGAGCTGTACAGGGACTTTGAAGGGGATACGATGCGCCGGGATCATGCCGGATATGGGAGTTTTCATTATTTTCAAGACACGGGCAGAAATGATTTGGTTACCCTGAAAGCCGCGCATACGGATCACTGTCTATATTTTTACGCAAAAACGAAAGATCCCATCACCCCCTATACGGACCGTCACTGGATGATGCTGCTCATCCGTAACCGGAGACAACATAGCCCGGGATGGGAGGGGTACCATTACATTGTGAACAGGACAGTCATAGACCGTTCCAAGGCGCTGTTGGAACACAGCACTGGGGGTTGGAACTGGAAAGCGTCGGCAGAGATCCGTTATTTCGTTTCGGGGAATGAAATGTATGTTGAAATCCCGCTCGCACTGCTAAGGGGCGATGAAGCTCCGAAAGACCGGGCGAAAGGAATATGGATCGAGTTCAAGTGGGTGGACCATATGCAGAACGAAGGGGACATCGCAGACTTTTATTTGCACGGCGACACAGCGCCGGAAGGACGATTGAACTTTGTGTACAGAGCGGTCGACGAATCATAATTCATAAGCACTCATTTTCTGGATACTCGAGATCAGCACAAGCTGGAGGTAAAGCGATGAATATAGATAGCTGGAAAGCGGAATGGATTTGGGCAGAGGGAACGGGGAATGAGAATAACATATATGTGGAAGCGCGCCAATCCTTTGAACTGACGGTACCCTTTACAAAAGCGCTCGTACGGATTTCCGCCAACCAATCCTACAAGCTGTACATTAACGGCATCGAAGCGGGCAGAGGCCCCGCGCCATCCGACTTGTTATGGATGTCTTTCGATACGCACGACGTTGCCACACTGCTCCGGAACGGCCGGAACTGCATTGCGGTGGCCGCACACAATTTTGGTAAGGACAAAATCGTTACCGAGCAGCTGCAGGGGCCCGGCGGATTGATATGCCAGCTCGACGTTTACGGCGCTGACGACCAAGGGGCAAACCTGCTGACGGTTGCCAGCAGCTCCGAATGGAAATGCAGGCGGTCCCCCCGGTGGAAAACAGGAGTAAGCCGCCTTCATATGTGGGGCGGATACCGTGAATTGATGGATGTGTCCCGGGAAGACGGCTGGGAATGCGAAGATTATGACGATTCCTCCTGGCCGCCCGCGGAAGTGATCGCAGCAGCAGAGCAGGAGAATTCCCCCTGGCCCCGCTTGGTCGCGCGCGATATTCCTTATCTGCAGGAGAACTTGGTATCCCCGGTAACGGTGGTATCGGCTGAATCGTTACTTGGGTCCATCCAAACCCCCGAAGCGCAATTAGCTGCTGACACGGCGGAAGGAAGGGGACCGGTGGTCATGGACGCTTCGATTCCCGGCTCTTTTCCCCAGATTACCTATGACTTCGGTGCTGAGATCGTCGGCTATCCGGAGCTTGAAGTTATCGCCGATGAAGGCGGGGTGCTGCAGCTGTTTTATGGGGAGTCGCTGGAATTGGATTTGAGGGATACGTACCTCCTCCGCAAAGGCGTAAACAAGATCACTCCATTCGGAAGGCGTGCATTTCGCTACCTTAAGGTTGGGGTCATGGCGACGCCTGTTCCCTTGCGTATTTGTGACCTTCGAGTCCGTTTTGTTCATTATCCTTACAAGGACGGGGGACATTTCCGAAGCAGCGATGATAAGCTGAACCGGATTTGGGAAGTCGGCCGGTATACGACCATGGTCAACAGCCAGAACCATTTTGAGGATTGCCCTTATCGCGAAGGTGCGCTGTGGGTGGCTGACTCGGTTGTCATGGCCAAAGTGGTCTATCAAACGTTCAACGATGCCCGGCTCGTCCGGAAGTCATTGCTTCAGGCGGCAAAAATACAAAACGACGACGGTTCCATACCCGGCACCGGACCGCAGCGGAACGCCTATTTGCTGCCCGATTTTTGCGCGCATTGGCTGTTTGGTGCAGCCGAATATTACGATTATACGAAGGATCGGGCTTTTTTAGAGGAATTATGGCCGTATATCGTGAAGCTTGCCGCGTGGTTTACGGAGCAGGAAGATGACGCCGGATTGTTTGCCAACGCAGATCGGGACGGCATGTGGTGCTTTATCGACTGGTCGGACGAAATCCACCGGGAGGATCGCGTAACCGCCGTCTCTTGCTTTTATTATAAATTTTTGCATACGGCCGCCGCGCTGGCGTTTGAGCTGGGGGAAGAGGAGAGCGGGAATTCATTTACGCATCAAGCAGCGGAGCTTCGCAAGTCCGTCCGGAACCTGCTCCGGATACCGAATACGGCGATTTATGCAGACTGTTTGAACGGAGATGGTCTTTCCTCCAGTATCACGGCACAGACCAATTTTGCGGCCGCCTGGTCGGGAATCATGGATGAGGAGGAAATATCCGTGTTCTTGCAGGAGTATTACTTGAAGGGACGGCTTCCGCAAATTCGTGGAGCGTTCTTTTATCATATCGTGCTTGAGACTCTTTTCCGTTACGGTTATGCAGCGGATGCCGTACGCATCATCCGAAATTATTGGGGCGATATGCTGGATCGGGGCGCGACAACCTGGTGGGAAACCTTTGATCCGAATCTCCCCTTTTCGACTACGCCAAGCCCCTACCTTGGGCATACGCCAACCTATTTGGAGGACGCTGTCCCGGTAAGTCTATGCCATGGCTGGGGAGCATCACCGACGTATTTATTGAACAGGGAACTGCTTGGGATTGATATTTCTAAGGCGGGTCATGGGCAAGTTACGCTCCGTCCCAGCGCAGTGGCGGAAGTGGAGTGGGCGGAAGGTTCGGTGGTCACCCGTTACGGAAAAATCAGTGCCCAGTGGAAAAGGGATGTGGACGGAGTGTACCGCTTTGAGGCTCACCTGCCCGCACAAATGACATGGAAGGCGCCAGGATTGCGCGACATATCCGTGTCTACGGATCAGGATCGTGTCCACGTTCGAGGAACGGTTCCGGTTCATGAGGCAGCACCAAAGCGGACACCACTGGTCGATTGCAGCGGATAACGACAAGCACATTCAATTTAAAAAGCTGCGCAGCTGCAGCATGATGAAAAGGGCTGAAAAATTTCAGCCCTTTACTAAATTCCATCAAGTTCAAATGAGTACTATTCGGCCAGTCCTTTCCACTCCATCAGGAATCAAGCGACGCGACTAACCAAATTGCCGTCCGGGTCCTTTATCGGATGATTCCCAGCATCTCCTTAGGGCTTAAACCCAATTCCTGTTTGAAGGCCCTTCTGAGATGCCGTTCACTGCTGTGGGCCTGCTCGGCTAAATCCGTAACGGATAGATTTCCTTTATGATGATAAATAATCTGCATACTCCTGAGACACCAAAGGGGGAGGAGCCGCATTACTCTCCGCTAACACTTTGCTTAATTGACGATCGGCAATCGCAAGGATGGCCGTATCTGGAACATGGGTTGCCGGGAGGAATCCGGTCTCCGGACGCTGTCCAACATGATATTTACTGTTCCGCCGCCTACAGGCAGTCTCTCTTTCCGCCAGGATCAGAGACTGCCCTTTTGCTTGCAGGAGTGACTGTGTTTAAAGTATACTTAACTCAATTTGGTAAGGAGTGATGGCTTCATGGATATGGAAAAGTCGGACAAGACTCCGATGTATCAATATATAATGAACGATATTAAACGAAAGATCGCCTCCGGAGAACTCAAGCCGCATGATCCGCTCCCCACTCAGATTGAGCTGGCGAAAGAGTATAACACCAGCGAAATTACGTCCAGGCGGGCACTGTCGGATCTGGTTCAGGAAGGATTCGTGTACAGGATCCGGGGGAAGGGGAGCTTCGTCCATGAGAATCCGGCTCAAGCCGATTCCAAAGGGCTGCGCACCTTGTATTTTGCCCATCAGAATCATGAAGTTAGCATCCTGAACCACCCGTTTTTTACGGATATGTTTGAAGGCATTAAAGAGGTGTGTGATGATAACGGTGTCGCGTTCCACATTTGGGATATCGGGGAAAACTACGAGCTGCCCGAGGATCCCGGCGCAGGCATCATCCTCCTGACGGTGAAAGGGCATTTTGACTTTTCACGTTTAACGGCTTGGCAGGAAGAGAATCGGCGCATTGTGACGGTGCATTTCTATTATCCGCATTTGGGCATTCCCTATGTTATCGCGGATAATCTGACAGGAGGATATCTGGCCACCCAGCATCTGATCTCTCAGGGGCATCAGCGAATAGGGATTATCCTGACAGGCAGTTCGCTCTTGGAATTAAATCAGGATTTCTCCCTTCGCCTCCAAGGCTACAAGCTGGCGCTGACCCAGCATAATATTCCTTTCCATCCGGACCTGATCACCGTTGTCGACGGTGAAGACGAACGGGCGGAGATGGGGGAGGAAGGGTTCAAAAGGCTGATGAAGCTGCCGGAACCGCCAACGGCGATATTCGCCACAAGCGACTATAAGGCTTTCGGTGCGATGAACGCGGCGAGAGAATCCGGGATGAGCATCCCCGAAGATATAAGCATTATCGGTTACGATGATGTGAAACTCGGCGAGTATTCCTATCCGAGGCTCACCACGGTGAATCAGAATACACGCAAGATGGGACAGCGGGCGGCGGAAATTTTGCTGTTTGAACTGGAGGAGGATCATTCGTCCCTGGTAAAAGACGAGATCGTTCCGACGCTGATCTTGCGCGACAGCACCGCCCCCTTATCGGCGAAGCAGCGCATCAGGAATAGTTAATTTGCAGGGTGCCGAATTAATCTAACCCGGCAAGTATGTTTGCCTCTTCCATCTAAGGGATGATTCAGGTTAACTGCCTGGGGTTAGAGCGCTGTGACAGGTTAGCCATAAGCAACCTGTCGCAGCGCTTTTAGTTTTTTATCGCTCCGCGATGCGTCGCGGTAAGCTCATTACGAGAATAGAAATAGGGTGACCCAAGACCAACGTCTTAGTCACCCTCGCAAGTTATGAATTACTCTCTTGGAGCGTCTCCATCATCGCATAAAAATATTTAGGGTCGCTTGAAGTGAAGTAGTTATACCAAGCTTCTAACGTCTCTTCCGCAAACAGGTCCAACAGCGCAATAACCTCGCGCGCTAATTCTAGTGCGCCGGCCGAACCGGTTGTGATCAGATTGCCATCGACCACGACTTTCTCGTTTTTATATCGAGCTGCGCCTTTGTATGAGGGGCTAAATAAATTTAAATACTCCAGACTATTACTCGTATGCTGACGCTCATCCAGCAACCCGGCATCCGCAAGCGCAAGTGTCGCCCCGCATATGGCTGCAACATAGCCACCGACGTTCAGCAGTTGTTTTGCTTTTTCGATGATTGGCCCATTCGTTGGATCTTTCCAGTTGTCAGCACCCGGCAAAAGCAATATAGCCGATGTTTCATACGTGATCTCATCTACTGTCAGTTCCGGCACGATTGTTAATCCGCCCTTCGTCGTGATAGGACGTTTGGAAGCTCCGACGGTTCGAACGGGAAGGCGACTCCCGCGGTTTTTGAAATATTGACCGGAGTTGAGCTCTGCAGTAACAAAGCCAAGTTCCCAGTCCGCCATCGTATCCAGTACATAAACATAAGCGTATTTCATCAGTTCCTCCTTGTTCATCCATGATTCTATCCGTTGAAAAGATGTTGTCGCCGATCTGTGCCAAAGTGACTTCGTTCCCTCATGGTTTCCATTATGAACTTCCTCCCGAGCCGAAATAATGTAAAGGGATAAATCGTATCAGTTCATTGGCCAGAAGTTCGGGTTTTTCCAGCGCTGCAAAATGACCGCCACAGGGCATTTTGTTGTAGCTGCACACATGTACCGAACGTTCAGCCCAACTTGAGGGGAACTGGATTTCGCGCGGGAAGAGCACGATACTTGCCGGTACTCTACGTGTCGCTGTGACCGGCGAAGCACTATCTACATTCGCTTGGTTGGCCATTACAATGAGCCGATACATGCGTGCGGCGGATCCGGCCGTCCCGGTCAGCCAATAGATCATGATATTCGTGAGCAGTTCGTCCCTTCCGCCGAATGCATCATCTACGGTCTCGTCGCCAGCTCCCGAACGGATCATGCCGACGATCCAAGATGCCAAGCCAACCGGCGAATCGTTAAGTGAATAGGCAAGCGTTTGCGGTTTGGTCGCTTGCAGCTTCAGATAGGCCCCTTCTGATTGAACCCAGGTCTGCGTATCTAACATAAACTGCCGATCGGCAGGGGACATCTCCGTAATATCTTCACTTCCGGTTGGATAACCAGCGTCCGTCAACAAGATCGCTTTCACAACGTCGGAGTGATGTGTGGATAGCATGGTCACGATTTCAGTGCCGATATCCCCGCCGCAAGTCGCGAAGCCCTCGTATCCAAGTGTTTCTGTCATCAGTTTGGCAAACAGGTGGGCGACTCGTTTCGGTGTTGTGGTTTTTCGATCCGAAAATCCAAAACCGGGAATCGAAGGCACGACAAGATCGAAGGAGTCGGATAACAGAGGGATCATCTTGTGAAATCGGTAGAAGCTGTCGGGCCAACCATGAACGAGCAAAAGCGGCACCGCATTTGGATTTTCGCTTCTAACCTGCACGAAATGAAGGGTTGTATCCTCTATAACTGTCTTGTATTGCGGTAAGGCATTTAATTTGGCTTCATGAATACGCCAGTCATACTGCGTTCGCCAATAATCGATTAATTCTTTCATATAACCGAGATCTGCACCCATATTCCAGCCTTCGCCAGCCGCTTCGTCGGGCCACCGTGTATGATCCAGCCGCATTTTCAAGTCTTCAAGATCCGATTGCGGAACATTGATTTTGAATGGAGTAATGATAGCTGCTCTCCCCCTTGAATACAGAATGTAATAGCTGCTTTCTGCATTGTAAGGGAGCCAACAAGACACTGTATTGTATATTTTTTCCCGAGATCTAGTTCGTGAGAGGGATGTGATTGGGGTGCAGGCTTTCTATAGCGCGATACTCGGTCGGAGTGAGGCCGGAGAAGGACTGAAATTCTTTAATGAAATGGGACTGATCATAATATTCGCAAGACATGGCAAGATCGGCCCAATCGATATTATTGCTCTTTCTGATTAGACGTACCGCCTTTTGAAAGCGCATTAAACGACTAAACCTCTTGGGTGTTAGTCCTACTTCATCCTTGAAAATTTGAATGAATCGTTTGGCGCTCATGTTAACCTGTTCAACCATGTTCGCAATGGATTCGGGGTGATGCGACTGCTGAAACGAGGCAATCGCAAACTCAACGGCTGAATGCGATGGCCTTGACCAATCACTTCGTAACAGAAAGTATTTTTCAAGGATACGAAATCGATCTTCTACCGTGTTGGAATAAAGCAGCTCATCGCGCAGATCAGTAGCCACTATCCCCCATAAATCATCCAACGAGACATGCGTATCTTTTAACGCAATAGAAGGCAGCTTTAGAAGGGGACCAGCGCAGCCGGGCTTGATATGTACGCCAATCATGGACCGCTCGCTTGAAGAATCCGTTATATAATAATCAGTGTGAGGCCCACTAATCACGGAAGACGCTAGTGTCATCTCGCTGTCATATCGATTGTGTATACGAGTTTTACGATCATACAGATCAATGACGAGATCGATCGAGCCGTCCGGTAGGGTAAGTCTTCTCGAGTGCGGCGGATTCTTTCCGGTATAGGACCAGAAGTATGCGATGAAGGAAGACAAAGGAGGCGGGGGTGAATAGGTCTGAAACGGCATTGCTGTTCAGTCCTTTCTGTCTCATTGTTCAAATAATTTCATTGTACTTGATAACTTTCATGATTTGAAACAAGAAGTTCAGAAGGAGTTCGCTACTGCACTAAAAGAATTTTTATTTCATAATATCCGAGTAATATTCGTAAGCGTATGGAAAGAGTCTGCAAAAATAAATGCACGTGTTCCGGATTTTGGAAATCGAGTAGAAACTGTTCGATATAGGGGATTGAAACCAGTGTAAGGACCATCTATCGTGACATTCAGGTACTCAGCGAAGCAGGCTTGCCTACTATAGGTACAACAGGCACAGGGTATTCCTTAACGGAGGGATATTTTCTGCCTCAGTCCGAGCGGTTGCATCCAGCTTCCTCCAGACTCCGTCTAGCGGCAGACGCTCTTGCTCTTGGCTAACGGTAGGCGTTTGCCAGTTCCCGTTCGCGCGCACTAAAAAACAGCCTGGAACATTCACTGTTCCAGGCTGTTTTTTGCCTACAAATGGCTTAAATTGTACAAATAAAAGGCATAGTCTGTTGGTATTCCGGGATGCCCTAGTTGCCTGAGCATCGCAGTCACGCTACCACGATGATAAGTTCCGTGGTTCACCATATGTTGGATATAGTCTACGCATCTGGCATTAAATGTTCCTGACGGATAAACTGCTTCGATGTCCTCATGTTGCTCGATGAATGACCGGAAGCTAGCCGCCAGTTCATCTTGCATCTGACCCAGTTCTTCAATACGCTTGCCGTTGGTTTCTGCCACTATAATCTCTATAGTGTTCTTCAAGTGCTCAAAGTATTCCTCCGACAACTCGGAAACGCCGCCTTCAGTTAAGAAAGTTAACCAACCTCGATCGATAACATAAATATGGACGATAGTGTCGTAGATGGTTGGAAAAACGCTAACGATTTGCTTTCGATATACCTCATCAGAAAGTTTCTGAAGATGCTCGCAAACCTGCCGGTTTGCCCATACATGATAATCAAATTGCTGCAAAGCATATTTTTTCAACTTTGTTCCCCGTTTCAAATAGGGGAGCCCGCAGTTTAAGGGCAATTATGCGTCCTGCCCCTCCATAGTTTGCCCGGGAGTAAAAGCCGTTCTCATTACAAACGCCTCCTTGCGGTAATATGATCTACAATATCATATAGAGGGTAGATAAAAATCAATTTCCCTCTAAGTCAACAATATCAAAATATATAAAGAAAAACATGAGAATGTTCTTCTTTAATCGAATTATCCCATCGATCCGCGGCAGCCTCAGCGTGTTTCGCAATAAAAACTATTGCAATAGGCAAACTCCTACAGTATACTTTGTTTATCAAAGTATACGAAATTTATAACGTATACTTACGGCTGAAGCGTATTCGTTCAAGTTTGTTGTAATTGAAAGCGCTTTAGGTCATGACCATTCGAAAATAGGGGAGATCAATGTGAACAAAAGGAAGGGATTCATCGTTCTCTTGAGTATTGTGATGCTCTTGGCTTTATTGTCAGCATGCACCAAAGCAGCTCCCACACCACCAGACAATCCAGGCACCGCAGAATCCAATCCAACGGGTGAGGATCAGGGTAAGGAAGACGCAGGGAAGGATCCGGCCGCGTCGCAGCTGACAGGAAATATTAACATTTCCTTGCCGAATGCATCGGCGTCAGTATGGAATGCGGTTGCCGAAGCGTATATGAAGAAAAATCCGGGAGTGAAGGTCAAAGTCGACAACAAGCCGGCGGAAGGCTACAAGGAATGGCTGACGGCTCAATTTGCAGCAGGTGTGCCTGATGTTGACCTGGTAACGAATAACGAAGTCGGTGGCCTAGTTAACAGTAAAAAATTTATGGACTTTTACCCTTATTTCGATAAGGTCAATCCTTATACGAACCAGCCATGGCAGGACACCCTGGATCTGAAGGCGATGGGCATTAACCTCGAAGGCATTGGAGCCGAAGATCATTTGTACAACCTGAACTTTGAATCCGTGCAGATCGTATGGGTGTACAACAAGGAGATTTTCCAGAAAGTCGGTATTACCGAAGCTCCCAAAACGTTTAACGAGATGATCGACGCTTTCAATAAAATAAAAAAGGCCGGATATACACCGCTGGCGCTCGGCGGAGACTCCAAATCGATGTGGAGCGGCCAGGCGGGATGGCTGGTGCGGATCTATGCCGATCAGTACATGCGCGATTATATTAACATCATCCGGTCCCAAGAACAGGATTATACTTACGTTCCAGAGCTCGACGAGCAGTGGAAATATGATCTGACGGATCCGTATAACGATTCCAACAGTAAAGTGACCAAAAACGAAATGCGGCTATGGAAAGCTGTTAAAGACAAAGAAGGTCCCTTCAAAATTGCCGGCAATCCCCAGTGGAAGGCTTACTCGGAAAATCTGAAAAAACTGTTCGATTATGTGCCTGACGGATTTTTCGGAGTGAAAGAGGACCAGGCTTACAATCTGTTCCTGACGGGAAAGGCGGCGACAATGTTAGGCACGCCGGCCTCCTACTGGCAGCTCCCTAAAGATTTCGCGGATGAGGAAAAAACGGGTGCCACAGGCGGCGTGAAGCCTTTCGAATACGGATTCTTCAACATGCCTTCCATGGAAGGACCTGAGGTGATGGCACCGGCCCGAACGATCCAGATTCCGATCGGATTCTATGGTTTCGTCAATAAAGATGCGAAGCAAAATGAGCTGAATGTGGATTTCATGATGTACCTGACGAGTCCGGAAGGTTACGCCGTATATTTGGATGCGATCCAGAAGAGTGACGACGCCTCCCTCTCAGGCGCACCGGCCATTAAAGGCATTACGCTCCCGGATGAGATGGCGGCGGCATTCGCCGATTTCAAGCCGATTGGAAATACCGAAGGCTACACCAGCGCCGCCAACAACCTGGCTCGCGGAATGTGGGATTACCAGCCGTCCGTGCAGGATTGGGTAGGGCTCGTACAGCGGTACTTCAGCGGTAAGCTGACAACGGATCAATATTTGGATCAGCTGCAGGCGAATATCGATAAATATATGGAACCTGCCATGAAAGAAGCTAAGAAAGAACTCTCCGACTTGGATCACCCCGAGCGGCGTCCGCCGCAGCGGTAATCACTTATTCACACGGGTCTGCACATGCATTTGCATGTGCGGACCCGTATGATTACCCGAGGGAAGCAGGCAATTCGTAAGGATGACGGATAAAAAGGGAGGTTCATCATGAGGAAAGCCCCATGGATATTTCTTGCACTGATCCTGCTTCTAGGGCTTGTCCCGGGCGCAGCACTTGCCAAAGACCATTGGTCCATTGAAGGAGCGGGGAGTATCACCTCCCTCTCCGTATCAGAGGATGGGAGCCGTGTGACCGTTGGGGGTCATAATGCGAAGGCATTTCTCTACGATTCCGAAGGCAACCCCATCTATGAGGTTGAGGCTGGAAATGTCGTTACAGGGGTAGCGCTTCTGAGTAACGGCACGCTTCTGGTTTCATCGGATGACAGGCGTCTGTATGCATATGACGAGACAGGAGGTCTGCTGTGGGATTCGGATCTGAAGCGGCAGGTCAAAAGCTTGGCCGCATCGCAGGACGGGTCCACCATCGTTCTCGTTACCCAGCGCAGCAAAGATCTCATCGTTGTGGATCAAAATAACGGAGAACAGACAGGCAGTATCCCCATCGGTTCCCTGTTGAAGGAAGTGAGCGTATCGGGCAGCGGACAGTGGATCGTTGCCGCGACAAGCGACCAATTCGCCTATCTTCTGGACAAGGATGGCAGCCTGCTGTATAAATTCAGCGCGGATAATCAAATCCAGGCGGTGGCCGTTTCAGACAATGGCCTGGCTGCAGTGGGTACGGCTTCCAATAAGGTGGAATTGTTTGATCAGAAAGGGAACGTTAACGGTTCGATTAACACGCGGGACATCGTGACCGATGTCGCCTTTTCAAGCGATGGGGAACGGATCGGCGTTTCGGATTTATCCGGTAACTACTATATTTTCGACGGGCGCGGAAAGCAGCTGTGGGAGTCAAAGATCACGGGGGAAGGCCGGGGCGTTCAATTTGACCGGGAGGGCAAGACGCTGTATTCTGGCACCAATGACGGAAGGATTTTTAAGTACGATGTAGGCAGTGTCATCGATAAAGCGGCAAGCAAGGCACGAATAAACGCTATGCTATGGGCTGCAGCCGGTGTCTTGGCGGTCGTCCTTGTTATGCTGTACTTGAATTATTTGAAGAAGCGCAACCGGCTGGTTATTTTCCGCCAGATATGGAAAAGCAAATATATTTACCTGGGCTTGGCACCGACCTTTATTCTGGTGTTCGTCTTTCTCTATTACCCGGCTTTTTCGGGCTTATTCCATTCCTTATATGACTGGCAGCCAGGGGGCAGGACCACCTTTGTCGGCTTGGCCAATTTTGAACGAATGATTCATGATCCTTATGTCATTAAGGGGATGGGCAACCTGGTCATTCTGATCATCACCGGTTTGATCAAAGCGATTATCCCTGCACTCATTACCGCTGAACTCATCTTCCATCTACGCAGTAAACGTCTGCAATACGGCTTTCGGACGGCATTTACCGCATCGATGGTTATTCCGGGTGTGGCCCTATTGTTGATTTGGCAAAACCTGTATGATCCTAACGTGGGTCTGATCAATAACGTCTTACAACTGATCGGGCTTGGTTCCTGGGCGCATGGTTGGCTTGGTGACCCCAATACCGCCTTGTGGGCTATTATTTTTATCGGGTTTCCGTTTATAGGCATCCTGCAGCTGCTGGTATTTTACGCAGGGCTGCTGTCCATTCCGAACGAGCTGATCGAGTCCGCAAAAATCGATGGGGCCAATCTTTGGCGGATTATCCGTTCCATTCATTTGCCGCTGCTGGGCGGTCAATTCAAGTTTCTGATCATCTTAACCCTCATAGGCATTATTCAGGACTTTAACGGCATCATGATCGTTACGGGCGGCGGTCCCATGGACTCGACTTATGTACCCGCTCTGCAGATGTATTATGCCGCCACCAAGTTCAACGATCTCGGGTATGCCTCGGCGCTCGGTGTAAGTATGTTCCTGGTGATCCTTGCGATTACGGTTGTGAACATGAAGCTTATTAAAACAGAAGATTAAGGAAGGAGGAGAGGGATCGATGTATACCGAAACGGATACAGCCGCTGAAAGCGTCAGCCCCGTGAGGAGGCTCAGAAAAAACGAAGGCGGGCTCATCAAATATCTCAGTTTCCCCCAGATCACCATCATCGTGCTGCTGTGCGTGCTGGTCATTCTGATGCTGGTGCCCATTCTGTTCATGATCGTCAGCTCCTTAAAAAGCAATGCGCAAATTCTCGGCAATTTCTGGGGGCTGCCATCTCCGGCCAAATGGAATAATTACGGCGCTGCGTTCACCAGTATTTGGCGATATATGGTGAATTCCATCTTGTATGCGGTCGGAGCCAGTGCATGTGTCATTCTGCTCTCTTCCATTTCAGGATATATATTCGCCAAAAAAAGCTTTCCCGGCAAAGAACTGCTGTTTATGATGATGCTGGCCATGATGATGATTCCGGGTGTGCTGACGCTGATTCCTTCGTACGTCCTGTATAATAATCTGGGACTAACGAATACACCTTGGGTGATCATTATTGCCGGTGCAGCCGGCGGGCAAATCTTCGGAACTTTCTTGTGCAGGAGTTTTATGTCCGGCATCCCCAGCGAGCTGTTTGAAGCGGCCCGGATCGATGGAGCATCGGAGATTCGCGTATTTTTTCAAATCGTCATCCCGTTGTCGCTGCCGATCCTGGCCACCTTGTTCATTATGCAGGCTGTTGGCGTGTACAATGATTACATTTGGCCGCTGCTTACGATCAGGGACAGCAGTCTTCAGGTGGTTGCTGTTGGCCTTACCGTCTTTACGAAACAGTTCGGCATCACCGATATGGGAACGCAGTTTTCGGCATACGCCATTTCCTCGATTCCGTTAATTTTGATTTTCTCTTTCGGCATGAAATATTACATTCAGGGCATGACGCAGGGGGCTTTGAAAATGTAGCGTGTGAGATGAATCGTTTCAATGTAGCGCTCTCGGCGCTGTGCTCACTTCAACGAGTAACAAAAAAAGCAGCCGGGCGGCTACCGGTTGCTTTTTGATTTGAGGTTCGTTTGCCGGTGATACGTGTCAGCGATAGAAGTCAACCATGTCTGCAAACAGGCGCTTGATCAATTCAAGCTCGGCATCGCTGTACCTTCCCAAAAACTCGTACATTCTCTGCTTTTCCAACGCATGGAGCTCATCATGCGCAGCAAACAGCTTTTTGCCGGCAGGAGTTAACCGAAAGTACACTTCCTTTTTGTTATCGTTGAGCTGGGCTTTCCGCACCCAACCGGCTTTAAGTAATTTGCTCGCGATCTTGGAGGTGTTCCCTTTGCTCAAATTCATCTTTTCCGCGATGGAAGTGACATTGATCGGCTCCTGCTCCCCGATGCACGCAATGGTGTGCAGTTCTGTCATGTTCAAACTGAATTCGGCACCGATATGCTTCCGGATATCTTCGAGATAGGATGCGGATATTCGGGATTCATATTCTTCTTTTTGCTGAAGAAACTGAATAAAAAATTCATGAATGGCGGCTTTGCTTTTATCTGCAGTATCCATGGTTCATGCTGGCTCCTCGACTCATTTTTTTTAGTATATCATAAATCGTTTCCTGAGAAATAATTACGCATACTTCTAGGCAAGGTTGACACGTCGAGGGTGGACGGTACACGGGAAGCTGGTTTCAGACTTTTGTTTGCGAGCGAAAAAAAGAAGTACTAAACCTAGATAAGTCCCGGCGAGAACAGCTGCATAGACTTTAAATCATTATTTATGTACTCGGCGATACGTCTGGCATCATGCTGTACCCACCCCAAAAGTGCAGATCCTCTGCAGGACAGCCACGGAAGACCGATGAAATATAGGCCTGGAATATTAGAAATACCATTGAACTGGGTAATTTCTTGATGTTCATTAAAGAGATGATTGATTTGGATCCAGGAGAAATCCGGGCGGAACCCGGTTGCCCAAATGATATTGTCAGCCTCAATATAGTGATCGTCCGCAAAAAATACAGTACGTGACTCCGCGCTGGCTGCCCTCGGAAATCGCTTGATTTTCCCTTCTTTTAATCGTTGTTTTAATTGGTATCCATAGATTTGCTCAGGTTGTTGGCGTAACCATTTCCCGCGTTTGGTGTGATTTCCGGCCTGTAAGAAACCCAATTTGTCGTAATACCAAAAAATGCTCTTTCCCAATATGTACAGAGGTTTAAAATGGAGCTGGTTTGATGCGGATAAATAGACATCAAAGTCATTTGACAGTTCTACTGCAATTTGTGCACCTGAATTTCCTGCTCCCACGACCAACACGCTTCCAGGTGTAAGCTGGCCGGGATTCCGGTATGCGGAAGAATGAAGCTGAGTCGTATCATTTGAAATGGACTGGCTTATGGCTGGAACATACGGTTTATGAAAAGGCCCTGTAGCCACGATTACATTTTTGGATTGAATCGTTCCTCTGCTAGTCTCCACCTCAAATCCCCTTGGAATGGAGGTTAACGATTTGACTTCCGTATCCAACTGAATCGGAAAATCAAAGGTTAAAGCGTATTCCGATAAGTATGCGGCAACCTCATCTTTTGTAGGGAGACCATTCGGATCCCCAGGCAAATCAAGACCAGGTAAACGGCTGTAATTCCTGGGTGTGAATAATTGTAAGGAATCGTATCTGTTGCGCCAGGAATCGCCTAAGGCTTTGGCTTTATCGATTAACATCAATGGTATTCCTTTTTGCTTTAAGAAGTAGGCAGCTGCAAGACCAGCCTGTCCGGTACCAATAATCAAGACATCCAGCATAGAAATTCCTCCAAGTAAAATAAATGTTGATTATATAATACATGATCATTTGTTCATATGTAAATGAAATGAATAGAATCTTCGCTTAAAGCCAAGTCCAGATATATGGAAAAGAGTGGGATTATACCGATGAGAAGCAAGCAAGAAAGAAGACTGCCGGTTCAACGGCAGTCTTCTTCTCACAAGGACTATATGGTTGAAAAGAGGAGATTTATCTTATTCCAAAGTTCTTACTCCCTTGACTGCGAGAGGTTATAGATCCCAAACTCATAAAAGGAATATCCATAATCGGTGGCTCTTTCAATCCCCTGAAATTTAACGTACCTGGCTGTAACGGGGGCAAAATGGACCGTTTCTTTGCCATCATGGGCCGTAATGATGCCATCATTGTCCTGGATCACGCTGCTCCAGTTCTGCTGGTCGTTGGAGACAAGGATTTTGTAAGTTTTGGCGCGGGCTAATTCCCACTCGATCCGGACCGTATCGAATGCTTTAGCTTCGCCTAGATCGACCTGGAACCAGCTGTCATTCACGTAGTTGCTCGCCCATCTTGTCGAAGAAAACCCATCGACGGCATATTTCGGCGCCAAGGTCGAAACGGAGCCTTCGACGGAAGAGGCGGTTACGGTTTTATTTTCCGCCAGGTTACCAGCAAGATCATACACCTCTTCTTTCAGCGAAGCATAAGCCGTATCGGAAACAATACGATCCGCGTACAGTTGATCCAGCTTTACATTGAAACCTTTGAGGAATTGATCAAACTGCGCAGCATTCTTTCCTTCAAAACGCTTCATCTGGTCCAGCTGCGCGTTCAACGAGCGGGGAGCTCCGGGCGTCGTGAACTGCTTTTGCTCGGCGAAGAGGTTCACATGAGCTTTCATGGTGTCAGCGGTAGATGCCGCCCGGATTGTGTAAGCTGTCGTCTTGGATTTGGCAGCCGCCACGGTAATGGCCAGTTGATGCTTACCCGGCATTCCCTTCAGATCAATCGGCGTTCCCGGGGCGTAGGGTTTGCCGTCGAAAGTGGCCGTAACCCGGGTCAAACCGCTATCATCGTCTTGCACTTCCCATGTGAATGCAACTGTTTCAGTATTGGGAACAACCACATCGCCATTTAACTTTTGTCCGTTGATAAATACGTCTGCTTCAGGTGGTGTACTGTTATGAATGTCGTATGTTCCGTTCAAGTATTGATACAGCCAGTCATACATGAGACGCAGGCCGGGATCTTTGCTCACCGCCAAATTATAAACCGCATTATTTCCCTGGTAATAAGCTCTGAATCCCTTTTGCATCAAGCCGGTTGCGGCGCCGCTGTTCAAGTAATCGATATAACGCTCACGGAATACGCCGTCCTGAAGCATCCGGTCATCAAATTCGACTTCATTCGACATTCCGTACCGCTTTGCAGTATTTGCGGCATCTTCCAGCCGGTCTTGATCCATGCCGCCAAAGAAATAGTTCGGTTGAAGGGCCGCGGCATCAAATCCTACGTCTTTCCACATATAGCTTTTATAAGCCAAAGAGTGGGGGATCCAGAAAAATTTCAGATTCATGTCATGGATTTTGCCGCTCACGGCTTTAATCAAGCCCGGTCCCGTTTCGCTTGTGCTGATTTGTTCTTCCAGCCAGTACATGCCGACAAGCTCCAGATTGGAATAATTCGCGGCCTGCCATCTTTGCCGGACCTGGTCCAGCCACCACTGAACCGCTTTTTTTCTGTTTTCGAGGGCTTTCTCTTGTCCGACGACAGAGGCATTAAAGCTTAACGATTCCCCTGACCCGTCCACATCGCCAAAATCGTTTAAAGATTCCCCTGGATTCGGAATCATGAGCACAACCTTCTCTTTATAATCAGGTTGGTTCAGCTTGGACCCGACTTCCTTGGTCGCCTCATTCAACTGCTGCATATCTCCCGCAGCTGCAAAGGTTTTGTCCAAATACCAGGTCCAGTCCCCCAGATTTGTTTGCCCCAGACCGAAATCCCGGCCGGCAGGGGAAGCAAGCCCGAGATATAAAACACCGTCAAAAAGCCAGTCGGTAGGTTCCCCGTTCTGATCCACGTAACTGATGTTCGGGATGATCCGTTCCTTGGTCCAGTCCCCCAAACCATTCGCATACTGCCCGTTATACAGCAGATTCAGATTCCGGATCCCGCCCGTAGCTTCGCCCGGCTCCAAAAAATGAGGCTGCTCAGCGGGAACCTTTACCGCTCCGTCCATCTTTCCGTCCGTGCCCATAATTTCAATTTCGTCAATGTATTCCCATAGGGTAGGATGCATCGTGAAAATGACTTTTACATAGCGGGCATAAGCCAGCTTGCCGTCCGTACTCCCGCCTTGGATTCCGTCCCGGCTGCCGTCCCACACAAACATTTCCTCCCTTGGCGGTCCTTCTCCCCAAAGCAGTTGAGTGGCGTTATGGGAGAGAAGGCCCCAATTCTCCTTATCGTCCGAGACATACATCGATACCGTGAGAGGCACGAGGATGGAGTTGGCAGGGTAATCCTGAAAAAAATGGGCGGTTACTTTTCCGATCGACTTCTCCTCACCCAAATCGAACACGACTTCGCGCGCTTTGCCCCGAACATGTCCTACCCAGGCCGGGTCATTCATATCTAATTGTCCATATTTCCCATCTGTAAGCTTATTCCCGGCATCAGGATGTGACGGATCCGGGGCTTCAGACCATTCATAAGGAAGTCCAAGGGCAAGATTACGGAGCTTTGGCTGCTCCTCATCCGGTGGCGACGCGGGATCATCCGCCGGGGAAATCCCTTTTGCCTGCATCGTCGGAACCAGCTCGCTCGCTTGGGCCGCCGGAACCAGCGACACCATCATGACTGCAGTCATGGCAACCGCAGCCCATCTTTTATACCAACTCATCAAGTTCAGCTCCTTTTCTCAAGTTAAGAAACCGCTTTCAAATTTTGGTCAGCATTTTCTCCGAATCAAACTTTCCGTCACCCCCTCACTGCGATTCGATCTGATAGATGTAAGTCATGGTGACACCCTCCGCATGATTGATGGTAAATGGGGCCTTGTATGCAAGGCAAGCAACATTTTTTGATGCGTTCGCAATATTTTCATAAGGCTTGGAGGGAGGGGATTTCATTGTCTTTTTTGTGTATCGGTGTATTTTGCTTTGGATATGTTAGCATCCAAGAAATCTATCATTTTTACGAATAGAATACATCATAGATTTCGAGGAGGTGAGATCCATGCCGAAAAAACCACGGGTAAAGCAAGGGGACGACTTGATGATCGTTGCCGATGCCTATGTGTTGTATTCCCAAAACATTTCTTTAAATACGGATGCATTCAGAGCGGCCGTACGGACGCGGAATGTACAAGCCGTCCGCAATATTCTAGGACTCCCCAGACCGTCTTCCATCTCGTTCTTTACGGCTCAAGACGGGAGACGTTGTGTCAACATTGTCTTTTCTTCAGGAACAACCTCAGGCAGATTAACGATCTGTGTACCTCGCCAATAGTATTTTAAGCGTAGGGAACTCCAAGCTGTCTAGCTTGGAGTTTTTTGATGTTCACTTGTCGTCCGGCCCGAATGAATAAACGGCTTTTTACGAGATAACCATCGCTATGTCATGCGAACTGAGCATAGAAGGAAATGGGTCCAGGCTGGCGAACTCCTCAGTTAACCTGAATTTTAATAAGGGAAATTATGGTATGAAGGGGGCGTTTAAGGAAATGAAAACGATTCGCAGCATGTTCGAGCAGCTGTATTGGGCCGACAAGCGCATACTGGATGCGCTGGAAGCTGGCGGGGATGGGGAATCCGAAGCCGAAGCGGTCCGGCTGCTAAGTCATACTCTGCGTGCGGAGCAGGTGTGGTTCACCCGGCTACAGGGACGGGACAGCAACCACCTGCCGCTTTGGCCAAACGACAGTCTGGATGACTGTAAACGTCTTGCGCAAGAGATGCGGGAAGCCTTCAGCGCATATCTCGCTGAGCTAACCGACGAACGTCTGGACGATGTGATTTCCTACATCAACCAGTACGGGAGGTCGTACCGGACATCCGTTCAAGACATTTTGACTCATCTTGCGCTGCATGGCCAGTATCACAGGGGGCAGATCAACATGAAGCTTCGCACAGCCGGCATGGAGCCGGTCAACGTGGATTATATTACATTTGTGCGCCTGCAGGGACAGTAATACCCCGTTCTCGCTCAAGCGAAAAAGTCATAACCACAGATCGTGGCTATGACTTTTTTGGATGACCGGTGCTGAGTTCGTACGCTAGAAAATATGCCCCAGCTTGTCGGGGTTTCGAACAATATAGATGTTGTGGATCTTCCCATCTTCGAAGTGAAAGAGCAGCACTCCATTGACTGCGCTGTCTTCCGAACGCATCAGTATGGCAGCTTCTCCATTGACTTCCCCCATTTCGACAGTCGTTCCTTCTCCAAACATGGCTGCTTTACGCATACCGCCGAGAAGGTAGCGGCCAACCCGTTCCCTGGAGACAACCGGATGGACCGTTGCAACCACTTTGCCGCCACCGTCGGCAACCAGCACGACATCTTGGTCCAGCAGCGATAAAAGCTGATCCATGTTCCCTTTCTTGAGCGCTCCCATAAATCCATGAACCCACTGCTGGCTCTCAGGGTGGATCTGAACGGGCTCATCGGCGATCCGGCCCATCTTGGCGCTTGCACGGCTGAACAGTTTCCGGCAGCTCACTTCGCTTTTTTCCATAAGCTCGGCGATCTCGTTGTAATTGAAGCCCAGCGCTTCGCGTAGGATGAACACGGCACGCTCGGAGGTCGTCAGGTTTTCCAGCAGAACAAGCATTCCATAAGAGAGGAGATCATCTCTTTCCAATGCTTCCGTTGAATCGTCGTTTAACATGAGAAAAGGCTCGGGAAGCCATTCTCCATAATATTCCTCCCTTTGTTTTCGTGCCGATTTCATCATATCTTTACAGTGGTTCGTGACCATTTTGCACAAAAAAGCCTTGGGCTGCGTTAAACGTTCCCGTGGGACATCATGTACCTTCACAAAAACATCCTGCACGGCGTCTTCCGCATCGGAAACCGAACCCGTCAATTGATAAGCAAGCTTGAATAACAGCTTCTTGTACTGCTTGTAAAGATCCTGCATCCGACTTGCTCCTTCCGCAGCTGAATTTCTATTTTCACCTTAAAGGAATCAGGACTTTTACACAACCCTTACCGCCACTCGACGATCTCATCGAGGCACTGCCTTGCTTTTGGACGTTTGGGGTCCTCTTGCCGGTATCCGAAAGCAACCATACAGGATACGCCGAAATCGCCAGCTCCGATGATACCTTCATTTTGTAAAATAGAGGTCACCTGCTTTTTATCAAAACCTTCGATGGGACTGGAATCAATGCCGATTTGAGCCGCGGCTGTCATCATGTTGGCCAGTGCGATATACGTTTGTCTGCATGCCCATTCAAACAGGAGGCGGTCATTATTTTCGAGCTCCGTTTCGATGAAGGTTTTATAGAACCCGGAAACCCGCTGCACCACTTCTTCAGGCATATGCTGGATGTCTTTCAGCATTTTCATGACATGAGCCGAATCATGCCTTAAGTCTTGTCTGGCCAAAATCACAACAAAATGGCTCGCCGTAGGCAACTGTCCCAGGGCACCGCCCGTGACAGGTTTTAACTTTTCGCGGAGCGCCGCATCCTGAATCACGACAAACTTCCAAGGCTCAAGGCCAACCGAACTCGGAGACAATCTACCTGCCTCCAAAATAAAGCGGAAGTCTTCATCCGGGATTTTTTGGCTGCTATCAAATACATGGCAAGCATGTCTGAATTGAAAAGCCTTTAAAATTTCTTCTTTTTTATTCACCGCTGCGATCATATGGGATCAACCTTCTTTCGTGGGTTTACACATATAACGAGATAAGGCTGGCATTTGTGACCGCTGCTCAAACGCGACTCTTGGTTCATTTACAATGCGGAAGTCCTGTGTTAAATTTAATCGTGTATCAACAAGTGATATGTTGTTTCATCCTGTGAAACAAACGGACGACGACCGTGGACAATTCGATTCGGAAGCTGATGATGATTTAAGGGGGAGAGTCTATGATGGACGAGTCGAGGAAAAACCAGGTAAAGCAGCAGTTTTCCCGGAATGCGGATAAGTACGTGACGAGCGCAATCCATGCCAAAGGCGAGGATCTGGCCTGGCTCGTGTCATGTGCCAAAGCCAATGCGAATATGAATGTGCTTGATATCGCAACAGGGGGAGGACATGTGGCCAATGCGCTTGCCCCGCTGGTTCGGCATGTAACGGCCTGTGATTTAACCCGTGACATGCTCGCGGCAGCAGAACGCTTTATCGGCGGAAATGGACATACGAACGTTAGCTACATAACGGGAGACGCGGAGCAGCTGCCTTTTGAAGATGAATCCTTCGATCTGGTGACCTGCCGGATCGCCGCGCATCATTTCACGGATGTACCGGCGTTTGCCGCCGAGGCTCTGCGGGTTGCCAAACCTGGAGGGAAACTGCTCTTCATAGACAACGCAGCTCCCGAGCAGGACCCTTTGGATCAATTTTATAATGATATAGAAAAGTTACGGGACCCGAGCCATGTCCGGGCATGGAAGAAATCGGAGTGGATTCATCTGCTCGAAAGCACCGGCTTCCGCATTGAGATGGCCGTCTGCTTCCCGAAACCGTTCCGGTTTCAGGATTGGTGCGAGCGGGCCGGACTCCCGCAAGTGGAGAGAGAGGCTTTAGAGAACAAGATGCTGCAGTCTGCAGAAGATGTACGCCGGTTTTTCTCGATATTTTCTGATGAAAACGGCAGGCTTTCCAGCTTTTCCGGAGAATCCGTCTATATTCAGGCTGTCCGGGTGGAGTAAGCAGAGCTTGGACTAACCAAAATCGGGAAGGGGAAATAACGGATAATGAAATGTGCAATTCTGGACGATTATCAACGGGTTGCCTTATCGATGACGGACTGGTCGGCCGTCGCGGAGCACGTCGAGCTCCGTGTATTCGATCATCATTTCGATGACGAAGAGGAGCTGGCTGCTGCGATCGAAGATTGCGAGATCGTCGTCATCATGAGGGAGCGGACGCCGTTCCGGGAATCGCTGTTCCGGCGTCTGCCGCGCCTGAAGCTGCTGGTCACGACAGGTATGCGCAACGCCTCGGTCGATCTGGCCGCGGCTGCGGAACGAGGCGTCGTCGTATGCGGGACGCAAGGAGGCGGCGAGGGGACGACGGAGCTGACCTGGGCGCTCATTCTCGGGCTCGCAAGAAGGCTGGTACAAGAGAACGAAGCGCTGCGCAGCGGCGGAGCCTGGCAGAGCACGATCGGTGTAGACCTGCTCGGCAAGCGGTTAGGGCTGCTCGGCCTCGGCCATATCGGAAGCAACATCGCGCGCATCGGGCAGGCGTTCGGCATGGAGGTTACGGCCTGGAGCCAGAACTTGACCGCCGACAAAGCCGCCGCCGCGGGGGTGAAGCTCGCATCGTCGAAGGACGAGCTGCTGGAGAGCAGCGATTTCGTCTCCATCCATGTCGTGCTCAGTGACCGCACGAGAGGGTTGATCGGCGCGCGGGAGCTTGGACTCATGCGTCCGTCCGCTTACCTCATCAACACCTCGCGGGCACCGATCGTTGACCGTGAGGCTTTGATCGAAGCTTTGCGCAGCGGTAAGATCGCGGGTGCCGGCCTGGACGTATTCGAGCAGGAGCCGCTGCCTATAGACGACCCGCTCCGGACGATGCCGAACGTGCTGGCCACGCCGCATATCGGTTACGTTACCGAAGCGACCTACCGCGCCTACTTCCGCGGCATCGTCGAGGCGATCGATGCGTACCTGAAAGGCTCGCCTGTGAATGTGATTGGGTAACGATATTCAACCCATATGCCAATAAGCTAAGCCCCCGTTAGGGGGCTTTTTTGTGTGGTAAACATCGAGTATGTCCTTGCAAGGACATACCGCTGTTCATGCATTAACCCATATAAGCAGTTCAATGGGAGGGGGAATCAATCTAGCATTTAAAAAATAGTCTATTAATCGTTCATATTCGCCTTTCCTCTCTTTCTCTTCTCTTCATAGTATGTTGGTATATTACAAGATTGGAGGAATGAACAGATGGCAGTTAGTCCTAGTCCGCTTTGTAGACAATTCGCTTCCATTTTGAAGGCGACTCCGCAGGTTATTAACGGTGTTTGTACGGCTTCATCGGTCAGAAACAACATTAAGCCAAGGATTTTAGGTAAGAGAACCAAATCATTTCTGGCCATCCCGCAGGCTTTTTCCTTTGAAAACATTGGCCGTGACGGGAAAGCCTTGTGCCTTGGCGAAACCGTTATTTTAACCGCAGAAATCAATCCTTTTATTTCCCGACTTCGCAGTCATGGTATCAAGGTAACCGCGCTGCATAACCACTGGTTGTTTACAAACCCTAATATTTGGTATATTCACTTCGAAAAAAATGCGAAACCGTTAACTTTCGCAAGAGACGTTCGGGATGCGCTCGATGTCCTGACAACGAAAACGGTTCGGCCTGTAATGATTAAAAAATAATCAACAGGTCAAAAAGGTCCGCCAAAGGCGGATCTTTTTTTGTCTCTGCTCAGAAGCGATCATCACAATATCAATTAATAGTCCGAAGAGGTCACGTCCCGATGTGTACAGGCTTCCCGCGAAGTGTTATCAGCCCACATTGATGGGAATTCTCCTATTGTGTTAAAATTTCTTGTGTTTGTTCAATGATATGAGCTTGCCAAACAGCAAGCTGGCGTAGGAGGGTTCGAACATGAAAATATTGATCGTCGGCGCAATGGGTACGCTTGGAACGGCGGTTCGCCATGAATTGGAGCAGAGCCATGAGATCATTACGGCCGGACGCAAAGGGGCTGACGTCACCGTCGATATGTCGGTACCTGATAGCATCATCGCCATGTATGATGCCGTCGGCAAGGTCGATGCGGTGATCTGCACCGCTGGACAAGCTTACTTCGGTCCGCTGGAGGAATTAACACCGGAACGTAATGAAATCGCGGTCTTAGGGAAGCTGAAAGGACAAATCAACCTCGTGCTGCTGGGGTTGGACCATGTAAATGATCAAGGAAGCTTTACCCTGACCACCGGTATTATTATGGACAGTCCCATTGTGGGCGGAATCTCATCCGCGATGGCGGGCGGCGCCATCAAAGCCTTCGTACAGTCGGCAGCCATTGAAATGCCAAGAGGAATCCGGATCAACAACGTCAGCCCGAACGTACTGGAGGAGTCCATGGATACCTATGGTCCTTATTTCCCGGGCTTTGAGCCTATACCTGCTAGAAGAGCTGCCTTAGCGTTCCGGAAAAGTGTGGAAGGTGCCCAGACCGGACAAACTTATACGGTCTATTGAAGTAAGACGACCGGACGAATATTGTTATCCGTAAAGTTGAAGCCAGGCTAACGAATGTAGCTGTCAGCGAACAAGAGCTTTGGCAGATATGCAGAGCCAGTGGTTGGAGGATATCCAGCGACTGGCTCTTTTTATGCAGTTCCTCGTTCTGCTATCCTCTACAGGATCCGAAGGTTGGTAAATCGAATGATGGAACCCCAGGTCCTATCTGCCACTAGCGTCTTTGTCATAGGTTTGGACGTAAATACCGTCCCCTTCCTGCCATTCGGCGATCAGAACGTCTTTATAATCGGTTATGTGATACGGTTCCAGCTGTGCTCTCAACCAGGATTCGTCAAATCCGAGATCCTTGATTTCGTCCCACAATACTTTCCCGTCGCGGATGATCGTTACGGGAACGTAAACCGGTTTGTCAGGCAGATTCAAATCCTCCCCGGTCGTTTTCTGATACCGGGACTTTTTTAAAATACTGAGGGAGCCGTCGGCCTCCAAATAGCAGAAGGCGACCTCCCGAATCGAGAAGGTTTCGCTCTGGCGGAGCAAGCTTTGCAGCTGGTTTATGTTCATCCGGTTTTTCTTCAGCGCCTGAAGATCTAGGACGCCGTTTTTGATCAATGCAGAAGGCTTGCCCTCAAATATCCCCCGGAAAAACAGCGATTTTTGCCCCAGGTATTCGATAATGACAAGCAGCACTCCCCACAGGCAGATGGAATAGATGATATAAGACAGCCCGACTTTCGGTTCATACAAGGCGTTCCCGAGCAGTTCTCCAAACACGATGGAGGCGATGAAGGTGAAGGGCGTAATTTGTTTGATGATTTTTCTTCCGGCAAATCTCACGATCACGAACAATAAAAAAAATCCGACGATTAGTTTGAGGGTTACGGGCCCTAAATGAATTTCCGGCATATCATTAACCTCGCAGCGGTTTCTATTTTGGAATACATTCTATGTATGCCCATATTGCGCCCGATATTTACTATCGACGTTTCAAGCAGGACAGTAACACAAAAGAACCGGCATTTGGCCGGTTCCAGGATAAGCAGCATCTGAGACTTGGATTTCCGATATCGCAAGGAAAGCTTCCGCTAAGTGCAGCCTGCTTTCCTTGAAGATTCGTCGATCGGCGTTTTTCTAATGCGGCGAGTGGCGGAATGAAAGACAGATGTTACAGTTTGCTTACCTTCAGCAATCTTTTTCCCATGAACCATATGACAGTGCCAGTTCCCCACAGGATCAGGGCGGACCCAAGGCCGACAACGGACATATAAGCATTGATGTGAGCCGCGCCAAAGCTGGCCTCCACAGGCAGGAACAACAGTGTTGCGAGCGCGAGCAGACACAGTAACGCCCCGGTTAGATGGTAAAACTTGACCCGGAACAAAAAGGCCAGCGGAAAAAAGTGAATTCCGACAATCAGAGCGGTCACGATGGGGATCAACGCCGTGCGGCCGGCGGCATTGCAGACGGCAACCGCAATGGCGATTGCGGCACCTTCTGCCGCAAAGACGATATTGAAAAGGATGGCGATCCGTTTGCCGGGCCTTGCATCAGTTACTGAGCTTTGATCCTTGATCTTCCGCGACCCACGGATCAGCGAGGCACCTCCGATGAACAGCACAACCCCAATGGCGACAGCTGCGGCTAACCACAAAGGAGCTGCGAACTCCTGCAATCCCATGATGCCGGTATACGCCCACAGCGTACCGAATAAGGCCATAAAAAAAACGCCGCTTGCCGTTCCGCGTATGGCGGAACTATGGATGGTGCCAGATGGTTTTTTCATAATGTTAACTCCTCCGAATGGATATGATCTTCACTGGATTCATCATATCAAAAGGACCGAAACTCCCGGTATTCACGGTTGTCATGACTTTGATATGACAGTTGTCATCAATTTCCCTATGCTCAAACGCCGCCATGTTTCGGCAGTATGCCATGCAAAAGAAGCCGGCCGGCAATGGGCGCCGGTCAGCTTCTTCAGATCGTATTATTTTGTCCGCAAGTACCGCTTGTCCTTCAGGAATAACCACCAGAACAAAATAAACGCCGGCAGCAGAATGACGGTGCCGAAGCCGTAGCCCCAGAGCAGCGACACGAACATCGAGTGGTTCGTAAAACCGGCTTCCACGGTCAGGTCAGGGTGTACGATGTAGGGCATATGCGCTCTCCCGTAGGCGTAGCTCGCCAGGGCAAACTGCAGAATCACGGCGACGACGGACAGGCGCAGCCAGCCTTTTCTGCCGTTTTTCCGGCGGATCCACAGTGTACCGTACCCGATGGCAAAAGCGACGACCGACAGCAAGAACCACATCGACTGCTCCTGCATCCGGGCTACGATCCATAACGCTTCCGGAACCATCGTAAACGTCGCCAAGACGGCCATCGCCAGCGCCAGCGGCCCCAGAACGACCGCGATGGAGCGATAGTGCTGCGAGACCTGTTCGTCGCCGGCTTCCCGGCCGTAGTCGGACAGGAACAAGGCGGACAGGAACAGCTCGGTCAGAATGCCGAAGCCGACGTGGGCGTACAGCGTAGCGCTGGTCAGCAGCTTCCCGAACTCGAGCTGGGGAAACCCCTGGCTCATGTGAATAAATCCGCCGAGCGAAATCGGCAGCACGCTGACGAGCAGACCGGGGATCAGCAGTCCGGTGACGCCGGACACGATCCGGAGCGCCAGTTCATGCTTCTGGACAGAGTACGAATAGACGATGAACGCGCTCCGAAACAGCAGCAGGACGAGCACCAGGCTCACTGGCACAAGCAGGAGTGTGCCCAGGACATAAGCGGCCCGGGGAAAAAAGCCGACCAGCGCGACCACGAGCAGGACGAGGAAGACGTTGGTCACTTCCCAGGAAGGGGACAGGAAGCGATTCGCGATGTCGGCCGCATGCGGATTCCGTCTGCTGAACACCATGGACCAGAAGCCTGCGCCGAAGTCGATGGAACCGGCGATGGAATAGATGAAAATAAAGCACCAGAGAATGGTGATTGCAAGCTGCGTGTCGCTCATAGGCTTCTCCCCTCTCCGTTTACGCCCTCCACTTCGTCGAAGGTGACCGGATGCCGTTTGAAATAGTAGTACATCACCACGGCCGTGACGATGAGCAGAAAAACATACAGGCCAAGGAAAAGGACAAACAGCGAACCGAGATGCTGCGCCTTCGTCGCGGCCGACGCCGTCGTCTGCATATGGTAGATCGTCCACGGCTGACGCCCCGTACAGCTGAACACCCAGCCCGTTTCAATGCCGATCATGGACAGCGGGCCGGCCAGCAGCAGGGCGGACAGCAGCCACCTCGGATAGGGGCGCTTGGTCAGCAGCCGCAGACCGACCGTAAAGGCCGATGCGAGGATTAGCAGCGTGCCGATCCCGACCATGACGTTGAACAGCGTATGAATGATCAGCGGAGGCCACTGATCCTCCGGAAAATCGTTCAGACCCTTCACCACCGTGTCGAACCGGTTGCCCGCCAGAAAGCTGAGCGCCCACGGAATTTCGATGGCGCCTTTAATACTGCGGGTTTCTTTATCGGTGACACCGCCGATCGCGAGCGGCGCATAGGCTTGGGTCTCAAAGAGCCCCTCGGCCGCCGCCAGCTTTTCGGGCTGATGCTCATGCAGCATTTGTGCAGTTTCGTGGCCGCTAAGCGCCGTCATGAGCGAAATGATCCCGCCGATGAGCAGTCCCAGGAACAGGCTCTTCTGGTGATAGGACCGCTCGCGGTCCGACGATCCGCGCTTTAGCAGCTTATAGGCGGCTACCGAAGCGACCGCAAATGCGCCGGTCATATAGGCCGACAGCAGGACATGCATGGCCGTCGTCGGCAGGCTCGGGTTGAACACGGCCGCCCATGGATGGACGTCAAACACCCGGCCGTCTTCCATCCGGAAGCCGCTGGGCGTGTTCATCCAGGCGTGAGCGTCGGTAATGAGCACGGCGGACATGCTCGATCCGATCGCAACGAAGATGACGCTCAGAATCCGCAGTGTTCCCGGAAGCCGATCCGCTGCGTAGACATAGATGGACATGAACAGCGCCTCGAGGAAAAAGGCCCAGATCTCAATCTGGAAGGGAAGCGCGATCACTTGGCCGACGATTTCCATAAAGCCGGGCCACAAGAGGGACAGCATCACGCCGACCAGGGTTCCCGACGGAATGGCGACACCAAGGAGAATGGCGAGGCCTTTGGTCCAGCGTTTGGCGAGCGTGGCGTAGTCCTTTTCCTTTTTCACCTGGTACAAAATTTCCGCGATGACGATCATGAAGGGGATGCCTACCCCGAGTGTCGCAAAGATGATATGAAACGCCATGGACGATCCGAACAGTGACCGTGCCAGCATAACGTTATCCATAAGAAGCCTCCGTTCTGAGCGTAAAGTCGCATCTTATTGTGAACCAAGGTTATCCAAAGTATTCCTGCGCAGATAAATAACGCCAAGAGCGTAAAGCGGCCGGAACAGAGAGTAAGCAGGCGGGGACAATGGATTGTGGCTGTAACCATCCTGACTGTATAATGAAGATAAGATGATTAGGAAAGGGGCGACCCGGAGTGAAAATCAGCGAATTGTCGCAATTAACCCATGTCAGTGCCCGCTCGATCCGTCATTACGAAAATCAAGGTCTCCTAATCGCCGACAGACTGGATAACGATTACCGGGATTTCCCAGAATCGGCCGTCGGGCGGGTCAAAGCGATCCAGCTGTACTTGAAGCTGGGATTGACGGTTGAAGAGATCAAAGCGTTATTCAGAACGGAAGTGGCCGATCCTGACGGTTATGAATATTGCGAGGAGATGCTGGCCACGTATGAGGGAAAGCTGCAGCAGGTAAATGAGCAGATCGAAGCCTTGCACGGGCTGAAAACATTACTGGAAAGGCAAATCGCCTTCACCAACGGGAAAAAGAACATCGTATAGCCAAAACAGCACTGGAGCGCCGGAAGCATGCTCCGGTTTTTTTATGTTGACATTGACACTAGTGTAAACCTTTATGATGGGCTTAATCTCGTGATGAAGGGAGTATTACCTATGAATACAGGCTTTCCAAAAGACAACCGTCAAGCTGGCGATTCGTATGCGGCCGGCCCTTCCAAATCAGTCACCCTCATCGGACTCGGCCCGATGGGACAGGCGATGGCGCGCGTACTGCTGGATCGCGGCTATGCCGTGACCTTGTGGAACCGGACCCCCGGCAAGGTGGAAGAGCTTGTCCGGCAAGGTGCCGTCCGGGCCGAGACGGTGGGCGGAGCTTTGGATGCGAATGAGCTCACGATACTCAGCCTCACCGATTACGACGCCATGTACACTATTTTTGAACCGGCCTCAGAGCAATTGGCAGGCAAAACGATCGTCAACTTGAGCTCGGACACGCCGGCGAACGCCCGTAAGGCGGCGGAGTGGCTAGCGGACCGCGCCGCCCGTCTCGTCACAGGCGGCGTGCAAGTTCCTCCTTCAGGGATCGGCCAATCCGGATCCTATACGTATTACAGCGGGCCAAGGGAGGCGTTTGAGGTCTATAAGGAGACGCTGAAGGTGCTGACCGGCACCGATTACAGAGGAGAGGATCCCGGACTTTCCATGGTGTATTACCAGATCCAAATGGACATGTTCTGGACATCCATGCTCAGCTATCTGCATGCGCTTGCGCTGGCTGAAGCAAACGGCATTTCGGCGGAACAGCTTCTGCCGTATGCTTCAGCGACCCTGTCGTCGCTGCCGGGCTTCATCGCGTTCTATACGCCTCGCCTTGACGAAGGGCTGCATCCCGGCGATGTGGACAGACTGGCCATGGGTATGGCGAGCGTCCAGCATGTCGTGCACACTGCCGAAGATGCGGGGATTGATGCTGCTTTACCGGCTGCCGTTCTCCAGATTTTCAGGCGGGGAATGGACCAAGGATATGCCGGGAACAGCTTTACCAGCCTGATCGAAACGTTCAAAGCAGCCAAAGTGCGAAACACATGACCCGCAATACCGAAGCCTGACTCTTTTGGAGTTCAGGCTTTTTTGTACTGTAACTGAGAAGCCGATTGACCTTCGTCAAGGTCTAGGGGTATACTTTATTCAATTTTTCAGAATACGTTTTCGTAGCTCGGAAAGAGCAGGAGAACGAGAGTTTGTCTTACATATAACGCTGCATGCAGCGTAACGATCTCAAGGAGGTTATCATTTGCTTACTACATTAAATCTAGCCGGAATTTGGGAACTCCAATTAGATGGGGAGAAGTCCGGATTGCAAACGCCGTTCGCCGATACGATGGCGCTCCCGGGCACGACATCGCATGCCCGAAAAGGGGAGCGGAACGAAGCCGCAGAGATCGGCTCGCTGACGGATGAGTATCGTTTTGAAGGCTATGCCTGGTTTTCACGGACGTTTGAAGTGGACGCATCACTCGTGGGGTTACCCTGCTTCCTTTACCTGGAGCGTACGCGTGTGACAACTGTTTGGATCGACGGTGAGGAATTGGGCAGCCGTAACAGTCTGAGCACCCCCCACGTGTACGAGATCTCCGGAGGACTGACGGCAGGGACGCATACGATGCTCATTCGCGTCGACAACACGAACTACCCCACCAAAGGCGGCCATCTTACATCCCCGGATACCCAGACGAACTGGAACGGCATCACCGGACGGATCGAGCTGCAATTTACGGGCCAGCGTTACCTGCAAAATGTCCAGGTCTATCCGGATGCAGCAAGCCGGTCGGTCACCGTCAAGGCGCGCCGCGTGGGCATTTCTGCAGACAAGCTGGTCGTGTCAGCATCCGGATTCAACGGCGATTCCGAGCATCGGCCGGAGGCGCAAACGTTCAGCCTTTCCGATGATCGCGAGGTCGTTATCACATACCCGCTCGGTGAAGAAGCCAGACTGTGGAGCGAGTTCGATCCCTACCTGTACAAGCTGAACCTTCGTCTGGAGGACGAGGAGGGAACGCTGCTGGACGTGACCGAAATCGTATTCGGACTGCGGTCATTCCAGGCTGACGGCGATAAGTTTACGGTTAACGGAACCCGGACCTTTCTGCGCGGGAAGCATGACGGCCTCATTTTTCCGTTGACAGGCTATGCGCCGACGACCGTTGACGAATGGCTGCGGGTGCTTACCATTGCCAAATCGTACGGCATCAACCATTATCGCTTCCATACCTGCTGTCCGCCGGAAGCTGCTTTTACCGCGGCCGATCTGCTGGGGATCTATATGGAGCCGGAGCTGCCGTTCTGGGGAACCGTCACCGACGAATCCGATCCGAATCATAACGCCGCCGAACAGGAATACCTGATCCAGGAAGGGTTCTCCATGCTGGAGAGCTTCGGCAATCATCCGTCTTTTGTCATGATGTCGCTCGGGAACGAGTTGTGGGGGAGCAAGTCGCGCCTCAGTGAGATCCTTGCCGCTTACAAAGCGTTCGATGACCGCCCCTTGTATACGCAAGGCTCGAACAACTTCCAGTTCGTGCCGGACATTCTCCCGGAGGAGGATTTTTTCTGCGGCGTCCGCTTCTCGCGGGATCGTCTCTTCCGCGGCTCCTACGCCATGTGCGACGCGCCGCAGGGCCATGTGCAGACGGACATGCCAAGCACCCGGAAAGATTATGACGAGCAGATCCAGCCGTCCATCTTGGGTAAAGGACCGGAGGAAGGATCCGGGAACAGCATCCAGATCCAGTACGGCACAGGTACGAAGACCGTGCAGGCGTCGGCCGTAGAAGAACAATTGATCCCCCGCATTCCGGTCGTTTCGCACGAGATCGGACAGTATGCCACCTTCCCGAATTTTGCCGAGATCGAGAAATACACAGGTCCCCTCAAAGCCCGCAATTTCGAAACGTTCCGGAAACGGCTCGAGGACAAGGGGCTCGGCCATTTGGCGGAGGCTTACTTTTGGAACTCCGGGCAGCTGGCGGTAGACTGCTATAAGGAGGAGCTGGAAGCTGCTTTCCGGTCCCGCCGGCTGGCAGGGTTTCAGCTGTTGGATCTCCAGGATTTCAGCGGCCAAGGGACGGCGCTCGTGGGTGTGCTGGATGCTTTTATGGACAGCAAGGGCTTGGTGACTCCGGAAGAGTGGCGGACGTTCTGCTCCGACGCCGTGCTGCTGGCTCGTTTTGACAAATATCATTTTACAGCCGGCGAGCGTTTCGGCGCGCACGTCGAACTGGCTTATTTCCGCGGCATACCGCTAAACACGGCTGAGGTCGTCTGGAACGTTGCAGAAGGCGGGACGATCCTGGCCGAAGGAACGCTGGCTGCAGAAGCATCCAAAGACGATAACTACGTCGATTTCGGGGATATCTCCTTCGTAGTTCCGGAACCTGCGGGTATGACACAGGTCACTTTGTCACTTGCGATCACCGGGACGGATATCTGTAAAACCTACCCGCTCTGGCTCTACCCGGCGGGAGTGACTGTCGATGTATCAGCCGAGCAATGGGTAACCGCACTGGACCCAGGCGTCCTGGCGCGTCTTGCGCAGGGGGAGTCTCTGCTGCTTACGCCGGACCCAGCCCGGCTGGAATCCGCCGTAGACGGTACGTACTGCACGGATTTCTGGTGTTACCCGATGTTCCGGTCGATATCGGAGAGCATGAACAAGCCTGTGCCTGTCGGTACGATGGGACTGCTGATCGATCACTTGCATCAGGCACTGCGGCATTTTCCAAGCGCCTCGCATTCGACGTATCCTTGGTGGAGCATCGCGACCCACTCGCGTCCGATCATTCTGGACGATCTGTCCCAAGCCTTGTCGCCGATCGTACAGACGATCGACAATTTTGAGCGCAACCATAAGCTGGGCCTCTTGTTCGAGTGCCGGGTCGGCGCCGGCAGGCTTCTGGTCTGTCCGCTGAATACGGAAGCGGTGATTGATACGCCGGAGGGCAAGCAGTTCCTGCATAGCCTGATCGAATATGTACGATCGGAAGACTTTGATCCGCAGGTTGAGCTCGCGCCTTCCGAGCTTCAGGCTATCCTGTAGGCTCACGATCTTCAGGATGGCTCCATCCAAACCGGACGATGTTGAAAACACGGACGTTTGGTTGAGCAAAACTGCCGCTGACGTTGCAGCTCCACGTAATTTGCCCTATGATGAGAGAGAAAAGGGGAGCTGAACGTGGCTAGAACTAAAGCATTTGATACGAATGAAGTTCTGCATAAAGCGATGAAGGTTTTCGGGAGCCGGGGCTATGAAGGCACTACACTGCCGGACCTGTTAACCGGGCTGGGCATCGCCCGCCAGAGTTTGTATGACACGTACGGTACGAAGCGTGACCTGTTCGTGACGGCCGTCAAATATTATATGGATCGTAAAAATCGCGATTTGCTGGAATTAATGGACCAGCCGGGTGCGGTTATTGATAAAGTGAAGCTGGCTTTCACGGCGATGATCAGCGCTCTGGCGGACCCGGAGCTGCGCCGGGAGTGTTTTATCATCAGCAGCGCGATTGAGCAAGCGCCTCATGACGAGGAGCTGGCCGCCTATATCCGCTCCAACACCGAACAGGTGGAGCAGGCTTTCTACAGCATGCTGGAGCGAGGGAAGGAGCGGGGCGAGATCGATCCGGCAACCAATACCCGCGAGTTGGCCCGATTTCTGGCGCATGAGCGGATATCCTTGGTCGTTGCGGCAAAGATGGGGATGGACGAACAGGACCTGTTGGGGATCATGAAGATCGTGCTGTCGGTCGTCAATCCAAGTGGTAGTCATATAGAATAGAAGCGGTGCGCAAAAAGGGCTATCCCGTGGTCATCGGTCATGATCATGGGGATAGCCTTTCTTCATGTTGCTTAAAGAGTAAAAAAGCTATTACAGGCGTGGTAAAATGGTTTTACACTTTAGGTCGGCTTAAAGTCAAAGCCGATGCGAATGTTGTAAACTGAACACTGGAGAATAGGCGGGAAACAATGAAAAATGGAAGTATGATGAATAAACAAGGGAGAATGGAAACAGCTTTTTTATATGCAGTGTTCATTTGTTACATCCTTTTTTTATGTAAATTATTGTTCTTGTCAAGGGTTTCGCTTGTGGATTTGTTTAATAGTCAAAGGACTATAGATAGGTCGATCAATCTCATTCCTTTTCATAGTATAAAGGACTATATATTTAGCAACTCTGCCACGATAAAAAAATTCGCTTTTGCTAATGTGGTTGGCAATATCGTTATCTTTATTCCTCTCGGCACCTATTTGTCGTTAATTAAGAACAATAAAAGAACAACCAATCTGCTATTCATAGTAATAATAAGTTTATTTATTGAAATCATTCAGGGCCTTTTAGGCATTGGAGCATCAGACATTGATGACATCCTTTTAAATGGTTTGGGTGGATTCGTCGGTGTTTTAGGGTATACGTTTTTAATGTTTATATTACGGGATAAGATAAAAGTACGTACTGCAATTACAATACTATCGGCAATAGGATTACCCGTTCTATTATATTTATTATTTGCGGTGAGATTGCGTCTCTGAATATCTTTATTGCATAAACAAGATGGTCCCTTACGGAAAAGGAACGGACTTATGACAAAGGATTGTTCTTCTGCTTATGATCCAATCGTTCTTTGCCGTAAACCCGCTCCATGACCGTAATAAAGTCGAGCTATTCTTTTGCTAGCGTTTATTGGTTAATCAACAGCCTGAAACTATACATCGTTGCTCAGACGTAAGCCTTCTCCAGCCAGCACCGGTTGTCCCGAATAAATTCATCCAGCGACCGCGGATTCCGCCCGGTTACTCGCAGTACCGTGTCCGTAACCTGATCTTCCACGCCTTCCGTCCGAATACGGCGATCCAGATCAGCCAGGAATTCAGCGTAGTCATTCGGAATACCGGCGGCTGTAAGCGACTGCGCCAGCTGCTCTTCCGTAATGCGGCTGTGCTTGACGGCCAGGCCTGTAAGCCGGCTGATTATCGCTGCGGCTTCATCATAGCTGAGTGATTCGGGCCCCGTAATGATATGCTCCGTATTGTGCGGTTCCTTGTCCGTCAGCGCATGGAAGGCGACGGCTGAAATATCTTCCGCATCCACGAAGCCGACTTTGCCATCCCCGGTCGCCGTGAACATTTGACCCTGCTGGCGGATGGTATGCCCATGTCCGGCTTCCGTAAAATTTTGCATGAAATAGGATGGCCGCAGCACGGCCCATTCGGGCGCGTGCTCTTTCAGGTACTGATGGACGGGGCCGAAGACGGGCCCATGCTCCGTTATCGACGCACTGGAGAGCAGGACGAAGCGGCGGACGGAGGCGTCCAGTGCTTTGCGGATCAAAGGGATCATGACTTTATCCGGGTGCATGCCCGTCGGGGCGACGAGATAAATCGCACCAACACCTTGCAGGGCTGCTTCGTGGGTGGAATCGTCGTACCAGTCAAAGCGTGCATGGTCTGCCAGGGCATTCTCCATGTTGGACGGGCTTCGTCCGGCTGTCCGGATGGAGTAGCCTTGGTTGATCAAAAGCTGGGCGAGACGGGAGGAAGTTTTTCCTTGTCCTCCTGTGATTAGAATGCGATTGGATGAATCGGTATGCATAAGAACAGCTCCTTTTTTTATCGTTTGAGTGATGATCAAAGTGCTAAGGGGTTCCAGTAGTCCTGAAACCGGACAATTTTTCCGTTCTTAACCTCTACAACAGAAATATACTTCTGCTCATATGGTTTGCCATCCGCGAAGACGTTCCCGTTGCCTTCGTACTGGGCAATAAATACCGGGGATTCCGCCGAAACATGGATTACCGGTTTGGTAAAAGAGCGAATCTCAAGCAGGGTGTCCAGCATATCCAGGTGCTGCTTCAGAGCCCTTTTACCCTTCAAAAATTGAGGTAGCGCCTCAGGCGCGTAAGGGAATTCGAAAACGATATCCTCATCAAACAAATCGAGAAAACCTTCATAATCTTTGTTCATAATACGATCTGTGAACCATTGCATGATCGTTTCTGCCTGTGCGGAAGAAATCGTGCCCATTTGAGATGCCTCGCTTTCTGCGGTGGATTGGACCTGTTTAGCAATTCGCCAAAGGTATGGACCTAATATAACAATTCCGGACTAAATGGTCAATAATATTTTGACTAAATAGTCCGAAAAAAGAAAAAACGATAGAAAGAGGGCGCCTGTTATCAGGTGAGCCGATCTCAGCTTTTCATGAATAAGGTCACTCCATTGGCATACGGACGAAGGGAGGTATACAATACCATTTGGGCGAGCATCGCAAATAACCCATGAAAATCTGTTCATAGGAGGGGAACCATGCCGCAGGAAGACGTGATCAAAACCGTGATGAAACAGTACATTGACCGCTTCAATCAGGATGATGTGGAAGGCGTGCTTTCCCTTTTCGGGGAAGAAGCCACCGTGGAAGATCCGGTCGGTTCACCGGCTGTAGAAGGGAAATCCGCAATCGCTGAATTTTACAAAAAGGTGGTTAATGGAAATACCCGAATCCGGCTTGAGGGACCCATACGGGGATCTCACGGCAATTCGGGAGCCATGGCGCTGCAGATTACGACCTCAGCTGAAGGGAAAACCATTTCCATACCGGTCATTGAAGTGATGACCTTCGACGAACAAGGCAGCATCGCTTCGATGAAGGCCTACTGGGGACCGGGGGATATGGTCATCAAGTAATACGGTATTGGCATAGGTGCCGCCGTACTGGAGCACATGCTGCCCGGTATGGCGGCTTTACGTTTTTCCGGGAAGAAGGATGCACGGGGATAGTCACGACAGCGGGTAATCATAAAATTTGATTATTATCACGTCCGGAACCAGGTGATATTCTGGGGAGGCGCAGCCCTGAAGTCCATATTATTATATGATTTCGCACTATTTTAATATTGTCCTTTCGACTGCATGACGGTAAGATCGTTGTAGTTTGAATTGAAACCGCTTCCTAAAAAGAATTCCATATGCGTATTTCTGCAGGTATGGATTGCTGATCAACGTGAAAATGAGGTGCAGTTCATGACGGAAATCGAAAATCTTAAACAGCAGTTTGCTGATCCGCCTGCGGAATTCAGCCCTATTCCTTTTTGGTTTTGGAACGATGCCCTGTCTGAGGAGGAAATCATCTGCCAAATTCATGATTTTCATGCCAAAGAGGTGGCAGGCTTCGTCATTCACCCGCGGATGGGAATGCCCAGAGAGATTCCTTATTTGTCGGAGAAATACATGGACTTGGTTGAAACCGCCGTATCGGAAGCCGCCGATCTGGGGATGCGGGTCATTCTGTATGATGAAGGGATGTATCCTTCCGGCTCCGCCTGCGGACTCGTCGTGCAGCAGAATCCCGCGTTGGCCAGCCGGGGGTTGCGGCTTCAGGAGATCACATGCGATAAAGGATCAGGCCCCGTCAGGGTTCCCATCTCACTGTCCCCTGGGGAGACGCTGGTGTCGGCCCAAGCTGTTATCAAGCCGTCTGCAGGTGAGGTCCAATTGGGAACGGCACTCATGCTCGAATGTGAGAACGACGGCGTGTCGTTCACACCGCCGGCACAAGGAAATTGGTCGGTCTTATTGTTCATCGAGACTCCATCGCAGGGAACCATCCGCGGGGTTCATCCCGGACAGGACGATGGCGAGCCGGACGCTCCATTAGCGGCTGATTTACTGAATCCGGATGCGGTGAGAACCTTTATTACGATAACGCATGAAAGATACTATCAAAGGCTGCATCGCTATTTTGGAACGACCGTATTCGCCTTTTTCACCGACGAACCTGATTTGCTCGGCCGCGGCCATATCAGGGGGCTGAAGCCATGGACGAACGGCTTCCTGAACGAGCTTATCGAGAACGGCTTTCGGGAGCAGGATTTACCGGCGCTGTGGTTCGAGACGGGAGACTCTGCCGCTTCGGTCCGCGAAGCCTACGAAACGGCGGTCCGGAACCGGCTGGGCCGCACGTATTATAAGCAGATCGCCGATTGGTGCGAAGCGCATGGTATCAGCCTTACCGGTCATCCGGCGGGAAGTGACGACATTGGGCTGCTGGAGCATTTTCATATTCCCGGGCAGGATGTCGTCTGGAGGTACATCGCTCCCGAAGACGGCAAGTCGCTCACCGGCGTGCACAGCACCATGGGCAAGTGCTCATCGGATGCCGCCCGCCACAGGGGAAGACGAAGAAACCTGAACGAGTGCTTCGGCGTCTGCGGAATCGAAGGCGGCTGGTCGCTGACCGCCGACAATATGAAATGGTACCTGGACTGGCTGTTCGTCCGGGGTGTCAATCTGATCAGCCCGCATGCCTTTTATTACTCCATCCGCGGGGAGCGAAGGGACGAGCGTCCGCCGGATGTCGGACCTCATAACATATGGTGGCCGGAATACGGCCGGTTTGCAAGGTACATCAAGCGGATGAGCTGGATGATGACAGGCGGCGTGAACGGAACGGAGGTCGCCGTACTGGCGGGGGCTAAACACCTGCCTTGGCAAATCGTCAAGCCGCTGTATGAGCAGCAGATCGAGTTCAATTACTTGGAGGAATCGCTGCTGAACACCTCCTGCGAGTTAGAGGACGGGACGATTGCGATCGCCGGTTACCGGTATAAAGCGCTCCTGATTGAGGATTCCCTGCGGCTTGCGCCGTCCAGCCTTCAGTTCCTGAGGACGTTTGCCGATCAGGGCGGGGTGATCATCGAATGGAGTCCGGAAGGCAAGGATAGCGCACATATCAGCCAGATCGCGGTAAGCCGAATCGAAGAGGTTCCGGAAGCGCTGGGGCGTAGGCTGGGCTTGAAGCATAGGCTCGAACCCGCCGCGGAAGCGATTCGGATCAGCCGGGTGCTGAAGAACGATATCTGTTTCTATGTCATCGTCAATGAGGGCGAAGAAGGATACGAAGGTGCCTTGCGGATCAACCACACCGGTGCGGCGGAATATTGGCGGCCTTGGACGGGGGAATGCGAAGCGGCGAGGACGGTTCGAAAAGAGGATGGACAGGTCGTCGACTTGCGTATAGAGCGCAGGGAATGCATCATCGTTGCCGTGAATCCGGCCTCGGATGACCAAGGGACAGGCTTCACAGGGGAGCCGGCGAAGAGCAAGAGGGATGGGGACGTATCGGTGGAGGACCTGTCGGAAGGCTGGCAGGTGGTGGATGGTCCATGGACCGGGGAGCTCTCTTCGCTGTCGTCATGGACTCATTGGGAAGGGATGGACCGCTTCTCGGGAACGGTTGTTTACGAGCGGAGCCTTGAACTCGCAGACCCGTCCGCGTGGGCAGAACTCCTGCTGGATCTTGGCGATGCCCATGAGTTCGTCCAGCTCGAGGTGAACGGCAGGAAGGCGGGAGTCCGAATGTGGAAGCCTTACGTTTTTGACTTGACCGAATCGGGACTGCTTTCTGAAACGAACCGCTTACGCGTGTCTGTCACGAACAGCCTGGCCAACCGCTACGACGGCAAGTCCTTCCCATCCGGGTTGATTGGCCCGGTACAGCTGATGAAGGTGCCGCATCCTTGAGATTTCTTTGGCAGGAAGAACTGAGTTCGTGACGGCAAGTTGTCGAACCACCATATGAAAGGTAACTCTTCGCTGCAGGCTGATCTGTTAAGGGATAGCGGATGACGTTTCCCGTTTGACGGCCAGCTTGACGAAGCGGCACAGCGGTTCGAGTTTGAACCGGGACATCATTTCGATTGAGATCGACCTAAAATAACGGCAGAATCTGCTCCTCTTCCCGCGGCTGCACAGCGTCTGTGCAGACGTCCCGAAGAGGAGTTTTCGTATTTGGCAATCCTCGGACGCATACGATGCACGACGATTCTCAAGTATATGGACTCTGCGAAATGGCGAAAATGATGAGAAAGATTCATAAACCGTGCTGCAAGGGGACCGACAAATGTCATTTTTCAAACAACTATGGAAGGCCATGCTCAAGGATGAATCTAAATCGCAGGAAGCCATTGTCGAGGCATATCCTGAAAACAACGAAAGTCCCTCTCTTCAACATACGCTGGAGCAATTTGACAATTGCGCCGATCTGGTGCATCGAACGTACCCCAAACTTCAAGTGGATATCGTGTACTTTAGTCCCATGATGGATATGGACAAGCTGACTCGCGACGTATTAACCCCCTGCTGCAAGCTGGTGAAGCTGAAGTATCCGGCGTGTTGGAGCAAAGCCAATTTTCCAAAAGTGAGGACAGCAAGCAAATCGTTAAAGGGATTCTTTCCGGACAGGCAGCTATCTTTTACGGGCAATCCGCCTATTTAGTGGATGTTTTCGGCCCCGAATCGCGCGCCGTTACCCAATCCGAAACGGAGACGGTCATTACGGGCCCCCATGATGCTTTTACAGAACGTGCGGGAACGAATCTGGCGCTCATTCGCAGCCGAATTCGAAGCTCACATCTGAAAGTGATCCGGTTGTCTGTGGGGGAAGTCACCAAAACGGATGTGTTTATCCTTTATATAGAAGGAATTGCAAACATGGATTATGTCCATGAGGCGATAAGCAGAATTCAAGCCATTGAAATGGACGCCGTGTATGACACCTCGATGCTCATCCAATGCATAGAGGACAGCCCAAAATCCGTGTTTCCCCAATTCATTACGTCGGAACGTCCGGACGCGATTGCGTCCAAGCTGGTATCCGGGCGGGTGGTCGGGCTCTGTGACGGGAGTCCTTCAGCATTTAGTGCACCTACATCCGTGTTCGAATTTTTCTCTTCCTCGGACGATTACTACCAACGATGGATGGTCGGTACCGGGATCCGCCTGCTTAGATTCGTTGCCTTTATCATTACAGTAGCCTTCACGGCCCTTTACGTGTCCGTCACGACGTATCATTATGAGATGATTCCTGAAAATCTGCTGATCCCGTTAACGGAATCCAGAAGCAGGGTTCCCTTTCCACCTTTATATGAAGCTCTGCTGATGGAAACCACGATCGAGCTGCTAAGGGAAGCCGGCGCACGGCTGCCTACTAAAATCGGGCAAACCATCGGTATCGTCGGGGGTATTGTGATAGGACAGGCAGCCGTTCAGGCCGGTCTGACAAGTAATATTTTAATTATCGCTGTGGCGATCTCTGCGATCTCCTCCTTTGTTATTCCCAGTTATGCCATGAGCGGCTCGATTCGAATCATTCGTTTCGGGATCATCGTATTGGCAGGAATATGGGGGAACTTCGGGATTGCGATCGGTTTCACCGCGATCATTATTCATCTTGGGGGAGTGCTCAGCCTCGGTACGTCATATTTAACTCCCGTTGCCCCGTTTAAGTTTAGGGATTGGAAAGATACGTTTATCCGGGCTCCATTTTTTATCCTGGATGAAAGACCTACGCAAACCAAGACGCCAAACCGGATAAGACAAAAGCCCAGAAGGTAGGTGACGGCTCATGAAGGAGAAGTTATCTGCGTTTCACACCACCATATTAATCTATATGACTCAAGTCGGCGTAGTCAGCTTCAGCCTTCCCCGAATGCTTGCCCAGCATTTTGGAACGAACGGTTGGCTTGCGATATTCATTATGGCGGCCTTTGCATTTCTAAACACGGCGATCATTGCTGTTGTTTATCGGCTGTCCAAAGGGAAATCCGTCTTTGAAACGCTAGAAAGGTCGATTCCCAAAATCGTTCTGTTCCCGATATACCTTTTTTTATGCTGTTTTTGGGTAACGATCGGCTGTTTGGCCGCGAAGGAGTACATATTTATCTTTCAAATTATCGCTTTTCCTTCGACCCATCCGATGATCTTTATGTTTATTTTTTGTGTGCTCGCCTATTTATTAATTAATAAGGGAATTTACAATATTGCCAAAGTTTCGACCGTTTTTTATATCATCACGGTGTGGATCCTTTTTTTGTTCTTTTTTTACTATCATGACTTTAAGTGGACCCGGC
This sequence comes from Paenibacillus sp. FSL R5-0378, assembly GCF_038009285.1. NCBI lineage: Bacteria > Bacillati > Bacillota > Bacilli > Caryophanales > Paenibacillaceae > Paenibacillus > Paenibacillus sp. FSL R5-0378. The sequence continues at coordinate 2,881,701 of NZ_JBBPAY010000001.1, forward strand.
TTACGCCTTTCATTTTTCAAGGTGGAAATCCGGACAAAATCAAAGGGTTTTTCGATGTGTATCCAGCTTTTCTCGGATACGAGCTGACCCTACTGCTTTTTCCATATGCGGACAAAAAAACGCATCTCATGCGGTCGGCATTTATAAGCAGTGGGCTGGCGACCATCGTGTATGCGTTCATTGCCTTCGTCTCTTTTGGCTTTTTCGGTTTGGGCTATCTGAAGGTGCTGCAATACCCGATTCTCGTCTTGTTTGCGTATGTTCACCTTCCGCTCATTGAACGCATTGAGAATCTGCTTTACGGTTTTCTCTTGTTTACAACCATGATCACGACGGTGATGAACAGCTGGGCTGCCGTTGAGGTCGGGAAAAGGATGTTTCCCAAATTAAAAAACGTCGTATTAAGTTTTTTGATCATGCTGTTCGGTTATGTGATCTCCATTATCCCGAAGGTGCTGATGGAGGCCCAGAGGTGGCTGAATTACGCAGCTTACATCGAAACCGGTCTCGCTTTCGGCTTCCCGATTGCTCTGATCTTGTTGTTGCTTATTCAACGAAGCAGAGGTGAATTCCAATCATGAACAAAAGATGGCCCGGATTGTTGTTGACCCTTGCCATGCTTACGGGATGCGACGATCAGCACATATTGGAGAGAACCGGATTTTGCCACACGATCAGCTACGATCTTTTGCCGGACCATAATTTTAAAATCGGACTGAGCGTACCCAAGGCAGATCCGAACTCCAAGACGGACCGGGAGGTGCTGCAAGCTATCGCCCACAGCAGTAAGGACTCACAACCGAAATTGGTCAGACAAACCAGTCTGCTGCTGGTTAACGGACAGCTGCGGAACCTTCTCTTCAGCCTGCCTTTAGCCGAGGGCGGTCTTTTGGACCAAATGGATACACTGAGCCGAGATCCATCGATTCCGCCTAAAGTCAAGATTACTCTGGCTGATGGCGATGCCTATGATTTGCTTAAAAAAAATTACAAGGAGCACCCCCGAACCGACCGGTACATTTATACTTTGCTGGAAAAGGAGGCGGCGTATCAAACGGTGCCTGAGGCTACCCTGTACGAATTCATACGGGATTATTACGATGACGGAATTGATCCGATCGCTCCCATCATCAAAGACGCGGGAGATACGATTACGGTCTCCGGCGTAGGACTGTTTAGAGGGGACAGATATATTACCAGGATCAAACCGGATGATTTGCACATACTGGCTTTGTTACGACATAATCTGCGGCATGCGGATATGACGATCCATCTGGCTTCGGAAGGACAGCACAAAGAACTGATCACCTTCAATTATCTGAAGAGTGACCGGAAGATCGATGTTCTTCGCGACAAGAGCGGCAAACCCGTGGTGATGATTCATATCAAGGCGTCCGGATCGGTGCTTGAGTATATCGGAAAATTGAAGCTGCACAGTGATGCGGACCGAAATACATTATTGCAGCAGGCAGCCAGGCATCTGGAGAGCAGAGCGGATGAGATGATCAAGTTTATGCAGGATAACAAGGTGGACAGCATCGGGATTGGTGCTTATGTGCGTAACAGCATGAGTTATGCGTCCTGGAAGAAACTTGACTGGTATGAAGAGTATGCTCATCTTACCGTGAAATGCAAGGTCGATTTAAACATCATCAACTCTGGACAAACCCTCTAGAAGCGGCTGACTGAGGCAGGGAAGGGGTTATTCAGAAAGACGAAAAAAAGGGGGTTGACACCAAACGTATTTAAGCATAGAATTGTCTCATAATCAAATATCTCAAATTAAAGACAAATGAATTTAAGGTTTTTGAAGGGTGGGAATCGGATGCAATCGACATGCAAAAATAAAGCGTACCTGGCGTTAATGCAGACTTCTAAAGAAATCCAGGAATGCATTAGAGCCGAGCTGGCGAAAACCGACCTTCACGTTACGGAATTTTCAGTATTGGAAGTCCTCTACTTCCATGGCAAGCAGACGATCCACGAAGTGGCGCAGCGCATTTTGGTGTCAAGCGGATCCATGACGTATGTGATCGATAAGCTGGAGCGTAAGAACATGCTCAAACGGGTACCGTGTCCTGACGACCGCCGGGTAATCCATCTGGTTCTTACCCCCTACGGGGAAGCGTTCATGCAGTCCATCATGCCGAGACATCAGGAGCGGGTGGAGCAGCTGTTCGGATCGCTGTCTGAAGAGGAGTCGGGAACCTTCGTACAGCTGCTCGGAAAAATCAAGCATCAGCTTCATGTACAGGTTTAATCATTCGATCTAAAATAATGAAGATCACGGGAGGAATTTAAAATGAGTAAAAAAACGATGGGAATTCACCATATTACAGCTATTGTGGGTCATCCGCAGGAAAACGTCGATTTTTATGCCGGCGTATTGGGGCTTCGCCTGGTAAAGAAAACGGTCAACTTTGACGATCCGGGTACCTATCATTTGTACTTTGGCAATGAAGGCGGTAAACCGGGGACGATCATTACATTCTTCCCTTGGGCAAACGCGTATCAGGGCAAAATCGGCGACGGCCAGGTTGGAGTCACCTCTTATGTTGTGCCTGCCGATGCGATGTCCTTCTGGGAAAAACGGCTGGAGCAGTTTCAGGTTCCTTTTACAAAAACGCAGCGCTTTGGCGAAACGTACTTGACGTTTGACGATCCGCACGGACTCCATTTGGAAATCGTTGAGCGGGAGGAAGGCGAGCCTAATGCCTGGAGCTTTGGCGGCGTAACTGCGGACGTTGCGATCAAAGGATTCGGAGGCGCGACCCTGTATTCTGCGCATCCGGAGCAGACGGCGGAATTGCTGGAGAACGTGATGGGTCTGGAACTCATCGGCAAAGAAGGGGATTTGGCCCGGTATCGCTCTACTGCGGATATCGGCAACGTCATCGATCTGAAGCTGGCCTCGGCAGGCCGCGGTCAGATGGGGGTCGGAACGGTACACCATATTGCCTGGCGGGCCAAAGACGATCAGGATCAGTTGGACTGGCAAAGCTATGTTGCTGACAACGGCTATCACGTGACGCATGTGCGTGACCGCAACTATTTCAATGCCGTCTACTTTAAAGAGCATGGGGAAATCTTGTTTGAAATTGCCACCGATCCTCCAGGATTTGCCCACGACGAGTCTTTGGAAACGATGGGACAGCAGCTGATGCTGCCGGCGCAATACGAACCTCATCGCGCTGAGCTTGAACGGGTTCTGCTTCCGTTTGAAGTCAGAACACTGGACTAATTGAAGGGAGGGGCAACCCGCATGATATCCATCGATCCCAAAGCCCAGAGCGAAAGGGATAACTACAAGCTGCTGATTGGCAGCATCATTCCCAGGCCGATCGCGTTTGTAACGACGAAATCACAGGATGGCGTATTGAACGGAGCGCCGTTCAGCTACTTTAACATCGTGTCCAGTAACCCGCCGATGATTTCCCTGTCCATTCAGCGGTCAGGCGGCGAACTTAAGGATACGGCCAGAAACATTCGCGACCTCCAGGAGTTTGTCGTTCATATTGTGGATGAGCAGAATGTTCGCCAAGTGAACGAGACGGCAGCCAAGCTGCCTCCGAACCACAGCGAAATCGAAATAGCCGGATTGACGCCCGTAGAAAGCACCCAAGTCGCTGTTCCGGGCGTCGCCGAAGCCAAGATCCGGATGGAGTGTGTGCTCGAACAAGCACTTGAACTGGGCGGAACGGGCTCTGACGGATGCGACTTCATCATCGGCCGAATCGTTCAGTTTCATATCCAGGAGGATCTGTACGAGAACGGCCGAATCGACGCCCGGCGTCTGGCTGCGGTTAGCCGGCTGGCTGGCAACCATTACGCGAGGATCGGGGACATATTCACGATTGAGCGCCCGCAGTAAGTTTGCTCGAATGGAACTGATAAAAATGGCGGTGCAGGGGGTTATCCCTGCGCCGCCATTTTTGACTTCCAGTCGGTTGCCCGCCTCCTTTGGCAAATTACGGGCAAGCGAAGTGATCCGATCACAAGGCTCACCTTCTGGTTAAAGGATTGTGCCCATTCTTACCGGGTGTCGTAAAATGGTCCTTGCCTTCTCCGGAGGGGTGCTCATGATATCGGAAATATAAATTTCATGATGAAGCCCGTTTTGTACCAGGTTATGGTCCTTCATAAATGCCTCAATCAAATCCACGGTTTCCTGCTCCCGTTCATAGGGGCCGTTATGCATCATTTGCACGCATTTACCCTCATTGATCGTTTCTAGGACGATAGATTGAATGAGCGGATTGTCTATGCTCGCATTTAATTTGGTCCTCTCCCAATGGCTCTCTGTCACGTAGTCGGGAACTCGTATGAGCAGTTTCCAATACCATTGCTCCATTGGCACTTCCCGAACAGGCTTATTGCCGTCCACCCACCAGAGCCCCTCCAGAACCGGCACGATAAAATCTTTGCCTTCCTTCATCATCAGTGATTTGACTCCGTATGCGGAGGTGTAAAGTGCTTGTACAGCAGCCAGGTGGGCAGATCCACCAGGGGCACCCTGATCGGAAATGGTAAGATAAAGGTTGCTTTCAAGCTCAATCAGTTCGGGGTGATCCGGAGCGTGATAATACTTGTTGTCTGTAATCATTAGATTCATCAATGTTTGCCTCTCCTTTCGTTTAAGGTGCAGTGACATTGTACTATACCGTTTACGACATCATTATGTCATGAACGGTTCGGGTTTTTTAGGCCAACGTTTTGTGTTTTAATGAGTGTGTATTGAACTATAGTGTGAAGCGGAAATGGGGGACAAGGGCCTTGAAAATCGACAGGCTTCTTGCTATCGTGACGCTGCTGTTGGGGCGCGATAGAATAAGCGGCAAGGAACTCGCCGAACGTTTTGAGGTATCGGTCCGAACGATCTGCCGAGATATCGACGCAATCAATAAGGCAGGTATCCCTATCGTATCCTATACAGGGAACGCTGGGGGTTACGGACTGATTGATCATTATAAACTTGATCGTCAACTGCTGACTTTTGAAGAACTGTTCGTGATTGAGACAGCCCTGAACGGGATGCTCTCCTCACTGGATGATCAGAAGATCCAACTGTTAATGGATAAGGTACAAGCTCTTATCGTAAAAGCGGAACGGGATCAAATGCAGGAGCATAAGCAGAAAATGATCGTAGACTTTAATCCATGGGGGCACGGACGATCGGAACAAGACATTATAGAACAATTGCGCGGAGCCATTAAGGACAACCTGATGGTTGAATTTGATTACCCAAACACGATTGGCGAATATCATGCTCGCAAAATAGAACCGATGACGATAGCATTAAAAGGTTATCATTGGTATGTGTACGGGTATTGTACAACTCGGAACAATTATCGAATCTTTCGATTATCTCGAATAAACAACCTGCGGACTGCCTCAGAGAGCTTTGTTCGCCGAGATAAAACGATCGAGGACTTCGAGGATTTATGGAACGATCGCGGTCCGGTTACTCATTTGGAGTTACATTTTCAGCCGCAGGTAAGAACGAGAGTACAGGACTACTTCCAAGCGGAATCGATCACCCATTTACCTGACGGCTCGCTTCAAGTTAAAGGGGAGTTTCTGGAGGATAGTTGGCTATATGATACGATTCTAAGTTTTGGGCCGAATGTTCTCGTATTGGAACCTGAACACATAAGGGCAGAGATCGCCGATCGAGTACGCAGAACCGCTCAATTATATGATAAATGATTTAACTCCTAACCATTGAAAAGACGTGACCGGATTGGTCGTTAACAGCGACCAGCCTTCCAGTACACGTCTCACGCTTTACCATGACATGCTGCTCAAGTGAGGTTCACGATGGCTCGGCCCCGCATACGGCCTTGAAGAATTTGAGTCAACGCGTCCGGCAGATCGGACAGCGCAATCTCGTGAACGACGGAATCGAGCATTTCTTCTTCCGGCAGCCACTCGGCCGCGATCCGTCCCCATACCTTGCGCCGGAGCTCCATAGGGCACTGCACCGAGTCAATGCCGAGCAGATTAACGCCGCGTAAAATAAACGGAAGCACTGATGAAGCGAAGTCCATTCCTCCGGTAAAACCGCTGACTGCGACAGAGCCTCCGTAACGGACCGATCTTAGGACATGAGGCAGAAGAGCCCCGCCTACCGGATCGACCGCACCGGCCCATCGCTCCTGCTGAAGGGCGCGTCCTTCAGGCAATTCCAGCTCCTGGGGCGAGATGCATTCGGCGGCGCCTAGTTTTTTTAAATAATCGGCTTCAGCGCTTTTGCGGGAGCTGGCCGTCACGTCATAACCCGACCGCGCCAGCATGGCGACGGCCCAGCTTCCCACGCCGCCGGTGGCACCGGTCACGAGCACGGGGCCTTGGCTGGTAGCCAGTCCGTTCTCCTCCATCCGGTGAATGGATAAGGCAGCGGTGAACCCGGCGGTGCCGACCGCCATCGCTGCCTTCGCCGACATACCCGGCGGCAGGGGCACGACCCAAGCAGCGGGCACCCGCGTCATTTGGCTGAAGCCTCCCGGATGGGATACCCCCAATCCGTATCCTGTAACGAGGACTTCGTCTCCCTCACGGAATGCCGGGTCAGACGAAGCGACGACGGTTCCGGACAAGTCAATTCCCGGAATATGCGGGTAACTGTTCACGATATGGCCTCCAGGGATGCTGGTCAGCCCGTCTTTATAGTTCACGCCTGAGTATGCAACACGGATCGTTACGTCCCCTTCCGGCAGATCCTCCAGCGAATAGCCCCGTACTTCCGGCTTCAGATGTTCCCCTTTCCAATCTACCGTTAATGCTTGATAATTGTTCATTTGGATGCCGCCTCTCTTAAATAATGATGGATGATTTGCAGAAAATTAAGCTCTAAGCATGGATGCAGCGTGTCGGATTCAGCTCGGTCCGATCGAATCAACAAACTCTTTGAGTTCCAGATTAAAGCGCTCCGGCTGATCCCAAAAGACCGCATGCCCTGCTTCTTCATACAGGGATACCCTGGAATGGGGGATGATTTCAGCGGTTCGCCGACTGGCTTCAAGCTTCACGGTGCAATCCTGGGCTCCGTGCGTGATCCGAACGGGCTTCGTCATCGATGACAATACATCATCGTTCGTGATCTGCCTGTTAAAGATTCCTTGATGTACGAATGCCGGAACGACCACATTGGATCCGAGAAAGAGATAGTGCTCCTCGCGGGTCAAAGTATGATAAAACACGCTTTGCTCCAGCCATTGCTCCAGTGTGTTAATCCGAACCATCGGTTCGTCAGAGAAGAGGCTCGCCGACATGTTCAGCGTGTCGCTTCCCATATCCGCGGTCAAAGCTTCCTTGCCAAGCCGGGTTAAGGCACCCGCAAACAGGACTCCTCCAATCTCGTTCTCCCCATACTCCCGGATATAGTCGAGAAGGGGGATTCCCGCGAATGACCAGCCGACCAATACCGGTTGAATCAATCCCAGCTCCCGAATGACGGCATGAATATCCTCCGCCCACAGCCGTCCGTCGGCATACCCTTGCGCCGGTTTATCCGATTGACCGTGTCCGCGAAAATCCATCGTTACCAGGCGGTAGTCCAGGGCAAGCTCCGAATGAATCTGCTTCTTCCAACACAAGCTGCACTGCGATCCGCCGTGCAGGAACAGCAGCGGGCGGCCATGGACATTGCCCGATTCCTCGACATGGAGCTTAACGCCGCCGCCTCCAGTTACCTTAAAAGACACGGGCTGCCGCAAGTGGTTTAGCATCTGCTTATCGAACGTCATCTGCGATCCCTCCTTATAGTTAGAATCGTATCCTTGTTCGTTCATTTCGTCTAATTTATAATTCGTATATAAATCATGCATAAATGTAATGGATGAGGAGGGGATGAAAATCGAGTGGCAGCAGATTGAGTATTTTATTGCGGTGGCAAAGCTGCAGCATATGACGAAGGCGGCACAGCAGTTATCCCTGTCCCAGCCTGCCTTGAGCCGTTCCATCGCAGGCTTGGAGAGGGAGCTTGGCGTGGCTTTGTTCGAACGGAGCGGGCGTAATCTGGTCCTGAACCGGTTCGGACGCCTTTTTCTAGAACGGGCCGAACATGCTTTTCGTGAAATTGAGCAAGCCAAACAGGAGATCGCGAACCAAATCAATCCCGAGGCGGGTGTGATTTCCCTTAGCTTCCTGCATACGCTCGGAGCTCAGCTGATCCCCAGCCTGCTCGGCTCCTTCCGGGAGCGTTATACCGATATCCGTTTTGAGCTTCATGAGAGCTCCAATCAACAATTGCTTACGCTCATCTCCAATCACGAATGCGATTTCGGCCTTTCCACGCCCGAGCTGCTGGATGACAAGTTCAACTGGCATTTGCTCGGCATGCCCGAATTATTTCTGGCCCTTCCGCAGCATCATCGGTGGAGCAGCAAAAGCCAAATCAGTCTGGAGGAGCTGCAGGATGAGCCTTTTGTCGGTTTAAAGACGTCCTGCGGGTTAAATTTCACCATCAACCAATTGTTCGAAAAAAAACAGATTCGCCCGAACACCGTATTTGAAGCGGACGAATTGGATACGGTGGCCGGGCTCGTTTCTGCGGGTTTTGGAGTTGCCTTGCTGCCGAAGACGATAGGTGTTCAAAATCATCATTTGCACTGGGTGAAGGTCGATGACCCGGCATGCAAGCTTCCGATCGGTGTAGTATGGAAAAAAGACAGGCCGCTTACCCCGGTATCGGAAACTTTCCTTGACTTCATCCGCGAAAAATACCCCTCGATGCAGTCATAGGGATGGTGCATCATCGCATTTTGGAAATACCGCCGCTGATCAGATTCACCTTGACGGTAATGATACCAATGCTGCCCCGATCCAGCTTTAATTGTCCTTTGTTGCTTAGTTCCTGCCATTCCTTGGGCATGCTGCGGTACAGCTTTGCCGACAGGCCGTACACGTCAATATCTTTGGCGAGTCCCGTTACATACGTGTCCATGATCTGATTTTTGACTTCTTTGGCAGCCTGCAGCTCAAGCTGTTGTCGATGAAGGCTTGTGCTCAGCTGCGGAAGCGTACCCTGCATGGAAACCTTGAAATCGAAGACAGGTTTCCCATTGACGGTACGTGGCCGGATCGAAGATTTGATGTTGTTCATGACTATGACGGCTTTGATTTTCTTTTTTTCCTTGATGATCAGGGGCGTTCTTATCGTTTTTTTCTCCGTCCAGCGGAGACCCAGGATATCTTGGGCCGGAAGACAGCTCCGGAACTTCTGATGATCCAGAAAGCATACGCCGGCCATGCTGTTGTTAGGGGACGGCTTCTGGTTGTCGGTCCAACCCGATACGGTTTCCAGGTAAGGCAGATGGACCGTTTCACCTTTTTCTTTCCATTTCCAAATGAATTTGTACATATACAGCGGGGCGACGATGGAGCTTTGTTCATAAGACCGCATCGGGCTGTTCAGCTGCGAGTATATGGCGGACAGTTCGCTGGTTGACGTCGCATTGAGCACCCGCTCCAAGGGTTCCCTGGTGGCCATTGCCCATACGGTATAACGAAACTCGTAATACCGGTCCCATACGTCAAAAACCTGATCGATCAGTCCGTGCTTTAATGCATTCTCGGTAAAGACAACCGACTTCACGTTGCTCCAGACAATTCGCTGCGGACTCGATTCGTACAGATTGAATACCGCGGCGTCGAACGCATCGTCTTCAGCTTTCCCGACATAGGTCTTCTGCTGTTGGGACTGCCCCGATTCTTTTTTGGCAATCCCTCCAAAGTTGACCATTTGGATGTACACGACGACTTTGTCTTTGACATAATCTATGCCTAGTGTATTTACATAGATCATATGATCGATTTCCCTCGTTCCCCAGCAGCCGGTCAGCAGCGTGGAGAGCAGGATCACAGTTAAAATGCATCTTATCGTTCTCATGCCTCTACTCATCCTTTGTTTCCGGATTGGTCGGTGAATTTTCCTTTGCCCCAAGGCATGCGGAAAAGGACCTTAAACCATTCCTTAAATTGCGGTGGGGATAGAGGGGCCAAATAAGGGGTGCCAAAGGATCGAAGATTGACCAGAAACAGTATGAGCGCCATCAGACTCGACAGCGTGCCGAACAGTCCGAGAAACCCGCTGATCAGCAGAATCACCAGCCTTAGCAAGCTTACCACCGTGACTAGGGACTGGTTCACCAGCGTAAAGGTGGAGACGACCGAAATCGCCGTAACGACGATGGTCCCCGGTGCCGCGATCCCTGCGCTGATGGCCGCCTGGCCAATAATCAACCCGCCGACGACCGACAAGGTCTGTCCGAAGGATGAAGGCAGTCTCATCCCCGCCTCCCTGAAAATCTCAAAGAGCAGCAGGCTCACCACGGCCTCCAATGGGACCGGGAGCGGCACGCCTTGCCTGGAGTTGACGATGGTCGCCAGCAGGGTGAAGGGGATCTGATCCTGGTGGTATGTCGTAATCGCCGTCCAGAAGCCCGGCAAAAAAAGCGACAGCATGACCCCGCTTATCCTCAGTAACCTGGTGAAGGCCACGAAGACATTGACGTAATGTGCGTCTTCCGACGTGTTAAGCAGAAGATTAAAGGTCACGGGGGCAAAGACCACCGTCGGCGAACCATTCATCACTAGTACGAATTTGCCATGAAGCAATGCGTTAACGGCGTAGTCCGGCCGGCCCGTATAGGACATTAGCGGAAAAAAGGAAAAGCCTGTCAACGTTTCTTCCAGCTGCGTATTGCTGATCAGGCCCTTGGTACGTACGTGCGTAAGCCTGGAGCGAATTTTATCAAGTACGTTCTTCTGAAGTTCACCCTTATGGTACATCAGAAATACCTCGGTCGACGTATCGGATCCGATCGTGAACGCTTCAACCGCCAGCATCTCAGTCTTGAGCCTTCTTCGAATCAAGGCCAGATTGGTGTATGCATCTTCGACAAATCCGTCCCGCGGTCCGCGGGTCGACACCTCTGTATTAGGCTCCTCCGGCTGCCGTAAGGGCGGATCGGCTACAGTCACCGAGTAAATCTGATAAGTAGGTTTGAATAGGAGCAGAAGATTTCCGTTCAGCACAGTTTCCTTGATGGCATTTTCCCGGTTTTTTTCAGGCAGGGCCTGCATGTGAAACGGAACTTTCTGCTGCAGGTTCATTTGGTCCGACTGAAAAACATCTTCAGAGATGCCCTTCAGTTCAGGGATGATATCCTGCTCCACTTTGTTGATGTCGCACAACCCTTGGCAGTACAGCAGCTGAACGCTGTATTCTGCATTGGATAGCTGGAGGGTTATATTCTTAATATCCGCACTCGAATCGAATAAGCGGGAGACCAAAGCATCGATCGCTGAACCGTTCCGGCTGCTTTTTCTCATCATGACGCCGCTTTCCCCCTTCGCTGAGCCAGCAGGAGCAGTCCAGTCATAATAACGGATAACGCCAGCACTCCCCACAGCGATATAGGGAGCAAATAGTTTGTCATTATTCGTAAAAATGCCTGATCGCTGATCGGCATGGTTGAGATGAAGGTGATGACCGCGTAAAGGAAGCCAAGCATCCAGGCTTTTCCCTTTTTGCTCTGAATCCGGAATACATCCAGAATGAGAAACATGGAGAGGGATATCCGGATGAACGCGCCGCTGAACCATTGGTACACGCTGAAAAAATCCAGATGCTCGATGTAGCGGCCGATCGTCAGCAGCCTCCATTCCTCGTAAGCCGGAAACCTCAGCTTGCCCGCTTCGTCCGTCCCGAATTCCGTGATGGCACCGATAAGCGGCCCCATAGTGAGACCCGCCAGCAGAAGTATGATGATCATAAAGGATAGATACGACAGGCGGGTTTTGATGTGATGATGCATGAAGAACAGCATGATCACTTCCGCGAAGCCGGCCCCCACATAGATCACGCCGCTCCAGACGGGCTGCATGCCATGGGCGAGAAGCGGTTTAAGCAAGGAGTAGTCTTTATGCATAGTGTTCGAAAACATGACGAAAAAGCCGAGCAGGATGACAATGGGCAGCAGGATGCTGGACGTATTAGCGATCGATTGGATACCAAGGTACGCGTTGACCACCGATATGAAAAGAAAGATCAAGGCAAACACCAGAATCGGTGTTTCAGGAGAAAAGGTCTGGTGGATCCAGTAAACAGTGTCCCGGGTCGTAATCGTACATATTGCAAAGAGATAGATCGCTGCCGCTCCGGCCAGCAGGCGCCCTACAAGAGGATGGTAAGCCTTTGAGACGATGTCAAATATCGGACGCTTGCCGATTTTGCTGATTCCTAAGTGCAGGATGACAATCCACGCCAGCGAGCATGCCGCCGCAACAATTACAGACATCCAGGCGTCCCGATCAGCGGCATCCAGCAGGACCGGGATAATGATGACATGGTTCATCAGCCCCGTGCTGAGCATCAAGATCATGACCGATTGAACGAACGAAATTTGGGGTTTCATGATCCTCATCCTCCTCCCTTGGCAATCTTTCCTTTCTTATAGTGGGATATTTTAGAAGAATTATACAGAGTGCCTTGTTTATGACGTGACACTGCGACCGCTTTGCTTTAGGAATATGATTAGCAAAATTAACCTAAGGCGGATCTTGTCATGTTATGGGTACTGGAATTGTTGAGCATGGCGGCGAACCTGATCATGGGATGTATGTTGTTCGAGATATAACTTCAAGCAAAAAACAGCCATTTGCCTGTATGTAACCGGCAAATGGCTGTTTTTGTGTTGGGTCAACATGCGAAAAGAGCGGAGCGCCGCATCCAGGTTCCGCTAACCGCTTTGGCTGGTGCTCTGAAGCCAATGCCTTTTGCGGTAGGCACCCGGCGTGATGCCGGTCACCTTTTTAAAGGTCCGGTTGAAAGAGGTGATATTGAGGTACCCGACCTGCTGGCTGATTTCATTGACGGTCAGGCTGGTGCAGGCGAGCAGTTCGCGCGCCTTTTCCATCCGGATGCCCTGCAGATGGTCGCTGAAATTCAAGCCGGTCTTGTCTTTGATATAGGCGGATAAATAGGTGCTCGTCAGATTGAATTTGGCCGACAGGTAATCCAGGGACAAATCCTCTGCGTACTGGGTCTGCATGACCTTCAGCAGCCTGGAGATCAGCGGCTCTTCCCGCGCATCCCACTTGGAACGCAGCAGGGAGCAGGCTGCTTCGAGCAGCTGGCGGAAGACTTGTCGGTAATCGGTGACGCACTGGCAGTCCTGCAGCCCGCGGGTCCACTGCTTCAGCGACTGAATCTTCGTTGGTTCCACCTGGGCGGCTTCCACGAAGTAGATGACCCGCGAGGCGATGGAATCGGCGAAGAAGCGGAATTGGCCGATGCCGGCTTCCTTGCGCAGCATAAAGTCCAGCGCCTGGTCGATCAGCTGCAGGCAGCGGGTGTCCTGGCCCGATTGCAGGGAAGCGGTGAATTCGCGCTCCTGAGCAGGGCTTAGGGATACGGAAGCGGGAAGGGAGCGGCTGCCGGTAATCAGCTGGGCCTCCTCGACCAATTTGGCCTGGGCCGTCCACGACCGCAGCTCATGGTAAGCCCGGCTGAACTCCGATACCTGGTGGATATCGCCGCTGACGGCAATGCTGACCAGAATCTGGTCCTTCTCCGCCTCCAGCATGCTGCGGATCTCTTCCAGAAAGGGATAAGTCGAGCTTGAGGATGCTCCCTTCATAATAGATATAATTTCATTTTTCTCCAGCTGGAACGTATGGGAGCCCTCGAACTGCCCGGTCGTCAGGATATGAATATGGTCCAGCAGATGCCTGACGGCTGTATCGGCGTGCACAGGCAAATCTGCCGTATGGGACAAGCGGAACCGGATGTGATACAGCACCACGACATAGCGTTCGTCCGCCGTCAGGAAGTCCTTCCATTCGTTAATATCCGTGTTGATGTTTTTAAGGCGGCTGATATACGAATAGCTGGTCAGTACGGATCGCTGCTGTTGGAGCTTGGCCCGGATCTCGTTTTTGTCCCGCTGCAGCTCGTGGATCCTCTCCGCGATCAGATCATATTCCACCGTGCCCTTCCGCAAGGGTGCAGGGGCTGCATCAAAGGGATTATGGTCCAGCATGGCGGACAGCATGCGCTTGACGGGCGTATGCAGCTTGCGGCTGAGGAGGATGGAAACGCCTACAGAAACGGCGAGCGTCAGCATGAAGATGACCAGGACGGTTCCTGTCACCCGGCTGAACTGCGAGGAGACATGCCTGTAGGGTATTGCCGTAATATAAGTCAGCCCTTGGTCCGGCGATGTTTTGAAATAATAGGTATCGTCAATGAGCATCTGAAGCTGTCCCGGCTTGAATTCAGGCAGCGTATCCATGCTGAGTTTTCCATGCTGATACAGCAGGTTTCCCTCCGTGTCCATGATTCCTATCGTCCGGTTCTGGGTGTTGCCGAAAAATGAACTGGCCGCTTTTTCAATGTCGATCAATGCGATCACCTGATATCGTCCGCCAGGCGGCTGGTACACGTAAGGCAGCAGCTGCTTGGCATCCGGCACCGTGACATTGACGTGAAACGGCGACGCCGGCAGTAGCCGGAACGTCTGAGGATCAGACGACTCGGAGGCGGTCTGCCAGAACGGCTGCGGGTACGCGGAGCTGGCATACAGATGGCTGAACAGGTAGGAAGCGCTGCTGCTTCCGGATTTGCTGAGGGCAAAATCTTTTTCGTCAAAATAAATAATAACGTCTTCCAGGTAAAAAAGGGGGTTGTATACATCCCTTCTCATTTGGAGAATCACGCTCCGGGCTTTGAGATAATCGACGTTTTGGCTCTCGGCGCTGTGAAGCTGGCTGTTAAAGCCGATCAAGTCCTCCTGGCTGTACAGATCGTACAGCAGCACCTGCAGACGCTGGAGCTGATTGGTGAAGCGGCCCGCCGCATCGTGCAGATCACTTTGGTTCGACTGGATGATTTCTTCCTGAAGCGTTCCTTTAAACATATGGTAAATGGCCGTATAAACCCCGCCAAACAGCAGGATCAGCGCAAGAAAACTAACGAAAATCTGGACGAACAGCGAGCGCCTGCGTTCCTTGATCCAGCTAATCATCACCGCTTAAGCTCCCTTCAAACCATTTTGGCACGGATACCTATCCCATTAATGTAACGGCTCACTATTAAGTCGATTGGGCGCGGATGTTAAGAGAACGTAAAAATTGTATATGCAAATTTTATGATTTAGTTTGATTATTCATGATTTCCGGACTGCAAGTTAGAAGAGTTGAGAGATGGGTAAGCATCTTGAAAATTGTCCATAGCGGCGTGCGGCAAAGCTGTGTCATGATGCATTCGTGTCAGATAGCGTCCAGCATGGGGCATGAATCTTGCACAGAAGATCAAGGGGGAGGGAAATTCGTTGTGGACAGCCAAACGGCGGTGAACAAGATGGCCGGCAAGGTCGGCAGCATGTACGAGAATAACGGACGAGGGAGCAGCCGGGCGGCGGCATGGCTCCGGAATTGGCAGCTGTATCTGTTGATTGCCCCGGTTCTGGGTTACTTTATCGTCTTCCACTATATTCCCATGTACGGCGTGCAGATCGCATTCAAGGATTACATCGCCTCGAAAGGCATCACGGGGAGTCCTTGGGTCGGACTCAAGCATATCGAACGCTTTTTTGACAGCTTTTATTTTGCGCGCATTCTGTGGAACACGCTTGGCATCGGGGTGTATGAGTTGATCGCGGGTTTTCCGGTTCCGATCGTGCTGGCGCTCCTGCTGCATGAGGTGCGTTCATCCAAGTTCCGGCGATTCGTCCAGACGGTGACTTATGCCCCGCATTTTTTATCGACTGTGGTTGTGGTCGGCATGCTGATGATGTTTCTGTCTCCGGTCAGCGGGCTCGTCAATGCGGTTATCGTATGGCTTGGCGGACAGCCGGTTGCTTTTCTGACTGAACCGTCATGGTTCAAGAGCATCTATGTCTGGTCAGGCGTGTGGCAGAGCATGGGCTGGAGCTCGATCATTTATTTGGCCGCCTTGTCCGGGATTGACCCGCAGCTTCATGAAGCGGCCAAGGTGGATGGTGCCGGCAGGCTCAAACGGATGTGGCACATCAATTTGCCGGGCATCGCGCCGACGATCGTCGTTCTGCTCATTTTGAACATCGGATCGATTTTGGGCGTCGGTTTTGAAAAGGTGTTCCTGATGCAAAATTCGCTCAATATGGAAGCGTCGGACATCATTGCCACCAACGTATACCGCAGCGGCATTTTGGGGGCGCAGTACAGCTATTCCGCCGCCGTGGGTCTGTTCAATGCCGTCGTCAATTTCGTGCTGCTCCTGACCGTAAACCGGATCGCGCGCAAAATGGGCGGAAGCAGCCTATGGTAATCTTGACTAGACAACGGAAGGAGGGTCATCCATGCTGGAGACCAGGTCCGAACGGATCACGGGCATAGGCATCTACATCCTGTTGGGGGTCGTCACCCTGATCGTTCTGTATCCGCTGTTCTTTGTGCTGATCGCTTCGGTCAGCCATCCCGGGTCGGTGATCCGGGGAGAGGTATGGCTGTGGCCCAAAGGGTTCTCGCTCGTTGGTTATGAACGCCTGTTTGGGAACAAAGAGCTGCTCCGTGGCTTTATGAACACGGTTATGTACACAGTTGCCGGAACCGCGCTCAATGTGGTGATGACCGTGGCCGGGGCTTACCCGCTGTCCCGAACGGACTTTAAAGGCAGGCACTTCTTTACGTTCCTGATCGTGTTTACGATGTTTTTTGGCGGCGGCATGATTCCGACATACCTGCTGATCAAAAGCCTCGGGCTGCTCAATACGTTCTGGGCCATGATTATTCCGTCCGCCGTCTCGGTATGGAACATTCTGATCATGCGCACGTTTTTTCAATCCTCCATCCCCAAGGAAGTTCAAGAAGCGGCCTTCATAGATGGATGCTCCAATATTAAAATTTTGCTCAAAGTCGTACTGCCCCTGTCGGGACCGGTACTCGCGGTCATGGTGCTGTTCTACGCGGTCGGACATTGGAATGCTTACTTCAGCGCGCTGCTCTATTTGTCGGACCGGGATTTGTATCCGATGCAGCTGTTTCTGCGCGAGATTCTGGTACAGAACCAGATGCAGGAGATGGTCGATATCAGCGATGATACGCTGGCCCGCAGTCTGATGGATGCCGAGGCGATCAAATATGCGGCGGTTATTGTCACGAATCTGCCGATGCTCATTCTTTACCCTTTTCTGCAAAAGTATTTCGTCAAAGGTGTCATGGTTGGTGCGATTAAAGGCTGATCAGGTTCAAATCTAAACGTTAACGGAGGAGATGGAGTATGGGAAAGCAACAACGGCTTCGTAAGATGAGGGGCAAATGGGGACCGCTCACGCTGTCGCTCGTGATGGCTGCGGGGTTGCTGAGCGGATGCAGCGGCAGTGCGTCGGAAGGCGAAGGGGAGAACAAGACCGACAAGCTGGCAATTCTGAACGAAACGGGCATGCCGATCGTGAAAGAACCGATTGAGCTGACCTTTTTCACAGGCAAGTCGCCGACCAACGGCAGCAAATTTGAAGATACGCTGATTTGGAAAACGTACAGCCAAATGTCGAATATCCAGGTGAAGTTCAATCTGGTGCCGTTTGAAACGCTGACCGAGAAAAGGAACCTGGCGCTGGCGGGAGGCGATTATCCGGACGTCTTTTATTCAGCGCGCGTCGGATCGGCTGAGCTCGCCCGGTATGGGCAGCAGGGCGTCTTCATTCCGTTAAATGACCTGATCGACAAGTACGCGCCCAACTTCAAAAAGCTGATGGAGAAATATCCGGACATCCGCAAAGGGCTGACGATGCCGGACGGCAACATTTATTCTCTTCCGTCCTTCTATGACCCGGATCTTCTCTCCATGCTGATCGGCACGCCGCTGTGGATCAACCAAGATTGGCTGAAGAAGCTGGGGATGGAGGAACCACAGACGACCGAGGAATTTTACAAGTACCTGCAGGCGGTCAAGGCGACGGACCTGAACGGGAACGGCAAGCATGACGAGATTCCGTTCAGCGCCGGCGGCGTGACCGTCCTGATCGACCACATGAAAGGGGCCTGGGGGCTTGGCACCAGCGGCCTCGGGCATAAGCTGGTGGATGTGGACCCTGGGACAGGCAAGCTTCGTTTTATCAAAACCCTGCCGCAGTACAAAGAGGTGCTGCAGTTCATAAGCAAGCTCTATAAGGAGGGGCTGATCGATCCCGAAATATTTACGATCGAGGGCAGTGCCTTGAACGCCAAGGGCCAAGCCGGCCTGCTTGGTTCAACGGTCGTGCCGAACCCTGAAACCGTGATGGGGCGCAAGGAATTTACGGGACTCGGAGCCTTGAAAGGGCCGCATGGCGACCAGCTGTATGCCCATGTCAAAGTTCCGATGGTGCATGTCGGCGCTTTTGCCATTACCAATAAAGATCCGTATCCGGAAGCTACGATCCGCTGGATGGATTACTTCTACAGCGATGAAGGCGCCAAGCTGTATTTCATGGGCAAGGAAGGGGAGACGTATACCAGTGACGCGAGCGGCAGTTTGAAATACGTGGACGAAATCACGAACAATCCGGACGGGCTGACGCAGGACCAGGCATTGGCCAAATACTTCACCTGGCTGGGTGGAAGCTATCCCGGCTTCGTGACGGAGAAGTATTTCAAAGGGTCGGAGACGCTCCCGAATTCCATGGCCGCGGCCGAAAAAGCCAAGCCTTACGCGGTGAAGAACATCCTGTATAACTTTAACTATACGCCGGAGGAGACGGAGGTCATGTCTTCCATCGGCAAGGACATTGAGGATTACACCGCGGAAATGGAAGCAAAATTCATTAACGGCTCCGCGTCTTTCGATCAGTGGGACGGGTACGTCAATAACTTGAAGAAAATGGGATTGGACCAGTACATGTCCGTATATCAGGCGGCTTATGATCGGTATCAGGCGGAATAAATCAATCATAGAAAAAATGGTTCCATCCTCATCGGGAATGAACCGGCCAACGGCCGGTTCTTTCTTCTGACTATCGGCGGATTGTCAATGATCAGGGCCGGTGCTAAGGTAGTTATTATCCAAGGGAGAAGCGGGCGATATCCGCGATTCGTTCATGGCTGTCGCTCATGGTACTGCCGCCTTCGGGCTGCTCTCAATAAAAAGGAGGTGTTGTTATGGGAAGGCCTGCAACTTTCGGCATTATCGGCGGTGGTGGATTTCGGGCCCAATATTTTTTAAGAATTGCGCAAGCGCTTCCAGAGAAATTCCAGGTCACGGGAATGGTGGTCCGGGACGCAGCCAAAGGCCAGGTGATGGAGCGCCAGTGGCAGGTGGCCGCATACAGGACGCTTGAACAGCTGTTGACCGGCCCGCAGCCGGATTTCATGGTCGTGTCGGTCAGCGCATCGGCTTGCGCGGAGTATTTGATTCAGCTTGCGGACCATGGCATTCCCGCATTGGCGGAAACGCCTCCTGCACCTGATTTGGACGGGCTGATCAGGCTGCATAACCAGCTGACACGCCGTGGTGCGCGGGTGCAGGTCGCCGAGCAGTATCCGTTCCATCCGATGAATCAAGCCAGAATGGCCATCATTCGGGAAGGGCTGCTCGGGAACGTAACCCAGGCAACCGTATCGATTTCACACTTTTACCACGGAGCCGCCCTGCTTCGGAAGATGCTCGGTATTGGATTTGAAGACGTCCGCGTTCGGGCAATGCGGTTTGAGTCCGACTGGGTGGCAGGACCTACCCGGAGCGGACCACCGCCGGAAGAACAGATCGTGACGTCCCAGCGAGATTTGGCCTGGCTGGATTTCGGCGGCAAGCTCGGGATCTACGATTTCACCGCGGACCAGCATCGTTCCTGGATCCGCTCGAACCACCTGTCGGTTCGGGGGGAGCGGGGCGAAATATTCGATGACCGGCTGACGGTCCTGAAGGACTTCCGTACGCCGCTACATTTGAACTTCAAGCGAATCAATAAGGGTGAGCTCGAGAATCAGGAAGGGTACTTTCTGGAGGGGGTCATGGCGGGAGAACGGTGGGTGTATAACAATCCGTTTGCCCCTGCAAGGCTGTACGACGACGAAATCGCGATTGCCTGCTGCCTGCAGCAAATGGCTGTCTACGCTGCGGGCGGCCCCAGTTTCTACAGTCTCTCCGATGCTTCGCAGGATCATTATTTGGGCATGCTCATGCAGCAGGCGATTCAGTCTGGAGAAACCGTCGTTTCTTCACGTCAAGTTTGGTCAGGCGATGAGTAGATGAAGATCACGATGGCCGAGCCCGGATCATAAAGCAGAAGACTAAAAAACCGCGATCGTATCGCGGTTTTTTCCTTTTCATTACAGCCATCATTTGATTTTCAGTTCAACGACGGGCAGATCCTTTAGAGGTTTAGGGACGCCTGCGTCATCCGACTCGAGGTACATCTTCAGCACAAGCGAGCGGGGCTTGTCGAGCATGATGCTGCTGAATATTTGCTGGAAGCCTTCGTCGGTCCCGTTTCCGGCTACCGGACTCAGCTGCACAGCCCTACCATTTCTGTTAGTGGAGACGATGGTCATGTAACGGAGCTTATCCCAGATGGATTGCTTTGTTTTGAAATCCAACTCGCTGCCGTTATCGATCACGAAGGTGGCGCGCGTCAACAACGGAGACATTTCCACCTTGGAGAGAACAACCTTATGGCCATCGATGCTGATAGAACGATCGGGCTGCATCACAAAGGTCGGCGACTTTTCAAATTTTGGTTCTAAATCAACTTTAATTTTCATACGGTCGGAATAAAGGAAGTCCGCAGCGGCCGCTCTGGTTTTCGGGTCGCCAAGCTTCCCGGGATTTACGGAGGTCACCTGAAAATCAACCTCGATGCGGCTCGGAAAAGGCTGGCTTCGGTCAAGCATCACCGTGCTCAGAGCGGAGAAGCTGTGTACGTCTCCATTGCTGATCTGCAGCTCAGCATTCAGAGGCCTGCCTGAATTCAAATCGGTCACTTTGACGCTGTTCACCGCTTTGATTTCATGGCTGGACTCGGCTGTGGCCGTGTAAAGCAGCAGCATCTTGTTCTCGTCTGCCGTGACGGCGTCGAGGGTAATTCGGTAAGGACCGGAGGAAACCGACTTGTTGACGATTTGGATGTAATCGTTGCGTACTGCGGATTCGAGTGTCGCATGGTCCACGTCTTTGGCGGATAGGGCCCTGTATCTTTCCAATGCGCCCCAACTCATATCCTTCGCCGTATGGGGTGCAGGAATGCCGATCGGGCCGCCCTGCCACCATCCGGCGCCGAGCAGCACGGCCAGCACCACTGCAGCGACGGCATAGGGCAGCAAACGCCGCTTCCGTGAAGCCGATCTATTCGCGAATCCGCGCCGGATCGCCTCGGTAGCTTCCGTATCGCCGATTTGCATCCTTTCCCGCCGGAGCTGCGCCGCGTCGGCAAGCAGGGCTTGTTCTTCAGGGTTCGTGTTCATTCCCAATCCCTCCGATTCTTCATCCATTTGCGGAGCTGGCCAAGCCCCTTATGCTGCCACGTTTTGACCGTGCCTTCCGGTTTGCCGAGAATCGCGGCGATTTCCGTGAGCGTCAGGTCGTTGTAGTATTTCAGGATCAGCACATGGCGGTATTTCGGCTTCACCTTTTCCAGCAAGGGACCCATGGCGACCTTATCGTGGTTGAATGCTTTGAATGCATCATGAGGCTGGCTAATCTCCTCAAGCTGCGCATCCACGGTAGGAACGGTCCGCTTCCTGCGCCGCTGTTCATCGATGCATACATAAATGAGAATGCGGATGAGCCAAGCCTTCAGCGCCCTGCCGTCTTTCAGCGTCGAGCGTTTGACCCATGCCCTGCACGTCATTTCCTGCAGCGCCTCCAGGGCATCATGACGATTGCGCAAATAGCTGTAAGCGATGTTCAGCAGCGTTTCCCGGTGCTCCATGATGGCGTCATAAACATCGGTTTCTACTCCGGCTTGTCCCATGCTGACCTTTTTCATTTCTGCGTGAGAGCCCAAGCGGGCAGCCCTCCTTTCTTTGTCTCTGTGGTACAGACGGACCAACGATTCAAACGGTTTTAAAAATCTTATTTATAATTATTCTAAATAAATATTGACTTTAAATTGATAAGTGTTATCATTTGTTTATGAGGTTTTTGATGATCATTTTACGAAGAAGGTGGAGAGCTAATGAGTACAAATCATTCCAATTCCAATAAACTGACAACGAGCTGGGGAGCCCCGGTTGGGGACAACCAAAATTCCATTACGGCCGGACATCGCGGTCCTACCCTGATTCAAGATGTTCACCTGCTGGAGAAATTAGCCCACTTTAATCGCGAGAGAGTTCCTGAGCGTGTCGTTCATGCGAAAGGTGCCGGAGCGCACGGTTATTTTGAAGTGACCAACGACATGTCTAAATATACCAAAGCGAAGCTGTTCCATGACAAGGGCAAGCGAACCGACCTCTTTATCCGGTTTTCGACCGTTGCGGGAGAGCTTGGCTCCGCAGACACCGTCCGCGACCCGCGCGGATTTGCTGTAAAGTTCTACACTGAAGAAGGCAATTACGATATCGTCGGCAACAACACGCCGATCTTTTTCATTCGCGACGCGATCAAATTCCCGGACTTTATCCATACTCAAAAGCGCGATCCGAGAACGCACCTGAAAAATCCGAACGCCGTATGGGATTTCTGGTCCTTATCTCCTGAATCGCTGCACCAGGTTACTTACCTGATGGGCGACCGCGGCATTCCGGCGACGCTGCGTCATATGCACGGTTTCGGCAGCCATACATTCAAATGGGTCAACGAGCAGGGTGAAGCTGTGTGGATCAAGTACCATTTTAAAACAGACCAAGGCGTGAAGAACCTGGATCCGGATCTGGCGGCAAAGCTGGCAGGTGAAAATCCCGACTACCATATTCAGGACCTGCAGCAGGCGATCGAAGCAGGGGACTATCCGTCCTGGACGCTGTATGTTCAGATTATGCCGCTGGAGGACGCAAACACGTACCGGTTCGATCCGTTTGACGTGACGAAGACGTGGTCCCAGAAGGATTATCCGTTAATCGAGGTTGGGAAAATGGTGCTTGACCGGAATCCGGAAAACTATTTTGCCGAAGTGGAGCAGGCCACGTTCTCTCCGGGCAACCTTGTTCCCGGCGTTGAACCGTCCCCGGACAAAATGCTGCAGGGCCGCCTGTTCGCCTATGCGGATGCGCACCGTTACCGTGTAGGGGCGAACCACAACCAGCTGCCGATCAACCGTCCGAAGGTACCGGTCAACAACTATCAGCGCGACGGATACATGAATTCGGGTACGAACGGCGGCGGATCGGTCTATTACGAACCTAACAGCTTCAACGGACCGAAGGAAGATCCGCATGCCCGGATCACTCCGTTCGAGGTCGAAGGCTATGCTGGACAAACGGCGTACGATCACGATGATCACTATACGCAAGCCGGGGACTTGTACCGCTTGATGAGCGAAGAAGAGAAGGCCCGCCTCATCCGGACCATCGTGGAAGCGATGAAGCCGGTGGAGCTGGAGGAAATTAAGCTGCGCCAGATCTCCCATTTCTACAAAGCGGATCCGGATTACGGAACCCGCGTTGCCGAAGGTTTGGGCTTAACCGTCCAAGCGTAAAGCGGCAGCAGCGGTTTTGCCCCTTAAAGGCGGCAGCCGCATGGATCGAGGCGTGCGAACAAATGAAAGGGAGGGTGATCCGGCATGATGCTTCAGCCAAGTGTATGCCCCATGTGCCACCAGCCGATCAAAAATTTGAAGCATACGATCATTTGCGGCTGCGGGAGCAAAATCAAAACCAAAATCAAATTGAAGTAACGCATTGCGGAGCTAGTATCCGCATAGATAAAATAAATACCGACGGTTTATTCGCGGAAAAGTGAACCAGATAAAAAGAAGCTCACCCGAATCGGAAGGGTGAGCTTCTTTATTGTTTTTTTTATAATGTCTGGGTATTCCCCGACTCCTCCCGCCGTATTCGAAGCTGTGTGCGGCGGCCGAGCAGAAGTCCGACCAAAGACGCCATCATCTGCTGGAAGACCATGCCCAGAACGACGGGAACGGCGACCGGTGCGGGAAAATAGGCGACGGCCAGGACGGCGCCCGCGCTGATGTTGCGCATCCCGCCGTTGAAGACGAGGGCAACCTGCTCCGGCTCGCTCCAGCCCATCAGGGCGGAGATTGCGAAGCTCAGCAGGTACCCGGCCGCGGCCAAAAAGACGATGACCGCAGCGATGCCGACCAGTCGGGGGCTGATGTCGGACAGATAAGGAGCGACCACGGAGCCGTTGATCATGATGACCAGCGCCATGGCCAGCTTGGAGAACGGGTTAAGGCGCGGTCCCCAGACCGGAACGATGGCGCCTTTGCTCCATTCGTTCAAGGCCATGCCGAGCAGGGAAGGGACCACGATCATGCCGAATAGGCTGCTGATCATCGGCAGGATGTCCATATGAACGCTCGTTCCGATCAGCAGCGACAGAATGCCCGGAACGGCGAAAGGCGCGATCAGCGTGTCGACCAGGATGATGGACAATGTCAGCGCGATATGTCCCTTGTACAGGCTTACCCATACGAAGCTGCTGACCCCCGTAGGGATGACCGCGGCAAGTACAAGCCCGGTGATCGTATAAGCATCGAGCGGGAATAGAACCCTGCCCGTGCCGAGGGCGACCAACGGCATGATCACATGCAAAACGAGCAGGCAGGCGAAGAGCGGCAGCGGCCTTTTCATAACACTGAGAAAATCCTTGAAGCTCAAGCTGATGCTTCCGGCAAATGTCATAAAAGCAAACAGCCAGGGAGACATGAACGTATACGAAGACAGCAAACCTCCGCATAAGACGCCGATGACGATGCTGGCCGGCGTAATCAAAGGCATGATTCGGTTGAGTCGGGCATTCAGCGATTGCAGCATAAGCAGTCCGTCCTTATGTTTTCGTATTCATACATTATACATGGCATGGCAGTATTGAAAAAGGCTGAATCGGCCAGTTGGGCACAGGCGAGCTGTTTGATTTCGGCATCAGGCCTGCTGATCAAGGGCATTCCGCGGACAGCGTTCTCTATGAAAATATGGAGCTTCAGCCAACCATGGAATTGGAATTGGCCTTGAAATCTATGATAAAATGAAAGATAAACCCAATTGTACGGAGTAAAGGAGCGGCCTATAATATGAGACCCATACAGTTCGTGGCCAAGACGGCCGGCGTGTCCGTTGCGACCGTGTCCCGGGTGCTGAACAACAGTCCCCTCGTCAAGGAATCGACGCGCAAGAAAGTGATGGAAACGATCAAAGCGCTGGAGTATGAGCCCAATTCCCTCGGCAGGGAATTAAGAAGAGCGGAGACGCGCCGCATTATGGTGCTGACTCCGAGCCTCGTCTTTCCAATTATGGCGGACGTGTATAAGGGAATACAGGATGTAGCTCAGAAGAACGGATATCAGGTGCTGGTCTGCGCCTCCGAGGACGACCATGATAAGGAAGAAGAGCTGCTGCAGATGCTCAAGAAAAAAATCGTCGACGGCGTCATCATTGTGGCTTCCACCTTGAGCGCGGAGGAGCTGGATCAACTGGCGAAAGATTACAGCATCGTGCAGTGCTCGGAATATGAGCAGGTGCAGCACGCTTACAGCGTTTCGGTCGACAATGAGCAGGCAGCCTTTGATGCGGTATCCCACCTCCTGTCTTTGGGCCACCGGCGGATTGCCATGGTTAAAGGGGGAAACGCGAAGAGTTCTTCCGCCGCCCGGGAGCAGGGGTACCGGCGAGCGCTGGAATCGGCGGGGATCGAGGTGCGCCAGGAGTGGATCAGGGAGAGCGACTACGAGTACCAGAACGGGTACGACCTTGCCGTCGAATGGCTTCAAGCTGCGGAGCATCCGACCGCCATTTTCTGCTCCAGTGACGCTACAGCCATCGGCTGTGTCAACGGGGCGATATCGCTGGGCAAATCGGTGCCGGATGACGTTGCCGTCGTCGGATTCGACGATACGGTGGAATCGCTGATGAGCCGGCCGCCTATCACGACGGTACGCCAGCCCAAGTATGATCTCGGCCGTGCCGCCATGGAGGCGCTCCTGCAAAGCTTGCGCGGAGAAGCGGGCGAGAACAAGACGATCCTGCTGCCCCATGCAATCGTCATCCGGGAGTCGACGGCAAAGCGCTCCCGCTGACAGGTGAAAAATGGGGGTTGCGCTCTTTATAGAAATCGCTTACAATATCGCTTAAAGAAACGGTTACCAAGCAGCCGTTTTTTTAAAACCGCTGAAATGTAATGCGTTACATTTCTAGAAACCGGATTCGCGCGAATCAAAGGTACCCCTTAGCAAAACCAACCAGTAAGGCCAATATCTCTTTTTCATCCCTTAAAATGTAACGCATTACATTTTGCCGGAGGAAGGTTGATTTTCCGGATTCGCCGGGGGAAGAAAAGCAAGCATGTTCATCAGGATAGGAAACCGAGAAACCGCATTGTAAAACACAAAAAGTGGTGATGAGACATGGCTCAAGCGGCGGGAAAGCTGTCCTTAAGCGAAAAAATCAGTTACGGCTTTGGAGACTTGGCGTCCAACTTCGTTTGGGGGATGACGACAAGCTATCTGCTCTATTTTTACACGAATGTGTACGGCCTGGCCGCCACGGCCATCGGCACCTTGTTTCTGATTACAAGAATTCTTGACGCGGTGATCGACCCGGTGATCGGGGTCATGATCGACAAGACCAGCAGCCGGTTCGGCAAGGCGCGGCCGTTCATTCTCTTTTTGACGATCCCGTTCGCCATCTTCAGCGTCTTAACGTTCATTACGCCGGATTGGTCGGAAGGCGGGAAGCTGATCTACGCCTATTTGACCTACCTGATTCTTGGGATCCTGTATTCCGGCGTCAACCTTCCTTACGGCGCATTGATGCCGATGATGACCAAGGATCCGGAGGAGAAAAACCAGCTCAGCAGCTTCCGGATCATGGGGATGGCCATTGGGGCCATCGCGGTATCGGCGCTCACCAACCCGCTTGTGAAATGGATCGGCGGGGGGAACGACCGCTTGGGGTTCCCGGTTACGATGGGCATTTTCACCGTCGTCGCCGTCGTGATGTTTTATGTGGTGTTTCTCAAGTGCAAGGAACGGTTCTCGGAGAGCGCCGAGAAAACCAAAGAGTTTAACACGCTCACATCGGCTAAGCATATGTTTCGCAATCAGCCTTGGGTGATGATCGCTCTGAACTCCCTCTTCATGTTTCTGCGGATCGGCGTCGTGTTCGGCGTGCTGGTGTATTTCGTTCAGTACGTTCTGGGCCAGCCCGAAATGATCCCGCTGTACCTGACGCTCGCGAATGTCGCCAACTTTGCCGGAGGCGCACTCGCCCCGTTTGTACTCAGAAGGCTTGGTAAGCGTAACGGCAGCATCTTGGCCTTGACCGGAGCCGTGCTGCTGTACGGAGTGCTGTTTTTCC
Source organism: Paenibacillus sp. FSL R5-0378 (assembly GCF_038009285.1). NCBI lineage: Bacteria > Bacillati > Bacillota > Bacilli > Caryophanales > Paenibacillaceae > Paenibacillus > Paenibacillus sp. FSL R5-0378. The sequence goes on from NZ_JBBPAY010000001.1 coordinate 2,909,133, forward strand.
TGGAAAGCAGTCCGCCATTTCTGTATCTCGTCATTTTCTTTATTGCCAACATAGGCATCGGCATTAACAGTCCGGCCAACTTCTCCATGCTCGCCGATACGGTGGATTATCATGAATGGAAGTTCGGCCATCGGTCCGAAGGCATGCTGTATTCGGCTTACAGCTTCGCCACCAAGTTCGGCATTGCCGTCGGCGGCTCCGTTGTCGCTTATGCACTTGGTTTCGCCGGATATGATCCCGATGCGGTTACGCCGCAGGCGACCGATATGATCCGCGTCCTGTTCTACATTGGACCGATCCTGCTCACCATTCTGCAAATCGGTTGTCTGGTGCTGTATAAGCTGGATAAAGAGCATAAACAGATTGTTCAAGATTTGGACCTGCGCACATCGTCGGTCAAAGCCTAAATATTATAGAGGAGTGATTTCACATGATTCAAATTCCAGTTGGTCTGCAGCTGTTTTCGGTACGGGAAGCGCTGGCTAAAGATTTCGCCGGGACGCTACAAAGCATAGCGGATATCGGATACCAAAACATCGAATTCGCATTTCATAACATCCGGGAAGACGGCACGTTCGAGGTCGACTACACGGCGGCGGAGCTGAAGGCCATGATGGACAAGCTGGGCCTGCAGGTGGTCACGAGCCACGTGGCCTATCATCCGAATCTGGATCTGGATGCGGTCATCCGCTATAACGCGGAGATCGGAAGCAAGGGCATCGTTATGCCGTGCGCCTTTTTCCGTGACCGGGAGGATGCGGTGGAATTGGCCAAATGGCTCAATGCGTCCGGACGCAAGTCCAAAGAAGCCGGCATTCAGTTTTACTTCCATAACCATTTTCATGAGTTTCAGGAGTTTGATGGCCAGACCATTATGGACATTCTGCTGGAGCATACCGATCCGGAGCTGGTTCAGATTGAATTTGACACGTTCTGGGCGCTGCGCGGCGGCGTGGATCCCATCGCTTTTATGGACAAGTACGGCAGCCGGATCGGGCTTCTTCACCAGAAGGATCTGGCCCCGTCGGCCAATCCGGTGAATCTGCTGGAGAAGGTTTCTGGGCATTTAACGGATGAAGTGGTGTTCTCAGCCGCAAACCAGGAGGATTTCACTGAGATCGGCGCAGGCGTCATGGACATTCCGTCGATTTTGAAAAAAGCGGAAGAGCTCGGAACGGTTCAATACATCATCGTGGAACAGGATCAGACCGTAAAAGGCGAGCTGGCCAGCGTCAAGGAAAGCTTCGACAACATCCAGCGGCTGCTGGCACAGTAAGGCACAGCTTCGGATAGACAACCAACCGGGAGGGAACCAGATGACTACTTTGAAAATCGGCATTATCGGATGCGGCGGGATCGCCAAGGGCAAGCATTTGCCCGCGCTGGCCAAGCAGCGGCACAAGGCGGAAATGACGGCGTTTTGCGACATCGAGCTGGATCGTGCGGAGCTTGCGGCTAAGGAGTATGGAACGGAAGAAGCCAAGGTATATACGGATTATAAGGAGCTGCTCAAGGATCCGTCGATCGACGTGGTGCATGTGCTTACCCCGAACAGCACGCATGCCGTCATTACGGTCGCCGCGCTGGAAGCCGGCAAGCATGTCATGTGCGAAAAACCGATGGCGATGAATACCGCCGAGGCACAGCAAATGCTGGATGCGGCGAAGCGCACAGGCAAAAAGCTGACAATCGGCTACCAGAACCGGTTCCGTTCGGATTCGAGGGCGCTGTATGCGGCATGTGAACAAGGGGATCTGGGCGAGGTTTATTTTGCAAAGGCGCATGCCATCCGCAGACGCGGGGTTCCGACATGGGGCGTGTTTATGGATATCGAAAAACAGGGCGGCGGCCCGCTGATCGACATCGGCACGCATGCCTTGGATCTGGCCTTGTGGACGATGGACAACTATAAGCCGAAGCTCGTCGTCGGATCCGCGTTCCATAAGCTGAAGGATAAGATGGACGGCAACATGTTCGGTCCGTGGAATCCGGAGGAGTTCAAGGTGGAGGATTCGGCATTCGGCTTCATTAAGATGGAGAATGGAGCGACGATTACGCTGGAAGCTTCGTGGGCGCTGAACATGATCAACGCGAAAGAAGCGCAGGTCACCCTGTGCGGTACCGAGGGCGGGGCCGAAATGTTCGGCGACGCCTGGGATAACAAAGGCACGGTGACGTTTAACCATACGCGGTATGGGCAGCTGGTCGAAACGAGCACTTCTGTAGGGGGCGGCATCGCCTTTTACGAAGGGGAATCGCTGAACGCCGGCGAGCTGGAGGCGAAGCAGTGGATCGACTCCATTCTGGAAGATCGGGAGCCGCTCGTTAAGCCGGAGCAGGCGCTTATAGTGACGCAGATTCTCGAGGCCATCTACAAATCGTCGGAAACCGGCAATGCGATCACGTTGTAATCATCTTTATATATGAAGAGAACTGCCTGTCCCGCGATGTGGACAGGCAGTTCTTCGTTTGGGGCAGGGACGTCAGATTAACATGCCTCCGGAAACCTCGATCCGCTGCGCGTTCACCCAGCGGTTGTCTTCGGAGAGGAGGGAAGCAATCATCGGCCCGACGTCATCCGGAAGTCCGGCGCGTCCAAGCGCCGTCATGCCGGCGATCTGCTGATTCAGCTCGGCGTTGTCGCGCACCATGCCGCCGCTGAAGTCGGTCGCGATTGCTCCGGGAGCCACCGTATTGACGGCGATGCGGCGCTCGCCGAGCTCCTTGGCCAGGTACCGGGTAAGCACCTCGACCGCGCCTTTCATCGAGGCATAAGCGGCGCTTCCCGGGATGCTCATGCGCGTCAGCCCCGAGGAGATGTTAACGATGCGCCCGCCATCGTTAATGAGGGGGAGCAGCTTTTGCGTCAGGAAAAAGACGCCTTTGAAATGGACGTTGTACAGCTGGTCCAGTTCTTCTTCGGTTGTCTGCTCGATGGAGTTGTGATGCGAGGTTCCAGCATTGTTAACCAGGTAATCGAACCGCTTCGCCCCAAGCTCCGCCAAGACTTGGCGGACGTTCTGGGCGAAACCGTCAAAGGAAGAGGTGTCTGCCGTGTTCAGCTGCAGGGCGACAGCCTCCCGCCCCAGATCCCGGACGGACTGGACGACCTGCTGCGCTTCGGCTTCATTGGTGTGATAGGTAAAGATCGAATCGACGCCGCGCTTGGCAAGCTGAAGAATCGTATTGCGGCCCAGACCGCGGCTTCCGCCGGTCACGAGTGCGATTTTTCGATCAGAGGTTTGTAAAGTCATTCAAAAGACCTTCTTTCCATTGATTTTCCCAGCGATCAGGTTTACTAACTAACTGGTTAGTTCATAATATATAACTAACTAACCGGTTTGTCAATGGCTTAAAAATCGTGATATAGTAAATCCTATGCAAAAACACGGGAGGAACCACTATGCGTAACGCCGAAGCTACAAAAGAGAAAATACTGGAGGCGGCCATGGCCGAGTTCTCCGCCTACGGAATTGCCGGCGCCCGGGTGGACCGGATCGCCAAGATGGCGAAGTGCAACAAGAACATGATTTATATTTATTTTGAAAATAAAGAGCAGCTTTTCTCGACTGTGCTGGAAATGCATCTGACGAGAGTGTACGAGGAGTTTGCCTTTACTCCGGAAGATCTTCCGGGGTATGCCGCGCGGGTTTTTGATTTTATGATGGCCAATCCCGACCTGATGCGGCTGATGACATGGTTTACGCTGGAGCAGAAGACGGAGCAGCTGGATCAGAGGAAGGAAGCCCATAACCGCAAAATTGCGGAGCTGGCGAAAGCACAGGAGGCCGGGCACATCGGAACGGATTTTTCCCCGGCGTTTCTTCTGACCAGTATCATGGTTCTGGCCACGGCCTGGATGCCCACCAACCCGTTTGGTCCATCGATCGATCCGGCTAGTAGCGGCAAAACCGATGAGCTGCGGGAAGCGATCATGAGGGCGGTCGGACGGTTGGCGGGCGAACCCGCCTCTAAGGAAAATCGCTGATCCAGATAAAAAAGGGAACCCTCATTAGATAGGTCCGAAAGGGAGGTTTTTTTGGATGAAGATCATGGCAGACTGGGTGCAGGGCTATAAAGACAGGAAAATATCCTATACCTTATTGTCTAAAGCAGAATCCAACACCAGCGGCTTGGCGATCATTTTTCCGGGACAGGGATACACTGCACAGGCACCTCTTTTGTACTACTCCATGGGGATTTATCTGAACCAAAACTACGACGTGCTGCAGGTGAACTATCAGTACAACGATCCGTTCTACCGGGATTTCAGCTTTGATGAGATGGCCGAAGCGATCCGCATCGATGTCGGCGCCGTAATCGACCGTGTGCTGCAGAACGCATCCTACGACGATTACATTCTGATCGGCAAGTCCATTGGAACGATTGCGCTTGGGTTTGAGGTGCAGCGTGATCTGTTCCAAAAGGCCAAGGTCATCTGGTTTACGCCTCTGCTGGGCAGAGATTTCGTCTGGAACGCGATGTTGGACAGTAAGCAAAGAAGCCTATGCTTCATCGGCGACAACGACAGCTGCTATATCGAGGAGAGATTTCAGCAGCTTCGGGCAAATCCGAATCTGCTGCTGCGCTTGATCCCCGGCGTGAATCACGGCCTGGAATACGAAACCGATCTTTTTGCGTCGATGGACGTGTTAAAACAGGTGATGAAGGAAGTCGAAGCATTTTAGTTCGGTATTTCGTTCAAGCCCGCTCTTGGAGCGGGTTTTTTGTTTGCTTAAAAAAGTGGCTTGCACCTGACGCTGCGTCACCTTTTATAATGGGCCTACCGGTAAAAAATAGGCGCCTAAAAAATTCAACCTGTAGGAGGACATTGGCATGACGATCGGAAAGAACGAAATTATTTCCACTCGGGTGTTCGACGCACCGCAGCACCTTGTGTATCAGGCCTGGACAACTCCAGATTTATTAGCCCGCTGGTGGGGGCCCCACGGGTTCACGAATACGTTCCATGAAATCGACATCATGCCGGGCGGAGCCTGGAAATTCACCATGCACGGACCGGATGGCCGGGATTATCCGAACGAGAGTGTTTTTGTAGAACTTGTCCCTTTGGAGCGGGTCGTCCTGGATCATCTCTCCGAGCCCCAATTCCGTGTTACGGCGACGTTTGAAGAAGAGAAGGGCCGGACTAAAGTTGTTTTTCGCCAGACGTTCAAAAAGGAAAAGCAGTTTGAGCAGATCAAACAAATGTGCATCAACGGCAATGAGGAAAATTTCGACCGGTTTGGCCAACTGCTGGAGGAAATGAAGTCCGGCACCGCGGGTTAAGCGCAGCTTAAGGAGAGCGGGATATGACAGTCAAGGAAAGTGGCATTCACAATGTTACTGCCATATTAAAAAAGGCCCAAGGGCATGATCCCTTGGGCCTATGTACGTTGATATCAAATGGCAAATACATGACGTCCGATATTTACGGTACGGGCGCGCGTCCAAATCCACTTGTTCGTTGCCGTTTTCGGGTTATAGTAGTAGAGCGAGTTATGGGTCGGGTCCCATCCGCGCACGGCGTCGATGGCGGCGCGGTAGGCGGTCCGGTTCGGCTTCATGCCGTACTGGCCGTCGCTGACGGCGGTGAATGCGTTCTTCTGAAAAACGACGCCTTGAATCGTGTCCGGGAACTCGTCCGACTGAATCCGGTTCATGATGACGGCACCGACGGCTACTTGTCCTTTATAGGACTCGCCGCGGGCTTCAGCGTAAATGATTTTCGCCATAATCTCCATATCGTTTTTGCTTAAGGTGTACTTCCGGAGCTGTCTCCATGTAGCGGGACCGACCGTGCCATCCGCAACGGCGCCGTACTCCCTCTGGAATTCCTTGACGCTGGCTTCCGTGCCGGGGCCGTATTTTCCGTCAAGCGTACCGCCATAGAGACCGAGCACCTGCAGCCGGTACTGTAAATCAGAAACTTTGGGATCCTCGCTCCCTAATTTAAGGACGGGAGCCGCTTCGGCATGATCAGCCTTCCACGCGAAGCTTTGAATGACTAAGAGGACGACGAGGATCGAGGTAACTGCCCATTTTTTGGTTGTCATCGAAATCATCTCCTTCACGAGGCATTATAACGGGAGGAGGACGGACAAGGCAAAGCCATAAACTGGAAAATAAGTGGTAAAACCTTGCGGCTCTAAGCGAAATTTTGGAAAACCGGCGGCGTTAAAATGATGGTGCGGGTTCGTTTTTTACACGTTATGCATTTGGAACTAATGAATTCGAAGCCGCAGGATGCTATAATTGAACAAATATGAAAGCGTTTTACTAGGACGGCGGACAGAAGATTTAGGAGCCTTACATAAGGAGTGCAAGAACGGATGGGGAAACGAAATTGGTTTTACCGCCAGCTTTTTTCATATATGCCGGCTTTTTTGATCGTCATTTCGTTTATTTTTTTCGTTTTCTTTCAAATGCTTGGGGATCAGAGCCGCAAGGAAGCCGTAAAAGCCAATGAAACGCTGATGCTGCAGGCGATGAGCTCCATTGACTCTTCCCTGAAAACGATCGAGCAGATGCTGATGACGGAACTGCTGAATAATCCGGATTTGTCGACTTTTTATAAAAGCGGAACCGAAAACGACTATTACCTGAACATCCGGATCGTCAAGTTTATGAATAACTTCAGAAATGCCTATCCCTTGGTGGATTCCATATATCTCGTCCGGTCCAGCGACGGATTTGTTCTGAGCAATGCGACCAGTTCCGGCCTGGAAGACTATCCGGATGCGCCTTTCATCAAGCCGTATATCGAGCAGGCCAAGAAGGATGAGGGCTGGAGCGGTGTCCGCCATTTCGAGGAGTTCAGCATCAAAGAGCCGAAGCGGGTCGTGAGCCTTGCGCTGAAGGCTCCTTTCCTGAAGACCGGGCAGGGATTCCTGGTCGTGAACGTAACGGCGAATGGGCTAAGCCAATTGATTGAGAGTATGTACAGCCGGGATGTCAGCTACATCCATATCATCGACAAATCGGGGGCAGACGTGCTTCCGAACAGTAAATCAGAGCAGGAGCGCAGCATCGTGTCGAGCGCGATTTCGCCCGTGACCGGCTGGGATTACCAGAGCGGACTGATTAACGGAAAATGGGTGGACGTAGCCAGCCAGCTCTATAACGTCTGGTTCATCCTCGGTATCGTTATGATCGCCGCAGGCGGCTTATGGATCGTCTATGCCGCACGGAAAAATTACAAGCCGATCGAAAGGATCGTCACCCAGGTTCAGAAGTTATCCCAGACGAAGGTGGCAGCCCTGATGCAGGGCAGCGGCCAGGACGAATTTACCTTTTTGCAGTCCGCCATTAACCAGATGCTGGAGCAGTCCAACACCTATCAGCGCCAGTTCCGCGAGGATCTGCACGTCAAGAAGGCGTATTTGTTCCAGCAGCTGGTTGAAGGGCAGCATCTTCCGAAATCCGAAGAATGGGAAGCCTTGCGGGACACGATGCAGCTCAATGATCTCGACATGCCGCAGGTCGTGTGCGTCGTAGAAATCGACAAGTTTGCTTCGTTTTGCAGCCAGTTCACCCAAGAGGACCAGTACTTGATGAAGTTCGCCCTGAAGAGCGTCATCCAGGAAACCGCCCAAGAGCACGGGGGAATCGTGTGGACGGAATGGATTTCCGGCGACGGGCTCGGAGTGCTGGTGCAGATCGAGGAGACGGACGATCCCCGCGGCCGGGTCACGGATATGCTGGACCATGCAAGAAGATGGGTGCAGGAGCATTTGAAGCTTACCGTAACGGTCGGTGCGGGAGCGGCAGCCCGGTGCCCGGCCGAAATTCCGGAATCTTACGCCCAAGCCCAGCAGGCTCTGAAATATAAAATGGTTCTCGGCAGCAACCGGATCATTTTCTATGATTCGCTGGCCAAAGAGGATCAGGGAGCCATGTTCGACTATTTTCAGCTGGTCCACTCGATCGCCCAATCGTTCCGGCTCGGCAAGCCGGACTGGAAGGATAAATACGGCCAATTGATTCAAGGCATCGGGCAGCATCTGCTGAGCCGCGACCATATCGTCAGCCTGGCGGATTATTTGATCTATTCCATCGGGCGGGAAATGGGCAAAATGACGAAGGAATACCAGGAGCTGTGGGAGGAGACCGGGCACCGTCCCCTGCAGCAGGCGCTGCACGCGTCCGATACCTTTGAGCAGGTGGAAGAGAGCTTCATGAAGACGCTGGAACGGTGCTATGAACAGCTGCTGCAAATTCAGGTCACCCGGAATCATTCGGATACGATCCGCAAGGTCCGCGAAACGATGGAGCGGGAATTCGCCAATCCGGATTTGTCGCTTGATTTTCTCAGTGAACGGTTCGATCTTCCCTCCAAAACGCTCAGCAAATTGTTCAAGGAGGAAACCGGGCAGAAGTTCGTGGACTATCTGATCGAGCTTCGGGTCGGCCGCGCGCGGACGCTGCTGGAGAATACGGACCATGCCGTGCAGGAAATCGCCGAAGAGGTCGGATATTTGAATGTCATTTCGTTTGGTCGGATGTTTAAAAAAATCGTGGGCCTGTCCCCGGGGGAATACCGTGAACACATCACCCGGACAGAGCGGGATTCAGCCGCTCTCTGACAGGCCATTTGCGCCGGTTCCTCAAGGTGCCGTATCCCGCCGGGACAGATCCCTGCGGGATTTTTTTGGGTATAGACCAGGCCGGTAAGAAAAAAGTTGCATGGAGAAAAAGGTTTAGCCCTTCAGATTTTTTCTATGGGAACGACGATTCATTAGCATTGCGGAAATAAGTTGACCGGGCGAAAGTTGTATATTGAACGCATCCGTGCCGTGCCGATAACATGAAGGCAACTCAAGCGCAAAGGAGAGTCGGCAGGTATGGAAGCAACTAGCAGCAAGGCGGCTTCGCCGCATCCCCCCGGATTGGCCGCCCGCCGGAAGAGGGCGGGGTCACAGGCCGGCCGGAAAATCAGGAAGCACTGGCAGTTTTATTTGCTCGTCTTCCTCCCTCTGCTTTATATCGTCATTTTCAAGTACGTGCCGATGTTCGGCGTCATCATCGCATTTAAGGAGTACAACGTCGTACAGGGCATCCTCGGCAGTCCGTGGGCCGGGCTGAAGTACTTCAAGCAGCTGTTCGATACCCCGTTCTTCTGGCAGTACTTTAAGAACACGCTCGAAATTTCGCTGTACGGCATGGCCATCGGATTTCCGGCGCCGATCATTCTGGCGCTGGCGCTGAACGAAATTCGCAACGGCTTGTTCAAGAAATCGGTTCAAATGATTACCTATGCGCCTTACTTTATATCAACGGTCGTGATCGTCTCGATTCTGATCGTCAACTTATCGCCGAATGTCGGGCTCCTCAGCAACATCTTCAGGTCGCTCGGGATGGAGCCGATCGATTTTATGGGCAAGGCAGGGTACTTCAAAACGATTTACGTCCTCTCGGATGTGTGGCAGTTCACCGGCTACGGGGCCATCATTTATATCGCGGCGCTGTCCGGGGTCAATCCCGATTTATACGAGGCTGCCAAGGTGGACGGAGCTTCCCGGTTTCAGAAAATTGTCCATATCGACCTTCCCAGCCTCGTTCCGGTCATCGTCATTATGCTGATTCTGAACCTGGGACAGATCATGGGACTGGGCTTCGAGAAGATCTACTTAATGCAAAATCCGCTGAACCTGAACACGTCGGAAGTCATTTCGACTTACGTCTACAAGATCGGCCTGCTTGGCGCCAATTTCAGCTTCTCGGCCGCGATCGGGCTGTTCAACTCGGTCATTAACTTTGTGCTGCTGATCCTTGTCAATTTCATCGCCAAAAAGATCTCGTCCAACAGTTTATGGTAGGAGGTGCGAAAAGCGTGCAATCAACGAAAATACGCGAAGCGGTAGCGGACCGGCTGTTTCTGGGCATCGTCTACCTGTTTTTATCGCTGGTGCTGATCGTCATTTTATTTCCATTGCTGCATGTGCTGAGCGCATCCTTCAGCTCGCCGGCGGCGGTGACGTCCGGGAAGGTGTGGCTCTGGCCCGTGAATTTCAGCCTGGTCGGCTACAAAGCGGTATTCCAAAATTCCGATATTTTGATCGGATTCGGCAATTCGCTCTTTTATTCAATCGTGGGTACGCTCATTAACGTTTCGTTCACCGTGATGCTGGCCTATCCGCTGGCACGCAAAACGTTTTACGGCCGCGGGCTGATTATGGTGGTGATCGTGTTTACGATGTTTTTCGACGGCGGGCTGATTCCAAACTATCTGCTCGTCAAATCCCTGGGTATGGTCAATACGAGATGGGCTATGATCATCCCCGGCGCGCTGGCCGTATTTCAGGTCATTATCGCCAGGACGTTCTTCCAGTCGCTTCCCGACGAGCTGGCCGAGGCCGCTGAAATGGACGGGTGCAGCGACATGAGATTTTTTCTGCAGGTCGTACTGCCGTTATCCAAGCCCATCCTTGCGGTATTGTTCCTGATGTATGCCATCGGGCATTGGAACGCTTACTTTAATGCACTCATTTACCTGAAAGACAACAGCATGTTCCCACTGCAAATCTTCCTGCGTAACATTCTCATCCTGAACTCGGAAAATTCCGACATGATGACCAATGTGAACAGCCTGCTCGTACAGCAGGGGCTGAAGGATTTGCTGAAATATTCGCTTATCGTCGTCTCCAGCGCGCCGGTGCTGATCATTTATCCGTTTGTCCAGAAGCATTTTGTTAAAGGAGTCATGATCGGATCGCTGAAGGGATGAAGACGGTGAACGGAATTTCGTAAGGGGGGTGTGACCGGGTTAACGCTGCAGGATGTTTTGAAGTGGTCATTTGTAAGGGGGCATGGATATGAGCCATTCAACCAAAGGAGGAATTTCTTTGAAAAAACGGGCATTTATCGGCTTAAGTGTGTTGTTGGTATTATCCCTTCTGCTGTCGGCATGCGGAGGCTCCAAGCAGGAGCAGAATGACGCAGGGGCTGGCGCCACGGATCCCAGTAAACCGGTGGAGCTGTCGGTATTCGCTCCGCAGCAGGCGGGGATCGAAAACATGGACGTCAACAAGTTCTCCAAGTACATCGAGGACAAGCTCGGCATCAAGTTTAATTGGAGCACGGTGCCGGACGCCGGCTTCAGCGACAAAAAGCTGCTGCTTCTGGCGAGCGGCGACTACCCGGCCGTCATTATGAACGCGGGCATATCCAAAGCGGACCAGATCAAATACGGCCAGCAGGGAGCCTTCATCCCGCTGAACGATCTGATCGACCAGTACGCCCCCAACATTAAAAAGGCGATGGAAGACGTGTCTTACCTGAAGCAGGGTATGGTCGCCCCGGACGGCAAAATTTACGCGCTGCCGAAGCTGAACGAATGTCTGCACTGCACCTATGGGCAGCGGATGTGGATCAATACTTCCTGGCTGGAGAAGCTGGGCCTGTCGATGCCGACGACGACCGATGAGTTTTACAATGTGCTGAAGGCTTTTAAGGAGAAAGACCCGAACGGCAACGGCAAAGCCGACGAAATTCCGTTCACGACCTCATCCGACGGCGTGTGGGGAGGCGGCGTGGATTCGTTCCTGATGAACGCTTTTATCTATGACAACACCTCGGATTACTTAAGCATCAAGGACGGCCAGGTCATCTATTCACCGGCGCAGCCCGAATGGAAGGAAGGCCTGAAGTATTTGCGGAAGCTGTTTGCCGAAGGCTTGATGGATAAAGCCGTTTTTACGCAGAACAACGATGCGGTGAAGCAGCTGGCCAACAAGCCGGACGCTGCCGTGGGCACCGTAGGTTACGCGCTGCTTAGCAGTGCCTTCAGCGTGGACGACTCGAACCCGAGACATAAGGATTATGACGTCGTCCCGCCGCTGAAAGGACCAAATGGAGTCCAGCTGACAGGCTACAGCATTGGCGCGGGCGACGGATCGTTCGTGATTACGAACAAGGCGACGAAAGAGGAGCAGGTCGCTGCCATCAAATTGGCTGACTACCTCTGGTCTGAAGAGGGAACGGTCATGACCTCCTGGGGCTTTGAAGGTGAAGGCTGGAAAAAAGCCGACAGCGGCAAGCTGGATTACAACGGCAAACCGGCGAAGTATGAAGTGGTTCCGAAGGCTCCGTCCACGAACGGGGAAACGACGCTGGACAATTTCTGGTGGCAGCTCGGCACGATGCAGATGCTTAACTCCATCCGCGAATCCTTTGCCGCTCCAAGCGATCCGCTGGGCAACGGTGCCTATGAATACCGCTTATGGCTGGCCGCCAAAAAATACGAGCCTTTCGCCAAGCCGGAAGTCGTCTATCCTGCGGATACGTTCATTGACCCGGCGGACGCCATGACGGTTGCGCAAATGCAGAAGTCGCTGACTGATTATGTGAAATCGAGCCTGGCGCAGTTCGTGACGGGCAACAAAGATATCGACAAAGATTGGGACAGCTACATCGCCGGCTTCAAGGGATTGCAGCTGGATCAATACTTGGCGATCTACCAAAAAGCGTTAAAGAAATAAGGGACAGCAGCCGGATATCTGAGGTGTAAAGCAGGTATCCGGCTTTTACAAGGAGAACAAGGTATTCATACCTGTAATCAAAACCAGGATGGAGGGCATTTCATGATGGTAACGACCGAAAGGATCCGCTACGCCGCACAGGTTCAGCCGACCGAACGGCAGCTGGCCGTGCAGGAGATGGAGTTCTACGCGTTCATTCATTTTACGGTCAATACGTTTACGGACCGGGAGTGGGGGGACGGGAAGGAGGATCCGGCTATCTTTAATCCGGCGGAGCTGGATGCCGGCCAATGGGTGGCGGCCATCAAGTCGGCCGGGATGAAGGGGCTGATTCTGACGTGCAAGCACCACGACGGTTTCTGCCTCTGGCCGAGCCGGTATACGGAGCACTCGGTCAAGAACAGCCCGTGGAAGGACGGGCAGGGCGATGTGGTCCGGGAAGTGTCGGAGGCGTGCCGGAGGGAAGGGATCCGCTTTGGCATTTACCTGTCCCCCTGGGACCGGCATGAGCCTACATACGGCGATTCGCCGGCGTATAACGAATATTTTACCAATCAGCTGAGGGAGCTGCTGACCCATTACGGCGACGTGTTCTGCGTCTGGTTCGACGGCGCCTGCGGCGAAGGGCCGAACGGCAAGCGCCAGGTGTACGACTGGGACGCTTACTACGCGCTGATCCGCGAGCTGCAGCCGGAGGCGGCGATTTCGGTCTGCGGTCCGGATATCCGCTGGTGCGGCAACGAAGCCGGCCACTGCCGGGAATCGGAGTGGAGCGTCGTGCCTGCGTCGCTGCGGGATAACGAGAAAATCCAGGAAAAATCGCAGCAGGAAGACGATCCGTCGTTTGCCCGGAGCTACCGGTCGGAGGACGAGGACCTGGGCAGCCGGGCGGTCATCGAGCACGAGCAGGATCTGGTCTGGTACCCGGCGGAGGTCAACACGTCGATCCGTCCGGGCTGGTTCTACCACGCCTCCGAAGATGACAAGGTCAAATCGCTGGATGAGCTGATGAACGTATATTATGGATCGGTCGGCGGCAATGCGACGTTCCTTCTTAACCTTCCGCCGGACCGGCGCGGCCTCATTCATGAACGGGACGTCCAGCGCCTGCAGGAGCTGGGGGACCGGATCCGCAGCACGTTTGGCACCGACTTGGGGGCAGGGGCCACTTTGGAGGCATCCGTTCAGGCAGAAGGCCATCAAGCAGACCATGTTCTTGACGGACAACCGGACACGTACTGGGCGCCGCCCGAAGGCACGGAGCAGGCTTCGCTCACGCTGGATCTGCAGAGGGAGACCGCCTTTGACCACGTCGTGCTGCAGGAATACCGGTACAGCCAGCGGGTCGAGCGCTTTGAACTCGAGTATCTGGATGGGGACACGTGGAAAACAGCTTACACGGGTACGGTTATCGGGTACAAGCGGATCTGCCGTTTTCCCGCCGTCAAGAGCCGTTATATCCGGCTTCAAATCCGGGAATCCCGGTGGTGTCCGCAGATTTCCTCCATTCGGATCTATCTGCAGCCATAGAGCGGAACCATTATAGTTTCTTTTCAATCGTATACTATGAACTGATTAAACTCCTCGCTGAGGCGGGCCCGTATAGGGTCTGTCCATCGGGGAGTTTTTTTGCGGTTATCCGACATTCCCGCCTCAGTATAATGTTAATGAACTTCGAACCAACAATTTCAAATCATGGAAGGTGGGATATTCGTATTGGATAGATCTTCACTGTACACCGATCTCGTAACGTACCCTTCCGGATGGAAAATGGGCACGCATGTGCATCCCCATTTCGAAATCTGCGTGGTCACTTTCGGACGAGGTGTGTTCTATGCTGAAGACCAGGTCTTTTCGATTCAGGAGGGGGACGTCATCCTGATCACCCCCGGCGTACCCCACGACTACAGCTCCGTTACACCGATCCGCTTCGCCGTCCTGCAGGTTGACCATTTGTCGCATGAGCTCGAACGGTTATTTTTTCAAATGACAAATGAAGAATCGCTGCACCTGTTTCCCCTGGCCCATTATGCATTGGAGCGTTTTGAGAAGTTGTTCAGCGTGTGGCTCCACATGACCTCCGTCCGCCCGAATCAGCTGTTTAACCGGTTGTTAAAAACGTGGGTCGAGTTATTTATGCTGTTTTTATTGGACCGCATCGAACAACAGGATTCCAGAATTACCTTGGACGCCATTGCCGAGTATATCCGCACCAACCTGGACAAAGAAATGAGGGTGACCGATCTGGCGCGGATGATCCGCATGTCGGAGAGCGGGCTGCGCTCCTGTTTCAAAAAGACTTACGGTCTCTCACCCAAGCAATATCTACAGCAGTACCGGATGTCCGAGGCCAAAATGCTGCTTACCTTCTCCGACAAGACGGTTCAGCAAATCGCGAGCGGGGTCGGATTCCCCAATATTCATGCCTTCTCCGCCTGGTTTCAAAAACAGACAGGAATGTCTCCCACCGCCTGGAGGAAAGAGCAGCGAAGAAGGGGCGGGTGAGAAGTCGAAGGCTGTCTTCGGAAAATGTTCAGCGATAATCGTAAAACTTGTGAAGTTTTTTATAAATACAGCGAAGGCGTCCCTTTATAAAATAGGCTTGCACGTTTAAGAAAACGCTGTCAAAGGAGGGGGAATCTGCTAAATCCGCAAAAATCGGCTAGGAGGTGTCTGCTTGTCCCGTTCAAGTGCAGAGGTTCGGCCGTCTGTTCAGGCCCGTTCGTCCAAGGGAAGCATGAGCAAAATCGCAAAAGTGAATCTTCGGAACGGTCTGCTGTTCGTTTTACCCTGGCTGGCAGGGTTTGCCGCCTTTTCGCTGCTGCCGTTTCTGCTATCCCTGTACTACAGCTTTACGACCTACGATGTGGTCAGTTCGCCCGTATGGGTAGGGTTGGATAATTTTGTGCAGTTATTCAAAGACCCGTTATTCTGGAAATCGATTACCAACACGATGTACTATACGTTATTTTCGGTTCCGCTCGGCATCGTCTTCGGCGTGGCGCTGGCGCTGCTGCTGAACATGAAGGTGAAAGGAATGGCTTTGTACCGGACGATTTTTTACCTGCCCAGCATCGTTCCGGTTGTGGCGTCTTCCGTACTGTGGCTGTGGCTGTTCGACCCGCAGTTCGGACTGATCAACGGCCTGCTGGATGCCATCGGCATTGCGGGTCCCGGGTGGCTGGTCGACCCGGCATGGTCGAAACCTGCCCTGATCGTGATGGGGCTGTGGGGCGTCGGCGGCGCGATGATCATCTACCTCGCAGGGCTGCAGGATATTCCGCAGGAAATGTACGAGTCGGCGCAGATCGACGGGGCGGTATGGTGGCAAAAAATCGTCTATATTACGCTGCCGATGCTGAGTCCGGTCATTTTCTTCAATTTAATTATGGGCCTGATCGGTTCCTTTCAGTATTTTACGCAGGCCTACATTATTACGTCCGGCGGACCCAACGATTCTACGCTGTTCTATTCGCTGTATCTGTACAAGAACGCCTTTTCTTACTTCCATATGGGGTATGCCTCGGCTATGGCATGGATTTTGTTTCTGCTGATTATGGCCGTCACGCTGCTGGTATTTAAGAGCTCGGCACGCTGGGTTTTCTATGGCGGGGAAAGGTAAAACGATATCGGAGGTGCATGGAATGAAGTCAACGCTCAAACCGTTCTTATCGATAGTGCTGATCATGCTGATGCTTGCCGGTCTAATAGCATGTTCCTCACCGGGTACTCCGGCGGCCGGGCAGGACGGCAAGAAGGAAGATACGTCCGCCCCTTCTTCCGATTCCGGGAAGAAAGGCGACGGAAAAGCCGTAGAAGTTACATATTGGCATATGTGGACGAGTGACTGGAAGAAGCTGATCGACAGCCTGGTCGATGAGTTCAATCAGACGCATCCCGGCATCCATGTGACCGCGCTCTCCATTACCGGCGATGCCAACGCTAAATTTTTGACGGCACAGGCCGGCGGGGATCCGCCCGACGTCATGACGCAGTGGAACCAGATCATTCCCTCATGGGCGGAAAAGGGAGCCATCGCTTCACTGGATCCGTACATCCAGGCCGACGCGCCGGATTTGGGCGAATGGATGTATCCTACGGTAAAGGAAATTGGCACTTACAAGGGAAAAATGTATGCGATCCCATTTTCGATGAATACGCTGGCGATGTATTACAACAAGGATATTTTGAAAGAGGAAGGGTTCGATCCGGAAAAACCGCCCACCACGATCCAGGAGCTGGATGCAATGCAGGACAAATTGTGGAAGCTGGATAAACGCGGATTCATCCAGCGGGTCGGCTATATGCCGAGCGGGCTTACCCAGTGGAGCACCGCTTTCGGCGGAAAATGGGCGGATGAGGATGGCAAGCCGACGGCAACCGATCCGAACAACCTGGCCACATTGGAATGGTTTCAGTCTTACGCGAAAAAATACGATCCGACCAAAGTCGCCGCATTTAACAAAAGCATGTCTTCCAACGTGAACTCGGCGTGGTCTTTCCTCAGCGGCAAGCAGGTGTTCGCGATGGACGGCATGTGGAGGCTGGAGGATCTGAAAAATTATGCACCGGACCTTCAGTACGGCGTCATGACGCTGCCCTACCCGGAAGGAACCGGAAAACCGGACGCGACCTGGGTCAATGGAAACTTTAACATTATTCCGGAAAAAGCCAAGCATCCGAAAGAGGCGTGGGAATTCATCCTGTGGCTGACCGGCTACCATAACGAAGATTGGGCGGCGCAAATGCTGACCAAAGGCGGGTGGATCCCGCCATCGCCAAAAATTACGGAGAAGCAGGCCTACCAGGACTTTATGAATGAAATTCCGGCCAGAAAAACGTTCGTCGATCTGCTCGGCAGCCCCAACGCGAAGATCACACCTGTCATTCCGGTTCAGCAGTATTATTGGGACCGGGCGGCAAAAGCCGAAGAGTCCGTCATGACGGGAAACAAAGATCCGAAGCAGGCCTTGGAAACCTTGCAGAAGGAAGTCGAAGAAGAGATCGCCAAAGCCGGAGGCAAATAACGGCTAAGGGCAGGGGGAAAGGGATCCAATTCGGGGTTACCCCTTCCTCCTGCCTTATAACCGTGAAAGGAGAGGCCCAAAATGCTTGAAATGAAGGCACAATCTACCACGAAATTAAGCAGAACAAAGAAAGGCGTGTTTCAACAGCTGATCGCCCATGTTTGCTTGATCTTGCTGGGCATCACCTTTCTTTTTCCTTTTGTCTGGATGCTGTCCACCGCGCTCAAACCGGAGGCGCAAATTTTCAAATGGCCGCCGGAGTGGATTCCGGATCAGTTCCTATGGTCGAACTTTCCGGAGGCGCTGACGTTTGTCCCGTTCGGTACTTACGTCCTCAATACGTTAACGATTTGCATATGGACAATGGTCGGCACCTGCGTTTCCTCCGCCCTCGTGGCTTACGGGTTTGCCAAAATCCAATGGCCGGGACGGAACGTACTGTTCATGATCATGCTCAGCACGATGATGCTGCCTTCCCAGGTCACGATGATTCCGATTTTCGTCATTTTCAAAAAGATCGGCTGGGTGGGAAGCTACAAACCGCTCATTATCCCGGCTTTTTTAGGCGGTGCGTTTTTTATTTTTCTGCTGAGGCAGTTTTTTCTGACGATTCCGCAGGAACTATCCGAGGCGGCCAAGATCGACGGCTGTTCGGAATTCCGGACCTTTTGGCAGATCATCCTCCCGCTCGCCCGTCCGGCATTCGCCACAGTGGCGTTATTTACGTTCATGAACAACTGGAATGACTTCATGGGACCGTTAATTTATTTGAGCGACGAGAAAATGTACACCGTATCGCTTGGGCTGCAGCAGTTTATCGGTCAATACGGCACGCGCTGGGGGATGCTGATGGCGGCTTCCACCGTAGCGACGCTGCCTATAATCATTTTGTTCTTTTTTGCCCAAAAGACCTTTATTCAGGGGATTTCGACGACAGGCATCAAAGGCTGACAGCTGACAGGCCGGGGTTCTGGCCGCATGCAGCTTGATCAAAGGGAGGAATTCGGCAGTGAAGAAGATCGTATTTATCGGGGCAGGCAGTCTCGTGTTCACGAAAAACCTCGTTCGCGACCTGCTTACGTTCCCTGCGCTCGCTGACAGCATCATCGCTTTAGTTGACATTGACGAGGAGCGTCTCGGATTTGCGAAGAAGACGGTGGAGAAAATCATTTCGGCCGGAGGCTATCCGGCGAAAGTTGAGGCGCATACCGACAGGACCAGAGCGCTCGACGGCGCGGACGGAGTCGTCTGCACGATCTTGGCGGGAAGCCTGGACGTATGGCGGAAAGACATCGAAATTCCGAAACAATACGGCGTGGACATTAATGTCGGAGATACTCGCGGGCCATCCGGCATATTCAGGGCGCTCCGCACGATTCCGGTGATGCTGGACATTTGCCGCGATATCGAGCGATACTGTCCGCAGGCGGTATTTCTGAATTATACGAATCCAATGGCGATGCTGTGCAGGGCGATGCAGAGCGAAACGAACGTGACCGTGACAGGTCTGTGCCACAGCGTGCAGGGAACGGCATCGATGCTGGCCAGGTGGATCGGGGCGCCTAAAGAGGAGGTCACGTATCTCTGCGCAGGCATCAATCATCAGGCGTTCTACCTGGATTTTCGCTGGAACGGCCAAGACGCGTATCCGCTCATCCGGGAGGCGGTGAATCATCCGGACATCTACAACGAGGAGCAGGTCCGAAATGAAATGTTCCTTCACTTGGATTATTACGTCACGGAATCCAGCGGCCATAACTCTGAATACAATGCCTGGTTCCGAAAGCGTCCGGATTTGATTGAAAAGTACTGCACGAACGGCACGGGCTGGAATCCCGGTGAATACGCGTATATTATTAAAGGCTACGAACAGAGGCAGGGCAGCTGGAAGGAACAGATGCAGCGCTGGATGAATGAGCCTGTCGAATTGAAGCGTGGCGAAGAGTACGCCGCGTATATCTTTAACGCCACGATTGGGGATGGCACTTTGTTTAAATTCAATGGCAACGTCCGTAATCATGGCTTGATCGATAATTTGCCTGACGGCTGCTGCGTTGAGGTCCCGGTATTGGCTTCGAAACGAGGGCTGGAGCCGATTCATGTGGGAGCGCTGCCGGATCAGCTGGCGGCCCTGACCAATATAAGCGCCCGCTGCGAAGAAATGGCTGTGGAAGGCGCGCTTACGGGCGATCCGCGGAAAGTATTCCATGCGGTATGCTTCGATCCGCTGACTTCCGCGGTCCTCAGCCTGGCTGAGATCAAATCGATGGTTGATGAGATGTTTGAAGCCAATCGCGAATATTTGCCGCAGTTTAAACATTTCAAATCATAGCTTATCGTTTCCTGAATGAAACTTTTTCCATCCTGAATTCGTTTAACAGGGTGGAGGCGATCATACAAGATGAAACTTAATCGAAAAATTGGATTTACACTAGCAACCGGTTTGATGGGAGCAAGCCTGCTGGCTGCTGCGGCCGGAGCGGCTCCGGCGGGGAGCGTGACTGTTCCGGCGCAGGTGCCGGCACAAACGGTAGAGAAGGTCGTCGTGACCGACGCGACCAAGATCAGCAAACTGAACCATACCAGCGTCACGCCATTAATCATAGTAGCCGAGAAGCGGTATTTTTATGCCCTGGGCGGCGGCAAGGGATTAGGGGACACATTCAAGGTGGATGGCCGGGAGTACCGGTACTTGTCCGATGATATCGGAACCCGGGAGAAGCTGATGAACTATTTGAAGTCCGTATATACGGAAAAGGCAGCGGCCTATTTTGTGGACAAATATTTCATTTCTCATGATGGTCGTTTGGCCCAGCTGAACGCCGATGGCGGCAACATTCTGGAATTCGACAAGGCGACGGCCAAACTGCTCAGCATGACGGATACGCAGCGCGTGTATAAGCTGAGCGTTCCTTACCCGGAGCATCTTCAGGGTCCGGCATACGTGACGGTCAAGTTTGAGAAAGTCGGGCAATTTTGGAGAGTGGGCACCGCCCCGCATGCGATTTTCTAGAAGGATCCCTGCTTTCGAAGTTCCATATGCATTGAGGGAAGAGGAAACAGACGAAAGACCCTGCCGGGCGCCGGCGGGGTCTTTATTTAAGAGATCAGAAAGTATAAGTTTCGGAGCTTCTGCTTCCTGATCTCGCAAGAAAAACATCCTCTAGAAGCGGTCTGTCTTCTTTGAAGGTACGTCGATAGACGTTTTTCTTAAGAGATCAGAACGTATAAGTTTCGGAGCTTCTGCTTCCTGATCTCGCAAGAAAAACCTCCTCTAGAAGCGGTCTGTCTTCTTTGAAGGTACGTCGATAGACGTTTTTCTTATCAAAAAACCAGCCTGGACAACGCGTCCAGGCTGGTTTACAAATTTCGTTATCACTTTTCGTTTGAACTTCGTTCGAGCATTGTGTTTCCGTTGGCCGGGGAGAATCATGTTATCCTCCATGTGTGAACGCCGGATCCGTATCGGAGCGCCCGGATGACCATCAAAACGTTGGACGGTCGTATGTACCTCCAGTTACCCGAATGAAGTATGGACGCTTCGTTCGACGATTTCCCTTAGTTCAGCCTTGTGCGCCGAATATTGATCTGCGCTAATGCTCCCTTTGCGCAGGCGCTCATCCAGCTGGCGGGTCAGCTGCGATACTTGCAGATCGATGACTCTCTGGATGTCAGCTCCTCGGTCAGCAGCGATGTCATGCAGGGACTTGCCCTCATACAGCGCTTCATACAGTTCCTCGTCGGAGTCCTGATGGAGAGCTTCCAGCAGTTCGTCTTTATCCTTTACGCCGGTAGCGGCCCATTTGGCGGCCGGGCTTGCGCTTGTGATGGAGGCGCTTAACGCGGTGCTTCCAAAGGACATGATCACGACCATCGTTCCGACAATCATCACTCGCTTTATATTCATGGTTAAAAATCCTCTTTTCATGTATTTTGTTACGGGTCATTTGTGTGAACAGGTATGGGGTATGTGAGATCTTCAGCCTAAGGTCATTATAGACAGCAAACCTGAGGAAAACCTTAAAGATTCTATAACCGTACCTAAAGATTTTACGTGTTGCTTCCCGGATCGGTTTCACTTTAGAGATAAAAAACAACGGAAAGCTCATGAGCTTCCCCAAATATCTATTGGCCATTCCGGTGAAATCAGGGGAGCATCAAGGGTTCGCCGATGGACAGTAAAAGGTGGTGATGCAGGAGAGTGAATCGGATATTGGCAAGTTCTTGCGCTTCCCAAAAGTTTGCCTTGTGCTATAATGTAACCGATTCCATAGAGTTCAGCAGACTGTGATAAGGGGAAACGCAGATGAAGAAGATGATGATGGTTTACCTGGTACTAATCATTGCGTTTGGCGTCTATGTATTTATGTACCGGATGGATGACAAGCGTTCTTCTGCATGGCCGGACGGCGGGCTTCACGGCAGCATCGGGGAGAACTATGTGATGGTGACCTTCCAATCCGGAATGGAATATTGGAAAAATATTGTGAAAGGCTTCGAGGATGGAGGCGACGCCCTCGGCGTGTCCGTCGAATACCACGGAGCCACCCAGTACGACGTGCAGGAGCAGATCACCGTCCTTGAGCAGGTTATTGCCAAAAAGCCTGCCGGCATCGCGCTGTCGGCCATCGATTCCGACGCTTTGACCGCGACGATCAACAAGGCAGTAGACGCGGGCATTCCTGTCGTCCTGTTCGACTCGGACGCACCGGACAGCAAGGCGTACTCTTTTCTTGCGACCAATAACTACGATGCGGGTGTGGCGGCTGCCGATAAAATGGCGCAAATCGTCGGACGGCAGGGCGAGGTCGGCATCATCACGCAGTCCGGCCAGCAAAACCACAGCGACCGCACATCAGGTTTCAAGGAAACGATCGCGAGCCGGTATCCGGCGATGTCGGTGGTTGAGGTGAAGGAAGGAAAAGGCGACGCCATGATCGCCAAGGCTGCGGCCGCGGACATGCTGGGTAAGCATCCGGACCTTAAAGGCATTTTCGTGACGGAAGCCAGCGGCGGCACCGGAGCGGCCGACGCGGTGATCGCAGCGAATCGGACCGGGAAGGTGAAGATCATCGGGTTTGATACCAATAAAGAGACGCTGGACCGGATATCCGACGGCACGATTTCAGCGACGATTGCGCAGGGGACGTGGAATATGGGCTACTGGTCGCTGCAGTATTTATTCCATCTTCATCATGGACTGACCGTTCCTGCACCGACGCTGGGCAACGACGTATCCCCTCTGCCTCCGAGGGTGGATACCGGCATTACGATCGTTACCCGCGAGAATGTGAAGGATTATTATGCGAAATAAACTGCGTAACAATTGGCGGCAGCGTCTGCTGCAGTGGACCCGGTTCGGCGATCTGCCTCTGCGGTACAAGCTGATTATCCTTTTTCTGATGGTAGGCATCCTTCCGTCGATTGCGCTCGGCGCATTGGTCAACTGGACGGTCAACCGGATCGTCGACGGGCAGGTCACGGCGAACACGGTGCAGCTCATCGGCAAAGTCAATCAGACGCTTGATAACGATATCGAAAACTTGCAGAACATTACGTATTTGATCGGCTTTGACCCGGCTATCAACCGGTTCCTGAATGGGCAGATCGCCGCTGAAGGGGCGGGTGCCACCGGAGGAGTTGCCGGACAAGCGCAGCGCCCGCAGATTAATGACCAAAACGGGGAAGTGTACGCCTTGAAGAAGTATCTGCAGGGCTTCACGACGCTGTATCCGGAAATTGCCGCCATCCTGGTCGTGAACCAAAACGGCGATTACATCAGCAACGAAATGTATGCCCGGACGCCGGCCAATTTGACCCGGGATACGTGGTATGAGGAGGCCGCGGGACACGAAGGGATTTTTACAGTGCTGGGGCATCCTTCTGAGCGAAACGTCACGACGCATGTGCATTATGCCAACGATGAGCTGATCTCGGTCGTGCGGTCCTTTGTCGATCCGGATACGCGTAAAGTCACCGGAGCCGTGCTGATCGACCTGAAACTGCGGGCGGTGGCCAGCACGGTCCGGAACGTCACCCTCGGTAAAAACGGGTATTTGATGGTAACCGATGCCGGCGGCTCGGCCATTTACACCCCGGACGAACCGTTGGTTCGGGACATTCCTTCATCCTGGATTCCCCGGGAAGACAGCGGCATGTTCAGGCATGAGGTCGACGGCAGGCGGCTGCAGTTTATTTACGGCACCTCGTCTTTTACAGGCTGGCGGACCATCGGCGTATTCGACAGCGGCGAAGCGGTCCGCGAAGTGCGGGAGATCCGCTTCTACGTCATCTGCTTCCTGTTTGTCGTCTGCATGTTCGGCCTGACGGCCTCGTATACGCTGTCGCAGTCCGTGTCCCGGCCGATCCGCCAGCTGATGGCCTTTATGCAGAAGGCCGAATCCGGGGATTTGACGATCCGGTATTGGGGCGGAAGGCAGGACGAGGTTGGTATGCTGGGCCGCAGCTTTAACCGGATGCTGGCCGAAATCCGCAAGCTGCTGAAGCTGAGCGAGCTTCGGGAACGGCAGAAGCGCGAAGCGGAGCTGCGCAGCCTGCAGGCGCATATCAAGCCGCATTTTTTATACAATACCCTGGATACGATCCATTGGATGGCTAAGAAAAAAGGGGCCGACGATGTGTCCGATATGGTGGAGTCGCTGTCCAGGCTGTTCCGGATCGGGCTCAGCAAAGGAGATGACATCATTCCGATGACCGACGAATGGACGCATATCTCCAGCTATTTGCAGATTCAAAAGACGCGCTACCGGGACCGGCTCACCTACGAGCTGGATCTGCCCAAGGAAGCGGAAGGGTTGTACGTTCTTAAGCTTGTGCTTCAGCCAATCGTTGAAAACGCCATCTATCACGGCATTAAGGCACGCCGAGGCCCGGGCATCATACGGGTATCCGCTGAGGTGGAGGGCGGCGTCCTGCGCCTCATTGTTAAGGATAACGGGGCGGGGATGTCCCAGGAGCGGCTGGATGCGCTCCGCCGCCAGCTTCAAGATCCTTTGGCGGCCATGGATCATCCACCGGAAGAAGGCGGACCGGCCAGCCGCAGCTACGGCATGCTGAACGTCCAGGCGCGGCTTGCGCTGACTTTTGGGGAAAATTACGGAATTAGCATCGAGAGTACAGAAGGCACGGGCACGAGCGTGATGATCGAGCATCCGCTGCTGCATACGGTCCCGGCGCAACGTGTACAAGATGGGAGAGATCGTTAATGAAGAAGCGATATCAGGTGCTGATTGCGGACGATGAACCGATTATCCGGGAAGGCATCATGGATTCGGTGGATTGGGAGACGCTTGGCATGGAGGTCGCCGGCGAAGCGGAGGACGGGGAGGAAGCGCTTGAATTCGCCCTGCGCGAAGCGGTCGACATCGTTCTGGTCGACATGAATATGCCGATCATGGACGGCTTGACGCTGATGAAGCGGCTGAAGGCCGAACGCCCGGCGTGCCGGTTTGTCATCATTACCGGACATGACGAATTTGCCTACGCGCAGGAAGCGATCCGCCTCGGCGTCAAGGATTATATTTTGAAGCCGGTCAACAGCGGCCATTTGCAAGAGGTGCTGCAGAGCGTCAAGCAGGAGCTTGATGAGCAGCAGGTGCAGAGCCACTATTTGAAGCAGGCCTCGGAGCAGATTGAGCGGAACATCCCGCTCCTGCGGCAGCGCTTCTGCCAGGAGTGGATTCAGGGGCTGGTGGATGACGGTAATGCGCTTGAGCAGCTGGAATTTCTCGGCCTGCCTGCCGGTTTCCCGGTAGAGCTGGGGATTGTCAGATGGCCGGAGACGGCCTCAAACCAGACGCTGATGAAAGAGAGCGAGAGACAGCTGTATTTGTTCGCGATCGAGAACATCGTCTCGGAGCTGCTGCAGGATACGCCCCATCAGGTATTCCGCGAGCATACGGAATTGATCGGCATCTGCTTGTGGAATAACGCGCCGCTGGAAATGGCAGCGAATATTGAATCGGCGGTGCAGCAATATTTGAAAATCACCGTCCACTGCCAGATCGAGGCGGTGCCGGAAGGCCCGGGTGCTATGGCGGCCGCGTATGACGCCTGCCGGGAGGCGGTGTTCCGGGATGCGCAGCTGTCCCCGCTGGTGCGACGGGCCCGGCAGCTCATTCACGACAATTACGACCGGCCCGAACTTACGCTGGAGTCGTTTGCGGAGAGCCTGCAGGTATCGCCGGTATATTTGAGCCGGATGCTGAAAAAGGAGCTGGGGACTTCCTTCGTCGGCTTCCTGACGCAGACGAGGATCCGCAAAGCGATCCAGCTGCTGAACGCGACGAACCTGACAATCTACGAAATTGCCGAGCAGGTCGGCTACGACAGCCAGCATTACTTCAGCACAGCGTTCAAGAAGGTGATGGGCGTCTCTCCCAACCGGTACCGGCGCGGCGACACGTATCAGGAAGTGTAGATGCCCCGAGAGGAGCAGGCGGCCTCATTATAAACCTAACGACCGACGACCGAAATTTTTCGGTCGTTTTTTATTTGCCCTTATAGCCATCCCCCGCGTCTTATCCTGGCATGCCCCACCGGCAACGATCCCAACAAAGGTTTGAAATTTATAAAAAAGGTTCGATCCGTGGAAAGACCCCGGCGCGGGTCAGCATGTATCCTTTGAAGTACAGAGAGGCTTTACGATCCATTGGATGTAAGCGCTCTCGACCTTGGGCATACCGGAAAGGAGAACGTACCGATGAAGAAAGCAATGTTAGCGCTCCTGATGGTCGCGATGCTGATGGCCCTGACGGCCTGCAATTTGGCCGAGAGCGGAGCCGGTGATAAAAGCAAGGGCTATGTCGGGCTGGCGATGCCGACCAAATCGTCCGAGCGCTGGGTGAACGACGGCAAAAACATGGAGCGGCTGTTCCAGGAAAAAGGCTACAAGACCGATTTGCAGTTTGCGGAGGATGTGGTCGAGAACCAGATTTCGCAAATCGAGAACATGATTACCAAGGGAGTTGACGTCATTGTCGTCGCCTCGATTGACGGAAACACGCTGACTGACGTCATCAAGAAAGCGCATGATCAGGGGATTAAAGTCATCTCCTATGACCGGCTGATCCGGAACACGCCGTATCTGTCCTACTACGCGACCTTCGACAATTTCAAGGTCGGCGTGCTTCAGGCTTCTTACATCGAGCAGAAGCTCGGTCTTAAGGAAGGCAAAGGCCCCTTCAATATTGAGCTGTTCGGCGGATCGCCGGACGACAACAACTCCTATTTCTTCTACGACGGCGCAATGTCCATTTTGAAGCCGTATATCGACTCCGGCAAGCTGGTCGTCCGCAGCAAGCAGACGACGATGGCGCAGATCGCGACCCTCCGCTGGGACGGCGCCTTGGCGCAATCCCGGATGGATAACCTGCTCAGCGCGAACTACTCGAACGCGAACCTGGACGCGGTGCTGTCGCCGTACGACGGCATCAGCATCGGGATCATTTCTTCGCTGAAGGGCGTCGGCTACGGCACGGCCAAAAAGCCGATGCCGATCATCACCGGCCAGGACGGAGAGCTTGCTTCCATCAAGTCTATCGTCGCCGGAGAGCAGACGCAGACGGTGTTCAAAGACACCCGCAAGCTGGCGGAGCAGGCGGTTAAGATGGCCGAGAGCATCCTGAAGGGCCAGGAGGCGGAAGTCAACGATACGAAGTCTTACGATAACGGCATCCAAGTCGTGCCGGCTTATCTGCTGCCGCCGGTATCGGTCGATGCGACGAACGTCGAGAAAGAGATGGTGGAATCCGGTTATTACACTAAGGCGGAAATTGGCCTGAAGTAGTCCGAAGTTCGGAATCAACATAAGCGAAGCGAGGGGAAGGTGAAGCTCACATGTCGGAATACATTTTGGAAATGCGGAACATTACGAAGGAGTTTCCCGGCGTCAAGGCGCTGAGCAACGTGAACCTTAAAATCCGGGAAGGCGAAATTCACTCCCTGTGCGGGGAGAACGGGGCGGGCAAGTCGACGCTGATGAAGGTGCTGAGCGGGGTCTATCCGCACGGTACCTATGACGGAGAGATTTTATTCAAAGGAAAAACCTGCGAATTTAAAAATATCAAGCACAGCGAGGAGCTCGGCATCGTTATTATCCACCAGGAGCTCGCGCTGATCCCGTATCTGTCGATTGCAGAAAATATATTCCTCGGCAATGAACGGTCGAGCCGCGGCATCATGAACTGGAATGAAACGATCACGGGAGCGAAAGAGCTGCTGGACAAAGTCGGACTGAAGGAAAACCCGAACACGCCGGTGGGCAATATCGGGGTCGGCAAGCAGCAGCTGGTCGAAATTGCGAAAGCGCTCTCCAAAAAGGTCAAGCTGCTCATCCTGGATGAGCCGACCGCGGCCCTGAACGAGGACGACAGCGAAAACCTGCTCCAGCTGATGCTGGAATTCAAGCGGCAGGGCATCTCCTGCATTCTCATCTCCCACAAGCTGAATGAGGTGTCGAAAGTATCCGATTCGATCACGATTTTGCGGGACGGCCAAACGATCGAGACGCTTGACATGAAGGGCGGGGACGTGAACGAGGACCGGATTATCCGCGGCATGGTCGGACGGGACTTGACGAACCGGTATCCGGAGCGTACGCCGAAGATCGGGGATACGATTCTGGAGGTCAAGGACTGGACCGTGTACGACGAACAGCGGAGCGACCGCAAAATGCTGGATCAGGTCAATCTTCATATCCGGCGCGGGGAGATCGTCGGCATTGCCGGGCTGATGGGGGCCGGGCGGACGGAGCTGGCGATGAGCATTTTCGGCAAAGCTTATGGGCGCAACATTTCCGGGACGCTGATCAAGGACGGAAAGCCGATCCAGAACAACACGATCACGCAGGCGATCGACAACGGCTTTGCGTACGTGACAGAGGACCGCAAGCATTACGGCCTGATCCTGATCGACGATATCAAGCGCAACATTTCGCTGACGGGCCTGCCCAAGCTGGCCAAGGGCACGGTGATCGACGATAAGCAGGAGGTTCTGGTGGCGGAGGAAATGCGGAAGAAGCTGAAGATTAAGACGCCGAACATTTTGCAGAAAACGGGGAATCTCAGTGGAGGCAACCAGCAGAAGGTAGTGCTGAGCAAATGGATTTTTTCCGAGCCGGATATCCTCATTCTCGATGAACCGACGCGCGGAATCGACGTGGGGGCCAAATACGAAATTTATACGATTATTAATCAGCTGGCCGATGAGGGCAAAGGCGTCCTCGTTATTTCTTCCGAGCTCCCGGAAATTCTAGGGATCTGCGACCGCATTTATGTGATGAACGCTGGCCGGATCACGGGCGAAGTGAGCCGTGAAGAAGCTTCGCAGGAGACGCTGATGAGATATATGACCAAGACTGGAGGGGCCAAGCATGGAAACGTTGGTTAAACTGTTTAAAAATAATATCCGGCAGTACGGGATGATCATCGCCCTTGTCGTCATCATGATTTTGTTTGAAATGATTACGGGCGGCCTGCTGCTCAAGCCGATTAACATTACCAATCTGATTTTGCAAAACAGCTACATTCTCGTCCTGGCGATCGGGATGGTGCTGGTCATTATTACCGGGCATATCGACCTGTCGGTCGGCTCGATCGCCGCGTTCGTCGGTGCGGTGGCCGCCATTATGATGGTTGACCTGCACTGGCATCCGGTTGTCGCCGTTATCGCCTCCCTGGTAGTCGGTGCGCTGATCGGCGCTTGGCAGGGCTTTTGGGTCGCTTATGTAAAAATCCCGGCGTTTATCGTCACGCTGGCCGGCATGCTGCTGTTCCGCGGTCTGACGATGATCGTGCTGAAAGGGCAGTCCATCGCGCCGTTTCCGAACGGATTTCAGAAGATCAGCTCCGGCTTCATTCCGGATTTCGGCAGTGCCGGAACGAATATCGTGGCGGTGCTGGCGGGTATTCTATTCACCGTCATCTATATCGTCAACGAGCTCCGCGACCGCAGAGCGCAAAAGAAGTATAACTTTGAAGTGGTTTCGGGCGGACTGTTCATCCTGAAGCTCGTCGTCATTGCGGCCATCATCAACGCATTTACCTTTATGCTTGCGATCTACGCCGGGCTGCCGAACATTCTGATTCTGCTGCTGGTGCTCATTATTATCTACTCGTTCGTCATGAACAAAACCGTGATGGGACGCCATATTTACGCTCTCGGCGGCAACGAAAAAGCGGCGGACCTGTCCGGCGTGAAGACGAAAAAGGTGACGTTCTGGGTCTTCGTCAACATGGGGGTGCTGGCCGCCATCTCAGGCCTCATCTTTGCGGCACGCCTGAACGCTGCCACGCCTAGAGCCGGCACCAACTTTGAGCTCGACGCGATCGCCGCGAGCTTCATCGGCGGGGCATCGGCGACGGGCGGCATCGGAACGGTCTTCGGCGCCATTATCGGCGGCCTCGTCATGGGCGTGCTCAACAACGGGATGTCGCTCATCGGTCTGGGGGTTGACTGGCAGCAGGGGATTAAGGGTCTTGTCCTGTTGGCGGCCGTAGCCTTCGATATATATAATAAGAAGAAAGTGACTTTTCTGAAGTGATCGTTTTGAAGCAGCTTAACGGAAAAGGCTGGCATCCGGGGGATGCCAGCCTTTTTTAAAAGTGGTTCAATTACTTCCATGCAGAATAAACATTTTCCGTATACTTTGAAATGGCTTCATCGTAATCGGGATACGGATATCCGAGACGGCTGGACACCGCTTTGGAATATTTTCTGAAAAGCTCATAACACGTGAATAAAGACTTCCACATGTGCTCGTACCCGTTCTCCGCGTAGGTTGACAGCAGAGTCTTCCAATCTTCATCAGGAAGGTAACGGTCGATAAATTTATAATTTTTTCCTACGCTAAAGGTAGACCCGTGCTCAGAGCCAATTTGCCAGGCCATCATTCTCAGCAGATTGGGCCGGGCGATCTCGTTCAAGTGGTCGATGGCAAACAGGATTTCTTTTCGCGCCAATCCCTTGACTACGTAAGTTGATCCCATCCAGAACTCATTACAGCAATCGTCGAACTCCCTGGCCGTAGGCTTCTTAATCCAATACTGGCGGTCATCCGCGATCACCTCATTTGTAATGAAAGCATCCTTATCCAGCAACACCTCGACCAAACCGTCGCTTTGGGTGAAATAGTTCTCCACCTCATTGAATGGAATCAGGGTCAAGTCGACTTTATTGCCGTCTTCCAGGTGAATTAGATAGGAAAACCAATTGCCCAGTTCCGGCGGAAACAGCTCCATATCCTCAGGTTTTTGCATCATGATGCGGTTTCCCAAAAAATCTAGCCACCCGTCATGCTCCTTGAACGAATCCATCTCGGTTACAAAATAAGAAATGTCGTAATCCTGGAATGCATCCGAAGGGATATTTGTGTTGGTGCGCGATCCTTCCAGGGTCACCAATCGAACCCGGTCATCGTGTTTTGCATAATCCAAAAGCAGCTTCATCATTTCTTGCTCACTTCGCATTTTGCCCTCAACCTCCCTATATTCTAGTTCTGCATTGTCATCCTTGAAGGAAGGCGGTCCGCGAATCCGAAGGGAACAGCGCTCTCGGCCTGAGGCACGTTATAACTTATCCAGCCGCTTTTCCATAAGTCATGGCCCTCCGTTTCTTGAACGATAATGTTTTATTTTACCATATATAAAAGGCATGCCCCAGCAAAAAAACATAACGTTTGCACTTCGGGAGGCGTTTATAATATTAGACGAGTCGAAGGAGGCGGGAGAATGGCCTTATTACGAGACAGTTTGCAGCGAGAAGAGCTAAAAGAGCGGTATGATCGGCTTTGGATCGAATTTCAGCATATGGAGGATCGAAAAGTAGAGGCCCTTTTAAACGAAGTAGAGTTCAAGCTGTTATCAAGGAAAGAGAAGCTGTTTGACATGCTGCAGCCTTTTAGAACGCACACGATTTGGGTGATTCCGGTCAGTGTCATTTCCGTTATGGTCACGTTGTATACCTTGTTTATCTGGGCTGCATTATGGGTTGAATAATCTGGAAGGAAGTGAACGGATGTTTTACCGCAGAAAATTTTACATTGTGAAAAATGAATTCGTGGACGTTTTCAACCGTCATTTTAATGAAACCAATTTACCGAATCAAATGAAGCACGGCACTCGCCTGATCGGAAGATGGATGGTGCCTCGTGATGAATTCACAACCGAAATTTTTGCGATTTGGGAATATGACAGCCGCGATCAGTATGAGGAAATTGAGGCTAAAATAAGAAGCGACAAGGAACATGTACAGCGGATACAGAACTGGTACGAACAGCATGGCGGAAGGGACCGCGTGTATAAGGAGTATCTATTAGAGGTCCGAAATGAAGAGCTGTTATCTACGGTTGAACATGACGGATTGGCGGATTCGGAATCGGCCGGGCGTCAGCAGGAAAGTGCGACATGAGGAAAGTTCCATTAACGATGGCATCGATGTTGTTATTCGGTTTCCTGCTCGCCTGTAATCAGAGGGAACCGGACGGAGCCGCGGCCATCGTTGATTTGGCGTTAGCGCTGGATCCGGACGATGAAGAGCTGCGTTTGATGAAGGATCAGCTTGCCGATTCTATTGCGCGATCCTGAACGTCATCGCGGCCGAGGCCGCCATCATGTTTTGAACACAAGCCGGTGAAACAGGAACGCAGCGGCGGCCGAAATCACGAGAGAGATCAACCACACCGTTATTTTTTGCGGTGTAATCCACGGCCGGTCGGCCTCGAATTTAACTGTGGACGGCAGGGGTTCCGCACCGTTTGGATCATAGACGGCCATCATGTTCGCTGTATGTTTTTGGGTCGTATACATGCCGAGGCCTGTCTGGATGCCGGTTTGGATCAGAACAAAACAAACAGCAAAGATGATAGGTAAAGCGATGTACTTTAGCATAGATTAGTGAGTTCCTCCGATTCTATTTTTGTTAAATGTTACCACAATGAAATGAGGATTGTCTCTAGTTCGATAAGCCTTTAACAAGCAAAAATTTGCTGAACCTGTGAAAACCCTGAGGGAGCAGTGGATTAAAAGATCCTGGCGATGATGCCAAGGATCTTTTTTAGTGTTTATGTCGGCAATACGGCGGTCGTTCGGGGTAAAGCTGATGGGTTCGATGTTTTTCATAGATTCCGTGTGCCACAGAGCCCGACTACGATTATAATAGTTTCAAGATGGCGGCTTGCAGCCGTCACTGACGTTAACCTTGTGTAAATGGAGAGTTGTCATGATCCCAAAAATCTTTGCCTTGTTGCTGATTTGCGCCCTTTGGTTACCGGCAAACTCGGGTGTAGTTCAAGCTTCGGGTTTATCGTCCTGGGAAGGGGCGATCCTTACGAAACACGTACCCGTATCCGTCGTCACAAGCCCGGCTGTATCCCCCAAGCTTTCGGATGATGAAACGAAGCGATTAAGAGAGGCCTACGGTCTCGAGCAGCCCGGAACGGAGTCACGGCAGAGCATCGGCGATTTCGGCGCCAGCTTCCGTATTCAAGAGCTGCTGGCATGGATATGCAGTTTATTCCTGTCCTGGGCACGGCTGTGATGCAGATTACAGAACCTGATCCAGCCCTGTGCTATGATGGGTTTGGTTAAGTTAGTGATTATTTTCACAAAACAGACGGGGGAGATTGGATATGGCTCTGGCTCATCTATCGCTGATAGGCATTTTGCTGCGGTTCCTTCTGGGAGGCGCAGCCGTGGTGGCGGCATCGCTTATTGCCAAACGCGCGGGAGGAGCTGTCGGCGGCATTTTTGCCGCGTTTCCCGCCGTTTTTCTGGCAGCGCTGCTGACGATGAGGTTCGATTACGGTTCCCGTGAACTGGTCGCCCATTCCATCGATCTGTCCCAAGGCGCTTTGATCGGGATGGCGATTAATGTGGCGTGCGCCGCGGCGGCAGGCTACTTGTGCACCAGCAAAGGATGGAAGAAGGGGCTGACCTTGTCCGTAGGCGGCTGGCTGCTCGTTTCGTTCACGATATCCTATGTGCTATTCAGCTTGTAAAGGGGGAAACAGGAAATGAAATTACGGGAGCTGCTGCTTCGGTTCGTGTTGGGCGGCCTGGCGGTCGTATTGAGCTATGTGGCGTCGGTCTTGCTGCCGTGGAAGGCCCTTGGCGGTATTTTTGCGGCGTTTCCCGCGGTGATGGTCGTCGCCGTGCTGATGGTGGGCCTAAGCCAGGGCTCGGAAAAGGCGGCCGCGGTGGCCAGAGGTTCGGTATACGGGATGACCGGCTGTGCTGTCTGCGTCGTGACGGTCTGGTATGCCCTGAAAATAACCGGCGCCTGGTGGCCCAGCCTGATGCTGGGACTTATAGGCTGGTTTGCCGGCTCGTTTGCGCTGCTGAAGGTGAGGGAGAAAGTGCAAAAAAACCAGCACATGCACCGGCTGCCGCGAAAACAGACCAAGCATGTGTAAATGGCCGAACTGCGTCATGGATCAGTCATGCGCAGGGATGCATGACGTTTCCGTGTTGGTGTGACATTTTTCACAGCGCAGGGTGCCCAGCCGTTTTACAATATAGTCATGCAAGAGTCCTTTCCCGTTGAAGGAGGCAGATCCCATGGCTACACACATTCATGGCAAACATTTTGAAGTGACACCGGCACTCCAGGCGTATGCCGAGCAGAAGATCGGTTCGGCTCAATCCTGGTTTGACGAGACGGTGACCATTCACGTCACCCTGCTGCTGCAGGCCCGGAAACAGGAGCATGTCGTTGAAGCTACCATTCCCTATCACGGCATGGTCTTTCGGGTCGAAGTGAAGGATGCGGACATGTATGCCGCCATTGACCAGGCCGCGGATAAGCTGGACCGCAAGCTCCGCAAGTACAAGGAGCGGGCGCGCCGCAAGCTGCGCAGCCACGGACGCGCGGTCGGCCCCGGCATTCAGGACGGCGGACAGCCGGAACCGGAAGCGCCGGAGGAAGCCTTTGTCATTGCAAAAGAAAAGCGGCTCGTGATGAAGCCGGTGGATCTGCAGGAGGCCGTGCTGCAGATGAATTTGCTGGACCACAGCTTCCATTTGTTCTTGAACCGGGATACCAACCGTGAGGAAGTCGTTTACCGCAGGGCGGACGGCACTTACGGGCACCTCTTTGCTGATTAAGCCAGGTTTGTTGTCTTCAAGTCTTGATGACTCCTAACTGCTATTCCTTTGCGCCGAATGGAGAGCCATAGCTCCATTCGGTATTTTTTTGTTTAGACGATAGAATTTCGCAAAAAGCGCCTAAGCACCGCATTTTTCGGACCTTAAAAAATTTATAGATCGATGTGAGTAATGTCATAGTTAGCCCCCCTGGGGTTCCAGTAGGATGAACTCATCAAGGAGATGAGGGACCGGCAAAGGTCTCCAAGGAGGAGAAAACGATGGCTGTTAAAGAAAGCAAGCTGGAAACAAAGAACTCCGCCCAAGAAGAAGTGAACCGATTGGTTGCCCGCGCCAGGAAGGCGCAGGAAGCGTACCTGAACATGAATCAAGAGGAAATTGACGAAATCGTACAGGCGATGGCGCTGGCCGGTTTGGACCGGCACATGCCGCTCGCGAAGATGGCGGTCGAGGAGACCGGCCGGGGCGTCTACGAGGACAAAATCACCAAGAATATATTCGCGACGGAATACATCTATCACAGCATCAAGCATGACAAGACGGTCGGCGTTATCGAGGAGAACGCGTTTGAGAGCTACAAGAAGGTCGCCGAGCCGGTCGGCATCATCGCCGGTGTTACCCCGGTGACGAACCCGACGTCCACGACCATGTTCAAGACGCTGATCGCAACGAAGACGCGCAATCCGATCATCTTTGCCTTCCACCCTTCCGCCCAAAAGTGCAGCGCAGAAGCGGCCCGCACGCTGCGTGACGCCGGAATCGCGGCCGGCGCGCCGGAGCACTGCGTGCAGTGGATTGAAACGCCGTCCCTGGAAGCGACGCAGCTGCTGATGAACCACCCCGACGTGGCGCTCGTGCTGGCAACCGGAGGCTCGGCGATGGTGAAATCCGCTTACAGCACGGGCAAACCCGCGCTTGGCGTCGGACCGGGCAACGTTCCCTGCTTCATTGAGCAGTCTGCGGATTTGAAGCAGGCCGTGACCGACTTGATTCTTTCAAAGACGTTCGACAACGGCATGATCTGCGCTTCCGAGCAGGCGGTCATTATCGAGGAGCCGGTGTACGACCAAGTCCGGAAGCTGATGAAGGACAGCGGCTGCTACTTCCTGAACAAGGCTGAAACCGAGGCCGTGTCCAAGCTGGTCATCAACAGCGAGAAGTGCGCGGTAAACGGGGTCATCGTCGGCCAGCCGGCGGTAAAAATCGCCGAAATGTCCGGCATTCAGGTGCCGCAGGACACCAAAATCCTCGTGGCCGAGCTGGCGGGCGTCGGTCCGGCCTTCCCGCTGTCTGCAGAGAAGCTGAGCCCGGTGCTTGCTTGCTATAAGGTCAAGACGGCGGCGCAGGGCATCGAGCGCGCGGCCGAAGTGGTCCAATTCGGCGGTATGGGACACTCGTCCGTCATCCATTCGACCGATGACGCCGTCATCCAGGCGTTCGCCAACCGCCTGCAGACCGGGCGCGTGATCGTCAACTCGCCTTCGACGCACGGGGCGATCGGCGACATCTACAACACAAACCTGCCGTCGCTTACGCTCGGCTGCGGTTCGTACGGACACAACTCGACGACGTCCAACGTCACGTCGGTGAACCTGATTAACGTGAAGCGCGTGGCCTACCGGACGGTCAACATGCAGTGGTTCAAGGTTCCGCCGAAGGTCTATTTTGAGAAGGGCGCGACGCAGTACCTTGAGAAAATGCCGAACATTTCCCGTGTGCTGGTCGTCACCGACGAGATGATGGTCAAGCTGGGATACGTCGAAAAGGTGGAGTACTACCTGCGCAAACGCGTCAACCCGGTAGCAGTCGAAGTGTTCTCCGACGTGGAGCCGGATCCGTCCGTCGAGACGGTAGAGCGCGGCACGAGGCTGATGGAGAGCTTTAAGCCCGACTGCATTATCGCACTTGGCGGCGGCTCCCCGATGGATGCGGCCAAGGCGATGTGGCTCTTCTACGAATATCCGGGCACCAGCTTCCACTCGCTGAAGCAGAAGTTCATGGATATCCGCAAGCGGGTCTATAAATACCCGCGCCTTGGCGAAAAAGCTCAGTTTGTCGCGATCCCGACCACTTCGGGCACCGGCTCGGAAGTGACTTCTTTTGCGGTCATCACGGACAAGAAGGAAGGGAATACGAAGTATCCGCTCGCCGATTACGAGCTGACGCCGGACGTGGCGATCATCGACCCGGAATTCGTGTACAGCCTGCCAAAAACGGCGGTGGCCGACACCGGTATGGATGTCCTCACGCATGCCATCGAGGCGTACGTTTCCGTCATGGCGAGCGATTACACCGACGGGCTTGCGCTTCATGCGATCCGGCTGGTGTTTGAAAATCTGGAAAAGTCCTTCCACACGGCGGATCCGCTGGCCAGGGAGAAGATGCATAACGCGTCGACGATTGCCGGCATGGCGTTTGCCAACGCCTTCCTCGGCATCAACCACAGCCTGGCCCACAAGTGGGGCGGCCAGTACCATACGGCCCACGGGCGGACGAATGCGATCCTGATGCCGCATGTCATCCGGTACAATGCGCAGAAACCGACGAAGTTCGCGTCCTTCCCGAAATACAACCATTTCGTGGCCGACCTTCGCTATGCGGAAATCGCCCGTATGCTTGGCCTGCCGTCCCGGAATACGGAGGAAGGCGTCAACAGCCTGATCGAGGCGGTGCGCAAGTTGAACCAGTCGCTGGGCATTCCGGAGAAATTCCAGGATCTCGGCTTTGACCCGGCCGATTTCGAGGCCAAAGTGGATTATTTGGCCGACCGTGCGTTCGAAGACCAGTGCACGACGGCCAACCCGCGGATGCCGCTGGTCAGTGAACTGGCGGACGTTTACCGGAACGCCTTCTACG
Source organism: Paenibacillus sp. FSL R5-0378 (assembly GCF_038009285.1). Lineage (NCBI taxonomy): Bacteria > Bacillati > Bacillota > Bacilli > Caryophanales > Paenibacillaceae > Paenibacillus > Paenibacillus sp. FSL R5-0378. The sequence goes on from NZ_JBBPAY010000001.1 coordinate 2,946,615, forward strand.
GCAAATTCTAGGAGCTGCACCGCATGATCCAGCCGGCTGCCGACCGAAAGCGTCGGCAGCCTTCTTGTCTCAGAATCGTGATGTGCGTTGATGGCAGTGGAAAGGAGTGATTCATATGCTGTCCGGCGTTATTTTGGCAGGCGGCAATCATGGTTCTACGAAAGGCGAACCTACCCTATTCCGGATGATTCAAGGAGAAACGCTGCTGCAGCGGCAGATCCGTGAAATGCGGAAATGCTGTGGCGAGATTACGATCGTGACGGACGATCCCCGGCCGCTGCTTCGCAAGGTTGATCGGGACATCCGGATCATTACGGATTATTATGTCGGAAAAGGAATGCTTGGCGGCATGCATGCGGGCCTCTCCCTATCTAAACACCGGGCCGTGTGGATTATCGGCTGCCACATGCCGTATCCCTCGGCCGACGCCGCTGAGCTGATGGCGCTGAGGCTGGAGGACGGGCTCGACGCCGTCCTGCCGATGATCGGAGGCAGGCTCCATCCGCTTCACGGTATTTATGATCGCTCCTGCGCCGTGTATTTTGGGCAGTTTCTGGAGAGCGGCCATACGGAAGCTGATGGTCTGGTTCGCCAGCTTCGTTATCTGACGGTTGCGGAAACAGATTTCGGGTATCAAGGCATGGACAGCGGCTTTGTTCGCACACTCGAAGATGCTTGGGGAGATGCGCTGACCGAATTTTTGGCTGACGAAGGGAAAGCATCTAGATCGTTCAAATAAAAATAACGGCAGCGAAGATGGTGAGAAAAGTAAAAAGAGTGAGAAAAATCACTGTCTTTAACCTGTGAAAAAAGTAACATGAAAGCATAGAAAACGGAGGTGCTTGATCATGGCGATGAAAGAAAGCGAAGTAAAGAACCGGGCTGGATTCGAGGAGGCATGGCGCGGTTTTGCGGGAGGCAGCTGGCAGAAAAATATTGACGTCAATTCATTTATCGGGCGCAATCTCACACCGTATGAGGGCGATGAGCAGTTCCTTGCGCCGCCAACGGAGAACACGCTGGAGCTGTGGAAGCAGGTCAGCCAGCTGTTAAAGGAAGAACGGGAGCGGGGCGGCATTCACGACGTGGACGTGAACACGGTCTCTACCATCACCTCGCATGCACCGGGATACATCGACCAGGACAAGGAAACTATCGTCGGATTGCAGACCGACGCACCGCTTAAGCGTGCCGTTCAGCCTTTTGGCGGCATCCGGATGGTCGTCGATGCCTGCAATGCGTATGGCTATCAATTGAACCCGGAGCTGGAGCGCATTTTTACCGATCTGCGCAAGACGCATAACCAAGGCGTGTTTGACGCCTATACGTCCGAGATGCGCGCAGCCCGCAAGGCCGGCATTATCACGGGCCTTCCGGATGCCTACGGACGGGGCCGGATTATCGGCGACTACCGCCGCGTGGCGCTGTACGGTGTCGACCGCCTCTTCCAAGGCAAGAAGGAGGAGCTGCTCCAGCTCGAAGTCGATGCGATGAGCGAAGACGTGATCCGGCTGCGCGAAGAGCTGTCCGAACAGATCCGAAGCCTCGTCGAGCTGAAGGCGATGGCCGCATCTTACGGACATGATATCTCGAGACCCGCGATGAATGCCAAAGAGGCGGTGCAGTGGCTCTACTTCGCTTATCTGGCAGCCATTAAGGAGCAGAACGGAGCGGCGATGAGCCTTGGCCGGGTATCCAGCTTCCTGGACATATATATCGAACGCGACCTCGCGGAAGGCACGCTGACGGAGAGCCTGGCGCAGGAGATCATCGACCATTTCGTCATGAAGCTGCGGATCGTCAAATTTTTGCGCACGCCGGACTACAACGAGCTGTTCAGCGGCGATCCGACATGGGTGACCGAATCGGTCGGCGGCATGGGGCTTGACGGCAAAACGCGCGTGACGCGGAACTCCTTCCGCTTCCTGCATACCCTCTACAACCTGGGACCTGCGCCGGAGCCGAACCTGACGGTGCTGTGGTCGGCGCAGCTGCCGGAGAACTTCAAGAAGTTCTGCGCCAAAGTGTCGGCCGAGACCAGTTCGATCCAGTACGAAAACGACGACCTGATGCGTCCGCACTTCGGCGACGATTACGGCATCGCCTGCTGCGTATCCGCGATGCGGATCGGCAAACAGATGCAGTTCTTCGGAGCCCGGGCCAATCTGGCCAAGGCGCTCCTGTACGCCGTCAACGGCGGTGTGGACGAGAAGAGCGGCGCCCAGGTCGGACCGGCCATCGCGCCGATCACGTCCGAGGTGCTGGACTATGAGGAAGTGAAAGCGAAGTTCGGCGTCATCCAGGATTGGCTGGCGAAATTGTACATCAACACGCTGAACGTGATCCATTATATGCATGACAAATACTGCTACGAGCGCATCGAAATGGCCCTCCATGACCGGGATATTGTCCGGACGATGGCCTGCGGTATTGCCGGCCTGTCGGTCGTAGCCGACAGCCTGAGCGCCATTCGTTACGCGAAGGTTCGCCCGATTCGCAACGAAAAAGGGATCGCGGTCGATTTTGAAATCGAAGGCGAGTATCCGCAATACGGCAACAACGACGACCGGGTCGACCAGCTCGCCGTGGAGCTGGCGGAAGGGTTCATGAACCGGCTGCGCAAGCATAAGACGTACCGCGGCGCCATTCCGACCATGTCGGTTCTGACGATTACGTCAAACGTCGTATACGGCAAGAAGACAGGCAGCACACCGGACGGCCGCAAGGCCGGACAGCCGTTTGCACCGGGCGCGAACCCGATGCACGGACGCGACCGCAAAGGGGCGCTCGCTTCGCTGGCTTCGGTCGCCAAAATCCCTTACGAGCACAGCCTGGACGGCATTTCCAATACATTCTCGATCATTCCGAAGGCGCTCGGCAAAGAGGACGCAGCCAGACACAGCAACCTGGCGGCGCTGCTGGATGGCTATACCGCAAGCGGCGGACATCATCTGAATGTCAACGTCTTTAACCGCGAGCAGCTGCTGGATGCAATGGAGCATCCGGAGAACTATCCGCAGCTAACCATCCGGGTATCCGGGTATGCGGTCAACTTCATCAAGCTGACGCGGGAGCAGCAGCTGGATGTCATCAGCCGCACGTTCCACGGAGAGATCTGAACGGCCGTTACGATTCGCAGAGCAATAAAGCAATGAAATCAAAAGTTGTCATCAAGAGAGGAGCGTGGCCCGCATGAAAGGCAGAATACATTCCATGGACACCTTCGGTACGGTGGACGGACCGGGCATCCGCTTCGTCCTGTTCATGCAGGGCTGCGCGCTGCAGTGCCAATTTTGCCATAACCCCGATACATGGGATACGAAGGGAGGACGCCAGGTTACCGTCGAGGAGGTTCTCCGGGAAATCGAGCCCTATGTGCCTTACTATAAAAGCTCGGGTGGCGGCATCACGGTGACAGGAGGCGAACCGACGCTTCAGGCGCCTTTTGTGGCGCAGCTGTTCAAGGCTTGCAAGGAGCGGTTCGGCCTGCATACGGCGCTCGACAGCTCGGGTTTCTGCGAACCGTCTCATGCAGGCGAGCTGATGCAGTATACGGATCTGGTCCTGCTCGATCTGAAACAGTTGAACAACGAGAAGCATGAGCGGCTGACCTCCCAGCCGAATGACCGGATTCTGAAATTTGCGGCATGGCTGTCCGCCATCGGAAAACCGGTATGGATCAGGCACGTGCTGATTCCGGGCATCACCGATCAGGCAGGAGATCTGACGCTGCTGGGGGAATTTATCGGACACTTGCGCAATGTGGAGAAAGTCGAGCTGCTGCCCTATCACCGGATGGGCGTATACAAATGGCAGCAGTTAGGCCGCCCGTACGCGTTGGACGGCGTGCCTACGCCAACGGACCGCGAGGTGGAGCGCGCAAGAGAGCTGATCGAGGCGGCGCGGAGGGTGGCGGCGTCCCGGCCATAATAGGGAGCAGAGAGTCCGGAACAGGATGCGGCAGCCCTTACCCCCGATCCTATTTCCGAATCGTTCGCCGGAATCCTCTCTGCCTCTCGGTTCCATCCGAATCCGTCCGAGTATTTTCTGAGCGCTGCTTCGTTCCGTTTAAGGGACTGACCTAAGGGATTTACCACGGTAGGTGTGATTTTCCTCATAGGACCAGGGGGTCACCCCTATGAAAAATCAGTGCATCCCCCGATAGGTTAATCCATCCTGAGGGGTTATGATAAAGGCAAAGATGTGCGGAAGGGGAAATGAACGATGGGGCAGACCGTGACGGGGACACAGGCGAAGCATTGCCGGGAGGGCTTGGAGCCGCTGCTGTCGCAAGAGAGCTTCGAGAAGCTGGAAAGCATCATGTATAAGCGCAGCGCGGAAAAGGGCAGCTGCCTGTTCTGGGAAGGCGATCCAGCCGACAAGCTGTATTTCATCATCGAGGGCCGGGTGAGAACGACGAAGACCTCGGACAGCGGGCGGGCTTTGACACTGTACCTGCATCATGAAGGGGATCTGGTCGGACAGATGGATCCGTTTCAGGATTCGGTGCACAGCTTCAGCGCCGAGGTCATGGAGGATGCCAAGGTCGGGGTCATTCAGCGCAAAGACCTGGAGGTTCTGCTCTGGCAGCACGGCGATCTGGCCGTTGAGTTCATGAAATGGATGGGTCTGATGCATCGTTTGACGCAAACCAAATTCCGCGATCTCATGATGTTCGGCAAGACGGGAGCGCTCTGTTCGCTGTTGATTCGGCTAGGGAATTCGTATGGAACGGAGCGGGAAGAAGGCGTCTATATCGATTTGAAAATCAACAATTCCGAAATGGCCGACATGATCGGGGCCACGCGCGAAAGCGTGAACCGGATGCTGAGCGATTTGAAAAAGGAAGACGTGATCGAAACCGAGGATGGCCATATCATCATCAAGGACCTTCACTATCTGCGGGATATTTGCCGCTGCGAGAACTGTCCGAAAGAAATATGCCGTATGTAATCCGGACCGGCGTGGGGAAGACCGGGCAGCTGCTGCCTGGTCTTCCTTTTGCTGCGCAGCAGGCATTCCGTACGGAGTGAGCCCACATTACAAACCAAGCTGGACGTTTTGCATATGTAGGTGGCAGCTCCCTGAGCGGGAATCGGGGGTCCCCTTACATACAAACAAGCGGGCTTTTTATTAGAAATCAGAAAATATAAACTGACGAGGCTAAGCATCCTGATCTCGCAAAAAAACTTCAACTAAACACGGTCTGGATTCATAGAATGTATGTCGCTAGACGTTTCTATTTTCAATAGAACTAGAACTATTGGGAAAATAGGAATATCGATGTTCATGAAGCGCACGACTCGATAGAGGGGGATATGCATGGAAAGGGCAGGGACAGACGACGAATTTGACCGCCGGCTGGAATGGATTCGCCTGAAAAGTGGAAGCGATTTCATCGCTTACGCGCAGCCGGCCGGCAGCTCCCGCAGGATGGGATGGGACCGCATCCTGGGGGGCAGCAATGTCCGGGTGCGGCAGATGACGATCAAGCCCGGCGTTGGTTTGGGCGGCATGGTGATGCGCCATGGGACGGTATATACGGCTCACGAAGGGGAGAATCCGTTCATGCGTGAAGAATGTCCAGTCATGCTCGCCGAAAAGCTGCTCTCCGGCATGGCTTTTCCGGTAACCACTGGCCATTCCACTGCCAGCAGCGGTATTCTATTGCTAGGGAGACGGGATGGCAGGGCATATGCCAAGACGGAGACGGCGTGGATCAAGTCCGCGTTATCCGGAAGAAGCGCCTTTGAACCCGGCAAGAAATGATATGATTAGATCATTAAAGCAAAAGGAGGACGCCATGATCAACATTATCATTGTGGACGACCATGCCATGGTCCGGTCCGGGCTTCGCATGCTGCTGAGCGCGGCGCCCGACATTGAAGTGGCGGCTGAAGCATCCGAGGGGGATGAAGGCATCCGCATGGCCCTTGAGCATCAGCCGAACGTTGTCCTGATGGACTTAAGCATGCCTCACGGGAAGGACGGGTTAACGGCGGCGACCGAGCTGAAGCAGCAGCTGCCGGACGTGGCGGTTCTCATTCTGACCATGCATGACGACGACGAATACTTGTTCCGGGCGATTCATGCCGGCGCCGCGGGCTATGTGCTCAAGAGCGCGCCCCATGAAGAGCTGCTTACCGCGATCCGCACGGTCGCCGGAGGCGACGCCTATTTGTACCCGACGGCGACGAAGCGGCTGATGAACGAATATGTGGAGCAGATGCGGAGGGGCGAGAGCACCGATTTGTTCGACGGCCTCTCGGAACGCGAGAAGGAGGTCTTGTCGCTGACGGCCATGGGCTATGCCAACAAAGAAATCGCCGAACAGCTCGTGATCAGCGTCAAGACCGTCGAGACGCATAAGAGCAATCTAATGGAGAAGCTGGGGCTGAAAACCCGTCCGGAGCTGATTAAATACGCCATGAAGAAGGGGCTGCTGCAATTTGAGTAAACTACCGGAACCCGGCGGGAAGATTATCGCCGAGCATGTCGAGTCGCTTCTGTCCCAGCTCGATGAGCAGCTCCCGGAATCCCGGTTCCGCACGGACTTGCGGGAATCGCTGAAACAGCTGGCGGATGTCAAATTCGCCCTGGACGAGTCGTCGATCGTGGCGGTGACCGACCGCCGGGGGAAGATCCAATACGTCAACGATAAATTTTGCGAAATCTCGAAATACGACCGCTCCGAGCTCTTGGGCCAGGACCACCGGATCATCAACTCGGGGACGCATTCCAAAGCGTTTATGCGCGACTTGTGGAGCACCATCTCCTCCGGGCAGGTCTGGACCGGAGATATCCGGAACCGGGCCAAAGACGGGACTTACTATTGGGTGAACACGACGATCGTCCCGTTCATAGGCGAGGACGGGAAGCCTTATCAATATTTGGCCATCCGCAACGAAGTCACCCGTCTGAAAAAGGTGGAGGAAGAGCTGCAGGAAACGCTGGCCAAGGTCATGACCATTCAGGAAGAAGAGCGGCGCAAATTTTCGCGCGAGCTCCATGACGGCATCGGGCAGAGCTTGTTTTCCCTGCTGATCCAGCTGGACCGGGCCATTGCCTCCCCTGAGCCTGAGAAAGAAGACCTTCGCGGGATCCGCGAGCACGTCGCGGGGGTCATCGAGGAAGTCCGGGGGCTCGCCTGGGAACTGCGGCCGTCCGTTTTGGATGATCTCGGCATCGTCCCTGCGATCCGGACTTATATCGAAAACTATGCATCCCATTATGGGATCAAGGTTGCTTTTGAATGCAATTTGCGCAAGCGTCTGGATATCCAGAAGGAAACCGTGATCTACCGGGTCATTCAGGAGGCGCTGACCAATATCGCCAAGTATGCCGACGTTTCCGAGGCTGAGGTGGAGATCTGGGAGCAAGAAGAGGAGGTTGCCGTGCGCATCAGCGACCAGGGGGCCGGTTTCGAGCCGTCTCTGCCAACCCAAGGGGTGGGACGCTTCAGTATGGCGGAGCGGGCCCGGATTGCCGGCGGCCGTCTCCGGATCGACTCCGCGCCGGGAAGCGGAACGACAGTAACGTTGACGCTGCCGAAATCAACGGCGAAACTGTGAGAAAGCTCACTTCTTTTTTCCGGCTTAACCCGTAAGATGGGGGCAAGAAGGAGATGACAACGATGAGCGAAAAAGCATTCGTCATGATTAAACCCGACGGCGTCCGGCGGGGGCTGGTCGGCGAAATCGTCAGCCGCTTTAAGAAGAAGGGACTCCGCCTGCTGCGCGGCGAGATCATGGAAATTTCCCGGGAAACGGCGCGCGTGCATTACGGCCATCTTCAGGACAAGCCGTTCTTTGAAGAACTGGTCGATTACATTACGTCCGGACCGGTATTTGCCATGATCGTGGAAGGGAAGGAAGCGGTGGCTAACGCGCGTTCCCTCATCGGTCCCACCAATCCGGCTGAGGCGCCTCCCGGCACGATCCGTGGCGACTTCGGGCTGGCCGTTGAAGAGAATGTCATCCACGGATCCGATTCGCCGGAGCATGCGCGCAGGGAAATCCGGTTATTTTTCGAAAAATAGCGTTTGAACGCCGCAAGTGTAAAATAGGTCACAGTTTCAGTTTGTGTTCGGATATATAATGAAACTGCAGGGGGAAGCCGAAAAGAGCATGCATGCCGGACTTTCAAGCATTATAACTTTGGAGGCCCGGCCCTCTTCCGCCTGATGATGTGAAGTGTTTCACAACTCTGGCAGTCTTTCGCATCATGACCTGGATGAGCAGTCCTATCACGAGAAGAGGTGAACGGTGATGACCGAGATCAATCAACTCCGCGACCTGACGACATTTATGATCCACTGCTGCTATACCTGTCCGAAAGCTTACGAGTGCACGACCGAGGAGCAATGCCTGGCCTGCTGGAAGGCGCAGCATACAGGTGTTGAAGAGCAGCCGGATGCGGAAACGACGGAAAAGCTTTTGAAGGAATACGCACTTTAGGCCAAGCATGGCGGGTGAACACCGTGAGAAAGCTATCGCTACAAAATTAAGGTTTGTCCCAAATAGGCTAGATCATTGGGTCGTCGTTTACGGCGGCCTTTTTTGTTTGGATTTAAATTTTGCATGCGCGAATTGGATTTTTCTATTACACAAGCCGCTGGAGTTCCCCTATATTTATAATTACTACTTTTCTTATAGGATTTATAGAAAATTCCGTTGGTGGCATGGCGGAAAAAATCAGTGGGAGGCGAAGTCCAATATGGCTGATCTGAATGAGTATTTGAAGCAAAAGAGGAATGCGCTGCTGCTCCGGCGAGCAAAGGCCGAAGCGGAGCCGGCGCAGGCCGTCAACACGCTGCGTGCCAAAGTGTCGGCCAAGGGAAGAAGCGGGGTGCGCGAAATCCGGATCCGGGATTACCGGGTGATCAGCGACAGTCCGCCTGACTTTGCCGGCTATGACCTGGGGCCTTCGTCACCTGAACTTCAGCTCGGCGTGCTCGGCAGCTGCCTGACGCATATTACGCTCATTCAAGCCGCGGAACGCGAGGTGTCCCTGCACAGCCTGGAAGTTGAAGTGGAGGCGCAGATGCATCCGCTGGCGGGAAGACCCGGATACGAGCATATTCCTATCTACCCGCATGACATCCGCTACCGGCTGATCATTGAATCAGACGAAAGCGAGGAGACGCTGCAGGCGCTGCACGAGGCTGTCGAACGGGTCTGCCCGATTTTCAATTTGCTCCGTGATCCCCAGGCGATCGAAGGCGAGCTGGTCCTCAGCCGGCCGGAGGAGGCTGTACGATGACCATAAGGCAATTAAAGCTGGGTGCAAATCTCAATGGCGTCGGCAACAGCATTTCTTTCTGGAGGCATCCCTCTATTCCCACCGACGCTAGCGTAAGCCTGGAGTTTTACAAGCAGCAGGCGCTGAAGGCGGAAGAGGGGAAATTCGATTTGCTGTTCATCGCAGACGGTTTGTACATTAACGAGAAATCCAATCCTCATTTTCTGAACCGGTTCGAGCCGCTGACCCTGTTGTCCGCCCTGGCGGCCGTGACGACGAATATCGGCCTCGTAGCCACCCTGTCCACGTCCTACAGCGAGCCGTTCACCGTGGCCCGGCAGTTCGCTTCTATCGATAAATTAAGCGGGGGCAGAGCGGGTTGGAATGTGGTCACCTCGCCGCTGGAGGGCTCTGCGCTCAATTTCGGCAAGGGAGAGCACCCCCAGCATTCCCTGCGATACGAAATCGCCGAGGAACATGTGGAGGTTGTCAAAGGGCTGTGGGATTCCTGGGAGGATGACGCGTTTGTCGGGGATAAGGCGGCAGGGGTATTTTTCGACCCGTCCAAGCTGCATACGCTGCACCATCAAGGCAAGCACTTTTCCGTGCAGGGGCCGCTCAACATCGCACGGTCAAAGCAGGGGCATCCGGTCATCTTTCAAGCCGGATCCTCCGAGTCCGGCAGGGATTTGGCGGCCCGCACCGCGGACGCGATTTATACCGCGCACGAGACGCTGGAGGAAGCAAGCGCTTTCTACCAGGACGTCAAAGGGCGAGCCGCATCGTACGGCCGCAAGCCGGAGGAGCTGCTGATCTTCCCGGGAATCGGGCCGATCGTCGGCCGCACTGAGGAGGAGGCGGAGCGGAAATACCGCGAGATTGCAGAGCTCGTTTCGATCGATCAGGCGCTGAATTACTTGGGACGTTATTTCGACCATTTCAACTTTTCGCAATTCCCCTTGGACGAGCCGTTCCCGGACATCGGTGATTTGGGCAGCAACAGCTTCCGCAGCACGACGGACAAAATCAAGCAGGAAGCCAGGGAGCAGGGGCTCACGCTCCGCGAAGTGGCGCTGCGGGCTTCGACCCCGCGCACCTCATTTATCGGTACGCCGGAGCGGGTCTCTGACCTGATTCAGGAATGGTTTGAAGAAGGGGCGGCCGACGGCTTCAATGTCCGGACCGTGGTGCCGAACGGTCTGGCCGATTTCGTCGATCTCGTGGTGCCGATCCTTCAGGCGCGGGGCCTGTACCGGACGGAGTACGAAAGCGATACGCTGCGCGGGAATCTCGGGCTGCCGGTCCCGGCCAACCGGTACGCGGCTCAAAACCTCGCCAAGGCAGTCCACGAAGCTTAGCCGTCATTGCACCGGCATGCTTGGCACTGCATCGGTGCACGGGAAGTACCATGCACCGATTGCAGCCGATTCATTGCATATCTACTGCCGATTCGTTCGGTTCACCGCCGTGGACTAAGGAGAAGAAGCTGTTTTCTTCTCCTTTTTTGCCGTTCCTTCCAAATCCATAACAAAACACCTGTATCGTCCCCAGAAGCGGGTTTATGCTATTAAACGAACCTTAAACCTACGGATGAAGGGGGATGAGCATGGATCCGATTCACCAGCAATTCATGAGCCGGCAGCTGGCCCAGCTGCGCGTTCAGCTGCTCCTTGCCAAGAGGTCCGTCTGCCATGCCGGTTGGCAGCGGCTCCGGTTTACCCCAACGTACGACAAGCTGTATTACATATGCAACGGGGAAGGGTGGATGCAGGTCGGCCACAAGCAGCTTCGGCCCAAGCCGGGGGAGCTGGTGCTGATCCCGGGCGGATTGGAGCAATCGTATTCCGTGACCGCCGGACCGCCGTATACGAAATATTGGTGCCATTTTCTCTCCAATGTCCCTTTGAGGCGTTTGTTCCATTTGTACGGCCTTCCGCATGCCGTTTGGGCAGGGGATTCCGCCGACCTGAGCAGCCGATTTCAAGAACTGGTAGAGCACCGGGCGAATCCTGGTCCCGCCGGACCGCTCCGGATTCAATCCGCGCTGCTGTCGATCATCGCCTTTTTTATCGAACGGGCCCTGCGGTTTCAACGGGCGAAATACGCTTCCGTCTCACCCAAGGAACTGATGGAGACGCACCATTTTATCGACCTGCATCTGTCCGGGGATCTTACGATCGAAGAGCTGTCCCGGCAGGCGCATTTCCACCCCAACTATTTTATCCGGATGTTCAAAAGGCATCTCGGTATGACGCCGATGCGTTATATTCAGGAGCGAAGGCTGGAGCATGCGCAGCAGCTGCTGGAGACGCCGGATTTGGCGATTACCGAAATCGCCGGTCAGAGCGGCTTTAAGGATTTGTCCCACTTTTCCGCGGCCTTCAAAAAAAAGTACGGCGCTTCCCCTTCCGAATACCGGAATCTGCTGATGAACGGCCATGCCAACCTCATGCCTGAAGCACAGTCTATGCTCGAACCAAGTTGTTTGTTTGAGAACAATTCAGGTTAGGCTAATCCCTTTCGGCCCCTCTTGTAAGCGCTGTATGATGAGGAGAACCGCCGGCAACCGGCGGAATCCGGGCAAATGTGAGGTGGAGTTCATGAGAATGGTCGCCGGCTTGAAAATGATGATGGCGATTGGCGTGATGTTCGGCAGCGGCTTGTCTGTTCCCTCGGTACATACGGCAGCTGCCCCTGCTCCTGCGAAGCATCCGGCCATGCTGTATGTGGCCCAAAATGGCAGCGATGCCAATGACGGATCGAAGCAGAAGCCTTTTGCAACATTGGAAAAAGCCAGGGATGTCATCCGCGGAATGATCCGGAATCACACGCTCCCCGCAGGCGGGGCTTCTGTCCTGATCCGCGGCGGCGAATACCGTCTCAGCCGGACATTCGAGCTGAACGAGCAGGATTCGGGGACGAAGGATGGTCCGATTACGTACCAGGCCTACAATGGCGAGAAGGTGAGCCTCGTCGGCGGAGATACGCTGAATCCGTCGGAGTTTCGCCCGGTATCCGATCCTGAGGTGCTGGGCAGAATTCCGCAGGAGGGCCGGGGCAAAATCGTCCAGCTGGACCTGAAGTCCCTTGGCATTACGGACTACGGTGAGCTGGGGAACAACCTCGCCGTCGCCCCGGAATTATGGGTGAACGGCAATGCCATGACGCTGGCGCGGTGGCCGAACGCAGGTTTCACTACAGTCGATCAGGTCGTGGACAAAGCGGACGAAGCGGCCGGCAAGGGCTACACCTTTACGTTCAAGGATGAGATGCCGCATGCCTGGCAGTCGTTCCGGGATGCCTGGATGCTTGGGTATTGGGGGAATGACTGGTTCACCAACGACCTTCAGATCAAGTCGATCGACCAGGCGCAGAAGCGGATCGAAACGTTCAAGGGCAGCAGCTATGCGATGAAAGCCGGACAGCGTTTTTATTTCTACAATGTCCTCGAAGAGCTCGACCGGCCGGGAGAATGGTATTTGAACCGGGAGAACGGCATGCTGTACCTGTATCCTCCGGCCCCACTGAATAGCATCACAATCCAGCTATCCGCTTTCACGCAGGACATGATCCGGATGGATCACGTATCGAACGTGACGTTAAGAGGGATGGCCCTGGAAGTAAGCCGGGGCAACGCGGTCACGATGACCGGTGGCGGCGGCAACCTCATCTCCAATATGGAGATCAGCAAAATGGGCGGCTATGCGGTCAAAATCGACGGCGGACAAAACAACGGCGTATCCGGCTGCAGCATTTACAGCATGGGGAACGGGGGTGTGATCCTGAACGGGGGAGATGCCGCAACGTTGACGGCTGCCGGGAATTACGCGGACAACAACGACATCAGCAACTATGCGCGGATCAAATTGACGTACGCCTCGGCTGTGGAAATCAACGGAGTCGGCAACCGCGTGACGCATAACAAGATGCATAATGCTCCCCATTTTGCCATTCAGTTCCGGGGGAACGACCATACGATCGCGTACAACGAGATTTACAATGTGGTCAAGGAAACAGCCGACGCCTCAGCCATTTACTCGGGCAGAAGCTTCGTATGGCGCGGCAATGCCATCAATTACAATTACATCCACGACATCAAGGCCAGCAATCTGCGGGTCTCCACCGCGGCTATTTATCTGGACGACTATATGAGCGGTGTGGAAATGCGCGGCAACGTCATCACCGATATCGGCAAGCAGGCGTTCAAGCTGGCCAATGGACGGGAAAACGTCGTCGAAAACAACCTTGTCATCCATGCCGGAAATGTGATTGCATTTATGGCACGGAACTATAAGCCGGGAGAAAAGAATTACGACTCGTTGATGGGCAAGTTCGATCAGGTCCCTTATCAAGGCGAGATCTGGAGCAAACGCTACCCGACGCTCCCGGACATCTTGAACGACGAGCCGCTCCTTCCGAAGCGGAACGTGGTGCGGAATAATGTTTTTGTGGGCAGCGGGCCAATCACGGGGGAGGTCGAGCAGAACATGGCACTGGGAACATTTGAGAACAACATCTCAGTCGGCAAGCTGACCGAACTGGTTCCGGTGGACGGAACGGCAGGCGGCCTGCAGCTGAAGCGGAATGCCAAGGCGCTCAGCCGGATGCCGGAGCTTAAAGGCATTCCATTTGGCGAAATGGGGCTTCAGGCATCAGGCCTCCCTCCGGCACAGTCGGCTGTATCGGCAGCGACCGCAGCTTACGTCCGGGGCGGAGACCAGGCTGAATTTCAGATGAGCCTGAACGGTAACCGGCTGGTATCGGTCCAGGATGAATCCGGGAAGTTACGTAAAGAGACGGATTACACACTTGAAGGATCGACCCTTGTGCTGCAAAAGGCTTATCTGTCGCAGCTTCCCGACGGGCCGCAGCCGCTCCGGCTGACCTTCAGCGCAGGAAACGACGCGTTTGTGACGGTGGACGTCCACCCGGAGCAGTGAGTCGTTCCAAGAGAATGCAGAAATGAACTGCTGAATCCTTTTGCACATTCCCTGAAGTTTATCATGCGATGGAAAGCCCCCCACACGGAGGGCTTTCGGCATGTTACGGCAGGGGAGGCTTCCCGGAGGGGGTTACGGAACGTCTGCGCCGGCGCTTATGGTTTGCGTGCCTGCCGGTTTGCGTGATCGGCGAGCGCGATCTTCTTTTCGCTAAAGAGCTTCGCGGGACGGCGGTTTTTTTAAGCGGGGCTGCGGATGAAACTCCGTCATCGGATAAAACGGGGCGCTCCCTGACGGCGTTAAAGTTCACCGGTTCAATGGAACATGCTTGCATCGTCCAAGCAATTTCGGGATTGGTAAATACCCGAAGCTCGCGCTCCCGGATCTCAGTCCATTCGGACAAGCCGCGCAGCACGTCATCCACGTAACCGGGATGGCACATAATCTCGGTCATCCCATCCGGAGCAGAGCGGATATAGCGCAGCAGCCGCTGCAGGCCTTCGCTGTCGCCATAGGTGTCCAGAAGGACTCGGTCTGTCATTTTCAGAGCAGGCGGGGAAAGATGAGGGTGATCAATCTGCGATCTCCGAAGCGGGATCCGGTGCCTGCACGCCAGCTCAGCCATCACTCGGTAGATCACAGGGTCGTCCTGATGCAGCAGCTGATGTGAATCCAGGTGTGTGGGGAACAGGGAGGTCTCCAGGAACCGGTTCCACTGGGCATCCAGCTCGGCGGCAACATCGGCGGCATTCCGGCTGCGTCTGATTTTACCATCAAGAAATACCCCGTTTTCTCTCACCAGCGAAGGGACGGCAGCCGGGTCCGACAAGGGCCGTCCATATGTCAGGTTAAAATGCAGCCCGACGCCGAGACCGGGCAGCGAGCGTGCTGCATGCACAGCGTCCGCCAAACCGGGCATATTGACCATCATCGAGGTGCTGGTGATTCCACCGGCCCGGTATGCCTCAATAATGCCGCGGTTCACGGCAGGTGACAGGCCAAAATCGTCGGCATTGATAATGACTTGCCGGTTCATCGCAGCGCACTCCCTCCATCGTTCATAGAATCTGGCCATAAATAACCGATGATACAGCTTAATGCGGTACGCAGGCGTTTGGAAACGTACGGACGCCCGGCCGGGAAGGTTTTCCCGCACCGTGCCCGGACAGCGGTAACCGGGCGCATTTTTATACTTTTTTTAGATTTGGTTTAGAGGCGTTTTAGAGACGGGGGATAAGATGGTGATTAGAGGGCCAGGGCGAGTCCGCTCCGAAGGCGGACGGCAGCTGCCATCCCGGGACCTGGGCTTTCTAATTCTTGAAACAATGGAGGATATGATGAGAAAAAAATGGTTGTCTGCAGGAGCGGTTGTCGGGCTGGGCGCGGTTATGCTGTTCGCAAGCGGGTATTCCGTCATGGCGAACACATCCGGATATGAAGCTTACAAATCAGCGTTTACGCATACGAAGGGCGCTGACAGTATGGCTTCCCATGTCGTATGGAGTTTGAGCGATAACGGTACGAAGGTGCTGTCCGGTACGGCGGACATGAAGGTCAATCACGCCAAGCAGGCGATGAGCATGACGGCGGTGGTAGACGACGGTACACGGACACATACGATGCAGACTTACAGACAGGACGGCAAGATGATTCTAAAGAGCAGTGATTCGGAAGTATATCGGGTGATGGACCAGGCGCCAGAGTGGCAGCATGACGGTAAAGCGGCCCAAATGCCGCAGGCCGCAGAGCAGGTAATGGAAGCGCTGATGGGGAACATCAAGGATTTGGCGACAGTGGAGACGGGCAGCGACGGTACGAAGGAGGCGGAGCTCCATTTATCGGGCAGCCAGATTCCGGCCGTGGTGAATGCTGTAGGCTCACTCATCGCTTCCAAGGCCGGCAGCGCGGATGGCTGGAATCACGGTGCGGCGGTTCAGGGACATCTGCCGGCCGGACATTCGGAATGGAAGGTGAGTCTGCCGAAGCTGACGGATGAGATCAAGGTGGAGCAGGTCGATCTGGATGCCAAAATCGGCAAAAACGACGTCTTGGAAAACCAATCGGCGGAAATCCGGGTTACGGGGAAGGATGCGGCAGGAGCAGCGCATTTGCTTACCTTCCAACTGAACGCCGGCTTCTCGGGGTATGACGCAACGACGCCCGACCGGGTCGATCTCGCGGGTAAACAGACCAAGAAGGTCGATAACGGTTGGGAACGAAACGGCTGGAATCGTCACTAAGCAGGAAGGCGGCCGGACAGGAGAAGGTCCGGCCGCCTTTTTTTAGAAGGAGGGCTAGAATAAATGAACAGCGTACTTGAAGTGGAGGGAATCACCAAGCTATTCCGTAACCACCGCGGGGTCAAGGATGTGTCATTTACCGCCTCGGAGGGCGAAGTATTCGGATTCATCGGGCCCAACGGCGCGGGCAAGACGACGGTGCTCAAAATCATAACGGGCTTAATCCGGCCGGATCGGGGAAACGTCCGGATCATGGGGCATGATATCGCGGAGCGTTTTGAACAGGCCGTCAGCCATACGGGGTGTATCATTGAGACCCCGGAAGCTTATGAATACATGAGCGCCCGCGATAATTTGAAGCTGTCGGCACGGTTTTACAAGGATCTGCCGGCAAGCCGGATTGACGAAGTATTGGAGAAGGTCGGTCTCAAGCCATACGGCCATGAACGGGTGCGCGGCTTTTCGCTGGGAATGAAGCAGCGGCTGGGGCTGGCTTCGGCGCTGCTGTCCGCTCCGCGGCTGGTGCTGCTCGACGAACCGACGAACGGGCTGGATATCGAAGGGATGGCCGATTTTCGCAGCACGGTCCGGCAGCTGGCAGACCAAGGAATCACCTTCCTCATTTCCAGCCACCTGATCCACGATCTGAGCTTGATCGCGGACCGCGTCGGCGTGATGCGTGAGGGTCATCTGATCAGCCTGGGAAGGGAAGACGAATGGAACGGGGCAGGTCTGTCGCTGGAACAATACGTCACTTTTAAATTGCTGGAGTCCAAGGAGGGGGAGCGCGATGCACAGCTTATACGCCAATCTGCTGAATGAAACGGAGAAGCTCTGGCGGCAGCGCCGGACGAAGGGATTCCTGCTGTTGGCTCTGATCCTGCCAGTCGCTACCGTGCTGCTGTCCAGCCTTCTGAAAATGAGGGCAGGCATGCTGTTTGGACTGGAGGGAAGCCTCCCGGTGGCCATGCTTCACTTGTTCACCTTTGCGATCATTCCGCTCTACATGGCGGCTGCGGCGGCCCACTCGTTTGCCGGGGAGGTGGCGGCCCGCACGATGAAGCTGGTTCTGCTGCGGCCCGTTACGCGTGCCCGGGCGTACGCGTCTAAAGTGATTGCTATCGCGGTGTTTGCTGCTCTATGCCTTGTCGTGCTCTGGATCGCCTCAACCGTATCGGCGTGGGCGGTCGGGGGACCGGCAGGCGGCATGGCGGACAGCCTGAAGGCGTACGCCGCTTCCTTAGTGCCAATGATGGCCATCGGCCTGGTGTGCGTATTCATGGCGCAGCTGTTTTCGTCCGGAACCAGCGCCTTAATGACCATCGTGCTGATCTATGCCGCGGCCAAAGCGCTGCCTTTACTGCTGCCGCAGCTGTCTGCCTGGTCCGTCTTTTCCCACACACGCTGGGATGTGCTGTGGACCGGCAGCGGGGCGCCGGCGGGTACACTGCTCAATACGTTTCTCCTGCTGCTGTCTTATATTATAATGGCTTATGCGGCGGGACTCATGATGTTCGCGAGAAAACAGCTCTAAGGAGATTGGCCCATGTCCATCAAAACAAGACTTTTGCTTTCTTATATTGCGATGACCTTCATCCCGGTCGTTCTGTTCGCTGTGATTGCCGGAGGGCTGTATACTGTATTGTTCAAAAACATCGGGGAAGGCCGCGGCACCCCTGCCATTTGGGAAAAGGCAAGCCTTCGCGGCGAAATGGCCGCCGGCCTCAAGTTTATGATCCAGACCGAACCCGATCGGTTCGCCGATCCCTCCTTCGTAGCCAAAGCGGACGAACAGCTGACCCGATTGGATGCGGGGATCGTCGTAACGGAAGACGGCCGGATCACGTATGCCTCGGATCTGCTCCGCGGCGTCGATGTGGAGAAGGAAATCCAGAAGTGGCAGCCGGCGATGTCCTGGCACCGCTGGGGAGCGAAAGGAAGCGGCCGGTTCTCCGTGGAGAAATTCGATGTCGCGTTCAGCGGCCAGCATACGGGGGCGGTCTACGTCTTAACGGATATGAGCACATTTTTTGCGGAAGCCAAAAAGTTATTCCCGCTGATGATACTATCCCTGCTTCTGGTCATCGGGTTAACCAACGGAATTCTGACCTTTCTGGTTTCCCGGAGCCTGATCAAGCCGCTGTATGCATTAAAGCATGCCGCAGAGCAGATCAAGGACGGGGATCTGAGCCACGAAATCGCGCTGAAGCGCAAGGATGAGATCGGGGAGCTGGGGGAGGCATTTGAAGAAATGCGGAGCCGCCTGAGCGAATCGATCCGCCTTCAGCTGCAGTACGAGGATAACCGCAAGGAGCTGATCGCGAGCATTTCCCATGATCTCAAGACGCCGATTACCGGCATCAAGGCTTGCGTGGAGGGCCTTCAGGACGGGATTGCCGATACCGAGGCGATGCGGGATAAGTATATGGGGATGATCGCGAAAAAGACGGAGGATATGGACCGGCTGATTGAAGAACTGCTGCTGTTCTCGAAGCTGGATTTGAAGAAGCTGCCTTTTCATATGGAGCCGACCGATCTGAAGGGATATGTAGCGGACTGTGTTCAGGAGCTGCAGCTCGATCCCCGGATGTCCGGCGTGAAGATCGCGTGTGAACTGCCTGATAGGGAGCGCGTCCAGGTGATGGCGGACCGGGAGAAGCTGCGGAGAGTGATCCTGAATATTATCGACAACAGCCTGAAGTATTTGGATAAGGCGGACAAGGAACTGTCCGTATACCTGAGCGACGGGCCGGATGAGGCTGTGATCCGGATCAAGGATAACGGCTCCGGGATTGAAGAAGCGGCACTGCCGCATATTTTTGACCGGTTCTACCGCGCCGAGCCGTCACGAAATACGGATACCGGCGGGAGCGGCCTCGGGCTTGCAATCGTTAAGCAAATGATCGAGGGCATGGGAGGCAGAGTCTGGGCGGAGAGCCGTACCGGTGAAGGAACGAGCATTTATTTTGCGTTGCCAAAGATGACAGGAGATGGCGGTGAGCGGGCGTGAAGCGCATTTTGATTATTGAGGATGAACTGGTCATTGCGGAAGTGGAAAAGGATTATTTGGAGGCGGGCGGATATGCCGTCGACGTCGCGGCAAGCGGGGATGCCGGCCTGAAGAAGGCGCTGGAAGAGGAGTACGATTTGATCATCCTCGATTTGATGCTGCCGAAGGTGGACGGATTCGAAATCTGCCGCCAGGTCCGCGAGGCGAGGAACATTCCGATCCTGATGGTGACTGCCCGCAAGGAGGACATCGATAAAATCCGGGGACTCGGCCTCGGTGCTGACGATTATATTACGAAGCCCTTCAGCGTCGGCGAGCTTGTGGCACGCGTCAAAGCGCATCTGTCCCGCTATGACCGGCTGACGTCGGAGCATCGGCGAGAGCCGAAGAGCGAGCTGCGGCTGCGGGGAATCCGGATTGACCAGCTGTCCCGCAAGGTATTCGTGAACGAACAGGAGGTGCTGCTGACCTCCAAAGAGTATGATCTGCTGCTGTTCCTGTGCACGCACCCGAACCGGGTGTTCAGCAAGGACGACCTGTTCGAACGAATTTGGGGACTGGATGCTTTGGGGGATAACGCCACCGTCACAGTGTATATTAGCAAATTAAGGGAGAAAATCGAGTCGAACCCCTCCAAGCCGCAATATATCGAGACGATTTGGGGTGTGGGTTACCGCTTTAATGTATAGATGAAGATACGCATTTGATCCTAATAAACGTTTTTGGGAAGGCCTTTACTGTCGGTAAAGGTCTTTTTGCGTTTTCGGAGCTTTGAGGCCCGAGCGTGTTTTTATACTTTTTTTAGATTCGGTTTAGAGCCGGTTTAGAATCGGGATCTATGCTGAAGAAGGAGGTGAATCGGATGAAAAAAATGACGGTGAAGCAGCGGAAATGGCTGCTGACCCTGCACTTGCTGTTTTCGGCCGTCATGCTGGGAACGGCTGTTATTTTCTTGTTCTTGAGCATTACGGCAGCCGTCACAGAGGATGAGAGCATATTTCGCGCATGCTACAGCATCATGCATATGCTGTCCGAAAAGACGGTGCGCGTGTCCACAATCGCAACGCTCATAACCGGCATCATGCTGTCGGTCTGGACGCCATGGGGATTGTTCAAATATTACTGGATCATCGTCAAGGAAATCCTGACGCTGCTTCTGGTCATTCTCGGGCCTGTCGGCATGTATTTCTGGACGCTGCAAGCGGTCCAATACGTCTCCGAGCCGGGAATGAAGGGTATCCTCAGCCCGGAATTTACGGTGAACAACGTACAGCTGTGGACCGGGATCATTCTGCAGATCGTTTCGCTGGCAGGGTTATTTATCATTTCGGTATTCAAACCGTGGGGAGCACGGCGAGACAAAGCAAGACTCCATGTTAAAAGATGAAAGGGAGCGGTAAGGAATGGGTGGCAGGAACGAAAAGCAGGGGGAAAATGAAGCAAAAGGAGGATTCGGTACGAAATCGGAGCCTGGGCGGCAGTTTAACTCCGGTGATGCAGGAGCTGCAACGATGCCGGTCCGGATCCGCACCGTAAGGTGGATCTACGGATTGTTGGCAGCGGGTTACCTCGCCTGTGTTGTTGTGCAGGTGTTTATCGCCGGCCTCGGCATTTTGGTGGATCCCGGCGATTTGCAGCTGCATCGTGTCTTTGCGAACGTTTTTGAGTTCGTTCCTATTGTAATGTTTGTCCTGTCCTTCTTGGGGGATATCCGGGGTGGTCTAAGATGGTGGCCGCTCGCGCTGTTCGCCTTGACTGCGCTGCAGCACATCACCATTCAAAATGTGACAGGTTCGCTGCGTGCACTTCATGCGGTGGATGCGCTGCTGCTGTTCGGGTTGTCGGTGCATTTGGCTAGACGTTCCTGGCCTTGGCTGCTGGGTTCGAACCGTGCCGGGAAGGCCAGTGCGTCAGGATCCGGAGATATGAAAGGTTAGTATATGTGATGTTTTCTGACGTGTCGAAAAATATTAAGCGCTTGCATGAACTTTGTATTTACAAAATCGCGAATCCCTTGTTAGAATAAATAACAAATCAGCTTGTCCTTGCGGCTTATAGGTCGTCCGATGCCGCCCATCGAACATCCCTATGGGTTCAGCAGGAGAAGCGAGGAGACAGGGGATGCGTCAATTGTACGATAAGGACACGATCTACATCGTCGGCGATGCACAAACCTCGGTGAATAATCCGATAACCCAGCAGTACAGCGCCTTTTTTATCGGACTGGTCGTGGACACCGTCAGCCACAAAATCGTGGATGCCGCCTGTTCCTCCACGATTCCACTCACGTCGCAGTTTGTACGCTCTATTTTTCTGGGGAAGAGCATGCTCTCCCTGGAGCCGGTGGCGGAAGAGATCCGGACGAGGTATTACGGCTCTTCGCAGAAGGCGATCATCGTGGCGTTCAAGGATGCGCAGAAGAAGTACAAATCGGCGCTTTCGTCGAGGGAAACTTCGCCGGATTCATGAGCAGCAGCGATTCGGAACGATTTGAAGCCGTGTTTTCCGTGTTTCACTAATTGCATACCGCTGCTTTGTTTATCAGTATGGCGACATACGCGTAAATAAAACCCAGCAAATGACATATGCACGCCCGGGCAGCGCAGGCATATGACGTTTGCCGGGTTTTTTTATACCCAAATACGACAATCGGAGGGACTTGAAGATGAAATTGTACATATCCATTGATATGGAGGGCATTACCGGTCTGGTGGACGCGACATTCGTCGATTCCAGCCGCTACAACTACACCCGGGGCCAGCATATCATGACGGCAGAGGCGAATCACGTCATCGAAACCGCTTTTGAAGAAGGGTTCAGCGAGGTGATCGTCAACGACAGCCACTCGAAAATGAACAATCTGATCATCGAAAATCTCCACCCGGACAGCAAACTGATTTCCGGCGACGTCAAACCATTTTCGATGATGCAGGGGCTTGACGGAAGTTATGCGGGAGCCGTCTTTCTCGGCTATCACTCGATGGCTGCCCGAAAGGGCGTCCTCAGCCATACGATGATTTTCGGCGTGCGGAACATGTATATCAACGACGTCTCCGTAGGCGAATTGGGATTTAACGCGTACGTGGCGGGACATTACGGCGTGCCGGTACTGATGGTGGCCGGTGACGACGAGACCGCTATCGAGGCCGAAAGTCTGCTGCCCGGCGTGACGACGGCGATCGTCAAGGAGCGTATTTCCCGCACATCGGCGCTGTGTCTGTCACCGGAGAAGAGCGGACGGTTGCTCCGCCAGAAGATGGCCGAAGCCATTGCCGGCCGCGACCGCGTCAAGCCGCTCGTTCCGCCGGAACGCCCGCAGCTGACGATCGAATTCGCGAATTACGGGCAGGCGGAATGGGCCCATCTGATGCCAGGCACCACGATCGAACAGGGATCGCCAGTCGTCTCGTTCCAGGCCAAAGATATTCTTGAAGCGTACCAGGCTATGCTGGTCATGACTGAACTGGCTATGCGAACATCCTTCTGCTGATGAAGGCCGCCTGTTTTCCGAAAATACGCTGTCAGGTTTATCCGAGGTAGATGGACCTGAAAGAATGCACCATATGCCGAGTAAAGAGAGGGTGAGATTCATGGCGCAATACATTTTGAAGCGTTTCTTATCCATGCTGGTCACGCTGTGGCTGATCGTCACGGTCACCTTTTTCCTGATGCACTCGATTCCCGGCTCTCCGTTTGACCGCGACGGGAAGGAAGCAAGCGCAGCGGTCGTGCAGAACATGATGTCGTTCTACCATCTGGACAAGCCGCTGGGCGTCCAGTATTTGCTGTATCTCAAATCGCTGCTGACCTTCGATCTCGGGCCATCGATATCCCATTACCCGACAACGGTGAACACGATGATCGACCGCGGCTTCCCGGTATCCTTCCAGCTCGGCGCGGCGGCCATTCTGCTGGCGATTGCAGCCGGGATTGCACTGGGGACGGTGGCTGCTCTGAAGCAGAACGGCATCATCGACTATATCGCCATGGTGCTGGCTGTCATCGGTATTGCGGTGCCGAGCTTCGTGATTGCACCGCTCCTGATCAAATATGTCGCCGTCAAATGGGGGCTGCTGCCGGTCGCTTCGTGGGGAACGTGGAAGCATGTCGTGCTTCCGGCCTTCGCTCTCTCGGTTGGACCCATCGCCACGATCGCGCGTCTCACCCGGGCCAACCTGATTGAGGTGCTCACCCAGGACTATATGGAGACGGCTCGCTCCAAAGGGCTGTCACCGGCGAGGATGATCGTCAAGCATGCGCTGCGCAATGCGGTGCTGCCCGTGGTGACGCTGCTCGGCGCGCTGCTGGCCAACGTGCTGACGGGGAGCTTCGTCATCGAGAAAATCTTCGCGATCCCCGGCATGGGGAAATACTTCGTGGACGGCATCAACAATCGGGATTACGCCGTCATCATGGGCACGACGGTCTTTTACAGCGCACTCCTCATCTTCATGATGTTTATTGTGGATATCGTGTACGGGTTCATCGATCCCCGTATCAAGCTGCATAGAAAGGGGGCCTGACGCATGCAGGTACCGGACCATTTGTTTACCCCAATGTACAGAACGGCCGGAGAACAGGAGCGGATCGTCAGGCCGCGCCAGTCGTTATGGCAGCAGGCCGTACGCAGTTTGCTCCGCAACAAGCTGGCCTGCTGCGGACTCGCCCTGATCGTGCTGCTGGCACTGCTGGCCGTGTTCGGCCCGCTGCTGACGGATCAGAGCTACTCCGGCCAGAATCTGCTCAGCGCGAACCAACCTCCGTCCGGCGCGCACTGGTTCGGAACGGATGACCTTGGGCGGGATGTCTTCGCCAGGATTTTGTACGGTTCGCGCATCTCGCTTACGGTCGGTTTGGCCGCCGCCTTGATCGATTTTTTCATTGGTATCATTTACGGCGGCATCGCCGGATATTTCGGCGGGCGCGTCGATAACGCGATGATGCGTTTCGTCGATATGCTGTACGGCATTCCTTATCTGCTTGTAGTCATTCTGCTCATGGTCGTAATGGGCCCCGGGCTGCTGACCATTATATTGGCATTGACGGCGACGGGGTGGATCGGGATGGCGAGGATTGTCCGCGGGCAGGTGCTTCAACTGAAGTCGTCGGAGTACGTTCTGGCCGCCCGGACCTTGGGGGCCGGGTCGTGGTACATCATCCGCAGGCATATGCTTCCCAACGCCGTCGGGGTCATCATCGTGCAGGTGACGTTTTCCGTGCCTTCGGCCATTTTCGCCGAAGCCTTCCTCAGCTTCCTCGGTCTCGGCATCCAGCCGCCGCTGGCGAGCTGGGGAACGATGGCCAACGATGCCCTGCCGACCATTCTGTCCGGCAACTGGTGGAGGCTGTTCTTCCCGGCCTTTTTCATTTCGGTGACGATGCTCGCCTTCAACCTGTTGGGAGATGGACTCTTGAACGCCTTTAATCCGAAGCAAAGGAGGTAACGGAAGATGAACAACGACGCGCTGCTCGAAGTGGACAATTTGCATGTTTCGTTCTCCACCTACGGCGGGGAGGTGAAGGCCGTCAGGGGCGTCAGCCTCCGCCTGCACCGGGGAGAGACGCTGGCGATCGTCGGCGAATCCGGCTGCGGCAAAAGCGTCACCGCCCGCAGCATCATGCGGCTCCTGCCCAAGAACAACTCGAAAATTACGGAGGGCAGCATCCGTTTTAACGGACGCGAGCTGACGCGTTTGAGCGAAAAGCAGATGCGTGACGTGCGCGGCTCGGACATCGCGATCATCTTTCAGGACGCGATGACCGCGCTGAATCCGACCATGACGATCGGGGAGCAGCTGATGGAGGGCGTCATCCGCCACCAGCGGCTGTCCCGGACGGAGGCGAGGAAGCGGGCGGTCGAGATGCTGCAGTTTGTGGGCATCCGCGACCCGGAGCTCCGGCTGAAGCAGCACCTGCATCAGTTCAGCGGGGGCATGAGGCAGCGGATCATGATCGCGATGGCGGCGATCTGCAGTCCCGCCGTCCTGATCGCGGACGAACCGACCACCGCGCTGGACGTCACGATCCAGGCGCAAATCCTGGATCTGTTCCGCATGCTGCAGCGCACGACCCAGGCTTCGCTGATCATGATTACGCACGACCTCGGCGTCGTCGCCAGCATCGCCGACCGCGTCAATGTCATGTATGCGGGGCAGGTTGTGGAATCCGCACCGGTCAAGGAGCTGTTCCGGAATCCGCAGCATCCGTATACGCGGGGGCTGCTCGATTCCATCCCGCGCCTGGACCGGCCAAGAGGGGCGAAGCTCGACGCGATCCCGGGCACCCCGCCGGACCTGTTCGCACCTCCGAAGGGATGTGCGTTTGCCGCCCGGTGTCCTCACGCGATGGAGGTATGCGGCCTGTTCCCGCCGGACAGCGTGAAGCTGGACGGAGAGCACACCGTAGCTTGCTGGCTGCAGGACGCCCGGGCCAGAACGATGCCGCCGCAAGGGCCGGCGCAGGTTGAAACCGCATCGGCCAGCCAGGGATAAGGCATGAAGAGCACAGTTTTATCATTTTGCGGGAACAGGATCCTGCTTCAGGTTTGCTCTGCAAGCCTTAGGACTTGACCATAGATCAGCGTCTTGAATAGCGCAAGCTCATGAATAATGGAATAGCTTGTATTTGCAGCAACCAACCAATTCGGGATTAAGGGAGAGGGTCTCATGGAAAAGGCTGTCGTGAACAAGGCTGTGAAAAGAAGGTTAATACTGGCGCTGCTGACGTGCATGCTGCTCAGTCTGCTGCTGGCCGCATGCGGCGGCGGAACCGAAGGAGCAAGCGGCGGTGGAGGAGATACCGGAAGTAAAATCCTCCTGTACAACAACGTTCGCGAGCCCACTTCGCTCGATCCGCCGATCGGCTTCGACCAGGTTTCCTATGACATTTTGAACAATGCGATGGAGGGCATGACGCGTCTCGGCAAGGACCAGTCTCCGGAGCCGGCTATGGCGTCCGAGTGGAAGGTATCCGAAGACGGACTCCAATACACGTTCACGCTGCGCGACGGCGTACAGTGGAGCAATGGCGAGCCGGTAAAGGCGAGTGACTTCGAGTTTGCCTGGAAAAGAATGCTCGATCCGAAAACGGCGTCTTCTGCCGCGACGCTGGCCTATGTGTTTAAAGGAGCGGAGGCTTTTAACTCCGGCAAAGGGACGGCGGACGACGTGCAGGTCAAAGCCGCTGACGACAAGACGCTGGAAGTGACGCTGGCCCAGCCGGCCCCCTGGCTGCTGAGCATGCTGGCGAATCCGGCCTTCTTCCCGGTGCCGCAAAAGACTGTGGAGTCCAATCCGAACTGGACGGCGGAGGCCGATACGTTCGTCAGCAACGGCCCGTTCCGCATCTCCCAGTGGAATCACGATTCCGAGCTGAAAATGGTGAAAAACGATAAATATTGGGATGCGGCGAACGTGAAGCTGGACGGCGTCACGTTCAAAATGATCAACGATTCCAACACGGAATACCAGCTGTACCAAAGCGGCGAGCTGCACATTGCCGGCGTTCCCGCCGATATGAGCGACCAGCTGTTCTCGGAAGGCAAGGTGAACGTTCAGGATTCGGCAGGTACGTATTTTTACCGCTTCAATACGACCATGAAGCCGTTTGACAACGCCAAAATCCGCAAAGCCTTTGCGCTCGCGGTGGACCGTCAGAAAATCGTGGACCTGGTGGTCAAGCAGAAGCAAAAACCGGCCGGGGGTTTCGTATCCTACGGACTCAAGGAGCCGGACGGACGTGATTTCCGCGAGGTGGGCGGCGACCTGATTACATTTGACGCAGCGCAGGCCAAGAGCCTGCTTGCGGAAGGCATGAAGGAAGCGGGATACAGCACGCTTCCCGAAGTGACGCTGACTTACAATACAAACGATTTACATCAGAAAATCGCCGAAACGCTGCAGGCCATGTTCAAGGAAAACCTGGGTGTCGACGTCAAGCTCGCGGGCAAAGAAGGCAAAGTCCTCACCGCGGAACAGAAGCAGCTTCAGCTGCAGTTTTCCCGGTCGTCCTGGCTGCCGGATTTCGCCGATCCGATCAACTTCCTGGATATTTTCGAAAGCAAAAGTCCGAACAACCGTACGGGCTGGAGCAATGCCGAATACGACAAGCTGATCCAGGCCGCTTACCAAGAGACGGACGAGGCGAAGCGCTATGACCTGATGCACCAGGCCGAAAAAATCCTGATGGACGAGGCGCCGATCATGCCGATGTATTTCTATGATTCGGCTTATCTGCAAAGCGACAAGCTCGTCGACGTGGTGCGCCATCCGTACGGCTACATGGACTTTAAGTGGGCTGATTTGAAATGAGAAGGCTGAGACCGTTCATGCATGCTGCCGATTCGAAGGTGCAGGCCGGTGCCGGGAAAAGGCCGATCCGGCCGGCCCGGTTGGTGCCGGGGGACACGGTGGGTATCACCGCCCCGGCGAGCCGCGGGGACGCGGAGGCGATCCGCCGTTCGGCCGAAGTGTTCGAAGAGCTTGGCCTGAAGGTCCGGTTTGGCGATTCGCTGAACCGCGGCCACGGCTACCTCGCCGGAACCGACGCCGAGCGGGCCGCGGAGCTGAACGCCATGTTTGCGGATCCCGGCATTCAGGCCATCGTTTGCGCCCGTGGAGGCTATGGCACCGCCAGGATTGCGGAGAAGCTCGATTACGATCAGATCCGCCGGCATCCCAAAATTTTGTGGGGGTACAGCGATATCACCTTCCTGCATGCCGCCATCTGGAAGATGACCGGATTGATCACGGTGCATGGGCCGATGATGATTTGCCTGGGAGACAAGGATGTGCACCCGTTGACCCGGCAGAGCTTCGCCCAGCTGGTCCGGCCCGAGCCGTTCCGCTACACCGAGGACATCACCCCGCTGCATACCTTGGTGGAGGGCAAAGCTAAGGGCCCGCTCGTCGGAGGCAACCTGACTTTGCTGACGAGTACGCTCGGTACGCCGTTTGAGATCGATACCCGGGGCTGCCTCCTGTTTATCGAGGATATCGGGGAGGAGCCGTACCGGATCGACCGTATGCTGAACCAGCTGCGGATGGCGGGCAAGCTGGAGCAGGCGGCCGGTATCCTGGTGGGCGACTTCCGCGATTGCGAGCCGGTCAAGCGCTCGATCTCCTTTACCTTAGAGGAGGTCGTCCGGCATTATGTGACCGAAGCGGGCAGACCTTCCCTGATGGGCTTCGGGATCGGGCACGGCTCACCCAACGTCGCGGTTCCGCACGGGATGGAAGCCGAGCTGAGCACGGCTGACAAAAAGGTGGAAGCGCTGGAGTCAGCCATTATATAGAGGAGGCAACCGGCAAATGCGAATACATGATATCGAAGTGCTGCGCAAGTACACGCCGCTGACCAAACCGTTCAAGACGGCGCTGCGCACGGTTCATCAAGCCGAATCGATTGTGGTGAAAATGACGGCCGACGACGGAAAAGTGGGCTGGGGCGAGGCGCCGGCCACCGTCGTTATCACAGGCGACAGCCTTGAGGCGATCCAGTCCGCCATTGAGCATACATTCAAGCCGCTGCTGATCGGCCAAAGCCTGCTCGCCTACGAGCAGATCCTGCAGTCGCTCCACCAGGCTATGGTCGGCTGTACCAGTGCCAAAGCGGCCATCGACATGGCCGTTTATGATTTGGTGGCCCAGCACGGGCGTATGCCGCTGTACCAATTTCTCGGCGGGTACCGCGACCGGATCGAAACGGACTTTACGGTCAGCGTCAACTCGCCCGAGGAAATGGGAGAAGATGCGGCCCAATACGTTCAGGCTGGATTTACCGTACTGAAGATCAAGGTCGGCAAGGATGACATCGAGCATGACATCCGCCGCATCCGGGAAATCCGGCAGCGCATCGGTAGCGACGTCAAGATCCGCCTGGACGCCAACCAGGGTTGGCAGGCCAAGGAGGCGATCCGTTCCATCCGGAAGATGGAGGACATGGGGCTGAACATCGAACTGGTGGAGCAGCCGGTCCGGGCCGGGGATATTTACGGGCTGCAGCAGGTGACCGCCGCGGTGGACACCCTGATTATGGCCGACGAAAGCGTCTTTTCTCCGGTGCAGGCGCTGGAGGTGCTGCAGCGGCACGCTGCCGACCTGATCAACATCAAGCTGATGAAGGCGGGCGGCATTTACAAGGCGCAGCTGATCAACCAGCTGGCTGAAGAATACGGCGTCGAGTGCATGGTGGGCAGCATGATCGAATCCCGATTGGCGGTGACCGCCGCCGCCCATTTCGCCGCGAGCAAAAAGAACGTCACCCGCTACGACTTCGACGCGCCGCTGATGCTGCACCAGGATGATGTCGTCGGCGGCGTCATGTACGACGGCCGGGTAATGACCTTCTCGGATGCGCCGGGTCTGGGCATTACCGACGTGCGCACGACGGACGAAGTGGGGGTATGGTGATGGCGGATCGAGACGATCAGGCCGTATCCCCGGCATGGCGGGTGGTCAGCGTTCCGGTAGCCACCGTCTGGACCAGTCCGTCCTCTCCGCGGGCGCTGGACGCGCCGGCTCTGGCCGGGTTCGCCCCTAGCGAACCTGGGAGTGGCAAACGGGAGGCCACGGATCCATCTGATTCGGGGAACCCGTTGGAGATGGAAACCGATCCGGCGAATGCGCGGGGGAGCGGCATCGAACCATGGCTCGCCGCCATGACGGTATCGGATAAGCTCGACCTGTGCGCGGCCAACCGCGTGCAGACCCAGGCGCTGTACGGCACGGCCGTCCTCGTCTATGAGGAGCAGGACGGATGGAGCCGGGTCGCCATCCCGGGCCAGATCTCGCCCAAGGATGAGAACGGATATCCCGGCTGGATTCCGACGGAGCAGCTGCTGCCATTGAGTGAGGAGAAAGCGCATCGGCTGCTGGACAGCGGCGGAAACGTTCCCGGCGCCGCTGCTGCTCCAGCTTCTGCGATCGTTACGGCACCTACGACGGACTTGGAGCTGTTGTCCTCATCGGCGAAGCTGCGTATCAGCTTCCTGACAAGGCTGCCGCTGGCGACCGAGGAGGAGCGGGGGACGGTGCCTGAGGTAGAACCCGGCGATGGAGTTCAAGCCGTAAAGGGTTTACAAGCCGAAACGGTAGCGGGACCCGCTGCTGGAGCTTTTCCCCAAGCAGGGAGTGTTCCGAGAGATGGCGTTGGGGCAGGTGCAGATTATCGTGGGGATGCTTTTGTCGTCGTGCAGACCCCGCACGGTCTTGCCCGGATCAGACGGGCAGACGTACAGGTGGTGGCTGAGCCAGGGGAATACCCGGGCTCTCGTGCGGATGAACAGAATAGGGGCAAGGCCATCGTGGCGCAGGCCAAGCGCTTTCTGGGACTGCCTTACTTGTGGGGAGGCATGTCGGCCTGGGGCTACGACTGCTCAGGGTTTGCCCACTCCATGCATCTCGCCTGCGGCATCGTCATCCCAAGGGACGCCTCTGTCCAGGCGCTGCACGGAGCCAGCATCCCGCCGGAGGAGCTGCAGCCGGGGGATCTGCTGTTCTTTGCCTATGAGCAGGGCAAGGGACGCGTCCATCATGTCGGCATCTACGCCGGGGACGGGCACATGATCCATTCGCCGGATTCGGCCAGCTCGGTGGAGCTGATTCCGCTGAAAGGGTATAAGCTTGCTGACGAGCACTGCGTCTCCCGACGTTATTGGACGTAACGAGGCAAGGCTTTGCCCGGGCATCGCATTTCAACTCGAAGCGTTCTGTAAGCTGCTCCCAGATTACAATAACCAGAGAATCACAATGAACACTTCGAGCGACAACAAACTCCCGGTCGGTTCTATGACGCCGGGAGTTTTTGCGGACATCCCCCGAATGGAGCACAGCCCGTGCAGGCACATTCAGGTATATTTTAACGGAAACCACCCATATTAAGGGAATCAAGGCAGAAGCTGCTCGCAGGGTGGGGGAATGATGACTGTGGAAAGGCATGAGGAAAAGCATTTTAACGCATCGGATTTGATCAGGGATATTGTGATCGGAATGTCGGACGGTTTAACGGTTCCGTTTGCCCTTGCCGCCGGCTTGTCCGGGACCGTACCGAATACGAGCCTGGTCGTTGTGGCGGGGATGGCTGAAATCGCTGCGGGTGCTATCGCAATGGGGCTCGGCGGATATCTTGCCGCCCGGACGGACCGGGAGCATTATGCATCCGAACTCGTGCGGGAGCACGAGGAAATCAGGGAAATACCGGATCAGGAAAGGGAGGAAGTGGCCGATATCCTGAGAGAGTGGCATTTTCCCGAAGAAATTGTGGAATCGGCGGTGGATGCCATCTGCCGGGACTCGGACCGATGGGTTCAATTTATGATGAAATATGAGCTCGGGCTCGAAGAACCCGAGCCTAAGAGGGCGCGCAACAGCTCGCTCACGATCGGACTGTCCTACATTATAGGGGGTGTCATTCCGCTGTCCCCTTACATGCTGATCAGGCAGTCGGGCACAGCTTTATCCGTTTCGGTGATCGTCACGCTGATTGCCTTATTCGTATTTGGCTACGTTAAAGGAAGGTTCACCGGTACCCGTCCGTTCCGCAGTGCCTGGCAAACAACCATTGTAGGCGGAGCGGCCGCCGGAATCGCATTTTTTATTGCAAGACTCATATCTTGAGGGTTAACTCTCAATGACTGTGTTCAGCGGATGAATCCGGGATGTTCTCTAGTAAAACGACAAATACTTCATTATATTCTCCGCCTTCTCCTCGTCCAGCAGCTGCATCAGCTTCGGCCTGACTTCCTCCACAAAAGCAGCCTCGATTTCAAACGTTTCTTCGTTGGTTACATTCCCCTCCATTGTGACAGCGGCTTCGATCAAGAGCGCCAGGGCCGAAAAAAAGTCGGCCAGCGAGTCTGCAAGGGGAAATGCTCCGGATCCATCGATCCGCCCATACACCGGGGATGCCGGCGAGGCGGTGTCGACGATCAGCGGGTCATCGTTGTAATTGGCAATGACCACATGCTCCGGAGGCCACGAAGGGGATGCTTGGTACGGCTCCCCCGTTCCCAGCCAACGGTATCCCAACTGCTGGCGAAACAAATGCTCCGGCTTCGGAAAGAAAAGAACGGCCGCATCTCCGATTTCCACGGCGGCGCTTTTCATTCCGAGCGATGTTATATGATCAGAACCACTTCTTATTTCATATCTGGTGTAAAAATGCTGCAGTTCCGGCGAAAGCGGAATCCGATCATCCACGCCGGGGTCACAGAACTCCGCCAACGGGCGGATGTCCTGCTCTTTGAAAAGTCCGTATGCCTCGTTATATTGATCCTGCCATTTTAGAAAAGATGCCATGGCTTGGTCCAGCACATCCATCAAGTTTCACTCCCTATAGATCCTTTAATAAAAATCGAAGTAGCCGCGCCAGGTGCCGTCCTTTTTATGCTTGGCAAAATAAAAATTGCCGTCATCCACGATGTTGAGCCCGGCTTTGGCGTCTGAGGCGATTTGGAGGACAAAAGCGTATCCATCTCCAAAGTCAATGCCAGGCTGGGTGAAGGCGGCATATCCGCCAAGCTTGTGAACACGATATATTTTCCCGGCAATATCCTCGAAATAATTCAGCCCTTCCAGCTCTTCCAGTCGCAGAATCTCTTGTCTGTACGCTTCGGGTATATCATCGCTGTCCCATTGCGGGGAGTCATCTTGACAAAGCTCTGGGAACAGCGGGAAAGGTTTGATCGCCATAAAAGCAGGCCCGAAGTCTTTCAAGACCAATTTCCCGGTATCGCTGTACTCTCGGATGCACATATATCCGCTCATATCATCGTGATCCAGGACGTTAGGTGACAAACATACGGTCAGCAGTTCGGTTTCCTTCAGTTCGTCCGGAACATAGGGCAGCGCGGGCAGATATAGCTGAAGGATGGGAGCCATCGCCTCTCCGTCCACATCGACGGGCAGTTCCTCATCGGGCAATGCCAGGTTGACTTGTCCGATCCAGCACTGCTCCACCGAGAGGCTAGGCCTGCTTCCACCTGTTTGAAAAAGGGTCGCCGTGCGCTGCAAGGCGCTTTGAAGCTCTACAATCCGTTCTTACTCATACTTGCATCCTCCTATAAGTGCCCATGCTCAGGTCACCCCTGCGTCCATCTAAAAAAACGAAGATCTTCCATATATCATCATGTATGTACACGTAAGCAACTTTGCCGCTTCTTTACGGAACCCTTCTCGGGTAGGTCATTGTTCGGTCCCTCTGCTTAACCCTCGGCAAATATGCCGTTGTTCGGATCCCGCTGCTTACCCTCCGGAAAGTAGTAACCCATATTCCTTTCATCCTACGTATCCGTCCGCACATCGTCCCATTCCTGGCCCATATATCCAGTCAGCCAGTTTAAGGCACGGTGACGCTCATACACGACGCCTGCGTTGAGGCCGCCGGGAGCCGGCTGTCCTTGAATCCGGCTGTCGACGCAGAGCCAGTCGTAGCGGTAGATCAAATCGGCAGCGTCGAGAATTTCCTTACTGCTCCGCAGCCGTGAGCCCGCTAAAAAGGCATCAAACGAATCATACTGCTGCAGCTTGGAGACGGCTTCGGGGACATCGCAAATATCTGTCGGGCTCCCCAAGGCGTCCACATGGCCTAAGGCCCACAGCAGCACCCAAAAGCCTTCATACCGCCAGGAGAACGGGACCGCTTCGGATTCATCCGCTTGACCGTTTTGGATAAACGCCTTCTCCTCTGGGGAAAAGAAGCCGTCCGCCCCGTACTGGGCCGTAATTCTCGAGATCAGCTCCCGGGTATCCTCGGGGCTTTCGCCCGCACCGATGCATTCGCCCTTGACGGCGGTAATGCAGAGGGCGACGGCGCGCTGTGCGGTTTCCGCGATCGTCCGGATTCGTCCCGCGGCTTCATCGCCGAGCCGTCCGGGCATCGGAGGCATCTTCTGGAAGCCTTGCGCCGACAGAACCGCTTCGGACCGCGCTTTGCGCTCCGTACCGGAAGCTGTCTCCGGCTCCTCGCCATGGAGGAAGCTCGTATGGGCGGTGACGGTGTAATCGTCCACTTCCGAGCGGCCGTCCGTACCCAGCAGCAGCCGTCCTTCCGGATTCAGCAGCTGCCCGCCGCCCCAGAACATCAGCCCGTCCAGCGTCCTGATCATTGACAGCAGCCGGGTGAACAAGGACTCCGAAATGTCGTCCTCCGTTTCGACGCCGATGACCATATTGAGCGTGCTGATCTTGATCAGCAGCTTTTGCTGCAGCGGTTCGTTCTCCGCAGGGATCTGGGCAAAAAATTGCTCCATGCCGCTTCGCATGCTTGCAAACTCATCCGGGTGCGTTTTGCTGGTCATGATGTTAAAAGCGGTAGCCTTTCGGCGAAGCCAGCCCTTGCTGACGATTTCAATCCGGGTTTTGCTCTCATTGACGCTCATTTTTCCATTCGGGTCGATCGCCTTCATCAGGTCCACGATCTGATCCAGATCGAAGGTTGAGCTGTACAGCGCACAATTCTTCACAACGATTCTCCTCCCACATGTACCAGTAACTGTGTGCAAAAAGCACACATCAACCATTTTATACCGAATTCGTGCACGACTTCCAGACCGGATCTCGTCAGCAGCAATGTCCTCGAAAACCTCCCACCTTTGGCTTGAAAAATGTACACCTGAGGTGCCTGCGGTCTGTGCTAATATAGGGGAAAGAGGAGGGACCTGACATTCATGCTCAGATGGAAACAGCTAACGCAAAGCCTTTTCTTTAAATTTTCGGCTTCCTTTATCCTAGTGGGACTTGTCCCGTTATCCCTGCTCAGCTACTATGCCGTGCAGTCGTTCACGTCGCATGTGGAGCGCTATACAACCAACAACCTTCGGCAGATGGTGCTGTACATGAGCTACAACGTCAACTCGGCGCTGACCAAATACGACGACATTTCCAAGCTGATGTACACCGGCCGGTATGACGGTTACGTCGAAGGATCGGACGAGAACCAGACCCGCAAGGTCAACGAACTGGAGCAGATCAATTCGGTCCCGATCGAAAGCTTTCTCAAAACGATTTTGTACAGCGATCCCTTTATCCGCAACGTGTATTTTGTCAGGTCCTCGGACATGAAGCTGTATTACCAGCTGCGGACCAATTCGGTGCTGATTCCGGAAGCGCTGCCATTACAAGACTGGCTCAGCGTTATGAAGGAGCGTCCGCGGAACATCGCCTATTTCGCTGCGCATGACGAGACCTATTTGGCCCGTTCGGACAAACAAGTCGTCACGATCGGGCGAAACCTGATCGATATCTCGCTGCCGCTTGAGAAGGAGCCGCATGTGGTCGGAACGCTGTTTTTTGACGTAAGTACGGACATGTTTAACCAATTTTTTTCCGAAATGAAATTAAACGGGAAGGACGAGCTGTATGTGCTGGACGGACAGGGGCGCGTCTATTTCGGTCATCGGAACAACACCGGGAAGACCGTCACGGTATCCGATCCATCCGACGGTCAGATGCTGGCTCTAAGTGAACCGATTACCGCTCTGCAGGGCCGCATCGTGACCCGCCTGTCCAAAGAGGAGCTGTACCGTCAGCTCGCGACGACCCGCACGGCCGTGTATATCGCGATCGTGATTTGCGCGGTTGTTTTGATCGTGATGGGCGTCTGGTTCTCACGGCGGCTGGCGGCGCCGATCCGCCAGGTGATTCAGAAGATGGTCACCGTGGAATCGGGAAATCTGGACACGCATGTTGAAGTCCGGAGTCAGGATGAAATCGGCCGTTTGGGCCATGGCTTTAACCGGATGGTCGAACGGCTGCAGGCTTTTATCGACGAAGCCTATGTCGCCGAGATCAAGCAGAAGCAGACCGAACTGAATGCGCTCAAAAGCCAGATCCGCCCGCACTATTTATATAACACGCTGGAGGTGATCCGGATGAATGCCGTGCACAGCGACGTGCCGGAGGTTGGCGACATGATTCTGTCGCTGTCCAACCAGCTTAAGTACGTCATCGATTACGGTGAGGAATGGGTACCGCTGCAGCAGGAGCTCGATCATCTCCGGGACTATTTTTACATTATCGAAGTCCGGTTTGAGAACCGTTACGAGCTGCGGACACACATTGCGGACGATTTGCGCCTGTCGTGGTGCGTGCCGAAGCTCTCCCTGCAGCCGCTCGTGGAAAATGCCGTGCAGCACGGCCTGCGACCGCAGGGCAAAGGAACGGTCGGTATTTCCATCCGCAAACAGGAGGACCGCTTGGCCATCGTCATTGTTGATGACGGGGTCGGAATGGAAAAAGAGGAGGTCGAGCGGATCACGGCCAGGCTTGCCGAGGAGGGCGCACCATCCGGCCACGTGGGGATGAAAAACGTCCAGGAGCGGATCCGGTCGCTGTGCGGTCCGGAATTCGGGCTGTCGGTGACCAGCCGGCCCCATATCGGCACATCCGTAACGATCGAACTGCCTATCAAGGAGGTGCATGACGATGATTCGGGTTCTGCTCGCGGACGATGAGCCGATGATTCTCAAGGGATTGCGGAAATTGATTGACTGGAATGCGCTTGGCTTTGACATTATCGGAAATGCCTGCGACGGCCGGGAGTTAATGGAGCTCATGGAAGCCCTGCGGCCCGACGTGATCATCAGCGATATCAGCATGCCGCACTTTACCGGAATCGACATGATCCGCCGCATCCATGAAGAAGGGCTGCCGATCAAGGTGATCTTTATCAGCGCTTTCCAGGAGTTTACCTACGCGCGGGATGCGGTGGCTTACGGGGCGCTGGATTACTTGGTGAAGCCGATCATCAAGCAGCAGCTCGAATCGGTGCTCTGCAAGGCGGCATCCCTCATCAACGAGCATCAGGAGGAAGCTATCCGCAAAGGAAAGCTGCAGCAGCTTGAGCACAAAATCCGTCAGGGCGAGCTGGAGTCGTGGCTGGCGCAGCTGATGGAGGGAACGCTCCAGCCCGGTTCCGCGCCTTACCGACATCTTGCGGGCGAGCTGCCGGGCCCGTTGTACAGCACCGGGGTGGTCTTGGCCGAGCAGCTTCCCGGCGACAGCGATAAGTGGAATGACAGGGAGACGAAACTAGTGGAGTTTGCCGTCGGCAACATTTTGCAGGAAGTCGTCCGCCGGTCGGGATCCGGCCATGGGTTTGTCCGGTCCGGCCGGTTTTGTTACGTCGCCTGCCATGAGGGTCCCGAGGGAGCGTTAGAACTGGCACAGGACGTGCAGCGCAGCATCCGCACCTATCTGAAGCTGAGCGTGACGATCGGGACCAGTCCGGCGGCGGCCGATTTAGGGAGCCTTCCGGAGGCTTGCCGGCAGGCGGAGCAGGCACTTGGCCTGAAGTATTTTGACGGACCGAACCGGATTTATACCTACCGGGCTATGGACAACAAGCCGAAGCAGGATGAGCTGTACCGGCGTCAGCTGGCGGTGGTGAACGGCTTTACGGACGACAATTGGGAAGCGGTTGCAGAAGGGTTGGACCGCTTGCTCTCCTACATCAGCGTCAGCGCCTACGGGAGCCGGTCGCTGGCGGTGTCGACGGCGTTTTCGTCCGTCCTTTTGCTGGCGCAGGAACTGGGGAAAACAGGCCTGTCTCTGCCTGAAGCCAGCCTGGATGCGCATGATGTTCAGCGGAAGCTGGAGCAGTGCGGCTCGTTCGCCGAACTGCGGCGCGACATAACGGATACGGTCGAGAGGTTGTTCCGGATGGCCGGGGCGGAATCCGGCAATAAGGACAAAGCGCTGCTGGCCAAGGTGAAGCAGTATATTGAGGAGCACTATCCGGAGGAAATCACGCTGGAGTCGGCCGCCGGCATTACGTTCATGAATCCAAGCTATTTCAGCTTTTTTTTCAAAAAGCAGACCGGCATCAATTTCAAGCAGTACGTGACCGGCATCCGGATGAAACACGCGGTGCGGCTGCTCCTGCATACCGATCTGATGGTGTATGAAATTGCCGAGGCGGTGGGATATAACAACGCCCGCCATTTCAGCGACATTTTCCGCAAAACGTACGGAAGCCTCCCGAACGATTACCGTCAGGACAAGAAAAGAAAAGCTTGACCGAAAGCTGCCCAAGTCATCCATCTACCCTGCCATAAGATGCAGACCACCCTCCGGCCCGCCGGTTTAAAACGCCGTCAGGCGTTTTTTTTCTGCATTATAGAATTTATAATTTTTGGGGTGTCCCCGCCAAAGTATTTGGAATGTGCACCGAAGTATAGGCTCCAGTTTGGGGATGTTTCTTCAGGAAGTACTCGAAAATGCCTCACCTCGAACTCGAAAAAGTTCATTCTAGCGGTTACCGCATTTTGATAACCTAAGACCAAGGATCGGGCCGGACGCGCGCGGCGCAGTCATCCGGGCGGCATGGAACCCGCCGATCCGCACGATTCGAACCGTACCATTCACAAAAAGGGAGGCAACACATCAGATGGCTCACAAATCCAAATTTCACATGCTCAGCCTGCTGCTGGCGCTCGTGCTCGTTCTGTCCGCATGCGGCAATGGCGGCACGGAATCAGGCGCATCCGGAACAAGCGGAGAAGGCGCTTCGGACGGAGAAGGCCAGGCGGCGAAAACCTCGTTTACGATCGGCTATGCCACCGGCGACCCGGCATCCAAGCAAGCGATATCTGACGCAATTAAGGCGTTTACTGAAGCCAATCCGAACGTCGAAATCAAGGACGTCAGCGAAGGGACGACTTCCTCTTATCTCGACTGGCTGAAGACGAAGGACGCGGTCGGCGAATTTCCCGATCTGGTGGAAATGCGCGATACCGAGGTCTTTCTGAAGGCCGGCAAAATCGTGGAGCTCCCGTCCGACCTGCACGATCTGTTCAGCACGCTGCCGGAAGTCGGCGGCAAGGTGTATAACGCTCCGCTGACGCTGAACGCCCCTCAGGGCATTATTTACAGCAAGCAGGCGTACGAGAAGGCCGGCATTACCGAAGAGCCGAAGACGTACGACGAGTTTTTGGCCGACCAGGAGAAGCTGAAGGCGAGCGGCATTACCCCGATCGTCGTCGGCGGCAAGGATATTTTCCATATGGGCTTCTGG
Source organism: Paenibacillus sp. FSL R5-0378 (assembly GCF_038009285.1). Lineage (NCBI taxonomy): Bacteria > Bacillati > Bacillota > Bacilli > Caryophanales > Paenibacillaceae > Paenibacillus > Paenibacillus sp. FSL R5-0378. Next base: position 2,986,055 of record NZ_JBBPAY010000001.1, read on the forward strand.
CTGAACAAGTTTCTGATCGATGATGTGTATGCCAAAGACCCGGACTGGAACTCCAAGCGCACGGCCAAACAGGTGAGCTTTACCGACGCCAACGTGGTTCAGGCGATGACCAATTATAAGGAGCTGTTCTCCAAATATGTGGACAAGGGCTGGCTGAGCACGGCCGACAACCAGACGGCGTCCATCTTGGTGGCCGGCAAAGCCGCGCAGCTGTTCTCGGGTCCATGGATGTTCACACAAATCCAGCAGGCGGACCCGAACTTTGAATTCGGCTTCTATGCACTGCCGGACCGTGAAGGCAAACGAAATGTTATCGGTCTGCCGTCCCCGGCCGGCTGGACCTTATCTGCTGATGCGGCCAAAGATCAGGCGAAAGTGGACGCCATGAAATCGTTTATCCGGTTTTTCTTCTCCAAAGAGCAGTATGCGAAGTATCTGTCCACGGTCAACGGCATTCCATCCACTAAGGAACCTGTGGAATACCAGGCGACCGAGCAGATGCAAACCGTTCTTGACCTGATGAAAGACGAATCGGTGACCAAATCGCTGGCGATCAACAATTGGTGGGGAGAGAATCAGATCCCGCCGCAATTCCGCAACTGGTATTACAAGCTGATGCAGGAAATGGTTCTGAAGAACGGCGACGTTGCGGAATATATGAAGAAGGCGGACGCCGAGTACGATACGGAAGTCGCGGCCAACAAGCAGTAAGGCGCATCTCAAGCAAAGGAGGATCACAGCATGGCAATGCCTTATCCCGACAGCCATAACCAGATTCAGACCATGCCAATTCCGAAGAAAAAGCGAAAGGTGCAGCTCTACGCCCTGCTGTTTATTCTGCCGTCGCTCATCTTGTATACGCTCTTCGTGATCGTGCCGACGGCAAGCAGCGTCTATCTCAGCTTTACCTCCTGGGATGGCGTAAGCAGTGACGTTCACTACATCGGATTGGCCAACTTCGTGGAGATCTGGCACAGCGATCGGGTGCACAATGCGCTGAAGAACACGCTGATTCTGACGGTGTCGCTCGTCGTCCTCGAGAACGTGGCCGCCCTGCTGCTGGCGGTGCTGGTGGATCAGGTGCGCTGGTTCCGCAATCTGTTCCGCAGCATCTTTTATTTTCCCGTCCTGATGAGCGGGGTGGTCATGGGGTTTATCTGGACGATCATACTGAATTACAATTTCGGCGTCTTCAATCAAATATTGGATAAAATTGGACTGTCCTCGCTTATGGTCGATTGGCTGGGAAGTCCGAAATACGCAATGGTATCGATCATTTTGTCCACAGTCTGGAAATCGGCAGGCTATTATATGATCATTTACCTCGCCGGCCTGCAGAGCATTTCCGCCGATCTGACGGAGGCCGCCTCCATAGACGGGGCGAACCGGTGGCAGCAGTTCCGGCACGTGACGTTTCCGCTGCTCGCCGGATCGATGACCGTATGCTCGGTATTGTCCATGATCAGCTCGCTGAAAATTTTCGACCAAATCGCGGTGATGACCGACGGCGGGCCCGGATTTGCTACCGAAACGCTGACCTACATCATTTATAAAGTCGGTTTCGGCGAAATGCGGCAGGGATTCGGAACCGCGATGGCGATGGTGCTGTTCCTGCTGATCCTGGTTATTACGGTCATCCAAGTGAAGTTTTTGCGGAAAAGGGAGGTGCAGCTGTAATGATGGAACAGCGGCGCAAATGGAACGACGTGCTGATGTTTATCGTGACCTTGATTCTGGCCGTCATCTTTTTCTTTCCGATTTTCTTTAACCTCATGTCCGCCTTCAAGAGCAATCCGGAAATTATGCGGGACGCCATCGCCTTTCCCAAGTCGCTCTATTTGGAGAGCTTTAAGTACCTGCTGACTGAAACGGACTACCCGAAAGCGATGATCAACAGCGTTCTGCTGACCGTGCTCTCGATCCTGTTCATGGTGCTGATCATCCCGATGGCGGGCTATGCGATCGAGCGCCATAACAAGCGCTGGACGGGTTTCGTGTTCGTCTTCTACCTGGCCGGGATGATGATTCCGTTCCAGGCGTACATGATTCCGCTCTTTAAGGAACTGAAAATGCTCGGCATGTACGGCAACCTGATCGGGCCGATCGCCATTTATGTGTCCGGCTCGGTGGGCTTCGGCTGTCTGCTGTACACCAGCTTCCTCAAAGGGGTTCCGCGCGAAATTGAGGAGTCGGCCGCTATCGACGGGTGTTCGCGGTACGGCATCTTCTGGCGCATCGTTTTCCCGCTGCTCGGCCCGTGTACTGCAAGCATGGTCGTGCTGCAGGGGCTGGGGATCTGGAACGACTTCCTGATGCCGATGCTGGTGCTGCCTTCCGGGCAGCCCAAAACGATGATCGTGGAAATTTTTTATTACGTCGGCGAGTTTTCGTCGCGCTGGGATATGATTTTTGCCGGGACGACGATGTCGATCGTGCCGGTGCTGATCGTGTTTATTTTCCTGCAAAAGTACTTTGTGAAGGGCCTCGCGTCCGGCGCAATCAAGGGGTGAGTCATAGATGGTTAAGAACAATGTGAAAAAGCCGGCGACGCCGGCCGGAGTGACGGCAGAGGAGCGGCAGTGGCTGGATGACGTATGGGATAAGCTGCAGGTGAAAATGTCGGCCGAAGTGGACCGGATCGGCGACCGGATTCCGTATATTCCGGAGAACGGCGCATATCGCGAAGATAAGGCCGAGACGGATATATACTGGTGGACCAACGGGTTCTGGCCGGGGATGCTCTGGCAGATGTATCACGCCACAGGGGAAGCGAAGTACCGGGCGGCGGCCGAGAGCGTCGAGCGCAAGCTGGACGCCGCGCTGGAAGGCTACGACGGCCTTCATCATGATGTCGGCTTTATGTGGCTGCATTCGGCGGTCGCCAATTACCGCCTGACCGGCAGCGCCCGCGCCAAAACACGCGGCATGCATGCAGCGAATTTGCTCGCCGGACGTTACAACCCGGCGGGCCGGTTCATCCGCGCCTGGAACGACGACTGCACCGGGTGGATCATCGTCGACTGCATGATGAACATCCCGCTGCTGTATTGGGCAAGCCGCGAGACGGGCGATCCGCGCTTCGATGTTATCGCACGGCAGCATGCCGACACGACGCTGGCAAACGTCGTCCGTCCGGACGGCTCGTGCAACCATATCGTCATCCTCAGCCCGGAGGACGGCTCGTTTGTGGAAGCGCCGGGAGGCCAGGGCTACGGGACCGGCTCCGCCTGGTCCCGCGGGCAGGCGTGGGCGCTGTACGGCTTCGCGCTGAGCCACCGTTATACGGGTGAAGCCCGGTACCTCGAGGCGGCCAAGCGGGTCGCGCACTATTTCATCGCGAACGTGGCGGCGACGGGCTATGTCCCGCTGGTCGACTTCCGGGCTCCGGACGAGCCGGTGGCTTGGGACACGACCGCCGGCATGTGCGCGGCCTGTGGCTTGCTGGAAATCGCCGAGGCCCTGCCAGCGCTGGAGAAGCCGCTGTATGTAAATGCCGCGCTTCGCATCCTGCAGGCCACGGACGAGCGCTTCTGCAATTGGAATCCGGCCGAAGACGCCATCGTCGGCGGCGGAACCGGTTCGTATCACGGGCGCAACGGGGATTACGCCGTGCCGATCATCTATGGGGACTATTTTCTGATCGAAGCGGTGCTCCGTCTGAAAGGAATGGATTTCCTGATCTGGTGAAGGGGTGGGCGAACCCAGTCCGAATGCCGATCTCTAAATAAGAAACCGAAAGACCCTGTCCACCTGTTGGCGGGGTCTTTATTCAACTGCCAAAAAAAGCGGCACATCGGCCTAAAGAAACTGCATACCAGGCATGGCGGTCATTTTCTAAGATAGATAGGGAACCGTTTTTTATAAGAGTTAATTGTAAGCGGATTCATCAAATCAAATCATTTATAAAAAGGAGGGATGCAGGCAAGTATTCCAGCCGAAAGTGCTGGAGCCGAGGAGGAAAGCTCGCAGAGCGGATTGACTTAAACGGCAGTACATTTTCAGAAGGAAAGGAAGATGATCATGGAAGTGAAGCATAAGGCTCCGTTCAGTCAGGTTTGGAGGCGTGCGGGCATCGTGCTGCTGACGATCTCACTGCTGATCCCGCTGTTCCCTTCAAACCGGGCGGCGGCAGAGACTGCATCCGGTAATGGGGATGCTGCAATGACAGACTACAGGGTGGAAATTCATGAAACCGTCAGCAGCGGATTCAAGCACCCCGGCGTCGGATTGACGAAAGAGATTCTGGAGAACGTGCGGACTCAGGTCCTGGAAAAAAAGGAGCCCTGGTATTCCTATTACCAAGCGATGCTTATCTCCTCGTCCGCAGCGAAGGATGTCACCTCCAGCAATCAGAGTGCGGCCGATCCGTCCAAGCCGGGCAGCGACGCATTCGACAGCCAGGGGATCAACTCCAGATTTATTGCCGACGGGCTGAAAGCTTACACGCAAGCGCTGCTGTACTATATTACTGGAGACGAGACATACCGCGGAAATGCGCTGCACATCATCCGAATCTGGTCCCAGATGGATCCGGCTAAATACAAGTATTTTCAGGATGCCCACATCCACACGGGAATTCCGCTGAACCGGATGGTGACCGCGGCGGAAATTCTGAGATATACCAGTTACCGTACAGAGAGCCTGAAGTGGACGGAGCAGGATACGGCCGATTTTACGAACCATCTGATCACACCGGTGATCGAGACCTTCCAGCATGACAACAACCATTTCATGAATCAGCATACGTATCCGCTGCTCGGGGCGATGGCGGGCTATATTTTTACTGACAACCGTGATCGGTACAATGAGGGCGTCGAATGGTTCACCGTCAACAAAACCGCTGTAAATCAGGGCATTAACGGCTCCATCCAAGCGCTCTTTCGCTTGGTGGATACCGATGCCGTGACGGGTGAAAAGCTCACAACCCCGCGCGTACAGCATGTCGAAATGGGAAGGGACCAAGCCCATGGCGGCGGCGATCTGAACAATGCGGCCATTCTGTCGCGGCTGCTGCTGGCACAGGGAACGAAGGTGGACCCTGTCAAAGGCACGGTTTCAACCGCCAACAACGCTGTGAACTCATATGAATTTTTGAATAACCGGATCTTGAGCGCGGCCGATTATTTCAGCCGTTACATGCTGGGCTACGATACCCCGTGGACCCCGGTGGCCGCGAGTACGGATCCGGACGGCAAGCCGCTCATCATCTACAAGCAGCTGTCCGAAATGTACCGGGGGAGAATGGTCACGACGAATTTTTGGGACATCTACTTCTATTACAAGTACACCGAGGGCTTGAACCTGAAGAAGGAAGCTCCTTATCTGACCGAACTGTTCGAGAAGCGCCCGCCATCCAACTATTATTACAAAGGCAATCTGGAACAGGCGTGGGACAACGTCGACGGAGGCGGGGACTTCTGGCTGTACATTCCGAAAAAGGCCGGTGCCGAAGGGAATAAGCTTGTTCCCAAAGCGCAGCAAGACAGCGCGCGGATCGACGTTGAGGAGCGCTATACGGCATTTGACAAAAATGCAGCGACACGGAAGGACGGGGACGTTTCGTATATCGAGGTCAAAGCCACGGAGAACGGCAGCTGGCTGGCGCCGCTGAACGTGGCTTACGGCGACCGCTCGAAGCCGCTCCTGGTCGGCTTGAGGTTCCGGACGAACGGCCCGGCGCAGCTAGCGATGAGCAGGGCGATGGGCTCCGCGCCTTATCATATGCTGACGCTGCCGGATACCAAGGGCGAGTGGAGGTACATCACTTATGATATGGGCATCGATCATGTGACGTACAGTCAGGTCGACCCCAACCACAGCATCGTGTACTGGAAGGTGACCGGCCCCGGAACAAAAGTAAGTATCGACAGCCTGAACGTCAAGGCAGGGGAGCAGCTGACGCCACCGGTATTTAAGGCGGGAAGCGGCGATCTGGAGCGGGTCACTTCTGTGGGTGCCGCAACGTCTTATGATTTTTCCGCCACCGATCCGGGTTCAAACGATCGCGTGACCTACGAGACGGAGGGGCTGCCGGCGGGCGCCGAGCTGGATCCGGATACCGGCGCGTTCCGTTATAAGCCTGAGCAGGCCGGCACTTACGCCTTCACCGTCACAGCCACCGACGGAACGACCGTCGCGACACGGAACGTCCGCTTCGACGTGACAGAAGACAGGAAGTCTGCCGTGGATGCCGCGGCAGCAAATTATGACTCCAACACAGGTTACGTGTCTTCGTCCCTGGAACACTTTAAGCAGACCTATGCTGATGCCTTGGCTTCCATCGGGGAAGCAAGCGACGAGCTCTTTGACCGCAAGCTGTCCGACGTTCTGCGGGCGGCGAAGGAACTTGAGCCGTTAACCCCGCATCTTTCCGACGGAAGCCTGGATTATACGGCGGGGGTCGTGGTGGCTTCCTCCTTCGGTGATTACCTGAGCAGTCTGACGGATGGGGACGATAATACTTTTGCGGCCTATGGACTGGCTGCCGATCTGTTCCACACGATCGATTTCGGCAGCAGCTTCAAAGTGTCCGCAGACGCCTTCCAGATCCAGGGACGGCGAAGCTTTCCGGAGCGGATTGCGGGCATCGCGGTGTTCGGTTCCAATGACGGCGAGACCTGGACCCGCTTAACGTCCGGGTCGACCGGGCTCACGGAGGACATGCAAAGGCTAGAGGTCGACGAGGCTTACCGGCAGGAGCCGTTCCGCTATTTGAAGATGCAGATGATCGCACCGCAGAGCACCATGCTTGAAGTGAGCGAATTCCGGATCGAGGGACAGCGCCACGAAATCCACAACGATCTGGACTCGGTGTCGATTGCATCGGAACATGCCCTGAAGCAGCGGATCGTTCCCGGCGACCCGGTTCAGCTATCTTTTACTTCCAAGGAGACGATCAGCCAAGTGAGGGTCAGTATCCAGGGTGAGGAGGCCGAAGTCCGTACGGATGATCAGCGTCATTGGACGGCGGACACCGTATTATCGGATGACGCACCCACCGGGAACGTCAAGTTTAACATTACCTATACCAAGGCAGACGGAACGCCGGGAACACCGCAGGTATTGACGACGGATAACTCGAAGCTGTTCGTCAGCCGGAACGATGACGTCATCGATGTCCTGCAAGCGGCCGATTTCATCGATTCAACCGGGCGGGCGGCGGCGGACACCCTTAAAAATGTCGCGAATCTGTTCGATGCCGATGCCGGTACCATTTCCGACTTCCGCCTGAACGGGGGCGGGGCCGGCGGATATATCGTTTTTGACTTGAAAGAGGGCCATCAAGCACAGCTCACAGGCGTGGAGCTGATGGCAAGGCAGGACAGTTATTTTTCACGGATCAAAGGGACGGTCGTCCAAGGGTCCAACGATCTGACGGAGTGGACGGCGTTGACATCGCCGGCGCAATCTACCGCAGACTGGCAGGTGCTGCCGATCAACGGAAAGGAAGCCTACCGCTACATCCGGATGTACAACGCCGGAACCTGGTTTGGCAATATGGCGGAGCTGCGGCTGCACGGCACGGTGCAGTCCTCGCTCGGGCGTTAAGCTTGCCGAAGCCGAAATCGGCTCGGCAGCCACGTCATTCCGCCTGCGCGCCGAAAAGTCACGCACGTATACGATTACGTACACGCCGTCCGATCAAGCGGGAAATCAAACAGCCCGCACGGTTACCGTCACGGTGCCGCATGATCAGTCCGGCGATTCGTCAAATATAGATGGGGTAGAGAAAAGCCCTGGAGAGGATGAAAAGGCTCCGATGGCGGAGCTCTGAACTCGAAAGCAGGTCACCATACACAGGGATGGAAATGAACCCGCTGCCCGAACGGACAGGATACATGTCCGCCGGGCAGTTTTTTTAGGTATAAGAGTGGTAAAAGCTTCAGCGGCTTGGCTTCCTTAATTCCCCAGAGAAACTACCGATTGTCTACATTGAATGTACATCAATAGACGTTTTTATGGGGCTCGCGTATAAACCCGAATACTAGGGACAATGCATTTCCCATATAAATAGGCAGTAGAGGATGTGCATCTATCACAACGATGGGGATGAAAGGAGGGAGCCGATATCGCCTCGTCCATCGGAAAAGAAGTTCTGAGAAAAGAATCCGGGCAGAAAGTAACCGGGGCGGCCCGTTACACGGGAGATACCTCGAAACCCGGCCTGCTGCACGCCGCCTTGGCTGTCAGCCCGCATGCCCATGCCCGGATGCTGTCGATCGATACCTCCGCGGCCCGGAGTATTCCGGGCGTCCGTGCGGTCATCACAGGAGAGGACTTCCCGGTGCTCACCGGTTCTCCGCTGGAAGACCGGCCGCCGCTGGCCATAGACAAGGTGAGGTATTTCGGCGAGCCGGTTGCCGTGGTGGTGGCGGATGCGGAATATATCGCGGAAATGGCGGCGCTGCAGGTCCGCGTGGAATACGAAACGCTGCCGCTTGTTCAGTCCCCGCTGGAGGCCTATAAGCCGGACGCGCCGCTCATACATGAAAATTTGGCCGAGTATAAGCATTATGAGGAGGTGTATCCGGAGCCCGGCACCAACGTTGCAAGCCGCAACCGGATCCGCAAAGGAAACATGGAGGAAGGATGGAGCCGCAGCATCCACACGATCGAGGTCCGGGTGAGCATGCCGCAATCGGATCATGCCGCGATGGAACCGCGCTGCAGTACGGCGGAGCTGCTGCCGGACGGCAAAGCCGTCATCCATTCCGCCTCGCAGTCCCCCTACATTATCCGCAGCCAAATCAACAGATACTTTCATATCCCGCTGCAGCAAATCATCGTTCACACCCCGCTCGTTGGCGGTGGGTTTGGCGGGAAGGCGGCCGTTCAGCTGGAGTTTCTCGCTTTTCTGGCTTCAAGGGCCGTAGGGGGAAAAGCGGTCAAGCTGGTCAATTCAAGGGAGCGCGACATGGTCTCTTCCCCGGTGCATATCGGGCTGGAATCGAGAGTCAAGCTGGGCTGTGCCGCCGATGGAAAAATCGCTGCCGCGGAAATTACGCACTGGTTTGACGGAGGAGCCTACTCGGACCGGGGACCGATCATGAGCAAGGCCGGAGCCAGCGACTGCTCGGGTCCGTACCGAATCGACAATCTGCAGTGCGACTCGCTCTGCATGTATACGAATCACCCGTATTCCACTTCATTTCGCGGGTTTGGACATCCCGAGCTGACGTTTGCCATCGAGCGGGCAATGGATGTCATGGCCGCACGCCTCAGCATGGATCCGCTGGAGTTCCGCTTTCTGAATGCGATCGGGCCCGGTGACACGACGCCGACGCAAACGCTGCTGGACCGGAGTACGGTAGGCAATCTCCCGATGTGTATCGCCAAGCTGAAAGATATGATCCGATGGGATGAGCAGCCCTTGATTGAAGCAAAAGGCCACTTTGTCAAAGCCAGGGGCGTATGCTGTATGTGGAAAAATTCCAATACCCCCGCCGATGCCGGTGCGGGGGCGGTCATCATTTTCAATGCCGATGGCAGCGTGAATTTGCTTTGCGGTGCTGTGGAGATCGGGCAGGGCACGCGGACGTCCCTCACCCAAATGGTAGCCGAGCTGCTCCGAATGGATGTGCATAAAGTATCGATCAGCACTGACGTCAATACGGAGACCGAGCCGCAGCTGTGGAAAACCGTTGCAAGCCGCAGCACTTTTCTGGTCGGCAACGCGATTCGGGCGGCGGCGCACGATGCCATCGTACAGCTGAAGAACACGGCTGCCCGGGTACTTCAGCTCCCGTCGGCCGAGCTGGAAATTGGAGGCGGAAGGGTTTACAGTATGCGGGATCCGGGGATCGGCATAGAGATCACCAGGATTGCATTTGGATACAAACTTCCGGAGGGGGGGACGATTGGAAGCCAGGTCATCGGCCGCGGCAGTTATGCGATGCGGGATATTAAGGAGCTGGACCCGATGACCGGCAAAGGAAAACCGGGCCCGGAATGGACGGTCGGCGCACAGATGGTGGAAGTGGAGCTGGATACGAGGGATTATAGCTATCGGATCCTGCAGGCGGCAACCATTATTGATGCCGGCAGGGTGATCAATCCGGTTTTCGCCCGCGGCCAAATCACCGGAGGCATGAGCATGGGGCTGGGCCTTGCCAGCAGGGAGGCCTTTGCGTTCAATGAAGAGGCCCAGGTGCTGAATCCGCAGTTCCGGACTTATCACATGTTGCGTTACGGAGAGCAGCCGGCGTATTTCGTCGATTTCGTCGAAACGCCGAATGCGGAGGCGCCATTCGGCCTGCGGGGCATCGGCGAGCATGGCGTGATCGGCATGCCAGCTGCACTCGCCAACGCTTTGTCGGCAGCAACGGGCATCGCGCTAAATCGGCTACCGCTTACCCCGGAGCGGATCTGGAGGACGGCCCATGATCCCATTTGACTTTGAATATTACCGCCCGTCTTCAGTGAAAGACGCGGCCGATGCCTTTCAGGCGCTGCAAACCCAAGGGAAGGACCCGATGTATTGGTCCGGAGGAACGGAAATCATTACGATGGCCAGGCTGAATCGCGTTCGGCCGGGAGCGGTCGTCGATGTAAAAGCGATCCCCGAATGCAATGTCATGGAGTTCCGCGAAAATGACCTGATCATCGGCGGCTGCGTCACGCTGTCCGCCGTCACCGGCGCGAACCTCTTCCCTCTGCTCGGCAGGGCGGCCCAGGGCGTCGCCGACCAGACGTCCCGCAACAAAATTACGCTCGGGGGCAACCTGTGCGGCCGAATCTATTACAGGGAAGCGGTTCTCCCGCTGCTTGTGGCTGACAGCCGCCTGGTTATCGCAGGGAAAGGCGGCGTCAGGGAGGCTGCGATCCACGAAGTCTTCCGCGGGCAGATCCGTCTGGAACCCGGAGAATTTCTGCTGCAGACCGTGACGGACCGTGAATTCGTATCTCTGCCGTCCGTCCATGTCAAGAAGCGGCAGATCGGTAATGTCGGTTACCCCTTGGTGACCTTGGTTGCCGTGAAAAAGGGTAGCCGCATCCGCGCGGCATTCAGCGGGGTCTGCGGGTTCCCGTTCCGTTCGGCCTCCATCGAGCAGGTGCTGAACACCCCCGGGCTATCGGCGGAAGAGCGGGCCCTCCAGGCAGCTGGACGGCTCCCGGCACCGCCGCTGACCAATACGGAAGGCACGGCCGATTACCGGCTCTTTTTATTTAAGCAAACCGTCAAAGACGCCATTCATGCTTTGGAAGGAAGGTGAACGTCCTGGAAAGCGCAAGCTCGAACTCGAATGCGATCTACCCGCTCGAGCTGGAGGTCAACGGGGAGCGCAGGTGGCTCTGGGTCCGTGCGGCGGAGACGCTGCTGCATACCCTTCGGGACCACCTTGGCTTAACCGGGTGCAAGCCAGGCTGCGAGAACGGGGACTGCGGCGCCTGCACTGTCATCCTGAACGGGCTGCCGATGAAGTCCTGCCTGATGCTCGCCGTAGAGGCGGACGGACAGCGTATCACCACGATTGAAGGGCTGAAGCATTCGCCGGTCCAGGAACAATTTGTCTTGAAGCAGGCGTTCCAATGCGGCTACTGCACGTCGGGATTTATCATGAACGGTCAAGGGCTGCTGAGCGCGTATCCGGACGCGGATCCGGAGACGATCCGGCTGTGGCTGGAATCGAACATATGCCGCTGCACCTCGTATGAAGAAATTCACGGGGCGATCATGGCGGCGCTGGCAGCGAACAAGGAAGGCGGCCCAACAACCGGCAGCAGCTAAAAGGAGGAACACGCTTGGAAGACATTCATCGGATTCTGGAAGCACTTCAGCAGTGCGGACAGCGCAGCGTGCTGGCGACCATTACCCGGGTGGAGGGCAGCGCCTACCGTAAAGAGGGAGCATCCATGCTGCTGTTCGAGGACGGAACGCAGATCGGCGTGCTGAGCGCCGGCTGCCTGGAAGCGGATATCGCAGCCCGCGTGCCGGAGCTGTTGGCAGCCGGGGTTCCGTGCACCTATACATTCGACTTGGACACTGCCGATCCGCTGTCCTGGGGGGAAGGACCGGGCTGCGGAGGCGTGATTCAGGTTACGGCTGTGGCCGTCGGCGACCAGCTGCGGGGGCATCTGCAGATGCTGAAGGAGTATTTGGACGATCAGACCGAAGTGATGCTGATTCTAAAAAATAGCACGGACCCTCTGGGTGTCGGATACAGCTTTGTCACCAGCTCCAGGCACCGGTTCGGCGAATGGCCGGGGTCGTTTCCGAAGGCTCTGCTGGATTGGGCAGCTGCCCGGATAGGGTGGCGGAGCGGGATGCAGATCGTGCCGGGAGAGACGGAGGAAGTATTCGTCCACACGTATTTCCCCAAACCCCGGCTGACCCTGTTCGGTGCCGGGCCGGATGCCAGGCCTTTGGCCTCCTTTGCGGCCGCCGCCGGATTTACGGTTACCGTCGCCGATTGGAGGGCAGCCCTGTGCGACCGAAGCTTTTTTCCGGATGCCCGCACGCTGCTTGACGGCTTCCCGGAGGAAACGGCCGGACGGATGCGGTGGACGCCAAACGATTACGTGGTCATCATGACGCATCACTTCCGGAGGGACCGGGAGCTCATCCGGATCCTCTCCGGCCATAACCTGGCATATGTCGGTCTCCTGGGCTCGAAACGCAGAACGCAGCGGCTTCTCGAAAGCGGCTCCCTGCCGGAGCAATGGCACGCCCCTGTTGGTTTGCCCATCGGAGCAGAAGGTCCGGAAGAGATCGCCTTCAGCATCGTGGCCGAATTAATCCAGGTGTACCGAACTTCCCGAAAGAGGCGCTTATCTTATGAAGCGACATAGTGTCCATGGCATTTATTTGGCGGCGGGACAAAGCAGCCGGATGGGAACGAATAAGCTTGGTCTGCCGCTGAGGGGGATTGAGCTTGGCAATCACGCTCTGCTTGCCGCAATGGAGGCCGGACTGGCGCATATATGGATCGTGACCGCCGAAGGGAAGGCGGATTGGATGGACGCAGCCCTTGGCAGCGACCGCTTTAGACCAAAGTGGACGCTTGTCCGCTGTCCGGATGCGCATTCAGGACAGGCGCATTCGATCCGGTGCGGGGTGGAGGCGGCGATGAATGCGGGGGCCGAAGCGGTTATGATTTTGCTCGCAGACCAGCCCTGCGTCACAGCTGCAATGATCAACGAACTGCTCTGCCGCTACGGTCAGACATCGGAACGGGAAGCGATTCATTTCGCCGCCGCGGAGTTCGGCGGTCTGGCGAGACCGCCGGTCATTTGCCACCGGCGGATGTTTCCGGAGCTGCTCCGGCTGCAAGGGGACCAGGGAGCCCGGCAGCTGATCCGTCACGGAAGGCTGGGAATCTCTGTCCCTTTCGAATCGCCGGATCTGTTCCTCGACGTGGACACACCGGAGGACTACGGGCTGCTGCGGGACAAGGAGAACGCGGATTCCCCGCCAAAATCCTGAAGCAGCTGCCCGGCATTCATATACAAGGCGAGAGGGTACTGCTCCTGCTCCCAATGCTCCGGAGCGTGAAGGCTCAGGCTGAACTTGCCGGCGCTGACTTCTGTGGAGATGCCGAGGCCGGTATGCCACCGCTTGATCACCTGGGCGAGTTCTTGCAGGTGGTCGGCCCATTGCTGCTGCTGTTCCCGGGTAAAATGGCCGGTCTGCGACCACTGCCCCAGCACCCGGATCATATCCGACAAATTGGCGTAGCCCGAACGCAGCTGCTCCATCTGCCGGGTCAGGCGGTTCAGCAGATCGCGCTTCTTGGCGGCAAAAGGGTGGTACCGCAAGCTCTGGGCCGCCTTGTCCAGCTCGGTCGTCGCTTGGTGCAGCTCCTGAAACAGCGCCTGCCAAGTCCATTTCAGCGTTTGGGCTTCACTTGGAGGACATCCCTTCTCCACCCATTGCCCGGCCTTGATAAAATGACTTGCCAAATGGTCCGCGAAGCGGGTCATTTTTTGCTTGGCGGATGGGATGGAATCCGGCGGGAACAGCAGCGACTGCACCAATACCGCTAACACGGCGCCGATGATTGTATCCCGGATCCGGTCGAGCGAATAGCTGGGCATTTTGTGCTGAAAGAACAGCACGAGCAGAATGCTGAGGGACACCTGTGTCACCATGGTGTGGTCCAGCCTCAGGCACTGGATGGCAAAGGCCGCGACCAACAGGCACGCTCCGATACTCCATCCGTTCAGGGGGAGCCAGGGCGTTACACAGAGCGTCAGCAGGACGCCGGCGACCGTTCCCAAGACACGCTGCCAGGCGAACTGCATCGATTGGCTGACCGTGGCCTGTACGGACAATATCGCGGTCAGCGGGGCGAGATAAGGATGTGATGAGCCCGCCCACTTCGCAGCCTCCCATGACAGCGCCGCAGCCAGCGGCATTTTCCAGACGACACCGCTGTTTTTGATCGTATTCCATAGATTGTCACTCATTCGTTGTGCAGCCCCATTTTACTTATTGTTGCTGCTATTGTTCCCATGGAATCAGGGGAGTAAACTCGCAGGGCAGGTGCGCTACTTTCTTTTTCGGTAGCCGCTCGGGGTTGCCGATACGAATTTTTTAAACTGCCGCATGAAGTGGGTTTCGTTCTCATATCCGCACATCTTAGCGATGCCGCCGATGGAGAGGGAGCTGTTATCCAGCAAATATTTCGCGTACTCCAGCCTGCTGTTGATCATGTCGGACGAGACCGAGCATCCGAACAAATCCTTGTACAGATGCTGAAAATAAGATTTGCTCAGGTTGACGCTTGCCGCGAGCTCGTCCAGGGAGTAGGAGGCCTGCGGTGAACGGTACAGCTCGCTGCGGATTTCCGACAGCTGGTGCAAATACCGGCCGGCATTTCCCTGGGCAGGGGGCAGGTGCCGCCAATTGGCGAGCTTCATCAGCAGGCTGCGCAGGTCTAGGTCGATAATTTCCAAACGGTGGGGCCCGCCCAGCCAGTTCACGTTTTGAAGCTCCATGATGCCCCGAGACACGGACGCCGGGTAAGCCGCTTCGGCCGGACGGTCAAGCGGAAGCTGAAGCTGCTGCAGATATGCGCCAAGCTCCGTTCCTTCACAATGGAACCAGTCGTTGACGAAGGGCTTCTCCAAGTCCCGGTACATGTAAGGAGTGCTGGGCTGCATCAAGATGTAGGCATTGTTATCCACGGTGTAAGCCGTGCCGTCAATCACCACTTCCGCCTTGCTCCGAAAAAGGACAAAAGCGTAATTCCCGGCTCCGCTGCCGCGGTCGATCCGGATCCCGTCCGAGTGAACGAAGTTGTGCCCGCAGCTGACTAATTGAATCATAAAATGCCTCCTCCATAAAAAGCACGATAGGTCAGTTTTTGGCCAGTATAAATCATTGTGGCATAACGTACAAGCTACTATACTGTGTGGGAGAAAACCGGGAAAGAGGAGGCTATTGGATGAGCAGCGTATTAAACGCGGACACGATTAAAGGCAAAATCAATAAAAACATTTACGGACACTTCTCGGAGCATTTGGGGCGGTGCATTTACGAAGGCATCTGGGTCGGGGAGGATTCGCCGATTCCGAACACGAACGGCATCCGCAATGACGTCGTGGAGGCGCTAAAGCAAATCCGGGTACCGGTGCTGCGCTGGCCGGGCGGCTGTTTTGCGGACGAGTACCATTGGAAGGACGGCATCGGACCGCGGGAAAACCGCAAACGGATGATTAATACCCACTGGGGCGGCGTGGTGGAGAACAATCACTTCGGTACGCATGAATTCATGGAATTATGTGCCCAAATCGGCTGTGAGCCTTATATTAACGGCAATGTTGGAAGCGGTACCGTGCAGGAAATGTCGGAATGGGTGGAGTACCTGACCTTCGGAGGCGTATCGCCGATGGCAGAGCTGCGCGAAGAGAACGGGCGCGAACAGCCTTGGTCGGTCACCTATTTTGGTGTAGGCAATGAAAACTGGGGATGCGGCGGCAACATGCGGCCGGAATACTATGCGGATTTGTACCGCCAGTACCAGACGTATGTCCGCAACTACGGGGACAACCGGATTCACCGCATCGCCTGCGGCCCGAACTCGGACGATTACAACTGGATGGACGTGCTGATGCGTGAGGCCGCGCGGTATATGGATTCCATTACGCTGCACTATTATACCGTCCCGGGAACATGGGGGAACAAGGGACCGGCTACCGGATTCAGCCGCGAAGAATGGTTCACCACGCTGGAAAAGGCGCTGTTTATGGATGAGCTCATCACCAAGCACAGCACGATTATGGACAAATATGACCCTGACCAACGGATCGGATTAATCGTCGACGAATGGGGAACCTGGTACGACGTGGAACCGGGAACCAATCCGGGATTCCTGTATCAGCAAAACTCGCTGCGGGACGCGCTCGTGGCGGGACTAACCCTGAACATTTTCCATAAGCACTGCAACCGGGTGCGGATGGCCAACATCGCCCAGACGATCAACGTGCTGCAGGCGGTCATTTTGACTGAAGGCGAAAAAATCGCCCTGACCCCGACGTACCATGTGTTCGATATGTATAAAGTGCATCAGGATGCGGAGCTGCTGGATCTGAATCTGGAGAGCGGTACATACAGCGCCTTCGGACGGGCTATTCCGGAAGTGACGGGAACCGCCTCGCGGGACGCCGAAGGAAAAATCCATATCAGCTTGTGCAATTTGAACGACGAGAGCGCTTCGACCGTAACGATCGATCTGCGCGGCATTTCGGCGGCATCGCTGACGGTGACTGGAACGACGCTGACCTCGGAGGAGCTGGATGCGCATAACACGTTTGAACAGCCCGACCGGATCGCGCCGAAGCCGTTCGATGCGTTCAAGACGGATGGGACACATTTGGTCGTCGAGCTGCCTTCCAAGTCGGTTACTGTGCTCGAACTG
This sequence comes from Paenibacillus sp. FSL R5-0378, assembly GCF_038009285.1. NCBI lineage: Bacteria > Bacillati > Bacillota > Bacilli > Caryophanales > Paenibacillaceae > Paenibacillus > Paenibacillus sp. FSL R5-0378. The sequence continues at coordinate 3,002,914 of NZ_JBBPAY010000001.1, forward strand.
GTCTAAGCAGTCTGCTTTGGGCTTGCCGCGAATAAAGGGTCCAAAACGGACCAATAACGACATTCAAGATTAAAATCAAGGCCGATATTTCCGATAGGTTCGGAGATTCGGCCTTTTTTGCATTGCAGGGAGCCCTGGCGGTCGGGTTCAGGGATGTTGATGAAATCCGTTTCATCGGTGTCATGGATCTGTTATGATTACATAGATTGAACTAAAGTTAAGCATTGAGCTTCCCTTTGGTAACGGACCATTACGGACAATAATCATTCATTTCTTTAGTTCATTCTATCTAGCATTGACTATTTCAGAAAGAGGAAGGTTCGCATATGACACCTATCACCATTTACGATATCGCCAAAGAAGCCAACGTATCGGTATCCACCGTATCCCGGGTGCTTAACGATACCGCGCCGGTGCGTGCCAGCACACGGGAAAAGGTGATGGCGATCATCGAGAAGCATCAGTTTCAGCCGAACGCGCTTGCCCGCAGCTTGATCAAGAAAGAGACCGGAACGATTGCGATCATCCTGCCGGACATCACGAACCCGTTTTTTCCGGAAGTGTTCTGGGGAGCGGAGAACGAGGCGCGGGACAAGGGGTATACGTTCTTCCTGTGCAATACCGGCGGGGATCACAGCAGGGAATCCGAGTATTTGACGATTCTCCGGGAAAAGCGGGTCGACGGCATCATCTTTCTCGGCGGCAGGATCAATTTGCAGCACTGTCCTGAAGAGATGGCGCAGGAATTGATCGAAGCCGGCAAGCATCTGCCGATCGTGCTCGTGAACGGAAACATTGCCAAGAGCGGCCTGCACCGTATATACACCGACGAAGCGGCTGGAGCCGTCCTGGCCACCCAGCATCTGCTTGACCTCGGGCACCGGGAAATCGCCTTTGTGGGCGGGCTGAAGGAAATGGCCACCACCATGGTCAAAGTGAAGGCTATCCAGAAAATGCTGAAGGAGCACGGGCTGGAAATCCCGAAAGAACGGCTTCTGCTGGGCGATTTTTCCATCGATTCGGGAAAAGAGCAAATGGCCAGGCTGCTGGAGCAGCAAAATCCGCCGACGGCGGTCATTTGCGTCAACGATTATACAGCGATCGGGGCGATCAAGGCGACGATTGAGCACGGGCTGTCCATCCCGGGCGACATATCCATCGTCGGATATGACGACACGCCGCTGGCGAGCGCAGTCATCCCGGAGCTGACAACCGTCTCCCAAAACACGTATCAGCTGGGCAAGCTGGCGGTCGATGTGCTTCATGACCTCATCGGCGGAGGCAAGACCAAAAAGCAGACGGCGCTTCAGCCGGAACTGATCGTCAGACAAAGCACCGGGCCGGCCCGCCGGTAACGCTTGCGCATGGGCCTCAAAAAGAAAGCGTTGACATTCGGGGAAATGCTGGAATATAATGATCGAGGAATGAAACCCCTTTCATTAAATGGATCGGGTTTTCTATTCCGGCTTTATGAAACCCATTTCATGAAATGGGTTTCAATATGGTCATTTATTTCGTCTTTGTCGTTGAACTTTTATTTGAGGGGGAGTAACGGGTGAAAAGAAGAAGCTTTGGAATCATTTCTTTACTGGTGTTGTCGATGCTGATCGGTCTGACCGCGTGCGGAAGCAAGGACAGCGGGACTTCGGCGGAAGGCGGGGCTGGGACAAGCGGCAAGAAGGTCGATCTGTCCATGACGATCTGGGGCTCCGAGGATGAGAAGAAGATTTATCAGGAACGCCTCGATATCGTGAAGAAAACCTATCCTGACATTAACGTCAAGCTGAACCTCGTGGCTGGGGATTACGACCAGAAGGTGCAGACGATGATTGCGGGGGGAACCGCACCAGACATCATGATGATCGCGGAGAACTACCAGGCCTATGCCTCCAAGAATCAAATTATTCCGCTGGATGAACTGATTCAGAAAAACAACGTCAATATGTCCGAGCGGTACACAGACGATATTGCGAACCTGATGAAATACGACGGCAAGCAGTACGGCATGCCGGACCGGGCAGGGGCCATGGTTCTCTTTTACAACAAAGACATGTTCGATAAAGCCGGCGTTTCTTATCCAACGAAGGATTGGAAACAGGAAGACCTCCTGAATGCCGCCCAGAAGCTGACCATCAAGGAAAACGGCAAAACCGTGCAGTGGGGCTACTACCCGGGCTCCTGGTGGCCGCAGTGGATGCAGCTGATTTACCAGAATGGAGGCTCGCTGCTGGATGCCCACAACAAGCCGACCTTTGACACCGAACCGGTACGCAAGGCGCTGCAATTCCTGAATGACCTGACCTTCAAGTACGGCGCCGGCCCGACACCGACCGAGATCGCTGACATGGGCAACATCGGTGCAGACCCGCTGTTCGCTCAAGGCAAAATCGCCATGGAAACGACCGGGTTCTGGAACATCGGCTCCCTTGCCAAGGTGCAGGGCATCAACTGGGATATCGCGCCGATCTGGGGCGAGACCAACGCCTTCTTCAATGGCTTTACGATCACGAACGCATCCAAGCATAAGGAAGAAGCCTTCAAAGTAATCGAGGCGCTGACCACGCTCGACGCGCAAATGCCGATGATCGAAAAAGGCCAGGATGCTCCGGCTACGAAGGCGGGACTGTCCAGCGACAAATTCCTGAACGCCGAATACGGCGGCAAGAAGATCAACATGGCGGCCTTCAGCGAATCCAAAATTTATGCAGAGCCTCTCAATCCGCAGTGGAACGAAATGATGAAGGTCATTAACGACAAGCTGGGCGTGTACTTCAACGACAAAGCTTCGCTGGACGACACGGTGACCTCGATTCAAAGCGGCCTTGAGAAAATTTACAAGTAGGAAGACAGCTGGGGAGCAGGCAAGTTCCGGCAGTCGCCGGGGCGGCCTTCTCCCTTCATCACAGGAGGGCTTGACGTGGGAAAACGGGAAGGAAAATGGTTTTACCTGTTCATTTCGCCATGGTTGATCGGGTTCATCGGACTTACCTTGGGCCCGATTTTATTTTCCATTTACATGAGCTTCACTGATTGGGACCTGTTCCAGTCGCCGCATTTTATCGGTTTCGGCAACTACACGACGCTGCTGACCGACGATCCGCTGTTCTGGAAATCGGTAGGGAACACCTTCTTCTATGCGCTGATCTCGATTCCGGTCGGGATGGCCATCTCGCTGTGGATTGCTTATTACCTCAACAAAAAGCTGAAAGGCATTACGTTCTTCCGCATCTTGTTCTATCTCCCGTCCGTCGTGCCGGTGGTAGCGAGCTCGCTGCTCTTCATTCATCTGCTTGCGCCGACCGAAGGGTTGATCAACAAAGGGCTGGCGATTTTCGGCATCCACGGACCGGCTTGGCTGCTGGATCCACATTGGGTTAAGCCCGCGCTGATCGTGATGTCGCTGTGGGGCGTGGGCGGCGGCGTGGTGCTGCTGCTGGCTGGCATGAAAGGAGTGCCCCAGGAGCTGTACGAGGCGGCCGCGATCGACGGGGCGCGCAGCACGCAGTCCTTTTTCCACATTACGTTCCCCATGCTGACGCCGGTGATTTTCTTCAACTTGGTGACCGGGATCATCGGGGCGCTGCAGACCTTTGCCCAGGTGTTTATCACGACCGCCGGGGGACCGGACAACTCAAGTCAGATGGTGGTGCCGTACCTGTTCCAGAACGCCTTTCAGTTCTACAAAATGGGCTACGCTTCGTCCATCGCCTGGGTGCTGTTTATTATGATCATGGCGCTGACGCTGCTCGTTTTCCGCTCATCGGCGCTGTGGGTGCATTACGAGGAGGGGAAAGCCAATGAGTAAGACATCCCATGTTGAAAAAGCGATAGCCTACGTTTTTCTGATCGTTGTGGGCGTGCTGCTGGCCTCTCCGTTTCTGTACATGATTTCGATTGCGCTGGCGAGTGACGAGACGACGGTCAAATCGGCTTTTACGTTCGTTCCGGCCGAGTTCGAATGGTCGAACTTCGTGACGATCTTTTCCAATAACAATCTGGGCCTGTATCTGAAAAACTCCCTCATCATTACGGTCATTACGATCATCGGCTCGGTGCTGTCCGCCTCGGTCGTATCCTACGGCTTTGCGCGGATCAAGGCGAAGGGCAGTAAAATCCTGTTCGTGGTGCTGCTGAGCACGATGATGATTCCGGGAGAAGTTACGATGGTTCCGCAGTTTATCATTTTCCGCAACCTGGGCTGGGTCAACACGTTTTATCCGCTGATCGTACCGAGCTTTTTCGCCGGGGCGTTTAATGTGTTCCTGATCCGGCAGTTCGTGATGGGCATTCCCAAATCGCTGGACGAAGCGGCGATGATCGACGGTATGGGCCATCCGGGCATCTACTGGAAAATTATTATGCCGCTGACTTACCCGATCCTGGCGGCCATCGCCATTTTCTCGTTCTCCTGGAACTGGGGAAATTTCATGGGTCCGCTCATTTATATCAACGATCCGGAAAAAATGCCGCTCGCGCTGGGCGTGCAGCTGCTGACGACGGTTGGCGGCGGGCAGATGCCGCCGTGGAACCTGGTCATGGTCGCCTCGCTGTTTCTGACGATTCCGATGGTGCTGGTGTACTTGTTCGGCCAGCGGTTCGTGTACGAGGCCAACATCAGCGGCGGCAGCAGCGGCATCAAATAAGGGGGAAGGTGTGTGCCACAGCCCGGCAGGAAAAGTAAACGAATGATAGGATTGGCAGCCGCCGGCCTGGTTCTGGCGGTCATCGCGGGAGGAGGCATGCTGATGAAGTCGGATAAGGAAATCGGCGGCACGCAGCCGGCAGCGTTTGAAAGCGAGCCGGTGCATCTGATGCCGGAGGAAGCATACGAAGGTTTTGAAGGCTGGGGAACGTCGCTGGCCTGGTGGGCCAACGTGCTCGGCGGCTGGAAGGACAAACAGAAGGAGAACGAGGTGATGGACCTGCTCTTCGATCCGGATCGGGGGCTTGGCCTCACAATCGTTCGTTATAACATCGGCGGCGGAGAGAATCCGGAACTGAAGGAGCTCCGCCCCGGGGGCGACGTACCCGGTTTTCAGCCGGAAAAGGGGCGGTGGGACTGGGAGGCCGACGCCAACCAGCGATCGGTGCTGCAGGGAGCGCTGAAGCGCGGGGTGACCATCGCCGAGGCGTTCTCCAATTCGCCGCCTTACTGGATGACGGTCAGCGGATCGGTGACCGGAGCCGTCGACGGGGGCAATAATCTGAAGGATGATCAGTACGACGCCTTTGCGGACTATTTGACCGAAGTGGTGAAAAGGTACCGCGACGAGTGGGGCATTACGTTCCGGACGCTCGATCCGCTGAACGAGCCATCCTCGAACTGGTGGAAAAAAGGAAATATTCAGGAAGGCGCCCATTTCTCAACCGACAAGCAGGCGCTGCTCATCCGCAAAGTCGCAGCGTCCCTGGCAAGCAAAGGGCTGACCGGGACCGGCGTCAGCGCCGCCGATGACAACAGCATCGACGAAACGGTAGAGAATCTGCTGGCCTATGATCATGAGACGCTGGACGCCATCTCGCAGATCAACACCCATTCCTATAACGGGAGCCGGATGGAGGAGCTGCGGGAGCTTGCCGGCAAGCTGGGCAAACCGCTATGGATGTCCGAATACGGGACCGGGGGCAGCGAGCCGCACAGCCATGAGGATATGTCTTCGGTGCAGGAGCTGGCGGAGCGCATCATGTTCGACTTGAAAGTGATGAAGCCTGCGGCCTGGGTGTATTGGCAGGCGGTCGAGGACGAAGGGGCGGGCAACAACTGGGGATTTATCCATGCGGGCTTCACCGGCGAAGAGCAGTATGCCATGACCAAGCAGTATTATGGCATGGCCCAATTCAGCAAGTTTATCCGGCCGGGGGCAACGATCATTCCGACGGATGACGGCCGGACGCTGGCTGCTTACGACGAGGAGCGCGGCAGGCTGGTGCTTGTCGTCCGCAACGAGCTTTCGGAGAAGAAAATAGCATTTGACTTAAGCGGCTACTCCTATCCGGCATCAGCGGTGGCGGAAGTGTACCAAACCTCGGCGGACCGCAATTTGGAGCGGCTTGATGACCAGAAGACATCTCCCGCCGGTCTGGAAATCACCGCTGCGGATAACTCCGTCACCACTGTCGTGATCGACGGTGTTTCACCCAATTTGAACCCGTAACGGATATTTCCGGCCCGAACGAATTGCCGCGGAGATGCCGGGGGATTTCGTCGTGCGAAAAGAAACCGGCTAGCGTCAGAACAGCAACAGCATCTATAGAAGAGAAGCTAGAAGAAAGAAGGGGTTTATGGTGGCAGAACAATCAACCGCATGGTTAACCGATCCGCGCCGCGAAGCGGCTGCGCCGGAGCTGGCGTATGACAGCCGCAGCTTTATGCTGAACGGGGAGAGGATATTTCTAAACAGCGCGTCCCTGCATTATTTCCGCATGCCACGCAGCGAATGGCGGGAGGTGCTTATGAAGGCAAAGCTCGCCGGCATGAACTGCATCGATACGTATTTCGCCTGGAATGTGCACGAGCCGCAGGAAGGGGTATGGGATTTTACGGGCGACCGCGACTGCGGGGCTTTTTTGGACCTGTGCGCCGAGCTTGGACTGTGGGTCGTTGCACGGCCGGGTCCTTTTATTTGCGCCGAATGGGACTTCGGCGGATATCCGTGGTGGCTCGGCACGAAGGAAGGGATAAAGTTCCGCCAGGTTAACGAAACCTATTTGCACTACACCGACCTGTACTTCGACCGCATCGTACCGGTCATCCGGGACCGTCAGATCAGCCGCGGCGGAACGGTGATTCTGGTGCAGGTGGAGAATGAATACGGCTACTTGGCGGACGATGAGCAGGCTGGGGGATACATGCAGTATTTACGCAATGGCCTGCTCAAACGGGGCATAGACGTACCGCTGATCACCTGTGTGGGCGGTGCGGAAGGTACAATCGAGGGAGCCAATTTCTGGTCGGGAGCGGACCGGCATTACGCGGAACTGCGGGCCAAGCAGCCCGATACGCCGAAGCTGGTGACGGAGTTCTGGACAGGCTGGTTCGAGCATTGGGGCGGGCCGTCGGCCACACAGAAAACCGCGCCGCTGCTCGAAAAGCGGATGATGGAAATTGTCCGCGCCGGCTTTACGGGAATCAGCCATTACATGTTTTTCGGCGGAACCAACTTCGGCGGATATGGCGGAAGAACGGTAGGTGCCAGCGATATTTATATGGTTACTTCGTACGACTATGATGCCCCGCTGAATGAGTACGGCCGCATCACGGAGAAGTATGCCTCGGTCAAAAAGCTGTCTTACTTTTTGCACGCCTTCCGCGCATTTCTGCTGCAGGCCGAAGCAGTGACGGAGCAGGAGGTTCTGTTTCCGCGGCATCCCGGCAGGTATTCGGTCCGGGGACGGGGCTCCGGCAAGGGAAACATGTGGTTTGTGGAAAGCCATCAGGAAGAGCGGGAAACGGTACATATGACGCTGGGTGGGGGTATCACTGTCCCGGTTGCGGTCCATCCCGGAGAAATCGCCCCGGTGCTGGACCGGATCCCGATTGGCGAGGGGATTCATCTCACGTCGGGTTCCCTCCTCATAGGAAACGAAATCGTAGGGAAAGAGCTGACGTTATTCGTTGCGGCGGACCGGGGGCAGCGCTCCTGTGTCGTGATTGAGGCGGCCGAACCCGTCGCTATCACGGATAACGGTGCTAACGCCCTTAGCGAAAGCACTGCCGACGGCAGAGGGCTGCGGCTCGATATGTGCCATTTCGAAGAGCCTGGCATCATCCGCATCTCGGCGGGGGAACAAAGCATCCGCTTTGTCGTGTTGACCGGCGATGCACTCAACCGGACGTGGCGGATCGAGGGGCTTTCCGGCGAAGGTGTTCGTTATGCCGTTGGACTTGACGATATCGATGTTGGCAAGGACGGCCGGGTTCAAGGCACTGCTGCCGATCCGGACCGCAGCGTGCTGCTGCTGGGGCATTGGACCGGAGGCGAGCGCTGCGTCACCGCCGGTGAGCTCCAGACGCGGGAACCGTCCGGGCCCGGGCTGCCTCAGCTCCCCGCCGCTGTATGGGAGGGCTCGCCGATTGAGCTGCAGGCGGTGGTGGCGGAGGGCGCTGTCCTTACCGGAGATCCGCAGGATTTTGGACGGTTTGGGCAGGATTACGGGTACCTGCTGTATGCCTGCGATTTTGACAGTGAACAGGCCGGCGAAGACTGCTTGATCCTGCTGGACCTTCAGGACACGGCGCGGGTGTACAACAACGGGGAGGAGCAGGCGCTGGTCCGCCAGGTCGGGGCTGCGGCCGTCCCGTTGAAGACGGTTCAAGGGACCAACCGGCTGCAGATTCTGGTGCAGCACATGGGACGGCTAAACTTCTCGCCTTATCTGGGCGAGACTAAAGGGCTCACCGGCCCGGTGTACCGGGGCGGCCGCGTATTGGACCTTCGCCGGGATTGGCGCAGCGAAGACGGGGCAGCCGTCCACCTGGACGAAGTGAGCCATCCGTCCGGCACCCCGCTGCTGCGGAAGGAATTCGAGCCCGGCGCCATGGACCGGGCTATCATCGCCGGCGCGGTCAGCCAAGGGCTGCGCATCAACGGTACGCTGGTTGAGCTGGAAGGTTACCATGACTGGTTCGCGTTTTGCACCGTCGACATCTCCAGGTATGTAAAGCCGGGGGAAGTCAATTTGATCGAGATGCCTTATGTGTCATCTCCGCTAAACCGCTTGGATCTGATCATGTTCCGAAATGCGGAACGCTTAGAGGAATGGTCCATGGCCGGAACCGGCTTGCTTGGACCGGGTGCCTGGAAGGCGGTCGATGCAGCCGTGGAAACGGCTACGGCAGGAGGCCCGGTTTGGTACCGGTGGCGATTCCGCCGGCCGTTGTGGCCAAGCGGATACAACATTCGCTTGAAGCTGCGGTTAACGGGCATGGGCAAGGGGCTTATCGTACTAAATGGGCATGATCTGGGACGCTTCTGGCAGATCGGTCCCCAGGAGGATTACAAAGTTCCGGCGGAGTGGCTGCGGGAAGAAAACGAACTGCTTCTGTTCGATGAGGAAGGCAGGCACCCCGGGCAGGTCAGGCTGATGTATGACGGGCCGTCCCGGCAGCCATGGTTCGTGTTGGAATAACAAAAAAAAGCAATCTCCACAGCGCTGTCGTGAACAGCCCCGGAGATTGCTTTTTTGTAGTCTCGTCGTTATTTCAGCTTCAGAATGCCCGTTGTGTCAAGCAGCACGAGCAGCACCAGAATCGGCGCCACGTAGCGGAGCATGAACAGCCATACCCGGAACCATCCCGATTTGAGGCCGGCCGCTTCGGCAGCGCCTTTCCAGAAGTACCCGGCGAAAATGGTGGTGATCAGCCCGCCGACCGGCAGCAAAATGTTAGATGTAATGAAGTCGAGCCAGTCAAAGAAGTTTTTGCTGCCCATTTCCGACAGCCCCGGCACGATGCCGAAGGACAGCGCGGACGGAAGGCCGAGCAGCAGCACGAGCACGCTGATGATGACGACCGATTTCGTACGGCCCCACTTCCAGCGGTCCATCAGATACGTTACCGGCACTTCCAGCAGCGATACCGCCGACGTCAAGGCGGCGATCGCCAGCAGGACGAAGAACAGACCGCCGAAGAACGCGCCGAACGGCATGGCCGAGAAGGCGGCCGGCAGGGCGATGAACACCAGACTTGGCCCGGAGTCGGGCTCGATACCGAACGAAGCGGTCGTCGGGAAAATGATCAGCCCGGCCACGAACGCATAGATCAGGTCACCGACCCCGATGGCGATCGTGGCAGACCCCAGAGACTGGCGCTTGTCCACATAAGCACCATACGTAAGCAGGATGCCCATCCCCAACGAAAGGGAGAAAAAGGCATGTCCCAAAGCGACTAGCGCCGATTCCGGGGTCAGCTTGGAGAAGTCGGGATTCAAGAAAAACGATACGCCTTCCCCCGCGCCAGGCAGGGATACGGCACGAATCATCAGGACGATGAGCAGGATGATCAATCCCGGGATCAGCACTTTGTTGAACTTTTCGATGCCGCCGGAAATCCCTTTGACCACGACAAAGCCGGTAATCAGGATGGCGACAGCTTGCCATATGATCGGCATGTAGCCGCCGATAAACGAATTGAACTGTCCTTTGAAATCCGGATTGCTGTACAGGTGTCCGCTGAAAGACTGCACGGCGTAATGCAGCGTCCAACCCGCGACGATGACGTAGAAGGTCAGAATCAGAAAAGGCGCGATAACCTGCAGCAGGCCGAGACGGCCGAACACTTTGCTGCCGCCCGCTTTCACAAACGATGTGGCCGCACTGCCTCTGCCTGCGCGTCCGATGGCAAGCTCAGCGAGCAAAACAGGTAAACCAATGACGATCAAGCACACGATAAAGAGCAGAAAGAAGGCTGCGCCGCCGTTTTGTCCGGTGATGTACGGAAATTTCCACATATTCCCGAGACCCACAGAGCTCCCGATGGCGGCCAGGATAAAGCCTGCGGATGAAAACTGGTCTTTTTTTCCTGATGCCGCTGGGTTTTTAGGTGGTGTAGTCATAGAAGTTCCCCCAGTTTATTTTTGAAAGTTCATTCTATTATAATTTAACGTCCCCGTAAAGGCATAGAAAATTTAATTTCACCCAATTAAAACAGCACGATTCCCGCAACGCCCGAGCATACGATGACGGTCACCGGATGCAGTTTGTATCTGGTGATCGCGACAAACGCCAGCACGCCGATCAGCAGCGTGGCGAAGGTCGTCCAGTGATAGATGGCTTCCGACGGATTGGGGAAACCGAAGTGGATGGCCGCATAGACGATAAGTCCGGTAATGATCGGCCGGAGGCCGTAAAAGGAGGATTTGACCCAGGGGTTAGCATTCATTCGATAAAAGAAAGCCGCAATCAGGATCACAATGAGCAGGGAAGGCAGAACGATGCCGGCGGTAGCGGTAACGGCTCCAGCCAGGCCCGCGGTCTGGTAACCGATCAGCGTCGCGCTGTTGGTGGCGATCGGGCCGGGCGACATGCCCGCAATCGATACCGTCCGCTGAAATTCCCCGGTGCTCAGCCAGCCGTGCTGCTGTACTTCGTACTGGATCATCGGGATAACCGCATAACCGCCGCCGAAGGAGAGAAACCCGATTTTTAAAAATGAGACAAATAACTGCCAGAACAGCATGGGACGCCTCCTAGATGTAATATTCGATGACGGACTCGTTCTCCTCGCGTGCCCTCTCGGTGTGAACCGGAAGCCCCAGCCGCTTCTTCAGCCGGATGACGGTGATGCCGAGCACCAGCCCGACCGCAATCAGAACCATGGGGTTCAGTCCGGTCAGCAGAAGCAGGGCCAGGGAGCCGGCGGCGGTAATGACGGTCGTCCGGTCAAACAGCGCATTTTTGCCCATTTTGAAGGCCGCCACTGCGATCAGTCCAATGACAGCGCCGTGAATGCCTTTGAAGGCGGCCTGGACTTTGGGCTCTTCGCGGAACATCGAGTAGAACACGCTCAGCAGAAAAACGATGATAAACGTAGGGAGCGTTATGCCCAGCGTGGCCGCAAGGGCGCCGGGGATTTTGCCAAGCCGGTAACCCAGAAAGGCCGAAGCGTTCACCCCGACGCCGCCGGGCGCTGAGCCCGCGAGCGACATTAAATCGCTCATTTCCTGGCGGTCCATCCATTTGCGTTTATCGACGAATTCCTTCTCGATCATCGGCATCATGGCGTATCCGCCGCCAAACGTCGCCGGACCGATTTTGAAAAAAATCCAAAACAATTGAAGCAGCAGGTACGCTTTCGATGTCTTGTCGGTTTGCACAACACGTCACCTCGAGTTAAATTCTGTCTGTATTATAGCATCTTTTATCCAAAATGAAATTAACTTGTTTGAAAAAAATTCGATTGGCCCGCCCAACCATAAACCTTTTAATGGGCGAATGCCCTAAAGAGCATGAGAACGTCTTGTTTTTAACAAAATTTCTCGTGGGCCTCCTGTGTGATTGACTGTGCATGATAGATTTAACCAAGCAAACCACTAGGTCTTTAATCCAGAATGAAAAAAACTATATCAAATGGCGGAATTTCTACTGTGCCGGTAGCTGTTGCCTGAGTATTGGCGGGACAAAATAAACTTTTCCTGTTCTATAAAATGAAAAAAACGAATAACCGATATAAAGGAAGTGCCAGAAAAATCCATTTCACAGGAAAGGAGGGATGAATGTGGATGCGTTAAGACCGATCCTTTTAAACATGTTTCCAGAAGCCCGGGCATCAAGCGATTTACTGAAGTTTCTGGTCCAGCTCTTGTCGCGGAAGTTGAATGATTCCTCGTCGGCCCTGTTCCTCCCGAATCTGATCAAGGGGCAGAGAAACCCGACGTACGATCCTTATCACGTGGACCGCTGGTCGATACCCGGCATCATCGACGGCATGTCCGGAACTTTTACGGATCTTGCAATTACGGGGATTTCCAACGCCGGGGTCAAGGGGGAGCCGACCGTCGACGATGATAACGTCATTTCCGGCAGCGGGGTGTTTCTTCAAGCGTTAAAAGAGCCGAAGAGCATCCATGTCGAAGGGAATGCTTCATTGATTCAGGATGACGACGGACAGCGGCTGAACGGCACATTCACGGCCGATATCTATGAGGCTACCGTCCAGGTGAAGGTGCAATTAAGCGCCGATGGCGACAAGATTCAAGCGTCCGTGCAGCAGATTGCACTTCAGAAGCCGGACAACCTTACGGGCGTGATGAAGGTAGCCGTCAAGGTAGACCCCAATTACGATGAGTTCCTGAATGACCGAATCAACCAGCCAAGCAAGCTAGAGCTGATCTATCAGAAGCTTCAGGGAGAGCTCTCATCGACCACGACACTGAAAAGTTTTAGCGATTTGATTACGAAAGCAATCAATAATGTTGCATAAGCGAGGTGCGGGTATTGGGGTTTCTAGATTTTGCCGTCTCGTATTTGGCCAAGCAATTCAACCGGCCGGACTCATCCTTATTCCTTCCTAAGCTCATCCGTTCCCAGAGAAATCCCGCCTATGACCCTTGGGTTATCGAGGAGCAGCAGCTGCCCTACCTATTCAGCCATTTGAAAGCGGTCCTCAAACAAGCCACCATTACAGGCATTTCCAATGTTTCCGTTATCGGCTCACCTTCCGTACAGAATGACTCCATCGTTACCGCCCAAGCCCAGTTTTCGAAAGCGCTGCCGGCCCCCGATTCCATTACGATCAAGGGAACTCTGATGTTGATACAGGATACCGGAGAGACGTTAACATGCGATTTTACCGCATCCGCTAAGGGGGCGTCGGCCGAGACAAAAGTTACTTTTGTGGAGAACGGAAAAAGACTGCAGGCAACGGTGGACGAATTGAAGCTAACAATTCCCAAACCTTATGTGCAGGCGCTGCATGTCGATGTTCGTGTTCTTGGGTCCGACCCAAGCTGGAATGCGCTCCTGCAGAACAAATTAAACGAAGAGAAGCATCTGGATATCATGGTGGGCTTGTTATGCGGAAAATTGGCGGAGAAACAGACGCTGCAGAGCTTTTCCGACTTGCTCACGAATGCCATCAATTCCATTTGAGACGATCAGGAGGTAGTATGACCCAACCAGCCGACCCTATTATGACCTTCTTTGGGCGTTATGTCTCCCATGAAATGTCCAATCCCGATTCGGGACTCTATCTGCCGAAACTGATCCGGGAAATGGCGCTGGATCCCTATTTCTTTGGCGGCATGCATGTCGACAAGGTGACGGAAACGGATGATATCATCTGCATGCGGTCGGGTGATTTTGAGGTACAGCCCAGCTGTTACGGTTTACCGGATATCAACCTGGCCGGAATGACCGTGAAAGGATTGTCTAACATAACGGTTTATCATGATCCGTTGTATCACGACGTCAATCACTATGAGCTTTCGTTTACTTTTACCAAGGGGAACGAGGGATCTTCGCTCACGTTCTCCGGGGATTTCCGGCTGGATCAACGGTGCCGGTATCCGGACGCTGCTCCGGGCCATCAGGATTTCACGGCAACGGGGACAGGGACCTTCACCGCTACGGTTGGCACCGCTTACGTCAATGTGTACGGAACCATGGAAACGGATGGGAATACGGTTGAGGCAAGGGTGGACCAGATTCAATTCGATGCCCGGGCATTTATCGGAAACGTCAAAAACATTACGATATCGGTAAACATTACGGACCATGAAGCTTGGAATTTTTATGCGGAACAGGCTTTGAATGCGGTGCAAACCATCGACCAAATGACCTCCCAGTTGTCTGAAACGTTAAACCAGGAACAAATCCGCCAAATGTTCGCCAAAAAAATAACCGAAAAAATCAATGAGGTGATATCATGAACCACATATTAATGCCTATCGTGAGAAAAGAAGTACAAATCGATAAAATCAGCGGTCCTCTCGCCAATTTGGATGATCTGTTGAAACAGAAGATTCAAAAGGCGATTAGCGACAGAGCATCAAGTATTTCGGTCCCGGATCAGTCTGTTAAGGTGGACATGATTCCCGGACTCGGCATTTCCGTGTCGGACTATCAGCTGTCCGTTACAGGAGGGCACGTCAACAGTGTGACGACGGCCATTACCCAGTTCAAGGATAACGGCAGCGGAAACTACCACTGTGAAATGACCTCTGCGATAAACATTGGATACAGCTCCTGGCATGAAGATTATTACGTCAGCGGCTCAGGAAGCTGGCTCCCCTCCCATTTCAAAAACACCTACAACGATTTCAACGCTACCATCAGCACCCTCTCGGTTACCTTTGACCTTCAGTTAGCGGATAAATCCGCCCACCTTACGAACGGTAACGCCACGGCAAGAAATATTTCCTTCCATCTGCCCAGCCGCAGTGCCCTTTCTGGCAATCTTCCCTGCGTGCAGTCCAGAATCAATGACCGGGTTCGCGACATGATTTCGAAAACGGACTTTTTGACCCCGATTAGACAGGCTATTGAGTCTGTGCTGAATCAATAAGCAAAGGGAAGTGGAATATGGATAAGCTGCGGGAGCAACGATTGCGGAATGTTTGGCCCTCCGTCCTGAAGGGGGCCTTTGATCATAACGGCGGCCTTGCGAGGGATCTTCCCAAGCTTGGCCCCATTCACGTGCATCGCGACCGGGAAGACGGCTTCCTCTCGTTCATACTGGACCCGATCCGACTTTACGTCCAGGCCGTTCGTTCGGACCGGATCGACTGGGATGCCGATGGTACGCAGTTTACAGCCACGCTTGAAGTCGAGGGCGCCATTTTATCCATGGATTACACCATCACCCGTGAAGTCAAGCCTGTTCACGCCATGGGATCAGCAGACTCCATGGTTCGGCTGTTCGGAGTCGATGCCGCTTTAACGATGGATACGGTTCGGTCGGATACGGAAGGGAATCTGGACCTGGCACGGGAATATAAGTCCAAATTGCAGGCCGGGTCCGGCCAGGGGAAGGCGCTTGTCGGCTGGTTCGATGATGATAACGATATCATCAACGAAATTCTAAGGTCCAAGAAGAGCGCGTTTGCTGCGCTGTGGCCGCGGAAGACGACGTTGATCGATCTAACGGACCCCGGAAAAGGCAGCATCAATACGAAAGATTGCATGAACGCCACGTCGGCGGCGGCCCAGAATCCGGACAATCCGGACAAAAAGGTGGGGGACGACGCGTACCGTCGGCATTCATATTATATGGAGGGCTTGCTGTACAATGATGCGCTGCTTGGCAAAGCAGCATATAAAGGCCCTGCACCGAATCCGTATGACCAGCTGATGGCCCACATCCGATCTTTTGCGGCGTCAACCCAGCAATTTCCCGAACCGATGACGGTCCAATCCGTTATGTCAGCGGTAGATAAGAACGAGAGTGTCCAGGCGGAAATGACGTCGTCGTTCCCCTCGCTCCTTGAACTGTCAGAGACGCCCGGTTTGCCAGCCTTGGTCCGTGAAGCGTATGCGGAAGCGCATGCGGACGCGCAGCGGTTCCATGCGGAAATGGAGCGCGGCAGCTCACTGCTTGTCCAAGAATCCATGCAGGCTGTGGTGACCAGAGAGCACACGACATGGGATTTGGACCCGTTGTCGCTGGAACTGAAGTTTGCCTATTCGGAGGGGCTCGATGCTTTCATGCTGTTGGGCATCACGGCCCGGGTGGCTAAGCTGCATAGTCAATGGAAAGATGCGGCTGATGAACGCGTGCATGCCGTGATCGAGCAGTTAAGACAAATGTCTTTTGTGGTGGAGCTCCTTCGTGAAAGGACACGGGCTTCTCTGACGGAGCGCAAATTATATGACCTGCTGGAGCGCCGGCTGAACGAAGCTTGGCGCCAGAGCGGGAATTCAGAATAGCGTGGTGAACCGATGGCTGAACTATTTGATTACATGTCGTGGAATATTGAGAAGTTTTCTAAGAAGCATGCGGCCAAAGAGGTGTTCCGGAATATTGCCGTGGTGAACTGGATCGCCCGGATCATCCTGGATATGGAAGCCAGTGTGCTGGGGGTCATGGAGGTGACTCTTGGAGATGGAGCGGACGCTTGTGTGCTGCTGAAGGATGCGATCAACGATATTCTGAACCAGCAAAAGCCCGGCAGCGGGTCCTGGAAAGTGCTTGTATCCGACCGAAGCGTAGCCGAAAGCCATAAGGAGAAGAAAAAAGCGGACAAATACGCCGTCTTCTGGGATTCCAAAAAGGTGGATATTCAAGGGATGGAAATCGCGGACGGCTGGAAAGTCAAGTTTGCAGACCGCTCTCCCCTTTATTGGAAAACAGTTCTTGGTGCTATTCCGGTCTCCTGTTTATTGTGGCATGCGCCCCAGCCGAAAAATCATCAGAAGGAAAAAACGATTAAACTGCTGGCCGATTTGGCCACGACGATTACAGCCAATACCAACATTCAGAAGATGGTTATTTCAGGGGATTTTAACTATAACACCGGCTCAACGGCCGTGTACAAACCGTTAACCGATTTGAAATTCGCCGGACTGTTTGATGGAGAGCGGACGACACTCACCACGCTGAAATCATTCCTCAAGGACGAGCAAAACAGGATGAAAATGGTAGCCAGCGGTGACTATGACGAAGCTTTCCTGGCCAGTGCGTACGATAACGTCTTTATCCGGGACCTGGCCGGAAATTACAACGCTAAGGTTTGCGTACCGTATGTCGTGCTTGAAGATATACAGAATAACGTCAGTTTTCAGATTGTGACGAGGCTGCAGGTTCAAGAAGCGATGAAAAAAGCCAAACTGATCAGTGACCATATGCCGCTGGTCACTACCATTTCAGAGCCTACGCAGGTCAGACCGACAGGTTTTACGGTCTGGCATGAGCCGGCTTCAGAAGATTGAGGGTGACGGGACATGGATATTCAAACGTTACGCGGACTGCTGGCGATTAAGGACGGACAGGTCAGACTGAGCACGAACACCGTTCCCGCCCCTGCAATGAAAGCATTTTTACTGGCGTATTACCAAGATCAGGACATCCTGATCACCGGTGCCAAGCCAGGGGAGGGAGACAGCGACAACACGATTGTGATCGAGGGAAAGGCCTCGGCCTTTTTACGAGTGGACCAAGCTCGGGTTCGGGCCGAGATCGTATGGCTGCCGGACAAGCAGGATGTGCGGCTGACCATCCGCTATGAGCTCATCGGCGATCAGACCGGCATGACCACCTGGACGTTTGGCCAAAGCTTCCCGAATCTGCCGGTGGTTCAGAACTTTACCCGGTCGCTGTCCGATCCCGGGGTATCGCCATTAACGGAGCTGCGTCTCAGGAACAGCTACTTCTATGTCACAACACAGCGTCAGCAGGAAAGCGTGCATGGAGCGCCGATTGAAGAAGGCATCAACTTTGTCGGCATCTGTCTGCCACCCGGCTCGCTGCAAATGCTCGAAACGCTTTCGGGCCAGGACCCTGCGATGGTGCTGTATGGCACGATCCAGCTGCCGCCGATCCAGGGAGCGACCATTCCCCCGCTGCCGGAGACGCCCAAGGCATATCCTTGGAATGTCACTTGGACGGTATACGGAATCTCTCTTCAGGGCCGGGTCGGACCCGGGCATACCTTTGGGGATAAGCTGGAGTTTCAGGCTCCTACGTTTCGGCTGTATTCCCCGGCGGATGCGGACTGGCTGTCACATAACCCGAGCTATGAGCCGGCAATGGCACTGGCGGGAACGATCAATGCACCAGGAGCGGGGATTAGCGATATGTTCACGTCCGAGCTGCTGCTCGGCGTTCCGAGCGTGGTGCTCACCAACGATTTCAGCGGCGTGACCCTGAACAAGCTGGCCGAGCTGGTGGATTTTGCTGGAACTGACAGCTCCGGGGGAGACGGCCTGCTGGCTTCCCTGCCTGATGAATTGAAGAAGCTCGGCGATGCCCTCGGAAAAATTGAACTGATGAACGCCACCATCGCGCTTTCCGTTGGACTCTCGTCCGGCATCAAGGTTAAATACTGCTACCTTACGGTGGGACTGCCGGATGCCCATTGGGAGACGCTTGGCGGCATCCGCGTGAAGGATATCGAAGCAACCTTTTATATTCTGTACCCTTTCGATTCCTCGCAAAGAAGCCTCCGGGTGAACCTGTCAGGCACCCTGGTTGTGGAGGGAGTTCCGATTGAAATCGGAACCGATATCCCTGACTTTTACATGTACGGTCAATTGGTCCAAACGGAGAGTCTTCCATTATCCACATTTAATGCCTATCTCCCTTCTGGCGCACATTTGACGGACCTTGAAGTGAACGAGCTGTACCTCAATCTGATGCCGAACCAGTACATATCACTCGGATTCGTCATCGCGGAGAAGACGCCCTGGGTCATTGATATTGGCAAGAACGGCATTAAGCTGGAGGACATCGAGATATATCTGAATAAAGATCTGAACACGGGTGGGAAAAGCGGAAGCCTGAGCGGCTGGATCGCAATCGATGATAACGTATCGGTTCAGGCGGCATATGATCTGAGCGGGGACTTCAGCATCCGAGGTGGCATCGACAGAATTTCCTTGTCATCCCTGATCGGCTGGCTGGTAAGTGACAGGCTGCACCTACCCTTTGATCTTGCCTTTACCCAGTCTACCCTTCTGATCGATAAGACCGGATCGTCTTATGATTTCGCCTTAGGAACCGAACTGGATGGCTTCGGCAGTCTTGCCCTTGAGGTTCGAAAGACGGATCAGGGGTGGGGCTTTGCCGCCGGACTGGAGATCGTTCAGCGGGCTTCCGCCCTGAGCGGCCTGAGCGCATTGTCGATATTCGAGGACATTTTCCCGTATGACCGTGCGCTTCTGGCGTTTTCCTCCATCAAGGATCCGAAATTCCAGTTTCCGGACATGAGCAAGTTTCAAAATCCGACGATCAAAACCAAGAAGATCGAGCTGCCTAAACAGGCGGGGGGCATGCAGGCCGGCATTTACGTCTATGCGGACACGACCCTCTCCAGGCATAAAGTAACGCAGTCGATCGCCAAGCTGCTGAAGATCCCGCAGGATACGGAGCTTGGATTCGCGCTCTTTGTCGGTGAGAATCCTGCCGAAAATGCGAAGCTGACGCTGTATATGACCAGCCAAATCAATACGGTCACGTCCGTGACGGCTCAGTTTGGGGGCATGATCCAGAATGGGGATATCGGCTTCTTCCTTATGGGAACGCTGAATACTCAAATCCAGGGACAACCTACCCAATTTGACGTGGTGCTCGTCGTCGTGGAGAACGGCCTTTTTGTGGCCGGGGACATGCTGAACAAAGGGGATAAGCCGCTGCAGTTCGGCGTGCTGCAAATCCGCGACGTCGCGGTTGAGCTGGGGATATCCTTTGAAGGGCTGCCAAGCATCGGCTTTGCCGCCGAACTGGACGTCGAGGATTTCGACAGCTCGATCGCCATCTTCTTCGACTTGGAGAACCCGGTGAACAGCATGCTGGCGGGTTCGATCAGCGACGTGTCTTTGCTGAACATCGCCGATGCCATGGCCGGGGATGCCAGCGTTCCCGAAGCGTTCAAGCCGGTTCTGGAGAAAGTGGCCATCAAGGGAACACATACCTTCCAGATGGACAAAAAGACAGCGGACGATTTGGATAACTACCGGTTTGAACAGATTGCCGCGGCATTTAAACAAGCGGGTGGGGTAGAGCTTCCAACGTCCAGCGGAAATATCCACCTGGTGGTCAATGCACCGGGTAAGGTATGGCATCTGACCGATATGACCCGGATGAATCATTACGAGTTGACGCTGGTCGATGATCGGATCAACGTCTCCCTGGAGGCGCAGGTCTACTTCGTTCTGCCGGACAGCGGCGTAACGATTGCGAATACAACGTTCCCTCAGGGGATGAAAGTGAATGGAAAGCTGGAGCTTCTGTTTATCGAGGAAGAGCTGTCGGTGGACATTGAGCCGTCCAAAGGGATATCTATCGACGCCGAAATGAGCCCGATTGTGATCGGCAGCAAAACCTTCTTCAGTTTGACCGGGGCCAACGGGAAGGAAAAGCCGCAGCTGTCAATCGCATCCTACCCCGATACGAATCGCAAGTCTCCTTATAACGATCCGCACTTGATCATAAACGCCGAGCTTCATTTGCTGGGAGCAACGTTCCTGATCGACGTATATTTTGATCTACAACAGGAAGCCTTTCATTTTGAAGTGAAGGAAGGCAGCTTCCTCGGCAATATGTTCGATATTCACGCCCATTTCAGCAGCCTGACCGATTTCGGCGCAGGGGCAGAAGTAAAGATCGGGGTGGATCAGGATCTGGACTTCGGCGCGCTAGGTCATCTGCATATTCAGGCGGACGTGGCTGCCACAGGGGATCTCGGCGTACAGAAATCTGGTACGAGCGGCGATGTAAATATCTTCGCCAAAACGAAACTCGACTTTCAGTTTATGGGGCAGGATTTCCATATTTTGGAGTTTGAGCTGGACGTCAGCACCGAAGCTTTTGCGCATTACACATCCATCGCCGTCGGAAAAATCAAGGCTTTCTTCGCCGATATTTTTAACGACGTCAAGAAGTGGCTGTCTTATGTCTTTAAGAAACTGCTTCAAGGCGTGGATAAGGTAGGAGAAGTGTTGAAAAATGTGTTCAAGCAGGGCTGGAAAGAAGCCGCGCAGCTGATGAAGGACGTCGGATATATTGCGGATGAAATCACGAAAGAGATCGCCGAAGGGTTCGAGATGGCCATGGACGAGGTGGAGGGCTTCGTGAACGACCTGTTCAAGGTATGCTCTGCATCGACCGCGTACACCATGGCTGAGCCCCCTGTCGCATCACTATCCGGACTGCATGTCCTTGTGGATTTGTCTCAGACCGAGAAGGGGCAGCAGCTGTTGTACCATTATTATCTGCATCAGGAGCAAGTGAAGCGGATTCTGGAGCAAAGTCCCGGCCTTCGCGATGAACTGCATGCGCTGTCCGGGCCGCAGTCGGAAGGCAATCCGATCGGCGATACAGTGTTCTTCCTCCTTGGCCTGCGCCGTTACGCGGATGCGGAGCTCACTGCGTCGCTCGACAAGGCTATTGTGTTACTGGTGGAGCATCATCAAACCTACGGCTGGCGCGACTACAGGACGTTCCTGCGGCAGCTGAACGGAGGGGAGGCGTCCGGTGTATAATTTGACTCGTGTGAGCCCTTCCGGGGACACTTCCGTCTACTCGGGGAACCACCCGGGCGAGCTTCACTTGCCGGCCCCTTTCCGCGAGGCCATGCGCGAATTCGAATGCCAGCTGGAAGAGAGCCTTCATGAACAAGGCGATTATTTATCCGAGTCGGATAAAGCGCTCTATCGTAAGGGCAAAAGGGTTCGGCCCAAGCTGCTGCTGCTGTTCGCCCTGCTGTGTCACCCGCAGGAGCTCTCCCCTAGCCTGTCTTCCAAAGTCATCGGCGGCGCGGTTTCATTGGAAATGCTTCATGTAGCTACCTTAATTCATGATGATATCATTGATGCCGCCGCCGTCCGTCGGGGACATGAAACGATTTACGCCAGACAGGGTACAGAAATGGCTATCCTGATCGGGGACCTGCAGTTCGTACAGGCGATCCGCAAGTTTACGCAGTTGATCGAGAACGCACACGATCTTCAGCTGGTGCAGCAGGTGCTGGACACAGGGATGGAGCTGTGCAAAGGGGAGATCGACGAGCTTAAAGTGGATCCCGGCGTCAGTGACCTACTCGCCCTGGAAAGCCGATATATGCGCACGATTGACCGCAAGACGGCGCGCCTGATATCCGTATCCTGCCGTGCCGGTGCCGCTCTAGTCAACGGCAGCCGGAGGGCTTGCTGGTATGCGGGTCAATTCGGTCAAAAAATCGGACTGGCGTTTCAAATCATGGATGATCTAAAGGATCTGATCCAGGACCTGGAGACTGCGGGAAAGAAGCCCGGCACTGATCTCGCCCGCAAGCGGGTGACCCTGCCGCATATTTACGCCTTACCGGAATTCGGTCCGGATCATATTCTCCACCGGCTGCTGACCGATCGGGGTTACGAACCTTCGCCGAAAGAACTGGAGGAAGCGCGGCATGCGGTACTGCATTCTTCGGGCATGGTTCAGGCGTATTCCAAAGCGAGAGAGCTGGTGTTGGATGCCGTGGAACTGCTGCAGCTGTTCCCGCCGGGACCTTACTGCAGTGAGATTGAGCGCATGGCGAGATCCATCCTGGAATAGAGCGACAGCTTAGCGAATAACTGGTTCACTGCACAGCCGAAAACATGGAGGACTTGGTGTCTTTCATGTTTTTTGGCGCTATGATGATCCCTGACGTTAAGCAATTTGGGAGGGGCAGCATCTCTTCGGCAAGTGATGGGCATCGATACGGATGCCGCTTGGACTAACCCGGACCGAAGAACGGGGCACATTATCTCAAGCAGGGGGACTCCCGAGCAGATGGCGAAGGTTCATCAGTGCATTGTAAATGCCAACGAAGCAGCGGTTACCCGGTAATAAACGGGAAGCCGGCTGCTTTTTTTAAAAAATTATAGAATTTATTAATTTTCAAAAGGGGCTGAACCATTCAATAATCGCAAGAAAAATTTCCGATAAATACGGTCTGTCTTCTGTGAATTTACGTCGATAGACTTTTTTTATGAAACGATCACGGTCAAAAGGCCTGGCCGCTGGGAAAAAGTACCGTTTTTTTGGGAAAAGTGTACGCCGGAACACCCAGATGTACCTGTTCAGAAAATGAGGAAGTCCCTATCATCAGCAGTATAGAAAGCGCTATCATTTCGTGTTCGATGGCCGGCCGTCTGTGGCGTCAGCGTCCTGGAAGCCAGCATCCGTCAAGCGGTCCGAAATAAGGTCATCCGTAAAACGCGAAGGCGCCTCTAAGTTTTTCATGCTGGGAGGAGATGATGGAATCATGATGAAGCGGTTGGGAAGGAAGATGGGGCTTATCCTGCTGGTGATGCTGGTACTGGTGCAGACCGGATGGGCTGGACAAAAGCTGAACGTAGCCGAAGCGGCCAACAAGGAGCTGGCCCAAAAGCCGTACATGGGCTGGAGCAGCTACAGTATGCAGGTGTATGATTCTGCGGGCAACTGGACGTCGGCGGAGAGCATCAAGAAGCAGTCCGACGCGATGCGTGACAAGCTGCAGTCCCATGGGTACAACTACATCAATATTGATGCGGGCTGGAACGGAGACATGGACGAATACGGCAGGCCGATTCCAAGCACGAAACTGTATCCGAACGGATTTCAGGAAGTCATCGATTACGTGCATCATAACGGGCAGAAAATCGGTATTTATCTGATTCCCGGCCTGTCGATTGATGCCTATAAAAAGGATCTCGAAGTTTATGGGACGGGCGGTGCCTGCCGGGTGCGCGACATTGCTGCACAGCCGCTCAAGATCGTCGATGCCTGGAACTCGTACACGTACAAAATCGACTTCAGCAACCCGTGTGCGCAAAAGTATGTGGACTCCATTGCCGACATGCTCGGGGATTGGGGGATCGATTTCGTCAAATTCGACAGCGTCACGCCGGGATCGGGTAACAACAACCTGAACCTCGACTCCCGCGGGGACGTGAAGGCCTGGTCCGAGGCGCTGGCACGCCACGACATTTGGTTCGAGATCTCGTGGGCGCTGGACCATAACTACGTGGACTTTTGGAAAAAGTATGCCAACGGCTGGCGCATTCAATGGGATGTGGAAGCCTATGACAGCAATGTCGGGCTGACGCAGTGGGCCAATATCGCCCGCCTGTTCCCGGATGCGGCCGTATGGTGGAGGGACGCCGGGCCGGCCACCGGCTGGAACGACTTTGACTCCCTGAACGTCGGCAACGGCTCGATGGACGGCTTGACCAAAGACGAACGCCAGACGGCCATGACCTTCTGGGCGATATCGGCGGCGCCGCTCTATATCGGCAACGATATGACCCGGCTTGATGACTACGGGCTCAAGCTGCTGACCAACGACGAGGTAATCGCCGTCAATCAGGCGGGCCGCCCGGCTCACCCGGTGTCGATGGACACCCAGCAGCAGGTGTGGTACGCCAACAACGGTGACGGTACCTACAGCGTCGCCTTGTTCAACCTGGGCAGCCGCAGTGCTGAAGTCAAGGTCAACTGGAAGGACATCGGTCTGACCGGCTCGGCCAAGGTAAGGGACTTGTGGAGCCATTCGGAGCTGGGAACTTTTGATGACGGATACGCAGCCGTATTGGAGCCGCATGCTTCCCGAATGTTCAAGGTAACGGCTGTCCAAGGAACGTCGGCGGTCAATGACGACGATACGGGCATCCGATATACCGGGAACTGGCAGCGGAACGGCGGCTACGAGCAGACGCCTGCCGTACAAAATCTGGCTGTGACGATTAAAGACTCCGCATCTATACAGGGCGCAGGGTCCGAGCAAGACACAGGCGGCGTTCACCCGGAGGCTGCAGGTGGCGCTCAACCGGAAGGAGCAGAAGTCGTTCAGCCGGAGGAAGCGGGTGACGGTCAGAAGGAATACGCAGGCGGCGTTCAGTTGGATGCAGCGAGTGATATTCAGCCGGATGGCGCCGGCCAATCCGTTGCCGAGCAGCCTGATGCAGCCGCGGGCAGCCAGACTTCTGACTCCGGCGAGGCGATTTTCAGCTCCTCGGACAAGAGCGCAGCGGATGTCCCTGCTTCCGTAGAAGCGACGGTCACTCATTCGGTGTATATCAACGATAATGATCCTGGAATTACATACAGCGGCAGCTGGTCGTCACAGGGAGACCGGCCTGCGGGGGACTATAAAGGGGATGTTCATTTTACCGAAACGGACGGCGACTACTTCGAGTATGTCTTTAACGGCAGCGGCATTGACCTGATTACGGAGAAGGATCCGGAGCAAGGGGAGGTAGACGTCTACTTGGACGGAGCGGCTGAACCGGAAACGGTCAGCACGTATACGGAAGGCAGCAAGCAGGCGCAGCAGGTGGTGTACACCGTATCGGGACTTCCGGAAGGTCCGCATACGATCAAGGCGGTCAAAAAAACGGGCAAATACATGCTGCTGGACGCGCTGAAGGTGACGGCAAGCCATCTGATCGACCCGGTGTCCGCCAGCTATGACAGGGAGAGCGCCAATCCGTCCGACCTTACCGTGAATTTGACGCTCGGGAGCGGTTCGCTTACGGGCATTCAGAACGGCGCCGATGTGCTGAAGAACGGCAGTGATTATACGGTAAGCGGCGGCACGGTAACCATCAGCAAAGCTTATCTTGCCAAGCAGCCGGAGGGGCCGGCGTCGCTGAGCTTTATGTTTGAAGGTGGAGACAGCGAGGTGCTGAGCGTGGACATCCGCGGCCAAGCGGCGCAGAACAGCTCGATTGACCCGAAGGAGACCAGCTTCGACAAAAGCGCCGGCCAGCAGCAGGACTTGTCCGTGAAGCTGGGGCTTAACGGCAACACCTTGACCGCCGTAGAATACGAGGGGCAGTCTTTGACTGAGAATGAGTATACCGTCGATCAGGATACGGTGACGATCAAGAAGGAATTTTTGGCGGGGCTGCCGGATGGCGACATCATGCTCAAATTTATGTTCAGCGCTGGCGATCCCCAAACGCTGACCGTCCATATGACCGGGGCAGAGACGGTGCGCTATACGACTCTGAACGATGACGATCCGGGTATTGTTTATCATGGAGCCTGGAACCGCAGCACCGGAAGGAATTTCGGTGACTACAAGGACGATGTGCACTATACGGAAGCCAACGGCGATTCCTTTGAGCATTCGTTCCGGGGAACGGGCATCCAGTTTTTTACCGAGATCGACCCGTCGCAGGGAGACATGGATATTTACCTGGACGGCGAATTTCAGAAGACCGTCAGCTCATATAGCGAGCAGCGCCAGCCGCAGCAGAAGCTGTACAGCGTGAGCGGGCTGAAGGAAGGGTTTCATACGCTGAAAGTTGTGAAGAAATCCGGCCGCTTCATGCTGGTGGATATGCTCAAGGTCGAAATCCCCGACTTGATCAGCCCGGTATCGGCCGTGTTTGACAAGTCAGCGGTTAACCAGGAGGATGTGGCGGTCACCTTGCTGCAGCAGCCGCAATTGTTCAGCGGCATAGCGAACGGAAAGAACCGGCTCGTCGAAGGAACCGATTATACGGTTGAAGGCAGCCGGGTGATTCTAAGCAAAGCTTATCTGGCCGCCCAGCCGGCCGGAACGCTGCAGCTGGCGTTCGCGTTCGATGGGGATTATCAAAACGACGTGCATTATACGGCAGCGAACGGTGATGAACTCGCCTATACGTTCAAAGGGACGGGCATGGAGCTGGTGGGTCCCGTTGGGCCGGCTCTGGGAGACATCGACGTGTACGTGGATGGCGTGCTGAAGAAGACCGTCAGTGCCCACAGCGATCAGCGCCTCGTATCACAGCCTTTATACCGTATTTCCGGTTTGAGTGACGGAACACATACGTTAAGGGCGGTGAAAAAATCGGGCGATCTGATGCTCGTGGACCAGCTGAAATTCACCGTGCCTGCGGCGGGCACAGGCCCGGTAGATCCCGGCGCGCCGAACCCGCCAACAGGGCCGTCCGGTCCAACAGCACCTGGCCCGGGATCAAGCGCGGGGGGATCATCGTCAGGAGCGGCAGCTCCTCCGTCCGCACCTGAACCCGGAGCTCAGGACGATACTCCGAATGAGCGACATCCCGCATATATTCAGGGATATCCGGACGGCACCTTCGGGCCGGATCAGCCGGTTACGCGCGCCGAGATGGCGGTCATTCTGTCCAAAGCGGCTCCGCAGGCAGCAGGTGATACGGCCGGCACGGCAGCCAGCGCGTTCCGCGACCTAAAGGACGGCTTCTGGGCCGGGAAAGCTATCGCTGCCGTAACGGCGGCGGGCCTGATGAAGGGCTATGAAGACGGCACCTTCAAGCCGGATCAGGCCATCACACGCGCCGAAATGGCCACGCTGGCCAGCCGGCTGAAGCCGGGTGCTTCCGCGGCAGGCAGCGGCTACCGCGATACCGCGGGCAACTGGGCGGAGAGCGCTATCGTGAAGGCGCAGGGAGCCGGCATTCTGAACGGCTACCCGGACGGCTCATTCCGCCCTTCCAACGCACTGACGCGCGCGGAGGCAGTAACGGCACTGAACCGCGCGCTCGGCCGCGGGCCGCTCTATGGAACGGCCGCGCTGCCTTGGAGCGATGTGCCTGCTGCGTATTGGGCATATAAGGATATCGCCGAAGCCTCGCTGGATCATCCGGTGAAGGCAAGAGTAGCAGGTGGGGAAGAGTGGGCTGCGGAGACGGTTAAGCAGCCGTAAAAATACATCATCCAGGGGGGCCGCATCGCAGATCCCTTGGAAAAATGACCTGTAGAATGCAGCGAGCCGCCGAAGCACCGGCGGCCTGCTGCATGTTTTATGGACACAGATAAAAAATACTGGACTACTCGTTCCAGTTCGTATATACTTGTGCTCAAAGGGAGGTGGCGCCGATGGGCCGCACCAAAGAATTTGACCGGGATCAAGTGCTCCGCAAAGCGATGACGGTGTTCTGGGAGAAAGGTTACGAAGCGACGAGCATACCGGATTTGCTGGAAGCGATGGGTCTTAGCCGTTCCAGTTTGTATGAAACGTTCCAGGATAAGCAGTCCCTGTATTACGAGGCGATCCAGCACTACAAAAAGATGTCGCAAAGAAAGCGGGATGTGTTAATCGCCGCTCCTACCACCATTGAGGGCATCCGGCAGTATTTCGAGATCCATATCACGAGCGCTTTTGCCGCGCAGGACGAAGTCCTTCCCAATGGATGCATGATTACGAACGCAGCTCTTAGTATCGACGCCATGGACGAACCGCTGCAGAACATAGTCAAGAAGAGCTTTGATGAACTGGAACGGCTGTTTTACGAAAAATTAAAGCGAGGACAAGAGACCGGAGAAATTTCTCCCGACAAAGACATTCGTCTCCTATCGTTCATGCTGCTCAATCTCAACCACAGCGTTAACGTGATGGCGAAAATTCAGCAGGACAGCACCAAGGCGCGGGAGATGATGGAAATGGTGCTGGGCATGCTGTAACGAGCCTCCGCTCCTGATTCGGCAACAAAAACTTCCGCTAGCGGTCTGACTTCTGCGAAGAAACGTCGGCAGGCATCTTTTTAGTCATACTGGAACGACTGTTCCGAAAAATGAATTTCTGAGAAAATATTTTATGTTAAAAAACAATAGGCGGACTGTTCCTAAACTGGAACGATTGTTCCGGAAAAAGGGATGCCTTACAAACAAAGGAGAAATGTTATGAGTACCATCGCAAAAGAAAAGCCTCACGCCGCTGCCGTTTCATCCTGGATCAACCTGATCCTCGCCGTCGCTTGCGGCATCATCGCGGCCAACCTGTATTATGCCCAGCCTCTCGTAGGATCGATCAGCTCAGCCCTGGGATTATCCTCCGGGGCGGCGGGATTGATCGTCACCTTAACTCAAATCGGTTACGGAATCGGCCTGTTATTGATCGTGCCCTTAGGGGATTTGCTTGAAAACCGCAAGCTGGTGGTCACCCTGCTGATCTTTAACGTGGTCGTGCTTCTCCTCGCTGCTGAAGTCCGTAACGCGGCTTTGTTTCTTGCGGCATCGCTGTTTATCGGCGTAGGGTCCGTTGCCGCCCAGATCCTGGTTCCTTATGCAGCTCATCTGTCTCCTGAGGAAACGCGGGGACGCAATGTGGGGAATGTCATGAGCGGCCTGCTCCTTGGCATTATGCTCGCCCGTCCGGCTGCCAGCTTGGTGGAAGACTTCCTTGGATGGCACGCCATCTTTATTCTGTCCGCCGTTCTGATTCTGGTGCTTGCGCTGGTGCTGGCCAAGGCGCTTCCGGCAAGACGCCCGCAAACATCCATCAGCTACCCGGAGATCCTGTCGTCGATGCTGAAGCTGCTGAAGACGACGCCGATTTTGCGGCGCAGAGCTCTTTACCACGCGTTTCTGTTTGCTTCCTTCAGCCTGTTTTGGACAACGGTTCCTATGCTGCTGGTCAGCCCGGCATTTCATTTTTCCCAGACAGGGGTCGCCCTGTTCGCCTTGGTAGGGGTAGCCGGAGCAGCGGCTGCGCCGGTTGCCGGCCGCCTTGCCGATAAAGGGTGGATCCGCCCCGGTACAGGGATCGCCCTTGGACTCGCGGTCGTTTCCATGCTCCTGCCTATTGTGATCCATGGCAGTTCCCTGCTATCGATCATCAGCCTGGTTGTGGCCGCTATTGTACTGGATATGGCCGTTTCCGCCAATCTGGTGCTCGGGCAGCGCTCTATTTTTGCACTGGGTGCAGAGCTTCGCAGCCGGCTGAACGGCTTGTTCATGGCTATCTTTTTCGCCGGCGGGGCTATTGGTTCCGCAGTAGGCGGATGGGCGTATGCACAAGGCGGATGGGAAGCGGCCATATGGCTTGGCGTTCTTTTTCCGGTGCTGGCTTTGCTCTACTTCTTCACGGAGAAAAAAGAAGCGAAATAACAAGTTTGGTATCATCCGGAAGATCGCTGGTAGATTTCTCAAAAAAGCAACCGTACAAGGGGAATGACCCCGTTTAAGGCAGGGATCAAAACACCTTTCACGTTTAAGCAGCCAGTCGTCGATCATGAATCGGCGGCTGGCTATTTAGTTTTGCTTTTATACGTCCGTGAGAGAAATGTCCTATCCTAGTGCCTATTTCTCGGACAACTGAATGTTAATCTCAGCCTCTGGCGACGCCGGCGTGGCGAGAAGCTGCTGTCCTTCAGGCCAGTGATAATGAACCGTTTCCGTTACAGGATCGATTTCGACGGTATAAAGCGTGCCGAAATGTTTCGAAAACTTGCGATGATACAACGGTTCTTTATGAAAATCCTGGGGCGATACGGCACCGCCCATTCTGAGGAGATGGTCGAACCGCTCCACGGTCCGGTGTTCGTCGTGCGCGGAATCTTGAACTTGTCTCTGATGATTCGTGCAGCAAATGAGACCGTCAGCTGCGCTCACGCCTTCCGGCGAAGTGTAGACGACGCTGAAACGGCCCTTCCGATCCAAAAGCGAGATGTTTTGAACAAGCCGATGGGGGATCGAGTTCAGACGTTCCACTGCCTCAGGAACCGTTGCCGAAGTGGCCAAGAGATAGCGGACAATGAGCGGAATGCTGAAACCGTTACCTACCGTGAAGTCCCCGCCAAATGTAATGGCCGCTGCGAGACCGTGATGGTTCAGGCCGTCGAGATAGCCCCAGCCGCCTTCGGCGGAACCCATGATCCACCCTTCATCAGGCAATGGCTCGTAACGGAATACGCCGCTGAACCCGTCCAAGCTGAAATCGTAATTTCGGATTAAAGTAGGATGGCCTAATCGGTGGGATATCGAGTTGCTGCAGCCGGAGAAGAAGGGAGGGAGGTTATACATCGCAAGCAGCTGAGCTTCGCCGGGACGGTCTGGTGAAACGGACAGCAAGGCCTCGTACTCGGGGAGCAGTTCGGGCATGAAATGACGGAGAGCAAGCCGTACTTTCTCGGGATCCATGGGGTTCTGGGGACGGAACGCCTCCATATTCCAGTGCTGGGCGATATGGGAAGCCCATACCGCAGGATGCGATGAAAGCGCCGGCAGCCGCTTAAACCAAAACGGTTTCGTTTCATTTACCATCTCTGAGTCTCCTTTTCATGAATCAAGTTTGAAGAATCCTTCACCTGCTACGTTAACGTAATCGAGTCCGTTCCGCCTGTTCATTTGTGCGGTCTTAGGATAGCCCAGCAGCCGATAGGATCAAATGAATGGCTTTCATCAAAAAAAGCCCGGCTGCTGTACTGCGAAGCGCCGGACTGCGGATATTCGTAGGATGACCGTATTGGTTCTTCGATTGAGGCATTTAAGGAAACAGCCTGCTTTCTTAACTCGTTCTTGTACCATGCTGCCTGGGAGCCTGGATTACCGGGCGGCTTGCGTCGACTCCCGGAACAGCGGCTTGGTCTGGATATGCGTGACCTGGTAAGGCTGCTCCGGCTCCTTAATCCGGGAGAGCAGCATATTGGCCGCGGTGATGCCCATCTCGTCACTATAGATGTGCACGGTCGTCAAACGAGGCTCGACAATGCGCGACTCGGGCGCATCGTCGAATCCGGCCACGACGATTTTCTCCGGAATGGCGATCTGACGGTTCTTCAAAGCCTTCATCACGTTGACCGCGATAAAGTCATTCGCGCATACAAAGCCCGAGGGTGTGTCTGGCATCTTGTCCAGCCGCTGCTCCATCCAGTCGGATTCCGAGAAAAATTCGCGGTCCGGTTCCAGGACACACTGGCTGCGGTCCAGCGGAATACCTGCTTCCGCAAGGGCTCGGTTAAATCCGGCCCAGCGCTCGTTGAAGCTCTTGCAGTGGTTGTAGTCGCCGATAAAACCGAGCGAGCCGCAGCCGTCCTCGATAAGCCGTTTGGTCATGAAATAGGTGCTGTGTTCGTTTTCCATCAGAAGCAGGTCGGCTTCAAGGTCGGGATAAGACATGTCCGCCGCGCAGTCAATGAATATGGTCGGGAGCCCCAGGCTCGTGATGAGCTTGGTGTATTCCATGTCGAACAGTTCGATGCAGATGATACCGTCCACCTTGGACGCTTCAAAATTGTTCGGAAGCTGGAGGGAGCTTCGCTCGATGTCCCTTACGATATGGATGGACAAATTGTAGCCTTCGCCGCTGATGCGTTTCTCCAGTCCACTGATCAGCTTGGCCCCGAAATGCGACATGCTGGGCATGTTTTGCGTCAGCAGGGCGATATTGCCGGGGTTTTTCGGCATCAGGCTTTCGGTTTCCATATATGCGAACTGCTTGTACTTCAGCTCGATTGCTTTCTTGATCACCCGGTTGCGGGTCTCGCCCGGTATGCTGTCGCTGCCGTTCAACGCTTTAGACGCCGTGTTCCGGGAAATGCCCAGCGCATCGGCGATATCTTGAATGGTGACTTTCTCTTTCCCCATGTATTCGATGTTCACCTCTAACGATTATTAGTACGGAAGCAAGTTCCTCCTCATAAACCTGCATGCATTCGATCTCAGGTATCCTATGACCAATGTATACCAGATTGCTTCAAATAGCAATGTTAACTTTACAAATGCACAAATATATAACGCCTTCATTGTGCAAAATGACATGCAACACAGAGGGATGACTTTACATAGGCAATTATTATACACACAGCAGAATTGGAACCGACAGACTACGCTTTGGAAAGATATAGTTGGTCCCTAAATGGACGGAAAAAGTGACATTTCAGCTAAATATAGAACCTCTTTGAACAAATTATATTGGTCAATTGCACAAATAAATGTTTACAAAAATTATTGACGAACATTACATCGTCTGCTAAATTGTAAAAGCAGCGATACGGTGCAGGTGCGAATGTAAGCCCTTACGGTATGCTGCATTGTAAACTTTTTGTGCAAAGAACGGAGGTCACGGTTTTGGAAAATACGGTAGAAGTGGATCCAAGGGCGGCGGCAGTGAGGAGGAAGAGCTCTGCGGGGCGGGTGCTGCAGAAGGTCAGAAAGCATTATTTTCTATACGTGCTGTTGGCTCCGGCGCTTATTCTGACCCTGATTTTCAAATATGTCCCGATGTACGGGGCGATTATCGCCTTTAAGGACTTCAGCCCGATCAAGGGCATCATGGGCAGTGAATGGGCCGGCCTGAAGCATTTTGAGAAGTTTCTCTCCTCGCCCAATTTCGACGTCATCTTTATGAATACGCTTAAACTCAGTTTCTTCGGCCTGATTTTCAGCTTTCCCGTACCGATCCTGCTGGCGCTCATGCTCAATCAGGTCCGGAGGGCGGGTGTGAAGAAGAACGTTCAGCTGTTTCTGTACGCGCCGAACTTCATTTCTGCGGTTGTCATCGTGGGTATGCTGTTTATCTTTTTGTCCCCGACGGGACCGGTCAACCATCTGCTGACATGGATCACTGGAGAGCCGCTGATGTTTATGTCCGAGCCGAAATATTTCCGCTGGATCTACATCCTCTCCGACATCTGGCAGGGCGCCGGCTGGGCATCGATCATTTACGTGGCTGCTCTGGCGAACGTCGACCCGGAGCTGCACAATGCGGCAAGCCTGGACGGGGCGAACCTGCTCCAGCGCATCCGCCACATCGACCTGCCGACGATCCGGCCGATCATGGCCATCGTGTTCATTTTGGCGGCGGGAGGCATCATGTCGATCGGGTTTGAAAAAGCGTACCTGATGCAGACCTCGATGAACCTTCCGGCTTCCGAGATCATCGCCACCTATGTGTACAAGGTCGGTTTGCAGTCCGGCGACTATGCGTATTCCGCGGCGGTCGGCCTGTTCAACTCGGTGATCAACGTCGTGCTGCTGCTCACGGTCAACTTTATCGTCAAGAAGCTTAATGAGGGCGAAGGACTTTATTAGGAAGGAGCTTATCAACTATGGCTGTTAAACATTCGCCGTTCGACCGGTTTCTGCTGATTCTGAACGGCCTGTTCCTGACGGTGGCGGTGCTGCTGATCGTCGTGCCGCTCGTTTACGTCGTGGTGGCGTCATTTATGGATCCGACCGTGCTGCTGAATCAGGGCCTGTCGTTTCGCATCTCGGACTGGAGCCTGGAGGGCTACCGGAAAATATTGTCCAACCCGGCTATGCTGCGGGGCTTCGGCAATTCCGTATTTTACTCCGCTGCATTTGCCCTCGTTACCGTGACTGTATCGGTATGCGCAGGCTATGCCTTGTCTGATTCGCGGCTGGCGGGCCGGAAAATTTTTATGACGCTGTTTGTGATCACGATGTTTTTCGGCGGGGGCCTGATTCCTACATACCTGCTCGTCAAGCAGCTTGGCATGCTGGATACGGTGTGGGCCATCATCATTCCGGGTGCGGTCAATGTCTGGAACATCATCCTGTCCCGGACCTTTTTCAAAGGCGTGCCGAATGAGCTGAGGGAAGCGGCCAACGTCGACGGCGCGACGGAGGCGGGCATTTTTTTTCGGATCGTGCTGCCGCTCTCCAAACCGATTATTTTTGTGCTGGCTCTCTATGCTTTTGTCGGGCAGTGGAATTCCTATTTCGACGCGATGATTTACCTGGAGGATGCGAAGCTTCATCCGCTGCAGCTCGTGCTGCGCTCGATCCTGATCCAGAACCAGGCGGCGCCGGGCATGATCAGCGACCAGCTGGCGATGAACGAGCTCAAGCGCCTCTCGGAAATGATCAAATACTCGGCGATCGTCATTTCCAGTCTGCCGCTGCTCGTCATGTATCCATTTTTCCAAAAGTATTTCGAAAAAGGTGTGATGGTCGGTTCCCTGAAATAGGGACGGCCTGAACATACATGGCACTGATCCATTCTAATCCTGTGGAGGTCATAACGATGAACAAAAAGAGAAATCGCAAGGCTGCTGCCATGACGGCATCCGTTTCAGCGCTCGCGGCGCTGCTGCTCTTGTCCGGCTGCGGAGGAAGCGGCGGAGACGCCAAGGAGTCGCCTGACGGGAAAGTCACCCTCAATTTTCTGACGCAGAGCTCGCCGCTGGCACCCGCGGACCCGAACGACAAGCTCATCAATAAGCGGCTGGAAGAGAAGACCGGCATTCATATCAATTGGAAAAATTACACGAACGACGTTTTTGCGGAGAAAAGAAACCTGGCCGTGGCGAGCGGCGATCTGCCGGATGCGATTTTTGATGCCGGGTATGGCGATTATGACCTGCTGAAGCTGGCCAAAGACGGGGTCATCATTCCCCTCGACGATCTGATCGAGCAGCATATGCCGAACTTCAAAAAGGTGCTGGAGCAGGCGCCGGAATACAAAAAGATGATTACCGCGCCTGACGGCCACATCTATTCTTTCCCTTGGATTGAAGAGCTGGGCTCCGGCAAGGAACGGATTCAGTCCGTGGACGACCTGCCGTGGATCAACGTGGAGTGGCTGAAGAAGCTGGGGCTGTCTATGCCGAAGACCACCGAGGAGCTGAAGAAGGTGCTGATCGCCTTCAAAACGCAGGACCCGAACGGCAACGGCAAGGCGGACGAAATTCCGCTCTCCTTTATCAATAAGCCGGGCGGGGAAGATCTGGCCTTCCTGTACGGTTCTTTCGGGCTCGGGGAGAACTGGGACCACACCGTCGTGACCGATGACGGCAAGGTTGTCTTCACTGCGGCGGAAGAAGGTTATAAGGAAGCGATCAAGTACATTCACGAGCTGTACCAGGAAGGGCTGATCGATATCGAGTCCTTCCAGCAGGACTGGAACACCTATTTGGCGAAAGGCAAGGATAACCGGTACGGACTGTATTTTACATGGGATAAGGCCAACATCACCGGCATGAACGATACGTATGACGTGATGCCTCCGCTGGCAGGACCAAGCGGCGAAGTCAACGTGACCCGCACGAACGGCATCGGCCTGGACCGCGGGCGCATGGTCATCACGAGCAGCAACAAACATTTGGAGGAGACGGCCAAATGGGTCGATCAGCTCTACGATCCGCTGCAGTCCGTTCAGGATAACTGGGGGACGTACGGGGATCAGACGCAGCAGAACATTTTCGAATTCGACGAAGCCAAGGGCATGCTGAAGCATCTGCCGCTGGAAGGCACAGCTCCTGTGGAGCTGCGGCAAAAGACGAGCATCGCCGGTCCGCTGGCCATCCTCGACGAGTACTACGGCAAATACACGACGATGCCGGACGACGCGGCATGGCGTCTTAAACTGCTGAAGGACGTGATGGTGCCGCACATGAAGGCGAAAAATACGTATCCGAACGTATTCTTCTCCATCGATGAGCTGGACCGGCTGTCCACCATCCAGACCGACATGTTCGCCTATCTCGAGCGGAAGCGCACCGAGTGGTACCAGAACGGCAAAGTCGATCAGGAGTGGGATGCCTACCTCAAAGAGCTGAACCGGCTGGGGCTGCAGGATTGGCTGAAGATCAAGCAGGCGGGGTATGACCGCAGCGCGCAATAAAGGTTGAATAAAACATCAAAAACAACATATCCGCACTTGCTTGGCGCATAAACGTTAGCAGTGCAGAATCCGGATGCGGCCGCCAGATGCCTTTGGGCAAAAATGCGGCCGGGTCCGCTGCAAATAAAACTTGTAATTCAAAGGAGCACAGCTAATGTCCACATTCATATCGCACAACTACCGCGGGGGGTATCACTTTTCCCCGAAAGAGCACTGGATGAACGACCCCAACGGAATGGTCTATTTCCAGGGGGAATACCACCTGTTTTACCAGCATCATCCCTTCGGGAACACCTGGGGACCGATGCATTGGGGACACGCGGTCAGCCGGGACCTGGTCGTCTGGGAAGAACTCCCGATCGCCTTGGCGCCGGACGAGTTTGGCACGATTTTCTCCGGCAGCGCCGTGGTCGACTGGAATAACACGACCGGCTTTTTCGGCGGGGAGCCGGGGCTTGTCGCCATTTTTACGCAGCATGCCGAAGGACCGGAGGGCGAAGCGCCGGTGCAGCGCCAGAGCCTGGCATACAGCACGGATGCGGGACGGACCTGGACGAAGTATGCCGGCAACCCGGTGCTGTCGCATGACACCTTCGTGGACTTCCGCGATCCGAAAGTATTCTGGCATGAGGCTTCCTCACAGTGGGTGATGATTGTTGCCTGCGGCCAGACCGTCTGTCTGTACCGTTCGCCGAACCTGATCGACTGGACGCTGTCCAGCGAATTCGGGGAAGGCATCGGCAGCCATGACGGCGTGTGGGAGTGTCCCGACCTGTTTCCGCTGCAGGTGGACGGGGACCCGGGCCTGACGAAGTGGGTGATGCTCGTCAGCATCGGCGACCATCCGGAGTTGGCGGAGGGGTCGCGAACGCAATATTTTACCGGAGACTTCGACGGGGAACGCTTTACGCCGGATGCCGTATCGCAGACCCGCGTGAGATGGATTGATTACGGCCGGGACAACTACGCCGGCGTCAGCTGGTCGGATGTGCCGGCCGAGGACGGCAGACGCCTGTTCGTCGGCTGGATGAGCAACTGGAAATATGCCAATCAGACGCCGACCGGCGTGTGGCGGGGCGCGATGACCGTGCCGCGGGAGCTCAAGCTGGAGCTGCGCCAAGGTTCGGCCGAGCTGATCCAGCAGCCCGCCCGGGAATTGGAGGGATACCGCAAGGAGCTTCTGTCCCTGAAGCGGGTAACGGCCGCTCAGGCCTCCGCGCAGCTGGCCGATTTACAGCTGGAGAGCGGAGAGATTCGGATCCGCCTAGGATCCGGCCAATCGCTGGAGCTGAAGGTGCGGGCAGGCCGCGGTCAGGAGACGGTGATCGGTTACAGCGGAGCGGCGGGTGAAGTCTATATAGACCGGACCCGGGCGGGAACGGCAGACTTTCACCCGCTGTTTGCCGGCAGGCATGCGGCCGTTCTCGATGCGGCGGACGGAACGGTGGAACTGCGAATCCTGATCGACCGGTCTTCGGTAGAGGTGTTCGCGGGCGGCGGCCGTGCGGTTCTCACCGACCTGATCTATCCGGATCAGGCATCCACCGGATTGTCCCTCAAGGCAGACGATGAAGAGGCGCTCGTCGAATCGCTCGACATTTACGATCTTTCTATTTAAATAACAACCTTATAAAAAAGTACTTTTAAATACGAAGCTTGATCCAATGGAGAACCCTAATCCATCGACCGATAAAAATTTGAAAAGAGAGGCACATCATCATGCGCATCGGAGCCATTGAAGCGGGCGGGACGAAATTCGTCTGCGGCATCGGAAACGAACACGGGCAAATCAGCGAGAGCATCAGCTTTCCGACGGAACGGCCTGAGGAAACGATGCCCCGGGTCATCGCTTATTTCAAAGATCGCCAGCCGGAAGCGATCGGGATCGGATCGTTTGGCCCGATCGACCTTCACCCCGGCAGCCCGGGGTATGGAAGCATCACGACCACCCCTAAGCCGGGATGGGCGCATTATCCCTTGCTCGCGGAGCTGAAGCGGCACTTCGACGTCCCCTATGGATGGGACACGGACGTGAATGCCGCCGCCTGCGGCGAGGCGCTGTGGGGAGCGGCCCGCGGGCTGGGCAGCTGCGCGTACTTCACGATCGGCACCGGCGTCGGTGTCGGCGTGTATGCCGGCGGCCGGCCTGTTCACGGGCTCGTCCATCCGGAAGGCGGGCATATTCCGGTCCGCCGTCATCCGGAGGACGGCTTCCCGGGCGCGTGCCCGTATCACGGGGACTGCCTGGAGGGGATGGCCGCCGGGCCGGCGCTGGAAGCGCGGTGGGGAGTGAAGGGGCCGCAGCTGCCCGCGGATCACGCGGCCTGGACCTTTGAGGCGTATTATGTCGCCCAGGCGGTCACGGCGGCGGTCCTGATGCTCTCGCCGGAGAAGGTCATCCTGGGCGGGGGCGTCATGCAGCAGCCGCAGCTCTTCCCGCTGATCCGCCAAGAGGTTCA
The DNA here is from genome assembly GCF_038009285.1 of Paenibacillus sp. FSL R5-0378. NCBI lineage: Bacteria > Bacillati > Bacillota > Bacilli > Caryophanales > Paenibacillaceae > Paenibacillus > Paenibacillus sp. FSL R5-0378. The sequence goes on from NZ_JBBPAY010000001.1 coordinate 3,041,810, forward strand.
GCGGAGCCTGAACGGCTACGTGGACGCCTTGGAGCTCACGGACGGAATCGATGGTTACATCGTTCCGCCCGGACTCGGCGGCCAAGCCGGATTATACGGCGCACTTGCGCTGGGGCTTCAGGCGCTGGAGGCATTCGGTCAGAAGGCGTAGGAGCCTGCAGCAAAACTTTGGTTCAATCCCGCCTTCGCTTGGGGGCAGCCAGCCGCAGTACAGGCCGGCTGCCCGAAAGCAGGCGACGGTACAAACATATACATATCGTGCTGAGCCGAATTAGGCTGGGAGGAACAACTGAGATGATGCTGGACAGGTTTTGGAGAGAGAGGGACAAGGACAAGCCAAGGACAAGCCAAGGACAAGCCAAGGACAAGCCAAGGACAAGCCAAGGACAAGCCAAGGACAAACCAAGGACAAGCCAAGGGCTAACCTTGAATTTACTCTGCATATCCTGTTCGGTTTCTCTCTAACCTAAGTCCAGCCTAGCTCAGTTCAGACATCGTTCATATTCGATTTGAGTGCATTGCACTGTTTGTTTATAAGGAAAACGCCAGTTTAACGCCTCATAATGTAAGCGGTTACAATAAGTTTTGTTTTCATGTATCAGGCTTGTCTTCATGCACAGATTTGTCTTCATGCACAGAATTGTTTTCATGCACCGCTTTATTTTCATGCACAGATTTGTTTCATGTATAAGCTTGTCTTCGTTTATATGTCATTTTTACACATTGTTCTGATGATAAGGAGGAGTGTTGATGAGATCAGCAAAAAAGATGCTGTCCGCGTGCCTGGCCGGAATTTTGGCATGTGCGTCCATCCTGCTGTATGGGTCTGACGAAGGCCGGGGATGGGCGATGCCTGCAGATTCCGAAGTTAAAGTTAACGGCGCGGCAGCTGCATTAACGAAGGAGGCAGACAGGATGGCAGCGAGCGTCAATACGAACCTGGAAGGCTGGCAGGTCCAGGGCAAGGGCGAGCTTGAGCAGACGGCGGAGGGGCTGAAGCTGGCTTCCGATCCGCAGGAGAACGTGATGGCGGTCTCCAGCACGAAGGCGGACGATTTTATCTACGAAGCCGATGTCATGATCCAAAACGCCGGGACCGATGCTTCGCTGCTTTTCCGCGCTAGCAGCGACGGCTGGTCTTCATATATGCTGCAAATCGTACCGTCGTCGGGCATCATCCGCTTGAAAAACGCAGCCGGAGGAGGGCTCCAGGAAGAACGGCAGGTGCCGCTGAAGGTCGGCGAAATCTATCACCTGAAAGTGAAAGCTGAGGGAACGAGCCTGCAGGTGTATTGGGGCAACCAGTATCAGCCCGTCATCCGTGCGGTTGATACCGCCTATGCTTCCGGATATCTTGGACTTCATGTGTGGAACGGTTCCGCTGTATTTCAGAATGTGAAGGTCGGAAGCCTTGCCGGCAATCTGGACGGCGTGCTCGCTTCAACCGGAAGCTGGCAGCCCGATCTCAAAGGGCTTAAAGGAACGGGAACGACCGGACAAGCCGCGTTACGGGTATACCGGAACATTGCTGCGGACGCCGTCTATGAAGGCAATGTCACACTGGATGAAGCCTCATCCGCGGGCCTGCTGATTCGGACAAATGCGGAGGGAACCGCCGGATATGAAGCTGTGCTGCGGCACCAAGGAAGAGGGGTACAAGTACTGCTGCGGAAAATGGACGGATCTCTCATCAGCGCCTCGACTAGCGTTTACCCCGATTCGCCAAACGCCAAGCATCATCTGGAGATTCAGGCCGTCGGGCCGAGGATTCAGGTGTTTGTGGACGGATATGCTCCCGCCGCCGTAGACGTGACAGACGACAGTTATTCGGCCGGATATACCGGACTGGTTGTAAGAGAAGGTACGGCATACGTCCAGGATGCCTATGTCACGCTTGACTCCGACTACTATACGGAAACGTATCGGCCGGAGTACCATTACAGCCCGATCCGGGGATCGGCAAGCGACCCGAACGGTCTCGTCTATTTTGAAGGAGAATACCATCTGTTCCATCAGGATGGAGGACAGTGGGCGCATGCCGTCAGCCGTGACCTGCTGCACTGGAAGCAGCTGCCGATCGCCCTGCCCTGGAACGATCTGGGGCATGTCTGGTCAGGCTCGGCCGTGGCCGACACGACGAACGCTTCCGGATTGTTCGGAAGCTCAGGCGGCAAGGGGCTGATCGCATACTATACTTCCTATTCGCCGGATCTGCCGAATGGCAACCAAAAGATCGGGCTGGCCTACAGCACCGATCAGGGACGGACCTGGCAGTACTCGGCGGAGCACCCGGTTGTGATCGATAATCCCGGCAAAAACGGTGCCGACCCGGGCGGCTGGGACTTCCGCGATCCGAAGGTCGTCCGGGATGAGGCGAACGGCCGCTGGGTGATGGTCGTCTCCGGCGGCGATCACATCCGGTTTTTTACCTCCCGCAATTTGATCGACTGGACGCTGACCGACAATTTCGGATACGGGGAGTACGTACGCGGCGGGGTGTGGGAGTGCCCGGACCTGTTTCAGCTTCCAGTAGACGGCACGGACCGGCGCAAATGGGTGCTGATGATCAGCACCGGTGCGAATCCGAAAACGCACGGCTCGGACGCGGAGTATTTTATCGGGGAGCTGACACCGGAAGGGAAATTCGTGAACGACAATCCGGCGGGAACCGTGCTGAAGACGGATTGGGGCAAAGAATTTTATGCCTCCATGTCTTTCTCCGGCACGCCGGACGGGCGGCGGATTCTGCTGGCCTGGATGACGAACTGGGATTATCCGTTCAGCTTCCCGACGGAAGGCTGGAAGGGGCAAATGACCGTACCGCGGGAGGTCACGCTGCATACGACGGGCAACGGCATCCGGCTGTTCCAGTTGCCGGTCCGGGAGCTTGCCGGGTTGCGCAGCACCTTGTTCAGCGTGAAAAACCGTGAGGTTAGCGAATCGGCAGCGAACGTGCTTGGAGGAATTTCAGCAGGCGCCTATGAAATCGAAGCCGATATCGAGCTGCCGCAAAGCGGAGCCGCAGCTGAATTCGGATTTACGGTCCGCGAAGGCGGCGGGCAGAAGACGATGATCAGGTACAAGACTGCCGAGCAGAAACTATTTGTGGACCGCTCGTCATCCGGCGTTACCGATTACTCAAGCCTGCTGCAAACGAGGCATGAGGCCGCGCTCCAGCCGGACGGCAGCCGCATCCGCCTGCGGATCCTTGTGGATGAATCCTCGGTGGAAGTGTTCGGCAATGACGGCAGGGTCGTCTTTTCCGACTTGATTTTTCCGGATCCGGCCCGGCGGGGCATGAGCTTCTATACCAAGGGAGGTAAAGTGAAGCTCGCGTCCGTGCAGGTGCATGCGCTGGACAACGTATGGCGTGAAGGGCGGAAGACGGGCTCCTCGATCATCCTGGACCGGAAAGAGCTGGAATTGTCTAAGGGGGATGAGGAGAAATTGTATGCATCTTACTTGGAATCCTCTGGAGCAAGCCATCCGCCGCTGGTATGGAAGTCCAGCAATCCCGGCGTCGTGCAGGTGACTTCCTCCAATCAGGGGGAATCTCCGGGGATAGCGGTGCTTCGGGCGAATAAGGCGGGAACGGCCGTCATTACGGCCGTGTCGCCGAACGGGAAGGCTTCGGCCCGCTGCGTGGTAAACGTCACCGACGGGACGTTTACGACGAATCTGACAGGTTGGAAGCCGGATCTGTCGGCTTCGCGGTGGGTCGTGACCGAACGCGGCATCCGGGGCAGCTATACAAGCGATGCGAACTACATGGCGCAGGAGCAGGCCGGGGATTTTGCCCTGGAAGCCGACATGACGCTGGGCGAGACAGGAGGCGCGGGCTCGATCCTGTTCCGGGCGAGCGCTGACGGCCGCAGCGGGTATTATTTCAATCTCGATCCGAACCTGAAGGCCATTCGACTCTTCTATAAAGTAGACGGGCGGTTTGAGGACAGGCAGGTGCTGGCCAAGGTCCCGAGGTTCATCCAGCCGGGGAGGACGTACCATATCCGCATTGAAGCGAAGGGGCCGCAGATCCGGGCGGAAGTGGACGGGGTGCAAGTCTTCGATGTGAAGGACGGCACGTTTGCTGAGGGGCACTTCGGCGTGAACGTGTTCGGCGGGCAGGCGTTTTACCAGCAGGTGACGGTCAGCGGAATGGCTGATGCCAAGCTGGCCGAAACGACGCTGGTGAATGCAGCCTTCGGCCTTGCACTGTTTGCTGCGGAATCGCAAAATGGCGAACCGGTAACGGTGGGCGGCCCTGAAGGGGATTCCCCGCAGGTATGGGTTTTCGTTCCTAACGGGGACGGGACATGGTCTATCCGAACCCAAGCGGGCAAAGCGCTGGATCTCGACATGGGGCAGGGCCGGCTGCAGCTGTACGACTACCTCGGCTACAACAACCAGCGCTGGCGAGTGGAGGACCAAGGAGACGCTGTCGTCACGGTATTCTCCGTGCATAACGGACAGGCGCTGGAGGTATCGGCCGATGGGACAAAGCTGCAGCTGGGCGACCCGGCCGCCGGTGAGCCGCGGCAGCGCTGGAAGGTCCTGCCGGATGCCGATCTTCATCCGGAAAAATAAATTGCAGCAGCAATAGGGCTTATCGACTGCCCACGCAGAACAGACAGCGCAAAATAGGGGCAACGATGAGCTGATGTTCCATCACGCAACCGCAACCTGATGTACGGGGGGCGGTTGCTTTGTTTTCCAGATTAATAGATTTTCAGCAGAGGGAAACATTCTATAACCGCCACAATAACTCCTGATAAAAGGCGGTCAGCCTTCTATGACATTACGTTAATGCACTATTCTATGAGGTGATGCAGTTTCTACCAACTTGCAGGCCACTCTGTGGTTTGTTATTATTTAGATATGAAATATTTAGATAACTAAATATATGACGAAAAGAGGAAGCAGCATGAAATTACAAGGGAAAGTCGGTATCATTACCGGCAGTGCATCAGGCATCGGCAAAGGCATGGCGCTGGCCATGGCTAAGGAAGGCGCACATATCGCGATCGTCGACGTGAATGAGGAGAAAGGGAAAGAGACACTGGCCGAGATTAACCAATATACAGAGGGAATGCTGTTCATCAAGGATATTTCCAAGCAGGAGAGCGCGCATGAAATCGTAGCCGACGTGGTCAAGCGCTTCGGCAAACTGGATATTCTGGTGAATAATGCGCATGTATCGAGACAGGCTCCTTTTATGGAAACAACGCAGGAGCTTTTTGATTTATCCTTTGGAACAGGCTTTTATCCTACCGTTCATTTCATGCAGGCGGCGTATCCGGAACTGAAGAAAACGAAAGGCAAGGTCATTAACTTTGCATCCGGTGCGGGCATTGACGGGCAGGTCACGCAGACGTCGTATGCTGCCGCCAAAGAAGCGATCCGGGGCGTGTCGCGCGTTGCGGCCAATGAATGGGGTCCGGAAGGAATTAACGTCAATCTGATCTCCCCGATCGCACTGACGCCGGGCGTGGAACAGTGGCGCGAGAATGCTCCGGAGCTATACGAGGCGATGCTGAATAAAATTCCTCTGCGCCGGCTCGGCGATCCCGAGCAGGACATCGGCCGTGTCGCAGTGTTTCTTGCCAGCAGCGACGCTGACTATATTACAGGTCAAACCTTTATGGTGGACGGGGGCTCCATTAAATTGCGGTAAAAGCGGGATCATCTTGTGCCGCAGGCTTCACGGACTGCCAGGAACGGTGGATTCCCGGCTGAAAAGCATGTATGATAATGAAGGCCTCTAATGCAGATTAGAGGCTTTGACTTGCAGAAAGCGGGGATTTGCCTGATGGAAGAACAGACGATTTTTGAAATCATTCACAATATGGATAAAGTGACGAACAACCTCATCATCCAGTGGGGGAAATTGTTCAACGAGGATCTTGGAATTTCCCATATTCTCGTTCTGGCTCACCTGCAGCACCATGGGAACAGCCGGCCTTCGGATATCGCCAAGGCTCTGGGGCTGACCCCGCCGACGCTGACCCATCTATCGGAAAAACTCGTGCAGAAGCAGTTAGCCGTTCGAATCGTCGATGAGAAGGATCGCCGTATCATCTATTTGGGGATTACGGACAAGGGTCTCGACATCGTTCAAAAGGCGAATCAGGACGGGCAAATTTTGCGCAGAAATCTTTTTGAAAAATTGACCGAGGAAGAAAGGCAGCAGCTGCTGAAAATCTATGAAAAGCTGACCGGGTTTTTATGAGAATCCCCGAGGCGCAGCGTGACACCTTCACGTGATGACAGCCATGTCGTGAGATATGGACATCACCTGGAGGTGTTTTTTGCTTTATTAAAAGCATGACGTACAGTTGTCAGCTTTTGTCTCCTATAATGGCCTTAGAAGATGAGGGAACAAACGAAGGAGGAAAATGAATATGAGCGAAAAACAAACGTTAAGAGGCATGGCGACGATCAATTATTGGGCGGACGATATGGAGGCAGCGGTGTCGTGGTATTCGGAGGTGCTCGGGCTCTCCCCGTACTTCAAACGCACCGGACCGTCTGGCGAGCTTGCCTATGCCGAGTTCCGCATTGGGGACTACCAGCATGAGTTGGGTCTGATCAGCCGCCGTTATGCTCCTTCGCAAGCGGTGCCGGGTCCAGGCGGTGCCATCATGTACTGGCATGTTGATGATGTGGAAGCCGCGTTTACGAAATTGCTGGAGATGGGCGCGAAGCAATACGAACCAATTACTCCGCGTGGCGAGGGATTCGTTACGGCTTCGGTGACGGACCCTTTCGGCAACGTGCTGGGGATTATGTATAACCGGCACTATTTGGAGATGGTGGAATGGATGAAGAGAGGTAATGAGGTTACGAGTGATTGATGATATGTTTGTTTTGAAGAACATGAGGGAGTGTCGCTTTTAATAATATGGTTGAAAAGGCTGTTGGGCATGTTCCCGACAGCCTTACGCACTCATAAAGAGTTGCTTATTTGTGAGTTGGACTTTACCAACTCCTGTTTGACTTGCTTCGCTCTCTTGTTTTGCGCTGCGCGCAAAGCCAAAGTCGCTCACCAATTCAAACACTCGTCTGCTACTTTTAAAACTTAAACTTGTTGACAAGTTCAGCTAAAAGGATATTTCTAAAACGCAGATTCGTTTCCATTCATCCCACACTGCCTGCAAGGTCCGCACCCTCGGCAACAGCAGGTGATCGCTTCATTCCACCGTCATGCTCATCTTCAATTATGATGACAGGAACGAAAATATGTTCAAGCCGGTGTTTGAAAATGAGGCTCATATCCTCGCCTTCCCGCTTCAGTTGAACAGGACTGCCATCCGTTAGCAGATTTGCTGTGCCTTCACAGAAAAACTCCTTTACCTTGACGGTTATTCCGTTTGGACGCCCCAAAATGATCAGGTACAGCCGGTTGTCCTTTCGCGTAAACCGGATCGTTTCACCGGTCTCCGTTTCCGCTTCCGCACGGATCCAGGGACGCGTACCATATACAGCCTCCCCATTCCGTTGTAACCAATCCCCGAATTTGGACAACCGGCTTAACTGCTCGGGAGGAATTTGAGCATCCTCGCCGCGCGGACCTACATTCAGCAGCAGATTTCCGTTTTTAGACAAGGCATCTATAAAATCGTAAAGCAATGTTTCAAAGGATGAATAGTCTGCATCCTGCTCATTGCGGTTGTAGCCGAATGAATGGCCGATTCCGCGTGTCATCTCCCATTTTCCAGGTTGTATTTCCTTGTATTTGGTATATTCCGGAGTCGAAAAATCGCTATGGGAGATCGCAGGCTGCGCCAGGGCAGAATGAATATCCGGATTGTTCATGATCATCCGTTTGATCATCATGTCCATCACTGCGCGTACAGGTTTGAGACTTAACAGCTTGTTAGCGGAAGTTGAATGCTTCCAGCGGTCATTGACCACGCCTTCGGGTACAGCGTTATAGTAGTAGGCGAACAATCGAAAAAGGGAGTCTTCGTTCCCTGGCCAGCATATATCGTTCCACAGAATATCAGGGCGGTACCGGGAAATCAGTTCGCGGATCTGGGCGTCGGCGTATACTGCATAACCGCCCCCGGGTGTGGAAAAGGAGTAGTCCATAAACGTTCTTGAAATCCTTCTCCGAAAAGTCCAGTCGATCCCACCTGAATAGTAGATGCCAAAGCGCAGGCCTTCGCTGCGTACAGCGTCTGCTAATTCGCCGATGATGTCGCGCTCGCTAAACCAGTGCGGCTCATGCGGGTTGGTCACCTTCGTTGGCCATAGGCAAAATCCGTCATGGTGCTTCGAGACGATCACGACGTATTTTGCACCGGCATTCCTGAAAATTTTGGCCCAAGCTATGGGGTCCCATTGTTTCACTCCGTCCATGAACAGCGGTTTAAATCCTTGGTAGGGCATGCTGCCATATACGGCTTGATGATAACGCGCAGACGGTGTGGTCTGGTCTTTGATCGCATTCCAATAGCCTTCAGCGTACGGGTAGACGAGCATTGCCCGTTCATAATCGGTCTTTAAAGTATCCGCAAAGTTACCTACGGGTGCAAAACCAGGTACGGAATAGGGACCCCAGTGTATAAAGATGCCGAATTTTGCTTCGTCAAACCATTGCGGAAGCGGGTGACCGTTGAGGGATTCCCGGGTGGGCTCGTAATTTTTATGATTCACGGCTGCCTCCTCCGTCCTTGTCGCCTGATGGTTGACCCGATAAATAATGATTTACCGCCTTGTCGATAAAAGCTTGGGATGCCCCGAAAAGTTCCCGGTCGCCCTCCGGCCAGGATGCCCGTTCACCTTGCATTTGTACAAACGCATCCGCTTGTTCGCTTTCTCCGCCGGTTGCCTCTTGCACCATGGTGCACCAAGCCTTGGCCAACTCTTGTGCAGCGAACTCTTCCGGCCCTGCGCCTGACAGCTCCAGCGTAACGGCTTTTAAAGCCAGCCGTCTCCAGGTATGATACAAATCGAATGCACTTTGTTCCGTGGCAAATCGTCTGCCGAAAATTTCTTTTTGGGTTTCGCTAAAAGCATATTGTTTCCAATCGACCAGGCTACTGTTGTTGAAACACCGGATAAAAAAGGCCAAAAGCTGCCACGGCGCATCATTCCCGGCCGCGACCGCCGTCCGGTGGGCTTCGATCGCAGCAATGCCTGCATGTGCTACTTCTATTTTTCGGTAAAGCGCCAGTTCCTGCTCTTGCAGAATTTGTTCGATCTGCGATGAGTCGGGACGCTGGATGACTTTGTCGCGGATTTCTTGAAGAGAGAGCCCTAGAGATTTGTAAAAAATGATCTGCTCCAAGCAGAGGAGGTCATCCTTCGTATAATACCGCCGTCCGCCTGCCGTACGGCCGGTTGTGGGCAGCAGCCCGATATTGTCATAGTGCTGAAGGGTCCGTACCGTTACGCCGGTAGCTGCGGATATTTCTCCGACCAAATAAGTTGTGTCGTCATTATGCATGCATCACACCTCCATATTCATTACATCACATGACGTTACGTAATGAGCAACTGTTTTTTTTGAAAAGAAATCGTGCGTAACGGACGCGCATGCTTCATTCGAGCCAAGACTTCGTCGTACTGGAGCGGGACATGCTTACGAGATTCCGTTACTTAAAAAATATTTCAATCGATTTTCCAATCTCGCGCGTCTATATTATAGAGCGGCCGCCAAGAGACCCGTCGGTGAACGGGTTGTAGAGATACAGAGGGGGGAGTGGGGACGCTGAATGCTGATAGTACATGGAGCGAGATCCATATGAATAGAACCACGCTGACGGAAGCAGAAGCGTTTTTTGAGCGCCTGACCGCCGAGCAGCGAAAATTGTATTCCATTGCCTACAGTTATTTGCGCAGTGAAGCCGATGCGCTGGAAGCCGTGCAGGAGGCGTCATACCGGGCGTGGGTGAAGCGGAAGAAGCTGAAGGACCCGCAGTCCTTCACCCCGTGGCTCATCCGCATCACGATCAACTGCTGCATGGACGAGCTGCGGCGGAAGAAACGGGTGTTTCCGGTGGAGGAGCCGCAGGAAGGGGCCGTGCAGGAGATGAAAAGCAGCGAGCGGATCGACCTGCAGCGCGCGCTGGAGCGGATGAAGCCGAAGTACCGGCATGTCGTCATGCTGAAATATTACCAGGACATGACGTCCGTTGAAATCGCGAAGGTGCTGGGCAAGCCGGAAGGAACGATCAAGACTTGGCTGCGGGAAGGCCTGAAGCAGCTCCGGAAATATATGTAGAGGCTGAGCAGAAGGGAGGGACAGGTTATGCCCGAAAAAGAACAGCGCATCCTGCTGCAGGATGCCTATGAAGTAAACAAGCATGCGGAAGCATTGCCTGAGATGAAATTGACTCTGGCTATGCGCAAAGGAATGGAGAGAGGAAAAATGCGTGAGAAGCGGCGTTTCTATTTTTGGAGTACGGGGACGGTTATGGCGCTCGCGGCGGCCCTGCTAATTATCAATTACTCGATCGGCAGCTTGGCCCAACGGGAGGAGCCGGCGCCGAAGCAGACGGCGGGGATTCCGAGCCAGGCTATGCTGGAGCCGTACCGATCAACCACGGTGGAGGGTCTGGCGAGCGCAATGGACCGGGGGTTCGTCAAGCCGATTGCCGAAAGCGTCGAACAAAAAGGGTATCGCGTAGAGGTAGACGGTGCCGTCACGGATGGCCGGATGGCCTATGTGCTGTTCGGTGTCCGCAACCAAACGGATAAAGAGGTCATCAACGCGGACGTAGCCCTTGAACTTGGCGGCGTGGAAGCCCCGTCCAAAGGAGCGTCGGTGGAATTGGCGGGAAGTGGCAGCAACAGAATTCCGGCGAATGGAGCCAATCATTTTATTTACACCGTGCCCCTGAACCCGTCCGTTCAATATACCAAGGATGCCAAGTTTCATGTGACCTTGACGGAGACGTCAAACGAAGCGCTCGTGTCCAGCTCCAATAAATACCGCACGGCGTTCGACATTTCGTTTGAGCTCGATCCCGGCATGTTCAAGGACAAAGAGCGCGTGCTGCACCCAGACCGGACACTGACCGTAGGCGGCCAGCAGATTCATGTGACTCAGGTCATCTATACGCCGCTGCACACGTACGTCGACCTGGACTATGATCAGTCGAACGCGAAACAAGTATTCCGGCTGCTCAGTCCGGTGCTCATCGGGAAAGTCGGGGACGAAATCGAAAAGCTGTATTATCCGAAGTGGTACTCTCGGGATAATTCGGAGGCCCTCACGGAGGGGACGGACGCGATGCTGATGTACGGCAGCGGCCAGAAATACGCCGAGTATGATTCCATTAGGCTCAAGACGGAGGGCACGGCTGCGGTGGACAAGGACCAGCTGCAAATCGTGATCGACCTGAAGAAGAAGCAGATTGTGGAAGCGCCGGACGACCGGTTTACCCTGATTTCATACACCCGGACGGCTGGCCCCGGCGAGGTGCTGATTCACCGCGAGCTCGAACACGCCTATGCCGGCGAGAGCCTGTCGTTGTCGCTGGAGGACAGCTTCACCGATGCCGACGGCAACGTCCACAAAAGGCAGTCTCCTGAAGGATATTCCCAAGGTGGACATAGCTGGTCCAACAAGAAAGACACGATGGGAGACGATTACGATTACAACTTCGGCAAGGATGCGGTAGACTATCCGCAGCCGCTGACCATTAAGGTGAAGCAGATATGGATGCCGATTCAGGATACGCAGGCGGTGGAGCTGCTGAAGTAGTTGGCGTAACAACCGCGTACAACCACAAAATATACAGACAGGCAGTCTGATGGCTGAGGAGCCCGAAGGCTGCCTTTTTGTTCCCTTCAGAAAAGCCCGGCCAGTGGGATTGAAATGCGCCAGCAAAATTTGTATGTTGGATGCATACCATTTTTTCAACTGAACAAAAGGGGCTATGTCCGGTGAAATTGGCAGAAGATTACCTTCGGCTGCGAAGCGCTTATTCCGGTGAAAAGGAAGGGGAGCCGTTCCGGGTGACGATCGACGGGCTGGCCGAGGCCCTGTACTGCACGCCCCGTAACGCCAGGCTGATCCTGCGCAAAATGACGGACGCCGGCCTGATCCGCTATGCAGCCGGGCAGGGCAGAGGCCATCGGTCGGAGCTGACGTTTCTGGCGGACAAGCGGGAGCTCGTCATCCGGGTAGCGCAGCAATACGTGAAGCAGGGAGACGTGCAGGGCGCGCTTCTATGGGTAAAAGAGCAGGCGGGCGAACCCGAAGTGATGCAGCGGTTTGTGGACTGGCTCACCGGCTATTTCGGATACCGGACGGAAACGACCGGGGAGGGACGTATGGTGGAGACGCTCCGCCTGCCGGTATACCGGCCGATCGTGACGCTGGACCCGGTGGACGCAATGTATGCTTTCGATACCCATCTGATCCGCCAAATCCATGCGACTCTGGTCGAGCTGGAAATGGACACCGGCAAGGTTATTCCGGGCGTCGCACATCATTGGGAATCTAGTGCTGATGCCTGTTGTTGGACGTTCTATTTGCGAAAAGGCGTGACATTTCATGACGGCATGGAGCTTACGGCCGATGACGTCAAATACAGCCTGCTGCGCGTGCAGCAGGAATCCAACAATCATTCCTGGCTGAGCAGGGACATCGTTGAAATCTGCGCGGAATCGCGTAACACCATCCGCATGGAGCTGCGTCAGCCCAACGTCCTGTTTGCGTTATTTATGTCGCATACGGCGGCAGCCATCCTTTCCCGCGCCAGCGGGGAGTCCGGGGCCGGAACGGTTGCCGGCAGCCTGCCCGTCGGGGCAGGGCCTTACCGGATCGCTAAGCTTACGCCGGGGATGTGCGTGCTGGAGGTTTTCCCGGATTATTATGCGGCCCGGGGCCTGATCGATCGAATCGAAGTAATGGTCATTCCGGACACCGGCGGAGAATGGACGGTGGAGACCAATCCGGGCGTACTGGTCGTCGAGACGGGAGAAGCGCGCCGTCAAGAGCTGAAGACATGGCGGCGCAGCCGTCTCGTCACCGGATGCAGTATGCTGACGATAAACCTTGCGAAACCGGGGATTTTGCAAACCGGTTCCTTCCGCAGGGCGCTTGCACTTGCGGTTGACCGGAGCCGGATGGTCCGAGAGCTGGGCTACCCGCATGCTTCCCCTTGCCTCGGTTTTCACCTTGAGCTGCAGCCGGCTGCCGCTGATCCGCTGTATGATCCGGAAGAGGCATCCAGGGAATTGAAACGGTCCGGGTACGGCGGAGAGGCGCTGAAGCTGTATGCGTACCGTCGCCATGAGCAGGCGGCTTACTGGCTTCAGCAGCAATATGGCCAGGCCGGAATCCGGCTGGACGTGTATATTCTGCCCTGGGAGGAATTAATGAAGGAAGAGCGGATTCGGGAGGCGGACCTGATCCTGTTTGAGGCGCTGCTGAGCGAGGGGCTGCTCCGGCAGATCGAATATTTGCTGTCCCGGTACAGCTTCATTCGCAGCATGCTGGATCCTGGAACGCAGGCGGAAGTAGACCGGCTTGTGGGGCAGCTGCTTCAAGAGGCGGAACCGGAAGTCCGGGACGAGGCGTTTCAGCGGCTGGAATCCTGGTTGATCGACCGCAGCACGGCCGTCTATTTGACCTACAACGAGGCCCGGGTGCTGTCCCACCCGGCGCAGCAGGGCGTTCGGTTGAATGCCGCCGGGTGGGTAGATTTTAAGGACATCTGGTTTAAAGGGGAAGGTTAACAGCAGGAGATCAACCGCGATTGCGGTACGGGAAAACATGACATCTGACGAAAGGGGAAAGGTTTCCCGGAAAGATTACCTTTTTCTAAGGGCTCGTCCGGCTGTACAATGATCACAGCACATGAGATGAAACTTACCAACGGAGTGAAGGTGAACGGTATGAAAATTATGCTGGACGATTTAAGCGGGCCGGAAATAGCCGCGTTGATCCGCGAGCATCTTCAAGGCATGGCGGAGGAGTCGCCGCCGGAGAGCATACACGCCCTAGATCTGGACGGGCTGCGGCGTCCGGATGTGACATTCTGGAGCGCATGGGAACAGGGAGAGCTGCTTGGCTGCGGGGCGCTGAAGGAGCTTGATCCCGGCCACGGCGAGATCAAATCGATGCGGACCGCATCTGCCCACTTACGTAAAGGCGTGGCCCGATCCATCCTGGCGCACATCATTGAGGAGGCCCGGCGGCGGGGATACCGGCGGCTGAGCCTGGAGACGGGCTCAATGGCGTCGTTCGAGCCGGCCCGACGACTGTACGCAGCCTTTGGATTTGAGGAGTGCGGCCCATTTGCGGATTATACGCTCGATCCTTACAGCACTTTTATGACCCGAGAGCTGTAACCTAAATATGCGGACCCTGATGTGAAAAAAGGACATGCTCCCTGTCATCGACAGGTTGAGCATGTCCTTTTTTCATATGACGGAAGACTTAGCAAGGAATGACAGCGGTGAAGGTGCTGCCTTGGCCGGGCGTGCTTTGCACGCTCAAAGTGCCGCCGTGGGCTTCGGCAATCCATCTGCCGATGGACAGCCCAAGGCCGTGGCCGCCCAGCTCCCGGGCGCGGGATTTGTCCACGCGGTAAAAACGTTCGAAGATGTGCGGCTGTTCCTCCAGCGGTATGCCGATTCCGTTATCGCTGACGGTCATGTGCAGCATTCTCCGTTTGTCCTCCCGGATCTTCAGGGCAAGGGAGACGGTGCCGCCCACCGGCGTATATTTGATGGCATTGTCCAGTAGGATGACCATCAGCTGCTGCAGGCGCTGGGCATCGCCATGAACCGTCATGCCGTCTTCCGCATGCAGCTTCAGTGTAATTTGCTTGGCCTGCGCCAAAGAAAGCAGGGATGCTATCGTCCGCGAGGCTTCAGCCGCCAGATCAAAGTCGGTCATGATCAGCTGAACCTCATCCGAGTCGGAGCGTGCCAGCGTCAGAAGGTGGCTGGAAAGGTCGGTCATCCGCTTAGCTTCTTCCCGCATGTTGTCCAGCACCCTCCGGCTGAACGGATCGTCCTTCAGGCTGTTTTCCATTTCGAGCACCTCAATGGAGGACAGGATGACGCTGAGCGGCGTGCGCAGCTCATGCGAGGCGTCCGCGACGAACTCGCGCTGCCTCGTATACGAGCGGGCGATCGGAACC
Source organism: Paenibacillus sp. FSL R5-0378 (assembly GCF_038009285.1). NCBI lineage: Bacteria > Bacillati > Bacillota > Bacilli > Caryophanales > Paenibacillaceae > Paenibacillus > Paenibacillus sp. FSL R5-0378. The sequence continues at coordinate 3,056,914 of NZ_JBBPAY010000001.1, forward strand.
ATCGCCTTGACCGACATGTTCCGGCTGAGAAACACGGCCAGGACGCAGAACAGCAGCGCGAGCCCGATCAGCACGAGCAGGAGCCAGCCGAACAGCCGGTACTGGCTGCCTACCTCCTTGGCCACGTACAGCGTGCCTATAAAGACCCCGTTATCGTAAACGGCCTTGCCGGCAAGAAGCATGCGGACATTTCCGGGAGCCGCCTTGCGGGGATCGTTTCCGTGTCTTGGCGGCCCTCCATCCCGGCCGGTTTCCTTGATCGTAACGGTCTTGTACTCCGTCTGATCGCCTTCGGGCGTCCACTCCGCCACCGCGCTGCCGACCGCTGCGCTCAGTCCCATCCGCTGCTGTGCTTCGTACAGAAAATTCCCTTGAGGGTCCTTGAAGCAGCCCACCGTCTGGTTCGCTAACGATGGATAGCTGCTGCCGAGATTGCCTTCAATATTATAGGAGCCGGTATGCTCCATCGATTCATGAAACGCATAGGACATATCTTGAATCCAGTCGTTCAGCTGATTTTTCTGGTCGTTGATCAGCAGAAAATACAGCAGCCCGTACACCGTTCCGATGAACAGGGCGAGGAAAGCGATAAGCACTGCGGTATACTGCAGCGTCAACCGGTTCTGGGTTCTTTTGAACAGGTCACTCCCCTGCCGGGGCCAGGCGAAGGGAACTTTCCATTTCCATTTAGGCTTCAATTTTATAGCCGACCCCCCGGATGCTCTGAATCAGCTCTTGATTCAGTCCGCTGAGCTTCTTGCGGAGCAGCTTGATCATGGCGTCGATCGCTTTGGGGCCGACATCGGCGTCGAGTCCCCAAATCCGGTCCAAAATGACTTCCCGGGTCAAAGCGATGCCCTTGTTCTGGATCAGCAGATCCAGCAGCTGAAACTCCCGCGGCGTCAGCTGGACGAGCTCTCCCGCGATGCTTGCCGTCTGGTTGGTCCGGTTCAGGATGAGGCCGGTGACCTGAACTTCCTCACCTTGAATGGGCGCAAAATTCCGCCGCGACAGGGCGCGGAGCCGGGCGAGCAGCTCCTCGATTTCAAACGGCTTGACCAAATAGTCGTCTGCGCCCGCGTCCAGTCCATTGATCCGGTCCTGCAGTCCGTCCTTGGCGGTCAGCATCAGGATGGCGCCCATGTATCCTTCCTTCCGCAGCTGCCGGCAGGCCCAGACGCCGTCGCCCTTCGGCATCATCCAGTCGAGAATCAGGACGTCGTAATTGGTGGCCTCGGCATACTCGCAGGCTTCCCTGCCGGTAGTGACCCAATCCGCAGTATGGCCGCCTTTTTTCTTCAGCATGTGCACGACCAACTCCCCCAGCCGCATATCGTCTTCTGCCAGCAATATTTTCATCCATATCCAATCCTTTCCCGCATCTATATAAATCGAACTAAAGTTTTGCACCGAGCTTCCTGTTATAAAAGCCCAATACGGCTTATCCGTTTATTTCTTTAGTTCATTCGATCTAGCTCCTGAAATAGTGCCGGAGTTCAAGTTTAATAAGAGCATACTTCCGGCGGACAAACCGAGTCAAGAATCAGGGCAGGCCGATGCTCCAACCTTTCTTTTCAGCGTGGTACAAGCAATCGTTTGGTGGCTGCGCACGATGTTGAGGACTTTGCATATCACAAAAGCCCCAAAACCCAAGGCTTTGGAGCTCTTGAAGGTTTGGGGCTGATGAAGAAGCGGCATACCCCGTAATATAACTGGGAGATGTGCCTTTTTGATAAAACGGGTCATGTCGTTAACTTCGCGTAGACGATGAAGAAAATCATGACTTCTCCGACGATGGCGTAATTGGGGACGGGGAAGATCAGGTCAATCACGAAGCAGCAAGCAAGAATCCCCAGCATAATAGCCAGATGATAGGGCTTCAGCCGCAAATGTTTGTGTCTGTACCGGTGGAACACCACAGAGGTCGATAAGAAATACAGGAGCACAGACCCAAACACGAATGCCAGCATGAAGGAGTAATCCATCTGGTCTTTGTATAACAGCTGAATGGCTGCCGCGATCATACTCATCGATAAATACACGAATAAGTGACCGTAAATAATCATTTGGCCGGCGGTGTGGATTTCCCGGCTTACCTTTTTGTCGATGTTATCAAAGTACTGCCACCACATGGCGATGACCAGCAGGCTGGTAAAGGCTACGAACAGGACGGACGGCAGGTCCCAGTGATTAAATTGCAGCACGGCCAGGATACTGACGACAGATTCGCCTAGAAGAATCAAGGTAAACAGGGCGAAGCGTTCGAGCAAGTGGTGCGTATTGATGGGCGTTTTGACCAAATGCCGGCGCCCCAATAAGGGAAGCAGAATATCTACGGCGATTCCCGCGTACAAGACGGCATACCGGATCCAGGAGTCGAAGAACAGCGAGCAGGCCGAGATCAGGATGCCGATCAAAAAGTGGGTGCCCAAATAGGAGGCGGTCACTTGCTGATGCGCCGCTTTGGCCCGATGGACCAGAAGATACTGCAGAGCCGTCAGCGCCCTGGAGCCTATGTATCCCACAAAGAAGGGAACATAGTATTGGTCAAAGTCAGGCGACAAACTCGCCGTCATGACGAGAACGAACAACAGCTGAAGGATCATGAAGATCCTGTGAATTAAAATATCCTGGCCGAACCGGTTCACAAAGAGTGTTTGTCCTACCCAACCCCACCAGATCGGGATAAAAATCAACACGAATTTGCTCAGGTACTCCAAGGGAATGGTCCCGTGTTCCGCATGCAGCAGGACATGCGTTGCTTTGGACACGGCTGCGACTAAGAGAAGATCGTAAAACAGCTCCAGCCAAGTCACCTTTTTTTCAATCATAGCCTTATAGATCCCCTCCTTGATGTGATGAATGCCGTCAAATGAGTCACAAGCGAATCCGCCGCTCATCCGAAGAATCAATTTATTATATCAATTTTCAAATCCCGGTCTACTACATTTTCGGAAATAGGACTGCTGACTGTAACCGAAGTCCCGGATTGTTAAGCAGGGGTAAATGCAACGGCCTTTTTTACTGATTTTTTGTACATTAGAGAGAAAAACATAGTTAATATAATTTTATATACACGAAAAACATTATGTGCTATTCTAACGTTGCCAAAGGGATGTTATGCGTCAAGCATGTTTGTCGATTCCCACTACGCTGCTTCTTGGCTGCACGGAGCACCGGATCAACATTGGAAGGTCCCTAGCCTGATGGACGGCATCATGGGATGCCGTGGCCCTTACCGGGTGATTTCATGCTTTTTGAAACTACGCATTGTAGTATAAATTATGGGAGGGAATACATATGACAAAGAAGGTTGTTTTGGAACCCGCTGCTTTGAAATTTGCACAAGATACCGCCAATCCGCCGTATTTGTTTGATCTTGGACCGGAAAAAGGGCGCGAAGCCGTAGACGAGGTTCAATCGGGCGACGTCCCGAAGCTCCCGGTTGAAATTCAGGATATCACCGTTGAGGGAGGGCCGAGCGGACAGGTTTCGGTCAGACTGCTTCGTCCCGAAAACGTTACAAATAAGCTGCCGGTCATTCTTTATATCCATGGCGCCGGCTGGGTGTTCGGAAATGCGCATACCCATGATCGCCTGATCCGGGAGCTTGCGGTCGGTGCCGAGGCCTGCGTCGTTTTCCCGAATTACAGCCTGTCTCCGGAAGCAAAATATCCGACGGCGATCGAAGAAATCTACGCGGTTCTGACCTGGATTGCGGAACATGGCGAGGCATACGGTCTGGATACGGACCGCCTTACCGTGGCTGGGGACAGCGTTGGGGGAAATATGACCGCTGCGATTACGCTGATGGCGAAAGAACGAAAGGGACCCGCCATTCATAAACAGTTGCTGTTCTACCCGGTGACGGACTCGGGCAACGACACGGAGTCCTATCATCAGTTTGCGGAAGGTTATTTCCTGCGCCGGGACGCCATGGCCTGGTTCTGGGAGCAGTATATTACGAAGCCGAGCGATAAAGAGGAGATCTTTGCTTCCCCGCTGCGGGCAACGCGCGAGCAGCTCGAAGGCTTGCCTCCTGCACTGGTCATTACTGCTGAAGCGGACGTTCTTCGCGATGAAGGCGAAGCTTATGCCAACAAACTGCGCGAAGCCGGCGTCCGGGTGACCGCTGCCCGTTTCCAGGGGGCCATTCATGACTTCGTCATGCTGAATGCTCTTGCGGATACCGCAGCGGCTAGAGGCGCGATCGCGCTGGCGAACGCTTGGCTCAAAGAATAGCAGGGGCGGTGAAAATAGCAAATGGCGACAACCATAGGCATTATGGTAGGGAGTTTAAGGGAGCATTCGTATAACCGGATGATTGCGGATACGATCCCCGAGCTTGTGGATTCCGCACAATATGAATTCATATCGATTGCGGATCTTCCCTTGTACAACGCGGATTTGGACCGGGAGGAAAGCCCGGAGTCGGTCAAACGCTACCGCGAAGCGATTCAACAGGCGGACGGAATCATCATCGTGAGCCCGGAATATAACTCGGGCATCCCGGGTGTGCTCAAAAATGCGCTGGACTGGGCCTCAACCCCGACCAAAACCGCTGTTCTCATTCATAAACCGGCCGGGGTCATCGGTGCGACGCCGGGCGTTAAAGGGACGATTTTGTCGCAGCAGCAAATCCGGCAAACCTTGGACGCCGTTCAGTCTTATGTGATGCCGTTTCAAAAAATGTATATATCGCAGGCGATGGAGAAGGTTGATCCGGAGAGCGGTAAGCTGACCGATGAAACGACCCGCAGGTATGTACAGCGTTATGTGCGGTCGTTCATCCAATGGGTCGATCAGGTACAGCAGATGAACGGGCAATAATCATTTTAATCAGGAGCTGAGGCTATTATGGGTAACATTGCAATTTATGGATTCGGTCGGATCGGAAGACAGCTGCTTCGGGCGGCATTGGAACAAAATTTATTTGTTCCTTATTCCATCTCCGATATCAAAGATGAAGCGACGCTGGCGGCGCTGTTTGAAGTGGACACCAATTACAAGCGCTGGCCTGAGAACGTATCGGGCGGCGAGGGCGCGATCGTGATCGGCGGCCGGGATATCCGTTATTTGAATTCGGCCAAGGAAGTGCCTCATTGGGGTGAGCTCGGCGTCGACCTGGTCGTCGACTGCACCGGGCGGGCCGTGACGCGGCCTGTGGCCGAACAGCACCTGGAGCGGGGCGCCAAACGGGTGCTGGTCAGCGGACCAAGCAAAACGCTTGATGATTGCGACGCCGTTCTGCTGAAAGGAATCAACCTCGACAGCTTCGATCCGGAAAAGCATAAAATCATCAGTATGGCGAGCTGCACGACGAATGCGCTGGCACCGGTCGTCAAATTGGTCCGGGAAAACTACGGTATCAAATACGGCTTATTCTCCGCGGTACACTCGTATACGAACACGCAATCGTTAACCGATCAGCCGATGAAGGACCGCCGGGATTCCTGGGCTGCGGCCGAAAACATCATTCCGTCGTCTTCCGGCGCCGCCAAAGCGCTCAAGTTCATCTGGAACGATCTGCAGATTACCGGCAAAGCGTACCGCATTCCGACGCGTACAGGCAGCATTGCCGAGCTGAACCTGATCACGGAGAAGCCTTGTACCGTTCAGGAGATCAATGATATGTTCCGGCGGGCCGCAAGCGAAGGCGATCTGAAGGGTGTGCTCGACGTTTTGGAAGGGGAATGGGCATCGTCACGCATCGTTGCCGATCCGCATTCCTCGATTATCGACCTGCCGTTAACCCAGGTGCAGGGGGAAATGCTGTCCGTCGCCACCTGGTACGATAACGAATGGGGTTATGCCTCCAGATTGGCGGAAGTTGCTGCTTATTTGGCAGGGAAATAGGATGAAATAGGATTGCAGATACAAAAGGACAGGGGCTGCCGGTGAGTGCCGGCGGCCCTAATTTGCTTGAGAAAGGGAAGGGTCGGATTCGCTCCGAAAAAATGGATTGACAAGGAGAAGAACATCATTTATCTTTAATTTAAGATAAATAAATTCGAAATAAAAATCCGGATCCAAAAATCCTAAAGGAGCGATACAGATGTTCACACGCACGGCAGGTATACATCACATTACGGCATTTTCAAGAAATCCCCAGGAAACGATTGATTTCTACAGCGGCATCCTCGGACTCAGCTTGGTGAAGAAGACGGTCAACTTCGACGATCCTACGGTGTATCACCTGTATTTCGGGGACCCGGCGGGGTCTCCGGGAACGATTCTGACCTTTTTTCCTTATCCACGGGCCCGGCAAGGGCAGATTGGGGGCGGTCAGGTGGGCATCGTGACCTTTATCATTCCGCCCGGCTCCATTGATTTTTGGCAGGAACGGCTGGCTTGGTTCGGACGGGATGCAGCAAGCAGCAAGCGGTTTGGCGAGAGCTATCTGCAGTTCTCGGATCCGGACGGACTGCGCCTGGAACTGGTGGAGCGGGAAGACGGAGCCGGGGGCGCAAGCCCGCTTGAAAGCATTCCGGATGACCAGGCCATCAAGGGATTAGGCGGTGCGGTTCTGTTCAGCGAGGCTTATGCCGACACGATCGACGTGCTGGAGAACCTTCTCGGACTGGCCAAAATCGGGGAAGACGCCAGATACGCCCGTTTTCAAGCGACGGCTGAGATCGGCAACCTGATCGATGTCCGTATGGAGGACATGGAAGCGGGACATGGCACTGCCGGAACCGTACATCACATCGCCTGGCGGGCAAGCGATAACGCGGAGCATGAGGCGTGGAGGGAACGCGTGTCGGTCAATGGCTTTGACGTCACACCGATTAAGGATCGCCAGTATTTTAAAGCCATCTATTTCAGGGAACACGGCGGAATCCTGTTTGAGATTGCGACGGATCCTCCCGGATTCGCCCGGGACGAAGCCCCGGATGCGCTGGGACGCAAGCTGATGCTGCCGGAATGGTTTGAACCGCAGCGCGGTGACATTGAAGCCCGGTTAGAGCCGGTTACGACTGAGAAAGTATGGAATTGACCGCGGAACAGGCGGTGTGCGATATCGTGAGACAATCAGCATTTGGATATGAGGTGGTTTAGAGCCGCCGGCCATCGATGATCCCTGCAAGGACAGGGGTCATCTTTTTTTTAGCAATCTTCTGCCTGAACGCTAGACTTTATGGTGAGACATTGGCTTTTCACCATCTTTTCACCATCGCCCCGTACAATGACAGCATAACGGGAATGAACATACTTGAAACAAGGTGGTCTGTATATGGCAAATTCCAAATGGATCAAATGGACGGCAGGCATGGCGGGTGTGGTCATGTTTACAGGTTTCGTAGGATATATCTCCAAATTTAATCCGGCCGACACTGCTGCAGGGAATGTGGCGAGCACTTCCCCGATCTTCGGAGCGGGACAAGACGACTCAAGCGGCGATGTCGAGAACCAGTGGCGGGACGAAGCTTCCGGCGAGGACGCAGGGTTCTCCGGGCAGGAACGCGGATTTATGGGCGGCCGCTCCCGGTCGGGCATGGACTTCGGCTCCGGGCAAAGCAGCAGCGGGGAAGGCTCCATGCGTACTCATGCTTCCTAGCGGCATGCGGTGGACGGAGGTGATTGAAGATGCATACATTCAGAGCGATGAACACCGAATTCGTCACGCAGGGACTGTCTGAGGCAGAGCAGGGGGAAGCGGAGTCCTGGTTTGCTTTTGTGGAAAAGCATTTGACCCGCTTCGACCCGGGCAGCGAGCTGTCCCGGCTGAACCGTTCGGCAGGCAGGCCGTTTATGGCGACGCCGATCCTGTTCGAAGCCGTCAGCGTGGCGGTGGATTATTACCATTGGGCCGACGGGGTGTTTAATCCTTTTCTCGGACAGCTCCTGACTGATCTGGGCTACGGCCGAAGTTTCGGAGAGACAGCCGCGGAGGAGGAGGTTTCTTCACAGGAACCCGACCGAACGGAGGCTAATGCAAGGCTGCTGGGCGCTTTTGGCCCGGAGATCGGGGCCAAGCTGAACCCGCTGCTTCGCAGCATCGAGCTGCCTCCGGCATGGTCGGTGGATCTCGGCGGCATCGCCAAGGGCTGGAGCGCCGAGAAGTTCGCGGGCATGATGTGCAGAAAGGGCATTGCGCACGGGGCGGTCAGCGCCGGCGGGGACATGATGCTGTGGGGCGGGGAGGACCGTCCGCAGCAGGTTAATATAGCGGATCCATTCGCTTTGGACCGCGACATGGATTCGCTCGTCATCCGCAGGAACGCGGGCGTTGCCACAAGCAGCCGGCTAAAGCGGAAATGGTTGGACGGAGAGGGGCAGGAGCGGCATCACATCCTCGATCCTCGCACGATGATGCCGAGCCTGACAGATGTGGTGCAGGCGACAGTCATCCATCCGTCGCTGACGGCGGCCGAGGTCTATGCCAAATGCCTGCTGATCCTTGGCCTGCAGGCCGGGGCGGCATGGCTTGAACGCAAACATCCCGCCGCGGCGGCTGTGCTCGTCTGCGAAGACGGCTCCGTCTGTACGGCGGGATTCATCGAAGCATATCGACAGGAGAATGGAAAGGAGGCGGGATGATGGCGGTCTTTCATCATTTCGGCAGCGGCATCAGTCAAATTTTATCGGTGTGGGTGACGACGAGGGCGGCGGGGCTGACCTCTTATATGCTCCTGTTCGCTTCTGTTGCGGCAGGACTGCTGCAGGGAGGGGCGTGGGCGAGAGGGCCGGTGAAAGCGAAGCTGAACATGGTGCATCAATGGTGCGGCTGGTTCGGTCTGTTATTTGGCATGGTTCACGGACTCGTTCTCCTGTTCGACCGGTATGTCGGGTATTCCTTGGCGGATCTTTTGATCCCCTTTAAGGCGAGCGGCGACCGGTTATGGATGGGGCTGGGGATTGTGTCGCTGTACTTGATGCTGCTGCTGATCATCAGCTCGGATCTGATGAAGAAGCTCGGCAAAAAGGTATGGCGCTTCATTCACTTTCTGGCGATGCCCACCTATTTGATGGCGCTGGTCCACGGGATCATGCTGGGAACGGACAGCCGGCAGGCTCCCGTGATTGGGCTCTATGCGGTGACCGGCGTGACGGTGCTCATCCTGCTGGTGAACCGGATCGCCGCTTCTCGCAGAAAGGGCGGAGGGAGACTGATTGTGGTGCAGGAAGGCGGGAAAACCCGCATCAAACAAATTCCTTCTTCACGCTAATAAGACAGGCGGAGTGCTTCTGCGCTCCGCCTGTTAAGCATGATCAAGCGTTATTCGGATGTTATCAAAAGTTCATATTCGCTCGGGTTCGGGCCATTTAGATTTAGCGGCTGTTCTCCTGCCGTCCGGCGTAGTAGGGGGCGCCTGGATCGATGTCGAGCACGACGCGCTGCGGCTCGGCCAGCGCATATTGATGCTCGCAGCGCCAGCGCATCTCTTCGGTGAAGCCGATCGTTTCGCCGTCTTCGATCACGTCTCCCTGCCGGAATAAATAGTACGCCACATCCATCATCTGGCCGGCCAGCTCGGAAGGGTCGAGGTCAAAGAAGTGGCATTGGACGTCGGGAATCCCGAGCGCCGCCAGCCCAAGCGAATCCATCAGCCCTTCATTGCGCCCGCTCCCGGTCCCTTCCACGTTATAAAAGCGGATGTTCATCGCGCCGTACAGCAGCTCGCCTTGTTCCACCGCCGCCAGGTACGCCTGCGGTTCGACAAGCTTGTCGCTGGCCCGGAAATAGACGGCGTCGCATGGAGCCACCTCCAGCACGGCCCGCAGGGCGCCGGTCATCAGCTGCAATCTGTCTTGGGGCATAAGGCCCGAAGCCATCAGGTCGGTGAGCAGCAGCGTATAACCGCATCCGCTGACGACTTCTCCGGCTTCTCTCCAGTGCCAGGACTGCTGAACGGCGGTGGCATATTCGTCTACCGGGCGGTTTTGGACCGGCATCAGGCTGGTTTGCGCCGGCATCTCGCCTTCCGAATAGGCAACCTTATAGTCCAGGTGAAAAAAGTGAAGCAGATCATCCGGACCGGACTCATCCGGCTCCCACACCGCAAGGCCGGCATGTTCGCGTTCTCCGGCTTGCTGGGTGGAGCCGGTGTAACGCTCCATGCTTGCAAACAAACGGCTTCGGTCGATTTCCGGCTTGTGCCGATATTTCAGTTCGACTGCATATACCCGCGAGAAGCCAAAGCTTTGTTCTTCCTGAGTTACCTCACTCGTCATGTTCCTCTTCTCCTATCGCTGTACTGTTCTCCATTCCTTATTGTAACGAATCTTTCCAATGTGTTCCAGCTCATGCTCCGTATCCCGCCGGACAGGGAGAAGGAAATTTATTTATTTCGGCGAATCGCTGGATGTCATAAAACCGCAGGCCGGCAATAAGTTATAAAAGGCCCGGCTGAAATCGGAGTGCTCCGAAAACGCATCGGTCCCGGGACGTAGTTTTATGTCGAAAAAAGCACAATTATAGAAGGGATTTGGTGAAACGCATCGAATAAAGAGAAGTGCATTTTTACCTCTACACCCAAATTTCAGGAGGATGTTTAATGATCGTTGTCATGATTGTCCTGTACCTAGCCATATATATCGCCATTTGCGGCGCGTATTTCCAGCTTGCCAAAAAGGCGGGCAGGGACGACATCGCGTGGTTTGCGTTTGTCCCGATTTTGAATTATATTCTCCAGTTGAAGCTGATCAAGGAGAGTGCATGGTGGATCCTGATCACACTGGTGCCGATTGCCAATATCGTGTTCGCCATCATCTGGCAGGTGAAGCTGCTGAACGCGTTCGGCAAGAACGGGGCCTACGTTCTTTTTGCCATTTTCCTGTCCCCGGTATATGTGATTCTGTGGATGGTTTGGGGCTATTCCAGCAAGACGACTTACCAGCTGTACAATCCGCCGGTTCCCCCAGGGCCAACAGCCGCATTTTAAGCAGAAATCGTTCTTGGGCTCTGACCGGATCTTTGCTTACATACCGACAGAACTGAAGCGTGATTCTAAGAGTTAACAACACAGGGCATGATTCGTACTCGGGTCGGCCCCAATCATCGAGGTAAAAATGCACACAACGACCGTGACCGCTCCCGTTAGGGGGCGGTTTTGCGTTTTCGGATATCGGAGGTGTTACCGGGCATGGGAGCCCGATGCATAAAAAACAGGGGAAACAGCAAAATAATGGTAATCATTTCTCGAAGGAGTTTTCCCATTGTTTATTCAGCGGCTGAAAAAGTTTCTGTATACCTATCCCCGGCCTGAGCGGGAGCAAGAACATCAGGATTCTCCTAAGGGGAAGCCCCTGAGCGAAGAACTATCCGACAGTCTGGAGCTGCTCCAACAATCCATGGGCAAAAATACGGATTTTGTCATCCATCATCTCGCAGCGGATCAAGAATCGGACTATAAAGTCATCGTCAGCTTTATCGACGGCCTGGTAGATCCGCTGCTCCTTTCCAAATTGCTGGAAAACCTGAATCGCTTGAAGTTGGATAATTTGCTTCGGGCGGACAAGGCATCTGCCGATTGGCTCAAAAACCAGCTGGCCATAGGGAATGTTCGGGTCATCTGCACGCAGGAAGATTTAATCCATTCGGTCCTGGACGGTAGGGCCGTTATTGTCGTTCAAGGCATGCGGGAAGCCTTCGCCGTATATATCGATGGAGGTTCCCGGCGATCCGTAGAGGAGCCTTCTTCCCAGACGGTGATCCGGGGCCCGAAAGAAGGGTTTACGGAAGATATCACGACCAATATCGCCCTGCTCCGGCGAAAAATCAAATCGCCGCATTTGACCATTGAATCGTATGTTATCGGAACCTATACGCGCACCAACGTATCCATCGCCTATATCGAAGGGATCGCAAACCCGGAGGTCGTCAAGGAAATGACATCGCGGATCCAGAGTATTGAAATCGACGGGATTCTGGAGAGCGGGTATATTGAGGAAATGATACAGGACGGCATTCAGTCGCCCTTCCCGACCATATATAATACCGAGCGGCCCGACACGGTTGCCGGCGGGCTGCTGGAGGGACTGGTCGCCGTCTTTGTGGACGGCACACCTTTTGTTTTAGTGGCTCCCGTCACTTTTTACCGCTTCCTGACCTCCAGCGAAGATTATTATCAACGATTCGATATTTCTTCCTTTCTTCGCATTGTCCGGATGATCTCGTTTTTCACCGCCCTGCTTCTCCCATCGATTTTTATTTCCTTAACCACCTTCCATCAGGAACTGCTTCCCATGCCGCTTTTGATTTCATTGGCCGCACAGCGGGAAATTACGCCGCTGCCGACGCTGGTCGAAGCGCTGCTGATGGAGCTGACCTTTGAAGTCATTCGTGAAGCAGGCGTCCGGATGCCGAGAGCGATCGGCCCGGCCATTTCTATCGTCGGCGCATTAGTGCTCGGTCAGGCCGCGGTCCAGGCGGGACTGGTATCGGCAGCCGTCGTGATTGTCGTCTCCTTTACAGCGATTTCCAATTTTGCACTTCCGGCGATTAACTTTGCTTCGTCCGTCCGCCTTCTCCGATTTGTACTGATGATATTTTCCGGAAGCTTCGGGCTGGTTGGGGTGCTTGGGGTATTGATTCCGCTGATGGCGCATCTGGCCTCACTCGAATCGTTTGGCGTACCTTATCTCTTGCCGTCATCGCCTTTTAACAAAACGAACCAAAAGGACCAGATGATTCGGGCGCCCTGGTGGAAGCTGCGCACGCGTCCAATAGGCATCGGGGACCAGAACCGGATGCGCCAGCCGAAAGACAAGAAGTCGTTCGCAGAACGTGAGGTCGGGCGCCCGAGGGATCCATTGGCCTAGGAAGGGGGGATGGGGATGAGAAGACGGATTGCCTGCTTGGTGCTGATGGCTTGCCTGTTGCTTACAACAGGCTGCTGGAACCGGGCTGAGCTGAACGACCTGAGAATTACGGTAGCCGGCGGCATCGACCGAGTAGGGGACAAATGGGAAATCAGCTATCAGACGATCATCCCGTCCTCCATGGCCTCCGGGACGGGCGGCTCGGCCGGGATGAGCTCACAGCCGGCCATTTATGTGTTTTCCATGGTTTCCGATACTATTTTCGGGGCCCGAATGAAGAGTAATTTGGAAGCCTCCCGGAAGCTGTATGTCGCACACGCCAAAGTGATTGTGGTCGGCAGGGAAGCGGCAGAGCGGGGGCTCGGCGAGCTGGTTGATTTGTTTCTGCGCAATTCGGAATCCCGTGAAACCGTAGAGCTGCTGCTCACCGACGGAACGGCGAAGGATCTGTTGAAGAAAATGGTTCCTCCTGAAAAGCTGCCGGGTGCAAGCTACAGCGATATTATGGGAAAAGAGTCAAGATTCATATCGATTTTTCCGAAAAAAACGATCTTTGATCTGGCGCTCAGCCTGCATTCGGATGCCAAAAGTATCGGTATACCGGTAGCTACATTTGTGGGTGAGGACACGGAGGAGAATAAGGAGAAGCTGCATTCGCTCGATGTCCTAAAAGAAACCTCACCTCCGCTTTCCTTGAGGCTGACCCGCCTTGGCGTATTCAGCGGGGACCGATTGACCGGATATCTGAGCGGCAGAGAAAGCATGGGGCTGTCGTGGCTGACCGATCAAGTGAAGGGGACCGAGTTATCTTTTCCTTGTCCCCAAGCGAAAAACAAGCATAATTCGATCATCATCACCTCTGCGAAAACGAAGCTCAGGCCCGTCCATGCCGGCACGCACTATACGATGCTGGTTAACGTCAAACTGAATGGGAATTTAATGGAATCCACGTGCAGCAAGGACTTGTCCAAACCGGAGGTCATCCGTGAAATGGAGAAGAGTATCGAAGCGGAAGTCCGTGATCAGATGTCTACCGGTTGGGATGCCGTGCGTCAGATGGGAATTGACGTGACCGGTTACGCCGACATCATTCACCGCAGTTTTCCCAAAGAGTGGAGGAAGATGCAGGCCACATGGCCGGAACAATTTAAACGCATGGATATTCAGGTCCAGGTCAAGGCAACGATCCGCCGGCCGGGACTTATCCAGAAGACGATACAGCTGATGAAGTAATAGTTGTCTCCGGGCAGCCCAAGAGAACTGAGTACGATGAAGGAGTATCCTATGATCCGAACGACCCGTGCTTCTGAAATTGCCATATCGTTATCACTGTTTGAAGTAGGAAGCACTACCCTGTTCCTGTTAGGGGGAGAGGCGAAGCAGGACGCCTGGATCGCCATGCTTCTTGGCGCCGGCGCAGGGCTGATGCTGCTTCTGGTTTATTTGCTGATGTACCGCCTGGATGCGGAAAGGGATCTGTTCGAGATGTGCCGACATTACTTGGGCAGCATATTCGGCTGGATTGCTGCGTTTGCACTTACCGCTTATTTTGCTTATGAAGCCTCCCGGAATTTTCGCGATATCGGCGAATTGGCCGTTCAAACGATGCTGAACCGGACACCGATGTCGATCATTATTTTCATTTCGGTGCTTATCGGGTCGTACATCACCTATCTTGGGCCACGGGCGGCTTTCAGACTGAGCGTGATTTATGCCTCATGGCGTTCGGATATGTATTGATCTTAGTCATGGTCCCTTTGACGGGGCTGCTGCACACTAAATTCATGTTTCCTGTCCTGGAGAACGGATTCGCTCCAGTGTGGCGGGCGGCCATGCCTAACATCGTATCGTTTCCTTTCGGGCAGACGGTCCTGTTTCTGGTTTATTTTAAATATGCTCAGAAGGGCAAACATCTCGGCAGGCTCACCATCGTATCCTTTCTGGCTACAGCTGTTTTTTTGACCGTTCTAAACCAGCTGGTTATTCTCGTTCTCGGGCCCGAGATTGCCACCATTGGCACGTATCCGCTGTTTATGGTCGTACAGATGATGGAGGTGGCCAACGTGATTGAGAGAGCCGACGCGCTGTTTGTCCTGCTCTTGTTCATGGGCATCGGCATGAAGGCTAATTTCTTACTGATTGGGGCCGGCATCGGCCTTCAGCGCCTCACCGGAATCCGCTACAAGCTGTGGATCATCCCGCTGGGATTGACCGTATTTGGCCTCACGTATTTATCACCCACGTTTACGGAATATTTCAGGGCAGGTCTCAAGCTGACCGTAGAGCAGCTGATGCCGATTACGCAGCTGGTGATTCCCGGGATCCTGGTCATTGCGATGCTGATTGGCAAAAAGAAGCGAAAGCCGGCCTAGGCGAAGATTTCATTGGGATATGCACATAATCCCGCTGCGGAGGTGGAGACCCTATCCGTATCTGTCCTAAAGGGGGATGAAATATGGAACAACTGCTGCAATCGGAATCTTCAGCCCGGCGAAATCCGCCGCGAGGCCATGCCTTACCACAGCCCGGAAGATTTAAACCGGGTGGTCGAAGCCGCCAAGGATGCGAGGTTAGTATTGCTCGGCGAGGCTTCGCATGGGACGTCCGAATTTTATACGACCCGCGCCGAAATAACGAAAAGGCTGATCGCAAGCAAGGCGATCCGGTTTATAGCTGTGGAAGGCGACTGGCCTTCCTGCTACGAAGTCAACAAGTACGTCAAGGATTTGGAGGATAACGAAGCCAAATCGGCGGCAGAGGCGCTGCGGGCATTTCACAGATGGCCGTCCTGGATGTGGGCCAACCGGGAAATGGAAGCGTTCATCGAATGGCTCAGAAGCTATAACTTGGGGCGGCCCGCCGGGGAACGGATCGGCTTTTACGGCCTCGACGTATACAGCCTGTGGGAATCCATGCAGCATATCGTCGATTATTTGAAGCAAACGGAGTCGCCCCTCCTGGATACGGCGCTGCAGGCGTTCGGCTGCTTTGAGCCTTATGGGGACGATTCACAGTCCTATGGCATTTCCGCCGGACTGATCGGGGAAGGCTGTGAGGAGGAGATCGTGGCGCTGCTGCATGAAATGCAGCGCACCAGGCTCGGCCATCCGCAGAGCGAAGCGGAGCTGAACGCCATGATGAACACGATGGCGGCCGCCGACGCGGAGCACTATTACCGGACCATGGTCCGCGGAGGACCCGATTCCTGGAACGTCCGGGACCGTCATATGGTTCGGGCGCTCCGGCAGCTGCTCGATTATCACGGGCCGGATGCCCGGGCTGTGCTGTGGGAGCATAATACCCATATCGGGGACGCCCGCGCAACGGACATGGCGGCTGACGGCATGGTCAACGTCGGTCAGCTCGTCCGCGAATATTACCGACCGGCCCAGACGTTCAGCGTCGGCTTCGGCACCCATCACGGGCATGTGCTGGCAGGCTCGGCCTGGGGTGCCCCCGTGGAGGTCATGGAAGTTCCGGCCGCCATCCGGGGTAGTTGGGAAGACCTGTTGGGCCGGGCAGGCGGAGGCGAGAACATGCTATTGCTGTTCGACGCCGATGCCCAGCCGGAGCTGCGGGAGGTATTCGGTCACCGGGCGATCGGCGTCGTCTATGACCCCGGGTATGAGCTTGGGAATTACGTTCCCTCGCGTATGCCGATGCGTTACGATGCGTTCGTCTTTATCCATGAAACCCATGCGTTAGAACCGCTGGCACTGCCGCAGATGGTTTGAAGGTTCATAGTTAAATGAATAAAAGCCGCCTGAGAGGATAAAGGCGGCTTATTTATCGTTTGTTATTTTGAAATATCGATGATATAAGAAGTAATTTCCTTAATTTTTGTTTTGTTTAAACTGCTGTTGAAACGATAAATATTACAGAAAGCGTAGCTCATATTATTTTCGAGGTTGAGTATGCCATTTAAAGAACCGGAATATCCGTGCGTGATGATATTGCTAATGATTAACTCCGTTGGCGTTTTGTCCATCAGCTTTCTGAGCATTTCGAAAACCTGATCCTTACCTTGCAATGTATTATGGCCGACAATATTCCATTGGATATCTTCTATCGTCTTCTCATTAATAAAGTCAATATCGTTGCAAACAAAGGCAGCATTAAACGCTCTGAGGAACTCTTTTTTGGGTGCGTTTCCGCAATCTTCTGCACAAATCATTTTCACCTGTTCGTACCGGGTATTGTCCTCTGCCATGTTCACTTCCCCCCTCATTCAGTTTCTATGATTTTGTTATTCGACATCGAATTTTCATCCTCCTTGTTGTTTAAGGAACCAAACCACACCAGATCGTTTTGCAAATATGGATCAAAAAAGCGGCTCAAGGGATTTTCCCGGCGGCCGCTTTAGCGTGCACAAAAAAAGATTCCCCAAGGTTCTAGGAATCGGCAGCACTCCGAAAACAGGGAGGAAATCGGGCATACGCTGCCGAAAACAATTAGGCGTCCAAGAACCAACAGATGTATGATTACATCCGGAAAGGGAAGGAAGCACTGAACAGCTTGTTGAAAACTTTTTTTTGAAGATATGTCGATCCGGGTTTCGTCCATTCGTCGTCTATATAGAAACCATGAAAAAGGAGATTATTCTCATGCACACTGTCCTTTCAAAAGACGGAACCAAGATCGCTTACGACCGGAGCGGGAGGGGGCCTGCGCTCATCCTGGTGGCGGGGGCGTTCAGTTACCGCAAATTTCCGGCGCAGGTCCAGCTGGCCCAGCTGCTGTCCAGCCAGTTTACCGTATATAACTACGACCGCCGCGGGCGGGGAGACAGCGGGGATTCCCAGCCCTACGCCGTGGAACGCGAGATCGAGGATTTGGAAGCGGTCATCGAAGCGGCCGGAGGCTCCGCGTATGTCTGGGGGCTGTCCTCGGGAGCCGTATTGGCCCTTGAGGCAGCCGCCCGAGGGGCGGCCATCACGAAGCTTGCCCTCCACGAACCGCCGCTTGTGGTCGATGCCTCGGACCGGAAGCCGCCGCAGGACTTTATGCCGCAGGTGACGGAGCTGATCCGCAGCGGGCGGCGCGCCGAAGCGATTAAATATTTTATGACCAAAGGGATGGGAGCCCCCGGGTTCGTCGTCAGCATGATGCGAATGATGCCGAAGGTGTGGGCGAACCTGATGGCGGTGGCCCACACGCTGCCCTATGATGCCGCGCTGCTTGACGGTTATTGGGACGGTAAACCGCTGCCTGTTGAACAGTGGAGCCGCGTGACGATGCCGACGCTTGTTCTGGAAGGGCCGGATAGTCCGATCTCCCTCCGCCATGCCGCCGGTGCGCTGGCTCAAGGACTGCCGAACGCCGTTCTGCTGAGTAAGAAGGGGCTCGGCCATACGAAAAAGCTGGACGCTCCGAAAATTGCGGCGGAACTGTCCGCATTTTTTGCAGACAAGGCGCAGGCATCCGGCATGTAAAGGCATGACTGAACGATCCAGACCAAAAGAAATAAAAAATTTTTAAAAATGAAGCGCTGATGTCGATTTCAGTCTCTCCCGTTCGTCGAAATGATAGAAGCTGAATCAGGGAAGACGGCGGCTTCATCCCAATCCAAGGAGGAATAAAAATATGAGATTTATGATGATCGTCAAAGCGACAACCGATTCTGAAGCGGGAGTTCTGCCAAGTCCGGAGTTACTTGAAGCCATGCAGCGTTATAACGAAGAACTGGCCAGAGCCGGTGTCATGCTCGGAGGCGATGGCCTGTTTCCTAGCTCCAGTGCGATCCGTATCTCCTACCCGGAACCCGGCGGCAAACCGAAAGTGGTCGACGGGCCGTTCACCGAAGCCAAAGAGATGATCGCTGGGTATACTTTGATTGAAGTCAAATCGAGGGAGGAAGCGATCGAGTGGGCGCTGCGGATGCCGGATCCCCACGGATACGGCCAGGGTCAAATTGAGCTGAGACAGGTGTTTGAAATGGAGGACCTGACGGATAATCCGGAAGCCATCGCCAAGGACAACGCGCTCCGGCAGCAGCTGGAGGAGCAACGAAAAGCGTGACTTCATCACAAACGCACCGGACCATTGACGCCATTTGGCGGATTGAATCCCCGAAGCTGATCGCCGGCCTGACGCGAATGGTCCGGGATGTGGGCCTGGCCGAGGATTTGGCCCAGGACGCCCTGGTGATCGCCCTCCAGCGGTGGCCGGAAAGCGGCATCCCCGACAATCCCGGCGCCTGGCTGATGACGGCGGCCAAGCGGAAGGCCATCGATCTGCTGCGCAGAAACAAGCTCCGGGATGAGAAATACGCGGAGATGGCGCAGATAACAGAATTGTATACTGAAGATGACCTGGAGCGGAATATGGACGGGGAGATCGGCGATGATCTCCTCCGTCTGATCTTTATGACCTGCCATCCGGTGCTGTCTCGGGATGCCAGGGTCGCGCTGACGCTTCGCCTGTTATGCGGCCTGACCACGGATGAAATCGCCCGTTCCTTTCTGACGGCAGAATCGACCATCGCCCAGCGGATCGTCCGCGCCAAACGAACCTTAAGCAGCCGCAAGGTTCCTTTTGAGGTTCCGGCAGGAGAGGAGCTGCAGGAGCGCTTGAGCGCCGTACTTGAGGTCATCTACCTGATGTTTAATGAAGGATACTCGGCGACGACCGGAGACCACTGGCTCCGCCCGCTGCTCTGCCAGGAAGCGCTGCGGCTTGGACGCGTTCTGGCCGAGATTGCCCCGGAGGAACCGGAGGTTCACGGATTGGTGGCTTTGATGGAAATCCAGTCCTCCCGTTTCAAGACCCGGGTCAGCGCTTCCGGCGAGCCGGTGCTGCTGATGGACCAGAATCGGGCGCAGTGGGACAGGCTGCTTATCCGCCGTGGGCTGGCGGCGCTGGAGCGGTGCCGGAAGCTGGGCCGCCCGCTCGGTCCTTACGCGCTTCAGGCGGCGATATCCGCCTGTCATGCGCAGGCGCCCGCTGCAGCGGACACGGATTGGGCCCGAATCGCTGCCCTCTACGAGGCGCTGTCCAGGGTGGCGCCCTCCCCGATCGTCGAGCTGAACCGGGCGGTGGCCATTTCGATGGCCTTCGGTCCGGCATTCGGTCTGCAGCTCGTCGATGAGCTGATGCACGAACCCGCCCTGAAAGAGTATCACCTGCTCCCGAGCGTCCGCGGCGACCTTCTGGTCAAGCTCGGAAGGATGGACGAAGCCCGCTCCGAATTCGAACGGGCGGCCGCCATGACCCGCAACAGCCGTGAGCAGCAGCTGCTCTTGAAGCGGGCCGCGGAGTGCGGCGGTTCACCAAATTAATTATTTTGCTGCTGTATGTCGATGAAGGACGTTCCCATTCGTCGTTATAGCAGGTGGAAGAATAAGAAGGGCAGGAAATCGTGGCCTTTAGTCTTCCTCCAACAAGGAGGGAAACGTTCATGAGATTTATGTTGATTGTCAGGGCTAACGGGTTGTCGGAAGCCGGTATTTTACACACGCGCCGGTTCGAGGAAGGGATGGCCGAATATCGCAAGGCGTTGGCACAGGCAGGCAAGCTCCTTGCTGCCGAGGAGCTCCAGCCCAGTTCAAGCGGGGTCCGAATCCGGCTTACCGGCCGTGACGGAATTCCGGAGGTCTGCCCCGGTCCATTCCCTGTGGATCATCGGCTCATCGCGGGATACGTAGTCATCGAGTCGGCAACGGCGGACGAGGCGGTGGAATGGGCTATGAAGATGCCGGTACCCGAAGGCTGTGAGGGCAGCGAAGTAGATGTCCGCGAGCTCAGGGAATGGGCACAGGAAGACCGAAATCCAAGGGTGTTGGCCCTGGAAGCGGACCTGCAGGAGCAGGTCCGTATGCTGGATCAGATGCAGAAATTTTCATAAGCAACCCATTCATCGTTGACAAAGGAGCGAATCATAAATGAATCAGGAAGTCGTCGATTATATTGAGGCGTTGAAAGAACCGTGGCAAAACGAGCTGTCCACCCGTCTGCGTGAAGTGGTCCATCAGGCCCTGCCGGACGTGAGCGAGCGCATCCAGTACAAGAAACCCCATTTTTTGAAAAACGGAAAATACGCTGCCGTCATCTCCGCCTCGAAGGATGCGGTCAGCTTTACGATCTTTAATGCGGACGGGCTGGACCTTCCGGAAGGCATGTTTGAGGGACCGGCGGAAAGAAAAACGATGAAGCTGCGCAAAGGGGACTCGTTTGATGCCGGCCAGCTGTCGGCTTGGCTCAGCCAGGCTGCCGAAACGCTGTAAATGTTATCTTTAGACCCGACGCGATATGGAAATCCAAACCCTTGAATGCCAAGGGTTTTTTTGCTTTTTTTCGCAGAACCGGGAATCATTCGGGCAGGATGGGACACCCTATAACAGGTCCAGGATTGACCGCCATATTATGCTTCTTGGAGTGGTTAAAGAGCTGATGAACCGATTCAAGTCTCGTTATGCCCGTTATATTGCCGCCGCCCTGTCGACTGCATTGATTGCAGGCGCGGTCCTGCTCTACCGGAACCTTCCGGCCAAGCTGCAGCCCGAAACCAAGCCGCATTCGTTGACAAAAAAAGAGGTTAAGCCCCAGCGCGAAAAAACGATTCCCGAAAAACTTGAAGAGCTCGACCGGACTTATCCGATTGGGGAGCCTCCCGAGGGCAGTGCCAGAACCTATTGGGGGGCCGGAAAGGGCAAAAATCTCATTGTCGTTCAGCTGGAATCCTTTCAAAATTTTGTGCTGAATGCATCGGTTCAGGGGCATCAGGTAGCGCCGGTAATGAAACAGTTGTCCAAAGAAAGCTTGTATTTTCCATACATATTCCAGCAAATCGGAGTAGGCAATACGTCAGACGCCGAGTTTGCCGCCAGCACGTCGATCTACCCCATCGGGTTTTCAGCCATGTCTACTACGTATGCCGACCGAAAGCTGCCGAGCCTTGCCAAGCTGTTGGGCAGGAATCATTACGTTACGGCGACGTTTCATGTCAATGACGTGACCTTCTGGAACCGGGACCAAATGTATCCGGCGCTGGGGTTTCACGCGTATTATGACAAGCCCTATTTCAGCAAGGTCAAATTCAGCCGGTTCGGGGCGTCGGATGAGGAATTGTTCCGGGTCGGTATCCGTAAAATGAAAACGATGCGAAAGCTGGACAAGCGGTTCTACGCCCAATTCGTTACCGTGACGAGCCATTCTCCCTATAAAATCAAAGAAGCCGACAAGCGTCTTCACCTTCCTGACGACTTCGCCGATGGGCGCCTCGGGGACTACTTGACGGCCGTCAACTATACCGATTATGCCTTGGGAACCTTTATCGACAAGCTGAAAAGATCGGGGCTCTGGGATACCAGCGTAGTCGTGATCTATGGAGACCATTTCGGCCTTCATAAAAGGTATCATCGCCCCGCCACCGTCAGCAAAGCGCTCGGCATTCCGTACCATAAGCACATCAGCACGTACAACGTGCCGCTGATCATCCACCTGCCCGGCCAGCGCGAAGGCAAGAGGATCGAGCGGACCGGAGGGCAGATCGATATTTTGCCCACAGTGGCGAATGTGATGGGCATTGATTTGAAACAGGAGAAATTTACCGCTTTCGGCCACGATTTGGCCAACGTCGGTCACAATATTGTCGGATCGCGGTATTACATGCCGGCCGGCTCCTTTTTTAATGACGACATCGTGTTTGTCGCTGGAAAAAACGGATTTGAGGACGGAAAGGCATACGATCTCCGTACGATGCTGCCGGTACAGAACGTCGAGCGGTATCGACCGGACTTTGAATTTATTCAAAAGCGGATGGGGCTGTCGGACCGGTACGTGAAGCGTCTGCCCGCCAGACCCGGCGTCAAGCTGGAATCCCAGTCGAAGCAGGAGCCTGCGGGGGCCAAAGTGCCGCCTAAAGCGGAAACCGGGCCGGGAGCAAAGCCGGGTGAAAAGCAGGCGGGGAATGATGGGCCAGCCGGCCTCCGTGCCAAGCCGAGTTCGAACGGAAAAGCGGGGAAGGACGGAAGTAAAGAGCGCATCAAGCAGCCTGAAGCGGATCATCCGGCACGGTGAGCGGAACATTCAACGGCATGGATCGTCATACCAAAAAACAGCGGCTCCACCGGATACACCGGGGACCGCTGTTTTGCCGTTAAGGGGAGTGCAGCCTGGCGGAAATAGGAAATTACTCCGCCGAATCCGATCCGGAAGCGCCGGCGCTTCCGTCTGCCGGCGGCTGGCCGCCCTGGTCCCCGGGCGCACCCTGCCCGCCCGGCATCCCGGCTGAGGCGCCTTGGCCTTGACCGCCGCCCATCTGTCCTTGAGGGAACTGCCCGGGCTCGAACGGACGGTGCACCATCTCTCCCCCGAGATGAGCGGTATACATCACCAGGACGACGGCTGCGAGGGTCACCACGAGGTACAGCGGGTTTCTGCCGACGTCCCGCTTCTTCCAGAGCCCAATCGCTCCGCGTACGATGCATAGCGCGATCGCCAAATACATCGTATAGATGCCGTACATGGCATGAGTTTCTACGTTCGGATTGCGCATCATTTTCGGTCCGGTCAATACCGCAGCGACCGTGCTGACCGTGCCGATGATGAGGCAGATGAGGGCTGCGGAATGCCACTCCCGTTTTTTTCAGATCAGAGCAGCCAGATCAAACAGCAGGCTGAACAGCAGGAGCACGATCGGAAAATGCGTAATGATAAAATGCTTGTTATCCCATAAATAATTCATCACCATTTCTCCTCCACTTCAATTAACACTACATAACGTAGTTTTAAGTTTCCGAAAAAACGCCGCTGCCTGATATGAAACGGCAAGGCGTTGTTTTACCGCATTATCCAATGCCAAATACGACGAATCCGAATGCGATCAGAGAGACGATGCAGGGGATAAGCGGCGGACGCAGCGGCGGCTTAAAGTGCGGATCCACCAGCAGCTTCAAGCGCAGATTGATCGCGTTGTCGGCAAACGACGCGCTGCTCGGTACCAGCGTGGCGGATGTCCCCCGCTTCAGCATCACGAGCAGGGCACTGCCCAGATCGGCGACGCTTCCGGTGGCGCGAACGGCCTGACGGTCGGCCATCAGCTCGATCAGCATTTTGTATTTGCCGATCAGCCAGCGGTAGATCGGTATGTACCAGAACGTGGTGCCGACCAGCGTCAGCAGAAAAATTTTAAGCGGATGCCTCTCGCTCAAATGGTACTTCTCGTGAGCCATGACGGCGGCGAGTTCGCTCTCGCTCAGCTCGCATATGAGGCCTGTCGACAGGACGATGCGGGGCCGCAGCAGTCCCACCGTCATGGCGACCTGATCCGGATGATCGATCACAGTTAAAGCCTCGGGACCAAGACCGTGCTCTTCGCCGATCGCCTGCGATAAGTCGGGATCCAGGCAGCGATGCAGAAGCTTCCTCCAGCGGAACGAAGCGATGCCTTCCCGGAGCCAGACGGCAAGCGACAGCAGGAGCGAGGTAAGCAGCAAAAACAGCATGACATTGATCCGGACCGGGAACCCGATGAATCGCAAAAATTCAATGCAGACATTAAAGAGGTTCGCCGGCATATGGACATGGAAAATAAACTGAACCACAAACAGCGTCATCTGCACGTAGACCAAGCCGGCCGTCAGCATGACAAAGGCGAGCATCCCTTTCGATCGCTTTTCCCACATGGCTTACCGATCCTTTTTCCATTGTTTGATTTGCTTTTCCAGTTGGTCGAGCAGGTCGGGGTCCACCTGTTCCATCGCATCGATCATATGGGCGACGGCCCGGGAACCGAACTCCTTAACCAGATCGTAGGACAGCTCTTTCGATTGTTCCTCCAGAAACTGCTCCTTCGTCAGAACGGGGCTGTACACGTAAGATTTCCCCTGAAGCTTCTTCTGCAGAATCCCCTTGTCAACAAGCCGGTTCATGACCGTCATGATCGTGTTGAAGCTCATGGGCTTGTCTTCGCTGATCTTGGCGTTCACTTGCTTGATGGTCACCGCCTCCAGGCGGCTCCAGATCACGTCCATGACCTTGGCTTCAAGCGGGCCGAAGAATCGCTCCAGTCCCCGTCCTTGATAATTGAACTTGTTCATCTTCATACAGTGCACTCCCTTTACACTACAAATTATAGTGTTATGTCGGCATGCCCGTCAACCAGGACCGGAGCACTGGCTTTCCAGGCCTTCAGCGCCTGCATAACCTGCGCAGCTAAAGGATATGATTTCAAGAAAAGTTCTTCTAGCAAACGGACGATGCTGTGATACAATAGGTAAGTCGTTTTTTTTGGCATACCGTAGGGAGGGAGTCACACCATTCATGAAACAGGTGCCGTTTATCGCCGTGGAAGGGCCCATTGGAGCGGGGAAAACCACGCTGGCTGCGATGCTGGCTAACAGACTGGGCTTTCCGGTGGTGAAGGAAATTGTGGAGGAAAATCCGTTCATCGAGTCATTTTACGAGAATATGGAGGACTGGAGCTTTCAGCTCGAAATGTTCTTTTTGTGCAGCCGGTACAAGCAGCTCACTCATACGGTGAACGGTTATATCGGCAAGGGGCAGCCGGTTATCTCCGATTATCATATGTATAAAAATTTAATTTTCAGCGAAAGAACGCTGCACGGCGTCGAGCGGGAGAAGTACCGGCAAATCTATCAGGTGCTGACCGGCGATCTGCCGAAGCCGAACGTCATTATCTATATCCGGGCCAGCCTGGATACGCTGCTGCAACGGATCGCCCGGCGGGGCCGCCCTTTTGAAGAAGGAATGGATCCCGCCTATCTCAAGCAGCTGATCGAGGACTATGATGCCGCGATGGGCAAGCTCAGTGACGGCACAGACGGTGCATCGACGGTATTGCTGACGATTAATGGGGACGAAGTTGATTTCGTCAAGAATGAGGAACAATTTGAAACGATAGCCTCGCAAATAAAGGAGCTTGTGTATGAATCCATATAATATCCCGGATAATGCGGTCATTACGGTGGCGGGCACGGTGGGTGTCGGCAAATCGACGCTGACGGCGGCGCTGGCCGGTTCGCTCGGCTTTAAAACCTCGCTGGAGCAGGTGGACGACAATCCGTACCTGGAGAAGTTCTATCACGATTTTGAGCGCTGGAGCTTCCATCTTCAAATCTATTTCCTGGCCGAGCGGTTTAAAGAGCAGAAGCGTATGTTCGAACTCGGCGGTGGCTTTGTCCAGGACCGATCCATCTATGAGGATACCGGGATTTTCGCCAAAATGCATGCGGATAAAGGGACGATGTCGGAAACGGACTTCCGTACATATACCAGCCTCTTCGAGGCGATGGTAATGACGCCTTATTTTCCACATCCGGACGTCCTGATCTATATCGAAGGGAGCCTGCCGTCCATTCTGTCCCGAATCCGGGAACGCGGCCGCGAGATGGAAATCCAGACAGACGTGTCTTATTGGGAAGAAATGCATGAACGGTATACGGTCTGGATTAACGGATTTCATGCCTGCCCGGTGCTGCGCCTGAACATCGAGGATTATGATGTGCACGACGAGCGGTCCATGTCCGACATTTTGACGCAAGTGGGCCGAACGATTGCAGGCACGCCGGCAAAATTATAGTTATAAAGGAAGACGGATCATGCCAGTGGGCGTGGTCCGTTTTTTTTTTTGAGATTATTAACGATTCGGTGGAGCCGTGCAGTTCTATCATCGGTGGCGGACGAAAGTGCCGGCAGGAATATCATGAAGCGCGCGCTTTCCCCGGTTAAGCAGCAGGAACACGATGTACAGCAGGATCATCCCGTTCGGAATCAGAACCAATGCGGGATACGGCGGCTCCGGGACGTTCCACCATGGGTCCGGAACCAGGACAATCAGATGGGTCAGCTCCCACGGCAGCAGCTTGAGGCAGGTCCGGCCGGCGGCCTGGATAAAGGAAATACGCTCTCCGTCCCGGCGGGTCACCGAGAGCCGCAGCAGCTTTTTGCCTAACGTCGCGCCGAAAAAATACTCCGACACGATAAAATACAGCCACACGGGGAAGGACATCGTGGCAAGCACCCAGCATTCGATCTGATAGCCCTTGACCAGCCTGTCAAACGGGAATCCTCCGGTCAGATGATAGGCCGCCAGCTGAAGACCGACGAGCACAAGCGCAAGCATGATAAAATCCAGCCCGTAGGCGGTAAGTCTTACCAAGGTCAGCTTCATGGCCGTTTCCCCTTTTCGTATCGTATGGAGCTGATGATGGCGGTTCTGCTTCTTCCAATGTACGTCGAACGTGGTTTGTCTAATCCTATTATCTATGACGGCGGGCTGCGGATCTACAACCTTTCATTCTGATTTTTTGGGGTAACGCTGCTTCCTTGAAACATTATAACGTTATATTTACTTGCGGGTAGTTCCGTGCTATCTTAAACATTATAACGTTATAATAAAAAGACAGGTGATGACATGGAGCAAACGACCGTACTCCGCCAAGTGAAGCTTGTGAGCGGAGAAGAAATCGACATCGTCATAACCAAGGGCATCCTCGCCGGCATTACGGCTGCCGGCGAGGGGAAGGGAGACGCCGTATGGAACGGCCGGGGCACTTACGTGTCGAGCGGCTGGATCGATATGCACGTCCATGCCTTTCCCGAATTTGACCCTTACGGCGATGACATTGACGAAATCGGCGTCAAGCAGGGCGTCACGACGATCGTCGACGCGGGAAGCTGCGGGGCCGACCGGATTGCCGATCTGGCCGCCAGCGGACGTGCAGCCAAGACGAATCTGCTCGCCTTCATGAACATTTCGCGGATCGGCTTGCAACGGGTGGATGAGCTGTCCCGGCTGGAATGGATCGACCGCGGCAAAGCGATCGAGGCGGCGCAGACGTATCCGGAGCTGATCGTTGGGCTGAAGGCGCGCATCAGCCGGAGCGTCGTCAAGGAGAGCGGGCTCGAGCCGCTGCGCCTTGCCCGGGGTTTGTCGGCCGATACCGGCCTGCCGCTGATGGTGCATATCGGTTCGGCGCCGCCGGATATCCGGGACGTGATTCCCCTTCTGGAGAAGGGCGACATCATCACCCACTATTTAAACGGCAAGAGCAACAATCTGTTTGATGCAGACGGCCGTCCGCTGAAAGTGCTCACCGATGCCGTGCGGCGCGGCGTCCATCTGGACGTTGGGCATGGGACGGCAAGCTTTTCCTTCCGGGTGGCTGAAGACGCGAAACGGCACGGCATTCATCCGGATACGATCAGTACGGATATTTACCGGGGCAACCGGCTGAACGGTCCCGTGTACAGCTTGGCAAATGTACTTTCCAAGTTCCTCAGCCTGGGGTATTCTCTAGAGGAAACGATCAGCAGAGTCACGGTCCGTGCGGCGCAGTGGCTTGGCAGACCCGAGCTCGGGCGGATACAGGTCGGGGATGCGGCGAATTTGAGCCTCTTTACGGTGAGCGGCGATTCCGCGCAGCTTGTAGATTCCGAGGGTGTGCACAGAACGGCTGAGCAAGTCATTACTACCAAAGGAGTGGTCATTCATGGGGAATTCATTGTTTTCTAAGTATGGGCTCAAGCGGGTCATCAATGCCAGCGGACGGATGAGCATTCTCGGCGTTTCCGCGCCGACGGACACGGTCATGGAAGCGATGAAGCAGGGCGGACAGAGCTATGTGGAAATCGCCGACCTGGTGGATAAGGCGGGCGATTACATTGCCGGAGTTCTCGGCTCGGAGGCGGCGGTCATCGTCAACTCGGCGTCCAGCGGCATCGCCTTGTCGGTGGCCGGTATCGTTACGCAGGGAAACCGCCGCCGGAGCGAACAGCTGCATAAAGAGCCGATCGCGAAAAACGAAATTATCATTCTTAAAGGTCATAACGTGCAGTACGGCGCTCCGGTGGAAACGATGGTCTACCTCGGCGGCGGCAAGCTGGTCGAGGTTGGATATGCCAATGAGGGGCGCACGGAGCATATCGAAGACGCGGTGACGGACAAGACGGCTGCCATTTTGTACGTAAAATCGCATCATGCCGTACAAAAGAACATGATCTCCGTTGAAGAAGCGTGGGAAGCCGCCAAGCGGGCAGGCGTACCGCTGATCGTCGACGCTGCGGCGGAAGAAGACCTCCAGAAGTACGTGAAGTGCTCGGATCTGGCCATATACAGCGGCTCCAAGGCGATCGAAGGACCGACCTCCGGCATTGTGGCGGGCAAACGGGAATATATCGAGTGGGTGAAGGTCCAGCTGCATGGTATCGGACGAAGCATGAAGGTGGGCAAGGAAACGTCGTTCGGCCTGCTGCAGGCGCTGGACGAATATATGGTCAAAGTCGATCGGAGCGAGGAGGAAAAGGCATCGCTGCAGGCGCTGATGCCGCTGAACGACATTCCCGGGGTCCGGGTAACGATCGTGCAGGATGAGGCCGGCCGGGCCATTTACCGGGCGCGGGTGCAGATCGATCCGCAGCAGGCGGGAACGACCGCCAAGGATGTGAACGACGGCTTGAGACAGGGCGCCATTGCGATATATACCCGGGATTACGGCGTAAGACAGGGGTATTTTGACATCGATCCAAGGCCGTTGATGGGCGATGACATGACGGTGATTGAATCGCGAATCCGTGAATTGACAGGAGGAAAATAAAATGTCCCACATAGAGAAGAGATGGTATAAGGGCCGCGTCGCCCTGAACGTGCTGGCGAAGGATATCGCGAACGCCAAGGAGATTTTTGAAGCGGCCGAAGGCCATGTGCTTGTCGGCGTCCTGTCGAAGGACTACGCCAGCGTGGAAGAAGCTGTGGCGGCGATGAAGCAGTACGGCGAGGCGATCGACGAGGCGGTGTCGATCGGGCTTGGGGCCGGGGACAACCGCCAGGCTGCGGTGGTGGCGGAAATCGCCAAGCATTACCCCGGAAGCCATATCAATCAGGTTTTCCCGGCAGTCGGCGCGACCCGGGCGAACCTCGGGGCGAAGGACAGCTGGATCAACAGCCTTGTATCGCCATGCGGCCGTCCGGGCTATGTTAACATTTCGACCGGCCCATTCAGCGCGGCGCAGTCCGATCCGGCCATCATTCCTGTAGCGGCAGCGATCGCGCTGGTGCGCGATATGGGCGGGAATGCGCTCAAGTATTTCCCGATGCAGGGGCTTTCGCGCGAGGATGAGTACCGTGAAGTCGTGAAGGCATGCGCTGCGGAAGGCTTTGCCCTGGAGCCGACCGGCGGCATCGACATGGACAATTTCGAAGCCATTCTCCGCATCGCGCTGGAAGGCGGTGTGCCTCAGGTTATTCCGCATGTGTATTCTTCCATCATCGACAAAGATACGGGCAATACCAACATCATGCACGTCCGGACGCTGACCGGAATCATGAAGAAGCTGGCGGACGATTATGCCTAAGCGCATCGCGGCTTTCGGGGAAGTGATGATGCGCCTGACGGTTCCGGGGGTTGAACTGCTGTCCCAGTCCGGGACGCTGCATTACACGTTCTCCGGCACCGGAGTCAACGTGGCTTCCGCACTGTCACGCATGGGCCATGAAGGGATGCTCGTGACCCGCCTGCCGGACAATCCGCTGGGCGATGCGGCGGCAGCCTATCTCCGTAAGCTCGGCATCGACCTCTCCTTTGCCGGCCGCGGCGGAAAGTACCTCGGGATGTACTTTCTCGAGAACGGCTTCGGCGTCCGCCCGAGCCGGGTCACATATACGAACCGGCTGGAGAGCAGCTTTAACACCGCTCCGGAGGGAACGTACGACTTCACCGGCATTGCGGGCCGGGTGGACGCCGTTCACTTCTGCGGGATCGCCCTGGCTATGAACGACGGGGTGCGCGCCCATATGAAGGCGCTCGCCCGGGCGGTGAAACAGCAGGGCGGCACGGTCATATTTGACTGCAACTACCGTCCATCCCTGTGGGGGGAAGACGGATATGACCGGGCAAGGCCGCATTATGAAGAGATGCTCCGCCTGGCGGACGTCGTCCTGATGAACGAGCGGGACGCCATGCTGACGCTTGGCTTCCGTACGGAGAAGGAAACCCGCCGGGAGCAGCTGGAAGAGCTGATTCCGCTTGCCGCGCGGACGTTCGGCATCCGCACGGTCGCCGGAACCCACCGCTTCGTGAACGGCGACAATTCCCATTCGCTGCAAGGATTTATGTTCACCAGCGGACAATTTGCGTATTCGGACCTGCTGACGTTCGCCGTCTATGATAGAATAGGGGCAGGAGATGCTTTTGCCAGCGGAATCATCCATGGCGAGCTGGAAGGCCTGCCGCCGGAGACGACGGTGCGTTATGCGGCGGCCGCCGGCATGCTGGCCCATACGGTGGCGGGCGATACGCCGATGTCCACCGCGCAGGACATTCTCAAGGCGATGACGGCATCCGCAGGTGACGTAGAAAGGTAGTGGAGCTGCTGTGAGCTTATCCCGCAAAGATAGGCCGTTGTACATACAAATCAAGCATATTTTGAAGGAACGGATTTTGCACGGCGTGTACCCCAAAGGCGAAAATATCCCTTCGGAGCCGCAGCTGGAGAAGGAATTTGCGGTCAGCAAAATTACGATCCGGGCCGCCGTTTCGGAGCTGGTCAGCGAGGGCTTTCTGGAGAAGGGCAGCGGCCGGGGAACGAAGGTGATCCGCAATACATCGGTATCCAAGCTGGCCAAGTGGAAGCATTTCACGGAAGTGCTGGTGGAGGAAGGGCATCAGATCCGGAAGCTGTGGCTTCAGGTCAAGCGCGTGACCAACGACGAATCGTCGGAAGCTTGGCGGCTGCTGGGAGAGACCAGCTTACTGCTGGAACGGGTGTATTTCCTGGATGACCGGCCGTACATTTATTACACGCATTATGTGACCCCGGATGCCGGCGAGGTGGATATGGACGACCTGAACGCCATGTCTCTGTATGAATGGCTCGAAGGGCGGGATATTCCCCTCGGCAATTTGCGGGATGAGTTTACGGTGGCCGTCCCGCCGGAACATGTGCAGAAGACGCTCGGCCTGGACGGGGGTACCCCGGTCCTCAAAAGGCTGCGTTACTCCTATGACGAGCTGGGCCAGGTGATCGAATACAGCATCGGTTACTATCATACCGGCCTTCAAAATTATGTGGTCACCTACGACAGATAGCGGCATTACGGGCTGTTCTCGAAGCGGATTCATCCGTTTTTCGGAACAGCTTTTTTGCATTTGGTTCATTTTTGGGGGAGCCATCACCGCGTAGAATTTTGACGCCACGCATTTGCAGGTTTATGATATGATCAGTTTGCAGTTGTAAAATTTGGAGCCAAAATTTGCAGAGGAGGGACTTGGATTGGCGAAGCTAAAAGATATTGCCGAACGGGTGGGCGTGTCCATTTCCACCGTATCCCGGGCGATCAGCAATGACACCAGCCGGCCGGTCAGTGAGGAAACGAAGCAGAAGATCCGGGAAGCGGCCCAAGAGCTGGGGTACAAATGGCACGGATCGCAGAAAGGCGCGCCCCAGCAGGTTGTCGAGACCAAGCGGATCGCCTGTATCGTTCCCCAGCATCTGATGGACGATCATCCGTATTTCTCCAAGGTGCTGGCCGGTTTCCATGAAAAGATGGAAGAGATGGGACAGCTGCCGGCGATGGTCCGCACATCGGAGGAAGTGTCGGATGCCGAGAGGCTGAAGCAGATGCTGAGGGAAACCGGGGCGCAGGGCGTCGTGGCCATCAGCTGGTATGACGAGGAGCTGTTCGGGCTGATTCAGAAGGAAGGGATCGCCATCCTGGGTGTGAGCCTGAACGACGATAGACTGTCGGTGCCTGTCGTGGACTGTGACCGGATCTTCTCCTCACGGGCGGCCGTGCGCCACTTGATCGAACAGGGACATACGCGGATCGGATTTGTTGGTGGTCCTGCCTATTCCAGGCAGATGGAGAGCGAGGAGCGTTTTGTCGGGTATAAATTCGCCATGCTGGAGGAGGGACTTGCCCTGCGCCAGGACTGGCTGATCAATACGGACTGGAACGTGGACCGCAGCTACAGTGGGGTGAGCGATTTGCTGAGCCGGCTTCCGAAAGCGGAATGGCCGACGGCGATCTTCTGCGCCAGCGACATGCTGGCGATCCCGGCGATGCGGGCCGTTGTGGAGCGTGAAGGCCGGATCCCGCAGGATATCGCTATCGTAGGCATGGACAATATTGATGTCGCCCAATATACAACGCCTCCGTTAACTTCAGTTTCGGTGCCCAAGCACGAAATCGGCCGGGTTGCCGCCAAATCGATTGTCGACTATTTGGACGGGCACTATCCGGCAGGGACCAAGATTTTGCTGTCCTGTTCATTGATCGTCAGAGAGTCGTCCAGTTACAGCAGAAAATGACTTTTTATGTTCGATAATGTTACATAATAATAACGCGTTTTTGTGAGCAGCATCGGCTGGGAGCAGGTTCCGGCGGATGCTTTTTTGCATTTTTAAGTAAAATTTGAGCGGTTTTGAAACCAAAACAATCCAAAATAATGTTTGACATCCCCAAAAAGCTATATTATGATGAGGAAAAATTAAACAACGTTTGGATTGGTTTTCATCCTTTTGGAGTGATCGATATCCAAATTTTCCGCGAACCATATGCTATATGATTGCGTTTTCATTTACTTTAAATAAAGGAATTATGAAAATGAGGTCATTCCTCCCTTTAACGATAACTTCCCGGGATATCCCGGTTTTGTCCTATAGATGATTGTTTATATCCAAAATTAATCCAAATAAAATCCGAATTTTTATCCAAAAATAATCCAAACCACTCTATTCCAGTAAGCGACACATCTCCAAACTCAGTTCCCATTGTTGTTATGTCATTTTATATTACATATAAACGGGGCCGTTTGTTTGCGATCCCCAGTCATGACAGGGTTTGCGCTTATCCTATCCTTCATTCGAGGTGATGTCGTATGGCTGACATTCAAGTACAACCCGCCGTGCAGGCGGCAGCCGGCAAAAAACGCAAGGCGTTGAAGTGGAACCGGATCTACCGGAACTGGCAGCTCTATTTGCTGATTTCCCCGGTGATCGCTTATTACATCCTGTTCCAATACGTTCCGATGTACGGCATCCAAATCGCCTTCAAGGACTTTATTGCGACCAAAGGCATTTGGGGCAGCCCATGGGTCGGTTTTGACCACTTTGAGCGTTTCTTTCACAGCTACTTTTTCTGGCGGCTGATGAAAAATACGCTGGGCATCGGCCTGTACAGCCTGGCCGTCGGTTTTCCGATCCCGATCATCCTCGCTCTCCTGATGAACGAGGTAAGGGCCGAGAAATTCAAAAAATTCGTACAGACCGTTACCTACGCGCCGCATTTCCTGTCTACCGTCGTCGTCGTCGGCATGATGATGATTTTTCTGTCGCCGCGCTACGGGATGGTCAACCATGCCATTCAGCTGTTCGGGGGCCAGCCGATCAATTTCATGACCGAGCCCGCCTGGTTCAAATCGCTGTATGTGCTCTCCGACGTATGGCAGACGATGGGCTGGAGCTCGATCATTTATTTGGCCGCCCTGGCCGGGATTGACAACCAGCTGCATGAAGCGGCCCGCGTCGATGGCGCCACCCGGCTCCAGCGGATCTGGCATATCAACATCCCCGGCATTATGCCGACGATCGTCATCCTGCTCATTTTGAACATCGGCAGCATCATGGGCGTCGGGTTTGAGAAGGTGCTGCTGATGCAGAACAATCTGAATCTGGAGTCCTCCGACATCATCGCCACCTATGTGTACCGCAGCGGGATCCAGAATGCCGAATACAGCTTTTCCGCCGCGATCGGTTTGTTCAATTCGGTCATCAACTTCGTGCTGCTGGTCGTCGTGAATCAGATTTCCCGGCGCATCAGCGAGACAAGTCTATGGTAGGGGAGGCATGAGGCATGCTTATCGAATCCAAGGGAGACCGCATTTTTAACGTCATCAACTACGTCGTTCTGATCCTGGTTACGCTGGTGGTGCTGTACCCGCTCGTGTTTGTGCTCAGCGCTTCGTTCAGCGACCCGCAGACGGTGCTGCGCGGCGAAATGCTGCTGTGGCCCAAGGGCATCAACCTGAACTCATACGAGAAAATTTTCCAGAACAAGGACATCATCAGCGGCTTTACCAACACGCTTATTTACACGACGCTGGGGACGGCGATCAATCTCGTCATGACGATTTTGGCGGCCTATCCGTTGTCCCGCCGAGACTTTGTGGGACGAAACGGCATTATGGCGCTGCTGGTGTTCACGATGTTTTTCAGCGGCGGCCTGATCCCTACATACCTGCTGATCAAAAACCTCGGCATGCTGAACACCCTCTGGGTCATGATCATTCCGAACGCCGTCTCCATTTGGAACATCATCATTATGCGGACCTTCTTCCAGCAGTCCATCCCGCATGAGCTGCAGGAGGCGGCGACGATCGACGGCTGCTCCAACATTCAGATTCTGACGCGCATTATACTGCCGCTCTCGATGCCGATCATCGCGGTTACGATCTTGTTTTATGCGGTTGGCCATTGGAACGCGTTTTTTAACGCGCTGCTCTACCTGACGGACAAGGACAAGTTCCCGCTGCAGCTGGTGCTCCGCGAAATTTTGATCCAGGGGCAGACGAACGACATGGTCAAAATGTCGACCGAATCGGCGATCAAGCAGCAGCGCGAGGTGGAAGGCATCAAATACGCCGTGCTGGTGGTGGCCAACATTCCGGTGCTCGTGCTGTACCCGTTCCTGCAGCGTTATTTTGTCAAAGGCGTCATGATCGGAGCCATCAAAGGATAATTCCTTGCATGGATAAATGATGGAATCGTGGTTGGAATCAGAACAAAGGGAGGAATCTTGGATGAAGCTGAAGCAATGGGGGAGTCTGCTGCTGACCTGCGTGCTGACGGTATCGCTGGCGGCGGGCTGCAGCTCGGGGGACAAGGAAGGCGGCACAGCCGCGGAATCGAAGGGCGGGGGATCGGCCGGGGGACAGGTTAATGAGACCGGGATGCCGATCGTAACCGACAAGCTGACGGTGACCGCTTTTGCCGGCAAGTTTTTCGCCAATGCCGACTGGAACAACATCAAGCTGTGGCAGGAATACGAGAAAATGACCAACATTCACGTCCAGTGGGACACGGTCCAGAAGGATAATCTGGCGGAGAAGCGCAATCTGCTGCTGGCCGGCGGCGATTACCCGGAAATGTTCTACGCTTCCGCGTTTCCCCGGGCCGACCTGCTCAAATACGGCAAACAGGGCGCATTTCTTCCGCTGAACGACCTGATCGACAAATATGCGCCCAACTTTAAAGCGCTGATGGAGAAGTACCCGATCATCGAAAAAGGCATCACGATGCCGGACGGCAACATTTACGGTCTGCCGACGCTGTACGATCCGGAATTCAAGTCCGTGCTGTACGGGACGCCATGGGTGAAAAGCGAGTGGCTCACCAAGCTGGGCTTGAAGGAGCCGCAGACGCTGGATGAGTTTTATAACATGCTGAAGGCGTTTAAGGAGAATGATCCGAACGGTAACGGACAGAAGGACGAAATCGCATGGGGTGCGGTCGGAGCGGCTGGCCTGGTCAACTACCTGCGCGGCTCTTTCGGCCTGAACAACCACGGAACGTCAAATATTTATGTCGATACCGATCCAGACAGCGGCAAAGTCCGATTTATCCCGACCGATCCGCGCTACAAAGAGCTGCTGCAGTACGTCAACAAGCTCTACAAGGACGGCCTGCTGGAACAGGACATCATGTCGGTCAAGAGCACCGAAGTCGATGCGAAAGGGATGGAAGGGCTGATTGGGGTAGTGGATAACGTCGACCCGGTGGCGATTTACAACCAGAAGGGCTATGTCGGGCTGCCGGTGCTTAAAGGGCCGCATGGCGACCAAATGTTCAGCGCGACCGGATCGCCGCTCGGCAACATCGGGATGTTTGTACTGACCGATAAAGCGAAAAATCCGGAGGCGTTGATGCGCTGGATGGACTATTTTTACGGCGACGAAGGCATCAAGATGTTCTTCATGGGCTGGAAAGATGAGACCTATAAAGAAAACGCGGACGGCAGCGTGGATTACGTGGACGACATCAAAAACAACCCGAACGGCCTGAATCTGGACCAGGCGGTAGGGCAGTACCTGATTTGGCCAGGCGGCTATTATCCCGGCTTCGTCACTCAGAAGTACTTCAAAGGAGCCGAAGGGCTGCCGACGTCCGTGGACAATGCCAAAAAAGCGGAGCCGCATGTCGTTCCGCAGGATCAAATCTGGCCGCCGTTCAACTTCACTGCTGAGGAGCAGGCCGACCTGACGGGCATCCAGACGGATATTACGACCTATGTCGACGAAATGCGCGACAAATTCATATCCGGCAACGCCTCCTTTGACGAGTGGGATGCGTACGTGTCCACGCTGCAAAAAATGGGCCTGGACCGCTACATCGCCATCTATCAGTCGGCGGCGGACCGTTATTCCAAATAATTGCAATGTATAGGTTGAACCCAGTTCAATTGTTCAACTTATATAGAGACTTCAAAGGAGCGAACAAGATATGACGCAATTGAAAGCGATTCTGATCGGCGCGGGCGCCCGCGGAGCCGGAGGTTATGCCCCATACGCGCTGGACTATCCGCATGAGCTGGAATTCGTGGCCGTGGCCGAGGCGGACCCGGTGCGGCGGCTCCGTTTTGCCGAGAAGCACGGCATTGAGCCGGAGCAGTGCTACGAATCCTGGGAGCCGCTGCTCGCCGCGGAGCGGATGGCGGACATCGCCGTCATCTGCACGCAGGACCGGATGCATTACGGCCCCACCATGCAGGCATTGAGGCAAAAGTATCATGTCCTGCTGGAGAAGCCGATGTCCCCGGATCCCGGCGAATGCTTGGACATGGAGCAGGCGGCCAGGGACCATGACCGGCTGCTGACGATCTGCCATGTACTGCGGTACACGCCGTTCTGGAGCACGATCAAGCGGGTGATCGACAGCGGGGCGATCGGCGAAATCGCGTCGATCCAGCTGAACGAGAACGTGGGCTACTGGCATATCGCCCACAGCTTCGTCCGCGGCAACTGGAATCACTCGGACAAGGCAAGCCCGATGATTCTGGCCAAATCCTGCCACGACATGGATGTGCTGTCCTGGCTTATGGATAAGCAATGCATGCGGGTGAGCTCGTACGGCTCGCTGATGCACTTCCATGAAGGCCGTGCGCCGGAAGGCTCAGCGGATCGCTGCCTGGACTGTGCCGTCGAGCCGGACTGCCCGTATTCGGCGCCGAGGTTCTACCTCAGCGACCAATACAAAGGCTGGGCTGGACATTTCACGCCGGAGCTGACGAAGGCGAGCATCATCCAGGGCCTGCGCGAGACGGACTACGGCCGCTGCGTCTACCGCAGCGACAACAACGTCGTTGACCACCAGGTGGTCAACATGGAATTTGAAGGCGGAGCTACGGCGATGTTCAGCATGTGCGGCTTTACCTTTGAGCAGGAGCGCCGGATTCAGATCATGGGCACGCGCGGCGAGCTTCGCGGCGAGGAAGGAAAGGTCACCGTCTTCGATTTTCTGACCCATCAGCAGACGGAAATCGCCATCCCGTCCCAGGCGAGCGGCCACGGCGGCGGGGACAGCGGCATCGTCCGCAGCTTCCTCAAGGAAGTCCGCGGCTACAACGGCCAGGAAAGCCTGACGTCGGCAAGCGCATCGGTGCGCAGCCATCTGATGGCGTTTGCGGCAGAGGAATCGCGGCTTCATCAAGGAAAATCGATCGATTTGAATGAATTTGCAAAAGCATGGACGACCAGGAAGCAAACGGCCGAGCAGCCGAAATAGGGCGATGAAGCAAGCGGGCGGAAACAAGACGTCGCTGTCCTGTTTGCCAGTGGAACGGCACGCCCAGAAAACAACTAAACTCCGAATGCCTCGGGTTTAGTTGTTTTTCATTTCCGCTGTTCATCAGCCCGGAAGGTGCTTTGCCTCGTAAAAAATCCAAAATATTTTTGTCCTCAGTGGATGTACAAATCGAATAAAAGGTGATACATTAAAAATTAAATAAATCCTTTAATGACAAGGGATATAACGGATTTTAAATGTCTACCGTGAGAGGACATATGTATATTGAGGAGGGATTGATATGGCAAGTCAGGCATTGGACTTGTTTCTAAGCACGAACATTGAGGATCTGAAAGCCAAGGGATTGTATAACGTGATTGATACGGTGCAGGGACCGAACGGCCCGGTGATCCAAATTGACGGAAAGTCCTTGATTAACCTTTCCTCCAACAACTACCTGGGTCTCGCCACCGATTCCCGGCTGGTCGACGCGGCGGTGCAGGCAGCCAAGACGCACGGTGCGGGTGCAGGCGCCGTCAGAACGATCAACGGAACGCTGGATTTGCATAACCAGCTGGAGGAGAAGCTGGCCGGGTTCAAGCACACGGAAGCCGTCATCGTGTACCAATCGGGCTTTAACTGCAACATGGCCGCCATTTCTGCGGTAATGGACGCAAACGACGCCATCTTGTCCGATGAGTTGAACCATGCTTCCATTATCGACGGCTGCCGTCTTTCGAAGGCGAAAGTGATCCGCTACAAGCATTCGGACATGGAAGATCTGAGAAGCCAGGCGAAAGCAGCCAAGGAATCCGGCTTGTACAACAAAATTATGGTGATCACGGACGGCGTGTTCTCGATGGACGGCGATATCGCCAAGCTGCCGGAAATCGTAAAGATTGCCGAGGAATTCGACCTCATTACGTATGTTGACGATGCTCACGGCTCCGGCGTTTTGGGCGAAGGAGCGGGAACCGTCAAGCATTTCGGCCTGTCCGACCGGATCGATTTTCAAATCGGTACGTTATCGAAAGCGATTGGCGTTGTTGGCGGCTATGTCGCCGGTTCGAAGCAGCTGATCGAGTGGCTGAAGCTGAGAAGCCGTCCGTTCCTGTTCTCGACCTCCCAGCCTCCGGCAGTCATTGCGGCCTGCATCGCGGCGGTGGACATTCTGATGAACGACAAGGATCTCATCGACAAGCTGTGGGAGAACGGCCATTTTCTGAAAGACGGTCTGCGCGCGCTCGGTTATGACATTGGGCACAGCGAAACGCCGATCACCCCTTGCATCATCGGGGACGAAGTGAAGACGCAGCAGTTCAGCAAGCGGCTGATTGAGGAAGGCGTCTATGCAAAATCAATCGTATTCCCTACGGTGCTGAAGGGAACGGGCCGGATTCGCAACATGCCGACAGCCGCTCATACGAAGGAAATGCTGGAGCAGGTCATCGGTGTATACGAAAAGGTCGGCAAAGAAATGAACCTAATCGGGTAAATTTTTTAGTGATTTTCCAAGGAGGAATGACGCGTGAAAAGGATTCTGGTGACAGGGGCGCTTGGGCAAATCGGCTCCGAGCTGGTTGCCAAGCTGCGTGAAATATACGGCAACGACGCGGTCGTTGCGACAGATCTGCGTTCATCCGCCCACGAAATTACCCGGACGGGTCCTTTCGAGCTGCTGGACGTAACCAATGACAAGGCGATGTATGAAATTGCCAAGCGATATCAGGTCGATACGATCATTCATTTGGCGGCGCTGCTGTCGGCAACAGCCGAAGAGAAGCCGCTCCTGGCCTGGAATCTGAACATGGGCGGGCTGATGAATGCGCTGGAGGTGGCCAGAGAGCTGAAATGCCAGTTCTTTACGCCAAGCTCCATCGGGGCGTTCGGGCCGTCGACGCCGAAGGACAACACGCCGCAGGACACGATTCAGCGCCCCAACACGATGTACGGCGTGAACAAGGTGTCCGGTGAGCTGCTGTGCGATTACTATTTCCATAAATATGGGCTCGATACGCGGGGCCTCCGTTTTCCCGGGCTGATTTCCTATGTGACGCCTCCCGGCGGAGGGACGACGGATTATGCGGTGGAGATTTATTATGCGGCCGTCACTCAAGGCAAGTACACGTCTTATATCGCCAAGGGCACCAACATGGATATGATGTACATGCCGGACGCCCTGACCGCCATCATTGATCTGATGGAAGCCGACTCGTCGCGGCTGACGCACCGCAATTCCTTTAACGTGACGGCCATGAGCGTAGATCCCGAAGCGATCGCCGCGGCGATCCGCAAAGAAATCCCAGGCTTCACGCTGGACTACGATGTCGATCCGAAGCGGCAGGCGATTGCAGACAGCTGGCCGCACTCCATCGACGCTTCGGCGGCGAAGGCCGAATGGGGATTCCGGGCGCGTTACGACCTGGATGCCATGACGAAGGATATGCTGGGCCATCTTGGCGGGAGACAACTGCTCCGTAAAGCATGATTCAAGGGATACGAACATTTAATGAAGCTGGAAAGCTGTAACGGGAAAAAGCTGTACGCTCAAGGAAGGAATGCAATGGGATGCATGGGCCTTGGGAGTGCGGCTTTTTTGGTTTTTTGGCGGAAAAAAAGTAGGGATGATCGCCCTTCCGCAGGCCGTTTTTTCGATATAATGGGTAAGAAAGCGTACAGGCGCAGCCAACACGAAGCAGCACTGCAGCAGCAAGTATATAAGCGCCTAATCACACCTAATCAAAGGAGGCGAAGGCATGATATCATTTCCAAAACCGGATGTGGAGCAGTTTTTTCAGAGCTATGTCATCAGCAGCTTCGGAGTGAGCGCCGACGAGTCGAGGCTTGTGTTCAGCGCCAGCCTGAGCGGGAAATTCAATGTGTGGGCCATGGATTTGAAAGGGGATACATCGTATCCTTACCCGCTGACGTACAACGATCAAATGGCCAGCTTCGTTAAGCCGGACCCGGAGGGAAGGCATCTGCTGACGGCGTTTGACCGCGACGGCGACGAAAACTACCAATT
Organism: Paenibacillus sp. FSL R5-0378; assembly: GCF_038009285.1. Classification (NCBI taxonomy): domain Bacteria; kingdom Bacillati; phylum Bacillota; class Bacilli; order Caryophanales; family Paenibacillaceae; genus Paenibacillus; species Paenibacillus sp. FSL R5-0378. Next base: position 3,098,441 of record NZ_JBBPAY010000001.1, read on the forward strand.
CCATGCGCTGAAGTGGAACGGCGGACAGCCGCTGCCGCTGTTTCCTGAGAGTTCTCCGGATGAAAAGCATTACTTTGTCCATCTGTCCGAAGATGGCAACCGCCTGTATTACAGCACCTCCCGGGATAACCCGATGTTTCTGAATTCCCGGGTGTACCGCCTGGATACGGGAGAGGACCGGCTGCTCCTGCAGGGCGAAGAAACGACGACCAGTCTTACGGCCGTCAGCCCGGATGAGCAGACCTTCGCATACACCAAGAGCTACGCCAATACATACAACGTCAGTTATTTACGCCGGGTAGGGGACGAGGCGGATCAGTGCCTGACGCCGGATCCCGGGCGGGTCCATAATGCCGGTGAGGTTCATTTTCTAAATGATGGGGAGGTGGTCTTTGCCACCGACTATGATGCGGAATTTGCTTATTTGGCTTCCTTCGATCTGGCAACCGGCACCTTTGAACAACGGCTGCACATCGAGCGGGAAAGTGTGGAGCTGATCCGTCTGCACCGGGAATCGCGGACGGCGTATCTGGTGACGGACCGCGGGGTCGAAGACCGGCTGTACGCGTATGCGCTGGACACCGGCGAGCTGACTCCGATTCCGCTGCCCGCCGATATCGTGCACCAGCTGACCGTAACCCGGTCAGGGAACCTGTACGTGCTTGCGCGCGGCGCTGTCAAGCCGCTGAATGTGTACCGTTACGCGGACGGACAGTGGACGATGCTGACGAAAAACGTGCTGACGGGACTGACCGAGGAGGATTTGTCTGCGCCCGAAGTGGTGTCCTATTCCTCTTTTGACGGGATGAAGATCGAGGCGCTCTTGTACCGGGCGAAGGCGGATACGGCCAACGGGTATACGGTATTCTGGCCGCACGGCGGGCCGCAGGCCGCGGAGCGGAAGCAGTTCCGGTCGATGTTCCAATATATCATCGCGCAGGGCTACAACATTTTCTGCCCGAACTTCCGCGGCAGCACAGGCTATGGCAGCTCGTTTGTGAAGCTGGTGGAGCAGGACTGGGGCGAAGGGCCGCGCAAGGACTGCCTGGCAGGGATGGAGTGGCTGTTCGAGCAAGGCATTTCCTCAAGGGATAAGCTGTTCGTGGTCGGCGGCAGCTACGGCGGATATATGACCCTGCTCTTGGCCGGTCGCAATCCCGAGTATTTCCGGGCGGCCGTGGATATTTTCGGCGTAAGCAATCTGTTTACGTTCTACCATTCCGTGCCGGACCACTGGAAGTCGATCATGGAGCGCTGGCTCGGCGATCCGGAACGCGACCGCGAACGGTTCGTCAAGGATTCGCCGATAACGTATCTGGATCAGATGGTCAACCCGATGCTGATCATTCAAGGGGCCAACGATCCGCGGGTGGTCAAGGCGGAGTCCGACCAGATCGTGGAAGCGCTGCAGGCCAAGGGCCGCGACGTTGAGTATATTGTGTTCGAGGACGAGGGTCATGGCATGACCAAAAAGGCCAACGAAAAAATCGCGTACACCCGCATGGTGGAGTTCATGAGCCGCTGCCAGTAGGGAGGAGGGGGCTTCTGTAAGCCCGCGCGAATGCGGCGATTTCATTCAACTTAGGGCCGGCCGTGAAGCCGGGAGAGGAGACAGAGGAATGTCGGAACGAACAGAACATGCTGGCAGGGAAGAGCGGCTGTATTGGCTTCATCAGTTGGAACGCTGGGCGCGTCCGGTGCTGACGCGGCTTGCGGAGGGAAGGCTGCGAACAGAGATGCCGGTGGAGAGCAGCGGGGAAGGCCGTGAGGCTTACACCCATCTGGAGGCCTTTGGCCGCCTGCTGGACGGCATCGCCCCTTGGCTCGGAGCCGAGGGTGGAAGCGCGGAGGAGCAGCGGCTGCGCACAGAGCTGCTGGGGCTGACGCATCAAGCGCTGGAGCAGGCCAGCGACCCGGCCTCCCCGGACGCGCTGAATTTTGGCGAAGGGCATCAGCCCATCGTGGATACGGCCTTCTTGTGCCAAGCTTTTCTCCGTGCACCCCATGTTTTATGGGATCCGTTAACGGACGAGCAAAAGCAAAGATGGCTATCCACCTGGAAGCTGACCCGCACGCGCAAGCCGTTCTTCAACAACTGGCTGCTGTTCTCGGCAGTCATCGAGACGGCTCTGGCCCGGTTTGGCGACCGGGACTGGGATCCGATGCGGATCGATTACGCCTTGAAGCAGCTGGAGCAGTGGTACGCCGGTGACGGAGTGTACGGCGACGGGCCGGCGTACCACGCCGACTACTACAACAGCTTTGTCATCCATCCGATGCTGCTGGACGTGCTGGATCACGCCGGCGCGCTGCAGCCGGACTGGGAGGCACACAAGGGACCTGCGCTCGTCCGGGCGCAGCGTTACGCGGAGCAGCTGGAGCGCATGATCGCCCCGGACGGCAGCTTTCCGGTGGTCGGCCGGTCCATCAGCTACCGGACGGGCGCCTTCCATCTGCTGGCCCAATTGGCCTGGCAGCGGCGGCTGCCGGAAGGGCTGGACGCGGCGCAGGTACGCGGCGCGCTGACGGCCGTTATGAAGCGCTGCTTCGAGCCGGCCGGAACGTACGACGCCGAAGGCTGGCTGCGCATTGGCCTCAGCGGTCATCAGCCGGAGCTGGGCGAGGGTTACATTTCTACGGGCAGCTTGTATCTATGCGCGACCGTCCTGCTGCCTCTCGCGCTGCCGGAGAACGATCCGTTTTGGCAGGGCGAAGCCGAGTGGACGTCCAAGCGGATTTGGAGCGGCGGGCATGGCCGAATCGACCATGCGCTTGGACATTAAGCAGCACCGGATGATGGAACCGTGCTTGTCACAAACCAAGAGGCTGTCCCCAGGCTACTTCGGCCTGGCGGGGACAGCCTCTTGTCCGTCATCGTACCATGGGTTCAGATGCACCATGACGTCGGCCACCTGCTTCATGCGCTCCATGATCGTTTTTTTCACTTCCCGGCTGACGTCATGCCCTTCCTGTACGGTGAGATGGTTGGGAACGCTGACCTTGACGTCGACGATGATGGCGTTGCCGAGCTCCCGGGCTCGAATGCTGTCGACGCGTTTCACGTTGGGAACGGAGTAGATGATCGAGCTCAGCATGGCGAGCTGCTCGTTCGTGATGTTTTTGTCCATCAGAATGTCGACGGACTCCCGTCCCATTTTGTACCCGAGCCGGATCACCAGGTACGATACGATAATCCCGGCCACCGGGTCGCCGTATTCCGTATAGGGGATATGATAGGCTTCGCCAATCAGCGAAATGCCGATCCCGATGGACGCGGCTGCGGAAGCGTAGACGTCCGCGATATGGTCGTAGGCCGTGGCGATCAGGCTGCGGCTGTTCTCGGCCTTGCCGATCCGGATGCAGTACATGTACAGGATCTGCTTCCAGATCAGGGAAACCAGCGCGGCCGCAAGCGCGATCCAGCTGGCTTCAGCTGGAGGAACGAACAGCGATTCGATTGATTTATACACCATCAGCAGCGCCGCCATGACGAGAATGATCGCCACGATGCCCGATGCGATCGCTTCGGCTTTCCCATGACCGTAGGGATGATCTTCATCCGCCGGCTTGCGGGATACCATGGCCGAGGTAAGTGCCGCGATCGTCGCCACGACATCGCCTGCATTATGAATCCCGTCGGCTACGAGAACCTTACTGCCGAATAACAGCCCGACGATGATTTTGAGAAGGGTCAGCAAGACGTTGCTGATGAGGCTGACCCATACCGCCAATATTGATTTGCTGGCCACGGACTCCAGTCTCCTCGCTCCATTCTTAGGTTTATTTCTTTTTATATAACCAAAAATAAACATTTCTTATTACGCCAAAACATGCCTCGCGGACAAAGATAACCCCCGCATGACACGACAATATCGCGCCTCGGGAGTCCTCCGAGTTAAAAGTATTCGGAAAAAGGTGGAATCGTATACATCATATTCCCACTTTCCGGCTCAAGCGACAGAACAAAAGCCTCCCGTGACATTTGTCTTACCCACATAAAAAGAGGTGCAGGAGGCGGACAAATAACAGGAGGCTTTATGCCGGCTATGAGACCTAAATTGACGCTGCTTGGTTGATGAAACAGAAGCTTTCCGGTACAAGGCTGGATCGTCTAACTGCGGAGGCTATTTAAACGGAAGTTTAAAGGATTTCCTGTAGAGCGGATACAGCCACTTTACACCGCTTGGCGTCATCGAATCGGCGATCAGATGGGACAAGTACCCGGCGGTGGATACGAGCATGATCCCTTCCAGATTGAGGTATGCCTCCAGTCCGGAACTGATCCATGCCCAGAGCCAAACCGCCCAGACGGTATGGGTCATGCCGCGGTGTTTGAGCCAAGGGGCGATACCCACAAATGCACCCAGTCCGGACATCCAGACCATGGCGTTATGTATTCCGGCGTAAATCAATATGCAGCCAATCAGGCTGACGAGCACGTTACGAATCATGCCGTCTTTAATGATCAGTCCGAGCAGAAACAGGACGAGCGCCAAGATGGAATATTCGAGATAAAAGCTCCCCTTAGCGATATACAGGTACCCCAGGACGATCACGAGCAGCAGCCCGGACCAGTACAGCCATTCTCTGAGCCATTTCGAGAACCGGCCGAGGGTAGAACTGAGCATGCTGGGGCCGTCGAGGTCTGCGCTGAGCGCTGATAAGGCGGAAACCGCGATGTACATCGCTGCATGCTTCAGCGTAAACGGATAATGGGCTGCGGCGGCAGCACCGATCACTACGCCTATAGCGAGATGTGTCGAACCCTTCATTTCTCCTCCTCTGACTGACATCAGGATGATTGCAGGCAAACATATGTTTGCTATCGTATTATACACGTTTTGGCGTCACGTGTATATGCCTGTCAGAGAGGATAGGACTAAAGTTCGTGTTACCATCAGGTCCGTTAATCAGCCGGATTGGCTGTATCCGAATTTTCGTCCGCCGCGGCTGCCTCTGTCCGTCCAAGCAAATAATCTATGGAGACTTGAAAATAATCAGCCAGTTTCGACAGCGTATCAAAATCCGGTTTCCTGCGGTTCTTCTCATAGTGGGACAAGGCCGCCCGGCTGATCCCAAGGGATATGGACAATGCCTCTTGAGTCAATTTCCTCTGCTCCCTAAGCTCTGATATTCGGTTGCCGTAATTCATTTCTTTCCCCCCTTGGATACCCGGGTATGCGTGAGCAATTGGACCTGCTAAATAACGCTTGACATGATACAAAATGTATCGTAAATTAACAGTGTCGTCAATAGTGCAAACTGTTTTTGAACCGATTTACCCAAAAAAACAGGTTCATTCTCCTCTTGGAAAGTCAATCTTTATTCATAGATTAAGCCAATACCAGGAATAAAGACGCAATTCGTCACCATCTGTTACACCAGGAAGCCGGAACCAGTGCATATTCTGTCGAGCTTCCGTATTTAATGATACATAATGTTGCGCTGTTTTTCAAAAATCAAAGGGATGGATGCTGATACGTATGATCGATACACACTGCCATATCCTGCCGGCTGTGGACGACGGGCCGAAAACGATCGATGGAGCACTTCGCTTGGCTGCGGCTGCAGTGGAAGAAGGGATTACGACGATCATCGCCACCCCGCACCACCGAGAGAGACATTATTTGAACTCCGCCAAAAAAATCAACCGCCGCGTGAAGCTGTTTAACGCCAGGCTCAAACGCGCCGGGATCCCCCTGAAGGTGCTCCCTGGACAGGAGTACCACCTTACCGAACGTTATCCCACCGAATTCCGGCGCGGCCGGATCCAGACGCTTGCCGGCAGCCGCTATTTACTCGTAGAGCTTCCCTCCCGCAAGGTACCCGGGTATTTTACAGATTTTCTTGCCTTCATGAAGCGGGCCGATCTTCGGGTCGTCATTGCCCATCCGGAACGGAATTTGGGGATTATCGATCAGCCCGATCAAGTGGCGGGATGGATTCGGGACTTCGGCGTCCTGCTGCAGGTGACGACCCAATCTCTTGCCGGATTTTTTGGGGAATCGGTACAGAGCACAGCTGCTTACTTGTGCAAACACCGGTTGGTCCATTTGATAGGAACGGATGCGCACAACACGGTCCGGCGGAAATTTTACGCACAGGAAGGGCTTGGCATCATCGACAAGCTGTGTGGAGCAGGCTTTCGGAGGAGCCTGGAGGAACATGCGGTGCAGCTCATCAGCGGAAAGGAGATCGGAACGTTTCATCAGCCCACCGTCTAGAGCGGAGGCAACCATTCGATGAAATTGGGGGGAAGGATTATGGAATTCAAGCTGCTGCTGCAAATGTTAAGAAAGCGTCTTTGGCTGATCGTATTGGTGGTCGTTTTGTGCTCGGCCGGCACCGGTGCCTACAGCATCTATGTCATGAAGCCGGTTTATGAAGCAAGCAGCACGATGATCGTCAATAAGTCCAATTTGGACAGCGAGGGAAAACCGACGCTCGATATTAATGAAATCAATTCTAACATTATGCTGATCAACTCCTATAAGGTCATTATCAGCTCCGCTTCCATCATGGAGAAGGTCGTCGCCCAGTACCCGGGTCTGCATGAGACCGCGCAGGACTTGATGGACCGGGTCGAAGTCGTGACGACCCAAAACTCGCAAATCATCGAATTGAAAATCCGCGATGCCTCCTACCAGCATGCCAAAGAGATCGTAAACGCCGTATCGCTCGTGTTCAAGCATGAAATCCCCCAAATCATGAAAGTGGACAATATTTCGATTCTGGACAGCACCTTGTCAACGAGTGCTCCCGATCCGGTCAGCCCGAATGTTGTCCTTAACATCGCCATCGCTTTTGCCGCATCGTTCATGATCATCGTTGGCGTAGTGCTGTTTATCGAGTACTTGGATGACACGATCAAGTCCGATGAGGACGTGGAGCGGTATCTTGAGCTCACAACCCTGGGCGCGATCCGGAAAATGAAAAAACGGGACTTGCGAACGCGGGCGACCGCCCGATCCAACCAACAGGCAGGTGAAAAGTATGCGTCAGTCAGCCAATAGAAACAAACTGATCATGAACGTCAACCGCAGGTCGTCGATCTCGGAAGGGTACCGCAACATTCGGACCAACATCCAGTTTTCCGGCTGGAATCAAAAGCTGCAGGTACTTGCCGTGACCTCGACCCAGGCGGGGGAAGGGAAATCGACGACGATCAGCAATCTGGCGGTGGCCTATGCCCAGGAAGGAAAAAACGTGCTGCTGATCGACGCCGATCTCAGGCACCCGTCGCTGCAGAGCATTTTTAACGTGCCGAACCGGCTTGGACTCTCGAATCTTCTCGCCGAACAATGCGCTTTCGGGGATGTCGTACAGACGACCGTGGTGGAGAACCTGTCGCTGGTCACCGCCGGATCGGTTCCTCCGAATCCGACGGAGCTGTTATCTTCGGACCGGCTGCAGGAAGTGATCGACGGCTGGAAGCCCGTATACGACATCATCCTCATCGACACATCACCGGTGATGGCTGTCGCCGACGGCTTGATCGTCTCCTCCGTGTGCGACGGGGTGATCCTCGTTGTTCTATCGGGCAAGGTCAAGCGGGAGTACATTCAGAAAACGAAAGAGAAGCTGGAGCTGGCGAAGGCAACGATTCTCGGCGTCGTTCTGAATCAGAAAAAATACAGTAAGTCCGAGGCTAACCAGTATCGTTATTACGGCCATCAATAATCTCTCGGGTATCAAGGAAGCCACGTGTTAAAGAAGCATGTCTTTACAGGTCATGTCTACTGTACCTTTATCACGGGTAGGCACTCGATCATGCTGTGGGTATTCGGATACCTTAGACGTTTATCGTCGAGAGTGTGATGTGAGGTCGGGTTCAATGCCCGAGTAACGCTCATGCTTCGGATGGAAGCATGAGCTATGCTGCCTGCAGGCGGTATAGCTCATCCTTTCATCCTGATAAACAGAAGAAAACATAAAACCGAAGGATACAACATTATGAAGTTGGGGGTTTATTCAAGTGAAAAAAGTGAAAAAGGCCATTATCCCGGCTGCCGGACTCGGTACCCGTTTCCTGCCGGCAACCAAAGCGATGCCCAAAGAAATGCTGCCCATCGTCGACAAGCCGACCATTCAATACATCGTGGAGGAAGCGATCGAGGCGGGAATCGAGGACATCATTATAGTCACCGGCAAGGGAAAACGGTCGATTGAGGATCATTTCGATTACTCCTTCGAGCTGGAGCTCAGCCTGCTGGAAAAAGGGAAGCTGGACGTGCTTGAGATGGTTCGGCGTTCGTCGGCCGTAGAGATCCATTATATCCGGCAAAAGGAAGCCAAAGGCCTCGGTCATGCCATATGGTGCGCGCGGAATTTTATCGGTGACGAGCCCTTCGCCGTGCTTCTCGGTGATGACATCGTCCGCGCGGAAGCGCCCTGCATCGGACAGCTCGTCCGCCAGTACGAAAAGCACGGCTGCTCCGTCGTCGGCGTCGGGCAGGTGCCGTCCGAGCACACCTCGCGGTACGGCATCATCGACCCGAGTGCGATTCACGACACGGACAAACGGACCTTTGAGCTGCGGAGAGTGGTGGAAAAGCCCGCTCCAGGAGAGGCGCCGTCGAATTTGGCCATTATGGGCCGTTATGTGCTCACCCCGGAAATATTCAGCTTGCTGGAACACCAGGAAGCCGGGTATGGCGGAGAGATCCAGCTTACAGATGCCATCCAGCAGCTGATCGTCAAGCATCGCTGTCTGGCCTATGAATTCGAAGGGGAGCGCTTCGACGTCGGCGAGAAGCTCGGGTACATTCTGACCACTATTCAGTTTGCGCTTCGCAAGGGAGAACTTCGGACGCCCCTTTTAAGGGAACTGGACCGGATTCTGCAAATCGAGAACGTGGAACCGAAGATTTGACCGGGATCAGCGTGCCTGATCAGCCGTATGAGCGGTGAAAGAAAGGTCATTACCATTTGAAATGAAGGCAGGGGCGGACTTATGGTCAAAAAAATTTGCGTCGTGGGGCTGGGTTATATCGGACTGCCGACAGCCAGTCTGCTTGCGATTAAAGGCTTTGAAGTGCATGGCGTGGACACGAACCGGCATGCGGTCGAGCTGATTAACCAGGGCGAGGTTCATATTGTGGAACCGGATTTGGACATTATGGTCAAGGCGGCCATCCAGAGCGGACAGCTGCATGTCTCGGAAGAACCGGAGGAGGCCGATGTATTTATTCTGGCTGTTCCAACCCCTTTCGAGGAGAACCAGAAGCCGGATTTGTCTTACGTCAGACAGGCGGCTGCTTCCGTGGCTCCTTTCCTCCGGCCGGGCAACATCGTTATCCTGGAATCTACGAGTCCGGTGGGGACGACCGAGATGGTTGCGCGCTCGATTTTGGACGCCCGCACGGACCTGACCGTGTCCGGATCACCGCAGCAGGCCGCCCGGCGGATCTATGTCGCCCATTGCCCCGAGAGGGTGATGCCGGGGCAAATCCTCCGCGAGCTCGTGGAAAACGACCGGATTATCGGGGGGATCGATATCGAGTCCACCCAGCGAACCGTGGCCTTTTACAAGCAGTTCGTCAGCGGAAAAATTCTGGAAACCAACGCCAAAACGGCGGAGATGGCCAAGCTGACCGAAAATTCCTTCCGCGATGTCAACATCGCTTTTGCGAACGAGCTGTCTCTCATTTGTGACCAGCTGGACATCAACGTGTGGGAATTGATCCGGCTGGCAAACCACCATCCCAGGGTGAACATTCTTCAGCCGGGACCGGGCGTGGGAGGACACTGCATCGCGGTCGATCCATGGTTTCTCGTCCATGCGGCGCCGGAGCAAGCCAAGCTGATTCATACCGCCAGAATCGTTAACGACTATAAGCCCGGATACGTGGTGAATAAGGTGACGGAGCGGGCCAAACGGTTGAAGTCGCCGGTCATTGCCTGCCTGGGACTTTCTTTTAAGGCGAACATCGACGACCTGAGGGAAAGCCCGGCGCTTGCAATCGTGGAGCATTTGGCGAAGGCCCGGATCGGGGACATTTATGCTGTGGAGCCGCATATCCAGCTTCTGCCGGCCTCGCTTGCGGAAGCCGGGGTTCAGCTGATTGAAACGGTGGAGGCGGTCCGCAAGGCGGATATCGTGCTGCTGCTCGTGAATCACGACGCTTTCTCCCACATGGACCGCAACCTGCTTCAGGAAAAAATCGTGATCGATACAAGGGGCTTCTTCAGCGAATCGCCCCGGGAACGGGTCGGGGTGCATTGATGTCCACGCTGATGATGAAAGTGAAAAAGCTGCGCAGGATGCCGCTGCATGCGGCGGCGGCCAAGGTCGCGGAAAAAGCGCTTGATGAAACGCGCACCGCCTATCTCAGCATCCGGCACAGGCTGGCTCCGGCCGTGCTGAAGCCGAGCCTGTTCAGCGGATTCCGAAGCCGCGGCCGCTTCCTGTTCGATCCGCAGGATAAGGAGCGGTATGCAGAATTGCTGCGCAAAGGGGGCGCCGATACGGAGATTATCCGGCAGGCGGACCGGATCTGCGCCCACGAGTTCGATCTGCTGGGATCGGGTCCCGTGACTCTCGGAGAGCGGCTTCCCTGGCACGAAGACTTCAAGACGGGATTCCGCTGGGAGCCCCGGTATTATAAACGAATTCGAACGGTCGATCTATCGAACCGGGCTGACGTGAAGGTTCCCTGGGAGCTTTCGCGTTTTCAGCATGTCTTTACGCTGGGGAAAGCTTATTGGCTGACAGGCAGAGAGGCGTATGCGCTAGAATTTCAAGCCCAGCTGGATGACTGGATCCATGAGAATCCACCCGAAATGTCGGTAAACTGGACCTGCGCGATGGATGTGGCGATCCGTGCCGTCAACTGGATTGCGGGCATCTATTTTTTCCGGGACAGCCCTTCGCTGCCCGAAGCGTTCTGGGACCGGCTTCATGCGTCGCTGTACAGGCATGGCGGTTTTATTATGGACAATTTGGAAAACACGGGCGAGCATACGGGAAACCACTATTTGTCCAATCTCGCCGGACTGATCGGATTGGGCCTTTATTTTGGGGATATAGAGGTGCGCGGCAAAGGAATAAGCGGCTCAAGCCCCAAAGAGTGGCTCGCTTACGGCATACGGGAAACCGAGCGGGAAATGTTCGTGCAGGTGAACGCGGACGGATCGAACTACGAGGCTTCCACCTCCTATCACCGGCTCGTCGCCGAGCTGTTTGTTCTGCCCGCGGTCTGGTGCCGCAGCAACGGGATAGAATTCACGCCGGATTACATGAAGCGGCTCGAGAAGATGCACGAGTTCATGTTGGACCTCATGAAGCAGGATGGGCGAACGCCGGTCGTCGGCGACGCGGACGACGGACGCGTGATGATCGCGTCCGGTTACGGCCGGTGGGCACCGGCAGATTGCCGCCATATGCTGGCCGTCGCCGGCGAGCTGTTTGACCGCGACGATTTCCGCGCCGCCGGACGCCTGCACCGTGAGGAAGCGATGTGGATTGCCGGGCTGTCCACGCTCCGGCCTTATGCAGCGCCTGAGAGAGCGCCCTCGAGCCGCCCCAGCGCGGCGTATCCGGACGGCGGGTATTATGTGCTGCGCAGCAGCTCGGCGTACTGCCTGGTGCGCTGCGGAGAGCTGTCTTTCCACGGCCATGGGGCCCACAGCCATAACGACCAGCTGAGCTTTGAGCTTCAGGTGTCCGGCCAGGACATCTTTGTCGATCCGGGTGCTTATATTTACTCCGCCGATTACCGGCTGCGCAACCTGTTCCGCAGTACGGGCATGCATAACACCGTTCAAGTGGGCGGGCATGAGCAAAACGATTTTGATGAACACGAGCTGTTTCTGATGCGGGAGCAGACATTCGCGCGCTGTGATGCGTTCAGGGAAGGCTTTTTCGCAGGCAGTCATTCAGGTTATGCCGGCAAGTGCGGCGTCATCCATCGGCGCGTGTTTGATTTTCATGAGGGGGAACTGACGCTGTCCGACCGTCTGGATCCGGTGTCACCAGGAGCGGAAGAGATCCGGGAATTTACAGCTTCATTCATGCTGGCACCGGGTGCCGCTGCAGCCCAAACGGATGGCATCGTCCTCATACGACAAGCCGGAGTAACGATACATATGAGTTTTGAGGGGGCGTCCGCCATCCAGCTGGAAGATTCCTGGGTTTCAGAACGATATGGCGTGCGGCGCGCAAGCCGGTTGATCCGGGTTCGAAGCAGTCGTCCGGAAGGGCTTAGCACCCGCATCCGTTGGAAATAAAATCGCAGCAGATGCACATGTTGACTTCGTAATCAAACGCAGCAGCTCAAGTGAACGAGGTGATCCTTCCATGAAAATCGTATTCATCGGTCCGCTACCGCCTCCGCGCGGCGGCGTATCCGTCCATCTCAGCCGTTTGTCCGCTGTCATGGAGCAGCAGGGCATCGATTATGAGATTTATAACGAAGCCAAAGGCGCGGCCCGCAGCCCGCACGTCCATCCTTTGAACCGATACCGGCGGTTTCTATTCAAGATCCCTTTTCTGAAGGGGGACATTCTTCATTTCCATACGATCGACCCACGGCTACGCAGTCTGCTTGGGCTGTACAAGCGGCTTGGCCAAAAAATCATCCTCACGGTTCACGGCGTCAATCTGGAGGATCAGATCCGGCATGCCGGTCCGCTGAGGCGGCGGATTCTTCTGCGCAGCCTGAAAAGCATCGACCTGATCATATGCGTCAATGAGGACACGACCCGGTTCTTGCGCGAACTGGGATTTCGTCATGACCGGGTCGTAACGATCCCGGCATATATTCACCCGCCGGAACGAGCAGAGGAGGCCAGGGCCATCCCTGCCGAGGTGTACACGTTTTTGGAAGAAGCGGATTTTGCGATTTGTGCGAACGGCTATGTGCGGTTTTACCGCGGTGAGGATTTGTACGGCTTCGATTTGTTGATCCAGCTGATGAAGGAACTGCGCGGACGCGGCAGGCGGATCCGGCTGCTGATTGCGGTCATGGGAGTTTCCGCACAAACCGGGGAGGAACGAAGCCACTACATGAGGCTTGGGCGGGAGCTCGACGCGCACGGCCTCAGCGGCGATGTCATGTTCTATGAAGTGGACGATACGGAGTTCTATCCGATTCTGAAGAAGAGCCACTTATTCATCCGGCCGACGAACACGGACGGTTATGGTATGTCCATTGCGGAGTCGCTGCACGGTCGCATTCCTTGCGCGGCGAGCGACGTATGCAGGCGGCCGGAGGGGACGGTCGTGTTCCGCTCCCGGGACTTGGCGGACCTTACCGCCAAAGTAAGCGACATCATGGACCGCTATCCGCATTACAAGGATCAGCTGCAGAACCTTCAAGTCGGGGACTACGCGGCGGAGCTCATCCAGGTGTATTCCAGCATCGCAGGAAAGGAATCGCCGAGTGGCAAGCCGGCTGTGGAGGTCTATGGAAAATAAAAAAATTCTCTCCAACGGCGTCGCCTATTTCTGCTCCTCTCTGATGACCCAAATGGTGAACCTGATCCTCATCCCGCTGTACACCCGCAACTTAAGCCAGCAGCAGTACGGACAATATGACATCATTCTCAGCATTCAACAGCTGCTGGCGCTCGGGATTACGCTGGGCGTATATTCGGGTATGGTCCGGTTTTACCATGAATACGACAACAAGCTGGAGCTGAGAAATACGGCGGTGAATTTTTCCCTGCTGTGGGGGCTGGCATTTATCCTCGTGACATGGGCCGTAAATCCCTGGATCTATCCCCATGTGTTCGTTCAGCTCTCGGACTCCACCCATCTGTTTATTCCCTATGTCGTGATGAGCTCGGTGCTGGCCTGTCATAACTTGATCTATACCAGCTACTACACGATGCAGTTTAAGGCGCTGCTCGCCAGCAGCATCCAAATCGCAACTGTGGTGTTCACGCTGGTCTACGCGCTGTACTTTTTTCTGGTGCTGAAGATGGGGGTTCTCGGTATTTTGCAGGCCCAGCTCTTCGGCCACTTGACGGTATTCGTCCTGCTTTTTCTCATTCATATCCGGCAGTACCGTTTCAGGCTGAGTATCCGGAAGCTGCGGATGATGCTCGGCTACGGCACGGGTTTGATGATCGGCGACGTCTCCGCATGGGTTCTGTCCCTCAGCGACCGTTTTCTGATCAAGGGCTTTCTGAACCTGTCTTCGGTAGCGGTGTATTCCATCGGATACAAAATCGGCATGCTGATCAATCCGGTGTTCATCAACCCGTTCATGTCCGTATTCACGCCGTTTAAATACGCCATGTACAAGGAAACGGCCGGACCGGAGCAGATCCGTAAAATGTTCAGGCTGTACAACTTCGTAGGCTGGCTGTGCGTGCTCGGGCTCTCGCTGTTTGCCAACATTGCCACGCAGCTGGTCGCCACCGAGGCATACCGGGATGCGAACTACATTATCCCGATCGTGGCGATTTCTTATTTTTTGGCGGGTGCGGCGGATTTCTATGCGCTGGGGCTCCATATCGCCAGAAAAATGAAGCTGTACTCGATCATTATCATTACGGCCGCCCTGATCAACGTCGGCTGCAACCTGGCGCTTATTCCGCTTCTTGGGCTGTACGGATCGGCCATATCCACCGTGATCGCTTATATGGCCTCGAATTATTTGTTTTACCGGTTTGGCACCAAGTATTATTCGATTGGGCTCGGCCTGCTGTTTCCGTACAAGTACTTGTCCGTTACCCTGCCGATTTACGGCATTTATTTCGTCTTGATGCAGGTCATCCATTCCGTGCTGCTGGAGATTCTGTTTAATGGAATTCTCTGCTGCGGGTTCGTTTATTTATGCCTGCTGTGCAAGCTGGTGACCCGGGCGGAGCTGGGCGGGATGATCCGGCAGGTGCTCAAGCAGAAGTCCAATATGTCCATGAAAGGAGTCCAATCCGAGCTATGAATACCCGAATTGTGACCGATATGGAGGGGTTTCAAAGCCTTCAGGAAGACTGGGAGCGGTTGGAGCTTCAGGATCCGGATGCGACCTATTACAGTACGTTTCAGTTCAATTATTTTTGGTGGAAAACCCACTCCAAGGACCCGGGCAAACGGCTTTTTATCGTGTGTTGCCTCCTGGACAACAGGGTTGTGGGGATCGCACCGCTCATGATCCGCCGTGACCGGAGCAAGCTGTTCAGCTGCAGCACGCTTTGCTTTATCGGTCAGGGGGATTATTTCACCTTTTTGCTCGAAAGGGGGAGCGGAAGCGAGATCAAAATTCTGAAGGAGCTGTTCGGCGCTTTTCACGCCCATGACAGCCTCTGGGACAAATTCGAGCTGACCCATCTGACGCAGGAGTCGCAGCTGCTCCACTACCTGCTTCGCCATGAGCAGTATAACGAACATGTGCAGTACCTTACATCCTGTCCGGTGATTCCGATCAGGGAGCATGAGACCTACGAGCGGTTGAGCCAAACGAAGGATTTTATCAAAATGAAAAAGACGCGGGATAAGCTCCGCAAACAGGTGAACTACCGGTTCAAGGTCGTCACCGGTGAGCAGAACGCGGAAATCTACGACCGGGTAGCCCGGGTTCACCGGCTGCTGAAGGAGTACCTGCAGACCGAAAAAGGCAGGTCCGAAAGGCGGAGCCTGTTTGAAAACGAGTACACGGACGAGTTTCTCAGGCGTCTTTTCCGCAATAACGAGCAGGTGGTCGTCTTTATGCTTGAGGATGAAAGCGGGGAGATTATCAACTACAGCATCTGCTATCTTTACAAAGATGTTCTGTACGATTGGAATTCGGGTTACGCCCCCGAATATTCGACTTTTCACGGCCTAGCCAACGTGCTCATGATCGAAACGCTGGAGCATTTGTTCAAGGAGAAGCTCGGCAAGCGGCTCGACTGCGGGGCGGGCAGCTATGCCTGGAAGTTTAAATGGACCAGCCGGTTCAACGTAAACTATACGTTCAAGATGTGGAATCTGCTGAAAGCCAGGGGCCGGTTGTACCGGTTTTTGTCCGGATTCAAAACGATGCTTCAGACCGCTTTCATCATGACCGGAATGATCGAAATCATGCTGTAATGTCTACCGGCAGCCGAGCTGACTCAAGGATAAAGGAGTTTAACTGGAACCATGAGTATAAAAATTGTTACCGATACCGATGGATTCCTTAGCATACAAGAGGATTGGGAGCGCTTGCAGGAGCTGGACGACGAATTGACCTACTACAGCACCTTTCAATATAACTACGCATGGTGGCTGACCTTTGGAGAGGACCGGAACAACAAGCTGTTCATTATTTGCTGCAGCCGGGACAACGAAATGGTCGGCATCGCTCCGCTTGTCATCCGTACGGTGGATAAAAAAATTGTGAAATGCCATGTGCTCGGCTTTATGGGGAAGGGCGATTATTTCAATTTTATCCTCCATTCCCAGAAGGGCAGTCCGGTTGCGATTATCAAGGAAATTTTCAAAGCCATCGAGGACCATTCCGACCTGTGGGACAAAATCGAATTGACGCACCTTGCAACCGACACGTCGCTGCTTCACTTTTTACTGCGCCATGACAGGTACAATCCGAGCATCAAGTACCTCACCTCCTGTCCGAGCATCCGGATCGGCGGATGGGATACCGCAGCCGGGTGGGATACGAGCGGAATCAATGTCAAGGCGAAAAAGAAGCTGAGAAAGCTCCAGCAGGAGACCGATTATCAGTTCAAAATGGTGGACTGCCGGCAAAGCGGTGATATTTATGACCGGATCTCCAATGTTCACAAGCAGGAGAAGGCATATCTGCACGAGCAGAGGGGAAGGATCGACCGCAGAAGCCTGTTTGAAGACCAAAAGAATGAGGAGTTTTACAAGCGGGTATTTATGAACAACGACCAGGTCATTGCGTCCTTCCTCGAGCTTAAGGATTCGAACGTGATGATCGCCTACCAGCTGTTTTTTCTGCACAGGGGAAAGCTGTACGGCTGGAATACCGGGTATTCCCCCGATTATGCGAAATACGGCGTCTTCGACGTGCTGATGCTGGAAACGATCCGCCGGCTGATCGAGCAGGGGCAGGTGACGGACATCGATCTGGGCGCCGGTTCGTACCCGTGGAAGTTCCGGTGGACCAATCAATTTACCGTCATGTATTCGCTGCAAATGTGGAACAATGACCGCCTTCACACGAGGCTGTACCGAATGCTGGTAAAGGGGAAGGGAATCTTGAAGTACCTGAACCGGAAAACCGCTGTGCATTCCTGATGCAGCAGAGTGAAGGAAAGGGATAAGGGGAAAATCATCATGCACTTGGAGAAATGCAAATGGTTTAACGGCGCCGATTCGCCTGTTTTCTTTATGATCGATGATCTGGCCAATACGTGGGTGGACGTCAACCATAACGGAATTCCCGATCTGGAGGAGGATTGGGGATACTGCAAAAATGGTGAAAACTCATCCTTCCGGTACTTGAATGAGCAAATCCTGCGGCATTTTCCGCAGGTCAAGGTCACCTTCTTTGTTCCGGTAGGGGTCCGGGCCGGTATGTCCGATCATCCGGTGTGCAGGCAAACCTCCCGCCCGATCAACGCCGACGAGGAGAGCAGGGCTTTCTTTCGCGGCATTCACCGGCACCCGGGCTATGAACTCGCCTATCATGGTACGACCCATGGCCGGACGGGACCGAATCCGGAGGATTTTATACAGGAATGGGAGCTGTTCGAAAGCGCCGAAGAAGCATTGGAGCGTACCTTGGAAGGGATATCGGTCTATGCCGATGCCGTCGGCGAAAGGCCGAAAGGCGGCAAATACTGCGGGTACGCCGGCAACGATCGCTCGGATGAAAGCATTGATCGGGCGGGGTTCATTTGGTGGTGCAGATACTGGAACCGGGGGGCGGGAGACCCTGCGATGAAACGGATCAGCGGCGGGGATCCAGATCCGCTCACCAACTACGATATTAAACGCTTTGGCGAAGGCGGTGTCATCGACATTCCCTCGACGGTGGACGGAGGGCTGTTGAATGGGATCTACCGGCCGGAAGCTTCCTTGAAGGGGATGGCCAAACGGTTCTTAAAGACGCCGCTTCGCCGCTGGAAGCTCCGTGAGCTGGATTATTTGCTGGAGAACAGGCTGGTCATCGGGATTCAGGAGCATATTTCCCCCGCGCGCGACGACGGGAAGAGGCAGTCCCCCAACATTTTTGACGACTGCGGCAGCCTGCAGGCGATCTTTCGTTATTTGGAAGGGAAAAACGTATGGTACTGCACCGGGTCGGAGCTTGCCGATTACGTGAACCTCCGGGATCACGTGCAGGTCGTGACTTATCCGGGTGAGGAAAGGATGTTTACCCTCGAACACGAATCCAGATACGGAAACGGCGGCATTCTCTCGCTGAAGCTGGACTCGTCCAATCCTGCAAGCATCCTGCTGCCCGACGGCACGGCAGTCCGGGTAACAGCCGGGATTGCGAACCTTCCGGTCATGAAAGGGGAATATTTCATTCGGGAAGGTGAAATCAGATGAAGCAGACAATGATCGTCATCTCGGATTATATCGAAGGCGCGCCGGTGGTCGCATCGGTCCGGTATGCCGGATTGATGAAGCATTTTATGGAACAATACCGCCTGATCGTCGTGAACGACCGGAAATGCGGTCCGGCGCCGAGCCGGTTTGCCGCTGTCAATTACAAATACGATACGCCCAGCAGTACCTTTACGCAGACGATGGTTGGCGGGGAGCCTTCCGGCCGGGGAATCAAGCAGCTTATTGAAGGTGCGCTCAGAAACAAATGGACGATCACGGCATGGAGGAACTATAAATACAGCTCCTATGCTTTCAGGCGCATGAACATCCGCCTCTTCCGCGAGCTGGACGCATGCCTGGAGCAGAACGAGGTATCAGCCGTATTTTTGACAATACCGGATGTGTACGGACTGTATATCATTGACCACATCAAACGCAAATCGCCTGGAATTCCGGTAGTGCTCGAGATCAGGGACATCATCAACCATAACATCGGGGAGGGTCAGCCCCGTCTGGCCTACCGCAGGGCGGAAAGAATGATCCCCCGGCTGGCCGACGCAATTGTGGCCGTGTCGCATGGGATCCGGCAGCATTATGAACTTGGGCAGGAACGGCCGTCTATACGGCTGATCCGCAATGGCTACGACGAGGAACCGTTCCAAAACTGCGTATATCAACGTATTTCCGACAATGTTCGCGAGCTGACCATGGCTCATATTGGCTCCATCTATAAAGGACGAAATATACATGCATTGATCGAGGGGCTGCAGCTGTTTCACGAGAGGACCGGCATACGGATCAAGCTGAAAGTTGCGGGGCTGCTTGACCAGCAGGCGGCCAGGGATCTATCCAATGTGAACATGACAGGTGACGGGGTTACGGTGGAGATCGTAGGAAGCGTCAGGCATGAGGCGGCGGCGTCTCTGCTGAAAGAAGCGGACGTGGCGGTCATTCTTACGCATACCAAGGGCAGCGATTATGCCATCCCGGGCAAAACCTTTGAATATATCGGGGCGTGCAAACCGATCCTGGCCGTTACGGCCGACCGGGAGCTGGTGGAATTGGTCCACGGCCGGTACGGCATCTGCGCGGGCCATCACCGGGACTCCGTGGCCGATGGTTTGGCGGACTTGATCGCCAAGGAGTTCGATTTCTCTTGCCGGTCAGCCTTTTCCCGTACGAACCAGGCGGACCAGCTCCTGGCCATGATCGGGGAGCACATTCGTGGAGCGACGCAAAAAAGAGTAAAGAGGGTATAAAATGGCGCTGATTTTGTCGTGTTCCTACGTGCTGCATGAACTGCTGTCCGCCAATTTGGACCTGTTGTACTTTCTCAGCCTTGTCCTGATTTTCGCGGATATCTATAAAAACAAACGGCTGACGGTCAAAGCACTGGGTTACATCTACCTTGTCGTCCTGTATGCGCTGCTGCAGATCGTGCTGAACGACCAGATCGAGATTCCAAGACTGGTGATTAACGTCGCGAAAATCTTTCTGAACGTCTTTTTATTCATACAAATCAAGGAATCGAACATTCCATTACCGGTATGGAGAAAAATGGCCGTCTATGCCTCCCTGCTTCATGTATTCCTTCTTGCCGTCAGCCTGGCGTTTAAAACGGAATGGCTGTGGAGATTGGACGAAACGGTCAATATTTATCAAAAAACGAGGCTGTCGCTCCTGTACTTCGAACCGAGCGAAGCCTCTTTTCATGCCGCCTTGCTGGTCCTGCTGCTCGTTTTCTTTGCCCTGCGGGAGAAATCAGGGTCCAGGAATCTTCTCCACTTTGCGCTGATCGGCGCGAATCTGGTCATCGTGGTGCTTTCGGCCGGCATGGGAGGGATGTTCAGCCTGTCGCTGGCCTGTGTCGTGATGTACTTATTTTATTTGAAGGAAAACCTCAGCACGGTCCGGGTGCTCGGGCTGATTGCCCTGATCTTTCTGGCGGTTCTTAGTGTGCTGGCGGTCGTGAACAGCAATAACAGCTTCTATCTCCGCTTTAACGATATCGTGAACGGAAATGACGGGTCGGTCGTCTACCGGTTTAACGTCAGCTTTCGCGTCATGAAACAGATGCTGATGGACACTCATTATTTCGGCATTGGTTTCGGCAACCTGAACACGGACACGATCCATAACGCCTATGCCGGCTTCGGGCTGGTGGATGTCATCTCCAACTCCTTCATGTACGCCATGGCCGAGGGAGGATGGCTGATGCTCCTTCTCCTCGCAGTCTTCTTCCTGTCATTGATCCTTCCGGTTCGTCCGGAAGAAAAAATATTGAAATACGCGCTTCTCTTCTTTATTGTCAGCTACCAAATCGCCGGCGGATATTTTACGAACCCGGTCAATTGGATTGTGTATGGCATCATAGCCAATCCCTATTTGCTTCGGCACAGCCGCAGCCCAAATCCTGTTCCCGCTGAGAATCTGCCCGCCGCAGGCGTTCAGAGCACGGGGACCTTGGAGTTGAAGTCATGAAACTGCTGCATGTCACCCTCGGATTGCCCCCATACCGAACAGGCGGACTGACGAAATACAGCGTCGATCTCATGCTGTCCCAGCTGCAGCAGGGGCATGAAGTCAGCCTGCTGTATCCGGGGCGTTATACTTGGTCCAGAAAAATGAAAACAAAGCCAAACCCTCCGTATGAGGGCATCAGCGTATACGAGATCCTCAATCCGCTTCCGGTTCCCCTTCTGGGAGGGATCGGCCGCCCACCCGCATTCTCCCGAGCCGGGGATCCGGAGGTATTCCTTGAGCTGCTCCGGGAAGTACAGCCGGATCTGATCCATTTTCACACTTTGATGGGAATCCATAAAGAACTCTTGGAGGCGGCCAAAGCGCTGGGAATCCGGACGGTATATACGTCGCACGACTACTTCGGCATCTGCCCCAAGGTTAACCTCCTGAATGCGGCAGGAGACCACTGCGACGACTTTGACCAGGGAAAGAGCTGCATTTCCTGCAACCAGCATGCGTATTCGCCGCACATGATCTACATGATGCAGTCCTACAGCTACAGGCGCTTGAAAAACAGCCGGATTTTGCAAAAGGCCCGCAGGGCCGTGAAAAAACGAACTTCCAGCACTTCCAGCCATATGCCTAGGAAAGCGGGGGATTCCAAGCCTATGATTCATCCGGAACGGGCCAACGAATACAAAGAGCTCAGAAGCTATTACTTGGAAATGTATCAAATGATCGACGAATTTCATTTCAACAGCCAGGTGGCCAAGGAGATTTTTACGGCTTACCTGAACGTGAAAGGAAAAGTCCTGTCCATCCGCCACCGGCATATGGCCGACCGGAGAGTCTTAAAATCATTTCCTTCCGCGGATAAACCCCTGCGCATCGCTTATTTGGGTCCGGTTGACCGCTATAAAGGATTTTTCCTGCTGCAGGAGGCGCTGGATCAACTGCCGGATACCCATTCAGGCTATTGGCACCTTCACGTTTACGGAAATGACGGCATCCCGGCATCGGCACCACCTGCCGAACACTGCACCTTTCATGGCCGCTACGAACCGGATGAGCTTGCCGGTATTTTCGCGGAAACCGATCTGCTGATCGTCCCCAGCATATGGAAGGAAACGTTCGGTTTCGTCGGGCTGGAAGGGCTGTCGCACGGGGTACCGGTGCTGGTCTCCAGACAGGCGGGCGTGAAGGATATGATCGCAGACGGAGTCAACGGATGGATTTTTGAGCCTGATCCCGCGGATCTGGCGCACCGTCTTTCACACCTGCTGGCCAATCGGCATTTGCTGGCCGCGGCGAACCGCAGCATCGTGAACAGCGAACTGGACTTGTCCATGCAGCGTCATGCCCAGGATATCTATGAATGGTATCTTCAAATCGGAGAAGAGGTCGTGGTCAAATGAAGCATGTGTTTATCGTTGGCTCGAAAGGAATACCGGCGAAGTACGGCGGGTTTGAGACCTTCGTCGACCAGCTGACCGGAAGAAAGACCGACGGGGATACAACGTATCATGTCGCCTGCCTGTCCGACCGCAAAGCAGAGGAATTTATGTATCAGGATGCGCGCTGCTTTCCGGTGCACACACCGAAGATGGGGAGCGCAAGGGCGGTCGTCTACGATGTGCTCAGCCTGCTGGAGTGCCTGAAATATATTAAAACCCATCGGCTTGAGAACAGCATCGTTTATGTATTGGCCTGCCGGATCGGCCCTGTTTTCTATATTCTAAAAAGGCAGCTCGAAAAGCTGGGGGTTGCTGTGTTCGTCAATCCTGACGGTCATGAATGGAAACGGGGAAAATGGAGCGCACCCGTCAAACGCTACTGGAAGTGGTCCGAGCGGCTGATGGTAAAGCACGCGGACCTTCTCGTTTGCGATTCCCGCGGGATCGAGCAGTACATTCATGACATGTACGCCCGGTATGAGCCGAATACCACCTTTATCGCCTACGGGGCGGACGTGACACCGTCGCCGCTGGACGATGAGGATCACCGGTTTACGGATTGGATGGACCGGTTCGGATTGTCCAAATACGGATATTATTTGGTCATCGGCCGCTTCGTTCCGGAGAACAACTATGAATTGATGATCCGCGAGTTTATGAAGTCGGGCACCGCCAAGGACCTGGTCATTGTGACGGGGGTCCAGCAGCAGCCGTTTTATGAAGAGCTGCGGCAAAGAACGGGTTTCGATTCGGATCCGCGGATCAAATTTGTAGGAACCGTCTACGATCAGCCGCTCTTGAAGAAGATCCGGGAGCAGGCATACGGATACTGCCATGGTCATGAAGTGGGCGGAACGAACCCGTCCCTGTTGGAATCGCTGGCATCGACGAGGCTGAACCTTTTGTTTGACGTCGTATTCAACCGGGAAGTCGGAGGGGAGAGCTGTCACTATTTTTCGAATGAATCCGGTGCCTTGAGCAGGCTGATTGATGAGGCTGAATCGTGGAGTCACGAAGAGCTGGAGGAGCTTGGGGAACGGGCGAAGCACCGGATCCGGAGCTTATATTCGTGGGATCATATCGTGCAATCCTACGAAACGCTGTTTCAAGGGAACGATTATGTGCGGGCGAAGCAGGCGGGCGGAAGCCGGCTGGCGCGCACCAAAGGGACGACAACACCTTTGTGAGGTAAACTGGGCCCATTCGTCAGGGTACAGCACTTGGCTAAATGGAACCTGCGGCAGGTAAAATAGGCAAGCGGCCCTAGGGAAATGTCCAAAGCTAAGCAAGTCTGCCCCGAATACAATAGCATTGGACTTGACATTCGTTGATGGGGAGGTTTTGCCTATGGGTCGTCTTTTCGATAGGCATCGGCATAAGAAGGGGATAGGGCAGGGGGCAAACAGGGGCCGCGCCAAGCCGGGGAAGAAAATCGCTTCCATATCGGCGGCTGAAGCGACCGGCGGGAATCTTCCGCAGAACTCGGTGGGGACGTCCAATCTGGTGGATGGGGCCGTGGTGACGTCCAAAATCGGCGAACACTCGGTCACTGCCGACAAGCTCGGTTTAACCTGGTTGAGCGTCCCTGCCGCTGAAGGCTTCGCTGATGCCCTGAGCCGATTGAAAGCCCAAGGGGGTGGCGTGCTCGTAGTCCCCGCGGGAGATTATCCGATCCCGGCCGATACGGTGGTGGATCCCAGCATTACCCTTCGCTTGATGAACGGGGCCCGGCTGAACATCGCACAAGGAAAAGTGCTGACCATTAACGGCGGCGTGGAGGCCGGATTGTACCCCATCTTTACAGGTTCAGGCATCGTGAAAGGGGCGCTGGCCGAATATTATCCGCAGTGGTTCGGGGCGGCTGCCGACGGGAACGCGGACGATTCAGCCGGCATTCAGGCCGCCGTCAACGCAGCGGACGGTTCGGGGGCGACCGTGGTACTCCCTGCAGGAACGTACAAGGTCAATGAAATCAAGCTTCAGAACCGTATGAAGCTGAGAGGAGAGAAGGGCGCTGTACTGGAGCCGTTTACCGCGGGTCAGGATGCAAAACTGACCGCTTCCGGAGCAGCCGGATTCGAGGTAGCCGACCTTGAAGGGCCCATCAGCTTGAACATCCTATCCTGTTCGGATTTCGTCATCCGGAACCTCCGGGTTCGTCAAAATGTGGAAGGATGGCATATCTACCAGTCCGAAGACGGACAGCTTATGGATAACCGCATCGTGGAGTCCGCCAATAAGGACGAACGATTCATATACCTTAACGATTGTACCCGTATGCTCGTTCAGGGCAACCAGATCCGAAATCAGACTTTGTTCAACGGCGCAGATCCGAACAGCAATACGGGAATCAATATTTCCTCCTCCAGCTACTGCCAAATCGTCAATAACTATGTGGAAAACTGTGGCGGTCAGGGCATCTGCTTCGACACCAATACAGGGATTGCGGACGCTGAGTCCCGGGCCTGCTTCAGCAACATTGCCGCAGGCAATATCGTGATCGGGAACGGGCAGGAAGGGATTACGGCGTTTGCTTCCAAACAATACGAAACCTATGATATAACGGTCGTAAACAATATTTGCATCAATAACCGGTATAACGGGATCGAATTTTGGGGCGTCAGGCAGGGCGTGATCGAGGGGAACAGCATCAGCGCGCCCGCGATGAAGGAGTACAGCTTCGGGGCGATCAACATTTTCGCGACGAAGGACGTCATCATCGACGGCAATTCGATCGAGAATGTGCCTACCTCCGGGATTGCACTGGTCAACGGACCGAAATATGCGGAGTCCCGGTGCCAGAATATCATCATCACGAGCAACCGGATATTGAACTGGAACAACCTTGACCTGAGCCCCGCGACCAATCATGACCAGATCTGCGGGATTAATTTGTTCAATGCCGACTGCTGCCTGATTCAAGGGAATCTGCTGATGGACACGAGACCCGGCCGAAAAAATATCGTAAAAGCCATTTCTGTAGTGGAAGGCCGCCATCTGATCCGGGGCAATATCAATCCCCAAAATTTATTGATTGACGACCATGTGGAAGCCGATTTGGCCTGGGCCGGGCACCAAATTGCCGAACGGACCCCTTTCGTACGGTTTTCGTCTTTGCCGGGCGACGTCAACAACGGTGTCATGACAGGGGTGGACCCCGGAACTGTATGGTATAACCACAGTAAGCGGGCATTGTTTTATAAAGGATACGATAAAACGATGCTGACCCCGCTCGTTCTGGATGAGAAGAGCACCTCCGGGTTCCCGTCCGGAGACTATGCACCGGGATTTTTCAGCTATCAGACCCAAACGGGAAGGCTGTTCTACCGCGGTAAACCGAATAATTCCAACGGTAAGTACGCGGAGGTCGTGCTGAAGGATAAGTTCATCAATTTGAAAAGAAGCACCGAAGTGTCGAAAACCCCGGTAGAAGGCGACACCTACTACGATACCGTTCGGAAAAAGCCGGTCTATTACGACGGCGCAAATTGGAGAGATTTCAGCGGCAATATCGTTAGTGTGAACCCATAATCAAGGGATGTCCTGTGGTGTGCAGATCATATGATGGTAGAGAGAGGGGTTGTTCGCAAGTGAAAGGCATCATTTTGGCAGGGGGCAGCGGCACCAGGTTGTATCCGCTCACCAGAATCATTTCCAAGCAGCTGCTGCCAATTTATGACAAACCGATGATATATTACCCGTTGTCCGTTCTTATGCTTGCGGGAATCCGGGATATTCTGATCATATCGACGCCGCAGGACACTCCCCGGTTTGAAGAGCTGTTCGGCACAGGTGAGCAGCTCGGAATCCGGCTGTCTTATGCGGTGCAGGAACATCCGAACGGGCTTGCGGAGTCGTTCATCATCGGCGAGGAATTCATCGGCGGGGACAGCGTGGCTTTGATTCTGGGAGATAATTTGTTCCACGGCCATGGACTGACGGAAATGCTGCAGACGGCGGTTCAGCGCGAGCAGGGTGCCACGATCTTCGGCTACCATGTACAGGATCCCGGCCGATTCGGCGTGGTGGAGTTCGATGCAGACGGGCGGGCCGTTTCCATTCAAGAGAAGCCGGCAGTGCCGAGGTCCAATTACGCGGTAACCGGACTGTACTTTTATGACCGGAACGTTGTGGATTACGCCAAGCAAATCGTACCTTCGGACAGGGGAGAGCTGGAAATTACCGATATTAACCGGATGTATCTGGAGCGTGGACAGCTGCGTGTGGAAATATTGGGCCGCGGGTTTTCGTGGTTTGATTCGGGAACGCATGAGTCGCTGCTGGAGGCTTCCCAATATATTGAGACGATTGAGAAGAGGCAAAGTCTGAAGGTGGCCTGCCTTGAGGAAATTTCCTATTCCAAAGGATACATCAATCGGGAGCAGCTGACTCTGCTTGCCGAGCGGATGAACAAAAATGCATACGGGGCCTATCTCATGCAGCTTGCCGCCGGTAACGTCCAAGCCATCTATCAGTGATGGATGGGCTGGATACATACCAAAAGCCGGCACCTCTGCGGCAGAGGGCCGGCTGTGAATAAGGAGCAGGCCCAGCAGTTCAGCTTTGCTGTTTCCCTGCTTCCTCAGTAAACTTTATGGATCACATCCTCGAACGCCGGCTCTTCCGTATGGATGTCGGCTGCTTCGCCCCATGCGGACATCTCGCGCAGAATGTCCACCGCACGGATCTGCTGGCGGTTCGCTTCAACCCGGACGTAATCGGGTCCGGTCTCGACGACGCGGAACGCTTCCCCGGTGGGGAGGCGAACTTCCAGCGGGAGCTGGAGGCCCTCTCCTGGCGGTAGCGGGATGGACCAAGCTCCAGCGAAAGTTACCCGGATCGTCGTCGGAAGACCGATTTTCTCCCGAAGTTCATCGATCGTCCCGTCATAGCTGAGCTGCCCGTGGTTGATCACCATGACGCGCTCGCAGAGCTGCTCGATGTCGTCCATGTCATGGGTGGTCAGCAGGATCGTCTTGCCGAACTCGGTATTCAGCGTCTTCAGAAAATCGCGGATGCTGCGTTTGGCGGTGACATCGAGGCCGATCGTCGGCTCATCCATGAACAGGACGTCCGGATCATGCAGCATCGAGGCTGCGATGTCGGCCCGCATCCGCTGTCCTAGGGACAGCTTGCGCACCGGCGTCGTCCAAAATTCCCCCAGGCCGAGCAGCTCGGACAGCTGTCCGAGACGCAGGTCCCGCTCCTTGTCCCCAACTTTGTACATATGGGCCAATATTTCGTATGAGTCTTTGACCGGCAGATCCCACCACAGCTGGCTTCGCTGCCCGAAGACGACGCCAAGGCGGCTGACGACGCGTCGCCTGTGCCGATGCGGATCGACCCCGGCGATGCGGACTTCCCCGGATGACGGATGGAGAATGCCGGTCAGCATTTTGATCGTCGTCGATTTGCCCGCACCGTTCGGCCCGATATAGCCGATAAAATCCCCCTGGTTGATCGTAAAGCTGATATCTTTAACCGCTTCCTTGACGCGGTATTCCCGTGTAAACAAGGTGCGGATGCCCGCGAAGCTCCCCTCCTTGACCACAGGCGTTTTAAACTGCTTGTGCAGCCCCCTGGCTTCAATCATCGGCTGGGGCCGATCCTGATCCGCCGACCGTTCCAACTCCGTTCGTACAGCTGCTTCTGTCATGATTCCCATATCGATCTTCTCCTTTCTAGCTTCCGGTACTTTGGTAACGGGACATGCCGAATGTCCACAATTTCATGCTGGCGAAGAGGCAGACTGCCGCCACCAGGACGATGCCAAGCAGGACCCAGGCGCCCAGCTCCCCGCGCAGAATAAACAGTGAAGGTACATAATTGACAAAACCGACGGGAATGACGACGAGAAGGATGGACCGGAGCCAGACAGGATACAAGACCAGCGGGTAACGGACCGCGGTCTGGGAGGCGTCCTCCGTCAGCGTCTGCAGCTCGTTGATTCGGGTCAGCCAGAACCCGGCAGTAGCGGTGGCGAGACCGATGGAGAACAGGATGGCTGCTCCCGTAAGGATCACCAGAAACGTGAAGGGAACCGCAATCCAGGTAATTTGCCCGGCCTGCATCATCCCGTGCAGCGCCCAGGTCAGAATAAACCCGCCCTGAAGCAGTTCCCCCGGCATCATCCGGAAGTTTTGTGACATCAGGGCAAGCAGAACAGGGACCGGCCGGGTCAGGAGCTGATCCAGGTCGCCTGACGTCAGGTAGTTCTCGAGATGATGAACATCATTGGCAAAGCTGCGGTACAGCGCCTTGGACAGCGTCATGACGGCAAACAGGTAGCCGACTTCATAGAGCGACCAGCCTTTCACCGCGCCGAACTTGTTCAGCACGATGGCAATCATGAGAAACTCGGCGATCTGGATCCCGGCGGCCAGAAACGTCCCCAGCAGAAAGTTCATCTTATACTGCATCCCGCTGCGGACGCTGGACCGGATCAATACGAAATACAGATGAAGCCAATACCGAATGTTCATCCGCCCTGCACCTCCACCTTGCGGCGAACGACCGCCGTTACGCCAAGACAAGCCAGCGTCATCAGTACGCACCATATGAGAGAGCCCAGCAGCCGGGAGGCATCCTCAAACCCGAGGTAAATCCGGGTCGGTACGTACAGCAGGTAAGGATAGGGGGAGATCCAGGAAACCGTTTGCAGCCAGCGCGGCAGCCATTCCACCGGAATGAAGAACCCTGCCAGCAGATTGATCAGGGCATGGTTCATCCAATACAGCCAGCTGGATTCCGTGGTCCACAAGGCCGTAGCCCCGATGATGTAATTCATGCAGATCGATAAATAGGCGGCCGCAGCCAAACCGGCCAGTGCCAGAAGCAGGGTGGTGACTTGCTGCGGAAGCGACAGGGAGAATACGAGGACGTACAGCAGATAGATCGGAACGGACTTGTACACAAACTGGTACGCGATTTGACCCCATTCCCGGCACATCAAATGAACGAACAGATGAACCGGGCGCATCAGATCAAGCGAGATCTGGCCTGTCCTGACCGATTGGGGAATGCCCAGCCCATTGGTCGTAAATCCGGAAATCCACAGCGACGCCTGGGTAAAAGCGATGTAGCCGATCATCCCGTGCACGCCGTATTCGCCGAGCGGCCTGTCCTGGCCGATGCCGATCCAGATGCAGGCATACAGGTAACCGAACAGGGCGCTTGCAACGTTGTGCAGCATATGGGCCCCGCGGTACTGCAGGTTGCGCGCATACGCTTTTGAAGCAAGTGAGAAATAAAGCATTACACACCTCCGATAAGTTTTGTGGCGACGAGAACCGTCAACTTCAGTCAAGGCGGGTGAGTGAGAAGGATTTCCATCATACCAAAAATAGGATGGCGGTACAAGGAAAAGTTTTCGGCCGGAGGCGGATACATCCTTGTCTGCTGCCATGCGCATGCAGCGTCATGACATTCCACTATAACGCTTTCTTGCCGCTTTTACCACGTGATTTCCCACAATTATTTTTGTAATCAGAGGCGGTCTGGCGCATATTGACTTGCCCTTCCTTCCGAGTAGAATGGGAGCAAAGACGAAGTGAAAACAACAAAATGATTCGGTTTGAAGGCACCGGAGGAGAGTACCCGATGATATCATTCAAGACGCGGCCGCAGCACCGCCGCAAGACTTCCATGCAGCGCAGAAACCTGAGGGTAGCCAGCCTGGAAGGCATCCCGGCCGTGATGTTTATGACCCTGCTCGGCGGGCAGTTTTTGACCGGTTATCTGCTGTACCTTGGTGCAAGCTCGGGTGAGATTGGATTCGTGCTGGCGATCACGACTTTTGTCAATATCGTCCAAATTTTTGCCGCGTATCTGATCCAGAGGCTGCGCAGCCGGAAGTGGACGCTGGTGCTGTTCGTAGCCGTGCACCGGGTCATTTGGGGGAGCACCGGTCTCGTGCCGTTTATTGTCCCGAAGCCATACTGGGTGCCCGCATTTATCGTATTGTACACGGTGGCCTTCATGTTCAATACGCTGGGAGGCATTCTGTGGAACTCGCTTATCAGCGATATGGTCCACCCCAAAGTCAGAGGAAGGTACTTCGGCATCCGGAACACGATTCTGAATGCGCTCGGAACGTTGGTGATGTACGGTGGTGGAGTCATCCTCGACCATGAGCCGGGCGGAAAAGGATTTCTGCTGCTCTATATCATCGTTTGGGTCTGCATTGCGGCCAATATCGCCGTGTTCTTCTTCTATCCGGACATTCCGTTTGAGCGGTCCTCGGAGAAGCGTTTTATCCCGATGCTGAAAAAACCGCTGCGCGACGCTTCTTTTCTGAAGGCGACGCTCTTCCTGGCCGGATTCCTGTTTCTGCAAAACCTGGTTGTGCCGCTGTATTCGTACGTCATGCTGGAAATGCTGCACATCAACTACCAGACGCTGTCGCTGCTGAACGTGCTGCAAACGGTGTCCATGATGGCCAGCTTCTATGTGTGGGGTAATCTGAACGTTCGGCACAGCAACCGCAGGCTGCTGTTCTGGACGCTGCCGATCATCGCATTATCCTGCCTATGCTGGGGGCTGCTGTCGGTGCTGCCGATGCTGCCTGTGCTGATTGCGGCACACATGATTTTTGGCATCGGTGTCGGCGGATTCAACCAGCTGGCGTTCAATTTCATGATCGGCGACACGCCTAAGGCGGAGCGTCCGATGTATATGGCGATGTACGCGGCGATTACGGGTGTCGCAGCATTCTTTGGCCCACTGATCGGGGGCAATCTTTACGAGCTCATCGGCCATTGGCCGGAATGGACCCGGATCTATGGCGTGCAGATCGTCGTCGGCCTGAGCATGCTGCTGCTGACGGTCAGTCTCGGCCGGAAGATTCTGCGGAATTCGTGAGGGCTCGAGAAAAAGAGGCGAGGGTTGAAACTGGCACGGGGCGGTCTGAGTTTATATATCCTGCTTGTCGATAATATTCCTAATAGAATACGAAATGGCTGAGGTACCTCCCCTAAGCAGACGGCAAATTATGCCTGCTTGAGGGAGGTTTCTTTGTGGCTTTTAAGTTATGCGGACGCACGCAGCAGCGGAGAGATCGAAGCCACTGCCGGAAAAGCGAAGCGGTCGCCTTTGTCCCCGAATATCCACCATTGAAATAGATTCAAGGATATTCGGGGGCAACAGCGATTGGAGGAAGGATTCGAGCGCGGAGCGTCCTCACAACCGCCAAACGAGGCACCCGGGCAACGATATAGCAAGGCTTCAAGCCCCAAACCAAAGCCGGCTTTTCGCGTGAACCTTCCATTCGGGGGTATAATGAATAAGTAGAGGTGAATTTAGGAGCAGGGAGGAATCATTTATGTTTATCAACCAAATGTATATAAATGGGGCCTGGAAGGATGCCGCGGAGCACATTGACGTCCTGAACCCGGCCACCGGTGACGTGATCGGCACCGTACCGAACGGCGGCGCGAAGGAGGCTGGCGAAGCCGCGGATGCGGCGTATGAAGCGTTCCCGGCATGGTCCGCGCTGACGGCGGACGAGCGGGGGGCGCTGCTGATGAAATGGCACGGACTGATCGCCGAACATACGGACGAGCTCGCCCGGATTATGACGACGGAGCAGGGCAAGCCGCTGAAGGAAGCCGCCGGCGAAATCGGCTACGCGAACAGCTTTATTTCCTGGTACGCGGAGGAGGGCAAGCGCGTCTATGGGCAGAGCATACCGGCCTCGTCCGCTTCGCAGCGGATCTGGGTGCAGAAGCAGCCGGTCGGCGTCGTGGCGGCGATCACGCCATGGAACTTCCCGGCGTCGATGATTACCCGCAAGGTTGCGCCGGCGCTGGCCGCCGGCTGCACCGTCGTAATCAAGCCGTCCGAGGAGACGCCGTATACGGCCTTGAAGCTCGCTGAGCTCGCACACCAGGCCGGACTTCCGGCCGGCGTGATCAACGTGGTGACCGGCGAGGCGGCAGCGATCGCCGGCCGCTGGCAGCAGGACGAGCGGGTGCGCAAAATTTCCTTCACCGGCTCGACCGCCGTAGGCAAGGAGCTGATGAAGGGGGCGGCCGAAACCGTCAAGAAGATTTCCTTGGAGCTTGGCGGACACGCCCCGTTTATCGTGACCGCCGCGGCGGATCTGGACAAAGCGGTGGACGGGCTGATCAAGTCCAAGTTCCGCAACGGCGGCCAGACCTGCGTCTGCACCAACCGGGTATATGTGGATGAACGGATCGCCGGCGAGTTCACCCGCAAAGCGGCGGAACGGACGGCCGCGCTTCAGGTAGGCAACGGCATGGAGGAAGGCGTGGATATCGGTCCGCTCATCAATGCCAAAGCGGTGGACAAAGTGCTTCGTCAAATTGAGGACGCCAAAGCTAAGGGCGGGATCATCGTGACGGGCGGCGAGGCGCTGCAGCATCCCGGCGGACACTTCGTGCAGCCAACCGTGATTGAACAGGCGACCGACGACATGGAATGCATGGTACACGAAACATTCGGACCGCTTGCTCCGATTACGACCTTCCGTACGCTGGAGGAAGCCGTGCAGCGGGCCAACCGCAGTCCTTACGGGCTGGCCGCTTACGTCTTCACGGAGCGGATCCAGGAGGCGCTGTACGCCGCCGAAGCACTCGAATACGGAATCGTCGGCGTAAACGATCCGCTGCCTTCCACGGCGCAGGCTCCGTTTGGCGGGTTTAAGCAGAGCGGACTCGGACGGGAAGGCGGCCATTTCGGCATCGAGGAATACCTCGAGGTCAAATATGTATCGCTCCGGCTCTAACCGGATGAGCTGCCTAAAACGCGCGGTGACTGGGCGCTGCCCCAGCATCCGGGAAATGCACCAGGCAGAGCTCCGGCCAAGATCTCATGCAAGCCGCCAATCAAAAACAAAGAAGAAGCCCGAGGTGATGATCCTCGGGCTTCTTCACTAACAAAGCTGTTATTTCGTTGTATTTGCCGCTGTATCGGCTGCGCCTGCGCCTGCAGCCGTATCGGTTGCCGCGTTAGCCGAATCGTCCAGCGAGTTGGTGATTTTGGCTTTAGATTTGAGGTCGGCAATCCAGGTCGACGCTTTGGAAGAAATGCCTTGCGTGATCAGCGTTTCCTTGATGTCAGCCTTCTTCTCGTCAAGCGTAGCCGTGTGAGCCGCTTTGCGGTCGGTAACCTTGATGATATGGTAGCCGTTGCTGGACTGCACGATGCCGCTCATTTCGCCCTTTTGCAGCTTGAACGCCGCTTCTTCAAACGGTGCTTCCATCACACCTTTGGCAAAGAAGCCTAGGTCGCCGCCGTTGTCCTTGGAGCCTGGGTCGATCGATTTCTCTTTTGCCAGCGTGGCGAAATCGGCGCCTCCCTTGAGCTGCGTCAGGATGCCTTCGGCTTCTTCCTTCGTCTTCACCAGAATGTGGGAAGCTTTGACTTCTTCCGGCGTGTTGAAGGATGCTTTATTTTCATCAAAATATTTCTTGATATCGTCGTCGGTCACTTTGACTTCCGGTTCGAGCAGCTTGCGGATTTGCACCTGCATGTTCATTTGCTTCTTCAGGTCTTCCACCGACATGCCCGACTGCTGCAGAGCCATCTGGAATTCCTCGTCGCTGCTGAAGCCCTTCTTGATATCGTCCATTTCCTTAGTGACATCGGCATCGGTTACTTTAATGCCTTTTTTGCTGGCTTCCTGGTTGACCAGCTCTTCCGTAATGAGGCTGTCCAGCGTCTGTTTGCCGCCAGCGTCCACCAGTGCGTCATAGAGCTTGTCCTTTTTAATGTCCGTGCCGTTGACCGTCGCTACCGTCGGGTTGCTACCCGAATTAAAAGGAGGCTTGATCAGCACAATGACGAGAATGACGGCAAGCACGAGCGATACGGCCATCCATACCTTGCCAGTTCCGCCGGACCATGCTTTCGGAGCAGGACCGGACGCCGCAGCAGACGCTTTGGGAGCAGGCGTCTTCTCTTTATTCGGCTTCGCCGGCGTCTCGCCGTCGCGTTTCATTTCGCTGAGGACCGGTGCGCCGCTCTCGGAAGGGGCTGCCGGTTTGCTGGTCCGTTCAGATGATTCCCCCGTTGTTTCGGTATTATTCAGCTCTTCGTTGTTTAACGATTCTCTTTCTTTGTCTGTCATTAAATCTTGTCCTCCTTTAATATATGCAAAACGCTTATGGGTTCACTTTACCAGATTTGCCGTAAATAATCCTTAAGAAGACATAAATTGTGACAGATTTTTTTTAATCCTGTTTTAAGATTCGGCTGTTTGCGGCGGTTTTAATCAGGAAGCAGACGATGTGGCCAAATAAAAGACCGCTCCGGACGGGAATGCCCCGGGAGCGGCCATAGCTATTTGCCTTATTTTTGCCGTTCGATCGATACAGCGTGCGCAATACAAGGAATGCTCTCCTTCTGCTGATAGGAGAGGGGGGAGAGCAGGGCGCCTGTCGCTACGACGAGGATGCGGTTCAGCTCGCCGCGCTGCATCCGGTTCAGCAGGTGGCCGTACGTCACGACCGCCGAGCATCCGCAGCCGCTGGCCCCGGCCTGAACATTCTGTTTACCGTAATCGTAAATCATCATGCCGCAGTCCGAATAGGTCGTCTGATGAATCGGAATGTTATGTTTCTTCAGCAGATCGTTGGCGATTTGATACCCGACCTTGGACAGGTCGCCGGTAACGATCAGGTCGTAGTAACCCGGCTCGATCTGCAGGTCGCGGAAATGCGCTTCCATTGTGTCTACCGCTGCCGGCGCCATTGCCGCGCCCATATTGAACGGGTCGCTGATGCCCATGTCGACCACCCGGCCGATCGTGGCGGAAGTGACATATGGCCCGTCCCCGTCCTGCGACAGGACGACCGCGCCGGCCCCGGTCACCGTAAACTGAGCCGTGGGGGGCTTTTGGGAGCCGTACTCGGTCGGATACCGGAACTGCTTCTCCACGCTGGCATTATGGCTGCACGTTCCGGAGAGCACGTATTTTGCCCCGCCCGAGTTGACGATATAAGAGGCCAGCGCGAGGCTCTCCATCGACGTGGAGCATGCGCCGAACAGGCCGAGATAAGGAATGGCCAGCGTTCTCGCGGAAAAGCTGCTGCTGATAATCTGGTTCATCAGGTCGCCGGCGAGAAAAAACTGGATTTGCCCCTCGGTCAGTCCGGCGTGCTGCACCGCCATTTTGGCCGCTTCCTCCATTAAAGCCTTTTCGGCTTTCTCCCAGCTGTCCTGTCCCAAATACATGTCGCCGTGGATAATATCGAAGTCGTCGGCCAGCGGACCCTGACCCTCAAACGGGCCGACGATCGCCGCTTTCGACTTGATGGAAGGCTTGTTCTCGAACACCCAGCTTTGATGGCCTTTCAGCATATAAATCCTTACCCCCCTACAATATTAGGATCAAAAATGATGTAGGCGATGCCGACGCAAAAGGCAGCGACCGAACCGAACACGATGACGGGTCCGGCAACCTTGAAGATGCTGCCGCCGATGCCGAGCACGAGCCCTTCCCGGCGGTACTCGATCGCCGCCGAAGCCATGGCGTTGGCGAAGCCGGTGACCGGGACGGCGGTTCCAGCGCCCGCCCACTGGGCAATTTTGTCATATACCCCCAAGCTGGTGAGAATGACGGAGATGATGATCATGACGCCTACGGTCGGACTCGAGGCCGCCTTTTCCTCAAAGCCCCACCAGTGGATAAACATCTGCTGCACCGCCTGTCCGAGCAGGCAGATCAGGCCGCCGACGAGAAAGGCCCTGTATAAATTTTTGAACGTAAACTTGCTGGGCTCGCGCTTTTTGGCCAATTCCTGGTATTCCTGCTGGACAGGCGTCAGTTTCTTTTTCTTTTTGCTGACCATGATGCTTCACTCCTAACGGGTTAATAATGGCTTGACGTCCGAGATAACCTGCTCCAGCTGGGCCGACACCTGCTCGTACATCGCCTTGTTCTGCTCGTTTTTGGTCGAAAGTCCGTACATCTCCAGGTCCGCCTGGCATTTTTTGAGATCTGCATACAGCATCGCTTTCTGCTGCGGCTCGGGAACCTTGATCTGATCGTCGAAGAGGTCGACGTACAGCTGTCCGTACGCATCCACCTGCCCGATAAAGACGTTGTCCAGCGATACGCCCAGCTTTTCGAGCTCGGTATGGATCCAGCGCCGGTTCAGGCCCCTTGTAGCCAGCGGCTCGTCCATGATTTTGCCGTCCAGAATGACCGTCTGCGGCTCGCTCTCCGGCCCGACCTTGATGCCGAGATGGGTGGGGGTCAGCGGTTGATTTTCTTTTTTCATCAGCACGTTGATCTGTCCGTTCGGCTCCATGATCGCAAACTCGACCTCCGCCGTTTTAAAGGCGTTTTTCCCGCGGAGCTGCTCCATAAGCTCTTCGTTCGTCAGCCGCTCCTTCTTCAGATTGTCCTCCATGATCTTGCCGTCCTTGATCAGCACGGTACTGGTGCTGTCAATGAAATCCCGTGCTTTCTTGCTCTTTAACTGCAAAAATTCAATCATGAGCGAAACGGCTACCCACACGGCGAGGGAAATGACGCCAAGGTACCAGGTGGCTTTCAAATCAAGCGAGATGGAGGCCGCCAGGTCACCGATCGTGATCCCCGTAATGTACTCGAAGAAGGACAGCTGGGAGATTTGTCTTTTGCCCAAGAGACGGGTCAAGGCAAACAGAAAGACCACAGAAGCCAAAGTCCGAACGATAACCTCTATCCAATCCGGCATATCTATAAATTCCTCCATTCCAGATCTTTGCTTTAAACGCGGATAACAAAATTATTTGCAGCATCTTCTCGTTTTATGAATTTTTTGATTTCAGGCAGGTTAGATTATGTTTCGTACTTATCCTGTAAAGGAGGTGAAAGTAACAATGACCGTTGCATCTCAAGTCAAAACGACACTTGCATCCCTGAAAAGCGCCCAAGCCAGCTTGGAGACGTTTGCTCTCAGCACGCAAAACCAGGAAGCTAAAAACCTGTTCTCTCAAGCTGCCCAGCAAACCCAGCAAATCGTGCAGCAGGTGGAAAGCCGGGTACAACAGCTTGAAAACGAGGAGCCTCAATATAAAGGATTCTAATTCTTTAATTGATTCCCCACATCAGGCCATACCGCTCCAGTCCAATAACGTTTTGCCTTAAGCACCGGCTTTGCCGGTGCTTTTTGCTTATGCTGCAGCTGGCAAATTCTGCTTCCGGATAAGCGTGACAAAGGCCGGGTCTTCATGGATAATATTAAAGTCATACCGCATGGCAGAAGCGGGGGTTTGTAGAGAGAGGAGTACATATAGATATGAGAGCAAATCAAGGACGGCTGAATAAGCTGTTAGTTATGAGCCTGGTGCTGGGCGTGCTGTTCGTGATCATGATGGTCCTGGTCGGAGCGGACCGGATCGCCTGGTTTGACCAATCGATCATCGATGCAGTTCAGGGGATGGAGAATGAGGGGTTGACCCGGATCATGAAGGGCTTCACCTTTCTTGGGTCATCGCTTGTAGCGACGCTGCTGAGCGTGATCGCGTTCCTGTTTCTGTGGCTGGTTTTGCGGCACCGCAAGGAGCTGCTGATGTTTCTCTTGTCCGTGGGGGGATCGGAAATTTGGAATATCATCATCAAAAATTGGATGCAGCGGCAGCGCCCCACCACGCACCGACTGATCGAAATCAGCGGATTCAGCTTTCCGAGCGGGCACTCGATGGCTGCGTTCGCCCTGTACGGGACGCTGACCTACTTGCTGTGGAGGCATATTCCCGCGCTGGCAGGAAGAATTGCGATGATCGTTATCGGGGTGGCCCTGACGCTGCTGATCGGGATCAGCCGGATCTATCTCGGGGTGCATTATCCGAGCGACGTCTTCGGCGGGTATTTGGCGAGCGCAACGTGGCTGATGCTGTCCATTTATATCTTTGAAAAGTACTGGAAGCCGAGGCCATAGGGGCCAGGAAATGAAAACCGTACATCAGGCGGCAGAAACTTGCATGAAAACGCCTCGCTCGCGTAATATGATTGCATAAAGATCTTTTAAAGGAAAGGGTGTATGGCTTCGGTCCGATGACGTCGCTAAGAGATTTTATTCAACTGCCTGCCGTTAAAAAAGTGATGGTCCTCATTTTGCTCGTGCTGTTTTTGTATGTCTTCCGGAGCATGATGAACCTCATTCTGATTACCTTCATCATTACGTACCTGGTGAACCGGATTCATTCGTCGCTCACCCGGCGGTTTACGAACCGAATGGGAATCAGCAAGAAGATCGCCGTACTAATCATTTATGCCGTCTTTCTTGGAGCCCTGTCGATCGGAACCTATCAATATGCTCCGAAGCTGCTGGGTGAACTGAACGTGCTGATCAACCAGGTTATTTCGTTTTACAGCAAGCCGCTGGAGCTTACCGACAATAAAGTCATGGACTACGTGCTGGAATACATCCATAAGATTGATATTTCGCAGTACGTCAAGCAGGGCTACAACCTGCTGACCGGAACGATCTCCAACATCGGCAAGTTCGGCATCAATTTTGCCATCGCGATCATCATGAGCTTGTTCTTTATGCTGGAGAAAGAGAAAGTGACCCATTTCACGGATAAGTTCAGAAGCAGCAAATTCGCCTACTTTTATGATGAATTAGCTTACTTCGGGAAAAAATTTACGTTTTCTTTCGGAAAAGTGATCGAGGTCCAGTTTTTGATTTCCATTATTAACGCAGCGGCTTCCACGCTGTTTCTGTGGATCCTCGGATTTCCCAACCTGTTCGCCCTCGGTCTGATGATCTTCCTGCTCGGCCTCGTGCCGGTCATGGGGGTGATCGTTTCACTGGTGCCGCTGTGTGCCATCGCGTTCAGCATCGGCGGAGTGATGAAGGTCGTTTACGTCCTGATCATGGTGGCCGTCCTGCACGCGTTCGAGGCGTACGTCATGAATCCGAAGTTTATGTCGGATAAAACGCATCTGCCGATATTTTATACGTTTGCTGTATTGATCATCTCCGAGCACTTCTTCGGGGTGTGGGGGCTTATTCTCGGCGTGCCGGTGTTCATGTTCCTGCTGGATCTGCTCGAGGTGCCGGTCAACGGGCCGAAAGATGAACCCGCTGGAGCCGCCAAGAAGAACAAAAAAATACCGCACAAAAAATCCTAACGGTTGATGTTAGGATTTTATTGTGCGGATATCCTTGCGTTAGATGTGCGAATAGGAACCCGGCTGAGTGCGGTCCGAGTGCGGGCGGTACGTCCGTTCGGTAAACCGCTTCAAGGAAGCGGGCAGCTTCTGCTTGAGCTGATCGGCACGCTCTTGGGTCATTTTGCCGGCTTTGACGGCGGCATCGATTTTGGAGCTTTGGACGGCTGTCATCCTCTTGACGAGCTCGTCGCCGCTCCAGCCTTTTTTCTCCTTGGCGATCTGCTGCAGCGTTTTGCCCTGCTTCCATTCCTTGCTGAGATCCTGGACGCTCATGCCGAGCAGATCCGCAGCGTCTTTAAGCAGAATGTACTTGCGGCCGTGATGTCCATGGCGGATGTGATGGCCGTTCTCCTTCCGGTCCTGATCCGGCGTAGCTATATGGGCAGATGGGGAGTCGTCCGTTTGGGGAGTAACCGGCGCCGGGTCGGCGAAAGCGATGCCGTGGGATCCGGCGAACACGATGCAGGCCAGCGTACCGGCCAGCAGCGCATTTTTGATTGGATTCATGTCAGTTCACCTCTTGGTTGAATTGGGTCATGCTTATTTTTTCTGTCCTATTATGCGCCTGATTTGGAAAAACATACATGTATATTCAAAGATGCAGGCCCTCGGCCCTGGCTGTAATATTTGGTTTGGTATCACAAAGGGCTTCACCGGGTAATTAATTCGGGAAGACGATACAATATGTACTATATAGAAAAAAGAAAACGTTAGTTCAATCTATACAACGATGGAATTAGGAGGGGTGAGCGTGACTTTTGGCGCGAGGATGTTAAAGACGGGAATCGCGGTTACCCTCGCTTTATATATCAGCATCTGGCTTAACTTGTCTTCGCCGGTGATGGCGGCTGTGGCGGCCATCTTTGCCATGCAGCCGTCGATTTACCGCTCATGGCGGTACTTTCTGGACCAGCTCCAGACCAATACACTGGGAGCCGTACTGGCACTGCTGGCAGGCCAGGTGTTCTCGAACGAGCCGATTGCGGTCGGCCTGGTGTGCATCCTGGTCATCATGATATGCCTTAAGCTGAAGATGGGCGATACGATCGGCCTGACGCTGGTTACGGTCATTGCCGTGATGGAGGCCTCCGGGCAATGGCAGTTTGCGCTGACCCGGTTTTCACTCAGCTTGATCGGCATCGTTTCGGCCTTTTTGATTAATATTTTACTGTTTCCGCCGAAGCCCAAGCAGCAGTTTATCGGGCAGATCCAAAATACGTTCGACCGGATGTCGCTGCTTATGCGGACGGCCATTTCGGACGAAATCAAGGAAAATGTGTTCCGTGACAAAAAGCGCGAGCTGGAGGATGCCATCAAATCGCTGTCGAGCAAATATCAGCTGTTTGAAGAGGAGCAGAAGAAGATGAAGCGGGCCTCCTTCAGCCAGACCCGGCTGCTGGTCGTCTATAAGCAGATGCTGAATGCTCTGCGGAAAGGGCGCGAAGTGCTGGACGCGGTGGAGGAGCATTATTTCCAGTCGGACCGGGAAGCCGGCACCGACCGGATCTTTGACGAACAGCTGGAGCGGCTGATCAAGTTTCACGAGCACATCTTGCTCAAATTCGAGGAGAAGCTCAAGCCGAACTGCCTGGAGGCTTCACAGCTGGACCAGGAAAACACCGCGTTTATCCAGGGCGTGCTGAGCCTGGCTATCGAGGAGCCCGAAGGCAGGCTGCGCTTATCCATCGTGGGGGCCACGATGTACGATTACGGGTATCAGCTGGAGCGGCTTAACCGATTGGTCGAGCATTATCACAAAACCGATGACGATGAATCCGGATTTTGGGCATCGTGGATTAAAAAATAAAGGAATGCATAAACCCCGGTCATCTGCGGCAGAGAAGCAGTTGACCGGGGTTTTCAGTTGCTAAGCCTTCAGATCGATCAGCGGCAGCTTCACGATAAACGCCGTTTCCGCCGTGTTGCTCGAAGCATAAATCTGTCCGTCATGAAGCTCGATGATGCTCTTGACGATGGCCAGCCCCAAACCGGCGCCGCCGGTGTCCAGGGAACGCGATTTCTCGACGCGGTAGAAGCGTTCGAAAATATAAGGGAGGTCCATCGGCGGGATCGGCGGTCCGTAGTTGATGACCCGGACCTCGGCCTCCTGCTCCGACTTCTTGGCCTCGAGGCGGATCTGCTTCCCGTCATTACCATAGCGCATCGCATTGGTAATGAGGTTCTCAAACGCCTGCATGATCTTGTCGCCATCGGCCTGGATCATCAGCTTCTCCTGCGGCGGCGAGAAGACGATCTCCATGTCCTGGTTGCGCAGCTGGAGCGAAAATTCCGCGGTCAGCTGACCGATCAGCTGCACGAGATCGATAGGGGTGCGGTGCAGCGGAATTTGGCCGAAGCCCATCCGGGTATAGTCAAACAGATCGTTCACGAGCCGATTCATCCGTTTGGATTTTTCATAGGCGATATTGACATAGTACCGCAGCTCCACCTCGTCCTTGTATTTGTCTTCCTCAATCAGCCGGAGATAGCCGATGATCGACGTCAGGGGCGTGCGGAGATCGTGGGAAACGTTGGTGATCAGATCGTTTTTGGCCTGGGTCGCCAGACGCTCCTCCTCCCTGGAGGCTTCCAGCTGGGAGACCAGCGCGTTGATCTGCCCGGCGAGCAGCCCGAGCTCATCCTTGGAGCGAACCGGAATCTGGACATCCGTATTGCCGGAAGACATGCGCTGAACTCCGCGGATGATATTGGTCAAATTCCGGGTCGTGCCCCAGCTTAGAATCATGCAGTAAAAAATGAACAGCATAATGACGACGACGGCCTGCCACACGGAAAACCCAAAAATCCGGTTGACCCGGATGATCGCTTCCACAAATGGGTACAGCGCTTTGAAATGATTGTCGTACACCGCCTGCAGAATCGGCTTGACGATCACCAGCGTAGCGAACGTCAGGGCGACGCTGAGGAAAAATAACGTGACGATTTTCCACTGCAGCTTGTTAAATATGCTACGCATCGATTTTATAACCAACTCCCCACATGGTTTGGATCAGCTTGTAGCCCAGTTCTTTCTCCAGCTTGTCCCGGAGGTTGCTGATGTGAACCATGACCGTATTGTTGGAGACGTAATACTTTTCCTTCCAGACCCGCTGGAAAATTTCCTCGGCGCTGAACACTCTTCCCGGATGGGAGGCGAGCAGGTGGAGAATATCGAATTCACGGCCGGTGAGCTGTACGTCGGTCCCGCGGGCGGTCACCTTATGGGAAGTCCGGTTGATCTCCACATCGTGAATCCGAAGGGTGGAATCCGTCTGTTCTTTCGGTTCATTATATTGAAAAGAACGCCGGAGGAGCGTTTTGACCCTCACGGTCAGTTCCAGCGGATTAAACGGCTTGATCATGTAATCGTCGGCACCCGTCATCAGACCGAGAATTTTGTCCATATCCTCGGTCTTGGCGCTGAGCATCAGAATCGGAATGGTCGACTCGTTCTCCCGAACCTGGCGGCACACCTCAAGGCCGTTCAGTTTGGGCATCATCACGTCCAGCACGATGAGGTCGACCGGATGCTCGTTCAGCAGCTGGAGCGCCTCCTCGCCATGATAGGCGCAGATGACGTGAAAACCTTCATTTTGCAAATAAATCGAAATCAGATTGGCGATTTCCTTGTCGTCGTCGACGACCATAATGTTGCGCATGCATAAACCTCCATCAGTGCTTGTCTATAAGTTCGAGACGGAGCGGACCGTTCGGGTCAGCCAGCTGCGGGCAGGATTGTCCGCATGCTCAAAGGCGTAATCGAACATGGCCGCGGCGTCCTGGAACCGGGTCTCGGTGTCGGGCGCTCCCATAACAACGGCAATGACCCGCTTGCCGTCCTTTTCGGTCGTTCCGGTAAAGCAGTACCCGGCCCGCTCCGTATACCCGGTTTTGAAGCCGTCGTTGCCCGGATAGGCGTAAGGCTCGCCGGGGAGCATCGCGTTGGTCGTATGCAGCGTAATTCGCTTCTCGGGGATGCTGACATCGGCCTTCTGCGTAATATTTAAAATTTCGGGGTAGGAATCAATGAGGCACTTTGCCAGTTTGGCCACATCCTGCGCGCTCAGCATCGTCTCTCCCCGCGAAGACGCCGACTTGAACTGCCGCAGATCGCTTGAGGTCAGTCCAGTCGCATTGGCGAAAACGGCTTGGGGGGACAGGCCGATGTCCTTGGCCCTGGCGTTCATCCGTTTGACGAATTCTTTCTCGCTGCCGCCGATATGTT
This sequence comes from Paenibacillus sp. FSL R5-0378, assembly GCF_038009285.1. Taxonomy (NCBI): domain Bacteria; kingdom Bacillati; phylum Bacillota; class Bacilli; order Caryophanales; family Paenibacillaceae; genus Paenibacillus; species Paenibacillus sp. FSL R5-0378. The sequence continues at coordinate 3,142,165 of NZ_JBBPAY010000001.1, forward strand.
CGGAAATGGCCACCGCCGCATCGTTGGCGGAGTGCACGACCATCGCTTCAAACAGCTGGCGCAGCGTCAGCGTCTCGCCTTCGCGGAGTCCGATCTCGGAACCCGTCACGTTCGCGGCATACCGACTGGCGGTGACAGGCTCATCCCAGGAGCTTCGCCCCTGATGGATGCTGTCCAGCACGAGCAGCTCCGTCATCATTTTGGACATGCTGGCCGGGGGGAGTGATTGAGACCCGTTATGCTCATAATATACCTTTCCGCTCTCCGCATCCATAAGAACGGCTGCCTGCGCCTTGATCGTAATCATAGGAAACCGGATCAGGCTGACGGCCGCGGCCACCGTCAAGCTCGACAGCAGCGCCAGCGCAATCAGTTTTCTTTTTTGCTTTTGCTTTGATTTCATGGCACCATACCTCGTTTATCCGTTTTGAATACCTTTCATTCTTTTACCAGTCTAACCATCAAACTTTAATTGCCCTACAAGAAAATCTTAAGAAATGTAAAGTTTTCGTCCCTGTTCGGATATATAATATGACTAACCTAATGCCGTCCGGCAGCATGGATAAAGTTACAGACATCAATCGAGAGATAGAGAGACTGGAGGGTTTACAATGCACAACAACACTTGGAAAAGACTCCCGATGGCCGACTGTGTCCGGGATTTGGTCGCCACCGCCCGCGGGGACCGCAAAGCAAGCCTCGTCATCCTGAACGTGAGACTGGTCAACGTCTTGTCAGGCGAAATCGTGCCGGAGATGTCCATTGCGGTACAGGGGCCTCGGATCGCATATGTCGGCAAGGACGTGAGCCATACCATCGGCGAAGGGACCGTTGTCATTGATGCCGGAGGCAAATATGCAGCGCCCGGACTGCTGGACGGACATTGTCATATTGAGAGCACGCAGCTTACGGCAACCGAATTCGCCAGAGCGGTGCTTCCGCTGGGCACGACCGGCGGGTTTTTCGATGCGCATGAAATTTCGAACGTCCTCGGACTGCCGGGCCTTCGCTTCATGCTGGAGGAAGCCAGAACGACACCTCTGGCCGCCTATATGCAGGTCGCATCCTGCGTGCCGTCGACCCACCCCGGGCTGGAAACCACCGGGGCTTACATCGGTCCTGAAGAAGTGGCGGAAGCGCTCAGCTGGGGGCCGGATATGATCGGATTGGGCGAAGTGATGAACTTTCCCGGCGTCGTATACGGCGACGACAAAATGATCGGGGAGATCGAGGCGACGCTGCGGGCCGGGAAATACGCGGACGGCCATTTTACATGGAGTTCCGGGGATTGGAGGCTTCCGGTGTATGCAGCAAGCGGCATTGATGGAGACCATGAATGCGTGAGCGCGGAGGATGTCATCGAGCGCGTCCGGCTCGGCATGTACGCCAAGATGCGGCAGGGCTCGGCCTGGCATGACGTTGCGGCCACCATCAAGGCGCATACCGAAGGCGGCCTGGATACCCGGCGCATGATTCTGGTCACGGACGACCGTAGCTCCGAGTCGCTGATGAACGAAGGGCATATGAATTTTGTCGTCCGCCACGCCATTGCGCAGGGCGTCAAGCCGGTAACGGCCTTCCAGATGGCCACGATCAATACGGCAGAACGGTTCGGGGTGGCCAGGGACATCGGAGCGATCGCTCCCGGGCTCTGCGCGGATATCATTTTGCTGGACGGGAATTTGGCCGACGTGAACGTCACGATGACGATCGCGGCCGGACAGGTTGTGGCGGAGGAAGGCCGGATGACCGCCGAGTGGGAGCCATATGCCATACCGCCAGAGGCGTACGGCACCGTCAAATTGGGGCGTCCGATTGAAGAACGGGATTTGGTCATCGCCGCGCCGCAGACGGACGGAACGGTTGAGGTCCGGGCGATTGGGGTCGTGGAGAATCATGTGGAGACGAAGGAAATGTGGGTGAACGTGCCGGTGGAAGATTCGGCTCTTCGCGTTACGCCGGAGAGCGGCCTCTGCAAAATGGCGGTATTTGAACGCCACGGTCAAGGCGGAGGCCATGCGCTCGGCATCGTGGCGGGGATCGGCTTTGAAGAACCGGCAGCTATCGCAATGACCGTGGCCCATGACAGCCATAACGTAACGGTCATCGGCAATGATGACCGGCTGATGGCGCAGGCGGGAAACCGCGTGGCCGAGATGCAGGGCGGCGTCGTGATGCTCACGCGCACGGGCCGGACGGAGTTTCCGCTGCCGGTCGGCGGCCTGATGTCCGATCAGCCGTTTGAAACGGTCGCGAGCCAGTCCGAAGCGGTCAGCCAGGCGCTGATTCAGTCCGGCTGCCTGCTGAACAACGCGTTCATGACGCTGTCGCTTCTGGCACTGGTCGTCATTCCGGAGCTGCGGCTGTCGGATAAAGGGCTGGTCCGAATTTCGGCGGATGGCATTGAGATCGTGCCGCTGTTCCGGAGCTGAACAAGGAATTTGAAAAGGGCGGACAACATCCGAACCGGCGGGCGCCATATATGCCCCGCCGGTCTTTTTTGGTGAGGCAAAGATTGGGTGAAGTAAAAGGAAACGGACGGGCCGTCCGCGAATTATAATAAGATACAGGTTGAGTCACGAAGAAAATCGGGGCGATGCCACAGCCCTCCTGGAAGGACGAGGTACGCCAAAAAGGGGAGCCGGAGGCTCCCCTTATCCTGCATTGATTTACAATTTAAAAGTTGGTAATATAGAACTTGTGACTCTAAAACGAAACAAATAAAAATAATAATCCTATACGGATTTTATCACATTGGGATGGGTTTGTCAAACATTAAAAAGGGGATGGATATCGGCATGGATTTAAACGATCAGGACTGGCAGCAGGAGCAGGAGCGGGTTACTCAGGTCACCGGCAAAATCGCCCGCCGCAAAAAAGCGCTTGAAGCGGAGGTCGGAACGGTCCGGGAAGATGTAGTGGAGCTGAGAAAGGATTTCTGGGATGAGGTCCGCGTCAACTTCAGCAGCGCCGACGACCTCGGGGAGACCTCGACCAGCTTGCGACAGCAGTCCCAGGTGCTGTCGGAGCGCGAGCGCAGCCATCTGCAGGCTTTTGAATCCTTGAAGAAGCTGCGGCTGCTGGAGAAATCGCCGTATTTCGGCCGGATCGATTTTACGGAAAAGGGACAGAAGCAGACGGAACAGATTTACCTTGGCATCGCCTCGTTCCTGGATGATGACCAGGAGACCTTCCTCGTGTACGACTGGCGGGCTCCCGTCTCCAGCCTGTATTACGACGGTGCGCCCGGGCCGGCTTCCTACCTGACACCTGGCGGCGAAATTGAAGGGACGATGGAGCTGAAGCGTCAGTTCGTCATTAAGGACGGCAGGATCGACGTCATGTTCGACACCGGCGTCACAATCGGCGACGAGCTGCTGCAGCAGGTGCTCAGCCACAGCTCCGACAGCCAGATGAAAAGCATCGTGGCGACGATTCAGAAGGAGCAGAACGCCGTGATCCGCAACGACAAGAGCCGGATGCTGGTCGTGCAGGGGGCGGCCGGGAGCGGCAAGACGTCTGCGGCCCTGCAGCGCGTCGCCTATCTGCTCTATAAATACAGGGAAATTCTGAAGGCCGACCAGGTGCTCCTGTTCTCCCCCAATCCGCTATTTAACAGCTATGTCTCCACCGTCCTGCCGGAGCTGGGCGAGGAGAACATGATGCAGACGACGTTCCAGGCGTACCTGGAACACCGGCTCAGCAAGGAATTCGACCTGGAAGACGTGTTTTCGCAAATGGAGTCGATTCTGAATGCGGAGGAAGGGGAGTGGCTGGAGAATAAAAAGGCGTCGATCGCCTTCAAGGCCTCGCCGGCGTTCCTGAATATCATCCGCAGCTACAAGGATTATCTGGAGCATGACGGCATGATCTTTAAGCCGATCCGCTTCAAGGGGCATCTTATCGTTTCGGCTGAAGCGATGAAAGAGAAATTTTACAGCTATGACCCTGCGGTCCGCCTGGCCAACCGGATCGAGCTGATGCGGGAGTGGCTGCAGAAGGAGCTTGCCGCTTTTGCAAAGCAGGAGCGGAAGGCGGCTTGGGTCGATGACCAGATTGAGCTGCTCAGCGCGGAGGAATACCAAAAGGCGTACACCCATGTCCGCAGAAAGCTTGCGTCCAAGAAAGACACCTTCGACGATCACGAGCGCGAACGGAATTTGCTGGCCAAAATGATCGTCAACGAGTGGCTGAAGCCGGTCCGCAAATGGATCAAGCGCAAGCGGTTCGTCGACGTCAAGGCGCTGTACCGAGAGCTGTTCGTCAATGAGGAGCTGTTTGCCCGGGTCAGCGGTACAGGCGATTTGCCGGAGCGGTATCATGAGATCGGCGCCCAGACGGTTCAGGATCTCATGGAGGGAAGGCTGTCCTACGAGGATGCGACGCCATATCTGTACATGCAGGAGCTGATGAAAGGCTTTCAGGTTAACAGCATGATCCGGCACGTGTTCATCGACGAAGTTCAGGATTATTCACCGTTCCAGCTGGAATACCTCAAGCGGCTGTTCCCGCGGGCGCGCATGACGGCGCTGGGCGACCTGAACCAGGGAATCTACCCGCACACCGGGGTTCTCGGCGGCAGTCTAGCCTCTCTGCAGGAGCTGTACGGCCCGGAAGAGACGGAGGTCATTTCGCTGACCCGCAGCTACCGTTCGACGTATGAGATCGTGGATTTTACCCGGAGCATGATGCCGGGCGGGGAAGCGATCGTGCCGTTTAACCGGAACGGGGAGAAGCCACTCGTACGGATTCAGCAGGACCGGGAAGAGCTTCATGACCGGATCGTCACGGACATTATGGAGCTGAACGCCAAAGGCTATGAGCACACGGCCATCATCTGCAAAACGGCGGAGGAGTCCGAGTCGGTCTACGAAGCGCTGAAGAACCGCCTGCCGCTGAAAAAGATCACGAAAACGACCCCTTCCTTCGCGAACGGGACGCTGGTCATTCCATCCTACTTGGCAAAAGGGGTCGAGTTTGATGCGGTCATCATCTATGACGCGTCGGAAGGCGAATACAGCCGGGAGTCCGAACGGAAGCTGTTCTATACGGCCTGTACCCGGGCGATGCACCAGCTCCATGTATACAGCCTGGGCGAGCCCAGCCGCTTCATCACGGATGTGGCGGAAGATAAATACGTTTTGGCCTAGAGTCAGGCGTGGACCGGTAGTCCCGGCAAATCCGGCGGGTTCACACGGGTTCCGTCAGCACGTAAGCCTGTTCCTCGAACGGCTTGCGGTATTTGGACGGGGTACAGCCTTTATGATGCTTGAAGACGGTAATGAAGTAGCTGAGGTTGTCAAAGCCGACATCCATGGCGACCTCGACGATTTTTTTGTCGGTGTTCTCCAGCAGCTTACATGCCTTGAGCACCCGGTAATGGTTGACGTATTCCACCGGGCTCTTCTGGGTCATCTGTTTGAAAAAGCGGCAGAAATGCCCTTCGCTCATGTTGATCTGTCCCGCCAGCTCTTTGAGCTTAAGCGGCTCGGCGTAATGATCATGTATATAATGAAGCGCGGTCTTCAGCCGCTCCACCTTGTCATGGCTTCCGGTGGGGCGGCTTTTGCTGTTTTCGCCCAGCGGCGCCTGGGCCGACAGCAGGGCGAAGATCCGGAGCAGGTGCGCTTTCGTCGACAGCTCGTAAGCCGGCACTTTGGCTTCGTTTTCGCAGATAATCCGATGCAGCGAGTCCAAAATATCCTTTTCCCATTCCGAGTTTCCGGTGATGTGCTGGCGCGGCATAAAGCTTTTTTTTAACAAGGGGTCGATATATTTCTCCTGAATGATGTCAAAGTCCGGGCTGCTGAGCAGATCGGCGCTGAACACGACCGCTGAAAAGATGCACGGTTCTTGCGAGGCCAGCATCCCGGAGTGAATTTCCCCGCTGTTGACGAATAAGGCTTCGCCTGCGCGGACCTCCACATACGTCATATCGAGCTGAAAGACGGCGCTGCCTTGATGCAGCACGATAAATTCCATTTCGTCATGCCAATGGCAGTCCAGAATGCTCTGCCCGTTGAGCTGCTCGACTCTGGGGTAGATGCTGACGGGATACAAAGGGTGTCCGTGCACGCGGTTCTCCCTGAGCGTTTCTCGATTCATATGATGTCACTTCCATTCCTAGCAAATATCAATATATTAATATATTTGGTCAAAATAGCGTAAGAAATCTCTTCATTAGATCAATATTATTATAGTATAAACTCTAGGAGGGACGAAACCATGAAATTCACGGACGGTTACTGGTTGATCCGGGAAGGCTATAACGTACAAAACCCTGCGGATATCCGCGATATTACCCATACAAGCGACTCCATGACGGTTTTCGCGGCGACGAAAATCATTGCGACCAAGGGCGACACGCTGAACGGTACGCTGCTCAAGGCCGACTTCAGCTCCCCGATGCCGGATGTGATCCGCGTTAAGCTGTTTCATCATAAAGGAAAAGTAAACAAAGGTCCTGCGTTCGAATTGTTCCCAAGCGATACCGATGTGCAAATTTCGGTGGATGAAGAGACCGCGGTGCTGACCAGCGGCCAGCTGACCGTGCAGGTCAACCGCAAGCAGGGCTGGAACATCGATTTCAACTATGCCGGCAAGCGGATTACCGGCAGCGGCTGGAGAGCGCCTGCGTATATCCAGGATCCGGATAAAAAAGCGTACTACCGCGAGCAGCTTGACCTGGGCGTCGGTGAGTACATATACGGCCTTGGCGAACGCTTCACCCCGTTTGTAAAGAACGGCCAAGTGGTGGAAATCTGGAACGAGGACGGCGGCACGAGCAGCGAGCAGTCGTACAAGAACATTCCTTTTTACCTGTCGAGCAAAGGCTACGGCGTGTTCGTCAACCATCCGGAGAAGGTATCCTACGAGATCGCTTCTGAAAACGTATCCAGAGTGCAGTTCAGCGTCGAAGGCGAATATCTGGAGTACTTCATCATCGGCGGCGCCACGCCGAAGGACGTGCTGGACAACTACACGAAGCTGACGGGCAAGCCTGCGCTTCCGCCGGCCTGGACGTTCGGATTATGGCTGACGACATCCTTTACGACGGATTACGATGAAGCGACCGTCAACCATTTCGTGGACGGCATGGCCGAACGCGATCTGCCGCTCTCCGTCTTCCACTTCGACTGCTTCTGGATGAAGGAGTACCAGTGGTGCGACTTTGAGTGGGACAAGGATATGTTCCCGGATCCGGAAGGCATGCTGAGACGGCTGAAAGACAAGGGGCTCAAAATCTGCGCATGGATCAATCCATATATCGCGGAAAAATCGTACCTGTTCGATGAAGGCATGGAGAACGGTTACCTGGTGAAAACGCCGGACGGTTCCGTATGGCAGTGGGATTTGTGGCAGGCCGGCATGGGCCTGGTGGACTTCACGAATCCCGATGCGGTGAAATGGTACAAGAGCAAGCTCGAAGTGCTGATCGACCAGGGCGTCGACTGCTTCAAAACCGACTTCGGCGAAAGAATTCCGACCAATGTCGTTTATTTCGACGGATCCGATCCGGTGAAAATGCACAACTACTATACCTTCCTGTACAACAAGGCGGTATTTGAAGTGCTGGAGGACAAGCTGGGTAAAGGGGAAGCCGCTTTGTTCGCCCGTTCGGCCACGGTCGGCGGCCAGCAGTTCCCGGTTCACTGGGGCGGCGACTGCTCCGCGACGTACGAATCGATGGCGGAGACGGTCCGCGGCGGCCTGTCGCTCGGCCTGTCCGGCTTCGGCTTCTGGAGCCATGACATCAGCGGCTTCGAAAATACGGCTCCGCCGGATATTTACAAGCGCTGGGTGCAGTTCGGCCTGCTCTCGTCCCACAGCCGCCTGCACGGCAGCACATCGTACCGGGTGCCTTGGCTGTTTGACGAAGAGGCGGTCGACGTGGTGCGCAAGTTCACAAAGCTGAAATGCAGCATCATGCCTTACCTCTACAACTCGGCGGTGGAATCCACGGAACGCGGCCTGCCGATGATGAGAGCCATGGTGCTGGAGTATCCGCAGGATCCGACCTGCTTCACGCTGGATACGCAGTACATGCTGGGCGATTCGATTCTGGTGGCGCCGATCTTCAATAAAGAAGGCGACGTTCAATACTACCTGCCGGAAGGCAAGTGGACGAACTACCTGACAGGCGAGGTGCTGGAAGGTAACCGGTGGTACAGCGAGAATCACGGATACATGACCCTGCCGATGATGATTAAGCCGAACACCCTCCTTGCGGTGGGTAAAGAAGACAGCAGACCGGACTACGACTATGCCGACGGCGTCTCGCTGCATCTGTTCGAGCTCGGCGACGGCGCTTCGGCGCAGGCCGACATCGTGAATACGCTGGCCGAACAAGAGCTCAGCGTAACCGCATCCCGCAGCGGCAATGTCATCGAAGTGAAGGCCACCGGGGCCGGCAAGCCTTGGACGCTCGTGCTCCGCGGTATCGGCGAAGTGGCGTCCGTAGATCAGGGCATGGCGGCAAGCGGCGAACACGGTGCAGTCATTACACCTGCGGCCGGCGCTTCTTCCGTCACAATCACATTAAAGTAACGGGCTGCTGAGGCAGATTAGGAATAGAACCGGACCGCAGATGGCTGCGGTCCGGTTTTTTAGAGATCAGAGCAATAGCCGTGTTTTAAGCCGAATCGAGGAGATGTAATTACCAAGCCTGAACTGGGAGCGCATGCATATCCGTGACTGAAAAGAACCACAATAAAACATGATTTATCATCGAACGTAAAGGTGGTTTTGTCATGGAAGACAAAAAATGGGATCTGGTGGCACTTGCCTCGATACCGCTCATTATGACGCTTGGCAACTCCATGTTAATTCCCATTTTGCCCGAGATATCGCAAAAGCTGCACGTCAGCGCCTTTCAGGTCAGCATGCTGATCACAGTGTTTGGCGTTGTGGCGATCGTGCTGATTCCGATTGCGGGTTATTTATCAGACCGGTTCGGACGCAAAACCGTCATTATCCCCAGCTTGATGATTGCCGCGGCGGGAGGAGCGATATCGGGGGCGGCCGCCTGGTGGACGGACGGAGCCACCGCTTACTGGATCATTCTTGGTGGCAGATTCCTGCAGGGTATCGGTGCAGCGGGTGCTTTCCCGATCGTGCTTCCGCTTGTAGGCGATATGTTTGATGATGAAGACGATGTCAGCAAAAGCTTGGGGATCATCGAAACTTCGAATACGTTCGGCAAAGTGGTCAGTCCGATCCTTGGATCCGCACTGGCTCTGATGGTTTGGTTTTTACCTTTTCTCGCGATCCCTGTTCTCTGCATCATTTCATTGATCATGGTCGCTTTTTTAGTGAAAACGCCTAAGAAGAAAAACGAAAACAAAACGTCAATCAAGGAATTTCTGTCTGACACGAAGGATATTTTGCGTGAAAAAGGACGCTGGCTGTATGCCATTTTCGCGATTGGCGGGATCAGTATGTTTATTACGTTCGGCGTGCTGTTTTTTTTATCGGAGACGCTGGAAACCAAATACGGCATGCACGGAATCGTTAAAGGCCTCGTGCTGGCGATTCCGCTCGCAGTGTTGTGTCTGTGCTCGTTTATCGCCGGTAAGGTCATCGGCAAAAACAAAAAGCGTATGAAATGGACCGGTTTTGCAGGCATGGCGCTGCTGACGGCCGGACTCGTTATTGCCGGATTCAGCAGCCAGATTACGTTTCTCCTGATCTTTTTCTCGGTCTGTGGAGCGGGCATCGGCACCACCCTTCCCTGCATGGACGCACTGATCACCGAAGGGATTGAGGAAAAGCAGCGCGGAACGATCACTTCTCTATACAGCAGTATGAGGTATATCGGGGTATCTCTCGGCCCTCCGGTAGTATCCCTGCTCATGAAGAGCACCCACTGGATCCTGTTTGGTACGATGGCTGTCGTAGCGGCGATTGGCGTTCTGCTGACCCTGCTGGCCGTGAAGCCGAAGGAAAACAGCAGCAAGCCGGAGGATTCGGGCCGCAGCTCCCGAAGCAAGGGGCGGCGCGGAATCGGGTTGAGCAGACGGGTTGGTGCCCGCTGAGGGAGATCTTGGAATAACAAATGAATATGGATGATGCCTGGCCCAATGAACGCGGCAGGTTCGGAAAATGTTTGCATTTTTCGGATCTGCTGCGTTTTTATTTGTTTTTTGATGAAAAAGGGGTATAAAAACAAAACAAGGTCTGCTATAATCAAACCAATACAAATACAAACAAACAAAAACAAAAGAACTTATTGGAGGTTATCCTTATCATGGTACAAAATCGATGGAATTCCGATGAAGCTTCCCGGCAGAAAGCCGGCGTCGACCAGCTGGTGTACCGGTCCAACCTGATCGGCAGCGACCGCAGTGTCTGCAACTGGGGCGGTGGCAACACGTCGCTAAAGACGGTGGAGCAGGACTTTCGCGGCCGTGATGTAGAGGTCATGTGGGTAAAAGGGAGCGGTTCGGACCTGGCGACGATGAAAGCGCAGCATTTTACCGGCCTGCGGCTTGAGGATATTCGTCCGCTGATGGAGCGTGATGAAATGTCGGATGAGGAGATGGTGGCTTACCTGTCCCACTGCATGATCGACAGCAAGCATCCGAGAGCGTCGATCGAGACGCTGCTGCATGCCTTCCTTCCGTATCCGCACGTCGACCATACCCACCCGGATGCGATTATCAGCTTGTGCTGCGCGGATAACGGCAAAGAAATCGCCCAAGAAATCTACGGGGATACGTTCGTATGGGTACCGTATATCCGTCCCGGGTTTACGCTGTCCAAAATGATCGCCGAAGGCGTCCGGAACAATCCGAATGCCCAGCTGGTGCTGATGGAGAAGCACGGTCTGGTGACATGGGGCCAGACGTCCGAGGAATCCTACAACCAGACGATCGCCATGATCCAAAAAGCGGAAGCGTATATTGCCGCAAAAGTACAGGAAGAGAAGGTGTTTGGCGGGCAAAAGACGGCGGCGCTGGCGCCTGAGAAGCGCAAAGCCCTTCTGGCCGAAGTGCTGCCTGTGATCCGCGGCGCGGTCAGCGACAGCAAAAAAATGATCGTCACCTACGACGATGCCGAAGACGTGCTGCAGTTCGTCAACAGCCGTGATGCGAAGGAGCTCTCCCAGGTGGGAGCGGCCTGCCCGGATCACCTGGTTCACACGAAGCGGGTTCCGCTGTATATCGACTGGGATCCGGCTAACGGCGATGCCGATTCCCTCAAAGCGGCTGTGCGTCAAGGCGTCGAAGCCTATAAGGAAGAGTACAAGGCCTATTTTGAACGGAACAAAAATGAGGGCGATGTTATGTCCGAGGCGGCTCCGCGCGTCATCCTCATTCCGGGGATCGGCATGGTCAACACCGGGAAGAGCCTGGATATGGCGGGGGTCAGCGGCGCTCTGTACCACCGGGCGATCGCGGTCATGAAAGGTTCTACGGCCTTGGGACAATTCGTATCCTTAAGCGAGAACGAATCCTACAACGTGGAATATTGGCCGCTTGAGCTTTACAAGCTGTCCCTGGCTCCGGCGGAAGCGGAATTCTCCCGGAAGGTCGCCTTTATTACCGGCGGCGCAGGCGGCATCGGCAGCGAAACGGCGCGCCGCTTCGTGTCGGAAGGAGCTCACGTCGTCCTGGCCGACCTGAACCTGGAAGGCGCGGAGAAGGTGGCCACCGAGATCAATGCCAAATACGGCGAAGGCCGGGCCAAGGCAGTCAAGATGGACGTAACCCAGGAGGACATGGTCAGGGACGCATTGGCCGAAACGGCTTTGACCTACGGCGGCGTGGACATCATCGTCAACAATGCCGGGCTTGCCACTTCGAGTCCGTTTGACGAAACTTCCCTGAAGGAATGGAATCTGAACATGAACGTCCTCGGCACGGGCTACTTCCTGGTAGCCAGAGAAGCGTTCAAGCAGATGAAGGAGCAGGGGATCGGCGGCAGCATGGTGTTTGTCGGCTCGAAAAATTCGGTGTATGCCGGCAAGAATGTGACGGCCTACAGCTCCGTCAAGGCGCTGGAAGCCCACCTGGCCCGCTGCATCGCGGCTGAGGGTGGAGAATACGGCATCCGTGTCAACACGATTTTACCGGATGCGATCCTGCAGGGATCGGCCATCTGGAACTCCAACTGGCGGAACGAGCGGGCTGCGGCCTACGGCATCGAACCGGATCAGCTGGAAGAGCATTACCGCAAGAGAACGACGCTGCTGGTCAACATTTATCCGAAGGACGTGGCCGAAGGGATTGCCTACTTCGCTTCCTCCAAGTCGGAGAAGACGACCGGCTGCATGCTGACGATCGACGGCGGCGTACCGGCGGCATTTACCCGGTAGGCAGTCGGTCTTACAGGGGAATCTGGCGGAGATTGCACGTCTGATAGAAGGGAGCAGGTACCAGCTGAACAGGCATGTTTGGCGGGAGCCGCTCCCTCTCTTGCCATAACACACGGCAGACACCGGCTCGCTGCCGGCGCTCTGCCAGACTTTGAAGGTTAACCGCAAAGGAGGTATTACACCGTGAAGGTTTCGCTATTCATTACCTGCATCAGCGACGCGCTGTTTCCGCCCATCGGCGAAGCGATGGCCCGCCTGCTGGCGCGGTACGGCGTCCGGCTCGATTTTCCGCAGGTGCAGACCTGCTGCGGCCAGCCGGCCTTTAACAGCGGCTATTGGGATGAAGCCAGAGCCTCGGCGCGGACGATTTTGGAAGCGTTTGACGACAGCGATTTTGTGATCGCCCCTTCGGGCTCCTGCACCGGTATGATCCATCATTATTACCCCAAGCTGTTTGAACATGAGCCTCAGCTTCAGGAAAAAGCGCTGGCGCTGAAGGAGAAGACGTACGAGTTCACCCAATTTCTCGTTCAGGTGCTGGGCGTGACGGATGTGGGGGCCGTTTTTCCCCATAGAGTTACTTATCATCCATCCTGCCACGGCTCCCGGCTGCTCGGCATCAAAGACGAACCGATGCAACTGATGGCCAGCGTCCAAGGCATGGAGCTGATTCCGCTCCCTTATGCGGAAGACTGCTGCGGCTTCGGCGGAACGTTCGCCATCAAGATGAGCGACATCTCGGGCGCGATGGTCGAAGAGAAAACCCAGCACGTGCTGGAGACGGAGGCCGAGGTGCTGGTCGGGCTGGACATGGGCTGCCTGCTGAACATCGGCGGCAATCTGCATTATCAGGGCAAGCCGGTCCGGGTCATGCATCTGGCGGAACTGCTGTATGAGGGAGTGAAGCACCGTGAGCAAACCGCAGGGGTCTAGCGTAAAGGAGCGGGCGGAGACCGCACTGAAGGACGAATTTCTCGTTAACGCCGTCAAGTTTACGACCGAAAAGCTGAAAAACGGCAAGAAGGTAGCGACGGCGGAACACGGCAACTGGGAGGAATGGAGGGAGAGGGGAAGGCAGATCCGGGCCCATACGATCGCCCACCTCGACTACTATTTGAACGAGTTTGTGGATAATGCCCGGGCGCAGGGAGTACATGTGCATTTTGCTCCCGAGGCGAAGGACGCCGCCCGAATCGCGGTGGAAATTGCCAAGCACAAGCAGGCCAAGTCGGTCGTCAAGTCCAAATCGATGGTGTCCGAGGAAGTGCACATCAACGAAGCGTTTGAGGGCATCGGCATCGAATCGATTGAAAGCGACCTGGGCGAGTACATCATCCAGCTGGCGAATGAACCGCCATCCCATATCATTATCCCGGCCATACACAAAAACCGGTATCAAATCGCCGAGCTGCTGTCGAAGGAAGCGGGAGAGACGCTGGCACCGGACACGAAAATTTTGGCGGGATTTGCGCGGCGGAAGCTCCGCGACAAGTTTCTGGAAGCCGATATCGGGCTAACCGGGGCCAACTTCGGCATTGCCGAAAGCGGATCGATCGTCATTTTTGAAAACGAGGGCAACGCCCGCATGGTGAGCACGGTGCCGAAAACGCAAATTACGCTGATGGGGATGGAGCGGCTTATTCCGACCTGGGATGACCTCGAAGTGATGGCGACGCTCCTGCCGCGCTCGGCGACCGGACAGAAGCTGACCGTGTACATGTCGGGCATCACGGGGCCGCGCCGGACGGCGGATGGAGACGGCCCGGAGGAGATGCATATCATCATCGTCGACAACGGCCGCTCGCTGCAGCTTGGGGATCCGGATTTCCAGGAGCTCTTGAACTGCATCCGGTGCGGAGCATGCCTGAACGCCTGCCCGGTGTACCGCCATATCGGGGGGCATTCGTACCCCGGAACGTACAGCGGGCCGATCGGTGCGGTACTTACGCCGGCGCTGAACAAGAATACCGAGGAGTGGCAGGACATCGCTAACGCCTCCAGTCTATGCGGCGCCTGCTATGAAGCCTGTCCGGTCAAAATTCCGCTGCACGACATGCTTGTCTATTTGCGCAACCGGAAGGTCGAGAGGGGTTATACCGCAGCCGGCGAAAAGCTGGCGATGAAAGGCTTCAAGATGCTGATGAAAAGCTCGGGCCGCTTTAAGCAGGCGGTGAAGCTCGGGCAGACGGGCCAAAAGCTGCTGGTCCGGGACGGATATATCCGTTCTCAATTCGGCCCGCTCAAGGGCTGGACGGCGTACCGGCACATTCCGGCGCTGCCTAGCAGATCGTTCCGGGAACGCTGGCCGCAGCTGGACGCCGAGGTCGGGGCCAGCCTCCCGCCGATGCCGGAAGCGATGAAGTCCCGCATGGAGAGCATCGTCGCCGGCCGGAAGGAAAGGGGGATGAAACGATGAGCACACCCGATCCGGCATTTTTGGAGAAAATGGAGCAGCAATCCCGGGAGCAGCAGAAGCGGTTCATCGGCCATATCGCCAGCCGTCTCGGTCGAGGGGGCGATTCTGAATCCCGCAAGCCGGAGCATCCGTATCGGGGCGCACCGGATTTTTGGAACCGCTACGAGCTGACGCATGAAGAGCGGATCGAGCGCTTTATGGGGAACTGGCGTGCCGCCGGTGGCCATACCGAGCGGGTGGCCGGCTGGGAGGAGCTGTCCGGCGTCGTGACCCGCATCCTGCAGGAGCACGGGGCACAGTCAACGATTCGCCAGGACCTTCCGGAGCTGGCCGGGCTCCGGCTGGAACAGCATTTACCGGAGCTTGCACACCGGGTGTGGAACGGGCAGGATCCGGACGCCTCCCTGGCCGCCGCGGCCTATACGGATGCCGGGATCGCGCTTGTTGATGACGCCGTGGCGTATACCGGCTCACTCGTGGTCACATCATCGGCGGAGAAGGGACGGTCGGTGTCCCTCCTGCCTAATCTGCTGATCGCCATCGTCCCGGCGGAGCGCATGAAGACGCGGCTCGGCGAGGTTATGGGCCGCCTGTCCCGCAGCGCCGGGGAGGGGCTGCCGGCTGGGGTGCACTTTATCTCGGGGCCGAGCCGCTCCTCGGACATCGAGAACGACCTGACCATCGGCGTTCACGGGCCGGGGATCGCTTACGCTTTGATTGTCGGATAATCCGATTCGGGAATGTCCCCGCTCATAAGGGCATGGGGATGACACGTTGTCCGGGAACGGGCAAATCTATATAATGGGTGTACGATAGAACGAAAGAGGGAAGCTATGTTAGTTGCGGAACGTTATGATACCATCGTGCGGCTGGTTAATGAGCGCGGCAGCATCCGGGTGTCGGAGTTGAGCGAGTTGTGCGGCGTGACCGAAGAGACGATCCGCCGCGATCTGGACCGGCTGGAGCAGCAGGGCAAGCTGCGGCGGAGCCACGGCGGCGCCGTCAGCGTCAAGGAGACCCAGGCGGAGACCCCGTATTTCGAGCGGGAGGTCATCCATCAGGACGAGAAGAGGCGAATTGCCGAAGAGGCGGTGCGGCGGATCGAGCCGCGGGACCGCATCGCCCTGGATGCCAGCTCGACAGCGTGGTATATGGCTTCGATCCTGCCGGACATTCCTTTGACCGTAGTTACCAATTCCATCAAGGTTGCCCTGGAGCTGTCCTCCAAGGAGAAGATCGAGGTCATATCGACGGGCGGCATGCTGGCAGCCCATTCCTTGTCTTACGTCGGCCCGCTCGCCGAACGCGGCCTGGAATCCTATTATGTGGATAAGGCGTTTATTTCCTGTAAAGGCGTGCACTTGGACCGCGGAATCAGCGAATCCAACGAGCTGCAGGCGATGGTCAAGCACCGGATGATCCGGCAGGCGAAGACGGTGTACATCCTGGCCGACGCGAGCAAAATCGGCGTGCAGGCTTTCACCCATCTGGCCGATTGGGCCGAGGTGGACGTGCTGATCACCGACGGCCATGTTGACGGGAAGGACGCATCGCTGCTCCGGGAGAAATCGATCGAGCTGATTATTGCGGGGCAG
This sequence comes from Paenibacillus sp. FSL R5-0378, assembly GCF_038009285.1. Taxonomy (NCBI): domain Bacteria; kingdom Bacillati; phylum Bacillota; class Bacilli; order Caryophanales; family Paenibacillaceae; genus Paenibacillus; species Paenibacillus sp. FSL R5-0378. The sequence goes on from NZ_JBBPAY010000001.1 coordinate 3,158,492, forward strand.
ACAGATAGCGCTTCAGGATAGTCCGTACCACCGCCCGATCACCAATAGGAGCAGTAAGAACCCTCCCGCAGTGCTGGCTTCCAGCGATTGTGGGAGGGTTTGATTTTGATAAAGAAAAAAGAAGCAGCTGAGATAATGGCGGCGAAAATTTCACAAGACTCCTACGTTAAAAGCAGCCCTGCCGGGAAACTCCCAGCCGGGCTGCTTTTATAAGTGTGCTGTTCGAACGTTACTCGCCGGCCTTCGCCTGGCTTTTGGCCGCTTGCGGCACTTTCTCCCAGTCGGCCAGGAAACGCTCGATCCCGCTGTCGGTCAGCGGATGCTTCCACAGAGACGGCAGCAGCGAGCCCGGAATGGTCGCGATGTGGGCGCCGGCGATGGCCGCGTCCTCCACATGCTTGATGTTGCGGATGCTGGCCGCGATGATTTCGGACGTCATGCCGTAGTTTTCGAGGATTTGCTTCAGCTCGCGAATCAGCTTCATGCCCTCGACCCCGATATCGTCCAGGCGTCCGACGAACGGGCTGACGTACGTAGCCCCGGCCTTGGCGGCCATCAGGCCCTGTGCGGCGGAAAAGATCAGCGTCACATTCGTTTTAATGCCCTTTTTGGTCAGCTCATGACATGCATACAAGCCGTCTTCGGTCATCGGCACCTTGATGACGACGTTTGGCGCCCATTCAGCAATCTCGTACGCTTCCTTCAGCATGTCCTCGGCTTTGGTGCCGATGACTTCGGCGCTGACCGGGCCGGAGACGATGCTGCAAATCTCCTGAATGACCTCTTTGAAGTCCCGGCCTTCTTTGGCGATCAGGGAAGGGTTGGTCGTTACCCCGTCCACCAGTCCCAGGCGGGAGATCCGTTTGATTTCGTCGATGTTGCCCGTATCCAGGAAAAACTTCATATCACTGATTCCTCCTTCGGTTATGAAAAGATATGGCTATCGGTTAAAATAAAATTTATAATAGTGTGTATCATAACTGATTTATGACACAATAATTATTTAAACCATGCTGCCCGTGATATAACAATGAAATTGCAGCTTCAGGTGATTTTTCTCAAAGGAGAGGATTCCCATTCAACTAACTCCGAGACAGCTGGATATCGTGGAACTTGTGCGGGAGCATGCGCCCGTTACAGGCGATCAGATCGCTGAGATGATCGGCCTCAGCCGCCCGACCCTGCGCGCGGACCTGTCCCTGCTCACGATGCTGGGCTTGATCAGCGCCAAGCCGAAGGTGGGGTATTTTCCCGCCGAAACGCCAAGCTCCCAAGGTGAGTTTGAACAAAGATTGCAGCAAATATACGTGAAGGATATATACAGCACTCCCGTGACCATCTCCGAGCATGCGACGGCCTATGATGCCGTAGTGCAGCTGCTGTGTGAGAATACGGGCACGCTGATGGTGACCGGAGAGTCCGGTGAGCTGAAAGGGGTCGTCTCCCGCAAGGACGTGCTGAAGCTGACGATGGGGCATGCGGATTTGAGTACGATTCCCGTCGGTCTGGCGATGACCCGCCGGGCGCACATGGCGGCCCTGACGCCTGAGGAGACCGTGCTGGATGCGGCCGACAAGCTGGTGAAGCATCAGGTGAACTGCCTGCCCGTCGTTTCCGGCGAGGGAGACAGCATGATGGTCGGCCGGGTCACCAAAACGGATATTTTGCGCGTATTGATCGATCTCGCGGGTAAAGGCGGTTCGCCCGCCCCGAATTAACGGGTCTCTTGAACACATAACTACAAGACACAACAACTAAAAAAGCCGGCTGCTCCCATCCCGTATGGAATGGAAGCAGCCGGCTTTTGCCATGGGCCGTTACCGTCTTGGAAGCAGCCTTACGTATTCGTCCGACAGCTTCATCAGGTTCAAAATATAGTCGTAATCCTTCCGGTATTTCGAGAAGTCGGCGACAGGCTGCATCGTTTTCAGGGAGATGGCGGTGCCATCCTCAAAGCTTTTGCCCGGCACAAACAAAATGTCATTGTTGAAGAAGGAGCCTGTCGGCAAATAATACCGCATACCGACGACGTTCTTGTCGATGTTGAGCAAGTCGTGGCCAAATGTGGTAAAATGCTTGTCCTTGAGCGAAATGCCCAGCAGGTTCGCCAGCGTCGGCATGATGTCGAGCTGACCGCCGACCTGGTCGACGACCTTGCCCTGTTTTCCAGGAATATGCATGATCAGCGGGATGTTGAAGCGGGTAATCCGCTGGTCATAGGTGATGCCGAGCGCCTGCTTGATGACCTCCGGATCGTTGTCCTGCGGCTGAAGCCCGAAATGGTCGCCGTAAATGACAAGCACGGTATCGTCCCACATGCCTTTTGCTTTCAGACCGTCGATCAGGGTACCGATTGCATAGTCCGTGTAATTCACAGCCGTCAGGTAGTCCCCCAACTGGGTTCCCTGGATGGAATCGGGGACCTTGATTTTTTTGCGGTCCTCCGGCACCTTGAACGGAAAATGGCTGGAAGCCGTGACGAACTGGGCGTAAAACGGCTTACCCTGCTCATGCAGCTCGGACAGCTTGTCCAGACCGACCCGGTACAGCTCCTCGTCCGAAGCGCCAAAATCGTTGAAGTGATCGTTTTTGTACGACTTTTTGTCGTAATAATTCGTAAAGTTCAGCGCCGGGTAAAGCTGGTCTCGGTCCCAGAATTTCACGTCGTTAACGTGAAACGTATCGGCCGTGTAACCGAGCTGCCCGAGCAGACGTGGCATGCTCGGGAGCTCCCGGTCGCCGAAGCCGCTCGACATCGCAACGGTGCCGGTCGGGTAGATCGACGTATTGCTCATAAATTCGGCGTCTGACGTATTGCCTTGCCCGATCTGCTGGAAGACATGCGGAAAGTACAGGCCGCCGTCAGCCAGTTGGTTCAGCACGGGGGTCAGTTCCTGGCCGCCCGTCGACAAATGGATCGGGAAGTTCTGGAACGCCTCCATTTGAATGACGATGACGTTTTTGCCTTTGGCAGCTCCAAACATCGCCGGTTTGTCTTGTGCAGTCCCACTTGCGTACGGGTATGACTGCTCGGCCTGGCTGACCTTTTGCACGGTCTCGTCCAGATTGCCGGAGGCGATCATGCTGTTCTCCTCGCTGGCGCGGATCCCGGCAGCGACCTGGTAATCCAGGAAGCCGAGATGCTCTGCCTGCATCAGCTCATTGGTGATGGAGCGGTCCGCATGAATGTACAGCGCCGAGACGATCAGGCCGATGACGCCGAGGGCTGCCGGCCAAATTTTACGAAGCCGCGTGCGCAGCGAAAACCGGAGCGGTAACCAGCGGCCGATCAGCCAGAAGAGCGCGACGATCACGACGTCGGCAAAAAATAAATAGTTCTCCGTTTCGATCGTTGACTGAACGCTTTCCTTGATCTGCAGCACCTGCTTCAGCTCGGACAGCGCCGTATAGGTCGGCACCGAATTGAAATGCTGAAAATACAGCGCCGAGGCAAACATGAGAATCGAGAAAATGGCGTTAAAAATCCAATAGACCCATCCCTTCGCTTTCGCGGGGGTAATCAGCTCAATGATGCACAGCAGCACCAGCAGCGCAGCGGCGTCAGCGGTGATCCGGCTCCACAGAATATCATGGAAGAAAAAGTACCGGAGGAGCAGCAGCTTGAGCAGCAGGACGACGAAAACGGCGATAAAGGGCGTCTTCGGTCTGGAATAAGTGGAACGGAAGTCGATCATACCTGCTCCTTTCTGTTTCATTACAGTGTTCGTTGGTATTTACAAGTATAGTCATGTTAAACCCGATTTTACATACCGCGAACACTAAATTAACACAAAAAGGGCGCGCTGTTAATCATTTTTGGTATTGCGGACCACAAATACCATAAAAGAACACATGAATCATATCCTCTGTAAACGCCTCGGGATCCTCACTCTGATTGACCAGATCCAGCATTTTTTCGTACTGCTCCGTCATCATGCCTACATAAAGAAGCACCATTTGGACGGACACTTTTTCTGAAATTTCTCCGCGCTGCTTGCCCTTCTGCACAAAATTGGTGATCAAGGGAATGGCACGTTCCTCATACTGCTGCTGGATAAACCGGTTGATTTCCGGGTCGGCTTCGATCAGCTGCTTGAGTGCGGATGGGGTGAAGGGCAGTTTTAACCGGCTTTTTTGAAAAATAATGTATTCGATTTTTTCCTTCAGCGGCGCATCGCCCGTCAGCACGCGCTCATACTCCTCCATCAGCATGGCGACAAATTCCTTAAACACTTCGCGGAGCAGCGCTTCTTTGCTGCCAAAATAGTTGTAAATGGTGACCTGCGACACTTCCGCCTTGGCTGCGATATCCTTAATGCGGATTTGCCGGGGTTCCCATTCGCCCAGCATTTCCAATACCGTTTGTTTGATCTTTTGTTTAATCTGCACTGCCCGCTTCTCAAATCCATTCATTTCTTTCGAACCATCCTAACTATTTTAAAATAGGTCATCGGCTTGATCGAATGAACGAAGAATATCGGTTCTCGCCGGTTCGATCCAATTAATGAAATTATACCACAAAAATATTTCATAAAATGTATTGACGATGGAAAGCGGCAGGCGTATGATCCGATTATGAAATATCGGAACAAGAATATTTCATAAATTTAAATATGCATTGGAGGCGCTGGCATGCTGAGCGTTGAACATGTAACTAAAATTTTTCCGAACGGGAGAGGCATCCGGGACGTGACCTTTTCGGTCCGCCGCGGCGAGGTGTTCGGTTTTCTGGGACCGAATGGAGCCGGCAAATCGACGACGATCCGGCATATCATGGGCTTTTTGAAGCCGGATCAAGGCTCCGTAAAGGTATGCGGCTGCGACACGTGGAAGGAACAGGGACGGTTTCAAAAATATATCGGCTACCTTCCCGGCGAAATCGCGTTTATCGAGGGGATGACCGGCAAAGCGTTTCTGGATTTTATGGCAGGCATGCAGGGCGGCGTCGATCCGGTTTGGCGCGACGAGCTCATCCGCCGGCTGCAGTTTGACGTCCGGACGCCGATCCGGAAAATGTCCAAGGGAATGAAGCAGAAGGTCGGGATCGTTGCCGCCTTCATGCACCGGCCGGAGGTCATTATCCTGGATGAGCCGACGTCAGGGCTGGATCCGCTCATGCAAAAAGTGTTCATCGAGCTCGTGCTGGAGGAGAAGGCAAGGGGGACGACCTTCCTGATGTCCTCGCATAATTTTCCGGAAATCGAACGGACCTGCGATAGGGCAGCGATCATCAAGGACGGCGTGATTATTGCGGTCAAGGATATCCATGAGCTGCAGTCGATGCAGCGCAAGCTGTTCGAAGTGACGTTTGAGACGGAGCAGGAGCTGGACGATTTCATGAAATGCGGCCTGATGATCGATTCCCGGGAAGGAAACCGCGTGCGGGTGGCCGTTCAGGGCGACGTGGACCGGTTTATCCGCGAAACCGCCCGCTTTCACGTCCGCAATATCGATGTGTTCACGCAGAACCTGGAGGACATTTTTATGGATTATTACGATCGGGAGGGTCAAACGCCATGAATATGCCGCTGTACAGACAAATGCTTGCGATTAACCTCAAAATGTTCATGAATTATGCCGTCGGATCGGCCTTTTATATATTGTTGATGTTTTGGATTTATCCGGGAATCGCCAAAAACAGCAGCAGCTTGAATTCGCTGATCGATGGGATGCCGGAGGGCTTGGGCAAGGCGTTCGGCCTGGAAAACGGCTTCAGCAGCATCGGCGCGTTTATATCCGGTGAGTATTACGGCCTGTTGTATCTGCTGATTCTGTCCATCTTCTGCATTCTCGTATCCACGCAGCTGATCGCCAAGCTTGTCGACCAGGGCTCGATGGCGTACCTGTTGTCGGCGCCCACCACCCGCACGAAGGTAGCCCTAACCCAGGCGGCCGTGCTGCTCTCCGGGCTGGTGCTGATTTGCGCGGTCACGACACTGGCTGGGTTTGCCGGGTACGCCTGGTTTATCGGGGATCTGGGGGATTTCGACGGCACCGGCTTTGTGCTGCTGAATGCAGGCGCCCTGCTGCTGTTCTTCTGCATCGGAGGCATTTCTTACTTGATTTCCGCCTGCTGCAATGACGAGAAGCGGGCGCTGACGCTCTCGGGCGTGATCATCATCGGATTTTTCAGCCTGAACCTGATCGGCAAAATCAGCGGGCAGCTCAGCTGGATGCGGCATATTTCGGTCTTTTCCTTATTTGATCCCGGCGAGATCGTCGGCAAAACGGCGGATTGGCCGGTGTCTATCGCGGTTCTGGCCGGCCTGGGCGCGGTAGCCTTCGCCGCCGGCATGATTATTTTCCGGAAAAGAAGCCTGCCGCTGTAAATCAAGCTATACTAGGGGGAGCAGGTATACCGATCAAGAGACCGATCAAGGAGGTCACGATGAAAGCACTCATATTGGCGGCTGGCTACGCCACGAGGCTGTACCCGCTGACGCGGGATGTGCCCAAAGCCCTGCTCCCCCTCGGGCCCGGCACCATTCTCGATCATATCGTCCGCAAAGTGGAGCGGGTCAGCGGCATTTCGGAAATCGTACTGGTCAGCAACCACAGGTTTGCCTCCGCGTTTCGGGGATGGGCTGAGTCGCGCGAATGTAGCGTACCGGTGCGCGTGCTCGACGATGGTTCCACACATGAAGGGAACCGGCTCGGAGCGGTCGGCGACATGGCGTTTGCCGTAAAGGAAATGGGAATGGAAGAAGACCTTCTGGTTATGGCCGGGGACAACGTGTTTACGTTCGATCTGCAGGAGTATGTTGACTTTTATTACAAACGGCGGCGCGACTGCATCCTCGTTCAGCGGATGGAGCACAAGGAGGACTTGCAGCGGGTCGGCGTCGTCCAGCTTGATGAGGGGGACACCGTCCTGTCTTTCGAGGAAAAGCCGGTGCATCCCCGGACGAATCTCGGCGTGCTCGCCGTGTACATTTACCGCAAAGACACGCTTCCTCTCATTGACGAATATCTGAATGAAGGGAATCAGCCGGATGCCCCGGGATATTTCCCTGAGTGGCTGTGCCAGCGCAAGGAGATGGCCGCATACCGGGCACGGGGAACGAGTTATGACATCGGGACGCCGGAGGCTTACCGAAAGGTGACGGAGAACTATACAACTCTGTTTGGGAATTGAATATTTATGAGTATACATGTATATTTATTCCAATGATGCTGAAGGAGCGATATACATGTATAAATTTTTGGAGGAAATCACGATCAACACGTGGCCGGCCAAGTATTCCGCTCAGATGAACGGTTGGCTGGTCCGCTATGCAGACGGATACACGAAGCGGGCGAATTCGGTCAGTCCGATTTACCTGAACCCGGGCTGCGATGTGGAAGGCAGCATCGCCGCCGCCGAACGGTTTTACAGGGATGCCGGTCAGCCGGTCATTTTCAAGATGACTCCTTATGTTATGCCGTCCGATCTGGATGAACGTCTCGCCGGGCGGGGATATGTTCAGGTGGACCTATCCAGCGTGCGGATTCTGGATCTTCAGCGAGAAACGGCACCGGCGGCTGACCCCGGGCTTCATGTCGTGTTCCGGGACCGGCTGGATACCGGCTGGCTCGAGCAAATGTCCCTCATGAACGGAATACCGGGCAACGGACAATCGGTCCTGGCGCACACGCTGGCCTCCACTCCGCTCAAGCAGGGATTTTTCCTGTTACAGCAAGGGAGTGAGACGGTAGCCGCCGGACTCGGCGTCATTCAAGAGGGATGGCTGGGCCTGTACGATATCGTGACACATCCTGATTTCCGGGAGCGGGGGTTTGGATTCCAGCTGATCCAGCGCATGCTGGCATGGGGCCGGGAGCAGGGCGCGCATTCGTCGTTTCTTCAGGTCGTTCAGGCCAATGAGGCGGCATGCCGGTTATACGACAAGCTTGGTTATCGCCATGTTTATTCCTATTGGTACAGAGTGCTTAAATAATGGAATTAGGCGAATGTTCGTTCTTGTTTCAAATGCCATTCCCGGGTATCATAGAGTGGCATGGCCAGCGCCATGACAGATTGACTTGGATTGGGAGAGATGAGGATGAACGACATGCCGGAGAAACTTGCGCCGATGTGCGAACTGATCGATGAGGTGAAGGCACTGGCGGATATTCCGGAAGATCAGTGGACGGGAGCGATTGCCGAAGGCAAGTGGTCGCCGCAGGAAATCATCGGGCACATGATGCTGTGGGACAAGCATTTCCTGGAGCACGCGATCCGGCCGATGGCGGCCAAAGAACCGATGGATATGCCAAAGGTGGAGCTTGACGAATTCAACCGGAAAGCGGCCGCGTATGCGCGCAGCCAAGGGCGCCAGGAGCTGATCGATCAGACGGTGCACTGGCGGGAGCAGATCATCGGAGAGCTGAAGCGGATACCTGAAGAAGAGTATGCCACCGAATACAGTACCGGAAGCGGCAAGCTGTCCGTAGACGAGTATCTTGCCGATTTTTACTGGCATGACCGCCATCATATGAATCAGATCCACCATTACATAGCAAACGGACACAAATAGAACAGCTCTCCTAACAAGAGGACCGTAACGAGGTAAAAATTACTTCGGGCGGTCTTTTTTTAATCAACCTATATTGGGTAGGAAGGAGAAACGTGATGAGCAGCATCATGAATGAGAAGGTCTAAAAATACAGCATGGGGTAACGTTTAAGCTCCGGGGAATTTCTCCGGGCTGATCTGGCATGAAATCGGATGACCGGACCGTAGACTAATAGAAAATCTATCTGTCTGAGCCCAAGGAGGTCTGGCATGAACAGAGAGGACCGGCTGGAAGCAAGCCCACATGGGGGAACGCCTGAATCCGTAAGTATTCGCGAAGCCGAGCCGGCAGAATGGGAGTGGTACCTGCGCATATATGATAAACAGATGGCTGCAGGGATCAAGCTGCCGCTTCATACCGATTCACTTCTGCCTGCGGGCTTCATGCCTTATTGGCTGAAAAAAAACGGAAAGGTGATCGGCGGTGCTGCTCTTTCGGGCAGTGCGATCCGGGATTTGTTCACGATTCCTCCCCATCAGGTGGATCACCGATTCATCCTTGCTGTCGTCGAGGCGATCCGGGAGACGGAAGCAGGAGGGGGAACGCGTACGATCCGCGCCTATGAAGTCTTTGCGGATCAGGAAGATGCCTATATGCGGGCAGGCTTTTTCCCGGCACCCCATAGGCATCGCTGGATGCAGCGGCCAACGGCCGAATATGATTCCCACGGAAACGGCGGATCAGCTTTTCAATCCGTAGAAATCCAACATGAGGGCGGAGAACGCAGGCTCGTGCTTGAACGGGAGATCGGATTGTTTTTGTTCAAGCATGCATGGCATGAAGAGGGCAGTAAGCTGGAGGAAGCTTCTTTTGCTGACGTGCTGTCCAAGCTCAGGCTCGATGCTGCGCATATGACAGAGGAAACAACAACGGCTTCAAGCCTGTTGTACGATACGTCGACCCGCGCATTGATCGGGGTCTGTATCATTGGGATGCTGGCGGGCTGTCCCACGATTCAGGAGCTCACCGTCATGAAGGCTTACAGAGGCCGTGGGCTGGCGACCCAGATGGTGCAAAAAGCGCTGACGATGTTAAAAAAACAGGGGCTGCCGCTGCTGCGGATTCGTGCCATGCATGGACACCCCCATGAGTCCTTGTGCTTTCAACTTGGATTTATGCCTGGTCCTCTGTTTATTTCGACCATGACCATGTATGGTTGAGAAGCCGCAACCAGCGCATCTGGAAGCAAAGCATGGGGAACTGGGAAGGAGCGTCCGGCATATTTTCCATAACTTGATCGGGCCATCTGCTTTATCCTGCTACCGTAACTCATTGACGCTCACAGCATAATGATTTAGAATTTCTTTTCGAAAGGTTCAGTTCAACATTTCTACATCAAGTTCGTGCAGCATCCGCTTTTAAACTCCGATTCGTTCGCGAGTGGCGAAATTTTAACGAAGACTTCGTAGTGTCATCGGTTTCGTTCGCCCCCTGTCCTAACCGACAGGGGGCTTTTGGTTGTTGCGCGGGTACTGGCATCAGGAGGTTATCCATTTGAACAAGCTCAAATACTCGCTACTCATACTGATCGGTGCATGCAGCTACGGCGTGCTTTCCTCCATTATGAAGGTCGGCATGAAGGAAGGTTTTACAGTCAGCCAAATGCTTGGCGGCCAATATATTTTCGGTTGGTCATTGCTGCTGGTGCTGATGCTTATTTTTTCCCGGAAAAAGATTGCGCCGAAGCAGTGGCTTGCATTGCTGGCGGTCGGAATTACCATGAGCGGCACGTCGGTCTTTTACGGCAAGGCCGTTGAGCGGCTGCCCGCATCGATTGCCGTTGTGCTGCTGTTCCAGTTCACATGGATCGGCGTATTAATGGAAGCTGCCGCGGATCGTCGCATTCCAAGCCGCAGCAAGATCATTTCGATCGTGATTTTGATCCTGGGGACCCTGCTCGCTGGAGGCGTCATCGGCGAAAGTACCGGACCGCTGGACACTAGAGGCGTCATATACGGTCTGCTGTCCGCTTTTACGTTTGCGCTATATATGTTTGTCAGCGGACGCGTCGGAACGACGGTTCCTGCCTTTAATAAAAGCTTCTTCATGACCACGGGCTCGGGCGTCATCGTATTGTCCGTCTTTTCTCCCGCCTTTTTGTGGGATGGGGCTTTAGTCGCCGGATTATGGAAATACGGTCTGATTCTTGGCATTCTAGGCATCTTGATCCCGGTGCTCTTTTTCGCGATCGGTATGCCGAAGGTGGGCTCCGGCACGGGGGCGATCCTGGGAGCTGCCGAATTGCCTGCGGCGGTCGTCGCTTCCGTCCTGCTGGTTCACGAGCATGTGAGCAGTCTGCAGTGGCTCGGGATCGTGCTTATTTTCATCGGCATCGCCATCCCGCAAATCCGCTTTTCAAGGAAGCAAAGCCCGCCGATGTATGAACGACCGGAAAGCGCCGCACATCTTTAGCTTTTTGACGAGCCGCGAGATTAAGCATTACGGTACAGGGTAATGTAAACATGTAGACATCTCTTCTTATTTTAGCCTCGGCGCGTAGCCGCAGGCTGTTTTTTTTGTATAATGGAATCAGTAAGAAGGGGGTTGATTTGCAATTATTCATGCAATGACTGCATTTTCTGTTTAGGGTAATCAAAGAGAGCTTCGATTTCATTAAAAATATGGAGGTCATTTCTTATGATTATCAGACAAATGCATGTGAACGAGGCGGACAAGATCCGCCAAATCGACCGGTCCGAACAGATTGACCGGATTTACAAAATGAACGGCGGGCAGCTTGAAACCGTTCCGATGGGACATGAATGTCCGACCTGGGATGAGGAACACACAGATGAAATGGTCAACCGATTCCGGCGTGAGCTGGAACAGGGAGGCACGGCATACGGGGCGTTCGACGGCGAAGTGCTCGCGGGCTTTGGCGTGCTCGGACACCGGTTTAGAGGCCGCAACCAAGACCAGCTGCAGGTGGATCTGATGTATGTCAGCCGGCCATACCGGAGACAAGGGCTGGCTACCCGGATCATGAACGAGCTGAGCCGCGTGGCCAAGGAGCGCGGAGCGAGCTATTTATACATATCCTCGACGGAAACGGAATCGGCGGTCGGCTTCTACCGTGCCAACGGCGGAAATCTCACCGAGGAAGTGGATGAGGAGCTGTATCAGCAGGAGCCGGAAGACATTCATATGCTCAAGAAGCTGTAAGACAGAGGAAATAGAGGTGAACGGGCTGTGTTCGTGTATTTTGCATTCGGAATAGGTATTCTCATCATGATCGGGGCGGGCGTGCTCGCTTGGAAAAATTCCAAAATCATCGCGGAACAGAAGAAGCAGCCTGGCCCCAGACCGATTCACTACACCTATACGGTGCAGGTGACAAGCCGCTTAGATGAAGAGGAGAACAGCCGCTTCACCCCGATCTATCGAATTTCGTATGAGGATCCTCAAGGAACGATGTATGCGTACTTAAGCAGGGTAACCGGGGAAAGGGAGCTGAAGCTGTCCGAAGCAACCGGCATCATGGAGACTAAGCTGGCGGACGTGCTCACGAAGGGCCGACTCAAGGCGGCGTCTCCTGTCATGGAAGCGGTCATCGGCGAAGAGGAGAAGGAGGCTGTCGCCCGTTTGGACCACAAGTTAAACGCGTCAGGGGGGCTGATCAGTGGATGACTTGACAAAGCGGCCGATTCGGGCGGTGTTGTTTGATTTCGACGGCACGCTGGCGGATACGCTGCCCTTGTCTTTTTACGCGTTTCAGGAAGTATTCCGCAAGTATACCGCGCAGGAGTACAGCAACGAAGAGATCATGGCCTGGTTTGGACCGACAGAGGAAGGCATTATCAGCCAGGTTTTGAAATCTCACGAGTCACTGCCGGAAGCTATTGACGACTACTATCGGATCTACGACGCATATCACGACCGGATGCTCTCGCTTTCGGAAGAAATCCGCGGCATGCTGAACCGGCTGCAGGACATGTCCATTCCGATGGGCATCATCACAGGCAAAAGCCGCAGATCGCTCGACATTTCTTCGGCAAAGCTCGCTATGGGGTCTTATTTCACCGTAGGCTTTGCCGGGGATGAGCTTACCCGTCCCAAGCCGGATCGGGAAGGCATCGACCGGGCGTTGACCGTGCTCGGCGTAATGCCGGAAGATACGCTGTTTATCGGGGACAGCAACGCCGATATGGCAGCCGGGCGGGCGGCAGGCACCCGGATCGGCGGTGCAATGTGGTTTGAAACGATTCAGAGCAGCAATCTTCTTCCGGCTCCCGATTATCGGTTCACCTCACCGCTTCAAGTGGCGGAGCTGATCGGCAGATTAAATCAGGGCAAAGGATAAAATCAAGTGGCGAAGGAGGGAAGGCGAATGCACGTCGTTCAATTTCAGGATCCGGAAGCATTTTTGGAGCATACGGAGCCGGTGCTGCTTGAGAATGAACTGCTGAACAATCTTCCGCTTGGCATTCTGTACCGGTTGGTAAGCACGATGAAAGAAGAAGGCGGCATTCCGCGGCATGGGGAGGGAAGCAGCCGGCTGTTTCTGGCGACGGTTCAAAGCGGAGAGCAGCCCCTGCTCATACTCATCCAGACGCAGTCGCATCTGATTCTGTACGCAAGCGATGAAGTCGGCGGCCCGGAACAGCTTCGGGCTTGCTGCTGCGAGGCGGTGGACTATATCATCCGTCAGGGAGAGGTATCCCAGATCCCCAGCATTATCGGGTTAACGTCAACCTCTCAAATGTTTGCGGAGGTGTGGCGCGACAAGACCGGCATTTCCTACCATGTCGGAATGAATCAGCGGATATACCGCTGTACGAATGTTAACCCTATTTCTGAAAGCGGAGGACATTTGAGGGAAGCCGGACCTGACGATATACCGCTCATCACGAAATGGGTGCTGGACTTCAGCCGCGAAGCGCTGGAGCCGATCCCGCAGGAGGACGCCGAGCGGATTGCCAGAAGGGGAGTCAGCTTGTCTTCCCTCTATATTTGGGATGATGGGGGACCGGTCTCCATGGTCCAAAAATCGCGCCCGACCCAACGCGGTATCGTGGTCACGCTGGTTTACACGCCTCCTGAGCTGCGCGGCAGGGGTTATGCAAGCTCATCCGTAGCCGAACTGACCCGGCGGCTCCTAAGCAGTGATTACGAGTTCACCTGCCTGTACACGGATCTCAGCAATCCGGTGTCCAACCATATTTACATGAATATCGGCTACGAGCCGGCGGCGGATTCCATCGTGTATGTATTCGACCGGACGGGCGAATAGTTACATATGATAGCTGCCTGTGGGTTCGTTTAAGACCCATTCCAGCATGGTCAGCATGTCTTCGATGCGGAGCAGCTGGGCAGACAGCGAAGCGTGGACCGGCGTGTCCGGTTCAGCCGATTCGATGCGGGAGAGCAGCGACTTTTTTTGCATCAGCAGTTCGTTCATTTTGGATTTAACCTGGTTTTCGGTTCTCATTGTTATACCTCCATGTGCAGTTGTTGCGGTACCATGATGATTATACCAGTCTTGAAGGGCAGGTCCATAACCGAATCGGCCCGTCCACTATACCAAGGAGATGATGAGGAAGATGAATCTGAAGAAAATGGCTGCGGAAAAAGCGGTTGAATACGTTGAGGACGGCATGCGTGTCGGTCTGGGGACAGGCTCCACCGCTTACTGGGCGATCAAGAGAATCGGTGAACGCGTCAGGGAAGGGATGACGATACAGGCCGTGGCGACCTCCAAGGCTTCGGAGAAGCTGGCGGCCGAGGAAGGGATTCCGCTGGTGCCTTTTCACCAATTGGACGGGCTGGACCTGACTATTGACGGTGCAGACGAAGTCAATCCGGAACTGAGCCTGATTAAAGGCGGGGGCGGAGCGCTGCTGCGGGAAAAAATCGTTGCCTACCACAGCAAGCAGCTGATCATTATTGCCGATGAGCACAAAGTAGTGAATACGCTGGGCGCATTTCCCCTCCCGGTGGAGATCATCCCGTTTGCGCATGAATGGACGCTGGGATCGCTGGAGAAGCTCGGATGCAGCCCGCAGCTGCGCACCGATAACGACCAGCTGTACGTCACCGACAACGGGAACTATATCGCCGATTGCCGCTTCGGGGAGATTGCCGATCCTGCGAAGCTGCATCAGCAGCTGTTATACATTCCGGGCGTGGTGGACAACGGGTTGTTCATTGGAATGGCGGACCGGGCGGTCATCGCCGACAGCGACGGAACGGTGAAAATCATGGAGCGTCCGTTAAACCGGTAGGTCCGGCGCATTTCATGAAACAACCGGTATTGTCCGCTGCATGGCGAAATCTGCTGACCGTGTTGATCGTCGTTTATACGCTTCTTCTCCTCTATTCCTGGGGTTCGGACGGAGCCCGGGTTCATCCTTTCATTATAATGTGATTCCTTTGCGGACGATCCGGCTGTACATTCAGTATGGCTGGACCATGTCCCCGAAAATATGGATCATCAATTTGTTCGGCAATATGGCGGTGTTCGTCCCTTTCGGCCTCCTGCTGCCGCAGCTGATCCGGAAGCTGCAGTCGTGGCTTGTGCTTACGGCCGTCTTCGTTCCGTCCATCCTGGTCGTGGAATGGGCGCAGATGCTGCTGCGGGTCGGCAGCTTTGACGTGGATGACGTGATCCTGAATACGGCGGGCGTGTGGATCGGATGGATGATCTCCAGCATTTGGCGGGAACGGATCGGCATAAAAAGAGGAACAAAGGTTTGACATCATCGCGTCTTTCGATTATCTTAGCATTAAGATAGCGCGTTTGGAGGTTTTTACATGGCTGGTAAAACTAGCAACGATGAATTGTCCCTGGATTTATTTATTGTCCTTGCCCGCGCCTATAATTCAGTAGTTGCCCACTCCATTCGTGATATTCAAAGCCACGGTTTGAATTCAACGGAATTTGGAGTCCTGGATCTGCTGTATCACAAAGGGCCCCAACCACTGCAAAAAATCGGGGAGAAGGTATTGATATCCAGCGGGAACATTACGTACGTGGCGGATAAGCTGCAGAAAAAGAATCTGCTTGTCCGCAAGGCGTCGCCGGACGACCGACGGGTCATATTTGCAGATCTGACGGATGAGGGGAGAGCATTCTTTCAGAGTATTTTTCCTCAGCATCAGCAGGTTCTGGTCCGCGCGGTGGAAGATCTGGACAGCGAAGAGAAGATGCAGGCGATTCAGCTTCTGCGCAAGCTCGGATTGTCGGCAGAGCGGAAATTCAAGGAGAGTGGGGCTATATGAACGGACAGCTTCGCGCAAACATCAGGCCCGGACTCGAGGTCGATATCGTACTGAAGCAGGACCAGCGTACAGGCAAAAGAACACGCGGCATCGTGAAGGATATCCTGACCAATTCCGCCCAGCATCCGCACGGCATTAAGGTCAGGCTGACGGACGGGCAGGTCGGCCGGGTGCAGGAAATCATCACGCCATAAAGTGTTAGGAACGGAACCATCTTGGCAGTCGTGCTGAAGCATGAAAAACAGCCGCTGCCCGCCGGAAGGGCGGGAGCGGCTGTTTTTCTTTTTGTATTGGTGACCGTTATTCCTCGGGCGGTCACAGATGAAACCGTTCAACCTGATCCCACTGCTTTTCTTTGCGCAAAATTTCGCGCTGTTTTGGCCCGATCAGGTCAAAATGGGGAAAAGGAGAGCGGTTGTGTATATATTTCGGTGAAAGTCCGTGGCTGACGCACCAGCCGGCGAGCTGGTCCAAATCCGAGCAGCCGACCTTGGTCACCGTCGTCATCCCGGGAAAACGCGGGTCCAGCCAGTAGTGCGTCAAATACGCGATTTCTCCCCGGCTGACCGCCTCCTTCCACCGGTTCAGTTCAATGCGGTTAATTCCAAAAGCCATCCTGTATTCATCCCCATCTATTTCGTCATTCGTCTTCAGATATGATTCGTACGTCTTCGCACATTTCCAGTTATTCCGCCTGGCAAATTCCTGCATGCCGATTAAGCGTCTGCCGTACGCTGCATCAGACGCTTCAGCTTGGTTTCGGTCGGAGATCCGGCGCATGGCGTATAGATGCTGCAGCGCAAATCGCTTCCGCCCTGTACCTGCAGCGACGTTAAATCGAACAGCATCTTTCCGGCTTTGGCATGCCTGAACTCAATCAGTACCTCCGGCGCCGAGCTGACCTGGCTCTGTTTCCACAGCGTCAGGAATTCGGGATCGGTATTCTCCATTTCCCGCAGAAACTGCTCATACCATTCGTCATCGACGTACTGCCCGTAATACGCGCGAAAAATCGACAAAAACCCCATAATAAAATGCTCCCAGTTAACCGCCAGCCTCCGCATCTCCTTGCGGGTAAACAGAAGGCGGATCAGGTTCCGCTCCTCGGGCGGAATCTGGGTAAAGTCGAGAAACACGTGGGCGGCCGCTTCATTCCAGCCGACAATCTGGAAACGCCGGTCGGAGATGATGGTTGGACAGTAGTGGAGCTCGTCCACGATTTTTTGAAGCGCCGGACTGATCTGCGGGTGCTCCTGCTGAATCGGGGCGGCAGCGGAGCCGCTCTCCAGGGCGAGCGAAAACAAATATTTCCGCTCGTCCGCTGTCAACCGGAGCGCGGACGCGACGCAGTCAAGCACTGAGGCGGACACTTTGATGTCCCGTCCCTGTTCAAGCCAAGTATACCAGGTGCTGCTGACCCCGGCGAGCTGTGCCACTTCTTCCCGCCGGAGTCCGGGCGTCCGCCGGCGGGTGCCCTGCGGAAGTCCGACCGTTTCCGGCTGCAGCTTGGCCCGCTGGTTTTTCAGAAAAGCGGAAAGCGCATTAAGCCGTGCCTGCTGGTTCATCTGTTCTTGCACCTCTTTCAAAGTTAAGACCCATTTGCAGGTCTAGATTGAGTTCTATTTGCAGATCTGTTTGCACATCCAATGATAAGTTCCATCGTAGGTTCCGCTGCCATCCGGGTGTTTCTTATGATGGTGTTCATTATGATGGTGTTGCTTATACTAGGATAAACTATAACTTGTAATAGGATAAATGCTATGGAAAAATGATATCATAATTTGAGTTTGGGAGGAATACCAGATGGAGAAGGTTGTCGTTACAGGAATGGGGCTTGTTTCACCGTTGGGCAGCACGGTGCCCGGCTTTTGGAATGCCATGATCCGAGGCGAGTCGGGAATATCCCGGATCGATGCGTTTGATACGTCGCACATGAAGGCTTCCGTCGCCGGCATCGTGCGGGACTTTGATGCGGAGGCGAGGTTCGGCCGCAAGGAAGCCCGGCGGATGGACCGTTTCTGCCAGTTTGCGCTGGCGGCGGCCGAGGACGCGCTCAAGGATGCGGAACTGGACATGGACCGCCTGGATAAGGAGCGGACGGGTGTGTACGTCGGCTCCGGTATCGGAGGCATCGGGACATTGATGGAGCAGGGGGACGTTCTTCGTTCCCGGGGACCGGAACGGGTCAGCCCGCTGCTCGTCCCGATGATCATCTCGAATATGGCCGCGGCGACGATCAGCATCCGGTTCGGCTTCACCGGACCTACGATGTCGCCGGTTACGGCATGCTCGATCGGGAATACAAGCATCGGAGAGGCGTTCCGGCTGATCCGCTCGGGCGGTGCGGACGTCATGATTGCCGGCGGCGCGGAAGCGGCCATTTCCGAAATTTCGATGGCGAGCTTCGGCAATGCTACGGCCCTGTCGGCATGGGACGGGGATCCGAAGCTGGCAAGCCGCCCGTTCGATGCTGGCCGCGACGGGTTCGTCATGGGCGAAGGCGCGGGCATCCTGGTGCTGGAGTCGCTATCCCACGCCCGCAGCCGGAACGCCCACATATATGCGGAGGTAGCCGGATATGGGGCGACTTCGGATGCCTATCATATTGTCGCTTCCCATCCGGAAGGCATCGGAGCCTACAACGCGATGAGGCTTGCCCTTCAGGAAGCCGCCGTCCGTCCAGAGGACATCGATGTGGTCAGCGCTCATGCTACGAGTACGGAAGTCGGTGACAAGTCCGAGACGCAGGCCATCAAGCGCTTGTTCGGCGAGGCGGCTTACCGTGTGCCGGTGACGGCGAACAAATCGATGCTGGGACATATGTTTGGAGCTTCCGGCGGCGCTCAGGCCATCGCTTTGGTACAGATGCTGCTGGAAGGCGTGATACCACCGACGATCAATCTCCGGGAAGCGGACCCGGATTGCGACCTGGATTATGTTCCGAATACCGCGCGCACCGCTGAAGTCAAAATCGGCATGTCCAATTCCTTCGGTTTTGGCGGTCATAACGCCGTCATCGTTTTGAAGCGATTCGAAGCGTAACGAAGGGTGGATCCCTTCCCCCGGGCTTCTCTTTGGCGGCCAATGCCTCGAGCCCCAGTCCTCTGGACCGATATGGTATGATGGGGATATCTATCCATAAGTCAGAAACCCATAACTGGAGGGGATGAGAATTGGCCGTCAAAATTTGTCCGAAGTGCGGGGAATCCAATCCGGAGCAGGCGTGGACCTGCGTACGCTGCGGCAGTTCCCTGCAGAATGCCGAAGTGGCCGGAACTCCGGATGCCGACAAAAGGGCGGGCATATCGCTCGGACGCGATGAGAGCATCTGCCCTGCATGCGGTGAACAGCTCGAGCCGGGCGCGAGAAAGTGCAAGTTTTGCGGGACGACGATCTATAAGAAGCCCGCTGCACCGATTTATGATGAACCGGATGAAGATCCGTTTAGACCAAGCGCGGTGTCGATCATTTTGCTGATTCTGGCGACGGTGGTGTTTCCTCCGGCCGGTCTCATCATAGGCGGGGTGGCCGTCGTTCTCGGCGATCCGGATAAACGGATCGCCGGGCAGCTGTTGATGGTTCTCGGGCTGATTGTGATTGCGGTGAAGTACTTTTTTTAATGAGTCGCCATCATTTTCTAGAAGAAATTCGGCTGCCAGCCTGGTCGGGGTCTCCTGCCTTGGGTATATCTTAAGTAGAAGCTTGTTAACTTAGGAGGCTGGCCGATGAACAAAGAACATTTTGAAGCAGCAAGGGCTTCGGAAGCGGAGTACCATCAGCGCTTTTACGAAGATAACGATCTGTTTGAACAGGGTACCTGGATGGCTCAGCCGGGAGCGGTCGTCATGGAAATGCTGGAGCGGCTGCTCCAGCATCGCGAGGATGCGCAGGTGCTGGATCTCGGCTGCGGCGTCGGCCGCAACACGATTCCGGTCGCCGAGCGGTTGTGCGGAACCCGGAGCCGGGTGGTCGGGGTGGATCTATTGGAGGATGCCGCTGCCAAGCTTAAGGAAAACGCAGTGGAATTCGGTGTACAGCAGCTGGTTGAATCTGTGGCCGCCGATGTGGAGCATTACGCGATCGAGGCGAATGCCTACGATTACATCATTGCGTGCTCGGCACTGGAGCATACGTCATCGCGTGACGCCCTGGAACGGGTGCTGGACCGGATGAAGCGCGGGACGCGGACCGGCGGAATCCACTGTATCACCATGAGCACGGACGTAGAGGAAGTCGACCGGGTAACCGGAGAAGTTCGGAAGGGATTAATCGAGACCAATTTGGCGCAGCAGGACGCTATGGCTTTGCTTCAGCAGCATTACCGGGATTGGAACATCCTGATCGAACGGGTGGTACCGCAGAGCATCGAGGAAGTGAAGGATGGGCGCAGCATCGACTTTCGCTGTTCCCTGATCACATTTGCCGCACAGAAGATCCGATAAAACCGATGTGCGTGCGGCTGCAGCCCTCCTACGCCGCTTAACTGTTTGATCAAGATATGAGATCTATCCAACCTTTGCCCCATGACAGCCAGCGGCTGACGGGGCTTTTTTTCGCTCAAATACGCTAGGGTTGGAAATCCGATGTCATGGAGACGTCAGGAGGAGTTCTGCTTGCTCCAGGGCCACCCTGCAGATTCGGTCCGGTTGAAATTTACGCGCAGACAAGGTACAGTAACGAAACAGAATTCTTTTTGCCATGATAGGGCAGAGCAGTGAATGTGAATTTACAGGAGGCAGAACCTATGCTGTTAAATATCAAAAATTACATACGCAAGCCGGAGACGATGGAGCTCATCTCCTATGCGGTTTTTCCCGATGACCGGTCGATTGAGCAGGCGATCCAGCAGTACGAGGCCAACGACGCCTGGCAGCTGTACGGTTTTGAAGACGGGGAACTTCTAGTCGGGTTGATCGGTTTTGAAAAGATGGATGATACCTTGCTGATCCGCCATATTTCGGTCATTCCGGAAAACCGCGGGCTCGGATACGGAAGGGGCATGATCCTGGAAGTGCTGACGCAGGAAAAGCCCGTCAGGGTCGTAGCGGAGACGGATGAGGAGGCGGTCGACTTTTACCGCAGCATCGGATTTGAGGTGCACAGCCTGGGCGAACTGTTCCCGGGAGTGGAGCGTTTCCGCTGCGTATACGAAGCCGAAGAGGATGAGGAATAAAACGGCATATCGGATGAAAATAACGAGAGCCGGTTCCGGAAAGGGACCGGTTTTTTGGCGTTTTTCCTTTTTTTGCAACCTGAACGGGTTTGGGTGCATCTTTATAGTAGAGGGGAGGTAGCCGTACTGGACGTAATCGGGAGACTGAAGCAAAAAGATGAGGCGGCACTTCAATGGATTATGCGTCAATTCGGTGACGAGCTGTTGCGAACGGCGTTTCTTCTGCTCCGTGACAGGTATGATGCCGAGGAAGCGGTCCAGGACAGTTTTATTCAAGCCTTTCGGCATATCGAACAACTTCAGGATGAGAGCAAGCTTAGGAACTGGCTGATCCGCATTGTCGTGAACAGATGCAGAATGAAGCAGCGTGCCTGGTCGTGGAGACGGTTCTTGCCCTCGCCGCGGATGGAGGAAATGATGGGAGGATTTCCTACCCCCGGCCCGGAAGAGAAGCTCCTGACGAAGTGGAGGAACGAAGGTCTGAGCCAAGCCATTCATAGGCTGAAATACATCTACCGCGAAAGCATTACGCTTTACTATTTTAATGAGATGAGCGTGTCCGACATTGCCGGTTACCTACAGCTTAGCGAGAACACCGTCAAGGCTCGATTGGCCCGCGGACGCCAACAATTGCAGCAGATGCTGGAACAGGAGGAGCTTGATGCGAAAAACAGAACAGCTTTTGATTAAACGGACTTTGGAGCAGGAGCTATCCGAAATTCGGTTTACCCAAGCTGCGGAAGTACTGAGAGCAACCCATCCACGGAGCTGGAGAGACCGGGTGCGGGCTTTTTTGAACAAAGAACTGCAACTGCCGCTTGTGCCGCTGGGGACAGCCCCATTGTTCCTTCTGGCTGCGTTGTTCGTATACCATTTGGCCGAGCAGCCGAAAACTCATCCTGGCGGGCCACAGCAGCATCTTCGTGAATTGATTGAAGAAGGCGGAAGCTATTATTGGAAAGACGAATATGAGCGGAAGGTGAATAGGCTTGAAGGTGACCATCAAAGTTAAGCATTTGATTTTGTCCGCTGCTGTCTTTCTCCTGCTCGTATCTGGATCTCTGGTCGCCCTTTCCCGTCAAAGCCTCCCGTCTCAAAACACTGATCAGGCGGTGGGGAGCAGCTTGAGCAAGCAGGAGGTTTTCAAGCGGATTCGGGAATCGGAGGATGAACAGAAGTGGACATATATTCGCAATTACCTGATCGGCAGGGAGGGAGCCGAGCTGACAAACAGCTACGACATATATGTCGGGCCGGGAACTTCGGAATGGAGCTCGGTAACGGATGAGGGACAGGGGCAGCTGCCCCCCATCACGTTGAAGGAAAAATTCCCCTATTTGGAGGCTTATGTAGAATCGGGGCCCGCAGATTTTCATTTGGCCGGAGCGGCGTTGCTTCTATCGTACTATTACGAAGGAGCGGGGCAATGGAAAAAAACGATCGAGCTGCTGGAACGTACCGAAGAACGGCTGCCTGCTTCACAGTTGTATGCCGCTCAGAAGGTGAAAATAAGAATGGCCGAGGTCGCGGGAAACCATGGAGACATGGATATTTTTCGGCAGATCAGCGCCGATTTATCCCGCGAGCTTAAACAAAATCCAGACACTCGCATCGTGGAGAAGTTCAGCTGGCTTCAGACCAGATATCTGGGCGGAAACGAAAATATTCAGCAATATTTGAAAGCACTAAAAAAATGGGAAGGATCCCCGGTCGATGGAAGCGGGAAACAACCAACGGTGATCTTGGAGCAGCCCCCTCTGCTGAAACAGGGATTGCAAAAGCTTGCTGACTCAAGAGCGGACCGGCTGCCTGAAGTGTCCGGTACGCTGAAGAGAAGCGACGGTTCACCGGTCGCCTATGCTGGCGTTTATTTGCGGACGAAGGACAGTGTACAAGGAAGCCTCCAGTCGGATGAACCTTACCAAACGATGACCAACGGGAAGGGGGAATATACGATCAAAGGGGTGCTTCCAGGAAGCTACCAGCTGTATTTGGGGCTTGAATTGGACCAGATCAGCGGGTGGACTTGGCCTGCGGAATCCAATGAATGGATTCGTGTTGGACTTCAGGATGTAACCCGGGATGCCGTTTTACAGCCGCTGCTGGAATTGGATTTTCCTGTTAACCAGACGACGGTCCGCGAAGATCGGATCACCTTTGCATGGGAGCCTGTACCGAGGGCCGCTTATTACGATATATACCTCGGAGTGCAGATTCATTCAGGTTCGTTCAGCCAGCCGGTGAAAACGAAGGTTGACACAACCCGAACAACGATAAAGACCGAGGAACTCTATCATCTGCTAAGCGGTATTTCATCCTATTCAGATCAGGACGGGAAGATGGTCACGGATCCGCTGTCCCTGCTCGGGTTCTCCAATCCGGAAAACCGCTTCTTCTGGACCGTGAATGCGTATGACAAAGGTGGCCATCTGCTCACCCGAAGTGACGGGTATCGCGTCGGAAACGACAAAATCGGAAACCTGCCATTCTTTTATCTGAAGGAGAGAGAATTGACACAGGCGGACCGCACGCTCCTGGCAGGGAATCTGGATCAGGCCATGAAACAATATGAGCAGGCATACAAGGACGATCCGGCCGATACGCACAGCCTTCATATGCTGATCGTGATGATTGATGCACAAATATCCGAACACCGATCCAACGGATCGGATTCCTTCAACCGAGAAAACGCCGAAAAACAGCAAGAGACTTATTTGAAGGAAATGGTTCTGCTTCATCCGACCTCCGGATATTTGTCGAGACTGACAGACTATTACTATAAGAAAAAGGATTGGCAGGCCTACAATGCCTATTTCAAACTTTATGAAAAAGTGGCAGCGGGAGACTCATGGGATGTTGATCTGTCGACCCATGCGATGGCCATGATGAGACAGGGGAAGCTGAAGGAAGCGGAGGCATTATTGATTCAATCGATGGAGGATGATCCCTCGCATCGAAGGGTCGGACAGTACCTTTCCCTGGTTCTGTACCGGGAATGTTCCTTTAAAACGGCTAAGCAGCTAGCCGGTTCGTACCCTAACCTAGCTTCAAACGAGTCAAACGATTGGGAGCGCAT
This sequence comes from Paenibacillus sp. FSL R5-0378, assembly GCF_038009285.1. Classification (NCBI taxonomy): domain Bacteria; kingdom Bacillati; phylum Bacillota; class Bacilli; order Caryophanales; family Paenibacillaceae; genus Paenibacillus; species Paenibacillus sp. FSL R5-0378. The sequence goes on from NZ_JBBPAY010000001.1 coordinate 3,182,514, forward strand.
GGTGGAAAGTATGGAAGAAGAGGCAGCTTCCAATGCTGATTATGACAAAGCTATACACAAGTATCTTGGATGGTACCTTCAGGATCAGCAGGAACTGTTGGACGCATGGCTGCGAAAAAGGGATCCATCGTACCTGGCTTTGAGGGCATTTATTCAAGCCCTTCAGAACAGCGAGTGAAATATTCGGGGTCCCTTCTCCCTGAAAATCAAAAATCCCGCGCATGGTCCCGTTTCGCTCCCAGGCCCGGATACATATACTGCAGTAAGCAGCTTATGAGTCAGAAGGGGGGCGAAGGCTTTGGTGTATTCATACACTGCGATAGGGGATTCATTGACCGTCGGTTTTGGAGCCTTGCCGGGAAACGGTTTTGTTCCAGTGTATCGGGGGATGGCGGAGCAGCATGTAAGAGCTTTTGTAGCTTATGAAAATTTTGGTGTAAACGGGTTGACGACGTCAGGCTTGTATGAGCACATCTCCAGAAATGGGGCGATGCGGCAGGCGATCAAGCAGGCGGAGATCATTACGATTTCAATTGGCGGCAACGATCTGATCCGGGCGGCCAAAAGCGCACCGTTCGGCTCGAAGGCTTCCCAGCATTTCAACCAAGCGCTGAGCCAGTGCAAAACGAATGTGTCGGGAATTCTTCGCACGATCAACCAATTAAAAGGCGGGGGCCAGGGCCCTTACATTATTCGCGCCGTAGGCTTGTACAACCCGTACCCGCAGGTTGAAGAGGCGGGTTACTGGGTACAGCAGTATAACCGTTTTTTAAACGGATACGCCGGCGGAAACCTGGGGGTGGCCAACATTTACGGTTCCTTTCAGGGAAGGGAAAGGGAACTGCTGTCGCTTGACCATCTGCATCCCAACGGCAGGGGTTACCGGGTGATTGCGGAACAGCTTAACGGGTTGGGGTACCGGCCTTTGGCCTAAAGCAGCCCGGCACCAAAAAACAGACCCGGCAATCGGGTCTGTTTTTTTGCTGCTCCGGCCCCGCACTCACTTGCGAAGCATGCTGAGGACGGCCCACTTTCGTTCCTGGCGCTTTTTGTACTTGGGCAGCGCCCGGTACAGATCGATCGATTCCTGGAACGCCGCTTTGGCTTCCTGGGTCCGGCCAAGGGATTTGTACATCATCCCGAGCAGGTAGTAGCCTTCACAGGAGGAGGACTGGATCTGCTGGAATTCCTGCACGTAGCTCACGGCCTTGGCCTGGTCGGTGCTCTTATAAATATCCGCCAGCCTCAGATAAGGGCGGCCGTATTTGACGCGGGGGTTCAGCTCAAGCGCGCGCAAGATGTGCTGCTCACCCTCCTGGATGCGCCCAAGCTTGAGCTTGACGGTACCGATGTCATCCCAATATTCGGCGGAATCCTCGGACTGGGTTTCGATGGATTCCAGCAGGCGTAGCGCCTCAGGATACTTTTTCCGTTCGATCAGCAGGCGGGCGAGCTCGTGCTTGGAGGAGACATCGCTGGGGCTCATCGTCACGTGGGCTCTCAGCTTGGATATCCGGTTCATCCGTTTAAAGGGCTTGGTCACGCTCGGAAAAATGCCCACAAATTTTCTGTCCAGCAAGTAGACGATGATCAGCAGGACAAGGATGGCCAGGAAGGGGTTTCCGAGCAGCCGGGCCAGTATGAAAAACAGGGCGATTTTAATAAACATAAATCCTCCTTATGAAAAACGCCGGGCCAGGCTGCAGCGAGCAGCCTATTGGCTCGACAGTGCGCTTCGTACGCTTAAAATGTATTTCGATTGATCCAGCGGATTGACGCCCCGTCTCTGGCGGGCGGCATTGGTTTCCGGCGGGGCTTCCTGATATCCGGCAAAAGAGGATGCCATCACGCCGCGGCCGCCGGTCATAGACCGCAGCTTCACCGGAAATTCGAGCGAAGTCGCCGCCGGAATGATGCCTTCGACCATAAAGCGTCCGTGCAGGATGGATGGCGGCTCAAATTCCGCGCGCATCTGCACCAGGTCGCTGAGAATTTTGCCCCCGTATTCCTCGGGGGTGGTGATGCGGAACCGAAGCATCGGCTCCAGCAGGGTCGTGCCCGTCGCGGCCAAGCCGTTCATGATGCCCATCGGCGTGGCGACGACAAAATCGAGCGGGTGCGTATGCCATACATGATGCTCTCCTTCAACGAGGGTTACCCTGAGGTCGGTGACCTCCCAACCCAGCAGCCCCTGCTGCAGGGCCTCCGGCACGCGCCGTTCCACCTCGTTCTGGTAACTCGTCAGCAGATCTTCGCTCCGTACCTGGGCGCTGTATACGAGGCCGCTCCCGCGGGGGAGCGGTTCGATCGTGAACCGGAGCACGGCCCAGCACGGCTTGGGCATCGTATAGGCGATAAAGCCTTCACCGGATTGGCTCGGAGTTTCCTTATAAATTACGGAAGGCTGGCCGAACCGGACCTTCAGGCCGAAACGGCTCTCCAGCTGGCTGGACAAAATTTCGAGCTGGATGGAGCCCATCACTTTAAGATGGAGCTCCCGCTCGCTCGGAAGCCACTGCAGATCAAGCAGCGGATCCTCGTCGGTGAGCTCCTGTAGCGCCTCTACCAAGTCCTGATAGCGCGCTTCTTCCTCGGGCTGCACCTGAACGGTTAGCAGCGGTACGGCGATGGAAGGGGAAGGGGGGATGAGCTCGCTGCTGCCCAGTATATCGCCGATCTTGGATTGGGACAGGCCGTATACCGCGGCGATATCTCCGGCATGAAGCTCTCCCAAATCTGCGAATTTGCGCCCGTCCATTTTCCGGATTTGGGTTACCTTTTCCTGAACGTCCTGCGTCAAATTACGGACGGCGTCTCTGTTTCTCAGAGTGCCATTATAGAGCCGGACGTAGGCGGCGCGTCCCATCGTTTTGTCCCGTTCGATTTTGAACACGACGCCCGACAGCTCGCCTTCATTATCGCCGGTTGGCCCGGGCAAATATGCTGCGGCATGATCAAGCAGCTCCCGGATGCCGATGCCCCTCTGTGATGAGCCGAAGAGGACGGGGAATAACCGGCCCTGACGGGTCAGCCGGGCGAGCATGCTCCGCAGCTCTTCCGGTGCAATCGGCTCCCCTTCGATAACCCGAAAAAGCAGCTCTTCATCCACATCTGCACAGGCCTCCACCAACTGTACGTACTCCGGACGTTCAAGCTCCCCATCCTTGACGGGGTCCAGAATGGAATGCATGCCGGCAAAGTTCTCTGCTTCACCTACCGAAATTTGAAGCGGGACGGCGTGAGGAGAGAGGAGCCGTTTGATTTCATCCAGGACGGAAGCGGCGGACACGCCGGTCCGGTCCATTTTGTTCACGTAAATTAACGTCGGGATGTTTAAGGATCGGAGCGCATGCCACACCGTTTCCGTCTGGGATTGAACGCCCTCGGCCGCGGATACGATGAGGATGGCCCCATCCATGACGCGCATCGACCGCTCCACCTCGGATAGAAAATCGACGTGGCCCGGCGTGTCGATGACGTTGATATGTATGCCTTTCCAATGGAGCGTGGTCGCGGCGGCACGGACGGAGATGCCCCGCTCCCGCTCGACTTCGAGCGAATCGGTCAGCGCCGTTCCTTGATCCACGCTTCCCAATGTGCGGATCGTGCCGCTCTCAAAGAGCATATGCTCGGTCGTGGTCGTTTTACCTGCGTCGATATGGGCAAAAATGCCGATGTTTCTCGTTTCTTTGGTCGTCATAGCGCTGATGCCACCCCGTATGCTTCGGATTATAGTGACTCTATTATAGCATGGGGGAACGATCAAGCAGCCCTTTTCGCGCGAATTCAAGGACTCCGAAAGATTGCTAACCTTTTTATTTTTTCGAGAGTTGAAAGGTGAATTTCCATACGGCCTGGTTTCCCGAATATCGGCCCCGGTTCTCCGTGACCGTCACTTTCATCTCCACCAGCTGGGTTTTCTTTGTCAGCGTGCTGACTTTAATCGATTTCTGAGCTTTGCCTTCGTCCGGGATCTTGTCCTGTTCTTCGGCGTAGGCGTACAGGTTGATCGAACTCACGTTTTTGACGGTGACGGAACTGCCCTCCTCCACTTCCTTACCATTCACAGAAGCCGTGTAATACCACTCATTGCCAACATGCTCGTTCTTAACCAACTGAACGCTCACCAGTTTGACATTCCAGCCGGAAGCGGATGCAGCCAAGGCAGGTGTAGCGCCGGCAACCACGATCAACAGAACGGCAGTGATCCATAAGCCTAATTTTTTGATGAATGAATCCATTGTGTACCGCCTTTCGCTCTAGTCCATATAGAACTTCTTTTAATAAGGTAGACCCCTATCGTACTATACCCCCTTTTGTTAAATTGTTCCATATGCAATTTGGGAAATCAGCGGATAACGGTTTACACGCTGTTTCGTTATAGGCCGCCCTGGTTGGGGTAAGCATAAAAGGATGGAATTCTGCTGCCGCGAGTATGGCATTGGCGGTGTATATGCAAAATGGGAGGAATGTCGAATATGGAACGCACGTGGTGGAAAGAAGCCGTCGTGTATCAGATCTATCCCCGCAGCTTTAAAGACAGTGACGGCGACGGGGTCGGCGATATTCAAGGGATCGTGTCGAAGCTGGACTATTTGCAGGAGCTCGGGGTAGACGTCATCTGGCTCTCTCCGGTCTACAAGTCGCCGAATGACGATAACGGTTACGATATCAGCGATTACTTCGAGATCATGGACGAATTCGGCACGATGCAGGATTGGACGCAGCTGCTGGACGGCTTGCACGAACGCGGAATGAAGCTGCTTATGGATCTGGTCGTCAATCATACCTCGGATGAGCATGCCTGGTTTGCGGAGTCCCGCTCATCCCGGGACAACCCATACCGCGACTATTATATCTGGCGCCCAGGTAAAGGCGGGAATATGCCGCCGAACAACTGGAGGTCCTTTTTCAGCGGGTCGGCCTGGAAATATGATGACACGACCGGAGAATACTATTTGCACCTTTTTTCAAAGAAACAGCCCGACCTGAACTGGGACAATCCGAAGCTCAGGCAGTCGGTGTACGAGATGATGACCTTTTGGCTGGATAAAGGCGTGGATGGCTTCCGCATGGACGTCATCAACCTGATTTCCAAAGTTCCGGGACTTCCAGACGACGGGGAGGACGGACTTGGAGACGGCAGCCCTTATTTTATGAACGGCCCGTATGTGCATGACTATTTGCGGGAGATGAACGAGCAGGTGCTGTCGAAATACGATGTGATGACGGTTGGAGAGACACCGGGCGTATCGGTGGAAGAAGCTCTGAAATATACCGGAGCGGACAGGAAAGAGCTGCAAATGGTGTTTCAATTTGAGCATATGGACGTCGATGCGGGCGACGGCGACAAATGGACCGTGGTCCCATGGACGCTGCAGAAGCTGCGCGGCGTGCTGCATAAATGGCAGACCGGGCTGGCGGAGGACGGGTGGAACAGCTTGTATCTCAACAATCATGACCAGCCGCGGATGGTGTCGAGATTCGGCAATGACGGTGAACACCGGGTTCCATCGGCTAAAATGCTCGCTACGCTGCTGCACACCCTTAAAGGCACGCCTTACATTTATCAAGGTGAGGAGCTCGGCATGACGAACATCCAATTTTCCAGCATTGAAGATTACCGGGATATTGAAATTTTGAACATGTACGAGGAGCGGGTCACGAAGGGGAATGCGGATCCGGGAACGATCATGGAGGCAATCCATGTCAAGGGAAGGGACAATGCGAGAACGCCGATGCAGTGGAACGCCGGGCCCAATGCGGGGTTTACGACAGGTATGCCTTGGATCCGGATTAATCCCAATTACAAGGAAATTAACGCGGAAGCGTCGATGAGCGATCCGGATTCGGTCTTCCGCTATTATCAGCGGCTGATCGCTTTGCGCAAGCAGAATCCCGTGATGGTATACGGGGATTACCAGCTCCTGCTGCAGGATCACGAGCAGATTTATGCGTATACCCGTACTTTGGGCGAGGTGATATGGCTTATCGCTTTGAATTTTTCGGAATCGGCTGCGATCCTTGAACTTGACGACAGGTACAGCGGCATGAAACGGGAGCTGATCATCGGCAACTATCCCGAGGACGGAATGGAACCCGAGCAGCTGCGCCCTTATGAGGCAAGAGTCTACCGGATGTTCACGTAATGTCCGGCTGCTCAAAGAACAGACTTCTCAAAGAACAGACTTCTCAGAACGTACTCTCGCGATGAAGGAAAGCGTCCCGGCCATGGCCGGGAATTTTTTTGTTTAGGGGAGAAAAGAAATGCCGGGGATGCCCGAATTGTGTCCGTTTTGTCATGGGCTGCTGGATATGATATGTTCGTCCTAACGTATAGGAGGTTGTTATTCATGAATGAACGTTTGAACCGGCAGATCGAGTTTATCAGGGAAATCGACAAGCTGAAGACGATCTACCGCCAGTCGTACCTGATGGACAAATCCCGGCACGAAAATGATGCGGAGCACACCTGGCATATTACGCTCATGGCCTGGCTGCTCGAGGAACATCTGGATCAGCGGAAGGTAAATCTGCTTCGCGTCATGAAAATGCTCCTGGTGCACGATTTGGTTGAAATCGATGCAGGTGACACCTTCGCTTATGATGAGAAGGGCCAGGAGGGGAAATTCGAGCGGGAAATGGCTGCGGCCAAGCGGATTTTCGGGCTTCTGCCCGTCGATCAGCGTGATGAAATGCTGGCTCTGTGGCTCGAATTCGAGCAGCGGGAAACCTTGGAATCGCGCTATGCGGCGGCCATGGACCGGATTCAGCCATTGCTTCACAATTATTTTACCGGGGGAAAAGCGTGGCAGGAACACGGAGTTGCGGCAGACCGCGTCCGGGCGCGGATCGTTTTTTTGCAGGAGGACCTCCCGGACCTGTATTCGCTGGTTCAGCACTTGATCGACGACGCGGTCAAACAGGGGTATCTCCGCCCCTGATACCGAACAGAATCAGGGACTTTTCAGTATAGACGGTCCCCGCCAATGTGATAGAATGATAGTAACTGCTAAGCGAACTGCGATCTACATATTACTTGCCTGAACGCAAAAAGGAGAGGGACTAAAGCGATGAAGCTGAGCCAAAATGATACATTACTCTTTATTGGGGATTCCATTACGGATTGCGGCCGCGTCCGGCCGGTCGGGGAAGGCGGCTTCGGCCAGCTGGGCAGCGGTTACGTCGCACAAGTCGACGCGCTGCTGAGCGCGGTATACCCGCAGCTTAACATCCGGGTGCTGAATACGGGAATCAGCGGAAATACCGTCCGCCATTTGAAGGAGCGCTGGGAGAGCGACGTGCTCGACCTGAAGCCGGACTGGCTTTCGATCATGATCGGAACCAACGATGTGTGGCGCCAATTCGACCGCCCGCAGAATCCGGATCAGCATGTGTATTTGGACGAATATGAAGCGACGCTGAGGGAACTGGTACAAGCGACACGGCCGAGGCTGAAGGGGCTCGTTTTGATGACTCCATATTACCTCGATCCGAACGTGAATGACCCGATGCGGGCAACGATGGACGTCTATGGGGCCGTCGTCAAAAAGGTCGCCGAGGAATTCGACGCTATCTTTGTCGATACGCAGGCTGCTTTCGACGCGTTGTCGGAGCATGTCTACCTGTCTTCGCTCGCTACGAACTGGGACCGTGTCCACCCGGGATCCCGCGGACATATGACGCTGGCGAGGGAATTTTTGAAAGCGGTCGGCTTCAGCTGGTAAGTTAATATTGAAAAAGTTGCCCTGCCTTCCGATATATAGGTTGAGGTGATACGGATGGCCAAGAAGGGGCAAGTTTTTAGCTCATACAGCCTGGATACCAAACGGAAGGCCGTACATATGCGTCTTCAGGGGATGACCAAAAAAGAAGTGGCTGCCGCATTAGGCATCGCCGACATCGGCCGGTTAAAGGTATGGATGAGGAAATACCGCGAGCACGGGGAATCCGGGCTCATGGATCAACGAGGCCGCTCAAGGGAAACGCTGACGATCGATCGGCCCTTGGCGGAACCGGTTCAGCATTAAATTTCGGGGAAGAAGCTCTGATTTGACGGGCTTCTTCTTTTTTTTCGCGGGAAGAGGCCGGGCCGGAGCACATTTTGCAAATGGGTCTGGATTGTCCAACCGTTTGTGCATTTATGACATATGGATAAAATAACCTTACAATCAGCACTATATGCCGCAAAGGTAATCCGAATGGAGGTGTTGTCAGTGCAAAGCCGGAGCGCAACCCACGCCAAAGGCATCGATGTGTCGCATTGGCAGGGCATCATCGATTGGAAGAAGGTCCGCGGCGCGGGATATTCGTTTGCCTTTCTTAAAGCGACAGAGGGATCCCGGATCGTAGACGACCGCTTCCGGGCCAACGCGCAGGACGCCAAAAACGCGGGGCTTCTCGTCGGGGCATACCATTTTACCCGTGCGGCCTCAACGGATGATGTCAAGAACGAAGTGGATCATTTCCTTCAGGTGATTGAAAGCGCCGGGGGGCTGTCCGCGTTCAAGCTGCCGTTTGTGCTGGATATCGAAACGAAGGAAGGCCAGACCAAGGCGCGGATCAGCCAGATCGTGAATACGTGGGGAACCCAGTTCAAGCAGCGGACTGGCCGAACCCTGATGATCTATACGTTTCCAAGCTTCATTGATTCTTACCTGGATTCGTCGCTCGGCTCTTACCCGCTGTGGTATGCCTATTACAGCAGCGGTACGCCGGCCAACAAGGCGGGCTGGAAAGCTTGGGAATTTATCCAGTATACCAACAAGGGCAAAGTGCCGGGGATCAGCGGCGACGTTGACCTGAACGAGTATAAAGGAAGCGAGGCGGAATTAATGGCAGCATACAGCAATCCAGCGCCGAACACCAGCGAAACAGCTCCGCAGTGGAAGGAGTCGGGAAGACAATGGCTGATCGACCAGGTGGGAATCAGTCCCGACTGGAAGGCTGAAGATCCGGTTGATATCGGGACGCTGGGCAGCATTTTGCTCAAGTATACCCAGAATGTCCTGGGCAAGAAGCAATCCTGATTGGCTTAAACGTACCTTTCGCGCAAAATAGGCTGTGCTCTCGCCATGAAAATTGGGTCTTTGACCAGACCATGAGGAGCGGGCTTTCATACCATAAGAGTATGAACCCGGAGGGAGGGAATGAAATGAGCGGAGTCGTTGGAGGTTATGGCTGCGGCGTAAATCCTTTCGCATCGACAGGTGCAATTTTGGTCCTCTTTATTTTGTTGGTCATCATTACCCGTTCTTTCTGGATATAACGTCTACAGAAATATAGTTTGCTCACCTGTTTTCGGCGTCCTGCCGGGGACAGGTGGCTTTCTTTGGATGCTATAGCCTGTACATACTTTCGGGCGTGATTCATTTTTGAGCAGCCGGGTATTTGTACTCCAAGAGGTGATGAAACATGGACAAGGAGTACAAGGACCGGCAGGAGCCCGTGAATCGTGATGAAAACGAAAAACATGCACGCATGGATCATCCGGAACAGTATGCCACCGAGCGCGAAAGCCTGTTCGACCGCTATGAAAGCGAACGCAACGTGGATCCGATCCCCGTGGAGGATTTAACCGAAAATATGAAGGACGAGCAGAATAAAGAGCACACCAAAGATTCCTCCTCCAGCGAAAAGAAATATCGACCGTAACAGCCCGGCTTTCCTTACGGACAGGATCAGGAAAAGAAAAAGCGTAGGTTTCTCCCTATATGGGACAAGCCTGCGCTTTGCTATGCTCTCGGTTGCAGTCATTTGCTCATGGTGCCTGGTGTTGGCTGATCTGGCTTTTATTTTTTAGTAAGAAGAAACAAGAAACTTAAGTTGATTGTAACAAGGGCTGTTCTAAGGTACGCTGATCCGCCGCTTTTCTGCTTCGGGTTTAATCTTTGGCTCCCATCGTGATCAAATTGAGAAGCACCGTTACGGCACCAAGAATAATGCTGGTCCATAATGCGCTTGTATCTACGGAATAAACGAAAGGGAATACGATGAACCAAACTCCGGCAAGAAGCGAAATCCAATTTTGCCAGGAGCCCCATCCCGAACTGGAGAACGCCCACAATGAGACGATCAGCTGAACGGCACCGATAATGACGCTGGTCCACAATGCGCCGTTATCGTCAGAGAACCCGAAAATCCAAGGAGCGATAATAAACCAAATGCCAATCAGAGCGACAATCGTGTTGTCTACGCTTCTGAGCTTCATACACACACCTCCGGTTATAAATTGCCAACATCAGGATACGTAAAAATCATATGCAAATAATTCCAGTTCATGACCTGCTGCACAAATTAACATCTGGAGTCAGTTGGATCCTAGAAAAGCGTATCCTTGCCCCGGACTCCTTCATTGGCTGAAAGGCGGGATGAAGTATTCGCCGTCATCCTGCACACTGCCATATGGTTCGCGATGGCCGCCAGGTCCCCCGCCGTGTCCTCCACCAGGGCCACCATAGCCTCCGCCACCGTGATAACCTCCATGACCTCCAATACCCGGGTAGCCTCCATGGCCGCCATGCCCGTATCCGCCGTATCCCCCGTATCCGCCAAAATAGGGATATCCGGCATAAGGATAGGGATATGGATAAGGAGAGTAGTATGGATAAGGATAATAAGGATAATAGGGATAGGGATAAGGATAGGGATAAGGATAATAGGAATAAGGGGATCCAGTAGTTAAAGACATTCTAACGCCTCCCATTTTCAACTATGGAAACAGCGTATGCCGGAAGGCGAAAATCGTGATAAGTGCCCTGTAAAAATGGGCGCATGCCCCGTAACCAAACAGACATCAAAAATTAATACTGGCATAATGCTGTTTTAATGTTTCATTCACAATTGGTTTGTATATTTATATATATAACCCCCTTTGATATATATAGTACGGAATGGACCCTGACGGCCTTGGCGCTGTGACAGGGTCATTTTTTTGCGTAAAACGGGAAATACAAAAATATTCCATGGGATGAAATAGATACGGGCTGCGGACTGCATAGGTGATATCTCATTTGGGAAACTTACGATTGAAGTCTTATACCTGGAGGTGAAAATGATGAAGAAGCGTATCGCTGCAGCCCTGCTCACAGCCTGCATTTCCATGAGTGTTGCCGTACCTGCATTTGCGTATGGCAATGGTACTGGTACCGGCACTACGGGAACTACAGGAACATACAACACCAACAACACGAACGGAACCTATGGCACCAACGGTATGAACAATACTTACGGCACCTACGGTACCAACAACGGATATAACAACACGATCCGTACCAACGCAGCAAATGACAACAACGACGTGGACTGGGGATGGCTTGGACTTCTTGGCCTGCTTGGATTGATTGGACTCCGCGGAAGAAACCGCGAGCACTCCTAAGCGACTCGGTATCCCATAATCAAGCAAAAGCACCCTTTCGGATTCTGTGATCTGAAGGGTGCTTTTTTTATGATTAGGAACAAACCGTACAAGTGCAGCGCGTTCTGATACAAATACAATCGGATGATAACGAAATAAAATTGGGCGCCCCTTGCGGGACGCCCTCATGGGAGATGTGATAATGGGGTTATTTTCGACTTTTGCGTGTAGCTCTAAATATTGATGTATTAGGGTTTGCTAAATATTTCATGATGCTCTGAGAAGGGGATTTTGTTTAATTATTGCGGATTTGGTACCCAAATGGTACCCAATTTAGTGCCCAAGCAAGGTACTCAATTCAGGCCTTCTTTTTTGTCGGGATCGTGATGTCGTCAAAGACGCTTGCAGCGGCCTTGTCCACGGATTCAAATATGTGCCCATATATCTCGAGCATCTTCGTATTTGTGTGCCCTACACGCTTTGCAATTGCTTCAGAATGGACCTTCTTAAAGATCATCCAGGATACTGAGGTATGGCGTAAATCATGAAGTCGGATTGGCTTTAGATTATGCTTACGATGGAAATCAATCCACCAGGACGTTAACCGTTGAGGGGAAACTGGTTTACCATTTGGATGACAGAAAAGAAATTCAAATTCACCGTTCTCCCATTTATCCGCAATCTTGAATCGATCTTTGCGCCATTCGGAATAATAAAGCTTAAGTTCTTCGACAACGGAAGGGGAGATAGCGATCTTTCGAACGGACTTTTTATTTTTAGGCCCTTTGATTACAGGCTCATTATTTTTATACATGGGTATGGTCTGCTTGATATCGATAAACCCATTTACTAAGTCAATATTCTTCCATTCTAAGCCGGCCATTTCCCCGCGCCTCATTCCTGTGGTAACGGCTAGTGTCACCAGGATACGAAGGTGTAAAGGTTCATCCACCAGCGCGTCAAACAACGCTGTGATTTCCTTTTCGTCGTATACCTCCATTTCCTTTACGTCATCCTCTTTGGGCTTCTTGACTCCAGCCATAGGGTTGTCCTTCAAAACCCTCCATTCAACCGCCTTAGAAAATATACTCCGCAGTACCCTGTAGTTATAAACGATCGTCGCGGAACCAGGTGGCTTGTCTCCTCTTAGGGCAGCTGCTCGAGTACTTAAATACTCGAGATAGTCCTTAATATGCAGCGTTTTTATCTTTTCCATATGCATACTTCCGAAATAAGGCAGTATTCGCTTCTCTGCATGGAACTTATAATTCAGCTGCGTCTTTTCCTCAAGTTCTACTTCAACGAACTGTTTAATCCACCTTTCAGTAAAAGCCTCGAATGTCATCTTCTCTGGCTTTACATAATTCCCGGCATCCACTTCCATTTGGAATTTTATAAGTTCGGACTCTAGATAGTTCTGGAGGCGTTTTGGAGCACGCAGAAGGGCTGGATCTTCTACTCTGATGGTTTTCTTCTCCTGGAGTCTTTTACCGTTTGCGTCATATCCAAGCTCTGCAATAAGCCGCCAAGACCGTTCACCACGTTTTTGGATGCTTGGCACAGTGAAAACCTCCTTAATAATTCAATGATTACCGATAGCAGAACACTAAACAGGTATGTTGATACCCTCGATGGGACTTAGCCTATTTTACGTCGATAACTTCTTATGAAATTCAGCTTAAACGCTGCGTAATGATGGTCAGTCTTGGCTCGAGAAATTTCGTGTTGGTATACTGGGGGGGGCATTCGACCACCACTAACCTGCTTGGGTTCAAATCTGATACCCCATAATTGTTTCTGTAACTACCCTTAAAACGGCTCACAGCGCGTGCTGGGTGCTAACGATATACTTGTCCAACACTTCGTCAAGGTTATACGCAACGACACCATGCTTTACAAATACCTTTTGCAATTCCTGACGAACTAAATTCTTGACTATTTCAGCAGAACGATCCTCTATACATTTGTAATGGATAGTAAATGCCTTCTTTTTCATTATTACGATCCCCTCTAAACTTTACCTTTTACAAGATCGACAACTTTAACTTTGATACTCAGGCCATATTCACGCTTGGCAAAGTTTTCAATCCCTCGCTCAAGCCATTCGTTTATGGGTTTCGTACCGTTGATTTCTGTGACATTGAATTTATGTTTTTTCATCGTTCCTGATCCTTCCTTAGGACTTACTCCGATTCTGAAAGAGGAGCTTTAACATCTCCAAAACGCGTTGGCGATCTTCTTCTTCCAGAAGGTGACCGTTGTAAGTGATCCTCTCATGTTGAATAATGTCCTCTAGTTTTTTGGGCCGTGGTTGTCTTGCCCCCACCTCATAAGCTGAATTCCACTTAATGTGAAATTCGTGTGCAATGTCCTGCAGTTCTTGGAGAACATCCCACTGAAACTGAGGATTATCTATTTCTAGAATCATATCTGAATATTGTTTCGGAATATCCTGTCTGATTCCGTTTCCATCACTAACAGTTATTTTATTTTTCGTTTGTATATTGTACTTACGAAATATTTCCCCGACCCTTTCAATAAACGCCGTTTCTATGGAGTTGTAAAAATCCTTATCACGATCACCAATTAACAATTCAACAAAATATCTGATATTTTGAGCTATTTGCGAGTCGTTTTTAATTCTGCCTTCCCATTCCAACAACTGATCAACTTGATCACTGGTTAGGTGTCCCGCTTCTCTCAACAGTTCAGCATGACTCATGCCTAGGTGTGAAGCTATTTTACCTAGTATTTCTGCAGAAGGAATTTTTTTGAGTTTTCCGTTCTCAATTTGAGACAGGTAAGGGTGCGAAACACCTGACTTTTCGGAAAGCTGAGTCAAATTGTACCCTCGTTCTTTTCTCTTCTTGCGAATAAATTCTCCAAATTTAACAACATCCAAAATAAACTCGCTCCTTTCAAACAAATAATACATCATTTTTGTTAATGCAACAACATATCTCTTGACACACCAACAAAAACCATTTATATTTGATGCATCAACACATGTTTGATACATCAACATAATTTAAGGAGGTGATTCTTTTGGGAACGATGACTGTCAAAGAAGCTGCACCATATATTGGCGCCAGTGAATATAAGCTTCGTGAATTGGTCCGGCAAAAAAAGATTCCTGCTTATCGAATTGGAAACAAAATTATGTTCCGTAAGTCAAGCTTAGATGAATGGATTGCTAATCAAGAAAAGCAAAATTCCGCTGAGTACAGTCTTTAAAATATTTTTCTAGCAGAAAGGGGAATGCCCATGCGCTACTTCGGTAAAAAGATTGGCAGCAGCTTATATCTTCGGACAAGCGCAGGCAACTGGGTTTCACTGAAATTAATTGCAGCAGCAGAAAGGAGAGAAGTGCTTGAAGCCGATCAAGCTTAATCCCACTCAAGACGTCAAGGAAGGCACCTACCTCGAACTAGCATGGTTGGTCCCAGATGATGAACAACGTGCGGTAACAACGGATGGTTTCTTTGTGTCCTTGGTGGAGGTTGTTCCGGATCCGGACAGGAAGGGAGAATACAAGCCAGCAAGGGAATATGAGTACACTCCGATTGCCATAGATGATAAGCGATCAGTAGAAGGGATTAAAGAGATCATCCAGACACTGCAGGCGATGACCGCATACGAGATGATCACCAAGCACTTTAACGAACAGTGGGGAACTTTCTTTGTAAACCGAGATAAGAATTACGTCGCTGGATACGGGGAAGACGCTGAGCATGACCCGATTGGCTTGAGTGGAGAAAGACAAGACAGGGATTATTGAGCACTAAAACTGATCCTGGCTATGTTAACCCTAAGAAAGTGAATAATGTCTTTTTACATTTATAGTTGTTTTAAAATTTCGGAAAGGAGGACGGATTGAGATGAAGTATACGAACGAGGAACGCGAAACCGTCTGCGTTTACGATCATGTCGATAACAAATGGGACGTATACACTTGCGTACAAAAACACCTGACCAAGCTTAATAAGATTGCTACCCCCTACTGGGAGGAAAAGGATGGAGAAAGCGGCCGAGTAACTGCGGGCAGATGGAAGCTGAATAGCAGTCAAGTTAGATTCGCAGTGGAAAGACAATTTACTGACGAGCAGCGGGCGGCCATGTCGGAACGAGCTCGAAAGAGATTCGGCAGTTAATCCACTATAAATTAGCCCCCACCTGAAGTAACAACTTAAAACACTATTTTGAGGAGGTTCATGAAATGGTACGTAAAAGAAATGTCCGTCATGCAGTGCCGACAGTAATAATTCAGCAGCCATCCAGCCAACCGGCTCAGATCGTTGAAGTAATTGAACGCCAGCCGCAAATGGATCAGGGAGCGATAATGATGCAATTGGCCCAATTGGTAGCCCAGCAGCAGTCTAAAGCACCTGAGGCGCCGCAGACATTCACCGTCAAGGAAGCAGCTGAATACCTGCGCTGCTCCACCTGGACCATTTACGATCTGTGCCGGACGGATAGCATTCCGTATTTCAAAGTGAAAAGTCGTTATTTTTTCCGGCGACATGAGCTTGATAAATGGATTTCGGGGAATACAAATGCTTGCCACGTGTAATGGGAGGGACCGACATTGGAAAATCAAAATGTGACCCTTCGGCTGCTGAAGTTGATCCGGGAGTTGACGAACAAAGCTGCCGCATTGGAAGGGATCGGGATTAAGCTCATGTTAACTGACGAGATGATAGAGGAAGTAACGGCTGCCATGTTTGAAATCAACGGGGTCAACCCAGTAGCAGCCGGCCCACTCCATCTATCCTTGGTCGATTACACTTCAGGAGCTATTGAAGTACACGATTTCCTGAACTTGTTATCGGGGGCGGCGGTGATGTCTGGATGAACGAAGACGCGATCGCGCAATGCATAAACCTCTTGAATGAATTCTGCAGTTTTGCGGCTGTGGAGGATAAGAAGGTGAGGTGAGTGGAGAACAGCAACGATTCATTATTTGTTAAGGTTCCCCACTGGGTGATGAACTATCTGATGACAGCTGATCTCAATATGACACAGTTCAGAATTTTGAATGCGGTAATCAGGAACACCTTTGGTTACAACCAAACGGAACATTGGCTTTCAGTCAGTTTCCTTTCTGGCTTAACTGGTTGCAATCAAGAACAGGTCAAAAGGGAACTTAGGAAAATGATACAGCGCGGAATTATTATTCAAAGGAGGGATGGAAGAAAGAGGTACCTGCAAATTAACCCGGCTATAGGGGACTCATTAGGTTCTTCTATAGGGGACTCATTAGGTTCCTATAAGGGGGATTCATTAGCTCCCCATATAAAGAAAGAAACTAAAGAAAAAAGGAGTAAAGAAAAATATTACATCGATTTCGTTGAAATCGACGATCCCCTTATTAACTTTTATTTGAATCATTATAAGAAAGTGATGAAAAGAAAGCACGTAAGGATATCCGAGAAAACTTACGAATTCATTCAAAACCAAATAAGTCATTTGATCGAATGCGGAACAACTCAGGAAGAATGGGAGGAGGGGGTGACACAGTTCTTCAAAGATCCGATCAAGGAAGGCAATAACAGAAGCATTAGGTATTTTCTTGAATTATCCCATCGATATTTCGAAGTTCATTTATACAACCAGTTCAATAAATAAAAAAAGCTCCCTAGGTAGGAAGCCATCGACGAAACAATCTTACCACAGGGGGGGCCAGTTATGCCATCGCTTGATAAAGATGCTGAAAAGCGTGTTGTTTCATATCTCCGAAAGATCCATTTAGCGTTAATTCTGGATCGCCATGATGATCAAACGCGGAGAGTCCTCAATCTGATAGCAAAAATGCCGGAAATGGAGAAGCAGATCATCACTCGTAAATACATTCAGACCGAAGCTGAGTACACCAGGCATCAGGAAATATACCGTGATTTGTGCATTTCGGATGGTTTGTATAGAAAAATCCGGCTAAGTGGGCTTCGAAAAATTCACGATGATCTAACACTGCGGGGGATCAGCCCTGACTAAATTAAGGGGGTGATGAACATCGAACGGAGTACAGTGAAGAATCAAATGATAGCTACGCTGGACGTTCTTAAATCAGGAAAAGTTACTGAAATGGATGTAGTGAATTATATTACCGAAATTATTTGGTCTTATCAGGAAGCGATAGAAGAGAATGCGCAGCTCATTCAGGCGTTACAAGTCGCCGTCCAGGATAAGATGACCGAAGACATCATCACGACAGCTGCTCGCAATTTTATTGATCATCAAGGGTTGAAAAGGGAATTTTCGGACTACTTGAATAGGGGGCTCTCAGAAATCGGTTCAGACATACTCGGTCCGGTTCAATAACAAATCAATAACAATCTAACAAAAAGGATGATAACCATGAAAAACATAAGGGAAGTTGCTCCTGTCATCGTCGATAACGAAACAGGCAAAGAAGTTCCGTTCGCGCAGTTTCTCGAGGAACAATCCGGCACAGGCGAACTGTTCAACTCTGATATTGGAATGATGCTCACATCAGCACTCAGCCCTCGCACCGATTGGGAAGAAGTTAACGATTATCTTGCTCCGATCGTCAAGGGAGTACTTTCTGAAGCCGTGCAGATTGAGGACAAGCGGATATACATCGTTTTGGTCCTGGCGATCAAGGAAGCATGGCAGGAATTATGCGAGCACCACGAAGTCGACAAGGCGGCTGACCGTGAATTTCAGATGGATCTCGATGATCCTGGGTTCACCAGCAAGTTCGAGCAGCTGCTGAAAGACCTGTCTTACGGCCGGCAAGTTGTTAAGGCCCACAAGGTTGAAGCGCCTGGCTCCTACCGCCTGACAGTGGGGTATCGGTCAAAATAATTAAGACAGTACGGCTTCTTTGAAAGGAGAAAAGGGCTATGGATACGGCAATTTGGCAGCAGGTTGCGGAATTAAAATCAAAATTATTGGAATTGGCTTGTACGTTGATGAGTGTTCCTGAGGAAGAATTTTCTCGGGAACATGCGATCCTTGATTTATACATGTTTGTAGAGGACGTCCATAAGTTGGAGGAACGATGCCTGGAGAACGTTGTAAATAGGGATTTAAAAACCGCCAGAATGCTGGCTGATTTTAAAGAGCGCCTCTACATAGGTGCTAATAAATCAATGGATATGAAGTGAGGTGAAGATCGATGAGCGGAGTAATTGACCTTGCTACAGCATTGATTGGTTACCGCGGATTGAAACTTGAGGAAATTATTAAACTTCTCACGGATAGTGTTGTAGTTCTGTCAAATGGAGAAAAGGCGGTCGAACTAGCTATTTTTGAAGAGAAAGTCGGTCTTCCTGATAATTTCTTTGCGAACGCCATAAAAGAAGGAGCCCCCACTGCGGCAACAGCGGAGGCATCAGAAACAATCAATGGATATTCAACGAATTAAGTACATTATATCCAATCATCTTATAGGAATCAACTATAAAAATATTTCTGTTTATTGGAGGAGGTGATAAGTCCGTGGTCAAAATTAACAACAATGGGGTGGCTCGTTCCCCACCCCTCGTTATTTCTGTTTTACGCCAATAACTATAGGCGTTTGAGGCGCTCACCTCATCAAGGGGTATCAAAGTACCTATCCAGTAGGAGGACGACGAAAGCCAAAAGAGTAATCAGTGTTCAAAGGTAAAGAGCACTTCAAATAAGGGGGCCTTAAATTGGCCTCGTAAGAGAGAAGGATACGAAATATGAGTGAAAATACAAAACCAACACAGTATACGGAGCAAGAACGTGTACAGATACTCCAGTCATGGCGGAACCGTGACAATAGCCGTTACATTGACGAGGCTATAGCTTCTGGAGAGTCTCCCGAGGATGCTGCCTTGCGGATCCTCAACGCATCTATGAAACGGCAGGAAACAGCTAATGATATGGTCGCCTATGCTCGTGAAATCGGAGCTCGTCGGAAGAAACAATAAATTATTAAGTCATGGGGAGAGATTGAATCATGTTAAAGAAAAAAGACTGGAAAGAGCTACTGCAGGAGTTCCTCGATAAAGTTGATAAACGGGAGCAGCTGATCCAAGGCAAGATTGACGATCTCCAGGAGCAAGCACAAATTATTAAAACGAAGATCAAGGACAACTCTGACCAAATGATTGAACTGGAGATGAGCGAAGACACCACCGGTATTGAAAAATTCAAGAAGGAAAACCGGACACTGCGGATTGAGCTTGAAGAAATCCAGGATTCCATTGATGGATATAAAACTCAACTGGGTACTTCTCGAGACTACTACGCAAAGGACATGGAAAAGATTCGAGCAGCTGCGAATAAGGCCGAGGAAGAACGCCTTCAACAGTATAACGCCAATCACGCCCGATTAGATGAACTGCAGGCACAGATTGATGAGCTCAAGAAGCAGATGGAGAATACAAGGTATGAACTTCGTGCTAGCAGAACGACAGTCGAAGATTTGAAATGGAAATTCCATCTTATTGATCCACGTCTGGGCGAAATACCGAGTTACGAACAGGAGAACTTTATTAAAATTTGGTTGGCCGGCGAAGACACGGAAAGATACTTCGACAAGAAAGAAGCCTCACCCGGGCGAAATGTTACTCATGTCGATATGAGCCAAGGGGGCAGTGATTGGGTGAATTACCCGTCGCCTTACAGTAACAGATAATGTCTTGCGCAGGAAACATGTTAGGGCGTGTTATCTCAGCGTCCTTTATTAATATCTCGGAGGTGGAGGGTCATGGCTTCGACAATAGAACAGAAAGACATCTCCCGTAAAAGCTTCCAGCAATGGAAGGCTAAGAACAAGGCTGGATTAAACCAAGGACCGGGCCGTCACACCAGAGGTCAAAGACAACATGAGAAACGCGATCGGATCAAGGCAGCGCTCAAACGTAATCATTTAAGTGATATCTCGGCCAAGGATCGGTTGGAGCAATAAATCCAAGAATTCGGAGGCCGCTTATCGAGTAAAGCACGGGTCCTGGGAAGGCCTCAAACCGACTGCGGGTGCGAACGACCCCGATCCAGCTCCAGATTTTTATTTTAAAAATCACTTTCCCTTTCGGATGTCGGTCGTCTGGAGGGGAACTTTTCAATTTTTCGCTTCGAATTATGCATGAAATTTTCAAAACAGCCTGCCAATAACAAAAGGGAAAGTGAGGTGATGAAAGATGGGAAAACAAAAAGCGAAAGCGGAGAGCTTGCAGGATCGAGAGGTAATCACCTCAGAATTGGCTGCGATCGTGGGGAAAACACCCCAATGGATACGGCAATTGACCCGGGACGGCGTCCTGAAGCAGGTGAATAGAGGAAAATATCTGCTTGCCGAAGCCGTCCAAGCCTACTGTGAACACGTTTCAGGCGGTAAAGAGGACGATAAAAAGCCTCGGTTTATCGATGAGAAGACCGAACATGAGCGCATCAAAAAGGAAAAGGCCGCCATTGAATTGGAGCAACTGAAAGGGAACCTTCATGCTGCTGCGGACGTGGAGTTGCTACTGTCGGACTTGATCCTGACAACAAAATCCCGTCTGCTGGCCGTCCCCAACCGAATTGCTACAGAATGTGAGAACGAGCCGGCTAACGTCGTTGAGTCTGTTGTTCGCCGAGAGATAGAAAGTGCCTTGTCAGCGCTGGCGAAGTACTCCCCGATGGAGCGTGACACACCATAAAAGTAAGCAAATCAAATATGTAAGGACGAAATAACCATGAAATTAGAAGAACTCAAAAGCAAATATCCGGATCTATACAACCAAGTTATAGCAGAGGCTGAGCAAGCTGAGCGCGAACGCGTCATCGCCCTAAATGAATTTGCTAAGTCTCCAGGAGCAGCCGGCATTGTAGCACAAGCAATAAAAGACGGCCGAACGGTTGCCGAAGTCGCTGTCGAGGTGCTCAATGCGCTAATGACGCGTTTTCAAAACCAAAGCGAAACACCCACATGAAATCATTAATCAAAATTGGTACAAAGGAGGTTTAACTCATGCCCAAAAAGTTTGAAATGACATTCGAGCTCAATGGCGACATTGACCCCAAGCTAACCCGAACATTCGATGATCTCTCTAAGGACGTTACGGGACTTGGCAGAGACTTCAACAGCCTGCAGCGGGCGAAGGGGTTCCGGAAGATCACCCGGGATGCTGAGGACGCCAAGGGCGCATTCCATGAGCTGCGGGAGGACGTCAAAGAATTCGGTGAGATTTTTGAAAAAACGCTTCAGTTCACAGGAGCACACGCTATTATTACTCGAGTCGGTGATATGTTCTCCAACATGATTAACGAGGTCGGCGCCCTGGACGACTCCGTCCACCAAATGGGGGCAGCAACGGGCGCCACTGAAAAAGACATGGCCGAGTTTAAGGACACCATTCAGGAGATTTACGCAGGGAATTACGGCGAGGGATTTGACGACATTGCTGATTCACTGGTCAACGTCCGGCAGGTTACCGGGCTGGCCGGAGATGCGCTGGAGCAGGCGACCAAGAATGCACTCATTCTGAAGGATACCTTTGGTTATGACGTTAATGAGACGGTACGCACTACAGACGCACTCATGCGGAATATGGGCCTTACAGCGGATCAGGCTTTCGATTTGATTGCCCAGGGCAGCCAGCGCGGCCTGAATCGTTCTGACGACCTCCTCGATACCTTGAACGAATACTCCGTCCACTTTAAAGACGCGGGCTACGATGCAGAGGAAATGTTCAGCATACTTGAATCAGGTCTCAAAAAAGGCACATTCAATTTAGATATGATGGGGGACTTGCTGAAGGAATTTAATATCCAGATCAGAAGTGGTGATAAAGCTGTCACCGATGCATTGGATTATCTCTTTGCTCCTACAGGTATTGATTCATTCGTTGATGCATTAAGTAAGGGCGGAACAAAGGTTAAAGAGTTCACCAAACTCTCTAAGGTGGCCGGAAAAGATGTGGCCACCGATCTGGTGAAGTCCTTGAAAAAGGGCGGTGCTTCAGCGGAGAAAGCTTCATCCCAGATTGTCAGTTATATGAGCGACAGTCATAAAATCATACAAGGCTTAGGAGATGGCTCATTAAAAGCACGGGATGCACTGGGTCAAATCATCACTAAGCTTGATAGTCTGGATGATGCCAATACAAAGAATCAAATGGGAGTGGCCTTATTCGGAACTAAATACGAGGATTTGAAGCATGAAGCAGTCGAAGCGTTGAAGGACATCAATGGCGAGTATGATAAAACTATCGACACCATGCAGCAGATTTCCGAAGTCAAGTACACCAGCGTGAAGAAAGAACTGCAGGGGCTTGGCCGCGAGCTCATGACGAACCTGGTTATCCCGATCGGCGAGGACGTTATGCCGGCGCTTAACGGTGTGACGGAATGGGCGACCGATAACAAGGATCTGGTCAAAACGCTCGCTCTCGGCGTGCCGGCGGCCATGCTGGCCAAAAACGCCTATTCCATGGGTAAAGATTTCACCAAGGTCGGTAAATCATTTTTCGATACGACGAACGGGGCCAGCAAATTCGATAAAACCCTCAGCATGATGACGAGCCCTGCAGGGATTGCAGTTGGGGCTATAGGACTTGTGACAACTGCTGTCCTCACATATAAAAAGCATCAAGAGGAAGCTCGGGAAGAACTTCTTAACATGGGAGATTCCCTTCAAAAGTCTTTTGATGATTATCATGCTATTGATGATCAGACAAGGCGCACCCAGAACCTGATAACCGAGTATAAGAAACTAACGGATAAGATCAATGATTCAAAAACCCCTGCGCAGGATCTTGCTGAAGCACGTAGGAAGTTAGCCGATACAGAAAAAGAACTGATCAAGCTGAACCCAGATATCCTTAGTGCTGAAGATGCTAAGAATGGCGTGTTCATGGATCAATTAGATACCTTGAACAAAATTGATAATACCACGCGAGAAATAAGTAGGCGGGATCTTGAGGCTAAAGTATTTGACGCTCAAGATAATTTGCCGAATCTTGTGGCTGAATACGAAGATATGACTTCAAAGGTTGATGACTATAAGCAGTCCATGCTTGATGCAGAGAAGTCTTATCAGCAATTTAAAAGTTATGCAGCGCGGGCAAGGCAAATTTACGATACCACCCAACCTGGAAGCGAAGAACAACGCCAAAAAGAAGATGAGCTTGCAAATGAAATTCTAAAAGCTACAGGTCAGGATTACATTGGCCGGGTGGGGCAAGTGAAAAAAACCATGGATGACTACAAAGCGTTATACGATTCCATGCGGACAAAACTCAATGAAACAGATAATTCCATTATCGAGGCGGAAAAGTCGTATCAGCAGCTGTATGATAAACAAGTTGAACTCATCCAAATTAACGATCTTGGCGGGGAGAAATTCTCAACCCAAGCAGCCAAGTTTGCGAAGATGACGGATGAAGAGAAAAAACGATTTGAAGAGGCTGCTTCCCATATACGCGATTTGAATGCAGCAATGGACGAGATGCCCCTATCTAAAAAGATTGACTTGTCTGTCGTGTGGCACCAAACCGGCACGATCCCAGATTATTCAACTCCTGCAGGAAAGCAGATAAAGCATATTGAGCTGAGGGACCCGGGATTTAATGGTTATGCGGATGGAGGCCGGGTAACATCGCCTGAGTTGGCGTGGATCGGCGAGGGCGGGGACGATGAGTTCGTCATCCCGGTTAATAATTCGAAGCGGTCCAGAGGGCTATATGCAGCAGCCGGCGAAGCATTAGGAATTGAGACAGGCGGCACCTGGGCACCTGTCTTTAATATGCCAATAACTATTCATGGAAATGCTGATGCTAAAGTGGTTGCTGGTGCCGTCCGGGATGGTCAGAAGGAATGGGAAAGTCATTTGAGGACGTACGAGCGAACGCAGCGGCGGAGAAGTCTTTCAAGTAAATAATCCAATACTGGGTAAGTTAATATGTACCTAACGACCGTCCATTTAGGCGGTCTTTTCTTAATTACTGTTCTGTTTAAATTGCTTTTCATTAGGGCCCTTACCATTTTTAATCCATGCAACCACTGAACAAGGTTTCAGTTTTAATATTTAGGACCTTATGCTAAACTTGTTTAAGCTATCTTTATTATGTGGAGGTGTCATGATGAAAACAAAGGATATAGATATCCGGAAATCACTTCATTATTTACTCCATAATGAACATAAAGATGAGCCGGATACATTAATTTTGGATGAGCTTCCTCTTTGTCAGGGAGATGCACGGATAGATGTTGCTGTAGTAAATGGAGCTATTAACGGGTATGAAATTAAAAGTGAAAGTGACACTTTAGCGCGACTTCCTTTACAGTCAGCATTTTATAATAGGGTTTTTGACAATGTGACTATATTGACAGCATCCAAGTTTGTGGACGGCATTAAAGATATTATTCCGGATTGGTGGGGAATCACTCAAGCAGAAAAAGAAGAGGATGGATTAATTCACTTCTTTGTATTGAGGGAACCTCAAAAAAATCAAGATGTTGATGCACTTTCTGTGGCGCAGCTTCTTTGGCGTGACGAGGCCTTGTCGATTTTAAAAGAAAGAGGCTTGCAGAAGGGACTGCTTAGCAAGCCTCGGAGTTTTTTATGGAGTGCATTAGCTGAAAACCTACCCCTGAGTGAATTACAGGATGAGGTTCGAAAAAAACTTAAGACGAGAGCAAATTGGAGAGCTCACTAACAACATATGTCAAATGATGATTTGTCCCTGATTTGCGCCAATTGGTTGCATTTCCAGGGCCATCATTTTGATTGGCGACTTCCTGGATATAATAATCTCCTGCACTGAAGTTTGGACCTGAAAATTCTGGATGGGAAACAACCTGAGATGATAGCTGGTAGTATTGATTCCCTCCGTACCGCTTAATCATACGGCCTTTGAAAATAATAAACTTGTCTTCGGCTGTATAGCGGATATTTGCACTCATGTTTATGAAGCGAGGATCCGCATCAAATGGTGCAGGATTTGAAATTCCATAGTCACCATAGGACGGGGTGATTTTTATGGAAGCTGAGTTGATTAGTCTTTTCCAGATTAACCACTCCGCTCTTTCAATTGAGTCGACTGAATCTGAGTTTACTGCAGACAGATCACTTGGAAAAGAGGTACCAATTAGAATAACATTCCTCCATTCATTAAGATAAGGAAGCGAATTTAGAATGCCAGTTAAAAACATGGTTGTTCTTACTTGTTCTTTAGGATTTACATACTCATAATCCAGAACCAAGTCCACTTGTGATGGAGTAACTGCATTTTGGAGAAGCAAGGCATCTATATTACTCTGTAAGTCTGCAAAGTCCTCCTCCTTTAAACGAAAGCACACTCCTTGGTTATATTGCTGATGAGCAAGTTTAACCTCATGTTGGTATGCTTGATCTCTGTTTGTGCTGGTTGCAGGAATTACATTTATACCTCGCTTTGCAGCCTCTTGAACAATTAAATTAAGTGGATGTTGACCGTTGGCCAATCGATCTGAGGACTCAATATAGTTTAGATCGACAATAATCGGTTTATCGATTCCCCAAGCCCTTTCAAATGATTCCCCCACCTTGCTCAAATGTTCATCGATGGACTTTTTCGGCACTTCATTTTCAAAATCCCAATCAATAGGAGGGATCTCTATAATTGGTATTAAGAATTGCTTGATTGAAGGAGCCAATTCCTCAAGAGCCTTTTGTTCACCTTGCTTCCATTTTAATACTGGTGTGTACACTAATCTTTTGTTCATTCAAATCCTCCTAAATGTCCTTCATCGGCTGAAGTTATGTACTAGGTCTTATGTACCTAAAATTCTACATCAAAAGTCACGATTTGGCGATATGTGGAAGTGGAATCATAATGTGGATTAATGAAATAGCTTTTTCGTATGTCGGACATTTACTTGTTGAGGCTGGGGTGTGCTATCTAAGATCAATGAGCGTTACAACATCAGTAACTAGGTCTCCTACAGCTCTGGTGATCCGTTCCTTCCTATAGTTAGTGCTGGTCACAAAGAGCAATCTCGGAAATTCTCCGTATCTCGCCTGCCACTTTCCTGTTTCTCTTAGTGCCCGATAGGCTGCAATTTTCCCCTCGTTTGCTTTCATGGTTTGGGTTAAGTCAATCTCAACAAACGTGTACTCCTTTCCAGTACGGAACAGCGCATCACAGACGATCTCCTTACCATCCCATTTAATCGCGTATTCTGGCCGCCATAGCTCCGGACGCTTTGCGATGTAGACTTCATTCCTCATAATTACGTGGCGGGTTGTCTGGTTTCGTTTGCGGATCGTCTCGCTTCCGATCGTCCTCCGGCCGGCCGCGTTGAGATACCACACGGTTTCGCCTTCGCGGAAACTATGCAGATACTCCTTCATATCGGTCAGGATCCGGAGTGTATTCCGAATGCCGCCGAGATTATGCAGGCGCTGGACCTGAGATGTGGTGAGAAAGCCGAAACTGTCAAAGCTCGAGAGAATTTCCGTCCATCGGTTCAGCTTGATCTGTGTAAGATTCATGACGAATGACCTCCTCGCGTTGTGGTAAGCCGGCAATGATCTTCTTGGCATCCTCTGCAGTCAGGAACGGCCCCTGCAGCGTCTCATCGTGCGCTGTCTGGAATATCAGGCGTCCGGGAATATCCGGTAAATCCGCTGCTCCGTTATGATCGAGTACGATGCGGCTCTGTGTGTCATCGCGCGTGCGAAAGCAAATGGACGCGGCTATATTCGTTTTTATGAGGCCGTCAACGACGTCCGCGCTCGGCCGCTGCGTCGCCAGTACAAGGATGACGCCGGCTGCTCGCCCTTTTGCACTTAAATTCGTAAGCTTCGTCTTGATCGCGGCCTTTATGACCCGGTCCGGATCCCCGGGGCGTACCTTGAAATCCGCGAGCTCATCGACCACTAGCACCGCCTTATTCCCGGCCCAGGACTGCGACCCATTCGCGGCCATAACGCTATACCGGCGTTTCATCTCCGCCTCAATCTTGGTTGTCACCTGCAGCACCTCTCCGAGCTCCGTGGCGAATCCCTTGACGCATTCCAGGCCGCGAAATATGCCGAGCTCGACTCCGCCCTTCAGATCGCACAAGTAAAGCTCCGGCGCCGGCCCTTGCGCCAGTGACGTTAGGATCGAACGCAGCATGACGCTCTTGCCTCCGCCCGATATGCCGCCGATCAATAGATGCGGATACGGGCCATCAAAATCGTAGTACCGCGGTTCTCCGCGCTTATTTACTCCGACACACACCCGATACGCGGTGCCAGCTCGATACGGGACCTTGGACGGCATAGGCTGCGTGATGATGTCGAGGATAAGCCCGTCATCATAGCGTATTTCTAGGTTATCCGGGCTCACACGCAGCGCCTCCGCTATTGCGTTGCGGTTATCGAACACCTTTGCGGAAGGCAGCCCAACCGGCAGCCCAACAAGGAGCCGCGTTCCCCAGGCGTGAGTGTACTCCGCGTTAACCATTGGCTGCGAGTCGCCGGCGACCAGATTCAGGGTTTTGCATGCAGAGAGGAAAGAGTTACCTAAAGAAAAAGAAGAAGAGAAGAAATGAGGTAGTAATGAACATACAGACCCACAAATAAATCCAATCCCAATAATAGACCCAAACATGATGGGGCCTCCTCTCCAAACTAGAGGTGTTGCATCCGATCGGAAGGGTAACGGACGGGCAAACCCCTCGACGTTGCGATGTTTGCCGCCTGAGGGCAGATTATTCCGTAGGTGAAGGGATAACGGAAGAGAAAACGGTTGTTATTAGACGCAGGATAAATCAGCAGACGTCTGCCAGTTTCGGAATAATCCTCGGAATAAAAGCCGATATAAATGGGTGGGGTAAAGATCGGGTATCACGGGGGAAATATCCCCTCAACCCCTACGTTTAACGAAGCAGCTCAACCATGCCGGCAATCCACTGCCACGATAACGCCAGGCCGGCGCCGAGTAAAAAGAACCTGCCGAACCTTCGCGCAGCTAACGCCCCGATCGGATCCCCTCCGTTCCTGCAGCGTGCCTCGATCATAGCCGTGACAATATAAGTTCCTACGATAATCCCATATGTGGCCATCATTAACGCCCTCCTTGCCGAATGTTCCGTCGATTGTTCGGCGGTATGTTAAAGAGAATACGTCAACCTGTTTGTACAATATTCGGAGTAATCCGAAAGATTGGGTATAAATTTTGCTAGACTCGTCCACTCTGATAATAATTAATAAAGCTCAGGAGGGACGAGAGATGTTTGGTTTAGGGAAAAGACGTTCGCCATATGGTGAGTTTTTGGACGAACATAGGATAAAGCAGGAGGATATAGTCAAGGTTACCGGGTTGAATCGTGATACGGTTTCTGATGTTTGCAGTGATCCAGATTATAAGCCTCGTAAGAGCACAATAACATTGCTACTCATGGCTGTAAGAGAATTGACTGGTAAGAAAGTGTCGAAACAAGATTTCTGGACGTGAAGAATTCCCCTGCTGGCTCGCGCTGGCAGGGTCTTTTTTATTTGCAGGAATAAAGCAAACCAGGATTGCCCAATATAATAAAGGGTTAAACTCCACTAGTAGTTGGTAGTATCTGCTTCTCCTCTTCCTGGCCGTCCTTTTGGGCGGCCTTTTTGTTTTGCCCCCATTCTTTGTTGAGATATGGTAAAATTTCGGGTAGAGGTGAAACTTGATGAAAAGCAAAAGATTTATGAAGCCCCTAACTTCCCCGATCCATTTCCATACCGCCATGATTGAGCAAATCCCGGTGGCTGTTTTTATGGACCAGGAGATGATCGGCAGCGGGAAGATCGTTGAAATAACTGACTTATCTGTAAAAATCGGTGATGAGTTTTTTGTGCGCGACGCTTGTACGTTTGAATATGCTGTCTAAACAATAAACCGTGTAAAGACCGGGTCGCGAAGGAGCCCCGATTTGTACCAGTTCCTAATCTTAACCTGGCAGCGAATCGTCGGTTCCAGGTATACAAATGCCTTGTCTTCTCCGGTCACCAGCTTTTGACTTTTGATATAAAAATCTTTGCGCTCTTTCGGGCCTGTGCCCAACTCGATAATCCCTGCCGGACGAAGTTTGCCGGATGGACCTGGTACAGCAGCCAACCATCCGAACTCGTCCTTGCGGTACCCAGTAAGGAATACCTCCTCATAAGTCCAGTTGATGACCTTTTGCCACTCGGCAGACCGTCGGCTGACATACCTACTGTCTTTTAACTTCCCAACGATCCCTTCCATCTTCATTCTTTGGATTTGGGCAAAGAGGCTCTCGCCTTCACCCTCGATAAACGGCATAATCCCAAAAGCATTAGACGGGAGTTTGATACCGCTTAGTATATCCTTCCTCTGGGCCAGCGTAAGACTACGGAGGTCCTTCCCTTTATATCTCAGAATATCGAAGATAACAAAGGTAACCGGGAGCGTTTTGGTCAGCCTCTGAATCCGATCATGTTTACCGGTCTTCAGTCGCGTCATGACGGCTTCAAAATCGGATACTCCCGTCCCAGGGTCTACACACGCGACCTCTCCGTCAAGCGTGATGTCATCCTCAAAGGGATGGACCAACTCGGGATACTGACTTGTACAGTCATTGTGATGCCGGGTAAAGAGCCGGACACGTCCTGCCTCCTGGTCAAAAACCAGCCGGTGCCCGTCGACCTTTGGCTCAAAAATATATCGTGAATGTGAAAACGGACCAGGCGCCGTTTCCAATAACATCGGGGATATGAACATAAAAACACCTCACCCGTAATTATAACTTTCCGTTGGAGCTTATTCAGGAGGTAAGTTCTGGGGACAGGTAGGGGAATTTTTACATTGATTTGCGAACGAGTGTTTGGGTATAATACTGGAACAGATGTTTGCAAGGAGGGGTTTGAATGCTTGCGGATTCTGAAAGAAAATTGTTGCGAATCCTCAGTAATTATCTGACCCGGCACAATAAAATGCCGAACATGGAGCAGCTTGAGACTATGGCCGGCAAGCGCAAGGACCAAATTATTCAGTCACTGAAAGAGCTAGAGAAACAGGAGTATATCCAGTGGGAAAACAAGTCGTCGGTAGAACACGTTGTGATTTTGGAGGCATGGGAGAGAGGAATTGCCCCTACAAATAGCCCTAGAATAAGCCGCGGGGCCGATTACTGGACCATGTATTGAGGAGGGTACTGACCATGAGCAAGAAACTAACCGATAACGGATTGTTTGACAGTTCACGGATGATGTTGCCGCAGCATAAGAGCGAGATTCTAGCCCATCAAATGGGGCTGAAGAGTGAAACGAAGCCGGTAATCGATGAACAGGAGTGGCAGCTGATCGGGCAGGCTCTTCAAGATTCATTCAATGACCATATCAAGGTGACACTAACCGTATTTGACCCATTCAATACCCGGGACCTTACTGGATTTGTGACGGTCATAAATACGTTCCGTAAAGAAATTAAGCTTTCGATAGCCCAGGATGAATGGGAATGGATTAAATTCGGCGATATTATCTCAGCCAGTACATAAAAAATATGTGTGAATTAGTTTTCTGATAAAGAGCCATATTGATATATGGAGGTGGAAATGGAATGTTTAAAATCATTGTCCTATGCCTTGCGATATCAGTTGGCTTCAGTACTCCTGTTATTGACCCGCCTAAAGCTGATGAAAAATACCCCGCAAATACCCAAAAGCAGTTTTTATCTGCAGACGAGTTTTATAATCAACTTGATCGGAAAGAGTATTCTGAATTTGATGGGGCAAAACTTAACGTTAGAAGATCCTGTTTATTTAAAGATGTCAACAACATTCTTGCGGAAACCGATCAGTTCGGTAAGATGAGGGTTAGTGGAAGTGGGTACAATCCAAATAGGCAGGTATACGTCTTTAGGTCGATAATTATGATTGGTGGAAGGGCCTATGATAAAACTGCTGTATTTGATGCAGAAACCAAGAGACCGATAGTCCAGAGCAGAAATTACCCAAAATAATGGTCAAATTGAATTGAGAATGTAAAATAGGGTGACTTCCGGATCGATCGGAGGTCCTTTTTTTATTCTATGAAGTTGCGCAATTTCATTCTCTGTTGACCATGAAAAGATCGCTGAAGGAATACGGCGTTACCCGTGAGGAATGGGAGGCTGAGGTGAGGGATCACTTCGAGAATCTGCCGAAAACCAATAATGGGAATATCATAGCGTTCCTGCATGCCGCACTAAGACGGTTAGATGTTGGATTACCGAGAAGGTTTTAACTCCCTGACGTCGAATAATGGCGACAGACGAATTCAGCGTTGGGGGTTAATTCATGAATATTGGTTTTGATTTAGGTGGTTTCTTTGGTAGCTTTGTAGGTGTACTAGGAGCTTACCGTGTAGCTATGTGGCAAATTCGCAAACAACGAGAGGCGGAAAAGCCGGCAAAGGATCGGAAGGCTTACGTCCTTGCGACCGTTTTGAGACAAGAGTTAAATTCAGCATGGGATTATTTCGATGCAGAGAATTTTCAAATTGGGGAACTATTTCGAAGTGTTATCCAAATGATCCATAAATTGCAGAAGCACTTACCTGAAGCAATTGAATCAGATAAAAGGCTATTTTCACTTATAACTGAGACTTGTGATGGTTTAACAGCAATTAGTGAAAAGTACTCAAGGGAAAAACGAACACATGAAAATTTCATGGCGTATGAAACCGAACTCCTTACTTACACTGAATTTATGCGCAGTAAATGTGACGACCTGATTAAGGAGATAAAGGAACGCAATAAGAAAGACTTTTGATTGCACCTACCACGACGTAAAGGCACCATAGGATGTGGGCAAACTAACACTAAGGAGGGATATATCCATGGGAATTTTAGTGTTTATGGCTTGCGCAACCTGGGCTCTGTTCTTCTTTCTTGTGGGGTTCAGCGATCATACAGGATTCTGGACAATTGAGTATGGTTTTTCAGGGATCAGTTATACGGATAAACATCTGAATTGGGCTGGCTGGTTATGGATCTTCATAAGCCTAGTAGCCGGGATAATCGGAGCATTCAGGGGTGTTCGTGACAAACGAAGATGAACGAGGTCACGGGTCCTGGGAGCGCCTCAAACCGACTGCGGGTGCGAACGACCCCCGTTTAGGCCTAGATTTTTATTTTTAAAGTTACTTCCGCTTCCGGTATTGATTCCCACGATGGGCTCCACAGTTTTATCCGTTTTTATGATAAAATGAGCTGTAAAGGAGGCTGATTTGAGTTGGAGGAGAGAAGGGACTTAATTAATGCAATTCGTAACAAAGGTATTCATGTGATTGAAAGCTTAGATGATTATCACATTGTTACAAACGGAAAAGTTATGCGGATGCCTAGTGGAGATAATGTATATTCAAGATACATTAGGGTGAAAGAGGCACAGAGCGAAGAAGAGTTAAAAAAAGCTAAAATGAAACTTGAGATGGTTATTAATATGTATCGAGATGAGCCTGGGCAGCCTTGGCAAAAGCTTGATGAATTCATACATAACATAGGCACTTCAGATTATTTAAGGTTAATGAAAGAATATGGATTACAGCAGCCGCTCAATTGAGTGGCTTTTTATATTTTGGAGGGCTTAGGATGAATAAGGAAAACAATAACTTGGAGTATTTAAAGAAGCGGCTGGCTGATCTGCAGCAGTATGTGAATAGGGAAATTGAGAAGATCATGGACGACGTTAACATGCTTGAGGAAAGTGAAGGGGAAAACAGGGGTAATAAAGTTACTGCTGAAGTAAAGCTGACAGGGAATTCGTGGGAGCATATTCCGGATGTATTGAGGCCAATTGATATAAAGGAGATTCTTAACATTGGACAGACCCAGGCTTACGATTTAATTCATTCCAATCAGTTTCATTACATACGTATCGGTAGAAAATATTTAATCCCAAAACAATCGTTTATTGATTGGTTAGAAGGGAATGGCAATGAATAATTGGGTACCCAAATGGTACCCAATTATGATTATTTCCTTCTTGTTCATAATTCTACGCAAGTAAAATTCCTTTATACATAAGGGTATTTTGAATAATAAAATTGGGCGCCCCTTGCGGGACGCCCTCATGGGAGAGGAGAAACCGGACGAAGAGCTTATGGGGAAACGTAAGCTTACTCCGCGGTTGTCTACGACATTCGTTTGATGTCGATAATTTAAGCATTCCCAGGCAGAGATGTTTTATACATTGCTTTTCCAAAAAAGATGAAAAATCCCTCAAGGGCCATTTTTCAAACTTGCGGGGATTGTGGTACGATATCGTCATAATTTCGTATTCCGCAAAATTCGATATCCCTCGCGAAATTTGGGCATGATAT
Organism: Paenibacillus sp. FSL R5-0378; assembly: GCF_038009285.1. NCBI lineage: Bacteria > Bacillati > Bacillota > Bacilli > Caryophanales > Paenibacillaceae > Paenibacillus > Paenibacillus sp. FSL R5-0378. The sequence goes on from NZ_JBBPAY010000001.1 coordinate 3,216,119, forward strand.
GACGCCATAGGATGAAGAATAACGGAATACGGACAGATCAAGTGAAACTGCGGTTTCATCGATAGAATGGGTGAAAAGCAAGTGAGAGTTGTTTCGGGAAGCGCAAAGGGCAGACCGCTGAAGGCGGTGCCGGGCATGGGTACCCGCCCGACGACCGACAAGGTCAAGGAAGCGATTTTCAGCATGATCGGGCCTTATTTTGACGGAGGGACCGTTCTCGATTTATTTGCGGGAACCGGGGGACTGGCGATCGAGGCGCTCAGCCGGGGCATGGAACGGGCGGTGCTCGTCGACATGGACCCGAAGAGCATTGAGACGATTCGGGCGAATCTCAAGGCGACCAAGATGGAGGGACAAGCGGAAGTGTACCGGAACGATGCGGTCCGGGCGCTGAAGGCGTTGGAAAAGCGGGGGCTGGTCCTGGACGCTGTTTTTCTGGATCCGCCGTACCGGATGAAGAATGGGGACGAGCTCATGCTCCTTATGCAGGACAAGCATATGCTGCGGCAAGGCGCGGTCATTGTTCTGGAGCATGAGTCAGGCTACGAATACCCCGCCGAGTTCGGCTCGTTTACCTGCGTCCGGCATGCGGTGTACGGTGAAACGGCCGTATCGATCTATAGATACGAAGAACATACAGCGGATTCGTCCGACGACGATTCGCGGGCAGGAGGGCAAGATGAGCGAAACGAATAGCAAGCAGCGCATTGCCGTATATCCGGGCAGCTTCGATCCGGTAACCATGGGGCATCTCGACATCATCCAGCGGGCTGCGAAGCAGTTTGACGTGCTGATCGTTGCTGTACTCAACAACCGGAGCAAAAACCCGCTGTTTACGGTAGAAGAGCGGATGGATTTGATCCGGCAGGTAACCGGGCATATCCCGAATATCGAAGTGGACAGCTTCCGCGACCTGACGGCCAACTATGTGCGGCAGAAAAATGCCCAGGCTATCATGCGCGGCATTCGCTCCGTCACCGATTTTGAATACGAGATGCAGATGGCGTCGACCAATCATAAGCTGAACCCGGAGGCGGAGACCGTCTTTATGATGACGAATCCGAAGTACTCCTATCTCAGCTCAAGCATCGTCAAGGAGATCGCCGCCTATCACGGAGACGTGACGGATCTGGTTCCGCCGGAAGTGGAGAAGGCGCTGCGCAGTAAATTTTAACGCCGGACCGTTTTGGCGCGACGGGGAACCACAATCAGAAGGACGATCAAGGCGCCGAGGATGGAGGCGAGCAAGAGTCCCTGCCACTTCAGCACCTGGGGCATCAGTACCCACAGATCCTCTATCGGGCCGCGGCTGCCGCTGAACGGGCCGTTCTCGGAATAAACGGGATGAATACGGCCCAACAATGCGGCGAGCGGAGCCCAGGTCAACCATGTCAGGGCAAAGGCATACGCCCCATGAAGAATCCGGGTCCAGACCATGGGCATAAGCGGAGCCCCGGTTTTGCGGATCAGGGACATGGACTGCAGCAGGGCGCTGATGCCGCTGAATCCGAGGAGAGCAGACAGAACGGACCACTGCAGCCCACCGGAAGCAAACGCGGCGGCACTGATGTCCCGGGCGCCTAAATGAACCTCGAAGAGGCTTGATAATGCGTAATCCGGAATCGGAAGCCGGGCGGTCGTCACCCGGCCGGCAATTTGGATGACAACGGAGAAAATAATGATGTAGCCGCCGATCATCATCAGCACCTGAACGGCATGCGTGACGGAGTCGCCAAGCAGCCGGCCGAAGCTGCGTCCGTCTTTGGCGCGGGCTTCCTCCGCCGCTTGAAGAACGCGGGCAGGCAGCGGGGCAGGCTTGCCCTCCAGTCGCTGCTGCCGAGGCTTGTCTGACGCAGGGGCGGTTCCTTTCGTTCTGACGCGTCGGTGGACGGTCAGATAGGCCAGGATGCCGGCGATCCAATGAACGGCGATCAAGCCGTAGCCCAGGGCCGGATCGTGCATCAGACCGGTGGCTACCACGACGAGAATCATCACCGGGTTGCAGAAGTGGGATAAGGCCGCGAGCTTGCCCGCTTCTTCGGCCTGAAGACTGCCCTGGGCGTGAAGCTGCTGAACCGCCTGGGCACCGCCCGGAAAACCGGTGGTCAGCCCCATGGCCATGACCCATCCGCCGGTGCCGGGCAGACGGAACAGCTTCTTCATCAGCGGCTCCAGAAAAGCGCCCAGGGCGCTCACCCATCCGTACGCGATCAGAATTTCCGACAGGACGAGAAAAGGCAAAAGCCCGGGAAACACGATTTTCCACCATAGGTTCAGGCCTTGAAGGGAAGCCTGAAAAGCGGGGGCAGGGGAACTGACGATACCGGCCACGAGAGCTGCTGCGCACGCTCCCAGCATAAGCGTCATGGCTTTGGGAGAAGGACGCTGCGTCGTTTTTTTCATGATTTTCACCTCTTAAGAGTAAACATAGCTAGTACCCAATCTATGCGGGGAAGACAACCATAAGACCAGGGAGCAGGGATGGGAATGAAAGATGGCAACAATATGAGACGGCCGCGCAGAAGAGAGGGCTTGCGCCTTCTGCTGTACATTTTCGTGGTGGCAGTCATGGTGTACGGGTGCGTATATATGCCGACACCATACATTATTTATCAGCCGGGCAGCGCCAACGAGGTGAAGCCGATGCTGTCGATTGCCAAAGGGGATACGGAGGAGCGCGGAACCTTCATGATGACGACGGTGGCGGCAAGTTACGCCAATATCGCCATGCTCGTCATGTCAGTGTTCAACCCGAACGATGAGGTCGCCAAGAAGCAGGCGAGACTCGGGGATATGAGCGAGGATGAGTATGCGGCGGAGCAGGTCTACATGATGAGCGACTCCCAGTCCTCCGCGATGGAGGCGGCTTACCGGGAAGCCAAGGTGCCGTTCAGCATCGTTCCTGAGTATTTGTTTGTGTTCTCGACGCCGGACGATTCGGTGAACAACAAATACTTCAAGCCCGGCGACCGCATTGAGGAAGTCAACGGCAAGCCGGTCCCGGACAATACGGCGCTCGCCGGCATTCTGAAACCGATGAACGTGGGCGATGAGGTCACCGTCAAGCTGCTTCGGAGCGGCAAAACGCTGGAGCAGAAGCTGAAGCTGATTCCGATCAAGGATCAGAAAACGGGAAGCACCCGGGCCGGCCTCGGGGTCACCATAGCGACGATGCAGGCGGTCAAGACGAAAGATCCGGGCCATCAGGTCCAGTTCAAGGATACGCGGATCGGAGGGCCTTCCGCCGGCCTTATGTTCTCGATGGAAATCGTCAACCAGCTGACGCCCGGGGATCTGACCAAGGGCTACCGGGTCGCAGGCACAGGCACGATCGACAAGAACGGTACGGTCGGGGCGATCGGAGGCGTCCAGCATAAGATTGTGGCGGCGGATCGGGAGAATGCTGATATTTTCTTCGTTCCGAAAGATAACTATAACGAGGCGAAAGCCAAAGCGGATCAGATTAAAACGAAAATGAAGCTGGTTCAGGTCAGCACCCTCGAGCAGGCGATGGACTATATGAACCAGCTGCAGGCTAAATCATGACCGGCGGCTGCCTATAGTCGCGGTACCAATCGTCCGGCGACGGCGCGTCGTACGCGTTCGCATATGCCGCCGCCGCCCGGAGGTCCAGGTCCAGCTGGTCATGGGAGAAGGCGGACGGCTTCATTACCACCGGTAGGGAGGCCGTCTTTTTCATCTGCTTGAGCAGAGCCTGTCCCGTCTTGTTGAATCCCAGGATCCTTAAATAGCCGGGGCCTTCCGCAAGACGCGCAGGAGCGAGCTGCTCCTTTGAGTGCCGAAGCAAAATATGCACCAGCATCCGCTGCAGCTTCGTATGAGTATAGCGCTTTGTCTTTAAGGCGGCGAGCATGCCGGCCACATCGGCTCCCGTCAGGGCCGGCAGCAGCTTGCCCAGGCGATGCTCGAGCCCTTCCGTCACTTCGTGCAGGGCCGCGAGCTGCTCGGGAGGTGTGGTGAGCAGCAGGTGCAGAAGCGGCTGCCGGAACGATTCCCAGGTGATCGGCCCGCGTCCGGCGGCAAATTCCCGCTTCAAAATCGCGAGCGTCGTGGCCGGCACATACGGAGCGGCCTCGTCAGGGGCCGGGCCGAGCAGCATGCGGCGCACCGCGGTGGCGCTGGCTATATTCGTATGCCCAGGCACTTCATCGTGATATCCCGCGTGGATGCGCGGGATGGTGTAGGGGCGCATACGGCTGCCAAGGCGCTCGAGCGCGATCAAATAATGCAGGCCGAGCGTATGGTTCGGCTTATGGAGCAGCTGGAGAATATCCTCCTTCCAGCCGCCGCTTCCCGCCAGAGCCTCGGCGGCTGCCGCGTAGGCGGAAGGGTAGCTCATCCCCTGGCCCAAATAGTGCGCGATATGGCCTTGAAGCTCTTCGCTTTCATGAGCCAGCATGCGGGCCAGCGGCTGCAGCACTTCCAGCGTCCCGCTTTCGGTTCCGAAGCAGACGCTGTCGACGACACCGGTGGCGTTCAGCAGCGCGACGGCGCCGTAGGCAAACCATTCGGCAGGCTGAACGGCATATGCGGCCGGCAGCTCGATTACCAGGTCGGCACCCATGGCCAGCGCCATTTCGGCGCGGGCGTATTTGCTGACAAGCCCCGGCTCGCCCCGCTGCAGGAACGGCCCGCTCAGCACCGCGACGGCATGCTCGGCACCCGTCACTTCCTTGGCTCTGGTATAATGGTGGACGTGGCCGTTATGTAAAGGATTATATTCGACAATCAGGCCGACTGCGGACATGGTCTTCAGCTCCATCGTTTCATTTTGGGCACCCGTGGTTAACGGCTGTTATAAAATATATCATAAAACGAATGGCATCCAGTCACAATAAGGGGGAACGTAAGGTCAAGGTGAAACTATTGACAAAGTTCCCCGGAAATCGGTATAATAATTTTTGTTTGTTTGGAGTGATGTATATGCACTTTCAATTCAGGAAAATGGCAGCCAGCAGCGAGCCGCTGCAGCTCCGTCAGCAAGTGGATGTAAGTCCGCTGCTTAAAGGACTGGGTGACATCAAGGCCGACGGACCGCTCACAGCGGAACTTACAGCCTCGTATGTCGGTCCCGATACAGTGGATGTTCAAGGCGAGTTATCCGTACAGCTGGACATGTCCTGTTCACGCTGTCTGACACCGGTGCATGAGCATTTGGATATTCCATTCCACGAGCAGTTCAAGCTTAAGAAGCAGCCTGAGGAAGCCGAGGACGAAGAAGATGAAACCATATATGTGGACAACGAGACTGTGGAGCTCGTCCCTTACGTGGAGGAATCCTTTATCCTGAATCTTCCGATGACCGTCGTGTGCAAGGAATCCTGCAAAGGCCTGTGCCCTACGTGCGGAAGAGACTTGAACGAAGGTGCCTGCGGCTGTAACAATGAAGTGGTAGATCCACGGCTTGCAGCGCTAAAAGACTTTTTCAAATGAGCATGAATGCATTCCTCCGGGCCCTTCGGGACCCCGGTTGATTGAAATAAGGAGGTGGGAACATGGCAGTACCTCAACGGAGAACGTCCAAGACACGTCGTGACAAGCGTCGTACTCACTTTAAACTGGCAGTGCCGGGCATGGTGAAATGTGAACAATGCGGAGAATTGAAGCTTGCTCACCACGTATGCAAAGTGTGCGGAACGTATAAATCAAGAGAAATCATTTCGCAGTAATGCCAAAAACAATCAAGTAGTACTTCATCTTTGGTGAGGTGCTATTTTTTTTGTCACTTTCTTTTTGACCCGTCATGCTTTATACTACATTAGTACCAGGTTCTAATGAAAACTGTCCGGATTGATTCTTTTTTCCTGTGAATTCTATTGACGAACTTCATAGACTGTTTGTGTTCCACATTCATGGACGGACAAGACATGACAGGGAGGTGCCTCACATCGAACGGTTGCCCAAGAAGCAGCGGCATCAGCAGCTTTTGAAGATTATCGAACAAAATCCGTTTGTGACCGACCGCGAACTGACGCGGGAGCTGAAGGTCAGCATTCAGACGATCCGGCTTGACCGGATGGAGCTAGGCATCCCGGAACTGCGGGAACGAATGAAGCAGATGGCAGAGCACTCCTATGATCAAGTTCGCTCCTTGCAGCTTGATGAGGTTGTCGGGGATGTCGTGGATCTGCAGCTGGACAAGAGCGGCATTTCCATTTTTGAAATACGGGAAGAACATGTGTTCACCCGAAACCATATCGCCCGCGGACATTATGTGTTCGCCCAGGCCAACTCGCTGGCAGTTGCTCTCATTAACGACGAGATTGCCTTGACCGCATCGGCAGACATCCGGTTTCTGCGGCAGGTTCATCTGGGAGAGAAGTGCATCGCCAAAGCCTATGTCCGGTCTATGGCCGGCCAGAAGGGGAAGGCCAAGGTTGAGGTGTTCACGTATGTGGGCGAGGAAATGGTGTTCCAGGGGAACTTTCTGATATACAGATCGACGGGCGAGGATAACAGCGAAGGAGGAGTACAGTATGCGGATCGCCATTGATGCCATGGGCGGTGACCATGCGCCGGAGTGCAACGTGGAAGGAGCTTTGGCTGCCGCCGCCGAATGGAAAGATACGCAGATCGTTCTGGTCGGGGACGAGCAGCGGTTGCTGCCGCTCCTGAAGCAAGGCGGAGGGACGGTTCCCTCCAATCTGACGGTCCATCATGCGGGTGAAGTAATCGAAGCCGAGGATGAACCGGTCAAAGCCGTCCGGCGCAAAAAGGATGCTTCCATGGTCGTGGCGGGACGGATGCTGAAGGAGAAGCAGGCGGAAGCCATGATTTCGGCAGGCAACACGGGAGCGCTGATGACGACCGGATTGCTGGTTGTCGGACGGATGGAAGGGATTGAGCGTCCGGCTCTGGCTCCCATGATCCCGACGCTTGACGAAGCCGGAGTGCTGGCCCTGGATCTGGGCGCGAATATGGACGCAAAGCCCGAGCATTTGGCGCAGTATGCGCTGATGGGCAGCCTTTATCGCGAGAAGGTGATGGGCGTGAAGAATCCACGGGTCGGCCTGTTGAACGTGGGCACCGAGCCAGGGAAGGGGAACGAGCTCACCAAGCTGGCGTTCCCGCTCCTGCAGGAGCTTCCGATCAACTTCATCGGCAACGTGGAAGCCCGGGATATTATGCTCGGGAACTGCGACGTCCTCGTGTGCGACGGATTTGCCGGCAATATCTTGCTGAAGGCCGTGGAAGGAACGGCCGGCGCGATGTTCAAGCTGCTGAAGGAGCAGTTCACCCAGAATATGCGCAGCAAGCTTGGGGCCGCCCTGCTTATGCCTCAGCTGCGTAATTTGAAAGGCAAGCTGGACTACAAGGAGCACGGTGGCGCTCCTCTGCTCGGCCTGAGCGGACTTGTCGTCAAAAGTCACGGCTCGGCGGACGGCAACGCCATCAAGAACGCGGTCCGGCAGGCCCGCGTTGCACTGCAGAATCAACTGGTTGAGAGTATATCCAAGGAAATCAGCGGGAAGTGAGTGACAAGAGAATGGAAAAATTACGTTCAGTAGGCATCATCGGCACAGGCAAATACGTTCCTGAGAAAATATTAACCAACAGCGATCTGGAAAAGATGGTAGAGACGAACGACGAATGGATCGTCTCCCGCACCGGGATCCGCGAGCGGCATATCGCTTCTCCGGAACAAGCGACTTCGGACCTGTGTTATGAAGCGGCCCTGAAGGCGCTCGAGTCCGCCGGGATGTCGGCTGAAGAGCTGGACCTGATCGTTGTCGCAACCATCACCCCGGATACGTTCTTTCCGTCAACGGCCTGCATTCTGCAGGACAAGCTCGGCGCCAAGCAAGCCGCCGCGTTCGACCTGTCTGCTGCCTGCTCCGGCTTCGTCTACGGCCTTGCGACGGCGAGCAATTTTATCAAGACCGGCATGTACAACAACGCTTTGGTCATCGGCGCCGACACGCTGTCGCGGATTACGGATTATACCGACCGCAACACCTGCGTGCTGTTCGGTGACGGCGCGGGAGCCGTCATCCTGGGCGAAGTTCCCGAAGGCCGGGGATTTCAGTCCTTTGACCTCGGAGCCGAAGGGGCCGGCGGTACGCTGCTGAAACTGGAAGCTGGCGGTTCCAGACTGCCGGCGTCCCAGGAAACGCTCGAAGGCAAGAAGCACTACATTTATATGAACGGGCGCGAAGTATTCAAATTTGCGGTCCGCGTCATGAATACGGCCACGGAAGACGTCCTGCGCAAGGCCGGCAAAACGAAGGCCGATATCGACCTGTTCGTGCCGCACCAGGCGAACATCCGTATCATTCAGTCCGCCATGGAGCGCCTGGACCTTTCGCCGGATAAATGCGTCATCAACGTAGATAAGTACGCCAATACGTCGGCGGCTTCCATTCCGCTCGCGCTGGTGGAAGCGGCGGAGGAAGGCCGGATGAAGGAAGGCGACTGCGTGCTGATGGTCGGCTTCGGCGGAGGATTGACCTGGGGCGCATCGGTGCTGATCTGGTAATCATATGATTCATCTTATGTGAATGATCAATCGATAGCTTACGAAGTGAATTGGCTTATTCAAGCAATACAATAGAAGCTTTGCATCAAGAAGTATACGAGAGGAGCCTGAGCAATGGGGAAAGTTGCGTTTGTGTTTCCCGGACAAGGGGCCCAATCCGTCGGAATGGGTAAAGATTTCTATGATGCGGTTCCCGCTTCCCGTCGCATTTTCGAAAGTGCGGACGAGGTGCTGGGATTCCCGATGACGAATATGATTTTTGAAGGTCCGGACAGTGAGCTGAAGAAGACCTTCAATACGCAGCCTGCGCTCCTGACGGCCAGCGTTGCGGCATTCGAGGCGGTTCGCGAACAAGGCGTTACTCCTGACTTTGTCGCCGGACACAGCCTGGGCGAATACAGCGCCCTGGTGGCTTCCGGCGTGCTGAGCTTTGAGGATGCGGTAGGAACGGTCCGTGCGCGCGGCGAATTTATGGAGCAGGCGGTTCCGGGCGGACAAGGGGCCATGGCCGCTGTGCTCGGTGCCGAACGCGAAGCGCTGGCCGAGCTGTGCCGCAGCATCACGGCCGAAGGACATCTCGTGGAGCTGGCCAACCTGAACTGCCCGGGGCAGATCGTCGTCTCCGGCTCTAAGGAGGGCGTCGCTCTTGTGGGCGAGCGCGTGAAAGAAGCCGGAGGAAAAAGAGCGATCCCGCTTGAGGTAAGCGGACCTTTCCATTCCTCGCTGATGAAATCGGCTGCCGAGAAGCTGGGCGGGAAGCTGCAGCCGCTTCACTTCGATGAACCGGCTATTCCCGTGATTGCGAACGTGACGGCCCGTCCGGCCGCGTCTGCGGAGGAAATCCGCGGATTGCTGGTGGAGCAGGTATACTCTCCCGTGCTGTGGGAGGATACGGTGACCTATCTCATCTCCCAAGGGGTGGATACGTTTGTCGAGATCGGTCCCGGAAACGTGCTGACCGGCTTGATCAAAAAGACGGATAAATCCGTCAAGCTGATTAACGTAAGCAGCCTGGACAGCCTGGAGACGCTCAAGGCCAGTCTTGAACAATGATTACGCAGGAATCTTTGGGTATACTCTAGGAAAGGAGGAATGGGCATGTCTAAGCCTTTACAGGGACAGACAGCACTCGTTACCGGCGGCTCCCGCGGGATCGGCCGCAGCATCGCGCTTGCGCTGGCCGAAGCCGGGGCTAACGTAGCCGTCAACTATTCAGGCAGCGAAGCCGCCGCCAAGGAGGTCGCGGAGCAGATCCGTGCGCTTGGCGTGGAGGCGATCACCGTTCAAGGCAATGTCGGTAAAAGCGAACAGGCCGAAGATCTCGTTAAAGAGGTCGTTGCAGCGTGGGGCAAAATCGATATTTTGGTCAACAATGCGGGGATTACCCGGGATAACTTGCTGATGCGCATGAAAGAGGAAGAATTCGATCAGGTGATCGAAACGAATCTGAAGGGCGTGTTCAACTGCCTCAAAGCAGTCAGCCGTCCGATGATGAAGCAGCGCTACGGCCGGATCATCAACATTTCATCGGTCGTCGGTGTTCTGGGCAACGCCGGGCAGGCCAATTACGTCGCCGCCAAAGCGGGGGTAATTGGCCTAACCAAATCGTCTGCGCGTGAGCTCGCCTCGCGTGGCATCACCGTTAACTGTGTCGCACCAGGTTTTATTGATACCGATATGACACGAGAGCTGCCTGAGGATCTCCGGGCGAAGATGCTGGAAGACATTCCGCTCGCCCGCCTCGGACAGCCTGAAGAAATTGCCAAAGTCGTGGTTTTCCTAGCGACGGAAGGGGCATCCTACATGACAGGGCAGACGCTTCATGTGGATGGCGGTATGTACATGTAATACCGGAAATCTAGGAAAAACAGCGAGATAACCGTTTTCATTGCGTCTATGGCATTTTGAAAACTTTTCTCGTATAATACCAAAGAGGAGGTGAACCGGATGTCCGATGTATTGGAGCGTGTAAAACGCATTGTCGTCGATCGCTTGGGTGCTGACGAAGCCGAGGTTACACTGGAAGCATCTTTTAAAGATGATCTTGGTGCTGATTCTCTCGACGTTGTTGAACTGGTGATGGAATTGGAAGATGAATTCGATCTGGAAATCTCTGATGAAGATGCAGAGAAAATTACGACCGTAGGTGAAGTTGTAAACTACATACAATCTCATACCTAAGTCATTTGATAAGTCCCGTACTGCTCTTACAGGCGGGACTTCTCCTCATTTTCCAAGTGAATCGGCTTTACAAATAGGATAATTGATTTTGCAGATGCTGTTTATATAGAGGTGAACTTATTGATGCACAGAGTGGTTGTTACCGGGATGGGTGTTGTTACGTCACTGGGCCACGATTTGGACACTTTCTGGAATAACCTGATGGAAGGCAAATCCGGTGTGTCCCAGATCGAATCCTTTGATGTCAGCGACTACCCTACACAGATTGCCGCTTCGGTGAAAGACTTTAATCCCGAGGCGTTTATGGACCGGAAGGATGCGCGCAAGATGGACCGATTCGTCCAGTTTGCCGTTGTCGCCGGCAAAGCGGCCCTTGAGCACAGCGGGCTGGATATTCAGAAGCACTCCGATCCGAACCGGGTGGGCGTATCCATCGGTTCCGGCATCGGCGGCCTCGGAACATGGGAAGACCAGCATAACGTTTTGCTGGAGAAGGGACCGAAGCGGGTCAGCCCGTTCTTCATCCCGATGATGATTGCGAACATGGCCTCCGGCCAATTGTCGATTATGCTGGGCGCCAAAGGCCCGAACACAACGCCTGTGACGGCATGTGCGACCGGATCGCACGCTATCGGCGACTCGTACAAGCTGATCCAGCGCGGCGATGCCGACGTGATGATCTGCGGCGGAGCTGAAGCGACCATCCGGCCGACGGGAATGGCCGGCTTTTGCGCTATGCGCGCCATGTCCACCCGCAATGACGAACCGGAGAAAGCGAGCCGTCCATTTGACACCGGCCGTGACGGATTCGTCATGGGTGAAGGTGCAGGCATTCTCGTTCTGGAATCGCTGGAGCACGCGCAAAAACGCGGGGCCAACATTATCGCCGAAGTGATCGGCTATGGGCTGAGCGGCGACGCTCACCACATGACCGAGCCCGATCCGGACGGACCGGCGCGCTGCATGTCTATGGCGATGCGCGATGCGGGCATTCAGCCGGAGGACGTAGACTACATCAACGCGCATGGCACGTCGACGCCGGTTGGAGACCGTTCCGAGACGATCGCGATCAAGAAAGCGCTGGGAGACCATGCGTACAAGGTTGCGGTCAGCTCGACGAAATCGATGACGGGCCACCTGCTGGGAGCCGCTGGCGGCGTTGAAGCGGTCATTTGCGGCCTGTCGCTGCAGAACCAGATGCTGGCGCCAACCATTAACTTGGACAACCCGGATCCGGAATGCGATCTGGATTATGTTCCGAACGTTGCACGAAAGGCTGATTTGGACGTTGTCATGTCTAACTCTTTTGGATTCGGCGGCCACAACGCCACTGTAATCCTGAAGAAATTCGAGCAGTAAGGGGACGATTTGTTGAGTGGAGATCTGAAGCAGTTACAACAGAAACTTCAAATCCAATTTCACAATCGGCTGCTGTTGAAGCAGGCTTTTACCCACGCTTCCTACGTCAATGAGCACCGTTTCAGCCAGCAGCAGGATAACGAGCGCCTGGAATTTCTGGGCGACGCCGTGCTGGAGCTGACGGTTTCCGAGTATTTGTACAATCTGTTTCCGAACCGGCCCGAAGGAGAGCTGACCAAGCTGCGTGCGGCGATCGTCTGTGAACCGTCGCTGGTGAAATTTGCCGAGCAGCTGGAGTTCGGGCAGTACGTTCTGCTGGGAAAAGGTGAAGAGCTGACCGGCGGGAGAACCCGCCCGGCCCTGCTTGCGGATGTGTTTGAATCGTTTGTAGGAGCGCTGTACCTTGACCAAGGCCTGGAAGCGGCGCGGGCGTTTCTGGACCGCTACGTGTTTCCGCTGCTGGAAGAGGGCGGCAAAGTGCACATGAGCGATTTCAAGACAGAGCTGCAGGAGCTGACGCAGCACCATAACATGGGCGTTCTGGAATACCGGATTGTGGAGGAACGCGGTCCGGCGCATGAACGCGAGTTTGTCTCCGAGGTGTATATGGGGAATGAGCGTGTGGGAAGAGGATCGGGCCGCTCGAAGAAAGAGGCGGAGCAGCAGGCTGCGGCCGAAGCGCTGAAGCAGCTGAAGCTGGCCGGTAACGGCTCCCTGTAAAGCATGGACAAACAAAGAGCAAAGAGCAGTCGCCTTTCGGATGGATGGCAGGAAGAGCCTTCAGACTGCTTTTTGCTCTTTATTCATTGGGAATATGCTTGTCCTCGCAAGCTGCAATGTTGTGGTATTATTAGGTTTAGAGGTGATTGAGGGAATATGTTTTTAAAACGGATCGAATTAGCCGGTTTCAAATCGTTTGCCGACAAAACGGAAATGGAATTTGTCCGCGGAATTACGGCTGTCGTCGGTCCCAACGGCAGTGGCAAGAGCAACATTTCCGACGGCATCCGCTGGGTGCTCGGGGAACAGAGTGCCAAGTCGCTGCGCGGGGGCAAGATGGAGGATATTATCTTTGCGGGAAGCGATGCGCGCAAAGCCGTCAATTTCGGCGAGGTGTCGCTGACCCTGGATAATGAGGATCATGCCCTGTCCCTCGATTTTAACGAGGTGACTGTGACGCGCCGTGTGCACCGCAGCGGAGACAGCGAATATTTTATCAACAAGCAGTCCTGCCGCCTGAAGGACATCACGGAGCTGTTCATGGACACAGGCATCGGCAAAGAGGCATATTCCATTATCGGTCAGGGCCGGATCGAGGAGATTTTGAGCACCCGGTCCGAAGACCGCAGAGGTATTTTTGAAGAGGCATCGGGCATCGTTAAATATAAATCCCGTAAAAAGGACGCCGTCCGCAAGCTGGATGAGACCGAGCAGAATCTGGTTCGGATCCACGACCTGGTCGTTGAGCTGGAGGATCAGATCGGTCCGCTGAAGGAGCAGTCCGAGAAGGCGATCCACTATAAACAGCTGCGGGAGCAGTTGAAGCATAAAGAAATTTCGCTCTACGTGTACCAGATCGAGCAGATTCACGCCTCCTGGAGCGAAGCGAATGCCAAGCTCGCCGTGCTGCAGGAAGAACAGCTTCAGCTGTCCACCGTCGTGTCGGCGCATGACGCCAAGCTCGAGAGCGACCGCGCCCAACTCCGCAAGCTGGAGGAAGAAGTGGAGACGCTGCAGGGTGAGCTGCTTCAGTACAGCGAAGCTTATGAGAAAAGCGAAGGCTATGCAGAGGTGCTCCGCGAACGCAAGCGAAACCTGGAAGCGAACCGGGAGCAGCTGGCCGGGTCGCTGACGGCAGGGGACGAGAGATTCGAAGACCGCAAAGCGGAAATCGACCTGCTGAATTCCAAGCTGGAAGCGTCGCGGGACGAGCTGAAGGCGCTTCGGGATCAGCTGTCGGCCGAAGAATCGAAGCTGGCCGGCGTGACTGGAGGCATCAGCCAGCAGCAGGAAGAAACGTTAAAGGGGACGCTGCTGGAGCTGATGAACCAGATGGCGCAGACCCGCAACGAGATCCGCTATGCGGATCAGCAGCAGGAGGCGCTCTCCCGCCGGATGAACCGCGCCGCGGAGGAAACCGGCAAGTGGGAAACCCAGAAGGAGGAGCTGCTGAAGCGCAAGCAGCAGCTGGATTCGGCCATCGAGAAGCTGGGCGGGGAAATCCGCGAGCTGCGCGGCGGGTACATAAGCGAGAGCGAGCGGTATCAATCGCTGCAGCGGCTTCTGGACGAGAGCCAGGGCACGCTCCGCAAATGGGAGCAGAAGCGCGAAGCTCAGGTATCCCGCCGGGATACGATGAAAGAGATGGCCGATGATTTTGACGGCTTTATGCTGGGCGTCAAGGAAGTGCTGAAAGCGTCCCGGCGCTCCATCCTGTCCGGCGTGCACGGGGCTGTGGCCGAGCTGATCCGCGTGCCTGAGAAGCTGGAGCTGGCGATGGAAACCGCGCTCGGCGCATCCCTTCAGCATATCGTCATGGATAATGAAGCGGTCTCGCGCCAGGCGATTTCCTTCCTGAAGCAGCGGCAGCTCGGCCGCGCGACCTTCCTGCCGCTCGACGTCATCCGGCCCCGCAACATTTCGGCGGGTGACCGCTCGATGGTGGAAGGCGTGGAAGGCTTCGTCGGCATCGGGGCCGACCTGGTGCAGTTCGACGGCCGGTATGCGCCGGTCGTCGGCAGCCTGCTCGGCAACGTTATCATCGCGGAAAGCCTGGAAGTGGCGAACCGGATTGCCGCCAGATGCCAATACCGCTACCGGGTCGTCACGCTGGAAGGCGACGTCGTCAATGCCGGCGGTTCGATGACAGGCGGCAGCCAGCATAAGAAGAACAGCAGCCTGCTCGGCCGCAAGCGCCAGCTGGACCAGCTCGATCAGGAGATCAACGATACGGAGGTTCAGCTGCGCAAGCTCCGCCAGAGCATTCAGGAGGTCAAGGTTCAGCTGACCGAAACGCAGGCCAAGCTGGACGAGCTGCGCCAGTCCGGCGACGAGAAGCGCATCGAGGAACAGCGCTTGTCCAGCGACCTGAAGCAGCTGGAGCATGAGCTGCGGCATGTGCTGGAGCAGGTGGAAGTAGCCGATCAGGAGAAGACTGGCTTTAACGAGGAGAACAAGGAGCTTGAGGAAGCCCGGGCGAATGCTGTCAAGAAGCTGGCCGAGCTGGAGGAAGAAGAAAAGGCGACGCATCAAGCCATCCAAGCTGCTGAATTTGCCCGCAAGGCGAGCGAATCGGCGAAGGAGGAGCTGCAGAGCCAGCTTACCCAGCTTAAAGTCAGGGAAGGCAAGCTGGATCAGGAATGCTTCTCCTTGGAGGAGCAGTTAAAACGAATGCAAAGCGAATTCAATTCGCATGATAAAGAGCTGCGCCAGACGAAGACGCTGCTTGCTTCGATCGAGGCGGATCTGGAGACGAACGCGAGGGAATCCATTCAGCAGATCGAAGATTTGAACCGGTACCGGCTCAAGAAGGAGCAGGCATCCGAGCAGCTGGACTTCAAGCGGGCGGCCCGGACGCAGCTGTCGAAGAAGCTGGAGCTGGAAGAGAGCGAAACGAAAGAGCAGCGGACGCGCCTCAAGGCGGTGGAGGATCAGCTGCGCCAGACCGAAATCGGCGTGAACCGGCTTGACGTGGAGCTGGAGAACATTCTGAAGAAGCTCAGCGACGATTACGAGCTGAGCTACGAGCTGGCCAAGCAGCGCTATCCGATTCCGGAGGACGTGCCTGCGGTCCAGACCGAGGTGCGCGAGCTCAAGCGGGGCATCACCGCGCTGGGCGACGTCAACCTCGGTGCGATCGAGGAATACCAGCGGGTCAACGAGCGGTACGAATTCCTGAATGAGCAGAAGCAGGACCTGGTGGAAGCGAAGACGACGCTCTATGAGGTCATCCGCGAGATGGATGACGAAATGTCGAAGCGGTTCAAGCATACCTTTGACGCCATCCGCCGCGAGTTCGGTACCGTCTTCGTGAAGCTGTTTGGCGGCGGCCGGGCGGATCTGGTGCTGCTGGATCCGGAGCATCTGCTTGAGACCGGCATCGACATCGTGGCCCAGCCCCCGGGCAAAAAGCTGCAGAACCTGCAGCTGCTCTCCGGCGGAGAGAGGGCGTTGACGGCGATGGCGCTGCTGTTTGCGATTTTGCAGGTCAAGCCGGTGCCGTTCTGCGTGCTGGACGAGGTCGAAGCCGCGCTCGACGAAGCGAACGTGACACGGTTCGCGCAGTATCTCCGTGAATTTTCCGAGCAGACCCAGTTTATCGTCGTGACCCACCGCAAGGGAACGATGGAAGAAGCCGACGTCCTGTACGGGGTTACGATGGAAGAGGGCGGCGTATCGAAGCTGGTGTCTGTGCGGCTGGAAGACGACGAAGCGGAAATTGCTTAAGCATATTCAACCTTAGAGATGGAGGAGACCTATGAGCTTTTTCAGAAAGCTGAGAGAGAGCATTTCAAGCAAGACTGAATCCGTAACGAAGCAGTTCCGGGACGGATTGGAAAAAACGCGCAAAGGATTCGTGGAACGGGTCACCGACCTGATGACGCGCCGCAAAAAGATCGACGAGGAGTTCTATGAGGAGCTCGAGGAAATTCTGATCGGCGCGGACGTGGGCGTGAACACGGTCATGGAGCTGATCGACGATCTGCGTACCGAAGTGAAGAAGCAGCGGATTGAGGACGCGGTGGAGCTGCAGCCGATCCTTTCGCAGAAATTGATGGAGCTGCTGCGTGGCGATGACGACAACGCGCTCCGCATGAATGAAGACGGCATTACCGTCATTCTATTTGTTGGAGTCAACGGCGTCGGCAAGACGACGACGATCGGCAAGCTCGCCCACCGCTTCAAGCAGGAAGGCAAAAAGGTGCTTCTTGCCGCCGGCGATACGTTCCGTGCCGGGGCGATCGAGCAGCTCGAAGTGTGGGGCGAACGCGCAGGCGTAGAGGTCATCAAGCAGCATGCCGGCTCCGATCCGGCCGCGGTCATGTTTGACGCGGTTCAGGCTGCCAAGCAGCGCCAGGCGGATGTGCTGATCTGCGACACGGCGGGACGGCTGCAGAACAAAACGAACCTGATGGAGGAGCTGAATAAAATTTTCCGCGTCATTCAGCGGGAAATTCCGGGCGCTCCGCATGAGGTGCTGATGGTGCTTGACGCAACGACGGGACAGAACGCCCTCAGCCAGGCCAAGCTGTTCGGGGAGAAGAGCGGGGTCACAGGCCTTGTTCTGACGAAGCTTGACGGTACGGCGAAGGGCGGTATCGTCGTGGCGATCCGCCAGGAGCTCAACCTTCCGGTGAAGCTCGTAGGCCTTGGTGAGAAAATGGAGGATTTGCAGCCGTTTGATTCCCAGCAGTTTGTTCATGCCCTGTTCGCCGGACTGATCCAGGAGCAGGAGGCGGAAGGCGCAGCGCAGGATGAAACGCAGCACTGATCCGTGTACGGAAGGGATACTTGCATAAAAAACAAACAAAAAGAAGGATGGCATGCAGCCACCCTTCTTTTTTGCGTTGGGCCGAGCAAAATGCCTCCAGCCTCGCCGCATTTTTGGCTTCAAACAGAAGCAATCAGACATCCTTGAGGTCTGACCGTGAAGTGAATCGACGAGCTGCAGGTCGTGTTTCGAACCCGTCGAACCCGTCAAACCCGTCAAACCCGTCAAACCCGTCAAACCCGTCAAACCCGTCAAACCTGTCATATCCGTTAATCCGTCAGCACTCTGACAAACTCGACCGACCGGAGCGGCACGATGGCCACATCCCCCGGTGGGCCGTACATAACCGGCGGAACCTTCAGCATCAATGAAGCGTCGTTAACCGAGATGAGCGTGCCGGTGATCATATCGCCGGGCGTCATGACTTCGACTTCCGAGTTTATGAAGCCGCGAACCAATTCTTTGAAATCCATGGTTGTTCTCCTTTCGAGTGGAATTGATTGTCATTGGTTACTGAACCGAAGTAATCCGGCTGAACGGAATGATCAGCAGGTCACCGCCGCTCTCGCGGAGTTCGACCGCGTCTTCGGCTACCGTCAGCACGACACCCTGCAGGGTAGCACTGGCCGTATCCACCCGGACCTCGCTGCCGATCTTGCCTGCAAAGTAGGCGTGCAGCTCGGGATTGTCCGTAATGCCCGTCATAACTTCTTCTTCCAGCCTCGCAACGCGATCCGCCAGCGACTCCAACTCCTCGATCCGTCGGGCCAGCCGTCTGATTTCCTCCTTAAGCTCCTTCCATTCCCACAAGTGCTCATTTAGCTTTGTTTCAATCTGACGCACGTCATCCTTCACATGATGAAGCTCATGGCTCAGATGCAGGATCTGATCATGCAGCTGTCGGATCCGGATTTTCCAATGCTTATGATTCCAGAAAAACATCATGGCTCCCGTTCTCCTCCTTTTATTCATTGGCAGTTGCTTTCCCGAAAGGGACTATGATCGGTAAGACTCGATTTCTTCCTTAAGCCGACGCAGCTGATGCAGGCTTTCACGCTCCGCGCGGCGGATCGCCTTTTCCTGCAGCTTTATTTCTTTGGGACTTTCCTCCAGAAACGCGTCGACCCTGTTTTGCAGATCTTCGTAAGGCAGCTTGTAATCGCAGTAGTATTTTTTCATCCCGAACGCATCCAGCAGGCTCTCAACCTTGCGCATCTGGCTCAGGGCGAATACCGGTTTCCCGGCGCGCAGGGCGACCAGGGCGGGGTGGAGCTTGTAGGTGATCAAATAATCGACCGACTGGATATAGCTGTACGTCAGGTCTAATTCCATCAGCATAGGCAGCGTTTCGGCGGATGCCCCCGGGAGGGCCTCCTTGATCCGGGAGAGCATTTGCTGGCAGACGGTAAGGTCCGAGTAAATATTAGTGGGGTGGTTGATCACGGGGATAAACACAAGGTGGTAACCCTGCCGGATCAGGTGGAGCGACAGCTGCAGCATATTTTCAAACGGGAACGAAGGGTAAGCAAACAGGCACAGGCCGATGGTCGGCCGGCTGGAGAATCGTTTGACTGGGTAGTCAGGCTGCCTGTACGCAAATACGATATCGTGGGCCTGCTGAACATGCTGATGGAATCCGGCTCTTTGTGCGATATCGGCCGAACGGCTGTCCCGGAATACGGCCATTTGCGCCGTGCGGATATAATTCCTGTATTTCGCAACCTGGTCCGCTGGCCAGCTGGACTCCGGGTAGTTGTCCACGATGCCGACGCCGTACAGCCATTTGGGGTGGTTCTTGAGCGCATCCGGAAAATAATAAGGGTTAAACGAATACGGCGTGATCAAGTCTCCGCCCCCGATAATGACGTGGTCGGTTTGCGCCGGATCGAGACGGCTGGTCCACGGATATACCACATGGCCAACGAATACCTGCTGCAGCGTTCTCAGAAAAAGATCGTCACCGAAGTTGCCCATGCCGTAATAACCGCATACTCCAATGTTCAACGATAAACGCCTCCTTTCATTCAGACTTCAGCCCGCTCTTGCGCCGCAGCGTGTCCATAATGACCTGGTGCGCGGCTTCTCCCCGGTCTTCCCAGCGGTTGCTCCGCGCATATTCGATCCGAGCCAGCCGCTGTTCACGGGAGTCGGGCTCTTCCAGCATCCGGCCCAGCTTGGCGATAAAATCGTCGTGTGTGGTTGCCGTCGTGACATGGGGTTCCATGCGGATGCATTCCGGAAGCGCCGTCGACAGTACAGGCACACCTGATGCCATATATTCATAAGCTTTTACAGGATTGGTTGCGAGGGTAATGGGGTGATACTGAAAAGGGATTAACGCGACGTCGATATGCTGAAGATATTTTTTGAGCTCGGTGTGAGGCTTCTCGCCCAGCACATGAACATTCGGAAGCCTCGCATAGTCGGGGATATCGCCGTAGGCGGCACCGATGGACACGAAATGCACGTTCGGATAGTGAGACGCCATCTTCGCGAACAGATCGTGATCGAGCCAGTAGGCCCAGGCGCCGATATAGGCAGCGACTTTCCCTTGCGGCAGGTCTTGAGGGCGCTGGGACGGGGCGGGATCGAAGAAGGAAGCATCAGCTCCGTTCGGGATCAGCGTTACCGGTTTATCAGGATAGGCCAGCTCCAGGCGCATCCGGATGGATTCGGCTGTGCATACCAAATGGTCGGAAGCATCCACCATCTTGACTTCATACTTGGCCCAGTGCGGAAACTCATCACAGCAATCATAGATGATGGCATCCGGACGGTAGAGGGAAGTCAGACGTGTGCGCTGTTTGGCCCAGGTGGTCCAGCCCACGACCGCATGGTCTTCGCGAAGCTTCTTCAGCTTCTTCATAAATGCGTGATGGTCGGTGAACAAAAACACGTTCGGCTCCACTTCTATGAATTCACGGTCCAGCGGCGCCAGGTTTTCAAAGAATACGAGGTGGCCCCTGGCCCCTAGCTGGGTCATGAGCTGCTGCGGCCGCTGCTTCATGTACTTCCAGTTCATCGTTTTCGGATAAATAATGATTGCCATAGTTTACATACCTCCTTTCAACCAGCCGCTTACAATATATGCTTTGATAGCTTTATAGAATTGGATGAAAGGACCAATTACAGCCGAAATGGGGAAAGAGCCCGGCCGACACGGATAGCATGTCAGTCCATCATGAGCCCCGCCATGGGATAAGCCCAGGGAAAGTGGAAATGCGGGCGGCTTGGAGGTTATAATGGTGAAAATAAAAGGATTGATGAAGGGGTTGTTTATGGCTAATACACACACTTACACCCGGAAGGAAGAAGTGGCGAACGCCATTACCCACGGCATCGGGGCACTGCTCAGCGTTGCCGCATTGGTGGTGCTGATCGTATTTTCCACCATGAAGGGGACGGCATGGCATATCGCCAGCTTTTCGATCTACGGGACGACGATGCTGATTTTGTACATCAACTCCACCTTGGTACACAGCTTTAAGGAGGGCAGGGTCAAGGATCTGTTCGAAATTTTTGACCATTCCTCGATTTACTTGTTCATTGCGGGCTCGTATACGCCGTTTATGCTGGTTGCGATCCGGGGACCGTTGGGGTGGTCGCTGTTCGCTACCGTATGGGGGATTGCACTGCTCGGCTGCGTGTTCAAGGCATTTTTTACGAAGCGATTTCTGTTTATGTCCACGATTTTCTACATTATTATGGGGTGGATGGTCGTGGTTGCCTGGGGGCCTCTGACGGCCGCCGTGGCTTCGGGAGGCATCTGGCTGCTGGCTGCCGGCGGGATCCTGTACACGCTTGGTACCGTTTTTTATGTGTGGAGGGGCTTTCCGTATCACCATGCGATCTGGCATTTGTTTGTACTTGGCGGGAGCGTGATGCATTTCTTTGCGGTGCTGATCTATCTGCTTCCTTGGTCGTAAAGATAGAAACAAGAAACTTTTCAAGATGACAAGGATATTTGCTTGACATCTTTCTTTGTTTTCTGTATGATAAGGAACGTTAAAGAACTGTAAAGTGTTTTTCCTTGACGAAGGGAGTGTCCCTCAGTGAGTCAGGAGAATCGGCTCGAGAAGACGAATCGAATCAACCTTTTGTTTGATTTCTATGAACAGCTGCTGACAGAGAAGCAGCAGACGTTCCTTAAATATTACTTTCATGACGATTTCTCCCTCGGGGAGATTGCAGCCGAGTTCGACATCAGCCGTCAGGCCGTCTATGAGCATATCAAGCGGGCTGAGCAGGTGCTGGACATGTATGAAGAGAAGCTGGGACTGCTGCAGAAGCATGAGCAGCGCAGCCAAGAACTTGAGCGGCTGCAGATCATTACGGAGTCCAGC
The DNA here is from genome assembly GCF_038009285.1 of Paenibacillus sp. FSL R5-0378. Lineage (NCBI taxonomy): Bacteria > Bacillati > Bacillota > Bacilli > Caryophanales > Paenibacillaceae > Paenibacillus > Paenibacillus sp. FSL R5-0378. The sequence continues at coordinate 3,237,990 of NZ_JBBPAY010000001.1, forward strand.
GGCATGTCTGAATCCGATAAAACGAGAATATATCAAATCATAAATCAATTGCAGCAATTGGAATAAAGCGTTAGAAGGAGGTGGCGGTTCATGGCATTTGAAGGATTGACGAGCCGGCTGCAGAACGTATTCAGCAAGCTGCGCGGCAAAGGCAAGGTGTCCGAGGATGACGTTAACGAAGCGATGCGCGAGGTGCGTCTTGCGCTCCTTGAAGCTGACGTTAACTTTAAGGTCGTCAAGGATTTCGTCGCCAAGGTGAAAGAGAAGGCCATCGGCACCGAAGTGATGGAGAGCTTCACGCCGGGCATGGTCATCATCGACATCGTTAATAAAGAACTGACCGAGCTGATGGGAGGAAGCCAGGCGAAGCTGGCGAAGGCGAACAAGCCTCCGACCGTCATTATGATGGTAGGTTTGCAAGGGGCCGGTAAGACGACGACATCAGGCAAGCTGGCGAAGATGCTGCAGAAGCAGAACCACCGTCCGCTGATGGCGGCGGGCGATATTTACCGCCCTGCGGCGATCAAGCAGCTTCAGGTGCTGGGTGACCAGATCGGCGTACCGGTATTTACACTCGGCGACAAGACAAGCCCGGTGGAAATCGCGAAGCAGGCTTATCAGCATGCCAAGGATAACGGGAACGATTATCTGATCATCGATACGGCGGGACGCCTGCACATCGATGAAGAGCTGATGGAAGAGCTGCGCCAAATCCACAGCGAGGTGAAGCCGGACGAGGTGCTGCTGGTTGTAGACGCGATGACAGGCCAGGATGCCGTCAACGTCGCGGATCACTTCAACAAGCAGCTGGATCTGACGGGCGTCGTGCTGACCAAGCTCGACGGCGATACCCGCGGCGGTGCCGCGCTGTCCGTTAAGGCCGTAACCGGCTGTCCGATCAAGTTTGCGGCGCTCGGCGAGAAGATCGATGCGCTGGAGCCGTTCCATCCGGAGCGGATGGCTTCCCGGATCCTCGGCATGGGCGACATGCTCTCGCTGATCGAGAAAGCCCAGTCGAATATCGACACGGAGAAAGCCAAGGAAATGGAACGTAAAATGCGCAACGCCGAGTTTACGTTCGACGATTTCCTGGAGCAGATGGAGCAGGTGAAGAAGCTTGGCCCGATCGACCAGATCATGGACATGATCCCGGGGATGGGCAAGCTGAAGCAGACCAAGGATCTGAAGGTCGACGAGAAGCAGATGGGCCGCATTGAGGCGATCGTCTTTTCGATGACGAAGGCCGAGAAACAGAATCCGGATATCATCAACCACAACCGCCGCAAGCGGATTGCGACCGGCAGCGGCACATCGCTCGCCGAGGTCAATCGGCTGATCAAGCAGTTTGACGAGATGCGCCGGATGATGAAGCAGTTCTCGGATATGATGGGTCCGAAGGGTCCGAAGGGCAAGGCTTTAAAGCAGCTGAAAGGATTGGCCGGCAAAGGCGGCATGAAGTTTCCTTTCCGTTAATCACTGCATTTCTATATAGACAGCTTTCCCTCCGCTAAGGCGGGAGACTGTCCCCACTCTTATTTTGTTGAAGGAGGTGAATTTCGTGGCAGTACGTATTCGTCTGAAACGCATGGGTGCTCATAAAGCTCCTTTCTACCGTATCGTGGTATCGGATTCCCGTTCCCCACGTGACGGCCGTTTTATCGAAGAAATCGGTTACTACAATCCGGTCAACCAACCGGCTGACGTAAGAATCGATGAAGATAAAGCACTGGCGTGGCTGCAAAACGGTGCGCAAGCATCCGACACAGTCCGCAACCTGCTGAGCAAAGCAGGCGTGCTTAAAAAGTTCCATGAGCTCAAGCAGCAGAAATAATGACTGATCGTGAGGGTTATCTATGGAAGAATTAGTTGGTGTTATTGCTAAGGCTTTGGTGGATCATCCTGAAGAGGTGGCTGTGAAGACGGTGGAGAAGGATCACCTGATTGTCTATGAACTGACCGTGCATCCCGAGGATGTGGGGAAGGTCATCGGCAAGCAGGGCCGGATCGCCAAGGCGCTTCGAACAGTCGTGACTTCTGCAGCAGTCAAAATGGATAAACGCGTGACCGTGGATATCATATCTTAAAGATATACGAAAGGGGGTTAGGATGCATGTCCTAGCCCTTTTTCGTACATGCTGAAGATTATATAATAGATCCGTGCAATACAAGGCGCGCCGAAGCGCCGGCGCCACGAAGCTAGGAGGAGAACATGCCGGAAACACTTTATAAGGTTGGCAAAATCGTCAACACCCATGGCATCAAGGGAGAAATCAAAGTGTTGTCGTACACGGATTTTCCCGAGGTCCGTTTCGCCAAGGGGAGCGAGCTCATGATCGTTCCGGAGGACGGGGGCAAGCCGGTCGACGTGACCGTTCAATCTGCCCGCCTTCATAAAAATATGTACATCATCAAATTGGACGGCTACGACAATATTAATGATGTGGAGAAATTTAAGGGCAGCATGCTGAAAGTCGGCAAAGAGCATCTCGTGGAGCTGCCCGAAGACGAGTATTACTTCCATGAAATTATCGGCTGCAGCGTCGTGACCGATGAAGACAAGGAGCTTGGGGTTGTAACGGAAATTTTGACGCCCGGCGCGAACGACGTATGGGTAGTCCAGCCAAAGGGCGGCAAGAGCATCCTCATCCCCGTCATTGATGATGTGGTCCTTGATGTAGATATTCCGAACCAAAAAATACTCGTTCATATTATGGAAGGACTGCTGGACTAATGAGAGTGGATGTGCTGACCCTGTTCCCGGAAATGCTGGATGGTGTTTTCCGGACAAGCATTCTCGGCAAGGCCCAGGAGAAAGGAATCATCTCGCTTCATACCGTCAATTTCCGGGATTACTCCGGGAATAAGCACGGTACGGTTGACGATACGCCTTATGGCGGAGGCGGGGGGATGGTTCTGAAGCCGGAGCCGATCTTTGCAGCTGTCGAGGATCTGCTGGAGAAAGCGGGAAATCAGGCCAAGCCAAGAGTCATTCTGATGTGCCCGCAGGGGGAAACCTTTTCCCAGAAAAAAGCGGAGGAACTCGCGAAGGAAGAGCATTTGATCTTCGTTTGCGGTCATTATGAGGGATATGACGAGCGGATTCGTGAGCATCTCATCACCGATGAGCTGTCGATCGGCGACTATGTCCTGACCGGGGGCGAGCTTCCGGCGGCGGTCGTGATTGATGCGGTCTCCCGGCTGCTGCCCGGCGTGCTGGGCAACGAAACGTCGGCCGTGACGGATTCCTTCAGCACCGGGCTGCTGGAGTACCCGCATTATACCCGCCCGGTGGAGTTCCGGGGCTGGAAAGTGCCGGACATGCTGCTGAGCGGCCACCACGCGAACATCGAGGCTTGGCGCCGGGAGCAGGCGCTGAAGCGGACGCTGGAGCGGCGCCCGGACCTGCTGGATGAGGTGGAGCTGACCGACCGGGACCGCAAGACACTGGAAAAGCTCCGCAGGCTGAAAGATACCGATGGCGGACTTGAATAACCGAGCTGTAAACCACGGCCCCTGGGTTCTGCCAGGGAGTGGTTTTTTAGCGTCAGATGCGTTAGTCTGGATATAAGGTTGTCTGAATTTGTTGAGCATCAAGAACACGAGCACCAAAGTAAAATTAGTCATGACAGGAGGATATTATGGATTATAAAGCATATTTTCAAACCCATCGCGATCAGCATCTGAACGAACTGAAGAAATGGTTGTCCATTCCGAGTATTTCCGCATTGTCCGAGCATAAGCCGGACGTTAAGCGGGCGGCGGAATGGCTGGCGGAGACACTCAAAAAGGCCGGCCTTGAAAACGTGAAGATCCACGAAACAAACGGCCACCCGATCGTCTACGCGGACCATCTGCATGCACCGGGACAGCCGACGGTTCTCGTCTATGGGCACTATGACGTGCAGCCGGTAGACCCGCTGAACCTGTGGGATACACCACCATTCGAGCCGGCCGAACGCGACGGCAAGCTGTACGCCAGAGGGGCAACGGACGATAAGGGGCAGATCTTTTTACATATTAAGGCGGTGGAAGCGATTCTTCAGCAGGAGAAGCAGCTTCCGGTCAACATCAAGTTTTGCGTGGAGGGCGAGGAGGAAGTCGGAAGCCCGAACCTTCCGAAGTTCCTGGAGGCACAGCAGGAGCTGCTGAAAGCCGATGCGGTTCTGATCTCGGATACGTCCCTGCTGGAAAAAGGAAAACCGGCGATCTGCACCGGTCTTCGCGGTCTGTGCTCACTGGAAGTTCATGTCCATACAGCCAATACAGATCTGCACTCCGGCAGCTACGGCGGCGGCGTGCCGAATGCGCTGCATGCGATGGTCAGCCTGCTCGATTCCCTGCATGATGCCAAGGGCCGCGTGACGGTGGAAGGCTTCTACGAAGGCGTTCCGGAGCTTACGGAGGCGGATCATGCCGAGTTTGCGAAGCAGTCCGGAGACGAGAACAAGCTGAAGCGCGACCTTGGCCTTGACGAGCTGTACGGGGAAGAGGGGTACACGTTTGCTGAAAGAACGGGCGCCCGCCCAACCCTAGAGCTGAACGGCGTCTACGGCGGATTCCAGGGCGAAGGCAGCAAAACGGTCATCCCGAAGGAAGCCCATGCGAAGATTACATGCCGTCTGGTGGGACATCAGGATCCGCAGGACATCTTGAACAAAATCGAAAAGCATATCTACAGCCACGTACCGACGGGCGCCAAAGCAACCGTCATCCAGTTCGAGAAGGGCAATGCATTTACGATCGATCCGTCCACGCCGATTCTGCAAAAGGCGGCGGAAGCCTACGAGGAAGTATACGGCACGCGTCCCGTATTTACGAGAGATGGAGGCTCCATCCCGATCGTGGAGACGTTCTCCCGTGTACTGGCTGCTCCGGTCGTATGCATGGGCTTTGGCCTTCCCGACGAAAACCTGCATGCACCTAACGAGCACTTTAACCTGGAAAACTTCGATCTCGGCCTGCTGACCATCGTCGATTTCCTGAAAAGAGTGTAACGATCTCCTGAATAAGGAGTCCTGAAAAGGATCATAAATGAATGAAATCGCCGGATCGAGAGCTGTCAGCTCGGATCCGGCGATTTTTATATTAGCCTTCAATAAGGAATGACCTGGATCGAACCGTATGCTGATGAATTCCATGGTAATTCCACATCACTACGGACTGTGAAACCTAATTATTCTCCGTTGAAATTTTATAACACAATCAATATAATTGTTTTGTAATATTATTTTATAGCGAGACGTAGGAGTCTTTTTGCTACAATTCTTATCCGCTTGAAGAGCAGCAGCTAAAGACGGGTCGAGCTGACATGAAATATCTCGATGGACAAGATGTTTTGCAGAACTCGTTTGCACGTACGATCCACTGTAGAAGGAGGAGTTATATTGAAGATCATTCCGATGGATGCCGAATGGCTTGACGCGATGTGTGACCTTTGGAACGGGGAACTGGGCGGCCATTTTCCGATGCGCAGGGAACTGATGAAGCAAAATACTTTTGAAGATGTGAACGTGTATGGCCCCGCTTCCGGACTGGCTGTAGACGGGGAGGACCGTCTGCTTGGGTTCGTGATCGCCAAGAAGTGGCAGGAGCCGGCGCGCGAAATGCAGCTGGGTGACGGCGGCGGATGGATTCAGGCCATCGTCGTCCGCCGCGATGCTCAGGGGCAGGGCATAGGGTCAGGGCTGCTCCGTCATGCCGAGAACGCCTTGCGCGAAGCCGGAGCGGTATCGGCCAGCATCGGGCGTGACCCGTGGCACTATTTTCCCGGGGTGCCGCTCGCACTGCCGGAGGTTAAGTCGTGGTTCGCGCGACGTGGGTACGAATACCTGTACGAGGTGTTCGACCTGGTGAACAAAACCTCGGACGATGGCCTAGAGCGGCCCGAGTATCGGGATGGAGCCTTGGCCCGCCTGCTTGTCCCGGGAGACCGGGAAGAGATGCTCCGATTCTTCAAGCGGTGCTTTCCGGGACGCTGGTATTACGAGGCGCAGTGCTATTGGGAACGGGGAGGGCAGGGAAGGGAATTCGTCGCCCTGTTCCTTGGGGACGAAATGATCGGCTTTTGCCGCGTGAACGACGGCGAGTCCCCGCTGATTGCCCAGAATACGTATTGGGCGCCGCTGTTCAGTGAACCGCTTGGCGGCATCGGGCCGCTCGGCGTGGACGACCGGTTCCGCGGGAAAGGCTACGGGCTGGCGATCGTTCAGGACGGGGTCGCGGAGCTGACGGCCAGAGGCGTGAAGCACCTGGTAATCGATTGGACGGAATATGTGGATTTTTATGCCAAACTTGGTTTTCGGACCTGGAAAGGATATAATATCGGCAAAAAAGCACTGATGTAGCTCTCGGAAGGAGGATGATGCATGAATCCGGCAAAAGCAATTTGGAGGTTCTTTTTTCCCAAGGAGCGAATCCTGATCTTCACATCTTTCGACGCAGACAGCTATGCAAGGGCCAAGTCCAGACTGCTGAGCGGAGGGATCCGCCACCGCTCGCGCATCGTGAGCCAGCCGACCGGCCGGGACACCTTTACGGGCCGCGGAATGACGCAGTACGACTTGTACGTGGCCCAGGAGGATGAGCATGCCGCAAGGCAGCTCCTGTAGTCACAAAGCGGATGGTCAGAGCTGCGAAGAAGCGGTAATTGCCATTTTCGCAGCTCGTAGACAACCAGCCCCCGGCAAATGGCCGGGGGCTGGTTGTGGCTGCGGCGTATGGGCGGCTATTCGTCCAACTTGGCAATCGTGGTAAATACGTCGTACAGCTTCTGATCCGGGTGCTGTCGCTCGGTGTGCTTTTCTACAAACTCTGTCAATTTCTCAAAAAACGCTTTGGCTTCCTCTTCCGTCAAATAGACCTCGGAATGGGACAGGTTCCCGGCAGGCTCCTCCTGGTTCTGAGCCTTCAGAAACTTACGCTTGCTCTCCTCATACAAATCCTCCAGCAGCTTTTGCGTTTCGGAACGGAAGATTTTCTGGGCCGCCTCATCAATGTCCTTGCTGCGCTTAATCCGTACGGATCCTTTGAAGGCTTGATAATATTTGGCCGTGATTCCGTTGATTTGCTTGGTGTGCACGAGGACAATTAACCCGATGCTCTCCAGCTTTTTGGCGTGATAGTAGACCTTGGCCGGAACTTCCCCGAGTTTGTCAGCGATATCTTTGATCGTCATTGGCTGGTCGGCCTTCTGAAAGCAGCTTAATATTTTCAAACGGTATGGATCGGAATAAATCCGGATCTCCTCGATCGTGCTCAGTTCTTTGGTCTCCAATGTTGTGCACCTCTACATTTCCCGTATCTTGTTTTCCGGATCGTTTATCCCCATTATAAGCCGAGATGGCTTCCGAGCACAAAATGTTTCCAACGCTTTAGATTTTCATAAATCCTTTCTGGCTCCACAGATAGACCCCCGGTATCAGCATCAGCAGCCCAAAAACGAGGTACAGCACGTGGACCCCGACGAATGCTCCGGCCCAACCGGCCAGCAGGCTTCCGACGGGAATGGCGCAGGTGCAGATCGTGCTCGACAGCGCCCCGACCCGGCCAAGCATCGCTTTGGGGGTGACTTCCATCATATAGGTGGATACCGGCGTGTTGATAAACGAAATGGCGAATCCCATGCCAAAGCAAAAGGCGGCCGCGGCATAGAGAGGATATTCCCTTAGAAGGGCGGGGACGTAGAGAAGGCTGTACGTAACCCCGAGCAGCAAAAATCCGAACACGATCAGACTGCTTTTGCGGTAAGCGGAGCCCTTCTGGCTGATCCAAATGCCGCTGATAATCATGCCGGTAATCAGGGCGATGCCGATCAAACTGAGGCCGTATGGGCCCGAGTGGAGTATTTGTTTGACATAAACGGGCTCAAGCACGTTTTTGGGCGTGAGGCAAAGATTCACGAATGCGGCCGAAAGCATGGTCATCATCATCAGCTTGTGGCCTTTAACGAACTTCAGGCCGGTTTTAAACTGGCTCCAGTAGGACGGGCTTTCCTCTTCCTGTATCAGATCTGCGTCGTCATCGTTTTCCTGCCCGCGATCCCGGTCGATACGGATCCAGACGTACAAGAGGGCGGCCAGCAGAAAAGACAAGGCGTCGATCAGCATCGCTCCGGAAATGCCGAGCATGGCGATCAGGCCGCCGGCTGCGGCCAGACCGGCAAGCTCTGCGGTGCGGGAAGCAGACGACGTCAGCGAATTGCCGCTGAGCAGCAGCTCCTTGGGCAAAATGCGGGGAACGAGGGACATCTCCGCCGGCGTGGAGAAGCATTCGAGCGTAGAGTTGATGAACGTAAAAATAAACAGGTGCCACGGCTGCAAGTCTCCTATGAAATAGAGCAGCGCCGTCACGGTTACCGTGATACCCCGGCCGGCATTCGTCACGATCACGACCTTTTTCTTGGACCAGCGGTCGACCAGGACGCCGGTAAACATACTGAAAGCAATGCCTGGAACGAAGTTGATGGCGTACAGTGTTCCCATTAGCAGCTCGGAGCCGGTAAGCAGATAGACCATCCAGCTGTAGGCGATGGAATCCACGGAATCCCCGAATCGTGAAATGATTTTGGCGGTGATCATTATTAGATACAACTTGTGTTTCGCCAGCCTGCGCACACCTTGATTCTGCTGAAGCAATACGGTTTCGCTCATGAAAGGACATCCCCATTCAATTTTTATTAACGTTAAAATTATTTTAATGATAAATTTATTTTAACGTCAATTCCGATTTTGGCAAGAAGTTTTTTAAGATTATAGAATTAATAAATTTCAGCGAAGCTGAACCATTCTATAATCGCAAGAAAAACTTCCTTTTAAATGCGGTCTGTCTTCTTTGAAGGTACGTCGATAGACGTTTTTCTTACAATTGGGTCAGCCTATTTTTCGGTGTGCAGTATCTGTCTTTGGGAGAGCGAGACTTTGCTATTTTTTCAACCGAGGGGCGGCGCAACAACTGAAAGATTTATAGTTGCAAAGGATGAAACAAATATGCTACAATAAATGCTGTTGTGTGGAATACGGTGGTCCGCTGCGGATGATGAAGGAAAACAGAGGGTTTTCCGGAAGAGGCAAGAACACCTGTACGGAAGGAGGAGTCCTAAATGAACATCCTACAAGAGATTACCAAAGAACAGCTTCGCACCGACATCCCTAGCTTTCGTCCTGGCGACACTTTGAAAGTGCACGTTAAGGTTATCGAGGGATCCCGCGAGCGTATCCAGTTGTTCGAAGGTGTTGTGATTAAGCGTCGCGGAGGCGGCATCGCTGAGACTTTTACAGTGCGTAAAATCTCTTACGGTGTTGGGGTAGAAAGAACTTTCCCAATCAACTCGCCAAAAATCGAGAAGATCGAAGTGGCTCGTTACGGTAAAGTACGTCGCGCCAAACTGTACTATCTTCGTGAACTGCGCGGTAAAGCAGCAAGAATTAAAGAGATTCGCCGTTAATCAGCGAACAACGCTAAAGGGCTTGATTTCAAGCCCTTTTCGTTTTAGGATAAAAAAGGCGTCAATAGATGAACGAACCAAATTGACAGACCGCGAGAAGCGGAGATTTTTCTGGCGATCACGAATGCCTTTTCGCTTCGCTGGTCCAAAGAAAGCATACACGGCTCCGTAATGGGAGCTTTTCTTTTCGGCAAAACTAGGAGAGGGCGGTGGATATATGCAGCAGGACATTCAGAGCGATGCGGTGGAACTGAAGGAAGAAGATCATAAACCACCAAAAAAAGGGAAAAATGAAGTCGTAGAATGGCTGAAAGCGATCATCATTGCCCTGATTTTGGTGGCACTGATCCGCTGGCTTCTCTTCAAACCGTTTATTGTGGACGGACCCTCCATGCAGCCAAACTTTCATACAGGCGAGCGGTTGATCGTCAATGAAATATTGTACGACATCCGGGCTCCGCATCGTGGAGAGGTTATCGTGTTCCATGTTCCGTCCGAAGGCAAGGATTTTATCAAACGCGTGATTGCCGTCGCAGGCGATACCGTCAAGGTGGAAGGCGACACGGTGACCGTGAACGGCAAAAAAGTCAATGAAACCTACATACAGGGTGCCATCGATGCAAGCCATAAAGCGGGCCAGATGTATAATGACAAAGATTTTCCAAACAGCGCGTTTCCGGATGGCAAGGTTCCCGAAGGTCATGTGTTCGTGATGGGGGATAACCGGTCCGACAGTACGGACAGCCGGATGATCGGTTATGTGCCGCTCGGGGATATCGTCGGACGGGCTGACCTCATCTTCTGGCCGGTGAAGGACATCCATTTGATCAACCATTAATGAACGTGGAATGAGGCTGTTTGCGGACAAGAGAATGAGGTGATGACGGTGACGATTCAATGGTTTCCTGGTCATATGACCAAAGCGCGCCGCCAAATACAGGATAAGTTAAAGCTGATTGACGTCGTGATCGAGCTGATCGATTCGCGTCTTCCGCTGTCCAGCCGAAATCCGATGATTGACGAGATTTTGCAGGGGAAGCCCCGGCTGATCATTATGAACAAGGCGGATTTGGCAGACCCTTCGGTAACGAAGCAGTGGCAGGATTACTTTAAAGAGGAAGGCCATACGGCATTTCCGGTCGATGCGGCTACAGGTACGGGCGTGAAAGAAATTCCTGGACAGCTGAAGCTGCTCCTGAAGGAGAAGATCGATCGCCAAATCGCCAAGGGGATGAACCCGCGGGCGATCCGTGCGCTGATCGTCGGCATCCCGAACGTAGGCAAGTCGACGCTGATCAACCGGCTCGCCGGGCGCAGCATTGCTGCAACGGGGGACCGGCCGGGCGTGACGAAGGGCCAGCAGTGGATTAAGGTAGGCGGAGAAATCGAGCTTCTGGATACTCCGGGGATTTTGTGGCCCAAATTTGAGGACGAGAACGTTGGCTACCGCCTCGCGGTAACCGGCGCGATCAAGGAAGAGATCCTGAACGTAGAGGATGTCGCCTTTTTTGCGGTCAAATACCTGGTCCAGTATTACTGGGACGCCTTCCGTGAGCGCTTCGAGATCGACGCGGACATGCCGCATAACCCGGACGAAAGCGACGAAATCGTCGCTATCATGGAAGCGGTGGGGCGTAAGCGCGGCTGCTTGATGAGCGGCGGACGGGTGGATCTTGAGAAAGCGTCGAAGACGCTGCTGCGGGAGCTGCGCGCCGGCAAAATGGGCCGGTTCTCGATGGAAGCCCCTTATTAATCGGAAAAGAACGCCGGATACGATTCATGTGTCCAGCGTGTATCAAAGCGAGATGTACAGTATCATAGTGAACGAACAAGCCCAGTTCCGTTATAGGTACTGGGCTTTTTTTGCGTGTTGATTTATGGGAGAGGAAGGCCGTCATATGAAAAAAAGAATGATGGAAATCATGACGATCATCGCGGGGGCGTTTATTTTTGCGCTCGATATCAATCTGTTTGTCATTCCCCACGACCTGGGCGAAGGCGGTGTGACCGGGATTACGATCATCCTGTACTACCTGTTTGCATGGTCGCCGGGATTGGTTAACCTGATTTTGAACGCCATCCTGCTGATCGTGGGTTATAAGTTTTTGGACAAAATGACGACGGTGTACACCATCGTTGCCGTCGTGTTTAACTCTTTGTTCCTCCATTTGACCGAAAATTGGACACTAACATCGAACGAACCGATCGTCAATGCGATTTTTGGCGGTGTATTGGCCGGTGTCGGCATCGGGCTGATCGTGAGGGCCGGAGGCACCACCGCCGGTACGGTCATTTTGGCGCGGATTGCCCATAAATACTGGGACTGGAACATCAGTTACGCCCTGCTGTTCTTTGATCTGATCGTCGCGTTCTCCTCCTACTTTATCATTGGCGCGGAAAGCCTGATGCTGACGATCATTATGCTGTTCGTCGGTACGAAGGTGATGGAATTCATCATCGAGGGCTTGAACCCGAAAAAGGCGGTGATGATCGTATCGGAGCAGCATGCGGAGATCGCCGAGAAGGTTAACCGGGTTATGGACCGGGGAGTCACCGTGTTTAAAGGGTACGGCTATTACAGCAAGTCGGCCAAGGAAGTGCTGTACATCGTCATCAGCAAGCAGGAGGTGCCTGTCCTGAAAAAGATCGTCAAGGTAGCGGACAAGCAGGCGTTTATTACGATCCATGACGTTCGGGACGTGTTTGGGGAAGGATTTATCGACATATCGAAATAGTGTCGCAGCAGAAAATAGACTTATAATAGAGAAGAGGAAAGCTCATGACCTGGGGTCATGGGCTTTTTTTGTCGGGATCAAGCGTAAGTAGGGCGGCCGCGAATGAAAATACAGCATCGTGGCAAAATAGGTGAAAACGGTTAGAGGAGGAAAAATGTGAGAAGCTGGCGGATTTATTGGGCAATCGTGATGACGTTGATGCTGGCCGTGACGACGGCGTGCGGCGGAAATACGGGAACGAAGCCGCAGGAAGGGCAAACCGGGGGCGCCCAGACGGGGAAAAACCTGCTTGAGACGATCAAGCAAAGCGGCAAGCTGCGCATCGGCACGGAAGGAACGTATGCACCTTTTACCTATCATGATGATAAAGGAACGCTGACCGGTTTTGACGTTGACCTGGGCCGGGAGATTGCCAAAAGGCTCGGCGTGAAGCCGGAGTTTATCGAAACGAAATGGGACGGCATGATCGCCGGCTTGGACGCCAAGCGTTTCGACGTGGTGATGAACGAAGTATCCATTAATGCAGAGCGGAAGGCTAAATACGACTTTTCGGACCCTTACATCGCCTCCAAGGCGGTTTTGATTGTGAAGGACAATAATCAGGACATCAAAAAGCTCGCCGACCTCAAAGGCAAAAAAGCAGGGCAGTCGCTGACGAGCAATCTGAATCAAATAGCTAAGGACAACGGTGCCACGATCGTGCAGGTCGACGGATTTAACCAAGCGATCGACTTGCTGCTGTCCGGGCGCATCGATGCTACGGTGAACGACAAACTGTCCTATCTCGACTTCAAAACAAGACGTCCCGACGCGCCGATCAAGGTGGTGGACGAAACCGATACGGGAAGCACCAGCGCCGTACTGATGAACAAAAACAACAACGAGCTGCGGGACGCCATTAACCAGGCGCTGGCCGACATGAAGAAGGATGGAACGTACCTTGCCATCTCCAAAAAATACTTTGGTACGGATGTATCGAAATAAGCGGCAAAAGGGGGTTAACCGATGAATGACAGAACCGCCCATCTCACCGATATTTTTATCGACTCCTTTGTGCCGCTGCTTATGGCGGGGATCAAGTTCACGATTCCCCTGACGATCATTTCCTTCATTCTCGGTTTCGTGCTGGCGTTCCTTACCGCGCTGGCCCGATTGTCGCGTTGGAGCATTCTCCAGCGGGTCGCCTGGTTTTATGTGTGGATCATCCGGGGGACTCCGCTGCTTGTCCAGCTGTTTATCATTTTCTACGGGCTTCCGAGCATCGGCGTTGTCATCGACGCATTCACCGCCGCGGTGATCGGGTTCTCAATCAGTGTCGGAGCCTATGGTTCCGAAATTATGCGCGCCGCGATCCAGTCCATCGCCAAGGGGCAGTGGGAGGCGGCGTACTCGGTCGGGATGACCCGTTCCCAGGCGCTGCGCCGGATTGTTCTGCCGCAGGCGGCAAGGGTATCGCTGCCTCCGCTGGCCAACTCTTTTATCAGCCTGCTGAAGGATACGTCGCTGGCTGCGACGGTGACACTCACAGAGCTGTTCCAAAAGGGGCAGCAAATAACGGCGGTCGTGTATGAGCCTTTGCTGCTGTACTGCGAGGTAGCCTTGATCTACCTCATCTTCAGCACCGTTCTGTCGGCGGTCCAGCATCAGCTCGAACACCGGTTTGACCGTTATGCCGCAAGATAGCGAAACGAGGGATGCATCATGATTGAAATCAACGACCTGAGATTAAGCTTTGGCAGCAATGAAGTGCTCAAGGGAATCGACCTGTCGATCGAAAAAGGGCAAGTAACGGTCATCATCGGGCCCTCCGGTTCCGGAAAAACGACGCTGCTCCGTTGCATCAACCTGCTGGAAATCCCGACGGAAGGAACGCTGCGGATCGGAGACTCCGCCTTGTCGTTCAGGGAAGGAAACAAGCCGGGAAGGGGAGATATCCTGGCTTTCCGGAGGAAAACCGGTATGGTTTTTCAATCGTATAATCTGTTTCCCCATATGACGGCTCTGCAGAACGTGATGGAGGCGCAGGTCATCGTGCAGAAAAAGAGCCGAGCGGAGGCTAAGGAGAGATCGCTGGAGCTTCTGGGCAAGGTAGGACTTGCCGGCAAAGCGGACTCCTATCCGCACCAGCTGTCCGGCGGACAGCAGCAGCGGGTCGGTATTGCCCGGGCAATGGGCATCGGTCCGGAGCTGCTTTTATTCGATGAACCGACGTCCGCCCTGGATCCGGAGTTGGTCGGTGAAGTGCTGAAGGTCATCAAAGAGCTGGCTGTAGAAGGCATGACGATGGCCATCGTGACCCATGAGATGAAATTTGCGAGCCAGGTGGCGGACCGGATCGTGTTTATGGACGAAGGAATCATCATGGAGCAGGGCAGCCCGATTGAGGTGCTAAACCATCCGGCGCAGGAGCGGACGAGGCAGTTTTTGTCGCTGCTCAGCGAGCCGGTGTAGAATACATGCAGGTGCTTGAGGGCACGGCGACGATAGCTGCATTGATGCAGCTATTTTTTTGTGTGGGGATCGTGGTGTACGGGTGATTAAAGTTGTGGTGCCTTCTCAAGCAGCTGAATGGTAGTATTTTATTGGTTATTTATGAAAAATATAGCTGACTGGGTTAGTGTCAAAACGCTTGTGCAAGGTAGAAGTTCTTACATAGGATGTGTTGGCTGTGGCTACCCCTCATAGCCCTTGGCACCATCATTCTTCATTGGTTGCATAATGCATGTCAAAGAGCTTAGTCAGTTCACGGTGGACTTCGGGATTGCCAAAAACCACGTATAACCCGTATTCAAACGTTTGATATATCAACATCCATGTTCACTCTTTGAAGTACATTCTTCCCTTTGCAGTTCATTTCTTACTACAGCACATTTTTCTCTTAGCAGTAGACTTCTTTTTTCAGCACATTCCTCCTCTTTGCAGTACACTCTTCTTTTTAAGCACACTCGCCTCTTTACAGTACATTTTTTTCTTTGCGGCACATTTTACGGCTAACTTCGTCTTTCACCAGCTAATGCTTTCGGACATTTCGGCTCGGCGCATCTTCTGCACTCCAGCAGTCCGCATCCCGATTTTGGAAGCCTGCCAGATGTCGTTTTTCGTTGGAATCCGCTGCCCGAACATAGTACAATAAAAAGGATAGATTGCGAGTTTGATAGACTTGCCAGGGGAATGGGCGGGAATACCCCTTGGCTCTTGCAGCACGAAGGAGGAAAGACAGCATGGATACGGAAGAGATCGAGCAGTCCCCGAGGGACCTGCTAAAATATGAACGCGAATACATAGAAAGAGATTACCGGTACATAGCGGGTGTGGACGAGGTTGGCAGAGGCTGTTTATTTGGCGACGTGGTGGCGGCGGCCGTGATCCTGCCGGAAGGACTCGTTCTGGAGGGCGTCGACGATTCGAAAAAGTTGAGCGCCAAAAAACGGGACCTTCTGTACGACGTGATTATGGAGCAGGCGCTTGCCGTCAGCGTAGGGTACGTGGATGCCCGAACGATCGATGAAATCAATATTAAGCAGGCGGCCCGCCTGGCGATGAAAAAGGCGGTGCTTGGCCTGACGATCACCGCGGATTTTTTGCTGGTGGACGCGGAGCATGTGGACGTGCCCGTTCCACAGCTGGCGATCATCAAAGGGGACGCAAACAGCCAATCGATTGCCGCGGCTTCGATCGTGGCCAAGGTTAGCCGAGACCGGCTGTGTGAAGGAGAATGGGAGGCGAAGTATCCCGAGTACGGCATCGCGATTCATAAGGGCTATGCAACCAAACTGCACCGTGAGCAGCTGGCAGCTTTGGGACCGACACCGATGCATCGCCGCAGTTTTTTGAAAAATATGGAAGTTGTGCAGCAGACCCTGTTCTAGGGCTGCTGTTTTTTTGCCAGGTTAAATGGAAACTCGGGTGTCGCGATGTAAACTTTTATAAGGAGAAAGTTTGGCTGATCAGAATTTTGGTAGGTGCGTTTTCCTGGATAAGCATCTGCAAGCTTTGATTCAGAAAACAGGCCAACCTGAGGTGCAGGGTCGCCATTTCGCGTCGTCTCTGTTCCTCGCGGACCAATCAGGACGTAACGATGACCCCAGCATCCGATAAAACTTATTCAGCCAGATTCGTAATTTGTTGGACGGTATTTTACATTTCATGTTTGAAGAGCTGAGCATTTGCAGCAATTATGAAGTTAGGGGACGATCTTTTGGTGAAAAGAAACAACGGAGATCGTGAACGCAGATAGTAGGACTACAGCCCGCGGCTGGTTCGGCCGATAAATAAACGAAGGAATACGGAAGGGGGAGAGGGACATTGAATATCGGTTCACTGCTGCGCGGCATGATGGGGGACACCAAAGCGGGTGAGACCAAACAGCTGGATTTGAAGGAAGGACAAGTCGTCCGCGGCGTTGTGCTGAGCGTCTCTGAGGACGGACAGGAGGCCGTGCTGCAGATCCAAGGCGTCAAAGTACGGGCGGCACTGGAAACGCCGCTTCAGCCCGGCCAGGCAGCGGTCTTGCAGGTACAGCCGGACAATGGCGGCGGCCTTCCGGTATTGAAAGCGATGGAGGGTTCCCCCTATGGGTCCGGGACTCCGTTGTCGCTTGCGGATGTGCTGCAATCGCTCGATCTGCCGGATACGCCGGAGAATCGGGCCATGCTGGAGGCGCTGCGGTCTTCGGGCGTATATGTGACAAAAGAAAACGCAGCCGTCTTCAAAGACGCGCTGGCGTTAAAACCTGCCGGGGTCAGCACGGAGCAGTGGCTTGGCGCCGCATCGATTGCCAATCAGCGCGGACTGCCGCTGACGGCCGAAAGCGTAAGGGGGTTGCAGCAGGCGGTATTCGGCCCGCCGGTGCACCAGCTGCTTCACGTGCTGGAGGAACAGCTGAATGCGTTCACCGCGCAGGATGGAGCGGGTTCGGAGGAAGCGGGGGCTGCAGTCAAAAGCGGACAGGGCGTTATTACGCCACAGGCTTCGGGGCAGCAGCCGCCGGCTTCGTTACCCGGAGCGGCTGCGCAGCCGGGGGCTGGCAGCATAGCGGCTTCCGAAGCGGAGCCAATGGCAGGTGCCCGCAGCCCAAAGAGCACCGAGGCAGAGGGGGATGCCGGGAAGGCGGCGGGGCGCGCGGCTGACGGCACATCCGCGGCCGGCACGGCTGCCGCGGCGTCCCATCCTGCGGCGGCGCTTCAACCGCTGGTCGCCAGGCTGCAGGCGCTGCTGCAGCAGCTGCGCGCGGCACCGCTCACGGGTGCCGCCGCACCAACGCCCGCCCCGGCTGAGCCGGCGGGCGGGCACGGGGCCGGCGGCTTCGCCGCGCCGGCCGCGGAACCTGCGCCGCAGCACGCGGCGCAGGGAGGCGAAGGCCCCGCAGGCACGGGGCCTTCGCCGAAGACGCCCCTGTCCCACGGCGCGGAGCCGTGGGTGGGGCGTCTCTTAAAGCTGCTCGGTGCGGAGCACGAGCAGCAGGGTGTACGCGCGGCGCTGCTGCAGCCCGCGCAGGAGGCCCCGCAGGGGCCGGGTGCCGCGGCGGGGAACGCGCGGCAGCCCTTGGCTGCACCGGCCGCAGGCCAGGGTGCAGCGGCAGTGGCAGGCCCGGCACAGCCGGGGCCTGCGCCGGGAGCGGCGAGCGCGGCAGGGGCCGCCGCCGCGCAGCCCGCTCCCCAAGCCGCGGACGGTCCGGAGCTGACCGTCCGGCCGCATGCGGTTCAGCAGCAGCCTCCCGGCCCGGCGCATCACGCCGTGCGGCCGGAGCAGCTGGCTGAGCCCGCCGCGCGGATGGAGCAGGCGCTGCAGGAAACCGGGCAGCGCGACACGCTGAAGGGGCTCCTCCTTCAGCTCGTCCAGGACGACGCTGCGCCGCCGGCCTTGAAGGAGGCGGCGCAGCAGGTCATCTCGCAGCTGACCGGCCAGCAGCTGCTCCTGAACACGGACCGGACGGCGCCGTTCGCCCAGGTCACGTTGTTCCTGCCCTTGAACGGGCCGGACGGCCAGGAGACGGCGTCGGTGCATGTCCAGTCCAGGCGCGGCCCCAAGGGTGAACTGGATGCATCCAACTGTCGCCTGTGGTTCGACCTTCAGATGAAGCATCTCGGGCAGACGCTGATCGACGTCCAGATCGTCGACCGGATCGTCAGCCTGAAGGTCCATAATGATCAGGAATGGGCTCAGTCCCTGGTGGAAGACAGACGGCCTGAAATCGCTGACGCTCTATCCTCCATCGGCTATCAGCTTCTGACGCTTAAAGCCGCTCCCCTACCTAATCCGGCCGCTGAACTGCCAGCTGGCTTGAGTGCGGCCATGGGCGGCCACCGCGTGGCGGACTTCGTGCCGCAGAGCTACAAGGGGGTGGATATGAGGGTATGAGCAGCAAGCCGCAGGAGCCGTCCCCAAGTTTGAAAAAGGCCGTCGCCCTCAAATACGCGCCCGGTGACAACGATGCCCCGGTCGTCGTGGCGAAGGGCCGGGGAAAAGTGGCGGATACGATTCTCGAGACGGCGAAGGAACACGGGGTTCCCGTTCAGGAGGACGCCGCGCTGGTGGAGGTTCTCTCCAAGCTGGACCTGGACCAGCAGATTCCGCCGGAGCTGTATCACCTTGTCGCGGAGGTTCTCAGCTATATTTACCGGGCGGACCGGCTCGCTCGGGAAAGGCCGTTCGAATGAACGGACGGCAAGGAAAAATGAAGGATAACCGGCGCCAAAAAGGAGCAGCCGCTGAGCGGGCGGCAGCCGACCTGCTGCTCTCCGCAGGTTACCGCATCCGCGACCGGAACTGGCGCTGCCGCAGCGGCGAACTGGACGTGGTCGCCGAGGACGGCGGCGTCATTGTTTTTGTAGAGGTGCGCAGCCGGACCGCCGGCACCTCCTTCGGTACAGCCGCAGAATCTGTTAATTTCCGCAAAATCCGCCAGGTCCGCAGCACGGCCGAAGTGTATCTTCACGCACAGCGGCTGGAGGGCCGTGAGGTACGCTTTGACGTTGTTGCGGTGGAGCTGGGGCGCGATCTAAGCATTGCCGCGATTAATCATATACAGGGGGCGTTCTAGGACGAGCCCCTAATCAAAAACTTCCAATACCATGCGATTGGAAGTTTTTTTTATTACCCCATTTTCACTGAGCTAGCTCGATCCTCTCGATAGACAACTAACAGCAGCACGGCTTTATCTGAGAGGTGGAAAAGTGGATGTATTATTGTAATTATTTACCTTATGGTGAAGGTGATTTGAACTCGTCATAGAATAAGCTAAGTAAGAGGGATGTGTGAACTTGCCTAAAGGAGAATTTTTCCTAGGTATCAACATCAGAGGATGACAGTATCTTTTTTTGAGCTTACTTCAACCCGTTCTTCATCGAAAGGGGAAACGACGATTTCGTGGGAGGTATCATGAGGAATATTCTGAATTTTCTTGTTACCTTTTTGGTGTTCTGGATAGGCAATGAGTACTTTAATCCATATCTTTCGATAACAGATACTAAAACTTTGCTGATTGCATCCCTTCTGATGTTCCTCATTAGTCTTTTATTCAGTTTAGCCATGGTAATGTCGGTGATGCTGATCACTGTAGGGATTGGGTGTTTAACCACTCCGGCTTTAATGTTGGCTTCCATCGTGCTGACACCCATTAAACTTTGGCTTCTGGACAAATACCTGTATGGATTTGAAATACATGGATTGTGGACATATGTCATTCTTACTTTGGTTCTCAGCCTATTCACAGTGAAAGTAAAAGAGAGGCATGATTGACGATATGGCAAAAAGCCTGTGAGAACATTTACGAATTGAGGAGGAACCTGTGTTTAAAAATAGACACTGGAAAAAGTATCTCATTCTACTTGCTATTACGTTTCTTGTTTTTATTGTTTTTATATTTATGCTGCCACATGATAAACAGCCTATTGCACTAGGTATTTGTCCATCCATATTCTGGATATTGTATTATTCATGGATCGCAATGGAGAATAGAAAAAAAGATAGATAGAACAAATATTGAATTAGTTAACGCGAAGTTCTATCCTGCCAATAAGGGCGTTTGGCTGCCCGATGATCTACCTGCCAAGTTGTAAATTAGATCTAGTTGTGATGACCGGGTTTTGAAAAGTGAATGGATTGACGGAAATAACCTGCCGCAAATGGCAGGTTATTTTTTGTTGTGAACCCCAGTGTCTAGTTTCTTCAGATGATTTACAATAAGGCGCCTTATATCCCTGTAGCGTCTGAGGCTGCGCATCTATCTGCTGATAGAGCTCAACGTTTGTTTTCTGGAGTTTAGATATCGTTGCCTTTATCCCTTCGACTTAGAGCATAGATCATGAAGCCGGAAGGCCGAAGGGGTCGAAGGGCAGTCTGCATCATTTTATTTTCGTAATAGTACGCAAAATATTGACTTAAACCATGAATCACCTTACTAGCGTTTATACCGCAAATTTGCTTCCTTTCACCCCACCCCCGTAATCTGCGGCCGGTCCAAATTCCTGTACTGGATCGCTTCCGCCACATGGTTGAAGGCGATATTCTCCTGGCCGTCGAGGTCGGCGATCGTCCGGGCCAGTTTCAGGATGCGGTCATATGCCCGCATGCTGAGGCCCAGCGTTTCGATCGTCTGATGGAGCATATCGGCTGAAGCGGAGTCGAGCCTGGCGAAACGCCGGAGCGCACTGCCGGTCAGCTCGCTGTTCCAGCCGCCGTAACCGCTGCCGTATCGTTGTTGCTGACGCGCATGGGCTTCGAGCACCTGACTGCGCATTTCAGCCGAGGACAGGCTCGGTGCATCCGTGGACCATTCCTTAGGACGGGGGACCTCGACTTGAAGATCGATCCGGTCGAGCAGCGGACCGGAGATTTTGGCGCGGTATTGGGCGATCCGGCTGAAGCTGCATGTGCATTGATGTTCCGGGTGATCGCTTCCGAGGTACCCGCACGGACACGGATTCATCGAAGCCGCCAGCATGAAGTGCGCCGGGAAGGTGTGCACGGCACGGGCCCTGCTGATCGTCACCGTTTTGTCCTCCAGCGGCTGCCGCAGCACTTCGAGCACTTGGCGGTTGAATTCCGGCAGCTCGTCCAGAAACAGGATACCCCGGTGAGCTAGGCTGACTTCGCCCGGCTTGGGTATCGTTCCTCCACCGATCAGTCCTCCGGAAGAGATGGTGTGGTGCGGGGAACGAAAAGGACGTCTGCGGATCAGTCCTGAGCCGGGTTCCTTCAGTTTTCCGGCTGCGCTGAATATTTTGGTCGTTTCGAGCGCCTCCTGCTCGGTCATGAAGGGCAGGATGGTCGGCAGGCGTTTGATGAGCATCGTTTTGCCGGTTCCGGGCGGTCCGATCAGCATAATGTTGTGCATGCCGGCGGCAGCAATCGTGAGCGCCCTTTTGACATGGAGCTGGCCGAGCACGTCGGCATAATCTTCTGCAGGAAGGTGATCGGATACGGAATTAGCGGCAGTCCCCGGTGCTTTCAGCAGCGGGGACAAGCTTTGAATCCGGAGGGGCTGGTCTTTGCCGGGCACATCAGCAGCCGAGTGTTCTGCGGCCAGCTCTCGCAGCTCGTTTAAATGCCGGATGGCATAAATATTCATTTGATCGATTAAGGCGGCCTCACCGGCATTTTCCACCGGCAGCAGAACGGCGGTGAATCCCTCGCGCTTCGCCCTGTCCACCATGGACAGAACGCCGTTAACGGGCCTCAGGCTGCCGTCGAGCGCCATTTCTCCGATGAGAAGCAGCTTCTCATCCTGCGGCAGCAGAAGCTGTCCGCTCGTTACGAGAATGCCGAGGGCAATGGCCAGATCAAACGCAGAACCTTCCTTTTTCAGATCGGCCGGTGCGAGATTGATCGTGACGCGCTGAAGGGGGAAGGTGAAGCCGCAATTTTTGATGCCCGCCCGGACACGTTCCACCGCTTCACGGATGGCGGAGTCCGGCAGTCCGATAATGCTCGTCTGCGGCAGTCCGTTGGAAATGTCGACCTCCACCTGAATGATAACCCCGTCAATTCCGTATAAACATGTACTGTGCATTTTTCCATACATACAATAAAGCACCCCTATTCCCCGGCGGTTTCCCTGGACAAACGAGAACGGGATCGCCGTAGTTGACGGAAAAAAGGTGCTTCCTTATTTTCGCTTAAGTTTACAAAAATTGTAGGACCGTAAGCAGTAAAAGTCAAGATGGGAGGCATCGGGGATGGGAAATAGAGGTATGCTTGTAAGGGAGTGATTCAAGACCGATTTGTTGTTTAAAATTTAAAAGTATACAATATAATTGGACGGAATCAGTTGTCTCTGTAGAAGATATCGCGCAATTACTATGATAATGTGACAAAATTATGATAATATTATGACAAGAAGGCAGGTGAAGACGAAAGTGATGAAACCAAGTGAAATGAATCCGCAACTGCAGCTGGAAAATCAGCTGTGCTTTACCATCTATGCCTGTTCGCGAGAAATCACCAAGCTGTATCAGCCCCATCTGGAGAAGCTCGGTGTGACATATTCCCAGTATTTGGTCCTGCTTGTGCTTTGGGAGCGGGGACAGTGTACCGTGAAGGAGCTTGGGGAGGCTCTTTTCCTGGACTCCGGCACCTTGACGCCCCTGCTGAAGAGACTTCAGGCCGCTGGTCTGATTCACCGTGAGCGCTCTGCCCAGGACGAACGGAAGGTCATCATCACGTTGACGGACGAAGGAAACAAGCTGAAGGAGAAGGCGCTGAACGTTCCGGCCGCCATGCAGCAGGAGCTGTGCCTGAACGAGAGCGAATTCGGGCAATTGCTGGGCCAGTTCAAGAGTCTGCTGAACCGTGTCCATCACAACAACGAACAGCAAGAGGGCAAGATGTGAAGTGAAGAGCGATTTTTGCAGACCAACATCTGCAAATTTGTCGCTCTTTTTCCCTGTTATCCATGAAACCATGTTGGAACGATGCAAGGCTCCAGGTGGAATTATATCGGACCTAAGACGTTACTTGGAGGGCGGATTTTACCATCAAATCCCAAATATTCTCTCAAACGGATTAAACCGATATCAAAAAGCTGTCGATGGAAACGCAGTTTCTTAAGGTAAGCGTTTTAAAAACATGTTACAATAGCTTGGGTTTATATTATTTTCCAAGAGATATCAGAACCCGCCTTGTAGCAGTCATGTTGATAGGAGGATACCGTAAATGAATATCCATGAATATCAAGGAAAACAAGTGTTAAAGCAGTACGGCGTTACCGTTCCGAACGGAAAGGTGGCCTACACCGTGGAAGAAGCGGTTGAAGCCGCTAAATCCCTGGGCAGCCAAGTCACGGTTGTCAAAGCGCAAATCCATGCAGGTGGCCGCGGTAAAGCCGGCGGCGTCAAAGTGGCCAAGAACCTGGACGAGGTTCGTGCTTACGCGGAGGAAATCCTCGGCAAAGTGCTCGTTACGCATCAGACAGGCCCGGAAGGTAAAGAAGTCAAGCGGCTTCTGATCGAAGAGGGCTGCGATATCCGCAAGGAATATTACGTCGGCGTCGTTGTTGACCGCGCTACCGGACGTGTCGTGATGATGGCATCGGAAGAAGGCGGAACGGAAATCGAAGAGGTTGCCGCTGCAACGCCTGAGAAAATTTTCAAAGAAGTGGTGGATCCGGCCGTAGGCCTGCAGGTTTTCCAAGCACGCAGACTGGCTTATGCGATCAACATCCCTAACGAACTGGTCAACAAGGCGGTTCAGTTTATGATCGCCCTGTACACCGCTTTTGTTGACAAGGACTGCTCCATTGCAGAAATCAACCCTCTGGTTGTAACGGGTGACGGCAATGTCATGGCACTCGATGCCAAGCTGAACTTTGACTCCAACGCACTGTTCCGGCACAAAGACATTCAAGAGCTTCGCGACCTGGACGAAGAGAATGAAAAAGAAATCGAAGCTTCCAAATACGACCTGAGCTACATAGCTCTCGACGGCAACATCGGCTGTATGGTCAACGGCGCAGGCCTTGCCATGGCCACGATGGATATTATCAAGTACTACGGCGGAGACCCGGCCAACTTCCTCGACGTAGGGGGCGGTGCCACGAAAGAGAAGGTTACCGAGGCGTTCAAGATCATCCTGTCGGATGAGCAGGTCAAAGGCATTTTCGTCAACATCTTTGGCGGAATTATGCGCTGCGACGTCATCGCCGAAGGCGTGGTTGAAGCTGCCAAGCAGCTCGGTTTGACCCGTCCGCTGGTTGTGCGTCTTGAAGGAACCAACGTGGATCTGGGCAAGAAAATTTTGGCCGAATCCGGCCTGAACATCGTGCCTGCCGACTCCATGGCTGACGGCGCCCAAAAAATTGTCTCACTCGTAAAATAGAATCTTTAAAATACGATAGGGGATGTGAACAAACGTGAGTATTTTGGTCGATAAAAATACAAAAGTCATCACACAGGGCATCACCGGGAAAACCGCCCTTTTCCATGCGAAAGGCGCCCTTGACTACGGCACGCAAATGGTCGGAGGAACTTCTCCGGGCAAAGGCGGCACCAAGGTTGACATTACGCTGGAGAACGGCCAAACGGTCAGCCTGCCCGTATATAACACGGTTGTAGAAGCCAAGGAAGCGACTGGCGCAACTGCAAGCGTTATCTACGTACCGCCGGCATTTGCGGCCGACTCCATCATGGAAGCCGTCGATGCGGAAATGGAACTGGTCATCTGTATTACAGAAGGCATTCCGGTGCTGGACATGGTCAAAGTGTCCCGTTACATGGAAGGCAAGAAAACCGTCCTGATCGGACCAAACTGCCCAGGGGTCATTACACCTGGAGAATGCAAAATCGGTATCATGCCTGGGTACATCCATACTCCGGGACATGTGGGCGTTGTATCCCGCAGCGGAACGCTGACCTACGAAGCGGTTCATCAATTGACGACCCGCGGGATCGGCCAGTCCTCTGCGGTAGGCATTGGCGGCGACCCGGTAAAAGGCTCGGAATTCATCGATATTTTGAGCCGCTTTAACGATGATCCGAACACTTATGCTGTGATCATGATCGGCGAAATCGGCGGAACGGCGGAAGAAGAGGCAGCGGAATGGATCCGCGCCAACATGACCAAGCCGGTCGTCGGCTTCATCGGCGGCGTTACTGCGCCTCCAGGCAAGCGCATGGGACATGCGGGCGCTATTATTTCCGGCGGTAAAGGCACGGCGAAAGAAAAGATCGCCAAGCTGGAGGAATGCGGCATCAAAGTCGCTCCGACGCCTTCGGAAATGGGATCTACACTGGTAAGCGTTCTGGAAGAACGCGGCCTGCTGGAAAAATGCACGACTCACTAATATAAACCGGCGTTATTTACGGTTCAAAGGTAAGCAACCTTTTATTTCTCCATCCGGGGGATAAAGGGTTGCTTTTTTGTGTTTTCAACACCAAAAAACTGGAAAATATAAGGAAGGGCGGGATTGGCGTGAAGAACGAACGGTGGCTGTTGATCGCACTGCACGAGACCGAGGGGATCGGAAGGAAGAGTATTGCCAGGCTGCGCGGGCAGCGTATGTTCTCCGGGGACATGCTCCATTATAATAGTAGAGATTGGGAGGAAGCAGGTTTTCCCGAGGAAAAGGCGAAGCTTTTATCTGAACGAATCACAACCGATTTGATCGAAGAGCTGAAATCCCGTAAGCTTGAGGGAGGCGCCGGCATCCTGACTTTTTTGGATGAGGATTACCCTGCGTATTTAAAGGAGATAGCGGAGCCTCCATGGGTATTGTACTGCACTGGAAAACGGGGATTGCTGCAAACGCCCGGCGTCGCCATGGTCGGGACAAGGGTACCTACGGCCTATGGCCGTAAGGTCGGCCAGGAGCTGGCGGAGGGCATCAGTGCGGCTGGGTTCACGATCGTCAGCGGCATGGCCAGAGGCATCGACAGCGTGTGCCATGAAGCCGCTCTTGCCTGCGGAGGCAATACGATTGCGGTGATGGGGACCGGACACGGCGTGATCTATCCGCCGGAGAACAGAGGATTGTATGAGCGGATCGCCGAGGATGGACTCATTCTGACGGAGTATCCTTCCGGGACCAAATCGCATCCCGGTTTGTTTCCGCAGCGCAACCGTATCATCGCCGGCTTGACGCTAGGGACGCTGGTCGTCGAAGCGGACTCGCGCAGCGGTTCTTTGATTACCGCGGATTTGGCGCTCGAAGCCGGCAGGGATGTGTTCGCCGTGCCTGGGCCGGTCACCTCGCCCAAGAGCCGCGGGGCGCTGAACTTGATTAAACAAGGGGCCAAAATGGTGCTGAATGCCGAAGACGTCATCGAAGAATATGATTCATGGTTGCCAAAAGGGTTTGAAGATACATACAATAGGGAGCGTCAGATGTTGGAGGACACGCGGCTGCCTGCAGATCATTTGACAATGGATGAGCTTGGGATATACCATATATTGGAACAAGGGCCGTCTACATTGGATGAGCTGCTGCAGCAGACCGGATGGGATTTTGGACATTTGCATTCAGTTCTGTTATCTTTAATCATAAAAAAGCAGATTACCCAATTATCTGGTGCTATATACAAGCTTATATAACAAGAGTCTATTGACTAACATTCACAGAATTGTTCGGAAAGGGGGATGAACCTATGGCTGACTCACTTGTCATCGTAGAATCGCCGGCCAAGGCGAAAACGATCGGCAAATATTTAGGCAGCAAGTATATCGTAAAAGCTTCGATGGGTCACGTGCGTGATCTCCCGAAGAGCCAAATCGGAGTTGAGGTCGAGAATGACTTTAATCCGAAATATATTACGATCCGCGGAAAAGGCTCCGTATTAAAGGAACTCAAGGACGCCAGCAAAAAAGTGAAAAAGGTTTATCTCGCAGCTGACCCCGATCGCGAGGGTGAAGCGATTGCCTGGCATCTTGCCCATGCCCTGGAGCTCGACGATACGGATAGCTGCCGCGTCGTGTTTAACGAAATTACGAAGCAAGCGGTCAAGGATGCATTTAAAACGCCGCGCAAGATCAATATGGACCTGGTCAACGCACAGCAGGCCAGACGTATTCTGGACCGGCTCGTCGGTTACAAGATCAGTCCGCTTTTGTGGAAAAAGGTAAAGAAAGGTTTGTCCGCGGGCCGCGTTCAATCGGTTGCGGTCAAGATTATCATCGACCGGGAGAACGAAATCAACGCGTTTATTCCGGAGGAATACTGGTCCATTACGGCCCAGCTCGCCAAGGGAGATTCCGTTTTTGAGGCGAAATTCCAGCAGCTGAACGGCCAGAAGAAAGAACTGTCGCGAGAGGATGAAGTAAACGAAGTGCTCGCTGCCATTAAGGGAGCCACCTTTAAAGTCAGCGAAGTAAAGGAAAAGGAACGCCAGCGGCATCCTTCGCCTCCGTTTACGACAAGCTCCCTGCAGCAGGAAGCTGCCCGGAAGCTTAATTTTCGTGCCGCCAAAACGATGTCCGTCGCCCAGCAGCT
The DNA here is from genome assembly GCF_038009285.1 of Paenibacillus sp. FSL R5-0378. Lineage (NCBI taxonomy): Bacteria > Bacillati > Bacillota > Bacilli > Caryophanales > Paenibacillaceae > Paenibacillus > Paenibacillus sp. FSL R5-0378. The sequence goes on from NZ_JBBPAY010000001.1 coordinate 3,265,588, forward strand.
GTACGAAGGCGTAGAGCTCGGGAAAGAAGGGACCGTCGGCCTCATCACTTATATGCGTACGGACTCCACCCGGATTGCCGGATCGGCCCAGGAAGAAGCCAAGGAATTTATCAGCGGGAAGTACGGGGAACCATTTGTCCCTGAAACACCGCGGGAGTATTCGAAAAAATCGGCGAACGCCCAGGACGCCCACGAAGCGATCCGCCCGACCTCGGTCATGCGCGATCCCGACTCGGTGAAGTCGTTCATGAGCCGTGACCAATACCGTCTTTACAAGCTGATTTGGGAACGTTTCGTTGCCAGCCAGATGGCTTCCGCCATACTGGATACGCTTTCCGTTGATATTGCGGCCGGGCCTGCCGTATTCCGCGCATCCGGTTCGAAAGTCCGCTTCCAGGGCTTTATGAAGGTATACGTGGAAGGCAACGACGACGGCACGACGGAAGAAGAGAAGTTTTTGCCTGCCTTGGCCGTAGGGGATAAGCTGAAGAAGGAAGATATCGAGCCGAAGCAGCACTTCACGCAGCCGCCTCCGCGCTACACCGAAGCCCGGTTGGTCCGGGCGATGGAGGAGCTCGGCATCGGACGGCCAAGTACGTATGCGCCGACGCTGGAGACGATCCAAAAGCGCGGTTACGTCGCGATCGAAGAGAAAAAGTTCGTTCCGACAGAATTGGGTGAATTGATCATCGAGCAAATGGAACAATTTTTCCCGGAAATTCTTGATGTGGAATTTACGGCCCACATGGAAGACGATCTCGACCATGTCGAGGAAGGCTCGGAGGATTGGGTCAAGGTGCTTGCTGAGTTCTATTCTTCCTTTGAAAAGCGCCTGGAAGTAGCCGAGGAAGAAATGAAGGAAATCGAAATCGAGGACGAGGTATCGGACGAGATTTGCGACAAATGCGGCCGACCGATGGTATACAAATTGGGGCGGTTTGGCAAATTCCTCGCCTGCTCCGGATTTCCGGACTGCCGGAACACGAAGCCGATCGTCAAAGATATCGGCGTCACTTGTCCGAAATGCAAGGAAGGGCATGTGGTCGAGCGCCGCAGCAAGAAGGGGCGGATTTTCTATGGCTGCGACCGTTATCCGGAATGCGATTTCGTATCCTGGGATAAACCGTCGCCGAAGCCTTGTCCAAAATGCGGCTCTCTGATGGTTGAGAAGCGCAACAAGCAGGGAGCACGTCTCCAATGCACGGCATGCGACCATACCGAGCCCCTGGAAGAGAACGAAGACAACGAAGAATTGATGTAATTGTAAACAGCAGGGGGTAATGAAGTTGACAGAAGTACAGCAGGTAACCGTCATCGGCGCGGGTCTGGCAGGCAGCGAGGCTGCCTGGCAGATCGCAAGCCGGGGGGTTCCCGTGAAATTATACGAAATGCGCCCGGTCGTGAAGACGCCCGCGCACCATACGGACAAGTTCGCCGAGCTCGTCTGCACCAATTCGCTGCGCGCCAACGGACTTACGAACGCAGTCGGCGTCATCAAAGAAGAAATGCGGATGCTGGATTCGCTGATCCTGAAGTCCGCCGATAAAAATGCGGTTCCTGCCGGAGGCGCTCTGGCGGTGGACCGCGACGGTTTTTCCGGGGATATTACGAGCACTCTCCATAACCATCCGCTGATTGAAGTCGTAAACGAAGAAATTCAGCATATACCAGAAGAAGGGATTGTCGTCATCGCCACAGGCCCGCTGACCTCGCCTGCACTCTCCGCCGAGATCAAAGCACTTATGGGCGAAGAGTATTTCTACTTCTACGATGCTGCGGCTCCAATCGTCGAGAAAGACTCCATCGATATGAGCAAAGTATACCTGGCTTCCCGTTATGATAAAGGCGAAGCGGCTTACTTGAACTGTCCGATGACCGAAGAGGAATTCAACGCGTTTTATGACGCGCTGGTCAATGCGGAAGTCGCGCAGTTGAAAGAGTTTGAGAAGGAAGTATACTTCGAGGGCTGCATGCCGATCGAGGTCATGATGAAGCGCGGCAAGCAGACGGCGCTGTTCGGGCCGATGAAGCCGGTAGGGCTGGTCAACCCGCACACGGGTGAGCTGCCTTATGCGGTCGTGCAACTGCGTCAAGATAATGCCGCCGGTACGCTGTACAATCTGGTCGGCTTCCAAACCCATCTCAAATGGGGAGAGCAAAAGCGCGTATTCTCTATGATTCCGGGATTGGAAAACGCGGAATATGTGCGCTACGGCGTCATGCACCGCAATACGTTCATCAACTCTCCGAAGCTGCTCCAACCGACCTATCAGCTGAAAACGAATGAAAACCTGTTTTTTGCCGGTCAAATGACAGGGGTAGAGGGATATGTGGAATCTGCCGCATCCGGGCTTATAGCGGGCATTAATGCAGCGAGAAAGGCGCTTGGACAGGACCTTGTCGTGTTCCCTGACACAAGCACCCTCGGCAGCATGGCTCATTATATTACGACCGCGGATTCGGAGCATTTCCAGCCGATGAACGCCAACTTCGGCCTGCTGCCGAAATTGGAGAAGAAGATCCGCAACAAAAAGGAAAAGAACGAGGCGCTGGCCAATCGGGCTTTGGAGACGATTGCCGCGTTTATCCAGGAAGCCGGACTGGCAACCGAACATCAGGAAGTATAGATTAGGAGGTCTGTAGGTATGGATTTATCTTTTCATGCGACAACCATTTGCGCTGTACGCCATAACGGAAAAGCGGCGATCGCCGGTGACGGCCAGGTGACCTTCGGTGAAAATGTCATTATGAAGCAGACCGCCAAAAAGGTGCGCCGCCTGTACAGAGGCCAGGTCGTTGCCGGCTTTGCAGGCTCCGTGGCGGACGCCATTACCCTTTTTGAAAAATTCGAAAGCAAACTGGAGGAGCATCATGGCAATCTGCAGCGTGCCGCCGTGGAGCTCGCCAAGGACTGGCGCCAGGATCGCGTTCTCCGCAAGCTTGAGGCACTCATGATCGTTATGGATAAAACCGGCATGCTGCTCATTTCCGGAGGCGGTGAAATCATCGAACCGGACGACGACGTGCTGGCCATTGGCTCGGGAGGCAATTTTGCGCTCTCCGCCGGACGGGCGCTGAAGCGTCACGCCCAGGACTTGGAAGCGAAGGATATCGCGCGGGAAGCTTTGAAAATTGCTTCGGAAATTTGCGTATACACCAATGGAAATATCATTGTGGAAGAGCTGTAAGGGTGGAGGAATGCATATGGATAACCAAAGTTTGACGCCAAGACAAATCGTGGCCGAACTGGATAAATACATTGTAGGCCAGAAGCAGGCGAAGAAATCCGTCGCCGTCGCACTGCGCAACCGTTACCGCCGCAACCGGCTTCCCGAGGATGTTCGGGATGAGATTGTACCGAAGAACATCCTGATGATCGGTCCGACGGGTGTGGGCAAGACCGAAATTGCCAGACGTTTGGCGAAGCTGGTCAATGCGCCGTTTGTGAAGATCGAAGCCACCAAATTTACGGAAGTGGGATACGTCGGCCGCGACGTGGAATCCATGGTCCGCGATTTGATCGAAACGTCCATCCGCATGGTCAAAGCGGAGCGTACGGAAAAAGTAAAAGACCGCGCCGAGGAGCTCGCCAACGAACGAATCGTGCAAATTCTCGTTCCGCCGGCTGGCAAAAACAAGGCGCAGCGCAACCCGTTTGAAATGCTGTTCGGCAATGGCAACCAGAACGCACAGGATACGGAAGAGGATAAGGAGCAGGACAGCACCGTGACCGAACGCCGGCGCCAGGTGAAGTTTAAGCTTCAGTCCGGCAGCCTGGAAGACGACATGATCGAAATCGACGTGGAAGACAACTCGCCGACGATGATGGATATGCTGGCCGGGCAGGGGAATGACCAGATGGGCATGAACATGCAGGAAATGTTCGGCAGCCTGCTGCCGCGCCGGACGAAGAAGCGGAAGCTGCCGATCCGGGAAGCGCGCAAGGTGCTGACGCAGGAGGAAGCGACCAAGCTGATCGACATGGACGACGTCATCGCCGAGTCGATTCTTCGCGCTGAGCAGTCGGGCATTATCTTTATCGACGAAATCGATAAAGTTGCCAGCCAGGGCAAAGGCTCTGGGCCTGACGTGTCCCGTGAAGGCGTCCAGAGGGATATTCTGCCGATCGTGGAAGGGTCGACGGTCATGACCAAATACGGCCCCGTGAAGACGGACTTTATTTTGTTTATTGCCGCAGGTGCATTCCATATCGCCAAACCGTCGGACCTCATTCCCGAGCTTCAAGGCCGGTTCCCGATCCGCGTGGAGCTGAGCAGCTTGTCTCTCGACGACTTTGTGTCGATTCTGACCGAGCCGAAGAACGCCTTGACCAAGCAGTATACCGAGCTGCTCAAAACCGAGGACATCGAGGTCGAATTCTCATCTGAAGCGATCCGGGAAATTGCCAAAATTGCCGCGACCGTCAACCAGAATACCGAGAACATCGGTGCGCGCAGGCTGCATACGATTCTGGAGAAGCTGCTCGAGGATTTGTCGTTTGAGGCGCCTGAATTGACCTTGGAGAATATGACCATCACGCCGGAATACGTGCGCGAAAAGCTGGGCGACATCGCCCAAGACCGCGATTTGAGCCAATATATATTGTAAACCGACAACCGTCACAGCGGGGACATGTCAGAAGGATGAAGATCCTTCGGGCATGTCTTTTTTTGTTGTGCTGAGGAAGGGACCACAGGAAAGACAGTGCCGACATCGTAAGAACCTCTCTGGGAGGTATAACTATAATCCTGCGCTCGTATGCAAGGGAGGGGTTATTTTACGACACTTTCGCAAATCTGAAATTCTAGGACTATTCAAGCTGAGTTTTTATCGAAATGTGACAACAGGCCTGTCCTATGTAAGCCCACAAACCCTTATCCTGCAAAGATTTAGCAAAAATTTCAGAGAAATTAAGAACAAAGACCTTCTTTCTGGTAAAAGATAGGGCTTTTTTCTTATTGTAATATGTCCCAATCTTTAAGAAACTTAGGATATACGACAATATAGTAATTTTTTCTACTTTAGACCTAGAATAAGCAATATTTCTAAGGACTTTTGTCGAAAAAAAGTGAAATTGGGAAGAAAGTTCCCCACGGACAAATAGTAAAGTTATGGAAAATAAGGGGGATACGGAATGGATTTGCTGAACAGCGTCAGCTTTCAACGTTTGGAAGGCGGACTTCAGGCCGCAAACGCGCGCCAGAGAGTCATTGCGAACAACATTGCCAATGTCGACACGCCTTATTTCAAACGGTCCGAAGTGTCATTTGAAAGCCTGCTCCAGCAGGAAATTAATGGATCTGCACCTCAGCTTCGCGGCAGGGTCACCGATCCCCGGCACTTCGCCATTGGACCTACGAATTCGGTCCCGGATCCAGTTGTAACGGAGGACCAATCGACAGCGATGAACAACAATATGAACAATGTGGATATTGACCGGGAGATGTCCGCACTGGCTGACAACCAGCTTCAGTACAACGCCTACATCCAGCAGATGAACGACCAGATCAAAATGATGCGGACAGCCATTGAAGGGAGATAATCGCGGGTGAACATGAACAGCAGCTTTGGGATCAGCGCTTCGGCGCTGACGGCACAGCGTTTGCGGATGGACGTCATTTCGTCCAACATTGCGAATGCGGAAACGACGAGAGCGTCGGTGGTTGACGGCAAAGCGGTGCCGTACCGCCGAAAGATGGTTGTGCTTTCGCCGAATGAATCGGATTTCTCCAGCATGCTGGAAGCACAAATGAACGGACAAAGTGCGGGGAAAGGTGTGAAAGTGGCTGCAATCCAGGAGGATCAGACGCCGCTGAAGCCGGTATACAATCCGACTCATCCGGATGCAGATGCACAAGGGTATGTCTACATGCCTAACGTGGATATCGCCAAAGAAATGATCGATATGATTTCGGCCACGAGATCTTACGAAGCGAACGTCACAGCACTGAATTCCTCAAAAGCGATGATCACGAAGGCCTTGGAAATAGGTCGATAAGCCTAGTCTGAATAAATAAATGTAGGTAAGGAGGGACATTGATGATTCAAAACTCGATGTTTTCGACACAAAGCATCCAACCGCTCGACATGAAGCAAAGCGCATCAAGCGCAAGCAAGACGCCAGCCCAATCCCTTAGCGATTTCGGATCTTATCTGGAAAATGCGCTGAACCAGGTGGCCGGGCAAGAGAAAGCCGCCGAAGAAATGAGCAATCAGTTCATGCTCGGACAAGTTGATGTGGACCAGGTGATGGTTTCTTCGCAAAAAGCGCTTCTCAGCCTGGAGCTGACGACGCAGATTCGGAACAAAGCGATCGAAGCGTACCAGGAGATCATGCGGACGCAAATTTAAAGGCTGCAGACAAAAGAGTGAACGAAGGATTTTGGCGGATCGCCTGAACCTATTCATTCATAGATTTATGCTAAGTTTTCGGGTGGGGTGGGTGACGTTGTGAACGAAAGAATCGTCCAGTATAAGGACAAGGTCGTTCAGTACTGGAATCAATTCAGCAAAAAACAGAAAATTTTATTCATTTCTACGATCGCTTTTATTATCATCGCCATTGTCGTGCTGACCATGCAGTTTTCCAAAACGGAGTATGAAGTGGCCTTCAAGGACTTGAATGCCAGCGACTCCGCTGGGATTATGAACTACCTCGATACGAACAACATCCCGTATAAATTGAGTCCTAACGGAACATCCATTTCGGTACCGAGTACGGAGGCGGCCCGCATCAAGGTCGATGTCGGCTCACAGGGACTCATTCAGAACGGATCCATCGGTTTCAAAACGTTCGATCAATCATCATCGATCGGCACAACCGACAGCGAGTTTAACGTCAAGTACAACAACGCATTGAACGGAGAAGTTGAGCAGCTGCTCACGAGCATGAACGGCATAAGTAAGGCTAAAGTCCTAGTAAACCTGCCGAAAGAAAGCGTGTTTGCAAGCGAAGAAGACCAGGAGAAAGCAAGCGCATCAGTCGTGCTTACCTTTAAGCCGGGTTATCATCCAAGCCAGCAAACGATCGACGGGTACTTCAACTTGGTCAAGACCGCCGTACCGAATCTGCCGGTAGAGAATATCACCATCACCGAATCAGAGGGCAATACGGAGCTGCTGTCGTCGGCCCAAGGCGGTTCGGGAACGCTGTCCTCGTCCGTCGAAGAAAATTTTGCGCTTCAGAAAAAGTTCGAAAGCGAAGTTCGCCAGAACGTCAAAGAATTTCTGAGCCAGTTCATGGGACCGAATAAAGTCGATGTCCTCGTCGTCTCCAAGCTGAATTTCGATAAAGTTCAGAGCAAGGAAAACATGGTGACACCGGTAGATACGGAGAACATGAAAGGCATTGAAATCAGCGTTCAGGAAATTTCGAAGAATTATACGGGTAAGAGCAATCCGGATAGCGGAGTGGCAGGCACGGGCCAAACCCAGGTGCCGGGGTATCCAAGTAACTCGTCCACAGGTGACGTAACTTCCGAGGATTTGTCCAAGACGATCAATTACGAGGTTAACCATATTACCAAAGACATCGTTGCCAGTCCGTATACCGTAAAAGATTTAACCATAAACGTAGCAGTTGAACCACCAACGGGACAAACCAGTGTAGATCAACAAACCAGAGATGCCATTCAGAATATCTTGGTAAATATCGTAAGGGCATCGCTTGCCGATTCCGGTATTACATATACAGACGCTGATTTGGCTAAAAAAGTTTCGGTCTATTCGCAACCTTTCAGTGGTAATGTTACCCAGCCGAGCGGAATCAAGCTTTCCCAAGGCATGCTGTGGGGAATCGGCCTTGCCGCGCTTGCGCTGCTTGCGGGTGGAGGATACCTGATTTACCGCCGCCGCAAGAACAAAGAGGAAATCGAAGAAGATCTTCCGCTGCCGCCTGCAGCAGAGTTTCCTTCCATTAATCTGGAGAGCGTGACGAACGAAAGTCAGGTGCGCAAACAGCTGGAAACATTGGCGAAGAGAAAGCCGGATGAATTCGTCAACCTGCTGCGCACATGGCTCGCGGATGAATAGGGGGTGGATTTATGGCAAAAGCAAACAGCCAGGCACTGAGCGGGCGCCAAAAAGCGGCCATCCTGCTCATTACGCTGGGACCGGAAGTGTCCGCACAAATTTTCAAGCACTTGCGTGACGATGAGATCGAGCAGCTGACGTTGGAAATCGCCAATGTGCGCAAAGTGGACAGTGTGGAAAAGGACCTCATTATGTCCGAGTTTCATCAAATCTGTCTGGCCCAGGAATATATTTCGCAGGGCGGCATCAACTACGCCAAGGAAATTCTCGAAAAGGCGCTCGGCTCGCAAAAAGCGCTGGAAGTCATCAACCGTCTGACGGCGACGCTGCAGGTACGCCCGTTCGATTTTGCCCGCAAAGCGGATCCGAACCAGATTTTGAACTTTATACAAAACGAAAATGCCCAGACGATCGCTTTGGTGCTGTCCTATCTGCAATTTGAGCAGGCGGCGGCGATTCTGTCCTCCCTGCCGCAGGAAAAGCAGGCGGATGTGGCAAGAAGAATCGCGGTTATGGACAGCACTTCACCTGAAGTTATCGCCCAGGTAGAGCGCGTGCTGGAGCAGAAACTGTCGGCGACCGTGACACAGGATTACACGAATGCCGGCGGCATCGAATCGATCGTCCAGATTTTGAACGGGGTCGACCGGGGAACGGAACGAACGATCCTCGATTCGCTCGAAATTCAGGATCCGGAGCTGGCCGAAGAAATCAAGAAGAGAATGTTCGTGTTCGAGGATATCGTCAACGTCGACAACCGTTCCATTCAGCGGATCATCCGCGACATCGAGAACGCCGACCTTCAGCTTGCCCTCAAGGTGGCGAGCGAAGAGGTGCGGGACGTCATTTTCCGCAACATGTCCAAGCGGATGGCCGAAACCTTCAAGGAAGAGATGGAATATATGGGGCCAGTGCGGCTGCGTGACGTCGAAGAAGCTCAGACCCGCATCGTAGGCACCATCCGCAGACTGGAAGAAGCCGGGGAGATCATCATCGCCCGCGGCGGAGGAGATGACATCATTGTCTAATTTGATTAAATCTTCGCAGTACGTACCGGTGGAAGCCCTCAAACGGCTGGATCTGGCAAGGCACTATGCGCTTCCGGAGCAGGATGAGGTAAACAATGAAGTGAAGATTGAAGAGATCCGGGCCCAGGCGGATGAAGAGAGTAAACGGCTCAGCCAGGAAATGCTGCAGGATGCCAAGGAGTTCGCGGAGCGACACATCCGTGAGGCGTCTGAAGAGGCGCAGCGGATACTGGCCGAGAACGAGGAGAAGATCAATGCGTGGTGGCAGGAACGCAGGGAGCAGGACGAGCACCTGATCGAGGCCGTGAAGTCGGAAGGCTACGCGGAAGGATACCGGGAAGGCGCTGAGAAAGCGGAAGCGGATCTTGCGGCCAAGCTTCAGGAAATGATGGCCGAAGCCCAGTCGGTTTTGCGGCATGCCTATATGATCAAGGAGCAGATCATTCAGGAAGCCGAGCCCTTTCTCGTAGATCTGAGCTGTGCCATCGCCGAGAAGGTGATCGACAAGCAGCTGACCGTGGACCGGGATTATGCGATCGATCTTATCCGGAAGAACTTGTCCCGCAAACGGGAGCAGGGTGTGATTACGCTTTGCGTGGCGCCGGAGCATTTCGCTTTTGTCCAGGCAGCCCGGGAAGAGCTGAGCGTGGCGATCGATTCGCAAGCGGAGCTGCAAATCCTGCCGGATGCTACGGTCCATGATCACGGCTGCGTCATCCGCTCTTCGTTCGGCAGTGTCGACGCACGCGTGGAAACTCAGCTGACCGAAATCAAAAAAGAGCTGATACGTATCGCTCTGGACGAAGGGGAACGGAGAGACCAAAATGAAGGTGCTTGACAGCGGACGGTATATGGAGCATTTGCGGAACATTGATCCAGTCCGGATCAACGGAAAAGTCACCCAGGTCATCGGACTGATGGTCGAGTCGGAAGGCCCGGACGCCAGCGTCGGAGACGTCTGCTACATTTATCCGAGCAAAGGCGCCAAGCCGCTGCAGGCGGAGGTTGTCGGTTTCCGCGACAACAAGGTTCTGCTCATGCCGCTCGGCGAGCTGCAGTCGATCGGACCAGGGTGCGATGTGGTTGGCACGGGCAAGCCGCTAAGCGTTCAGGTAGGCTCCGAGCTGCTTGGCAAAGTGCTGGACGGTTTGGGGCAGCCGCTCGACGGCTCCCTGATTCCGACCCGAATGCCGCACAGCTCGACGTATAACACGCCGCCGAACCCGCTGAACCGGCCCCGGGTGCTGGAGCCGATCAGCATCGGCGTACGGGCGATCGACGGTCTGCTGACCATCGGCAAAGGGCAGCGGGTCGGGATCTTCGCCGGATCCGGCGTCGGGAAAAGTACGCTGATGGGCATGATCGCGCGCAACACCGCAGCGGATGTCAACGTGATCGCGCTCATCGGCGAGCGGGGACGGGAAGTGCTCGATTTTATCGAGCGCGACCTGGGCCCTGAAGGGCTGCAGCGATCGGTGGTCATCGTGGCCACCTCCGACCAGCCTGCGCTGATCCGGATCAAGGGAGCGCTGATCGCGACGACCATCGCCGAGTATTTCCGGGACCGGGGCATGAACGTCATGCTGATGATGGATTCCGTGACGCGGTATGCGATGGCGCAGCGGGAAGTGGGGCTGGCGATCGGCGAACCGCCGGCGATGCGCGGTTATACGCCGTCGGTGTTCGCGAGCCTGCCGAAGCTGCTCGAACGGGCGGGGACAGGGCCGCAAGGTTCCATTACCGCCTTTTACACCGTGCTCGTCGACGGCGACGACATGAATGAGCCGATCGCGGATGCGGTGCGGGGAATCCTGGACGGGCACATCGTACTGAACCGGGGCATCGCGAACAAGGGCCATTTTCCCGCGATCGACGTGCTTGCCAGCATCAGCCGGGTGATGAAGGATATTGCGCCGCGCGAGCAGACGGACGCTGCAGATAATTTGAAGCGGCTGATGGCTGTCTATAAAGAGTCCGAGGATCTGATCAACATCGGCGCTTACCAAAAAGGCTCGAACGAGCAAATCGATGAAGCCATCGATTCCATCCAGGCCATCTGGGATTTTACCAAGCAGCGCGTAGACGAAAAAGTGACGCTGGAGCAGGTTCAAGAACGTTTGATTTCCGAATTTTCAAGGAGATGACCATAAGGGATGAGATTTCAGTACGCGTTCCAAAAAATTGTCGACCTCAAAAGCAACGAACGTACCCAGGCGGAATGGATGCTGTCCAGCGCCATCGGCAAGCTTCAGGCGGAAGAAAAGTCGCTGGGGGAGCTGCTGGATATCCGGGAGAGCATGGTCAAGCAGCTTCAGGAAGCTGCCGGCCAATGCGTTCCTGTCTCCATGATTCAGGAAATTCAGGCGTATGTCGAATATTTGGACCAATGCATACGGATGAAGCATGTGGATGTGAACAGAGCCAATATGAAGGTTCAGATACAGCAGAAGCATTTGTCCACAAAGATGCTGGATGAAAACGTCTGGTTAAAAGCGCGGGACAAAGCAAAGACGGCATTTCAGCAGCAGGCGCTCCTGCATGAGCAGAACGAGCTTGACGAGATGGCGACCGTACGGTTTGCCATGGGCGCTAGGGCGAGATGAGTGAACGTGATATAGAGCTGCTGGCTTGGGGGTGGAACAACTGTGGCAAGAACAGGTTTTGAAGAATTAGAGAAAGAATCAACAGGGGGATTTGAACGGTTTTTGTTTCTTGTTATACCAATCATCTTTACGGTGGTGCTCCTGGGCGTGCTTCTGATGCTGCTGAACACCAACGTTCGGAACGAAGTGCTCGGTGTTGCCAACAAAATTCCGGTTGTGAAAAACTGGGTTCCTGACCCGGTCAAGGATCCGGCAGCGGCCAAGCTGGACAAAACGAAAGCACAGGTGGAGAGCGCGACCGCTACGATCAAGGAGCTGAAAAGCCAGCTGGAAGCCAAGGAAGCGGACCTTCAGAAGGCTAAGGAAGACCAGAAGCAGCAGGACAGTAAAATCAAATCGCTGCAGACGCAGATCGATCAGCTCCAAGAGAGCAGCGCGCAGTCTGCGGATGCACAGGCGGGAAATACCGCCGATGATTACGAGAAGCAGGTCAAAAACCTGGCGAAAATGTACGCCGGCATGAGCCCGAGCAAAGCGGCACCAATTCTGCAGAATATGACCACGGAAGAGGTTGTTCAGCTGCTTAGCGCTATGGATGCGGACAGCCGAATGAACATCCTCGCCAAGATGGATCCGAAGATGGCGGCGGATATCACGCTGAAAATGAAGGATTCCGTATCGTCCAGCGATTTGGCGATCGCGGCGCTTCAGTCCAGAGTGAACAAGGACAGCGCCGCGCAGACGACACCGTCGTCAACCGGGCTCGACAAGGCTCAAATCAGCCAGACGTTCGGGTCGATGAACGCGGACAGCGCGGCCAATCTGCTGCTGGCCATGTACAAGATCAGTCCGGACAAAGTACTGACGATTCTGGGCGCCGTGGCAGATTCGACACGGTCAAGCATATTGGATTCGATGAGCAAAACAGACCAGAAGACGAGCGCTGTCATTCTCAACAAGCTGCTAAGCAGCAAGTAGTGATTCTTTTCAACCAGAGCTTCTTTTCAACAGAGTACTTGAATGTAGTACTGCACGCGAAAGGAGGTGAAAACAAAGATGAGCCTGATATTTCAAAACATTTCCGCAGGTGCGTCAACCGGAGCGAAGACAGCGGGAACAAGCGGCGGTGCGGCAAACGCCTCGGCGGGAACGGCACTGGTACCGGCATTTGGAGTCTCGTTGACTCAGCTGATGACAGGTACAGCAGGCGGTTCGCAGGAAGCTTCGGCCATGAACGGCGCGGCGTCACTTTTGGAAGGACTGCTGAAAAATGCTCAAACGACGGCGGTTCAAGGGAACGGGGACAGTGATGAGCAGAATACCGCAGCCCTGCTGCAAAGCCTTCTTCTGGATGCCGATCAGCTGGATGAAGCGATTGCCGAAGACCCTGAAGTGCTGAGCGCCCTGCAAAGCTGGATTCAGCAGGTAACCACCTTGCTGCTGAACGTTCAAGGAAACGGCGAAGCACAGTCTGAAGACACCCCGGCTAATGAGGGCGATCAAGCCTTGACGGCACTGGCCAGCCACCCGGCGACGGCACGGTTTGCCGCACAGGATGCGTTGGCCCAGCTGATCACGGTGCTGCAGCAGCCAAATACGGGGGCGGACACCACGGCGCAGGCTGCAGAACTGCTGGAAACGTTCCATAACCTGGTTCAGAACGCCACAGCTCCTGGGCAAAGCAAACCGGCGGCTCTGGTCAAGGACTCGGAATCGGTAGCGCAACAGGATACGGCACCAATGTTCCAGCCTAAAGCGGAAGGACAAGCCAGCCGCATCTCCGCGTTGCTGGAAGCGATCCGGCAGCTGCCGGCAGGCGATATTGCATCCGCTGCAAGCGGCAAGGCCGTGCTGAGTACGATCTTGACAAGACAGCAGCCGAATGCCGATGCGCAAACAGCAGCATCCGCTGCAAGCCCTTCTTCCGGAGAAGAGGTGGAAGCGGCGGCGAAGCCGGAGGATCCGCTTACCAGCCAGACAACGGTAACGGCAGGGCATCTCGTGATGAAAGAAGGCATTCAGTCGCCTCATAAAGCAGCGGCGCAAGCGGTGCCCGTTACGCAGTTTGCCAAAGAAATGAGCACATTTGTCGTAAACAAGCTGGAAATCGTGAAGCAAGAAGGCATCTCGGAAGCGAAAATATCGCTGTACCCGGAACACCTGGGCCAGGTCGACATTAAGCTGACGATGCAAAATGGACAGCTCGTTGCCCAATTTACGACCGAGCACGCCGGAGCCAAGGATTTGCTGGAACAGCAGATGAGCCAGCTCCGCAGTACGCTGCAATCGCAGGGTGTGCAGGTTGAGAAACTTGTGGTAACGCAAAACCCTTCGCTGCAGTCCCAAATGTATCACGACGGCCGTCAATCCCAATCGGGTCAGCAGCAGCCGAACCGCCGGCAAAAGGACAAGGACGCTTCCTCCGAAGATGCCTTGACCGTGGCTGAGCTGGGAGACGAGCTGAATGAATGGCTTGCCCGGCAGCAGGCGGACCAAGGAAATACGTTTACAGCCAAAGCGTAAAAACGGAGGTGAACAACCATGTCAGATATCGTATCGACAAGCAACATTTGGCCTAACTACTCGGCTTCCAACGTGCAGAAGGCCAGCACGAAGACGCAGACACTCGGCAAGGACCAGTTTCTGAGCATTCTGGTGACCCAGCTTAAAAACCAGGATCCGATGCAGCCGATGGAGGACAAGGAATTTATCGCCCAGATGGCCCAATTCACCTCGGTCGAGCAGCTGATGAACATATCCAGCCAGCTGAACGCCATGAGTCAGTCCCTTGGCAACGTATCGGGACTGATCGGCAAACAGATCAGCTGGGTCGATAGCGGAAGCAGCTCCGATCAATCAGGCGAAAGTACGTCTGAGATCAAAACGGGCATCGTGGATTCGATTATCGTCAAGGACGGCGTTCAGTACGCTTCCGTCGGGTCAGTAGCGATTCCGATTACGAAGATCGTCGAAATCATGAATGCCAAGCAGGAAGAGGGTACTCCTCCGGCTGATACCGAAACGCCATCAACTGACGGTGCGTCGAATGCGGGCGGCACGGCAGAAGGTTCTGCGGGCAACGCCTCTGAAACCGGAGAGACAGGCGCCGAGGCAGCAAGCGCAGCGGCAGGAGAGGGCACGACAGGCGGGAACGGGGAATCGGCATGAACGAACGGATGACGATCGGACAGCTCTATCCCGGAAGGATATATCCGGCCGCACCCGTCAAGACTTCGAAACCGGCCTCAACGCCGGACGCCTCGTCCCAGACGTCATTTGATGAACTGCTGCAGGGAAGCCTGCTCAAGTTCAGCAATCATGCGGCCAAGCGGCTGGAGCAAAGAGGGATCGAGATCAAAGGGGAACAGCTGGACAAGCTGAACCAAGCCGTTGAAAAGGCTGCCGCCAAAGGCAGCAAGGAATCGTTGATCCTGATGAAGGATATGGCGCTCATCGTCAACGTTCCTAACCGGACGGTCGTGACGGCGATGGACGGCAAATCCATGAAAGACAACGTGTTTACCCAAATTGACAGCGCGGTTGTGCTGTCGTAAGCTGGCTGGCCCGAACCGGAAAGCCAGGGAACTGCTGACCGACTGACGCAGTTCATTTCACAAACCTAGGAGGAAACAGACCCATGTTGAGATCGATGTATTCAGGCGTTTCAGGGATGCGCGGATTCCAAACCAAGCTCGACGTAATCGGCAACAATATCGCCAACGTTAACACGACCGGCTTCAAGGCAGGCCGAGTCATGTTTAAGGATGTTATGAGCCAGACCGTATCTGGCGTGACAGCGCCGGACGGAACAGACCAAGCCGGAGTTAATGCCAAGCAGATTGGTCTCGGCGTGTCCATCGGTTCGATTGATACCGTTCATACGGCTGGAAGTGCGATGACCACCAACGTTCCTACAGATCTGCGGATCGACGGAGACGGATT
Organism: Paenibacillus sp. FSL R5-0378; assembly: GCF_038009285.1. Classification (NCBI taxonomy): domain Bacteria; kingdom Bacillati; phylum Bacillota; class Bacilli; order Caryophanales; family Paenibacillaceae; genus Paenibacillus; species Paenibacillus sp. FSL R5-0378. The sequence continues at coordinate 3,281,192 of NZ_JBBPAY010000001.1, forward strand.
CTTTCTTATTAAACTGTCAGGCGATCAGGAAACGCCATTTCTGACCCGCGCCGGTGACTTCCATGTGGATGCGCAAAAAAATCTGGTGACTTCAGATGGGATGTTCGTTTGCGATTCCGATGGAACTCCTATTACGCTTCAAGCAGAGACCGTTTCATTCTCGATTTCCCAAGATGGAACCATTATTCAGAAACTGGCTGACGGGACTACCGATAATGGAACGATTATAGGTGTGGGTAAGGTGACGAACCCGGAAGGTCTAGAGAAAATCGGCGGTAACCTGTACCGGATGACTTTGAACGCCAACGATGGTGGAACGCTTACCCCTACAACGGGGAACGACGCAGATGCAGGAACTGGCGCAATCGTAGCCGGGCAGTTGGAAATGTCCAACGTTGACCTGACCGGCGAATTCACCGAAATGATCGTCGCCCAGCGCGGCTTCCAGGCGAATTCCCGGATCATTACGACCTCTGACGAAGTTCTGCAGGAAATTGTCAATCTGAAGCGTTAGTAGAGTGAAGTGACGGGGGAGGCCTGTCCTCCTCCGATTTCCATAGGAGGCCTGCTATGATTTTAGTTACCCGGTTAAACGGCTCACCATTATGGCTGAATGCCCTGCTTATCGAAACAGTGGAAGAAACGCCGGACACGTATATTACCCTGGTTACGGGCAAACGAATGATTGTTTTGGAAAAAGCGGCGGAAGTCATTTCCCTGGTGAAGCAATACAATCAGGAAATCGGCGTTCACAACGCAACTATTAAAGTGCAACAAACGGAGGAATCCCCATGAAAAAGATGCTGCCCTGGCTAATAACGATACTGCTGGCGATTACACTGATCGTGCTTGCCGCATTTTTGCTGATGGATAAATATTTCGGGAGCAGTTCAAACGAAACGAAATCGGCCGCCCAAACGATCGAGGCTCCAAAATTATCGGCAGACGAGCTTGTGGAAATCACTTCGGAGATTACGGATATCAAGACCAATCTCGCGGATCAGGATTATATCGTATTGATGAATTTTGCGTTCCAATTGAACGACAAAAAATCGAAGGAAGAATTCGATAAGATCAAAGAATTCGAGATCAAGCCCATCATTATTAAGACGCTCGCCGATACGAGACCCGAGGAACTGAAGGGCTCCAAAGGAAAAGACCAATTAAGCGCAAAATTGATCAATCTGATCAATAAAACCTTGACACGAGGGAAACTGACGCAAATCTCCATCACGAACTTTGTTTTGACGCCGCTGTAACATAACGACCGGAAACCGTAAGGGGGTGAGATGATTGGTTGATGTATTATCGCAAAATGAGATTGACGCCCTGCTCGCCGCATTGTCGTCCGGTGAAATGGATGCGGAGGAACTTAAAAAAGAAGAGACCCAGAAAAAAATCCGTTCCTATGATTTCAAGCGGGCCGTCCGCTTTTCCAAGGATCATATCCGAAGTCTGACACGGATTCATGAAAATTTCGCGCGTTATCTGACGACCTATTTTTCCGCACAGCTGCGGACGTTTGTTCAAATTAACGTGGTTCAGGTCGAGCAGCTTCCATATGACGAATTTATCCGCTCGATTCCGAAGATGACGATTCTCAATATTTTTGAGGCGGAACCTTTGAAAGGAAGAATGGTGCTGGAAGTACACCCGAACGTGGCCTATGCCATGCTGGACCGGCTGCTGGGCGGAGTCGGAAACGCTCCTTCCAAAATCAATTCGCTCACCGAAATCGAAACGACGATCATGGAGCGAATTTTCAGCCGGGCGTTCGAGAGCTTGGCGGAAGCGTGGAAAACGGTGCTGGATATCTCTCCACGGATGGAGGCGATGGAGACGAATCCGCAGTTTATGCAGATCGTCTCACCGAACGAAACCATCGCCCTGATTTCGCTGAGCACTAAAATCGGCGATACGACGGGCATGATCAACCTCTGTATTCCGCATGTAGTGCTGGAGCCGATTATGTCGAAGCTCTCGGCCCATCAGTGGTTTGTATCGGAGAAGAAGTCCAGCGTACCGGAGGAAGCCGAGTCGCTCAAAAACCGGATCAGCCAAGCCAAGCTGAGCATGATCGCCGAGCTTGGGGAGTCTTATATCTCCGTATCCGAGTTTTTGGGATTGAATGTAGGGGACGTCATCAGTCTGGCCAAGCCGGTACATTCGGGACTGAAAATCAAGGTTGGTGACCGGTTGAAGTTTATAGGAAGCCCGGGTACCGTCAAAGACCGCGTGGCCGTGCAAATCGACGAAATTGTCAGCGAAGGAGCTGAAGAACTTGACGAGTAAAGATTATTTATCCCAGGAAGAGATCGACGCCCTGCTGAAACAGACCGAAGCGGCCGACTTCTCCCGAAATGCGGGTTCGACGGTAGACGATTATTTAACGCCTCTGGAGCAGGATGCACTGGGAGAGATCGGCAACATTACGTTTGGCAGTGCAGCCACTGCACTTTCGACGCTGCTGGGCAAGAAGGTGGACATTACGACGCCGAAGGTGTCCATCATTACCCGCAGCCAGTTTGAGGAAGAGTTCCCCAAGCCCCATGTGGCTGTTCATGTCACGTATGTGGACGGTTTTGAAGGGATCAACTCTTTGGTCATTAAAACGCGTGACGCGCAGGTCATCGCCGACCTGATGCTGGGCGGAGAAGGTGATCCGCAGGATGCGGAGCTGAACGAAATCCATATCAGCGCGGTTCAGGAAGCGATGAACCAAATGATGGGCTCTTCGGCCACTTCGATGTCGACGATATTTAACCGGTTCGTCAATATTTCGCCGCCAGGCATCGACATTTTGGACATGGCCAACGGCGACGGGGTCAACAGCCTGCCTTCCGAGCAAACGCTGATCAAGATCTCTTTCCGGCTCAAAATCGGAGAATTGATCGATTCCACGATCATGCAGCTGCTTCCGGTCCAGTTCGCCAAGGATATGGTCAGCATGCTGATTCATGGTTCGGACGAGGCGGAACAGTCGATGCAGCAGGCGGCGCCAGCGGTTGAAGCGCCTGAGCGGCCGGCATCTCAGCCTGAGGCCTCTTACCCGCCTCCGACAGCCAGTCAGCCGGCTCCGCAGCAGCAGGATTACGGAATGCCGTCCGGCGCGCCGGGCTACGGTGCTCCAGCTGCCGGGATGCCCGCTTCCATGCCGGGGCAAGCGTACGATCCGAACATGCAGAATCCTTATGCGGCCATGCCGCAGCATTACGGGTCTATGCCTAACCGCAACGTCAACGTGCAGCCCGTGCAATTTGCGAATTTACAAGGTGGCTCGTTCGGCCAGGTCGATCAAAATAATTTAAACTTATTGATGGACATTCCTCTTAAAGTCACCGTAGAATTAGGAAGGACCCAGAAGCAAATTAAGGATATCCTGGAAATGTCTCAAGGTTCAATCATCGAACTGGACAAGCTGGCGGGCGAGCCGGTTGACATCCTGATCAACAACAAGCTGATCGCCAAAGGCGAGGTTGTCGTTATCGATGAAAATTTCGGGGTGCGTGTCACGGATATTCTCAGCCAGTGGGACCGAATACAAAAATTACAATAGCAAAATTTAGGGAGGATTTTTAATCAATGGCAAATCGAATTCTTATCGTGGATGACGCTGCATTTATGAGAATGATGATCCGTGATATTTTGACTAAAAACGGTTTTGAGGTAGTCGGAGAGGCCCAGGACGGATCCCAGGCGATCGAGAAGTTTAAAGAGCTTCGTCCGGACCTGATTACGATGGATATTACGATGCCGGAAATGGACGGGATCGCCGCGCTGAAAGAAATCAAAAAGATCGACCCGGCCGCGAAGGTCATCATGTGCTCCGCCATGGGGCAGCAGGCGATGGTCATCGACGCCATCCAAGCAGGCGCGAAGGATTTTATCGTCAAACCGTTCCAGACCGACCGCGTTATTGAAGCCATCAATAAGACGCTGGGAGTTTAGGACTTTAGATGAGTAATCCAGATACGCCGCTTCCCGGCTCCGGTAATTACGCTCTCAGCCTGGTTTATGTCATCATCGTCCTGGCGGTGATTATTGCACTCATTATTCTTCTGATCCGTTTTCTCGGCCGGAAAAATAAAACTTGGTTCAGCAGCCGTTCGATCCGGACGCTGGGGGCTGTCGGGCTGGGGCCGAACAAATCGCTCCAGGTCATTGAAATCGGCAGCAGCGTATATTTGGTCGGCGTAGGCGAAGATATTCGCCTCGTCGATAAAATTACCGACCCTGACGAGGTCGCCGTCATCCTGGCATCGTTTGAACAGGATCCGGCATACTCGCAGAACGGGTTATCGCCATTGGTGGCCAAGCTTGCTGCAAAGCTGCGCAAAACGGGTCCGGTATCCGAGGAGATCAGCCTGGAGGAAACGCCGGAATTTCATGAAGTATTTGACGAGAAGCTGCGCCGGATGTCAAACCGTAAAGAGAAGATGGAAGAGCTCCTGCGGGAAGACAATACTACAGATCGGTTGAGGGAGCCATGAAAAAGAAGGTTTTGTTCGTTTGTATCATCGTTACATTGATCAGCCTGCTCTCGGTGACGGCCGCCTTTGCGGATCCGATACCGAATATCGATATCCAGGTAGGGGACTCCGGAGGGAAGCCAAGCACCAGCTCGCTCTCGATTCTGCTTCTCATCACGGTCATCAGCATCGCGCCGGCGCTGCTTGTGCTGATGACCAGTTTTACGCGGATCGTGGTCGTGCTCGGTTTTGTCAGAACGTCGCTTGGAACTCAGCAGATGCCCCCTAACCAGGTCATCGTAGGGCTGGCTCTTTTTTTGACGCTGTTTGTCATGACGCCAACCTTTTCCTCCATCAATGATGTGGCCCTGCAGCCGTATTTAAAAGGAGAACTGACACAGACGCAGGCTTTGGACAAAGCGGCGGAACCGATGAAAAAGTTCATGTTCTCCAACACAAGGGAGAAGGACCTGCTGCTGTTTATGAAGTATACCAAGATCGAAAAGCCGAATACCTACAAGGACATTCCGCTCACGGTCATGGTGCCGGCGTTCGCGATCAGCGAGCTCAAAACGGCCTTTCAGATGGGATTCATGATCTTTATTCCTTTTCTCATTATAGATATCGTCGTATCCAGTACCTTGATGGCGATGGGCATGATGATGCTCCCGCCGGTCATGATCTCGCTGCCGTTTAAAATTTTGCTGTTTGTGCTGGTGGACGGTTGGTATTTGGTCGTCAAGTCGCTGCTGATGAGCTTTAATACCTGAATGAGTATGAAGAAGGGGCGGGATGTTCAGCCATGAATTCGGAATTTATTATCGGTCTCGCCGGCCAGGCGGTATATACCGTGCTGAAGGTCAGTGCGCCCATGCTGCTGCTGGGACTCATCGTCGGTCTGGTGATCAGCATTTTCCAGGCGACAACCCAAATTCAGGAGCAGACGCTGGCATTTGTGCCAAAGATCGTGGCCGTACTGCTGGCGATTCTTTTCTTTGGGCCATGGATTCTGACGACGCTGGTGGACTTCACTTTTAACATTTTGGACAACTTGTACAAATATATCGGATAGGCGGACTTATTCATGAACATGCTGCTGGAAAGTCTGCCGGTTTTTATGCTTATTTTTTGTCGAATTACAGCCTTTTTTGTTGTCGTTCCGGTGCTTTCTTCTAAAGGAGTCCCGAATATTTTCAAAATAGGCATCGCTTTTTTCGTATCTGCGCTTGTGTACCTAACATATGGCGTGCATCAGAGCGTTCCGGCAGATGTGACGTACGTCCTCCTGATCATCAGGGAAGTGCTGATCGGGCTGCTGCTCGGATTCGTTGCCTATGTGCTGTTTATGGTGATCCAGACGGCCGGCTCCTTCATCGACATCCAGATCGGCTTCGGGATCGCGAACGTGCTGGATCCAATGACGGGCACCTCAGCGCCAATGCTGGGCAACTTCAAGTACATGTTCGCCCTGCTGCTGTTTCTGACGATGAACGGGCATCACTATTTGCTGGACGGCATCATCCGGAGCTATGACTGGGTTCCGCTTTCCAACGAGTTGTTTATCAGAATGGCGGATGGCAGCTTGTCGGAATTTTTGATCAAGACGTTCGGCCAGTCGTTTGTCCTTGCCTTTCAAATGTCGGCTCCGCTCGTCACGGCGCTGTTCCTGACAGACATCGGGCTGGGATTTCTGGCACGCACCGCACCGCAGTTCAACGTATTTGCCGTCGGGATGCCGCTGAAAATTATTGTCGGACTGATGATTCTGTTTTTGCTGGTACCGAGCTTTTCCTATATTTTCGGCGACTTGTTCGGGATCATGTTTGAGTCGATGCAGACGCTTCTGGGGATTATCGGTCACAAGCCTGCGTAATGTGAGGATGGAGGGAAGGAACGTGTCCTACAGGTATCCCCTGGATCTGCAGCTGTTTGGCGGAGAAAAAACCGAAAAAGCGACCCCGAAAAAGCGGCAGGATACCCGGAAAAAGGGCCAGGTCGCCAAAAGCCAGGATTTAACCGGCGCGGTCGTTCTGCTGGCTTCCTTTTTCAGCCTTCTCATGTTCGGCTCATCGTTCAAGGAGCGGCTTGTCGGACTGTTCAAGGACATTTTTCTGAACCGCCTGACCATGGATTTGTCGATTAACAACGTCATGAGCCTCGCCGTGGAATACGGCATCGACATTTTGCTGCTGCTGGCGCCGGTGTTTCTTACCGTCGTCGTCATGGCGCTCGCCGCCAATTTGATGCAGGTCGGTTTCATGCTGACGGGGGAATCGCTGAAGCCCAAATTCAGCAAGCTGGACCCGATCAAGGGGTTTAAAAATATATTCTCGGTCCGTTCTCTGGTCGAGTTCGCGAAATCGATCTTAAAGCTGGTGATCATCGGCTTTCTCGTTTATCAAACGCTTAGAGGAGCTATCGCGGATATCGGCAAGCTGTCCGAGGTTAATATTGAGAAGACGTTTCATTTTGTGGCCAGTTTGACGATGAAGCTCGGCCTAAAAATAGGGGCCGCCCTGTTTGTGATGGCCGCACTGGATTTTTTGTATCAAAAGTATGAGTTCGAGAAAAGTATTCGGATGTCGAAACAGGACATTAAAGATGAATATAAAAAAATGGAGGGGGATCCGCTGATCAAGGGGAAGATCAGGGAGCGGCAGCGCCGGATGGCGATGCAGCGGATGATGCAGGAAGTGCCGAAGGCCGACGTCGTCATCACGAACCCGACCCACTTCGCGGTGGCCCTGAAGTACGAGGGCTCGAACATGGATGCCCCGCAAATCGTAGCCAAAGGGCAGGATTTTGTGGCTCTGCGGATCAAGGAGATCGCCAAGGAAAACGGCGTGATTACGATGGAAAACAAGCCGCTGGCCCGTGCGCTGTTTCAAAGGGCGGAGATCGGGGACTCGATTCCCGCCGATTTGTTTCAAGCCGTGGCTGAAGTACTGGCTTATGTATATAAATTAAAAGGCAAAGTGAGATAAGGGATCGGAGGTAAGGAAGCTTTGAAATTAAAAGAGATAACGATACTGACCGGCGTCATCGGCATTGTAATGATGATGATTCTTCCGATCCCGTCCTGGCTGCTCGACGTGCTGCTGGTCATTAATATTTCGCTCGCGCTCATTATTTTGCTCGTCGCGATGAATACGCAGGAAGCGCTGCAGTTTTCCATTTTCCCTTCGCTTCTGCTCATTACGACGCTGTTCCGGCTGGCGCTGAACATTTCGACGACCAAGCTTATCCTGTCCGAGGGCTTTGCCGGCGACGTCGTCAAAACGTTCGGCAGCTGGATCGCCAGAGGGGAAATCGCCGTCGGCTTTATCGTCTTTCTGATTCTGGTCGTCGTGCAGTTCATCGTCATCACGAAGGGATCGGAACGCGTGGCGGAAGTCGCCGCCCGGTTCACACTCGATGCGATGCCCGGCAAGCAGATGAGCATTGACGCCGACCTGAACGCCGGCATGATCAATGAGCAGCAGGCCAGGGAGCGGCGCCGCAAAGTGGAACGCGAAGCGGACTTTTACGGCGCGATGGACGGTGCGAGCAAGTTCGTCAAAGGGGACGCGATTGCGAGCATCATCATCCTGCTGATCAACCTGGTCGGCGGTTTTATTATCGGGATCGCCATGCGGGGCTTGTCCTTCCAGGATGCGATGTCCACCTACTCGGTATTAACTATCGGGGATGGTCTGGTCAGTCAAATTCCCGCACTCTTAATTTCAACGGCTTCCGGTTTGATCGTGACGCGTTCTTCTTCGGAAGGCAATTTGGCGAACGATCTGACCAAACAGCTGCTGTCGTACCCGAAGCTGCTGTACATTGTGGCGGCGACGATTGCCCTCCTCGGGCTGTTTACTCCGATTCATCTCATCACGACGCTTCCGCTGGCCGGGCTGCTCGCCTTTGCCGCTTACCGGATGCAGCGGAACATGGACAAAAAGCAGATCGAGGTGGAACAGCTGGAAGAGGAACAGCAGATCGAAGAGGTGCGCAGTCCGGAAAGTGTCATCAACCTGCTGCAGGTGGACCCGATCGAATTCGAATTCGGTTACGGATTGATTCCTTTGGCGGATACACAGCAGGGCGGAGATTTGCTTGACCGGATCATTATGATCCGCAGGCAGTGCGCCTTGGAGCTGGGTCTTGTGGTCCCGGTGATCCGGATCCGCGACAATATTCAACTAAAACCGAACGAATATGTCATCAAAATTAAAGGTAATACCGTCGGAAGCGGTGAATTACTATTAAATCACTACCTGGCCATGAGTCCCGGTTACGATGACGAATCGATCACGGGAATTGAAACTTTGGAACCAGCTTTCGGACTCCCGGCCTTGTGGATTGACGAAGCGACGAAGGATCGCGCGGAGCTTTCGGGCTATACGGTAGTGGATCCGCCGTCCGTCGTGGCGACCCATTTGACCGAGCTGATCAAAAAGCACGCCCACGAGCTGCTTGGACGGCAGGAGACGAAAACGCTGGTCGACAATTTGCGCGAAAATTATCCGGTTCTCGTCGACGAGCTCATTCCGTCGGTGCTGTCGATCGGAGATGTTCAGAAAGTATTGGCCAAGCTGCTTCGTGAGAAAATTTCGATTCGGGATTTGGTGTCGATCTTTGAAACGCTGGCCGATTACGGCCAATATACGAAAGATCCCGATGTGCTGACCGAGTATGTGCGGCAGGCATTATCCCGGCAAATTACGCAGCAGTTCTCAAGAGAAGGCGAGACGCTCAAGGTCATTACAGTAGGGCCAACGCTGGAGAAAAAGATTGCCGACAGCGTCCAGCAGACGGATCAGGGGAGCTATCTGGCGATGGATCCGGTATCTACCCAGACGGTGTACCAGAAGCTCAGCGAGCAGATCAACCGCCTGCTTCAATCGGGACAGCAGCCCATTTTGCTTGCCTCGCCGACCATCCGGATGTATTTGCGCCAGGTGATTGAGCGGACCATGCAGGATATTCCGGTTCTTTCTTACAGCGAGCTTGAACCCAATGTAGAAATTCAAAGTGTCGGAGTGGTGAACTTATGAGAGTAAAGCGATATGTGGTCGATACGATGCCTGAAGCTATGCTCCAAATCCGCAATGACCTGGGCAGCGATGCCGTCATTCTGAGCACGAAGGAGACCAAGCTGGGCGGCTTCCTGGGTATGTTTAAGAAGAAAAAAATCGAGGTCATCGCCGCGGTGGAAGCAGACGAACAGGCGAATACAGCAACGAAACAGCGGCAGGCCCCGGCTCCTCAAAAGGCGGCCGTCCCACAGAAGGCCGTGCCGCAGGCATACAAGAAGACCGCCGAGCTGACCCTTGCCGCAACCGGCGCCAAGGTTTCTGCAGATCAAGCCCAGCCGGAGGCCGCTCCTGCTCGTCCGGAGCGTCGGGAGGCGGAGATGACATCCGTTCAAGCCGGCGAGGCCGTGACCCAGGCGGCAGGCTATGGGGAATCAGCAGCTGCGAACGAGACGCCGCCTTCCAACGTAACGTTCCCTCTTTCGGAACGGGGGCAGAACACCGGAGCGCTCAGCCGCTCTGAACAGCCTCAGCAGGCGGGGGAAAGAGAGCCGGAGGCCAGAAACAGCGTGGAAGCCAAGCTGCTGGAAGAGCTGCAGGAAATGAAGGCGTGGATGGCCAAAATCTCCCGCCAATCGCTGATGAAGCAGCAGCTCCCGGCTGTACTGGAGAAGCTGCAGGAGCGGTTGATCCAGCAGGAGGTCGATTTCGACCTCATCGAGGAGTGGATGACCTCCTCCTTTGATCATTGGGAAGAGAGCGGCCGGACGCTTGGGGATGCAGAATTGTTTGCACATGTACGCAGCCAGGTGCTGGCGTTCCTTTCGGAGCGGTTTGGCGGAGGCATAGCCAACCGGACACGGATCGTCTATGTCGCAGGTCCTACGGGGGTCGGCAAAACGACGACCATCGCTAAGCTGGCTGCGGAACAGCTGCTGCGTTTTCACCGGAAAGTTGGCCTGATCACATCCGATACTTACCGGATATCGGCGGTAGACCAGCTTCGGACGTACGCCTCCATTCTGAATGTCCCGCTGGAGGTGGTGCAGTCGCCCGGTGATATGCAGCGGGCGTTTCAGCGCCTTCAGGACTGCGACATCATCCTGATGGACACGGCCGGCCGCAATTATCGTAACGAGCTGCTCGTTTCGGAGCTGCAAAGCCTGTTTTCCGCCATAACGGACCACAGCGAAACCTTTCTGGTGCTCAGCCTGACATCCAAGAGCCAGGATATGAAGAAGATTACAGAACACTTCAGCAAGTATGGGCTGGACAAGGTGATCTTCACCAAGCTGGATGAGACCGGAAGCTGCGGCTCCGTCTTTAACCTGATCCGGGAATACCCGCTGTACCTGTCCTACATGACCAACGGCCAGAACGTGCCTGAAGACCTTCTGCTTCTGGACAGCAAGAAGCTGTGCGGTATGCTGCTTGGAGAAGAGGCGCCATGATGGACCAGGCACAAGCATTAAGGGATTTGATCCGGCAGCGGGGATCCGGCGGGAGAGGAGCCGAAGCCGGAATGGAACCCAGGCTGACCGGAAAGGGGAAAACCGCCAAGCTGATCACCGTTACGAGCGGAAAGGGAGGCGTAGGCAAATCGAACTTTACGCTCAACTTTGCCCTTGCCCTGCAGGCGATGGGACGGAAAGTGCTGGTGTTTGACGCCGATATCGGTATGGCCAATATCGATGTACTGATGGGCATCTCGCCAAAATTCAACCTGTATCATTTACTCCAGCGTGAGAAGTCGGCGAGCGAAATCATCGAGAAAGGACCGCATTCGTTGTCTTTTATCGCCGGCGGCTCCGGGCTATCCGAGCTGTTGTCACTCTCCGAGCAGGATCTGGCTTATTTTACGGAGCAGATTGAAGGACTGGCAGACGAGATGGACTATATCATCTTCGATACCGGCGCTGGGCTGTCCAAGGAGAACCTGAATTTTATCCGTTCGGCGGATGAATGCCTGGTTGTGACCACCCCGGAGCCGACTTCAATCACCGACGCCTACGCTTTAATCAAGGTGGTCAGCGGCGCGGAACCGGGCGTTACCTTCAAGCTGATCATTAATCGGGCGGGCGATGAGAAGGAAGCGGCTCAAACCGCCGACAAAATCGCCATGGCGACCCGGCGTTTTCTGGGCGTGGAAACGACCATGCTGGGTTACATCGCCGATGACAGTCATGTTGTACAAGCCGTGAAGAAGCAGGTTCCCTTTTCCCTTGCATACCCGAACTGCGATGCAGCGAAGGATCTGCAGCGGATCGCATACCGTTACTTGCTCGTACCGGCTCCCCCGGAACCAAGTGCCTTGACAGGAATCAAAGGGTTTATGCATAAATGGCTTCGTCGTACAAAATGATTTTCTGTACTAAGGAACAGAGGTGAACAAGCGGCATGACGCCATACAAAGTCATAGTAGTGGACGACTCGGCTTTCATGCGGAAGATCGTATCCGATCTCATTGAAAAGGATCCCGCATTTCGGGTCGTTGATACGGCCGTTAACGGAAAGGAAGCCGTAGACAAAATTTTAAGCCAGCAGCCGGACCTCGTCACGATGGACGTGGAGATGCCGGTGATGAACGGACTCGAAGCGCTTACGGCCATTATGCAGGCGCATCCGCTGCCGGTAATCATGCTGTCCGGCATCAATGAGGCCGGCATGAGGGAGACGATCAAGGCGCTTGAGGCCGGAGCGTTTGATTTTATTCGCAAGCCGTCCGTAGTGCATGCGCAGCAGATCGATGACGTTCGGGATGCCCTGCTTGAGCAGATGAAGGCAGCTATGGCGGCCAAGGAACGGAGAGCGCTTTGGAAAGCGGAGGAAGAGAAGCGGAAGAACAAGCCCGCCGCGGCTGCACCGGTTTCAACGCCAGTCCTGCCAAAGCTTGGGCGGAAGCGGCCGCTCCCGGACCTGGCAAAAGAAATCGGCGTTCTTCGTAACGGGGCAGCCGCGCAGGAGAGCGCTCCCGATAAGGAGGTTGTCCTGCAGCAGCCTGACAAGCCCAAGGCAACGAAGCTTTCCAAGCCTGGAGCAGGAAAGAAACATCAGGATTCTACGAGTAGCAGGACAACACGCGAACTGACGCACCAGGTGCTGGAATCCGCTCCTTCGGCACAAGAAGCGAAAACAACCAAGCCGGCGGGAACGGATGCCGCCAAGCCCAGCCGGACAGCGGAGGGCAGGGCAGCAACCGCGTATACGCAGCTTGTTGCGGTCGGCTGCTCCACCGGCGGACCGCGGGCGCTGAAGACGCTCCTTGAGGGCATACCGGCCGACTTTCCGGCACCCGTTGTCATCGTGCAGCATATGCCGCCCAATTTTACGAAATCCCTCGCCCAGCGGCTGAATACGTTCAGCCCGCTGACCGTGGTTGAAGCCGAGCAGGGAATGGCATTGGAGCCAGGGTTCGCTTATATTGCCCCGGGCGGCTATCATACGAAGATCGTACCGGATCAGAGCCGGGGCCTAATGATCTCGCTGACGGAGGAGAGTCCGGTGGGCGGCCACCGTCCGTCGGTGGATGTCATGTTCGAATCCCTGCTTGAGCTTCCGTCCCTGAAACGCCACGTGGTGCTGATGACCGGGATGGGAAGCGACGGGGCAAAGATGATGAAGCGGCTGTACGATGCCGGGGTTACCAGCACGTTCGCGGAGAGCGAGGAGACCTGCATCGTATACGGCATGCCGCGTTCCGCAGTGGAACTTGGCTGCGTGAGTCATGTGTTACCGCTTCACAATATTGCCGCAGGGCTCGTCCAGGCTGTAGGCAACGGAAAGCAAACTTATTAGGAGGTGTCTCATAATGGACATGAATCAGTATTTATCCATGTTTATCGATGAGTCCAATGATCATCTGCAATCCTTGAATGAAAACATGCTGCTGCTCGAACAGACACCGAATGATCTCTCCATCGTCCAGATTATTTTTCGCTCGGCTCATACGCTGAAAGGGATGGCGGCTACGATGGGCTTTGAGGACCTGGCGTCGCTGACCCACCAAATGGAGAACGTGCTCGACCTGGTACGGAACGAAAAGCTGGTGATGCAGGACTTTATCTTCGACACGCTGTTTAAAGGGCTCGATGCCCTTGAGGCTATGGTGGAGGATATCACCCAGGGCGGCGAAGGGAAAGCCGACGTATCGGCCATCGTTGCCGACCTTCAGGCGATCGTTCGCGGAGAAGCCCCTTCCACCGGCAGCGCGAAGTCCGCAGGCTCCGCTCCGGCCAAGCAAGAAACCAATACCGCCATCCAGCTTGATGAATTTCAATACTCCGTTTTACAGCAGTCCATAGGGGAAGGGCACCGCGTGCTGTATATTGACGTCGCCATTCGGGACGATTGCCAGTTGAAGGCGGTCCGCGCCTATATGGTGTTTGATCTGCTGGAGAAGTCCGGCGAAGTCATTAAGTCCCATCCAACCGTGCAGGATATTGAGCAGGAAAAATTCGAAAAAAGCTTCTCACTCTACTACATAACACAAAAAGATCCTGCCGAACTCAAACAGCAAATTTTGAACGTTTCGGAGATTGACCAAGCCTCAGTAGTAGAACTCGATCACGAATCCCTGCAGCAAATGGCCGAGATGGGGGCGGCATCCGCTCAATCCGCGGCGGCTGTGGCCGAAGAAACGAAACCTGACACTGCCGCTCCGGCAGCCGCTGCGCCAGCGGCAGAGAGCAAGGATAACAAGACCGCGGCAGCAGCCAAGCCGGCCGCCAAAACCGGCGGTGCTCCGGCCCGCACGATCCGGGTTGATATCGAACGGCTCGATGTGCTGATGAATCTGTTCAGCGAGCTGCTAATCGACCGGGTACGCCTGGAACAGCTGGCTTCAGAGGTACAGAACCATGCCTTGACCGAGACCGTAGAACACATGAGCCGCGTCAGCTCCGATTTGCAAAATATCGTCCTGAAGCTGCGAATGGTCCCGGTCGATACGGTGTTCAGCCGGTTTCCGCGGATGGTCCGCGACCTGGCCAAATCACTGGATAAAAAGCTGGAGCTGGTCATTACCGGCGCAGAAACAGAGCTTGACCGGACCGTTATCGATGAGATCGGGGATCCGCTCGTTCACCTTTTGCGCAATGCGGTCGATCACGGCATCGAGTCGCCCCAGGACCGGGTTGCCGCCGGCAAACCGGAGACGGGTACCGTACACCTTCGGGCTTTCCACAGCGGGAATCACGTCTTTATCGAAATAGAAGAAGACGGGCGCGGCATCTATCGCGACAACGTCCTGAAATCCGCACTGAAGAAAGGCATCGTTACCGAGGAGGAAGCGAAGGGCATGTCGGACGAGCAGGTGCACCAGCTGCTGTTCGCGCCGGGCTTCAGCACCGCCGAAAAAATCTCCGACGTATCGGGCCGGGGAGTCGGACTGGATGTCGTGAAGGCAAAGATCACTTCGCTCGGCGGGCAGGTGACCATTTATTCGACACCGGGGAAAGGAACCAATTTCTCGGTGCAGCTGCCGCTCACCTTGTCGATCATCGCCGCGATGCTCGTGAAGATGGGATCCGAGAAATATGCCATCCCGCTCAGCTCGATCGTGGAAACCGGCATCGTCAAGAAGGAGCAAATCCGCCAGGTGCATGGCAACAAAATGGTGGATTTCCGCGGTTCGATGATCCCGCTCATTTCGCTCAGCCGCATTTTTGAAGTTCCTGACTTTAATGAAGAGGACGAAAGCGAAACCGAGATCATCGTCA
This sequence comes from Paenibacillus sp. FSL R5-0378, assembly GCF_038009285.1. Taxonomy (NCBI): domain Bacteria; kingdom Bacillati; phylum Bacillota; class Bacilli; order Caryophanales; family Paenibacillaceae; genus Paenibacillus; species Paenibacillus sp. FSL R5-0378. The sequence continues at coordinate 3,296,396 of NZ_JBBPAY010000001.1, forward strand.
TCCATAAGGGAGACCGTTTGGCGGCTTTGACCGTCGACGAATTTATCGGACAAAACGAAATCGTCCTGAAAAACCTTGGCAAATATCTGCCGCAAATCAAAGGAATTTCGGGGGCAACGATTCTGGGCGACGGCCAGGTGGCCTTGATTCTGGATCCGAACGTCTTCATTAAATAGGACGGCTTGCGATAAAGGAAGGCTTGCGGCGACAGTAAAGAATTGCAAATACGCCGCATTTAAATAAGGAGGTTTAGGGCATGGGAGAAGATATCAAAGTCATTGTATTTAAGCTGGGCAGTGAAGAGTACGGAATCGAAGTCGACAAAGTCCAAACGATTGAGCGCATGCTTCCCATTACACGCGTTCCGAAGACATACACGTTCGTTAGGGGCGTCATCAACCTGCGGGGCGTCGTCATTCCGGTTATCGACCTGCGGGGACGCTTCGGCCTTCCGGAAACCGAATATACGGACCAAACCCGGATCATTATCGTGGTGGTAGGCGAAATGGAAGTGGGCTTTATCGTCGATTCGGCCAATGACGTCATCGATCTGAACAGAGACCGGATCGAGACTCCGCCGGAAGTCGTCGGAGGCATTAAAGCCAGATACCTGGACGGCGTGGCAAAAATCGGCGATGACCGTCTGCTCATCATGCTGAACTTGTCCGAAGTGCTGAAGAAGAGCGAAATCATTCAGCTGGAAAGCCTAGAGGAGTAGTTCGTGGAGGTCTTTAAGCATTTTAAGGAATTCAAAATGGATGTCCTGAAGGAAGTCGGCAATATCGGGGCGGGCAATGCGGCAACGGCGCTGTCCCGCCTGCTCGATAAGCCGGTCGATATGGCAGTTCCCAAAGTGCAGCTGCTTCCCTTTGAAGAGATTGCCGACAGGGTCGGCGGGGCCGAGCGAATCGTCATTGCTATTTTTCTGAGGGTGGAAGGCGACGCTCCAGGCAATTTGTTCTTTATTCTAAGCCCGGAAGCAGCCAAAAGCCTGCTGAAGAGGCTGGCCGGCATGCAGGTCGACCAGGACGGGATGTTCGATGAGATGGAGCAATCGGCACTCTGCGAGATCGGCAATATTTTGGCCGGTTCGTACCTGTCCTCGCTCGCCGACTTTACGAAGCTGGATTTGTCCCCGACGGTCCCTGGCCTGGCGATGGACATGGCCGGCGCCGTTCTGAGCTACGGGCTGCTCCAGTTTGGCCAAATGGGTGATGATGCGCTGCTGATCGATACGACTTTTCTCGAGGGCGATCATGAGGTGGAAGGGAAGTTCTTTCTGATCCCCGATCCGGACTCGTTCGCGAAAATTTTTCAAGCCCTGGGAGTGCCTCTAGAGAATGATTGAAGAGCAAAGCATCGTTAAAGTAGGCATGGCCGACATGAACGTCGTGCGCGATCCCGGGGTCATCCGCACGCTGGGCCTCGGATCATGCGTCGGAATTACCCTTCACGACCCTCTGCTCAAAATTGCGGGTATGGCTCATATTATGCTGCCGTCCTCAGACATTGCCCGTGAAGGGCAGCTGAATATCGCCAAATATGCGGATACCGCAGTGCCTGCTTTGCTGGAGCGGCTGGTGGCCATGGGGGCCTCGCCTTCCAGAATTGTCGCCAAGATGGCCGGAGGATCGCAAATGTTCCTGATGGCCGGTACCGGGGATACGATGAGAATCGGTCCCAGGAATGTGGAATCATGCAAAATGATGCTGTCAAATCTTCATATCCCGTTAATCGCCGAAGACACGGGCGGAAGTCACGGACGAACCATTGAACTGGATTCAGGCAGCGGAATCCTGTCCGTGCGCAGTGTACAAATGGGTATAAAGGAATTGTAGCCATGAAAGGAAATTTGTTGTTTAACCTTGTGTTTGGTGCTGTCGGATTCGTGCTGACGCTGCTGATCTCGATGGGAAACAACCTGTTTATGACCAGCTTGATCAGAGGGCTGATATCCTTTGTCATCTGGTTTCTGCTCGCCTTTTTGCTCCGCTGGGTATGGGGTGTGGTCAGCGTTCCCGAAGCGGAGCAGGAGGCAGCAGCCGAGCAGGAGCGGGGTGCCCGGTTCGATGTGACGACCCCGGATGAGAGCGATGAGTTAAATGATCTGTTGACGCCGAAGCCTGCCTCCGTTCAAGAGGATGGGGGAGGCTTTACACCACTCAATCCGCCGAAGCTGGTTTCGGCGAAAGATCCGGAAGAACTGGCGAAAGCCGTTCGACACCTGTCAGAAAAATAGGGGGTGGGGGAAATGAGCGAGCGCAAAGCTTCTCACCTGAATCATGCCGAGCTCTGGGAGCAATGGAAAGAACACGGAAATATTGAAGCAAAAAAGTCCCTGATCGAGAAACACCTCCACATTGTGGATTATGTTTCCAGCCGCCTTGCCATCGGCCTTCCAAGGAATGTTTCCAAGGATGATCTGGCCAGCAACGGCGTCATGGGGCTGATCGATGCTATTGACAAATTTGACTATAAACGCGGACTGCAGTTTGAGACCTACGCTTCTTTCCGGGTAAGGGGAGCTATTCTCGATTCTCTGCGGCAGGGGGACTGGGTGCCCCGTTCCGTCCGGGAGAAGGCCAAGCGGATCGAGGACGCCTATCAGCAGCTTGAACAGAGGCACCTGCGGACGGTGACGGACTCGGAGATGAGCGAATATTTAAACGTGTCCGAGAAAGATTTTCACCAAATGCTCCAGGAAGTTGCCGTGATGTCGCTCTGCTCTCTGGAAGACCCGATTCGCGAGGAGGAATCCGAGACACGTCTTTCCGTGATGGTCGATGACAAGGCCAAAAATCCGGATTACAAAGTCAACGAGTTTTATTTGCGGGAGTCTCTCATTAAAGGAATTGAGAAACTTACCGAGAAAGAAAGAACCGTCGTATCCCTGCTGTATTATGAGGACTTATCTTTAAGCGAAATCGCCGAAGTCATGTCTCTTTCACCTTCAAGAATATCCCAGCTTCATTCTAAGGCCATTTTGCGGCTGCGCGCAACGCTGGAGAAGCACCGGGATTTACTGATGCAAAACGATTAACCGTTGCACGAGTAGAAAGGAGGAAAACGATTGACAGCTCCAATTGCGCTTGAAACTTATTTGGATATTACCTTTTCGGAGGATAAAAGCGTCGCCTATCTGCAATTCTCCAAGCGTTCCGAGGATTTTGAGGTGACGGAGGAAGAGCTTCAGCTCTTTTTGAGGAGCCATCAAGTCCAGTTCGGCATGGACCAGGCGGTCTTGAGCCGGATTTGCAGCCATCCTCAGGAGTACATGTTTGGACGGACCGCGATTGCCTTCGGTGAGCAGCCGGTCAGCGGCAAGGACGGCCGGATTGAGTTTGCCTTCAACCTCAGAGATGACAAGGAGCATAGGCCGCTCGAGACCGAAGACGGCAGAGTGGACTATAAAGAACTGATCAGTCTTAACAATGTCATTAAGGGCCAGCTGATCGCCAAACGGATTCCGCCCGAACCTGGCAAACCGGGACTCAGCGTTACCGGGGAAATGATTCCGTTCAAGCCCGGCAAAGAAGCCTATTTTAAGGTAGGAAAAAATGTGGTGGTCGACCCGGAAAACACAGCCATGTATGCCGCCATCGACGGCCTGATCGCCACGACGGATAAAGGAAAAATCAACGTTTTTCCCGTCTATGAGGTGAATGGGGACGTGGATTACAGCGTGGGCAACATCGACTTTGTCGGTACCGTGGTCATCCGCGGGAACGTTCTGACCGGATTCCGTGTGAAAGCGGCAGGGGATATCCGGGTAGTCGGCGGTGTAGAGGGCGCGGAGCTGGAAGCGGAAGGGTCCATTGAAATTACGAGCGGGATCATCGGATACAACAAAGGTTATGTGAAAGCGGGCCAACATGTAAAAAGCTCTTTCATCCAGGACGGCAACGTCATCGCCGGGGAAGATGTCATCGTCTCGCAGAGCATCATGCACTCCAACATCCGGGCAGGAAGAAACGTACTGTGCAACGCTACCAAAGGGCTGATCGTCGGCGGCGTCATTCAGGCGGGAGAGCGGGTCATTGCCAGAACCATCGGCAACAGCATGTCCACCATGACGACGATTGAGGTGGGGGTTCTGCCCGAGCTTAGAAACGAGCTGGCCGACCTGCGGGGCAAGATCAGGCAGCTGGTGGAGGCGCAGGACAAGACGGACAAGGCATTGTATTTGTTGAATCAGCTGGCTGCTTCAGGACAGCTGCCACCCGACAAGATGGCGCTTAGGCTTAAACTGAACGCCACCAAGAAATCGAATGACCGGGAGCAGATGGAAGCGAAAGAACGTATACTGGAAATCGAGAAAACATTGGAAGATTCGGTGAGGGCCCGCGTCGACGTCGTGAAAGTGGTCTACGGAGGCTCTAAAATAGTTATCGGCAGATACACCAGATTTATTAAGGACCCGGCGGAACGGGTTTCATTTTATTACCATGATGGCGATATTACGATGGCTCCGTACATTTAATATAAAGTGCGAGTTCAAAAAGGTGTCAAAAGCGGTCTTTTTGAACAATCTCTAAAAAGAAGCAAAGTACTCTGGATACGATTCCTATCGATAAGAGGGGGAAGACGAATGAGTATGAAGGCGGTTGAAATGCAAATTGCGATCCCACGGACCAGCGAGGTCGGGAAGGTGCAAAATGAGCTCCAGCACCGGCCTGCACAGGATCAGCAGTTTTTGGCTGAACAGCAGCTTAAGAAAACGGCGGAAATGAGCAAGCGCAGCGAATCGGTGGACGAAGCGGCGGATGCCGCCGTCCGGGATGAGGGCGGACGGAACAGGCAACGGCGAAATCAAACCGCAAGCACATCGGCAGAGGAGCATGAGGACCTGCAAAATGCGCAGCACCCCTTCAAGGGACATCATCTGGATGTGTCCCTATGATGCGATGCCCCGTCATGAATATCACAGTCAAAGGAGAGCCGTTACTTGGAACCTTGGTTAATCGTCGTTATATTGGGCGCTGCCGCGTTGGTATATGCCATGATGCTTCCTAAACGGAAGGAGGAGCAGAGCCAGCAGGGCAGCGTGGTCAAGCAGGTCGAGGCTACACTGGAGCAGTACATGGCCGAAATTGAAAATGAAAACGTCCAGCTCGTCGAGCTGGTTTCCCAAATGAAGCAGGATATGGCGGCCAAGCAGCTGTCCCAGCAGGAACAGCTGTCGGAGATGCGTCAGCGGCTCGTTTCGCTTGAACAGCAGGTTGCGCAGCAGGATGCCAGGCTTTCGCAAATGGAGAGCCTGCCTGCCGGACAGGCCACGGTTAGCCGTGAAACGGCCGCGGCCGTGGAGCCGGAAGCTTTCCTGGGGTCAGCAGCTGCGGCTGGTGCAGATTCAGAGGGTCAGGATGGAACGGAATCGACGCTGCCTGAGCAGCAGCCATCGATCAGGGACAGGTACCCGGAGCTGTTCGAGTTGTACAGCACTGGCAAATCCATTGATGCGATCGGAAAAATGACCGGTATGCACCGCGGCGAAATCCAGTTGATTCTTCAGCTTGCGAAACAGGAGGAGACGCTGTGATCAGAAATCGGACATTCATGATGGGACTTGGCCTCGGTCTCCTGCTTGGAGCCCTCCTGCTGCAGCTGATGATCCTTGGGCAGGGTGCCGGACGCCCGGCCGGAGAGGTCCCGTCAGCTGCCAGCCTGACGAAGGAAGAGCTTGAGCAGCAGGCGGAGACGATGGACCTGAAGGTCGTCGGCAAGGAGGACAAGCTGATGACCGAGGAGGAATGGAAGCAGCAGATGGTTGAGCAGAGCTCGGTTCCCAAAGGTGACGCAGCGAAGGCGCCGAAGGCCGCGGACGCGGGTAAACAGCCGGCTCAGCCGGATAAGCCGCAGCAGCCTGACGCTTCGAAGCAGCCGCAGTCGGTCACTCCGGGATCCGGTGAGGCTTCAGCAGCCAAGCAGCCGCAAACGCCTTCTGTGCCGGCGGCCAAAGCGGTTGAAGTGAAAATCGCCAGCGGGAACAACTTGGAAGACGTTGCCGGCAAGCTGGAGAAGGCGGGGGTCATCGCCGACGCCGACCAATTCGTGCAAAAAGGCAGATCGCTCAAGATCAGCACGAAAATCCAGACCGGCCAATACACGTTTTCACCCGGCGAGGAATTCAGTTCCATCATCGCTAAAATTACGACAAAACCGTCACGCTAACGACAATCGGCTGGACGGTTTTTTGCATGTAAAAAAAGCCGTCCCTTAGGCGTTGCATCGAGCTTTTAGATATGGTATATTAAATGACGGTGTTAAAACACACGCTGTCGGATTTCGTAAAGGGTGCTTTCCATATGGGGAGTCTTGACGGGAAATGAAAGCAGCGGAGGACACAATAAAAAACCAAACTTAGGAGGTGTGTGAAGATGGCAGTTATCTCCATGAAGCAGCTTCTCGAAGCTGGCGTTCACTTCGGTCACCAGACACGTCGCTGGAACCCGAAAATGGATAAATATATCTTCACTGAAAGAAACGGAATTTACATTATTGACCTGCAAAAGACAGTTAAAAAGGTCGAAGAAGCTTTTAACTTCGTGAAAAGCGTGGCAGAAGAGAACGGAACAATTCTTTTCGTCGGCACGAAGAAACAAGCCCAAGACTCCGTCAAAGAAGAAGCAGAACGTTGCGGCATGTACTACATCAACCAACGTTGGCTCGGCGGAACGCTGACTAACTTTGAAACGATCCAAAAACGGATCAACCGTTTGAAAGAACTCGAAAAATGGGAAGAAGACGGCACATTCTCCGTTCTTCCTAAGAAAGAAGTCATCCTTCTCCGCAAAGAGAAAGATCGTCTTGAGAAATTCCTGGGCGGCATCAAGAACATGAGAGGCCTGCCAAGCGCCCTGTTCATCATCGATCCGCGCAAAGAGCGCATCGCGGTTGCCGAAGCCCGCAAATTGGGTATCCCAATCGTAGGTATCGTTGACACGAACTGCGATCCGGACGAAATCGACTACGTTATTCCTGGTAATGACGACGCGATCCGTGCCGTTAAGCTGTTGACTGGCAAAATGGCTGACGCTGTGGTGGAAGCTCACCAAGGCGAAGAAACTTCTGCCTAAGTTTCAACAGTTACGTAATATAGACATGAATTAAATGAAAAGGGTGGTTGGTAGGTGGATAACCTCTCACTGCCCTTTTTTTAAGATGAAAACAAAGATCAGGTGTGACGCCTGGCTGAAAAATTAGCATCCTATTTGGAGGGAATATTCGATGGCAGTAAGTGCTAGTGCGGTAAAAGAACTTCGTGAAAAAACAGGCGCAGGTATGCTCGATTGCAAAAAAGCGCTGGAAGAAGCAAACGGTGATATCACCAAAGCAACAGAACTCCTTCGTGAAAAAGGTCTGGCTGCAGCAGCAAACAAAGCTGGACGCGCAGCTACAGAAGGCGTTGTAGAAGCTTACATCCACGCTGGCGGAAGAATCGGCGTTCTGGTTGAAATCAACTGCGAAACCGACTTCGTTGGTAAAACAGACCAGTTCAAAGAGTTCGCACGCGACATCGCGATGCATATCGCGGCTTCGAGCCCGCGTTACGTTTCCCGCGAAGAAGTGCCTCAAGCAGAAGTAGAGAAAGAAAAAGAAATCCTGAAAGCCCAAGCTTTGAACGAAGGCAAGCCTGAAAAAATCGTTGAAAAAATGGTTGAAGGCCGCATCGGCAAATACTACGAAGAATTCTGCCTTCTGGAGCAATCCTTCATTAAGGATCCGGACAAAACGATTTCTCAGCTGCTGAACGAAAAAATCAGCACGATTGGCGAAAACATCTCCATCCGCCGCTTTGTTCGTTACGAACTGGGTGAAGGTCTCGAGAAAAAAGTCGACAACTTCGTTGAAGAAGTTATGGCGCAAGTTAAACAATAAGAGCCCTTTTTTGCGGCATCTATAACTAGAACAAGAGAAGAGCGGAACACGCAGTGTTCCCTCTTTTTTAAAAGAGCAGACGTTTTTTTCTGAAGAGAATGACATCGGTTTGGTGTGGTGTTTACCGGATAGGGCCCGCCGAACGTTAGTTGCAGCAACTGGCGCCATATGGTGATGTCTTTAAAGTGGAGGGTAAACATTTGGAACAGCCTGTATTTAAACGAGTTGTCTTGAAGGTCAGCGGGGAATCACTCGCAGGTCAGAACGGTTATGGTATCGATGCGGAAACGATCGGATCCATTGCAGAGCAAGTCAAAGAAGTGGTGGATCTTGGCGTTCAGGTTGCAATCGTCTGCGGCGGCGGCAACATCTGGCGCGGCATCGCCGGCAGTTCCAGCGGGATCGACCGCGCGACAGCCGACTACATGGGGATGCTCGCGACGGTCATGAATTCGCTGGCGCTTCAGGATGCCCTGGAGCAAATCGACGTGCCGACGCGCGTACAGACATCGATTGCCATGCAGCAAATTGCAGAGCCTTATATCCGCCGCAGAGCGATCCGCCATCTGGAGAAAGGCCGCGTGGTCATTTTTGCCGCAGGAACGGGTAACCCGTTCTTCTCGACGGATACAACCGCTGCCCTGCGTGCGGCTGAAATCGAGGCCGAAGTGATTCTGATGGCCAAAAACAAAGTGGATGGCGTGTACTCCGCCGATCCGTTCAAAGACAGTACGGCCGAGAAATATGAACAGCTTACTTACATGGACGTGCTGAACAAGAATCTGGGTGTGATGGATTCCACGGCATCATCCCTCTGCATGGACAACAACATTCCGCTGATCGTATTTGCTGTTACCGAGCAAGGGAACATCAAACGGGTCGTTTTGGGTGAAAAAATCGGAACGATTGTTAAAGGGAGCGTAGACTAATGCCAGAAACGGTAAAAAAACACGCAGAAGAACGCATGGAAAAAGCCATCGGCGCTTTGAAGAGAGACCTCGCCACACTGCGCGCCGGCCGCGCCGCCCCGGCACTGCTTGACCGGATCCAAGTGGAGTATTATGGAGCGATGACACCGGTGAACCAGCTGGCCAACATCAGCACGCCGGATCCGCGCACGCTGCTCATCCAGCCTTGGGACAAATCTTCGCTGGCCGATATCGAAAGAGCGATTATGAAGTCCGACCTCGGACTTACGCCGGCCAATGACGGCAACATCATTCGTCTTTCGATTCCGCCGCTGACCGAAGAACGCCGCACGGAACTTGTGAAATTGACGAAGAAGTTCGGCGAAGAGGCGAAAGTGGCGATCCGCAACATTCGCAGAGATGCCAACGACGACATCAAAAAGATGGAGAAAACCGATATTTCTGAGGATGAATCGCACCGTCATCAGGAAGACATCCAGAAGACGACGGATAAATTTATTGCGGAAGTCGACAAGGTGCTCGTAGCTAAAGAAAAAGAGATCATGGAAGTATAAGAGACTTGCGGCCCCTCCTTTTATGGTGGGGTTTGTGTCTTTTTTGCAGAAACCCGCTTGGAGGAACTAGAATGATCAAACGAGTTCGATCGTGGTGGAAACAGAAGGACCCGCAGCTTTTGCCAGAGCGATCCATGGACAACGTTCCTGAGCATGTGGCCATCATTATGGACGGCAACGGGCGTTGGGCCAAAAGTCGCGGGCTGCCGCGAATCGTCGGGCACCAGACCGGGATGAAGGCAGTGAAGCGGGCAACCATTGCTGCCGACGAGCTGGGCATTAAATATTTAACGCTGTATGCTTTCTCTACGGAAAACTGGAAGCGTCCCAAAGACGAAGTCGACTTTCTGATGCGTCTGCCGCAGGAATTTCTGGCGATCGAGTTGGACGAATTGATCCAAAAAAATGTGCAGGTCCGCATGATGGGTGACCGCGACGGTCTGCCGCAGCACACGCTGAATGCCATGGAGGAAGCGATGCGCCGGACGGCCGGCAATGACGGGCTTGTCCTCAATTTCGCCCTCAACTACGGCAGCCGCAAGGAAATGACGGATTGCATGAAGGAGCTGGGCAAACAGATTCAGGAAGGCAGGCTGTCGCCTGACGAGATTTCCCCTGAGCTGATTGACCGTCATCTGCTGTCGGGAGGTATGCCGGATCCTGACCTCATTATCCGGACGAGCGGCGAAATGCGGCTCAGCAATTTCATGCTGTGGCAGCTCGCGTACAGCGAAATGTGGTTTACCGATATTTACTGGCCTGAATTTAACCGAAATCATTTATACGAAGCGGTTGCTGAATACCAGCGCAGAACGCGTCGATACGGCGGACTGACTTAGCCTGATGGGGGATGAATACCGTTGAAACAACGACTGATCACAGGAATTGTTGCGGGTGTCGTTTTTCTGGGATTTTGCCTGCTTGGCGGCCTGCCGTACCACATTCTAGTCCTGGCGATGGCAATGATCGGATATTATGAATTTGTAAAAATGACCCGGGTATCCCCGTTTAGCGGTACGGCCATGCTGGGATACCTGGGCGTGCTTGTGTTTATGTTCCCGTGGAAGCTGCTGGATATCAACTTTCCGCTTCCACTCGGGCACGTCATCTGGCTGCTTCTGTTCCTGTTCCTGCTGGTAACCGTCGTTACCAAAAACAAGGTGGACATTCAGATGACTTCCCTGCTCTTTCTGGGAGCCGTTTATGTGGGCGTCGGCTTTTCGTACATTGCCGAATCCCGCAGCGCCCCGGACGGGCACGGGGTGTTTTGGACGTTTTTGCTGCTGGTGTCGATCTGGGCGAGCGATGCGGGAGCGTACTTCGTGGGCAAATGGATTGGCAGCCACAAGCTGTGGCCGGCAATCAGCCCGAATAAAACGATCGAAGGCGCCCTTGGCGGTGTCATCATCGCCATGTTGACATCGGCGGTCTTTGCGCTTCTGTCGGGCGGTCTGCTCACGATCGGACGAGCCCTGGCGATCGGCCTGGCATGCGCGGTGGCCGGTCAGCTTGGGGATCTGGTCCAATCGGCGTACAAGCGTGTATACGGCATCAAAGATTCGGGAAATCTGCTGCCGGGTCATGGAGGAATCCTGGACCGCTGCGACAGCTGGATTATCGTATTTCCGTTCGTACATATCATGATGCTGATGCCTTATTAATACGAGAGAAGGTTCAATATGAAGAAATTAAGCGTTCTCGGCTCTACCGGCTCGATCGGCACGCAGACGCTGGATGTCGTGTCGAAGCATCCGGAGCATTTTCAAATCGAAGGGCTTGCGGCCGGGTCGAACGTGGAGCTGCTGCTCCGGCAGGTTCATCAGTTCAGACCGAAGAAGGTTTCGGTCGCGACCAAAGAACTGGCTGAACAGGTGAAGACGCAGGTTTCGCCAAGTACGGAAATTTTCTATGGAAATGAAGGGCTGGTGGAGGTAGCGGCCGGCACGGACGCCGATACGGTCGTAACGGCAGTGGTAGGCAGCATGGGGCTGCATTCCACGCTGGCGGCGATCGAAGCCGGGAAGCACATTGGACTGGCCAACAAGGAGACGCTTGTAACCGCAGGACATCTTGTCACTGAGGCCATTAAGCGAAAAGGCGTGAATATGCTGCCGATCGACAGTGAGCACTCGGCTATATTTCAATGCTTGAACGGTGAACGCCGCGATGACCTGGCCGGCATCACGCTGACCGCTTCCGGCGGTTCGTTCCGGGATTTGACCCGGGAGCAGCTCCAAGCGGTGACCGTGGAGGATGCCTTGAAGCATCCCAACTGGTCGATGGGGGCGAAAATCACCATCGATTCGGCGACGATGGTCAACAAGGGGCTGGAAGTGATTGAAGCCCATTGGCTGTTCGGCCTTCCGTATGAGCAGATCCACGTGCTGCTTCACCCCGAAAGCATCATTCATTCTTTCGTGGAATTCCGCGATACGAGTATCATCGCCCAGCTGGGCAATCCGGACATGCGCGTACCGATCCAGTACGCACTGACCTACCCGGAACGCTGGCATTCGCCTGCCAAACGGCTGTCGCTGGCCGAAGTGGGCAAGCTGCATTTTAGAGAAATGGACATGGAGCGGTTCCCTTGTTTAAGACTTGCCTTTGAATGTGGTAAAATGGGTGGTACAGCAACCACCGCTTTTAACGCAGCCAACGAAGTGGCGGTAGGCCGGTTTCTAAACAGGGAGATTTCGTTTTTACAAATAGAGGATATTATTGAGGAAGTGCTTGACCGGCACGCCAACATTTCGAATCCGCAGCTGGCGGACATTGAGGAGTGCGACCGGAATACGCGGCTTCTTGCTGCCAAGCTGTAAGCGGGCACGCAAGCGGCATAACAATACATCACTCTACTCCCCTGATTTTAAAAAATGACGAGAATGTGATTCTCTTGTGCGGGACCGGAGAATAATGATAATCTATATAGACTGAATTAAAGACGAGCTTCTTTTCGCGCTGTGGGCTTTAATCCATCTGATGATATAGATGCGACAGAAACTTCGGTCTCAGACAAATTAAGGGGGATGCGACGCTTGGAAATGGTGCAGGTAGTATTTTTGACGGTACTCATGTTTTTCGTCATCGTGACGGTGCATGAATGGGGCCATTTTTACTTTGCCAGACGCGCCGGCATACTGGTACGGGAATTTGCGATCGGTTTCGGTCCGAAACTGTTTTCTTATAAACGGAATGAAACGCAGTTTACGCTGCGGCTGCTGCCTTTTGGCGGTTATGCCCGGATGGCGGGGGAAGATCCTGAAATTGTGGAAATTCACCCCGGCCAGACTATCGCGGTCCGCGTCAGCGGCGGCGAAGTCAAGAAAATATATCTGGATCAGCTGGACAACCGAAAGAACGTCATCCGCGGAGAAGTGGAATTCATCGATATGGTCGATGATTTGAAGGTTCGCCTGAACGTGGACGGTGAGAGCCAGCAGTATCCGATTTATCCGAAGGCGATGCTGGTCGCCAAATCCCATGAGACGCAAATAGCCCCGAGAGACCGCCAGTTTGCCAGCAAGACGGTGGGGCAACGCGCGCTTTCGATTTTTGCGGGGCCGCTGATGAATTTTATTCTGGCCTTCGTACTCTTCGGGGTCCATCTGCAGATGGCGGGGATTCCGCTGGAAAATCCGACGTACGTGCAGATCGGCGACATCTCCAAAGGAATGCCTGCCTATGAAGCGAACCTGAAGAAGGGCGACATCATCGATTCGATCGATGGCGTGAAGATCGGCGCGGATTATCAGAAAATGATCGATCTGACCTCCAAATCCAAGGACAAGCCGATGGAATGGACGATCCGCCGGGGAGACGAGGTATTTAATGTGACGCTGACTCCGCGTGCAATGGAAGGCCAGGAAGGCGGCAAGGTAGGCATTACGCCGCAGCTGCCAAGCCGCAAGGCGTCGATCGGCGAAACGTTCAGCGGAGCGGGAGTCGCGATGGTCGATACGACCAAAATTATTTTCGAGGGCTTCGGCCAGCTGATCAAGCAGTTTAACATGGACGATCTGGGCGGACCTGTCCGGACGTTCGAGGTGACGGGCCAGATCGCGAAGCAGGGCATCGTGCAGCTGACGTATTGGGCGGCGATTCTCAGCCTCTACCTGGGGATCTTCAACCTGCTGCCGATTCCGGCGATGGACGGAAGCCGGCTGGTGTTCCTCGGTGTCGAAGCGCTGCGGGGCAAGCCGATCGATCCGAGCCGTGAAGGCATGGTCCATTTTGTGGGCTTCGCCATGCTGTTCCTATTAATGATTGCCGTAACCTACAATGATATATTACGATTGATTAACGGATAACTAATGATGTCCCCGGCTAGAACGGGGTGAACTTGGGAGGAAGTCCATTTTTATGTCAAACGATAAACAATTTGTGACGGAGATTACGCCGCAGGGAGAAGATTTTTCCCGCTGGTATATTGATGTGATCAAGAAAGCCGATCTGATGGATTATTCGCCGGTCCGCGGCTGCATCGTCTTCCGTCCGGACGGCTACGAAATCTGGGAGCACATCCAGCGTGATCTGGACCGCCGTTTCAAGGAAACGGGTCATCGCAACGCCTATTTTCCGCTTTTTATTCCGGAGAGCTTTTTCCAAAAAGAAAAAGAGCATGTCGAAGGCTTCAATCCCGAGCTTCCCTGGGTAACTGAGGCAGGCGGAGACAAGCTGGAGGAGCGTCTGGCGATCCGTCCGACGTCGGAGACGATGTTTGGGCACATGTACGCCAAATGGATCCAATCCTACCGCGACCTGCCGGTGCTCATAAACCAGTGGGCCAACGTCGTCCGCTGGGAGAAGCGCACGCTGCCGTTCCTCCGCACGAGCGAGTTTTTGTGGCAGGAAGGCCATACCGCTCATGAGACGGAAGCCGAAGCACGCGAAGAAACGATGAAGATGCTGGAAGTGTACCGTCAATTCGTGGAAGAGTTTTTGGCGATTCCGGTCATTACCGGCCAGAAGACGCCTTCCGAGAAATTCGCCGGTGCGGTGGAGACGTTCTCCATCGAGGCGATGATGAAGGACGGCCGCGCGGTTCAGGCGGGAACCTCCCACTACCTGGGCACGAACTTTGCGGTGGCGTTTGACATTCAATACTTAAGCAGAGACAACAAGCAGGAATACGTGCATACGACATCCTGGGGCACTAGCACGCGCCTGATCGGCTCGATGATTATGGTGCACGGCGATGACCGCGGCCTGGCGCTGCCGCCTAAGGTGGCTCCGACGCAGGTGATCATGATTCCGATCGGCCCGCCGAAAACATGGGATGCCGTCGTTGGCCGTACGGACGAGCTGTTCGCCGAGCTGAAGCAGGCAGGCATCCGCGTGCGCGTGGACGACCGCAGCGACCTTCGCCCGGGATGGAAATTCAACGAATACGAAATGCGCGGCGTTCCGGTCCGTTTGGAAATCGGTCCACGTGACATGGAGAACGGCGTCTGCGTGCTCGTCTCCCGGATTACCGGCGAGAAGAAGGTCGTTCAGCAGGCCAACCTGGTTGAAGAAGTTCAGACGATGCTGGATCAGGTCCAGAAGGAAATGTTCGATCGTGCGAAGCAGTTTATGAACGACCATTTCTATTCGGTGGATACGCTGGAGGAAATGAAGAGCAGCATGGAACAGCAGCGCGGATTTACACTGGCAGGATGGTGCGGTTCGGAAGCCTGCGAGAGCAAGGTGAAGGAAGAGACCGGGGCAACCAGCCGGAACATTCCTTTCGAGCCTGCGGAAGAGAAGCATACCTGTCTGGTATGCGGGCAGCCTGCCAAGCACACCGTCGTTTTTGCCAGAGCGTATTAAGACTGCGGCAGCCAAGCTGCGAGTTTGATTCGTTTCCCGCATAAGCAGGGAAGAACCCGGCGGATCGGTAGAGAGGCCGGATGAAATAATGAATGAGGAGCTTCTGCCAGAAATGAGTCGGTGCACGAGATCGAGACATTTTTGTGAACAGAGGCTCTTCATGTTTATGGATTAGCGCTTTAAAGGGGGAGGAGAGCATGGAAAACGTGGGGGAAAAGAGAAAACGGTTCGAGCTGCTGATGAAGCAGGGGGAAATACCGCCCGCGATCGTGGATCCCTATTTTCTGGATGGTCATATCGAACAGGTGGAGATCAGCCGGAGCAATCAGGAATGGAGAATCACCATTTGGAAGGAAACCTTGGTCCCCGGTGAGGTGTACCGGACGTTCTGTCTGAGGCTTCAGGAGAAAATGCAGCATATTGCAAAGCTGTCGTTTGTGTTCAGATATGCAGACGAAGTAGACCGCAAAGACATCGTTGGCGCATACTGGAACCTTTTCCTGGAGTGGGTTCACCGCGAAATACCTTCCGTCAACGGCTGGATGGCCAGGGCTAAGCATGAGCTGGACGGGGAAACCCTGATGGTCACGATGTCCGACAATACGTCGCTGGAGCTGGCGAGAAAGAAGCAGATCGACCAGGCGCTCACTCGTTTCTTCGCGCATTACTTCGAGGTTCCTCTCCGCGTCAAAATTCAAGTCGGCGAAATCCAGCGGGAAATGTACGAGGAGTTCGAGCAGAAGAAGCTCGAGGAAGAGCGTGAGGTTATCCAGAAGATGATTTCCAGCATGGAGGCGGAATCGCGCGCAGCCGAGGGTGACGATGAGGAAGTCTTTCTTCAGGTCGGTTACGATATCAAGGAGCAGCCGGTTCCGATTCAGGAAATCCAGGACGAAGAGAAGAAAATTACGGTTCAGGGCACGATTTTTGGCTTGGACCGCAAAGAGCTGCGCAACGGCAGCACGCTGTTCATGTTTAACCTGACGGACTTTACGGATTCCCTGCAGATGAAAATGTTTGCCAAGACGAAGGAAGACGTCAAAGTTCTGAGCCTGCTCGCCAACGGCAAATGGGTGAAAGCCCGCGGACGCGTCGAGATGGACCGCTTTATGACGATTCCCGAGCTGGTCATGATCCCTTCGGATTTGATCGAAGTCCAGGCGCCACCTACCCGCAAGGATAACGCTCCGGAGAAGCGGGTGGAATTCCATCTGCATACAACGATGAGCACGATGGACGCCGTGACGCCAATCGACCAGTACATCAAGACAGCCGCCAAGTGGGGCCACAAAGCGATTGCCGTGTCCGATCACGGCGGCGTGCAGTGTTATCCCGAAGCGGCGAAAGCCGCGAAGAAAAACGGGATCAAGATGATTTACGGCGTCGAGGCCAACGTGGTGAACGATTCCGTTCCGGTCGTCATGCAGCCGAAGCCGATGGACTTGAAGTCTGCGACATACATCGTATTCGATATCGAGACCACCGGCCTGTCGATCACGAACAACAAAATCATCGAGCTTGCGGCCGTCAAAATGCATGAAGGCAAGGAAGTCGACCGCTATGCTACGTTTGTTAACCCGCATGAAAAAATACCGTATCACATCCAGCAGCTGACAAACATTAACGACGAGATGGTCAAGGATGCGCCGGAGCTTGAGCCCGTCATCCAGGACTTCGTCAAGTTTGTCGGTGACGGCGTACTTGTTGCTCACAACGCACGGTTTGACGTGGGCTTCATCCAGGCTGCCCTGAAGGGGCTCGGCATGCCGGAACTGGACAACCCGGCGCTGGATACGCTGGAGCTGGCCAGATTGCTTCACCCGACGATGAAAAACCACCGCCTCAACACGTTGGCGGATAAGTATAAAGTGGCGCTGGAAAGCCACCACCGGGCGATTGACGATACGATTGCCCTCGCCGGCATTCTGGACGGACTGCTGGCCGATGCCGAGAAGATCAAAGGGCTGACCCGCCTGGAACGCCTGAACGATTACGTCGGCAAGGATCTATCCAATTCTCGTCCGTTCCACTGCGGAATCTACGCGCTGAACCCGATCGGCAAGAAAAACTTGTACAAGCTGGTGTCGATGTCGCACACCGAATATTTCAAACGGGTGCCATGCATCCCGAAATCGAAGCTGGAGGAGATGCGCGAAGGGCTGCTGGTCATCTCCGGCTGCGAGAAGGGCGAGTTCTTCGAAACCGTGCTGAACAAGACGGTGGAGGAGGCGACCGAGGTGTCGGAGTTTTATGATATTTTGGAAATTCAGCCGCTGACGATGTACATGCACCTTGTAGAAAAAGGGCTCGTCGGAAGCACAATAGAGCTGAAGAACGCCATCAAAACCGTGTGCGAGATCGGGGAAAAGCTGAACAAGCCCGTGATCGCCACCGGCAATGTGCACTACTTGGAGCCGCGGGACAAGCTGTTCCGGGACATTACGATTCACGGCATCACAGGCTTCAGCCCGCTGAAAGATATCCGCAAGCCGGATGCCCATTTCCGGACAACGGAAGAGATGCTGGAGGAATTCGAGTTCCTTGGTCCGGAGAAGGCGATGGAAGTGGTTGTGAAAAATACCAACGATCTGGCCGACCGCTTTGAGGAATACGAGCTGTTCCCGGACAAGCTGTTTACGCCGATTATCGAGGGGGCGGATGAGGAAATCCGCAACACTTGCTATGCCACGGCGCGGTCGATTTATGGCGAAGACCTGCCGGAAGTTGTCGTCGCACGGCTGGAGAAGGAGCTGGAGCCGATTATCAAATACGGCTTCTCCGCCAACTATCTCATTTCCGAGCGGCTGGTGAAAAAGTCGAACCAGGACGGCTACCTTGTCGGTTCGCGGGGATCCGTCGGATCGTCCGTCGTCGCGACCTTCCTCGGCATTTCCGAGGTTAACCCGCTGCCCGCGCATTATATTTGCAAAAATCCGGAATGCAAGCACAGCGAATGGTTCCTGGACGGCAGCGTGCCGAGCGGATTTGACCTTCCGGACAAGCAATGCCCGAACTGCGGCCAAATGCTGAAGGGCGAAGGCCAGGATATCCCGTTCGAAACGTTCCTTGGCTTTAAGGGCGACAAGGTTCCCGATATCGACTTGAACTTTTCCGGGGAATATCAGCCGACGGCACACAACTATACAAAAGAGATTTTTGGCGAAAAATGTGTGTTCCGTGCAGGAACGATAGGTACCGTGGCGGAAAAAACGGCATTCGGTTATACAAAGAAATACGAAGAGGAATACCATAAAAAGTGGCGCGGAGCGGAGCTGAACCGGCTCGCCGCCGGATGCACCGGCGTCAAGCGGAGCACGGGCCAGCACCCGGGCGGTATCGTCGTTGTCCCTGACTACATGGAAGTGGAAGACATCACGCCGGTTCAATACCCTGCTGACGATACGAACGCGGAATGGAAGACGACCCACTTCGATTATCACGCCTTCGACGCGAACCTGCTCAAGCTCGATATTCTGGGGCACGATGATCCGACCATGATGCGGATGCTGCAGGATTTGACAGGGGTCGATCCGACGACGATTCCGATGAACGATCCGAAGGTCATGAGCATGTTCAACTCAACGGAGGCGCTCGGGGTAACGCCCGAACAAATCCGGACACCGGTGGCCACCTACGGCGTGCCGGAGATGGGGACGAAGTTCGTCCGCCAGATGCTGATTGAGTCAAAGCCATCCTCCTTTGCCGACTTGCTGCAAATCTCGGGCCTGTCCCACGGAACGGGCGTATGGCTCGGCAATGCACAGGAGCTCATCAAGAACGGCACCTGCAACATCAAAACGGTGATCGGCTGCCGTGACGACATCATGCTGTTCCTGATTTATAAAGCCGGCATGGATGCGAGCCTGGCGTTTAAAATTACGGAAAGCGTACGTAAGGGCAAGGGCTTGACGCCGGAATGGATCGAGGAGATGAAGCGGTGCAAGGTGCCGCAGTGGTATATCGATTCCTGTCTGAAAATCCAGTACATGTTCCCGAAAGCGCACGCCGCTGCATATGTTATTTCTGCGGTGCGTACGGCTTACTTCAAGCTGTACCATCCGATCGAATATTATGCCACTTATTTCTCGGTCCGGGCAGAAGACTTCGATATCGAGCTGTGCTGCCAGGGCTATGAGGCCATCTACCGGCAAATCGAAGAGATCGAGCAGAAGGGCTTCCAGGCGACGACCAAGGAAAAAAGCATGCTTTCGATCCTCGAGATGGCGCTGGAAATGACCGCACGCGGCTTTACGTTCAAGCCGATCGATCTGTACCGTTCCGATGCGACCCGGTTTACGGTGGACGGAGAATCGCTGATTCCACCGTTCTCGGCGCTGGCCGGTATCGGGGATAACGCGGCCAAGAACATCGCCGCCGCCCGCGAATACGGGGAGTTTCTCTCCATTGAGGATTTCCAGCAGAAATCCAAAGCGAGCAAGACGATCATCGAGCTGCTCACGGGAATGGGCTGCTTCAGGGGGCTTCCGGAGAGCAACCAGCTTTCGTTATTTTAATTCCGTCTTTTGTGTGCAACGCCCTAACCCCTTGCTGCACAAGGTTTAGTCAAGGCATCATACTTGTCAGTACTGCCAGACTATGTTATAATTTTTTTGGTAATCATGTAGATAAAACCGTTGTTTAAAGAGTGGGGCGACCCACTCTTTACTCTTTGGTATATAGGATATTTGAAGCCTTGGAGGTTATAATCTTTGAGCACACCGAAGATCAAAGGAATTGTGGAACAAATGGTACAGCCCTATTTGGATGAGCATAACTTCGAGCTTGTCGACATCGAATACGTGAAGGAAGGCAGCAACTACTTTCTTCGCGTCTTTGTTGACAAGGAAGGCGGCATCGACATTGATGACTGCGGGATGATCAGCGAGTATCTGAGCGGGAAGCTGGACGAGAACGATCCGATTCCCGAAGCTTACTTTCTGGAAGTCTCCTCCCCTGGCGCCGAACGTCCGCTCAAGAAGAAGGAAGACGTAGCCAAAGCCGTCGGCAAAGATGTTTTTGTAACGGTTTACGAGCAGGTAGAAGGCCAGAAGGAATTTGAAGGCCGGCTTCTTTCGTTCGAGGACGACGTTCTTGTCATTTCTGCGGGCAAGAAGGAATACAGCATCCCGTATGCAAAAGTTGCCAGCGCCAGACTGGCGATTATTTTTTAAATACAAGGCTGCACTTTGAAAGGGGGAATTGATTTCCAATGAGTATGGATTTTATTGAAGCGATGAATGAGTTGGAAAGAGAGAAAGGAATCAGCAAGGACATTTTGTTCGAAGCCATTGAGGCGGCGCTGATCTCCAGCTACAAACGGAATTTTAACACGGCGCAGAACGTTCGCGTCGACATGAACCGGAATACCGGGGTTATCAAAGTGTTTGCCCGCAAGCTGATCGTGGAAGAGGTGCTGGATCCCCGCACCGAAATTTCCCTGCCTGCCGCCCGCGAGATCAATCCGCATTTCCAAATTGACGATATTGCGGAAATCGAGGTCACTCCCCGGGATTTCGGACGGATTGCCGCCCAGACGGCCAAACAGGTCGTTACGCAGCGGATCCGCGAGGCGGAGCGCGGCCTGATTTATAACGCCTTCGTTGACAAAGAAGAGGATATCGTGACCGGTACGGTCCAGCGCCAGGATCCTCGCAACTTCTACGTGGATCTGGGCAAGGTGGAAGCGGTGCTGCCGCTCAACGAGCTGATGCCGAACGAAAAGTTCAAGCACGGCGACCGGATCAAAGCCTACATCACGAAGGTGGAGAATACGACCAAGGGGCCGCAAATTATGCTGTCCCGGACGCATCCGGGGCTCTTGAAGCGATTGTTTGAGCTGGAGGTCCCGGAAATTTTTGACGGTGTCGTGGAAATTCGCTCCGTCGCCCGAGAAGCCGGGTTCCGCTCGAAGATCGCGGTGTATTCCCGCAACCCGGAAGTGGATCCTGTCGGCTCCTGCGTCGGGCCGAAGGGCTTGCGTGTGCAGACCATTGTCAATGAGCTGCGCGGTGAAAAAATCGACATCGTCCGTTATTCCGAACAGGTGGAAGAGTATGTGGCCAATGCCCTCAGCCCTTCCAAGGTTCTGGAAGTGATTGTATTTGAAGACGAGAAGATGGCACGTGTCATCGTGCCGGATTATCAATTGTCTCTCGCCATCGGGATCAAAGGGCAAAACGCCCGCCTTGCAGCCAAGCTGACAGGGTGGAAGATCGATATTAAGAGTGAGAGCCAGGCGGAACAGGAATTCGGCAGACCGAAAACATCCTCGGGTGAAATGCACCAAGATTCCGTCTCCGTCGATTAATTCCAAACAGGACGGGGGTCGCGGCATGAAACAAAGAAAAGTCCCGCTGCGCAAATGCGTGGCATGCCAGGAAATGATGCCCAAGAAGGAACTGATCCGTATTGTCAAAACGCCGGAAGATGAAGTGCTGATCGACCTGACTGGCAAGAAGTCGGGCCGGGGGGCTTATCTCTGCGGCAAAGTATCTTGCTTTAAACTGGCACAGAAGAACAAATCACTGGATCGGGCTCTGAAGCATCATGTCAAACCGGAAATTTACGAACAGCTCGCAGATGACTTTGTGCTCGTGGAAGACGAATTTTTGGCCGTAAAGGAACGTTCGGTTGATGAGTAAAACTTTATCCCGCCTGGGTCTTGCCATGCGGGCGGGGAAAGTGGTCACCGGCGACGAAATCGTCCTGAAAGCGATCCGGTCTTCCGAAGCGAAACTGGTCATGCTGGCGGCTGACGCCTCAGCCAATACACAAAAAAAGTTCCGCGACAAATGCGGAACATACAACATTCCTCTGGTGATCGGATTTGACCGGGAAAGCCTGGGCACAAGCATTGGAAAGCCCGAAAGGGTTGTGCTCGCCATTACGGATCAAGGATTCGCAGAAATGATCTCCAAGAGTCTTGGAGATAATTCGGAGGTGGAGTATATTGAGTAAACAGGACAGTAAAGATAAGCTGCGCGTGTACGAATATGCAAAATCACTTAATATGAGCAGTAAGGAAATCATAACCATTTTGAAAAGGCTTGATATTCCCGTTAACAATCATATGAGCGTTATGGAGAATGATGCGGTCTCGAAGGTGGAACAATTTTTCAAGGATATTAAGTCGAATGCGGCCGCCAAGCGGGAAGGCGGAGACCGCCAGACCGTGGCGAGCACTTCCGCGGTCAGAAACGAGGCAGGCACTCAGCGTAACCAGGGCGGCCGGGCAGCCGGATCGGACCCATCACAAAAACAACAGGAAAAGCAGGTAGGTATGAATAATAAATTGAATAACACCACACAAACAGGGTCGCAAAGACCGCAGGGCGGGCAAGATTCCCGCAGAAGTCACTCAGGATCTCAGCAAAGCAGACCGCAAGGTCAATCGAATGGATCGGGCAACCGTCCGCAAGGCGCGGGTGCCGGATCGAATAACCGGAATCAAGGTTCTCAAGGAGGCCGTCCGCAAGGATCCGGCCAGGGCGGCAATCGCCCCCAAGGATCCGGTCAAGGCGGCAATCGCCCTCAAGGGTCGCAGCAGGGTGGCGGCCAGCGCTCGGGCGCAGGACGCCCGCAGCAGCAATCCACCGGAAACCGCGGTCCTCAAGGAAACGCCGGCGGCGACAACAACTTCTCCAGAAGCAACGATAACCGCGGCGGCGGCAATCGCGGTCAGAACCGCGGCAATAACAACGGTTCGAAACGCTTTGACGACAACCGCCAGGGCGGAGGATTTAACCGGAACAATCGCGGCGGTAAGAACAACCGCGGCAGACAACAGTCTCAGCAGCCGCCGCGCGAGAAGATCGACAACACGCCGAAGAAGATTATCGTCCGCGGCAACATGACCGTTGGCGAAACGGCCAAACTGCTCCATAAGGATGCTTCCGAAGTCATTAAGAAGCTGATCCAGATGGGCGTCATGGCAACGATCAACCAGGAACTCGACATCGATACGATATTGCTGCTTGCCGGCGAATTCGGCGTCGAAGTCGAAGTGAAGATCGTGGTCGAGGACGATCGCTTCGAGACCGTCGAAGAGAACGACGATCCGGCTGATCTGAAGTCGCGTCCGCCGGTTGTCACCATCATGGGTCACGTCGACCATGGTAAAACGACGCTGCTGGATGCCATCCGTTCCACGAACGTAACCGGCGGCGAAGCCGGAGGCATCACCCAGCACATCGGTGCTTATCAGGTGGAAATCAACAACAAGAAGATTACTTTCCTTGATACGCCGGGCCACGAAGCGTTTACGGCCATGCGTGCGCGCGGTGCGCAAATTACCGACATTACGATCATTGTGGTCGCTGCCGACGACGGCGTCATGCCGCAGACGGTGGAAGCTATCAACCACGCGAAGGCAGCCGAGCTGCCGATCATCGTGGCGGTGAACAAAATCGACAAACCGGATGCTAATCCGGATAAAGTGAAGCAGGAGCTGACCGAATACGGTCTCGTTCCGGAAGAGTGGGGCGGAGACACGATTTTCGTCAACGTATCCGCGAAGCAAAGAATGGGGCTTGAGGATCTGCTTGAGATGATCCTTCTGGTCGCCGAAGTGAACGAATACAAAGCGAATCCGGACAAACGCGCCCGCGGTGCGGTGATCGAGGCCGAGCTGGATAAAGGCCGCGGACCGGTAGCCCGCGTGCTGGTACAGCACGGTACGCTGAAAGTCGGGGATGCGTTTGTGGCAGGCAACTGCTTTGGCCGCGTCCGGGCGATGGTCAACGACAAGGGACGCCGTTTGAAGGAAGCCGGACCGTCTACGCCGGTGGAAATCACCGGTCTGACCGAGGTTCCGCTTGCCGGCGATCCGTTCATGGTATTTGAAGACGAGCGCAAGGCCCGTTCGATTGCCGAGAAACGCGCCATCACCCAGCGTCAGTCCGATCTTGGCAGCAACGTCCGCGTCACGCTGGACGATCTGTTCAAGCACATCAAGGACGGCGAGATCAAGGACCTGAACGTCATCATCAAAGGCGACGTGCAGGGTTCGGTCGAAGCGCTGAAAGGCTCGCTCTCCAAGATCGAAGTGGAAGGCGTTCGCGTCAAAATCATCCACAGCGGCGCAGGGGCAATTACCGAGTCCGATATCATTCTGGCAGCGGCGTCCAATGCGATCGTTATCGGCTTTAACGTCCGTCCAGATCCGCAGGCCGGCGCAACCGCCGAGCAGGAGAAAGTGGATATCCGCCTGCATCGCGTCATTTACAACGTCATTGAAGAAATCGAGCAGGCCATGAAGGGCATGCTGGATCCGGAATATAAAGAAGTGGTTATCGGCCACGCGGAAGTGCGCAACCTCTTCAAAATCAGCAAAGTGGGTACGATTGCCGGATGTATGGTTACGTCAGGCAAGATCGCGCGTAACGCCGAAGTTCGCCTGATCCGCGACGGC
The DNA here is from genome assembly GCF_038009285.1 of Paenibacillus sp. FSL R5-0378. NCBI lineage: Bacteria > Bacillati > Bacillota > Bacilli > Caryophanales > Paenibacillaceae > Paenibacillus > Paenibacillus sp. FSL R5-0378. The sequence continues at coordinate 3,320,974 of NZ_JBBPAY010000001.1, forward strand.
ATCGTCATCCATGAAGGTAAGATCGATACGCTCAAACGTTTCAAGGACGACGCTAAAGAAGTGGCACAGGGTTATGAATGTGGCATTACTTTGGAAAGCTATAATGACGTCAAGGAAGGCGACGTTATTGAAGCGTTCATCATGGAAACGGTGGAGCGCAAGTAGAGAGGTGAACAGGCATGGCTAAAATTCGGGCTGGACGGGTTGGAGAGCAGATCAAGAAAGAGCTGAGCCAGCTGATCCAAAGCGAACTGAAGGACCCGCGCATCGGTTTCGTTACCGTAACCGGTGTGGATGTGACAAACGATTTGTCGCAGGCGAAAGTTTATTTAAGCGTTCTGGGGGATAACGAGCAGAAGAACAACACGCTGAAGGCTCTGGAGAAGGCGAACGGCTTTCTCCGCTCGGAGCTCGGCAAGCGAGTCCGGCTGCGCCATACCCCGGAGCTGATTTTTAAGTTTGACGAATCCATCGCGTATGGCAGTCACATCGAGAAGCTCCTCGGTGAAATCGGAAAAAACGAAGATAACTAAATAAAAGATTTAAAGGAGACGGCCAATGCAGACCTATGAACAATCGCTTGAGCAGGCAAAGGAGTTTTTGCTGACGCATGATGATTATCTTGTAGTGTCTCATATTCAGCCGGACGGAGATGCAGTCAGTTCCACAGTTGCCGTGGGCTGGCTTCTCTCATGTCTGGGCAAAAAATTTACTCTGATCAATGAAGGGCCGATTCCTGAACGGATGAAATTTTTATGCCTGTCAGAGCAGATCGTGAATATGGAGCTTCATCCACCGGAACGTTCATTCAAGCATGTCATTTGTGTGGATTGCGCCGATTTTGGGAGAGTGGGATTGACGCAGCAATGCTTCGCTCCGGATGCCTTGATCTTGAACATCGATCACCACCCGACCAACAACGGTTACGGGAGCGCGACGCTGATCAAGCCGGACGCCGCGGCGACGGCCGAAATATTGTATGATCTGATCCATGCTTTCGGATTTCAATGGACGAAGGAGATTGCGACCGCGATCTACACCGGGCTGCTGACGGACACCGGCGGTTTCCGTTATTCCAATACGTCCCCTAAAGTGATGGCGGCGGCTTCCGAGCTGCTTGGCTATGGGGTCAACGGGCCGGAGCTGTCGGAGACCCTGCTCGAAGCAATGACCCTGCCCCAGATGAAGGTGCTGGTCAAAGCGTTGAATACACTCGAGATGACGCCGGACGGCAAAATCAGCTGGGTATACGTCACTCCCGAGCATATGGTGGAGGCAGGCGCGGCCAACGATGACCTGGAAGGAATCGTGAACTATCCGCGGAATATTCAGGGCGTCGAGGTCGGCATTTTATTCAAAGTGATTAATGACCAAGCGGTCAAAGTAAGCATGCGTTCTGCAGGTAAAGTTGACGTGGCTGCCCTGGCGCAGACGTTTGGTGGCGGCGGGCATGTCCGCGCAGCGGGGTGCCGGATCGAAGGAACATTGGATACGATTATTCCTCAGGTTATAGAACGGGTGAGACAATTTTTATGAGCAGCTTAGAAGGTGTATTGGCCATCGACAAGCCGGCGGGGATGACTTCGCACGATGTCGTTGCCAAGGCGCGCCGTATATTGAAAATGAAGCGGATTGGGCACACCGGAACCTTGGATCCCGAAGTTACCGGTGTTCTGCCGCTCTGCCTTGGCCGGGCGACCCGGGTGGTGGAGTACATGCAGGAGCTTCCGAAGGAATATGCAGCTACCCTGCGGCTGGGCATTGCCACCGACACGGAGGATTTGACCGGTACGGTCACGGAATCTGTGGACGGTGTCCATGTCACGCCGGAAGATGTGGAGAAGGTGCTCCACTCTTTTGAAGGGACGATTTCCCAGGTGCCCCCCATGTACTCTGCGGTCAAGGTCGGAGGCAAACGGCTCTACGAGCTGGCCCGGGAGGGCAAGACGGTTGAGCGCAAAAGCCGCGAGGTGACGATTCACGAAATTGAAATGACCGGCTCGGCCTGGCAAGGGCCTTATCTGGACATTTCCTTTCGGGTTCTGTGCTCCAAGGGGACGTACATTCGGACGTTATGCGTAGATATCGGGAGGGCTCTGCATCTGCCGTCAACGATGGTGAAGCTGGAGCGCACGATGTCGGCAGGAATTCCAGCTTCGAAGTGCCTCACGCTCGAAGATATCGAGCGCCTGACGGCGACGGGTGAGCTGGACGAGCATTTGATTCCGGTCGACGAAGCGGTCCGGCATCTTCCGGCACATACCGTGGCCGAGGACAAGGCGGCTGCCGCCTTGCAGGGTCAGAGGCTCTCGGGCAGAGCGGTAACGCCGGAGGTCATGCTGCCCGGATGCATACGACTGTATGATCCAAAGGGAACGTTTCTCGGCATTTTCGAAAAACAGGCAGAGACGGGGGCCATCGCTCCGGTCAAGGTATTTCTGCCAGAGTCATAATGATTATCTATGGAATTGCAGGTGAAAGAACAGTGAAGACCGTATATTTATCGTACCCGCTGCCTGCGGAGGTCATCCGGGAGCATACCCAGCCGCAGGTCGCAGCCATCGGACAGTTCGACGGAGTGCACCTTGGTCATGCCAGCGTCATCTCTTCTGCGGTGAATCTGGCAAAGGGCAAGCACATCCCTTCGGCCGTCATGACATTCCATCCGCATCCGAAGGACGTGATGAAGAAAGGGGACTACGAGGGCAGCCTGACGCCCCTGCAGGAGAAGCAGGAGCTGCTGGCCGGCCTGGGGGTCGATATCGTATACGTCGTTGAGTTTAACGATTCCTTTTCCCATGTAAGTCCGCAGGAATTTGTGGAAGGTGTGCTGTTTCCCTTGGGCATCGAGGCGGCCGTGGTCGGTTTCGATTTCCGCTTTGGCCACAAGGGGGAAGGCAATGCTGAGATGCTCCGCCTGCTGGGGGACGGCCGGCTGAACGTCGAAGTCATCCCGCCGTTCGAACTGGAAGGCGGCAAGGTCAGCAGTACGGAAATTCGCAAAGCGCTGCAAAGGGGTGACCTGGAGCGGGCCGGCCGTCTGCTCGGCCGCAGCTACCGGCTGCGCGGAACCGTTGTCGGCGGAGAAAAACGCGGCCGTACCATCGGTTTTCCGACGGCCAACCTGAAACTGGACGATAAGTTTGTCATTCCGGTTAAGGGTGTGTACGCGGTACGAGCCTTTTTGAACGGAAGGATTTTTCCCGGCGTCATGAATGTGGGGGTCAAACCGACGTTTCATGAGAACGAAACGGTGCCAAGCTTTGAGGTTCACTTGTTTGACTTTGACCGGGAAATTTACGGCGAGCATGTCTCGGTGGAACTGGTCCATTTTATCCGGAATGAGCGGAAGTTTCCTTCCGTACCGGAACTCATCGCCCAGATCCAGGCGGACGCGGATCGCGCCAGAGAACTTTTGAAGTCGGGCCGCTAAAGCTTACGCGCTGGCGAACATTTACTTTTGCCGGTGAAGTATGCTATACTGATAAACGTTGCTGGATGCCCATGGGCTGAAGGAAACCTTAGCTTGGATACACGATCTCACCGACGGTTTCTAGGCTAACGGCGATTATTTATGTTAAGGAGGTGAACAGGATGGCATTGACTCAAGAACGCAAACAACAACTGATCGAAGAGCACAAAACTCATGAGTCCGATACAGGATCTCCTGAAGTGCAAATTGCTATCCTTACGGAGAACATCGTTAATTTGACAGACCACCTGCGTACGCACAAGAAGGATCATCATTCCCGTCGCGGTCTTTTGAAAATGGTCGGTCAACGCCGTAAGCTGTTGGCATACTTGAAAAACAAGGATGTTAAACGCTATAGCGCTCTGATTGAAAAACTTGGATTGCGTCGTTAATAATCCATATTGTTCTACGGAAAGCAGCCTGGTTGTTCACCGTTTGTCCTTCTAGGAGTGACAGCGGGGCAACCGGGTTGCTTTTTATGCAGGACTATATGAATTATCCCCATCTGGGGAATACTGATTGAGTAATAAAGGAGGGATTTCATGGAAAGTCGTGTTGAAATGCAGTTGGGCGGCAGAACCTTGGTCATGGAGACCGGACGCCTCGCGAAGCAGGCTAACGCCGCCGTGATGGTCCGCTACGGGGAAACGGCCGTACTTTGTACAGTGACCGCCTCCAGCGAACCGAAGGATCTGGACTTTTTTCCGCTGACTGTAAACTATGAAGAAAGATTGTATGCCGTAGGTAAGATCCCGGGGGGCTTTATCAAACGGGAAGGCAGACCGAGCGAGAAGGCCATTCTGGCCAGCCGTCTGACCGACCGTCCGATTCGTCCGCTGTTCCCGGAAGGCTTCCGTAACGATGTGCAGGTGCTGAACCTTGTCATGAGCGTGGATCAGGACTGCTCGCCGGATATTGCGGCCATGATCGGTACTTCCGCAGCGCTGAGTATCTCGGATGTGCCGTTTGACGGACCGATCGGCGGTGTCATCGTAGGACGCGTAGACGGACAATTTATTATTAATCCGGACATCGCGCAGCAGGAGAAAAGTGACATTTACCTGGTCGTCGCAGGCACCAGAGACGCCATCATGATGGTTGAAGCCGAGGCAAACGAGGTTCCTGAGGAAACGATGCTGGAAGCGATTATGTTCGGTCACGAGGAAATCAAAAAGATCGTGTCCGTCATTGACGAACTGACGCAAAAAGCCGGCAAACCGAAAATGGAAGTGAAGCTTCATGCGGTTGACGCTCAGGTTAATGCCGAAGTACGCGAATTCGCTGCACAGCGCCTCGTAGAAGCGGTACGCATTGCCGAGAAGCATGCGCGCCAGGATGCGATCGATGCGATCAACGAAGAAACGGTAACTTTCTTTGAACAAAAATACATAGAGACGCCTGAGCTCTTGAAAGATGTCAAAGAAGTGCTGCATGATATTGTCAAAGAAGAAGTAAGACGCCTGATCACCCACGATAAGGTCCGTCCTGACGGCCGGGGTCTGGACGAGATCCGTCCGATCGAATGCGATACGAGCATTCTGCCGCGCACGCATGGTACAGGCTTGTTCACTCGTGGTCAAACCCAGGCTCTCAGCGTATGTACGTTGGGTGCGCTCGGTGACGTGCAAATTCTGGACGGCATCGATTTGCAGGAAACCAAACGCTTTATGCACCATTATAACTTCCCTCCGTTCAGCGTAGGCGAAGCACGTCCGCTTCGTGCACCGGGACGCCGCGAAATCGGCCACGGCGCGCTGGGTGAACGCGCTCTGTCGAAGGTCATTCCATCGGAGACCGAGTTCCCGTACACGATTCGTCTCGTTTCCGAAGTGCTGGAGTCGAATGGTTCCACATCCCAGGCAAGTATTTGCGCAAGCACGCTGGCCATGATGGATGCCGGGGTACCGATTAAGGCGCCGGTTGCCGGTGTAGCCATGGGTCTGATTAAAGACGGAGAGCATGTATCCATTCTGACGGATATTCAAGGGATGGAAGACCATCTGGGCGATATGGACTTCAAAGTGGCCGGTACGGCTGAAGGGGTAACCGCCATTCAGATGGACATCAAAATTGCCGGCATTGACCGCCAGATTTTGAACGACGCTCTGAAGCAGGCCAAAGAAGGTCGGATGTTTATCCTGAGCAAAATGATGGAAGCGATCCAGAAGCCAAGAGAGACGTTGTCTCCATATGCTCCGAAGATCATCGTCATGAACATCAATCCGGACAAGATCCGCGACGTGATCGGCGCAGGCGGCAAGATCATCAACAAGATCATCGAGGAAACCGGCGTGAAGATCGACATCGAGCAGGACGGACGCGTCTTCATCGCATCGTCCAATGAGGAAATGAACCAGAAAGCCCGCTCTATTATTGAAGGCATCGTCCGTGAAGTCGAAGTCGGCGAAATTTATGTCGGCACCGTCAAACGGGTCGAGAAATTCGGCGCTTTCGTCGAAGTGCTTCCGAATAAAGAGGGACTTGTGCACATTTCTCAGCTCTCGACCGAGCGTGTCGGCAAAGTTGAGGACGTCGTGAATGTCGGAGATACGATCACCGTCAAAGTGACCGAGATCGACCAGCAGGGGCGTATCAACCTGTCGCGCAAAGCGGTATTGGTTGCAGAATCCAAGGCTTAAATCAAGCGGAGCGGCTTCGTCAAGAAGCCACGCTTGCTACCATATGCAGTCTAAGAGACAGAAAGTACTCACTTCTGGCTCTTTTTTTATAATATCAGATAGTATAAACTCCAGAGCCATTGCCTCCTGATATTGCAAGAAAAATTACCTTTGAATGCGGTCAAAACCTCCGGATGCTCTCTCGCGGCCTCCATTCATAATCCCGCTCGTCCCTTCATATGATGGGACAAAGTATGTTAAGGGAGATGAGCGGAAAAATGAACGGGAGACGGACAGCCATCGTGCTTGCCTGTTTTGCCACCATCGTCGGGCTTGCGCAGACCGGTGCGGTCGGGGACTATTTTCAGGACGTACGGCACCACCTGACTGCTCAAACCGCGTTTGAGCCCCAGACGGACGAGAAGCAGCTGGATCCGCTGTACAAGCAGATTCAGGAGAAGGCCGAGGCCACGAGGATTCCGCCGGTGGATGCGGTCGTGGACCGCGTCTGGAAAGCCATTCCAGGGTACAACGGCCTGGAGATCGACGTAGATGAGACCTATAAGCGGGCTAAGGCCCAGGGAGCCACGGCTCCGATTACATATGTATACCGTCAAATTCCCCCCAGGGTGAACCTGGGCGATTTGGCGGCTGAACCGATTTATAAAGGGAACCCGAAAAAGCCGATGGTTTCCCTGATGATTAACGTCGCGTGGGGGGACGAGTACATCGTTCCGATGCTCGATACGCTGGATGCGGAGAACGTAAAGGCAACCTTCTTTTTTGACGGAAGCTGGTTGAAGAAAAATCCGGAGATGGCCAAGGAGATCCAAAAGCGGGGGCATGAGCTGGAGAACCATGCGTATACGCACCCCAACATGAGCCAACTGAGCCGCGAACGGGCCACGCTCGAAATCAGTAAAACCCAGCAGCTGTTGAAGGATACACTGGGTGTGACGAACAAGTGGTTTGCCCCGCCTTCCGGAGATTTTAATCAGCAGACTGTCCAAATCGCCGCCAGCCTCGGCCTGAAGACGGTGCTGTGGACACTGGACACGGTGGATTGGCGGAAGCCTTCACCGGATTCCATCGTCAACAAGATCTCGGCCAAGGTGGAGCCGGGCACCTTGATTCTGATGCATCCGACCTCCTCCTCCTCCCAGGCGCTGAAGGGCATGATCCGGGTGATCAAGGCGAAAGGCCTTGTACTGGGTACGGTCAGCCAGACGCTGTCCCCCGAGAGGGTGACGGCGCCTAAGGTTGAGTGAGACGTCTTTTTTTGATAGGATAGGGATTGCGCTGGCTGTAGTCAGGAAAGTTACGGCTCGGCCATCATTTGCATGAAGAACGGATTACTAGTTAGAACTGGACAGGGGCAGCCTGGAGGTTCATTGGATTAATTTTAGGAGGGCCTCTCGCGTGAAAAAAATAAACTTAAGCAACGGCCTTAGAGTAGTTATGGAGAAAATTCCGACGATGCGTTCGGTTTCCTTTGGCATTTGGGTAAAGACAGGCTCCCGCCACGAAACCTTGGCCAACAACGGTATTTCCCATTTTATCGAGCACATGCTGTTCAAAGGGACTGAACGGTTTGACGCCAAGGCGATTGCCGAGGAATTCGATGCCATTGGCGGCAATGTGAATGCCTTTACTTCTAAGGAATATACCTGTTTTTATGCCAAGGTGCTGGATGAGCATCTGCCGATCGCCGTAGACGTGCTCGCTGATATGTTCTTCCGTTCCAAGCTGGACGGTGAGGAGCTGGCCAAGGAGAAGAACGTCATTCTGGAAGAGATTTCGATGTACGAAGATACGCCGGACGACATGGTGCACGACCTGATGGCTAAGGCGGTCTACGGGGATCATCCGCTCGCCTATCCGATTCTGGGAACGAAGGAACAGCTGGAAAGCATGGGATCTTCCGACCTTCGCGCCTACATGGATGACCACTATACGATCGAGAACACCGTCATCAGCGTGGCAGGTAACATTGACGATAACATTGTGGAGCTGCTGGAACGCCATTTCGGCGGTTTCCAAACCAGCGGGCGGGTGAGCGAATTGACCGTGCCTTCATTCCAGAGTGGGATCTTGTATCATAAAAAGAAGACGGAGCAGAATCATATCTGCCTGTCCTTCCCGGGATGCTCGATTCACGATCCGCTTCAGTATGCCATGATTCTGCTCAATAACAGCATCGGCGGCGGGATGAGCTCGCGGTTGTTCCAGGAAATCCGGGAAAAGCGGGGACTCGCTTATTCGGTATATTCCTACCACAGCTCCAACGAAGACAGCGGGTTGTTTACGATCTATGCCGGAACCGCGCCGAAGCAAACCAATGAGGTCATGGGCTTAACCAAAGAGGTGCTGGCGGATGTGGCCGTTCATGGGATGAGCGAGGACGAACTCCGGAAAGGCAAGGAGCAGCTGAAGGGCAGCCTGATCCTGAGCCTTGAGGGCACTGGAAGCCGTATGAACCGGCTCGGCAAAAACGAGCTGATGCTGGGCAAGCATTTTTCGCTCGATGACATGATCGAAAAGATCGAAAACGTGACGATGAACGACGTGAACGCGGTGCTGGACCGGATGTTCAGCCAGCCGTTCGCGCTGGCGATGGTCGGATCGACGGACCGCGCTATTGCTGGGTTAAGGAGGGACGATTTTGTCACACTACGTACAAATTCATAAATTGCCGGGTCACGAGGATGTGCGGCTGCCGGAGAAAATGTCCGGCTCCGCCTCCGGCTATGACCTGTACGCCGCCGTTGAAGAAGAAGTCGTCCTCCAGCCGGGGGAGCGCAGGCTCATCCCGACCGGGTTTGCCATCGCCATGCCCGACGGGCTGGAAGCACAAATCCGCCCGAGAAGCGGGCTGGCCCTGAAGCACGGTATCACCTGCCTTAATACGCCGGGAACGATCGACGCCGATTACCGCGGGGAAATCAAGGTGCTGCTGATCAACCTCGGCCAGGAGCCTTTTGCGATCACCCGAAACGAGCGCATCGCCCAAATGGTGTTCATGGAAGTGCCGCAGGTGACGTTTGAGCAGGTGGACGTGCTGTCCGAAACCGTTCGCGGTGAGGGCGGATTCGGACACACCGGCAAATAATTTATAGTTCAATACAGCCTGGAATTCGTTCCCGAAAGGGATCGGTCTCCAGGCTTTTTTACATAAACTTCAGAGACCCTGCTTCCTATACCGCAAGGGAAATTGCTGTTACATGCGGTCCGGCTCCCTGAACAGTGCGCCTACAGACGATTTTTATTTGACGGGCGTCTTTCACCCCTCCTTAGGCAGCGGCATATGATGGATTCATAACAGTGTTTTTGAAAGGAGTGACATCCTTGTGCTGACTGGAGTTCATATTGTGTTCCTAGGCGGGGATGCACGGCAGATCGAGGTGATCCGTAAATGTTCGGAGATGGATGCCACCGTCAGCGTGGTCGGATTCGACAAGCTGAATGAAAGGGTCCTGGGAGTCTCGTGGGAACGCCTCTCTTCTGAACTGCTTTCTGCGGCAGACGTTCTCGTGCTGCCTGTTGTCGGGTGTGATGATACAGGAGCGATCCAGACGCCATATTCTGGAGAGTCCTTAAAGCTGCTGGATGAGCATTTGGCCGCTCTTCCGTCGCATTGTACCGTTTATACGGGAATGGCCAAACCCTATCTGCGCAGCCTATGCGCAAGCCACGAGGTACGCCTGTTGGAACTGCTGGACCGGGATGATGTTGCCATTTTTAATTCCATCCCAACGGCGGAAGGCGCACTGGTGATGGCAATCCAGAATACGCCGTTTACGATCCACGGTTCGGATTGTATTGTGCTGGGATTGGGTAGAACCGGGTTTACGATGGCGAAAAGCCTGCAGGGACTCGGGGCGAAGGTGAGGGCCGGCGTCAGGTCGGAAAAGGATTTTGCCAGAGCGGAGGTCATGGGCTGGGAGCCTTTCCTGACAAGGGATTTGGAGGATCATGTGCGAAGTGTCGACTTGATTTTTAACACGATTCCGACTATGATAGTCACAGCGCAAATCCTGTCAAGAATGCCCCAAAGCGCCGTCATTATTGACCTTGCTTCGGCTCCCGGAGGATGTGATTTCCGGTATGCGGAGAAGCGGGGAATTAAGGCCTTGCTGGCTCCCGGATTACCTGGAATCGTAGCTCCCAAAACAGCTGGAATGATTATTGCCAATGCTTTGGTACAGTTGATTTCGGACGAGATCAAGATTCGGGGGGATGGGGAATGAACTTGCAGGGTAAAACGGTAGGTTATGCGATTACGGGTTCACATTGTACGCTTGCTGAAATTATGCCGCAGATTCAACGATTTATGGACGCCGGTGCCAAAGTGGTGCCGATTGTATCCAATTCGGTGCAGGTAACGGACACCCGCTTCGGCACATCCGCAAGCTGGCTGGAACAGCTGAAGAACATCACGGGGAGCGACATCATCACTTCAATTGTGGATGCGGAGCCTCTGGGGCCGTCCAAACTGCTCGACGTGCTGGTCATTGCGCCTTGCACGGGCAATACGACAAGCAAGCTGGCCAATGCCATAACGGACAGTCCTGTCTTGATGGCCGCCAAGGCCCAAATGCGGAATTTGCGTCCGCTGGTGCTGGCGATTTCCACCAATGACGGATTGGGATTAAACGCAGCGAATATCGCCAAGCTGCTTGTGACCAAGAACATTTATTTTGTTCCGTTCGGTCAGGATAATCCGGTGCAGAAGCCCAATTCGCTGGTTGCGAACATGGAGCTGATCCCCGAAGCGTGCGATGCGGCTCTTGAAGGAAGACAACTGCAGCCTATGCTGATTCAACGCATGTTTTCCGCGTAATCCAGATCGGCTGCATTCGTTTCGAGTTCCGGCACCCGAAACTGCATTGTCCAGCCCCTAGCAGATGCTGCGGGCGGTAATTTTGCGCCCCATGCCGTAAGACACGGGGCTGTTTGCATCGTTTATTCCGGGCCGCCGTAATCGGATAAATATCAGTGTACAGGACATAAGTTGAATGAACCAAATGGTCGTAGAGACCAAATAGTAAATGTAGGACGACTCGATCGAAGTGATCGCAGCCTGTTTTGCTTATCCCGGTTGGATGCGGCACCGGATCTTGTGAGGATGCCGATTCGGGCGGGAACAGGAAACTAGGCTGCGATTACGAACTGCTGGCCAAAGCGCATGTGTTCATGCTTTGGCTCTGAGGAAGGGTACAGCCGTCACGGCTGTACACGTCACAGGAAATCGACGCAGCTAAACGTTCTGCCGTTCTTATCTAGCATGGGGGAATTGAAATGAGCATCTTAGTACAGAAATTCGGCGGTACATCTTTGTCGACTCCGCAAGCAAGGGAACTCGTCATCAAGCACATCAGACGCGAGCTGGACAACGGTTATCAGCTTGTTGTCGTCGTTTCCGCCATGGGACGCAAGGGGGAGCCGTATGCGACAGACACGCTCCTGGACTGGGTCTCCCAGAACGGGAACGCTCTCCCGTCGCGGGAGCGGGATTTACTGCTGTGCTGCGGTGAAATCATATCGGCTGCCACGCTGTGCAGCCTGCTGGAGGATGAAGGCATCACCTCCACGGTGCTGACCGGGGCTCAGGCCGGATTTGTCACCGATGATCAATACGGCAACGCGCGGATTAAGGACGTCCGTCCGGAGCGGATTGTGAAGGAGCTCGAAACACATCAGGTGGTCGTCGTCACCGGTTTTCAGGGTCAGACCGAAACCGGGGACTTCACCACTTTGGGGCGGGGCGGAAGTGATACTTCGGCAACGGCGCTGGGTGCGGCGCTGCGTGCCGAAATGGTTGACATCTACACGGACGTCAACGGGATTCTGACAGCGGATCCCCGGATCGTCGAAGACGCCAAACCGCTCTCCGTCGTAAGTTACGCTGAAATTTGCAACATGGCCCAATACGGAGCCAAGGTTATCCACCCGAGAGCCGTTGAAATTGCGATGCAGGCGCATGTGCCGGTGCGGGTGCGGTCCACCTTTTCGGAAGATGAAGGAACGCTGGTTACCCAGCCGGAAGGCTTCAGGGACGTTCAGCTGGGCTTCATGGACCGGTATGTGACGGGAATCGCCTACGTGAGCAACGTCACTCAAATCACGGTGGAATGCGAGAACGAAGGAGATAATCTTCAGCTCAGAGTGTTTAAAGCCATGGCTGAAAATTCCATCAGCGTCGATTTTATTAATGTTACCCCGACAGGAGCGGTCTATACCGTTTTTGACCATGATTCGGAGAAAGCGATCCGGGTGCTTCAGGAATTGGGATTCCGGCCTAAGAGCCTTTCCGGCTGCGCCAAGGTTTCCGTCATCGGAGGCGGGATCAACGGAGTGCCGGGAATCATGGCCAAAATCGTCGAATCCCTAAGTGAACAAAATATCCAAATTCTGCAGTCGGCAGATTCGAATACGACCATATGGGTGCTGGTGAAAAAAGAGGATATGGTACAGTCTCTTCGGGCGCTGCACGCCAAATTCGAGCTGCATCGGTAGTCATAAATCTGGAAAACGCACTTTTACGTCCTATTAGGAGGTTGTACAAGATGGATTTCGGTAGGTTGATTACGGCCATGGTGACTCCCTTTGATGAGCAGGGAAATGTGAACTGGACAGAAACCGCCAAGCTGATCGATTACTTAATTGAGGACCAGCGGTCCGAATCACTGGTTGTCTGCGGAACGACCGGTGAGTCCCCGACGCTGACGGAGGAAGAAAAGCTCAAGCTGTTCGAATTTGCGGTAGACCATGCCAAAGGGCGCTGCAAAATTATTGCCGGTACCGGCAGTAACAGCACCGCGCATTCGATCCATCTGACCCAGGAAGCCGAGAAGCTTGGGGTCGATGGCGTTTTGCTCGTTGTGCCTTATTACAACAAGCCGAACCAGGAGGGGTTGTACCGTCATTTCGAAGCCATTGCCCGCAGCACGAAACTGCCGGTTATGCTGTATAACGTCCCTGGACGGACCGTCGTAGGCCTGAGCACCGAAACGACGCTTAGACTGGCTGAAATTCCGAACGTGGTCGCCACCAAGGAATGTGCTTCGCTCGAGCAGGTAACCCAGATCGCAGCCGGGGCGCCGGCGCATTTCCGGGTTTATTCCGGTGACGATGCATCGGGTCTGCCGGCTATGGCCGTAGGAGCATACGGTATCGTGAGCGTGGCCGGACATATTATCGGCGCTTCCATGAAGGACATGATTACGGCCTATTTGGAAGGTGAGCAGGTGCAGGCCGCACGGCTTCACCAGAAGCTGTTTCCTGTATTCAAGGGCCTGTTTGAGTCCCCGACTCCGCTGCCGAATCCGGCTGCTGTCAAGTATGCGCTCAATTTGTTGGGTCACTCCGTCGGAGGCGTAAGGCTTCCGCTCATCGGACCGAATGAAAAAGAAGCGGAATTTATCGAACGGTTGGTTCATTCGCTTGCGGAATAATTGAATCCTCTTATAAGCTGACAGAAACAGCGTCCTTACCAGGGCGCTGTTTTTTTGTGTTTAGGATGCATGCCTTTGGGTTAAGGCCTAAGCAGGGACGCTGCTTTCGAACGGGCTTTTTGTCCATAAGGATATTTCAAATAAACAGCGTGGATTTGGGGAACTCTAATGCCTACTTTCAGGGTGACTTGTGTTTTGACTTTTTTATCATGTATAATGAGGTCAAGTGACTGGGTGCGGTATATTTTTGAAATATAAATATTAAATGGTACGACGTCCAAAACCATAGGAGGGTTAGATTCATTTGTCTAAAAAAAATAATAACGATAAATTGGCGATTTTCGCGTTGGGCGGCGTCGGTGAAATCGGGAAAAACATGTATGTCATCCAATACGGCAATGACATCGTAGTCGTAGATGCCGGATTGAAGTTTCCAGAGGAGGACATGCTCGGGATCGATATCGTCATTCCCGATATTTCCTACCTGACGGAGAATCGTGACAAGGTGAGAGGCATTTTGCTGACGCACGGACACGAGGATCACATCGGTGGATTGCCTTACGTGCTGAAGCATCTGAACGTTCCTGTATACGGAACCAAGCTGACGCTTGGCCTGGTGGAGAACAAGCTGAAAGAAGCCAATCTCCTTGGCGAAACGAAGCGGATTCTGATTCACGAAGATTCCGAAGTGGCGCTCGGCTCCACGCTGAAAGCAACGTTCTTCAGAACCAACCACAGTATTCCGGATTCGGTCGGGATTTGCATCTCAACGCCGGAAGGCAACGTGGTTCATACAGGCGACTTCAAGTTCGATCATACGCCGGTTAACGGACAATATGCGAACTTGCAGCGGATGGCCGCTATTGGAGAAGAAGGCGTATTGGCGCTTCTGTCGGATAGTACCAATGCTGAGAAACCGGGCTTCACGCCATCGGAGAAAAACGTGGGTGTCGTCCTTGAAGATATTTTCCGGAAATCATCCCAGCGCGTAGTTATCGCTACTTTTGCTTCGAATGTTCACCGGATTCAGCAGGTGGTCAATGCGGCGGAATCCACAGGACGGAAAATTACCGTCATCGGACGCAGCATGGTAAACGTCGTTTCCATCGCAGCCGAGCTTGGATACCTTCACGTGCCGGACGGCATGCTGATCGAGCCTGAAGAAGTTAACAAGATGGCCGCTGACCGCGTCGTCGTATTGTGCACAGGCAGCCAAGGAGAGCCAATGTCCGCATTGACGCGGATGGCCCGTTCCACACACCGCAAGGTTGATATTCTGCCGGGTGATACCGTTATCATTGCCGCGACACCGGTACCGGGAAATGAGAAATATGTCGGCCGTACGATCGACGAGCTGTTCCGTCTCGGAGCGGATGTCATCTACAGCGGTTCGAATTCCGGAGTACACGTATCGGGTCACGGCAGTCAGGAAGAATTGAAGCTCATGCTGAATTTAATGAAGCCGAAATTCTTCATCCCGATCCACGGTGAGTACCGCATGCAGCGCCGTCACGCACTGCTGGCCGAGTCTGTCGGCGTAGATCCGGACAATATCTTTATTACGGATATCGGCGAGATCGTCGAAATCCAGAACGGATCTGCCCGTAAAGCCGGTAAAGTAACAGCTGGCAACGTGCTGATTGACGGATTGGGCGTTGGAGACGTTGGCAACATCGTCCTCCGCGACCGTAAACTGCTGTCACAGGACGGAATTCTGGTTGTAGTCGTTACGCTGAGCAAACAAGACGGCACGATCATGTCCGGACCGGACATTATCTCCAGAGGATTCGTGTATGTTCGCGAATCGGAAGGGCTGTTGGATGAAGCGAACCGCATTGTTTCCAGTACACTGCAGAAATTGATGAGTGAAAATGTTAATGAATGGGCTTCCTTGAAGACAGGCGTGAAGGATGCACTGGGCCGGTTCCTCTATGAGCAGACCCGCCGCAGACCGATGATTCTGCCGATCATCATGGAAGTGTAATCAATTGAATAAACCAGCGTCTTGAACAGCACACAGTCGCCCCCTTTCCGCAGGCAATATTGGACGGTTTCCTGCGGAAGGGGGCTTTTTGTCGTTTAATGACGATGTAATAGGAATAGGGTTATTTTTTCGGTATAATTCATGTCTTTCCTCCACCATACTACAATGACAGGAAATTATATGGTTAGGAAAGGACGAGGACATGATGACACAAAATACACGCCGTGCGCCGATGAGCGAAACGGAGGCGCCGGAACAAGCCCCTGCTGTAAACCCGGAACCGACGGCATTGGATACGCTGAAGCAGCTGGGACAAATGAACGTGCCGCAGGGAACCGAGTCGAACATTTTTTGCCTGACGATCATCGGGCAAATCGAAGGGCATCTGGTCCTTCCGCCGCAGAACAAAACGACGAAATACGAGCACATTATTCCCCAGCTGGTTGCTGCGGAGCAAAGCAAACAAGTGGACGGAATTATGATTATTCTCAATACAGTAGGCGGTGATGTGGAGGCTGGACTGGCCATCGCCGAAATGATCACGTCCCTTACCAAGCCTACCGTCACCGTCGTCGTCGGGGGCGGGCACAGCATCGGTGTGCCGATCGCGGTAGCTTCGACGTACTCGCTTATCGCCGAGAGCGCCACCATGACCATTCACCCGATCCGCCTGAACGGACTTGTGATCGGTGTGCCGCAGACGTTCGAATATATGGAGAAAATGCAGGAGCGCGTCGTCCGCTTCGTCACCTCCCATTCGCGAATTACGGAGGAGCGGTTTAAAGAATTAATGTTCCGCACCGGCGAGCTGAACCGGGATATCGGTACGGCGGTGGGCGGACTGGATGCCGTCAAATACGGCCTGATGGACGAAGTAGGAGGCATAGGCCAGGCTCTGGCCAAGCTGAACAAGCTGATCGATGAGCGTAAACAACCGATTGAGGCGGAGGGGATTACTCAATGACGCTTCATACCATTATGCCGCTTGATGCTGTGTGGGAGGAGGGCTTTACCCCCGTCCAAACGGCGGAGGTAAGGCTGCAGGGCGTCCTGATGGAAGTCAAACCGCTTGATGCGGGCCGGGCCGAAATCGTCCGGCTGCTCGACTGCCCGCTTGAATCGTACCTCAACCCGGCGTTTGCCCCAGGACAGGTAATACGCTACATTCCGACACTGTAAAATGGACCTTTAGCAGCAGAAACAGAACATAGGTGCCCCACGGTATTATATGGTATAATATTGGCCGGGGGTGACATTTTGGCTAAGCGAAGAAAGAAGAAGAAGGCAGTACTGACCAATGTGCTGAAATACGAAATATACGGAATTATACTGATCACCCTTTCCGTTATCGCCTTATCCGGTGAAGCGACGGTAGGGTGGTCATTATCCAAAATGTTCGGACTGCTGTTAGGGCGGTTTTATTTTGTGATCCCCCTGGTGGGAATCTACTTGGGCCTCAGCGTCATGATTCAGCGAAAATGGCCGAAACGGTGGAATACGCGGAGAAGCGGAATTCTGCTGTTGATCCTGGCCTTGGTACTTATGAGCAGCATTTCTTCATTGGAAAAGAAACTGGGTCCGGTTGGCGCATTGAGCACCGGGAACATATTATCCCAGGTACATACGGACTTGCAGGGAGCGCTGCTGTCGCCATCGGCCCGCGGCGACCACTCCATGCTGAATAAGGACATCAGTGGAGGCTACATCGGCGCCATCGAGTTTGCGGCGCTCTATTGGCTGTTTGGGACCTTGGGCTCGAAGCTGATGATGATCGTTATGTTTATTATCAGCTTTATGCTGATTACGAATCTGTCGTATGTCGACCTGATGCGAATCTTCCGCAGCAGGCTGGTGAAGGCCGGCGAGAATGTCCAGAAGCGGATGGACAACCGCCGCCAGTCGGCCAAGGTCGCTTCCAAACGAGCGGCTTCGTCCAGGCAGAAGAAACCGCAGCCGCTCCCGGCTGACGACGATGAGGATGAATTGGACGAGGATTTCATGCCGCCGAAGCCGAAGCGGAGCGCCCCGGTGTTCTTCCAGCTGTTCGGCAGCAGGTTTGCCAAGAACGAAGCGCAGCCGCCGCTTGCTGATGATGAGCTGGACGGCAGCGATATTCTTGAACCGGTCAGGGACACCCGTCCCGCAGCAGGCGGGCGGTTCAGCGAGGCGGTGGAGCCGGAGGAGAACGATGCATTCGACCTGCACGAGGAGCCGCTGTGGGCGGAACCGAAGCGGAACGAATCTTCGCCGATCATCCGCGACTTTTTCGAGCATGTGAAATCCGAAGGCAACGTCGATCCGGAGGAATTGGACGAAGCCTACGCGGGAGCTGCCGGGGCCGCTTTTCCGCCTGAAGGCATCAGCGCGGAATTCCATGAGGATCCCGCTGGGACGCCGGACGGCGGGGTGCGGGTAACCGCTGCGGATCTCCAGGGAGAATCCGCGGGAAGTCCGGCTGAGCCGGCGGAGGCGCTGGAGCTTGCGATGACGCCGCCAGCGCCTCCACCGAAGCCGTACAAGCTCCCGCCCTTCAGGCTGCTCTCCAAGCCCCAGAATGGCGGCAAGGCAGGCGATCAGAACGATTATAAGCAAACCGCCCGCAAGCTGGAGGCGACGATGGAGAGCTTCGGCGTACGGGCGAAAGTGCTTGAGGTCGTTCGCGGGCCAGCGGTGACGCGGTACGAAATCCAGCCGGATATCGGCGTGAAGGTCAGCCGGATTGTCGGGCTTACGGACGATATCGCGCTGGCTTTGGCCGCGAAGGATATCCGGATGGAGGCCCCGATCCCGGGCAAATCGGCCATCGGCATCGAGGTGCCGAACAATGAAGTTTCACTCGTGACGATGCGCGAAGTTATGGAAACGCCGGTCTTTCAAGACGCCTCGTCGAAGCTGTCGATCGCTTTCGGCAGGGACATTTCGGGACAGACGATCGTCGGCAATCTGGCAAAAATGCCCCATTTGCTCGTCGCCGGCGCCACCGGTTCCGGTAAATCGGTCTGTATTAACGGCATCATTACGAGCATCCTGTATAAGGCGAAGCCCGATGAAGTGAAATTTCTGATGGTCGATCCGAAGATGGTCGAGCTGAACGTGTATAACGGCATTCCGCATTTGATGGCGCCTGTCGTGACCGATCCGAAGCGTGCTTCCTTGGCGCTGAAGAAGATCGTGGTCGAGATGGAAAAGCGCTATGAGCTGTTTTCCAAATCCGGCACGCGCAATATTGAAGGCTACAACAACTTGATGAAGGACAATCCGGCAGCGGTGCTGCCTTATATCGTGGTCATCGTCGACGAGCTGGCCGACCTGATGATGGTCGCCGCGCATGACGTCGAGGAAGCGATCACCCGCCTCGCCCAAATGGCGCGGGCCGCGGGCATTCACTTGATCATCGCCACCCAGCGGCCGTCCGTCGACGTCATTACGGGTGTTATCAAGGCGAATATCCCGTCGCGGATCGCTTTCGGGGTATCGTCCCAGGTCGACTCCCGAACGATTCTCGACATGGCGGGCGCCGAGAAGCTGCTGGGCCGCGGGGATATGCTCTTCATGCCGATGGGAGCGTCCAAGCCGATCCGCGTGCAGGGGGCATTTATGACCGATCAGGAAGTCGAGATCATCGTTAACTATGTCCGCGACCAAGGGGAAGCTAAATACGATGAAAGTCTCGTTCCCGAAGTGGAGGAAACGTCGCAGGATGCTGACGACCAGCTGGACGAGCTGTACGATCAGGCCGTTCAGATCGTGCTGGAATCCAAACAGGCATCCGTGTCGCTGCTGCAGCGCCGGATGCGGGTGGGGTATACCCGTGCAGCCCGCTTGATTGATTCGATGGAAGCGCGGGGAATTATCGGACCTTACGAGGGAAGCAAACCGCGTGAGGTGCTCGTCTCCCTGGAGCAGTATCAGCAGCAGAACCGCATCAGCTCATAGTCCGGTAATTATTGCCGGATGTGCTATATCTTCCTTGGAGGCCTCTCATGATCGTTCATGAGGGGCCTTTTTGGCGGTGATTTGCATGGGAATACGCTTGAAAGCTTCTATCGGCGGTACACATTCTTTCTCTTGGGCAGGGTGTATAGGAAATGGGGCCTGTTGTCATAATAACCGTAGCCATCCTGTCAAACCCACAAGAGAAAGGTAGAGCTAACCCATGAAAAACGCAAAATTATGGATCATCATCGGTTTGGTGTTTCTATTGTCTGCGGCGGTCTATGCAGGTGTAAGACCCCATACGGATTCCAAAGCTTCGTCCAAAGCGGCGGTGGAGCCTGCGGAACAAACCATACCTACATTCGGATCAACGGTTTTAAAGTATGGATCCTCAGGCCAGGATGTGTATGAACTGCAGGGGCGCCTGAAATTTTTGGGCTTTTATAACGGAAAGATTGACGGACAATACGGATGGAGCACGTTGAAATCCGTCAAATGGTTCCAGTCCGAATTCGGGATGAAGGTGGACGGAACGGTCGGAGCCAAAACCAAACTGAAGCTGTACAATGCCACCAAAAATTGGCAGCCATCCGCAGCCGAGTCCGGAAACGCCGCCGGCAAACAACCGAGCACAAGCGGCAATCAGAAAAACACAAGCGAACCGATGGCCTCGGCCAACACGATGGGCCTGTCCGAAAACGATCTGAAAATTATGGCTAATGCGGTGTACGGCGAATCCCGCGGTGAACCGTTTGAAGGACAGGTTGCCGTGGCAGCGGTAATTCTGAACCGTGTCAAATCGCCAAGCTTTCCGAATACGCCCCATGGCGTTATATTTCAGCCGGGCGCATTCACGGCGGTAGCCGACGGACAAATTTATCTCACGCCGAACGAAACGGCCCGCAAAGCGGTGCAGCAGGCGTTAAACGGCTGGGATCCGACCGGGGGATGCCTGTACTACTTTAACCCGAAAACAGCCACTTCGAAGTGGATCTGGTCCCGGCCTCAAGTCTTGACGATCGGGCAGCATATTTTCTGCATGTAAAAGGATTGAACGTAAGTTTGGCACCGTAACTTCGTTCGTTCCCCGAAGCAGATTGCGCATGAGGGAAAACAGCAACCGGAGGGTTTGTCTTCGGTTGCTTCTTCACTTTCCAATGGTATAGAATGGAACTTAATCAAAAGCGTGACGCTTTATAAATTCATGGCTAAAGGAGTTTTGGACCTTGAATACAACTGCTTTTCAACATGGAAACGCCAAGCGGATCCGGATTCACGTTCTGCCGACGAAACGCTTTAAGACGTTTGCAATATCGCTCTACGCAGGCATCCCGCTTGCAGAGGACACCGTAACGCCTACGGCCTTGACTCCTTTTGTACTCCGCCGGGGTACCGTTACATATCCGGAGACCCGCCAGTTCCGCGAGCAGCTGGAGCAAATGTACGGGGCCGGCTTCGGTTTTGATGTGTATAAAAGAGGCAACTACCAGATGGTGCACTTCCGGATGGACACAATTAACGATTCGTTCGTAAAGAGCCAGGAGAGCCTGCTCGCATCCTCATTTGCTTTTCTCGGCGAAGTGGTGACGCGTCCCGTTTTGGAGGGAGGCCGTTTCCGCAGTTCTTACGTTCAGGCGGAGAAGGAGAACGTCCGCAAGAAGCTGGAATCCATCGTCAACGATAAGATCCGCTACGCCTCCGAGCGCTGCATCGAGGAGATGTGCCGCAACGAGCCTTACCGTCTTCATGCGCTCGGACAGCGTCAGGACCTGGAGAAAATTACGCCGGAGAGCCTGCACGACGGGTACCGCAAATGGCTGAGCGAAGCCAGCATGGACCTGTATGTGGTCGGGGACACGACGCTCGAGGAAGTGGAGAAGCTCGTCAACGCGCACTTTGATCTCGGTTCTGAACCGGGTATTACGTACAAGACCGAGACGCCGGTGCGTCAGTCGGGCGAGCCTCGTACCGTAGTGGAGAAAATGGAAGTGAGCCAGGGCAAGCTGAATCTGGGGCTGCGCACCTCCATCACTTATGGGGATGATCATTATGCGGCAGCATTAATGTACAACGGCATTTTGGGCGGATACCCGCATTCCAAGCTGTTCATGAACGTAAGGGAAAAAGCGAGCCTCGCCTACTACTGCTCTTCCCGCTATGACGGGCACAAGGGAATTGGAACGATCCAGTCCGGCATTGAAGTGCAGAACTACGAAAAAGCGCTTGATATTATCAAGGGCCAGCTCGAGGAAATGCGCTCCGGGCGCATTACCGATCTGGAGATGTCGCAGACGAAGGCGATGATCCGGAATCTGCTTCTTGAAATTGAGGATTCGGCTTTTGAAATGATCGCTTACGACTTCAACCGTCAATTCTCCGGCAAAGACCGGTCAAGAGAAGAGCTGCTGCAGCAGGTGGAAGATATTCAAGTCGCGGATGTTCAGGCGGCCGCGTCGACTTTTGATTTGGATACGATTTATTTTCTGAAGGGTCAGAAGGAGGAATAGCCGGTGGAAAAACTTCAGTACGACAATTTGCAGGAGACTCTCTATTATGAAGTGATGGATAACGGCCTTCACGTCTACGTGCTTCCGAAGCCGGGTTTCCAGAAAACCTATGCGACGTTTGCCACTAAATACGGTTCTGTCGACAACCACTTCCGGGTGGAGGGACAGGACGAAATATCGGTTCCTGACGGGATCGCCCATTTCCTGGAACATAAAATGTTCGAGGAGCCGGAAGGCGACATTTTCGCCACATTCGCCTCCCACGGCGCATCCGCCAACGCATTTACGAGCTTCGACCAGACCGTGTACCTGTTTTCAGCAACCGAGCACATTCCCGAGAATCTGGAGACGCTCGTGAACTTTGTGCAAAATCCTTATTTCACCGACCAGAACGTCGACAAGGAAAAGGGGATTATCGGGCAGGAAATCAACATGTACCAGGATAACGCCGACTGGCGCGTCTATTTTGGCCTGATCGAAGCGATGTATAAAATCCATCCGGTGCACATCGATATTGCCGGTACGGTGGAATCCATCAGCACGATTACGAAGGAGACGCTGTACACTTGCTATAACGCCTTTTATCATCCGAGCAACATGCTGCTGTTCGTCGTCGGCGGAGTAAAGCCGGAAGAAGTGTTCGACCTCGTCCGTGCCAACCAGGCGAAGAAAGATTATCCGCCTCAAGGCAAAATCGAGCGTATCTTTGAGCCGGAGACGGTCGGTGTTGCGGAAAAACGCCGGGTTAACAAGCTGCAGGTGTCCATGCCGAAATGCCTGTTCGGGTTTAAGGAAAAAGAAGTGGGACTGACCGGCAAGGAGCTGCTGAAGCGCGACCTGACAACAAAGCTCATGCTTGATTTGCTGTTCGGGTCAAGTACGGAGCTGTACCAAAAGCTGTACGACGAGGACCTGATCTCCGACAGCTTCTCGCATGAATACAGCAGTTCTCCGCAGTATGCCTTTTCGGCCGCGGGCGGAGACACCCGTGATCCCGACCAGCTTCTTGCCCGGATCCGCGAAGAGGTCGACGGCATTCTGGCATCCGGCTTCAAGGAAGAAGATTTCGAGCGCGCCCGCAAGAAAAAAATCGGCGGATACCTGCGCATGCTGAATTCTCCGGAAAATATCGCGCATGAATTCACCCGCTACCAATTCCGCGGCGGCGACTTCTTCAGCGTGATTCAGCTGTATGAGTCCATTACGCTCAGCGATGTGAACAACCGCCTGAAAGAGCATGTGGATTGGGAACAGCTAGCGGTATCGGTCGTGGTGAATCCTTAATGCAGCATAGGGGAGAGGAGAGCCTGCACAAGCCGATCGGAGAGACGACGGTGCTCGTCACCGGGGCGAGCCGCGGCATCGGTGCCGCCATCGCCGAGCGTTTTGCAGCGGTAGGGATGAACGTGGTAATCCACTACGGGTCATCGCACGAAGCCGCCAATGACGTGGCCCGGCGCTGCATGCAGTCCGGAGCCAGAGTCATGACGGTCTCCGCCGATTTGCGGGATAAAGACCAGATTTTGCGCATGCGCGACAAGCTGGATACCCACGGTTTGCTGCCGGACATTTTGGTGAACAATGCGGGCGTCTCTCACTACGGCCTTCTTTCGGACGTGACCGAGGAAGAATGGGACGAAGTGATGTCCGTTAATTTAAAAGGCATGTTTCTGTGTACACAAGCTTTTATGCCCTACATGATTTCCCAGCGGAGCGGCCGCATTATCAACATATCCTCCGTCTGGGGGATTTCGGGCGCTTCCTGCGAAGTGCTGTATTCGACCACCAAAGGCGGTATTAACGCTTTTACCAAAGCGCTTGCCAAAGAACTTGGCCCTTCTGGCGTCACGGTGAATGCGGTAGCTCCGGGCGCGGTGGATACCGAAATGCTGAACCATTTGGACGACGAGGAAAAACGGATGCTCGAGGATGAAATTCCGGCCGGACGGCTGGCCAGACCCGACGAAATTTCGTCCCTCGTTTATTTTCTCGCGCTGCCCGAATCCGGCTACATCAACGGTCAGGTAATAAGCCCCAACGGTGGATGGATTACCTGAGCCGCCAGGACGGTCTTCCCTGCATAGGCGCGCCCCAAACAGGTTATATTACAACTGTTGATTTCAAATCTCATGCGCCACAGCAAAGGGAGGACTTATCAATATGTCAACAGTAGTAAAGAACTTTGATGCCTGGAAAAAGTTTCTTGGGGAACGCGTCGCACAAGCCGAAAAAATGGGGATGAGCGAAGACACCATCGCCAAGCTGGCTTACGAGATCGGTGATTTTCTCGATGAGAAAGTCGATCCGGCCAACGCTTCCAACCGTGCGCTGAAGGAGCTGTGGGAAGTGGGCAACCGTGAAGAGCGCCAGACGATTGCCCGGCTGATGGTTAAATTAGCCAAGAAAAACGCTTAACATTAGGAAAAAGCCCCCATTTGGGGGCTTTTCTCTAATGTTTACAGAGTTGACCTTGTTTTTCATATGTATTTTATATATCATTAACGTGACCCATGAAATAAAGGCGATTTTTTGGAAGCCTCACCCGAAAGGGCTGCAGGTTTATTTTATTGGAAAACATGGGAAAAGGTCAGATGGGGTGTCGAAGTGGAAGCGAAACAATGGTACATGGAGTATAAGATACATAAGAACCGTCCGGGTCTGCTCGGGGATATTGCATCCCTGCTCGGTATGCTGGAGGTTAACATATTGACAATTAACGGGGTTGAAGGCAAAACGCGGGGAATGCTGCTGGAAACCAATGATGATGAGAAGATCCAATTGATGGGTGCCATGCTGAAAAAGGTCGACAGCATAACGGTTTCCGCGCTGCGGACGCCGAAGCTTGTCGATATTTTGGCTGTGCGCCACGGCCGGTACATCGACCGCGATTCCGATGACCGGAAAACATTCCGTTTTACGCGTGACGAACTTGGGTTACTGGTTGACTTTTTGGGTGAAATATTTAAGAAGGAAGGAAACCAGGTGATCGGGCTTCGCGGGATGCCCCGCGTAGGCAAAACCGAGTCCATCATCGCGGGGAGCGTGTGCGCCATGAAGCGCTGGACGTTCGTATCCTCGACACTGCTGCGGCAGACGGTCCGAAGCCAGCTCTCTGAAGACGAAATGAACCGGAACAACGTGTTTATTATCGACGGAATCGTCAGCACGATCCGTTCCAACGAACGCCACTACAACCTGCTGCAGGATATCATGAACATGCCGAGCACGAAAGTGATCGAGCATCCCGATGTATTCGTGCAGGAGTCCGAGTATACGTACGATCATTTCGATATTATTATCGAGCTGCGCAACAATCCGAATGAAGAAATTATTTATGACACTTTCACAAGCACATACAACGACGATCTGTAAGTAATTTGATGAGGAGGTGATGGTGTTGTCTGAACTGGGTCAACAGTTAAGAGAAGCCAGACTGCAGAAGGGCATGAGCCTGGACGACGTGCAGGAAATGACAAAAATCCGCAAAAGATACTTGGAAGCCATCGAAGCAGGGGACTACAAGGTGCTCCCCGGCAGTTTTTATGTGAGGGCTTTTATTAAAACATATGCCGAAACCGTGGGACTCGATCCGGACGTTCTGCTCGAAGGCCACAAGAAGGAAGCTCCTCCGGAGCCGGAAGCGACGATGGAGCCGGTCATTCAGAAGCGGTCCAGCAGCCGCTCCTCGTCGCCTGAACGAAACGTGAAGTGGCTGTCGACCGTGCTGATGTGGACGTTCCCGATTCTGATCATTGTCGTTATTTATTTGTATGCGAACAACGCAAGTTCGCCAAAGAAAGACAACAGCATCGATTCGTCCAAGGTTACGGAGCAGCAGGATCCGGCAACGGCGCAAAATCAGGATCCGCCCGCAACAACAACTACGCCGCCGGACAATGCCACCAATCCGGGGGATGACGGCAGCAAGGACAATTCCGGAAATTCGGACACCACAACGACGGATAACACAAACACGGACAGCGGAAATACCGGGGGCAAGGACACAACCACACCGCCGGATCAAAATGGCACGGACCCTTCAGGCACCGGAACAGATCCTTCGGGAACCGGTACGGACTCGACGGATACGACGAACCAAGGCAATCAAGGCGTAACCGTAGCTCCGGACGGCAAGAGGGGCAAAACGACGATCTTCAAGGTTGCAGCAGCCCAGGGAACACCGGTTCAGGTGGAAATCAAAGCGACGGGCGAGAGCTGGCTTGAAGTGTACAAAGGCGAAAATTCGTCCGGCGAGAAGCTTTCTTTCGGTAAAACGAAGGAGGGGGATACCCTGACGTTTACGCTCGATTCTTCCGGCATGTACATTAAATCGGGATATTCTCCTGCAACGACGATTACGGTAGCAGGGCAGACGGTGGAGGACGGCAAATCGACTTCGCGCATTCTGCTGAAGCTGGACGATTCCGGTACGGGCGGTACGACAACCGGTAATGATTCGTCGACCGGGGATTCCTCCGATCAATCGGATAACAGCAACGGCTAAACGGCGGGACAGGCTCGGCTGAATAATGCCATACACTCCAGGGGACAATAGTTCTAGCTTTAAGTCCTTCTTATTCCGGATAGAAATGAGGTGTATGGTTATGACTGTCAGCTGGATCACCACGATTGTGGGGATTATCGTCAGCCTGCTCGGTTATTACCTCACTCCCAGCGCTTGGGGGTACGGTATTCTTGGATTTGGACTGGCATGGATCGTATTGGGCATTTTGGATATGTTCCGCCAGCCAACCCGTGACCGCAGCCGATCGTAAAATAAGAACAAGGCATTCCCGGGGACCCATGAGCCGGCGAATGTCTTTTTTTTGAAGTCCGTGTTCATTGCTTGTAAGCTTCCGCTAATCGCGTCCTGTCTTCTGCCTAAGCCCTGCCTAAGCAGTACCGAACGCCGTGAGATAATATCTGTGAACGGTAGGAACGCTGTTTAGGATTAGACTTGTCCCGGTTAATTTCATATAATATGACATGAAAAGGAACTGAAAGGGCGTGTAATGATGAGTTCGGAAAATTCGTTTGACATTGTTTCCAAATTGGACTTCCAGGAAATGATCAACGCGATCAATCAAACGGAGCGTGAAATCGAAACCCGTTTTGATTTTAAAGGGAGCAAGAGCAGCCTGAAGCTGGAGAAGGAGACGCTGGTCATTACCTCCGATGACGAGTATAAGCTCAATGCGGTAATTGACATTTTGCAGTCCAAAATGATCAAGCGTGGTTTGTCGCTCAAAAACGTAGATTACGGCAAGGTCGAGCCAGCTTCGATGGGAACCGTCCGCCAGCGGATCACCCTGAAGCAGGGAATCGATCAGGACAACGCCAAGAAAATCAACGTGCTGATCCGGGATTCCAAGCTGAAGGTTAAAAGCCAAATCCAAGGCGATCAGATCCGGGTGACCGGGAAGAGCAAAAATGATCTGCAGGCGGTCATGCAACTGCTCCGCAAGGCGGATCTGCCGCTGGACCTGCAGTTTACCAATCTGAAGTAATGCGGGCGTATACCGCACGGCAAACGGGCTGGAAGAGGAGCTTACTCCTCTTTTGACAGTGTATAAATTGATATATTATACTGTAACTTGTCCCGCTGTCTTGGCGGGGTTGCCGGCCTGGCGCAAACTGTGCCTGCTGCCCCAAAGTAGAGGATTCATACATAATGGATGGTCTGGGTGCATTATTATTCATTTTCGGCCTGCCGTGCATGTGAATGTCGTTTCTTAGTTTGATTTATCCGGGGAGGGTTTACAGTGAATCTGCCCAACCGTATTACCATTTCAAGAATCTGTTTGATTCCGGTCATGATGGTGTTTCTTCTGGTCGACTTCAAGTTCTATCCGGAACCGATTACCTGGAATTCATTCGAGCTGCCGTACAATCAGCTGATCGCTGTAATTATTTTTATTCTGGCAGCAAGCACAGACGGTATAGACGGTTATTTGGCGCGCAAAAACAACTTGGTTACAAATCTCGGAAAACTGCTGGACCCGCTGGCCGACAAGTTGCTTATTACAGCGGTGCTGGTTTCGCTCGTCGAAATGGGAAAGTGCGACTCCTGGATCGCTGTGGTTATTATCAGCCGCGAGTTTGCCGTTACCGGCCTGCGCCAGATTGCGCTGCTTGACGGGGCTGTCGTGGCGGCCAGCAAATGGGGCAAGGTGAAGACAGTCATTCAGATTGTCGCCATCGTGGCGATTCTGATCAACAACTTCCCGTTCGAGATGATCGGCCTGCCGTTTGACGATATTGCCATCTGGGCAGCGGCTTTGATCACGATATACTCGGGGATCGATTATTTTGTCAAAAACAAAAAACTGCTTCAGCTTTCCAATGTGTAAGGCAATAGGGATATCCTATTGCTTTTTCTTTCCACCAAACGCTGTGATACGGATAGGCTAAAAACGTGTAAAGTGTTCAATATAGGTATATCCATTCTACTTTACGATAACAGGGAGGCCAATCAAGGATGAAAGCAGAAATCATTGCAGTCGGTACGGAGCTGCTGCTTGGACAAATCGTGAATACCAACGCGCAGTACTTGTCGCAGGAGCTTGCGGCAATGGGAATAGACGTCTATTACCAGACGGTCGTCGGCGATAACGCCTCGCGGCTTCAGGGCGCCATTGAGCTTGCTTCGCAGCGCGCGGATATCCTGATCCTGACCGGAGGCATCGGCCCGACCCAGGACGACCTGACCAAGGATGCCCTGGCCGCGCATGTCGGCCGCTCCCTGCACATTGACCGGCTGGCGATGGATCAAATCGAAAGATTCTTCGCAGGGCGGGGGATCAACATGACGGAGAACAACCGCCGTCAGGCGCTCGTCATCGACGGCAGCACGCCGCTGCCGAATGAAACAGGATTGGCCGTCGGACTCGCGCTTGCCCAGGAGGATAACTTCTACATCGTTCTGCCGGGTCCTCCAAAAGAGTTGAAGCCGATGTTCGACCAGCAGGCGAAGCCGTGGCTCCTTCAGCATGCCCTGACCGACGAAATGCCGATTTACTCCAAAATGCTCAAGTTTGCCGGCATCGGCGAATCGCTGCTGGAGGATCGGCTTCTGGACCTGATCGACGGACAGACCGATCCAACGATCGCTCCTTATGCGAAGGAGGGTGAAGTGACCGTCCGCATCTCCACCAAAGCGCCTACAGAGCAGGAAGCCATGGAGAAACTGAATGCGATGCAGGGGCAAATTCAAAGCCGTCTCGCAGACCATATGTACGCCAGCATGGACGTGCCGATCGAACGGATCATCGTTGACATGATGGCGGACCGCGGGATTACGCTGAGCGCCGCTGAGAGCTGCACAGGAGGCATGCTGATGGAGAGCATCACATCCATTCCGGGCAGCGCCACCATGTTCGTGGGAGGGATCGTCTGCTACTCCAACGAAATGAAGGAGAAGCTGCTGCATGTCCCGCATGCGCTGCTGGAGGGAGACGACGCACCGGGAGCAGTGAGCGCCGAAGTGGCCGAAGTGCTTGCCGAAAACGTGCGGATGATCACGGACAGCGACTTCGGCTTATCCGTTACGGGTGTCGCGGGGCCGGGGTATTCCGAACGCAAACCGGTCGGCCTCGTGTACGTCGGGATCGCCCAGCGCGGGCAGAAGACCGAAGTGTTTGAGCTGAAGCTGAACGGCAACCGCGAAACGATCCGAGTCCGCTCGGTCAAAACGCTGCTGTACCGGTTGTGGCAAAGACTGGTATCTACCGATCGGGCCACCGGGGAGTCCAAGGATCAGGTTTGAAGTTGTGCAGCCGCTGGCCAGGCGGTATAATATAACCATACGGAAGAACCGTGCAAAAAATAAGTTTGCCGCGGTTCTTTTTCTTATGGTTGGAATAGGGGTGGAAGCCTGTTCCAGTTCGGACTCTTGCATCCGATCATCATAGAAGAACAAACGCCCACAGGGGACCCCCACATTTGGCGGGTTTTCCTTGCGGCGGTTGGTTTAAGGTACGGCGGCATGATGATGAGAGGAGAATGCCCGGCAAAAAAAAACGAATGTATGTTCGAAAAAATGCTTGGCAAACGTTCCAAAACAAGGTATCATAATAGTATAAACGGTGAAGGATGTGAGTTTATTGTCAGATCGTCGTGCTGCGCTTGAAATGGCGCTTCGTCAAATAGAGAAACAATTCGGTAAAGGTTCGATCATGAAACTCGGTGAGTCGACACATATGCAGGTGGAAGTTGTTCCCAGCGGCTCCCTGGCTCTAGATATAGCACTTGGTATTGGCGGACTTCCAAGAGGCCGCGTTATTGAAGTATATGGACCGGAATCTTCCGGTAAGACGACGGTGGCCCTCCATGCCATCGCTGAAGTACAGAAGGTCGGTGGACAAGCTGCTTTCATCGATGCGGAGCATGCACTTGATCCGTCGTATGCCAACAAGCTTGGCGTCAACATTGACGAGCTGCTGCTGTCTCAGCCGGACACCGGTGAGCAGGCGTTGGAAATTGCGGAAGCCCTCGTACGCAGCGGCGCCGTTGATATTATCGTCGTGGACTCGGTTGCCGCGCTCGTACCGAAAGCGGAAATTGAAGGCGAAATGGGTGATTCCCACGTAGGTCTGCAGGCTCGTCTGATGTCCCAGGCACTGCGTAAGCTGTCCGGTGCGATTGCGAAGTCGAAGACGATCGCGATCTTTATCAACCAGCTTCGTGAGAAAGTCGGCGTCATGTTCGGGAATCCGGAGACGACTCCGGGTGGCCGTGCCCTGAAGTTCTATTCTTCCGTTCGTCTGGATGTACGCCGTATTGAGAGCATCAAGATGGGCAATGATGTCGTGGGTAACCGGACGCGGATCAAGGTCGTCAAGAACAAGGTGGCTCCTCCGTTCAAGCAGGCGGAGATCGACATCATGTACGGCGAAGGCATTTCCAAGGAAGGCAGCATTATCGATATCGGTACGGAATTGGATATCGTCAATAAGAGCGGTGCCTGGTACTCCTATGAAGGCGAGCGCTTGGGTCAGGGCCGCGAGAATGCGAAGCAGTTCCTGAAAGAAAATCAGCCTATTTCGGAAGCGATCGAGAACAAGATCCGTGAGGCAAGCAATTTGACGACGACGGTGAGCGCGCCGACCGCAGAGGAAGCAGCGGCCGAGGAACGCGAAGAACAGGAATTGTTAGAGCTGGAATAGGGTTATCGTTTGAAATCGTATTCCGTGAATGAATTGAGACTATAATGAGGACGCTCCGTGATGACCTGTCACTGGGCGTCTTTTCTCATATAGAGAGTACGTTAAGAATGCGGTTCAGTTATACGACTTACATTGAACACGTGATGGGATGTGAGAGAGATGCGAAAAGGAAATAGCCATGAACATCAGGAAGGGCAAGGGATTCATGAAGAGCAGGAAATCCATGAAGAACAGGGAATTCATGAAGGACTGGCCGGGTTCCCGGACGATGAAACCCTTTGGATCACGGAGGTAGAGCGTCTGGCCAAGCCGAGAGGGCGTTATTTGATATCGTTCGGACCCTACACCCTTTCCGTCCACGAAGACGTCCTCGTGAAGTACCGGATGGTCAAGGGGAACGCCTTTACGAAGCAGGAACTGGAGGAAATCGTCGTAGCGGACGAGCGGCAGCAGGCTTATGTCGAAGGCTTAAAGGCGCTGGAGCGGAAGCCACGGACACGCAAGGAAATTGAAATGAAACTACGGCAGAAAGGCATCGAAACGGGATCGATTGAGTATGCGCTGAACCGGCTGGTGGAAGAAAGGCTGGTGGACGACGAAAGCTATGCCAGGCAGTGGGCGCAGCAGCGAATCAGGAACCACCGCAAAGGCAAGGCCTGGATCAGGCAGGAGCTTCAGCAGAAAGGCGTCGATAAGTCGATTATATCCGAGGCGCTGGCTGAAGTCAGTTCCGATCAGGAATTTGAGGCAGCCCTGGCAGCCGGCCGAAAGAAATGGAACCAGACGAAGGGCGAAGCCGCCGATCGCAAGCGCAAAACGGGGGCTTATTTGATGAGGCGGGGATACTCCGGAGAGCTGGTCCGAAAGGTCATTAATCAGCTGCTCAAGGAGGATGCTTATCCCGAGGATGAAGAGGAATATTTTTCATTCGACTGAGGAAGAAGTTGACACAATATGAAATGCCCTCTCTTGACAATATCTTTTCACAAATACTAAAATGAAGATGAATCTATTCCTGTAAAAAGATCTTTTTTCCTTCCAAAAAAAGGTTTTTTAATGAAAGATTCTAATTTCTCTCCAATTCATATGAACTACCCCCGCCTTATCCCGCCTCTAGGGTAGCACGGGTTTTGTACAACCTTCCCATGGGGAAGTTGTGCAGATGGAAAATGATTGAAGTACGTATGATGAATTGAAATGAATGGACAACTGTAGAAGATCCCAAGGAATACCTTGGAGGAACCAACGAGGAGGTGAACTGAATGCCTATATGGCTATGGGTCGTTCTCGTTGTTGCCGCATTGTTCTTGGGGTTCGTGATTGGATATTTTATTCGCAAATCTCTTGCAGAGGCTAAAATTTCTAGTGCTGAAGAAGCTGCTGTACAGATCGTGGAAAACGCGCGTAAGGAAGCAGAAGCACTGAAGAAGGAAACGGTACTGGAGGCTAAAGACGAAGTACACAGAATCCGGACCGAAGCTGAAAAAGACACTCGTGAGCGTCGAAATGAAATTCAACGGCAGGAAAGACGATTGTTGCAAAAAGAAGAGTCGCTGGATAAAAAAATTGAATCGCTTGAACGTAAAGAAGAGCAAGTGGCCAACAAGGAGAAACGCATCGAAGAAACTCAACAGCAGATCGATTTGATTTACAAAAGCCAGGTCACGGAGCTGGAACGCATTTCCAGTTTGACCATGGAAGACGCACGAAGCATTATTTTGAGCAATGTAGAGCAGGAAGTTCGCCATGAAACCGCTCAAATGATTAAAGATATTGAGCAGCAGGCGAAAGAAGAAGCTGACAAGAAATCCCGTGAAATCGTAACGCTCGCCATCCAGCGCTGCGCTGCAGATCATGTGGCGGAGACCACCGTATCTGTGGTGACGCTGCCGAATGAGGAGATGAAGGGACGGATTATCGGGCGTGAAGGCCGGAACATCCGTGCACTGGAAACTCTGACCGGTATTGACCTCATTATTGATGATACGCCTGAAGCTGTAATTTTGTCGGGATTTGATCCGATCCGCCGGGAAATTGCCCGGACCGCTTTGGAGAAATTGGTGGCAGACGGACGCATTCATCCCGCTCGGATTGAAGAGATGGTGGAGAAATCCCGTAAAGAGGTTGATGAGCGGATTCGCGAGTATGGCGAACAAGCGACATTCGAAGTGGGTGTACATGGTTTGCATCCGGATTTGATCAAAATTTTGGGACGGCTCAAATTCCGCACCAGTTATGGTCAGAACGTGCTGAAGCATTCCATGGAAGTGGCTTATCTGTCCGGGCTGATGGCCGGAGAGCTCGGCGAGGATATCGTATTGGCCAAGCGTGCAGGCTTGCTGCACGACATCGGTAAAGCGCTGGATCATGAAGTGGAAGGCTCACATGTTGAAATCGGCGTGGAGCTGGCCAAGAAATACAAAGAACATCCGGTGGTTATCAACAGTATCGCATCCCACCATGGCGATGTAGAGGCAACTTCGGTCATCGCGATGCTGGTTGGCGCAGCCGACGCTTTGTCAGCTGCAAGACCGGGAGCGCGCCGCGAAACGCTCGAAACGTATATCAAGCGTTTGGAGAAGCTGGAGGAAATCTCCGAATCGTTCGAAGGCGTCGAGAAATCGTTCGCGATTCAGGCAGGACGCGAGGTCCGCGTCATGGTACAGCCTGAGAAGATCGATGATGCCGAAGCATTCCGCCTGGCTCGGGATATTACGAAGACGATTGAGAATGAACTGGACTATCCGGGGCATATCAAAGTGACGGTCATCCGCGAGACTCGCGCGGTTGAATACGCGAAATAATGTAAATGATGAAAAGTGGCCGCTTTGGGGGCCACTTTTCATATTTGTTCATCTTAAGGGGGAGACCAACATTAACGTATTATTTATTGGAGATATCGTGGGCAGTGTAGGCAGAAAGGCGCTTAAAGCGACACTGCCCTCGTTAAAAACGAAGTATAACCCTCATATCATCATTGTGAACGGCGAAAATGCCGCTTCCGGCAGAGGGATCACGCAGTCGATTGCCAAAGACTTTTTCGATTGGGGTGTCCATGGGATTACGCTGGGAAACCATACGTGGGATAACAAGGAGATTTTTGACTTTATCGACGACGAGCCGCGCATGGTGAGACCGGCCAATTTTCCGCCGGGGACGCCGGGATTGGGACATACGATCATTAAAGCGAACGGCAAAGAACTGGCCATCGTGAATTTGCAGGGACGTACGTTTCTGCCGGCCATTGACTGCCCGTTTCGGGCCAGCGACGACATTGTCGACCAGCTCCGCAAGAAGCACAAGCATATTCTTGTTGATTTTCATGCCGAAGCCACATCCGAGAAAATCGCCATGGGCTGGCATCTGGACGGCCGTGCTTCGATCGTCGTAGGAACACATACCCACGTGCAGAGCAATGATGATACTATTTTACCGAACGGAACGGCCTATCTCACGGATGCCGGCATGGTCGGTCCTAGAGAAGGCATTTTAGGCATGGAACGCGATGCGGTACTCCGCAAATTCAAAACACAGCTGCCGGTCCGGTTCCAGGTCGACAACGGAAAATGGCACTTCCACGGCGTATTTGTCCAGCTGGACGATGCAACCGGCAAGGCGCTGAAAATGGAAAAAATTCGGATTCTCGAGGACGATTGGATCATGGATTGACCGAGTTTTCCTCTGAGACTATTGGCGGATTTATGGCTGAAAAATTGTCAGAAAGAAGGAATTATTTCCGGACTCCCGAATAACATCTAGTATGTGGAAGCTTATCATCATTCCCAGGGGAGGTACTTACCATGGAAGTATTAAAAGTTTCAGCAAAGTCCAATCCAAATTCTGTTGCCGGTGCTCTGGCAGGCGTGCTTCGTGAACGCGGGGCGGCTGAACTGCAAGCCATCGGAGCAGGCGCACTCAATCAAGCGATTAAAGCGGTAGCCATTGCCCGGGGATTTGTAGCACCCAGCGGAGTAGACTTGATTTGTATTCCAGCCTTTACGGATATCGTTATTGACGGGGAAGACCGAACGGCGATCAAGCTGATCGTAGAGCCCAGATAAGGGAAATGGCAGGATATGCCATCATTTGATGAAACCTGTTTATTGATATAAGCTGAATGAAGCCGGATTAGAGGTGCTCGGTGAGTACCCGGACTTTGATTCAGTTTATATGGGATAGACAGGTTTTTTTGCTTGCGTACCGCGGAAAGGAGAGGCATAAGCATGACAATTCCGGTGGTGGATTATCATTGTGATGTATTAAGTAAAATGGTGAAGGATAAAAGCATCTCCTTTGTGGACGATCCGATGCTGGATGTGACCTACAAGCGTCTGCTGGAAGGAGGAGTGGCGCTGCAAACCTTCGCCATCTTTTTGTCTGAGGAACGGGGGATTCCCCGCTTTGAGCATATATTGGATCAGATCGACGTGTTTACCTCCCGCGTCGTTCCCGTGCAGGAAGGCGTCCGGTGGATGAAATGGAGAGAAGACGCAGCCTCGCTGGAGCATGCCGTAAAGGCGGCGGAGCAGCACCCGCCTCAAAGCCACGCCCTTCAGCCGTGGGGGCTTCTGTCCGTGGAGGGCGCCGACGGATTCGAGGGAAACTTGTTTTATGTCAAAGTGTGCTATGATCTGGGCGTGCGGTTCCTTGGGATTACGTGGAATCATGCGAACTGGGCTGCCGACGGCGTGATGGAGAAGCGCAAGGGAGGCTTTACCGAAAAAGGGAAACAGCTCATTGAGCTGTGCAACGAAACCGGTTTGCTGCTGGACGTATCCCATTTATCGGAGGCCGGGTTTTGGGAGCTGGCCGAACGATCGAAACGGCCGTTTATCGCTTCCCACTCCAATGCAAAGGCGGTGTGCCCGCATCCCCGTAATTTGAACGATGAGCAGATCCGGGCAATCGCAGCGATGGACGGGCGCATCGGAATTACGTTTGTGCCGTATTTTGTAAAAGAAGGTCCAGGGCCGGTCGTTCCTGCAGATGTTCTTCCCCATATTGAGCGGATGTGCGAGCAGGGAGCGGGGAACATGCTCATGTTCGGCTCCGATTTTGACGGGATCGAAACATGGATTCAGGATCTGGAGCATCCCGGACGCTATCCGGCGTTTATCGATCTGCTGCTTACCCGCTATCCGGAGGATCTGGTCAAAGGATGGATGTCGGGCAATGCGCTCTCTTTTCTGAGCAGGCATCTTCCGGCTAAACCGGTTTGATTCGAGTGGAATTAAACCATGTTTTGGCAATACGGAGCAGACATTTTGACAATCTTGTAGCAGAATGGCAGGAAATGCATGAAAGTTGGAATGAAAGCGGTGACGTCTTTTTCTTTTTTGGGTAAAAGGATGTATAATGAGTCTGGCCTGTACAGAACATAGAGAAAATTTAAGGAGTGATCCACGTGAGTAAAACTGTACCTGTAGGCGTGTCCGCACGACATATCCATCTTACCCAAGAACATATTGAAGCTTTGTTTGGTCAAGGCTATCAGCTGACCGAATTTAAACCGCTATCCCAACCCGGACAATTCGCCGCCAATGAAACGGTGGCCGTTATCGGTCCGAAGGGTCAATTTGATAAGGTTAGAATTTTAGGGCCTGCCCGTTCGGCAAGCCAGCTGGAAATTTCCCGTACGGATTCTTTCGCCATCGGCGTAAAAGCTCCGGTCCGTGAGTCCGGAAATATTGAAGGAACCCCAGGCATCAAGGTAAAAGGTCCGCAAGGTGAGATCGAACTGGAGAAGGGCGTGATCGTTGCTGCTCGTCATATCCATTTTCACACGAGCGACGCGGAAGGCTGGGGCATTGCCGACAAGCAGCATCTGAAAGTGCGCATCGGCGGCGAGCGCGGCCTGGTGTTTGAAAACGTCATTGCGCGCGTATCCGATTCGTTTGCGCTCGACATGCATATCGACACGGACGAGGCCAACGCAGCCGGCGCCAAAACCGGAGATACGGCTGAAATCATTGACTAACAACGACTGACCAGGCCGGCAGGCCTGTAGAACGGGGGAGCGATCCTCCGTTTTTTTGTTGTTCAATCAGTGGCGTGATGCACGAAAGATGTCTTTCGATGCAACGATTCGGCTATGCTTATACAAAGATGGAAGTCCCGGCAATCAGTAGATATGCCATTAGGTTCATGCTATAATTTATTAGAATGTCGTTTAACAGGGGTTCCCTGGATTAAAGGAGTGGTCAACAGCATGGCAAAGGAAACGAAGGATTACTCCAAATATTTTGATTTCTCCGATGCCAAAGTTCTGTCAGAGGACGAATTCGGAAAGAAGATCCGGATCAAGGGCCGTGAGATTCATATTATTTCGGAGCCTAACCATAGACAAAGCAAGAAACGGCGCAAGGAAGATGTTCAAGTGCTGTATGAGAACGCGGTGCCGGAAGAGCTTCAAGGGATTGGAGCAGGCAAGCATTATATCGTATACACGTTCGGCTGCCAGATGAACGAGCATGACTCCGAGACGATCAAGGGCATGCTGGAGATGATGGGCTACACCGCTACCGAAGACCGCAAGGAAGCTGACATCATTCTGCTGAACACATGCGCCATCCGTGAGAATGCAGAAGACAAAGTGTTCGGCGAGCTCGGCCATCTCAAGCACCTGAAGACGGAGAAGCCCGATATGCTGCTTGGCGTTTGCGGCTGTATGTCTCAGGAAGAAGGCGTCGTCAACCGGATTATGCAGAAGCATGGCTTCGTGGACATGATCTTTGGTACGCACAATATTCACCGGCTGCCGATGCTCATCAAGGAAGCGCTGTTCAGCAAAGAGATGGTCGTGGAAGTGTGGTCCAAGGAAGGCGACATCATTGAGAACCTGCCGAAGAAGCGTGAAGGACTGCGGGCGTGGGTCAACATTATGTACGGCTGCGACAAGTTCTGTACATACTGCATCGTTCCGTTTACCCGGGGGAAAGAGCGCTCCCGCCGGCCGGAAGACGTGATCGCCGAGGTTCGTGATTTGGCGCGCCAGGGCTTCAAGGAGGTTACCCTTCTCGGCCAGAACGTGAACGCTTACGGAAAGGATTTTGACGATATCCGGTACACGTTTGCCGACCTGATGGACGATATCCGCAAAATCGATATCCCGCGCGTCCGATTTACAACGTCACATCCGCGCGACTTCGACGATCATCTGGTGGAGGTCCTCGGCAAAGGGGGCAACCTCGTTGAGCATATCCATTTGCCGGTGCAGTCGGGCAACAACGAAATTCTCAAAATCATGGGCCGGAAGTACACCCGCGAAATTTACCTGGAGCTGGTTCGCAAGCTGAAGGAAACCGTGCCAGGATTGGTGCTGACGACCGACATCATCGTCGGCTTCCCGGGCGAAACCGAAGAGCAGTTTGAGGATACGCTGAGCCTGGTGCGCGAAGTCGGCTTTGACTCGGCGTACACCTTTATTTATTCCCCTCGGGAAGGTACGCCAGCGGCCGTCATGGAAGACAATGTGTCCATGGAAGTGAAGAGCGAGCGGCTGCAGCGCCTGAACCGGACGATTGAGGAGTACAGCCGCAAGAGCCACGAAAATCTTCGCGGGCAGATCGTCGAGGTGCTGGTGGAAGGCGAGAGCAAAAACAACGCCTCCATCCTGGCAGGAAGAACGCGCACCAGCAAGCTTGTCCATTTTGAAGGCAGCAAGGAATTGATCGGCAGCTTCGTAAACGTCAAAATTACGGATGCGATGACTTGGTACATCAAAGGCGAAGTCGTGGATGTGCCGCAGGCCGAAGCAGCGATAACTCAGTAAATTCCATAACAGAATAGGGGTATTGAACCGAGATGGAGAAGGGTCATATCAATAAATACGGCATGATGTCCTATGATACGAAGGATCTTGTGATCCGCGACGATATTATGTCCAAGGCCAAGGAACTGGCCGAACTGATTTCCGGAAGTGAAGAAGTGCAGCAATTCCAGAAGGCGGAGGAGAAAATCCGCAATCATGAGCGCGTACAAAGCCTCATTGCCACCATCAAGAAGAAGCAGAAAGAGATCGTGGCCTTCGAATCCTTCCAAAATCAGGAAATGGTTGCTAAAATCGAGAAAGAAATCGAAGCGCTGCAGGATGAGATCGATGCGATTCCTCTCGTGAACGAATTTCAGCAAAGCCAAAGCGATATTAACTATTTGCTGCAGCTGGTCATTTCCGTCATCCATGATACGGTATCGGAAAAGGTCAACGTGGAAGCGGGAACGGAAGCGCCTCCTTCCAGCTGCGGCTAACCTTTACAAGGCTGCGGACGAGACGTCCGCGCCTTTTTTTCAAATGCAGATCGCATGGCTTTCGTGGTTTCGCTGAGTACCAGAATAACATCGGAGCGAAGGCCCCACGCCGCTGTGGGGTTATTTTTCGTCATCGGCAAACGAGGGGGAATCAAGCCAGGCGGTAGGCAATCCAGCCGACTTGTGGGATAGAGCAGACGAATTTGGTTAAACATGAACGTAAACAGTTATCGCTGACAACATAGAGAAACGAAGGCTCCTCCGGCAAAGGATGCTGGGGGAAGTAGGCGAAAATGACAGCATGGGGGAGACGACAATGAACGCATTGGAACAAATGGTGGCCCGGGGACAGGATTCCTTCTGGGCGTATCTCGGCTGCGAGCTGGTATCCGCAAGTAAGGAAGAAGTGGTCATTGCGCTCGATGCCAAGCAGCACCACACCAATTCCATGGGCATCATCCATGGGGGCGTGCTGACATCCTTGATGGACCAGGCGATGGGGATGGTAGCGACGGCGGCTAAAAATATCGACAGCTGCGTTACCACCGACATTAACGTACACTTTATGAATGCGATGGTTCCCGGAAGGCTGACGGTCACGGCCAAGGTGCTGCACGAAGCGGGCCGGTCTCTCGTCACCGAAGCAAAAATTAACGACAGTGAAGGCACTTTGGCTTGTATGGCGACGGCTACGTTTCGGGTAGTAAACCGCAAGTAGCGATTAAGGGGGATCCTTGCTTTCTTGTGCAGGACCAAACAAACAGAACGCGGCTTACACAACATAGACAGAATGACTTGACTTTTTTTATCAATAGTTCATAATGAAAGTATCAAAAAGATGTTATGTGGTGATAAGATGACAGATAATGAGAAAGCAAGCGGCAGACCGAAAGAGAAGACCGCCGAGGAGATGGGGTACTCCCCGAAGAAGTACCGCACGCCTGACGGTGTACCCGCGGACATCGTGATGTTTACGCTGACCAAGCGCGAGCGCAAGACCGTGACCAAAACGCTGCCGATCCGGGAGCTCAAGGTCATGTTAATCCGCCGGAAGTCGTGGCCGTTCGCGGGGATGTGGGCGCTGCCCGGAGGATTCTGCCAGGAAAGCGAATCGATTTACGACGCGGCGAAGCGTGAGCTCAAGGAAGAAACCGGCGTCGACGGCGGACACCTCGAGTATTTAGGCGTATACAGCAAGCCGGGAAGAGACCCGCGCGGCTGGATTATCAGCAACGCTTTCTTCGCCCTGGTGGAAGAATGGATGCTGGAGAGCAGACAGGCGGCGGACGATGCCGGCGAGGTTGGCCTGTTCGGCATCGATGAGGTGCTGAACGAGCTGGAGCTGGCCTTTGACCACCGGGAAATCATCCAGGATGCGTACCACCGGATTCAGCAGCAGATGCTGCATTCCACGATTGCGCGCCAATTTTTGCCCGAGCAGTTTACGTTAAGCGAGCTGTACCAGGTCATCCAGACCGTCGTTCCGGAATTCAGCGAGCCGAATTTTATCCGTAAAATTACGTCTACGCGCAGCCGGCAGGGGATCCTCGAAGAAGTACGCGACGAGAACGGAAAGCCGCTAAGCTCCAACCAGTATTCCCAGCGACCGGCACAACTGTACCGGTTCACCGATTACGTACCGCTGCTGTCCATTTATACCTAAGGGAGTGAAGGTAGATGAAAGCACTGATCGTTATCGATTTTACGAATGATTTTGTCGACGGAAGCCTGCCTGTAGGCCAGCCTGCGGTGGATATCGCACCGGCGGTAGCCGCCATCACTAAAGACTTCATCGATCGCGGCGACTGGGTCGTCATGGCTGTGGATCTGCATGAGAAGGACGATCCTCATCATCCGGAGACGAAGCTGTTTCCTCCCCACAACCTTCGCGGCACGCGGGGAAGAGAACTGTACGGTCCGCTGGAGAAGGTATACAACGACCATCGCGATGTGATTTACTGGATGGACAAAACGCGGTACAGCGCTTTTTGCGGAACGGATCTCGAACTCAAATTGAGGGAGCGCGGCATCACCGAAGTGCATCTGATCGGGGTATGTACCGATATTTGCGTGCTGCACACCGCTGTAGAGGCGTACAATAAGGGCTTCGGCATTACGGTGTACGAAGACGCTGTAGCCAGCTTCAACCCGGATGGGCATACGTGGGCATTGCAGCATTTTAAAAACAGTTTGGGTGCGCAGGTTGTCAAAGGAGCAGAGCAGTAAAGACGATGGCCCGGGACACCGGGCCTGCCTGATATGACAGGCGTATCAGCAAGGAGGAACTCGGGATGCAGACGATGGGTCTGGCCTTACACACGGATAAATACCAAATCAACATGATGTACGCGCATTGGGTGAATGGCTCGCACCGGCAAAAAGCGGTGTTCGAGGCGTACTTCCGCAAGCTTCCCTTCGGAAACGGGTATGCGGTTTTCGCCGGCCTGGAGCGTATCGTGCATTACATAGCCAATCTCCGGTTTACCGATGAGGATATTAAATATTTATCCGAGCAGGAA
This sequence comes from Paenibacillus sp. FSL R5-0378, assembly GCF_038009285.1. Taxonomy (NCBI): domain Bacteria; kingdom Bacillati; phylum Bacillota; class Bacilli; order Caryophanales; family Paenibacillaceae; genus Paenibacillus; species Paenibacillus sp. FSL R5-0378. The sequence continues at coordinate 3,362,875 of NZ_JBBPAY010000001.1, forward strand.
GAGAATTACGATTCGGCGTTTTTGGAGGAATTAAAGCAGTTCCGGTTTTGCGGCACACTGCACTCGATGAAGGAAGGCGCGCTCGTCTTTCCGAACGAACCGTTGGTCCGCGTGGAAGGCACCATTATGGAAGCCCAGCTGGTGGAAACGGCGCTGCTCAATTTCATGAACTTCCAGACACTGATTGCCACGAAGGCGTCACGGATCAAGCAGGTCGCCGGCGACGATATTTTGCTCGAATTCGGCACGCGCCGTGCGCAGGAAGCCGATGCGGCGGTATGGGGGGCACGGGCCGCTTATGTGGCCGGTTTTCACGCAACCTCCAATATGCTCGCTGGAGAGAAATTCGGCATCCCGACAAAAGGTACGCATGCCCATTCGTGGGTGCAGACCTTCGAAAGCGAACAGGCGGCGTTCGACGTCTATGCCAAGGTTATGCCGGATCAAGTGACGCTCCTCGTGGACACGTACGACACGCTCAAGAGCGGTGTGCCGCATGCGATCGAAACAGCCAAGAAGCTGGAGGCAATGGGCAAGAAGATGAACGCCATCCGCCTGGACAGCGGTGACTTGGCGTACCTGTCGATCAAAGCGCGCGAGATGCTCGATCAGGCTGGATTGAACTATGTGAAGATCGTGGCCTCCAATGACCTTGACGAGAACACCATTTTTAACCTGAAGGCGCAGGGGGCGCGGATCGATACGTGGGGCGTAGGCACCCAGCTGATCACTGCAGCCGACCAACCGGCATTGGGCGGTGTTTATAAGCTGGTGGAACGCGAGATTAAAGGCGAGATGGTTCCGACGATCAAAATATCGGGCAATCCCGAAAAAGTATCGACGCCGGGCAAAAAGGACGTCTACCGGATCGTGGACCGGGTCAGCGGGAAAGCAACGGCGGATTACATCGCCTTCCCTGGCGAGGAGAAGCCGCATGACGGCCTCCGTCTGAAGCTGTTTAATCCGCAGCACCCGTACTTGCAGAAATACGTAAAAAACTACGATGCCATCGAAATGCTCACACCGGTGTTCGAGAACGGCCTGCTGGTGTACAAACTGCCGTCGCTGGATGAAATCCGGGAATACCACCGGGAGCAGATGGATTTATTTTGGCCGGAATATTTACGCAAGCTGAACCCGGAAATTTACCGCATCAACATTAGCGAGAAAGTATGGGACTTGAAGCAAAAGATGGTGGCCGAATATATGCAGCAGGATGAGTAGCTGCGAACGAGCCGATGAGGGGGGACCAAGGGTCGCCCCTTTTTTATATATTAGATTGTATCAGTCTCTGGAGACCGCCAGTCTTACCGCTTAACCAATATTAGTATCGAGACGGGTTCTTCTCGTGCGGATATTTAGGGTAGGAAGCAGGGCATTATTTCTCGGGAAAGCGCACAATCAGGCATACTCCGATGCACTTCCCGATTATTCGACAGTTGTCTATCACGCGATAGGTTGATGACTGGCTTGACCATGCCAAGCTCCCAACATTTCATGCCATGAACTATTTGATACTGGGAGGACAGGGCATCGGGTTGCGTCCTTATATTTTGAAAGAGTCTCTGCTGAGAGGTATAATATGGACAATCTTAAGGAGGGACGACGCAAATGGATAAGTTTCAGGCTTTTATGGTCCGAAAAGACGAGAATGGCGGATTCCGGAGCGGGATCGAAACGCTGACCGAGGGTCAGCTGCCGCCGGGGGATGTAACGATCCGCGTTCATTATTCGGGGGTGAATTACAAGGACGGATTGGCAAGCTTGCCTGATGGGAAGGTCATCTCCAGGTATCCGATGGTGCCGGGCATTGACCTGGCTGGCGAAGTCACGCATTCGGAGCACCCGGCGTTTAGGCCCGGGGACCAGGTGCTGTGCACGGGGAACGGTGTAGGGACCGACCACTTTGGAGGATTCAGCGAATACGCCCGCCTGAAAGGTGATTGGCTCGTACACCTTCCGGAGGGACTCAGCATGCGTGAGGTTATGGGAATCGGGACGGCCGGGTTTACCGCCGCCTTATCGGTGGACGCGTTGATCCGGAGCGGCCTCACGCCGGACAGCGGGGAGGTGCTGGTGACCGGAGCGACGGGCGGTGTCGGCAGCTTTGCCGTCAGCATATTGTCGCGGCTCGGATATCAAGTGACTGCCAGCACAGGCAAGCTGGAAGCCCAGAAGGAATGGCTCACCGGGCTCGGAGCGAGCGCCGTAGTCGGGAGGGAAGAGTTTTCCGCCCCGGTTCAAGGCGTGCTGTCCAAGAGCCGCTGGGCCGGCGTGGTCGACCCTGTCGGGGGTCCACAGCTGGGGACGCTGCTGAAAAGCGTGAAATACGGCGGCGGCATCGCCCTTTCCGGATTGACCGGAGGAACGGCGTTCGACAGTACGGTTCATCCTTTTATCCTGCGCGGCATCAACCTGTTCGGGATCGATTCCGTCTTCTGTCCGATGGAAACCCGGAGCCGGGTCTGGAAGCTGCTCGGATCGGCGTGGAAGCCAGAGACGGCTTTGTCCCAGGGATTAACCGAATGCGGATTGCGCGACCTTCCGGACGTCCTGGAGGCTATTCTGCGCGGGAAAGCTGTGGGGCGGACGCTGCTCCGCTTGGAATCTTTGTCCGAGTGAACCGTGCTGCATAAACCGTATGCTTTGATGGCATTCTAACCCTATATCAGCTTAGTGCCGCTACAATCGGCAACAGGAATCTGGAAGGGATGAACCATCATGAAGAAACGGGTAGCGGGAGTTCTGGCCGGTGTGCTGGTTACAGCCGCCATGGCCGGATGCGATTCGCATGAAGTCGTCAAAAAAGAAACCAAACTATATAATATGCAGTCTTATTCGGAGGGAAACCTTCGGGCGCAATCCCAAGGCAAAGGGCTGAACGGCAAGTTTCTGAAGGAGATGCAGATTCAGTTCGGGCATGAAGGGGTCCCTCTGACCCATGAGATGTACGCGGAGGACGGAAGAGGCAATATCAGTTATATGTACATGATCGCCGGCAATCCGCTGCAGTATATTACGCTGCATGTCTTTTCAAACGAAGCGGAGCGGATCGAGCGGATTCATAACTGGTACGGTGACCAAAAATTGATCGATACGCCGCGGTCCCGGACGGTCATCTATAACTATTCTACCGCTTCGCTGATTTACACGTCCTCCGGCAAAGAGAAGGGCAAATACGACCCGGAAGTGAAAAAGGTGTTTAATTCCCTGATCGAGCGGATGAAATAATTCAGGAAAAAAAACGAAATGCCGGCTCATCCGCGATGAGTCCGGCATTTTTGTGTTTGCGTTTCGTTTACCCGCAGTCTATTCCTTCTTGTAAATTTCCCGCATGACATGCCGGAGCTCCGGCACGATGATCTTTTCCAACGCCAGCTTGACGGCCCCTCTGGACCCCGGCATGGAAAAGACGGCGGTCTTACCGACCGTACCGGCGATGGCCCGGCTCAGAATCGCTGCCGCCCCGATATCCTCCGTATAACTCAGGTACCGGAATATTTCTCCAAAGCCGGGCATTTCCTTGTCCAGCAGGGAAGAGACCGCCTCGTACGTCGTGTCTCTCGGCGAAATGCCGGTTCCCCCGGTGAGCAGCAGAGCCTCGACATCCGGACGCGCTGACGCTGCGTGCACCAGCTCGCGGATTCCCTCGTAATCGTCCGCCACGATGGTATAATCGGCAATCCGGTAGCCCGCTTTCTCCAGCAGGGAGATCATCAGCTGCCCGCCGGTATCGGTTTCTTTGGTACGGGTATCCGAGACGGTCACGACCATGCAGGACACGGTCTCGGGTGCCTGGCTTCGATGCTCGTCCACTGACTTCATGTTCATACGTTATCAACTCCTACGATCTTTTCTCGCTATTTCACTAGGATAGTCTTTTCCAGAATGCCTTGCAAGCTGAAGGTGACAACGCAGTGACTGAGCAGTGGTAAGCTGCAGGGGGCGGCAGGGGGAAACGGAGTGCCTTGCGGCAGTGCTGGGTGCTGTAGTACACTGTGCTAGTCATGCAAGGAAGGATAACGGAGGAGATATCATATGAGCCAAACGACGCCAATTTACATATTGTCCGGATTTCTCGGTAGTGGAAAAACGACATTACTGCAGCAGCTGATAGACCATTGGCAGGGCGAGGGATTGCTGCCGGCCGTCATCATGAACGAGGTTGGTGACGTGAACCTTGACGGGCTGCAGGTGCAGGAGCAGGTCCCGATGACGGAAATGCTGAGCGGCTGCATCTGCTGCTCGATCCGCGGGGACTTGAGCGGGGAAATCGCCGGTCTGATCCAGCGCGAGGCACCGGATGTCATCGTGGTCGAAGCGACGGGCATCGCCAATCCGATGGAAATTTTGGAGGGGGTGTCCGAAGCAGCTCTCTATTTGCCGATTGACCTGAGGGGCATCATGACGGTCGTGGACTCCGCTCACTTGCTGGAGCTTTACAACGTTCAGAAGGGCAAAACCTACCGGCTCATGCAGGAACAGATCCGCTGTGCATCGGCATTGATCCTGAATAAAATGGACAGGGTTACAGAAGATGAGGAAGGCCTGCTGCAAAGCATTGTTGAACGGTGGAACGGATACGCTGGGGTGTGGAAGGCGGTCCGGTGCCGGGTGGACATCCCGGCGCTGCTTGATGCTCTGGGAGGAGTCAAGGCAGACTGGACTCGCGCGGCGGACAATGAGAGCAAGCAGGCTGCGGGAGAGCTTGTACCGCAAAATGGCCGGGAGCAGAAGGCCGAACCGCACGGTGAATCGCAACCTTTGCACCACCCGCATCATGCCCATAAATCGCACCACCATGAATCACATGCCCATGAATCGCATGATCATGTTATGGTTTACACCCATTATTTTAAAGGTCCCGTTGAGAGCATGGCCTTTGAACGGTTGATCGCCAATCTTCCGCGGGACGTGTACCGGGCCAAAGGTGTGCTGACCTTCAGCGATACGGCCAGCCGCTTCCTATTCCAATATGCCTTCCGGGAGTCCGATTTTATGAAAATCACCCCGCAGGGAAATGTTCCGGATGTTGCGGTTTTCATCGGCGAGCACTTTTCGCGGAGTGAGCTCGAACAGGCTCTGCTCAGCCTCGAACAAAGCGGGCTGCGGGAGACAGACTGAATTTTCCTGGTTATAACGCCTCCCAAACGGTTAATAGATGTGCAGAGCAATCAATCACGGGAGGTAGATCGATCATGATGAATCAGGAACAACAGTACAAGGATTGTATCGAAGCCTGTTTGCAGTGCATGAATGCCTGTAATGTGTGTTATGTGTCCAGTCTGAAGGAGTATGAGCTCGCCATGCTGCGTGAATGCATCCGTCTGGACCGGGAATGCGCGGATATTTGCGATTTGGCGGCGCAATCGATGCTTCGCCACAGCCCGTTTGTGACGCAGATCTGCGAGCTGTGCATCACGGCCTGCGAAGCGTGCGCCGAAGAATGCAGCAAGCACGAGCACGATCACTGCCAAGCATGCGCCGAGGCCTGCCGCCGCTGCGCCGAAGCCTGCCGGCAAATGCTCGTCGCGGCCTGACCGATCATTATACAGCATTGAACGACTGCCTGATTGCCGGGGGATGACCCGGCGGTCAGGCATTTTTTCGTTTCAGGGTTACACATCCGTCTATGCGATTGTTTTTCCATGGATCCGGGTAACATATGGATGGTTACTACAACCTGTATCGGCAGAAGGGAGAACAACATGGACAAGCAAAAGACCAAGGAATCTTCAAGTTTCATCCCCTACATACCTGCATCCAGAACGCTGCCGGAACTTACGGTGCTGGCCGTCATTCTGGGCATCATCCTGGCGGTTGTATTTGCGGCTGCCAACGCCTACCTGGGACTTAAAATCGGGCTGACGGTCAGCGCATCCATTCCAGCCGCCGTCATATCGCTCGGTGTCCTGCGAGGATTGTTCAAACGAAAATCGATTCTGGAAAACAATATCGTGCAAACGATGACGACAGCGGGCGAGGCGGTGGCAGCCGGGGCGATCTTTACCCTGCCCGCCCTTTACATGTGGAATCAAGTCCCGGGCATCGGAACCGTCAGCTTCATCGTGCTCGTCGGGGGATTTTTGGGCGTCGCGATGATGATTCCGCTGCGCCGGCTGCTGATCGTCAACGAGCATCAGACGCTGCCTTACCCGGAAGGCACCGCCTGTGCCGAGGTGCTCATATCGGGAGAAACCGGGGGCAAGAGCGCAAAAATGGTGCTATACGGATTTATCGCCGGCGGCCTGGTGAAAGCGCTGGGTGATGGCTTCAAGTGGTTCAAGACCGAGATCGAGACAGGCATTCACCGTTTTAAAAACGCGGTCATCGGCATGGATACATACCCTGCGCTGCTTGGCGTAGGCTACATTATCGGTCCGGCGATTTCGGGGCAGATGCTTGCCGGCGGGATCATGGCCTGGCTCGTGATGATTCCGATGATCGGCTTTTTCGGCGGAGGCGCACAGGCTGTGCTGTCACCGGCCGAAGCGCCGATCCCGCAGCTGGACGCCTGGGGCATCTGGGAAGGCTACATCCGCTACATTGGCGCGGGCGCAGTGGCGGCAGGGGGATTGATTACGCTGGTCAAGACTCTGCCCATGCTGTTCAGCTCGCTGGCGGCGACTTTGTCCGGCTTGAGCAAACGAAACGAGCAGAAGGTGACGCTTGACCGCACCCAGTTTGATATTCCCGGCTTTTGGGTGACGATCATGATTGCGCTTCTCGTCATTATCATCGCGTTTGCCCCGCTGACCGACGTGGGGATCATTGGCGCGATCGCCATCGCCATTTTCGGCTTTTTGTTCGTAACGGTCGCTTCCCGGATTGTTGGCCTGGTGGGGAGCTCCTCTTCACCCGTGTCCGGCATGACGATTGCGACGCTGCTCATCGTAACGTTTATTTTTAAAATGACCGGGTTATCAGGCATGGGCGGAATGATCGCCGCACTGACGGTTGGAGCGATCGTCTGCGTCGCGTTGGCTGTGGCCGGGGACATTTCCCAGGATTTGAAAACAGGTTACCTGGTGGGCGGGACGCCTTGGAAGCAGCAGGTGGCCATGATGATCGGGGTACTCGTATCCGGCCTGGTGATCGGCTTCATTCTATCCGTACTGAACGAAAGCTACGGACTAGGATCGGAGCAGCTTCCTGCGCCGAAGGCCGTTTTGATGCGGCTGATCGTGGAGGGGATCATGTCGAACAATTTGCCGTGGGAGCTGATCTTTATCGGTGCGGCTTCGGCGGTTGTGTTCGAGTTCTTGGGTCTCAACTCGCTGACCGTAGCGGTCGGCATCTACCTGCCGATTCATGTCAGCACCCCGATCATGGTCGGCGGTATCGTTCGCTGGTTTGTGGAATGGCGATCACGGAAGGACGCCGGATTGCTCAAAGCCAGGGTGGAAACGGGGACGCTGCTGGCTTCGGGCCTGATCGCCGGCGAATCGCTGATCGGGGTGATCATTGCGATCCTGATCTGGCTCGGCGTTCCGATTCCGGAAGACGTCCTGGTCTCCAGCAATGTGCTTCCGCTGGTCGTTTTCCTGCTTGTCGTCGTGATGCTGGCATGGATCTCTCTCCGGCAAAAGAAAGAGTCCGTCGTGACGAAGCGGGAGGTGTAGCAACATGCTGGGCTACCGGAAAAAGCGGAAGGACGCCGCGGAAATACCGATCAACTTGCTGGACTTAGTTCCGGTGCTGCATTCGAAGGTGAAGGCGGAAAAGAACGAAGGGATCGTGACGTTGTTCGTGCCGCGGGAGGGGTGGCTGGCCCGCCAGTCAGTCAAATGGCTGAAACAGCCGGCGATCGTCCAAATCCGGCTGGATGCGCTGGGCAGTGAAGTGGCCGCCTGCTGCGACGGTTCCCACTCGGTGGCGGATATCGCAGGCAAGCTCCATGCCCGGTTCGGTGAGCAGGCGGAGCCGCTGCTGCCAAGGCTGGCCAAGTTTATCGAGCTGCTGGAAATGAACGATTTGGCCGTATGCCGTCCGGGTGATTCCTGCCAACGGGCACAGGATGCATAAGAGGTAAGCATGAACAGGCAATCCTGCGGCAGAAAATTGGGGTGTTGCATTCTTTGCTGTCCGCCGTGTATACTATTGAAAATTGAACGTCATGGAACGGGAGAGTAGTGAAGCGTCAGGGCATCAAGCGAGCCGGGGATGGTGGAAGCCGGTATGCCGCGCCTTCATGAAGCGCACCCGGGAGATGGCCTTTTGAACGATAACCGCAAGATGGGTGCGGAGTAGAGAGGTCCGGTTAGCCGCCGTTACAGGCTTCAAGGGAAACGGATGCTGTGCTGGCGCATGGGCCGTTTACTTAGAGTGGTACCGCGGGAACTCAGCTCTCGTCTCTATTATGGAGACGGGGGCTTTTTATTTTTGATAGTCGTCACGATATGGAAAGGATGATTGTTATGTTACAGGAATGGATCGCGTCGGCGCTCGAGCCGCACGTGCCGTGGACGAAGCAGCAAATAGTGGACCTGCTGGAAATCCCGCCGCAGCCGCAGATGGGGGATGTCGCATTCCCATGCTTTACGCTGGCTAAAACGTTTAAAAAATCGCCTGTGGACATCGCCAAAGAGCTGGCAGCCCAATTTGACGGGCGAGACGGAATACAGGCGGAGGCCGCCGGCCCTTATGTCAACTTCAGGCTGGACCGTAAGCGCTACGAGCAGCAAATCATGGACGAGTTAACAGCGTCAGATCAGAGACCGAACCTGGGAAAAGGAGAAAAAGTGCTCATCGACATGTCCTCGCCGAACATCGCGAAGCCGATGGGCATCGGGCATCTGCGCTCCACCATGATCGGTGCCGCCCTGTACAACATGTACAAACTGGCGGGGTATGACGTGGCCAGCATCAACCATCTGGGAGACTGGGGCACGCAGTTCGGCAAGCAAATCGCCGCATACAAACGCTGGGGGAACGATGAAGCCATTGCGGCCCATCCGATCAAAGAATCGCTGAAGCTCTACGTTCAGTTTCATGAGGAAGCACCCCATGATGAGACGCTGGAGCCGGAGGCCAGGGACTGGTTCCGGAAGCTGGAGTCCGGGGACGAGGAAGCTTACCGACTCTGGAAATATTTCGTGGACGTCAGCTTGAAGGAGTTTCAGCGGATGTACGACCGGTTGGGCGTCAGCTTCGACTATACGCTCGGGGAAAGCTTTTACAACGACAAGATGGATGCCGTCGTGGATCAGCTGCGCGACCAGCATCTGCTCGAAGAGAGCGAGGGCGCGCTGGTCGTGCGCCTGGATGAAGAGGGGATGCCGCCTTGCCTGATCATCAAAACGGACGGAACGACCATCTACCCGACGCGTGACCTGGCAACCGCCCTTTACCGGCACGATGTCTTGAAAGGCGACAAGCTGCTGTATGTCGTGGGCGGCGAGCAGAGGCTGCACTTCCAGCAGGTATTTGCCGTGCTACGCCGCATGGGAGCAGACTGGGTGGATCAATGCGAGCATGTGCCGTTTGGCCTGATGCGCTTTGAAGGAAAGAAAATGTCGACCCGCCGCGGCAAGATCGTTTATCTTGAGGAAGTGCTGGATGAGGCGGTTGCCCGGGCATTGCAAATCATTGAAGAGAAAAACAGCAGCCTCGAACATAAGGAGGAGGTCGCGGAGGCGGTCGGCATCGGGGCGATAATTTTCGGGGACTTGAAAAACAACCGCCTGAACGAAGTGGATTTTTCCCTGGAGGAAGCGCTGAATTTCGACGGGGAGACAGGGCCGTATCTTCAGTACACGTATGCGCGTACCCAAAGCGTGCTGTCCAAAGGACGCGCGGCCGGGGAACCGGAGAGTGGAACGGCCGGGCCAGACCAAGCGGTAAACGGCCAGCTCGGAGATTCCGGATGGGAGCTGCTGAAGCTGCTGACCCGCTTCCCGGACCAGCTGAAGCGCGGTATCCAGAACAACGAGCCGTCGGTGATGGCGCGGTATGCGCTGGATGTAGCTCAAGCGTTCAACCATTTTTACAACAAGGAACGGATTGTCACCGATGACAGAAGCCTGAGGGAAGCGAGACTGAAGCTGACGGAGCTGACGGGCGCTTCATTAGCGAGAACGATGCATCTGCTCGGATTAAAAACGCCGCAGCGGATGTGACGCCATTTGTTGAACGGGGAGGAGAGTTGGTTGGCTGTACATCAGCAAGGAACCGGCCGGCGGAACACGCCGGCGGAGATCATCCTCCGGCTGGAGGATGTCAGCAAACGCTACGACCGCCGGGTAGTGATTGAGCATATGACGCTCGAGATCGCCAAAGGGGAGTGTACGGCGCTGGTCGGGAAAAACGGCTCGGGCAAAAGCACGTTGCTTCGCTTGCTGGCCGGATTATCCCGTCCTACCGAGGGAAGACGGCGGGTGGAGGACGTCCGAAGCCCCACGATTGGACTTGTCGCCGAGAAGTTTCCGGCGCTGCCGTTTACGCCGGGCGAGTTTTTGATGAGCATGGGCGTTACGCGAGGGATGGACAAGCGGACCGTCCAGTCGGAAATATCCGAATGGCTCAAGCGACTGGGGATGGATTCGTATAGGGATGTTCGAATGAGCCATTTTTCGAAAGGCATGCTGCAGAAGATCAATCTGGTTCAGGCGGTAATGGGGAAGCCAAGGCTTCTGCTGCTGGATGAGCCTTTGTCCGGGATCGACACCCCCTCGCAGAAAGAGGTGGTCCGCCTGCTGATGGACATCAAGGGGATGGGGACCGCGATGGTCATGTCCGTCCATGAGCCGGAGCTGATCAACCAAATAGCCGATCGCATCGTACTGCTTGAGAACGGAAAGATCGTGAAGGAGGAACGCGGGTTCCGCATAGAAACGGTCCGGTATGCGACGATTCTTTTTCATGGTGATCCGCTGCGCGTCCGCCAGTCTTTAGAGGGGATCGGCGATAGGGAAGTGGCTTGGGTAAAAGAGGGGGCGGAATCCGTGATTCATGTAAGAACGGACTTAAGCGATCATGTGCTGCAGCGGATCCTTAACGGCGGCGGTCATATCGTATCTGTTTCGCAGCACGAACCGTCCGAAGTGGATCTAGGCGAGCTGCTCAAAACTGCGGCGGCTGCCTCAGAAGGAGGAGCGCTATGATCCGTCTCGCTACTTTTTTACTTGCCAGTTACATCCGGTCTTACCGATACTTTGCTCCTGTGGGGAGCATGCTGATTGCGATGATGCTTTTGTACTCCTACAAGCCGAACCCGGTGATGGACAGCTATGCGGTCACTTCCGCATTTCTGTTTGTCGGCGGGGCATGGTTGTCATTCAGCTTCCTGAATCATGCGGGCGCCGTATTGGAACAGCTCAGCGTGATTCACGCAGGGAGCATGCGAAAATATGCCGCAAGCCAAATGCTGGCTCTGCTCGCCGTCATCGTCTTTTTAAGCGCCTTTTTCCTGCTGTATCCTGTGGTGATGAACATGTTCGCCGAAACGGTCAGCGCACGGCAGTGGCTTATCGCTTCTTCCGGGCATTTGGCATTGGGCATGCTGGGCGCAGGCGTCAGCTATTTCCTTCAAGCCGCTTACATCCGCAATATCAGCCGCGCGACGGCGATTCTGCTGATCATCGTCATTTTATCGATTGGGGCGAGGCAGATTGCGGCCAAGCTGCCCGAAGGCTTATCTGGATCCGCTGGGCCTTCCCTCCAGTGGCTGAAATGATCGACACCCTGATGCGAAGTGATACCGCTCTTCTTACAGGCGTATGGGGAGTAATCGGGTATACGTACCTGTATGCTTTTGCTCTGGCCGCAGCCTATTGGATATTCTCCGCATACCGTGATGCCAGAACATAGGCTGATACATTGGGCTTTTCTCAGAACATTGGAACTGTTGATTTCCTTCTACCCCCGGGTTGTGATTGGGCCGTAAGCACGGTAACATGGAGATAGGTCTGTCCGATCAGGAATTTTTACATAAGAGGTTGAACCTCGGCAGCAGGAGTCAGGAGGAAAAGCATGAAATCAGTCGGTCTACAAGGTATCGAGCAGCAATCGAAGGAGCTGTTCGCGTATTTCGGCTTGGCCGTATACTATTCGCAGGCATTGGAGCAGCAGCTGACCAATCTGCTGATGCTGATGAAGCTGTCGAAGGGGGAGGTTCCCTCCGAAGAGGAACTGACCGAGCTGTACCGCCGCAAGCTCAGCAGTTCCCTGGGCCAGCTCGTCAACGAAATCCGGCATCACTTTCCTTTTACGGAAGAAGAGACGCTTCTATTAAAAGAGGTATGGAAGCAGCGGAATTATATCGTTCACGATTATTTCAAGGAACGGATCAAGGAGACGTTCACGCCGAACGGGCGCGCACGGATGATCCGCGAGCTGACCGCTTTTCGGGATCAAGCCCAGGAGCTCGAGCAGAAGCTGCAGGGGTATACGAATGAATTATACGTCAAGCTGGGGCTGGAGAATGATCAGCCGGGAGTTTCCAATCCGCACTGACTCGTCATAAAATAGGCATTCCGGCCTACGGGCATATTGAAACATTTGCGGGAGGTTCCCCGTCAGAGAGGCTGAGGAGGTGATTTGGATGAAAATCACAAAGAAATGGGCTGCGTTCATGGTGGCGGCAGGCTGTCTGGTGTCGGCGTCTTCCGCGTATGCGTTCTCGGATCTGCCGAATAAGCAGCAGGAGGGTATCGCCGAAGCGCTGCAAACGCAAGGGGTCATTCACGGCATTTCCGCGGACCGGTTCGGTCCTGCCGAGCCGTTGACGGCAGCCCAAAGCGTGCAGATGCTGGTGAAAGCCATGAAGCTTCAGCCGGATGCAGGTGCAGCGAACGCCGGGACGCTGGCGGTTCCATCCACAGCCTGGTATGCTCAAGCAGCCGAAACGGCGCTGGATCACGGGCTTGTGGCATCGAGCATCGGCAGCTGGAACGACAAGGTCACAAAGGAAGAGTTCGCGCAGATGCTCTACAAAGCCGTCACCGCTACCGGTGACTACCCGCTGATTAAAATGTACGTCACGGTCCAGGACGAGAACGACATGGCTTCCGGATCGCGGGAAGCCGTCCAGTTTCTGCTCCTTACCCACATAGCCGAACTAGATGCGCAGCAGAAATTCCATCCAAGGGACAACATCACCCGGATGGAGGCGGCGGAGATGGTCTATCACGCCATGAATTTCGTTGCTTCGCATCAGCCGGTAAATCAGCCGGAGAACGATGACCAGGTCGCTGTCAGTGTAGAGAAGGTGAACGACCAGGTGAACCGGATCGTCCTTACCAAAGAGGACATGCCGAATCCGGGATACGGCCTCAAGATCGACCGGATCGAATTCGTCTCGGAAGGAAAGGCTGTCGCCTATTACACCGTCACGAAACCCGCCCCCGGCATGATGTATCCGCAGGTCATTTCCACGGCCAAGGCTTCCTTTTACATGGACAGCAAAATTCAGGTCAGCGTCAAGCAAACCGGCGGCGGCCTCGGTACAGGCATTTCCCTGAAGGGATCGCTCGAAGAGATGCCTTCCGTTACCCAATAAAACAACGAATCGTATCGTCCGCACATCGCGGTGATACTCTGGATCCCCCTGCTTTCCGGACTACCGGAGACAGGGGGATTTTTTTGCGGCTGAATCAAGAATAGGAGTATTCCGGTTAAAAGTATCATTTTTCGTTGACGAGGCAAATAGTATCGCGGCACCCATCCCGTTTACAATGTTGGCAAGGGGGGAAGAGAATGTCGCAGCTTGCGAACAGCGTGCCCATCACCGAGAGGAGGAAAAAGCGGGGATTGGCTTACCGGATGCTCAGGCAGTGGGATATTCAGCTGATGGTCATACCGGCGCTCATTTTGATTTTTATTTTTTCATACATACCGATGTACGGCGTACTGATGGCTTTTCAGGACTATAACATTTTTAACGGGTTTTGGAACAGTCCTTGGGTAGGATTCAAGCATTTCAGTATGTTTTTTCATGCACCCGAGTTTTGGACGATTCTGCGCAATACGATCATCATCAGCCTGCTGAAGTTTGGTATCGGGTTTCCCGCGCCGATCATTCTGGCCCTGATGCTGAACGAAGTCAGGCAAATGTTCTTCAAAAGGGTGGTTCAGACGATCAGTTACCTCCCGCACTTTCTGTCCTGGGTGATCGTAGCCGGGTTTGCCATGTCGATCCTGTCCACGGATAACGGCAGCCTGAACATCCTGCTGCAGAAGCTGCATTTGATTAAGGAGCCGATCGGCTTTTTGGGACGGGCGGAATATTTCTGGGGCATTATCGTCTCGACCAGCGTTTGGAAGGAGATCGGATTCAATTCGATCGTGTATCTGGCGGCGATCGCAGGGATCAACCCCAGCCTGTATGAGGCGGCGTCCATCGACGGAGCGGGAAGGGTCAAGCAGGTGTTTATGATCACAATCCCATCCATCATGCCGGTGGTCGTCATCTTTATGATCCTGGCGATTGGCAATCTGCTGAGCGCCGGCTTTGAAGACATTCTCCTGCTCGGGGCAAATCCGGTGCTGCGGGATGTGGCCAGCGTCATCGATACCTATGTGTACCGGGTGGGCATCACGAACCAGCGCTACTCGTACGCCACGGCGGTTGGCTTGTTCAAGGCTGTGATCAGCGTCGGCCTGCTGACCTTTGCCAACTACTTTGCCCGCAGGTCGGGAAACAGCTTGTGGTAAGCTCGGGAGACACCGCAGGAAACAGGGAGGCTGCAGTATTGTGAAATATACAAGTACCGGTGACCGGATCATGATGTTCTTCATTTATTTGCTGCTTATTTTACTGGGATTCAGCACATTCTACCCGTTCTGGAACGGACTGGTCATTTCGCTGAACAACGGCATGGACACGGCACTCGGCGGAATCACATTCTGGCCGCGGGTATGGTCGCTGGAAAATTACCAGGTCGTCTTTCAGGATGACCGGATTGCCAACGCGTTTTTGATCAGCGTGCTCCGGACGGTCGTCGGCACCATTCTGTCGGTGCTGTGCACCGCCATCTTCGCCTACGGCATGACGAAGAAGGAGCTGATCGGCCGCAAGTTTTACATGCTGATGTGCGTTGTGACGATGTATTTCGGCGGCGGGCTCATTCCGACGTTTCTCGTCGTCCGCGGTCTGGGCTTGATGAATTCGTTCTGGGTGTTTATCATCCCGGGTCTGATCAGCGTATGGAACATGATCATCTTCCGGACGTTTTTCATGGGGCTTCCCGGAGGACTGGAGGAATCGGCCAAAATCGACGGCTGCGGCAACTGGGCTACTTTTTTCCGGATTATCCTGCCGCTGTCGGGTCCGGTCATCGCCACGCTCGGGCTGTTCACCGCAGTCGCTCATTGGAATGAGTGGTTTCTGCCCAGCATTTACATCACCAACGAGAAGCTGCTGCCGATCCAATCCATGCTTCAGCAGATCTTGAGCACGAATATTATGACCGAGCAGATGTCCAAGCTGGACTCGGCTGCCCAGAGCAGGCTCGAAACGATGAAAAGCGTGACGACCAAGTCGCTTTCAATGGCGACGATGATGGTGGCGACGCTGCCGATTATCGCCGTGTACCCGTTTGTGCAGAAGTATTTCGTGAAGGGCGTCATGGTGGGATCGTTAAAGGAGTAGGGTTTGGAGCGATTGCTGCTTTGAACATAAATTTGACAATAGGGAAAAGGGGTTATCACGCATGAAAAGTTGGAGAAGATCGCTGCTCGTGGCCTTGGTGTTCCTGTGCACGACAGCCACGGCACTGGCGGGCTGTTCAGGCGGCGGCGGAGAGAAAACGGCCGACAGCGCTGCACCGAAGGCGGAGAACAAAACCGAAACGAA
The DNA here is from genome assembly GCF_038009285.1 of Paenibacillus sp. FSL R5-0378. Lineage (NCBI taxonomy): Bacteria > Bacillati > Bacillota > Bacilli > Caryophanales > Paenibacillaceae > Paenibacillus > Paenibacillus sp. FSL R5-0378. Next base: position 3,378,668 of record NZ_JBBPAY010000001.1, read on the forward strand.
AGAAGGAAGCGGCAGCGCTTCGGAGCTCTTCCAGCTCGGCAGCGCGCCCGTCGACTTTACGTTCTACGGCCACTATGACTGGTATACGATGCCGACTTGGGGCGGGGACGTTGCGAGCAAATGGATTCAGGATAACAAAAAGGTCAATGTCACGGCCATCAACTCCGGCGGCAATGCGGCCCAAAAGCTCAATACGATGATCGCGTCCAAAGAGCTGCCTGACGTGATCTGGATGGAGCGCGGCGCCGATGTGGAGCGGCTGCGCGCGGCAGGCATGCTGGTGCCTTATGACGACTATCTGGACAAATATCCGAATTTGAAAAAATGGGCCGGTGACTCGACGCTCAACATGCTCCGCTCAAGTGACGGCAAGCTGTACCAATTCCCGAATTGGTATACCTCGCAGCCTGCGGGCAATGCCGGATACCTGATGAACAGCAAGGTGTACAAAGAGCTTGGCTCGCCAAAGCTGGAGACAACTGACGATCTGTATAACTACCTGAAGAGCGTGAAGGCCAAGTATCCGAATATGGTGCCGTTTGAGCCGGATTTGGCCAAGGACGGGCAGGGGCTTGATATTCTGTACGGGGCGTTCGGGGAAGACCATCCGCCGGTGTATTTGAAAGAGAGAGCCGTACCGGTGGACAATAAGCTGACGTCCATTTTCCAGGATCCAGTCTACCGCGAGTCCATGCAGTTTGCTTCCAAGCTGTTCCGCGAAAAGCTGATGGCCCAGGACGCATTAACCCAAACGAAAGACCAGATTCTTGAAAAAGCGTACAACGGCCGTTTTGCCATCGCAGCAGGAGCGAGCCCGACGGAATACGGCAGCAAGGGCGACGTGGAGCTCAAGAAAAAGGACCCGACCTCCGGCTACGAAATGATCTGGCCTGTGCACAAGGAAGGGCTGGACAAAAACAAGATTTGGACGGGAACCTACAATCAGCTGGGCTGGAACGTGGCCGTCATTACGAAGTCCGCCAAGGATCCTGAGAAGATCTTTGCGTTCCTTGACTGGCTGACCGGAGAGGAAGGAAGCCGGGTCATCATGTGGGGACCTGAGGGAACGCTGTGGCAGGGCACGGATGAAGAAGGATATCCGGTCTTTACCGACACATACACTAACGACATCCAAAAGCGCAGCGATATTATGGATGCGACGGTGAATCTCCAGTGGAACGGCAATACCGTCTATATCGACAAGTCGAAGATGAAATTCGAGAAGACGCTCCCGCCGGAAAAACAGAATTGGGAGAGCCGCTACCAATCCGAAATTACGTGGAAAACGCAGTATAACGCCACCGCCTTCGTCAACCTGAGCCCGATGCCGGATACCGAGGAAGGTATCATTCAGCAGAGCGTGGACGAAATCTTCTCCGAATCCCGCGCCAAGGCTTTGTACGCGAAGAGCGACGACGAGGTGCTGGCGATTCTGGACCAGGCGCAGAAGGACGCAGTGGCGGTCGGATACGACAAACTGCTCGAATACAAGACGCAGAAATGGCAGGAGAACCTGAAAAAAATCGGCGGTCAATAATCCAAATCTAGCATGTTCTAGTATAATGATACTAATTCTTCTATTCGCGAGGATGCCGTCCCGACCCGGGGCGGCTGCTCGCTTCTCCAGCGTCCGGGGCGTATTCAGGGTAGACGGCATGATCGCGTGGGACGGATGTACGGCTGTTGGTCTGAAGCCGGGATCTGGCCATAGTATTCATTTTAATGATCAGGAGATGAGCTCATGTACAAGGTGTTGATCGTGGATGACGAGATTCTTGATCTGGAGGGTATGCGCTCTTTTATTCCTTGGGCAGAACTGGGGCTGGAAGTGACAGGCGCGGTGAACAATGGGTTTGACGCCTTGGCACTGCTGGAACGCCAGCCGGTCGATATTTTAGTAACAGACGTACATATGCCTAGCATGACAGGCCTGGAGCTGGCGAGAAAGGCACGGGAGTTCGCGGGCCGGCTTCGGGTTATTTTCGTGAGCGGTTACCAGGATTTTCACTATGTCAAAGAGGCGATTGCCCTGAATGCGTTCAGCTACGTGCTGAAGCCGATGGACGATAAGGAGCTGACCGATGCGCTGCGCACCGTCGTGCAGCAGCTTGATCAGGAGAAACGGCGGCAGCAGAACGAACAGGCTTACCGGGAAATCGCCAAAAACGACTATCTATTGAAGCTTCTCGAAGGCGCGGAAGCCGAAGAGGCTGCCGGGGTGCTGCAGGAAAGCTACGGGTTTGACCGTTTAGGATGGCCTGTGCGTGCGGCCGCTGTCGAGCTGGACGACCTCAGCTGGAAGCTCGACCCGATGCCGGAACACCGCCAGCAGGAATGGTTCAACCGATTTTACGATTCGCTGGTTCCGCTGCTCACCGAGGCCGGGATCCGGCATGTGTGCAAAACTTCGCGACGGCGGATTTTCGTGCTGATCGAGGACGGGGTGGATTTACAAGCGCTGTCGGCTCTGGCGGATCGGATTCAAGAGCTGCATCCCTTCTCCGTCACGGTTGGTGTAGGAGAAGAAGCGGTAAATCTGACCGGGCTGCGCCGTTCTTACGGTGAGGCTCTGGAGGCGCTGTCGTGCAAGCTGATTGCCGGCAAGGGCCGGGTCATCCGCCATGGGGAACTGAAATGGGACGATGCCCTCGAGCAGCCTTCCCAAACCGCTCTGCCGCTGGAGCCGCTGTATACCGCTGTAGTGAACTTCGATCTCGTCACGGTCAGCGACGAAATCGACCGGCTGTTTGCCGCTGCGGCCGGGATGAGGTCGAAGCTGAAAATCCAATATTTCGTCATGCACATCCTGCTTGGGCTCGAGCATCACCTCCGGGCGATCAACGAGAGCCTTGCGAACGCCCTTCAAGAGGAAACGGGAGGCAGTCCGGATGTGATGCTGCAGCTCGAGACGATCGACGATATCCGTTCCTGGCTGCGAAAACGGCTCTTTGCCGCCGCAGAGGTTATTCAGCGCCGTAAGCAGAAGAAAAGCTCGAAGCTCGTTGACGAAATGATCCGGTACGTAAAAGAGCAGCTGCACGAAAATGTGACGCTGAAGGAGGTCGCCGATCACCTGTGCTTTTCCCCAAACTATTTGGGAACGCTCTTCAAGGAAGTGATGGGCACGAATTTCAGTGAATACGTCATTCACCTGCGGATGGAGAAAGCGGGCGAGCTCCTCAGGGATCCCAGAGTGAAGGTCTACGAAGTGGCCGACCGGGTCGGGTACCGGTATATGCCCTATTTCAGCCGGCAATTTAAAGAAGTGTTCGGCATGACGCCGGGCCAGTTCCGGAGAAACGTATAATGAGGCGCGCGGCAATGAGGCCGCCAGGCGGGAAGCTGTTCCTGCCTTTTGGCGTCAAACTGTTTATCTCCTATTTGGTGCTGATCATCGTGCCGATTTTTATGTTCGGTTATATCGCCAATACAATCCTCGTCAACTCCTACCGCGAGCAAATGAACACGAATTTGACCGGGACGCTGAAGCAGATCCGCGACAACATCGCCTATAAAATGGAGGACACGCAGCGGCTGTCGGACTTGCTGTACTTTGACGAAAGCCTGCCCTTGGAGCTGATGCGATACGAGGAGGGCTGGGTCAGCTACCAGACGACAAAAAAGCTCCTGATTCCAAAGTTCCGCCAGGTCACGGATTCGAGCAACCTGCGGATCTGGATGAGCATTTATTTAAAAAACGAAACGCTGCCCGAAATCTATAACGCCGACCCGCAGGGGACGGACCCATTGACCAGGGGGAATCATTGGGATTTGTACCACTTGAACCGGATTCAGAACAAACCGTGGTACGCTGACTTTCCTCCGGAGGAATACGGCAAAACCGTCGTATGGCGTCAGGTGGAAGACGACGGCATGTTTGGGCGGATCTCGCTGCTGCGGCGGCTGGTCGATACCCGCGATCCAATGAAGCTGGAGACGATCGGGTTTATCCGGATCAGCGTTTATTTGTCCGAAATTTTCCGGAGTGTCGATGCGGGCAAAATCGGCAGCGGCAGCATGCTGTCGGTCAGCGGAGAGGGCGGCCGGCGAATGTTCGCTTCCGGCGAAAGCGGTCTGCTGCTGGCTTCCGAACCCGGGAGCAAGGCGGAATTCGATCTAGGCCGCTATACGATGCTGGAGGAAACGCTGCCGGAGCTCGGCTGGAACTTGGCTGCCTACGTACCGAACAGCGTGATAGAGAAGGACACGCGCAAGGTGAATCTACTGACGCTAATTATCTGTCTGCTCAGCGTCGGTCTGATCTCGATCGTCGCCTACGGGGTGTCCCGCTTCTTTTCCAGGCGGGTGTCCAAGGTCGTATCGGTGCTGCAGCGGTTTCAGCAGGGCGATTTCCACAAGCGGATCCATTACCGGGGGAACGACGAGTTTACGATCATCGCCGGCTCGCTGAACAAGCTGGGAGAGCAGACGGAGCATTTGATCCAGGAAGTGTACGTCACGAATCTGAAGAAAAAGGAAGCGGAGCTGGAGACGCTGCAGGCCCAGATCAACCCGCACTTCCTGTACAATACGCTCTCATCGATCAGCCGGCTGGCCAAGTTCGGGCAAGTGGATAAGCAGCACCAGATGGTGATGAATCTGGCGAAGTTTTACCGGCTGTCGCTGAATGAAGGGCAGACCGTCATTTCGATTTATCACGAAATCGAGCAGGCGCAGGCATACATCGATATCCAGCAGGTCAAGTACGGTGAGCGGATGGAGGTTCATTTTGACATCGACCCGCAGATCGTCAAGTTTATGACGGTCAAGCTGATTCTTCAGCCGTTCATCGAGAACGCGCTGCAGCATGCCTGGCGCGGGGACCGGATTTATATCCGGGTTGTCGGGCGGATGGATGCCGGGACCGGCTCGATCGTCTTCCAGATCATCGACGACGGCAGCGGGATGACACGGGAGCGGGTGGAGGAGATGTCCGGCTCAGGCTCAGGCCAGGGTGCTGGCGCGGCAGGGTCAAGCACCTCGCAGCAGCGCAAAGGTTACGGCATCCGGAACGTAAACGACCGGATCAAGCTGTATTTCGGCAGCGATTACGGCGTCTCCCTGTACAGCCGGCCGGGGATCGGAACCTGCGTGACGATCCGGATTCCGGTGCAGCCGCGCAGCCGGGGGGAACAACGGCAGAACGGTCATGACCATATTGGGAGGACCGGATGAGCAGGAGAGAAACGGGAGATGCAGCTGGCACAACATCATATGCGTCAGTAATCTGCCGAACAGGAAGTCGTAATAGACTGGTTACTTGGTGCAGGCTCATGGCATTAAAAAGGGAGCGATCCGATCACGGATTCGCTCCCTTTTAGTGTTTTTCGTTTACGTTCTTTTCACGGCAACCCCATGCTGGTCATATGGCGGCAGGATGACCACGGGTTGAGAGTAGCAGAATTGCAGTCTGCATGGCTTCGCCCAGAGAATTACACCGGTGAAGGCGCCTGAACCGGCGGCTGTGCCTGGATTCCGCTGTCCGGGGCAGGTGCGGCTGCACCCGAGCCCTGCTGAAGCTGATACATTTGATAATATCTGCCGCCGAGCTTCATCAGCTCGTCATGGCTGCCCTTCTCGACAATCTCGCCCCGGTGCAGCACCAGAATCTGATCGGCGCTGCGGATGGTCGAGAGACGGTGCGCGATGATGAACGTCGTACGGCCCTTCTTCAGCACCTCCAGCGCGGATTGGATCAGGCTCTCCGTCTCGGTATCGATGTTGGCCGTGGCCTCGTCGAGGATGAGGATCGCCGGATCGAAGGCGAGCGCGCGCGCAAACGAGATCAGCTGGCGCTGCCCCGCCGAGAGCGTGCTGCCCTTCTCGACGACAGGCTCATCGAAGCCCTGCGGCAGATGCGCAAGGATCCGCTCGGCGCCGACATCGCGCAGCGCCTTTTCAATTTGCTCGCGCGAAATTTTGGCGTCGCCCAGGCTGACGTTCGAGACGATCGTACCTGTGAAGAGGTACGGATCCTGGAGGACGATGCCCATATGATGGCGCAGCCACTGCTTCGGCAGTGCGGTCACATCCTGGCCGTCGATGGTGATCGTCCCTTTTTGCGGATCATAGAACCGGAACAGCAGGTTGATAATCGAGCTTTTGCCGGAACCGGTATGGCCGACCAAAGCGACCGTCTGCCCCTGCTTCGCTTCAAAATTGATGTTTTTCAAGACGTAATGGTCTTCCTTGTAGGCAAAGGAGACGTTTTTGAACTCGACGTTGCCTTTGTACCGCGGCATACTTCCGTCTGTCACGTCTTCGCCCGGCTCATCCATCAGCGTAAATACGCGGCCGGCCGAGACCATGGAAGAGTCCAGGGCGGCGAGCTGATTGACCATCCCGGTGATTGGCTGGAACAGGCGCCCCAGCACGTCGACGAAGGCGTACAGCACGCCGAGCGACACGGCGCTGCCCCCGGTCAGCGTGCCAAAGCCGAAGTACCAGAGGATCACGGCGAAGGAAAAGCTGCGCAGCACGTTGACCAGATTGTGTGTCGTTAATGCGTTCAAATTGAGCATTTTGTTCTGATGCTTCATATAATCGTCGTTCAAGGCTTCAAACTCTTCGGACGTCTGCTTCTGCCGGCGGAATACGCGGATAATGGACATCCCTTGAATGGACTCATTGATGATGGCGTTAATTTCGCTTAAGCGCGACCGGATGATCGTGTTGTACTTGGTCGCGAATTTCCGGTAGAGCACGATCCATACGATCAGCAGCGGGACGACGAACAAGCAGACGAGGCCGAGCCGGACGTCCAGCAGGAACAAGGCGATATACACCCCGGTAATGTAGATGATCCCCGAGCTGAAGTTCGACAGCACCGCCACAAACAGGTCCTTGACCGCTTCGGTGTCATTGGTGATGCGGGAGACGACCTTGCCGGCCGGCAGTGTATCGAAGAAATACACCGGAAGCCGCTGCATGTGCGCATAGACGTCGGTCCGCAGCTTCTGGATGACTTTGTTGGCGGAAGACTGCAGCCAGTACGTTTTGCCGAATTCCGTAAAGATGCTGATCACCAGGAAAATGCAGTACAGTCCGACGAGCTTCAAAATACCCGGAATTTCCAGCTTGTAGAAGGAATACAGCTCACTCGCGGACAGCTTGGCGGCAGGATAGGTTTCCACAGCGCCGCCGCGGCTGATCGTCAGCTGTCCGTTCTCGAATTTGCGCTCTCCGTCCGGATTGGCTACGGGCTGGCTGACAAAATAAAAGTCCCGTCCGGTTTGCAGCAGCCGGACTTCCTGGCCTTTTGCCTCTCCTTCCCCGAACCGGTCGCCGCGCTTGTAATAATGGCCGTTGTAGGATACGGCGTTTTCAGATGATGTCGTTTCAAAATATGGCTTTTCAATACCCAGCATATGATCGTCGATCATCGTCTTGGCGATGAACGGGCCGGCAAGCTCGGCGCCGACGCCGATCGCAAGAGCGATGATGGCCGCGATAAAGATGCCTTTGGCGCATAGGGCGTACTGGAACAGCCGCTTGCCTACGCTAGCTTTGGAATTCATAGGTTTACACCTCATTTTTAAGTGGACAAATTGTTTTCGACCTGCTGCCGTTCAAACTGCTCGCGGTACCAGCCGCCTTTGGAGAGCAGCTGCGCGTGGGTTCCTTGTTCGACGATGGCTCCTTCATCCAGCACCACGATCCAGTCCGCATGTTCGATGGCGGACAGGCGGTGCGTGGAGATCAGCGTCGTTTTGCCGGAGCGCTGCTTGCGGATATTTTCGATGATCCGCGCCTCGGTCCGGGCGTCGACCGCGGAGAGGGCGTCATCAAGAATCAGGATCTCCGGATCGGAGATGAACGCTCTGGCCAGCGATACGCGCTGCTTCTGGCCGCCGGAAAGGGATACGCCTTTCTCGCCGACGAGGGTGTCAAGTCCGGCTGCAAGCGTATGCAGGTCGTTGTCAAACGCAGCTGTCACGATTGCTTCCATAATGATGTCGTCTTCGGCCTGGAATTTGCCGAACTGGATATTTTGCCGGACCGATTTAGAGAACAGGATTTGTTCCTGCGGAACATAGCCGATCCAGCTGTGAAGCTGGTTTTGGGTAATGCGCTCGATCGGAACCTCCGAGATCAGAATATCGCCTGTTCCCGTCGGATACTCGTGCAGCAGCTGCTTCAAGAGCGTCGACTTACCGCTGCCGGTGCGTCCCACGACGCCGAGCGTCTGACCCTTATGCAAGGTCAGGTTAATGTGCTTTAGATTGTCGACCGATGAGGTCGGATACCGGAACGTGACATCCCGCAGCTCAATCGTGTTGGGACGCTCTAACCGAACCGGATCGGGCGCATCCTGAACATCCGGCACGACCGATAACGTCTCATTGACCCGGTCGAGGGAGGCGCTGCCCCGCTGCATGACATTGATCAGCTCACCGATCGCAAACATCGGCCAGATCATCATCCCAAGGTACATATTGAACGATACGAGATCCCCCAGGGTAATTTGATTTTTAAAAACGAGATAAATGCCGAAAGCCAGGCCGATCACGTAGCTTGCGCCTACGCATAAGCGGATGGTCGGCTCGAACAGGGCGTCCAGCTTGGCGACCCGCATATTTTTGCGGTACACATCGTCCGTAATTTCCTTGAACCGGCGCTGGTCCTCACGCTCCTGAACGTACGCCCGGATGACACGCACTCCGGCGACCGACTCCAGCACCTGGTCGTTCATATCGCCGAATGCGTCCTGAGCGGCCGTATACCGCTCGTGGATGACCTTGCCGTAAATTTTCATGGCCAAGGCGATAAACGGCAGCGGCAGGATGGCGGCGAGCGTCAGCTTCCAGCTGATGAGAAAGCCCATCGCCAGCAGCACGACGCTGAGGTACACCGTCGAGTCTGTCATCACAAGCATGCCGAAGCCCGCCGTGTTGGCGACGGAACGAAGGTCGTTGGTGGCTCTGGCCATCAAATCACCCGTCCGGTTCCGTTCGAAGAACGGAGGGACCATGCGCAGCAGCTGGTTCATGTAGCGGGAACGCAGGATGCGCTCCACGAGGTTAGCGCCGCCGAACAGCTTGTGCATCCATATGTAGGTGATGATGTAAATCACGGTGAGCGTACCGAGAATCAGCACAATATACCGTGTCAGCGAAGTCCAGGTAATCGAGCCGCGGACGATTTCGTCGATGGCGTTTCCGAGAAAACGCGGGGGAAACAGCTCGCCGATTCCGCAGAGGATCAGCATGATCAAACCGATCAGGTAACGCTTCTTTTCCTGGCGGAAAAACCAGCCCAGGTTTTTAAGTACGGAAAACAAAACTTTCACTTCCTCTCATGTCTAAAATGCCGGCAGTTCTTGCTTGCGGAGTTCATGGAAAATTAAAAAAGGCATACCATCCGTAAACGGACGATATGCCTTGCAATCCTACATTTATCATGCGTACGGTTGAGTGTGAGCAGCCGTACCGCGGAAGGTTAATATTCAATGGCTCCAAGAGGCACGACTTCATCGCGCTCCTTAAGAAGGCCTCACCAGCAGGGCTGCTCCAGTATTCAATTGATAAAGATCTTGATGATGGTTGCGTGGATGAAAATTTATCATATTGAACACAGAACTCACCCTTTCTTGTTGATGTTGGTCTTGAGCCCGAACAGGGAGCACTTGCGTATCAAGGACACGACCTTGCCGGGTTCATTTGGGAATAAATTGAAAACGGATCTCGTATGCAGAAAATTTTATCATCGTGTCAAGAGAGCTGTCAATTTATATTTTCAGGAATCAGCAAAAAAATGTTATGATGTACTTATGAACATACAGATTAGAGAGAGGGAGTGAAACCAGATGGAACTGCGGATCAGCCCAGACGCTGCACGCTGGTACAAACGAGAATTGAATTTGGCAGAGGGCGCTTCGCTTCGCTTTTTTCCCCGCTACAGCTCGGGCGGCGGACTGCATCCCGGATTTTCGCTCGGCATTTCCGTGGAGAACCCGGAGCATCCGGTGCTGAAGGAAGAGCTTGAGGGCGTCGCCTTTTTTATAGAGGAACAGGACACCTGGTATCTGCAAGGATACGATCTGGTCGTCAATTATTTGGCAGCTTACGATGACATTGAATATGTATATGAAGCGGAGCGGGAACATAACACTTCCGCCACTTCATAATGCTGCTGAACCGGCCGCATCCGCTAAACCAAGCGAATGCGGCTTTTTCTATTTGAAGGCTGCAAGGCATGGGGCCATTTACGTCACTTCTTGGTGAAGCCGGAGGGAAGGCGATCATGCGGTATTCATAGCGGCCCACTTCCATCCGGCCTGCGGTGACACGCTCGCCGCTCAGTTTGTCGAATCCTTCGCGAGGCAGCGTTACGCTCCCGCCTTCTCCGTTCATGTTGACGATGACCCATAACTCCTCCGTCTCCGATTCGCGCGGCGCCACGATCGTGCCGGTCGTCACTTCCGTCATCCGCGTTACATTCGCTTCTTTCCCGTAATGGATCAGCATCCGCTCCAGCATCTCGCTGCCTTCGTCTCCTGCAGGCAGCGTGCCAAGCAGCACGATTCTGCCTTGCCCCCGCTTCATTTCCGTCAGGAAGGACAAGCCCGGCGATGGACCGCCGATGAGCGTGCCGACGCTTTTCGCCTCCGCCGGCGCATATACGGAGCTCCACATAGAAGGGGGCGGCGGTGAAGGCAATCGGATATTTTTGCATGCGCGAATATGGCGGTATAACACTCTTTTGCCGGCTTTGCACTTTTTTAAAACATGCCGTAAACCCGCGCTCCGGGAGTCTTCAAAAATGTCTCATTGCCGGAAAAGAAAGTGCCGACTCATAATTAGGCCACAACGCTCGCGAGGCGATGAACACTTATGGAGGTGGAAAGCGATGGAGCAGGCGACGGCCCAAGGGAATCTTCCGCAAGCGTCCAAGCCGGCAGTTTACCGCACGAGCATCGCGGCCAGGCTGCGCAGGGACAAATGGTTATACCTGTTAATGCTCCCCGGCTTGCTTTATTTTTTGATTTTCAAATATGTGCCCATGTGGGGCGTGCTGCTGGCCTTTCAAAACTATCAGCCATTCACCGGGTTCTGGAAAAGCGAATGGGTGGGCTTCGAGCATTTCCGCCTTTTCTTTGAAAACCCCGAGTTTTTTATGCTGCTGCGCAATACACTGCTGCTGTCGTTTTACAATCTGGTTTTCTTCTTCCCGGCTCCGATCATATTGGCGCTCCTGCTGAACGAAGTCAGGCTTGCGTTCTTCAAGCGGACCATTCAAACGATGATCTACGTTCCGCATTTTATTTCGATGGTTATCGTGGCGAGCTTGACTTACGTGTTTCTGACGACGGAGGGCGGCACCGTCAATGAGCTGCTCTTCCAATATACGGGCAACAAAATCCAGTTTCTGTCCGATCCGTCATGGTTCAGGCCGATGATCATCCTGCAAACGATCTGGAAGGAATGCGGCTGGGGAACGATTATTTTCCTGGCGGCGCTGGCGGCCGTCGACGTGGAGCAGTATGAGGCCGCGACGATCGACGGAGCGAACCGCTGGCGGCAAATTTGGCATGTGACGCTGCCGGCGATCCGCAGCACGATCGTGATCCTGCTGATCCTGCGGATGGGCAGCGTGCTGGATAACGGCTTTGAGCAAATCTATTTGATGCTGAATCCGCTCAACCGCACGGTGGGCGAAGTGTTCGACACTTACGTGTACGCGATGGGCATTACGCAGGGCGCGTTCAGCTACAGTACGGCCGTCGGGCTGTTCAAATCGATCGTCGGCGTCACGCTCGTACTCGGCACGAACTGGCTGGCAAAAAAATTCGGCGAGTCCGGACTGTACTAACCATTCAGAAAGGGGAAATCCATCCATGGCCAAGCAATACAGGACCGCGGCCGGCGTCACGTTCGACGTGGCTAACTATATCGTCCTGACGCTGTTCGGGCTGGCCGCCGTGCTTCCTTTCGTTTATGTCATCGCGGGTTCCTTCGCCTCGGACGCGGAGCTGACGCAGAGGGCGGTGTTTTTTATCCCAAAAACCTTCACCTTAGCGGCGTATGAGTTTATCTTTTCGACGGGCACGATCGTCAAAAGCATCGGCGTTTCCATTTACGTCACCGTCATCGGTACGCTCGTCAATCTGTTTTTTACGGTCACGATGGCCTATTCCTTGGCCAAGAGAGGACTTTACGGCCGCAATCTGGTGCTGAATCTCGTCATCTTCTCCATGCTGTTCGGCGGAGGGATGATTCCAACGTACCTGGTCGTCAAGGAGCTGCACCTGCTCGATTCGCTGTGGGCGCTCATGCTGCCTGGTGCAATCAGCGCGTTTAACCTGATCATCGTCAAAAACTTTTTTCAGGAAATTCCGAAGGAAATTGAGGAAGCGGGCCGCATCGACGGCTGCTCCGAGCTGGGCCTGTTATGGCGGATCGTGCTGCCGCTTTCGATGCCCGTTCTCGCCACCTTCACCCTGTTTTACGCCGTGGGGCATTGGAACGATTTTTTTGCAGCGCTGCTGTATATTAACGATCCGGAAAAATGGCCGCTGCAGGTCATGCTGCGCCAGATCGTCCTGCTGTCACAGGCGGCTGCGGGCGATTTGAACTCGATGGACCCGAATTTTGTGAAACCGCCGGACCAATCGATCAAAATGGCCGTCATCGTTGTTGGCACGATTCCGATTCTGTGCGTGTATCCGTTCCTGCAAAAGCACTTCGCCAAAGGGGTTCTGTTGGGCTCGGTCAAAGGTTAAAGGTAAAAGTCAGGCTGTCCACCGTGTGATCCCGCCGAAATGCTCCGGAATTTATACACATCAGCACTGATTTTTCGCTTGGAGCCCGGGCGGTTTTGCAATATGATCTAACGTTAAAGGGAGGCTATTTTCGTGAAGAAAAAGAAAAAGCAAGCGAAACGCGTGTCCACATTTCTCATTTTAAGCACGGTTTGCGCCGCAGCGCTCGCAGGCTGCTCATCCGGCAGCGGCAGCAGCAGCGAAGGCGCCTCGGGCGGCTCGTCCGCAGCTCCTTCTGCAAGCGCTTCCGCGGAGGCGGAGAAGCCGCTTAAGCTGAACATTATGCTCCCGATTTTTAAAACGAATTATCCGAAGGATGACAGCCCCGTCGCCGCCGAGCTCGAGAAGCTGACGAACACGGACATCCATTTCGAATGGGTGCCGAACGCTTCATACGGCGATAAATTCAACATTACGCTTGCTTCCGGAAATCTGCCGAAAATCATTTACGTGCCCGATTCGAAGGGTCCGAGCTTCGTGAGCGCCGTAAAATCAGGGGCTTTTTGGGACCTGACCGACAAGCTGAAAAATTATCCAAACCTCAGTCAGGCCAATGAAGTCATTCTGAACAACTCCTCGATTAACGGCAAAACGTACGGTATTTACCGCGGGCGCGAGCTTGGCCGCAACGGCGTATATTACCGCCAGGATTGGCTGGAGAAGGTGGGCCTGCAGCAGCCGAAAACGATCGACGATTTCTATAACATGCTGAAGGCGTTTAAGGAGAAAGATCCGGACGGCAACGGCAAGGACGACACGTACGGTCTGGTGATGGTCAAATGGACGGCAGGCTGGGGAGCCGGTTTCGACCAGATCAAGCTGTGGTTCGGCGCGCCGAACGTGTGGGGCGAAAAGGACGGCAAGCTGGTGCCGGAATTCGAATACGACGAATATTTCGAAGCGCTCAAGTTTATGAAGAAGCTGTACGACGAGAAGCTCGTCAATCAGGATTTCGCCGTGATGGATTCGGCCAAGTGGACGGATCCGCTGGTGAATGGCCAAGCCGGCGCCATTATCGACGTCGTGGACGGAGCGGCCCGCGCCGACGACAAGATTCATGCCGCACTTAAGGACGCGGGCAAAGAAGATTCCAGGGAGCAGTACGTGGACGTGTTCGGGGCCGTCACCGGTCCGGACGGACAAATTCATACGCTGCCGACTTCCGGTTTTGCCGGGCTGCTGGCCATTCCGAAATCGAGCGTAAAGAGCGAAGAAGAGGTCGACCGCATCCTGAAGTTTCTCGACCAGCTGAACGAACCGGACCTGCAGACGCTGACCAGCTTCGGGCTTGAAGGCAAACATTACAAGAAGATCGACGACAAGACGCTGGAGAGAAGCTCGGACTCGGTGCTGCTCGAGTCGGAAGTCGAAGGGCTGAATCAGATGGTGCCGTACATTCCGGAAGGCAAAGGGCTTCAGGTGGCCCAAACGCCGCTTCGCTTGAAGCAGACGGAGGTTCAATTGAAAAACCGGGACACGATCGTCGCCAATCCGGCGGAGCCGTTCATTTCCGAAGTGTACGCGCAAAAAGGGCAGCAGCTTGGCAACATCATTAACGATGCCCGGATCAAATTTATCGTCGGCCAGATCGACGAGAAGGGCTGGCGCGATGCGATCGAGCTGTGGAAAAAATCGGGCGGCGACGATTATGTGAAGGAAATCAACGAGCTGTACGCCGCCTCGAAGTCCTGACCGGCCCCAGTGTATGAGACCAGTGCGGCTGTCCCAAGAGACGGCCGCCTGGGATACATAGGTCGAGCAGTGGTCGGCGGAGGCTGATTTCACAGCAACAAGCAGAAAGCCCCACGTCGTGGGGTTATTTCCGTATCCCCGGTTATTTGAACGAATTTCTCGGATTTCATGCTGGACATACCCGTGGTGCAGAGGGTACTGTTTTCTAAAGGTTTTTTATGTATGGTTAATTGTATACGCTTACATATTTGAAGGGCACAAGGCTCGCCATAAAGGCGGGGACAACAAATTTTGGATATGGTTGGTGAGCTGACGATGAATGGATGGAAGTCGCTAATGGCCCGCTTATCTGGCGGCGGATCGGGCAGCTTTTACAGAAGGAGCCTGATTATGTTCTTGGTTGTGGCTGGCATCCCCGGGATCATCACCGGGATTCTTGTGTACTCCATGGCTGGCGGAAGGCTGGAGAAGGAACTGCTGAAGCTCCATAATGACCAGATCGAACAGCGGTCGCTGAACATGGATAAGCAGCTGTCCAACCTGGAAATGATGCTGGCGCACTGGGCGTTCGACTCGCGCTTTGATGAATCGCTGAGGGGCCACGACTTCGTGCGCGACTTTGAAAAAACGCGGGACATCACGAACACGCTGCTGGTGATGCAGGGCTCCAATACGATGATCCATAACGTCAGCCTTTATTTGCGCGGAGACCAGCCGATATTGTTTTATCCGGAATACTCCGCCTTGAATGACCGGAAGCTCATCTCCCGGTACGAACGTCTGATGGACGCAGGAAAGACGACGTATTGGACACAGCAGGCGCTTGACCCTGATCAGCAGGAAAAGCGGGAATTGACGTTTGTGCATCTCATCCCGGGGGGCAGCTCAAATCCGCTCGGGGCTTTGATCGTGAGGCTGGACAACGATCAAGTCGCGGAGGTGCTGAGGACGTTGACTCCTTATGCTGACGGGGAGAACTTTCTGATGGAAGCGGGCGGCGGCCTCTACGTTTCCGCTAACGGCAACCGGATGGATTCGCCTTTTGTCAAGGTGGTCCGCGGTGAAGTGGAATCCGAGGGGAAGGCCCGAGGGTCCTTCCTCTTTGAATGGAACGGCAAAACCTATGCGGTCACGTACGGTTATTTCGCACGCATCATGGACAACTGGCTGTACGTGTCGGCTTCGCCGATTACGAACATTACGGCCCCGGTCGTGCTGATATCCAAAGTCATTCTGGCCGTCAGCGCAAGTGCTCTCCTGTTGGCGGTGCTGCTGGCGTGGCTCGCCTCGAAGCGGATGTATTCGCCGGTCAAACGGCTGATGGCGAATTTGCAGCCGAACGCTTCCTTAGCGGGAATGGGCAGCGTCGACGAATTTGCCATCATCGAGCGGCAGTGGCAGCACTTAAGCCGGGAGAGCCGGGAGCTCAACGCCAAGCTGCTCGAGCAGCTGCCCCATGTGAAGGAAAGCTTTCTCCATCAGCTGCTGCAGGGGTATTTGTACGCCTATTCGGAGGAGGATCTGCGCTCGCGTATGGAACGATACAGATGGCAGGTGCACGGCAAGCAGTTCGTCGTGCTGTACGTTCATTTGACGGGCATTGCTGCCATGGAGGGGAAATTCAAGTTCGGGGATGAGGGACTGGTCACTTTTGCGTCAGTCAACATGATTGAAGAGCTGGCAGCCGCGCATTTCGAGCAGAGCAGTACGATCAATTTCCACGATCTCGGATCGGGCGTGCTGCTGATCCTGCCGGAAGGCGAGCCGTGCACAGAGCCGATCAAGGTGTTTAGCGAGGAGCTGACGCAAGCGGTCAACCGGCTGCTCAACATGCGCGTCACCATCGCCGTCAGCCGGACCATGAACCGCATCAGCGACATTCCGCTCGCCTTTGAAGGGGTGAAGCATGCCGCAAGCTTCCGCAACTTCGAGCATGACAATCAGATCATCGAGATGGAACAGCTGAACTACGAAGACGGGGCCGAGCCTCCGTATCCGTTTACGCTGGAGCGGGAGTTCCTGCAGGCGCTTCGCACCGGACAGGAAGCGGATGCACGGGCTCTGCTCGCCGACTTTCAGGATGCGCTGTCCGTACAAGGAGCGAAGGCGATCGATGTCCAGCAGGGAATGCTCCATCTGCTCGGATCCGTACAACATGCAATCCTTGTATCCGGCATCCAGCCGAACCGGCTGTTCAAAGGCGCCAACTTGTATGAGCAGCTCTCGCAGATGAAAGAGCCGGCCGCCTTCCGGGACTGGTTCGAGGCGAAGGTCATCGCTCCGTTCATGCAGGAGCTGACGAACCGGTCGGACTGCCAGGTCAAACAGCTGATGGAGCAGGCGATGATCTATATGCAGCAGAACTACATGCTCGATATTTCGCTCGATAACTGTGCCGACCATATCGGCACGAATCCTTTTTTTCTGAGCAAGTCGTTTAAGCGGGTTACCGGCAAAAACTTTATCGATTATCTGACCGAGCTGCGCCTGGAAAAAGCGAAGGAGCTGCTGCGGGAATCGGAGCTGAAGATCAACACCGTCGCCGAGCAGGTCGGCTACCAGCACAGCTATTTTAACCGGATATTTAAAAAGCTAGAAGGGATGACGCCAACCCGCTACCGTGAGCTGAGCCGGGCGGAATAGGCGTCAGCGATGCAGTACGGGAGGAAGCCGGCAGCGGTTCAACAGGAAACCGCTGCCGGCTTTTTATGCTGCTGCTGACAGTTTGAAGAACCCCGCCAAGCACACTATTCAGGATGCATTCCCCGGTTGCCCGCCCTCCAGCAAGAATGTGCAAGCCGGGTGAAAACGTGCAATGCTGCCGCATCAGGCCCGCCAAGAAAGTGTCATTGCCGGGAAAACGGCCGTTCTCTACACTGAAGGCGTGATGACAAAAGCGGAAGCAAACGAATTGCCAAAAGGAGATGAGTCCATGAACGAAACCGGAGTAAACGTACGTTGGCTGAAGGACGCCCCGACGGTTCCGGCCGGGGTGACCTGGGGGATGCCGTGGAAGGAAGGACAGCTGCAGAGAGACGAGCCGCTGGCGCTGCAGGCTCAAGAGGGTGGTGAAGCTCCCACCCTGCAGAGCTGGCCGGCCGCGTATTGGCCGGACGGCAGTGTCAAATGGACGGCACATGCGGCCGTTTTTCCCGCGGGAGTACGCTCTAGCTATGCCGTCGTGAAAGGGGGAGCCGGACAAGCGGCATCAGCACCCTCGTTGTCGGTTAGCGAGACGGATGAAGGCATCCATGTGGACACGGTGGCGTTTTCTTTTCATATTCCGAAGAGCGGCAGCCGGATTATAGGCAGCATACACCGGGGCGGGATTCTCGTCTGCTCCGGCGGCGAACTGGTCGCCATCAAGGAAAGCGTGAGCGAGCTGACCGGCGTTCGCACGATCCGGGAGGAGCGGTATCAATCCCGGATTTATTCAGCCAAGGTAGAGCAGGCTGGTCCGGTGAGAGCGGTCGTCAAGCTGACGGGCCGGCACCGCGCCGTCAACGGGACCGGGGAGTGGCTGCCGTTTTCGCTGCGGCTATACGCTTACGCGGGGCTGGAGTCCATCCGGATCGTGCACACGTTTTTTTACGACGGCAATCCGAACGAAGACTTCGTGAAGGGGCTCGGCATCCGTTTCGCGCTGCCGATGCGGGAGAAGCTCTATAACCGCCATGTTCGGTTCGCCGGTGATACCGGCTTTTTGAGCGAATCGCCGAAGACGCTGCATACGCGCCGGACGAAAGGCAAATACATGGAGCTGTTCAAGCGACAGCTGGATGGCCATCCGCTGACCGGTGAACAAATGGACGACGATTATTTTATGAACCTGCTGGACGAATCGGCTTGCTGGGACGGCTTTAAGCTGGCACAGCTCTCGGCCGATCATTACCGGATGGCCAAGCGGACGCAGCCCGGCTGCAGCTGGGTCAAAGCCGCCGAAGGCCGCAGAGCGCGAGGCGTCGCCTACGTCGGCGGTCCAGGCGGGGGGCTGGCGCTGGCCATGCGCCATTTTTGGCAAAAGCACCCCGCCGGCATGGAAGCGCACGGGCTGACGGGAGACGAGGCGCAGCTGACCGCCTGGTTCTGGTCGCACGAAGCTCCCGCCATGGACATGCGCCATTACGATACGAAGACGCATGTCGAATCGTCGTACGAAGGCGCGGAGGAGATGAGGGCGACCCCTTACGGCGTCGCGAACACGAGTGAGCTGACGATCTGGTGCCGCGAATCGACTCCTTCGCCGACGGAACTGGAGGCTTACGCAGCGTATAACGAATCACCTCCGCAGCTTGCGTGCGACCCCGATTACCTGCACAGCCAGGGTGCATTCGGCATCTGGAGTCTGCCGGACCGGGGGACACCGGTCAAAGCACGTCTTGAAGAGAGGCTGGACGGCATCATCGCTTTCTACCAAAGGGAGGTGGAACAGCGGCGCTGGTACGGGTTCTGGGATTACGGCGATTTCATGCACAGCTACGATCCGGCCCGCCACGTCTGGAACTACGACCTGGGCGGCTGCGCGTGGCAGAATACGGAGCTGGTTCCGAACATGTGGCTGTGGCTGATGTTTTTACGATCGGGACGCGAAGATATTTTCCGGATGGCGGAAGCGATGACGCGGCATACGAGCGAGGTCGACGTATACCATTTTGGCGAATACGCCGGGCTCGGCTCCCGGCACAACGTCGTCCATTGGGGCTGCGGCTGCAAGGAAGCCCGGATCGGCATGGCCGGCCTTCACAGGTACTACTATTATTTGACGGGGGACGAGCGGATCGGAGACATGATGGACGAGGCGAGGGACGCCGATTATACGACCGTTAACATCGACCCGATGCGGGCCTATTTTCCGAAAGACGAGCACAAGACGCATATCCGGGTCGGTCCGGACTGGGCCGCCTTCAGTTCAAACTGGATGACCCGCTGGGAGCGGCGGGAGGATTCATTCTACCGCGATAAGCTGCTGACCGGCATTGCATGCATCAAGCAGGCCAATTACGGCCTGATTTCCGGCCCGACCTACGGCTACGATCCGCAAACCGGCGTGCTGACGCCGATGGGCGACGACAACTGGGGCCGCCATCTGGCCCTCTGCATGGGAGCGCCGCAGGTGTGGTTCGAACTGTCCGCCATGCTGAAGGATGAAGAGTGGAACGAAATGATGGCCGATTTCGGCATTTTTTATAATCTCTCACAGGATGAAAAGGACCAGATCACAGGCGGGGCCATCAGCACGCAGCGGTTTGAGCATCCGGTGCTGACATTGGCGCTCGTTGCGTATGGGGCTTGGTACCGGAAGGATCAACGGACGGCTGATTTTGCCTGGTCGACGCTCTTGGCGCACCGGTTTGCCTGTACGGACCTTGAGAAAGACGCCGCTGCCGTCACTTACGTTTACGAGCTGCGCGAGTTTGACTGGATGAACACGAACGAGGCGTCGCAGTGGTCGCTGAATACGATCATCAGCCTGGCGCTGATCCCTGACGCTCTCCCGGAGGAGGCGGTATCGGCCGGGCAGAAAGCGCAGGTATGACGGCTCAATGAGGAGGCCACTCCGGCCTCCCTTGGAAGGAGGTACGCACATTCGATGCATACGGATCCATCGACCGGGAGCGGGAACACACAGGACACCCGCAGCCCGCTTATTCCTGAAGGGTGGGACAGGATTTACAACAATCCGCTCGCGAAGCCGGAGCATGCTGCCGGGTTTCGCATGGAGGGAGAGGCTGCCGTCACGTTTCCGTTGGGCCGGATGCGGCTCGAGAGTGTGCTGGACGAGGCCGAGGGGCAGCGCGCCAATTTTGTGCTGTGGTGCCCGGAGGATTTTCCGGCAGAGGCCGCCATGTCCTGGGATTTTTGGCCGGTGCGCGAGCCGGGCCTCGCGATCATGTTTTTCAGCGCAAGCGGCAGGGAGGGCATGGATTTGTTCGACCCTTCGTTCAAGCCGCGAACGGGAGAATACGATCAGTATCATCATGGCGATCTGAACGCCTTTCACGTGTCTTACTTCCGGAGGAAATGGACGGAGGAGCGAAGGTTTCAGACATGCAATTTGCGCAAAAGCTACGGCTTTCATCTAGTCGCGCAAGGGGCCGACCCCATTCCAGGCGTGATGGATGCGGCCGGCCCTTACCGGATGCTGATCGTCAAGGAGGGGAGGCGCATTACCTTTGCCGTCAACGATCTCCCCTTGTTCGTGTGGGAAGACGACGGAGTGTCCTACGGACCGCCGCTTGGAGGAGGCAAGCTTGGCTTCCGCCAGATGGCGCCGCTGATTGCCGAGTATGCCAATTTAACCGTATATGCCAAAAGCGATCCTTAACCGGCGCATCCTGATAGATCAGGCCGCCGGATGCTTATGGATTCGGTTTTATGGAGGGCTGACCGTAAAATTGGGGCGGCGCAAATCCAGACAAAACAAAAACTCCTTTCCGCCTGGAAAGGAGTTTTTGCTGCTGATCGAGACTTTATTAAATGTGCTGCGTATAGTTATCGGTTTCCACCGCAAACTGAAAATCCTCGATATCAAAAACATGCACAGGCACAGCAGCCTCGACGATCCGCTGGATCAGCTCGATCTGATCAGTGAGCACCGGGGCTTCCTCCCGCTGCGAGGACAGCAGCAGCTCCGTCTCAACCGGGTCGAACAGCTCACCATAGGGAGCGGTGTCCATCGCGTTGATGACCGTAATCCGCGCCGATTCGCCAAGGAGGATCGAAGGACTCTTGGCCCAAGGCATATGGAGCGCTTTCTGAATTTTTTTCTTGTTCAGCGGTTCCTCGAAATAGGCGGTCAGCTCCTTGATTCTGGCCTTCACGTACCTGTCATCCTCCGCAGAGCTCATCAGCGGCTCGTCGCTGTCCTGAAGCTCATACAGCTCCAGCAGGCTGGTATAAGGCACGATATATTCAACCGGGACGCTCGTCTGGAGCAATTCTCCATAGATCGCCACCATGACCGCTTCTGTAACGAATTGTCTAGACATCAAGAACCTCCTGAATCCTAAGTATCTAACCCAAGCTGACCTTGCCGGGATAATGTATAATGATCGATACAGGAACAAAGTCCGATCTTACATTTAAGGATATCTAATCATTGAAGGGGGGAAATGTCAACTCATGAGCGTCAGGAAAAGGCAATTCAGCCCGGATCGGACCGATTATGGCCGCTGCTTTCCCGCCGAGGGAGAGGAGCGCTTCGGTTTGCCGCATGCCGCGGCCGGGCGGAGGGGGTCCTGGTGCCAAGCAGCGGATGCGGCTGACCTGAACAAGGTATGATATAAGAGGCGTCCGGATTGCCGGCGCATATTCGCCTCTACCCACGCCATTAGCCTGATTGACAGCCAGAAAGGAGAGGGAATGTTTTTTGGAATACTGGAAAGCTTATTACCGGTTTGTTAAACCTTATACGAAATGGATTATTTGTACGCTGATCATCGGCATGATCAAATTCGGCATCCCTTTGACGCTGCCGATGATTCTCAAATATGTAGTGGATGACCTGCTGCTTAACCCGAAAATGTCGGTATCGGAGCAGGTTACCCGGTTGTTTCTCATTTTAGGGGGCGCGCTCGTCCTGTTTATTATCGTGCGGGGGCCGGTCGAATATTTACGGCAGTATTTTGCCCAACTGATCACGAGCCGGATTTTGTTCGACATGCGGAACCGCCTGTATGCGCACCTGCAGCGCCTGTCGCTCCGCTACTACCAAAATACAAAGGTAGGCGAGGCCATCTCTCGTTTTATCAACGACGTGGAGCAGACGAAAAATATCGTTGAGGTCGGCATGATGAACATCTGGCTGGACATGTTCACGCTGCTGATTGTGCTGGGGGTGATGCTGTACCTGAACCCGGTGCTGACCCTGGTGTCCATCGCCATTCTTCCGCTTTACGGGATCGCGGTCAATGTGCTGTATAAGCGTCTCAAGAAGCTCACCAAGGACCGTTCTCAGGCGCTCGCCGGCATTCAGGCGTATTTGCATGAACGGATTCAGGGGATTTCCGTGATCCGCAGCTTTACCCTCGAGCGCTTCGATCATAAGCAGTTTACGGGCATCAACCAGAATTTCCTGAACAAAGCGCTGGCGCAGACGAGATGGAACGCGCTGACGTTCTCGATCATCAACACACTGACGGATATCGCCCCGCTGCTTGTGATCGGGTACGGCGGCTACCGGGTGATCCATCATGATTTGACCCTGGGCACGTTTGTCGCCTTTTTCGGCTATCTGGACAGGCTGTATGCGCCTCTCAAGCGTTTGATTAACTCCTCCTCGGTGCTGACGCAGGCCTCCGCCTCGCTGGAAAGAGTGATGGAATTGCTGAAGGAGCCGTACGATATTGTCGATGCGCCGGACGCGAAAACCCTTCAGGGGCCGGTTCAGCATATTTCGTTTGACGAGGTGTGGTTTAAATACAATGAGGGCAGCGACTGGGTGCTCAAGGATATCAGCCTCGATATCAAGCACGGACAGACCGTCGCTTTCGTCGGTATGAGCGGAGGCGGCAAATCGAGCCTCATTTCGCTGATCCCGAGATTTTATGACATTCAGCAGGGCAGCGTGTCCATTAACGGGCAGGATATCCGGAAGCTGACCCTTGAAAGCCTGCGGGGTTCAATCGGTATGGTGCTGCAGGATAACTTCCTGTTCAGCGGGTCGGTGAAGGACAACATTCTGATCGGCAACCCCGAGGCGAGTATGGACGAGATTCAAGCGGCTGCGGTTTCGGCCAACGCCCATGACTTTATCATGAATCTGCCGGACGGGTATGAGACGGAAGTCGGGGAACGGGGCGTCAAGCTGTCCGGGGGGCAGAAGCAGCGCCTGGCCATCGCCCGCGTTTTTTTGAAAAATCCGGAAATTCTGGTGCTGGACGAGGCAACCTCCGCACTGGACCTGGAGTCCGAGCATCTCATTCAGCAGGCACTGCAATCGTTGGCTTCAAACCGGACGACGCTGATCGTCGCCCACCGGCTCTCCACGATCACCCACGCGGACCAAATTGTCGTGATGGAGCACGGGATGATTACGGAGCAGGGAACGCATGCCGAACTGATGGCTTTGGACGGAAGTTATGCACGGCTGTATAATGTGCAGCACCTGGAGGTTTAAACAAAAAAAGAAGAAACCCGTGTCTCCAAAAGACCGGGTCTCTTAACATTCGGAAGAGGCGTCCATAGCGGGCGCCTCTTTTTTTAACTTTTGCCGATCAGCAGGGACAGCAGCCCGGCCGCAATCAAAGGCCCTACCGGAACGCCCTTGAACAAGGCGACGCCAAGTACCGTTCCGACGAGCAGGCCGGCGACGATGGTCGGATTGGCCGACATCAGGGAGGCACCGCGGCCGCCAAGATAAGCGACCAGCATCCCGATGGCGATCGCCAGCAGGGACTTCCAGTTCAGAAAGGAGCTTCCGAGCATTTGCAGGCTCATTTTTCCGCTGGCCACCGGTGTCATGACGCCGATGGTCAGGATAATGATGCCCAGTGTCAGCCCGTACTTCTCCAGCCAGGGAAACGCCTGCTGTAAATGCAGCACCCGCAGCAGCAGCAGGATGGTCATCGCCACGGTAATGGTCGTGTTGCTGCTGATTATGCCGAGGGCAGCGAGAATCAGCAGGATCAGTGATGTAAAATCCGTACGGAACATCTCCTTTCATTGGCAGCCGAAAGTAGCCTTTTTTGATGTATATGACGACGCGGACTGTCTGCTGTGAAAATTGTTATTGATGAGAAGCCCGAACAGCGGCGATATGCTCGGCAATCAGCCCGCCGTGCTTGCGGCCGGTTTCGATAAAGACCTCGTTCGCATTGCGGCCGGACGCGATGACGCCTGCCACGTAGAGTCCGGGCACATTGCTCTCCATCGTTTCCGGGTTAAACAGCGGCTTCTCCATATCCCCGTCCAGCTCGACGCCGCAGGAAGCAAGCAGCTTCCGGTCCGGCCGGAATCCGGTTAAGGCAAGCACAAAATCGTTATCGATTTCGGTCGTATGCCCGTCTTTATCCTGGATAGTGATGGACGACTCCCGAATTTCGGTGACCTTGGATTGCACGTGGACCTCTATTTTCCCCTTTTTCACCATCGCTTCAAACACCGGGCGCACCCACGGCTTGATGTTCTCGGAAACCTCCTCGCCCCGGTAGACCATATGGATGTTCGCCCCAACGCGAATCAGTTCCATGGCTGCGTCAACTGCCGAGTTGCTGCCGCCGATGATCGCCACGTTCATCCCGGTATAGGGATGGGCTTCACGGAAGTAATGTGTAACTTTATCCAGATCTTCCCCCGGTATGCCAATATAATTCGGGTGGTCGAAATAACCGGTGGAAATCACGACGTTTCTGGCTTCATATTGATGTTTTTGTCCGCTGCGGTCAACGGTATGTACCACAAAGGAATGATCCGGCTGCCGCTCCACGGACAGCGCTTCTTCGTACTGGGAGATGGACAAGTCGTAATGATCCGCTACCTTGCGGTAGTAGGACAGGGCCTCGTACCGAAAAGGCTTCTCGTTCGGGGAAGGGAACGGCACATCACCGATCTCCAGCAGCTCCGCCGTACTGAAAAACTGCATGTGGGTCGGATACAGGTAAATGGAGTGGACCAAGCAGTGCTTTTCAATAATATGTGTTGATAGTCCGCGGCGTCCGCATTCGATGGCGGCCGATAGTCCGCATGGACCGGCTCCGATAATAATGACGTCTTGCATGAATTTCTCCTCCTCTGTCTATAAACCACTCACGTTTAATCGTATCGCAAATTTTCGGTAAAAACCACCATGGACAGCCAATAGAGATCCGCAAAAGGCGGCACATGACTGATCTTTTTACGTGAACAGGCTGCAAAAATAGAGT
Source organism: Paenibacillus sp. FSL R5-0378 (assembly GCF_038009285.1). NCBI lineage: Bacteria > Bacillati > Bacillota > Bacilli > Caryophanales > Paenibacillaceae > Paenibacillus > Paenibacillus sp. FSL R5-0378. The sequence goes on from NZ_JBBPAY010000001.1 coordinate 3,403,982, forward strand.
TTTTTACATGTGCCGTTGACAAATTCGTTTGAGCGACATAATATTAGATACATATTAAATTAGATGTTTATTAAAATTATAATTTCGGTATTTCGGCGGGCTATCCGGCTAGATAGGAGGAGATCATTTGCAGCCCGGTTCCTTCCGGAAAGCGCTCGGTATATTTTACCCAACCTTTCACGGGATTTATCAAAGGAGGTCCGGCCGAACATCGAATGAGCAATGAAGGGAGATGACATGTATATGAGTAAAGCAGACGAAATGCAGAAGGGAACCTCCGATCCGGTGAACGAGACCATGAAGGCGGCGGTGTTGAGAAACTTTTTTGCGGCGGACGGGAGGCTGGCGCAAATACCAGCCCAGTACAAGAAGAAATTGATCGCCATGCAGCATCTGGTGGAGAAGCTTGAGCCGGGGCGCCGTTACACTGAGAAAGAAATCAACGCGTTTATACAGCAGTTTCATGATGATTACGCAACGATCCGTCGCGAGTTTATCATTCACCGGTACATGTCTCGGGATAACGACATTTATGAAATGAACCCCCGGGACCAATGGACAAAGTGGGAGCAGGTTTGATCCCGTCCGGAAATTAAGGCTTGACATGAAACAAGCATTCCGTATATGATGGCAGCAAATGACAGGAAAGGAGACGATATAAAATGATGAAGAGCATTGTATGGAACTGGACCCCTTTAACATTTTATATATGGTCTCCTTTGACGGCTGGATAATCGATCAGATTTGAGGACTCACGTCTGATCATATGGCATTTCATCAGCAGGCATGGTTTCATGTTTGCCGAATAAGCCGCGGAGACCTACATGGGTTGCCGCGGCTTTTTTGCGCTCGGTAACGTTTCGGTATGGCATCACAGATTTGGTATGCCTTTTTCCGGACGTTTCGTTTTGCGCATCAAAGGGAAATGCTCTCTGATTGATTCAGAAGTCATGCCCCCGGAGCCTAAGCTTCGGGGGCTTTTTGTCATTCATTCACAAATTGGAGGGATTTTTACTTGAATTTAGAGCATTATGGATGGAATACGGATTGGCAGCAGAAATGGCTGCAGCGAGATCGCAAACAGCACGTTCCCGGCCGCATCGTCAGCGACTTCGGTCAAATGTACCGGGTCTGGACCTCAGCCGGGGAAGTATGGGGAGAAGTATCGGGCAAGCTGAAGCATGAGCATCAGGACCGGAGTGAGCTGCCGGCTGTGGGCGACTGGGTGGAAGTTCAGGTGCTGGAGCAGGAGGAGCGGGTGATCATTCACAGCGTCTTGGAACGTAAAACCTGTATCTCTAGGCAGGCCGCAGGAGTCGCCACCGTGAATGAGCAGGTCATCGCCTCCAACGTCGATACGCTGTTTCTGGTCAGCTCGCTCAATGACGATTTTAACGTCAGGCGGATGGAAAGGTATTTGATCATGGCCTGGAACAGCGGCGTGACCCCGGTTATACTGCTCAGCAAGGCCGATCTATGCCCGGACGCGGAGCTGAAGGTCGCTGAGATGGAAGGGGCGGCGCCGGGGGTGCCGGTTCACGCCATCAGCGCGCTGGAAGATATGGGACGGGACATCGTCTCCGCTTACTTGGGAGAAGGGATCACCGTGGCGCTGACCGGCTCGTCCGGCTGCGGCAAATCGACCATCGTCAACTGGTTGTCCGAGGCCGGCGTGCAGAAGACTCAAGGGATCCGCGAAGATGACAGCCGCGGGCGCCATACGACGACGCACCGCCAGCTGTTCCTGCTGCCCCAAGGGGGCATCATGGCCGATACGCCCGGCATGCGGGAACTGCGGCTGTTCGAAGACGAAGGAGGCCTGGCCCAAGCGTTTTCCGACATCGAGGAGATCGGCAGCCAGTGCCGCTTTGCGGACTGCAAGCATGAAGGCGAGGCGGGATGCGCCGTCCGGGAAGCGGTGGAAGCAGGCGTACTGGAGGAGCGGCGGCTGTCCAATTACCACAAGACGCAGCGGGAGCTGAAGTTTCAAGCGGTAAAAGAAGCACGAAGCAGGCGCAAGGCTGATCCGAAGGGGCGGGGATCCAAAAGTGGGGCCCCGCGCAAATCCTCATCCTATTGGACGAAGCAGCTGATGGATGAATAAGTCAGCAAAAAACCACGATGGATACCATCGTGGTTTTTGGGCTTGTCCAGCTTCAGTGCAAATCATTTTATAAGCAGGATTAGAAGTTCTTGGCGGCTTCGGCAGCTTTGGCTACACCGGCTTCAACCAATGCGGCAGCCTGATCCGGAAGCTGGTTATGGCCTTCAACGATAATGGTCGTTACATCTTTGACCCCGAACAGACCCATGCTGCGCGAAACGAAGTTGACGGCCATTTCGCTGGCAGCGGCAGGGCCTTCGGAATAGATGCCGCCTCTCGCATTGAGGATAGCGACTTTCTTATCGCCAGCCAGACCTACAGGTCCTTCCGGCGTATATTTAAAGGTTTTGCCTGCACGGTTCAGGTAGTCCAGGTACGAATGAAGCACGGCCGGAACAGTCATGTTCCACAGCGGGAAGCCGAAGACGATTTTGTCGGCGGCCAGGAACTGATCGAGGTAGCGGTCGGCGATCGCTGCCGCTTCACGTTCCTCGGGTGTCGTTTCGATGCCGTTAGCGGTTTTATACAGGCCGGTAATCGTCGTATGGTCGTAATAACGCGGCTGCTCGGCGAACAGGTCCAGCTCCACAATTTCGTCCTCCGGATGAGCTGCCGTATAGGAATCCTTGAAAGCATGATACAGCTTCACGCTGATCGCCTGGTCAATGGGACGGTTATTTGCTTTGATAAAAAGTACAGTAGACATGATGTAAACTCCTTTAAGTATAAAATAGTCACTAACTATGATAAATATAGTAGATCAAAATGTTTAAAAAGTCAAAAAAATATTTTTTTGAGCAGAAACAGATGTCGAATGATGACGAAAATATTTTTATGTAAAAGCGCTTTCTTTCCTGGTCATAATGGGACTAGTCATTCCAATATATAATAGTAAGGAACAGGGAGGTGGGGGAAGGATGGGCTTTTATCATCTGTTTTGGGGATTTTTGTTTTTGTTTGATTTCCAAATCAACGGTTTTGACATTTTACCCGACGTGATCGGCTATCTGCTGTTCTATGTCGGGCTGGCCAAGCTGAACCGGCGCTCCGAGCATTTTCGCAAAGCCGGGAACACGGCGGCTGTCCTGCTTGGTGTGTCCGCTCTTGCCCTTGTTTTGTCGGTCTTGCCCCGTGCTTCCGCTGCGATCGGAATTCCGCTGGGCCTGGTCATCCTCCTTCTGAATTTGTACATGGTGTTTCATATTTGTCAGGGAATCGGCGCTTTGGCTGGAAGGAGAGGTCTGTATCAGTTTCAAAGCATGGCTCTCCAGCGCTGGCGGTGGTATTTACTGCTCGTGCCCGCGATGTTCGTCGTCCTGCTCATCGCTGCCCTGCTGCCAGCTGCGGCGCTCATTCTCGGGCTCGTGCTGATTGTGGCGTCTTTTGTCATAAATGTTCTAATGATGCTGCTGATGAGGGAAGCCGAGCATCACCTGCGCCGCTAGGCGCTGATTAAAGGCGGAAACGGCTGGGTATATATTCAAAACAGGAAGAAACTTCCTGGGTTTATAAGGAAAATTCAATGACAAGGAGAGGATGGGCATGTCCATTGACCGCTTTATTTTAAAAAAATTGGACTCCTGCCAAGAAGAACATACGCGCGCCAATCTAGTGCAGCTGTTCAGAATCCGCATCCAGAAAGCAGAAAGAGCAACCGGTTTCCATATGGGCAGACACTAGTTCATGACGATCAGGGGAGCCTTCACGGAATACTGGTTTACGATATCGATCTTTATCCTTTTGCAAGGTCCCCCGAAAATGCCGAAATACCTTTAATGAAGGAGCCCCACGTTGTGGGGTTATTTTGTGCCCTTTTACCCGTCTGTGCAACCTTTCTATCCACCAAGCCGTCAAACAGATCAGATTGGAAAATATTACGCATGGAGTGGATGCATCGTGAACAAATTGCTGCAGGGAGCCGTTGTGATCGCGGCGCTGATCGGCCTGGCCGCTTCACCGTCGCAAATCTACGCGGACGATTCCTTTAAGGATTTAACCGGAGTCCAGGAGAAAGAAAAAATTGAGAGCCTTCATGCCCGTGGATTGGTACAGGGGATGACTGGCGACGAATTCCGGCCGCAAGCCGGTCTGACCGCGTCGCAAGGCGTAACGATGATCGTCAAGTCGCTGATGCTGAATCTGGATGGCATCGCATTTATTAAGAAGCCGGAGGCAAAAGACGTGTTCACCCGCGTCGCCAATGACGCCTGGTACGCGCAGCCTTTTATCGTCGCCCATTATAATGAACTGGATATCCCGACTAGCATCGAACCCGGCCGGACGCTGACCCGTGAAGAGTTTATTCACTATCTGGTTCAGGGCATCGAGCGTACCGGAGCATATCCTTTGCCGAAAATATACATTCAAATTAAAGACGAGGCGAGCATTACCGGAGCTTATCAGGGGACGATCGAGCGGGCTCTGGTGTATAAGGTTGCGGCTTTGGATCCCGAGGGAAACATCCATCCGAAGACAACGATAACCCGTGCCGAGGCGGCAGCCATGATCTACGAGGCGGTTGCTTTTGTGGAGTCCCATCAGCAGGTGAAGTCCCAGCCATAATATAAAAAAACACCATCCCTCTTAATAGAGGGACAGTGCGAGGGTGTCATTTTCGCTCTTGCTGTGAAGAATGGCTTCGGAACCTTCAATTTCAATGCTGATCAGCGAATTCAAGCATTTCTGAAGTGCTCTTTTTCCGTTTTGAATTTTATTTTCCAAGGTGCCACTCAGCAGCTTCATTATTTTCGATACAGGTTGTTTGCAGTCGGTTGTAAAGTATACGGGAACTACTTTGTTTTGGAAGTTAATTAGTATTCTCATAGAAATCACCTCATTCGTGTTATTCCATACCTGTATTCTACCTGCCAAATATTAAAAAAACCTTAAAGAAAACTTATAAATAGTTAAATTGCACACAATTTTTCGGAAGTGAATATAATTAGAGGCTTCCGATTTTTTGTGTGTTTTCAAAACCTGCGGCCCTAAAAATACGCCTAAGGCTATAAATCTTTTAAGAGGGAACTTGCCTTTCTTGCATCTGCCTGTGAAACTGGGTATCAGGTATTATTTTCGGAGTGATAAAATAGGACCAGTATCTCCTTAAAAATGGATATAAAATCAGTTACATACAGATAAATCCATCTAGAAATAGTACATAAGAACTATAAAACTATGGAACACCGAGAATTAAACTAGTTAAAATGTCACAAATTGACAGGATTATGCACTGATGTTACATTATCATAAGGTTACAAAGTTTTCATATTTTCGCTTGGGTCTGCTGAATGTTACTTCAACTACAATAAATAAGCTATTTCTACTATGGCAAGAAGGAGTGGACACCTTTGATTCTAACCGTGATGATCAGCGGCCAGGAAAGAGACTGGTTTGATGTCGAAGTGCCGGATGACTGCCCGGCGGCCCACCTAAAGGACATGCTGGGCGTTCGAATCTATGGGGAGGCTCCGCCTGAAGGCTCGCAATATATATTAGAAGGCAAATTTCCCGAGGGGCTCTGGTTCCCGGTAAAGGATGCCCAGGATGTAGCTGAAGCAGGACTTAGGGAAGGCTGTATGGTTCGAATCCAGCGGGCCTTTTCGACCACGACGGAAGAGGCGCCGAGCTTTGGCAGAAGAAATTTGTTTCAATATGAATGGAATCGGGTAATGGAAAGTTAAAAATGTTTTTTTTGGATTCCTGAACACTAGTACTTATTGCATGGGTAACCTGAAGGATTTTGGATGCCAAAAGAGGGGTTGACGCATTATGAATGTGTTATATCAACGTTCGCCCAGAATCAAACCGACGATCAAGGAACAGCGGCTGGACATCCTGAGGCCGCCGGGCGAGCCGAGTAAACCATCATTTTCTTTGGTTTCGATCATCCTCCCGGCAGTGATGACCATCTTCAGCATCGGTTTGTTTATCTACATGAACCTTACAGGGAATATAGCGAACAACACGTATGTCATGTTTCAAATGGTTTCTGTTGTCATGATGCTTACATCATATACGATCCCTTTCATCGCTTATCTGGGAAACAAAAGGAAATATAAAGAACAGCTGAACGAACGCATCAGCATGTATTATGCGGAACTGGACAAGCTCAGGAAGGAGCTTGCCGCAGGGCAGAAGGAACAAGTGGACGTGCTATACGATATCCATGGAGACCCCGATGTCTGCTTTCATATCGTAAAAAACCGGAACAGTTCCTTGTGGGAACGTTCACCGGAAGATGACGACTTTCTGCATACGCGGATTGGTACCGGCAGCCTGCCGTTTCATACAAAGGTAAAGGCGCCGAAGCCCGAAGGCTACGTCAAGGATCCGCTTCTCGAAGCGGCGCAGTCGCTCGAAGAAGAGTTTCAGACTGTGCCGGGATCCTCTATCGTATTGCCGCTGTTTCAGGCTAAAGTCGTCGGGATCGTCGGCGATCGCGAGTCCGTCATGAACGCGCTTCGGGTGGTCGCCGTCCAGCTGGCCGTACGGCATTCGCCGGATGAGGTGAAACTGGCGGCGTTTTATGAGGAGAAGGATGCCGGAGACTGGGATTGGATGAGATGGCTGCCCCATGTCTGGGATGAGGACAGATCATCGCGTTATATGGCTGACCGCCGCAGCAGCGCCCACCAGCTGGCGGATGAATTGTTTCAGCGGCTGGTAAGGCGCAAGACGTCACGTGCTTTTTCCGGCCGGAAGATCGCAGCCCAGCTGCCGGCCTACGTTGTCGTTCTGGCGGGGAGCGGGCTGATCGAAGAAGAACCGCTCCTGCCGCTGCTGCTGGAGGACGCTGCCGACGTCGATGCCTGCACGATCATTATATCGGACCGCAAGGAGAAGCTGCCGATGCAGTGCCAGCTGATCGTTGATATGTCCCAGGGGAGCGGCCAGTATTCGCTGAAACGGGAAGACGGTTCTTTTGAATTGCAAAGCTTTGAAGCCGATACGATTACGCTGGAAAAGGCGGACGCGCTCGCCCGCTATATGGCCCCGATCCGGCTTAAGCGTTCGTCGGCTTCGGAGATTCCATCCCTGCTGTCCTTGTTCGACATGCTTGGCCTGGAAGACATCCGGGCGTGGGATGTACGCAGCAGGTGGAGGCACAACCGTTATCCGGAGAGCTTTCCCGTTCCGATCGGCGTCCGGGCCGGAGGCAAAAAAGTCATGCTCAACATTCACGATAAGATCGAACGGAACGGTCACGGCCCTCACGGTCTGATCGCAGGCACGACGGGATCCGGCAAAAGCGAAGTGATTCAATCGATCGTCGCTTCCCTGGCTTCGGAATACCACCCGCATGACCTGGCTTTCATGCTGATCGACTATAAGGGCGGCGGCATGTCCAACACGTTTAATCATCTTCCGCATGTTGTCGGAACGATCACGAATTTGAACAGCAGCCTGATCGAAAGAGCCAAGGTCTCGCTGAAGGCCGAGCTGGTCAGACGCCAGAAAATACTTAACGAATCGGGCAATCTGCAGCATATCGATGAATATTATAAGCTGCTTAGACAGCGGCAGGGACAACCCCTACCGCATCTGGTCATTATTATAGATGAATTCGCCGAGCTGAAGCGGGACCAGCCCGAGTTTATGGATGAATTGATCAGTATAGCGGCAATCGGCCGCACGCTGGGCGTTCACCTGATTCTGGCCACCCAGAAGCCGGCGGGAGTCGTTGACGAGAAAATATGGAGCAATGCGAGGTTCCGCATCTGCCTCCGCGTTCAGGATGAAAGTGACAGCCGGGATATGCTGAAAATTCCCAATGCCGCCTGGATCACCAAACCGGGCAGGGGCTACCTTCAGGTTGGCAGTGACGAAGTGTTCGAGGAAATGCAGTTTGCATGGAGCGGGGCGCCTTATTTGGACCCTGAGGCCTCCCTTGAGAAACGGGCGGTAAGCGAAGTCGGGCTTAATGGCAAGCGGGAATGCTTGTTGTCCGGAGGCATGAACGCGGCCGAAATGCTGATGCAGCAGCCGAAGCGACAGCTGCAGGTATTTATAGATCAGCTCGCCCGGACTGCGGAAGAAGAGGGAATTATCCGCCTGCAGGGCCCGTGGCTTCCGCCGCTTCCGGAGCATTTGGAGCTGGACGCCGTCATGCAAGGGACGGATGCGGACAATATTGATGACATCACCGGCATAGCCGGCCTGATGGACGATCTGCCGAACCAAAGCCAGAGGCTTCTGACCATCCCGATGCAGCAAGGACATTGGGCTGTGTACGGAATGCCGGGCCTCGGCAAATCGACCGTTGTCCAGTCCCTTCTGATGTCGCTGGCAACATTGTACTCGCCGGCGGATTGGAACGGTTACGTTGTGGACATGGGCCGGGTCATGCGCGATTTTGCGGGGCTCCCCCACATCGGGGCGGTCATGACGGCCGAAGAGGAGGACCGGATCAAGAGGCTCTTCCGGTTTCTGATGAAGACGGCAGCCCACAGGAAAGAATTGTTCGCTGAAGCAGGCGTAAAGACGGCAGCCGCTTACAGACCGTTCCGTCCTGGTTTGCTGCCTCAACTGGTCATCGTCATTGACGGCTATTTGAACTTCCGCAACATTTACCCTGAGGAAAACGAAACGCTGGAGTTTCTCCTTCGTGAAGGAGCGGCTCTAGGCATGACATTTGTCGTTACGGCCAACCGGATTTCTGATATATTCGAGAAAGTGCGGAGCAGTCTGACGAACGCTTTGACCTTCGAGCTGGCCGACTCCGCCGATTATTATTATGCTGTCGGCAGACCGGGACGGATACCGGGCAGTCTGCCGCCGGGAAGAGGTTTGGTGAAGGGGTACCAGCCGCCGCTGGAATTTCAGGCGGCTTTGCCGGCCGTTGGAAAAGATGAGGTACAGCGTACGGAAGCGCTCCGAAACCGGATCCAGCTGATCCGCTCCCTGTACCCCGAGCAGCAGGCTCCGGAGATCGGGAAGCTGCCTGACCGTGTCACGCTCAGGGAGCTGCTCCCGCCGGCAGCCGGTTACGACCGGGATCTATTGAACGGCGGCAGCCTTAAGGTGCCGCTCGGGCTGGCAACCGATGACCTGGACCCTTTCGGGGTCGACCTGCAGGAAGGTCCGCACTTTATCGTAGCAAGCCCAATGGAAGGGGGAAAAACCTCCTTCCTGCTGAGCTGGATGCTGTCCCTCGCACACCGCTATCCGCCGGAAATGCTGCAGATGTATACCATCGATACCCGTTATGGGAACCGCGGGCTTAGCCAATTGGCGGAACTTCCGCATATTCAGGCTAGCGCCAGCCGCGAGGAAGAGCTTGGACCGCTGATTCAGCGGCTGTATGAACTGGTCCAAGCGCGGAGTCCAGGCCAGGAAGCGCCGGCTGCTGTGCTTGTGATCGATGATGCGGACCTGCTGGCGAAACAGCTCCAGGATTTTACAGTGAAAGAGCAGCTGACGGCGATCGTCCGCCAGGGCCGCGACCGAAATGTGCATGTGATCGTTTCAGGCGTGCCCGCTGATTTACCGACGTTCGGCGCAGACTGGTTTAACGATATTAAATCCTGCCAAAGCGGATTTTTGTTCGGGACTTTAGACCCTAACGATTTATCGTTCTTTCGTATTCCGTTTTCGGAAGCGAGTCATACCCAGGGGAGCTTGAAAATCCTTCCGCCGGGACAAGGGTACTATATTAAACGGAAATATTTCAGGGTTAAGGCCGCAATTCCGTTTGATGACTATTGGAACAGCCATCGCTGGGTTGCCGAAATTCGCGACCGATGGCATGTTGTCGTTTGAGGGGAGGTGGCTCATAATGTTGACGATTCATGCTTCCAGACAGGACACCATTACACTTGATAATAAAGAATTCTTTTTTCTTGCCGGGATTCTCGGTTCGGACCGGCTTCTCGGCGTGGAAGACCCATTTCAAGGATATCTGGCCGAAGAGATCTCGGAAGAATGGGATATTGTGAAAGACTCGTTGCTGGAAAAGGGTTACCTCATTGAGGAAGAGAACGGCATAGAATTGTCTATGCCGCCCAAAATCTTTTCCAGAGTGGCGATTGCCGGCTTGGCGCAGCGGTCCTGCTGGCTTAAATATGTTCAAAACGACGAAACGTTCGAAGGCTATCTTCATGTGACCAACGAGCGTGTCGTACAAGTATGCAAATCCGCAGAGGACTGCCAGTACAAACTGGATGAGCTCGGGACCGTCGAGGAGGCCTGCCGCACGCTGGTGGAGGAAATGGACTTGAAAAACTTCGCGCCGATGGAAGCGCCGGCTTTGCTTCTCTCTAAAAAGAAGTTTGCCCATCTCTTCAGCCATACCTCGGAAATTCCGTTCGAAGAGCTCGGCGACCAGCTGGTAAAGGCAACAAACGATGTGGAAGGTTCGATCGCGCTTGCCAAATGCATGAAATACCGCACGGGTGAAGGTGAGCTGCAATTGTCGACTTGGACCGGCAGCGGCTGGGAGTCGCAAAATGCAGCGTTTATGGTAAATGACACGATGAACTGGCTCGTACGTATGAGCATCAAAGGGGATCAGGACTGGCTGACGGCCATTCCGGCGAGCAGGGAGCAATTTGAGGAAATGCTGCTTCAGTGGCTGAAGCAGCCTGCAGAATTAAATGGAAGGTGAGAGTCCGTGCGTATTTCTGTTGAACCGGAGTCACTCCGGTCTTTAAGCCGTCAGTTAGATAGAGGCAGTGAACAAATTCGGGAAATGACGCTCGCCTTGAATCAGGCACTTGGGAACTTTAGGGGAGAAGCGGCTTTCCCGCAATCCGTAATGGACGAATGGCAGTCCGCACACCGGCAGGGAGAACAGATCTATGCCATGCTGAAGGATATCGGCAAATGGATCGAATCCAAGGCATCCGAATTTCAAACCGCAGACGAGCAGCATCATTCCATTCTGAACGATACCTTGATGTACTCAAGCCCCGCACTCATGTTCCAATCGGCGGCCGTCTCCGGGAGAGAACCGATTCTGCCTGGATATGGGCTGACAGACGGGACGGTCTCCAATCCGTTATCCGCTGTTCAGGCCGTCCATGCCGAAGCGGGGGGCAGTTACTCGGGTTGGAACAGCCACGGGACGGCTGCCGCCGGAGCGGCGGCTGGGTTAGCGACTTTGATGGCTGGAGTTGTACTTCCTGCTGCTAAAGACGCGCGCTTGGGTTTAAACAAAAATGAGCATGCCGGAAGTGCCAAGTTTTTGCTGGAGCGGGCCGCTAACAATCCTACAGCCTGGAGGTTCATCGACCCCAAGGCAGCGGGCAAAATTCGAACCCTGGGACAAGGACCGGGCGGCCATTCGGGAAATGAAGGCCCTCCGGGAACCGGAACAAAGCGTGAGCTGCAGCAGGAGAGCGGGGAAGAGGACAGGGCCCCCGGCCATCTCATGATCAATAACGGTATAGGTCTGGGTGCGATAGCTGGAAGTACGGCTATCGGGGCTGCGGTCGGATCCGTCGTTCCGGCAGCCGGAACTGCTGTGGGAGCATTTGTCGGTCTGGCCTCGAGTCTTGTCATTTCGGCTGTAACCGACATCGAAGTCGCCGGTAAAACGCTGAGAACGCATGCCTCAGGCGGGATGGATTTGGTGTCCGACTCCGTCAAGGCGGTTACCCATGGGGCGAGCAAACTGGCGGACCAGGTGAAGGACAAGCTGAAATCGCTGGGCATGCGTTTTGCCTGAAACCGGATCCAGCAGTAGACGTGAAGTACCCAGTGATTTCTATCTGCATCTGATTCTATCACCGGATCGTGATGACCGGCTGCTTACCCATGAAGAATACATACTTAAATGAGAGGACGGACAAGCGATGGATAATGGGACTCCTTCACAAGCTTTACTTCCGCTCGGATCTGTGGTTCTTCTCAGAGGAGCACAGAAGAAGCTGATGATTTATGGACGTAAGCAGATTCATCAGGAAAACAATCAGATGTATGATTATTTGGGGGTCGTATACCCGGAAGGATATATTGATCCGAATTATACATTTTTATTTAATCATGAAGATATCGACAGTATTGAATTCAAAGGCTTTTTTAACAGCGAAGAGGAAAAGTTTCAAAAAATACTGTCGGAGGTATCCGCGACAAGCTAAGCCAAATGGCATTTGTGATGTGTAGCCAGAGTTTAAGATACCCGAGGAAAGCATAGGAAACCGATAAAAGGGGAGGGACCATCATGTCAGGACGTATTTTGATTTCACCGGAACAGGTGGAGGCGGTCGCCAATCAATTTAAGCAGAGCGGAGAGCAGAGCCAGCAGCTCGTAGCGAGCTTGTCCCAAGCGATCCAGGGGATGGAGGGACAATGGGAAGGCCTGACGAAGCAGCGGTTTTTCCAGGAGTTTCAAGAAGCCGGCAGACAGATGCAGTCATTTGTCCAGATTCTGAACAGCATCAGCCATGAGCTCGGGGCCATTGCCCAGAAATTCCGCTCTATCGATGAAACGAGATAATTTTAGCCATTCAAGTTACGGTTCGTTTACAGTAGAATGAGATCGTAGGAATCATCAACCGGGTGTATTTACTCCCGGTTTTCTTGCAGTCCACAAAGTTTAAGTGAAAGGGGGGTGTCCATGTCTTTTCAACCGAATGCGGGAGATGAGATGGTTATTAACGGGGTGCTGTACCGCGTTGGCCAGCATCCTGCCGCTCCCGGGTTAGCTTATGCACAGGCAGGAAGGCAGGGAATCGTCTATCAGCTGATTCCTGCCAGCGGGCAGCTTCATGAAGCCAAAGCATTAAAAGTGTTTTTTCCGAAGTATCGTATTCCTGCGATGGTGTACCAGTCCGAAATGATGGAAATGTACAGCGAAAGTCCGGGCTTGCAGGTCTGCAGACGAGACGTGCTCACTCCCGAAAGAAACGAAAGCCTGATTGCCGAGCATCCGGACCTGCTGTATGCGGTGCTCATGCCCTGGATATACGGGCATACCTGGTTCGATATTATGACCGATCAGCGCCGGCTGCTTCGCGGGGAGAGCCTCGCGCTGGCCAAAGGGCTGGCGGCCATCGGATCGGGGATGGAGCAGCGCGGCTTGGCCCACTGCGATTTGTCGGCACCCAATGTCATGCTTCCGTTTTTTTCTGAAGTGGAATTGCCGGAACCGCGAAGCGTGGTCGAACTGGTGGACATTGAGCAGATGTACAGCCCGAAGCTGGACAGGCCTGATGTGCTGCTGGCGGGTTCACCGGGGTATGCCGCGCACCGGACGGTGCAAAGCGGGTTGTGGAGCGGTTATGCCGACCGGTTCGCCGGTGCGGTCATCATTGCGGAAATGCTGGGTTGGTGCGATCCCCAAGTCGTGGAGAAGGCCTGGGGGGAAAGTTATTTTGATCAGCCTGAACTGCAAAATCCGTGCGAGCGGTACTTTATTCTGAAAAATTCCCTGGAACGGAACTGGGGAGCGAAGACGGCGGAACTGTTTGCGCGGGTCTGGGAAAGCCAGGATTTGAGCAGCTGCCCGACGTTCGGCGAGTGGCTGGTGCTGCTGTCGACGATGACGGAGAACAGCGAAAACGCGGATGAAAGCGTTACGGAGAAACAGGATGCGGTTCAACCGGCGCAGTCTCCGGAGCCGTTGATTTCCGCTTCCTCCCCAGCTTTGCGGCCGCCGGCGGCGCCCACTGCGAGAAGATTCGTGGCAGCGGCCGCTGAGCGGGCGGCTGCCCTGACGAAGGGGGAAGAAGCCGCGTCCGGTGATCAGGATGTCGTCAACAGGCTGTTTCACCAGGCCAGAGAGCTCGAATCGAGTGGAAATCTAAACGGTGCTCTGGAGGTGTACAAATCCGCCCACCATTTTGTCAGCGATGGCTCACCGATGGAGATCGAGCTGGAAGCTGCGATACGCGGACTGGAATCCGAGCTGAATCCGCCAGGCCCCGATCGTAAACAAGCCAAGGTCCCTTTTTACCAGTCGCGTAAATGGCTGACTTCCGCGGTGGTTGTTATCCTGCTTCTCGCCGGGACGGCGTTTGCCGTTAACCAAATCGTTGCCGACCATTCGCCAGGGAAGCACATGGAGGCGGGAGCCGGCACGAAGCCAGGCGGCGAGAAAGCTCCTGCGGTCCCGGATACAGCGCAAACGGATCAAAAGCAGGCGGAAGCGGACCGGCAGGCCGAGCTGCAGAAGCAGGAAGCCGCGCGGAAAGAGGAAGAAGCCCGAAAACAGGAAGAAGCCCGGAAACAGGCGGAAGCACAGCGCCTGCAGGCCGAGCAGCAAAAGCTTGAGGAGGCGCGCAAAGCCGAAGAGCGCAGGAAACTGCAGGATCAGTACGCGGTCCAAGCGAAATATGACGCCTATTTGCAGCAGCAGAAGGAAAAAGCAAAGAAAAAGGCTGCCGAGCGGAAAAAGCTGCAGGAAATGTACCAGAAGCAGGCTCAGTACGAAGCCTATCTTGCTTATCAGCAGCAGAAGGAAGCGAAGGCGAGGGCGGAAGTGGAAGCGGCCCGTAAAGCGGCCGAGGCGAAGGCGCAGCAGCTGAAGCAGAAGCGCTCCGGCCAGGTCGTCCAGCTGATCGCTTACTACAATCAGGCCTTTAACGCCCAGCGGGGCGGCAACATTGAACGGGCGCGCTCCTATGCCAAGGATTTCGCCCGCCTGTATGAACAGGATGCGGCGTATTTCAAGTCCGTCGGCAAGGTGGGAACCCGGGCGTCGGCCATCTACAAATTCCTGTCCAATGGCTCTTACTCGCTGCCTGACGTTTAGACATAGAAAATGACCAAGGATTATTTACAAAGGGGAGTTGTTTACTGATGAACTATACGATCCAGGCTTCCCAGCGGACTCCGGCGCTGATCATCTATCTGATCGACATCAGCGCATCCATGAATATGCTTATGGACGGCAAACGGCGCATCGACGTGGTGTACGAAGCACTGTCGCTTGCAATCCGCCAAATGGTGTACCGGTCCACGAAAGGGAACCGGCTGACGCCCCGGTACCGGATTGCCATCCTGGCTTACAGTGACGACGTGTACGATCTGCTAAACGGGATCAAAGGGATCGACGAAATTGCAGCGGTCGGTTCCCTGCCGGACTTGACCCCGAAGCGGTTTTCGGATTCGGCCAAAGCTTTTCAACAGGCAGAGAAAATATTGCAGGCCGAGCTGCCGCGCATGCAGGACTGTCCGGCTCCACTCGTCTGCCACATGACGGACGGGGTGACGACCGGAGAGGATCCCGAGCCGATCGCAAGGCGCATCATGAGCATGAGCGTGCCTGACGGAAACGTGCTTGTGGAGAACATCTTCATTTCCGATCACATGCTCGATCAGCCGATTGCCCAGCCGCGCCGCTGGAGAGGCATCCTGCCAGATACCCTCCTTCACGATGAGCATGCGGTGAAGCTGAGAAACATGTCATCTCCGCTTCCGGAGAGCTATCGGGACATGCTGGTCGAAGCCGATTATCTGCTTGCCCCGGGGGCGCTGATGATGCTTCCGGGAAGTTGTGCGGAGCTGGTATCCATCGGTTTTCAAATGTCGGCGGCCACGCCGGTAAGAGCTTAGGAGGGATCCGCCTGTGAAAATAAACTCGGCAGCAACCGGTGACATGTTTACGTTTATCAGCTCCCAGGCCCAGGAGCAGCCGCTCGCTTCCCATTCGGGACGGGTACTGTGCAGGTACGCTTACGGACGGGCGATGGAGACGCTGCTGCAGGGAGAGAACGGACAGGATTTCGTCGGTGTGCAGACGTACGGTGACGTGTGCAACTTTGTGCTGTGTGACGGCGTCAGTATGAGCTATCAAGGTGATTTTGCCGCCCGTTTTCTCGGCAACACGCTGCTGGATTGGCTGGACCATACGCGGGACTGGTCTTCGGCCGGATTTACGGATTTCATGACGTCCATCACCGAATCGGCTTCGGCGCAGCTTCGGCGGTTAGCTCCACCGGGTGGGGTCCCCTCCTTACTGCGGGAGGTGCTGGAGGACAAGCAGCGTATGGGCAGCCAATCCATGTATATTTGCGGGCGGATTGAACTGCCTATAAGCAGAAAGAAGCAGGGGAGACTGTGGATGGCGTGGCAGGGAGACTCGCGGCTGCGCTTTTGGAAGGACGGTCTGGAAGTCAGCGAGCACTTTGATGACACCTTTCGGACCAATGAGCGGTGGTCCACGCTAACCGGTCCGGTCGGCGGCAAACCGCATGTGTACCAAACCCGTCTGGATTACGGCATGCCGATGCGCCTGCAGCTGTATACCGACGGGCTCGCCGATCTGGACCCGATCCATCAGGTGCTGCCGGACGAGCTGATCCAGATTTTGCTCGATGCGCCCCACACCGAAGGGCTTCAGGATGATGCCGCTTTTCTTGAATTGCAGTGGTCGTAATGAACGGCTTGCTGCCGGTTGACCCTTTGCGGGTATAAAATTTGTTTGCTGCGCGATGATTAAGCTGACCTCCTTTATGGGTAATCTTGAGACAGATAACTATATTTGATGAGGATGAAAAAGGAGAGATAGCGATGAGTCAGCAGCAATACAACAGACAGCGATTCGAAGGGAAAACGGCGATTGTTACCGGCGCAGGCTCCGGCATCGGGAAAGCGGCAGCGATCAAACTGGCGCAGGAAGGCGCTAACGTGGCCTTATTTGATCTGATTAATGAACGGACTTCCAAGACGGAAGCGGAAATCAACGCGATCCGCGAAGGAGCGGCCCGCGCTTTTGACGTAGATACTTCGGATGCGGCACGCGTGGAGAAGGCGGTGCTGGAAACCGCCGAGCTGTTCGGCTCCGTGGATGTGGTGTTCGCGAACGCTGGCATCAACGGCGTGCTGGCCCCGATTGAGGAAATGCAGCTGGAAGACTGGCAGCAGACGCTGAGCGTCAATCTGAACGGTACGTTTTTGACGGTAAAATACGCGATTCCGCATCTGAAAAAAAATGGCGGAAGCGTCATTATCACCAGCTCGATTAACGGTAACCGCACCTTTTCCAACTTCGGCATGTCGGCTTACAGCACGTCCAAAGCCGGGCAGGTCGCATTCGCCAAAATGGCGGCGCTGGAGCTGGCCAAGTTCAAAATCCGCGTCAACGTTATTTGCCCCGGTGCGATTTCGACCAACATCGATCAAAGCACGGAGAAAACGGAAGAGCTGAAGGAAATCGTCATCCCGGTCAAGTTTCCGGAAGGAAGCCAACCGCTCGCCGACGGGCCGGGTCAGCCGGAAGACGTGGCGGATCTGGTGGCCTTCCTGGCTTCAGACGAGTCCAAGCATATTACGGGGGCGCAAATCATTATCGACGGTGCGGAATCGCTGTTGGTTTAACAGCTTTTCGGATATATAAAACGGCAGCTCAAGCGGTGAATGCCCTTGACCTGCCGTTTTTGTTGCGCCCGTATCGTGCGATCTGTGCGAAAGCGAAAGCAAGCGGGCGCTGCGGCCGCGGGGAGCATTGCTTAACAGGACAGGCATCCCTTTAACTTTCGTACAACCGGGCAAGGAGGTCTTCCGTAATGACGATCGGCTCGGCTGGAATGAGGCTCAAATCAAACCGGCCGATCAGCTCCTGGGGAGCGGCCGGGCCCGGCGTGGGCACGAGTCCGCCGATCCAGGCCAGCCAGCCGGTGAGCTTGGCCGGGGATACCCCCTGCTCCCGAAGCGCCGCCAGGCTCGTGTTCCCGTGCCGCTTCGCCAGGCGTTTGCCATCCGTTCCCATAAACAGGGGAACGTGGGCAAAGGCAGGAATCTCCCAGCCCAGCGCCTGGTAGAGCTGGATCTGCCGCGGCGTTGAATCCAGCAGGTCGGCGCCCCGCAGAACGTGCGTGACCTGCATCATGGCGTCGTCCACGACGACAGCCAGCTGGTAGGAAAACATGCCGTCCGCCCGCTTAACGATAAAGTCGCCGGTGGCTGCCGGATCAAAGCTGTGCCGTCCGCTGACGCCGTCGATGAACGCCACCGGCACCTCCCCGACCCGGTACCGGATGGACGGCTGCTTCATCTTGGCCTTGGCCGCCCTCTCTTCCGGGCTGAGATTCCGGCAGGTGCCGGGATAGGCAGGCCCTTCCGCGGCGAGTCCGTGCGGTGCGCTGGCCGCGGACAGGAGATCGGCCCGGCTGCAGAAGCAGGTGTACAAGGCGCCCTGCTTCTGCAGCTTGCCTAAGGCATCCTCGTAATGCTGAAGCCGTTCGCTTTGCGTATAGGGAGCATAGGGACCGCCGACGTCGGGGCCCTCGTCCCAGTCGATGCCAAGCCAGCGCAGATCGTCCAGGATCTGCCGGGCCAAATGCGGCTTGGACCGGGGCTTGTCGATGTCTTCCATGCGGAGGATGAAGCTTCCGTGCCCGGAGCGGATTTGCAGCCAGGCCAGCAGGGCTGTCCAGGCATTGCCGATATGCATTTCCCCGGAGGGGGTCGGGGCAAACCGTCCGCGCAGCTTCGGGTTGGTTGGGTTCATGATGCTGTCTCCTTTCCCCAATCATCAGTCAGGTCGGTCAATCCGAATGGATACATTTTATAGCAAACCTGAATAGATATCCAGCGCATGCAGGCTTTATAATAGAGGGATACAGCGTTAGTCGGGTGATCGTCTGGGCCCGATCTTTACCTTACATAAAGAGAAAACGGGTGGAATTATGACAGAATTGGAGCTGCCGGTACTTCAGGTCATGCCGGAGCTGAAAGAAATATTGAACCGCCGCACGTCGGCGCTGCTTATTGCCGAGCCGGGAGCAGGCAAAACGACACAAACCCCGCTGGCCTTCCTCCATGAAAGCTGGCTGGACGGCCAAAAAATCGTCATGCTGGAGCCGCGCAGGCTTGCGGCCCGGTCGGCTGCTGCTTATATGGCCTCGCAGCTGGGCGAGAAGGTCGGCCAAACCGTCGGCTACCGGGTCCGGATGGACAGCAAGACCAGCGCGTCCACACGGATCGAAGTCGTGACGGAAGGAATATTGACGCGCATGCTGCAGCGCGATCCGGAGCTTGGCGGCGTCGGCATGATCATCTTTGACGAGTTCCATGAGCGAAACATTCATGGCGACCTGGGGCTGGCGCTTGCGCTGGAATCCCAGGCGGTCCTGCGGGAGGACCTGCGCCTGCTGATCATGTCGGCCACGCTGGAAGCGGAGCCGGTAGCCGCGCTGCTGGGCGGAGCGCCGGTCGTTCACTGCGCGGGCAGGCAGTATCCCGTCGAGACGGTCTATGCCCCGCCGGCGGCGGGCACCCCGCTTCATCAGGCCGTGGCTGCGGTCGTTTCGAGGGCCTTGTCCGTCCATGACGGGGACATGCTCGTGTTCCTTCCCGGCGCAAGGGAGATCGGACAGGTTCGCCGGGAACTCGAGCAGAGGGGGCTGCCCGCGGGCTGTGTGATCCGTCCACTGCACGGCCAGCTCCCGCAGCAGGAGCAGGATGAAGCCGTAGCTCCGGACAGGCAGGGGCGCCGGAAGATCATCCTCAGCACCTCGATCGCGGAAACGAGTTTAACGATCCAAGGGGTCACGATCGTGGTCGACGCCGGGCTGATGCGGACGCAGATGTTTTCTCCGCGGACCGGCATGTCCGGACTCGCAACGGTCAAGGTGTCCAAGGCATCGGCGGATCAGCGGAGAGGCCGCGCCGGGCGGACGATGCGGGGGACCGCCTACCGGCTGTGGAGCCGGGAAGAGCAGGACTTTCTCCCAGAGCGGAGTACGCCGGAGATTCTGCAGACCGATCTCGCCCCGTTGGCGCTTGAGCTTGCAGCCTGGGGGGTGAAAGACCCGCTCAGCCTGCAGTGGCTTGATCCGCCGCCCGCAGCGGCGTATGGGCAGGCGGTAGAGCTGTTGAAGCGCCTGGGAGCTCTTGATAGCGGAGGCGGGATCACCGGACTGGGGAAAAAGATGTCCGCAGCCGGGATGCATCCCCGTCTGTCGCGGATGGTGCTGCTGGGTGCCGCGCAGGGACATGGGTTGCTGGCGGCCATATTGGCAGCCCTTTTGCAGGAACGGGACCTGTTCCAGGGACAAAGTATGGACCGGGACGTCGATATCCGAAAGCGGGCCGAAGCCGTAGCTGCGTGGATGCGCGGCGGCCGGGGTACACTGTCCGGCCTTGCGGACGAAGGGCGAATCCGCCGTATTGAGCAGGAAATCCGCGGTATCCGCGCTTCAATGGATCTGGATGCCGATGCAGCGATCAACGAAGAATACGCGGGTCCGCTGCTCTCCTTGGCCTATCCCGACCGGATCGGACAGAACCGGGGTAACGGCAGGTTTCTGTTGACTTCGGGAAGGGGTGTAGAGATCGGGCAGGTTCAACTGCTGAGCCGTGCGCCGTATATTGTGGCAGCCAGCGTGGATGACGTCAAAGGGGCGGAGGGCCGGGTGCTTCTGGCCGCACCTCTTCCGGAGGAGGAGCTGTTCGCTCTTCATCAGGACGGCATCATCCGGGAAGGAGCGATCGCCTGGGACCGGCAAATCCAGGGGGTCAAAGCAAGGCAGGTGACGAAACTGGGAGCAGTCATCCTCCGTGAATCGCCGGACCCCGCGCCGCCGTCAGAGGCCGTAGCCGAAGCGCTGCTGGACGGCATTGCCGTCGAGGGTCTGGATATCCTGCCGTGGAACAAGTCGTCAACACAGCTTCGACAGCGTCTGCAATTCATGCATCTGATGCATGCCGACTGGCCGGATTTTTCCGGAGAGACCCTCTCCGGGACCCTGCGGGAGTGGCTTCAGCCATACCTGCACGGGATGAAGAAAAAGAGCGATCTGCAGCTGCTGCATATGTCCGCCGTCCTTGAACAGAGCCTGACGTGGGAGCAGCGGAAGCAGCTGGATGAGGAGGCGCCGACGCACATCACCGTTCCGAGCGGTTCGCGAATCCCGGTGGACTACAGCGACCCGGCCAAGCCGGTGCTTGCCGTGAAGCTTCAGGAAATGTTCGGATGGCATGAAACGCCGCGCATCGGCAAGGGGAAGACGCCGCTAACCCTGCACCTGCTGTCCCCGGCTCAGCGGCCGGTGCAGGTGACTTCGGACCTGGCCAGCTTTTGGAAGCAGGGGTATTTTGACGTCAAAAAGGATCTCAAGGGCCGCTATCCCAAGCATTACTGGCCGGACGACCCGCTCGAGGCCGTACCGACAAGGAGAACCAGGCCCCAATAATGTTATGGTCTCACAATCGGTTCATTGTTGTTTGCAAACCTCTGGGCAGGGGTAATAGAAGGCATAACAACAATGAATGGAGGGTGAACATGATGGATCATGGCAAAAAAATTGTTGGCGTTTTTGAGAGTGAGCAGGAAGCGTCCCGGGCGATCACCGAACTGCAGGATTTCGGTTTCCCGCCTGAGGATATTTCCGTCGTAACGAGGGACCGGGAAGATTTGCAGACGATTACGGAAGATACCGGTACGAAGGCGCCGGAAGGCGTGGCCGCCGGTGCAGCCACGGGCGGTATGCTTGGCGGCGTGGCCGGGCTGCTGGCGGGGATCGGCGCACTGGCCATCCCGGGAATCGGGCCGATTCTTGCGGCAGGCCCGATTGCCGCGACGCTGGCCGGTGCTGCGGTAGGTGCCGGTGCCGGCGGACTCGTCGGCGGCTTGATCGGCCTTGGTATTCCGGAGGACGAGGCCAAAGAATACGAAACTTATGTGGATAAGGGTAAAATTTTGGTTATCGTCGATGCCAGAGGCCGCGACCGTGACATCTACGATGTATTCAACCGAAACCGTTCGCTGAATGCCGAGCGCTATAATAGGGATCTCGGACTCGTGACCGACGATACCGCTTCCTTGACCGATAACGATCACCTTCGCCCGTAATGGCATAAAAAAGACGGCTCCTTCAGGGGGCCGTTTTTTTACGTTCAGACCATTTTAACGGCCTTATAAGCCCACTTCAGGTCCTGCTCCCACTGTGCCGAAGCGTCCGGCAGAATCCAGGCTTTACGGACGCAGTACTCCGTAAGCCGCTGCAAAAATTCAATAGCCGTTTGCAGCTCGTTGGCTATACTGTCCTGAATAAGCGGCGGATTTTCCAACAGGCACTGGGCAAGTAGAGAAATCCGGACTTGTGTATCCTGCATCAGGTCGGCTGCAATATATTGGTCATTGAGCGCCTTTAGGCCGGTCAGGCTCTCCAGGAGGGGATTCATGGTCGTCACCTGCTTGGAATGAGGATGAAATCGCTTGGGATTGCCCGTAAAAAACGTCGTGAAGCTGTTCGAGCACCGATTTGCGCATTTGGGCGCTGATTTTCAGCAGATCGATGAGAGCGGAGTCGGAAACGAGCTGCGCCAAGGTCTCGGACTTGATGATGCCCAGCGTCTCATGCCTGATCAGTTTTTGCAAGGAGGCGTTCGGAGCGGGACTTCCGGCCATCTTACGGCTGCTGTCCATCATTACACCCCCTGTCTTTTTGGAATATTGTTGTCTGGATCTTAAGATGCTATGCATCGGATAGGTTCACTTAGTATAGACTCTAAGGCGCAAAGAAACTTGTAAATCAGGTGTTGACAAAAAACGAATTATGAATTATCTTAAATTTAAGATATTTACCAAACAGAAATGAGGCTGATCTAATGCAGCGGTTATGCCGATATTAGTGGGATGAATGAAGGAAGTTTGTTAGAAGTTACAGCGGAGGGTTGTTTGGAAAGGACGATGCTTTTTTTTAAAATATTATCTCAATATTAAGAAAATTAAATTTAAAAAATGGAGGCTGTTAAAAATGGTTGCATGGGGATTGTTGATTATTCGTTTGGTGATTGGACTTACGTTTGCCGGGCATGGCGCGCAGAAGCTGTTCGGCTGGTTTGGCGGAGGCGGCTTAAAAGGGACAGCCGGGTGGCTCGCATCGATGAACTTGAAGCCGGCTTTCTTACTGGCGCTGATTACGGGAATCTTTGAATTTGCAGGTGGATTGCTGTTTGCTGCGGGGATCTGGACTCCGCTCGCGGCGATCATGATTGCTGTAACGATGATCGGCGCCATCGTCACCGTCCATGGCAAAAACGGATTTTGGGCGACCTCGAACGGGTTTGAGTATAATCTGATCCTGATCGCCGCGGTCGTCGGCGTGGCATTGACCGGTCCGGGTGCATACAGCCTGTTCCAGTAAGGACAGCTATCGTAAAATATATAAGTGTGGTGGTCGGGTGTGTACTCCATTGAATTGGATGTAACGGATATGCAAGTCAATCATTTAGATGAATCGTGATGGATGTAAATTTAACACAAGGTAGGAAAGGATGGGATGAGCATGCATGTACGGCGCTATTTGCCCTCGATGCAGGGACGCGGAGCATTTGACGGAGGAAAGATCACAGAGCAGAAGCCGATCGGTTTCTCTGGGGAGGGGTCGGTCATAAACCGGATCGGACCGCTGTTTTATTGGGCATGGGCCCACACTCCGGAGGAAGGACATATTCCTCTTCATCCCCATTTCGGATTTGAGATTATGACGTACGTCATCCAAGGGAAGGCTGAACACGGGGATTCCCTCGGTACCCGCAGCACGGTTGGTTCCGGCGGAGCCCAGCTCATCCGGGCGGGGTCCGGAGTCAGCCATGAAGAGCGTCTGATCGGTCCGGATATGGAGAGCTTTCAAATTTGGTTTGAGCCGGATCTGAAAGTATCGAACAAGCGGGAACCGTCTTACGAGCAATGGGAGCACGAACAGTTTCCGGTAACGGAAACCGCCGGCGGCACCGTGAAGCAGATCGTAGGGGGAGACGCTCCGCTTAAGCTCAGCGTGGATGCCGGAATGTGGGACGTTCAGCTGGAAGCCGGCGGCACCTACAGCCAGCTCCTTCATAAGGGGCGTGCGCTGGCTGCGCTCGCGCTTCGGGGCGGCGGCCGCTGGAGCGGTGAGCTTCCGGGCGTACATGACGAAACGTTTGATCCGCGCGACTTTATGCTGCTGAGCACAGATCATGACGAAGAAATCACGGTTCAGGCCCTGGAAGGCCCGCTTCGGATGCTGCTGATTGAAGTTCCGGAACGGGTGGATTACGCGCTGCTTCCTAAACGCTATTAACGATGCGGCCTCGGTACGTATTATCAGCCAGGCTGTAAGTTCCAAAGAACGCTTTGCCAATTCTTTCTGGCAGGCGTTCTTTTTTTCGTTTAGGATGGAAAAGGGTAAAGTAAAGAAAATGAGCTGTGGTCAGGAAAGTGACCTTTTTAAGCACCAGGAGGAAGGTATGTCAAAGAAAGCGAGAATACAGGAAATAGAACTGCTGCGGGGGCTGGCCTTCTTGGCTGTGGCCATGCAGCATGCGATCGCCCACTACTCTATCGTCGGCGGGGTGGCCATGGAGGACGGGGTTATCATGACGCTGCTGCTGATGGCGGCTAAGTTTGCGGTGCCCGTTTTCATTTTCATCACCGGGATGGTGCTGTTCTACAATTATGACGGACCGCTGCGGTATGGCGTTTTTATGCGAAAAAGGTTCAGCGATGTACTGGTTCCCTACATCCTGTGGTCGGCTGTTTATTTTGGCATCAGTCAGCAGTGGAACTTCGGGTCTCCCGAACAATGGGGGAAATGGGCGATGATGCTGTTCACCGGTAAGAATAGTTATCATTTATGGTACGTGGTCATGATCATGCAGTTTTATTTGCTGTTCCCTGTCTTTCGGATGCTGATCCGCCGGATCATGCAGGCTGCTCCGCATCGATTGTGGACGGCCCTGCTGGTGCTCAGCGGTTTGGCTTATCTGGTGCTGCTGTACTTCCGGCCGGATATCAGCGCTCTGCTGACAAAAGCGGATATCCCGTTTCTGACGTCGTTTTTTACGGCCTACGCCGATCGTAACTTCGTCTACTTCATGTTTTATTTTATTCTTGGGGCGGCAGCGGGGATGTACCCCGAACGGTGGAGATGGGCGGTAGAGAAAGGCGGAGTTATTTATACGGCTGTCTTTTGGATCTTGTTCGGATATTTTACCTATAAGCTGGTGGCCAGCTTCCAAACGGCGGACGGGCTGAACATCAATTTTAATGCAGTTTCGCTGCTGCGTCCGTTGATTGCCGTGTTTCTGGTAAGCTCGGTTTTCGTCATTTACAGATACGCGCTCCAATGGACTCGTCAGGCAGGTCCGCGGGCGCAGCGGGCGATGTCACTGCTCGGTAAATATTCGTACGGCACTTATCTGGCTCATGCCCTCATGCTGCGCTATACGTATTCCTTTGATGCCTGGTGGTTTGCCGGATGGAACGTGGCAGTGCGGATGCTGATGTCTTTCATCATTTGCGTGCTGCTGTCTTATCTCCTCATCGTGGTTTTATCTTACCTGCCATTCGGCAAGTGGACGGCCGGGGTCACTTCCTTGAGAAAAAAAGCAAGCCCGCCAAAAGCAGCCTGATTCCAGTAAACTGATCCAGCGATCCACCAACGCGAGTGGACAAGCATCCCAGCAGCCCGGCATCGCCCGCGATAAATCGCACCTTTTGACCCAATCGCTTAAACACCTTGTATCATTAAAAAAAGCTTTGAATTCTCAAAAAGCCTTGAGTTCTGCCCCGGCGGATCCAAGGCTTACTTATTTGCCAACCTCATTATTATACAATTTCAACATATGAAAAATTCACAATAGAATAAGCCCAACGCGCACCGAATCTTGCACCTTTGGAGCTATTCTGCCATGCCCGGCGTACTTAACTCATCCAAGTCCAAGTAAAAAGGAAGGCGCCAAACCGACTTAGACCGTTCCAGACCGATCTACTCTGATCCAGAACGGACCCGGAAAACGGTTCAATCCCGTTCCACGGTATTCTCAGTAAGCCCGTTGTATTTAATTTGCCGCAGATTTTCCCAAAGTGAAACCTTCATGCTATGCGATTTGGAAAATAGTCGTTTATAATGGAGGTAAATTGGTTAATGAAGGAAATAGGGAAGAAAGCGAGGAAGCTGGCATGGCCTTTATGATTGCCCAGCGGGCATTTATTAAAGCTTACCTGATTACGATGGTGGAGCAGCACCGCGGATATGGTTATCAGATGCTGGAGGAGCTGAGACAGGAGTTTAAGAGCTACGGCTATTCTCCCCCGCAGAGCGAAATTTACCGTGCCCTGCATGAACTGGTGCAGGAGGGCATTTTCTACCGGACCAAGCAGCTGAAGGGCAGCGATCCGCGGGTGGATTTTCAGGAAATTGTATTGTACCACTTTACAGACGATGGAGCCGAGAAGGCCAAGCTGTATAAAAAACAGGTCAAAACCGATCTGGACCGCTGTCTTGGCATTCTGCACAAGGCGGTTAACGACAATTACCAATAAGACCCGGAAGGGAAGGAGGCGTAGGGGATGCAGGAAAAGCTGCGTTTTGGGGTTTTAAGCACGGCCAGTATCGCGAGAAGCGCTTTTATTCCCGGCGTCCAGAACGCCAGACGCGCCGAGATTGCGGCGGTGGCCAGCCGGGATTACGCCAAAGCCAAAGATACGGCGGAACAGTTTAATATACCGAAGGCGTATGGAACCTATGAAGAACTGCTGAAGGATCCCGATATTGATGCGGTTTATATTCCACTTCCCAACCATTTGCATAAAGAGTGGACGATCAAGGCGGCAAAAGCCGGCAAGCACGTGCTGTGCGAGAAGCCGTCTGCGCTCAGCCCCGAAGAAGCTTCCGAAATGGTCGAAGCGTGCAGGGAAGCGGGGGTGATTTTCTCCGAAGCGTTTATGTACCGGTATCATCCGAAGCATCGCAGGGTCCGGGAAATCATCGAGGAAGGCGAAATCGGCCAGATCCGGGCCATTCACGGGTGCTTCACGTACAACCACATCGAAAATAAGGAGAACGTGCGGTATAAAAAAACGATGGGCGGCGGGGCCATCTATGATGTTGGCGGCTACCCGATTTCGGCGGCTCGCATGATCCTTGGCGAGGAGCCGCTGGCCGTGTCGGTCCAGGCGCTGTTTTCGGCGGAACACGATCATGTGGACGTCATGGCAACCGGTCTGGTGGAGTTCCCGAACGACGTTGGGCTGACCTTTGACTGCGGCATGTGGGCCGCGCCCCGGTGCACGCTGGAGATCGTCGGGTCGCAAGGACGGATTGAACTGCCGGTTGCATTTGGCTGGGAGCAGAGCGAGGAGCCTGCCCAGATTATCGTCCATGTTGGGGATCAGCGGCGGGAGGAACGCTTCGGTGTGCTGAGCCATTTCATGCTGGAGGCCGACGCCTTTGCCGCAGCGGTATTGGACGGAACGCCGCTCCCTTATCCTCCGGAAGATGCGGTACGGAACATGAAGGTTGTGGAAGCGTGCCTGAAGTCAGCCGAGACGAAACAGAAGGTTTTCCTGCAGTAAGCGTTCATCTGCAAGCACTTCGGTAGGCGAGACACAAGACACAGGACAATAAAAGCCCCGGGTTCTCTGGTGGAGATCCCCGGGGCTTCGGTTCGTGTGTACCGGCTTTACATGCCTTCATCATAATCGGTGACGTCACGCTTGGCTGCCATGGCCGGCGTGTTAGACGTGCCGTACTCTTCGACGGACTCCCATGCGTCCGCATCATCAAAACGGCCGTCATAGCGTTGCCGGTTCTCGCCTGCGCCGGATGGCGGCGGAGTGATCACCTCTTCCTCGACCGGCCGGTCGCTGCTGACGTCCCGATTCGGCGTATGCTCCACGCAATAAGCGGTGTACGGGATCGCCTGCAGACGTTCGAACGGAATATCCCGGCCGCATTCGACGCATTGGCCGTACTCCCCGCGGTCCATGCGCCCAAGGGCACTGTCGACCTGTTCCAATTCATCCTGCAGCGTGTCGTTGACGGCCAGGTCCCGGCCGCGTTCGAACACCTCCGTGCCTACATCGGCGGGGTGATTATCGTAAGAGGACAGCTCGCCTGTGGAATCGGCGAGCGAGTCGCCCAGCAGGGCATTG
Source organism: Paenibacillus sp. FSL R5-0378 (assembly GCF_038009285.1). Classification (NCBI taxonomy): domain Bacteria; kingdom Bacillati; phylum Bacillota; class Bacilli; order Caryophanales; family Paenibacillaceae; genus Paenibacillus; species Paenibacillus sp. FSL R5-0378. The sequence goes on from NZ_JBBPAY010000001.1 coordinate 3,431,890, forward strand.
TCCTCACCATTCGCGTGAAAGTGGTGTTCCAGCTCCTTTTTGCGTTCCAGCAGTGCTGATTTGAGCTCCTGCTGCTGATCATGGGTTAAATGACTCATGGATAAGACTCCCTTCTGACAGTAGAATAAGGTATCTGTACTCTTTTCTTACCCTAAAGGCGCGGGGAGCAATCATGCCGTGTCCGTCAGCTCCAGCTGAACAGTCTAGACGGTATCCGTTCCGTCCAGAGCGCAGGGCAGATCACCGATCTCGAGCTGTAAGGTGGTATGGCCGATACCGAATTGCTCGCGCAGCTCGGCGGCTGCCTGCTGCAGAAATTCATCGCCGTTGCAGGGCTCCGTCACCACGAGATGCGCCGTGAGCGCCGTTTCCGTGGTGCTCATGCCCCAGATGTGCAGATCATGCATGCTTTTGACCCAGGGCAGGGAAGTCAAGTAATTTCGGATGGCCGCAATGTCTGTGCCCGGAGGCACGCTGTCGAGAGCCATATTAAGCGAATCCTTCAGCAGCCCCCAGGTGCTGATGCCGATAACAAGCACAATCAGCAGACTGACGACCGGGTCGACCCACAGCCAGCCCGTTGCGGAAATGACGATACCTGCGATGACTACGCCGAGCGATACGCCGGCGTCCGCAGCCATATGCAGAAACGCCCCCCGGACGTTCAGATCGCCCCGGCGTCCGGAAACGAACAGCAGCGCCGTCAACGCGTTGATGAGGATGCCGACAGCCGCGACCCAGATGACGTCCACGCCGTCGACCGGCTGCGGGTGGATAAGGCGGCTGATCGAGCCCCAAGCGATGAGCGCGATCGCCGCGAGCAGGAACAGGGCATTGAAGAGGGCGGCGAGGATGGAGGAACGGCGGTAACCGTACGTGCGCAGCTCCGTCGCTTTCTTTCGGACGAGGAGGCTGGCGACCCAGGCCAGCACGAGAGCGAGGACATCGCTTAAATTGTGTCCGGCATCGGCTACGAGCGAAAGGGAATGGCTGATCAGGCCATAAGCCGCCTCCAAAATGACGAAGGCCGTGTTGAGCACGATACCGATCAGAAAGGCACGGTTATAATCTGCCGGTCCGTGTGCATGCGAATGCGAGTGTGAATGTTCGTGAGTGGTTGAGTGGGAATGATGGTGATGATGACCTTGTGCCATAAGCGGCTCCTCCTTTTGAATACAAAGCGAAATTGCATCCATGGTTTTAATTAATATTAACGTATGAGCATCTATTCATATAATAACATATTTCACGCTTGTGTCAATTTGTGCCATCCTTTAGGATGGCCATTTTTCTTTGGAACATTCTCCAAAAAAGCGGGGAACGGTTTTCATCCCAGGCAAGGATGTGATATAAAAAATATAGGGTGTGGGAGTAATACAGGACATCCTCCCTTTGCGGGGCTAGAGATTTGGAGGTATTCGTCAAATGGATGAACATATGCAGCGCCGATTGGATAAACAGAAAAAGCTGTTCAAGCAGCTGGGCATTCATCTGGATGCACTTTCCATCCATGAAAAGGTGTTCAGCAACAAGCTTCGGGGTTACGATCCGGAAGAGGTGGATGCCTACCTGGATGAAGTCATAAGCGATTACGAGCGGTTTTATGCGATCATTTCCGATCTGATGGATAAATGGCAGGAGCAGCAAATCACGCTGCGCGACTTGAAGGCAGGCTCACGGCCGGAACCGGACCGTTTTGCCATCGATCCGAAGGTGATAGAGGATATCGTATTGAAAATGGAGTACAACCTTAGACAGCTCAAAAGCAAGATCAGGCCGGATCCTGACTTTTTCGTCGATTAACCCATTACATACAGACATACTGCGAGAGCCCTTCCGAATATCATGGACAGAAATCATGATTCGGAGGGCTTTTTATGTTTGCGCTCAAAACGGGAAGTGTATTTTTTGCATCTATGCTCCGATAGTCAAGGAAAATGAGCCGTCCCTGTTGAATTCATCCAACCACGCGAAATGTAAAGGAGAGGGACCGTATGAAATTCATCCTTATTTTTGGCCCGCAGGCCGTAGGCAAAATGACCGTAGGACAGGAACTCGAAAAAATAACGGAGCTGAAGCTTTTTCATAACCATATGACGATTGAGCTGGTTTCGCCGTTTTTCAGCTACGGTTCGGAAGCCGGGAAACGGCTGGTTGGACTGTTCCGGAGGGAGATCTTTGAAGAGGTTGCCAAGAGCGACCTTGCCGGCCTTATTTTCACGTTTGTATGGGCGCTGGACATGAAGGCGGATTGGGATTATGTGGAGGAGGTCTGCGGGATATTCGAATCCAGGGGCGCGGAAGTGTATTTCGTTGAGCTGGAGGCTGATCTAGACGAGCGGCTCTCCCGCAATCTTAGCCCAAACCGGCTGCAGCATAAGCCAACGAAACGGAACACGGAGTGGTCCGAAAATGAGCTGAAGACATCGATGGAAAAATACCGGCTAAATTCATATGATGGCGAGATCAAGCGGGAGAACTATTTGAGAATCAACAATACGGATTTGAGCGCAGAAGAAGTGGCGCGCCAGATTAAGCATGAATTCGGGTTATAATGATTCACTACGGCTGCAAGCTGCCGCAATCCAGTAACTTTTTCTTCTCCGTGACGTTCTTTAAATATAAGCAGCATATTGCTGGAAGGGCGCATGGAAGAAACAATGGTCATGCCGTCGCATAAGTAAAGAATGTACCGCCAAAGCGCCGAAGTACGATGAATAAAACTTGGGGTACGAGAAGGAGGAGGCGGAATGAATCGGAATGCGGGTTTTTGGATCAGGCTTGGGGCATCGCTGGTGGATGGGCTGCTCGTTGGTTTGCCGATCATGATTGTGGTGTGGATGATTACGGGAAAATGGGGAAACGAGGAGTGGATTTCCGATACGATCAGCGGATTGTACACACTGCTCATTCCTGTATTCTGGAACGGTTATACGGTGGGCAAAAGGATATGCAACATCCGGATCCGCAAGGTGAGCGATCACCAGCCTCCCGGAATCGGGACCATGCTGCTGCGGAACGTCGTCGCCGGCCTCGTGTATGGTCTAAGCTTCGGCATTTGCGCGATCGTCAGTGCTTTTATGGTGGGGCTGCGTGAAGACAAACGGTCGATTCATGACTTTATTGCCGGGACGGAAGTCGTATATGACTGAACGATGTCCTGGCTGAAAAGTAACAGGAAGCACGCAGCCTTGCCGGTGAATTCCGGACCTCTGGCTGATGTGCGGGACAATCATATCATGATAGGGTAAAAGGTAGGATAGGACAGCGTTGTCAGGCGTAAGCAGCCAGCAGCCGTCAAATCCTCCTTTTTTCTTATAAAATGACCGGATTACTATTTTGGTCAGTTGGTATTTTTCAGAGCGGTTACCGGTCCGCCGATCGGGCTGGATTAAAGAGAAAAAACAAGGATGATGGAGGGAATAACCATGACGCAAACCATTCAGGTGCCTCAACCTAAAACCTACGGACCTTTAGGCAATCTGCCTTTGCTGGATTCCGCCGCACCGGTGCAATCGTTGGTGAAGGTCGCCGCGGAGCTCGGGCCGATCTTTCAGTTCCAATATCCCGGGGGCCGCAGGGAGCTGTACGTGTCCGGCCATGAATATGTGAAGGACGCCTGCGACGAAAAGCGTTTTGACAAAAGGATCTGGGCTCCGCTGCAGAACGTGCGCGCATTTGCCGGTGACGGCCTCTTTACGAGCGCAACCCAGGAACCCAATTGGAAAAAAGCCCATAACATTCTGCTGTCCAGCTTCAGCCAGCGGGCCATGCAGGGTTATCATACGAAAATGCTGGATATCGCCATGCAGTTGATTCAAAAATGGGGAAGGCTGAACCCGGACGAAACGGTGGACGTTCCTGCCGATATGACCCGTCTGACGCTCGACACGATCGGGCTGTGCGGGTTTAGTTACCGTTTTAACAGCTTTTACCGGGAAAACAATCACCCTTTTATCGATGCGATGGTACGGGCGCTAGACGAAGGGATGAACCAGCTTCACCGGCTGGGCATCCAGGATATGTTTATGATCCGGAAGAAGCGGCAGTTTCAAGAAGATATTCAGACGATGTTTTCCCTCGTCGATGAACTGATCCGGGAGCGTAAGGCGCATGGCGGGGATGAGGATGACCTGCTTGCACATATGCTGGACGGTGTTGATGCAAATACGGGGGAGCGGCTGGATCATGAAAATATCCGCTATCAGATGATCACGTTCCTGATCGCGGGGCATGAAACGACCAGCGGTTTGCTCTCCTTTGCGATCTATTTTCTGATGAAAAACCCCGATAAGCTGCGCAAGGCTGTGGAAGAAGTGGACCGGGTTTTGAAAGATCCCGTACCGACGTATCAACAGGTAAGGGATCTGAAATATGTCCGGATGGTACTTAGCGAGTCCCTGCGTTTATGGCCGACAGCACCGGCTTTCTCGCTGTACGCTAAAGAAGATACGATGATTGGGGGAACCTATCCGATCCAGCAGGGCAACAGCGTGACGGTGCTCATTCCGGGACTTCACCGGGACGTGCGCGTCTGGGGCGATGACGTGGAGGTATTCAAACCCGAGCGGTTCGAGGATCCTAGCAAGGTTCCGCATGATGCGTATAAGCCGTTCGGCAACGGCCAGCGGGCGTGCATCGGCCAGCAGTTCGCCCTGCAGGAAGCCACGCTGGTGCTGGGGTTGGTGCTGAAGTATTTTGACCTGGCGGACGCCGGCCACTACGAACTCAAGGTTAAAGAGACGCTTACGCTAAAACCGGATGGATTCCGGATCCGTGTCCGCAGCCGCAAAGGCGCATTGATTCCAGTGGGTTACGGGAGCGCCGAGACCGTGGAAGCCGCTGTCAGCGAATCCACCAAGCCGGCATCCCTTGCTGCAAATGAACATCATACGCCGCTGCTTGTCCTGTACGGCTCTAATCTGGGCACCGCGGAAGGCATCGCTAGGGAGGTGGCTGACCGCGCGAGGTACCAGGGATTCGACAGCCAGGTCGGTCCCCTGGACGACTATGCCGGCGCGCTTCCGAAGGAGGGGGCGGTCATTATCGTAACGGCGTCCTATAACGGCCAGCCCCCTTCCAACGCCAAGTCGTTTATGGAATGGCTGGAAACCGCCGATCCTTCCGCCATCCGGGACGTCCGCTACGCCGTATTCGGCTGCGGGGATCACAATTGGGCCAGCACGTACCAGCGGATCCCGCGCCTGATTGATGAGCAGCTGGCCGCCAAAGGGGGAAAGCGGCTCCTTCCGCGCGGGGAGAGCGATGCCAGCGGCGATTTTGAACGGGAAGTGGACGACTGGACGGAGCGCTTATGGCCGGATTTGATGCCAGCGCTGGGACTCCCGGTCTCGGACGTCCGCGACACCAAGCGGAGCACGCTGTCGCTGCGCTTTGTCCAGGGCGTGGCTGCCGTGCCTCTTGCGGAGACCTACCATGCCGTATCCGGTCGGATCGTGCGCAGCTGCAATCTTCAGCAAGCAGACAGCGGAAGGGTCACGCAGCACATTGAAATTGCGCTGCCGGAGGGTACAGCTTATCGCGAAGGGGATCATCTGGGCGTGCTCCCGGTCAATCCTGAGTCATTGGTGCGGCGGGTGCTCCGCCGATTCCAGCTGGACGGCTCGGCGCACCTGATTCTGACGGCAGACGGAAAACACAGCGCTCACCTGAAGACAGGAGTGCCGATCCGGCTGGACGAACTGCTGGCACGCAGCGTCGAGCTGCAGGAGCCGGCCTCCCGTGCCCAAATTCGGGAGCTGGCATCGTACACGGTATGTCCGCCGCATGCTAAGGAACTGGAGGCCATGCTTGAGGAAGGCGCGTTCCAAACCAACATTCGGGCGAAGCGGGTTACGATGCTTGACCTGCTTGAGCAGTATGAAGCCTGCGAGCTGCCGTTTGCGCGTTTTCTGGAGCTGCTGCCGGCGCTTAAGCCGAGATATTACTCCATCTCCAGCTCGCCCAAAGTAAGCCCAGGCACAGCCAGCATTACAGTCGGTGTCGTTCGGGGTGAGGCATGGAGCGGTAAGGGAGAGTACCGCGGTATCGCCTCCAACTACCTGGCCGAACAGGATCCTGGGGCCGAAGTGCTGATGTTCGTCCGATCTCCTGAATCCGGCTTTGTGCTGCCGGAGGATCCCGCCACACCGATGATCATGGTAGGGCCGGGCACAGGCGTGGCTCCATTCAGAGGCTTTATCCAGGCGAGACGGGCCCTGCAAACGGAAGGAAAGGTACTGGGCGAAGCTCATCTGTACTTTGGCTGCAGACATCCGGAGCATGATTACTTATACCGTGAGGAGTTTGAGCAGGCGGAAAAGGACGGTGTGGTGACGCTTCATACGGCTTTCTCCAGAGTGGAGGGCACGGATAAATGCTATGTCCAGCATCTGATGAAGCAGGACGGCGAGCTGCTGCTTAAGCTGCTCGAGGCCGGGGCTAAGCTGTACATTTGCGGCGACGGCTCCCGGATGGCACCCCAAGTGGAAGAGACGCTGATGGGCTCCTATCGGGACAAACACGGAGCGAACCCTGAAGAAGCAGCCGGGTGGCTTGCCGGGCTCGAATCGGCAGGAAACTATGTGAAGGACGTATGGGCAGGTTGAACTCAACTCCCGGCGGTCGGATTTCGGGGCATGCCTCATTTTGCAGATTGCTTCCAAGCCGTCCGCAAATATATGATGAAAGCGAGGGTAAGGACGATCAGGAAGGAGCAAACCAGGTGAATTATGAAATCAGAACCGCGAGCACGGATGAAATAGAGCTCGTTCACCAGACGATGATGCTGGCTTTTGAAGAATATCGGGGCCGGCTCCATCCGCCCTCAGGCGCTCTGTCGGAAAATACCGAAACGATCCTGAGCAAAATCAGCGAACATGGGGGCGGAGCCCTCCTGGTTTGGTCCGGTAACAAGGCTGTAGGATCGGCGCAGTATTTCTTCCGTGAATCCTTTTTGTACGTCGGGAGGATATCCGTCATTCCTGAAGCCCGCGGCCGGGGATTGGGCAAGGCCATCATGAAGCATTTCGAGAAACTCGCTACTCAGCTTCGTTATTCCGAGATTCGGCTGGGAGTCAGGTTGTCGCTTCCAGAAAACCTCCGGTTCTACCGGAAGCTGGGCTATGAAATCGCTGAGGAGCATGAATATCCTGAACGAACGGATGGCTGGTACATCATGAGCAAACATGTGCGGAGTCAATACGGTATGATCAGCAAAGACAACGCGGAGCATTATGTATGGGGGAACGATTGTGACGGATGGCGGCTGGTTGATGAAGAGACGGTAAGCATCATTCACGAGAGGATGCCGCCGGGGACAAGTGAGCAAAGGCATTATCACGCCAGAGCGGGGCAGTTTTTCTTCGTGTTGTTTGGCACACTCGATATTGAAGTCGAAGGTACGGTGCATACGTTATCTGCCCATCAGGGAATGAGGGTGCAGCCGGGAGCGGTGCACCAGGTCATGAACCGATCGGCAGAGCCGGTCGAATTTATGGTCTACTCCCAGCCTAATTCGCGGGGGGACCGGACGCTTGCTTAGGATTACGAATGGAACGGCCATACGACGTATAAGTAATACACAATGAGGAGGAAGCAGATGATGTCCCAAAGAAGCATTACGATCCGGGAGGCGGGACTCGAGGATCTGCACGAGCTTGCCGCCATTTTTGACTTATACCGGATATTTTATGGTCAGGAGACGGACGTTGAAGGGGCGGCCGCCTTCTTGTTCGAACGAATGGAGCACCGGGAATCGGTCATCCTGATCGCCGAGGACGTGAAGCAGGGCCGGATCGCTGGGTTTACCCAGCTGTATCCGGTGTTTTCCTCCATCTCTATGAAACGGTCCTATATTTTGAACGATTTGTACATACGGGAGCAATACCGCAAGCAGGGAATCGCCCGTCTGCTGCTTGAAGCCGCCAAGCGGTACGCCAAGCTGGCCAGGGCGAAGGGGCTGTCCTTGTCCACGGCGGTAACGAATGTACGTGCCCAGCAGCTCTACGAACAAAGCGGATACGTTCGGGACGAACAGTTTATCCATTATGATTTAACAACGCTGGATTAGGATGAATCACGGGACAATAAGGAGGGATCATGAATGGGGCCGTCTACGCAGCATTTCTATGACGGTATGTCTGAATCATACCATTTGATTTACGAAGATTGGAAACATACGGTGTCCAGTCAGGGACAATTTTGGGACCGGTGGATCCGCTCCCGGTTGAATCGTCCGGGAAGCAGCAAGATTCGGCTGCTGGACGCCTCATGCGGCATCGGAACCCAAAGCTTAGGGTTAGCACGGCACGGATTCGATGTGACGGCAACCGACCTTAGTCCGGACTCCGTGGCGCGAGCGAAAAGGGAAGCGGAGGCTATGGGACTGTCGATCCAATTCGGAACAGCGGACTTCAGGACGCTCGATCAGGATGTCGCCGGTACCTTTGACGTCGTCTTCTCCGCCGACAATGCGGTGCCGCATTTGCTTACGGACGAAGACCTGCTGAACGCCTGCCGGCAATTTTACAATAAATGTGTGACAGGCGGCATGGTCATTATCACGATCCGCGACTATGACAGCCTGATCCGCGAGCGGCCCCGTGCGACCCAGCCCAGAATTTTGGATCATGGCAAGAGAATCGTGTTCCAGGTGTGGGATTGGTCGGAAGACGGATCGTCATATACGACCCGGCAGTTTATACTGCAGGATCAGTTAGAGTCTTGGAAGACGGAGAGCTATGCAGCCGTGTACCGGGCAGTTCAGCGAAGCGAGCTGAACAGCTTTTTGCAGCAGGCTGGATTCCAGCGTGTGGAGTGGGTCATGCCCGAGCAGTCCGGGTTTTATCAGCCGATCGTGACGGCAGCCAAGTCCTAGATGGAGCGAGCAGATTTCATTGTTTCGCGATTTTACGCTTCATGACTGTTATCATCCACAGAAAGAGCGGAATGGCGATCGCGCAGACCGGAATGATAATCCGCTCCCACAGCTTCTGGATCATGATAATGGCGGCTTCATTCGGAATCAGCAGCGCGATGATGAGGATGGCCGGTGCACAAATCCATATGAGTTTTTTCCAATTTTTAACTTGAAGCCACTGGGCCATCTCATAGCTCGTAATAAACAAGTAAAGGGAGATCTTGGCGAAGACGCCAAAAATCCAAATGAAAATCACGAGCACATCGACATTTTGAATAAAGTTCAGGATGTTTATGGTACGTACCAGCATAAAGTAAGAGAACCTCAGCTCCATTCCAACGTAGGGGCCGAACACGAGCAGCACCATGACCGTGGCCAACGTGACCATGATAGCGGTGAACGCGATGCTCGACAGTGCTTTGACAATTATTTTTTTGTTGCTGGATATAAACGCGAGAAGGACCAGCAGCATAAACGATTCCCCGAAAAAAGAAGCGGGCGACAGCGACGCCTTGAACACCTCTTGCCAGCTTGAGTCACCGACGATCGGCAGGATGTGAAGGAGCTTCGTGTTCGTGACGTTCAGCAAAAAGGTGAGGACCAGCGCAATGAACGTCACGGGTCCGGCCAGTTCGCAAAATCGGCCGATGCCGGTAATCCCGCTGATGCCGGTCAGATAAACGGCCAAAGCCAGTATCATGACCATGAGAATCCAGATAGGAGTCTGGTCAAGGATCGTCAGATGGATAAAATCCGTGAAGGAGCGGAGCACATCTCCGGATAACAGGAGCCAGGCCACGAAATAGGGAAGGATCACGATTCTTCCGATCCAGCCGCCAAGCAGCTTACGGCTGAACTGCGTTAGGGTTTCTCCGGGATGGAGTAGGCTGACATGCATGACCAGATACGTGATGGCAAGCCCGATCGCACCCGCAATGATCATGGACATCCACGCGTCCTGCTTGGCTATTTCAATGGCAGGCGACACTCTTAACCAGACGGCCATAACGACTTCCACCGTGCTTAAGGTCCAAAAGATTTGCGATCCGGTCAACTTCATAGTTTCTCCTCCTTTCCGATAGAATTCCCCTGATTACTGATGATTTACAGCGAGGAATTGGTTTGACCCGGATCCCTGTACCGGAGATGAACCGATACAGTGATCGGCAGTTCGGGGAACGTTTCGTGCCAATGAGGCTTGAGCGTTTTCCATATCTCCGGGTGCTGCATGTGGACTTGTTCCCCGATTCCAAATATGTCGATTTTATATTGGTGCTGCGCCTTATCGATCAGTTTGCGAACCTTCTCCTCCGCTTCTTGGCTCAACTTGGTTTGGATTATTTTTAGATCATCGTCCTTTGAAGGATCAAGTGACGAATTGTTTTCGACAATGCTGCCGGTGCCGTGCAGCGATATGTAAATCTGCGGCTGGTGCTTAATTATTTTGATCTGTGTGCGGTGCTTCAGGGATTGAACGGCTAAACTGATCGTCTCGTTCTCCTTTCCGATGAGAGTGGTGAACGTGAAGTTTTTTTGCTTACCCATCATCCAGTTATTGTACATTGATTCCTCGGGATCCAGGTAACCGACGAGTTTAATTCCATGGTCTTTGTCCAGGATGGCAGAGCCGGCATATATATAGCCTCGGGAAGGATCGGCTGTGATGGCAGGCACAATCGGCTGGGTTCCTTCGCTGAAGGCATCGCATAATAACATCCGGTAGTAGTAGGGCTTCATACCAAGAGCATATTGCTGGCTGCCAAGTGTCGTACTAATGAACGGATCAAATGTAGGCTCGGCTTTGATCACTTCTTTTGCCGTTCCATCCTTGACCACAAGGATGACGGAACGCAATTCCGATTTCGGGTTGCGAAAAATCATGTCGAGATACTTACCCAGCCCTTCTTCAGCCATACGATGACCGATCAGGATTGTTTGACGGTGAGCATAAAACAAGGAGCGCGACAGCTCAGCCTGCAGATGCTGCCCGGCATCCATAAAATCTTTTCCTTTTGCACTCGCGACCGTAAATGTGTTTTTCTTGCCCGCACCCGTCACCTGGCTGCTGCCCAAACCCGCGGGTACGGCGATTTCGGAACTGATCTCCAACTCTTTGTCCTCAGTCATGTCCATTCCGACGCCGATAATAAAAGCACGTTGATTGGGCTCTTTCAGGTTCCAGCAGCCGGTCAACGAAGCTGACAGAAACAGTAAACAGAAAAAAAGCAAATTTTTTTTCATTGTACCTTCCGCCCTATCCATTCAAAGTTCAAGACTTACTCGCCCGTTTTCTTGGCGAACGCAAAAATACATTTTTCGCCCGGCTTTTCCTGGTTGGAGCAACGGGCTGAAGATACGGCGATCCAAACGGAGTGAGATGGATCAGATGGGACAAAATGGCGATCATGCCGATCGCCGTGCCGAAAAGTCCGAAAATACCGGACAACACGAGCAGCGGGAAGCGCAGCATCCGCATCGGGTAGCCGAACCGGTAACGGGGGATCACAAACGACGATATGCCGGCGGCGGATACGACGATGACAATCGGCGCCGAGATGATCCCGGCCTGTACCGCAGCCTGTCCAATGACCAACGCCCCCACGATGCTGACGAGCGGACCAATTTGCTGGGGTAACCGTATTCCGGCTTCCCGCAATCCCTCAAACATAAATTCCATAATAAATACTTCGATGACGGTTGGAAATGGAGCCTGTTCCCTGAGTCCCGTAATGCTTAGCATCAGCTTGGGCGGAACCATTTCCGGATGATAGGTAGTCAGCGCAATGTAAACTGACGGAAACAGGATGGCAAACAGGGCGAACAAATAACGGATCCACCGATTCATGGTGACATACATAAACCGTTCGTAATAATCGTCAGGTGCCTGCAAACCGTCCCAGAACGTCATCGGCACGATCAGAGCGATTGGCGACCCGCTCACCAAGATCCCCACCCGTCCTTCCAATAGACCGGAGGATACGACATCCGGCCGCTCGGTGCTCTGCATTTGCGGAAAAGGAGAGAAGTTGGTGTCCTCAATGGATTCTTCGATGTAGCCTGATTCCAGCACGTCTTGAAGATCGATCTGCTCAACCCTTGAGCGAATTTCATCCAGCATCGAAGCGGATACAATTCCTTCAATATAGGCAAGTACAATCTCGGTTTGGGTCAGTTTACCGATGTGAAAGGATTCCATCTTCAGGTTTGGCGTGACGATGATTCTGCGCAGCATCGTCGTGTTCGTCCGGAGCGTTTCGGTGAAGCTCTCCCGCGTTCCGCGCAGAGATGCTTCCGTAGACGGTTCCTCGATCGATCTTGCTTCAAATTGTGAGACATTTGTTAGAAGGACAGAAGCTTCCCCGTCCGCCAGAATGGCCAAGTTACCTTTTAAAATATCATCTGCCGCATCGTGGAACGTGTTGACCTTCTTCGTTTGCAGTACCGCGAACAGCTGCTGATCACACATTTGCGCAATGCTGTCAATGGGGCCGATCCCCTGGGGGATGCCTTCGTACATTAAAGGCTTCAGGATGACCGACTGGATAATATCCTTGTCAATCATGCCGTCTACGTAAATAAACAGCAGCTTGGTGTCTCCTTGCAGGGTAACGTCCCGGAATATGACATCCGAGCAGCGCTCGAACATCATTTTTAGCGTGTGCTCATTATCTACCAGATGACGGCTTAGCGGCAGATTCGGATCGATGTTTGTCGGTTTCTGGTTAGATGAATTCATGTCAGGTTCTTCTCCGTTGGAATAATTATTATATTTTAGTTACTATACCCATACGCCGGATAAGCATACTTTGCCGGTATAAATCCTCTTTGATGCGGAAAAATTAAGTCGGTATCTTACATTCAACCGTATTAGGGAGGCAGCACTCGTCATATGAAAAAAATCGTTATGATCGCCGTTCTGATATTGATTACAGGCTGCGCGGATCACGGCGCTTCAACGGCGCGCCAGCAGGTGACCACCAAGCAGGCAAACCGTGCAAGCCATATCCATCAAGCGGCTCCGACCCGAAAAATCGTCACTTCAGCCTCATCAACGTCTACGGACAGAGCGGGTAAATCCCATTTGACGGTCAAACAAGTCAATCAAAATGACCTGACCTCGGATTTGCTTAATTTGATTCAGCAGCCAGGGGCGGTACCCGGAACTTCACCGCAGCAGCCTGCGGGAACGCCATCCGGGACGCGGACCGGAGCTCCAACCACCCCAGGGGGAACTCCAACGGGAACGCCAACCGGTACGCCAACGGGAACACCAACGGGAACGCCGGCCAATCAGGCCCCTGCGGGTACCCCCAAAAACCAGGCTCCTTCCGCAGGAACCGGGAACCAGGCTCCTTCGGGTACAAACAATCAGCAGACCTCTGCGAGTGGCGATGCCTCAGCATATGCTCAACAAGTGCTCGATCTGGTGAATCAGGAACGCTCCAAAGCAGGTTTGGGTGCACTCAGCATGGATTCCAAACTGTCCAACATGGCAATGGCCAAAGCCAAAGACATGTATGACAACAAGTATTTTGACCATAACTCCCCGACTCACGGATCTCCCTTCGACATGATGAAGGAATACGGGATTACGTACAACTCGGCTGGAGAGAATATCGCCAACGGGCAGACCTCCCCTCAGCAGGTGATGCAGGACTGGATGAACAGCCCGGGACACAAAGCCAACATCCTGAACAAAAGCTACACCCATATCGGGATCGCCTTTTACAATAACGAGTGGGTGCAGGAATTTACAGGATGAGCAGCGTAAGTGAAGCATAGTGCAGTGAACCACAGCTCTTCAGGATGATCCAGGGATGCTGTGGCATAGGGTTGGGGAAAAACCGGCGGGGCGCTCCGCCGGTTTTTTTGGTGTATAATGGAACGGATGCGAGAAGCAAATCTCCAAAATATCGTCAAAGTTGAGGGATGATGGATGATCCTATGGATAAACGGCGCGTTTGGTGCAGGAAAAACGCAGACCGCCTTCGAGCTTCACCGCCGGATACCGCATTCTTTCGTGTACGATCCAGAGAATGCAGGGTATTTTATCCGCAAAAATATTCCGCCCAGCATCAAGAAGCCCGATTTTCAGGAATATCCGTTATGGCGGGAATTCAACTATGCCATGCTGAAGCACATCGCTTGTGAATACGACGGAGTCATCATCGCTCCAATGACCGTGGTCGATCCGGTATATTTTGAAGAAATCGTTGGCCGGCTGCGCACGGACGGCATGACCGTGAAGCATTTTGCGTTATGCGCTCCGCGCGAAGTCATCCTGCAGCGCTTGAAAAGCCGGGGGGAACGATCAAACTCATGGGGCGCTCAGCAGGCCGAACGCTGTATTGAAGGTCTATCCCAAGACATATTCCGGGAGCATATCGATACCGTTGAGCTGTCGGTAAGCCAGGTAGCGGAGCGGATTGCGGACATGGCCCATATTCCCCTGCTGCCCGATCACAGGGGTTCGGTGCGGAAGAAATTCGACCAGATCAAAACCCAGTTGGATCATTTCCGATTTTTTAACTAGGGGGAGTAGAGGTTATGGAAGCCGTTCTATTTGATTTGGATAATACGCTGGTGAACCGTAAACAGGCGTTTGAGCAGTTTTCGCGAAAATTTATCGACAGGTTTGCCGCCGCGCACAATCCTGAGCATCGCCTGAGGCTGGTGGAACAGCTGCGTGCCGCAGACCGGAATGGCTATCGGGAAAAAAGGGAGCTGTATGAGGAAATGAGGCGGACACTGCCAATGAGGGATGAGGCGACGACCGCCGAAGACCTGCTCGCTTATTGGTTCGCTGAGTTTCCCTCCTGCACCGTAGCGATGGACGGAGCGGAATTGGTGCTGCAGGAACTGAAAAGCAGGGGAATCCGGATCGGGTGCGTCACGAACGGCTCGGCCAGAGCCCAGTATGCCAAGCTTGACCAGGTGCAGCTCAAAGGCTATTTCGATGCGGTTATCGTTTCGGAAGAGGCGGGGGTCAAGAAGCCGGACCGGCGAATTTACGAAATGGCGCTGAGCAGGCTGCAGGCCCGTCCGGAGAACTGCTGGTTTGTGGGTGACCATCCCGAAAAGGACGCGCAGGGCGCCGCTGCGGCAGGTCTGCGTCCCGTACTGCTGCTCACTGCGCCTGCTGAATCGGGTCCGCTCCTGCCGGAAGGGACGCTGACGATAAACAAACTGCAGGAGCTCCTTCCGCTATGTACCGGCCCATTCTTGCGGTTTTGAGGGGACGGTGATGGTAGCTGGAAGGCTCCTGCAGGCATCGTTGGATTGGCATTCAGGCCGGAGCGTTCTGGTTAGCCGCCTGCGGAGAAGCGGATTTCTGCTTACGCTCGTTAAACATAAAGTAATAGATGGCCGATGCGCTGATGTATAGGATTCCGGTCATGCTGAAAGTCAGCGCATAGCCCCAGTACGTCCCATATGCGGTAAGCAAATGGGATTGGACAGGTCCCATTGTAGCCCAGCCGAGCATGAATGCGGTCTGCGTCATCGAGTTGGCGATCCCTCTGCGGGCATCGGATACCCGGTCAACCGTGATCGAGGACTGGATGGGATTGGCCGCATTCATCAGTGCCTGCCTGAAGAGGAAGCTGAAGCAAGCGACTGCGAACAGGTTGGTGAAACCGGTCAGCAGCAAAAAAGGCAGGGACATCATCTGAAACAGCACCACGGCCTTGACCGGTCCGACGCGGCTTGCCAGCGACGGGCCGATCAGCATCGACACGATCGTCATGATCTGGCCGAGTGAAATCAGGATGCCGACGGCCGTAAGGGATACGGCAAAGCGGTTTGTAAAGTACAGATTGAGATAAGGCACGACCAGTCCCGAGCCAAGGCCGACAATCAGCTGGGCCAGCGTAAATTTGGCGATGGCGCTCCAGTCCTCCCGCGCTGAAGATGGAAGCGGATGGGACAGGGCAGGCCCCGGGGGAGCGGCCGAAACGTCTTTTTGAACAGCCGGCTTCTGCCGGACTAGCAGCAAGGGCACAAAGGCAAGCACGCTCGCCGCTCCTCCGGTGAACAGCACAGCCTGCAGGCTCTGGATTTTGCTCCAGCCGGCGGACTGGAGCATATCGGCCAGGTAACCGCCGCCGCTGCTGCCGATGACCTGGGCGGCCAGCACGAGGGAGAAGTGGTAGCTGAACAGCTTCAGCCGCTGCTTCTTGTCCGAATTCCCGGCCAGAAACGGGACGGCGATCACCTGGAAGAAGGCCGCAAAAAGGCCAGCTGCAGCGGACAGGACGATCAGGGCGGATTCACCGCTGGCCAGCGACCTGCCCATGAAGCTCAGACCTGTAAACAATGCGCCGGTCATTAAGAGCAGCTTATGGCTGGTACGGTCCCCCAGCAGTCCGATCGGTATGAAAATAAGCGCCGTTGCAAACGACTGAACGCTCACCAAGGTGCCGTTCATCGTATCGGGGTAACCCAGCGTTTGCACGTAAAGATTGTAAAGCACCGAGAACATGCCTGTCCCGATCTGATACAGTAAATTGGCAAGAAAAAAGAGCCGGATATTCCGGTTGAGGCGATTCCATTCTGACGAGACCTGATGCAGTAACCGCATGGTTTGATTAATCCTCCGTCCTGATGCATTAGCTTCTCTATTGTAGCAAGCGGCCCCCAGGGTGGAAAGGAAAACTTTACATATGGCATATGCCAAATCAGAAGCTTGGCTCATGAGAACGAAAGAGGTGATTTGCAAGATGGAAATAACCATTCAACCGTGGGGAATCGGCGAGGATATCCCCTATGACCTGCTGTTGCTTGCTGATCCATCCAAAGAGATGGTTGAGGATTACGTCGCAAGGGGCAGGGGGTATGGAGCTTACCTCAACGGCGAATTAGCGGGAGAGTATGTACTGATCGATACGCATCCGAAAACGGTTGAGATCGTCAATATTGCGGTACGGGAAGATCTGCAGGGCAAAGGGATCGGCAAAATGCTGATCGAAAACGCCGTCGAAGAAGCCAGGAGGCAGGGAGCGCATGCGGTGGAAATCGGCACAGCCAACTCCAGCTTTCCTCAATTGAAACTCTATCAACGCTGCGGTTTCCGGATCGTGGGCGTGGACCCGGGCTTTTTTATCCGACACTATGAGGAAGTATTCTATGAAGACGGAATCCAAGTGCAGGATATGGTCCGGCTCCGTCTGGATTTGATATAAAGAATAGAGCTGCAGAAAGCGGTCAGAATCGTCACTGCAGGGCTGGGGCGTCTATTAAAATGTGTTTCAATCTAGCGGCAAGTAACGTTGCATTGATAGATTTCAGGCATAGGATAATCTATCAAATGGTAAAGGAGGTCATGTCACATGGCTATTTTGTTACCAGAGCAGTTCTACTCGCTAGCCGCTGGTGTCGGCAAGTCGTTCTATGAGAATCTTGCCGGCGGAATCAATGCTGCGGTCACGGTGAACAACACGTCGGCTTTTCCGGTTGACCTTGTCATCACCCGCGTCAACGCCCCTGTTGTCACTTATACGATCCCGGCGGCAAACAGCTTGACGCTCTCAGTGGAACGTCTGCTTGTCGCCGCACTACTGGCTTCAGCTGCCGGTCCGGTGTTCGGTACGATTCAAATCGCTACCTCTGATTTCTAATTGGCAATACCAACATCAGCACCAGCTCTTCCCCTTCCCCATGTGATATTGAGCCTCCAGCCGGAATGTTCCGGTTGGAGGTTTTTTTCTGCTGGTGGTGCAAGGCCGGGGAAGGTTGTCGATCCACACGTGAATTTTTGCTGGGAAAATGGGTTGGAAAAAGTTAATATTAGGTAAAACATCAACCGATGGAGGGTGAATGTGATGATTGTCAGAGAACAACCGGAAGGCTTCGTTCTGATTCGCCAGCATGATCATGCCAAGTTATCGGGACAGATTGCAGAGCATTTATTGCCGGAGTGGATGCCGACAGGATCGGATCGTGAAGCTGCGG
This sequence comes from Paenibacillus sp. FSL R5-0378, assembly GCF_038009285.1. Classification (NCBI taxonomy): domain Bacteria; kingdom Bacillati; phylum Bacillota; class Bacilli; order Caryophanales; family Paenibacillaceae; genus Paenibacillus; species Paenibacillus sp. FSL R5-0378. The sequence continues at coordinate 3,449,759 of NZ_JBBPAY010000001.1, forward strand.
TGCTGGCCATTACCCAGCATGATCGCGGCTGGAGATATTTGGACGAGAATCCGCTATGGGATTCAGCAAGCAGCAGCCCGTTTTCCTTTATCAACTATCCGCTTAAGCCCAAGCTGTCTTCGTACCGAGCCGGCCTGGATGAGGCGGAAGAGATGGATCCGTATGCAGGTCTGCTCTGCAGCAAGCATTATGCGTCGTTCCAGCAGATCCGTTATGCGGAAGAACCGGAAGCCGCCCGGTTTTACAAGGAAGAGCTCCTTCGGCAGGAACGGATTCAAAGTCAGCTCAGCGGATTGGACGCCAGCCGGGTGGAGCGCCATTTTAACCTGCTGAAGCTGTGCGACAGCCTGTCGCTGTACGTATGTCTCAATGAGCCAGGAGTGTCCGAAGATGAGGAGCATCCATGGTACCGTGAAGGGATCGAGACGGAGATCGCCGGGCTCAAGCATTTGCAGGCCCGATGGGTGGACGAAGGCTGCGTGGCGGTCAGCCTGCCCTTGTTCCGATCGGAGTTTACCGGGTCGATTACGCTAAAGCGGGTATCGAGACAAGCTATTGAGGAAAAAGGATTGGGTGCAGCCTACGACATGGCCCCGGAAATCACGCAGGATGTTATATTCCGGAATAAATGAGGAAGAGAAGATACGAGGGAGAACTCCTCGCCGATCCGCCGGAAGGCGAGCTCCGTTGGGTAACGATCGAAGATGCGCTGGAGCTGCCAATGCAGCCATGGTTCCGCAAGAGATTTCCGCTCTTCTTCGAGGAGGGAACCTTTGAAATCCATGATGTGTGGGATCAGGAAAAACAGATCACGATGGCGGAATCCGTCAAGAAGCTGTAGACAGGAGGTGTCTGTATGGATCCTGTATATTTAAAACCTGTTACCGACGATATCCGCCAGCAGTGCATCGAGCTTCGTCCCAGGGATGACCAGTTGAGTTTTGTGGCTTCAAATCTAAATTCATTGCAAAAGGCGGCCGAGGAGAAAACCTGCTATCCCTACGCGATTTATGCAGGTGATTTCATGGTAGGATTTGCGCTGTTCGATGAGGAGCCGTATCCGGAAGACGGCTGCTTCTGGATCGTCAGGTTCATGATCGACCGGAATTATCAAGGCAGAGGTTACGGCAAAGCGGGATTATCCGCCGTCCTTCGCAAGCAAAAAGAGCATCCGGCCTGTTCTGTTATCAGAATCTCGCATGTTCCCGACAATACAGCCGCAAACCGGCTGTACAAAGGGCTGGGTTTTAAAGAGACCGGTCAATTCATAAATGGGGAGCTTGTGCTTGACCTCGAAGTATAGGCGCGGCTCAGGACGCGTGATAAAGTTGGCAGAGAGTCAGGAGGAAATGATATGATTTTGGAAGCCGCGATGCTGCAGGTGAAGCCGGGGCAGGGCGAAGCATTTGAGCAAGCCTTCCGGGAGGCTTCGGGCATTATATCTTCCATGAAAGGGTACATCGGACATGAGCTTCAGCGCTGTATGGAGGTTCCAAACAAATATCTCCTCCTCGTGAAGTGGGAAACCCTTGAGGACCATACGGAAGGATTCAGGCAGTCCGAATCTTATGCTCGGTGGAAAGGGCTGCTGCATCACTATTACGACCCTTTCCCGGTCGTTGAACATTTTGAGAAAGTAACCTTACCGGGCACATCCTGAAGGGATACTCCTAGAACGTAACGGGAGTAGCCCATGTTCCAACGCGGCAGCCGAATGAAAAGTGATGTATTACTCAAATAAAGAAACGCGCGGGTCATGTCCCAAATCATGCACGAGCATGGAATGAAGCTGACCCCGGTGATGGTATAAATGCGCCAAAATTTCCAGCAGCCAGCCGAACCGAGTATATGATGCCCCCCAGTAGGAGGAAACCTCTTCCTGAAGCTGGGCTTCCGTCAGCGAGCCGTATTTTTGTACAAGGGATTCATAGTTATCTTGAAAGGCTTGGCGGATGCGCTCGCTCGTCGAATACGATGTCCTGCTGTAAAATGCAGCCATCTCTTCCTGTGAGGCACCGTCCGAAATGATCAAATCGGCGAGCGGCAGCATGGCGAGATGCTCCAGCAGCTCACCTACGGAAAATTTGCCGGGAGTGGGCCGCTTCGGCAGATCGCATTCATCCAGACCGTCCATGATCTCGAGAATGGAACGGATTGCCACATTTATATGATGCAGCGCGCTTTGGCAGCAGGGATTCATGGTTTTATCTCCTCCATTATTACAGGTAAGTAGTTACATAGCGATGATCGAAGAATTTCGAACAAGAACATTTGTTCTTGTTTTTTTATTATAATGGCAACTCAGACGGTGATCAAGTTTTTTCGAGGCTGATCAACACTAGTGCGAATGGATGCATTGGAATATGCACTATGCGAAAGGAGATTTTCCGTATGAGCATCAGACAGGCTGCTTATGATGATTACCCGGTGCTGGCCAAGGTCCACGTGGAAAGCTGGAAAACGACCTACAGAGGCATGATTGCAGACGCCTATCTGGATCAGCTGACGGTGGAGAGCCGGATGGAGCGGTGGAAGCAGCTTCTAAGCCGGGAGGATAAGGACTTGTGGACATTCGTTTCCGAGGATGAAGCCGGACGGGTATTCGGGTTTATACAAGGGGGAAAATGCCGGGAGGAAGTTGCCGGGTATGATGCGGAAATCTACGCCTTGTATTTACTTCAGGAACATCAGGGAAAGGGACATGGAAAATTGCTGGTGAACACGCTGATCCAAGCCTTCCGGGAGAACGGCTTCGGTTCCATGTACTTGTGGGTGCTCAAGGATAATCCGGCGCGTCAATTTTATATAAAAATGGGTGGAAGTCCTGTCTCTGAAAAAACGCTGGATATCGCCGGCCAGGCCGTTCTGGAAACCGGTTTGGCTTGGGATAAGCTCTGAAATATGAAGGACGGGAATCCGTCTATGGAAAGGAAGCGGAAAGATGGGCAGCATAATCGATTACTATAATCAGTTTGATGAATGGGGGAGACTGGAGCGGGAGCCGGTCGAATTTATGGTCAACTTCCATTTCATTAAGCGGTATTTGAAGCCGGGAACACATGTCCTCGACAACGGAGCGGGGCCGGGCAAATATGCGGTTGCGCTGGCGCAGGAAGGCTATGACGTGACCTTGACCGATTTGTCTCCACGCCTCGTCGGCCTCGCGGCCGGCAAAGTGAAGGAATGCAAGCTGGAGGAACGGTTCCAGGGGATACACGTGGCCGATGCAAGAGATCTTGGAAGATTTGAAGACGGGCGGTTTGACGCCGTTTTGATGCTTGGGCCGCTGTACCATCTCCAGCAGGAGGAAGACCGGAAGCAGGCGGCCCGGGAGCTCTTCCGGGTGGTCAAACCCGGCGGACATGTATTTGTCGCCTTTATGTCCCGGACGAGGCATTTAATAAATTCGCTGCTGCATCCGCAGTTCTGGAAGCCGAATGATACAATGGACGGCATTGATGAGTTTATGAGAACGGGTGTATTCAACCACAGCGATGATGGCCGGTTTACGGGAGCTTATTATTTTCCGATTGATGAGATCCGTCCCTTCATGGAGCAGCACGGCTTCGACAGCGTGAAGTTGATCGCATCCGGCAGCGTGGTGCAGTCTATGAACGAGGAACAGTGGGCATACTGGCGGGGCCGCGGTCCAGAGGAATATCAGCGGTTTCTGAACCGTATCATGGAGGCTGCAGAAGACCCATATATCCTAGGTGCTTCCTCTCATCTGCTGTATATCGGAGTCAAGCCACAATAACCGAAGGTACTTCTTACTCCGGAGGATTCCGCTCTATTATGAGGAAGTGACGCTTGTCCGTGTTTTTGTCCGGCAAACCGATTATACTGTAACTAACATAGGGTTATGCGCATACGGGAGGAAGAGCTTTGGAAGACTTGGTGCAGAGGGAGCACGAAATCATGAAGGTATGCCTGCTGGCCGGGCAAATCATGCTGCAGAGCGGAGCGGAGACGTACCGGGTGGAAGATACCATGGTACGGATTGCCGCTTCTTTTGGCGTGGATAAAACGCATAGCTACATGACCCCTACGGGACTCATTTTTTCTATGGAGGATCCGCAGCCGATCACGAGGCTGAACCGAATTTCGGACCGGACGACGAATTTGCATAAAATCGACCGCGTGAACAGCGTATCCCGCCGCATCAGCAAAGGGGAGCTGACCATCGCTGAAGCGCGCCGGGAGCTGGAAATCATCCAGCGGACAGGCGATATTTACCCGCTGTGGCTGCGGTTGCTGATGGCGGCGCTGGCCAGCGGCTGTTTCCTGATCATGTTCCGAGGCATCTGGCCCGATTTCCTGCCCGCGGCTGTGGCCGGAGGTCTCGGATATTACTGCACGCTGATGCTGCAGCGGATGATTCCGGTCAAGTTCTTCGCCGAGTTTTCGGGAGCGCTGGCCATCGGCCTCTGCTCGATCCTGTTCGTCAAATTCGGCTTCGGGCAGGACCTGGACATTATCGTCATCAGCTCGGTCATGCCGCTCGTACCGGGGCTGCTGATTACTAATGCGATCCGCGATTTGATGGCAGGCCACCTGGTTTCCGGCTTGTCGAAGGGGGCCGAGGCGTTCATCACCTCTTTTGCGATCGGGGCGGGCATCGCATTTATGCTGTCATTTCAATGAGGAGGATGCCGTATGTACATTGAACAACTCGTCACGAGCTTCGTCGCATCGGCTGCGTTTGGCATGCTCTTCAACACCCCGAAAAAGGCGCTGCTGCAGTGCGGATTTGCCGGGATGGTCGGCTGGCTGCTGTATATATGGCTTCAGGATATGCACGTGCTGCGGATTACAGCCACCGTGGTCGCCAGTTACTGCGTCACGATGATCAGCCATTTGTTCGCCAAAAGGTACCGCACGCCGATCATCGTGTTCAGCGTATCGGGCATCATTCCGCTGGTCCCCGGCGGAACGGCTTATGACGCGATGCGCAACGCAGTTGAGAACCAGTATGACCAGGCCGTCCAGCTGGGAGCCGAAGCCTTTATGATTTCGGGGGCGATCGCCCTTGGCCTGCTGTTGTCGGAAGTGACCAATCAGCTCATCCGGAAGTGGAGAGTGTAGGTGTTGGAAATTTCACCGGTCAAAATACGAGGAGCTCGGGGGGATCTGCGTGCCAAAGCGCATTCTGCTAATCGAAGACGATAAGGAAATCAGCCAGCTGATTGAGAGTCATTTAAAGCAGGAAAACTATGAAGTGTTTGTCGCGCTGGATGGGGAAGAAGCGGAATCATTTATTGATAAGGAGGAGTTTGATCTGGTTTTGCTGGATTTAATGCTTCCTAAAGTAAATGGCATGGATGTGCTCAAGCAGATCAGGGAAAGAAGCGTCGTTCCCGTCGTTATTATTTCCGCAAAAGGCAGCGACCTTGACAAGGCTCTAGGACTTGGTTTTGGCGCAGATGATTATCTAAGCAAGCCGTTCTCCATGATTGAGCTAACCGCCAGAGTGCAAGCTGCCATACGCAGGGCAACACAATATATCCGGACGGATCATCAGCCGACGGAGGATCGGATTCATTATAAGGACCTCACTCTTGATTTACGCACGTTTTCTGTGCAGGTCCGAGGTCAGAGTGTTACGCTCACCTCCAAGGAGTTTCATATTCTGAAATTATTCTTAACTTATCAGAGCAGGGTGTTCACCAAGGAGCAAATCTATCAATTCGTCTGGCAAGACGATTATTATGGGAATGAAAACGTGATTAACGTTCATATCCGCAGGCTTCGAGAAAAAATCGAGGAAGATCCTTCCAATCCTCAGTTTATTCGTACCGTTTGGGGCATCGGATATAAATTGGGAGGGTAGCCATGGTTATTTTTCTAAGCGCGGCCATTGCTGTTTTGCTCCTCATGAATATTTGGCAGTTTGTTTCCCGCAGAACATGGAATCGGAATGTACAGGAAATATCGAATAAAATCATGGAGATCATCGAACATCAAACCGCCGAGAAGGTGCTTTTCCAAACCGACCAGCAAGCCGTGCAGCAGTTGCTGATCCAAATCAACCGTCTGCTGGATTACAACCAAAGAGTGATTGCGGATTATGCCAGAACCAAGGATAGTCTGAAGAAAATGATATCCAACATGTCCCACGATTTGAAAACGCCCCTGACGGTCATTCTGGGATATGCCGAAAAGCTGAACCAGGAAGAATCGATTTCCGAAGAAGAAAGAAAGCAGGTAATTCTGCGGCTAAACGATAAAGTGAACAGTCTGGTCGCATTGCTTAACCAGTTTTTTGATCTCGTTAAAATCGAGTCGGAAGACTACGAAATCCCGCTCAGCAAAATTTCCCTCAATGAGATTTGCCGCCAAAGCGTGCTTGAATTTTATGAGCTTCTGACATCCCGAGGTCTTCGGGTGGAGCTTGAAATTCCGGAGCGTCCCCTTTACATACTCGGTAATGAGCATGCGCTGCAACGAATATTAAACAATTTAATATCAAATTCAATCCGGTATGGAAGCGACGGAGGCGTGTTTGGTTTAACGCTTCGGGAAGAAGGCGAATCGGTTGCTGTCGACGTCTGGGATCGCGGAAAAGGCATTACAGAAGTCCACCAGGACCGCGTGTTTGAAAGACTTTACACATTAGATGACGCCCGAAACCCGCAATTTCAGGGTAGCGGACTAGGCCTTAGTATTTCGAAACGTTTAACGGAGGCGATGAAAGGATCGATTCGGCTTACGAGCACACCGTTTGAGAAAACGACGTTTACATGCATTTTTAAACAGGTGCCACATTAGATCTCCCACAAGAGGTGTTCTGTCTGAACGCCTCTTTTTACGAACTTAAGAAACTTGTAAGGATTGAGTAAGAAAAATGATCCATTCCTTGCTTTACGATAGAAGTAATTCAAAGGATGAATATAGACGGGAGGATCATAACTCAAATGAGCGACGTCATTCGAACCTATGAGCTTACCAAAACGGTAAAAGGAAAAACGATTACTTCGAATGTTAATCTCACGGTAAAAAGAGGAGAAACTTACGGCTTGCTTGGACCGAACGGTGCCGGTAAAACGACGATCATGAAAATGCTCACGGGACTCATCATCCCCACATCGGGAGAAATCATGCTATTTGGCAAGATGTTTACGGAATCTGCAAAAGACGGGTTAAAGCGAGTCGGGAGCATCATTGAATATCCGATATTTTTCGAACATCTAACAGCCATGGAGAACTTGCGGATTCACTGTGAATATCTGGGCTTTTATGACGGAAAGGCCATCACCCAAGCGCTGGATATGGTCAATTTGCATGGGATTGATGACAAGAAAGTGAAGGACTTCTCGCTTGGCATGAAACAGCGTCTGGGAATCGTCCGTGCCATGATTACGAAGCCTGAGCTGATTGTCCTGGATGAACCCACCAATGGGCTGGATCCCATCGGGATTAAAGATATGCGGGAATTAATCCGGATGTTAAACAAGGAATATGGCATAACGTTTCTCCTGTCTAGTCACATCCTGGGTGAAATCGAGCAGATGGCTGACCGAATCGGGATGATTCAGCACGGGAAACTGGTGAATGAAGTCGCACTGGCCGACATTCAGAAGTTGCGGACCGATTATATCGAACTGGTCACTTCGAATGTGCAGAAAACGGTCTATTTGCTTGAACATAAGCTCCGAATTTCCAACATCAAAATTGTGAAGGATACAAGGATTCGTGTATACGACACGGCCCGATCCACAAGCGATATTTCGAAAACATTGATATCGAACGATATTGAAATTGAGGAAATTCAGAAGCATACGAGTACGCTGGAAGACTATTTTTACCACCAAATCCAGGGGGGCGATAAGTTTGACTAAACTGATTGAGCTCGAGTGGAGAAAATTAGAGCAGAAAAAGGTTATCGGTGAAGTGATGATCTATTGGGTGATCCTTATGTTTCTTCCCGTTTTCTTTTTAAAAGTGGTCATGGCTGATTTAGCGTTCACGGATTTTGAGGAGAGTTATTCAAGCGCGATGGAGCTGATGTCGGCGATCCAAATGGGGTTTGTTCTGTTCGGCGCCTCCATGATTAATCACGTATTTATCGAGGAATATAAGAATAAAACGATGTCCCTTTCATTCGGATATCCCATTAGCCGCAAAAAACTGGTTATGGCCAAAGTTTGGTTTATCTTCCTGGCGGTTTTCCTGTGTACGCTTATATCTTTTGTTCTATCCGGAATTACCACCTATGTGTTCGATTTGTTCATCGACGTCATTCACGGACTGCCAACCCTCGCGGACATCATTTCGTTTACGGTCAAGTCGATCGTTCATTCCGCGGTTGTCTCGGTGATCAGCTTTGTTCCGCTGTTTTTGTTCGGGATCTGGAAGAGGGCGGTCATTCCGACCGTGATTTGCTCCGTTTTTCTCATGCAGTTCCCGAATTTCGCAGGACTGCTTCATATTCCTTTGAACACGAACATGTTATACGCAGTGCTGGGCCTGATTGGCTTGGTCAGTGTCTACTTGTCAATTGCTAAAGTGAATCAAGTGGGGGATATTTAGCGATGAAGAATTACTTTTAAGGGGATCAGGGCTGAAGAAGCAGGCAAAAAAATCAGGCGTCAGCGGTTCGATGTACTTCTCTTTATCTGAGGAGGAAAGTAAAACCGGCTGCTTGGCCTGATTTTTTTGTCATTTTCAAGTTTATCTTACGCCGAGCCTCATCCTGTAGCTGAACAAAACCTGCAGCGTCCTTTCCTGGAAGAAGTCATCGACGACTTGTTTGAAACGCTTAATGTCTTCATCCAGCTCCTTCGGGTTTAGCCGGAGGACCGTTTGAACTCCGCCCTGGCTCATTGCGATGCCGAAATACCTGTCAGCATCGCAATCCTCCGCATGATGGAACACAATTTCCTTGGCGAACCTGAAATGGCCGCTGTCCTTAATGGCCGCGAGATGCTTTTCCTTATCCCTTTTGACAGCCTGCTTCTCTTGGCTGAGCTGTTCGCGGATGATGCCGTCGGCCCGGTTGATCACTTCTTCGTAGGCTTGCTCCACCTGCCAATACAGCGTCGGCGGCCAGTCGCAATCGTAGACGGCGAAGATGCCGCCGGGCTTCAGCACCCGGGCAGCCTCCAGCAGCGTGCTTGCCGGCTCCATCCAGTGAAAAGACTGCGAGCACGTAATAATGTCGGCGGTTTCGCTGCCGACGGCAAGCTGGTTGGAGTAGCCTGCCATAAAGCGGATGTGGGCTGCATCCGTCATCTGCTCCAGCTTGGACTCCGCGACGCTGCGCATGTCGTCATTCGGCTCGATGCCGATAACCTGGTCCGCGTGCTTTTTCCAGACAAGCGTGGACAGCCCGGTGCCGCAGCCCAGATCGAGCACCAGTTCCGGCTTGCGCTGAAGGTACCCAGTCAGGAGGGACGTCACCAGGGGAGGCGCTGCGGGCCGGTAGCGGTCGTAGGTATCCCCGTATCCGGAAAAACGTTCGATATTGCGCTGGTTGTTTCCCTCCGGAACGATGCTCATACGCCTCTTGCTTCAAAGCGCTTCAGAATTTCGATGATAACCTGTACCGACTTCAGCATATTGTCGACGGAAATGTATTCGAACTTGCCGTGGAAGTTTTCACCGCCCGTAAAAATATTCGGCGTCGGCAGCCCCATATAGGAGAGCTGGGAACCGTCCGTTCCGCCGCGGATCGGCTTGACAATCGGCTTGATGCCCAGGCTTTCCATCGCTTCGTAGGCTACGTCGACGATCTCTTTTACCGGCTCGATTTTTTCCCTCATGTTGTAGTACTGATCGCGCATTTCCAGGATGACGCGCTCCTCGCCGTATTTTGCCTGAAGCTGCTTCACGACCTGGGTCAGATGCTCTTTCTTGGCGGCAAATTCCGTCCGGTCAAAATCGCGGATGATGTACTCCATTTTTGTGCGTTCGGTATCTCCGTTCTGCGAGAGCAGATGATAGAATCCTTCATAGCCTTCCGTATGCTCGGGCGCCTGCTCCGGTGGAAGCATGGAATTCAGCTCCATGGCGATTTTGATCGAGTTTACCATCTTGTTCTTCGCCGTGCCCGGATGAACGTTGGTGCCTTGGATCGTGATGCTTGCCTTGGCTGCGTTAAAGCTCTCGTATTCCAGCTCGCCAAGAGGACCGCCGTCCACGGTGTAGGCAAAATCGGCGTTGAAAGCCGCAACATCGAATTTCTCGGGGCCGCGGCCGATTTCCTCGTCGGGGGTAAACGCGACTCTGACCGTCCCGTGCTTGATTTCCGGATGGCCGATCAGGTAAGCCATCGCAGTCATGATTTCGGCTATGCCGGCTTTGTTATCTGCGCCAAGCAGGGTCGTTCCGTCCGTCGTGATCAGCGTGTGCCCTTTGTACTGAGGCAGCTCAGGAAACAGCTTTGGGGAAAGGACGACGCCTAGTCCCGCGTTCAGAACGATATCGCCTCCGTCATAGTTGTCGACGATTTGCGGATTGACGCCTTTGCCGGTAAAATCCGTTGCGGTATCCACATGGGCGAGGAAGCCGATCGTCGGCACGCCATCCTTGTCCGTATTGGAAGGAAGCGTGGCCATGACATAGCCGTTCTCATCCATCGTGACGTCCTTCATGCCGATGGAATTCAGCTCTTCCACCAGCATGCGCGCAAGGGTGAGCTGTCCCGGAGTCGAAGGCGTGGTGCTGCTTTCTTCATTCGATTGGGTCTCCACCCTGGCGTAAGAGATTAACCGTTCCGTGAGTTCCTGTTTCAACATCCTTCATCTCCCTTTATGTAAATGGTGTACTACTTGATATGATATCATGGGCAAGGGGCAAAATCACAAGCTTGATCCGAAAAGCCGAAGTGATTAGCGCCCGTCCGGCTGTCTTCCCTGTCCAAAACGATTATAATAGGTTCATGGAGGTGCGTTGGAAGTGTCGGTTAACGTGTTCAGCCTTGTATTTTCGCTTGTCGTGATCGGCTTGATCCTTTTGTTTTTCTTCGGCTTGTTCAAATACGTATCCAACGGCAGCAGGCATGTCAGAAATTCCGATGCCGCCTTGAGGAGAGTTGAGGAGAAGCTGGATTACATTATATACAAAATGAATGAGAAACAGGGGGATGAGCGATGACGGCAAGTCCTTTTAAGGCAATTATTCAATCGGAGGAGGAGCTTCGATTACTGAGCAGTCCTCCCAGCGAACTGGTCAGGAACAAGGTTATCACGCGTTTGGATTCCCACTGCCGCGAATTTATTTCCAAGTCTCCGCTGCTGTTCCTGTCCACGAGTGACGCGGAGGGCAGCTGCGACGTATCACCCCGCGGCGATGCACCGGGCTTTGTATACATATTGGATGATACGCGGCTGGTCATTCCGGAAAGACCAGGTAACCGGAGGTATGATTCGCTGCTAAATATTTTGCAGAACCCGAGTGCCGGGCTGATCTTTATCATTCCAGGGCTGGAGGAGACGCTCCGGATTAACGGAAAGGCCTGCATTACTGCGGATCCTGAGCTGATGGAGAAACTGTCCGCCCAGGGGAAAATCCCGCAAATAGGCATCGGCGTGGAGGTCGAGGAGTGCTATATTCACTGCGCCAAAGCCTTCAAGCGCTCCAAGCTGTGGGATCCGGAACAATGGCCGAAGCGGGAGAACCTGCCAAATCCTGCCGCCATCATCGCGGATCATGTGCGCGGATTAAAGGTTACGGAGGAGCAGGTCGCACGGTCGCTGGCGGAAAGCTACGAAAAGCGATTATATTAATAGAACGGATATGATCTTTAATAGGGGGGCTGGCTTTGAGTATCATTCCGATGTTGGCCGTTCATGATGCTGCCGCTGCCATTTCTTTTTACCAATCGGTGTTTGGCGCGACGGAAGCGAACCGGATGGTTACGGAAGACGGGAAAACATCGCATGCTGAAATCCGGGTCGGTGATGCGCGGTTCATGGTCGCGGACGAATTTCCCGAGCATAATACCGCAGCGGAAACGCTCGGTGGAACGCCGGTGATTTTGTATATCACCGTTGAGGATGCATTGGAAACAGTGAACAACGCCCTTGCGGCTGGAGCGGCCATGCTTAGGGAGGTTGCCGCACAGCCTCACGGGGACTTGGTTGGGAAGATCAAGGATCCGTTCGGCCATGTCTGGATGATTGCCGAGCCCTTGAAGACCGTACCGCAGAAAAAAATAATTCAAGGAAATTGAAACTGCCGAACAATTTTCCCGGGAGCCCGCCCGGTCGGGGCAAGCGTCGGGTTCATAACATGAACAATGAGCGCAGGAACACTGCGCCAGGAGGAAATGATGAAATCCCTTTTTCTATATAATTGGCAGGTACGCGATGAATGGTTTGATGTCTGCGCACAGTTGAGTCATGAAGAATTACTGAAGGAGCGAACGGGCGGAGTTGGCTCCATCCTGAAAACCTTGTTCCACATCGCTGACGTCGAGTACAGTTGGATGCTGGCTGCCGAAGGCAAGGAGGCTGCAGAACCAAAATTCGAGGATTTCGCGACCCTGAGCAAAGTCAGAGCCTTGTCCGACAGCTACGTGACAGAGCTTCGTCCGCTGATTCTGAGCCGGAGTCCTGAGCGGGACGGGGAAATCGTCAAGGCCGCCTGGCATGCCGAACCCTTGCGTTACGGAGAGGTCGCAAAGCACGTCATCGCCCATGAAATTCATCATATGGGCCAGCTGTCCGTTTGGGCCAAAGAGCTTCATGTGCCAAGGGTTTCGGCCAATTTTATCGGCCGTGGACTTGGTGAGCAGTAAAACTTGAAGGAAGGTAACCATTAGGCATGGAAATACAGATTCAACCGATGACCCGGGAAGCTGCCGCCCGGATATCGACATGGCGCTATCCGGCTCCGTATGACTTCTATAGTATGGCAGCAGATGAAGAAGATATATTGGAGCTGATGAACGGGGATTATGCAGCAGCGTCGGACTCCGCCGGAAATTTGGTCGGTTTTTACTGCACGGGCAATTCAGCCCGTGTTGCCGGAGGTTATGGGGCCGGTCTATACGAAGATGATACCTGCGTTGATTACGGATTGGGCATGAATCCCGAGCTGACGGGGCAGGGTGCAGGCCTGGATTTTGTAAAAGCAGGCATGGCTTATGTTTCCGATAAGTTTCCCGGGAAGGGAATCCGCCTAGCGGTGGCCAAATTCAATCAGCGTGCTGCAAAGGTATACAGCAGGGCAGGATTCAGGGAGACCTGCGAGTTCTCCTCGATGGTGGGGGGGCGGAACGTGCTCTTTATCGGCATGGTTTACAGATTTCCCGATGATGCCCGGACAACATGATATAATAACTCCGGGGCTGACGGCCCCGGATGGAACATCGCCGGGCAGCCATGGATATGCGCCCGGAGCAATTATTAAGAAAAATCAGGTGAACAACATGCGAATTGCGCTTTTTGATTCAGGCCTCGGCGGACTGACCGTGCTGTCTGAAGCCGTAAAGCAGCTGCCCAACGAAGACTTTTTATTTTTTGCAGACACGCTTCACGTTCCTTACGGAACCAAGACAAAGGATCAGGTTCTGGATTATGTCCGCCAGTCCGTGGACATGATTCTGCAGGACGAGATCAAAGCGCTTGTCATTGCCTGCAATACGGCGACGAGCGCCGCGGCGGAGGAGCTTCGCCGGGAATACGACATTCCGATCATCGGGATGGAGCCTGCGGTTAAGCCCGCAGTTGAAATGAACCGGCTGACCGGGAAAAGGGTGCTGGTGGCGGCAACCCCGCTGACCCTGCACCAGTCTAAATACACCCAGCTCGTTTCCAGGGTGGATGACCACAGCATCGTAGACTCCCTGCCGCTCCCCGAGCTGGTCGGATACTGCGAAGCGCTGGAGTTCGACCCGGACCGGATGACACGGTATTTTCTGGATAAATTTGCCGATTACCGGCTGGAGGAATACGGAACCCTAGTGCTCGGATGCACGCATTATCCCTTCTATACCCGGATCTTGAGGCAGATTCTGCCGCCGCATATTGAGATCATTGACGGGAGCGCCGGGACGGTGCGGAGGCTGGACTATATTCTTAAGAAAACGGGAACGTCCGGAACGCAGCGCGGAGGAGATATCCGTTTTGCCTGTTCCAGCGGGGATCCGGAATATATGGCAAAAATGCATAGAGCTTACGACTATTACAGCACTCAGGTCGCCGGCTTCGAACGGGCCGCTGATCCTTCTTTCTAAAGGGAACGCTGCGTTCCGCTTAGCTCCAGTAGCCGCTGTACAACGGGTCCTTCAAGTTTTCCGCCGTGGTAGCAAATAACGGATGATATGTCGTAGGCGGCCAGTTGGGCGATGGACTGCGTCGCAAGCGGCATATCGACGGTCGTGTCGGCATCCGGCCCATGCAGCTCTCCGTCAACGACCCGGAGGGCGTCGGCCGCGATCAGCGTCCGGGTCGGCCGATGGTATAAACTGATATGCCCGGGAGTGTGCCCCGGTGTGCCAATCACGACGATGCCGCCACAGATGGGGAGCTCTTCCCCTTCATGGATGATTGTGTCGACAGGTGACCGGGGTGGATTCTCCAGCGTAGAAATAAAGGCATTACGCCACTCAGCAGGTACTTCCGGAGGCAGAGACGCTTTGGCCCGTTCGATCGCCTCCGTGGTTACCTTGATCAAACGCTTTTCACCCTGAATATAGGGCCTTTCTTCTTGACTGGACATGACTTCGACCGGACGAGGGGCGTGCTGGCGTATGGCCGGCAGGCTGCCGATATGATCCAGATCCTGATGCGTAATGATGACATGGGTAATCGAATCGATCGATAGGCCATGGGACTTCATCGCTTCCCGCAAGAGGGGATACTGACCGGGGTAGCCGGTGTCAATCAGGAGCGTATCGTTTCCATCCGTAATGACCGCAGGGTGAACGGTGTTAACGCTGCCCATCATGACGGCGGATACGTCCAGCATTAACACGCTTGTGGCAGCTTGGTTCGTACTCATCCTTCGATTCCTCCCTAATTCCAACTCATGGATTTCAAGACAGAGTCTATATTACGGACAGGGAACTAAGTTGTCAAAATAAATATTTTATTATAACACAAAACCGTTATTTTGTCAATATATATTTTTGGTGCTATATGCAGTATGGTAATCCGGCGTTTTTTGCAAAAATATCAACATGAAGGGGGCCCAGCGATGCGTGATGTACAGTACCCTATCCTGCATACGGAAAGGCTGAGGTTGAGGCCGCTTGAGCCGGAGGACCGGGAAGACGTCTTTCGGTTGTTCTCCAACCCGGAAGTCACCCGGTTCATGGATATTGAGCCTTTGGTGAGCCTGGAGGAAGCGGACGAAATTATTGCGCTCACCCGCAGTTCCGGCTGCAGGTATGCCATATTTGACCGTGAGAACGATACGTTTATGGGCACCTGCGGATTCCATTGTTGGGTCCAGGACGGCGAGAGAGCAAGGGCGGAAATGGGCTATGATCTGTCACCAGAGTATTGGGGCAGCGGTTATATGCCTGAGGCGCTTGAAGAATTGATGAAGGCCGGCTTTGAAGTGATGAAGCTGGATGAGATCGAAGCCCATGTGGAGCAGGATCATCCTCGATCGCAAAAGGTTCTGAGAAGGCTCGGTTTTCGGGAGAACCACCTGCGGGACGGCCACTTGATCGTTTTCAGGGCCGGAAGAGAGGATTTTGCCGGGCGCCGCACCTTCAGGAACGCCGTAACGCTCCGGCAGTCAGGGAATGCCGAGCAGTCCAGGGAAATTTGGCTTTCCCTGCTGGCGGAACAGCCTGAGCAGCCGGAGATCTTGTATCAGACCGCATGGACCCACGACGTGCTTGGCTTGGAGAAGGAAGCCGTGCCTTATTATGAAAAGGCGATTTCGCTCGGACTGCAGGACGAAGAGCTGGCGGGGGCGATGCTTGGGCTCGGCAGTACATACCGTACGCTGGGACGATATGAGGACGCAAAGTCGCTGTTGAAGCAGGCGATGGAGAAGTTTCCCGAACGCAGGGAGTTTTCTGTTTTTTACGCCATGGCTCTTTACAATTTAGGGGAGCATGCCGCTGCAATGGAGGAGCTCCTCGGGCAGCTTGCGGAAACCAGCGCGGACAACGGGATCCAAGCGTACCGGAAGGCGATTGCCTTTTATGCCGATAAGCTGGATCAGGTGTGGGATTAGCCTTGTTAACGGCCAGCTGTGTGGGTACGAAAAGGCTGAATGCAGGAGGAATCATGAACATACAGGGTGTGAATCATTTTTGTTTTTCCGTTTCGGATCTGGATCGGTCCATCGCTTTTTACAGGGACGTTCTGGGCGCCCAGCTGCTCGTGCAGGGCCGGAAGCTGGCTTACTTTGATCTAGCCGGACTCTGGATTGCGCTGAATCAGGAGGATGCGGAGCGGGGGGATACACCATCGACGTATACTCATATCGCCTTTACGGTGAAAGATCAGGATTTCGAAGCCTGGCTGTCCCGACTGCAGAGTTACGGCGTTCGCATACTTGAGGGCAGGCAGCGGGATGAGCGGGACAAGCTCTCGGTATATTTCCTGGACCCGGACGGGCATCGGTTTGAGCTCCATACCGGCACGCTTGCGGATCGGCTCGCCTATTATCGGGAGACGAAGGGCCATATGAAGTTTTACGACAAGGAGGATGTTGGCAAATGACGACGATCGGATTTGTAAGGCACGGCATCACGGATTGGAACATCGAGCGCAGGGCGCAAGGCCAGACGGATATCCCTTTGAACGAAACCGGGCGGGCCCAGGCAAGAGCCTTGGCTGCACGGCTGAAGAAAGAGCGGTGGGACGCCGTCTATGCCAGCGATTTGTCGCGGGCGCGGGAAACCGCCGAAACGATTGCGGCCGCGCTGGGGCTCACCGTCCAGGTCGATCCGCGGCTGCGGGAAATCCACTGCGGTCAGATTGAAGGGACGGTCGAGGAAGACCGGGTGCTTCGATGGGGTTATGATTGGGCTTCGCTGGATCTCGGGATCGAGACCGACGACTCGATGATTGCCAGAGGAATGGAAGCGGTCATGGACATTTGCGCCAGCCATCCTGAAGATCGCGTCCTCGTGGTAAGTCATGGGGCGCTGATCGGCACGCTGCTTCCTGTTCTGATTCCGCACACGGACACATCCGAGCATCTGCATAACACATCCATCACCGTCATCCGAAAGATCGAAGAGAGCTGGGAATGCGGGCTATTCAACTGCGTCAAGCATTTGGAGCAGCTGACGATCTGAACGAGCCTGCCTGTTAAGGATCGGTTTTAAGGCTGTGTATCTCTGAACTTAATGGAGATCAGTCTTTCGGTCACCGTGTTAAACCGGACGGTAGCGAGCACAGCTGCCGGCATGCCCTGCCGGCTAAGGAGCAGCTTGAACGTTTCTTCCGCTTCCGTCGGCGACAGATTGATGCGTCCGATATGCAGGTAATCCGTAATTTCCGAGTTGTATTTTTTCTGGGCTTCCTTCACGGCGATCAGGCCCCACTTGGCGTAGGGAGGATCAACGGAAGGGTCCGGCTCGGCAACGAGCAGCGAGAGAGACAGCGCGAGGGACAAGGCGACGGATTTGACGAATACGGCGGACATCCACTTCATAGCTCTATTGCCTCCTGAGTATAAATCTGACCGTTCACCTGCAGCGTGAGGTGCCGGCATACATAGAATTCCCATGTTTTGCAGGTCTATGAGGAATGCAGCCATGGTTTATCCGCAATGAAATCGGCAGGGTCGTGCTATATAGAGGAATCGTGCTCGTGGTTTCGGGCTCGTCCGGAAGCCTGCATTCGTCAACCCCAAGCTGGAACAAAGCTTTCCAAACATTGAAATATGTAGGCAGATGGCACCACACGGCGGAGATACAGGCATCGGAGCTGCCTTGCGAAATCAAGCCATAGATGGGATGGGATCTTATGATAACGACCGTAACGATGAACGCAGCCATTGACAAAACATACTACTTGCCGGCATTTCCGCACGGGAAGGTATCCCGGGTCAGACAATATCTGGCAGCCCCCGGGGGGAAAGGCATTAATGTGGCGAAAGTCGCCGCACAGCTCGGGGCAGAGGTTACCGCTTCGGGCATCGTCGGCGGCATGAACGGGGAAATCATCAAGAAGCAGCTGGATGATATGAGCATTGCGCATCAATTTGTCGCCGTGGAAGGGGAGTCGAGACTATGCCTCAACATCATCGATGAAGAGACCGGGTCGTCGACAGAGCTTCTGGAGCCCGGTCCGGTGGTGGATAACCGGGCACTTGACGCGATGGTGCAGACGATGTCCGCACTGGCACGTACATCGAAAGTCGTCTGCATCAGCGGCAGCCTGCCGGCCGGGGCCCCGGCCGATTATTACATCCGTCTTGTCGGCGCGGCCAAGAAGGAAGGGGCATATGTGATTCTTGACGCCAGCGGTGACGCGCTCCGATTCGGACTGCAGGCAAATCCGGATATGATCAAGCCCAACGAAGAAGAGGTTGCTGCTCTGCTTGGCACGGGCATCCGGGATGAGCAGGAGCTGCTCCGGGCGATGGAAGACTTGCTCCGCGAGTACCGGATGGAGCGCGTCTGCGTGTCGCTCGGGGGTGCCGGATCCCTGACCGTCACTTCGCAGGGACGTTATCGTGCCGTGACTCCTCCGATTCAGGTGGTCAATACGGTAGGCTGCGGTGATTCTTTTGTGGCGGGCATGGCCGTGTCGCTGCTGAAGCAGCTCCCCGCCGAGGAGGGCATCGCTATGGCCGCTGCCGCGGGGACGGCGAACGCCTTATCGGCCATGGCCGGCAGCGTCGATCCGGACACCTTCCGCCGGCTGCTTGGCCAAGTGGAGATCAGCAGAATGTAAGCTCCGAATGACAGCTTTATATTTGTGCACAGGCTGCGGTTCCTGAATCGCGGCCTGTTTGACTACATGGTGATATCAGGGAGGAATAGCCCTGCCGCAAGGCGAATCTATTAATGCGGCTTTACAGCCCATCGACTAAGATAAAGAAGGGGTGAACGGCTTGATTCAAGCATTGATTTTTGATTTTGACGGTCTCATCGTCGATACCGAAACGCCGGCCTATCACGCTTTCTGTGAGATTTACCGGGAGCATGGCACAGAACTGCCGCTGGAGACGTACGCGAAGTGCGTCGGCACCAATTTCGATGTATTTAATCCGTATACGTATTTGTCCGAGTGCCTGGGCAGGGAAGTGGATCCGGCCCTGGTCAAGGAACAGGTCAATGTCATCTACCGGGAGCTGCTCAAGGATGTTGAAGTCAGACCGGGGGTTGAGGACTATTTAGCGGAGGCCAAACGGCTCGGGCTGAAGATCGCGCTGGCATCAAGCTCTTATTACAACTGGATTGAGCCATATTTCAACAAATTCGAATTGGAATCTTACTTCGATGTTATTTGTACGGCGGACCTCGTGTCCAAGGTCAAACCGGATCCCGAGCTGTACCTGCTGGCATTGCAGAAGCTGGAAGTAACCCCGGATCAGGCGGTGTCTTTTGAGGATTCGCTTAACGGCTTTATTGCAGCCAAAGGAGCAGGCGTACATACGGTGATCGTGCCTAATTCGATGACCCAGACCTTCCCTTTTGAAGGCTATGATATGATGATTCCCAGCATGTCGGAGATGAAGCTGCAGGATCTTGTCCGGGAGCTGGAAGCGTAAGGCTGCAAAAGCCCGGAAAAACCTGTACTTTTTTGCAACTTATTGATTGACGTATATTGGCAGTGCCCCTTATGATAATGAATAATCCAGTGGTTATTTAATTCTATGAAAAATATCCGGGCAGGCAGTTCATGCACCCGTGTGTCCGCCCGATACGGTATTTTTCGCACTTATTTACTTTAATGCTTTCGTATATGAAAGTGCTAAAGAAGAGAATCGGAAGGGGTTATGAACATGAAAAAGAGAAATTTGCTATTATCCGTCGTGATGTCCGCACTCCTCGTAACCATGGCGGCCGGCTGCGGAAACTCGGGCACCAAGTCCAGTGAAGCCGGGTCAGGTAGCGGGACCGGGACCGATGCAGGTAGCACAGACAAAAAGACCTACACCGTAGCCATTTCGCAAATCGTCGAGCATCCTTCCCTGGATGCCACGCGCGAGGGCTTCATCGCCGCATTGAAGGATGCGGGGATTACGGAAGGCGATAACCTGAAGATCGATTTCAACAACGCGCAGGGAGATCCGGCTAACAACCTTTCCATTGCCCAAAAGATCGCCTCCGGTAAAAATGATCTCGTTCTTGGTATTTCTACCGGTTCGGCGCAAGCCCTGGTACAGCAGGTCAAAGATACGCCGGTGCTGTTCGCGGCAGTTACCGACCCGCTGGATGCCAAGATCGTCTCGAATCTGGATCAGCCAGGGGGCAACGTAACCGGAGGCTCGGACACGAATCCGGAAGCGGTTCAACGGCTGATGGACTTCATCGCTGAGAGCTTCCCGAACGTGAAGAACGTCGGGATCGTCATTAACGAAGGCGAGCCTAACGCGATCGTGATGGCCAAAAATGCCGAGGAAACGCTGAAAAAGCATAACATCAAGCTGGTGCGCGCGGCAGTAACGAACACATCGGAAGTGAAGCAGGCTGCCGAGTCCTTGGTGGGACGGGTGGATGCGCTGTTCATTACGCTGGACAACACCGTCGTTGACGGCGTGGATTCCATTATCCAGCTGGCGAACGAGAAGCACATTCCGTTCTTCTCCAGCGACCGGGATACGGTCGAGAAGGGAGCCTTTGCTACGGTCGGTTTTAAATACTATGACCATGGCTACCAGGTAGGCCAGATGGCGGTCGATATTTTGAAGAACGGCAAGAAGCCGGGCGATATGAAAGTGACGATGCAGGAGAAGCTGGACCTGATTCTGAACCTGAAGGCGGCTGAAGCGCAAGGAATCACAGTAACCGACGCCATGAAAGACAAAGTAACGGACAAAGAAAACGATATTATTCAGTAATCGAGCGATGGGGAGTGGCCGGAATCTTCGTCCACTCCCTTCGTCATAAGGGAGGCTGACACCATGCTGGATTCACTACTGGGAGCACTTGAGCTCGGGCTGCTGTACTCGCTGATGGCGCTCGGCGTATATATCACTTATCGCATTCTTGATTTTCCGGATCTGACGGTGGATGGCAGCTTCACCACCGGCGGTGGAATCGCCGCCGTGATGATTACCCACGGCTACAATCCTTGGCTGGCAAGCCTGGCGGCGTTCGGCGGCGGGCTTCTCGCGGGAATTTGTACGGGACTTCTCCATACCAAGGGGAAAATCAATGCACTGTTATCCGGTATTATCATGATGATTGCGCTGTATTCGATCAACATGCGGATTATGGGAAAACCGAACACGTCCCTGCTTGGGGAAAGCACCGTTTTTTCATCCGTGAACGCTTTCATTACGATGCCGATCGCGGTGATCCTGATTTTGCTTCTGCTGAATCTGTTCCTGCGGACCGATTTGGGGCTTGCATTACGCGCAACGGGAGATAACGCACGGATGATCCGCAGTTTCGGCGCCAACACGGATACGACGACGGTTCTCGGCGTCAGTCTGGCCAATGGACTGGTCGCCCTCTCCGGCGCACTGGTTGCCCAGCAGTCAGGATTCGCGGATATTTCCATGGGGATCGGCATGATCGTCATCGGGCTGGCTTCCGTCATTATCGGTGAGGCGATATTCGGAGCGACGAATGTGATCCATACGACCATTTCCGTCGTGCTCGGGGCGATCGTGTACCGGATCGTCGTGGCGCTCGCGCTCCGGGTGGAATGGCTCGATACGTCCGACCTGAAGCTCATCACAGCCATCATCGTGATCATCGCTTTGGTGCTTCCAACCGCAAGGCGCGCTCTTCGTCAGAAGCAGCTGGCCAAGCGCCGAACGGAAGAGCTGTCCAGCCAGCTGGGCAGCAGAACAGGCCGGACGGTTGGAGGTGATTTCTGATGCTGGAGCTGAGCAGAGTATCGAAGCTGTTTAATCCGGGCACGCCGGATGAAAAAATTGCGCTGCACGACATTTCGTTGAAGCTGAATCCCGGCGACTTCGTCACGGTGATCGGAAGTAACGGGGCGGGCAAGTCCACGCTCATGAACATCATTTCCGGCGTCATGAAGCCCGACGCAGGGGATGTGCGGATCGAGGGAGCGGTGATCAGCCAGCTTCCGGAATTCCGCCGGAGCCGCTGGATCGGCCGCGTATTCCAGGATCCGATGGCGGGCACCGCTCCCCACATGACGATCGAGGAAAACCTGGCAATGGCTTATACGAGAGGAAAGCAGAGAGGACTGGGGCTGAGCATCAAGTCCGGCCGGCGGGCGATGTTCAAGGAAGAGCTGTCCAAGCTCGGCATCGGCCTGGAAGGGCGGCTGCGGGCGAAGGTCGGTTTGCTGTCCGGAGGAGAGCGTCAGGCGCTCAGCTTGTTGATGGCCACGTTCACCAAGCCGCAAATTTTGCTGCTGGATGAGCATACCGCGGCGCTGGACCCTGCAAGGGCGGAGCTGATCACGCGGCTCACCGACCGGATTGTTCGGGAGCTGAACCTGACGACCCTGATGGTCACGCACAATATGGAGCAGGCGATCCGGCTCGGCAACCGTTTGATCATGATGGACAAAGGCAGAATCATTCTGGACATCAACGAACAGCGAAAAAAGACGCTGACCGTCGAAGAGCTGCTGGCTGAATTCGAGCAAATCAGCGGACATAAGCTGTCCGACGACAGGGTTGTCCTGGGATAATATCTTGAAGATGAGGGGAAGAGGGCCTTCGCGGTTAAAGCCGCGGAGGCCTCTTTTTTGCTGAAGCAACGTGGGGAATCTATTGAATCCGAGCAGGAGAATCATCGATTAGACGATAATGGACACAGTTGTTATCCATACGTTTTACATACGAATATACAAAGGACTGCTTTGGCGGATCCACTGGAAACCACCTGCAGCGGGCTTCAGCGATGCCGCCCGTCAACGGTTTATCCTGCCTTGATGATAACTCTAGTTATTGATATTCGTTCCAACAAGTTCTAAAATACTATATTGAATGAACTGGTCACTCTATAGTTATTAGAAGAAAGAGAACACCCGTTGGATGGAGGTTTCGATTTTGTTAGGAAAGATGAGGCTCAGCATTCGGTCCAAGATTATTCTTGGATATATTTTTGTGCTCGTGTGCGTTGTGGTGTTCCTGGGAGTGATTTCGAGCCGGGTTGCTTCGCTGCAGCGGGAAACCGATTTTATCAGCCAGCATGACATCGAGGTCCATGACCTGGCCCACAACATTGAAAAGTCCTTGCTGGACATGGAGACAGGCCAGCGCGGATATATGATCACGGGAGACACGAGCTATCTGGAGCCGTACACGGCGGCCAGCTCGAAATGGGAGAGCGAGTACAACCAGCTGTATCGTTTGCTGGCGGACAACCCTGAGCAGCAGAAAAATCTGGAGGACATCAAGGCGAATATCGACCGATGGATTGAGATCGCAGGCAAGCCGTCCATTGAGATGAAGCGCAGCGGTCAGGATGCTGAAGTCCGGACATTTTTCCAACGTGACCCGGGCAAGCCGGAAATGGACGCCATGCGGGAAAAATTAACGGCGTTTTTGGACACGGAGAAAGGGCTGACGAGCGAGCGGGTGCAGACGCTTGAGGACAATAACCGCAGACTGATCACGATCATCTATCTTCTTTGGATTGTGCTCGCGGCCATATCCATCTCAGCAGCCGTGCTGATCTCAAGAAATATCGTTACGACGATCAAGGAAGTTACGGGCACAATTCGTGAAATCGCCTCAGGCGGCAATTTGAACAAGCGCATCCATACCCGCACGCGCGATGAAATCGCAGAACTCGGCAGTGCAACGAACGACCTGCTTCGGGAAGTGCAGCAGCAGAATGAAATGAAGGAGCAGATTGCCGCCACCGCTACACTGCTTCAGAACGAAGCGGGCCTGGCCAGTCTAAGCCGCGTGTTTGTCAATCGGCTCGCTTCGATTTTCCAGGTGCCTTATATCGTATTGTACGAAGCCAAGGAGGAGGAGCTGGTGCGGCTCGCTTCCTATGCAGGAGAACACGAGGGTGAGGCAGGCAAATCGGTCATCGCCTGGGGTCAGGGACTTGTCGGCCAGTGTGCCGCCGATCAGAGCATGATCACACTGGACCGGGTACCGAACAACTACATACACATCTCCTCGGGATTGGGGAGCGCCGTTCCGACCTATCTTGCTGTTGCTCCGATCGTGTTCGAGGGCAGGACGCTGGCTGTGATCGAAATTGCCGCGCTGGTGACGTTCAGCAAGCACCAATTGGACATGCTGCGGCAGCTCTTGGATACGGTTGGCGTCACGATGCACAGCGTGATCAACCGAGCGCAAATCCAGCGCTTGTATATGGAAGCCCAGACGATGAATGAAGAGCTCCAGGCCCAGTCTGAGGAGATGCAGGTGCAGACGGAAGAACTGCAGGTTCAGTCCGAAGAGCTGCAGATGCAAACCGACGAGCTCCAAAGCTTGAATGATAAACTGGAGTATCAGAAAGCTCAGGCGGAGGAAGCGGCGGCCGAGATGGAAAAATACGCGGAACAGGCGAAGCTCAGTTCCAATTATAAATCCGAGTTTTTGGCCAACATGTCGCACGAGTTGCGCACTCCGCTGAACAGCATGCTTATTCTGTCCCAGATTTTGTCGGAGAACAAGAACGGAACGCTGCAGGAGGAAGAGGTCAATTACGCCAACGTCATCCATTCCTCCGGTACGGACCTGTTGCGGCTGATCAACGATATTTTGGATTTGTCCAAGGTAGAATCGGGACAGATCCAGCTGGATATCAGCTCGATCAACGCGGGTGAACTGCCGGAGATCATGTACCGCTACTTTGCCAAAACGGCCGAGGCCAAGTCGCTGGACTTCAAAGTCGAAATCGCGCCGAACGTAGGCGACGTCTTTTTCAGCGACGAGTTAAGACTCCATCAAATATTGCGGAACCTGTTGTCCAATGCGTTCAAATTTACCGAACGCGGGGAAGTGTCTTTAAGCATATACAAGCTCGACTCGGTTTCGACCCCGCAGTTTTCCATGCCTTATGAGACATTGGCCTTCGCGGTTCGCGATACCGGAATCGGAATTACCGAGGAGCAGCAGCAGGTGATCTTCGAGGCCTTTAAACAGGCGGATGGAGCAACGGCGCGGAAATATGGCGGCACAGGACTCGGACTGTCCATCTCGCTTCAATTCGCCAAACTGCTGGGAGGAGAGCTGGTCGTGGAGAGCGAACCCGGCAAAGGAAGCACGTTCACCCTTTACCTCCCTTACCAGACCGAGTATGTCGATGAGTCGCCGATGCTGGTGATGCAAGCCGAGGCAGCGGCAGCCATCTCCGGTCCGTTAAGTACGGCTTCGGCGCAGGCTGCGCGTCCTGTGGGAAGTCGGATTTATGCGGAGGAGCCTGCCACCGATCCGCCGGCCGCAGAGGATATGTTCCTGGAAGACTCGGCCTTGTTCGATGGGAAGAAAATCCTCGTTGTTGACGACGACATTCGAAACGTATATGCGCTGGCCAATGCCTTGGAGAGATATAATATGCAGGTGCTCACCGCACAGAACGGATACGAGTGCCTGGACTTGCTTCAGGCCGAACCGGATATCGATATGATCCTGATGGACATTATGATGCCTGAAATGGACGGTTACCAGACGATGCGGAATATCCGCCAGACGCTGGAGATGACCGATCTGCCGATCCTTGCGTTGACCGCCAAGGCGATGAAAGAGGATCGGGATAAGTGCTTGGCGGCCGGCGCTTCCGACTATTTGAGCAAACCGCTGAACATCAATGAAGTGATTGCCAGAATTAAAGTTTGGCTGACGAGATCGGAAATTTGATATAGTCATCGATTCAATAAAAAGCGACCCAGCGGGAAGTCTCCGGTTCGGTCGCTTTTTATTTGGTTAAACCGCCGAAATCGGAGCGTTTTTTTGAAAAACTTGCCTTGACAATAGGATGGTTAGGTGAGAAAATGTACGCGCGTACATCATTCGGAAAAGGGGGAGTTGCCATCGCATCCCGCAAAGAGGTGGCCGAGCTAGCCGGGGTATCGGAAGCGACGGTGTCGCGGGTGCTCAACGGAGTTGGCCCCATGAAAGAAGAAACGAGACAACGCGTCATGGAAGCTGCCAAGAAGCTGAATTACGTTCCCAGTGCATTGGCCCGTAATTTTGCGACCAGCCGCAGCGGCAACATTGGTGTCGTTCTTCCATATGTGCCGAAGGTGCATATGTTTTCGAGCTTTTTCTTCTCGGAAATTTTAAGCGGAATCGGCAGCAAAGCGAGGGAGCTGGGTCATGATATCCTGCTGCTGTTTCAGACGCCCGGCGAGTCCATGGATTATGTCCGCTGGTTTCATGCGCATAAAATCGATACATGCATCATCCTGGGGGCGAAGGATGATCCGGAAGAACTGCTGGCCCTTCGCCGTCTCGCAGAGGAAGGACTGCCTTTCTGCCTGATCAATCAGCACTTTGAAGGCGAGCCCTTCAGTGAGGTCGATGCAGACCATGTACAGGGCAGCTATATGGCGGTCCGCCATCTGATCGAACAGGGATATCGCCGGATCGCGTTCATGAACGGGCCGTTGACCTACTCCAACAGCCGGGATCGCCTTCAAGGCTGCGAGAAAGCGCTGGCCGAGGCGGGTTTGGTGCTGGAGGAGGAACTGATCTTCAGCGGAAACTTCAGCCGCAGCAGCGGCATCACCGCTGCTTCCGAATTAATGAAGGTCATCGATCAGGTGGATGCCGTCTTTGCCGCAAACGACCGGATGGCCATCGGCTTGATGCAGGGGCTCCGGGATCTTGGGCTGTCTGAAGAGCGTTTTCCGGCCATGTTCGGCTATGACAATTCGGATGCTTCACAGGTAACGACGCCTGAACTGAGCAGCGTAAAGGTTCCTTTTTATGAAATGGGGGAAATTGCGGTCGCTGAAGTGCTGAAGCGGCTGGAGCAGGGAGCATCGGCTTCGGGTGAACCCTTTCGGATCATGCTTCCGACGGAGCTGGTCATCCGGGCATCGTCCCAGAATCTGCGGCTCTAATGAGCCAGAAAGTCCAATATACCAAAGAGATGGAGGAATTCGGATGGAAATGAAAGCGCTGCGAATTGGCATGGTAGGCTACAAATTTATGGGGAAGGCCCACAGCAATGCGTACCGGGCGCTGCCCATGTTTTTCCCGGAGGCGCCGATTCAGCCGCAGATGGCGGCGATTTGCGGCCGTGATGCCGATGCGGTTCAGCAGGCGGCCGGGCAGTACGGCTGGGCCGAAACGGAGACGGATTGGCGAAACCTGGTGGCGCGGGATGACATCGACCTGATCGACATCAACGCGCCGAGTGATGCGCATAAGGACATCGCGCTGGCTGCCGCCAAGGCAGGGAAGCATATTTTCTGCGAGAAGCCGCTAGCCCTGACGCTTGCCGACTCCCGTGAAATGCTGAAGGCTGCAGAGGAGGCGGGAGTGAAGCACATGGTCGGCTTTAACTACCGGTTCTCGCCTGCGGTCCGGCTGGCCAAAAATCTGATCGAAAGCGGCCGGCTGGGACAGATCTATCATTTCCGCGCCTGGTTTCTGCAGGACTGGATTCTGGACCCTGCCTTCCCGTTAGTATGGCGGCTGCAGAAAGATATCGCGGGTTCGGGCTCTCACGGCGATCTTGGGGCCCATCTGATCGATTTGGCCCACTACCTCGTCGGCGATATCCAGGAAGTCATCGGCATGAGCGAAACGTTTATCAAGGAGAGACCGCTCGCAGAAAATATGACCGGACTCAGCGCCAAAGGCAGTCTGGGCGGACCGATGGGCAAAGTGACCGTCGATGATGCAACCCTGTTTATGGCCCGGTTCACAGGAGGCGCGCTCGGTAGCTTTGAGGCGACCCGGTTTGCGGCGGGACACCGCAGCACGAACTCGTTCGAGATCAACGGCAGCAAAGGCAGTGTCAAGTTTGATTTTGAGCGGATGAACGAGCTGGAAGTGTACTTTACCGACGACCAGGAGGATGTGCAGGGCTTCCGCCGGGTGCTTGCGACCGACGCCGCTCACGCGTATTCGCATGCTTGGTGGCCTGCCGGACACACCATCGGCTTTGAGCACACGTTTACGCATGAAATGCTGGAGCTGATGGAAGCGATTCACGAGGACAGACAGCCTTCCCCGAACTTCCACGACGGTGTGAAATGTCAGGCGGTGCTTGAGGCGGTGGAGCGTTCCGTCGAGGAGCGGCGCTGGGTGGAAATTTCGGAAATGTAAGCCAATCAGGCGAAGATATTGAATAACGAGTAGCGAGCATATCAAGCATAGACAAGGAGCGTGCCGCATGAAAAAAGCACTGATCGTATGGGGCGGATGGGATGGCCATGAGCCCAAGCAGGTGGCAGAGATTTTCAAAAACGTGCTGGAAGCCGAGCAGTTTGAAGTAGAAGTATCGGATACGCTGGAAGCGTTTGCCGACAAGGAGAAGCTCCTCGGTCTTGATCTGATCGTCCCTTGCTGGACGATGGGAGAAATCCGGAATGAGCTGGTGAGCAACGTGTCGGAGGCCGTGCAGAGCGGTGTGGGCCTTGCCGGCTGCCACGGCGGCATGTGCGACTCCTTCCGGACGCAGGTCGATTGGCAGTTCATGACTGGCGGACAGTGGGTCGCCCACCCGGGGAATGACGGGGTTCGATACATGGTTAACGTGACAGACGAAGAGGAAGGCTCCCTGCTGCAGGGGATCGCGGACTTCGAGGTCGCGAGCGAGCAGTATTACCTGCATGTGGATCCTGCGGTGGAAGTTCACGCCACGACCCGCTTCCCGGTCGTTCATGGCCCGCATTCGGCCAACAAACCGGTTGACATGCCGGTAGTCTGGACGAAGTACTGGGGCGGTGGACGCGTCTTCTACAATTCGCTCGGGCACCATGCGGATATCGTCGACATGCCACAGGTGAAGGAAATGATGAGACGCGGCTTCGTATGGGCCGCCGAAGGCAAAGAAGCCGGCTCCGACTGGAAGCCGGAGACAGCATATAACGGCATGGCAGACAGCCAATATTAAGGGGAGGGTTATTCTTGGAGCAGATCAAAGTAGGCATTATCGGCTGCGGGAAAATCAGCAGCATTTATATGGAAAACTGCAAAAAATTCGATGTGCTGGATTTGGTAGCTTGCGCTGACATCGATAAGGAGCGTGCCGCAGAAAAAGCAGCCGAATTCGGCATACCCAGAGTGTATTCCCCTGAAGAGCTGCTCGCGGATCCCGAAATTCAAATCGTGATCAACCTGACGATCCCTGCTGCGCATGCGTCGGTCTGCCTGCAGGCTCTTGAGGCCGGTAAGCATGTATACGTTGAAAAGCCACTGGCCGTCACCCGTGAAGATGGACAGAAGGTGCTCCAGCTCGCCAAGGAAAAAGGCCTGCGCGTGGGCTGCGCGCCCGAAACGTTCTATGGCGCCGGAATTCAGACCTGCCTCAAAGTGATCCAGGATGGGCTGATCGGACGTCCGGTCGCTGCCACGGCATTTATGCTCGGCGGAGGTCACGAGACCTGGCATCCGGATCCCGAATTTTATTATCAGGCCGGCGGAGGACCGATGTTCGACATGGGGCCGTACTACCTGACCGCACTCGTGCAGCTGCTCGGTCCGATCAAGACCATCACGGGTATGACCGGCAAGGCGCTGGAAGAAAGAACGATCACCAGTTCCAAAAAATACGGTCAAAAAATACCGGTGGAAATCCCTACCCACGTCGCTGGGCTGATCCAGTTCGCCGAAGGTGCGATTGGAACGATCATCACCAGCTTTGACGTATTCGGCGGCAGCAATCTGCCGAACATCGAAATTTACGGCACGAAAGGAACGCTGCGCGTACCCGATCCGAACAACTTTGGCGGCAAGGTGCAGTACCGGATTGCCGGCGAAGCCGAGTGGAAGGAACAGCCGCTGCTGTTCGGCTACGCGGAGAATACACGCGGCATCGCCGCAGCCGACATGGCGTACGCGCTGCAGAGCGGTCGTCCTCACCGGGCTTCCGGTGAGCTGGCGTACCATGTGCTGGAAGCCATGTGGGCGTTCCATGATGCTTCGGATGAGAAAAAGCATTACGAGATGCAAAGCACCTGCACGCCTCCTGCACCGATGCCTACCGGCCTTGCACCTTATACATTGGATCAATAATGAAATAGGCATGAATCATAAAGCCTCCCATCAGCAGCTTGACTGCTGGGGAGGCTTGTTTGGTTTATACCTTTATACCGTGATCAATGAATCAGTTTACTTTCCTTCGCTTTCTTGACGAGGCCAGCGGCAAGCTGATTGATGATCCCTTTCAGCGCAAGACCAATCACGAGCGTGATCACGACATACACGCACATGATGAGCAGATCGCTGCGAACGACGCTCCAGATCATGCCTCCCACCGCTTCGCGCATCATGCTGATGCCGTAGGTAAACGGAAGGAACGGATGGATCGCCCGGAAGAACGGCGGTGTCGTCTGAATAGGAAAGGTTCCGCCTGATCCAGCAAGCTGCAGCACCAGCAGAACGATGGCAAGCGCCTTGCCGACATTGCCGAACACGGAAACGAGGGTGTAGACGATCAGCATAAAGACAGCGCTGTTGACCAATCCGAATAAGATGAACCAGCCTTTGTCCACCACATAGGTTCCCAAGAGGAAGATATCGCCTGCCGTGACGAGGACCGATTGCAGCAGCGCCAGCGTCAGGAAGGTCAGAAACCGCCCGAAATAAATCTGGATGCTGTTATAATCCGTTCCGGCTGCAGGCGAATGCACTTCCGTCGTCACCAGGGATACGAGCAGCGTCGCTCCGACCCAGAGGGCCAGCGTTGAGAAGAAGGGCGACATGGCGGATCCGTAATTCGGTATCGGAAACAGCTGATTCTCCTTCAGCACGACAGGCTCGGCGAAGAACTGTCCTTCCTGCTGGAAGTTGTTTTTCAGCAGGTCGATGACTTCCTGCAGGTTGCCCTCCGATTCGAATTTGCGCATCCGGTCCGCCAGTTCCTTGACTTTGGCTTCCACGCCCGGAAGCTCCTTCTGGATGACGGAAATGCCCTGCGTGCCGATCGCCAATCCCTTGGAAGCGTCGGACAGCACCTTCTTGACGTCCGGCAGGCTCTGAACGGCAGAATCCATCACCTTCTTCGCTTCGGCGGCGGACTTGACCGCCTTCTGCAGCCCGCTTTCGATCGCCGGCTGAATTTCGCTGTCATACCGCCCGAGGATGTCCCCTAACAGATCGGATACGTCGCCGGAGATTGTGTTCAGCTTATTCACCAGATCCATGGCCGGTTTCTCGCCTTTCTTTACCCCGCTGCGGATTTGATTGACAAGCGTCAGCTGAGACTGCATTTTGTCCCGGACCTGCTTCAGCTTGGAGCTGACGAAATCCAGTCGGCCGCCTGCGGTCTGGTTCAGCCGGTCGAACCAGCTGATCAGCGCTTCCTGCACTTCCAGGCCGGTAGTTAACCTGGAGGATATCCGGTCCAGCGCATCAAGCGCAGTCTTCGGATCGACGTCGGGATCCTTCAGGAGCGCGGTCAGCTGCTCCGTAGCCATGGAAGTCTGCTGCAGAAGCAGCAGATCCTGCTTTACGTTCGGCGCGATATCCTTGGCAGCCGTGGAAGCCTTGCCCATAAAATCGTCCAGACCAGCCGCCAACTGCTGCCCGTTCTTGGCCAGGTCGGTCACTATGGGCAGCGCCCCTTGAGCTTTGGATACCAGCTCGTTGGTCGTATGGATGTCCTGCGCCGCCGTGTTTACGGCTTGGTTGATTTCCGGGAAATTTTTCTCCAGCTCAAACACCAGCGAGCGGACCTTCTCAATGGTCGGCAGCTGATTTTGCAGCTCGATGCCAAGCTCGTTGAAAATTTTAAAAATCGTGCCGTTGGCGGTTTTGACGAAATTTTTGCTGACTTCCTGGATGATGCCGCTGGCTCCGGAAGATGTAATCTTCGGGGATACCGCATTGATCTTTTCGTTCACATAATACAAAATTTCGGCGTGGGTCGGGTTGTCCGACAGCACCGTGGCAATCGAGGCCGAAAAATTGTCCGGGATGATGATGCTCGCATAGTAATCCCCGTGCCGGACGCCTCTCATGGCGTCCGCCTCGGAGACGAACCTCCAGCCCAGCTTATGATTGTCCTTCAGCGAGGCGACGACCTCCTTGCCGAGATTCAGCGACTGTCCCTTCATCGTCGTCCCTTTGTCGTTGTTCGCGACGGCAATCGCAATATCGCCGGTATTGCCGTAGGGATCCCAGGATGCCTTGATGTTGAACCAGGCGTACAGGGAAGGAAGCATAACAAGGCCGGCGATGATGACGAGCGCGGCCCAGTTCGTGACAATGTTTTTCACATCTCTGCCGTAGATGGACAAGATTTTACTCATGAGAACACCTGCCTCAATCATACCATTTTGGTTAGTATTTCATTTGAGGAAGGGCGTCATACCGAAGAACCTGAATCCCGCCTTACCAGCCCATTCGTTCTTTGAGGGTCGTGATGTGCGCAAGATGGTGGTTGCCATGCCAAGCATACGTGCATAGATGCTCGTTCAAATTGGTTTCTCCGTTCGCCGGATGGTTGTATGTTCTGAGCCACTGGTCGCTGTTCAAGCTTTCCAGAACAAGCACAAACCGTTCATGCAGCGCCTCCAGCAGATTCAGGGAAATCTCCGGATCAGGCAGCGCGGAATCCGCAAGTTCAGCCCATAATTGCTCCTCATAAGGTTTTATCACCGGATTATCCTCGGTTAAAGCAAGTTTAAGCCGAATCAGGCTGTTCATGTGGCTGTCTCCGACATGGTGCACGACTTGACGGACGGTCCAGCCGCCCGGCCGATAAGGCGTGTCCAGCTGCTCTTTGGACCATCCGCTGACGGCTTGCCGCAGTTTCGAAGGCAGGCTGCGGATTTCGCCGATTAATGCTGTCCGCTCATCTCCGCTCAGTTCTTTATTCGTTACGCAAAGTCCGATAGGATATTTCAAATTATCGGTCATAGCTAACCCCTCCGTTTGCTCAGTAATATGTGTACGGGAAACCATTGCATTCCAATATGAAATAAGCCTGTTTCCCTTGTAACATTTTCGCTAAGGGTTCCTTGTCTTCCTCCAAGCCGGCTTTATGTATGCGCGGAAATGATCTCGCTGAATTTGATCCACAGCCATTCGTCTTCAGCTCTAAACTTGATCTCTTCCAGATAGGTGTTAATCACGGTGACGAAGCCCCGGATTTCTTGTTCGGGTCCGGCACCGGTAAGGTGCAGGGTTACTTTCAGGTGACGGCGGAGGGATTCCTCCAGCAAGCGGCTGGTCTGTGTCCAAGCAGCCTCTTTCATGGTAGAATTGAAACTCGCCGACGGTTCACAGGTTCGGTTAATCATCATTTCACCTCATTTATTAAAAGAGCTATGCATTGTATTATAGGCGAATATATGTTCGGATTCAACCGCGATTGTTCAGAAAAATAAAGCTGTTTGGAGGAAAGCATATGGGGACCGACCGAATGATTATGGAAGCAAGGGAATACGTGAAGGATCGTTTAAAGTCTGAGCCGTCTGGCCACGATTGGTGGCATATTTACCGGGTGGCGGAGTGGTCGAAGAGGCTGGCGGAGCAGGAAGGTGCCGACCCGGTCGTCTGCGAGCTGGCGGCCCTTTTTCATGACCTG
Organism: Paenibacillus sp. FSL R5-0378; assembly: GCF_038009285.1. Lineage (NCBI taxonomy): Bacteria > Bacillati > Bacillota > Bacilli > Caryophanales > Paenibacillaceae > Paenibacillus > Paenibacillus sp. FSL R5-0378. The sequence continues at coordinate 3,483,453 of NZ_JBBPAY010000001.1, forward strand.
GCCGACGAGAAAATCGTAGCTTCGAAAGAGGAGGGCATGGCAGCTATTTCCTCTTGGCTCACGGAACATGGGGCGGATGCAGCGCTCGTGGATCATGTGCTGGAGATTATCGGGACCATGTCTTATGGCGGCGGAGGCGGCAGGCCCATGTCGACTTTGGAGGGGCGGGTCGTGCAGGACGCAGATCGTCTGGACGCCATCGGAGCGATCGGTATTGCCCGCACGTTTGCCTTTGGCGGATCAAGGGGAAGACTCATGTATGACCCCGCCGAGCCGCCGCGGAACAGTATGACACAGGAGGAGTACCGCAGCCGGCAGGGGACGACGGTGAACCATTTTTACGAGAAGCTGCTGAAGCTGAAAGATCTGATGAATACGCCGGCGGCCCAGCGGGAGGCTGCTGCCCGTCACGCATTTATGGAGCAGTTTCTTGCGCAGTTCCACTGTGAATGGCCCGGGGAGGAAACGCCAAAAAAGGGGCGCGATTAAACGCCCCTTAAGGAATGTTGTACTCTACCAGCTCCGATACGGTAACGAAGCGATATCCGCGCTTCTGCAGTTCAGGCAGGATTTGTTTTAACGCGTCGACCGTTTGGGACTTGCCCTCCACGTGGTCGTGCATCAGGACGATGTCGCCGTTGCGCGCGTTGTTCAGCACCTTGTTCACGATCTTAGCGACGCCCGGCCGGTTCCAGTCCCAGGTGTCCTGATGCCAGGACCACATAACGACGAGATAACCCTCCTTCTTGCAAATTTGGATCATACGGTCGTTATAATATCCTCCGGGTGGGCGAAACAGGTAGGTTTTTTTACCGGTAATCTGGTATATGGCTTCCTGGGTTTCCCGCAGCTCCCGCACGATGACCTCCGGTGAGCTTCGGCGGTTAAAATACATATGGTCGAAGGTGTGGTTGGCAAGCTCATGGCCTTCGGCCACCTGCCGCTTGGCCAGCTCCGGGTGCTCCTGAACCTGTTTGCCGACGACAAAAAACGTTGCCTTTGCGTGATACTGCTTCAGCAGGTCGAGAATCTGCGGCGTATCCTCAGGATCCGGTCCGTCATCGAAGGTCAGTGCTATAATCTTTTCCCGGTTCGGAATCTCCCAGATGACGTCTCCCCTTTGTTCATAGTACTCTCTGCCTTGGTTTACGGGAGAAGCCCCCGCTGCCGGAGCAGCCGTCACCGAAATCGTCAAAAGCAGCATGGATAGCGTTGCATAAAGCCTTGTGCGCATAAGGTCCTCCCGGTTGTTCGTTGTCGATGCTTCCATTCAGACGTCCAAACAAAGACAAGTTCGCTTCGTAGTATGTGACACGAACCGTTCTAACATACGCCGGGCAGGCCGTGATACAATAGAGACAAGTCTGAATATGCCGGGAGTGCCCGGGGAAGGTGCGGATCAAGGCATGTCCTATAAACAAATCAAATGGATGATATTGATTATTCCTACATTGGCCGTAGGGATATGGGAATATGCGAGGCATGCGTTTTTGATGCCTTATATATCGATGAAGGTGGGTAATTTTCTTACGCCGGTGTTTCTGTTCTTTATCAGCATGACCCTGCTCAGCATGCTGTTCCGGAGGCTGGAACAGGTGCAGGAGGAGCTGAACCGGGAGCGGGCGGAAAAAGCAGCCCTGGAAGAACGGGATCTGCTTGCCAGGGAACTGCATGACGGCATCGCGCAGTCCCTGTTTCTGCTGTCGGTCAAGATGGACCGGGCGGAGTCGCGCGGCCGGGGAGCCCGGGAATCGGCGGACTTCCAGGAGCTGCGCAAATCGGTTCATGAGGTGAACCGGTATGTGCGGCAGGCGATCGCCAATCTTCGCTATCCGGAATCGCCGGAGGAGCGGGAGTATCAGGCTTCGATGCGTTCAAGGATCGAACATACAGCCAAGGAAACGCTGATCCAGCCCTGGATCGAATGGTCCATTCCGGATGCGGCCTTGAGCGCCAAGGAAAAAGTGGAGCTTCTGGCCTGCATCCGGGAAGCGCTGCTGAACATTCACAAGCATGCCCATGCCACCAAGGTGACGATCAAAGGCACGCTGGACGGCCGGGGCTGGACGGTTTTCGTCGATGACAACGGCAGGGGGATCCATACGGATCCATTTCATTTGAAGGACCGGTACGGCCTTCGGATCATGAAGGAGCGCGCCGAGGAGCTTGGCTGGAAAATGCTGATTCTGCCGATGCAGCGGGGCAGCCGGGTGGAGATCAGAAAGGAGGCCCATAACCATTGAATACGTTCAGAGTGCTGGTTGCCGATGACTCCGCTCATGCGCGCGAAGCGGTGACCGATATCCTGTCGGCTGACCCGGCGTTTGAAGTGATCGGCATGGCCCACAGCGGCGAGGAAGCCGTAAGTATGACCGAGTTATTGATGCCCGACCTGATCCTGATGGACATCCAAATGCAGGGCATTGGCGGGTTGGAGGCGACAAGGCAGATCAAGCTGCAGTATCCTTACGTCAAAATCGTTATGATCACGGTGTCGGACGATGTGACGCATTTGTTCGAGGCGTTAAAGCAGGGAGCGCAGGGCTATCTGCTCAAAAATTTATCCCCGTCGACATGGCTTGAGTATTTACGGGGGATCATGAGCGACGAAGCGCCGCTCAGCCGGGAACTTGCCACGCAAATTTTAAGGGAATTTCCGCTTGCCCCCAAGAGTCCGGAGCATCATGAGACGTTGACCGCGCGGGAGCGCGAAATTTTAAATTGGGTGGCTTCGGGGCTTACCAACAAGGAAATTGCCGCAGAACTCAAGATTTCTGACCAGACGGTTAAAAACCACCTGAAAAACATATTGCAGAAGCTTCATTTGGAGAACCGGGTTCAGCTGACGCGTTATGCCTTGGAGAAAGGCTTAGTAAGCCGGCGGCAGGGTTTGTTCCAGAAATTGAAAAAAGAGTAGTTGCCGTTTTTAAGCAGCGCAGGGTGTAAACCCTGCGTTTTTTTGTGCTTGCATGGAGACCGACTTGGATGAAATTACCCTGAATTGGAAAGTATAAGCATCATAAATGGACAAGGTGGAGACCCGGATGGTCGGCAAAAAGAAATCCCGCAATGCTTCAACACAACAGCAGCCTTCAAGCCAGGCTGGGAAGAACGGCTCACCGTATCAGGAATCTGCGGGGACGGATCCGGCAGACCTGCACCCGGACAGGCTGTCCTCTGATTTAAAAAGCAATCTGGATCGTTTGAAAAGGGACATGGGAGGAAGCGGTGATATAGTCATCCGTGAAATCCTTGCCCGGAACTTCGGCAGGAAAGTTGCTTTTGTATATGTTGACGGTCTGGTAGACCCGACATCGGTTTCGGAGTTTGCGATTGAAACTGTCTTGAACGAAATCAAGCAGTTCGCATCGGAAGCAGAGCTTGTAGAAGCATGGGAATTGGAGCGGGATGCGGAGGAAGGACGAAAAGAAGGCGAAGCCCGATACGAGGCCGAAGACGAGCTCGGAGAAGATTCTCATGGAGGGTATAGAGGCATAACGTCAGAAGAAGACAGGAAATTTTTGCAGCAGTTCAAGGAAAAGGCGCTGGCCGCCGGTGAGATTTACCAGATCTCTGATTGGAGCAAGCTGTACCTGCATCTGCTGTCCGGAGATACGCTGCTTTTTATCGATCGGATTGGCAGTGCGGTTATCGCCAGCACCAAAGGCGGAGAACGGCGGAGCGTCACCGAGCCGGAGTCGCAGACGGTCATCCGAGGCCCGCGCGAAGGCTTTACGGAATCGCTTCGAACGAACACGGCGCTGCTCAGAAGGAAAATCAAAAGTCCCAATCTGTGGCTGGAAGAAATGCAGCTGGGGAGAGTGACGCAAACCGACGTAGGCATCATGTATATTCACGGTATCGTGGACGAAAAAAATGTGGACGAGGTCCGGAAACGTCTCTCGGTCATTGATATCGACGGCGTCCTGGAGTCGGGGTATATTGAGGAGCTTCTCGAAAATACGAATAAGACGATTTTTCCAACCATCTATCACAGCGAACGTCCTGACGTGATCGCCGCAAGCCTGCTGGAAGGCCGGATAGCGATCCTAGTTGACGGAACCCCGTTTGTTCTGCTGCTTCCTTCCACCTTTAATATGTTCTTTCAGGCGGCGGAAGACTATTACAACCGGTTTGATGTGGGGAGTTTAATTCGGTTTCTGCGATACTTCTCGTTTCTCATCGGCCTGCTGCTGCCTTCCTTTTATGTGGCCATCATCGGATTTCACCAAGAGATGATTCCGACTTCCTGGCTGCTGAAGCTGGCAGTGCAGCGGGAGGGGGTTCCTTTTCCCGCCTTTGTCGAGGCCTTTATCATGGAAACGGTTTTTGAAATTTTGCGGGAAGCCGGCGTGCGGATGCCCCGGTCCGTCGGGAACACCATTTCGATCGTGGGGGGCCTGGTACTGGGGCAGGCCGCAGTCGAAGCCGGGATCGTCTCCCCGGTCGTCGTTATCGTCGTATCGCTGACGGCCATTGCGAGTTTCGTGTCCCCGGCCTATAACATCGGGATTGCCGCACGGATGCTCCGTTTTGTCATGCTGATTGCGGCATCGATGTTTGGTATCTACGGGATTGCCTGTATGCTGCTGATCCTTGTTCTGCATCTATGCAGCCTTAAGTCTCTGAATGTTCCTTATATGGCTCCGTATGCGCCGATGATCTATCCGGATATGAAAGATTCAATGCTGCGCATGCCTCAGGATTATATGAAGAAGAGACCTAAGCTGATCAGCAGGAATAACCCGGTCCGGTTCCGGGAAGGCGCGATGGGCAATCAACAGGCGGACCGGGATGAGAATGAGCCGCATCAAACACAGGATCCGAGCGAAGTGTAACCGGATATGATGTGAATAGTCAAAATGTATTCGAGATTTAGCCATGAAGGGAGAGAGCGCTGATATGTTTCAACGGATCTGCCATATCACTATATGTCTGGTGCTCTTGCTGTCCCTGTCAGGCTGCTGGGATATTAAGTTTCTGGACCAGCTCTCCATCGTTTTGGGCATTGGACTGGACGAAGATCCCGACAATCCGGATAACATACTCGTGACTCTGCAGGTGGTGGTGCCCAGCCAGGCTTCAGAGAGCAGTCCGGGCGGAGGCGGTGGAACCAGCGGCATTCCGGTGACGAAATATATCGGAAGGGGAAAAACTATGCTGGACGCATTGCAGAATATGGACAACGTCGCACCGCGCCGCTTTTATTTCGCCCACAACCAAATGATGATTATCGGTGAAGATTTGGCCAAAAAAGGGGTTTTTGATTTATTCGATTTGATTGACCGGGACCCGGAAATCCGGATCGATTTTTCTATGCTTGTCGCGAAACACGGGACAGCGGCCCAAGTATTGGAAACTTTGACGAACATGGAGAAATTGCCGGTGAAGCAAATGTACAAAACGCTAGAAAGCTACAATAAGCGGGCCAGCGCAGCCTATCCCGTCAGTATGAAGGATTTTATTCTCACATTGGACAATCCCATGGCAATGGCCGTCACCGGCAGCGTTGAGTTTGTCGGTGATCCTGAAAAGGCGGGAACGAAGGAAAATGTAGAGAAGATTTCACCTGACGGCTATTTGCGAATCGGAAATATGGCTGTGTTCAAAAACGGAAAGCTGGTGGGTTATTTAAACCAAAGCGAATCCAAGGGGCTTGCCATCATCAAAAATAAAGTGCAGCGGCTTGTCGTGCCGATTCCCGTTGAGGACGGAAAGGTACATGTCGCGATCCTTCACAGCAAGGCCTCGGTGAAAGCCCGGTTCAGCCGGGGCAAGCCTGAAGTCGTCATCCATATCAAGCAGAAGGCGAATGTGTTTGATGTGAACAGCCACAAAGTCAAGGTGGATAAAAAGGAAACGATCAGCTGGCTGGAAAAAGAAGCCGAACAGCAGGTCATCAAGATGGTGAACGGCACCATTTCGACCCTTCAGCATGAACTGGACAGCGATGCGTTGGGTTACGGAAACCTGGTATATAAGGCCAGCCCGTCATACTGGAAAGCCAATAAGAAAAAATGGGACACGCTGTTCCCCGAAATCCGGACGGTCGTAAGTGCCGATGTGGAGATCTATTCGACGGGAGTCCGCAATCAATCCTATCTGCAAAATATGAAGTGAGGTGTTTCTTGTGGGTCCCGACTATATCATTACCGCAGCAACCTTTGCAGCTGTGATCTTGAATTTTATTGCGCTCAGGCGGAAGGCGTCAAAAAAGGAACTATGGATTTCAACGACGATCATGTTGTTCGGTGGGTTTTTGTATATCATGCTGATCATGGACATCCCGCTGCCGTCTTTTGTGATCGTGATGGGCCATGTTTTCGGACCTATCGCCAAGCCGGTCATGCAATGGGTGTCGGAGGGCAAGGTGATCCATGGATAAGGGCAAAATTTCGGCTCTGCAGTTTGCTTTGCTGATGTATTTGTATATTATCGGCACGGCCGCGCTCGTTCAGCCGCATACGCTTGTGTCCATTGCTGGACAAGACGCCTGGTTCAGCGTCATCATTGTTGGAATCATTCAGCTCGGTCTCATTACGCTCTATATGAAACTCGGCTTCCGGTATCCGAAACAGACGATTATCGAGTACGGCCGCATACTGACGGGTAAATGGTTCGGTTCGGCCATAGCAGTCGTATATATGTTTTATTTTTTGATTTTGACCGCCTATGTGGCACGGAATATCGGCAATTTTATCGGCTCGGTCGTACTCCCTCAAACGCCGCTGGTTGTTAATATGGTGGTTATCTTAATCCCGGTGCTTTACGGCTGCTATTTAGGGATTGAAGTTATTGGAAGGACAGGGGAAATTTTGTATCCGTGGGCGATGGGCGTTTTTGTCATTACAGCGCTGCTCTTGATTCCTAAAATGCATCCGGGCGAGCTGTTTCCGATGTTTCCCGAAGGGGTAATGCCGGCGATTAAGGCGGGTTATCCGCTGCTAGGTTTCCCTTCGCTGGAAATTTCCATCTGCCTCCTGCTCATCCCGTTTGTACAAAACCAGCAAAAAATTAAAAAATATTTTTATGTCACCAGCGTGGGGACTCTGATCTCCGGCGCACTGCTCAGCGTAATCACGATCATGGTGCTTGGCGTGGACATGACGGCCCGATCTCCTTATGCTGTCTATGACGTGGCACGCGAGATCCGGATTGAGCGGGTGTTGGAACGGGCAGAGGTCATTGTGGGCATTATCTGGCTGATTACATCGTTCATGAAGCTTCTGATTTGCTTCTATGGTACTGTGATTACAACCGTGCAGTGCTTTGACGTAATAAATTACAAGAGCTTGGTGATTCCCTTTTTCTTTTTGCTGCTGCCGTTGTCCCTTTGGGTTCTTCGGAATACGGCGGAGCTGGAATGGTCTGGAATTGTTTACCCGATGATGGCGGTGTTCCCGGGATTCGTTATACCGGCAGCGCTGCTGATCGTTGGGAATTTCCGCAGTCGGAATAAGCAAGGTTCGGAAGCGCAGACACAGCCGCAGTCACAGTTACAACCGCAATCACAACCGCAATCACAGTCGCAGTCGCAGTCGCTGCCTCAGTCACAGATGCAGTCGCAGTCGCAGCCGTATCCACAGCCTGAGTAACAATCCAGAATAAGGGCTTATCGACCAGGATACAAAATTGAATAGATTGGCTATTGACGTATCGCTGTATCTTGTTTTAATATAGGCACATAAGTGAATACTTGAAATTGGCGTGTTACCTTAACATTGGGCATGAGCCAAGAATCGATTCCTGCGTGGAGTCTATTCTTGGCTTTTTTTGTTGGTCTTTTGGGGAGGAGTGTGTGGCATTGAAGGGAGCTCCCAACGTTTTGAAATCGCTTCCGTTTCAAAGGTTATGTTCTCAGGCAGCTTCCAACCGCAAGCATATACCAGGTTCCACATAGTTCATCCGTTCCTGGACATAATGGAAAAGATCCTTTTTTCATAGCCCGGATGATGACAACCGATCGGAGATTCACGCAGATTTCGTCAAGGAGGAATATTCATGTTTTCAAAATGGAAATCCAAAAAGCAGCAAACGTTAGAGATTACGTCCCCGCTTACGGGTACGGCAGTACCGCTTGATCAGGTCCCGGATGAAGCTTTTGCAGGCGGACATATGGGCAAAGGGCTCGCCATTGAGCCTGCCGACGGCAAGCTGATCGCTCCGTTTGACGGCGTCGTGGCTCACGTGATCAAGTCCAAGCATGCGGTCATTGTAGAGCATGAGAACGGCCTGCAGTTTCTGTTTCATATCGGCATTAACACAGTAGGGCTGAAAGGCAGCGGATTTACAAGCCATGTCAACACGGGAGACAAGGTGAAGGCGGGGCAAACGCTGATCGAATTCGACATGGAGGCAATTCGCGCAGCCGGTCTGCCTACCGTAACGCCGATCATTATCACGAACAGCGAAGACAAAGTGGAGCAGATGGAAACGAAGCTGGGGGCGGTAACCGCCGGACAGACCGAAATCCTGAGCGTTACACTTAAATCCTAAAGCTACTTTCGAACGAGAAAGGGATGACAGAACATGCTAGCATTTCTGCAAAAAATCGGGAAGTCGCTGATGCTTCCGGTGGCGACGCTGCCGGCGGCGGCGATTCTGATGCGTTTTGGCAACATCGACTATATTAAGGACTTCCACCTGGGCAACCAGGTGGGATGGTTCCTGAACCATTACATTGCACCGTTTCTGGATGCCGGCGGATCGACGATCTTCGATAACCTGCCGCTCATCTTTGCCGTCGGGGTGGCTATCGGATTGACGGGTGACGCTGTCGCTGCGCTCTCTGCCGTCATCGGCCACATTATTCTCTTAAAGGTGCTGGTTAAGGTACCGCTTGCGTTTACGACTGTTATGGATAAAGGCGCGGAGCTTAACACAGGGGTTCTCGGGGGCATCATCGTCGGTCTGATTTCCGCCTTTTTATACAACCGTTTTCATAAAATCAAGCTGCCTGACTGGCTCGGATTTTTCGGCGGCAAACGCTTTGTGCCGATTATTACGTCCGTCACGATGGTATTCGTCGGCATCGTTCTCGGCCTCATCTGGGGGCCAATCCAGGACGTGCTGGATACGTTCGGCCGCTGGATCGTCAGCCTCGGAGGAATCGGCAGCGCGGTATATTTGATCGCAAACCGCCTGCTCGTTCCGTTCGGCCTGCACCATATTATCAACTCGATCGTCTGGTTCCAGATCGGGGATTATACCGATGCGGCAGGAAAAGTCGTTCACGGCGACCTGTACCGGTTCTTTGCGGGAGACAAATCCGCGGGCATGTTCATGACCGGCTTCTTCCCGATTATGATGTTCGGCCTGCCGGCAGCGGCACTAGCTATTATCCATACCGCCAAGAAGGAGAAGCGCAAGGCGGTGGCCTCGATCTTTATCGGTGCCGCAGTCGCTTCATTCCTGACAGGGATCACAGAACCGCTTGAATTTGCATTCATGTTCGTCGCTCCTGTACTATATGGTATACATGCAGTGCTGGCGGGGGTGGCCGGTTACGTGATGTATGCGCTGGGCGTGAAGCTCGGCTTCGGATTCTCGGCCGGTTTTATCGACTATGCGCTGAACTATCCGCTGTCCACCAAGCCGCTGCTGCTCATTCCGGTAGGTCTGGTCTTCGCGGTCGTGTACTACGTCCTGTTCCGGGTGCTGATCGTGAAGCTCAACCTGAAAACGCCGGGTCGGGAGGATGATGTTCAGGTGGCGGACGAAGCAATAGAAGGCGGTGCAGCAGATGCGGGCGTTGCGGCATCGGACAGCAAGGCAGCCAGAGTGCTCGCAAATATCGGGGGCACGGACAACATCGAGAGTATCGATGCATGCATTACCCGTCTGCGTCTTGTCGTCAAAGACGAGTCGGTCGTCAACGATCAAGGACTGAAGCAGCTCGGCGCTTCCGGCGTCATGCGGCTCGGCAAAGGCGCCGTCCAGGTGGTGTTCGGACCGCAGTCCGAGGTGCTGAAGGATGAAATTCAGAAGCTGATGTAATGAAGTCGGCGGTATGACAAAGAGGCTCCCCATGAAGGGGAGCCTCTTTTGGCATTCGGCAGTGTATCAGGACGTCGTCCATTTTTCTTTCAGATCGTCATAAGCAGTGCTCCAGTGATACGGCTGAATTTCCGCCAACGTTTTGAAGACGAGCTCGTTACCAGGGACGGTGACGGCGCATTTCACGCCCGGTCCCCAATAAAACAAGCGCTCCTGGCAGATCCCGCAAGGAGAGAGCACCTTGTACGGCGACATCTCGTCATCCCGTGCCAAGCAGATGGAATGCGTTACTTTCTTGTTCAGCTTGTGGGCTTCCAATATAGCTCCCGTCTCCATACACAGATGAGTGGAGTCGTTGATGACTTCGGGAGCCACGCTGGTGAGGATCGTTCCGTCTATAAGACGGACGGCTGCAGCGCCGCCCCAGCCTGTCGGATACCTTTTTCTGATAAGTTCAATAACTTCATCATACATTTGTTGCTCAATACTCATATTGACAGCCTCATTTCAAAAAATTGCAATCCCCGCATAAGTTGAGACCCACAACGGGTTTAACCGATAATGATTTTCCCTTCCGGATGATTGTACGGCTCCTTCTTGTTGTCCCGGGTCAGCGCGTACGCAAGGGTAAGCGGACCCAATCGGCCCAGGTACATCAGGCAGATCACCCATACCTTACCGAAGGGGCTGAGCTCGGTGGTCAGTCCCATGGAGATGCCTGTCGTGCCGAAGGCCGAAGCCGATTCAAACAGGATTGACATAAAATCATGGTCTTCCGTCACCGACAGCAGCATGGCAAACAGGATGATCAGCAGAATGGAAAGGAGCGTCAGCGTGATGGCTTTGTACACCACATCCTTGGCGATCCGTTTGCGGAACAGGACGACATCCTCCCGGCCGCGGATCATCGCATGCACGGCACCGAGGAGCAGCACAAACGTCGTAATTTTGATGCCGCCTCCGGTCGAGCCGGGTGCTGCGCCGATGAACATCAACAGGATCATGAAGAACTGCGTTGACTGGTGAAGGCCGCCGATATCGACCGTATTGACACCGCCGGAGCGGGTCGTCACCGATTGGAACAGCGAAGCCCAAATCTTGCCGCCTGTATTAAGCGGACCCAACGTTCGCGGATTGTTGACCTCCATCAGGAAAATGATGAGGCCGCCGACGAAGACAAGCACTGCGGTCGCGCTGAGCACAACCTTGCTGTGCAGTGAAATTTTGCGGACCTTCGGGTATTCCAGCAGGTCTGACAGCACGATAAAGCCGATCCCACCCAGAAAAATAAGTGCCATCAGGACGATATTCATAAACGGGTCGCTCACGAAGGAGGCCATACCGCTGAACGGTCCCTGCACGCTTCCCATCAAATCGAATCCGGCGTTGTTAAACAGCGAGATGCTGTGATAGACACCGAAATAGACGGCCTTGCCCGGCGGCAGAGAAAGGGAGAAGACATAATGGACCGCAAGCAGCAGTGCCCCCGCTACTTCGATCAGCAGGGAATACAGAATAACCTTCTTGACCAGCCGGACAACGCCGTCGATGGTGCCGTGGTTCAGCGCTTCCTGCAAAACCAGCCGCTCTCTCAGCGAAATCCGCTTGTTCAGCACGAGCGCGATCAGCGTTGCCATCGTCATGAAGCCGATGCCGCCGACTTGGACCAATAGCAGAATGACGGTTTGTCCGAACACGGAAAAAGCCGTTCCCGTGTCGACGACTGTAAGGCCGGTCACGCAGGCGGCTGAAGTTGCCGTGAACAGCGCGTTCAGGGGCCCGATCGAGATGCCGGTAGCCGAGGCTGCCGGCAGCGTCAGAAGCAGGGTCCCGGCAGCGATCATGATCAGAAACCCGAATACCAGAATTTTAGGGGGCGTGAGCAGTCGTTTGGACCAATGCCCCCGGGTCATGCTTTTTTGTAAAATGAAACTCACCTCTTGCTGTGACTTAGATAGGTTTGGCAGACGAGCGGATCACCAGCTCCGACGGCAAAATTACCTTGCGGGACTCCGGAACCGAGCTGCCCCGAATCCGCTCTACCAGCAGCTGTATGCCCATGGCGCCAAACTGGTAAGCCGGCTGTGCCGCCACCGTTAGAAACGGGTCCAGCGCCGACGAGAGATCGAGGTCGTCAAAGCAAACGACGGAGATGTCCTCCGGCACCCGGATGCCGCGCTCACGCAGATCCCGGATTACACCGACCGCCAATACGTTGTTGGCCGCAAAAATCGCGGTCGGAGGGGAAGGCTGCTCGAGCAGCTGCTCCAGATGATCATCCGCATGGTAATCGCGGTAGTTCTGGTGGATGATGAGCGTCTCATCCAACGGGATGCCCTGAAGGGCCAACGCCTCCGCGTATCCCTCATAACGGAGCCGGGCCGTAGAGACGTCGAGGGAGCCGTTGACAAGCGCGATGCGGCGATGGCCCAGCCCGATCAGGTAATCGACAAGCTTCCGGGCGCCTTCCTTGCTGTCTCCGCAGATCATATCCGACTCGATTCCGGGCACCGCCCGGTCCATAATGACGAACGGGATGTTGTGAGCCCGCAGTTTCTCGAGATTTTTCAGTGACAGGTCCCCTGCAGGAGCAAACAGCACGCCATCGACCCGCGTGGACAGGATCATGTCGACATAATCCTTTTCCTTCGCGTAATCCTCGTCACTGTTGCCGAACAGAAGGCGGTAGCCGTACTGTTTGGCACCGTCTTCGGCACCGCGGGCCAGGCTCGTATAGAACGGGTTGGTGATGTCCGTGATGAGCAGGGACAGAATTTGGGTCTGCTGCAGGACAAGGCTCCGGGCATTTGAATTCGGTATGTAATTAAGCTCTTCCATCACTTTTTTGACTTTGCGGCGTGTCTCCTCACTGATCCGCCCGGTGTTGTTGATGACCTTGGAGACCGTCATGGCCGAGACGTTGGCCTTTTGCGCTATATCGTAAATTGTTACCAATGTAAACCCCTCTTTGCTGTATATTCTATCAGAACCGCCCGGATAAAAGAAAATACGGATTGACAGTAATCGCTTTCATTGTTATTTTAAAGTTACCGATAACTCATTATACATTTTTTTTAGCATTTGACCCAGCATCAATGCAGCAGATCCAATTCAAGCAATCATGCAAGGCGTTTTGTACCTGGAGCTGAGGACGATCTAAAGAGCGGACGAGGCAGCGGGACCGGTATGTTATATAGAGCAGCAGCGTTGAAATTTCAGGAAAGCAGTCTTCTTTTTTTTGAAGAGATCAGCACGTGTTTCGGTTTAGTGACGGTGCTCCGATCGATCCATGTCGCTTTCCTTCAGGCTTGTTCTGTATTCCCAAAATGCATGCCGATTGACGTTTTTCATAGGAACGACGGATTGGAAGGCTGTATATTTTTTTATTTTAGGGTTACCGGTAACCCCAATCGTAAGCAATGAAAAATCATAAGAAAAGCTGAGGAGGAAACAAACGATGTCCAACCAGAACGAAAGATGGAAGCACGGCTTCCCCAAGATCGGCATCCGGCCGACGATCGACGGCAGACGGAAGGGGGTTCGGGAGTCCCTGGAGGATATGACGATGAATCTGGCGAAGTCGGTCGCTGCTTTTCTGGGCGAACAGCTTCGCTACCCTGACGGTTCTCCGGTGGAATGCGTCATTGCGGACACCTGCATCGGAGGCGTGGCGGAAGCGGCGGCTTGCGCCGACAAATTCGCCAAAGCCGGCGTAGGCGTATCCATCACCGTGACGCCATGCTGGTGCTACGGTACGGAAACGATGGACATGGATCCTTCGATTCCGAAGGCAGTATGGGGATTCAACGGTACGGAAAGACCGGGAGCGGTCTATTTGGCCGCCGTATTGTCTGCCCATGCGCAGAAGGGACTTCCGGCGTTCGGCATTTACGGGCGTGACGTGCAGGATCTGAACGATCCTTCGATTCCTGCCGACGTGCAGGAGAAGCTGCTGCGTTTTGCGAGAGCCGGTCTGGCTGCTGCAACGATGAAGGGCAAATCTTACCTGGCCATCGGCTCGGTGTCGATGGGCATCGCCGGCTCGATGATCGATCCGGACTTCTTCCAGGAATATTTGGGCATGCGCAACGAGTACGTGGACATGTCGGAGATTACGCGGCGGATCGAAGAGGAGATTTACGATCCGGAAGAGTTCAAGCTGGCCATGGCTTGGGTGAAGGAGAACTGCAATGAAGGGCCGGACAACAATCCTGAAGCGATCCGGACTTCGCGCGAGAAGAAGGATAAGGACTGGGAGACGGTTGTCAAAATGACGCAGATCGTACGCGACCTGATGGTGGGCAATCCGCGTCTGGCTGAGCTTGGCTTTGAAGAAGAGGCCATGGGCCATCACGCGATCGTGTCCGGCTTCCAGGGACAGCGGCAGTGGACAGACCACTTCCCGAACGGTGACTTCCATGAAGCGATTCTGAATTCCTCGTTCGACTGGAACGGCATCCGGGCGCCTTATTTGGTGGCTACCGAAAATGACAGCCTGAACGGCGTATCGATGCTCTTCGGATACCTGCTGACGAATACCGCCCAAATCTTTGCCGACGTCCGTACATACTGGAGTCCCGACGCGGTGAAACGGGTGACCGGTCATGAGCTCGGCGGAGCCGCGGCGAACGGCCTCTTGCATTTGATTAACTCCGGACCGGCGGCGCTGGATGGTACCGGGGAGCAGATGAAGGACGGCAAGCCTGCCTTGAAGCCGTTCTGGGAAATTACGCAGGAGGACGCGGACAACTGCCTCAAGGCCACGTCCTGGCGCCCGGCGGCAGTGGAATATTTCCGCGGAGGCGGCTTCTCGTCCGACTTCCTGACGCGCGGCGGCATGCCGGTAACGATGTCCAGGCTGAACCTGGTCAAAGGGCTTGGTCCTGTCCTGCAAATTGCCGAAGGATATACGGTCGACCTGCCTGAGGAAGTGCATGACAAGCTGGATCAGCGGACCGACCCGACGTGGCCGACCACCTGGTTTGCCCCGAACCTGACGGGCGAGGGAGCGTTCAAAGACGTGTATTCCGTGATGGATCACTGGGGAGCCAACCACGGTGCGATCAGCTACGGACATATCGGCGCGGACCTGATCACACTGGCTTCGATCCTGCGCATTCCGGTGAGCATGCACAACGTTT
Source organism: Paenibacillus sp. FSL R5-0378 (assembly GCF_038009285.1). NCBI lineage: Bacteria > Bacillati > Bacillota > Bacilli > Caryophanales > Paenibacillaceae > Paenibacillus > Paenibacillus sp. FSL R5-0378. The sequence goes on from NZ_JBBPAY010000001.1 coordinate 3,498,590, forward strand.
CGGAGGAGCAGGTATTCCGTCCGAGAGCCTGGGGGCTGTTCGGAACAAGCGATCCGGAGGGAGCGGACTTCCGGGCCTGCCAAAACTTCGGACCGCTGTACAAGTAAGCATTTTCTACGGGCGAGGTGAGGCTAATGGGTTCGCAATCCTTACACATGCTGGCGGTGGATTTCGGGGCAAGCAGCGGACGCGCCGTGACGGGTGCATTCAATGGCCGAACGCTGACCGTTAACGAGGTGCATCGTTTCAGTAACGAACCGGTTCGCCTCGGGGAGCATTTCCACTGGGATTTTCTGCGGCTATTCCATGAGCTGAAGCAGGGCATTCACGCTTCCCGGCGGATGGCGGGCGGTGCCCCGGTATCGGTGGCGGTGGACACCTGGGGCGTTGATTACGGCTTGGTGGATGCCAAGGGGAGACTGGCCGGCAACCCTTATCATTATCGGGATCTGCGGACAGAGCAGGTCATGCCGGAAGTATTCTCAGCGATTCCGGAAAAAGAATTGTTCCGGATGACCGGCATCCGCTCCTCCTCGATCAACACGATTTATCAGCTGTATGCCGAGGAGAAGGTCCGCTCCGGCTATGGGGCGGACGGGTTAAAAATGCTGATGATGCCGGATCTGTTCCATTACTATTTGTCTGGCGTCATGGCCAATGAATATACAATTGCCAGCACGAGCGGACTGCTCGATCCGCGCAGCCGTACATGGCATAGCGGCATTCTGAACACGCTGTCCATTCCGGAATCGCTGTTCTCGGAGATCGTGATGCCGGGAACGATGCTGGGACAGCTGCGGCAGGACATCCGCGAGGAGCTGCAGGTGCCGGACATGGCGGTGATCGCCGCGGCGGGCCACGACACGGCGGCCGCGGTGGCGTCCGTTCCGGCGGGGGCTGCCCCGTATGCCTTCATCAGCTCCGGAACCTGGTCGCTGATGGGCATCGAGCTCGATCAGCCGGCGCTCAGCGATTACAGCCGGGACAGCCTTTTCAGTAATGAAGGGGGAGCGGGCGGCAAAATCCGGCTGCTCAAGAACATCATGGGGCTGTGGCTGCTGCAGGAGTGCCGTCGCACGTGGGCGCTGGAAGGCACGCCGCTCACGTACGACGAGCTGACCGAGCTGGCGCTGTCGGCGCCGGAGAACGGCAGCTATATCGACGCTGCCGACGCCGTCTTCCTGCCGCCGGGCGGCATGCCGCAGCGGATCCGCGAATACTGCCGGGACAGCGGGCAGAAGGTGCCGGAATCCCGCGCGGCCATCGTCCGCTGCATTGTCGAAAGCCTGGCGCTTCAATACCGCCAGACGCTGGACGAAATCGAGAAGCTCGCCGGAGAGCGGATGGAGCATATTCATATCGTCGGCGGCGGCATTCAGAACCGGCTGCTGTGCCAGCTGACGGCCAACGTTACCGGCCGTCCGGTGATTGCCGGGCCGGTGGAAGCCACGGCCATCGGCAATCTGATGATGCAGGCGCTGGCGCACGGCGAAGTGAAGGACCTTGCCGAGATCCGGCAGGTCGTTCTTGAATCCTTTCCGCCGGAAACCTATCTGCCGGAGGATGCGGCGATGTGGGAGGAACGCTACCAGCAGTACGTGAAGCTTTTTAAACGTCAAGAGACGGTATAAGTGTGTGTTCAAAAAGGTCGGTTTTCAGCACCGAGAAGATTGGATGAAGCTAGGGACTGAGGAGCAGAGCGTACGTGTGGGTACGTGAGCACCGGAAGGCCCGGCTGAATTCAAGATTCGATGCCGAACCAGCTTCCCGATTTACTTCGTGATCAAAAGCGGACTTTTTGAACAACCTCTATAAAGGAGAGTGGAGAGAAATGACTGTGCAACTTGAACAGCAAGTCAGGGAAGAGTTGACCAAGTATGCCCGGAAAACCGTAGCCAAAGGGCTGGTAGTGGGACCGGGCGGGAACATTAGCGCGAAAGCGGGTAACATCATGCTGCTGTCTCCGAGCGGGTTTGCACTTGAAGACATTGAGCCGGAGCAGTGGATCCGGGTGGAGATCGACTCCGGCAACGTGCTGGATCAAGAGGTGCGGCCGTCATCAGAGGTACTGATGCATCTGTTTGCCTACCGGGTGAATCCGGATATCCAGGCGATCGTGCATACCCATCCGGCCCACTGCATCGCGTTGACGCTGGTCTCGAAGGAGCTGCCGATGCTGTTCCCGGACCAGGCCGCGCTTGTTGGCGACATCGCCTTTGTGCCCTACGTGCTGCCGACGACCGATCTGCTGGCCAATGCGGTCGCGGAGAAAGTCGGGGATCACAACTCGATTTTGCTCGAAAATCATGGACTCGTGACGACCGGGAAAAATCTGCGCGAAGCGTACTACCGGACCGAGGTAGTGGAGGAAAGCGCGAAGGTGTACCTCGCCGCCAAGGCGGTGGGCGAGCCGAAAGTGCTGACCGACGCCGAGTACAAAGAGATTCAGTCGCTCGAAAGCGAAGCCTACCGGGTGCAGCTCCTGCAGAAAATGAAGTGATATCCGGCTCTTGACATAGGTCTTGATCATCCTGTAAAGTATGGAAAAAACAAACCATGGTTTGTCAAATTTCCAAAGCGATAATCAAGAGTAACAGTTCATGAAGACCGGCGTGTTCCAGAGAAGAAACCCCTGGCTGAAAGGTTTCCGCACACGGACATGAGCTTCCCGTCTTGTAGCTGCCGTGATGAAAGAATCTGCAGGTTCGAGTACTCATGGCCGGGTGATCCCGTTATGTTGCCAATTAAGGACTGCCGTACTTGCGGCGGTTGAATACAGGGTGGTACCACGAACACATTCGTCCCTTCAGGACGGATGTGTTTTTTGTTGTTTGAGATTGAGTTTGTGTTTGTCGCGAATATGTGCTGCATTAAAAGATACGAGGAGGCTGATCGGCGATGAGCCGTTATATTATTAAGCAAACGTCCCTGCTGATCCCAACGCTGCGCGAAGCGCCTGCCGAAGCGGAAGCGCGAAGCCACCAGCTGCTGCTCCGGGCGGGCTTTATCCGGCAGCTGGCTGCGGGGATTTACAGCTACCTGCCGCTTGGCTGGCGCGTGCTGCGCCGGATTCAGACAATCGTCCGCGAAGAAATGGACCAGGCCGGGTTCCAGGAGCTGCACCTGCCGGCGATGCAGCCGGCCGAGCTGTGGGAGCGCTCCGGACGGTACGGGGCCTACGGGGCGGAGCTGATCCGCCTGCAGGACAGGCATGAGCGCGATTTTGTGCTCGGACCGACGCATGAGGAGGTCATCACGGCGCTTGCTGCGAGCGAGGTGAATACGTACCGCAAGCTCCCGCTTCGCCTGTACCAAATCCAGACGAAGTTCCGGGATGAGCGGCGTCCGCGCTTTGGATTGCTCCGGGGGCGCGAGTTCCTGATGAAGGATGCGTATTCGTTTGACCGCAGCTGGGAGGAGCTGGACCGGACCTATCAGGCGGTCCGGGATGCTTACCGCCGCATCTTCACCCGCTGCGGCCTGAAGTTCAGCATGGTGGAAGCGGAGGCGGGAGCCATCGGCGGTGAAGGGGAAACGCACGAGTTCATGGCGCCCGCGGAAATCGGCGAGGATACGATCGTCAGCTGCATGGCCTGCGGGTATGCGGCCAATCTGGAGAAGGCCGCTGCGGCTGCCGGAGAACGTGCGGCGGATGAAGCGGAACGCCAAGCTCCCGCCATCGAAAAAGTCGCCACGCCGAACACAAGGACGATCGAAGAAGTGAGCGCCTTCCTTGGGGTGCCTTCATCACATATTTTGAAGACGATGATTTATATGGCTGACGATAAGCCAGTCGCTGCCGTCGTACGGGGAGATCATGAAGTCAACGAGAATAAGCTGGCCGCAGCGATTGGGTGTGTGACGCTTGAACTCGCCGACCCGCAGGAGGTGCTGAAGGTGACGGGAGCACCTCACGGTTATGCTGGACCTGTCGGCCATGATATTCCTGTATATTTGGATCGCGATGCCGTGCTGCACGGCGGTGCGGCAGCCGGAGCGGGAGAGGAACATGCGCACTTGCGGAACGTGGTGCCGTTCCGGGATTTTCAGCCGGCGCATATCGGCGATTACCGCAGCGTGCAGGAGGGGGACCGCTGTCCGAACTGCGGGGAGACGCTGCATTTTGCCAAAGGCATCGAAGTAGGCCACGTCTTCAAGCTGGGCACCAAATACAGCAGCGTTCTCGATGCCGGATATACGGACGAAGCCGGCCGGGAGCAGACGATGATCATGGGCTGTTACGGCATCGGGATTTCCCGCCTCCTTTCGGCAGTGGCCGAGCAATCGCCCGCGGAACAAGGGATGTGCTGGCCGCTCGGCATTGCCCCGTATTCTGTGCATCTGATTCCCGTCTCCGCCCAGGATCCGGATCAGGCGGCGGTTGTGGACCAGATTGCCAAGGAGTTTGCGCGGCAGGGCGTGGAATGCCTCGTCGATGACCGGGAGGAGCGGCCGGGTGTGAAGTTCAAGGATGCCGACTTGATCGGCCTGCCGCTTCGCATTGTCGTAGGCAAACGGGCCGGGGAAGGCGTCGTCGAGTGGACAGACCGCAGGGCCGGTGGACGGACTGAGGTAGCGTGGCAGGAGGCTGCGCGGCTGGCTGCTGAAATTTGTTCCGCGTCGTGGGAAACTCTATAATAGAAGGGATTGTGCCTGCACACAGGAATGGAATTTCCTGGGCAGATTAACCCTATGTATTGCTATGATGGAGGAAGCTATGACAATCAGACCCGCAAAACGAGAAGACGCGCATCATGCCGCCCGGCTGCTGTACGATGCGCTGCACGATGTTGCGCATCAATTAACCGGAGAGGACAGCGAGGAATCCGTGCTGGCCGCGCTTGAAGCCTATTTTGCCGCCGAGGAAGGCCGTCTTAGCTACAATCAGACGCTGGTGAAAGAACTGGATGAACGTCCGGTAGGCCTTGTGGTGGCATATGGAGGCGATCAGGCGGCGGAGCTGGACCGGCCCATCCTTGCGAGGCTGCGTACCATGAAGCAGAACCCGGATTTGCAGCTGGATAAGGAAGCGGACCTCGACGAATATTACATCGACACGCTTTCGGTCTCGCCGGAGTATGGCGGACGGGGGATCGGCACGTCCCTGATTCGGGCAGCCGAGGAACGGGCAAGTGCATACGGATACGCTAAAATCGCCATGGCGGTTGTCACGGATAACACGAAGGCCCATTCGCTGTACCTGAAGCTCGGATATCAGACCGATAAAAACATTATGATTAACGGCCATGTGTATTATCATATGGTCAAACATTTGGGCTGAAGTCAGCCCACGAAGAATGAACAGAAAAAGGACAGCCGGCGGGCTGTCCTTTGCTGCATTTATATACTGGCAGCGGTCATTTCAGGCACATCAAGCCTTCGTTTCCCGGATCGGTTCAAAGATCGCCACCTGCCGCTTGCCGACCTTGAAATGCTGAAGCCGCTTATAACGGGCATGCCCTAGCTTCTGGCTTTTGTCCGCGATCATCGCGACGACCGCACCTTCGCTGCTGAGCAGCGGATAGATATGCTCAAATAAAGCGGACACCGGGTCGGCGTCGCCGCTTTCCCAGCTGACGAGATCCCCGTAGGGAAGGTCGGTCAGCACGAGATGGATCGGCTGATCGACGTGATCCAGGTGATGCGGCTCCGTAATATTGTCCTGAAAAACGACGCTTGCGTCCAAAGTCAGGCCCGAGACTGCAGACTCAAGGCGGGCCAAGCTCTCCAGCGCTTCCTTATGCGAAGGTTTGCCGTAGTTTCCGTACAGCTCCCGCAGTTGGAGCTCCCGTTCGGTGAGCCCCTGCTTCGTCAGGAGCGCCAAATTTTTGCCCGCGACGGACAGGGCGTTCGGATCGACATCCGAGGCATACATCCGCCGGACCTTAGTTCCGTGAAGAAGACCGGTTATGGTCAGCAGGTAGGCTCCGCCGCAGCAGGGATCGTATAGGGTATAAGGGCCGGAAATTCCCCGATCCTCCAGGATGCCGAAGCACCGCTGGACGATTTCGCTTCCGAGCCGCACCGGGAAGGAGGTCACGCCGGGGGCATTATAGAGTACCCTGCCGCTGGCGTAGTCCTCGTAGCTGTCCGCTTTTGTTTCATACAAGTATTCCATATCGTTTACCTTTCAGCCGTTGGTGTGTTTGCGTTTTTTAAGAAAGAAAGTATAGTAGTTATTCATTCTATGTAACTGGTAACATTGTAGCACGGGAAGGGTCTCCGCCCAAATGCCGCACAAAAGAAACGCGAAAAAGCCTCACGAAGGACTCAAGATCGTCCGGCAAATCGCAAGCCTTCCTTCTAAGCTCTTTGCTATTCCGCCGACTGCTCGATGCCCGGCCATTCTTCCGCCGTCACGGCAAGCAGGACATGATCCTCCCACACGCCGTTGATTTGCAAATACCGCTCCGCAAGGCCTTCCCGGCGGAAGCCTGCTTTTTCCAGCACGCGCAGCGAACGCAGGTTCCGCGGCATGACGCCTGCCTGCACCCGGTGCAGCCCGAGGCTTCGAAACGCATGATCCACGCTCATGCGGACGGCCGCGGTCATATAACCTTTTCCGTTCTGATCCTGGGCCATAAAGTAGCCGATGTTGGCGTTTTGAAATACGCCCCGCGCAAATGCCGTCAAGGCAACCCGGCCGATCAGCCGATCCGATTCCTTTAAAAAGATGCCCAATACACAAGCCTGATCCAGCTCAGCGCCCGTGATGCCGTTCCACACGTCCTTGACCTGTCCTTCCAGCGTCCAGAACGATTCGGGACGAATCGGTTCGAAGGGCTGAAGAAAGTCGCGGTTATTTCGGCGCAGCGTAAAAAGCGCCTCTGCATCCTCTTCCACCAGCTCTCTTAAATAAATGGCCTCATGCTGATCCAGCAGCATTACAATCCCTCCTTAAATATAATATCGGTCGATGGCATTCCAACTATATTTCCGGCCGCTTCATATCGGCAATCTGGATGCCTGCTTACAGTAATATAAGTCTAATTTCCAGGCCTGTCCATGGCAAATGCTGTCGTATCTTCCCGTTTTCATTCCACTTTACTGTGACAGTTTTTATACCATATCTACCAATATTTAGCGATCAAATCGTCCGCATCTTTTTGATAGGATAAGAGTAAGCATTCTATGAAAGAAAATCTATTCTATGAAAAGTGAGGCACCCTCCCTTGATTAAACCGCAAAAGTTAGTAACCTTATTTGCAGCATTCATGCTGGCCGCAAGTACTGGACCGGTATATGCCGCATCCGGCAGCTCGAGTCTGCCTTTTCATGACATTTCGGGGAGCTTCGCCCGGGATGAAATCGTCGACCTCGTTCACGAGGGCGTTGTTGAAGGAACGGGAGGGGGAGCGTTTGAACCGCGCAAAACGGTGACGCGTGCCGAGTTTACCGCCATGACGGACCGATTGCTTAAATTGAAGGAAGTGGACGGGGACATCCCGGCTTTTCGTGATGTTCCGCGCACATCCTGGTATTACGGCTGGGTGCAGGCCGGACTGAACCTTGGCATTGTTCAGGGGAAAAGCGACAGCACCTTTGAGCCGAAGGCGAATATTACCCGGGAGGAAGCCGCAGTCCTGATCGTTCGCGCGCTGAAAAAGGAACCGGCTGCGGTCAGCGCAGGGCAGCTGCCGTATCAGGATGCCGCGAGCATTTCCGCATGGGCGCGCCCTTATGTCAAAGCCGCGGCTTCACTAGGCCTGATGGAAGGAGCGGACGGAAAATTCCGCCCCAAAGCTAATATGACCCGCGAAGAAACGGCGGCCGTGCTTGACCGCGTGCTGCAAATTTCGTCATGGGATCAGGCGATCCATTCCACGCCGGCGTCCTCTCTGCAGGTCGGATGGCAGAACGGTTTGACCATCTCCCAGTTTATCGCCAAGGTGAAGGCATCCAACGTCAACACGATCGTACCCCGTTGGTTTTTTCTGGAGGAGGGGACCGGCTCCTTGTCCAACCACGTAGACGCCAGCCTGTTGAACTGGGCGAAGCAGAATCATAAAAAAGTGTGGGCGCTCCTCGGCAATCATTCGGATCCCGAGCTGACGGACGATATTTTGACCGATCCTGCGAAGAAAAGCAGCTTGATCAAACAGCTGGCCGCTTATGTCAAATCGTACGGTCTGAACGGCATCAACGTCGATTTTGAAAATGTCAGCCCTCAGGACCGTGAAGCGCTGACGGCGTTCGTGACGGAGCTGGACCAAAGCCTGCGTACCGTGGGCGGCGTCGTATCGATCGACGTGTCGCCGGACCTCGGAACCGACTGGACGGAAGCCTTTGATTACAAGGCGCTGGGACAGGCGGCGGATTATATCATTCTGATGGGTTACGATGAGCACTGGGGTGGCGACCCGATCGCCGGGTCCGTTTCTTCTTACCCGTGGGTGGAAAGCGCGCTGGATAAGCTTCTTCGCTCCGTGCCATCGTCCAAGACGATCCTGGCCCTTCCATTCTATACCCGGGACTGGACGCTGAAAGAAGGAGGAGCCACTTCAGAAGAATTGAACCTGGCACAGCAGGGCGTCCGAACACGTTCTGTGGCCTATAACCGCACCTGGGACGACAACCTGGGGCAGTACGTTTTCAAATATCAAAAACAGGGATATACCCATAAAATATGGATTGAGGACAGCCGGTCCATCACGAAAAAATATGTCATGGCAGCCGACCGGGGAGTAGCCGGTTACGCTTTCTGGTATATGGGGGCGGAGACGCCTGACGTATGGACGGCGATGTCCAATGCGGCAAGGTATGCTTCCTACTAATTCATGACCAGTAAAATAAGTGGAGTCTGATCTTGGGATAGATCAGGCTCTATTTTTACATTAATATTCAATTAAATTAGAATTATATATTCTATAATTATTGAATATATGAAGCTGATCGATTAGAATAAAAACATATTGGTCCAGATTTTGGAATTCACCGGTATCGATACTATGGAATTTTGGAAGGAGAATTGGGATGAACTTGCTGGATCTTTCCTTTAAAAGAACGAGCTATGAGGCCAAAGTGTTGTCCTCCATCTGGTATGAGTGCGCGCTGGGTGCAGCCGTGCTGACCTACCCGAAGCTTCACGGGTCGCTGGACAAGCCCGCAGAATATTATGCCCAGCTGCGTCAAAGAGCCAGCAGCCGGCTCGAAGCCGAGCTTGAGTTCTGCCAGGAGCATAACACCTGGAAAATGCTGCTCCAGCTGCTGCATTCCTTAAACTGCGAGACGATTGAAAGCTTTGCAATGGAGACTCATGCTCTAAGCAGGGAGGAGTTCCGCTTTCTTGTGCTCCCATACCTGGAGACAGCTTTGGAGCCAGCCCGCAGACGGGCGGCGGAAGGAGACACTGCTGGTGCGGAAGAGATGATGGATGCCTGCCGCAGACACCGTTTTTTTCCACAATTGATTCATGATGTGATGACGACGGATGCCGATACGCTAAGGGACCATCTGATTGCTCTGCTGCAGCTGTGGGACGCGGAGTTTATGGAACGCGAGCGGGAGATAACGGCGGCCGTGCTGAAGCGGGATGCGGAGGAGAAGGAGGCCTGGCTTCGGACGCTTTCACCTGAGGAGGCTGTCCTGAGGGCAACCGGTGTGGAGTATGCCCCCGAGCCGGGGGTTCAGCAGGTGCTGCTCATTCCTCATATCATTTATAGGCCGTTTACGGTCGAGGCTTCACTGCCGCAAACGAAGGTATTCTATTATCCTGTCAGCGATACCAGCCTGCCGGGGCTCCGGGATCCTTACGAGCCGCCGTCCAGGCTGGTGCAGATCTACAAGGCGCTGGGAGATGAAAAAAGGCTCCGCGCCTTGAAGCTGATCGCCGGGAAGGACCGGACGCTGAAGGAGCTGACCGACGCCCTTGGGCTGGGGAAAACGACGGTGCATCATCATCTGGCCGTTCTGCGCGCAGCCGGGCTCATCCGGGTGAAGGGCGGCAGCTATGCCTGGAATCCGCAGTCACTTCACCATCATGAACGGGAGCTGAACGAATTTTTGACTGGCAGCCATGATCAATAGGCAGAACCCGGAACAAGCGGAGGGTGATTACGCACAGCCGAGGCAGTGGCCGCAAAATTTCGCATGGCTGTATGCGGACCAGCTGCTGTCCATGTTCGCTGGCACCTGCGGTACGTTTATCCTCTCCTGGCTGCTGTATGAGGTGACAGGCTCCACAGTGGCGATGGGAGGGCTGTGGCTGATCAGCTTCGCTTCCCAATGGGGCGTTCAGCTGCTTGCCGGTCCCCTGATCGACCGATGGAAAAGAACGGCGGTCATGAAGCTGTCGGAAGCCGTCCGGGCTGCGGTATATCTTGCCGCGGGCCTGATGTGGATAGCCGGGGAAAGACAGTCATATATATTGTATACGGCATCTTGGATCAGCTCGTTTGTCATGTACGACCTTGCTTCCGGTGCCCTGCTTCCGAAGCTGGTCAGGCCGGAAGAATTGACCCGCAAAAATGCATGGATGTCGGGAAGCGTGCAGCTGATGCGAACTTTAGCCTTCCCGCTGGCGGGTCTTGGCGTACAGGTCCTTGAACCGGGAGCACTCCTTCTGATCCTGTCTTTGCTGTTTGCCGGCTCTTTCCTGTGCATCTGCTGCATTCGGGAGGGGCCACCTGCCTACGCTGCTTCTCCTGAACAAGGCCGGTCAGGCGCGGGAGCGGCTTGGTTCGGTCAGGTCCGGGCCGGATGGAGGGTATTTTCGGGCAACCGCCTGCTGGTTGCACTCGCGATGTTTGTCTCCGTTACAAGCTTTGGCGTAGCGGCTACGCAGGCGATGTATATCCCGTACGTCTCGGAGGTGCTTGGCGGCGGCGCGGCGGAATATGGCTGGTTTACGGCCGCATTTCCCTGCGGGTATGTGCTGGGCAGCTGGGCAGCCGGCAGAATAAAGGGAACCTCACCGATGCTTGGCACCATGCTCACCGCTCTCCTGACCGGCGGGGCGACTTACGTCGGGCTGTCGCTCGTTCGCAGCCTGCCTGCTGCCTTGGTGATCGAGCTGGCTGCGGGGATCGCGATGCCGTTCTGGAATGTCTTCAGCAGTAATGCTTTCTACAGGCTGGTCCCTGAGCAGGTCCTTGGGCAGGTTTTATCGATGCGGCTGCTGCTTGTCAAATTTGCCGGGCCGCTTGGTATCCTCTACGGCACTTTTTGCGCCGCGGCGTACGGAATTCCCCGTCTTTTCTTGACGGTCGGACTGCTCATTATGGCTGTGACGGGAATCGGTGTGGCCTGGACGATGATTTTCAGACATAATCCGGCAGGTGAATTGAGAAAATATCCATAGGAAAACAACCGTTTTACATACCACATGAAGGAAAAGAGGTTGACTATGGAGAAAGGTACCGATCAAGAGCTGTCTTACGGATCAGACTATCATTATATTCCTGCCACCTCGGCGGCCAGCGGTGAGGGCGTGGAGGTTCGCCCGGACGTATACAGCTACACGGTGCAAATCGTAAATATTGTGCTGGCCGGTGCCCCGCAGGCTGGATCGTTCGTATTGATCGATGCAGGGATGCCGGGTTCGGCGGATGACATCATCCGGATGGTGGAAGAGCGCTTCGGGTCCGACCGCCGTCCGGAAGCGATTATATTGACCCATGCCCATTTTGACCACGTGGGCGCACTGATCGATTTGGTGAAGCACTGGGAAGTCCCGGTATATGCCCATAAGCTGGAGATGCCATACCTGACGGGACAGGAAAGCTATCCGAAGCCCGACCCGACCGTGGAAGGCGGAGTGCTCGCGAAGCTGTCCTTTGCGTTTCCGAACGAGCCGGTCAACGTGGGACCATGGGTCAAGCCGCTGCCGGATAACGGAAGCGTACCGGGCATGCCGGAATACAGGTGGATTCCTACGCCGGGACATTCGCCCGGGCATGTATCCCTGTTCCGGGAAAGGGACCGGACTTTGATTGCTGGGGACGCCTTTACGACCGTCCGGCAGGATGAGCTCTACAAAGTGCTGACCCAGAAGGTCGAAATTAGCGGACCGCCGCGGTATTTTACGCCGGATTGGTTTGCGGCCTGGCAGTCGGTCAAACGGCTGGAGGCTCTGCACCCGGATGCAGCCGTCACCGGGCACGGAGAGCCCGTAACCGGCGAGACGCTTGCGGCGGGATTGAAGAGGCTGGTGGAACAATTTGACAGCTTGGCCATTCCGGATCACGGGACCTACGTGAAACGGTACGAACATTAATCGCAGCTTAGAACGATCAGCCGTACAACGGGGGGCCATACTCCTGGAATACGGCTTTTTTTATCAAAAGTACACCGTTTGAAGAAAGGAAGTGAACCGAACTCTTGTCCGTAAAATCGGTGAAATGGTATGCCGTGCTTGTGCTGCTGTGCGTACTCCTCGTGTATCTCGTCGACCTGACGACCTTTCGTTACAACGGGAGGACGATATCCGGCAACGGTAATCCCGGACTGCTGTTTTTGTTTCCGGCCTGGACGGCCGCGCTGATGCTGATGATCGCGACCTTTATTATGGCCGTTAAATATTTTGACGATCTCAGCGACCATATCGTAAAGAAGGCTTACCGGTTCTGGTTACCGCTTTTTTCCTTGCTAGCCCTGCTACTGTCCGTTTATTTCCAATACCGCAAAATCATGCAGTGGGTGGATACTTACCGCCAGATGACGGAGAGGCTTGGCTCGCCACTATTCCTTGGTGTTCTAAATCCGTATAATAATTCGCTCTATTACAATGCCCATATTTTGTTATTCTGTGTATCGGCGGCCATGCTATGCGGATGGTGGGTCGTATCCAGACGCCCGTACTAAACTTTCGGCATGACGGGGCGGAGAAGGCGTGCTACAATAACATGTTGTAACGCACCCTATGTCAGTTGAAAGGAACATCCATGAGAAAAACATCCGCCCCCCTACCTACATTCATTCCATTACTGATCGGCATTACGGCGATATCGTTCTCTTCCATCTTCGTAAAATGGTCGTCCGCGCCTGCGTCGGTGCAGGGCATGTACCGTCTGTTGTTTACCGCGATTTTGATGCTTCCCTTCCTCAAGCCCCATTGGAAGGAATTACGGGCACTATCCATAAAAAATTGGCTGCTCCTCGGGACGTCCGGCTTTTTCCTCGCGCTTCACTTCCTGCTCTGGATGGGATCGCTCAAGCTGACGAGCGTCTCCAGCTCGACGATTATATTAGCGCTGGAGCCGGTTTTTATCGTCATCGGGGCGTTCTTCTTTTATAAGGAAAAAACGTCGGCTGCAGCCATTTCGGGCATGGTGGTCGCCATTGCCGGAGCCGTTCTGATCGGACTCGGCGATATCGGCGTATCCCGTGACAATCTGCTTGGCGATCTGCTGTCCGTCCTCGGCACGCTCGCGGTGTCCGTGCACATGCTGATCGGGCAAAAAATGGTCGCTCGCGTGCCATCCTTTGTGTACAGCTTTGTCGTGTTTCTTTCGGCCGCGGTCGTGTTTGCCGTATATAACGCGGCGGCCGGGGTGTCTTTTACGGCATACCCGGGACGGGACTGGGGAATATTTCTGCTGCTGGCCGTCGTCCCGACGGTATTTGGCCATCTGCTGTTTAACTGGCTGCTGCAGTACGTGCCCGCATCGACGATTTCGATGAGCATCCTGGGAGAACCGGTTGGCGCGAGCCTGCTCGCCTTCCTGATCCTTGGTGAAGCGATCACGCTGTTTCAGCTGGCGGGGGGACTGCTGGCGATTGCCGGCCTGATCGTATTTCTGAACGCCGGGAAGTTCAAAAGCCGGCCGAAAAGTGATATTCCCGTCGAGCCGGCCCATCCGGCGCCATGATTTGACCAACTACGAAGCGGCTCCGACCTATGGTCGGAGCCGCTTTTTTTGCGATGAAACCCTTTATACAGAAAATTTAATAGTAATTATTACGATTTACTTGCCAGCTTGGGTGTTTTATGGTTTAATCGTTAAAGCGTAATAATTACGATTAATAATCTATATAATGTACCGATTTGAATATTTGCCATCCTATTCCCCGAATAGATCGGACTGAATGGATGATAAGTAAGATGATAAGCAAGCCACAGGAACGGCAGTCGCTTTGAAACTCCATAAGCTGCAGAAAGGGCAAAAATTTTTTGTCTGGAATTAATCGTAATATTTACGAATAAATTCGAGGGGGAATGATTCATTCCCTTGACGATGAGGAGGGAGAAAACGGGATGAATATCGCAGCAATGAACAACGTTGTATACGGTTATGATGGGGTCCCCGTCATACATAACGTCTCGCTTCGGATTGAATCCGGCGAGTTTATCGCGGTCAGCGGGCCGAATGGTGCAGCCAAGTCGACGCTGCTGAGACTGCTGCTCGGCTTGGTAAAGCCGTGGAGCGGCGAGGTCAGCTACGCCCCGGATTTTAACCGGAAGGCCATCGGGTATTTGCCGCAGCAGGCAGCTTCGTTCAACAGCGGATTTCCGAGCAAGGTGATCGAGCTGGTCCGTTCCGGCTGCTACCCGAAGCTTGGATTGTTCCGCCGCTTCGGCGCCGAGCAGCATGCACTCGTGGAATGGAGCCTCCGGCGGGCGGGAATGTGGGAATACCGCACCAGAAAAATCGGCGGGTTATCCGGCGGCCAGAAGCAGAAGGCATGCATCGCCCGCGTCATGGCCCAGCAGCCCGATCTGGTCGTCCTGGACGAGCCGGTAACTGGCATGGATGCAGGCAGCAGGCTGCAATTTTACCAATGGATGAGGGACTATGTATCCGCGGATGCCAGACGCACCGTGCTCATGGTGACGCATGGACTGGATGAAGCCCGTCCCTATTTAGACCGGGTCATCCGGTTGGAAGGAAAGGAGGAGGACTGCCAATGCTTCACTTCGAATTCATGCAGCGCGCCTTTTGGGCAGGAGGTCTTATTGCATTAATCGCCCCGATCCTCGGCGTGTTTCTCGTCCTGCGGCGGCAGTCGCTGATGGCGGACACCCTGTCGCATGTATCTATGGCGGGCGTGGCGCTTGGGAGCGTCCTGCATATGAGCCCTGTACTGGCGGGATTCCTGTTCGCGGTGATCGGCGGGATTGCGATTGAACAGCTCAGGAGGTCCTACCGTGCATACAGCGAGGTTCCTGTTGCGATCATTATGACGTCCGGGCTGGCGCTGGCGATGGTGCTGATGAGCATGAAGAGCAGCCTGAGCAAAAGCTTCAGCAGCTACCTGTTCGGCTCCATCGTGGCCGTGAATCCGCTGCAGCTGATGATCATCGCCGCGGTGACAGCGGGTGGACTGATCTTCTTCGCCGTCCTTCGGCGCCACCTCTATACGCTGACATTCGATGAGGAGACGGCTGCCGTGGGTGGCGTACAGGTCAAGCTGCTGACGTTCGCATTCGCGGTCATGTCGGGACTGATCGTGGCTGCGGCGATGCCGATTGTCGGCGTCCTGCTGGTTTCGGCACTGATCGTGCTGCCTTCCGCATTTGCGCTGCGCTTTGCCGGCGGCTTTCTGCAGGCGTGCATCTTGGCGGTTTGTGCCGGTCTGACCGGCGTGTTCGGCGGCCTGACGGCTTCCTATTACACGGATACTCCGCCAGGCGGCACGATTGCGCTGACGCTACTGCTGATCCTTCTTGCGGGCATTGCCGTCCAGAAGGTCGGCCAGCGCCGCAGACAGCGCCACTTGGGAGAAGCGGTCAGGGCTGTTCCGTCCGCATCCAGGCAGGTAATGAGCACATCATATCAAGAAGAGGAGACAAACGTATCATGAATAAAAGAACACCCTTTCTATCTGCACTTATCGTAAGTTCGATGATCCTGGTCCTGGCCGGATGCGGATCGGCAGCGAAGAATGATAGCGCGGAGCCGGCTGCAGCGACCGTGGCCGGCAAGGACAAACTCAAAATCGAAACGAGCTTCTACCCGATGTATGAATTTACCCGCCAGGTTGCCGGCGATTTGGCGGATGTGCATCTGCTCGTTCCTGCAGGCACCGAGCCCCACGATTGGGAACCAACGCCGAAGGATATGGCCGCGATCGAGCAGGCGGACATATTGGTCTATAACGGAGCCGGGTTGGAAAGCTGGGTGGATCAGGTGGTCTCCGGCTCGGACGGCAAGGGGATGACGGCGGTAGAAGCGAGCAAGGGCTTGGAGCTGATCCCGGGAACGGAAGAAGAAGACCACGATCATGACCATGACCATGACGCTGCAGATGGAGACGCGCATGCGGCTGAAGCGGAAACCGGGCACGAAGAGGAGCCTGCTCATGAGCATGAACACGAGCACGATCACGGCGCTTTCGATCCCCATGTTTGGCTGTCGCCGAAGCTTGCCATCGGAGAAGTCCGCACAATCGAAGCAGCGCTGTCCGCGAAGGCGCCGGAGCACAAGGCACAGTTTGAAAAAAATGCCGCTGCCTACATAGCCAAGCTGCAGCAGCTGGACGAGCAGTACACGAAAGAGCTGTCGGGCACAAAGCGCAAAGATTTTGTTACGCAGCATGCAGCTTTCGGATACCTGGCCCACACGTATGGACTGACGCAGGTATCGATTGCTGGTCTCTCTCCCGAACAGGAACCGTCGGCGCAGGCGATGGCGGAGGTCGTGAAGTTCGCCAAGGCTCATCAGGTGAAGACGATTTTCTTCGAGACGCTGGTATCCTCCAGTGTAGCGGATACGATCGCCAAAGAGGTCGGGGCGAAGTCGGCCGTGCTGAATCCGATCGAGGGGCTGACCGCCGAAGACGAAGCCAATAACCTCGACTATCTCCAGATTATGCAGGCAAACTTAACGGCGCTGGTGAAGGCGCTGAATGAATAATCCCATGACAGGAGGACTTGCTCTTATGAACCAATCATCCGTCATTCCGGTCACCGTCTTGAGCGGTTATCTCGGATCTGGCAAAACGACGGTTTTAAACCATGTGCTGAACAACCGCGAAGGCGTTAAGGTCGCCGTCATCGTGAACGATATGAGCGAAATTAACGTAGACGCGCGGCTCGTTCAATCGGAGACTTCCTTGTCGCGCACGGACGAGAAGCTGGTCGAAATGTCCAACGGCTGCATCTGCTGCACGCTGCGGGACGACCTGCTGCAGGAAGTCCGCAAGCTGGCGGAGGAGCGGAGATTTGACTACATTCTGATCGAATCGACAGGCATCTCCGAGCCGATCCCCGTTGCGCAAACGTTTCATTACCAGGACGAGGCCTCCGGGATCGATTTGACGAAATACGCCCGGCTGGACTGCATGGTTACCGTAGTCGATGCGTACCGCTTCTGGCATGATTTTGCCTCAGGGGAGACGCTGCTCGACCGGAAGGAAGGCGCCGGGGAGGAGGATGACCGCGATGTGGCCGATCTGCTCATCGATCAGATCGAAACCTGCGACGTGCTGCTCCTCAACAAATGCGACCTGGTGGAAGAAGAGGCGTTAAACCAGCTGGAGGGATTGATCCGGAAGCTGCAGCCCTCAGCCAAAATCATCCGGACCGTGAACGGGGAGGTCGCACCGGGTGAAATCATGAACACGGGCCTGTTCGATTTTGATGCGGCGAGCCAGTCTTCCGGCTGGATTCAGGAGCTGCAGCGCGAACATCATACGCCCGAAACGGAGGAATACGGCATCGGCTCCTTCGTATACCGCCGGCGGGTCCCGTTTCATCCGGAGCGGCTTGCCGCGCAGCTGTCGGACTGGCCGGAGGAGATCGTCCGCGCCAAGGGATTGGTCTGGTTGGCCGTCCGCGGCGACATGGCGGCGAGCATCAGCCAGGCTGGGCCGTCGATCCAATTTGGCCCGGCAGGCTATTGGGTCGCTTCGCTTCCGGAGGCGGAGCAGCGGGAATGGCTGGCACAGGAGCCGGATCTCCGGCGCAGATGGGACGAAACCTGGGGTGACCAGATGAACGAGATTGTGTTGATCGGGATCGGCATGGACCGGGAAGGCATCACCCGCCGCCTCGATGAGTGCCTGCTGACCAGCGGAGAGATGGAAATGAACTGGGCGGAGTTTCGAAATCCGCTGCCTTGGATCGAAATCCAGTAACATAGGTACTTACGTACAGAGCTTGGCCGTCCGAAAAAGGGTTCATTCGGGCGGCTTTTTTTTCGTAATTCGCCAAGTTACGCCTTCCGAGGCTCTATGGAGCATCACAAGCCCGTCCCGCGTTTGAATTTGCCGGATTGCGTGTAAAGGATAAGGGACTTCACCCGCCGCCCATGCGTGAAAACGCAGGTTCGGGGAGACACTACGGTCAAATCCAAGGAGGGACGATGCTGGCATGAAAGCTGTAACCTATCAGGGCAAAAAGAAGGTGGAAGTGAAGGAGGTCGGTGACGCGAAGCTTGTCAAGCGGGATGACATTCTCGTCCGGGTGACGAGCACCGCGATCTGCGGTTCGGATCTTCACATTTACCACGGGCTGATTCCGGGGATGTACGACGATTATGTCATCGGTCATGAGCCGATGGGGATCGTTGAGGAGACCGGACCTGATGTCACCCGCGTCAAAAAAGGCGACAGGGTCATCATACCGTTCAATGTTGCGTGCGGAGAGTGCTTTTTCTGCCAAAACCAGATGGAAAGCCAATGCGACAACGCCAATGACGCCAAGGATACGGGCGGTTATTTCGGCTACTCGGAGACGTACGGCGGTTACATGGGAGGGCAGGCGGAGCTGCTCCGGGTGCCCTTCGGCAATTTCGTGCCTTTCAAGGTACCGGAGGATGCCGAGGTGGAGGACGAGAAAATTCTGTTCCTCTCCGATATTCTTCCGACCGCCTATTGGGGGGTAGACAATGCCGGCGTGAAGAACGGCGATACGGTCATTATTCTCGGCTGCGGCCCGGTCGGCCTGCTGGCGCAGAAATTCGCCTGGCAAAAAGGGGCCAAGCGCGTCATCGCGGTCGACCATGTGGACTATCGGCTGGAGCATGCCAAACGGACAAACAACGTGGAGACGTACAACTTCGAGAAGACTCATGACATCGACCAAACGCTGCTGGAGGCGACAAAGGGCGGAGCGGACGTTGTCATCGACTGTGTGGGACTGGATGCCAAACGGACCGCTATGGAGAAGGTCGAGACAGCCCTGATGCTGCAGGGAGGATCGCTTGGTGCCTTTAACACGGCCGCCAATGTCGTCCGCAAGTTCGGAACGATTCAGGTGATCGGGGTGTATGGACTGAAATACAACATGTTCCCGTTCGGCCATCTGTTTGAGCGCAACGTGCAGGTGAAAATGGGGCAGGCCCCCGTCATTCATTACATGCCCGAGCTGTTCCGGCAGATCCAAACTGGGAAAATCGACCCGACCGACATCATTACGCATCGGCTGCATATTAGCGATGCGCCGCGAGCTTACGAAATTTTCGATAACAAGGATGAGAGCTGCATCAAGGTCGTGCTGAAGCCCTAGGGAGATATCAAGCGGGTTCAGAAGCACATCCCGTGATATAAGCGAATCATCGAATCACGCGTCCAAAAAGGAGCGGTGTGCAGGAATGATCCTGCCGCCCTCCTTTTTTTCGTATACCTGAACAGCTTCTGACTCTTGCAGTGAGGAAGCCCCCCTGCTTTCAAGGTTTTTTTGCCGACGTTATAAATTCTTTAGAATTGCCTCCTATACTTCTTGGCAGGAGGAGATCATATGAACGAAATGAACGAGACTAACGTACTGGAAGTATTGAACGTATCGAAAAAAGCGGGGGCGCGTACCTTGGTGGACCACGTGTCCTTTTCCATACAGGCGGGGGATGTATGCGGTTTTGTCGGTCCGAACGGAGCCGGGAAAACGACGCTGATCCGGATGATGACAGGACTGATCAAGCCGGGGGGCGGGAGCATCCGTATTGACGGAACCGATGTGGGGCGCGAGCGGGTCAAGGCGCTGTCCCGGGTCGGGGCGATTGTGGAATCGCCGATCTTTTTTCCTTATATGTCAGGCAGGGACAACCTGCTGAACCTGGCAAGGCTGCATCCGAATGTGCCGGGGACAGAGCGGAAAGCACGCGTGGAGGAGGTTCTGTCGATTGTTGGGCTGAGCGAACGGGGCTCGGACAAAGTAAAAACCTACTCCCTCGGCATGAAGCAGCGGCTCGGCATCGCCCAGGCTTTGCTTGGGGATCCGCGGCTGATCATTCTGGACGAACCGGCGAACGGCCTTGACCCGATGGGCATCCGCGAGCTGCGCCAGCTGATCCAGCGGCTGAACCAGGAGCGCGGGATTACGTTTCTGGTTTCGAGCCACCTGCTGGACGAGCTGCAGCGGATTTGCAGCCGCTTTGTCATCATCAAGGAAGGCAAGCTGGTCTGGGAAGGCACAAGCCGCGAGTGGCAGGAGGTGGCCGGGGCGAAGGGGATTGAAGATCACTTTGTGGAGATGATGACCTCATGAACAGCGCCTTGTTTCTAAGCGAGTGGGAACGGATGTGGAAGCGCAAAATCACCTGGCTGTTCCTGATCGCCATGCCTGCTGTCGTCGCGGCTACCGCCAAATATTATGCCGGCCACAATCGGGGAATTTCACCCGCGAGTGCGGAGTATACCTGGGCGGGGAATTTTCCGGTGATGGCCTTGATCGAGCAGCTGATCGTTGTGTTCAATGTGATGTCTCTGATCCTGCTCACGCTTTCCGTCACGGAGGAATACCGCAGCGGGCAGATCCGGATGGTCATGCTCCGTTCGTTCACGGCAGGGCAGCTGCTGCGCGCCAAATGGCTGGCCCATATGGCGGTGATGGCGCTGTATTTTACCGTATACCTGCTGTTGTCGGTGGCCGCCGGCCTGCTGTTCTTCGAGCCTCATGAACACATTCAGCTGTTTTACCATGACCATACCGTCCCCTTAAAAGGGATGATCGGCTACACCTTGTTGTATTATGGACTTGCGTTTCTGAGCGTGCTGGCAATCGGGAGTGTCTTCATGGCGGCGGCCGTCATTTCACGAACGACGACGGGCGCCGTCGGTTTGGGGCTCGGATTTCTGCTGTGCTCACTCGGATTTCCGCTGATTTATGAGCTGGCCAACCGGGTTGGCGGCCTGGGATTGCCGGCGATGCTCAAGTATTTGTCGTTGACTGAAATTCAGTACAGCGGAATCGCGGTTATGCTGGGTCAGGCCCAGGCGGTGAGTTCGGAAGCCGCAGCCCTGACCGCGCTGCTTGTGGGCTTAGGATATGCCGCGGTTTTCGGCGTGGGATCGCTGCTTGTATTTTCAAAATCGGACCGGTGGATGTAAGGGGGATAAATGATGCTTGCGATGATGTTAAGCGACTGGGAACGGATGTGGAGACGGAAAAAGACGCTCGTCAGTCTGCTGATTTTTGCCTTGATTATAGGATTGGATTGTCTTTTTTTAAGCATGCAGAAGTTGGGGGCGTTCGATAACGTATCAACCGTTCCGCTTGTGTCGGAAAATTTCGCTTTGTTTTTGTTAAAAGAGGTGTCGTTCTTCCTCGTGCTCATTATCGGACCGATGCTGATCATCGACAGCATGAACGGGGAGTACACATCAGGACAGCTGCGGATGGTGCTGATTCGACCGGTATCCTTCGTCAAGCTGTTCCTGGCTAAATGGATGAACCTGGCGGGAATGCTGCTGCTGTTCACGGCTGTAACGTTTGCCGTCGGCGAAGCCTTCGGCTATGCTTTTCTGCCCGGCGCGGATACCGTGGTGTTTTTGAATCCGGAACAGCAATACGGCCCGACTGGGGCGTTCTTCTACTGCTTGAAGTCTTACGGCCATTTTTATCTGATCCTGCTGGCGCAGCTGAGTCTGACCAGCCTGATCTGCACGCTGCTGCCGGGCGTTGTGCTCAGTTATTTGGGGTGGATTGCGGTCGCAGCCGGTTCTTTGTATGTCTCTGATTCATTCGGGTTTCTTCTGATGGGAATGAATACGATCTTTAAATTGACGGCGGGATTATACCATCATCCTTTTTATTTGCCGCTTCTGGTGTGTCTTGGATTCGGTTTTGCCGTTACAATGGGAATATGGCAGCGGAGAGGCTGGACCAAATAGAGAGAGAAGAAAGAGGTACATGGAATGAGCGACAAAATACTGATCGTGGATGACGAAGCCGAAATTGCCGCCCTGCTGGAGCAGGCGCTGACGATGGAGGGTTACGAGGTGATGACCGCCGCAGACGGGCGTGAGGCGCTGGAACGGATCCACGACCGGCCGGATTTGATTATTCTGGACGTCATGATGCCGCACGTCAACGGCTTTGAGCTGTGCCAAATGATCCGCGAGGAAGTCGGCTGCCCGATATTGTTCGTAAGCGCGAGGCAGGCCGAAGCAGACCGGATCCAGGGGCTGTCCATCGGCGGCGATGACTATATTACGAAGCCGTTCAGCATCCGGGAGCTGAAGGCCCGCGTCGCGGCCCATCTCCGGGGGAGCCGGAGGGCTGCCGGCCAGCAGGCGGAACGGTCCACCTTGCGGTACGGGCTGCTGCATATCGATCTGAAAGGGCGGAGCGTCGCCTACAAGCAGACCGAGATTCCGCTGACTGCGAAGGAATTCGACATTATCGAGCTGCTTGCGCTGCATCCCGGCCAGGTTTTTTCCAAGGAGCAGATCTATGACAAAGTGTGGGGGCTTGAGGCGATGGGCGATGCCAGCACGGTAACGGAGCATGTGAAGAAAATCCGGGCGAAGCTGACCGGTACGGATCCGGATACCCCATACATCACGACGGTTTGGGGGGTCGGGTATAAATGGGAAAAATCGGCTTTATAGAGCGGCTTTCCATTAAAAAGCAGCTGATCTCTACGTTCATCCTGATCATGCTGCTCAGTCTGGTGCTGACGGCGGTAACCTATATTGTTGGCTTCTGGTGGCTCACGAGCAGCAGCTGGTTCAATCCGGCCAATCACTACGAACAGAAGATTCCGGCGATTGCCGCGTACTCGCGCAGTTTGGGAGAAGCGGTGCTGGATCCTGCCAGCCGGCCGAAACTGGAGGAGAAGATTCCCGGAGAAGGGATCAAGTATCAAGTGATGGACGCCGGAGGCAAGGCGTTATACGGAACGCTGACCGGACCGGTTTTTAAGCAAAAAGGGGATTTGGTCCAACGCTTAAATACCTCTTTTTCGCGGCAGCCCAGCATCGGGTTCGGCGGCGTCATTACGAAGATCGTCCCGGTGACGTCTTCCTCAGGAGAGCTGCGCGGCGCCATCGCGCTGGAGTACAAGCTTGAGGTGACTTCCAACGGTGGCCCAGGGTCAGCGGACATTCTCAAGTTCGCCCTGAATATTTGTTTTCTTGCGGCGCCTTTTATTTACATTGCGCTCTTTACGTATATATTTGCAGCCCGGTTCGGAAGGCGGATCAGCCGTCCCGTTCACGAGCTCATCGATGCATCCGAACGGATCCGCAGGCAGGACCTTGATTTTACGATCACTTACAAGGCGGCCAATGAGCTGGGACTGCTCACCGATTCTTTTGAAAAGATGCGGGCTGCTCTAAAAGACTCCCTGCTCCGGGAATGGAAGCTCGAGCAGGAGCGCCGGGATATGATGGATGCCATCGCCCACGACCTCCGGACACCGATGACGATCATTCAGGGCAATGTAGAAATGCTGACGGATACCGCAGGAGTGATTCCGCGTGACAAGCTGGAAGAACGCCTGCGCGTCGTGGAGGGCAACATTCAACGGGTCAACCGGCTGATTCAGGATATTCAGGTGGCTTCCGAGAAGGATATGGAATATTTCCCGCTGTATGTGAAGGAAACGGATGTCGCGGAGTTTGCAGGCGCCAAAGAACGAGAGATCCGCTATCTGTGCGCAGGCAAGCAGATCCGGCTGGAATATACGGTGACCGATGAGCGGCCGGAGCCGTATCCCGTCTATATGGACGTCCAGCGCGTCGGGCAGGTTCTGGATAACGTCATTACGAACAGCCTCCGGTATGTTCCGGAGAAGGGGAGCCTCAGCGTATCCTTCACCATTCGCGAGAAGGACATCCGGTACGAAATCTGTGATACGGGGCCTGGTTTCAACGAAGCGGACATTCCGAATCTGTTCCGAAAATTTTACAAAGGCGACAAGGGACAAACCGGGCTTGGCCTGTATACAGCCCGCGTCATTTGCGATAAGCATGGGGGAGGCATTCAGGCTTCCAACCGGCCGGAGGGCGGGGCCTGCATTACGTTTACGGTTCGGACGGACATGCATAACGGTGAAACGGGGCAATGAACGGAAAGCGTCTATAAAGGCACCGGCAAAGACAGGATGCGTTCATCCTGTCTTTTGTTTTGTCGGCGGCGGGTCTCACAACGAAACGGTGAATGAGACCTCCTAACCGATGTTTATGCGAAAGGATGCTTCCCTTTTTTTCGTCTTAACAGGCTTGAAGTGATGGCGAGCATCCAACGCGTGTTTTTATGGGATTTGACGGACTTATAACGATCGGCTGATTCCGTAGTTTCTGATACGCCGGCATGCTTGCGGTGATGCTCAGCTTGGCGGTATTCCATCAACTTTTCTTGCACATAATGATGTTCCAGCATGTGTTCTCCTCCTCGAATAAATGTTCCGGTATTGGATGAATCTGTCTTTTCTCTGTCTAATGCCATTATGATCTATTCAAAAGGGGATAAAAAGTGTATACTTGCGCAAAAGGATTTCCTCTTTTATTTGGGACGTCAGGCAAGGAGGGCTGAGTATGCTGTTGGATGAAAGGTATTTGCTGCTGCATGAGCGCTTTGGCGGCGGCACGGAGCTGGGGATACCTATCGAAGTGACGCTGGATGAGCTGGCCGATGCGCTGTATTGTACCAGCCGTAACGCCAAGCTGATTTTAAGAAAACTTGAAAGCGAGCATTTGATCGAGTGGCTGCCCGGGCTGGGCCGGGGGAACCGGTCGAGGATCGTGTTCAAAGCCGACAAGGAAGCCTATTTGATCGAGTATTCCCAGCATCTTGTGGAGAACGGCGATTACAAACGCGCCTTCGACCTGATCGGGGAATTTGGAAACGGAACGTACGCCAAGCCGAAATTTCTCGAATGGCTGGATAACCACTTCGGCTACAAAAAAGGGGAAGAAGGCGGCCCCGATGATACGCTGATCTTTCCCGTGCTGAAATCTCCGCATACGCTGGATCCCGCCGATTTGCTGTACGCGTTCGATTCGCATTTGATCCGGCAAATTTTTGACCGGCTGCTGAGGTTTGATGAACAGACCGGCACGATTGCGCCGATGATCGCTCATACCTGGTCATCGAACGACAGCGCCACGGAATGGACGTTTTATTTGCGCAAGGGGGTTCGCTTCCATAACGGGCAGGAACTGACCTCACGCGATGTGCAGTTCACGCTTGAACGCCTTAAGGACGGGACGGCCAACGGATGGCTGATGCGAGGCGTAGAGCGTGTTGAAACGATCGGACCCCGGGTTCTGCGGGTCAAGCTGAACCGGCCTAACTGGATGTTTGACCGGTTCATGTGCTCGGCGGCGGCTTCGATTCTGCCCTTCGGCTTCGCAGGCATGGAAGAAGACAGCTATTGGAGCCATCCACTCGGAACAGGCCCATTCCGTCTGGTCACTTGGACCAGCGGCCGGATCGAGATGGCGGCGTTTGACGCCTATTTTCAGGGGAGGCCGTATCTGGACGGCGTCGACATCGTGATCATGCCGGAAGAATGCAGCACGGAAATGGACGGAATCGCCAAGGTTCACCACAGCCTGGATACGATGCGTATGGACCGGAGTACGCCGGAGGATACCTGGCAGGAGATCGAGAAACTGTGCCAGGGCTGTACGCTGCTTACCTGGAACGTATCACGTGAAGGTGTGCAGCAGTCGGAGGCGTTCCGGCGGGCCGTGCGGATGATCCTGCATCCTGGTGATATGGTTGCGGAGCTGGGCGGCGAACGGGCGCTGCCGGCTTTTGGGTTCCGTCCTGACGCGAGCCGTTCCCACGCGGTGGAACCGACGCGTCCCGATCGCGTCCGGAGGGCGCTGGAAGAATCGGGTTATAACGGAGAGGTCCTCCGCTTTGCATGCCACCAAAAATATGGGGAAGACGGCATGTGGGTCGTAAACCGGCTGGCTGCCTGGGGAATCCAAATCGAGACCCTGGATTATGACCAGTGGCCGGAATCGGATTTCGTTATCTCCGGCCTGGTATTTCCTGAAGACGAGGTATGCGAAATTGAAGCTTATGAACACCGGGATTGCGTCATGCAGGCTTATTTTGACCGTGAACGGAAGGAATGGATTACTGGCCGGATCGATGCGGCCGTGGCGGCCGAATCTACGGACCAGCGGCGGATGTTCTTGAAGGAGATTGAGGAACATCTCCGCGATGAGGCGACGGTCATTTTTCTGCACCACCGGAGGCTGAGCACCTTTTTGCATCCCTCGGTACGCGGTGTCAGCCTGAATCCCCTCGGGTGGATCGACTTTAAGGATGTATGGCTGGAACAGGCATGACGAAAGGCTGCAAAAGCGAAGCTCGTGCTCAAGTATGAAACGTTTGTGAGGCTTAGGACTAATCTGTTGCTTAATCATAAAAGCAGGCATACCGCGGGATGAACCCCACTGTATGCCTGCTTTATTCATATATACCGATTAGAATTTAAAAATCTGGATCGTCTTCTGCAGCTGGAACACGGCCTGTCTCATCGCTTCGGTCTCATCGACGACCGCCTCGATCGACTTCATCTGCTCGTTCATGGCGGCGGACACCTGCTCCGTACCGGCGGAGGACTGCTCGGTGATGGCCGAAATATTCTGGATGGCCGCCGATATTTTACGGGCACTGTCCAGCATCAGGTCACTTTCATTTGAGAATGAAGTGATTTGCTCGGTTATGTATTGTACGCTTTCGACGATGTGGGCAAAGATCTGCTCGGCCTCGCGGATCCGTTCATTTTGCTGCTGCACCACATCCTCGTTGATCTTGATGTTGTCAATCGCCTGGTGAATGCTCTGCTCAATGCTTTTAACGAGGCTGAATACTTCCTGTGTAGACGCAGTTGATTCCTCCGCAAGCTTGCGGACTTCCTGGGCAACCACGGCAAAGCCAAGCCCATGCTCGCCTGCCCGCGCCGCCTCGATCGAAGCGTTTAAGGACAAGAGGTTGGTCTGTTCGGCAAGTTCGGAAATCGTCTTGGTGATCTTCGTGATGCCTTGGGCATTTTTGGACAGCGTGTCAATGGTCTTGGCCACATTCTCCGTTGCTTCGACGTTCTGCCGCATCCCTTCCGCCTGCTTCTCCACAGACTGGCGTCCTTTCTCTACGAGGCTGAAGGTAATTTCGGACTGCTGCTTCATTTCTTTGGTTGAGGCCGCATAGTTGCCGACTTTGAGCTCGATGGCCTGGATGGATTCGGTCATGCCGGCGACGTCCGAGGAAATTTCGTTTGCGCCGACGGCCAGCTCGTTGGCCGAAGTGGCGACTGTCGCCATGACGGTTTTAAGCTCCTGATTTTTATCTGCGATACCGCGGCTCGAATCCATCACCTGGCGGGTGATGCTTGACGCGTCGTTCAAAATTTTCTTCAGCTTGTCCACCATGCTGTTAAACGATCGGCTGACGTCGCCCATGGAACCCGATTCATCGACACGATTCGTAAAATCGCCTTTGGCAATGCTGGCTGTGGCGTTAGCAATGCTGTCAAACGAAGATGTAAGCGTTTTCTCGATGTAGCGGGCTAAAGGGTAAGTCAGTGCGGCAAAGATGATGACGAACGCCGCGCCGATCAGGATTTCCCCGATCAGAATGAAAATAATCAGGGCTGGGAGTGCGAACAATGCGGCCACCAAGTAGCATCCGGCCATGACCCGCTGGGACAGAGGAAGATTCTTCAGCCAAGACATAGGAAAATAGACCTCCTTCAATTGAGCAAATTTTACCATATTATAACATCGATATGAGCAAAAGGTCTATATATGAATATTTTTGTCGATTCACTACATGAAAGTGATTCCATGAAGCCATAATAAACCAAAAAAGTGAGTTGTCAGGAGGTTATTACCGATGCGTATAGTGTTGATGATTTGGATGATGGTTCTGGCGGCAGCGGCTGCTCCGGCAGGAGCTGCATCAGCAAAGCCAGCCGATGTTTGCAAAATCGAGAAGAGTCTGTTTAAATCAAACGTCCAGCAGGAAGGAAACGTCTGCGACGTGCATATCAAACGCAGCGACCTGAAGGTGTCGCTTATGGGCCGTCACCTGTCGCCGGAGCTGATGGATCTTGCCCTGGGTGCCACTTTCGAGCACACGGACCCCCAAGGGGCAAAGGGAGTGGTGACCGGTGAATTCGCGCTGCTGGAGGACGAAGTCAATCCGGTCATTGATGCACTCCGCAAAGGCCAGATCAACATCTCGGCTGTGCATAACCATTGGATGCAGCAGGAGCCGGAGGTGCTGTACCTTCATTTTCAGGCGGAAGGAGACCTCGCCTCCCTCAGTCATACGGTATACCATGCCATGGAAGCGGTGAAACACCAAGGCACGGTCCATTAAAACTGTTTGTTTACCGCTCCAGATCAGTGAAGGACGGAACAGCAGGGGCGAAGCGCGGCTTTAACAACTCGGTGCCCGCCGCGGCTGCAATGGATGCCAGGCAAAGAAGCAATCCGGCGGCCGCCACGACGGGCAGCGCTGACCACTCGAAAATGGTGCGGCCCGCGGCGGTCTGAATAGCGACCGCGGCAACGGATGCGATCCAAGCGGCGCTGCCTGTATGCAACAGCAGCTGTGCGCGCCGGGCTTCGGCCCGTGAGCGCTCCAACAACCAGCCGAGCAGCGGCAGAACCTGCAGCGCATGAAAGCCAAGGCCGTGCAGGACGATGATATTGCCGCCTGCTCCTGTAAAGCGCCCGTTCAGGGCGATCATCCACAAGCCGGCCGCAAAGCTAAGCGTCACCGACACAAATGAATAGCGGATGCCGAGGATCAGCAGCGGGCGTGCGGCCAGGAGCTTGCGGCGGAAAAAGGCAACGGCAACAACGGTCGTCACGATAATAAGGATGAAGGACGCAAGGCCAAACGCAGTTCCGGCGATCGTATCGATGATTGAACCGGATTGTGAGAAACGCGGGTTCACGCCCCGAAAATGCTGGATCGTCTCCACGGCGTATGCATAGACGACGATCGGAACAAACACCCGGCGGATGGCCGTCCGTGCCTTTGCCTTAAAGCCGGACAGCGGCAGCAGCATGGCAATCGACAGCATAAATACGCCGATCGCCGCATTGAACGAAAAGGCACTGGCGACATTGCCCTCCGGCGGTACAATCGGGCCGAACATGCCGATATATGCAGCGATGCCCGCGGCAAGGACAAACCCCGCAACACCGAGCCAAGCAAGCAGCTTCTCCTCCGCAAAAAGGCGTCCGGCGCCCCGCAAAGCCAAACGAATATAGTTTTCCATCAATCCTCAAACCTCCTGTTTTTTATTTATTGATAAATAAATATATAGGCTACAAAAAAGGCAGTCTGTAACTGCCTTTTTGTATTCTCTGTTTTGCTCCAGACCGGCTGGAATTTGAACCATCTAGAAGCGTCTAGCGTTTAGTCCCCATGCTCAAATAAGTACCACTCTAACAATCCTTGAAGCAAAGCATTTGCGGTAAATCCAGCACTTCAGCCACCGTAATCAGGTACCCCATGCCCATAAACTGGCTTGCTGCGGCTTCGGGCTCCGGCAAACCGGCGGCGGTAAATTTCTCCAGCACCGAACTGAATATATTGGAAAAAAGCCCGCGCACATGCTCACGAATCGCCGGTTCGGGGATCGTATGCGCCTGCATGACGAGCAGCGTCTCTGCCCGGTAGCTGCTCATTACGTCATCAAATACTTGCCCCATCGTTTCCATAAGCTGATCGGCGGGCGCTTCTACCCGTGAAAAGGCATCGGCGATCCGCCCGATAGCTTGATCGATGACAGCGATAAACAACTCTTCCTTGTTGCTGAAAAAATGAAACACATACGGCTGCGTAACGCCAGCTTCCTTGGCTACCCGCGCCGTTGTTGCTTTGTAATACCCGAGTTCGGCAAATACATCGACTGCTTTGGCTAAAATTTGTTCTTTGCGATCCTGCCGGATGACCATCTTCGTTACTCCCTTATTTATTGATAAATAAATAAATAATAGCTTCACCATCGTTCGCTGTCAACATTTTCTATATTCGGCTTGTCTTTGACGAGTCCGGCCGGTTTTACATTCGCAGGTCAGGGCGCAGCCTGTTCAGCAGCATCCGGTAAAGGAACAGGGCTGACTGGAAGGCTCGCTATTTGCGTCCTTCCGGGTCAGCCCTGTCTCGGATTCCTTGCATTATTTATTGCAACCCGCATCTACTTACTTTATTTTCTGCCGGGCAGCACCTTATTTAATACGATCGCCGCAATCGATGCAGCCAAAATCGGCGACCCCAGTAAATATTGCACGAACGTAGGCAGCGAGTGCAGGAAATCCTGCGGGATCATGACTAATGCCAAAGTCAGGATCATCGGGATTGCGATGATGTACATTTCTTTTTCGGCGATGCTGACGTTTTTCATCACCTGCACGCCGTTAATGGCGATGATGCCGCAGACGATGGTGAAGACGCCGCCGATGACAGCGGTGGGGATGGATGAGATC
The DNA here is from genome assembly GCF_038009285.1 of Paenibacillus sp. FSL R5-0378. NCBI lineage: Bacteria > Bacillati > Bacillota > Bacilli > Caryophanales > Paenibacillaceae > Paenibacillus > Paenibacillus sp. FSL R5-0378. The sequence continues at coordinate 3,529,160 of NZ_JBBPAY010000001.1, forward strand.
AACGCGGCCAGTTTACCCGAGCAGCCGAAGATGACAAACCATACACCTACGGCCAGGAAGACGCGGCGGCTCGCGATGCCCGTGATGGAAATGATGCCTGCATTGGTGGAATAACCCGTAACCGGCGTCGAACCGAGCAAAGAAGCGATAAGACAGCTGATGCCTTCCCCGATGACACCCCGGTTTAAGTTTTTATCGGTTAACGGTTTATCGATGACGTTGCTGACGGCAAACCATGTGCCTGTCGTTTCGGCCAACAGGACGAAATAAATAATGACCATGGTAATGATCGCCGAAATGTTGAACGAAAAGCCGAAATCGGCAAATGGGAGCTGCGGCATACTGAACCATTTGGCATCGTTCACCGCAGAGAAATGAAGCACACCCATAAAATTCGCCGAAATACACCCGACGACCAACGCGACCATGACCGAAATGATACGGAAGATGGAGCCTTTACCGCGGAACAAGGAACCCAGGATGACGAAAATGATGAGTACAGCGCCCGATATGAGGGCCAGCAGCACGTTTTGGTTGATGGTCGCATCTGTCGCACCGTAGATATTATCCCGGATGGCCACAGGCAGTAAAGAAAGACCGACGATGAAAATGATCGTGCCGCCAACGATCGGCGGAATAAACGATTTTACGATTTTATTGAAAATGCCGGTAAAGCCCAAAACAATGACTAAAACCGCGCCGATCAAGCCCGCCCCTAAAACGGAGTTCCAGCCTAACTGCCCGCCGCCGCTGGCGGCATAAATGCTGACGATGGCGCCAAGCGGAACGTAGGAAGGGCCTTGGGCGACAGGCAGCTTCATGCAAAAATACGTTTGTACGATCGTAGCCAGACCGGCCGCAATAAAGGTCGCTTGAATCAAAGCGCTGGACTGGCCGGACGATAAGCCGATCAGCATCGCGATCAGAAATGGCACGACATAGACGTCCATGGCGACGACGTGCTGTAAGCCCAGAATGATCGATTTGTAGACCGGAATTTTATCGTCAGGTGAAACAGTTAATTGTGGAGCTTGTTCTTGAATCTCGGAATGCATAGCTGATTGTGCCGCGGTTTGTGTGTTCACTCAGGAGTACACCTCGAATTTTTTGGATTTTTTCTACGAATAGCGAATGGTTTACAGTATAAAAAGAATGCCAATCATTGCACTGGGCGTCTACTTTTAACGCGAATGGACTTTTTCGCCCTGTACCCAAACTTCGCGGATGTTTTCGGGCCGGGTCAGGTACAGCATTTTTTGGAACACGTCGTTCAAATCTTCATTTGGATCAAAGATCGGCAGTTTGGCGGTTGGCAGCTTCGTATCGATGATCTGCACATCCCAGGCATAGTTTTCCTGGATGCGGCCGACCGGCAAGCTTAAGCTTTCGCCTCCCCCTGCTGTAGCGAGGTAAAACGCCTCGTTGACCGTAATGCGTGATCCCGGCACACCGCGGTCTTCGGCAGGAAGGGCAGGGTTCACGCCATCCTCCAACATTCTGGAGGACATGACGGCTTGTCTGATATTATCGAACAGGCTTGGAGAAAAGCCTCCCGAAATGTCGGTCCCCAGGCCGATTTCTACCCCTTTTTCGTGGAGATGGGCGACGGGGATAACGCTGTTGGCAAAATAGGCGTTTGATATCGGGCAGTGGGCGACAGCCGTTCCGGTTTCGGCAAATAAATCCGCGTCATCGTCGCTCAGGAAATTGCAGTGGGCCATGACGGACTTGTCGCGCAGCAGCCCAAAATCATGCAACGCATAGGCATCGTTTTTCCGGAACCGGTCCCGAACATAACCATGAGCCCAGTCGCTTTCGCTGCAGTGCGATTGCACGTACGCGTCGTATTTTTCGGCCAGCTCTCCCAAGCCTTGCAGCGCCTCATCCGTGCAGCTTGGAATGAACCTTGGCGTCACGACGGGAAATACCCCTTGTTTTACTGTTTTGGACAATGCTTTGACGGCGAGTATAAACTCTTCCGTGTCTGCAAGTGCCGCCTTGGTGTCCGCGTCGCGGTAATTTTCCGGATTTTGCTCCGGGTCATCCATGACGACTTTTCCGACGAGTCCGCGTTGGCCCCTTTCGGCGCAAATCCGGGCTAACAATAAACTGGATTCTTTATGTATGGTGGCAAAATATAGAGCCGTCGTCGTGCCGTTGGCGAGCAGGGTGCGGACCAGATCGTTGTAGACCTCATAGGCAAAATCGAGATCCGAGAACTTGGATTCCAGCGGAAAAGTATAGGTGTTGAGCCAATCATAGAGCGGAATGTCCAGTGCCGTTCCGGATTGGGTCCATTGCGGCGCGTGAACATGCAGATCGATGAATCCGGGCAGAATGTACTGGCCTTCGGCTAACGAATAAAAGTTGTCTTTTCCTTGATAAGCGTCCAGCAGAACCTGATAATTGGGATCCTCAGGAGCCACGATTTTTTCGATTTTCCCGTCATCATGGATACAAAAGAGATGGTCTTTCAGGATTTCAATTTCTTTGGATGATTTACTGGAAAATGCCGTTCCTCGAAACAATAGCTTATATTTACTCATAATTACCGCCTTAATGTTCGTTAATTGGAGATACTTTTGTTATTATATGCGCTGAAAAATGATTAGTCTATACTAAAAAGCGAATGATTGTGAAAGTGAAAAACCGCCTTCTACAGAAGGCGGTTACCTATACTAACCTTAAATCATCATGTACATGTCTAGACTTAATTCCGCCCCAGTATAGTCCAAGGGCCGTTGCGCTGCAGACTTAATAGCGAAGATAGACCCGGCTGCCGATCCGGGAAGCGGTGATGCCGTTCTCCCTGTAGGGCTGCTGCTGCCAGTTGGTGGGGGCCGGTGGCCCGCCGGCGGCGAATCCCGACAAATACAGAAAATCCGGATGGATGATCTGGTCGGTCAAATAGGCGGAACGGCTGCTGCCTGGAATCCGGTACCGGTTGAGCGTACTGATGATTTCGCCTGAAGTGACAATACCGACTCCGTGACCGTAGTACAGGTCGTCGTCCATTTGGATCGTATTTTCACCCTGCCACTCGATCCGATGGGGGTTGACATCCGGATTTTTAAAATACCGGACGTCGCCCGGATAGGAATCCCGGGAACCTGTTTTTTCAATCAATCCCAGGTCGCTGTCGTAATGCCAGTCGTACAGGAGCAGATTCGCGAACAGACGGTTGAAGTCGTCTTCCCGAATACAATCGAGCACACCCTTGTACAACACGATCACGATCCCCGTCGCGCATTCGAAGCCATACGCCCAGCCGTTCACGAAGATGTCCTGGATTCCTTGGGCGGGCGTAACATGGGGCTTGAGCTCGAAGCCGCCGCGCCGGTTCAAGTACCAGTACGCTTCGTTGCAGTGGGAATTTTTGAAGGTTTCAAACTGCACCCCGCTCCGGTTTAAGTCGGCTGCCGCTCTGACGATCGCTTCACGGAGCCTAAGCTCAAAGACCAAGTGGGCCGGCGATTCGTAATGATATGCGGTCGTGCTCCTCATCTTCCTGTCGTAAATTTCCCTCCACAAATCCGGCCATCCTGACGGGTTCACCGTTTCCCCGCCGCTTCCAATCGTAATCACCCCGTTCATCCCTCCTTACCGTTTATTGATGATCGAAAAAGCCCGCGGCATATATCAGCATATGAGCAGGCCGGGCCCGGAAATAACCCCGATTGTCAGATCCAAGCGATTAAGGCTGTCCTTTGTCAAAAATACGGTTTACGTTTGCTTCGGAAGGATGTTCTAATATAATAGGTTGAGAAGGTAACTTTTAAGGATCAGACTGGAGCTTCCATCATGAAAAAATTCAAAAAGTTTTACGTCGAACTGACGAGCAAATGCAATCTGGCCTGTACGTTTTGTCCGCCGACGCACCGGGCGACCAATTATATTACGATTGAGCAATTTACGCATACTCTGGATGAGATTAAACCCCACACGGAATATATTTATTTTCACGTCAAAGGCGAACCGCTGCTTCATCCGCACATTGACCAGCTGCTGGATATCGCCCATGAGAAAGGGTTTAAAGTGAACATCACGTCCAACGGCACGCTGCTGCACAAGGCAGGTCGGAAGCTGCTGAACAAGCCGGCGCTGCGGCAGATGAATTTCTCCCTGCACAGCTTTGACGGGCATGTCGGTTCCCAAGACAAGAACGGCTATATCTCCAAAGTGCTTACCTTTGTCAAAGAGGCGGTGTCCCAATCGGGCATGATCGTATCGCTGCGGCTGTGGAATCTCGACCCGGACAACGCAACGAACTTGGAGCGGAGCCGTAATCGGGAAATGCTGGAGTACATTGAGAAGGAGTTTAACCTGGATTACAAAATCGAGGAAAAAATCGTTCCCGGCAAAGGCATCAAAATTGCGGACCGGATCTACATCAATATGGACCACGAATTTAAATGGCCGGACCTGACGGAGGAGGAGGACCTCAGCCGGGGCTTCTGCCATGGTCTGCGCAATCAGGCCGGCGTCCTGGTGGATGGAACGGTGATCCCCTGCTGTCTTGACGGGGAAGGTGTCATTAATCTCGGCAACATCCACAAGACCTCATTTTCCGAAATTATCGAAAGCGAGCGGGCAAACCGGATCGTCGACGGTTTTTCCCGGCGCGAGGTCGTGGAGGAGCTGTGCAGAAAATGCGGCTACCGCCAGCGCTTTAACTATAAAGCGAACGGCATCGCTTCTGACGAACCGCAACCAGCCCGCTCTGAATTACAGGAGGCGACTCGACTGTGAAACATTCATTTGTGTTAAAGGCCGGCTGGAACGGCGGACGCAACAGCGATGGACAGATCGAAGCAGGCAATCTCCGTACGCAAATTTCCATCCCGAAAGAGATGGGAGGCCCGGGCGTCGGGACGAACCCCGACGAAATGCTGCTCGGCGCCGCCGCTACCTGCTACTTAATCACACTGGCGGCCATGATGGAGCGTTCGCACCTTCCGGTTCATGAGCTTTCGCTGGAGTCCGAAGGCATCGTGGACGTGACGGACAACATTTTTACGTACGTCAGCATTACGCACAAGCCGCATATCGTGCTGGCCCGTGAAGCAACAGCCAAAGATGTGGAGACGGCGGACAGGCTGGCGCATAAAGCGGAAGGCTCCTGCATGATTTCCCGGGCGGTATCCGGGAATGTCGCCCTCGCGACCGAGCCGAAGATCGAAACCGTTACGGAATAGCGGCGTTACAGCCTTGGTGAGAGGCGAGCGCCAAATCGCTGAATGTATGAACAGACCGCTTGGGCAGGCTGCCCGGCGGTCTTTCTGTTTGCTTGGACAAACTCAGGAAAGTGCCCAGATCACAAATGAATGAAGGCGGGTGAGTCGGCCTCCGGCTTTCGGGCATCCTGAGAAGGAGGACAGCCGAAGCGGTTCGGCGAGAGCCGGTATCATGACCTGCGGACAAACTAAACCACGCCGGGCCGGAAAACGCCGTCCGGTGGATCTTTTATCAGGCAGCGGATTGTGTGAAGATAGGTACGGGGGGAATAACGTTATGTTTACGGATTTTAAAATTACAGAAGGCCGGCCGCTGACGGTGCAGGTCAAAGAATACTTGAAGCAGTGGATCACCAAGGGCAAGGGAAGGGTGGACCAGAAGCTGCCGTCGACGCGGGAGCTCAGCACGATGCTGAATATCAGCCGTAACACACTGGTGGCGGTGTACACCGAGCTCGAGGAGGAAGGGTACATTTATACCGTCCGCTCCAAAGGAACCTTTGTCTCCAAAGTGGGCATCGCTTCGGTACCTTCCTGGCATGTGGATTGGCAGCAGCATTTGAGCCCGGTCGCACAAGCGGCCACGGATCTGGATCTGATGAAGCGCGACCTGCGCGGGGAGAAGGGGATGATTAACTTCGCGAGCATCGCCCCCGACGAGAAGCTCTTCGACCTGGCCAACGTGAAGCGCGCTTTTCTGGACCGGATGGCGATCGAAGGGGAAATTTTGCTCAACTACGGCTATGCCAAAGGATACAAACCGTTGATCGAGTATTTGACGGGTTATATGGAAACGAAAGGCGTCGACATGGACGGTAAAGATATTCTGATCACGAACGGGTTCACGGAAGCTTATGATATTATTCTGTCCTCGCTGAACGTGAATGAAAAGCATATTTTGTGTGAAAACCCGACTCATCACACAGCCATCAAAATTTCCCGGCTTCAAGGATATGACATTACCGGGATCGGCATGGAGCAGGACGGGATCGATATCGGCGAAATGGAGCGGGCGCTGACCGAGAACTCCTTCGGTCTGGCGTTCCTCACCCCGTCGTATCACAACCCGACCGGGATCGTGATGTCAGCCGAAAAGCGGGTCGAAGTGCTGCGCCTGCTGGCAAAGCACCATATTCCATTGATCGAGGACGGCTTTAATGAGGAGCTGCGCTATTCGGGTTCGCATATGGCCCCGCTGGCGGCCTTCGGCGGGGATGGAAACAGCGTCATTTACCTCGGGAGCTTTTCCAAAATATTGTTCCCGGGCATCCGCATCGGCTGGATCGCGGCGGACAGGGAGCTGATCGATGCGCTGGTCAGCGTCAAGCGGGCGAGAAACATTCACACCTCCACGCTGGATCAGGCGGTGCTGTATCAATATTTTCATAACGGCAATTTTGAAAAGTATTTAAAGCGGGCGAAATCTGAATACAAGCATAAGCACGAGCTGACGGTAGAGTGCTGTCGCAAGTATATACCTCACAAAAGGTTAACCGGAACCGGCGGGCTCCATCTGTTCCTTGAGCTGCAGGACGGCATCCGCTCAAGGGATATTCTGAGGGATTGTTATGAACAAGGCGTGGTGTTTACCGCAGGAGATGTCTTCTATACGGACGGTCAGGGTGAGGGAACGCTGCGGATCGGTTTTTCACGGGTGAGCGATGAAGAACTTGTCCACGGCATTCAGGTGATCGGAAAGGCGGTCCAAAGACGAATGGAGGAGAACGGATGTTAAGAGTAGGCGTAATTATGGGCGGAGATTCCTCGGAACGGGAGGTGTCGCTGATGACGGGACGGGAGATCATCTCGCATTTGGATCCCGCCAAATACGAAGTCCGGCCGATCGAAATTACGAGGAAACGGGATTTGCCGCAGCAGCTGGCCGGTATCGACATGGCCGTGATCGCCCTGCATGGCAAATACGGGGAAGACGGAACGATTCAGGGTACGCTCGAGACGCTCGGTGTTCCATACACCGGCAGCGGCGTTTTGGCGAGCAGTCTGTGCATGGACAAAAATACGGCAAAGAAGCTGCTCCGTTACGAGGGTGTAGAGACACCCGACTGGATGCTGCTGACGAGTCCGGATGAGCTGGAGAACGTGCTCGTCTCGGAACCGCTCTATCCGCTTGTCGTCAAACCGAACAGCGGCGGTTCCAGCGTCGGCGTGACGCTGGCGCGGGATGAGCAGAGCTTGCGGGAAGCGGTGGAGCGCGCTTTCCACTGGGACGATGAAGTGATCCTCGAGCAGTACATCGAGGGTGAGGAAATCACGTGCAGCCTGCTGAACGGTGAGTACCTTCCGGTTCTGGCGATCAAGCCGAACGGAGAGTTTTTCGATTACACGTCCAAATACGAAGAAGGGGAGTGCGAAGAAGTCGTCGCGAGCCTGGATCCGGATACCGCCGAACAGGTCCGCCGGGCCGCCGAACTCAGCTGCCGCGTGCTCAAATGCAGCGTGTACGCGAGGGTGGATGTCATGCTCCACCAGGGCATTCCTTACGTGATGGAGGTCAACACGCTGCCTGGTATGACCCGGACCAGTCTGCTGCCCAAGAGCGCGCTGGCCGCTGGGCTGTCCTTCTCCGCCCTGCTGGACCGGATCATCGAGGGGTCATTGGCTGAACGTCGGAGGGAGTACGGGCTCGTTGTGTAATTGGTGGATGACAGCAAAGGAGCTGCTTTTAGGGCGGATCGCCCTGAAAGCAGCTCCTTTTGTTGAAGAGATCAAAAAACATATACATCCGAAGCCAGATAAGCCGCGTCTTTCCCGCAGTACCGGCTCATCCGCCGATGGTCCCCGCGGATTATTTAAAGATACTGCTGATCTCTTCGACTTCAGCATCCGTTAATTGAACGTCCAGCGTCTTCAGGTTTTCCTTTACCTGCTCCGGTTTTTTCGCTCCCGGAATCAGGGTGTCAATGGCCGGCTGCTTCAGGTACCAGGCCAGCACCACATGAGCCACTTCGACGTTCTTTTGCGAAGCGATCGGCCGCAGTCGATCCACCTTGTCCAGGTTCCGGGCGAAAGCTTCACCTTGAAAGCGCGGATTGTTCGCGCGGAAATCGCCGAACGTGGTGTCCTTCGTATATTTGCCGCCTAGCAGGCCGGAAGCCAGCGGGAAATATGGGACAAACGAGATGCCATTGGCTTCGCAGTATGGAAGCAGCTCCTTTTCCGCGCCCCGGGCAAAAAGGTTGTATTCCGATTGGAGCACATTCACATAGCCGTTCACGTTTGCCTCTTTCAGCTGGTCGATGCTGAAATTCGATACGCCGATGGCCCGGATTTTGCCCTGTTCCTTCAGCCTCTGCAGCGCTCCGACGGCTTCAGCCTTCGGCGTCTGCTCATCAGGGAAATGGATGTAGAACAGGTCGATGTAATCCGTCTGCAGGCGTCTCAGACTGTCTTCGACCGACTGCTGCAAAAAGGAGGGCGAATTGTCCATCACGACTTTGCCATCCACAAACTTGTGCGCGCCTTTGGTCGCGAGGACGGCATTCGCTCTGCCTTTCTCCTTCAGCACCTCGCCGATCAGCTCTTCGGAGCGGCCGGGACCGTAGATGAACGCGGTATCCAGGAAATTCACCCCGAGGTCGAGGGCGGTCCGGACCACGTCCCTGCCTATCTCTTCATTCAGATTCGGATACAGATTATGCCCGCCGACAGCGTTGGCTCCGAGCCCAATCGGATTAATATGCAGATCGCTTTTGCCTAAACGAATCGTAGCCATGGTGATCTCTCCTTCTCTACATTCATTGATGGTAATCCTTCATTATCATATCAAATTGTGAACTGTTTATTCAATATGTACAGTTAGGCGGGGGGACGTGAGGGAGACGGCTCCATTGAAAATGAACCGAAAAAACCGGGCACGGATCATTTCCGTGCCCGGCTGTTGCGGCAGTGCCTGACGAACCACTAAAAGGTAACAGTCATGTATGAGTTCCAATACGTGTATTTCTCAAAGGCTCTTAACACAAATGTCTTTATGAGCCCGGTCATTTGGTTCCGACGGCATTTGTGATCAGCGATGCCAGCAGTTTGGCTCCATCCGCCTTAAGATGGACCCCGTCGGGTGTAAAGAAGGACTGTCCGCTGCTCGCTTCGTACCAATCGAGCAGCGTCGCATTGACATGGGCATCGGCTGCCTTTCGGAGCGCCGTATTGACCGTGCTTTCCCAGTTTCTCGGCACCCGGGTGTTCACGAGCACGACCTGCCGGACGTCCTTCAGCGAGTCGAGAAGCCGGGAAAGCTGCTTGGAGCTGAAGGCGCCGTTGGTTCCGAGCTCGATCACCACGTAGTCGCCGAGCTTGCCTTCCGACCGGAGCCGCTCCACGATGTCCGGCGCTTCGGACATTTGCCGGCCGATCTCGGCATCGACGACGATGCCGGGAAGGTACTGCTGCAAATATGGGGCGGCGTCCAACAGGATGGAATCGCCGATGGCGCTCACCGCCAGATTCCGCTTGACCGGTGGAGGGGCGTTCGTTCCCGCTGCGCCGGCCCCTTGCCCGGATGCCTTGCCCGAACTCCCTCCCGGCTCGCCGGCTTTGGCGGGAGGCGTGCCGGCCACGCCTACGGGATTCGCGGACGATGTTGCTTTGCCGCCGGCAGAAGGCGGGTCTTCGGCCTGGCCTGTAGTGCCCGAAGCTGCATTATCCGCAGCCTGCTGGCCTTGGGCTGCAGGAGGCGTTTGCGCCTCGGCTGGACTGCCGACAGAGGTTTCCGCCGGGCCGGCGTCGTGATGATCGCCGCCTTTTGCGGTTTGCTGGCCGGAAGCAGGGGCATCCGCATTTCCTGTGCCGTCCCCGGCAGCGGAAACCTCCTGTGACACCGGGCTGGAGCCGTCAGCTCCGGAAGCGGCCGGGCCGAGCGCCTGGACGGTGGATGCCACCGCAGGTGTCCGGGCGATGCCTGTGCAGGAGATAATGACCAGCAGCAGTAAGGTAGCCCCGGTGATCCAGCCCTTCAGCGGAATCTGATCTACGCCCAGTTTGCCGGAGCGCAGCTTCTCCCACCCTTTTCCCAATAACCCTTTGCGGATCGGTTCTTCGATCAATGTATACGACAGCGCAGCCAGCGCAATGCTGGCAGCCACCTGAAATACGGCTTTCGGGACGCTCACGTCTCCGGCTCCGTTCGTTGTGGATAAAATGATTACTGGATAATGCCATATGTATATGCCGTAGGAGCGAACGCCGAGCCATCGCAGCGGCTTGCAGCCAATCAGACGGCCGACCCGGCTTGCCGGGTGGGCGAGCACGGCCACGGCTGCTGCCGCGGCCAGCGACAGGAGGACCAAGCCGCCAGGGTATAGGAATGCGTCGTATTCGTTGGTGGTCCAGATCATGACCAGAATCGCTGCTAAGCTGACTATGCCGATGCCGTCCAGCAAGCGCCTGGAGAACCGGTCGATGCGGGGAGACAGCTTGCGGCTGGGCCAAATAATGCTGAGCGCGGCACCGATCAGGAGTGAAAACGCCCGGGTATCCGTCCCGTAATATACCCGGCTGGGATCCGTCCCCGGATCGTAGATGACCAGCATCGCCAGGGCGGATACCGCCGCGGCCGAGAGCATGAACAGAAACATTTTTCCCCGCCGCGGGGCGAGCTTCAGACCGATCAGCATAAGCAGCGGCCACAGTACGTAAAACTGCTCCTCAACCGATAACGACCACAGATGACCGAGCGGCGAGACGGGCCCGAATTTTTCAAAGTACGAAACCTGGTGGTAGATCAAATACCAATTGTTTACATAAAAGAGTGACGAGATCGCGTCGCCCTTTAAAACCGGCATTGTCGACGGCCGCGCCAATGTCACCCAGGCGGTCACGGCGGCGAGCATGACGATCATGGCGGGAAGCAGCCTCCGGCACCGTCTGATCCAAAACTGCTTCAGGTCAAGTGTTCCGCTCCTTCGCCACTCGGCGGTAAGAAGATCGGTGATCAAATATCCGGACAGGACGAAAAATATGCTGACGCCAAGCAGTCCCCCCGGCGCCCAGCCGACGTTCAGATGGTATAAAATGACAGCGAAAACAGCCAGGGTCCGGAGTCCGTCCAGTCCCGGCATATATCTTTTTTCATTCGGCGAGAGGTGAATCATAGCGGCTTACCCGGCTTTTCAGGCAGGTGAGCGGCGCTGTTGTTAACGGCTATGTATGAACTTCCTGAGATGTATGTGCGCATTCTTTAGCTGCCTCCAGACATTGTTGATCGGTGAAACATAAGTTTACCATGTCATACTTTATCATAGGGCACCGAAGGGAAAGTTACAAAATGATTGCGTTCATTTCACATTTTATTCATTATGTATATAGATTGAACTAAAGCTGTGTATTGAACTTCCTGTTGCTTATACGGCCAATAACATTCATTCTTTAGTTCATTCTATGTAGTTAGATCTGCAGAAAGTGGGGAATGAATGAAAATGAATGTAATCATGAGAAGGATGAGTGAATTTTCGCCTGCCGAGCTTACGGATCTTTGGAACGAAGGGTTTAAGGGGTATTCGGTCCCCATCACGATGAGCATGGAAATGCTCCTCAAGAGAAGTGCAGATCAAGGATTGTCGCTCGCCCAGTCGATCGTCGGCTGTGTGGACGGTATTCCCGTCGGTTTTGTCATGAACGGTCTGCGGAATACCGGCGGTGTGAAGACAGCATGGAACGGGGGAACGGGGATCATCCCGGCGTACCGGGGCAAAGGCATCGGCAAGCTGCTGATCAAAGCCAGCCTTGAGCTGTACGAAGCGGAGGGTGCGGATGTCGCCCTGCTCGAAGCGCTGAGCGATAACAAGCCGGCCATATCGCTGTACGAGCGGATGGGATATGAGGTCATTGACGATCTCTTCTTCTATGAATGCAAAAGCCTGAAAGATGAAGCGCTGACCAGCGGCGGTTTCGGGGAGTACGAATTCCGCAGGGGCATTCCGCAGGATATCCAAAGGCTGCAAGTGCCGGTCAGTAACCAGCCTTGGCAGACGCAATGGGAGAGCATCGTGAACGGCGAATCGCTGATCGCGTTCGATCCGGAAGGTCAGCCTGCCGGTTACGCACTGTATAAAAGGGGCTTCGATGATCAGGGGACGCATACCTCCACGTCGCTCTTTCAATGCAAGGTTCTGGGCGGGCAAAGCGAAGACGCTTTGGCGCTGATGAAGGGCCTCCTAAGCGAAGTGTTTGGGCCGTCCAGCCTTGGACTGACCCTGCGTACCGTCAACATTCCCGGGTCCGAAACGATGCTGACGGGTTTGCTGAAGGAAGCCGGTTTTGGCATATCGGTCAGCCAGGTACATATGAAACGCAGCGTGTAACGGCTCAAGCGTATATAAACTATACACGGGCCGAAGCTGCGGTGGGAGCGCTGAGTTACTCCCGTTCCTTATGGATACTCTGACGCTTGTGCAGTTTCGCGGTTATTGTTAAGATATGTTGCGGGCGGTTTCGATCCGAAAAGTCAAAACCGGACGAGCTTTTGGCCTGAATATGGATCAGCTTATGATAGAATTGCAATCGGTTACAAAGCCGGGTCGTCAGACTTCGGACAAATGACAAATGGCTTTAACAGCACGGGTGACTATTTTTAAACCTTGAATCAGGAGGATGCATCATGGCGAATACGAGTATTATTCTTAGGGTTGAGCTGGATCACGGGAAGGTAACTTTTGGAGATGTCGCAGCCGCGATCAGTAAATCGGGAGGGGACATCACCTCCATCGACGTCATCCGCCCCGGGAAGGATTCTTCTGTGCGGGATATTACGGTTGAGGTGGCCGACACGCAGGAGGACCGCGTCGTTGAATCGCTGAAGCGGCATGACGGCATCAAGCTGATCAACGTGTCCGACCGGACCTTTCTCGTTCACTTGGGCGGCAAAATCAAGGTTCAGCCGACGCTGCCGATCAAAAACCGGGACGACTTGTCACGTGTGTATACGCCGGGTGTGGCCAAGGTGTGCACTGCGATCCACGAAGACCAGGATAAGGCTTATTCGCTCACGATTAAACGCAATACGGTAGCGGTCATCACCGACGGTACAGCTGTTCTCGGACTTGGGGATATCGGTCCGCATGCGGCGGCTCCCGTGATGGAAGGCAAGGCGATGCTGTTCAAGCAGCTTGCCGGCGTCGATGCGTTTCCGATCTGCCTGGATACGACGGACACGGAGGAAATTATCCGGACGATCAAGGCGATCAGCCCGATTTTCGGCGGTATCAACCTGGAGGACATCAGCTCTCCGCGCTGCTTCGAAATCGAGACGCGGCTGGCCCAGGAGCTGGATATGCCGATCTTCCATGATGACCAGCATGGTACGGCCGTGGTCGTCATCGCCGGTCTCTTGAACGCCTTGAAGGTGGTCAACAAACGGATGGAGAATATCCGGGTCGTCGTGAACGGCATCGGTGCGGCGGGCGTGTCCATTTGCAAAATGCTCCTCAGCGCCGGCGTAACGAAGCTGGTTCCGGTTGACCGGGAAGGCGCTATCGTCAGGGGAGGTACATACAGCCATCCGATGTGGCAGTGGCTGGCAGACCAGCCGCAGGTCGAAGCGAACGAAGGCTCGCTTAAAGAGGTGATCAAAGGGGCCGACGTATTCATCGGCGTATCGCGCGGCAATCTGCTGAACGGGGAGGATATCCGCAGCATGGGGCCGGATCCGATCGTCTTTGCGATGGCGAATCCAGAGCCGGAGGTGTCGCCGGAAGAGGCGATTCCGCATTCCCGGGTCTACGCGACCGGGCGCAGCGATTATCCGAACCAGATCAACAACGTGCTCGTCTTTCCGGGCCTGTTCCGCGGAGCGCTTGACTGCCGGGCCCGCTGCATCAACGAACCGATGAAGCTGGCGGCGGCGCGGGCGATCGCTTCGGTCGTCTCGGGCGGGGAGCTGAACGAGCTGTACATCATCCCGAGTATTTTTAACGAGCAGGTTGTGATCGAAATCCGCAAAGCGGTGGTTCAGGCTGCGATCCTGACCGGGGTGGCGCGCAGAATTCCGAAGGACTTCAGATAAAGCGCGGAGTTTCCCGGATTAGAGCAGCTGACTTGTTCTCGTGCATACAACAATAACAAAACCGTCCCTTGTAAAGCGATGTCACCCGGACATCGCAGCAAGGGGCGGTTTTTGTTTTGCTCTCCGTGATTTATAACTGACATAAGTAAAACGATCTGCATTATTCGGATGTTTTCGAAAGTTTATGGGATATTTTGTGTTTTGGCGGGGAGCTATAATAACCGTGACGAGAAAATAAAGGGCTTACAAGGAGGCTTTACCTATGAAGATCACAAGACATCCGGAAAATCCGATCGTCGTTCCGGGCATATATAATTGGAGAAAAGTAACCGTATTCAATCCGGCGGTAATCATGGATAACGGCAAATTCTACATGATAGAACGGACGGCGGAATCATTGACTCCGTGCAAAAACGTGCTGGGGCTTCTCGAAAGTGAGGACGGTGTCCATTTCACCCATGTCAAGGATGAACCGATTATCACACCGGACATGCTCGGTTTTCCTTACGGGAGTGTTCAGGACCCGCGGATTGTCAAGATTGAGGGCACGTACTATTTGAATTACGCGCTGCGCCCATGCGCGATGAGCTACTATCCGACCGGTTCGGGTGTACCTGAGCGTTCCATACCTTCCTATCCGGACGGGTGGGGCGAAGAGGAGGGACACTGGCTAACCCGTTCCTCTATACTCAAGTCGGACAATCTCTTGGACTGGGAGTTTGTATCGGACACGACGCCGCTGGATATCAATGACCGCGACAATATTCTGTTCCCTGAAAAAATAAACGGGAAATACTACCTTCTTCGGCGTCCTGAAGAATATGTCGGGGAAGCTTACGGCACGGAAAAAGCCGCGATGTGGATCACAAGCTCGGAAGACCTCATCCACTGGGACGAGCCTGTGCTCCTCGCCAAAGCCGAAAATCCGGAGTGGGAATCTAAAAAAATCGGCGGTTCCACCCCTCCGGTGCGTACGGATCACGGCTGGCTGGTCCTTTACCATGGGGTGGACGAGGATACGGTGTACCGCGTTGGAGCGATGCTGCTGGATTTGGAACAACCGGAGAAAGTCATCGCCCGGACGAAAAATTATATTATGGAGCCGGAAACTTATTACGAGAAATTTGGCTACCAAATCCCGAACGTCATTTTCCCGACCGGCAACGTGGTAAAAGACGGACTTCTCTATATTTATTACGGCGTGACGGATACGGCGATTGCGCTGGCTACCGTTCCGCTGGATGACCTGGTGCAGCATATTTTGAGCGAATCTTTGGTGTAGGACAGCTCCGGTATTCGAGAATACTACTTTATATGAAAAGAAGGGGAAAGGTATGAAAAAATCACAGAATCGATTGAAATGGCTGATGACAGGTTTGGTTGCCGTCATTATGGTGATTACAGCCGCATGCGGCAATAATCAGGCGGACGGAGGAGCAGATGCCAAGAACGGGAAAGTGACGCTGACCATGATGCATCCTTGGACATCGCCAAACGTGGACAATGATGTGTATAAGAAACGGATCGAAGAGTTCGAAAAACAGCATCCCGATATCATCATTAAGCAGGACGGCGTGCCTTCTGCCCAATACAAGACCAAGCTGCGTACCCTCGCTGCAGGCAACAATTTGGCTGACATCGACGTGTTATGGCCGGGAGCGGATCTGGCCCCGCTTGTAGACGGTAAACTGCTTGCACCGATCAATGACATGATGGACCAGTGGAACAGCATTCTTCCAGAAAGCGCGCTGGCCGGCTTTAAAGTCGGCGACCAGCAATACGCCATCCCTACCAAACAGACATTCGTGGATATTATCTACTATAACAAAGAGATGTTGGCCAAAGTGGGCTACGACCAATTCCCGGATACCTATGAGAAATTCATCGATGCGGTGAAAAAGCTGAAAGACGCGGGAATAACGCCGATTTCTTTAGGAAATAAAGAGCAGTGGCCGCTGCAATCCTCTTACCTGTCCATCATCGGTGACCGGTTTACGGGCAGCGACTTCTTGACGAAAGTGATGAACAAGGAAGCCAAATTTACCGACCCGGATTTCGTCAAGGCGATCTCCGTCATTGATGAGCTCAGCAAACTGAAAGCGTTTAATACCGACGCTAACAATATGGATACGGTGCAGGCCCAGGATTACTTTATCCAGGGAAAAGCGGCAATGCATATTTCCTCTTCGACCGTTGACGGCCGCATTCGTATCCAAAACGATGAAGGGGACAAGTTCGGAATCGCGCTGTTCCCGAAAGTGGATGGCGGAAAAGGTGATCCTGCCAAGAGCGCCGGAGTCGTTCAGTACGGCATCGGGATTAAAAGCGGACTGGACGAGAAAAAGCAGCAGGCCGCCGAGGAGTTTCTGAAGTTTTTTGTGAACGAGGATTTGTATAAACAACTGATCAGCAGCGGGGTCGTTGTTCCTGCAAAGGTGGACATTCCCGCAGATGCAAGCAAGTATTTGAAAGAAATGATGGAACTCACCAGTAAGGGAACCGCTCCAGTATTCGACAGTGTGATTCCGACACAGGTGGTTGACGTCATGCAAAACGGCCTGCAGGCGCTAACTGTTGGCCATGGGACTCCGGAGCAGGTAGCCAAGGATGTTCAGGAGGCTTTCGATAACATGAAATAGAATGGCACTGTGAGCCTGTTCGTGTCTGAGATGAAAAACGTGAAGGAAACCTGGGCTACCGGGTTTTCTTCCTTTTATCAGATCGCATGAGTGGGGTGATGAAAAGGAGGGACCACATATGCACACCTTAAAAGGGACGAAGCTAGCTATCTTTCTTGGCTTGTTTCCTGCGCTTCTCATCTACCTGGGAATCGCCATCGTTCCGATCGGGTTGTCGCTGTACTACTCGCTAATGGATTGGAACGGCATCGGCTCCATGAGCTTTGTCGGCTTGGATAACTACTTGGATATTTTGAAGGACGACATTTTTTGGCTGTCAGTCAAAAACAATCTCATCATCATGGTAACAGGGCTGGCGGGCCAGATCCCGCTCGGGCTTGTGCTCGCCCTTTTGCTTAACCGCAAGATGAAAGGATCCGGATTCTTCCGGACAATAGGTTTCATGCCCGTCGTCATTTCTTCGGTCATGGTGTCCATGATCTGGGGGATGGTGTACAACACGGAATACGGAATGCTGAACAATGTCCTCGGTTTATTCGGCGCAGAGAGCTGGAAGCAGAATTGGCTGGGCGATTCCAAATGGTCGATGCTGTCCATCAGCATCGCCTACATTTGGCAAAACTGCGGACTCTATATGGTTATCTTTCTGGCTGCATTGCAGAACATTCCGGACGAGGTTAACGAAGCTGCCGAACTGGACGGGGCGACCGGTCTAAAGCGTACGCTGCGCATAACGATTCCGATGATCCGCGGGACGATTATGGTGGGCGTTGTTTACAGCATCAGCAACTCTTTCCGTGTATTTGATCTTATTCAGATCATGACCGGAGGCGGTCCTGCCCATCAGACCGAGGTCATGACGATTTACATGTACAATAGCGCCTTTATGAATATGCGCTACGGATATGGGAGTGCCGTTTCGATCCTGATTCTACTGTTCAGTTTGATTGTCATAAGTCTGTTAAACCGACTCGGAAGAGAAAAGAACGCTTAAAGGAAGGAGGTTATCCCTTGGTCAGAAAGTCCAAACTGTTCCATATAATTGCATACACTTTTTTGAGCCTGTTCGCTATTATAAATATAGTTCCGTTATTTTGGATGGTCGTCAATTCGTTTAAGGAAGAGCAAGAATATTCCAGAAGTCCTTTCTCGCTCCCGTCGCATTTGCAGTTTTCCAACTATGCCGGTGCCTGGAAAGTTGCCAATATGAACACGTACTTTTTGAACAGCATCATCATTACCTTTGTGTCGTTGGCCGTCACGGTCCTGCTCGGTTCGCTCGCCGCCTATTTTTTGTCGCGGTTTACGTTTAAGCTGCGGGGTACCGTGTATGGGTTGTTTCTGTTAGGCATGCTGGTACCTATTCACGCGACACTCATTCCGATCTTCCTGATCATGCAAAAGGTACATTTGCTGGATACGCGGTTAGCATTGATTCTGCCCTATACGGCATTCCATCTTTCCTTGACCGTGTTTATCCTGGAAGGCTTCATGCGGGGATTTCCGAAGGATCTGGAAGAATCGGGGGTCATGGACGGTGCAGGAATTTATCGTATTTTCTGGTCGATTCTTCTTCCGATCACAAGACCAGCCCTGGCTACGGTCGTGATACTAAATTTCATTTATAACTGGAATGAATATTTGTTTGCCCTTGTACTCATTACTTCGGGTTCCCTAAAGACGCTGCCTCTGGGCCTTTCTAACTTTGCCGGCATCGAAACGGCCAGTATGACACTGCAGATGGCCGCGCTTACGATTGCCCTGATCCCGATTATTATTTTCTATCTGCTGCTGCAGAAGCAGCTGGTAAGCGGTATGACGGCAGGGGCGGTCAAAGGGTAATGCGCAGGGCAGCCTGAAGGAGAAGATCGCATGAAGACAAGCTTCAGAAGGCATCTAGGCAATTTCAGCTTGAAAAAGAAGGCGCTTGTCATATTTTTGCTGTTCGTCCTTTTGCCGACTCTCGGCGTTGGGGTCGTCGTTCAGCATCAATTTAATCAGATCCTGGAAGAGCGCTTTATCAACTCGACCAAACGCAATTTGGACAATGTAACGAACCAGCTTGAAGAACAGACCGCGATGGTGAAGGACATTGCCAATTATTTGATTCTCAGCCCGGATATGAGAACTTTTCTAAGAAGCAGCCCTCCGCTGACGAGCGATCAAAAGACGGATCTCAAGCGGAAGATCGAAGACTTTCTGACGTTCCAGCTGATGTCGAAGAGCTACATCCGTTCGATTGAAATTTCCGGATTGAACGGGAATTTTATCGGGATGGGAGAACCGTTCTACGGGGACGAGTCGCGGTGGATGGAGCTGGCAAGGCAGCGGAAGGGGGGGATCGTCTGGACGGAAGGATATGAGCTGAACAGCGGATGGAACGGACATGTCCGCGTGCTGTCCTTGTTTCGCTTGCTTAACTCGTACAGCGAAATTACTAAACCTCTGGGCAGCTTGATCATTCGTCTGGATGAGGCGAGCATCGTGGAGCTTCTGGAAAAAGGGATTTTCGAGGAGGGCAGCGGGAGTGTGTTCATCGTTGGGGATCAAGGGCAGATGATTATGGAATCGAAGCATCATTTGCCGGATGCCTATGTGCCGGACAACGCGCTGATGAATGAGCTTGAGAACAGCAAAGATGGCTTTATTACGGCGAAAATAGAGGACAAGCGGTATCTGACGCTTTATAACCGGATCGAAAATACGGACTGGACGATCATCTCGATGATTCCGGAAGTGAAGGTTAATCAGGAATTCCGGAGCGTCAAAATATTGATGATCTTCATTATCGCTGTGATACAGCTTCTCGGACTCACGGCGCTCATCGGGTTCCATTATACGATTATCCGCCCCATTCTCCGGCTGAAAAAGGAGACGAACCGCGTGACCTACGGGGATTATAACGCTCGGGTTCCGGTCAATTCCCATGACGAAATTGCCGAGCTTAACCGTAAATTCAATGAAATGGTGGTCACGATTAAGGAATTGATTGAGCATAAATATAAGCTCGAGCTTCGTCAGCGGGAATCGGAACTAAAGCTTATGCAGAACCAGATGGACCCCCATTTTTTGTATAATACGCTTGATATGATCCGCTGGACGGCTAGGCTGGAAAAAGCGTCGAAATCGAGTCAGCTGATTGAGATGCTCTCGAAGTTTTTCCGCAGCAGCATCGACAACGGGAACTACGAGACGACTCTCTACAAAGAAATGGAGTTCGTGCGGTCGTATTTGTTTTTGCAGCAGAATCGCCTTGGTGACAAGCTTCAGTATGCGCTGTTCATGGAGGCTGGGATCGAGCAGGTGCCGATTCTGAAAGCGACCATTCAGCCCTTGGTGGAGAACTTTATCAAACACGGTTTGGACAAAAATAAGCCGCGGTATATCGTACATGTGAAATGCTACAAAAACACCGGCGAAATCTGGATCGATGTGGTTGACAATGGGTTGGGAATGGAGCCGGAGCGTAAAGAAGAAGTTCAGGCCGCGCTAGAACATGCGGGGGCGGACGTCAACAGGGAGGGCGCCATGATGAACATACACGATAGACTTTCGATCTATTTCGGTGAAGGGTTCGGGCTGCAAATCGTTCAGACTTCTACGGACGGGACTTGGGTACGGCTGCGGATTCCCGATGCTGACATACAGCCTAGCCTGGCGGTGGATGAAAATGACGGTTAACTATGAACAATCCAGAAAAATCAGGATGCTCATCGTCGATGATGAAGCCGTGATTCGCAAAGGACTTCATCATACGATCGATTGGACAGATTATGGCGTCGAAGTTGTCGGAGAAGCGGAAGATGGCAGAGAGGCGCTGCAGCGAATCGCCGAATGCGGCGGCGTAGATCTCGTTCTCTCAGATATCCGCATGGACGGCATGGATGGGCTTCAGCTTGCTGAGCGGTTGAAGGTCCTCTTTCCGGAGGTGTGCATGATTCTGGTCAGCGGCTATGAGGATTTTGATTACGCGCGCCAGGCAATGCGGCTTGGTGTGACGGATTACTTGCTTAAGCCGGTGGACGTCGATGAACTGACAGCCGTCGTGAAGGGAGTTGTCAGCCGGGTCGACCGACAGGAGCATATGGGACTGCAGGAAGCGCGACTTTGGTTTGCAGGTCTTGTCAGAAGCGGATTTGCATCCGGCAAAGTTCCCGCCTGCCTGCTGGGGACGGAGTATCGTATTGTGGCTTCGCAGATCGCCGACTATCATACCCGGTTTGGCGGAACGGCGTCAGATGAATTGGAAGCGCTCCAAAATCGATGGAGTAAGGCGATTAACCATCTGTTTACCGACAATCATTGCCTGGAATCGGTATCCGTCCTGAAGAACGAAAATCTGATGATTTCGCTGATCGTGGTGAAAACCTCTCAGGAGCGTCCGGTCTGGGATGAACTGCTAACCGGAATGATTGCATGCCTTGAAGAAATAGGTACCGTTTACCTCGGCGTCTCGGCACCTTTCCATACGCTTGAGCTTGCTGCATCCGCATGCACGGAAGCGGTCAGCCTGCTGCCGTATTATGTTCTGGAAGGACAGCAACTGCTGCTTCCTGAATACCGGGAAGCCATGGAGATCCAGAGGGTGATTCCAAACTATGACACGGTGACGGCTGTCCGGGAGCTGGTCAGCAGGCTTTTTAAACAGGATCCTGAAGATATGGGTGCATTTATCGCCGATATGTTTGCCGTTTTTCGGGAAAATGGACTTTTACTGGAGGATATCCTTCATATTTATGAAGAATTATGGGTACTGCTGCGCCAGCAGCTGCGCCGAAGCGGGATGCCGGATATGGATGCCGGTTTCAAGGCGGCTGCCGACTTGAGCATTTACAATTCTTATCATTCCCTTCAAAAGCTAGTGCTGGACGAGATGCTGGAACTGCAGCACCAAGTCAACGTAAGCGGGCTTGATAAGTCTTACTGGATTATCGAGAAAGCGAAGAGGTACATGGATGATCAATTCAGGATGGATTTAAAGGCTTCTGAGGTTGCCTCCTGGCTGAAAATCACGCCAAGCCATTTCAGTTATATATTTAAGCAGAGTACGGGCAAGGGCTTCACCGAGTATATGAACGAGAAACGGATTAACCATGCCAAGAAGCTCCTTGCGACGACCCATGATAAAGTATTCGAGATTGCAGATCAGGCGGGGTACAAGGAGTATAAATATTTTGTGTCGGTTTTCAAGACGTATACGGGAATGACTCCGAAGGAATACCGCGGGTTGATGGCCGGTAAAAAGGCTGAGGGAGAGTAGCGAAGGAGATATCGGAAGGAGTCTTAAGGATGGAGAAATATAGGCAGCCCGGTTATTCAATCGAGGAAAGGGTCCAAGATTTGATCGAGCGGATGACGCTGCAGGAAAAAGTAGGCCAGCTGAACCAGCGGATGTATGGATGGGACGCTTATGTCCGGACAGGCGAAGAGATAACGTTGACCGAAGCCTTTAAAGAGGAGGTCGCCCGCGGCGGAGGAATGGGTGCGCTGTACGGATTGTTCCGCAGCGATCCTTGGTCCGGCGTTCATTATGGCAACGGAATCCCGACAGAGAATAGCGCGGAAGCTGCCAACAAGGTTCAGCGTTATGTCGTCGAAAATACGCGCCTCGGGATACCGGTACTGCTGACAGAGGAGTGCCCTCATGGGCACCAGGCGTTGGACGGAACGCTGTTTCCGGTCAACCTGGGCGTAGGCGCCACCTGGAATCCGGATCTGATGCAGCGCGCCAGTTCATACATCGCATCGGAGATCCGGAGCAGGGGAGCCCACATTGGACTTGTATCGGCTCTTGATATATTGCATGACCCGCGCTGGGGGCGTTCCGAAGAATGCTTCAGTGAAGATCCTTATCTGGCTGCGCGGTTTACGGAAGCGGCCGTACGGGGAATGCAGGGGACTACGCCCGAAATGCTGGCGGGATCAGACAAAGTGGCTGTTGTGCTCAAGCATCTCTGTGCCCAAGGGACTGCGCAAGGCGGGCGGAACGCCGGGCCAGCGGCTATCGGCGAACGGGAGCTGAGAGAGATTCATCTGCCTGGCGCCAGTGCTGGGGCAAAGGCGGGAGCAGCGGGCTTTATGGCTGCCTATAATGAAATTGACGGGATTCCCTGTCATGCCAATCATGCCCTATTAACAGGCATCCTCCGGGAGGAATGGGGATTCGAAGGGATCGTCATGGCCGACGGCGTCGCCGTGGACAGGCTTGTAGCGCTGACGGGGAGCCATGAGTCCGCTGCCGCCCTCGCATTGTCTGCAGGCGTTGATCTGAGCTTATGGGACACTGCGTTTTCCACTCTGGAAAAGGCGGTGAGCCAGGGGGTGGTTTCCGAACAAACCATCGATCGTGCAGTAAGCCGGGTGCTGCGCCTCAAGTTCAGGCTCGGACTGTTTGACCGCCCATATGCAGATGAGACCCGGGCCATTTCGGCTGTAGGCGCGCCGGCAGCGCGGGAAACCAATCTTCAGCTGGCACGGGAGTCCATCGTCCTGCTTAAAAATACGAATCAGCTGCTGCCGCTGGACATTCCGAAAGGGGAGAAGCGGAAAATCGCAGTCATCGGTCCAAACGCCGATCGCTTGTACAACCAATTGGGTGATTATACGAGCGTGCAGCGGGAAGGGAAAGGGACGACCGTTCTACAAGGCATTCGAACGTGCGCACCGGAAGGGACCGAAGTGGTCTTTGCGCTTGGTTGTGGCATCCGGGACGGATCAACAGCAGGCTTTAAGGAAGCTATCGCCGCCGCCCAGGACGCGGATGTGGCGGTGTTGGTGCTCGGTGGAAGCAGCGCCCGTCAGTTTAACGGGGCCTTTGACAGCAATGGTGAAGCCATCGTGGGAGAAGGAAGTCCCTCCGAAATGGACTGCGGCGAAGGCGTAGATTTAGCCAGTCTTTCTCTTGGCGGTGTTCAGGAACAGTTGGTTGAGCGAATCGCTGCCACGGGCGTACCGACCGTTGCCGTCATGATTCAAGGCCGCCCTCATGCATTAACCGGCATTGAGGCGCACTGCGATGCGATATTATGCGGGTGGTATCCTGGAACGGAAGGGGGACAGGCCATTGCGGAGATTCTGTTCGGGAAGGTGAATCCTAGCGGGAAACTGCCGGTTTCGATGCCCCGTTCCGCGGCTCAGCTGCCCGTTTACTATAATCAAAAGGATCCGGGAAGACCGCGTCATTACGTTGATATGCCTTCTTCTCCTCTATATCCTTTCGGTTATGGGATCAGCTACACGACATTTGAATACGGGAATGTGTCCCTTTCAACTGATCGGATCAAGGTAAGCGAGTTGGAAGCTGGAGGACACGTAAGCGTAACAGTCGGGATTGTTAATGCCGGTCCTCGCAGCGGCGCCGAAACGGTCCAATTATATATTCAAGTGCGGGAATCTGGAATTAGCCGGAGGATCGCCGAACTCAAGGGATTCCGGAAGATCGAATTGGCGTCAGGGGAACAGCAGAACGTTGTCTTCAAACTTGGTCACGAGGAGCTGGCTTTTTGGAATCAGGACATGCTGTTTAAGGCACAGCCCTGCCGGGTGCGGATCTTGGTCGGGGGGAATTCCGTGGATACAGCCGGAACGGAATTGTTGATCGTTCCTTAAAAAAATCTTTGTCTTTAAAATGCCTGACACAGATAAAACCCGCCTTCCAGGAGGCGGGTTTTTATGCTGCATGATTTGATAGGTTTTTGTTACGATCATCCGCTTATTTGCGCAGCGCTTCCGGATCAATCGGAGGAACCAGGCCTTCGCCGGCCGCCC
Organism: Paenibacillus sp. FSL R5-0378; assembly: GCF_038009285.1. Classification (NCBI taxonomy): domain Bacteria; kingdom Bacillati; phylum Bacillota; class Bacilli; order Caryophanales; family Paenibacillaceae; genus Paenibacillus; species Paenibacillus sp. FSL R5-0378. The sequence goes on from NZ_JBBPAY010000001.1 coordinate 3,553,819, forward strand.
GGGTCAGCAGCGAAGTGATCGCGGCGTATCCGTCGTCCCCGAGGTTGCGCGTAAAGTCGTTGACATACAGGTCAATATGCTGCTGGGCAACGTCAGGATCCAGCTCCTGGGCATGGCTCAGCACGTATTCCCGGGAAGCTTCGGGATGGGCCCAGGCGTATTCGACGGACTGACGGATCCAGTCTTCGATCGCGTCCAGGTCGAGGGACCGCTTGGCAATGATCGCGCCGAGCGGAATCGGCAGGCCGGTATCGCTTTCCCACCAGCTGCCAAGATCCGTCATCAAGGACAAGCCGTAGGACGGATACGTGAATCTGGCTTCGTGAATGACCAGCCCCGCGTCAATCAAGCCGTCGCGGACGGCAGGCATGATTTGGTCGAACGGCATGACCACGATTTCGCCAATCCCACCGGGTACGTTCTGGGCGGCCCACAGGCGGAATAGCAGGTAGGCCGTCGATTTTTCGCTCGGAACGGCAACCCGGCGTCCGCTAAGTTCCGAAGGGTCGGCTTGGCCGCCTTTGGTCAGTACAAGCGGTCCGCAGCCGCGGCCCAAGGCGCCGCCGCATGGAATGAGGGCGTATTCGTCCAGAACCCAAGGCAGGGCGGCATAAGAAACTTTAAGCACGTCCAGGTCGCTGCCCGGGTTCGATGCCAGGTTATTCGTAATATCAATATCCGCATAGGTGACTTCCAGCTCCGGTGCGGCGGGAATGAGGCCGTGCGCCGCAGCATGGAAGACAAAAGTGTCGTTGGGACAAGGGGAAAATGCAATTTTCATCGTTTTAATACCTCCACTAAGATTGAGCTTGCTGCTTCAAGTGCTTCGAAAGCTTCTTTCATCCGCCAGGCGGAACGGTCCCGTGGACCGATGGCATTCGATATCGTACGAATTTCCAGGCAGGGGAGTCCGAACAGCCGGGCGGCTTCAGCCACGCCGAAGCCTTCCATCGCTTCCGCGGCAGCGTCCTCATACCGCTGCCTTAACGCGGCGGCGGTTTGCGCCGAGCCGGTCCCGGTCGTGACCGTCAGGACGGCACCGCTTCGAACCGCCAGTCCGGCGGAAGCCATGGCTTGCTCGAGGCGGCGGACGAGCGGAAGATCCGGCTCGAGGCGGGAAGAGCCGAACCCAAGCTCGTCCACGCTGAGAAAGCCGTCCGGCGTCTCCGCGCCAAGATCAGCCGCGATCAGCTGATCGGCAATGACGATCGAGCCGATGCCGGCCCGATCCGTAAATCCGCCGCCGATGCCGGCGCTGATGACCAGGCCGTATTCGTTACCGGCCAGAACGCGAGCCGTACGGGCGGCGGCGGAGGCCGGTCCGACGCCGGCCAGCTCGACGTCGATAAAATCCGGGCTGCCGAGTCCGCGAAGAACCGCCTCCCGCTCGGCCTCGACGGCGGTCATGATCAGCACCCGGGAGTGATTGGTTGTTGGTGAATTCATGTGCGTACCTTCTTATCGTATAATTTACAGGCCGTATATGCAGCATCAATATATAACCTTATCCTGATCGGAGCCGTGTGTAAAGTGGGGGGGAAGCCGAGAGGCAGAACGTAATCCGATAAAAACACCGATCCCCCTACGCCTCTTGATGCGCAGGGGGATCGGTGTACCATGTATTTCATCCGGTGATATAGGTGTTGGAATGCTTAATGATGACTTTTACGTTCACATCCTTAATATTTATTTTGGGAAGGATCGGCCCCCGGGAGACGTACCGTTTCCAGCTATCATTATGATGGCGGTATAACCACTCCTCGATCCCGAACAAGTCGATATTTTTATCTTTCGCATCGTTAAACTCCTTCATGATGTCCTTTTTCAGGATCGACTGGGCCTGCTGCTCCATCTGATATTCTGACATCCCAGCCTCGGTACGCGTTTCTAATACAGTGGCATTGACTGTAAGGTTGATATTTATGTTTAAGCGTTCAGACGTATCTGGGTCCAACGAGATTTTCGTATGCGGCCCAGTCAAATTCAACGTGTTGTTCAGGCCGTATCTTTCGGGAATGCTGAACGGATATCTTAACATATGGCTGTACCGAATCAATCTGGCGCCCATCATGTCCTCCTCGGCGACCCATCCCTCATTCGCTCCTTTGTTGATGACATACACGCCTGTGAGCTCCATCATGGAGGGGGTTTTATCCTTTTGGTTGGCCATCCATTTCCGGTCCGTTACGGACAGGACGGGAAGCAGCACGCTGGTTGCAGGCTCCCGGATGCTGTTGACTAATTTTTGCAGCTGAATCGGCATGATCGCGGATCGCTGCTTATAGGTCTCCTTAGGCTCAAACATTTCCAGCATCAGAGGGGACTGGTTCAGCGTCGTATCTGCCATGAATATCGACTCGATCGGTTTATCGGTTCCGTACACCCAGGATGTATACCGCAGCTCTCTGGAACGCAAGAGGCTGTCGAAAGGTGCTGGGCGGATCTGTAAATATCGTTGATAGCCAATAACACAGTGGGGCCTTCGCCGACCCCCACCCAGGTTGATGCAGGTTTGGAATCCCCGCTGCCTTCCTTTGTCCCGACAGCGGAGAAATCGGTCAGCTTGACGTATACGACATAATGGTCCTTTTTGTAATCGATGCCGAGCGCCGTCACGATATTCATATCTTGTACCGCCTTCAAGTCCCAGCAGCCGGTCAGCAGCAGGGAACAGAACAGAACAACGATGATGGCTTTCATTCGTTACTCTCCCTTGCGCGTATCGTCCTGCGTCCGCAGCACCCGCGGACGGTACTTGAACAGCTTGACCGGCTTTCGGAACAGTCCTTCCCAGAAATCCTTGGCGATAAAGGGGGAAGCGGGAGCCAGATAAGGAACACCGAAGTTTTCCAGCGTGGCCAAGTGAAGCAGGACGGAGAACATCGCGATAAAAAATCCGAACATGCCCAAGCAAGAAGAAAGCAGGAGAACATACAGCCTAATGATAGCCGTCGTCCCCGAAAGAATTTGATTGACCAGTGTAAAGGTAGCGATGATCGTCACGGCCACCGCCACAACCATCGTCGGAGACGTAACTCCTGCCCTGATGGCCGCATCGCCGACAATGAGACCCCCGACCACCGTTACGGTCTGGCCGACCGATTTGGGTAGGCGGGTGCCCGCTTCATGGAACACCTGGAACAGGAACAGCATCAAAAAGCATTCCAGGGGAATGGAGAACGGAAGCCCGATTCTGGAATTCATAATGGTTGCCAGCAGCGGAGTCGGAATCTGCTCGAGGTTGAAGGTGGTCAGCGCCACGTAGAATCCAGGCAGGAACATAGCAATAAAGAGGCCCGATACCCGCAAAAACCTTTGCACCGAGACGATGTGAAAGGGCATATTGGAGTCTTCCGGCGATTTGATCAGGCTGAAGAGCGTGATGGGCGCGATAATTCCCATGGGAGAACCGTCGAACATAATCACGAACCGGCCTGCCAAAAGGCTGGATGCCACATAATCCGGCCTGCCGACATAATCGGTGAGCGGAAACACGCTTTTAAGCTGCCCCTGAACGAGGTCTTCGATTTGTGTGGTGCCGATGATTGCGTCCCCGTTGAAACTTTGAATCTTCTTCCTGATTTCATCAACGATATCCGGGTTAATGATATCCCGGATGTACATCAACGCGATTTGTGTGTGGCCCCGCTCGGAAAGGACGAATTTTTCCACGCATAACGACTGGGTCCGAAGCCGCTTGCGGACAAGTGCGAGGTTCACGCTTAAATTTTCGGTAAATCCATCCTGGGGCCCCTTAATGGAAGATTCCGTGGATGACTCCTCCGGAGACCGGGAAGGGGTGCTGCTGACATTCAATTGGTAGAAGGCATTCATATGCTGGAAGTACAGGATCATCATTCCCTGAAACACCTGGGTATCGAGTTCGTACAGTACATTTTGGGTCTTCATTTCCTTCAGCGGCAGCGATTGATAGTCCCGGATGCTGTCTTTGCTGAAGAATCCTGTTTCCATGTACATCTGTTCCAGCCTAGGGAGCACGAACTGGTTGATTTGGACCTCGTCCGTCATGCCTTCACAATAAATCAGAAGGATGGACTGCTTCAGGTCTCCTTCCCCTACATAAAAGGGATGAAGGACCACATCGCCGCATGGCTCATAATACTTTTGGAGGAACGGGATATCGATATCTGCCAGGCTGACTTGAGGCTGCTCTGTACTAGTTGTCATGGTGTTCTTTTCCTTTCTTTCCGGATGAAATGAGAGCCAAAGCAAACAAGATGAGGATTAAAGCCCCCAGGAAGGCGGCAGAAAACGGGAAATAGAAACGTTTTAAAATTTTCAGGAAATTCGTATCGTTCAGTCCGGTCAGGCTTATAAGGAGAATCAAGCCAGCGACGGTAACGTATGCGCCAATTCGCGGCATCTTTTCTTTAATGTTCCAAACATCAACGATAAAATACAGGGCTAGTGAAATCCGGATGAAGGCTCCCGACAGCCATTGATAGATGGAGAAAAAGTCGGTCTGAGCGACATATCTTCCAATGGTGGCCACGCGCCATTCCTCATACGCCGGATACATTTGCCTGGACGCCTCATACGGATCAAAGATCGTGATGGCGCCGATCAGCGGCCCCATGGTCAGCCCGGTCAGGGCCAAGGCAAGAACATATAACTGCCAGGCTTTCGCGGCCTTCGCCAATTTTGGCTGGAGAAACAGGTACATGATTATTTCAAAGGAACCTGCACATGAATTGGCCAGTCCGGAAAATACAGGTCCCCAGCCTTTCGACAGAATCGGCAGCAGCTGGCTGTAATCCTTGGTTTGAAAATTGACCGTCATGATAAAAAATCCGAGTAGGACGACGAACGGCAGGAGAATCCCGGCGGAGATGGCAATGGGTTTAAATCCCATGATCGCGGCATATAGGCATAAAAGCAGCATAACTATGGTTGTTACAGATACCGGCGTTTCGGTCAAAAAGGTGATTTTGGCCCAAGTGGTCGTATCAAACAACGTATAGAAGCAAATCATGTATAAAAAAACGCTCATGATGATGCGCAGAAGAACGGCCGCTGCTAGGCCGTATTCTTGACTCAGCCATTCGTGGATGGAGCGGTTTCCCAATCGTTTGGCTACGTAATACGTCATAGCGGTCACGGCCATCAGCGGCAGAATGGACAAGGTGACCGAGATCCACGCGTCTCTGCCTGAGCTCTGCAGCAGAAACGGAATGATAAACACATGGTTCATCATCCCGATGGACAGCAGGATCATCATGAAACCTTGCGACAAGCGGGCTTTAAGTACTTTCATTCAGTTACCTCCAAGTAAGGCGTGGATCTAGATCCATTATTAACCGGGAGGTTCCCCGCAATACTTCCTATATTTAAAATGACACATGGCGCGAAGACCGACGATATATTAGAATAGATAGGTCTGTATATTTAGTTAGGCTTCTTATGAGGCGCGGATTCCCGATCCAGGGACCGTGCAAAGACAAGAAAGTTGAAAGTGAGAATTTGCCATGATGATTAATAACCGGATGACATTTGAAAATCTGTGCTTGCGGAATGAACCGCTTGCGAACCACTCGTCCTATCAGATCGGCGGAGAAGCGAATTTCTTCGCTATGCCCGAAACGGCCGAAGAGCTGATCACGCTGCTGCAGGGATGCAGAACCCACGGCCTGGACTATTTTTTCTGCGGGATGGGCTCTAATCTTTTGTTTCCCGACAATCCGCGCAAGGATACGCTGTACATTTCTTTGAAAAGGCTGGTTTATTGGGACATTACCCCGGACAAATGGTTTATTTCCTCGGGGACACCGATGTCCATGCTGTCGATCGCAGGCCTGATGTATAACATCCCGGGTTACGAGTTTACCTACTTGCTGCCGGGCGGCCTGGGGGCCGGCATTTACATGAACGCCAAGTACAACCACCGGCAGATCAGCGACATTATCAAAACGGTGTATTATGTGGACTTGGAAGATCCATCCCTGTCCGTTCAATCGATTGATGTCAGCCAGTGCAAATATGGCTATAAGCAGTCCATATTCCAGATGAATCCGTGGCTTATTTTGGGTGCGGATATGCTGGCCGTACCGGAGCAATTGGATCCGCAGCAGGCAAACCGCCTGCTGAGCCGCTGGAAGGACAAAGAGGGGATGTCGTCCCTGTCTTCGTTCTATTCGTATATGGCTGAAGAGGCGAAGGCGCTCCAAAGCCGGGGAATCCATCTGCCCGCCCCGATGACCCAGATTGAGGAATACCGGAACGGCAAGCGCCATTTCGAGTATCCTTCCTGCGGATCCGTCTTTAAAAACAATTACGATTACGGCGTTCCCGTCGGTGCTTTGGTCGACCGGCTTGAATTGAAAGGGAAGGCATACGGCGGCGCCATGATTTCTCCTTTCCACGGGAACATGATCATCAACACGGATCATGCGACCGCCGAGCACATTAAATATTTGATGAATGTGATCATGGAGGGTGTCGACAAGGCGTTCGGCTTCGTTCCTGAACCTGAGGTCGTCGTCGTCGAGTAGTCTGTTTCAAATCCGAATATGTGAACATTATGTGACCGTAACCCGCCTTCACCCGCGATTGGCGGGTTATTTGTGTCACGTTCGTGACCGGGGTGACAATCCAGTTAAAAATCTTTAAATTAAGGTATTGTAATTGGACGAGGGTGTATGTATACTAAAAAAGTAAGTAAGTAACAAAAAGGAGGAAGATATAAAAATGTCTAAACAGTTTATTGATGCACTCAAGAACAGACGTTCCATATATGGAATCAGCAAGGAGCAGGTGATCTCCGACGAGAAAATTCAGGAGATCGTCAACGACGCGGTGAAATACACGCCGTCTTCTTTCAACTCGCAAAGCACACGCGTTGTCGTTCTGCTTGGCGAGCAGCATGACAAGCTGTGGAATGTAACGGAGAACGTGCTGAAAGCCGTTGTTCCGGCTGACAGCTTTGCACCGACTGCTGAGAAAATGGCTGCTTTCCGCGCCGGATACGGCACAATCCTGTTCTTCGAAGATTATGAAGTCATTGAAGGACTGCAAGCAAGCTTCCCTTCTTATGCAGACAACTTCCCGGTATGGTCCCACCATACTTCGGCGATGCACCAATTGGTCATCTGGACCGCGCTTGAAGCCGAAGGCCTTGGCGCCAGCCTGCAGCACTACAACCCGCTGATCGACCAGAAGGTTGCCGCAGAGTGGAACATTCCTGCGAGCTGGAAACTGATCGCCCAAATGCCTTTCGGCAAACCGACAGTTCAGCCGGGCGAGAAAGAATTCAAGCCGCTTGAAGACCGCGTTAAAGTATTCAAATAAGCAGTACGGAATTTTTATACTTAATCCAAGAGAAGCACCTCACGTATTATGCGCGGGGTGCTTTTTTGCGTGCCATGCTATTCTGCAGCCGATTTGGAGCGTCCGCCGCCAAGCGTACGAATCTGCTCCTCCATGATGCCGCTGACCTTGGCTGCAAAGTCAATGAGCAGCTCGATCTGCTCCGCCGTATAGGACGAGCCGAGCCGGACCACGGAATCGTGCAGCGGCTTGAAGGTCTCGCGAACTTCGTCCCTGGCAAAATAGTCGGGGACGATGATGACCCGGCGTCTGTCGGACGGGTCCTGCTCTCTCCGCACGTAACCCGCTTTCTCCAGACGGTCGATCAGGGCGGTGACGGTGCCGGTGGAAAGACCGGTCATTTTGGAGAGCTCTCCGGCCGTAATCGGACCGGTTTCCCACAATATATCTACGGATTTCAAATCGGTGTTGGATAAACCGAGGGAACTGGCGACATGCTGTTGGTACAGGACGGTCCTGGTTCCCAGCTTTCTCATTTGCGAAGCCAACCGTTCTTCAGGTGATGCGTTGCCCTCAGCATTTTGACTTGACAAAAGCAAGACCTCCTCTTAGAATCTGAATATCTTGATGATCGAGATACTTGAATTCCGAGATAATGACTTGGTTTCATTTTATCGGAAGGGACAATACATTGTAAAGGAGATAACCAATGGAAGCGACGAAAAGCAACATTAAAATGGTCGTAGCAGGGCTGCTGCTGGCCATTTTTATGTCTGCCATTGACAATACCATTGTCGCCACCGCCATGGGTACGATCGTATCCGATCTTGGGGGGCTGGACAAATTCGTCTGGGTCACCTCGGCCTATATGGTGACGACGATGGCCGGCATGCCGATCTTCGGCAAGCTGTCGGACATGTACGGGAGGAAGCGTTTTTTCATTTTCGGCTTAACTGTGTTTTTACTGGGGTCTGCGCTGTGCGGGCTGGCCCAGACGATTGAACAGCTGAGCTTGTACCGGGCGATTCAGGGGATCGGGGGAGGCGCGCTCCTGCCGATCGCGTTTACGATTATTTTCGATATTTTTCCGCCGGAGAACCGGGGCAAAATGACCGGGCTGCTCGGAGCCGTATTCGGATCGGCCAGCGTGGTGGGACCGCTGCTCGGTGCGTATATCACCGAATACGCCGGCTGGGAGTGGGTTTTCTACATCAACGTGCCGATCGGCATCGTGTCCCTGATTTTCATTTTGCGCAGTTACAAAGAGTCCCCATCCCATAACAAGCAAAAAATCGACTGGTGGGGCGCATCGACGCTCGTGATTTCCGTCATCAGCCTGATGTTCGCACTGGAGCTGGGCGGCAAGGAGTACGCGTGGGATTCCGCACCGATTATTGCTCTGTTTGCCAGCTTTGCGGTATTCTTCATCATCTTCTTCTTCGTGGAGCTGAAAGCGAAGGAGCCGATATTGCCGTTCTTCCTGTTTAAACGCCGGCTGTTTGCGACATCACAGCTGCTCGCGTTTTTGTACGGCGGAACCTTTATCATCATGACGGTATATATCCCGATCTTCGTACAGGCGGTGTATGGCGGTTCGGCTACGAACGCCGGATTGATCCTGACGCCGATGATGCTGGGATCGGTGGCCGGGAGCGCCATCGGCGGGATTTTCTCCACCAAGACAAGCTACCGGAACCTTATGATCATATCGGTCATTTTCTATTTGGGCGGCATGTATCTGCTCAGCACGCTGACCCCCGATACCGCCCGGATTTATCTGACGATCTTCATGATCATCGTCGGCTTCGGCATGGGCTTCTCGTTCTCGCTGCTGCCGACGGCATCCCAGCATAACCTGGAGCCTCGCTTCCGCGGTACCGCAAACTCGACCAACCAGTTTTTGCGGTCGCTCGGCATGACGATGGGGATCACGATTTTCGGCACCATTCAGAACAATTTGTTCACGAACCGGCTTGCCGAAAACTTCAAAGGCATGGGCGGCGGGGCCAATTCGGCCATGGCCAACGTCGGCAGTCCGCAGGAAATTTTCCAATCGGCCAACCGCGCCAAAATTCCGGCTGAAGTGCTCAACAACATCGTGGACGCCATGTCCCATTCCATTTCCCGCGTATTTCTGTTTGCGCTGATTCCGATCGCCATCGCCGCGGTCGTCGTGGCCAGCATGGGAAATGCCAGAGTCACCGTCGGCAAGGAACAAAAGGCAGCTTCGGCAAAACAGCAGAAAACGGTGTAAATCGGTTAAAAAAATGCAAGGGCTGTCCGTTTCCACGGGCAGCCCTTGCTGATTGAAGGCAAACTTTTTATTACAACACGAATGTGGACACTATTTTGATATAGGACAAGAGCGATATATTTTTTCAAGTATGCACAGGCAAAAAAACACTAAATGTCGTACCTTGACCGGGTTCACTCACAACGCGGATGAACCCGCCGTGGGCCCGGACTAAATGATGAGCAATCGATAATCCGAGGCCCGTTCCGCCTGTGTGCCGCGAACGGGCCTTTTCCACACGATAAAAACGATCGAACAGATGAGCCAATTCATCGGCTGGAATACCGATACCGGAGTCTATCACCGAGACACATACATAAAGTGCATTCTGATCCCAAACTTGATCTTCAATGACAACCGAAACCTTTCCGCCTTCCGATGTGTAACGAACTGCATTCGTCAACAAATTGATGAACACCTGCGTCATTCGTCTCGCGTCTGCCATCACCGTTACCGGCCTTGTGTTTGAAGAGAAGCGCATTTCCAGCCCGTTCTCCTCAGCCTCCACGTTCATATCGTCCACGATTTGTTCAAGTCTTGCTGAGAGATCGAGCGGTTTGCAATCCAGCGCCAATCGACCCGCCTCAGCCAGCGACAAGACATGAAGATCTTCCACAAGCAGGCCTAAGCGGATCACTTCGTCATGGAGTCTAAGCAGCATTTCCGGGGGGACAGATTGACCGGCCTGCTGAGCATTTTCTAGCTTGAGCTGCATGATCGACAGCGGGGTCCGCAGCTCATGAGCGACATCCGCTACCAACCGCCTGCGGGCGTCCTCGGCTTCCCGGAGACGAAGCGTCATGTCATTGAATGTCCGGATGACTTTGCCGTATTCGTCCTTTGATTTTACAGGAACGTTCACGTGCAGATCTCCCTGCGCAACGCGTTCGATCGCGGCAACAAGCTTTCGAAGCGGGATCGTGAGCACCCCTGAAATCCATAAACTGGCGAACAGCCCGGTTGCGATGAAAAAGAACCAATTCCCAAGCTCGAACTTCCGCATTTTTCCTGAAACGTAAGTCTTCAAATGCTCAATTTGTTCCCCGGGCGGTGCGTTCAAATAAGCTGTACGGATTTCTTCCTTGCGATATTGATCGAACAAAGACTCCATATAAGCCTGCTTGGTAACGGCATGAACACCTCCGATAATAAAAACGAGCAGTCCCATGCAGACAAATATTTTTTGGCGAACCGTGAGCGTCATGGTTGTTCACCGAATCGGTAACCGAAACCGTAGACCGTTTGAATATAACGGGGATTGGCCGAATCGTCTCCCAGCTTGCGGCGAAGATTCCGGATGTGGGAATCCATCGTTCGCTCGTATCCCATATATTCATCCGCGAGGGCGGCTTTTAACAATTGCAGGCGGCTGAAAACCATTCCGGGACGCGCAGCCAATGTGAGCAAAATTTTGAATTCGGTCGGTGTTAGTTGAATCTCCTGGCCATCCTTGAACACCTGACATTTGGTCTCGGAAATGGTCAAGTTGTCTCTTTCAAGCAGTATTGGCTTGTCTTCAGGTCCACGCAAGCGGCGAAGCAATGCCCTGATACGCGAAGACAGCTCGCGCAAGCTGAACGGTTTCGTCAAATAATCGTCCGCACCGATTTCCAGACCGACGATTTTATCCGTTTCATCCGAACGGGCTGTGACCATAATAATGCCGCAATTCGAGGTTTGTCTGATTTCAAGGCACACATCGATGCCGCTTTTCTCCGGAAGCATCCAATCAAGCACAACGAGATCTGGCCGTTCAGACCGGGCGATCATGAGCGCTTCTTTCCCGGTACGGGCGGTCAATACTCGAAACCCCTCACGATGCAAATAGGTCTGCATCTCCTCAAGCATGCCCGGTTCGTCCTCCACAAGCAACAACTTCGGTTCCATTCGAATCCCATCTTTCCAGTTTAGTCTGCTTCGAGTGGGTGAGTTCCATCACTTACCCCAAATTATACTGTGTTTTCACACGATCATGAATAAATCCATACAAAAGGAGGCGGATCTGCATAAGTTCTCGACATTTATTGTTTACACTGACTGTGCGATGAGAGCGATAGACGCATTAGAACAAAAATCTTAAATTAACGAAGGCGAGGATTCAAAGATGAGTAATCTACCCGTAAACCGCAGTGAACCTGAAGCCCTGGATCGTATGGTGGAAGCAGCCGATCTTTCACCGCTCGCAGTTAGAACGCGTGTCGTGTACAAGGCAGTGGCGAAGAACGAATCAAAAACAAAAAGGAGCTTTGGCCAATGAAAATAAAGATGGTGATGTTCGCTATATTTTGTGTTTTTCTACTTGTTCCATCAGTTGCTTCCGCTGCAGCGGCCAATGGTAATGTCGGATACGGAGAAGCTACCCCTGGGCGAATCTGGGCTTCGTTAGATGCGATGTTAGGCTTGATCGGCGCGATCATCGGCGGGCTTTCTTTGGCTCGCTCCGCAGGTCGATTCGGTAAGGGCAGTGGGAGGCGCGGGGCCATCGTGTCCGGGGTGGTGGGGCTGATTGTCATAGTCTACGCCCTGCTGCATCTGACCATTTTTACCGGAGATTTCGGAACCGGCAGCGGGCGGGCCGGAGCCATCATTGCCATTGTAATGGGGTTGGTCGGCATCGTCCTTGCCGGGTTGACTTTGGCTCGATCTCGTCATTCGGGCTGATGTGTAATCGTTAAATACCTGATTTTGGCCGACCTGGACCGCTGCAAGCGGTCTATTTTTATTTCTCATAGGAGCAAGAAATTTTGCTGGATCCTGTTAAAGATCATCTGACTTGGGACGCTTGTTATCTGTTCGGATAAGGAAAAATTCGGATGAATTACCTCTTGACACAAGGGAACCTCGAGGATAATATAAAGTTATCTTGATTGTTTAAGATAAATAATAAAATAAGATAATTAATCGATTGAGATTAATGTGGCAGCCCTCCACGATCTAAAGGAAGCGAGCCAGGATTTGTCTCGAAAGGGGAGAGAGCCTATCGTGATGAGCCGAATGGAATCGCGGGACCGTTTCGTTAAAATACAAGCAGATCGGGATTGGGTTGCAAAAAAGTCGAATGATGGAGGATGTTGAGGATGGATTATGGTTTACAGGGGAAAGTGGCTGTGATAACGGGAGGTTCGCGCGGAATTGGCAGAGCGGCTGCAAAGAAGTTCGCTGCGGAAGGAGCTCATGTCTACATCACCTATTTAAGCAACCGAAGCGAGGCGGACCGAACCATCAGCGATATTCAGTCGTCAGGAGGTTCTGGTCAGGCCGTCCAAATGTCCTTAAATGACGAGCAGAGCATTTACCGGGCCTTCAACCAAGTGAAGAAGGAGAGGGGGCGGTTGGATGTGCTCGTGAATAACGCCGTCTTTTGGGGAGAGGAAGCCGCGGTAGAGGCGAGCGCGAATGAAGCGTGGTTTTCCGTTATCGATCAGACCGTCAAGGGAACGTATATGGCAACGAAAGCGGCCGTTCCGCTTATGAAGCAGGGGGGATGGGGACGGTTGATTCATGTTTCTTCCAGCCTCGTATACGCCGGGAAACCGAATGAAACCGCAAACCTGACGGCCAAAGCGGCTTTGCACGGATTCAGCCGTACCTTGGCGGCGGAGCTGGCTTCGGATGGAATTTACTCCAATGTTGTCATTCCTGAGCTCACGCTGTCGGAATGGGTCTCGCACGCATTCCCGCAGCCGATGCTTGAAGATTATGCTCAATCGTTTCCGACGCGAAGGCTGGGCACCCCAGATGACGTTGCTAATTTGATCATTTATTTGGGATCAACGGCGAACAGCTTTGTCAATGGAGAAGAAATCCGCGTTACAGGCGGTAAATAACATGGGCAGAGTGCAGATCCATAAGAAGGCTGCCTCCCAACCAAATGTTGTGTGGTCAGACGTAAGTTTATTTACCGGTGGAAAGGAAAAAACGTAATGTTCGAAACGATTACAAGTATGATGTTAACCTACGCGGTGACGGCGCTATGGTTGATCGTCGGCACGGCGGCCGCGGGGCTTCCTTACGTGAAAGGCATTTTTCAACGGAAGGTCTGGAGAACGTTATTGCTTTGGATCAGTTATATTGGCCTTGCATTAGCCTTGTTATGGTTCATTCTGATAATCAGCCAATGGGTTAGAAACGGCTGGTGGTTCGTTGAAGGCATCGTCAAGACGATTTTGCCCATCATGTTGATTGGCTACGTTCCCTTGGTCCTGTATACACTTCCCCTATTAAGGAGACTGCGGGTTTCCACTGCGGACGTATCGTCTTCAGATTCGATGGTCACAACAACCGATCCGAGGCTGCTGATCCCGATCTATGCGGCCGCCCTCGCATCCGGCATTGCCGCCTTTCATACGATTTTCTCACAGCCGACCCTTCCCGGCTTGCTGGAGGCGGTGCTGCTGATCGCGCTATATCTCTTCGTGCTGGTTGTGCCATCCTTTATCGTTATCAGAAGATATCATGCGATCATGAAAGGTACATTTACCGTGGCTCCTTTATGGAAAAGGCTGTTGAAATTCGCCTTAGCGGGATTAACGACGGCCATTGTAGCGATCGGGGTGGTGGCCTTTCAGGCTTGGTCGGACTTTCATGCCTCGAAGCTTCCGGAAGCGTCGGATATGATGAATCACCACTGGCTGGACGAAGGAGGCGGCACGCCGACGATGATGACGGGTCATCAGCATCATGCTGACCATGCCAATATGGTGGAAGTAGCGAAACTGACGGGGGATATCTCCGCTCCTGCGGATATCCATTATGAGCTCGTTGCGCAGAAACGGGAAATTACACTTGCGTCCGGTGCCAAGATCGAAGCTTGGACGTACAACGGCGAGGTCGCCCCCGAGCTGCGCGCAAGGCAAGGAGAGATGGTGGAAGTGAAGCTGATGAACCGGGATATCGACAAAGGTGTGACGATTCATTGGCATGGATACAACGTGCCGAACGCCATGGACGGCGTACCGGGCATGACCCAAAATGTCGTCAACCCGGGGGAATCGTTCACGTATAAATTTCGAGCCGAGCAAGCAGGGACGTATTGGTTCCATTCTCACCAGCAGGCTGCAGAGCAAGTACGCAACGGCCTGTTCGGATCCTTTATCGTCGAACCATCAGAGGAGACGGCCAGCTACGATGAAGAGGTGACGCTCATTAATCATAATTGGAACACCGATCAGGGAGAGAAGACGGCTTTCAAGGACCAGGACCGTGTGCAAAAAATGCAGGTGAAGCCCGGAAAGATCGTATTATTAAGGCTCATTAACGCCAACAATCAATCCCAAAAGTACTTCCTCCAGGGGAGTGAATATAAGATCACGAGCATTGATGGCACTCCCATCCGGCAGCCGGATCGGTTATCGGATCAAACCGCATTCAGGCTTGCGGCGGGCGGGAGATACGATGTCACATTTACGATGCCGAATCATCCCGTACTGCTCAAATTAGGCGATTCCACGGATTTGGAGGGACCGAGCGTCGTTTTTTATGGGAATTTACCGCCGGACCCGAAAAGCTTTAAAGCGGAATCGAGCTTGTTTGACCCGTCTCAATACGGGAAACCGGCAGATTCAGAACTGACATCCGTGACCAGGTTCGATCGGGAATTTAGGATGGTATTGGGAAACCGGCTTGGATTCTATAACGGGAAGATGAATTATCTTTGGACCATTAACGGAGAAGTGTATCCCCATACGCCTACTTTGGTTGTCAAAGAAGGAGAGAAAATCAAAACGACGTTTATCAACAAAAGCCTCTCGGAGCATCCGATGCACCTCCACGGACATCAGATGACGGTTTTGAAGAAAAACGGCAAAAGAATTCAAACGCCGTGGGTGACCGATACATTGAACGTTAATCCGGACGAAATGTATGAAGTGGCCTTTATAGCCGACAACCCGGGCATGTGGATGGATCACTGCCATATTTTAGACCACGCGGCTGTCGGGATGACCCTGCATCTGATGTATGACCATGTCATGCCCTCCTTTGAAGCGGGAGTGAGATCGGGAAATATGCCGGAATAAACCAATCGAAGGGAAAGATGATGAATGGAAAACCAAGCGAAAGATATTCAATTGATGAAGGAACTGTTTATGTCGTTGAGCGAGGCCTGGAACAAGGGGGATGGAGCGGCTTACGGCGATTGCTTTACGGATGACGCAGATTACGTGACATTTATGGGCCAGCACTTGAAAGGGAAAAAGGAGATTGCGAAGGTTCACCACATGCTGTTCCAGGGCCCGCTCAAAGGCACAACATTGGATTCCACGCTTACGGATGAAGTGCGGCCGCGTTTTTTAACGCCGGACGTAGCGATTGTTCACGGGATCGGCGAGGTCAAATTGCCTAATCCAGCGCAGGACCCTAACGACAGAGGCTCAATAAATACGAATGTGGTGATCAGACAAGATGGGGGATGGAAAATAGCGGCATTCCAAAACAGCCGGATCCAGTCGATGCCAGGCATTTAATCAAGCAGGCTTACCAGTACCGCCCGTGATGGGGCCAACCAAAGAAATGCAATAACGAAAAAAATGCTCTCCTTATCGTATAAGGGAGCATTTTTATTACGAATCTTTAAACAATTGCATTCAACATCTGAGATGCTGTGTGATGAACAGTGCAGCACGGTCCAGGGCTTGATCGGCTTCATCAAGCATACCCGTGAACGCCTGGAACACATGCGGGACGTCGGCGGTAACGTCAAGGATGACATCAACGCCTGCTGCACGTGCACGATCGGCAAACTGCGTGGAATCGTCAAGAAGCAGCTCATTGGTTCCGGCCTGCAGCAGGATCGGTGGGAATCCGGTAAGATCGGCGAACCTGGCGGGGCTTACGAGTTCATGATTCGGATCCTGTCCTGCGAGGTACATCTCGTCCGTCAATGCAAAGCCCTCACGGATGAAGAACGGATCGAGCCCCATTTTGCTATCCATACTTGCTCCGGAATGCGTCTTATCGAGCCCCGGCGAGAACGTAACGACCGCTGCTGGCATCGGCAGGCCTGCGTCCCGTGCCATCAGGCAAGTCGAGACAGCAATACCGCCGCCGGCGGAGTCGCCGGCAAACACAATAGACGACGCCTGGGCTCCATTGTCCAGAAGCTCACGATAGGCTGCGAGAGCATCCTCAAGAGCCGCAGGGAACGGATGCTCCGGGGCGAGGCGATAATCGAGTGAGACGGACCGGATACCGGTCTTGTCGACCAGGCTCGCGGTAAGGGACATAGCCGTGTAGGGGGAGCCCATAATATACGAGCCGCCATGGAAATAAAGAATGATTCCTGGGCGGGTATCCTGTGCAGGGTCAACGATTACACCGGGTCGATTACCAATGGTTGTCGGCGTGGTCCGCACGCCCGCAGGTACTAACATCGTTGCCATCATGGCAGCGAAGTTCGCGCGCATCTCCTCGACGGTTTGCGGCTTGGCGGGGTTAGGACGCCGCAGCATTTCATCCAATTTGTTACGTTGTTCTCTAGACATATGAATAATCTCCTTCTCTTTTTTTATATCGATTTCTACCGTCAATCTCTCCCAACGATCCGGCGTATTCATAGTGTATAATATGAATGTGACAGAACTTGTCACTATAATCTTTTGGGGGTAAATATGATGGGGAAGTCAAGGCGCCTGATTGAATTGATGATGGCGGTAAATCGAAAGCGGAAATTCACCGTCAAAGAGCTTGCCGAAGAATTTGGTGTGTCTACCCGAACCATGCTGCGCGATTTGCAGGAGCTGAGTGGAATGGGAGTGCCTTTATACTCTCAAGTTGGAGCGGGAGGCGGATACCATGTTCTGACTGAGCGAAGCCTCCCACCGATCTCATTTACGGAAAATGAGGCATTCTCCATATTTTTTGCTTCCCATGCCCTTCGACACTTCAGCTCGCTGCCTTTCGAGGCATCTGCAAAATCCGCACTTCGAAAATTTTACAGGTACTTACCGGAAGATGTGAAAAGTCAGATCGACGAGATGCGAAACCGAATTGACTTCTTTACGCATACACGCCCGGAACAAGCTGGCTGCCTTGAGTTATTGCTCCAAGCGTCCATTAGAAGGTTGCCCGTAACAATCAATTATGGAATTCGAAAGAATGGTACCCATGAAAGAACGATTCAACCCATCGGTATATATGCCCATGAGGGATATTGGTTTTGCCCGGCTTACTGCTATTTCCGAAAAGCTTTCCGATTATTCCGGGTAGATCGGATAGGGTCAGCCGTCTTGGCGGATGCCGAAGCGTCAACGCCTGCAGTGGATGTTTCAGAGGTGGATTTAACGAACTGGGGTCCTCATTTCTACAGCACACGGGAAAGCGTAGATGTTCAAGTGAAACTAACGGCAAAAGGGATTGAGTTATTCCGAGAAAAGAGCTGGATTTTCCCTTGGGGAGAAGTACATCGTTCCGAGGACGGCACAGGCATACTGGAAATGGGTATCTTCCCGTCCGAAATACCATTCTTTGCTGATTATTTTTTTTCTTTTGGTGCTGAAGCGGTCGTGCTCCAACCGGAAGAGCTGAGAGAAGCGGTCAGAACAAAGCTGGTCCGTGCTCTCGAAGAATACAGCGTTCCACAATCCTAGTCTTCCGATTTCAATTTTATTGGGGTGGATGTAGATTTCTCTCTCGAGTTAGATGCGGAGAACAAGTGTCCTATGCAAAAGTGACTTGATACCTCACGGCCGTCCAGCGATTTGGGCGGCTTTTTGTGTGTTCGCTAATGCGCTTTCGCTAAAGTGTAATTTTTAACTTTTAACTGGCAGAAAAATGACAGATTTTAATCGGCATAGTAGAATAATAGAGAAATCATGTTTACCAGCAATGAACGGTGTAAAATTATGTCGAGAGAGGGATTTGACCATGTCGGATCAGCATTTGAAACCGGATTCGCAAGAGAGCCAGGTTCAGTCCAAGGAACTGCTCGATGCGCTGATGGCTTTTAAAAAGGGAGATTTTACATACCGCATGCCATACGATCAGACGGGCATCGCCGGAAAAATCGCAGACACCTTTAATGAGATCATGGAAATGCAGGAGAGCCTTGTGTCCGAAATCGATACCGTTGCCAGGGTTGTCGGTAAAGAGGGCAAGCTGTCGCGCAGGTTTTCCCATAAAAATACCGGCGGGTCTTGGGAGGCGGCCGTAGAATCGTTAAACGGTCTTGTCAGTGACCTGATCCAGCCGACCAGCGAGATGGTGCGCGTAATCAACGCGGTTGCCCAGGGCGATTTGAGGCAAAAGGTGGATCTGGAGTTTGAAGGGCGGCCGCTGACCGGCGAGTTCAAGAAATCCGCGAACAACATCAACAAGATGGTCAACCAGCTGAGCAAGTTTGCTTCCGAAGTGACCCGCGTAGCCAAAGAGGTAGGGACCGAAGGCATTTTGGGCGGTCAAGCCGATGTTGAAGGCGTCTCAGGGACATGGAAAGATCTGACCGACAGCGTGAACGGCATGGCGGCTAATCTGACGAGCCAGGTCCGCAGCATCGCCGAAGTGACGACGGCAGTGGCCAAGGGCGATCTCACCAAGCAGATCACGGTCAATGCCAGCGGCGAAATTTTGGAATTGAAAAATACGATTAATACGATGGTGGATCAGCTGTCGACCTTTGCGTCTGAGGTCACCCGAATGGCCCGCGAGGTCGGCACGGAAGGAAAGCTCGGCGGGCAGGCGAACGTCAAGGGCGTGTCCGGCACGTGGAGAGATTTGACGGAGAGCGTCAACGACATGGCCACGAATTTGACGGATCAGGTCCGCAATATCGCGGTCGTTACGACGGCTGTTGCCAACGGGGATTTATCGAAAAAAATTACCGCCAACGTTCAGGGTGAAATCCTGGAACTTAAAAATACGATCAACACGATGGTGGACCAGCTGTCCATGTTCGCTTCCGAAGTGACGAAAATTGCCCGCGAAGTCGGCACCGAGGGCATATTGGGCGGACAGGCGGAGGTCAGCGGCGTAGCGGGAACATGGCGTGACTTGACCGAAAGCGTCAATTCCATGGCCAGCAATCTGACCAACCAGGTCCGCAACATCGCCGAAGTGACGACAGCGGTGGCGAAGGGCGACCTGTCCAAGCACATTACGGTTAACGCCAAGGGTGAAATTCTCGAGCTGAAAAATACGATCAACACGATGGTGGATCAGCTTAGCACGTTTGCGTCCGAAGTGACCCGCGTGGCCCGCGAGGTCGGAACGCTCGGCATGCTTGGCGGTCAGGCGCAGGTGAAAGGCGTGGCCGGCACGTGGCGCGATCTGACCGAAAACGTCAACTACATGGCCTCGAACCTGACGAACCAGGTGCGCAATATCGCCGTCGTGACGACGGCGGTGGCGAACGGGGACCTGTCGAAGAAGATCACTGCGGACGTGCAGGGCGAAATCCTTGAGCTGAAAAACACGATCAACACGATGGTGGATCAGCTCAGCACGTTTGCGTCCGAGGTTACCCGCGTGGCCCGCGAGGTCGGCACGGAAGGGAAACTCGGCGGACAGGCTGAGGTCCGGGGCGTCGGCGGCACGTGGAAGGATTTGACCGAAGGCGTCAACAATATGGCCCGCAACCTGACGAATCAGGTGCGGAACATCGCCGAAGTGACGACGGCGGTAGCGAAGGGCGATTTGTCCAAGAAGATTACGGTCGACGTCAAAGGCGAACTGCTCGAGCTGAAAAACACAATGAACACGATGGTGGACCAGCTCAGCAATTTTGCGTCGGAAGTCACGCGGGTGGCCAGCGAGGTCGGAACAGAAGGCAAGCTCGGCGCCCAGGCGAACGTCAAGGATGTGTCGGGTACCTGGAAGGACCTGACCGATACGGTGAACAACATGACGCGCAACCTGACGATCCAGATGCGGAACATTGCCGGTGTGACGACAGCGGTCGCCAACGGTGATCTGTCCAAGAAAATTACGGTCGACGTCAGCGGCGAGCTGCTGGAGCTGAAAAATACAGTCAATACGATGGTGGATCAGCTGAACTCGTTTGCCTCCGAGGTCACGCGCGTCGCCCGCGAAGTCGGAACGGACGGCAAGCTGGGCGGACAGGCGCAGGTGAGCGGGGTCGGCGGCATCTGGAAGGATTTGACCGACAACGTTAACATTATGGCGAACAATCTGACGGATCAGGTCCGCGGCATCGCCAAGGTCGTGACCGCCGTGGCGAACGGGAACCTGAAGCAGAAGCTGAACGTGGATGCGAAGGGCGAAATTGCCGAATTGGCCGATACGATCAACAATATGACCGAGACGCTGGATACGTTCGCCGATCAGGTCATTACCGTCGCCCGTGAGGTCGGCGCAGAAGGAAAGCTGGGCGGTCAGGCCAGCGTTCCGGGAGCCGCAGGCACCTGGCGGGATTTGACCGACAATGTCAACTATATGGCGAGCACATTGACCACGCAGGTCCGTGCAATCACCAATGTGGCTACGGCGGTAGCCAAAGGGGATCTGTCCCGGACGATCGATGTCGCTGCGGCCGGCGAGGTTGCCGCGCTGAAGGACAATGTGAACGAAATGATCCGGAACTTGAAAGAGACGACCCGCATCAATACCGAGCAGGACTGGCTGAAGACCAATCTCGCCAAGTTTTCGAGATTGCTGCAGGGACAGCGCGACCTGTATGCCATCAGCCGCATGATCCTGTCGGAGCTGGCGCCGCTCGTGTCGATTCAGCACGGCGTCTTCTATATCAACGAGCCGGAGAACGACGAACCGGTGCTGACGCTGTTTGCCAGCTACGCCTACCAGAACCGGAAGCATCTGTCGAACCGCTTCCGTGCCGGCGAAGGGCTGGTCGGCCAGTGCCTCGTGGAGAAGCAGCGTATCCTGCTGACGAACGTGCCGCATGATTATGTCATGATATCATCGGGACTCGGCGAAGCCGTGCCGCTCAATATCGTGCTGCTGCCGATTATATTCGAGGAGCATGTGCTTGGCGTGCTGGAGCTGGCGTCCTTCCGGGCGTTTACCGAGATCGATCTGGCTTTCCTGGATCAGCTGACCGAATCGATCGGCATCGTCGTGAATACGATGCAGGCCAACCGCCGGACGGAGGAGCTGCTCATGCAGTCGCAGTCCCTGACGGAGGAGCTGCAGAAGCAGCAGATGGAGCTTCAGCATACGAATGAGGAGCTGGAGGACAAGGCGAAGCTGCTCGTCCTGCAAAAGGCCGAGGTCGAGAGCAAAAACCAGGAGGTCGAGGTTGCGAAGCAGTTCCTCGAGGAGAAGGCGGAGCAGCTTGCGCTGACCTCACGCTACAAATCGGAGTTTTTGGCCAATATGTCGCATGAATTAAGAACGCCGCTCAATTCCCTCCTCCTTCTTGCCGAACAGCTTGCGGATAACCCGGATCAGAACTTGAGCGAACATCAGGTCAAATTCGCCAAAACGATCCAGGATTCAGGGCTGGAACTGCTGAACCTGATCAATGAAATTTTGGATCTGTCCAAAATTGAATCGGGCACGGTAACGCCGGACTTCAGCGAAGTGTCCCTCAAAGCATTGACGGACAGCCTCGACCGGTCGTTCCGCCCGATGGTGGATAACAGCCTGCTTGAGTTCAGCATCAAGGTGGATCCGAACGTGCCGGATACGGTGGTTACCGATCAGAAGCGGCTGCAGCAGGTGCTCAAAAACCTCCTGTCGAACGCCTTTAAGTTCACGGAGAAGGGCCAGGTTACTTTGGCCCTGCGGCGGGCAAGCGAAGGCTGGAGCAGGGATAACGAATCGCTGAACCAAGCGCCGAACGTGCTGTGCTTCTCGGTCAGCGACACCGGAATCGGTATTCCGGAGGACAAGCAGCAGATCATTTTCGAGGCGTTCCAGCAGGCGGACGGCAGCACGAACCGGGTGTACGGGGGCACGGGGCTCGGATTGGCCATTTCCCGTGAGATCGCCCAATTGCTTGGCGGGGAACTGACGCTATACAGCGTCGTCGGCAAAGGCAGCATTTTCAACCTCTACCTGCCGGTCGACACGGAAATGGGGCCGCAGGAGGAAACGCCGAAATACGTGCCGGAAATCATCGACGTCACGCCGCCGGAGCAGAAGCTGACCTTCAGCCGCAAGGCGGATGACGTGAACGACGACCGGGAGCGGATCGAGCCGGGAGATCGCGTCTTTCTCATCATTGAAGACGATGTGAAGTTTAACGAAATCCTGCTGGAGCTGCTGCACCGGAAGAACATCAAGGCGGTCATCACGACAAAAGGATCCGGCGCACTTGAGCTGGCGAGAAAATACCAGCCTGAGGCGATTACGCTCGATCTGCGCCTCGGCGATATGGACGGCTGGATGGTCATTGAGCACTTGAAGAACGACTTGGCAACCCGGCATATTCCGGTCTGCGTCATCACCGTCGAAGAGGATGAAGTTGAACTGCTCCGCAAGGGAGTCTATGAGTATGTCTGCAAGCCGGTCACGAACGAAGACCTCGAGAAGGCGCTGGATCAGCTGAGCCGGTTTGCCGCTGAACATAGCCGCAGCCTGCTGCTGGCCGCAACGGAAGATGAGCGCTGCCAGGAATGGGCGGCTCTTCTGGGCGGCGAGGACGTGCGGATCGTCATGGCGCAGACCGCCCGGGAAGCGCTCGAGACCTTGAAGAATGAGCATTTTGACTGCGTGCTCGCGGATAACGATTTGGAGGATATGAACGTTCTGCAGTTCGTCCGGGAAATGCAGAAAAATCCAAAGAACAAGCACATGCCATTGGTCTTGAACCGGAGCGTCAAATGGAACCATGACCAGGAGGAGGAACTGGAAGAGCTGACCAAATCCGCGGTCATCAAAGAGGTCAAGACGCCGGCCCAGATGATCGACGAGACGAGCCTGTTCCTGCACCGCAAGCCGGATGACCTGCCAGAACAGGCAGGAGAGCTTGTGCGCAAGCTGTACCAATCCGACGAGATGATTCAGTATAAAAAGGTTCTGGTAGTGGACGACGATATCCGCAACATTTTTGCCTTGACTACGATCCTGGAGCGTCATCAGATGATGGTCGTTCCTGCTGAAAACGGACACGAGGCCATTCAAATTCTGGAGCAGACGCCGGATATCGAGATCGTGCTGATGGACATCATGATGCCGGTTATGGACGGCTACGAAACGACGCGGGCGATCCGCAGCAAGCCGCAGTTCAAAGATCTCCCGATCATTGCTCTGACCGCCAAGGCGATGAAAGGCGACCGGGAGGAATGCCTGGAAGCCGGAGCATCCGACTACATTACCAAGCCGGTGAACAGCGCGCAGCTGTTGTCGATGATCCGCAGCTGGCTCGGAACGACGGCACCTGAGGAGGATGCCGGGCCGGACCAGGAGGAGTAGAAGGAACGGACATTTTAGAGATGTTTCCCGCTGTTTGTGGTGGGAGGCATCTCTTTTTCTATTCTCGGCAATGTCCCTATCACAATAAGCCCCAGTTCTTTGATCCTGCTTGACGGGGAATTGTGATTTCCAGGGATGTTTTGCCTTTCGGCGGAATGGTTAGACTCTTTATAGACGGGCTGCGGCCGCTTTATCGGCATCAACTGCACCCGGAGATGAAGGCAATGACTACTACGCAGAAAGAAGGGCTTTGTAATGAACGAATCTCTCAAATCCGTAACCGACTGGCTGAACGCGCATAAAAAGCAGACCGTTATGATCCGCAAACAGGAGCTTGAGGACACCGACCAGACACGAATCACACTGGAGGATGTGGAATACAAACCGAGCACACCGACGATTGACGAATATACCGAAGGGGATTCGCTGATCCTGCACGGCAGCGGAGCTGTGGTGAACGAGCAGGGAGATATCCCGCTTCCGCAGAGCACATACCAAATTTACGTTGACGGATTGAAGCACGCGAATGTGCAGGACCAGCAGCTTTCTATGGAAACGGAACGGGCAAAATATGAAATTTTCATACAATCGTGAAAAATTTCAATAAGTATCTTTGCATATTCCAATAAATGTGGTAAAGTAAAAACTGACCTTATGACTGGAATTGAAAATTGGTCAGTTTTTGCTGATACGCGTTTAGATGGGAGGAGAACATCATAGGATCGGTCGACCGGAAGAAACAGGTGCTGGGCGCGGCTGCCCAGTCCTTTTCCTTGTTCGGGTACAAGGCGACGACGATGGAGCAGGTAGCGAAGATCGCTAATGTGGGAAAAGGAACGATTTATACGTTTTTTGATACGAAGGAACAGCTGTTTGACGAAATTCTGCACGGCGTCATCTCCGAAATGAAAACGATCATTGAGCGGGAAGTGGATCACCGGAAGCCGTTTTTCGACAACCTGTTCCGGGTTCTGGATTCCCTTCTGGAATTCCGGGGGGAACATGAGCTGCTGATCAAGCTCTCACAGGAGGTCAGAGACTTCGGGACGCCACAGTCCCAGGAGGCGATGAGCCGGGTGGAGGGTGTCATCCTCGGCTACATGGAGAAGGAAGTCCGGTTCGCGGTGGAGCAGCACGAAATCCGTGAATGCGATCCGTCCGTCGTCGCTTTTCTCATGCTGAAAATGTATGTCGCCTTGACGTCCGAATGGAACAAACAGCATCAAGCAACGTTAACCAAGGCGGAAATCAGACAGCACTTCCGGCTGTTTCTGGAAGAAGGGCTGTCTGTGAAATAACCGGGCATGCGTTATATCCCTTTATAAGAGCAGGGACCGCTGCGGCCTTTATCAGGCGTAACGGCGAAGTACCCGAGTACGTCTCGGAGCAATGGCCCCACGTTGTGGGGTTCTTTTGTCCGGAGGTTTTCCGTATGCGCAAAACTGACCAATTGAAGAAATCAGTCAATGATACTCGGGAGTGTCTGAGTCATACTAAATAACGTAAAGGGGGAAGCCCGGGAACATGAAATCAATAGCCGTGTTTTTTAAAGATTTGGCGGCGGCCGTAAAAAATCCGAAAGTGCTCATTCCGGTCATTGCCGTCATGTTTATTCCGATTTTGTACAGCGGCGTATATTTGGCGGCCTTTTGGGACCCCTACGGTCATCTGGACCAACTGCCGGTAGCGGTGGTCAACAAGGATAAAGGCGCCGAATTCAAAGGCAAGCAGCTCCACATCGGAGATGATTTGGTGGACGAACTGAAGAAAGGAAAGGACTTTGACTGGGAATTCGTCAGTGAAAAAGAAGCTGAGCAGGGAATCAAGGATAACCGCTATTATATGAAAATTACGATCCCTGAGGATTTTTCCAGCAAAGCGACGACGCTGATGGATGAAAATCCGCAGCCGGCCAGCATCGAATACGAGCCGAACGGAGACTACAACTTTGTGGCCTCCCAGATCGGCAATACGGCCGTTAAAGATATCAAGTCTAAAGTATCCGCGAAGGTAACGGAATCGTATACCGACAGCCTGCTGGACAATTTTACGGAGGTTTCGGACGGTTTGGCTGAAGCCGGTGAAGGCGCAGGCAAGCTGCACAACGGTACCAACGATCTGGATGAAGGAGCCGTCAAGCTGAAGGAGAACCTCGGCAAGCTGGCCGCAGGCACACTTGAAGCGAAGGACGGCATGGGGCCGCTGGCCAAAGGGGCAAGCGACCTGACCAAAGGTGTTGGCGACCTGGAAGGCGGCGCCAAGCAGCTTGCCGGCGGGCTCAGCCAGCTGAGCAGCGCACAGGGTCAGCTGACCGCTGGGGCCGTGTCGGCCCAGAAGGGCGGCGAGCAGCTGTATCAAGGGCTGCAGTCCTCACTCAAGGGAGCCCAAGACCTGAATGCCGGTCTGAAGAGCGCCGATGAGGGCGCAGCCGGACTGGAATCCGGCCTGAAGGCGTCGGAGAAGGGAAGCTCCGATCTGGCGAGCGGCCTTGAATCTTCCGCAGGCAGCGCTCAGAAGGTCGCCGACGGCGCCAAAGGCGTGGCCGACGGCCTGCAGCAGCTGGCCAAAGCGAGCCCTGAGCTCGCGGCAAACCCTGAGCTGCAGAAGCTGATCGCAGCCAGCCAGGCGGTAGCCGACGGCAGCGCCCAGCTCGCGCAGGGTCAGCAGCAGCTGGTCAGCGGGGCGAACTCGCTGCATGAGGGCCAGAAGAAGCTGGCTAGCGGCGCGGCCCAGCTGCATGCGGGCACGCAGCAGCTCACCGCAGGCAGCGGACAGCTCGTACAAGGCCAGCAGCAGCTCGTGGCCGGCGCATCCAAGCTGAATGCCGGCCAGCAGCAGCTTACGGCCGGCATGCAAACGTTCGGCCAGAAACTGTCCGAAGCGGCCGGCGGCAGCCAGAGCCTGGCGGGCGGCGCCCAGCAGCTCCTGGCAGGATCCAGCCAGCTGCAAGGCGGCGTGAACAAGCTGGCCAGCGGGCTCGGAACACTTGCCGACGGTTCGCAGCAGCTGAACAACGGCGCAGGTGACCTGAAGAGCGGCATCAGCAAGCTGGAGGACGGTTCGAAGGAGCTGCAGACGAAGCTGACAGACGCGGCGGATAAAACCTCCGAGCTCAAGAAGACCGATGCGCTTGTGGAAATGTTCGCTTCCCCGGTGGATACGAAGGAAATCGATGACCGCAAGGTGCCGAACTACGGCACAGGCCTGACGCCGTACTTCATGTCGCTCGGATTGTTCGTCGGAGCGCTCATTTCGACGCTGGTCATTTCGCTCAAAGGAACGACGGTTCCTGGCGCTTCCGGCTTCAGCCGGTTTGTCAGCCGCTCGCTTTCCTTCGCGGGCATGAGCTTGTTCCAGTCCGTAGTCGCGGCAGCGATCATTCTGTACGGACTGGGGCTGGAGGTTCGAAGCGTACCGCTCTTCTTCCTCTTCTCCTTTATTACGAGCTTGACGTTTATGTTTATCGTGCAGGCGTTCGTCACCTGGCTGGATATGCCGGGACGCTTCCTGATCATCATCCTGCTGATTCTGCAGCTGGCAACCAGCGCCGGAACGTTCCCGCTGGAGCTGATTCCGGATTGGCTGAAGCCGCTGAATCCTTGGCTTCCGATGTCCCACAGCGTGCTCGGATACAAAGCGATTATCGCCAGCGGAGATTTCGATCTGGTGTGGAAGCAGGCAGGCATACTGGGGATCGACGCCGTGATTTTCCTTGCCTTGACCCTTGTCTACTTCCTGATCAAGGGCCGCAAGGCGAAGGAAGTTTCTGCAGAGCCGCAAACGGCTTAATTGCACTCGCGATAGCAATCCATTCACAGGAGTTCCGGTTCTTCCAATCGAAGGACCGGAGCTCCTTTTCGCCTTATCACGCATAAGATGATACGGGTAGATTTCGGACATTGACGATATTGGGTATAATAAGAAGATACAGACAGGAATGAGGGTAGATAAAAAGATGATAATTCTGAAGACGAAAGACCAGATCAAGTACATGAAAGAAGCGGGCGAAATTTTGGCTGCCTGCCACCGTGAGATCCGCAAGATGATCGCTCCCGGCATCACCACTATAGAGATTGACCGTTTCGCAGAACAATTCATTCGCAAGCATGGGGCTACACCCGAGCAAAAAGGATACAACGGTTTTCCTTATGCGACCTGCACTTCGGTAAACGACGTGATCTGCCACGGCTTTCCGGGCAAAACGGTGCTGAAGGACGGGGATATCATCACCGTGGATATGGTGGTCAACCTGAAAGGCTGGCTGGCCGACTCTGCATGGTCCTATCCGGTCGGGAACATTTCCGAGCAGGCGCAGCGCCTGCTGGACGTGACGCATGAATCCCTGTACAAAGGAATCGAGAAGGCGGTTATCGGCAACCGGATCGGCGACATTTCGCATGCGATCCAGGTTTATGCCGAAGGTGAAGGCTTCTCGGTCGTACGCGATTTCATCGGCCACGGCATCGGGGAGGAAATGCACGAAGCGCCGCAGGTTCCCCACTACGGGCCGGCGAATGTGGGTCCGCGGTTGAAGGAGGGCATGGTGATTACGATCGAGCCGATGCTGAATACCGGCACTTACCGGAGCAAGATGGACAGCGACGGCTGGACCGCCAGAACGCTGGACGGCGGACTTTCGGCCCAGTACGAGCACACCCTCGCGATTACCGCGAACGGTCCGGAGATTTTGACGGCACAGTAATCGAACTCCCTAGACGGCCTTCAGAAATACAAAAAGAGAAGCATCCTTGTGGTGCTTCTCTTTTTGTATGTGGAGCGCAAGCTATTTCAAATACACCGCAACGCAGATGATGATGGCCAGGACCACGGTCACCACGTACATGGAAGTCAGCTTGGACAGATTCTTCTTCGTGCGATGCTCGTATTCCGGGTTACGCTTCTTGTTTTCTGCGGAAAAACCGACCCAGAACGTCCCGACAGCAGCCAGCAGGGCGATGCCGATCACGACGATGTAAATCCACATATACAATCACCTTCCTTGATCCTTGGCTGTGCATGACAGGAACGCATTCTTTGCTTCATCATACCATGCACCGGTGGATCAGTGAACCCTTTGCTTGTACTTTCCGGAGTTCACCATCGTAATGGTGACGTCCACGTTTTTCAGCATATCCTCGGTCAAAATAAAATCGGACTGCTTGCTGAGCTCCCTCCATTTGTCAGGGTATTTCCGGTACAGCTTGTCCTCCAGCATCAGCACGTCGGATTTCAGGGCAACGCCTTTTTTATAGCTCTCGATGACTTCCTTCTTGACCAGTTCAGCGGCCATTTTCTCCAGCGTCGACTCGGGTGTATCCTTGATGAGCAGATCTACGTAGGATTTTAGACCGATCCGGATATTGAAGTGTATTTTATCGTTCTCCAATTTGGGTTCGACGACAAAATGCGGCTTCATCAGAACCAGGCCGGCCACAGGGGTTTCGCCGACTGGGATGTTGATGGGTGTCTGTTCAAGCTGCTGCTGAATCCAGCGGGTTCCCTTCAGGTCATCCTCTGATAGCCATCCGCGGAGCTCCCGGTTGTCAAAGAAATAAGCTCCGCTCACCCGGAGCATCGGGTGGTCCTTTTTATCTTCATACCAGTCCTTAATGTCGATCGTCAACGATGGAAGAATTGCTGTCCCGCTTGGTTCTCTCATCTGGGCCAAAATTTTGAACTCGTAAATGGGCAGGATGAACGAACGCTGCGTATAAATCTGCTGCGGTGATTCCAATACGCTTTCCAGTGGAGAAAAATTCAGGATGGACTTCTCCGTCAAAATGTCATGAACCGGATCTTTCGTCCCGTACAGCAGCACGTTATAGCGGACCTCCCGGAACCGGTTCAGCATGTCAAACACTTGGTCCATGCCATGCTTGAGCAGCCGCTCGGAACAAACGACCGCTTTCATATGGCCCCAAAATACACGGCGCTGGGCCGTCGAGTAGATGGACGTCAGCGATTCGGTCACGGTCTTCCCTTCTCCCGTACCGATCCAGATGGGCACAACTTTACCGACTTGGGCATTTTGGGATTGAGCAACATTCGAGAAGTTCAGCACCTGAATGTAGCTTTTATATTTTCCATCCACATAATCAAGTCCGATCGCCGTCACATAGGCCATATTCTGAATATCCTTGGAGTTCCAGCATCCCGGCAGGAGAAGCAGCAGCGCACAGCACACGATGGATAGCACCGTTCTTTTCATGTCGGAGATTCCCCTTGATGATCCGGATCCTGCGGATTCAGGAAGGAGGTTCGGCTTTTGACTTTATCCCATGGCAGACGGGTGACCGAGTTGATAAAATCCTTGAACCGGAAAGGCGAAACCGGCGCAAGATAGGACTCTCCGAACGTCCGGAGGCGGGATACGTAGACCAGCAGCAGAATCAAGCCGAGAATGAGACCGTACATGCCCAGAAACGAGGCGATCAGGAACAAGGTGAACCGGATAACACTGATGACCGACGTTAAGCTTTGGTTGACCAGGGTCGCGCCGGTGACGGTCGTAATGGCGCCTACGACGACCGATGACGGAGAGACCAGCCCGGCACGGATGGCTGCGTCGCCGATGATGAGACCGCCAATGACGGTCAAGGTCTGGCCGATCGTGGTGGGCAGCCGGATGCCGGCCTCGCGGAAGATCTCAAACAGCAGGAGCAGCAGAAACAGCTCCATCTGAGCGGAGAAGGGCAGGCCCAGACGGGTCACTGAAATGGTCGCCAATATCCGGTATGGGAGCTGGTCCTGGTGAAATGCGGTCAAGGCCACCCAGAATCCCGGAAGAGCCACGGACAAGACGAGACTGAGCACGCGGATCAGCCGCACGAAGGAGACATAAATGTAGTTAAAGTGGATGTCTTCCGGCGACTTCATGAGCAGGGACAGCGAACCAGGACCAGTAAGCACCATCGGATTGCTGTCTACGATAATAACGAATCTCCCGTTGATCAGCGCGCTAACCGCGTAATCCGGACGGCCCGTAAAATCGATCAGCGGCAGCAGGGAATACTTCGAGTCGGACAGCAGTTCCTCCAGCTGGCTCGCCGTATACAGTCCGTCCATGTCGATCTTGGACATCCGCTTTTTGACTTCCTCCAGGAGCTTCGGTGAGATGATGTCATCAATGTAAAGAAGCGATACGCGCGTCCGTGTTCGTCTGCCCATAATAAACGTCTCATTGCAGAGTGTTGTGCTGCGGAGCCGCTTGCGGATCAGCGCGACGTTTGTGCTGATATCTTCGGTGAAACCGTCTTTCGGGCCTTTGACAGAAATTTCAGTGGTAGACTCTTCCGGGGTCCGCTTGGGCATGTTGCTGATGTCCATCGTATACAGCTCGTTGGTATGCGGGAGGAACAGGACGACACTCCCCTGAAAGACCGCTTCTTCCACCGCGCTGCTGGGCGCGTTGTGCTCTAGCACGCTCAGAGGAAGTTTGCCTGCAAGCAGTTCGCCTTTTTTGGATGGAAGGCCGTCCTTCTCATACATGTCGTAGAGCTCCGGCAGAATGATTTTGCCGATCAGCGACGACTCGCACAGACCATCAGCAAAGACCAATACGATTTCCGAATAAGGATTGGATTTGCTGAGCCGATGCATTTGGACTTTAATATCTGCACTTTTCGCAAACAAATCGTTCAGCTTACTGAAATTCCAAAGCATCGGATCCTCCGATGGGTTGTCATCCTTTTGGCCTTTTTGGGACTTGTTATCATCCGACCGGCCGTTTTCTGAAGTTTCGTTATCGGTATTTTCTTTTCTACTTTTACCTTTGCCGTGCACTGCATCTTCATCGTTTCTTTTATCCTTGTCATGTTCAGGGCCGCTGTTGTCCCCGTTGTCATCTTCGTTGTCGTCCAGCGGTGCGCCATTTTCCTGGCCTGATTCTTCTGAAGACGGATCTTCCGATGAATGGTCGCGCCGTTTACCTGGATCCCCGCTTTTTTCGTGATCCTGGTCACGTTTATCACCATGCGGATGACCTTCTGATTTCTGGTCCTCCGCTGGTTCATTGCCCCCTTGGGGCAAGTTATGTTTATTTTCAGTATCCGTCATGTCGTACGTTCCCTCCTTTTCTCCGGAATGAAGGACATGCCAACGCACAGCAGGGAATACGCGATTCCCAAGATCAGCGATGCCGGAAAATACATCCGGTACATCATGTTATAAAAGTCCTGCTGGCTGTACGGAAACATGCACAGCACGATGTAACTGAACGTAAGGGCGAGAATAAATCGGCTCCGCATCGTTTGACTGGAGAAAGGCATAATCTCCGCAAGCAAAAACAAGGATAGACTGACCCGTACGGTTGACCCGGCAAGCCACTGATACACCGACAAAAAGTCCACATGCTCAACGTAATCGCCGATTTTGACAAGCCGCCACTGCTCATAAGGGGACGTGGCCTGCTTGGCCGCTTCATACGGCCCGAATTCGGTGATGGCTCCTATAACGGGTCCCAGCGTAATCCAAACCATCAACAGCGCAAACACGACCATATGCCAAGGTTTCACATGAGACCGGATCCGGTGCTGCATCGTGATGATGACGATGAGTTCGATGAACGCACCTCCCGCATACAGCATGCCATGAACAGGTGGCACCCAGCCGTGCTCCATCAGGGGGAACAGCAATTTGTAATTTTTGTGTGCCGTATTAGCAACCGAGACGAAAATCCCCAGGATGACGACAAGAGGCAGCAGGACACCAGCTCCAATGGCCATGGAGCGCAGCCCGGTTTTTGCCATGTACAGGCAAACAAGCGCCAGTACGGTAACGAGCACCAGCTTCGGCGTGGCCGGCAGGTAATTGGTGATCGTCCAAGTGGAGGTATGAAGAAGCGTAAGGCCACCTATTAAATACAAATACAGGCATATCGGGGCCATGAGGACCCAGGAAATCCATGGTTTGGTCCGATCAGCAAGCCATGGCTGCAGCTTCCGATTTCCGGATCTCTTCATGAACAAGACGAGCAGCAGCGACCAGGGCACGTAAAAGACCGCCGCCATGATGACGGAAACCCAGGCATCTCTGCCGGACGAGTCCAGAATCATGGGATTCACAATGACATGACTGGTCAGCCCGTTCATTAACATGAGGATCATACAGATTTGGGAGAAACTCATTCGATTGACAGAACCCATCGCGTTAATCACTCTATTCCGGTTTAGGCTTTGATAAAGGGTAGTATGGTAAGGAAAGGGGGATTTTATGTATTTACATAGATAGAACTAAAGATTTGCATGAAACTTCCTGTTAGATCGGCCCAGCAAAGGCCTATGAGATTCTTTAGTTCATTCTATGTACGTAGAAATTTTCAAAAGATCCAGATGGAAGAGGGGGAACAACGTTGCGTTTATATGATAAAAAAACGACCGTGCCATTGCCAGGCACGGCCTGTTCCTATAATTTATTCCTTCCGCAGCAGCGCTTCGCCTGCAATGCCCGGATTGGTCATTTGGTAAGGATCGAGGATGATGTTCAGCTCTTCTTCCGTCAGCACGTTGTACAGCAGGCAGAGCTCCCGAACCGATTTGCCGGTCGTGATCGCTTCGCGCGCAATGCGGGAGACGACTTCGTAGCCGAGGTGCGGATTCAGTGCTGTAATGATGCCGACGCTGTTCTCGACATATTCCCTGCACCGCTCCACATTAGCCTGAATGCCCTCGACGCAGTGCTCGCGGAACACCCGGAAGCCCTGGTTCATAATTTCCAGCGATTGCAGCAGGTTGTAGACGAGAACCGGCTCCATGACGTTCAGCTCGAGCTGGCCGGCTTCGGATGCCAGGCAGATCGTATGGTCGTTACCGATCACCTGGAACGCGATTTGGTTGATAACCTCGCACATGACCGGATTGACCTTCCCCGGCATAATGGAGGAACCCGGCTGGCGTGAAGGGAGAGAAAGTTCCCCAAGTCCTGCCCGTGGGCCGGAAGCCATCAGCCGGATATCGTTGGCGACTTTGGACATGTTCATCATGCAAATTTTTAAGGCGGCGGACACCTCGGTGTAGGCGTCGGTATTCTGTGTGGCATCGACAAGATGATCCGCTGCCTGCACCGGAAAACCGCTGAGCTCTGCCAGAATTTCAGCCACGCGCTTGATGTAGGTCAAATCGGCATTGAGGCCTGTGCCGACCGCTGTGGCGCCCATGTTGATATGCAGCAGGTTGTTCTTGGTGGCTTTGACCCGCTCAATGTCACGGCCCAGCACGCGGGCGTATGCCTGGAATTCCTGCCCGAGACGGATCGGAACGGCGTCCTGCAGATGGGTTCGGCCCATCTTGATCACCGCGTCAAACTCGTTGGCTTTATCGACGAAGGCCTGATGCAGATCGGTCATGGTGGCCACGAGCTTGTCAATCATGGTCAGTGTCGCCAGATGGACGGCGGTCGGAAACGAATCGTTGGTCGATTGGGCCATGTTGACATGGTTGTTCGGGCTGATGTCGGCGTAGCTGCCTTTTTCCTTGCCCATCAATTCCAATGCTCGGTTCGCAATCACTTCGTTCGTATTCATATTTATCGATGTACCGGCGCCGCCTTGGATCGGATCCACGATAAATTGGTCGAGCCACTCACCGCCAATGATCTCATCTGCGGCTTGTACAATGGCCTCACCTTTGGCTGGAAGCAGCCGTTTAATTTCCATATTAGCCAATGCTGCAGCCTTTTTGACCATGGCCATCGACCGGATCAGTTCAGGATGCAGACGCTGTCCGGTAATCGGAAAGTTCTCCTTTGCGCGTAGGGTTTGAATGCCGTAGTATGCATGGTTAGGAACTTCTTTGGTGCCTAGAAAATCTTTTTCCAATCTCATGAAAATCAATCCTCCGGGTATCTGTACTGGATAAGTCAAAGAGCCGCATGTAAACGCTGTGATTTGTCGGACTCGCTACCATTATACGCTGGTTGTCTTGAAATTTGCTAGTTTATTGTCAACGAGGGGTGTAAAGATCATTCATTTGTCCACTGAAAACGGACGATACGGACCTGGGGGACGGTGAATGACTTACTTTTACATACATACGTTTGACCCTTGTATTGGTGGCAAGGCTTACATAGAAGGAGCTTTTACACTTCGCACAGCTTGGCATAAAAAAGAGGAGGCGTATCATGTTCATAGTCTGGCCGTCGGTGGTTGTAGCGCTGGCAGGCCCGAGTCTCCGGAGGAGAGGAACATGTTCAGAGAAGTCATTGACAATGCCGACCAACCGATGACAAAGGATCGTCTTCATTAACATACCCGGAGGATGAGTGTTTATGATTCGTCACATCGAAGAATTGGTGAACAAGCCAAAAAGCCCGGGTAGGCGAACAAGCATACCCGGGCTTCTCTATAATATAAGCATATAAATCGGTTAAACGGAATGCGGAACCTTCACGTCAGGATTTACGTCGGCTTCATAATCGACGCCATCCGTCTCAAAGCCGAACAGCTGGAAGAATTCGCGGCGGTACCCATGAAGATCGGTCAGATCATAGATGTTGTCCGATGTGATGCTGTTCCAGATGTCGGCGACTTCAGCCTGCACATCTTCGCGGAGCTCCCAGTCGTCGATGCGGATTCTGCCGACTTCATCCACAGGCGTTTCGCCGCCGGTATACAGACGGTCGGTAAACAGGCGGTAGGTCTGCTCGATGCATCCTTCGTGGATGCCTTTTTCTTTCATGACCTTGTACAATGCGGAGATGTACAGCGGCACGACCGGGATCGCCGAACTGGATTGGGTCACCAGCCCTTTGCTGACAACGACATAAGCGCGTCCGTTTTTGGCCGCCAGCTGGTCGTTCAGCTTCAGCGCAGTGGCTTCCAGGTGATCCTTGGCTTTGCCGATGGAGCCTTCCCGGTACACGGCCTGGGTGATGTCCGATCCGATGTAGGAGAAGGAAATGGTGGCGGCTCCGTCGGCCAGCACGCCGCCCTGCTCCAGCGCATCGATCCACAGCTGCCAGTCGTCCCCGCCCATAACAGCAACCGTACCGCGGACTTCTTCTTCCGTAGCGGGTTCAATGGTCACTTCGCTGATTTCGCCGGTGTGGAAGTTGACGGTTTTATTCGTATAGGGCTTGCCCAGCGGTTTAAGGGTGGAATTGTACACTTCGCCGGTGACCGGATCGGTTCTCCGGGCGGATGCCACACTGTACACCACCAGGTCGACCTGACCGAGTTCGGAACGGATCAATTCCACCGTTTTCTCCTTCGTTTCAGTCGAGAAGGCGTCCCCTGTCACGCTGAAAGATTTAAGCCCGGCCGCTTCAGCTGCTTGTTCAAACGCGGCGGAATTGTACCATCCGGCGGAGGCTGTCCGTTTCTCGGAACCGCTGCTTGGGCGGTATACGCCTACGGTATTCGCTCCGGCTCCGAATGCAGCTGTGATGCGTGCCGCCAAGCCATAGCCGGTCGACGCGCCGATCACGAGCACGTTTTTCGGCCCTTGGACGGCCGGCTTGGATTTGACGTAATCGATTTGGGCCTGGACCTGCGCAGCGCATCCTACAGGATGTGCCGTCGTGCAGATAAAGCCCCGGGTTCTTGGTTTGATGATCATGTGAATGATTATCCTCTCTTTTTAAAGTAAAGTATCGTTTGTTTGGAGTCAGGTTTATGTATCCCATACATCAGCCATGAGGAAACTCCTTTAATGATATTATATCTAAAAACCGAAATACAAGGGTTTAAGCGGTGAATGGTAGAAGCGGAGAGATTTCGGGATGACCATCCATTTGACAATGAGAATCATTATCAAGTAAGATGGATACAGTCCGGAAATCACGGAGCCGACATGAGGCGATGATTCCGCAGGAATACAGCCATCATATCGATAGACGGGAGGAACCACCTATGTTTATTCAATTGAGAACCATGGCTGTGCAAAAAGGGTACAGCGAACAGGTTGCGGCCAGATTCACCAAGGACGGCCCGATGGACGAGATGAACGGATTGATCGACAGAACGGTCATGGTCAATACCAGAGGAAGAGAGCAGGACGAAGTCGTCGTCATGATCCGCTGGGAGTCTCAGGAAGATTGGAAAAATTGGGAGAAAAGCGACGCGCATCTTCAAGGTCATCGCGACAAGAAGGGCCAGGAGCCGCCAGCCTATATGATCAGCACAACCGTCAAAATGTATGAAGTGCAGGCTGTGAAGCCGGGCAAGGCTTCTTCCAGCACCAATTAACATCGGAAACAAGAAAAAAACGCCACTAACGGCGGTTTTTTTGTGGCCTTCACGATTATTCCGGGGCGTCTTCTCCGGCCGGCTCTGCAGATGCTGCTCGGTCTCTGCGCCCGTAAATCCGGTACAGTACAATCCCGAACACCGTTCCCGCCAGCGACATGCCGGAAATCGTCAGAAACAGCGTCCTCCCGCCGAATGCCTCATACAGCGCACCACCTGCAAAGGAAGCGATAATGCCGGAAACCCCGAAGAACAGCAGCGCCAGCACCGTCTGCCCGGTTGCCCGCCATTCGACCGGAACGATGCGGTACAGGTACTGAATGGCGGCGGAATAAAACACCGGAAAGGTGAGCAGCTGCAGTAACTGCAAATAGGCGAGGAGATGCGGGTCCTCAATCCAGGCCGATGCGAAAAAGCGTATAAAGTAAAAGAATCCTGAAAAGGCGATCAGCATCAGCTCGCTGCCTTTGCGAAGCCACCAGAAGCTCAAGGCGAACACGACGATCTCGCTTCCGGCTGCCAGAAACCAGGCTTGTCCCACCAGGCTGGCCTTCCCGCCCAGCTCCTTGATGTAAACTCCTAAATAAGTATCGTTCATCCGCGCGGGGATCGAGCTGATAAAGACCAGGATGAGAAAGAGCAAAGTTTCTCTGCTGCTGAGAAAATGCTTCAGGCTGGAAAGGGTGACCGGTTTGCCCGACACCGGAGCGTCCGGCATGAACAGCGTAATGACAAAGCTGACCAGGCCAATGGCCGCAAACAAATACGCCAGGCTGTGCGCGCCGAACGATGTCATGATATAGCCTGCGAACAATGACATCACTGCATAGCCAAGCGCCCCATAGGTGCGGAGCGAGCCGTAGCTGATCCCCGCCGATTCGGCGACGCGGAAGTTCAGGCTCTCCGTCAGCGGATCGACCGGCATTAGAAAAAAGTAGGTGAGCATGGCAAACAGGATGATCAGGCTGTACGTTCCGGTATGGTACAGGACAAAGCCGGTCATGATAGCGCAAACAAGAAGGAGCAGCAGCACTTTCCGGATCGTTTTGGTCCGGTCGCTGATCATCCCCCACAGCGGCTGGGCCACAATCGTGATAAATCCTCCTGTACCGACGATGAAGCCGATCTGGGAAGGCGATAGTCCCTGCTCATCAAAATATACGGGGAGAAACGGAATGAAAATGGCCAGCAGGGCGAAAAACAGAAAATTAAACGCTTTAACAGGAGCGGAAGTTCTCATGGGTACAATAGATCCCTCACGTCATTTTGGAAATAGGTTGAATTGCGTT
The DNA here is from genome assembly GCF_038009285.1 of Paenibacillus sp. FSL R5-0378. Classification (NCBI taxonomy): domain Bacteria; kingdom Bacillati; phylum Bacillota; class Bacilli; order Caryophanales; family Paenibacillaceae; genus Paenibacillus; species Paenibacillus sp. FSL R5-0378. The sequence goes on from NZ_JBBPAY010000001.1 coordinate 3,592,193, forward strand.
AGGACATTGTATCATGAATCTATCATTTTCTAAATCACCGATTTGTCACGGAAGGGGCGGACGTAGTATGGTAGACTAGAGTTACAGACTTCAACAACAGCGGGGGAAATGATGATTAAATTGGTATCTTGGAACGTGAACGGGCTTAGGGCCTGTGTCAATAAAGGTTTTATAGAATATGTAAAGCAAGTGGACGCGGACATCTTCTGCGTGCAGGAGACGAAGCTCCAGGAAGGGCAGATCTGCCTGGACGGCATGGACGAGTATTACCAATACTGGAACTACGCCGAAAAGAAAGGCTATTCCGGTACCGCCGTCTTTACCAAGCAGAAGCCGTTGTCCGTGTACTCCGGGCTGGAAGAGGACGGGGAGCCGGAAGGGAGAATCCTTACGCTCGAGTACGAAGGATTTTACTTGGTCAACGTGTATACGCCCAACGCGCGCCGCGATCTGTCGAGACTGGATCTCCGGCTGGAATGGGAGGACCGGTTCAGAAGCTACATTCAGCAGCTGGATGCGCGAAAGCCTGTCATCATTTGCGGGGATCTAAACGTCGCCCATCAGGAAATCGACCTGAAGAATCCGAAGTCGAACCGTGAAAACTCGGGTTTTACTCCTCAGGAACGCGGCAAAATGACTGAACTGCTGAATACGGGGCTGATCGATACGTTCAGACATTTTTACCCGGAGCAGGAAGGCGCGTATACCTGGTGGTCCTACATGCCCAAAATCCGTGAGCGGAACGTGGGCTGGCGGATCGACTATTTTCTCGTATCGGAACGGCTTGCCCCGTCCCTGATTGACGCCCAGATCGATCATCTGATCCTGGGGAGCGATCATTGTCCGGTGAAGCTGCTGATGGACGAAACGAAGCTGTAAACGGTGGATCCAGTCCTTGTCATCCGTCATCCCTTGGCTCACTGCGGCAATCAACATGATCAGACATTGCAGCGGTGAGTGAGGGGCATGATCCCACTTTTTAATACCACCCACAAAGATAGGGTGTTGACAATCCGGTAAACTGTATGCTACTTTATTTCTATAAATTTAGAAATACGAAATCAGGAAGGAGGAGCAGATATGAACGAAGATGTGGAGTCCAAGCAAGCCGTAAAAATATACAAGGCACTGGGCGAACCGACTCGTTTGAAAGTGGCGATGATCCTTTCCCGGGAAGGTGAAGCCTGCTGTTCCACGCTTGGGACCAAGCTGGAAACTGTAGCGGACTCCACGCTGTCCCATCATCTGAAGCAGCTGGCAGAGAGCGGTCTGCTGGATTCGCGTAAGGAAGGCACCTTCATTTTCTACTGCCTGAACCGTGAGGTAGCGCAGAAATATGCGCCATTTCTGTTGAACTAATTTTTTTTGTCCTTTATTTCTATGATTGTAGAAATACGAAAATATTATTCAAAGGAGTTTGATTGCATTTATGACCAGCACCTGGAAGATTTACATTTTGGCCATTATCAGCTTTTTGGTAGGTACCTCGGAATACATCGTTTCCGGTATTTTGGATAAAATTGCGGATTCGATGGGCATTACAGTCGTTGCCGCGGGCCAGCTGATTACCGTGTTCTCACTGACATACGCGATCGCTACGCCTGTTCTCATGGCCCTGACGGCAAGGTGGGACCGTCGCAGGCTGATGATCACGGCCCTTGGCATTTTCGTTGTCGCCAACATCTTGTCGTTCGTGCTGCCCGGCTATGAACTGCTGCTGGCGTCACGTATACTGATGGCGCTTGGTGCGGGGATGGTCGTCGTCACGGCGCTCAGCATCGCCGCCAAAATTGCGCCTGAAGGTAAACAGGCTGGCTCTTTGGCCACCGTCATCATGGGCTTTACAGCTTCGCTCATCATCGGTGTGCCGCTCGGAAGAATGGTCGCGGCTGCTTTTGGCTGGAAAGCGGTATTTATCGGGATTGCTCTGCTCGGCATTGTCGCGATGCTCATCATTTCGGTGACCATCCCGCGGATTCAGGGAGACGCGCATGTGCCCCTTCGGCAGCAGTTTTCCCTTCTGAAAAATCCGAGAGTTGCGCTGGGCCTTTCTATCAGTTTCTTTTGGCTGGGCGGCTACTCGGTGGCTTACACGTATTTGTCCCCTTATTTGCTTCAAATATCCGGATTGCAGGAGAGCCTGCTGAGCACGGCCTTGTTAGCTTTTGGTATCGCCAGCCTGGTCGGCTCAAAAGTGGGAGGCTTCAGTGCGGATAAGAAAGGGGTGACCTTCACCCTATTGAGCGGGATGACTCTTCACGTGATCGCTCTTATTCTGCTCAGTCTGGCCGGCCACTCGGCGTTCGCCGTGTTCGCCATCCTGATCTTGTGGTCATTCGCCGCATGGTCGACAGGACCGGCACAGCAGTACAATCTGGTGACGATCAAGCCGGAATCCTCCGGTGTCATGCTGGGGCTCAACCAATCGATGATGCAGCTGTCCATGGCGGCCGGCGCCGGCATCGGCGGCGTAGTCGTCTCGGGCGTCTCGCTGTCGGCGGTTACTTGGATCGGGGCCGTGGGGGTACTGGTTGCGATGCTGGCGCTGCTCGGCTTGAATCAGCTGTCCGCACGTCGAAAGGTTGCGGCGGCGGAATAAAGGAACGGGTCTTCCACTCGCATGGAGCAGAAAAACTACGTTTATATCTAAAAAAGAAAGCGGCCAGTCCTCTTTAGGGACTGACCGCTTTTGTTATTTTAAACCCACTTGCCTGCGCGGAACACCGGCTCGACGGTGCCGTCCGGCAGTTCACCGTCAATGTCCAATTGGTCCGAACCGATCATGAAATCGACATGCGTCAGGCTGACGTTGCCGCCTTTGGCGAGCAGCTCCTCTTTGCTCAGCTTGGTTCCGCCCTCGATATTGACCGGATAGCAGCTTCCAAGCGCGAAATGGCAGGAAGCATTTTCGTCCACGCCTGTATTGTAGAAGACACGGTTCATGAGCGAAATCGGGGAGTCATGAGGCACCAGCGCCATCTCGCCGAGGTAGGACGCGCCTTCATCCGTTTCCAGCAGCGATGTCAGGTGCTCGCGGCCCGATACGGCATCGTACTCCGTCACTTTTCCGTCTTTGAAGGTTAGCTTGATGCCTTCCACCAGCCGGCCGTTCAGGTTGAGCGGAAGCGTGCTGGATACCGTTCCGTTGACCCCGGTCCGCAGCGGCATCGTGTAGATTTCCTCCGTCGGCATGTTCGCCACAAAATACACGCCGTCCTCCTTCAAATCCCCGCCGCCGAGCCACAAATGCCCTTCCGGCATCTCGACCCGCAGGTCGGTTCCTGGAGCACGGTAGTGCAGGCTCTTGTACCGCTTGTCGTTCATGTACTGCTGCCGTTTTTTCAGCTCGGCGATATGATCCCGCCAAGCCGCGACGGGATCCCCGCTGTCGACGCGGTTCATGAGGAATACGGCTTCCCACATAGCCGGGACGCGTTCTTCCTCCGGCAAATCGGCGTAAACCTTGTTCGCCCAGGCGCGGGTCGGCGCCTTGATCAGCGACCAGCTGACCTTGTTGCTGCGTACGTAGGCCTGATACTTCTCGCGGGCCACCGCCGCCGCTTTCACGGCCGTCGATACTTTGGCGGAATCGATGCCGCGGAACAGCTCAGGGTCGGGCACCTTGATGTGCAGGACCGCGCCGCCGCCTTCGGCGAGCTGCTCCATCATGTCGGCCTGCCACTTCGGATAATAAGCGAACGAATCGTCAGGCGCTTGTTCATACCGGATGCGGGTCACCTTCTCGTCGTCCCAATCGACCTGAACATATTTGGCGCCAGCCTCATAGGCTTTGGACACGATCTGCCGTGTGAAATCTACGGTTTCCAGCGGGGATTGCACAAGCAGCACCTGGCCGGGCTGGATGTTCACCCCGACATTGATGACCAGTTCGGCGTATTTCTCCAGCATTTGTTCAAAATGATCCATGATTCAAGTTCCTCCATCGTATGTGAAATGGCATTCCTGCCGAGAAAAGAATGTCTGTCTACCAGTGTATCTCTATCCATTTCCATGATGCAAGCTTATTGGGGCTTCCCGTCTTTTTCGAAAAACTTTTTTGCATGCCTGCCGGAGTTTAGGTTTTTTTAAGTTTCGGCTGATATCGTGTTTGTCATATGAAGGAAGGGAGAATGGACATGAACAAAGCGGTAAAAAACGTGCTGATCATTTGCGGATGCGTCATTGTGATCGGCGCGGGGGGGACCTATTTTTATCAAAAAAACGCCAGCGCGACGAAAACGGAAACGGCGACCATTACATATGCCGTCGAGAGGGGCGACTTGTCCAAAACGGTAACGTCCTCCGGCAATGTGGAAGCACCCGAATCGGTGAACCTGAGCTTCAGCGGAAACTCCAAAGTGACCAAGGTCAACGTAAGCGTCGGGGAAGCGGTGAAAAAGGGGCAGCTGCTTGCAGCGATGGATGCAACGGTGCTGCAAAACGAGCTGCTGTCAGCCCAGGCGAAGTATGACAGTGCCGTGGCGAAGCTGGACAGCATCCAGGCTGGAACGGACTCGGCTACCTTAAGCGAACAAAAAGCCCAGGTGTCCAAGGCGCAGTCCGACCTGGAGAATGCCAAGACGGCGCTTACGAACGCAAAAAAGGCGGCCAATGCATCGTACCTGCAGGCACAGGTGGACAAGGCCAAGGCTGCCGTCATCAGCACGCAGGCCAAGCTGGACGAAGCGAAGAAGGGGACGGACCCGTCCCAGATTTTATTCGCTCAAGTCGCGGCGGATAATGCCCAGAATGCTTATAAACAAGCGGTATCGCAGCAAAGCAATCTGGATCAGCTGAAAGAAGCGGTTACCAATGCCCAATCACAGGTGGATAGCGCGTCCCGCGCCTATGATCAGGCGGTTTCGCAGCTGGCCAAGCTGCAGGAAGGGCCGGCTGAAAGCGACGTGGCCAGTGCCAAAGCCGACGTGGCCATGGCACTCGCTGCCTTGAACGACGCCAAGGCCAACGCAGCCGGGGCAAAAATTTATGCGCCGTATGACGGCATCATTTCCGCCGTGAACGCCAAGGTTGGGGAGACGGTTGCCGGCGACGCTGCTTCGGCCATCTCCATGTACTCAACCGGCGGAAGCTTCCGGATTTCGGCCTCCATCGACGATACCGATATCACCGATGTGAAGGTCGGCCAGGACGTAAATATAACATTTGACGCGCTCACGGGCGTAACGCTGAAAGGCAAAGTCGTGTCCAAGGCGGTGCTCGGGGAAGCGCAGACCAGCGGCGTCGTAACGTTCCCGGTCGGCATTGAAATCACAGCGGGTCAAGATAACGCAGACAAGCTGATTCCGGGTATCAGCGCGACGATTGCCATTATTACCGACGGTAAGAAGGATGTATTGAAAGTTCCTGATGCGGCGATCAAGTCGTTTGGCGGACGGAAAATCGTCATGGTCGACAAAGGCGGCAAAGAGGAGCAGGTGGAAATTACGACCGGCCTTGATGACGGGGCTAATTCCGAAGTGCTGACCGGATTGTCCGAGGGCGACAAAGTAACCATTACGATGACGACGACAAAGACAAGCACCGGAACGAGCCAGGGAACTATGGGCGGCTTTGGCGGCATGGGCGGTATGGGCGGCTTCGGAGGCATGAACGGAGGCGGCGAGATGCGGCAGTTCAACCGCGGCGGCGGTACGGGTGGAACCGGAGGAACTGGCGGAGGCGGAGCACGCAGCGGCGGCATGGGAGGTGGCGGACAGTGATCACCTTTGATCAAGTGAAGAAAATTTATGCATCGGGCGAGAACGAGGTCCAGGCGCTGAAGGGCGTTACCCTTCAAATCGATGAGCGCGAGTTTGTCTCCATTATGGGACCGTCTGGTTCAGGAAAATCGACCATGATGAACGTGATCGGCTGTTTGGATAAACCGACTTCCGGCAAGTACATGCTGGACGGCATCGACATCGGCTCGGCATCGGCCAAGCAGCTGTCGGAGGTGCGCAACCGCAAGATCGGTTTTGTCTTTCAAAACTTTAACCTGCTCAAGCGAACCTCCGCCATTGAAAACGTCGAGCTTCCGATGCTGTATGCGGGCAAAAACAAAAAGGAGCGGCGGGAGAAGGCCGAGTACTGCCTTGAGCTGGTCGGCCTGAAAACCCGGATGCATCACAAGCCGAATGAGCTCTCCGGGGGACAGCAGCAGCGGGTGGCTATTGCCCGCGCCTTGAGCAACGACCCCGCCATTATTTTGGCGGACGAGCCGACGGGCAACCTGGATACGGCATCATCCGAGGAAATCATGGGCATATTCCGGAGACTGAACGAAAAGGGGCATACGATCGTCATCGTCACCCACGAACCGGACATCGCCGCCCATACGAAACGGGTCATTTGGTTTCGCGATGGCCTGATCGAGACGGACCGGCTGAATACGGAGCGTGAGCGGGTATGAATGTGGGGGAACTGCTGCGCATTTCAATCCGAAGCTTACGGTCCAACATGCTGCGCTCCTTCCTGACGATGCTTGGAATCATCATCGGCGTGGCGACCGTCATTGCCATGATTTCCATCGGTCAGGGAACGAGCAAGCAGGTGACGAGCCAAATCCAAAGCCTGGGTTCCAATCTGATCACGGTTACCGCAGGCTCGGGGTCGTCAACAGGCACAGCGGCAGGAGGCAGCCAAGGCGGAAGCACGGGCACGCTGAACATTTCGGACGCTGACCCGATCTCCAAAATCGATACCGTGAAGTACGTCGCGCCGGTCTCGCAGGTGAGCGCGCAGCTGCTGAACGGATCGAACACGGCCTCCGCCACGATCATCGGCTCGACGCCGGGCTATGCCGACATCAAATCGTGGGAGACGGACATCGGACGTTTCTTTACCGAGGATGAAGTCAATGACCGGGCAAAGGTCGTGGTCCTTGGCGCAACGACGGCGGAAACGCTGTTTGGTGAAGCGGGTTTCGATGCGGTCGGCAGCATGATCAAAATCAACAACATCCCGTTTCGGGTCATCGGTGTGCTCAAAGCTAAGGGTTCTTCGGGTACGGTTGACCAGGACGACACCGTCATCGCGCCGATCACGACGATTCAGTCCCGGTTTCAGACCGGGAGCTCCCGGAGCAGTGTCCGGCAAATTTTAGTCGAAGCCAAATCTACCGACGTGATCAACAGCACCATGGCGCTGATCCAGTATACGATGCGCCAAAGCCATAAACTTGGCGGGGCCGACGATGATTTCAGGGTTCAAAGCCAGGAGGATGTCATGTCCTCCGCCGAAAGTGTCACCAAAACGCTGACCCTCTTTCTAGGCGGCGTGGCGGCGATATCCCTGCTCGTCGGCGGAATCGGCATCATGAACATCATGCTGGTGTCCGTTACCGAACGGACGCGGGAGATCGGTATCCGGAAGGCGATCGGGGCCAAGGAAGGGACGATTCTATCGCAGTTTCTGTTTGAATCGGTCACCTTGGCTATCCTGGGCGGTGTGATCGGCGTCATCCTTGGCTTCGGCGGCTCCAAGTTCGTCGGCAAGCTGATGGACGTGACCACCGCGGTGTCCATGAACTCCGTGCTGCTTGCCGTCGGGTTCTCAGCCTGCATCGGCATCGTGTTCGGCGTATTCCCGGCCAGACAGGCCGCGAAGCTGGATCCGATCGAGGCGCTGCGGTACGAATAGGCCGCTATTTGTGACCGACGGATTTATTTGAACCGGATATCAACCGACTCAAGAACATTACATCTTGGGTAGAAAAAAGGGCATTTCACCGAATGATGTTCGGCGGAATGCCCTCTTGCCATTTTTTGAAGCCGTTACCGGCGTATTTGTGCTGCCGAAACACGGCTCTTTAAGTGTCCCTTGGAAAACCGGGCCATACCGATGGCTGGTTTATCCCAGCTGTTTTTCCGCCGCATCCACCGTGTGCTTCAGCAGCATGGCGATGGTTACTGGTCCGACGCCCGCAGGGACGGGTGTAATGGCGCTCGCTTTTTCAAGACATGCCTCATAATCAACGTCCCCGACATTGCCTTCATTGTAGCCTGCGTCCAGAATGACGGCGCCGTCCTGAATCCAGTCTCCCTGAATGAATTTCGGTTTGCCTACTGCGGCAACAACGATCTCTGCCTGGGACACGATATCACCAAGGCCTTTCGTTCTCGAATGGCAGATCGTGACCGTGGCATTGCGGTTCAGCAGCATCAGCGAGACGGGCTTGCCGAGAATCGGGCTGCGGCCGACAACAACAGCGTGCTTGCCTTCTACAGGAATCCGGTAGTAATCCAGGATGGTGATGATGGCCGCCGGGGTACAGGAAGGATAGGCGGCAAAGCCGAAAGCATTCTGCGCAAATCCCAGCGTGGTGACACCGTCGACGTCTTTTTCAATGGCGATCGCGTCGAATGCGGCTCTTTCATCAATTTGATGGGGGACCGGATGCTGCAGCAGAATTCCGTGAACGTTCGGGTCGGTGTTAAGCTTCTGAATTTCCCGGATAAGCTCCTCGGTCGTCGTCCCCGCATCCAGTGTGATTTTTAACGATTCCATCCCGAGCCGTCTGCAGGCATTGCCTTTCATGCGCACGTATGTGGCCGATGCCGGGTCGTCGCCTACCAAAATGGTCGCCAGGCAGGGGGTAATCCCTTGCTCGGACAGCCGTTTCACCCTGCTAACCAAGCCGTCCTTAATGTCCTGCGCCACGCGCGCTCCGTCCAAAATCAGCGTTTGTTCTGTCATTGTCTGCATCTCCTTTAAATCATGGTAAGGTCCAGAAAAACATAAAGAGGCAAGGGGAAATTCCCCTTACCTCTGCCCAGGCGTACGGCTGTTTATATCCATGTGCTCCCTCATGGTTCATCCCATGTTTCCGCCAGTCGCACACAGTCCATCTATGTAGAATGATACCTTATTGTGCTTATGGGCACAATGGGGAGTTTTGAGAATGATGCTTATGTGCCGCCGTTTCTTTTAAACACGATGTAATCCATTTTTGTCTCAACCAGCACCATCAGCTGCTGCGCCATATAAGACGCCGTGTATTTAAAATCAACCTCTGCCCAGTGCATAATGACCCCCACCGTGGCCGACATCCGGTAGCTCAGCATGATTTCGTAGTCGATCGGCGGCTCGGTCGGTTCCATTTCGATATGCATGTCCTTCCGCATCGACTCCCTGAGCCTATCGTACATGTCCATCGCCAGCTTTCCGCGTTCGACTCGCGATAAGGCCAGGAACACATCTTTATGCTGTTCGATATGTTCAAACAAGCGCAGCCCTGAGGGGTAGGTCATCGAGGCTTCAATTCGCTCAAGGCCCTCATACGGCTTGACGAGCAGTTCGGCGATGCCCTGCAGAAACTCGTCGTGGATTTCCTTGAGCAGGTCTTCCTTGCTGACGAAATGCTTGTAAAAGGTACCCCGGTTATAGTCTGCACGGGCCGCGATGTCCATAATAGTCACCGAATCGAAGCCTTTATCGAGAATTAAGGAAACGAGAGCGGATTTGAGCGCCTGCCGGGTTCTTCTGGCTCTGCGGTCAAGAACGTGTTCATCTGTCAAATGCATCTGCCTCCAGCTTGTCGTTTCTCCTATTATAACGTAAGTTGGGATGCCGCCAAAACGCAGAAAATCATCAACAAAGAGAAGGTAAATGTTCAAGATTGTCATGGTTCGGTGACATACGGCGGCAATCTGTTGGATAGATGACATTATTTCGAAATATGATTATTGTGTAAACAATTAATAAAGGTGTAACCTATACATGTAGCAGACATGAGCTATAAAGCCTATAAATCATTTTATAAACTTTGTTGAAAAGGAAGCGATTCAGTCATGAGTCAAACACAAACGAAAACTGCAGTCATTACCGGCGCCGCCGGCGGAATCGGGAAAGAGCTGGCACGGCGTTTGGCCGAGCGCAAGCTGAACCTCGTCCTGGTCGATTTGAAGGAAGATGCGGTCAAGAGCGTCGTCGAGGAGCTTGGCCTGAACGATACCAATTCACTGGCGATCGCTGCCGACGTATCCAAAGAGCAGGATGTGCAGAACTATGTGAACCGTGCGGTTGAAAAATTCGGCACCATCGATTACTTTGCGAACAATGCAGGGATTGAGGGCCCTACCGGGCTGATCGAAGAGCAATCCGTGGAAGCGCTTGATCTGGTATATAACGTCAACGTCCGTGGGGTGTTCCTGGGGCTGCATTACGTTATTCCAGTTATGAAAAAGCAGAATTCCGGCGCAATATTGAATACGTCTTCGCTTGCAGGCCTGATGGGCGCGCCAGGAGTGGCCCCATACATTATGTCCAAGCATGCCGTGATCGGCTTGACGCGCGTTGCTGCCAACGAGCTGGCTTCGCTGGGCATCCGGGTTAATGCGGTTCTGCCGGGAACGATCAACACCCGGATGATGCGGCAGATTGAGGCGAACTCCGGCAATGCGGAAGCGTACAAAGCCGCCAATGAAGCGGCCACACCGATGGGCCGTTACGGCGAGCCGCAGGAAGTAGCGGCGGTAATGAACTTCCTCCTCTCCGATGAAGCTTCATTCGTTACAGGTTCCCTGTACACGGTAGACGGCGGAATGGTCGGTCAGTAATCACGACAACCGGATTCGGCCAAGAAAAAGAGGAACAAATGTTCCAGGAATTTATTGACAACTGTGAGAAATAGCGATATAGTGGGTTCAACATAGTTAATGGAAGCGGGAGAAGCACCCTGCAGGAAAGGCGTCATGCCTTACTTGCGGGGTGCTTTTTTTGTCCATTTATGATGAATTTTGATGATTTGGGGGAGAGATGAAGATGTCGTATGTAAAAGTTTTATGGAAAAACAGCTTGTTGACGGTTTTATGCTGTTCGGTCGCGTTGTTCTTGCTGGGTCCGGCCAAGGCGGACGCCGCATCGGACAGTGCCTGGGACGCCGCTTTGCAGAGTATAGGCGTGCTTCATGACAGCTATAAGGCTCTGGATGAGGCCAACAAGCTGAAGAAGCAACAGATTCAAGTGCTCCGGAAACAGAATGATGACCGGTTAAAGTCTGTCAATGCGAAGGTGCAGGGGATCGACAAGGCCAAGATCGATAAGCTGAAATCCGAAGCCGATCAGGCTCAGAAGAAATATCAGCCGCTGCTCAATGAATATACAGACCTTGGGAAGAAGGCGGCGGATGCGAGAAAACGCAAGGACCAGAAGGCCGCGCTTCAGTACGATCTGAAGCGCAACCAGATCAAGGCCTCGGCCAGTGCGGCTCGTGCGGAAATCAAGAGCCGTAAGGATGCGCTCGCTGCCGCCAAGAAGGAAGCCTCGGCCAAAGCCAAGGCGGTGAAGGATACGTTGGCCCAAGTCCAAACATTAAAGAAGCAGGTGACTGCCGAGAATAAGAAGATTACGGCAGCGAACAGCACCCGGAGCGCGTCGGACAAACGGTATAAAGCGGCAGTCAAGCTCGGGAACGCGATCACAGCCACGGCTGAGCTGACCGTGATGTATAAGGAGCTTGGTAAAATCAGCGCTTCCCTCAATCAAATTTACCAATGGGAGAAGCAGATCGATTCCGTCATCCGGACAGCGGAAACCAAGCTCCCCAAGTCTTGAAGGACAAGCGTGATATGTCCTAGTGAAGTATGTTTTGCCAAGGGGAACTACTCCTTTTTCTCCGGTTCGGTTGCTGCGGCCGGCTGCCAAAGGATAACATGCCGGGTTTTGCTCCATTTTTCATAGAACAGCTGCGGCTCCTTCTTGAATACGCAGATGACGACATGGATAAAGAAGACGGTATTCAAGGCAAACACGATGAGTCCCAGGATCATGCGAAGGATCGGCGGAACGGTGTCAAGGGAGCCGGCCAGAACCCGGTTGACTCCAAAAAACAGCCAGTAGAGGATTCCATATCGAACCACAAGCGATTTAAGGGAGATTCGCTCCCCTCCATCGGCCAGACGGATGCGGACAAGCCATTTGCCGGGAGTCAGTCCGCCCGTCAGCCAAGGTACCAGCATGAAATACAGTCCTGTCGCAACCCAGAAGGAAGCCGATATATGCAGAATATGCAGAATGCCAAGCAGCATCGCCCAGACGATCCCATCCGCCATAAAGGCGATTCCCCGCCGCGTATAGGTCACCCTTTTGGCGGCCCGGTCGATGTTGGCATCCAAATGCTCAATGCGGGGAAGAAGGCCGGATAACCATTCGGCTGCCAAGAATCCAAGCAAACCGCCGAGCGTGTTAGTGATCAGGTCATCGACGTCGAATACCCGGTACGGGTGATCGTAGATCCCGAATATTCCGGTGAGCTGGGTCGTCTCAAACAGCAGCGACAGCAAAAACGACAGCAGAATGGAAAGTTTCCATCCCGTCCGGAAATAATAACGGAGGATCATACCGAACGGAACGGTAAGAAACACGTTGAACACCACTTGAAGGAAGGCGCGTTCCGTAAGCAGCCGAAGGTACGTCGAGGGCTGTGAAGACACGACGGACGTTTCTTTCAGGATGTCGTGAATGAAATTCAGCGGCACCAGCTGAAGCGCCCCTCCGGCCATGGCGGGATTGTGCCGTGAAGATGGCAGCGGAAGGATGACCAGAAACAGTGCGTTGAGCAGGTACAACAGGAACAGGTACAGCACAAACGCCCTGATTTTATGGATATAACCGTGTCTGCGGTACTGGACGACCATGAAGGGAATGGTAAAAAATAGTGCCGCAAAGGGAAAAGACAGAAATGCATAAGAGATTGGAAATACATACGAATGAAACACGACTAAACTGCACCGCCTTAATTTCTTTATGTTTTCTTTCGGCCTTGCCATCGGCTGAATGTACATCATAGCATAAGTATGATCGGTTTCTGGTTAAATTTTGTTTAAAAATCATAAAGAATCGTGAAGCAAATACAGAAAATTCGGCTAAATTTCTATCAGGATGCTTAAGCAAAATGTTATACTTGAACTTATGGTTTTTGTTCTAATACAACAAGATTTAGCAGGAGGATATTTGATGTCACAACCAGATGGGGTTTCATTGCAGAAAAAATTAAAACCAAGGCATATCAGCTTGATGGCCATGGGTGGAGTCATCGGCACCGGCATCTTCAAAGGCAGTGCCGAAACGATCGGTCTCGCCGGACCGGGCGTCATTATCTCTTACGTCTTCGCCGGGCTGCTGCTGCTCGTCGTCATGGGAGCCATGGCAGAAATGGCTACGGTTTACCCGGGTAAAAACATGAAGGACTTCGTTCGTGAGGCCTTTGGCGAGAGAGTGTCCTTTATTATGGGGTGGATGTACTGCTTCCTGTGGCTTTCCGTGTGCGTCATTGAGATTATAGCGGCCGGCAGCTTTTTGCAGTATTGGTTTCCCGGGGTACCGTTATGGTTGCTTAGTCTAGCCAGCGCGGCCTTCATTATTCTGATTAATCTGATGAGCGTGGGAAGCTTCGGCGAGTTCGAATTTTGGCTGGCGGGGATCAAAATCGCCATGATTATCGTTTTTATCGTTTTAGGGACATGCTTGATCTTCGGGATCATTCCAAGCAGCAACACGCCGTATCTGCATAACTACTCGGCGGCCGGAGGATTTCTGCCCAACGGATGGACGTCCATCTTTTCCGCTTTGCTTGTGGTCATGTTTTCCTACGGGGGCTCGGAACTGATCGGTTTGACATTGACGGAAACGGAAAACAGTGAAAAGGTGCTGCCCAAAGTGGTACGCAATTTTATTTTGCGGATCATATTATTTTTCACGCTGCCGATCCTCGTGATATGCGGGCTGATTCCCTGGAACCAGCTCGGCCCCGAGTCGAGTCCGTTTGTCCAGGTACTGACCGCGACCGGCTTGTCCGGGGCGGCGGATCTCATGAATTTTATTCTGGTTACGGCAGTGCTGTCCGCAGCCAACTCGGGAATTTACGGAGCTTCACGCATGCTCCACTCCATGGCCGCAGCCGGCGAAGCATCGCCGGCTCTTGCCCGCACGAACCGGAGGGGTATCCCGGTAAATACGCTGTTATTGTGTGCCGTGATCTTGATATTGGGATCCATGCTGGGCATGTTTGCGCAGGATCAGTTGTTCCGCGTGTTAATGGCCGTTCCGGGATTTTGCGTCCTGCTGGTCTGGATCTGCATCTCCCTGGCACAAATCAAGCTGCGGAAGTCGTATCCGGTGGAGCCATCCTTTAAGGTTTGGGGGTACCCGTATGTTACTTCTGCCGTCGTGGCCTGCTTGGCGGTAATCGCGGCCATGTTTTTATTCGATGCGCAGAACCGGCTTAGTATCGGCGTATGCATTGCCGTACTTATCGTGCTGATTATCTGGTCCATGATCCGGTTTTCCAGGACTGGAGGAAGAAGTAAGTAAACGAAAGAAAACGAATGATGCGCTTATGAAGCGGTTTGGATTGTCTCGTATGACCCATCCCATTTGATATTTTTATCAAGACTATCGAATTTATTGAAACCTGAAGCTGCCTCCGTCCGTCTAAGATGGTAATGGAGGTGCAGCATGAAGAATACGATTAAAATCAGTTCGATTCTGCTGGCGCTGGCTATAGCTGTTGCGGTAACCGCATGCAGTGACAAACAGGAAACGGCGCCGGGTACGCCAGACCGCGTGGATGAGCAGAACAATCCGTCAACCCAGCCCGGGAATGCTGAACAGGTACCGTCCGTGAAGGAAGGAACCGGAACGTATACCGGCCAGGCTGATCCGCATACGGTGGAAATTGTGGTTGACGGCAAGCCTACTGCTTTTCAGCTGGGTGACGGGCTGGATCAAGCGGTAGCCGATTTACAGGAGCAGGACCCAGTGCAATTCAAATACGAAGAAAAGGCTATTGAAGGCGAGGATACATTAAAGCAGCTCGTACTGACCGAAATTAAAAAATCGGACAGCGTGCAAGGAGCAGGCGAAAGCGGCGAAGACGGCACATCCGGCAAGGATTCATCTTCCAGTGCTTCGGCCGGCGGTCAATCTGATTCAGGAGACTCTAAATCATCCGCAAGCAGCGGCAGTGTCAGTAAGCGCCCTGCCGAGGGCAAGCTGGAAGTCACCTTGGAAGGGAACGACGAAGTGCGGCCCGCCAAGCTTGTTCAGGCTGAAGGGTACTCGCTGTATATTCCCGAACAGTTTTCATTTGATGCGGGCAAGCATCTGCTGTATATGAATGTTGATCACGAGTACTCGGTCCGTATTGAGAAGCTGCCTGCAGATTTCAATTTGGACCAGCTGGAGTCGCAGGGGAAGAAAGAGCTTAAGCCGTATGGCGAAATCAAGAAGCTTGGGGCGGCAGACCTTACCGGTCCGATGAAGGACGCGCTTATTTTTTTGACGGCATTCGATTCCTCGGGAACCCATGAATATATCGTGAAGAAGCTTGACGGCAGCGGATTTGTTTTTCAAGTCACACAGCCGCAGAGGGAAGCTTCTGAAGGCTTTGGACCGCTCGCGTTTGCAGCGCTGAATTCGATCGAAAACGAATAGCTTCAAGCTGAAATTACCGTTGTTTGCCACGGGAATTTGCATGAATAAGAAGAGAAAAACCGCCATCTAGCGGTTTTTTTCGCTTACGGTTTATTGCTGCCGGCAGAACGCCGGGAACCAGCTGACCCAGGCCACGCAGTGCGAATAACAAGCTCTGCGATGAGAAGCAGCAAAGGAATCGTAATAAACACGCTGATCCGGTAGCTGACCGGGTAAGGACTTCCGGCAAGCGTGCGGATCGTCCACGTGAGGACGTGGACAACCAGGTTTGTAAAACAGAAAGCATAGCTGCGAACCATCCATTTCCGGTGGCTGGCCATTTGCTTTTTCCGGATCTGAATTACAGCGATCACCGTGAATGCCGGCCACAGCATCGTTAACAGGTTAAACGCAATGCTGACCGACCTTCCTCCCGTGGCGACCGGTGCCATATAACCTGAGGTGAGGCCAACCAGCATGACACAGATGACATATAAATATCCGTTGAACCGGTGGAATTTTACGTGTCTGACCCGGATCCGTGCTGCGAAGTTGACGGCTCCGCAGATCATAGCCAAGCAGGCCAATATGGCATGAATCCTCATGACGATCAGCCACAGCTTAGGGTTCAGGGGATGGTTCAGGTCGGTTTTGAAACCGAGGAAAGCCGAAGCTTGTGGATCCTGAATGATCTGTACATAGGCGACGTATAAAATAAAGGCGGTGATGACCAGCAGCATCAGGGCATAATAGGTCTTGCTTTTTGACATGGCAAAATACTCCGCTCCATTTGGAGATAATGTTCGAACCGCGGCAGCACCGTGGTGGCAGAACTTCGTTCGGAAATTTATGCTATAGGAAAACGGCTTTGCTTGCAACGCATGTTTGGTGTCGTTTTTGTGACGAAATGGATTTTATTAGAAAAATAATATTTGACAGATGAGTACAAAATTAAGTAAGCTAAGAATCAATCCAATCAAACCTACGAAAGGGATGCCTAAACATGAGTAAAAGCGGTAGACCCCGTGAGTTCAAAGACACAGCCGTCATCGATGCCGCTGTGGAGGTGTTTTGGTCACAGGGATACGGGTCCTGCTCAACAGAAGATTTATGCAAGGAAACCGGTCTCGGCAGAGGAAGCTTGTACAATGCCTTCGGGAGCAAGCATGAGCTGTACGAACAGGCGCTGATCCGATACCATCAGGTGGGGATCGAGACCCAATTGGACATTCTGCGCAAAGACGCTCCGGTGAAGGAGCGGCTGCGGGAGCTGCTGGAATGGGAAATCCGGGAGGGCTCGACAGCCAAGGACCGTGGATGTTTGCTTATTAACGCGTCGGTAGAGCGGGGAAAGTCTGACCCGACTGTTGAGCGGATCTTCAAACAGCATGTGGCGCTGCTGGAGCAGGCTCTTCAGGAAACGATTCGCGAAGGGCAGTCCGTCGGCGAAATTTCTCGTGAACGGGATACATCGGAGATGACGGCTCTGTTCCTCAGCTGTTGTTATGGCCTGCGTGTGATTTATCCGGGGACCATGAACCGTGCGTTGGCCCGGCAGATTATTGACGGCACGCTTGCGGCCATATTTTAGCAGAATCCCTGGGAGTCAGAGATATATTTAATCTATCATCTAGTCTATCTAAATCATTGTTTGCTGTTGTGTTCGTATTCGAGCTGCCGCTTTGCGCTGTACGATGTTCACGCGATGGACGCGGCTGTGCTTTTTGAATAATTTTGTACTAGTTGTTACAAAAGTGGGACGTAAAATGAGCCGCAAAGTTATAACCATTGAAAAATGGAGGTGAGGCACAAGTAAAGACGGGAGCAAGTTGGAGATACAGAGAACACACAGAGGAAATACAGTGAGGATAAAGATGAGATTCCGAGGAGCTTTCGAGTAGATTCCTAAGAGTTGTAGAGGAGATGCAGAGAAAAATATAAAGAAAATATAGAGGGGGATTCCTAGGTGACATGCCTGGAGAGATCCCTGCGTCTAATTTTGTACTGAGTGTTACAAAATAATAAATAAAGGAGCTGTTTACATTGCCGCTTGCGATTTATGTACTGGGACTGATGATTTTTTCCATGACGACTTCTGAATTTATGGTGGCGGGGATCATGCCGTCGCTATCAGAGGAGTTTGGCGTATCTGTCGCCGCCATCGGATATCTGATATCCGCTTATGCTGCGGGGATGATTATCGGCGGGCCTCTGTTGACAGTCGGATTGTTAAAAGTGCCGCGCAAAAAAGCCTTTCTGGCATTGTCCACCGTGTTTCTGATTGGGCAGACGCTGGGAGCGCTCGCGCCGAACTATGAACTTATGATGGCTGCCCGGATTATTATCGGGGTTGCCTCGTCGGCCTGCTTCGGCGTGTCCATCGCGATTGCACTCACCTTGGTTCGTCCGGAAGCAAGCGGCCGTGCCGCCTCGATCGTCCTTGGCGGATTGATGGTCGCAACCGCCGTCGGGCTGCCCGCCGCCATGCTGTTCGACCAGTATCTCGGCTGGCGGGCGAGCTTCTGGGCTGTCGTTGTCCTTGTGCTGGTCTCGGGAACGATGGGGCTCCTGCTGATTCCGAAATCGCCTAAAGAGGAATCTCAAACGATCAGCCTCCGCGGGGAACTCGCGGAATTCAAGAACCGGCATTTGTGGGCAGCCTTCGCGACCAGCATGCTGATCATTGGGGCGACGTTTGCGGCATTCAGTTACTTTTCACCGATACTTACCGATGTAGCGGGTTTCAGCGCATCCATGGTGCCGCTCCTGCTCGGGGTTTACGGGGTGGCAACGGTCATCGGCAACACTATCACCGGCAGACTGGCCGACCGGTACATGATGCCGATTATGACCATCGGCCTAGTCGTGCTTACGGGCGCGCTGATCATGTTCGGCCTATTTGCCGAACACCAGGTCGTTGCGGTTATCGCCGTCATCGTGATCGGCCTGGTCGGGGTCTCCATGAATCCTCCCATGGTGACCCGTGTGGCCAGAGCTTCGAACGGTGGCTCGCTCGTCAATACGTTCCACGTCTCGGTCGTCAATTTCGGCATTGTCGTCGGTTCCACCATTGGCGGGCTCACGATCGATCATGGCTACGGCCTGGCATCACCGTTGTGGGTTGGTGCGGTTCTTGCCGTGCTTGGCCTGCTGTCGCTGATTCCATATTTGAAAAAGACCCCGGCTCCAGCTGATTCCGCAGCGGTTCCGGAAAAAACCTGTGCGTAAGCGTGAAGAGCTGGTCCGGTTACGTTGTCTGAGCCTGCAGGTTCCTGCTTTCATCGTTCCTACCCGCTTCAACCATTTCCATTTATGCCATGAACGGCTACAATAAAGGAAGAGCGAGCACCCGTGATCGTATCTAATTCATATCCAAAGGAGAACCCGTCATTCATGGCAACGATTCGAGAGCTTCTGACGGAAGCAGATCTGCAGGAGGCCGAGCGCAGGAAGCTTCCCATACGCGTGTTTAAAGATGACCATTTGATCGATTCAGATACGCGGATCATCCGGTTCACCGACTCCACGGTAATTACCCAGTCCGGTGTGAGTGATGTTACGTACCATTCGCGCAAAGAATGCCAATTTTATGAGATCCGCAAATAGATCCGATTACACTGCCCGATAAACGCTTAGGCAGAGCCGCCAGTGCTCTGCTCAGGCGTTTGTTTTTTTTGGCATCAACCACCCATAGACCGAAATATATATAGCCATGCCGGAATTGATATTATCTTTCGTCTTCAAGCCGCTATAAGATAAAGGTACCGATCCGGGTTTACAGGCAGGTTACAGGACCTGCGGAAATTTATGAATATGGGGAGAGATCTAGAAATGGAACAATCACACTTGAATATTGGAATCATCCTTGGCAGCACTAGGGAAGGGCGGGTCAGCCCGCAGGTCGGAGCATGGCTCAAGGAGCTGGCCGATGGGCGTGGAGATGCGGAGTACCACCTGATCGATTTGGCGGATTATCCGCTGCCGTTCCTCGGACATTCTGGCGGAGAGGACGCCATCCAAAACTGGGCCGCGGCCATCGGCCGCATGGACGGATTCGTGTTCGTCACTGCGGAGTATAATCATAGCATTTCCGGTGTACTGAAAAATGCGATCGACCTGGTTCGAGATGAGTGGGGGAATAAAGCGGCAGGCATCGTGAGCTACGGGTCCACTGGAGGCGCCCGGGCGGCCGAGCACCTGCGCGGCATTCTTGGGGAGCTGAACGTGGCGGACGTCCGCATTCACCCTACGCTGTCGCTCTTTACCGATTTCGAAAGCTTTAGAACTTTCAAGCCGGCCGAGCTGCATCATAAAAATGTCAACGGCATGCTGGATCAAGTGGTTGCCTGGTCCGCGGCTTTAAAGACGATTCGGGCATAAATCGATTGGATATGTTGAAAAACGCACGGAGGAAGCGATTGGACGCTGCCTGAGTGCGTTTTTTTGTTGTATCTCCGAGTGCTAAAGGAATTTACGGCGCTCAGGTGGTCATGGATTATTGGGTGCCGGGAACACAGAGATCTACTCGCATGTGAACGGGTTTACAGCTGATTCTGGGGAATAGTGAACAGTGAACAGCTAAAATGGGCTCACGGCGACTTCCTGACCAACTCGATAAAATCGCCGAGTGCCCGGGAGATCCACTTCTTCGGATGGGTCATCAGCTGCAGGCTGAGCCGCAGATCAGGATGGTTGAAGGGAAGTGGGGCGAGCAGCCCTCTGCGGATTTCATCGTCTGCTGCCATGCGGGGCAAGAGGGAGATTCCTGATCCCGCCATGACGCAGCGCTTGATCGCTTCGGGGTTTCCCAGCTCCAAGCCAAGCCGGCATGGGATTCCGTGCTGCTTCAGAAGCTTCTCCAGCATGACCCGGTAATTACAGGTTTCTTCCGGCAGAATCCACTCGGCATCGTACAGATCCTGAAGACGGATCATCTCACGATTTGCCAGGGGATGTCCCGGCCCTGCGATGAGAACGAGCGGTTCCTCCCGGACCGTCTGCCAGTGAAGCGCCGGATCCTCCGGTTCGTTATCGAGAATCAGGCTGATGTCCAAATCTCCCTCTTTGACCCTCTGGACGAGAAGGTCCTCCCGGTCCGTCCATAATCGGATGGACAATCCTTCGTACTGCTTGCGCAGCTGCTGGATCAGCGGGGGGAGAAAGTAAGCGGCGAGGGAATCCATCGTTCCCACGGAGATCGTGCCGCCTCCCTCGGTCCGAAGCTTCTCCTTCGATTCATCGAACAAATCAAGCATTTGTACCGTAAGTTTAAGCAGCTCTTCCCCGGAGGAGGTCAGCCGAACCCCCTTGCCGAAACGTTCGAACAGCTGCGTATCGTATGCTTTCTCCAGCTTCTGTATTTGCGCCGTTACACTCGACTGCGCATATCCCAGCTCTTCGGCCGCCCGGGTAAAGCTTTTGCGGTGCGCGACCTCGCGAAAGGTATGAAAGTACGTCAGGTCCATGCTATTCATCTCCATGATATCAATATTATCGATGATGCTCATCAACTATTATAGATAACACTGATAATAATTCCTATGCTAAATTAGAGGCACAACCTATAGAGGAGGTCATCAAAAATGATCGGAAGAGATGAACTGCATGGCGTTTTGGTTCCTGTGGTCACGCCATTTTTGCCAAGCGGAGAGCTTGATTTGGCATCATACACCCGTTACGTGGAAAAGCTGGCTGAGCATCATATCAACGGCTTGATCATAAACGGGACGACTGGAGAGGCCCCGACGGTACGCTGGGACGAAGTCGTACAGCTCACCCGGGCCACGCAGCAGATTTTGAAAGAAAAGCAGCGAAGCATCCCGGTGATCATCGGAACGGGAACCAACGACACGTTGACGACCGTGCAGCGGACGGAGCAGGCCGCCGCCTTGGGGGCGGATGCCGTCCTCGTTGTGGTTCCCTATTACAGTAAACCGTCGCAGGAAGGGATCATTGAGCATTTTCGCCGGGTGACCGAAGTCGGGGTACCGGTTATTGCTTATGAGATTCCCGCCCGTACCGGGGTCCGCTTAACGATGCATACGGCCAAAACCATTATGGAGATGGAAGGTGTGATCGGTATGAAAGACAGCTCCGACGGCCTGGATCTGGTTACCGAGTTGACGCGTCAAGATGCGGGGGCGGTGTTATGCGGTGACGACCTGTACTACCATGCCAAGCTCAGCCAAGGGGCGAGCGGGGGGATTCTGGCTTCGGCCAACTTGTACACAGATATCTTTATTGAGGTCCATGACCTGGTGCAAAAGGGGAGGGTCATGGAAGGCAAACGATCTTTTGACCGTGTCGTCCCGCTTATCCGCAAACTGTTCCAGGAACCGAATCCCGCTCCGATAAAATGGGTGCTGGCTAATCAGGGTTTGATTGCTTCCGATCACCTTCGGCTGCCGATGACACGTATATCCCAGCCGCTCCAGAATGAACTGGCCCAACTGCTGATAGGCATCGAAGCAGCGCAGAACTAAAACCACGGACATTAGCGAGAAGGCGGCCTCCATCCTTCAAAGGAAGGGCGATGGCCTCTTTCATGCTGTCCGTATCAGACGCCCGATTCCAGATCCAAGCGCCAGTCATTGCAGTGCATAAAGCTGCCTTTCGGGTATTCAAAATCACATTCACCCATGAAAGCGAAGCCGAGCTTCCGGCAAATCGCATTGGAACCCGGGTTATCCACGGACGGAAAAGCGTGCATAAATCGGTGCTTCTTCTGCTGTTTCGCCTGCTCGATCACGGCTGCTGTCGCGGCCGATGCAATGCCCCGCTGTTGAAAGGAAGGCAGGACGCCCCAGCCGATCTCATAAATGGTAGATCCCTGCCAACCACTATCCCAAAATCCCGCATTGCCTATTGGCACCGGATGATCTGCCAGCCATATGCTATACATGCAGCCGCTCCCGAGGGACTGAACCTCAACATATCGCTTATGGCGCTTCTCAACCTGCTCGTCACTTTCCGGTCCGCCCAGATGTTCCAGCATCTCTGGAACATTCAAACGATAGAGCAGCTCCAAATGCAAATGGTCTTCCGACCAGGGCCTGATCTGTACTTGCAAACCCGCCATATGATTTCCCATGGATGGTTGTCCCCCTCAAATAGAATAATGGATGAACCTCGGAATAAGAACTTATGTTCCTACTATATATCAAATAAATGGAAGTGTCATGTTTTTTTTAATGCAAGATATACGTTTCGGCCTCTTGTTGGCCCTGAGCGATCAAATCTCAGCCGGCATCCCCGCGAGATCGAAAACCCAGTGACAGGCAGAAAGACCTGTTTTGCGGATGCGACCAAGGTCCCGTGTGCTTTGAAGGCAGGATCCCATATAATTGAAGGGAGCGCCTCCTTCATCAGGAACCCGGCTGGTTTTCGGGGAAGGGCTTTTTTTGTTGCATTTATGATCCACGGTCCATCATCGGGTAAAAGTCAACAAGAACGCTTCATACGGGATCAATGGGTGTCAGCGATGAATGGAAGGTGACTATCAAGAGGATGGTGAAGGAAATGAACCATTTATGGAAGGGAGGTGATCACGATGAGTACGATTCACATGCTGGTCGGCATTCCAGGCAGCGGCAAAAGCTTCTATGCCAAAAATTTGTGCAAGCGTGAGCGGGCCGTGGCGGTTTCGACCGACTCCATCCGGGAGAGGCTGTTCGGCAGCGAGTCCAGGCAAAAGAACACGTATCTGGTGTTTGACGAGGCTTTTGCCGAAATAGACCGTCTGCTTGGGGAGGGCCGCAGTGTCGTATTTGACGCAACCAACGTGAGCCGCGACCGCCGTGTAAAGTTTCTGAAGAAATTCAAGGATGTGCCTGTCGAAGGCCATGTGTGCGATACGCCGTATGAGACGGCCAGGCAGCGGGCGGGGACGCGCAAACGCCGGATCGATGACGCAGTGCTGACGAAATTTGCCAAAAACTTCGAGTTTCCGGTCATGGCCGAAGGGTTCCAAGCGCTGCATATCGTGCACAGCTCAGAGGATGTGAAGCTGGACAGAATCCAATTGGAAAAACTGCTCGCAGAACGTCCGGGTCACGATGAGCTTTTTGCCTATTTAAGCGCCTGCCCGCATTTTTCCGTCATGCTTGGGTACGACCAGGAGAATCCCTATCACTCCAAAACCTTGTCAGAGCACACCTACGCCGTGCTTGCCTATATCAATGCGCAGTACGAAGGGGATGACCTGCTGGCGATGCAGTATGCGGCGCTGTTTCACGATGCGGGCAAACCGTTCTGTAAGGTATGGAAGGAAACCCGCGGCTATTACTCCTATTTCGGCCACGAGCATGTCTCTGCGGCCATTGCCTGTCATGTACTGAAGGAGCTCGGATATGATGAGGCATTTGTGTTGAAGGTTGTGCATATGGTCAGCTTTCATATGGAAATTCTTCACGGGGGAGACGCAGGAGCGTCAAACATTTATCATTTGCTTGGCGGGGATCTGCTGGCCCGGTTGTATTTTTTCGCGGAAGCGGACACGAACGGCAAATAAAGAGGTGGTTTCATGAAAATCAAATATCCGAAAACGATGCATCTTCCATGGTCACGAGGATACACCGATGATGACAAAATTTTGCGCAGCACGGACCATTTCGTGGGAAAAGAAGTGGTGATTACCGAGAAAATGGACGGCGAGAACACCACGATGTACCCGGATTTCATTCATGCGAGATCGCTGGACAGCAAGGATCATCCTTCCCGGCATTACGTCAAAACGCTGCACGGCGGAATCAGGTACTTGATTCCGGAAGGGTATCGTCTCTGCGGGGAAAATGTGTACGCCAAGCATTCGCTCGCTTACGATGCGCTGCCTGGATACTTTATGCTGTTCTCGGTGTGGAATGAGCAGAACCTGTGCCTTTCCTGGGATGAGACGGTAGTTTGGGCGGATCGGCTTGGAATACCTACGGTGCCGCTGCTGTACAGGGGCATTTGGGACGAAGAAGCAGCCAAACGGTGCTACACGAAAAAGTCCTGCTGCGGCGGGGAACAGGAAGGGTATGTGGTGAGGCTGGCATCGTCTTTCCCTTACGAGCAGTTCAGGCAAAGCCTGGCCAAATTCGTGCGGAACAATCATGTCCAAACGGATGAGCACTGGCTCAGCAGACCGGTCGAGCCGAACGGACTCCAACTGTGAAGCTGCTGAAGCAGGGGGCAGACAATGTAAGCTTAGGAGTTTTATGTACAGAGTCTAAGCAAGATCTAGATTACTTTAGCGGATTGCAGTTTAGGAGCTATATTTGTTGTTCATAGAAAGATGAAATAGATATGGAAGGTGGAGTTGGTCATGTAATTCTCAAGCAGCAGTACCCACATCGGAGGAAATTGACGGGTCTTGAAATTATATTTTTTTGAGCTTTAGCTTTGAATACATATTTGAATACATAATAGAAGATAAGATTTAGAATGAGTAAAAAATGCGAACATTCTATCATGGAGGGAACGGTATGCCTGGATGTGCAGGTGTTGCGCTGTATCATACGGAACGGATTGGGGTGATGCAGGCTTTTGCCGCCGGGGAGGCTTTTTTTGAGAAGATCGACACGGCTGTAACAGGGACGAGTTACTATGAGCTTTTGGAGCACGGAGATCATGAAGGCGATCACGATCTGGTGGAATCTTCCCCGGAGCAATTACGGGCGAAAATCGGCACTGGAGAGGCTGCAGCCTTCTGGATGTACAGCCAGCAGCACGGAACTTTGCCATGGGACGCCGCTTTTACTTATCAGACGAGCGGATACGGCAGTTTCCCGCATATCGCCGTCTTTTGTGACAGCCCTTCGGAAGACACATATTCCGTTCTTAAAGAATGGCTGCGCCATATGACAGAACAATTCTCCTTTCCTTATGCAATCTTATACGAGACGAGAAAAATGACGGATGCGATGAGCTACGCCGCCGGGGACAACGGAAAAACCGCGTTCCCTTATGAAAAAGCATTTGCCTTCAATAAAGAGACCCCCGGCTTATACGGCGGACAAGCCCGCTATACCGGCAGCAAGCTGAGAATGGTGTACCCTGCCAATGTACTGAACGGCGAGCATCTCAGCATCGGAATCGCGGATACGAATCTGGAAAACTGGATACAGAGCTGCCATGATCATGGTATACTTTACCGGGTGGGCGAAGAACGATGGATGTGGGAAGTCGCCCCCGCGAAACTTGAACAGGTGAATCAAATCTGTGGAGAGGCGGGTGCCTTGATCGCCTGGCAGCCCCGGCAGACGAAGAAACCACGGCGCAAGCTGCCTTAATCGCATCGATCACACTCATTTACATTTCATCAGGACCCGGAGGATGGTATGTCACGACCTTTATTCCCGCGCTTAAAAGGAAACAGCAGGGGTTGTCTCGCCTTTGAGCCTTTTTTTCTCATTCCGTACAGCATGGTCAGCACCTACGCGACGCTGTATATGTACGAGCTTGGCATTGCCGAGACCAGCATCGGCTGGATTACTACGATCGGCCTGATCGTTCAGGTGTTTTCATCGTTTATCAGCGGGTATTTGACCGACCGGATGGGCCGCAAATCGGCCATCCTGTATTTTGACCTGTTCAGCTGGAGTCTGGCCACCATCCTGTGGGCGGTTTCGCACAATGTGTGGTTCTTCCTCACGGCGGCGCTTGTCAACGGGTTTCAGCGCGTGCCGCATACCGCGTTTTACTGCTTGATCGTCGAGGATACGAAGCCCGCCGACCGGACTTACGTCTTTACGCTGCTGCAGATTATTAGCGTGATCGGGGGCCTGTTCGCTCCGCTCGGCGGACTGCTGGTGGATCATTACGGCCTTGTGTCCGGCACGCGCATCATGTACGTGCTTGCGTTCCTGATGATGACGTTTCAGTTCGTGGGGCGGCATCTAACGACGCGCGAAACCGAAATCGGCCAGAGAAAGATGCGGGAGACCCGCGATCTCGGGCTGAAGGAAAGCCTGATCGATTATGGCGGGGCGATTCGCGACATTATAACGAGCAAGTCGCTCATGCTGATCTTTAGCGTATACATTTTGTTCAACTTCCAGGCCACGATGAAAACGACGTATCTGTCGCTGTACATGGCGGATTACCTTCATGTGGGAAGCGGGCTGATTTCCCTGTTCCCGGCGGTGTCCTCCGTCATTATGCTGCTGACGCTGTGGCTCCTGATGCCGAAAATTCCGGAGCACGCGGCGAACCGCTCGATGATGGCCGGTTTCATTCTGTCGGTCGCTTCAAACGTCATGCTGGTGCTGTGGCCGACGTCGAACCTGGTCTGGATCGGGCTCAGCACGATTTTAGCCGCCGTAGGGCTGATGATCAGCTCGCCCTATTTGGAGGCAGCCGTGCAGAACGCGATCGATGACGACAAACGGGCAAAAGTGTTCTCCATGCTGTCCGTGCTGATCCTGCTGCTTACGTCTCCGGCAGGCATTATCGGCGGCTGGGCGTACAAGCTCGATCCGCGGATTCCCGTCTGGCTTGTGGCGGCTGCGTTTGCCGGCGCCGTTCTTCTGATGATGCTGCATCAGCGGCGGGAGAAGAGCCAAGAGACGCAGGCTGCGCTCCGTCAATAAGGCTAACATAACAAAGATCCCCTGCCGTATGTTCGGCGAAGGGATCTTTTCTTATTCGTTATGAAAAGCACCTAAGGTGCAGTAATATTCACAGTCGGTTATTTGGACGGTTGTGGCGATACCAAAATTTTGACTTGGCTTTTCTCTTTCAGCAGCGCCTCAAAGCCCTGTTCGACGATCTCGCTTAAAGCAATGCGCTTCGTAACGAGCTTCTCGGCCGCGAAATAGCCCTGCTGCATCAGGCTGATTACAGCCGGGAACACGTCCCGGTAACCGATGATGCCGGCGATATTGCGTTCCTGCATGACGATCTGGTTCGGATGGATCGGGGCTTCCCGTTCGAAAATGCTGACAATCATAATTTGACCGCTGATTTTCGTCGATTGAATCGCTTGGTTCAGGACAGCCGGGACACCTGTAACTTCATAGGCAACATCCGCTCCGCCTTCGGTAAGGCGATGGATTTCCTGAACGACGTCCACGTCTGCGGGGTTGAGCACGATAGCCCCCAGCTCCTGCGCCTTACTCCGCCGCTCAGGCGATAGTTCCACGGCGTAGATTTCCGCAGCACCCGACGCTTTCAGCGCTTCGATGACAAGCAGGCCGATCGGCCCCGCCCCGAATACGACCGCGCGGTCGCCCACCTTGAAGCGGCTGGAACGGACGGCGTACAGCGCAACTGCCGACGGCTCGACCAAAGCGCCCTGCTCGTAGGAGACGCTGTCCGGAATATGATGAACCATATGCTCATCGGCCGCCACGTATTCGGAGAAACCGCCCCCGCCGCCGGCGAGTCCCAGGAAGCCCATTTTTTCGCAAAGGTTATATTTTCCCTGTTTGCAAGCGGTACAATGTCCGCAGGCGAACACAGGCTCCACGACGACCCGGTCGCCGGCTTTGAAGCGGGTCACGCCTTCGCCGACTTCCACGACCTGGCCGGAAAATTCATGTCCCATCACGACCGGGGCTTTCTCACCGGTTAATGGATGAGGCGCACCCTCCGGAATGAATATCGGCCCGGCGGCGTATTCATGCAGGTCGCTTCCGCAGATGCCGCACCATTCCACCTTGATTTTGACCTTACCTTGGAGGGCCGAAGGCTCCTCAATCGTTTCCACGCGCAAATCTTTCACGCCATGCCATCTCAATGCTTGCATGAATCCGTCATCTCCCTATCAGGCAGTAAATAATATGGTGAGCGATATATCGAAAAAATAGGAAACGTTTCCGATCCATATGATGTCACATTCTATTCTGCGTGTCAAATCATTTTTTAGGGCTATAGCGGGTGTTTTTAACTATGGTGCGAATGGAAGATTTACATGTCTATGAATAGAAATAAGCCGAGGTCATGCGTTGATTGCAGCGTCTGGCGGCTAAGCTGAGGCATCGGTATGGCGGGGTATGCTATAATATATACTGAAAAAGAAAAAAATGTCTTCCGGATAGGAAACGATTCCGAAGTGAGAGGGATTAATTCGCATGTCCAACAAGAAAAAGGTGACCATTGAGGACGTCGCCAAGCAGGCGGGCGTCGGCATCGCCACCGTCTCCAGGGCGCTCAATAACAGCGGGGGAATCAGCGAAAAGACGAAGGCGAGGATCATGCAGGTCATCGATGAAATGGGCTTTGTCCCCAACACGTCGGCCCAAAGCCTCAAAATCCGCCAAACCCACCAGATCGCGCTTGCCGTGCCGGACATCCGCAACGCGATCATTCCGGATATCGCCTGGTCGGTAGAGCAAGCCGCCAAGCAGCACGGATACCGGGTGGTGCAGATTAATACGCTTGGCAACGCCCGTCTGGAGCTGGAGACGCTGCGGGAAATCAAGAAGCTTCATGTGGACGGCCTCGTCCTGATGCCGCTGGCGTATCCCAAGCAGCTGGAAAGCCTGATTAACCAGGCCAGCATCCCGGTATCCGTCATCAATTACGGCAAGAAGCTCAGCCCGGATCTAAAGGCGGATATCGTGGGGCTCGCCCGCCAGGAAGGAAGGCTGGTCATGGAGCATCTGCTCCAGATCGGACGGGCACGGATTGCTTACGCAGGCGCGCCCAAGGACAAAATTGAAGAACGGTACCTGGCATACGAACAGTCGCTTAGGCATGTCGATGCTTCGCTGGTTTATTTCGGGGAAGATTTTTCGTTTGAGACCGGACGCCAAGCGGCCGATTATTTTTACAGCCTGAAACATATGCCGGACGCGATTTACGCCGTCAACGACATGGTGGCGATCGGGATCGTCAACCGCTTCAAGGAGCTTGGTATCCGGGTACCGCAGGATGTGGCGGTGGTCGGCATCGACAACAACTTGTGGGCGACCGTAACCACTCCGCAAATCAGCTCGGTGTCCATCATGGGCAGCGAAGTCGGCCGGCTGGCGGCAGAGCTGCTGCTGAAGCGGATCCAGTCGCACAATCCGCCGGATTATGAGCGGGTCGAGTTTGAGCCGCGTCTCATCGTAAGGGAATCCAGCGTTTCAATGACGCAGTATTCGAATAAATAACATAAGGAAATAAGCTTCGGCACACATGGGAAGGGGACAGGATGATGAACGAAGAAATCGGCGCACCGGGTTGGGACGCCATCGACCAGGAGCTTGAAAGATTATACGGCAGTCAGGAGCCAAAGCATTACGGGACGCTCATTTCGTATGCGCTCGGCGGCCAGGACCCGCTCGACGGAATCAGCGCCTACAAAGCGGAATCGCCGATCCCACATTGGCATTTTGTCACGTACGGCTTCTCGGAATTGTATGAAAAAGAGTCGGAGGACCAGGAGGTCAGCGGATTCGGCTTTGAGCTGACATTCCGGCTGCAGCGTGATGCCGACGAGGAAGAGCCGCCGGCGTGGGCATTGAACCTGCTGCAAAATATGGGCAGGTACGTGTTTGGCAGCGGAAACGTGTTCCGTTCGGGCGATTATCTGGATGCCAACGGGCCGATCTGCCTCGGAGCCGACACGCAGCTGACGGCCTTGGCTTTTGCTGAAGATCCGGAGCTGCCCGCGATCCAGACGCCGAATGGCCAGGTCGAGTTTTTGGAGATGACCGGCATTACGGGAGATGAGCTCGAAGCGATGCAGACCTGGAATACGCTCGGCGTTCTCGGGGCTGCCGAGGAGCATATACCCTATTACATAACGGATTTAACCCGCGGCTCCCTGCTGCGCATTCCACCCGTCGCGGAGAAAATCCGGCAGGGAGCGGAAGCGGAAGGATCCAGCACCGGATTTTTGTTTGTAGATCAGCTGGCCTGGGAACCGGGGAAGAGCGGTTGGTTCAGCAAGTCGCCTTCCGTCGTGAAAATGGGAGCCAAGCAGGCCGGAATTATTGCCAAGCTGCTGCTAGGCCGGATTTTAAAGGGCCGTTCGCTCACGCTCGTCGGACCGGACACCCGCGTCGTCTTTGAGCCCGGGCAGAAGCCGGAACTGAAAGCCGAAGGAGGCGAGGTGCGAATTGCCCTGGACGATCAAGCCGCATCTGAGCTGAGCCGTTCGCTGGCACCGAAGGAAAGCGTCGTTCCGCTGCCTTCGGTGAAGGGGGCCGCTATCCAGATCGTGAAGACGCAGATCAAGGACAGCGAGGGCAATGTAGTCAAAGTCATCGGTTAAGCAGGACCCCGCCCGCGCGGGGCTTGTTTATAATATTAGAAAATATATAAACTCCAGAGCGATTGCTTCCTAATATTGCAAGAAAAATTACCTTTAGACGCGGTCTTGTCTTCTTTGAAAGTACGTCGATAGACGTTTTTCTTATGGCATGGCTTAAGAAACTCGGGAGGGGAAACGATTGAACGCGAGCGTACAGCAGTTTTTGGATGAGGTATGGTCCCTGATCAGCGGGATTTATGAGAAAGAAAGCAAGCGTATCCGTGAGATCAAGGAAGTCAGCAGGCTCCAGGCGGGCATCAAGGATTATCTTGGCGTGGCCTGGAGTACCCGCAAAGCCGGCGACGGATACGGCGTAATCAGCATCGACCTGGACCGGCCCTTTGATTGGACCGACTCCTCGTATCGGCTGAATGCTGGGCCTTACATATGCGATATCACCGACGACCTCATCACCGGCGAGTGGCTCCCCGCATTGCGGACACGGCTTGCGGAAGAGATGAGGGCCGGGACTTACGGCCCCAGGTTTTTCGATTACCGCTTCGAGATCGTGCTCGAAATGGAGAGGGAAGAGGGATTAAGGACCTTCACCGAGGTTTTGATCGATGAGGACAAGCTCGCGGGTCAGAGGCGGGAGCTCGATGCCTTTATCCAGTCCAAAGTTTTGCGGGATCTGCCGGTACGCCCCAAGGAGTTGGATGAGTTCTTCTTTGCCCGTCATCTGCTCAATTCCGATCTGTTTGAACAGCGAGAGGCACAATTAGAGCCGCTGATTGGGCGGCTGGAGGAAAAGCACCGTTCGAACCCGGACCGGCTGCTCGGGTGGGTCTCTCAATATACTTCAGCCTTTCGAGAATGGGCGGAGGAGCATTTTTTGGTCCGTTATTTTGAGCGCACCGGGAGCTTCGGCCAAGACTGGAAGCGCAAAGATGCAGCGGACGGGGTGATTGTGAAAGCGGACGAGCTCAACTTTTTCGTCTATGCCGCGCTTAAGGTCGGCCGCCGGGAGCCCGAGCTCCGGGCGCGCTATCTGGAATTAGCCGTCCAGCTGGGCTCGGAAAAGGCGGCCGGCTATATAAAAAACGGCAGCGGGCGCTTCCTGCACCGGTTTGAAGGCACGGCGATCCAGGCAGCGGCCAACGATGTTACGGAAACGATCGACATCCGTCTGTATGCGGAGGAAGAGGCCGCATACGGGGAAGCGCTGACGTATATAACGGGGCTGCTCTCGGAGGGGTTTCCCAAAGAGTACAAACTAAACCTGAAGAGCCCATCAAAGGACAAACACTATCTGCCGCTGAATAAGCTGGCTAAATCGCAGCTGCACCGTTTTTTTGCCGGCGCGCTCCGGTATCCTGGCCTTCATCCGCTGATTGCCGGGTACGCCGAGACAGCCATGGAGGAATTTGCTTGGTATAAGGATGTGGAACCCGGGGAGAAGTCGGTCATGCCGGGAACCTATGCCGTTCTGGGATTAGGCATCATGAGCACGGAATATTTTCCGCTGCTGCGCAGGTATATGGAAACGGTTGATACGGAGCACCAATCCGCTCAGGACGGGTACGCCGAAGCTTTTATCGAAGCCCACGGGCTGACCCCCGATCGGATGTCGGTGCTTGTGGAGATTCTGCTTGGAGGAAGCGATTCAGCCAAGCCGGTGAAATCCTTCGTTATCGATACACCGGATCTGGCGGACGCTCTGCTGAGTGAGCTGGAGTCCAAAGAGGATTATGAGCGGGAAACGGTGCTGTACCGGATTTTCGGAACACACACCAAGCTGGCGCAGTCCGCGAGAAAAGAGACTTCTCCGATGAAAGAAAAGCTGGAGCGGTTGCTGGCATGGTATCCGTGAGTCCAGTCAATACCTGAGAAAGGGGGACGATCATTTGGAATGGACGGAGGCCAGCAAGAGCAAGGAGCTGGAAATGGTCCGGGCGGCGGTGGATCAGCTGGACCCGAACGAGCGGGACGCCCGCGGAAGAACGCCGTTGATGCTTTTTATCACCAACCGGATGCCTGTAGACGGCATGAAGCTGCTGCTCGAGAAAAACGTCGATCTGGAAGCGGAAGACAAGCTGGGCGATACGGCGCTCAAAAAAGCGGTGAAGTTCAAGCAGCCGGAGACGGTCAAGCTGCTGATTGCGAATGGCGCTCAGCTGAATTCCCCGCACGGCATCCTGGGGACGGCCTGGCAGGCGGCAAGAATGGACAAGGCCATGGCCGATTTGCTCGCTGATACCGACGGGGCGGTCCGCCTCACGATGAACGATGAGGAGCAGAGGATCATCGACGGTATTTTGTATGAGGAGTCGCTGGATGAGGTCACCTGCCGGATCCGCGGGTTGTCCTCGCCGGTTCTGCTTCATGCCGTGGTGGATGGCTACAACTGGGACGATGGGCCCGATCCGATGATCGCTGCCCTGGAAAATCCGGAGTGCGCCGAGATCACAATGCTGGATATGTATGAGCTGCTGGATGCCGATTACTGGCTTGGCATGGGTGAAGCCGATGCGGCAGCATCGGAAGAAGGCCGGAAATGGCGCTTGCTTGCCGAAAGGCTGAAAGAGAAAGTAGGCGCGAAGCTCATTTGATTCTTGGGGTGGGACCCAGGCTTGAAGAGATTTCGCTGGCGCTTCGGGCAAACCGGATATGTATATTATTTTGCGCCATCGAGCAGCAAGGCACCAGTGCCTGTAACGGAGGCCCAGCAGGCTGCAAGGAATTCGGGCTGAATTTGTTACTGAACAGGAGGGGGATCCGCCCGCATGGATGCGAAAGCCAAAAAAATATTAACGAATACGTACTGGCAATCGGGAGGCTGGAGACGCGGAAGTTTTATGTTATCGGCTGAAGATTTTGAGTACGCCAAAAGCAAGGGGCTGATGTTCGATCCGCTCACCGTGTCGCATGATGAGCTGATCCGGCGGATCATTCATCTGCATGAGCATAACGTGACGAAAGAGCGGGTGGCTGCTGCGTTTTTGCACAGCCTTTCCACCCGGAAAGTTCATCTGCGCAGCGCTTTATCAAGCTGGACGCTGACCCGCCATTTACCCTCTCATACATTCCGTATGCGTGCCGCCGATATCCCCCGGTACAGTGAGTGTTTTTTCTGCGATGACGGCATGCTGATGTCCCAAGAGGAATATGCCGGCGAGGACCTGAACGTGCTTAATTTCGAACGGATCAAATGGGGAGGCGTCCGCCACAATTGGCTCGTTTACTGCTGGCTGGATCTGTTATGCCTTAGCCGTGAGGAGGATCCGTTCCTGGTGCGGGAAGAAGACGTGGGTATGCTGAAGGGGATGATCCAAGGGATTGAGGCGTGTGGTGACAAGGATGCCGCCCGGCAGCTCGAGAAAAGGTGGAAGGACGTGTTCCCCTCCAATTCGCATGAACGGGATCAGGTCATGGAGATCTGGGGTTACGCAGGCATTCTGGAAACCAAAGATTTTTACCGCAAAGAACGGGGACGGGGCACCGATTTCAATGCCGTTGCCTGCTGGCGCGGGGAAGACGGGTATTCCCGGGAGAAACTCGAGCACTTCTTTGGTCCTTATTTATAGCTGTTTTTACAGTGTTTATAACTTATAAAAAGGAGAGCTGCGGGCTCTCCTCTTAGTTTGATGATTTTTCTGGATTTCGATCGGTTCTCCGTTCCAGTACGGCTGCTTGACCAAGCACAATCCACTGGTTAACTTCGTCATATCCCTTCACAACGGCTTGAACGACGTGCCGCGGGTACATCCATTCCGGCTTTCCGGACAACTCCAGCTCCCCGGTGTCAGCTAATCCTACTGCTTCTGTGTTCGCAAGCGTAATGAGCGTTCCCTGCGGGAAAAAGGCTTCGATGGCGCCCTCGACCCTTTGTCCAACGGGGTGCAGCGACTTCTGGCGCTGCCACAGCTCGCCCGTGGACTTAAGGGAAGCGGACCAAACCTCCTCGAATTCTTCCTGGGTGATCAAGATCAAGCCAGCTTCAGATGTATCGATCGGCTGCTCGGCCAACATAAAATGATAGTCTCCGTCTTTCCGGTTCGAAGCGATGCACTTGCCGTCATCCTCGATGACGAGCTGGCGGTAAGCAACACCCTGCTGGTCAATCTCGAAATACCAGGTGCCCATACCGGGTTCGGGACAATCTTTAATATATTTCATATACCTCTCCTTATCGATCCATGCCTGGTCATGCAAATTGAACCGTAATGACGTTTATTTGATCATCCTTATTTCAGGGGAACCTGCCCGGCCAACCGCTCGAATTGCTCCAGATGAGGGTTCAGCTTTGGCTGAATACTTTGCAAATATTTGAGGCTAGCCACGTTTATACGCTGTTCTGCCGCTGTATCCGCAGGGAAGATCGAGTAGGTCTTGTGGATCGTGCCGCTGCGGTATTCCGCGCTGAACAGGCTGCCGCTTTTCAACGACGCTTTGAGATGGTCAGCGCTTCCCATGATGACGAGCTGTTCCTGCGGCGATTTGTACGCGAAGTAGAAATCCGGATCGGCCAGGGCATGAATGACATCATATCCGCTCGTCTGCACGCCGCCGCCGAAAGCACCCGTTTGGATTTCATTCGAGCGGACCGCACCGTCTTCCTGGATGACTTTGTGGGTCAGCGTGCCGGTGCCGTTCATCCGGTCCAGCTTCCACTCCCCGTTATATACGACTTTGTGGCTTTCGCCGTCGGCGGCGTACTCGTTGATGTACTTCCCTTTGCCTTCGCGCTGGCCGTTCACGAACTCCCCGGAATATTGTTTGCTGTCGCCCCATTTCATCGTTCCCCTGCCGTTAGGCTTGCCACCGTTGATTTCACCGTAATAGGTGGTTGTGTCCGAAATTTGCAGCCATTCTTTGGCCGGCGCTGCTTGTACCGAAGGAGAGATAGGCCAGATCGCCACAGCTGACAGTGCAGCGCTCAGGACAAGAGATACGGAAAGATTTTTAAGTTTGATCAACTCAATACATCCTTTCAACAAGCTATTCTATGATTGCTCACGGTTTATTGGCAATGCTTGGACAACGTTACGTGAGAAACGTTTTATTAGATGTTAGCCCTTAATGTTCTTCGCATGGATTAGACCGCATATTTAAACGTGCAGGCATCGCGCACATAAAATTCGTTACCGATTTTCACGATGTAATCGGTGATTTGAACGATCTTCCCGCTGCCGATCATCTCCTGACCCAAAAAAACGGCAACAGGCGTTTGCTCAATCATCGCGGTATGGAAGTGAATCGGGGAAGTCAGGGGCTGCATAAATCTTCTGCTTTTCATTGCATTTCACCTCTTCCTGTCATTTTACCAAATTTCAGCAAGGAATGGTGTATACAAAACAGTTTCAACCGCCTGAAATGGTTGATGATCTGGATCGCGAACAAAACAAAACGAAGAAACTAAACGACCGTTCCCCGGCAAATACCGAAAAACGGTCGCAGCTTTGTATCCGATTTGTCGAATCAGGTGAAAAGTCCGCCTAAGCGGTCATCGGCTGGAGGCGGGCAGCCCAGTTGTCTTGCCATGGATACGATTTGGCCTTTGTGATGAAATTCGTGAGTCTCCGTATGAGTTAACAGCAGCAAAGGAGTAGGAGCCTTCGGGTAATCCCGCCAGCTCTCGTCCTGCTTGATCGGTTCATTCCAGCGATCACGATATTCACTTATGAACCGCTGCACGAGTTCATCCGCTTCCGTAAATCGTTCACGGACATACTTCACATCGGCGCGTTCAATTTCTTCTATGGAAATATCCCTATGCTCGTTTCTCATCATAAACGCGAAAGATCCCAACCACCACCGATAGCAGTCAACGACATGAAGATGGGTTCGAATGATCGTTCCTCGCCCAAATTCGGGAACGGGTTGATGCAAGATTTGAGGAGGCAGCTCTTCCAAGAACGCAAACATGTTTTGTCTAACGGATCGGATCCAATCGTATTGTTGCTGCAGCATTTCGATCAACGCAATCACCTCTAGGATTTCGAATGGTACTTATCGTCTTGCCATTTCAATTTCTCCGTGATCGTCAATACGTTGCTGTCGGGATCGATGATCGTAAAATAGAGCGTATTGCCGCGCAGCTCGATCCGGTCCACCACCGCGCCATCTTCAATCAAAGTCTGGTACGAGCGGAATATCGCATAGGGGTCCGCACGGCGAAAACCTTCGACCAGCGCTTCGAACACCTCGATACTGAGTCCGCCATGCGGAGCTACGAGTACGGAATCATCCCAATATTCGGGATGGTTTTCAACGGTCTTTTTCAGCCTCGTCCTCGCCCGCCTTAGAGCCGCCTTCACCGAACCCTCGGATTGTCCGAACAGCCTTCCCGTTTCTTTCGCGGTAAAGTGAAATACGTCGATCAGCAAAATCAGAACGACCTGTTTGGGTTCGAGCCGATC
Organism: Paenibacillus sp. FSL R5-0378; assembly: GCF_038009285.1. Taxonomy (NCBI): domain Bacteria; kingdom Bacillati; phylum Bacillota; class Bacilli; order Caryophanales; family Paenibacillaceae; genus Paenibacillus; species Paenibacillus sp. FSL R5-0378. The sequence goes on from NZ_JBBPAY010000001.1 coordinate 3,629,186, forward strand.
GGACAGCAGTTCGAGCGCCTCACGGACATCCCACTTACTCCATTCATCATAGGAACCGATTAAATGCTCATCGAGTGGTCCGACCTGCGGCTCCCATTTGCGGCTGCGGCATATATCCACCCAAGCGTTGGCAGCAATTCGAAACAAAAATGGCTTCGTTATTTCTCTATTCGGGAACCGAGTATGCCAACGATAAGCTTTAATAAGCGACTCTTGGAGCAAATCGTCCGCTTCCCACGCCGAACCGGCCTTAGCCAGACAATATCGTTTCAGATCGTTTTGCAGCGGAAGCGTCATCTTCGCAAATGTCTCATATCCTGCGTCTGTTAAGTGATCTCCCTGCGTCACTATTTCTGCTTCCTTATGTTATTCTTGTGAGTAAAATACGGCGTTTGCCCCGTTTCTTCCACAATATCCACGGGATTTCCGTCCAGATCGAATGCTTTGAAAAACCTGTACCCATCCTCTTCGTGGATTTCGCTTAATTCCGCTCCTTTCGCCTTAAGCTGGTTATACGAATGGTTAATATCGTACGATGTGAAATTGAAGTAAGGCATCATATCTTTACCGGTATCAAATTGGACAGGCTGCGGGTTCACCACTTTCCATAATAAAACCAAGGTTTGGCCGTTAGGGAAGGCGAGCCCGACCCGATCATCTGTCTTTTCAATCGTCTCCAGATCGAACATTCGAACGTACCATTCCTCTGAACGTGTAATGTCGGTCACCGGAATAAAAATGGCGGATACATAAGCGATGATTTTTTCCATAGATGAGCACTCTCCTTTAAGCTGATTTTCAATCTAATAACGATAAAAATCCATAATAAGATACGGGGTAGCAAAAAGTCTTTTTAAATTTTATCCCGGCCTATGGATCACGCCTGCTGCCGGAGAACGCCAAAGAGGGCTGCAACAGGTCGCTCGCCAGCAACTTGTCACAGCCCACAATTCAGCGCTAGATGCGTCTCCCGGAGATTACTCTTCCCCTGTCGCAATCGGATTTTCGCTGTAAGAAATCCAGTCGCTCCAGCTGCCGGCGTACAGCCGGACATCCGGGTATCCAAGCTCGGTCAAGGCAAGGACATTCGGGCAGGCCGACACGCCTGAACCGCAGTAGACGATAATTTCATGGTCCTTCGGCACGTCCTTATAGTACTCTTTGAGCTCATCGAGGGATTTCCATTCCCCGTTGTCCTGCAGGACGCCCTTCCAGAACTTGTTCTTGGCGCCGGGAATATGGCCGGCGGTATGGTCGATCGTCTCGTTCAGACCCAGGTAACGGGAGGATTCACGCGAATCCAGGATGACGATCGATGGATCCTTCATCGCCTGGCGGACGTCTTCCAGGTTGACGAGCATTTCAGGATGCACATCAGCCGTGAAGGTGGTAGGGACCCGAACCGGCTGGTCCTTGCTGACGGGGTAACCTGCATCCTTCCATGCACTGAAGCCTTCGTTCATGACGAACACCGTCTCATGACCCATGTAGCTCATCAGCCACCACAGACGTGAAGCGTACAGTCCGCCTTGATCGTCATAAGCGATGACACGGGTTTCCCGGTTGATGCCGATTTTCCCCAGCTTTGCGGCAAGCTGGCCGGTATCAGGCAGGGGATGCCGCCCGCCATGCTCACTGACGGAGGAAGACAAATCCTTCTCCAGGTCAAGGAAAACCGCTCCCGGGATATGGTTCTCCTCATAGGAAATCCTTCCGGCATCGGGCTGTCCCAACATGAACCGGCAGTCGACGATCGTCACGTCGGGCTCGTACATCCGGGCAAGCACCCAAGCTTTATTCACTAGTACGCTCAATAAAAACACCGCCTTAATTCAATGATAATATCTTGAATGGAATATTGTTCTATTATACCAGCGGGGCGGGGGGTTGTCTCTCCAATCGGTTTCTTCGGCAAGGTCAAGTGTGTTATGATAAACGCGCTGCGGACAAGCCGCCGCAAAATAAAAAAACGGCCGGGTCGCCCCACAAGGGGAGATATCCAGCCGTCATTATTAGAGCCTGAAATGTAGGCAATCCTCATTTATGGTAAACGATTCTCACATGGAGATGGGTGTAAATCTCTTCCGTATAATGGTCATTCGGACAGCTCTTGATGACGCGCAGGTGATCTTTGCTCGAAAGCAAAGGCTCAGAGCACGAAGGGCAGCGGTCTACAAACAAGCTCTTTAATTTCGCAAACAAGCTTATTCACCATCCTATTCCCATTGATTTACTTGGGTTTATTATAAACGCTAATGTTCCATTCGTATAGTGTTAATTTTGAGTTTTTTGCTGCGAAATATTCAGTCATCCAGAGGTGTGTAGTAGATGGATTTAGCAGGACATATCGTTATGTTTTTCATCGGACTGGCAGGTTCCTTTTTTTCAGGTCTGCTGGGCATCGGCGGAGCCATTATCAATTACCCGCTGCTGCTCTATGTGCCGGGACTTTTTGGCGTTGAGACATTCAGCCCGCGGCAGGTTTCCTCGATCAGCATGATCCAGGTATTTTTCTCTTCCCTGGCAGGCATGCTGGCTTTTCTCAGACAGAGCAAAAAAGAAAAGCCGCTGATGCACAAAGGGCTGATCATGAATATGGGGGCGAGTATTCTGATCGGCAGCTTGGCAGGCAGCCTGGGCTCGGCTTATCTGCCCAGCGCAAGCATCAATATTATTTACGGGGTGCTGGCCGTGATTGCAGCCGTCTTGATGATGATCCCCGGCCGTGGCACTCAGGAGGAAGTGCAGCTGGCATCGGTGCAGTATAACCCTTGGATCTCCGCGGTTTCCGCCTTGATGGTGGGCGTTGTCTCCGGGATTGTCGGTGCCGGAGGTTCCTTTATTCTGATTCCGATCATGCTGACCATGCTGCGGATTCCGGTTCGGGTGACGGTGGCTTCCTCGCTGGCAATTGTGTTTATCTCGGCCATCGGCGGCGTATCCGGGAAAATAGCCGGCGGGCATATCCCGCTGTGGCCCACCTTGTTTACCGTGCTCGGGAGCATCCTTGGCGCACCGGTGGGGACGATGGTCAGCCGCCACCTCAACGTCAAATCGTTAAGAATCGCCCTTGCCGTCCTGATCGCAGCCACCGCCGTAAAAATTTGGTGGGGCATTATTACAGCAGGCATATAAGATGAATCCTAAGCATGTATATTTCTGTGCCCGAGGTCAAAGATGAACAAACAGGAAGAGCATACCGAGAATAAGAAGGGTGTGAAGGCTTTGCATAGACTGCTTCGAATCAGCTTGGCATGCGTGATGTCGATCATGCTCGCAACCGGCTGTTCCTTAAATCACGGAGGAAATAACGCATCTGGACAAACGGGTGCAAATGGTCAACATGATGCAACGGGGCAAGAGGGTACCGCCGGAGGGAACGGTGAGCCGAATTCTTCTGCAAATCAAGGCGGAGATACGTCCAATCCTCCAGAGGGCACGTCAAATGTAGACGGAGGCAGCGGCCAGGATACGGGTCCAGACGGATCGCATCCGGGTGGCACAAATACAACAGCGGACGATCCGGTCCTTAAGCAGCTGAACCAACTGACGACCGAAGAGAAGATCGGCCAGCTCGTACTCGTGGGTATGGACGGGACCGCCACAAGTGCAGAAACCCGCGAGCTCGTGCAGAAGTATTATGTCGGCGGATTTATTTTCTACAAAAATAATATCGACAGCACGAAGCAGGCACTGAGTCTGTTCAACGGCCTCAAAAAAGACAACCGGGACAATCCCGTGCCGCTGTGGATGAGCGTGGACGAGGAAGGGGGACGGGTGTCCCGGATGCCGGATAAATTCGTCGACATGCCGACAAACCTCGCTATCGGAAGGAAGAACAGCACGAAGTTATCCCATGGCATCGGGCAGATCCTCGGCCGGGAGCTGGCCGGATTCGGGCTGAACATGGATTTTGCGCCGGTGCTGGACGTCAACAGCAATCCGGACAATCCCGTGATCGGGGACCGTTCCTTCGGCAATGACGCCGAACGGGTTGCCCGGCTCGGTAAAGCTACGATGGAGGGAATCCGTGAGGAGCATGTGGTGCCGGTCGTGAAGCATTTCCCGGGGCATGGCGATACGTCGGTGGATTCCCACATCGGTCTGCCTGTCGTGAACCATGACCTGGCAAGATTGCGGAAGCTCGAGCTCGTGCCGTTCCAGGCGGCGGTGAAAGATCAGGCGGATGTCGTCATGATCGCGCATCTGCTGATGCCGAAGCTGGATCCGGACCACCCGGCGTCCTTCTCCAAAGCCGTCATTACGGACCTGCTCCGCAATGAGCTTGGGTTCAAAGGCGTCGTCATCTCGGACGACATGACGATGGGGGCGATCGATAAAAATTACAGCATCGGCAAGGCATCGGTCGGGGCCATCCTTGCGGGCGGAAACATCATTCTGATCGGGCATGATTACGCCAAGGAGAAGGAGGCCATCCAGGCACTGACGGACGCGGTAAAAAACGGGACGATTTCCGAAGAGGTGCTCAATGACCGGGTATACGCCGTTCTTAAGCTGAAGGCTGCTTATGGAATTACCGACGAACCGGCAAAAGGGCCGGATGTGGACCGGATCAACAAGGATGCCCGCAGTTTGTTGGGCAAATACGGTTTGAAATAGAGTCAATCATCGCATGCTAGGAAAAGAAGAGTCTTGAACAACTGTGTCACGGGTGGAAGAATTGTTGAGTCAATAGCACGGGGCTTCAATGACAAGCTTGGCATATACTATTCTATCTTCAGGGAAAGGAATGAGAGATATGCCAACATTTGATAGCATACAGGTGACGGGGAACGCTACCATCGGTCAGGACCTGCAAGTCAACGGCAATGAGACGATCACGCAAAATTTCAACGTGATGGGGAACCAGACGATAACCGGGTCCTCCCAGATCAATGGCAACCAAACCATTGCCGGGTCCCAGCAGGTCAACGGCAGCCAGACGGTATCCGTTAATATCGGCGCCGGCAGTACGGTGAGCGCGGCATTCCGAGTGGTCGCGCAAGCCCAGCCGACCGTGCCGATGGGTAGTCCCACCCTGCAGCAGGTCCATCTCTATGCGGGAGTCATGGCCAGCCAGCCCGGCCTTGTGCTCAAGGGCACGGACGGTAACAACTACGTGCTCTTCGTTGACGTTTCGAGCGGAACGCCTACGCTTGCGCTAATGCGTACGTAAAACTGACATATAAGCTGACCGGACTGGACTTGGACCGGGTCCAAGTCGAAATGAAAAGGCGCCGCCTCTGATGAGAGGGGCGCCTTTTTTTTGCTGCTGTATGTACGGCCATTTCATCCGGCAGCCTCGCGGCGCGGCTGCTTCTTCCGGCCCAGTAGCCTGCTGACGTTAAGCTCGGACAGGGCTACGCCGAGCAGAACGAGACTGGCGCCTGCATATCCTTGGATGGACAGCGTTTCGTTCATGAACAACAGGCCGAAGACGGCAGCCACGACCGGCTCCAAGGCAAAGATGAGGCCTGCTTGGGTGGCGGTTGTATACTGCTGGGCCATGGTCTGCAGGATAAAGCCAAGCGCGCTGCACACGAGGCTGAGCGCCAGCACCGCCACCCAGCCGGAGATGCTGCCGGGCAGGCGCGGGGTCTCCCACAGCACCGTGAAGGCGAGCCCGAACGCGCCGGCAAAGCCGAGCTGCCAAATGCCGATGCAGAGCGGGTCCGGCGATGTTTTGGCTGCACGGCCCGTCAGCATCATGTGGACGGCGAACAGCAGGGCCCCGAGGATGCACCACAGGTCTCCGAAGCCGATGCCGGACTGGGGCCGCAGCGTGAGCAGACCGATCCCGGTCATCGCCAGCACGACGCCCAGGACGAGCCGCTTGCTTGGCATGCTTTTGCCGAATACGGCCGAGAGAACCGGCACGAAGATGACCGTCAGGCTCATCAAAAAGCCCGCATTGGATGTGGACGTTCCTTGAAGCCCAAGCATAATGGAGGCAAACACGCCGAACAGGATGAAGCCTAAAAGCGCGGCATGTTTCAATACGGAGACGTCTGTATTGCGGCGAAGCCGGCCTGCGAAGAGGCCGCCAGCGGCGATGAATGCCAGCCCGAACCGGAGGGCGATCAGATTGAAGGGCTGAACCGAATCCAGTCCCATTTTCATAAAAAGATAGGAAGAGCCCCAAAAAAGGGTGACGATCATAATCACGACATTTGCTTTAAAAGGTTTCATGGAATGGGAGACCCTGCCTTTACACGATCAAACTTGAACAACAGCTTTCGCCTGATCCAGTATACGTGGTATTTTTAAATAAGAAAATTGAATGTTTTGAATGCGAAGTATGAATGAAATTAATGAAAAAAGGGTGGCGAAGGTGAGCCTGTTTAAGTATGAAGTGTTTCATAAAGTGGTAGAGCTTGGCAGCCTGACAAGAGCTTCTGAGGCGCTGGGTTTGACCCAGTCCGGCGTCAGCCATGCCGTTCACAGTCTGGAAACGGAGTTTGGCTTCTCGATCCTTACGCGAAACCGTTCCGGCGTCCGTCTGACCGATAACGGGGAACGCGTGCTTGCATTCGTACGAGAGATGCTGCAGGTGCAGGAGCGGCTGAAGCAGGAAGTGGCGGCCATTAACGGGCTGGAAACCGGCACGATCCGGATCGGAACCTTTACCAGCATTTCGGTGCAGTGGCTCCCGGGGATTATCCGCGATTTTCTGGCCAGCCATCCCCGGATCGAAGTGAACTTGTATGAAGGGGACTACCATGAGATCGAGGAATGGCTGCTCAGCGGCGAAATTGACTTCGGGTTTGTGTCGATGCCCACCCTCGATTCGTTTGAGGTCATCCCGTTAAAGCTGGACCGGATGCTGTGCATCCTTCCCCCGGGCCATCGCCTGGAAAAAGAGCCCTGCATACGGTACGTCGACATTGCCAACGAGCCCTTCATTATGCCGAAGGAAGGCAGCGATTACGATGTTCGGCGGGTACTGCGCAAAGGCAGGGTTAAACCGCCGGTCAAGTTCCGGGCGGCCGACGATTATGCGATCGTGGCCATGGTGGAGAACGGACTGGGCATCAGCATTTTACCGGAAATGATCCTGCGGGGCAGGCGGAACGAGGTGGTGGCGCTGGAGCTCGAGGACGGAAGCTGCCGGTCGCTGGGGATCGCCCTGAACGCTACGAGGAACGTCTCTCCGGCGACGCGGAAGATGATCGATTGCGCCCGAAGCTGGCTCGCTGATGAAGCGCGGGCGGGAGGAACGAAACCCGCAAAGGGGGAGTAACGTATACACGGGTGGACGCGCCTGAATTTGACAAGAACGATCCGGGCGGTATAACTATAGAAAATGGAGCTGGACCCTATCATGTAAAGGAAGCGGTGTTACGATGACGGATCATCAATCTGCAATCGGCGGGGCTTCGAAAGAAGCGGCCGCCCCCAAAGGAGACTGGAAGGCGTTCATCCGCCTCGTCATGCAGACGAGGCCGTCGAAATGGCTGCTCGCCGTGGCTTCGGTGCTGAGCGTCATTTCCACGCTGGTCAGCCTGATCGTCCCGTATTTTACGAAAAATCTGGTGGACAGCTTCTCTGTGGAGTCGATCCGTCCGGAGCAGATCGTACTGCTGGTCGTGACGTTCGTCCTGCAGGCGATTGCCGGCGGCGTCTCGATCTACCTGCTGAACCGGCTGGGGCAGGAGGTGGTGGCCAAGCTCCGCGACAGGCTGTGGAAGAAGCTGCTGACGCTCACCATCCCCTACTATGACAATAACCGGACCGGAGATACCGTGAGCCGGATGACCAATGATACCGCGGTGCTGAAATCGCTCGTATCCGAGCATGTGACCGGTTTTTTTAACGGCATCATCTCTATGATCGGCTCGATCATCATCCTGCTGCTGATGGACTGGCAGATGACGCTGATCATGCTCGCCGCCATCCCGGTGGCTTCGGCGGTGCTGGTGCCGCTCGGCCGGACCATGCTGAACATTTCACGGAAAATGCAGGATGAAACCGCCTCGTTCACAGCAGTGCTGAACCAGGTGCTGTCCGAGATCAGGCTGGTCAAAGCCTCGAACGCCGAAGACCGCGAAGAGCGGGTCGGGCGGAGTTCCATTGAGAGCCTGCTGTCGCTCGGCATCCGCGAGGGCAAAGTGCAGGCGTTCATCGGCCCGGTCATTTCGCTGGTCATGATGGGCCTGCTGGTCGTCATTATCGGATACGGCGGCATGCGCGTATCCAGCGGGGCGCTGACCGCCGGGGAGCTCGTGGCATTCATTCTGTACCTGTTCCAGATTGTCATGCCGGTGAACCAGATTACGGCTTTTTTCACGCAGCTGCAAAAATCCGTGGGGGCAACCGAACGCATCGTCTCCATTTTGGAGGACGAGCAGGAGGACGTGCTGCAGGGCCGCACGCTGACCGATGCGGCTCAGGCCATCGAAGCGGAAAATTTGACGTTTGCCTACAGCGGCGATGGCGAGGGCGTGCTGCACGGACTTAACTTCACGCTGGAGCCCGGCAAGGTGACGGCCGTGGTCGGACCGAGCGGGGGCGGGAAAACGACGCTCTTCTCCCTGATCGAGCGCTTCTACAAGCCGACCGGAGGCACCATCCGTATCGGCGGGGAAGATATCGAATCCTTCTCGCTGCATTCTTGGCGCAGCCGGATCGGATATGTACCACAGGAGAGCCCGATCATTTCCGGCACGATCCGCGACAATATTTGTTACGGGCTGGACCGGATAGTGACGGACGAGGAAGTGGAACGGGCGGCGCATATGGCGTATGCCGATATTTTTATTCATGAGCTGCCGGAAGGATATGACACGGAAGTCGGCGAACGCGGAGTGAAGCTGTCCGGCGGCCAGCGCCAGCGGATTTCGATCGCCCGGGCGCTGCTGCGGAACCCGCAAATTTTGATGATGGACGAGGCGACTTCGAGTCTCGACAGCAAGTCGGAGGTGTTCGTCCAAAAGGCGCTCGACAACTTGATGAAGGGCCGGACGACGCTGGTTATCGCCCACCGGCTGTCGACCGTCGTTGATGCGGATCAGATTCTGTTCATCGAGAAGGGCCGCATTACAGGAAGCGGGACGCATCAGGAGCTGTTCGAATCGCATGCCATGTACCGCGAGTTTGCCATGCAGCAGCTGCGCATCGGTGAAGACGCGCAGGCAGGGGAACTGCCTGCGCCGGCATCCGAGCCCGCCCTGAATCTTCCGCCGTCGGCGGAAAGGAAATGAGGTATTGTTTTGTTTCGTATATTCATTATCGAAGATGACGCCAAAATCTCCTCCATGCTGAAGGCGCATGTGGAGAAATACGGGTATGAGGCGGCGGTGCTGGAGGATTTCGACCGGGTGGTGGAACGGTTTGAATCTTTCCAGCCGCATCTCGTTCTGCTGGACGTCAATCTTCCGAAGTTTGACGGCTTTTATTGGTGCCGGCAGATCCGGCATGTGTCCACATGCCCGGTGCTGTTCATTTCGGCGCGCGACAGTGAAATGGACCAGGTGATGGCGCTGGAGAACGGGGCGGACGATTATATAACGAAGCCATTTGCTTATGAAGTGGTGATGGCCAAAATCCGCAGCAGCCTTCGCCGTGCCTACGGCTCTTATTCCGGCAGGCAGGAGGAGCGCAAAGTAGAGGAGCCGGGCGGACTGACGCTGTATCCGGAACGGTTTATTCTGTCATCAGCCGGCGCCAGTGTAGAGCTGACACAGAAGGAATCGATGCTGATTGAAGCGCTGATGAACCGGGCCGGCCGAGTCGTCAGCCGCAACCGCCTGCTGGATCTGCTGTGGGAAGATCATCACTTTGTTGATGACAACACGCTGAACGTCTATATGACCCGGCTGCGCAAGAAGCTGAAGGAGCTGGACATGGAGGAGCGGATCGAAACGGTACGTGGAGCCGGCTATGTGCTCCGTACCATGGGAGAGGAGACGCCGTGAGGCTGTTTTTGAAAGAGCACATCCCGCTTCTGATCGTATACCTCGTGCAGATCATCCTGGTCGGAACGCTGTTTTGGCTGGGGTCGGATACGCATTCCGTCTCCATCTCCCTGTACAGCGCCGTCCTGATAACGGTTCTATTATTCGTTTATTTAACCTACAGGTATTTGAGCCACCGCCGCTTATACCAGCGGTTGTCGGAGCCGGCCGGGACGCTGGACCAGTCCCAGAACGAAATCGGGGAGACCCCGCTGGCCGATGCGCTGCATGAGCTGCTGGAGAATCAATTTCAGCTGTATCAGAATGAGCTCTATGATACGAGGCAGCGGCTTGCGCTTCACACCGCTTTTATCAACCGGTGGGTGCACCAAATGAAGACGCCGATCTCGGTCATCCAGCTGACGCTGGAGGATATGGATTTGGACGACGAGGTGGAGGGCAGCATTCAGGAGGAGCTGGACAAGCTGCGCAAGGGATTGGAGATGGCACTGTATACATCCCGGCTGGACCGGTTTGAGCATGACTTTCGGGTCGATGCCATTCCGCTCCGGTCTGCCGTCCAGGAGGCTGTGGCCGACAACCGGCGCTGGTTCATCCGCAATCGTCTTGTACCGGACATCCGGATCGATGAGGAGCTGGCCGTCTACTCGGACGCCAAGTGGCTTCATTTCATGCTGGGTCAAGTGATCACGAATGCTGTCACGTATTCGTCCGGCCGCGGTGAGCGAGTAGTGTTTGCAGCCAGCCGCCGCGAAGCCGAAACGGTGCTGGAAATCACGGATCAAGGCGTGGGCATCCGGCCCGAGGATTTAGGGCGGGTATTTGAGCCTTATTACACGGGAAGTACGGGCCGGAACTACCACGAATCGACGGGAATGGGTCTGTACCTGGTCCGCGAGGTGTGCAGCCGGCTCGGTCACCGCGTAGAAATCAATTCAGCTCCCGAACAGGGGACGACGGTAAGGTTCGTTTTTGTTGCGCGGCCGTTGCGGCCATCTGTCTAACAATCGCAGAGGGAGAGAGGGCGCTTTGATGAAATGTCATGGCGTCCTTTTTTTGCGGTGAGGGACCCCGAACATATCCTTACGAAGGTTTAAGATTGGCGTAAGACGAATCCATAGTTTCGGCTGCGGGTTATGCTTTACAGTAGAGGTATCACAGAAGACAGACAAGAAAGGAGCATTCCTGTGACGGATATATTGAAAGTAACCGGCTTGAGCAAAGTCTATCCGGGCAAAGTAACCACCCGCGCCTTAACGAATATTCAGCTGACGATCAAGCAAGGCGAATTTGTCGGCATTATGGGGCCCTCGGGAAGCGGCAAAACGACGCTGCTGAACATGGTCTCCACGATCGATGCGCCAAGCTCCGGGGAGGTGCTGATCAACGGGCAGAATCCCCACAAGCTGAAAAAGAAGGAACTGGCGGGATTCCGCCGGCGCCAGCTCGGCTTTGTTTTTCAGGACTTCAACCTGCTGGATACCCTTACCGTAGCCGAAAATATCGTGCTTCCGCTGACGCTGGACCGGATGAAGCTGCCGGATATTGAAGCGCGGCTAACGCGGATTGCAGACAAGCTGGGCATTACCGATATTTTAAACAAACGCACCTATGAGATTTCCGGCGGACAGCGGCAGCGTGCGGCCATCGCGCGGGCGATCATCCCTTCGCCGTCCCTGCTGCTCGCCGATGAGCCGACCGGGGCGCTGGATTCCGCATCCTCCCGCAACGTGATGGAGACGATGGAGAAGCTGAACGTCGCCGACCGCGTGACGATGATGCTGGTAACGCATGACCCCCAGGCCGCAAGCTACTGCCACCGGGTGGTTTTCATCAAAGACGGCGAGCTGTCGGGAGAAATTCACCGGGGAGAGAGCCGGCAGGCCTTTTTCCAAAAGATCATCGAGATGCTGTCTTTCCTGGGAGGTAACGCACATGAGCTTTCCTCAATTCGCGTTTAACAACGTCAAGCGCAACGCCAGGGCTTATTTCGCTTACTACCTCAGCAGCAGCTTTATGGTGATGGTGTTTTTTACGTATGCCTTGTTTATTTTCCATCCGGACATCAACAAGACCGAGCTTGGACACACGACGATGCTGGTCATGCTGATTATGGAGTACATCATTTACATTTTTTCATTTCTGTTTGTGCTCTACTCGATCGGGGCTTTTCTGAAGGCAAGAAACAAGGAATTCGGCATCCTGACGATTCTGGGGGCGGAGCAGGGCCAGATCAGCCGCCTGGTCTTCATCGAAAATATGATCATCGGCGCATCGTCCATCGTGACCGGGATCGGCAGCGGCCTCATTCTGTCCAAGCTGTTTCTGCTGCTGAGCGCAAAGGTAGTGGGCATGGAGAAGCTGGGCCTGTACCTTCCTGTTAAAGCGGTGCTGCTGACGGTGGCCGCGTTCTCCCTGCTGTTCATCGCGATTTCGGCGTTTACGCTGATCCTGATCCGCCGCAATCACGTCCTGCATCTGCTGCAGGGGTCGAATCGGCCGAAAACCGAACCGAAGGCGTCCATCCTGATTTCCTTATTCGGGATCGCCCTTCTGGCCGCAGGCTATATGTCACTCCGGGTGAATCTCGTTCTCGCCGCCGTGACCGGGATTGCGGGGACGTATTTCTTTTTCACGCAAATTACCGTGCTTGTCATGCGTCTCTTGAAGCGCAGCCGCAGGTGGGTGTGGAAGGGGACGAACCTGATCTGGATTTCGGAAATGGCCTATAAAATGAAAGATAATGCGAGAGTGCTGTTCATGGTGACGGTCGTCACAGCAATTTCCTGCATGAGCGTCGCGTTCGTGATGTCCATCAACGAGACGAATAAAGATAATTACAGGGCGAATCCGTATGCCATCCGGCTTTCGGTGTATGACGACACAAGCGTGAAGGGGGACTTGGCCCTGATCGACCAATCGCTGAGCCGTCAAGGCATTACCTATCAGACGATTCGTACGGAGCAATATTTTAGCGTGGTGGAGGATAGAACCTCTTCAGTCTCGGTTATGCCGCGGTCCATGTACAATCAACTTGCGGAAGCCGCCGGTGCACCGAAGGTTGGCAAGCTGGATTACCATCAGGCAGTGCATGTCATCCCTGCCACGGAGGTATCAAGGGAGCGTCCGGATTGGTACGATCTCAGGAAGATTACGCTGCGGGATACGAAAGCCGAGCTGGACATCACCGATACGATTAAGCCTGACGTGAACGTGTCGCCTACCGTATCGGATATGCTGGTTATTTCGGATGATGAATATCATGTGCACAAGAAGCTTCTGTCCTCTGAGCCGAAATCTAACCGGATCCAGGGCAGCGTCGTGTATATGATTCCCGAATGGTCGACAGGTACCGTTCCTGCGGAAGGAGATCCGGAAATCAGCATTGGCATGAAGCTGAAGCAGGAGGGGATCGACAGGGAATTGAGCGGCCAATCCGAAAACATCATCAGCGCCCGGGGCGGGGATTACTACTCGTTGAGGCAGTCCTTCGCGATGATGAGCTTTGCCGGAATTTTCATTACGGCGGTTCTGTCCATTTCCTCCGCTAGCTTCCTGTATTTCAAGCTGCACCATGAGCTGACACAGGATCAGCGGATGTACCAGTCGATGTCCAAAATCGGCCTGAAAATCCAGGAAATGAGCCGCGCCGCAACGCTGCAGATCGCCGCGCTGTTCTTCGTTCCGATCGTGGTGTCGGTCATACAGACGCTCGTTGTGCTGAATGCCGTCCGTAAGGACTTCGGGGTCGGGGAAGTGAATTCGTCCGTTCTGCTCGCTTCGATCGCTTTTGTTATCGTCCAGATGGTATACTTCCTGATCGTACGCTCGCGTTACGTTCACAAGCTCAAGCGTGTGATGGTGTAAAATGAAGAAAACCGTCTCCGTTCCGGTACATCCGGTGTGGAGACGGTTTTTTTTCTTAAACTCGAAGTCCGGAAAATCATAGCTGAGCTGAGGACCGTACCTAGGAAACGGACTCAAACGATTTGGGCGCGGGATCGGCTTGCTCCGGTTCAGCCCTCAGCCTGCTTTCTTCGCCAAGTTCATTTCCGTGCACATCAGAATAAAAGCGCCGGCGCCGTGGAGGTCGTTCTCACTCGTAGGACGGGCAATGTAGTGGGCGTAGTCCCCAATGCCTGTGCCTATGCATATTTGGCCGATGATCACACGTCCGTTCTCGTCAAATTTCAGCGTGTCGATGACGCCCTGGTATCCTTTCCAGGCGTACGCTAGATAACTTTCGTCCAAATAACCGAACCGCACCGCTTTGGCAATGGCGTGTACGTACAGGGCGGTACAGGAACTTTCCAGCCAGTTGTCCGGGCGGTCGCCCTTGTCGACAACCTGGTACCATAAGCCTGAGTCTGGATCCTGGTATTTCGGCAAAGCCGCGAGCAGATCCTGCAGGATGACGGTTAGCGCGGCTTTGTCTTTATGATCCTCTGGCAGGTGTTCGAACATTTCCAGCAGGGCGACAGGATACCAGCCAATAGCGCGTCCCCAGAACTCCGGAGCGAGCCCCGTTTCCGGATCGGCCCAGGACGCTTCTTTGGTTTCATCCCAACCGTGGTACATGAGTCCGGTGCCCGGGTCCTTGGTATGCTTCGACATCAGGATCGCCTGATAAGCCATCATGTCAAAATATTCGCTGTCGCCGAACGTCCTGCCGAACTGAACGGCGATCGGTCCGGCCATGTATAAACCGTCCAGCCACATTTGATTCGGGCAGTGCCCCTTGTGCCAGAATCCGCCCGACGGGTTGGTTCTCCATGACTTCAGCAATGGTACAAGCGTGTGCAGCGCTTGTTTGTAACGTTCGTCTCCCGTTTGTTCAAACAGGTTGAAAAGAAGCACACCTGGCTGGATGTCATCGAGCTCATCGGGGTTGTACTTTTTGATGCTGCCGTCGGCTAGAATCTGACTGTCCACCCAACGTTTAATGTAGTCAAAATATTGATCTTTACCGGTTTGCCTCCAGCATTTCTCCATGCCCGACAGAAAGACCCCCTGGTGATAATGGAAACGGTCCGGCGGAAGCTGTTCGGGTTCGAATTTGGCCATTAATGCTTCGCAGGCTTGTTCGGCCCATTGAATGGGCGTACTTTCCTCCTGCAGCTGCTGCTTGGATTGAAGTTCTGACGTGTTCACGGTCTCATTCCTCCTCTTTGTGCTTATGCCTAGATTAGCACAGGAAAATGTACGGTTTTTGCTTGAATACGCAAATTCTTCTTATATCTTGCGCCAATTCGGAAGGAGCGTATAATATAGGCAAACCGGTGGAGAGGTTGGATATAAATTGAGTGAGGTTAACTATGAAAACGCAGAGGGGACCTTCTCGGTGTCCTACCGGAAGGCGTTAAGCCATCATATGCCGGCCAGCCATTTTCACAGTACATACGAAGTTTATTATTTGATGTCAGGCAGCCGCGAATTTTTCATTAAGGACCGGACAATGGTGGTCAGCGAAGGGGATGTCGTCATCGTTCCTCCCAACATTCTGCATCGGACGACCAATGCGGCGATGCCCAGGCATGAACGCCTCGTCGTCAACATTCATGAATGCTTTATGGCACTGAACGGCGACTATAAGGACATATTGCAGCCGCTGTTCGATCAGGAATACGTCATTGTCAAATGCTCTCCCTATAGCCGGTCCTCCGTTGAGGCGATTTCACGGGGCATTATCCAGGAGGTGCAGGACCAGCGACCGGGCTTCGACATGTACGCACAGGCCTTGGTGCTGCAGCTGCTCATCCTTTGCTGCAGGCATGCGGGCCAAGCGCTTCCGGAGAGACCGGAAGCGCCAAGCCCCATGCATGAACGGATCTCGGAAGTCGTGCATTATATCAACCAGCATTATATGCAGGATCTGTCGCTTCATGGGTTAGCGGAGAGATTTTATACCAGCCCCTATTATTTGAGCAGGTTTTTTAAGGTTGCTACAGGTTTTACCTTCGTGGAGTATGTGAACAGCGTCCGAATCAAGGAAGCCAAACATCTGCTCGAGCAGACGACTTTGAAGGTAAATCTCATTGCCAGGAAGGTGGGTTTCGGGAGCGTTACGCATTTTGGCCGGGTGTTCAAATCGGTTACGGGACATGCGCCTTTATATTATAGAAAGGGAAAATAGACATGATGCTGCATTGACAATTTCCTTCCCGGGGTTATAATCAAATTTGTTAATGACTTATAGAAAATGTTAATGGATGCTTGTCCGATTAGCGCCTTTTTGCTGTGTGGCAGCACTATGCTGCTGTGAAGCGGCTAAGGACATGATCCCTCGCTACAATATAACCAGGGAGGAAAGCGGATGATTTGGTTGTTGCTGGCAGCCGTTATCGTCATTGGAGTATGGCTGCTCCGGAATATCCTGCCTGTCCATGGTCTTACGCCCATCCATCCCGACGATTTGAAGGTCATCGCCAGGGATCAGGAAGACATCAAAATGCTGGACGTGAGAGATCCGGTGGATTATTTGCGGGAGCATGAGAACGGTACGGTCAATATTTCACTTGGCCGGCTGCCGTATCTGTGGAAAAAGGAGCTCTCCACCTCTGAGCCGGTTGTGATTCTGGGCGGCAGCAGTCGGCAGAGCAAACAGGCGGCCCGATTCTTGAAACGGGTCGGCTTCCGTCAGCTGTATATCATCAAGGATGAGCCGGGACGGAAGAACCGCCAGGGCCAGACGGGGACGGCGGTATGCTGCTCCGATTGCTGCCGCTGACAGGAAATAAGCAATAAACGCTGGCATACGTTAGAATTTCGGCCGGAAGGCCCTCAAAGACAGTGCGTCTTTGAGGGTCTTTTTTTGTTTAGAGATACCCGGCTGAATAAACTTGGTGGCAAATAGGGCTTACGTTTCCGACCGGAAGGTTGCTCCCAGCTGATCTCCCAGACCGAAGTAGTGACGGAAATTGTAAATGAGCGGATTCCAGCGCCGCGGGTCGATATGATGATCTCCAATAAGGATGTCACCATGGGCATGGACCCGGACGGCACGGGTTTCCACGATCGCGAAGAACGGATCGTATTCCGGCACCGTCATTCGCTGAACCTGTGCTTCAATCTGGATCGGGCATTCGGATATGCGCGATGGCTGCACGGCCTCGGAATCGGCGGGGGTGAATCCGCCTGCGGCGAACTTATCCTTTTCGTGCGTAAACCCCATGGCTTCCTTGAACTCAGGGACAACGGTTCTCCCGGTATAAGGGGCGATTCGCTCCACGTTCTCCCACAGCGGGGCGGAAGGAAGATTGATGACGCATTCCGGGTGAAGGTTCAAATTATCATAAGCTTTACTGCTCGTTGAAATGCCCAGGACGATGTTGTCCCCCAGCGCAAAGGAAGAAGAGATCGGGCTGATATTGGTTGTGTGGTCTTCGTTACGCGTGGTGATCAGGATGACAGGCATGCCGTAATATAAAATTTTCGGGGTGATGGCACGGGTTTGCGGGTCTGCTGCAGTCATATGGCAAAACGCCTCCTTGTTGATATGTACTTGAACATTGTAACCGGTTCATATTACAATGTTCATCGAAATGTGGAATGCAAAGGAGGGGGCAGGATGAAGGCAGGACCGGTTGCGGCTCATCCCGCGGCCATGATCAGCGATCCATCGCGTGCGGCGATGCTGACCGCCATGATGGACGGACGGTTCCATCCGGCGAGCGAGCTGGCCTATATGGCGGGAATCACCCCGCAGACGGCGAGTTACCATTTGGCCAAGCTGGAAGAAGCGGGGATGATCGCCATGCACAAGCAGGGAAGACACCGGTATTACGGTTTGAAGAGCCATGATGTGGCCGCCGTGGTGGAGACGCTGCTATTGCTTGCGCCGCCGGTTGAGATCAAGTCGCTGAGGCAATCCGAGGAAAACCGCCACCTGCGTCGGGCGAGAACCTGTTACGATCATGTCGCCGGGGACCTGGGCATCCGCCTGAGGGACGCGATGATCGAAGCCGGCGTCATCCGCGAGGAAGCGGACGCCTTTGCTGTTACCGGGGAAGGGGGCGCCTTCTTCGAACATATGGGCATCGATGTGGAAGCGGTCCGGAAAAAGCGGCGCAGCTTCTGCAGCAAATGCCTCGATTGGAGCGAGCGCACGCCGCATTTGGCCGGCTCCTTGGGCAGCGCGATGCTTGAGCGGCTGCTCGAGCTGCGATGGCTGCGGCGCATGGAAGGAACGCGGGCGCTGCACATTACCGACGAAGGGTCCCGCGGATTGCGGGAAACTTTTCATATCGAGATCCCCTGACCCTGAACTTCAAACGATCCGTGTATTGCAGAGCTTTCACGAGCCGCCGCAGCCGGGTCGTTTTTTTCGTGCTCGGCTCGATGCCGCTGCAAGCTTGTTGACCTTGTAGACATCGGTTTCGATCCCGGACTGAAGACCTTCCTGACGTTTTTTTTGGAGACCAACGAATTTTCATATCCTGCTGCAACCAGAAAAAACGGCAGTGTTACCACGAATAACGGCGATTGTGAAGCGTGCATGGCCTGTTTACAATTCAGTTCATGACGAACGCCAAAATCAACAATCATGGAGGGTGGCAGCGATGAAGCAGGTGAAGGACGAGGACATCAAGAATTCAGGGAGGTATAAGGAGGACTCCGGGCTTACGCGGGAAAGGTGCCTGGAGGCTATGGAATTTATTCGGCGCCAGGTGGACCGGAATCTCCAGACATTTCAGGACACGTTTCCGTCGGAGGCCAGCACGAATCTGGTATACCGGCAGACCGGAAACACGGAGTGGACGCCGGCATTCTGGACCGGGATGCTGTGGCTCGCTTACGAAACGACCGGCGATGCCAAGTACCGCGCCGCCGCGGAGGGCCAGCTGGACAGCTACCGTAGGAGAGTGGAGGAACGTCGCTATACGGACACGCATGATTTAGGATTTCTCTATACGCTGTCCTGCGTGGCAGCCTACAAGCTGACCGGCAGCGAAGAGGCCAAGACGCTCGCCGTTCAGGCAGCGGATCTCCTGATGGAGCGTTACTGGGACAAGGCGGGGATCATCCAGGCTTGGGGAAATCTCCAGGATCCCAGGCAGCAGGGGAGGATCATCATTGACTGCCTCATGAATCTGCCGCTGCTGTACTGGGCATCGGACGTCACCGGTAACCCCAAATATAAGGCTGCGGCCGAGTCGCACGCCCGGAAATCGGCGGAGCATCTCATTCGGGAGGATGCATCCAGTTATCACACCTTTTATATGGATATCGCATCGGGACAGCCGAAGTACGGCTCCACCGCGCAGGGGCATGCGGACGATTCATGCTGGTCGCGCGGACAGGCGTGGGGGATTTACGGCTTCCCGCTCTCCTACCGCTACACCGGCGATGACAGGTACCTGCAGTTGACGTCCAGGCTGGCGAATTACTTCCTTAACCGGCTTCCGCAGGACGAGGTATGCTACTGGGATCTCGTATTTACAGAAGGAGATGAAGAGCGGGACAGCTCCGCTGCGGCGATTGCGGTCTGCGGCCTGATCGAGACCGCGGCGCATCTGCCGCTGACCGACCCGCTGAAACGGCTGTACGAAAATGCCGCGCTGCGGATGTTGAAATCCCTGATCGATCATTATATGACCTGGCACGTGCCGGAGTCGAACGGCATTCTGCTGCATGCGGTATACAGCAAGCCTGGCGGAAACGGCGTCGACGAGTGCTGCATCTGGGGCGACTATTACATGTACGAGGCACTGGTTCGCGTAACCCGGGACTGGAAGCCGTATTGGTAGAAGGGGGCAACACGTATGGGAGAGCAAGAAGTGCACAAGCGAAGCGATCCGGCCACGGCATGGTGGACGGATGCGAGGTTTGGCATGTTCATCCACTGGGGACTGTACGCAGCGCTGGCCAAGGGCGAATGGGTCATGTATGCCGACAAGATCCCCGTCCGCGAGTACGAGAAGCTGGCCGGGGATTTTAATCCGCAGCAGTTTGACGCGGCAGCCTGGGTACAGCTGGCCAAAGACGCAGGGATGAAATATATCGTTATCACGGCCAAGCATCATGACGGGTTTGCGATGTTCCACTCCAAAGCCGATCCCTTCAACATCGTGGACGCGACGCCATTTGGGCGCGATCCGATGAAGGAGCTTGCCGAGGCTTGCCGCGAGGCGGGAATCGTACTCTGCTTTTACTATTCGCATGTGATTGACTGGCACCATCCCCATTCGCTGCACAAAGAACATAACAACACCTGGGATTACAATCTGGCGGAGAAGCACTTCCCCGAATACTGGGAAGGCAAGGCGAAGCCGCAGCTGAAGGAGCTGCTCACTTCCTACGGGCCGGTCGGCCTGCTCTGGTTTGATACGGCGGGCGGGTTATCGGAAGCGGACAGCCGCGATATCGTGGCCTTTGTGAAAGGTCTGCAGCCGGACTGCCTCATTAATTCCAGGGTGTCGCACTTCATCGGCATGGGCGATTATGTCTCCAAGGGCGATAACGAGATCGGGATGAGCGGTGAAGATCAGCGGCCGTGGGAAACGCCGATGACCCTGAACCAGTCATGGGGATATACGACCCGCGACCAGGTATGGAAGACGGCGGAGGCGGTGATCAAGAAGCTGGTGAATGTCATCGGCAAGGGCGGTAACCTGCTCTTGAACGTCGGTCCAACGCCGGAAGGGACGATTCCGGAGCTGTCCGCGGAGCGTCTGCGGGAGGTCGGTGAATGGATACGGCGGAATAGCGACGCCATTTACGGCACCGAAGGCAGCCCGTTTCCGGCCGAGCTGGAATTTGGAGCCGTGACAACCCGCCCGGGACGAGTATATGTGCACGTTCATAACGACAAATGGCCTGCGGACGGCTTGGTGATGTACGGCATTCGTGGCGAGGTATCGCGTATATACTGCCTGGCCGACCCGAAGAAAAAAGAACTGGCGTTCCGGCAGACCGTTGATGAGGCGCTCGATCTGCATGTCCTCAAAGTGGAGCTTCCAGCCGAACCGGCTGACGAGCATGTGACGGTTATTGCCCTGGAAATGGCCGAAGAGCCTGATTTCGACCGGACGTTAACGCAGCTTGACAGCGGCCGGCTGCAGCTGGATGTCCCCCTAGCCAGCGTAACCCTTGTCAGGGAGGATGACGAGGCAGCGGGGATTCCGGCGCTGCGGCAGGCGGAGTGGACCTTCAAGCTCGTTCAGCCGGGCACCTATGAACTGATGCTGATCAGCTTCAAGCGGCACGATCAGGATTGGCCCGGGCTGTATCCGGAACCGGTCGTTTTGGAGACGGATGGCAGCTGCCTGGTTACCGATCCGGCGGAAGACGGGGAGGATCCGGATTCTCCATCATGCCAGCATCCCTACATCCCGATACGGTCCCGATTGGGACAAGTGACGTGGCTGGAACCGGGAATCCATAGGCTGACGCTCCGTTCTTCCAAGCTGAAGGACCCGTCTCCCAAATTCACGGAAATCTGGCATGCCGACGCGGTAAAGCTGCGTGCCGTAAGGCTTGTGCGGGTCCAGGATTAGCCGCCCGGATGAAGAAAAGTTAA
Organism: Paenibacillus sp. FSL R5-0378; assembly: GCF_038009285.1. Taxonomy (NCBI): domain Bacteria; kingdom Bacillati; phylum Bacillota; class Bacilli; order Caryophanales; family Paenibacillaceae; genus Paenibacillus; species Paenibacillus sp. FSL R5-0378. The sequence continues at coordinate 3,650,618 of NZ_JBBPAY010000001.1, forward strand.
GGCAGCATTAAAAAAATCAGTCCGTCATCTTACGAAAATACTGCGCTCCTTTCAAAGCGGCAGTATCGCGGGAACAGGCAGGTTCCCTATACTTTGGGTACCGGCAGCTTCACATAAACAAGAGTCCGGTCAACTGGATTTATTTCAAAAAGGAGGCGCTTACATGAGAAAAAAAGCAGCTAAAAAATGGGGCACTGCGGTGCTTGCAGCCGCCCTGGTTCTGTCGCTAGCGGCCTGCGGCGGCACCTCGGGGAACGATCAGGCGAAAGGGGAGGCGTCCACTAGCGGAAAAACAGCCGAACCGGAAAAATTAACCCACCTGACCTATTGGGTCAGCATGCATCCCGCTGCAGCCGCCCAAATGAAAACGTACGCGGAGATGGGCATGTATAAGGAACTGGAACGGATCACTGGCGTTAAAGTGGACTTCCAGCATCCGCCGACCGACTCCACCCAGGCTCAGGAGCAGTTCAACCTCATGATGGTCTCCGAGAAACTGCCGGACGTGATCGAAACTTCATGGATCGGGTATCCGGGGGGACCGGAGAAGGCGATCCAGGACAACAAAATTATTAAGCTGAACGATTTGATCGACCAATATGCACCGAATTTGAAAAAACTGCTGGATGAGCATCCCGACTGGAAAAAGCAGGTGACCACTGACGACGGAAGCCTCTATATGTTCCCGTTCTTCCGCGGCGGCGATAAGGTCCGTGTCTTCTACGGCCCGTCGATCCGCAAGGATTGGCTCGATAAGCTGGGCCTTCAGATGCCGACGACGATCGACGAATGGCATGAAGTCCTCAAGGCGTTTAAGGAGAAGGATCCGAACGGCAACGGGAAAGCCGATGAAATTCCGCTGTATTTTACGAAGGACGATATCGGCACGGATGCGCCTTTCCTTGGCGCATGGGGCATCAACTATGGTTTCTACCAGATCGACAACAGCGTCAAATACGGACCGATCCAGCCCGAGTACAAGGAATTCCTGGCTACGATGAACCAATGGTATAAGGAAGGGCTGCTCGACAAGGATTTCGCCGCTCCGAACGACAAGCTGTTCGATGCCAAAATGACCGGCAACCAGCTGGGCGCCGCTCCAACGTATAACGGCGGCGGCATCGGCAAATACGCCAACCTGATGAAGGATAAGGATCCGAAATTCAACCTGGTGGCCGCTCCGTATCCGGTACTGAACAAAGGCGATAAGCCGATTTGGGGGCAAAAGGATTTCGCCACGAACGGCATCGGCGCCGCCATCTCGACCAGCAATACGAACCCGACCGAAACGGTCAAGTGGCTGGACTATGCCTACGGAGAACAGGGCGATCTCCTGTTCAACTACGGCAAAGAAGGAGAAGCCTACACGCTGAAGGACGGCAAACCGGTCTTCCTGCCGGAGGTGCTGAACCCGCCTAGCGGCGTCAGTCTCCAGCAATCCTTTGCAAAGCATAACCGTTCGACGTGGAGCGCTCCGTTCGTGCTCAGCGATGAATTCCAGATGCAGTATTTGGCCCTCCCGAACCAGAAGGATGCCTTGACCGTATGGTCCCAGCCGACCGGGGAACGCAAAATGCCGCTCGTGACGCCGACCAAGGACGAGAGCTCCCAATTCGCTTCGATCATGACGGACATCAACACGTATAAGGACGAGATGTTCCTCAAATTCATCATGGGTGCGGAGCCGATCGACAACTTCGATAAGTACGTGAAGAAAATCGAGGCGATGGGCATTAACGACGCGATCAAAATCCAGCAGTCCGCCCTTGACCGGTTCAATAAGCGTTAATCAAAAAGCATAAGGCGGCGAAGATGCCGGGCAGGGGATGTCCGCTTCCCGGCTCGCCCCTTGTTCCAACACCACATTCCGCAGGAAAGGCAGGGGGTTACATGTGGCAGGTAACCGATAAGAAACTGATGAAGAAGCGACCGCTGCGCAGCCGGACCGATCTAACCACGGGGCAAATCATCCGTAAGGATCTCCGCCGCAATTGGATCATTTATCTCATGGCGCTCCCCGTCATTGCGTATTACTTGATCTTTCATTACGGACCGATGTACGGTCTCCTGATCGCCTTTAAGGATTACTCGCCGGCACAAGGGATCTGGGGAAGCCCATGGGTCGGCTTCAAGCATTTTGACAGCTTTTTTAACGGCATTTATTTCTGGAGGCTCATCCGCAATACGGTCCTCATCAATGTCTATGATCTGCTGTTTGGTTTTCCGGCGGCGATCCTGCTGGCACTGCTGCTGAACGAGATCCGCAAAATGGCGTTCAAGCGATTCGTGCAGACGATCTCCTATTTACCGCATTTCATTTCGATTGTCGTGGTCGCGGGGATGATGTTTGACTTCCTAAGCCGTGACGGATTGATCAATCAACTGCTGGGGTTCATCGGCGTCGATCCGATCGATTTTCTGAAGGAGGCCGGCTGGTTCCGCTTTATTTTCGTATCGTCCGGCATCTGGCAGGGCATCGGCTGGGGCTCCATCATCTATTTGGCATCGATCGCCAATATCGACCCAACGCTGTATGAGGCGGCCAAAATCGACGGCGCAAGCCGCTGGAGACAAACGTTCCATATCACCATACCGGGCATCATGCCCACGATTGTCATCATGCTCATTCTGAATATGGGGCACATGCTGTCGGTAGGCAGCGAGAAGGTGCTTCTGCTGTACAATCCGCTGACTTACGAAACGGCCGATGTCATTTCCACTTATGTATACCGAAAAGGGATTTTGGAGGCGAGCTACAGCTTTACCGCGGCGGTCGGCCTGTTCAATTCCGTCATCAGCCTGATTCTGATCGTGTCGGCAAATGCCATCAGCAAGCGCGTGTCCGAAAACAAACTGTGGTAGGAGGGATCGTCCGATGATTGCACAAACGAACGGCGAAAAGGTATTCGGCGTGATCAATACGCTGCTAATGCTGCTGCTCTGCTTCGTTACACTGTACCCGTTCCTGTATGTATTATTCGCTTCATTGAGCGATGCGGCGAGCTTTATCCAGCACCGGGGCATCCTCCTGCGCCCGCTCGGATTTAACTTCGAGGCTTACAAAGCCGTCTTCAAGAACCCGATGATCACAAGCGGGTACCGGAATACGCTGTTTTACGTAGCCGCAGGAACGGCCATTAACCTGTTTATGACGGCTCTGGGGGCTTATGTGCTGTCGCGCCGGAACCTGTATTTTAAAAACCTGATGATGTTTGCGATCGTCCTGACGATGGTGTTCAGCGGCGGACTGATCCCGACGTACATCCTTGTCGGCAAGCTCGGCATGATGAATACGCCATGGGCGCTGCTGATCCCGGGAGCGATCTCCACGTTTAACCTGATCATTATGCGGACGGCGTTCCAGGGCGTACCCGTGTCGCTCGAAGAATCGGCCAAAATCGACGGAGCCGGCGAGATGACCATTTTGTTCCGAATCGTCATTCCGCTGTCGATGCCGGTCATCGCAGTCATGATTCTTTGGTATGCGGTTGGGCATTGGAACTCGTATTTTTCGGCGCTGGTGTATTTGCGTGACTGGACGATGTACCCGCTGCAGCTCGTTTTGCGCGAAATCCTCATCGCCAATTCCACCGATTCCATGTCCACCGGCGTGGCTGCGGACGACAAGTATGCGATCGGCGAAACGATCAAATACGCCACCATCATCGTCTCGACCCTGCCGATTATCTGCCTGTATCCATTCCTGCAGAAATATTTCGTCAAAGGGGTGCTGATCGGCGCCATCAAGGAATAAAAAACTGCCCGGAGCCCTGTCCCTTGCATTATAATGAACATACAAGTTTCATTGATGCGCATGTCGGTCGATACATGAACAAGGTAGGGGGAATGCTTGGTGAAACGGCTGCTTCGTCCGCTTGGAATCGGTCATCTGCGAAGCGTGTGGATGACGATGCTGATTTCCAATCTGGTTTTGCTGCTCATCCCGGTCTCGATGGGAGCCTTCTTGTACACCAAAGTCGAAGCAAGTTTGGAAAGCGGTGCCAACCGTTCCAATCAAGCGATGCTGGAGCAGCTCAAGCTGTCCCTGGACAGCAAATTAAGCGAAGTGCAAAAGCTGGCCCAGCAGATCATTTTCGATCCGAAGCTGGAGTATTTGCTCAAACTGGACCAGGATGCAGGCGGTCCCGACCGGTACCAGTTCATCGAATTTATGCGGAACACGATGTCAAGGCAGGGGAGCCTGACGAACTTTATCCTGGATTACTATGTCTATTTCCGCAACAGCGATCTGGTGCTGAGGCCCGGGCTTCTCACCGATTCGCACAAATTTTACGATATGTATTACAGCTATCAGGGCATGAGTTACGACCGCTGGCGGGAAAGCATGCTCACAAGCTTCCATACGATGGATTATCTTCCATCGGCCACGCTGCTGCGGACCGCCGAGTATGATCCGATGCAGAGCATCGAGAAAACGCCGCTGAACGTCATCACCTTCGCCCAGTCGCTTCCGGGGCGGGACCGGCGCGATATTACGGGAACCTTCGTCATTCTGATCGACGAGAGTCAGATTAAGGAAATGTTTGCCCAGATTGAATCCGCGAGCGACAGCTCGATCTACATCGTAAATTCGGACGGACGCACGATCATGGCGACAGACCGCCAGCCGCTGCCGGGCGAATTGTTGTCCCGGATCACGGGGACCGGCGGGTTGTTCAATCAAACGATTAATGGCGATCAGAAAATGGTATCGTATACCTCATCCGAAAAGGAAGGATGGAAATACGTGCTCGTTACGCCCAAAAGCGTCTTCATGCAGCAGATCATTCTGATCAAGCAGTGGGCGCTGATCCTGTTCGCCCTTTGTCTGGCCGTGGGACTGACCGCAGCCTTCATCTTCGCTTACCGAAATTACAGTCCGCTGCGTAAAACGGTCAATGCCATTCTCAGGGGCAATGAATGGAGCGGAAGGCCGCAGGTCAACGAATACGAGCTGATCCTGCAGTCTATTGAAGGCTCCCTGCATACCGAAAAAAATTTACGCAGCCTGCTCGCCCAGCAGACGCCCGTCATCCGCTCCAACTTCCTGCTGCGCCTGCTCCGGGGGCAGATGGATGTCGACGCGTCCCGGGAAGGCGGCCAGTCGTTGCGGTTTATGGATATTACGTTCGTCAGTGACGATTTCTCGGTCATGGTCGTCCAATTGGACAGCATCGCAAGGTTCAACGCGGAGCCGAGCGAGGAGCAGTGGGCGCTTGCCCGCTTTATCGTATCCAATATCGGCACGGATCTGATCGAGTATCCGCACAAGGCGTTTGCCGTTGAGCTGGACCGGGACCGGGTAGCGATCGTGTGCAACTTTGCCGCGGAACAGGCCGAGGGCGGCGAGAGGGTGACCCGTGAGCTGGCCACAGCGCTCAAAGGCATGATCGAGGAACGCTTCAAGATCGATGTTACCGTAGCGGTGGGCCTGCCTCACAGCGGTGCGAAGAGCATCAGCGAGAGCTATGCGGAAGCGGCGTCTGCCCTAGAATTCCGGATTGTTAAGGGCGGCAGGACGATCATTTATTTTCAGGACATTACAGATGTGCACTCCCATTATTACTACCCGGTCGATATTGAGGTACAGCTGATTAATTTCGTAAGGAGCGGTGACGCCGACCATGCCCTGCAGCTGCTGGACACGATTTACGCGATGAATTTCGAATCGGGCAGCATTACGCCGGAATACGGGAAATGCCTGTTCTTTAACATCACCAGTACATATTTAAAAATTATGAACGCCACGGGCGTGGACCAGAATGACATTCTCGGACCCGATATCGATCTGGTGAAGGACATCTTCTCCTATGAAACGGCCGAAGGAATGCACAAACGGATGAAGCGGCTGTATGAAATTTTGGCGGAGAGCATGGTTGCGGACAAGAGCGGCCACAGCGCCCAGCTTCTGCAGGACATGGATCAGTTCGTGGATGAGCATTTCACCGATTCGAACATGGGGCTTGGCATGGTGGCGGATCACTTCGACATGACGCCGCAGTACGTCTCGACCTTTTACAAGAAACAGAGCGGGATCAATCTCAGCGACCATATCGCCAAGAAACGGATTGAGCTTGCCAAACGCCATATGGCAGACAAGGAATTCACAAATGCCCAAATCGCGCAATTGGTCGGATATACGAGCGACGTTGTCTTTATCCGGGCTTTTAAAAAGATCGAGGGCGTGACGCCGGGGAAATACCGGGAGCTGATGATGTCGTGCGTCTCGGATGAGACCGGTTGAGCTGCAAGAAAAGGCAGGGGAACAGCCTCTGCCTTTTTTTCGTTTTTTCCATCTTTGGTGGAAAAGCCCGGAAAAGCTGATTGACATTCTTCTCCATCCCTGAATATAATGTGCTTAACAAGTTTATATATGAATATATGCTCATATTATATTCGTGATTGGATCGGAGGCATTTTGATGACTGAAGCCGTCTCTAAGGTGAAGCGCGAGCTGCTGCTCGAGGGCTTGGATTGTGCAAACTGTGCCATGAAGATCGAGGATGGGGTCCGGAAGATGGACGGGGTTTCTTCCTGCTCCGTAAATTTCGTCAAGCAGACGCTGACTTTTGAATCCTCAGAAGATCAAGGCCAATTGATATCGGAGATTACGAAGAAAGTCAAAAAATTAGAGCCGCATGTCAGCGTGCGCGAGTTGGCTCCGAAAGCGGCAGGAAATCATCCGCAAAGGTCCCGCGGCCATCATCATGATGGGCACGCGCATGATCACGGTCATTCCCACGAAGGTCATGACCACGGAGCGGGCGGTCATTCACGTGATCATGCCCACGGCCATGATCACGGTCATTCGCATGATCACGGCAGCTCCGGCATCCGGGTCATGTCGATCCGCCTGGCTGCAGGGGCGGTGATCACGGCGGCCGCGATGCTGCTGCCGGTCACAGGGTGGGCCGAGCTTGCCATGTTTCTGGTGGCCTATCTCATTACCGGAGGCGACATCGTCCTGCAGGCGCTCCGCAACATCCTTAGGGGCCAGGTGTTTGACGAGTACTTCCTGATGTCGGTTGCGACGATTGGGGCGTTCTGCGTAGGACAGTATCCCGAAGGGGTTGCCGTCATGCTCTTCTACCAGATCGGTGAAATGTTCCAGGGCATCGCAGTTAACCGCTCGCGCAAGTCCATCAGCGCCATGATGGATCTCCGGCCGGATTATGCGAACCTGAAGACAGGGGACGGAACGAAACAAGTGACGCCCGAGGAAGTCCAGGTCGGCGATTTGATTATCGTCAAACCGGGAGAGAAGATCCCGCTCGACGGCAAAGTGACCGAGGGCCGGTCGATGGCGGACACTTCAGCGCTGACCGGCGAGTCCGTACCGCGTGAGCTGGAAGCGGGCGATGAGGTGCTGAGCGGATTCATCAATAAAAATGGCGTCCTTACGATCGAGGTGACCAAGATTTACGGGGAGTCCACCGCGGCCAAAATTTTGGACCTCGTCCAAAACGCCAGCAGCAACAAGGCTCCTACCGAGAACTTCATCACGAAGTTCGCCCGTTTGTATACGCCGGTCGTCGTCATCGTCGCCCTGCTTCTTGCGCTCGTACCCCCGCTCGTGGTGAGCGGCGCGACATTCTCCGACTGGATCTACCGGGCGCTGATCTTTCTCGTCATTTCGTGTCCCTGCGCGCTGGTCGTATCGATTCCGCTCGGATTTTTCGGAGGGATCGGCGCCGCTTCCAAAGCGGGCATCCTGGTCAAGGGGAGCAATTACCTGGAAGCCTTGAATGATGTGAAATATGTTGTATTCGACAAGACCGGCACGCTGACCAAGGGGACGTTCCGGGTGACCGAAACCCGTCCGGCCCACGTCGGAATCAGCCCTGAACAGCTGCTGGAATATGCAGCCTTTGCCGAACTTCATTCGAGCCATCCCATTGCCGAATCGATCAGAGAAGCCTACGGGAAAGAATTAGATGCGTCACGCATACAGGACTACAATGAAGCTGCGGGACACGGCGTTCACGTGAAATTGGACGGCGTGGAAGTATTGGCCGGCAACGCAAAGCTGCTCAAGGAGGAAGGCATTGCGGCTCAGCAGCCGGATGCGCCGGGCACCGTCGTGTATGTGGCCGTGAACGGAGAATACGCCGGTTATCTGCTCATCTCGGACGAGGTGAAGGAAGATGCGGCTCAGGCGGTCGGCGCGCTTCAACAGCGGGGCAAACAGACGGTTATGCTGACAGGCGATGCGCGCCCGGTGGCGGATAAGGTCGGGAAGCTGCTTGGCGTGAGCGAGGTGCATGCCGAGCTTCTTCCACAGGATAAGGTAGAGCATATGGAACGGCTGAGCCGGCTGAAGCAGCCCAAGGAAAAAATCGCTTTTGTCGGGGACGGCATGAACGATACGCCGGTGCTGGCGAGAGCCGACGTGGGGATCGCGATGGGCGGCCTGGGATCGGACGCTGCCATCGAGGCGGCGGATATCGTCATTATGACCGATGAGCCGTCCAAGATCGTCACCGCGCTTGGCATTGCGGGGCGTACGCGCCAAATCGTATGGCAGAACATCGTTTTTGCGCTGGCAGTCAAAGGGATCTTCCTGCTGCTTGGAGCCTTTGGCATCGCAACGATGTGGGAAGCCGTCTTCTCCGATGTCGGTGTTACCCTGCTGGCCGTCCTAAATGCGATGCGGGTGCTGAAGCTGAAATAATGAAACGATTCCAAAACTGTGGTGTACAAAATAACGGGCGGTCCGCTGTATGCGGTGCCGCCCGCTGCCGTTTGGGAAGCTCCTGCTAGTCCCCCGATATTCTTGTCACCTCTCCGTAACGCTGCAGCCTACGCTCCACCTGTCTGGAGACCGCTTCCAGCGAAGCTGGAATGTAGATATTTGAACCGCCGTCTCGCTGTTCTAACGCCTGAAGGGTTTCCCTTGGAATGAAAAACCGCTTGACGAAAAGGAGGGAGCCCTCTTTTTCCTGCAAAAGGTGGAGCATAGAGGAGGAGAATGGCTTTTGATCCAAGGGGAGCATGATCACGGCTCGGTTATGTTTGCCGGACAGCTGTGCCGTATAAGCATCCACCGCTCCCGCCAGAGCTTCGGGCGCCGCAGCATGAATTCGCTCGGTGCGAAGGCCCAGCCTGCGGAGCTGATCGATAACCCGCTGATGTATGTCGCCCGCTGCAATCACCTGCACTCCGCTTTGCGAAGCAAGACCGGAAGGACGAAGCCGGACAAGCTCGATTAGGGTGGCCTCCGGTGTTACATATTTGCCTGTAAACAGCATCGTTCCATTCTTTGAAAAAAGCAGAAGACGGCTTGCCGCAAGTGCGCCTGGTTTATCCTGGGGATCAGCCAGAATGACGACGTCCGGGCTGTTATTCATGCTTCCGTCCAGCCATTGGGTTCTGGAAAACTGCACCGCGGCTTGTACGGGATCCTTTGCCAGCAGCATTGCCGATAAAAGGGACGGATCCAGGGAAGGGTCCCGCCCGGTTTGGCCGTCGCTGCCGTTAACAACCTTAGGTTGTTGAATAGAATCATGGCCGAAGAACGTATCGGCACGTTCTGCATCAGCCACTCCTGCAGGCCATACAAAGCTCCATCCGGCATATAAGGATACCGAGAGAAAGAGAAAAGCGGATAGCAGGCATCTGTTCGTTCTGTTCATATGGAGCTGCCTCCTGATCAAAGGATTACTTGTTATCAGCATTGACCTTTATTGGAGCCGGCAACCCTTGGTTTCTTCTCAGGAAAAAATAAAGAGGGACGTCGGATGGTTCGGTTGGCCGCGAAAGCAAAAAAAGAAAAGACCCTTCCGCCAAAGGCAGAGGGTCTTGGGTTAGAAATATTTATCCATGCTGGGTATGCTGCAGCGTCTGCAGGAAAATCTGTTCGATGTGCGTATCGTCAAGCGAGTAATAGGCCGTTTTGCCTTCCTTGCGGCGTTTGACGATCCGCAAATTGCGCAAATACCTCAGCTGGTGGGACACCGCGGATTGGCCCATGCCGAGCAGGGTGGTCAGGTCATGCACGCACAGTTCTCTTTGCAGCAGCGCGTCGATCAGCTTGACCCGCGTGGGATCACTAAAGGCTTTAAACCAATCGGCGACCTGCGAGGCAGCTTGATCATCGATCAGCGCTTCTTTAATTTTGCCCAATTCATTGTCTGAGCCCGTGCAGGTTGCGTCGCATTCCTGGGACGGATGGATGGACTGTTCCATGGCAATCACCTTTCTGTGAAAATCCGAAATAAAGGCTAGATACCTGTATTATATCAAAACGGCATCTTAAACGGAATAATTACTGTTAAGAAAATGTCCATGCCCCGCCGGCACTCGGGTCAGACATGATCAGGAACCGTAACCGGCTGCGAAGTCATCCGAATTTATATATCCGGCAAGCGGCATGGTATACTATGTAAAATGGACAACAATCAAAGGAGAGATACATGATGATGGGCAGTAAGGCAAGGCTGTCTGTGCTCGGAATCGTCCTGGGCGGGCTGCTGATATCCGGCTGCTCGGATAAGGGCAGCCCGGATTCGGCGGAGCAGACGATGCAGCACGATCACGGCGCACACCAGCAGATGGCCGCAAACGGCGATCTGCAGGAGACGACCGGCGGGAAGGAGCAGCTTCCTTCGTTTCTGCAGCCGGCGAACGATACCGTCAGAACGGCCTATATGGCGGCAGCCGGGGTAAAGGAAGTGCTCAGCCAAATTCCATGTTACTGCGGATGCGGGGAAAGTGCAGGCCACAAAAGCAATTTGAACTGCTTTATTAAAGAAGTCAACCCGGACGGAAGCGTAGTATGGGATGATCACGGCACCCGCTGCGGCGTGTGCGTCGAGACGGCGCTTACGGCAGCTTCGCTGGTTAAAGAGGGTAAAAGCGTGAAAGAGATCCGCGGCATCATCGACCAGACGTATTCCAACGGGAAATACGCGGCGCCGACGCCAACGCCGGAAGTATAGCGGGGATAGGGATCTGGATTCCGGCAGCGCCGGATCCGGACCATCATACCGAAATACGGGCAACATTTGTGCTGAATGCCGAATGGGAGCCCGAACGTGCCTAGTTATAATCGCCATCCGTTGACTGGCGCGCGAGTGAGGATGATAATAAACAGTCCCGGCCAAGATATCGGCCGGGACTGTTTTTTAATGAGGCTGTTATTCATCTGTAGAACTGCGGACATCACTTGCTTCCCGCAGCATTTCCGGCGTCCAGGACCAGTCGCTGATCTGCGCGGCATCCGTCACGTGATGCACTTTGCTGGCACCGATGATGGCGGCTGTGACCGCGGGCTGATTAAGCACCCACGACAGCGCGTATTGGGAAAGGCTGACTTCGTATTGACCGGCAAGCACCGCGTATTTTTTGACAAGCTCGTAATTCCGCTCGGTAAAATACTGCTGCAGCGGCTTCTCCCCGCTGGCGGCGCGGCTCTCCGGCGGGGCATCCCCTGGCGCTTTGTACTTGCCGGAGAGCATCCCGCGGGCCATCGGACTGTATACCATGACGCCGACGTCCTCCGAGGCGCAGAACGGCAGAAGCTCCTGTTCGATTTCCCGGGAGAGCAGGTTGTACTGCGGCTGCACGGAAATGAACTTTTCGAGGTTCATCCGCTCGCTGATCGCATGCGCTTTGGCAATCTGCCAGGCGGCATAGTTGGAGCAGCCGATATACCTTACTTTTCCCTGGCGAACAAGGTCGTCCAGAGCCCGAAGCGTTTCTTCCAGCGGCGTGTGCGGGTCGAAAATATGTACCTGGTACAGGTCGATATAATCCGTCTGAAGGCGCTGCAGCGACTTATCGACTTCGCGCAAAATATGGGTCCGCGACAGGCCGCTGTCATTTTTCCCGAACCCCGACCGGATGCCCACTTTCGTCGCCAGAACGACCTGATCCCGTCTGCCCTTCAGGGCACGGCCGATAATGTCCTCGCTTTCGCCTGTTCCGTGCGGAACGTCGGCATCCTGCCCTTTGCCGTAATAGTTGGCGGTGTCGATAAAGTTGATTCCCTGGTCGATCGCGTGATCCAGGATCTGCACCGACGCTTCCTCATCGATCCATCTTCCAAAAGCCATCGTGCCCAGGCAAAGATTAGATACTTCCAAGCCTGTGCCGCCCAATTTGCGGTACTTCATGACATGTCAGCCTCCCATCTTGATTTGGTATCAGGGATTATAATAGCACAGCAGGACAGGGTCAACGCAAGGCGATAAAGGAATCCGATTGTAAGCGGAAACAAAATGCTTGAAATTGCTATGTGGCTGCGGTACGTTTGTAACGAAAGGGGTGTGAAACCATGGAAAATACAAGCCTGCAATTACCAAGAAGCAGACCGGAAGCGCTGGGCATTCCCGGGGCGGCCATTCTTGATTTTCTGGACGAGGTACAGGCCAAGGGCATTGAGCTGCACAGCTTTATGCTGCTTCGCCGCGGACAGGTGGCTGCGGAAGGCTGGTGGGGGCCTTATGCCCCGGAGCTGCCGCACATGCTGTTTTCGCTGAGTAAGAGCTTTACTTCCACAGCCATCGGTCTCGCGGTGCACGAGGGTCTGCTGTCTTTGGAAGACAAGGTCGTTACGTTCTTCCCGGACGACCTGCCGGAGGAAGTCAGCCCGAATTTGGCTGCCATGAACATCCGGCATCTGCTGATGATGGGCACGGGGAATGACCAGGATACGATGGGGGCCATTGACCGCTGCACGGACGGGAATTGGGCCAAGGCCTTTCTCTCAGCTCCGGTGGAGCATACGCCCGGCACTCATTTTGTGTACAACACGGGTGCAACCTATATGCTGTCGGCCATTCTGCAATCCGTGACCGGGCAGACGCTGCTTCAATTTTTGCAGAAGCGGCTGTTTGAGCCGCTGGGCATTCACAACCCCACCTGGGAGTCCTGTCCGCGGGGAATCAACACTGGAGGTTTCGGACTGAGCATCACGACAGAAGACATCGCCAAGTTCGGCCAGCTGTTTTTGCAGCGAGGAGCATGGAACGGCAGCCAGCTGATTCCGGAAGCGTGGGTAGAGGAGGCGACCTCGAAACAGATCTCCAACGGAGACGGCGGGGAAAGCGACTGGGCGCAGGGATACGGCTACCAATTCTGGAGATGCCGGCACGGCGCCTACCGCGGAGACGGAGCCTTCGGCCAGTTCTGCATCGTCATGCCGGAGCAGGAGGCGGTGCTTGCCGTCACCAGCGGAACGAACCAGATGCAGGAAGTGATGAACGCCGTCTGGGAGCGACTGCTGCCAGCGATGGCCGGAGAGAAGCTCCCGCTGGACGAAGAAACGCAGGACCGATTGCAGGAACGGATCCGCAGCCTGCAGCTTGCTCCGCTCGCGTACAGCATTCAACCGGAACTGGAATCCGCCGTCAACGGCAAAAACTATGTGCTGGACGACAACGACATGAACTGGAGCCGGATTTCGGTCCGTTTCGAGGCCGATCAGGCGGTGGTTGACCTGTATGAGACCGGCGGGAAGCACTTTGCATTGCCTTTGGGTCGCGGGAAATGGCTGGAAGGCACGTCTGATCTGATCATGCCCCGGCAGACCTCAACGGTGTCAAGCTTTACATGGAAGTCCCCGGATACGCTGGAGCTGAGCATCCGCTTCATTGAGACGCCGTTTCATATTACGACGGAAATCCGGTTTGAAACGGAAGACGCCGTCGTGCTGGATCATCGGATCAATGTATCTTTTGGTCCCAATGAGGCTCCGCCCATTACCGGGAGAGCTTGAAGCCCGCATTGAAATCGTACAACTGTTACGCCTAAGAACACATTTTGAAATCAGGCATGCTCCTCTTCGAAGGGCATGCCTTTTTGCTGTGGCGCGATCCGGTAGGCGGCCGGGGGAATGCCGACGGCAGCCGAGAACATCCTGGTAAAATAGTGAACGGAGCCAAAACCCGTTAGGTCGGCGATTTCCTTGACGGAGTGGTCCGTCTCGCGCAGAAGGTACGCCGCAAGCCGGATCCTTTCCTGGCGGACGAATGCCGTGAAGGTCATTTTGAGCTCCTTCTGGAACAAACGGGCCAGATGTCTTCCCGATAGATGAAAATACCGCGCCACATCTTCCAGCTTTAGCGGTGACTCCAGGTTATCACGGATGAATTGGAGCGCCTGCCTCAGAGAAGCGGAGCGGGGCGGTGGCAGCGTCGGCTTGTGCTGCTGGCGGTCCGGCGTAAAGGTTTGCGGCAGCGCAGCCACAAGCGCAAGGACCAGCCGGTCCAGCGGAAACCGGGCGGTATCCAGTTCGGCGGCCGCTTGCATAATCGCTTTCCAGAGCAGGACGGCCGGGCTGTTTTCAGCGCCGTGAAGAATATAGCAGTCCGACTGCGCCAGCCGCGCAAATTGACCGTTCCAGGGCGCTGAGGTGCGCCCGGCATCCACATCGAAGGCGAGCCATATGAGCTGCATCCCTGTGCTTTCAATACAGTGCATGCGGTAGGGATTGGAAATGAACAGCGTTCCTTTGGCTAACGGATGGATCCGCCCTTCATCCACATACGTTCCTTCACCGCCTGCGACATAACACATTTCAAAAAAAGAATGCTTATGCTCTAAGTTGCTCCGGTGCTCCGCAAGGGCTCCCCAATAATGTATGCGGATGCATAAATCCTCTTCGGTCAGCTCTCCGATGGTTGAATGCAGTTTAGACAGGGCGGCTCCCCAGACGAGATGATCCATTTCAAGTCCTCCTCATCCATTCGTGTCCGAATCCGACAAAAACAGGTTCCAATCCGGCAAAGACGTCAGGTGTCTGTTATCCCTATAATGAAGGCGTATTCACGATTTGTCATTCAAATGTTACGGGAGGGAACGGGAAGATGATTAGCAGAGAAGACGTCGAATTTTATAACGAAAACGGTTATTTGCTCGTCCGCGGTGTGTTCAGCACAGAGGAAGTCAAGGAGATGCAGTATGCGGTGGAGCGTACGATTGCCAAGGCGGCTGCAGCCAAGCAGGACGCCAACCATACTTGGCAGGGGGATTACATTCCCCAGGACGAATTGAAGAAGCTGGTGCTCAAAGGCTTTCACGATCTGCAGTTTCACGACGCTTGCTTCACCCGAGCCGTAGCGCATCCGCGTATGACGGGCGTTCTGACGCAGCTGATCGGTCCCAACGTCCAGCTCCATCATACCAAAATGCTGGTGAAGCCGCCGGAGCAGGGCGCCGCTTTTCCGATGCACCAGGACTATCCGTATTTCCCTCATGATCGCCATACGATGCTTGCCGCCAGCGTTCATCTCGACGATGCGGATATGGAAAACGGCTGCCTGTGCGTCGTTCCCGGATCCCATAAGCAGGGACCGCTTCCCCATGTTGGCAGGTACTACCTCGATCACCGCGATTACCCGGTGAGCATGGGCACACCATGCCCGGCAAGCGCAGGCGATGTGCTGTTCTTCAACTACCTGACGATTCACGGGTCCGACCGCAACAAGAGCAGCCGGCCGCGCAGAAACGTCCTGTTCCAATACCGCGATCCTGCCGATCCGCCTAGCCGGGAGACTCATATCGATTGGGGCATGGGCATGATGGTCGCGGGCGAGGACCCGCAGTACCGTCAATATCATGCCAAGCTGGAGCTGAATGTGTAAGCTCAGTCCGATTTCGAAAAGGCATGGACTCAAAAAAGGCTGCCGCATTGCGGCCGTCTTTTTTTGCGTTATTGCGACATTTTTACAATACCCCGCTATACAAAATCCGTTATTCAATATAACATATATAATATATCAAATTAAGGAATCATACGAATAGACCATTTTTTTAGTCAGGATGAATGTTGCGAACCCATGTTCCAGCCGATAATATATATAACAAAATCTCAAATTAAAGTATGGTGATCCTGTTGAATATTACCGCACGGACCCCGCTGTATCAAAAAATACAGCAGTACATCCGGGAACTGATCGAGTCGGAAGGCCTGAAGTCCGGTGATCGCATCCCGACGGAGAAGGAACTCATGGAACGCTTTGATGTAAGCAAAATTACGGTTGTGAAAGCGCTGACCGGCCTCGCGAACGAAAACGTCATCAGCCGGGTCCCCGGAAAAGGCAGCTTTGTCAGCGAGCCGGCGGCCGCGGAAGAAGCTGAGGTACCGCGTCCGGTCTTTGGCCGGGCTCCGGAAGAGGTGAAGCCGAAAACGGGGCTCATCGGGCTCGTGATGCCTTCGATTTACGATTATTTTGCCGTCCGGCTGATCGACGGTGTCCGCAGAGGCCTAAGCAGCAAAGGATACCGGACCATGATTCTGCTGTCCGAGGGGGATTTGGAGCACGAAAAGGAAGCGATCAAAACCTTGAAACAGATCGGTGCGGAAGGAATTCTGGTGTTCCCGGTGGACGAGGAGCATTACAACGACGAAATTTTGAACCTGAAGTTTTCCGGCTTTCCATTCGTCTTGATCGACCGGTTTCTGCCGGGTGTCGAAACCAATTACATCGCGGCTGACGGGCGGCTGGGGACGCGGCTTGCCGTAGAGCATTTGTGGGAGCTGGGCCACCGTGAAATCGCCATTTGCTCCGATTCTCCGCTGCAGACCGTCACCGTCCAGGAGCGCATCGAAGGCTATATGGACGCATTGAAGGACAAGGGCGCGCTGATTAACCCGGCCCATATCATTACCGGCTTTCGGATTCATGCTTCAGATGAGCCGGAGAAGCACCCGCTGTACCGGTATATCCGCAGCGGTCTGGCGACCGCCTATATCACGCTGAACGGCAAGCTTGGCGTGCAGATCCAGCAAATGGCGAAGAGAAACGGGCTGTCCATCCCAGGCGACCTCTCGATCGTCAGCTTCGACGACCCGACCTCCGTCGTGGAAGAGCTCAGCGTTTTTACGCATATCAAGCAGTTTGAATATGAAATGGGCTTACGCGCGGCGGAAACGCTGGTAGACATCATTGGGAAGGGGGCGGACCGGAGCGGCGGCTACACGAAGACGCTGCTCGTTCCCGAGCTGGTCGTCGGACAGACGACCGGCCCCGTAAAACCGCGTTAATTTTCCATCGGAATAAGCGATGCCGTATAGAAAAAAGACCTTTTCACTACGAAAAGGTCTTTTTTATTTTATTAACATATTGAATATGTTAAATATTTATATTATATTATGGTTAATCCAAGAGCTTCCATGAATCGACATCGTTTCAAGGGAGGTCAAGTAGATAAAAGAACAGCTGAATACATTGTGTAATCGCTTACATTTAGTTGAGGGGAGGATGACTGAGAAATAAGCGCTTTGCCGAAACCTGGAACGTTCAAACTATCCGAAAACAGAGGTGGAGCTTATGAGTTCG
This sequence comes from Paenibacillus sp. FSL R5-0378, assembly GCF_038009285.1. Classification (NCBI taxonomy): domain Bacteria; kingdom Bacillati; phylum Bacillota; class Bacilli; order Caryophanales; family Paenibacillaceae; genus Paenibacillus; species Paenibacillus sp. FSL R5-0378. The sequence goes on from NZ_JBBPAY010000001.1 coordinate 3,667,900, forward strand.
TCAACACTGTGGAAGCGGATCTGGAAGCATAAGTTGTTTTACTTGTTCATGCTTCCGGGGATCATCTGGTTTTTTCTGTTCTCCTACGTTCCGCTTTACGGGATTCAGGTCGCCTTCCGCGACTATACGTTCGTGGGCGGTTTTACAGGCAGCCCATGGGCGGGATTGAAATACTTCAAGCAGTTTTTCGATTATTACCAGTCGACAGACATTATCCGCAACACCATCATCATCAGCCTGATGAAACTGATCATCGGATTTCCGATGCCCATCATCCTTGCGATCCTCCTCAATGAAATCCGAAATCTGAAATTCAAGAAGACCGTTCAAACTTTATCCTATTTGCCTTATTTCATTTCCTGGATCGTTGTCGTCACCTTGATGCAGCGCCTCTTCGCTACCTATGGCGGGCCGGTCAACGACCTGCTGTCGTCGATGAGCGTAGAGCCGATCCAATTTCTGTACAACACTTCGTGGTTCTATGAAGTCATTATCGGCTCGGATGTTTGGAAGAACATCGGCTGGAACTCGATCATCTACATGGCGGCCATTGCGGGCATTGACCAGCAGCTGTATGAGGCAGCGAAAATCGACGGCGCCGGCCGTTTCCGCCTGATTTGGCACGTTACCCTGCCGGGCATCCGAAACGTTGCGGTCATTCTGTTCATTCTGGCAACGGGAAGCCTGATGAGCGCGGGCTTCGAACAGCTTCTGCTTCTGAACGGTCCTTCCACCGCAGCCATTGGCAGCGTGCTCGACGTCCATGTCATCACTCAGGGCATCCAGCAGGGCCGGCTAAGCTATGCGGCGGCTGTCGGCTTGTTCCAGAGCCTGATTGCGCTGGTCCTGATCGTCACTGTCAACAGGATTGCGCGGAAGGTCAGCGACGTATCACTGTTCTAAGGAGGAGACCTACGTGGAGAAACGATCGTTTTCCTGGTTTACCGTATTGAATTATTTCCTGCTTACGCTGTTCGCCTTTTCCATGATTTATCCGTTCATTTACGTGCTTGTGTACTCGCTGAATGACGGTAAAGATTCCATGATGGGGGCTCTGTATTTCTTTCCGCGGAAATTCACGCTGGACAATTACGCCCAGGTGTTCGATAATCCGCAGATTTGGCAGGCTTACAAAATCACGATTTTACGGACGCTGCTCGGCACGGTGCTTAGCGTGCTGCTCAGTACGCTGATGGCCTATGCGTTGGCCAAAAAAACGCTGCCCGGGCGCACGTTTTTCACCTTTTACATTTTTCTGCCCACGATTTTCAGCGCAGGCTTTATCCCTTATTTCATTACGTTGCAGAAGCTTCACCTGATCAACAACTTCTGGGTGTATGTCATTCCGTTCCTGTTCAACTTTATGCATATCGTCATCATCCGGACGTTTATACAAGGCATCCCGGAAGAGCTCGAAGAAGCCGCCCGGATTGACGGCTTGGGCGATTTCCAAATCTTCATGCGCATCATACTGCCGCTGTCCGGTCCGGTACTGGCGACCATTTCGCTGTTCGTCGGCGTGATGCACTGGAACGACTGGTTCACCGGCACCTATTACGTGTCCAACAAAAGCCTCATCCCGGTGCAGACCCTGCTTCAGCAAATGCTGACCGAAGCGGAGGCGCTGTCGTCCTCGATGCAGCGGGCTGCGCAGCAGGGTGGACAAACCGTCAATGTCAGCGCGGCGGGGGCTACGCCGGAATCGCTCCGGATGGCACTGCTCGTCATTACCGTGTTTCCGATCCTGTGTATCTATCCGTTCCTGCAGCGCTATTTTGTCAAGGGAACGATGATCGGATCCGTCAAAGGGTAAGGATAGACGTCCTGATTGCGGGACTATATCATATACATTCATTCAAATTGGGAGGGTTCATATGAGAAAAAAGCGGTTTAAATTGGCAGCTTCTCTGATGGCGTTTACCCTGATATCCGGCATGCTGTACGGCTGCAGCAGCAGCGGCAGCGGCGACAGTGCGGACGGGGGAGACAAAGGCGCGGACTCCAAAACGGTTACGCTCACGGTGCTGAATAACTGGAACGGTTCCTCAGGCTCCGATTCGGAAACGAACCCTGTACTCAAAGCGATCGAGGAGAAAACCGGAATCAAGGTAAAAATCGACTACACGAAAGGCAGCGAGGCCGAGAAAGTGAACACGATTTTTGCGACGCAGGACCTGCCGGACATTTATACCGGACCTGCCTGGGGCGGCGAGCTGGACGGTATCATCAAGGCAGCTAAAGAAGGCCAGCTTGTGGATTTGACGGATAAAATCGACCAGTATCCGAACCTGGCCAAGGCGATCGCCAAGGAAAACGTGCCGCCGGCGCTGTACGAAAAAGCAATCGGCGGGATTGACGGCAAGAAGTACATGCTGTACCAGAACCAGCCGGCCACCGACAAGGACGTCAACGACTGGCTGTACGGATTTTACGTGCGGAAGGACATTGCCGATAAGATCGGAGTCGATCCGCAGTCCGTGAAGACCAAGGACGATTTCTACAATTTCCTGAAAAAGATCAAGGACGCCAATCTGAGCGAAAACGGCGCACCGGTCATTCCGCTCGGCGGCTTCCATGACGGATGGGCGGTAGGTATCGGGAATACAATGTTCTACGGGGCCGATTACCAGGATAAAGGCGACGGCACGCTGGAGCATGTGTTCTTCACGAAGGCTTACGAGGATTACACGCTGTATTACCGCAAGCTGATATCCGAAGGACTGCTGGATCCGGATGCTTTTACGCAGACAGACCCGATCGCGAACGAGAAAATCAAGCAAGGGCGCATCGCGGTATTGTCGGCGCACTACCCAGCCATTCTGGACGCTTCCAAGGAATATGTGAAAGCGCATCCGGGCAGCGATTACGTCCCTGTCGGACCTCTCGAGCGGGCCGGGGCAGAACCGAACCGTCCGGTCGACCTGAACATTCAAGGAAATAACGTTACCGTCATCACGAAAAAAGCCAAAAACGTCGACGCCGCGCTGAAGCTGCTCGATTTCCTCGCTTCCGACGAAGGCTTCATGCTGGTGCATTACGGTATTCAGGGGACGCATTGGGATATGGTTGACGGCAAACCGGCCGCCAAGCAGGAATGGTTCGACAAGTTTACGGCGGACACGACGGGCAAGGCGAAGAAGAACGAAGGCATCAGCATCGGTCTGGAAAATATGACCGGCATGGACCGTATTAATTCGGTCGGCGGCGGAGACATTTGGGCAGACCAGGAACGGCTGAAAGCGATGGACAACGCGCGTAAAATTTTGCGTCCGAACGGTATCAGCGTCATTTCCGCCTTCAATCCGGGGGATGTGATCACCAAATCGCCGCAATGGGAAACGCTGAAGCCGTCCATGGACCAAATCGGCGACGTATGGAAGCAGGCGATCTTCGCCAAGTCGGATGATGCGGCCCTGAAGGTGATCAACGACCTTCGCGAGCAAATCAAGAACACGGGTTACGATGACGCCATGAAGTATGTCAACGAAGAACTGAAAGGGAAAGAAGTCGTCAAATTGTCGATGCCTAACTAAAGGAGGGTTCACCCTTGAGCAGCCGATTGGGAAGCAAAGGACCGGAGTGGACAGGATTTCAGGAATCCCGTCCTTACGGGCCGAAGTATGATCTCCGCACGGATTTCGTTATGGTCTACGGCATATCGGATGATTTACCGGAGCGCATTCAAGGCTGGAAGCAGGCAGGATACACGATTCATCTGATGACCGGCGTATCATGGGGGGAGTACCAGGATTATTTGTACGGCCGCTTCGACGGGCGCAATCACTGGGACGAAGCCCAGGTCAACCGGGCGGGGGATCAGGTAAGCCACGGCAAGGACGTCCCGTACATGGTGCCGACCGTCTCGTTCGCCGAGTATTTGGCGACTCATATCAAGCGGGCGATCGACAGCGGCGTCGAGGCCATCCATATGGAGGAGCCGGAATTCTGGGCAGCTTCGGGTTACTCCGAAGCCTTCAAGCGGGAGTGGCGGAACTACTACGGTGAGGATTGGATTCCTCCGCACTCGTCGCCCGACGCCCAATACCGCGCTTCCAAGCTGAAAGCGTATGTGTACTACCGGGCGCTGGACCGGATCTGCAGCCAGATGAAGGAGTATGCGCTTGTTCACTATGGCCGCACAGTCCGATTCTATGTCCCGACGCACAGCCTGATCAACTACACGCAGTGGCGGATCATCAGCCCGGAAGCGCTGCTTGTGAACATGCCGGCCTGCGACGGCTTCATCGCCCAGATCTGGACGGGAACTGCACGGACCGCAAACGTCTATAAGGGTGTCCGTAAGGAACGTACTTTTGAAACGGCATTCTTGGAGTATGGCGTCATGCAGGAGCTGACCCGCGGCACAGGCCGCGAAATGTGGTTCCTCCACGACCCGATCGAGGACAATCCGCGTTATACTTGGAAGGATTACGCGTACAATTACCGCTCGACCGTCGTGGCCTCGCTGCTGCATCCGGGCGTTTCCCAATACGAGGTATGTCCTTGGCCTTGGCGGGTGTTCGAACTGGGGTATCCGAAAGAGGGCGGCAGCGGCAAGGAAGTTATTCCGGCAGGCTATAAAACGTCCCTGCTTACCGTCATGAACGTGCTGCGGGACATTCACCGGTATGACGGGGATGTGCAGGAAGGCAAGGCGACGACCGGCGTCGGCGTCCTGCTGGCGAACTCCGCGATGTATCAGCGGGGCGACGTCGATCCGGACGAAGACGGACGCAAACAGGAGTTTAAGTACGACGGCACCTCCGGTACGGAAGAGCTGAGCGAAGCGCAGCAGGAGCTGCTGGATTGGTCCGCCTTTTACGGGATGGCGCTGCCACTCGTCAAAGCTGGCATTCCGCTGCGGCCGGTCCAGCTGGACAATATCCTGACCTTTCCCGGATATTTGGCGGATTACCGCGTGCTGCTGCTGAGCTATGAGCTGATGAAGCCGGAGCATCCCGGCATTCATCAGGTTCTCGGGCAGTGGGTCCGCGAGGGAGGCGTATTGATCTATTACGGCGACGGGAGCGATCCTTTCCACAACGTGCAGGAATGGTGGAACCGCGACGCCGGCCGCGCCTATGACCGGCCGGAAGAGCATCTGTTCGAGTCGATGGGGCTGGGGCGTAACCCGGGCGAAGGAGAGCACCGGGTCGGCGATGGGGCCGTGCTGTACTACCGGCAGCATCCTGCGGAATTGTCCCGCTCGGAGGAAGGCGCCGAGCAGGTGCGGAGCAGCGTGCATCAGGCGCTTCAGTTCCGCGGGGAGCAGGACGCGTACCTTGAGAGCGGCCTGCTTCACATCCGGCGCGGTCCGTATGTAATCGCGCATGCGCTCGACGAGCGCGATGCCGCGGAGCCGGCGGCACAGCTCGAAGGGGCGTTCGTCGATCTCTTTGATCCGGAGCTGCCCGTGCTGAGCCGCGTGGAGCTTCAGCCCGGTGATGACCGCCTTCTGTATGATCTGGACCATCCGGCGGCACAGTTGCAGGACCAGCCGGTCATTCTTGTCAGCGCATCCCGGATTCGCGAGGAGCAGTACCTCGAAGGCAAGCTGACATTCGTCTCCGAGTCCCCTTCCGAAATGAAGGTCAGCACGCGTATTCGCGTTCCGGCAGAACCGTCGGCCGTGACGGCAGGGGGACAGCCGGCAGCCTGTGCCTATGATCCCGGTTCAAAAACGGTCTTGATCCGATACCCCGGCGTACCGGAAGGGATTGAGATCGCGGTGAATTGGGCGGAATAAGCTTATCTGCAAGTTTTTTTGGTGAGATTGTGAAGAAAACCGGTGGAGCCCCTTGGTTCCGCCGGTTTTTTGGTCCTACTGCTATTGCTGTCTCTGTCATCACCTCTGGAGTTCTGGTATCGAGGCAGCCGCTTGCGTCAGCCCTTCAAAATCGATCAAAAATTTTTATCAGAGTGTTCACAGCTTGTCTCAGCTTGTCCATCAGTTTGAAGACATCCTCTAATTTGTGTTAGAATAATCATATATGAATTTTTCACAAGAGGGGGGATAGGATGGCAGCATGGATGAATAGACTTCGGATGATGTTCATTGTCGTTCTGGGTGTCATTCAGATGGCAACCTTTCCCGTTTCCCTGGAAGAAGAAGTGTTTACCTCCCCTGCAAGTTCGACGGAAACCGAGACGGTGTACAGCCGGATCGATCCTCCAAGCAAACCGCTCGTACGGAAAACGCCAACCCTCATGCAGAGACTGATCATGCTGGCGTCAGCGCTTCCTCTCTGTTTTGTGCTGCCGCTGCTGCTTGTGCTGCGTATTCCGAAACCGCGGCTACCCTTTGTTCCGTGTGTTTTTCTCCGTAAAAAATATTTACTGCTGCTTCCGATAAAATTTACCTCGAGTTATGTGGCTTAATCTCCTTCCTGAATAAGCGGTTCCTTATTGGCATGCGCCGGGGCATTCTCGAACCTGGATTGTAAAAAAGCCGATAGCGGGACGGTTCGTTTCGTGTACCCAAAAATGGATGAAAGACCGCAGGATGGCTTGGCTCTGTGACAGCTGCTGTTCGCTGCGTGTGGCAATGCCGTTGTGTTGGCTGACGTGTGAAGAATTTCGTTATTGATATTTTTGTCACGTTTTATGTTGATCGTTTGTTTTTTCTGCCATGGCTGGATTTAGTTTGAAAGTAAATCGGTTAGGCATATTTCAATGTTTTTTATAGTGGATCAGCCAGGCTTTTTGGGCTTTGATGCAGTGCTGGATTGGCTGCGGATTGCAATGGCTTTGATGGCAAATGGTATACCTTTGTTACGGCGCAGCATTTAGTCTGAGTGTGTTTTGTTGCGGTTGCCTTGAGCCTTTTCGAAAAAACGCGGCATTCTGCCACTTGCAGCAACCCAATAATATGTGAAATGTTTCTCAAATATAAACATGTAATTACAGGAGGCTATTCTCATGGATATTCGTGAGTCTGTATTGCCCGGAATCGGGATGAAATATGTAATGGATACCGCCAGCGGCGACCGGATGGTCGTGGTCATTCATGATGACGGCCGGCGTGAACTGTACCATTTTTCGTACGAGGATTTGGACCAAAGCATCTCGATGGTGACCCTGGAAGACCCGGAGGCGCGGCAGCTGGCCGCTCTTGTCGGCGGTATGACGTACAAACCGAAGCAGCTCGAACGGGTGGAAATGGCGTTTGACGAGCTGACGATCGAGTGGTACCGGATCGAGCCCCATTATGGATGCACGGGAAAAACGATCGGTGAGCTGAACATCCGACAAAATGCCGGGGTTTCGGTGATCGCGCTGCTGGATAAACGTAACGGCAAACAAGTGAATCCCGGCCCGGAAGCCGTGCTGAACGCGGAGGCGACGGTTGTCGCCATCGGAGAGCGGGAGCAGCAAAAGCGGTTCAAACAAATTCTGATGAACGGAAGCGGGTGAAAGGATGGAGCATTTGGTCTTTGAAATTGGTTTAGCGCTAGTCCTCATTGCACTGGGGGGACTGATCTCGGCAAAGCTGCGGTTTTCGGTGATCCCTTTCTATATCCTGATCGGCATGGCGGTAGGTCCGCATGCGATGGAGCTGTGGCATTTCGATTTCCGGTTTATCGACAGCGCGCCGTTTATCGATTTTATGGGCCGGATCGGCGTTTTGTTCCTGCTGTTCTACCTCGGGCTCGAATTCTCCGTCGGCCGGCTGATCAAGTCGGGTCGGTCGATCGCCGTAGGCGGTTCAATATATATCGGCATTAATTTTACGCTTGGGCTGATGCTCGGATTTTTCAGCGGGTTTCCGCTCGCCGAGACGCTGATTATCGCGGGAATTACGACGATTTCGTCCAGCGCGATCGTAGCGAAGGTGCTGGTGGACCTGAAACGGACCGCCAATGCAGAAACCGAAATGATTCTCGGCATCATCATGTTCGAGGACGTCTTCCTCGCTGTGTATATCTCGATACTGTCCGGGTTTGTGCTCAGCGACTCCAGCTCGATCGGCGGCGTGCTGCTGTCGGCACTCGTGTCACTCGGGTTTATGCTCGCCGTCATTATTCTCGGGCGCAAAGCGGTGCCTTATCTGAACAAATGGCTGCGAATCCGTTCCAACGAGCTGTTTGCCCTGGTCATTTTCGGTGCGCTGTTTCTGGTCGCCGGCTTTTCCGAAACGATCCACGTGGCCGAGGCGATCGGGGCGCTGCTGGTCGGGCTGGTGCTGGCCGAAACGGAACACGCCAAGCGGATCGAGCATTTGATCATGCCGTTCCGGGATTTTTTCGGGGCGATCTTTTTCTTCAGCTTCGGCCTGTCCATTGATCCGATGTCCTTGGGCGGAAGTGCCATATGGCTTGCACTGGCAGCGGTCATTGTGACGCTGATCGGGAACTTTAGCGCAGGCATGCTGGCCGGGCGAACGGCTTCGCTGTCTCCCAAAGCATCGGCCAACATCGGGCTGACGATCGTCTCGCGGGGCGAATTTTCGATCATTATGGCCAACCTGGGCAAAGACGGCGGCCTGATGGAAATCCTCCAGCCGTTCTCGGCGATCTACGTGCTGATCCTGGCCATCCTGGGTCCGCTGCTGACGAAGCAGTCGAAATCGATTTTTACCTTCTTGAACCGCTGGATCAAATTTAAGGACCGAAAACCGGGGATTCAGAAGGAAGAGGCGCTGTAAAAAGCCGAAAGAATGCTGCAAGGCTAGTTCCATTGTTCGCGAGGGTGAAGTGGCTGGATAAGACTAACGAATGTTTGGGTAAATGCGATCCCATCCAATGGACTTCCATTTCAGTTTAGGGAGGGAAGGTTATGCATGATCCGATCAAGCAGGCCGTATGGTCATGAGAAAAACATTTGGGGCTTCCGGCAGAAACAGCAAGCATGCCATTCTCAAATCGGTGATCGGCGGCATCGCCGCCTCGGTCGGCGTTGAGCTGTTTCTGCATCCGCACGAGCTGATCGCCGGCGGCGTCACCGGGATTTCCGGCCTGGTGTCGTTTCACACCGATAATCATTTCGGGATGCTGCTGGTGCTGTTTAATTTGCCGCTGCTGTTCTTTTATTCACTTCTGGGCCGAAAAAAAATATTACTCCAGGTGCTCCCGGGGCTGCTTGCATTTGCCGGGTCGGCGTTCCTGCTGGCGCCGCTGCCAGCCGTCAGCGGTGAGCCGGTCATTGCCGCGCTGGCAGGCGGCCTGTGCCTTGGCTTTGGCGGCGGGCTGGCCGTCAAATCAGGCGGCCTGCTGGACGCGCTTGGCCTTGAAAAAACCGACCGCATCCGATCGGCCGGGATTCAGGCGGGCACCCGCCCGGCCATCTCCGTGGAACGGCTGCTATTGCTCTGCCACGCCCTGGTGCTGGTCACCGCCGGCGCGGCTTTGGGGTGGGAGCGGACGCTGTACTCCGCGTTCGCCTGCCTGGCGGCATATGAAACCGCCGGGATCGTCATATTCGGGTTTCGCCGATTGGCCGGCGTGACGACGGCGAATCCCCGGCAGGTGGAAGCCGAAATGAAAAGCCGGCTGCGGCTCGAAGGACTCGCGTGGAATGATGCCGGGATCGGCCATGACCGTGCTCGTGAGATTGATCGTGACAGCGACTACGCGCGGGTTTCCGCTCAGACTCGATTGATATACAGTGTGCATCTGCTGGATGTGCCGCGCTTCAAGGCGGTAGTTCGCAAAGCCGATCCGCAGGCGGAGATCGTATGGGTGGAGCGGTCCGGAATGAAGCAGGAATAAGGCAGGAACGAAGCAGGAATACAGCAGGCATGAAGCAGGCATGAAGCAGGCATGAAGCACGAATGAAGAAAGTTTAAGTGGCAAGGGGCATAGTGCCTCGAAGTATCTGAAATTTACTCTTGTTTGGCAAAACAGAGCATTACAAGCTAACTAGTTGCAGAAGTGCATGCGTAAGTGCAGTTCATTTCCGGTGAAACGGCCGCAAGCCAGTGAATCGGAAATGAACTGCACTTTTTCCGTTGTTCGCCAAAGCAGATTTTTTGACTGCAAATAATTGCTCTTTGCTGTTTTTTGCATCTATTGATGACCGGGCGGAAGTAGCGGTCACAAAATAGCTGTTACTTTTACGTCCTATACTGCACTGAGGACACCAAGCACAATGTGCTTATTTTTCCGCACCGCGCCTGCATTTTATACCATCTGCAAAAATTATCCAATCAAAAAATTTTGAAAGCGCTATTGTCAAACGCAAAGTGATGTGTTACTTTATGTGTGTAACCGGTTCCACATTTCGAGGTGATAATTTCAGATGGTAACGATTAAAGATGTAGCACGCCATGCAGGGGTTTCGGTTGCGACCGTATCCCGGTGCATTAATGAAACAGGATACGTACATGCCGATACCCGCAAGAAAGTGGAAGACGCGGTTCGAGCGTTGAATTATGCGCCAAACGAGGTTGCAAGATCATTATACAAACGCAAGTCGAGGCTGATCGGACTTTTGCTGCCTGACATTACGAACCCCTATTTCCCGCAGTTGGCGCGGGGCGTGGAGGACGGCATGCAGGCTAATGAATTCCGCATCATTTTCGGCAATAGTGACGAGAACGAGCAGAAGGAACAGGAATACATCCAGACCTTCATTCAAAATAACGTGGTCGGCGTCATCTCTTCAACCAACCGTCCGGATTCGGATATATACGCCAAGCTGAACATCCCGGTCGTGTTTCTGGACCGTACGTCCAGCGACAGCCCGTCAGTGTACTCGGACGGACGCAAGGGCGGACGGCTGGCCGCACAAGAAATGATCGCCCGCGGCAGCAAGCGGATCACGGTCCTGCGCGGACCCGTACATATCCGTCCCGCCCAGGACCGGTTCCAAGGCGCCGTGGAGGTACTTGAGGAAGCGGGTATCGACTACAACATCATTCAGACTTCGTCCTTTTCCTTTGCGGAAGCGGAAAGCTGGGCCAAAGAGCTGTTCGCCAAACATCTCGACACCGACGGGGTCATCGCCAGCAACGATATCGTGGCAACCGCCGTTTTGCATGAGGCTCAGCGCCTCGGCAAGCGCGTGCCGGAGGATGTGCAGGTGATCGGTTTTGACGATATCCCGCTCAGCAGCCTGCTCTCCCCGTCGCTGTCAACGATCCGGCAGCCGGCCTACGATATGGGCAAGGAAGCGGCGCTGCTGCTGATCCGCCTGATCGAGCAGGGAAACGTGGACAATCGAAATATACAACTGCCCGTATCTTTTGTAGAGCGGGATACGACCAGAAAGGTGGATTAAGATGGCTAACATTTGCGTAATCGGAAGCAGCTCGATGGACCTGGTAGTGACATCGTCCAAACGTCCGGGAGCGGGGGAGACCGTTCTCGGCGAGAGCTTTAAAACCGTGCCTGGAGGCAAGGGAGCCAACCAGGCGGTGGCAGCCGCCCGACTCGGGGCGAGCGTCAGCATGATCGGCCGGGTGGGAGACGACCACTTTGGCGAAGCCATTTTGAACAATTTCCGAGCTAATCAGGTTTCTGTAGACTATGTGGAACCGGTTACAGATATGGAAAGCGGAACGGCTCACATCGTGCTTGCCGAAGGGGACAACAGTATCGTTGTTGTTAAAGCAGCTAATGATGAGGTCACGCCGGCCTATATCGACCAGGCTGTACAAGCGATCACCGCGGCCGATATGGTGCTGATCCAGCAGGAAATTCCCGAAGAAACGGTGGAGCACGTAAGTCGGATCTGTGCCGAGCACGGCGTCCCGCTGCTGCTGAATCCGGCGCCGGCGCGTCCGGTCAAGGACGAAGTGATCGAGAACGCGGCGTACATCACGCCGAATCAGCACGAAGCTGCGATCATGTTCGGCGAAGGCCGGGTATCCGAAGCGCTGCGCCGGTATCCGAACAAGCTGTTCATTACCGAAGGCAGCAGCGGTGTACGTTATTTTGACGGACAGGAAGAGGTTGTGATTCCTTCCTACAAAGTCGAAGCCGTCGATACGACCGGCGCCGGTGACACCTTTAACGCGGCTTTTGCCGTAGCGCTGGCTGAAGGCAAGCCGATTGCGGACAGTGTCCGGTTCGCCAACCGTGCCGCTTCGCTGTCGGTCATGAAGTTCGGCGCGCAGGGCGGCATGCCGACACGTCAAGAAGTGGAGGAGAACCTGTAATGAAAAAACATGGGATGCTGAACAGTCACATTGCCAAAGTCCTCGCCGACCTCGGCCATACCGACACGATCGTCGTGGCCGATGTGGGCCTTCCCATCCCCGAAGGGGTCACCAAAATCGACCTCGCCCTGAGGCTTGGGAATCCGAGCTTTGAGGAGGTCGTGAGTTCCATCGCGGAGGACATGGAAATCGAAAAGGTCATCGTCGCCGCGGAAATGAAAACGGATAACCCGGAAGCGCAAGCTTACATTGACCATACATTTGCGGATTGCCCGATTGAGGACGTGCCTCACGAACAGTTTAAAGCTTTGACCCGCACAGCCAAGGCGGTCATCCGGACCGGAGAAGCCAAGCCGTTCGCCAACTGCATTCTGCAATCCGGCGTCCATTTTGGATAAAGAGGAGGAACCCTTATGCACATACAAATGCAAGGCATTTATAAATCCTTTGGCACCAACCACGTGCTGAGCGGTGTGGATTTTGAGCTTCGGGAAGGCGAAGTTCACGCCTTGATGGGGGAGAACGGTGCCGGCAAGTCCACCCTGATGAACATTCTCATTGGTCTGCATCAGCGGGATGAGGGCGTCATCCGGATCGACGGCAAGGAGACGTATTTCCCAAACCCGAAGGAAGCGGAAAAAGCGGGCATCGCTTTTATCCACCAGGAATTGAACATTTGGCCTGACATGACCGTCCTTGAAAACCTGTTTATCGGCAAGGAAATGACCACGAAGTGGGGACTGCTCAGCACCAAACAAATGAAAACGCTGGCAAAGGCCCAATTCGACAAGCTGTCGGTAGACATCCCCTTCCAGCGTGAAGCCGGGGAGTGCTCGGTAGGCCAGCAGCAGATGATCGAGATCGCCAAGGCGCTCATGACCGACGCCAAAGTCATCGTCATGGACGAGCCGACGGCCGCGCTGACTGAGCGGGAGATCCGCAAGCTGTTCGACGTCATTGCCGCCTTGAAAAAGGAAGGCGTTTCCATCGTCTATATTTCTCACCGGATGGAAGAAATATTTGAAATCTGCGACCGGATCACCGTCATGCGCGACGGTAAAACGGTGGATACGAAGGACATACCGCATACCAACTTTGACGAAGTCGTGAAAAAAATGGTCGGCCGCGAGCTGACCGAGCGTTACCCGCAGCGGAACCCGTCGCCCGGCGATGTGGTGCTCGAAGTGAAGAACGCCACCCGCAAGGGATTGTTTGAGAACGTCAGCTTTCAAGTGCGTTCCGGCGAGATCGTCGGCTTCTCCGGCCTGATGGGTTCGGGGCGGACCGAGATCATGCGCGCCCTGTTCGGGCTCGATCACTTGGACAGCGGCGAAATATGGATTAAGGGCAAAAAAGCCCATATCCGCAAGCCTGACGATGCGGTCAAACGCGGCATCGGTTTTATTACCGAGGACCGGAAGGATGAAGGGCTGCTGCTCGATTTTTCGATCCGGGAAAATATGGTGCTGCCAAGCTTGTCCGGCTTTACGTCCAAAGGCTTTATTAACGGGAAACGGGAAAAAGACTTCGTTGACCTGCTGGTCAAACGGCTGCAGATCAAAACGCAGTCTGCGGAAACCGCGGCAGGCGACCTGTCGGGCGGTAACCAGCAAAAGGTCGTCATCGCCAAATGGGTTGGCATCGGTCCGAAAGTGCTGATCCTGGATGAGCCGACACGCGGGGTCGACGTTGGGGCGAAGCGGGAAATTTACCAACTGATGAACGAATTAACCGAACGCGGCGTTGCGATTATTATGGTTTCCTCCGAGCTGCCCGAGGTGCTGGGCATGAGCGACCGGATCCTGGTCGTCCATGAAGGCGAAATCAGCGGGGAACTGAGCAGCGAAGAAGCCACGCAGGAAAAAATAATGACGTTAGCAACAGGGGGACAGTAACATGACAACCATTCAAGACGCTAAAAAACCAAAAGGTTTCCAACTATCGCAAGTGACGCAAAAGCTGGGCCCGCTGCTGGGGCTGATCATCCTGATCATCATCGTGTCGGTGCTGAATCCGAGCTTTTTGGAACCGCTTAACATTCTGAACCTGCTTCGCCAGGTGTCGATCAACGCGCTTATCGCGTTTGGCATGACCTTCGTCATCTTGACAGGCGGCATCGATTTGTCTGTCGGTTCGATTCTCGCATTGTCCAGTGCGTTTGTCGCCAATATGCTGGTGTCGGGGTTTGATCCGATCCTGGCGATCATTATCGGCTGTCTTCTCGGCGGCGTGATGGGTATGGTGAACGGCCTGCTCATTACAAAAGGTAAAATGGCGCCGTTTATTGCTACACTGGCGACCATGACGGTATTCAGAGGCTTGACGATGGTGTACACGGACGGTAACCCGATTACAGGACTTGGCGACAGCCGGCTGTTCCAGCTGTTCGGGCGCGGATACGAGCTCGGTATCCCGGTACCGGCGATCACCATGATCATTACCTTTGTCATTCTGTGGGTCATTCTTAATAAAACGCCATTTGGCCGTAAAACCTATGCCATCGGCGGCAACGAAAAAGCATCGATCGTATCCGGTATCAAGGTACCGCGCGTAAAAATCATGATCTATTCCCTGGCAGGACTGCTGTCGGCTCTGGCCGGCGCCATCCTGACCTCCCGCCTGAATTCGGCGCAGCCGACGGCGGGCACATCCTATGAGCTTGATGCCATCGCGGCGGTCGTCCTTGGCGGCACGAGCTTGTCCGGCGGACGCGGACGCATCGTCGGCACCCTGATCGGCGCGCTTATCATCGGTACACTGAACAACGGTCTGAATTTGCTCGGCGTTTCTTCCTTTTACCAAATGGTCGTCAAAGGGATCGTCATTCTGATCGCCGTCCTGATCGACCGGAAGAAATCCGCATAAGAAGGAGTAGATCATCATGAAAAAATTAACGCTAATCGCAGCTGCACTCTTGTTGATTCTGACCACAGGCTGTTCGCTGGAACCGCCGGAATGGGCCAAGCCCAAAACGGGCGGCGATATTAAGGAAATGAAAATCGGCTTGTCCGTCTCCACGCTCAACAATCCGTTCTTCGTCTCGCTGAAGGACGGCGTGGTGGCCGAAGCCAAGAAGCAGGGTATGGAAACGATCGTCGTCGACGCCCAGAATGACTCGGCCAAGCAGAGCAATGACGTAGACGACCTGATCCAAAAAGGGGTCAACGTGCTCCTGATCAACCCGACGGATTCCGCCGCGATTTCCACGGTCGTGCAGAACGCCAACGATTTGGGGATTCCGGTTATTACGCTGGACCGTTCCTCGGACAAAGGGGACGTCAAAGCGCTGGTTGCATCGGATAACGTCAAGGGCGGTAAAATGGCGGCCGAATACATCGTGAAGATGCTCGGCAAAGGCGCCAAAGTCATCGAGCTGGAAGGCGTGCCGGGGGCATCCGCAACCCGCGAACGCGGCAAAGGCTTCCACGAAGTGGCCGACACTGATCTGAACGTGATTGCTAAGCAGGCGGCCGATTTTGACCGGACCAAAGGTCTGAACGTCATGGAAAACCTGCTGCAGGGCAACCCGGACGTGCAAGCCGTCTTTGCCCACAACGACGAGATGGCGCTCGGCGCGATCGAAGCGATCCAAAGCTCCGGCAAAAATATCCCGGTCATCGGATTCGACGGCAACGAGGACGCGCTGAACTCGATCAAAGCCGGCAAGCTGACCGCCACTGTGGCGCAGCAGCCTGAGCTGATCGGCCAGATGGCCGTGCAGGCGGCGAAGGACGTGCTGCAGGGCAAAACGGTCGACAAGTCGATCCCGGCTCCGCTGAAGCTGGTGACGAAGGATCAGCAGTAAGATCGCAGCGAAGAGGTAACGAATAAGCAGATCAGCAAAGAGATAGATTTTTATATTCAAATGATAGAACAAAGCATCTAAGAACGGTGACGCCCCTCAGTCTGTCTTACGCCAATGCCGCGTAGGAAGGACGGGGGCTTTTTTTATGCTCAACGGTTGCTGGAGAGATGGGCTGACAAGGTGGATAATACATCGCTTAGCCCGCCGACATCTACCAACATGGCACAGAGTGCACCCATATCAGCGTATCTGCACCATTTGGTTTAATGACTCTCCCTGCGGTTTGGGTTATTCCTGGGCTAACGCTGAGGCAGCACGGCAAAGGCACACCAATGCGGGCGATGTCACATATTCTATCAGGAATACATCCTCCAAATGAGGTGCATACAGTGAAGCAGCTGGAGAAGTTATTGAAGAAAACGGCCGTCAGCCGCCCGAGCAAAACAACAAGTCGTCAGATCGTCGTGTTCAAAACGCAGCAGGATTACCGGCAGTGCCTTGATATACTCAACGCAAATGGAATCAAACCGGTGAAGGCCGTGGACAGCCACCGGCTGATCTGCTGCCATTTTCATCGCTCCACGGATATGAAAAAAATAAAACAGCATCCCCTTGTCGCCTATGTCCAGCGGGACGCGAAAGTGAAGGCGCACGCGATCAAGCCTGCTGCTGCCGCCAAACGCGGCAGTGCGAACAAGGCCACCAAGAAAAGCGCATTGGTGGACACGGCCAAAATTCCCTGGAATGTCAGCAGGGTGAAGTCGCCCGAGCTGTGGAACCGGACGAAGGGCCGAGGAGTCAAGGTGGCCATTATCGACACGGGCATCGCCAAACATCCGGATCTGTGTATCGCGGGCGGTGTAAATACGATTACCGGCGGATCGTTTCAGGATGACAACGGCCACGGCACACATGTGGCCGGAATCGCGGCAGCCACCGGACGGCAAAAAATTTTCGGCAATGCGCCCAAAGTCAAGCTGTTCGCCGTCAAGGTGCTGGACCAAAACGGAAACGGTTTTGTTTCCGACATTGTGGAAGGGATCGACTGGTGCCTCAAACGGGGAATCAAAGTAATGAACATGAGCTTCGGGCTGACCGGATCAGGCAATAACAAGGCGCTGCAGGACGCCATTAAACGTGCAGCCAAGCAGGGGGCCGTCATTTCGGCGTCCGCGGGAAACGAGGGGACGATGTTCAGCCCGCTGATCGACGCCCCGGCCCGCTATCCCGAGACCATCGCTGTTGCAGCCACGGATCGAGCGAACCGGGTTGCCGATTTTTCGAGCCGGGGGAACGGCATTTCCGTCGCGGCGCCGGGCGTCGATATTTTGTCGACCCTGCCCGGAGGCACGTACGGCAAGATGTCGGGAACTTCGATGGCAGCCCCTCATGTGACGGGGGGAGCCGCGTTGCTGAGGGCGCTGTTCCCAAGGATGAGACCGGCCGAAATTAAGCGCCGTTTTGAAGCCAGCGCGCTTCAGATTCCGGGAGGCCGGCAGGCGGTAGGCGCCGGACTGCTGCAGGTCGCACCCGCGGCGGTCATACCCGCGGCGGTTGCTTCAGGGAGCCGATTCCCAAGCAAGACGCGGCGCTTGAAGAAGGCAAAGTCTGCGTCCCGGCCGGTGCTGTTAATCCCTTCCGGCCGGAGCAAACGGTAAGAAGGAGCAGGCGAGATGCCTGCTCCTTTTTCATCGACCACCGATGGGATATGGAAAGATTAACGTTCATTCATCTGAATTAACGCGGCGGGAGAGGACGCTCTCCTTTTGTTAAACCATACAACGGATACCACAATGCCGGCCAGGGCAAGCACCATGTTCATGCCGAATGCCCAGTGCAGCGCATGGTTCAAGTCGGCGGGGCTCCCGGCATCCATACCGTGGCCCGGTCCGAGGCCGGCGGTTATTACCGCCAGAATGACAGCAAGGCCGATGGATCCTCCAATCTGCTGCCCGGTGGAGACAAGAGCCGAAGCCACGCCTTGATACGCGGGCTCCATTCCCGTTCCTGCGGCGATAAACATCGTGGTGAAGACGATGGCCTGTCCGAGGCCCGCCAGAATGATTCCCGGCATGATGCCCCAGAAGGAACCGTTCGCCGATATTGGCATCAACAGCAGGAATCCGGCGGCACCCAGCGCCATTCCGATTCCAATCGTCCCGGCCATTCCGGTGACGCTCAAGAGTCGGTTTACGAGCTTTGCCCCGAGAAATGCGCTGATCGTCAGCGGCAGGAAGCTGAGACCGGATTGGATCGCCGTATAATGAAGCACCTGCTGCAAGTAGATGGTCAGAAAATAATACAGCGAACCGAATGATGCGGAAAAGATAACTGCCGTCATTACAGCTCCGCTGAAACTGCGGTTTTTGAGCAGCTTGAATGGCATAAGCGGATTGGCGGTGCGCCGTTCAATGATTGCGAACAGCACAAGCAGTATTACACCGGCAATGCCAGGAATGAGCGTTGATGCAGCCGTCCAGCCTTCCTCCGGACCTTGGATTAGATAATAGACGACCAGAATCATACCGGCCGTAACCGATATTGCTCCAGACAAATCAAAATGCCGTTGCTGTGAAGACGATATTCTGCTCTCAGCCAGGACGAAAGGTGTCAAGATTAAGACGATGACGGCAACCGGTACGTTCACATAGAACGTTGCGGCCCAACCAGAATAGCTAGTCAAAAAGCCTCCTAAAAGCAGACCGAGCGACATGCCCACGCCTCCCATTGTGGACCAGATTCCCAAAGCCCGGTTACGCTCGGGACCTTCTTCAAAGTTGGACATAATGAGTGACAGGGTAGCGGGGGAGAGAAGCGCGCCTCCAAGTCCTTGCAGCCCCCTGGCAAGAATCAGGGTCATGCCGTTCGGTGCAAATCCGCCGGCCAGTGATCCCAGCCCAAACAGTGCCATCGCAATCATAAACATTCTCCTTCTGCCGAGTACGTCGGACATTCGCCCACCGATCAACAGAAATCCGCCGAAGATGAGCGAATAAGCGCTGACCACCCACTGCAGGGAAGACGCGGTAAAATGAAGATCCTGGCCGATGGACGGCAGCGTCACATAAATGATCGTGTAATCGAGCGCCAGCATCAGCTGGGCGATCGCCAGAACAAAAATAGCCAAGCTCTTGAATGAATAACGTGTTTTCATGATTCATCCTTCTTTCTCGTTGGAGTGAAGTTCGTAGAAGTATTGCTTTTAATTAGACTGGATAGTCTGGAAATGGCAAAAAAATAATAGACCAAATAGTCTGGAATAACCGAAAAAGAAACGCATATTTAGATGCGCTATTTTCGCTGATATGGGTGAAGCACGGATAATCCTGGGCTCAGACCATTTCCGTGATGTCAGAATCACCTCCTGAACACATTGTATTCATTCCGGACTAAAAGGTCAAGAATGAAAATTTGAAACAAATTATTCAATCAGCGTCTCCGATCTCGGGACTTTACTTGAAAAATATGGTATATAGTTAAGGGATGGAGCTGTGAAAGGAGCAGTGGAATGGAAACTAGTAAGTACTGGATCCTCTATGTCTGTTCCATGACCGCGGGGCTGATCCTCCTTCTCTCGGGACTGGCACTTTGGATCCCCAGAACGACGAGATCGGATACGCCCGATGCGTATTATATTGTTTGGTACTGCCTGAAACTTCTCCTTCCCACCGCAGGCTTACTGCTGATGGTGATCGGATCCTTCGTTTATTCCGCTTACAAGGACTTATACCGGGAGATTCGGGAACTAAAAGACCATGTCCGGTCGCTGGAGAAAAAAATATCCGGTTAAAATGAAGCGGCGGGCAGGAGGTTTACGAAAAAAAAACCTTTATCCAGCCCCTGACTCAAAAAAAGGAGGAGTGCATTTTGCGATTGATATGGGCAACGTTCCTGTTAGTCTTCCTGCTGTCCGGCTGCAGCGAAGTTAAGAAAGAAACAGTAGGGGGATACGAAGATTGGCAGCAGAGCCCCTCGTTTACGATTTCCAAATCCGGACCTGATGGGAATCCGGTGCCGTACGGGCTTAAGGGAAGCAAAGACAAATTTGCCATCGTAGACGGCTTAGTACAAGCGAATTCGAGCAACAAGCAGCTCCTCCACTTTTGGTGTGACACGCCGGAAGAAACCGGGCGGCTGCTGGATAAAGATGTGAAAGTCATCGGAACAAGCCGGGAGACGGGAGAGCAGGTGACGGCTTTTGAAGGGAAGACGCAAATCCAGAATGACGATCCTGTGAAGGAGCCGCGGGAGTACGTCGAGTCTGTTGGCTATCTGAATCTGCCGGCCAAAGGATTATGGAAGCTGGACGCCTACATCGACGGGAAAGCAAGTGGAAGCATCGTCATCGAGGTACATGACAAGCCCGGGCAGCAGTGACCCGTGGTTCCACACCTCTTCAAAAATATAAACTTTTGTTCTACTTGAAAGGCAGCGGTATAAAACGGGTATATTTTAATTTTCCATTGTGCTCCCGCGCGCTATATGAGTAAATGAAATAGCCGTTTAGGCATGAATGACAAAGACCGATTCCGATACGAAAGAGGAGATTGCTCATTAAAACGTTATTCCAATATAATTGGCAGGTTCGTGAAGATTGGTTCCGCTGGTGTGAGAGCGTGCCGGAGGAGGAGCTGCTTCGCACCCGCACAGGCGGAGTAGGCGGAATTCTGCACACCCTGTTTCATATCGTCGATGTGGAATGGAGCTGGGTTCGCTGCCTGCAGGGAAAGCCTGATTTTCAGGAGAGCTTTGACGGATACCGCAGTCTGGACAAGGTGCTGAAACTGCAGGAAGCGTTCAAGCCGGAAGTAGAGGAGTTTGTTTATTCCTGGAATGATGCTTGGGAATACAACGTATTCCGCGATGTCCATCCGGACGGCCACCCCGTTGAGGACAAATGGGGCGAAGTGATCCGGCATATGATCGCTCACGAGATTCACCATGTCGGGCAGCTGTCCGTCTGGTCCAGGGAACTCGGGCTCAAGCCCGTCTCCGCCAATTTGATCGGCCGGGGCTTGATGAATCGTCAAGCATAACTGCCGCTTTCTACAAACTATGGATCCCTCGTCACCATCCGTTATAATAGAATGAGAACGTACATTCGGATGGAGGGTTTCTCATGAGAAGCTTTCTGGTGTTATTAGGGAATAAACAAACCGGGAGTCTCCGCGAGGATTTATTAGAGCAGCATGTTCAGCATCTTGAGGCGATGAGCCGGTTAGGCTGTCTGCGGTTATGCGGACCTTTTACAGACGGGGACGGTGCGGTGATGGTCTTCAGCGGACGCAGCGCCGAAGAGGTTGAGGACTGGGTCATGCAGGATCCTTTTATTAAGGAGCGTTACTATGCCTCCTACGACATTAAGGAGTTTACGGAAGCGAATGAGTCAAACCGCTGGCTGATGGGCGAGCCAGAGGCATGACAAGTAAGCTGGAGAGCGTGCGGGCAAACCGTGTTTCTATCCGCGTAGGACGGTAGAATTCACGGTTTTTTCGTGTTGCGGGGAATTTGACGTGCCTAAACAACGTCCCCAGGGTATGTGGAGCAGAAGCTGATTCTGACCTTTGGGATCGCCCGGAGTTGCCAATATTCTTATCAGAGGACCGAGGCAAATACCGGTGCAAAAACGGGGCATATCCGGTATACTGCTTGTTATGAAGGAGGATGGAACCGATGGGCTACACAGACGAGGTGTCGAAGGAACTGTACAGTTACCTTCCCCCTCTCACCAAGAAAGACGATTTCGACGAGTTTTGGGAGACGACCATCAGGCAGGCCAAGGAGGTCCCGCTGGACCCGGAGCGTACGCTGATCGAATATCCGGCGCGGCACGTGAAGGTATACGACGTTTCGTATTGCGGAATGGATGAGACGAGAATTTACGGCTGGCTGATCGTTCCCGCTTTTGACAACAAAGAGAAATATCCCTGCCTGATTCATTACCATGGTTTTACCGGCAGCAGGGGCAAGCCTTCCGAGCTGATGCACTGGGTGATGATGGGGATGGCCGTATTGTCGGTAGACTGCCGTGACCAAGGCGGGCGGACCGGCAACAGCGCTTCATACTCGCACGGATATGTGGCGAACGTGGCCAGCAAAGGCGTACATAACAAATGGGAATATTATTACCGGTATGCATACATGGATGCGCTGAAGGCGATCGATTTTGCCTGCGCTCAAGCGGATATCGACGCTTCAAAAATCGTGATCGAGGGCGGCAGCCAAGGCGGTGCGCTCGGGACGGCGGTATCTGCCCTGGACGACCGTCCTGTGCTGGCAATGGTTGACGTGCCGAGCAACAGCAATCTTGTTTGCCGGATCGAAGGCAACCACGGGGCTTTCGCAGCGGTAGCCGAGTACTTAAACCGCCACCCGGAGCAGACGGATCTTGTAATGGACAACCTGAGCTATTTTGACACGATGAATATGGCCGATCTTATCGCGTGCCGGGTACTGGCCAGCGTTGGACTCAAGGACGAAACCTGTCCGCCCCAGATGTATTTCGCGACTTATAACCGGATCCAAAGCGACAAGGACATCGTCATCTATCCGTTCAACGGACATGAAGGCGGCGGGGCAGGCCAGACCGAGGTTAAGCTGCGGTATTTGCGGGAGCATTACCCGGAGTGGTTCACGGCATAGCATAATTTCGCATTGACCAGGAACGTATGTTCCGATATGATGATTTCAAGACAGCATGCGGAATGAACACAGAACCAATGAATTCCATTCTGGAAGGAGAAAGCAAAAATGAGCAGCGGTACCGCATTATTGGTCATTGACGTGCAGGAAGGCATGTTCGTACCGGAATATCCCGTTTTCGACGGCGAAGCTTTGTTGGACAAGATCCGGGGTCTTGTCACGGACGCGCGCTCAAGCGGTGTACCTGTCGTGTACATTCAGCATAACGAAGAACCGGGCGAGCAGCTGGAGCCGAACAGCTTTGCATGGCAGATCCAGTCCCGGATCGCACCTGCCGAAGGGGAGATCGTCGTACAGAAATTTACGCCCGACGGGTTTCACGAGACGGACCTGCAGGAGAAGCTGAATTCGCTTGGCGTGCAGAGGCTGATCGTGTCCGGAATTCAAACCGACTTGTGCGTTGAAGCTACCAGCAAGCGCGCTGGACAGCTGGGCTACGAAGTGGTTGTCGTTGAAGACGCCCACACGACGTATGACCAAGGCGGCAGGACCGCCCGGGAGATTATCGAGGAATACAACGGGATGTTCCGTGATTTTGCGAAGGTTCAGCCAGCGGCAGCCATTGCGTTCTAAGGAAGTCCGGATCCCGGCTGGAATGAAACAGTCAGCACTTATAAAGTTTAGGGTATGGTTGGGAAGGAGCCCACGTTGATGACAACGAGGCTCTTTTTTCTGTTGCGGCGCATGAATAATGGGGAAGGGAAGCCTCCAGCTTTCCTGATTGGATGCCGTGGATGACGGTTTTTATAGGTAAAATCTATTATAACTATACGATTTATATATTAGAACTATAACAGTCCTTTGTGTAAGCTTAATCAGAACCCAATCATCCGGTTAAAAGGAGGCGGCAGCAAATGAATAATGAGCCGATGACCCGGCGTACCGAATTATCCGGCAAACTGACGAATGTTCTTCAGGCCAGAACGCTGGCATTATCGCATCCCATCCTGCAAGGAATGTTAACGAAGGGCATGTCGGTCCTTGATGTTGGATGCGGCACGGGAGCTATTACCCGCGGCATCGCGGAAGCCGTAGGTCCGGAAGGCAGCGTAGTCGGGGTGGATCAAAACCCCCGTTTGATTAAGCAGGCGCAGCAAGCGCATGGAAAAGTTCCCGGGCTATCGTTTACGGAAGGCGATATCTATTCGCTTGAGGAAGCAATGGAGGATTGTCCTGGGTTTGATATCGTCACCTGCTCAAGGCTCATGGTCTGGCTCCCCGATCCGTTAACGGCGCTTAATGCAATAGTCAAGGCGGTAAAGCCCGGCGGAAGGGTTGTCATTGCCGACTATAATCACGAGAAAATCGCCTGGTCGCCGCAGCCGCCTGCCAGCATGCTCGCGTTCTATTCCGCATATCTGAACTGGCGTGAGGATGCCGGCCTGAACAACCGGATTGCGGACGATCTCCTGGACTTATTGCGGCAGGCAGGACTTGCACAGGTCAAGGCCACGCCCTGCCATGAAGAGGTGCGACGGGATGATCCCGATTATGCGCAGCGGTCCGGCCTGTGGGCGGATACCGCTTCCAGCCGGGGGCCGCAGATGGAACGCGATGGATTCATAACACGCGGGGAATATGAGCGCGCGGAGCGGGAGTACCGCCAATGGGTTCAGTCTGAGGCTGAATCCATAACGATGTACATGCTTACCGTCGTTGGCATCAAGCCTTAGGATCCGATACGGCTATGCCTGCGGCAAAGAAAGGACCCCGGAACGTGAGCAGCGACAGAATGCGTGCCATCTCTGCCGGCGTTTCCTGTCTTCCGCTCATCAGCCACTGCTGGATAATGCCGAGATGGGCGGAAGACACATATGACAGGAAGTATTCGGCAGGGACCTGCAGGTTCTCTTTGCGGATCAGCGGCGATAAATTTTTCTCCAGCAGATTTTTCCGGAACATCGCTTTCAGCTGCGATTGGAAAGACACGTCTCCCTTTGGCCCCAATATGGCTTTGAGAAAAGCCGCATGCTCCTCAATATATTCGAACACGGTAACGATCAGGGAGACCGAAATGCCGGTTTCCCGGTACGTTTCCAGATCCTCTGACGTTGCCTTCGTAATGATCGCGATGATCCCCTCAATCACTTCGGCTTCGCTCTGCTCGAGCAGGTCGAATTTGTCACGGTAATGCAAATAAAACGTTCCCCGGTTAATATTCGCCCGAGTCGTAATATCCTTTACAGATACGGCTTCAAAGCCCTTCTCCTCAATCAGCTCCGTCAGCGCATCGCGGATGACCAGCCGCGTCCGCACGATCCGCCGGTCTGTGTTTCCGTCCATGTGATCACTCCTTGAATCCGAGGTAGACACTTTAAAAGAATGTGTCGAGTAATGCGCACATTCCGGATTATTGTTTATTGAACCGTCTATGCGCTCTTATTATAATGAGTTTGCCCGAGATAATCAACGCGATGTTCATTATCTTGAACAAACTATAAAGGCATAGGAGTGATGAGTGAAATGACTTTGATGAAGCAAAAGCTGGTGTGGGTACTGCCGCTGATCGTAGCCGCCGTTATATTTGTGTTTAGTTTGGCGATGATTCCGACCATAAATCCGACCCCGGTCCGCCTGCCGATCGCATTGGTCAGCGAGGATCAAGGCGTGACGCTGCCGAACGGAACCGCGACAAATATGGGAGAAACGCTGACCGGTATGATTAAACAGCAGACTTCATCCACGGCTTCAGCAGATGGACCGGCGATTGAATGGGTTCATGTAAACACGGAAAAGGAAGCGATGTCCGGTTTGGATGAACAGAAATATTATGCCGCGCTGGTGGTTCCGGCCGATTTCAGCCAGAATCAAGCGACGCTGCTCACGGATAAACCGGTGCAGCCTCAGCTGCGCATTTACGTGAACCAAGGCATGAGCGCTTCGGCTTCCACCATGGCCGGTCAGGTGCTCAACCAAATCGTCGACACGATGAATGCGAAGATCCGCGCTGACCTGCTGGCTGCAGCCGGTAAGCAGAGCGGCAAGGTTACGGTGCAGCAGGCATCCGTGCTGGCGGCGCCTATTGCGAAGGACGTAAAAAATGTCCATGAGACAGGCACCCATACGGCGAACGGCAACGCGCCGGTGTCGTTATTCCAGCCGATCTGGATGGGCAGCATCTTGGGCGGGGTTATATTCTATCTCGTCATCAGCAAGCTGAACTTCGCTTACCGCCGGTCTCTGCTCGCTGCCCGAGTAGTCCAGACCGTCGCGGGAGCTGTTCTGGCACTTATTGCCGGGTTCGGTCTGACCTGGTTTGCCGGGAGCTGGGGACTCCATATTCCGGACGGAACGGCTACTGCGATATTTTTGTCACTATGCTACTTTGCCTTTTTCCTGATGATCTCCGCCGTGCTGTCCTGGGCAGGGCTCAAGTCGATGGTGCTGTTTGTCTTGCTGCTCTTCTTCGGGGCTCCCCTGCTGAGCCTTCCAGCCGAGATGATGGGATCGTTCTACCGCGACTACGTGTTCCCTTGGCTGCCGATGCGGTTTATGGTGGAAGGGCTGCGTGAAATGTTCTTCTTCGGCCGGGGCCTGGATTGGAATCATTCGACAGCCGTGTTAACCGGTATTGCCGCGGTTAGTCTGGTTGTTCTGCTTGGCTCGGCTCTGAAGGCTCGGCAAAACCGGCAAACGGCAAGAGGTAACGTCGAGCCGCAGACCGTGGAGGCGTAAAGAAGGCGGCCCATGCCAAAATCGCGCTCATCCTGCTAAATAGTTTTGCGCTGAAGAAGTACTGTAAATTATAATGAGGCGTAGAGAACTGCTAACCGTTTGAAGAACGGCGGCGAACAGGTGCAGGAGGAAAACGCATTGAAGCTCGAACGCATCATATCGATGATTTACATGCTGCTGAATCACGAAATTATTACCGCATCGGCGCTGGCCGAGAAGTACAACGTTTCGCAGCGGACCATATACCGGGATATCGATGTCATCTGCGCGGCTGGCATTCCTGTGGTGTCTTACCAAGGGGTCAAGGGCGGTTTCGGTATCATCAAGGATTATAAAATGGAAAAAAGCCTGCTCGGTTCGTATGACGTCGGGTCGCTCGTGACGCTCCTCTCCAGCATGTCGACCGTGTTCGAGGACGAAAAGGCGGCCGAAACGATTCAAAAGTTGAAGACCATCCAGCACGAAAAGGATTCGCCGGTGTTGTCGATGAATCTAGCGAGCCGGCAGCTGTATAATGACTCTCTGCGGCTGCTGCGGGCGGCGATCACGGAATGCTGTGTCGTGCGCTTCAAATATATCAACGCCAGAAACGAGAAGACCGAGCGCGTCGTAGAACCGGTGCGGCTGATTTACGAGTACGACGTCTGGTACCTGTTCGCCTACTGCCGGGACCGCCAGGATTACCGGAAATTCCGGCTGTCCCGGATGGCCGACCTGCAGGCGATGGGCGAGCATTTTACGAAGCACAAGCATGCGGCTCCCGAGGAAGTGACGTTTAAGCAGCTGCACAACCAAGGAAACCCGGTGCATGCGGTAATTCATTTTTCCGCCGACTGCTTGGCGAGAGCGATGGACTATTTCTATGGAGCGGAGAAAACGTATCTCGACGACGGCTCGTTCCTGCTTAGCATTACCCTGGAGCATATGGAGCGAACGCAGTGGCTCATCCCGATGCTGCTCAGCTTCGGTGACGGGGCCGAGGTGAAGGAGCCCCCGGAGCTTCGGGAGGCTGTCCACGCCAAATTAAAAAAAATGATTCAGAAATACTCAGAAGTATGACATACAGTTGTCATACTTTTTTGTTTACACTCAGAATCGGTTACAGAGAAATCAGAAATTTAAAGGAGTGTTTGAGAACGTGAAACCTGCACAAAAAAGCAGTCTTCCGGTCGTCATCGCCGGCCTGCTGCTGGGCATCCTGATGGCCTCGATGGATAACACCATCGTCGCCACGGCCATGGGAAATATCGTGGGTGAGCTCGGCGGCATGGATAAGTTTGTATGGGTCACCTCGGCCTACATGGTGGCGGAAATGGCCGGGATGCCGATCTTCGGAAAGCTGTCGGATATGTACGGCCGCAAAAAGTTTTTTGTCTTCGGGATTATTCTGTTCATGCTGGGGTCCGCGCTGTGCGGCACGGCGACCACGATCACGGAACTGGCCTTGTACCGGGCGGTTCAGGGTATTGGCGGCGGAGCGCTGGTCCCGATCGCGTTTACGATCATGTTCGATGCGGTCCCGCTGGAGAAGCGCGGCAGCCTCGGCGGTTTGTTCGGCGCCGTGTTCGGCATGTCCAGCATTTTCGGACCGCTTCTCGGGGCGTACATAACGGATCATATCGCCTGGGAGTGGATTTTCTACATCAACCTGCCGCTGGGCGTCATCGCCTTCATCATGGTGGCGTTTTTCTACAAGGAGTCGCATGAGCATTCCAAGCAGCCGATCGACTGGTTCGGTGCCTTTACGCTGCTGGGAGCGGTGATCTGCCTCATGTTCGCCCTGGAGCTGGGCGGCAAGGAAATCGCCTGGGATTCCTGGGAGATCCTCTCCTTGTTCGGAGGATTTGCGGTGCTGCTGATCGCCTTCCTGTATGCCGAGACCAAAGCGAAAGAGCCGGTTATTTCGTTCGGATTGTTTAAAAACCGGTTGTACGCTACCAGCGTCCTGGTCGGCCTGTTCAGCGGCGCGGCATTTATTGCGGCTTCGGTGTATATCCCGATTTTTATCCAGGGTGTGCTGGGCGGTTCGGCCACTAATTCGGGGCTGGTGCTGCTGCCGATGATGGTCGGCTCGGTCGTCACGGCGACGCTGGGCGGCAGTCTGATGAACAAAATGCCGTACCGGAACATTTTGATTCCGACGCTGCTGTTATTCCTGGTCGGCACGGCCTTGGTCGCCACCTTATCGGTGAACTCGACCCGGCTGATCGTGACGATCTATATGATTCTGATCGGGCTTGGAATCGGCGCGTCGTTTTCGGTGCTCGGAAACGCAGCCATTCATGGTTTGGACTACCGGCAAAGGGGTACGGCGAGCTCGACGCTGAACTTCCTGCGCTCGCTCGGCATGACCATCGGGATCACGACTTTCGGATTGATTCAGAGCCACTCGTTTACACATGAAATGACGAAAAGGTTCGGCTCTGCGGGGGCTGGCGCAGCAAACGCGGGAGGAGCAGCGGCAATGCCGGCGGGGCTCGATATCAAGGACCCGCATGCGCTGCTGGCTCCGGAGACACGCTCGCTCATTCCGCCTGAAGTGCTGCATAACATTTCCGAGATGCTCGCTTCTTCAATCGTCCAGACGTTCGCATGGGCCTGCGTGCCTGCGATTCTGGCCCTGCTTGCGGCACTGTTTATGGGCAGTAAGAAGCTGGATCATACAGCGGAGGTTGCTCCCGCAGGCGGCGAAGGGAAGGAATATTCTCCGGTTCACTAAGTAAAAAATTGAGCTAAGATCACCACGGCTGCAATCTGGAGGCATTATGGATGCCCTGGACTGCAGTCTTATTTTTTGGGAGTGCAGCATGGTTAGGTGTTTGCCAGTCCCCAATTGACGCAGCTGCAGTACCTCCATACAATGAAGCTAGGATATTACCAGGGAAGGGAACGGAAGAGCATGTTTAAAATCAGCGCTTTTGCCAAAATGAGCGGGATATCGATCAAAACGCTGCGTTATTACGATGAGCTGGGGATTCTGAAACCGTCCGCTGTGGACGAGAGCTCCGGCTATCGGTATTATTCCGCCGATCATTTGCTGACGGTGGAACGCATTCGAGCTTTTAAAGAGCTTGGGCTGACACTGGAGCAGATCGCTCCGCTGCTTCAGGAGGAGGGAACGCCCGGTACGGCTGCGGATACGCTCGCTATGAAGCGGGCTGATCTGGAGACCGCCATCGAGGAAGCACAGCGTCAGCTGGAAGAAATCGACCGGAGAATGCAGCGGCTGGAACAAGTCGGGGCGGCTGCGGTGGATGGATCCGAAGCCGTAACGCTCCGCGAGCTGCAGCCGCAATGGGCCGCCTCGGTCAGGGATACGATCCCGCGGCAGGACCTCTGCCTGCTGGTTAATGAGGTCAGGGACTATGTCATGGCTAACGGCTGCGGAACAGCGGACGGACCGTTGATTCTTCTCTGGCATGACGCGGGCGGGAACGGCGAAAGGGAAGTCATTGACATCGAAGTGGCATTTCCTCTTGAGGAACCGACGCCAGAGCGCGGTCGCGTCCGCATTGTAGAACTGCCCGGCTATGAAACCGCCGCATCTCTGATTCATGACTGCAACCCCTATGCCGCCCACTGTCCTGCAGCAGCGCATGTCATGGAATGGGCCGCTTCGCAGGGATATGAACCGTTACCCGGTGAGCCGGTCCGTGAAGTCTATATTGCCGCCGAACGAGACATGTACGGAAAATTCCGCAGGTCCGAAGTCTTCCTCCCGCTGCGCGGTACTCTTTAGCTCTTGATTCATTATTTTTAGAAAAAGCTCACTCCAAGTGTTGACTCTCCCCTTAAGGGGAGGGTGTACAGTGGGTTTACAAACCACAGAAGAGAAGAAGGAGTGAGCAGGGATGAAAAGATTGGAAGGAAAAACAGCTCTCGTGACCGGAGGCAGCCGGGGAATAGGAAGGGGCATTGCACTGCGTCTTGCCTCTGAAGGTGCGCTTGTTGCGGTCCACTACGGCAGCCGCAGGGATGCAGCGGACGAGGTCGTACAGATGATTGAGGAACAGGGAGGCCGGGCGTTTGCCATCGGTGCCGATCTTCAGGATATCCAAGGTGTCCATCGTCTGCTTGAATCACTGGATGCCGAACTGACCCGGCGGACAGGCAGCCGCCAGTATGACATTCTGGTGAACAATGCCGGTATCGGAACATCGAAAACGATGGAAGAAACAACGGAGGCAGACTTTGACGAGGTGTTTGCCGTGAATGTGAAAGCGCCGTTCTTTCTCGTGCAGCAGTCGATGGATCGGCTGCGGGACGGAGGACGGATTATCAATATTTCTTCAGGTGTGACCCGAATCGCATTTCCGCATATCATGTCCTACAACATGACCAAGGGGGCGGTGAATACCTTTACGCTGCACCTTGCGAAGCTGCTGGGTCCGCGCAGCATTACCGTCAACGCCGTGCTCCCCGGCATTATCGACACCGATGTGAACGCCTCTTGGCTGAACACGCCGGAAGCCCGTCAGGGAGCGGCGGAAATGTCCGCTCTTGGACGAATCGGAGAGGCCGCGGATGTTGCGGATGCCGTCGCTTTCCTGGCTTCACCGGACGGCCGCTGGGTGACGGGGCAAATGCTCGATGCGACCGGAGGTTCGCATTTATAAGTGACCCGCGGTCATCGTTCTCCGTTCGGACCATGGTTGCCACAAACAACCCAGAACATCAAAAAAACAAGCGGCTGGATTTTAGCCGCTTGTTCCTTTTTCCGAACGGATGCTATCTATCTTGTTCACCAAATATTCATACTTGAAGCGCAAAAGTTCAACTGCGTTGGTCATGTCCCTTTCAGACTTCAAATGAATAGATACCCAACCCGAATGAGGGAACATATGATGCGGGTTGGCAAAACCGGTGGCTACCACGTCATCCCGTTTCGATTTGGGCAAGAGCAGATCAACCAGATGGTCCCCATGTATATGACCTATTTCTTTTCCCCCATAAAGAAACTCAATTCCACCGAATCGGTGGGGGCTAACCGTTACACCTGTCCATGACAGCAATTCATCCGATAGGACTTCCCTTCGAGAAATGGTCATCTGATCAAGTTCTCCTCTCCACAAGCAGATTTGGTCCAAGCTCTATTTCAGCCTTTTCAACCAAGAGGCAAGGGCCTCCCCAACCATATCGGGGGCATCTTCCATCGGGTAATGAAGCCCTGGCACCGTCACTTCGGTCTGCTCGGGCCAACTGCGGCAAAAATCCAATTGGGATGGCGAAGTCCTTCCCGGTTCGGCATGGATGAATAATTTGGGGACGGGGCTGTGTGCCAGCCAGTGGCCATAAGCCGCGACAATTTCATTCACCTCCGCCGTTGACCCGTCGTCAAAAGGAAGCTGCCTGGCCCAGGAGAGCATCGGACGACGACCTTCCCCTGGTTCGACAAAGGGGCGGTGATACTCCTCCTGCTCTTCCTTCGTTAACTGACGGATGACATTAACGGGGAGATTGACATTCAGGAATGAGTTTTGTTCCAGTATCATCTGTTCACCTTCTTCAGACCGCAGCGCTTGAAATATTTTACGCCCCTGTTCCGGCATTTCGCTCCAGCTGCTGGGTTTGATAATCGCTTCCATATACACGATACCGTCCACAGCGCCAGGATGCCGCCGCGCCCAATCAAATCCCAAAGCAGAGCCCCAGTCGTGTACGACGAAGGTGATCTTCTCATAAATCCCAAGTTTGTTAAGAAGCTCGTCGAGGTATTCCCGGTGCTGGGTGAAGGTGTAGGCGTCCGGACCACTAACCGGCAGTTTATCGGAATCTCCCATCCCGACTAAATCGGGGGCAATGCAGCGCCCGGCGTTTTGTGCGTAAGGAATAATGTTGCGCCATAGATAAGAGGAGGAAGGGTTACCATGCAGGAAAACGATCGGATCACCACTGCCGACCTCTACATAGGCCATCTCTAAATCAAAAACCCGTTGACGCTTTTTTTCGTAAGGAAATGCTCCGCTAACCATACGTATCTCACCCTTCTGCTCACACCGCTGCTGTTGGGCAACGAGTGTGCGTTTTGATTTTTATTTAGTTGACTTGTAAACTTAATCTACGAAAATGATAACGCAATTAAGTTGAGTAGTCAACTAAAAATCGCCTATATTTTTCTTTGCCTCCCATTCATTTATCCAGCCCAAAGAAAAAAAGCAATCCATCCACGAAATTCCTGTGGATGGATTGCTTTGATTTTATATGCGTATCACCGCAATTACAGCAGCCAAGCGCCCAGCAGGCCGCTGATTAGTCCGGTCACGATGACCGCACCGAACACGAACAGCATCACTTTCCGCGGGAACGACTTGGCCACGATCAGCATGGACGGCAGGCTGACTGCCGGGAGCGTCACGAGGAGCGCTGCGGCTGGGCCCGAACCGACGCCCAGGGACAGAAAGGACTGGATGATCGGAATTTCGGCAGCCGTCGGAATGACAAACAGCGTGCCGACGACGGCGAACAGGATAATAGCAGCGATCCCGCCGCCTACCCATACCGGGAACAGGGTGGACTGGAAAGCACCCAGCAGCAGGACGGCAATCAGGTATGCAGGAACGACGCTCAAAATCATCAAGCCGAGGCTCTTGGCCCAGCGGACGAGGAAAGGTCCGCGGTCCGTTTCCTTGACGGCCGTTGCTTCCTCAAGCGGTTCCGGTACATCGGAGGAACCGGCAAAGCGGTTCGCGAAGTAGCTCACGCCGAACGTCAGGGCCAGTCCCAGAACAATGCGCAGCAATGTGAATTTCCAGGACAGCACGAAAGCCATGAAGATAAGCGTTGCCGGATTCAGCAGCGGGTTGCCGAGCCAGAAAGCGAGCGCCGCCCCGACGGACACGTTGCGCTTGCGCAGGCCGCTCGCAATCGGGGCGGCACAGCAGGTGCACATCATGCCGGGCAGGGAGGCGACCCCGCCGATCAGGGTGCTCTTAAACGTCGTTTTGCCAAGCAGCTTATATAGCCACTGGACGGGCAGCAGCACCTGGACCAGCGAACCAAGCAGAATGCCGAGAACGGCCGCTTTCCACACCGACTTGAAGTACGTCTCCGCATAGGAAACCGCCGAGTGCCAGGAAGGCGCCGATCCGCCCGCTCCTAGAATGGACGATCCGATGCTGTGCTCGGCTGCGGCTTTAAATGCTTTTTGATAGTACGGCCACCATTTGACATAAGACAAGCCGATGGCGGCGATAAGAATAAACAGAACCACGAGCCAAATCGTTTTTCTGTGATTCTGACGATGAATATTTGGACTAGCGGGTGACATGGCGATCTATCCTCCAAGCGTATTTAAAATGTGAGATGAAGCCATTCCTGCATATCAACCTAAGTTGCAAGCAATCCATTATATCATAAAACAGGACAAAACGGGGTAAAGGTCCGCGGGTTTGGCCGGACGGAGGACATTTATCATCCCGAAGGGGAACCGAAGAAGGATGTGGACTGTTTTTGCTGAATTATTGTTCAGGGGAAAAAGCGAGAATTTTATCGAAAAAAGTAAGTTTTTTGAGTATGCTGATGGCATGCTTATCGGCGACATTGGACTAACGGGGGTAGAGCATGAAGCTGCAATCTGCGGGAAAAGCATCACGGTGGTACGTGTATCAGAAAATCGTCATCGTCTTTATTTTATTTTTGCTTCCACTCATTTCGATGAATATCTGGCTTAACTATAAGGGGATGTCCATCACCAAGGATGCGATTTTGAACTCATCTTTGGCAGGTGCGTCCTTCTACAGCAAGCAGCTCGATAAAGAAATGTACTTTATCCGAAACCTGCAGCTCCAGCTGTTAAATGACAAAGATCTGCAGAAGCTCAGCTTCCGGGGCAGCATGCTGGAAAATTATGAAGAGGTGGAGCTGATCGATCAGGTCCGGGACCGGCTTGCGACACTGACCGTTTCCAGCGAATATGTCGTGAATGCGGGCGTGTACGTCGAAGCCATCGGCAAAACGATTTCTACGGACTCGGGTGTGACCAATACGCCCAATGAGGAACTGAAGCTGATCTCGTCGCTCATGGCCGTTACGCCCAAACCATCGTTCTATAGGAGCGGAAGCCGGATTTTTTTCATCGAAACGGAAAATAACGGCGCGGTCTGGTCTTATATCGAAATTTCCAGACCCAAGCTGCTGGAGGCTTTGAGGGAAATCGCCAATTTGTATCCGCAATCCGAAGTGCTGCTCGGGGATAAAGAGGCGGGAACCGTTCTGACGACAGCGCAGGAGCAGGGGGAGTCCGCTGCGGTTTTGGGGCTTTTTGATGATGAAAGCCTGCATAATTCGAGTATGCCTGGGATGCGGAAGATGCACGGCGTGAACTATTTTATTACACCCAATGACGTCAGTTCGCTGCATTTATCGCTTATCATGTATGTGAATCAAAATGAGATCACGCGCCCGTTGAGCCAATTTATTACATGGTTCTACACCCTGTTCATCATCGCGATCATCGTGATGATCCTGTACTCTTTTTCCGTCAATCTAATGATCCACAGGCCCTTATCCAAGCTGGTCAAGGCGTTTCATATGATCGAGACCGACAATCTGAACATTATGATCGAATCCAAAACGAAGGATGAGTTCCATTACGTCTTCAACAGCTTTAACAATATGGCACGCAAGCTCAAAAATTCGATCGAAGATAACTATGAGCAAAAAATAGCGCTGCAGCGCTCCCAGCTGAAGCAGCTTCAGTCCCAGATCAATCCGCATTTTCTGTACAACAGCTTTTTTAATATTTACATGATGTGCAAAGTAGGCGATTCGGACAGCGCTGCTGAGCTCTCCCAGCGTCTCGGCAGCTATTACCAGTACATTACGAGAAGCGGTGCGGACGAGGTGCCTTTCGATAAAGAATACCGTCACGCGCTCGATTATTGCGATATTCAATGCATCCGTTTTTCCAATCGGGTACATTTCGAATACGAGGAGCAGACGGAAGTCCCCGCTACCATCACGGTGCCGCGGCTGATCATTCAGCCGATCGTGGAAAATGTGTTTGAGCACGCCTTTGAAGACGGCATGATGGAGGGAAAGGTCTACATCCGGACGGAATACCGGGAAGGGAAACTGTGCGTGACGGTCGAAGATAACGGGAATTTGGCTACCGATGCCATGATTGAACAGTTGAACACCAAGCTCGCCAGGGATTCAAAATCGATCGAGAACACGGGTTTGATCAACGTCAATAATCGCCTCAAGCTCAAGTACGGGCCGGAGAGCGGCTTAACGGCGTCAAGAAGCATGCATGGCGGCTTAAAAATCAACTTGACCATTATACCAGAGGCATAAAAGGAGGCAGCATCATGTACCGATTG
Organism: Paenibacillus sp. FSL R5-0378; assembly: GCF_038009285.1. Taxonomy (NCBI): domain Bacteria; kingdom Bacillati; phylum Bacillota; class Bacilli; order Caryophanales; family Paenibacillaceae; genus Paenibacillus; species Paenibacillus sp. FSL R5-0378. Next base: position 3,703,499 of record NZ_JBBPAY010000001.1, read on the forward strand.
TTGATCGTGGATGACGAGCCGGTTATCGTAAACGGGCTGATTCAGCTTTTTCAGGAAAATACCGAATTCGAACTCGATGTATGTAAAGCCTATTCAGCCGCTCAGGCGCTGAGCATCGCCAAGAAGATGAAGCTCGACATTTTGGTCAGCGATATCCGGATGCCCCAAAAAACCGGACTGCAGCTGGTCGACGAAATTGCTTATTATTGGCCGCACTGCAGAATCATTTTTCTGACCGGTTACAGCGAATTCGATTACGTGCAGGCTGCGCTGCGGAAGAGTGCGGACAATTACATATTAAAAACCGAGGGTATCGACCCGATTTTTCGGGCCGTTGGGGAAGCCTGCCATAAGCTTGACGAGGAGAACAGCCGCAGAATCCGCGAAGAAAAGGCCAGCATGCATTTTCAAATCGCCGCTCCCGTCTTGAAAAATGAACGCATCAGAAGGATGCTGAAGGGGGAACCTGCAGCTTCGCTTCTGGCCGATCCCCGGTACGAGGAGCTGGATTTCCGGCTGAACGCGGAAGAACCGGCATTTGTAGTCATCGGCAGGATCGACAACCCGGAGGATTTGAAACCGCAGGAAGCGCTGGAATCCGTGCAAAGAGCGTTTCATAATAACCTACCTGACTCGATCACCTGTGAGTCCTCCATATCGGATGAACATATCGTTGTGTGGCTGCTTCAGCCGCAGGCGGAACTGCTCGGCCGTTTCCTTCACCCTGATCCGGAGGCACCGGCTTGGAAAGGATTCATAGCGTATATGAAGGGGATCCTGGAACTGGTGCAAAATGAATGCGAAGGCCTGCTTGGCGCATCCGTGTCATTCGGCGTTTCCGGCGATTTGAGCAAGGGCTGGGAGACGATCCGCGACCAATACAGCGCGCTGCTCGGTGCACTGGAGTCCCGGGTCTCGTTCGGCCACAAGATGATCGTGATTGATATTGAGCAGGCCCATCAAGAATTTTCGCCGGAATCCGGGCAAATGAAGCAGGAAGACATGAAATCCTGGGTGATCAACCAGATTCAGAGCTTCATCCAGCACCATCTGTCCGGTGATGTGTCCCTGACCGCGATTGCGGAGCATGTCCATTTCAATCCGTCTTACTTGTCGCGCTACTACAAACAGATGACCGGACAAAATTTGCAGGATTACATCCAGTCGAAAAAACTGGAATGCGCGCTGCATCTGATGCAGCACACCAATCTGAAGTTAATCGAAATCGCCGCCCGGGTCGGCTTCGATTCGCATTCCTATTTCACGACCTTTTTCAAGAAAAAGATGGGGGTTTCTCCCCAGGAATACCGGAACTCCAAATAAGTAAAAAAAGTGAAAGCAAAGTAAAAAACTCAAAATTGATAGCGCTTTCCTTCGGAATCTATAATGATGACGTGAAGCGATGACAAGATGACAGCATACAAAGGGGGAAGGCCATCAATATGAAATTACACAAGCCATGGAAATTGCTTTTGCTCGCCACGATTTCTCTTTCGTTATTCACGGCATGCTCGAGCCAGGGGAACGATTCGGCGGCAAACTCCGCCGCAGAACCGGCATCCAAGGAAGAAACCAAGAGCACAGACGCACCGCCCGAGCCGCTTGGCAAATACCCTGAAACGGTAACCGTAACGGAGGTGCTCGGTTATAACCCGCCAGAGGACCCGCGGACACCGAAAGGCATTACGCCTGACCAAAATGCTTACCTCAAAGATCTGAAAGACATGTTAAACATCGAGGTCAAGTACAAGTGGACCGTTCCATCCAGCCAATTCGAGCAAAAATTCTCGCTCGCGATGGCTTCGGCCGACCTGCCGGACATTATGGAGCTGGACCAGAAAAACTTCGAAAAGCTGAAGAAGCAGGGCATGCTTGCTGATTTGACCGCAGCTTACAACGATTACGCTTCGCCGGAATTGAAGAAATACATGGAGTCCGACGGCGGCTTTGCGATGAAGACGTTCTCCGAAGACGGTAAGCTGCTCGGTATCCCTGCATTCGAGGACCCGTTCCTGTCGACGCAGCTGCTATGGCTTCGTAAAGACTGGCTCGACAACCTGAAACTGCAGCCGCCTGCGACGATGGATGACCTGGATAAGGTCGCGAAGGCATTTGTTGAGAACGACCCGGACCAAAACAGACAAAACGATACGTACGGCGTATCGCTGCAAAAAAATCTGTTCTTCTGGGCTTATGATCTGCGAGGCTTCTTTAATGGCTTCGGGGCGTATCCGTCGATTGGCGACAATCAATCCGCCTGGATCAAGGACAGCAGCGGCAAGCTGATTCCCGGCTTGATTCAACCGGAAGTGAAGAATGCGCTTGGCAAGCTGCAATCCTGGTACAAAGACGGCATTTTGGACAAAGAGTTCGCTTTGAAGGACGAAAACAAGGCTGTCGAAGACATTACGGCAGGCAAAGTCGGCATCGTGTACGGGGAATGGTGGTATCCGAACTATCCGCTGAACCTGAACGTGGACAAGGATCCGAAGGCAGAGTGGATCGCCATTCAAATTCCAGGTCTGGACGGTCCGGGCAAATCGCTGGTGCCTAAAATCCGGAGCGGAAAAGTGTATGCCGTCAACAAGAAAATGAAAAATCCGGAAGCTGCCATCAAAATGATCAACTTCTACATCGAAAAAGGCAAAAAGAAATACATGGAACAAAACAAAGCGGAAAACGGATACGTCTATAACTGGTTTAATCCGCGGATCTATAACCCGGCCCAGATCGATACGATCTACACGGAAGTCAACAAGGCACTCGATGCGAAGCAGACCGAAATTACGCTGGATGACGAGAACTACAAAAATGTGGCCGATGTGTTCAAAGCAGCTCAGGATTACCTTGCAGGCAACACGGCTAACGCTTCCAAAGGCGTAAACTGGGGCCAATACTTCAGCCGCGCGGCGAAAGACGGCGGTTGGGGGATGACCCGGAAGATCAAGGAGAGCGGAGCTTTCGTGAACAACGAGTTCTTCGGATTGCCGACGGAAACGCAGGTCGAAAAGGGCGCCCAGCTCGATAAGCTGATGCAGGAAGCGTTTACGAAGATCATTTTGGGCGGGTCCCTGGACGATTTCGACAAGTTCGTTCAGAGCTGGAAATCCCTTGGCGGCGATCAAATTACCAAAGAGGTTAACGACTGGTACAGTCAGCAGGCTGCGAAATAATTCGATTCGCGATTGCCGCTAGCAATCCTGAAATAAAGTGAAACGGGAGGAGGAGCCTGCTTTAGTCCTGGCGATTCCTCCTGTTTACGATTGAACGGGGAGGTCCATCTGTGAGAACGCTGAAAAAGGAATATATCCTTCATCTCATGCTGCTGCCCGGCGTTATCGTGACGCTGATTTATGCCTACGGCCCCATGGCCGGTCTCGTCATGGCTTTCCAGCAGTTTGAGCCGCTGTCCGGCTTTTTTCATTCGAAGTTCGTTGGTTTTGACAATTTCAAATATGTATTTGCCATGCCTGATTTCAAGCAGGTGCTGTGGAATACGATCGTGATCGCGGTTATTAAAATGGTGTTGTTCCTGTTAGTTCCGCTCATTCTGGCATTGCTGCTGAATGAAGTCACCAAGCGGTGGTTTTCCCGCTTTATCCAATCGGCCGTATTTCTGCCCTTTTTTCTATCATGGACCGTTCTAGGCGGTGTCATTATCGAGCTGTTTTCCCTGAGTGGACCCGTAAACGGACTGTTGACGGGAATGGGGCTGAAGCCGATCATGTTCATGCTGGATAACGAGTGGTTCCGCGGCATCGTGATCGGGTCCGACGTCTGGAAAGGGATGGGCTATAACATGATCGTTATGCTCGCCGCCATCACCGGAATCAATGCCACGCTGTACGAAGCGGCCGAGGTTGACGGTGCGGGAAGATGGAAGCAGATGATTCACATTACGCTGCCGGGCATGGCACCGATATTGATATTACTCGGAGTGCTCAGCCTTGGCGGGATTTTGAATGCCGGATTTGAGCAAATCCTGATCATGTATAACCCGACCGTGTATGAGGGAGCGGATATCATCGATACGTTCGTATACCGGCTTGGTATGTTCAGTCAGCAATTCGGACCTGCCGCCGCCGTCGGACTGTTTAAATCCGCGATATCTTTGGTTTTGGTGTCGCTAACTTATTACGCGGCTTACAAATACAACAATTATCGCATTTTTTAAGCTGGAGGCAGAGAGATGCACAAACCAACTTTGAGCAGAAAAATGTTCGTCATTTTCAATTCGGCGCTGCTGACGGCGATTACGCTTCTTGGCATTATTCCGTTTATCCACCTTCTGTCCGTGTCCCTCAGCTCGAATACGGCGGCAATGGCCGGCGAGGTCAAACTGTGGCCGGTCGGCTTCAACTTTGACGCATACCGGTACCTGGGGCAAAAGGTAGAGTTTTTCCGTTCGTTTGGGGTTTCGATTGAGCGGGTAGCGCTCGGCACGGCGGTCAACATGTTCCTGTGCTTTATTTCGGCTTATCCGCTATCCAAGTCGGTCGACCAGTTTAAGTATCGGACGGTCTATGTCTGGTTCTTTGCGATTACGATGTTTTTCGGCGGAGGTCTTATTCCCACGTATATCATCGTGAAAAATACAGGTTTGATCGATTCCATCTGGGCGCTGATTTTGCCGGGCGCGCTGAACGTATGGAACATGGTGCTGATGCTGAATTTCTTCCGCACCATTCCGCGGGAGCTGGACGAGGCGGCCACGATCGACGGTGCGGGACACTGGAGAATTTTATGGCGGATCTATTTGCCGGTCTCTTTACCTTCGATCGCGACCATCGGCCTGTTTACGATCGTTGGCCACTGGAATTCCTGGTTCGACGGCATCTTATACCTGAATTCACCGGAGAAATATCCGCTGCAAACCTATTTGTCCACGCTCATTATGTCGATCAATTCTCAAATGACGTCCGTCTCCATTGAACAAATCAAAGCGATGGAAAATTTGAGCGAGAAAACGCTGCAGACGGCGCAGATATTTATGGGGGCGCTGCCGATCATGGTCGTATATCCGTTCCTGCAAAAATACTTCGTCAAAGGGATGACCGTCGGAAGCGTCAAGGAATAACGAAAGGGGAAAGAAGACGTGAAAAAAGTAAAAGTCGCCTTGATCGGAGCGGGCCTGCGCGGCATCAATTACCTGGAATATGCGCTGTCGCATCCGCATGAGCTTGAGGTAGTTGCCGTGGCGGAGCCGGTCAAGGAACGGAGGGAAAGCTTTCAGGCGAGGCACGGGCTGGAGGATTCGATGTGCTTTGAGCATTGGGACGATCTGTTCCAAGCTCCGAAGATGGCCGACGCCGTGCTGATCTGTACCCAGGATCAACAGCATTTCGAGCCGACCATGCAGGCGCTGCAGGCAGGCTATCACGTGCTGCTGGAAAAACCGATGTCACCCGATCCCGGGGAATGCATCCGGATGGGGGAGATGGCTTCGCAAGCCGGACTTGTGTTTTCCATCTGTCATGTCCTCCGGTATACGCCGTTTTTCCAGACGCTGAAAAGCTTGCTGGCAGAAGGTGCGATCGGGCGGCTGATGTCGATCCAGCATAATGAGAATGTGGGGTACTGGCATCAAGCGCACAGCTTTGTCAGAGGGAATTGGCGCCGCAAGGAGGACTCCAGTCCGATGATTCTGGCCAAGTCCTGCCATGACCTGGATATTCTGCTGTGGCTTGCCGGTGCGGACTGCGTCAAAGTATCTTCCTTCGGCACGCTCAGCCATTTTACGGCATCCGAAGCGCCTGAAGGAGCTCCGCTCCGCTGTCTGGACGGCTGTCCGGTCGCGGATGAATGCCTCTATTATGCGCCCGATCAATATTTAACCGATAATACGAACTGGCCGACTTCGGCCATCAGTGACGACATGAGCTACGAAGCCCGTTACAAAGCGCTGCAGGAAGGGCCATACGGCAGATGCGTATATCACTGCGATAACGACGTCGTCGACCATCAGGTCGTGAATCTCGAGTTTGAGGGCGGTATCACGGCTGCGTTTACGATGAGCGCATTTACAAGAGACGTCAGCCGCACGATCAAGCTGATGGGCACGACCGGGGAAATCCGCGGAGCGATGGAGAAAAACGAAATCGAAATCATTCACTTCGGCAGCGGCAAAGTCGAACGGATTACGTTCGGGGACATGGGCGGCCATGTGGGCCATGGCGGCGGCGATATGAAGCTGATGAGCGATTTCCTCAAGCTGGTACGGGCGGACACCAAGGCTCAAGGCCTTACCTCTGCAGACCATTCCGTCCAGAGCCATCTGATGGCGTTCGCCGCTGAAGAGTCCAGAATTGCGGGCGAGATCATCCGTTTGAAGGAGTTCGAACAGCGTTACGCCGTCCGCGAGCCATCAGTTTAATACGATACCTTCAACCTAATCCACAGGAGGAACTTATGTCTACGTTTCGATATTCGGGATCTGCTTTTTATATGAATGATGAGCCGGTTCAAATTTTGTCGGGAGCGATTCACTACTTCCGTGTCGTACCGGAGTATTGGGAGGACCGGCTCATCAAACTGAAAGCCTGCGGTTTGAACACCGTGGAAACGTATGTGCCGTGGAATTTGCATGAACCGCAGAAAGGGGAATTCCAGTTTGAGGGCATCGCTGATTTGGTGAAGTTTATCGAATTGGCTGGCAGCCTCGGACTTTATGTTATCGTTCGGCCATCACCGTACATCTGCGCGGAATGGGAATTCGGGGGGCTGCCTTCCTGGCTGCTGGCGGATTCGGATATGCGCCTGCGCTGTTACCATCAGCCGTTCCTCGACCATGTCGATGATTATTATGATGTGCTTCTTCCTAAGCTGAAGCCTCTGCTCTGTACCCAGGGAGGCCCGGTGATCGCGCTGCAAATCGAAAACGAATACGGGAGTTACGGCAACGACAAGCCGTACCTGAACTATTTGAAAAATGCGATGATCAGCCGGGGGATGGACGTTCTTCTGTTTACTTCGGATGGTCCGGAAGACGCCATGCTCCAGGGCGGGATGGTGGAAGACGTCCTGGCAACGGTCAATTTCGGCTCCCGTGCCCGGGAATCCTTCGAGAAGCTGCGGGAGTATCAGCCGGATGCACCGGTCATGTGCATGGAATTCTGGGACGGCTGGTTTGACCACTGGCGTGAGGAGCATCATACCCGTCCGGCGGAGGATGCCGCTTTTGTTCTGGATGAAATGCTGAGCCTGGGAGCCTCCGTTAACTTTTATATGTTCCATGGGGGAACAAACTTCGGCTTCTGGAGCGGAGCCAACGGCCATACGGAAGACAGCTATGAGCCAACGGTCACCAGCTACGATTATGATGCGCTGTTAAACGAAAACGGTGAGCCGACGGACAAATATTTTGCCGTTCGTGACATCATCGCAAAGTATAAGCCGCTTGCAGCGGACGGGCTGCCGGACCCCATCGCCAAGAAAGCATACGGTAAAGTGGCAATGACGGAGCTTGCTCCCTTGGCCGGCAATCTGGACCGGATTTCGGCGGCGGTGCGCTCTCCCTATCCCGAACCGATGGAGAAGCTCGGCCAGAACTACGGTTTTATTCAGTACAGCACGTTGATCCCCGGCCCGAGGCCTAAGGAGGAGCTGTTCATTCAGGACCTGCGCGACCGCGCTCTGGTCTATCTGAACGGGGAACTTGCCGGGACATTGGACCGCAGCGAGCCCGATACGAAAATCGAGTTCGCGGTTCCGCCGGGCGGCGTCCAGCTTACGCTGCTCGTGGAGAATATGGGCCGGATCAATTATGGCCCGTACATGAAAGACAGGAAGGGGATCACCGAGGGCGTGCGGCACGGAAGGCAGTTTTTATCGGACTGGACGACGTACCCGCTGCCGTTAACCGACTTGTCCGGCCTCGAATTTCACTCGCTGCAGCCGCAGCAAGGCCCTGCCTTTTACCGTGGGGAGCTGCAGGTTCACGAACGGGCAGACACCTTTCTGAGCTTGAACGGCTGGACCAAAGGCGTCGTACTTATCAATGGCTTCAACCTTGGCCGGTATTGGAACATCGGGCCGCAAAAAACGCTGTATGTGCCGGGCCCGCTTTTGCGCGAGGGGGCCAACGAGATCGTCGTTTTCGAATTGTACGGTACGGAGCTGCCGGAAATTGAATTTGGTGAGCAGCCGGATTTAGGATAGCCGCTTTGCGGAACTTAAACCAGGCTCTTGTAACTCTAAGCTTGATCATTGATCAGGCTTAGAGTTTTTTTGCGTTGAGCCGGCCTTAGTGTTGAATCCAAAGTTTAAGAGATCTCCTGATGATGTATCCACTACCGGATTCATGAGGTAAAGAAAGTGAAAGGTTTGTAAAGATCGAGAAATGGATGCGCTTTCTTTCGGGCTTTATAATGATATAACACGTCAAAGATTAAAGGCGATATTGATTACAGCATGATCAAAAAATAGGCTGGCGAGGGATGCATATGGTTAAAATCATTCATCATTTTGGCAGTCCTAAATGGCTGGTGATTGCCGGATTGTTGGTCTTAGGTTCTGTGATCGTTATATTCACTGCAGGGTCCGGGTTTTCAAAGACGAAGCATCACGCTGAGGTGATCGCGACGGTTAACGGTGTACCCGTTCATATCAACGAATTCCGCAGAGCCATCACTGCAAATAAAGCTGGAGTCATCAGCTATTTTTATGAGAAATATGGCGCAGAGCCGTCGCCTGCGTTTTGGACCACGGCTTACGGAGGAGAATTTCCGGTAGAGATGATCAAAAAAAGAGCGCTGGAAACAAGTGTGAACATTAAAATTCAGCAAATCATTGCGCAGGAGCAGGGAGTGCTGCGGGATATTGATGAGGACAGTTTTGTACAATCCCTCCAGCGTGAAAACAAGAGAAGGCAAAAAGCGATCCGCGATCATCAGGTTGTTTTCGGACCCGTCTCCTACAGTGAGGATGCTTATTTTGAATACGTCATGACAAACGCAATCGTATCCGTCAAAAACCATCTGATGGAACACGATTGGAAGCCCGATGAACAGCAGCTGAAACTGTTTTACGAGTCTCGAAAAAGCGCGGAAACGAAGGATCAGTCATTTGACGCTGTCAAAGACCAAGTAGTCAAAGACTACATCGACTATAAATACGCGGGCTATGTCCGCGAACGCATCTCCGAAGCAAAGGTCGTCGTGAACCAGGGACCATACGATTCGTTTCAAATGTAACGATGTAACGCCTAATGGGCTTTACATACATGATAAAACGAAAGGATGATGCTTTTTGAGGAAATGGGGAGGTAAAGTGTTCTGCATGACTTTGATTGTCTCCATGGTTTGTTCTTTCTTCACCGCTTTGCCGCAGGCCGCGATGGCATCCGGAACGACTTATTACGTAGACAGTACAGGAGGGGACGACGGGAATAACGGAACAAGCGAAGGTTCTGCCTGGAAGACATTGGACAAAGTCAATGCAACTACCTTTTCCCCGGGTGACAAAATTTTGTTTAAAGCCGGGGAAAGCTGGAATGGCAGGCTGTGGCCCAAAGGCTCAGGCGAACAGGGAAATCCCATCATCATTGATAAGTATGGGGAAGGCAGCAAGCCGTTAATCGCCGGCGTGACGTCAGAACTGGAAGCGGTCTTGTTGAAAAATCAGCAGTATTGGGAGATCAGCAACCTGGAAGTGACGAACAGCTCCCCACTGCCATTTGACAGAGACTGGGAAAACCCGCGCGGACAACGGCGGGGCGTCTACATCTTAAACGAAGAAGCGGGACTGCTGCACCATATTCATATCAAAAATTTAAACATTCATGATGTAGACGGTTCTTATACGACTCGATCCGGCGGAATTATTGTCGACTCGGTCGGGTCAACGACGCCCAGCGCTTTTGACGACGTCCTGATTGACGGTAATATGCTGACGGACGTGGATGCCTATGGCATTTACATCGGTTCCAACTGCATCCTGCGTAACGGAATGGGAGATTTATGGCCGTGGGTGCCGAAGCCTTACGGGCCTTGGACGCCTTCGACTCGTGTGAAAATATCCAACAACACCGTCCTCAGAGCTGCAACGGGAGGAATTGCCTGGAACGTAACCGATGGAGCGGTTGTCGAGCGCAATACGGTGGGGCAGGCTACATATCTGGCAACGAATGCTTCCATTTGGTGGGCGTATTCGGACAACAATCTTGTCCAATTCAACGAATCTTTTGCCAGCGTCAACGGCGCTGAAGACGGTCACGGCTTTGACGTGGACGCAGGAAACATCGGTTCGCTCGTCCAGTACAACTACAGCCATGATAACGCTGGCGGGTTTATGCTGTTCGTAAACGATACGTATGACACGATCAATACGGTCGTAAGGTATAACATCAGCCAGAATGACCGGAAAAGCATTTTCCGGTACAGCGGATCGATCGACAACGTGTATAACTACAATAATACGGTGTACGTCGGCAAATCATCCGGGAACCCGGTTATGAGCGATTATTTCACCAAGGCTTCCGGCGCTCCGCGCAACATTAAAAATTACAACAATGTCTATTACAGTCTCGGGGATAAAGGCTGGGATTTGAGAGGGCAAACGTTCGACTACAACGCTTATTACGGGGGGAACACGCTCGTTCAGGCCGATGCCCATGGGGTAACCGGCGATCCGAAATTTGCGAACCCCGGCAGCGGAGCGGAAGGGATGAATACCGTCGACGGTTATAAGCTGCTGGCCGATTCTCCTTTGATCGGTGCAGGCATTCGCATCAATGAAAACGGAGGCAGGGACTACTTCGGTAATCCGTTATACAATGAGGCTCCGGATATCGGCGCACACGAATACGAAGGCAGCGTGCCTCCAGCCGGTTCTATGCCTGATCCCATCGACGTCGTTCAGATCCGGCCGGTCAGCACGCCTGTCGATGACTTGGCTCCACAGGCTGCCGCAAGCACGACATTTCGTTCGTCATCTTCACAGCCGATTGAAAACATAAACGATAAGTTTTATGATACCGCATGGACTACCGAGGTTTCGCCTTCTTTTCCGGGATATATCACGCTTGACTTTGGCGGTCAAACCATTTCTGCCAATCAATTGAAGCTCAATACGAGATTCGGGCAGGAATCGGGGATAACGGACTTCGATCTGGAATACGACAACGGTTCAGGATGGGTGCCTATCCGGACGAATATTCATCTGTCATGGGATTTGAATACCGGCGCCAATGAGATCAAATCCGTAGAGTTTCCGCTCACCCGGTTTTCCAAAATCCGATTGAAGGTGCATGGAGGAAATGCGCTGTCCGGCAGGATCACGCTGAACGAACTAGAACTATATAACAATCCGGATTTATCCAAAGACATGGTCACCACGTCCTTCCCAACGGGAGCGGGCACGATCACAAACATTATCGACAACAATTTGAACTCGGCATGGGGAAGCGACGTTAACGTATCTTTTCCGGGCTATATCACGCTCGATTACGGGCATGATCCGGTACCTGTCAACAAGGTTACGTTGGTTACCTTTTTCGGCATAGGTCAAGGGATTACCAAGTTTGACGTGGAGTATTACGACGGCAGCGGCTGGCTAACCGCATTGCCTGGTGCATCGGTCGAATGGAAGCTTAACGACAGCACCAAAGAAAGCCAAACCGTCACCTTTCCGACTGTGCATGCTTATAAACTGCGGCTGAAAGTGAATGATGCGAACCGGGTATGGGGCAATATCGCGCTGAATGAGCTTATCGTTGAGCATACCCCTGAACATGTACCCGTCACTGGTATTTCGATCGACCGACCGGAGATCGTTTTTAATGCTTCTTCCGATCGCAGTGCAGCACTGCAGGCTGCCGTTAGTCCCAGCAACGCGACCAATAAAAAAGTCAAATGGAGCACCGATGATGATCAGGTGGTTGAGGTAGACGCGGAAGGGCGGGTGAAGGCAATAGGGGAGGGCAAAGCCGTCATTACGGCCACGACGGAAGACGGAAGTTTTCAGGCTGCCAGCCAAATAACCGTCGATTGGACAGCCCCCGAAATCAGGCTCGGCCCTGTGACTACATCTGAATTCACCTCAGGTACATTCCAGCCGAGATTTGAAATAACGGATCGATGGACCGGCGTTGACTATGCGAAAACGGAAGTCTTGCTGGACGGAAAAGTTCTGACGGATTTAAGCGACACGCCAATGTATAAGCTGGCGCTAGGAGCGCATACGTTCACCGTGAAAGCCAGTGATTTGGCGGGGAATACCAGCGCAAAGTCCGTTGACTTTGATGTGAAAACAAGCAACGCGGCTCTTGAGGAGTTGGTTCAGCGTTTCGCAGAAGCCGGCTGGATTGACAACAAAGGGATTGCGAATAGCTTGCTGAAAAAGCTGCAGAATCAACATGTAAGCAGTTTTATTCATGAAGTCAACGCTCAAAAGGGAAAACATGTATCTGCCGACGCTGCGGAGTACCTGCTTCGCGATGCGGAATCGCTTCTTCATGAATAGAAGTCGTTATCTAACCTTTGAAGGGAGAGTTAATCATGAAAAAACACTTCATCACATCGATCGTCAGTCTGCTGATCGTATCCTTGTTTTCAACGAGCGCCATGGCGGCTGGTCACGGGAATGGCAAGGAAATTCGCACTACCGTGATGTCGTACAACATACATCATGGCGTCGGTTTGGATGAACAGCTTAGCCTGAAACGAATTGCGGATGTGATCCGGGATTCCGGCGCGGAGATCGTTGGTCTTCAGGAAGTGGACCGGTTTTTCGGAGAGCGGAGCGACTTTCAGGACCAAGCCAAGGAATTAGCAGGCTTGCTCGGCTATCACTACGCGTATGGTGCCAATCTGGATTTGGAACCGGCGGATGGCCAGGCGAACAACCGCCAATATGGGACCGCCATCCTGAGCAAGTATCCGATCCTCCGCTTTGACAATGTGCTGCTCAGCAGCTTCGGCGATGAGCAGCGGGGCGTTCTGCATGCGGTGGTCAATTTACGGGGAGTTCATGTGGATGTGTATAATACGCATCTAGGACTCGATGCCGAAAGCCGGAAGGCGCAGGTACAGGAAATCGTTAACCTGGCTTCCACGGTTAAGGGACCCAAGCTTCTCATGGGGGATTTTAATGCGGAACCTGGCAGTTCGGAGGTTGAAGCTCTGTTAGCCAGCGGTTTATTCGTCAACAGCTTTCAAGGAATCGAAGATGCCTATACGTTTCCGGCCGACCAGCCGTCCGAAACAATCGATTACATCGTAACGTCCCCTGAAGTTCAGCATTCGAATCAACGGGTAATCAGGACGGAAGCTTCAGACCACCGGCCAATCGCTGTTGACGTCGTGTTCAAGCGATGATGGCCCCGTGATATGCCTGCTTATAAAAAGCGTGAAAACCCGCCCGGATGGGCGGGTTTTCCTTTTTCCATTTGCCAAGGGTTCTTTTGACAGCGTTCCTCAGTTTATCAGGACCGGCATATGACTTCCTTTTCCATAAGTACTGGCAGGCCTGTCAGCTTTTGATCGCCCCGGCAGCGATATCGGAAATAAACTGCTTGCTGACGAACAGGAACAAAATGATGAGCGGAATGACCGCGAGCAGCGTGCCCGCGATGACCATCGCATAATCAGTCACATAAATTCCGTTCAGGGAGGAAAGCGCCACCTGCAGCGTAAATTTACGCTCGTCGTTTAGAATGATCAGCGGCCAGAGGTAATCGTTCCAGGAACCGATGAAGGTGAACGCTCCCAGAAATGACAGCGCCGGGCGAAGGATTGGAATCGCGACGTTCCAATAGAGCCGGAAGAAGCCGCAGCCGTCGATGCGGCCGGCATCCAGCAGTTCGGATGGAACGGATTCCTCCGCGTACTGGCGGATCCAGAAAATGCCGAAGGCGTTGGCCATTCCAGGAATGATCAGCGCCTTGAAGGAGCCTACCCACCCGAACTTCGCCATGATGACGAAGGAAGGAACGAGCGAGAGCTGCGACGGCGCCATCATCGTGGCGAGCAGCAGGACGAACAGCCACTTTTTGCCGGGAAATTTGAATTTCGCAAACGTAAAGCCTGCAAGGGAATCAAAGAACAGGACCAGCAAAGTACTGCAGCCGGCCACAAACAGCGTGTTGAGAAACGCGCCGAAGAAATCGATGTTCTGAAACACCCGCGTCACATTGCTGATAAACTGCGTCCCGAACCAGAACTTGGGCGGGAAGCTGTAGATTTCCGCAGTCGTACGCGTGGCCATAACGGCCAGCCAGTAAAAAGGAAAGATGGAAACGATGAGTCCGACGATCAATCCGAAATACAGCAGGATAGAAGACTTCCTTTTAACCATGCGTATCACCCCGTTTATTCATCTTTGGCACCGCCGCCCTGAACTACCCGCCAGTTGAAGATCGAGATGAGGGCAATCAATATGAACATGCCCCAGCCGACGGCCGAGCCGTAACCGAAGTAATTGTTCACGAATGCCTCGCGGTACAGGTAGAGAACGATCGTCAGACCTCCGCCGCTGACGCCGCCGTCGTTGCCGACGAGCACCTGCGATTCGGTAAAGATCTGCATGCCTCCGATGGTTGAAGTAATGACGGTAAAAAGAATAATCGGCCGTAAATTCGGGATCGTGATGCGGAAGAAGGACTGGATGCCGGTGGCTCCGTCAATTTTGGCGGCCTCATAGAGGACCGTAGGTATGCTCTGGAGTCCCGCCAAATAAATGATCGCATTGTAACCGACCCAGCGCCAGATGACCATGATGGAAACGGCCAGCTGGATGCCCCAGGTTTTGTTCAGCCATTCCACGGGGGAAATCCCGAACAGGGACAGGAGATAATTCAAAAGTCCATAGTTGTTGGAGAACACGGTACTGAACACAATCGCCACCGCAACGAGTGAAGTGACGTTCGGCAGAAAGTAACCGATCCGGAAAAAGGTACGGAACCGCACGAACGATGCATTCAGCAAAAACGCAATGATGAGCGCGAAGAACAGCATCGGAATGGTCGAATAAATCCAGATCAAAAGTGTGTTGCCGACCGCCTTCCAAAATTCCGGATCGGTGACCATGAACTGATAATTGTTCAGACCGTTAAAGGTCATGACGCCGATGCCGTCCCACTTCTGGAAAGAAAGATACATCGAGAACAGGATCGGGAACAAGCCGAAGACGGCAAACAAAATATAGAAAGGGGAGATGGCCAGGTATTCTTTCCGGTGCTTCCATATTTCAGACCCCAATCCCCGCTTCCGCTCCGGCACCTGCATGGAGCTGCCGGGATCGAATTGAGTTCGCTTCTGTAATGGTTGACCCATAAGACTCTACCTCCATTGTCGGGATGGTATGACCGTTTAACGCAGCAGCTCCTTTTTCACTCTGGATAGTGCATCTTCCCATGCTTTATCCGGGTTTTTGCCTTGAAGGGCGACCGATGACAGCTCGCGGCTCACGATGCCGTTCAGGTTGGCGTATTTCGTGCCGAAATAGGCGGGCTTCACGTTGCGCGCAGACTCCGTAAAAATTTCACCGGTAGCCTGGCCGCCGAAAAAGTCCTCTTTCTGCTTCATGACGTCCGAATCGAGCGCCTTGGTGGCGGAAGGGAACAGGTTGAGTTCCTTGAAGCTGGTTACCTGGTTTTCGGGATTCAGGAGCCAGCTCATCACCTCGAAGGATTCTTTCGGGTATTTGCTCGTTTTCATAATGGCGAGGAAGGAGCCGCCATTGTTGCCGTCTCCGCCCGGAGCTCTTGCGACGCGCCACTTGCCCTTCGTATCCGGGGCCGCGTCCATCAGGATTTGCTTCGCCCATACCGCGCTCACGAAGGAAGCGATCTTGCCGTTGTTCATCGCGGCGTTCCACTCGGAGGAGAACGTGCTGGCATTGGCGAGCAGCCCCATTTGAGAGGCTTTGACCGCCAGGTCCCATGCCTTCTTCATGGAGGAGGAAGGATCCTCACCGATGAAATTTTCATTTTTATCAAAATAAATTTTATCCGACTGCGCGTTGACCTGGCTGTAGACTTGGCCGATGTTGTCGAGCAGCTTCACCTTGCCGCCGAGCGCCTTCTGCAGCTTCTCGCCTGCGGCGAAATAGTCCTCCCAGGTGCCCATCATCTGATGAACCTCTTCCGGGTCGGTCGGGAGACCCGCTTGCTCGAACAGGTCCGCACGGTAAAATAATGCGGTCGGGCCCGTGTCGATCGGCATGGCGATCATTTCACCCTTCGGTGTAACCCCGAGCTGCCATTTCCAGTCCAGGTAGTCCCCTTCGATGTCCTTCGCTCCGAGATCATACAGGTTGTAGAAGCGGTCGGCGCTTGGGAACAGCTCGGTGACCCAGTCGTTAAAGGCCACGATATCCGGACCGCCGCTGCCAGCAGCGAGCGTCGTTTTCAGCTTGGATTTGAAGTCGCCCCCGATTTTTTGGGCGTTGATGCGAATTCCCGGAAACTGCTTCTGGACCGCGTTGATCAAATTATCGTCCAGACTCCGGTTCCAGTACCAAAGAGTAAGCGTTTTCACTTTGCTATTAGATGAAGACCCGCTAGAACATCCGCTAACCATGAAAGCAACAAGCAATAAACACGTTAATAAGATTCGGTATTTTGCCATCGTTTTCGGCCTCCCATCGCGGCTATATGGTACTGCAGCAGCATCATCACTCCTTTAAATCCCTAAAATGTGTCCGTTCTACGAACATTATAAACGCTTACAAAACATTTTGGAACCGCTTGCTTGAAATAAGACGGTCGTAGGACATCGCCCCCGCGCCATATATTGAATATGGGTTTATCATCTGAAGGGAGGGAGTTCGCCACTGTCAGTCCGCAGTCTTTATCGCCGTTATGCCGCGGCAGCACTCGTTCTAGTTCTATCCTTTTGCTGGATGTTTCCGGCCGGGGCCGAGGCAAAAATTGCCTCGCAAGACCTCATTATCGTCAATAAAAAGACGAATAAACTGGCATATTTTAGCAGCGGAAAGTTGGTTAAGGAGTTCAGGGTGGCGACGGGCAAGTCGCCAGAGCTGACGCCGGAAGGAACGTTTGAAATCGTCAACAAGATTAAAAACCGTCCCTATTACAAGGAAAAGATCCCGGGAGGCGATCCCCGCAATCCGCTCGGTGACCGTTGGATCGGCCTCAATGTCAATGGGACGATGGGGACGACGTACGCCATCCACGGCAACAGCAACAAAAACTCGATCGGAAAGTACGTCAGCGCGGGATGCATCCGCATGTACAATGACGAGATCCACTGGCTGTTCGAGCAGGTGCCCCTGCATACGATGGCTATAATAACAACCTCCAGCCAAAGTTTTGAAACGATCGCCCAAAATCACGGCTATGCAGTGGGCGTGCAGTCGTTTGACGGTAAGCTGGTAGTGAATGGAAGGGAAGCTCAGCTGAAGCAGGATTTGATGATGGTCGATTCCCGCATCTACATTCCGCTTCGCGCCTGCTTCGAACTGCTGGGCGGGACGGTTGAATGGAACGCCAGTACTCAAACGGTGACGGTCTACACGGGAAATCGCAAGATTACCCATAAGGCGCTCTCCGGCAAGGCTGTCGTGAACGGCAAAACGGTAAACATCACCGCCTCCCGACTCCAGGGGAATTCGCTGATGCTTCCGCTTCGCAACATGTCGGAAATATCCGGTTACTCGGTCGTGTGGGACGGAGCCTCCAATACGGTGAACCTAACAACGGGCAAATAAGCCCGAGCCGCGCGCATGCGCGGCTTTTTTTTTGTGCAGTTATGTAGATTGAACTAAAGTTTTGTATTGAACTTCCTAATGTAACGGCCAATTGGGGGCAGTATCATTCATTTCTTTAGTTCATTCTATATTGCCTGGGAAAAACAGGGTTGGAACTGCCGGTTAGGGTGTGTATGATAATAAAGCACGGAAGCGGCCGCGGCGTAGGTCCGGCCGTTGGGGCAAAACATTCGAAAGAGGTGTGTGTGATGGATAGCGTAATCGAAATCGTGGATTATATGCCGGAATGGGCGGACGTGTTTGCCCTGGAGAAAGAACGGCTGTCCGGATTAGCGGGCTTGGATGCGGTCGTGTTCGAGCATGTCGGCAGCACGGCCATTCCCGGCCAGCAGGCCAAGCCAGTAGTCGATATGTTCGTCGGCGTGAATCCGTTTCGTCCGGCTGCTTATTACATAGACCTGCTGGATCCGGCCAGCTATTCTTATGTTGAGACCGGAATGCGCGGAAGGCATTTATTTGCCAAATCGACAGAGGGAATCTGGACGCACAATGTTCATCTGATGCCTTATGATGAACAATTCCATACCCGCAATGAAATTCTGCTCCGCGATTATTTGCGCCGCCATCCGGAACTCGTAGAGGAGTACGGAGCCATTAAAATGCAGGCGGCCCGAAGCGCTGAATCGATGAATGCTTACACGCGGGCCAAAACGGCATTTATTCAATCGGTCGTCGATGCGGCCAGAGAGGAGAAAGGGCTTCCCCTGGAAGACGTATGGGAGGAATAAGAGCCTGCCTGCTTACGCCCGGACGGCCCGATGAATGATACGGACAAGTTCGCTGCTGCAGGTCTCCAGGTCGACCCTACCGATGACCGCCGGGTTCAGCATATATTCCCCGATCGCGCCTTGAATCATGTTGGACATGACGGAAAGGTGAAAGTCCCCGAAAACGCCCTGCTCCAGGATCCTCACGCAGGATAGTCCCCAATGTCTGCAGCAGAGGATCTTCCTCCTCCTCATCAAGCTTGTAATATCGAAATGGAGGAAGTCAATCCGCGTCGGCCCGCAAGCAAAAAAACGTGCCAACGGAATAAAATTCCTGGCACGCTTTTTGACGATTAGCGGTTTCGAGACGAACTGGTTGATGTGCCCCCGATATAGCGGAAAACGAGCACGCTTCCAGCCAGGCACAAAATGCCTGTTAGCAGCAAGGAACTCATGACGCCATGGGACAAATCGGGGGCTGCGGCCATGAGGACGCCGGGCAGCGCCACTCCCAGCGTAGCGCCGAGCTGACGGAAGGCATTCAGCGCGCCGGAAGCCGTTCCCGTCTTGCCCTGCGGCGCTGCACTCATCACGACGGAGACGAGCGGCGGCAGGATGAATGAGATGCCGCAGCCGATCAGCAGCAGCGAAATTCCGGTGGGAATATACCCTGGATCTGCAGGAAGGAGAGCCTGGATCAGCATTCCGGTGCATGCCAGGAGAAATCCTGTACCAATGGTGCGTGCAGCTCCATACCGGCTGATCAGCCTGCTCATCAGCATGGGATTCACCGCCATGGGGAGCGTCAGCGCAAGAAATGCAAGGCCCGTCCCCATAGCTGAATAACGATGAAGCTGCTGGAAATACAGCGTCATGACAAACAGTACGCCGGAAAGGCCGAAATTAATAAGCAATCCGGCCGTTAATCCGGTTACGAGCACACGGCTTTTGAACAAGGACAGGGGCAGCATCGGCGAATGGCTTCGTTTTTCGATCCAGACGAATAGGCCGATCAGCAGAGCGGCGGCGGCAAACAGAACAAGAATGACGGGTGATCCCCACCCGAGGTCTTCGCTTTCCATAAAAGCACTCGTCAGTGCCGCCACACCCAGCAGGCCGGCCAGCTGACCGGCCGGATCCATGCCGGACGACGCGGGTTTCCGGGCCGAAAAGTCCGCGTTCGCCCGCGTCCACAGCCAGCTGAGGATGCCTACGGGGATATTCAGGAGAAAAATGCTCTGCCACCCCAGGGTGTCGACCAGAATGCCGCCGATGATCGGACCGGCGGCAAGCGCCAAGCCCGACACCGCCGCCCAGATGCCGAGCGCCTTGGTCCGGCTGGCGGCGTCCGTAAAGGTCTCCGCAATGATCGTCAGGGAAGACGGCAGCAGTGCCGCTCCGCCGACGCCGAGCAGCGCCCGGAAGCCGATCAGCCAGCCGATGGCAGGCGAAACGGCGCAAAGGACCGAAGCCAGCATAAACAAGACAATCCCGCCCAAGAAAACACGGGCTGCCCCCAATCGATCGGCTAGCGAACCCATGCCCAGCAGCATGCTGGCAAATACCATCGTATACGCGCCCGTCACCCAGCTCATTCCGCTGAGTCCGCCGCCCAGCGTATCCCGGATGGCAGGAAGTGCGACCGTGACGACCGTCGTGTCCAGCAGCACGATGAAGTAGCCGAGGGACAGCCCAGCAAGCAGCCAGGAAGACCGGTTTTTTTGGTTGGCCGGCTTGGTCCCGGCCGTGATGGATGTTCCATTCATTCCATAAACCCCTCCAATGATCTTTTTCAAACCCATCGATGTGTTGTATAGTGTATATTCAGAAGAAACGGGGATGAAGAGAGCGGTTTATCCTAGGAGTGGTGCTCCTAGGTATCGGTCATCTTGCCCACTTCGGATAGAAATGGAGGGTCTTTACATGGAGACAACGCATCAGCGTACGAGCCAGCTTGCCGAATTTTTGCAGACCCGGCGGGCCCGTCTGACTCCGGAACAGGCAGGTCTCCCCGGCGGAGGGAGACGAAGAACGCCCGGCCTTCGGCGGGCGGAAGTGGCGCTGCTTGCTGGCGTGAGTGTCGATTGGTACACGTGGCTTGAACAGGGAAGGGACATCTCTGTGTCCACTCAGGTGCTCGAGAGCATCGCCAGGGCGCTGCAGCTGGATGAGAATGAAACGAAGCATCTGTTTCTGCTGGCTTCAAGACTTCTGCCGTTTCACTATCAGCAGCCGGAAATGGCGATCAGTCCGCTCCTGCAGACGTTCCTGGACGAACAGGGGGAACACCCGGCGTTTGTGGCCAATTCCCGCTGGGATATCGTCGGCTGGAACAGGGCGGCACGGCTCGTGTTCGGCGATTATGAGCAGATGACGGTGAGGGAGCGGAACTCGGTTTGGAGAATGTTCGTTTCTCCCTATACGAAGGAGCTTCTGGGCGAGGGCTGGGAGAAAAACGCCCGGCTTCGGCTCGCCCAGTTTCGTGCGGGATACGGACTCAATGTTGAGGATCCATGGTGGAGCGGGATGATTGAAGATTTGAACAAGGAAAGCGAGGAATTCAGGGCATGGTGGCCCCAGCATGATGTGCTGAACGTCAAGGAAGGCCGGAAAAAAATCTACCATCCGCGCGTGGGGCTGCTTGAATTCAGCCATATTACGTTCCAGGTGGAGGATTCTTATGATCTTCGTGCCACGGTGAACCTGCCCTACAATGACGAGACCATACAGAGAATGAAACAGCTGCTTCAATAATGAGCAAAAGGCAGAAACCCATGCGGTTTCTGCCTTTTTTTGCGGAGTCGGTCCCATATTTTGCCCCCTCCCGTAACTCGCGGCTCTGCGCTGGAATATGATCGTATAGGACGTAATTCAGTTGCGGCGGCTGGCGGGCTGTATTCCGGCCAGAAGCCTGACAGGAGGCGAGGACGGTCGAAAAGCATCTGCTTATTTACGATGTCGACTGGTGGATCCTGGGCAAGACGGCCAAGATCATTCAACAGCATCATCCCTGCCTGGATATCATGTCCGCCAAACAACTGGAGGAGAGCATCGGGAGCAGGGGCAGCGAGGCGCTGAACCGGGAATATTCCGGCATCTCCGCCATGTGCCTGGGCCTGGCGGCATTTGCTATCTTTAAGCATATCCGGATCGATTCATCCGCTGCGGTCTCCTATTATTATTTCAGCAAAAATTACGACACGTTCCGTGAATGGGCTGACAAGCCGGAACCCGATCCCGATTTTTTACGCCTGGTGATTCCCCGCATCGGCTCGATCGGGGCGATGAATCTGAAGCTGACCGAGTGCCTCGCAGCGATGGCACCGGCTGCTTCCGTCCGCCATATCGGACACTTTGTCGACCATACACTGTTCCATCCCGATCCTGCGGACGGGGAGCCCTTGGAGCAGGAAGGCCGGCCGCTCGTCATCGGGTGGGCGGGAGATCCGGGAAAGGCATCCAAACGTTATGCGGCTCTGTACGAGCCGATCAAAAGTCATTTTGCCGGCCGGCCGGAAGTGCGCTTCGTTGAAACGGCAGGAGCATATGCGCACGAAGAGATGCCGCGCTTCTATCGGGATATTGACCTGCTTCTGATCACGTCGGCGAATGAAGGGGGCGGAGCGACGGCGCTTGAGGCTTTTGCCAGCGGCAAACCGGTGCTGTCCACCAACGTCGGATACGTAAAGGAAGCGGCCCATCCCAGCGGGCATCATTTAATTTTGGACCGTGACGATCCCGGGGCATTTATCCAGGCCATTGACGGCTGCCTGCAGGAAAAATCGCGTTTAAGGGCAATCGGGCGTCTGTGCAGAGCGGAAATCGAAGCGCACTGGACCATCGAAGCGGGCGTGAAACGCTGGCTTGACGTCTTGTTCGGAATTTAGGAGGTGACGACTCACATGGGCACATCCAACTGGCAGAACCTGTGTTATTGCGTGGAAGTCATCCGGCAGGCGGCCCCGTCCAGCGTTCTTGACATCGGGATCGGGTTCGGCCGGTGGGGCATGCTCTGCAGGGAATTTCTCGATGTCTGGCAGGGGCGCGTCTTTCGTGAGCAATGGCAGACGAGGATTGAGGGGGTCGAAGTTTTTCCGAAAAATGTGGACGACTATCATCCATACTTTTACAACCATATATATATTGGGGATGCCTATGAACTGATGATGTAACGGCAGCTTGGAGCCTATGATCTGATCATTCTGGGCGATGTCCTTGAGCATTTTGAGAAGGAGCGCGGGATCTGGCTGCTTGAAGCCTGTCTGAAGCAATGCCGCAGCCTGCTCTTGAACGTTCCGATTGGGCCTGATTGGCCGCAGGGCGCCGAATACGGCAACGAATACGAAACCCATCGCAGCGTTTGGACGGAGGAGGAGCTGGACCGGTATCCGACCGCTTCCAAGCGCATGTTCAAGGATTATATTCAGCGTGACTTTGCCACTTATTTGTTCCAGGGCGCACAGCCGCACGGTTAAGGGTCAGAGGCTTTGGTCAAAATCAACACCGAATGGGGGAAGCGCCATATGACAGGGCATGGTGCCGGCAGAGATTACGTAGTTACTGAAATCCCTGTTGAGCTGCTGTTCACCGAATTGGATGTTCGATCGGCCCGTACCGACCATCTGATTAAATCGTTTACTGACCGTTGGTACGAACACCATCTTCAGTATGCCGACATCTCCATCATGCGGCTCGTTCCGCACCGGGAATTGTACCGTTACTTTGCCGGGGAGCCGGGGGCTGCGCCGGATGCTTACCTGGATTGGTATGAGCAGATTCATGCAACTCGGGGAATAACCCCTCCAATGTCCCGCAAAGGGCTGTTGATTCAAAGACGGATGGAATACGAAAATATGCAGTCTGAGCTCAGCAGCGGATCGGGCTTTTTTTTCGATCATCCGGTCAAAGCGAAATGGAATCCGGCCGGATATTTCAACGTATTGGACGGACATCACAGGGCTTGTTTTTTGTACTGCCTTGGCTTTCGGAGGATTCCGGTCCGAATCCCGCTGCAGGATTATACGGTCTGGCTTCACTCCGCGGCAGTGGCTGACGTCGAGCAAACGATGAAGGACCAGCAGCGAAGGCTGATTTACACGCCGATCCTGCATCCACAGTTTTATGGTATGCACAGTGAGCGGGACGAGACGTATCCAACGAGGCTGGATTACATTGCCCGGTTTTTGGGGCCAGGGAAGCTGATAGGGCGGAGCGTCCTGGACATCGGCTGCAACATTGGATACTATTCCAGGCATTTTGTCAGGGAAGGGGCGGACGTCACCGGGGTGGAACCGGATCCGGACCACCATTCCCTCCTTCACAAGCTGAACGCGATGGAGCGGACGGCATTTTCCGTCATCACGGAGCGATTTGAAGAATCTGATGCCGTGCAGCAATACGATATCGGACTATTGCTGACCGTTTTTTATCACATCATGAAAGATCCGGAAGCCTGCAGGCGGTTTCTTGCCCAGCTGGACCGGAGCGTCTGCAGTTTGCTCTTCTGGGAATCCGGAGATGCCATGGAAACGGAGAAGAAGATGCTGATGGAGAATACCGGTTTTAAGCATTATGAAAAGCTGGCGGATACGTTCGGCACGGGGAAATACCGGGAGCTCGGTGTTTTTCGAAAAGCATAGACCGGCAGCCAGTTAATCTATCAGAGGCGGAGGTGAAATGTGGATGCATGACGATTTGTCCGTTTTGATTCCATACCAGCCCGACGGCGGGCCGAGGGATGAGGCGCTGTCCTTTGTCCTTCGGTTTTACAAGCACATTTTGCCCAAGGCGGACATTTGCATCGGGGAGATCGGCGCGGATGAACCTTTCAGCAGATCCAGGGCGATTAACCGGGCGGCGTCCCGGGCAAGCGGCAGCATCTTCATCATTGCCGACGGCGATATCGTTTACGACCCACAGCTGGTGGCTGATTCGGTCCGCTGGATCGAGCAGGGGCGGTGGGTCATTCCGTTCAGCCGGATCAACCGGCTGACGCAGCGCATCTCCAGGTTGGTCATAGAGGGAGAAGCTATCTGGCCCCTGGAAACCGAACCGGATACCAGGGAGGAACATGCCGCCTTTTTCGTCGGGGGCTTAAATATTGTCGGCCGGGGCGCATTTGAGCGGATTGGCGGTTACGATGAGCGTTTCATCGGCTGGGGCGGGGAGGACGAGGCTTTTGCTTATACGATGGATACACTGGTGGGCGAGCATATCCGTCTTGACGGACTGATGTACCATTTCTGGCATCCTTTCGTTGGCCCGCAGGGCAACCCCAATTATGAGCATAATTACAGGCTTTTTCAACGATACAGAGCTGCTCGCGGAGACAGGGAGTCGATGAACGAGCTGATTCGGGAAAAAGCAGGCGGGTAAGCCCTGACTGTGAGGCGTTCCCTCGTAACAAGGGCAGCATGGGATGAACAGGAAAGGAAGGAGCAGAATCTATGACATTATCGGTCATTGTCCCGATCCTGAACGAAGAGACCTTTGTTCCTTTGTATCTGGAGAGCGTGGCAGCCTTTGCCGATGAAATCATTATCGTGGATGGGGGAAGCACGGACGGAAGCCTGGAGCATATTGCCCGGCTGGAGACAAAGTATCCGATCAAGCTGTTTACGATGCCGCAGACAGGTCTTCCCTATACCGAGGACTGGAACGAATCGGAAGTACGGAACTTTTTGATCGGTCAGGCTACCGGAGACTGGATTATGAACCTCGATATCGATGAAATGATGGACGACAGGTTCCGGGATTTGCTGCCTGAGCTGATGGCAAACACCGCCGTTGATGTCTATCAATTTCCGTTTGTGAACTTTTGGAGGGATCCGAACACGATTCGGGTCAACAGTCCAGGGGATGAGCGCTGGTCCAATGACATCACCCGGATGTGGCGGGCCGGCAAAGGCATCCGTTACCGGGACGAGAAGCATCACTGCACTTTGGAAGCGGCCGGCGGAGCCAGCATTTGGAGCCTTCCGCGCGTACGGGCCGACGTTAACGTATACCATTACCACTATGCGATTGGCAAGCGGATCAAATATAACGACAACCGCAGAGGAGATGTCAATCTGCTGAACAATGTAGGGGAACCGGATTGGAATTACAGCCATAATGAGTACCAAATTGCCACGGCCCCATTTCAAGGAGAGCATCCGGCCGTCATTCGGCGCTATTTGGAGCAGCTGAATGGCAATGGTAAGAGCACTCCAAACCTTTGAAGCATGAAAAGAACTGAAGCCCTCACTGCCGAACCGGGAATAATCCGGGATTCGGGTGAGGGCTTTATCGTGACATCTCTTTGCCTCAAAACGAATGATTCAGCCATCGACGTAAAGGCCTATCATACAAGTGACTGCTGAACGATCCGGGACGCTTCAGGCTCATCGTACAGCTGAACTTCCGGTAATTTGGCGGCCAGCGGCTCGAATTGACTAGCCTGGTAGCATTTTCTGTCCACCGCATAACGATCGGCATGAATCTCTTCGAACACCTGCTGCGACCCGCAATAAACGGCTAAATCGAAGCTGACCTGGCTGAACAAATCGATCCGGTTGGTCAAGTACAACCGGGGGCCGGCCTTGCGGATACCGACGACAGGATGCTGAAGATATGTCAGCGTGTAGACAATCACGGTGCAGTCGTCCCTTTGGGCGAACTCCTTTACCAGCTGCTGCCATCTTGCAGGTTCGTCACTCCAGGACAATTCACCAAGCAGCAGCACCCGCTTTTCTCCAGGATGGAGAGCATCGGCCTGTTCCCGGACTTCTTCCGGGGTTGCGGACAAGTTAAAAGGGTTCAACGGACCTTTGGGCAGCTGCCACGACTTGGTCCACTTTGCTTCATAATAATGCTTGTTTCGTTCCCACAGCGATTGATATTCCTGGCTTTTCAGCTTCTTGATCGTTGCGCTGCCGTGATGGTACACAAAGGCGTCTTCAACGATCACCATCCGGTAACCCGCTTGCTTGACCCGTTCACAGTAATCGTCGTCTTCAAACATACCGATGCCGTAATGACGGTCCAGCGGCCCGATCTCTTCAAATGCGCTGCGCCGGATGGCCACACAGAAAAATCCGAGCAGTCCGGTTTCGCGGGTGTGTCCGCGGTAATTTTCATAAAACTCCCGCAGCCAGCCGGGATCCGCTCCCTGTACGGGGTCACCGATAAAAAAGTCAAGCGCCTGATCATTCCCTACGTGGTTGGACATCGGTCCGGTCATGGCGATATCGCTGTGTTCCTGCATCGGCCGGATCAGCTTGGGAACCCAGGTCGAGTCGGGGAAGATCGTATCGTTATTAAGGAGAATCAGATATTCGCCGGTGGCACAGCTTGCTCCCAATGAGTTCCCCTCGGCAAACCCCAGATTGATGGGTGAAAAGACCGTCTGCACCGGTTTCTGCGCCAACGCCGCAAGCTGAACACGGGTCTGATCGGTGGAGCCGTTATCGACTACAATGATCTCCATGTTCGGATAGGCGTCTTTCCGAAGCAGGCTGTTCAGACACTGCCGGGTGAACGACCAGTTGTTATGGGTCACGATGACGATGCTGACCTTCGGAAAAATATGCTGCACAATGGCCCGATGCAGCGTTTCGTATCGATGCCCCCACGTATTGCACATGGCAAATTTACGCCGGATTCTCGCGGCTTCCGGCTGAGCAGCCTCGATGCTGAGCGCCCGCTCCACCGCCGCCTCGAACGCCGCAGGGGAATCCGCGATCTCCACCATGTCCGCGGCGATTTCGGTCAGCTCGGGCAAAGGGGTGGAAACGACCGGCTTGCCCGCCGCCAAATATTCATAGAGCTTGACGGGGTTTGTCGCCTGGGTCAAGTTGTTCTGGACGAACGGAATGATCGCGCAGTCAAAACGGTGAAGATAGCCGGGAAGCTCCTCATAGGGCTTCTCCCCGAGCAGCAGGACGTTCGGCAGCTGTTCCACCCCGGAGGTGTTGCAGCCGAACGTATGGCCGATTAAGGCAAAGGTCCATTCCGGCCTGCTCCGGGCCATCGTTTCAATCAAACCGATATCAAACCAATCCGAGATCGCGCCGTAATAACCGATCACCGGGCCGGTAATGCTGCTGAGTTCTGCGGGAGCGCTGCCCGCCCAGCCGGCGAAATGGCTGACATCGGCAGCGTTGCGCACCAGAATCGATGAGGGATTCAGCTCGCGGACGCGCTGATGAAGCACTTGTGAGGAAGTGATTACCACATTTGCTTTTTGGATCAGCAGGTCTTCCTGATGAATAACATCGGCATGATTGGTCGAAAACCCGGCATGATCGTCCATGCAGTCATACATGATGTTGTGCCGGTTCATCGCCGTGACAAGCGGAGTCCAAAACGGAAGGTCGACGATGGATACATACGAGGTGACCGCAAATTTGGCAAGGACATGCTCCAGTGACCATTTCAAGTAGAGGATATCCAGATCGTCCATTTGGTCCTGATACAAGTTTAGACGTCTATGGGCACAGAGGGTCACCAGCCATACGTTCCGGTCTACCTTTTTAAATTTGACATACCGACAGATTTCATCCCTGGCGGCATGCTCCTTTGAGATGCAGACGACGTCCGTCGTTATATAAAAAACGCGGTGACCTCGTGCGGCGAACTGCCGGGACAACTGCTGCGGACGCTGCCAGCGGAAGTCCCAGTCGATAACGGGAAACCGGATAATGTCATAGGGTACCGCCGAATCCGGGCTGGGTTTTGCTGTTCGAAGATCCTGCATGGGCTCCATTGCAGGAGGAGCGGTGTTTGGAAAGCGAGGGGGCGAATACGCCCCAGGGCGCTGCCCTGGAAAAGGCTCCATCGGCAGAGAATTGCGCGGTGAAGCAAGTGCAGTTAATTTGAGGTCGAGGGCACGGTTTGGCTTTGCGGAATGAATGCTTTTTGATCGATGGACCATGGAAGCAGACAATGGACGGGGTGTCTTTCTGGATCGATTCCTCGGTTTATTCAAGCGCTATACTCCTCCCTAAACATTTGTCTATGTACAAAATATGTACCGGGTCAGATTTACGTTTGGGTATAACACCATACTAGGGGATCATTTTTAGGGAAATTGCCCGGGTAAAGGCTTACCGCTGGGCATTTTGATCAACTTCCACTTGGCCTGGTCCCTATCGTTATCTACCTACATATTGTACCAATGACTATAAAGGAGGTAGGTCAAGTGAAATTGGTATTCATGAATAAACACACGAAGGATTACGGAACACATGTCCATCACAAAAAGAAGCGGCATCATCATAAGAAAAAAACGGGTACTCTTCTGAAAGTGATCCATGATATCAAGCACCGGCTGTTAAAACTGAAGCAGCAATTTGAGAGCGTGGCAGGTACTGTGGCGGAGCTTTCAGCCCGGGTGAGCAAGCTGGAACAGCAGGTCGCCACGCTGAACAGCCGCTTGGGCATCGGTCCAGGACCGGCACCAGGCCCGACACCAGGACCAGCGCCAGGCCCAGCACCAGGACCAGCACCAGGGCCCGGACCTGCACCAGGACCAGGACCAGCCCCAGGACCAGAACCAGCGCCGGGTAATGGGCCATCAGGCATCGTGGCCTTGCTCACACCGCGGATCAATACGCGAATCACACTGGAAACGCCAGTAGGAACCATTTTCGGCACCTTGATTCTGATAGGCGAAGACTATGTCCAGGTTCTTGAACCGGATGGAAGCAACGTATTGATACCGTTCCGCAGCTTGTTGGCCGTTTCATAACCTTTGTGACTTCAGGAGGGAAAGCATATGAATTTTGAGGAAGCACTTGCCGTTTTTGTTGGCAGACATGTCGAAGTGCAGCAGACCAACCAGTTTATCCAGGGCACCCTGGCATCTTCTTCTGGGGGGATCCTGGCCGTGGATACAGTCAGTACCAATTACATCCCGACGGCGCAGCGCGTAAATATATCCACGAACAGCGTGGCGCTGGTCCGCATCCTGCCTCTGTAATCATTCATATTTCCGGTGCCGTCCCATTGTCTCCGGCGTTCATCCAGCTCAGCCATTCCGAGTAATGATCTGCATGGCGGTGCGTAATGCTGTGCAGCCGGATACGCCGGTGGTACAGCGCCCTATCGACATACAAAAATTCGGCGGACCCCGACATTCTGGCGAGGATTTCGATATCTTCGTACAGACGGCCGCCGAACGGTGAATCCGTGTTCCAGCCGGACAACGATCCAAGCTTGGCTGTATTGAACATCCGCGGGGCAATGGGAATGCCGGCTTTGATTACACGGGCAGTAGAGAAAGGATGAATCGCGGTACGTACGCCCTGATAGATCAGCTGCTTGTTTTTCCGTTCCTCCCATTGAACGTGATCGGCATATATAACGCCTGCCTGCCTGTGCAGGCTAGCTTTGCTGTATAACTGTTCCAGGCAGTCGGGGGACAGCCAGTCGTCGGCATCGAGCTCTAGCAGCCAGCTGCCTTTTGCCATGGACAATCCCGAATTCAGAGCATGGGCCTTGCCCGAATTGCGCTTCAGCCGGTAGGTTCGGATGCGGTGGTCCGGATACAGCGAATCCAAGATATGCTCCGTATGATCGGTCGACCCGTCATCGATGATTAAGAGTTCCCAATCGGGCAGCGTTTGCGCCATGACCGAACGGACAGCCCAAGGAATATAATCGGCATCATTATAAGTACATAACAGGACGGTTACCAGCGGCACTTTATGTGACGCGTCCGTCCCCGGCTCAACCTGGATCGGTGCAGCGAGCAGCGGACGCAGCAGCTCCCACTCCTCACGCTTTTTTTGCCAGGGTAACGGGGAGGAGACAGCCGGAACCAACGGACAATTGCGGGTAGAAGTCCAGGTAAAAGCGGCGTTGAGCTGGTATTGTTTGTCTAACAGGATGTAGGATTCGAAAGGCAGCAGCGCTGTTTCCGTGAAACCTGGTGAAGGCGGTGCCATGACAGCGTCCGTTCGCCAGATCAGCGGGCCTCTGGGCGGCTGGAATCGTTCGCGTCCGCCCTCATCTGGGGTTGTGGGGCTGAAGAGGCAGCCGGCCGACGCTTCGGGAAGATGGCAAAGCTCTGTGCGCAGGAAGGCATCCATGCCCGGAAGCAGCCGCTCCCCCGCGTGCAGCGTCAGAAAGTAGGGCTCCTGGTACGAGGCAAGCTCCTGGTTCATCCGGGAACCGAGGCTGCCATGTTCCAGCACGACGACATTCGAATCAGGGAGCTCCTGCTGAACGGAACAGGCGGTTGATTGTGCGTGGCGCAGGTGGAGGGAAGGCAGAATGAAGACGAGCATGGCGGGCTCCTTTCCCAAATCCGTCGTTAACATAGCGTATGTAACAATGGCCCAAGTGACACTGGGAAATTGACAAATCCATGCGCGTGATTTAGAGTTGTAGTTAGAATTCTAACTAAATGGAGGTTTGGTCATGGTCAGTGGCGAGCAAGGAAATGGGAACGTTTGGGAATGGGACACAGGCCCGCTAGGACGCCTGGTCAAGACGGCTTATATCGCGATGAGAAGGGAGCTCGAAGGGCTGTTGAAGCCATACGGCATCACACACACGCAGTGGAGTGCCCTCGGAATTATCGACCATTATCCCGGTATTACACCGTCCGAAATGGAGCCGATCCTGATGATCGAGCGTCCCAGCGTAACAAGTCTGATCAACGGGCTGGTAAAGCGGGGGCTGGTCTACCGCCGCGACCATCCGGAAGACGCGCGCTCCAAGCAAATCTACCTGACGGAGCCCGGCAAGGAGCTTGCCGCCCGGACCCGGCATTTGACGCAGCGGATCGATCATGCGGTCAGACAGGAGTTCACCACGGAGGAGTATGAATCCCTTAGGAGTCTGCTGATCAGAGTGGTACAGCGCATGGACCGCTAATAGAAGAGAGGAAGCGAGTCCTCTTTTTTTGTTCATATAGTTAGAATTCTAATTAAAGTGTTAAAGGAGATGGATCAGATGGGTAACATTCAAACTCAATCGTCGGCGCCTGATGTCCGCTGGCAAGGATTTCACCATACGGCATTGGTGACACCCGATCTTGACGCAACGATCGCATTTTACGTCCACACGCTTGGCATGGAGGCTGGTCCTGTTTTCTCTGCTGCCGGGAAAAGAGGACGTCACTGCTTCATTAAGCCGGGGGATACCCGGTCTTGGGGTATTCATTTCTTTGAATACGAGGAGGCTGTCATCAGCCAGAGCTCCGAAGAGATCAAGCAGCTCGCGGCCGACCGAAATTCGTCCAGCTTGAACCGGTTTCTTCCAGGAGCGCTGCAGCATGTAGCCTTTAGCCTGCATTCGGAGACCGACGGGATGAAGCTGCGGAAAAGGCTGCAAGAGCTCGAGGTTGTCATGACGGACATTTATGATCAGGGCCTCATTCGCAATTTCATCTTTCTTGATAACAACGGGATCCAGCTGGAGGCTGCCTGGCCGAAGGAGGAGGCGTAAAGAAAACGCTCAGGTGTACGCAAAGCAGCCGCAGGAAATCCCGCGGCTGCTGCGTATGTCGGCTTATCGTCTTAACGGTTGTCGATTTTCTCCGGATACAGATCGTGGTTGATCATGCGCTGCTCCGCCCACTGCTCATACTTGGTGCCCGGGCGTCCGTAATTGCAGTACGGATCGATGGAAATGCCGCCCCGCGGCGTGAATTTCCCCCATACCTCAATATAGCGCGGATCCATCAGCTTGATCAGATCGTTCATAATAATGTTCATGCAGTCTTCATGGAAGTCTCCATGGTTCCGGAAGCTGAACAGGTACAGCTTCAGCGACTTGCTCTCGACCATTTTCTGGTCGGGAATGTAGCTGATATGAAGCGTGGCGAAATCGGGTTGTCCCGTGATCGGGCACAGGCTGGTAAACTCGGGAAAATTAAATTTAACGAAATAATCGCGGTAGGCATGCTTGTTATCAAAGCTCTCGAGCAGCTCAGGGTCATATTGGAACACATACTTGGTCCCCTGGTTGCCGAGAAGCGTCAAATCCTTCATTTCGTGCGGCTGTCTTCCAGACATATCGTAATTCCTCCTGGATCGTTTCTAATTTGTTCAATAGGAAAATGTTTTCAGCCGGCATCCGCCCAAATCTGCGAGCTTGAGGCTGCTGCAGATTTGGTCAAACGCCGCGCTTATTTCCCCACACCAGCGCGTGAAGCTGGGGCAGCACGCGGACCGCGTTCAGCTCGGGGGAAGCGACCACCGCGTCGATGAGCCGCTCATAGCGGGCGAGCAGGTCGGCGGCATGGCCCGCGATATCCATCCGTTTCAGGTCGGTGTTGCCGACCTGAAGATACATCGGCGCCTGCGGATACCGGGCATGGACTTTGGTCGCATAGGCCAGATCGGCATCGTCAAAGACGACGACTTTCAAGCTGTACGCGTAAGCGGCCGGTCTGGCCGCAAGCCGGGTCACGATGCTGTCCAGCATCTCCCAGTCAGTCTCCATGCCGGAACTCGGCGGCTTCGGCGACAGTGTGACTTCGTGAATGTCGTCAAGCCAGTCCTGCCAGCGGGAGCCCTGGGTTTCGACGGCTATCCGGATCCCGTGGCTTTCCAGCAGGCTCACAAGAGAGCCAAGCTGGGGCAGCAGAGCCGGATTACCGCCGGACAGGGTGACGTGGGAGAAGCGCTCGCCGCCGATCCGCTGAAGCTCCTCCCAGATGTCGCCGGCGCTCATTTGGCGGATGTCCGCCTTGGCACTGCCGTCCCATGTAAATGCGGAGTCGCACCAGGAGCAGTGGTAATCGCAGCCCGCCGTGCGCACGAACATCGTCTTCTGGCCGATGACCATGCCTTCGCCCTGAACCGTCGGGCCGAAAATTTCAAGCACGGGAATGTTCATTCGTACATCCACTCCCGTCTCGCCTCGGCATAACTCGTCGGCGTTTCGTACAGACGGACGAATTCGGTCCGGCCGCCTTCGATTCGGTAATCCCCGCAGTTAAGCGCCTCTTCCATCCGCTCAAACAGCCAAACGACTATATTCTCGGCAGTCGTGTTCATCGGGGGCAGCGTTTCGTTTAAATAGCGGTGGTCCAAGGAGGGTTCGATCCGCTCCTTCCAGATTTGCTTGATCAGACCGAAATCGGCGGTAATGCCGACTTCGTCCAGAAAGGCGCTGATACCAAAAACGGCTTTATACGTATGGCCGTGCAAGTTTTTGCATTTGCCCTCATAGGCATGCAGGTGATGCGCGGCGTCGAAGGTAAACTCTTTGCTGACAAGCACCCTCTTATGATGATAGCGCAGGTCGGATGGCTGGATGTCTTCCCCCAGCTTTTGCAGCCGGTCCACGATGCGGAATTCGCCGGGAGTCTTGGTCATGGCTGCAGCGCCTCCGCTTTGGATTGAAGGTACTTGTCAAGACCAGCCTTGCGCAGCCGGCAGGCAGGGCATTCGCCGCACCCGTCGCCGATGATGCCGTTATAGCAGGTCAGCGTGCGTTCGCGTACAAACGGGAAGGCGCCCAGATCGTCGGCAAGCTTCCAGGTTTCCGCTTTGTCGAGCCACATCAGCGGCGTATGGATGACAAAGTCGTAGTCCATGGCGAGGTTCAGCGTCACGTTCAGGGACTTGACGAAAGCATCCCGGCAGTCGGGGTAACCGCTGAAGTCCGTTTCGCATACGCCGGTGACCAGATGTCTGGCGCCGGATTGCTTGCCCAGCACGGCGGCGAAGCTCAGGAACAGATGGTTCCGGCCATCCACGAACGTGCTGGGAAGCTCGCCTTCCTCCTGCGTGATTTCAATGTCGCTTCGCGTCAGTGCGTTCGGGGCGAGCTGATTGAGCAGGCTCATGTCCAGCACGGTGTTCTTCACGCCGAGCTCCGCGGCGATCGACTGCGCGCATTCGATTTCAAGCCGGTGGCGCTGACCGTAGTCGAACGTAACCGTTTCGACTTCCTTGAACTGCCGGAGCGCCCAGAACAGGCAGGTCGTACTGTCTTGGCCGCCGCTGAACACGACGACCGCTTTTTCGTTTTTGAGCATAAAAAAACCTCTCCTTCATGATTTGGTCCGGTAGGCAGGGCTGGAAAACACCTGACTCCGGCAGAAGAGAGAGGATTCTTGAACTGATCCGTAAAAAAACAAGCCCGGTCTTTATGGCCAAAGAGGGCAGTCTTAGTTTTTTATAGAGGGAGTTCGCGAACCTCTCCCGCGCAGTAACGCGCGGATTTTCTTCAATTAAGCGCAGGGTGCTGCGCCGGACTATTATATCATATCTTTGCGGATGAGGGAGTTTTGGATTTCAACATTCTCACTGCTGACCTTTTTACGGAACTGGCTCGGCGAAATGTTCTTGTACTGCTTGAACTGCTGGATAAAGTAGCTTGAGCTCGAAAATCCCGTCTCCTGGGCGATTTCCGTCATGGTCATCTCGGTGGTCAGGAGCAGCTTCTCCGCCTCGGTAATCCGAATATAGTTCAAATAATTGGTAAACGTTTTGCCCATGATCGCTTTGAAGCGGCGCGAAAAATAGCTGTAGCTCAGGTTGCAGATCCGCGCGGCGGCCTGGGCGTTGATGTCAAAGCGGTAGTTGTCGTCAATGTATTCGAACACTTTCTGCAGCATCTGGATGTCCATCTCCTTTAGGGAGTGGGCAACATCCCAATGGAGGCCGAGGTTTTTCGATTCGCGCAAAAACCACAGGAAGAGCCTGCAGATCAGCGTCCGGACCGCGAGCTCGAAGCCGTAAGACCGGGTCGTGAATTCGTCATAAATTTCGCGAACCAGGCCCGGGACGACCGTATCCTTGATTTCGGACTCGGCGAACATCCGCTGATTGTTCGATTCCGCCATCGTAAACGGCAGCACGTACTTCGATTCGAATACGGTTCTGGATGTCGAGTACAAAATTTCAGGATCGAATTTAATGACGATATAAGAGACCGGCTCCCCATCCAGCGCATAGATGGAGTGGGTTTCATGCGAGTGGATCACGATCAGATCGCCCTTGCTCAGGGTATGGGATTCTCCTCCCAGGAACACTTTGGCTTTTCCCGTGAGAAAATAAAGAATCTCGATATACATGTGCCAGTGGGCGTGAACGATCCAACGGCTGCCGGCGCTTTGATGGATCATGCATTCGTACGGATAGTGGATCGTCCCGATGGATGGGCGGTTCGACTCAAAATAAGGCTCGGTCATTTTCGCACGCTCCCGTTATACAATGACAAATATTTAATATATTAGAATAGGTTCATTGTATAACTTATCGAGGGATTTTGGTATCGTTACTTTGTATCAACGGAAGGGGTGCAAAGGATGGAAAAGGTGGCATTGCAGTTATATTCAATCAAGGAACTGACAGGAACCGATTTTCTCGGGACGCTCCGGAAGGTTGCGGAGATCGGCTACGATGGCGTTGAATTCGCCGGTTATTTCAATACTTCCGCCTCGGATCTGAAGAAAGCGCTGGACGAGTATGGCCTGCAGGCGGCCGGCAGCCATATCGGCGTATCCGAGCTGACGGATCACCTGGATCGGACGATCGAGTATTCGCAGGAAATTAATAGCGCTTACATCATCTGTCCCGGTCTTCCGGAGGAAATGAGAAACAGCGCTGACAGCTACAAGCGTACTGCAGAGCTGTTCAACCGCATCGGCGAACGCTGCAAGCAGAGCGGTATCCGCTTCGGTTACCACAATCACGGCATTGAATTTGAGAAATTCGATGGCGAATACGGGCTGGACCTGCTGGTGAACAATACGGATCCTGAGCATCTGTTCATCGAGCTGGATACATATTGGGCGGAGCACGCCGGACTGCGCTCGGTGGACTTTATCAACAAATACAAAGAGCGCTGCGCCATTCTGCACATTAAGGATATGAAGAGCCTGGAGGACAAGCGGAATACGGAAATCGGTTCCGGCATCATGGATTTCCGTGCCATTACGGCTGCAGGCAAGCAGTACGGCGTCAACTGGTTTACGGTCGAGCAGGAGGAATATGAAATTCCGCAGCTGGACAGCATCGGTCAGAGTCTGAAGTACTTACGGGAAATTTTGTAATTCGGGTACAATTCCATTTTATATATGAAAAGGAGAATGAGTCATGGCGCAAAATACCGATAGAGTATTGAAGGTAGCAATCGTTGGTTGTGGAGGCATCGCCAACGGCAAGCACATCCCGAACCTGGTTAACCAGAAAAACGTAGAGCTGGTGGCGTTTTGTGACATCATCGAAGAGCGTGCCATCGAGTCCGCCCGCAAAATCGGCAAAGAGGATACGATCAAAATTTACACCGACTACAAAGAACTGCTGAAGGATGAGAGCATTGACGTTGTGCATGTGTGCACACCGAACAAATCGCACTCCTTTATTACGATCGACGCCCTCGAAGCAGGCAAACACGTGATGTGTGAGAAGCCGATGGCCAAGACAGCCAAAGAGGCAAGAGCGATGGTCGAAACCGCCAAGCGGACCGGCAAGAAGCTCACTATCGGCTATGACAACCGCTATCGTCCGGATTCCCTGACCCTCAAGCAAATTTGCGAAAGAGGCGACCTCGGCGACATTTACTTTGCGAAAGCGCATGCGATCCGCAGACGCGCCGTGCCGACATGGGGCGTGTTCCTGAACGAGGATGAGCAGGGAGGCGGACCGCTGATCGATATCGGTACGCACGCACTGGACCTGACGCTCTGGCTGATGAACAACTATAAAGTAAAGAGTGTCAAAGGCAACGTGTACTACAAGCTTGGCGACAAGGAAAGCCCTGCCAACGCTTTTGGTCCATGGAACCCGGAAGAATTTAATGTGGAAGACTCCGCGTTTGGCTTTATTACGATGGAGAACGGCGCAACCGTCATTCTGGAAGCGAGCTGGGCGCTCAATACGCTTGACGTGGGCGAAGCTCAGGCTTCCCTGTCCGGTACGGAAGGCGGCGCGGACATGAAGGACGGCCTGCGCATCAACGGTGAGGACCTCGGCGTGCTGTATACGAAGAAGCCGGAGCTGAAGACAGGCGGGGTTGCCTACTTCGCAGGCAATTCCGAGAGCCAAGCCGGCAGAGAATGCCGTCTCTGGATCGAGAGCATTCTGAACGATACCGAGCCGATGGTCAAACCGGAACAGGCGCTGGTCGTAACGGAAGTTCTGGAGGCCATTTACGAGTCGGCCCGTACCGGCAAAACGGTATATTTCGACGATCAGCTTGTCACGGCTGAAGGATAAGTTCAGCCCTGCCAAAAACAATACGCTACAATCAAGTACAACCGTCCGGCTGCTGCCGGGCGGTTTTTTCGTTGAAAGGCTCGTTCGTAGGAGAGCTATTCCCATGCAGCTGCCCCAGGTCAGCGGTGATGTATGGGTAAAGGCGGGATTCTTGGTTTCCGAGGATCCGGCTTTTTTATGCCTGAAGGGGATGCGAGGCTTGTCCCCAGAGGCGTCGCGTGTAGACGTTTGTACCTAATTTGTTGATCAATTTGTGTACAAATGCTAGAAGCTATTAAAAAATAGGAAAAATTGGCCGAATAGTAATAATGGATGTTCGTTTTTCGTAGGAGGTTCATCCTAAACAAATCGATGAATTGGGGAAAATGTACTAGAATTCGCACCTTTCATTTTAGTAGCAAAAGCTGCTGTAAGCGGACCTGGTAATTACGAATGGAGCTGCGTGCTCAGGAGGGTTTGATGATCAGACTGTATATGCTTGGGATCAAGAACGTTTCTGCGGCGCATTTCGATCATTTTATGAAACGGGTCTCTCCCGAACGAATCAGACAAGTACGACGAATCAGAAACAGGAGGGATGCTGTAAGAAGCCTGTTCGGCGAGGTCATGGTGCGCTGGGCGGTGAACCAAGTAAAGCCTGCTGCTGCCTTTTCCAAGCCATGGACACGCAGCGAGTTTGGCAAACCGGCCTTTGCAGACGAACCGGATATTCACTTTAATCTTTCCCATTCCGGAGATTGGGTGGTAGCCGCCCTCGGCCCGTGTGAACTTGGAGTGGATGTCGAGCAGGTGCTCCCTGTGAACCCGGGAATGGCTGAATCATGTTTTTCACCCGCTGAACTCGAACCGCTTCAACACTTGACCGAAGAAGAGCGACTGAACCGGTTTTATGACATCTGGACGCTCAAAGAAAGCTATACCAAGTGCATCGGCAGAGGATTAAGTCAGCCGCTGGGCTCATTTACGATCACGGTTCGTCCCGACGGAAAAATTGATTACAGCGGTCCCGACATTGAAGCGCGCAATTATCAGTTTATGCTGATCCCTATGGAAGGACCATATAAGCTCGCGGTCTGTACGAAAGCAAAGGGGCCGATCGAAATTTATACGCCGGAAATGGATCAACTCTTGGATATGAAGATGTTTGCAGGTTAATTTCTGAAATGAATGGAAATATCCATGAAAATTATGGTAGACTAGGTTTGCTAAATGAACAATTTATAGTTACTAATTATTCATTAGTTTCTATAAAAATGTACATGTAAAATCCATAGGCAAAACTGCTGAAAAGCAGTGACGCAAAGCTATAGGGACTACTTCCGAAACGGGATATGTCAGCCAGTTGCAAATGAATTGGTGAGCTGTGGTTTACATTCCCATAGGTTGCTATTTTTTTGCCCTGAACATGCTGTTTTCGCCACGGGGAGGTGTGATTCGTACAAAACCAAGATCGTTTCTAGTATGGCCAGATGGATCGTTGCCAGCAAGATTACATAATAGAGATAGACCAAAGGAGAGAAACGAGAATGAGCAAGTTTCAGCAATTTTTCAAGAAGTGGCGGTTTAGAAATTTAAGTATTGTAAGCAGAAGTATGCTGCTGACCAGTCTTTATATTTTCATCACCGGGGCTGTCGTCATTGGGGCAAGCTTTTATATTCAGGGCACCGTCCTGACCAAGCAGCTGCAGTCGGATTCCGGTAAAACGATGGATACCCTGGTGAAGAGCGTATCGGTACAAGATGTCGAGCAGGCCAAGAATGTAAAGGATCCCAACGCCGCTGTCCAGCAAAAGCTGACGGGTATCTTTGACGAGCTGTCCCGTACGCATCCGAATATTGCCCAAGGGTATATTTTCGGGCCGGAGCTCGAAGGAGGCAATCAAACCTCGATTATTTCGATGCCGTCGGCTGTGCTGGAAATGTTCGCCAAAGATAATTTGCATCTGGGCGACCTGTACGAGCAGCCTAAAATTCATGCCGATGCCGTCCGCGAAATGCTGAAAACGAAAAAGCTGGTGTTTACCAAAGCATACACAGATAACTATGGTACATGGATCACGGTCCTGTATCCGTTCCAGGATGCAGGCGGCAACATCTTCGCCTACATGGGCATCGACGTGGATGCCAGCCTGGTCTCTACCGGTCAGAATGATCTGCTGCGCAACACGCTGTTCGCCCTGCTGATTACGCTGGTGATCGTACTGGCGCTGCAGTACTACACAAACAGACGGACGTTTGCCCCGATCAAAACGCTAATGACGGCGCTGGACAAGCTCAGTAAAGGCGATTTTACCGTACAGCTGAAGGCTGGCGACGATGAGCTTGGGCAGGTTAACGCCAAATTCAACACGATGGTGAACCAAATCAACGAGCTGGTAGGAACGATTAAAAAAGTATCGGAGCAGTCGGCGGAGCAGTCGAAGTTCCTGTTCTCGGCTGTGGAGAACAATAACAAAAACTCGTTGGCCATTACGAAAAATATTGAACAAATGTCTGAGCGGGTTGCACTGCAGAGCACGTCCATCACGGAGAGCGTCGTTTCGCTGGAGGAAATTTCGTCAGGCGTCAACACGATTGCCGGCAATACGTCCGAGCTGTCGGACATTTCGATGCAGATGAAGGATCAATCGGAAAAAGGGAACGAGAACGTTGAGCAGGTTATCGAGCAGATGAATTCGATCAACCACTCGGTTAAAAATTCCGTGGACATTATTGAGAAACTGCAAGTCCGTTCCCAGGAAATCGGCCAAATTGTCCAGGTCATTACGGAGATTGCTTCCCAGACCAATCTGCTGTCCCTGAACGCAAGCATCGAAGCGGCGCGGGCCGGCGAGGAAGGCCGGGGATTTGCCGTGGTAGCCGATGAGGTCAAAAAATTGTCCGAAGAGTCCAGAAGATCCGCCACGCAAATTATCGAGCTGATCCGCTTCATTCAGGATGAGACCGCACTGGCCGTCGAGGCCATCAGCGAAGGCGAGCAGAACGTCGCCAAAGGGATTGAGGTCGTTAAGGAAACCGGCTCCCTGTTTAAAGGCATGATGATCGCGACCGATTCGGTTACGAGCCAAATTCAGGAGGTTTCTGCAGCGACGCAGCAGATGGTTGCCGAAACCGAGCAAATCACGGCTTCCATCAAACAGCTTGCAGAGCTGGCGGAGAAAAACTCGGCCGTTTCCAGCGAGATCAAGACGAGCGCC
Organism: Paenibacillus sp. FSL R5-0378; assembly: GCF_038009285.1. NCBI lineage: Bacteria > Bacillati > Bacillota > Bacilli > Caryophanales > Paenibacillaceae > Paenibacillus > Paenibacillus sp. FSL R5-0378. Next base: position 3,744,293 of record NZ_JBBPAY010000001.1, read on the forward strand.
CAGGAGCAGCAGGCTTCCTTTGACAGAATTTATGATTCCGCCAATCAGATGAACCAGGTCGCTGACCAATTGGAAACCTTAGTCGATAAATTGCGGGTGTAATCATGAAGGAGCTGAACATTTTGAACACAACATCGATAAGCGAGCGCAGCAAGGCATACTGGTCCCAGGAACTCGAGCTTCCTCTGCCCGGACTCAATCTCTACACGGATGAGCCGGTGCGGGAAATTCAGCCCGATTTGCTGCGGATCACGGAAACACTGGACTTGGGACCGGAAGAGGCTGCTGAACTGAGCCGGCTGGGCAACCCTCGTGCCTGGTGGCTGGCTGGTTACGCGGTGTTCCTGTACAGGATGAGCGCCGATCAGGATTTGCTGCTTGGCGTGGTGAGCCGGCAAGGAGAACTGCTGCCGCTTCGCGCAGCGATCAGCGGACAGGATACGTTCCGGCAGGTCTATGCGCGGATCGAAGCCAAGCTGGTAGAGCTGGACGCTGCGGATTTGAGTCTGCAGGAGCTTGAAGAAATGATAGGGCAGCCCCTCGGCTATCAAGCGGTGTACGGCGAGGTTCATGGAAGCCGCCCTGCTTGGCTGGGCTGGAACGTTCAGGCGAAATCCGGTCGTTGGACGATGAGCATCGCCTATGCGCGCCAGCTGTTCCGGGAACAGACCGTGCGCAAGTTCAGCAGGCATTACGCTCAAATCGTTCGCGGTGCGCTGCGGAACGCGGATCTGGAAATCAGCCGCCTGCCTTTTCTGCTGGAGGAGGATCGGGCCGCTTATACTGCTTTGAATGATACGCAGATGGACCTTCCGGAACAGCCGACGATCGTCCGGATGATGGCTTCCACTGTAGCGAAGTATCCGGACCGGATCGCCGTCACTCAAGATGGGCAGCAGTTAACCTACAAGCAGCTTGACCGGCAGTCCAACCGGATTGCGAACATGCTGCTGTCCAAAGGGCTGCAAAAAGGGCAGTTCGTGCCTATTTTCATGAAACGGAGCCTCGAAACGATTGTTTGCATGCTTGGCGTTATTAAGGCAGGCGGGGCTTACATTCCGCTGGATCCTTCCCATCCGGACGAAAGAAACGCCTACATTATTGCTGACACGCAAACCGGGATGATCCTGACACATGCTGAATATGTGGACCGTCTGGAAACGCTGCTTGCCGGTTTTGACAGGAAGCCGGAAATTCTCCCATTGGGAGAACAAGCGGACTCCTACCCGGAAGCAGCATCCCCGGTTGCCATTGAGCCGGATGATCTGGCCTATATCATTTATACGTCCGGTTCCACAGGCAAGCCGAAAGGAGCCCTGATCGCTCATCAAGGCGTCGTCAACTTGGCGGAGTCCACGCGCAGGGAGATGGATCTGACCGAGGAGGACGTGATTCTTCAGTACTCCACGTTCAGCTTTGACGCGTCGGTCTATGATATTTTCGGATCGCTGGCCTGCGGCAGCCGGCTGCACCTGCTCACCGATGAGGAGCGTTTCTCCATCGACGCCTTCACCGCGGCGGTGGTGGAGCAGCAGGCGACGCGCGTCGCCATTCTGCCGACCGTTTTCTTCAACCAGCTTGCCGCCCATTTGCCTGAAGAGGATGCGCCCAAATACGCGAACATCAAGAGCATCATCGTCGGTGGCGAGGCGTTGTCGGGAGAAGCCGTACGCATGCTGCAGAAAAAGCTGCAGGTTCCGATCGTCAATCTTTACGGTCCTACCGAGATTACGGCGGTGGCAACCTCCCATATCGTCGATTATCCGGTTCCGGACGATTTGACGACAGTATGTATCGGAAAGCCGCTGAGCAATTATGAATTGTACATTGTCAGCGAGCACGACGAGCTGTGCCCGATCGGAGTTACCGGCGAGCTCCTGATCAGCTCCGTCGGCGTGGGCAAGGGGTATTTGAACCAGCCCGAAAAAACGAAGGAAGCCTTCATCACCGATCCGATTACGCCGGAGTCGGGCAAGAAATTTTACCGTTCGGGCGATATGGTCCGTCTTCTTCCGAGCGGACTGGTGGAGTATCGGGGGAGAAAGGATGCCCAGGTAAAAATCAGGGGCTTCCGGATCGAGATCGGAGAGATTGAGGACAATCTGGCAAAGCATGAGTCCGTCAAGGATATCGCTGTCATTCCAAGAACCGAAGCGGACGGAACCAAAGTGCTCGCTGCCTTTTATACGTCAAATGACGGGCAGCCGGTTGCTTCCAAGGACCTCGCCCAATTTTTAGGCCAAAAGGTGCCCGGCTATATGGTTCCCAAATATATGTGCTTCGTGGATCAAATGCCGCTGTCACCGACAGGGAAAATCGACCGTAAAAAGCTGGCGGCTTTCGAGATCGTGCCGGAAGAGGACGATTCGCCGTATGAAGCCCCGGTCACGGCCATTCAAAAGGAAGTGGCCGCTGCCTGGGAGAAAGCGCTTGGCCAGACGAGAATCGGCATCCACGACGATTTCTTTGAAATCGGCGGCTACTCTTTGAAAATATTGGAGATCCTGGTGCTGCTCAAGCCGAATTATCCGCAGTTGAAGATCAACGATTTCTTCGTCTACCCGACGATTGCCGCATTGGCCGGCCGGATCGAAGTGCTGGCCCATGAAGCGTCCACAGCCGAGGAGGCATTCGGTGAGGACGTTCCGCTGCAGGATTTGGCGGAGTTTCCGCTGAGCTTTTACCCTCAAGATTCTGCCGAAGGGCGGGTATACACGCAGGAGAATATTTTGCTGACCGGCGCGACCGGCTACCTTGGCTCTCACCTGCTGTACGAGCTGCTTCGCCAATCGAAAGCTTCGATTTATTGTCTCGTTCGGCCATCCGGCGTGCAGGAGCCTTACGCCCGGCTGGAACAGACGATGGTCGGATACTTCGGAAATGAAGTCAAACGTATGATGGACAATCGGGTCATCGCCGTGCAGGGCGATCTCGAACAGGAGCATTTAGGATTGAGCGGGGAAGTTCGAGACATGCTGGCAGATCGTCTGGACTCCATTCTCCATTGCGGTGCGGAAGTCAAGCATTTCGGGGAAGCGGACTATTTTGCCAGGGTCAACGTGGACAGCACGAACCGTCTGCTGGCATTGGCTAAGTCCAAACCGGGCGTTCGGTTCCATTTTATTTCGACGCTCGGCATTCCGGAAGATTTGGCGCTGAACGGCCAATGGGCTTCGATCATGGCCGGCTCCGGTTATGACGAAGCTTACGTCGAGAACGTCTACACCAACAGCAAGCTGGCTGCCGAGAAACTCGTCGTGCAAGCCGGCCGGGAAGGCCTTGCTGCTTCCGTGTATCGCGTAGGCAATTTGTCCTGCCGGTCGGATAACGGCTTATTCCAGAATAACATCGACAACAATGCGTTTTACCGCATGCTTAAGGCGATGCTGCTGCTTAAAAAAGCGCCGGATGTTCGCTGGGAAGTCGATATGACGCCGATTAATTATGCGGGAGAAGCGATTACCGCCTTGGCGCTTCAGGACGCGACCGTCGGAAGGATGTTTCATATCTGCAACCCGGTCACGGTATCTTATCGAGACATGGTGCGGTTCTTCCAGGCATACGGTTATACGATCGACTTGACCAATTGGAAGGAATACGAGCAGTGGCTTCTCGATCCGAAGCAGGCCAAGGACCAGGCGGGCCTGGAGCTGGCCATGGCGCAGCTGGAGGGGGACGGCGCGAAAAACTCCAATTACCGCTACGCATGCCCGCAGACGCTCGAGTACCTCGAGGGGACCGGGGTCCAGTGTGCTCAGCCGGATGAGGCTTATTTCCGCAAGCTGATCGCTCATGCCGTCAAGGTAGAGTATTTTGAGCAGCCCGAATAGTCGGGAGAATTGTTATCACTCGGATAAACCCTTGGGCCGCACTCCGGTAAGCGGATGGTCATGAACGGGCAAGGAAAGAAAAAGGTTAGATTGTGTTAGAAGACAGAAACGGACGAAAGCGAATAAAATAGCCGGAGCCGTATGAGAAGCTCGAGTTGTGCAAGGCAGGGTGGGCATGGTATTGTGCAATCTGCGACCGCAGGACATAGCAGACAATAGCGAGATCTCGTATCATATAGCGCGACAATCAATTCACCAGCAATTTTAACAGCAATACACTAGCAAGACACGAGCAATTCACCGAGCAATACACGAGTAATTCATCAGCAAGAGCCAGCTTTTAGAATGAGCAAAAGGGTAGAGGAAGAGCCGACCCGGCAATTGCATGGATAAAAGCAAAATCATTGTCAAGAAGCAAAAGCTTGACTCAGCTCCGCCGAATGATCATAAGTAACAATAGTAGAAAGACAATAGCACCTAATAGCGGCAGGACGATAAGGAACAACAAACTGCGGGAAATAAGCAATACTAAGGGGATTTGCGGAACTTTGCGGGCTCTTTCGGCAAATGATATTTCCAGCCATATTAGCATTCCTAGTCATACCACTCATCCTTTTCCATGTTTGCTGAATATTGAAATCGAACGACATGATGCCGTTCGATTTTTTTTTTTGCAATCCCTTGAACCTTACGCTGCGTAATGTTTTATATTAGAGCTACCGGTACAAGTCTTCGCGAAGCAAGGGGATGATTATGAACACGCAGTGGAAGGTCGGGGAGTTGGCAGCCATGACGGGACTGACGATCCGAACGTTAAGGTACTACGATCAAATCGGTTTGTTTTCTCCGTCCGGGCATACCGAATCCGGTCACCGGATCTATAACGGGCATGATTTGGCCAAATTGCAGCAAATATTGTCTCTGAAAGAGCTGGGATTATCTCTCGATGAGGTCAAGGAAATCGTAGAGGGGAACGAATTCAGCCCGCTCGACATTGTCCGGATCCAGATGGACCGCCTGAGAAGTACCATCCGGCTGCAGCAGCGGCTCCTGCAGGAGCTGGAAAACGTATCGGCTCTTCTGCAGCATGACCAAACGTTGACGGTCAACGAGTTTACCGCACTGCTTGAAGTGATGAAGAAGAGCAAGGAAAAGTTCTTTTTGGAAAAACGGACAAGCATGGAGCGCAGCCTCGACCGGCTCGGGGAGGCGCTTGGGGAAAACGAGCCGGATCCAATGAATAGGAACAATCCAGGGAGGTCATGACCATGAATAACGAACGATCTGTCATTCACGAAACATTTGTTATTGAACGCAAGTATCAAGCAGCGCCGGCGAAGGTATTTTCGGCCTGGTCCGATCCCGAACTGAAGTCAGCCTGGTTTCCGAAAGCGGACAGCTTCGAGTTTAAGGTGGGGGGGCGCGAAGTCAATGCCGGCGGGCCTCCGGATGGGCCAGTGTTTACCTTTGATGCCGTCTACCAGGAGATCGCTGAAAACGAGCGGATCGTCTATACGTATACGTTGGATCAGGGCGGCAGCCGCATGTCCATTTCGGTCGTGTCGGTGCAGTTCCAGGCGTCGGGGCAGGGAACAAGATTGATTTATACCGAGCACGGTGCGTTTCTCGACGGGTTGGATACAGTCTCGATGCGCGAGCACGGGACCAGGATTATGCTGGATAAGCTGGGCGAAGTTGTAGCTGAGTAGCCCGGTCAAGACGGTTATTGCAAGATGCAGTCCTGCATTCAGATACAACAAGGTCGCCTCAGGGATCCTGAGGCGCCTTTTTTGCATTGAAGGGTCGGTCTTCAGTCTTCAGTTAGAAGTGCCAGCGTGTAGAAAAAATCGAATGCATACCGCACGGACTCTGCTATCATATAAATGATGAGGATGTATACATACAGAAGGAGGGGATTCCTTGAACCGAAACGAAGCGTGCAGGGTCGTACCCTTAGGGGAATCGGCGGTTGTGGTGCACCTTGGCGACACGGTCAGCGAAGATTTGCACCGTGAGGTTCAGGCGCTGACCCGCCGCATTGAGGCAAATCCCTTTCCGGGGTTTGTCGAATGTGTTCCGGCGTTTACGAGCGTGACCGTGTTTTATGATCCGTTCGAGCTAGATTTACCGCTGCACGAGACCGGCCGGATGGATTATGTGCAGTCCCTTCTGGAAACTTATATGGCGGACATCCAGGGAACGCCCGAAGCGGAGCCGGTGGTGATCGACATCCCGGTATGCTATGGAGGCGGGTTTGGCCCGGACTTAGAAGAAGTCGCCTCCATCAACAACCTGACCACTCAGGATGTGGTCCGCATCCATACAGCTCAGACCTATTTGGTCTATGCGGTGGGGTTTGCTCCCGGGTTCCCTTATTTGGGCGGGCTCGACGAACGGATCGCCGCGCCGCGTAAACCGTCGCCACGGCTTGCCATTCCGGCCGGGTCGGTCGGAATCGCGGGGACACAGACGGGAATCTACCCGGTGGAAACCCCGGGCGGCTGGCAGATCATCGGACGTACGCCGCTTCCCCTGTTCAGGCCGGATCAAGATCCGCCCGCGCTGCTGCGGGGAGGGGAATATATCCGGTTCCGTCAGATTGACGCGGCGGAATACGAGCGGATCAAGGGGGCACAGTGATGAGCATAACGGTCATAAAACCCGGTCTGATGGCGACGATCCAGGACTTGGGAAGATCAGGCTACGGCAAGTATGGGGTCATCGTCTCCGGCTCTATGGACCGATTTGCGCACCGGACGGCCAATTGGCTGGTGGGCAACGATGAGAGCGACGCCCTCATCGAGGTGACCTGGTCGGGGATGTCCGTCCGCATGGAGCGGGAGATGTGGGTAGCCCTGACCGGAGGGGATTTTTCGCCTCAGATGGACGGTGTCCCGGTTCCGATGTGGAGACCCGTCTTTGTCCGAAAGGGCAGTACACTCACGTTCACTGGGCCGAGGGCAGGCTGCCGGACGTATTTGGCTGTTGCAGGAGGCATCGATGTGCCTGAGGTTCTTGGCAGCCGCAGCACGTATATCCGTGCCGGGATCGGCGGCATGAAGGGAAGGGTGCTGAAGGCAGGGGACATCATTCCAGTCGGGACCGGCAAAGGCCGGTTACGGCATCCATCCACAAAGGGAACGCAGCCTTTTGATGCGGTGAGGTGGGCGGTTCCGGCCTCGGAAAGGCCCGCTTACAGCGAGCATCCTTACGTCCGGATCGTCCGCGGACCGCAATTCGGCGATTTCGACGATATGAGCCGGCGCGCGCTGCTTGATCATGATTTCCGGGTTACGCCCCAATCGGACCGGATGGGGTACCGGCTGGAAGGTCCGCGGCTGCAGCTTCACCGCCCGCAGGAATACATATCGGAAGGCGTGACGATGGGGACCGTGCAGGTACCGTCCGATGGGCAGCCGATCATTCTGATGGCTGACCGCCAGACGCTCGGCGGCTATCCGAAGATCGCCCAGGTTGCCGGTGCGGACCTGCCGGTGGTTGCGCAGACACCGCCCGGTTCAACCCTCCGCTTTAGGGAGATCAGTCAGACGGAAGCGGAACAATTATGGATGGATCAGGGCATACGGTTAAGGCGGCTTGCCCGGATGATTGCCCTTAAATTAAAGGAGGACGGATGGCTTAATGGGTTGGATTGACTTGAACTGCGATATGGGGGAAGGATTCGGCGTATACCGGCTCGGGGCCGACGAAGAGCTGATGGGGGAAATTACGTCCGCCAACATCGCCTGCGGATACCACGCCGGCGATCCTTCGGTCATGCGGAAAACGGTGAAGCTGGCTTTAAGCAGCGGGGTCGCCATCGGCGCGCATCCCGGTTTGCCGGATCTGGCCGGCTTCGGGAGAAGAAACATGGATATTTCGCCGGAGGAGGCCATGGATTTGGTGACGTACCAAATCGGCGCACTGCAGGCGATTGCCAAACAGGAAGGCGGGCGCCTTCATCATGTCAAACCGCACGGCGCCCTGTACAACATGGCTGCGGTCTCCGCTCCTCTGGCGGATGCAATCGCCGAAGCTGTCTGCCGTACGGACGAGTCCCTGATTCTCTACGGCCTGGCAGGCAGCGAGCTGCTGGCTGCGGGGGCAAGGTACGGGCTCACAACGGCCAGCGAAGTATTCGCCGACCGTACGTATCAGCCCGACGGCACGCTGACGCCCCGCAGGCTGCCCCACGCGCTCATCACGGACACCGATCAGGCGGTTCGGCAGGTGATCCGCATGGTGAAGGAAGGCACGGTAACTTCCGCGGACGGAGCGGAGGTGACCATTCAGGCCGACACGGTCTGCCTTCATGGTGACGGCGAGCATGCCATCACCTTTGCCAGGGAGCTTCGGGTACGCCTGGAAGCGGAAGGCATTGGAGTCAAGCCTGCAGGAGTATGACCCTGTCATCAATACAACCAAAAAAGACAGTCCGTCAGGCCTTTATGCCTGATCCGGACTGTCTTTTTGCGGTTCCGCCGCATGATTCAGCATGAGGCCCAGCTGCCTCACGTAAGGTCTCAGCTCGTCGACGGAATCCAGAAAGTTCGTATACACCCGGACCAAAGTCGGGTTCGGTTTATCCTGTTGCAGCTCCCGTCGAAGCAGGTCGATCACTTCCAGCAGCTCTTTCTGAATCCGCTCCGGCTGGGGCAGCTCTTGGACCTTTTGGGCAAAATACTGCAGAAACTCACCCAGGTTCGCCCGACGGGTCGGAAGGTCCACCGGATTGATGTCGTTAAAATAGGCGCTCGACACCTTGAGAATCGGGACCGGCTCCTTATCGATCATGTCGCGGATGACCGCGTCCATCCGGTCTACGCAAAACCGGGCCAGTTCCGCCATCGGGCAGGCGATGGCCGTTTGGACGGCATGGGATAAATATTCCCGCGACATGCCGCGGTAGATCGCCACGATATCCCCAAGATAAGGGGAGATGGAATCGCCGTATGCTTCGTAGAAGCAGTCGCGGTGCCACGTCAGAAACGCGGCGCGCTTTTTTTTCCATTCCACCTGGAAGTTTTCGTTAGCGGTGATTGGCAGCTCTTTGAACTCGCTCGTAAAAAAGTGGTTTTCCAGCATGTATTGAAGCTGAAACTCGATCTTGCGCCGCAAAATTTCCTTCGGCGGGTCCCCCGCCAGCCGCAGCGAGCGATCCAGCTCCCGGGCTTGCTCGAACATCGTCCGGTGTACGAAGGTGAAAACGCCGGTAAACAGGTCCTCTTTCGAAGGAAACACTTTATAAATGCTGCCCTTGGCCATGCCGCATGCTTCCGCAATGTCCTGCATGGAGGCGGCGAAATATCCTTTTTCTTTAAAAATACGCATTGCCGTATTGATGATCTGCTGCTTTTTGATTTGCTCCATCCTTACCACCCCTACACATTTTGACATGATGTCCGCTAAGGGTCAACAAAGGAATTGACACAAAAAACTCAGAAGTCATATAATGAACTAGCGAGTTTTATGCGGATATTGAAGTTGACAGGAGGTGAGCCAAAGCGAGATGCTTTGGCGTGAAGTATGAAAATTTCGGATCAGATCGAAATGCTGGAACTGTCCCTTTCCATGGGCGATCGGGAGATGGTGATTCATCCTGTGGTCATCCGTGATAAGGATTCCTATGTATTGGTAGACACGGGGATGCCGGGCTGCTACGGAAAAATCGTGGAGCTCATGTCTCAGGCTGGGATCGACCCTGCCGCCCCTCATTCCATTATTCTTACCCACCAGGATATCGACCATGTGGGCAGCCTGCCTCAATTTAAGGGCGAGGGCGTGGAGGTATATGCACATGCGGAAGACCAGCCTTACATCGACGGACTCAAACCAATGATTAAATTTAGTGCTGACCGTAAAAAGGGGCTGCTGGAGTCGCTGCCGACCCAATTAGCTGAAGCCTTTGAGGCGACCTTTTCCGGAAAGGTGACCAATGTGACCCGCCTTCTTGCCGACGGAGAGAAGCTGCCTTTCGGCGGGGGACTGACCGTCATTTATACACCGGGCCATACTCCAGGGCATATCAGCTTGTATCATGAGCCGAGCAAAACATTGATTACCGGTGACGCTATGGTCGTTAACAACGGCGAGCTGCAGGGACCGAATCCGCCGGTGACGCCGAATATGGACGAAGCGATGCAGTCGATCACCAAATTCAAAGCCTATCCGATCGAAAACGTCATCTGCTATCATGGCGGTCTGTACCAAGGGGATGCCGGGGCGCGAATCGCTGAACTGACTGAGAGCCTGTAATGACAGACACCGCAAGCTTGAACAACAGCAGTTTGAGGAACAACAAATGGCTGCGGTTTTTGGTGACCTGCGTGTTTGCCGTCATCGGCGGATTCATCTTCCAATGGATCCATATGCCGATACCATGGCTGCTGGGCTCCATGGTTTTTGTCATGATCGGCTCCAAGCTGTTTAAAGGCGTTTCTTTCTTTTGGCCGGGGCAGGTGCGCAATACGGGGATGATCATCATCGGTTATACGATGGGATTGTCTTTCACCTTGTCCACGCTGAAGCAGATCGGGCATCAGCTGCCGACGATGGTCCTGTTTACGGCGCTGCTGCTGGTCGTTGCTGCGGCGATCGCCTTTATGATCGCTTTTCTGTCGGGAATCCCATTTCCTACGGTGCTGATGGGCAGCATTCCCGGGGGGCTGAGCCAAATGATCACGCTGGCGGAGGAAGTGGAGGGAATCGATTTGACGGTCGTGACCTTCCTTCAGGTGTCACGGCTGATCATGATTATTTTCTGTGTGCCTCTTTTGATCTTCAGCCCGCTGTTCCATCCCTCGGGATCGCATGCATCAGGAGCCGCATCAGCGGCGCTATCTACCAATTGGTCCGCCTTGTTTCCGCATATTTGGCTTTTCGCGGTGGTATGCGTCGTATTTGCCTTGGTGGGCAAACGGATCAAATTTCCGACAGCCTTTCTGCTGGGGCCGATGATCGGCACCATCCTGCTCAATTTATCGGGATATGAGGGACATTCGCTCCCGCCGGTGGTCCTGAGCCTGTCGCAGCTGATGATGGGCGGGTATATCGGATTGCTGCTTAAACCGGAAAATTTGAAGCACAAAGTGAAAATCATTTTGCTCGCCATATTGAGCGGTGTCGTGCTGATCGCATGCTCCCTCGGGCTCAGCGTGCTGCTGACCAAGTTTCACGCGATTACGGAAGTTACGTCATTTCTCAGCCTTTCGCCAGGCGGTATGGATCAGATGGCGCTGATCGCCAAGGAAGTGAACGGGGACCTGTCGGTCGTCACCTGCTACCAGCTGTTCCGAACCCTGTTTATCTTTTTCGCCGTACCGCCGCTGCTCAGGCTGATCTTCAGATCGATGCTTAAAGGAAAAAAATTGGCCAACAGGCCGATGTGATCTATAAACACGCAACCTACATGTTTTATCTATTCAACCAGCCATCGCATTTCAGCTTTGGCTGTTTTTTTATATTTAGACCACCAGCCGACGCTGAGCCACGCTAACCCTGCGAATGCTGCTGAGTTATGCTTTTGCTGCTGACGAATATCTTCTATACTATAGTCATCACGGGTTGACCTATTTGGGAGGAACAAAGCGCATGAGCATATCACATGAATCGAGTGACAAGCCCGTCCAGGTATTTCCGTGTCTGACGGCGGTTTCGTCTGAAGAGTGGCGGGAGTCCGGGCCGTTTATCCGTCGATTTAGCGCTAAATCGCGAATATTCCACCGGGATGATGCAGCGGCATACGGTATGTTCCTTCTCAGTGGAACCGCGAGGATCACGGTGATCGGCGAAAATGGCTCCGAATCCGTCATCAACCTGCTGACGGCGGGAGAAATTTGCTCACTTTTGGTGCTGAGCGGTCTAAGCGGGCGCGAGTATCCCGGTGAACTGACTGCCGAGACCGAAGTAGAAGTACTGTTTGTGCGGAAAAGCAGCTTTATGCGTTGGGTACAGGAGTACGAGTCTATTCGCGCCACGGTGTTCGGCGGGCTGCTTGACGGCATGCTTCGCATGGTGGAACGGACGCAGCAGCGCCAGACCCTCCCGCTTGACAACCGCCTTGCCGGAGCGCTGCTGCGAATGACGGCCGGGGAAGCGCCGACGGTGCGGATCACCCATCAGGAGCTGGCCGAAGAGGTCGGGTCGGTTCGCGAAGTCGTGACAAGGGCTCTTGCCCGGTTTCAGCGGAAAGGGTGGATCGAGACCAGCCGGGGAACGGTCCGCATTTTGCAGCGAAAGCTGCTGGAAGAGGAGTTTGGTGACCTGGTCACAGAGGAATCCGGAGCTTCCTGCTAAAGTGGGTTCATGCATCTCATGCATAGAAGATCCATGAGGAGGAATATCCATGACCAACCTGCTGATAACCGGGGACAAAGCTCCGCTCTTCCAATCGATCGACCAGCACGGCGATCCGGTTTCGCTGGACCAATTCCGCGGCGGCAAGGTGCTGCTGTCGTTCTTTCGTAATGCGGCATGCGCTATGTGCAATTTACGCGTTCATCAAATGATCCAGAGGTACCCCGACTGGCGTCGCCAGGGGCTTCAAGTCATCGCATTTTTTGAATCGCCGGATGCGAACCTGCACAAGTATGTAGGCGCGCAGCAGGCGCCTTTCTCGCTCATTGCCGATCCGAATGCCGACATCTATAGCCTGTACGGAGTCGAATCGTCGGAATCCAAGACGGAAGCTACATTAGCGCTGCCGAATGTTCATGAACTGGCAGATGAAGCGGCGGCGGCCGGTTTTCCGCTTACGCCTGAAGATGGGGCCAATTTCCACCGCATTCCGGCAGAGTTTCTGATCGATGAAGAGGGGATCATAAGGACCGCATATTACGGAAAGCTGATTACCGATCACCTTCCTTTCGAATGGGTGGACCGGTTCGCAGCGTCCTCCCCGGAGGAAGCACTTATGAAGCCGGAGAATCGGTCTCGCTAAACGCCGCTGAAATAAGGTGAGACAATCCCTTACCATTGTATAGATTGTTTGGAATCCAAACAGTCATAGCAGGAATTTCTTTGCTGTGGCTGTTTTTATTTTCGTTTTCTCTAAATATTTCTTTGTGGTAGTATTTGGTCAGGAGGCATGAAGATGAACACGACAACTTTGACTGCGCTTGCCGAGCCTAACCGGCTGCATATTATCGAGCTCATTCGCGACCGTGGCCCCCTGACCATTGGAGATATCGCGAATCGGCTTGAACTCAACCAGCCCCAGACATCCAAGCACGTCCGCGTTCTTCACGAGGCCGGCCTCGTTGAAGTGCAGCCTGCAGCCAACCGGCGAATCATTAAGCTGCGTACCGAACCATTTCAAGAGCTGGACCACTGGCTTGAGTCTTTCCGATCGATGTGGGATGACCGTTTGGACCGCCTGGATGAATACCTGCGGGATATCCAGGGGCGAGATTCATCGGAATGAGCGATATGAATCCCTCATATGAACTGCAAAAAAACATCGCGATGCCGTGATGTTTTTTCTTTTGCTTCAAGTTGAACCCCTTTTAAGACTGCATGGATGCCCCTAATTCTTCCAAGTCATGTTTTAACCACTCCATAAAACGGCGGGAGACCTGCGAATGGGTCTTTTCCTTGCGCTGGATGACGCCGAGGTAGACAGGGCCGTGATCCGGCAGATCGAAGTCAAGGATCGCGATATTGTCCTTGCGGAAGGCCGGCTCGTTCATGAACGAGAAGTTGAGCCCGATGGTCACGGCGCCGTGATTCATGCACGCCCTGAAGATCAGATCCCGGTTATTGGTGGTGAAGAGCACGTCTACCGGGCCATAAAGTGACTGAAAGTCGTCCATATACCACTTCACATAATCGTCGTTATAGAGGACGACGGTCTGCTGCCTTAATTCTTCAGGACCGACCGTGGGCTTCAGGGCGAGCGGCGACGCGCTGCTGATGCCGGCGACCATGTGCACGGGGAGCAGCCGTTCGAAGGCCAGGCCGGTGCGTTCGATCAACCGGTTTTTGAACAATATGATGAGTCCGAGATCGCTTTTGTCCTGGTTCACATCGTCAATGATGTCCTGCGAGCCTTTTTCCACGATCTCCAGCTTCACGTCCGGAAACTTCTTTTTAAATTCGATCACGACACGCTCAAGAAGAGACATAGGGCTTGGTATGGTCGCCACCCGCAGCCGGCCCTTGACCGTACCCGATAATCCGCGGGCGGCCTCCAGCAGATCTTCATATTTCTCCAGCGTTTCATATGCTTTTTTGATAATGATTTTGCCTTCGGGAGTCAGGGTGACTCCGGATTTGGACCTGGTAAAAATGCTGATCCCCCACTCCGATTCCAGACTGGTGATGGCTTGGCTGACCGCTGAAATCGTCACATGAAGCTGCTCGGCCGCTTTGGAAATCGAACCGGCCCGGGCCACCTCCACCAAGTACTCCAGCTTTTCCGTATTCATGAAGCATCGTCCTTTGATCTTTAAGTTTTTCTTAAGCAAAATTCAATAGGTTTAAATTTTGCTGAATCTCAAGACATGTTAACATAATGATGTGAGATACGAAAGGAAGGGATTCATGATGAGACTCGAAGGAAAAGCTGCACTGATTACAGGCGCCGGCGCCGGGATCGGCAAAACGACGGCTCTCCGCTTTGCGGAAGAAGGCGCCAAAGTCGTCGTTACCGATATTAATCTCGACAGCGCCAAGCAGACGGCTGGTGAAATCACGCAAGCCGGCGGCGAAGCTGCAGCATTCCGTCATGATGTCAGCAATGAGGACGAATGGAAAGAAATTGCGAATGCCGCGGTTCAGCAGTTTGGCCGCATCGATATTTTGTTCAACAATGCCGGCATTTATTTCATCAAGCCGCTGGCCGACATCGAACTGGCAGAATGGAACCGGATGATGGCGATCAACGTGACCGGCGTTTTCCTTGGGATGAAACACGTGATGCCGCTCATGGCCAAACAAAAGGGTGGTTCCGTTATTAATGCATCCTCCATTGCGGGACTGACGGGCGCATCCGGCCATATCGCTTACGGAGCTTCGAAAGGTGCGGTCCGGACGATGACCAAGGACGCCGCGATCGAATACGCAGCCGCAGGCGTTCGGGTGAACTCGATCCATCCGGCCTACATCAACACCGCCATGGGCGCTTACGCGTCCGAGGTGAGCCAAATGTCCGAAGCCGAACTGGGTAAAAAGGTAGCGCCGATGGGCCGTTTCGGCACGGTGGAGGAAGTAGCGAATCTGGTGGTATTCCTGGCATCGGACGAGTCGTCTTATTCCACGGGATCCGAATTTGTCATCGACGGCGGGGCAACGGCTATCTAAGAGTCTGTACATTTAAGTGAATTCATAGGAGCGTGTTTAATCATGAAATTTGATACCAAAGTAGCGATTGTTACCGGCGGCGCCAGCGGCATCGGGGAAGCGACGGTACGGATGTTTGCCTCCGAAGGGGCGAAGGTTGTTATCGCCGATTTTTCGGACAGGGGCCAGACCCTCTCCGAGGAGCTGAACGCACAGGGATACGATACGCTGTTTGTCAAAACAGACGTGACGCAAGAAGCTGAGGTGCAGCGAATGGTTGAGCAGACGGTCGCCAAGTTCGGCAAGCTGGACATCCTGTTCGCCAACGCGGGTATCGCCAAGGACGGACCGGCGGACCGGTTATCGTCGGACAGCTGGCAGCGGACGATCGACATTAACCTGACGGGTGTATTTTTAAGCGACAAATATGCGATCCAGCAGATGCTGGCCCAAGGAACGGGCGGGGCGATCGTGAACTGCGGATCCATTCACAGCCATGTGGGCAAGGCGGGTGTCACGGCCTATGCGTCCGCCAAGGGCGGAGTGAAGCTGTTGACCCAGTCAATGGCAGCCGATTATGCCGCCAAGGGCATCCGCATCAATGCAGTGTGCCCGGGATACATCGACACACCGCTCATTCAGGGCAGGGACGAAGCGATTACCGCACATTTGACCGCCCTTCATCCGATGGGGCGGCTCGGCAAGCCGGAGGAAGTCGCCAAAGCCGTGCTGTTCCTGGCGAGTGAGGATGCTTCCTTCATCACCGGCGCCAGCTTGCTGGTCGACGGGGGTTACACGGCGGTATAAGAGGAGTGCCTGCTGGGCATGATAGAGTACTAAACCGATACAGCGCAGAATATGGAGTGGGGGCAACCCCCGTAATGCTCCTGTTCTGCGCTTTTTTGTATTAAACAGAGTAAATATCGTAAGCAGCAGAAGGTGAACCAAGCTCTGCTATAGAAATTAGCTGTATGGCTGATATTCCGATGCTTGCATGAAGCGGCATGGATATGCGCAGCACTATAACAGCAGGGAGGTAGCTCGTTGTGACTAACCATCCATCGCCGACGCCGGAAATTCAGGCTTATCTGGACCGGATCGGATTTCAAGGCAAGCTGGACAATGGGGCGGACACGCTGGCGGAACTGCAGCACTGCCATATTTACAGCGTTCCCTATGAAAATTTGGATATTTTAAACGGTGTGCCCCTATCGCTTGACATTCGGGACCTATACGACAAAATCGTCGTGCGCCGGCGCGGCGGATACTGCTTTGAGCTCAATGCGCTGTTTGGCTGGCTGTTGGGCGAACTGGGATTTCCCGTGACCCACTATTTCGCCAGATTTTGGCGCGATGAGGATAACCTGCCTCCGAAGCGAAGGCATCATGTGCTTCAGGTCGAAGCAGAAGGCGCCCGGTATTTGTGCGATGTCGGAGTAGGCGGAAATGTCCCAGGCAGGCCTGTGCTGATCAAGGAGCATTTGGAACAGCCGCAGGGAACCGAAAGCTACCGCCTTGACCGGGATCCGTTCTTCGGCTGGCAGCTGATGGAGCGGAAAGGGGAGGATTGGCGGCTCATTTATTCTTTTGCCGAAGAGCCCCAGCTGCCGCGGGATTATGTGATGGCCTCGTTCTGGTGCGAGCATGCTCCGGAATCGATTTTCAGACAGGGTCCGATGGTGTTTATCCGCACACCGGAAGGGCGAAACACGGTCGCTGGCGACGAATTCCGAATCTTTGCCGGCAAGGAGGTGCGCATTCTCACTCCCCGGACACCGGAAGAGAAGCGGGATGCGTTCAGGCAGTATTTTGGCATTGTCCTCCCTGAATAAAATGACTGCGGCTCCCATCAAGATTGGGCGTGGGCAGCCGCATCATAATGAAAAGTGCCGTCTCCCTTTGGAAGGGACAACGGCACTTTTTTGAGGTTGAAGGTTCACACTAAAATACGCTCCGGACTAACCCGCCGTCAATCCGCAGCGCGGCCCCGTTGATCGCAGAGGAGAGGGGGCTGCTGATAAACGTGACGAGGTGAGCAATTTCCTCCGGCCGGATCAACCGCTGAATGATCGAGGTCGGCCGGTTTTCCCGCATGAAGCGCTGCTCCGCCTCCCGGATCGTTAACGACTCGCCAGGATACAGGGTATCGAGCATTGTCTCAACCCCCTCCGTCAGGGTGGAGCCGGGCATCACGGTATTAACCGTCACGTTTGTGCCCTTGGTCAGCTCGGCAAGGCTGCGGGAGATCGACAGCTGCATCGTTTTGGTGGCGCTGTAATGCGCCATCTCCTGCGACGGCATGACGGCGGCTTCGCTGGCAATGAAAATAATTCTTCCACGGTCCTGCTGCATCATCCGTTTCAGATAATGCCGGCTCAAGCGGACACCGCTCATAATGTTGACCTCAAAAAAGCGGAACCATTCCTCATCCGGAATATCGAAAAATTCGGCCGGCTCAAAAATGCCCAGATTGTTCACCACGATATCGACATTCGGATGCTGCTCCATCAAGGTGCGGCATCCTTGTTCCGTCCCCAGATCGGCGACTGCGGGAACAAGTTCCGCCCCGGCATGCCGCCCCCGGATTTCTTCGATCGTTTCGTAGACCTTGTCTTCACGGCGGCCGTTAATCAGAACTTTGGCCCCTTCTGCAGCCAGTGAAGACGCGATCGCCTTGCCGATGCCGGAAGTGGAGCCGGTGACAAGCGCGGTTTGTCCAGATAGCTGAAGCTCCATAATAATACCCTCCTCCATAAGAATCCCTAAATAGGATCCCTACAATTTAATCTTTTATACCACTAGTTTCCAGTTCTTCATTCTAACTGTCAAGTCTGCCTCACATCAAAAGTTCAAAACTTCAGACATCCGTCACCTGCCGGCCGGAACAGAGGAGGTGTTTGCCTTTGAGCGGAGCAACGTTTCTAGCAGAATGGCATTGATCTATGAAAAAATGGGTCTCTTACGAGGAACACATCGTTCCTGAGCTTACTATATATATCAATGTCAGATAGAAGCATTCTGACAGACAACGGTTTACTCAGAAAGGAGGATCCGCCATTTTTAGATCAACCGGCATGTCCCGCAAAGAGACCATTTTGCGGTTTTTCCGCGATCAAGAGGGCAGAATCCAGCTGATCTGGCGCATCGTGCTCGGCTGGCTGGCGTTTGTCGTCGGGCTCGGGCTGGCCGTGGCCGCTGCAACGGTTGCAGGCTCTTATGGTTTTCCTACTTTGGGCCTGCAGGTGATTCTGGCCGTCGTAACCACAGGCATAAGTGTGCCCCTGATCTATTTGCTGAGGCGGTATGCCGACAGACGGCCATGGAGCGGGCTCGGGCTAAGTTCTCCGCCGACCGGCCTGCCGTACTTTCTCCTTGGAGCAGCTTTCCTGGCGCTCCTTACCGCAGCCTCCCTGCTGATCGGCAGCGCCTTAGGCTGGCTCGAAGTCGTCGCTTTGCATCTTCCCGTGCCTACGCTGTTTGCGATTTTGATCAATACGGCCATCGCTTTTTTCTATGAGGCTTTTCCCGAAGAGATTTCTTTCCGCGGCTATTTGTTCCGCAATTTGAACACGCGGTTCCCGCGCTGGATCGCCCTGTTGCTGCAGGTCTCCCTGTTCGTGCTTGCGCCGGTCGCTCTCACCGCAATCATGGTAGCTGCTGGGATTGCCACATGGGATCAAATTACGGCAGACTATATCATCAACTTGATTGCCTTCGGCACGCTGCTGCAAATGTGCCGTATTCTATCAGGCAATCTGTGGATGAACATCGGCTTCCACGTGGCATGGCTCGAAATGGTCCGGTACGTCGTCGTCCCGTCTTCTTCGGCGCTCATCGAGGTGCAGTACAACTCTCCGCTCGGCGCATACCTGGTCAATATCGGCTCGGTCGTCATCGGCATCATCGTGCTGCTTACCTGGTCGCTACGCAAGAAAAACAGGGTGGACTGGAACCGCGTTGAGCCGGAAGACGCTAAGCAGGTAAGTTAAGTACAAGCATAATCCGGAAAGAAAAACCGATGGAAGGCGGGCTCTGTGGGAGCCCGCTTTTGTCATTCGTGCAGAACGGTGTAGACGTGCGGTATTGTGAGCAATCCGGGGGAATGGCGGGCTGGGAGGATTCCGGGCATGGTTTTCCTGTACATTTCCACCGTTTTCCTGCCTTGTGCGCTTCTTTTGGCTGAGAATATAATCAGCTTATTACACGACATATCGAAGAAGGAGAAGTCATGGGAATATGGGTGCGTGAACGGTCGTTTTACAGCATGTTTATCCGGTTAACCGTGCTGATCGGACTGCAAAATATCATCACGCTTGGCGTCAATTTGTCGGATAATCTGCTGCTTGGAGGATACAGCGAATCCGCGCTGTCCGGAGTTGCGCTGGCCAACCAGATCCAGTTTATTTTGCATATGCTGGTCATGGGCGCGGCTGAAGGGCTGGTCATCCTGTCCTCCCGAAATTGGGGCGCCAAAAATATAGACGCCATCAAACGGGCTTCCAGCATCGGGATGCGGATCGCCCTGGCTGTAAGCGTAATCATGTGGGCGGTCGTTTTTTTCTTCCCGCACGGCTGCCTGTCGCTGTTTACGAACGAGCAGAACGTGATCGCGGAAGGGGCGAAGTATTTAAAGATCATCTGTTTTTCGTACATATTTTTTGCGGTGACCAACATTTTGCTGGCGGCGCTCCGCAGCGTCGAGGTCGTGCGGATCGGCTTTCTCGTTTCGCTGTCCACTTTGATCATTAATGTGTGCCTGAATTACCTGCTGATTTATGGCCACCTGGGCTTCCCGCGCCTTGGGGTGAGCGGTTCGGCCATCGCCACACTGACCGCAAGGGTGATCGAATGCGTGATCGTCCTCACCTTCGTGAAGAAGTTCGATCAGCGGATCCGCTTTAAGCTGAAAGATTTTTACAGCATCGACAAGTCTCTGTTTAAGCAGTATCTGCGGATCGGATCACCTGTGCTGATGGCCAACCTGCTGTGGGCCGTATCGATGGGTGCCCAGACCGCCATCCTGGGGCATATGGGCGAGGCGGCGATCGCCGCCAACAGCGTGGCGAACACGATTTTTCAGCTGGTCACGGTCGTTACTTACGCATCGGCCAGCGCGACGGCGGTCATCATCGGCAAGACGATCGGGGAAGGGAATACGGGAAAGGTCATTTCCTACAGCAAGACGCTGCAACTGCTGTACTTGATCATCGGCGTACTGACCGCGGTCCTGCTGTTTGCCGTGAAGGACGTCGTCCTCGATTTGTATGCAATATCGGAGAGCTCCAAAACGCTTGCCCTGCAGTTCATGACCATTCTGTCGGTGACAGTCGTCGGTACGGCATACCAGATGCCTGCCTTGACCGGCATTGTCCGCAGCGGAGGAGACACCAAGTTCGTCCTGTACAACGACTTCATTTTCATGTGGCTCATTGTGCTGCCAGCTTCGGCGCTGTGTGCGTTTGTGTTTGATCTGTCGCCAGTTATTACGTTTATGTGCCTCAAATGCGATCAAATCCTGAAATGCTTTGTTGCGATCGTAAAAGTGAACAGATACCGCTGGATCCGGGTATTTGACGAGCGTGGCGGGAAGCCGAAGGACGCCGGCGGCAATGTCGCGACCTGATGCAGGATGATCACCATCCGGCAGGCGGCCTAAAGGGAAGGAGCGATTCGCTTAAGATGATATGGGACTGCGTGATCATCGGCGGAGGACCCGCCGGATTGAATGCCGCATTGGTGCTGGGGCGCTCCCGCAGGACGGCGGCGCTGATCGATAATGACCAGCCGCGAAACCGGGTCACACGGGTATCGCATGGCTATCTGACGCGGGACGGCGTCCGCCCCGAACAATTCCGAAACTTGGCATATGAGGAGATCGGGAGGTATCCTACCGTTCGCCGGTTCATGGCAACGGCTCTGGAGGTGAATTCGGCCCGCGGTGCTTTCCGCGTTATCACTTCGATGCGGGAAGAAGTGTGGGCCAGAACGCTGATTCTGGCTACCGGGCTGCACGAAACGCTGCCCCGCATTCCCGGCCTAGAGCCGCTGTATGGTAAAAGCATCTTTAATTGCGTTTATTGCGACGGCTATGAGCTGCAGGACCGGCCATTGTTTGTGCTGTCGGAGCAGCCGGGACTGTATCACTTCGTCAAGACGGTTCACCATTGGAGCCGGGATTTAATCGTCCTGACGAACGGCAAGCCTGTTCTGACGTCCGGGGAAAAGGAAAGGCTCCAAGTCAAGGGGTTGCCTGTTGTGGAGGAGCCGATTCATTCGTTCAGGGGAGACGGGGGGCAGTTAACGGAAGTTGTATTTCACAGCGGTGCTTTCATTCCGCGAGCCGGAGGCTTCATCGTACCCCATTGGTCACAGAAGGCTCCCTTCGCGGCGCAGCTGGGCTGCCGGCCCGATGGGGCGGGCGGCATTGCCGTGGATGAACTGGGCAGAACGAGCGTAAAGGGTGTGTACGCTGCCGGCGATACCGCCCGTTTCGGGCCTTCGCAGCTGATCATTGCCGCAGGTCAGGGGAGCAAAGCCGCCATGGCAGTGAATGCGGATCTGATCGATGAGGATTTTTGATGGGGACGATGCTCACTGTAGAACCAATCTCAGCATGTATAAAATCATACATCGTATCAGCTCCACGGGCCATATTCCCGGTTTCTACTTGGGAATACGGCCTTTTTTAGTAGGGATGATCCAACCGGTCAAGCAATTGATCCGCCACCTTTCGCTCGCCCTCGGACAGGCTGCCGGTTTGCTTCAACTGCTCCAATTTCGCCTTGACCTGGGCGATATCCTGATAACTTAATCCATAAGCCAGATGGGATACTACGGACTCGATTTGAGATGGAGTTTCCAATCCTGCGAGCGCTTCGATGAACTTGGATGGTTCCCGCGTGTACAGCTCGGCCAGAATGGCCGCATAACTCTCGGCAGAAGCCCCGTCCGTACCGTTATCTGCTCTTACGATGTTAGGATAATCTCCGGTTTCGATCTTATCCAATTGTTTATAGAGATACTCAACGGTCTCAAGCGACTTTTGGCCGCTGATCCGGTTATACGTCGTCCAATTGATCCCCGCAATTTGCCGCATCATTTGAGCCACTTTCTCCTCATCACCAATGTCTGTCCGGGAATAGATTTCGTACAGTGCTTTTTCCGCGGAGATCTTCCCGCCTCCTTTCGGAATGACGGCCGCTTGCGGGGAACCGTCCGTCCCGGATTGACCGGCCGAATCGGCGGTAGGCTGCTGCCCGGAAGTGCTGGAGCTGCTTGGCGAAGACCCTGTAGCAACGTGATTCGAATCCGAAGAATCGGCACAGGCGCTGAGCGATCCGCACAGTATCGCACACACGGCAAACAACGCAAATTTGTGGTTCATCCGAAATCTCAACCCTTTCTTGTATATCTGGATACATATTCCAGACGTTACATAGAGATAAAAGTTGCTGTTGACCGGGGGAATTAACAAATTTATACAGCAGAGGATGAGAAAATTATCGTATCGGCATCCGTCAGCAAGGCCTTTTGACAACCCATTTGCCATAGTCAGAAACCAAGCGTTACTTATGAACTATGATCATCTGCTATAATTAGGTCTAATGATGCGTTAAGGAGGCCGCCCAAGTATGGCGAATTCAGTTTTTGAGCTGCTCGAGATCGATGACAGCCTTCCGTTTGACGTATCCCTGCACAGCGTGAATTACGTGCCTAGCCACTGGCATAACAGCGTTGAGATCATTTTTGTGTTGCGGGGAACGCTTGAGGTTTCGATTGACACGGTCAGCCATACGCTCAAAGAAGGGGATGTGCTGCTGATTAACCAGCAGCATGTCCATGAGGTCATTGGCCTGGACATGAACATTATCGCCACCTACCAAATTCCAACCGCTTATTTGAAAGAACATATTGCAGGTTTTGAGGGTTTTTCCTTTGCATTTCAGGCCAGTAAGTCCGGGCCGGAATCCCGCGATGCCGTTTCCCGGCTGCGCCGGCTGCTTGCCGAGATGGTCCAGCTCAAATACAAGCAGACAGAGACGTACGAACTGGAGATGCAGGCTGCAATGCTTGGCGTTCTTTCCATCCTGGTCAAGCAGTTCAAGGTCCCGCTGTCCGAAGGCGGTATCAGTGAGCGGTACATGGACCGGATGCTGCGGATTATTACGTATATCGATAACCATTACCGTGAGCCCATTACCCTTCAGTCCATAGCGGACCGGGAGTTTCTGTCCGTGCCTTATTTATCGAAATTTTTCAGCGAAAATATCGGACTGAATTTTCAGGCTTATCTGACCAGCATTCGGTTAAAAAATGCCGTAGAGGATCTGCTGCGCCAAGAGGAAATCCCCATTGCCGACTTGGCCATGTTTCACGGTTTTCCGAACGCCAAGTCGTTCTATTCCGCGTTCAAGAACAGATATCATGTGACGCCGAACGAATATCGGAAACAGTACCGGCCGGAGCCGGGAAAGAAGAAGGAAAAATCGACTTCGAATTATATGGAGTTCAATCAATCCAGCGCTCTCGGGATTATCAATCAATACCTGGAGCGGGGCGCATCGCCGGGCGGCAGGGAGGTGCATTCGCTGGCAACGCTCACCCGTCAGGTGGATGCAGCCGTGAGGAGCCAGGCGATATCGCATACGTGGAAAAACTTGATCACGATCGGCAAAGCCAAGGAAGGGCTTCATGCCGACGTTCAGCGGCAGCTCCGTTACGTTCAGGAGCGGTGCCCGTTTCGCTTTTTACGTTTTCACGGCATTTTTGATGACGGCATGATGGTTTACCATGAGAGGGAGGACGGGCAGCCCGCCTACAATTTCCGGCTCGTCGACCAATTATTTGATTTTCTGCTCTCCATTCATCTGAAGCCGTTTGTGGAGCTTGGGTTTATGCCCTCCGCGCTCGCGGCGGATCCGGAGAAAGGGCTCTATTTTCGCAGAAGCTATACAAGCCCGCCAAAGTCACTCGACACCTGGTGCGAACTCATTGACCGCTTTATCCGGCACTGTATGAACCGGTACGGTCCGGCGGAGGTCGAGAGCTGGATGTTCGAATTTTGGAACGAGCCGGAGCTCGAGGTGTATTGGCCGGGAACGGATGAAGAGTACTTCGAGTTGTATTCCCGGACTTTCCATACGATGAAGAACATTTCGCGGAATCTGCGGATCGGGGCGCCAGGGCGGATTATAACGCTCCGCTCCAACTTGTTCAGCGAGCGGTTTTTTGCCTTTTGCCGGGAGCGGGATTGCCTGCCCGATTTTATCCCATGCCATTTTTATCCGCATGAAAATCTGGAGGGGTTTTTCGAGCCGGATGAGGAACAAAGCGAGCTGCGCAAACTGGAGCCGTACCGCATCCTGCTGGAGGAGTTCCGGGGCATTTCGCCGAACCCGGATTATTTACGGGACATGCTGACCCGGGAGAAGCAGCTTCTTGAAAAGGAAGGCTTGTCGGACCGCGAGATATATCTGACGGAGTTCAATTCCACGGCATTTCACAGGGAGCTGACCAACGATACGCTGTACAAGGCGGCATATATCGCGAAGAATTTGATCGATAATCTCGACCGGATTCAGGGTTTCGGCTACTGGGTGCTCAGCGACAATATCGAAGAAACGTCGGCATCCCCTGCGTTGTTCCACGGCGGGCTGGGTCTGATCGCCCAATACGGGATTCCGAAGCCGGCTATGTATGCCTACGAGCTGCTGGCCAAGCTGGGGGATCAGCTGATTGAACGCGGCGAAGGCTATATTGTGACGAAGAGCGCGAATGCCTATCAGATTCTGTGCTACAATTACTGCCACTTTGATGACCTGTATGCCCTGGGGGATACTTCGTTCGTAACACCGACGAGCCGGTACAGCGGGTTCAAAAACGAGAGAACCGTCAAGCTGGAATTCCAGCTGGATGGAGTAGACAGCGGCAGGTATAAAATCGTCCGCCGTTCCTTGAACCGGTCGAGCGGGAGCAGCTTTGACGTGTGGGTGGAAATGGGTGCACCGTCTATCATGACCGGGGAGGATCTGCATTTCATCAAGCAGAGATCAGAGCCCGGTCGCCATATCACCCAAGTCGATGTGGATAACCGCCATATGACCTGTACATTTACGCTGGAACCGCACGCTGTCGAGCTCGTCGAGCTGATTCCTGTCATTTGACGCGGGGGTTGTGTCAATTTTTAACCTGAATTTTTGCGGTGTGGAGTGAAACGCTTACAAATGAATTAAAAATGGCCATAAAAGACTGCAAACCGCCGCCTCTCCTGAGCTGGGCGGTTTGTTTTATAATTGGTTTGTAAACGTTTTCAGATAATGAGGAGGTCAACCCATATGGCTAAGGCAAAAATTATCGGTCAAACGATCACGCCATTCAAACGGCTCACTTTCGGTATCATGTTCGGATATGCGTGCATGATGCTGGCTCTCATGACACCTGCAACGCTTCTATTAACTTTTAAAATGGTCGAAATCGATCCGAACGGCTATACCTCCTCCTACGGCTTGGTATCCGGGATTGGCGCCTTCTTTGCCCTGATCGGCAACCCGCTCGGCGGAGCGATCAGCGACCGGACAAACATCTCCTTCGGCCGCCGGCGCACATGGATTCTGCTCGGCCCGCTGTTTGGCTGTGCCGCACTGCTGTGGGTCGGAATGTCCACGCAGATCTGGCAAATCATCATCGGCTGGGCGATCGCCCAATTGTTCTTCAACTTCGGCATGGCCGCGTACACAGCGCTGATTCCCGATCAGGTGAAGGAAGAGAAGCAGGGAACGATCTCCGGGCTGCTGGGTACCGTGTTACCGGTAGCTATGGCGCTGGGCATGGTGCTGATGACGGCCATGACGGACGCCTCCTCGACGACGAAATGGAGCCTTCTTGCGGCCATCGGGATCGTGGGGCCCATCATCAGCCTGTTTATCATCCAGGACGGAAAAGTGCAGGTCGAACACATGGCGCAGGAAAAGATGACGCTTGGCGAAAAGCTGAGCAGAGTCTACCCAAACCCGCGAAAATTTCCGGCGTTCAGCTGGGCGGTGGTATCCAAGTTTTTGTTAATGATGGGGTACTGCAGCAGCTTGTATCTGACCGTTATGTTGGTTAACCGCATGGGCTATAGTGAAAGCGCTGCAACCGCAGCCGTGGCTACCATTAACATCGTGTCCATGGTGGCGATGGCGGTCACGAGTATTTTTGGCGGCGTCTTATCCGATAAGTTCCGTAAGCAAAAGCCATTCCTGTATATTTCGGCTCTCATCATTATCGCAGCCATTCTCATCTATGCCTTTATCGCGCATAACACGGCATTTATCGTAGCATCCGCCGTGATGGGACTCGGGTTCGGCTGTTTCACGGCGGTCGATATGGCACTGGTTTCGCGAATCCTTCCGAACAAGGAAGACGCGGCCAAAGACTTTGGCATTATGAACGTAGCCAACGCGCTGCCGCAGTCGATCGTGCCGGCCATCGCACCGTTGCTGCTGAACATCGGCGGCTGGTCCTTCTTCTATATCGTGCTTGCGGTCTGCGTCGTGGCCGGGGTAGCCGCGCTCAAGCCGCTGCCTGAAGTCGGGGAGCACGCCGGTGAAAGTAATCCAACCAATCTGGAAATGGGGAGAAGCGTATCATGAAACGAAATCTGACAGACATCATCTCTCAAATGACCTTGGAAGAAAAAGCCAGCCTATGCTCGGGGCTGAATATGTGGCAGACGAAACCGATTGAGCGCCTCGGCATTCCGTCCATTGTGATGACGGACGGTCCGCACGGCCTGCGCAAGCAGGCCAATCCGGGGGACATGTCGAGCAAGACGGTGCCGGCCACCTGCTTCCCGAGCGGAGCGGGTCTGGCCTCTTCCTGGGACCGTGAGCTGATCCGTGAGGTCGGCGCCGCGATCGGCGAGGAGTGCCAGCAGGAGGACGTGCAGATTATCCTCGGGCCTGCGGTCAATATTAAGCGGTCACCGCTGTGCGGCAGAAACTTTGAATATTTCTCGGAAGATCCGTACCTGTCCTCGGAAATGGGCGCGAGCCATGTGAAAGGCGTCCAAAGCCAAGGCGTCGGAACGTCGGTGAAGCATTTTGCCGCCAACAATCAGGAGACGCTGCGCAACTCGATTAACGCCGTGGTCGACGAGCGGACATTGAACGAAATTTATCTGCGCAGCTTTGAGGGTCCGGTTATCGAAGGTGATGCCTGGACCGTGATGTGCGCCTATAACCAGGTGAACGGCGATTACTGTTCGGAGAACGATTACCTTCTGAACCAGGTGCTGAAGCAAAGATGGGGCCACGGCGGACTGGTCATGACCGATTGGGGCGCCATTAACGAACGGGTGAAAGGACTAAAGGCCGGACTGGAGCTGGAAATGCCTTATGTCGGTCCGGAGCATGACCGGATGATCGTGAAGGCTGTCCAGTCCGGAGAACTGGACGAGGCCGTGCTGGATGAGGCGGTTCGCCGTCTGCTCACAGTCATATTTAAAGGATACGATGGTAAAAAGGAAGCCTTCGCCTACGACGCAGAGGCTCATCACCAACTGGCCCGGCGCGCGGCCGCGGACTGTATGGTTCTCTTAAAGAATGAAGGCGGCCTGCTACCACTGAAGCCGGAACAATCGGTCGCCGTCATCGGCGCGTTCGCCAAGCATCCGCGATACCAGGGCGGCGGCAGCTCGCACATTACTCCGACACGAATGGATGCTCCGTTCGATGCAATTGCGGGAATGTCTGCTGACTGTGCGTTTGCCTTGGGCTATCTTCTCAAAGGCGGCGAGGCCGACGACAGCTTGATCGAAGAAGCCGTGAAGCTGGCGCAAAGCAAAGACGTGGCCGTCATCTTCGCCGGTCTGCCGGATTCGTTCGAATCCGAAGGCGTCGACCGCACACGGCTGGATATGCCTTCCTCGCACATCCGCCTGATCGAAGCGGTCGCGGCGGCGCAGCCCAACACGGTTGTCGTGCTGTCCAACGGATCGCCGGTGACGATGCCTTGGCTTCCGCAAGTCCAAGCGGTGCTGGAAGGCTATCTGGGCGGGCAGGCGACGGGAAGCGCAGCGGCCGACGTGCTGTACGGGAAGGTGAATCCAAGCGGCAAGCTGGCGGAGACGTTTCCCGTTCGGCTGGAACAGACGCCGGCGTTCTTGAATTTCCCGGGGGGCAAAAGCGAAGTGACGTACGGGGAAGGCTTGTTCGTAGGCTACCGGTATTATGAAGCGAAAAAAGAGGAGCCGCTTTTCCCGTTCGGTTACGGTCTTAGTTACACAACCTTCGCTTATGAAGATATCAGGGCTGACCGAACGTCTATGAAGGATACCGACACCGTCAACGTGTCCGTTACCATTCGCAACACTGGTGCGGTTGCGGGCAAGGAAATCGTGCAGCTGTACGTCAAGCCGCTGGAGAGCCATGTCGTCAGACCGGTCAAGGAACTGAAGGGGTTTGCCAAGGTTCATCTGCAGCCGGGTGAAGCGAAGACGGTCCATTTTGCGCTGGATCAACGGGCTTTTGCCTACTTCAATACCGATATTCATGACTGGTTCGCCGAATCCGGGGCTTACGACATCGTTGCAGGTCCATCATTGGCGGATACGCCCCTGTCAGTCACCCTTAGCCTGGAATCGACCGGGATTCCTTTCCGCAAAGTGGGGCGCAACACCAAGTTCTACGAGCTGATGGCCATTCCCGAAACGGCTGCGTTTGCCGAGGAAGCAATGGAGGGCAGCCTGGAGCGCCTGAAACAGATGGGAGCTATGTTTGCGGAGAGCATGGGCGACGACGGAATCGCCGAGCTGTTTGAGGCCGTGGTGAAGTGGCGGAAGTATGACGCCCTGCGCTCGCTGTCCGGCATGATGGGCGGGGGAACGTCGGAAGCGGATTTATCGAAAATCATCGACGATCTGAACACCAAGCTGAAACTAAATTCGTAATCCGGATGATGGAGTGGGGGAAAGGGAATATGTCGAATACAAAAGCTGCACTAAATATAGAAGAAATTCGTTATGTGAACAATCCCGAGGGGCCGACGCTGGGCTATTCGGCCGCCTCGGGCGTAAAGATCCTGGAACAGGACGGCCTTTATTTCAAGGACCTGAGCAGGGACGGTCAATTGGATCCTTATGAGGATTGGAGGCTGTCGCCTGTAGAGCGGGCCAAAGATCTGGCGTCCAAGATGACGACCGAGCAAATTGCCGGTCTGATGCTGTACAGCCGCCATCAGGCGGTGCCTGCGGCGAGCGGAGGCTGGTTCTCCGCAACCTACGGAGGCAAAGCCTTTGAAGAGAGCGGCGTCAAGCCGTGGGAGCTGACCGATGAACAGCTCCATTTTCTGGCTCAGGATCACGTGCGGCATATCCTGGTCACCACTGTGGAGAGCCCGGAGACCGCTGCCAAGTGGAACAATCGGGTGCAGGCGTTTGCCGAAGGGCATGGTCTCGGCATCCCGGCCAACAACAGCTCCGATCCGCGGCACGGCTCCGACTCCAGTTCGGAGTTTAACGCAGGCTCCGGCGGCGCCATCTCCATGTGGCCGGAAACCTTGGGCCTGGCGGCGACCTTTGACCCGGAGGTGACGCGGAAATTCGGGGAGATCGCCTCGAAGGAATACCGCGCATTGGGTTTGTCGACGGCGTTGTCCCCGCAGATCGATATCGCCACCGACCCGCGCTGGTTCCGCTTCAACGGAACGTTTGGGGAAGATTCGGCGCTGGCGGCCGATATGGCCCGGGCGTACGTCGACGGCTTCCAGACTTCGGAAGGAGAACGCGAAATTCGGGAAGGCTGGGGCTATGACAGCGTCAACGCCATGGTGAAGCATTGGCCGGGGGGCGGATCCGGTGAAGGCGGCAGAGACGCCCATTTCGGCTGCGGCAAGTATGCGGTCTATCCCGGGAATAATTTCGGCGAGCATCTGATCCCGTTTACAGAAGGCGCCTTCAAGCTGTCCGGCAAAACGGGCAAAGCCTCGGCCGTTATGCCGTATTACACCATTTCGGCGAACCAGGATACCGTGAACGGTGAAAATGTAGGCAATTCCTATAACGCCTGTCTGATCGGAGATCTTCTTCGCGATCAGTACGGATACGATGGCGTTGTGTGCACCGATTGGATGATTACAGCCGACGAGTCCCCTGCCAAGGATTCTTTCCTCAGCGGCAAGCCGTGGGGCGTGGAGGAACTGACCGTCGGTGAACGGCATTACAAGCTGCTGATGGCCGGGGTGGACCAGTTCGGCGGCAACAACGAAATCGGACCGGTGCTGGAAGCCTACGAAATCGGGGTGCGCGAGCACGGAGAAGACTGGATGCGGCAGCGGTTCGAGCAGTCCGCCGTCCGGCTTCTGGTCAATATGTTCCGGCTCGGATTGTTCGAGAATCCGTATCTTGACCCGGATACGAGCGCCCGAGTTGTCGGAAACGCCGAATTTATGCGCGAGGGGTATGAGGCTCAGCTGAAGTCGGTGGTGCTGCTGAAAAATAAAAATGCGGTGCTGCCGCTTGCGGCCGGAAAAAAGGTATATATTCCGAAGCGCTATACGCCGGCAGGAACCGACTGGTTTGGCAACCAAACCCCGGAGAAGCTGGAGTATCCGGTCAGTCTGGAGCTGGTATCCAAATATTTTACGGTGACGGATCAACCGGATGAGGCGGACTTTGGCCTGGTCTTCATCACCTCCCCGAAATCGGGCTTCGGTTACAGCCAGGAGGACGCGGAGCAAGGGGGAAGCGGCTATGTACCGATCAGCCTGCAGTACCGGAGTTACACGGCCGAGCATGCACGGGATGTAAGCCTGGCCGGCGACCCGCGTCCGGAAGATGTGCTGAACCGTTCTTATAAGGGGAAAAGCGTCACGCCTCAGAATACGTCAGACCTGGACGCGGTGCTGGACACCCGGAAGGCGATGAAAGGCAAGCCGGTTATCGTGTCGATGATGCTCTCGAATCCAGCGGTGGTGAACGAATTCGAGTCCGAAGCGGATGCGATTGTAGCCGATTTTGGCGTTCAGGCGCAGGTGATCATGGAGATCCTGACTGGCAGTGCGGAGCCTTCGGGTCTGCTGCCGATGCAGATGCCGGCCCATATGAAGACGGTTGAGGAGCAGCTGGAGGACGTGGCTCATGATATGGAATGCCATGTGGACTCTGAAGGCAACACTTACGATTATGGCTTTGGCTTGAATTGGGGCGGCGTTATCGAAGACGAGCGCACGCGGAAATACCGGAAGCGTTGAAGCAATGAAGCGTTGAGAGGGATCCTCGACAAATAAATAGTAGAATCCCTCCAGCGAAAAGAATAGATATCACGAAAAGCACACAATAGCTAAGGATCGCCCGCTGATGAAGCGGGCTTTTTTTTCGGACCTTCAACGCCAACCCCGCAATAGCTGCTTGATTAGACTCTGGTTTATGCTTTCCGTGTCTTTATAAAGTTTGGCTATATTTATTTTTGGCGTTGAGGTGGCCGGAATTCTCTGCTACAATTCCAAGCAGAAAGGCGGTCGATCTCGATGGCAAATCAATTTGCCAGTATGCCAAGCGGCTCATGCAAAGCCTATTCATAGGGCGAACCTTTGCATGGGCGGACGATCAGTTTAACAGTTCGCCCTCAGGACGTTTTATTGGATGGGCTTTGCACCTTATTTTTTCAATTTAAATCATAAGGGAGTTGAATGCATTGACCAATCCATGGATAAACAAACGTCAGCATCTCATCAATCTTCAAACACAGGTCCAGCGGCTGCTGGATGAACTTGCGAAAGACGATATCGGTGCAGGATTCCAAGCCACAGCCTACTGGCACGGTGAACTGGTGGTGAATGCCTTTTCAGGCAGCGCCGATGCCTTAGGACAAAATCCCGTCCATCCGGATACGCTCTTCGTGATGCAGTCCTGCTCCAAAGGTTTGATTTCCACGGCGATTCATATTCTCGCCGAGCAGGGCAAGCTGGCGTATGATGAGCGGATTTCTCATTATTGGCCCGAGTTCGGGGCGAATGGGAAGGAACAGATTACGCTCCGCCAGGTCCTGACTCATACGGCAGGAGTTCCTTTGATGCCTGCGCACGCGGATATGGAGCTGGTTACCAACTGGCAAGCGATGGTGCACGAGATGGAGCAGTTACAACCTATTTGGGAGCCTGGCACCAAGGCAGGTTATCACGGCTTGACCTTTGGATGGATTCTAGGGGAAACGGCCGCCAGAGCGGATGGCCGAGCGATTGGCCGGATCATTCAGGACGAGATCTGCAAGCCATTAGGAATGGAGGGGGATCTGTATTTAGGAGCCCCAGCGGAAGCGGAAACCCGGATCGCCGAAATTAGCGGCGAAGCCGTACCTATTGCTTCCATGCCCGATGACATGCTGTTCAAGCGGGTGCTGCCTCCGGCACTGGTTCCGGTTGCCAATCCGGAATGGAACTTGGCTTGCTTCCATTCAGCAGCCGTACCAGCCGTCAATGCCGTCGCAAATGCTCAGGCGTTAGCGCGCATGTATGCTTCACTGATTGGCGAGGGCGTGGACGGCAGACGCCTGCTCAAGCCGACCACCATGACCGAGGCAGCACAGCTGCAATTTGAAGGGATCGACGAAGTTGCGCTCGCTCCCGTTCGGTTGGGGCTGGGCTACTCGCTTAGCCAAGACGGCGATGCCATGGGCGGCAGCCGGGCGGCTTTCGGTTATGCCGGATTGGGCGGCATGATCGGATACGCCGATCCGTCGAACGGCCTTGCCGTGGCGGTGCTGTGCAACCGGATGAAGGTTGGGCGGGGAGACCGGTCTCCGGATCGGCTGGTAACGGATCTGATCCGCGAGAAACTTTGTCATACGTAAATTGAATTCTATTCCTTCCTTATGAAGGGCCCGGCTTTTTTTACGGTCGGGCCTTTTTTTGTCATCGAACGGCGGTTTCAAGAGGAATAATCGGCACGAAGCCACTTTATCAGCAAAGCTGATAAAACCTATAAGATCATTCTAATTGACCGTTCCCCCCTGCTGTGATAGGTTCAAGAGAGAAAATATGAGTAATCTACTAGGAATTATCACTAATGCATGCTACGCGAGGTGGATATTTGTTGGAACTTCAAGTAACGAACAGCCCTTTTAACCAAGAGCAGGTCGAGCTGCTCAACCGTCTGCTGCCCACATTAACCGATGCCCAGCGAATCTGGTTGAGCGGATATATCGCAGCGGCCGCCGTAACGGGTAGCGCTGTGCTGGGAACCGCCCCCATGGCGGCTGCCGCAAATGCGCCGGCTGCGTCTCCGGTAAGCACGGCACCGGCTGCGCCGAAAGAGGTTACCGTCCTGTACGGGTCGCAGACCGGCAATTGCGGGTCGCTGGCCAAGAAGGTGACCAAGAGACTGCAGGATCAGGGCTTTGAGGTCAAGCTATCTTCGATGAGCGATTTTAAACCGAACGGATTGAAAAAGGTGGAAAACCTGCTGATTCTGGTCAGCACGCATGGCGAAGGGGATCCGCCGGACAACGCTATATCCTTTTATGAGTTTCTGCACAGCAAGCGGGCGCCGCAGCTTGAAGGCATGCCGTTTTCTGTACTGGCGCTGGGAGACACCTCCTATGAGTTCTTCTGCCAGACAGGCAAGGATTTTGACAAGCGGCTGGAAGAACTGGGCGGCAAGCGGCTCGTTCCGCGCGTCGATTGCGACGTGGACTTCGACGAGCCGGCGGCGGAATGGATCAACAGCGTGGCCAGTGCGTTTGCCGAGCTTGCCGGAGCAGGAGCCGGAGCTGCACCGCAGGCCGTGCCTGTCACGGCTGATTCGCTGCTCGCATCCGCGGAATCGGAATATTCCAGAACCAATCCGTTCCAGGCCGAGGTTCTGGAGAATATCAACCTGAACGGCCGCGGTTCCGACCGCGAAACCCGGCACTTGGAAATTTCGCTGGAGGGATCGAACCTGGAGTATGAACCCGGAGACAGTCTGGGCATCTACCCGGAAAACCATCCGCGGCTTGTCGATGAATTGATCGAGGCGATGGGCTGGTCCGGCGAAGAATCCGTACCGGTTAACAAAAACGGCGATGAGGCCGCGCTGCGCGAGGCGCTGCTCCGCCATTATGAAATCACGGTGCTTACCAAGCCTTTGCTGGAAAAGACAGCCGCGCTCATTTCTAACGGTGCTTTGAACGAACTGCTCGCATCGGGTCATGATGAGCTGAGAGCCTACATCGAGGAACGCGATTTGCTCGATCTGGTGCAGGATTATTCCCTGAAGGGCATCCCGGCCAGGGAATTCGTAGCCATTTTGCGCAAAATTCCGGCCCGTCTGTATTCGATCGCCAGCAGCCTGAAGGCGTCGCCGGACGAGGTGCATGTAACGGTCCGGACCGTCCGCTACGAGAACCGCGGAAGAGAGCGGTACGGCGTCTGCTCCATACAGTTGGCTGAACGAAGCGAACCCGGTTCGGCTTTGCCGGTCTATATCCAGCATAATCCGAACTTTAAGCTTCCGCAAAATCCGGATACCCCGATCATCATGATCGGCCCGGGCACAGGCGTCGCTCCGTTCCGCGCATTTTTGAGCGAGCGGGAAGAGACCGGAGCCGAAGGCAAGAGCTGGCTGTTCTACGGCGACCAGCACTTCGCGACCGACTTCCTGTACCAGATCGAATGGCAGCGCTGGCTCAAGGACGGCGTCCTGACGCGCATGGACGTGGCATTCTCGCGGGATTCGGATCAGAAGGTTTACGTCCAGCACCGCATGCTGGAGAAGAGCAGGGAACTGTATCAGTGGCTGCAGGAAGGCGCTGTGGTATATGTGTGCGGCGACGAGAAACGAATGGCCCATGACGTCCATTCCACGCTGATTACGATCCTTGAACAGGAAGGCGGTCTCAGTCCTGAGGAAGCTGCCGAATATATGATTCGCATGCAGCAGGAGAAACGTTACCAGCGGGATGTCTATTAAGCGCATCCGATAGGCAAGCGAGAAGGAGAGAGCAAACATGTCTGAAAACAATTTGATGTCATCAAACAGCGCGCCCCACAGCGATGTGGAGGATATCAAACGCAGAAGCAACTATTTGCGTGGAAGCCTGGTGGATACGCTGAAGGATCCGATCACCGGGTCGATCCCCGAGGACGATAACCGGCTGATGAAGCATCACGGCAGCTACATGCAGGATGACCGGGACCTGCGCAACGAACGGCAGAAGCAGAAGCTTGAGCCGGCTTACCAGTTTATGCTCCGGGTGCGCGCGTCGGGCGGCGTGGTTACCCCGCAGCAATGGCTGATGATGGACCGGATTTCCCAGAAGTACGGGAACGGGACGATCCGCTTGACGACACGCCAGTCGTTTCAGCTGCACGGGGTGCTGAAGTGGAACCTCAAGAACACGATCCGCGAGGTGAACGAATCGCTGCTCAGCACACTGGCCGCCTGCGGCGACGTGAACCGGAACGTCATGTGCAATCCGAATCCGTACGAGTCGGAGATTCATTCGGAGGTGTACGACTGGGCCCGCAAGCTGAGTGCCCATTTGGATCCGCGGAGCCGGGCCTATTATGAGATCTGGCTTGACGAAGAAAAGGTGGTGGACAGCCACGATCATGACGTGGAACAGGAGCCGATCTACGGTCCGGTATACCTGCCGCGTAAGTTCAAGATCGGCATGGCGATCCCGCCTTCCAACGATGTCGACGTATTTTCGCAGGACCTCGGGTTGATCGCCATTGTAGAGGACGGACGTCTGGCCGGATTCAACGTTTCGGTCGGCGGCGGCATGGGGATGACCCACGGCGATCCGGCCACGTACCCGCAGGTAGGGCAGGTCATCGGATTCTGCACGCCGGAGCAGGTGATCGATCTGGCAGAGAAAACCGTGACGATCCAACGCGACTACGGCGACCGTTCCGTGCGGAAACACGCGCGCTTCAAGTATACGATTGACGACCGCGGCATCGACTGGTTTATCCAGGAGCTGACCGCGCGTCTCGGGTGGGAGCTGGAGCCGGCAAGACCGTTCCATTTCGAAAGCAACGGCGACCGGTACGGCTGGGTCAAAGGCAGCAACGGTAAGTGGCATTTGACCCTCTTTATCCAGAACGGACGGATTAAGGATGAAGAAGGGTATGAGCTGATGACCGGCTTGCGCGAAATCGCCAAGGTTCATACCGGGGATTTCCGGCTCACGCCAAACCAGAATCTGATCATCGGCAGCGTGAGCAGCCAGAAAAAGAAGAAGATCACCGAATTGGTGCAGCAGTACGGTCTGACCGACGGCATCCATTATTCGGCGCTGCGCCGTAATTCGATGGCATGCGTGGCCCTGCCGACCTGCGGTCTGGCGATGGCTGAATCCGAACGCTACCTGCCAACGCTGCTCGGCAAAATCGAGCCGATCCTGGAGGAAGCGGGGCTCCGTGAAGAAGAAATCGTCATCCGGATGACAGGCTGCCCGAACGGCTGCGCAAGACCGGCCCTGGCGGAAATTGCCTTTATCGGCAAGGCGCCGGGCAAATACAACATGTACCTCGGCGGCGGATTTGCCGGAGAACGGCTCAACAAGCTTTACAAGGAAAATATCGGCGAGGCCGAAATTTTGGATTCCCTGAAGCAGATTATTTTCCATTATGCCAAGGAACGCCGGGACGGCGAGCACTTCGGTGACTTTACTATCCGCGCCGGTTATGTGAAGGAAGTCCGCTCGGGACAATTTTTCCACGCCTGATGGCATAAGCAGCCGAATCGGCAGTGGCTCGGTACGCCGCTGGCGGTCATAACGGCAGCTCAAAAAAGTGCAGTCCCCAGCGGACTGCACTTTTTATGCTGTATATAAGCTCATAGATTGATCACGGCGACTGTGAGCACCGCCGTCACGCCGCCGACGAAGCTTCCGACCAGACAGTCCGAAGGGTAGTGCAGTCCGAGATAAATCCGGGAAATACAGACGATGAGTGCCATAACAAGCAGCAGGACGGCGACCCAAGAGCCCATAAACAGAAACGGCGTAATGATGGAGAAGATGGCCGTCGAATGCCCGGACGGGAACGAGGGATCCTTCAGCGGGTTTTTGCCAACCCTAACGCCTTCGAGAGCGAGGTAGGGGCGAATCCGCTGGACCTTGCGTTTAATCAGGGTCGTAATCAAAAAACTGATGGCCAGCGCGGCAAAGCTCTGCAGACTCGTTGTCCGCCACGGCTCGGGAGCAAACAGCGCCACGGACAGCGTCAGGGTAATCGTAAACAGCGCGCCGCCCAGGTGGGTCAGCATGCGCAGTGCAGCATGGAGCATGGTCGGATTCTGAGTGCGGTTAATCCAGTGGAATATGCGCCGGTCCCAGCCGTGCGCCTGCTCCATATAACGGGTGATGATCATGCAACGGTCCTCCTCAAAAATATGTTTTTTGCATCGAATGGTCGTCAGCGTCCGAAGCTTAACCCTATTGCCTCATTGCCTCGAATGAACCTTGGTACGCTTGCGCCATTTCAGGTAAATGTATACGGCCAGAATGGCGAACACGGCGGCCACGACGTATTTCAAAAAATGCTCTGTCCAGGTCAAGACCAGCTGCCATTGATTGCCGAAAATGTAGCCGATCCCGACAAAGACGGTTACCCAGAGCGCGGATCCCGTGTAGGCGTACAAGGCGAAGGTGCGGTAAGGGACGCGGATGATCCCTGTAAAGTAGCCGATAAACTGCCTGACTCCCGGAATGAAATAACTGAACAGTAGCAGCTTGTTGCCGTATTTGTGATATACTCTGGCGGTCTTTTCCACATGCTCCGGTTTGAGAAACAGCCATTTCCCGTAGCGCTCAATCAGCGGCTGACCCAGCTTGTACCCTAGCACGTAAGTAACCGTCAGCCCGACGATGGAGCCGAGGTAGGCGGCACCTAAAGCCGGCAGCAGGTCCAGTACGCCTTTATAGGACAAATACCCGGTGTAGGTAAGCGTCGTATTGCCTGGGGGGATCGGCAAAGCGATGGCATCTAGCGGAAGTCCGAGAAGCAGGACCCAATAACCGTACTGTCCGAACAGCCGCTCGATATATCCCAGCACATCCATAAAAATCTCCTTATCGTGATTGTAGTTGTGCTTTCCATTTTAATTAGCAAAGATTAAGAACGGATGAACAGAAAGCTTAAGAAAGTATTAAGCCGTCTGCCCGAATTCTTAACAGTCCGGAAGAACTTGTATTCCCATGATACGCAAATTTTTGCCGGAACAAAACCGTCTCCGGTTGGGGCGGAAACCCGTCTTAAGACCAGGTTTTTCTTGCGGCGCGATTTTATATAAAATTGTCGTAATATTATACTGTATTAACGGTTTTTCATGTGTTAGATTAAGGGCATGATGTCTTAATATTAAATACTGAGGAGCGCTGGATATGATCAGAATCGGTAAAATAAGCTATTGGCATGTGCATGCATGGGACTATACGAAACAGGCTGAGGCTCATCCGGGTGCGGAAATCGTGGCTGTGTGGGATGAAAATCCGGAGCGTGGTCAAGAAGCCGCCGATAAGCAGGGCGTGACTTTTTACGCATCATTAGATGAAATGCTCAGCCGTGACGATATCGATGGGGTCATTGTGGATGCGCCAACGAACATGCACCGCGAAGTCATGATCAAAGCCGCAGAAGCCGGCAAGCATATCTTTACGGAAAAGGTTATTGCCGCAACACTTAGCGAGGTCAACGACATTATTGCGGCTGTGGAGAAAAATAACGTGAAGCTGACCGTATCCCTTCCCCGATTGAACGACGGCTATACGCTGGCGATCCGGGAACTTCTGGACCAGGAGCTCCTGGGCAAAGTAACATATGTACGTGTGCGGCTGTCCCACAACGGGGCGACGGCCAATTGGCTGCCTGCGCATTTTTATAAGAAGGAAGAGACGCTCGGCGGCGCCCTGATCGATCTTGGCTGCCATCCAATGTATTTGACGCGACTTTTCTTGAGAGAAGAGCCTGTGGACGTGAGCGCGCAATTTGGATACATAACCGGAAAAGAAGTGGAAGACAACGCGGTTGCGACTTTGTCTACGAAATCAGGCGCAGTAGGCGTCGTAGAAGCCGGATTCGTGAACAACTTTTCGCCGTTTACCGTGGAGGTGCACGGCACCGAAGGAACGATCCTGTTCGGAACGCCGGACAGCAAGCTGCTGCTTCGTACGACCCGCAATGAGGAATACAAGGATGCCTGGGTCGAGATTCCGGTTCCGGCCAACCGCGAAAGCGCGTTTGAGCAGTGGATCAGCCATATCGAACAAGGCACAACTGCCGACGAAAACATCGCGATGGCGATCGAATTGACGAAGCTCATGGAAGCGGCCAATCTGTCGAACGCCGAGCGCCGCGCCGTTAAACTGAACGAACTGCAAGGCTAACCATCACAGAACTTATCAGACATAAGGATGTTGCTGCAATGATGAATAATTTTCCATACGAAACTATGCAGGGACGCCAGGATGCTTTGGAGCGTCTGGATTTACGCATCTATTGGGGAAATTATGAGATTCGGGTGATACGTTTTCATTTGACTTCTTTTCCTCCGGGGAAAATCGTGTCCTTTCACAAGCATGCCGAGTTTGAGTTTCACTTTATACCGCGCGGCAAGGGAACGGTGATCCTGGTGGATGAACCCTATGCTCTTCAGGAGGGCATGTTCTACCTGACGGGGCCGGAGGTGCTCCATTACCAGGAAGCGGATCCCGAGGAATCGATGGATGAGCTGTGTCTGCATGTGGATATCCGGGACCTGTCGCAGGTCCCGGATTCCGGCCAGTCGCCGCGTCCATACGCCGATCCGTGGGAGGCAGCCGAGGCGCATGACTGCATCGAGAAGCTGCGGACGCTGCCGCTGAAGCCCGTGATGGATACGTACCGGGCGATGCCGTTTTTCCTGGAGGCCTTCAACGCCTCACAGCAAAAATATTTAGGACTGTATACAACGATCAAAAACTGCATCATTCAAATTCTGCTCCGTGCCGTGCGCGCTTACGAGCCGGAACCACGGGAGGCGGAGCTTCCGTCCCGGGACATGAAGGCCTACCGGTACCAGCTGGCTCTGGAGTACATTCATGCCAACTCTTCCGGCGAAGTGGTGCTGGAGGATGTGGCCGACAAGCTGCATATCAGCTCGAGGCAGCTGCAGCGGATCATTAAGGATCAGGGGGGCGGGCGGTCCTTCAGCGAAATTTTGGAGGATTTCCGCCTGCAGGAAGTGTGCCGCCAGCTGGTGGAGACGCGCTGGTCCATCGAGAAAATCGCCGTTCAGGGCGGATTTTCCAGCGGAAGCTATCTGCATACCGTTTTTCGGAAGAGGTACGGCTACACGCCGTCGGAATACCGGAGAAAGAACGCGAAAGTATAGGAGGATTACGATCTCGTGGGAAAAACAATTCGGATTGGCATTATCGGAAGCGGGGGCATCGCCGGAGCGCATGCCCGGGCTTACAAAGGAATCGAGGATGTTCAAATCGTCGGGGTGGCGGATATTCTGCCAGACAAGGCGCAGCAATTCATTGAGCGCTGGGACCTGCCGGATGCGACCGGCTTTGACGACCACCGCAAGCTGCTCGAGCTGGATCTGGACGGCGTAAGCATCTGTACGCCGAACGTGGCGCATTACCGCACAACGGTGGACGCCCTGTCGGCCGGCAAAAACGTCATGCTGGAGAAGCCGATGTCGGTCACGCTGGACGAAGCGGTCGAAATGGTGCAGGTATCCAAGAAAACCGGAAAAATGCTGAACGTCGGTTTCCAGCCGCGCTACGACCCGAACATGGCCATCATTAAAAACATGGTCCAGAACGGACAACTGGGTAAAGTGTACTACGTGGAAACCGGGGGCGGACGCCGCCGCGGCATGCCGGGCGGAACGTTTATCCGCCAAGATATCGCCGGAGCAGGCGCGATGGCCGATATCGGCTGCTATTCGCTGGACCTGGCGCTCAACACGCTTGGCTATCCGAAGCCGCTGACCGTCTCTGCCTATACCTCGAACTATTTTGGCACCAATCCGAAATACCACGCGGAAGCCGGACAATTTGACGTTGAGGATTTCGGCGTGGCCATGGTCCGGTTCGAAGGAGACCTGGTCCTGAACTTCAAGACGTCCTGGGCGATGCATATGGATACGCTTGGTGCGACGATGTTCCTCGGCACGGATGCGGGCATGAAGGTGCTTCCGGCAGGCAGCGGCCCTTGGAGCGGGGTATGGGATGGGCATGTCGGCTCCATCTCGCTGTTCCATGACATCCAGGGACATCATACCGAGAGCAATATTCCGCTCATCAAGCATGAAATCAATGTGTTTGAGGAGAAAATCAAGGATTTTGTCCGCGCGCTGCGTGAAGGCACGCCGGCTCCGATTCCGGGCGAGGAAATTTTGCGGAATCAGGCCATTATTGACGGCATTATCCGCTCCGCGCAGACGAAGAAGGAAGTCGAGATTCATATTCCTGATCTCGTGTAACTGCGCTAACCAGTCCATTACTTTAACCCGCATGGTTACAGCAGTCCGAATTTCCCGCTCTGGGATCTTCGGGCTGCTTTTATTTTTTCGGATTTCCGTCCGGCACAGGTGTTATCTTTTTCGGGAAATAGGCAAACCTGATTTTGGGAGACCTAAAACCAGAATACAGGAGGACGATTGCAAGTATGAAAAAAATGGTGATGTCCGTCTGCCTCAGCGCCGGATTTCTGCTCGGATCCGCCGCCGTAACACCGGCTGCTTATGCCAATTCGGAAGAGCCGCAGCTGAAGGTGAAAATCGTAGATTCCAAAGGCGGAGAAGTAGGGACGGCGCTTCTGACTCAAAAAGGAGCCGCAGTTCAGATCCATATCGAAGCCGCGAATCTGCCGCCAGGTGAGCACGGCATTCATTTCCACGAAAACGGCAAGTGTGATCCGCCTGACTTTAAAACAGCTGGAGCCCATTTCAACCCGACCGGCAAGCAGCACGGCTTCCATAATCCGAAGGGCTATCATGCCGGAGACCTGCTGAACATTCAGGTGAAGCAGGACGGGACGGTAACCGCCGATTTGGAAACCCAGTCCGTAACGCTTAACAAGGGAGCCGCCAATTCGCTCCTGAAGCCGGGCGGAACCGCGATCATCATCCATGAGAAAGCGGACGATTACGTGACCGACCCGTCGGGGAACTCCGGCAACCGGATCGCCTGTGCGCGGATTGAATAGCTGCGGCCTGCCGTCAGCATTCCTGGCTGCCGATAGCGATGATATACACTCCTGAAGGAAAGATGCCTTCAGGAGTTTTTTTTGTGTTCTCGCCGTGTCACAAGCACATATCGGAACGGGATTGTTATCGCTTGCAAAAAAAACGTTGCCCGGCTCCATATTCCTGTGATATATTAAAACTCCTTCCATTTTTTCCACATGACCGGCTATTTCACCGCCAATGATTCTCCAGGAAGAGAAACGACCCCATCATAAAACAGGAGGAACCTCTGTTGTGAACTGGCTTAAATGGGATTTGAACCTGCAAATCCGGCTGATCGGCGACACACTCTTCAATTTGCTGTTTTGGATGTACTTTCCTTACATCACCCTGTTTTTCAGCGACGCATTCGGCAAGACCGCGGCCAGTATGCTGATGGCTGTTCCCCCCTTGGTCAGCCTGCTCGGGAGCTTGTTCGGCGGGTATTTGGCGGACCGCTTCGGCCGGAGGCCTGCCATGCTGCTCGGGGCCTGCATGC
This sequence comes from Paenibacillus sp. FSL R5-0378, assembly GCF_038009285.1. Taxonomy (NCBI): domain Bacteria; kingdom Bacillati; phylum Bacillota; class Bacilli; order Caryophanales; family Paenibacillaceae; genus Paenibacillus; species Paenibacillus sp. FSL R5-0378. Next base: position 3,787,083 of record NZ_JBBPAY010000001.1, read on the forward strand.
AGTCCTGCATGTTTGCCGTCTTTGCGCTATCCCCGTCCCATTGGCTCGACTATGCCGCATATATCGGACTCGGGCTGGGAGGGGCGATCTATTCCCCGGGAAGCTCGGCCATGGTAGCCGACGTGACTCCGGAAAAGGACCGGCGGATGGTATTCGCAACCTTCGTGACGGGCAGAAATATCGGGGCGGTCTTTGGCCCGGCGCTGGGTTCGGTATTCTTCTTCCAGTACCGGCACGAGCTGTTGTGGACCTGCACGTCGGTAACGCTTCTGTACTTTTTGACCATTTTATTGTTCAGCAGGGAGACGCTTCCGGCATCGGCAAGGATGAATCGTACCCGCAGCAAGCTGACCGCTATCTTGAAGGAGCAGGTGGTGAGTTACGGCGTCATTTTTAAGGACAAGGTATTTGCGCTCTATATTGCCGCGGGCATCCTGGTGACGATTGCTTTTATGCAGCTGGATATGTATCTTGCGATGTATGTCAAAGAATACGTGCCGGGACAGGCGCTGCTGTCCTTCAGCGGCTGGACGTTCAACCTGAGCAGCGCGCAGGTATTCGGGTTGATGCTGGGTCTGAACGGTCTGCTGTTCGTGCTGTGCGTTCTTCCCGTAACCAAGCTGTTCGAAGGCTGGTCCGAACGGAACATCCTGATCATGTCGGCCTTGCTGTTTGGCGGGGGAATGTTCCTGATCGGTTTGACGACGCAGGTGTGGCTGCTGCTGGTGTTTACGTTTGTGTTTACGATCGGCGAGCTGTCGCGGAGCCCCGTCACCGACAGCTTTATCAGCAAATATGCGCCTGAACACGCGAGAGGGCAATACATGGGGGCGGCGAATCTGCAGTTTTCAGTCGGCCGGTTTATCGCGCCGGTCACGATTATGCTGTCGTCGTGGTTTCCGCCGGTGGTCGTGTTCGGCTTCATCCTCCTGGCTACGATCCTCAGCTCGCTTTTGTATGTTCAGGTTTTTAAAATCATTCCGTCAAGCTACTACGAGAGGAAAGCCGAAATCACAGGTTGAACCCAAACAAAGCCGTTCAAGAGCGGATGCAATCCGCATCGCTTGAACGGCTTTTTTAGGCTGTTATTCGGCTGCTGCCGGCATTCCCGCCTGGACGGGTCTGCCTGTCGGTGCATGAACTGGCTGGTCGCGAAGGACGGAACCGTCCTGCAGATGCAGCCAGGTGTCAAAACTTCGCTCCCCTTGCGTGAGCCGGATGACCCGGGCGCCGGGCATGAATGGCTGATCCAGATAAGCGTTGCGGGTGGTCCGTCCGTAACACAGGCGGATACCGTGCAGCGTTCCCCAAAAGTCGTTGCCGTGATCATGGCCGACAAAGGTACCGAGAATGTCGCCCATCTCAACCATGCTCGCAAAAAAACCGGTGTTGATCCAGGGCGCGCAGCAGTGACAGTCAAGCTTGTTCCCATAACAGACCGAGAAATCCCAAATATCGTTATATTCGGGCAGCGGGATATGGAAGAAGGCTAGCGATGGAAGCGGGACTCCGCCGTTGCCTGCCGTAAGACGGTAGGACTGCTGTGTATACCATTCAATCTGGCTGCGGCGGATCCAGTCGTAAAATCCGACGCGCAGATGCTCCAGCGGCGAATAGCTGCCCGAATCCAAAAAGTAAAGGGCGGCCTCCGTGTTGTCCCGGTGTGAATCCCGGATTTCCAGACAATAGTTGCCGGTGCCCTTGACGTGGGGCGGATCTGGAATCGCATAGCAGTATCGGTGGGACAGCTGCAGGGCATGAAGCTGTTCCCGCGTCATATCGGGAGCCTCGGAGTCGTGGTTTCCAAAGACGGCTGCCCAGGGGATGCCCATCTGCTCCGGAACCGACACCGCATCCCGAAACGCTGCGGCCGGATTCGGGCTTTTATTGCTGGCGATCACGTCACCGGTGTAGACGACCAGATCGGGCTGTTCCGCCTCAATAATCCTTCGCATCATATCCTTCATTTGAAGGTCTTCATCATCAGGCTCGCAAAACTCCGTATCCGTAAATTGGACAATGGTGAACGTGCCGTCCTCGCGAAACCGCAATGTTTTCCTCATCTGCCTATCCTCCCGCTATGCGTTTTCCGGCATGGACCGGGTCTGGAGCAAGCCGGCAGGGACAACGGCATCCCAGGCATCCGGAATATCCAGGCCTAGAGCGGCTGCGGCGACAGCCGCGGTGTCCACAATCGAGATTTCCCCGATGGTTGTTCCCGGCTCGATTCCCGGTCCTACGCAGCCCCAAAACACATTTTTGTCCATTGGATGATCGCTGCCGTGGCTGAATTTGTCGTCGCCGCCGCCGCCATGGTCGGTCAATAAAATCACCAGGCTATCTTCAAGAAGTCCCAGCTGCTCAAGGGTACCTAGGACCTGACCGAACAGGACGTCATTTTGTGTAATCGCATTCAAATATTCCTGCGAGTCCGGTCCATAGCCATGCTTATGTCCGGCTGCATCGGGTTCATCCAGCTGCATGAACAGCAGTTTGACGTCCGGGTTTTGTTCCAGATAGTTCTGGATGGCCTGAACCAGATCGGCATCCGGCAGAGATTCCTTATGTATTCCGATGCCATCCTCAACGATCCCGTCATTGATCGGGCTCCAGCTGGTGAAGGAGGCGAGCTTGGCCTCGGGCCATGCCTTCCTTGCAAGCCGGAATACGGAAGGGTAACGCGATTCGGCAGGATAAGGCTCGCTCGCAGCGACCTCGTTCGTTAGTCCGTGCTTCTCCGGCACGACGCCGTGGAGCACAGAGCCCCAGCATTCCGCGCTGATTGTCGGCGACTGCGCCTGGGCGTCATAGGTGACGGCCCCTTTTGCCAGAAAAGCGTCAATGACCGGTGTGGCCGTGTGCTGAATAAAGTTGCCGGCGCCGTCCATTCCCAGAATGAACACGCGCGAAACGGCATTTGCATTGCTCATGGGTCAACCTCCCCAAAGATGATTTCGCTTTCATAGGATCGATCACGCCCCTAGCATAAAGATTCCCGTACGGGGTGTCAACCACCGATTGGGAAATAAGCAAACAAGTCATCAGAGCGTTAGCAGGAAGTCATCATCGTGGTAGCCGGACTTTGCTTGCACCATATAGAATCGGAATTGTAAGGGGTTACAGGTCACGAAACGACAAAAAGGAGTGAGATCATGCAAGAGGCGGTGCAGCTTGACCGGAATGCGGTGAGCCCGGCAAAGATCCGGCGGGTTTCCACGTTCCGGAGACAACTGAAGAAATACAAATGGCTGCTGCTGATGACACTGCCGGGAGTCATTTATTTATTCATCAACAACTATATCCCCATGTACGGCGTCATCCTGGCTTTCAAAAATTACAATTATGTCGACGGCATTTGGGGAAGCGAATGGGCGGGACTGGACAACTTTAAATTTTTGTTCAACTCCCAGGACGCCTATGTCATTACGAGAAACACCTTTCTATACAACTTCGTGTTTATCGTCCTGAATCTGGTGCTGGCCGTCCTCGCAGCGCTGCTGATTAACGAAATCAGGGACAAGGTCATCACCCGGTTCTACCAAAGCACCTTTCTGCTGCCGCACATTATTTCCATGGTCGTTGTGGCGTACCTGGTCTACAGCTTTCTGAATGTTGAAAGCGGTCTGGTGAACCGGCTTATCGCCAAATGGTTCGGATCTGAAGCCGTTTCCTGGTACGGCGAGCCCCGCTATTGGCCGTATATCCTCGTGATCGTCAACGCGTGGAAGAACGTAGGGTACTTGTCGGTCATCTATTTCGCCGCAATTATCGGGATTGACAAGGAGTATTACGAGGCGGCAACCATCGACGGCGCCAGCAAGTGGAAGCAGATGACGCGGATTACGATCCCGCTGATCACGCCCGTCATTACTACGATGACACTGCTTGCGGTCAGCGGAATCCTCAGAAGCGACTTCGGCTTGTTCTACCAAGTGCCGATGAACACGGGCGCGCTTATCCCGACCACGAATACGATCGATACGTTCGTGTACCGGGCGATGACGCAGTCTGGCGACATCGGGATGTCCTCGGCGGCGGGCTTTTATCAATCGGTCGTCTGCTTTGTCCTGATTCTGGCAGCTAACGCAGCCGTCCGGCGGATCAACAAGCGCGACGCTTTGTTTTAGGGAGCCGCGTTTTTCGTCGCAAGGGATGTGTGCAAGCGTACATTGATTTTTCCAAGAAAGGTAGAGGAACGTCATGAGGACAGCTAGCGTGAAAAAAATCATCGGCCCTTCCTTGATCCACCTGTTTTTCTGGGCTTTTACACTGGCATCATTGATTCCCTTTATACTGATTTTTATGGTGTCGATCTCGAGTGAGGATTCGATCCTGCAAAAGGGGTATTCCTTGTTCCCCAAGGAAATCAGCTTTGCTGCGTACCAGTTTTTGTTTAACGATTTCTCGGAAATCGCTAAGGCCTACGGCGTCACCATCCTGACGACACTGATCGGAACGGTGGTCAGTTTGCTCATGACCGCGTTGTTCGCCTATCCGTTGTCCCGTCCGGATTTGCCCCTGCGGCGTACGTTATCCTTTTATATTTTCTTTACGATGCTGTTCGGCGGGGGGATGGTGCCCTGGTATATGACGTACGTCAACATGTTTGACCTGAAAAATACGATTTTTGCCATGATTATTCCCAATCTGCTGCTGAGCGCCTTCAACGTGCTCTTGATGCGAAGCTTCTTCTCATCGACTATTCCGGAGTCGGTCGTGGAGTCGGCGACCATTGACGGAGCCAGCGAAATCCGGATATTTTTCAGTATCGTCCTGCCCCTGTCGCTGCCGATCATGGCGACCATCGGGCTGTTCAACACGCTGTCTTATTGGAACGACTGGTATAACTGCATGCTGTTTATTGATAAGCCTGAGCTGTACAACATTCAGTACTTGATGACCAAAACGTTAACCAATATCCAATACCTGCTGATGAAATCGGGAAGCTCCGCCCAGGTGGGCGAGCTGCTGGCCAAGATGCCCCGGGAAACGGTCCGGATGGCGCTGGCCATCGTCGGGATTGCCCCGCTGCTGTTCGCTTACCCGTTCTTCCAGAAATATTACATCAGCGGGATAACGAGCGGCGCCGTCAAGGGCTGACTCTACATCATTTAATCGTTGAGAGGAGAAGCGTCGACAATGAAAAAAGCCTACCATTTGGTGCTGATCATGATGCTGTGCGGAATGCTTGCCCTGACGGGCTGCGGCAAAGGAGGTGCAGGTGACTCCGGCGAAGCTTCAGGCACGGCCGCCGGCGGCACCGGTTCGGACAGCGGCACCGGTCTGAAGCCTTATAAAATTACGCTGGTATATCCGGCGTCCGCACCCAAGGATCTGCAGCTGGTCCAGGATGAGATGAGCAAATACCTGACGGAAAAAATCAACGCGACGATCGAGCTGAGGCCGATTGAATGGGCGTCATGGGATGACAAGACCAACCTGATGAAGATTTCCAACGAGCCGTTCGACCTGCTGTTTACGGCAAGCTGGTTCTCGTATGCCAAGGATGTGGCCAAAGGCCAGTTCGTGGAACTGGATGAACTGATGGCGCAGTACGGCAAGGACATTCCGGGAATTCTCGGAGATGACTTCATTAAGGGCTCGAAGATCGGCGGCAAATTGTACGCGCTGCCGACGAAGAAGGAATTCGGACAGGGCTTCGGTTTCCTGCTCGACAAGAAGCTGGTGGACAAATACAAATTCGATATCAATGGCGTCAAGTCGCTGGAAGATATGGAAGCGATGTTCAAAACGATTAAAGACAACGAGCCTGGCGTGACCCCGGTCGTCTCCAGCAAGTTCACAAATATTTGGAGTGCGGCCAATTACGACGGGATCGTGGCGAATCTAGCCGTTCCGCGGGGAAGCAAGGAACCTAAAGCGATCGATACGCTGGAGGATCCCAAGTTCATCGACTTCTTCAAACGGATGCATCAGTGGTATCAGAACGGCTGGTTCGACAAGGACATTCTGACCTCTGACGCCGACCAGGGAATGAATATGATTAAAGCCGGCAAGGCGTTCGCCGTGGCCCAATCCCTGAAACCGGGCAAAGATAAGGAGATGAGCGTCACGACGGGCGTGGACCTGGTACAGGTCGAGACGGCGGAGCCGTTCACGACGACGGGAGATGCGCAGGGGGCGATGCTCGGCATTTCCCGGACATCCAAGGATCCGGCGCGGGCCATGATGTTCCTCGATCTGCTGTACAACGATCCGAAACTGCTCAACATGCTGGACTGGGGCATTGAGGGCAAGCATTACGTGAAAAAATCCGACCAGGTCATCGATTATCCGGAAGGCGTCAATGCGGACACGCAAACCTACCCGAATCCGGGAGGCTGGATGTTCGGCAACCAGTTCAATTCTTATCTGTGGGCGAACGAGGATCCGAACAAGTGGAAGGAATTCGAGAAGTTCAACGAGCGGGCGGAACGGTCGATCGCCCTCGGATTTGCTTTTGACCAGGAGCCGGTCAAATCGGAGCTGGCCTCCATCGCCAACGTGGAAAAAGAGTTTGACGCCACGCTCCGCTCCGGTGCCGCGGATCCGGAGAAAATCATCGCCAAGTGGAAGGAAAAACGCAAGGCGGCCGGCTTTGACAAGGTCAAGGCGGAAGTAGACAAACAGCTCGCCGAATGGGCGAAGGCGAATCCATAACATCGGCAGTTACGAGGGAATCTCCAACCGGTATAGCTTTAAACCGGGGATGGGGATTCCCTATTCCCCTTCCTGAAACACTTTATTTTGACAAAAAGGACCGACAGAGCTATGAATATCAAACGTTCGCTGCGCAGCAAATTAGTGATCGGCTTCATTGCCATTACGCTTCCGCTCTTCCTGCTTTTGCTCTATAACAATTACTACGCGATGAACACGGTCCGGGAACAGGTGGCCGATTCGAACAAAAACTCGATCATCCTGTATTCAAGCCAGATCGAGGCGGCGCTCAACAAGGAGATCAAGTTTTTGTACAACTTTGCCGTCGAGGATCCCAACATTGCTGCGCTGTCCCAGCTGCTGAACGATGGAGACGAATATGTTCTGGCCAAGGCCCGGATCCTGAACAGCCTTACGCGCTATCACCGGTTCGATAACAGCGTGGACCTTCAGTTCATCTATTCGGTGCAGAACCATGATTTGTTCAATACGCCGATCAAGACGCAGTCTTATGACGAACTGCAGTCGATTCAAATGGCTATTCAGCAAGTGGTGAAAAATGCCCGTCCGGGCAGCCCTGAGTTCATGCAGTGGAAGGCGATTCCATACAGCAAGGGCAAATACGCCCTGATCCGGCTTGTGGATGCGGGTGACGGTTTCTATTTAGGGGCGTTTGTTCAGCTGAAAAATTTGATGGTCCCGCTCGATCTGGTTCATCTCGGGGAGGACGGCTACGCCGGCTTTCTGAACGAAGCGGGCGAATTGATCACCAGTTCGGCGTCCCCCGATTCGCCCAAGCTGGACATCGCGCCGGTCGAAGATCCAACCGATACCTATCAGGCCGTAAAGGCGGAAGGAAGACGGTATATCGTGGTCCAGCACCCGATCCAGAGTACGGAACTCAGCCTGGGCGCCTTTATTCCGGAAGCCCGCATGCTGCAGAATCTGTACCACTTCAGGCGGGGGATTCTGATGATTTCCGTCTTGGCGGTCATCGTCCTGATCATTTACTTGATCTACTTGAACGATATCATCTTGAAGCCGATGAACAGCTTGATCCGTGGTATGCGGAGCATCAAGAACGGCAATCTGGCTTACCGGCTGAAGCCTTCCAAATCGAAGGAGTTTATGATCATCAATGAAACCTTTAACAATATGGCTTCCGAAATTCAAGAGCTGAAAATCAGCGTGTATGAGGAGCAGATCAAGGCGCACAAAGCGGAGCTGAAGCATCTGCAGCTTCAGATCAATCCCCATTTTCTGCTGAACTCCATCAATATCGTATACAATTTGGCCCAAATACAAAATTACGGCGTCATTCAGCTGATGTGCCTGAATCTCGTTCAATATTTCCGCTTTGCGACCCGGACGAACCAGGTGGCGGTGACGATAGCAGAGGAGATGGAACATTTGGAGAGCTATATCCGGATTCAGCAGGTCCGCTTTCCGGACCAGGTGACATACGCCTGCCATTTGCCGGAGGAGCTTGCCCAGGCGGCGGTTCCGCCGCTGCTCATTCAACCGTTTGTCGAAAATGCGATCAAACACGGCTTTGATTTTATGGACCATCCGTTTCATATCGATATCCGTATCGATCACGCAGCAACGGAAGAGCTGACGGTCGTCATTGCCGACAACGGCGCCGGGTTTGACGAAGAGACGCTGCAGCTGCTGCGGACAGGGGCATATATGGAGAGTCGAAGCGGCGAGCATCTGGGCATGACGAATGTCCTGTACCGCTTGAAGCATTTTTTTGGCAGCGACGCGGGACTGTCATTTGGGAATGCTCCTGAGGGCGGCGCTGTCGTCACGCTGACGATTCCCCACCGGAGAGTGGAGGAGTTCGCTTCCTAATCTTGAACAGAACTGGAGGGAACCTGATGTATAAAGTGCTGATCGTGGATGATGAGATGTATGCCGTGATGGGAATCAAGAGCGGAGTCGATTGGGAGGCGCTGCAGGTTTCAGAAATTTACGAGGCTTATAATCTCAGGGACGCGCTGAAAGTGTTCGAGCGTTCGGCGATCGACGTGATGATCTGTGATATCGAAATGCCGAAAGGAACCGGAATTGAGCTGCTGGAGCGCGTTAATGACATTTCGCCGGAAACCGAAACGATATTTTTGACGGCTCACGCCCATTTTGATTTTATGCAGCGGGCGATTCAGCTCGACGGATTTGACTATCTGCTGAAGCCGATCGAGTACGACGTGCTGAAGTCGTCGATCGCCAGGGCGCTGGAGTCTGTCAGGCAGGAACGGGAGATGACGGAGCTGAGGGCACGGTACAATGAGACCTGGCAGAAGAGAAAAGGACTGATCACCGAGAAATTCTGGAACGACGTCCTTACCCGGCGCATCCATTGCACACCGGATAACGCGCTAAAAATTTTGCAGGAACATGAGCTGCTTGCTTTATCGGGGACGACCTTCATGCCTGTTCTGGTCAGCGTGGAATCGTGGATGCGGGAGTACAGCACCCGTGATGAGGAAATGATGGAATACAACATCCGCAAAGCAGCGGAGGAGATGCTGCTCGATCCCGGCCGCGGTGAGGTGATCCAAACCAAGCAGGGGGTCAACGTTGTTATTTTGTACGGTCCGGAAGATGGAGAAATACGCGAAGATACATTGTATGACCGCTGCATGGCCTACCTGGAGTCCTGCCGGCGTTATTTTCACTGCACCTTATCCTGTTACATCGGGGAGCCGTCGACATTATTTGAAATTGGCGAAACCTATCAAAAGCTGCTTGAGATGGAGTATGGCAATCTGAACAAATCGAATGAGGTGTACCGGCTGGCGGGGTTCGTACCGGAGAGCGGCCAGGTGCCTGCTGCCAAGCTCCGGAATTGGATACAGCTGCTGGAGCTGGGAAAGCTTGAGGATGTAGAGCGGGATCTGAAGACCTGCCTCGCCGCCCAGCGTCTTATCCCCGTAATGTCCGAGAAAGAAAGCCATCCTTCGGTCATTCAACGCGTCCAAGGCTACATTGCCGAGCATCTGCATGAACCGATCACAAGGGAGCAGCTCGCCTGTTGTGTGCATCTGAACCCGGCATACCTATCCCGTCTGTTCAAGCGGGAAACGGGAGAGTCCATTACGGATTACATCCTTCGTGAGCGGATGGAGGCCGCCAAAGAGATGATCAGGGAGTCCAGCATGCCGATTTCTGATGTGGCCAAGTCTCTCGGATACTACAATTTTTCGCATTTTTCCAAAATGTTCAAAAAGGTGCATCACGCCTCACCCCAGCAGGTCAGACGAAAGTCGGTTTGAAGGCGTGGATGCCGTACAGCATCCCGCCGCCTAAGTTTGCTCGTCGGGATGCGCTGCTGCAGGCGGGAACAGCCGGAATGCCGTATCCACAAACAATCTGACGGCAATGGATGCCTGTTTGAAGGACGGAACGGCAAGATGCAGCTTGCGGTACGCTCTGGGAGTCAACTCTCGGCTCATGACATGTTCAGGCACGCTCTGCAGCGACAGCTCCGACATGATGCAGATGCCCAGTCCTTCGTTGATCATGTTCAGGGCGGTCGGATAGTTGGTCGTAATATGCTTCACGTTCAGATTCGCTCCCCCGGCGCGGAACAGCTCCATAACCGGCAGCTCATAGCCGCCCTTGCAGACCAGCATCGGCTCATCCGAGAGATCCTGAATCCGGATTTCCTTGTAATTGCGAAAGCGGTGATCGTCGCGGAAAACGACGTGAAGCGCTTCGTTCCGCAGCAGCCTTGTGTCCAGATCGTTCAGCGGCGGAATGAGGAAGCCGACATCCACGACCAGCTCATCGAGCCAATGCCGGACTTCCTCCACGGTGCCTTCATACATCTGAATATTAATGTTCGGATACTTGTCGTTGATGGCCCGGACGATTTTCGGATAATAAAAGGAAGCGGCGGCCGGAAAGGCTCCGACACGGATGCTGCCGGTCTCCAGCCCTTTCTCGGCGGCAACCTCCTGCGAAATTTTTTCGTATTGCAGCAAAATTTCCCTGCCAGTGACCACGATCCGTTTGCCGATATCGGTCAGGACGACACCGTTTCGCGGATGGCGGTTCAGGAGGGTAACTCCGAGCTCGGACTCCAGGCTGGATATGGCGCGGCTGACCGCCGGCTGGGTCATATTCATCATCTGGCCCGCTTTCGTAAAGCTTCCCGTTTCCGCGACAGCCACGAATAGTCTGATCTGCGTCTCATTCATAACGGATATGTTATACCTCCTATGAGGAATATGCATTTTATTTATAGTTCAACGTATTGTATCATGGTTATTGACCATGATTCAAGGAGTGACCTTCCGTGCGAATGCAGAAGAATACATTGTTACTATTAATCTTTTTAATATTGGTATGGGGAATCAACTGGCCATTATCCAAAATAGCTCTGGACTATGCGCCGCCAATCTTGTTCGCCGGCTTGCGGGCATTGATCGGCGGCGTGCTGCTCGTGCTGGTGGCTCTGCCTAAAGCGAAGCAATTGCGGCTGCGTCAGACCTGGCCGATCTATTTGACCTCCGCGCTTCTCAGCATCGTTATATACTATGGTGTCCAAACTATCGGACTGCAGTATACGCCGGCCGGATTGTTCTCGGCGATCGTGTTTCTCCAGCCTGTGCTGCTTGGGCTGTTCTCGTGGTTGTGGCTGGGAGAGGCCATGACGAAGCAGAAGATGCTTGGCCTGATCGTCGGCTTTGCCGGCGTCGCCACCATGAGCGCCGGCGGGTTCACAGGGGATGTTTCCGCCGTCGGTATTATTTTGGCGCTGGTCACAGCCCTCTCCTGGGCGCTTGGCACGGCCTATGTCAAGAAGATAGGACCCAAGGTCGACTCGACCTGGCTGACAGCGATGCAAATTACGATCGGCGGTGTCATTCTGCTGCTGGCCGGTTCGGGAATGGAAGACTGGTCGAAGATCCAGTGGAACGGGACGTTCATTTGGGATACGCTGTTTATCGCCGTTTTCGTCATCGCGGCAGGATGGTTCGTCTATTTTAAACTGATCAGCGAAGGGGAAGCGAGCAAAATCGGTTCGTTTACGTTTCTGATTCCGATCGTTTCGATCTTTTCGAGCGTGCTTTTTCTGAACGAGAAAGTGACGATAAATCTTGTAGCCGGCCTGATTCTGGTTCTTGCCAGCATTGTGCTCGTCAACGTACGGTTCCAGCGCAGAAGAGCGACGGCGCTGCCTGCGGTGCCTGAGGGACACGGAGGGCCGGGATCCCGATGAAGAGGGAGCACGAGGCTAAAAGTTAAAGCAAAATCCGCGTTTATCGCGGATTTTTTTTATTTTTTTGCGAGAAAACCAGCGATGATAGCAATTTATAAGAAATGCAGGCGTCCTTTCCATGATAGAATGCAATTAAGTCAAACGGTATCACGATCTGTGAAGGTAGACTAGACTCAGAAATCTCCGCTTGGCGGAGCGAATGTTGAGCCTGATCATGCTCAGGTTACCGTGAATATTCCGAGAAAAGGTGGTAATTTTAAATGGCGCTGCAATTGGACAAAATTTTCGTGAATCTCCCGGTTAAAAACCTGAAAAACTCGATCGAATTCTTCTCCAAAATCGGATTTGCCTTTAATCCTCAATTTACGGATGACAATGCAACCTGCATGGTCATCAGTGATCATATCTATGTCATGCTTCTGGTTGAGCCGTATTATCAAACGTTCACCAATAAAGAAATCGCCGACGCCTCCAAGACGAACGAGGTCATCGTGAGCGTGTCCGCCGACAGCCGCGAGCAGGTGGACGAAATCGTCAACAAGGCGCTGGAAGCGGGCGGCAAGCCGTCCAATGACAAGCAGGATCACGGATTTATGTACGGCTGGAGCTTCCAGGATCTTGACAACCATTTGTGGGAAGTCATGTATATGGATCCAAGTGCCGTGCAGCAGCAGTAAGCCAGATATCATAGAAAAGAAGGTGCAGGCTGCCGAGCCTGTGCCTTTTTTTTGAAGAGATCAGAAAGTATAAGTTTTGGAGCCTCTGCTTCCTGATCTCGCAAGAGAAACTTCTTTTAGACGCAGTCTGCCTTCTTTGAAGGTACGTCGATATACTTTTTTCATAGGAAAACGGTTCCATAGTTTGGTAAAATGAAATACAGGACAAGTCACTTGTGGAGAGGAGCAGCATTGTGAATCTTAAAGATAACGACCGCCGTTCAGGCAACCCGATTTTTCCCGGATGGTATGCCGATCCTGAACCCCGAATTTTTGAGGGCCGATACTGGGTATATCCTACATACTCGGCAGCTTACGATGACCAGACATTTTTCGATGCGTTCTATTCCGATGATCTGGTTCACTGGACCAAGGTTGAACAGATTCTGGAGATGAAGGACATTTCATGGGCAAGACGGGCGATGTGGGCCCCTTCCCCGATCGAGCGAAATGGACGCTACTATTATTATTTTGCGGCGAACGACATCCAGAGCAATGAGGAGCTGGGCGGCATCGGTGTTGCCGTGGCTGACCGGCCCGAAGGACCTTTCCGGGATGCTCTGGGGAAGCCGCTGATCGACCAGTTTTACCATGGCGCCCAGCCGATCGACCCTCATGTTTTTATCGATGACGACGGTCAGGCTTATTTGTATTACGGGGGATGGAAGCACTGCAACGTCGTGAAGCTGAACGAAGACATGGTCAGCATCGCTCCCTTTTCAGACGGAGAGGTATATAAGGAGATAACACCGGAGAATTTCGTGGAAGGACCGTGCATGATCAAGCGCGAAGGCAAGTATTACTTTATGTGGGCCGAAGGCGGTTGGGGAGGTCCGGATTATTCGGTGGGGTACGCTGTCTCGGATTCGCCGCTGGGACCGTTTGTGCGGGAGGCCAAAATACTGCAGCAGGATCCCGAGGTGGCTACGGGAGCGGGACATCACGGCGTCATTCAGATTCCGGGTGAAGACGAGTGGTACATCGTTTACCACCGCCGTCCGCTGAGCGAAACCGCAGCGAATCACCGTGAAGTCTGCATCGACCGGATGGAGTTTGACCACGAAGGCCGGATTAGGCCGGTGAAGCTGACCTTTGAAGGGGTGCCGCCAAGAACATTGCCGACACATGAGAAGAGCGATTCGTAAGGCAGAAGCTTGTTCAATAGACCGTTTTTGCGATATAATAGAACACGTCTTCTACAAGGAACGATAGAATCTGATATTAGTGAAAGAGAGCGGATCGTATGGGTCGTAAGTGGAATAACATTAAAGAGAAGAAAGCATCGAAGGACGCAAACACTAGTCGTATATATGCCCGTTTCGGGCGGGAAATTTATGTCGTCGCCAAGCAGGGCGAGCCGGATCCGGAATCCAACCGGGCGCTGAAGGTCGTTCTTGAACGCGCCAAGACGTACAATGTGCCGAAGGCCATCATTGACCGAGCGCTGGAGAAGGCGAGAGGCAACTCTGATGAGACCTATGACGAGCTGCGGTACGAAGGCTTCGGGCCGAACGGATCCATGGTGATTGTGGATGCTTTGACGAATAACGTCAACCGCACCGCTTCAGAGGTCCGGGCTGCATTCAGCAAGAACGGAGGCAACCTTGGCGTCAGCGGATCGGTCGCTTACATGTTCGATTCCACCGCAGTCATCGGCGTCGAAGATAAGACGGAAGAAGAAGTTCTGGAGCTGCTGATGGAAGCGGATGTCGACGTTCGCGACATCATCCAGGAAGACGATTCCGTCATCGTATATGCCGATCCGGAGCAGTTTCATGCTGTGCAGGAAGCCTTCCAGAACGCTGGCGTAACCGAATTTTCGGTTGCCGAGGTTTCCATGATCGCGCAGAACTATGTGGAGCTTCCGGCCGAGTCCCAGCCGGCATTCGAGAAAATGATCGATGCGCTCGAAAATCTGGAGGATGTCCAGAATGTGTACCACAACGTGGAGCTTGAAGATTAATCAGCGTGACGCGATTTGCCGGAAGAAGGCCATTGTCTGAGAAGACGATGGCCTTCTTTTCGGTAGGAAAGGAGAAGACGGAATTGTATGAATTGGCGAGAAAATCGAACGGAAGTCAGGAAATCGTCGTCTACGAAGCGCATGAGCTGTTTGGTCAAACAGGCCGCTTCCGTGTACTTCAATTTGGAGACAACGCGGTTCAAGGTGCCATCGACCTCCGAGATCCGGACCGCATAGTGCTGGAGTATCCGCGCGAAATTGTCCGGCTAATTCGTGAGCGGACGCCCGAAACCGGCAGGATTTTTATGATCGGACACGGAATTGGAACGATTGCCGGCCAATTTCGCGAAGATCAATGCCTCGTGGCCGAGGTCAACGCGGAGATCGTGGAGCTGAGCAGGAGCTATTTTCAATACGGCTGGAACAATGTCGAGATCGGAGACGGAAGGGCCCTGCTGGAGCAGCAGGCCGACGGCTCCTTCGATTATGTGATCTTAGACGCGTTTACACGCGAAGGGACGCCTCATCATCTGACGACCGAGGAATTTTTTGCGCTGGCCCGGCAAAAGCTGAAGGCAGGCGGGATGCTGATCATGAACGCAGCAGGCAAGCTGCAGCGTGACCCCGTGCTAAGTGCCATTCATACCACAATGGAGCAGGTGTTTGCTTCAGTTCGAGCTTTCGCCCTGACAGAAGGGGAACGGGATGCAGAACGGAACGTGTTGTTCCTGGGCTCGGAAACGCCGGCCGCAGCGGATGTCAATGGTTTGGAAGGTTTTATGCAGGTGAAGCTGGAGCAAGGATACATTCTTAGAGACCGCGTGTAATGCCAGAGCATGGTTTGAACAGTATGCAAAAACGATGGAATTTAAAAAACGCCATCCTTCCGAATCCGGAGGGATGGCGTTTTCGTATGGTGAATGATAAAGCAAAATTAGAAATCGAAGTTGTCCGGGTCGGGACCTACACGGCGGTTCTCGTTGAGCCCGTCGATCCGGTCCATATCTTCCTGGGACAGTTCAAAATCAAACAGCGATGCATTTTCGACGATACGGTGCTCTTTCGTCGATTTAGGGATAGTCACGACCTCATGCTGCAGGTCCCAACGGAGGACCACCTGGGCGATGGATTTGCCGTATTTGTCCGCGATTTCTTTTAACAGCGGATGGTTCAGCAGCTCGCCCTGCATCAGCGGAGACCACGCCTCGAGCTGAATGTTGTGCTGCTTCGTGAAGTCGCGAAGCTCTTTTTGGGTCAGCATCGGATGGAATTCCACCTGGTTGATGACCGGTACGATTTCCGCATCCTTCATTAAATCTTCCAGGTGGTGTACCTGGAAGTTGCTGACACCGATCGATTTGACGCGGCCGTCTTTATACAGCCGCTCCATCGCTCTCCACGCTTCTTTATATTTGCCGGCAACCGGCCAGTGGATCAAGTACAGATCCAGATAGTCGAGACCCAGCTTTTTCAGGCTTGTCTCGTAGGCGGCGATGGTCGATTCGTAACCGAGGTCTGCGTTCCACACTTTCGAAGTAACGAAAAGGTCTTCCCGCTTCAGTCCGTTGTCGGCCAGCGCCTCGCGGATTCCCTGACCAACGCTCGTTTCGTTGGCATAAACCGCAGCGGTGTCGATACTCCGGTAACCGTGCTTCACAGCAGCTTTCACGGCTTCGACGAGCTCGCTGCCTTCCTCAACTTTAAAGACGCCCAGGCCCAGCCAAGGCATCTCGATGCCGTTATTCAATCGCGTTTTGCTTTGTACATGTTGAGTCATTATAAATTGCCTCCTAGATGTTGTTTATCATGATATAAATTTGTCTTACCTCCGCAATTCGAAACCCATTCGCTTATCATTACCGGAACTGTATAGAACTTATCCGCATTAGATACGATAGCTAAAAAAGCATCAAGATTACGCACTGAGCATGTTGTTGTCACTAACGGATGACGCCGTATCCTTGCGTTCGAGGGTACGGCTCCACCAGGTGAGCAGAACGGCTGCGGCAACCATGATCGAGCCGATCCATGCGGTATGAATCAAGCCGAGATGATCGGTCACGATTCCGCCCAAATACGCGCCGAGCGCTATGCCGGCGTTAAATGCAGCAATGTTCACAGACGAAGCGACGTCGACGGCCTTCGGCGCAAACCGTTCCGCAAGCATGACGACGTACACCTGAAGTCCAGGCACGTTCATGAATGCAAGGAGCCCCATGCCGAAGATCGTAATCAGCCCGGCGACCTTAAACGGAGCCGTGAATGTGAGAAGAAGCAAAATGACCGCCTGGATCAGGAACATATACAATAAGGCGGATAAAGGCTTGCGGTTGGCCGCTTTGCCTCCGATCACATTACCAATGGCAATGGCGATGCCGTAGAGCAGCAGGATCAGGGCGACGGTTGATTCTTTAAAGCCGGTAACATCATGCAGCAGCGGCGACAGGTAGGTAAATACCACAAAGGTTCCTCCATAGCCAAGCGCAGTAATCAGAAAAGCAAGCAGCAGGCGGCCGTTCGCCACAATTTTGACCTGATCACGGACGGGCGTCCGGACGCCTTTACGCAGGTTGCCTGGGACAAGGATCAGGTTGGCAATCAGCGCGATAACACCGACGATCACGATCGCCACAAACGCGGCTCTCCAGCCGAGCTGCTGACCAATGAATGTTCCCAGCGGCACCCCGGTGACGGTCGCCACCGTCAGTCCGGAGAACATGATGGAAATGGCGCTGGCCCTGCGGTTTTCCGCGACGAGATCGGCGGCAATCGTCGACCCGATCGACATAAACACGCCGTGGGACAAGGCCGAAATGATTCGCGCCGTAAGCAGCAGACCGATCCCGGTGGATGCGGCCGCCAGACTGTTGCCGACAATGAATACCAGCATGATGCCGATAAGCAGAATTTTGCGCGGCACACCTGACGTTAAAGAGGTTAGAATCGGCGCTCCAAAGGTGACACCGAGCGCATATAACGTAACGGTCAACCCGGCAAGGGTTACCGAAATGTGCAGGTCATTGGCGATCAGGGGAAGCAGCCCCACACTGATAAATTCAGTGGTACCAATCGCGAACGCGCTGATGGCTAAAGCTAATAAGGCAAAGGTTGCGCGTTTTTTATCCAAAGACATGGTATGATCTCACTCCTATATATGTTGTTCTATCTATTTGATGCTGTGATCTAGCTACAGGGTAGTCATTACCGGCCGGTGAATGTTATTATGTACCCGTGAAGTAAATTTGAACAGTACGTACTTTTTAGTACGATAGGCACCAAAAAGTGCCCATAGATGTTGAGGAGGGTCTTGGATGGAAAAAAAGAAATATAACATTTCGGTTGAAGCAACGCTGGAAGTGATCGGCGGCAAATGGAAGTGTGTGATTTTGTGCCACTTGACGCATGGAAAGAAGCGGACAAGCGATCTGCGGCGGCTGATGCCGTCCATCACACAGAAAATGCTGACCCAGCAGCTTCGTGAGCTGGAGGACGACGGAATCGTAAACCGCATCATCTATCATCAGGTTCCGCCGAAAGTGGAGTATGAGCTGAGCGAATACGGCTGGAGCCTGAAGCCGATTCTGGATTCCCTTTGCGCGTGGGGGGAGCATCATATTATTAAAGAGTATGGTGACAAATTTGCCGTGCTTGAGGATAACATTCTGAACAACAAGGACATCGGCCTTGCGACAGAAATGGATCAAACTGCGAAAGAAGAGGAAACTTCGTTGTCCAAAAACTGAAATTTGTCTTTTATTTGAAGGGTAGAATATGGTAATATAAACGGGAACAGTTGTTCCTGGTTTGGCGAGGGTTGGCCCATGCTCATCGCGCCCGCATCCATCCGGGACTCAAGGGAGGTAAGGTATGACCAACAAGTTTCCTGAACTGGATGGAGTCATTGCCTATATTCAGAACCGGCTGGATGAACCGCTGGAGCTGAACATGCTGGCGAAGTATGCAGGGTACAGCCCGTACCATTTTGCCCGGATTTTCAAAGCGCGGATGGGGCTTCCGCCGCTCTATTACGTATCATCACTAAGGCTGCATCGAGCCAAAGAGCTGCTGCTGAGCACCAATCTAAGCATTCGTGACATCAGCCTGGAAATCGGCCAGCAGAGCCTCGGCACGTTTACTTCCCGGTTTACGGAGAAGGTTGGGGTTACACCTTCCCTATTCCGCAATTCCAGGGACATCGCGGACAACCATTTAAACTCTCTCAAAGCGCTCGAAAGCTGGTATGATCTGCCGGTTTTGACGTCACCTGTGGGAACCGTGGAAGGGTCCATATCCTTCGAAGTACCGTTCGAAGGGGTCATCCTCATTGGATTGTTCGCCAAACCGATCCCTGAAGGGCTGCCTCCTTACGGTACGCTTATCTCTTCGGCGGCACGTCGATTCCGGTTTACCGGCGTGAAGCCTGGAACCTACTATCTATTAGCGACTTCGGTCTCATGGGGAATGAGGGCGGCCGATTTTCTGGTGCCCCAAACGACGCTTCGCGCCAAGCATAAGGTCCCAATCGTCGTCGGTCCTGATAAATCGGTTCCGTTTCAACGGGTAAACATGCGGGTTCCGCATCCGGACGATCCGCCCATCCTGATATCGCTGCCGTTGTTGATGAACAATTTTCTTCATATCAACAATCAACTCAGCAATCGGTAAGAAATCCGTTCCTGATCGCGGTGTTATAGTAGAGACAGCGGGGCAGGAAGTTATCCATGTACATAACGATTCATACAATGTTGCGCCTTTTCGGACTCCGTTATCCCGAGCTTTTTCGGCTGCGGTTTGTTTTCTTGGAAGGGACAAGCATATTTTCATCCGCGGCTGCCATGTCACATGTCAAGGGTACCATTCCTGCTTCTAAATGAACCATTACAGGAAAGGATGAATGACGATGGCCAAACACATGACTTACATTTTTTCTGAGGATGCCAGAGCGCAGGCCGAGTTTTATGTTCAGGCGCTCGGAGGAGAAATTGTATCGGTACAGACCCATGGGGAATTGCCTCACGCTACGGAAGAATACAAAGATAAGGTGCTGCACTTGAGCCTGGTTGCCGCCGGCGTGAATATTCTAATGTCAGACGCGGTATTCGAACCGGTGCAGCAAGGAACAGCGATCAACCTGGTACTGGAATTTGAACAGGAGCCGGAAGCGTATGCTGCATTTGAGAAACTGTCTGAAGGTGGAACGGTTCGCGACCCGATCAAACCGGCTTTTTGGGGTTCTTTATTCGGCCAATTGGAAGATAAGTTTGGCATCCGCTGGATGATTACGACCGGATCTTAACGTCGTTCTCCATAGCAGAGCCCGGCTAACTAACGATATCAGTTGAATTTGTAAGCAAACAGGGGACTTCCGGGACTCATGCGGAGATCCCTTTTTGCAATGGAACAACGGGAGCTTGTAAGTTAAATAACCATGATCCCGGCTGGAGCAAAGAGGAAGGCGATTTAGAAGGACCAGAAGAGATAAAATGATTATCGAACATCATTTTTTGTCCTAAACCATCATGAAAGCGTTGACACGCGGGAAGCCGCGGAGTTACAATAAACCTGCCTGAAAGATCAAACGTCTTTCATTCTGCAGAATAAGACAAGAGGTATACTTATGAAGGATCATAAAAGACTGACGTTAAAAGGAATCGCCCAGCAATTGGGCATCTCGGTCGCCACGCTGGACCGGGTCCTCAACAATCGCGGCAATGTGAAGCCAGAGACGTACCGGAAGGTTATGGAGAAGCTGGAGGAACTGGAATACACGCCGAACAAATCGGCGAGATTCCTGTCACGGGGGACTGAAATTTCCTTTGCGATTGTGTTTCCGGAGCATCCGGATTATTTCTGGACACAGATTGAGCGAGGCATCCGCCTTGCGTATGAGGAGCTGCGGGATTACGGCCTGCGGATTGAAATTTTCAAATCGGAGAGCTACGACACGGAGAAGCAGAGACAGATCGTGCAGGAGATCGTGGACAGCGGCGCCTACGATGCGCTGGCCTTGTCTCCCAACGACTCGCAGCAGATGGAGGATCCCATAGACCAGGCGATCGATAAAGGAATGGCGGTATGCACATTCAATAACGACGCGCCGCTCAGCAAGCGCCTGTTTTACGTGGGCTGCGACTATCGGATCGCCGGCAGACTCGCTGCCGACATGCTGTGCAAGCTGATCGGAAAGGGCGGCAGAGCCGGACTCATCACATCGGATGCCAGCAGCCTGCCCTCGGCGACTACGTTTCAGATGCAGCAGAAAATTACCGGCTTCCGCGAAGTCATTGCCGAGCAGGGGAACATCGAAATGGCACCGCCGCTGAAGCTGAAGCATGAGGAATACGATCATCCGGACCACTTTGGTGAATACTTCCGCCAGGTCGACGGCATTTATGTCACGAGCGCCAAGCTGCATGTTATTGCGCGCCATCTCGAAGAAGCGGGTCTTGGCGGCACCGTGGCTCTGATTGGCCATGACATGACGGAGGATATTTATCAGGATCTGGACCGCGGCACGGTCACGGCGACGATCTGCCAGGACCCGGTAAACCAGGGCTATTTGGCGGTCAAGACGCTGTTTAACCATACGGCCAGCGGCGAGAAGGTGAATTTGCGGGAGAACATTTCCAAGTTGGAACTGGTTACGAGGGAGAACGCACGGTACTATATCTAAGGGTATAGGATGCCGGGCTTCTCACGAGAAAAATGATGTACGTACATCATTTTGTGATATTTATAATCAAACACCCAAATACTAGATCATTTCGAAGGAGGACATGCTTATGCGCGGCAAAATGAAAGCGCTCTTTCTCGCCTTTTCGCTGTTTGCCCTGACGCTGACCGCCTGCTCGGCAGGTTCCGGTACCGATTCGGGAAAAGTCACCCTGACCTGGTGGGATACGATGACGACGGATGGCAGCGTAACCGCGATCAACAATATCATCAGCGAATATGAACAGGCTCATCCGAATGTGAAGATCAAACGAACATACGTATCTTCTTCCGATATCAAAAACAAGCTTTTGCTTGGTTCGATCGGCAATCAGGGGCCGGATATCGTATGGATCGACAGCGCAGACCATCAGACGTTCGCAGCTGCCGGCATTTTGGCTGACATCACCTCCGAGGTTAAAGCGTGGGGCCAGGCGGATCAATATTATGACGGACCATGGTCCTCCACGGTGTACGACGGCAAAAATTACGGCGTTCCGGTCGGAAGCAACAACCTGGCGCTGTTTTATAACAATGAGTTGTTTGATGAAGCGGGCATCAAACCGCCCACCAACTGGGATGAGCTGAAGGAAGACGCCAAGCTGCTCACTAAAAAAAATGTATACGGTTTCGCGGTGAGTGCGGTCAAGACGGAAGAAGGGACATTTCAGTTTTTGCCGTTCCTGCTGCAGGCCGGCTCGGACGTTCCCGACTTTGATAGTCAGGGCACGCTCGATGCGGTAAACCTGTACGACTATATGGCTAAAAACAACTACATGTCCAGGGAAGTGATCACGCAGAAGCAATCCGACACCGCGACGCAGTTCGCCGCAGGCAAAGTGGCGATGATGGTAAACGGAACGTGGCAGATCCCATTCCTGCAGAAGGAGGGCAAAGTCAGTTGGGGCGTCGTGCCGCTGCCGAAGGGCAAAACGGGAGCGACTGTACTCGGAGGTGAAAACTGGGCGATCTCTTCAGCCTCCAAGCATAAGGATGCTGCCTTTGACGTCATTCGTTTCGCCAACGAGCCGGACCGGCTGAAGAAGCTTCTTCAGACCAACGGCCGTCTGCCGAGCCGCAAAGATTTGCTGCAGGACCCGTTCTGGCAGAAGGATCCGCAGATGAAGGTGTTTGCGGATGCGATGGAGGTGGCCAAGGCACGTGCCTATGGCCCGGATTATGCGGGAATTTCCGAAGCGATCCAGACGATGCTTCAGCAGGTGCTGACCGGGCAGGCTTCTCCCGAACAGGCCGTTCAAACGGCCGCCGGCAAGATCAAACCGCTTGCACCCTAAATATTGAGAAGGAGGAGGAACCACATGTCTGACCAATCCTATTCCGCGGCAGCGCCGAGAACGTCCAAGCGTTTAAGAAGTACAGCATGGACCCGGTATCTGTTCGTTCTGCCCGTCATCCTGTTCCTGCTGGTGTTCATTATTTTCCCGATCGTGTACAACCTCATTCTCAGCTTTCAAAATGTGACGGTATACAACTTTAAGGGGCATCATGCTTTTGCGGGTCTGGCGAGCTATATCAAGACATTCAAAGATCCGGTCTTTTACACCGCGCTCGGAAACTCGGTATTGTTCACCGTTCTCAGCCTCGTGTTTCAGTTTTCGATCGGCTTTGCGCTGGCCCTGTTCTTCAACCGCAGTTTCCCGGGCCGGGGCCTGATGCGTTCGCTTATGCTGCTCGCCTGGATGCTTCCGGTCGTCATCACGGCCTCGGTATTCCAATGGATGCTGAACGGCGACTACGGGGTCGTTAACTACATCCTGCAAAGCCTTGGGATCATTCACGAGCCGCACAGCTGGCTCAGCGAAAACGGTACGGCGCTGCTTTCCACGATCGTCGCCAACATCTGGGTCGGCATTCCGTTCAACATGATCATCCTGCTGTCCGGACTTCAAGGTCTGCCGGAGCAGCTGTATGAGGCGGCCAAGCTGGACGGCGCAGGGAAAATGCTGCAGTTCCGACACATTACGCTGCCGCTCATGCGACCGACCATTCTGATTCTGCTCATGCTGGGGATCATCAACACGTTCAAGGTGTTTGACATGATCTTCATCATGACGGCGGGCGGACCGGTAAACTCGTCGAACGTCCTGCCGATTTACGCCTACCAGATGTCCTTCACCAAATTCCAGTTCAGCCAGGGCGCATCGGTATCCATGATCATGTTCGCGATTCTTACCGTGCTGGCCGTGATCTATCTCCGGATGTCCAGTAAGGAGGAGGCTGCATGATGAACCAGCGAGCTCAATGGAAGGGTGCCGGCATGACTGTGATCGGTGCCGTCATCACCCTGTTGTTTTTGTTTCCCGTCTATTGGATGGTCAAAACGTCGATAACCCCAATTACGGACCTGTTCTCGTCACCGCCCCATTTTGGAGTGCTGAACGCGACCTTTACGGCTTACTATGACAACTTCATTCACAACACGGATATGCTCCGGTATATCGGCAACAGCTTTATTATCGCCATCGGGACGATGATCATGTCGCTGCTGTTCGCCACGCCCGCGGCGTATGCACTGGCGAGACTGGATTTGAAAGGCAAATCACTGATCATGATTCTGCTTCTCGCGATCCAGATGCTGCCCGGTATTATGATGGCGATGCCGCTGTTCATCATGTTCTCGAAGGTTCATCTCGTGAACAGCTACTTCGGGCTCATCCTGGCGGACATGATCCATGCGCTGCCGTTTGCGGTCCTCGTCCTCCGGCCGTCGTTCATGGCACTGCCCAAAGGGCTGGAGGAAGCGGCGAAGATTGACGGCTGCAACCAGTTTACGGCGTTTACGCGAATCATTCTGCCGCTCGTTGTGCCCGGCATGATGACAGTCGCGGTGTTCTGCTTCCTTTTTGGCTGGGGCGACTTTATCTTTGGCCTGACCTTGACGACCGAGGACAGCGTACGTCCGCTGACGCTTGGACTGTACCGCTTTATCGGGCAGTACGGCACGGAGTGGAACAACCTGATGGCGGTCGCCACGCTGGCTGCTCTTCCGATCATTATCATTTTCATCGGCCTGCAGCGCTACGTCGTGGGCGGCATTACCGCCGGTTCCATGAAAGACTGACGAATTTTTAATAGAAGATATAGATAGGAGAGAGACCCACTATGAAATTTACAGACGGCTATTGGCATGTGCGGCAGGGGCTGCAGGTATTGTATCCGGTTGAGGTAAGGGATATCGAGACCCGCGAAGACGAAATGACGGTGTATGCATCCACCAAAAAAATCGTCCACAAAGGCGATACGCTGAATACGACGCTGCTTACGGTCCGCTATTCTTCCCCGATGGAGAACGTCATCTGCGTGGAATACATCCATCATGACGGCATGGACGACAAGGGCCCAGCCTTCCAAATCTACAAGCAGCCGGACCTGAAAGTTCAGGTCGAGAAGCGCGGCGGCGCCGTTACACTCACCAGCGGCAAGCTGACCGCTACCGTTCGCCCAGACGAAGGGTGGAACGTCGCGTATGCTTATGACGGACGCCGCCTCACCGGCACCGGCTATAAAGGACCGGCTTACATCAAATCCTCCGAATCGGCGGATGTATATATGAGGGAACAGCTGGACCTGGGGGTCGGCGAATATGTGTACGGGCTTGGCGAACGGTTTACGCCTTTTGTGAAAAACGGTCAGGTCGTGGATCTATGGAACGAAGACGGGGGGACCAGCAGTGAGCAGGCCTACAAAAACATCCCGTTCTACGTTTCCAGCGAAGGATACGGCGTGTTTGTGGATCACCCGGAGCGCGTTTCTTATGAAGTCGGCTCTGAGAACGTCTCGAAGGTGCAGTTCAGCGTTCCCGGCGAAAAGCTGAAGTATTACATCATTGGCGGATCCAATCTGAAAGAGGTTCTGCAAAACTATACGGCATTGACCGGGAAACCGGCGCTTCCGCCTGCCTGGTCTTTCGGCCTGTGGCTGACGACCTCGTTTACTACCAGCTATGACGAGGACACAGTCAACAGTTTTGTAGACGGCATGCTTGAGCGGGACATTCCGCTGCATGTGTTCCATTTTGACTGCTTCTGGATGAAGGAGTTCCAGTGGTGCGATTTCAAATGGGATCCCGACGTGTTCCCGGACCCGCAGGGGATGCTGCGGCGGCTGAAAGACAAAGGCCTTCATATCTGCGTCTGGATCAACCCGTACATCGGGCAGAAGTCGTACCTGTTCAAGGAAGGCAAGGAGAACGGCTATCTGGTGAAAAATCCGGACGGCAGCGTCTGGCAGTGGGACCGGTGGCAGTCCGGCATGGGGCTCGTGGACTTTACCAATCCGGAAGCGGTCCGCTGGTACCAGGGGAAGCTGAAGGAGCTGCTCGACATGGGCGTCGACAGCTTCAAAACCGACTTCGGCGAGCGGATTCCGACGAACGTCGTTTATTACGACGGCTCCGATCCGGTGAAAATGCACAACTATTACACGTTCCTGTACAACCAAACGGTATTTGAGGTGCTGGAGGAGACGCTCGGTAAAAATGAAGCGGCGGTGTTTGCCCGTTCCGCCACGGCCGGCGGCCAGCAGTTCCCGGTGCATTGGGGCGGCGACTGCTCCGCCTCATACGTATCGATGGCCGAGTCGCTTCGCGGCGGCTTGTCCTTGTCGCTCAGCGGCTTCGGGTTCTGGAGCCACGATATCAGCGGCTTTGAAAATACCGCCACACCCGACCTATATAAGCGCTGGACCGCTTTCGGAATGCTGTCCACGCACAGCCGGCTGCACGGGAACCAGTCGTACCGGGTGCCTTGGCTCTTCGACGAGGAAGCGGTGGATGTGCTGCGCTATTTTACCAAGCTGAAATGCACGCTGATGCCATATCTGTTCCGTTCCGCCGTGCAGACTGCGGCAACAGGGGTGCCCGTCATGCGGGCCATGGTGCTGGAATTCCCCGAAGATCCGAACTGCCATGTGCTGGACCGCCAGTATATGCTCGGGGATGCGCTTCTCGTCGCACCGGTCATGAACGACCAGGGACTGGCACGGTACTATGTACCGGAGGGACGCTGGACCGATTTCGTAACCGGAGAGAGTGTAGAGGGAGGCCGGTGGATCAGCCGGCAGGTCGACTACTTTACGGTTCCGCTATTGGCGCGGGCCGGAAGCATCATTCCGGTCGGAGACAATGACCAGCGCCCGGATTACGACTACGCGGACGGCGTGATCCTTCACGCCTTTGAACTTGCGGATGGGACGGAAACGACAAGCGTCGTGAACGGGACGAACGGCAAGGAAGAATTAAAGGTCGCGGTAACCCGGAACGGGGAGCGCATCGATGTCCAGGCGGAAGGGACGAAGCCGTGGAAGCTGCTTCTGCGCGGCATAAGCCAGATCGCTCAAATCGCAGGCGCCGATTCTTCCGTGACCGGGCAGGGAGTACTTCTAACGCCACACGCGGGCGTTAAGCAGATATCGCTTCAATTGTAATGGGTTTGCCATAAGCAAAAGGGATCCAGAGCCATACTGACATCAGGCTCCCGAAAAACCGCCTTGGGCCGGTTTTTCGGGAGTTTTTACGTTTACTTTTATTACATTGAGCTTCCTCCTATAATGGCGCGATGCGTCACTTTAACGTTAATTTTCTTATGTTCATTCTATCTACTTATAACGTTAACGTTTACGTCAACGATGACGCCAACCTTTGGAAAAAGAGCGAATCAACAACCGCTGATACCCATATTGCAATATATGAAAAATTCACAATAGAAAGCCGAAAAAATCCGCACCTATCTCCGACCTGCAAACCCATTTTTTCGTACAACCTATACACTGCTCACTGGTCACAAGGTAGGTCTGTCCACTCCGCCATACCCCCTCTCTGCAGCCATAGTTGATTCAGACGAACCTTTCAGGATATAATCTGCTTGGTAAAAAACGGATTTCAAAGGAGGATCCCTGGTGTTCAAGCGGTGCATACATCCCATGATTGAGAAAACGGCATATGTAGGAAGCGTTGAACACTAAGGCATTAGCGGCTTTAGTGTTTTCTTTTTGGACTTCTGATTAGCGGTGTTGGCTGAAGGAATTTGGATGTTTCGAAATCAACACTGAGGAAGCTTATTTATCTAAGTGGGCGTATCACGATAGTCATTTTTTCGGAACCGAAAGGAGTGTTTGATCCATGGCGGCGTACCAAAGAGTGTTAATTAAGCTAAGCGGCGGAGCGGTGGCAGGAACGAGCCAGTTCGGCTTTGATCCGGGCCGGCTGGAGCATATTGCGGACGAAATTTTATCCGTTGTGTCTATGGGAGTGGAGGTTTCCCTGGTCATCGGCGGCGGCAACATATTCCGGGGAAACATGGCGGAAACCTGGGGCATCGAAAGGGCGGAGGCCGATAATATCGGCACGCTGGCCACCGTCGTCAACAGCCTGATGCTGCGTGGTGTTCTCAAAGCGAAGACGGACAAGGAGGTCCGGGTCATGACCTCGCTCCCCATCGCTTCGGTGGCCGAGCCGTATATTCGACTGCGCGCCATACACCATCTGGAGAAAGGCTATATCGTCATTTTCGCCGGCGGTAACGGCCAGCCGTACGTCACGACCGACTACCCTTCGGTGCAGCGGGCGATCGAGGTGAACTGCGACGCGCTTCTCGTTGCCAAGCAGGGAGTGGACGGTGTGCTGAGCGCCGATCCGAAGACGGATCCCTCCGCCAGAAAATTCAAGTCGCTGCACTATGACGACGTTATCCGGCACGATCTGAAAATCATGGATCAATCGGCCTTTATTCTGGCCCGGGACTACCATCTGCCTATTCATGTATTCAACTTTGACAAGCCGGGTTCAATGAGAGAATTGTGCGAAGGGAAGCATCAAGGTACGATCATCAGCCGCGATTCTGTACTGGCTTATGAGTAACTTCTAAACGGTGGAATAATACTTAAATGACTAAAATAATAAATCATTTAAAAAAAGCAATTTATAAGAAACATTTTCATGAAGTTATGTGGTAAAATAGGCTCGCTGATGCCAAATATAGACATATTGCATGAAACAGGAGGGAGAATATATGAATCCATCAGGTGCCGCAGCTGCATCTGCACCGGCTGATATCAGCCATATCAAGAAGCTGCCTATATTAGTCTCATTAATTGTGGGAGCGTTCTTTTCCATCTTAAATGAGACGCTGCTCAATATCGCTTTCCCAGAATTGATGGTTGAGCTCAAAGTCTCGGCCTCTACGCTGCAATGGCTGGCCACAGGCTACATGCTGGTCGTCGGCGTTCTGGTTCCCGCATCAGCGCTGCTGGTCCAGTGGTTTACGACGAGGCAAATGTTCCTGGGAGCCATGATCATTTTCACGGTGGGAACGTTTGTCTGTGCCTTTGCCCCTGGCTTTGAATTCCTCCTGATCGGCCGTTTGCTTCAGGCCGCAGGTAGCGGTTTGATGCTTCCGGTTATGATGAATACGATCCTGATACTGTATCCGCCGGAAAAACGCGGAGCCGCCATGGGCAGTATCGGTCTCGTTATTATGTTCGCTCCAGCGATCGGACCGACGTTGTCGGGATTGATTCTCGATTCGTTTGAATGGAGATGGCTGTTCTACTTAGTTCTGCCGTTTGCCATCATTTCGATCATCATCGCGTTTGTGTATTTGAAAAATGTCTCGCAGCCTACCAAACCCAAAGTGGACGTTCTGTCGATCATTCTGTCAACGATCGGATTCGGCGGAATCGTCTATGGCTTCAGCAGTCTGGGTGAAGGTGGAGCGGGCTGGTCGCATCCCAAAGTGTATTGGACCATTATTGTCGGCGCGGTTGCCCTGCTGCTGTTCGTGATTCGTCAGCTCCGGCTGAAAGATCCTTTAATGGATATCCGGTCCTTCAAATTCCCGGCGTTTACCCTGACGGCGATCATGCTGATCATTATGATGATGACGCTGTTCTCCTCCATGTCGCTGCTGCCGTTCCTGTTTCAGGGTGCACTCGGCATGACGGTGTTCGCTTCCGGTCTGCTGATGCTACCGGGGAGCTTGCTCAACGGCTTGATCTCGCCGATTACCGGTAAACTGTTTGATAAGTTCGGTCCGCGGGCGCTGATCATTCCGGGAACGGCTGCTCTGGTGATCATTATGTGGTTCTTTACGCAGGTATCGGTCGAAACGAGCAAAGTCACGCTGCTCATTCTGCATATCTGCATGATGATTTCCATCTCTATGATCATGATGCCGGCGCAGACAAACGGCATGAACCAGCTTCCAGCCCGGTATTATCCGCACGGTACGGCGATCTTGAATACGCTCCAGCAGGTGGCGGGTGCGATTGGTGTGGCCTTCTTTATCAGCGTCATGTCCAACGGCCAAGCCAGCTTCCTGAAGGGCTCTTCGGATCCAACCGCGCCTGGGCAAATGGCCGAAGCGATGGTAGCCGGCGTGCATAACGCGTTTGTCATCGGATTTGGCTTCTCCATCGTAGCGTTGATTCTGGCATTGTTCTTCAAACGGACCAAAGGTCCTGCTGAATCCTAAGCGGTTGATGCCCCTCCCAGCCATGTTTCCGTCCGGTTATCCAATTACATAGCCGTGAGTGAAGGGACTTATGTTCCTTCTGCATGGTGGTGCATCTCGCTGCACAGAAAGAATCCGCTCCCGAAGAGGGAGCGGATTCTTTCTGTTAATCAGACGTAGTTTTCATAGATATTAGCGAGGTTCTATAATACAATGATAAGAAAATAATAGATTGCAGGAAGGGAAGGAAATACACAGATGATGAACTCCAGCATTCCCCAAACGATGCAAGCCGCTGTGATGCACAGCCCGCGCCAAATCCGGATTGAAACGGTGCCGGTGCCTGACATTTCACCAGACGAAGTGTTGATCAAAGTGATGGCCGTAGGCATCTGCGGATCCGACCTCCATTATTATACGCATGGGCGAATCGGCAAGTACGTTGTGGAGAAGCCGATTATCCTAGGCCATGAATGCTCGGGCGATGTCGCCGCCGTGGGCGCAGATGTAACCGGATTCAAAGTGGGAGACCGCGTAGCCGTAGAGCCCGGGGTGACCTGCGGCCGCTGTGAAGCCTGCAAGGAGGGGCGGTATAACCTCTGTCCCGATGTGCAGTTTCTGGCAACGCCGCCGGTAGACGGGGCTTTTGTCCAGTACATCAAAATCCGGCAGGATTTTGTGTTCCGGATCCCGGACTCGCTGAGCTATGAAGAAGCGGCGCTGATCGAGCCGTTTTCCGTCGGCATCCATGCGGCGGCGAGAAGCAAGCTTGCGCCGGGATCCACCATTGCGATCATGGGGATGGGGCCGGTAGGACTGATGGCCGTCGTCGCGGCCAAAGCGTATGGTGCTGCCGAAATCATCGTAACGGATTTGGAGCCGCTGCGTCTGGATGCCGCCAAGAAGCTCGGAGCGGATCACGTGATTAACGTTGCAGAACAGGACGCGCTGGAGGAAATTCAGCGGTTGACGGGAGGAAAGGGCGTCGATGTCGCTTGGGAAACGGCAGGCAATCCCAAAGCGCTGCAAACGGCACTGGGCTCGCTGCGCCGGGGCGGTAAGCTGGCCGTTGTCGGACTGCCGGCACAGGATGAAATTCCGCTGAATGTTCCTTTTATCGCGGATAACGAGGTCGATATTTACGGAATATTCCGGTATGCCAATACATATCCGAAAGGCATCCGCTTCCTTGAGTCCGGCATTGCCGATGTGATGACGCTGGTCACGGACCGTTATTCACTCCAGGATACCCAGGAAGCGATGGAGCGGGCCTTAAATCACAAAAGCGAGTGCTTGAAAGTTGTCGTCTACCCGAACGGTGTGCCTGGGGCGGAGTGAGGCGGTTCTTGTTTCTAAGGATAAAAGCACGGCTTAGGCCGTGCTTTTTGTCTTCTTTTTGAACATTCCAAATATTTCTTGTCAGCGGCAGGCCTCATCGCTTATGATGACTTTAGAACGATCGTTCTGTAAATAAGGAAAGGTAGATCGCTTTGAAACGACATTATGACAGTGAAGAAACGCGGCGGATTATTGCGGAGAAGGCTGCCCAGCTTTTTTCGCAAAAGGGATTCGCCGGAACCTCGATCTCGGATATATCCAAAGCCTCCGGGTTCAGCAAAGGCCATGTGTACTATCATTTTGAGAATAAGGAAAAGCTGTTCGTTTATCTCGCGCTGGACAGCATGCGGGCTTGGGGCGAGAAGTGGGCCGGTGTATCTCCGAACTATAAGACAGCCAGAGATAAATTGTATGCGATGTCTTCGTTCGTGATGAACAATTATCAGACCCCTCTGCTCAAGGTAGGGCAGGAGCTGGCGGCGAATCCGGCGACCAGTCCGGAGACGGTCCATCAGCTGTACGGACTGGCGGTTACGCCGATGCAGGCATACTCAGACATTTTCCAATACGGGATCGATACCGGAGAATTTGAGATTGACGATCTTCAAGGAACGACATTTATATTCGGGACGCTGCTGGGGGCGCTGTGCCAGCATATTTACACGATGGAACATGAACAGCTGCATGGTCTTTTCCGAAAAAGCGTCGATCTGTTTCTAAGCGGAATCCTCAAACGATGAGGTTTTACGCTTAAGTAAATTAGAACGATCGTCCTAATTGTTCTAAAGTTAAAATGATGAGGAGGAGTCAAGGATATGGCAGAATGGAGTAAAGTGGCTATTGTCACAGGAGGGGCTTCGGGAATTGGCCGGGCCGTTTGCGAAGCGTTGGCAGGGGAGCGTATTTTCGTTGTGGCAGCCGATGTGGACCGAGCAGGCGGCGAGGAGACGGTCCGAAGAATTACCGCTGCGGGTGGGGGAGGGCGTTACGTCCACCTGAACGTGACGGACGCCTATCAGGTTGAAGGGCTGATCGAGAGTGTGTATGAGGAGTTCGGGCGGCTTGACTATATGTTCAACAATGCGGGCATCAGCATTTACGGGGAGCTGTACCACATGACACTTGATCATTGGAACCGGATCATTCAGGTCAACTTGTGGGGCGTCATCCATGGAACTCAGGCAGCCTATCGGGTTATGAAGCAGCAGGGCTTCGGCTGTATTGGGAATACCGCGTCGGCGACCGGACTGGGGCCATCGCCAACCTCCGCCGCGTATGCTGCAACCAAACATGCCGTGGTCGGACTGACCACATCCCTTCACTATGAAGCGGAAGCGTTTGGCGTTCATGTCAGCGCTCTATGCCCGGCATTCGTGGATACTCCGATCCATCGGACGGGCGAAGCGCTATATTTGGATCAGGAACTCGTTCTGAAGCAGATGCAGAAACAGAAAATGATGAGCCCCGAGCAGTTCGCCCGGATTGCGATAAAGGGCGTTCACAAGAACGAGCCTGTGGTTTGCCCGATGCCGCTGCGCCGCACCATGGATGTCGTATTCACTTTGTTTCCGCAGCTCCACCGCAAACTGATGCGACTCGTGTGCCGCGTCGCCCGCCAAGCAGCGGTTCAGCCGGACCAGACGTAGGAAAAGACTGGAACAGACTTCTCAGACAAGGTAATATAGCGGAAAGGGGGCAAAAAGTATGAACTATACGATACATGAACAGGAAGGCTCGAAGGTAGCGATTCTTGACGACCCTCATGCCGTTATTGCCGACGTCCAGACGGCTCTGGATCTGATGGCTGGCATTGGGTGGGACCCGTCGGGGCCGTGCCATAAGCTGCTGCTGAATCAGTCGAATTTGCCGGATGCTTTTTTTGAGCTGAAAACCGGGCTGGCTGGGGAAATCCTGCAAAAATATCGGACCTATCAATTTAAAATTGCCATTGTTGGTGATTTCGAAGCTTACTCCAGCAAAAGCCTGCGGGATTTCATCTACGAATGCAATCAGGGGGAAGATGTGTTCTTTAAGAAGGACCGGGAGGAGGCACTGGCCGCCCTTCATCGGGTACCTTAAAAGCCTAGAAATTAGGCAAACGCAAGAGACAGGGAGCTGACGAATCCGATGATGATTGATCTGACCAGGCTGATCCATGATGGACTGCCTGTTTTCCCGGGGGATCAGGAAACGGTGCTTGCCCAGACGAGGCATTTGATAAGCGATTCGTATACCAACCACCAACTGTCTATCAATATGCACGCTGGCACGCATATCGACGGACCGATGCATTTGACGGATTCCGACCGGTATCTACACGAATTTTCATTAGACCGCTTTATTGGAAACGGGTGCATCCTCGACGTCTCACACGAAAAGTCGGTTGAATATAAGCCAATGTACGAAGAGAAGATTGGAATGGGACAAATCGTGGTGCTGCATACGGGCCATGGCAGGCTGTGGGGACAGCCGGAATACTTTACGGACTATCCCGTCTTGACCCAAGCGTTTGCCGAGCTGCTGGAACGCAAGCAGGCGAAGATGGTCTGTATGGATATGCCTTCGCCGGATAAGTACCCGTTCGACGTTCATAAATTTTTATTTGGACATGGGATATTCATTGCCGAAAACCTGACCAACACCGACCGGCTGCTATCTTTGACGTCCTTTGAAATAACGGCACTTCCTTTACTCATCCGGGCGGATTCATCCCCTGCCCGCATTATTGCACGCAGCATAGAGTAAGCGGAATGTGTTGTTAATAACCGTTGTAAATAACGCGTTGTAAAAAAAGATAAGGGGGATCCTGGATGAAGGATGTCGTGCTGAGTACGGACCGGTTGATCCTGAGGCAAATGGAACGGGAGGATGTCCCGTTGCTGCAGCAAATTTTTGCCGACCCCGTCGCCATGAAGTACTATCCCTCCACCAAAGACAACCAAGAAACGCTGGAATGGATTGAATGGAACCTCCGGAATTATGAGGAATGCGGTGTCGGCTTATGGATCGTGGAGAACCGGATCAACGGTGATTTTCTGGGACAGTGTGGCATCGTTCCACAGATTGTGGAAGGGGTCCGCGAAATGGAGATCGGCTACCTGTTCGCAAGACGCGTATGGGGGAACGGTTATGCAACTGAGGCAGCAACGGCTTGCAAGCACTACGGTTTTGAGCAAATGAAGCTTCGCAAAATCGTTTCGCTTCCCGATGCTAACAATCAACCATCCGCTCGGGTGGCCGAACGGATCGGAATGACGCTGGAGAAACAAATCGTCAAGTGGAACAAAGAAGTACTTGTATATTCCGTTTACGCCGATACAGAAGAGGTGGTCGAAAGATGAATCAACATGTGCCCATTATGGGGATCCCTTTCCCGAAATTGACGATGGAGCAGAGCGTAGAGCTTCTTCAAGACGTGATTGACCAAAAGGAGCAGCGGCTGTTTCACGTCGTTACCGGCAATCCGGAGATCGTAATGTCCTGCCAAAAGGATGCGCAGCTGCGCCAAATCGTCGATGAGGCGGGTTTGGTCACTGCGGATGGCATCGGCATCGTCATGGTCTCCCGGGTGCGGGGCGGCAGCCTGCCGGAGCGGGTAACCGGCTGCGATCTGCTGTTTAAGCTGCTTGAGGAGGGCGACCGGAAGGGATGGTCGTTTTACTTTCTGGGCGCGGATGAGGAAACGAGCAGGCAGGCCGTCATCAACATTGGCAAGCAGTATCCGGGCGTCGCAATACGCGGCAGACATCACGGTTTTTTTACGCCGGAAGATGAGCCGCGAATCGTACAGGAGATTGCTGATGCCGCGCCGGACTTTCTGATCGTGGCTCTGGGCGCACCCCGGGCAGAAAAGTGGATACATAGTCATAAGGACAAGCTGCATGCGAAAATTGCCATCGGTGTCGGCGGCAGTCTGGATATCATCGGCGGTAAAGTGAAGCGGGCGCCGGCAGCCTGGCAGCGTCTAAATCTTGAGTGGCTGTACCGGCTGATTTCCCAGCCGTCGAGATGGCGAAGACAGCTGATTTTACCCCGGTTTGCGGTGAAAGCGGTATTTTTTAGAGAGAGATCCAGAAGCGTTTAGCCCGTGTGAGCGGGTGGTTAAAAGATACCTGGATAAGGTGAGCGAGATCTGCTGCTTACTTGGGATCTGCATGTCATGATAAGTATGACCGGAAAAGTAACGGAAGGGAGAGGAAGGCATGAGCCAGTCACAGCCACAGAAGCAAGGCCAGCTCCTGATTCAGGAAATCGAGGAAACCTTCGTGCCGTACGGCATGGTCGCGGTATGGCCGCTTGGACAAGCCAGTTTTATCATTAAGGGAGGGGAGACGGTCATTTATATCGATCCGTATGTCAGCCATAACCCGGATCGTACCTACCCGGCGCCGATCGGACCGGAGCATATTACGAATGCGGATTACTGCCTGATCACCCATGAGCATTCGGACCATATGGACCTGGAGGCGATTGCGGCCATGTCCAAGGCTAACCCGCAGACCGTCTATATGGCACCGGCATTCTGCCGTGAGGACATATTGAGGCAGGGCGTAGCCCCCGAGCGCTTCGTGATCGCCGATACGGAGCAGGATTACGGCGATAAAGTGATCATACGCCCCATCGCGGCCGCACATGAAGAGCTGGAAACGGATGAGCAGGGTTATCATCGTTACGTCGGGTACCTGATCAAACTGAACGGCGTTACGGTATACCATTCCGGAGATACGGTCATTTATGAAGGATTGACGGAACGGCTTCAGGGTGAGTCGATCGACCTCGGGCTTCTCCCGATTAATGGCCGCGACGCATTCCGGAACAGCCGCGGCATTATCGGCAATATGGACTACCGGGAAGCGGCCGAGCTGGCGAAGACCGTCGGGATCGGGATGACGATCCCGATGCATTATGATATTTTTGCGGGGAATGCTGAGCATCCCGGATATTTCGTGGACTATGTATATGACCACTTTCCTGAAATGCGTATTCATGTGATCGCACGTGGCGAAAGATTTATTCACGTGACGGATGCGGCATTGAGCGCTTTGAAGTCATAGACTGAAGATGAACATTCGATAACGTCAAAAGGTATGGATTAGAGCAGCCGCAAACCGCCTTCATTTGAAGGTGGTTTTTTTTTTAGTAATCTGCATTACAGAAGAGGAAACTATGGTGGTTTATGATGAGTGTAACACTCCGTTATCGGTGTTACATGAGGAACGATTATCGCGGCGAGTGGAGCGGTAGTCGCTTGCAGCAATGACAGGAGGGGTCACAATGTTACATGATGAGGCGATGGAAAACATAACTTCATTTTTGCCACAAATCAAGATATTTGAATCGCTTCCGGCAGAAATTATGCGTGAAATCGAACAATTGGTAACCAGATCAAATACGTATAAGCTTCCAAAAAACTATATTCTTCAGACGCCCGATGATGAAAGGAATGGCTTATTTTTCGTAATCGCCGGTAAACTGCGCTTATACAAAACCAATTCGGCCGGCAAACAACATACAGTCTGCATCCTAAGCGAAGGCGGCATGTTTGGCGAGGTTGAAACGTTCTCATTGGGCAATAGAGGAACTTATGTGGAGACGATGGAAGACTCGATTGTTTTTTCGATTCCGACTGAACAATTCGAACCGCTTTTACGCAAGTATTCTGAATTGTCTTTGCGATTTTTATCGGAAATAAGCAAACGCCTGCGGGATCAGGATGAATTGGTGGAAAAATTGGTTTTTAGAGATCTGCGTGGTAAAGTGCTTTACTTTCTCAACCGATTGTCTAAAAAGTTCGGCATAGAAGAAAATGGATACCGAAAAATCGATATTCCCCTGACTCATCAAGAATTGGCCAATATGATCGGTGCCACAAGAGAAGCGGTATCGCTTACCTTACAGGAACTATCCAATGATGGTATCATCGTGACCAGCCGCAGAATGGTCATGATTCATATCGAAAAAGCGATGAAAGAACTGGCTTGATTCATGACCCGAAAAACTTCGTAATCTACATTACTGTCGAATTATTCATCTAGCGTTATGATAAATGCCGTAACGAAATGACTGCAAAATATGAAGCTTATAGGAGGAGTCAGCATGTCCAATCAACGGGTCCAATTGAATATTCGATTCAAAGTTAAACCAGGGAAAAAAGAAGAATTCCGCAGGGAGCTGTATTCCCTTATTGAGGAGATGTCATCCGAGAGGGCATTCATTAGCGCCATTGTTTCGGACGATCTGGATCAGCCGGATGACTTGATTATTTATGAAACATGGCAAGGCACGAGAGAACGCTGGCTTGCGGAAGAGTTTATTAAACCATACCGTAAGGATTACGAACGAACACTGGGCGATTTCATTGTGGATAGAAGAATCAGCTGGTTGCAGCCGAAGGGCGAATGGGGAAGTCATATCACGAATGCGTGATGACGTTGATGGGAGGCATATAGATATGGGGAAATTTGAAGGAAAGGTAGTCGTTGTTACCGGAGGAACAAGCGGTATCGGACTTACAACGGCACAACGATTCGTTTCGGAAGGGGCCTACGTATTCATTACCGGCCGTAGGCAAAGCGAGCTGGACGCGGCAGTAAAATTGATCGGTGACCGGGTTACCGGCGTTCAAGGTGATATTTCTAATTTGAAGGACCTAGACAAACTGTACGATACGGTAAAGCAGGAGAAAGGACATCTGGATATTCTATTCGCAAACGCTGGACTTGGCAGCTTTCTGCCCTTGGGTCAGATTACGGAAGAGCAGTACGACACAACCTTCAACGTGAACGTAAAGGGTACTTTGTTCACCATCCAAAAGGCTTTGCCGCTGTTTCCAAATATGACAGGAAACATCATCTTAACCGGCTCGACGGCGGGTACGATCGGCGAAGCAGCGTTTAGTGTCTACGGAGGTACCAAGGCGGCTCTCCGTCAGATGGCTAGGAGCTGGATAATGGATTTGAAAGGCACAGGGATACGACTTAATGTAGTGAGCCCTGGCACGGTCCACACGCCAGCGTATAATGATCTTTTTGGCGAAGCGCTAAATCAAGTTCTTGATTCGGCGAAGAATGTCGTTCCGCTAAGCCGCTTGGGCAAGACGGAGGAGATTGCCAGCGCGGTGATGTTTCTGGCGTCGGAGGAAAGCAGTTATGTGAACGGCATCGAATTGTTCGTAGATGGCGGTATGGCTCAAGTTTGACCTTGAATCAGAAGGGATGGGTTGTCATTTAAGCAATTCCTAATAAGCCCATGTATCAAATCAGGCAGAGGAGTCTATATAGGCTCTCTGCCTGATTTTCATACTGCGACGGATTGGGCAAAGCATTCGTGGACGAGTTGTCGCACTTAATTTGACAACCTGTCATTTACCAGACTGATTATTCCTCTATGCGGAATCGAACTTCCTTTCCGGTCGGCTCGCCGCCGAAGGGGGATCCGATTTCCTCCCTGAACACGAATTCGAGACCGGAGAGCTTGTCCGGCAGTGACGGGGATACCACGTAATTATAAGTTGCGTTGCCGGAGCAGCTTCCTCCCGTGTCCATCCGGCATTCATAGGGCTCTCCCATATCCAACACGAAGTTGGATATTTCGGTCGAATTTCGTTCCGGGATCGTCACATCCCAGTCCACATACAGCGTCACGACGCTGGCATTGGCGTATTGCCGAACCGAAGTCAGCGTGAAAAAGTACCCATCATGCTCATGCGATACTAATACCGGAACATGCTTGATAAAACCGGCAGGTTCGACGATCGGTTTGAAATACTCGTCGGATCGGATGGCACCAAAGATCATTTTTAGAAAATCCTCATAAAGACCCGTTTCAGCCGCCCATTGATCAATGTACACGAAAGGCGGGTAGCCCGGATTCCCTTCCGAAATCTCTTTGCGCTGCTGCAGCAGCTGGCAGATTTGTCTGTCGATGGGGAGCAGGCGTTCATCGTAATGCTCGGTGGGTCGTGTGAAAGGCATCCGTTTCATCATCATTCCTCCTCATATATTTTATTGTACCCCAAAGTGCTAAATGTTGGAAAATGATCGGCGAAGAATCATTCATAAAATAGCAGCCGCTTCGAGTATGCGTTGCGGAATTCCGTCGGGGTCAACCCCACGATTTTTTTGAAGGATTTCATGAAGTGATGGGGGTCGCTGTAGCCGAGCTGACTGGAAATCTCACTTACGTTCTGGTTCGTATCGGTCAGCAGATATTTGGCCAGCTCCATTTTTTGCTGCAAAATGTACTGTTTCAGCGAAATACCTGAGACGGTTGTAAACAGATGGGACAGGTACTTCTCGTTGTAGCCGAAGTGCGAGGCGATTTGGGAGACCTTGATGTTCTCGTGGCGGCTCCATTTGATGTAGTCGAGAATATCGTTGTACAGCTGGGTTTGCTTAAACGATTTGCCGGGGTTGTTCTTTTCGAAGAACAGCTGGTTGTAGAGCTCGCAAAGGATGACGGTAGACATGTAATCATTTAAGGTCTGTTCGTTGTAGCCGCGCACCGAATCCTGGAGCTGCTTCATCATGACGACGATTTTCTCGGGATTGCGCAGGGTGCCGTATTGGGGAATGACGATCCGCCCATTCTCGTGAACATGGGTATAGCGGGAGAGGTCGAGCTTGGGAAGGTTCTGCGAAGACGAAAAGTGCAGCCAATAAAAGCTGCAATCCGACGGCTTGGCTCCTTTCTGGCGCGTGAACGGGGGAAGCAGCAGATACTCTCCCTGGGAGACCTCGTAGGTCTCATCGTCTCCGGAAATGTACAGCGTTCCATGTGTCATGACAATGAGCTCGTAATCCATCAAGTAACGGCTTAAATGAATCCAATCCGCAGAGGGAGCAACGAACTTGCCGGTAAGCTCCATATGGACCGGACGCTCGATGCGGAGCTGATGGGCATTCATCTAAAGTTTCACCACCATTTCTAACCTTTTTCCACCCATTGAAGGGTCGGTAGAACCTAAAATTATCACACCGCATCAAAAGGCACCATTAGCAAGTGCAAACCTTTTGACACAAATTCGATCGTTGAACTATTTTGCCCCCTCCGGATTGAGTATAAGCTTGTGTAAACGGATTCATAAAACCCAAGGGGAGGATGAAGGATGAAAAAAATACTCGCATCCGTGCTCGCGCTTACACTCGGAACGTCACTGCTGGCTGGCTGCAGCAGCGGCGGCAATGAGCCGGAAGAACCAACTGCGCAAGGGGGCAAAGTAAAGCTGAAAGCGATCATGACAAAGCATCCGCTCACGCAAAAGTTCGAGAACATGAAATGGCTTCAGGATGCGGAGGAGAGGGCAGGGGTTGATATCGAATGGCAGGAAGTGTCCGCAGATTGGGATCAGAAGAAGGGAGCCATGCTGGCCAGCGGGGATATTCCCGATTTGATCGTTGGCGTGAACTCCATTACCGATTCGGATTTCGCCCAGTTTCCGGGGTTGTTCCAGGACATGTCCGGAATGATCGATCAATATGCTCCGAATGTCAAGGCGATGTTCGAGGCCAAACCCGAAACGAAAATCATTGTCACGCAGCAGGACGGCAAAATATACGGACTGCCCAAATATCAGCGGTTCTGGCCCGATACGGCGACCCGGCAGTTTATCAACAAGGAGTGGCTGGACCGGCTGGGGCTCCAAATGCCCACGACATGGGATGAGCTGTTCGACGTGCTGAAGGCGTTCAAGGACAAGGATGCCAACGGAAACGGAGATCCGAACGATGAGATCCCGATGGACTTTGCCCCGACGGGAACCGTCGCATTCGGTTATTTTATGCCGACCGTGCTGCTGGGCAGCGAGGGGATTACGTTGTCCGACGGCAGCGGCAGCGGATATTTTGTAGAGGATGGACAAGTTAAAAACTTCTTCATCGACGACCGTTACAAAGAGTTGGTCAAATTTTTGAACAAATGCTTCAGCGCCGGTCTGATAAATCCCGAAGTATTCACCCAGGACTACACGAAGTACCAATCCGTGGCGAGGGGCAAAGGAAATACGGCTACCGTTGGCTTTACGTGGGGCTGGGAGGTCACCGACCGTTTCGGCAACACGGTTAGTCCGCAGTATACGCCTATGGCGCCGCTGAAATTTACAGCCGATTCCACCGTTCAGGAGTCGTGGTCGTACGATTACAACACGCTGAATTACGGTACCAATACCGTTCAAATGTCCGCCGCTTCCAAGCATAAGGAAGCCGCAATGAAGTTCATCAACGAATTGTACAACCCCGAGGTCAGCATGCAGGTGCTCTTCGGTTCGCTTGGTACGAACATCAAGGATAACGGGGACGGATCGTTTGCCGTACTGCCGCCGCAGGATCAGGCCATGGATCCGGGAACCTGGAAATGGACCTCCACCTGGGCCGATAACGGACCGATGTATATCGCCGACTCGCTGAAGCTGACATTGGGCACAGACATGCAGTCGGTCGGCAAGCAAACGGAGCCGCTGCAGAAGGTGCTGGACTCCATCGATAAGGACAACGATGTTTTCCCGAACCTGTTTATTAAATACAGCGCGGTGGACAACAGCACGATGGCTCTCGCCAACACGGCGCTTGTGCCGATGGCCTTGGCCAAATGGTCGCAGTGGATCACCAAAGGCGGCGTGGATAAGGAGTGGGATGCCTATGTGGAAAATTGCAAAAAGACAGGGCTCCTGAAAAATATCGAAATTATGCAGAAATACTATGACGACTATAAAAGCAAGCTGTGAAACGCGATCCCCGGTCCGGTGCGGGCACCTTGCATCCGGGCCGGATAATCCAGCATGCAAGCACTGCTGTTACAAGGAGGTAATCTGGTCATGATATCGCGATCCGGCCACAAATTAAAGCAGGCCGCTGCTTTGCCCAAAGCACGCAAACAAACCGTTCTGAATACGTTCAGGCGGGACTATCAGCTGTGGATCATGATTTTGCCCGCCGTTGTCGTTATTTTTATTTTCAACTACATCCCGATGTACGGCATCCAGCTGGCTTTCCGCGACTATAACTTCACTAAGGGGCTGACCGGCGGAGAGTGGAGGGGATTGTTCTACTTCCGGCAGTTCTTTGAAAATTACATGTTCGTGGATCTGATGAAAAATACGGTGGTCATTAGCGTGGCGACGATTGTGCTCAGCTTTCCCGCGCCGATCATTCTGGCCCTGCTCATCAATCAGGTCAGGATGAAGCGGGCGAAGAAGACGCTCCAGACGACCGTGTATTTGCCGCATTTCATCTCGACCGTCGTCATGGTCGGACTGCTGAGCGTGCTGCTCTCGCCGAACTCGGGAATCATCGGGCACCTGCTGCAGTGGCTTGGCCTTGGGGATGTCAACCTGCTGGGGTCGACCAAGACGTTCGTTCCCGTATATGTACTATCGGAAATTTGGCAGCATGGCGGATGGAACAGCATTATTTATTTGGCCGCTTTGTCCACCGTGGATCCGCAGCTGTACGACTCCGCAAAGATGGACGGAGCAAGCCGCTGGCAGACGATCCGGTATGTCGACATCCCCGCCCTGGTGCCGACGATTATTATTTTATTCGTGCTCAGCATGGGCAGCGTCCTGGGAACGGGCTTCGAGAAAGTATTTCTGATGCAAAACCCGCTCAACTTGCCGGTTTCCGAAGTCATTGCCACCTACGTGTACAAAATCGGTATTATCAGCAGCCAGTTCAGCTATTCGGCCGCCATCGGACTGTTTAATACCGTCATCAACTTTATCTTCCTGTTTGTCATGAATATGATCGCCAAGCGGTGCTCGGACATCAGTCTGTGGTAGAGACGGCGATCCCGAAAGGAGCATGGAGTATTGATACTTACACATCGTAATCGCAGGAGTGCGGGAGATGTTCTGTTTCAAGTCATGGTAACCGCCCTGTGCGTGCTGATTTTTCTGATCGTGGCCTATCCGCTGTACTTCGTTGTGATTGCATCCGTCAGCGATCAATCGCTGGTGTCGACAGGCCAGGTGACGCTGTATCCCAAACATATCAGCTTTTTTGGCTATCAGGAAATCTTCAAGGATGCCCGCATTTGGACGGGATACAAAAACACGATCATTTACACGGTGCTGGGTACGGCGGTAAACT
The DNA here is from genome assembly GCF_038009285.1 of Paenibacillus sp. FSL R5-0378. NCBI lineage: Bacteria > Bacillati > Bacillota > Bacilli > Caryophanales > Paenibacillaceae > Paenibacillus > Paenibacillus sp. FSL R5-0378. The sequence continues at coordinate 3,830,252 of NZ_JBBPAY010000001.1, forward strand.
TGCTGTTTACGCTGCCGGCCGCCTATGTCTTGTCGCGGAAAGAGTTCCGCGCCCGCCGCTTTATCATGTTTGCCTTCGTGGTGACCTTGTTCTTTAACGGCGGCCTGATTCCAACCTACCTGCTGATGAAGCAGCTGCATTTGACCAATTCGATGTGGGTGTTTATCATCCCGTTTTCCGTCAATGTGTACAATTTAATTATCGCACGGTCGTTCTTTGAGCACTCCATTCCGAAAGAGCTGCATGAAGCAGCTTCGATGGACGGCTGCAGTCACTTCACTTTTTTCGTAAAAATCGCGCTTCCGCTCTCCAAGGCGGTTGTGTCTGTCATCGCCCTGTATTATTTAGTCGCCCATTGGAACGATTTTTTTACCGGACTCATCTATATCCAGAGCAATTCGCTCCAGCCGCTGCAAATCGTACTGCGGGACATCCTGCTGTCCAACCAGGTGTTTTCATCCGGAGCAGGCTCCGGCGGAGCTGCCGGAGGGTATGCGCAGCAGTATGCGGACCAGGTCAAATATGCGGTGATCATCGTATCCACACTGCCGATTCTTATCGTGTATCCGTTTATACAGAAGTACTTCGAAAAAGGCGTCATGATCGGCTCGGTCAAAGGTTAGCGGAGCGGGTTCACGCCAGCACGAATGAATAAAGCCGCCGGGCAGCTGTGCCCGGCGGCTTTTGTATCATCGAATCATCATAATGATCGGACCTTTAGAATCGTTTCGATGGCAGGGATCGACGATTAAGCTCCTTCGGTCAATACCGGCAACGTAATCGTGAAGACGGATCCTTCGGATTCCATGCTTTTGACGGTGAGCGTGCCGTTGTGGTCCTGGATGATTTTATGGCAGATGGATAGGCCGAGGCCGGTTCCTTCTTCCTTGGTCGTATAGAACGGATCGAAGATTTTCGGGAGCAGGTCTTCGGGGATCCCTTTTCCCGTATCGGACACGTCAATGGTTACCACCGAATTCGTTTGCTGCACCTGAATATGGATATGACCCGGCTGTTCCATCGCCTCGATGGCATTGCGCACCAGATTTATCAGCACTTGTACGATTTTATCCCGCTCCATTTCAACCATGACGGAATCGCTGACATTCTCCATGCTGATGCTGTGCCCTCTGGAAGTCACCTGCGATTCGGTTAAATTTCTCGCTCTTTCCACACAATGCGAGATGGGCTCGGGCCGGATGTTGCCAAGATGCGGCTTGGAAAACTGCAGAAACTCCGCCGTCAGCTCGTTCATACGCGTGATCTCGTTGGTAATGATATCGACCCATGGCCCGATATTGTACGACTGCGATTTGGACAGATGGATGAAGCCCTTCAGCGTTGTGAGCGGATTCCGGATTTCATGAGCCATGCCCGCAGCAAGCTCGCCGACGATTTTCAGCTTTTCGCTTCGGAACATTTCTTCCTCACGCTTCAGCCACAGCATCCTCTTTTTCTGAAACAGCCGGTCTTCGGCCAGCATGATAATATCATGCGAGGTTGTGCTTTCCCGGGGAAACCGGGCCGTGCTGTAAGTTACCTCGTAGCCGAGCTTACCCGATTCAAGAATATCCTGGGCTTGTCCAAGCGACCCATCGGTATCCGGGATCACCATGGCGAACCGGTCCCCGGCATAACGGGAAATGGCGAAGGCGCTCGGGAAGTAAGTCCGGATGATGAGCGATATTCTCGTCAAAATTTCGTTGCCGCCGCGGATGCTTTCCTTATTTAGGCTTTTAAAGTCCTGAAAATCCAGCAGGATCAGCACAAACGGCGATTTTTTCTTTTCAACCAGTTCGTTGACGGCACTGACATAACCGTCGTAGTTCAAAAAACCGGTCAGCGGATCATGCGATGCGAGAAACTGGTTTCGCCTCAAAAGCCGTTTTCTTTCAATCTCGGTTGTGACGAGATAACGCATTCCAAGGACGATTAATACCAGACTAACCAGATCGTAGACCGAAACCAATAGATTGTAACGGTCCCAGGGAAGGTAGCTTAGCCGGATGACGGTATACAACATGGAATAAGCAAATGCCAGCGACAGCGTATACTTCAAGTTTCTCGTATTTCGGGTTTCCATAATAATTAATATAAAGTAAATGATTTGCGTCCAATTGAGCTGGGAACTCCAATGGAAGAAGGCGAGGCTTACGGATTGAAGAAACAAGGAACGGCTGCTGGACTCGGCGAAAAAAATCATGACCCCCGTCAGCATCGCTCCGGAGAGAAATAGCAGAAAGATGCTGTCGGCTTTGCCCAACAGAATGGAAGATAACATGATAAATGTAGTTAAGGAAGGAATCAAGACGTGTCTTGTCTGTTTTACGATCATGTTTATGCTCCTAGGGAAAAAAGTAAAATTTCAGTAAGCCCTTATCTACTGCCATTATATCGGATAGGCCATGAAAACAATGTCGAATTTCCGTGTCGCCTTGGAAATGATCATGATTTTTTTTCTCCTATGGAGAAAACAGATTTTATGGTATAAATGACCTCATAGCCCGCCGGATGAATTCGGTGTGGAGGGATGCCGGAAGGATCCGGCACGAACGCAAACCAGGGGGAGTATCATGCGGACGTATTTTGTCATCAGCCAGATCATCTATGTGTTATGTTTTATTCCGTGGCTGCTGATTTGGGGAATTTCGTTCATGGGGTTTGACAGTGGAATCAGCGGAGCGGCCATCGCCTTGGTGTCCGTGATCGGCGTTTACCCGCTCGTCACCATTGCCTGTGCCATTATGGCCTGGGCGTTCTACAAGAAGAGGAAGAGAGCGGCGGTCATCGTGAATTCGATTCCGCTCTTGTGGGTACTGGGCGTCGGCGTGCCGGTGCTCGCATTGAATCTTTCGTGAACGATTCAAAGAGCATGAACAATGCAAAGCCCGGAAGCTTCAGGATAAATCCTGAGCTGCCGGGCTTTGCGTCTTTACAGCGCCTGTTAAGGCTGCCGACCGTCAACCGATGCTCATTCGGACAAAGCCTCATAAAAATATCCCGCAGGCTCCACTTTAAAGCTATACTTTTACCGGGATATCCACTATTGTTGACTGTGTATCAGTATAGATGACCAGAACAATCGGGGAGTGTGAAGCAGTGGAGTCTTATGATTGGGATGAGAAGATGGGGTATTTGCGCCGGAGAATGAGTCTTTATTATAATGACGACTACATCGCGTTTTTGGTCAAATCGGTTTGGAAATGGGAAACTCCGGTTCGGATCGTCGATTTCGGCTGCGGTTACGGGCAGCTGGGTTTTATGATGCTTCCGCACCTGCCGGAAGGCTCAACCTATACGGGGATCGATCCGGGAGCAAGACAGATTGGGGCGGCCAAAGAGCTGTACGCTCACCTGCCCTGGAAGGCCGAGTTCATTCGGGCGGAGCTGACAGATGCTGACCTGGGCAGCGCCTTTGATGTCGCCGTATCGCACGCAGTGCTTATGCATAGATCCGATCCCCTGCAGCTGCTGGCCAAGATGGCTGAAAGCGTAAAGGACGGAGGAACGGTCATTTGTTACGAGCCTCACGGCTGTGCTTCCATGTCGAGCTATTATTTTGATGATGTTTTATCTACGGAAGTCATGCCGCTTGGCCCGCTTCAGAAGCTGCATGAACAGGATGCTCTGCGGACCGGGAAGGACGCCAACATCGGCATGAAGCTTCCGGTTTACTTTTCGCAGCTGGGGCTGCGCCGGATCGAGAGCAGAATCAGCGATAAGGTGAACTATTACGACCCGGCACAGGATTCCGAGGAGACGAGGGCTTTGTTCAGCAACCTGCAGTTTGAATGCCCGGGTCAGGAGGAAGACTTTATTCAAGCGCTGATTGAGCGGGGGCTAACCCAGGAGGAAGCAGAACGGCTCTATATCGCCGAGGACCTGTTATCCCAAGTCAATACGCCGTCGATTGCGTTCGCCCATGCGCCGAGCATGAAAATTACATTCGGCACGGTAGTCCGATAAGCCCGTGCTGCAAAAAAGAGCTGTTCCCAAGGTTCATTGACCTACCGGGACAGCTCTTTTTACGTACGACCATTTTTAACCAGACCTTATTCAACATCATAACAGAACCGAAAGAAACAGTCTATATTTTCAGCAGGGACCTGGGATATAGTTGGTGATGCCGGCAATCCAATCATAGAAACGGGGAAACAATATGGAAAATGCATGTCATCTTTCCGAGGCGGATTTAACGCATTATACCAAGCAGGTATTCGGATCGGGTTACGCGATCTCGCAGATTACGCGGCTGAACGGAGGGGCACAGAAGGTCGTCTATCAGCTCGATTTTCTGAACGGTTTTTCCTGTATGCTGTACGTTTGGGATTTATCCATGAATTACTTTCGGGAAGAAATCGAACATTCGGATCATGATATGCGCTCCTATGGAGCCGACTTGTTTGGCGAGAACAACCGGGTATTAACCCAATTGGGCATTCCTACACCCGAGCTGTATAACCTTAATCTGGAGCGCCGGGAGTATGCGTTTGATTATGCGCTTGTCGAACGTATTGGGGGCGGTAAAGCGGAAGACTATTTTGCACACCCGGATACGGCGGAGCAGCAGCGATTGTTTCGGCGGATCGGGGAATTGGTAGCCAAAATGCACGATTGCGCGAGAGATGTGCACGGGCGGCCCGGCCAAACCAAGCCTCCACGGAAGTCCTGCCAGCAGGAGCTGGTGGACAATGCCCTCAGGCAGATCACGTATGCAGCTTCTTATTTGCCTGAGATTGCGGCTGCTCAAGAGGGGCTCATGTCCGTCCTTCAGGAATGTTCATCGCGAATTCGTCCAAGGACATCTTACGGACTGATTCATGGCGAGCTTGGACCGGACCACATTCTGGTGAATGCGAATCTGGAGCCGTATCTGATCGATATTGAGGGTGTAACCTATTTCGACATTGAGCATGAGCACAGCTTTCTCGAGTTTCGGTTCGGGGAGCATTACCGGTATTTCCGTCAGGACCATCTGGATCCCGACCGGATGGCCTTCTACCGCCTGCACCACCATATCTCTTTAATCGGAGGCGGTTTAAAACTGCTTCACCGCGGCTTTCCCGACCGGCAGCTTGCCCAGGGTATCGTGGATCACCATCTGAAGTGCGCCTTGAAATATGTTCATACAACATTCCATTAACCGATTAACTGTGGAAGCCTCTATTAGAGGCTTCTTTTTTGTGAGGAGCAACCCGGCAGGCAAATTTTATGATCCCGGGAGTGCCGCGGAAAACTGAATCAAGCTATACACAGGAGGATAACCTATCCTTGCAGACATCGTTAAATAAAGGAGGTACAGGTCAAACATGAAGGATTTTCCGCTGGCACCCCATGAATCGATCGATCTTCATGAAGTGCTGAATTTTAAAACGCTCTGTGTCGCTAAATCGAAGCTGATGCAGGGGATGGTTTTTGACAAAGAACTGAAAGTGCTGATGCAAAAGGACGTTGAACAGTCCACGCAGGCCATCAACGAGCTGAAGGCGGTTTATGAACGAGCTCCTTTTCAGGCTCCTGTCCCGGAAAGCAAGCCTGCCCCCATCCTAAATTGAAGGTGATACTCTGATGAACAACGATGATTTGGATCCGATCAATTCGCTCAACATGCCGGAGATGGCGGATATGACTTTTGCTATGGACTTTTTGATGCGTGCGAAGGAAGGGGTTCGTAATACCGCGGTTGCCCTGACCGAAACCGTATCCACAGAAGCGAGGGAACTGCTGAAAAAGCAGCTGAAGCAGGGGATTGCCCTCCATCAGGAAATCACCGAGCTGATGATCCGTAAGAAATGGTTTCACCCGTATGAGCTGCACGAGCAGTACCAGCTGGACCAGCTGTCGGCCAAAAACACAGCCATGATTGCCGGGATGAACCTGTTCCCCGCAGATACTTCGCGCAAAGGGATGTTCGACCGGACGCCCGATGAGCATATGGAGGAAGGCCGAGCATGATGAAAGCCGTTACGTACCAAGGGGTTAAAAACGTCGTCGTCAAGGACGTCCCCGATCCGAAAATTCAAAAGCCGGATGACATGATCGTCAAGCTGACCAGCACCGCTATTTGCGGCTCCGACCTGCATCTGATCCACGGCATGATTCCCAATCTGTCGGAGGATTACGTCATCGGTCATGAACCGATGGGGATTGTGGAGGAAGTCGGGCCCGAAGTCACCAAGCTGAAGAAAGGCGACCGGGTCATTATCCCGTTTAATATTGCCTGCGGCGAATGCTTTTACTGTAAAAATCATCTGGAGAGCCAGTGCGACAATTCGAACGACAACGGGGACATGGGTGCGTATTTCGGCTATTCGGGAACGACCGGCGGTTATCCGGGCGGGCAAGCCGAGTATTTGCGGGTTCCATTCGCCAATTTCACGCACTTCAAAATTCCGGAAAACAGCGAGCGGCCGGATGAGAGCCTTGCACTAATCGCCGATGTGATGCCCACCGCCTTTTGGAGCGTAGACAACGCCGGTGTCAAACAGGGGGATACCGCAGTCGTGCTAGGCTGCGGACCGGTTGGACTGCTGGCGCAAAAATTCTGCTGGCTCAAAGGGGCGAAGCGGGTCATCGCCGTCGACTATGTGGATTACAGGCTGCAGCATGCCAAAAAGAACAATCATGTTGAGACCGTCAATTTCGAGCAGCAAGACAATGTTGGTGCATACCTGAAGGAAATCACCAAGGGCGGAGCCGACGTGGTCATTGACGCGGTGGGCATGGACGGGAAAATGAGCGACCTCGAGTTTCTGGCGAGCGGCTTAAAGCTGCAAGGAGGCACCATGAGCGCCTTGGTCATCGCCTCCCAGGCCGTTCGCAAGGGCGGAACGATTCAAATTACAGGCGTGTACGGCGGCCGTTACAACGGATTCCCGCTAGGGGACATCATGCAGCGCAATGTGAACATCCGCGCCGGACAAGCTCCGGTCATACACTATATGCCTTATATGTATGAATTGGTGGCGACCGGCAAAGTCGACGTGGCCGACATCATTACGCATGTCATCCCGCTCAGCGAAGCCAAACGCGGTTACGAAATGTTCGATACGAAGACGGACAACTGCATCAAGGTTATTTTAAAGCCGTAAAGTACTTGATAACACAAGGGAGTGAAGTTCTTGATAAATCCAACGTATGCCATGCATGAGTTGTTGGAGGCGCATGAAATTGCCGCCTTCAAGACGGTCTGCATGACGAAGTCCAAAACGATGCAGGCGCTGGTCACAGATCCTGAGCTCAAGCTCATTCTCCAGCAGGATGCCGCGATGTCATCCGATCAGCTGGCCGAGCTTGCAGCCGTTCTGAACAAAGGAAAGGAGACGCTGCAATGAATCCCGTACTGGAATACATGACCGGCATGAACAAATTAACCGACGATGTGATTGCCATGGACTTTCTAGTCACCGCCAAGAGCGGCGTCCGGAATTTGGCGATGGCCGTAACCGAATGCGTCACTCCGGAAATCAAAGGCATCCTGGAGCGGCAATTGGAACAGGCGATCGATACGCATGAGAAGATTACCAAATACGCGATCGCCAAGGGACTGTACCATCCTTTCAGCGTGCAGGAGCAATTGCGTGTCGATCTGCAGCAGATCCGGACCGCGCAGAGCATTCCTTTTCCCACGCCGTAACAGCTTGATTTATATCAGGCATCTTATCGGTAACTGCATACGCATTAGACATACAGCCGGCTGTGTCGTACAGCCGGTTTTGCTATCATGATTTATCCCTGCCGGATCGGCTGACTTCAACTCATGAATGATCCCCCTTCCGGGAATGTTAGCCATATCGACATTTGGCAGAAAGAAGGCAGGAAATCACTATGGAACTGTTACTGATGGTCATCGTTCTTCTAATTCTGATCGGCATATCGAACGTTATCAATCACTTTACCCCGGCGGTCCCGGTGCCTCTGATCCAGATTGCGCTGGGCGTCGCGGTCACGTACATTCCCGGCGTACATCATGTACCGCTAAATCCGGAACTGTTCTTGCTGCTCTTCATCGCGCCTCTGCTCTTTAATGATGGAAAAATGACACCCCGCGACGAGCTGTGGCAGCTGCGGTCGTTCATTCTGCTGCTGGCGCTCGGCCTCGTGTTTGCCACCGTGCTGATTGCAGGGCCGTTTATTCACTGGCTCATTCCGGCCATCCCGCTGTCGGCGGCTTTTGCGCTGGCGGCCATTCTGTCGCCGACCGATGCGGTGGCCGTCGGCTCGCTGTCCGGCCGGGTGAAGCTCCCGGGCCGCATCATGCGCCTGCTCGAAGGTGAGGCGTTGATGAACGACGCTTCGGGCCTCGTTGCTTTTAATTTTGCCATTGCCGCAACCGTCACCGGCCATTTCTCCCTGCCGCGGGCGATTGGCAGCTTTATCGTGATCGCGGTCGGCGGGATTGTGGTCGGAGCGCTGCTCGGCTTCCTGGCGATTTGGCTCCGCATGCTGCTGCGCAGGCTTGGGATGGAAGATGTCACATTGCATGTGCTGATTATTATTTTGACACCGTTTCTGATCTATTGGATTGCTGAAGAATTTCACCTGTCCGGTATTTTGGCCGTCGTTGCTGCCGGTGTAACCCATGCGATCGAACGGGACCGGATGAGGACGGGATCAGCGCGCCTGCGCATCGTTTCCGACAGCACGTGGTCGGTCATCCTATTCTCCTTGAACGGTCTCGTGTTTCTGCTGCTTGGACTTGAAATTCCCGGCGTTGTCCGGACGGTATGGCAGGACAAGGCATACAATAACGGCCAATCCATTGCCTATATCGTTCTGATTACGCTGGTATTAATGGTCCTTCGCTTTGTGTGGGTATGGGCATCGAACCGCCAATTCCGTTCCGCCGTGCTGACAGCGTTGTCCGGTGTCCGGGGAGCCTTGACGCTGTCGGCGGCCTTCTCCATTCCGTTGACACTGGCCGACAACAGTCCTTTCCCCGAACGGGATTTGATCCTCTTTATCTGTTCAGGCGTCATTCTGCTGACCCTGATCAGCGCCAGCGTGTTACTGCCCATCCTGACCCGCGGTCCCCAGGTGGATCCCGCTCTTGCGGAGGATGCCGAGAGACAAGCGCGCATCCGTGTCATTGAAGCGGGTCTACGAACAGTCAAAGAGGAGAAAAACGATGAAAACCGGCAGCAGGCTATCGAGCTGATCGCTGCGTATTCCCGCAGGCTGCAGATGTGCAGATTCAGAGATCGTGCGGAAATGAACAGATTATGGAAAGAGGCTGTGGAAATCCGGTTGGAGGCGCTCGAGGCGGAGAAGGAAACCGCGGACCGGTGGCTGCAGGAAGAGCGGATTTCGCCAAAACTTGCGGATCGGTTCAAGGCCACGGTATCGCGGGTCGAGCTGCTGCTGTCCACCCGTTTCAAGGTGAAGAAGCTGCTGATCGTCGGATGGTCGGCCATCACCCGGCTGTTCCAAGGCAGCAAACACAAAAAAGCCCGCATGACACCAGACCACCCGAAGTGGAATGCTTATAAGGCGCTGAAGCTGGAAGCGATCCGTGCTGCGATAGAGCGGGTTAAGGGGCTCGAGACATCGGGCAACCGGGATACCATCGCCATGATTATTGCCGATTACCGCGGGCTGGAGCTGCATCTGACACAGGAACCTGCACACGAGGAGCGGGCTGAAGAGATGGATGCGGTCCGCCGGGAGCTTGAGCTCAAGGCCATCCAGTCGGAGCGGAACGAAATTCAACGGTTGTTCGAAGCGGGTGAGATCAGCCGGGCGCTGGCCAACAATTTAAGGCTGGATGTCAATTATCATGAGGCGCATCTGTTTGAATCGCAAACCGTGCATGAGGAGGAAGGGGAGCATGCATAGAAAGCTGCTTTGCCTTCCCTGCTGAGAATGGTAAAATAAGCTCATTCCGGTTGGGGAGGGAAAAGTATGGAAGCTTTCGTTAACGGGATCAAGCTCCATTATGTCGATGAAGGAACCGGCTTCCCGCTAATTGTATTGCATGGGCTTGGCCTGGACGTTCACTCGATGGAACACGCCATTCACTCGTTCAGCACTGATTTTCGCGTCATTGCCATTGATGCCAGAGGGCATGGCCTGTCGGATAAGCCGGCAGAATACCGTCTCTCGGATCATGTCCGGGATGTCATTGCGGTGATGGATTTCCTGAAGCTGGACAAGGTATACCTGGTGGGTGGATCGATGGGAAGCTATATCGCACAAGGAGTCGCCATTGCCGCTCCGGAGCGGGTGGAGAAGCTGGTTCTTGTCACGCCCAAGTCCAACGGCAGGACCTCGTCGATGGCCCGTTTATTCAGCGAGCATGCCGAGGAACTGGAAGGTATGGATACCCCGGCAAAGGTGCAGCATTTAAGCCGGTACATGTTTCACAATCTCTCATTGGTCGGAGCGTGGATGCAGCATGTTCAAGAGGGTGGAACAAGCTTGACGGAGGAGCAGAACGCCGCTTCCAACCGGGCACTTGAAGGGTTTGATTTCCGTCCCGATTATGGCCGGATTACAGCGGAGACGCTGATCATCAGCGGGAAATACGACGGTCTGAATCCGCCGGAGTGGGGCAGGGAAATCGCGGATGCCATTAAGGGAGCGCGGTACGTGGAATTCCTTCATTCCGGGCATGCGCCGCATGTGGAGGAGCCGGAGCGGTTTGACGAAACGGTAAGAAGCTTCCTGCTTGCGCCTCCGGAACAAAGCTGAAGATTGCACCGACCAAGCAGCAAGGGGAGCGGGGATAAAAGTCATGTTACATAAATTCGGATTTTCACAATATGAGAGCAAGGTGTACGAGGCGTTGGCGTCGGCGGAGCAGCCGATGGACGCCACGATGATCGTGAAGCATTCCGGCGTGCCCAAGGCGAAGATATATGAAGTGATCTCCCGGATGGTGGAGAAGGGGATGGTGCTGGAATCCGTTTCGGAAAAAAAGAAGCTGTATACCGCATTGCCACTTCCGCTCGTGATCGAGAAATTAACGTCAGAGTTTCAGTCGGACATTCAGGAGCTGGAGCAGCATAAGGTTCAGAAAGCGGTCATCGACGACCATGTCTGGAGCTTGAAGGCAGACTCATCGATCGGATCCCAGTTAAAGCAGATGATGGAGAATGCAGAGCGCTCGATCCGGTTTTCGGCGTGGGAGGACGATTTCCACAAGTATCTGCCTATCCTGCTGGACAAGCAGCAAAATGGCGTCAAAGTGGAAGGTGTCGTGATTGGCGATACGCCTGATGGCCTGCCCCAGATCGTCCCGATGAAGCCTAGCGAGCAGCATGTCATGCTGGAGCGGTTCAGGCTGCTGATTGTAGACGACCGCGAGGTCGTATTTGCCGGCGTGGAGAATGATTCGTGGCAGGCGATCAAGACCCAGTCACAGCCGTTCGTGCGCGTGTTTACGGACTATTTCCATCACGATTTGCTTTTGGCGAAAATAACAGGCAAATACAATGATATTCTGCTGAACGACGAGGAGATTATGACGGAATTGCTTCAGTTGAAATATTAAGCGCGTCACGTGAAAAACGGGTGGACCCGGATCCATCCGTTTTTTGTATGCAAAAAATAGGGGTTGATCCTCATTTTGAATTAGGTTACCATTGCAGTAGTAACCATAAAAGACATGGAACAGAGAGATTTTTACAGAGGGGAGTTACATGCTGCATGAATTTTAAAATTTACATTCTAGCGATCGCCTGCTTCGTGACCGGAATGGTGGAGCTGATCGTCGGGGGGATGCTGGATCTCGTTTCATCGGACCTTCATATTTCGGTGAGCACAGCCGGGCAGTTGATCACTTTATATTCCGTGGTATTTGCCGTATCGGGGCCTGTGCTGCTGGCGGCAGCTTCGAGGGTCGAACGTAAACTGCTGTACCAATGCGCCCTGCTGGTCTTCATTGCCGGCAATGTGCTTTCGGTCGTCAGCCCGAATTTTACGATGATGGTGATCGCAAGAATTTTGTCGGCAGCGAGCGCCGCGCTCATCACCGTGCTGTCTATCACGATGGCCTCCCAGATGGCGGAACCGGCGTACAGAGCCCGGGCCATCGGCGTTATCTTTATGGGAGTGAGCGGCTCCCTCGTACTGGGCGTACCTGTGGGCATGATGCTGGGCAACGCTTTTGGATGGCGTGCTCCGTTTGTCATGATTTCCATTCTGGCCGTTATATCGTTCATCGCGGTGCAAATTTTTATTACCAAAACGCCTCCCGGCGAGACCGTGCCGCTGCGCAAGCAGCTGGCATCCTTGAAAAACGGCAAAATCATTTTTGGCCAGCTGATTACGATTTTGATGCTGACCGGTCACCTGACCTTATATGCTTATCTGACGCCGTTTCTGCAGGAGACGCTGCACCTGAGTCCTTCCATGCTCAGCCTGTTTTATTTTATTTTTGGCATCGCGGCTGTCCTTGGCGGCGGGGCAGGGGGCTGGGTCACCGACCGGTTTGGGCCTGAGAAAAGCATTCTGACCATTGTCAGCGTGTTTGCCGTAGCCATGCTGCTGATGCCGGTATCTACGGTTTCGGTGTATGTCTGCCTGATCGTGATGATCGTCTGGAGCATGCTCAGCTGGTCGATCTCTCCTTCGATGCAGAGCTACCTGATCAAAGCGGCACCGGAATCGCCGGACATCCAGCAGAGCTTGAACAGCTCGGCATCCCATATCGGTATTGCGCTGGGGTCGGCGATTGGAGGCATGGTGATCGAAGGATCGTCGGTGTATTACAACGCCTGGGTTGGCGTAATTTTCGTCCTGCTCGCATTGGGATCCGCGGTGCTGTCGATTACATGGAAAAAGCGCCGGGTCGAGTCCCGTGCGGCTGCGGGCGTCCAGGAAACATCATGATGGAGGTGAATTCCGCAGTGGCGGCACAGCGGAATGTCAATGGAACAACAGTGGAATATGGAGCCCGCCAAATGTATGGCGTTGACCGTTCAGTTAATGCAGGGCCGAATCTGCCCTGTGACCGGCGGTGATGAAGAAGCAGACGGCTTTTACCAAGCGTTGGGGCGGTTTGCCCAAGACCCTGTCATTCACGAGCTGCTTGAGAGCGGAAGCTTTGAATTGGTTGACGTGGGGGATGATGATATATTTGCTTACAAACGAAGCACGGATCAGCATCGGCTGCTGATCGTAGCGAATATGAACAAGGAGGAGGCGGCATTCCGGGGTGACGGAATAACAGGCGGACAGAAAATGGTATCCGTCTATCCGGATACCGTTCCATCCGAAGCGATGCGGCTGCGGCCGTATGAGGCGTTTGCGGTATTGATCAACGGATGAAGGAGGGGGAGTAATCCCTCCTTTTTTTGTGCACTGCTGGATTGTTTTAGTATAAGGGGGTATCTTAATCGGTGCCTAGTTGGAGTTGGATTGTTTAAGGTGGCCGCCCATCGCTTTTTTATAAGAACTGCCCCATTCCCTGATCTGCAGAATGACCGGTTTGATCGTCTGGCCGAACTCGGTCAGCGAATATTCCACCCTTGGGGGGACCTCAGGATAAACCACTCTTTGGACGATTCCGCAGTCCTCCAGCTCCCTAAGCTGAAGTGTGAGCATGCGCTGCGTAATACCTGGAATGATCTGACGCAGTTCGTTAAAGCGTTTGGTGCCGTCCAGAAGGGTGTACAGGATCATTCCCTTCCACTTGCCCCCAATGATATTCAAGGCGACTTCAACCGAGCAGCCCTGGAGATATTCGGCGCGGAGTACGCCATATTCCGGATTTTTCTTCAACCCGATCCCTCCTCATAAGTTACAAGAAGTATACTGTACCACAAAAATGTGCGTACTTACTTCTCTCCATTTTAGCACATATAATCAGATCAGCAGCTGCATACATGGACTAAAGGAGAGAAAAGGATATGGAATATCAAGCTTTAACAGGCCGACAAGCTTCAGCTTCACCTTCTGTAGCGGGATACCGCTGGTGGTCCTTGACCGTCATCCTGTTTGCGACCTTTATGGCAATTCTTGACGTATTTGTTGTGAATGTTTCGATACCCGATATTAAAAAAGGCCTTTCGTCAACCGACGGGCAAGTTGAATGGGTGGTGACTTCCTATACGATCGCTTATGCCTGTTCTATTGGTGACCGGCGCTGTCACGAAAAAAACACTTGATAATGAGATTCATTATCACATATGATACTTAAAGAGAAATCTTTCACGTAAAACCGGATGGACCATGGATGTACATATAGGTTTTCGTAAAAATAATGAGACTCTAGCCTAGATAGAATGAACCAGTGGAGGGGACATACCATCATGAAACTCAAACTTAAAGGATCACTGCTGCTCGCGCTGCTGATGAGCTTTACCGTATTGGCCAGCGCCTGCGGCGATAAAGCCGGCAATTCAAACACAACGGATTCGGGGGCAGCGGCAGGAGGTAACAGCACCGCGGATACCAAGCAGGAACGCGTGCTGACGGACGCGCTTGGTCATGAAGTGAAAGTGCCAGCGAATCCGAAGCGGATCATCGCATCCTATTTGGAAGATCATCTGCTGACGCTTGGCGTCAAACCGGTTGCCCAGTGGTCGACTGGCAAAGGTTCCGTGCAGTATTACCTGCAGGATCAGCTGAACGGCATTCCGGAAATCTCTTACGACCTTCCCTATGAAGCCGTCATGAGCTTTACGCCGGATCTGATCATTCTGAGCAGTGCGGACATGGCGACGGATGACAAATACGAGCAGTACTCCAAAATCGCACCGACCTACGTCGTAGGTAAAGAGAAGAGCAACAATTGGCGCGAAGAACTGAAGGCGGTCGGGGAAGTGCTTGGTAAGAGCAAGGAAGAAGAGGAAGCCGTTCAAACTTATGATAAGAAAGCGGCGGACGCCAAGGAGCAGCTTCAGAAGGCCAACGGCACGCACACGGCAGCGGCACTTTGGGTGACGGGCAAAGACATTTACGTGTCAAGCGACCACTTGTCCAGCGGCTCGGTGCTGTATGATGATTTGGGACTCGCGAAGCCTAAATTGGTAGAAGAACTGTCCAAAACCGGCACGGCGAGCTGGAATCAGGTTTCGCTGGAAAAATTCGCGCAAATTGACGCCGATTATCTGTTTATCGTCAACAGCCGCGGCGTATCAAAGGATGAGCTGCTGAAGGATCCGGTATGGGCTAACATCCCGGCCGTCAAGGAAGGCCATGTGTATGAGTTCGACGATCATTCCAGCTGGCTGTACTCGGGAACGATCGCCAATACGCAAATCATCGATGACGTGTTGTCCAACGTCGTCAAATAAATCAATGAAAACTTGTAACGTTCTACATTAGAAATTAAGGTTTAGAAGCCTCGGTTCCGGCACCTTCTGTCGGATTCGGGGCTTTTTTCTGTGTTCTCCACCGGATGCCACCTGAAATTTAGAAACCTTAACTAAAATTTGAAGACTATTTTTCATAGGAACCGCCGCCTATAATTAGTACCTGAAAGGGCTTACATAAGAGATTTCAGAAACGGGGTGCTTTCCAGAACATGAACGCAAGGGCCGGTATCGAAGCCGAGTGGGAACCTGCCGCCGAGAAGGCGAAAGAGAAGAAGCTGTGGCGGAAAATTGTGGGCCAGCGCTATCTGCAGATTATGGCTCTGCTGGGCGTCGCCTGGATGATTGTTTTCAATTATATCCCGATGTACGGGGTCATCATTGCTTTTAAAGAGTTTGACATTATTCACTCGATCTCTTCGGCTCCGTGGGTCGGATTGGATCATTTCAAGGAATTCCTGGAGGACGACAGTCTCGGATACGTGATCAAAAATACGCTCGGGATGAGCCTCCTGAAGCTGGTGATCGGGTTTCCGCTGCCCATCCTGTTCGCACTCCTGCTGAACGAAATCCGTTCGATCGTGTTCAAAAAGTGGATTCAGACGATTTCCTACCTGCCTCACTTTTTGTCCTGGGTCATTCTGGGCGGCATCCTCGCCACCTGGCTGGCGGATGTGGGCATCGTCAACAAGGTGCTGATGGCGCTTCACCTGATCGATCAGCCGATTACATACCTGGCCGAGCCCAAATACTTCTGGTCCATCGTCGTCACTTCCGACATCTGGAAGGAGATCGGCTGGTCAGCGATTATTTACCTGGCGGCGATTTCGAGTGTCTCTCCGGAGCTGTACGAGGCGGCTACGATCGATGGGGCGGGCCGGATGCAAAAAATGTGGAACATTACGCTTCCTTCGATCAAAGGCACGATTTCCATTTTGTTCATTCTGGCCGTAAGCGGCATCCTGAACTCCAACTTTGACCAGATTCTCGTGCTGCGCAACTCGCTGAACGAAACGTCTAGCAACGTCATAGACGTCTACGTATACAACGTTGGTCTGGCAGAGAGCCGGTACTCCTACGCGGCTGCGGTCGGACTGATCAAAAACGTGATCGCTCTCGCGCTGCTGCTTGGAGCCAACAGCATTACGAAACGGCTTAACAATACTTCCTTATTCTGATGGGACGGCGGTGACTCTTCGTGTATTCATTCAAACGCCAAAGCGCTTCGAGCGCGATCTTTGAAATATTCAACTCCGTGCTGATGCTGATCGTCTGCTTCGTCACGCTGTATCCGATCTGGTACGTCATCGTGAACGCATTTAATGACGGGGCGGACGCGATGCGGGGCGGCATTTACTGGTGGCCGCGGCAGTTCAGCCTGGACAGCTTCCAGGCCGTATTCCGCAGCGAGGGCATTATGACCGCCATGGGGGTCACGGTGGCCAAGACGCTGATCGGTACCCCGGTTCACGTGTTTTTTACCGCGATGGTGGCGTATGCCTTTTCCAGAAGGGAGCTTGTCGGACGCAAGCTGTATATGTTCATCGGCACGGTGACGATGTTCTTCGGCGGGGGCCTTATTCCGTATTACCTGCTGATCCGGGATTTGCATCTGCTGGACAATTTTCTGGTATATATCCTACCTGCTGCATTCAGCTTCTTCGACCTGATCATCTTCCTGTCGTTTTTCCGGGAGATTCCTCCGGGACTGGAAGAAGCGGCGAAGATCGACGGGGCGAATGATTTTAAAATTTTCTACAAAGTCATCATTCCGGTATCCATGCCAGTGGTGGCGACAATCGCCCTCTTTCACGGGGTGTACCAATGGAACGATTACTTTACCGGGATGATCTTCATTAATGATACGAACCTGCAGCCGATCCAGACGTATTTGTACCGCGTCGTTGCGCAGTCAAGCTCCAACCAGATGCTGGCATCCATGCCAAGCGGCATGGCGGTGTCGGTGACGAGCCAATCGCTGAAGCTGGCTACCATGGTCGTTACCACCGCGCCGATCGTCTTCGTGTACCCGTTCCTGCAAAAGTATTTTGTAAAAGGCTTCATGATCGGATCGATCAAGGAGTAACCGGGAATCCGGGTTAATTCATGGTTATCAGTCCCGCCTGGCGGGAGTGTTAATAGATTAACGAAAGAAAAGGGGTTAGAATCCATGAGCAAATCGCGCAGACTCATGACTTCCATGATCGCTCTGACCGTCGTGTTCACGATGGCGCTGTCCCTTGCGGGCTGCTCCGGCGGCAAGAGCGAGACAAACGGCGGAAACACCGCCGCGACAAGCGGAAGCACGGATGCGAAGAACACGTCGTCCACGGGCGGCGGGGAAGCCAAACCGAATCCGGATGAGCCGGGCTGGAAGTCGGACAACGCGCCAATCACGTTTGATTGGTACATGAACTTTTCGTGGTTCAATAAAAAATGGGGCGGCGACGCGACTGCCGAATATGTCACCAAGAAGACGGGCGTCAGCATCAACTTTATCGTTCCGGCGGGTAATGAGAACGAGAAGCTGAACACCATGATCGCCTCAGGCAAGCTGCCGGATTTCATCACGCTCGGCTGGAGCGAGGAAGCCGTCAAGAAGATGATCGAGGGCAAGCTCGTGCTTCCGCTGAACGAACTGGCCGATCAATACGATCCTTACTTCTTCAAAGTAGCCGACCCGGCTAAACTGGGATGGTACACGCAGCCGGACGGCAACATCTACGGATACCCGAACGCATCGTCCT
This sequence comes from Paenibacillus sp. FSL R5-0378, assembly GCF_038009285.1. NCBI lineage: Bacteria > Bacillati > Bacillota > Bacilli > Caryophanales > Paenibacillaceae > Paenibacillus > Paenibacillus sp. FSL R5-0378. The sequence continues at coordinate 3,848,256 of NZ_JBBPAY010000001.1, forward strand.
CTCCTGAAGATTACAAAAAGTACGGCTCGAACTTCACGTCAAACCAAACGTTCGAGGTTCGCAAGGACATGTATGAAGCCATCGGCAGCCCGGATATGAGCACGCCGGAAGGGTTCCTGAACGCACTCAAGCTGGCGAAGGAGAAGTTCCCGGAAGTGAACGGCCAGCCGCTCATTCCGCTCGGACTGCATGAATTCAGCGAGACCGGCAACTATTCGCTCGAAGGGTATCTCCAGAACTTCCTGGCAATCCCGCAGCAGAAGGACGGCAAGCTGTATGACCGCCGCCTGGATCCCGAATACATCTCATGGCTGAAGACGTTCCGCAAAGCCAACGAAATGGGACTGCTCTCGAAGGACATCTTCATCGACAAGCGTCCGCAAATGGAAGAAAAAATCGCACAGGGCCGCTACTTCGCGATGCTGTACCAGCGCTCCGACTTTGATGCGCAGAACATGTCGCTGTACCAGAAGGACCCGAATTCTGCGTACATCGCGATCAACGGTCCGGCCAACTCCAAGAAGGACGCGCCGACCCTCTCCGGTCCTGGCATCTCCGGATGGACGCTGACCTTGATCTCCAAGGACGTGAAGGACAAGAAGCGGGCGATCGAGTTCCTGACCTACCTGATCAGCGAGGAAGGCAACAAGGACCTGTTCCTCGGCGAAAAGGGCGTGACCTACGACAACATCGACGGCAAAGACCAGTTCCTGCCGGATGTCGTGAAGCTCCTGAATACGGACCGTACCGCGTTTGACCAGAAATACGGCGCGTCCTACACCTACTGGATGCTGATGGATACGAACATGAACCTGCAGTGGGCACCGCCGGGCGTCGATCCGCAGAAACAGATGGCGGACTGGACGAAAGGCAAATCGATCAGCATGTCCGAATTCGACAACCTGGATCCGCCGAGCACATCCGAAGAGGGGATTGCCGGCAGCAAAAACGCACGGAATTGGGGTAAACTGCTGCCGAAGCTGCTGCTGGCCAAATCGGATGCCGAGTTCGACGAGATGTGGAACAACTACATCGAAGACCGCAACAAGAACAAACAGGACAAAATTGACGCGTATCGCCAAAAGGCATACGAAGAGAACGTTAAAAAACTAGAAGCGCTCAACAAATAAGCGCCTTCTGACACAGGCCTGGAATCCGCGATTTTTTGCTCGCGGATTTTCAGGCTTATTACCATAAATGGGCTGGGTGGTGCTTGCGGCTATGATCAAACTTGCCCGGAATCGAATGGCCAGGCTGTCGACCGCCATCGGCCGGATGCCGATTCAATTGAAGCTGATCCTATCGTTTATCTGTATTATTTTGATCCCAATCACCCTGGTTTCCTGGTATTTATTCAACGGGGTATACCTGAATACCATCAAGGATTTGACCAAAAAAAACCAATATATTCTGGAGATCGAGAAAACGAACGTGGCCAACAACATGCAGGTGATGGAACGGACGGCACAGCTGGCCATCTCCAACAGCGAGATCAATGAGTATCTGCAGAGCCGGGAGGAGCTGGATACGGCCGATTTGATCGATTTTAAGATGAAGACGTTCTCCAGCTTTCAGTACTATCTGTTTAACAATCCGAACATCGCCAACATCCGGCTGTATTCGGAAAACCCGAACGTGAGAGAGTTTTGGCCGGTCATTTTCAAAGAATCCCGAATCAAGAACAAGCCCTGGTACCAGACGGTTCTTCGGCGCAACGGACTGGTCTGGTGGGAGATCAGCGCGACGAATAAGGACGTGATCAAGAACAGCACGGTGGCCAGCGATCAGGTCGGCGATTTTGTCACGCTGCTGCGCGAGATCAAATATCCGAACGATAAGCATAACGGCATCCTGGAGGTGACGATGGAGCTGAACAACTTTTTTATGAAAACCTTCAGCAGCGTACAGGATACGAGCTCACAAATGATCGTGGTGAACCGGGAGGGCAAGGCGTTTACCAACCCGTCCCTGAGCCTGATGCAAACGCTCCCTGTCGAAACGATCATGGCCGAGTTCGCCAAGCACGGCAAGAAAACGGACCACGAGTTTACCTTTACTTATAACGGGACGCCATATTTGTGCATTCCGAGCGATATGGAGCCGCTGGACAGCTATCTGTTCAACGTCGTTTCGCTAAAAAGCGCTTTGTCGGACGTCAGCAAACGGCGGAATACGATCATCATTGCCACGATTATTCTGATCGCCCTGCTGTCGGCCACGTCCTATATCCTGCATTCCTTGATTTTGAAAAAGCTGAACATTTTGCGCGATTCGATGAAAAAAGTACGCAAAGGCGACTTTAATTTCGAAATTGACATTACAAGCATGGATGAGATCGGGGAATTGGCGCATCATTTCCGCCAGATGCTCAAACGGATGAACGAGCTGATCGTCGAGGCGGTGAACCGCCAGGCGGCAACCAAGGAAGCGGAGCTGAAGTCGCTGAAAAACCAGATCGACTCCCATTTTCTGTACAATACTCTCGAAAACTTAAAGATGCTTGCCGAAATCGAGGGCCAGTACACGATATCCGATTCGCTCACCTCACTCGGACGCATGATGCGCTACAACCTGCAGTGGACCAGCAACCATGTGCGGCTGAGGGATGAACTGGAGCATATCCAAAACTACATCGCCATCATGAACATACGGTACGACAACAATCTGGTGCTGAACATCAACGTTCCGCCGGTCCATATGGAACAGGAAGTGTTGAAGATGTCGCTCCAACCCATCGTCGAAAACGCCGTTAAGCATGGAATGGGTTCCCGTTCCGAGGGCGAAAAGCTGGAAATCGCTATACATGCTTATGTATCGGGGGACAGCATCATTATCGAGGTCTGTGACAATGGCGACGGGATTCCCGAATCCAAGCTGAAGAAGATCAACCTGATGATCCGGCTGGAAGACGCGGACTATCAACAAATGCGGAAGGAGCTGAACGACGGGGAAAGCAGCGGCATCGGACTGCGGAACGTCGATCAGCGGATCGTCATGTTTTACGGGAAGTCGCACGGGATCCGGGTGGAGAGCGCCGAAGGAAGTTTTACGCGAGTCACGATGACGCTGCCTTATCTAATTCTAGCGGGAGGTGTGCCTGCCCATGTGCAATCTGCTAATCGTTGATGATGAGAAAAATATCCGGGATGGCCTGAAAGCGATGATTCGCCGCGAATTCGGCGACGACTACGCACTGTACTTTGCCGCGAATGGGGAGCAGGCGCTTCAAGTCATGGACGAGACGGAAATAGACTTGGTCATTACCGACATCCGCATGCCGGTGATGGACGGAATCGAGCTCATTAACCGTATACAGGATCAGGAGGCGCGGCCGGATCTGGTTATTCTAAGCGGTTATGACGACTTCCAGTATGCCAAAGCGGCGATCCGCTGCAATGTGAAGGAATACTTGCTGAAGCCGATCGTTCGTGACGAGCTGTTCCGGACGCTGCGGCGCCTTGACGAAGAACGCATCCGCAAGGGGGAAATCGCCGATCAGCTGCGCGGAACGAAGGCGCTGAAGGAAAATTATGCGGTGAGCCGGCTGCAGTATTTGTTTTTGCAGGAAGGCATGGACGAGCACGCCATTCGGGATGTGGTCCTTCAGGCGGGATTGGATTGGCTGGATGCAGGCGGATACGCCGCGCTGGTCCTCGTCCCGGAACGCTACCGGGAAGCCGGCTGGGATGAATTCACCACTTATGTTGACCAGATGATCGGCTGGCTTCCGGGTGAACGTTATATCCGTTTTTACGACAAAGACGGCAAACTCGTAATGTTTACCGACACCGCTGCTCCGTTCAACCGGCTGGGAGAGGAAATCATCCGGCAGTCGTCCAGCGCCATCCGGGCCGGCATCAGCGAAGAGATGGTGGGAGCAGGGGAGGTGAAGAAAGCTTACCAGCAGGCCGGCCGGGCGTTGAAGTACTTTTTGTTCCAAAACATGCCGGGACTCATTCGAAGCACCGAACTGTCCGGCAAACGGACGGATTACCGCATCCCGCTGGAAGACATCCGGAAGACGGCCAACCTGCTCGGATTGGATCGGGATGCCGAGCTGAGCAGGCTGCTGCAGCATATTTTCGATATCCGGACGATTCTTCAGTATGATATCGGGTATCTGGAAGGGATCAGCCATGCTTTTAATGAGCATGTATTCGACCAGGTGTTTCAAACCTATGGCGAGGAATCCGTCGACATTTTAAAACTCCACAAGCAGGTGGGGAATCTGTACAACTTCAACCATTTTCATGATTATTTCCATAGTTTGGAGAGCCTGCTCTTCCTGCTGAGCGATTATGTGAAACGGATGCGGTCGATGCATTTTGACCAGAGCGAGATTCAGCGGGCCATCGTCTATATCGAGGAGCATTTTCATGAAAACTTGAATATGGCCGTTGTTTCCAATCATGTCTCATTGAATTATTCGTATTTCAGCCAAGCTTTCAAGGAGTATACGGGGGAGACGTTTGTCAGCTACTTGCGGAAGCTGCGGATCCGTAAAGCCAAGGAGCTGCTCGGCAGCACGGACCTGAAAGTGTACGAAATCAGCGAGCGGGCCGGGTTCGAGAACGTGAAGCATTTTACCAAGGTCTTCAAGGAAATGGAGGGCGTTGCGCCGCTCGAATACCGCTCGCAGCAGGAGGCGCTAAGGCGGAGGTGAACCCCCGAGACCGGCTGGAGGCTCCTGACTTGCTGTTATGTGTTGGTTTGAAAACCGGGAACGAAGCGAATAAAAAAGGTAACGGGCAGCAGGAAAATTACATGATGTTGGCGAACATATATTCCTATCATGATTATCATTAGGAGGAGTGTTTGTGAATCTGGACAGCGTTCCTAACCAAGCAGCATTTGAGCCATTGGATGAAGTCGTCCGAAAGGCACGCACCGAATACGGTGCGTCAGCTTCATCCATTCTGGTCATACATAACGACAGGATCGTCTATGAGCAATATCATGGATTTCATCATCATAAAGGAGGAGCGGTTCCCGTTACGAAGTCCTCCATGTTCAACATTTACTCCACCCGAAAAACGTATATCTCCTGTGCAATGGCTATGGCGGCTCTGGACAACGGAGTACCGATCTCCACCCCGGTTGCAGAAGTGTTGAGCGATTACCCCGGTGAAGATTTGGGGCAGTTGACATTATGTGATTTGGCGACTGCTTCCGGCCCTAAATTTTTTCATGATATGCAATGGGAGAGGGAAGGGATTCAAGGGCAGGTAGTGAGAGCCTTGTCAGGGAAGTCTATTGCGGCGTTTCTGGAGGAGCGCGTTTTAAAGCCGCTCAGCTGCAAGGAAACCATATGGGCTACCGCGCCAACGGCCAGTCTTGTCTGCGACTATGCAACGAATCCAGCCTATGCTACGGTTCGTCTGGAATCCCATGAAGGGCATGAAAGAAACATGTATGCGACCACCAGGGATTTGGCCAAGTGGGGGTACCTGCATTTGAAACGGGGAAGCTCGGGAGGGCGTCAGCTGATTCCTATGGCATTTTATCATCTCAGTGACGAGTTGAAAGCGATGAATCCGGATCGCCGTATACTGGGGTGGTATCATCGCTCGGATTGGTTCTACGCTACTGGAGCAGCAGGATGCCATGTGGTTGTCTACCCGGAACATCAGGCCGTGGGTGTCAGAATGCTCAATAAGTATACGAGCCGTTATGAAGACGACCAGAATTTTTTCAATAACGCCCTCCTGCAGTGTCTGCAACAAGCTGGAACGACAAGCGTCCTGTAGCTAGAGGCATTGCGCTTCAGAGGCGTGGAATCCGCTGAAAGCAAATAAATCAAGAGTAAAAGGCTGCCGTGAGGCAGCCTTTTACCGTTACTGGACGAGCAATGAGGAAGTGGTACGAGCATGAAAACCAGAATCTAGGGATCATGATGTCGGCCTCGGATGGCCACGGCGAGCCAATCCACGCTTCATCCCGTAAATGAGGAGATCAACCGCCGCACCGATGATGACTGCCATGACGATGGAGAGAAGATACGCCGGGAACCGTAAGGGAATAAAGTAACTGTTCGTTACGAAAGCGTGTTTATCGGACAGCCAGCCCGAATACACTGGGTCATGCAGCAAGGCTTCAAGCAAGGGATTCAGCCGGATCAGTATGATGTTGGCCAAACCCTGTCCGGAGGCATCCAGTATGCAGGTGAGGATCATACATAACGTGAGCCAAAAAGAAACGCTTTTTAACAAAGACAATCCCCGCCTTCAAACTTGATCTTGTTATTTATAACGCATCCTGCGGCAATTAAGTTATGCACAGCTTACATTAAACTGGTTTATTTATATCCAACCTTTCTGTTGGTTGGTATAATATGGTGGTGAATAGCGAGTCTACGGAGGTGGTTGCATGAAAGAGAGGGTGCTTGAAGCTTATACCAAGCTTGCCAAGGACTATGAACTGCATACCGATTCGGACAGCGGTGCCAATGCATACTACGAGCGTCCGGCCATGTTGGAGCTGCTGCCAACGGATATGTCCGGACTCCATGCCCTTGATGCAGGCTGCGCCGCAGGATGGTACACCGAGAAGTTCGTTTCCCGGGGCGCATCGGTATCGGCGATCGATTTCAGCCCCGATATGGTGGAGGCGGCCAAACGGAGAGTCGGCAGTCAAGCGGAGATTCAAGTTCATGATCTAAATGAACCGCTGCCATACGGAGCTAATAAGTTCGACTTTGTTCTCAGTTCGCTAACGCTGCATTACATCGAAGACTGGGATCCTTTGTTCCGAGAGTTTCAGCGGGTATTGAAGCCTGGAGGAACGTTATTGTTTTCGGTGCATCATCCGTTTATGGACTTTACCGTTTTTAAGAGACCGGATTATTTTGTACGGGAGCTGCTTGTAGACAGGTGGACGAAGAAAGAGGCAGGCAGCGTTGAAGTGACGTTCTTCCGCAGACCCCTGCAGGAAATCGTCAATATGACGTCAAGCTGGTTTGTACTGGACCAGCTTGTCGAACCAAGGCCGGTTCCCGAGTTTCTGGAGCGGCTGCCGGAGTCGGCCGACTTCTACCAGCGGATTCTGCATCACCCGCATTTTTTAATTGTGAAAGCCCACAGGCCGTAGTGAGAGTGGAAGAGTTTTCGTCGCGAGAGGCAAGAAACAATCGGCGTAATTTTACTGAGAATGGCTTCATTCCAAAGGCCCTGACCGGCCCAAAATGGAGGGTTTGGCAATGATTGTGATCGACCTTATCTTTTTTCTAATGGAGCTGTGCGCACTGGCAGCCTTTTGCCTGTGGGGATTTAAACTGGATACCGCCTTGTGGATCCGTATCGTGGTAGGAATAGGCTCGCCGGTCGTTGTTGCTGTTTTTTGGGGTATGTATGTCGCACCGAAAGCGACCTTCCCGGTGACGCTTCCCGTCCGGGCTGTGCTGCAGCTGATCGTATTCGGTCTGGCCGCGGCTGCGCTGTACGGATCGGGTTATCGAACAGCCGCTGTCATTTATGCCGCTGTCGTTATCGTCGAGATGATCCTTTCTTACGCGTTGAAAAGATAAACACTTGAAGGTGGCAGGAAATCCGCTTAAACGATCGACAAGCTTTTTCCCGGTATCCCGCCAGCAGCTTTTTTTGTTTGACAACACCGGCGAACGGAGCTACAGTTAATCATGAACTTGTAAAATATCATACGAAAATCCACTAGGGGAGCTGCGGAGGCAGCTGAGACAAGTGATCGCTTGGACCCTTTGAACCTGATCCGGTTAATACCGGCGGAGGGAAGTGGAGCAGGCCTATACATACGCATCTTTCTTGATGAGATACATTCAGGATGACACTGCAAATAGCGGCCGCTCCATTTCGGGGCGGCTTTTTTGTGTTGGCTTCCCCGCGCCCCGACATGCGATTTTCGTCAAAATTAACGGAGGTGCATGATCATGGCCCGGTTTACCGAAGAATTGAGACACGCGGCAGATCCTATTTATCAAGCGATCTTCAAGCATCCGTTTGTACGGGGGATTGCGGAAGGTACCTTGTCCAAGGAGCAGCTGATTCACTATGTGAAGCAGGATTTTGAATATCTAAATGCCTACATCCGGATCTATGGCATTGCCATATCCCGATGCGATTGCCGGCAGACGACCGCGCTTTTTAACGAACAGATTTCGTTTATTTTGAACAGTGAAACGCATCCCCACCAAAACTTTTGTGATGTCGCCGGTGTTGCATATGAGGAACTGCAAGGCTATCCGCTGGCTCCATCGGCCAATCATTACATCCGGCATATGCTGAACGTCGCCCATGAGGGGGGACTTGAGGATATTGTAGCTGCGCTGTTACCTTGCCCGTGGACCTATACGGAAATCGGCCAACGTCTGCTGGAGGAAGTCCAGCCGGAGAAATCCCATCCGTTTTATGAATGGATGCACTTTTACGGGGACCGTGAAAGCGGCGTGACGGTACAGCTGCGGCGGCTGCTCGACGAATGGGCGGAGGGTCTGCCTCCCGCAAGAAAAAAACGGCTGATGGAGCATTTTCTGACCAGCTGTCAGCTGGAGTACATGTTCTGGGAAATGGCGTTTACGCTTGAGGATTGGCCGGTTTCCCTGGCTGCAGCGGAAGGGGTGGGACGATGACCGCCGATATGTTTCCGTCCGGACTCATCCAGCTTCCTTTACGGATAAAAGAGCAGCGTCCGCTCATTCACAACATGACGAATGTGGTCGTGACCAACTTTACGGCCAACGGCCTGCTTGCCCTTGGCGCCTCCCCGGTAATGGCCTATGCCAAAGAGGAGGTGGCCGATATGGCTCGGGTCGCCCAAGCCGTCGTCCTGAATCTCGGAACGCTGAGCAGCGAATTGGTGGAAGCGGCGATCATCGCCGGCCGATCGGCGAACGATCATGGCGTTCCGGTGTTCCTGGATCCCGTCGGCGCGGGAGCAACCGCATTTCGCACGGAGGCTGCGCTGCGGATTTTGCGTGAGGTCCGCGTGTCACTGGTTCGGGGCAACGCAGCGGAGGTTGCCCATCTCATTGGTGAATCCGGTGCAATTAAGGGCGTCGACGCAGGTGAGGCCGGGGAGTCTGCTCCCGCCGACTTGGCGGCACGGGCGGCACACCGTCTGGGGACGCTCGTCGCCATTACCGGGCAAGAAGATGTAATCACCGACGGAACGAGGGGATACTTGATTCGGGGCGGACATCCGATGCTGACCCAAGTCACCGGGACCGGCTGCTTGCTGACATCGGTGATCGCCGCTTTTGGAGCGGTCGAACCCGATCTGCTGTCCGCCGGCGCGGCCGCCTTGGCTTACTACGGTGAAGCGGCCGTTCGGGCATTTGAGCGGGCAGGCATGGAGGGGCCGGGAAGCTTCCAAATCGCTTTCCTCGACGCGTTGTCTGTGATGGAGCGCCACCCGCTGGAGGAAGGAACCATTACCTCTCTTCTGGAGTCGGCAGGAAGGGGATTTGTGCAATGAGCATCCCGAAAGCATTGACGGTAGCCGGTTCTGACAGCGGCGGCGGGGCAGGCATCCAGGCGGATATTAAAACGTTCCAGGAGCTTGGCGTATTCGGTATGTCCGCGATTACTGCCATTACCGTTCAAAACACACTCGGAGTACAAGGTGTATATCCGCTTCCTGCGGCTGCGGCAGCCGAACAAATGGATGCCGTGGGCACCGACCTCGGCGTGGATGCGGTCAAAACCGGTATGCTGTTCAGCGCGGATATTATTGAGGCCGTAGCAGGACGTATAGCCGATTTTGGCTGGAGGAATGTGGTGGTCGACCCGGTTATGGTCGCCAAAGGCGGCGCGCGGCTGCTGCAGCAGGACGCTGTTGACGCGCTGAAGAACAAGCTGCTGCCGCTGGCTGCTGTCGTCACGCCCAACATTCCGGAGGCGGAAGTGCTCGCGGGGATGGCGATCCGGTCGATGGAGGAACGCTGCGAGGCAGCCTACCGCATCGCGGCTTACGGTCCGGCGATGGTTGTAATCAAGGGCGGACATGACGAATCGTCTGACAAGGCGGTTGATCTCACTTTCGACGGAGAATCCTTCTCGACCCTGGAAGGAAGTCGGATTGACACGCGTCATACGCATGGAACGGGATGTACCTTCTCGGCTGCGATCGCCGCTGAGCTGGCTAAAGGGAACCCGGTCAACGAGGCCGTACGGACGGCCCGTGAATTCATCCAGGCGGCCATCGAGAACTCGCTCGGTATTGGCGGCGGGAGCGGTCCGACGAATCATTGGGCCTTCCGCAGCCAAAAGGAAGGGGCGGCAAGATAAAGGCAGTCGATACTTGTCTGCACCACAAGCGATTAGCACCTGTCTATATAGACAGGTTTTTTTCTTGGCGCTAGCTTCCTTAAATGGTCGTCGATTGATGGCTTTTTGCACCGAGCTTCGGTTAGGCTTTGTCCAATTTTTAGTGTTACAATGGTAGAACGATTCCAACGCTAGAAAGGATGTTAATGAAATTGGACCAACTCCTCATCCGTACTCATAATGGCCTGATTCAAGGATATGTTCAGAACGGCGTCCGGACCTGGAAGGCGATTCCTTACGCCGAGCCCCCCGTCGGCGAGCGGCGTTTCCGGAAACCGCTTCCTGCACGGCCGTGGGCAGGCGTCAGATCCGGGGACATGACGGTACCGCTTGCCCCGCAGCGCGTCAACCCTACGGGTGGCGCCTTTAGACTGAAACGGGATCAGATCCCGCAGTCCGAGGACTGCCTGTACGTCAATGTGTGGGCCCCTGACGAGCCGGCACCGCAGCCGCTTCCGGTCATGGTGTGGATCCATGGCGGCGCCTTCGTGACGGGCGGCGGCGGACTGCCCATTTATGACGGCTCCGAGCTGGCGCGCCGGGGAGGCTTGATTGTCGTCAGCCTCAGCTACCGGCTGGGTCCTCTCGGTTTTACGCATTTTTCCCCATTTTCCGGCGAGTCCGAAGACGGTTATGTAAGCAACGCCGGTCTGCTGGACCAAATCGAAGCGCTGCGCTGGGTGAAGCATAACATCGCCGCTTTCGGCGGAGATCCTCAGCAGGTGACTGTATTTGGTGAGTCGGCGGGAAGTATGAGCATCGCGGCGCTGCTCGCAATGCCTGCAGCCCAAGGCTTGTTCACCCGGGCGATTATGCAGAGCGGGGCTTCCCAGGCGATCTCGGACTCCCATGGCAGGCTGCTTACGAAGGGACTGCTGGATATCCTTGGCATTCCGGAGGATCAGCTGGAACGGCTGCAAGAAGTGCCGGCCGAGGAGATCTTAAGAGCGGCAGACGAGTTAAAACAGGCGGCTGGAGCGAGTGCCGTCATGCTGTTCCAGCCCGTCGTCGACGGGAAGCTGCTGCCCGTCACGCCTTTGGAAGCGGTGGCCGCGGGTTCCGCGGCCGGCATCGAGATCATCATTGGTACGAACCGGGATGAAGGGGCGCTTTTTATACCGGAAGGCATGCCGATGCTGACTAAGGAACAAAACGCCCGGGCGTATACAGCGGTGACCGGATCGAAGGAAGCGGCGAGCTGGATCGAAGCATATCCGGCCACCGTGGAGGGACAGCGTCAGGCGATGACCGAGCTGTTCTTCTGGAGGTCGGCCCTTCAGTTCGCAGAAGCCCAGCTGCCGCATGCGGCGGTATGGATGTACCGTTACGATTATGCGATGGTGCCGGGCGATCCGCTGCTGGGAACGGCCTTTCATTCCGCCGAAATTCCGTTTGTGTTTAACAATCTCGACTTGCTTGCAGGCGCAGGTATGCCGGTGAACGAAGAGATGAGGAGCGTGGCGGAATGCATGCAGGAGGCATGGACGTCTTTTGCCAAGCGCGGACAGCCCTCAACGCCTTCTCTGCCGTGGCCTGCGTACGATGCGGAGGAACGCTGGACGATGGTGTTCGGTGCAGACAGCGCGGTTACCCGTGATCCGGATGCGGACAAACGGCGGATGCTGACCGGCGGGTCTGACAAGAGAACAACTTAATCTTCCTATGCCAATAGGTCACGCCTGCGAATCCGGGTGTGACCTATTTTTCATAAACCATGACGGTATTCATTACTCTTCGTTACTTAGCGGTTTGGTTACTTTACGGCTATGTAAATTTCTATTTCTCCGCCGGGGTGGTATTTCTCATAATCATAGGTATAGGCCCGGCGTAACGCCCCTGCTTCTTCTTTCTCCCAGATGCTTCTCCACGTTTTCACGATGCCCATTTCATCAGCGGTGTCTACCGTAAAAACCTCGTACGTCGCGTCATCCGGGATTTCTATCCAAGTATCGCCTGGGTGATTCTCGGTTGCGACGCTTAACGAATAGTCTCCCTTGTAATTACTTTCATAATCATAATAAATACCGTATATCATGTCGCGATGCCGCTCAACCTTGTCCGAGGCTTCGTTCCAAATGGCCTGGATTTTTCCCATCATGCCGGGGTCATTAAAATTATTCGTCCGCGTGCTGTTGATCAGGTGCAGTTTCATGGATTTCCCTCCGCTTTCCGTATCGATTCGGTTTCATTCAAGGCGTCTTGTTTCATTCATTATAGAACGTTTGTTTGTATTTTTCAAATTTTAACCATTTAGGATGACTAGATTTCGTGCGAAAAAAGCGATTTTGAATAAAAGGGTATCCCGGATGCCGGAACGAAGAATAAGGGAGTGCCGTCCGGCAGTGCAGTAAGCAACGCTGCCGAATTTTGCTGCGGCACAAGACAAGAAAACAGCTATTGGAGGGCGAATAGGGCATGAATCCGCGTTTTGAAAGAACGGCAACATTAATGAACGACCGCTTTGGCCTGTTTATTCATTGGGGATTGTATGCGATTCCGGCCAGAGGCGAATGGGTACGGAGCCAGGAGCGCATCACGAATGAACAGTACCAAGCCTATTTTGAGGAGTTTAATCCGACTCTGTATGATCCGCGTGCATGGGCCAAGGCGGCCAAAGCGGCCGGACAGCGCTACGCCGTGCTGACGACCAAGCATCACGACGGCTTCTGCTTGTTTGACAGCGAGCTGACGGATTACAAAGCAACGAATACGCCCGCTGGAAGAGATCTGATCCGCGAGTATGTCGATGCGTTTCGCGAAGAGGGGCTGCAGGTCGGTTTCTATTATTCGTTGATCGATTGGTACCATTCGGATTATCCTGCCTTCGGCGACCGCCAGCACCCGATGCGTGCGGAAGAATCGTACAAGAACCGGGAGGAGCAATTCGACCGGTATTTGGAGTATATGCACGGACAGGTCCGGGAACTGCTGACCAACTACGGAAAAATCGATATTATGTGGTTCGATTTCTCATATGATGATATGACCGGCGAAAAGTGGCGCGCCACCGAGTTGATCCGGATGATCCGCTCCCTGCAGCCGGACATCGTCATCGACAACCGCTTGGGCGGCAATATTATGGCGGCGGAGCCGGAGGAATACGCGGGCGACTTCTTCTCGCCTGAGCAGATTATTCCGCCGCGCGGCATCGTGAATGACCTGGGCGAGCCGATTCCGTGGGAGGCTTGTATCACTCTAAACGACCATTGGGGCTACCATGCGACGGACAAAAACTATAAGTCTCCGAGACAGGTCATCCGTGCGCTGGTGGAATGCGTCAGCAAAAACGGCAATTTGCTCCTGAACGTCGGACCGGACGCCAAAGGGGAAATTCCGAAGGAGTCCCTGGCCATTTTGTCCGTTGTCGGTGAATGGCTGCGCCGGAACGGGGACAGCATTTACGGCTGCGGGATTGCGGCACTTCCCAAGCCGGAGTGGGGGCGGTATACGCAAAAAGGCAATAAGCTGTACGCCCATATTTTTGACCGCGGCATCGGCCCGATCTACTTCCAGGGTCTGAAGGGGAAGATCAAGAAGGCCCGCCTGCTGTCGGACGGCAGCGAGCTGCACGTGGAAACGCCTTGGATGGCCGATCAATATTCGGATACGGACAGCGGCGCGTTTATTCACCTGGCCGGCGGCGATCTGCCGGATGAACTGGATACGGTCATCGAACTGGAGCTGACGGAAGAAATTTAACAACAGACCGGAGGGATTACGCGAATGAAGCCTGGAGTAAGTACATACAGCCTTTTGCAAGCGATTAAGGCGGGAGAGATGACCGTACTGGACGTCATCGACTGGATTGCGGAGCATGGCGGGGAACATATGGAGATCGTGCCGTACGGTTTTACGCTGGAGGATCAGCCTGAGCTGGCCGATGCGGTTCGTGAGCGGGCCGCTGCCAAAGGAATCGAGCTGTCCAATTATTCGATGCCGGCCAACTTCGTGCAGGATACGCCGGAAGCCTTTGAAGAGGAAATTGAACGCATCAAGCGGCATGTGGACACCGTTCACCGATTGGGCATGAAGCATATGCGTCATGACGTGACAGCATTTACGCTGCCGCCGGAGAAGCGGGGCATCGATTATCTCGAAGCCAACCTGGACCAGATCGTCGAAGGCTGCCGGCGGATCGCCGATTATGCAGCAGGGTTCGGCATCACGACCACCGTCGAGAATCATGGCATGAGCGTTCAGGCCAGTGACCGCGTTCAGCGTGTGCTTCAAGCTGTTGACCGTCCCAATTTCAAAACGACGCTCGATATCGGCAACTTCCTCTGTGCCGATGAACAGCCGCTTGTCGGCGTTAAGCGGAATCTCCCTTATGCATCGCTTGTGCACGTAAAGGATTTCTATATCCGTCCGGCGGATCAAAATCCGGGAGGCGGCGCCTGGTTCCTCACCTCGCACGGCAATTATTTGCGGGGAGCTATCTTCGGGCAGGGCGATATCGACGTACGGCGGGTGCTCCGTTTGATCAAGGAATCCGGCTACGACGGATACATTACGCTGGAGTTCGAGGGCATGGAGGAGTGCCGGGAAGGCACGAAGCTTGGCCTTGAAAACCTGAAGCGGATCTGGGACGAAGTCTAAATCACTTCGATAGGGAAGCGGCTGCCGGGCCTGCCCGGCAGCCTTGTTTTTTGCTGAAACATGATCATTTACTTGGAGGTTGATTGCATGATGATGCCTACGCATATCGGAGCCGTCGGTGGCTTTGTCGAGAACGGCCGCGGGGATATCCTGCTGGTCAAGACACGGCACGGCGGATGGGTTTTTCCCGGCGGCCAGGTGGAGAAAGGTGAGAACCTGATGGATGCCCTGACCAGAGAAATCAAGGAAGAGAGCGGCATCGACACCGAAGTGTCGCATCTGATCGGGATTTATTCCAATACGGGCAGCTACCTGTGGCATGACGGACAAACCCCGGTTCCGACCAAGCTGATGCTGGACTTTGTATGTACACCGACGGGAGGGGAGCTGTGCACATCCGAAGAGACTTCAGACAGCCGCTGGGTACCGAAAAGTCAGGTGCTCGACCTCGTAACCGCGCCGGCCATCCGGATCCGATATCAGGCTTACCTGGACTTTACCGGTAAAATCTATTATATGGAGTACATCACGAGACCGGAATTTGAGGTTAAGCTGCAAAGAACGCTTTAATCCGAATGTAACGCCCCGGGCTCGGGGCGGGTCCATTTGACCCATACCCGATAGATGGTTGTTTTATCGACGTGCTGCTCGTCGGCAAACACCTCACGCTTGCCGTAACCCGTGGTCTTCGCTTTCATCAGCTCCCATACCAGGGCGCCGGCGATCTTCGGATCGGCCGTCCGGTACCCGTCATACGCCCAGCCGAGTTTGTTATAGGGTTCGTCCAATGCCCATACTTGGGCTTCATACATCGAATCAAACGTCATTTCTTCATCGTGCCAGATCAAACCGGACAAGTCGTGCTGCTTCAATCCATTGCCCGTACCTTGGGTTACAAGCTCGAAAAATGGCACAGGCTTGTTTCCATCATCCTTCATGTTCTGTCATCCCCCCAATTATCCATTCAACGAAACGCCGTACTAGCGGTGCATAAGTTTCATGCGGATGTTTATGGTTCGTCCAGCGCAAAAGCTTTGGAATCAAACGTCGTTGACAGCACGGTGATCGTCTGCGTGAAGCCATACTTGCTGCAGGCCATCCGGAACTCCTCCAGCGATTGCATCGAAGCCGCAACCACCTTCAGGATAAAATTATATTGACCGCTGATTTGATGCAGCTCAAGCACGTCGGGAGACTGGGAGCAGAATTCGGTCAATGCGTTGCAGTGATCGGCCTGCACGAGAATAAACGCGGTGATCGGTTTGCCTATTTTATCAGGAGACAGCACCGCACGGTAGGATGCTATGACGCCTTTATCCTCCAGCTTGCGGATCCGCTCGGTCACGGCCGGACCGGACATGTTGATCATGCGGCCCAGCTCGGAAATGGAAATCCGTGCATCTTTTTGCAGAATATCTAAAATACGCAGGTCAATTTGGTCCATAAAGTGAACTCCTTTCGTCATTTGAAAATATCCAGGCAGAGCAAGCCTCATGATTCAGATCCCGGACAGAACCTTAAAATTATAAATTCGGAACGGTGGATAACTTCAAATTCAAAGTAAAAGGGTAGGAATAACTTGGTTTTTGTATGTAACAATGCCCCTGTGACTCTTACAATGGAGCTTAAGAAATCCAAACACAAGAGTCTTAGGAGGAGATAACCATGAAAACCATCATATATAGCGAAAAACATATCGGAGGGCTGAAGCTGAGCAACCGATTGATCGTTTCCCCTATGCAGCAGAACCAGGGGACGCCCGAAGCGTTCGCCACCGATTATCACGTGAACCACTACGGCCGGCTTGCCGGCGAAGCCGCGATGGTGATGCTGGAATCGACCGGGGTATCGCCGAACGGCAGGCTGTTCAGCAACGACATCGGCATTTTTACGGATGAGCATGTCGCCCCTTTGAAAAAAGTGGTCGAAGCCGTTCACGCCAAAAACACGCCGGTTTTCATTCAGCTTACGCATGGCGGCAGAAAGTCGTGGAAAAACGGGGGTTCGCGTCTGCTGGCACCGAGTCCGATTGCCTACGACGACGAATACGGGATTCCGGAAGAAATGAGCTTGTCGAATATCCGGAGCGAGATCGATAATTTCCGGCTAGCTGCCAAAAGAAGCCTGGAAGCCGGCTTTGACGGCATCGAAGTGCACGCGGCACACGGTCATCTGGTGCATCAGTTCCTCTCCCCGCTGTCCAACCACCGGACAGATGAATATGGCGGCTCGCCGGAAAAACGAATCCGGTTCCTGCGTGACATTTTGGAAGCCGTCCGCTCGGAGGTGGGACGCGACTATCCGGTACTGATCCGCGTATCCGCGTCCGATTTTACCGAAGGGGGCCTTACGCCCGTAGATGTGGCGAAAATTTCCGCTTCCCTGGAGCCGCTGATCGATGCTGTTGACGTGTCTTCCGGCGGCCTGCTCCCGGTCAATCCCGCCGCGACGCCCGACGGGTATCAGGTACCCTATGCCTCCATTATAAAGCAATACGTGAGTATTCCCATCATTGCCGTAGGTAAAATTTACACCAAAGAACTTGCCGAGTTTATCCTAACGGATCGACTGGCGGACTTTATCGCCATTGGTCGGCCGCTGCTGGGAGATCCGGAGTATATCCGCAGCACTTTTTTTGCTTCTGAGGTGGAAGCTGTCGGTGTTCATTCTAATTGAGCCTTGAGATGAAAGAGTATCGAAGCTATCGTTAAGGGAGGAAGTATATGATACGAGGAGTTGTTAAAAACGGTGCAGCTAACGAATGAACATGCGGTTCCATCGGCGTATCCTGACGCTAGGGGGACGCTTGAAGCCGAAACAGCCCGGCTGATACAGCTGATCTACCTGTATGCTCCGCATGACGGTGCCTTTGATCAGCGCATCCCTGGTTTGTTCATCGGCCGCTATTCACGAGTAGATATGGACAACGTTAAAACCTTTTACTCGCCTTCTTTGGGAATCGTTGTGCAAGGAGCCAAGGACATCACGGTCGGGAAGGAGGTTCATCGGATCGGCCAATCGGATATGTTTGTGACTCCCGCGGCCCTGCCGGTTGCTGTTCAGACCACACAAGCCAGTCATTCCGAACCGCTGCTCGGTGTCAGACTGGATCTGGATCCGCAAAGAATCGCCGAGTTGGTCCTGAAAGTGTATCCCCAGGGACTGCCTCCAATTCATGAACGGAGTGCATGCTACGTCACTCACGCCGACTTAGGCATTGTAAGGACGATGTCGAGACTGATAGAGTATCTATTTCACCCCGGTGATGCCGAATTGTTGGCTCCACTCGCAGTGGATGAGATTTTAATACGGCTTCTGCGCAGCCCCGTCGGCGTTCATGTTGCCGAAATGGGTTTTGCTGACTCGGAAATGCAGCCTGTGGTGAAGGGCCATTGCTTGGCTCCGTGACAACTTTTCTCAGCAAATAAAGGTTGAAAACTTAGCGGAATTGGAGCATATGAGTGTGTCTACTTTTTATAAGCATTTTAAGTCAGTCACGTCGATGAGCCCGCTGCAATACCAAAAAGCGCTGCGCCTTCAAGAAGCCCGGCATCTGATGTTATCTCGCCAAATGGACGCAACCACAGCATGCCGGCTTGTAGGGTATGTAAGCGACTCCCAGTTCAGCCGGGATTACAGCGCTTATTTTGGACGCCCGCCAAGAAGGGACGTTTCCAGATTGCTTCAAAGAGAACTAATCATGGACTGATCGAATGGTGTTGTGTGGGTGAGGCAGGGGTTCGATCAGATTAGGGAAACATATCAGAATATCAGGCAAAGAGTGGCGAGGATCAGGCAAAGATCGGGGTGAGCTGTGGAGTATGCTAAGTTTAGCGTTGAATCAGCGGCAAGGGGATAAGAGATTACCGCCGCAAGAGATGCAGCAGCTAAACTACTCTACAGCTTTAGGAGGACTTTACTATGCGTGTTTTTGTTACAGGAGCAACAGGCTTTATCGGTGCCGCTGTCGTCCGCGAACTCGTGGGTGCCGGACATCATGTGGTGGGGCTTGCCCGCTCAGACAAATCGGCTGAAGCATTGACTGCCGCCGGGGTTGAGGTGCATCGGGGCAACCTCCATGATCTCGACAGCCTTAAAGCTGGCGCGGAGGCATCGGAAGGTGTCATTCACACCGCTTTTAACACGGATTTTAACAACTTTGACGAAACCACGAACTTTGTAGATACCGCCGAAGCGGACCGGCGAGCGATCGAGACGTTGGGCGAAGCGCTCGCGGGAACGAATCGGCCCCTCGTTGTCACATCCGGTACCGCCCTTCTTAGACCAGGCCGTCTCGCAATGGAAGAAGACCCCATGGATTCCCAGTCGTTCGCAGCGCTTCGGATCCCATCCGAAGAGACGGCACTGTCATTCGCCCAACGAGGTGTGCGTGTATCGGTGGTGCGGCCCCCGTTATCCGTACACGGCCAAGGGGATCATGGCTTCATCCCGGCACTCATTCACCTAGCCAAGACCAAAGGCGTCTCGGCATACTTAGGCGATGGTTCTAATCGCTGGTCCGCTGTGCACCTTCTCGATCTTGCGCACCTGTTCCGGTTGGCCTTGGAAAAGGCTCCTGCCGGCGCACGGCTGCACGGTGTCGGCGAAGAAGCGATCTCGTTTAAAGATATCGCCAATATTATTGGTCAACGCCTTGAAGTGCCGGTAAAAGGCATTTCCCCCGAGAAGGCTGAAGAACATTTCGGTTTTCTTGCGGCCATGGTAAAGATGGACAACCCGGCCTCAAGCACCCGGACCCAAGAGCAGTTGGGCTGGTCTCCCGTGCAGCCCGGGTTGATTGCTGACATCGATCAGAACTACTTTACAAACGCATAATTCGGACCTACCGGCCCAGGCGGTCGACAAACCCTTGTCGGTAATTCATCTAAATTGGTTCTTCCAAAATCGCATGTATTGGCTCTGATCATAAGCCATTTCCCTTATTATAATGAAGCCATACACAAGCGAAAGGGAGGAAATGTTGATGAACAGAACCTTGGGATCATCCGGTATTCCTGTAAGTCCGCTTGGGCTCGGGTGCTGGGCGATTGGCGGAAACTTTACGCTCGGCGGTCTGCCTGACGGATGGGGAGAGGTGGACGATGCGGAATCGGAGGCGGCCATCCATACGGCACTGGACATGGGAGTAACCTTCTTTGATACGGCCGACGCTTATGGAACCGGACATAGTGAAGAAGTGCTGGGGCGTGCGGTCAAGGGGCGCCGCCATCAAGTGGTCATCGCCACCAAATTCGGATTTTTGCAGGACGCCGCGAACAGGGAAGTGCATTTGCGTTACGACGTCTCGCCCTCCTATGTCCGCTTTGCCTGCGAGCGTTCGCTCCGACGGCTGGGGACCGATTACATCGATTTGCTGCAGATTCATCCGGGTTCATTGACCCGCGAAGAGATGGAGTCCGTGATCGATCCGCTCGAACGTTTGCGCGGGGAGGGGCTTATCCGGGCATACGGGTGGAGCACGGGGGATGCGGAGAACGCCGAATTTTTCGCCAGCCGGTCGCATGCAGCCGCCATTCAGCATGAGCAAAATGTTCTCCATGACAACCGTGACGTCGTGGCCGTTTGCGAGCGGTTGGGTCTTGCGAGCATTAACAACACGCCGCTGGCGATGGGGCTTTTGAGC
The DNA here is from genome assembly GCF_038009285.1 of Paenibacillus sp. FSL R5-0378. Classification (NCBI taxonomy): domain Bacteria; kingdom Bacillati; phylum Bacillota; class Bacilli; order Caryophanales; family Paenibacillaceae; genus Paenibacillus; species Paenibacillus sp. FSL R5-0378. The sequence continues at coordinate 3,868,791 of NZ_JBBPAY010000001.1, forward strand.
GGCAAATTCCGGCCGGAGACAAGCCTGCCGAATACGGATGTCAGAGGCAGCGGGCATGACTGGGTGAGGTACTTTAAAGACGGCAGCCCCCTTCCCGAGTTCATTGAGAAGCTTGACGCCATCAAAGAAATTTTGACGAGCGGCGAGCGGACGCTGGTGCAGGGAGCTCTTGCCTGGTTGTGGGCGAGAAGCGATGCCGCGATCCCGATTCCGGGCTTTAAAACGAGACGGCAGGTGGAGGAACTGGCAGGTGCTGTATCCCTTGGCCCATTATCGGCTAAACAAATGCAAGAAATCGATGCGATGGTGAACAGCTTCTAGCAAAGTTCGCAAGCAGATAGATGTATGAATCGGCCCTCACGGTATTTCCGTGGGGGTTTGTCAATTCACAGAATTGTAATGTCAGTATGAAGAGAATGTTAAATTTTCGTATGATTTTAATGTTTTTTTAAGATAATTGGCGTATACTGTTCGCTTGAGAACAGATGGGAGTGATACCGTGCGCCAATTATTTGTGCCGTCCAGGCGGGTGGGGATAACCCTTTTCTCCTTGCTGCTCGGCGGTTTTATTTTGAACTTCTTCATGCAGGCGGCTTCGCTCGGAATGAATATCGGTAGCGTGCTGAACTGGATTTCCCAATATTACTGGCTGTATTTGTCCGGCAGTTTGTTTTTCTTTTTCGTGCTGCTGGTCTGTGCCATGATCATTCCGAATGTCTATACGGGGGCGTTGATCGCTTTTATCGTATGCGTGGTCCTCGGGATCGCCAATTATGAGAAGCTGTCCACAACGGGCGAGCCTTTATTCCCATGGGATTTGATGCAGATCAAGAACGCCCAGGAAATGACGAAAATTACGAAGGGCATGATTTCGCCGACAGCGGTAGTCGTATCGGTGCTGCTCGTTGCGGCATTGATCTATCTGATGCTGAAGCTGCCAAAGGTCAAGGTCCGTCTTCCGCTTCGGATTACGCTTGGCATTATCTCGTTGGTGGCAGTCGGCGGATTTATACAAATGGTAGGAGGCCAGCACGCGCTGGCCACATCGCTGAAGTATCAGAACATTCCGTGGAACCAGAAGGTCAACTACGCCCAGAACGGGTTCGTGTACGCCTTCGCCGGCAACCTGATGCAGAACCTGATCGAGAAGCCGGAGGGTTACAGCAAAGAAGCGATCGAAGCCATCGCGCAAAAATACGGAGCATCTACCGGTACGCTGCCAACCAAAGCGGTAGAGCAGCCGAATATTATGTATATGATGGACGAGGCTTTTTTTGATCCGACCCGGATGCCGTCCTATACGTTCAGCGAGGATCCGCTGAAGTTTATTCACCAGAACGCCCAATCGACGCCGGATGGTTTTCTGCTGTCCCCTGAGTTCGGAGGCAACACGGCCAATGTGGAATTTGAGGCGCTGACCGGCCTGTCGATGTATTTTTTGAAGGACGGGTCGATTCCGTACCAGCAGCGAATTGTCAAAATGCCCTCACTGCCTTCCATCGTCAGCATTTTGAAGGACCGGGGATACGAGGCGCTGGCGCTGCATCCGTTCGATGACACGTTCTACAACCGCAATCGGGTGTATCCGATTCTCGGCTTCGACCAATTCACGAGCGAGAAGGACCTGCCGAACGCCAAGCGGTATACGCCGAATGGCTACATTTCCGACATGGCCGCCGTGCAGGAAGCCGTCCGTGAGCTGAAGTCGGCGAGCAAGCCGACGTTCCTGCACCTGGTGACGATGCAGAACCATTTTCCGTTTACCAAAGGGCTGAACGGTTCGAACACGATTACGGTTTCCGGCGTCAAACCGGAATACAAAGACGAGCTGGAAACGTACACGCATGATACCAAGCTGACGGATGAGGCGGTGGCTTACTTGAGCCAACAGCTGAAGACGATTCAGCGGCCGACGATCGTCGCGTTCTGGGGCGATCACCTTCCGGCATTGTCCTCAGGGGTGTATGCGCAGGCCGGATTTAACGACAACCCGCGCCTGAAGCATGAGACGAAGCTGATCTACTTGGCGAACTTTGATATCGGCAGCAAATCTCCGGGCACGATGAGTCCCGCTTTTATCGGACCGACCGTGTTCGAGCTGTCCGGCCAGAGCATGCCGGCGTATTACAAGCTGCTGGAGAAGGTGAAGTCCGAAATTCCCGGCTTGAACAAAAGCGTGTTAATCGGCAAGGATAACGCCGTGATCTCCGCCTTGACGCCGGAGCAGCAGAAGCTTCTGAACGATTACAAGCTTGTGGTTTACGATATGTTAGAGGGAGAGCAGTACGGCAAGGATTTGCTGTACTAGGGATTGCGTGCTGCCCCTACCGATTGAAGAAGGGGATGTCCCATGGTATACACCACGGGCATCCCCCTTTGCTATATTTATTGCTGTGCCGATACGGTCCGATAATAGGTTTTGACCGTAAACGCATAATAGGCGAGATAGATCAGAAGATAAGCCCCGCCGGAGAGGAGGATCGGAACGGCGAACAGGCCGCTGATCAGGTTAATGCCGGCAAGTGCCTTTAGCATCATGATGCTGTGGACCAGTCCGACAATCAGCGGGAGTCCAAACACGAACAGCACCTGCTCGGCGACCGACCGCCGGATATCTTTACGGCTTACGCCGATTTTGCGCAAAATGCCGTAGCTTCCTTTGCTGGCTTCCGCTTCGGTCAACTGATTAAAGTAGATGATACTCCCGGTAGCTGCCAGAAAGACCAGCCCGAGAAATCCGAGCGTAAAGACGTTGATGCCGGCGTTCTCCACATTCTGGCGGTACTGCTGATAGAATGTTGCCATTCCGCTTCCGTCTCCAGAAAGCTTGATGAGCGCCGTTGCCGTTTCCTTCGTCGTTTCCTGGCCCCTGACTTTAAAGGCCTTATAGGTGCTGGCTTCGAGGCTCTTGCTCAACTGGCTGAACAGGCTGTCGCTCATGACGATGCACAGATCCGGATAGCCCCAAGGGAGGATGCGTCCTTCAGCAACCCCAGTCACCTCTAAGCTCACCTGTTCATTCCCCGTGGTGACGGATATTCGATTTCCTTGTACCTCATCAGCCGATAGGTTCGTGTACAATGGGCGAACGAGGACAACATCCCGACCTGCGGGCTGAAGACGTTCTTTATAGCCCAGTGTCGAAGCGGCCTGATTATACGTTGATGCAGATATCAGCTTTACGGGAACCTCATTTGTCTCATAATTTCCCGGATGATAGGCAAACCGGGTCAGATCGGCATCGGTCGCAATCACAGAAAGGTCGATTTCGGCGATAACCGAATGCTTGGCGTCCGAGAGAATGAGTTGTCTGGCCGTTGCATCAAGCCCGTTTTCCGAAGCGGCGTAGGTGTAGCTGAACGGCATCTCCTGTTCGGCGCTCTGCTTTTGGGTATAAAAAAAGCTGTAGCCGACGCTTACCGCGCACAAGGTCAAGGAACTGAGCAGCGCGATCGTGGTCAGCATGACCGTATTGCTGCGGATCCGGTAGAGCAGGTGGGAAGTGCCGATCATGTTGATGCCGCGGTAATACCTTTTTTTATGATGTGATGACAGCTGTAAGAGCGCAATGACAAGGGAGCGGAACAACAGATAGGTGCCTGCGCCTAGTCCAATAAAAATGATGGAGAAGTTGACAAGAATACCTTGGGTCGTACTTACAGGTTTAAAAGCAGTCCAGTAACCCAGAGCAATGAGGATGACGGACAGCCCTGCAGCGAGCCGAGAAATTCGGGGCGCATGCTCGCCTTTTCGCTCGGCTTGGAATAGCTCCACGAGCTTGAACTTATAGATCAGCCGGTACCCCTGCATGGAAGTGATCAGAATCAGGACCGCAAATACCAATGTTACTTGACCAATGGCCCCGATGTGAATTTCAAACCCGGCTCGGACCGGGTTATCCAGCAGCTTCAGCAAAATCATTGTGAACAGCTTTGATAAAAGGGTGCCGAGAGAGACGCCTAAGATCAAGGCAACCAGACTCATGATCAGGTTTTCATAGAACAGCATCCGGGCGATCGTTTGTCTCCGCATTCCGAGCAGAGCATATAAACCAACCTCCTTCTTTCTTTTTCGGGTAAAGAAGGCGTTCGAGCCCCATACGAATACGGCTGTGAACAAGATCAGGATGACGGATGCCTGGGACAGAATGGCCCGGAGGCCTTCGGAGGACTGCAGTCCTTCAGCAATGGCCTGGCTATATTGAAGCGACACGAAAATATAGTAAATCATGACACTGAAAATCATGGACAGCAGGTAGATTAAATAGTTTTTGACGTTCCCCTGAATATTTTTCTTCGCTACGTCAAACAGCGTCAATGGCTCCGCCTCCCAGTACGGCCAGTACATCCAGCACTTTTTTGAACATGTCCCTGCGCGACTGGCTTCCCTTGACCAATTCGGTGAACAGGCTTCCATCCTTGATGAAAATCACCCGCTTGCAGTAGCTGGCGGCATAGGCGTCATGGGTAACCATCAGAACTGTAGTTCCTTCCTGTTCGTTCAGTTCCTTCAAGCTCTCCAGAAAGTCGGTCGCCGATTTGGAATCGAGCGCCCCGGTAGGCTCGTCGGCCAGCAGCAGCGCGGGTTTCGTCACGATCGCCCGGGAAGCGGCCGTGCGCTGCTTCTGCCCGCCCGATATCTGGTACGGATACTTGTCCAGAATAGACTGGATCCCGAACCGGACCGCAACCTCGCTTGCCCGCTGCTCCAGCTGCCCGACATTCATTTTGGCAATGGCCAGCGGAAGCACGATATTCTCCTTAACTGTCAGCGTATCGAGCAGGTTGTAATCCTGAAAAACGAAGCCCAGCCGGTCTCGGCGAAACGAAGACAGCTGCTCTTCGTTCATGTTCAGGATGTTGTGTCCGTCGATCACCACCTCGCCCGAGGTCGGGGAATCAATGGTGGCCAAAATATTGAGCAGCGTCGTCTTTCCCGAGCCTGACGGTCCCATAACAGCCACGCTGTCGCCTTCCTTGACGGTTAGGTCGATGTGTTGCAGGGCGGATATGACGCTGTCTCCCGATCCGTATACTTTGGAGATTTGTTTGCCTTCGATAACGACATTCATTGATTGTGTCTCCTCCTTAATGGGGGTCTGTATTAGACTTCATTAACCCATGCGGCCGAACAAAGTGAACAGGGAAATCCCGGCGCAAACGATCAGCGTCCAAGTTCCTATTTTCAACCATCCGGGAAAAGGGGTGCTGCGCAGTATGGTCCACCCGAACGGAATAAAAGCAACGGCAAGCCCTCCGGCTGCCGCGATGGACCATGGCGTCGTTCCTTTCAAAACGCCGAGCGGGAGTGCGCTGGCCAGTGCCAGTGCTGCGGATTGGACCAAGCCGAGCGTTCCGGAACGGTAAGAGCCGATGGCCAGCACGATCCATCCTAAGATGATAGCGAGATTAAAAGTGCTGTAGATGTGGAAGGCACCGTACGCATCTCCGACCGTGTTCACCGCCTGACCAACGCCGCCCGTTTTCACCAGTTGAAAAGCCAGATGATCGACTCCTGCATGGAAGGTGCGGGCAAACAGGCCTGAAATGACGAATAATCCGCCCCAAAGCGCGAAGCGCGGTTTCGAAACGCCGATCGACTGGACCAGCAGCAGGACGGCCGGCCAGAGCATGATAATCCCAGCCCCGAACAGGCTGTACGAAGCCGTCATCTGCAGCGGATGCTTGTCATAAGCTGCCAACTGGTCGGGAAAGAAAAAGTGATACGGTGAGCGGAGCAGGATGCCCGCCAGAAGCAGTATAGGCGATACGATCAAGGCGATTCCCCCGGCCCACGTTCCGGGAAATCTCTGTTTCGCCACTGCTGAGGTCAGCGCTATTTTACCATGTCCTTGCATAAAATCTCTCCTTGTTCTTTGCTGTTACCAAGCCCGGTAGTGTTCATTATAAAGGAGTCAAAATGCATCAAAGCTTACGGTATTAGGAAGAACCTAACGATTTTGTCACATTGGGCGGAAAAGCTGGAGGCAGGGGAGGATGTAGTTTACAATAAGGATACGATATAAGTGCATGAGCAAAGGATGAACCGGATGAACATGAAAATTTTGGTCGTGGAGGACGAACCCGTAATCCGGGAGATGATCGGGGACTCGCTTGCGAAATGGGGATTCGAACCGATCCTGGTCAGCGATTTCGAACAAGTGATGTCTTTGTTCAGTGAACAGGCCCCTGGACTGGTCATTCTGGATATCAACCTTCCAAAGTTCGACGGTTACTATTGGTGCAGCCGGATCAGGGAGGTGTCCAAGGTACCGATCCTCTTTTTGTCCTCGCGGACGACGCCGATGGATATGGTGATGGCAATGAATATGGGAGGGGACGATTTTATCCAGAAGCCTTTTCATATGGATGTGCTGATGGCCAAGATTAACGCTATGCTGCGAAGAGTGTACTCCTACCTTGATGTACAAACCCATGTTATCGAGCATCAAGGCGTACTGCTGAACCTGAACGACGGGGATGTGTCCGTCGGAGAGCACCGGGCAGAGCTGACCAAAACCGAATTTATCATCCTGAACATGCTGATGCGGCATGCAGGCACGATCGTCGGACGAACGAAGATGATGCGGAGCCTGTGGGCAGACGAAAGTTTTATTGACGATAATACGCTTACCGTGAATATTGTCCGAATCCGGAAGAAGCTGGCTGACCTCGGGAAGAAGGATTATATTGTGACTAAGAAGGGGCAAGGGTATCTGATACCATGAAATTTGTGGACTATGTAAAGGTCAAAAGCTGGTTTATCGCGTTCTACATCCTGCTGATGACCGTTGTGACACTGTTTATGTATATGGATTCGGACGGTTCTTCCGGAATAGAGAACATGGTGTACTTGAATATGATCTGTTTTGCCGGTGCCGCGCTGTACATGGTGATCGGCTATTATTACCGGAGACCTTACTATCAAATGCTTCGACAAATGAAGATCAGCAAAATGGAGGAAGTAACAGCCCTCCTTCCCGAATCACAGCATCCACTGCAAGCAATCGTTAATGAATGGGCCGGGCGGCTTCAACGCCTGCACTCTGCCCAGCTGCAGCAGCAGCTTCTTGAGAAGAAGGATCACCAGGACTTTATCATGTCATGGATTCATGAAGTAAAGCTGCCGATTACCGCGTCCAGGCTCCTATTGGAGAACGGTATGACTCACAATCCGGAAGCTGTCATGGACAAGCTGGAGGACGAGATCGACAAAATCGATCATTATGTGGAGCAAGCACTCTATTATTCACGGATCGACTCGTTCAACCGGGATTACTTGATTACCGAAACCGCGCTGGAGCCTCTGATTAAAGCAAGCGTCAAGAAATACGCCAAGCTGTTTATAAACAAGCGAATCCAGTTTCTGATGGCCGGCAAGCCGCTTTTCGTTCATACCGACGGCAAATGGCTGGGTTATATGATCGACCAGATCGTATCTAACGCGCTCAAATATACCGGCGAGAACGGCCGCATCCTGCTCCGTTATGAGGAGGATGCCGCCGAGAAGCGGCTGGTTATTGAAGACACGGGGATTGGTATCAAGGCGGAGGATCTGCCGCGTGTTTTTGATAGAGGCTTTACGGGCGGAACGGGCAGAACCGAAGCCAAATCCACGGGTATGGGGCTCTATTTGGCTCGTCAGATGGCCCTGAAGCTCAGCCACCGCCTGACGGTTGATTCGGCCGAAGGCGAGTCGACTGCGTTTACGCTGCATTTTCATAAATTTAAGCAGGAATAGCGGACATATGTAGCCGGTTATTCATAAGTTTTCTCGTAGAGCTTTAATATAATTTGAGAAACAGGATGGGATTAGGATGAAAAAAAACGCAGCCACCATGTTCAGCAAAATCCGCAACGCCATTAACGCTATGATCATATCGGAACTGGAACAGCGCGGCATCGAGGGCATCGTCTCCTCACACGGGGATATTTTGTGGGCGCTGTATACCCAGGACATGCAGCCCATAACCGTGTTGAGCGAAAAAATCGACCGGACGCAGCCGACGGTCACTGTGCTCGTAAACAAACTGGAGAAGCTGGGATATGTCCGCAAAGTGAAGAGCAAGGAAGACAGCCGCATGACGCTCGTTTCGCTGACGCCGAAAGGAAAAGAATTGGAGCCGGTGTTCGAGGAAGTGTCCGCCCGTCTCAACGAGACCATATACGGCGGACTTTCCGACAAGGAGCAGGTTCAGCTTGAATCGCTGTTGGAGCAAATATTCAAGAGGTTCTAATGCTTCATTCACAAATACATAGACATCTATATAATTATTCGATACACTGTAATACATAGATATCTATGTAAATAGTGAGGAGGCATTCTTTATGAAATGCGAGCTGAAACATACGACGATTCACTACGAGATTCACGGCAACGGTAAGCCGGTTTTGCTGCTGCATGGGTTTTCCTGTGACCATCACCTCATGACGGGATGTATGGAGCCGGTGTTCAAGAGCCAATCCGGCTGGAAAAGGATTTATCCGGATTTGCCGGGAATGGGGGACAGCACCGTTACGGACGGTATCCAGAGTACGGATGATATGCTGGAGGCGCTCGATGAGTTTGTTGGAGAAATTTTGGGGGATGAACCTTTTATATTGGCTGGAGAATCTTATGGCGGCTACTTGTCCAGAGGACTGCTCAAGAAGCGTCAGCATCAAATCGAGGGTCTGCTCCTCATTTGCCCGACGGCCGGACAGGCGAAGCACGACGCGCCGGCATTTCAGCTCATTGCCCGGGATGAAGAATTTATGTCGCAGTTGAACCATCCGGACACCGGTGAATTTAGCGGAATGCATACGGTACAGGACGAGTACAATTGGAGCCGGTTTGAACGGGAAATTGTGACCGGGCTCAAAAAAGCTAATCGGCCGTTTCTGGAGCGTTTACGCCAGCGTTATGATTTCTCGCCTGAAATGGAGCAGCTGGACACCCCTTATGTGAAGCCCGTGCTTATTCTGGCCGGCCGGCAGGATCATATTGTCGGTTACCGGAATCAGTGGGCGTTTGCGAACGAGTATCCGCGGGCAAGCTTCGTCATGCTTGATCGGGCTGGCCATAATCTACAGATCGAACAAAGCAGGTTATTCCGCGTCCTGGTGGAAGAATGGCTTGATCGGGTAACCGAAGAGCAGGAAGCCAAGCACAGCCAAGCAAAGGAGAGCGTAACCAGGATGCGTTCAATCTAGATTTTATTCACACACAGCATATTTTCACAATGACCAGACTCCCGAGATGGGGTCTTTTTTTTTCTGGAAGGCACCTTTTCCGGCAATAGCCCGATCCTGATAAATAACCGTTGCAAGCTTTAGGCACAGTGGCTTCCCCTGCGCTTTTCTTGACGGAAGCGAAAATATTGATTATCCTTATATTTAATAAACATTAAATTTAATATGCATATAAAGGGTGGTTTTTCTGCAGCTCGATAAACTGGTCAATTATTATAAGGCTTTAGCCGACCGGAACCGGATACGGATTCTGGTACTCCTGTCTCAAGAAGAAATTAACGGAATGACCCTTGCGGAGAAGCTGGGTGTCACCCCTGCGACGATCACGCATCATATCGCCAAATTAAAGGAAGTCGGGGTTGTCATGGAGCGCCGGGAAAAGAACGTGTCGTACTACCGGATTTCGCAGGACATGATCGAGCGTACGGAAGGCCAGCTGCTGAAGCTGATCCGCAATTATGAGCCCCAGGAGGATCAGCCCGGGCCGCAGTTGTCCGCTAAGAACGAGAAGCTTCGGGACACTGTGCTCAAGAGCTTCATCATGGATGACGGCCGGCTGAAGAACATCCCGGCACAACTCAAGAAAAAGCTGATTGTGCTTGAGTTTATGGTGCGAAACCTGGATATGGGACGAAAATATACGGAGAAGGAAATCAACGAGTTCATTAAAACGTATCATCCCGATTTTGCCACGATCCGCAGGGAATTCATTATGCATCACTACCTGTATCGTGAAAAAGAAATCTATGAGTTGAATCCGGTGGAAATGTGGGAGAAATGGGAGTATCTCTAGGGAGGCGGTTACGTGCTAGTAGACCCATTGGAAGTTGTGGAACGCTGCGATACCCCGCGCGGCGAAATTCAGCTCCAGCGCCGGGGCTGCGAATACGAATTGATCAGTAACGGTACGTTTCTCATGGCCACCTATAACGGCGAGTCGGAAAAAAGGCTTGTCCGTTCGGCCATCGATGCCTGCGCCAAAGACGGGATGACTCTGCTGATCGGAGGCTTAGGTGTCGGCTATTCTTTGGGAGAGGCGGTGCATCATCCGCAAACCGGTCAAGTCACTGTCGTGGAAATCGAAGACCAGGTCATCACCTGGAACCGGACTTATTTAGCGCCATTTTCCGGAAACGCGCTGTCCCACCCAAAGACGAGGGTCGTATGCGCCGACCTGCTGAAATGGATATCCGAGACCGACGAGACGTTCGATGCGCTATGTTTTGACATCGATAACGGGCCGGATTGGACGGTGTTTCAGAACAACGAAAGCTTGTACTCTCCGGAGGGACTTAAGGCGCTTACCCGCCTGCTGAATCCCGGAGGCGTCATGTCTTTCTGGAGTGCTTCGGCGTCTCCGGCATTTAAGGCGCTCCTCGAGTCCCGTTTTGCCGGCGTGGAAGAAATTCGCATCGAGCAGCCGCGGAACGTCGAGCCTGATGTGGTGTACATAGCCAAAACTTAAACTGCAATCGTGCAGCGCTTTATGGAAAAAGGGTTGAACATGTGACTGCGATATGGTAGATTAAGGGCATTCAAGTCATGAAAGGGTGACCTTAGGCCAATGATCTACTAATCCTATCCACACAAAACAATCGTTTGAAACGATGTTTAGGATAGGATTCGTGCGGGCTTTTTTAAGTAGTCATGCTGGTTGGGCATGTGCTTCTTAAATGCGGGATCATGGCGCACCCTCTTGACGAGAGGATTCAGCGGATTTCCATGCGTATACAGCCTCCTGTCCTGAACATCGGGACAGGGGGCTTTTTTGTGTGGCAATGAGGAGACCGAACACGCTATCCAATCTGCTGAACAATCGAAAGGAGTGACTTGCATGCCAGGTCCTAATCCGAACGCGAAGTATCCGATACCCGGGGATAACAATATGCAGTTTATCAAAAACGTGATCACGATGCCGAACCTGATCGCGGGAGATTATTCTTACTACTATGCGATCAATGGAGAGTCGTTTGAAGATCAGGTGCTATATCATTACGAATTTCTCGGAACCAAGCTAATTATCGGCAAGTTTTGCTCGATTGCCGGTGAGGCGCGTTTTATGATGGCTGGAGGCAACCATCGGATGGACGGCTCTACGTTTCCTTTTAATATTTTCGGAAACGGCTGGGAAGCCCACACACCAACACTGGATCAGCTCCCGATCAAGGGGGATACCATTGTGGGAAACGACGTCTGGATCGGACGAAGGGCAACGATCCTGCCGGGCGTGAAGATTGGCGACGGAGCGATCATCGCGGCCGAAGCCGTTGTGACAAGGGACGTCGAGCCTTACACCATCGTCGGCGGCAACCCGGCGAAGGAAATCCGCAAGCGCTACGCACCCGAGGTGATCGCCGAGCTGCTGGAGATCCGCTGGTGGGATCACGACATCGAAGAAATCGAGCGGTTCATGGGCGCCATTGCCAGCGGCGACATGGATCTGCTGCGGCAGATGGGCAAGCCAATGCTGCAGGAAGGAGGCATGTCAAATGAGAATTGAATTGGTGGAATTCGCCTTGCCTTTGCCGGACTCGGGGCCGTACGGTATTGCGGCCGGCAGTGATGGGACTGTGTGGTTTACGGAGCAGAAAAGGAACCGGATCGGAGCCCGGAATGAGCATGGCGAGTTTACCGCGTTTGACGTGCCGACACCAAATGCGGGGGTGATGTCGATCCTGTGCGACCGAAACGGGGATCTTTGGTTTAATGAATATCATGCCGGGCAAATCGGCCGGATGACGCCAGGCGGAGAGTTCAAGGAGTATAAGCTGCCCGACCCGGGCTGTGCGCCGTTTGGTCTCGCTGAAGGGCCTGACGGGGCGATCTGGTTCACCGAGATGATGACCGGTCGGATCGGCAGGCTCAGCCCTGGGGGTGAAGTGACCGAGTACAAGCTTCCCCATGAGGGTGCTTTTCCATCGTTCATCACCACAGGCAGTGACGGGAAGCTGTGGTTTACGGAAAACCAAGGGAATCGGATCGGCACCATCGACACAGACGGTTCAGTGACTCACTATGCGCTTCCAACGCCAGGTTCCGCACCGGTGGGGATTACGGCGGGCCCAGACGGCGCGCTGTGGTTTGTGGAGATCGCCGGGAATCGGGTCGGCAGAATCACGACGGACGGTGAGATAAGCGAGTATTCGCTGTCTACCGAAGGGGCGAAGCCTCACGCGATCACGTCCGGAATCGGCCAGGACCTTTGGTTCACGGAATGGGGTGCGAACCGGATCGGCCGCATCACCGTGGACGGTAAACTGACCGAATATGACATTCCGACACAGGGGTCGGAACCGCATGGCATCACTGTGGCCGCGGACGGCACGGTGTGGTTTGCCGAAGAATGCAATCGTCTTGGACGATTGACGATCAAGTAAAGAGTGCGAAGCAAAAGTCTCAGGATCATCCGTGACCTGAGGCTTTTTGGTATGAAAATGACATATCTTTTTCTGTCCGTTTATTCGGAATAATGGACTAAGTGGATGCTCCACGAGTACTAATTTTTTAACTATTTTTGTCGAAAGCCTTGTAAAGCAATATTAGATATATTAAATATAGATTGTATAACAGCAATGGAGAACCTCGATTCCGTTCGGCGTTCAGCATGGCGAGGTTTCGAATACGGGCCGGGAGTAGGGTGTTTCTTTCAATTGCCAACCAAATCAGCGTAAAGTTGAGGTGTATTGTTCATGCTTCGAAAGTTCACCACGGTTTGTCTCGCTGCGGTCTGTGCACTGTCCATCTCCATGGGCGCGTCCGCCGAATCGGCGGCAAACCCCTCATCCTCATCCAGCGGCATCAAATGGCCGGAATCGCAAGCGCTTCCAAGCTTTGCTAAGGTGAAGCATCTGGACGTTGCGGACGTTTATGACGCCCCCGGAGACGTCAAGATCATGCTGGCGACCCTCCAGGGCATCGTCAACCGAAACCAGCCTCGAATTTATTTGCTGGAGAGCCAGGAAGAAGGCAAAATGACTTGGCTGAACGATCTCAAGGTGCCTTATACGGTGCATGAAGATCCTTGGGAACTGGTAAGCGATTTTAAAAAAGAAGTGAAGGGAATCATCGTCTATGATCCGAAAGTGCCGGACAGCATTAATGTGGCGACAACGCTTGCCGGGCTGAAGGATGCGGTGGTCGCCAGCCCGGAGCTCAGCGCCAAGCTGACCGCAGCTCCTTACGGCTTGAAAGTGCTCGATGATTTGCAGGGCAAGTTTAAGGATAAATTGGATGCCTACACCTGGCAGTACGAAAATTTGTGGAAGCAGACGACGCACCGGATGCTGATCGGGCTGAGCCCGGATGTGTCGGTGAAGCTGCCTCCGGGACTCCCGCAGTCGTTCAAAGTGGTGGCTGAAGAGAAGACGCAGGAGCGGGATGCGAAGAACCGCAAGATCTATGACCTGGATTTGACGTCTTTCCTGGGTACGGATGCGGTATACCTCCGCTTTGAGGATGCGTTCCAGCAGGACGGATGGGGATCGGCCGTTCATGAAGTGACCGTGAAGGCTGATGGCCAGACGATCGCCCAGTTCGTGCCCGGAACCGACGATGAGAAGCCGTTCCTGTACGACGCTCAAAGCTCGCAGCTTTCCGAGGGAAGCGGTGGACACCGGTTCGCAGACAACGGGCGGTACTTTGTCTACGAATTTAAAGTACCTGCTGGTACGAAGTCGTTGACCGCTTCGGTGGACATGTGGAACCAATTTAAGGTGCTTGCGGGCAACGAAGCTCCGCCTTCATCGGAACAGAAAGAGCCGTACGGCTATCTCCGCGATTATGCGGTCGCCAACAAGGCGATGGTATTCTGGCTGGGCACCAATACGCCTGAGCAAAAGGCATTGTTTGATAAGATCCTTGCCGATGTTCCTGCAGGAACACCCTACCTCGGCTGGTTTAGCAACGATACTGAAGGCGAGTTCAACGGGGTAGAGCTGTTATCGAACCACAGCATCTACGTTCTCGCTGCCGACTGGTTCAGTAATCTGACCGTATTTTCCGGTACGGAGAACAAAGGCCAAGGGCCGCTTCCGTCCGACAAGGTCAAGACACCAAAGCTCGAAAATAAAATTTATGTGACGTACACCTTCAGCGAAGGCGACAACTTCCAGTATAACCAGCACCGGATGCGCAATTTGTGGGATGATCCGAACCGCGGTAAAGTGCCGATCAACTGGACGTCCAGTCCGATGCTGTACGACGGGGCACCGGCTATGCTGAACTACTACAGAAGCACGGCAACGGCGAATGACCAGCTGATCGCCGGACCTTCCGGCGGCGGGTACTTCTACCCGAACGCTTGGCCGGAGAATACGCTGCCTGCATTCCTGAAGAAGACGTCCTCCTACCTGAAAAAGACCGGAATGACCGTACCCTACGTACTGAACCGCGTTGCGAACCAAAACGTTCCGCTAAGCGACTCGGTCGTCAAAGCTTATGAGGATAACTACCGTCCAAACGGACTGCTCCTGAGCTGGGAAGATCATTTCGGTGTGGAAATCCTGAATGGAAACCTGCCGGTATCGACGATCCAGGGCATTAGTACCGTACAGGACGGACAAAAGATTCTGGCGGACGCCAAAGCAAAGTGGGATGGCAAATCTCCGTTGTTCGTATCCCTCGGGCTGCTGGCCTGGAATATGACGCCGACCGATGTGGTGAAGCTGACGGATTCGCTCGGGCCGGAATACCAGCCGGTGCTGGCGGACCAATACTTCTCCCTCATTCGGGAGGCGAATCATCTGCCCAAAAAGCCGTAAATCAAGGACAATAATAAAAGCGGTCAATGCGAAAAGGCGTTGGCCGCTTTTGGCATTTCATCAGGGATAAAATTTCATATAACTATTGACAATGGATCCGGGAATCCATTATCTTTATGATTAAAGATGAGTGAATAACTCACTCATTATAAAACGAAAGCGGGGAATTCATATGAGCAATGCTTTGGTTCATATCGTGATGCGGAAAAGAAATCAACAAAAAAATGCGCGGCTGCTTCGTATAACAGCTTCCGAAGGAATCGCTGAATCCGGCTTTGTGCGTATTGGCGGGATTGAACAATGGGTGACCATCCGGGGAGAAAACCGGCGCAATCCGATACTGCTGTTTATTCATGGAGGACCGGGATCGGTGTACTCCATCTTCAGTCCACTGCTGCGTTCCTGGGAAAAGGATTTTACGATCGTGCAGTGGGATCAGCGGGGTGCGGGGAAGACCTTCCGGCGCAATGGCAAACAAGGCAGCGGATTGTTGACCTTCGACCGATTGGTGGAGGACGGGATCGAGTTATCCGAATATCTATGCGGCAAGCTCCAGCAGACAAAGCTAATTCTGGTTGGCAGTTCGGTCGGCAGCCTTACCGGCATCATGATGGCTGCGCACCGTCCGGATTTATACCACGCTTATGTAGGGACGGATCAGAACGCTCCCGATCCCGAACACGTCGGGCATCGATTGCTGCTGGAGGCATTCCGAACTTCGGGCAACAAGAAGGGAGCCGAACTGCTCGAGCGTATGGGGACCGATCCTTCTACCTGGAACAGCAGGGATGTCGATACACGCAACCGGCTTATGGTGAAGGCAATACGTGGTGTGCCTAATATGATCACGGATTTGATCATGCCTTCGATGCTGTCATCTCCGGAACACACGATGAGGGACATGTCGGATATGTTTAAAGGTATGAAATTTTCCGCTGAAGCTCTTCATGAAGACATGGTCCATTTTGATTTTGACAAGATCGGATATCGCTTCGAGCTGCCTGTGTTTATTGTTCAAGGGGATTCGGACTTTATTACGCCGACGGCAACGGCCAAAGCGTATTGCGGCCGCATTGATGCCCCTTACAAAGAATTCGTGCTCATCCATCAGGCCGGCCATTTGGCGTGCTTTTCCCGGCCGCAACAGTTTTACGCATTTCTGCAGAATAAAGTCCTCCCCTTGGCGGTGGCTGGGGAAATGAAGCAAGCACGGTGATCCAAAAGGAACGTCATGGTACAATAGGGATACATTATTTTTTGAGAGATTGGAGTTCGGAGTCTATTGTCGCCATTAAATAAGGAACAGCTGGCCCATATCCGGGATGAGAGGAAAAATCAAATCAAGCAGGCCGCGACAAAGCTTTTTGCCCGCAGCGGCTTTACAGGAACGAAGACCAGCATGATCGCGGCGGAAGCCGGCGTCAGCGAGGGGCTGATTTATCGTTATTTCACGTCCAAGGATGAGCTGTTTACCAGCATCGTCCAGGAGCTGATGGAGGAAGGGCGGAGAGAGACGGGGAATGTGCCGAGCCTGCCGGGCACGCCATATGAGCAGATTCAAGCGCTGACGGAAAATATGCTCAGCGAGAACAAATTTGCTTTTATGCTCATTCTCCGCGCCGTCCGCAGCCTTGACGCCATTCCCAAGGACGCCGCAGACATTCTGAAGGAGCACTCGGCGGATGCCATGATCGAGCCGCTGATTCCTTTGTTCGTGCAGGGGCAAGAGGCCGGGGAGTTTGCCGAAGGCGATCCTCGCGAGCTGCTTCACTGGTATTTTTACATCGTGAACGCCTTGATCGTCGAGGAAGCGGATGAGAAGCCGTATGGAACACCGTCGGCGGAAATGCTGATGAGGATGCTGAAAAGGTGATCGTAATGGAATAGGGATAAAATCATAACTTCCGGACAACACCTGCCTGTACACCTCCTATCAATCTAGCATAGGATACCGTATCGGAGGTGGTGAAGGCTATGTTGTACGAAAGTCGCAAACTCGCCCAAGGAACCTCGTTTGAAACAACGATGCACATTTTTGACGGTGATGCTCCTGGTACTGTTTTCATGATCGTGGCAGGCATTCATGGCAGGGAAGTGGGGAGCATTCGCGCCGCGCAGAAGCTGGTTAGACAGCTGAAAAACGGCGATTGGACGATTGAACGGGGCACGCTGATCGTAGTCCCTATTGCCAACCGGCCTGCTTTCAAAAAGCGAATCCGGGGCAAGCCGGATTTGAACCGGACGTTCCCGCGCGGTCCGTCAGGCCGTACAACGCATGAAATGTCGCGTGCTTTGTATAAAATCATGCGAAAGTATAAACCTGCCTGGTACCTGGATCTTCACGAAGCCAACGGCCTGTCGTCCGCGAGCACAGACGTGCTGGGACAGACGCTGATTACGGATTCAGGTAGCCCGGCTGTACCCGCTGTCCGGAGGGTGATCAAGCATATGAACGGGAGGGTGGTCCGCCGTTCTCATCGTTTTCATATCCGGATGCACAAGCTGAAAGGCTCTTCCCGGACAGCCGCGGCAGATCGGCTAAAGGCCAAAGCGGTAACCGTTGAAACGTGCTGGAGCCTCGACATGAACATACGGATCAACTACCAAACCGAGGTGGTACGATCATTTCTTCGGGAGGCGGGCTTAATTTAAGAGATGGTTTAACGCAAAACATCGTTAGACGGCAAACGACCGGTCAGGATGACTCCTGATCGGCCGTTTTTGATTGTGTGATTTTATGCAAAAGCAGCTGGATAGAGCTTATTCCGCATCAACGAAGAAATTCCGGCTGCCGATTTGAACATCCTGAACATTTGGTTTTCCATCTTTGCCGGTGTGGATAAAAAAGACGTAACGTTCAACTGTACCGCCAGTAAACTTGAGGGTAATCGTATTTCCCGAAATGCTGTACGTACCCGTTCCGCTAGACCCCGCGGAGCTATTGGTTGTTCCGGAACCAGCCTCCTGTGTACCAAGGGTGAAGTTGTCGGCTTTGAACGTACCGTCGGTTTGGAAAGTCAATCGTTCCTCCCATGCCGAGGAGGCCGAATTTACTCCAGCCATTCCCGAATAACCCCTATACACGTAACTGCCGTTTAGTTTATGGTTGGACGCAACCGGCGTTACTCTCTCGAGAAGCACATCGTCAATGTACAGGTTTCCTAAGGACGATACCCGAATCGTGTGGGTTGTTCCGTTACCCAAAACCAGCTTACCATTGGTAATGGAATAATCTCTGCATGAAAGCTTCGAGCAATCGATGGTTTCCGGGCCGCCGGTGGCCGGCTCGCCGATGACAACCTTTTTGCCTGAAAGGAAGGTGTAATAATCCCAGCAAGCTCCTCCGCACTCATAACCGCCTGGGTCCAAGCGCATGCCAACATACATTCCTTGAAGCTTATCAAGCTGTACCGGTACGGCCGGTGCTGATTCATCGCCGTCGTTTTCCGTTGGTTCCGTGCCAGCCGGCGGATTTGCTGTCGTATCTCCTGCGTGCGCAAGAATCTCCGCCGCCTGTTCTTTGGTCAGTCCAAGCTGTTTCAGCATTTGTTCCGAAAATATTGTGATTTCGCGATTTTTGGCATCCCATACGACAAATCCGCCAGTCGCCTCGCCGACAAATCTTAGAGGTACAAGCGTGTTTCCACGGACGCTCCGCGCGGGTTTATCCAGGGATACTTTTTTTCCGTTCACAGTAGCTTCCTTGCTGTTCAGCTGCAGGGTAAAAGACAGCGAATCTTTCTGGCCTGTGATGGTTTGATTACGCGGGTCCCAGTTCAGGGAAATTCCCATCGACTCGAACAGCGGGCGCATTTGCACCAACATAGTTCCCCCATCCACCACTGGGTCCACTGAAAAGTTGACCCACTTTGTATCCACGGCGACTTTGATTGGTGAGGCGGCTTCAGCATGAGCCGATGTGCCACTCCAAATCCCCGTCAAGAGCAAGGAAATGAACGCCATGATGAGCGCAGCTGCTCCGGTTTTCGATTTTACGGTTTGAATCATCTTTCCTCTCCTTTTCCCAAATAAGTTACAGATACGACATTTCGGCGACGACAACCATGTGTATGTGTAAAATGGCCGATTATTCCCGGACGCTTCCGATTATAGTTCGATTTGGATGTGCAAGTGAGGTCCATAGTTCCTTTTTTTTACATATACGTTATAGGTCGAAAAGAAGAAAAAAATTTGCATATCTGCACACGGTTTGCCACGGTTGCAGATGTGCCGGATGTTGATTGGCAATGGTGAAAAGAAATGCTGCTAGTCCCGGACCGTCGTTCCGTCTGTCGTCAGTTGTACCGGCCTGCGGATCACCCGCAGAATGCTGTCCAGATTGGTGATCAGCGTTCCGGTAATAATCGTAATCATGCCGGCGACCGAGAGCCAGGTGATGCGTTCATGATACAGCACGGCCCCTGCCGCCATGGCGATCATGGGCGAGATGTACAGCCAAGTCGACGGAAAAACGGGATTCGTCTTGGCAACCAGCCAATAATAGAGACTGTGGGCGACCATGGATCCCATAACGATCAGATAAACGAGTGAACCGAGTGCGGCACCGGCGGGCAGCCCGGCGGCATGTATAGGCTCAGTCAGCAGAGATAGCACAAGCAGAAGGAATCCGCCATGCATCATCTGCGCCGCATTCAGCGCAATGGGCGATGCTTCGGGAAAGCGTTGGATCACCTTTCGTGAATACAGCGTTCCTGCGGCGTAGCAGATTTCCCCGGCAAGGATGACCAGTCCGCCGATGATCCAGGCGCCTCTGGAGGAGGGAGAGAGGTCCGAGAGCAGCAGCAGCAGGACGCCCGCGAAACCTAGAAGGCAGCCGGCGACGGTCCTCGTCGTGCTCTTTGCTTTGAAGACCAGCATTTGGATGAGTAAAATGATCAGCGGACCTGTAGCCGAGAAGACGGCGGCGGATCCGGAAGAAACGTGCTGCTCGGCCCAATAGAGCGGCGCAAACGTGCCGAAGGTCAGCAGGATGCCGCTCAGCAGCATTTCTTTGCGCAGCAGAAGACGGAAACGGGACTTTTTGCGCCAAACCATCCACAAAAACAGCGCCAAGCCGGCCGCAAAAAAGCGCAGTCCCGCCGAGAAAAAGGGCGGAGCGGACGCGTCCACCCCGATTTTAATGGCCAGAAACGTGGTGCCAAAAATAAGACACATTAGCAAGTAGTTGACAAGTATCATGCTAAATCCTCCTTTGGTTGTCTTCCCATCATACAAGGAGGCTTACAGAACAGATGCATGATCACAGAACAGATGGACGCGGGTTTATAGTACAATGAGTCTACAACCCATTTGATGTCCGGAGGGAAAATGAAATTGCAGACGACACAGAAGGATCATCCGCTGCTGTACCGGCAGGTCTATGATCATATTGTCGCCAGGATTCAGCGGGGAGAACTTGTTGCCCATGACAAGCTTCCTTCGATCCGGATGCTGGCCGGGGAGCTGCAGGTTCATCGGCTCACCGTTTTTCGCGCTTACCAGCTGCTGAAGGAAGAGGGGAAGGCTTACGTAAAGGAAAAATCGGGGTATTATGTTGCTCCGATGCATGAAATCACGGGACTGCCAACCTATGAAAAAAGCTCAGCTGCTGCCCGGACCTATCGGAACGAGATGTCCGACATTCAGCGTGTGCCTTCCGTTTATCAATTTTCGCAGGCGCTGATTGATCCCAATCTGCTGCCCAATTTGTATCTGTCCCAATATGTCAAAGAGGTGTTTGACCGCTATCCGAAAATGATCGGCACTTATTCCGATTTGCAGGGGGATGCCGAGCTGAGGGATTTTCTGGGCGATTACATGACAGGAAGGCTCAAGGTGAGTATATCGGCGGACGAGTTGATCATTACATCCGGTGCGCAGCAGGCTATTGATCTGTTAGCCCGGCTCTATATTCGTCCGCTGGACGCCGTGATGGTGGAGCGTCCGACTTACAGCGCGGCACTGGATATTTTTCGCGCTCAGGGGGCGCGTTTTCTCCCCGTCGACATTTCGCCCGGCGGATACGACCTTGTCCAGGTCGAGGAGATGATGAAACGGCACAAGCCCCGCTTTTTTTATATGAATCCGACCTTTCATAACCCAACGGGCTATTCGGTCCCTGCCGGTCAGCGGAAAGAGCTGGTCGCCTTGGCCGAGAAATATCAGTGCCTGCTCGTTGAGGACGATACGTTTCGGGACATTTATTTCGGAGAGCCTCCGTCGTTACCGCTGTTTACCTATGACACGGAGGGATGGGTTATCTATTTGAGCAGCTTCAGCAAATACGTAGCTCCAGGTCTTCGGATCTGTGCTGTGGTGGGCCGAAGCTCGGTCATCCAGCCGCTGTTAACCTTGAAGTCGCTTGCGGATAACGGCTCGCCGCTCGTCAATCAGAAGCTGTTTCTGCACTATTTCGGATCAGAGCGGATGCAGAATCACCTGGAAAAGCTGCGGATTGCCCTTCAGATCCGGCGGGATCTGATGATCGAGTCACTCCGGGACACCGGCTGGCAGTGGACTGTGCCTGAAGGCGGTCTCAACCTGTGGGTGAAGCTCCCGGATCAACTTTCTGTGGACATGTTATGGCAGCGCGCCACCGCGGAGGCGGTTTCGTTCGTTCCAGGCGCGGTGTTTGACCCGAAGCGCGAAATGCGGTCCTGGTTCAGGCTCAGCTACAGCTTTGTCAATGAGGAGCAGATTCGGACCGGCATGCGGCTTCTGACAAACTTGGCGGGCAGCATGGACAATAGATAGCCTCGATCCCACCTTCGTTACACCCAAAAATCATCATGAACTTTTTGCCATGACGCGTTACAATAATGATGGAGGCCGAACAACCGGTACCCGCTTGCAGCAGGCAATGGAGCAGGCGGGAAGAAACGGCAGCCGATCCAATGGATCGATTATAGAGAGGTGGACTTATATCATGGCTTTGATTCAATGTCACTTTTTTTCGGACGTGCTGCAGCTCAGTACTTCCATGACGGTCATTCTTCCGCAGCAGACCCGCCATCAGATCGGGATGCAGAATAACACATTTGCGGACAAGCATCCGACGCTGTATCTGCTCCACGGATTGTCGGATGACGATTCCATCTGGCTGCGCAGAACGTCGATCGAGCGTTATGTCGCATCGACGGGACTGGCGGTCGTTATGCCCCAGGTGCACCGCAGCTTCTACGCGGACATGGCTTACGGGAACAAGTACTGGACGTTTATCAGCGAGGAACTCCCAAGCATTGCCCGTTCTTTCTTCCCGCTATCGGCGGAAAGGGAGGACAATTTCGTTGCAGGGCTGTCCATGGGAGGTTACGGGGCGTTCAAATGGGCGCTAAGCAAACCGGAGAGCTTTGCGGCCGCCGCTTCATTGTCAGGTGCGATGAATGGTCTCCATGTTCCGGAAAATATGGACCTTTTCACGGACTACAAGCTGATCTATGGCGACAAGCCGGAAAAGAACCGCGAGGAGGACTTGTTCTGGCTGATGGAACAGTGTGCGAAGTCGGAAGGGCCGAAACCGATGCTGTACCAGTGCTGCGGTACCGAGGACTTTTTGTACGAGGACAACGTTATGTTCCGCGAAGCGTGCAAGCAGTCGGGTCTGGATTATACATACGAAGAGGGCCCGGGAAGCCATGAATGGGGATATTGGGACGCCAAAATTCAAGACGTGCTCGCCTGGCTCCCGCTGAAGAACAACGCATAACCTGAGGATGTGCAACCTTGTAATGCAGACCGAGGCATACGACCTATGCCGAGGTCTTTTTTTGTAAATGAAAAAAAACATCGGCTTCAAGACAGAACTTCCTTATATTCCACTCTTGGGGACGATTTGAATCCTCGTGTAGAATAACCTGTCCACGGAAAGGGTAATGTTATACAGAAACAGCCCAAGAAATGGATAAGGAGTGAGCGAAGAATGGGTAACATGACGGCGACGGGAAGTACCGATCAGAAATCTGGCACCACAGGGAAAAGTCTCGGCCAGTATTTGTTTGACTGCTTAAAGCTTGAGGGAATTACCGAAATTTTCGGCGTGCCCGGAGACTATAATTTTACCCTGCTCGATACGCTGGAGAAGTATAACGGCATTGAATTTATCAATGGAAGAAATGAATTGAACTCGGGATACGCGGCGGACGCTTACGCCAGGATCAAAGGCATTTCGGCGCTGATTACGACGTTCGGCGTCGGTGAACTCAGTGCCTGCAACGCGATCGCCGGGGCAAACAGCGAGCACATTCCGCTGATTCATATCGTCGGATCCCCTCCGGACAAGGATCAGAAGGAGCATAAGCTGATGCACCACACCTTGATGGACGGCAATTTTGACGTCTTTCGCAAGGTGTATGAGCCGATTACGGCCTATTCGGCCGTCGTTACGCCGGAGAATGCCGAGATCGAAATTCCGACGGCTATCCGGATCGCCAAGGAGAAGAAAAAGCCGGTCTATCTGGTGATCGCCGACGACTTGGTCTCAAAGCCTGTTATGGGAAGGGGAGAACCGACACCGCCAAAACCGTCATCCAACCTGACGACTCTTCAAGCAGCGGCGGACCAGGTGCGCCAGCTGCTTGACCGGGCCCGCAAGCCGATTTTGCTGGTTGACGTGAATGCGATGCGTTTTGGACTTCAAACGGCGGTGCGCCAGTTGGCAGATGCCATGAATATTCCGGTGGCGACGATGATGTTCGGTAAAGGTGCTTTCGATGAGTCACACCCCAACTATATCGGGGTGTACGGCGGCTCGTTTGGTTCGTCTGAAGTACAAACGGCGGTGGAACAAGCCGACTGCGTCATCGCGGTCGGGATGGTATGGGCCGACAGCAATACGGGCACGTACACCGCCAAATTGAATCCGCTCGTTACCGTCGATATTCAGCCCAAGATGGTCAAGGTGGGAGGAGCTGAATTCCCGAATGTGCTGGCTGCCGACATGCTGCTTGAGCTGCAAAAGATCGGTTATAAAGGCAGCGCCGCCGCCGGCAAGGGGGCGTTTCCGTATGATCAAGTTACGGGTGAACCCGAAGCACCGCTGCTCGCCTCGACTTATTATCCAAGGATCCAGCGCATGCTGAAGGAAGGCGACATCGTCGTCGCCGAGACGGGAACGTTCTATAACGGCATGGCTTATGTTCGGCTGCCCCGGAACGTCACGTATATTACGCAGGGAGGGTGGCAGTCGATCGGCTATGCCACGCCGTCAGCCTATGGTGCCAGCATTGCCGCCCCGGACCGCAGGGTGCTGCTGTTTACGGGGGACGGCTCGCTGCAGCTGACCGCGCAGGAGATCAGCTCGATGCTGTATTACGGCTGCAAGCCGATCATTTTCGTTCTGAATAATGACGGATACACCATCGAAAAATACTTGAACGTGAAAACAGAGAATCAGCGCTACAACCAGATTCCGCGCTGGTCGTACACGAAGCTGGCCGAAGCCTTCGGCGGAGAGGCGTTTACGGCGACGGTGCGGACAAACGGGGAGCTTGAGCAGGCGTTCGCTCAGGCGGATCAGGAGCGGGCCGGAAAGCTCTGCATCATTGAAATGATCGCCGCCGACCCGATGGATGCGCCGGAATATATGAAGCGGATGCGCAATTACATGGAGGAGCAGGCGAAAAAAGGGCAGAAATAAAGCATGGAATCAGTGCTGCCGGAAGGTTCTTGATGAACTTTCCAGCAGCACTTTTTTTGTGTTGATCGAATCCAGTATAACGATGAAAATCGACGATTTAGACTCGGTCTATGGGCATGTTCAGAATTTGTACAGTTGGATCTAGTAAATTAGTTCTATACACATAGATAAATGGAGTGGTTGTTAGGATGTTCGAACGTTATTTTACAGAAATGCGTAAGCTTAGTCATGAGGATGAATTGCGTTACCGCTATTTGATCAGAGGGGTTAAACTGCTGCTGGAGCAGCGGAAGTCGGAGAGCTCTAAAGGATTTCACCGATGGAGAAGATGCCGGCAGTCCGAATCGATCCAGCCCGGGACCTGGGATTAAAGTTTGAATGTCGAAAAATTGACATCTTTTTGTCATTTGTTGAATAGGCGTTACACGTTATTCTTTTGGTAGGACTTAAGAGTGTGTCAAAGGAGATATCTATGAAAGTGATGAAAGACTTCTCGCCCAGAAAACCGGCCGGATGGCTGGTGCTCGCGGTTCTGGCAATAAGCATGCTGTCAGGATGTACTTGGATGGAGAGAGACGATACGGACGGCGGCACGAAAACGGCTGAGGCTGACAAGCAGGTCCAGCGTTATACCGGTGAGATGAGCCAGGCTGTTTCTCTTGCATACACGACCAGCCGAAACCTTGCCTTAACGTTTAACGGGATGGCAGACGTCCAAACGATGGACAAGCTTCTTGATCAGCTGGATGCCTTAGGCATAAAAGCAACCTTCTTTTTGCCGGGGATGCGGGTTGCGGAGGAACCGGATATCGCCCGGCAGATTTTGTCCCGGGGACATGAAATTGAAAACAACACGCTGAATGCGGTGGACATGAGCCGGATGGACTACGGACAGATCTACAAGGAAATCCATTTGGCCAACGATGTCATCCGTAAACAAACGGGGGTCACTCCGAAGTTCGTCCGAACGCAAACGGGGGCGATCAGCGACGATATCCGGCTGGCAGCGGCGCAGAGCGGACAGCAGGCGGTCATATCCTACAGTCTGTTTTTACATAATTGGAAGGCGGAGACCCCTCAGCAAAAAAAGAACTATATCCGGAAATACATTAACCGCGGTGGGATCGTGGCGATTGACCTGGCGGAGAACCGGACTTTGAATGAATCGGTGAACCTGATCGCTGCGGAAGCTTCGGCAGCCGGTTATCATTTCGTTACTTTAGACAAGCTGGTCGCCACAGGCGGCGTACGTAAACCGGCCGACACGGTTCAAGGGTATCAGGCTGCGAAGTATAACGCCGATTACGCCAAAGCGGATTACAATCTCGTGTACAGCCACAAGACCGCCAAGAAGGAAATCGCCCTTACCTTTGACGACTGGGGCACAGATGAAACGATCACGAAGCTGCTCGATATTTTGGACCAGTACCACGTGAAGGGTACGTTTTTTTTGCGTGCGGACGGGGTTGAGAAAAATCCGAACCTGGCGCGGGCGATCGCGCAAGCAGGGCATGATGTCGGAAATCATACTTACAGCCATCCGGTACTGACCAAGCTCAGCGTCAAGCAGCTGCAGGATGAAGTGGTCAAGGCACACCGCATCATTACGGATGCGATCCAGCAGCAGCCGGCCATGCTGTTCCGGCCGCCGACCGGCGATATTGACGATCGGACAGCCCGGATTATCGCGGCGGCCGGTTACCGGAATATTGTCGATTTCGATATCGATCCGAATGATTGGAACCGGGAGCGCACCGCTTCACAGATCTTGAACTCGGTTATCCAGCAAAGCCACAGCGGCGGAATTATTTTGCTGCATTCGCTGGACGATACCCACACGGCGGAAGCACTGCCTGGCATTATTCAAAACTTACGGAAACAAGGATACACGTTCGTGAAACTGTCCGACTGGATTTCTGATGATGGGAATCCGTCAGGTAAAGAAAGATAGATGGAGATGGAATATGTCAACACCAACTAAAGAAGTGCTGTATGCATACAGCCCGGTCGCGGTCATTGGACTCGGGTATGTAGGCCTTCCCCTGGCACAGGCGTTCTCGAAAAAGATGCGGGTGATCGGCTTTGATGTCAACCCGGACAAGGTCAGCCGGCTGCAGGAGGAAGCTTCTTCTAATGCGCAGACGTCCGTGTATGACGCAGACCCAGCGTCTGCGGGATTGGAATATACATCTGAGGCGGACCGGCTTGGCGAAGCCGTGTTTTATGTGATTGCCGTACCGACCCCGGTGCAGAGCGGTAACGTGCCGGATTTACGGTTTGTGGAAGAAGCGAGCCGCATGGTCGGCAGGAGATTGCGCCAAGGTGCTGTCGTGGTTTATGAATCGACCGTGTACCCTGGCGTCACTGAAGAGATTTGCGTTCCGATCCTGGAGGCGGAGTCAGGCCTGCGCTGCGGGACGGATTTTAAAGTAGGATATTCGCCGGAGCGGATCAATCCAGGCGATGAGGTTCACCGGCTAGACAATATCGTCAAGATCGTGTCGGGAATGGATGAGGAATCGCTTGGGATCATTGCCGGCATGTACGAACAGATCATCGATGCCGGCGTATACCGGGCGGAAAGCATCAAGGTGGCCGAAGCGGCAAAGGTTATTGAAAATGCCCAGCGGGACATTAACATCGCCTTTATGAACGAACTGTCCATGCTGTTCCACCAGATGGGCATCGATACCCGGGAAGTGCTGCGCGCCGCAGGGACAAAGTGGAATTTCCTGAACTTCGTTCCCGGTTTGGTTGGCGGGCACTGCATTGGAATCGATCCGTACTACTTGACGTATAAAGCGGAGGATACCGGCATCCGTTCACGGATCATTCTGGCGGCACGGCATATCAACGACGGGATGGGCAAATATGTCGCCGAGCAGTTGATCAAGCTGCTTGTCCGGCAACGGCTGGACCTGCGTGACGTGAAGGTCGCCGTTCTCGGCCTGGCATACAAGGAGGACTGCGCCGATATCCGGAATTCCAAAGTGGTGGATATCATCAAAGAGCTTCAGGATTACGGTATTCAACCCCAAATCGTTGACCCGCTGGTAGACCCGAAAGCGGCTTATGCCGAATACGGTCTGGAGCTGTCCCGGGTGGAGGAGCTGCTGGACCTGCATGTGCTGGTCACGGCCGTCCCGCATCAATGCTTTGCGGGCATGGGCTATGCGGATATGGATCCGATGTTCAGAAAGGACTCGGTAAAGATCTTGCTGGACGTTAAGGGAATATATGACAAAGCAGAGTTCGAGCGTCAGGGTTACATTTATTGGCGGCTGTAACGAGAGCAGATGGGAGAAATAAGAACCGTGTTCAGACGAAAGAAAAAACAAACCGATGAGGTTCTGACCTTACCCCGTTCGGATCGGCGGATCTTATCAAATGTTCCTGACCCGGAACAAATTCGCCGTTCAGTCGACCGGAGAGGCTCGCGGGATAACGATGCGGACCAGTTCAGCTCGGATTATTTGGAAAGGATGCGGAAATTCAGCCTGCGTTACGAGGCGGATTTTCCCGTGCTTCTGACTTGGGGCAAAGGAAAGAACCGGAGAAAACTGAAAACGAAGGCTGTTGATGTATCTTCAACAGGCCTCCTGCTCGAGCTGCCCTTCACGACGGACCACATCCAGCCGGGGAGCAAAGTGTCCATGCACTTTGAAATTCCGGCAGGCACGATGCCGGAAGGCTTTGAATCCAAAGTGGATATCGAAGGAGTCGTCGTACGGACCTTTGAGCGCGGAACCGGCAGAGAGACTGTTATGATGGCTGCTTTTGAGTTCACCAACCCGCTGCATGAATATTTTCAGCGCAGACGCTGGGGATACTCCGTGTATACGGCCAGCGGCCTGCTGCTGCTTGCCGCCGTTTTTGTGCTGCTGCTTCGGGCGGAGAGCATCATTTATTTTAAGTACAATTTCCTGCTGTATTTATACAGCCTGATCGCCGCGGCATTTCTGTTGACGAGATACTTGTTCGGATCTCTATACCGTGACGTGCCGGTCAATCCGGATTTTACGCCGGGCGTATCGATCATTATTCCGTGCTTTAATGAAGAGAAGTGGATCCATCGGACGATTATCAGCTGCATCAACCAGGATTACCCGGTGGACAAGCTGGAGGTCATCGTCGTTGATGACCGCTCTACCGACCGGTCCGCGGAGCAGATTCAGAAAACGATCGACCTGCTTCATCAGGAAGCCGACCGCTTTCAAACCAAAGAACGGCTTCGGATGCATATCCTCCCTGAGAACGGGGGGAAACGGGAAGCCTTGGTGCAGGGGGTACGGATGGCAAAGCATGATCTGGTCGTGTTCGTGGATTCGGACAGCTTCCTGGATCCGCTCGCCATTAAGCATTTGGTGCAGCCCTTCCAAGATCCGCGTATGGGCGGGGTTGCCGGGCGGACGGATGTGGAGAACAAGTACACCAACTCCATTACGAAGCTCCAGACCGTGCGCTATTATATCGCGTTCCGGATCATGAAAGCGGCCGAGTCCTGGTTTGACAGCGTCACCTGCCTGTCCGGGCCGTTATCCTGTTATAAAAAGAGGCTTGTGCTGAAGCATGCGGACTCCTGGCTCAACCAGAAGTTTCTGGGACAGCCCGCTACGTTCGGCGACGACCGCAGCATGACCAACTTTATCCTGAAGACACACCGGACGGCGTACCAGGATAAAGCGATTTGCTCCACGATCGTTCCTTCGGAGATGAATGTTTTCCTGAAGCAGCAGATGCGATGGAAGCGTTCCTGGCTGCGGGAATCCCTTAGAGCGGCCGGATTTATTTGGCGCAAGGAACCGTTTATGGCCCTCTTTTTCTACATCGGTGTCATCGTTCCGATCGCTGCGCCGCTGATTGTGCTCTACAACCTGCTGTATGTGCCCATTTTCCACCATGTGTTTCCGGGAACCTTCTTGATGGGACTTCTGCTGATGTCCCTGCTGATGAGTCTGGCTCATCTATTATTCCGTAAAAGCAAGCTGTGGGTATTCGGCTTCGTCTTTTGCTTTTTCTACGAAATGGTGCTGCTCTGGCAAATGCCGGTCGCCTGGTTCACCTTCTGGAAATCAACCTGGGGGACAAGGGAAACGCCGCAGGACATCGAGGCGAGAAATAAAAAAGCCGCAAGAAAAAACCGAAAAAATACGAAGACGGAAGTGCCGCTGTAACCCGGCGGAACCGCGGAATTTAAATGAGGATGCAGGATGAAAAAAGGAAAACGCAGCGAAGCGCTTGATGTGAAGCGCAAAAACCGGCGGAAGTGGATCAAAACCTGGATCCAGCTCTTCCTGGTGATCATGGTCATCTTTCTGATCTACCAAGCCGTCGCAAGAACCGACCGCTACGCCGAACCGGACAAGTCGACGTGGCATAATCGAAGCGGGTTTGTCGCGCTGTCTTATTTTGGGGTCAGCCGAACCGGAACGCCGCTTCTGATCGATAAAGTCCAGCTCAAAGCCCAGCTACAAACCCTCCATGACCAAGGTTATGTCACGGTGTCACAGCAGGACATCCTCGATTTCTACCAAAAGGGGAAGGCGCTGCCGGACAAGGCGCTGTTTTTGTCCTTCGAGGACGGGCGCAATGACTCCAGTCTTTATGCCCAGCCTTTGCTGGAGAGGTACAATGATAAGGCGACCTTCCTCACCTATGCCAACAAGATGGGGAACGGGGATCATAAATTCGTGCAGCCCAAGGAACTCCGCAGCATGATGAAAAGCGGGTATTGGGAAATGGGGACCAACGGATACCGTTTGACCTACATCAATATTTTCGATAAAAACGGCGGCTACATTGGCGTCAAGGACGAAAATAAGCTGGACAGCAAAGAGGACATCGAGCATTATAATCACTACCTTATGGATTTTATCCGCGATGAAAATATGATTCCGCTCGAGGACCGGGATACGATGCAGGCGCGGATCAGCAAGGATTATCAGCTGATGGACACGGTCTATACCGACAAACTCGGCTTCGTGCCCGGCGTCTATATGATCATGCATGCCAACGCGATGTACGGGAGCATGAACCCGCTTGTGACGGAAGTAAATGACCGCAATATCCGTTCTCTGTTCCAGATGCATTTTAACCTGGAGGGCAATGCGTTCAATGGGCCCTCACAGGATGTGTACAACCTGACCCGCGTCCAGCCTGAGCCCTACTGGTCAACCAACCATCTTTTGATGAAAATCGGCAAGGACAGCGGCCAGCAAATGACGTACGTGACCGGGGACCAGAAGCAGTCGGGGCAGTGGAAGCAGGCTGGAGGCGCCGCCGAATTCAAGGATAACCGGATCGTTCTCACGTCACCGCCTGCAGGGGAAGGCAAGCTTTTGCTGGATCAAGGAGAACAGGCGCCTGAAGATTTCACCTTAAATGCGAAGGTTTCCGGCAATGTGGTCGGCAAGCAGTCTTTTTACTTGAAGGACCGTGGAGATGGTCAGCAGTACGTTCGTATCACGCTGGACCGCAACGAAATCCAGGTGGAGCAGAAGCTGTCTGGATCCTCTGTGACTGTCTTGGGCACACAAAAGCTGGATCCGGTCAAGTGGTCTTCGGAGGATCTCGCCTTTGACAAGGCAACGGTGTATTCCGCAGAAGAAGCGCAGGCCGGCGCCAATACAAATGACGAGGATGTATATCCCGTCAACATCAAAAATACCCGGCAGATTGAAATGAAGGTGTCGGGAAATCGGCTGGAGGTCATCGTGGACGGGAAGCCGGTCCTCCAAACCTCGATCGATCCTTCGCTGAAGGGCGGTGCCGTGGGACTGGGATCAGCCTATAGTCCGCAAAACACCAAGGACGATATCTATGACGGAATCTTTGAGGATGTCACGGTGACTACGGAAAATGCGGCGGATGGAAAAACCTCGGTGTGGTATACGAATAAGCTGCTCGGCTGGAAAAAAGTCGCGGCGCAGGTTGAGCATGCCATGGACGCGACGATCGATTGGGCCATCGATACGTTCTGACGAAAGAGCAATTTCAAAGGCGAATGGCGGTGTAATGAGAAGATGGGTATGAAGCAAGTGGCTCAATCCGGATGGATGACTTTGGTGCTTGTCATCGTCGCCGTAGGGGTCGGTTTCAGCATTTGGATGAGGCAGCCGGCAATGCAAGCGGCGGCTCCGCCGGCCAGAACTCCTGTGAACCTCACCGCATGGGTGGTGGATTGGCAGTGGGAGTCGGGGCTTGCGGATGCAGGGGAGCTGGGCAAGGCTCTGAGCCGTGTTCAGGCGTTTGCCGCCTATTTTGACGAATCGGATCAGCCCTATTTTACGAAGGCGTTCAAAGAAGAGCTGCCGCAAATCCGGGAAACGGCGGAGGCTGCCGGCATCGGCGAGCTGGACCTGACCCTTGTTAACGATATCGTGCGGCAGGACGGCAGCGAGTCTCCCAAAGACTCGGAGCTGGTCTCGCGGCTGGTATCCACGAAGGTAGCGCGGGAGAAGCATATCGCCGATATTGAAGCCCTGCTCGATCAATACTCGTTTCAAGGGGTGGAGATCGATTATGAGCGCATCCCGGACAAGGACTGGGGCCATATGACCGCTTTTTATCGCGAATTGTATGAGCGGCTGCATGCCAAGGGGAAATCGCTCCGCATCGTGCTGGAGTCAAGGGCTCCCGTCGAAACGCTGAAGCTGCCCGAAGGGCCTGAATATGTGATGATGGCCTACAATTTGTACGGTACGCACAGCGGTCCGGGACCCAAAGCGGACAAAGCTTTTCTGAAAAAGTTAGCCAAGCGGATGACAGCTGTTCCGGGTGATAAAGCAATCGCGATTGCGGCCGGGGGCTTTGACTGGCATGGGGATCAAGTGACTGCCATTACTGAACAGCAGGCCGTAAAGATACGGTACACGAACGGCTCGGAGCTCAAGCGGGACGCGGCCAGCGGAAGTCTCCACTATCAGTACACCGATGATAAGAACGTAAAACATACGGTGTGGTATGCGGACGGTTCAACGCTGACTTCCTGGATCGACACGCTGCGCCAAGCCGGGATTACCCATGTGGCCGTATGGAGGCTTGGGGAACTCGGAAGCGGAACTTTGGACAAGCTGGTTCAAGCTGCCACAACGGCAAAGTAAATCAAAGGCCGCTGCGCGTTTATGCGTCAGCGGCTTAATGATGGATTTCCGGAGCACCCATGGAGGCATGGGTGCTCATGTATTTTTTCGGGGAGATGCCGCAGGCGGACTTAAACGCTTTACTGAAAGCGTAAATGCTGCTGTAGCCAACCTGCTCGGCGATCGCGGACAAGGATAACCGGCTGTACATCATCAGCTCCTTGGCCCGCTCCATCCGGTACCGGATCTGGAATTGGTGCGGGGACACGTCATACGTTTGCTTGAATACGCGCGAGAAGTGATACAGGCTCAGGCAGGCCGTTTTGGATAAGTCCTCCAGCCGAATGATGCCATTGTAATGTTCCATGATGTGGGTCACCGCCCGCTCCATCGCAGCCTGATGAAGCGAGAGCTGCCCATGTTCGGCTGATTTCA
Source organism: Paenibacillus sp. FSL R5-0378 (assembly GCF_038009285.1). Classification (NCBI taxonomy): domain Bacteria; kingdom Bacillati; phylum Bacillota; class Bacilli; order Caryophanales; family Paenibacillaceae; genus Paenibacillus; species Paenibacillus sp. FSL R5-0378. The sequence goes on from NZ_JBBPAY010000001.1 coordinate 3,901,930, forward strand.
GGCCCTTGATGACCAAATACAGAATATCCAGCACGAGCGATTTCTGAAGCAGCGGAAATTCGGCATCCCGGCGCTCGTAGGCGTGGATGAGCCGCATCAGCTCCTGATGAATTTCCGCATGGTTCTGTACCCGGATCAAATGGGGGATTTCCAGCAAGGAACCCAGCCAATCCGGCCGGAGCCACGAAAGCTCTTGTTGGCTGCATTCCGCCCGCAGCTTAAAGTTGATCGGCACCTCCTCGTAGTCTTCATAATACAGGGCGTCGAAATGGATATGGGGCATCCAGCAGGGTCCCCTGGAACGGACAAATTCATGCTCAATACCGGGCTTGAACAGCAGCAGGTCGCCTGGATACACAGTCAGTGAATCCTCGCCAATCCGGATATCGAGCTCGCCTTGTTCAACATACAGCAGTTCGTAATCAAAAATGATCCGCGGCGCCAGTTTCATACGGTCAACTTTGTGATGCCACGCCCTTCGCACGTAGGGGGACAAGGCTTGCAGCAGCTGTTGCCGGTCCATACGCTTTGACAGCTCCCTCCACTATTGGTCCCGTATCCGGGTTTCCGCTCTTTCAGCGGCTCGGCGGTTCTTTATTCTGACAATAGCAAGAATGGATAACAAATAACAAGTCCCAACATCGATAAAGAGGGGAAACGCCTGTAGAATGACTTGTAACCGCTTTAATGCATATCCGATTTGACCAATGACAGGAGAGATGAGTATGGAACCTTTTAACGGGCTGAACATGGGCCTCGGCAATCTATTCCGGATGTCCTCTGCACAGACGAGATCGATCAGCGCGGAAAATGTGACGGGAGCTAAAGGAAAAGGCGGCATGGCCACCCAGGGAACCGGAGCGAATGCCGGCCGGGATTTGGGTCAAGGATGGAAAATATCGCCATCAGTGGATATCAAACCGGGTGAGGTGTTTACCGCCGCAGCAATCGACGGTCCCGGAGCCATTCAGCATATTTGGCTGACCTGCTTTCCGGACAGCTGGCGTCATATGATTCTGCGCTTTTATTGGGATGATGAGCAGGAGCCATCCGTAGAAGTGCCTGTCGGCGACTTCTTCTGCAACGGATGGTGCGAGCGGAGCAATGTCAACTCCCTGCCTGTGGCGGTCAATCCCGCCGGCGGGATGAACAGCTATTGGGTGATGCCGTTTCGCAAGAAAGCCCGGGTTACGGTCGAGAACCGGATGGACAAACCCGTCGTGCTGTATTACCAGTTCACCTATACGCTGACCGAGGTGCCGGAGGATGCGGCCTATTTGCACGCCCAATGGCGCCGGAGCAACCCCTTGCCGTACAAGCAGGACCATGTGCTTCTGGATGGCGTGAAGGGGAGTGGACAGTACGTCGGCACGTACATCGCCTGGCAGGTGAACAACACGGGGTGGTGGGGAGAAGGCGAGATCAAGTTCTATATGGACGGCGACCGCGATTTCCCGACGATTTGCGGCACCGGGACCGAAGACTATTTTGGCGGCGCCTGGAATTTTGAGCATCCACAGGGACAGTACGGTGCGTTTTCCACTGCCTATTTGGGCTTTCACCAGCAAATCAGACCGGACGGCCTATACCGGAGCCAGCAGCGATTCGGGATGTACCGCTGGCATGTGATGGACCCGATCCGGTTTGAACAGGATTTGAAGGTAACGATCCAGGCGCTCGGTTGGCGTTCCGGCGGCCGCTATTTGCCGCTGCAGGACGATATCGCCTCCGTCGCTTTCTGGTATCAGTCCGAGCCGCACACCCCGCATCCGCCGCTGCCGGATAACGATGGCCTGGAGGTTATTTAATCCCCGCCCTTTCCGGTTAAAGTATGCATAATGCGGTTTACATTGGCCGAAAATGATGTTAATATGGTCAAAATCAAAACGGAACGAAAACGCGGTGAAGAGAAGAGTAGATGAACGGGCAGCCTTGCAGAGAGCTCCGGCAGCTGTGAAGGAGCAGGCCGCCCGTCATTGAAGCAAGCCTCCGAGCGGCGCATCGGAAGAGGGGTCCTCATTCCTCGGATGGTGCGACAGGAGCTCCTGTTACAGAGCTAGGGTATAAGCATGCGTACATGCCGTACCCGAAGAGGCGGATGTAGCGATAGATCCGCGAACCGGGGTGGCACCGCGAAATACAATCTCGTCCCCAAGACGTCAGCGTCTTGGAGGCGGGATTTTTTTGTTTTCTTTTTGATTGATATAAGAGCAGGAGGGGACAGTTGATGGAAGGAAAGGTAAGAAAAGATGAAGCCGTGGATTTTCTAACGAAAACCGTGATGGAGGATGTGGAGAACGAAACGTTTTCCAGACCGATCGCGACCCGGTTTCCGCCGGAGCCGAACGGCTATTTGCACATCGGAAGCGCCTATGCAATTCACGTGAACGCAGCCATTGCCGAAGCATTCTACGGGAAGATGAATCTTCGCTTTGACGATACGAATCCGCTGAAGGAAGACGTAAAATACGTGGACGCGATCCGGGAGGATGTCCGATGGCTTGGTCTGGACCTGCCGGTGTACTTTGGTTCGGATTATTCGGAAGAGATCTTCGAAGCGGCTTTGAAGCTCATCCGTAAAGGGAAGGCCTATGTCTGCGATTTGTCGTCGGAGGAAATGACGGAATACCGCGGAACGCTCACGGAGTCTGGAAGAAACAGTCCTTATCGCGAACGGACGGTGGAGGAGAATCTATCCCTGTTCCGTCAAATGAAGGAAGGCCGGTTCCCGGACGGCGCCAAGGTGCTGCGGGCCAAAATTGACATGTCTTCGCCCAACATCAACTTGAGGGACCCGGCCTTGTACCGCATCATCCACGCCGAGCATTACCGGACAAGGAGTGAGTGGTGCGTGTATCCGATGTATGATTTTGCCCATCCGATCCAGGATGCGATCGAGGGCATTACGCATTCGCTGTGCTCCGCGGAATTCAGGGATCACCGCCCCTTGTACGAATGGGTGCTGCGCGAGCTGGAAGTAACGGAACCCCCGAAGCAGCGGGAATTCGGACGTCTGAACGTTTCCGGAATGGTCACGAGCAAAAGGTACATCAGGGAGCTGGTCGAAGGCGGATTCGTTGACGGATGGGATGATCCCCGCCTTCCGACCTTGAAGGGACTGCGGCGAAGAGGCGTTACGCCGGAAGGCCTCCGGAGGTTCATGCAGGAAGTGGGCATGCTGAGGGGAAGCAGCACGATGGATGCCGCGATGCTCGACCACTTCATCCGCCAGGACTTAAAGGATAAGTCTGTCGCTGTGATGGCTGTGCTTGATCCGCTTAAAGTCGTCATCACGAATTATCCGAAGGATCAGGTGGAAATACTGCATCTCCACCACAGCGATGCCGATCCGGCGCTTGGCAGCAGGGATGTCCCCTTTTCCGGAGAATTGTATATCGAGCGGGAAGATTATATGGAACATCCGGTACCGGGCTTTCATCGTCTGTTTCCGGGAAGCGAAGTTCGATTGAAGGGGGCGTACTACTTAAAATGCCATCATGCCGTCAAGGATCCGGAGACCGGTGAAGTGAAAGAGCTGCATTGCACGTACGATCCCGAGACAAAAAGCGGAACCGGATTCAGCGGCAGAAAGGTGAAATCGACGATCCATTGGGTGTCCGCCGCACACGGTGTTCCCGCCGAGATCTGCTTGTACGGCAGTCTGCTGAAAGATGCCGCGTCCGTGGCGGAATCGGACAATGATTGGGCAGAGCTGGTATCTCCCGATTCCCGAATCATTTACAGGCAAGCGATCATGGAGCCATGGATGAAAAATGCTTCACCGGATGCCAAATACCAGTTTATCCGCCAAGGCTATTTCTGCTTGGATCACAAAGATCTGACCGGTCCGGTACCGGTATTTAACCGGATCGTTTCGCTGAAAGATTCGTGGAAGAGGGAAGCATCGCGTTGACCTACGACGGAAGTGGACCAGGTCATGTACCCCACGGTGAATGGGGTATGCCGCATTTTAGAAATGCTGCGTACGCTGCCGCAGAGAAATTCCTTGAAAACCAAAAGCACATGGAGGTCTTTTACGATGAAAATCCAACAACTTACGATAAATACCCGGCATTTTGCGGAGATGAAGCAATTTTACACCGGGAAGCTCGGTCTCCCAGTGGCCGAAGAACAGTCGGATAACGTCACCATTCAAGCCGGCGGCAGCCAGCTCATTCTTCAGAAGGCGGAAGCGCCCGGCGAAAAATCGATGTACCATATTGCTTTTACGATTCCGACGAATCAGCTCGAAGCTGCCAAAAAATGGGCCGCTCAGCGTGGAATTACGCTGTTCCGCGATCAGGACGGGGATCAATTTCATTTCGGGAACTGGAATGCCGACGCCCTGTATTTTTACGATCCGGATGAGAATCTGATTGAATTCATTGCCCACCATTCGTTTGATAACGCCGAAAATGAAGACTTCAGAAGCAGCCAGCTGCTGCGGATCAGTGAAATCGGGCTCCCTGTTGATGAAGTGGCCGCTGCCGTGGAACAGATTCAAACGACGCTGGGACTGTCCATGTGGAGCGGCGACGGCCGGCAATTTGCAGCGATGGGCGACGCCGAGGGCTTGTTGATCGTGGTGGACCGCGAACGGCCTTGGTTTCCGGACGGAAGAGCGCCGATTGTCAGCGGGACACGGGTTGTCATTCAGGCACAAGGCAGCGAGCAGCTTATGCTGCAGGCCGATCAGTACGACATTCAGTCCCGGGATGAATAATCCGCTGCGGCTGGTCCACGATCGTAATGAGGATCGGAGTCAGCGTGATATAATAAAGGAACCATTCGAAATGAAAAAGTCAGAAGGCAGGGAGTTATGGCCAACATTCACGAAATCGCCAGACGGGCCGGTGTTTCGGTATCCACAGTATCCCGGGTTCTCAACCAGCATCCGTACGTTTCCGCTGAGAAAAGAGCCGCCGTGCAGCGAGCCATCGACGAACTGGATTACACGCCAAACCGCAATGCGGTTGATTTGATCCGCGGCCGGACCCGCAGCATCGGCGTGATCATCCCGTACAACAACAACCCGGCTTTCGACCGGATGCTAAGCGGTGTATTGAACAAATCGGTTGAGGAAGATTACACCGTGACTGTGCTTCCAACCCGGTATGATCCGGAGAAAGAGCTGGAGTATTTAACTATGCTGAAAACTAAACTGCTCGACGGCATCATCATCACGTCTCGTGCCAATGATTGGTCGTCCATCGTCCCCTTTGCGGGTCATGGTCACATCGTAGCCTGCGAGTATACGGAACTGGAGGAAATCGGCTGCGCCTACATTGACCGGTATGCCGCGACGCTCGAGGTGTTTTCCTTCCTGAAAAGCATGGGGCACTCCGATGTTGCGTTCACGACGGCTAGAGGGGAGACCAGCATCAGCACCCGGCTGACGATGCAGGCTTACCGGGACGTTTTTGGGGAAGTACCGCCATGCCGGTGCCTGGATGGCTGCACCACATTGAAGGATGGTATGGATGCAGCCCGCCACTTTCTTGAAGGAAAAGTCCGGCCGACCGCCGTGTATGCCAACGGGGACGAGGTGGCAGCCGGAATCCACCAATTTGTTCTCTCTGCCGGGCTGCGCATTCCGGACGATATCGCCATCATCGGACAGGAAAATCAGCCGATTGGCCAAGTCCTTCAGCTGACCACGGTAGACCATCAGCTCTTCCGGGCAGGTGAGGAGGCTTTAAGGCTTGTGACCCGTGGTTCTAGGGAAAAGGTGCAGATCCCGTACCGGATCATATACCGTTCTTCATCCGGATAAAGCCAACAAAAAAGACCCGCAGGAGAACATCAGCGTTACTCCGGCGGGTCTATATTATGTGATTTTTATGTAATTTAATCCAAAAGGCTAAATTCTATGAAACATATTGAAATGTAAGTGCGTATATGATATTATAATGTGTACTCCAAAATTAATCACATTATTACCATTTATCGTATCACAACGATTGGTGATTGTCAATATTTTTTACACCTCAGAAAGCCGTATCAAGCGATACAGAGAGATTATTTTCAGGGGGAGGAACGTACAGGATGATGGAAGAACGTGAACGCGATGAAGTGATGAGAAATCAAGCCGAGTCGAATCAACAGGAGCAAGACCAGCCCTATGCTGACGTCGAGCTGCTGCCGACGGGCATGAAGAACGATGATTCTGTGCGTATGTACTTGAAGGGAATTGGCCGTGTCGGCCTGCTGAGCACGGAAGAAGAAATCAAACTGGCCAAGCGCGTCGCTGAAGGGGACGAGGAAGCCAAAAAAATTATGGTCGAGGCGAACCTGCGGCTGGTTGTCAGCATTGCCCGGAGATATGCGGGCCGCGGCATGCAGCTGTTGGATCTGATCCAGGAAGGCAACATGGGGCTCATCAAAGCCGTAGATAAATTCGATTACACGAAAGGCTTTAAGTTCAGCACCTATGCTACATGGTGGATCAGACAGGCGATTACGCGGGCCATAGCCGATCAGGGAAGAACGATCCGGATTCCGGTCCATATGATCGAAACGATTAACAAGCTGGCACGTATATCGCGGCAGCTGGTGCAGGAGCTTGGACGCGAACCCGAAGTGGAAGAAATCGCTGCGGCGATGGAGCTCAGCGTAGAGAAGGTCCGTGAAATTATGAAAATTTCGCAGGATCCGGTTTCGCTCGAAACGCCGATCGGGGACGAGCATGATTCCAAGCTGGGTGACTTTATTGAGGATCATGACGCCCCGGCACCGGTTGACTCTGCGGCGTTCACCTTCCTGAAGGAGCAGCTGGGCGATGTCCTCGACACGCTGACAGAGCGGGAAGAAAACGTGCTTCGTCTGCGCTTTGGCCTCGAAGACGGCCGCACGCGCACACTGGAAGAGGTCGGCAAAGTATTCGGCGTAACCCGAGAGCGCATCCGCCAAATTGAGGCGAAAGCGCTGCGGAAGCTGAGACACCCCAGCCGGAGCAAACGCTTGAAGGATTATATCGAGTAAACGATAGAGTCTAAGCGAATTCATTCGATTTGGAATTCATGAATCATTTCATATGTCATCATATTCATTTGAAAGCTGTCTGCAGGTCTAACTGCAGGCAGCTTTTCTCGTTTGGCCGTGGTTTGAAGGTCTGAAAACGATCGGCGCTGGTTACACTGATTTTCATAGAAGGAGGTTGGAAGATTGTGATCATCAGTATATTAATCGTGACCAATGTCTGCTGGCTGCTGCTCTATCTCCGGCAGAAAGGGATGATGATGCATTACCGATCCAGTGCGATCGATACGCTGACCACCCATAACGAGATGAAAGAAACGCTAAAAATCGGCTTATATCATCGATATAAAAAGGAACAGGGTGAAGACAAGGACGAAGGGTCCCTGGAATTTGAGGCGTTTGTCGCCGAAATGATGGAAGCGGTAAGGGGAGGACGGACCTATGTCACCCGAGCATCACGCAATTACGGAATCGATATCGAGGAGCACACCGACCATGGCTTGTACCTGGGGCTTGCCGTTTGTGCTGACGACCGGAATCCGGTGGATTACGGCCCCATTGCCGTGGTCCATTCCCAGATGGTGAAGCGCGGTGCCGTCGGCGGGTATGTAGCAACGACCGGGGAATTCACGGCGGGTGCGTACCAGTATGCCGATGAACTGAACATCGAGCTGTACAATGGAGACAGGCTGGTGGAGCTGTGGGTGGGAAGCGAAGCAGCCGAGGAAGAAGAACGGACGGAGTTCAGCCCGGCGACTTGACCGTTGCCCTTGATCTGACAGAAGGAAACAGCCGAGTGCATGCTGTTGATAAGACCGCCTACCCCAGGCGGTCTTTTTGCTGCTTGTGCCTAAATTCGTAAGGAGTCAAGCCGCATTCCTGCTTGAACAGCCTGGAAAAGTACGAATCGTTGGCGTAGCCAACCTTTCCGGCGATCATATGAACAGGCATTTGCGATGTGGCGAGCCAATGCTTTGCCATCTGAATTCGGGTTTCGATAATGTAATTGCCTAACGGCACACCCGTTTCCTTTTTAAACAACCGCGCCAAATAATCCGGATTGAGATAGACGGTTTCGGCAAGGCTGTTCCGCGTCAGATCTTCCCCGATATGCTTGCTGATGTACAGCTTGATTTCCTCCACGACCGAGTTGGGCTTTTCCGCAAACGTCCGGTACGCCAGAGCAGTATCGACCAGATAGGCGATATACTGCTCCATATCTTCAATCGATTGGAGCGACTGCTGAAACAATTGATCGGTGGTACTCCCGGAATACAGCTTATGGGCCTGGATTTCCCGCTGCTTCAGAAAAGAGTAAATCATCTGCATCAAATCAAGCCGGAACTGCCGCAGTGCGGACACATTCAGCGCCTGCCGCCCGGTCAATTCATGCAGATACCGGCTTATCTCCGCACAAAATGCGGATGCGTCACCATCGCTCAGCAGTCTTTCCAGCAGCTCCAGATCGGGCGGGATATAAGCCGCTTCGTCCACCGGCCGTTGATCGATACGGAAGACTTGATTACGGATGTTGATCATTTCTTCATTGAGATGAATCAGCTGTCGGATCATGGGATGCACCGCGGCCAAGCTCTCAGTAAGCCCCAAATGACAGTATACGTCGCACTTCAGGAATCGGTTAGCTTTGGGGATGAGGGAGGCGCATGTGTCTTCAATCTGACCGGTAGAAGGTTCGGCGCTCCATTGTAAAATGACTACCCAGTGGTTCTCTGTGTATTCCAACACCGTTTCGACCTTGTACAAGGGACTCCGCAGCAGTTCGTTCAGCACGTTGAGCAGGGCGTAATCAAACAGGTCCTTGTCGTTTTTGCCAAGACTCCCGTCATGAGGAAACACCTTGATGATCAGGGGCGTAAACCGATCGGACAGCTGGTAAGGCAAATGCTGTTCCTCCATAACACGCTGAATGGCCCGGGGTTCCGAGGGAAAGCTTTTGCCCGTGATCAGTTTGCGCCAGAACAGCTCCAGCAGGCGGTTCTGGTTTTTTTTCCACAGCAGCCCCTCGCGCGCAGCCTCCTCAATCGACCGTTCCTCGCTCGCTTTGTTTGCCGCTTTGCGGATAATGAGGGCTAATTTGTCAAACTCGATCGGTTTGAGGAAATAGTCGAAGCTCTGCAATTCGATCGCTTTCTGGGCGTAGTTGAAGTCCGCGTAATTCGTCAGGAATATCGTCTGAACCCGGTAGCGCTCCTCCCGGATCCAGGCCAGCAGCTCCAGGCCGCTGCCCTGCGGCATTTCAATATCGCATATGAGAATGTCTACGGCGTGCTGCTGCAAAATTTCCTTCGCCTGGGAAACGTTATAAGCCGTGTAGATTAGCTCAATGGAGAGTGCTTGCCAGTCGATTTTGCTTTCGAGCGCCGTTACGACAAAATAATCGTCATCCACCAGTAAAACGTTCATGCGATTCCTCCTTAATCAATGGCTTCCGGCGGGGATACGGGGATGATGATGGTTACTTCCGCTCCGCCTCCCTGGCGGTTAGAAAAGGAGACGCTCGCTTGACCCTTGTAGAGCAGCTCAAGGCGCTGTATCGTGTTCATCATACCGATCCGGTTGCCATTCTCCGCGTTCAGCGGCTCACCATGCTTGAGCTGTTCTAAAACGTCCGGAGGAAAGCCCGGTCCCGAATCCGAGATCGTGATTTTGGCAAGATCATCCGGCTTTTCCCTGCTGACCGATAACGTAATGTTCGCCTCGGTGACGCGTGATACGGCATATTTTACGGCATTTTCAATGAAGGTCTGCAGCACGAGCGGGGGAATGCGGATATCTCCGGTTTTTGCATTTTGGGAAATATGATAGGCGAAGGCGTTCCTGTACCGGTGACGCTGGATGTCGAGATAAATGCGGACATGTTCGATTTCATCCTGCAGCCGCACGAAGTTGTGCCCGTTCTGAAAGATGTAGCGAAAGTATTGGGTCGTCGACATGGCCATTCGCTCGATTTCGCCATACATTTGCATTTGGGCCATGCTGTACATGCTCGTCAGACAGTTGAGAAAAAAGTGCGGGTTGATCTGCAGCTTCATGTAATCCAGCTGGATCCGCTGCTTTTCCAGCTCCTGCTCATACATATCGATCTTGAATCTGCGGATTTGCCCGATCAGATGCTTGAATTGCTGGCTGGCCTGCTCCAGTTCGATAATCTTGCTGTTTTTAAAATCCAATGCGGCGGTCTCCTCGTTCCACCGGGCGAGCGTATCCGAGAAGCTTTGGATCGGCCGCAGCACCCGTTTGTTGAAATAGAGCATGACGATGCAGAGGACGATCGCGATCATCAGCGCCAGAAGAATGATGACCAGCTGGGCGATCATAATTTTTTCGAACGTGCCGTACCTGGCGATCATTTGAACGCTGAATGAGGCGTCGGAGAACCGGCTGGTCACGGCGGCCCGGGAGTGGGCGAGGCCGAAGGGAGAAGGCTTGGCGGTATCCAGCGCCTGGGTCTCGTCCACGCGGATCGGTGTGGAAATATTGATCCCCTGTTCATCAACAAGAGAGACGGTGCCGTTCTTCCCCATGTCGATGCTCTGCAGCGGACGGATCAGTTCGTCTGCAGAGATCAGGCAGATCAAATAGCGGTCATGATAAGGGACGATATTGACAATATAGTATTTATTCCGGACAAGGACCGGCGTCCAGCGGGAATAAAACTTGTCGTATACATCTTTGTCCTCGGCGTAGGAAATGATCTGCCGTTTCAGTTCCAAATAATCGGGATACCCGATGCTTAGGGGAGCGCAGTTCAGGAAAAAATCTTTGTTTTTCAGATAGATGAAAAATTGATATGCCTGGCCGTAATTTCTCTGCAGCTCGGTAAATCGCTGATGAAGCTGGGTGTTGGACTTTAGAAATTCGGCCGAATCTGAAGCGTTCTCATCCATCGTCTCGATGATTTGGTCATTGGCCAGCGACCAGCCCATGTAGTGATTGATGTAGGCGAAATCATGGTTGATCCGGTTGATGTACAGATCTGCTGTGTCCCGCAGACTCCGCCCGGACTGCTGCTTGACGATGGAGATCGAAGCATAGCTGATCAAAAAATCGAGGACCAGCGCCGTAAATAAAATGACAATCAGCATGTTGACATAATGTTTGACCGGATAAGGTTTGCCGGTACGGTGGATGATTAGCCGCATGAAAATTCTGTTCTGACGCCTCCTCTTATGAATGCGCTTTATTTTTCATTATATATAACCCCGACCTGTAACAAAATGCGAAATACTGCGCATCTGCTCCAAAAGTCCGGAAAGTGACATCCTTACGTCCGGATCGGACGGTTGGCGTGGCTGCGCGGACAGACTTTTCCGTACCCGGGAGTCCGGATAACGGCGGCAAGAGGTCCGATTAAGCTCCTCAAGTCCATTTATAATGAGTCTTGTTCCGAAAGAAAGGAGAGAGGGGGGACCTGCGTTGAAATCAGAGTCATCCGGCTTCCGGCGAACCTGGGGAAGAATCGAAAGGAATTGGGGGCTGTACGTGCTGCTGCTGCCGGCGGCGATACTGCTGCTGCTGTTCTCCTACAAGCCGATGTACGGCGTCCTCATCGCGTTCAAGGATTACAGTCCGGCGCTGGGCATTATGGGAAGTCCCTGGGCAGGGATGAAGTATTTCGAGAAATTTTTTCATTCCTACCAATTTAACGTCACGATCAAAAATACGCTGATCATCAGCCTGTACAGCATCGTGACCTTCCCGATCCCGATCGTATTGGCCTTGATGGTCAATCAGATGCGGGCGAACCGGTTTAAACGGTTTTTTCAAACCGTGACGTACATGCCTCATTTTATCTCTACCGTCGTCATGGTCGGCCTGATGCTGATCCTGCTGTCTCCAGGAAGCGGCCTGATCGGCAGCATCTACCGGCTGTTCGGTGCGGAGGCACCCAATATCATGGGATCGGCCGGGATGTTCAGCAGCGTGTATGTCTGGTCGGATGTGTGGCAGCATGCGGGATGGGACAGCATTATCTACATTGCGGCGCTGTCAGCCGTAGATCCGAGCCTCTATGAAGCGGCAACCGTAGACGGGGCAAGCCGCTGGCAGAAAATCCGTTACATCGATATTCCGATGCTGATCCCGACGGCCGTCACCCTGTTTATTTTGCGGATGGGCGGGCTGCTGGGCGTCGGCTTTGAGAAGGTGTATCTGATGCAGAACAACTTGAACATCTCATCCAGCGAAGTCATTTCCACGTACGTGTACAAAATCGGTCTGCTCAGCAGCCAGTACAGCTTCTCATCGGCCATCAACCTGTTTAATACGCTGATCAACTTTGTGTTGCTGATCCTGGTAAACCAGATTTCCAAAAAGCTCAGCAGCAACAGTCTGTGGTAAGGGAGGGAATAACACCGTGGAAGCCATGCAGGCGGCAAGCACTGCCACCGGAAGGGCCGGCGGCCGGTCATCCGACCGCGTTCTGGAAGTTTTGCTCTACATCGTCGCGGTGCTGCTGCTGATCGTCCTCATCTATCCGCTGTATTTTATCGTCATCGCCTCCTTCAGCGACCCCTCGGCCGTGGGCAACGGCCAGGTATGGCTGTTTCCGCGAGGCTTTACGCTCGACGGCTACAAAGAGCTGCTGAAGCATGAGAACATTTGGATCGGATACCGCAATACCATTCTCTACACGGTTGTCGGCACAGCGGTCGGTCTGATCGTGAACGTATCGGCCGCTTATGCATTGTCCCGTAAAGACCTGGTCGGCCGTAAGGCGATTTCCCTGTTTTTTATTTTCACGATGTTTTTTAGCGGCGGCTTGATTCCGACGTTCCTGACTATCCGGGATTTTCACATGTACAATACTTTCCTGGTAATGGTGCTGCCATTTTCGGTCGTCGTTTACGACATCATCGTAGCGCGGACCTTTTTCCAGACCAGCATTCCGGGGGACCTGTGGGAGGCGGCCCAGATCGACGGGTGCGGCAACTTGCGCTATTATGTCCTGGTCGTGCTGCCGCTGTCCAAGGCGGTCATCTCCGTGCTCGCTTTGTGGATCGCCGTCGGCTACTGGAACTCCTATTTTAATGCTTTGATTTATTTGAAAAATCCCAATTTGTATCCGCTGCAGTTAATTCTGAGAAACATCCTGATCACGAATCAAATGCAGTCGAGCCTCGGCAGCGGGGAAGCGGCCAATATCGCGCTGCGGCTGGCGAACATGATGCGGTATTCGGTCATTATCGTATCGACCCTCCCGATTATGTGCCTGTACCCGTTCGTGCAAAAGTACTTCAACCAAGGGGTGATGATCGGAGCGGTCAAGGAATAAACGGCAAGGCCATTTAATAAATATTAGGGGGATTTCTGGAATGGGCAAAAAAAGAGCCGGTAAACTGTTGGTTACCTTGGGGCTGGTGTCCACGCTGCTGGTCGGTATGACGGCGTGCAGCGGTGGCGACTCCGGCGGCAAAACGGCCGAAAGCAGCGACAGCTTCAATCAAACAGGCCTTCCCATCGTGAAGGAGCCGATTACGCTGAACGTGCTGACCGTCCGGTGGGGAAATATGGGCGACACATTCACGAAGAACACCTGGCTGCAAAATTTGGAAAAAGAAACAAATATCAAGATCAACTGGCAGGTCATGTCTTCCAACGATTGGGGTGAGCAGAAATCGATCATGCTGGCCAGCGGCACGCTGCCGGATATTGTCTTTGGGGACATCGCTTTCTCTGACTCGGACATCGTGAATAATCTCAGCCTCTTCCAGCCGCTGGACGATTATATTGACAAGTACATGCCGAATTTGAAAGCGGCCATGGAGGAATCGCCGGAGCTGAAGAAGCTCAGCACTTTCCCGGACGGAAAAATGTACTCCCTGCCCGCAAGGCTGCCGTCCCGTCCGGTGACGCAGAATCAGCCGGTCATCAACAAAGCCTGGCTGGACCGCCTTGGGCTTCAGGTTCCCGGGACGATTGATGAGCTGCATCAAGTGCTGAAGGCTTTTAAAGAAAACGATCCGAACGGAAACGGTAAAAAGGACGAAATTCCGTACAGCGGATCCGGCGACATCAGCATGGACCTGCTCAATCCATTCGGCATTACGGACCTGAACGGTACCGGCATGATGATCAAAGACGGCAAACCGGTGTATTATCCGACGTCCGAAGAATACAAGGAAGCGATCAAGTGGGCGCATCAGCTGTTCTCGGAAGGACTGATCGACCAGGAGCTGTTTACCCAGGACAACACTATGCTGACAGCCAAGCAGCAAAATCCGGACGTTTCGCTGGTCGGCTTCACCCATCAATGGACGCCGGATGCGGTGTTCGGCAAATGGAAGGACGAATATGTCACCATTCCGACGATATCCGGACCGGACGGTAAGCGTTATCAAGTCGGCGATCCAAACGGGCTCAGCTACCGGCGTAACGAGCTGCTGATCACCACGACTTGCAAATATCCGGAAGCGGCAGCGCGCTGGGCAGACCAGTTCTATACGAACGAAGCCAGCATCCAAAACTTCTGGGGCGCCATCGACACCGTCATTAAGAAGAACGACGACGGCACCTATGCCCTGATGAATCCGCCGGCAGGGACCAGTGCGGATGCGTGGTATTGGGAGTCCTCCGTTCGTGATTTTGGCCCGAAATACGTGAGCCCGAGCTTTGAGAAAAATATTATCCTCGACCCGAGCAACGGGGACGGCCTCAAGCTGACCATCGACAAGCTGGGCAAGGATTACGTTACGACCCCGTTCCCGAATGTCATGTATACCGCTGAGGAATTTCAGGAGCTGCCAACGCTCACGACCGATATCGATACGTATGTGCGGACGACCCGCGCACAGTGGATTACAAAGGGCGGTATCGACGAGCAGTGGGACGCTTACATTAAAAAGCTGAATGAGATGGGTCTGGAACGGCTGGTGACGATCCGTACGGATGCCTATGAGCGTTATAACAGCGTAAAATAGCGCGCCGGACGCATCCAGACCGTCGGTATCGGCTTTTCGAAGGAGTGCTGAACATTATGAAAGTTACGGTCTGGAATGAGTTTCGTCATGAGCAGCGGCATGCCGCCGTCCGCGAGATTTATCCGGATGGCATCCATGGCACGATCGCCGGATTTCTGGAGAAGGCCGGATTGACCGTTGCAACGGCGACGCTGGATGAACCGGAGCACGGATTGACCGATGAGGTACTAGCGGAGACGGATGTGCTTGTCTGGTGGGGTCACCTTGCCCACCATGAAGTCCAGGATTCGGTCGTGGACAATGTGTACCGCCGGGTCATGGACGGGATGGGTCTCATCGTGCTTCACTCCGGCCATGCCTCCAAAATATTCGGGCGGCTGCTCGGAACGCCGACCGGGCAGCTGAAATGGCGCGAAGCGGACGACAAGGAACGGATCTGGGTCATTAACCCGGCTCATCCCATTGCCGCCGGGCTCGGCGAGTATATCGAGCTGCCGAAAGAGGAGATGTATGGGGAGCACTTTAACATCCCGGCGCCCGATGAGCTGGTGTTCGTGTCCTGGTTTGAGGGCGGGGAAGTATTCCGCAGCGGAGCTGTATTCTATCGTGGCCGGGGCAAAATTTTCTACTTCCGTCCGGGTCATGAAACCTATCCGACTTATCATAACGAGGAAATTCAGCGGGTCATCACAAACGCCGTGCAGTGGGCTGTCCCCAGCGGGGCGGCGGCCCCGGTCTACGGCAACAGGGCGCCGCTGGAGCCTATCCAGGTTAAGGGATAAATTGCCCTGCATTACAACCGCACATATTGGCGGGAACCTTCCTCTTAGCCCGCTCCTCTCCCAGGATCAAATCATAGAATGTGATGTATTCCGATACGAAGGAGGGACTCGCACATGAGTGAAGTAGCTGGTGCTGGATACGGCGGCGGAATGTGGGGGAACAGCGTAGCTGCCATTCTCGTTCTGTTTATTCTCCTGGTCATTATCACCAAGGCATTTATCTATTAATCTCTCAAAGGGCTTAGCTATCAGCTAGGCCCTTTGCATTTGTACGGCAGCTGAAAATGGAAGTCCGAAGAAAAGTTGGCTACGTATAACAAGGGAGTCTGTGCGAACAACCCTGTGTTATTGCCCTGATGTTTACATAATCTTCATTACGTAAATCTGCAAACAGATCGCACCTGTTTTCTTTGGACCAAGTGAAGTTTTGGCACCGGGGCCAATCCTATTCAGCTTTTTCTTTCCCTGGTTGGTGTCGTCCCCATGTACTTTTTATAGAGCTTCGTAAAATAATTCGGATTGTCAAGCCCTACACGCGAAGCGATTTCCGTCACGGATTCGTTGGTTTCGGTCAGGAGCCGCCGGGCTTCCTTAACTCTGCAAATGTTAACGTATTCAACAAAAGTGCGGCCCGTCAGCCGCTTGAACAGCTTGCAGAAATAGTACGGATTCAGGCTGACCTGCCTGGCCGCCTGCTCAATGGTCATTTTATCCGAAAAGTTCGATTCGATATGCCGGATCAGCTGTTTAAACCTCTCCCGGTTGGGAAAATAAGCGTTATGTGCCTCTGCTTCGAGCATGCTCGGATTATTCTCCCTGGCCAACAGCGTCAAGAAGAGATGCAGTCTGGATTTCACGGTCAGCTGGTAAGCCGGAGGCTTGGAGCTTAGTTCCCGGATGATCTCCTCCAAGTGGGCCAAATGACCGGGATGCCCTTCTTCATAACAGCTTATTTTTACCGGGAACCGAAGCCTGCCTTCCAGATAGGGGGCGACGTATTGAATATGTATAGGATCATGCAGCCAGTCATTAAACAGGGAAGCATTGACGACAATGCAGTCATAATGGACGTCGCCTTCGGCGAGGGAGTAGCCTACGTGAAGGCTCCCGCCGGGAATGATGAGGACATCCCCTTCAGCTGCAGCATACGGGCGGCTGTCGATATGGAACACGGCGCTGCCGCGCTTCATGACAAGCAGCTCAAAATGCTCGTGCCAGTGCAGGTACAGTATACAGTGGCCGGCGCGAGCGGCAAGGCAGCGGTTTTGAAAAAGCTGAAACGGATAAGCGGTATTTTCCAGCGCGGTATCCTCCCATAGGTCCCTGGGATAGGTCATTTCCACACCCCCTCAAAATCAGACTAGTATTCCACAAGATCGGTTAGAGAAAACGGCGGTTCTCCCCGCTATAATGGTGATGTTACGAATACTATATGTCAATATAGGAGTGATCACAATATTGGATACCAATATCATGCGTATCGGAACGCTGGTCGGCGGCTCTGACGCAGTCCGGGTGATCCCGCAGATCGTCAAGCACGGCTTTGAATCGTTTAATCTGACTTTTTGGCAAACCTCGGGGGGCACCGATCTGAAGGAGCTTGCTGCACGAGTGAGAGAGCTGGCGGATGAACATGATTTTGTCATTTCGGCCATCAGTGTGTTCGGCAATCCTTTAACTGGAGAAGGCAACAATGAAGATACGCTGGCGACATGGGAGCGGCTGATCGATCATGCCCATTTGTTCGGCACTGAAATTGTATCCGGTTTCACGGGCCGTTTGACGGGACGTCCCATTGACGAATCCATCCCGAAATTTGCAGAGGTATTTGGAGAGCTGGCGCGGCGGGCGGCAGGCCAAGGCGTCAAACTGGCGTTTGAGAACTGCGACATGGACGGCACCTGGAAAACCGGGGACTGGAATATCGCCCATGGTCCGGCTGCGTGGGAAATGATGTTCAATGCTGTGCCGGCGGACAATCTCGGACTGGAATGGGAGCCGTGCCATCAAATGGTCAGCCTGATCGATCCGATCCCGCAGCTTCGCAAATGGGCCCCGAAAGTGTTCCATGTGCATGGAAAAGACGCCACGATCGCATGGGATGTCGTCAGAGAGCACGGCGTTCACGGCAATCAGCCGTTCGTCTGGCACCGGACGCCGGGATTCGGCGACAGCAACTGGGCGGACATCATCACCATTTTGCGGCAGAACGGATATCAGGGAACGATCGACATCGAAGGCTGGCATGACCCGGTTTACAGGGGCGAACTGGAGATGACAGGCCAGGTTCACGCATTGAATTATTTAAAACGGTGCCGGGGCGGGGATTTCATCCCGAATCCGGTGTAGGAGGACAAGCGGATGACTGCGAAGTACAAAGTCGTCGTCGCAGGCTGCGGCGGCATGGCGAATACCTGGGTCGATTACGCGGCCGGGCGGGAAGATACCGAGATCGTCGGATTGGTGGATATTAAAAAGGAAGCGGCGCTGGCGATGGCTGAGCGCAAGTCGCTGAACTGCCCGGTATTTACAGATGTCAAGGAAGCGATTCAGGCAACGGGAGCCAATCTCGTTTTTGACGTGACCATACCTTCAAGCCATCATGGTGTGAGCGCGACGGCCCTGGAGCTGGGCTGCGACGTATTTGCAGAGAAGCCGCTGGCTGAAACGATGGGGGACTGTCTCGACATTGTCAGGAGATCGGCGCGGACCGGGCGCACGCATGCCGTGATGCAGAATCGTCGTTACGACCCGCGCATCCGGGCCTTCCGCAAGCTGATTGCCGAGGGAACGATCGGACGGACGGGATTTATCGGGGCAGACTTCTTTATCGGCGCCCATTTCGGCGGCTTCCGGGAAGCGATGGCCAGCCCGCTGCTCCTGGACATGGCAATCCATACGTTTGATCAGGCCCGCCTCATTACGGGAGCGAACCCGGTCTCGGTATACTGTCACGAGTTTAATCCTCCGGGATCCTGGTATGAGGGGAATGCCATGGCGATCTGTATCTTTGAGATGTCCGACGGCACGGTGTTCAACTACCGCGGCTCCTGGTGCGCCGAGGGGATGCCGACATCCTGGGAAGCATCCTGGCGTGTCACCGGAGAAAAGGGGACGGCTGTTTGGGACGGGCACGGCGAACTTTTTGCTGAAGTCGTAGCCGAAGGGGATCAGGACGGCAAGTTTATCCGCGAATATACGCGCGTGCCCGGCGTGCTTGATTCCATGCGCAACACGTTTCATCACGGCTGCCTGGACGAAATGTTCGCGGCGCTTGAAGCGGGGCGCAAGCCGGAAACGGACTGCAGCGACAACATCTACAGCATGGCCATGGTGCTGGCTGCGCTGGAAAGCGCCAAGAAGGGCAGCAAGGTGCTGATCCGGGAAGTGATGGAGGCGGGCCCTGCGGTGCAGGCATAACCCGTTGAATCCAACTTATCAAGGCGGATGAATGTTTATCATTCATTTCGTTTGCTGTTGCATGACATGACAAGGACTGCAGG
This sequence comes from Paenibacillus sp. FSL R5-0378, assembly GCF_038009285.1. Classification (NCBI taxonomy): domain Bacteria; kingdom Bacillati; phylum Bacillota; class Bacilli; order Caryophanales; family Paenibacillaceae; genus Paenibacillus; species Paenibacillus sp. FSL R5-0378. The sequence goes on from NZ_JBBPAY010000001.1 coordinate 3,921,133, forward strand.
CTTTTGCTGTAGTCCTTTTTTTGCTGCTCAAGTGTAAAAAATATGCCTTCATCGCTTTACCCGACTGCAAATTTAATGAGATTAATGATCCCTTTACATTCCAATGACATGGCGTAAATAAAAACTCACTACACTGAAGTATGCATACATCAGGATGCAGACAACATTTCATGAGTGAAGGAGAGACTTACCCATTGAAGAGGACTAGTAAGCTGCAGCGCAGCGTGTCCGCCGTGATGCTTGGCAGTATGCTGATCAGCGCAGCAGCACCCGTCAGCTATGCAGACGGCCTGAACGGTCAAACGGCACCTGTCGTTACGGCGGAGCCGGTGAACGATCCCACCGCCCCCGCAGCAGACAACAGTACAAACACGGAGACTCCGCAGGAGGGTCAGGAAACGCAAAATACGCTGCAGATCGCTCATCAGGCACCTGCTGAAGTTTCGGCCGATCAGGATTTGACGGTGAGCTCAGTCATCACAGGAACAGCCGCGGCTGGTTGGTCAGGTGTCGTGAATTATGCGGTGGACGGGAACGCCGAAGCATCGGTACCGTTGGTACAGGTCGAGGGCAAGCAGGATACATACAACGCAATCATTCCAGCAGAAGCGCTAAAGGGCACGATTCTGAATTATTCGATAACACTGCTGGACGAGCAGTCCAAGGTGCTGCAGACAATCGCTTATAGCGCGCCTATTAAGGGCAGTGAAACAGAATCAGGCACCGGGCAGGATACGGTAGCGAATGTTTCCGCGGCCGGGCTTCCGCTGCTGATTACCGAGATGGTTCCGGATACAGCCAACGTGGCTGGTGTTTCAGCAGATGCTTACGAATATGTCGAAGTTTATAACAACACGGACCAGAACATCAATTTCAAGGACTATTCTTTCTTTTACAATAATAAAGACAACTGGACGCCGGTCAGCGGCGAGGATATGATCATTCCTGCGCACAGCCCGGCAGTATTCTGGATTATGAACGACAGCAACAAAGCCGAGACCGAGGAAGCGTTTAACGAAAATTACGGAACGAGACTGGTGGAAGGACAGAACCTGTTCCGGATCAACGGCGGCGGTGGCATGGCCAATGGCAGTGCCAGAACACTGTCTATTAAGGATAGCACAGGCAGCATCATTGTGACGGCATCTTATGAGGCCCAGCACGTCAAGATGAATCAGGGAATCCTGTTTCAGCACCCGGCGGAAGGCAGCGTGCAAATGGCGGTGATGCCTGCTTCCGGACAAGTCCCGGCGACACCGGGAACGGTGGGCTCCGCACAGCTCGTTCCGGTCGAGGTGCCGGAAGGAAGCGAGACGGTCATCACCCATACGCCGCCAACGTCCGTCGAAGTGAAGGATCTCGAGGTTCAGGCGCATGTCGAGAATCCGGGCAAGAACAGTGACGGCACTCCGGCGCCTGTTCAACTCTTTTACAAAACGCCTGGCCAAGCGAGATACACGGTGATCCCGATGGCGGACGCTCAAGGTACGGGCGATTATAAGGCGACCATTCCAGCCGCGGCGCTGGTTGAGTCCCAAATCGATTACCGCATCGCAGCCAACCAGACGGAGAAAGCATACTCCGCCAAGGTGAACCTGCCCGAATTTGACCCGGCTAAGGCACCTCCGCTGCTGGTCACGGAGCTTGTCCCGAATACTACGAACGTGTCAGGGACGTCGACAGACGCATATGAAACGATTGAAGTGTACAACAATACGGACCAGCCGGTATCTTTTAAAAACTATAAGCTGTATTACCGCTACCCGGATAAAGGGGCGGCCGGTGATGTCGTATGGCCGTCGACGAAGGAGGACTTTTTCATCCCTGCCAAGGGAACGGTCGTTTTCTGGATCAAAAACAGCGCCAACCAGTCATACACGGCGGAACAATTCAACGATTTCTACAAAACGAATCTGGTAGAGAACCAAAACCTGTTTATGATTCAGAGCGACGGGATGTCCAATTCCGGGCGCCGCGCGATTGTCATTAAAACGAATACCGGCAAGGAAATTTCGGCGGCTTATTATGACGCGGATACCTTGTACGAGAACGGCACCAAAGGCGACGAAACCAAGGAAAATATGGGGCTGCATTATGCTTACCCACAGAACGGCAGCACGACGATGATCAAGGCAAGCACCGGGACACAAGCGGCATCGCCAGGATCGGTAGCGGCCTCTCAAGTTCCAAGCGAGCCGGTCCATCAGGAAGAGGACAACAATCCTCCGACGATCGAAGATGTAACGAAGGTTAAGGAAATCGAACAGTCGAATAGCCTCGAGCTGATCGCCGATGCGCAGGACGACAAGGAAGTCCGGTCCGTTCAGGTGTACGTGCGCTCCGACAAGCAGAGCGATTATACATTGCATAATCTGTCCGAGGACTTCAACGATACGATGTACCACTACAAGCTGTCCTCTGCCGAATTGATCGGCCGAAAATACATCGAATATTATTTTGCTGCGTCGGACGGCGTAAACGAAACGAAAACCGATCCGGTCAAAGTAGACGTTACGGGTGGACCGGATTCTTCTCCACTGCGGCTGAACGTGAAGGACCAACAGATCATTAAGGGGACAAGCACCATTAAAGGCACGGCCGAATCCCTAGGATCGGACAGACTGCAGCTGAGCATTGACGGCAAACCGGTTGCGGTTGGAAACACGTTCACCCAGCTTGAGCATGACGCTTACTTTGTTTTCGATGCGGTCAATGTCGACTACTACTTCAAAAATGCAGTGACGATGGGACCGGCAGAGCTCGGAGACAAATCGATCCTGTATACGTTCCTGGACCCGATCACTACGTATACGACGCTTTCGTTCCCGATCAGCGCCGATCGCCTCAAGGCGGACGAGGACAATATCATTTATGTTCGCGCCGGTTCCAAAACGGGCCCGTTTGACGACCGTCCGGAAGAGAACAAGGACGATTTTGAGATCAAGAACGTAAGGCTCGTGCTGGCGGACGGAACCGAAATCTGGGATCCGGCCTATGGCGTTAAGGATCAAGTGATCAAAATGGGGGATTCCGCCGGGAAAAACGAGTCTGTTGGGTTCAAGTTTAACCTGACTGCCGACCAGCTAAAGTCCAAGGCTTACGCCTGGAACACGCTCGAAGCGGCAGACGGCCCGCACGAAATCAAAGTGTCGGACGGAACGGATGAATATAAGGCTGCCGTCATCGTGGATAATACGCCTCCAGAGGTCAAGCCATCGATCGAAAACGGCAAGGAATACCGCGGCGAGTTTACGCTGGATGCCGAAATCGAGGACGCTTATGCGGGTGTGGACAAGGTTGACGTGAAGCTGGACGATCAGAGCATCAAGCTTCCGTATCAAACTTCGTCCGGATCGCTGAAAGGCGGAGAACATTCGCTGACCATACATGCGGTGGACAAAGCGGGCAATGAAACCACACGGACCGTAAAATTCATAGTGCCGGACGAGAATCCGCTGGCTCCGGAATTGGTCAGCCCGCAGCAAGGGCAGACGAACGTGGGAAGCAGCGCCAATCTGACCGTCATGGTGCAGGACCCGAGCCAGGACCCGATGAATGTGCTCTTTTACAAGGGGTATAAATACGACGGCAGCCGGACGGAGGACTTTACAGGGTACTTGAACGCTTCGGTGACCGAGCCTCCGAAGGAAATGGCTCCTACAGGCGAAACGCAAATGAATCCGGGAGATTACGCCAAAATCAATGCGGAAGACGGCAAATATTTGGTGAACGAGTCGGTAGACAAGTTCCCTTACCAGCGATTCGAAGTGAAGCTTGACCCATCCGTGAAAGCGACGGACCGCGTGGATATCCACTGGAAAGGAAAGTCGCTCGAAGGCCGCAAGGTCAGCCTGTATGCCTGGAGTCCTTCGCAGAGCAAATGGATCCAGCTTGATCATGTGATCGCCGGAACCGAAGACTTTGAGCTGAACGCAACCGTGAAGGCGGGAGATTATGCGTCCGGCCGAGCGATCGACGTCATGGTACAGGACGAAATCGCGGCGGCGGAGGGTGCGGCCGCAGGCACCAAGCCTTCGCCGGAGCAGGAAGATCCTTACGACTTCTCGTTCGTCTGGATGTCCGACACCCAGTACTATTCGCAGAGCTATCCAAAAATTTATCAGGATATCGTCAACTGGATCGCTGCCCAGAAGGAAAAAATGAATATTCAATACGTCATTCACACGGGCGACGTCGTCGACAAGTCCTATGAGGAGTATCAGTGGGTCGAAGCCGACAAGGACATGAAGGTGCTGGAGAATGCCGGCATTCCTTACGGCGTACTGGCCGGTAACCACGACGTGGGCCATCAGGACAACGATTATACGAAGTTCAAAGAGTATTTTGGGGAAGACCGGTTCAAGAACAACTCGACGTTTGCCGGCTCCTATGACAACAACCGCGGTCATTACGACCTGGTATCTTCGAACGGAAACGACTTTATCATCGTCTACATGGGTTGGGGTCTCGGGGACGACGAAATCGAATGGATGAAAGAAGTGGTGTCCAAGTATCCGGAACGCAAAGCGATCCTGTGCCTGCATGAGTACATGCTCGTATCGAATAACCGCGCACCGATTGCGGACCAAATTTTCGAAAAAGTCGTGAAGCCGAACAAGAATGTCATCGCTGCGCTGTCCGGGCATTATCACGACGCGGAGCTGAAAGTGGATGAGCTTGATGACAACGGCGACGGCGTGCCAGACCGCAACGTCTATCAGATGCTCGCCGATTACCAGGGAGCGCCTGAGGGCGGGCTGGGTTACATCCGTCTCATGCAGTTCGATATGAAGAACAACAAGCTTCACATCAAAACGTATTCGCCATATTTGAACGATTATAACTACTATGATCCGCAGGAAAATCCGGGCAAAGACGAGTTTGACCTGGACCTGGATCTCCAGCCGAAAACCAAGCAGGTTGCGACGGATTACATCAGCGTTAAAGTGTACACCGATAGCGAAATCGGAAGCAGCCGTGAAGTGGCCAGCGGGTCCCAGGCATCTGCGTTATGGAACGGGCTGCCTGCGGACAGCTACAAGCAGTGGTATGTAAAAGCGGAAGACGCGCACAGCGGCAGCACGCTCTCCGATATTTGGGGCTTCTATACCGGGAAAAACAATTCCGGCAACCCTGGCGGGGGTAACGGAGGAAACAACGGTGGAAACAACGGGGGCGGCAGTGGAGGCAACGGTGGCGGAAATGGCGGCGGAACAACGCCGTCACAACCGGGCAACGGAAACGCCACTTCCCCTGAAACACCTTCTAATCCGGGAACAGGCGGCAATAAGGGAACCGTGGTGCTGAAGCCGGGCACGAACGGAAGCTATCAAGCCGATGTGAAGGCATTGGACCAAGCAATGACCGAAAGTACGAATGGCAAAATCGTCATCACGCTTGACGGAGCGAACGGCCAAGGACAACAGGCGGCTTCCTTGTCCCTGCCTGCAGCCAGCGTGGCCAAAGCCAAACAAAACGGTTTGTCGCTGATCGTTTCCGGACCTGACATGACGGTTACGGTGCCTGCGGCATCTTGGCCGGGCTCGCTGACCGATGCACAGCAGCTGGTACTGCGTATGGATGCGACGATGAACAGTACAGCCAGCCAAGCTGTACGAGATGCCATGGGATCCCGATCCGACTATAGTCTTGCCGGACCGGTATACACAGTTAAGCTGGTCAAGGTCAATGGTCAGGCGGAATCCGAGATCCAGAATCTGAGCGGCCCCGTGACGGTTGAGGGTAAGCTAACCCCTGAGCAGCTGCAAAACCTGGATACCGATTACGCTGGGGTTTATGAGCTGGGCAGCGGCCAGCCTAAATATCTTGGCGGGCATTTCAGCGGTGGAACGGTCAGCTTTACGGCAGATCACCTTGCTCCGTTCGCTGTGCTTGAGTATCATAAACAATTTGCGGATGTGAATGGCTCCTGGGCGGACGAATACATCGGCAAGCTGGCGGCCAAATATCTGGTTAACGGAATCGACGAGGGCCGATTCGGGCCTAAGCTGAACGTCAGCCGTGCGGATTTCCTCACACTGGCGATGCGAATGATGGGCACCACTTCGCAAGCTTCGGGAAGTTCGGCCTTTACGGATGTCCCGGCGGACAGCTATTACGCCGGCGCGGTGGCTGAGGCAGCAAAACTCGGACTCATCCAAGGAAGCGGCGGCAAATTCAGACCTCAGGATCCGATCAGCCGCGAGGAAGCTGCGTCCATCGTGGTGAAGCTGGCCAAAGCGGTGAACTGGAACGGCGAATCGGCTGCATCCAGCAGCTTTGCCGATATGCAAAACGTATCCGGATGGGCGAAGCAGGCTGTTACAGAAGCCGGTCAATTCGGTCTGATGAACGGTAAAGGCGGCGGCAAGTTCGATCCGCAGGGTCAAGTCACCCGCGCAGAAACAGCGAAAATGATGTACACGCTCATCGCGCAAAAATAGCATGTCTAAAAAGAGGGGGAAAGCGGCGGTTAAGCCTTCCTGCCTGCCGCAAGCCGGCGCCAGAAATTTTGGCGCCGGCTTGCGTGCGTTTCGATTCCGGCCTTGAAACCGGCGAACGTGCGTTCTATAATCAACACATACAATGAAATTGAAATTCCATAAAGTTTCGGGGCTGCCATGATATAATATTTTTAATTCATGATGTTAGTCTTGCAAATCTAGATAGACTGGTTCGGATTTAGTTTGGAAATCACCGGTTAGGGATGGATATACTTGAACAATAACGATAGAGGACCCATTAAATTTACGGAAATCGACCTGGGCGGAGATGCCGGTGAAGGCATGCGCATTCCCGTCCGGGATCCAGCGGCCATCACTCCGTCGAAATCCATAACGTTTAGTATGGAGAGCCGGGAGCAGGCCTTTGCTGAGGAAGCGCTTGGAAGAGCGGATGAAGCTGGCGATCCGGCCCCATTTGTTCCATTTATGAGCTATTGGGCGACTTATCAGCAGATGACCGAGGCTCAGCGGAAATGGTATTTTTACTGGAGGAGCGAAGTGCGGCAGGGTCGTTATCATCAGACGGATCTGTCCTATGTCTTCATATACGTTTATGAGCTGATTCATCAAGTCGGCTGGACCGATCCCAGGGAAGGATACAGGCTGCTGGATGAGATTTGGACGGCTTACCGGGACAAGTTTCCCAGGCTGGATCATTATTTAAAGGAATGGACCGCCGACTTTGTGCTTATTCACAAGCTTGATATTCCGTTGGTTCATATTACGCAAAAGGCGGGAAGCTTGCTGTCCCATGAGCTGATGGATTTGGAGCTCGTTCGTTTGTTCCAAGACAAACCGCTGCAGATTCCGATGGAATTGCTGCTTATTTTAAGCGATTATGATGTTCAGGACAGCAGGTTTTATGTGGAAGCGGGCCAAGAGGATTTAGATTATCATATTCCGCGGATCGTATCGCTGGCTGCCGGTTATTTGCGCGAAAAGGAAAACGATCAATGGAAGGAATTGTTTGCACCGGATATTCCGCCAAAAACGACTGAAAGGTATTTGTTCCACAGAGCGGTGTACGATGCCCGTTTGTATGGACGTCTACTTCCGGTGACCACCATTCCGATCCGCAACCATGCTCCACTGCGGAGCTGGGTGACGCAAATTATCCGGTACACGGAAAACAAGCTGCGGGAACACCGCGGATTTAAGGGACGTCTAAGAGGTGTAGAAATCGCACCATCGGTCGAGCGTCTAGTGGAGCTTTATCTGAAGCGTGAGCTGACCGGCCGCCAGGAGGACAGACCGGCGATTGTGATCGATTCGGACAAGCTCGCTTCACTGCAGAAGGACACCGAATATGTCCGTAGCATGCTCACCGTTGAAGAACCGGGCACGACAGAGGAGAAAGACGAGGAAACGGTTGCCCCTGCAAATAAGTCGAGCGCCGTCTATTCGGATCCGTCTGGTGAAGGATTGACCATCCATCCTGTCGTTGCTCTTCATTCTGAAGAGTCTAGGGAACCTGCAAGCGTTCCGGAGACGGATCCCCGGTTGGAGTTGGGGTCTGGCCAAGTATTGGTTACAGATGTAAGCTCCGATCAGGAACCTGCCCCCATAACGGAAACGGATCACAGTCCGGAACTTCTGGCAGACGATAATCATGCAGCAAGTACTGATTCGGGGCCCTCAGAATCCGTCGAAGCGACGAATGCCGACTCGGCAGCTTGGGACACCTCCGGGCTGGATGAGGAATGGGTCCGCTTTGCGGAGATGCTGGCACCATACCAGCTGGAGGCGCTGCGTGTTTTGACAGGATCGACTCCGAATGCGGACTTAAACCAAGTGGCTGACCGTCACGGGACGATGCCCGGTTTGATCATCGATGAGATTAATGACTTGGCCATGGAGACGATCGGCGACCTGGTCATTGACGGGGACCGAATCGCCCAGGAATATATGGATTGCTTTGAGAACTTGAAAGGATGAAACGAATGAATGAAGAGAAGATACCCAAAAGGCTGACCACTGCGCTCGTGAATTCATTGACGGCGGGCGTCGTGCCCCGCGTAGGGCTGGAGCATGTCGCCGTGGGACGCCGGGCCGAAGTGGACGCCATTCTAAGGGATATGGACAACATCGCCGAAGGAGGAACGGGCTTCAAATTTATTACCGGCCGTTACGGCAGCGGAAAAAGCTTTCTGCTCCAGACCTTCCGCAATTATGCCATGGACCGTGACTTTGTCGTGGCGGATGCCGATTTGTCTCCAGAACGGCGGCTGGTGGGAACGAAAGGCCAGGGATTGGCCACGTACCGAGAGCTGATGTCCCATTTATCTACCCGCACGCGGCCGGACGGGGGAGCTTTGGAGGCTATCCTCCAGAAATGGATCGCCGGCCTGCAGCAGTCCGCGATGCAGGAGAAGGGACTCCGTCCGAATGACGCTGGACTCCATGAAGAGGTGGAGCAGCGGATTTTCACGGTGACTTCGCAGATGCAGAGCCTGGTGCACGGATTTGATTTCGCCAAGGTACTGTCCGTCTACTGGAACGGATATAAGCTGGGAGACGACGACCGTAAGCAGGCAGCACTGCGCTGGCTTCGGGGTGAAATTCCGACGAAGACGGAAGCGAGGCGCGAGCTTGAGGTGGGCGTGATCATCGATGACGACAACTGGTACGATTACATGAAGCTGTGGGCGGAGTTTACGGCAAAAATCGGATATAAAGGACTGCTGCTCTTCATCGACGAAGCGGTCAATTTGTACAAAATTACAAACAGCGTTTCCCGGCAGAGCAACTATGAGAAGCTTCTGACGATGTTCAATGATACGATGCAGGGGAAAGCCGAGCATCTCGGCATCTTTATCGGGGGAACGCCCCAGTTTGTGGAAGATGAGCGCAGGGGACTCTTCAGCTACGAAGCGCTGCGCTCCCGTCTGATCGAAGGCCGGTATGCGGGAAGCGGCTTTGCCAATTACTCCGGACCGATCATTAAGCTGGAGATGCTGTCGAGTGAAGAAATTTTCATCCTGCTGGAAAAGCTGACGCGGATTCATGCCATGCATTATGGATATGAGCCTGGTGTAGGCAGCGGAGAAATTATTACGTTTATGGAAAATGCGACCGACCGGCTCGGAGCGGATCAGCTGCTGACCCCGCGCGAAGTGATCCGCGATTATATGGATCTGCTTCATACCCTGCATCAGAATCCGGGAATTACCTTTGAACAGCTGGTCGGGGAGCGCAGCGTGAAGCCGGCGGATGCCGATCCGGACGAAGTCAGCGACTTTTTGGCGGAGTTCGAGCTATGAGCGGTAATCCGTTTTACAAGCTGGCCCCTTTCATTCAGGAGTATATTTACAAAAAAAGGTGGGAGACGCTTCGTCCGGCACAGGTCGAAGCGCTCAACATCTGCTTCGATACGCGCAATCATCTGCTGATCGCGGCCGGTACGGCTTCCGGCAAGACGGAGGCCGCCTTCTTTCCGGCCATGTCCGAGTTGCACGAGCGGCCGGCGAAATCTGTGGGGATTTTGTACATTGGACCACTCAAGGCGCTCATTAACGACCAGTTTGAGCGGATGAAGGACCTGCTGATCGAATCGCGGATCCCGGTATGGCACTGGCACGGCGACGTATCTCAGGCGGAGAAAACGAAGCTGATGCGAAATCCTTCGGGCATTCTGCAAATTACCCCCGAGTCGCTGGAAGGGCTGCTGATGAACCGTCCGAATGCGATCCCGGCGCTATTTCAGGACCTCAGGTACATCATTATTGATGAGGTCCATGCGTTTATGGGTGCAGACCGGGGGATTCAAGTGCTGAGCCAGATCACCAGGTTAGAGCGGATGGCGGGCTGCCGTCCTAGACGAGTGGGCTTGTCCGCCACTTTGAGCGACTACGATTCGGCGACCGCCTGGCTCGGTGCGGGTAGTCCCGAGCAAGTATCCGTGGTCACATCGCCGGGCGGCCGCAAGCTGCGGCTTCGGGTCGACCATTTTTCGTTTCCCGATGCGAGGGACGAGGAGCAGGCGGAGCAGCTGCAAAATGCACGCAAAGCGTACTACGAGTATATTTACGAGACGACGCACCTGAAGAAAGCGCTGATTTTCACGAACAGCCGGTCCGATGCCGAGCTGACGACGCTGGAAATGCGCAGAGTCGCGGCCAGACGCAGCCAGCCGGACGTCTTTTATGTGCATCACGGCAGCATTTCAGCCATGCTGCGGGAGGAAGCCGAGAGCGCGCTGAAGATCGGGCCGGGTCCGGCCGTGGCGGCGGCAACGCTGACGCTGGAGCTGGGCATTGACCTGGGAGAGCTGGAGCGGGTGGTACAGCTCGGCGCGCCGTACAGCGCCTCCAGCTTCGTCCAGCGGCTTGGCCGGTCCGGACGCAGGGGCGACTCCGCTTCGGAAATGCTGTTTGTCGTACAGGAGGAAGTAGATGAAGAAGCACCGCTTCCGGCCAGAATGCCCTGGACCCTGCTTCGAGCCATCGCGGTCATTGAACTCTATGTGCACTATAAATGGGTGGAGCCTCATGATATCCGCCGGATGCCTGTCGGGACGCTGTACCACCAGACAATGAGCATGCTGAAGAGCATAGGGGAATGTGAACCCGCCGAATTGGCGCGTGCGGTCCTTACGCTTCCTTCGTTTAAACATGTGACACCTGATGAGTTCAAAGTGTTTCTCAGCTACCTGATCCAGACCGACCACATTCAATGGACCGAAGAACAGACCCTCATCATCGGGCTGACGGGGGAGAAGATCGTGAATAACTACCGTTTTTATGCGGTGTTTAAGGATGACGAGGACCACGTCGTGTATAACGGCTCCGAGGAAATCGGCTCCATCACGACGGTACCGCCGCCCGGTTATTGCTTCTCCTTGGCCGGGAAGCTGTGGAAAGTGGTGGAGGTGGACACCAAGCACAAAGCTGTGTATGTGAAGGCGGCCAAAGGCAAGGTGGACACACTGTGGCTGGGATCGGGCGGCGACATTCACACGAAAGTGATGCGGAAAATGAGAGAAGTGCTTGCCGATTCCACGATTTATCCGTACTTGTCGCCACAGGCGGTGAATCGTTTGGAGCGAGCCCGGCGCCTGGCTAGAGAAAGCGGACTGCTCCGCGATATCGTCATTCCGGCCGGCGGCGATTCGCTCTTTGTGCTGCCGTGGGTCGGCAGCAAGCAGTTCCGCACGCTGGAACGGATGCTGAAGCACCACTTGGCGGATCGCCTCTCCCTGAGATCCATCGTGCCGATGGAGCCTTACTATATGGTCGTCGCCGGCAACAGCGATGCCGGGACGCTGATTCAGGAGATCGCGGCCGAATGCTCCCGGTGCGGCGAAGAACAGCTCCTCGCTCCGGAAGAAGCCCCGTACCTCGGGAAGTACGATGAATTTGTCGCTCCGGATCTGGTTCGCCGCGCGTTTGTCGTCGATGGGCTGGACCTCAAAGGGCTGAGAGAAGGAATATTGGGAGAGCCAGCGGGGTTTTCTTCCTAATGGATACGAACGGGGGGACAAGAATTGCCAGCTAACCAGGAGAATCATTTTTATCAACGTCTGCAGGCCGCTCATCAGATCCCGATCGGGATCATCGGACCTAAACGTTTGGTTGAACAGATCCTGCGCGTGATCGAGACGTTTCCTTCTTTTGAAGCCGTTCCCCGGGTATTTGAGGATGCGGCGGAGGCGTCCATGCTGGCGGAACGGTTAGCCAGTGAGACGGAGGTGCTGCTCTTGTCCGACCCGTTGTCTCACAGGAAGGTCAAGGAAAACCCACGGGTAACCGTCCCAGCCCATTACGTACCGTTAACCGATGCGGGCCTCTATAAGGCGCTGTTCGCGGCGCATCAGCGGGGCCTGCTTGACCGGGGAATCTCGGTGGATACGCTCACCGAAACGATGGTTCGCAGAGCGTGCAGGGATTTAGGGGTGACGGATGAACGGTGGAACGTGTATGACGGTCCGGTATATGCGTCGCCGGATAAGCTGATTGCATTCCATCAAGACGGATTTGAGTCCGGCGGATGCTCCGTCGTTTTTACAGGACAGCAGGCAGTGGCTCAGCGCTTGGAGGAAAGGGGCATCCCTTCCGAGTGGCTGCTTCCCTCCGATCAAGACATCGTCGTCGCGCTCGAACGGGCGCTTCTGTCAACGGAGACCCGGCGCAGCAAAGAGTCCCAAATCGTCGTCGGGATGATCAACGTCGATCATTTCGAACGCGTAGCCATGCAGCGGAGCAATGAGCATGAGGTTCAGAAGCTGAAACTGGACATCCACCGCATGGTGCTCGACTATGTGGAATCGCTGGACGGATTTCTGGCCCACCAGGGAGGGGACGAATACCTTTTCTTTACGACGCGGGGCATCTTCGAACGCGAAAGCGGCGGATACAAGACGATTCCGCTGGCCAAAGATGTGAATACGACGCACGGCATCTCGCTGAGCATCGGGATCGGCTTCGGCCGTTCGGCCAGTCTGGCCGGCACCCATGCCCGAACCGCGATGCGGAAGGCGAAGGAGGCAGGAGGGAATGCCTGTTTTATCGTCAGGGAGGACGAGACGCTGATCGGACCGCTCGAAATGGCCGATCCGGTCCGGGAGGTGCTGTCTTTCACCGATGCGGAGCTGATGAAGCATGCGGTGGATGCCGGCATGACCAGCGCGTATTTGAGCCGACTGCTTCATAACCGGGCCAAGTACGGCCAAACCGATTATAAGGTCCATGAGCTGGCGTCATTGCTCGGCATTACGGTACGGAGCGCGCATCGGCTGCTGCTGCAGTGGATCGATCATGGGCTGGTGGCCATTGCCGGCATGGAGAAGGTGCCGCGCGGGCGGCCGCGGCAAATATTCAGGTTTATCTGTTTGGACAGGACTTCGCCTGAAGCAGGAGACGCGCCTGATTGAATTTTTTCAGAAAATGGTTATGAGAACAATAAGCTTTCTAAACGGGAAAGAAGATTGAATGCCTAACGAACACCAGAACGATAAATGATGTTTATCTGCGGGGAATCTTTTAAAGAAGATTCTCCTTTTTGTTTGGGGATGCCAAGGGAGCATATTTGACGATATGAACGATCTTGTTAGCCGATTAATTGCGTTTTATATAGCTGCACAACTTGCGTTGCTACAGCTTCAATATCACTATCTAATTCTCCTAATACATAGGATTCCAATACTCCCATGGTTGCCGTTCCTAAAAACTTCAAAAAAATATGCTTATCAATAATCGGAAGCGAATCCTCATTAAGTTTTTTGTCTATCTCCGCCATAGTAAAAGACAATAGCTTTTTGCGAAATGTTGAGGCACCTTCACTTTTAAACAATGCTGCAAAAAATGGTTTATGCTGCTCAAAATAAGAAAACCATAATATCGAACCTTCGATAAGCCCGATGTCTTGTTTTTGATCACATATTACTCGCAATTGTGCGATATGGTCGTCCACCATCTTGTCTAACAGATCATATTTATCAGTATAATGCAGGTAGAATGTTTTTCGGCCAATGTCAGCTTTTTCCGTAAGTTTTTTAACCGTAATTTCATCAAACCCTTCCTGAAGTAACATTTGCAAAAACGTCGATTGAATAGCTTGCCGAGACTTTAAAATTCTTCGATCTGTTTTAACCATGCAGCAGTCCTCCTTGATGATAGTACACAATAAAAACAACTTGTGTATTAGCACGCATATTGCGCGATGTGGTCATTGAATCAACAGACCCCTTATTTTAAAGTAAATATACACGAGGTGATTAATACGCACAAGTGTATATTAAATATGAATAAAGGTGGTTTTAACGGTGACAGTCACCAAAAGGAATGTGAAATTTCATGCACATGGGCTGCAAATAGCCGCGATTTTAAATGTACCTGAACTTGCTGAAGACAAGAAACAAAATCCAGCTATAGTTTGCGTTCATCCGGGCAGCAGCTGTAAAGAACAAACGGCGGGCATTTATGCAGAGAAACTTGCTGAGCTTGGGTACGTAACGATTGTATTCGATGCATCCTATCAAGGAGAAAGCGATGGCGAGCCTCGTTATGCTGAATACCCGGCTTCACGTGTTGAGGATATCCGGTCTGCGGTTGATTACTTAACGACTCTGGATGATGTCGATGAAGATCGTATTGGCGTGTTAGGCATTTGTGCAGGAGGCGGGTATGCTGTAAATGCTTCGATGACAGAACGGCGCATCAAAGCTGTAGGTGCAGTTTCCGTTGCGAATATAGGTCGAGGATATCGTGAAAACGATCCAATCCAAATGTTAGAGCAGGTTGCCCTGCAACGTACGGCTGAAGCACGTGGAGCCGAGCCTCTGGTTGTTCAGTGGATTCCTAACAGTCATGCTGAAAGAGAAGAAGCGGGAATGACTGAACTGGATCTTGTACAAGCGGTTGATTACTATAGAACACCAAGAGGTCAGAGCCCTAACTCTCCAAACAAATTGAAATTCACCAGTGTTGATTCAATCATTGCCTTTGATGCTTTCCATTTGGCAGAAACTTTACTGACTCAACCTTTGCAAATCATTGTCGGTGGTGTGCAAGGAGCGTTTGGATCATATAAGGATGGCCACGAGCTTTATAACCGAGCAGCTTCAGAGAAAAAAGATCTGTTCGTTATTGAAGGGGCAAGCCATTATGACCTATACGACAGACCAGAGCCAGTGAATAAAGCCGTTGAAAAATTAGGTGCCTTCTATAAAGAAAATCTTTAGCAAACAGCTAAATATTCAGAACCTTAGCGGTACAGGCAATGAACCTGTATCGCTTTTATTTTGCGCCAAAATCCCGCTAATTTAAAGACAATTAAAAGATTTGTCTTTATATAGGCCGAGTCTTTATGATGAAGTGGAAAACGATTGAATGGGAGGAAGAACAAGGATGAAAAGTGTAGCTGAATTGGAAGCACGGCTGGCTCAGCCGTCGGAAGCGCTCATTGCCGACCTCATGTCCGTCGACGGGGATATTCTCGTGCTGGGCGTTGGTGGCAAAATGGGTCCGAGTCTGGCCAGACTGGCCGCGAATGCGATACGAATGGGGGGCATGAACAAGAAGGTCATCGGGGTATCGCGCTTCTCGAATGAAGAGACCCGCAAGGAACTGGAGGATGCCGGGGTGACTACGATTTCGTGCGATTTGCTGAATGATCAGGAGCTCCGGCAGCTGCCCGACGTGCCGAACGTCATTTTCATGGCCGGGCATAAATTCGGAACGACGGGAAGGGAGTATTTTACATGGGCGATGAACAGCTATTTGCCCGGCAGGGTCGCCGAGAAATACCGCGATTCCAGGATCGTTGTGTTTTCTTCCGGTAATGTGTATCCCTTCACCCCGGTCGCCAGCGGTGGAGCCAGTGAGCATACTCCACCGGAACCGGTTGGAGAATATGCGCAGTCCTGCCTCGGCAGGGAGCGGATCTTCGAGTATTTCTCGCATCAGTACGGTACACCGATGGCGATTTACCGGCTGAACTATGCGATCGACATGCGGTACGGCGTGCTGTTGGAGCTGGCGAAGTCCGTCAACGAAGGAAGGCCGGTCGATGTGACCATGGGCTACGCCAATGTCATTTGGCAGGGGGATGCGAACGAAATGGCGCTGCGCTGCCTGACCCAATGCGCCAACCCGCCGCAGATCATCAACGTGACGGGACCGGAAACGATGTCGATCCGCTGGGCGGCGGAAGAGTTGGCGCGCCGTTTAGGCAAAGAAGTGGTGTTTACGGGGACGGAGGCGGATACTGCGCTGCTCAGCAACGCGTCGAAGTCCCATCAGCTGTTCGGCTATCCGCAGGTATCTCTCCTGCAAATGATCGACTGGATCGCGGACTGGGTTCGGCAGGGAGGGGCGACATGGAGCAAACCTACGCATTTTCAGGAAAGAAAGGGGAAGTTCTGATATGAAAAATCCGGAGCATTCGCTAACCGCAGAGCAAATCGCAGCGCTGCACGACGGCCTGGTCATCCCGGCCCACCCTCTGGCACTGGATGAAAACCGGAAGCTGGATGAGCGGCATCAGCGGGCATTGACGCGTTACTATATAGATTCAGGCGTAGGAGGAATCGCCGTAGGCGTCCATTCCACCCAGTTTGAAATCCGGGACCCCGGCGTCGATTTGTTCGAGCCTGTCCTTCGGATGGCGGCCGAGGAGGTCCAGCGTGCACAGCTGCAGCGTCCCTTCATTTTGGTGGCTGGCATATGCGGTCCGACCGCCCAAGCGCTCAGGGAGGCGGAAACCGCGCGGAAGCTCGGCTATGATGCAGGTCTGCTAAGCATGGGAGGACTGGCGAATTGTAGCGAGGAAGAGCTGCTGGAGCGCACACGGGAAGTTGCTCAAAAGATACCCGTCATCGGCTTCTATCTCCAGCCCTCCGTGGGCGGACGAATGTTCAGCTTTGACTTCTGGCGGGAATTGGCCGAAATTCCCAACGTTGTCGCCATCAAGATGGCGCCGTTTAACCGGTATCAAACCCTCGATGTTGCCAGGGCCGTCTGTTATTCCAGCCGCCGCGACGAAATCGCCCTGTACACAGGCAACGACGACAATATCATTGTTGATCTATTCACGACTTACCGGTTCCGGGTGGACGGTGAGCTCGTGGAGAAGAAGGTTGTCGGCGGACTGCTCGGCCATTGGGCGGTATGGACGCGGAAAGCCGTAGAGCTGCTGGAGGAAATCAAGCAGGTTCGCGATGGAGGCACCATTGCGAAAGAATGGTTGAGACGGAATGTGGAGGTGACCGACACCAATGCTGCATTTTTCGATCCCGCCCACCAATTTGCCGGTTGTATTCCGGGCATTCACGAAGTGCTGCGGAGGCAGGGGCTGATGCGAGGGATCTGGTGCCTGAATCCGGAAGAGACACTTTCTCCTGGGCAGGCGGAAGAAATCGACCGGATATATCGGGATTATCCCCATTTGAACGACGACGATTTTGTCCGCGGGCAACTGAACCTGTGGCTGGAAACGAAATCCAATCACGCGTAGAAAATGATAAAAACCTGACATCCCGAAAGCGGAGAATTTGATATATTTCTACCGATTTAGCATTTTCCACACCGCTCAAAAGCTTGATGCAGCAGCATTTTCAGCCATTTCGGTGCTCGTGGTTCGGTAAATTCCAAGCCCAAGGAAATCACGCTGTTTACCGCAGGTGGAAGCGTTTTTATGATGGGATTACCGGTGAATCACGAACACCGAAAATCGTAACACCCCCAAGATGAGCCCCAAAACATGAAGGAGGAAAGAGTATGGCAAAGAAGTGGATCAGTATGGTTGCGGCAGTCACGATGCTCATCTTCGTACTCAGCGCTTGCAGCGGTGGAAGCAAAACTTCCAATGAAGGAGCAGCACCGGCAGCGGAACCTGCAACAACCGGAGGCGCCGGAGCCGGAAGCAGCACCGAGCAGTATGGCGACACCGGCGGATTAAAGCTGCCGCTGGTTGATAAGCCGACGACGATTAAATTTATGTTGTCGAGCAACTCGGCCAAAATCGGCGACGACAAGCTGATCGTCCAGGAGCTGGAGAAGCGTACGGGGATCAAGGTCGAGTTCCAAACGTATTCCCCGCAAACGTATCAGGACAAATTGAAGGTTGTGGTGGCCTCCGGCAAACTTCCGGACATTTTTATCGGGCTGAAGCCGGCTGAACTGAAAAAAATCGGCCAGCAAAAAGGCGTAGTCGCAATCAACGAATATGCCGACATGCTGCCGAACTTCTCCAAATTGTATTTGCAGGAAAACAACTGGGTCATTAAATCGTTTGGCGACGAAAAAGGCAACATTTATACGTGGCCGATCTACGATCTTAACCGGGATGTCAATCACGGCTTCCTGTACCGGAAAGACATTTTTGACAAGAACGGCATCAAGGAATGGACAAATACAGAAGAATTCTACCAGGCTCTGAAGAAGCTCAAGGAAATTTACCCGGATTCTTATCCGTATGCTTCCAAAGGATTGGCCAACATCTTCAGAGATTGGTCCTTCGGATGGGGCATCGGTAATGGCGACAACTATCCGGCGTATTACGACGAAAAGGACGGAACGTGGAAATATGCGACGGTTCAGCCGGAGCACAAGGATATGCTTGATTTTATGAAAAAGCTGTACAACGAAGGGCTGATGGATCCCGAGTTTCTGACGGATACGCAGGATTCCTGGACGACGAAAATGACGACCGACAAATCGTTTGTCACCTGGGATTGGATCGGCAGACTCGACTTGTTCTACAACCAGGTGAAGGACAAAAATCCGGATTATGATTTAAGATACGCCAACCCGGTCGGCCCAACGGGCCATGTCAGAACCCTTCCGAAAGTATCCGACTTCAGCATTGCGGTCGCCAACAACAAGAACAAGGAAGCGGCGCTTAAACTTCTCGATTACCTCACCAGTCCTTCGGGCGGCGAGCTGATGACCGTCGGTGTGGAGGGCGTCAACTTCGAATGGGGGCAGGACGGCCGTCCGGTGTATCCGGAACTCAAAGATCTCCCGCTTGTCGATATCGGTGTGCTGGAAGACCGCTATGGCATGTGGCTGGAAGGAGCTTACCTCAGACCGGATAAACGCAGCGTGTACTATAAGTTCTCCGAAAAAGAACAGGAAGCCCAGGACAAAATCATGAAAGAGGACAAGAGAGAACCGATGGATCCGATCCTGAACTTCACCGATGACGAAATTTCCACGATGGCGGAGCTGCAAACATCGCTTCAGAAAGCGGCAGAGGAATTCAACGCCAAATATATTCTGGATAAATCTTACGGCGACGCACAGTTCGAAAATTTCAAGAAGCAAATCGCCAAGCAGGGCCTGGACGACCTGATGAAAATTTATAACGATGCCCAAAAACGTTACGACGCGGCGAAATAAATCAATGAGGATTTGAAGACTTATGAAGAAACCGAACAAGGGACGTTTGACCGAAACGCTGAAGCACATCCGGCGGGACCGTGAACTGCTGCTGCTCTTTATCCCGTGTATTCTCTTTTATATCATTTTTCGCTACGGTCCCCTATACGGCTTGATTATCGCCTTTAAGGATTACAGCGTATTCTCCGGCGTGATGGGCAGCGATTGGGTCGGCCTGAAGCATTTTGTTAAATTTTTCAGCAATCAGGACTTTTGGATGCTGTTCCGCAATACATTGCTGCTTGGATTTTACACGCTGATCTTCGGCTTCCCGTTCCCGATTCTGCTGGCGGTCCTGCTGAACGAGGTCCGGACCAAATGGTTTAAAAAATCGGTGCAGACGCTCAGTTATCTGCCGGCGTTTTTGTCAGTCGTCATTATCAGCAGCATGATCATCGACTTCCTGTCGCCGACGAACGGACTGCTGAACCAGCTGCTGGCTGCGTTCGGCTTTGAGAAAAAGTACTTTCTCGTCGATCCCGGCTGGTTCCGTCCGATCTATGTGATCTCCGAGATCTGGAGCACGATCGGCTACGAGTCGATCATCTACCTGGCCGCGATTGCGGGAATCAATCCGACGCTGTATGAAGCGGCCCGTGTTGACGGCGCATCCCGGTTTCACATGATCCGGCACATTACGATTCCAGGTCTCATGCCGACGATGCTCATTATGTTCATCCTGAAAACAGGCTCGATGATCCGAATCGGCTACGAAAAGGTACTGCTGCTGTACAATCCGATGACCTACAACGTGGCCGACGTCTTCTCGACATATGTGTACCGGAAAGGACTGCTCGAATCCAATTACAGCTATGCCGCCGCGGTCGGCATGTTTGAAGCGCTGGTGGCCATGACGATGCTCCTTGGCGCAAACGCAATCAGCCGGAAGATCGGAGGGAAAGGGCTATGGTAGGAGAACGCAAAATATCGGTCTTCAGCATCGTCAACGCCCTGATCCTGGCCTGCATCGCGATTGCGACGCTCTATCCGGTGCTCTACATCACGGTCATTTCGTTCAGCGACACGGCTTCGGTCATTCAGGGCAAGGTATTCCTGTTTCCCAAAGGCTTTAATCTCGATGCCTACAAAGAAGTGCTGAGCAACAACACGATTCCCAGAGCTTATCTGAATTCCATTTACTATACGGCATTGGGTACCTTCATCAATCTGCTGTTTACGGCGGTGGCTGCGTATCCGCTGTCCCAGCCCAATTTCTTCGGGCGGAGGGTGTTCATGCTGGGGATCATTGTCACGATGTTTCTCAATCCCGGCATTATCCCCACATACATCGTCGTTCAGAAGCTGGGACTGACGGATACGGTCTGGTCGCTTGTGCTGCCAAACGCGATCTGGACGATGGAGCTGATCATACTGAAGAGCTTCTATGAAAATATGTCGTCGCAGATCCGTGAGGCAGCCCTCATCGACGGCGCATCGGAGACGCGGATTCTGTTCAGTATCGTCATTCCGCTTTCCAAGCCGGCGCTGGCATCCATCGGCCTGTTCTTTTTCATGGGCCACTGGAACAGCTTCTTCCTTCCGCTCATTTATTTGAACGACAAGGAGATGTATCCGCTTCAGGTGGTCCTGCGCGATATGCTCATTTTTAACAGCGAAAATGATGCCGGACTCGTGGACCGGGCGGCCCTCGCACCGCAGGCGGTCAAGAACGCCACAATCGTGCTGTCGATGATTCCGGTGCTGCTGATCTATCCTTTTGCCCAAAAGTATTTTGCCAAAGGGGTCATGTTAGGTTCCGAGAAGGGTTAAGCGGACGGATGTGGAATAGTTGTCATCATGAGAGGTGACGCCAATGAATCGGCTGCTTGCAAACCGGGGACTACTGCAAATCTTCTGCTCTCTGCTGTTAGTCATCATGATCATGTCTGCATCAAGCTATGTCGTTTACAAAAAATCCATTTCCGGCATCTATGACAAAGTTACGCAAAACAATCGGCTCGTCGTTAAAAATATCATCCAGGCGTTCGACAGCAGCTTTACGACGGTCAACAATCTGATTTTTACGATCCACGGACTGCCGTTTGATCCGGTCAAATCCGGAGACGGCGGCCGCATGGATATGGCGCAGGTCTATAATTTGCAAGATAATCTGGCATCGCTGATTTCTTCTGTCGATTATATCGAAGATGTCATCGTTTTTTACGACAACCAGGATCTGGCCATTACGGCTAATGGAACGAGCGACATGAAGCTGCTCTTCCAGAACAAGTACAGACACGATACGTACAATGCCTCGTACTGGCGCAGCTTTTCCAAATCCAAACGTCCGTTTACGGTATTTCCTTCTTCCGATTACATGATGCAGACGGAAGGGTCCAAACCGCAAAGCCGGCAGCTCATCGCCGTCATGGACGGCAACAAATACAGGCTGTCGGATAAAAACGTGATTATTCTGATCAATGCGGAAAAGCTGCTGCAGCATGTGAACATGTCCTCCATGATTCCGGGATCGTCCATGATCGTGCTGGACGGCGACCGGAAAATCGCGCTCAGCACGGAAAAAAACTGGGACCTGGTCGAAGTGCTGAACGACGTCTATTTTAGCCAGTCTCAGGAAGACTCGCTGACCCGCGGTGACTTCGAGTATCATGTGTACCAGTCGGATTATAACGATTTCATTTACATTGATAAGATGCCTTATCAATTCCAGAATATCGATACCGTGGCCAGCGGCAGCCGGATCATTATGGTGATCGCCATTGTGAGCGCGGTGCTGCTGTCAGGGCTGCTCAGCGTCTATCTGTACCTGCCGGTCAAAGGCATTCTTCAGCTGTTCGGAGAGGGCCGCGTCAAAGGGAATGACTTTCGGAAAATCTACAGCGGCATCGTCAAAGTCCAGCGCGAGAACGAGGCGCTAAGGCAGCGGATGGAGAGAGCCGAGGCCGATATGTGCAGGAACGCGTTCTTCCGGGTGCTGGAAAGCCAACGCTCCAGCGACATCGCGCGGGATGTGCTGAAGTATGAGCCGTTTTTCTTCCGGGACCGCAGCTTTGTGATGGCATCCCTTGATTTGAGGCTTTCCCAGAAGGGGGATCGTTCTCATCCTGCGATGGAGCCCCGGCAAGTGACTGAGCTGCTTCGCAAGGAACTTGGCAGCATGGCGGGTGCGGGCTATACGGCAGTGTTTCACCAGCGGGAGATGCAGTTTCTTATCCTGCTGGGCATACCGCAAGGCGGCGACCGGCAGACGGTGATATCCGGCTGGGCTGCCTTCATTCAGGAAGCCAACCGCGATGTGCTGCCTGGATATGTGCTCCGTTCCTTTGTCAGCAAGGATTATGAGGCTCATGTCCCGAATCTTCTGTCCTCTTATCAGGACGTCTTGAACGGGATGCTCTACAGGAACGTACAGGATGAGGCGCAGACCGTGATCGATACCGCGGCGGTACAGTATGTGGGTGACGTTTATTTTCCACTGGAGAAAATGGATCATTTGGCCCGCTGCCTGACGGCCGGACTGACCGAGGAGAGCCTCCAAATCGTGACGGACATTATTCACGAAAATGCACGCCGGAACATTCATCATTACCATCTGGCCCATGTGGCCAAAAGCATGTTCCTCTATCTGATCAAGCCGGCCAAAGCTACGGCGGAAGGCGATCAGGAACTGATGCAGCTGGAGTCCCGGTTCATCCGGCGGGTAGAGCAGGCATATGATCACCGCGAAATCACGGAGGCGCTCCTGGAAGTGGTGAAGAAGGTTGCCGGCAGCCGCGGCGGCGAGCCGAAAAGTAAGCTGAATCCTGCCTTTATTTCGCAGTACATCGAACTTCATTATATGAACAACCTGTACCTCGACCATATGGCGGAGGTGCTGGATACGAGCCCGAAATACTTTTCGAACTATTTCAAGAAAACGTTCGGCATCAACTACGTTGAATACCTGAATAAGGTGCGGCTGGCGCACGCCCGCGAATTTCTGAAGAACACCGATTACAACATATCGGAAATCGGGGAAAAGACGGGGTACATGAACGCGTCAACCTTTACCACGACGTTCAAAAAATACTACGGCATCTCTCCCAGCGAATACCGGAAAATGGCGGGGGAGGGGTAGAAGGAGCGAACCATCGTCATGAAAGCCGTTGCCGCATTACGAGGAAGCATTGTAGTCACGGATACGGAAGACCTGCCTCTGGAGAGGGGGCATGTCCGGATCCGGACCGAATATTCGGCCATTAGTCCCGGCACGGAGCTGTCTTTTCTGAAAAAGGGCGGCGATCATCCGTCCCTGCTCGGGTACAGCGCGGCCGGCATCGTCGAGGAAATCGGCGAAGGCGTGACCGGCCTGCTGCCCGGTCAAAGGGTGGCCTGCTATGGAGCCCCTTACGTCCGGCATGCGGAACATCTCACGGTTCCGTCCAATTTGGTGGCCGCGGTACCGGACCACGTCCTGCCGGAGGAAGCCGCTTTTGCGGGCCTTGGGGCGATAGCCATTCATGCCCTGCGGACGGCGGATCTGCGGTTCGGGGAGTCGGCGGTGGTCGTAGGACTTGGCATTCTGGGCCAGATCATTGCCCAAATCGCTTCAGCGGCTGCAGTTCGCGTCGCAGCGCTCGATTTGAACGCGCAGCGCGTACTGATGCTGCAGGAACAAGGAATCCGTCATGCGTATAACCGGCATGAACAGCTTGAGGAGCAGCTGCAGATCCTCACGGACGGCCATGGGGCGGACAGTGTCATCTTGTGCGCAGGGGGGCCGGGGGAGGAGCTGATCAACCGGTCGCTCACCTGGATTCGCGACCGCGGCAATATCGTGGTTGTCGGTGACTTGACCACTACGTTTTCCCGTGGTCAGATGTTCGGCAAGGAGGCGCAGGTGCTCATCTCCAGGGCCGGCGGACCCGGCAGATATGACAGCGGATATGAGAAGGATAACCGGGATTATCCGATCGGTTATGTGCGATGGACCGAGGGCAGAAACGTTGCGGAATATGTCCGCCTCCTCGCAGAAGGACGGATATCGGTACTGCCGCTCATATCGCACCGCTACCCGCTAGGTGAAGCGGAAGCGGCTTACGCCAACTATTTGAATCCTACGGATTGTCTGGGAACGATTCTCGAATACGAATCCTGAAGGAGGATGTGTGAATGCGAAAGTCATGGTTTGCACTATTGGCATGTGTTGTACTGTTAACAGGCTGGACTGGAATGGGAGGCAGCGGCACGGCAAAGGCGGAAGACAGCCGTCTGTCGCAGAAAGTGTATGGCAGCCCGGAAGAGCTGCTGCCGCCGCTGAACTACACCGTTTCGATTTTTAA
Source organism: Paenibacillus sp. FSL R5-0378 (assembly GCF_038009285.1). Classification (NCBI taxonomy): domain Bacteria; kingdom Bacillati; phylum Bacillota; class Bacilli; order Caryophanales; family Paenibacillaceae; genus Paenibacillus; species Paenibacillus sp. FSL R5-0378. Next base: position 3,945,793 of record NZ_JBBPAY010000001.1, read on the forward strand.
CGGGACCGTAGGCTATGAAGAAGGACGGCCGGTCATGTATACCGTGTCTAAAGGGAAACCGGGCCAGCTGAATGTCATTGACCTGGAGGATTACAAGCTACTGCGCAGCATTCCGATCCCGCCCTCGGAGAGCTCATGGGCGCATACGGTTGCGCCGGACGGCACGCTGTACGTTGCGGCCGACGGCAGCGGGGCCAGGTTGTGGAAATATTCTCCGGTGACGCATACCGTTGAACAGGCCGCCTCCTTTGCCGGCGAATCGTGGCCAATCTGTATCACAACGGATGAGGCGGGCCGGGTATACGTCGGTACGTATCCTGGAGGCAAGGTGATTCAGTACGATCCAGCCACCGGTCAAACGAAGGACTATGGCCGCGTGATCGGTAACATTGCCCAAGAATATGTCCGCTCCATCGCATATCAGGGCGGTAACATTTATGCGGGAACGGCGCATCATCAGATTGTCCGCGTTAACCTGGAAACCGGCGAGAAGACGGACATTGCCGCGTCACTGAATGTTCCGGAAGGGGACGATACGGTATACGATTTGGACACCATCGACAACCGCTACCTGTTCGCCCGTTATACGGATGGCAGTGGTGTGCCGGGTCCGGCGTACATTTATGATACACAAACCGGTTCCTGGCTCGATACGGTGCTGGACAACGTGACCGGACTGCACGAGACCGATTCCTTGGACGGTAAAATTTATTTTATGTCCGACAAAAAATTGAAGACCTTCGATCTTTCCACGCATGAAGTCAGTGAAACAGGAATGGAGTACAACAGCGGATTCCGGGGAGCCGATTGGGTAGAGTTTCCGAACAACCCCGACCTCCCGGGTAAAAACCTGGTTACCGTCCGCTATGACGGCGGAGTGGCGATCATGAACATCGAGACCAAGCAAGTGCACCTGATGCCATCCGTCGTTCCGGGTTTGCCGGGCGTGGTGAACCGGATCCAGTCTGCTCCGGACGGGAATCTGTTCGTCACCGGGGTACAAACGAGCCGGGGTTCGATTATCGACCCGAATACCCTGACTTCCTCGGCATTCTCCATTGGTCAGGCGGACAGCGTGTATCCGCTCGGCGATAAAATGTATATGGGCGTCTATCCTGAAGGAGCGCTGTTCGAATACGACATGACCAAGCCGCCGGGGACAGAAAACCCGAAGAAGACGTTCGTCCTGGAAAATGGGCAGGAACGCCTGGTGAATATGACATCGGGAGGCGGCAAGCTCTATATCGCGACCATCCCGGGTTACGGTACCCTTGGCGGATCGGTTACGGTATATGATCCCGCTACGGGGGACAGCCGCGTTCACCGCAACGTCGTGCAGGATCAAAGCGTCCTGAGCCTTGCCTATAAAGACGGCAAATTGTTCGGATCGACGACGATTCGCGGGGGACTCGGTTCGGAGCCATCGGCGGATGAAGCGAAAATATTCGTATGGGACACCCAGACCGAGCAGAAGATCACAGAATTCCCGCTGCGGATCGCCGGACTCGATAAACCGGTCTTCATCGGGGATTTGAGCGTAGGTCCGGACGGACTGATCTGGGGCGCGGCGTATGAATACGTATTTGCGCTGGATCCAAATACGTATCAGGTTGTAAAGAGCAAAAAGGTGCAGTCTGGCGTTAGCTATACGCAGTGGGCTCATCACACGATCCGCTGGTCGGAAGACGGCCTGATGTACGTTTTGTTCAACAACAAACTGACGGTCATTGATCCGCAAACGCTGGAATCGCGCACGATTACCAATGCCGCCCGGTTCGAGCTCGGCAAGGACGGCAACATCTACTTTACCGACAATGCCACGAATACGATCATGTACCGGATTGAGGTCGATGGGGAAATTGTCGAGCAGCCACCTGGCATTCCGCTTCCGGTTAAAAATCCGGGATTTGAGGATGCCATGAGCGGCACTGCGATCCCAGGATGGACGCCCTTGTTTGCAGCCAGTTCCGATTTGAGCTACGCGGTCAGCACGGACCGGAGCTCCACCGGCAGTGCCAGCCTGAAGCTGACGGATAATACCCGTACGGGATCCGTCGCCTTGCAGAGCGATAAGATCACCGTCGAACCAGGCAAGAAATACACGTCCAAAGTCCAGGTGTATATCGAGTCGGGACAGCCGGGAACGATGCTGCGCTTCTTTGACAGCAGCAATCAAACGCTGGCTACGCAGGAGATCCATCTGGACGAGAGCCGGCTGGCCCAGTGGCAGACCGTGACGCTGAACGGTACGGCTCCCGACAACGCGGCCTACGCCCGCTTGATCGCAGTGGTCAGCCGCTACAACATGGCGTCGGCATATTATGACGACTTCTCCCTGTCCGTTGAAGGGACGCCTGAACCGGTGGATCAGGCAGCGCCTGTGTCTACGGCCGAGGTATCGCCCGCTGCAGGCGAGAGCGGCTGGCTGAACCGTGACGCATCCGTGCAAATCCAGGCGGAGGACGAGGGCAGCGGCGTGGCCGCCATAACCTATGCTGCCAGCGGAGCGGGTTCGCTTGAACCGGTTCGAGTGGAAGGAGCATCCGCATCCTTCAACGTGACTGCCGAAGGAGTCACCACGGTGACCTATTCGGCCGAGGACCAGGCCGGCAACAAGGAGGATGCGCGGGAGCTTACGGTCAAGATCGATAAAACGGTACCTGAAATCACGTTTACTGGGGAAGCAGCCTATACGGTAGATCAGAAGGTGTCCATTCAGTGCGCAGCGTCCGACAGCTTATCCGGTGTCGCATCGAAACCGTGCATCGGGACAGACCGACCCGCATATGAGCTGGAGCCCGGCATCAATGTGATCACGGCTTCGGCTAAAGATGCCGCAGGCAATGAAAGCACAAAGGAGTTTTCATTCGAAGTTAAGGCAACGTACGACAGTCTGAGCATGCTTGTGCGTTCGTTCCTGCCTGCGGATGCCGACTTTGCAGAGTCGCTGAACGCGAAGCTGCTGGCGGCTAAGGCTTCGGCCGGACGTGATCAGGCTCAAGCGGTGCAGGGACAGCTGTCCGCGTTCGAGCAGGAGGTTACCGCCCAAAGCGGCAAGAAGCTGACGGCGGATCAGGCAGCGGTGCTGCTGAAGTGGGTGAAAACACTGAGATAGAAGGATACCGAAAAGAATAATCGTGTTAAGCGACGTCAAATGAGGAGCCTGCGAGTAAGCGCAGGCTCCTCATTTTTCTTTTCTGAACGATTCCGAATCTTTAGAACCGGCGAGGTTACCAGCGTTTGCAAAAATCGGCAACTTTCCCAAACGAAAAAGCGTTAAACATGTAGTTCGATCCGGATCGAAAACCGGACAAAGACGTTACATATTTGATACCAGGGGCAGGGAGATGAAATAGTTATGGATAAAAAGCTCCACTTTGGCACCTTTGCACGGTCTGCCGTGATGCTGACGATTTTGGGAGCCACGGTGATACCCAGCCCGCTTGTGGCGGCAGGGGATTTAGCAGTTCAGGATCAGGCTCTAAGCATTCAGAAACCATCCGCAACTGGGCAGGCGGCGCAGGTACCCGTCCAAAAGTCGGCGACTAAATGGAAATTTAGCTCTTCGTTTTATGATCAGGCAACCGGTTATTCCTACTACTATGCTACAGCCGACCAAATGAGCAGTCGCACCATCTATCTTGATCCGGAGGGGGAGTGGCATGCGTTTGCAGAAGGAGTAACGATACATCGGGACTACACATTGGAAACACCGGTCGTGGACAGGACGAAATACGGCGATCCTATGGAAGGGCTATACTCGACCGTATACGACCCATCCAAGGAGACTGCGACGAGAGGGGTATATTTTGCAGGCGGCTCGGACCTCCAGCATGGATTGCGCTACGTAAAAAACTATTACAAGCGGCAGGACGCGCAGGGAAAGGAGTATACTGCTTCCGATTTCAGCCTGCTCCTTCGAACCCGTTCCGGCGTGATCCGCGAGATCGAGCGCGTGCCTAACCGTCTGCGTTTTAAGGCGATGCCGGACGGAAATGCGCTTGCGGTTCAGTACAGCGTTCCACATAAACCGGATGAAATACTGATCATCAACACGGAGACGGGGAAGAAGAAGCACCTGGCATATGGCCGACCAGAATACTATGACGCAAAAGGGGGGCGGCTTCTCATCACCCTCAATAAAACGGGAAATCCAAGCATAGTGTATACGCTAGCAGACGGTAAGCACCGCCCGGCGACGGAACAGGATTGGAAAGAGCTTAGAAGCATTAGCTTGGCTGAAGGCCGCCAACTTCCGTGGCCGGACCCTGCTACTGCGCCTCCAGCTGGTTTGCAGCCACAGGATTTGCCGGTGACATCGGTCCAATCTCAAGATCAAATCTTGGTCCGAGCTGCGATTGGCGGTCGTGCGGTGAATTTATCCTTTGCTTTTGTCCAAAACGGCCGGACTCTGTTCCCCGTTCGCGAATTGGCGGAGCAGACAGGCCTGGAGGTTAAGCAAACGAAGCTGTCTGGAAAAGCGGGGGGCACATCTTTTACCTTGAAAGGACCTGGGGGGAGCGTAAGTTTAACGCCAACTGACCCTATGATGATCGGCGGCCAGCTCTTTATTGGCTCTGATATCTTGAAGCGGATTGGTCTGCCGGTGCAGGGGGTGAATTGGAATCCCTAATTAGATGAGGGCGGATTTGGAGATTGGCTCATCTTTGGAACAAGGGATGATCATGGATCCATCTAATGGTTACTCAAACCGAAAACTAGGAATTACCTAGTGAGAGGAGAGAATCAACGGTGAACAAGAAGCACAAACGGAAGGCCTCGTTGTTGTTTGCAGCGCTGCTGACTGCAGCGGGTACGGCTGTGGTGCCAAGCCCCAGCGTACAGGCGGAGGAGACACCTGCGGCTGCAGTACAAGCGGATCGTGCACAGAGTAAAGGAGTTTCCGATTCCCAAGCAACGCAGGCACCCGAACTCAAATGGGATTTCAGGGGTGAATTTTATGATAAGGGTACGGGACGTGCCTATTACGATGCGTCCGCATATGACGGTGAGCAATATTATAACCGCACCGTATTCCGCGATCCTAATGGAAAGTGGAATGCACTGGAAGAAGGAATGTCCGTAACCTGGAGCTATGGTTTGAAAAAGCCGATTTTGATTGGCAAAGGTCTCGGTGATTATTTGAATGGGCTGTTTTCGACTGTATTTGATCCAGCCCAAGGGACGGGAACCACCGGAGTGTTTTTTATTGGCGGTAAGGATAACCGGAGCGGTCTGCATTATATCAAAAATTATGAGATAGGTCAGGACGCACAGCAGAATTGGTACTCCACTTCTTTTTTTAGTGTATTTTTGCGCACCGGAGACGGAGTGATTAAGGAAGTGGAGGGTGCACCATTACGTCCAGGATTTATCCCAATGCCGGACGGACGTGTGCTCGCCGTTCAGTATAGCTCCTCAGCCAAAATGAATGAAATTTTGATCATAAATCCGGCAACGGGGATTAGGAAGCATCTTGTCTACGCGAGCCTCGACTCTTATGATGTCGAAGGTGGACGACTACTTGTCAGATATAATCAGCCGAATCGTCCGAGCGAAGTCATAACGCTGTCCAATGGAAAAGCACGCCAGGCAACGGAACAGGATTTCAAGGAATTTTCCAACCTGGCAGAAAAGAGCTACCAGGCACCTATACCAAACGCATCGACCAAGCCCCCTGCCGATTTACAACCACAAAACTTGCCGGTGACGCATATTCAAATTCATGACCAGATCACAGCCAGAGCCACCATTGGCGGTAAGGTGGTATATCTCAGTTTTGCCTTTATTCAAAACGGACGCACGATGATTCCGGCACGGGAACTGATGGAACAGGCGGGCCTGGAAGTGGTACAGCAGAAGGTGGCTGGGAAGGTAAACAGCAGTTCTTTTACCCTAAAAGGTCCGGGAGGAAGCGAGACGGTCACGGCTGCTGACAGCATGATGATCGGGGACCGGCTCTATGTTGGATCTAATGTTTTGAAGCGGATTGGGTTGCCGGTGCAGGGGATGAATTGGAATCCGTAAGCAAGAACGCGGCCCTATCATAAAAATAACGGCATGCTTTCCCATGGTCTACATGGGAGGCATGCCGTTTTCATTACAATCGGTTGGATTTGCTTACAAAACAGTTGGTTTGATTACAGGGCAGTTGGCTTGGCTTCGCTGCCGTGCCGCTCCTGTCGGGAAGACCGGCTTACGTACAGAAGCAGCAGCGCGGTGACCACAATTAACGCCATGATCATCCAGATCACCCCGTTCCAGCCGAAGCTGGACAGGAAGAACCCGCCGGACCAGCCGACCAGACTGGACCCCGTGTAGTAGAAGAGCAGGTAAAGGGATGAAGCGTAAGCTTTATAGCGCATCGGTGCCGCTTTGCCCACCCAGCCGCTGGCAACGGTGTGTCCCGCAAAGAAGCCGCATGCGAACAGAATCATGCCTGCGATCATAAAGACCACGTTGCCCGCCAGCATGAGCAGGGCACCGACAAGAAGCATGCCCAGGCCGCTGGCAATCAAGCCGGCACGTGAATAACGGTCAGCCAGCTTACCGAACCAGACGGAGGACCAGGAGCCGATCAGCTGGAAGACGAACAGGCATCCGATCAACGTTTGACTCAGCTCATAAGGCGGCTGGGACAGCGGAAAGTCGATATAGTTAAACAGCGTAACGTACGCGCCAAGCAGCAGAAAACCGATCAGGTACAGGCACAGGAGCCGGGTGTTTGCAAATCCGTTCCGGAAGCCGTCGGCCCAGTGGTGCAGCGAAATGCTGACCGGTTTGAAGTGGTTTGATTTGGGCAGGTAGAGCCAAAACATCACACTGCATAGAAGGCTGACCAAGCCTAGAACAAACATCGCAATATGCCAATTGAAAAAATCGGTGATCAGACTGATGATGACCCTTCCGGCAAAACCGCCTACCGCAGTGCCTGCCACATAGAATCCCATGACCTGCCCGATGCTGCGCGGTTCGATCTCCTCGTTGAGATAAGTCATGGCGATGGCCGGAAAGCCCGCAAGGCTGACGCCTTCGAGCAGCCTGGCGGCCAGCAGCAGATGAAAGTTAGTGCTGAATGAAGAAGCTATAGCCAGCACAGATGTAACGAACAGCGACACGCTCATGACGCCTCTGCGCCCCCAGGCATTGGACAGCAGGGAGACAAACAGCATGGTGACCGCTAATGTAATCGTTGAGAAAGAAATGATGAAGCTGGCACTGGAAGGGGATACGTGGAATTCCTTCGCAAACGTGCCGATCAAAGGCTGTGGGCTGTACAGGATCGCAAAGGTGACCAGACTGCCCAACAGCATGCTGACCAGTACCCGGAAATAGGCACGGGTACCGATTTGAATGTACTGCACGGCAAACGCCTCTCTTTGTTAAGTTCTGTGAACGACTCTTTCGGTGACGCCCCTAAGTATACGCCTAGTTCGCTTATGTTGTATAATGAATTAAAATTATTAGATTAATGCCTCTAGGTTATGAGGGCTTGGAAAGAGGGCAGGCAACCATGGAATGGCAGCAGCTGGAGTACTTCCGCGTCGTGGCCAGGCTGGAGCATTTCATTAAATCGGCGGAGCAGCTGGCTATTTCCCAGCCGGCGCTAAGCCGGTCGATGACGAAGCTGGAAAAAGAGCTTGGGGTACAGCTGTTTGACCGGCATGGCCGATCCGTTCAGCTGAATGAAACGGGAAGGCTGTTTTTGGCTAGGGTAGAGCGGGCTATGCAGGAGATTGAGGATGGGATCGAAGAGATCCGGCAGTTCCACGATCCGTTTGCTGGCAAGGTCTCGATTGCATTTTTGATGTCGTTCGGCGTTCACATGCTGCCGGATGTCATCGCAAGCTTCAACCGCAAATATCCGGACGTTGAATTCGCGCTGTATCAAAACCCGACGACGGTTATTCTGCCGCAGTTGCTTCGAAGCGAGGTGGACCTGTGCATTATCGGTCCGTTCGGCGAAGAGCCCGGTGTTGTCTGGCACAAGCTCGTTGAGGAAGAAATGTACGTCTACGTGCCTGCGGATCACCGGCTTGCAAAGCGTGAATCCATCCGGCTGGAAGAGGTAGCGGGCGAACCGTTTATATCGTTTAAGCCGGGTTATGGCGTCCGGACGCTGATGGAACGGTTTTGCGGTGAAGCCGGTTTTGAGCCGAACATCCGGTTTGAGGGCGATGATATTATGACGGCCGCAGGGCTTGTCTCCGCTGGTCTTGGAGTTACGATCATCCCGGCTTTTTCAGGTATTGAACATGGAAAGGTCAGGCGGCTGCGCGTGACGGAGCCTTACTGCCGGAGGGAAATTGGACTGGCCTGGATCGCGGACCGGAAGCTTCCTCCTTCCGCCGACCTGTTTCGCTCATTTATTATCGAGTATTTTCGTGGCCAAGGCGAACTGTAGAATGCTCCTTTTCTGAGAAAAAAACAACAAGGTAGCAGATTGAAAGCCTGGATGTCCAGGCTTTTTCTCTTATCAATGCCCCTTTTTCAAGGAAACAAGACTGGGATTAGCCAAGGTCATTTTTTTATTTAAGTATTTACTTTATTAAGGAGATGGTTTATTATAACAACAGAGAGAGCTGAACCATCTTTTACCTGATGATCCTTAGGTTCACCAACTTAACAATCCAGATAACTACATGAACAAACGCTCAACACAGAGGCAGACCGCCGCAGGGCGGATTCGAGAAGAGGGAGGGGAGACAGCTTCATCTTATGGCAAATGATACGTTTTCCGCACTGGCAGATCCAACACGTCGCGGCATCCTCGAATTGCTGGCCGGGAATCCCGAACTATCCGCCACACAGATCTACGAACGTTTTGATGTAAGCCCGCAGGCCATTTCGCAGCATTTGAAGATCCTTCGGGAAACACAGCTCGTCCGGGTTGAGAAAAGGGCGCAGCAGCGCATCTACTCATTGAACATCGATCCTGTCAAAGAACTCGAGCATTGGGCGCAAGCCATCCGGCAGCAGTGGGATGGAAGGCTCAATGCCATGGACCGCGTGCTCGCTGAAGAGATGGCCAAACGAAAAGCCAATCAGGCGAATCATGAAAATAAAGGAGAATGAATAAATGAATCATCATGCCAGCAAGCAGGAGCTCGTCATTACCCGTGTGTTTGATTATCCGGTCGATTTGGTCTGGGATGCCTGGACGGATCCGAGTCTGGTCATGAAATGGTGGGGCCCTGCCCATTTCAGCTCACCATCGTGCAAGATCGATCTTCGCGAAGGGGGAAGCTACCTGTTCTGTATGCGGGCGCCGGAATCCTTCGGCGGACAGGATTATTACTCCGCAGGTGTGTACAAACGAATCGTTCCGCAGCAGCGCCTTGAATTTACGCAGATTCTGTCCGATGCGGAAGGAAACGCAGTTAAGCCTTCCGATGTCGGCATGCCGGAGGACTTCCCGGCTGTGGTCGATTTCGTCATTGATTTCATCTCGAAGGGCGATCAAACCGAGCTGATCATTAGAGAGTCCAATTGGAGCCCGGGTCCAATGGCCGATAACGCGGTTACCGGCATGAACCAGTCTCTCGACAAACTTGCCGCAAGTTTGGTTTAACTATGTTTTTCACATATTCCGGAAACGGTATATAAAAGAAAAATACGCCCCAGATTCGTATCTGGAGCGTTTTTTTTATGCTGCATTGCCTTCTTGCGGCAAGTTGATGAACATCAGCTTTCGCGAATCCAAACCGTCATTTCGCCCGGCTCCCTGTTGCCCCATAGCGTATATGGGACGGCCCGAAGGCGCTGCTGTTCCAGCTGCGGCCGCACCGTGCTGTAGAGATCGTTCGGCGCTTCCGCCGGCGTGCCGGTGCGAAGGCCATCCGCCTCGATTACGGCGACGCCGCCGCGCCATTCGTCCGTGACGACCTGCAGCTCGGCATCTGCCGGCAGACTTAGAGAAGCGAGCGGTGCTCCATTGTCGGTCTCCTCCAGGCAGTAGACGAGCGGGCCGCGCTGCAGCGCAACCTTTCCGCTGCTGGCGCGCAGGTTCGGGTGGGCGTAGATTCGCCGCGGCTGCATATCAAGCTCAAGCTCAACTACGTCACCGGCCTGCCAGTCCCGGCGAATATAGGCATAGCCGTCACGCAGCTCATACTGGGCAGGCTGGCCATTCACGCGGACCGCGCTTTCAGCAGACCAGCCGGGAAGACGAAGTGCAATCGTGAAGTCACCCGCGCCGTCCGCTTCCTGCACTTTCAGGCGAACCTGGCCTTCCCAAGGCAAACGGCTTTCCATGTCCAGCTGAACGCTGCGGCCGGCCACCTCGTGGCTGATTTGGCTGCCAATATACAGATGCACAAAGAGTGCCTCGTCGCTCGCCGAATAAATGTATTGACCGAGTGAAGACAGGAGGCGTGACACGTTTGGCGGGCAGCAGGCGCAGCCGTACCATTTTTGCCGGACCGGCTTGATATGACGCTTGCCGGGATTGCCTTCGCTGGCCGCCGGCCACACTTCCATCGGGTTCACGTAAAAATAATGCTTGCCGTCGCCGGCAATTCCTGCGGTTACGGTGTTATACAGCGCACGCTCCATCACATCGGCGTATTCGCCCTTCACTTCATTCTGAAGCAGCCGCTGGGCAAAAAAGATCAGGCCGATCGATGCGCAGGTCTCACTGTAGTTTGTGTCGTTCGGCAGGTCGTAGTCAAACGTAAAAGCCTCACCGTGATGCGTGGATCCGATACTGCCTGTGACATACATTTGCTTCTGCACGATGTTGTCCCACAAGCGGCGGCAGGCTTCCAGCAAAGCGTTGTCTCCCTTAAGTAGAGCCAGGTCGGCCATGGCCGTATACATATAGACGGCTCTCACCGCATGGCCTGTCGCGACCTCGTGTTCCCTCACCGGCTTATGCGCCTGGTGGTAGGCAAGATTTACAGGACCCTTCTGAACGACACCGGGTGCCCAGTGCGAAATCCGGCCCCGCCGTTCAAATTCCTCCTCAAAGAAATTCGGCTTCTGCCCGCGCTCATCGATCAAAAAGCCGGCTAGATTCAGGTATCTAACTTCGCTTGTAGCATGGTACAGCTTGACCAGGGCAAGCTCAATTTCCTGGTGACCGTCGTAACCCCGGATTTTGCCTTCTTCCGGCCCAAAACGGTCATCGATATGGTCGGCAATCTTACGTGCAATGTCGAGAAGCTTGGTTTTGCCTGTTCCGTAAAAATAGGCGACCGCTGCTTCGATCAGGTGGCCGGCCGTATACATTTCGTGGCAGTCCATCAGATTGGTCCAGCGCTGGTCGAGCTTGTCAATCGTAAAGTATGTGTTCAGGTAACCATCTTCCTGCTGTGCGGCTCCGATCAGATCGATCGCTTCATCGGCGACTTTTTCCAGATCGGAGTCTGGGGATTGGGCGAGCGAATACCCGACAGCTTCCAGCCATTTATACAGGTCGGTGTCCTGAAACACGAATCCGGCAAAGCTTCCTTCCTCGAGTCCTGCGGCAATCCGGAAGTTGCGGATCGCATGGCTGGGTTCAGCATCGGGAACACGGTCATTCAGGGCTTCCCACTGGTAGGGAATCACGGTATGCTTGATAAGATCCACATGATTGGACCAATAGGAGTCGGTGATGCGGACGGATTTCAAATCAAGCGGCTGTGGATGGGTTGGCGCATTTTTGGTAGACAAGTTATCGTTCACTCCTAACATCATCATCTGCAGCTTTATCATATCGAATCAAGCCAAGGATTGTCGGTAGTGGAACGTGCATAAAAAGTGTCATTAGCCCACTAAATTGATTTTTACAGACGAGCAGGAGGATTGTCATGCTGCCTATTTATCTACAACAACCTTACAAGCTCCAGATGGGTGGACAATTTGTCAGCGATGAGGATTGGTCCCATATGGAACGGACCATTTCCGATTATGAGCTGATTATCGGTGTAGCGGGAGTGGTTTTTCTCGAAGCCGGCGGCCAGCTGTACGAAGTGAAGGCAGGGGACATGCTCCTGCTGCGGCCTGGGGAGAAGCATCGCGGATACAGGCTGTCTTCCCCCGGCGTTTCATTTTACTGGTTTCATTTTTTGCTTCCTCCGGAGACGGGCGGAGAGCCGGACGGGGCCATACCTCATTATGCACACTGCCCGGAACCGAGCCGCGTTCACATTTTGGCCAGACAGCTTCTGCACGCGGCGAGCGGGGGATACCGGCTGAAGCAGGCGGGGGACTATTTTCTGACATCGCTGCTGATTGAATTGGCGGAGCAGCTGCAGGATGCGGGCGCATCCGAAGCGATGGACCCCCGGCTGTCGGAGCTGCTGGAATGGACCCGGCTTCATGCCCTCGAGAGGCATATGTCCGTCGACCGGGTCGCGATGCACATGGGGTATAACCGCAACTATTTGTCGCGGATGTTCAAGCAGAGATTCGGTACGGGGCTCAGGGATTATATTCACCGGATCCGGCTGGAAGCGGCAAGGGAGCTGCTTGTGTCGAGCAAGCTGCATATCAAGGAAATTGCGGACAGGGTCGGCATCGAAGACGACAAGCAGTTTATTAAATGGTTCAAGCGTCTGTCCGGCGTTACTCCGACGGAGTACCGTAAGGCGTTTTCGGCAACGCGTCTGAACAAGACGTAGGGATCGATGACATCGGTCCCCTGGATGCCGGCCAATAGGGCTTCGCGGGGAAATTGATTCTTCCGGACTCTGTTTTTTTGGGTAACACAAACGATTTGGCCCTTTTGGCCGTGTCTGCATCCGGATCATCCGTACGAATAGAGCTGCATGTAATGCTTTAGTACCTCCCAAAAATACATCCTGGGTAAGTCGAGACTCCCATTTGAATCGTGCTATCATTTTTTTAGACCGTTGTTTGCAAGCTGCCAAACATCGTGAACGACGGCCTTCAGAAGAACCTGCAGAAATATATGCAGCAGAATCTGCACACGATTGCACGATACTTGAGGAAAGGATTTGAACTCGATGATTCAGGAAAAATACGCCAACATGCTGAACATGGCCGAGGTTTCGACCCCGGACCGGATGTTATATCCCTTTGATATCCTCCGCCAGCTTAGACAAGAAACGCCAGTGCGCTACGACAGCAGCCGAAACTGCTGGGACGTCTTCCGCTATGAAGATGTGCAGCGCATTTTGAAGGATCCGAAAACATTCTCCTCCGAGCGTGGAGCAGGCGCAGGCGGCTCCATTCTGTTTATGGATCCGCCCAAGCATAAGCAAATGCGCGACCTGGTCAGCAAAGCGTTTACGCCCAAGGCGATCCAAGAGCTGACCCCCCGAATTCAGTCCATCGCCGAGCAGCTGCTCGATTCGGTAACAGATGGAGCCATGGACATTTCCGGCGAATTCGCCACTCCGCTGCCGGTCATCGTCATTGCCGAGCTGCTGGGTGCTCCGAAGGAAGACCGGGACAAGTTCAAGCACTGGTCCGATATTCTCGTGGAAAGTGCCGACGACCTTACCGATGAAGCATTCCAGCGGATTACCGACAAACGGATGAAAGCGATGGGAGAGTTGTCCGAGTATTTTAAAGGAATTATGGAGCAGCGGGCTGCAGAGCCGCAGGAAGATCTCGTCACTGCGCTGCTGAACGCTGAAATCGAAGGAGAGAAGCTGTCGGAAAGGGACATCATCAGTTTCTGCGTGCTGCTGCTCGCTGCCGGAAACGAGACGACGACGAACCTGATCACCAATGGCGTGCGCGTGCTGACCGAAAGACCGGAGCTGCAGGAGCAGCTGTATCAAGCGCCGGACCTCATACCTTCCTTTATAGAAGAAGTACTGCGCTATTACCCGCCGATCATCGCGATCGGACGCAAAGCTGCGGAGACGGTACAAATCGGAGAGCATACGATTAAGCAGGGAGCGCAGGTCATTTCCTGGGTTGGGGCCGCCAACCGAGACGAGTCCCGGTTCGACGACCCGGACGGCTTCCGTCTGGACCGCAAACCGAACCCGCATATGACGTTCGGCTTCGGTATCCACTTCTGTCTTGGGGCTCCGCTGGCCAGGCTGGAAGGGAAAATTGCGTTTCAGGCGCTCCTCGACAGGTTTAAGGATCTTCGCAGAGCGGCGGACGCTGAACTCCAGCCGATCCAGAGCTCCTTTGTCTTCGGCGTCAAAAATTATCCGATTGAGATGAGCCGCAGATAGAGTCAGGTATCCTTAGGAGTGCTCCTGCATTGTTTCAGAGAGCATAACCGGCATAGGGAACTGACGGATTCCCATTTTCGGGAGCTGTCCATATTTCTTGGAGGCTCCCGGATATGCTAGAATAGAAAATAGCAGCTTGTACATAAGCATGATGATCTAAGGCATCCCTTTACTGCGATGGTTCCAGGAACAGCATTTGCAGGGAAGAACGGATGCCTTTTTGCGTAAGCCCGCCGGGATGATCATTTCGTTTTACCGAAGTATAAGGAGTTGAGCGCCCGTGGAAAGGCAAGTCGAAGAATTGTGGCACCAGGTCCTGTCCATGATTCAAAAGAAGATCAGCAAGCCCAGCTATGATACGTGGCTGAAATCGACGAAGGCCGTCAGTCTGCAGGATAACGTCCTGACGATCAGCACGCCCAACACGTTTACGCAGGAATGGCTGGAGAATCGGTATACCAAGCTCATTTTGACAGCGGTTCGCGAATGCATGGATGCTCAGCCGGAGCTTCATATCATTACCCAGGATGAGCTGGAGACCGAGAGAAGATCCGCATCACCCGAACCGGCTGCCCTCATAGAGGATAATATCCTGAATGATCCGGCTTTTGCCGCCATGCTGAACCCAAAATACACCTTCGACACGTTCGTCGTCGGACTCGGCAACCGTTTTGCCCATGCAGCTGCACTGGCTGTAGCGGAGGCGCCGGGCAAGGCGTATAACCCGCTGTTTTTGTACGGCGGCGTCGGCCTGGGAAAAACCCACTTGATGCAGGCGATCGGCCACTATGTGCTGGAGCACAATCCGCAGGCGAAGGTGCTCTATTTATCCTCCGAAAAGTTCACCAACCAGTTTATCAATGCCATCATGAACAACCGCGGCGAAGCTTTCCGTAACAAGTATCGCAACATCGACGTGCTTCTGATCGACGACATCCAGTTTATCGCCGGCAAGGAGCAGACACAGGAAGAATTTTTTCATACCTTCAACGCCCTGAAAGAAATGGGGAAGGCGATCATCATTTCCAGCGACCGTCCGCCCAAGGAAATCCCCACCCTGGAGGAACGGCTGCGTTCCCGCTTTGAATGGGGACTCATCACAGATATTCAGCCCCCGGATCTGGAGACCCGGATCGCTATTCTGCGCAAGAAGGCGAAGGCGGAGCATCTTGACATTCCGAACGAAGCGATGGTATACATCGCCAGCCATATTCATACGAACGTCCGTGAGCTCGAAGGGGCTCTCATCCGCGTCATCGCTTATTCCTCGCTTGTGAATCAGGACATCACCGTGCATATGACAGCCGAAGCATTAAAAAATATGATCTCGCAGTCGCGTCCCCAAATGATCTCGATCCAGGACATCCAGGAGCGGGTGGGAGATTATTATGGTCTGCGCATCGAGGATTTTAAAGCACGGAAACGGACAAGGGCAGTAGCTTTTCCCCGGCAAATCGCCATGTATCTGTCCAGGGAGCTGACCGATTACTCGCTGCCCAAAATCGGGGAAGCTTTTGGCGGCAGGGACCATACGACCGTCATCCACGCCCATGAAAAAATCGCCTCGGTTATTCGTGAGGACCAGGAGATTCATCAAATCGTAAGCCGGTTGTCCGAGAACATTAAAAGCCGCATCCAACCGCGCGTGTAGCCTGTTATTTTTTATACCCGTATAATCTGAACCTGTCTGCCTCAGACCCTCCTTGGTAAGATAACGGCATAAACCATCTACCAGGGAGGTTCTTTATATGAAATCCATCGTCATTGAAAGAGCAGGCGGAACTGAAGTGCTTAAGGTCAGGGAAATGCCGGATCTTGAGCCAAGATACGGGGAAATGATCGTGGACGTGGCGTATGCAGGCGTAGGGCTCGTGGATATTTTGATCCGCAAAGGCGGGTTTACGGAGCTGTTTCCGTTTCCGGTGATTCCGGGGCTTGAGGTGTCTGGATACGTCCGCTCAATCGGGGACGGCGTTGAAGGGTTCCGAATCGGCCAGCCGGTCGCTTCCATGAAGCTGCTTGAGCTTGGCGGATACGCTACACAGGCCAGAGTGACGCCGCAGCTTACGGTTCCGCTCGATTCGCTCGGAGGAGACCTCGATATGGCCGAGGCGGCAGCCTCCATCGTCAACTTGACGACTGCCTATTTCGCGGTCAAGCAGGTGAACCGGATGAGGCAGGGAGACACGGTGCTGGTTCACGCCGCCGCAGGCGGACTCGGCAGCTTTCTGGGGCAAATCGCCAAGCGGTTTGGCGCTGGGAAGGTGCTGGGGACGGTGGGTTCGCCGGATAAAATCAAGCTGGCCGCATCACTCGGATACGACGAACTGCTGCTGCGCTCCGATTTTGTGAACGAAGTGAAGCGGATCGCGGGAGTACAGGGGGTCGACGCCGTATTTGACCCGGTTGGGGGCGAGACGCGGGCACGCAGCCTGGAGCTCCTGAGACCGCTGGGGCAAATCGTCGCTCTGGGCAACGCCAGCGGCGGCGAGCTGGCGCATCAGAGCAACGAGATTTGGCTCGGCAACCAGAGCATCGCCGGCTTTAACTTGGGGGCGTATGCCATGTATGATCCGGTTGGCGTCGGGCAGGCGGCCAGGGAAGCGCTGCAGCTGCTCGCCAGCAGAGAGGTCCGCTCGGAGGTGCACGGCATTTACCCGATGGAGGACGCCTCCGAGGCGCATCGTCTGCTCGAAAGCGGCCAAACGACGGGCAAACTGGTGCTGCAGATGGGATGAGCCCCAGCCTTTTATATGAGCCTCTTGCCCGCTTGAATGCGGAGCGGAGGCTTTCTTTTACGGCGGGAGGGATGGTATCATTTGAATCGTGGAGTTTATGGAACGTTGTACATCTCGGAGGTGCTGCTAACATGATGCAAACCCGGAATCTGCTTGGGGAATTTTTGAAATCGCGCAGGGAAAAGCTTCAGCCGGCGGACGTCGGAATTAGCGGGGGATACGGCAGAAGAAGAACTCCCGGACTTCGCCGAGAAGAGGTGGCGGAAATCGCTAATGTCAGCACTACCTGGTACACCTGGCTGGAGCAGGGGAGAGACGTGGCTGCTTCCCGGGAAGTCATGGAGAACATCGCCAGGGCGCTGCTCCTGTCTCCTGACGAGAAGCTGCATGTCATGCGGCTGGCGGGATTCGGCGATCTTCCGGACTGGTCCGCGCCGGCTGCCGTTCCGCCACTGGAGCCGGGACTGCAGAAAATCATTGATCAGTTGCACTATCCCGCCATCTTGGTCAACCGCCGGACCGAAATTATGGCTTGGAACCGCCAGGCTCCCCGGCTGTTGTATGACTTTCTTGAAGATCCGGTCATGGGCCGCAACATGGTCTGGTCCATCTTTATGAATCGGTATTTACAAGAACGCGTCGTGAACTGGGAGGAGTTTGCCGCATACAGCGCCGCCATTCTCCGCGCCTACCATGGTCAATCAAAGGGGGACCCGTGGTATGAGGCGTTTGCCCAGAAGTTGTCCGAAGAAAGCCCGGAATTTGCGGCGCTCTGGGATTCACACGATGTTCGGGAGAAGCAGGTGCAGCCATTTGTGCTAAACCATCCGGACCTTGGTCCGTTATCCTTTGAAATCAACACGTTTGCCCATATTAATGGCAATGAAGACCTGCACTGCTGCGTCTATTCTCCGCTGGCCGGAACCGGAACTGAGGAGAAGCTGGATCTGGACGCACAAAAAACGCCGTAGCCGGACGACCGGCTGCGGCGTTTTTAAGTTGGCTACATGGTGTGAATCCGGGCGGCAGCTCCGATGCTCAAATGTTCTTGATCCAGCTGATGGCAGCGGGCCGTTACGGCAAAAGCACCGATTGAAAAAGCCAGTGCCGCCCACGGTAAATAAGCTAAACCGATGCTGTCGACGACCAGGCTGCCAATAAGGGAGCCACAGGCGATGCCAAGGTTGGAGGCCACCGGCATCAGGGTCGAAGCGAAGTCCTTGGACCCGCCGGCCGATGCGTCGGCGAGATCGATTAGATACAGCTGAACGGCGGCGCTCAGGGCGTAGGAGAACAAGGCAATGAGCATCAGGCAGAGAACAGCTGCCCAGGTGAAGCTCAGGGTCAGGGCAAGGGCTAGCATCATCAGGCTCTGAACGATAAATACAATTTTGAGCTTGGACCTCGAATCCCCTTCGGCTACCTTGGCTCCGATCCAATTGCTCAGGATCGTCAGGCCGCCATAACCGAGCAGCACAGCGCTTGTCCACTGCTTCGGAATGCCGAGCACGTTCTCAAGAATCGGTGTGATATAAGTATAGACGATAAAGACCGAGCCCACGCCGAGCACCGGAATCAAAAAAGCCATCCGGATGCGGCGGTTTGCGAACAAAGCGAACTGCTGTTTCATGGAGCTGACGCTGACGGTATCGCTTTTAGGCAGAACCGAAGCGATGATGAACAGCGGAAGGATGCCCACCGCGGAGGTGACGATGAATGCCGCCCGCCATCCGAGCAGCTGGCCGATATAGGTGCCGACCGGCACGCCCAGGACGTTGGCGATCGAGAAGCCGCCGATGATCCATGCGACGGCGCCGGCTCGGCGGGATGCCTGGATGTGTTCGCTTGCCGCGGCAATGGACAGTGACAAGGTCAACCCGCACAAAATGGCTGTGATGACCCGGATCACAAACATCAGGGCAAAATTGCCGGCGAAAATCGTCAGGGCGTTCAGCACCAGCAGGGCCGCATAGCCCGACAAAATGGTCACATGCCGGGGGATGCGTCCCAAGAGGCTGACGGCAAACGGCGTGCCGACCGCATAAGCGATAGCGAAGCTGGATACGAGGATGCCGGCGGCCGCCAGGGATACGCCCAAACTGACGCTGATATCCTTCAGCAGACCGACGATAACGTATTCGGTCGTCCCCAGTACGAACGCCGCAAAGGTGAAGGCAAAGATCAGAATGGTTTCTTTTTTAGTTGTCATGGTTCTCTCTTCTCCTGGATGTCTGTTTTTTTCTTTGATCTTACAGGATGAAAGGCTTTTCAAGTCAATAAAAAAATTGTCGAATGGTGCGATAGGCTGAAGGAGCCTCGCTTAAAAGCATGCTATAATGAAAGGAAAAAGCAGGTGGACGGATTTGACGAATCATGCAACCAGACCCTGGCGCGCCGATAAGCTGTCGCGTTTAGGTTCCTCTATTTTTGCGGAGGTGGCCGCTTGGAAGAAAGAAGCCGAAATGGCCGGTCGTGACCTGATCGACCTAAGCATCGGCAGCCCGGATCTCGGACCTACGGAGGCGGTGCGCCGGGTCCTAAGCGAAGCTGTGCTTGACGAAAAAAACTATACGTATCCCGGCTCGGCGGGAAGCGATGCGTTCCGGGAGAAATGTGCTGCATGGATGGAACATCGCTTCGATGTACGCCTGGATCCGAAGGCGGAAGTGCTGTCCCTCATGGGTTCGCAGGACGGGCTGGCGCATTTGGCCCAGGCGATCTGCAATCCCGGCGACCTGGCAATCGTCCCGAATCCGGGATATCCGATTTATGCCGGTTCGCTGGCCATTGCAGGCGTGAAGGCATATGAATTGCCGCTCCGGGAGGAGCATGATTTCCTTCCCGATTTGGAGAGCATCCCGGACGAAATTTGGAAGCAGGCGGTATTTATCCTATTGAACTTCCCAGGTAATCCGATTGCGGCAACGGCGGACGGGCCGTATTTTGAACGGCTTGTCGCCTTGGCTCAAAAATGGAACGTGCTGATCGTTCATGACCTGGCCTATTCGGAAATGGGCTTTGACGGTTACCGGCCGCCAAGCATTCTGGAAACTCCAGGTGCAATCGAAACGGCCGTCGAGTTCCATTCGTTCTCCAAGAGCTTTAATATGGCGGGCTGCCGGATCGGCTTTCTGGCCGGGAACCGCGATGTTCTCGCTTCACTGCTGGAGCTGAAGAACAACATCGATTACGGCGTCTTCGGACCGATCCAGACGGCGGCGATCGCCGCGCTGGAGCAGGCGATGGACCCCTCTCAGTCCACTGCCGGGGTGGCCGGTTTGTACGAACGCCGCCGGGACGCACTGATCGATGCGCTCGAGCGGGAGGGCTGGCCCGTACCCAAACCGAAGGCGACGATGTTTGCCTGGGCGAAGCTGCCGGCAGCTTTCCTGGAAAGCGCTGAGCCTTGGAGTTCCCGGCAGTTTGCCCGGGAGCTGCTGATCGCCACAGGGGTGGCCGTGATCCCCGGTGACGGTTTTGGTTCGGAAGGGGAAGGTTATGTGCGGATCGCCCTTGTTCAGGAGGAAGCGCGTCTGCGTGAAGCGGCCGCCCGGATCGGACAATTTATTACGATGCATGGAAACACGAAATAGCATGTGGTATACCGGCCATGACAGAACAACCCTGCTCTTGTGAGCAGGGTGTATTTGTTTATTGATGTTAAACAAAAATTGATTTTTAATTCCTACTTGACAGGTGAGAATAATTGGTTTAATCTTACGTCAAGGAAATCGATTAACATTCATTTAATGAGTGGTCATTATTTTAACATTAAACTAAATATCAGCCGATTGGTCCACCAAAGGCTCCTGTAATCCATACCGCTTCTTGCGGCGATGGCATTCGGGGGCCTTTTTGTATATCAACAGGCACGTTGATGCGGATGACCGCTACTCCATGGGGAGAGCAATGGTGGTGGTTGATGAACGGTGAAAGGAGAGATATGGAAGAGAAGCAGTGGCTTCTGATGGAGGAAGCCGATTGGCATTTTCGCAGGCTGGTTCGGAGATTCGTCAAGGAACGTGACAAAGTATCGATTGAAGGCGTGTCCCTTCCCGGGATGCTCGTGCTGAACGCGATTCTGCATGAAGGCGAGCAGAAACTCGGGGATCTGGCCGAACGGCTGGACTTCACCACAGGCGCGGTGACCGCTGTTTGCGACAAGCTGGAGTCGCTCGGCTTCGCGCAGCGAAAGCGCCTGGAGACCGATCGCAGATCGGTTGTCCTGGACATTACAGATAAGGGCAGGGACATGCTTGAACGCAACCGGGACGCAGGTACATACATGATTGAACGCATCTTTGGAGGCTTTGCGGCCAAGGAACTAGAGGAACAAATCGTGAATTTCAAAAGACTCTACGAGCATTTGGAAGGCTTTGCCGACGCCGTGCTGAAGCAGGCGCATCCGCCGGGGAACGCCGAGGAGCCGCCTCCCGGCCACCGGAAGGCAGCGCAGAGACCGAACCGATATATTTCATATTAAAATCATTGTGAGCAGGGAAGGGAGACAGATCATATGGGACATCCAACCATTTATCCGACAGGAACGACCGTTTACCAACCAGGAAAGGCATGGAGCGGTTATACCATCTACCAGGCAGCTGATACCGGGGCACTGCTGATCGACATGAACGGCAGAGAGGTGCATTTGTGGAAGGGGCTGCGCGGTTTCCCGAACAAAATATTCCCTGGAGGCTACGTGCTGGGCAGCACTGCCGAGCGGGATCCTAAATATGGTTTTCAGGACGAAGCCAATTTGGTACAGGTCGATTGGGACGGCAATGTCGTCTGGAAATTCGACAGGTACGAATGGATCGAGGATCCGGGTCATCCCGCGCAGTGGATGGCACGTTAGCATCATGATTACCAGCGGGAAGGCAATCCGGTCGGATATTATGTGCCTGGCGCCGATCCGAAAGTCGGTTCAGGCAATACGATCATTCTCGCGCATAAAAACGTCAACCGTCCGGAAATTTCGGACGTCGAGCTGCTGGATGACACGATCATCGAAGTGGATTGGGAGGGCAATGTCGTCTGGGAATGGGCCGTCAGCGATCACTTTGAAGAGCTTGGATTCGACGAAGCGGCGAAGGAGGCGCTGTACCGGGACCCGAATACCCGGGCGTTCGGCACCCATTCCGGAGACTGGATGCATATCAACTCTGTATCGGTGCTGGGTCCGAATAAGCACTATGATGCAGGCGACGAGCGCTTTCATCCGGACAATCTGATATGGGACGCGCGGGAATCCAACATTATCGCGATCATCGATAAACAGACCGGGAACATCGTATGGAAGCTCGGCCCGGACTATTCCGGTGAAGACACCAAACATATCGGCTGGATTATCGGACAGCACCATGCGCATCTGATTCCGAAGGGACTGCCGGGAGAGGGCAATATTCTGGTATTCGATAACGGAGGCTGGGGCGGTTATGGCAGTCCGAACCCCGAATCGCCGGATGGCGTGAAGGTGGCGCGCCGCGACCATTCCCGGATTCTGGAGATTCATCCGATAACGCTGGAGATCGAATGGCAGTACACGCCGACCGAAGCCGGATTCCAGGCGCCATTGGACTCTTACCGCTTTTATAGCCCTTATATCAGCTCGGCGCAGCGGCTGCCTAACGGCAATACGCTGATTACCGAAGGAGCGGACGGAAGAATTTTCGAAGTCACGCGGGAGCATGAACTGGTGTGGGAATATATCTCTCCTTATAAAAACTCTAGAAACGCGAATATGGTATACCGAGCTTACCGCGTACCTTATGAATGGATTCCGCAGCTGGAGAAGCCGGTGGAGACGGAAATCGCTCCGCTTGATGTAGCCGATTACCGGCTGCCGGGCGCGGCACCGCGTGGAGCCGTGACCGCAGTCGAAGTGGAGGGTACCGTATCCTATGGTGATGGAGCCTTCTGCGTAGCGACCACGGACGAAGTCGTCAGGAAGGAACGGGATCAAGATGAGTAGGCATGTGTTTCGAGGCATCAGCGTAATGACCGCAGCCGTCCTGCTGGTTTCTGTGCTGCTCACTGCATGCGGAACCGCCTCGGGAAAAGACAGCGGGCACCAGCTTAAGGTGAAAATCGCCGATATATCCACCAACCCGATTTTCCGGGTCGCCGCGAAAAAAGGATTTTTCGAAAAACACGGCATTGATGCGGAGCTGGTCAACTTCGCCACGCCGGCCGAAGGGGTTAACGCCCTGTTTATCAAGCAGGTGGATATTGCCTTTGGCGCAGACTTCCCGCTGTTGAATGCCGTCAGCAAAGGCGACTATGCGATCTTCGCTTCCTCCGGAACGGCAACGGATCTGAGCGCAAGCGAATGGAAGATGTTCGCCCGTAAAGAGATTGCCGGCCCCGCCGACCTGAAGGGCAAGAAACTGAGCTACTCGCGCGGAACGTTCATTCCTTATTTGTGGGACGTTTATTTGCAGCAAAACGGCATAGCCTTGAAAGACGTCACGCTGGTCGGGCAGGGAGGATTTGACGAAACGTATGTGGCGCTGAAAAAGGGCGAGATCGACGCGGCCTGGGTGTACGGCTCGGTACTGAACGACAAGTTCGCCGCGCTGTCCGAAGCGCATGAGCTGTCGGATATGTCCCAGACACCGGTCCGGCTCGGCACAGGTCTGATCGCCGGCACCAAACTGATCCAGGACCACCCGGACGAATTGGTCGAACTGCTGAAGGCGCTTGACGAAACATCCGACTACGTCCAGGCACATCCGGACGAAACGGCTGACATTATGTATGACGAAGTGAAGCAGCCGAAAGAGGCTACGCTTAAGGATCTGCCGAAAAATCCGTGGAAGATCGGCTTCACCCAGCAGGCCTACGACGGGCTGGCCGGCCAGAAAAAATATATGGTGGATACCGGTATTATTGAAAAGGATTTTAACCTGAACGACAAGCTGAATTTGGACCTGGTGCGCAAAGCGTTCCCGGACCGTGTGATTGAGTTGAAATAAGGAGGCTGGGATGATGGGGGCAGTAACCAGACCAAACGAGATTTATATTGAGCGCTTGAATAAAAGCTATAGTCAACAGCAGACGGCAGGCGATCTGCATTATATTATCCAGGATGTCGACCTGGTCGTGAAGGGAGGAGAATTTTTCGTTCTCCTCGGCCCTAGCGGCTGCGGCAAGTCGACACTGCTCAGCCTGATCGCCGGGTTCGTGTCGAAAACCTCGGGGCATTTGCGGGTGGGCGAGAAAGAGGTGGATCGGCCTGGCCAGGATCGGGCTGTCGTCTTCCAGCAGGCCGATTCCTCGCTCTTCCCTTGGCTGACCGTCAGAGAGAACGTGGAGTTCGGCCTGCGGATGAAGCGCATTCCCGCCGCCCGGCGCAAGGAAATCTCCGATCGTTTTATCGGCATGGTTGGGCTCAAAGGGCATGAGAATAAATTTCCCCGTGAGCTCTCCGGCGGGATGAAGCAGCGGGTGCAATTGGCGCGGGTGCTGTCCAACGATCCCGGCATTCTGCTGATGGATGAGCCGTTCGGCGCGCTGGATGCGATGACCCGACGAACGATGCAGCGCGAACTGGTAAAGATCTGGCAGGAAACCGACAAGACGGTGATCTTCGTCACCCACGACATACAGGAAGCGCTCCTACTTGGCGGTAGGATCGGTATTATGTCCGCCGGACCCTCTTCACGGATTACCGATATTTACGAGGTGCCGCTGGCGTACCCGAGAGATTTGGCCGCGCCGGAATTCCATGACCTGTACAACCGCATTCAGGCCCATTTTGACGAATAGAATCCGATCGGAGGAATCACCATGAGCAAGAAAATAAAGAAAGGACCGCTTCAAGTGCTGTTCTGGATCGCTTTGATCGTCATCTGGCAGCTGGTCTCGCTCGTATACGGGCCGGAGATTCTGCCGGGGCCGATTTACACGGCGAAAGGCGGATACGAGCTGCTGATGGACGGCACACTTCTGCAGTACATTGGCATCAGCGCCTATCGTGTCCTTCTCGGATGGACGCTCGGCAGTTTGGTGGCGGTGCCTATCGGGATTATCATCGGTAAGGTCGGATTCATCCGTACCTTCGCCGAGCCGTTTTTGAACTTTATCCGGTTTATTCCGCCGATCGCATTCATCACGCTGTTCCTGGTCTGGTTCGGCATCGGCGAGACGTCTAAAGTTATGCTGATCATGTACGCTACATTTTTTATCGTCATTCTGAATACGTTCACCGGCGTTCTCTCCGTCGAGGAGGATAAAATTCGTTCGGCCCGCAGCATGGGAGCCTCCGAATGGCAGATCGTCGTTCATGTCATCATCCCGGCAACGGTTCCGTACATCTTTACCGGCATCCGGCTTGCCATGGGCACATCCTTTATGGCCATCATCGGAGCCGAAATGATCGCCTCCAATGAGGGAGTCGGGTATCTGATCTGGAACTCGCGCCTGTTTTTCCGGACGGATTGGATTTTCGTAGGTCTGATTTGCTTAGGGCTCATGGGCTTCCTGACGGATCGGGCAGTTGGACTGCTCGGGCGCAGATTGCTAGCGAGATACGGTGTGGTAAGCACGACGTCTTTGAAGCGGTAGAAGACTGGACAGAGTAGTCATAGGACAAAGATTTTAAATATCATCGTAATACGAGGCGAACCGCAGCGGCGGTCCGTCTCTTTGGTTTATCACCGCTCAGCTTGGGGAAGAGAATTGCATTCCGACTCATTATCCCCTATACTTCTTAGATAGTGATCAATTACTTACTAATCTGCGTCATGAAAAGGAGTTATGCGCCATGGCAAGAGATGCGTCTACTTCGGTCAACCGAAGAACAGATATTATATCGGCCGCCATCGAGGTTTTTGCCGAAACCGGCTATTACCGGGCCACCACGGCACAGGTTGCACAGCGGGCCCACATTTCGCAACCTTACGTCTTTCGTTTTTTCTCAACGAAGGAAGCGCTGCTGCTTGCGGCTCTGGAAGTTTCCTGGTCCCGGATGATCGAGTCGTTTCAGCAAGTCGTGAAGTCGGCGTCGCCGGATCGGCTTGAAGCGGAGCTGATTACGGAATACGAGAAGATCATGGAGAACCACCGGAACGAGATTCTGCTGCAGATGCAGTCCCAAACGATTCAGGAAGAAGCGATCCAGGAAGCGATGAGAAACGGATTCCGGGAGGTTCGTCAAATCGTACTGCAGGCATTTCGCGAGGCGGGGATTCCACATCCCGAAGAAAGAACGATGCTCTTTTTGGCCAGAGGGATGCTGTGCAACGTAGCGGATGCGATCAGTCTGCCCGAATTAAAGGAAAGATAAGGGGACGTGAGAGAGGTCTCCTTATCGAAATGAATTTTTTCATGATTAGTTATTGACCAATCACTAACTGAATGTTATGATGAATCCAAGTTAGTGATTGATCAATCACAAAACAAAACAGAGAGGACGATTTCATATGACGATAAACAAAGCGATGGTCGTTGGAGCCACAGGTGGAACGGGTGCAGCCATTACAGAGGAATTGGTAAAACGGGGAATCCCTACGATTGCGTTCGGAAGATCACGCCAAAAGCTGGAGCAGCTCGCCGGCAGATTGGGAAACCCGGTGCATTTGAAGCTAGCCATGGGAGATGCCATGCGGCCTGCGGAGATCATCGCGCAAGCTGGGAATGCAGACGTCATGTTTCATTGTGCGAACGTACCGTACCATGAGATGGCCAGCAAGCTGATCCCGCTGGGTGAATCCGTAATGGAGGCGGCGGAACAGCTCGCGATCAAAGTGGTTGCGATTGATGGGATCTATCCTTATGGAAGAAGGCAGTCCAACCCAGTCACCGAAGGACATCCGAAACAGCCGCATACGAAGAAAGGGAAGGTTCGTTTGGACTTTGAACGCATGCTGCTTGGCAAGCGCTGGAAAAAAGCAAGGGTTATGATCGTCCGTCTGCCGGACTATTACGGGCCGACTGCCAATGAAGCTTCCTATCTAGGTTCAACGCTCGAAGCGATTGCGGCGGGCAAAATGGCCTTTTTCATCGGCAATATGACCGTTCCCCGCGAATATGTCTACTTGCCTGACGCCGCAGCCATGATTGCCGAAGTGGCGGGTCATGACGAAGCTTACGGTCAGAACTGGAACATTCCAGGAGGCGGGCTGATATCGGGACGGGAGATCGTCCGGATCGCGAGAGGGGCCTGTGGAAGCAGCAAACCGGTCATTCCGCTGAAAAAAATAGGGTTATCTCTGCTCGGATTAGGCGTGCCCGTGATGAAAGAGGTCGTCGAGATGCTATACCTGACCGAGGAACCGCTGACGCTGAGCGGAGCCAAGTACGAAAAGTGGATCGGGCCGATTATCGCAACACCGTTCGAGGAAGGCATCACCGCGACCGTCAAAGCACTGCAGCAGGCGAACACCGCAGCATCGGTCCAGGCATCACAGACGGCTGACTCTAGAATAGTTTGAGTGTTTGTTATTGATTAATCACTAACCTTATAACACAAATTGACTTATTTCCAGATTAAAGGTTCTTATTTGTACAGATTGCAGGATATGCTGGATGGACCGCGAAACATTGGAAGGCAGCAAGAATTAGTGAACCACTATTCGACGACGGGAGAGGGGTACCGATGGACCATAACAAGTTTCATGGGATCTTTACCGCACTCGTAACACCGATGGATGAGCGTCTTGAAGTGGATACCGAATCACTGGAACGACTGGTGGAACACCAAATCGCGCAGGGAATTCGGGGATTCTATGTGGGCGGAAGCACGGCCGAAGGATTTATTCTGACCTCTGAGGAACGGATGAAGGTGCTGGAAACCGTCATTCACGCGGCTAAAGGGCGGGTGACGGTTCTGGCGCATGTTGGCTGTATCAGCACGCTTGAGAGCATCAAGCTGGCCAGGCATGCGGAATCAGCAGGCGCGGATGCGGTTTCCGCTGTCGTACCCTTTTATTATAAGGCGGGGCCACAGGAAATTAGGGATCACTATCGGTCCATCATGTCGTCGGTCAGCCTTCCGTTGATTATGTACCACTATCCGGGAGCAACCGGGGTGCAGCTGTCTTTGGATTTTTACGAGGACATGGCCCGCAGTGCCCAATGTATTGGCGTAAAATTTACATCCATGAACCTGTTCGAAATGCAGCAAATTCGCAGCCGATGCGGGGGAGATTGGATCATTTGGAACGGCCATGATGAGGTCTGTGCAGCAGGTTTTCTCATGGGCAGCGATGGTGCCATAGGCAGTACATTTAATATGATGCCGAAAATATTCACCCGTATGTATCAAGCCCGGTCTGCCAACGATTGGATGAACGTTAAAGCGCTGCAGGAGCAGGCCAATTTGGTCATTGCCCATATGCTATGCTTCGATGTGATACCTTATGAAAAGCACATTTTGTATCTTCAAGGTGTCATTCGCTGTCCTGCGGTACGGCAGCCGCTGCAGCAGTTGACTGATGCACAAAAAGCAGAAATAGCTGAATTTTATGCATCATCACCCGTTTTAGTTCAGACGGGAATATCCAGCTAACACTTGCGCAGATTAATGAATAAATCACGAAAGCCGCCGGAAAGGGCGGTTTTTTCGCGCTTGCCAAGAATGAATAGACACTTTGAACACTGACTCATCATGGACTAGGGATCCTCTCCACTCAAGCTGAGGACATATGTCCTATCCTATACCGCCGCGATTGCCTTTTAATAATGACAGAACGATACAGAGGGAGAGGACTTATGAAAGGCATTATATTTGCACTGCTGGGGGGCGCCTGCATTACGCTGCAGGGTGTCGCCAACTCGCGGATCAGCGGGGATATCGGGACGTGGCAGGCCGCGGCGGTAACCCAACTGACCGGCTGTATCCTCGCTTTGATCATCCTGCTGTTTGCACGGGACGGCAGCCGGGAGGGCTTTACAAGCGTCAAGCCGCTGTACCGCATCGGCGGGGCCTTGGGAGCAGTCATCATTTTCAGCGAAGTGACGTCGATTCAGACGATCGGAGTGACCTTTACGATTTCCGCATTATTAATTGCCCAGCTCTGTCTGACATTTATTGTCGATCTGAATGGCTGGTTCGGCATGAAAAAACGGAAGATCAGCCCCGCACAGTTTATCGGGATCGGGATGATGATTGCGGGCGTCGTCATTCTTAAATTTTGACATCGTTGCCGTACGCCATTATGATGGGCCTAAGTTAGAGGGGGACGTTCAAGATGAGGGAGATTCAGGACCGCGGGCTGCTGGCGGATTACTTGCGTCAATATGAGCTGGAGACGATATTTTACGAACCGTTTAGACCGCATTTATCGCTGTATTGCTTTGACCAGGGAGAATTCATCTGCTCGCAGGGAGCACCTGCGGAATATTTATATGTGCTCGTCAGCGGGAAAATTAAAATCTATACCACCTCACCCGAAGGGAAAACGCTGATCCTTAACTTTATGAAGCCGCTGGAGATTATCGGGGATATCGAATATCTCAAGGAAACGGATACGGTCAATACCGTTGAAGCGGTCACGACCGTGCATATGATCGGCATCCACCATCGCTGGCTGCGGAAATTTGGACAGGATTACGCTCCTATGCTCCAGTTTCTGCTGGATATGATCACCAATAAGTTTTATATTAAATCCAATTTTCTAAGCCTTAATCTGATGTATCCGGTTGAAGTCCGGCTGGCCAGCTACTTGCTGTCGATCTCTTTCGACGATGCGGACACTTCCGGGCAGGAACAGCGGACAGCGATCAATCTGGTGGATGCGGCCAACTTAATCGGGACCAGCTATCGCCACGTCAACCGGGTAATCCAGAAGTTCTGCAAAGACGGACTCGTGGAGCGGGATAAAGGATATATCCGCGTAATAGACAGGAAAGGGCTTAGCGATCTGGCTGGACAAAATATTTATGAAGTCGTAACGAAAGGAGGAGCAAACCAATGATGCTTGGTCTTGTGTTATCGCTGATCGCCGGCTCCCTGGTGAGCCTGCAGAACATTTTTAACAGTAAAATGAATCAGCGGATCGGCTCCTGGGCCACAACTACGTGGGTGCTGTTCCTCGGGTTTGTCGCATCGTTCGGCATCGGCTTGGCGGTCGAAGGCAAGGGCATGCTGACACTCCAGCATATGCAGCCCTGGTACTGGTTCAGCGGCATGATCGGGGTAGGGGTTGTGTTCTGTCTGATGCAGAGCATGAAGCTGCTTGCGCCCACTTTTGCCATCGCCGTAGTCATGACGGCCCAGCTTGGGTTTGCGCTGATTTGGGACTCGCTTGGCTGGATGGGACTGGAGAAAGTTCCGCTGACTCCGAACAAAGTGATCGGCGTGCTCGTTATCGTGGCGGGAATCGTTGTTTTCAAAATCGGCGAAGGGCGGCTTCCAGCGGGAAAATCTGCTGCGGTTCAAAAAGAGACTGCCGCGTTCGAGCAAGGAAATAGATAAGGAGTGAAGTCGAATATGACGACCATGATTGATAAGGTTGCCTGGATTCAGATTCAGGACGGACGGGTACTCTCCGCACGTTCCAAAGGAAAGGACACGTATTATTTGCCTGGGGGAAAGAGGGAGCCCGGTGAAACCGATGAGCAGACGCTGATCCGTGAAATCAGGGAAGAGCTTACGGTTGCGATCGATCCGGAGACCCTTGCATTCGTGGGAACGTTTGAAGCTCAGGCACATGGCAAAGCGGAAAATGTGACGGTTCAAATGAGCTGCTACACCGGGGCATATTCTGGCGAGCTCCGCCCATCGGCGGAAATCGAGGAGTTTGCCTGGCTGACCTATGCGGATCGCAGCCGCGTATCGCCGGTATGCCAGCGAATTTTTGACCATCTGCACGAGCGTCAATGGATCTGAACAAGTGTGCCGTGATAAGTAACGGATATTCACAGGAATACGCATTCCTGTCGGGTATCCGTTTTTGTTGTGCTACTGAAAGTTGCAGCAAATTTTTCAATGTAAAACTAATGGTTTACATTTGGTCCGATTTCATATAATCTAATACGGACAATGATTATCCGCTTTAGTCGGTAAAACCAATTTGTTCTGCTCAAATGGGATTGATGGAGACCACATTAATATTGGAGGTGATGACCTATGCATATGAAGACCGGCGTGGAGCAGTGCGTTTATGCGATTTTTCTGCTGAGCATGCTACCGGACAAGGCGGTTCTGCCCGGCGAGGCGATCAGCCAGCAGCTTGGCACTTCCCCGACGTATTTCCAGAAGCTTTTGCGTAAGCTGGTCAGCGCGGATCTGATCACCTCCGTGCCCGGGGTAAAAGGCGGGTTTAAATTGAAGAAAAAAACAGAAGATATCCGTATCTACGATATTTACATCGCCATCGAGGGGCAGCAATCCCTTTATTCCTCCAGCGGCATTTTCCGGGATATGCTGGAGCTGCGGGACGATCCCGATCCGTGCTGCCTTCTGGCCAATTTGATGGAAGAAGCAGAATCCGCCTGGAAGACCGTGCTTCAACGGGAGACGGTAGCATCCATTTATGACGATGCACATCGGGAGCGTTACAGAAAGAAAATTGAATCGCTAAAGGATTGGGTTCACGAAAAAATGGTCGTATAACATACAAACGAGAAAAGAGGGAAAAGCATGATTTCGATTTTAAGCCGAATCAATGAGCTTGCCAAAAAGGAAAAAGAAGAAGGGCTCACCAACGCTGAGCGCGTGGAACAGCAATCGCTGCGCGAGGATTATCTCCGCGAAATCCGCGGGCAGGTGCTGGGCACGTTCTCCCGCTTGACGGTGGTTGACCCGCTTGGCAATGACGTTACGCCCGAGAAGGTCCGCAAAGTGAAGGCAGAGCAGGAGGAGACGGAAGAGGAAGCCCCCGGCGTTGTAAACCGGATTCGCCGCTATTTGGATTAACGGCCGGCGACAGAGTTTTTACGCATAAGCACTTTTATCGATCAATATCATACATTTGCATGACAACTTACGATTCAATGGTCCTACCGACATTCATATAAATTTGCAGGAAAGAAGCTGATACCTATGAGCAACCACGATACGAAAACGCTGGATCAGATCAAGTTTTCCGTTCTTGACTTGGCACCCATCGTCAGGGGGGGAACCGCGGCCGAATCGTTTAAAAATACATTAAATCTAGCGCAGCACGCCGAACAATGGGGCTATAACCGTTATTGGCTGGCTGAGCATCACAACATGCCGGGCATCGCCAGTTCGGCAACGTCCGTCGTCATCGGGTACGTAGCCGGAGGGACCCAGTCGATCCGCGTCGGTTCCGGAGGCATCATGCTGCCTAACCATGCGCCGCTGGTCATTGCGGAACAGTTTGGTACGCTGGAAGCCATGTATCCGGGGCGGATTGACCTTGGACTCGGACGCGCTCCGGGTTCCGACCAACTGACCGCGGAAGCGCTGCGCCGCGACCCGAGCAACGGGCATTATTTTCCGCAGCATGTTCAGGAACTGATGGCCTATTTCGACGAGAAGTCCAAATATAACCGCGTCCGGGCCATTCCGGGGGAAGGACAGCAAGTTCCGATCTGGCTGCTCGGCTCCAGCGATTTCAGCGCTGCTTTGGCTGCTAAGATGGGCCTGCCGTTCTCCTTCGCCAGTCATTTTTCGCCGGATCATACGCTGCAGGCGCTGGCTATTTACCGGAGACAGTTTCAGCCGTCTGCGGTGCTGGACAAACCTTACGCCATGGTTGGAGTAAACGTGTACGCGGCCGATACAACGGAAGAGGCGGAGTTTATCGCCACATCGCATCAGCAGCAGTTTCTCAGCCTGATCCGGAATACGCCCGGCCAACTCGCCCCGCCGGTTAAATCGCTGGAAGGCAATTGGAACGAGTTCGAGAAGGCGCATGTGATGAAACAGATCCGTTCATCGGTCATCGGCAATCCGGAAGAAGTCAAGCAGCAGCTGCAGGCCTTCCTGAATGAGACCCAGGCGGACGAAATGATCGTCAACTCGATGGTCTACGACCCGGCGGCCCGCCTGCGTTCGTACGAAATCGTGGCCGAAGTCACCGGCATGAAAAAGTGACAGTTTTGAGCGTTATCACAGTTGAGTAACGATCGAAATGGAGAGAGACTGGCCTATACTACGGCCGGTCTTTTTTTGTTCTTTAGCTCTTTTATCCGCTTGCAGTGGCTGCTTGAACGGTTGAAGGTAACGGGCCGTATTTGGAAAAAGGGAAACGACAACCTTGTCCGGGTGGTGTATAATTTTGGGAATGTTAGGTCTACACCATTTGAAGAAAGGATGAGTGCTATGCGATTTCCTTTTGATTATCCTGTCCGTGAAATCACCTACAAAGAGGTACAAGACCGGAAGCTGCGTTTGTATGTGTCCGAACCGGACCTTGCAGCGGCAAACAGGCCGGTGATTTTGTTTTTCCAAGGGGGGAGCTTTCAGCCCAATCCGAAGTTCTCGCCGGCCCAATTTCAACACCAGGCTCATGCATTGGCATCTTTAGGCGTTGTTTCGATCTGCGTGGACTACAGGACAGGGCGGGATGCTGGATTTACCCCGCTGCAGGCGATTATGGATGTTAAATCGGCCGTGCGGTGGGTGCGGCAGCATGCAGAGGAGCTCGGTGTCGATCCGGAGAAGCTGGCCATGTGCGGAGCTTCGGCGGGCGGGTATATTTCCGTATCCTCCATCATGTTCGACCGCTTGAACGACGATGTGGACGATGTGAGCGTGAATGCCGTTCCCGATAAGCTTGTCATCTTTGCGGCCGGGATGGACGGGGTGGACATTATGTCCCGCCGATACCCCGAGCTGCTGCCTATTGCCCAGGAGATCTCTCCTATACATCATGTGCGGCGCTGCCTGCCGCAGACGCTCTGGATATGCGGAACCGGGGACGATTTGTATGAGCAGAACCGCGGCTTTGTTCGAGAAATGCAGGATGCCGGCAACCCGATTACGTTCAAAACTTATGATGGCATGGAGCATGGCTTTTTTAATTATGGCCGGCATAACAACACCTATTTTCATAAAACCAGGCAGGATATTGAGGACTTTCTTCGCCCGTGGTTGGAGCATACTGCTGAATAATAGCTTGAATAACGCTGAAGTTTGGCGCACTTGCCAGGAACGAAAAACGGTATGTCGCCGGATTTTGTCATGCTGACAGCGGGTCAGAGAATCTCCGAATTGATTTGAGACCAGTCTTTACTTTTCGACCAGGATATATTACGATAACGTGGATAATGTTTATCCTCTTTGATGCTGGATGAATAAATTGCGTTCAGGATGATGTTTAACCTGGAAGGGAAGGTAACCTCATGAAATTAAGTGTATTGGATCAAGCACCCGTTACGATAGGAAATACGGCGGAAGGAGCGCTTCACAAGGCGGAAGAATTGGCCGTTCTGGCCGACGAGCTGGGATACACCCGGATGTGGATGGCCGAGCACCATGGGGCGCGCACGTTTGCGAGTTCTGCGCCCGAAGTGACGGCGGCCCGACTTGCAGCCAAAACGCAGACCATTCGGATCGGGACCGGTGGGGTCATGATGATGCATTATTCCCCTTTGAAGCTGGCCGAGGTGTTCAAGACGTTGAGCGCATTCACGCCTGGCCGGATCGACTTCGGCGTCGGCCGGGCACCCGGAGGAGATACAAGCTCCATGTATGCCTTGTCGGAAGGGCGGCAGCTGATGCTGCACAATATGTACGAGAAGCTGAAGACGACGCTGCAGCTGATGAATGATGAGGTTCCGGAAGATAGCCTGTACGCCAAAAACGCCGCATCCCCGGCTCACGTCACCCTGCCTGAGGCATGGCTGCTCGGATCAAGCGGCGACAGTGCGCTTAAGGCCGGAGAGATGGGTGTTGGGTATTCGTTTGCGCAATTTTTCAACGGAGCGATGAGCCGCGAAATTCTGGATATCTATAAAGACCAGTTCAAGCCTTCGGCTTTTATGGAGAAACCGCAGATCAGCGTGACCTATTTGGTGACCGCCGCTGAGACTAGGGAAGAGGCCGAATATGAAGCTCTGCCGCAGGATCTGTTTCGGCTTATGATGGCTAAAGGGCGGCAGATCACGCAGCTGCTCACTCCGGAAGAAGCGCATAATTACCCGTTAACCGAAATGGACCGGATGCTGATCCAGGACAACCGGAGGCTGCATTTGGTTGGCCCGGTTAAGGAAATTGCCGACCGCCTGAAGGAAGAGCAGGAGCTGTATGGATTTGATGAGGCCATGATCTGCAGCATCCCGCATTCCCAGGAAAAGCGGCTGCAGGTATATAAGCTGCTGGCACGCGAGCTTTTACAATAGTATATATGACGTAATAATAGCGTACTTACCTCTTGCGATAATGGAGGGGAGTACGCTTTTTTAGATTATTTATAGGACTTGGATACGATATTCATCCCGTCTATAGCTGCATTTAAAATTAATGATGTCATAAATATTGATAAATAGCTTATTATGACGTAATATATAAAACACAATAAAACGAAGCGGGAGGAGGCTTGGGTTTTCACTCAGCAGCACACGGCAGAATTACCGGATTAACGGGGCATGGAATAGGAGGAGAGGTAAAGAAATGGAACGTCATATTGCTATGGATATGGTAAGAGTGACAGAGGCAGCGGCGCTTGCCGCCGGACGCTGGACGGGAAGAGGGGACAAAAACAGCGCAGATCAGGCAGCAACTGCAGCGATCAGGAAGCAATTCCATTCGATGCCCATAGATGGAACGGTCGTGATTGGCGAGGGGGAAATGGACGAAGCTCCCATGCTCTATATCGGAGAACAAGTGGGGGACCGCCGGGGTCCGAAGGTCGACATCGCGGTGGATCCGCTTGAGGGGACCGAAACGGTAGCCAGCGGTTTGAACAATGCCATATCGGTCATCGCCGCCGCTCCGGCAGGCCAGCTTCTGCATGCGCCGGATATGTACATGGCCAAGCTGGCGGCAGGTCCGAAGCTGGCCGGCCGGCTGTCCCTCGATGATCCGATCGAAACGACGCTATCCAAAGCATCGGCCATACTGAACAAGCCGGTATCGGATATAACGGTATCGATGCTGGACCGGGAACGACATCAGGACATCATTGCCGAGCTCCGGACGATGGGGGCGCGGATCAAGCTGCTCAGCCACGGCGACGTCATGGGAGCGATTGAGGCGGCGATGGAGAGCGAAGTGGATCTGTATGTCGGCTCAGGTGGTGCGCCTGAGGGTGTATTGGCCGCCGCCGCCCTCCGCTGCCTCGGCGGGGAGATGCAGGGAAGACTGCTTCCGGCCGGCCCGCCGGATTTCGAGCGCTGCCTGCGGATGGGGATTCCGGATCCACACAAGCTGCTGACGATGGACGATCTCGTAGGTACAAAAGAAGTGCTGTTCGTTGCCACGGGCGTCACATCCGGATCATTCTTGAATGGCGTGCGGTACCTGCAGGAGGACAAAGCCGAAACCTATTCGGTCGTCATGCACTCGGCCAACAAGACGATCAGCTATCTGCGGACGATTCATGAGCTTCCGGTGCAGGAGGCGTTGGTTCAAGGGGCGGCAATGTAACGCTGGGTGCCTTGCAGTGAGCACCGGCATCGAACCAACAAGGACAGGCGGGAAGCCTGTCCTTGTTGGTTTTATTTTTTCTCAGCAGACAGAATGAGGAACATCGGCCGGCGGGTTTCGTCCTTCATGCCAGGGTGGTGCATCAATTTCGGGTCGGGAAGCGGCTCGCGAACCGCCGTGATGGCAAACCCGGTGCGAATTAAATCGTTGATGTAAGTGGAAAGGGTACGGTGATATTTAATGACATGGTCCGTTAAAAACGCCGTGTTGCGAACTCCTTCATCCTGATAGTGATCCACCGGCCAGTACAGCGGGCTGCCCTGGTCGTCCAGAATCCATTCCTGCTCGGGCCGGGATGTAAAAATAGGATGCTCCACCGAGAAGACGAAGGTGCCGCCCTGCTTTAAGCAGCTGTGTACTTTTTGGCATACGGGATCAAACGACTGCACGTAATGGAAAGCGAGCGAGCTGAGGACGACGTCGAAATGGCCGTCGGGAAAGTCGATATCTTCGATCGGTGCCTGCAGATAGGTGATTGCCGGATCATCCGTTTGTTCACGTGCAGATTCCAGCATTTTAGCCGAAATGTCTACGCCGACCACTTCAGCTGCATGCTGTTCCCGTGCATATCGGCAGTGCCAGCCAAAGCCGCAGCCGAGGTCGAGAACCGATTTGCCCTGCAGATCCGGAAGCAGTACTTTAAATTCATGCCATTCCCCTGCAGCCCCAAGCCCGCCGATGGACCGGGGCATTTCTTTATACGCCGAGAAAAAAGCGGAATCGTCATACTTGTTTTGTTTCATAACCGATGCACTCCTTTGTTGGGCTATTCACCTTTCCTCTTATTTCATTCTGATCCAACTATAAATTGGGCGTGTCTTCCGGGTCAAGTTGATGCTCACGAAAACGGCCCCATTTACACGGTTCTATTTGGTGCTTGTTTTTGTAGTTAGGGAAAGTTTCATATACTTTGTAACCTTTAGGCCAACTTGTCCATCTAATTGGATGAGGGCCCTTAGAAGGAGTGACACGAAAGTGATTCGTATCAGCGATATACAAAGAGCGCAGGAGGGTGACCGCGAAGCGTTCATTCGGCTAATTCAAAAGCTTGAACCTGAGATGTATGGTGTGGCCAAAAGCATTCTCAAGGAAGATGCGGACTGTGCGGACGCGATGCAGGAAACGACTATCAAGGTATTTAATGCTCTGCCAGGCTTAAGAAAACCTAGATTTTTCAAAACCTGGGTCATCAGGATATTGATTAATGAGTGCAATCAACTGCTTCGTAATCGGAAACGGACCATTTCGATGGCTGAAGTGCCTGAAAAGAATCCTACAGAGAGGTTCGAGGATTCCCGGCTTGTGGAGCTGCGCGAACGGGTAGAACAATTGGACGATAACCTGCGGATTGTCATAGAGCTTTTTTATTTTCGGGATATGTCTATCAAGCAAATCGCAGTTGCTTTGGAACTAACGGAAGGGGCTGTAAGGACACGCTTGCACCGGGCTAGGGAAAATCTGATGAGAGGTTACTTGGCAGCCAACGAGGGGGAGTTAAACTATGAATCCATTTGATCTGGAAAAACAGCTGCGCCGGTTAAAAAAATCCGTTCCGGTTCAAATTCCCGACGTCGTTCGCTTGCGTCAGGACCAGGCTTATCAAACGATCCGCCGGATACAGCAGGCGACGTCCGTTCAGAAACATACTGCTGCAATCAAGCATCACAGGATGATCCGGCAGTCAGCTGCCGCGTTATCGGCTATTGTGATCATCGGCACTGCAGCAAGCGGTTTAATATCCCCCGCCATGGCCGATGCGCTCAAAAACCTGCCGGTTGTGGGCAACGTGTTTAAGCTTGCGGGAGATCGGGGTCTCCAAAACGCGGAGGAACGGGGAATAGTTTCACCTGTGAACGTATTTGATACCCACGATGGGATCACGCTCAGCATTCCGGCGGCGGCTTTTGACGAAACGCGGTTGTCATTTGCTCTTGAACGCAGCCGCACGGGGTATTCCGCTCCTCTAAACGGATCGATCGACAGCGGGACGACGGGCCCTGCGCAGGAGAAAGCCAGTATAAGTGACATAGATCTTCTGATCAACGGCCAGTCGATATTCAGTAAGGAACAATGGGGGAAGGGGCCGTACATCATGTCTAAACCAACCCAGGACCCCGACAAAATCATCTTTACGTTGGTCGATGGGGCTAATCAAGGAGATACGCAGCTGGCCTTGCCGGATATGATAAATTTGACGGCCTTGATTACGCTGAAAGGCATAGACGCTCCTTTCCGGTTAACGGTGCCGATCCAGAAGAATGGGGAGAAGCCGCTCGTGATCGAACCGAAGCTGGTCAAGCAGGCAAGGGGTATTCAGTTAAGCCTGGAGAAAGTCGAATTCACCACGCTATCCACGCGGCTGCATTTGATGACCAAGGGAATTTCGGCAAATGCCAACCAACTGCAGTACGACATAATCGATGATCAAGGCCATGAGCTGAATTTGCTGGTCGGAAATGCCAGACGGAGGGGAAATAGTGGGGACGACGACTTGTATTCCGATTATCTCGTTGATCCGTTAAACCCGGAAGTCCGTTCATTTACCATCAAGCCGTATTTCCCTGCCTTTGCAGACGAAAAGGCACAAACGGGGCTGTTCAAGTTGGACGTTAACGGCAATATGGTGAAAACGTATGTGAAAGAGCTAGAAATGAAAGTGCAGGTTCGACCATAAGAGGTTACTGCAATTCCTCGGGATTGGTAATCGGTTGGTTAAAAAGCCGCTTTGCAAGCAGCAAAGCGGCTTATTTGCGTGCTGTGAAATGAAACGGGGGAAAGTTGGATTCAGGTCATGTTATAACCCGGCATCGACTGGGTATATTGAGAAGAAACAAGTCTTACAAAAGGTGGAAAAACCATGAGTTCTAACGCAACGGAGTCTTCCAATCTTTCAGCCCGGATCACGTATGCCAGCCGCAACCGCTGGTCGGGATTTCTGGCCGGCATCGGATTTATCGCTTTTGTGGATGAGGTCGTGTTTCATCAGCTGCTGCATTGGCATCATTTTTATGACAAATCCACGTCGGCCGTGGGGCTTGTGTCGGATGGCCTGTTTCATGCGCTCAATTGGTTCGCGACGATCGCCGGCATGTTTTTGGTATCGGATCTCCGGCGGAGAAACGCCATGTGGCCGAAACGCTGGTGGGGCGGCATGCTCCTCGGCGTCGGCGGATTTCAGCTGTATGACGGGACGATCCAGCACAAGTGGATGAGGATTCATCAGATCCGGTACGTTGATAACGTCTTCGTATACGACGTCGTTTGGAATGTCAGCGCTGCCGTCATTCTGATCATCGGCATCATGCTGATCGTTCAAACGGGCAGATTAGCGAAGCGGGAAACGGAGAGGGACGGTTAAATGAACATGACAGGACATCACGCAGGTCATCCTGCCGGAGGTCACCATAATGCCGGGAGTCTCCATGATGCGCTCTTCATCCTCTTATTTCTCGTGCTTATCGGCCTCTACGCCGTGGCAGTGAAAGCTGCGAATCGCCGCTTTGACAGATGGCCCGCCATGCGCACGATCTGCTGGATCCTTGGTGTCACTGCTGCGGCAGCAGCGTTAACGGGACCACTGGCGGCAAGGGCACATGACGATTTTTTCTATCATATGCTGGGGCATCTGTCGCTTGGCATGCTCTCCCCTTTATTGATCGCATGCTCTGCTCCCGTGACCCTATTGTTGCGCAGCTTAACGATTTCACGGGCGCGCCGTTTATCAGCCTGGCTGAAAACCCGGCCAGTTCGCCTGCTGAGCCATCCAGTTACGGCATCTCTTCTGAACGTCGGAGGACTGTGGGTGCTGTATTATACTGGATTGTACTCGGCGATGCAGCACCATCCGGTTCTTCATGTTTTGGTACATGTACATATGTTTGTCGCAGGGTACATATACACCGCGGCGCTGCTCTGCATGGATCCCAGTCCTCACCGGACAGGATACGGATTTCGTGCAGGCATCCTCGTGTTATCACTGGCCGGACATGGAATCTTGGCCAAGGTTCTATATGCATATCCGCCGGGAGGCGTCCCCATAGCCCAGGCTGAATCGGGAGCACAGCTCATGTATTACGGGGGGGATGCCGTCGACCTGATCCTCATCTTTCTGTTTTGTCTGCAGTGGTACAAGTCGGCACGGCCTGGCAAAAGGCACAAGACCGCTTCGTCCCCGGCCGTTTCGTAAAATTGACTTTTTTAAAAAAAAGGAAACTGACCATTTCTATAGGGTCAGTTTTGTTTTATGTTGGTAGATATACGAATAAGAAAGGTTGGAAGCGGCGATGACAGAAGCGGTCAATCTAATGCATAAAGTCGGACAAGGGATTACTCCGCAGCAATTTATGGAACGTATGCAGGTCAGAGAAATGGTTAACAGCGGGATACCGAATACCGTTGAAAGGTTTTATGACAAATATCATGGATTCCGTACGCTCGATTCGGCCAGGCGGAGTTTGTTTGCATCTTCAGGTGAGCGATTAGGCATTCGCTGCCTGATCTTATGCACGGACTGGTGTCCGGATGTCATGTGGAACGTCCCCGTGCTGTTTCGGATCATGGAGCAGTCCGGCATCCCGGTTGAAGCGCTGATCATGGAAGAACATCTGGATACGATGGATTTATTTCTGACGGACGGCGGAAGAGCCCAGCCTGTGGCGATATTTGTTGACCGGGGTGGCAACGTGCTCGGCAGGTGGGGGGCGCGCCCAGCCTACATTCAGCAAGTGATGGACGACTTTAAAGCCAGCCTGCCGGACCGGCAGTCCCCTTCCTATCAAGAACAGCTGAACCAAGTTTACCGGGACATCGGAGCTCTTTACCTTGA
Source organism: Paenibacillus sp. FSL R5-0378 (assembly GCF_038009285.1). Classification (NCBI taxonomy): domain Bacteria; kingdom Bacillati; phylum Bacillota; class Bacilli; order Caryophanales; family Paenibacillaceae; genus Paenibacillus; species Paenibacillus sp. FSL R5-0378. Next base: position 3,987,058 of record NZ_JBBPAY010000001.1, read on the forward strand.
AGGCGACCGGTACCAGGATGTCATTTTGCAAGAGCTGGACGTGCTGTTTCGTCGTTTTGTTCAAACACCTTAGAGATAGAAAGAACTTAGGTGCCGAACCAAGCCTTTTTTAAACGAAGGATACCTTCTTCCATAACCGGAAGCGGAAGGCCGGCAAAGCCCAAATAAACGACAGGAAGAGAGGCATCGGGCGGGTCAGCCCACATAGTGCGGAAATCATACACCCTGACCCGCTGCTGTTCAGCCCGCTGGATCAGCTCTTGAGCGGTACCATGGCGGCGGACGCTCAGCTGAAGGTGAAGCCCCGCATGCTGACCGGTAATATGGACTTGCTCACCCAAGTGAATGCGTATCAGGTCTATCAAATGATGATGCTTCTTGCGGTACAAGCTGCGTGTCTTCCGCAAATGTCTGTACCAGTGACCCTCCCGCATGAACCGCTCCAGCGCCCACTGTTCCAGGCGCGAAGGTGCATGCAGCAGATCAGGGTGGAGGTTGGATAAGTTGAGCAAGAGTGCGGGAGGAACGACCATATAATTGATGCGGAGCGCAGGCGACAATGTCTTCGAGAAGGTACCGATATAGATAACCCTGCCTTTGTTATCAAGCCCTTGAAGGGAGGGGATCGGCTTTCCCTGATACCGGAATTCTCCGTCATAGTCATCCTCGATAATATAAGCGCCCGCCGTTTCGGCCCATGCGAGCAGACGCACCCGCTGCGAATACGGCATGATGCTTCCTGTCGGGAACTGATGCGAAGGTGTGACATATACGGCCTGAAAAGGAACTTTTGCCAGCTCATCCACATGCAGCCCTTGGCCGCTAACCGGGACCGGAACCGCCTCCCAGCCGTATCCGTTCAATAGGTTCCTTGCGAGATCGAAGCCAGGCTCTTCAAATGCCACCCGCCGTATCCCGTCCAGAAGTTTAACCAGAATTCCGATGCTGTACGACATGCCGCTGCCGATGATGACTTGCTCCGGTGAACAGAGGACGCCTCTGGAATGAGCCAGATACTCCGAGATGGCAGCCCGCAGTGCCGGTTCGCCGCGGGAATCCCCATATCGACCCAGCTGTGCGGCCAATGGCTGTATGGCTTCTTTTAGCATTTTGTTCCATGTCCTGAGTGGAAACGAATCTCCATCCATATGGGTAGGGTTAAAATCGATCCAGTCCATGCCTTCTTCGCGTAAACACTCATGAAATCCTGGCACGGTATGCTTAAGCTGCATACGCCGAGCCGGAGACGTTGTCACGACATTTTGTATAAATTCAGGGTCGTCCACCACGTAAAAGCCCGACTTAGGTTTGTTGACGACATAGCCTTCGACCACCAGCATGTGATATGCGGTTTCGACAGGCGTCTTGCTGATATCGAGCTGCTGCTGAAGCGCCCGTACGGACGGCAGCCGGGTCCCAGCCGCAACTTTCCCTAAGCGGATTTGCTCGCGGATCAAATGATAAAGTTGAAGATATAACGGAGAGCCGGAATGCTCGGGTAGCAGAAGGTCAAACATGGGATACCGCCTTTGCGTAGGATTCGCTGATTCTTGTCCTCATCGTATCACAAGAGGGTCTCGATCTGCAGCGATGGCTGCAACACAAGTTGACGGATTTCTTGACCGTTATTTTGTTTGTAAATTCAGTGTATTTAGAAAAGGCTTCAGCTTGTTCACGACGTAGTGGCTGCCGCCGCGTGCATGTACATTTTCGATCAGTGCGGATATCAGGAAAGAAGATTGCTCCGCGTCGAAGGCGACCACGAATCCGTTCTCCTCGCCCTGTTCGCCTTTTTTGGCTTTCAGCTCGGCTGTTCCGGTTTTTGCCGCCAGCTTCAGCTCAGCAGAAGACAGCGCGTGAGCGGTGCCGCCACTTCGGCTGACGACCTGCGTCAGTGCATCTTTGACCGTTCCGGCAACCTGTGGAGTGATGATTTGGATCGCTTGAGGAGATTTTTGATCTTCCTGCTGTAGAAAGAGGATAGGGGGAACAAGTTTGCCTTGCTGGGCGAAGGGTGTGAATGCGACCGCCACATGGATCGGGGACAACAGCATTTCTCCTTGTCCATAGGACGTATCCGCGAGCAGAACTTCCGAAGCCAGGTCCCGGTGGGAGGCGTTGGCATACTGGCTTGGCTTCAAGTTGATCATGTCCAGCCCCCAATTTTCGCCGAAGCCGAATTTGGATATGCCTTCGATAAATTTGCCGCTGCCCATTTCCAGCGCTTCTTGTGAAAAATAAATGTTGTCCGAATACACGAGGGCATCCACCATATTCACGGAGCTGACATCCTTCACCCGCGTGACATAGTACCCGCCCCAGCCCGCGTCTTTTTTCCAATGCAGCCCGTCAATGCGGCGGGTTTTATCCGCTTTGGTTATGCCTTCGGTCAGGCCGGCAGCGGCCGTCACCGCTTTAAACACCGATCCCGGCGCATACCGGGCCGCGAACCGGTTAAAGAAAGGAAGCTCCGGATCCTTGGAATACGCATCCCATTCCTGCTGTGACAGGCCGGTGACCATTTGATTCGGATCATACGAAGGGGTGCTGACCAGGGCCAGAAGATCTCCATGCTTCGGATTCATCAACACTGCCGCGCCGGTATCGCCGGACAGCGTACGGTACAGGTCCTGCTGAAGTGCGGAGGCGACCGTAAGGCGGATGTTCTCGCCGTTCACCGCTGGCTTCTGGGCAACGATGCGTTTACGGTTCCCCTTCGCGTCGGTAATTTCGATCAATCCCCCTTTCCGTCCCCGCAGCTGCTTTTCCAGCGATTGCTCCAGTCCGGCCTTGCCAATCCAGTCCCCAGCAGCATAATAGCCGTCTTTATCGTTCTGCAAATCTTCCTGCGTCACCTGACGGACATAACCGGTGAGGTGGGCGGCGGCTTGGCCCAGCGGATAGTACCTCACTTCCTTCGGTCTGACCGAGACGCCCGGCAGTTTCTGGGACAGATCGGTATTGGGAACGTTGGCCATCGGAACAAAATAATCCGGTTTGACCCATTTCTGCGCCAGCTTTTTTTGGATGTATTCCACCGGAAGTTTGAAGTAGGCGGCGATGCTGGAGATCGTCTGATCCGGATGGTCGCCGAGCTCGGAAGGGGTAATCCCCCATTCGTATGCGGTGCCGCGGGTGGCCAGCGGGTTCCCGTCCCGGTCCGTGATTTCACCACGCTGAGGCGTCAATACGCGGACCCTTACTTTGTCGCCGGCGGACATCTCTGGTAGAATCAGAGAAGGATGCCACTCGATGGCCCAGACCTTATCGTGGTCTTGTTCAACCTGAACCAGCTTCATATGGTAATCCCCATCAACATCACCGATTGGGGTATGCCAGGTGGCGGTATAGTCCATGGAATAATGATGGTCCTCTTCAGACTGGAAGGCAGGCCCCTGCGTCACTTTAACGCCGGTAACGCCCATTCCGCTGAAGATCGATTGGTATTTATCGACGAACTGCTCGCGGCTCATTCCCGATTGCTCAAGGGATTCAGGCGTCATGAGGTCGTAGAGCCTGTCAAATTTCATTTCTTTCAGACTGTTGAAGTAAGACTGCAGCGTCTGTTCGGGACCGGGTTCATCCCGCCCCTGGATAAACACGTATATCGCCATGCCACTGGCAACCAGAAAAGCTAACAGCACGTATGTAAAAAATTGTTTTCGCTTCAATCGCTTCATTGCTATAAACCTCGCTTTTGAAATATAATTCACAAGTAAACATGGAAACGGGTATAGGCTAACTATAAAATCAGCCGGGTAGGCAAACAATGGAACAAATCTGACGAATTTATCATTGACGGGAGAAAGAGACAAAGGAAAGTGAGAGGTAGATATGCCGGACAAAATCAAAATCATGATTGATACCGCCGGCCAGAAAGGCCATGGATCGTTTATTTACTTGGAAGAAGGAGAAACCGTGACGGTTGGTAGACATACCGGCTCGGAACAAGGGATGCTCGAGATATACAACCTGCTGGTATCTAAACAGCACTGCCGGATCGCGTGGACCGAAGAGGGGCTCCTAGTCGAGGATTTGGGGAGCAAGAACGGGACCGAGCTGAACGGCCACCGCTTGGACGCCCATGAACCCGCTGCAGTGTCTCCGGGTGACCGCCTAACTTTGGTTAACGGACTGGTTGCTTTGGAGCTGGAGACGGTCATGGACCTGGAGGAAACGAGGGAGTATGTTTTTTCGGGGTGGCCTGAAGACGATGTGCGCTTGAATGACGATATGCAGAGCGTTCAGATTGATGAGGAGACGGTCCCGCTATCTAAGAAGGAATACCAGCTGTTTAAGCTGATGCACAGCCGGCTGGACCATTTTGTGACCCGGGACGAAATTATGAGATATGTATGGCCCGAGCGCTGTATCGATGATACTGAGCTGGTTGGCATTGACGAGGTCAATTCACTGATTTACCGGACGAACAAGAAACTGCAAGGATATTTCGTCATCAAGTCGGTGTACAAAAAAGGCGTCTATATGAAACGGGAGCATCAAGATGCGGATTCTGCGGTTAGCAGATGAAACGAGAGTAAATAGAGAAGCGGAAAGAACCCGCCCGATTTTTCGGGGGGTTCTTCTGCGTTTCAAGCTTATTTACGGGGGACATTCCTGCAGCTAGGATCGCTGCAAACCTTTCTGCTTGTTCAGCAGGATTACATTGTAAGTTACGTAGTAGGCGAACATGATCAGCATCAAGCCCGCAGACCAACTGCTGCCCATCACGGCCAGCCGGTCGGACATCTGTGCTCCTTGCTGAAAATAACCCGATTGGACCATATCGATCATTCTGTAGATCAGCCGGACAAAAAACAGCAGGGATACGGTACCGGCGATCCAGGCGCTGGAGCGGTACAGCACCTTGCCGTTGCGATGCTCAAACGCGGTCACCGTAGAGCTGTACCATGCCAGGGCGGTACCAAGTACAATCCCGGCGACATCGGAAACAAGACTGACGGGATGCATGGCTCCCTCAGCAAAAAAGATCAGTCCGACCAAACTCAGAATGATGGTCATCGTCCGGACCCGGCGATGTTTCAACTCCTGCCAGCCGAATGTGCGGCGGAAACGTAAATATATGCGGTATATAACAAATAAACCTAGTACGATCCAAATGAGCATTTGAACACTCATCTTCGATTGCCTCCTTCATCATTTAGCCTGTCATCATCATATCCCGTTTTCGCCCGATGATTCGACTACCCGGGGATGGATCTTCACGATCGCTCGCCTATATCTGCAGATAGAGATTTGCCGCCATCCGGCTTAAATGTTGGATTTTGTCCACGGACCGAGCTACAATGTTAGAAATTACGCAGACGCTAAAGGAGGAAGACGGTCGGTGAAAAGCAACTTTTATGGCAGAATCCTGTCTATTGCGGCTGTCCTGCTCTTTCTGCTTGACCGGCAGGAGCTGTTTAGCGATCCTCCGGAGAAAATAATGCTGCATCTGATGATTTGGATAACCTTTTCGAGTATTCTTCTAATCAGGAGATCATGGTGGACGGTAACACGGGCAGTCCTAGCCGCTTCTTTGATTTCCGTGGAGTGTTTGATCGGGATCTTATGGTTTCATGAAATCAAGTTGCTGTATTTTCTGGTGATTCTGCTGTTCGCCTGGGTGATGCGGTTGACGGCTTCCAAAGCTTATGTCCCCTTGATTATCGCCATGGTCGTATCAGCCGGATTGTACATCCGTTTTGGTGAAAAGGATGTGTTTGACTTTCTCTCCTTTGTACTGCTTGGACTTGTCCTCTACTTCTTTATTCGCAGTCGTATGGAAAGAAGGCGCATCCACGAATTGAATGAGCGCCACTTGAAGGAGCTTCAAGAAGCTTATGAACAACTTCAGGACGCCTCTGCAACGGCAATGCAGTACGCTGTGCTGGAGGAGAGGGCCCGGATCGCCCGCGACATCCATGATGCGGTAGGTCACAGTCTGACGTCGCTTATCGTGCAGATGCAGGCACTGCGTTATATGATTAAGCAGGATCCGGTCCATGCAGGGGAGACACTGGAAGAGATGCTGTCTGTGGCCCGCCAAGGGCTGCAAAATATCCGCGAGTCTGTCCACGCTTTGGCAGGGGATCTATCTTTTTCCGGCATGACAGCACTGAAATCATTGCTTATCCGGATGGAAGCAACAGCATCCATTAGTTATAACTTTCAAGCGGATATCAATGATGAAGATCTGCCTGCGGAGACGTATGAAACGTTGTTCCGCGTGCTGCAGGAATCCGTCACGAACGTTATTCGTCATTCGAATGCGACGCAGGTGGAAGTGAATCTTTCAAGGGAAAACCATCAAATCACGATGATCATTCGAGACAATGGCACGCTGAATGGGGAACACGGCATCAACGAGGGCTTTGGCCTGAAAGTCATGAGGGATCGGCTGAAGGAGAAAGGCGGTAGCTTACAGTACCGCATTCCGGAAAGCGGCGGATTTGAAATCGTTGCGGCTCTGCCGGCTGAAGACCGGCCACGGCCTGAGGCAGAAAGAAGGGATAAGGATGAACGAAAACATTAAGGTTTTGCTGGCCGATGACCAGACGATGATCCGCCAGGGATTTGGGTATTTGATCGGGCTTCAGCCCGATATGACGCTGGTTGGTGAGGCGTCGGACGGGGGTGAAGCCGTTGAAATGGCCACTCGGCTTGGTCCGGACGTCATTTTAATGGATGTTCAGATGCCTGTCATGTCGGGAATTGAAGCGACTAGGGAAATTATGAGACGGCTGCCAAAGATGAAGATCGTTATCCTGACGACGTTTGATGACCAAGAGTACATCTACCAGGGAATTCGAGCAGGGGCAGTCGGCTACTTGCTGAAGGATGCAGAAGTGGAAGACATGCTGGGGGCCGTCCGGTCTGCGCATCGGGGGGAAGCGGTGTACAGAACGGCGTGGGCTGCGAGCGCCATGCTGCGCGTTGCATCCCCCGAGAAGTGCTCGCAGCCCGATGAAGCGGGCGTGAATCTGGCGGAGCCACTCACTGAACGGGAGCGTGAGATATTACAGGAGATGGCGTATGGCCTACGGAATGATGAGATTGCCCGTAAATTGGTCATTTCCGAAGGCACGGTCAAATCACATGTTCACCGGGTCCTGCAAAAATTCGGCTGCCAAGACCGAACGCAGGTCGTGGTCATTGCGCTTCGCAGCGGTATGGTAAAATAAACAGCCAGCCTTCCCCTAGCGGGGAAAAGGCTGGCTGTTGTGTTGTTCAAAGAAGCTGCGGTACGCTTGCGTCGGATCTTCAAACCAATGGGCTATGCGGTCCGCCGTATTCTGGTCTGCTGCCGCTTGCATCAGAAGCTCGGCAATATGTCCCGGCAGCGGCTGGGTCATGGCGTTGGTCCATTCGGTCACGGCCTTGATATAAGGCTGCGTCCGGTTCCAATATTCGCTGCCGATAGACTCGTCCCAATCGGCATCCGCATGGGCCAGCAGCGTCTCGTACAGCTGCTCGGCAGCGTACGAAGCCGTATTGCAGCCCTGCCCGGTGATCGGGTCGGCAAGGAATACGCTGTCTCCGCAACCCAGGATGAGCGTGCCATTATGCATGACATACGGGCGGTGAACCGCAGGAGTGACGGCCGTGAGCAGATATGCGTTGTCGTCAATCAGCGCGAATTTGGCCGGATCGATCCGCCCGGCAATCTCCGGGAGGTGTTCCTCCACCACGCCAAGCATCCGCTCGGCAAAAGCATCCGGTCCCTTCACGCCGACAAAAGCATCCAGTGCTCCGCCCGGAACCGCCTCAATAAACAGTATTGTGGCCCGTCCGTTTGATGTAACGGCAGGAATCTCGAACATTTCACCGGTGCCGGGCATCACCGTAATGGAAATGCCTTCGGGCTCGACCGGACGTATACCGGAGAAATAACCGACGATGCATTTTCGCTGCGGCGTCCGGAAGGGCGTCAGGCTCTCATCGACGGGAAAAGAGGCGACAGGTCCCGCTTTGCCGGCTGCGTCGATGATCAGATCGAATGAGGCGGCGAGCGCATCCAGATCACCAGCCGAAATGCGTCCATGCCGGAACCGAACGCCATCTTTGGCCAAATCCTCCATGGCATCCGCAAACCGGATGCGCTGATCGGTAGAAGTGGCGATGCCCGTCAACTGCCCGGTAAACAGTTTTTGTCCGCCGAGCTGAAAGTGAATGGTCCGGATCTGCGGCGCATCGCTGTTCGCGGGCATGTGCACACGCCGCTCGCGCGCAAGTGTCGGCTGGAAATGAACCTGTGTCGAACGGACTCTTCCGCTGCGGACCTCATCAGGCTCTTCATGATGAAGCACCGTGACGTCAAAATCGTCCTTCAGCGCATAGGCCAGCTGCAGCCCGGCCGTTCCGCTTCCGATAATGCCGATTGTTCTCATGAGTGATCTCCTCCTTGATCTTGGGGACTATTTAAAAAGCATACCTTCGAGCCCGGATGGACCAACAGGGAACAATTGACTAATTTTAGCTCAGACGAAGCGGGATTTCTTTCACCCCGCGCACGATCATGCCGGGTCTCCATTCCAGATCCCCGATCTCTCCTTCAAGCGCAAAGTCGGGAAAACGCCGCAGCAGCGTATTGACCGCAATCTCTCCCTCCAGGCGGGCGAGCGGGGCGCCAAGGCACAGGTGTATTCCTTTGCCGAACGCCAGATGCGGGCTCTTGCCGCGGGTAATGTCAAACAGGTTCGGGTCCTCAAACTGGGCCGGATCCCGGTTGGCTGCATCGAGCGCGACGATCACGAGGTCGCCCCGCTGGAATAGCTGGCCCCTGAATTCCAGATCCTCGGACGCCCAGCGGGAGGTGCTGAATTCCACGGGGCCGTTGTACCGGAGCATTTCCTCAACGGCTCCCTGGATGAGTTCCGGCCGGTCCTGAAGGAGCTTGCGCTGCTCCGGATATTCGAGCAGGGCCAGCACGCCGTTGCCGATCAAATTGACCGTCGTCTCATGACCGGCGATGATCATTAGCGTGACCACCCCGTACAGCTCTTCCTCCGTTAACCGGTCCCCTTGGTTTTCCGCGATCACCAGCTCGCTGATCATGTCGTCACCTGGCTGCTCGCGGACCTTCGCGAACCAATCTTTTAGATATGCGATAAATTCGTTCATGTGACGGGTGACATCCTCGCCCATTTTCTGATTCGAGGCTTCAATAATAGAGTTCGACCACACCCGAAACTTGTCCTGATCCTCCGTGGGCACGCCCAAAATTTCACTGATGACGATGATCGGCAGCGGAAAAGCGTAATCGTCAATGAGGTTCAGACGATCCTTGCCGGAGACCGCATCCAGAAGCCTGTCCGCAATCTCTTGGATATGATCCCGCATGCTTTCGATCCGCTGGGGCGTGAAGCCCTTTTGCACCAGACCGCGAAGACGTTTGTGATCCGGCGGGTCGGAGAACAGCATGTTTTTGGAGAACACGCTTGGATGCTCCTGCCCGACGAATTTGGTCATGTCCTTGATGAACCTCGGATCTTTCAGCACGGCCGCCGCATCCTCGTAGGTGCTGATGAGCCAGCCGGTTTGCCCGTTCGGAAGCATGACTTTCACAACGGGATCGCTTTGACGCAGTTTCTCGTACACGGGGTAAGGATTGCGGGTAAAGTCGCTTGTAAACAACGCATTTTTCGGAGTTTCGCTTGCATGCATAGACAATGGACTCCTCTCGAAAAAATGATAGATTGCCCTTTCATTATAAAAGAATATGGGAACGATATCCAAAATCGCGTTTTAGCCTCTATATCAACCTATGCAGCCCTTCCTGTATTTCTTCGGATAACAACATCAAAACGGTAGTTTTTCGACAATATTTCCCGTTTTTGTTCATTCGATTGGAGAAATCGTCATCAGCCGCATGAAAAAAGAACATCGTTTTGTATTTTCTGCTCATATCCGGTGGAACGCTGCTTCGATAGTCTGAAAGGGCAAGATTCACCACATATCAAATGGAGGTTGTAGGCATGAGAAAAATCGCAGCTGCGGGTCTGATCATCGCGATGCTGGGCAGTGTGCTGGCGGGCTGTTCATCCGGCGGCAAGAGCGGCGAAGATGCGGCAAAGGGGGCAAGTCCGGGAGGAGCGGCCGAATCGGCGACCTACCCATTAAAAACTGATGAGAAGCTGTCCTACTGGGGCGAGATCAACGGCAACCTGGTCGGAATCAAGGCGACGCATGACGAAATTCCTTTCTTTCAGAAATGGCAGGAAAAAACCGGGGTACCGCTCGAGTTCACCGCGCCGCCGACCGGCCAAGTTAAGGAAGCCTTCAACGTCATGCTGGCCTCGGGGGATTTGCCGGATATGATCGAATACAACTTTATCGGCGATTTTCCCGGCGGACCGGAAAAGGCGATCAAGGACGGTTACATTTTGAAGCTGAACGATCTGATCGACAAGTATGCTCCAAACCTGAAAAAGTACCTTCAGGAGCATCCCGACATCGACAAAATGGTCAAAACGGACAGCGGCAGCTATTACGCTTTCCCGTTCATCCGGGGCGACGAATACCTGCGCGTATTCCAGGGACCGATTATCCGGAAGGACTGGCTGGATGAGCTGGGTCTGCCGGTGCCGGAAACGATCGATGAATGGACGACGACGCTGAGAGCCTTCAAAGAGAAAAAAGGGGCGGCCGCACCGTTTTCGGTCGTGAGCAAGCCGCGCTTTTTCAATGAATCCGGCAACGGCGCATTTATTGGTGCCTTTGGTGTAAACCGCGGGTTCTACCAGGAAGACGGGAAGGTTAAATTCGGCCCCGCCGAGCCCGGCTTTAAAGAGTATTTGAAACTGTTCCATGACTGGTATAAAGAAGGCTTGATCGACAAAAACATCGCGACGGCGGACACGAAGGCAGTCGACGGCAATATGGCATCCGGCGCTACCGGGGCCACGATCGGCAACGCCGGAGGAGGCATCGGCAAATGGCAGCCGCTCGTTGAGGCAAACGATCCGAAAGCCGTGCTTGTTGCGGCGCCTTATCCGGTGCTGAACAAAGGGGACAAGCCCAAATTCGGACAGCTGAACCAGGCCTACGCGTCCGAAGGAACGGTAGCGGTCACGACCGCAGCGAAAGATCCCGCGCTCGCGGTGCGTATGCTCGATTACGGGTACAGCGAGGAAGGACATATGTTCTTCAACTTCGGTGAGGAAGGCGTCAGCTACAACATGGAGAACGGCTATCCGAAATTTACCGATCTCTTGATGAAAAATCCGGACAAGCTCGCTCCCGCACAGGCGATATCCCTGTATGCTCGCAGCAGCTATAACGGGCCGTTCGTGCAGGATAAGCGTTACGCGGAGCAGTTCTTTGCGCTCCAGACGCAGCGGGATGCGGTGGAGGTTTGGAAAAACACCGATGCGGCGAAGTACAACCTGCCATCCATTACGCCGACGCCGGATGAAAGCTCCGAGTATGCCACCATCATGAATGATATCAACACGCTGGTGGATGAAATGACGATCAAGATCATTCTCGGCTCCGAGCCGGTCGATCAATATGACAGTTATGTCGCCAAGATGAAGTCGCTGGGATTGGACCGGGCGATCGAAATTCAAACGGCGGCGCTGCAGCGTTACAACAGCCGGTAAGCACAAGGGAAGGGGAGGGCTTGCTCTCCCCCTAATATAATCGAGGTGAACTTCAGGCATGGCAAATCGGCAATCGTTTCGAAGCCGGCTCGTTCGTGATTTTGTGCTCAACAAGTATTTATACATCATGATGCTGCCGGTGATCGCCTATTATTTGGTCTTTCATTATGCACCCATGTACGGGGCGCTGATCGCGTTCAAAGATTATTCACCCATGAAGGGCATTCTGGGCAGCGACTGGGTCGGATTGAAGCATTTTCATGACTTTTTTGGCAGTTACTATTTTTGGAGAATTTTAAAAAATACGATCTTGATCAGCCTCTATACGCTGGTTTTTGAGTTTCCGGCGCCGATCATACTGGCACTCCTGATCAACGAAGTACGCAAGAAGAAATTCAAACGCGTCGTTCAGACGATCACGTATATGCCGTATTTTATTTCGCTCGTCGTCATTTGCGGCATCATCACCGATTTTACGAACGCGGATGGGCTCATCAACCGCCTGTTCATGTTCCTGGGCTATGATGGCCAGGCCATGCTGCAAAAGCCCGATCTGTTCCGGCCCATCTACGTGCTGTCTGAAATCTGGCAGCGGATCGGCTGGGAATCGATCATTTATATCGCTGCGCTCATGAGCATTGATCTGGAGCAGTACGAAGCGGCCCGGATCGACGGGGCCAGCCGTTTGAAGCAGATGCTGTACATTACGCTGCCCGGACTGCTGCCGACTATTATGATCATGTTCATTCTCCGGATGGGGAACCTGCTCAACGTCGGGTTTGAAAAGATCATTCTTCTATATAACCCGGTTACGTACGAAACGGCGGACGTCATATCCTCCTTCGTCTATCGCAAGGGTCTGCTGGAGTTCGGCTGGAGCTACAGCTCCGCCGTCGGTTTGTTCAACTCGGTCATCAATCTCGTCCTCCTGATTACGGCCAACGCCATCAGCCGGAGGGTGAGCCAAAACAGCCTATGGTGAGGTGGTAAGCTTGAAAACAGAGAGCGGTTGGGGTGACCGCATATTCAATGTCATCAATTATGCCCTGATGATTTTTCTGGTCGTCGTGACCTTGTATCCGCTGGTGTATGTATTGTTCGCTTCGTTCAGCGATTCGGCCCGGCTGCTCGGCCACAAGGGCTTTCTGTGGCGTCCGCTCGGCTTCAGCCTCGACGCATATAAGAGCGTGCTGGACAACCCGGGCATCGGCATCGGTTTTCGCAATACACTGTTCATTCTGGTATTCGGGGTAGCGGTAAATCTGCTGCTCACCTCGATGGGCGCTTATGTCCTTTCGCGCAAAAACGTGATGTGGAACAAGGTGTTCATGTTCATTATCGTGTTCACCATGTTCTTCAGCGGCGGTCTGATCCCGCTGTATCTCGTCGTCAAAGGCGTGGGACTGCTGGACACGCTGTGGTCCACGATCGTTCCGTTCGCCGTCAGCACGTTTAACCTGATCATCATGCGCACGGCCTTCATGGGCATTCCGGACAGCCTGGAGGAATCGGCCAAAATCGACGGCGCGAATCATTTCACCATTTTGTTCCGGATTATCATCCCGTTGTCCATGCCGGTTATCGCCGTCATGATTCTCTATTATGCGGTGGACAAGTGGAACGGATGGTTCTACGCGTCGGTGTTTATCAAAGACAGAAACCTGTTTCCCCTGCAGCTGGTGCTGCGTGAAATTCTGATCTCCAACTCGACCGACAGCATGTCATCGGGCGCTTCTGCTGGAGACCGGTTCCAAATCGGGGAAACGATCAAATACGCAACGATTATGGTGGCGACCGTGCCTATTCTGTGCGTGTATCCGTTCCTGCAGCGGTTTTTCGTGAAGGGAGTCATGGTCGGCTCGCTGAAGGGCTGATGCACGTAATTGCGAAACAGATGTTGTTCAGATCAAGGAGGTCTTCGCATGAAGGACTTTGAAACAGTTAAGCAGGAGATGTGGCGGCAGATCGTCCTCAAGGCAGGACAAATGCTGGAGCGAATCGGAGACAAATCGCCGCATGCCGCAGGCCAAGACGGAAAATACGATGATATGCGGATCGATTGGTGGACTTCGGGCTTTTGGCCGGGGATGCTGTGGCTGATGTACGACATGACCGGTGAGGATAAATACCGGGAGGCTGCCTGGAACTGGGATGAACGGTTGTCGGAGCTGTGGCTCGTCCCTAATCATTATGATCATGACGTCGGTTTTCAGTTTTTGCCGACCGCGGTCATCAAGCATAAGCTGACTGGAGACGAAGACGCGGCAAGACGCGCGCTCCTTGCCGCCGGCTTCCTGGCAGGGCGCTTCAACCCAGCCGGCCGGTTCATCCGCGCCTGGAACGGCGACAAGACCGGCTGGTCGATCATCGATACGATGATGAATCTGTCGCTGTTGTTCTGGGCATCGGAAGAGAGCGGAGACCCGCGGTATGCACATATCGCGGGGCAGCATGCGGATACGGTCGTCCGCCATTTCGTCCGAGCGGACGGGTCCGTGCATCATATCATCCGGTTCGATGCCGAAACCGGCGAAGCCGCCGAAGCGATCGGCGGACAGGGCTTTGCGCCGGATTCGGCCTGGAGCCGGGGGGCGGCCTGGGCATTATACGGTCTAACGAATGCGTATCGTTATACGGACCGTCCGGATTACCTTGCGGCAGCCCAGCGGGTGGCGAACTTTTTTATCGCGCATCTGCCCGAGGATGCCGTCCCCTACTGGGATTTTCGTGCGGAAGCCGTGGAGGCCGAGGGCGGCATCGTGCGAGACAGCTCGGCCGGCGCCATCGCGGCGTCCGGATTGCTGGAGCTCGCGGAAGTGCTTGGCGATATCCGGGGAAGGGGATATCTTCATGCCGCGCAGCGGATTTTGCATTCCCTGTACACGGCGTACGGAACATGGAATGATCAAGATCATGAGGCCGTCCTGCTGCACGGAACCGGCCATAAGCCGGTATCACAAAACGTGGATGTCTCTCTCATTTACGGCGACTACTTTTTTATTGAGGCGGCCGCCAAACTGAACGGATGGAAGCACCGGATCTTTTAAAAAGATACGAATAGCGGGTTGATGCCGGGTGCATGACCGCCTGTCCATTCATCCACATGAGCCTGGGTAGACCGTGAGGTCTCCCGAGGCTTTTTCGCGTTAATTCCGCATCCAGCCAGGGATATTACGCTTTTTATCAACCGGATTGCACTTTTTATCTATACGCATCCCAGGCGTTATTCGATATAATGGGTGTCTAATCAATCGAGACAAACTATTGAAGTATGGGTGATGGTCTTTTGCTGAATATTCAAAAACTATGGCGGAAACGGGAGAGCATCATTGTAACCTGGCTCGTATCATACAGCGCGGTGCTGTTTGTTCCGATCGTCATCAGCCTGGTGATCTATGCCCAGGCCAGCCATGCGCTGAAGAGCGAAATCCACCGGGCCAACGATTCGCTCCTGAAGCAGATGAGGTACACGATCGATAATCAGATCGACCTGATGAAGCGGTTGAATATGGAAATGACATGGAGCCCGAATTTGCAGCATCTGATGTATTCCAGCATGCCGGCTCAGGAAGTGCCGTACACGGCATACCAGCTGGTGAATGAATTCAGGCTGTTTAAAACGTCGTATGCTTCCATTGACGAGTTTTACGTTGTTTCCAGACGGGACGGCTCGGTGTACAGGTCCGGCAATATCCGCGACTTGAAATCCGCCTTCTATACAATTCACCAAACCGGTGCGCTCACATTCGACGAATGGAAGAGCGAAGTATTGAATGGGGTAAGCAATTCCTTCATCGTGCTTCCCCATGCCAATGCGGCTGATGAACATACGGCAATCGCCTATATTACGCAGCTGCCGAAAGACATGAACGGACGGAGCACAGGCAGCGTAGTGGTCATGTCCGATACCCGCCGGTTCCAGGAAGCGGTGGAGGGGATATCGGGCTTCAGCGGTGCGACGCTGCTCATTTTGAACCATAATAACGAGATTCTGATGTCCAACCATCCGGACTCGGAGGAGCTGAGGCCATTTCTGAATGGTAAGCGGATTCAAACGGATTCCGCGCAGGCTGGAACGTCGGAACTGTTCTCAATCAACTCCTCTGTCTCGGACCTGAAGTACGCCCTGATCATCCCGAGCGGAATCTATTGGGAAAAGGCGGAATACGTCCGTAATTTTACGTATGTCAGCATACTCGTAAGCCTGGCGGGTGCCGGCGTTCTGACTTGGTTTTTTATGCGCCGCAATTATTCGCCTGTACAGCAGCTGGTCGAGTCCCTCAAGGATGAGAACACCGACCGTGGTTATGCCGATGCGAACGAGTTCCGGTTCATCCAGAAAGTCGTCACCCGCACCCGCACTGAAAATGACGAGATTTCCATGCAGCTGCAGAAGCACCAGCAGGTACTGAGGTCTAACATGCTCAACCGGCTGCTGAAAGGCAAACCGGATACGCTGGTGCCCTATGAGGACGCATTTCGCTCATTTCAGATGAAGCAGGTATCCACGGAATTTGCCGTCATTCTGTTCGTGATCGAGAACGAAGACAAGCTGTACGAATTTTTGCCGGGCATCGACATGAATGAACGGAGTAAGCTGATCCATCTGATCATATCCAATGTCGTGGAAGAGCTGGCGGAAAAGCGGGGACATGCCGGGTATGTGGTCGAAACGGATGACATGATGGCCTGCCTTGTCAATTTGAAAGCGGATACTTCCGGTTGGGAGCACGATCTTTATGAGATCGCGGCCGAGGCGCAGCGCTTTCTGGAGCGGTATGACATGGAAATGACCATCTCACTGAGCGGACGCCATGCTTCCTGGATCGGCATCTCCGAGGCGTACCGGGAGGCGGTCGACGCGATGGAATACAAAATGGTCCTCGGCAAAAAAGGGATCATCGCATACGAGGACATCCGTGCCGACAGCACAGCAGACATCGGTTACGGCTATTATTATCCGCTTCAAATCGAGCAGCAGCTGATTAATGTGATCAAGGCGGGGGATCTGGATGAAGCCGCATCGTGTATGAACGAGATCATTGAGAAAAATCTGGACAAGCCTGTCATGCCGCTCACACTGGCAAGATGCCTGATGTTCAATCTCGTCGGGACGATGATCAAGGCGATCAACGAGCTGGGCGAAGGGAGCGGCGGCATCCCGCTTGCCGACAACCCGCGATGGATCGACGATATTATGGCATGCGGCACGCTTCGGGAAATGCAGGAGAAGCTGCAGTCCCTCCTTCAGGAAGTGTGTGCCTACGCATCAGCTAAACGTTCGTCCCACGTATCCAGGGAGCGGGAGGATTCCCTGCGGAACCTGATTGAGGAAGTCCACCAGTATATCCAAGCGAATTACATGGACATGAACTTAAACGTCAACGCGATTGGCGAGCATTTTCAGCTGAAGGGGAGCTATCTGTCGAAGCTGTATAAGACCCAGACGGGCGAAGGCATACTGGACAGCATTCATAAATACCGGATCGAGCAGGCGAAACGGCTGATGCGGACCAAGCCCGAGTCGGTCAGCGAGATATCCAGGCAGATCGGGTACAACGACCCCGCGACCTTCATCCGGGTGTTCAAAAAATACGAAGGCATTACGCCAGGCAAGTACAAAGAAATTATTTGATGTTTTATTTTCGGGAGGTACCTATGAAGTGGAAAGGTAAAAGGAGAGCGGCGGTGTGGGGATGGCTGGCTTTCATGGTCCTGCTGATGGCGGTACTGCCGGCTTGCGATCGTGAGCGGATGACGCAGACGGCAAGTTCACTGCCGACTGCCGAAACAACGCTGATGGCGGGAGGAGGCAAAGGTTCGTCCGCCTCGGATGCCAAGCTGACCTATTGGGCT
Source organism: Paenibacillus sp. FSL R5-0378 (assembly GCF_038009285.1). Taxonomy (NCBI): domain Bacteria; kingdom Bacillati; phylum Bacillota; class Bacilli; order Caryophanales; family Paenibacillaceae; genus Paenibacillus; species Paenibacillus sp. FSL R5-0378. Next base: position 4,004,517 of record NZ_JBBPAY010000001.1, read on the forward strand.
GAACTGAACGGAAACGCGGCGGGGATCAAGTCCACCTTTAACCAGGTGCCGTTTTTTCAGGAATGGCAGCGGAGAACCGGCGTCCAGCTGACGTTCATCCAGCCTCCGGCCAACCAGGCGAAGGAAGCGATCAGCGTGCTGCTGGCATCAGGCGATCTGCCGGATATGATGGAGTATGAATGGATCAATTATCCGGGGGGACCGGAGAAGGCGATCAACGACGGCTATATTCTACGCCTGAACGAAGCCATCGATCAGTACGCCCCGAACTTGAAGCGGTACCTGAAGGCGCATCCCGATATCGATATGCAAATCCGTACAGCCGGGGGCAGCTACTACGCATTCCCGTTTATCCAGGGAGACGACAAGCTGCGGACTTACCAGGGACCGATTATCCGCAAGGATTGGCTGGATGAGCTGGGCCTGGACGTGCCTGTGACGATCGACGATTGGCATACGGTGCTCAAGGCGTTCAAGGAAAAAAAAGGCGCCGAAGCGCCGCTTACTTTCCTTGGCGTACCGAATCCGCTCTTTGGCATCGAGGGCGGAGGGTTTATCGGCGCATTCGGAATTAAGAAAGGCTTTTACCAAGAGGAGGGAAAAGTCAAGTTCGGTCCGGTTGAGCCGGGGTATAAACAATTTCTGTCACTGTTCCGGCAGTGGTACGCGGAAGGGCTGATCGACCCGAACTTTGCTGCCGTGGACTCTGAAACGCAGGACACGAGCATGATCCTGAGCCGGAGCGGTGCTGGTATTTGGAATGCGGGCGCCGGCATCGGCACGTGGCTGCCTGTTATGAAAGCGCAGGATCCGTCGGTGGAGCTCGTTCCGGCGCCCTATCCGGTGCTTCAACGCGGGGACCGACCCGAATTCGGGCAGCTGGCCCCGGCTGTCGGATCCAGCGGGGTGGCGATTTCCGCGAAGAGCAAGCATGTCGAAGAAGCGGTCAAGATGCTGGACTACGGGTACGGACCGGAAGGACATCTGCTCTTTAATTTCGGCATCGAAGGGGTCAGCTACCAGATGAAGGACGGGTATCCTGTGTATACGGACGTCATTTTGCACAACCCGGATAAGCTGGCGCCGTCACAGGCGCTGGCGATGTACACCAGGGCAAGTTATTTCGGACCTTTCGTCCAGGATATCCGTTACATGGAACAGTATTATTCCCTTCCGGAGCAGAAGGAGGCGGTCCGGGTGTGGTCCGACACAGATGCGGCGCTTCATACGCTGCCTGCGCTTCCGACCACGGAGAAGGAGAGCACCGAGCTGGCGGTGATCATGCAGGAAGTCAACAAGGCCGTAACCGAAATGTCGTTGAAGATCATTATGGGCATGGAGCCGGTATCCGCTTTTGATGAATACGTAAAAAAAATCCGGCTGATGGATATCCAGCGTGCCATCGGTATTGAGCAGCAGGCGCTGGACCGTTATCGCGCATCCGTATCCAAAACAGGCGGGAACACCTCCGGTTGACCGTGGAACGGGCTATCCCGAAACCTACGATTTTATGCCTTTCCTGATAGCCGGCAACTGCGCTGACAAGAACGTGTTAAAGGCAATATAGAACGGAAACACAATCATTTCGAACATGAATATCAAGCCGGTGACCGGAGCGGGATCATCTCCCGGATTCGTCAGCGGAAACACCATGCTGAAGCCCCAAATCCACAGGATGAAATAAGGGAACCACAGAACGGCAGCGGCATAAGCGGATTTGCGGCCGGAAACGAGGCGCTTGCTCAGCCAATAGCAAAGGAATAGTGAGATAGAGAGCAGGGCCAGATTCGCCCAGCTCAATGCATTATAGATGCCAGTCCAATTCGTGATTCTTTCCAGCCTGTACACGTTGCCCAAACTTTCCGCATGGAGGAAAAAGAGGAAAGCGTAAATACAGCTCATCACATTCAATTTGAAAAAATAGCGCATGAAGGTTCATCTCCCATCAGTCCAGCGATTCGCTGGGCTTCATTGCGTTGACAGATAGGCAATTTGTACCGGTACAGCTGTGATAAATTCGCATTGTCCCGGGAGATCGCTCCCTGTACCTTATTAGTAATGGATTTTTTGTAATCGCACATAAATCAGCCCGTCTCTAATCAAGATTTCACATTCCGAAATGAGGAGAGAAGAATGTTTAACCTGCAAAAATACATGAGCAAACTGGGTATGACCTATCACATCGACATCATTCCCGATCTGAAGCTCCTGCGTGAACTGCAATATCGGCACGTCATGCATGTTCCTTTTGAAAACCTAGATATCATGGATGGGGTCCCATTATCGATGAATCCGGATATTCTCTTCAACAAGATCATTGAAGGCCGGCGCGGAGGCGTATGCTACGAATTGAACGGGTTGTTTCACAGCCTTCTCAAAGCGCTTGGATTCAGCGTATCGATGGCTGCCTGTACCGTCAAGCAGGAGGAAGGTTGGTTTATCGACGGAACCCATGCCGTAAATGTCGTTCACCTTCCGGGTGGAGATTACCTCGTGGATGTTGGTTTTGGCGGCCGAAGCCCCCGAGTGCCGGTTCCGTTGAATGGCGAATGGACTGAGGACTGGGATGGAAAATGGCGCATACGTCCATATACAGAAGAGCAGGACCGATTTGTTTTGGAGAAGGAAACCCCAGAGGAGTGGGAGATGCTGTACCAGTTGGACAGGGAGCCGCGACTGCTGGAAGATTTCAAAGCGGTGTTCGATATGACGCAGTACGGGCACGAATCGAAATTCAATAAAATACGGGTGGCAATGATTCAGACGGAGCAGGGACGCGTTACGCTGAGCGGAAACTCTTTAACCCGGGTAAACGGAGAGATGAAATCTAAAGAGGATGTCGAGCCGGAACAGATTGGGCAGGTGCTGCGTGAGCTGTTCCATATTGAATGGAAGGAATGACGGTTCATTATCAGCCGGTCTCGTGAGTAGCCTGTATTGAGGCCAAGAAGACTGACTACGTTCACGAAGGGGGCTGGCCGGCTCATCGATGAATTGGTGTAAGGCTTCGGGCGAATACTAGTTTGGTCAAGGTATTTTCGCTTGCAGAGGAGTCTTCGATTATGGACAGCAACAATCACGAGAAAAGTAAATGGGCGCTGCCTTTCCGAAAAAAATCCGGACCCCGGCTTCATAAGGACGATATCACGGTCGTGGACACCGGCAACGCCAAGAAGGCCGTCGTCGCCACCGCATTGGGAAATGCCATGGAATGGTTCGACTTCGGGATCTACTCTTATTTGGCCGTCATTATGGGCAAGGTGTTTTTCCCGGAGATGACGGGTTCCATCCAGCTGATTTATACCTTTGCCACGTTTTCCATCGCCTTTCTCGTCAGGCCGTTCGGCGGTTTGTTTTTTGGGAGGCTGGGGGACAGGCTTGGCCGGAAAAAAGTGCTGACCATCACGTTGGTCATGATGGCGGTGTCTACGCTGTGCATCGGCCTCATCCCGAGCTACGCATCGATTGGCATTACCGCTTCGGTGCTGCTGCTGCTGGCCCGCCTGGTTCAGGGCTTCTCCACCGGGGGAGAATATTCGGGCGCCATGACCTTCATTGCCGAATCCACGCCCGATAAGCGCCGCGGATTTATGGCGAGCGGTCTGGAAGTGGGCACCCTGGTGGGGTACATTGCCGGATCCGGGTTGGTGACGCTGCTAAGCTACCTGCTCGGACCCGACCGGATGCTGGCATGGGGCTGGAGGATTCCTTTTTTTATCGCGGCTCCGATCGGCTTGGTCGGCCTGTACCTGCGGAATCATCTCGAAGAAACACCCGCCTTTGAGGCGATGGAGAAAGCAGCCCAAGATGAAGGGAGGCAGAAGGTACCTTTCCGGGAACTGCTAAAGGTTCAGTGGAGAGTCGTCCTGCTCTGCATCGTCATGGTGTGTTCCTTCAATGTTGTTGACTATATGGTATTGTCATACATGCCATCGCATCTTACCGCGGTGCTCGGTTACGGGGAAACGGAAGGGCTGCTGCTCATCCTTATTGTCATGTTCATCATGATCCCGATTGTGCTGTTCATGGGGTACTTCAGTGACCGGATCGGGAACAAACGCATCATCCAAGGCGGTCTACTGGGGCTGATCGTGCTCTCACTGCCGGCGTTTTGGTGGATCGGCAGCGGTAAGGGAGGGATGGTCTTTCTCGGTCTGCTGTGCCTCGCCGTGCTGCTGACCTGCTTTGAAGGCACCATGCCGTCCGTGCTTCCCGCTTTGTTTTTTACCAAGGTCCGATATGGAGCCCTGGCGATTACTTATAATATTTCAGCATCCCTGTTCGGTGGGACCACTCCGCTTGTCATGGCTTGGCTGATCAATCTGACCGGGGAGCCCCTGGTTCCGGCGTATTATTTGATCGCGGTGTCGCTTATCGGCTTCGTCATCGTGACCATGTGGTTTACCGAGACCTCAGGACGGTCACTGCGCGGTTCTGCGCCCGCGGTGGAGAAGCCGCACGAAGTTCATGAGGTGCTTCAAGAGCCGGAGGAAGCGCTGTGGTGGCATGAGGAGCAGTCGGCCATCCACGATCAGCTGTCCGATTCAGATCCGACACGTTAAGGAAGTAAGGATTTCGTTATGAAATATATAAATCTAAAAAAGGCGCTGGAACAAGGGTTCCGGCGTCTTTTTTGCTTCTTTTTCCAAATATTTTTGTGAAAGCCTTTTCAACTGTGTTTAAATATGTTATCTTTGAGGTAATCTAATTGTGTCTAAATTGTGAAAGCAATTTGTCGAAATTGTGAATCATCGCTGATCCATAGCGTATGATATAGCATCCAATGTTTTTAAGGAGGAATTCATCATGACCTTTTTACTGCTGAGTGTGTTTACCGCTGCGTTGATCGGTGTGTTGTTCTTCGGGAAGAAGCACGAGGTGTTGATTGCCAACGTCATGAATACATTGCTGCTCACGGGTCTTGCGATTGCGTCCGGAATGCATTTGAGCTCTGGCGGCTTGTTCTATCTGATTCTGATTTTCTACTACGTGGTGCCGATGTATGCTGTCATTACGCTGTTTGGTGTCATGAAGAAGAACAACAAGAAGAAGCAGAAGGACGTATTTATCAGTTCCTTTGAGCCGTCCCTCCCCGATTTGCGTGGAGAACGCGCCTAATATCCAATAATAATTAACCGCTGGGACAACGAGGTTCCAGCGGTTGTTTTATTTTGTGCACTCTTGGCAGGCTCTAGGTCCAGTGAAAAGGTCGCTCCAAAGCTGCCGGAATTTTCGTAGCTGCGTTCCCTTTGGCAGCATTGATCTGGAACTGGGTCAGAAAAAGGCTTCCGCTCAAGTCCGCGCCGCGGATGTCTGCGTCCCGGAAGTCGGCGCCGATGAGATCCGTGATCCGGAGGTCTGCGTCCCGAAGGTCCGCCGCGATCAAATATGCGCCTCTAAAGCTCTGGAATTTGAGATCGGCGCCTTTCAGCTTGGCGCCGATCAGATCCGCCCCGCGTCCCTTCAGGTTCTTACGAGAAGACGGTCCCTTGTAACGTCGGCGTGCCTCCTCCCGAACGAGTTCACTGGTCTTAAGGAGCAGGAGGTTGACTTCGGCCCGGTGAGCGGGAATATCCAGCTTCAATATTTCTTTTGGCGGAAGTTCGGTGAGACGCTGCGTTTCGTGCAGCTGCGTTCGAAGCTCCTCGTGGATCAGGTGGGCGTCTGCATGGCTTAGCGCTTCGCTTAAATAGGCCAGAAGCTCGTGTAGCTGACGCATGACGGGAAACACTTCGAACATTTGCTTCGCCGTCTCCGGCGCTTGGCGCCAGTCTATGCCGCTATAAGTAAACTGGGAAACTTTTTGTCCGGCCCCGAAACAGTCATAAACGGTACATCCGCGAAATCCCTTTTGGCGCAGGCTGTTATGAATACCGCAGCGGAAATCGGATTGCAAATGGCGGCAGGGCTCTCCCGCCTGCTTGTCCATGGCAAAGTCGGATGAGGCAGCAAAAGGGAGGGAAACGCAGCACAGGCCGAAGCATTTCTCGCAGTCTGCCTTCAGGGCAGCTCGTCCGAAGTCTCCTAAGTCTTCAAAATGATAAGGGTTTGGTTCACTCAATGTTGATATCTCCTTCATGTCAAATCAGTCCGGTTTTCTTTTTACCTATCGTTATCTTACAATAAATTGAAGCATTTATCGATGACGTGATGCTTATCAGCCTGAAGCTTTCGCCAGATTTATTGATACATGGAATCGAGCGGAGATTGGACAACTTATCATCGTGAACTAATTTATCCAGCGGGAGTGATGGAGAAATGAAGATTAGCGGAAATACGATACTCATTACCGGCGGCGGATCCGGAATCGGGCTGGCCTTGGCGGAGCGGTTCGTTCAGGCGGGTAACACCGTGATCATTTGCGGGCGCCACGCAGACAAGCTTCAGGAGCTGAAGGAACGTTACCCGGATATCCATACGGTGGCATGTGACCTTTCTGTGGAGTCCCACCGGCTCGAATTGTTCCGAAATGTGACGTCCGAGTTTCCGGGTTTGAACGTTCTCATCAACAATGCAGGCATTCAACAGCGGGTTCATTTGCTCGAAGCGGAGAAAGAGTGGGAGTATTACCGTCAGGAAATTTCAATTAATGTAGATGCGCCGATTCATTTAACGCTGTTGTTTATGCCTCACTTGTTAAAACAACCGGATCCGGTCATCATCAATGTCACCTCGGGGTTGTCCATTACGCCGGGAGCCTGGGTTCCGATTTACAGCTCTACCAAGGCCGCGCTCCATTCCTTTACCGTTAGTCTCCGGATTCAGCTGGCTAAATCGAACGCCAAGGTGATCGAAGTGCTGCCGCCTGCGGTCAACACCGATCTTGGCGGGGCGGGACTTCACACGTTCGGCGCGCCTCTTGACGAGTTTGCTGACTCGGTATTCAGGGATCTGCAAACCGGTAAAGAGGAGATTGGTTATGGCGGTACGGAGGAGAGGCTGCATCTGTCGGCGATACAGGCAAGAGAGACGGCAGCCCGGATGTACGATGGCTTCCGATCAGGTACATAACATCTTGCACAGGATGCAGAACAGGAAGAGGACCTGCTGACAGGATCAGCAGGTCCTCTTTGGGTTACATGTTTTCTTTTAAAAATTTGTCGTAGTCGTTTAATGCCCGGTCTAATTTCTGACTGGCCTTGATCAGCTCCGGATCGGTGAGACATCTGCATACGGACAGTTTATTCAATTCCAACCGAAGCTCTTCAATTTTACGAATAATTTTATCCATGGTTGAACAGCTCCTTAGAAATTTTGCATCCTCTTTGCGCTCGCAGCATGCCGCAACGACAGATGCGTCAACACATTTTTCGATCCAGCACATGTTTTTTGAAAAAGAATGATACTACATTTTTCGCTAAATTCCCCTCAAATCCCTTCCGTGAAGCTGACATATTATCGAAATGTTACCCGATGATGAAATTTTTTTTTAGGTTCATAAAACCCTTCCAGCCTGGACAGCGAAATTCGATATCATTGGGTAAAATTTACATGGTATAAAGAACGGGTGTTCGTATATAATAAAAACATACGTTCGGTTAGGAGGGGCTTTCATGTCAGAAAAATATGTTGGGCAAACCGTGGAGATCGTTTATTTAGACCAGGCCGGTTACATCACACAGCGTAAAATCGAAGTGAAAGAGATGCGCGGGAACACTGTCAGGGCGGTATGCCTGAAGACAGGTGCCCCAAGAACCTTCCGGATGGATCGGATTCTGGCATGGCAGGTCGCAAGAACTGCCTAGGACCGGTTAGGACGGCGTCCTTGACGCAGCGTTATTCGCGCACACTGCTGCATCAATAAATTGATTCTTCGAAGAGAACAGAGCTAAAATAAAAAGCCTAACCCGGTATGGGCTAGGCTTTCTTTGTATATCATCCATGCCGGGGATATGATAAAGAACAAGTTCGCCGGCGCTTTCTGTCTCAGTCCTGGCATATCTTCCCGCTCTCGGCATACCATTAGGCAAAAGCAAAGAGAGAGGGAGGATACGGATGAACGTAATTGAACCGCAAAGTCCGGTACAGCTGGTCAGCACGCATCTGCCGGAGGGGGCTGAGCTGGTTACGATGAATACTCCAGCCGGACAACCTGCCGTGATTGCCGAGGATTTAACTGGCGATCGGGTCCCGGAGATTTCCGCCGTCTATCGGTTGAATGATGCGTTGTACTTGCTTGTACTTCAGTTTAGCGAAGGGGCATGGAGAACGATGGCCAGGATCCAAGGCCCAGGCTATGGAGTCACGCTTTTGACCGCTGCACCGGTAACCAAGCCTGGGCGGAACAACCTGCTCGTAGGCTGGCAGATCGGTTCCATTTGGTCGAAGCTGTCCGTGTATGAGTGGACGGAGTATGGTTTGACGGATGTGGCGCCTGCAGAAATGAGCTACAGCTATATTGACGTGGCGGATTGGCCCGGCCCTGGAGGTCCAGACGGCAGATCCGAGCTCGCACTCTGGATCCACGATACGGGCGAAGCCTACCGGACGGAGGTGCTGCGCTGGCGGGACGGGAGTTTTCACCCGGCAGAAGATGTATACCCCGCCTATTACCCTGAAGTAGCCCGCTACTATGAACGGATGACCGAATCCTATCCGGATTATCCGTTTTACTGGTACTATCTGGCCGAGGCGCAATATCGGGCCGGTATCCCGCAGGCAGCACTGCATTCGGTTCGAAGAGCATTAGGATTTGCCCAGCCGTATCCTTCCCGGGAAACCCTTTTGACGCTGGAGAGGAAGATCCTGCAGCTGCCCCGCGTGGCGGAGCTGCTGCGGTTTTCGGACCGAACCGCCGAAGGGATTCGGTGGGGGTATATCAACTCGAGCGGTTCGATGGTACTTCCGGCCAGATACGAAGAGGCGGCGGAATTTCAGAAGAACGGCCTTGCCATTGTCCGGGAACGAGGAAAATACGGATTGATCGATCAAGCCGGGATGTGGGTCGTTCCCCCGGTGTATGATTCGATTTCACCGTTTTCGGAACACCGGGCCGTCGTCAAGGGCGGCGGCGACTGCAAGCTGATCGATGAACAAGGTAAGGTGGTAACGAAATGCGGGTACTCGTATATCGCCGATATGCGGGAAGGCAGATCCGTATTTCTTGTAGAGGGCAATCAGGGTGAAACGGTACATATCGGCCGTTCCGGCTATCTGGATTCCCAGGGATACGAGATCATCCCGGCAAGATATGAGGAAGCCGGCGATTTTGGCGGTGGAAGAGCCTGGGTCAAAATGAAGGACGGTGCGTACGCACTAATCGGGCTGGACGGCCGCAATCTATACGAATATGAGTTTGAGTATGCCGGTCCTCCCGGCGGCGGATTGCTCGTTTATCAGCAGCAGGCCGGCGGAAAATACGGCTATATCGATCTGCGCGGCCAAGTCCGTATACAGCCCGCTTTTACCTCGGCATCCCCCTTCCGCCGTCAGCGGGCGATCGTGAACATGGGGGAGGACGGCACGAAGAGATACGGCGTCATCGATGAATCAGGTCAATTCGTCGTTCCACCTGTATATGACGAGATTCGTGATCTCGGTGAGGAAAGGCTGGCACTCGCACACGCCGTGAATCCGGAGCAGCCGTCCATCGACTTGAACTATGCGATTACGGATTGGGAGGGCAGGTTGCTGACAGACTTTGCGTATACCCGCGTGTCGGCCTATCAAGATGGTCTGGCATCGGTCACGGATGGGCAGAACACCTTCTTAATCGATTGTAGCGGTGCAGCCGCGCCCGGATATCCAAAGGTGGAAGGCAGCGGCAGCCTGACTTTGAAGGGAGACGGCCTAATTGAAGTCCAAGTTGACCGGCGGATGTCGTATGTAACGCGTGACGGAAGAACCATTTGGCGGGACCAGGATCCTCCCAAATGACTCAGCCCGCCAATCACAATAAACCTTGAATTCGACGAACCGCTGCCTTGAAGGCAAGCGGTTTTTTTAGATTGGAAGGTTCAGGATCGGTTGGGAATAATTTTACATGAGACGGGGGATATTAACCGCAGTCTAACTAGTTATGGCAGGAGGGCAGGCTGTGACCTCATCCGAGCAAACGATCTATCCTTCACTTGACGGAAACATATCTTACATCCGGGACAAGCTGTGTCACACCGACGATCTGAAGGTCAGGCACCTAACCTACCGTGGACAATCATCGGCGCTGATATATCTGGAATCTACGGTGGACCCAACCCTGATCGAGCGTAACGTCATCCGTCCGCTGCGGCAGGGAGGAGACGAGGACTTGTCCCAGCTGTTCCTGACGCTCCGGCTGGAAACCGAACACAAGCTGGATCAGGGCACACAATCCCTTTTGTCGGGCAATTGCTTGTTTTTCACCAAGGATAACATGAAGCAGTTCTACGTTTTGACCACGCCGGCCAAATACGAACGCAGCATTACGGAGCCGGAAAACGAAGGCATTATCCGCGGGGCACACAACGGTTTTATCGAGGATTTAACGGTCAATTTGTATCAGATCCGCCAGCAGATCAGCTCGACGGACCTGAAGGTGCATTATCACAATATAGGCAGTACAGCTCCCCGCAAAGTGGCGGTCATGTACATGAATAACCTGGCGGACCCAACCGTAATCAAAAAAGTGGAAGGCAGGCTGAAGGGCATCACGATCGATTCCGTCATTTCGACCGGCTTTATCCAAGAATTCATGGAGGATCAGCCGTTTTCGATCTTTCCCCAGTTTTTGAATACGGAACGGCCGGACCATACGGGCGCGTATTTGCTCGACGGGCATGTGGTCATTATGCTCGAAGGGGATCCGACGGCCTTGATCGTCCCGGTGAGCTTTTTCTGCTTTTATCAAACCCCTGACGATTACAGCAACCGTTGGATGATCGCATCGTTTGTGCGGTTTATCCGGCTGCTCAGCTTCATTACCGCCTTTCAGCTGCCGGCATTCTATATCGCCATCGTAGCGTTTCATTCGAATATTTTGCCCATTCAGCTATTCTTTACTGTGCAGGGTTCATTGACCCGCGTACCGTATCCCCCGCTCGTTGAAGCGATGCTGCTCGAGCTGATCTTTGAATTGCTGAGGGAGGCAGGGCTCCGGCTGCCAAGCCGAGTAGGGCAGACGATCGGCATTGTCGGGGGTCTGGTCATCGGGGATGCGATCGTCAAGGCGGGTTTCGTGTCGTACACGATGATTATCGTTGTGGCTTTAACCGCGATTTCGTCGTTTTTGATACCGTCCAATGAGATGAGCTCGGCGATCCGGATATTGCGGTTTCCCCTGATGATATGCGCATCCATTTTCGGTTTAATCGGTATTGCTTTCGGACTAACGATCCTGTTCATTCATCTGTGCAAGCTGGAGTCGTTCGGGAAGCCTTACCTGTCGCCGCTGGCCCCATTGAAAATAAAGGGCTTCAAGGATGCGTTTCTTCGGTTTCCGATCTGGACGATCCGCGGCAGACATGGCGAGAAAAAGCATAACTAACATCAGTTGACACGGATCCGGGAGGGGTGGCCAAGGTGGAACAGGCTGAGAAAAAGATGTCCCCGAAACAGCTGTTTTTGTTCATTATCCAAGCCCAAATCGGAGTCGGCGTGCTTTCGATTCCCTATGACCTTAGTAAGACGGCAAAAGGCGGCGGGGGCATATCGGTTGTGATCGCCGGAGCGATTACCCAAATCATCATTTTGATGATGTGGACTCTTCTGCGCAAGTTTCCTGGGATGAACCTTTTTCAAATCTGTATCCGGTTTGGCGGACCGGTTATAGGCAGGCTGCTGATCGCATGCTACGTCGGATATTTTATTTTGCTGGGCAGCAATGTTTTGCTCAATGCCTACATGGTACTCCAGCGCTGGATTCTGCAATCCACCCCCAAGTGGGTGGTACTGCTCCTTTTCTGTATCATGACTTATTATCTGGCTAAAGAAAAGCTGACCGTATTGGCCCGGTTTTACAGTCTTTCGTCCATGCTGTTCATTCCGTTGATCATTTTTGTCAGCTATGGCTTAACGCAGGCAAGGATTGAATATATGCTCCCGTTAACCGAAGCAGGCCTGATCAACATCCTGAAAGGAACCAAGGATACGACCATCTCGATGTACGGGTTCGAAATGTTCATGATCATCTTTCCGTTCATTAATGCATCTGACGCCAAGAAATTGAAAATGATCAGCTTGTCGAATCTGTTCGTTACGCTGTTCTACGTGTTTGTCGTGTGTACCTGTCTCATGGTGTTTAACCAGACGCAGCTGGCGATGATCCCGGAACCTGTCATTTACCTAGTCAAATCGCTGAATTTTTATATCATCGACCGGGCGGACATTCTATTCTTGTCGATTTGGTCGATTACCTTGGTTTGTTCCATCGCCAGCTACTTTTATGCGGCTGCCGATGGGCTTGCGGTCCTGTTTAGAAAAAAGAACCATCAAATGTTTGACCCCTTTGTTAGTGTAGCCTTTTTTTTAATCGCTCTTTTGCCGACCACGCCGATGGCGATCGACCGGATCAACAAGATTTCCGAATATGCCGCGTACGTGTTCATTACGGGCGTTCCCTTCCTGCTAATGCTGTTCTCTTTATTTGTCAAAAAGAAAGCGGGTGGAGCTGTATGAAACGATGCCGCGGGGCACTTTGCTGCGCCATGCTGGGTCTGAGCACGGCGCTGCTGACCGGATGCTGGGACCGTGAATATTTGAAAGACTTGAATTTGGCTTACAGCGCAGGTTTTGATCTGACCAAGGATCATAAGATCAAGGAAACCGTTGAGCTGATCATTCCTCCGAAAACGGAACAGAGCTCCACGAGAAATGAAATCCATTCGGCTGTGGGCTTGTCAACACGCGGGGCGAGCAACATCCTCCGGGCTCGCGTAAGAGGGAATATGCGGGTGATCAAGAACAGCGTGCAGCTGATCGGCAGATCTTTGGCCGAAGAAGGGATCAAGGCACCCATGGACGTCAATTTCAGGGACCCTAAGAACCCTTCTTCCGACGTCCGCTTGATCGTGACGGAGAATGACGCCTCAGAGATTATCGGTATGAAAAAAGTAGGAGAGCTGCAAATCGGCGAATTCTTGTCACAGAAAATCAGCAGCTTGGAGAGAATGAGCCTGTTCTACCCGCCGGAAACCGTGAATACGGTTTTCCGTTCCTTGACGGATCCAGGCCAGGATTTCGCTCTGCCCTACATCGGGGTACAAGGCTCCGAGATCGTTGCCAAAGGCGTTGCCTTGTTCCACGATCAGAGCTATAGCGGATCGTTAGGCAAGGATCAGTCGATTCTGCTGGTTCTGATGAAAGGAAAGTCGGGAGGAAATGCACGATTTACCAAAACCGTGAATCTGGATACAACCAAGCCGATTCGCGGATCGATCAGCTACAACGTCGGCAGTAAGAAAAGGAAGCGTGAGTTTCACGTAAGCGTCGCCCGGAACGGTGATGTTCACGTGACACTGAGCCTAAAGCTTCAAGCGGTTATCGAGGAATTCACCGGACCGCAGCTGCTGGATGATAAAGCCGTGACGCGAGTGAACAGGGAGCTATCGTCCATCATGACCGAGGAAGCCGAGGGAGTCGTGCGGGAGCTGCAAAAGGCGAACTGCGACATTTTTGGGGTAGGCCGGCAGCTGATGGCCTATCATCCCAAACTGTGGAAGCGGATCGATTGGAACAAGGAGTACCGTAACGTGCAGTTTCATACCCAGGTTCAGGTGTCCATTATCGATACCGGGGTCATTCAATAACAGCTGATGTCCATGCCGTACGGGATGCGGTAATGAACGATATTTTGCGGTCTGGCCGTCTGCGGCAGGCCGCTTTTTTTGCTTTTCCAATTCGCTGGAAATAGAATGTTGACTTGCGGAAACTCATATATATGTCATGGAAACCGTGATTCGGATGACCTGACAGTACGCAGGGTGTAGAGCCACTCTTATAGTGACCGGCAAAAAATGTGGGATTAAATAACAAAAAAGGGTTTGCAAAGGTCCGGTGCGGTGTTATAATCCGATCAAGGAAAGCGGTTACCCTAAATGTTTCATTGAAATGATATCGTGAGAACAAGGTGGAATGTCCATGAGTAAACAACTGAATATCGGCGTGATCGGAGCAGGGAGGATCGGCAGGCTGCATACCGAAAATCTGCTCAAGCATCCTCAGGTTAATGTGAAAGCGATTGCAGATCTGCAGATCGATCATGCCAGGGCATGGGGCAATGGGCTGGGGATCCCTTTGCTGACCCAGGATGCGGAACAGATCATCAGTGATCCGGGCATCGATGCCGTTTTTATTTGCACGTCGACCAATACCCATATTGACATGATCGAGCGTTCCGCCAAGGCGGGCAAACACATTTTCTGCGAAAAGCCGATTTCCTTCGATGTCCGGGGAACCCGCCTTGCGCTGCAAGCCGCTTCCGACAGCGGCGTCAAATTTCAGCTTGGCTTCAACCGCAGATTTGACCCGAATTTTCGCAGAGTCAGGGAGATTGTCGCTTCCGGCCAGATCGGAGATCCCCATCTGATCAAGATCACTTCCCGCGACCCCAGCCCCCCTCCGCATGACTATATCAAGGTATCCGGCGGGCTGTTTATGGACATGGCGATTCACGATTTTGACATGGCCCGGTTTTTGAGCGGCAGCGAAGTGGATGAGGTGTATGTCCAAGGGGCAGTCCTGGTGGATCCAGTCATCGGAGAGCTCGGAGACGTGGACACGGCGGTCATCATGCTGAGATTCCGGAACGGCGGGATCGGTGTCATCGACAACTCGAGGCAGGCTGCTTACGGGTACGATCAGCGCGTTGAAGTGTTCGGCTCGCTGGGCCAGGTCAATGTGCAGAACGATTTTCCGAACTCGGCGGAAATCAGCACGGCCGGCGGCGTGTTCCGGGATAAGCCGAAGCATTTTTTCCTGGAGCGTTATGAAGCGGCGTATCGGCTTGAAATCGAGAGCTTTATCAATGCGATCTTGAACAATGAGGACGTACCTGTCAGCGGAGAGGACGGGTATGAGGCGGAACTGCTGGCGGATGCAGCCAGGAAGTCATGGCTGGAGAAGAGACCTGTCAGCTTGTCCGAGTATTCGATGTCTACATCATGAGGTTTTTGTTTGTCTTTAGGGTAAGCGATTAACCTAATGAAATATTCTGTGAAGGGATGGTTATGAATGGGCGTACTTCGATTAACGATGGCTCAGGCCTTGCTCCGCTTCCTGGACCAGCAGTATGTGCAGCTGGACGGAAAGGAGCACAAGTTCGTTAAGGGAGTCATGGGTATTTTCGGTCACGGCAACGTACTGGGCATCGGCGAAGCATTGGAGCGGGAGCCGGGCAGCCTCAGATTCATCCAGGGAAAAAATGAGCAGGGCATGACGCATGCCGCCGTTGCGTACGCGAAGCAGAAGAACCGGCTGGAAATCTTCGCCTGTACTTCCTCCATTGGCCCGGGGGCGCTGAATATGGTCACGGCCGCCGCGACGGCGACGGTCAACCGGATACCCGTGCTGCTGCTTCCAGGCGATATTTTCGCCTGCCGGCAGCCGGACCCGGTCCTGCAGCAGCTGGAGCATCCGATGGATTATACCGTGTCCGTCAACGATGCCTTCAAGCCGGTCAGCCGGTACTGGGACCGGATTACGCGTCCCGAACAGCTGATGAGCTCGATGATCCAGGCGATGCGCGTACTGACTGACCCTGCCGAAACCGGCGCGGTCACCATCTGCCTGCCGCAGGACGTGCAGACAGAGGCGTACGATTATCCTGAGGATTTTTTCCGCAAAAGAGTGCATTACCTTGACCGCAAGCCGGCAAGCCAGGCAGCGATCGAGCGGGCTGCGGAGCTGATTTCGCGCAAGCAAAAGCCGATCCTGATCGCCGGCGGCGGCGTTCATTATTCCTTGGCCTATGAAGAGCTGCGGCAGTTCGCGGAAGCGTTCGGCATTCCTGTGGCCGAGACCCAGGCAGGGAAGAGCGCAATCCCATGGGACCATCCGCTGAATATGGGAGCGATCGGCGCGACCGGATCCCTTGCCGCGAACCGGCTTGCCAGAGAAGCGGATGCCGTCATTTGCGTGGGTACCCGGCTGGGTGATTTTCCGACCGCATCCAAAACCGCTTTTACGAGTCCTGAAGCAGAATTTATTCATATCAATGTGAGCGGTTTTGACGCGTCGAAGCTGAATGCGTGCCAGGTGGTGGCAGATGCTGGAACGGGGTTAAAAGAATTGACTTCCGCACTTCAGGTAAGGAGCTACAAGTCTGCTCATAACGAACCAGAGCTTGCCAAACTGAAAGCCGAATGGACCCGGGAGGTCGACAGGCTGTACGGCTTGGAGTCGGAAGAAGGCTTGACGCAAACCCGCGTGCTCGGTGAGCTGAACCGTTCCATGGCAAACGAAGTGATCGTTGCGGCGTCCGGGAGTCTTCCCGGCGATTTACACCGGCTGTGGAGATCGGAAACGCCCAAATCCTATCACATGGAATACGGCTTTTCCTGCATGGGGTACGAAATTGCCGGGGCCTTCGGCGTGAAGCTCGCCGAGCCGGACAAGGAAGTCTATGCGCTCGTCGGCGACGGAAGCTACCTCATGCTTCATTCGGAGATTTTAACCAGCATTCAGGAAGGCGCAAAGGTGAACGTGATCCTGCTGGACAATCACGGATACCAGTGCATACACAGCCTGCAGCGTGAAAACGGGAGCGACGGCTTCGGCAACGAATTCCGTCTGCGCAGCCCGGAAACAGGGCGCCTGACGGGAGAATACGTGCCGGTCGACTACGCTGCCCATGCGCGAAGCATGGGAATCAAGGCATTTTCCGCCACCCATGTGGATGAGCTGAAGGAAGCCCTCCGGCAGGCCGGGGAGGAGAAGGGCTCTACCCTGATCGAAATCAAGGTGCTGCCGGGCACCCAGTCGGGCGGATACGAATCCTGGTGGAGGGTGGATGTTCCGGAAGTGTCGACCAGCGATAAGGTGCGGGCCGCGAGGGAAACGATGAACGAACATGTACAGCAGGCGCTGAAAATTTAAGTCCAAAGGGAGGATACACGAAGATGACGGATATCCGATCGATTAAATTGGGCATTTCACCGATCAATTGGGTTAATGAAGATGTGCTTGAACTGGGCGACCATTATACGTTCGACGACTTGATGCGGGATTTCACGCAGCTGGGGTTCACCGGAACGGAAAACAGCCGAAAATTCCCGAAAGACGCCGCCGTTCTCAAGAAGGCTCTGGCTCAGCATGGACTCCAGATGGCTTCACAGTGGAAAGGCGTCTTGTTCTCCGAGCCGCGCCGCAGGGCGTCCGAGCTGGAATCGTACCGGCAGCATGTTGAATTTTTAAAGTCGATGGGCAGCCGCCATGTCGTCACCTGCGAGCTTGGGGGTTCGATCATCGGCGACCCGAGAAGACCGAAAGGCGTCCAGGACGTGCATCCCCTGACAGACGAGGAATGGAACTACATGGTCGAGGGGCTGCATCAAGCCGGTGAAATCTGCAAACGAAACGGGATGAAGCTCGTCTACCACTATCACATTGGAACGGTGGTCGAACGGCCGGACGAAATTCAAAGGCTGATGGAGACGACGGATCCCGAGCTGGTTCATTTGCTGCTGGATACGGGGCATGCCTATTACGGCGGGTCCGACCCGCTGGAGCTGTATGAACGCTATGCGGATCGCGTTGCCTACGTTCATTTGAAGGATGTCCGAAACGATGTGCTGGAGCGGGTGAAAAGGGAGGGAATCCCTTTTCAGCAAGCGGTAATCCAGGGCGTGTTTACCGTACCTGGCGACGGATGCATCGACTTTGCGCCGATTTTCCGCAGCTTCGTGCGGCATGGTTATGACGACTGGATGATTCTGGAGGCGGAGCAGGATCCCGGCCAAGCGAATCCTTACGAATATGCCAGCAAGTCCAAGCAATATCTCGCTCAAATTGTTCAGGAATTGAACGCCTGAAAGGAGGAAGGAATATGTCCAAGCTTATCGTTGCCGGCGGACAGCCGGATGAGAACGGCAGATTGCTCAGCATCACGCCCGAATCGGCGGGGTGGGAGCACGTAGGCTTTGAAGCGTACCGGCTGGAACCCGGTCAAACGATCGAGCAGGAGACGGGAGACCGTGAAGTCTGCCTCGTGCTGCTCAGCGGGCTGGCGAATGTGGAAGCAGGAGGACAAAGCTATGAGCGGATCGGCCGCCGGATGAGCGTGTTTGAGCCGCTTGCCCCTTATGCGGTATACATTCCTGCGCACGATCGTTTCCGGCTGGAAGCCGTTACCTTAACGGAGGTGGCCGTGTGCAGCGCTCCCGGCCAAGGGCGGCTCGAAGCAAGGCTCATCCCGCCGGAGAAGATCGGGGTGGAGCAGCGGGGCTCCGGTTATACGGAGCGGACCGTCCGCAATATTTTGCCGGAGCAGGAGGAAGCGGAAAGTCTGCTCGTCGTGGAAGTCTTTACGCCGGCCGGGCACTGGTCCAGCTATCCACCGCATAAGCATGACCAACTCGATCTCCCGCATGAGTCTCTGCTGGAAGAAACCTATTATCACAAGGTGTCCCCGGGTCAGGGGTTTGCCCTGCAGCGCGTGTATACCGACGACCTGTCGCTGAATGAAACGCTGGCCGTGAAGAGCGGGGACGCCGTCCTCGTTCCCCGCGGTTACCATCCGGTATCGGCGCCTCCCGGGTACGACGTGTATTACCTTAACGTCATGGCCGGGCCGGTGCGCACCTGGAAGTTCCATAACGACCCTCAGCATGAATGGCTGATGACCCCTGGGCAGGAGGTGCCAAAGCGTTGACCACGATTTCATTTCCAGACCATCGTCCCCTGGACTTTATCGGGCTGGGCCGGCTGTGCATCGATCTGAACGCCAACGAAATCCATCGCCCGATGGAGGACACGGTCACCTTTACCAAATATGTCGGCGGCTCCCCGGCCAACATTACGATCGCCATGGCGAAGCTGGGGCTGCGGACCGGTTTCATCGGCAGGGTGTCCGACGACGCCCACGGCCGTTTCATCACCCGGTACCTGCAGGACGCAGGCATCGACACCACACACGTTATCGTCGACCGGTCGGGCAGCGTCACGGGACTCACGTTTACAGAAATCAAGTCGCCGACGGACTGCAGCATCCTGATGTACCGGGATAACGTAGCGGACCTCAAACTGGAGCCTGGCGACGTAAGCGAGGATTATATCCAAAGTGCCAGAGCGCTGCTCATTTCAGGTACAGCCCTTGCCAAGAGCCCGTCCAGAGAAGCGGCTTTTAAAGCGATGGAACTGGCCATAAGACACGGAGTCGTCATTGTTTTTGATATCGATTACCGTCCGTATACATGGACCTCGGCCGATGAGATCGGCACGTATTACCGTCTGGCCGCCGAGAAATCGGATATTATTATGGGCGGACGTGAAGAGTTCGACCTGATCGAAGCGCTGGACGGCCCGCTTATGCAGGACGATGAAGCCACCGCGAAGCAGTGGTTTAAGCACCGGGCCAAGCTGGTGGTCGTCAAAAGGGGCGGCGATGGGTCGACGGCATTTTCGGCGGACGGAGAGAGGCACGTAGGTGCCGTTTTTCCGGCACAGGTAGTGAAAACCTTTGGCGCAGGGGACTCCTTTGCTGGTGCCTTTATTTACGGCCTGATGCAGGGATGGAGTATCGACCGGTGCCAGCGGTTCGGCAGTGCCTCAGCATCGATCGTGGTCTCCAGCCACAGCTGCTCCGACGCGATGCCGACAGCCTCGCAAATCCAGGAGCGGATCGACCGCTTTGTGCAGCAAGGAATCTGACCAAACGATGGAGGTATCTACATGACGGATCAAGTGCAAGATCAAGTGCAGCAGCTTCACAACTACGTCGGGGGCCGGTGGGTTCCTTCGAGCGGAGGAAGATCGGAGCCGGTCTATAATCCGGCCACCGGGGAAGAGATCGCCCGCGTTCCCTTATCCACCCTGGACGATCTGAACCGCGCCGTTTCCTCGGCAGCGGAGGCGTTTCCGTCCTGGAGCAGCACCCCGGTGCCGCGCCGGGCACGGATCATGTTCAAGTTCCAGCAGCTCTTGACGGAACACTGGGAAGAGCTTGCCCGGATGATTACGCTGGAAAACGGCAAGAGCTACCAGGAAGCATACGGCGAGGTGCTGCGCGGTATCGAATGCGTGGAGTTCGCCGCCGGCGCTCCGACGCTGCTGATGGGCAGCAACCTGCCTGATATTGCCTCGGGACTGGAGTCGGCCATGTACCGTTATCCGATCGGCGTCGTCGGCGGCATCACGCCGTTTAACTTTCCGATGATGGTGCCGAGCTGGATGTTCCCGCTAGCGATCGTATGCGGCAACACCTTCGTGCTGAAGCCGTCCGAACGGACGCCGCTGCTCGCGAACCGGCTGGCGGAGCTGCTCCAGGAAGCCGGGCTCCCGGATGGCGTGTTCAACATCGTTCACGGTGCGCACGACGTCGTTAACGGCCTGCTTGAGCACAAAGACGTCAAGGCGATTTCGTTTGTCGGATCCCAGCCTGTGGCCGAGTACGTGTACAAGACGGCAGCAGCTCACGGTAAACGGGTACAAGCGCTCGGCGGTGCAAAAAATCATTCCATCGTCATGCCGGATGCCGATCTCAAGCTGGCGGTCAAAGAGATCACAAGCGCGGCTTTCGGCTCCGCAGGCGAACGCTGCATGGCCTGCTCGGTCGTCGTGGCCGTCGGCGATATCGCCGATGAGCTGGTGAGCGGACTTGCCGAAGCCGCCAAGAATCTCCCCGTAGGCGACGGTATGGAACCGGATGCCTTCCTGGGACCCGTGATCCGGGACTCCCATAAGAACCGGACCATTGGATATATTGAGAAGGGAGTACAGGAGGGGGCGCAGCTTGTATTGGATGGCAGGGATCATGCCTTGGCCAACGCAGAAGGTTATTTTCTTGGCCCGACCATCTTTGACCACGCCGCTCCCGGTATGAACATTTGGACGGACGAAATCTTTGCGCCTGTACTTCAGGTCGTTCGGGTAAACAGCCTTCAGGAAGCCGTGGCGATTGCCAACAAGTCCGAGTTTGCCAATGGGGCCTGTATCTACACGGACAGCGCCAAAGCGATTCGAGAGTTTAGGGAATCGATCGAAGCCGGCATGCTCGGGGTCAATGTAGGCGTACCGGCACCCATGGCATTTTTCCCATTCTCCGGCTACAAAAAATCCTTTTACGGAGACCTTCACGCCAACGGCAAAGACGGGATGGAATTCTACACCCGAAAGAAAATGGTTGTGGCCCGGTATTGATCATGGAGCAAATTGCCACAGACTGGAACTTTCCCTATACTTAGAGTACAGAGCAGCGTTAAGGAAGGGGGGACGAGGGTGGCGACGATATACGATATCGCCCGGGAAGCCGGCGTGTCCATTGCCACGGTATCCAAGGTCATCAACCAGACCGGCCGGATCAGCGACAAGACAAGAAAGCATGTGCAGGACGTGATGAAACGGATTGACTACCAGCCGAGCGTCGTCGCATCCGCATTGACCAAGAAAAGGACGTATTCGCTCGGGCTCCTGATCCCGGATATCGCGAACCCGTTTTTTGCCGAGCTGGCCCGCAGCATTGAAGATCATGCCCACGAGCTTGGATACAGCCTGGTCATTTGCAGCACCGACAACGACTTGACCCGGGAAGAAAGGTACATCAACGTTCTCCGGCAAAAGAGCGCCGACGGGATCATCATCGCCACTGGCGCCCGCAACGACGCCATGATGAAGCAGCTGATGAAATACAAGCTTCCGGTTGCCGTCATCGCGCGGGAAATGCCGCTGCTTGCAGTGGATACAGTGCTCGTGGACGATTACTTAGGCGGCTATCTGGCTGCGTCTCACTTGACTGGGCTCGGACACCGGAACATTGCCGTGATTGCGGAGGACTTGGCTGTGATGAGCTCGAAGGAACGGGTTCGCGGTTACAAGAAAGCGCTTGAAGAAGCAGGTATCCCCTATGACGAGAATTTGGTGGCGGTCAGTCCGTTTCATGTAGAGGGAGGGAAGGCGACAGCCAAGGAGCTGCTCAGCGGGGCCAACCCGCCAAGCGCCATCTTCGGATGCAACGATCTGCTGGCGATCGGAGTCGTGCAGGCTGCCCGGGAGCTTGGCCTGCGCGTGCCTGAGGATGTTTCGGTCGTTGGCTTTGACAACACGGTGCTGGCGACGATTATCGATCCGCCGCTCACTTCGGTGGCCCAGCCCGTTCAGCAAATGGGAAAAGAAATCGTCCAGCTGATCACTGGCGAAATCGACGGAAGCAAGCCCTCCAAGCAGCGCCTGGTTCTGCTGCCGGAACTCGTGGTCCGTGGAACAACCAGCGCCGTGTAACGGCGCTTTTTTTGTTGTTGAATCCCCTTTGTGCTCGCGATGATCCCATCGCATTTCCCCGACTAAGGAGGCAGTTCCAACCATTTTACAAACATAGACATTTTATTACAAAAATAATGATTGCGCTTTCATGCCGGAGTAGATTATAATTTCCTCAAGGTAAAGCGCTTACCTCACATTTCCAGTCCCAGATTGCGACATAGTTCCTAGGGGGAGAGTCCAAAGCCCGTTTCGCTTCGAGTTTATGTTACTAAGCTTTAAGAAGAAGAGAAGAGTCTTAATATGGTATCGATACCATATGCACTGAATAACGATTTAGATATCGATGCCAACCATCGTATCGTGATTGGATTTGCTCTTAGTTTTAGCTTAAGAAATGTAATATTTTACAAAAAGTGCAACCGTTTTTGATTTACTCCTCATCTTGAGAGACTATATTCCAATTAAAGCCGAGATGAAAAGCCATTCTTATAGTAAAAAGGGGGGATTGAGCCTTAGGATAACAGATATGCAGTGATCATGACATCGGTTAAGAGTGATGGGCGGCATCCAAGACACCGCTTCGGTTCATCAGCAATCATCCACAAAAAAGAAGGTGATCCCAGTCCATGCAAACCCAGGTGAAAACAGCAGCTGTACCTGGAAAGACACCCGGCAAACGATGGAAAAACATTCTTCTGCATAAATACCTCTACATCATGCTGCTTCCTTGCCTCGCTTTTTTTATCATATTTTCCTACATACCGATGGTCGGCCTGATCTTAGCCTTCAAGGAATACAAGTTCAATACGGGAATCCTCGGAAGCCCGTGGGTCGGTCTGAAGTACTTTGAGCGTTTTTTCAATGATTATCAGAGCGCAATGCTCATCAAGAACACCTTGATCATCTCCTGCATGAAGCTGTTTATCGGCCTGCCTTTTCCGATCCTTCTTGCCTTGATGTTCAACGAGATCCGCAACCGTTATTTTCGCAGCATCGCCCAGAGTATCGCCTATCTCCCGCATTTTTTGTCCTGGGTCGTGGTCGTGGGGCTTGCTCAACGCCTGCTAGCTCCGGATAACGGATTGCTCAACCAGATCGTGTCTTATTTCGGCGGGGACGGAAGCACCTTTTATATGATGGAACCGAATTATTTCTATTCCATTATGTTCGGCAGCCATTTATGGAAGACCATCGGATGGGACTCCATTATCTATCTGGCGGCGATCGCCGGCGTCAACCCGGATATGTACGAGGCGGCCAAAATCGACGGGGCGAACAAGTGGAAGGAGCATTGGTACATCACACTCCCTTCCATCCGTCCAACGATTCTCATTTTGTTCATTCTATCACTGGGTAATATTTTGTCCGCCGGATTCGATCAGCTGTACCTCCTGAGAACCCCGGGAAACATGCAGCTCTCTGAAATTTTGGATACTTATGTCATTCGCATCGGTCTTCAGGGCGGCCAATACGGATATGCAACGGCCGTAGGATTAATGCAGGGCTTGATCGGATTGATCCTTGTCGTTACTGCCAACCGTATCTCAAGAAGAGTTTCTGACACGTCAGTATGGTAGCGATACCATATGCTTTGCAACAGCATTCTTTCATCCATGATTGCCATCTATGATTGCCAACTATGATTACATCCATGATTGCATCCATGTAAAGACAGGGGAAAGGCCATTAACCAATGATTTGAAAAGAGGGATGCCGAAATGCTGAAAGGGAAAACGTGGTTCAAAATGTTGTCCATGCCGCTGATCGCCTCCATGCTTCTAGTTGGGTGCAGCGGAAATGATTCAAGCGGTCCAAACAGCGAACCGACGGCGGCTAATCAGGATGCGGGTACGGGTAATCACCCTGCGACCTGGATTGCGGACCGCAAAGTAAAAGGGCTGGTCTTTATGGGGACGGATGACTACACGGAGGATATGAATGCTGAGATCAAGGCCAAGCTGAAGGAGATGACAGGCATTGACCTGGAAATCGAAATCATGGTGGCGGACCATTCCATCGACGGACTCATTGCAGGGCTGGCGTCGAACGACCTGCCCGATTTTATAACGTTCTATCTTAACAACAGCGGCCGGCCCGAAATGCAGGTTGTGCTGAAAGCGGCCAGAGAGCAAATGTTTACGGACCTCACGCCGCTGATGAAGGACACGAAGATCTACAGCAAATATCTGCAGGACGACTACCTACCGCTTGATACGAAGTATGGGGTCATGTTCCGGCCGGAATTCGGCGGATCGTCCTATTTCGTCCATATGAACATCGCCAGACAAGGCGGGTACTCGACGCGTAAATATGCCGGCGGTCCTTATATCCGCAAGGATATTGCCGACGCTCTGCACGTGGATCCGCGCACGATTGATACGACCCAGAAGCTGTATGAGCTGGCGCAAAAGATCAAGGCAGGCGGGTTCAAGGACAAGAACGGCAAGGACGTCGTTCCGATCGGTCCTTCTTACTGGGGAGGCAAGGAGGTCGGCGCTTTGTTTAACGACCTGGAGTGGGGCAGCGCCGACCAGCGGATCAATAAGGATGCAGGAGGTAACATTTTGCATGAAAGTCAGACCGAATATGCATTGAAAAAAGTTGAGTATGTGCAAAAGCTCCTGAGCGAGAAACTGCTGCATCCCGAATTTTTCACGATGGACGAAAGCCGGGCGACGGAAGGCGCCCTGAATGGAACGTGGGGAATTATCGGAGATATGCACAATTATCAGGAATTTAACCGCGATATGCATTACCTGCCGCTGGGACCGATCAATTACGTTGATCGTCCGTATCAAATGCAGGTCGATTATAAATCCGGATACTCGGCCTGGGCGATTCCGGCAACGACCAAAGATCCGGAAGACATTATGAAGCTGGCGGACTTCCTGGCAAGCCGGGAAGGAAAGCTGCTGTGGCAGTACGGGATTGAAGGAAGGGATTACACCCTGGATGCTAAGGGGAACCCTCTGGCCAACAAAGATATTTTGGATTTGAAGCAAAACAATCCCGAGGAAGCGAAGAAGCTTGGCTTTGCGGGTGTCGGCAACTATTGGGGTGAGCTGCTGGGATCGACGGATATCGACCGGATGGCCGACTTCGGGGAAATGGAGTACGGCGACGCGGTTGCTCCGGAAGTGAATGCTGGGGCGCTGAAAATCGCCGATTACTGGGGCTGGAATGACAAACGCAAACAAGCGAATGTTGTGGACGGCTACACACCTTTATCTTTCATCGGAGAATTTGATCAGGGAACCGAGCTGAAGGCGGCGTTCGAAAATTATGACGACAGTCTGATTCGGGCGTATTATGCAAAAAACCTGGATGAGGCGAAGAAGATCCTGGACTCCGCTTCCAAGCAGCTGGATGCCTCCGGACTGCAGGCGTTCCTTGATCTGCTGAAGCAGAAAAATGCCGACGCTAAAACGCATTTGAAATTCTAAATGGGAGGATCATGCGGATGAAGCCATTTTACCGGACGCCGCTGGGTGAAAGAGTATATATCTTCGTAATCTACCTGCTAATCACGCTGCTGTGCCTGTCCATCGTCCTGCCGTTTTTGAACATATTGGCGCTCTCCTTCAACGCAGGGAAGGATGCGGAGCGCGGCGGGATTTACTTCTGGCCCCGGGTATGGTCGATCCAAAATTTCAAGGAGGTGTTCGCCTCCTCGAATATCGTAACGGCTTTCGGCATCTCGCTGTTTCGAACCGTGGTCGGCACGGTCGCGAGCGTATTTCTGACCGCGATGGGCGCCTATGCGCTGAAGAGCAGAACGATGCCCGGAGTACGCTTCTTCACGCTGCTGATCTTCTTTACGATGCTGTTCAGCGGGGGAATGATCCCGTATTATATGCTGCTGAAATCGCTGCATTTGACCAATACGATCTGGGTATATATTATCCCGAGCTTGTACAGCGCCTGGAACCTGATCATCATGCGGACGTTCTTTCAGCAAATTCATCCCAGCCTGGAAGAGTCTGCGCGGATGGACGGCTACAATGACTTCGCTATCTTTATGCGGATCATCATGCCGCTCAGCAAGCCGGTGATCGCCGTCATCGCGCTGTTCAACGCCGTCGGTCACTGGAACGACTGGTTTACGGGCGCTTTTTATGTCCGTTCGGCAAAATTGCGGCCGTTATCGACACTACTGCAAGAGATGCTCACGCGGGCGGAAGCGATGCGCAGCAAGCTGGAATCCGCCGCAGGCATGAACCAATATGACGCGCTGGAGAAAATGCAGGTAACGGGCGATTCCATGAAGATGGCCACGATCATCATTGTCGTAGCACCGATCATCATCATCTACCCGTTTATTCAAAAGTATTTCGCCCAAGGCGTCATGATCGGTTCGATTAAGGAATAATTGCAGAACGATGATCAACCAGGGAGGATTTGGCATGCGCATCGAAAACCCTTATGATAAAAGAGGAACATGGCTTCGCGGGAGTTTTCATAACCATACCAACAACAGCGACGGCTGGTTTCCGCTGGAAACGGTATATCGGATGTACGCCGATTATGATTTTCTAGCGATTTCGGATCATGACAAAATGACTGATTTGGCTGGAGAATGCGGCATCCCCACGGTTTTTGAAGCGATCGAGGTCAGCAGCCGCCAGCCTCACATGCTTCTCGTTGCACCTCCACGTTCCATAATGGAGGGCTACAGCAGTGAGTTTTCGATAGGAAATTACCAAAGGCTTGCTGATGTAACCTTGGATAATGGCGGAATCTGCGTTCTCGTGCATCCGAACCGGTATTTTTCGAATTACTGGAACCTGGAGGACATGCTGCAAATGGAGCGGGTGACCGGAATCGAGGTTTACAACGGGGACGGGAACATCGAATACGATATCGCGTTTGATAAATGGGATGCGATGCTTTCGGCTGGTCGACGGGTATGGGGCTTCGGAAACGACGATTCCCATGTGTACGGACAAGAGAAGCAGGCCTGGAACATCGTGCTTGCCGAAGAAAATTCGCAGCAGTCCATTCTCAGCGCGATCCGAAGCGGCAGTTTTTATGTCTCCACTGGTTTTGGTTTTGAATCGATTCAGACCGAAGATCGTCAGATCTGCATCCGCCTGAAGTCGAACAAACTGCTGGATCGGATGTATAAATACGTGACCTTGTTTGGGAAAGACGGCAGGGTGCTGCATGAGGAAACGGGACGGATTACGGAAGTGACTTATTCGTGTATGGGAGACGAAGGGTATGTCCGCGTCAGCGCCTACATTGAAGGAGGCTATGCGGCGTTCTCTCAACCCTTGTTCATTAATCAGCGTTAGGGATGAGATGGGTATGAGCGTTAAAATCAAGGATGTTGCCAAACGGGCCGGTGTCTCTACGACAACGGTCTCCCGTGTTTTAAACGGGGAAAAATACGTCAGGGAAGAACTGAAGGACCGCGTCAACCAGGCCATTGAAGACCTGGGTTATGCGCCAAGCCATATTGCCAGAAGCCTGGTCAGGAACAAAACCAATCTGCTGGGGGTCATCGTGCCGGATCTGACCTCCAGCTTTTATTCGACCATTCTGAGCTCCATCGAGCAGACCGCTGCTTCCAATCATTATAATCTGCTCGTCTGCAATATCAGCGAGGACATTGACAAGGAGTTCAAATACCTGAACATTTTCAAGGAAATGCGCGTGGAAGGCATCATTATCATGCACGAGAAGATCAATGAGGATATCCGGAATTTTATCGAGAAATTAAAAATTCCCGTCATCTTCTCCAGCGTGAAGCCGATGGACCAATCCTTCGTATCGGTCATCGTGGACGATTATGCCGCAGCGTATGACGCAACGACATATTTAATCGGACTCGGGCATAAGCAGATTGCTTTTATCGGCGGGGACATGCGGGATATGACTTCCGGCCAAAACCGGTACAGCGGGTACCGGAATGCTTTGGCGGACCATGGAATTAAATTTGTCCATGAACTGGTCCGTTTCGGCGATTACAAGGTGAACAGCGGCTATGCACTGATGGGTGAGTTCCTGCGGTACAAACATAAACCGACCGCGGTCTTTGCCGTCAGCGACGATATGGCGATCGGAGCGGTCAACTGCATCATCGATCACGGCCTGAAAGTTCCTGACGATATTTCGGTGATCGGCTTTGACGGAAGCCAGATGACCGAGCTCGTCCGGCCGCGGATCACGTCTATGGAGCAGCCCATTCAGCGAATGGGCGAGGTGACGGTCGAAACGCTGCTTCAGTTCATTGCAGGAGAAAAGCGAACAGCGGAAGATATCATTTTGGGTCATCGGTTAGCGGTGCGCGACAGCTGCAGACCTCTGTGAAGATTGTGAATCCCCATGAACCGGGATGCATTGAAGCTGTCCATCTCTTGGGTTAGCCTTTATAATAGTAAAAGACTCGTTTGTCATTTCGATGAAAAAAGGAGTGTTAACGTGAAAGACGACGCAATCATCCATTCGGTCATCTTTTCGCTCAAGCATGAGAAGGGTTCGTCCGCTGAACAGCGATTTCTGGAGGACGGCAGGGCTGCGCTCAGCTCGATTCCTACGGTAAAGGAATTTCAAGTATTCCGGGAAATCAGCCCCAAGAATACATATGACTTTGGTTTTTCCATGAGGTTTGACAGCCGGGAGGATTATGAAGCCTATAACGCTCATCCGCAGCACGTGGCTTTTGTGAGGGACCGTTGGGATCAGGAAGTGAGCCAGTTCCTCGAAATCGATTATGCCGGATATGAGCATTGAGGTTAGATTTTCGAAAGGACGAGGATGGTGCAAGCTTTGAATATTCAAATTCGAACAGGCCGGAGAGATGAGATGGAAGAGATCATGCAATTGATCTCCAGATGCGTTCAGGTCATGCAAGAAGGCGGCAGCGACCAATGGGACGACGAGTATCCGAACCGGGATGTCATCGGGGAAGATCTGAGCCGGGGGACGCTGTTCGCAGCGGAAGGCGACGGACGGATCCTTGGCATCATGGTGCTGGATCAACATCAAGATGAGCAGTATGACAAGATACCTTGGACGGAGACGGAAGGGCCGCATCTGATGATGCACCGGATCGCTGTGGATCCGATGGCCCAGGGACAAGGAATCGCTCGTAAGCTGGTTGCTTTTGCGGAACACTTTGCCCAAGAGAATGGATACAAGAGCATCCGGCTTGATACATACGCCAAAAACGCGCCGGCCCTCAAGCTGTACCGGGGCCTCGGCTACAATCAGCGGGGCGAAGTGAACTATCCGGGACGGGAAGCGGGCTTTCCGGCTTTTGAAAAAGTGTTTGTATAGTCTTCGGCAAGGTAATCCGATACCAGCATAAAAGAAAAAATCCCCTTTTCTCCGTACGGTGGAGACTAAGGGGATTTTTGTTCTGTTTATGTGGCGATCAAGCTTTAAACTCCGCCGGGCGCTCAGGGCTGGCTTCCGCGAGCGCTTGGCGAAGGCTGTCAGCGTCGTGCTCGCGGTAGCTTGGCGTACCCGGCTGCTGGCGCCAGGACTCATCCAGTCCCCCGGCGTCGATGGCGTCAAAGCCAAGTTCTTCAATCAGGTCAAGCACCACCTGCTTAGAGGCGGGATCGTCTCCAGCCACCGGCAGCGCCAAACGTCCAGGGCTGCCCTTCGGCAGGCCGCGTTCCAGCAGATTTTGGGCGGATATGCCGTTAAAAGCTTTATTTACGGGCCGCTTCAGATGCTGTTCCACCCAGCGGCTCTCCGGCAGGCCTGCTTCAATTTCTGCAATGAGACCGTCGCGCTGGCGAGGGTAATAGTTCCCCGTATCGATAATCGCGGCATTCGGTGCGGTATGGTCGAGGATTCCGGCAGGAAGGTCAGGAATGTTTTTCTGTGGAATCGTCACAATGACCACTTCTGCGCCCTGCGCCACTTCCGTGACTTCCTTGGGTGCTGCTCCCGTTTCTTCGGCAAGTGCAGCCAAGGTTTGTGGGCCTCTCGAATTGGCGATGGACACCTCATGTCCGAGTTTGGTCAGGCGGCGGGCGAGATTTCCGCCGATATTTCCAGCACCGATAATCGCAATTTTCATTTATTCCGACTTCCTTTCTCGAATTAGTTGTATATCTCAAATAAACTGTAACAAAAACAGTTATCGATGTAAAGCGCTGCAAACTATTTTTTCCCAAATTAATGATCCTGCTGCGGGTAGAGCTTTTGCATGGTATCCAGGAAGCCTCGGAGAAGAGGAGAGATGGGGTCCTTTTTCCATACAAAAGACATCCTGTATGCGGATTGGCTAACTCCAAGTACTGGCTTATATGCGAGATCGGTGCGCAAATGCCGGGCAGATTCATGAATCAGGGCAATGCCAAGACCCGATGAAACGAGCGACAACAACGTATGCATTTCGTCGGCCGTTTGAACAATGGCTGGACTGAACCCTGCCTCCATGCATACTTGAATCATGGTATCGTAATAAACCTTTCCTACTTCCCGGTTGGTAGTAATAAACGATTCCCTGCTTAATTCGCCGATATGCACAGTATGGCGGTTACCCAAAGGATGTTCGGGAGGGAGTGCGACCCAGAAAGGCTCGCTCCGGATGGAGTATGACATAAGAAGCGGCTCGTTCACGGGAATGCCTGTAATACCGATGCTAAGCGTGCCATCCAACAGAGCTTCGATTTGGGAAGATGAATGTAAATGGCATGGTTTGATTTGGACTTCGGGATATTTTTGACGGTACGCCGAAATGACCTGAGGAAGAATGTCCCAAGTTGCGGATTCTACGAATCCGATCCTGATTTCTCCGATCATCCCCGAAAATGCGCGTCTAACCTTGTCCACGGCACGATCCGCGTGCTGGAGCAAGTTTCTCGCTTCCTCATAAAATAAACTTCCGGCCGCTGTCAGGGAAACACTTCGTTTGGTACGGATAAACAAGGCCCCGCCTAGTTCTTGTTCGAGGTGGCGAATCTGCTGACTAAGTGCAGGCTGGGCGATTCCCACCCGATCGGCTGCACGTCCGAAGTGCAGATCCTCGGCCAAAGTGACGAAATATTTGAGCTGCCGCAGTTCCATAAAGATCCTCCAAGTCCCTTTTTTAATAAGTAAAACTTATTACAGAAATATAAAACCGATATTTCGCTTATGATCGGATTGATATTACAATAGAATTCATCCAATGTCACACACATGGCGAAAGGAAAGGTGATCAAGATGACTCCAATGAAACGTACAGCGATCGTAACTGGCGGAAGCAGTGGAATCGGATTCTCGATTGCTCAACGGCTCATACAAGAAGAAATCGGTGTCATGATCCTTGGGAGACACGAAACTTCCCTGAGGGAAGCATGTAAGCGGCTTGGCGAAGGCGCTTCATGGGTACAAGCGGATGTACGCCGCCGTGAAGATGTACAGCGGGCCGTCGAGGAGGTAGTCCACCAAAACGGACGTTTAGATATCGTGATTAACAATGCGGGGTTCATGGGTGAGGCCGTTTCTACCGGAGTGCCTCTTGAAGATTCCGAACGGTTCTGGGATGACATTATTGGCGTGAACTTGAAGGGGGCATTTTTGATGACGGCTGCCGCCGCGCCATACCTGGCAAGTCCGGGCGGCAGGATCGTCAATATCAGCTCGATCGGGGCGTTTACAGGTGGAAGCGGCCCCGGATCACTGGCATACGCCGCCTCGAAATCCGGGCTCCATGGTCTTACGTACGCTGCAGCCCGAGAGCTGAGCGTCAGAGGGATAACGGTGAATGCCGTGGCTCCAGGCTTGATTACGGATACCGGTTTTGGCCACCGTGAGGATAAACTGCAGCAGCTGATCCCGAATATTCCCGCCGGGCGTCCGGGGACGCCGGACGAGGTAGCTGCCGCGGTCTTATACTTGATTTCGCCGGATGCATCTTATGTCACTGGAGAAATTCTGAACGTCAATGGCGGATGGCTTTTTGGGAGATGACATCTTTCATGCCGGATATGGCCAACACATACGCACGCTAGCGCCCTATACCAGGGCGCTTTTTTTAATATCAGAAAGTACAAACTCCAGAGCCATGGTTTCGATATTGCAAGAAAAACTTCCTTTAGAGGCGGTCTGTTTTCTGTGAAGGTACGTCGATAGACGTTTTTTTTATAATATCAGAATGTATAAACTCCAGAGCCATGGCTTCCTGATATTGCAAGAAAAACTTCCTTTAGACGCGGTCTGTCTTCTGTGAAGGTACGTCGATAGACGTTTTTTTTATAATATCCGAATGTATAAACTCCAGAGGCATGGCTCCCTGATATTGCAAGAAAAACTTCCTTTAGACGCGGTCTGTCTTCTGTGAAGGTACGTCGATAGACGTTTTTTTTATAATATCAGAATGTATAAATTCCAGAGCCATGGCTCCCTGATATTGCAAGAAAAACTTCCTTTAGACGCGGTCTGTCTTCTGTGAAGGTACGTCGATAGACGTTTTTCTTATTTTGTGAAAAATCGGTAATTTCTGAATCAGGTCCACTTAATGGGAAAAGCTACCCATGATCAGGTTCCAGAAAGGAAAACTTAATCTTGGAAAATTACAGATTAAACGAATGCAGTCACAGCTGAACGGAGTGAACTTAGCCCGTATGTTTCCCCAGCACGCCATCCTCACCGGGTCTGCAAAAGCCTGATACATCAAGGGTTTAGGCGGGATTCATAAAGTTTTGTCATCAGGGCTCCTGACAATATAGCGTTTTCATTTTATTGAGTGTCAGGTTGATGTCGGCTAGGATGGATATAGGACGAACGACGTATTGCAAAATACCGTTCGACAAAAGTTTACAAGGAGGTTATCCTCATGGCGCAATCCACATCTTCCTCCGCATCCGGTGCCGCCCGGGTCGGAGTTCAAAAATTCGGGCGCTTCCTGAGCGGCATGGTCATGCCGAACATCGGAGCGTTCATCGCGTGGGGCTTGATCACGGCACTGTTCATACCGACCGGCTGGATTCCAAACGAGTATCTCGCGAAGCTGGTCGACCCGATGATCAAGTACCTGCTCCCGCTGCTGATCGGATACACCGGCGGTACGATGGTGCACAAGCAGCGCGGCGGCGTGATCGGCGCCCTGGTCACGATGGGCGTCATTATCGGAACCGACATTCCGATGTTCCTCGGCGCGATGGCCGTCGGTCCAGGAGCTGCCTGGGTGCTCAAACAGTTTGACAGAGCCGTCGAAGGCAAAATCAAGTCCGGCTTCGAAATGCTGGTCAACAACTTCTCGCTCGGCATTATCGGCGGCGTACTCGTCCTGATCGCATATTCGATCGTGGGACGCATCATCGAAGCCGTCACCAACGTGCTTTCCTCCGGCGTTGAGTTTCTGGTTCACCACCACCTCATTCCGCTCGTCAACATTTTGATCGAGCCGGCGAAGGTGCTGTTCCTGAACAACGCTATCAATCACGGGGTGTTGAGCCCGATCGCGATTGAACAAGCGCAGACCGCAGGCAAATCCATCCTGTTCATGCTTGAATCGAACCCGGGTCCCGGACTCGGTATCCTGCTCGCATACATGATCGTAGGCCGCGGATCCGCCCGTCAATCCGCACCGGGTGCGGCGATTATTCACTTCTTTGGCGGGATTCATGAAATTTACTTCCCGTACATTCTGATGAACCCACGCCTCATTCTGGCGGCAATGGCCGGCGGCGTGACAGGCACATTTACCTTCTCGCTGCTGAACGCGGGACTCGTCGGCCCGCCATCTCCGGGCAGCATCATCGCTTACCTGGCCATGGCGCCGCGGGGGGAAATCCTACCCGTACTGAGCGGGGTCATCACCGCTGCGATCGTATCCTTCGTCGTGGCTGCGCTTCTGCTGAAAACCAGCAAGAAGACGGAAGAAGACCAGGACGATCTTGAAGAAGCAACGAAACGTATGAAAGACATGAAAGCTGCAGGAACTCCGGCTGCTGCGGCGGCCGCTGCGGCAGATGGGGCGAAAGAAGCAACGGCTCCTTCGGCGGCAAGCACGGCTGAAGGGCAGAAGAGCAAAGACGAGGTTCATAAAATCGTCTTCGCCTGCGACGCCGGCATGGGCTCCAGCGCCATGGGCGCTTCCATCCTTCGCAAGAAGATGAAAGCCGCCGGATCGCCGATCGAGGTCACGAACACGGCGATCAGTGACATTCCGTCCGACGCGGATATCGTTGTCACGCATAAAACGTTGACAGACCGTGCTCGCGGCGTAGCGCCGCAAGCAGAGCATATTTCCATCGACAACTTCCTGAAGAGTCCGGAATATGACGAGCTTGTCGAACGCTTGAAATAACTATAAAAACGCTTGAGGCGAATGGATGCGGGCATATGGGCCGGCATCCAAGCGCCTTTTGCGGTCGTTATGGAGGCTAAGGGGCATGGAATTGTCACACCGTGTAAGACAGATCTTGGATTTGCTGCTGCGCAGCCCTTCGGAGAGTACGGTTGCCGAAATCGCCAGCAGCATTCGGGTCAGCCCGCGGACGGTGCACAGGGAGCTGGACACGGTCGAGAGCTATCTGCATCGGCACGGGATTACGCTTCACCGGAAAGCCGGTTCCGGCCTCAGTGTAGAAGGTGACCCTTCTCAAATGGAACAAGTCCGCTCGGAGCTGCTCATGCCCGCCGAGATCGAATATTCGGCGGATGAGCGGCAGGTATACCTCCTTGCCCGGCTGCTTGGTTCGCGGGAACCGGTGAAGCTGTTTACGCTTGCCCACGAGATGAAGGTCACGGTACCGACTGTAGGAGCGGATCTGGACGATTTGACCGACTGGATCGGCAAACAAGGCTTGCTGCTGATCCGCCGGCGAGGCTATGGAGTGGAAATTACCGGCTCGGAGCCTCTGATCCGCGAGGCGATTCGTACGCTCGTCCGCTTCCGGCTGGATGACTTGTCGCTTATCGGGTACTCGGAGCAGAATCCGCATCATCCTGTGGATGCCCGAATCGCCTCAATGGCCGGGGCGGACCGCATTTCGGTGATCGAAGAAACCTTATGGAAGTGGGAGGAGCGGCATCAGGAAGAATCCTTCAGTGAGGAAGCCTATACCGATCTGCTGATCCGGTTGTCCATCGCGGCAGCCCGAATTCGCAAGGGCATCACGGTCACTGAAGCGGAAGCCGACCGCCTCATCAATCTGCGGCGGTTTGACCGGCCATCCGCTATGCCGGCTCAAGACCATAAATTAAAGTCTGCCAAACTTTTATGCGATGAGCTGGGTCAAGTTCTGAAAATGGAATATCCGCTTGCTGAAATGAGGTATACCGCAGAACTTCTTGAAAGAGCTCTGGCTCATTCGACAGGAATGCTGCCGGCGGACGATTTGGAGCTTGCCGGGACCGTCCGGTCGCTCATCCGTAAAATGAGGGAACTGGATGCGAACGACTACACCGCTGACCGCTCCCTTCGGGACGGTTTGTTCATGCATCTGAAAGCGGCGATGGAACGAATCACAGCAGGGCAGCGGATCCGGAATCCGCTGCTGGATACGATCCGCAAGGACTATGCCGAGCTGTTCGGCCTGGTCCGGCAGGCAGCTGACGCCGTTTTTCCTTCCGTCCGCATCCCGGACGAGGAGATCGCTTTTCTGGTGATGCATTTTGGAGCCGCGCGGGAGCGGATCGGCCAGATCCCTCAGCATATGCGAGCGGTGATCGTATGCACGAGCGGGATCGGTTCTTCGAAAATGCTGGCAGTTCGGCTGCGTAAAGAATTTCCGCAGCTCCAAATCGTCGAACAGGCTTCATGGTATGAGGCCGCAAGGATACCGAGAACGGACTATGATTTGATCATCAGTACCGTCGATTTGCCGCTGCCGGAGGAACAATATTTGAAGCTGAGCCCGCTGCTTACCCCGTCTGAAGCGGAGAAGCTCCGGGATTATATCCGGCACCGCGGCGTGAAGCCCCTGCCGGACGCGTTATCAGCGGATGCCGAGCCGCTGCCGGGATTACTGGAGGATTTGGCACCTGAGCTGAGAGATTGGCCTGCCGGACGCCGGGAAGCGGCCGGCACAGCCGATATTGACGGCTTGCGTTCATTGCACCAAACCCTCCAGCAAAGCATCGAGCTCCTGGAAGCTTTTCGCGTGCTGCCGCTGCGGATCGAAGGGCAGCCGAGCCTTGATCAATGGCTGCTTGCCGCCTGCTCAGCGCCGGTGCTCAGGGACGTGATTTTGGATCCGGAAGCAGTCGCAGCTCTGCTGCTGCAGCGGGAACAGCACGGGACCCAGCTGATTCCCGGCACGGAGCTGGCGCTGTTTCATACGCGCAGCGATGCGGTGAAACGGCCGGCATTGATGCTCTTTGAACTGGATCAGCGGCTCAGGCTGGATGACTCAGGTGACGTTGAGCTGTCGCGCTTTTTGCTGATGCTGGCTCCGCGGCAGCTCGAGCGGGAAACCCTGGAGGTGCTGAGCGAAATCAGCGCAACACTGCTGGACACGGATATGATTGAAGCCCTTGCGGAGGGGGATGAAGGGCGCATCAGGGAACTAATGTCCGCCCATCTCCGCGCATACTTAAAAAACAAATTGGAAAGAGAGTGATCATCATGAGTATTTTATCCGCAGATCAAATTCGAGTGAACGTTAAAGTATCCGACAAGTATGAGGCCATTCGCCTTGCCGGACAAATGCTGGTTGATGCCGGACATGTGGAACAGGAATATGTCGATAAGATGATTGAACGCGAAAACGCCTTGTCCACTTATATGGGCGCAGGCTTGGCCATTCCCCATGGGACCAACGAAGCCAAAGGAATGATCAAGTCGACCGGACTGGCCGTGCTGCAAATTCCGGATGGGGTCGATTTTGGCGGGGATGAGCCGGCGGTACTCGTCGTCGGGATTGCCGCCCAGAACGGTGAGCATATGGACATTTTGACCAGCGTCGCCATGGTTTGCTCGGATGAGGACAGCATGGAAGGCATCCGTACGGCGAAGACCGCCGAGGAAATTTTGAGCATCTTTGAAAGCGGGATGGAAGAATGAAGGCTCTACATTTCGGCGCAGGCAATATCGGAAGGGGATTTATCGGCTTGCTGCTGTCGCAGTCGGGTTACGAGGTCGTATTTTCCGATGTGAACGAGTCGTTGGTGCAAACGATCCAGCAGCGCGGTTCTTACACGGTTACCATTGCCGACGAGAGCGGGAAGCAAATCCCGGTAGAGGGCGTGAACGCCATTGACGGCCGGGATCCCGCAGCGGTGGCAGAAGCAGTGGCTTCCGCCGATATGGTTACGACGGCTGTAGGAGTGAACATTCTGAAACATATCGCCCCGGGGATTGCAGCTGGTTTGAAGCTTCGGATGGAACGCGGAGCAGCTCCGCTGCATGTCATTGCCTGCGAGAACGCCATCGGCGCCAGCACCCAGCTGAGAGAACACGTCATGGGCCATTTGTCGCTCGAAGAGCAGCAAAAAGCGGCTTCTTTTGCAGCCTTCCCGGATTCTGCGGTAGACCGTATCGTGCCGCTGCAGCATCATGAGGATCCGCTAGCTGTCACGGTGGAGCCGTTCTACGAATGGGTGATCAATCGATCCCAAATGTTCTCCGGCTCCCAGGAAATCCAAGGCGTTCATTACGTTGACGACTTGATTCCGTATATTGAACGCAAGCTTTTCACAGTAAATACCGGTCACTGCAGCGCGGCTTATGCCGGATACCGGAAAGGGTATTCGACCATCCAGGAAGCGATGAAGGACGAGGAAGTCGCCGGGCTGGTTACCGGTGCCCTTCAGGAAACGGGAAGCATGCTCGTGCGTGCTTACGGTTTTGATCCTGCGGAGCATGAGAACTATATCCGCACGATCATGGACCGTTTCCGTAATCCGTATTTGAGCGACGAGGTTGTCCGGGTCGGCCGGTCGCCGATCCGTAAGCTGTCCCCGGATGACCGCTTGGTCCGGCCGGCGCTTCGTGCCTGGGAGCAGGGCGGTGCTTTCGAGCATTTGACCGAGGTTATGGCGCTGGCTCTTAAATTCGACTTCGCGGAAGATCCGGAGGCTGTCAAGCTGCAGGGCCTGATCGCGGATCAAGGCGTCCGCCAGGCTTTTGCCGAAGTAAGCGGCCTGGATCCAGACCATATGCTGACCGAGAAAGTGTTGAAGGCCTACAATCATCAATAATCGATCGAAACTAGCATGTTCACGATAGATGAATTCCAACGTAAAATAAGGAGGTATGGCCCATGAGCCAACTGCTGACCGGCGTGCCCGCATCACCGGGCATCGCCATTGCCAAAGCGTACCGGCTGGAAGCGGAGGAGTCCATCCCGCAGCAGAGAAAGGTCGACGATCCTGCTGCTGAGCAACAGCGTCTTCGCAGCGCCGTGGATGCGGCCAAGGCTGATATCGACCGGATCCGGGAAACGACGCTGGAGCGGCTTGGACCGCAGAAGGCCGAGATTTTTGAAGCTCACCTGTTTCTATTGGACGACCCGGACCTGATCGACACGACACTGGACCAGATTGAGAGCGACGGCGTCAATGCGGAATATGCCCTGTACGAAGTGGCTTCCAGCATCATCGAAGCGCTGCAGTCCATGGATAACGAGATGCTGCGGGAACGCGCGGCAGACGTTAAGGATATCACGGGACGGGTCATCAGCAAGCTGGAGGGACGGGAGCACAGCGCGCTGTCCGAGCTGAGCGCCGAAACGATTCTGATTGCCAAAGACTTGACCCCGTCGGATACCGCCCAGTTAAATCTGGAATTCGTCCGGGGCTTCGTCACGGAGATCGGAAGCCGGACGTCGCATTCCGCTATCATGGCCCGCTCCCTGGAGCTGGCTGCCGTCGTCGGGACCGGTGCGGATGCTTCTGCGATTCGGACGGGGGATATGATCATTCTTGACGCTACGGCCGGGCAGGTCATCGTCAATCCGTCGGAGGAGCAGCTCCTCGAATATTCCGCTCGTAAGGCAGAATATGAAGAGTATAAGACCCGCATGCGCAGCTATGTGGACCGGCCGTCGGTCACCGCTGACGGCGTTCAAGTGGAGCTGGCCAGCAATATCGGCGGCATTGACGATCTGGAGAAGGTACTGGCGAACGGGGCGGACGGCATTGGCTTGTTCCGTACCGAATTTCTGTATATGGGACGCAGCTCGTTCCCTTCCGAAGAAGAGCAGTATTCCGTCTACAAGCATGTATTGGAGAAAATGAACGGCAAGCGCGTCGTCATCCGTACACTGGATATCGGCGGCGATAAAGAGCTGCCTTACCTGCAGCTGCCGAAAGAGATGAATCCGTTTCTGGGCCAGCGGGCCATCCGTTTATGCCTGGATAAGGAGGATTTGTTCCGCACCCAGCTTCGGGCGCTGCTCCGGGCCAGCATGCACGGCAAGCTAGCCATTATGTTCCCGATGATCGCCGTCCTGGGTGAGCTTCGTGAGGCGAAGCGGATTCTGGCGGAAGAACGTGCCAAGCTCGAGCAGGAGGGCACGAAGGTGTCCGATACGCTTGAAGTCGGCATTATGATCGAAATTCCCGCTGCAGCGATCGCCGCCGATGTGTTGGCGAAGGAAGTGGACTTTTTCAGCATAGGCACGAACGACCTGATTCAGTACACGATGGCGGCGGACCGGATGAACGAATCGGTCGCTTATCTGTATCAGCCTCATCATCCGTCGATTCTCCGTCTGGTGCAGCTTGTGATCCAGGCAGCTAACCGCCACGGCAAATGGGCCGGCATGTGCGGCGAAATGGCCGGAGATTCGGCAGCGATTCCGCTTCTTCTCGGCCTCGGACTGTATGAATTCAGCATGAGCGCCTCGTCCGTACTCCCGGCCAGAGAACTGATTTCCCGCTTGTCCAGAGAGGAATGGGCAGGTTTGGCCGAGCAGGCGATCGGCATGAGCACCCAGCAAGAGGTGCTTGATTTTGTCAACCAACAACTAAGGAGTGAAGCATAAGCTATGGTATCCCAAACTTTTACCGTCATCCACCCGCAAGGTTTTCATGCCCGCCCTTCGAAACTGTTCGTAGAGAAGGCAAATACGTTTCCTTGTAAAGTTACGCTGTTCAAAGGCGAGAAAAAAGCCAACGGCAAAAGCTCCCTCGGGCTGTTGACCCTGGGCATTGCCGCCGGCGATGAAATCCGGCTGGAAGCCGACGGTGAGCAGGAAGAGCAGGCGCTGCAGGAGCTGGGCCAAATGCTCACCAAAATTTACGAAGAATAGTCTGAAGCAGCAAAAACCATCCAAAGCCTCAGGGAGAAATCCCTGTTGGACTGGATGGTTTTTTTGTAGGGGAGCAGCCGGTCACAACTTAAGCTGCATGTTATATAAATGCGCATAGGTGCCGCCCCGTGCCAAA
This sequence comes from Paenibacillus sp. FSL R5-0378, assembly GCF_038009285.1. Taxonomy (NCBI): domain Bacteria; kingdom Bacillati; phylum Bacillota; class Bacilli; order Caryophanales; family Paenibacillaceae; genus Paenibacillus; species Paenibacillus sp. FSL R5-0378. The sequence continues at coordinate 4,045,125 of NZ_JBBPAY010000001.1, forward strand.
AGCTCTTCATGCGTTCCCTGTTCCGCAATCCCGTCATCGGTCAGCACGATGATCCGCTGTGCATTCCGGACCGTAGACAGCCGGTGGGCGATCACCAACGTCGTACGATTGTCGGACAGCCTCTCCAGCGACGACTGTACCGCCTGCTCGCTGTCGTTGTCAAGCGAACTGGTGGCCTCGTCAAAGATGATCACGGGCGGATTTTTGAGAAACACGCGTGCAATGCTGAGCCGCTGCTTCTGACCGCCGGATAACTTGATTCCGCGCTGGCCGATGTCGGTATCATAGCCGTCCGGCAGCCCCATAATGAAATCATGGGCATGAGCCTTTTTCGCCGCCTCGATAACTTCCTCGCGGGTCGCCTCCACGTTGCCGTAACGGATATTATCCATAACTGTGCCGGCAAATAAATAGATATCCTGCTGGACGATGCCAATGTTCCGCCGGAGGGAGCGCAAAGTTAATCCGCGGATATCTTTGCCATCCAATAGAATGGTTCCTCCGCTGACTTCATAAAACCGGGGGATCAAGGAGCACAGCGTCGTTTTCCCGATACCGGACGGACCGACGATGGCTACGTATTCGCCGGCTTCGATGGTAAGAGACAGGTCGGTCAGCACTTCCCGGTGATCATCTTTATACTTGAAGGAGACCTGCCGGAATTCCACCTTGCCTTCGGCATGGCCGAGTTCTGCCGCCCCTGGCGCGTCGCAGATATCCGGCTCTACCTCCAAAATCTCCATGAACCGGTCAAACCCCGTCATACCTTCCTGATACAGCCTTGCGAAATTCACCATCCGCTGAATGGGCTCGATCAGAATGCCGATGCATAAAAAGAAGGTCAGCAAGTCCGGAAGCTGCATCGACGAGTGGAGGATAGCGGCACCGCCGAAGACGATAACGGCCACGGTAATCAGCTGTGTAAAGCCGATCATTCCGCCGGAGAAAATGGCTTCGCTCTTGTACCCGTCGCTCCGGCTCCGGAGAAAGCGGGCATTGGCCCGGGCAAATTTGCGGATCTCCACGTGCTCGTTCGTAAACGATTTGACCACACGGATACCGGCGAGGGAGTCTTCCACCTGCTCGTTGATGTCCCCGATCCGGTCCCGGCTGATTCGCAGAGCCGCATTCATTTTCCGGTTATAATAAAACGCGTACGCAGCCATCACCGGCAAAAATAGAAAGACAATTAAGGTCAGCTTAGCGTCGATCGCGATCAAAATGATAAACGCACCGGTAAATTTCAAGATCGAGATGAGCAGGTCCTCCGGTCCGTGATGGTACAGCTCGGCAAGGGATAAAATATCGTTTGTCGTCCGGGTCATCAGCTGGCCGGTTTTTTGTTCGTCGTAAAAACGGAATGAAAGCTTCTGCAGATGCTCGAACAGTTCGCTTCGCATGTCGCCTTCCATCATCGCGCCCATCATGTGGCCTTTGTAATCCACGAACACCTCGCAGGCAATATGGAGAATGACCAATGCGAGCATCCCTGCACCGACCTCATAGATTTGGGACAGCGAGTCAGAATGAGCACCGTCAAGCAGCTCGGAGGTAATGTAGCGGACGCCGAGCGGAAGAACAAGCGTAATCGCCGACAAAATAAAAGCGCATGCCATATCGGCGGCAAACAGTCCCTTGTAGGGTCTATAGTAGGAAATGAATTTTTTGATTCTGGAATTCAATTGGATTCCTCCCGTAATGCAGGAGGGTTAAAGTATAGTCGCCCTCCCGTTGGTAGGTAAGACGGCGATTTTTTTCATAGAAAACACCCTTTCCATAAGAATTACTTTCATCATATCCGAACAGATTTCCATTTAGGAGTAAAATTTGCCTATATCTAAAAATTACTGCGGTGTGGGTACGTTCTAACGGCTCATGGAATTGATTCATGAAGGATGGGGCGGGTAATGAAATAAAACGCACTTTCTTATAAAAAGATGCGGGCTCCTGTGCAGGCAGTCCTCTTTGTGTTACGAAAGGAGCTGATTTATTATCCGGCATCATCTCATGGAGTTTGAGCAGCTTAAGACGGATGAACATCATTGGCATTGGGTGGTCAAGTTCCGGCACCACCGGCTTGTGGTCCATGAACCCGGCAAGGTTCTGCGGATCGCGAGCGACATCATCATTTCGCTGTGCTACATCAGCGGCAGCATGCTGTTTTTTCAGGAGTCGACGCAAACGGCGGGCGTGTGGCTGTTCATCATGGGCAGCTGCCAAATGCTTGTCCGCAGCGTGCTGCGCATTCTGGGCAAAATCGATTGGAAACAGCGCTAAGTCATTACGCAAAAAAGAGGTCTGGCTGCCATGTGAATCCAGGTCCTTGGCGATGGACCCCGATAATGATCATTCTGACGCAAGTTAAAAAGCCGCATTGCTGCGGCTTTTTCTCTGTGCAGGGAAAGCATGGGCTGTTGAACATAAGCAAATAAATATCTAAACACTTCGGACGTTCTGAATGACAATGTTGCTGTGGGGCAGCGACGGAATATCGCTGAAGCTGTAGCTTAAATCCTGCTGTGGCACGTCATAGCTCATCCGGTTGGCCAGGAAGTCGAGGCTCTCCTTCATAATTTCCAGGGTTATCCATTCACCGGCGCACCGGTGCCCTGTATCATGATCTCCTCCGCCTTGAGGAATAAACCTGAAAGGGGATCCTCTCCAATGTTGAAATCGATCCGGCATAAACTTCTCCGGCTTGTCCCACAAGTCCGGGTGGTGATTGGTGCCGTACAGGTCCAGCATGGTTAACGTCCCTTGCTCAAACCGATAGCCGTTCCAGACAAAATCCTCTGCCACCCGTGCTGCCGTCACGGGGAAGAAAGGATAGAAGCGGCGGACCTCCTGGATAAAATGTCCAAGCCGCACTTCATCCGATCCGGCCAGCTTTTCCCGCTCTTCTGGCTGCTGAATGACGGCCAGTGCGGTAAAGGCGATGTAAATGGAAACGGCGACGATCGGACGAATAATGTTCAGCATTTCCACGGCGGCGGTTTTTAAGTCGAGCAGCTGGCCATTCAGATCCCGGTGAAAAGAAATCACGGCCAGTGCCGAATGTTCCGGCGCTGTGAAACGGTTGGTGCGCACGTCCTCAATCAGGCCGCTGATCCAGGACTCCGCCTTGGTTCTGGCGTTCCGGCCTTTCATATAAGTGATTCCAATGGAAGCGGGGGATTCGAACAACGCGCCGAACCAGCTCGTCTTCTCTCGTACCTCTTCCGGTTCAAGCGGAACTCCAGCCCATTCGCAGGCAACCCGGCATAACAATTCTTTGGCTTCCTCGTAAATCTCGACTTCTTTCCGCGTTTCAAAGTTTTTCGCTGCAATCTCCCAATATTTTCGGGTCAGCCCCCGCATTCGCTGCATCGCTTCGTCGGACATGAGAGACATGAACATCGCTTTCCGGTGGCGATGGGCTTCGCCGTCCAGCGTTTGAACCCCGTTTTCACCGAACAGCGTTTTGATCACGCGTTTGGGTGCCGCACCGAACCGGATAAATTTGTCCTCGTCATAAAACAGCCTGGCGGCTTCTTCCCCGCGCATGCAAATGGCCCTTTCGCCAAGCAAACGCGTCTCGAATACATCCGATTGAAATCCGAGGGTTCGGTTCGTGATGTACAAATAGCCTTCTTTAAGAAAAGCTAAACTATGATCCAAGCCTTCTTCTGCCGGCATCGGTCTGTTTTCTTCCAACATGAGTGCAACCTCCTTTTACTAATAAACCGCATCATATATACTTACCCGAACTGTACTCGATTGATCGTACCCGGCATGGACATGAGAAGGATTTGGGTCAACAGGGGTACGAATCGAAGTATTCCCATTCTCCCCGAAGGATAAAAGGCAGCCGCAAACTAAGATGCTTTGGAGGAAGCGGTCAAGGACCCCCGAATGTTTCGGAGTCCTGGGTCGTTCTGAGGGAGTTTTTGGAGGAGGATATGAAGAGAACTTTGTCGAATTAAACCTAACAAGTAAAAGTAAATAACTTCCAAGAAGGCAGGAGTTCTTCTCGGGTTAGTAATTGGATGGTAGAGATAAGGGGGCAGGGGATGATATGGCTGGAAGGAAACTGATTATGGGTATCGACGGAGGGGGCTCCAATACCAGAGTAATCATCGCAAGTCCGGAAGGAAACATCGCTGCGTACATCGAGGATCAGAAAGCGGCATCGCAGCATCGGGATAACCAGGCTACGGATAATGTCAAGACGGCGATCCGCAAAGCTCTTTCCGTTGCGGGGTGTTCTCCCGGGGAAATTTGCGGCTTGGCCGCAGGCATCGCCGGTTACGACCGGGATCAGGATTTTGAATGGGTGAAGGAACTGACTCATTTACCGGAAATGACATGCCCCAAGTGGCACGTAAACGATGCGGTCGCCGCCCATTATGGTGCGTTGATGGCAAAGCCAGGCATCGTGGTGATTTCCGGTACAGGCTCAATTATTTTCGGTATCAATGAAGAAGGGCAATACTTACGTAATTACGACTATCATCACTATGCCGCAAGCGCAGCCAGGTTTCTGGCCTATGACGCCGTTTATGAAGCAATTGCCGGACATACGGACGATACTGACGGGCGTCTGGTACATGATATGCTCTCGCATTGGAATGCAGCCGACCTTGGGGAACTTGCACTCCTGGGCAGGAATGGTTTCCATGATGACCGCCGCGAAAGGGACCGGGTATTTGGAGCCTTTGCTCCTTATGTTACGGAGGCGGCAGCGGCAGGCAGTTCATTAGCCCAAGCGGTTTGCGACCGGTCCATTCACCAGATCGTGGTCGGCATCCGCTTGCTCGGACGGCATTTTCAGGCCGAAACGCTGCGGGTTGCGTGCATCGGGAGCGTGGCGAACAGCACTTATTTTCAAGGAAAACTTAAGCGTATCTCCACAGATGATCCGGGAAGGCCATTCGGTTTGATGGAGCCGCATTTTCCTCCCGTTGTAGGCTCGTTCTTGTATGCCATGGAGAAGCTGGGACTTCCGGTTACGGACAGCGTCCTCAGCAGGCTTGAGGACACAATGAGCGTAAAAAATAGGGCCATCGTAGAATCATAATGCTCGTTCCCTATCGAGTTTACAATTTCTGGCGTATGAATGAGGAAATTTGAAAAAACTGGCGAAAGTATCCCGTGTATTGGCTTTCATGGCGGATATTCATTCACTTCCGCGTGTAATCGCTATTGAAAGCCAGGGAGGAATTCGTTATTAGTATTAATAGCAGCCTATTTAGGTGAGTGCTAATAATCAGAAACGGGAGGGGGTTATATTTATATGACCATTCTGTTCGATGATGCGGCACTTGATCCCGCCGAGGGGCAAAAGGTCATAGTGGACGGGCTTTAGCGAATAGGGGCTGAAGACCAGACAACTCCAAAACAGAAGTCGTTGATGAATGAATTTTTTACGCTCATGGTGCCATGATCGAGAAAAGGTTCGCCATGCGCCGGCTTCTTTTTTTATGACCGAAAACCGAACTGGAGGGTGATCAACCGATGAAAGCGTTGCTGTTGGCCGGGGGACTGGGCACACGCCTGCGGCCGTTAACTGAACAAATGCCGAAACCGATGGCGCCAGTAGGAAATCGTCCCTGGATCGAACACTTGGTAAGGCAGCTTAGAGATCAAGGGGTGAGGGAATTTGTCCTGGCGCTCAAGCATTACCCGGACCTGATTCGAAACCATTTGGGAGACGGCAAAAAATGGGGGGTCTCCATCGAGTATGTTATAGAGAGCGAGACGCTGGGTACTGCCGGCGCCATTAAAAACGCGGAATCGCTCCTTGGCGACTGCTTCCTGGTGTTTAACGCCGATATCGTACAGCATATGAATATTAAACCGCTCATTCAATATCATCAGGAACGGCAGGCGACCGTTACCATCGGGCTGACCGAGGTAGAGGATCCCAGTTCTTTTGGCGTTGTAGACATCTCGGAAACAGGCCGCATAGCCCGGTTTGTGGAAAAACCGAAATCGGGGGAAGCACCTTCGAAACTGATCAATGCCGGAATCTATGTCATGAACAAAGAAGCCTTGAGCTACATACCGGCAGGTCGCGAGGTATCGATCGAAAGGGAAACCTTCCCTCTACTCATTGAAGCAGGGGAAGGCGTGTATGGCTTCACGATGACCGGATATTGGCTCGATATGGGCACCCGGGAACGTTATCGGCAGGTGCATTGGGACCTTCTGGATCGCAAATTGAAGCTGCCTCTGCCGGGTAAAGAGAAGACTTCGGGAATCTGGACAGGAAACAGCTGCCGGATCGGCGACGGTGCCCTTTTGATCCCGCCAGTCGTGATCGGAAACCGCGTGCAAATCGGCGATAAAGCCATCATCGGACCGTATACGGTCATCGGGGACGACTGCCGGATTGCCAATAACACCCGGTTATCGGAGACGATTCTGTGGGACGGCTGTCACGTAAGGGAAGGAGCACAGCTGTACCAATGCGTATTCGGATTCGGCTCGGAAATCGGATCCCGGCATATCCTTTACGAAGCTTTTGCACACCGCATCAAAGAGGAGGAGGAGATTACCGTATGAATCGGATCGCTTATATAGGCACTTATGTGCCTCAAAAATGCGGGATTGCCACCTATACGCATCACTTGCGGCAAAGCGTGAACGGAGCCAGAGGCTGGAAGGGCCAAGACGAGGTTTACGCCGTCAAGCCGGCGTTCAGTTTGCTGGGAGACACAGATCCGATGATCCATGAAGTCGAGAAGGAGGACCGCAAAGCATACCGAAAGCTTGCCGAGCGGTTGAACCGGAGCGACGTCTCCGTCGTTTCGCTTCAGCACGAATTCGGAATTTTCGGCGGGGAAGCCGGCGAGTATGTGCTTGATTTGGTCGATCATCTCGATAAGCCGCTGGCCGTTACCTTTCATACCGTATTTGAACATCCGGAAGAGCCGTATTTAAGCATTCAGAAACGGATTGCCCAGCGGAGCGATCTGATATTGGTTATGAACCGGCTGGCTGCCGGCTATCTCCACCGATCGATGGGTGTGCCGATGGATAAAATCCGCTGCGTGCCTCATGGAACACCGGAGCCTGCAGCCGGTTTACGCGAACGGACGCGGCAATCCATGGGCTGGGACGGACGTAAGGTCATGATGTCCTTTGGCCTTCTTAGCCGGGGGAAAGGTTTTGAGTTGATCCTTCGTGCTCTTCCGGGTGTCGTTCGAAAAGTTCCGAACGCCTTGTATGCCATCGTGGGGCAGACGCATCCTGAAGTGCGCAAATGGGAAGGCGAGGCATATCGGCAGGAGCTCGAATTACTTGCCCGTGAGCTGGGAATGGATGGCCATGTCGTCATGATCGACAGGTTCGTGGAAGAGAACGAACTGGCCGGGCTGTTATCGGCCGCCGACCTGTACGTTACGCCTTATCCGGGCATGCAGCAAATTACGAGCGGAACACTCGCTTATGCGGTCGGTTTAGGCCGGCCGGTTCTGACGACGCCGTATGCCTATGCCAAGGACTTGCTGGGGGATTATCCGGAGCTGCTGATTCCTTTTGATGATACGCAGGGATGGTCGGAGCAAATGGGAGCTATTCTTTCCGAAGAGGAAACGGCGAAAAGATGGGAACGGGAAATGGGGCGGATTGGAGCGGACATGCATTGGTCCAAGGTCGGTCAGCTCCATCTGGAGCTGTTCAACGGATTGGCCGCTTCCGTTCCGGAAATCATGAAAGCGAACTGAGGGAGGGGGACCCTTGAACAGTTACCGCATCTGTCCTAGACATTTGGAAAGGATGACTGATGATACAGGTTTGCTCGAGCATGCCTTAGGTTCGGTTCCCCGGAGACAGGAAGGATATACAACAGACGACAATGCCCGTGCCCTTTGGGCTTGTTCGGTTATTCAGCGCATGGAGCCGGATGCCAGCGAACGCTGGCTGAAGCTGGCAGACATCTACCTGGCATTTCTGCTGTGGCTTCAAAAAGAGGATGGAACGTTCCATAACAATGTTGCTTATGACCGTTCTCCAGAAGCGGAAACGGCATCGGATGACTGCCACGGCCGCGCCGTATGGGCTGCGGTGAATGCATGGGCAGAGCTGCCGGATGAGGGAAGCAGGTGGGCAGCCGAAACGATCCTGCTCCGGTCGGCCGCTGCCGCGCAGCAGTTGCAGTTCCCACGGGGATGGGCGTATACGCTTGCAGCCTACTCCCGGCTCTGGACAGTGGAGGAATGCTATCCGCTCCAAATGACAAGGCCGGAGCTGCTCGAGAAGCTTCAGGCATGGACGCTGATCGAGCGTTTAGAGGGAAATTTGATGGACCTGTACTCGACGTCGGCTGAGCCGGGCTGGCACTGGTTCGAGCCGCAGATGACCTACGGAAACGGCGTTCTTCCATGGGCACTCTATTCCTCTTATCAAGCCACGGGCCGCGATACCGTCCGGCGGGTGGCCAAGGAATCCCTGGATTTTCTGGCCGAACAAATGACGGCAAAGGAAGGCTGGATCCGGCCCATCGGCAACCGGGGCTGGGCCGACCGCGGCCACCGCAGCCGGTGGGATCAGCAGCCGCTCGAAGTAATGAAGCTGGCTTTGGCCGCCAGGGAGGCATATCGTGTGGAAGGCAGTCAGGAATATAAGGAGCTAATCCGGCGCTGCCGGGAGTGGTTCCACGGTGAAAATGACTGTCACCGGCCGCTCGCCGATCCTTCAGACGGCAGCTGCTGCGACGGACTGACGCCGAACGGGCCGAACCGGAACAAGGGGGCGGAATCCACGATTTCTTTTTTGCTGACAGAGTATATGTTTGCCGAGTTGCATTGTGGCCGAGACGAATTAGAAAAGCGTGCCGAGATGCTGAACATTTAAATCTATGGACATTTGAAAACAAATCCATAGTCTTCTCCATATGGAATGGAATTCCATGTTTGCGATCAAGCAATCATGCCGAAGTGAAGCAGGGATATGCGAATGTTTCATATGAAGCGTCAGCTGTGATAGGTCACGGCTGGCGCTTTTTTGCGGTTGGGATGACTGTTTTCGTATTCCGCTTGTTCGCAGAGGGCGTAACTTTTTTAAAGTTCTCGAAAGAAAAATATTGAAATCCAGGAAAAGGTCCATTACAATAAAAACAGCTCAACTACCATACTAGTTATACTAGTATTCCAATTTACTTCTGAACTGCCTCACCATTTTTATTCCGGTCTATTGTTTTTCTAGGTTCAAAAAAGCTTTGGAGAACAGATGTATTGAATTTTTTGAAGGTTAGTTGTAAGCGCTTTAAGAAAGGGGAGGTCTTTTTCAAAGTTCGACGACCGCACTTGAGCCACACGAATTGTAAGCGGTTTATCCGTTTGCCCGGACCGGGATGAATGTTCATATGTGAAATGGTTGCGCGAGACATCAGACGGATTGGTACGAGAAGTGCAAAAATAACAGCGACATGTTCTGCGCGGATTGGAGTGATCTGAAGAATGGAAACGAAGGCCGCAAGCCCCGTCTTGCCCCAGGAGAGAGCCGTCAAAAAACAGAAGCAACGTTCTGTAGGAAGGCTTTTTCGCAAAGACTGGCAGTTGTATTCGCTCTTGGTATTACCGGTCATTTACCTGCTCATTTTCAAATACGGGCCGATGATCGGCAACGTCATCGCTTTCCGTCGTTTTGTTCCCGGCGGGAGCATTTATGGAGAGAAATGGGTAGGGTTTCACTACTTCCAGATGTTTATCCAGGATCCGAACTTCTGGAAGGTATTTACGAACACGCTGATTCTCGGCGCTTTGACCCTGCTGTTCACGTTCCCGATTCCGATTATCTTTGCGTTACTGCTTAATGAAGTAAAGAACAAGAAATTCAAGAAATTCGTTCAAACCGCCTCTTACATGCCGCACTTTTTGTCGATCGTCATCGTGGCCGGCATGATTCTGCAGATGACTTCGGCGAGCGGGTCGATCAATGCGCTCATCCGTTTCTTCGGAGGAGACGGTATTAATTTCATGCAGCGAGCCGAGTGGTTCCGGGCGATTTACGTGACCTCCGAGGTATGGCAGGGTATGGGCTGGGGAGCGATTCTGTATCTGGCCGCACTGACGACGATTGACGAGTCCCTGTACGAAGCTGCGAAAATTGACGGAGCCAACCGGTGGAAGCAGACGCTGCACGTGACGATCCCAGGGATCCTGCCGACCATCGTCACTCTGCTGATCCTGAACATGGGCAGCTTCCTGGCGATCGGTTTTGAAAAGATACTGCTCCTCTACAATCCGGTCATCTACGAAACGTCCGACGTCATTTCTACATATTTGTACCGGGTCGGTCTGCAGTCCAGCAGCTTCAGCTACGCCACGGCCATCGGATTGTTCGAATCGATCATCGGGCTCATTCTGGTGTTCTCAGTCAATGCGATTTCCAGAAAAGTAACGGAAAGAAGCCTATGGTAAGGAGGTGCCTCAAGTGAAAGATTCCGTTTCTTATAAAGTGTTCAAAGTCGTCAATACGATCATTTTGCTGCTGGTTGTCTTCATTACGGTATTTCCTTTCATTAACGTACTTGCCCAGTCCTTCAGCAGCGAGGCTTATATCAATGCGGGGAAGGTCAACCTGATTCCGAGAGGCTTCAATATCGACACGTACCGAACGGTGGCCAAGGACGCGATGTTCTGGACGAACTACAAAAACACCGTCGTGTATACGGTGGTCGGAACGGCCATTTCGATGTTCATGACGACGATCTTTGCTTACGCCTTGTCCAAGAAAAGGCTGATGGGACGCAAATTTTTGACGATGTTCGCGGTGTTCACCATGTTCTTCAACGGCGGGCTGATCCCGAACTATGTGCTCATTAACAGCCTTGGCTTTGCCAATTCGATCTGGGCGATCGTCGTTCCGGGTGCCATCAGCATCTACAACATGCTGATCATGAAATCATTTTTCGAGAACATGCCGGAGGAGCTGGAAGAAGCGGCTTCGATCGACGGTTTGAATACGTACGGGATTCTGTTCCGCATTATTCTTCCGCTCAGTAAGGCGATCATGGCCACGATGATGCTGTTCTATGCGGTGGGACATTGGAACTCATGGTTTTCCGCTTTCCTGTACATGGACCAGAAGGAACTGTTCCCGGTCACCGTATACTTGCGGAACCTCATTGCCGGGGCAACAGGTGGCGCTTCTGCGGGAGCGACGTCAGCGGATAACCTGACCCAAATCTCTGCGAACATTAAATCGGTTACGATGGTTCTGACGATTCTGCCAATTCTGCTGATTTACCCTTTTGTCCAGAAGTACTTTGTATCGGGTGTTATGCTGGGTTCCGTGAAAGGATAAATCCGGTCCGGATCGCCGCATTCATTTCATAGCTTTACATTTCTTTGCAGTTCCGACATTCATTCATGGGGGGAGTAAACAAATGTTCAAGCGTTCTCGTAAAAAATGGGGAATGACGCTGATGGCCGCAGTCATGAGCCTGTCCGTGGCTGCCTGCAGCAACAATCTTGGCAGCAGCGGCGGAGGCGGAGAAGCCAAGGACCAAAACAAAGGCGCGATGGAAAATTACGGTGTTAACGTTTCTTTCAAGGCAACCGAGCCGTTTAACCTGCCGATTCTTTTCAGCGACCAGCCGGCCTACCCTTACAAGAAGGACTGGATGCTGTTCCAGGAAATCACGAAAAGAACGGGCGTCACGCTTCAACCAACCATCGTTCCGATGAGCGATTACAGCCAGAAGCGCTCGCTGCTGATCAGCTCGGGAGACGCTCCGCTGGTCATTCCGAAAACGTATCCCGGGGAAGAGGCTTCCTTTGTGTCATCCGGTGCGATTCTGCCGGTAAGCGATTACATTGATATGATGCCGAATTTTAAGGATAAAGTCGAAAAGTGGGGCATGGAAAAGGAGCTGGACGGACTCCGGCAGGAGGACGGTAAATACTATGTGCTCCCTGGCATGCATGAAGAGGTATGGCCGGATTATACGCTACTTGTGCGGACCGACATTTTTGAGAAGAACAACATTCCGATTCCTGCGACCTGGGATGAGCTGTATACCGCTCTCAAGAAACTGAAGGAAATTTATCCGGACTCGATTCCGTTCTCCGACCGGTTCCAGTTCAACAGTACGCTGAACATCGCGGCGACCGGATTCGGAACAAAGGCTGGCTGGGGCTTCGGCAACGGACTTACTTACAAAGCGGACAAGGACGAGTTCGTGTACACGTCCACGACGCCGGAATACAAAAATATGCTGACGTACTTTAACAAGCTTGTATCCGAAGGCCTGCTGGACAAAGAAAGCTTTACGCAAACGGACGATCAGGCGACCCAGAAGTTCGTATCCGGTAAATCGTTTGTGATCAACGGCAACTCCCAGACCGTCGTGCTGCATCGCACGGACATGAATAAATCGCTCGGAGAGGGCAAATTCTCCATCGCCAAAATTACGGTGCCAGGAGGACCTGCAGGTCAGCTGATGTCTGGCTCCCGTCTGGAGAATGGCGTGATGATTCTGGCCAAAGCCAAGGAAAACCCAAACTTTAAGGCGATTCTTCAGTTCATTGACTGGCTCTACTACAGTGACGAAGGCGAAGAGTTTGCCAAGTGGGGTGTTGAAGGGGTAACGTATACCAAAGAGAACGGCGTCCGGAAGCTGGTCGACGATATCAACTATAACGGACTGAACCCGAAAGGAACGAAGGACCTGCGTATCGATTATGGCTTCTCTGGAGGGGTGTTCGCCTACGGCGGTACAACAGAGCTGCTGCAATCGATGTTCAGCGACGAAGAGAAAAAGTTCCAGGAAGATATGAAAAAGACGAAAACCGTCGTACCGGCCGAGCCGCCGATCCCGTATTCCGTGGAAGACCGTGAGCAGGCGACCCTGCTGAGCACGCCGCTGAAAGACTACTCGGATCAAAACACGCTCAAATTTATCCTCGGCGAGCGACCGTTGTCCCAGTTCGACGCATTCGTGAACGAGCTCAAGGGACAAGGTCTGGATAATTATGTTAAGCTTGCCAACAAGACGTATAAAGCTTATAAAGAGAAGAAGTAGGTCGGTAAGTCGTCATAAACACGAACTTATCTGAAGTTACACGAATCGGGTTGCCGTTTCGCCAGCGAAATGGCAGCCTGTTTTCAACTCACCGGGCGTTATGCCGTAATAGCATAACATCCACCACGAACATCCATGCTTTTCATAGTCCGAAGGAGTGAATGGTTTGCGTGTTACTGCTCAGGAGGTTGTAACGTATTTAACGGAACCCGCCGGGGATTTGGAATCCCGGATCGACCGGATCATCGCCGGAACTCCCGAAGCGGAAGTCCGCGGAATCGGGGTCGCTTTCATCGCTTCCCATGATGTTGTCCTTGAGGCCATCCGGCTTGGGGTGAACCTGCTGGTTACGCACGAAGGGGCTTTTTACAGTCATCATGAAGAGCAGGGCTTCGCTCCGGAAGATCCCGTTCATGCGGCAAAACGGAAGCTGATCGAATCGGATGATATGATCATTTACCGGTTTCACGATCATCCGCACAGTTATCGGCCGGATATCATCACGGCGGGACTGATCGAAGCATTGGGATGGGAGGATGATGAGCACCGGGATCTCGGAACGGCTTCCGTTGTGCGGCTGCCGCAGAGCCGTAGGTTATCCGACATCGCCGAGCATGTAAAACAGAAGCTGAATCTGCCCTACCTGCGTGCCGTCGGCGATCCCGAGACGGTCTGCGGGCTAATCGGAGTTGCTGTCGGGTACAGGGGAGGTGGACAGCACGCGATCCCGTTATTCGAGCAAGAACGTCTGGATTTGATGATCATCGGTGAAGGGCCGGAATGGGAAACGCACGAATATGTTAGGGATGCATCGGCGCAGGGACGAGCCAAAGCGCTGCTGATGCTGGGTCATGCAGCCAGCGAGGAACCGGGGATGAAGCTGATCAGCGAACGGCTTGCCGGCAGATTTCCCGGACTTCCGGTCCACTTTATTCCAACCGGTTCGATGATTGAAATCCTGTAAGTGCCCGCAGTGTTGTCCGACTTAATTATTTTAAAAAAAAGAATGTTTGGCAGTCATTTCAACCTTCGCGTGTTGTGAAATGAAAGCAAGGAGAAAGAGGTAACCGTAATGTCGACAGAGCAGAAAATCAAGGGTTCCACCAGGGCTTATTCTTATAACCTGCTGAGGGAAAGAATTCTTCATTTGGAGCTCGAGCCCGGCACCAAAATTTCGGAGAAGGAAATCGCGGACGAGCTGAACGTCAGCAGAACGCCCGTCAGGGAAGCGTTTATGAAGCTGGCGGAAGAAGAACTGTTGGACATCATCCCGCAAAGCGGCACCATTGTGTCCCGCATTAACCTGAAGCATGTGGAGGAAGGCCGGTTTATCCGCGAGAAGCTGGAAAAAGAAATCGTGGCGCTTGCCTGCGACCAATTGGATAAAGACGCCCGGTTCAAGATTGAAGCGAACATTGCCATGCAGGATGTTTGTGCCGGGCAGAACAATTTCTACAGGCTGTTTGAGCTGGATGAAGAGTACCATCAGATCCTGTTTGATGCCACCGGCAAACAGCGGACGTGGAAAATGCTGCAGCAGCTGAACATTCATTTTAACAGGCTGCGGCTGCTCCGGCTCTCCAAAGACTCCAACTGGGAAAATATTATTCGTCAACATAAGGAAATCTACCAGCTGATCATTCAGCAGGATAAAGAACATGCGATGAAGGTGATGGAGCAGCATCTCCGCCTTGTTGTCGTGGAGCAGGACTTTTTAAAAGAGAAATATCCGCATTATTTTATATAAAGATCATCGGGAGGGACGAGAAGCTCATGGCGCAAGAGGTAAGGCTTCCATACTCGTCAGCGGATCAGGGCTGGCTCAGCTATACGAATAATGAATCACTCGCCGGGATGAAAGAACTGACCCAAATCGCGGTATATGGCAATTCGGATGTGATCGATTCCGCGCTCGCCGAACTCACGCACGGCATTCTTGAAATGACAGGCACCCTTCCTGCCATCGTGTCAGACCCGGAGCGGCAGGCGTCGAACCTGATCCGGCTTGCTTTACTCGAGGAGATCGGTGTACCGGAAGAATGGATGAATGCAGCACGAATCAAGGATCTGGGGGAAGAAGGGTATGCCATCCGGCGTCATTCCGAGAACGGCGGCGGTTCGCTGTATGTGATGGCGAATACGGACACGGGCCTCTTGTACGGCACATTTCATCTGCTGCGGATTCTGCGGACCGGACAGGAACTGGAGCGATTGGATGTGACGGACAGACCGCGGAACCCGCTGCGCATGATGAACCATTGGGACAATATGGACGGTTCCATTGAGCGGGGGTATGCCGGCAGATCGATCTTTTTTCAAAATAACCGGCTTGTTGAGGATGACGCCCGTATCCAGGACTATGCCAGGCTGATGGCATCCATCGGCATCAACGGCATCGCGATAAACAACGTCAATGTCCACCGGACAGAAACGCTGCTGATTACACGGCAGTTTCTGCCGGACGTGGCGAATGTGGCCGGGATCTTCCGCCGTTACGGCATCCGATTGTTTCTCAGCGTCAACTATGCAAGCCCGATGGAGCTTGGCGGACTGGACACGGCCGATCCGCTGGATTCCCGGGTGGGCGATTGGTGGAAGGAAAAGGCAAAAGAAATATACGAATATATTCCCGATTTCGGCGGATTTGTCGTAAAAGCGGATTCGGAGCATCGTCCGGGCCCGTTTACATATGACCGTACGCATGCGGACGGTTCGAACATGCTGGCGGAAGCGCTGGAGCCGTTCGGCGGGCTCGTCATTTGGAGATGCTTCGTGTACAACTGCCTTCAGGATTGGAGAGACCGGTCAACGGACCGGGCACGCGCAGCTTACGACCATTTTAAGCCGCTCGATGGGCAGTTCAAACCTAACGTCATTCTCCAAATCAAAAACGGTCCGATGGACTTTCAGGTCCGTGAAGCGGTATCCCCGCTCCTTGGAGCCATGCCGGGCACGAATCAGATGCTGGAGTTTCAAATCACGCAGGAGTATACGGGACAGCAGAAGCATCTGTGCTATCTTGTTCCCCAGTGGAAAGAGATATTGGATTTTGATACGTTCGCCCAAGGCCAGGGCACCGAGGTCAAGAAAGTGGTCTCCGGGGGGATCTATCCTTATCGAGCCTGCGGGATCGCCGCCGTCATCAACGTGGGAGACGACCACAATTGGACCGGGCATACGCTGGCGCAGGCCAACCTTTACGGGTACGGCCGCCTTGCCTGGAATCCGGATCTGACTGAAGAGGATATCACGGGGGAATGGATTCGCCTTACATTCGGCGGCGATTCTTTGGTTTCCGCAGAAATTGAACCTATGCTTGCAGATTCCTGGCATGTTTACGAGAGCTACACTTCACCGCTTGGCGTCGGCTGGATGGTCACCCCGGGGCATCACTACGGACCGAATGTCGACGGTTATGAGTATTCGGTGTGGGGGACGTATCATTTTGCCGATTGTCACGGCATCGGCGTAAACCGGACGGTCAAGGACGGAACCGGCTTTGTCTCCCAATATTTCCCCGAAAATGCACAGCGGTATGAATCGCTGGAATCGTGCCCGGATGAGCTGCTGCTGTTCTTCCATCACGTTCCGTACAGCCATGTGCTTCATTCCGGCAAGACGGTAATCCAGCATATTTATGACACCCATTTCGACGGTGTGGAGGGTGTGGAGCAGCTGATCGGGCGTTGGAGCAAGCTGGAAGGTCATATCGATGAATGGCGCTACCGGAATGTCTGGGAGCGGCTGCATATTCAATTGGAGCATGCCAAAGAATGGCGGGATGTCATCAATACGTATTTTTACCGGAAATCCGGTATTCCGGATGCAGCCGGCCGAACCATCTATTAGTCATTCAACGATCATATCCCTTACGAGTAGAGCAGGAGGTAGGCTCATGGCAGAACTGACAATGGAAGCGGGAACCCGAAGCAGGAAGATGAGCTCGTTGAATACGGGCTGGTTGTTCGCCCTGGGAAATTACGCAGGCGCCCAGCAGCCGGATTTTAAAGATCAGGAGTGGCGTAAGCTGCAGGTTCCGCATGACTGGAGCATCGAGCAGCAGGTGGATCCCGCCATGGCATTCGGTGGCATGCAGGCTTATCTGCCGCGATGGAACGTGGGATGGTACAGAAAGCACTTCCATATCAAGTCGTCATCCAACAAGGAGCGCGTCTATATTCAGTTTGATGGGGTTCATCATAACAGCGAAGTATGGATCAACGGTCATTTCGCCGGAAAACGGCCATACGGATATGTCAGCTTCCAATACGATCTGACCCCTTATATCAAGTGGGATCAAGACAATGTGATCGCGGTCAAGGTGGACAATACGCCGATGCCATCCGACCGGTGGTATTCGGGCTCAGGTATTTACCGCAACGTATGGATGATTCGGACGGATGAGCTGCATGTTGCAGCGTGGGGAACTTTCATAACAACACCGGAGATCCATCCGGATAAAGCAACGGTCCAGGCGCAAATCCGGGTTAACCATCATGGCGAAGAGCCTGCGGATTGTACGGTTATTACCGAATTCGTGGACAGCAGGGGTGTAGTCTTGGGGAAATGTGAGTCTCCGGTGACCGTATCTCCTTCCGAGGAGGTTACGGTCGATCAGGAAACGGTGATCCCCTCTCCGCATTTGTGGTCGCCGGACCAGCCGGACATGTATTATGCCCGGACAACGATTGTTCGGGATGGATCTGAAACCGATGAATATATAACGCCGTTTGGCATCCGTGAAGTCGTTCTGGACCCGAACCGGGGCCTCATTCTCAACGGGGTGCCTTTGAAGCTGAAGGGCGTGTGCATCCACCACGATCTGGGCTGCCTGGGTGCAGCCTACAATAATCAGGCCATGAAGCGCAGGCTGGAGAGGCTGAAGGAAATGGGCTGCAATGCGATTCGCTTTGCCCATAACCCGATGGCTCCGGAGCTGCTTGATCTATGCGACCGCATGGGCTTTCTGGTCATTGATGAAGCGTTCGACAAGTGGAAATCGCTGTATTATGAGCACCTGTATGATGATTGGTGGGAGAAGGATCTGGAGGCGATGCTGATCCGGGACCGGAACCATCCGAGCATTTTCCTGTGGAGCGTCGGCAATGAGGTCGAAAACCAGGGACAGCCATCCATGCTGGTTATGCTGAAGCAGCTTACCGACTACTGCCGCAAGCTGGATCCAACACGCCCTGTCACCTGCGCGCTCGAACCGCATAACGTGCCGATCAGCCTGCGCGAAGGCCCGATTGAAGACAAGGTCCTGCATACGAAAAAGATGGCGGAGCTGGTCGATATTCTGGGGCTTAATTATCAGGAGCAGTGGTATGAGCATTACCGGGAAGCGATGCCGGATACGCTGATCGTCGGCACTGAGACGTTCCCCTACTACCGGGGGGAAGGCAACCGCGTAAAGGGCTACCTTCCGGTCAATCCTTGGTTTGATGTCGAGAAGCATGACTATGTTATCGGGCAATTCGTCTGGGCCGGGATTGATTATCTGGGAGAGGCTTCATACCCGTACAAAGGCTGGGCATCCGGACTGATCGATACCTGCGGCTTCCGCAAACCGATTTCTTATTTGCAGCAAAGTTTCTGGTCGGAAGAGCCGATGGTTCATATCGCCGTGTTCGATCCGGCACAAGAGGATGCCGGCGCGCAGTGGACGCTGCATTGGAAATCACCTGGGCTCGCGAGCCACTGGACCTTTCCCGAGCAGGCGGGCAGATTGATGAGGCTTGTTACGTTCACCAATTGCGAGAGCGTGGAGCTGATCATGAACAACGAATCGTACGGCGTGCGGAAGCTGACGGATTACCCGAACCGCCTCATGGAATGGCATGTGCCCTACCATGCCGGCACCATTCGTGCGGTCGGCCGTAACGGCGATGCGATAGTATCCGAGTATGAGATGAAAACGGCAGGGGCGCCGCATCGGATCGTGCTGGACACCGACCGCTCCCTGCTGAGGGCGGACGCCCGTGATATCGCACATATCGAAGTCAGCGTCGTGGATGAGCAGGGGATCGTCGTTCCGAATTCGGACTTCGAGTTAAGCTTCGACATTCAAGGTAAAGGTGAGATCATTGGCGCTGATAACGGGGATCTGCGCGACCACGAGCCCTATAAGAGCAGCCGCAGGGAAACCCGCGGGGGCCGATGCCTCCTAGTCGTTCAGGCGGGACTGGAGGCCGGCGAAGTGGTGATCCGCGCAGCTGGGGACGGTTTGGCAGAGGGTGAACTGCGGATTAAGGTGGAAGAATAGGCCTATGAAAAGGGCAGCAAAGGACGATGAAATTCGTTCTTTGCTGCCCGTTATTCTGTTAAACCGGTCTCATCGCCGTTTCACCGGTTCGGGCAGATTTCCGTAGCAGCCGCAGCTCGGAAAATTTTAGGGATACGCTCGACACAGTATGGGTTTTGAAGAAATCCATAGTATTGCGGATGCTTATGTATATGGCTGGGGGATCCCGGTTGCGGTACACTATTCCATTATAAATTAAGGTATCGGGAAGGATACTTTTTTTGATTGGGATCTGGTAAGATTGTGCAGTGCAGCCCGATTATGTATATGTATCCGGCGATTCGGCAATATGTTGATTCCCCGAGAAGTGACCGAAAGGATACCCTATTGCCATGATAGGTAACCTGAAAGAGAATAGGCCGGAATCCGTTTTTTTTGCCATCAAGATGTCAATGGTCTTGCTGAATGGGTGAGCCTGTTTTGGACCCGCAAGCATGGGGAAGTGGGCAGTGACATATATGTTAAAGTCCGAATCATAGCATATGCCGAATAGCTTATCCAAGAGCTTGGATATTGTAAAAAAGGAGGGGAATAGAAGGTCAGAAAGTAAGTGTAATACTTTTGCGAACATGGCATGGAGGTCTGTGATTCTGGCACGGAGGTGGATGGGTTAGCACCCAACCCATGAAAATAATATACATACTCATGTTTGTTTCTTTATGGTCTTTAGGCCTGTTTTTTTTGGCCAACCGCACCCGCTCGACGGTATGGATCGGCTTGACTATACTGCTTGGCGGATCTGCCAGCTTCGCATTTGCGTTGCATCTGTCTATCATCCCCTACATTCCAGCCGATTGGTTATCCCCCGGGCTGAGTTACTTTCTTTATTGGCTTACGGTAGCCGCCATGCATATTTATTTTTACGTCCTGCCGTACGTTTACTGTATGGGAGGGTTATGGCTGAATGAGAGCGTTACCGGTTTTGTTAAAAAGGTGCTGACGCTCGCGCTGCTGCCTGGTCCATGGCTGCTGATGGCGGACCATTGGGCCCATGAACCTTGGAATCAGTTTGAAGTCGCCCGTTTTCGCTGGTGGGACGGACTCTAT
This sequence comes from Paenibacillus sp. FSL R5-0378, assembly GCF_038009285.1. Classification (NCBI taxonomy): domain Bacteria; kingdom Bacillati; phylum Bacillota; class Bacilli; order Caryophanales; family Paenibacillaceae; genus Paenibacillus; species Paenibacillus sp. FSL R5-0378. Next base: position 4,065,485 of record NZ_JBBPAY010000001.1, read on the forward strand.
ATCGCCGCCGGTAGCTTTGGCTACATCTTTGCCTATTTTAAGGAGAAGAGCGAAGCGGCGAGACGCAGACAGTGGCGGATCTTCGTGCTGCCGCTGGCAATGCTGTGGGCGTATACAAGCGATTACATCGGTTTCGAACGTCTGGAGCTGGGCTGGTGGTCGTTTCGCCTGGACAGCAACGGAATGTGGGAGGCTAACTTTATCATGATCTTGGGGACGGTGGGGTTTATTATTTTTTATATCGCGAGATCCGGGTTTCTCGGCATCAAGCTGCGAATCGAACGGGAGCGCATTGACTATTCCATCCGGACGCTGACCATGGGCGTCTCCATCCTGAACCATTCCATCAAGAACGAAATCCAGAAAATCGATTATTTGGCCGAGAAAAGCCGGGTTCAGCTGGAATCGGGACAATCGGATAAGGCGGCGCATACGATCGCACAGGTTCATGGCTTAACCGCCCATTTACTGCACATGGTCAACCGGATCAAGGATAAAGCGGAGGACGTCGTCCTGCATGAGGGGGAGCACGATATCCGGCAGCTGATCGATTCCGTCGTCGCGTCCGCCGGCTCGCTGATCGAGCGCCGTCCGGCCACGATAACCTCGCGTTACGACGCAGAAGGGCGGCTATACTGCGATTCGGTTCACGTCGCGGAGACGCTATCCAACCTGATCCGCAACGCGCTTGACGCGCTGCCTGCCTCCGGCGGAGGTATTGAACTCCATACGGCTTCCACCAGACAGGAGTTCCGGATTACCGTACAGGATAACGGCGCAGGCATTCCTCCCGAACATCTGGCCAAAATATTCGAGCCGTTCTTTACGACAAAAAAACATGCTCTGAACTATGGACTGGGTCTGTCCTATTGCACCAGCGTCATGTCCAAACACGGCGGGAGGTTATCCGTTGCCGCAAGCGAACCCGGGAAGGGCACGACGATCGTCCTGCATTTTCCTTACGCCAGGTTCAAGCCATTGGCGCCTGCATTCAAACGGCAAGCGGATTCCCGGACGCTTGACCAGGTCAATCCATTTTGAAATGGGTCAGTTTGTTTTTGATGCTGCGCAGCTGGGACTTGATCGTATTCGTCGATTTGTGCAGCTTCTCGGAAATTTCCCGCTTGCTTAATCCGTTCTTCCTCAGATCAAACACTTCTCTCTCCATGGGCGTCAGCTCCATGAGCTGAACCTCGCTCCGCATGATCCGGGCGGCATCGGAATGGATCGCTGCCCGGCCATGATGCGCTTCCCTAATCGCGTGAACGATATCCTGATAACTCGATTTATTAATATAATTCAGCGCGCCGAGCCTGAAAGATTTCATGACGACTTCCGCTTCCGTAATGGAGGTGAGCATGATGATCTTCACGGGCTCATTTCCGGGCAGGCGCAAAATAAGCTCGGCCGCTTCCAGCCCGTCCAGGTTGTTGCCGGTCAGATTGATGTCCATCAGGACGACGTCGATCCTTGATTTTGCAGCGGTCTCGACAGCCTCTTCTTTGGTTGCGCAGGCGGCAATCATCTCAATATCAGGCTCATCGGACAAATCGCTGCTGATGTGATCCCGCCAAAAAGGATCGTCCTCGACCAGCATCACTCGAATCCGCTCCATTTCAAACCCCCTTACAGAAGATTACAGTTGCATAAAGTATAGCAGAACCTACGAGTCCGCAGGAGGATGAATTCTTCTCACCCCCAGGTGAAGAAAGTTCATCCTGTTCGTCATGCGCTCCTTCCGCCTATAATCCGAAATGCAGCGGGTCGGAGAACCCGTGCAGAAGCTGACTGAAGGAAGTGGGGAACAGATGATTTGATAATGGAATTATGCTCGGTAAAGGATACACTGCTCTATGCTTTGTGTCCGGTCCGGCCCGGAAGAGGTGAAAACATGTGTCGGTAAGCGACAGCATCAACCGAATGTCGGCGCTGATTCTGGCCAAATTTCCGGGAGCGGGGATCCACCGGTATCAGGAGCCTGCCGCAGCATCGCCGGGCGATTTTACCGTTTTGTTCAAACAGGAAACGAGGAAAGCGGTGAACCGGGACCACACGCTGGTCGATCGGGAGTATGTGATCCAGGGGTTTGGCCGTGATGCGGAGCAGGCGGTACAGGCAATGGAAGCCTTAAGCAAGTTTTTGATGAATGAATATCCTGCCGCTCCCCCGGAAGCTGGACCATCCCAGTTTAGAATCGACACGATGACGCTGACCGCGCCCGAAAAGCTGGATAACGGGGTGTTTCGATGCCCTGGAACGATACAAATCCAGTCACGGGAAACTGTGGCCGGCCCGATGTTCGAGAAAGTAAGACACGTCGAAGTACGCACAAACAATTTATAGGAAGGTGGCATGTAGAAAATGGGTGGAGCATGGGATCCGATCAGTTTACCGGTAAGGCCGGGACTGTACATTAACTTTGTGGAGGCGGCTGCCGCACAAATCAAAGGAGGGGCTCGCGGAACGGTCGCCCTTCCGTTGTTCCAATATGCAGGAGCCGAAGCGGGTAAATTTTACACGATTGAGAAAGAGGCTGAAGCCATTCAGCTGTTCGGTGCGGAAGCGGTGGGCCCCATCCGGCTGATTTTGCAGGGTGGTGCCAAAGAAGTATTGGTATATACGGTGCCTCCGGTAGAGGGCAACGTCACGCCGGCTGTATACACATCCATTCGGGACGTCTTTGGATCACGGCCGTTTAACGTATTTGTGTATCCGGATGAAGTTCCTGCCGAAGAGCGCAAAGCCACCCAGCTGTGGTGTAAGGACAACCGTGAAGACGAAGGCAAGCATTTTATGACCGTGTTCGGCGGGTCACTCGAAGATGATCTGGATCCGGCTGTGGGAAACAAGCGCAGCACGGACCTCGCCGACGAATACGCGGTGAACTTGATTACGGGCGTAGAGATTGGCGGAACAGCGTACAGCTCGGCCCGCTATGCCCCATACATTGCCGGACTGATCGCCGGAACAGGCATCAACAAATCGATAACATATACGCCGGTCATGGCGGCGGATGTCGTTAAACGCCTTAAAAACAGCGAAATCAATGCGTCACTGCAGAAGGGTTCGCTCGTTCTTGTCCACGACGGGGAGAAAGTAAAGGTCGAGCAGGGGCTCGTAACAGGCAAGAAAAAGATCCGGGCCATGCGCGCACGCCAGGCGATTTCGACCGATATTCCGAAAGCGGCGGCGGAGGCTTATATCGGCAGGCTCGATAATAACGCGGACGGTCAGGCTGCGCTAATCTCCGCCGTGAAAGCCTATCTGGAACGACTGGAACTGAACAACGTGCTGACCGATATCGTCGTTACCCTGGATCCGGACCGCAAGTCTGAAGGAGACAGCGTATTTCTTCTGATCGGCTTTACGGAAATTGACAGTATGGAGCGGATATTCTTAACGATTAAGGTGTAGACAACGATAAATGCCTAATATAACTGGGAGGGATTATTGTGCTGGATTCGACCCGCGTAATTAACGGGACTTATGGATATGTGTACCATGATGGAACCTGGCTGACCAACATCAAATCAGCCGAGGCAAACGTCGAAATTACGAAGGAAGAGATTAAAAGGGCAGGAACCCGCTGGACAGCGCACAAGGTGACCGGACTTAGCGGAACAGGTACCATTTCCGGTTACAAGGTGACTTCCGAGTTCGTCGAACGGATTGGCAAGATCGCTGATGACAGCCAAGGCACGTTCATTACCGAGCTGATTCTGAAGCTGGAGGATCCCGAATCATATGGAGCATACCGTGTTCGGCTCAAAGGCGTGACATTCGATAAAATCCCGCTGATGCATTTTGAAGTCGGAGCCATCGTGGAGGAGGAGCTTCCCTTTAATTTCACAGGCTATGAGCTTCTAGACAAAATAACGGCTGAGTAAAACCTGCTCGGAATGCGGTGGAGACACGAAGCCGGAAGGGACCTGGCGAAGAAGGCGGGCAAAACTACGCCGCAGGGCTCTCGGCTTCACCCGCTGCGGAAACATATACAACGACGATATATAAAGGAGATGTATGAACCATGACGATAACGGATAACCGACAAATCAGTGTGCTGCAGGCGCTGCTCAGCGCGGACAGCAAGCCGAAGCGCGACATCCCGATGAAAAGGCTCGGGGTGGACTTCCAAATCCAGGCGCTGGACGGGAAAACGATCCATAAAATCCAGGAACAATGCACGCATTATACCGGCAAAGGAGCAAAACGGGAAAAAGTACTCGACGAGGAACAGTTCGGCGCCCTGGTGATTCAACGGGCCTGTCTAATCCCGGACTGGAGCGCCAGAGAGCTTATCGACAAATACGGGTCGCCAACGGAAGCCATTTTGGGAGTACTGCTGGCCGGCGAGATTGCAAAGCTGTCCTCCGAAATTCTGGAGATCAGCGGTTTTGACAGTGACGAAGACGAAATAAAAAACTGATTAAGGCGGGCGGCGAGGCTTTTCTGCTGCATCTGATCTTTCAGCGGCATCATCTTCCGCCTGACGTGGTATTCAACAAGGATGAAGGGACGAAGCGGTTTATGTATGCTTCGATGATGCTGCAGCTGGAGGAAGAGGAGAAGATACGGCGAGAAGAAGCGAGGGCTGCCCGCAGAAAAACGCCGTAGGACCTTAGACGGTCTACACGGCAGGCAGGGAGGTGAGGAAGATTGGCTTCGTCTTCGAACAACAACGGAGGCGGCGTTCAGATATCGGGTAAAAGCATGAACAGCCTCAAGCAATATAACAAAATGATGAAACAGCTGCAGGCGACGACGATCAGCCTGGAGCAGTTTAACGGAATCGCCCAAATGAGCGAGGAAATGTGGAAGGCAGGCGATTTGAGCGCTCAGGTCACGAGGCAGCTGTTTGCGGTCAAAATGGCGGCCGGCGACGCGGTCACGACGGTGACGAAAGGGGTCTCCGGAGCGGCCTCGACGATCTACAGCGGAATTTCCGGGGCATTCTCGAAAATTGGCCAGGGTGTGTCCGAGGGAATCTCGGTTGGTGCCAGGACGGCAGCCAAACCGTTTGCTGCGGTCTGGAGTAAGGTAAAAGCGATGAAAGCAGCAGCCGACCAGAAGGAAGCGGATGAAGATGCCGCTGCGGAAAGGGCGAATTATTTGTACGGCACGCCGATTCCGAAGAAGAAAGGGATCAAGCGGCTGCAGAAGATTGTCGGATCAAGCCCGATCCAGGATTCGGAGAAGCAGATGAAGATGCTCTCTACGGTCACGGGTACAGCCAGCAGCATGCTCGGTGCGCTAAAAGACAAATCTTTCGAAGCAGCCAAGGTGTTCAGTACCGCCATGGGCACGCTGCGCGCTTCCTCAGGTGCGGGGCCCGGTCAAATCCAGGGGCTGACGGAATCGCTGAAGAAAGTCGGCGGTCAGGTGCCGCAGAACCTGAACGAGGTCGCAAAAGTGATGGGAACCCTCAGCGGAAAGGCAAAAATGTCGGGCTCTCAGTTGGAGGCTATGTCCAAAGCGGTGCTTGACGCCTCCAGGTTAGCCGGTGCGGGCAGCGGGGAAGCGGCGGAATCGGCAGCCAAAGTGATGGACATTTGGGGCAAAAAAGCGAACGAGGGAACCGGAATGATGGACCAGTTCTACGCGGCCAGCCGAGCAAGCGGCGTGGGAATGGGCGACTTAATGAAAAACATGACCCAGATCGGTGCACCGCTCCAGTCGATGGGCCTCGGATTTGAACAGTCGATGGCTCTTCTCGCCCAGTGGCAGGCCCAAGGCCTTACTCCCATACAGGATGCTTTGAAGAAGGATCTCCCCAACGGGGGGATTGCGAAGATCGCGAGCGACATCAAGGATGCCGCGACAGCGGCGGATGCGGCTAGCATCGCCACCAAATATTTCGGCGAAAAGGCCAGTTCCGGGTTGGTCACGGCCCTCCGGAGCGGGCAAGTCGAGTTTGCGGGTGTTATTGCCGCAATGAATTCGGCCAATGGAGCTATCCAACAGCAATCCGGTCAGGTGAAGACGTTCGGTGATCAATGGGATCAACTTCAGAACCGGATTACGATTGCCCTGGCCCCGCTCGGGGAGGCGCTTCTTCCATTTGGTGAAGCGATGGCTTCCGTGATCGAAGTACTTGCCAGAGATTCGGACATCGTGCTGGCCACCATCGGTTCGATGGCAGCTCTGCTTCTCGGCGTGTTCGCCCCTGCATTGTGGGCTTCGGCAGTGGCCGGGTGGGCATTAGTCGCGCCGTTCCTGCCGATCATCGCTGCGGTCCTGCTCGTCGGCGCTGCCGTCGCGGGGCTAGCGTACCTGTTCAAATACCATATGGATGCGATCATGGAGTCCGTCACAAAAGTAGCCAATGCCATCGGGTCGTTTTTTGGTTTTGGAGATGAGGAGAAAAAAGTCTCCATTGATGTAAACCGGAAAAGCGCGGGGCAGATCACCGCAAACGGCGGACCTGTTCCGGGACATTATCACGGTATGGATTATGTGCCATATGACGGAATGATCGCTAGGCTTCATAAAGGGGAACGAATTATGACGGCCAGCGACAACCGTGAATTTACCGGCGGATCTGCCGGAAGCGGGTCGATATCTATCACAGGCAACACTTTTCATGTTCGCCAGGAGTCGGACATCGATGCGATTGCGCGGGCGCTTGCCAGGGAAATCAAAGCGGCAGGAGGTTTGATGGCGTAATGGCCTCATTGGAATTTTGGCTGAAAACGATGGATGAGACGGAATGGCTGCAGCTGCCTGTAAATCCTGAGCAAATATCGGTCAAAACCTCGCATGGTTATGAGGATGTCCAGGTCACGCAGCTGGGGGAATATACGGTCATCGGTGAGGCACTGCTTAAAGAATATTCGCTTGCCTCCTTCTTTCCACGCGATTACCACCCTGGGTTCTGCGAGTACGAAGATATTCGGGATCCTTGGGAAACGGTGGAGATGATCGAGAAATGGATCAAAAGCCGGCGCTCTGTACGGCTGGATATTACGGGGACGAAAATCAAAGGGCTGGTTACCATCCGTTCCTTCCAGTACACGGAACGGGCAGGTAATCCAGGGGACGTTTTTTACGAGCTGGAGTTAAAAGAGTATGCCGAAGTCCGGTTCCGTCAGGTTGAAACCACCGGTTCGGGTAAAGCAACGATCATTTCTGGAGAACAGCGTCCAGATGCCAGAGTCAGACCCGCAGCGTATGTTGTGGTTCCCGGCGATACCCTGTGGAAAATATCCCAAAGAACGCTGGGAAACGGGGATCGGTGGAGAGAGGTTTATGCGGCAAATGAAACGGTCATTGGAAAAAATCCAAACCGGATTGTCCCAGGCCAGAAGCTGGTGATTCCATCATGAGCTGGAGCGTGGAGTACCAAGATGATCAACAGAACGTTCATTTGGACCCGATCGTCAAATCGGTCAGCTGGTCCGGCGATATTAAGCAGGCTGCCCGCAAGCTGGTTGTGGAGCTGTCCAACACCGGTGATCAGCGGGAGATATACATGACCTATAAGAAGGGCGGCGAGCTTCGCCTGATCTGGGATGAGAAGCTGGAATTGTTCCGGGGTGTGCTGTTTGCGGATCAGCTTAACTCTAAAGGACAGATGACGCTGACAGCGTATGATGAGAACATTTACCTGACCAAAAGCAAGGATACCAAAATATTTCGGAACATGACCGCTTCCTCTGTGATCAAGAAACTGTGCGGCGAATTTTCAATTTCTACCGGTGAAATCCAGGATACCGGTTATGTAATCCCTAAGCTCGTGTTCCGCGACAAAACGTTGTTTGAGATGATGGTCATGTCGCTGACCGAGTCCCAGAAGCAAAACGGGGAGTGGTATCATCTGACTTCACGGGAGGGCAAACTCCAGCTGCTTGCCCGTAAAGAGCAGTCGGTCAAATGGGTGCTGGAAAACGGGGTAAATGTGCTGGACGCGAGTTATTCCCAATCCATCGAAGACACAAAGACCCAAATTAAAGTGGCTGGAGGGGATGCAGCCAAAAAAGAAATATCGGCAGCAGCCAAGGATGGGGAATTAATACGGAGGTTCGGTGTCATGCAGCACTTGGAAAAGCCCGAACAAAGTATGACCAAATCCCAAATGGAGCAGCGGGCGAAGCAGCTCCTTGCCGATTTGGGCACCATTGAGGATCAGGCACGGATCGATTGTCTTGGTATCCCTGAGGTCATTTCGGGTTCCTGCGTATATGTAAAGGAAAGCGTCACCGGCATCCTGGGAGGCTATTACGTATCTGCGGACGATCATCGGTTCGAACGGGGCAACCATACGATGTCGCTCACGCTGTCGGCGACGGACGACATCCCCAGGATGGAATACAAGGAAGCGAAGGGAGGCTAAACGATGGAACGAATCGAAGGATCGGGAGCCAGCCAGCTTGTGCAGCTGATTCGTGCGATCGGATACAATTCCGATATGTCCATTGAACTTGCGACCGTGACGGCTGCGCCTCCCGAGCTCAAAATCAAAGTCGATCACATGAATGTCGAGCTGGAAAAAGATGATCTCATCGTGGCCCAGTCTCTAACCAAATATAAGCGAAAAGTGAATCTGAAGAGTGAAAGCAAGACGAAAGTGTCCGCAACGAACATGAATCCGGAGGTGCCTCCTTTCAACTTCGATCCTGGCGCCGTGTTTGTGGGCCAAGGCAAGATATCGTTTACCGGAATAAATGTGTCGTCCGCCGATTTCTCCACCGAGGAAGCCGAGCTGGAATTTATCGACGAACTGGAGGAAGGCGACCGCGTGGTCGTGGCAGGGATACAGCAAGGACAAATTTATATTATTTTGGACCGGGCGGTGATGTACTGATGGCACTATCACCATTGCGCAACCGCGAGGAGCGATTTGTTGAAGTAAAGCATCTCTCCGCACCGTCGCGGACGTATAGCCTTGATTTTGATACAGGAGAGGTCGGAGGGCGGATCATCGACGGGCAGGAGGCGCTTCGACAATGGATCCGGAAGGCCATTCTCACGGCCAGGTACCGATATCTTATTTACGACAGTCAGTACGGCTGCGAGCTTGAAAGTTTGCTGGGCCAGGATATTTCCCATCAGCTGCTGAAGAGCGAAATTACGAGAGTAATTACCGAGGCGATTTTGGCGGATGACCGCGTCACATCGGTGGAGCAGTTTGCCATCGTGCGTGACGGTGACCGGTTGTTTGTGACATTTACCGTATGGACCAGTGAAGGGATCTTAGAACAAGAGGTGACGATCTGATATGTATGAACAGCAGACGAAAGGGGCCATCTTGCAGCGGATGCTGGATGCTTCGCCTGCCGATCTCGACAAGCGCCAAGGTTCGGTAACGTATGACCTGCTGTCGCCAGCGGCCATCGAGCTGGCGCATGCCTATATTGAACTCGACAATGTGCTGAAGTTTGGCTTTGCCGGCCCGCAGCAGCCCTCCGAGTTTCTGGATCTCCGGGCCGCCGAATTTGGCCTGGCTCGCCGTCCGAGCGTGAAGGCGGAAGGCGAGCTTCGCTTTAAGGGTGACGACCATACTGTGATTCCACGGGGAACCGCCGTTTCAACGGAAGACGAGGATCCTGTTGTGTTCGTCACAGTCGATGAGGCGACCATCAAGCAGGGGAGCGCTGTCGTGAAAGCCGCCGCGGCTGTGGGAGGCAGGAGTGGGAACGTGGCTGCAGGCCGAATTACGCTAGTACGAGGCAACTTATCCGGCGTCCTGACGGTGACCAATCCACAGCCTTTTGTCAATGGGGCTGACACGGAGTCGGACGAATCGCTTCTTGGACGGTATTTCGACCGCGTCAGAAGACCGGCGACGAGCGGCAATGCGTGGCATTATCGGGAATGGGCTCTCGAAGTTCCAGGCGTAGGCGACGTCAAAGTATTCCCTGTATGGAACGGGGGCGGGACGGTCAAACTGTCCGTTTTGTCCGACGACAAACGTGCCCCAGTCCCCACCATTATTGAGCGTGTGCGAGCGGCCGTGGAAGAACGGCGTCCGGTTGGGGCTCAGGTCACGGTGACTCCTGCGGTGGAGGTGAAGATTGATGTGTCGGCGGCGATCAAGCTGATGCCGGGTGCGGTGCTTGAAGACGTTAAAACCAAATTTCAGCGGCAGTTGGCGGCATTTTTGGCGGGTCTTGCTTTTCACCAAACGCTGGTTCCCTATAACCGGGTGTTTGGTCTGCTGCTGGACGTTGAAGAAATATTGGATTTCAGCCAGCTAACAATCAATGGAACTTCCGGGAATCTGGAACTCGCCGAAGAGCAGGTTGCTGTGGCAGGGACGGTGAATTTCGTTGTTGCGTAACATTTCGTCGGATATGCTGGAGTATCTCCCCAAGTATTATTCGGATTCCCGGATCGTTGGTAATCTGACCGGCCGTGAAGCGGATGAATTAAACCGCCTGCATGAAGGCATTCAAGACGTCCTTAAACAATTTTTTATTGATACGGCCACATGGGGGCTGGATACATGGGAGAACATTTGCGGCATTCCGCATACGCCGGGCAAACCCGACGATCAACGGCGATCCGTCATCAAGACGAAGCTGCGCGGTGCCGGAACAGTTACTCTGGCTGTCATTCGCAGCGTCGTCGACTCGTTTGAAAACGGAGAAGTCGACATCCAGGAAAACTTCGGAGGTTATGAAGTTGTCGTCACCTTTATCGGCAAGCGCGGCGTGCCGCCGAATTTGAATGACGTCCAGAAGGCGCTGCGGGAGATCGTCCCGGCGCATCTGCACCTGAACTTCCAGTTTACCTACTTGAGGTGGGAGGAACTGGATGCCGCGGATTTAACCTGGGAGGAGCTAGAAGCGCTTGGAATGACATGGGACGAACTGGAGGTCTGGAAGCCGGATCATCCAGGAACAGAGCTTGAAATGTAAGGGGGAGTAGACATGGCAAAACTGCCAAGCGGACTGCAGACTTACGAGCCTTCTGATACGGTCAGGAGGATCGCGCAAAATGAAAATATTGAAGCGACCGATGCGCTGTTTCACGGAACAGGCGGGCACCGGCATACGGGGAAAGCAGGGGATGCGCCGCTCATCGGCACCGAAAGCATCGCCGGCGGCGCTGTCACAGGTGATAAGATCGCATCCACCGCTGTCACTGGAGACAAAGTGGCACGCTACACATTGTGCCGCAGGCATCTGAAATCCGGCCGGATCAGCGGGAATGCTGCCAAATACAAACCGGTTACGGTGACTGCCGGACAGCTCAGCGGACTGCCGACGGTGCCGTATTTCCAATCCGGCGAACATTTTTGGGCTTTGTATTCAGCCTATAACAAGTTTCCTCAATCCATGACAGTGATGCTGGGCGACGAATATTCGGATATTGAAGGCGTTTCTTTTGAAAAGGGTTGGAACGCGGATCCCGTCAGCTTCTATATCGAAACCAGCAGCGACAACACCAATTGGAGAAAGGTTTACACCTATTCGCGCAGCGTAACGGACGAATTCCCAAGGTATCATCCCTTTGATCAAGCGGCAGCCGGTTCTTACATCCGGTTAACGGTGACCGCTCCAGACAGCTCGGGCAATACGATCATCGCCGGTTTCGGTGTGCTCAGCAGGGCTTGTCCGGAGAGCAGTCCCGATTTTAAAGTCGAGAATGGTGTTTTGAAATTTCATGACGGATCGGGGTGGAAGGGCGTGGGAATTAAAAGCGTACAGCGCGGAACGACGAATATTTCTTTTTTCTATCCGAATGGAAACGGCTCATTGGTTAAAGAAGTGACCATTACGGCAGTTAATCCGCAAAAAAGCTTTGTTAATATCACCACAACCGGCTTGTCGCATTGGTCTCAAACCTCGCCGATGATGGACGGCTCAGTATGTGCAACCCTTGTGGGAAATAACAAGGTCAAATTTAATTTCATGGACGGATTTTACGAGGCATATGCGGAAATTTCCTGGGAGGTGATCGAATTTGCCTAATTACTACGCGGAATTGGATGGGGATGGCAAGGTGTTTGCGGTTAGCGAACTGGCTGGCGTTGTGGATTCTCCGCTTATGATCCCGATTACTTTCGAGCAATATCAAGATCGGCGGCTCCTGTTTACCCGCTTCGTCGAAGGCAAGTTCCAAGGAGCCTTTGCGCGGATCGAAGCGGATAAATCCTCCATTGCGGCAACAGGTGAAGATACCCTGTCTGCCCAGATCATCATAACCGATTGGGAGGGGAACGTGCAGGACCAATACAATGAAGTGATCCAGGTGGAGCTGAACGGGGTGCTGCAGTCCGTGAAAACAGAAAAAGGCGTGGCTCATATCACGGTTACCAGTGATGAGCCCGGCGCGTTCGTTTTAAAGACACACGGATTGGACCGAAATGCGGAGCTGAAGGTGGTGGTTGCCGATGCCGGCTAAGAAGGCAGTGTCTTCAAAAACCCATTTTCACATTCCGAAGGACCCGCTCCGGGTCAAGTCGGAAGAGATACAAGCCCGCCATGAAGGGAGAAGCCAGCGCAGTCTGAAGAAAGTGGAAGTCACCAACGACATGCTATACGAATTGTTAACGGATATTTTGGAGAAACAGTCCATACTGGAACAACGGTTGGAGCAGTATATGAGGGGAAAGCCGTTGAACTGATTCTGACCTCTATCTCTCCGCACAGAGCGGCGGATAGAGGTCTTTGTTATGTAGTGAAGGCCTTCCGGTGAATGCAATCCATATTTCGATGATGACCGAAGGGTTTCCGGTTTATCAAGGAGTCAGGTTGATCAAAAAGTGAAAGAGAAAGGATGGGTGAATGGTGGATATTGAGCAGCACATCCGCAAAGCACTGGATTTCAGACAGTTTCATAAGCAGACCTTCCTTTTGCCCAACGCTTGGGATGCGGCAAGCGCCAAGGTCTTCGAGCAGTGCGGATTCAAGGCCGTAGGAACGACCAGCGCAGGCATTGCCGCCGCCCATGGTTACACGGACCGGAGCATGCCGTTTGACGCGATGTTGGCCGCGGTCCGGGAGATCGTTCAGGCCGTGAGCATCCCGGTTTCCATAGATATGGAAGACGGGTATGGATCGACGCCGGAAGAAGTCGCGAATTCGGTTAGACAAGTGATCGAATCAGGCGCAGTAGGGATCAACCTGGAAGACAGCAAGATGAATCCCCGAGACGGGCTGTATGACATTTCCGAGCAGCAGCAGAAAATAGCCGCCATCCGGCAGTCCATCAACCGGTTGGGCATCCCGGTGTTTCTTAACGCCCGGACGGATCCTTATTGGATTCGAAAGGGAACGCCGGAGGACATGCTGGAGGACACGCTTAAACGAACTAAGGCTTACAGAGAAGCAGGGGCAGACGGCGTCTTTGTGCCCGGCGTTACAGATATTGCTGCGATCCGCATCCTCCGGAAAGAAATCGGAGGTCCGGTCAACCTGCTGGCCGGCGCCGGCATACCGTCCCTTCAGGAGCTGCATTCGCTGGGAATTGAACGGATCAGCACCGGCTCCGGCCCTTTCCGTGCCGTGATATCGATGCTCCACAGGATCGGCGGCGAAATGCTGGAGCACGGCTCGTTTGAGCGAGTGACATCGGATGTCCTCACGTATGATGATTTATTGCAGCTCTAACGATGACGGGCATGTTCCTTAAAATACTCGGCTGCAAACTGATGAAGATATTGCACGCTGTAGCGGATTTCACCGGGTTCCAGATGACCGTAGCCAAGCAGCAGCTTGTCGGTGTGCCTTCCTTTCCGTATGCAGTGATGCTCCACGGGGACCGTGCGTATCCCGCTCCGGCGTGCATGATCCCGAAACGAATCATCGAAGGCCATGCCGGCAAACTCGACGGCCAAATGCAGCCCTGCCGCATCGCCCCAAGGACGCCATTGCTCCCCAAAACAGTCCGCCAGCGCATCGAGGAGAACCTGGCGCCGTTCTCTGTACAGCTTCTTCATCCTTGCGATATGCCGGTCGAATTTGCGGGTACGCAAAAACTCGGCCAGCGCCGCCTGTTCAAATGGCGGATTTTGCACGTCCGTATAGGTGCGCAGCCTTCTCCAGCGGCTTTGCAGCTCGCGGGGAACTAGAACATACCCGATCCGGAGCGCAGGAAACAGAACTTTACTGAACGTGCCGATATAAATGACCCGGTCCGAGGCCATCGCATACAGTGGTGCTGCCGGTTCCCCGTAATATCTGTATTCGCTGTCATAGTCGTCCTCAATGACATAGCTGCCGCAGCGGCGCGCAAAGCGGATCAGCTCGGCTCGCCTGGCTGCAGGCAAAATACCCCCAAGAGGAAATTGATGGGACGGTGTAACGTATATCGGCCCGCGGTGATCCAGGGATAAGGCATTGGTCTCAATCCCATGGGCATCGACGGGAACCGGCGTCACCTTGTAACCTTTTTGAATAAAAGTCTGGATCATCTCAATATTACAGGGATCCTCGGCCAATATTTCCGGATGGTCCGTATGGAGCAGGTCGGCAACCAAGTGAAGCGCCTGCGTGGCGCCAGCGGTAATATAAATATCACCGGCGTCAACGGTCATTCCTTTGCTGCGCAAAAGCCAGGCGGCAATCTCTTCGCGCAGCTGTACCAGGCCTTGAGGGCCGCCATATCCCAGAAGTTCCACCGGCATTTCGCCCAAGGCCTTCTGGAATACCCGCTGCCAAGCGTAACGCGGAAACTGGCGCAGGTCCGGCTGGCCTGTTTTGAAGTCCGCCCGAAAGGAAGGAACAGGGATCGCTTCTTGATGCTGCTGGAATGCGCTCAGCTTCGCTTGATCCAGAATTAACCCTCCAACAACCCGGGTAGGCGCCCCCTGTCGGCTTTCCGCGTACCCTTCGGCGATCAGCATGTCATATGCTTCATTCACGGTATTCCGTGACACGGCCAGCGACTGGGCCAATTCACGGGTCGAAGGGAGGGGCGAGCCCTCCTTCAGGATCCCGTTTATCATTTGATCCCTCAACCTCTGATAAATCTGACGTTTCAATGAAATGTCCAAGCTCCGGTCCAACTCGATTCCCCACATGGCATCCTCCAACTGGTTGGTATCATTTCGGGATGAACTGGTCCTTTTCCGTACCAGTTTGTTCCACTATGATTGTAACAGCCTTTGGGAAACGAAACTACTGAACCGGGGATGATGCTGAAAATGGAACGAATCAAAGGATATGTGTATCTGCTGTGCGCATTTGGGCTTGCCGGCACCTCTGTCGTGGCGGCTTCGTTTGTAAACGGTAAGCTTGGAACGTTTACGATTACTTCCATGGGCCTTTTGTTCTCGCTGGTCTGCCTGCTGCCGTTCTGTATGGGGCAGCTGCTGAGAACGATCCGGGCCCTGTCTGCCAGGCAGTGGCTGCTGCTGTTCTGCCAGGCGATGCTCGGCGTCCTGCTATTCCGTATGTTTTTGCTTTACGGTCTCACCCGTACAAGCTCGGTGGAGGCCGGTATATTAACCGGCGCGACTCCCGCGATGACGGTATTGTTGGCCGTGCTGTTCCTGCGCGAAAAGATGAGAGCCGCCCATTTACTAGGCGTCGCCGGCACGGTCTGCGGCATATTGCTGATCCAGGGCGTGTTTATGCCGGAAAGCCGTTTCAGCAATGAACATATGGTTGGAAACATTCTGGTCCTGGGTGCCGCCGGCTGCGAGTCGCTGTTCAACGTTCTGTCCCGCGCAGCGGCAGTCCAAAGCAGCGGGAAACACGAAGCTATACATCCTGTCGTGCAGACGACGCTCGTCTCCGCGATGGCATGGCTGATCGGCCTGGTCCCCTGTTTGGCGGAGCAGCCTTTAGCGGCTCTCTCCGGAATGGGATGGCAAGGGTGGCTGGCTCTTGTCTGGTATGGTCCTGTGGTGACCGCCCTGGCGTTTATTTGCTGGTATGCCGGCATCCGGCACTGCAGAGCTTCGACCGCGGCCGCCTTTTCGGGCATGATGCCGTTCACTTCCCTGACACTCTCCGTGTGGCTGCTGCACGAACAGGCCGGATGGCCGCAGTGGGCAGGGGGCCTGCTTGTCATTGCCGCCATGGTTCTGATCGGCATGGATTGGGAATCCAAGCTTGTAAGGCAGACCCAGAGGCCTGCAGGCTTACCTAAAAAAAGCGGGACATAAATTCATCAATGGCCGTCGTGTCTTCATAACTGCCGATTATGACGAACAGCAGGAATGGAACGGCGATGACCGCGATCAGCAGGCCTTTGCCGAAATAGAGGAGAAATCTGGTCAGCATATTCATTCTCGATCACTCCTTCAAAATTTTAATAGAGCAGGGATGAAAAAAGACCCTGATCAGAATCGCTTCTGATAAGAGTCGGAGCCGCTGCGGCCCGTAGATCCGCAAGGTTCTGGTTCATTCTTCTAGTTCAGTATATGAACGAAAATAGGGAGTAAGAACAACAGCCCCGCTGCCAGAATCCTGCACGTGGCTTATGAAAAGGTGATTGACAGTTTAATACCCGGATGATATGTTTACCGGCAAAACCGAAGAAATCAGGAGGCTGAAGCATTCATGTCCTTTGATCCTCTATACCATCCGTATCCTTCTTACCGGCTGCCGGTTTACGCGAATAAAGGCATGGTGGCCACTTCGCAGGCGCTCGCCTCAGCGGCAGGCGTGGACATTCTGAAGCGCGGGGGCAACGCCGTCGATGCGGCGATCGCTACGGCTGCGGCGTTGACGGTAGTGGAGCCGTGCTCGAATGGAATCGGCGGTGACGCCTTTGCCCTCGTTTGGATGAAAGGCCAGCTGCATGGGCTGAACAGCAGCGGTCCGGCGCCGGCCTCGATCTCGATCGAGGCGGTGAAAGCGCTGGGGCATCACGAGATGCCCCGCTACGGCGCGATTCCGGTGACCGTGCCGGGAACGCCGGCGGCCTGGGCGGAGCTATCGCGCAAGTTCGGCCGGCTGCCGCTGGCCGAGTCGCTGGAGCCGGCCATCCGCTACGCGGAGGATGGCTACCCGGTATCGCCAACGGCCGCAGCTAACTGGCATGCCGCCTTCCGGCGCTACAGCACGCTCGAAGGCGAGGAATTTGCGCCATGGCTGAGCGTGTTTGCGCCGGGGGGCAGGCCGCCGGCGGCCGGCGAGATGTGGCGCTCGCCCGACCATGCGCGGACGCTCCGCCTGATCGGCTCGACGGAAGCGGAAGCATTCTACCGCGGGGAGCTGGCCGAGCGGATCGCCGGATTTATATCCCAATCCGGCGGCTTTTTGAGCGAAGAAGATCTGGCTGCCTTCAAACCGGAGTGGGTGAAGCCGATGTCGGTACCGTACCGCGGCTACGACATTTGGGAGATCCCTCCGAACGGGCAAGGCTTGATTGCCTTGATTGCGCTCAATATTTTAAAGGGATTTCCGGCGGCATCCCAGGAATCGGCCGAATCATATCACCGTCAGATCGAGGCGATGAAGCTGGCGTTTGCAGACGGTGCCCGTTACATAACGGATGCTGCGCATATGTCCGTCGATCCGCATGTATTATTGACGGAAGAGTACGGGGAGCTGAGAAGAGGGCTGATCGGCGCCGAGGCGATGGTTCCGGCGGCAGGCGAGCCGCGCGCAAGCGGAACGGTGTACTTGGCGGCCGCAGATGGAGAAGGCAACATGGTTTCTTTTATTCAGAGCAACTATACCGGCTTCGGATCAGGGATCGTCGTTCCCGGTACGGGGATCGCCCTGCAAAACCGCGGGCTGGAATTTTCACTGGAGGAGGATCATGCCAACCGCCTGGTGCCGGGAAAACGGACGTACCACACGATCATCCCGGGTTTTATCACCAAAGGAGAACAGCCGGTGGGGCCTTTTGGCGTGATGGGCGGGTATATGCAGCCGCAGGGACATGTTCAGGTTGCGATGAACCTGATTGATTACGGACTTCATCCGCAGGCGGCGCTCGATGCCCCTAGATGGCAGTGGGTAAAGGGGAAGACGGTGACGGTCGAGCCTCACTTTCCGATGCATATGGTCAGACGTCTCCAGCGTATGGGACATGACGTTCAGGTTGCACACGACTTCGGCTCGTTTGGGCGGGGGCAGGTCATCTGGAGAGATCCGGATACCGGGGTGCTGTGCGGAGGAACCGACCCCCGGACCGACGGGGGCGTTGCCGTCTGGTAATAGATTTCAGCATTTAGTTCGGCCGATCTCGGACCATATAGAAAGGGATACGAAGCTCGCCAATCTGGATGTTGGCGGGCTTGTTCCTTTTGATC
This sequence comes from Paenibacillus sp. FSL R5-0378, assembly GCF_038009285.1. NCBI lineage: Bacteria > Bacillati > Bacillota > Bacilli > Caryophanales > Paenibacillaceae > Paenibacillus > Paenibacillus sp. FSL R5-0378. The sequence goes on from NZ_JBBPAY010000001.1 coordinate 4,083,639, forward strand.
GTACTGCTTCGCCATGGCGATCATGCTTGGCTCGTACCTAGAGCAATATTATGCAATCCTTGCGGGTGAACATTCGGTTACCTTTATAGAGAAACCAAGAAGGAGGTGACGGCATGCCGGACGAAATTCGAACCGTTTATTATGACGCCAGCCTGCAGGTCGAGGCATACCGATTTGTGGGTGTCAAACAGAAATTCCCCCCTCATTTTCACGACTATTACGTGATCGGATTTATAGAAGGTGGGCAGCGCTATTTGGAATGCCGGCAGCGGGAATACATCATCAATCCTGGAGATATCATCATTTTCAATCCGCGTGATGTTCATGCCTGCGAGCAAGTGGACGGCCGTGCCTTGGATTACCGCTGCATAAATATCCAGTCTCAGCGGATGATGGAAATCGCGCAGGAAATTACGGGCCGAAGCTATTTGCCGGCGTTTGCACAAACCGTTCTGTACCAGAGTGAGCTTGCCCCTTCACTGAGGGATATTCATGCCATGATCTGTGAGGGAGAGTCTGATTTTATCAAGGAAGAACAGTTCTTTTTGCTCATGGGACAGCTGATTCATGAATATACGGATGTCTCGGCCTGCGAGGCTTATGAGGGGGGAGCGGGCTTTCAGGACGTGTGTGATTACATGGAGACGAACTTCGCAGGGGCCATTTCACTGGATGACTTAAGCGCTTTGGCAGGGCTCAGCAAGTACCACTTTTTACGCTCGTTTACCCGGGAACGGGGCATATCCCCATACAGCTACCTGGAGACGGTGCGGATCGGACACGCCAAGAAACTGCTGGAACAGGGAACGCCTCCGGCGGATACGGCACTGCTGACCGGGTTCAGCGATCAAAGCCATTTCAGCAACTTTTTCAAGCGATTTATCGGGCTAACGCCGCGCCAGTATATGCGAATTTTCGGGAATGAACGGCAGATGGAGCCTGTCCTGCCAACTAAGGGGGCCAAAGGCGTATGAAGCTGTCCGAAAGCCGGAACGCTGGCCATATGACCGCCTTGTTGACGATTCTGATTTGGGGGACGACGTTCATATCGACCAAAGTGCTTCTGGACGATTTTGAACCCTTCGCCATTTTGCTGCTGCGTTTCGCAATCGGATATGTTGCACTGCTTGCCGTTCATCCCCGAATGATTCCATTCCGGCGGATCCGAGAAGAGCTGCTGTTTGCGGGGGCGGGCCTTTGCGGGGTAACCTTGTATTTTTTGCTGGAAAATGTGGCGTTAACTTATACGCTAGCCTCCAACGTCGGCATCATCGTTTCGGTTGCCCCTTTTGTCACCGCGGTAACGTCCAGGCTTATCTTAAAAGAAGGGAGGCTGGATGGGCTGTTTTTCGTGGGCTTCGCGGTGGCCATGAGTGGAGTGGTGCTGCTCACGCTGCAAGGAAGCGCAGTGCTGAAGCTGAATCCGATCGGGGATTCTCTGGCAGCACTGGCATGCGTGTTTTGGGGAATCTATTCGATCCTCACGCGCAAAATAAGCCGGCTGGGGTATCATACCATTGCTTGTACGCGGCGGATCTTTTTCTATGGTCTTCTGTTTATGCTTCCGTTCTTGCTTACTGAGGGTCTGCCCGGTAACCTCGAGCGTTTGTCCGATGGCGCCAATATAGCCAATCTGCTGTTTCTTGGGCTGGGTGCATCGGCGGTATGCTTTGTCACCTGGAACTGGAGCGTTGGTGTACTTGGGCCCGTGCAGACCAGTGTATATATTTATCTCGTGCCGGTCATCACCGTGGCAGCGGCGGCCTTGATCCTCCACGAGGAGATCACAGCAGCTGCGGTCTGGGGCGCATTGTTAACCGTCGCCGGACTGGTTCTTTCTGAACGAAGGGGGATACAAACGAGAGCGGGGATGGACAAAGAAACATCTGGGAAGCCACTGTAAAACAGATAATACAGATGACTTAAAAAATGGATTGCCACCTCCGAAGTGTCATGCTATATTGATAATGATTCTCAATATCAAATACATAGGGGTGGATTCAGTTGTTTAAATTTATAAGACCATACACGCTGATGGTCTGTGTGTTAGGAATAGCCCTGCTGCTGGCGGCCTGCGGCGGGAACGGATCCAATGCAGGGTCGGGGACGTCGGGAAGCGGAGGAGAGGCCGCTGGAACTGCTTCAGCAGGATCATCGTCCGACACGGCTCCATCCCAAGCCGGGGGGAATGAGTCTTCCGGAACGGGTAAAACGGTGACGTTCCAAGCGGGCAACGGCGATGTTCAGGTACCCGAGCATCCGCAGCGGATCGTCGATTTGACGAATTTCTATACAGGGTACTTCCTGGCGCTAGGCGTCAAGCCGGTCGGCGTGTTGGAAGGCGCCATGGAGAATCCGTATTTCGAGGGCATGCTGGACGGCATCGAAAGCGTCGGCAGCGAGCCATCGCCCGAAAAAATTCTGTCGCTGAAACCGGATCTGATCATCACGTATACCGGGACGGACGGAATCGATCAGCTGGAGCAGATTGCCCCGGTTGTCGCCATTGAATACGGTAAAAAGAATTACAAGGATCAGATGATCGACTTCGGAAAACTGACCGGTAAAGAAGCAGAAGCGAAGGCTTGGGTCGAGCAGTGGGAAAACAAGATCAATGAACTGAAGCCCAAGATCCAGGAAGCGGTAGGCAGCAAAACGGTGTCCATCCTGAACCCTTATGCCAAAGGGCTGTACGTGTTTGGACATAACTTCGGCCGCGGCGGAGAAATCATATATGACGAATTCGGCTTGAAGGCGCCGCCGGAAGCACAGAAGGAAGCAATTGACAGCGGGACCGGATGGGCTACCATCTCTATGGAGAAGCTCCCGGAATTTGCCGGAGATATCATTTTCACATGTCCGTGGTCAGGAGACACAAGCGACCCGAATATCGTCTATGACAACCCGGTATGGAAAAGCTTGCCTGCGGTTAAATCAGGTCATGTATTTCAGCTGAATCCGAAGGCGGACACGTACAACGACCCGGTGTCGTTGGAAGCTCAGCTGACGTTTATATCGGACAGTCTGCTGTCCGTTAAATAAAGTATGGATAAAGCTCTGCAGCTGCGGGTAAACAAGCCGCCTGTGGAGCTTATTTTGGTTAGAACAAGAGCGGTCGTTATAGTTTGCGGCTATAACTAGATATAGTTATTTCCAGTTATACGGCAGCAGACGTCACGTGTTATCTTTTTGGTAACAATTTGCAAAGGGGTAACGAAGATGGCATACAGCAGCAGTTTGGGATATCCGCGCATCGGCGCAAACCGGGAATGGAAGAAGGCGCTGGAGGCGTTTTGGTCCGGTAAAATCGAAGAATCGGAGCTGCACGCGCAGCTGCAGGACATTCGTTTGAATCATCTGAGCAAACAGCGGGACAAAGGAATCGATCTGATCCCGGTCAACGATTTCAGCTATTATGATCATGTGTTGGACACAGCAGCCATGTTCGGGATGATTCCGGATCGTTTTGAATACAACGGCGGGCCCGTTCCCGTATCCGTCTACTTTGCGATGGCGAGAGGAAACAAAGACGCCACTGCCTGCGAAATGACCAAATGGTTCAATACGAACTATCATTACATCGTGCCGGAACTGGGCGGCATCACGCCGGTCCTAACCGAGAACAAACCGCTTGCGGCTTACCGCGAAGCCAAGGACAAGCTTGGCATCGAAGGAAAACCGGTCATCGTCGGACCGCTCACTTTCCTGAAGCTGTCCAAAGGGTATGCCGCATCGGAAACGGACGCCTGGCTTGATCGTCTGCTGCCGCTGTACGCGCAGGTTCTGAAGGAGCTGGAACAGGAAGGCGTCAACTGGGTGCAGGTGGATGAGCCGATTCTCGTAACGAAGCTAAGCGATACAGACGTCAGCCGGCTGCAGAAGATTTACCAAACGCTCAAAGCTGCGGCGCCAGGCGTCAGAATCATGCTGCAGACCTATTTTGAAGCAGTCGAACGTTATCAAGAGGTTACACAGCTGCCGGTCGACGGTATCGGGCTGGATCTGGTCCACGGAGGGGCAGGGAACCGGCAATCTATCCGTGACTTCGGGTTTCCGCAGGATAAAGTGCTTGGAGCGGGTGTCATCGATGGACGCGGCATTTGGAAAGCATCCCTGCGCGAAAAGCTCGATCTGCTGAACGAGATCGCGGCGACCGTGCCGTCTGAACGGCTGGTGATTCAGTCCTCCTGCAGCCTGCTGCACGTACCCGTCACGGTTCAGGCAGAAACGAAGCTTCAGCCCGAACTTCTGGGTGCGCTGGCTTTTGCCGATGAGAAGCTGGAAGAAATCGTGCTGCTGAGCAAGGCCGTTCAATCCGGAGCATCGGTGATTTCTGCTGAGCTGGAAAAGAGTGAAGCGGCGGTAACCGCGCTCAAGCGTTCCGGCGAACGCAACCGCACCGATATCCAGCAGGCGGTGGCCGCTGTCAGCGCGGAGCCTGCGCAGCGTGAGGCTGCTTTTGCGAAGCGCCTCGACGTGCAGCAGGAACGGTGGCAGCTGCCTATTCTGCCAACGACGACTATCGGCAGCTTCCCGCAGTCGGCGGAAGTGCGCAAGGCACGCCAGCTGTGGCGCAAAGGCGAATGGAACGCCGAGCAGTACACGAATTTTATCCGGGAACAAATCGATCTCTGGATACAGCTGCAGGAGGAAATCGGACTTGATGTGCTCGTTCACGGCGAATTTGAACGGACGGACATGGTCGAATTTTTCGGGGAAAAGCTGGCGGGATTTGCCTTTACGCAGAACGGCTGGGTTCAATCCTACGGCTCCCGCTGCGTCAAACCGCCGATTATTTTCGGCGACGTCGCTTGGGAGAAGCCGATGACGGTCAAGGAGACCGCGTATGCCCAATCCAAGACGAAGCTGCCGGTCAAGGGTATGCTCACCGGGCCGATCACCATAATGAACTGGTCATTCGTCCGCGATGACATCAGCCGCGAGCAAATCGCCTACCAATTGGCTTATGCATTACGGCAAGAGGTCGAGGCGCTGGAGAGTGCGGGGATTGGCATGATCCAGGTGGATGAGCCGGCCGTTCGTGAAGGGCTCCCTCTGAAGGAACAGGACCAGAAAGGCTATCTCGAATGGGCGGTGAAGGCGTTCCGGCTGACCACGTGCACGGTGCAGAATTCGACGCAAATCCATACCCATATGTGCTATTGCGAATTCCATGACATGATCGATTCCATCATTGACATGGACGCGGACGTCATCTCCATTGAAACCTCGCGGAGCCACGGGGAGCTTATTCAGAGCTTCGAAGAGAATACCTACCCGCTGGGTATCGGCCTCGGCGTTTATGACATTCATAGTCCCCGCGTTCCGGACGTAGAGGAGATGACCCGGATGATCGACCGGGCTCTGCGGGTGCTGGATCCGAAGCTCTTCTGGATCAACCCGGACTGCGGACTCAAAACCCGGGGAATCGGAGAGACCGTAGCCTCGCTCCGGAACATGGTTGAAGCTACGCGCCTTGCCCGTGAAAAATACGCTTTGCAGGTGTAAATTGATATAACCCAAAATGAGTTAATCGCCTTTGTTGCTGCGAAGCCAATAGGCGCGGTAAAGCCGGCTATGAATCTACCGCTGTTTTCATCCATTTTTATAGACTTGCCCTCACTTCTCTGATCCTATCGCATCTATTGATAGAGAAGGGAGGTGAGCAAGGATGCCTATTGTAACACCATACCAGAACAGCCTGCGGTATACGTCCACGATCGGTTCGGGGACCGGAACAGGGGCTGCGTTCACCGTGGCCGCTACGGCATTTACGAATGATGCAGGCACGGCGGCCACGGCTTTTCCTGGAGCGTATAAATATTACAATCTTTTTATCAACGGAATGCTCCAGACGGCGGACACGTCCTCGGTCACGACGACCGCCATCACCATTCCAGGAGGTGATGCACTGGACGGAGGAACTCCTCTCGTCGTTCAGTTCGTCGTCTCCTAACGGTTATCACGGTGCAAGCGCAGTGCAATGAATCGTCCGGATCCTTCCGGGCGGTTTTTTGCATCCATCCGTTATCCCCTTTCATGATATATTAATAGAATACTGAAGCCGGTTTGGGGGTTGGCATATGGGGAAATTGGAGATCAGAAGACCAAAGGCAGCGGATGTCGAGGCGATACATACGTTTTTTAGGCTGGTTATCACGGATACGTTTGAGAAGGAAGGCATAGCCGACCTGCACGATGATATCGAGCATGAAATCGCCTCTAAGCATGATTACCTCAGACAGGATTTGGAATCGCAAGGCCGCCAGCGTTATTTTCTCATCGCATGGATGGAAGGCAAGATCGCCGGAACGATCGAGTATGGACCTTCCAGCTCCCTGATCGATGAATCCACCGGCCATGCGCTGAGGGATGTGATCGAAGTCGGGACCGTCCTGGTTCACCCCGAGCTCCATGGCCAGGGTATCGGCAGCACGCTCTGGAGCACCATGCTGCTCACGCTGCAGGCAAAAGGCATCTCGCAATTCTGCCTGGACAGCGGGTATCGGAACGCCCAGCGGATCTGGACCCGGAAATTTGGCGAGGCGGACTATGTGCTGGACAACCATTGGGGAGAGGGGCAGCATCATATGATCTGGTCCCGAAAAGTCGAGGATATATCCATCTCGTTCAAAATATAATATCACCGAATTGCTGCAATTTTGTTGGGATCGCCCCATCAAGCCGGTTACCGGCCTGATGGGAGCGGTCTTTTTTTGGCGCTATTTAAAATGCATGGCCGGATATTTTTTAGCTATAAGCATTTTATACCCGTTCCGGATGTCCGGAAGAGGGATACAATAAGTTTACAAATGATACAGGAGGCGGTACGCATGCGGCAACGCTATATCGACACGAAACCGAAAGGATCCAATCTAATGAAACCTGTGAGGTTAGAGCGATATGAACGATACGATAAATATTGGAGTTTTGGCCCATGTTGACGCCGGCAAAACGACTTTGACGGAGCAAATTCTGTATCAGGCAGGGGTAATCGAGGAAGCGGGATCGGTCGACCAAGGCAGTACGATCACCGACTCTTTGGACATGGAACGGAGAAGGGGGATCACCATCAAAGCGGCAGCCGTGTCGTTTATGCTGGGCGATCTGAAGGTGAATGTAATCGATACGCCGGGGCATGCGGACTTCATCTCCGAAGTCGAACATTCCCTTGGCGTTCTGGACGGCGTGATTCTGGTCGTATCCGCGGTTGAGGGAGTGCAGGCACAGACGCGGGTGCTGATGCAGACACTCAAGGAGCACGGAATCCCGGTCATTTTCTTTATCAATAAAATCGATCGGCTGGGTGCGGATTTCATTCGGGTGCGGGATTTAATCCGCAAGCTGCTGGATGAGCGCATATGCGAGGTGTCTGTGGCCGACCAAGAGGGAACCGAGTCTGTTCAGGTGGTTCCGGCGGATCCCCGAGCTTCCGGCTGGATCGAAGTGCTGGCTTTGGGCAGCGAAGCGCTGATGGAGGATTTCGCCCATGATGAGGTCATAACCGAAGACCGGCTGAGGCAGGAGCTGGGCAGACAAAGCCGGCAGGGACTTGCGTTTCCGCTGTTTGCCGGATCGGCGGCGAGAGGTTTGGGGGTTCGGGAGCTGCTCTCCGGGCTGGCCCGTTATTTTCCTGTCCAAGCATCGCAGGCGCTTTCCGCTCTGCCGCTGTCAGGATTGGTCTTCAAAGTGGTTGTCCAGGCGGGCGGGGAACGGCTCGTTTTTGTCCGTTTGTTTGGCGGACAGCTGCAGGCCCGGGCTGATGTGACGGTCATCGCGCAGGATGGCCTGTCGGAACGGATTAAAATCAAGCAGCTGTACGGGCTGAAAGATGGCGAAAGGAAACCGGTTCAACAGGTCGATGCCGGGGATATCGCGATTTTTGGCAGCGAGCAGGTGAAGGTAGGGGACGTGATCGGCTGCGTGTCAGAGAGCATGAAGGTATTTCGTTTTCAGAAGCCTCCGATTCAAGTGCAGGTATCCGCGGTCCGGCCGGAAGATGGACACCCGCTTCATCAGGCGCTGAGCGAACTGACCGTGGAAGACCCGTTTTTGCAGTATGTATACGACTCTCAAACCCACGAAAATATCATCCACGTCTTCGGCAAGGTACAGCAGGAAGTGCTGCTGGAAACGCTGAGAGAGAGGTATGCGATTGAGGCTGCTTTCTCGGCACCGCAAGTGATCTGCATCGAAAAACCGGTATCTTCCGGGGAGGCTGCGGAAAGCATTGGTGAGCCGGACAACCCGTTCTGGGCAACGGTCGGCTTCCGCGTCGATCCTGGCCCAGTAGATTCCGGTCTGGTATACCGCCTGGAGGTTGAACTGGGATCGCTTCCGCTGTCTTTTCAAAAGGCGATCCGGGAAACCGTAACGGAGGTCCTCCAGGAAGGGCTGTACGGGTGGGGCGTTACTGATATCACGGTTACCCTGACCCACAGCGGTTACAGCAGTCCCGTATCTACGGCAAAGGATTTCCGCCTGCTGACACCGCTTGTTCTGATGAAAGCGCTAGAAAGAGCGGGGACCCAGGTGTACGAACCGGTCAGCGAGCTGCAGATCAGCCTTCCCGAATCGAGCATCAGCAAAGTGCTGTTTCGGGTCACGGCGCTGGACGGGACGTTTGAAGAACCGAAGTTCGATCACGGCAGCGTATATGTCACGGGAACGATTCCGGTGCGAAATGCCGACATCTTAAAAACCGAGCTGCACGGGCTCACAGGGGGAGAAGGCGTGATGTCGGTTAAGCCGGGCGGATACATCACCGCTGCCTCGCCGATCCCCGTCAATCAACGGAGGCAGCTGAATCCGCTCCAGCGCGGTGAATACATGCTGCATATCAACAAAATAAAATAAATGGTACATCCACAATCCGAAGTTCCGGGCGAACGTCGGATTGTTGGCATGCCCGCAAGCCGTCATGCAAGATCTGATTCTGAACGCCGAATATGACACATATCGTTAGATGGCACCACGTTTCATCTGCTGTATATTAGCCGAAACCATCCATTTTGTGTAGAGAGGTGAACTGGTTTGAAAGGAAAAGCATTCAAAGCGCTCATGAGCTGCCTTCTGCTCCTTGGACTGCTGCCCTGGAGCGCATCGGCAGAGACGGTATCCGAATCCGTGATTTACGGCGGCGGTCCGTTCTATGCAGGGGGAACCGACACGATGAACACGCTGAAAGCTTCCGGTTTCACGACGGTCATGCTGTGGACTATCCATGTCAACAGCAACGGGGATCTGGTGTATAACGATCAACCGGTGGTATCTAACGGCACCTATGTCGGCAAAGCATCATGGCCTGCCGAGCTGGCTTCGCTCAAGCAGGCGCCCACCTCGGTGAAGCGCCTTGAGATCAGCGTTGGTTCATGGGGCGTGAGCGATTTCCAGAACATCAAAAATCTCGTCGCCACTCAAGGGACGGGAACCGGAAGCATTTTGTACAAAAACTTTGCTGCGCTCAAGTCGGCGCTTGGGGTTGATGCGGTGAGCTTTGACAACGAGGACTTATACGACGTTAATTCGGCGGTCGCCTTTGGCAAGATGCTGTCCGGGATGGGCTTGAAGATCACGCTGTGTCCTTATACCAACGTCAGCTATTGGCAGAGCGTCAAATCCCAACTGGGATCCAGCGTGGACCGTGTGTATTTGCAGGTATACGACGGAGGAGCGGGGAATGATCCGGCAGCCTGGAGCAGCCAGCTCGGAATGACGGTAATGCCGGGATTGGACAGCAAAACGTCCAGCGGCGGCAACACCCCGGCTCAAGTCAACAGCCGGATGAGCGCGTGGAAGTCGTCGGCGGGCATCCAGGGAGGTTTTATCTGGTATTATGACGCCATTTTGAACAATCCGGGCGGAGGGTCGGCGGCGGACTACGCGGCGGCGATCAACAGTGCGCTGGGCGCACCCGCTAACGGATCGTTGACGACGGGCGGCACGGTATCCGCCAGCGCAATGGGTAGTCCATCCGGCGAAGAGAAGGAGAAGGCGTTTGACGGGAGCAGCTCAACGAAATGGCTGATTTTTACGAATGCGGGATGGATTCAGTATCAATTCGGCGGGGGGGCATCCCATATCGCCACTTCCTATTCGGTAACGTCAGCTAATGATTTTCCAGCAAGGGATCCGAAGAATTGGTCACTTCAGGGATCGAATAACGGCACGAGCTGGACGACGCTGGATACCCGTACAGGCCAAACCTTTGCAAGCCGCTTCCTGACGAAAACGTATACCTTTAGCAACACGACCGCTTATTCGTATTACCGGCTCAACGTGACGGCGAACAATGGTGGCGCGGAGCTGCAGATCGCCGAAATTGGCCTGTATCCGTAAACCGCTAACCTCGCGTGAACCGTTCAACACCGTCAGCTCTCGTTTAGAGGCTGGCGGTGCTTTGCCGTCAATCGCGTTTGATTTTGCCCAGCTCATCCGTTAACCTGTCCAGCTTACGATTTAATGCTTCCAGCTTCTTATCGTAATGGCGGTAGGTTAAATAACCGAGCACCGCTTTGAACAGAAAAAAGACGACCGCGGCGATGACGATCAAAAAGTAATTGTGGGCGAGCTGCCTGATCCAGCTGTTAATCGCATGTATATCCATGGGCCAGCTTCCTTTGTCCTTGTAATGAGTATAATTCAGCTTTTTCCATATCGGAGCTATTATATCCGCTTATCATCGAGCGTTTAGAAAATAAGCGGCTGACAGAAGTAATAGCTTCAGTTTCAAAAGTGCCGCCTTTCTGTGAAATCGTGACAGGACGGCCGTCAAGTTGTCGTTATATTGCATTGTTCGGATGCGCTTTCATTTCTATAATGGGGATGACATAAAATACTGCTGAGATGAAGCCGGCAAGCCGTATGGAAGTATCCTTACTGTACCGTATTTTATTGAGGAGGCTGTGTACATGAGCAAAGTTCGCGTAGGCATCATCGGCACGGGAGGCATCGCCGCTTGGCATGCCAGACAACTGCTGGAACTACCGGAGGTTCAAATTACAGCTTTGACGGACACCAGTGACAAAAATCGGAATGCATTTGTGGAAAAATTCGAGCTTCGCGAAGCCCGCCAGTATTCGAATTACGAGGACATGCTGGCACAGGCAGAGCTGGACGCGGTCGTGATCTGTTCACCGCACACCCAGCATTTTCAGCAGGCGCAGGATGTGCTCAGCAGCGGTCTGCATGTTCTGATCGAGAAGCCGATGACCTGCTCTTCGGCCGAGGCCGAGCTGCTGATTCATACCGCCGAGCAGGCGGGGAAAATTTTGCAGGTATCGTATCAGCGCCACTTTCAACCTGAGTTCCTGTACATAAGGGATGCCATTGCGAGCGGCGTCATCGGCAAGGTCACCTCGGTTACCGCTTCGCTGTATCAGGAATGGAGACAGGGGACGCCCGGTTCCTGGCGTCAAGACCCGGCGCTCTCCGGGGGCGGCTTCCTGATGGATTCCGGCAGCCACATTATCGACGTGCTGCTCTGGACCACCGGGCTGACGCCGGTAGACGTCAAACCGCAGCTGCATATGCATGGTGCGCCGGTCGAGATCGATACCTTTACCTCGATCCGGTTTGCGGAAGGAGCTGTGGCTGGATTGAATCTGGTCGGCTATGCACCTTGCTGGCATGAAACCTTTGTGTTCTGCGGCGAGGACGGCGGTATCTTCTATGACAACGGAAAAATCACGCTGCGGCGGCTGAAGCAGGAACCGATCGTCCCTGATCTGCCGGAGCAGACGACGAATCAGGACAAAAGCTTCATCGACGCGATTTTGGGACGGCATGAAGTATTGGTGCCTGGAGAATTCGCCCTGAAGGTTGTTAAGCTGTCCGAGATGATCTACCAGGCGGCAGGCTATGTCCCGCAGGCCGCATCGATAACAGAGGAGGAAAACGTCTAATGAGCAATCCTATCGGAATGCGGATACCACCCAAAATCGGTGCGGAAGGTATCCGGCAAACGGCTCTGTGGGCAGCAGAAGCCGGACTCGATATTCTGGATGTTCCGCAGCTGACTCCGGAAGTAAAGCAGGCGTGCGAGGAGGCCGGCATCGGGATCGGATCGGTCGATGCCCAGCAGACGGCAAAGCTTCTCAGCCGCGACGACTCTGTAAGAGAGGCGGCTGTGACCTCAGTAAAACAGCAAATGGAAGGAATTTCGGAACTCGGCGGCAGCGTCATGTTTATGTGTCTCGTCCCGGAAGACCATACGCTCCCACGCAGGGAGGGCTTCGCTATCTGGAAGGATACGTTTCCGGAACTGGTCCGCCATGCCGAGGAGAAGGGCGTTTATATGGCGATCGAGGGCTGGCCCGGCCCGGCGCCGTATTATCCGACGCTGGGATGTACGCCGGAAATGTGGAGAGCGATGTTCGAAGCGATCCCTTCGCGGCATTTCGGGCTCAACTATGATCCTTCCCACCTGGTCCGGCTGGGCATTGATTATCTCCGCGCTTTAAGCGAATTCGGTGACCGAGTCGTTCACTGCCACGGCAAGGATACGGAAATTTTGCACGATGAACTGTACGAGTGCGGCGTCATCCCCGCAACCTTTGGGGAGAAGTATGGCTTCTCCGAAGGGTCATGGCGCTATACGATCCCTGGGCATGGTGAAGTGGAATGGAGCAAGGTTGCCGTAAGGCTTGACCGGCTTGGTTATCAGGGAGCGGTAAGTATCGAGCTCGAAGATCACCGGTTCTGGGGATCGATCGAGGCGGAGCGGCAGGGGATCGTGAAAGCTGCCGAACATTTGGCTCAGTATTTTAAATGATTTGGACCGGCATATATATATGGCTGTCTTGAATGAAAGGCATCCAGGGGATTCAATCCCGTCATCATCCCGCCATCTCGTATGGCGGGATGATTATTTTTCTGTATCCTTGCCCTTATTTCCTGTGGTAACATCGGGATAACAATGACCGGACCGCGACGGCTCCGGCTAACCACACATGATTTGGAGCCTGCAACCTTATGGGAACACCTTACTCCGCTGTCCTGACTCTGATCGTATCCGCCGGTGTGTTAAATCTTCTGATGGGTTTATATGCCTTGTCGGGAAGGTCCAAGCTCACCATGGTGAGAACCTTTTTTGCGTTCAGCCTTTTGGCAGCCATTTATACGTTCGGGTCCGCGCTTGAACTTGCCAGCGGTTCGCTCGAAGAAATCAAGTTCTGGATCAAGTTCGAATACTTGGGCATGCCGTTTCTGCCTCCGCTGAATCTGCTCATCATTATGTCCTATCTCGGTATGGAGCGTTATTTGGGAAGGCGCCTCAAGATAACCATGTTCATCATTCCCGCGGTCACACTGCTGCTGGTCATGACGAACGATTGGCATCACCTCTATTACCGCGACATTGTCCTGCGGGCAGGAGGGTCCAGCCTTAAGGCGGACGTGGTGGGGGGTCCCTGGTATATTATTCAAGGTGCTTACACGTTCGGCTGCATGATCGGCGGTGTCGTGCTTCTGCTGAGGCACTGGCGGAGAATGCCTTCTTACCGCTTTCAGCTCGGCACGATGCTGATCGGCCTGGTGCTGCCGCTAGCCGGAGACTTTCTTTACCTGGGCGGTCAAACCCCTGAAGGAATGGATCCGATCCCGGTGATCATGACGGTGACTTCAGCGCTTTACTTATGGGCGCTTGTGTCCAAAGGATTATTTCACGTCGCTCCGATTGCCCGGGACAAGCTGTTTGCCAGCATGCGTGACGGGGTGCTGGTACTCGACAGGGACAACCGGCTGGTCGATTACAACCCTGCCGCCGGCGCCATGATTCCAGAGCTCGGCGTCTCGTCCATCGGGGAGCCGCTGGAAGGGCTGTGGGAAAAGCACGCCGGTGGACCGCTGCTTCATTACGATCCGGATACGGATAGCGGTTCAGCAGCGGATATTCAGGAATTGAACTGGCATATTGGAGAGAGGGACTTCAACTATCAAATCCGGACGTCTGTCATCCGCAATCAGGGCGGGCAGCCGGCCGGACGGCTGATCGTGCTGATCGATGTCACCGAGAAAGCGCGTCTTCAGGAAGAGCTTCGCCAGCTGGCTTACTATGACGGGTTGACGCGGATTTACAATCGTGCCCATTTTATGAAGCTGGCCAGCGGCCTGCTGTACGACTGCCTGAAACAGGAGGAGCCAATGTCGCTGCTGCTGTTCGACATCGATCACTTCAAGCGGATCAACGATGAGTTCGGGCATGATACGGGCGATGACGCCCTGATGCACATCGTCGCGGTATGCCGTGAGCAGCTGCGACCCGAGGATGTGTTTGGCAGGTACGGGGGCGAGGAGTTTGTGGTCGCCCTTCCGGGGCTCAGCCCGGTAGAGGCTGCCGGAGCAGCGGAGCGCATACGCGCCAGCCTTGCCCTGCAGCCGCTTGAGACAGCGGGCGGCCCACTGTCGATGACGGCAAGCTTTGGTGCCGCCGGCTTGCCTGCGGCGGGCTTGGCGAGAATGGAAGCAGCGGCGAGCGCGGAGGCGGGCGAGACTGGCCCGTCGTCAGCTTGGGTCCGTGATGGAGGTCTTACAGCGGGGATGGAAGTCACATCCGCGGGAGTGCTCCCTATAGGAGGAGGCAATTGGCCGGATGCCGAGCTGCGGCGGCTGCTGAAGCTGGCCGACCGGGCGCTGTACGATGCCAAGCGGGCCGGAAGAGACACGGTGCGGATTGCCGCGGAAACGTCCTGAACAATATGGAATGAAGGAAGCCAGCCCCTTGGGGACTGGCTTTATTTGTGTATATGCATAGTGTATATGAATATTACATTGTTACACTAATCAATCTTCCGTTCCGGCGGCCGTCCTCGTTATGGAGGCGTGTGACTGCCGGTATTCCCTTGGCGTCATGCCGGTAATCTTCTTGAAGAGCCCGTTGAAAAACGCGATGTCCGTATACCCTACGGCGCCTGAGATATCGTGAATCCGGCGGTGACTTGACCGGAGCAGGCGGCAAGCCTCCTGAATCCGGATCCGCTGCAGATACTTGATTGGTGTGAGTCCGGTATGTTTGACGAACAGCCTCTGAAACTGCCGCTCCCCAATCCCGAGCTCACCGGCTAGCTCCTCTACGGTAAACGGACGGCTGTAATGGCCATGAAGCATAGACAGCACATGGTCCATACCTACGGTAGGCGGCGGTGCCCCTTCCACCGTGGCTTCGTGAATCCGGATGATGCAGATCATCAGCTGAAGCATGCCTGCGTACAAGGCGGTTTCCCTTCCGGTACGTTCCACCGAATACTCACGATAGAGCCGTTCAAACCAGCCTTTGGCTTCGCCGTCACGGTCGCGGTAGTGCATGATTTCGTTAAAAGCCAGAAGCCTTCCGAGCTCATCGCCTCCAGGCACCATTTCCAAAATTTTGGTGGCATTCTCCATGGAAGTCAGGCAGTTATACACGATCAGCTGACGGTCTTTGGCCGTTGACCCCGGCCTGAACACATGCGAAGCGCCGATCGGAATGACGAACAGGTCCCCCGCAGATACGGGCATGACCTCATCGCCTGTATGGTGATACCCGGTTCCTTCACTGACATAACTCATTTCCAGAAAATCATGGTGATGTTCGGTTAACTCATAGGACTCGGCGTTGCGGTTTACGAAAATCGAGAAGTCATCCCAATTGTTGAAATACTCCCTGCCGCTCAGCAGCCTTACCGTACGCTTAGGCATGATGATTATCCTCGCTATGTCGGAATTACCGGGTAAAATGTCGCTTTCACCTAAATTACCCGGGGTGTTAATCATTTTATGATAAATAGGAGGATAGAACAAGATCTGGTCATGGAACGCTGGAAATGTTGCGCGAAAAGGTGTATGGAAGCAGCCGAAAGGCTGGCGGCAGAATCTTTTCCTGATATGGCAGTGTGATTCGAAAGCGTTTCCATGAAAGGGGACGAACTTGGTACAGAAAGGGGATGGAGGTATGGATGCTCATATCGCCGTTGACATCGGGGCATCAAGCGGGCGCCTCGTTCTCGGAAGGCTGAAGCATTCCAAGCTGGTGCTGGAGGAAATCCACCGATTCGACAACGGCTTCCGTGAGCTGGACGGCTCTCTGTATTGGGATATCGAGCATTTGCTGGAGCAAATCGTTGCAGGGCTGCAGGCAGCCAAAAAGGCCGGCGTCGATTCCTGTACTTTGGGGATCGATACCTGGGCGGTGGATTATGCACTGGTCGACCGGGAAGGCAGGAGGCTTAGGGAAGTCTATGCGTACCGTGACCGGCGGACGGATTCGGCCCCGGCGGAGCTGGAAAAGCTGATTTCCCGTGAAGCCCTGTATGAGAAGACAGGCATCCAGCAGCTGACGTTCAACACGATCTACCAGCTGTTTGCACATGACCGGGAAGAACGGGCACGGGCAGACCAGGTTCTGCTCGTACCGGATTATTTGTATTTCCGTCTGTCAGGCAGGCGGATCAACGAAGTGACCAACGCGTCCACCACCCAGCTGCTGAACTTGCAGAGCCGGGATTATGATGCAGAGCTGTTGTCCATTCTCGGGATGCGGCGGGAACAGTTTGCCGCGCTGACCGAGCCGGGAACCCCCCTTGGAGGGCTGGACCCGGCACTTCAGCAGCGGTACGATTTGCCGTTGTGCAGCCTCGTCGTTGCGGCAACCCATGATACCGCTTCCGCGGTGCTTGGAGTGCCCGCCCGTGAGGGGAGTTCCTGGGCCTACTTGAGCAGCGGTACATGGTCCCTTCTGGGCGTGGAGCGGGATCAGCCCTTGAACACGAAGGAAACGATGGTAGCGAACTACACCAATGAATGGGGCGCTTACGGAACATATCGTTTTTTGAAAAATATTACGGGCCTCTGGTTAATACAGGAAGTCCGCCGGCAGAGCGGAGACCGGTACAGCTTTGCTGAGCTGGTTCAAATGGCGGAGCAAAGCGAGCCTTACCGCAGTCTGATCGACTGCAATGACGACCGGTTCCTAAATCCGCCGGATATGGCGGAGGAAATCCGCCGCTTTTGCAGGGACACCGGGCAGAAGGTTCCGGAGTCGGTGGCCCAGGTGGCACGCTGCATCTTCGACAGCTTGGCTCTAAGCTACGGCACGTACTTGGATGAGCTGGAATCGTTGACCGGAGAACCCGTCGAAGTCCTGCACATTGTAGGCGGCGGAGCGAAAAACGAACTGCTCTGCCAGCTGACGGCGGACGCCACCGGCCGGGAGGTCTGCGCAGGCCCCGTCGAATCCACGGCGCTCGGCAACCTGATGGTCCAAATGATCCAAACTGGAGTGTTCAGGGATATCCATGAAGCCAGAAGAACCGTTGCCGAATCTTTTGAAGTGACCCGCTATAAACCGGGCCCACTCGCGGCCGGCGTGAAGGAACGCTGGAATAGGATCGTGAAGAAATGATCATTTTCCAAATCCAATTTTCGGGAGGCAAGTCATATGGATCAACAAATTCAGAAGAGTTATGAGGATGCCAAAACGCTATATTCCCAGCATGGGATCGACGTCGATCAGGCGCTGGAAAAGCTGGCGCAAATTAAAATTTCGCTCCACTGCTGGCAGGGTGACGATGTGCGGGGTTTTCTGTTCAGAGACGCGGAGCTTAGCGGAGGAATTGCGGTAACCGGCAGTTATCCGGGACGCGCGGCCACGCCGGATCAGCTGAGAGACGATCTGGAGAAAGCCTTGTCCTTGATCCCCGGCAAGCATAAGGTGAATCTCCATGCGATATATGCGGACACCGAAGAGAAGGTTGACCTTGACGAGCTCGAGCCCCGCCATTTTCAGCGTTGGGTCGATTGGGCCAAAGATCAGGGACTCGGTCTGGATTTCAATCCTACGTATTTCTCCCATCCGAAAGCGGCCGATGGTTTTACACTCAGCCATGCGGATGAGGAAATCCGCCAGTTCTGGATCCGCCACGGCAAGGCATCCCGCAGGATTGCCGAGCATTTCGGCCGCGAGCTGGGTCAGCCCTGCGTGACCAATAGCTGGGTACCTGACGGGTACAAGGATACGCCGGTCGACCGCCTGTCACCGCGCCAGCGGCTGCGCGATTCGCTTGATGAGATATTCAGCGAAGAGATCGATCCGTCGTATAACATCGACGCGGTGGAGAGTAAGTTGTTTGGTTTGGGCTCCGAGAGCTACGTTGTGGGTTCGCACGAATTTTATATGGGCTACGCGCTGTCGCGGGGGAAAGCGGTCTGCCTCGATGCCGGGCATTTTCATCCGACTGAAGTGATCAGCAACAAGCTGACGTCCATCCTGATGTTCAGCGAACATTTGCTGCTGCATGTCAGCCGTCCCGTGCGCTGGGACAGCGACCATGTCGTAACGATGGATGATGAGCTGCTCGAAATCGCCCGCGAGCTGGTCCGGGGTGATTTGCTGCCGAGAACGAGCATCGGCCTGGATTTCTTTGACGGCAGCATCAATCATATTGCAGCATGGGTCATCGGCACCCGCAATACGATCAAAGCGCTCCTCCGGGCCATGCTGGAACCGGTGGATGAGCTGAAAAGGATCGAGCTTGCAGGCGATTTCACCTCACGGCTGGCTTTGACCGAGGAGTTCAAATCCTACCCTTTCGGGGCCGTGTGGGATTACTACTGCGCTTCGCAGGGCGTGCCTGTACGTGAGCAGTGGCTGCATGAAGTGAAACGCTATGAGGAGCAAGTGTTATCCGCTAGATACAGCCTGGTTCAGAACTCTTAATTTCTGGCATTGCTTAGAATGAAGTGCTTTAAATAACAGTAGCGACGCCGCATCCGGCGTCGTTTTTTTATAATACCAGAAAGTATAAACTCCAGGGCGATGGCTTCCTGATATTGCAAGAAAAATTACCTTTAAACGCGGTCTGTCTTCTTTGAAAGTACGTCGATAGACGTTTTTTTACGTCGGCAATAACCGTATCGTCTGGCCTGGCAGGGCAGAATTATTTTCGCATCATACATCTTGCTAAGTTTAGTCCTACAAGCGGCTTGACCGTATTAATGGGATATCCGCGCACTGCTAATTCGTTCTATATCTGTTTCCGGCTGGATGAAAAGACGTGAATTTGTTCTATGGGATGCATCAATTTGTGTATGACACGGGGGTTGGGCCTCGTGCTACGATAACCGTGCGCATGAGCGTTCTGACAATTTGAAAGCGCTTTATATTGTGGGCAGGATATAGTCTCATGCTTCAGGCATATGAAGGGGTTACTTTACCTAAAGGAGGCTGAAGATATGAAAAAAGGAAGACCGTGGAAAACCGGAGCGGCGGCGTTGATGCTGGCTACACTCCTGCCGTCCGGGATGGGCAGCGCTGACGCGGCATTGACCGAGGTGCCATATGCCATGGATTCAAGCAACCAAGCGGGTTGGTGGACGCCCCTCGAAACGTATGGAACGGGATTGGAGTACGCCTACATGGCGTATAACGCGCCGGGAAGCGCCGAGTCAACGCATAAAGTATATATCGCGAGGCGGGACGGGAACGGAGGATGGTCCAATATTCCAGTCATGAACGGAAGCTCGGTTGCAGAATACAGCGATGATTTGGGACATAATCAGCCCTCGATCGCGCGGGACGGGAGCGGCAGGTTTCACGTGTTCGCTTCGATGCACCACGAAGCATGGCATTATTTCCGGTCCGACACGGTAGGGGGCGCGCCGCAAAACCATTCCGCCGATATGCCAACGCCTTCCACGTTTAAAGGCACCTATCCCGTCTTGACCACGGCACCGAACGGAGACGTATACCTGTTGATCCGGTCCGGAGAAGACGCCGCCGGCTACCGGTCAGGGCAGCTGTTCCGGTGGGATAACGCGGCTTCCACATGGTCCAAGGTGGCCGTGATCGGCTCGTCCTTGAACAAATCGTTCTACCCTGATGATCTTGTTTTTGATGCGAACGGCGACCTTCACATTTTGTTCGAGTGGTCCGCATTTGCGGCCAGTCCGCTGCGGCATGAATTGTCTTACGTCAAATACAGCCCATCGACAGGCAGCTTCACCAAGGCCGACGGCAGCGCCGTTTCCCTGCCGCTGACGCCGGGAACCGCCGATATCATCCAGCCGCTCTCCCCGACCGAAGCGTATGTTCAGACGGGAAGTGACCCCGGTGGCCCCGGTGTGCAGAGCGCCAAACTGGCCGTCGATTCGTCCGGCAATCCTGTCGCAGCCTACCGCTACCGGGAGGAAGGCAGCACGACCTTTTCCGTGAAGTATGCATCTTATGGAGTCAACGGCTGGAACCTGCAAACCGTGTATAACGCTTCCGAGACCAAGGCAGCCATTGATATTACATGGGCCGGCTCGGTGCCGCGGGTGTACTACGCCAAGAGCAGCGGTACGGACCGCGCATTTATGGCCGCACCGACGGGCGGGGGCTGGAGCCAAACGTCCATCGCGCCAGGCAAGCCGATCGAGCGGCTTAGCGTGGAGCGCAATGAAAACGGCGTCGATATTATGTACCTTGTGGACGTCACGAACCGCAAGCTGTATTACGGTAGAAACTGAGCCTGCGATCTTGCTGAAAGCGAGATCAAATTATACGTATAAATCTCCTGAAGGACCGCATGAGGGTGCGGTTCTTTTTTCGTTAACCGGCAGGACCAACAGCGGCGTGTCAATAGAACGATTTGATGCTTTTTTCAGGGCTGCACACTACAAATTTACGCTCTTAAACAAACCTTGTTATCTAGGGACATCGTGTGAGATATAATGGGAGCACCAAGTGTAAAAAAGGAGTTCTCGTTATGCGGAAATGGCTCGGTCACCTCATTCCCCACAAGCTGAAATACCGGTTGTTTGCCCTGTTTGCGCTCGTCATTTTGCTTCCGTTCAGCGTGCTGAATTTGTACAATTACCAGAAAATCGAATCGCTTGTCCAAAATAAAATCAGCGAGCAGAGCCACGAGCAGCTGGACAATCTGCACCGGTCACTCGAGGATCAGCTCAGCATTGCGTTCAAGACGCTGATTTTCCTGGAACAGGACACCGAGGTGAGGCGCATTCTGCAGAAGCCGGAGGAACGGTCGGTCCTGGATAACAAAGAGATCATGGAGGACAAGTTCAAAGGGCTCAACAACAGCTTTTTCCTGTACAATCCGTCCGTTTATTTCACGCTCCTCGACAACAGCGGCCATGTATATACATCCTATCCGCCGAATACTTCCCTGAATTACAGCCAGATTGCATCTAACGCATCTTTTAAGGCGCTTAAGGAATCCAAGTCCTCTTATCTCTGGGTGTCCGACGACGCCAATTACGTGTCACGTGACATCAGTAAGAGCCCGAGCCTGCTGTCTTTGTACGCCGAACTGCGCGACCGGAGCAACAAGGCTTACGGCTTGGCACGCATCAGCATCGATTTTTCCTTCTGGTTTCAATCCATGCTGCAAAAATCCGAAAGCGATCAAGCCTACTTTATCATGACCCGTACCGGTGAGGTGATCGCAAGGTCGATTCCCGATTCGTCATTGTCTGCCGCAGCCGTCAAAGAAATCGCAGACATGCCGCAGAGCGGTCATTGGACGGATCAGCAGTCCGACACGCTGGTGAATTACAGCTATTTGTCTTCCCTGGATTGGTATCTGGTGGATCGAATACCGCTTCATCTGCTGTTCCGGGAAATCGAAACGCTGAAGAAGCAATACTTTGTAACCTTTTATGCCATTACCGCCGCGTTTATTGCGGTTGCGTTCATGATTGCCCATGCGTTTACAAGGCCGTTGTCGCATATGCAGATCAAGATGAAGGAGGCAGTCCGCAAGGATCTGCGGATCCGGCTGCCTGAGAAGCGGTACAAGGGAGAAATTTTGGAACTGACCCGGACGTTTAACACGATGATGGTAGATATGAATGGTTTGGTCCAGCGGCTGAGAGCCGAAGAACGGCAGAAGGATGCGGTGCATTTTCAGATGCTGCTGGCGCAGATGAACCCCCATTTCCTGCTGAATACGCTGAATACGATCAAGTGGATCGGCCTGCGGAGCGGTAGCGAAGAAACCGTCGAGATCTGCCTGTCGCTCGGAAAGCTGCTCGAGACGAGCCTCAACTCCGACGTGGACCTGATTCATCTCCGGGATGAAATCGAGCTTACGCGCGCCTTTCTTTATATTCAGCAGGTGCGATATGGGAACCGCTTTCAAGTGGAGTTCAGCTATGATGAGGAGCTGGTGTATGCGCTGGTGCCGAAGCTGAGCCTGCAGCCCTTGGTGGACAATGCAATCAAGCACGGCATCGGCAATATGGCCGAAGGCGGACGGATTCTGATCCGGATGGGGCGCAGCCCGCTGCTGCAGGACCGGCTCACTCTGGAAGTCGAAGACAATGGCATCGGCATCGATCAGTCCAGCAAAAATCAGGGCGAAGCCCGCAAGCGTCCGAGCATCGGATTGCAAAATGTGAGGGAGCGGCTGCGCCTTTTGTTCAAGGACAAAGGGGAGCTTGAGGTCATCCCGCTTGAGCAGGGTACGCTGTGCCGGATGCACCTGCCCGTGCTGCTGTCCGAGCCCTATGAGAATACGCGTCAATCGATATCATGAACGATCTAAATGGAACTAAAATGTTGATCCGGCTGATTTCTTGGAATGTGCAACTGTTCTAAGTCTGAGCTGTGACTTTCTTTGGTTCCTTCTATCTAGCTGTTAAGGAGTGAACGCGCATGTGGAAAGTGCTGCTGGTTGAAGACGAAACCTTCGTGAGGGAGTCGGTCAAGGAGATCATCCGGTGGGAGGAGATGGGCTTTACGCTTGCGGGCGAGGCGAGCAATGGGTTGGAAGCGTTACCGATGATCAAGAACGACCCGCCGGATCTGGTGCTGTGCGATATCGTCATGCCGCAGATGGACGGCCTTGAACTTCTGCAGGAAACGCGGAAAGCCGGCATCGGGTCCAAGTTCGTCATGCTGACCTGCATCGGGGACTTTGAATCCATGCGAAGAGCGATGGAATACGGGGCCTCCAACTATATTTTGAAGCTGTCCATGAGTGTGAAGGATCTTCGGGAGACGCTGTCCAAAGTGAGCAGGGAGCTGTCTGCCCGGCAGCCGCAAGTTGAACGTCCGGTTCGGCAGCCGGCGGCCCGGGAGAAGATTACGCACCCGGAAGTGAACAAAATTATGGAGTATATCGAACAAAACTACGATCAGGACATTACGCTCAAATCGCTCGCCCGTTATGTCATGATGGGGGAAAACTACGTCAGCGCCTTGTTTAAAAAGAAAACCGGGGAGACCTTGATCCACTATCTGCACCGGACGAGGGTCGAGAAGGCCATCGAATACTTGACGACGACGGACCTTCCGGTCAATCGGATCTGCCAGAACGTTGGTTTTATGAACGACAACTATTTTATTAAAATTTTTAAACGGATGACGGGGATGACCCCGAGCCAATACCGGATGAAGCAATAGAACAAAATGCATATTCAGTATCGGTCACGAGCCGCCGAACTGCGTATTTCTGTTCCATGGGAATCATGATTCTGTTACTTACGGCGGGGCCCGCCGCTTTGCTATCCTTGAGCTGCAACAAACAATTCATTTTGATACGGGGGGCTTCAATTGAGAAAAAAAGGTTGGCTTGCGGGATTCGTATCGCTGGCGCTGATCGCGGGCGTGGTATCGGGCTGCTCCGGCGGCGGCAGTAAGGGGGATACCGAGGGGGCGGCGGGCAGTGCAAAAGCCGCTTCGTCCGCTTCAGGCGGCGCCGTCAAACTGAAAATGTGGGGCGGGGTTCCGCCGGAGGCCGGTCCGCAAGAGGTGGTGGATGCCTGGAATAAGGATCACCCGGATATTCAAGTGGAGTATGTGCGCTTTGTCAATGACGATGAAGGCAACTTGAAGCTGGATACGGCGATTATGACCGGACAGGATGTCGATCTCTTCGTCAACTATTCCGCTTCCCAGGCGTCAAAACGGGTTGCTTCGGGGGCTGCGGCTGACCTGAGCGCCTTCACGGACTATAATATCGATGAGAAAATGGGGCCCGAAGCGGCCGGCTGGAAGATCGACGGCAAATATTATGGCGTACCGACGACAAAAAGCTCCTTTTTCGTCGCGCTGAACAAGGATGCCCTGGATGCAGCCAACCTCCCGGTTCCGAAGGACTGGACCTGGGATGAGATGAGGGAATACGCCAAGAAGCTGAAGAAAGGCGAAGGCTACGGTTTTATCCAGAATACCGAGCCGTTTGTCGATCCGATCGACTCCGTGCTTGCCAAAGAAGGCTATACCAAGGCGGACGGCAGCTCCAACCTGGATCATCCGCTCGTGCGCAAATGGCTGGAAAGCTTGTATGGCATGATGAAGGATGACAAGACGACGCCTCCACTCGGCGAGCAGCTGACGTCCAAAATGCCGGTCGAGCAAATGTTCCTCAGCGGTGAAGTGCCGATGCTGAACATCGGGGCCTGGCTGCTCCGCAGCTCCAACAACTTTACCGATTATCCGCGCGATTTCAAAATTGCGTTTGCACCGGTACCGCGGCTGGAAGAAGACGCCGCAAACTACGTGACCCGCGGCGGACTGGGCGATTATATATCGATTAACGCCAAGTCCAAGTATCAGAAGGAAGCGTGGGAGTTCCTGAAATGGTACGCGGACGGCGGTATGGCACCGATGGCAGCGGGCGGGCGTCTGCCTGCATCCAAGGATGCGAATCAGGATGCGGCGCTGAAGAGCATGCTGGGAGACAAGGGGGACACCTACGATCAGGAATCCTTGATGTACGTCATGTTTGACAACAAGACGCCGACCTTCGTCCGTACTGTTCCGCAGGAGGTTATGGATCTGCGCTCGCAGGAATATGAGAAGTACTTCCTGGGGTCCCAGGACTTGGACGCGACGGTGGCGGCCATGGTGAAACGCCATGACGAATATTTAAAATCCAATCCGCAGCAGTGACCTATTGCCACGAAGGTGATACGCTATTTGAATACAAGGGATGGCCAAGTTTAACGGCCGTCCCTTGCTGCATTCTGGATACTTGGATCTACGCAAAAAAAGTACCGAGGCAAGGGAGAACAAAAACGGCGAACAACAGCGATCGGTGGAAACTTTATGCACATGCCCCGACAAGGATTCAACTGCCCGATTATAAATAGAACGATTTGATGAAAAAGCGCAGCGAGTCGTCCTCGAGGCGCTTTTTTTGCATCATTTTGTGATATGAAGACGGTGGTTTTGTTCCTTCTGCGAAACGTCCCGGCTTGCTAGACTGAGGACATCAAAAATATGAAAGTAGGCGAAACGCATGAACAACCATTGGATGAGAAGGCAGCGCAGGCTGGGTTACGTCTTCATCGGGCCCAGCATGATCGGCGTGCTGCTGTTCTTTCTCATACCGGCCGCATACTCCCTGGGCTTGGTCTTCACGGATTATAAATTCATGAATCCCAAGGTCGGGTTCGTCGGTCTCGATAATGTAACCCGGATGCTGCACGACAAGCTGTTTTACCTGTCCTTGAAGAACACCGTACTGTTCCTCGTGGCGGTGCCGGTGTCCATCGCACTCGGCTTTGTCGTCGCGGTCATCCTGAACCAGCGGATCTACTTGAAAAAGCTTCTGCGCGCCCTGTACTTTATGCCGTACATTACGAGCGGGGTGGCCGTCGCGTTTGTGTGGATGCTGCTGTTCCAGCCGAAACAGGGGCCAATCAACGGATTTCTCCGCGGCATCGGAATCGATCATCCTCCCGGATGGCTGTCGACGACCACCTCCTCCATGTTTGCGATCGACATCATCTGGATCTGGTTTCTGATGGGGTATAACATGATCATTTATTTAGCCGCGCTGCAGGAGGTATCGCCGGAGCTGCTGGAAGCCGCGAAGATCGACGGCGCCCGGCCGGGACAGCTGCTCCGCAAAATCATCTGGCCGCTCGTCAGCCCCACCACGTTTTTGCTGCTGGTGACCGGAATGATCATGACGATCAAGACGTTCGGCATTATTCAGGCGACAACGCAGGGCGGCCCCGGGAACAGCACGACCATCTTGTCCCTGTACGTCTACCAGAACGCCTTCCGGTACTACGACATGGGCTACGCCGCCACGATATCGTGGGCGCTGTTCATCATCATCCTGATCATTACGGTGATCCAATGGATCGGCCAAAAACGATGGGTTCATTACTAAGAGAAAGAGAGGCCTGAAGCATCATGGAACTCCAAAAACGACTGCTGGCCGGCACGCCGGGCAGGCTGCTGGTTACGCTGATTATGCTGGCGCTGGCCATCGTGATGGTTATGCCTTTTCTATGGATGATCAGCACGTCTTTGAAAACACCGACCGAAGTATTCAAATACCCGATCGAGTGGATTCCCGCGCATCCGACATGGGAACACCACCTCAAGGTGTGGACCGGACCGAAAAGCTTCGGTACTTACTACCTGAATTCGCTAAAAATTGCCCTGATCGGCATGGCGGGCGCCACGTTCCTGTCCGCGTTTGCGGCTTACGGTTTTGCCCGGATCGAATTTAAGGGAAGGAACGCGTTGTTCATGCTATATTTATCCATGATGATGATTCCCCCGCAGGTACTGTTCGTGCCCAAGTTCATCATGTTTGAATGGGCTGGCATTTATAATACGCATCTCGCCCTGATTCTGCCCGGCCTGTTTACGATTTTCGGTGTATTCATGCTGCGCCAGTTCTTCCTGTCCATTCCCCATGAGATTTCCGAGTCGGCCTTTATCGACGGGGCGGGGCATTTCCGGATCTTCTTCCGGCTCATACTGCCTCTCGCCAAACCGGCGCTGGCCACCTTGGCCATTATCGATTTCTCCTGGCAGTGGAACGATTACGAGAACGCGCTGGTCTTTTTGATCGATGAGCGGCTGTACACCATTCCGCTTGGACTTCAGAACTTTATCCTGGAAAATACGGTAGACTACAACGGCATGATGGCCGCGGCGTCTGCAGGCATTATCCCGATGATCGTCGTGTTTGCGATCGGACAGCGCTACATTATTCAAGGGTTGACGAACTCTGCGGTGAAAGGGTGAGATGATGAAGAACGAGACGATACGAAGCGACGTAACCGTCATTGGCGGCGGGCTGGCCGGCGTATGTGCCGCTATTGCGGCGGCAAGGCTCGGCAGCCAGGTCGTGCTTGTGAACAACCGCCCGGTACTCGGCGGCAATTCAAGCAGTGAGGTGCGGGTGTGGGTGTGCGGGGCGACCGCGCATGGCATTAACCGGTACGCTAGGGAGACCGGCATCATGGGCGAACTGTTCGTCGAGAACCAGTACCGCAATCCGGAAGGCAATCCGTACCTGTGGGATTTGGTGATCCTGGAAGCGGTTCGGGCGGAGCCGAACATTACGCTGCTGCTGAACACCGATGTGCATGAAGTCGAGGCGGACGGTCCGGAGGAGAACCGGACGATCCGGTCGGTGACCGGGTGGATGATGGGCTCCGAGCGGCGCATCCGCATGGAAAGCCCCGTCTTTCTCGATTGTACCGGCGACGGTCTCGTCGGCTTTATGGCGGGAGCCCGCTCCCGGATCGGCCGGGAAGCCTCCCGTGAATACGGAGAAGCGTGGGCGCCGGAGGAGGCGGACGGCATCACCTTGGGCAGTACGCTGTTGTTTTATACGAAGGACGCGGGTCATCCCGTCCGGTTTGTACCGCCTTCTTTCGCCAAGGACATTACGCAGACGCCGATTCCGATCAAGCGGGTCATCCGCAGCGGCGACTCGGGCTGCCATTACTGGTGGATCGAGTGGGGAGGCGAACTGGACACGGTCCATGACAACGAAGTCATCCGGGACGAACTATGGTCGGTCATCTATGGGATCTGGGATTATATTAAAAATTCAGGGCGGTTTGAAGCCGACGCCATGACGTTGGAATGGGTCGGTTCTATTCCAGGAAAAAGGGAATATCGCCGCTTTGTCGGCGACTATGTGCTGAACCAGAACGACATCATCGCGCAGGAGCCGTTCCCAGACCGCATCGCCTTCGGCGGCTGGTCCATCGATCTGCACCCGCCGCAGGGGATGTATGCCGAAGCCAGCGGCTCCAAGCATATGCATGCGGACGGCATCTACCATATTCCGTACCGCAGCCTGTATTCGGCGAACGTCTCCAACCTGCTGTTCGCCGGGCGCAACATCAGCGCTTCCCATGTGGCTTTTGGCACAACGCGCGTCATGGCGACATGCGCGGTAATGGGGGAAGCGGCCGGAACCGCCGCTGCGCTCTGCGCGGCGAAGGGCGTGCCGCCGCGGGCCATTTACCGCTCGCATCTGCACGAGCTGCAGCAGACGCTGCTGCGCCAGGACGCGGCCGTCATCGGCCTGCGGCATGAAGACGACCGCGACCTCGCCCGTCAGGCAAAGGTATCGGCCTCGTCGGTCCGCGGCAGCATCGGCGTCACCAAACCGCATTCAGCCTACCGGCTGGAGCGGGATGCCGCGATATTGTTTCCGGTGGAGCCGGGGATGCAGGGACTGGAGCTGCTCGTGAACGCGAGCGGGGATACCCGGCTGATGGTGGAGCTGTGGGACACCGGCCGTCCGGAAAATTATGTGCCCTGCACAAAGGTGGCTGAAGCCGAAGCAGCTGTCTCCAAAGGCGAAGCGCAGTGGATATCCCTTCCGCTGGCTTGGGCACCGGACACGCCGCAGAATGCTTTTGTCATCATCCGCGGGAATCCGGACATTAGCCTGTACCGGGCGGCTGAACCCCTTACCGGCGTTCTTGCTTTTGAGAAGGGAGCGGTCCCGAACGCTTCAGCTGATCTGGAGGACCATGACGAGAATCAGCCCGTCGTGGCCTGGAGCATGAAGGCGCTGGTCCGGCAGCCGTTCTGCTTCAAGGTTCTGGGTACGACCGCTGCCTATTCCCCAGCGAAGGCGGTCGGCGGATACAAGCGGCCATTCGGCGGACCCAATCTGTGGGCGTCGGATTCGCTTGGGCCAGAGGACGAGGCATGGCTGCAGTTGACATGGGAGAGTGAAATCACGCTGCAGGAGGTGCGGCTGACATGGAACGACGACGTCAACGAAGACCTGATCAATCTGCATCATCACCGTACACCGTTCGAAATCATCCCTGAACTGGTCAAGTCATACCGGCTCGAGGCACGCATCCGTGGGGAATGGAGCACGATCGCCAGTGTTCAGGATAATCGGCGAAGAAGCAATCGGATCGCTTTGAATGAGCGCATTTCCGCCGACGCGCTGCGCCTCGTGATCGAAGAAACAAACGGTGCCCCTGCCGCCGAACTCGTGGAGATTCGGGTATATTGATTGGAAGGTCAACGGAACCAATTATCGCAAAAGTACGGTTTGAGGCAGCCATCCACCAAGATGGCTGCCTTTTCGAGTTAGCGCAAGCTAGATAGTTGGTCCTATGTCGAACCGCAGTATGAGACGATGTTCCCTTTTTGTTGGAAAACTGAACCAAATTCGGGGTGATGAACGTAGTACCGAATAGTCCAACAAAAGGAGGTTCATTCATGAAAAAAAGGATGGCATGGCTTCTGGCCGCCGCACTGACATTGACCCCGCTGGTCCCAACCGCTGCAATGGCGTCCGGCACGGAAGCGACGGTTCCAGGCGCCAAAGGGCTTGAACAAATCGCCGCAGAGAAAGCGGAACTGCTCACGAAGCAGTACGGGACGATCAGCGTGCAGTACGCGCTCATCGACCAAGGGAAGATTCAAGTTTCCGGCCAAACCGGAACGAATGATCAAGGGGGCAAGGTTCCGCTAACGAGCGGCACGATGTACGGTATCGGCTCAACGAGTAAAATGTTTACGACCGCCGCTGTCATGAAACTGGTTGACGAGGGGAAAATCAACCTGGATACCCCGCTTGTACAGTACATACCGGAATTCAAAATGAAGGATGAGCGTTACAAGCAAATTACCCCGCGCATGCTGCTGAACCATTCCTCCGGGATTCAAGGTTCCAGCCTGAATAATGCGTTTTTGTTTGAAGACTCGGACCCCTACGCGCACGACACCCTGCTTGAGCAGCTGTCCAAACAAAGCTTAAAGGCCGATCCGGGCGCTTTCTCGGTGTATTGCAACGACGGCTTTACGCTGGCGGAGATCTTGGTGGAACGTGTAAGCGGTATGAAATTTACTGCCTTCGTTCATCAATATTTCACCGGACCGCTGGACATGAAGAATACCAAAACTTCGCAGGATATGGTGGATCCTTCCCAAACGGCAGGTCTCTATTATCCGGGCATTCAGCAGCAGCTGCCGAACGAAACGGTGAACGTGATCGGAACGGGAGGCATTTATTCCACAGCGGAGGATTTGGCGCGGTTCTCGCAAATCTTTACCGGACAACAGCAGGGCATCCTGTCCGCCAAGTCGGTGGAAGCTATGGGTCAGCCTGAATACAAAAAAGGATTGTGGCCAAAAGATGCGGACAATTCCTTTGATTACGGCCTGGGCTGGGACAGCGTTAGGCTGTATCCGTTTAACGACTATGGCATCAAAGCAGTGGTTAAAGGCGGGGACACGATTCTGTACCACGCTTCGCTGATCGCCCTTCCGGAACAGAATATGGCTGCGGCTGTCGTATCATCAGGCGGAAGCAGCTCGACGAACCAGCTCCTTGCGACACAAATCCTGCTGGAAGCGCTGAAAGAAAAAGGGACGATCAAAGAGATTAAGCCGAACAAATCGTTCGGTAAACCGGTTCCGGCCAGCATGCCGGAAGATCTGAAGAAGGAAGCCGGATATTACGGCTCGACCAATCAACTGGTCAAGGTTGATTTGAAGGATGGAATGATGTCCGTCACAGTTCCGAATGTACCTGAGTATCCTGCGGAGAAATATGTGTACACTTCGGACGGAACGTTCGTGAACGAAGCGGGTACCGCGAAAGTCAGCATTGTGAAGGAAAAGAATGGCTTGACTTACCTATGGGTCCAGGAATACAGTAGCGTTCCTGAGCTTGGGCAAATCGCGTTGTCCCATTATCTGGCTCAAAAGCTGGACAGCAACCCGCTGACGAAAGACGCGGCCAAAGCTTGGGATCAGCGTGAAGGTAAAACCTATTATCCGGTGAACGAAAAATACACGTCGGTCATGTATTTGATGAAGCCTACGCTGGAGATCAAGCGGGCCCAAGATTTCCAAGGGTATTTGAACGACAAAAAAATTACCGGACCGAATACGGCAGCCAGCGTTCTTCAGGTTCCGGGCATGGGCGGCCGGGACACGTCGGAATACAGCTTCTATAAAAAAGACGGGGCCGAATACCTGGAAGCCGCGGGCAGCGTGTTCGTCAGCGAAGATCTGGTGAAGCCGCTGTACCATGGCAAACAATCGACCGTCAGCATCAAGGCCGATGGTTATGCTAGATGGTTCACGGTTCCGAAGCAAGCCGCCGGAAAAACGATGACGGTGAAGCTTCCGGTTGAAGGAGGATTCGTCGTTTATGACGCCGAAGGCAAGCTCGTAAATATGAGTGAAGTCAGCGGATCTAACCAAGTTGTCCTGCCTAAGGACGGAACCGTTGTTTTCGCAGGAGACGCCGGATCTTCGTTCAACGTCAAAATCGATAAAAAGTAAGGTATAATACGTAACCTGCTATCATCATTCATCATTTCAAAGCCATTGAATGCAGAACCACCGCATCCTTCATCTACTTAGGGGCGGTGGTTTTATATTACAGAGGGAGCGAAATCCTGGCTGTAACCAACAAGCTGCCATTCACTTGGATTACCCGGCTCAAATACAGTAGAATAAGTAAAACCTAAGCTCGCAGGGGGCGGTCGAACAATGAACAACAGTGAAGAGTGGAAGCAGGCCGAACATGCTCTATCCCGAATCGAAGTGTTGAAACAAGGCAGCAACGAGCCGGTGGCGATAACCGGTGAATCGGAGGATTTAGTCTGTATCGGCATCGGAACCGACGCGGCTGTGTTTGTATACGAACCGCTTCCAGCGTATGCATATAAGCTATACACGGAAGCTGCGCTTCCAAAGAAGCAGGCGGAAATTCATGTCTACAGCCGGCTGGAAGACAGTCCGTTTTTTCCTGTGTTTTACGGGTCAGGAGAACGCTATGTCGTCATCAGCCGGGAAGAAGGTATGACTCTGTATGATTGCCTCCTGTATGGGATCCCGGTGCCAAGGCAGGTCATCGACGACGTGGATGCCGCTCGTGTATTTGTAAGGAGCAAAGGGCTTAACCCAAGGGACATTCATCTGAAAAATGTGCTGCTTCAGGACGGGCGCGGGAAAGTCATTGACGTGTCTGAATATGTCCAGAGCGGAAACGATAAGCGGTGGGAGCATCTGGAATGGGCGTATGACAACGTGTATCCGCTGCTGGAAGGCAAAAGGATTCCCTTATGGCTGATTGAAGCCGTGAAGACGGCTTATAACCATCTCGATCCGTTGAACATTAATTTACAGGAATTTTCCGAACGCATACGAAAGCTTTTTATAAAAAATTAATTGGCCTGCCTCTTGACCCTCACATTAGTGTCAGGGTTTACAATAAAGACCAACCGTGCAGGAAGGAGGAGATGGAGCCTTGAACATTGGAGAATTGGCGGAGCGGACCGGTGTTAGCATTCGCTCCCTTCGTTACTACGAACAAAAGGGGCTGCTTACGCCGCTGCGAAAGGAGAACGGGTACAGGGAATATACCCCGTTTGCGGTCGAGCAGGTGCAGGCCATTCAGCTGTATTTGAACCTTGGATTGTCTACAGACGAAATATCCGGAATCTTGCAGTGTGTCTTGCAGAATAAAGAAGCCTTTTGTAAAGATGTGCTGCCGATCTACCAGCAAAAGCTTCAGGAGATCGATAAACAGATTCAGGTGCTGACCAGCATCCGGGCCAATTTGACCGAGCGCATCGATTCCATCCTGCTCGAACGATCCCTATCCGGTCAGGAGGAAGGTTAAATGAGTATTCAAGCGGTTAACGATACGACGTTTGCGTCGCAAATAAGAGCCCAGGGAACCACATTGGTGGAATTTGGAGCGGTATGGTGCCCTCCCTGCAAGAAGCTGCTCCCCATGCTGGATGAATTGTCTGAAGAGATGGGGGATCAGGCGCATTTTTTGAAGGTGGACTGCGATGAGTCTCCTGCTACTGCCAGCCAATATCAGGTGATGTCCGTTCCGACGGTCATCGTGTTCCGCGACGGGGAGGCTGTCGAGAAGCTGGTCGGCCTGCGGCCGAAGAGCGTTTACGAGCAGGTTGTATCCAAGCATAGCTGATCAAAAGCAGGAAGTGGTAAGCGAAGCTGGACGATTTTCCCGGTAAGAAGGGTGGATTGTCGCCTTCACGGTGAGATTTGATAAATAGTATGAAGTCATCAATAGACGGCGGTTCCGGAAGCATGGTTCACATGTTGGCCGGGAGCCGTCTTTGTCTGTTTGGAGGAAGGAATAAGAAAACACAAACCGATCGATAAAAACGACATGTTAAACGGTGAAGAGCCTTGTTATTATGTAAGCGATTTCAAAACAAGAAAAGGTGGGATATGATTTGACGGGTTGGAGGAAAAAGGTCAGCGCAAGTCTGATCGTATTGATGATCTGCTCCCAAGCGGCAATGGCCGGGGGGAAGCAGGCAGTTGACGCTGCTGCGGACGGGGACGTGAACTTGGCGGTTGGCAGTACGGCGACGGCAAGCTCGGGCAGCGCAGCGAACGCGGTGGACGGCAAAGGCGAAACCGTATGGCAGCCATTAGCCGCCGACAGAAAGGATGATATGAACGTGTGGCTTTCCATCGACTTGGGTAAGGAGGAAACCTTCAACAAGGTGATGTTCAACCTGAACCGGGCAGACAATCTGAAGGATTACCGGCTGCTCTATTCGAACGACCAGACGAATTGGAATGAAGCATTCAGCAAAAACAAGGATGTAAGCGCATCGGAAACCGCCAGCTTTGAGGCGGTCAGCGCACGGTATTTGAAGCTGAGCCTGAATCTCAGCAAAGACCTGAACGTGCAGCTGTCCGAGCTGTCCGTGTATAACAGTTCGGAGGCACCGGCACCGGCGGACCTTCAGCGGATCTATTTTACCGATGCGGCCGGAAAGGAATACCCGAACAACAGCGAAATCCGGCTGAACAAAGGAGAAGAAGCAGCGCTGTTTTTGAAAGGTGAACTGAAATCCGGCAGCGTCGTGGATTTAAGTGAAGTGGCGAAAACCTTTAAATCTTCCACCATGGACGTGTCCGTATCCCCTTCGGGAACCGTGACGGCGAACCAGATCGGGGCTTCGCTGATGCAGGCGGTCGTACATACAACGGAAGATTTGAAGACAAGCGACCTATGGGTGGTCGTTGATGATCCCGCAGCTTTTCAAGGTGAAGCCTATGTCGTCAACTCCAAGCTGACGCATCCGCGGATGAAGACGGAAATCGGACAGCCGGCCGTTATCGAACCGCAGGACGTTTATCCGACCGTGTCCCTGACGCCTACCGTAAACGGAAATGTCACAGGCGAATTGATTTATAACGGAAACGAGACAGTTGATGCCTTGCCAAAGACAGCGTTGACTAAAGGAGAAGCGGTGGAATGGACGCCTGTAGGGAAAGCGGACCGGCAAGGGTCCTATCAGCTGCGGTTGACGATTGAACAGAGCGGCAAGGAACCGGTGTACGAATCATATTATTTTACCGTACTTGATCCCAAAAGCGTTCCTGCGGGACAAAGCCAAATCGCTTTCCGGGGTAAAGACGGGAAAATGGTATACGTCGGCGATTACCGCGGCAACCAAATTCTCGACTTCTCGAATGTCGGCTATATGGGCGGCGGTGTAAAGATACCGAACGTGCCTGTAAAAGCCACCGTATCTCCGGGAGAGGGAGATGATACCGCACGCATCCAGGCGGCGATCGACGAGGTGGCCCGGCTTCCGCTCGGCAAGGACGGGTTCCGCGGCACGGTCCTGCTGAAAAAAGGCAGATATGACGTCGGCGGCACACTGACCGTAAAAGCCAGCGGAATCGTGCTGCGGGGTATGGGTCAGGACGAAAACGGGACGCTTATTTATGGCACCGGGGCCAATCCGCGCAATTTGATCGAAATCGGGGAGAATGTCGGCCTTACTTTGGACAGTGGCTCTAAGCAGACGATCTCCGATTTGTACGTGCCATCGGGTGCGCGAACCTTTCATGTGGAAGACGCCAGTGCCTATCATGTAGGCGACCAAATCGTCGTCCGCCGGATCGGGGATAAAAACTGGATTCATGCGATCGGCATGGATTACATTTACAACCGTCCGGGCGGCACGGCAACCCAGTGGTCTCCGTTCAACCTGGATTTTGACCGGATCATCACGGCCATCGACGGCAATTCGATTACGGTCGATGCGCCGCTGGCAAGCGCGATTGAGCGCCAGTGGGGCGGCGGTGAAATCTACAAATACACGGATGAGGCCCGCATTCAGCAGGTAGGCGTCGAAAATATGCGGGTGGATTCGGACTTCGATCCGAGCGTCATCGATACCGTCATGGATAACGATACGACCGACCCGTATTATGCGGACGAGAAGCATGCCGAGCGCTTTGTCGTGTTTAACAGTGTTAAAAACGGCTGGGTCCGGGATGTGACGGGGTATCATCTGTCGTACTCTCTCGTTCAGATGAGCCGCAACTCCAAATGGATCACCGTTCAGGACAGCAAGATGTACGATATGGTCAGTATCATCACCGGCGGCCGCCGGTACGTGATCCATCAGATGGGTCAGCTGAATTTTGTGCAGCGGATCTACACGGAGACCGCGCGGCATGCGTTTGTCGTTGACAGCAGGGTGCAGGGGCCAAACGTGTTTCTGGACGGTGAAGCGGTCAAAAATTATAACACCAGCGAACCGCATCACCGCTGGTCCGTAGGCGGACTGTTCGATAACATCAAGGCTCCGATTTCCATCCGGGACAGAGCCTGGCTCGGCAGCGGCCATGGCTGGGCCGGGGCTAACTATGTGAGCTGGAACACGGAAGGAGAGCTCACCTCCCAGCAGCCGCCGACAGCACAGAACTATGCCATCGGACATGTCGGCGAGAAGGTTGCCGGACTGGTTCCGAGCGACTATGATCCCCGCCCGCGCAGCGACGGATACTGGGACAATTACGGCCAGCATGTGACCGTTGAGAGCTTGTATAAGCAGCAGCTGGAGGAGCGGCTGGGCAAAAAAGCGCTGAACAATATACAAAAGTAACCAACCGTTAGTTCCGGCTGAGCAGCATCCACAATTTGTTGAATGAAGCCAGACGATGAAGCCATGATTCCCATCCTATTCTCTTTAGAGTACGGCGGGAGGAATCATGGTTCTTTTTTATGTAAGCATAAAAAAACACAACCGCCAGGAATCTATGCCATGGAGAGACAGGCGGATCAGGAGTAGCATGGAGGCTGGAATCACGCAGTGAACGGAATAAATCTGAAAGATGCTGTTCAATAAAAGGAGGCCAAATTATGAAAGCGCTTCTCGTTGGGTTGGGAGGTTTTGGAGGCGGCTGGTACCGGAAGCTCCGGTCCCAGTACGCGGATATAGAACTCGCCGTTGCAGATACAGACTCTGGTAAAAGGACGGCGGTAGAGGCAGATGGAATCCCTTTTTACGAAAATGTGCGGGAAGCCATCGAGAGGGAGCGGCCAGATCTATTGATCAACGTTACCCCAAGGGAGGTTCACAAGCGCATTAACGAGCTGGCGTTCGATCATAAACTGCCGGTATTTTGCGAAAAGCCGATCGCTGACAATTATGAGGATGCCGCCGGGATGGTGCAGCGTGCTGAACAGGAGCAAATTCCGTTTATGATCGCGGAAAACTACCGGACGTTTCCAGCGGTCCGGAAGCTGAAGCAGCTCCTGGACGAAGGGGCGATCGGAGAGCTGCGGTCCATGGAATGCGATTTTTTCAGGCAGCGCCAAAAAATAACGCTGGAACGGGACGAGGTGCTGGAAGAAGTCATCATTCACCATTTTGACCTGCTGCGGTATTTGTCCGGCCGCGAAGTGAGCAGGCTGTATGCTTCACGCAGGCATGTGTTTCATATTGTTATGGACCTGCAGGCCGGAATCCAGGCCTCGTTTCGCTGTTCCTTGGCCAGCCAGGGGCGGGAAACGCAGTGGGCCGGCGATTGGCGGATCGAGGGATCGCTGGGCAGCTTGACCTTTGTGGGCGGCGTGCTCGAGCTCGTGACGGCGGATGGCGTCCGGCGGATGGAGGATTTTAGTGATGTAGACGCCCCGGGACCGTTCACCGAGTTTTTGCGGTCACTGGAGGAGCACCGCCCGGGTGAAACGAATGCCAGGGATTATTTAAAAAATCAGGCTTTGGCGGATTACACGAGAAGGTCTCTGCGGACAGGTGTCCCTGTGGATCCTTCGGACAGCTGGGGATATGGGCCGGCCGTCATCCGCAATTTTCTTCGGGCCGAACTTACAGGCTCCGTGAGCCATGGGGGGGAAGGCTTGGTGCATGGCAGCAAGCTGTTCGGGAGCGGCGATTTCGATACGCCGCTGAAATTTTTGCATTACACGGTCATCCCGCCGGGGTCATCCATCGGCCTGCATGGTCACCGCGAGGATGAAGAACTGTACGTTCTGCTCGAAGGAAGCGGCTTGATGACGGTGAACGGAAGAACGTATCGAGTGGAAGCCGGGGACATCGTCCTGAACAAGCCTTGGTGGAGGCACGGCCTTCGGAATGACGGGGATGTGCCGATAAAAGCGATCATTTTTGAGGTGGGTATACCCAAATAGATGTGTCTGCAGCAAAAGCCGGAGGATGAGGAGAGGTGAAGCGTGTGGTCAAACAGGATGTCAGCTTGCAAGAGCATACGTCTGCAACTACGAAGGACCTTCGATTATGGTACACCCGGCCGGCAGCCGGGTGGAACGAAGCGCTGCCCATAGGGAACGGGCGGCTGGGTGCAATGGTGTTCGGCACGCCGGGACTGGAAAAAGTCCAGCTCAACGAGGATTCGATTTGGTACGGCGGTCCGGGACGGGCGGCCAATCCCCGGTCCCAGCCCTATTTGGCTGAGATCCGGACGCTGCTTAAGGAAGGAAAGCAGGCAGAGGCGGAGCACTTGGCGAGAATGGCGATGACGGCTTCCCCAAAATATGAGCAGCCATACCAGCCTCTAGGGGATCTGATGATCAAATTCCTTGATCAGGAAGGACCTGCGGAAGACTACGAGCGGCAGCTGGATTTGGAGCAAGCCGTTGTGGACGTTCGATACAGGCACAAGGGCGTCCGGTTTCGGCGGAGCTATTTCGCCAGCGAACCGGATGGGGTTCTGGTCATCCGATTGACCGCGGACCAGCCGGGACAGCTTACGCTGGCCGTCAATCTCATGCGCCGTCCGCTCGATTATGGCTGCCGGACCGACCCTTCGGGAGCCATCGTCATGGACGGGGAATGCGGAACGGACGGCGTCCGGTTTAGTGCAGCATTTCGTTCCGTAATTCAGGGAGGACGGCAGCGGGTTATCGGTGATTACCTTTCGATCGAAGGAGCGGATGCCGTGACCCTGCTGTTGGCGGCGCACAGCACGTTTCGGGTGAAGCAGCCGGCAGAGGTTTGCCTGAAGCAGCTGGAGCAGGCGGCGGCCAAACCGTTTGAAACGCTGCTGAAACGGCATATAGACGAGTACGCGTCCCGGTTCGGACGCTTTGCGATCGATCTGACGCCGGACGGGGATCCGCTTGCCGCACTTCCTACAGACCAGCGGCTGCTCCGGTTGCAGAATGCGTTGGGACATGAAAGCGGCGAAGGAAACAGAAACGATTTGCTGCCTAATGAAGCGGAGATTGAAGATCCCGGTCTGGCGGCCCTCTACGTTCAATATGGGCGCTATTTGCTGATATCCTGCTCCCGGCCGGGCACCTTAGCGGCCAATCTGCAGGGGATTTGGAACGACAGTTATACCCCGCCGTGGGAATCCAAGTATACGATCAACATCAACGTCCAGATGAATTACTGGCCGGCAGAAGTACTCCATTTATCCGACTGCCATGAACCGCTGTTCGATCTGATCGACCGGATGCTGCCTAACGGACGGGCTACCGCTCATGAGATGTACGGCTGCCGGGGCTTTACCGCCCACCACAACACGAATCTGTGGGCTGAAACCCGGCCGGAAGGGATTTTGATGACCTGCACGGTGTGGCCGATGGGCGCCGCGTGGCTGTGCCTCCATTTATGGGAGCACTACCGTTTCGGGGATGATCCGGCTTTTCTTGCCGAACGGGCATACCCGGCGATGAAGGAAGCGGCGCTATTTCTTCTTGATTACATGATCGAGGAGGACGGTTATCGGGTTACGGGACCGTCGGTTTCTCCAGAGAACCGGTTTCTTCTCCCGGACGGCGGCAGCGGCAGCCTGTGCATCGGTCCGGCGATGGATTCGCAAATCGCGCTGACGCTGCTGTCCGCCTGCTTGGAAGCGGCGGCGATCATCGGCGAGGAGGATCAGGCGTTTCTCGGCGAGTTGCGGGAGACGCTCGAACGCATTCCACGCCCGGCTGTTGGTAAACACGGGCAAATTATGGAATGGCTGCGCGATGATGAGGAGGCCGATCCCGGACACCGGCATATTTCGCAGCTGTTCGCTCTGCATCCGGGTGAGCTGATTGATGTTCGGTGCACGCCGGAGCTGGCGGCTGCTGCCGAGCGGACGCTCGCGCGGCGCCTCGCCGCAGGCGGCGGCCATACGGGCTGGAGCCGGGCCTGGATCGTCAATTTCTATGCCCGGCTTGGCATGGGGGAGGAGGCTTACGGGCACCTGATGAAGCTGTTTGCGGTTTCCACGTATCCGAATTTGCTGGACTGCCATCCGCCTTTTCAAATCGACGGCAATTTTGGCGGAACAGCGGGAGCGGCGGAAATGCTGCTGCAATCCCATGCGGGGGAAATCCGGCTGCTGCCGGCCCTGCCAAAGGCGTGGCCCTCCGGCCGTGTTGAAGGCCTTCGGGCAAGAGGGGGGTATACCGTAGGTCTGTCTTGGAGTAAAGGGACGCTTGACGAGGTGACGATCCGCTCCTCCAAGGCGGGCTTGTGCCGCCTGTGGTCGCCTGTCCCCTTGGAGCTTGCTGTTTCCGGCCACCTGGAAGCCGGTGTCTCGGGCAATAAGTCCGACGATGACCCTTCCGGTTTTGAATATGTGATCACCTTGGCAGCTGGGGAAAGCTGCGGCATTCGGGCACGCAAAGGATGAACGCGACCGTAATAAAACACAAGTGAAGCGACAAATCCCCATTCCGAGGGTCCGGACAAAAAGATTAACATTAGCGATGAAGCGATCTATATAAAAAGGAGCGATATTTATGCCAGAACAAGCGCCAGCCGCCATCTCAGCCTCCAGTCCGGCCTTGCCCGCACCAAAAAGGCGGATGAGCAATCTGCGCAAATACAAGGCGCTGTACCTGATCTCACTGCCTGGAATCATTTATTTTATCGTGTTTAAATACCTGCCCCTGCTAGGGTCCGTCATGGCGTTTCAAAACTACAACATTTTCAAGGGCTTTACAGGCAGCCCATGGGTCGGACTCGATCAGTTCCGTCGGATGTTCACTTACCCGGAGTTTCTGCGGATTCTTGAAAATACGGTTCTGATCGGATTTTATGACCTGATTTTTGCCTTTCCGGTTCCGATTATCTTTGCGCTGCTCCTGAACGAACTGAGGAAAGTCGTATACAAGCGGATTCTCCAAACGGTCGTCTATCTGCCGCACTTCCTCTCCTGGGTCATTATCGGGGGGATCATGATCGGCATATTATCGCCGACGACTGGAATCGTGAACCAGGTATTGAATGCGTTCGGACTCAAATCGATTTATTTTCTGGGCGAGGATTCGTATATCCGGAGCATCCTGGTCGGAACGGGGATCTGGAAAGACAGCGGCTGGGGCACAATCGTGTATTTGGCCGCACTGGCCAGCGTCAATCCTGAGCTGTATGAAGCCGCCCGCATCGACGGTGCCAGCCGCTGGAGACAAACCCTGTCGATCACGATTCCGGCCATCCTGCCGACCATCACCATCATGTTCCTGCTCCATATCGGCAACTTCCTTGATTTCGGCTTCGAACGCGTATTCGTCTTCGTCAATTCGCTGAATGAAAGCAAGGGCGACATCCTCGACACCTACATTTACCGGGTCGGCCTCATTGATCAGCAGTACAGCTACACGACGGCGATCGGCCTCTTCAAATCGGTGGTCGGACTGGTGCTCGTCATGATCGGGAATACGCTGAGCAAGCGGGCTTCGGGCGAAGGACTATACTAGAAAGGAGAAGGATGGCACAATGAAAAACAAAGGCAGCTTATTTGACGGATTTAATTATATTTTCTTGACGCTGGTCGGATGCTTGATGGTGTTCCCTCTTCTCCATGTGCTCGCCAAATCGTTCAGCAGCAGCCAGGCGATCAATGCGGGCAAGGTCAAGCTGATCCCGGTCGATTGGACGCTGACAAACTACCATGTAATTTTGGGTGACAGCTCCATCTGGCGAGCGTTTATGGTAAGCGTATTCATCACGGTCGTCGGGACGCTGATCAACTTGATCCTGACCGCATCACTGGCGTATCCGTTGTCCAGACCCGAGTATTCGATGCGCAAAGTCGTGCTGATTTTTATACTGATCACGATGATCTTTCAGGCGCCGCTGATCCCAAACTACATGGTGATCAAAAACCTGCATCTGATTGACTCGCTATGGGCCTTGATCATTCCGTCGGCCATCAGCGCGTACAACCTGTTCATCATGCGCTCCTTCTTCGTCGCGCTTCCGTCGGAGCTCATCGACAGCGCCCGAATCGACGGGGCAGGAGAGCTGCGCACGATGTGGAGCGTCATTCTTCCGCTGTCCAAACCGGCCATGGCAACCATGGGGCTGTTCTATGCGGTATCCCACTGGAATTCGTATTCGTCGGCGCTGTATTTTATCAACAACCGGGCGCTTTACCCGCTGCAGCTTCGCCTCCGGGAAATCGTTCTGAGCAATGACCTCGGTCAGGCCGGCAACCTGCTTGAAAATGTGAACCAGATCTCTCCGGCTGGCGTGCAAATGGCGGTCATCGTCGTTTCCGTCGTACCGATCATTATCGTGTACCCGTTCCTGCAGAAGTACTTTATCAAAGGAATGCTGATCGGGTCGATCAAGGCCTGACACTATCTTATTACAGCTAGAAAAGTATACGTTTTCATAGATGTGAAATGTGATAAGATATTAAACATCAGTGTCATGCGATTAGCGCGGCGCTCAAGTATAGGCTGGCAGACAAGGGTTTGGAATGGTGAGTGAATTTGGCTTTGCGCGCAGCGCAAAACAAGAGAGCGAAGCCGAATCAAACAGGAGTCAAATGGATGCAGGGAGGAGAGACGGCATGAAAAGAGCAGCTTATTTCGTTCTGGCAGCAGCCGTTATTCTCCTGTTCTGTTATCTGGCTGGAAGCGCGGACCGATTAGCCTTTCCTTCGCCGCAGCCTGCTCAGGAAGGTGTGAAAGACTCCTCTCCGCAGCCGACGGCCTTCAGCTTGGCGATATCCAACGGTGCCAGTCCTTATGCGGTGAATATGGCGCATCCATCCGAGGACCGCTGGGTCAAACAATTGGAAGCGCTGACAAACACGAAGCTGTCCATCTCTTTGATCTCGCTGAAGGATTTCGACCGGCGCATGCCGGTTATTCTTGCAGGAGATACCTATCCGGATGTCGTGCAGATGATTGGCGGGGCAAGCTCGGCTGCCATGGCCGGATCGGTCCAGGCGGGACTGTTCCTTCCGCTAGACGACTGGATCAAGACTTATGCTCCGAATTTGTGGAAAGCGGTGCCGCCAGAAGCCTGGAAGGAAACCAGCTTTGAGGGGCATATTTATGGAATTCCGGCCTGGCTCGGCAATCCGTCGCGCCGGGCAACGTATATCCGATCGGACCTGCTGGCACAAACGGGTCTGAACATACCGAGAACCGTAGACGAATTTCTGGACGTGCTCCGCGCCTTCAAGAAGCTGGGAGTCGAAATTCCATATGAGATGCGGGAGAATTTCAAGTATGCGGATGTCATTTTCGGCGCGTACGACGTGCTGGGTTACCAGTTTGAAGTCCGAAACGGTGAGGTGGTTCCGAAATTTTTGGATGAAAAGCATATGATGAAGGCGCTGCAGGTATACCGGACGATGCTGATGGAGGGACTCATCCCGGAGGATTTTGCGACAGTCTCGTCAACCGAATATACCCATGACATCGAAGCAGGCCGAGTGGGAAGCTGGACGGCGAACGCCGCCGGATTGCTGGACTTCCGCACCAAGCTCAGGGCA
This sequence comes from Paenibacillus sp. FSL R5-0378, assembly GCF_038009285.1. Classification (NCBI taxonomy): domain Bacteria; kingdom Bacillati; phylum Bacillota; class Bacilli; order Caryophanales; family Paenibacillaceae; genus Paenibacillus; species Paenibacillus sp. FSL R5-0378. The sequence goes on from NZ_JBBPAY010000001.1 coordinate 4,126,873, forward strand.
TCGGTTCCCGGGGCACAAATCGATATCATCCCCTCACCGGAAGGGCCGGAAGGGACGAAAGGCTACGGCTTGTACAGCTCCGTCATCAATTCGTTCTATATTAATAAGGGTGTTCCCAAGGAAAAATTGATCGGCATTCTCCAATTTTTTGATTGGATGGTCTCGGACGAAGCTCAGCGTTTTTTTTCGTTCGGGATTCAAGGCGACACCTATACGGAAGACCATGGGACGATCGCGTATCATTTTCCGAAAACGAGGGAGGAGCAGGACGAGGAAACCTTCCGCGAACTGCTGTGGCTGACGCATGATCTGACGATCAACCGGGCCAGAACGGAACTGGTGCCGGGCGGGAAGGATCTGCTCCATGCTTTGGACGTGACGCTGCCGAAGGAAGGGCTGGGAAGTATCGTCTTTGTTCCCGAGCTGGAGTCCTTCAGCGCTTACCCCGATCTTGCTTCGGAGCGGCCGAACCAGGCCCCGCCCGTGATCGTTGACCATATGGTCAAAATGATTTACGGCAAGGAACCGATCTCGGATTGGCCGAAGGTCGTTCGGGAATACCGGGAACGCGGCGGTAATGCGATTATTCAGGAAGCGACGGCGAGGTACCGGGCCAAGCAGGGGGTGCTGATCCAGCACAACCGATAGGGATGCGACATTTCTTTCTCTTTTCGATAATGCAGCTGCGCTTTTTCTATCCGCTCTAGGAAGGGGTTTGATACAAGTGCGAGTTTTGATTGTGGAAGATGAGCCTGTCATTCAAAAAGGACTGGTTAAGATGGTTCAGCGTTATCCGGCTTCCTTCTCCGCGATTTATACCGCCGATGACGGGGAGGCCGCTTTCGAGACGATCCGGAATCTGGAACCGCACCTGGTGCTGACGGATTTGCGGATGAAGCGGATGGACGGACTGGAGCTGTGCGAACGGATACACCGGGAATTCAGCCATGTCCAGGTTGTCGTCATATCCGGTTATAATGACTTTCAGTATGCACAGCGGGCTATGGCGTACGGGGTCAAGCGCTATTTGTTGAAGCCGGTGACCCAGCAGGACATACACGATACGCTGAAGGAGCTGATATCAGGGATGACCGGCAGCATTATTCCTGTGCAAAAATATGTGGAGTGGGCGCATCAGCTCGAGCAGAGCATCTGGCTGCTGCAGCGGGACGAAACGATTCGCCTCATCGAAGAGGGCGAACGGTCGGGCTTGTTCGATGGGCTGAATGTGATCAACATGGAAGCGGTGCTGAGCGACTGCCTTGGCATGATCATAGAACGGCTGGAGAGCCGCGGCTGGAAGCCGCGTTCCGGATGCCGGGGAACACAAGGCGCGTCGAATACGAAGAAGGAAGTCATGATCGCTTTTACCGCCAGTATGGACCGGATTCTCGAAGAGCTTCAGCTGACACGGAAAGGCAATTTCAAGGATCCGATTGAAGAGGCCAAAGCCTTTATCGACCAGCATCTGTCGGAGGACATCACACTGGAGGAAGTGGCCAAGCGGGTGGGGCTCGCCAGGACCTATTTCAGCGCTCTTTTCAAGAAAATGACAGGGGAGACCTTTGTGCATTACCGGATCAAAAAACGGATGGAAGAAGCGCGCAGGCTGCTTGCCGTACCGACCCTGACGATCACCGATATCGCGGTCAAGGTGGGGTACGAGGATTATCCCCATTTCACGAAGACCTTTAAAAATTTCGTCGGCGTATCCCCGTCGGAGTACCGGTCTTCTTTTGGCATTGAATGATGAGAGTATCCCTGAGGCTGAAGCTGCTTTTGTATTTTACCATCGTGATTCTTCTTTCCCTGTCTGCGGTTGGCATCGCTTTCTACAGCATTTCAGCCAAGCAGCTGCAAAAAAGCGCAAAGAGCCAAATGGTCCAGATCGTGGACAATGCCGTACACCATACCAATCTGTATTTGTCGTCTTATCAGCGGTCGATGGTGGCGCTGCTGACCGACCTCAGGGTCAAACGGTACATCGATCTGCCGGCTGATCGGGAGGAGTACGAAAATTACCGCTACATGACCGATATCCGGGATGCGATCGTGGATCCGGTGTGGATCCGCAATCCCGAGATCGAAGCACTGTATATCATCGGTTACTCCGGGAATGCGCTCTATTATTATAACGGCGGATCGGAACCATCCTTTAAGCCGGAAGATACCGCCAAACAGATCCGATATTTTAAGGAGAACACGGATGAAAGCGGCCGGTTGACCATTATGAATTACAGCATTTTGGGCGAAAAGACCCCAATGATGACGCTAATCCGCCGTATCCGCGGACTTCGTTCCACGGACATGAAAGGTTTTGTGGGGATCGAGGTCAAGGCGGAGGAGCTGTCCACCCTGTGGAAGGGGATCGATCTGGGGAAGGACAGCTATTTTTTCATTGTGGACGGCGAAGGCAGGATACAATATCACAACGATCAGACCAAGGTAGGATCGATCGTTCCGGCCAGCCTGGGCAAACAAATCAGCGAGGCCGGCACCGAGATGTTCCGCAGTTCAGCGGAGGGAATGGACCGGGTATACATCAGCCGCAAAGCCGAATACTCCGGGTGGAATCTGGTGGTGTCCATTCCGTACAGCCAGCTGCAAAAACCGCTTAACACGATACGCAGCTCCATTATCGTCGTTGCGGTCATTACGTTCCTGACGGCGTTGTTCCTGGCGAGCCGGTTCGGCAAGTCGATTACTACCCCGATCCGGACGCTGATGAAGGGGATGAGCCAGACGGAAAAGGGAAACTGGAAGTTCATTCCGCTTCCGAAGCACCGGGACGAAATTACCGAGCTGATGATCCGCTACAACCTGATGGTGAACCGCTTATCGGAGATGGTCGATACGGTGTACCGTGCGGAGCTGAGGAACAAGGAAATGCAGGCCGAACGGCAGAAGGCCGAGTTCCAGTCGCTCCAGCTGCAGATCAACCCGCATTTTCTGTACAATACACTGGAAACGGTCGTATGTTACGCGGTTATTCAGGAGTCGGACGAAATTACGGAGATCGTCGGGGCTCTGTCTTATATGCTGCACTATTCGGTACGGACCAATCTGGAAGAGATCACGGTAGCGAATGAGCTCAAACACGTCATGTACTTCATGGTCATTATCAATCACCGGATCGGCCGGACGTTCGAGATTGATGTGCGGGTAAGGCCGGAGCTGCTTCTGCGGAAGATGGTCCGGCTCACGCTTCAGCCGCTGGTGGAAAATGTGTTCCAGCATGCTTTCAGGCAAGGGGTGGAGGATCATCATACGATCATCATTGATGCCGGCGAAGAGGGAGATTCCTTCTGGGTCAGCGTGCAGGACAACGGCTGCGGCATGGCCCCAGAGCGGCTTGAGGAGCTTCGCGCCAAGCTGAGCGAGAACCGGCTTGCCGACGAGGAGGACCGGGGCAGCGCGGGCGGGATCGGCGTACCCAATGTGCACCGGCGGATTCAGCTGGTGTTCGGCGAGGACTACGGCGTAACTGTGGAAAGCAGCCCCGAGTGGGGAACCCGGATGATCATGCGGATGCCGATTTCAGGCGTCAAAGAACTGAGCAGCCCAGCGGGGCAAGAGGCAGTCGCGCCTATTCTGACCCTGCCCATGGCGGGCAGCGGCTAGGCGCAAACAAAGGAGAACGTTAAGCAAATCCTGTATTCCGGAGCATGGAATACGGGATTTTTTTATGTTCAGACAGCCGTAAAAAACCGCAAAAAAACACATCACGACAATAATCCGCCCCATGGGAGCTTCCCTGGTTAAGCCTTATGATGGGGACAGCAGCAAAGAGAATACCTTTTGCACTTTGCATGAAGAGAGGGGATTATAAGATGAAAAAATGGGTCAGTCTGATCCTCGCGGCGTCGCTTGTCACGGGTCTGACCGCAGGCTGTGGAAACAAAAGCGCCTCGAGCGGCAGTGACGATGCGGCCGACGCATCGAAACCGGTGAAATTCAGCATTTCTTTAACCACAAGTGGAAACGCTTACGCGGAAGGCTCCAAGGACATCAACAACGAGAAATGGGTCAAGGAGGTCGAGAAGAGAGCCAACGTGGATTTGGACATCAGGCTGATTCCCCTGAAAGACTTCGATGCGAAAATGGCCGTCATGTTCGCCGGCGGCGATATTCCGGACGTCGTGCAAAACGTCGGCGGGGCAACGGATAAGTCTATGGCCGGTTCGGTTCAGGCTGGCGTGTTTATGCCGCTGGATGACTTGCTGAAAGAGTATGCTCCGAACTTGATGAAAGCCGTTCCGAAGGAAGCGTGGGACGAGGTGAGCTACAAGGGGAAAATCTACGGCGTGCCAACCTGGCTCAGCAACCCTTCCCGCCGCGCCACTTATATCCGGACCGACCTGCTGGAAAAAACGGGCCTGCCGGCGCCCCAAACGATGGACGATTTCCTGAACGTCCTGCGTGCGTTTAAAAAACTGGGCCTCAGCGCGCCGTATCAGATGAGGGAGAATTTTAAATACGCGGACATCGTTTTTGGTGCGTATGACGCCCTGGGCTATCAGTTTACCGAAATGAACGGCCAGGTCGTACCGAAGTTTTTTAACGCTGAAAATATGGAAAAGGCGCTGACCGTCTACAAAACGATGTATGACGAAGGCCTGATCCAGAAAGATTTCGCGACGATCCAGGCGCCTCAGTACAGCGAAAATATTGAAGCTGGCAATGCCGGGATGTGGACGGCTAATGCCGCCAGCCTTCTCGATTTCCGCACGAAGATCGGTGCGGCGGTTCCCGGCGCCAAGGTCGATATCATCCCGTCACCGATAGGGGACAACGGACAGAAGGGTTATGGATTGTACAGCTCGGTTAACACTTCGCTCTATATCAACAGCAAAGTCAGCAAAGAGAAAGCGGCCCGGATCATCCAAATGTTCGAGTGGATGCAGACGCCGGAAGCGAAAAACTTCTACAGCTTTGGCATCGAAGGCGAGGATTACACGGTGAAAGACGGAAAAATCGATTACAAGCTGCCGGAAGGCAAAGCCGCTCAGGACGAAGCCGGATTCCGCTCGCTGCTTCGCTGGGTCGGTGACGGAACGATTAACCGTGAACGGACGGAGTTGCTCCCAGGCGGACAAGACGTGCTGAAGGCGCTCGATGATACGCTGGCCAAAGAAGGCGTGGGCGGGATCGGATTTGTGCCGGACCTGGAATCCTTCAGCCAGTTCCCTGACTTGGCTTCCAAGCGTCCGGACCAGGCGCCGAAGCTCATCATCGACCACATGGTCAAAATGATCTACGGCAAAGAGCCGATCAGCGATTTTCCTAAAGTCATCGAGGAGTATAAGCAAAAGGGCGGCGATGAAATCGTGAAAGAAGCCACGGAGCGTTACAACAACAAAGACGGAATTATCGATCAGCAAAGCCGCAAATAGGTTGATTTTGGGGAAGCCTTTCACGCGAAGGGCTTCCTCCTGTTAGGAGGGGAATATATGGGGAGGAAGACCGGAGACGGACGGAATAAGCTGAAGCTTCTGACCCCTTCATCCTGGTGGGGAGCCAAGTGGAGGGAGGCGCTGCCGGCAGGCAACGGAGTAACCGGAGCAGCCGTGTATGGCGGCGTCCATTTGGAAACGGTCATGCTGACGCACGGCGGCTTATGGTGGCAGAGCCGCACGCCGGATCTGCCCGACGTGAGCGGCCGGCTTGGAGAGATGCGCCGGTTGATGATGGAGGGGAAAGAGGCGCTGGCCGAAAATGTATTGGTCGACGGTTTGAAGGAGCAAGGCTACGATCCGGTCATGGCCGTTCCGCTGCCGCTTGGCGACCTGAACTTGAGCATGGACGTAAGTAAAGGCTTTAAGAACTACAGCCGGGAGCTGGACATGGAAACCGGTGAAGTAACGGTGCGCTGGCAGGACGGGCATACCCGTTATGAGCGGGCGTTGTTCGTATCCCGGGCGGACGATTTGATCGTCTATGAGCTGCGGTCGTCAGGGCCAGGCCCGATATCGGCGAAGATCGCCCTTGACCTGCATCATCGCGGGGATGTCAGGCGTCCCCCTGGCAGACCTGACGCTCCATTGCCGACTGGAAGCGAATCAGCGTCCGACGGTGAGTTCATATGGTATGCCGCATGCCATGACGAGGGCAGCGATTTCGGTGCTGTCGCCCGGGTGGTCACGATCGATGGCAGGATAAGCAGTACAGGCAGCGAGTCCGTTCTTGAAGGCGCCACTCAGGCACTGATCCTGGTTAAACTGTTCGTTCATGAGCCGCGTCAAGCGGCCTGGAAACAGTTGAAACACGAGCTGGCCGCAGAACATCGGTCTTACACCGAACTGCTGCAGCCGCACATTGAGGAGCATGAACGCTTGTTTCAGCGGATGACGCTGAATCTGGATGCTCCCGGACGAGAGGCATCGAACGAAGAGCTGCTGCTGCAAGCCTACCGCGGCGAAGCCCCGCTGGCCATGCTGGAGAAGATGTGGGCCTACGGGCGTTATCTTCTGATTGCAAGCTCGCGCGAAGGCGGGGATCCATGCCATTTATACGGCTTATGGTGCGGGGAATATCGCGGCTTCTGGGCGTTCCATATGGCCAACGAGAACCTGCAGATGATGTATTGGCAGGCGCTCGCGGGACATATGCCCGAGCTGCTGCTGCCCGTATTCGATTACGTGGAGCGGCAGATGGACGATTATCGCCGCAACGCGCGCTGTATCTATGGCTGCAGGGGGATCTGGATCCCCGCGCCGACCTCGCCGGACTCCGGCCTGCTGAAGACGATCGCGCCCCACATTATCCACTGGACCGGGGCAGCGGGCTGGATCGCGCAGCACTATTACGATTATTACCTGTACACGGGCGACAGGGAATTTTTAAGAAACCGGGCTTTGCCGTTCCTGCGGGAGGCCGCTTTGTTCTATGAAGACTTCCTGATTACCGGGGACGATGGTCTGTTCATCAGCTGCCCGTCCAATTCGCCCGAGAACCGGCCGGGTAACGGCGCGGGTGGGCCTAAAGGAACGGCAATGAACGCAACGATGGATTTTGCCATCGCCAAGGAAGTGCTGACCCGGCTGGTTGAGGGTGCCGCTAAGGAAGGAATGTATGCTGAAGAAGTCGATGGCTGGAAAGAAATGATCGCCAAAATCCCGGCGTATCAGGTTAATGCAGACGGCGCAGTCCGCGAATGGATGCATCCTGCCTATGAGGATCAATACCATCACCGGCACCAGTCGCACCTCTATCCGGTGTTTCCGGGCAAAGAGGTAACGCGGGAGACCGATCCCGGTCTGTTCGCAGCCTTCGAGACCGCGTTAAGAAAGAGGCTGGTCGTTGGATTAAAGGAGCAGACGGGATGGTCACTTGCTCATATGTCCAATTTGTACGCCCGCATGGGCGAAGCGGATAAGGCACTGGAGTGTTTGGATCTGCTGGCCAGATCAGCCGTGATCAATAATTTCTTTACGCTTCACAACGATTGGCGCGGCATGGGCATCGGCCTGGATATGGAGTGGGCTCCGTTTCAGATTGATGCGAATATGGGCATGACGGCTGCGCTTCAGGAAATGCTGCTGTACTCCGATCCCAACATGATCCGAATCCTCCCAGCCCTGCCGGAGCGGTTCCTCTCCGGAAGCGCCGCTGGAATGCTGGCATGCGGAGGCTACGAGGTAGACATCGCCTGGGACAGAAAGAATGGCACGCTTGATGTTCGGCTCCAATCTTTGAGAGCTGGAGGCTCCGTTACCCTCGCGCTCCCCGAAGCTTGCAGCGGCTTCCGGGACGGGGGCAGACTGCCTGAGAATCGGCAAATCCACATCTTGCTTGAACAGGGAGAATCCCTAACCTTGCAGTTGACGTTCAGCTAATGAGAGGGGAGAGGCAAGGATCATGAATATATCTTCATTAGTAGAAGAAATTATGCGTCTGCCTGTGATCGATACGCATACGCATTTGATAGGCGATAAGCTGTGCGCGGCCGACTTTTGGGAGATCGCCGATTATTTCTGGTTGAACCAAGAACTGCAGACGGCGGGATATCCGAAGGATGCGGCACAGCTGCCGGTTTCGGAGCGGGCGGAAGCCTTCGTCAGAGCATACAAGGCTACCCGTAATACGATGATGAATCGTGCTTTTACGGCGATCATGGGGGATTTATACGGAATCACCATCCATGACACGGCGTCTGTGCTTCAGGCGGACGAAACTGTACGCACGCAGAGAAATACTCCAGGCTGGGCTCAAAGCGTGGCCGACCGGCTGCATGTGAAGCGGTTTGTCGTGAACCGCCCTGAACATGCCGTATTTGACGGTATGCGCGAGGATGCCGTGCTGCTGCCCCGGATCGACGGATGGCTGCCGGAGCTTGCCGCCGGCATCGTCTCCTTCGCAGCCAATGAACGCCAAGACCGTTTCGCGCAGGCGAAAGCGTTCATTTCCGAGCAATTGAAGTCCTATCATGAGATGGGCTGTCCGGGGATCATGACGACGCTTCCCCATTATGAGGCTGCGGCGCATGAGGATTATAAGCTTGAAACCGCGGGGCGGACCGATGAGGTCATGATGCTGCTTCTCCATGAAATCTGCTCCGGTCTGCAGGAGCGGGGCATGTTCCTTCAGCTGTTCCTCGGCGTGGAACGAAGTTGGGGGAGCAGTTCGGCCGCTCCTGTGAACGATCCGCTCCGGATCGTAAAGCTGTATGGCTTGTTTGAGCGTTACAACATCCCGTTTGAGTTGGTGGTTGCATCGGAACTGAACAATTTGGACGTCGTACAGGCGGCCTGGAATTTTGCCAATGTTCACGTAGGCGGCATGTGGTGGTATAACTTCCGTGCCAGCACATACACGCAGAGCATGCAGTACCGGCTCGAGGCGTTATCCCCGCTCAAAAGCTCGCTGATCGTCTCGGATGCGCGCTGCATCGAATGGACGTACGGCAAGCTGCTGATCGTGAAGCAGCTGCTTGCTCGTTTTCTCGATGAGCAGGTCAGGGATGAATGGCTGAGCCGTGAGGATGCGCTGGCACTGGCCGCGGAATGGCTGCATGGCAGCGCGGCAAAACGGTACGGGTTGGCGGAATCGACGGTCTGATCGTGAAACCGGGACCGCTGAATTGTGAATGACGCGTGCCATTTGGCAAAGACAGATGGTCGAGAAACTTAATGATGAACGGAGGGAGAACGTGACATTTTCACTGTTTGACCGGATGCTGCCTGCCCCCATGGAAGGGGGCTTCCGGATGGAAGGCTGGTGGGTATGGTGCGGGTCGGTCGTTCGCGGAGAGGACGGACGCTTTCATATGTTTGCGTCCCGGTGGCCGAAGTGGATGCCGATGCACCCGGGCTGGCTGCTCCGTTCGGAAATCGTCCGAGCCTCGTCCGATACCCCGGAAGGGCCCTATACCTACGAAGAAACCGTGTTCCCAGCGCGGGGAGCGGAGTATTGGGACGGAAGGAGCACCCATAACCCGCACATCATCCGGTATGGAGACAAATATTTGCTGTATTACATGGGATCGACGCATCCCTTCCCTGAGCCGCGGCCAGGAGAGAGAGTGGAGGCGGACGACTGCCGCGTCATTGCGGCAAGGGCGAACAAGCGTGTCGGCCTGGCCGTCGCCGACAGCGTCTATGGGCCGTGGAAGCGCCTCGATACGCCGATTCTGCCGACGAGGCCGGGCAAGTTCGACAGCTTCCTGACCTCGAATCCGGCGCCATGTATCCGGGAGGATGGCTCCGTGCTGCTGGTTTATAAAGCCCGGCGGTATGAGGGCACAGCCCATGGGCAAATGACGCTGGGTGCGGCAGAGGCAGCAGGATATGAAGGGCCTTATCGTGTAACTCAGGATACGCCGCTGTTTCCGCCGGAACGGTTTCATATCGAAGACCCGTTCATTTGGCGCACGGCGGAAGGGTACGCCATGATCGCGAAAGACATGGATGGAAAGCTGTGTGGAGAGAAGCACGGCGGCATTCTGGCACTTTCTCCGGATGGCAGGGACTGGAGGCTCGCAGACCAGCCCAAATCCTATTCCCGGCGCGTCCGATGGGAGGACGGATCGGAACGTTGGATGGGCAGCTTCGAACGGCCCTTCCTGCTGTTTCAGGATGGACTGCCGACGCATCTGTTCGCCGCGGTTGCGGACGGACCGGGGGGCTTCCGGCAAGCCGAACATACCTGGAACATGGTTATTCCGCTGCGGACTTCACCTTGAATTTAGAATGGAACAATCAATTACAGGAGGAGATTATATGGGAGAAACCGTATCGAAACAAATGGGTAGCGAAGGGAGCTCGGCGCTTATTTCGGAATCCGTTCAGCAGTGGGCGGAAGGGGCTTGGCAGCAAATCGTAAACAAAGTGGAGCGCACCAGTCAGCGGATTGGCGTCAGTTTTCCGCATGCATCCGTTAACGGGGTCTATGACAACATGCGCCCGTCCTGGTGGACCGCCGGCTTTTGGCCGGGGATCTTGTGGCAGATTGCCGAAGACGGGCACCATCCGGGGCTGCAGGGGATTGCCGAGCTGATCGAGGAGAAGCTGGACGAACCGCTGTATTCGCTCGCTGTGCATCATGATGCCGGATTTATATGGACACTTTCGGCCGTGGCCGACTACCGGATTACCGGCAGCGAGCGTTCCAAACACCGTGGGCTGATGGCCGCCGCCCAGCTGGCAAGCCGCTTTAATGTAAAAGGCAGCTTCATCCGCGCCTGGCATGACCTGGAGCAGGTGAACCGGGCAGGCTGGTCCATCATCGACACGGTGATGAATCTGCCGCTGCTGTATTGGGCCTCTGAAGTAACGGAGGATCCCCGGTTCCGCCATATCGCCGCGGCGCATGCAGATACGGTGCTGGCGCATTTTCTGCGTCCGGACGGATCCAGTTACCATATCCTCGAATTTGATCCCGAGTCGGGTGAACGAATCGGTGCCATGTCCGGTCAGGGGTATGCGGAAGAATCCGCCTGGTCCAGAGGCAGCGCCTGGACCATCTACGGACTCACCCTGTCTTATATTTACACGGGAGAAGAACGCTTTTTGACTGGCGCCAAGCGGGCCGCCCATTTTTTCCTGGCGAATCTGCCGGAGGACCATGTGCCGCACTGGGATTTCCGGGCGCCTGAAGAAGGGGGCAAGCCGCGGGATACTTCGGCCGGGGCCTGCGCGGCATGCGGGCTGATCGAGATGTCCCGTCTCGTACCCGAGGCGGAAGCGCGGCTGTATCTCCGTTCTGCGGAACGCATCGTGCGCTCTCTGCATGAACATTACGGGACATGGGATATGCCGGGGGAAGAAGGCCTGATCCTGTCCGGCACATCCAATCTGCCGGGTGGTGTGCATATCGATACGCCGCTGATTTACGGCGATTATTTCTTTGTTGAGGCGGTATCCAAGCTGCGCGGCTCGGCGCTGAGACTGTGGTAATGTGTATCAGCGTTGAGGCAGTAATTCAGCGCGAAAGGAGATATGACGAATGAAACGACAGGCTGAACAACAGGCCCAACAGACAGCAGCAGGGTCCGCGCCGGAGAACCTGCTCGATGATCCTTTTCCTATAGAGACAGTCCCTGATGGCCCTCAGTCTGAAGTGCAAAATGACCGGATGGAATGGTGGAGGGAAGCCCGGCTGGGCCTGTTCATCCATTGGGGACCCTACGCGCGGCCGGCAGGCGAGTGGAAAGGGGAGGAGATCCAAGCTTCCTACAGTGAGCACATCATGCTGCGCGCAAAGATTCCGGCCGCCGAATATGAAGAGATGGCCGCAGGCTGGAATCCTTCTTCTTTTGACGCGCTGAAGTGGGTGCGTACCGCTAAAAGGGCTGGCTTGAAATATATCATTTTCACGGCCAAGCATCATGACGGATTCGCCATGTATGATTCGCATGTGTCCAATTACTCCATCGTCCAGCATGCGGTCTTTCGAAGAGATCCGCTCCGGGAGCTGGCGGAAGCATGCGAGCAGGAAGAAATGGTGCTGGGTATTTACTACTCGCACGCTATGGACTGGCATGATCCCGATTCCCAGGGGAACACCTGGGACTACCCCGGCAATATCGGTGCTTATGACGACGTGGAGAGCTGGGTGCACGATCCGGATAAGCGAAGCCGCTTTGAGCGTTATCTGAATAATAAATCACTTCCTCAGGTTCGCGAGCTGCTGACGGATTACGGGAAGGTCGGTCTGATGTGGTTCGACTGCGGCGGCAAGCTGACCCGCGAGCAGGGGGAGCAGTTTCTGGACGCCGTATACTCGCTTCAGCCGGACTGCCTGGTGAACAGCCGGGTGTGGAAGGCTCCCCTCGGGGATTACTCCAACACGTCCGATAATCAGCTGACCACGCGGACTTTGCGCCAGGACTGGGAGAACATCATCACGCTAAACGAATCATGGGGGTACAAAAAATCGGATCACAACTGGAAATCACCCGCATCCATCATCCGGCAGATGATCGATGTCGTCAGCAAAAGCGGCAATTTGGTCATCAATATCGGACCGACAGAGACGGGAGAGTGGGATCCGGTATCCGAATCGATTTTGCTGGAAATCGGCGGTTGGTTAGATACATACGGAGACAGTATTTACGGGGCGGGGGCATCCCCGACGGCAAAGCCGTCCTGGGGCAGGTGCACCGCGAAAGGAAACACGCTGTATCTGCATGTCTTCGAAGGGCCAACGGACCGGAAGCTGGTCGTTCCCGGCCTGAAAACGGACGTTCTGCGGGCCTATATGCTGGAAGACGGCAGAGAACTGAAATTGACCCGATTATCGGAACAGGATTTGGAGATTGAGCTGCCTGAATCGGTGCTTTCCGAAGTGAACGAATTTTCCAAACCACAAGTCATCGCCGTCCTCTGTTCCGGTCCGATCGATGGCAATCCGGTGGGACTATTTGACTCACGGGAAGGCAGCATCCTTGAATTAGGCGTATTCGATGCCGAAATATCCGGAGCCGGACTGAAGTATGATACCGGGAAAAAGGGCCGTGACAACCTCCTTGATTGGACAGACGAAAGTGCCGAGGCGGTCTGGTCTGTCCGGACCTTGGGGGCCGCAGATTTCGACGTGCGCATCGAATATGGCAGCGGTGACGCCGAGGGAGGAGGCGGGACCTACCTGGTGACCACCGGAGACCAGTCACTGCGTGCTCAGGTGCAGCCCACCGGCGGACCGTATGACTTCCGTGAGTTTTACGTAGGGAAGCTGCATTTTCCGGAAGCAGGGGAGTATTTGATCCGTCTTCAGGCGGAAAGAATTACGGGCCAATATTTAATGCAGCCCAGATGTTTGAAGCTGCAGCGTTAATCCGAACCGGATTGCGTTGAATTACGGAAAAGGAACCATTGCCTCTGCAAGCAGAAGGCAGCGGTTCCTTTTTTCTTGACTTGGCTTCCTTATACCGCAAGAGAAACTGCCGCTTTAAGCGGTCTGTCCTCCGAGAATGTACTTCGGTCGGTGTTTCTCTCAAGATCCTCCCGTCTGTTTTCCTTTCCGGGAAAAAAGCTTCTTCATTAGGACAACGGCTGCCAAAGCAAGGGGAATCCAGATTTGGAAAACCGGAAAGTCGTACATCAGGTTTCGTGTGAATCCGATCCAGGTATGGTAAATAAAATTGGGCGCGGCGAAAGAAATGGTATAAATAAACGCGCCGACGATGACCGTTAATTTTTTGTGGCTCATCTTTACCAGATAGGAAAGGCCGATGACCGCCCCCAAGTAAAAAGCCGTCATTTTCACAAAGATGCCGATATAAATCAGCAAAATAATGACCGGATCGAGCCGTTCGAGAAAATCAGCGATTTCGATCAAGCGGACCGATCTAAGCATGGGGAGGGTGGTAATGCTTAAGATTTGGGGGCTCAATATCGTTAAATTCAACAAGTTGAAGATCAGCAGCAGGATTCCCACGAACAGGTAGGAAAAGATCGACAGCTTGGACAGGTTTTTTTTGTTGTTCAAATGCTTCCAAAACGCAAGAAACACGACAACCTCGCCAAACGGGAAGCTGATGACTTTCGGAATGGCTTCCCTGATCACAGGCATGATGCCATGCTCGAGCACCGGCTGAAGCCGCTCCAGATGAATATTTTTAGAGACGATGAACATCAAGAAAATCAGGAAATAACCCAGGATGGTAAAGGGGAGCAGAAATTCGACGACGCGGAAAAAAACTTCCGTTCCCTTGGAAATCGCATAGGCGGACAGCAGAATCATGATCAGCATCAGGAGGGACAGCGGCGTTTTGGGAAGAAAGGAAATGTTGATAATGTCCCCAAACTCCCTGGTGTTTCTCATGGACTCATAGGAAAAATAGAAGATATAAGCGATGGTGACGATCGTTCCGAGAATACGACCCAGATGTTGGTTCAGGATTTCGAAGAGATTGCGTTCCTCGTCCCCCTTTTGGATGAAAAGGTAAACCAGGAGCAGCAGCAGTCCGGCCAGCATCGCAACAATGACGACCAGCCAGGCGTCCTGCTTGGCTCCCACGCCCAATTCGTATAATGGGGAAGTTCCGATCAAAAACAGGATCATCATCGCAATCAGCTCGTATTTGTCTATTTTTTGCAAGTTGGGGGCACTCCTTTCGCTAGAATTTTTGGTCTTTGAGCAAGCTGGAGTACGGCTTGGTAATCATGTTCGTATGCTCAATGTTAATCTTGACCTGCACGCGCAGGCTGATTTCCTCGATGGGACGCTTCGTTTTCATTAGTTTTCTCCAAGTAGAGGGATCTTTACGGTGTATCGCGTTCATGAATCCGGCCAGATCCACGTTCATTTCCTGCAGATGGCTCCAGGTCTCCATGATTTCGCCGCCGATTTGTTTACTTATCGTACGTTCTATGTCGCGAATGACCCCCGGATTCTTTAAGTCCAGATTGCAGCCGGATTCGTCGATCGCTCCCGTTGCTTGAATCTTGGCGAGAATGATCGATTTTCCATGGATGACCTTCGGTTCCAGTTTGGTGGACGATTTCAGCACTCGATAGCTGAGCAGCTGATTTTCTTGGCCTTTTGCGCTGCACGGAAACACAACCATCATGCTGCTGACACGATTGGAAAGCCATGCGACAGATCGGCTATCTTTTTGATCGATCCATCCCACCAGCTTGTCCTTACGGAATACGCCCAGCTCCCCGAGCTTAATGACCGCATCATTTCGCGTCGATTTCAGGGCATCGAGGGAGGACTGCTTGCTCAGATCTCCGGATACCTCGAGCTCGGGCGCCATGGCGCTTTCATCCGGGCTGGCTATCATTCTGGCGAAATCGATGAGCCGCATGTTTTGAGCCTGGGACAGATTTTTCTGGCTTTGATCGATGATCCGCTGGATGGCGTTGCCGGATATTTTCTCCAAAGGGATCAGCACTTCCAGCAAATTGGAAGCTTTGCCCTTGGTCAAGAGGACGGACATGGTCTCCCTGCTCTCGAACGGACGAAGGAAAAAATCAAGAATTTCTCCGACACCTTCTTTCCGTGCCACATCTTCGCTAAGAATAAGGACGGAGTTATGGGCAAAAAAGAGCTTCCTTGATGTTTCCAAGCTGGCATTCTGCATCGCCTCGGCAATGGAGCGCCCCTTGGTTGAGAAAATGGTCGTCGGAGACTGGCTTCCTGCACTGCCGCCGCCTGTCTGGGTGGCAATCGACTGCGGAATGACGACCTGGAACGAAATTTCCCATTTCCCGTTGCTCCGGTCGATGGACGTCGCCGAAATGATGCTCAGCGTATTCAATTCCTGGCTGTCCCAGCATCCGCCCGTCAGCAGCGCGACCGACAGCGAGAGAATCATAAGGCCCAGTCTCCGGAGCATCTTTTCCACCTCTTTGTTTGACCTGGATGTATACAGCTATTGTTCATCTTTCGATGGCGACGGCTTTTGGATTGATTTTTGGCGTTTGATATTTTTTTGACTGATTAAGGTTGGACGTTTAAGCATGGCCCACCAAGGCACACGTACCAACGCATCCTTTTGGTCGGAAGGAGAGAAGGGCGCAAGCGGAATCAAATAAGGGATTCCGAAGGACCGCAGCCCTGATAAATGGATAAGCATCGCCATTAATCCTGCAATGATCCCGAACAATCCCAGCGTAGCCGCAAGCAGCATGAATCCGAAACGAAGCAGCCTAGCCGAATTGGATAAGCTGACTGATGGAGCGACGAAGCCGGCTATGGCGGTAAAAGCCACGATAATAACCATCGCGGCGGATACCAAACCTGCCTGAACTGCCGCTTGCCCCAGCACGAGCGCACCGACGATCGAAATCGCGGACCCGATCGCCCTTGGCATCCGCACCCCGGCTTCCCGCAAAACTTCGAAAGTGATTTCCATGGCAAGCGCTTCGACAAAGGCCGGAAAGGGGACGCCTTCCCGCTGGGCCGCGAGGCTGATAAGCAGGGTTGTCGGCAGCATCTGCTGATGAAATGTTGTGATCGCGATGTACATCGAGGGCAGGAGCATGGAAAACACAAATGCGATAATACGCATCAACCGTAGAAATGTCGCGATATCGAATTTTTGGTAATAATCCTCGCTGGACTGGAACAGCTTAAAAATCGTAATGGGGGCAATGAGCACAAAGGGGCTCCCGTCTACGAGAATGGCTACTTTTCCTTCCAAAATAGCTCCGGCAATGGCGTCAGGACGTTCTGAATTCGTAAGGGTCGGAAAAGGCGTAAAGGTGGCGTCCTGGATAAATTCCTCAATATATCCGCTCTCCAGAACGCTGTCGATGTCAATCCGGTCAAGCCTTCTTAAAATTTCCTGCACCACGTCTTCACTAGCGATACCATGAATGTACATCACGGCTACGTCCGTTTGGGTTACGCGGCCGATCGTTCGGTCGACGATCCATAGATTCGGATTTTTGATTTTGCGGCGGATTAATGACGTATTGATCCGAAGGTTCTCCGTAAAGCCTTCCCTTGGTCCTCGGATGACCGTTTGAGACTGGGGTTCGTCTACACCGCGCTGTTCCCCACCGGCAGAGGATGCTGATATTCCCTTGGCTGTGCCATCTACCAGAATGACTGTATTGCCGGCAAGAATGGCGTCAAACAGTTTCTTCATGGTATCGATGTCCGTGACTTGGCCAATGGCTAAAAACCGGTGTTTGATCCAGCCCAGCACCTGTTTTGGCGGGTCAAGCGAACAATCCGCATCCGCCTGGATTTGCGTCAAAGATTTCAAAATGGAATTGTTGATAATCTGCTCATCGGCCAAACCGTCGGTGTAGATGACGGCGACGTGGACAGGTTTCCCCAGGGCCTGGTCCAACCGACGGATGATGATATCGGAACTGTCGCCCGTCATTTCCTTGATCATTTGGACGTTAACATCCAAGTATTTGGAAAGAGGCGTTTCAGGCCTATTAAATTCCGATGGCTGCTCATTTTTGTCTTGATTTTGGTTGGAATCACCGCTGGAATCTTGTTTGGATTTGAAAAAAGGCCGCATCCTAATCCTCACCTTGAAATTTATATTCTGCTTCATCGTTGCCTTTTTCGGAGGAACTTAAACTAGGGGCATCGAAAGAGGATTGCTCTTCAGAAAACGTGCCGGAAAAAGCAAAACAGACGGCTGACGGCCGTCTGTCGTGAATAATAAACTAGCAATAGACTGAGGGAAAATCATTACCTTTCGGCGTCCACAACTTGCGGGTCGCTGCGCAGCGGAAACCAGCCGGGAATACTCATCATGAGGTTCCACAGCGGTTCGGGAATCGATAATTCCTGCAGGTCGAGAGGGGAGATGGACGTTCGGATCTGCTGTTCACGGCCTTCCAATACCAACTGTACCCAATCCGGTTCCATGATGAGTTCGCGTCCCAGGGCGATGAGCGGGATGCCGGAGGACAGCGCCTCCAGCGCATCATCGGGCGTGTAAATGCTGCCGACGCCAATAATGGGGATACGCGAGCCGACGCGCTCCTGAAGAATCGCCAATCTTGACCGGCTGTCCTGAATCCCCCTTCGCGGGACGGAACGGAAGCTGGTCAACGATACATGAAGGTAATCGACCCCGGTGCCCGACAATGCATCGACGAACGAGAGGGTATCGGCCATCGTAATGCCTGGCGTTCCCGCCTCTTCAGGCGAAAACCGGAAGCCGACCAGGAAAGGTTGTTCAGACTCTTTGCGAACGGTCCGAAGGACCTCGCGAATAATGGCTAAGGCCAGCGTCATTCGATTCTCCAGGCTCCCTCCATAACGGTCCGTGCGGCGGTTCGTCATCGGGGATAAAAATTGATGCAGCAAATTCCCGTTGCCGCCGTGAATTTCCACCCCGTCAAATCCGGCGTCAACCGCTCTTCGGGCTGCTTCTACATAAGCATGAATGATGCCTTCCATTTCCTGCTCGGCGAGACTGCGCGGGACGGGGGCTCCTTCCCGGTCTTCCGGGATGTTTCCGGCGCTGACATAATCGCCTGTCTTAGAGCCTTGTCTGCCTGCGTGGAAAATTTGCAGCACGGCCTTGGCTCCGTTCCCCTGGATCGTCGAGGCAAGCCGGCGGAGTCCGGGAATGAGGGCGTCGTTGTCGGCGCCGGGCGCACCAGTCATTCCTCCTTGCTGCATGACATATGTTGCCGCTGTGATGACCATGGCAGCGCCATGAGAACGCCGTTTGTAGTATTGAATTTCCTGTTCGGAAATGGAGCCGTCCGCATTGGAACTCATATGGGTCATCGGAGACATCACGATCCGGTTTTTTAAAGAAATGTTGGCTGACGGAAAATGAAATGGATCAAAAAGGGGGGAATACGATTTTTTCATGGGGTGACAACTCCTTCGTAACGATTCTTTTATTGAACTTGTTATGATTATAAGAGGAGAAGCAACATCCCGTAAGAACGCAAAATCTATGGATATAATCCAAGTACCTGGACCAACTAACATAAAGTAAGCTTGATTTATCATCATGTTCTGCATATAATGGATATTACAGGTCCATAATAAATGCGCTGTTATGGTTTGCTGCTTGAAAAGGAGGAATCCAGCATGCAATTTTCAAAAAGTACTGCATATGGTTTACACGCCTTGATGCTGCTGGCGAAATCGGAACGGGGCCGCAACGTGGGCATTAAAGAACTGTCCTCATCCCTGGGCGCTTCCGAGAGCTATCTATCCAAAATTATGTCCAAGCTGCGGCAGGATGGGCTTGTTCGCGCAGTTACCGGTGTGAACGGCGGCTATGAGCTTGCCCGGGCCGCCAGTGAAATTACTTTTCTGGACGTGGTTCAGGTTCTCGAAGGACGTCAGCACTTGTACGAATGCTTCCACGGGAGCAACCATCCGCTGCCGGCTCTGGAAGCTGCGGGGGACGAACCGGAAACGCCGGAATTTGCTTTCGGCGAAGGATGCCCGGTCAAACAAGTGATGGATGCCGCGGAACAGCAGATGAACCGTTATCTCCAGCAGCATACGATTCAATCGGCACTGAACCAGGCGGGCTCATGTGATGCCCATGCAGCAGGCAAGAAGTAATAGACTTCTTGCGCGTTTATTATGGATAAAAAGGATCTATAAAGGGAGGAATTAAAATGTCAGAAGTATTGTTGGATGCGGTTATTATCGGAGGCGGGCCAGCCGGCATGAGCGCAGCGCTTGCGCTGGGCAGATCAAGACGTTCCGCGGTGGTCATTGACGAAGGCCGACCGCGGAATCGGGTAACCCATGAGATGCATAACTTCCTGTCTCGGGACGGCATCGCTCCCGCGGAGTTCCGTCGGATCGCCAGAGAACAAATCAGTCAGTACCCTGCAATCAAGTTTGTTCAAGGGAAGACGGAATCCGTGGAAGGAAGTGACGGCGACTTCCGGATCCGCACGGTTGACGGAAAGGTGTTCCGCAGCAAGAAGCTGTTGTTTGCAACCGGCAAACGAGACCTGCCTCTGGATATTTCCGGGTTGGACGAGGTATACGGTAAAACCGCGTTTGTCTGCCCTTATTGCGACGGCTGGGAACTGCAGGACCAGCAGCTCGTGATGATTGCCAAGGGCGAGGGAGCGATGCATTTATCCAAAGTGCTGATGGGATGGTCTGCGAATTTAACGTTATGTACGAACGGTCCGGATGAATTGAATGCGGAGCAGCGTGAAGAGCTGGAGCGCCACGGCATTACCGTTAAGGACTCGCCGATTCACAAGATTGAGTCTGAAGAAGGCAACGTAAAGCAGGTCCTCCTGGAGAACGGCGAATCCGTTGCCTGCACCGGAATTTTCTTTGCGCCGAAACTGGCCGCTGCCACTGACCTGCCGCAATCGCTGGGCTGCGAAGTGTCGGAATCCGGAAGCATTGTGGCCGATCGGATCGGCAAGACCAATATCCCCGGTGTATTCAGTGCCGGAGATGCCGCTTCTGACATGTATCAAGCCATTGCTGCGGCTTCCATGGGCGCGTTGGCAGGCATGGGCATCAATGCGGAGCTGCTGGATGAGGCATGGAAATCGGTTCGCTGAATCGCAGCCGATGGATCCATTCTTTTGCCAGGTTTGTGAAATCGGAATTTTTTTACGAAAAAAGGTTTACGTCAGGCGTAACTTCCGATATTATAAGCGTAATGTAAGAACCGTTAATTTGAAATGCGATGAAGAGAAGAGTAGGTAAAGGAAGCATTTCCCAGAGAGCTCCGTCCGCTGAAAAGGAGCATTGAGTCCTTTATTGAATAAAGCCTCTGAGCAGCACGCCGGAACCCAATGTTCAATGAGAGGATGGTGTGCCAGGAGCTCCTGTTACAGAGCTAGAGTATATGCATCAGTTGACTGATGCCGTACTCGAAGAGGCTAAAATGGCGACATTTTAGCGAATCTGGGGTGGTACCACGAGTATGATATCTCGTCCCTAAGACGGCAGTCTTGGGGGTGGGATTTTTTATTTTTTCGTCATGATCCTGTAAATATCGCTGCACACAGGCGGATGGGCACACCAATTCAAACGGTTTGAATAGTGTCTAATAGACGGTTTAATGAGCCACGCCTGTCACCATAGTATTTGTTTAGCAGACAACATTTCATACTCTACTTCGAAAGGATTGGAATCACTCATGTCACAAAAACTTAAAGTTGGTATTGTCGGTGGAACCGGTATGGTTGGCCAGCGTTTCGTACAGCTCTTGGATCAGCATCCCTGGTTCCAGGTGACCGCGATTGCGGCAAGCAGCAGTTCCGCCGGTAAAACCTATGAAGAATCGGTGCAGGGACGATGGAAACTGGCAACGCCGATTCCCGAAGACGTCAAGCAAATTGTCGTTCAGGACGCTTCGAAGGTCGAAGAAGTTGCTTCGGGAGTTGACTTTGTTTTCTGCGCCGTAGATATGAAGAAGGACGAAATCAAAGCGCTTGAAGAAGCGTATGCCAAAACGGGTACGCCTGTTATATCGAACAACTCCGCACATCGGTGGACGCCTGACGTGCCTATGGTGATTCCGGAAATCAATCCCGGTCACATCGGCGTCATTGAAGCGCAAAGACAGCGGCTCGGTACCAAAACCGGGTTTATCGCAGTCAAACCGAACTGCTCGATTCAGAGTTATGTGCCGCAGCTGAACGCGCTGCTTGATTTTAAACCGACTCAGGTGGTTGCGTCGACTTACCAGGCCATCTCCGGCGCAGGCAAAAACTTTACGGACTGGCCGGAAATGCTGGATAATGTCATTCCTTACATCGGCGGTGAGGAAGAGAAGAGCGAGCAGGAGCCGCTGCGCATTTGGGGCAGCATCGACAACGGGCAAATCGTGAAGGCGTCCTCTCCGATCATCACGACCCAGTGCATCCGCGTTCCTGTGACAGACGGGCATTTGGCGACCGTGTTCGTCTCTTTTGAGAAAAAGACGTCGAAGGAAGAAATTATTGAGCGCTGGCGCGCGTATCAAGGAAGACCGCAGGAATTGGGCCTTCCAAGCGCACCGAAGCAGTTCATTACGTATTTTGAGGAAGAAAACCGGCCGCAGACGAAGCTGGATCGCGATATTGAACGCGGCATGGGCGTTTCGGCAGGCAGACTGCGCGAGGATTCCATTTATGATTTCAAATTCGTGGGTCTTTCGCATAATACGCTGCGCGGCGCCGCAGGCGGGGCTGTGCTGATTGCTGAACTGCTGAAGGAAGAAGGATATATTCAAGCCAAGTAACAAGTACAAGGGATCGGAGCGGTGTATCCGGTCCCTTTCTATTTGTTTTCACGAAATTTAGGACAAGTTCTCACAATCCCTGACCGTATCTGTCAGTCATTATCGTCTATACTGATGATAGCTGAGAGTGAATGAATCACATGTACGAGTTGTGATGAAGGGGAGGACAAGAATGGAAAAATACGCTATGTTCGGCAAACTGACGGCAAAGCCGGGGCAGCGCGATGAGCTCGCGAGAATGATGCTGGAATCCAGCGGGACGCTTGAGGATATGGAAGGCTGCATCTATTATATCCTGCATGAAGCGGAGGACAATCCGGACGATCTTTGGATTACGGAACTATGGGAAAGCAAGGAAGCTCACGCGGCCTCGTTGAAGAATGAGAAGGTGCTTGAGCTCATCGGACGCTGCAGGCATCTCATTGCTGAAGCCGGCGGCATCAAGGTCCGGCCGATCGGAGGCAAAGGATTCTGATTTCTGATACAAAACATGTATAACAGCAAACCGCGGATGCCGCGGTTTTTTTGTTTCCGGGGAGCGCGATGCATAACACCGCATGCCCCCGTACATAGTATAAGCGAACTCTACTCAACATTTGGAGGCATTACACAACATGAACGTTCAAAGAGCGCAGGAAATCGCGTCCTCGCCAGTCATGGCAAACGTACTGCTGGATGGAACCCCCATCTATATACAGCATGTGGACGAGCTGAGCGAAACCGCACGTGTCTATCCGCTCGACAATCCGGAAGCTGAGCGGGAAGTACCTCTGTATTCGTTAGAGGAGCAGGATCATTTTCTGGGATAAAAAGGAGAGAATTGCGATGAAAGAAGTGCCAAAACAAAATGAAAAAGAGGCAGATCGGCTGAACGACTATGACGTCACCGATGATGTGGTTCGCGAAGTGCCTGCTACGACCGATGCCAGTGATGCCGTCGCGGCCATGACTTCGCATATTAATAAGTATGATGTGCCCGATGAGCTGGAGGAAAAATAACGACAAAGCTCTTAAAGCGTACAGGCGAGCCTGTGCGCTTTATTGTTGTTCCCGATCGAATGTATTCACTTTTTACGCAAGAATAGCAAGCGAGAATAAATCCGGCTCATGATGATTTGATAGAATCAGCATGAGAACGAGTGTCTCTGATCACATTTCAAAAGGGAGAGATGGACGATGATTCAATGGGGAGCCAAAAACATCGATGTCATCACGTTGTTTGTGGAAGATCTGCTGGAGGCCAAATCATTCTATGAGCGGGTATTCGGCCTTTCCTCCGTCTACGAGGACGACAACTCGGCAGTATATAACTTCGGGAACATGAGCGTCAATCTGCTGAAAATATCCGAAGCGGACGAGCTTACGCATCCGGCTCCGGTGGCAGACCGCGGGGCGGGAGCGAGGTTTGTGTTCACGATCCGTGTTGATGACGTGGATGCGTTGTGTACAGAGCTGAATTCAGCCGGCGTTGCGCTACTGAACGGTCCGATGGACCGCCCATGGGGAATACGTACGGCAAGTTTCCAGGATCCGGGCGGACACATCTGGGAAATCGCGCAGGAGCTGCGTTGATTCCTCTGGATATGGATTGCAGGGAGCTGGGAATGACGAATAAAGCTCAGAGATGATGATATGCTGAACCTCATACGCTGAACCCAATGGGTCGGCGTTTTTTTCATTGACTAACCGTTCAACCAATAGTAATATGATGGCAAGATCAGGTAAATGATGGATGGAGGGATCCGGGATGGATTTGTATTATGAGATTCATGGCAGTGGAAAACCCGTCATTTTTATACACAGCGGCGGGACGGACAGCAGGCTGTGGTCATTCCTGGCGCCATTAGTCGCCAAAGAATACCAGACTATTACTTATGACGGCCGGGGTGCAGGCAAATCTCCTTCTCCCAAGGAACCGGCGAACTACGTTGAGGACTTGCGCGAGCTGATGGATGACCTTCACCTGGATACCGCCGTCCTCATCGGCCATTCAGGAGGCGGCCAAATCGCCACTGACTTCAGCCTTCAATACCCGAATCGTGTTTCGGGCTTGGTGCTCATCGGCCCATCGTTGACGGGCTATAAGCCATCACCGGAGTTTGAGCGCTGGATGAGTGAGGTGAACGCGGCCGCCCCCGATGCCGATAAAATCATGGAGCTTGCGTTCAGCGCTCCGCTGTACCGGATCGTGATGTCCAGTCCGCAGCGCCGCTTGATGATTGACATGTTCAGGCATCACCTGGCCAAAACGGCCGAGTGGGGGAGCTTCGAATCCGTTTGGCCGCAGCCTCCAGCCATCGGCCGATTGGAAGACCTTCACATAAGAACCCTGTTTATGATCGGCGATAATGAGATCCCGGATAATGAACGCGTCGCAGAGCTGTTCCGGAGCTTGCCGAATGTTCGTTATGTCCAAATTCCGGGGGCGGACCATATGATGCCCTTAACCCATCCGGAGATGATGTACAGCTACATTACCGAGTTTTTGGAGGAGAGACGTTAAATGCCGCGCACCCAGGAAGAGAATGAACGAATACGTCAGCAGGCCAAGGCGAAGATCCGAGAAGCAGCCATTGACCTTTTTATGAGAAAAGGTTATCATGCCACCTCGATCGATGATGTCTCTAAACACGCCGGCGTGTCCAAAGGGCTTCTATACAACTACTACAAAGGGAAAGAAGAATTGCTCAGTGCCATGGTCGAAGCCAGAATCGGGGAATTGATACAGGTCATGGAGAAGGCAGAGGCATTGGAGACGCCGGCAGAGCAGCTGAAACATATCGTAGAAGGGGCCGTCGATAATGTATGGCGTTCTCCCGAGGTGTTCCGGTTCTATCTGCACCTGCAGACCCAGCCGGAAGCCGATGAAACCGTCGCCAAATACGGAAAGCTCCTGATTGAGGAAAGTGCCCGCCAGTTTCAAATCCAGTGCCGCATGTTCGAAAAACTGGGAGCATCCGACCCGGTGGCGAGGTCATTGTACTTTTCCTCGGCACTGCAGGGAATCATGCTCATGATCTCGACTTATCCGGATCAATTTCCGGTCGAGGCTATGAAGCGGCAAATCATCGAGGATTTTTGCCAAGTTTAGCGCCAAATGTAAGAAGGCAATCCCCCGCTTTTTATAAATCGAAATGAACAGGGAACAGCTGCTGATGCAGCTGTTTTTTGCTGATCGAGGTCGTGTCTTAGAGGGGCGTTTAAACGATAAAGTTTATTGATATAAGTGGTAACTATCGGACAAAACGAGTAGAAATACTTCATGAAAGCTTTTTTGCCAGCAAAGGTGTTTTTCTCTATCAATCTATTGACTTCTACGTTTAATGACCATATAATCAACTAAAGTGACCCGACGTGTAAGGAGACCTAACATGGTTATTATCGATGAAGTGTACCGCAATATCAGTTTTGATATGCCGGAACAGGAATTATTCATTTTACTTGAACGCGTTAAAGCGAAGAAAGAAGAAGACGTAGAAGAGTTAAAAAACAAAATCGATAAATACGAGCAGAAACGCCGGGCGGAAGAGGCGTTGTATCAATCCATGTCCCCGATCCGGCGCTTGTTTACAGGGCGGCCAGCCAGCCATCATCAGGCAGTTGAGTATATGGTCCATGTCAAAGAACGGTTCAAGAAGATCGACGCGATAAAGCGCAGTATTCGGGAACTGGATCAGGTGCTTGATAAGCTGCGTTTACCGATAAGGGATTCGAACGAGGTATTTCTGTCTCCTGAGCTGATCCGGGAAATCAGACTGCTTCAGGAAATGGAGGCTTCACAGGAATGAATTTAACGCTTGAATCTTTAGGTACGGGAATGGATACCGTATGGGTCGTTCTCAGCGCCGCTATGATTCTGTTGATGGAGGGCGGGTTCGCCCTGCTTGAGGCAGGATTTGTACGCTACAAGAACAGCGTCAACATTATTATGAAGGTGTTCGCCGATATCACGATCGGCACCTTGGTTTTTTATGTATTCGGATTTGCGCTCATGTACGGAAAGGACGCCGGAGGGATCATCGGGACGAGCGGATTTGTCCTTGGGGGCGATTTATCCCACCTCCAGCTGCCAGTGTCGCTGGATACGTATTGGCTGTTCCAGGCGGCCTTCACCATCGCCGTCATTTCAATCGTTTCGGGTGCTGTGGCCGAGCGGATCAATTTTAGAGCCTATTTGCTGTACATCGTCCTGATGACCGGCCTGATCTATCCGATCGGCGGCCACTGGGCCTGGGGCGGCGGATGGCTGACTAAGCTAGGCATGCAGGATTTTGCCGGCTCTGCCGTCATTCACGCGCTCGGCGGCTTCTCGGCCCTGGCGGCTGCGCTGATCGTGGGTCCCCGGAAAGGGAAATTCAATAAAGCGGGTGCCAGCACGATCGCCCTGCCCAGCAACCTGCCTCTCGCTTCGGTAGGGGCTTTCCTTCTCTGGTTTGGCTGGTTTGGCTTCAATGCGGGCAGCACGCTCAGTGCAACCGATGTCCGCATCGGACATATTGCGCTGACAACGATGCTGTCTGCCGCATCCGGCGGAGCGGTCACACTGGTGTATACGCTGTTCCGCTACCAGCGCTCCGACGCACCATCCGTGATTAACGGCTCCTTGGCAGGTCTGGTCGGAATTACGGCCGGATGCGCTTTTGTCAGCGACAGCGCTGCCATCCTGATCGGTGCGATCTCGGGACTGCTTATGATGGCGGCAACGAGCTGGCTGGAGGGACGCCGGATTGACGATCCCGTCGGCGCCTTCCCGGTCCACGCCGTATCCGGTGCGTGGGGAACCCTTGCCGTTGGTCTGTTCGCGACAGACGGCGGCCTCTTTTACAGCGGCAGCTGGCATTTGCTTGGCGTCCAGGCGCTCGGACTGGCTGCGCTGGCGGCATGGGGATTTGTCCTTACTTGGGTCGGCCTTATGCTGATTGGTCTCCTCGTCCCTGTTCGTTCCAGCGAGGAGGAAGAGGAAATCGGCCTCGACATCAGTTATCACGGCATTATGGCAGCGGATCGGTCCCACGAGTTTATCGATCATGAAGTCCGCTATTCAATGAGCGAAGAACATCGGAATGTATAGCTGTTTGTTATGTACAAAAGGAACACTTCGAATCACCTTCGAAGTGTTCCTTTTTATTTTGCAGCATTTTATTTAGTTTCCGGCATTGCGTTTAAGCACCGCACCGCTATATCCCAAGTTAGCAATCAGTAAGAAACGGAAGGTGATCCGCTGTGATACGCTGATCTGGAAGAGTTAACAATCCACAGGGAAAGGAAGTATTCAAGATGGGCGTATTGAAACCTTTTATTTACTCGGAAGATGCAAGAAGTCAGGCGGATTTCTATATCCGTTCGCTTGGCGGCAATCTGGAATCCGTTATCACTCATGGGGAGTCGATGGGAGTCCAGAATGACTTGCAGGATAAAGTGATTCATATGTGCTTATCGGTCGCCGGAGGCAACTATATTTTTATGTCGGACTCCATGGAATCGAATCTTCAAGGCAACAATATGTCGCTGAATATCGACTACCCTTCGTCGGAGGAAGCCCGCGAGGCATTCTCGAAGCTTGCCGACGGAGGTCACGTCATCTATCCGTTTGAACAGCAGCCGTTCGGGTTGTACCTGGGCGAACTTACGGACCGGTTTGGTGTCCGTTGGATGATTACTGCACCGTCCGTATCTACCCGGTCCTAAGCGTTCTCCAATTCAATAGGCCGTATCCGGAAACCCCGCTTGAACCTTAGGTTTAAGCAGGGGTTATTTTGTTGTTCCGGCAAATTCCCGCCGATGGGTGCTTCTGTTATTTCAATGAACGGAGCTCTTTATCGGGCTGTAGAGTTATGCCTGTAATGTGAAGGAGTCAGGCCGACAATCTGTTTGAATTTCCTGTGAAAATGAGGCATACTGTCAAACCCGCAGGCCGGGGCGATGCTGCTGATGCTGTCGTCGGTGTGAAGCAGTAGCTCTTTAGCCCGGATCACCCGTTTGACGTTGATGTAATCCGTTACGCTCATCCCGGTCAACTGTTTGAACACGCGGCTGAAATGGGCGGAGCTAACGGAAGCGAGCCGGCTTAAAGAGCTTAGGCTGATCTGCTCGCAGTAATGCCCATCGATATACAGCAAGCTTTGCCGCATCCAGTTCGGACCAACGAACGGGCTGCGCGAGCCGCTGCTCCCGGCTCTTTGTTCCCGGTGGATCAGCAGCAATAGGTACTGAACGTACAGCACGATCGAGTGGCGGTAGCCCGAGGGTTGCCCCGTGAGCTCGGACTGAATGGCGGCCAGCTTGTCTTCGAGCTGCGACTCCAGTGCAGCGGGGCATTCCAGCTTATAAGCATGGTTCGAACTGCAGCTGTCAAAGCACTGTAAGTAAGAAAAGGATTCTCCCAAAGAAGTTTGCCGGACGAGTTCGGGACTAAAAAACACGGCAGTGGACGTGACCGGATCGTCTTTGTCCGGAAACGCCTGGTGGATCGTGCTGCCGGGGATGATAAACAGATCCCCGCGGCGCATTTCGTAAATCGTCCGGTCGATAAAAAAGGAGCCCATACCTGAGTGGACATACACCAGCTCATGCCAATCGTGAAGGTGATGCGGCAGCTCCAGCTGCGCCGTCTTGCGGTCGCGGTAATTGAATGAGAAAGGAAATTCCGGCTGCGCGTCAAATTGTTTGCGAATGGGATTCATAGCGTTGCCCCTTGAGCGTATTGGGAACCATCAGCCGAACCTTCACCTTCCGTAAACGATTCAAAACAGATAAGGAGGGTCAGCAAATGGGTTCGTTGTCTTGAAGATATCAAAATCGGATATGATTGTGCAAGATTTCGTTCTTTTAGAACCGATCCATAGTTGTTATATTGAGAAAAGAACATCGGTTTACATGAATGGAGGGAATTGCAATGCGAATAGACGCTCACCAGCATTACTGGAGTATCGCCCGGGACGACTACGGCTGGATTACGCCGTCCATTCCTGTCCTGTACCGGGATTATCAGCCGTCGGATCTGCTTCCGCATCTGGCAGAACATCATCTCGACGGGACGATCCTCGTGCAGGCCGCACCAACGTATGAAGAAACCGATTATATTCTTGAACTCGCGGCACAGGATGATCGGGTTCTGGGTGTGGTCGGATATATGGATCTCGCGGATGATGATCACAAGGACCATTTCCAGCGCTTTGCGCAGCATCCCAAATTCGTCGGCTTCCGCCTCATGATCCAGGATATGGAGGATGCAGATGCGATCCTGGAACCTTCATACGCAGCTTCGCTCAAACACTATGCGAGCCTTGGCGTTCCGGTCGATCTGCTCGTCCGTTCCGATCAATTGGATACGCTGGTCCGGCTGATCGAGCAAATTCCGGATCTGCATGCGGTGATCGACCATCTGGCGAAACCGCGAATCGCAGCAGGGGAAATGGAGCCTTGGGCCGGTTACATGAAAAAGCTGGCGTCTCACCCGAACCTGTACTGCAAGCTGTCCGGCATGGTGACCGAGGCGGACCATGATGGCTGGAAGCCGGATCAGCTTACGCCTTATGTCCGTCATGTTCTGGACTGTTTTGGCGCAGACCGGGTGATGTTCGGCAGCGACTGGCCGGTATGCCTGATGGCTTCGAGCTACGACGGTGTCGTGGATGCTCTTATGAAGACGCTTCCACCGAATTGGGGGGCAGATGAGAGTTTGAAGTTGTTCGGGGGCAACGCCGCATCATTTTACCGGCTGAAGAATGAGACATGATGACACGCTGCGGGGGAAATGACTGAATAGAAGGGTTGGGTGAAACCGAAATGAAATACCGGAAACTAGGAAAAACAGGTCTGGAAGTATCGGCGCTCAGCTTTGGCGCCTCCTCGTTAGGCTCCGTATTCCGCGACACGGATGAGCAGGAGAGCCTGCGAACCGTCTACGAGGCGATTGACAGCGGGATCAATTACATTGACGTCTCGCCTTATTACGGATTGACTAAAGCCGAAACGGTACTCGGCAAGGCGCTTAAGGACATTCCGCGCGACCGGTACCTGCTGTCAACCAAGGCCGGACGCTACGGGGAGCACGAATTCGATTTTTCCCATAACCGGATTCTTACGAGTCTGGATGAAAGCCTGAAGCGGCTGAACGTGGATGAAGTGGATATTCTGTTCCTCCATGATATCGAGTTCGTCCCGGCGCAAATGATCCTGGAGGAAGCCATACCTGCGCTTGAAAAGCTCAAGCAGTCGGGCAAAATCCGGTTTGCCGGCATATGCGGACTGCCGCTATCGCTGTTTGAAACGCTGCTGCCGCAAATCGATGTCGACGCGATCATTTCCTACTGCCATTATTCGCTGAATGACACCAGTCTGCTGGACTTGCTGCCGCTTCTTGAGGAAAGGAATACGGGACTCGTTAACGCCTCACCTATCTCCATGGGACTGCTGAGCACCCGGGGAACGCCTGCCTGGCATCCGGCCGATCCGGAAATCAAGGAGGCCTGTTTGAAGGCGGCACAGTTCTGCGCGGACCAAGGGGAGGATATCGCGAAGCTCGCGGTGCAGTTTTCCACTTCAAATGAGCGCATTCCCACCACGTTGGTTAGCACAGCCAATCCGGAAAATATCCGCAGGAATGCTTCCTGGGTGGAGGAGCCGGTGGATGAACGTCTGCTAAGCGAAGTGCTCGCCATTTTGGAACCTGTGCATAACCGGACCTGGACTAGCGGAAGGCCCGAATATAACACAAAAATAGGGGAGGCGTGAGATGAAAGGCATCATATGTTCAGCCGTCGGCCGATTTGACATGGTGCTGGATCTCCCGGAGCCCGTGATGGAGCCGGGGCATGCGGTGGTCGAGATCAAGCGGGTCGGGATTTGCGGAACCGATCTGCACGCATTCCGCGGCAACCAGCCGTTTTTTACATATCCGAGAATCCTTGGCCATGAGCTGGCAGGTATCAT
The DNA here is from genome assembly GCF_038009285.1 of Paenibacillus sp. FSL R5-0378. NCBI lineage: Bacteria > Bacillati > Bacillota > Bacilli > Caryophanales > Paenibacillaceae > Paenibacillus > Paenibacillus sp. FSL R5-0378. The sequence goes on from NZ_JBBPAY010000001.1 coordinate 4,157,903, forward strand.
TAAGGAAGTCGGCCCTAACAGTGATGGGCTTGAAGCCGGCGATCAGGTGAGTATCATCCCTTATTTGCACTGCGGGACATGCATTGCCTGCCGAAGCGGGAAGACCAACTGCTGTACGGATATGCAGGTCCTTGGCGTTCATACGGACGGCGGCATGCGTGAGCGGATTGCCGTTCCGGTGACCCACTTGATTCGCACGAACGGGCTGACGCTGGACCAGACTGCGGTCATTGAACCGCTGGCCATAGGTGCCCATGCCGTGCGTAGATCGGGGCTGGCGGCCGGCGAGACGGCGCTCGTCATCGGGGGCGGGCCGATTGGGCTCGGGGTCATGGCCTTTGCAAAGGCCATCGGTGCCCATGTGCTCGCGATGGATGTGAACGACGAACGCCTGGCTTTCTGCAAGCAATGGATTGAGGCGGATGCGCTGGTGAACGCATTGCAGAATCCCGATGAACAAATTGCGGCGGCCTGCGGCGGAGAGCTGCCTTCGGTGGTGTTTGACGCTACGGGAAACGCACAGTCGATGACTGACGCGTTCCGTTATACCGCCCATGGCGGAAGATTGGTCTATGTCGGATTGGTCAAAGCGGATATCCGGTTCCACGATCCGGAATTCCATAAACGGGAGCTGACGCTGCTGGCCAGCCGCAACGCAACGCGCGAAGACTTCATGCACGTGCTGCATACGATCCGGTCCGGCGGGATCCACGTCGCTCCATACGTCACGCACCGGTCCGCGTTTGACGATCTGATTGAACAATTTAACCATTGGCTGGACCCGGCTGCCAAGGTCATCAAAGCGATGGTAGATATGTAGCCTTATAGCTGAATGGAGTACAAAAGAGAACGGCCGTCTTTAAAGACGGTCGTTTTTCTCAACTTACGGTGCTTGGCAGGAACAAGCCGCAGGCGGCTGACTCATTCGATATCCATGAAAGGTCAGGTGGTTCCATGAAACAGGTGTGGCTGAACATTTCGCCGGTATTTCGCAGATTCCTTATGTCTTATCTAATCGTGCTGATGATCCCGCTGATTGCGGGATATGTGTCTTACCGGACGTCGATCGATGTAGCGGAGCAAAGTTCCCTGAAGACCAGCATTATGACGCTGCAGCAGAGCAAGGATCTGATGGAGCGCAGGCTCGCTGAAGTTCAGGGCTTTACCAAACAGCTCGCCATTAACCAGGATTTAGCCAGGCTCATGACTTCGCATTCGGACGAGCAGAATTACGATGTATACGGTCTGTGGAAAATGATGCGGGACATCGCAAGCTACAGCCAGACCAACGACTTCCTTTCGAATTTTTACATCTACCTCCGCAACAGCCATCTGGTGCTTACGCCAAGCACGGTCTATTACCGGCCGGAGCTGTTTTACGAATCGAACCATTATGAAGGCATGACCTTTGAAACTTGGAAAAAAAACTTTCTCGAGAAGAGCAACCTCAGCATGGTCGTTCCCCAGCACGATTACGTGACGAAGACACATCAGCAAACGGTGGTTACCTTCGTGCAAGCCCTGCCCCTGAACAGCTTCGATACACCTCTCGCCTCCGTCGTGGTCCTGATCGATACGAAGAAAATGTCTGCATCTCTATCAGGGATAACCAATCAGTATGGAGGATGGGCATTCGTCAGGAACCATGATGGAGAAACAGTCCTGTCTGAGGGGATCACTGGCAGCGACATAGCCAAAATCCGAAATATTCCTTCAGGTAAACCCGGCGATATCAGCCGTGCGGCGGATGACATGCTACTCATATCCATCCGGGATGAATTAAGCGGCTGGGTCTACACGGCCGGCGTCCCGAAATCCGCCCTCATGATCAACGCGAACCGAATCAAGAACATCACCGGAATACTTACCGCGATTTCACTGATTTCCGGACTTGTCATCGGACTTGTGCTGGCATACCGGAGCAGCGCTCCGATCAACAATCTGATAAATTCACTCAAGAAACAGCTTGGATTGGAACTCGGTACAGGGATCCAAGATTACGATTTTATCGCGGGAAACATTTCAAGCCTGATTGCGAGCAACAGACAGCTGGAACAAGATCTCCACAACCAGGTGCCGTTGATCCGCGACGCTTTCATCAAACGGCTGTTGGTAGGAGAATTTTACAACGAAGAAGAGCTGGCCGCTGCTTCCGCGCAAGCGGGTGTCTCCATTAAGGGTGACGCAGGTTACGCCGGCCTGGCTAAAATCAACACCTATGGCGGTTCAGACAGCCGCGAATCGCTTGCGGAGTCCAGTGTGGCCCGCCTTATTGTGCGTCAGTCCCTAGTGGAGGCCGAGCCCGATATGCTGGTAACGGATTGGGGTCAGGACAAGCTTGCCTTTTTGCTGCTGCGCACAAGCAAGCTGGCCCCGGATGAGGCTTTGGTGATACAAAGGCTGCAGGATCTGGCGTGCACGCTGTTCAGCCATTATCACATGCCTGTCCAGTTCGGAATGGGGAGGCCCTTCGAAGCGCTGGCGGATGTCGGGCGTTCGTTCGGCGAAGCGGCGGAGGCACTGGACTATGCGGCATTCACCGATGAGGGCGGCGTCATTCGGTATGAGGATTCAAGCAGGGACGCGTCGCTATTTTATTATCCGATCGAAACGGAAACGCGGCTGCTGAACACGATCAAATCAGGAGATGGCAGGGAAGCGATGCGGATCCTCGAACACATTGCCGTACGGAATTTTCAGGAGAGGGAGCTGTCCCGTGAAATGACAGAGCAGCTGATCGGCGAACTTAAGGGGACGATGCTCAAGCTGCTGGATCAAAAGGCGGGAGATGATCCCGAGTTCACAGAGAATCTCCAGTGCCGGATCGCTCAAATCCAGCCGTTTGAAGGGATTGACAGGCTTCTTGGGCAAATGGGCGAAATGATCAGCCTCTATTGTTCGATGATCGAGGAGAAAAGGAATGCCCTGCATCATCAGACGGTACAGCAGGTGAAGGATTATCTTGAATCTGCGTACGGGGATGCGGACTTGACGCTGTACCACATCGCCAAGCAGGTTGGAAGGCCGGAAAAGTATGTCTCCACGGTATTCAAGGAAAGCGAGGGGGAGCATTGGTTCGATTACCTGGAGCGGCTGCGCATCGATAAAGCGTCCGAGCTGCTGCTGAACCGGGCTTTAAAAATCGACGATATTGCCGAAAGGGTCGGCTATAACAGCGCACATTCATTCCGGCGGGCATTCAAGCGGGTCCGGGGGATCTCCCCAAGCATGTTCCGGGAGGCGGCCGAATTAGGGGACGCTCGTTGATCAAGTACCGATAGAATGCGCTTTCATCGAAAAATGTACGCTTTATCGCGGATTGTACGGTCGGGTTGTGGATGCATTCGCTGCAATTGTACCTTTACGGTCGTGGCGCGGAGATTTTACCATGAATTCTGTAAGCGCTACCATTACAAACGGCTCCGGAGTCGTAACGTGAAGGGGGAATATGCTTGTGAAGGCTGTATCGGTTCAGCCGCAGACGGAGACCCGGGAGAGGAGCACTTCCAAAAATTATTGGAAGGAAGCCAAGAAAAGTCTGAGGAAGCACTGGCAGCTGTATTTACTGGTGATACCGCCGGTCCTGTTCTTTATTCTTTTCAAATACCTCCCGATGGCGAACGCGGTGCTTGCATTCAAGAATTACCAGGTGACCAAGGGAATATGGGGAAGCCCCTGGGTGGGGACGAAGTACTTCGACATGCTGTTTAATAATCCGCAATTCTGGACGCTGATCAAGAACACGTTGTTTCTGTCTCTGTATCAGCTGGCAGCCACTTTTCCGATCCCGATCATTCTGGCGCTGCTGCTCAATGAGGTGCGAAGCCTCCGTTTCAAAAAAGCGGTACAGCTGATTACGTATGCGCCGTTTTTTATTTCGACCGTCGTCATGGTCTCCATTATTATGATCTTTCTGGCACCGCGGCTCGGACTGCTGAACGTGATTCTAAATGCAATGGGTATGGAATCCACGAATTTTCTCGGCGACCCGACGAAGTTCAGATCCGTTTACGTATGGTCGGAAGTGTGGCAAACCACCGGATACTCCTGTGTCATTTATTTGGCGGCATTGGCTGGCGTGGACCCGTCGCTCTATGAAGCGGCCAAAGTGGACGGGGCTTCCAGACTGCAGAAAATCATCCATGTGGACATTCCGGGCATTCTGCCGGCCGCCGTCATCATCCTGATCCTAAGCGTCGGCAATATCATGTCGCTGGGCTTTGAGAAAGTATATCTCATGCAGAACCCGCTGAACCTGCAATCTTCAGAAATCATATCCACGTATGTTTACAAAATCGGTTTGCTGAACGCCAATTACAGCTTTGCCACAGCCGTGGGCTTGTTCAATTCGGTGATCAACCTGATTCTGCTCGTGGCGGTCAATGCCGTCTCGCGCCGGATATCCGAGAACAGCCTATGGTAATTCCAATGAACAAGGAGGGGAGGCTATGGCTGCTGTACAGACGACCGCTTCCATATCGACAAGGGGAAAAATCCGCGAATCGGCGGGGGACCGCGTTTTCCTCGGTATCACCTACATCCTGCTCAGTTTAATCCTTGTTGCCGTACTTTACCCGCTCATCTATATTGTCAGCTCATCGATCAGCAGCCCGCAGGCGGTTGCATCCGGCAAAGTTTGGCTGTGGCCGGTCGATATCTCTTTTGCCGGGTATAAAACGGTCTTCAGCAACGACCAGATACTGGTCGGCTACGGAAACTCGCTGTTCTATACCTGCTGCGGGACCTTGATCAGCGTCATCCTAACGGTGGCAATCGCCTATCCGTTATCGAAAAAGACGTTTTTTGGACGCAATGTGCTTATGATGTTCATCACGTTCACCTTTCTGTTTTCCGGGGGCTTGATTCCGACGTATCTCGTCGTCAAAGGCCTGCATCTGATCGATACAAGGTGGGCGCTGCTGCTGCCGAATGCGATCTTCGTGTTCCAGGTCATTATTGCCCGCACTTTTTTTAAAGCGTCCATTCCGGAAGAGCTGAACGATGCCGCCGAAATCGACGGCTGTAGCGACATCCGCTTTTTACTCAGCGTCGTCATTCCGCTGTCCAAGCCGATCCTGGCCGTGCTGACGCTGGTGTATGCGGTCGCGCAGTGGAACGCCTTTTTCGACGCGCTGATCTATCTGAAGTCGCAGCATTTGTATCCGCTCCAGCTAACGCTGCGCAGCATTCTGATTCAAAATTTCTCCGGCGGCAATATGGACGCAAGCGAGCAGGTCAAGCGGCAGGAGCTTGCCTATTTGATGAAATATTCTCTCATCGTGGTCGCAAGCCTGCCTGTGCTGATCCTGTATCCCTTTATTCAGCGGTATTTCGTTCAAGGGATGCTGATCGGTTCGATTAAGGGCTAAACCGCATAACAGTGGATGACTTAGCAGGGGAGCTTTTCAATTTTTGATGAAAAAGGGGCGTGTCGTGTTCATGAAGAAACGTGTTTACCGAGGCTGGTTCAGCTTGATTGCACTGGTGCTGGTCCTTGCAGGCTGTTCCGGGGGGGCATCACCGAATGATTCAGGAGCGGATGGAGGATCTGCGAGTACAGGCGGGGAAACCGGAACCGTTCCGATCAGCGTGTTTGTCAATACCGACGGCAACATCGACTATAAAACAAACCTGTTCACCAAAGTGCTGGAGAAAAAAGCAAACGTCAAGCTGCAGTTTACCGAGGTACCTTATGACGGCGCGGCGGAGAAACGCCAAATTTCCCTCGCCAGCGGCGACTACCCTGATTTGTACATGCTGATCCCGTGGGTCGACAAGTTCTCCCAATCGGATCTGGTGAAGTTCGGGCAGCAGGGCGTGATCCTTCCCCTGAACGATTTGATCGATCAATATGCTCCCAATATCAAGAAGGCGCTGGATGACCACCCGGATTACAAATCGATGTCCATCGCTCCGGACGGCAACATCTACGGGCTGACCATGCTGAACGAATGTTTTCACTGCTCTTACCCCAACAAAATGTGGGTTAACACCAGCTGGCTGAAGAAGCTCAATTTGGAGGTCCCTAAAACGACGGAAGATTTCAAGAAGGTGCTGGAAGCCTTCAAGACCAAGGATCCAAACGGCAACGGCAAAGCCGACGAGGTTCCTCTGAGCGGTTCCATCGAAAATTTTGGCGTGCACATTCTGCCTTTTCTAATGAACGGCTTTATCTATGATGACGATAAATACTATCTGACGGTGAATGGCGATAAAGTAGACATCGCGGCCAACAAGCCGGAATGGAAGGAAGGACTTGCCTATGCCAGGTCGCTGTATGCCGAAGGCTTGATTGACCCGGGCGCATTCACACAGAACGCCGACGCGTTCAAGCTGATCGGCAACAATACCGCAACCGAGCTTCTGGGTGCGGGAGCATCGATGCATCCGGCGATATTTACGGATACCGGGGAAGGCAACAAGTACAGCTCCCATTACGACGCCATTCCGCCGCTGCAGGGGCCACATGCCGCATATGCTACGTTCAATTACCCGGTCGATCCTGGCGCTACTTTCGTCCTGACCAACAAGGCAAGCAAAGAAGTACAAATCGCCGCCATCAAAATGCTGGATTACATTTATACCGAAGAGGGACAGCTGCTGGGCAACTACGGCGAGGAGGGCAAGGATTGGGTGAAGCCGAAAGACGGAGACGTGCCATTGAACGAAAAAGCGAAACCGATCTTCAAGACGCTGGAGCAGCCGGCAGGCTCCGAGCCGCGAAACAGTGCGTGGGGAGCCACCGCCCAGTACAACCATACCCGGGAATTCCGCGATGGCTGGATTCAGGAAACCGATATTTATAAAAATTCGGGTTATGAGCGCAGATTGCAGGAAGCGACCTACCTGTACGAGAATAAACAACCTAAGGAGGTCTATCCCAATTGGTCGGTCTGGATCGATCCAGCGGCTGCCGATGAGCAAAGCATGCTTCAGCAAAATATAAAGGACTACGTGGATCAAAATGCCCTGCAGTTTGTCACCGGCGCCAAGAACCTGGACAAAGACTGGGATGCCTACGTCAAAGGGTTGGATGCATTAAATCTGAAGCGGTATTTGGAAATCATGCAGCAGGCTTATGACACGACCAAAAAAGCAGAATAATACGAACCTTTTTATTGAACCGGAGGGGAAGCATGAAACTTCAATATGACAAACCTGCTACAGTATGGACGGAAGCGCTTCCGATCGGCAACGGCCGGATTGGCGCCATGGTGTTCGGAGGCGTGGCCGAAGAGCGGATCCAGCTGAACGAAGACACGCTTTGGTCGGGATATCCGCGAGACACGAATAATCCGGAGGCTTTGGAGGTACTGCCCCGGGTGCGCGAGCTGATCCGCAGCGGGCAATACGAGGAAGCTGACCGTGCGGCGAAAGGGATGATGGGTGCCTACAGCCAGTCCTATCTTCCGCTCGGAGATCTGCATATTGAGTTGAAGCAGGAGGGAGAAGCTTCGTTTACTGGCTACAAAAGAGAACTGGATCTCGCTGAGGGCATTACCCGTGTTGAATACACGGTTCGCGGCGTTGTGTATACGAGGGAGATGTTCGTATCCCATCCGGACCAGGTGCTGGTCGTCCGTCTGACTTCCAGCGAGGCAGGAAAGCTGAATTTTCGGGCATCGCTCAGCAGTCCGCTGCGCAGCGTGACGGAGGCGCAGGACGGCACCTTAGTCCTCCGGGGTACCGCGCCGGAACAGGTTTGGCCTAATTATTACCGCAGCGATGATCCCATTATTTACGGCGACCCGGATAAGACGGAAGCGGTGCGTTTTCAAGGACGCCTGACGGCTGTAACGGAGGGAGGCAGCGCAGCGGTCAGCGAAACGGACATCCGCGTTCAAGGCGCGACGGCGGCAACCCTTTATTTCAGCGCTGCGACGAGTTTTAGCGGCTTTGATAAACTGCCCGGAAGCCAAGGCAAAGATGAGAAACGGGCCGCCAAGGACGATTTGGACAGAGCTATTCAAGGCAATTATGAGGGCCAGCGCCAAACGCATATTGCCGATCACCGCTCGCTGTTCGACCGGGTCCAGTTGTCGCTTGGGGCAAGCAAGGCAGGAGAAGAACTATCGACAGAGGACCGGATTGTCCGCTATGGAGCCGGCGATCCGGGGCTGGTGGAACTGCTGTTTCATTATGGCCGATACCTGATGATCGCTAGTTCTCGGCCCGGCACCCAGCCGGCGAATCTGCAGGGAATTTGGAACCAGGAGATGCGCCCGCCGTGGAGCAGCAACTGGACGCTGAATATCAATGCAGAAATGAATTACTGGCCGGCCGAAACGGCGAATCTGTCCGAGCTGCATGAGCCGCTGCTTCGCTTTATCGGCGACTTGGCCCGGAATGGCGGGACAACGGCACAGACTCACTATGACGCCCGCGGCTGGACCGCCCACCACAATTCTGACATTTGGGCGATGTCCAATCCCGTAGGCGATTACGGGCATGGCGATCCGGTATGGTGCATGTGGCCGATGGGCGGTGTCTGGCTGTGCCAGCACTTGTGGGAGCATTTTGCGTTCAGCCGGGACGAGAAGTATTTGCGGGAACATGCCTACCCGGTGATGAAGGACGCGGCTCTGTTCTGCCTGGATTGGCTGCAGGACGACGGCAGCGGCCGCCTGATCACTTCGCCGTCGACCTCGCCGGAGCATAAATTCAGAACGCCGGCGGGCGGTCTGGCTGCGGTCAGCGAAGCATCGACGATGGATCTGATGCTGATCTGGGACCTGCTCACCAATCTAATTGAAGCGTCCGAGACGCTGGAAGAAGACGAAGCGCTGCGCCAGGAGTGGCTGGAGGCCAGGGAGCGTCTCCTGCCGCTGCAGGTCGGGAAGTACGGACAGCTTCAGGAATGGTCCAAGGATTTCGAAGACGAGGATGTCCACCACCGTCACGCGTCCCATATGTTCGGCGTATATCCGGGCCGGCAGCTCACCAAGCGGCAGTCGCCGGATTTATTCGAGGCCGCCCGCCGTTCCCTAGAACGGCGGGGCGACGACGGAACAGGCTGGAGTCTTGGCTGGAAGGTCGCCCTGTGGGCCCGGTTCGGCGAAGGCGACCGTTCGCTTGCTCTGCTCTCCAACCTGCTGCGTCTCGTCCGCGAAGATGAACCGGATAATTATCACCATGGCGGAGTGTATACGAATTTGTTCGACGCCCATCCGCCGTTCCAAATTGACGGCAATTTTGCGGCGACGGCCGGCATTGCTGAAATGCTGCTTCAGTCGCATCAGGGATATTTGGAATTCCTTCCGGCTCTGCCTGCTTCCTGGCCGAACGGATTTGTGAAGGGCCTTCGCGCACGCGGAGGGTTCGAGGTCAGCCTGGAATGGAAAGAGGGAAGGCTTGCGGAGGCTGAGATTGTCTCCCATGCCGGATCGTCCCTGTCAATCTATTCGCTGAATCCGCTGACGATCTTGGCGGATGAAAACAGCATTCCTGTTCAACAGACTGGAGAGAACTTGTACTCATTCCCTACGACTGCGGGTATGACGTACCGCTTATTGCTTGAGCCATCCGTTCAACAAGGAAGGCTCTGATTGTTGAAGCCCTGCCGAAGGTTCGGCAGGGCTTTTTCATTTGGCATGGGGATGGTCACGCGAGGGTCACGTTCGTTAGAACGTCTGGAGAGCCAGTCTGCTTCATTCCCTGCGCCGAAAACCGGCGCGGTAGCTGCGGGCAGACATCCGAGTGACCGACTTGAATACTTTTTCAAAATGCGAAAAGTTCTCGAACCCCACGTCCTCCGACACCCGAATGATGCGTTCATCGGTTTCGCGCAGCAGACGCTGGGCCTCCTTGATCCGGGTAATGCCGATATATTCGATCAGGCCAAAGCCGGTATACTTCTTGAACGACCGGCTCAAATGGCTGGGGCTCAAGTAGAACAGTTCACTCAGGCCGCTCAGCGTCAAGGATTCCCGGTAATGCTCCGAGATGTAGCTGGCGATGTCGTTCATGCGGGCTGCAGCGGGAGAGACCGAGACTTCGGGGACCCCTTGCTTGTATGCTGCGGACTGCCTGGCCGCAAACAGCAATGCCTGTCCCGCAGCATGCCGGACGGCCATCCGGTAACCGGGAGCCTCATCCTGAATTTCCCGCAGCATTTCATAGAGCAGCTGTTCGATCCGAAGCTTGTCCTGATCCGCCAGATGCACCACGCGGTGGGGACCGTGAAACGGAGCAAGCAGCAGCTCGGTCTCATCCTGCTGGAGCGGCTCGAAATACGAATCGTTGACATAAATGACGATGCGTTCATGGTTCGGCACACCGGTGTCCGAGGTTTTATGCACTTCATTCCCCGGGATGAACACCAAATCTCCGGATCGGACCCGATACACCCGGTCTTTAATGAAGTAAAAGCGTTCGCCGCCAAACAAATAATACAGCTCGTAATGTTTGTGCATATGATCCTCCGACATGGAGAAGTGTCCCTTGCGGCGGTTATATTCAACAGAAAAGGGATCGAACGCGTCTCCGTACCGCAGCTCCTGGTGTAAAGCCATAATCGTTCCTCCACAAGCGCAATAAATGCGGGGTTTTCATCATTCTAGCATAAAATGCGGGGACAATAAGCGAATTTTGCAGTAATCTGCAAATAAACAGGTTCATAGAAGGAGAGGGAATAATATGGCCAAAAAAACATATGTGCAGGTCGGAGCAGGCGGAAGAGCGGAATTTTTTTACGGTGCGATTGCCCAGCGTTTCCGGGATTCGGCGGAGCTGCTCGCTTTTTGCGACGTGAACCAGACTCGCATGGATTATGCCAACAAGCTGCTGACGGAGAAGTACGATTACGACGCGGTACGAACGTATAAAACCGAAGCTTTTGACGAGATGATCCGGACCGAAAAGCCGGACTTCGTCATCGTAACCAGCGTGGACCGTACCCATCACCGCTATATTATCCGGGCGATGGAGCTCGGCTGCGACGTGATCACGGAAAAGCCGATGACGGTCGACGCGGCCAAATGCCAGGACATTCTCGACGCGGTGGAAAGAACAGGACGTAACGTGCGGGTTACCTTCAACTACCGTTATGCGCCTCATCATACGAAAGCCCGGGAGCTGATTGCAGACGGAACCATCGGGGATGTGACGTCGGTTCACTTCGAGTGGCTGCTTAATACGCAGCATGGCGCGGATTATTTCCGCAGATGGCATCGGGACAAGCGCAACAGCGGCGGTCTGCTCGTACATAAGTCGACCCACCATTTCGACCTGGTTAATTTCTGGATCGGATCCGAGCCGGAAACCGTCTATGCGATGGGAAACCTGCTGTTTTACGGACGGGAAAATGCCGAGAAGCGCGGAATCACCAAGTTTTATGACCGGGCCACAGGCCATCCGAACGCGAAGGACGATCCGTTTGCGCTCTCACTGGACAGCAACGCGCATCTGAAAGCGATGTACCTCGACGCGGAGTGGGAGGACGGCTACCGCCGGGATCAAAGCGTATTTGGCGACGGGATTTCGATCGAGGATACGATGAGCGTTATGGTCCGGTACAAAAATAAAGCGCAGCTGACCTATTCGCTGAATGCTTACATGCCGTGGGAAGGATACCGGATCGCCTTTAACGGCACCAAGGGCCGGATCGAAATGACGGTAATCGAGCAATCCTATGTCAATTCCGGCGGAGACAAAGCGCTGGAAGGAGCGGTCAAGGGGGTCAATATCCTGGTATTCCCTATGTTCGGCGAGCCTTACAAGGCTGACTTCGAGGAAGGGGCCGGCGGGCACGGCGGCGGCGATCCTGTGCTGCTGAACGACATTTTCGGCGTGCCTGTGGAAGATAAATTCCATCGGGCGGCGAACCATATTGACGGCGCACGATCGATCCTGACGGGCATTGCCGCCAATCAATCAATCTCCACCGGACTTCCGGTGAAAGTCGACGATCTGGTAAGGTTTTACGGGGCAAAGTAACATGCGCGACGGATAAGGATCGAGGCCCCCTGAGCGGCAGCCATGGTGGCCTTTGGCTTCCCGATGCGGTAAGAGTTACAAAGACACTGACCGGTATAGATCAGTGTCTTTGTCATTTTCGCCAATGGTCCGGGGACTTACTGCTGCCGGAAATGGAGTGCAGGAAAGGCATGGCACACAGGGTTGAACCTGATTTGGTATGATGTGTTCATCAGTATCGCGAAAGCGCTGTCAAATTAACGGGAGGAAGGTTCGTCATGTTCTACTCGCTCAGAAGCAGGCTGATCTTATTTTTTGTGTTGTTGTTCGTTTTGTCGTTCAGTGCATTGTCTCTTCTCATTTTTAACGAATCACGAACGATTATCCGTTCCTATATTGAATCGTCCGCGCTCGAGAAAATGAATGAATACGGTTCCTACATCGACATGGTGCAGACGCAAATTTACGACTTGGCTTCCCTGATCTTTAACAGCGACCAGACCGATACCTGGGATAACATCGCATCGGACACGTCGGCAACGGAAGGGGAGAAGATGCTTGCCCATATCCAGATGAGCAAGTTTCTGACGCAGACGACCAACAGTTATACCAGCATCTCATCGGTCGCGCTGTACCGCAGGGAAGGCTTGTGGGTCAGTATGGATAACCAGGTCATCAAGGAAAGCTCCTTTCTGGATCAGTCCTGGTACAAGCAGTTTCGGGACGAGACGGTCCGCTGGGTACCGGCGCACACCGACGATGTGGAATTGAAAATCCGCCGCAGCGACCATCCGGTCGTCAGCATGCTGATGCCGATCGGGGCATTTGAACCGAAGCAGGCGAAAACGGTTTTGAAGGTCAACGTAAGCTCTGATTATTTTCTGGAGCCGCTGAGCAGGATCCATTTGGGTGAGAGCGGGACGATGTATTTAATCGATCAGCATGGGAGCCCGCTCCTGACCCAAGCGGATTATGAAACGAGCGCCAATCTTGCCAAGAACGAGGTCGCCAGGGCGCAGGCAGGGCGAAGCAAGCAGGGCGTCGTCTATTTCCGGAACAGCCAGGGTGACGCGCAAATCCTCGTTTACAAAAAGCTGGCTCAAAACGGTTGGATGCTTGTTGGCATCGTCCCGGAGAGCGATCTGTATGCGCCGCTGCTTAAGCTGCGCAACAGTATTATAGTGCTGGCGGCGGCGCTGCTGCTGATCTCGCTCTTCATTGCATTCTGGCTGTCGAACGGGATTACGCGGCCGCTGTCGAGGCTTGTATCGGCCATGCGGCATGTGCAGCGGGGGGATTTTGACAGCGCGGAGAGCCGGCTGCCTCTGGAAGGCACCGTCCGAAATGAGGTCGGCTTTGCCACAGTGACGTTCCGCAACATGATCGGCAGGCTGCGGCAGCATATCAAAACCGAATTCGAACTGAAGCTGCTCCGGCAGCAGGCCGAATATAAGGCGCTGCTGATGCAGATTAATCCTCATTTTTTGTTCAATACGCTGGAGCTGCTCAGCAGCCTGGCGATGCAGAGGCGTACGGACGATACCGTGAAGGTTATCGAGTCGCTCGGCAAAATGCTGCGCTTCGGCTTGCGGATCAGCGACGATTTGGTCGCCTTGAAAGAGGAACTTAAATACGTTCATGATTATGCCTCTATCCTGCGCATCCGCTTCGGGGACCGCCTCTGGCTGTCTATGGAAGAGGAGGGGCTGCCGGAGCATGCCGCCTGCGTCAAGTTCGTCCTTCAGCCTTTGCTCGAGAACGCCGTAAAATACAGTTTTGCGCATCGGACTGAGGCGCGTGTATCCGTCAGGGTATATCGAGGGGACAGCCATGTGGTCATGTCCGTCACGGACAACGGGCCCGGGATGACGGAGGAACAGATCCGCGAGGTGCTGGAAGAAGCGGCCGCCGCCCGGCCGGACCAAATACTGGCCAGCCGGGAACGGCAGATCGGACTCGGGAACGTACTTGCGCGGTGCCAGCTGTATTATGGCTCGTTGTTCGAGGCTCATCTGGATTCAAAACCCGGCGGGGGAACGCGAATTGAACTGATGTTACCGATTAGGGAGGTGTATAACGATGTATCGCTTATTGATCGTGGATGACGAACCGGAGATCCGCCAGGGTCTGCGGCTCAAGATGGATGTGGACGGCCTTGGCATTGCGCTGGCTGGCGAAGCGTCGAACGGGGCGGAGGCGCTGTCCCTTCTGGAGAACGGTGATATTGAGATCGTCCTTACCGACATGAACATGCCGCTCATGGGCGGTGTGCAGTTTATGGAAGTGTGCAGGGAACGCTGCCCGAACGTCAGGGTCATCGTCATTACCGGCTATGAGGATTTTCAGTACGCTCGGGCTGCACTCCGCTTCCAGGCGAGCGAATACCTGCTGAAGCCGGTCGCCCGCGATGAGCTGAATTCCGTCCTGAAAAACGTCACCGCCGAGCTGAACCGGGATCGGGATAAAGCGCAGCTAGAGGCCAAAACCCAGTGGGAGCTGTCGCAATATTACAGGGAGATGAAGGAGCAATTTATCCTTCGGCTCGTCCGCTGGGAAACCGGGTCGGAGAGCACCGTTACGGACCACGCCCGTAGATTCGGGCTTGGCGGTTGGGATGAGCGTCAAGTGCGCTTTATGACCCTCGGCCTGAAAGTGAGGGATATCGGACATGCCCCGGATCGGGCACCCGATCAATTCCTCCTCCCGCTGGAAATGATCTGCCGTGAAAAGGCAGAAGACGCAGCTGGAACATGCGAGGCGTTCCGGGACGGGCATTATCCGGGGCTGATTCATGTGGTCACCGCGGAGTCCGTGGACTGGCTGTACTCTTTTGCAGATCACCTCCGGTCAGAAGTGAAGCGTATGCTTGGGTTTGAGCTGGGCTTCGGTATCGGCCAATCCGTAGCAGGCTTCAAGGCTTGGAAGGACGGCTACCTCTCATCGCTTGTGGCCTGGAACTATGCTGACAGCCGTTTGCCGGCCGAGACCCGTCTCCAATCCATCGACAAAACGTCCATAAGCGCGGATGAAATCAAAGTCATCGAACGGTACCTGGCCAAAGGTGAATATGCTGCGTTTGATCAGGCCGTCCGCCCCATTCTCCGACTGGCTTTTACAGGGCCTGCTGCCAGTAGGGTAAAAGTCATTTTTCAGTTGTACCTGGCTCTGGAGTCGGCAGCGAGCGATTTGCTCATCAGGATCGAGAGTGCAGAACAACTGTGGCTCCGGCCGGAGTTGGCCTATTCATTGGATTCGGTGGATAAGGCGTACTCGTACCTTGCAGGGATCGCCCGGAAAATCGCCAGACAGCGCGAAGAAGGCGCTGCCGATGCCGATGTCAACCTGATTGAATCCGTCCGCCGCTATATTGATGACCACTATGCATCAGACTTGAACTTGAGCGATATGGCTGCCCGTTTTAACTATCATCCTTCTTATTTCTCGGAATTGTTCAAGAAACGGGTCGGGCGAACCTTCATTCAGTACTTGACCGATGTGCGGATGACGCAGGCGATCCGGCTGCTGGAGGAGACCCAGCTCAGCCTGTGGGATATAGCCGAACTTACGGGCTTCAGCAATGCCAGCTACTTCAGCTCGAAATTCAAAAAGATATACGGCATTTCTCCTTCCGATTTCCGCGAGAGATGACCGAGAGAGTTACCTGAAAAAATTGATAGCGAAGTGCCGAAGAAATAGAATTCAGCGCGTGCCGCATCTTGCTTATGATGTTCTTACCAACATCAGAAGGAGGATTCGCGATGCGAACATCACGCAGGCTGCCGATCCATTCGCACAACCGTACGGCGTACGCTTTTTTGCTGCCATGGCTTATCGGCTTTTTTTGCCTCACGCTCGGACCGATGCTCGGCTCGCTGTATTTGTCGCTGACCAAATACAACTTGCTGCGTCCACCCGAATGGATCGGTTTCGCCAATTTCAAGCAGATTTTTACGAATGACGCGACGTTTACGCATTCGCTGCAGCTGACATTCGTGTACGTGCTGCTGTCCGTACCGCTCCGTATCATTTTTGCGCTGGTCGTGGCGCTGGCACTGAACAAGGGGATTCGTGGACTGGGCATCTACCGGACCGTCTATTACATTCCGTCCCTTCTCGGAGGAAGTGTTGCCATCTCCATCGTTTGGCGGCAAATCTTTGACAGCGAAGGCGTTATGAATGCGTTCCTTGGGTGGTTCGGCCTGGAAGGGCCAGCATGGATCGCCAACCCCGATTATCTGATTTATCCGATCGTCACGCTGTCGGTTTGGCAGTTCGGCTCGGCGATGGTCATCTTTTTAGCAGGCCTGAAGCAGGTGCCGGCCGATCTGTATGAAGCGTCCCAAGTAGATGGCGCCGGGAAAATACGCCAGTTTTTCAGCATATCGCTGCCGATGCTGACGCCTGTTCTCTTTTTTAATCTGATCATGAGCATTATCAACTCGTTTCAGGCGTTTACGCCGGCTTACGTCATCGGCGACGGTCACGGAGGACCGCTGGATGCCTCGATGTTCTACACGTTATACCTGTATTTGAAAGGCTTCTCCTATTTCGATATGGGATATGCATCGGCGCTGGCCTGGATCATGCTGCTCATTATTGCCGTCTTTACGGGCATTATCTTTGCCACGTCGCGCTTCTGGGTGTTCTACGGCGACGGGAAAGAGGGGAGATAAGCCATGCTGACGATGAAAGGAACTTACTCAAAGGCCATCAGGCATGTGCTGATCCTCCTGGTCGGACTGGCTATGCTGTATCCTGTATTGTGGCTGCTCAGCAGCTCCTTTAAGCCAAATCAAGCGATTTTTACCGATACCGGTTTATGGTCGCACAGCTTTACGTTCGATAATTACAAAAATGGCTGGAAGGGCTTTCAAGGCGTATCCTTCAGCCGCTTTTTCGGCAACTCGGCGCTCATCTCCATCCTCTGCGTGCTGGGTAACATCGTGACCTGCTCGCTTGCGGCCTACGCCTTTGCCCGGCTGGATTTCAAGCTGAAAAAAATATGGTTTGCACTGATGCTGGTGACGATCATGCTGCCTTATCATGTGACGCTTGTGCCGCAGTATATCATTTTCAGCAAATTGGGCTGGATTAACACGTTTGCGCCGCTGATCCTGCCCAAATGGCTGGCTCACGACTCTTTCTTTATCCTGCTGATGGTTCAGTTCATTCGCGGCATCCCGCGCGAGCTGGACGAGAGCGCGACGATCGATGGCTGCGGCCAGGGCAAGCTGTACCTGCGGATCATTCTGCCCCTGTTAACCCCGGCGCTGATCTCAACCGCGATCTTTACGTTTATCTGGACGTGGGACGATTTCTTCAGCCAGATGATTTACATCAGCGATATCAAGCTGTTTACCGTGCAGCTCGGCATCCGGGCGCTGTACGATCCGTCGGGCTCATCCGATTGGGGGGCGCTGCTCGCCATTTCCGTACTGTCGCTGCTCCCGATCACGCTGATTTTCCTGATGTTCCAGCGGTACTTCCTTGAAGGCATTGCGACGACAGGACTGAAATAACCCCTGCGCAGTTCTGAAGATACCGAATGAGGAGTGCAGCAGTCTGCGGCAGGAACGACAATTGTGCAAACGCTTCATAAAACTTATAGCGATGAAGGAGAAATGGAACATGAAAAAAAGATGGTTCATCTCTGTGCTGGCGGCCATGACCGTGATGCTGTCGGCATGCGGCAGTTCGGGTGGCCCGGCCGCATCCAGCGGATCCGGCGGGGAAGCGAATTCCGGAGGCGACCAAGTCGAGCTCAGGATGATGTGGTGGGGGGACCAGGCTCGGGCGGATTTGACGAATAAGGCGCTTGAGCTGTTCGAGCAGAAGCATCCGGATATTAAAGTCGTGGGCGAGTTCTCGCCGCAGGACGGTTATTTTGACAAGCTGAACACGCAGCTGGCTTCGGGAACAGCTCCGGACGTATTTTTTCTGGGAGGC
The DNA here is from genome assembly GCF_038009285.1 of Paenibacillus sp. FSL R5-0378. NCBI lineage: Bacteria > Bacillati > Bacillota > Bacilli > Caryophanales > Paenibacillaceae > Paenibacillus > Paenibacillus sp. FSL R5-0378. The sequence continues at coordinate 4,175,762 of NZ_JBBPAY010000001.1, forward strand.
AATGTGGTGGACTACGCCAACAAGGGCGTTCTGCTGGATCTCCAACCTTATAAAGGCAATGAGCTGAAGCTTGACGATATGGACACGACGATGGTGCAGTACGGAACGATCAACGGCAAGCTGGTTCATATTTCAGCAGGCGCCAACGCCCGCGGCATCGTTTTCAACAAGACGCTCTTTGAGAAAGCCGGCATCGGAGTGCCACAGGATGGCTGGAACTGGGAAGATTACGCCCGGATCAGCAAGGAAATTTCCGACAAGCTGGGTAAAGGCTACTATGGGACTTACAATTTCACAACCGACGGCATGGACATTTATTTGAAGCAGAACGGCAAGCAGCTGTATGACATGACAAACAACAAGCTTGGTTTTGAGGAAGCCGATATTCTGCCATGGTTCCAGTACTGGGATCAAACGTCGAAGGCAGGAGGCGTAGTCACGCCTGAGCTTCAGGTCTCCAATCCGGCGAATGATGCGAGCAAGTCTCTGATCATCAAAGGAAAAGTAGCAATGACCCTGCTTCCGTCCAATATGCTGGCCTCGTACCAAAGCCTGACCCAAGATGAGTTGACGATGGTGCAGGTACCGCGCGGTCCGAAAGGAACCGGCGTGGTGTTCGAATCCAGCCAGGGCATGTCCGGCTACGCGAAGACCCAGCATCCGAAGGAAGTGGCCGAGCTGATGGACTTTTGGATTAACGATCCGGAGGCTGTGAAAATACTCGGCAGCAACCGGGGCGTTCCAGTGACGGAGGAAGGCCGCAAGACGCTGGAGGCCGAGGCCAGCGCTGCCGACAAGATCGTCTATGACTTCACGAGCCGCGTGTCCGAAGCGAACAAGAAGGAGCCTTTTGCGATCAGCTACAACCCACCGGGGAACGCCGAGTTTATCAAGCTTGCGGATAATACGGTCCAGCTGATCGGCTTCGGGAAAGAAGGCGTGGAAAAAGCGGTGTCTGATTTCTATGCGGGTACAGTAAAAATTTTCCAAAGCAATCAATAAGTATTCGGCAGTATCCGGCATATCTGGCGATGACGCCGATCCCATAATCAATGGCCCCGAAAGGTCATCCGCTGCGGCAGAGACTTGGCGGGGCTTTTTTCTGATAGAAGAAACACGGAAAGCGAGGAGAATGATCGTGGATGAGAAGGCGCTGTTAGAAAAATTAAGGGCGGTGAACGTGGAACAGCGGATGGGAGAGCCCGGGAAAGCGCCGGACTTAGATGTTGCTGCCGAGTGGAAGCGGAGCGGTGTCCGGTTTGCCGCATCCGAAGGCAAGCTTGAAAGTGTCTATTACAAGGCGGTTCGCAGGCTGCTTGACTGCATCGCTATTGTTGGCGGCGTACCGATGCTGCAGGAAGGAGGGATATATCTTGGCTGCTGGCTCGAAAGCACCGGCACGATCAACGCGGAGCTGCTGTCACGTTTCCTGCCGAGCGTGGCGCAATCGACGTTCCGCTCCTTTGCGCTGCACCAGCGGGCCGATGGTCTGCTCCCTTACAAAATTACGGGCGACGGGCCGGCTTACCGCCAAATCCAGCTTGTTACCCCGCTTGCCCGCAGCGTCTGGAATCATTATTTGCTGCAAGGGCGGGACCATGCGTTTCTGCGGATGATGTACCAGGCGATGGAACGTTATGATGTCTGGTTGTCTGCTCAACGTAATACCCGGGGGACCGGCTGTGTCGAGGCATTTTCGGCTTTCGATACGGGCCATGATCTGTCGCCTCGCTTCTGGCATGTGCCGGACACGCCACACCATGGCGATCCGAGCCGGTTCGATTCCGATTCGCCAGTTTTACCGTTTCTGGCGCCGGACCTTACGGCGAACGTATATTGTCAGCGTTTGTATTTGGCCAAAATCGCCGAGGAGCTGGGCTTGCTTGGCGAGGGGTGGATTTCCAAAGCTAAGCAGAGCGCTGACAGCCTCTTCGGGTACTGTTTTGACGAGGAAGACGCCTTTTTCTACGACCGTGACCGTCAGAACCGATTTGTCCGTGTTCAGTCCGATGTTCTGCTGCGCGTACTCGCCTGTGAAGTCGGTGACCGTGAATTTTTTGATGCGATGCTGTCGCGTTACTTGCTGAATACGCGCAAGTTTTTTGCCAAATATCCGTTTACCTCCATTGCGATGGATGATCCGCGGTTCGACCCGTTCTCCAGCTACAACAGCTGGGCGGGGCCGTCCAACTTTCTCAGCCTGATCCGGGCACCGCATGCCTTTGAGCATCATCACCGGCATGTCGAGCTGACATGGGCCATGCAGCCGATCTTGTGTTCATTGGCCAGGGCCGAGCGTTTCGCGCAGACCATCAGTCCCTGGACAGGGAAAGAGGGTTTTACCGAAGCCTATTCGCCTGCCATCTTGTGCCTGCTCGACTACGTGGAACGGCTTAGCGGAATCCTGCCTAGACCCGATGGGGAAGTCTGGTTCACAGGGCTTCTCCCGTCTGCGATGGATCATGGAGAGGAGGTCGCCGGCGAGACGGCTTATGCACGATCCATAGACAGGGTGCTCTATGAGCTGGTCAATCTGCGTGACAAGTCGGTCATTTACCGGGAGGGTCAAGCCTATATGAAATTCCCTTCCGGCGTCCGGGTCGTTACGGACCGGGAGGGAAGCCTGCAGGGTATCCTTGGAATGAGTGTGCGGACGGTTCATGGCCCTTTGGAATGGGAAGGCCGGAGCATCCCTTTTTCGGTCAAAGGTAATGAGTATCTCAAGTACGGCGATGGAGAACTGAAACAAGCCAGAGATGTTGGCATCATTTATCCGACATATTCTTAAGGAGGTCTTGCCATGAAAAGGAAAGAGATTCAGATTCGGGACCCGTTTGTGTTACCCCTCCCAGAGGAAGGCAGATATTATTTATACGGGAGTACGGATGCTAACATTTGGGGGCCTGGAACCGGATTCGACGCCTATATCAGCAACGATCTGGAGGATTGGGACGGGCCGTACCCTGTATTCAGGCCCGGAGCCGATTTTTATTCCGATACGAATTTTTGGGCGCCTGAGGTTTATGCATTGCACGATAAATTCTATATGTTCGCCACGTTTCGCCGGCGCGACAACGGGCGTCTTGGCACGTCAGTTCTGTCGTCACCCGGTCCGCTGGGGCCATTCATGCCTCACAGCAGCGGCCCTGTCACTCCGGAAGCCTGGAGTTCACTGGATGGGAGCCTATTTATGGACCCAGAAGGGCAGCCATGGATGATCTTCTGCCACGAATGGCAGCAGGTCGGGGACGGTGAAGTGTGTGCGATGCGATTGAGCAGCGATTTATCCGAGCCGGCCGGAGAACCAATCACGCTGTTTCGGGCATCTGAAGCGCCGTGGACGACGCCCTACGAGTCGCCGCGATATAAGGAAACGGTCAATTATGTCACGGACGGCCCCTTTTTGTTCCGCGGTGAATCCGGTCATGTATACATGTTGTGGGCCAGCTTTATCGACAACTGGTATGCGCTGGGTGTTGCGCGCTCGGCGACAGGGGGCGTCACCGGACCATGGATACATCAGCCGGAAGCACTGTATCGGAATGACGGAGGACATGGCATGGTATTCCGGACGTTTGACAGTAAGCTTGTATTGACCCTCCATGCTCCCAACCGTACACCTGACGAGCGCCCGTTATTTCTGCGGATTGAGGAAGCAGAGGGATTCATTCAGCATCGCTGAAAATTGATGAATTCAATCATATGAAAGAAAGACTCCGCCAGTCATGCTGGCAGAGTCTTTATGAATGAACCCATTGAACGCGTTTGACGGTCCAAAAGGGGACGATGACAGGTTTACGGTCATTAGAAACGATAACGAATGTCCGGGGGTCGTCGGTTCTATGGCAAACTCCGGTATAGAACTCTCCGCTCACCAGATGAATCGTAATTTCTGTATTCGTTTCAGCTGCAGAAAGAATCATTTCCTTATTCAAATTGGAATGGTCACCCCCATACACAATCGTTAATCAACTATAATTAAACAGAATTCCGGAAATTAATCAAGATTTTTGTCGAATTATTAGAAAATCTTTGTACAATGTACATTCAACGGAGCCGGACCGCATTTAGAAGGTGTTTTTCTGGCGAATCTTGCGATCAGAGGCAGCCAAGTCCCGGATACATGTACTTTCATATATTTTAAAAAAAGAGCCGACTACTTCCTGTAAAGGGAGCAGCAGCTCATAAGAAATTACTTCACTTCGGCAATCTTGTTGAACAGATCGCGGAATATGGCATCCCGGTTCACATGGTAAATATAACGGATCTGATGCCGCGTAGGGTCATTCACCCAACGGAAATCTTCGGAAATTCGCGGGCTGGGAACCAAAATGCTGGGGCAGGCTTCCGGAACAGCCAGCCAGGCGATGACAGAGATGTCCCAGATGACGCGGGAATACGCGTAATGATCCGGCGAACAATTCCGGTACGTGTTGTAGAGATATTGTCCCACTTCTCCCTTATGCTTCATATGGGTTTCCAGTTCTGAGAGGGTCGTCAGGAGATGAGATGCCGTTCCCATGCACGGGACGAGAACAAGAGGGACACCGCAGCCGAGCAGCAGCCTTGAGCCATGCAGATCCTGCGCGAGGTTGAACTCGCGCGTATCCGGCCAATGCAGCGAATGGCCGCCCAGCCATACGACGACGATCCGGTTGATAATCTCCGGTTCCAGCAGAATGGCCGAGGCCACATTCGTGATGGCTCCGATCGCAACGACATACAGCGGATCGTCCGGTGAAGAGGCCAGAGCCCGTTGGACCAAATCCCGTGCCGCATCGCTGTCCACAGGCACATCAGCGCCGGGAAGATAGCTCGCTGATCCCCGGTGAACGGGGATATCCTCCCGCTGGGCAAGCTGCCGGATTTTCAAGATCTCCTGGTAGCTTTTTTCCATACCGTCCAATGGGCTTTCCGACAGTTCGTTGTAAAAAGGCGCGGCATACAAGGCCTCAACAGTAACGCTGGTGCCTGATTTCATGGCATAGATGACAGCGAACTGATCATCGATTTCGTTAAAGGTGTCCGTATCCAAAACGATTCTTACCGGTCTTCCGGGATGCTGCAGCCGCCTGATTCGCTCATCGTCTGTGATCTGAGGAAATGTGGTCACGCTTTACGTCCTCCTATTCTCCACTGCATGATTTGGACTTCCAGCTTTAACCTCAATATATCACAGAAACGAAGGGCAAGTCGGTTAAATGCAGCTAAATTTTCAACTTTGTAGGTAACGGATCATCCCCGGAACTTACAAGTCTGTAAGATAGGTGTAAGTGAAATCAATAGGTGGCAAGCCGGTTCACATGTATACTTTGATTAAATAAGGAAAGGGAAAGTGAAGGTGAACCGTAATGGAAGACAAACAAGAAAACCATCTACTAAATATCGCACTTTACGTCATGCTTTTTATCATTCTGATTTCCTGCTTCGGGCGGCTGATCGATCACTCGGTCTACTTTGCTGAGAATGCTCTAGGTATGCTGGTACGAATCATGGAACGAATTTTATCCTTTTGAGTCCTAGAGATTGAATCATTTGAATCAATAATCTATAACTGCGAACCGTCGCAGCTTTTTTGTGCAGATCATTTTAAGGTGGAATAGGGATTGGGGAAATAGAAACGGGGGTCAGCAGGGCACGACATCTCCGTTAAAAAAGGGTAAGCCATTAGGCTTACCCTTTTTGCAGATGATTCGAGTTATACCCGGAACTTGCTGATGATTTGCGACAGGTTGCGCGCCATCGTCAGAAGCTGCTCGGAAGAGCTCGCGATTTCTTCCATCGATGCGAGCTGCTCCTCGGAAGAAGCCGCAACGCGCTGTGTTTGCATGGCGGAGGAGGTGGTGATGCGCTCCAGCTCTTCCAGCGAAGCCGCAATTTCCTCGCTGCCCGCGGACATCTGCTCCGAAGCGGCAGATACTTCCTGGACCTGGGCGGATACTTCGCGGATGGCCTGCACGATGGCCCGGAAACTGTCGCCGGCCTGCAGCGCGATCTGCGTACCCATGCGGGCCTCGTCGGAAGAACGCTGGAGGGAAGCTACCGCCTCATTCGTCCGGTCTCCGATGCCTTCGAGGATTTCTTTCACCTGCTCGGACGAATTTTTCGACTGCTCTGCAAGCTTGCGGATTTGCTGGGCGACCACAGCAAATCCGCGGCCGTGCTCGCCAGCCCGGGCCGCTTCGATGGAAGCGTTAAGGGCCAGCAGGTTCGTCTGGTTGGCCACATCCGCAATGAGGGCCAGAATTCCCCCGATTTGCCGACTCAGCTCTTCCAGCTCCCGCATGGTTCCAACGGAATCAGACAAATTGTTCTCAATCGTCTGCATCTGCTCCAGTGATTTCTTCATGACGGATTCGCCTTCAACCGCGCGCTCGGTCGTATTCGCAGCAAGATCCGAGACAACGCTGGAGGACTCGGCGATGCGCTGGATGCCCACGGCCATTTCAGACATGGCCCGCTGGCATTCCGTCGAGCTATGAAGCTGCGTCTCCGAATCGGCCGCGACCTGGCTGATCGCTTCGGTAATTTCGTTAGTGGCCTGCGCCGTTTGCTGGGCACTTTCCTGCATCAGCTTGGCTTCATCGGTAACTTCGCGGGAAGTATGCTGAACATTGCCAGCCAGCTCACGCAAACTCGAAACCATACTATTAAACGCATCTGCCGCTTGGCCGATCTCGTTTCTGCTTTTGACCGGGATACTGACGGTCAAATCGCCTTCGGCAGCCAATTGGGACACTTCCGCCAGTCGGCGAAGGGGTTTAAGGGCATATCGGACAGCAACCGATACGATAATGATGGCTGCGACGAGGAACACGGCTCCACCCGCCAGGCTTGTCCAAAGGATTTCGGAGAGGCGCGTCTGAATTCCGTCATAGTCGAAATCGATGCCGAAGACCGAGACGATGTTCCCTTGTTCATCTGTCACGGCTGAAAGATAGGTCACCCAGGTCCCCAACTCGTCGTCGTAAGGAACGGTTACGGCCGAGCCTTCTTTTATCGTCTGATCAAAAGCATGTTCAAAATAAGCAGGCATCACGTATTCCGTTCCCGGCTGCAGCATTTGATCATCCGGGCCCTGCAAATTCATAACGGCTCTGTTACCGTTGCGTTCCATTTTTTCTGTAGTCAGAATATAGGCGTTGCCAATGCCTTGGTCTTTGCTAACCATCGCCTTCAGCTGACTGCGAATGACCTGAAAAGGCTCCGTATCCGTCGGCTCATGATTAGCTACCGCTTTGGCAATCTGCTTCACTTGGCTTATATTGGTATCCAGCTGGGACTCAAGAACGCTTCCGAGCCCTTCAAACCGTTCCTGGAACAGACTTTTCTGCTCATTATAGGAGATCCACGTTTGAGCGCTGATCACGACGACGAACAGAACGGCCAGCAGCAGCGTGCTCAGCGCCATTAAACTCCGGAATCTAAATATCTTCTTTGATTTCACGTTTGTGCACCCTCTCGGATTGGAATAACCAATATATCGGTACCATGCACTCGTTTATTTAGTGGAGAAACCGGGGGGGGGCAGAGGTAATATATTCCACCCAGGAGGCGGTTCAACATTCCGGATTTCTGACCTTTGTCATGACTTCGAAACGGCTGAAGGAGGATATCCTTTGATCGACTTAAATACGTTGCTGAAATACGATATATCATGGAATCCGCAGCGGTCCGCAACCTGGGTCACGGTGAAGCCTCCGGTGGACAAGAGCATTTCCGCTTGATTAATCCGGATCTGGTTCACATATTCCTTGAAGGAATATCCTGTGACTTGTTTGAACAATTTGCCGAAATAAACGGGGTTCAGGTTGACGATATCCGCCATCCCACTTAAATGCAGATCCTCCGGATAATGGTCGATAATATATTCGAGCACCTTGTTGACGCGTGGATCAACAGGATGATGTCCGGCGCTGCGGTAGGTATTGGTGATGAGGACATGATGGACGATAAGCATAAACAGCGCTCTTGCATGCATGATATAGCCCGGATGCTTGCGCATCCACACCTGGGTGAACTGCTTGATGTAACCCAGGATTTCGCTCGTGATGAGGTTTTTCGTAACGGTCTGAAGTGGAAGCGCTTCCGATCTGCCGGGAGCAAGCCATTTGAAGTTGAATGCGTAAGAGTGCATTGGACAGTCCGTAAAGGTGTAAGCTTCGCGAACGCTGCCTACGGGTATGTAAATCACATCCCCGGCTTCCACCGTATATTTAACGCCATTAATAAAATAATTGGATTTCCCTTCGACAACAAACGTCAAATCCTGAAAATTGATCGTCTGGCGAATAATTTCCCATTGTGGGAAACAGCGCCTGTCCACGAAGAAAACAACGTCTGGAACGAGATTTTGCAGCCTTTTCAAATCCATGCGGAATCCCCCTTGTTCCGTTTTATCCACATTCGGACGGCATGATGAAAACTATATTTAATAATTACAAATAATATTTAGTTGCTCTATGGATTCTAAAAATGGTTTACTTTTATAATAAGCATAGTTGTAATAAAGAAATTCAGTCATCATTAGTTATTGCAAGCCGGATTACAGGCTTATGAATGTGAAAATTCCTGTTTACTTGTTACAAACTTTATTATAGTTTAGTGGAGCATACTTGAGTACCATATCATGAATGGTGCGTTCGATTCAAACCGTTTTTGTAAGCGATTACCGAATCATTTAGCTCTCAGGCTTGCTGTGGTTGCTTGCCGGGATTGTCATGTTCAGAAAACGTTTTTGGTGAGACAGCGTCAATAAATTTTTTATGGATAAGGGGTTCGCATGACAAAGGATACGATGCTACAGGAACTATTAAACTTGGAAGCCCATCTGAAAGAAATCACCCATGGCCTTCGGCAGATTGACGGCACGTGGAGTGAGCATTTTGACCCGGCTGATCCGGACGATATGTATCTGTGTTCGACATTCGCCAAAGTGGAAGACGAGCTATCCGCCGTCCGCCGCCTGATTCAAGGCATTGGGGCACGCGTGATTGCCCAAGGTACGTTGATAAAGACCGCTGATGGACAGTATACAGTCGGAAACACGGGTATCATGTTAACTGCAGGTTCTGCCGTCGAGGTCTTGTTCCGCAGTTCGGAGCAGGATGCCGAATGGATTGAAAGCGGTGTCGAATTATGCGGTGAGGAGTATGCATTAACGGGTTTTCCCAGACTTGACTTAGAGGGTCTAACGGTAAGGGTCAAACAGTATCCCTCCGAATAGAGATCGCTGCGGTGTATAACACGCTCACGTTTGTCACGAGAAGATCGGATGTGCTAGAATGGCAGCAGCTTTAAGCACTGGGAATGAGGGGGCAGCGTGAGTGGAAGTTATGTTAACTCAAGTAAACACCGAAGAGGAGATTGCGGCACTGGCTGATCTGGCCTATGGGATTTGGCACGAATACTTTATCCGCATCATCACACGGGATCAAATCAAGTACATGGTCGACAAATTTCAATCGGTTCCCGCGATAACCGACCAAATTCAACATCAAGGATACGAGTATTTCTTTATCAATGTTGACGGGGCTCATGCTGGATATATCGGAGTCAAGCAGGAAGAGGGCAAGCTGTTCCTGAGCAAATTGTACATTGCCAAGGAGTACAGGGGGCATGGGTACGCAAGCCGGGCTATGGAGTTTCTGACAACTCTATGCAAAGATCGGTGCTTAAGCGCCATCTGGCTTACCGTGAACCGGCATAACGACTCGACGATTGCGGTGTATGAGAAAAAAGGGTTTAAAACCGTGCGCACGCAAGTGGCCGATATCGGAAACGGTTTTGTCATGGACGATTATGTGATGGAAAAGCCGATCGTGTAAAACGAATGAAAGCACCCTGCGGGTGCTTTTTTTGCTGTTCACAGCGTCTTGATATACCAGGCGTCACAGGCAAAATGTTCGGTCGCGCTCAGCGGCTTGTCCATCGGAACAAACCCGTGCTTGAGATAAAATTTGTTGGCCGCCGTCATGTTGTGGAATGTTTCCAGGTAGCACTGCTCGTAATGCTCTTTGGCAAAATCGAGCGCAACCCGCAGCAGCTCCGCCGCGATCCCCGTTCCCCTGGCTTCTTGGCAGGCGTACATTTTCTGCAGTTCGCAAATGTGCGGGAAACCTGGCACAGGTCCAATGCCGCATCCGGCGGCAATACGGCCCTCATCTTCGGCCACCCAATATTTTGATCCTTCAGGGCGATATACGTGATAAAAGTTACCTAAATCGGGATCGGCCCAGGCGGTTCCGGGCTTGTTCGCACCAAACTCAATCAAGCATGTCCGGATTAGCTGCTCGACCGGCTTATTATCTTTTTCCTCGATTTCTCGGATGATCATGATGACAACCTCCATTACTGAAAACCAATCTACCGTACTATCATACGACCTAACCTGAGATTTTGTATACCCCGCTAAAAAGAGTGGATCAGAATTTTGAATTAGCAATTGAATTTATTAATCCCTACTTGTTGAATCGGATTTAGAATGATAAAGTGCTGTCATATATCCAAGTAAACGGGTAGGAAAATATCAATTTGGCTTGTCGCATCATTTGATTTCTAAAGGGAGGCAGAGCATATGGCGGAGACTTTGCTAAACATCACGGCGCTGAGTAAAAGCTTTGAAACAGCCAAAGGACGTGTTGAAGCACTGCACAAAGTGGATTTGAACATCCGGGAAGGAGAGTTCATTACGGTCATCGGTCCGAGCGGCTGCGGGAAAAGCACGCTGCTGCGCATCATCGCCGGGCTGGACGGACAGTATTCCGGCACCATTACACTTGGCGGCCAGAACATTACGGGACCGGGAATCGACAAAGGATTTATTTTTCAGGAGCATCGTCTATTTCCTTGGCTGACGGTGGAAAAAAATATTGCCGCGGATCTGTCACTGCGTGATCCCGAGGTTAGGCGCAAGGTCGATGAACTCATCGAACTGGTCAAACTTAGGGGCTTTGAAAAAGCCTATCCCAAAGAGCTGTCCGGAGGCATGGCCCAACGGGTGGCAATCGCAAGGGCGCTGCTGCGTAATCCCCGGGTGCTGCTGCTGGATGAACCGTTTGGCGCATTGGACGCGTTCACCAGGGCGCATATGCAGGATGTGCTGCTGGACATTTGGCGCAGAAATCAGACGACGATGATTTTTGTCACCCATGACATTGATGAAGCCGTATTTCTGGCCAACCGGGTCGTCATTCTCAAGCCGCGGCCGGGTCAAATCAAGAGCATCGTGCCGATCGATCTTCCCTATCCCCGGAAGAAAACGACTTCATCCTTTCAAGAGCTTCGGCTCCGCGTGCTTAAGCTGCTGGATTCCCTGGATGAATTAGAGCTTACGGATGGGGCAGGTATATAAAAATCTTGTACTCATGTCAGGAAGGCAGGTGATTGTATGAGTCACGAAATTTCAGCAGCAGGGCCATCCCTTAGAGCGGGCCTCGGAAGGTGGAAGCTTCTCGGGCTGGGACTGATTCTGCCGGGAGCCGTCCTTGTTTTGTGGCAGATCTTCGGACAGCTGGGGTATATATCCGATTTGTTGTTCCCGACGCCTCTCGTGATTCTGAAGGCCTTTGCCGGTCTCGCTCAATCCGGTGATTTATGGGATCATTTCCGGATCAGCGCCGTACGGGCACTTGCAGGATTTGCGCTCGGGGGGAGCTTGGGACTCTTGTTCGGAATACTGGTCGGTCTGTTTGCGAAAGTCGAAAAGATGTTTGATCCTACGCTTCAAATGATCCGCATGATTCCGAGCCTTGCTGTCGTGCCGCTGTTTATTCTTTGGTTCGGAATTGGCGAGGAATCCAAAATTCTGTTGATCGCCAAAGGGGCCTTCTTCCCACTCTATATCAATACTTATCTCGGTATCCGTAATGTGGATAACAAATGGTTCGAAGTGACCCGTGTGCTCGGGTACAGCCGCATCCAGCAGATCAGAAGGCTGGTGATCCCGGCAGCGCTTCCTAACATCCTCCTGGGAACCCGGTTATCGATCGGGTTATCGTGGCTGGGACTGGTGGTAGCCGAATTAATTGCTTCGACATCCGGGGTCGGTTATATGATGTCCGATGCCCGCCAGTTTGCCGATACGCCGGTCGTTTTCGTAGGCATTATCGTGTTTGCGGCCGCGGGTCTCATTACGGATTATATCGTTCGGCTGGGGGAGCGCAGGTTGTTAAGGTGGAAGGAAAGCTATTCCAGGTAAGGAGGTATTCAAATGAGCCTGCAAAGTGAAATGCCGATTCCCCAAACAACGGTTAAACAAGATCTTGGTATCCATTCACCTCCACACTCAAATCCCGCGGGTGGGGAGGATGCAGTTAAGGTTACAGCGGATATCGTACAAATGAACAGGCAGCCGAGGAGCTCCAAGAGATGGTGGGCCGATCTGTTATGGGCATCTATTATACCGGTTGTGGTGGTGGTGTTGTGGCAATGGGCAGGCGGCGCAGGCTGGATATCGCCCGAATTCATGCCGACGCCGTGGGTCATTCTGAAATCGTTGATTCATCTCATTGCCTCGGGTGATCTTGCCTACCAGATTGGAGTGAGTATACAGCGTACGCTCCTCGGATTTGCGATCGGAGGCCTGCTTGGACTGGTGTTCGGATGTTTTACCGGTATGTTCCGCAAGGCGGAGTATTTGCTCGATCCCAGCATCCAGGTGCTGCGGCTGGTTCCACATTTGGCCATCGCACCCTTGATCATATTGTGGTTTGGCTTTGGCGAAACCTCCAAGATTGCCATCATCATTTCCGGTTCTTTTTTTCCCATGTATATCAATACATACGCTGGGATTCGCCAAGTGGACGGTAAATGGTTCGAAGTGGGCAGGGTGCTCGAATTCAAGCCGTATCAACGGTTCACGCGGCTGATTGTTCCCGGGGCACTGCCGAGCATCCTGCTTGGCGTCAGATTGTCGCTGGCTGTATCGTGGATCAGCCTTGTCGTTGCGGAACTCGTAGGTTCTACGGCCGGGATCGGTTTTATGATCAATGAAGCCAAGCAAAACTCGGATACCCCGGTTATTTTTGTCGGCATTCTGATCTTCGCGGTTGTAGGCAAGCTGATCGATTCGCTGGTTCGCCTGCTGGAGCGCAGGTGGCTTCATTGGCGTGATTCCTATCGTGGTTAAATCCAATTTCGAAAAATAGGAGGCGTGGCAAATGGCAATTCAGGAACAGGCGCAGCATTTGAAAACGGACGTATTGGTGATCGGCGGGGGACCGGCGGGCACTTGGGCCGCCGTAACGGCAGCCGCCAAGGGAGCCAGAGTGGTGCTTGCCGATAAAGGGTATTGCGGATCCAGCGGGGCAACGGCGCCTTCAGGCACGGGAGTGTGGTATGTGAAGCCGGATGAACGGCTGAGGGAAGAAGCCAAAGCCAGCCGCTATGACATGGGCGGAAGACTGGCGGAACACCGCTGGATGAACCGGGTGCTTGACTGCACCTATGCCAATATGAACCAGTTGGCAGGCTGGGGGTACCCGTTCCCGCTGGATGACGAGGGCAATCAGCACCGGCGCAGTCTGCAGGGGCCTGAATATATGCGCCTCATGCGCAAGGTCGTCAGGAAGGCGGGCGTGACGATTCTGGACCACAGCCCGGCGCTGGAACTGCTGGCCGACGAGCATGGCGTGGGAGGTGCTGCAGGAGTCAATACGCAGACGGGTATCCCGTGGACGGTGGAGGCCGGAGCGGTTGTGATCGCCACAGGCGGCTGCGCCTTTCTCAGCAAGGCGCTCGGCTGCAACGTCCTCACAGGCGACGGGTATCTAATGGCCGCTGAGGCCGGGGCGAATCTGTCCGGCATGGAATTTTCCAACGCTTACGCGATTTGCCCGACATTCTCGTCCGTGACGAAGACGGCTTATTACAGCTATGCCAGCTTCTATTATGAAGACGGCACGATTGTTGAAGGAGCCGGTTCCAAGCGGGGGCGTTCCGTGATTGCTCGTAATCTTTTGGAAGGCCGGCAGGTCTTTGCCGTCCTGGATCAGGCGCCAGAGCACTTGAAGCCGCTGCTCCGGGTGGGCCAGACCAACTTCTTCTTGCCGTTCGACCGCCGCGGCATCGATCCGTTTACGGACCCGTTCCCGGTTACGCTTCGCCTGGAAGGGACGGTCCGTGGGACCGGCGGCATCCGGCTGGCGGATGAGCTCTGCGCAACCGATGTGCCCGGGCTCTATGCTGCAGGCGATGCCGCTACCCGGGAGCTGATTTGCGGCGGGTTTACCGGGGGAGGGAGCCACAATGCAGCTTGGGCTATGTCCTCCGGCTCCTTCGCCGGAGAAGGTGCGGCGGCCTACGTCAAGAAGCTGGGTGCCCATGATGGAAGCCGCAATTTAGAGCGAAAGTCTACCCAGCCCATCGTGGAGGAAGGCAAGGGCAGCGTTAAACCAAGCCGGGCAGCGGAATGGGTGCAGGCCGTTCAGGATGAGGTCAAACCTTATGACCGCAACCTGTTCCGGACCGGTGAGGTGATGACCCAGTCTTTGAACAGGCTGAACGGCTTATGGAACGAGCAGCGGGAGCAGGCTATCGAGCACACCGTGGATGGCGTCAAAGCAAGGGAAGCGGCCGCCATGACGGCAACGGCCCGTTGGATGTACACATCCGCCTTGGCCCGGACAGAATCCAGGGGCATGCATAAGCGCAGCGATTTTGCCGGGATGGACGACAATCAGCACTACCGCCTGATCACAGGCGGATTGGACCAATTGTGGGTTCGTCCGGAACAAGTCCGTAAGGAGGTCGTCGTCCATTGATTGAAGTTATCAGTGAAAGCAAATGCATTGCCTGCAATCAATGCGTGTCTGTATGTCCTACCAACGTATTCGATCGCGTTGCTGACGGGATTCCCGTGATCGCCCGGCAAAGCGATTGCCAGACCTGTTTTATGTGCGAGCTGTACTGCCCTGTCGACGCCTTGTATGTCGCCCCGGAATCCGAGTCGGTCATCGGTGTCACGGAAAGCGAGCTGTCAGAACAAGGCCTAATGGGAGGATACCGGGAGAAGGTTGGCTGGGGGAAAGGCCGCAAGCCTGTCGCCAGTCACGAATATATGTATCAGCTGTCGAAGCGGAGCGGATTTTAATTATCGACTGAAGTGGGGGAGCCAATCATGAAGACAACGCATCATAAAAACACCAAACACGGCCGCTTTTGGAAGTCAGCTGTCATTCTTGCAGGTCTGCTAGCCGTCATCGTGGTTCAGGGCTGCTCGCCGTCCAAGCGCACCGGGGATGCTGCCGAAGCTGCCGCGGATAAGCCGACGGTGCTCAATTATGGCTACATCGGGATCAATAAATTAAATGTGCCGTCAAGCGGAGCTGAAGGCTGGGGATTCCATAAAGGGATTATTCAGGAGGAGCTGAAGAAGCATGGGATTACGCAGGTCAACCTGACCGGCTTCCCTAACGGACCCGACCAAACGGAATCATTAGTCAGCGGCCGGCTGGACGCGGGCAGTCTTGGCGATACACCGGCGATCATCGCTTACGCCTCCGGTGCGAAAACACGTTTGATTTCCCAGCCAGCGACCTATTCCATCGGGTACTTGTTTGCCAAAAAAGGCGGAGCTAAGTCCATCAAAGATTTGGAAGGCAAAACGATTGCCATTCAAAAGGGATCTTTTATGCACCGCTATGTCGTTGGCTTGCTCAAGCAGGAGGGCGTAAAGGATTATAAGCTGGTTCACATGCTGATTCCCGATGCGCAGGCTGCTTTGGCAAGGGGGGATGTCGACGCGTTGACCAACAACGGCGTGCAGGCGATGAAGCAGATTGACGAAGGTTATCCGCTGCTTGACGATGCCACCAAACATCCCGATCTGATCGGTACGAGTGCTACCGTCGTGTCGGACGCTTTTCTAGCCAAATTCCCCGACTTTCCGAAAATATGGAACGAAGCGCGCAAAAAGGCGCTGGATGACTTAAAGCAGCACGAAGACGAATACTACCAATTTGTCGCGGATGCGCAGGGAACGACTCCGGAAGTTATCAAGAAGATCAGCCCGATCAGCGAGATCAAGGATACGCCGTTTACCGATGACGGCTTAAAGTTGATCGAAGGAACGAAAGATTTTCTGGTTCAAGAGAAGCTTGCGAAAAAAGATTTTAATCTAAACGACTGGGTGCTGAAATAACCACGTTCAGGACGACAGGGGGGATTGCAGCGGATGGCACCCAAAATGGATATTCAATTAACCACGGATGTACTGGTTCTTGGTGGCGGGCCAGCTGGCGCTTGGGCGGCATGGAGAGCCGCGTCCAAGGGAGCGAGGGTTGTGCTTGCGGATAAAGGTTTCTTGGGCAGCAGCGGTGCGACGGCACCTGGAGGAACAACCCTGCTGGTGATTCCTCCCGTTGCCGAGCTGCGGGAAGATGCCGTGCAGAGCAGGCTCAAGGCAGGCGGCTACCTGTCGGAGAATGCCTGGATTCACCGGGTTCTGGATGAGGTGGAGACCTATTTGGAAAAAGTCGGAGAATGGGGATATCCCTTTCCGAAAGATGATAACGGGAATCCGCTCCGCACGCATTTGCACGGCCCCGAATATATGAAGCTGATGCGCCGGGCGGTCCGGCAGGCCGGTGTGCGTATATTGGATCAGTCCCCTGCGCTGGAGCTGCTGCACGATGCGAATGGCGTCGGGGGAGCAAGAGGCGTGAACCGGCTGACGGGCCAAGAATGGGAAGTACGCTCCAATGCGGTCGTTCTGGCTACCGGCGGCTGCGCGTTTCTGAGCAATGGATTGGGCTGCAACGTACTTACCGGCGAGGGATTGCTTATGGCTGCCGAAACGGGAGCCGAGCTTTCCGGGATGGAATTCAGCCGCCAATATGCGCCGAGCGCCGCCTTTGGCAGTGTGACCCGGGGGAGAATGCTGGCTTGGTCTACGCTCTATGATCAAGAAGGACGCGTGATAGGCCGGGGAGACCGCGCCTTCGGCAGTCTGCAGCAGCATCTCCTGAAAGGACCGGTGTACGCTTCGATCAATTTGGCCGACACAGAGGAGAAGCGGCGGTTTCTTCGTCACGCGCATCCGATCTTCTTTATGCCGCTTGAGCGCGCGGGCATCGATCCGTTCCTGGATAAGTTTCCGCTCACGCTCCGGTACGAAGGGACGATGCGCGGGACGGGCGGGCTGCGGCTCACCGGGAACGACTGCCGTACGAGCGTTCCGGGTTTATATGCAGCAGGCGATGCCGCCTCGCGGGAGAAAGTAACGGGCGCCATTTCAGGCGGAGGGGCGTATAACGCTTCCTGGGCGATATGCAGCGGAAACTGGGCGGGCGAAGGTGCTGCGGAGTATGCATTGTCCCAATCCAAGGATGCTTGTAAGCGGGATCTGACGCCTGCAGGAAGATACGGTTTGGTGCAGCACTCCGACGCCGACCGGCCGATGGACGTTCCGCAAATCATCTCGGCCGTTCAGCGCGAGGTGTTCCCCTTGTCGATTAACTTTTTTCGCAGCGAACCGGTCATCAGGGCGTCTCTCGACCGTTTGCACGGGCTTGTTCCTTTTTTGCATGACAGCGTATCTGACGATCACCGTCATCGTGTCCGTGCCCGGGAAGCGGCAGGCATGGTGGCTACGGCGAGATGGATGTACTCGGCCGCCCTTGCGCGCAAAGAGAGCCGCGGGCTGCACGCCTTTGCGGAATACCCCCAGCTGGATCCCCGTCAGACTCACCGCCTCTTGGTGTCGGGAGTCGACCGAATCCACATCCGGGCGGAAAAAGTCCCTCATGCGTCCGAACTCACGCCGGAGGAGGGGATGGTCTTATGATCGAGCTGGTCAGCGGGGAGCGGTGCATCGGTTGTTCCATTTGCGTAAAGGTCTGTCCAACCAACGTGTTTGATATGCAGGATGGACAGCTTGTGATCGCCAGGCAGGAAGACTGCCAGACATGCTTTATGTGCGAAGCGTATTGTCCAGTTGATGCTTTGTATGTTGCGCCTTATGCGGACCGATCCGTGGAGGTCAGCGAAGAGGCGTTGCTGCACCAGGGAATGCTCGGCAGCTGGAGGGCAGAAATCGGATGGACCACGGGCAGTGAAACGACGATGGCCGCCAGGGATACTACGCCGTTTTTTGAACAATTTACGAAAACCCACCGGCCCAAGGAAAGCTAATGTAACGTACTGAAGTATATGGATGTGTAAAGCCACCCTGATTTCAAACAAGGGTGGCTTTTTTGGCGTGCTGTCGGCTGCCGGCGGATGGTTGAGTGAGTTACCAATTTGTATTAGAGTCCTCGGTTTTCACTCAAATGTTGAGGTTTTAAATATGTCTTGGGTGCAAGGTAACGCACAATCACAAATTTTTCCTAATTTTATATTGCGCTATAGAGTAAAATAAATTACTATACAAAGTAAGGAGGTGCTAAAAAATGGATGAGGAGTTACAGCTTAACGTTCCGCTGCTGCGCCGACGCGTACCCAATCTAACGACGGCGGCACGAGAGGCTGGTCTAAGAGCGGCAACGGTTTCCAATCTGTGTACAGGTAAAATCCCCGTCGGCCGCGCTGAAGTAAGGACGTTGGTGGCTCTTGCCTCTTTGGCGGGATGCAGTCTTGATGAACTCATTATTAGAGGGAGTGGTGTTCGTATGATCGAGACAGGTGTAAAAGCGTTGGATTTGCTCGCCCCGGTAGTTCGCGGGGGAACGGTTGGATTTGTGGCACGGCCGAACATGGGGCAGCTCGTTATGCTCGCAGAGTTGATGCTCCGCATGAAGAAACGGGGATTCGCAACCGTGTTTTGGGACCCGCAATCGGACATTTCGGGCGTCGAGCTGGTTCAGGAGCAATCCGAATTTTCCCATTCGGCCAAAGAGGACGTTTATCAACAAATCGTGCAGCTGCGCGGGGAAAAAGATATCCTCCTCGGCGTCGATCGGAGCAAAGTTTTATCCGGCGAGTTATTATCCTTGCGAGATCGTCTTAAAGAGGTGGGAGCCCGGCCCATCACGATCGCCCTTGTAGATATTAAGTGTGAAGCGGCTGACGACGATAATGCGTATGGACCTTTGGACACCCTGTGGAGATTTGACACCGATCTGATCAGCAGAGGCATCTATCCGGCAATCGATCCGATCGGGTCGACCTCGACCGTTCTGGAGGGAGCGCATCTGGATGCCGTTCATCTGACCACCCAGCAAGCGGCACGGAAACTGCTCCGCCGTTACAGAGAGCTGAGATCGCTGGTGACCGTACTGGGCGCGGAGAAAATTTCCGATAGTGATTTGCAGCTGTACCAACGTGGTGAAAGGCTCGAAGCTTATCTTGCACAGCCTTTCTACGTATCCGAGCCCTATACTAAGAAACCGGGTGAATGGTTGACGCTTTATGATACACTGGCTGATGTAAAACGAATCTTGGACGGCGAAATGGATGCTGCCGAGCCATCCGAATTGTTTTTTAAAGGGCGGCTGGAATTCACCAGCTGAAGCGCGATGATTGAGATCTGGTAAACGGTTGCATGGGGCCGGTCCGGCTGACCGGCTCTTACGAACCGTATCGAATGGTTATCGAAAGGGGTGAACGGCTTGATTCGCGGCGTCATACTCGAAGGCTTATCCACAACTGGGAAAACATCCGTATTATCTGCATTAAAAAGAGTACATAGTTTAAGTTCGCATGCCGAGCGAACGATGATCGCGCTAAGTGAACATTATTCGCAAATCCTGCATTCCGATCACGGCGTGTTGAGGTCCTTGGATCAAAATGAACATATCCAGCTGTTGAATCAGCATATCGCTTATCTTGAACAGCTGCACGGTTGGATTGATTCTCTGGGTCAAACGAAACCGTCTAACGGAATTTTTTTCATCTTGGAGAGATTTCATCTTAATCATCGTGCGGCATTCGCAGATCATACTAAAATCGAAGCTTTGGAACAGCGATTGCTGCGTCTCAATGCAAAATGCGTTCTTTTGACCTTGTCTCCGGAAGCTGTTCCGACCCGATTTGTTGAAAGCCGAGGTGATGCCTGGCGGTCCTATGTCATGGCGAATCATCCGTCTGCAGACGAAGCTTGCCATAAGTTCGTTGAGGATCAGGAAAGGCTGCGCACATGTATGAAACAATCGCTCATTCCTGCAATGGAAATCAACACCGACGAAGCAGCGTGGGATGATTATGCGAATCAAATTTTGAAGGCGTTAGACGAATAAGCACAATAATACATACCAGGTGAAACAAGCTACAGGCTGCCGAACAACGGCGGCCTGTTTGGGTTATAAAGGGAGTCATTCCTGAACAAAAGGAGATGTGGTGCTTCGAAGCGAAGTAATATTATGGAAACGGTATAAAATCGTGGCAAAGTAGAGGGTTTTCCAAAGGAGAGAATCGACAATGAAGAAAAAAATAATGGTTATATTCGGCACTCGGCCTGAAGCGACGAAAATGTGCCCGGTGATTCAACAATTACGCCATCATCATGAATGGTTTGAGACGAAGGTGGTTGTTACCGGCCAGCACCGAGAACAATTATCTCAAGCTCTTTCACATTTTCATATTCAACCCGATGTCGACTTGGCTTTGATGAAAGAAAATCAATCACTGGCCTATTTGACTTCAGCTGCAATCATAGGCCTCGACGACATTATTAATGAGGACAAACCTGATATGATACTGGTTCACGGCGATACGCAAACCGCCATGTGTGGCAGTTTGGCAGCGTTCTTTCATAAAATACCGGTTGGGCATGTCGAAGCAGGCTTACGTTCTCATCAAAAATATTCGCCTTGGCCCGAAGAAGTAAATCGCAGAATTGTCGATGTTATTACAGATTTACTATTTGCGCCGACTTCTGTTAGCAAGAACAATTTGAATAGAGAGGGTTATGAATCCGAACATATTTTTATTACCGGTCAAACTGCCGTCGATGCAGCAATTCTAACCAACAAAGCTGATTATAAATTTCATAATGAACAATTAAACGATCTTGTCCAACTTCAAGGAAAATTGATTACAGTAACGGCTCACCGCCGGGAAAATTATGGAGAACCTATGCAGCAAATGTTCAAGGCGATCCGACGTGTGGCTGATGAACATCCAGATGTTCATATCGTTTATCCGGTTCATTTGAGTCCATATGTCCAAGATACCGCATTTACGATGCTGTCCGGTCATGATCGGATCCATTTGCTTGATCCCATTGAATACCCTGATATGATCAATCTGATATCCCGTTCTCATCTTGTATTAAGTGATTCAGGCGGACTTCAAGAAGAAACACCCGTTTTTAATAAGCCGTTGATCCTGATGCGAGATACTACAGAACGGCCAGAGGCTGTTGCGGCGAATGCCGTTTACCTGTCCGGAACCCAAGAGGATTCTATTTTTAACATAGCTAATAAACTATTAACGGACCCGGATCTCTATCAACAGATGGCAAATGCGAGAAACCCATTTGGTGACGGGCTCGCCTCCAAAAGAATCGTACATATTATTGCCCATCATTTCGGATTAACTGACGACCTTCCAAATGAATTCGAGGAGTAAGCCTCATGACCCAACAATACTATATCGCTTCAAGCCGAGAGCTTCCTACCGGCTCCTTCGGTATGAACAAAACCGTAATGACCATTCGGGATTACATTGAAAAAGTGAACCCATCTGCGAAAGATCAGATTGTTATGCAAGCGCTACTGGAAAAGGACCCGGAGGGGGATCAGCTGATGGATATCTTTGAAACGGAATTAGATGCAGCTGGCTTGTATGTAGCGGGTCCTATGAAATCAGTAGACGCTTCATGCCCGTTCCAGCACCCATACATTTATCAGGTAGACCCTGATGGAGGATCTTTCGAGATGAATGACGAGAAGAAGCTGTCTTCGCCTGAATATTACCAATGCAGCAAAAAATGCATAACGGAGCTGTTCCGGTATATCGATCGTCATTTAAAGACTGGTGAAGAATTGGAACTGTACTCTTGCACGGATTACGGATTTGATCGATCCTGGGATTTGCCTAACCAGGATGATCTTCTGATTGATTTGTCCACTTTTCAATTGGGGGACAATTATGAGTGGAAGGAGCGCCAACTGATACGCGTAAGAAAGTAAAGTGTTTGACGAAAAGAACATGCCAATCTGTCCTCCATCCACTGGGATATCGTGCTGAATCAGTGCGGGGAGTGGGGCGGCGGCCGGCTTTGGTTTGATGACGTCTTGGTCCGGGAGAACGGCCGATTTGTATTGGATGAGCTCCAGGGTTTAAATCGTGAATAAGGCGGGATAAAGACATGGATAAAACAAATCTGGCGAAGTCGTATGATATCGATTCACACCGAAGAGCAAACGCGCATCCGGCGGATTGGAAGGTGATCGAGAGAGACAGGTTTCTTACCCGCCTGCAGGATTCAGGTCAAAGGAAACTTCTGGAAATCGGTGCCGGAACAGGGATAGACAGCCTATACTTTAAAGATCATGATCTAAAGGTAACCAGCATTGATTTATCCAGTGAAATGGTGCGTTACTGCAGAGAAAGAGGGCTGCAGGCGTATGTGATGGATTTCTATCATCTAACATTTGAGGACGATTCGTTTGATGCTGTCTACGCCTTAAACTGTCTGCTGCATGTGCCTAAAAATGAAATAGGCGGCGTGCTGTCGGAAATCAAACGAGTGATGAAGCCTGATGGATTATTTTATATGGGATTATATGGAGGTACAGATTCCGAGGGGGTTTGGGAAAACGACTGGTGTGAGCCAAAACGATTTTTCGCCTCGTATTCAGATCGTTCCATACGAGCGCTAACGGGGCAATATTTTAAGGAAATCAGCTTTCAAACCGTTCCTTTAAAAGAGGGTGAGCCCTATTTTCAGGGACTCCTGTTACAGAAATAATAATGATATCCATAGCGGGCAGTACCTCGGTTCGCAAACATGAAGACACGGAGGTTTCAAATGGTCACAGCGGATATTTTGTCCAAAGCGGCCGCATCGTTTGACTTTGATGTGAATACGCTGGAGTTTGTTAGCCATTCAACGAATGAGGTTTACCGGTTTTCGAAAAACAATGAATTTTATTTCCTGCGGATATCGGTTAAGCCTCTCGCTTACGCAGAAAAGATACACGCCGAATTGGAATGGATTCACGATTTGGTACACCATGGCGTAAACGCCTCTCTGCCGATTTTAACGAAGGATCAACAGTTGACCGCCTTGTATGAAGAAGACGGGCAATGTTTTATTGCCGCTGTTTTTCGCATGGCACCGGGAAAATTCTTCGATAAAGGCAACCGTCACTTATGGGGGACAGACATCTATCATGCATGGGGAGAAACCATGGGGAAGATGCACAAGCAATCGAAGTCCTATATACCTGTGGTGAAGGGCAGGCATAGAGATCATTGGAGCAAGAGCGAGTTCAGCAATCCGAATTTGCAGCATGGGAAGTACAGGGTGCTTCTCGATAAATTACAAAGCCTTGAAGATCAAATCGATTCGCTCCCACGGGAGGGCAATGCTTATGGGCTGATCCACAATGATTTTCATCCCTACAATTTCATGATCGACGGAGATACGATTACCGTATTTGATTTTGACGACTGCATTTATGGCTGGTATGCACTGGACATTGCCATTGCGGCAGCACATGCGGTTTGGTGGGGGTCCCCAGGAGAAGACAGGATGTCAAAAAATGAATTTGCCCGGAGATTTTTGGATGATTTTCTTGCAGGGTACTTCAAGCATCATCCATTGGACTCTCATTGGATTCAGCGGATTCCCATGTTTATGGATTACCGAAATATATGTTCCTTCTTCTGGTGGCTGCAGGATTGGGATGGTGATGAAAGTAAACTGAATGATTTTCAGAAAAATGCAATAACCGAGGCGGTGAAAATCATCGCGGATGGCCGCTCCTTTGACGGCTGTGAGATTGAAATGTAGCTTTACCAATTTCAAAGCGTCAGTGCCGGGATCCTAAATGACCCTCACTGCATGGAAAGGGGAATACGCATGAATCGGAAGAATAGCATCTTTGCTGTTGCGTGTACCGGGATCGCTCTATTGTTGTTCTTTATTGTGATCATGTACAACCATCCCCAAACCAGAGGCCGAGTATCTCTTGAAAAGCAATTGAACACGATCATTGCAAACCACGCTGTTGATCAAATCAAGTCCCTTTCGCAAAATGAACAGACTTATCAGTTTATGGCACGCCTAAGCCCGACGATTCAATGCAAGAGAACATCCGACATCCAAGGGATGAATCGTGATTCGCAATATTATTATGTGACAACCCTAGACGACAGAAAAGTTGACGTGTACGTCCGTAAAGGCGACTGGAAGGTCACGGGTATTCATTTGCAGTAAACCTTTGGATTCAGAATCAGCGATAGATCGGCCACCTTCAAGTACAAGATTGAACGATAAGCAAAAGCCGGAGATTCCCGTTGAAGGAATTCCGGCTTTGTTTTGCTTCTTTGATTTATGCTTAGGCCGTGAGCTCCTTCAAAATCTGTTTCGGCAGAATCCCCGATTCCTGGTAAACGAGCTTGCCATCTTTGAATATAAGGGTGGTTGGTATGCTCATAATCTGAAATTGGGAAGAGGTCACCGGGTTCTCGTCTACATTCACTTTAATCACGTTAACCGAACCGCTTGTTTCCCTTTCAAAATCCTCCAGAATGGGAGCAAATATTTTACAAGGACCGCACCATGATGCCCAAAAATTCACCACTGTTACGCCTGCTGTCTGCATCATATTTTTAAACGTCGCGTCTGTTGCATGCTGGATCGCCATCGTTATCTTCCTTTCAATTCTTAATTTCCCTACTCAAATCTCTCTGGTATACATGTTCTGATCCTGCAGTCGAATCAGAACCTTGCCAAAACGTCCGCCCTGTTGGAAGGATACTTGTCCAGACGGATATGCCTGGTCCAGATAGTCTGCAACGATTGTTTGGTTGCGCTCATCGACAGGAAGACCATGTCTGCGAAGCCAGCTCATCATCTCCTGCAGCGCTTCTTCCTTCGACATTTCCACCGTTTTCGTTTCCCGGGTGACCAGGGACTCATAGGCATAGCCTTTGAGATACAGCAGATGGAGCAAATATCCCATTTCCGCTGGTTTGGACTTGTAAGGTTTGCCCGTGACGAGCGGCCAAATTTCGTTGACCAGACTATGTTCTGCGGAAGAAACAGGCAGACTGATATAACAGAATTTTCGGGCACATTGGAGCACTTTCTCTACGCTCTCCCAGTCGCGAATGACCGGGCACATCGAAACGAAGACGAGATCGAAAGCCTGGCTCAAGCCATTGGCTTGAACGTCGATTTCCTCAAACGGTACGGGGATAATCTTCATTTGGCCTTCATCAAACTTGGCTATGTTTTCCTTCAGCAATTCAACTTGTGGAGGAGAGGACTCGACGGCCGTTACACGGGCTCCCCGCTCTGCAAACGGCACCGAAAATACGCCCGAAGCGGCGCCGATGTCCAGCACAGAGGCATTCTTAAATGATACCCCTTGTCCCTCAATCCAGTTCAGGATCCGATTCGTTCGTTTTCTTCCCTCCGGGCTAAATGACTGCTCATGGAAAGCCTTGGCTTTATGATCAAAGTCTCGAGAAGGGTCGATGCCGGCCTGTTTGGACCTGTTTATATAGGTGTCGGGATCTTCTTTCCACGCTTTTTCCCAGCTGGCTTCATTAAAAAAATCGCTCATAACCTTTTAAACCTCCATAGATCTGTTATATCCATAATTGAAACAAAAAAATAAGTTTGTCTGTATGTTTAAAACATTAAGGCTCTTGCTTGACCGAAACCATCGTAAACCTCACACCAAAGTACCTATAGCGAAGAGGAATGTTTCAAGTGAGATCCTCCTTTCTGTTTGACAATATTATAGACCTATAATATCCATAATAAATTATACTTCAAGGATTTGCAATGCCTACTTCAGAAAAATTCATTGTATAGCTGTTCATACCCCTTCATAATTTTGATACGAGAGACTAGGATCTTAATTAAAGAACGTTAATGTTTGATAAAGGAGGAGTCATTCGATGTACAAGGCTATAGTCAATGATGATACATACATTTCGATTCTGGAAGACAGGCATGCTAACGAGCTTTATCAATTAATTGACAGCAGTCGTGAATCTATACGGCAGTGGCTGCAGTTTCCTGATCTTACACATAAAGTCGAGGACACAAGAGCCTTTATAAGCAGGTCATTAAGAAGATTCGCGAATAACGATGGGTACTGGGCTGGGATATGGTATAAGGAACAGATTGCAGGGTCCATAGGTTTTCTAGGGATCGATTGGGAAGCGGGTCGAACAGAAATAGGCTACTGGCTAGGCTCCCCATTTGAGGGGAAGGGGTTAATGACTTCTGCATGCAGAACGTTTGTCGCTCATGCGTTCCATGATCTGCGGCTTCGTAAAGTCGAGATCGGCGCAGCGGTAGGCAATATCAGGAGCCGAGCGATTCCGGAACGATTGGGCTTCACGCAGGAAGGGATTATCCGGAATTACGAACGTTTACATGACCAATATTTAGACAGGGTCATTTACGGTCTTACACAACAGGAGTGGTTAGACCAGCAAGCCATGTCCTAATTGACCGCCTGATCTTCGGTAACCTCCAAAACGAATATAAACGAATGTTACCAAACAACTGAAACGTAAAATGGTAAAATCAACCTGTTAGTGAAGAGTTACAGATCATAAAAAGAGAGGTTTGTGAATGACACTGATTGAAGTCCGCCATTTTACGAAAGAAGATTTTCAGATGCTGGGAGATTTGTATGCTGCCGTAACTTCAAGGGGAGAAACGGTGTTCTGGTGGGTTGGAGACGAAGCCAATTGGCCGAATGTGTTCATTGCAGTGGAGGGAGAACGAATGATCGGAAAAGGGCAGGTCAGCGTCATTTCGGAAATCCCGGCTGGCAGCCCGCAGGACCATAAGCACCAAATTTATCTCAACTTGAAGACGCGTCCGGAAAGGGAGAATGATTATCATCTCTATGATCTGCTATACGAACCTTTGCTGAACAGGGCATACGAGTTGAAAGCAGCCCTGCCCCCGGCTCACCAGACGTTGATTGGGATCGGTAACCAGTCCACTGAAGTGAACAACACCCAATATTTTATATCGAAAGGATTCAGCTACAGTAAAAGTCTGTATACCATGCAGCGACATCTGGTTGGAGAAATGGATCAATTTGCTCTTTCCGCACCATATCGCTGTATCCAGTGGGACATGCCGTCGGAAGCCGGCATCCATGAATACTTGGCAGCAGACATGGAAATTTGGCCGGGGGCTCCAATTGGGATGGAGCGGCTCATGGAAAACCGGATGAATCAAGCTTGGACTTCTTTTGTCGTCCGGGAGAATGATACGCTGGTCGGCAGCGTGATGGCATGGGTGGATGCAGAGGGGGATGGCGTCATCGAGGATGTTTTTGTCAGAGAACCTTGGCGACAACAGGGCATTGCCAAGCATTTGCTGCACCAAGCGCTGACCTATCTCAAAAATATCGGATGTGAGTGTGCCGTACTGCAGGTTGAAACGGCCAATTCATCGGCTTTATCCTTGTATCATGCCGTGGGGTTCAAAGAGGTATCGGAGGAAGTACGGTATGAGCGGGACTTGTAACCATTAAAAAAACTATCAGGCAGTCGGATCGTTTTGTCGACCGGCTGCCTGATTCGTCATTAGGATGCTTGATTTTTATTTATTCATCGTATCATGCAAGCCGGGCTGTGGGGCGAACCACCAGCTCGTTCACATCGACGTCCGCCGGCTGCTCGATCGCATAGGCGATGGCTCGGGCAATAGCGGAAGCAGGAAGAGCGTTACGCCGGTACGTTTTCATAAATTCCCTTGCCCCGTCATCCGTAATGCTCTCAGCGAGCTCGGATTCCGTTACGCCGGGAGAAACGAGCGTTACCCGGATGTTTGCATCAATTTCCTGCCGCAAACCTTCCGTGATGGCGCGAACAGCGTATTTGGTTGCACAGTATACCGCCGCCGTTGGCGTGACCGAATAAGCCCCGATGGAAGCCACGTTAATCATATGGCCGAATTGCTGCTCCTTCATTACGGGGAGACCGGCGGCAATACCGTGCAGAACCCCACGGATATTGACATCGATCATTCGGTTCCATTCGTCGATTTTCAAAGCTTCCAACGGTGATAGCGGCATCACGCCGGCATTGTTCACGATGACATCGACCCGTCCGAACCGGCTTTGCGCCAAGCGGATGATGGACTGCATTTGCTCGATACTCGTCACATCAAGCTGTTGATATAAGGCAGAGCCTCCTTCTGCCTCAATGAGGGAAGCCAGTGCTTCCAGTTTTTCTACGCGTCTGGCCCCCATGACGACATGGGCGCCCCGGCTGGCGAGAAGCTTTGCAGTAGCTTCGCCGATCCCGCTGCTTGCACCTGTAATCACAACGACTTTTCCATTGATTTCGGACATTGAACATTTCTCCTTTGGATTTGATTTATGCTAAGTTGCTCGATTCGAACTCTTGTGATGAAAAAGGGGCATCTCCCCGCTAATTTTCACGATAGAGAATCATGCCGGCGTGGTAGAGCACCGAATCGCGGAAGTCGCCGTCCGCTGTAAACCCTGTATCATCCACATATTCGATATGGTCGCCTACAATGGTGTACCTGCCTTGATAAGCGCTCTTCCGATTACCGCGCGCTTCGTCATACCGCCCGTTCGGCAGCAGCTCATGCCGGATGTAACCGTCTTTAGTCACCCACATGCCGACATACGGATGGGATTGTTCGTTTTGCGTAGTCATTGAATATTCTCCTTTCCTTTGCGAAAGCCGGATTGAATCCTGCCTTGTCATCGTTTTCTACAGTTAAGAAATTCGGACCACGTTTCGCATTTCTTACATGTTCATTATCGTTCCTTCCGGAAGAGAGACGGTAGCCGGATCATACAAGATGATTGCCTAATCCTCCAGAAGCGGATAAAGTTAAGCTAATCATATAGATCAAAGGGGGAAGAAGAGGATGGATGAATGGTTCGAGAAACAAAGAAAAGAACTGCTCCGGATCATCGAGAAGTTCACACCGGAAGACGGTACGCATGAGACGGAAGTTCCCGGTTTGCGCTTCATTCGCTCTTCCCGGTTATCTGAACCGGTATATTCTGTCTATGAGCCATCCCTTTGCGTCGTAGCGCAGGGTTCCAAGGTGGTTATGCTGGGACAAGAGGTGTATCAGTATGACCCGAGCAGTTACCTAACCGCTTCAGTCCAATTACCGATTACAGGGCAAGTGATGGAGGCATCGAATGAAACACCGTATTTAAGCCTGCAGATCCTTTTTGATATGAACCAAATTCTTGATGTGATTCAAGCATCCGATGATGCTATCCGAACTGGGAATGAGACCAGCCGGGGGTTGAAGGTAAGCCAGCTCAACGATACGCTTCTGGATGCCGTGCTGCGGCTTGTGAAACTGGTTGAAACACCGCGTGATATTCCGGTGCTTGCGCCTTATGCCATGCGGGAAATCATTTACCGGGTGCTTCAGAACGAGCACAGCGCATCTCTGATGCAATTTGCCGTGATCGGAAGCCACGCCCAGCGAATCGCGGGGGTGGTTGAGAAGATTAACCGCGATTTTGCCCTGCCTCTTCGCGTAGAAGAGTTGGCTGCGGAGGCCCGTATGAGCACTTCGTCTTTGTACGATTATTTCAAGGAAGTCACCGGGATGAGCCCGATCCAGTACCAAAAGCAGATCCGGTTGCAAGAGGCGCGCCGGCTGCTTTTCTCCGAATCGATCGATGCGGCGGGAGCTGCGTTTCAGGTCGGATACGAGAGTCCATCGCATTTTAGCAGGGAATATGCGCGGATGTTTGGGATGCCGCCGGTCCGGGACCTACGCCGATTGCGGAGCACGATGGTTGACGAAATGACGATTTCGGCGGAAATCAAATGAAAGGAAATGAATTTATGGATTTAAAGTTGTGCCGTATTCCTTATGAAGATAAGACTCTACTGTACAATCTCATACAGCTATACCGCTACGACAGCAGTGAGTTTGATGGGCATGTGCTGAACAGGTACGGTCAATACTTATACAAATACATTGATCATCAATGGACAGATGAATATCGGAGGCCCTTCATGGTCTCTGTGGACGGGGAAATCGCAGGATTTGTTCTGGTCAGTCTGGATGTACCGCAGGAGTATATGAAATTGAGCAAGGCTGAGAAAACAAATGTAATCAGCGATTTTTTTATCATGAGAAAATACAGGCGGAGAGGGGTAGGTAAAAAAACTGCCTATACCCTATTCGAGGAGTTCAAAGGGATATGGGAGATCAGGCAAACGGTTGGCAACAAGCCGGCGTATACTTTTTGGAAACATGTGATTTCAGAGTATGCACATCACGATCGTTATTGCGAAGAATTTCTTCAAAACGAGCAGTGGCATGGTCCGGTCTTTGTCTTTAATTCTGATACAGACGAGTCCGATGAAATACAGTGACATGAGGTATAAGGTACTCAAAATAACAAGTTGTTGGCTTGCAGATCGTAAGGGTGTAACAATACTTTATCGTCATGTTGACATATCGGGAATTATCGATATAATAAAACTCATGAAACGACTTGAACCCACTGAAGTGTTTAAAGCATTGTCCAATGAAGCGCGTTTGCAAATTTTAGAGTGGTTGAAAGATCCTCAAGCCTATTTTGGCCCCCAGGGAGGGGTGGAACTGATCGAAGTTGGGGTTTGCGTAAGCCAAATTACAGCCAAGCTGAACATGACTCAATCGACCACATCCCAGTATTTGTCCGTGCTGCAGCGGGCAGGTCTGATCCATGCAACCCGAATTGGTAAGTGGACCTATTACAAAAGGGATGAAGAAGCGATTCAGGCCATCGCCTCGTACATCCAGAAAGACCTGTAATGATAGAGACTGGATTCAATTCAATGAATTCAGTTTTTATATACAAAACAAATCGATAATTCGTGATATGTAAATATAAAATTTTTTATCCAATACATCGACATATCTCGAATTATAATTAAAAGACAAGGAGATGTTTCAATGACCAACCCTTCGATTTTGACCAACGATACGCATTCCAGCCAAACGAACCGATCCTCAAGGACCGCCACACTTGTGATTGTTGCTCATCCCGATTTGGAGCATTCCCGGATCAACAGGCGGCTTGCGGAAGAGTTGGTACGGCGGGGCAATGTGACCGTACATCGGCTCTATGAAGCCTATCCGGACGAAAAGATCGATATTGCAAGCGAGCAGGCGCTGCTTCTGGCGCACGACCGAATCGTGCTTCAATTTCCTTTTTTCTGGTACAGCTCGCCTTCCCTGCTGAAGAAATGGATGGATGAAGTGTTCGAGTTTGGATGGGCCCATGGACCAGGCGGGGTCAAGTTGAATGGAAAAGAGCTGATCATCGCCATCTCTTCCGGAGGTTCTCCGAGCATGTACCAAGCCGGCGGCTTTCACAATTACTCTTATGGCGAGCTGCTCCGTCCATTCCAACAGACGGCAAACCTGACCGGGATGATCTATCGGTCGCCGTTTGTTATTGGCCGAATCCGCGAAGTCAGCGATGAGCAGCTGGAGAAGTATGCCGCAGAATACGCGGACTATGTAGAAGGCGAGAAAGCCTTATCAGGCACAACAAGTGCTTAACACGGTAAAAGATTAGTTCTCACGCATAAGTTAAAGCCCCTTCCAGGCGCCAAGCGCTGCTGTGAAGGGGCTTCTTCCGTTTAGCTGGTAGAACTTCCGCTATGAGGCACATTTTCGCGCGAATGCAATCCGTGTTACAAGGAAGCCGGCTATTGTACCGCTTTTTGCTGGCTCGTAATCGTCCCAAGGTGGATAGCCTCGTGCATCAAGGCGAAGTTGAACAACTCGGCAGCGGTCGTGAATTCGAAGGGTCCCAGCACGAACGGGGATTTCAAATCCTGCTGAAGCATATCCGGCGTAATCTCCGAAATCTGGGACAGCTGATTGGCAAGCTGCTGCACCAATTCTTCTTGGGATGGCGGAGCAATCGTCCAGTCGGCCGGCTTTGTACCGCTGTTGAACAACGTTTCGTAGGATGCCGGAATAGTCGACGCTGAACCGAAGCACAGCTGCTGATATCGGTCTAGCCAAAATACGATATGCCCGACGTTCCAGCGGATCGTATTTCTGAAGCCTGCCGGCGTAATATCGAAGAGTGACTCCGGTATTCCCTGAACTTGACCGATCACCAGTTGATGCAGCACCTTGCCTGTATTCACGATAGATTGTGTACTCATTTGTAATTCCTCCTTAGTGGTTTGTGGGATGGTTTATTTCGTTCTTGTTACCAAGTTTACCGGTCCAGACCATAAGCAACAATCACGTAATTCCGATGGTATGAATCGTTTTCACTAATGGATCTTTCATCTTATGGGAAATCCTTCCGTCCTCCGTTATACTGGATATAGAACTTAACATGGCAGCATACGAAACAATGGGAAGGAGACGTCCATGGAACTTCGACAGCTTGAATACTTTGCAGCGATATGTAAAGAAATGCATTTCTCCCGGGCCGCCGAGAATCTCTGCACGACACAGTCGAATTTGAGCCAGCAAATCAAGTTTCTGGAAAAAGAGCTGGGGATGCCTCTGTTTGACCGGATCGGCAAAAAGATTGCCTTAACCGATGCCGGCCGGATCCTGCTCGAACAGAGCCAGCTGATCTTTGAGAGGGTGGATTACATTCAGGGGGCCATCTCGGATCTTAAAAAAGTGGAGGGCGGCAAGCTGGACATCGGCATACTGCCAGGGGATGGGGACCTGCTGTTTGACGCGCTGCTGCTTGATTTTCACCGGGCTTACCCCAAGCTGTCCATTTCGGTCAGCGAAACGACGAACGTATATGAAGAGGTTTTGGCCGGGAACAGAGACTTGGGCGTCACGACGATGCCTGAGCGGCCCGACGATCGTATGGCCATCATCCCACTGTTTCATGAGGAGTTTGCGCTTGCCGTCCGATCGGATCATCCCGCTGCCCGATTAAAGGCCATCCCCTTTGAACAGCTGAAGGAGCTGGATATGGTCACCTTCGGCCCCGATCACCAGATCACGAAGCTGATTCGGGCCTGCTGCCAGGAAAAAGGCATGGAGCTGCATCATCCGATGGTGACCTCGACGCTATCGACGCTTCTCTCCATGGTAGAGCAGGGAATTGGAGCATGCATTCTTCCCCGGCTGCTGCTCGACAACCTTGGCCGGGAACAAATCACCGCAGTCACGCTTCTGCATCCAACGCCGAGCCAGGAGATCTGCATCATTTACCGGACGGATAAATATCTGGGTAAGGCAGGCCGCATATTCATTGAGGCATTACAAGCTTACATAGAGCGTGTAATTGAAAGTGCAAACCGTTCGCTTGGGTAGACGGGTCATAAAATGAAGTGGAGGGAAGTCAATGGAATCCTTTCAGGATCAACCACAATCGGATTTGACAGGGATCAAGCTTGTGTTGATTTACGTTCTGAATGTGATGACCATGAACAAAATTCCTTGGATACGCAAAACGCTGGCGGCTATGAAAATGAAGATGGATCAACAGAAGCGAATTCATATATACCGGTAAACGATTGTCACTATGATTACAAAAGAGGAGAGACGACATATGCGCATCCAACTGGACCGTTTTCCTAACGGTGTGAACAAGGCGGTGACGCTCAGCTTTGACGACGGGCGGGACCATGACCGCAAATTAGTCAGTCTGCTGAACGACTATGGCCTCAAGGGGTCGTTTCATCTGAACAGCGGGAATCTCGGCAAAGCAGGATATATCGACAAAACGGAAGTCGCGACATTGTTTCAGGGGCATGAGGTTTCGGTTCATACGGTGGACCATCCCTTTCTGGAACAGACGCCGCCGGATCAAGTGCTGGAGCAGGTGGTGGCGGACCGCAAGGCATTGGAGGAGCTCGTCAGCTATCCGGTCAAAGGGATGAGCTATCCGTTTGGCACCTACAGCGATCAGGTTGTGAACATATTGCGGTCCATCGGTATCGAATACGCCCGTACAGTGAACAGTCATGGAGGCTTTCATAAGCCGGACGACTGGCTCCGCTGGCATCCGACCTGCCATCATAAGCAAATGGTCGAATACGCTGAGCAATGGATTGATATGCAGCAACGATATTCGAGAATGTCGCTTTTTTACGTCTGGGGCCACAGTTATGAATTCGATAACGACAATAACTGGGATTTGGTAGAGAGGTTTGGTGAGATGATCGGCGGCAAGGACGACATTTGGTACGCAACCAATGCGGAAATATACGCCTACTGCAAGGCCGTGGAAGGACTCCGGTACTCTGCCGATTCACACCTCATTCATAATCCATCGGCCCAAACGGTATGGGTTAGCGTAGATGGGGATCCGATCGAAGTCCGCTCCGGAGAAATCGTATGTTTATAAACAGACTATATGAGTCAGACACGTTTACGAGGAAGCCGCTAGGTCGGCTTTCTTTTTTTTGTCGCCACTCCAGGTTGGCCTGGATTGTCGTTTCGTAACAAATTCCATGTCCGTCGTAACTTATTCATACTGGCAGCATCCCGCACACGATTAAGATAGACTTGGATTCACCATTAAGAGAGATAGTCTAAAGCTTTTTCATCACACACGCAGGGAGTGCAGGCCAGTGAAAAAAGCAGTGGAATTTCGAAACATCAACATGCGCGAGCATGTCTCACGGGCGGATTTGCATTACCGTCATACCGTGGAGCGAAGTGAGGGCGGCCTTCCGCTCGGAAATGGACGGATGGGCAGTCTCATTTGGACTTCCCCCTCGGCGCTCAAGTTTCAAATCAACCGGGCCGATGTATATGCGAACGACAGCAGTACCAACAGCTTCAACCAGCGGCACTCGGATTATGCTTACGGCTGCGGCTTTGTCGATATCGATCTGGTGGATTATGGCGAGGATGTATTTAATGACAAAGGAATTCGTCAGCATCTAAGTCTGTATGACGCGACGGCATCGATATCGGGGATTGGAGTGGCGGCGGAGGCCTTTGCTGCGTCCGGGCAAGATGTGTTCGGCGTCCGGATCCATGATCGCCGGCCGGCGCCTCAGGTGGTTAACATTAAGCTCAAAATGCTGCGCCCTGCAGAGGTCGTGACCAAAAACCACTCGGCCGTATCACGCCTCATAATAAGGGACGGCATGATGGTGCTTCATCAGCAATTCCGCGAAGGAGACTATTTCTGCGCTTCAGCGGTCGTTATTGCGATAACGGGAAGGGACGCGCAGGTAAGGATGAACGACGAGTACGGCGGCCGGAAGCCAGTCGGCGCTTATCGGGAAAGTCTGGTGATCGGGCAGCCGAATGAGACGGAAATGCGCCTGTGTGTTCAACCGGGAAACGGCAGTTTTGACATCTTTATGAGCAGTGCAGCCAGCTTTGATGAACAGGAAGATGTCATCGGGGAAGCGATCCGAACGGTGCGGCATGCCATGCAGTCGGGATATGACGCGCTGCTGGCGGAGCATCGCAAGTGGTGGCATTCCTTTTGGGACAAATCGTATATCCGCCTTCATAGCGAGGACGAACGTGCCGAATTCGTCGAGCAGCATTACACGTATTACGTATACCTGATGGCATCCAATTCGCGTGGTTCACAATTTCCTCCGAATTTCGGCGGCATGCTGCTCAGCCCGCGCGGAGATCTTCGGCACTGGGGGGCCATGCATTGGTGGAACAACATGAATTTGTATTATAACGCCGTACTGCCAACCGGGCATGATGAACTGTTCCATCCGTATTTCAACATGTATTCAGCCATGTACGATTCGTGTGCAGCCGCAGCAAGGCAGCAGTGGGGAAGCCAAGGCATTTATATCCCGGAAGTCGTGTCCTTTGATGGCTTGGAGGAGCTGCCGGAAGACATTGCCGAGGAAATGAGGGACCTCTATTTGCTTCGCAAGCCGTGGGAGCAGATGTCCGACCGGTTTCGCGAATATGCTTACTCCAAGCGGCCGCATGAGAGCCGCTGGAACTGGAAGTATCACGAAAAATATGTGGACGGCAGGTTTACGTACAAGGAACGAGGTTATGGCCCCTTTGGATTCACGACGCACATGTTCGCCACCCAGGTCGGAATTGCTTACCACTACTGGTTGTACTATGAGTTCACCAAGGATGAAGAATGGCTGCGTGAGCGCGCCTATCCGATTATCCGGGGCGTCGCCGAGTTTTTCCGCCACTACCCCAACCTGCGGAAGGATGAGGACGGACTGTATCACATGTATCACACGACCAGCGACGAAAAATATTACGGCGGCAAAGACACGATGGATTCGATGGCGGGCATGCATACGATCTTTCCGATCGTCCTCCGGGCTTCGGACCTACTCGGATTGGATCGCGATATACGGCCGGCGTGGCAGGAGCTGTACGAGCATTTGGCCCCGCTTCCGCGAAGCGACCAAGCAGACGCCGTCCTGAAAACGGGAGAAGGGGAAGCGGCCGTATGGATCGGCGCACTCGGTCCGGTGTTGGATCAGAAGAGCCATATCGACGTGAAGCCAGCCTATTTCGGCAGCTTATGTTCCCTCGAGACCGCCGGGAGTAACCCAGACATGTTTAAGACGACTATGGCGACGATTCGGTACCAGGAGGAGCTTCTCGATCACGACTGGAGCCGTGCTGCCTCTGAAATGTCGGGGATGGCACGCGTCTTGGCCAATATGGGGCTTGCCGAGCCTTTTAAGCAGGTCGTGCTGGCCCAGTTGGAATGTGTCAACGCGGAGCGGGATTACTGTTATTTCAACGATACAGGCCGAATCAAATCGTTTGAAAACCGCTTAACCGTCAGGGAAGGGGTGAACTGCATCAGCATTCAGCGTCTTGGGAACGCTGCAGCTGCGCTGCAATCGGCGCTGTGCCAAAGCCAGCCAGCGGGCCCAGGCCAGGATTCGGTTATCCGTCTGTTCCCTGCATGTCCTGTGGATTGGGACGCTGAATTTTCGCTATGGTGTCCTGGTGGATTTAACGTCAAATCGGCTGTTCGGGGTGGCGATATACAATATATAACGATCACGTCTTCCCTGGGAGGAACATGCCGGATCCGGAATCCATGGGGAGAAGGCGAAGTACGCCTGCAGAAGGTAGGAGGCGAGGTTCACATGCTGGAAGGTTCACTGCTCCAGTTTGAGACGGAGTCAGGTGATGAATTCAAACTGTATCCGAATCGATAAATGAGTTGGAAAAGGCCGTTTCACAGCGATGTGAATCGGCCTTTTTGGATGTGCTGCTGTTACTTTTACGATCGAACGTTCATAGGTTCATGAATTTCATTACGCCGGGCCAAGCATTCCCGTGCTTTGAATCGGGCCTGACAAGCCCTATGCTCCGGTAATTCTCGGCATCGGCATGGACTCTTTGCCGAGCTCCGCCCAGGCATATTTTAGCAGTAGTTCGGTTTTGAGCGGCGCATGCTCCGGGTCGTCCCATAAATTGTTCAGCTCTTCGGGGTCTTCCTGCAGATCGAAGATTTCACCGTAGGTCTGATTGTAGTAGACCGTGATTTTATAGCGCTCATTGACGTAAGTTTTTTGGTGGATGGTGGTCGGTTCATGCCTGAACTCGCAGATAGCGTGATCCCGCGCCTGCACGGCTTCGCCTAGCCATACCTTCTTCTGGTCGATGCCCGTCATCGCATAAGGAACCGGCAGATCGCACAGGGACAAGAAGGTCGGAGCCAGGTCCACCAAAGATTGAATGGCGCTGCTCCGCTTGCCGGCCGGCACTTCACCGGGATACCGGACGATAAACGGCAGCTTGATCAAGTCCTCGTAATGAAACCCGCCCTTGGCCTGCAGACCGTGCTGTCCGAAGAAATGCCCGTGATCCGTCGTAAAGACGACGATCGTGTTATCGGCCATTCCCAGTTCCTCCAGCTTATCGAGAATATGCCCGATGTACTTATCCATCATGCTGATCATGCCGTAATAGACGGCGACCAGCTTTTTCTTATCATACTCCGTCAATCGCTTCCTGCTGCCGTACTCGTAATAATGATGCGAACGGTAACCGTGAATGCCATGTCCCGTTTCCTGCAGGTTTGTGAAGTCGGGTTGCTCTTCCTGCGTTTTGGCAAAATGCGGCGGATTGCGGTCATGCTCGCCCGGAACCATCTCCGGGATGGTGAGCTGCTCGGGATCGTACATCGTATCCCATGGCTCGGGAACGAGGTATTCCGGGTGCGGGTCGAAGAAGCTGGACCACAGGAAAAAGCTTTCGTCGTTTTCATGATATTGTTCCAGCAAAGCATTGGTCCGTTCGGCGATCCAGGTATTGTAATGGTACTCTTCGGGAATCGGCCATTTATACGTTTGATCCCGGTCCATGGTACCTGTAGGCGGCAGGAAATAGTCTCTCCAGTTATGGCAGCCTTTCTCTTCCATCCACAGCGCATAATGCTGCCCGACATGGGCTTCATTGGTGTGATTCCGCGCCAGCTCCACGTGCTCAAAACCGTAGAACCCATCTTTGTAATTTTTCCAAAACTCCAAATCCTGAAGAATGGGATAGGCTTCATGCGACGGAAATTCCTCGGTCGAAGTGAGCGGCTGAAAATGTGCTTTGCCGATCAGCCCGGTCCGGTAACCGGCTTGCTTGAAATCTTCGCCTACCGTATGGCGATCCTCCAGCAATTTGGTGCCGAGCGTCCACGCGCCATGCTGGCTCGGGTACATGCCGGTAATGATCGAGGCACGGCTCGGCGTACAGGTCGGATTGGGGCAATACGCCCGATCGAACGTCGTCCCTTCCCGGACAAGCCGGTCCAGATTCGGGGTATGTATTTCAGGATTAAAGGCGCCAATCGTATTCCAGTGCTGCTGATCGCTCGTAATTAACAAAATATTAGGTTTCTTCATCCGTCAACCTCCTCGAACTGATTATATGTAAAGGGGTGCCCAAAGAGAATGGCGTATTGTATGATAGATTTATCATTTTGTCAGTTCATGTAAGGATGATGGGGAGGATGAGAACGCATGCTGCAGGAGTATGATCACGAATTCGCGGAATTTTTATATTACACGCCGACCAGGATCGACAAAGATACCCCGTTCTGGCTGGTCAGGGCGGGTCAGAGTACAGCAAAGCCGGGATACCGGATCGGTCCGCGCAGAATTGAATGCTACAGTATTCATTTTGTCAGGGCGGGCAGTCTGATGGTTGAATATGAGGGTCACACGTACAGGCTCCAGACAGGGGATGCCTTTTGCATGTATCCGAACCGTACCTATATGTATTACAAGCCGGACGACGATCATTCCCTGCAGTTAACATGGCTGGCCTTGGATGGACCCGGCATGGAACCGATGCTGAATCTGGCAGGTTTTCATCCGGATGTACCCTGCTCCAGAGGGCTGTGGAGTCCAGAGGTAGCGAACTTGATCCGGCGTCTGTTTGCGGAGTGGAAGGATGGTAAGACAGATCAGGTCGCCGCCGCCCTGAACCTGAAAGGACTGCTGTACCAGGCGTTATCTCAGATGATCGCAAGCTCTAAAGCACAGGACGAGCCCCAGCGTCCAGGTGCAACAACGATAAAGAAAAGCAAAGCATCCCAGTGGACCGAGTACATCGAATGGCATGCCGCCGAGGGGATCACCGTACAGCAAGTAGCCGAATATGCCGGCCTGAACCGTACCTATTTTTCGACACAGTTTACGAGGTTTGTAGGCATGACGCCGGCCGAGTATATTGCCAAGGTCAAGATGGACAAGGCCAAGCAAATGCTGTCCGGGACGTCGGCTGCCGTTACGGAGATCGCTTACTCCCTTGGGTATCCGACCCTGTTCGCATTTACCCGTGCTTTTAAAAACTACTGTTCGATGTCACCGTCAGCGTACCGGAAGCAGCACTGAATCTAAGAACGGATGATGCGTTAAAGGACGCCATTGTGTTGGCGTCCTTTTGATTTTGCTTACCTTGAAAGATGTGCGTCCGACTAATGAACCACCTCGATAAATCTCGTCGCCGCCGCCGAAATCGGCATGTTTCGCATTACCATAAGGCCCACCTTGGAAGGGGGGATCTCCACATCCAGCTCAATTTCAAAGAGAGAGCCTTCCTTCAGCTCCTTGGCTACGAATTCGCGCGTGACATACGAAATGCCCAGCCCACGCTTGGCGAATTCGATCAGCAAATCGACGCTTCCCACCTCGATGTCGGGTTTCAGCTCGTGTCCGTATTTTTCAAACAGCTCTGTAATGGCCATACGCACCCGGCTGTTCCGTGAGAACAGAATCACGGGATATTCCATCAGCTGTTCCATGGACAGCGCCTGCCCCTTCAGCTCCGCATACCGTTCGCCCGCCACAAAGCAGTCCTGCAGCTCAATGCTTTCCGTTACCTCCAGCTGCGAGTCGAAGATCGGCATCCTTACAACGCCAAGGTCAATCCGCCCCTCCTTTAGATAGGAGATCACTTCGGGTGTCGTTCCGTGATTCAGGTGCAGCTTGATACCCGGATATTTGACGTGAAAGTCCTCGAGAAAAGGAAGCAGGTAGTGCTTGAACAACGAATCGCTTCCGCCGATCCGCAGCTCGCCGCTGTCCAAATTTTTGAGCGCCACCATTTTTTCTTCAGCGAGCGTAATGAGAATTTGCGATTGCTCTATATAGGAAAATAAAATTTTGCCTTCCTGCGTCAAGCTTACGCCTTTGGAGGTGCGGTAAAACAGGGTAACGCCGATCCGCTCCTCCAGCTGCTTGATGGCATGGCTGACGCTGGGCTGGGTCAGGTACAGCGCCTTGGCGGCCTGCGTTAAACTTCCCGTCTTTGCGGCCCAATAAAACACTTTATACAACTCGTAATTGTTAGTCATAGATATGGTCTATATCTCCTCAGAAATATATTGATTACATGTATGGCACATATTTGTATTATAGTGAATCCAAGACACAGAAACCAGAGCTTTTTCGACAGAATGAGAAGTGGAAGTCGCGGAGCTTTGAAAGGAAGGAGCAATTGAGATGAATCCTACAACTTTTGTATTGTTTGGAGCGACTGGCGATTTGGCCAAGCGCAAAATATACCCTGCTCTGTATCATTTATATATTCATGGAAAGCTTCCGGAAGCTTTCTCTGTAATCGGCCTCGGCCGTAAAGAAATGACGGATGAGACGTTTAAGGCTCACGTCAAGCAGTCGCTGTACGATTTTTACCGGCTGAATGTGAAAGAGGATGACTCCCTGCAGTCCTTCCTGGGACTCTTTGGCTTCAACATCCTGCACATCGATGACACGGATCACTTCGTCCGGTTAAAAGATCGGGTGGAAGCCTGGGAGCAAGGAATCGGCGGAACATCGAACCGCTTGTTCTACTTGTCCGTTGCGCCGAACTTCTTCGGCACTATCGCCTCCCAAATCGAAAACAGCGGCCTTGGCAGCGTAACGGGCTGGAAGCGCCTCGTGATCGAGAAGCCGTTCGGCCATGACGTCGCTTCGGCCCGCGAGCTAAACGACCAGCTGAGCCAAGCTTTTGCGGAAGAAGAAATTTACCGGATCGACCATTACCTCGGCAAATCTATGGTGCAGCGGCTTGAAGCATTGAAGCAGGCGAATCCTGTGATTCAGGCGCTGTGGACGAACCGCTTTATCGCCAACGTCCAAATTACGGCTGACGAGACCGTAGGCGTAGAGGAGCGCGCTGGATACTACGACAAAGCCGGCGCCCTGCGGGATATGTTCCAGAACCACATGATGCAGCTGCTCATGATGCTGACCATTCACGCGCCGCACAACATGGCTTCGGCGGAGAACGTCCAGCTCAAGAAGAAGCAGGTGCTTGAAGCACTGGATCCGCTGCAAAAGCAGGATGTGCTTACCAACATCGTGCGCGGACAATATACTGCCGGATCCATTCAAGGCAAACCGGTTCCCGCATACACAGCTGAGCCCGGCATTTCCGAAGGTTCGATGAACGATACGTTTATCGCGGCCAAGCTGCATATCGATAATTACTACTGGCGCGGCGTTCCGTTCTACATTCGGACAGGTAAACGTCTGGCCTCGAAGAGCACACGCATCGTGATCGAATTCAAGGAACCGCTCACCACGGCGACTCAAGCAGAGCAGGCAACCGTACCGAACCTGCTGGTCATCGAGATCGGGCCGAAAGAAGGCATCACGCTTCAGCTGAATGCGAAGGACCCGGATCATCCGACCGGCTTTAAACCGGTATACATCGATATGTATCCGGACCGCAAAGAAGCCCAGGAAGCGTACGAAACGCTGATTCACGATGCACTGAACGGAGATTCGACGTTCTTCGTCCATTGGGATGAGGTCGACCTGTCCTGGCAGTGGGTGCAGCCGATCCTGGAAGCCTTCGCCGCTAATGAGGTGCCGCTGCATCCTTATGCTGCCGGTTCGCACGGTCCGGAAGCGGCCCATGAGCTGCTTGCCGCAGACGGATTCCACTGGTGGTTCGACGAGGAAGACGAAGCCGGAAAGGCTGCTTCCGAGCCGCTTGTCGAGCAAGTTACCGCCAGCTGATTTTGGGTTCTATGCTCGGTTTACCGAGCCAATCATATATTGAACATTCACAGGAGGTTGTAAGATGAAATTTTTTATTGATACCGCCAATCTGCAGGATATTCAATCCGCCTACAAAATCGGGGTTCTGTCCGGAGTCACCACGAACCCGTCCCTGGTTGCCAAGGAAGGCGTGAAATTCGAAGACCGGATCGCCGAGATTTGCCAGGCTGTGCCGGAAGTGGAGTCCGTGTCGGCGGAAGTGACGCCGGATGCGGAAACCGCTGAGGAAATGATTGCCCAGGCGAACGAGCTGATCAAGATCAACAACAACGATGAGAAAATCACGATCAAGCTGCCGATGACTCTCGCGGGTCTTGAAGCCTGCCGTTATTTGTCCCAAAAAGGGGTCAAAACGAACGTGACCCTGATCTTTACCGTGAACCAGGCGCTGCTGGCCGCCCGTGCCGGAGCAACCTACGTATCGCCGTTCCTGGGTCGTCTGGACGATATTTCTGAAGACGGCGTCCTGCTGGTGGACAAAATTGCGCAGCTGTTCCGCACGCATAACCTGGATACGCAAATTATCGCAGCCTCGGTACGCCACCCGGACCACGTCACCCGCGTCGCCATGGCCGGCGCGCACATTGCGACCGTTCCGTTCGGCGTGATTGCACAAATCGCCAAGCACCCGTTGACGGACCAAGGTTTGGTTAAATTTGCGGCCGATTGGAAAAGCAGCGTCAAGTAAAAAGAGAGAGATCTGGAGGAGAGAGAAACGATGAGCAAACAGCAAATCGGTGTGGCCGGTCTTGCCGTCATGGGCAAAAACCTGGCTTTGAATATGGAAAGCAAAGGCTTCGCAGTCGCTTTATATAACCGTTCGCCGGAAAAAACGAAAGAACTGCTCGCCGAAGCCGAAGGAAAAAACTTTGTCGGTACAT
Organism: Paenibacillus sp. FSL R5-0378; assembly: GCF_038009285.1. Taxonomy (NCBI): domain Bacteria; kingdom Bacillati; phylum Bacillota; class Bacilli; order Caryophanales; family Paenibacillaceae; genus Paenibacillus; species Paenibacillus sp. FSL R5-0378. The sequence goes on from NZ_JBBPAY010000001.1 coordinate 4,219,216, forward strand.
TCAGCATCGAGGAGTTTGTGCAGTCGCTGGAAACCCCGCGCAAAATCATGATGATGGTTAAAGCCGGCGGACCGACGGACGCGCTGATCGAGCAGCTCGTTCCACATCTGGAAGAAGGAGACATCCTGATTGACGGCGGGAACGCCTTCTTCCCGGACACCGAGCGCAGATACCGGGAGCTTCAGGCGAAGGGCATCCGCTTTATCGGAGCAGGGGTATCCGGCGGCGAAGAAGGAGCCCTGAAAGGACCGGCGATTATGCCTGGCGGCCAGAAGGACGCCTACGAGCTCGTTGAACCGATTCTTACGGCGATTTCGGCCAAAGTCAACGGAGATCCTTGCTCGACGTACATCGGCGAAGGCGGATCCGGCCATTACGTGAAAATGGTCCATAACGGCATCGAGTATGGCGACATGCAGCTGATCGGCGAAGCTTATCACCTGCTGAAGGATGTGCTGGGACTCGGCACGGAAGAGCTGCACGACATTTTCACCGAGTGGAACCGCGGCGAGCTGGACAGCTACCTGATCGAAATTACCGCTGATATTTTCTCCAAGAAAGATCCGGACACCGGCAAACCGATGGTTGACGTCATTCTGGATGCGGCGGGACAGAAGGGAACAGGCAAATGGACGAGCCAAAGCTCGCTGGATCTTGGCGTACCGCTGTCCATCGTGACCGAATCGGTATTTGCCCGCTTCTTGTCCGCAATGAAGGAAGAACGCGTGGAGGCAAGCAAAATCCTGAAAGGGCCGCACACTGCTCCGTATGAAGGGGATGAGCGGGAGTTTGTGGAAGCCGTACGCAAGGCGCTGTACGCCAGCAAAATCAGTTCGTACGCCCAAGGCTTCGCTCAGCTCCGTGCTGCCTCCGAAGAGTTTAACTGGAATCTGAACTTCGGCAGCATCGCGATGATTTTCCGAGGCGGCTGCATCATCCGCGCCCGCTTCCTGGAAAACATCAAGCAGGCCTACGATAAAAATCCGGAGCTGAAAAACCTGCTTCTGGACGATTACTTCGGCTGGGTCGTTACCAACTACCAGGATGCTTGGAGAAACGTTGTGTCCCTCGCCATGCAGCGCGGCATTCCGGTTCCGGCCTTCGCTTCCGCACTGGCTTACTACGACAGCTACCGTACGGACCGTCTGCCGGCCAACCTGCTGCAAGCGCAGCGCGACTACTTTGGCGCGCATACGTTCCAGCGTGTCGACAAAGAAGGCACCTTCCATTTCCAATGGATCGAGTCCGAAGAATAATCGGCTGTAATTCATAAGAAAGCGTCCCGATGCGAGAGCATCGGAACGCTTTTTTTGTTCTATGAAGCGGAATTTAATCATCGAGCGAGCCTGTATCATACACGACTTGCCCTTGAGCGTTATATCCGGTGAATCGCATTGGCGGGTTTTGCGGTTCATCCACGAGCACATACCAGTATACGGTGCCGTTGGATGAATGGATCAGCTGGGCTTCGGTTTTTACTTTTCGTGTCTCCACGGCGACGCTCCGAATGTCTTTGTTATTCACAGTCCCGACAAACATGGGGCTAAGCTGATTCAGGTTGCAGTAACTCCAGTCGATATCCTGGTCAGGATGGATATCCGTGTACGTGCCGACAATCCAAGTCCAACTTTGACGGTTGTGCTTCAAAAGGCCGACGTTATATTGATTGTCATTACTATAGAACAGCACCGTATGCTTATTGTCTGTATCAAAGGTTTTTAAAATGTCGTCATAAGGCTTGTTGGATTTGTTCATCGCTTCTTCGATCGTGGATGGGGAATTTGAACAGCCCGTAATCAGTAAGAAACATAACAGTATGATGCATCTGATTTTCATTCGTCACGTCCTTAACCCGAGATCACAGTGAACACGCATTTTTCACTTCAATAGTAAAACGCAGTATTTCGCAGTTTAGTTGGAGCGAGAATTACATATTTTTGTTTAAGCATCCGATTTCTGTTCGCCCATCATCTCCACAATACATGAAATCGCCCTAGCTGCTGCCGGAGAGCACTTCTTAAAAGAAACCGCGGCCAGAGCGATGGACCTCGAAGCTTCCGGGGCAAGCGGCCTAGCCACGAGCCCAGAAGGAGCTGAGGCAAGAATCGTTTCCGGCAGGATGCTGATGCCAAGTCCGCTACGCACCATTGCCATAATGGCATGATCGTCCTCAAGTTCAAATCGCACACGGGGAACCGCTGCTTGACCGTCAAACCACGCCCTTACATCCGTATCGCAGCCTTTCGCAGGCATAATAAACGGTTCATCCGCAATCTCCTCCAGTGATATCGTGGATTTTACGCTGTGTTTATGATCAGCCGGCATAACGCACACCATCCGATCCTGTATGAGCATTGTGGTCTCAAGGCCATGCGAAGATGGCAAATTCACGAATCCAAAGTCTGCAGTCCCATCGGCAATCCAGCGCTCGATATCGTAATAATGCCCGTCGAGCAGCCGGATTTCGATCTGCGGGTACTCCTGCTGGAAACGGTGAAGAATATCCGGCAGCCAATGGATCGATACGCTGGTAAACGTTCCGATAGTAACTGTTCCCCGCATCAGCCCCTTGATCTGATCCGCCTCCTGCAGCATGTTTTCATGCAGTTGGAGCATTTCCTTCATATATCCCCACAACCGTTCTCCGTCATGGGACAGCCGGACGCCAGACCGGCCCCGGGCAAGGATTTGGATGCCCAATTCCTGCTCCAGGCTGATGATGGCACGGCTCACCGCCGATTGTGTTAAACTCAGCTGTTCCGCCGCTTTGGTCAGGTTTCCGGTTTCGACGACTTTTCCGAGAATTTCGTACTTCGCCAAGGTCATTTTCAAACACTCCCGCCATGAAAAATAATCATTACAACCATTTTAAACATTCATTTTATTTATTATAAGAGGCTCGGTATAATTCAGATAGAAAAACGGATAAGGGGAGAACAGGGATGGGAGCTATTGCAAAAACGCCGCAACCGCCGTACTATGCGGTCATTTTTACTTCGGAAATGTCTGATGGAGAGAACAGAGGGTACGGGAAAATGGGAGATAAGATGGTCGAGCTTGCTTCGATACAGCCGGGTTTTCTCGGAGTCGAAAGCGTTCGGGGAACGGATGGAGTCGGAATTACCGTCTCGTATTGGGAGTCACTTGAGGCGATCAAGGCCTGGAAGGAGAATTCCCTGCACAGGGTGGCTCAGGACAAAGGGAAGAGCGAGTGGTACGCACGGTTCGGTTTGCGGGTGAGTAAGGTCGAGAGGGACAATTTTATGAATATGTAAGCTGTAATTAACCCCGTCTGAATGGAAGTCCCCATTGCACAAACACTCATAACTATAATGTATGATTACGCGGTAAAAATATATTTTTAATATGCAGCGGATGAACATACAATGAATTTAATTAATCGGCAGAGTACGAATGGGGGGATTCAAATGGGGAAACAATTTCCGGCTATGCTGCCTGAGCATATGGACTTTATCCGGAAGCAGCATATGTTTTTCGTTGGTACGGCGCCGTTATCGCAGGAGGGGCACGTCAACTTGTCGCCAAAAGGTTATGACACGTTCCGAATCTTGTCCGAGAACCGAGTCGCATACCTGGATTTGACCGGAAGCGGCAATGAAACGAGTGCCCACCTGGAAGAAAACGGCCGCATCACGATCATGTTCTGCGCGTTTGAAGGGCCGGCGAACATTATGCGCCTGTACGGAACCGGGACGGTGATTTTACCGGAGAGCAGGGAGTGGGAGACATTATACCCTTTGTTTGATCCGATGCCCGGAGCCAGACAGATCATCACGATCGATGTGCATAAAGTGCAGACGTCCTGCGGTTATGCGGTTCCCTTCATGACCTATGAAAAGGAAAGGGATACGCTGAATCGGTGGGCAGAGCATAAAGGCGAACAAGGGCTTCACGACTACTGGCAGGAGAAAAACAGGAGCACGATCGACGGAATGCCGACTCCTTTAGGCAGACGGCTGGGGTTATAGGCAAGTAAAAAAACGAGAAATCAAATTACCGATAACGCAAAACAAGCCGCGATGGATCCGGGCTTGTTTTTTTGTATAGGCAGCGTCCTTGTATCCGGGCTTGTGAAAAGGGAGTGGGAGCGAGCATCAGTTAGATTTTCATACCCGTAATCAATCAGCAAGGTCGTCTCCGGAGGGCAAGCTAAGCACAGGAACGTTCAGAAAACGGGAAATCGCCAGTGCGCAGGCACCCATGACGCAGGATTTCCGCCCCATGCCCGACAGTGTGATCTCCCGGTAATGGCTGATTTGGGAGTGGAGCTGATGATGGATCCTCTGCAGTGCATCGGGAACCATTCGCAGAAGCTCACTGTCGATGACGACAACGTCCGGATTGTACATATTGATGACATTGTTCAGCCCGATCGACAGGTAATAGACGAATTGATTCAGCGCGTCAAGCACTTGTTCATCGCCATCGGCAATGCGCCGGCTGATCCACTCCATATCCGAGGCGTCACCAGGTTCGGCCGCAAGGATGTTCCGGAGCACGCTTGTCTCCGAAGCATACTTCTCCCAGCAGCCGCGGTTGCCGCAAGCGCAGGGCTCTCCGCCGGGAACGACGATCATATGGCCGATTTCCCCGGCAAAGCCTTCATGGCCGCGAAAAAAATTGCCGTCCATGATCATGCCGAGCCCAATGCCGGAATACAGCGTTACGCATAGCAGGTTGTCGGTTGTATGGTGAGCGTATGCCCGCTCGGCAAAAGCGCTGAGGTTCGCGTTATTTTCCAAATGGACAGCTGTACCGACTGCACGTTCCAGATCCTGCTTCAGGTCAACGTCCTGCCATTGGAACCGGGGCACGAACTTGATGGTCTCTTCATTGGAGACGAGTCCGTGGATCGCCAATACGATGCCGACCATCCCGTAGCGGCTGCCTGCACATCGGCTTTGATAACGTCTGATCGCGGAAACCAGCAGCTGTACGATATCCTCATAGGCTTCCGATTGAATTGGAATGATTTCCGTTGTGACCGGATGACCGGTTAAATCGGATAGCATAAATGTCGCATGTCCTGCGTCCAGGTCAATGCCGAGCGCATATCCTGCCTGGGCATTCAGGGAGAGCATAATCGGTTTGCGTCCGACGGGGTTGTGCTCCAGCTCGGTTTCAACGACCAGTTCTTCTTCCAGCAAATCCGCGACCTGCGCGGAGATCGTCGCCCGGGTCAAGGCCGTAATCTTAGACAGATCCGCTCTGGAAATTTTTCCTTCTTTCATAATTTCCCGTATAATCAACGCCCGGTTGATCTTTTTAATATAAGAGGCGTCTCCGGTTACCATTTGTTTCCTCCCATTTTTGAACGTCATGAAAATTCAGCATAAACCATATTGTAGCACGTACCCGCCTCGCCCGCTCAGAAATTACCCGATTGACAAAGGCGTGGGGAGTTGGTACAGTACGAATATATTTTGTAAGTTTAATAAACAAATTAAAAATTGTAAAGGGTTTCATACCAATTATCGATCCCTGGAGAGGAGAACAGGATGAGCCAATTTCTCGATTCGGAATTTTTGCTGGATACCCCTGCAGCAGTTCGATTATATGAAAAGGCGGCTGCCGATTTACCGATCTTTGATTTTCACTGCCATTTGGACCCGAAGGAAGTATGGGAGAACAAGCCATGGGCCAATATTACGCAGCTGTGGCTGGGAGGCGACCATTATAAGTGGCGTACGATGCGGATGCACGGCATCGGTGAGCAGCTGATTACAGGCGATGCGGAGGATTGGGATAAATTTATGGCCTGGGCGGAGACGGTTCCTCACCTGATCGGCAACCCGCTGTACCATTGGACACATTTGGAACTCAAGAACGTGTTCGGCATCGAACAAATTCTGAGCCCAGCCACGGCCCGCGATATATGGGAGGCATGCAACGCCAAGCTGCAGCAGCCCGATTTCCTGCCGAGGGCGCTGATTGCCAGAGCCCGGGTGAAATTTATCGGCACGACCGACGACCCGCTGTCCCCGCTGGAATATCATGAGCGGCTGGCTGCCGATGACAGCTTTCAAACCATCATCGCGCCGACGTTCAGACCGGATGGAGCATTAAATATCGAGCGCCCCACTTACACCGAATGGATACATAAGCTCGGGGAGATTACAGGCCAAACCATCGGTTCCCTGGATGCCTTCCTGAATGCGCTTCAACGGCGCGTGGATTACTTCGATGAGCATGGCGGACGTGCGTCCGACCATGATATCCCGTACCTTGATTTTGCAGACGTCACAAGGGAAGAAATCGTTCCTATTTTTAATAAAAGACTGAACGGTGAAGAATTGTCAGGCGCTGAGATTAACGCATATCGTTCTTTCCTGCTGAAGGAGCTCGGCAAAATGTACGCCGGCAAGCAGTGGGTCATGCAGCTGCATATGGGCGCGCTCCGCAACACCAACACAAAGATGAAAAACCGCATCGGTGCCGATACCGGTTTTGACTCTGTGGGAGAAACGAACCTTGCACAGGGTCTGGCTCGCTTCCTTGATGCTTTGGATCAGGAAAACGCCCTGCCGAGAACGGTGCTGTTCAATCTGAATCCGAAAGACAACGCTGTCCTGGCCGCGATGACGGGCAATTTTTATGAGGAAGGGGTGCCGGGCAAAGTCCAGTTCGGGTCTGGCTGGTGGTTCAACGATCATATAGATGGTATGGAAAAGCAGATGAAGGACCTGGCGAATGTTGGTCTGCTCAGTCATTTTATCGGCATGCTGACCGATTCACGCAGCTTTCTGTCCTATGCCCGACACGAATACTTCCGGCGCATTCTTTGCAATCTTCTCGGAGCATGGGTGGAGAAAGGGCTCGTGCCGGATGATATGGAGGCTCTGGAACGGATGGTTCGAAACATCGGTTACGGCAACGCTGAAGCCTATTTCATGAAACGATAACGGGGGAGGGGAAAGCGCATGGGTATTTTGCAGGAGCTTCTGAAGGATATTCCGATTCCGAAAATGGCCAAGGTCAACGTGCGGTTCAACGATGAACAGATCGTGGACCTGGGCGGCGACCTTGGGGCCAAGCTGCGTCAGCCGCACATTATGGAGAAGGTCAAGCCCGGCATGGAAATCGCGATCGCTGTCGGCAGCAGGGGGCTTGACCGCATCGTGGAGCTAACTGCCGTGACCGTCAAAGCATTAAAGGAAGCGGGGGCTAAGCCGTTTATTGTGCCGAGCATGGGAAGTCACGGAGGTGCCACGGCGGAAGGGCAGCGGGAGGTACTGGCGCATTTGGGCGTCACGGAAGAGAGCGCCGGCTGCGAAATCCGCTCCTCGATGGAAGTCGTTCAGCTTGGTGCGCTGCCGAACGGCCTTCCGGTGTATTTGGATAAATACGCCGCCGCCGCGGACGGCATCGTCGTCATTAACCGCATTAAGCCGCATACGGCTTTTCGGGGACCGGTAGAGAGCGGCATCATGAAAATGATCAGCATCGGCCTTGGCAAGCAGAAAGGGGCGGAGGCCTGCCACCAGCTAGGGTTTAAATATATGGCCGAGAACGTTCCGGCCATGGCCCAAATGATCATGGAGAAGAAACCGGTCCTGTTCGGGGTAGCGACGATCGAAAATGCGTTCGACAAGGTTGCAGTCGTTGAGGTGCTTACGCCGGAGGAGATTACCGACAAGGAACCGCAGCTGCAGCTTCAGGCGAAGGAACTGCTGCCGAAGCTGTTTTTTGACCAGCTGGAAGTGCTGATCATTGACGAGATCGGCAAAAACATCAGCGGCGACGGCATGGATCCGAACATCACGGGCCGATATCCGACGCCGTATGCGCACGGAGGACCGGATGTCAACAAAATGGTCGTCCTGGATTTGACGCCGCAAACCGAAGGGAATGCAAACGGGGTGGGCACGGCGGACTTTACGACGCAGCGGCTTGTCGACAAGATGGATTTGGAGGTTACTTACGCCAACGGGCTGACGTCCACCGTCGTCGCGCCGACGAAGATCGCCACGACGCTGCCGAATGACAAGGAAGCGATTCAGGCGGCGGTGAAAACGAGCAATGTGCTGGATTTTAACCAGGCGAAAATCGTCCGGATCAAAAATACGCTCGTTCTGAGCCAAATCGAGGTGTCCGAAGCGCTGTATGAATATGTGAAGCAGCATCCGCAAATGGAGCTGGCCTCGGAGCCGTATGATCTGCCTTTTGACGAGCACGGAAATTTACCGAAAACGGAGGAGAGTCACTAGATGACGACGAGTTTGTTTGATTTAACGGGGAAAACGGCGGTAGCAGTCGGCGGCAACAGCGTGCTCGGCTCGGCGATTGCCGAGGGCTTTGCCGAACACGGGGCCAAGGTGGCAATCGTCGGGCGGAACCTGGACAAAGCGGAGGAAGTCGTAAGCGTCATCCGGAGCCAAGGCGGGGAAGCGAAAGCATTTCAGGCGGATGTGGGCTCGCGCGAGTCCCTGGTCCAAGCGGCCGCGGACATCGAAGCATGGTCGGGCGGATGGGACATTCTGCTCAACGCTCCGGGTACGAACAGCACCACTCCCTTTTTCGAGCTGGAGATGGAAGAATGGGACCGCATTATGGACGTGAACCTGAAGGGCATCGTGCTTACCTGTCAAATTTTCGCCAAGCGCATGGTCGAGCAGAAGCGCAAGGGAAGCATCATCAACATCTCGTCGGTGTCCTCAACGACGCCGCTCTCCAAGGTGTTTACGTATTCGGTGTCCAAAGCCGGATTGAACAGCGTCACCCAATTCCTGGCTCGGGAGCTTGCGCCGGAGGGGATCCGTGTGAACGCGATCATTCCGGGATTCTTCCCGGCTGTGCAGAACCAGAAAATATTAAGCCCGGAACGGGTCGAATCGATCATGCGGCATACGCCGATGAATCGCTTCGGTACGCCGGATGAATTAAAAGGGGCGGCGATCCTGCTTGCTTCGGATCAGGCGTCGAGCTTTATCACCGGCTCGATGATCCGGGTGGATGGCGGGTTCGGCAGCATGACGATTTAATGGCCATACGGGAAGGAGGCAGGACAATGCTAACTGAAAAATATGAGAAACTGCAGTCCATCCTACGGGAACTAAATTCAGTTGTCGTGGCATTTTCAGGAGGGGTGGACAGCACCTTTCTGCTTAAAGCGGCTGTCGATACGCTCGGCCCGGATCAAGTACTGGCGGTGACCGCGGATTCGGAAACGTATCCGTCGACCGAGCTTGCAGAGGCGAGGGAGCTGGCCGAATGGATCGGAGCGCGGCATCAGGTCATTGAAACCTCCGAGCTGGCGATTCCCGGATATGCCGAAAACACGCAAAACCGCTGCTATTTTTGCAAAAGCAGTCTTTTCGACCATTTGGTTCCCGTACTGACGGAGCAATCCTATAAAAATATCGTTTACGGCGTCATTGCCGACGACATGAATGAGTTTCGGCCCGGCATGCAGGCGGCAAAGGAAAGGGGCATTCGCGGACCGCTGCTGGAAGCCGGATTGTATAAGGAAGAAATCCGCGAGCTGTCCAGAGGCTACGGCCTGCCCACTTGGGATAAGCCTTCTTTTGCCTGCTTGTCCTCGAGAATCGCTTACGGGGAACGGATCACCAAGGAGAAGCTGAGCAAGGTTGAAAAAGCTGAGGCCTATTTGAAATCGCTCGGCATCCGCCAGGTACGGGTGCGCACGCACCAGGACACGGCACGGATCGAAGTAGAACCGAAGGACATGCAGACCGTTCTGGAGCAGCACTCGCAAATTTCCGGCAGGCTGCAGGAGTACGGCTACAAGTACGTAACGCTTGACCTGGTGGGTTATCAGAGCGGCAGCATGAACAAGGTGTTGGCATAACGAAAGCTCTGGAAGGGGATGAGAACTTTGTTGGACGACGTTCTGGAGCAAGTACGCAGCGGAGCCCTGAGCGTGGCGGAAGCCAAAGCGCGGCTGGCGGCATTTGAGGATCTCGGCTTTGCAAAGGTTGACCACCAGCGCAGTAAACGGCAGGGTTTCCCTGAGATCGTCTATGGGGAAGGCAAAACGGCGGATCATATCATTTCGATTGCCTGCGCCCTGCAAGCCCGTGGCAGCAGCGTCCTGGTCACACGCGTGAACAAGGAAAAAGCCGAGACGGTGCTGCGGGCGTGTCCGGATTACAGTTATCACGAGACGGCACGGGTCTTGTACTGGAAAAAGGAGCAGATGCCCGCTGATGATTCGCAAGGGCAAGGGTATGTCGCGGTGATTGCGGCGGGAACCTCGGATTTGCGCGTGGCGGAGGAGGCGGCGGTGACGGCCGAAGTGCTAGGCAGCACGGTCCACCGGATCTATGATGTAGGCGTTGCGGGGATCCACCGTTTGCTCAGCCATTTGGAAGAAATCCAGCAGGCGTCGGTTTCTGTCGTGGTGGCTGGGATGGAAGGGGCGCTCCCCAGCGTCGTGGGCGGCCTGGTCTCCCACCCGGTCATCGCAGTACCGACCAGCGTCGGGTATGGGGCTCATTTTCAAGGCTTGTCGGCGCTGCTTACGATGCTGAATTCGTGCGCCTCAGGCATCAGCGTGGTGAACATCGACAACGGATTCGGCGGAGGTTATAACGCCGCGCTGATTCATCAGCTTGTACATAGAGGGGGAACACGAACTTGAAAACGCTATACCTTGACTGCTTTTCCGGCATCAGCGGAGATATGTTCATCGGTGCGCTGCTGGATGCCGGCGGTGATGCGCAGCGGATGCAGACGGAGCTGCAGAAATTAAACATCGAAGAAGAATATGCGCTGCAGTGGAGCAAGGTGAACAAGAACGGGATCACCGCGACCAAATTTGACGTGCTTTTGCAAGAAGTGCATGAGAAAGATCACGATGATCATCATCACATGCATGAACATTCCCAAGCGAATCTTGAGGCAGAGGAAGGTTCAGGCGAATCTCTCCACGAGCATGAAGCGCATCTTCACAGCCATAGCCACAAGCATGATCACGACCACAGTCACGAACATCATCATGGACATGACCACAGCCACGATCATGTACACCATCACGACCACGCGCACGATCATCACGAGCATGTCCACCATCATCATGCGCACCATCCTCACGACCATGCACATCATCCTCACGACCATGCACATCACCATCATAGCCATGATCATTCGCATAATCACAGCCATCATCACCATCATCATCACCGGGCATACAAGGATATCGTCCAAATAATTGAAGCGGCCGGTTATGAGGAGCCGGTACGCGACACGGCGCTCCGTATTTTTAAGATCATTGGGGAGGCTGAGGGAAAGATACATGGCGTTCCGTTAGACGACGTTCATTTTCACGAAGTAGGCGCAGTAGACTCCATCGTCGATATTGTCGGCGCCTCGATTTTGATTCATCAAATGGGTATCGAAGCGATCCATTCCTCGCCCGTGCCCGTCGGTATGGGCAAAATCCGGATCGACCACGGCATTTACCCGGTGCCTGCGCCTGCGACGCTGGAGATTCTGAAAGGCGTGCCGCTGGAAGCGTCGGATGTCCGCTTTGAGCTGACGACACCGACGGGTGCGGCGATCGTATCGGTGCTGGCGCAGCAGTACGGGCCCATTCCGTCTATCAAGGTGACCGCCGTCGGTTACGGAGCAGGGACCAAAACGTTTGCCGACCGGCCGAACGTGCTGCGTGTCATCGTGGGCGAATAACGCTCTTGATCCGAAAGGAGTTTGTCTTATGAAATCCGAGCTGCCCCCAAATCATGAACATGTCGATCATGACATGGTGAAGATGGAAGTCAACTATGACGACATTTCGGGTGAATGGCTGGGCTACGTGATGGACCTTCTGCTCGAAAACGGTGCAAACGACGTGTTCTATACGCCCATTTACATGAAGAAAAACCGGCCGGGTACGATGCTTCAGCTGCTATGCGCCAAAGAAAAGATCGACCGGATGAAAGAAATCATTTTTCGCGAGACAACCACGCTTGGCATCCGGTATTATCCGCTCACGGTGCACCGTCTGGAACGAACATTTACTCAGGTCCCAACAGAATGGGGAGCCGTTACCGTAAAATTGGGTATTCATAACGGGGAGACCGTTCAATGCGCTCCGGAGTTTGAGGACTGCAAACGAATAGCCCAAGAGAACAGGATCCCGATCAAGTCTGTTTACGAGCAAGTATGGAAATCCGTCGGACTCGTGCCTACCAATTCGTGATGTTTTAGAATTACCTTTTATTGTCAAAAACCCCATACGTTCTCTAGCATTTCCGCATAGCTTAGTAGAGAACTGGACATGAAAGCTTCCCGAAAGGGAAGTTTTCGTTTGTCTGACTAAGAAAGGAGAATGAATGATGGGGAGAAAAACGATTCAGGAAATTCAATCCGGGTACAAAACAGGCTCTTGGACGACGCTGGACATTACGAAGCATTATTTGAAACGGATTAAAAAGAAAGATCCTGCACTCAATTCATATATTACGGTAGCCAAGGATCGGGCCACGGGAGAAGCCAAGCGGCTCGAAGCCAAATCCTCATCGGGAGAGCAGACCGGTCTCCTGTACGGAATTCCGCTTTCCTATAAGGATAATATCGATACGAAAGGTATCCGCACCACTTACGGCTCCTCGATTGACGCTAATCACATACCAGACGAGAACGCTGCTATCGTCCAGCGGCTGCTGCTGCAGGATTCGATCCTGCTGGGAAAAAACAATCTGCATGAATATGCCCTTGGTGTCACCTCAAATAACCCGCATTATGGACCTGTGCACAATCCATGGAATCATGAGTACACGCCGGGAGGCTCCAGCGGCGGATCGGCTGCGGCGGTAGCCGCTGATTTGACGGCAGCTTCCATCGGGACCGATACGGGCGGCTCCGTTCGGATTCCGGCGGCATCCTGTGGCGTTGTCGGGTTAAAACCTACGTATAACAAAGTACCTACTGAGGGCGTATTTTACGTTTCTTGGACTCTGGATCATGTTGGGCCGATCACGGCCAATATGACTGACTTGGCAGTCCTGTTCGGTGCCATGACGAAGCAGTCCTACCTGCCATATCTGAATCAAGACATCCGGGGGCTTCGTGTCGGCGTGCCGACCAGCTACTTTAACGAACACATCGACCCGGAAACCTATGCATTGTATCTTCAATCACTGGAGGCGCTGGAGTCGCTCGGTGCCATTCTCATTGATACGGACGTCTCCTTTGTGGAGGGGAACAGCGAGGTTTCGTTGACCATCGCCGCTTCTGAGGCCGGTTATGTCCACAAAAGCCGGATGGAATGCTGCTTATCGCAATACGGAGCGGATGCCAGAGCCTTTTTGGAATCGTCCCGGGATATCACCTCACTGCAGTATATCGAAGCGCTTAAGACAAAAGAAATGTATATGAACATGTTCGATAAATTGTTCCGCGAACGCATTGATGTGCTGGCCACACCGACGATCCCGATCCCTGCGCGGAAAATCGGCGTGGACGAAGTCCATTTTGGTGATTATACGGAAAGTGTCTTTGACGCGATGACCCGTTATACGGGCCTGTTCAACATGGTGGAGGTTCCGGCTCTGTCCATTCCTTGCGGGCTGACAAGCGAAGGGCTTCCCGTCGGACTGCAGCTTGTGGCCCGAAAGGAGCGGGAAGATCTGCTGATTCGCGCCGGATACGCTTATGAGCAGGACCAGCTGAAGGAATTCTACCGTCTCCGGGATCAGATCTGCGCAGGATACTAATCAAGCACTTGAGTGGAACACTGTCTGCACTGCCGTGCAGCGGTGTTCCTTTCTTAAAAGATCAGAAAGTATAAGATTCGGAGCCTCCGCTTCCGGATCTCGCAAGAAAAACTTCAGCTAAACGCGGTCTTTCTTCTTAGAAGGTACGTCGATAGACGTTTTTCTTATTTTCTGTTCATCCATAATTCCGGAAATATTAGAAATCTCTCGTTTACCGAATTTTTCAAGCTGTTCTGACCATACTAAAAACTGTATCGATGAAACTTCAAAGTAGCCAGACCGCGTTTAGAGGAAGTTTTTAGTGCGATATAAGGATGCCGAGTCTCTGATGCCTACACATTCTTATATCTAACTAAAACTGTATCGATGAAATTTCAAAGAAGTTAGACCGCGTTTAGAGGAAGTTTTTAGTGCGATACTAAAAAAGTATATTTTGCCACCAGTATGGACTTTTGCCGGTTGGGGGTGTGGACATGCAAACCAATGAAGATGTGATCTTCTCAGCTCGTTTACAAGAAAATATCTCTCATCTGAAAGAGCGGTATGCGGATTGCTTTGATGTCGTGTTCCACGATTTCAGCTGCGGCCAAACTCCTGCGGTCATCGTCTACTTTATGGGTTTGACCGACAGCGACATGATTAACCGTTACATTCTCGAACCCACTCTGAAACAGTTGTCAGAAGATGGGGGCAACACCTTAGAGGATTTTTGCAAGTGCTTGCCGGTGTCCTCCTATACCCTGATCCAAACGATGGAACAGGCGGTGATCGAGATTGGTGACGGCAATGTCGTCCTGCTCATGGATGGGGAAGAAAGGGCTATCTCTCTGTACCTGGCAAAGTGGGAGCAGCGCTCGATCACGGAACCCGAGGCGGAATCCGTCGTCAGAGGCCCGCGTGAAGGGTTTATCGAGACGCTGATGGTCAATGTGTCCATGATCCGCCGCAAGCTGAAGTCGCCCGATTTGAAGATGAAGTCGATCCGGATCGGACGTTTTTCCCAGACCGAAGTTGTCGTCGCTTTCGTCAGCGGTATCATAGAATCTTCGCTGGTTACTGAAATCGAAAGCCGTCTTTCCCGCATCAACATCGACGGGATTTTGGAAAGCGGGATGATTGAAGAGCTCATCGAGGATAATCCATATTCGCCCTTTCCGCAATTACAGACGACGGAGCGGCCGGACGTGGTGGCAGCCAATCTTCTTGAGGGCAGAGCGGCCATACTCGTAGAAGGAACTCCCATTGCCTTGATTGCTCCAGCAACGATTTTTACCTTTCTGCAATCGCCGGAAGATCATTATCAGCGTTATTACATCGGCACAGCCATCCGCTGGCTGCGTTATTTTTTCGCGTTTATTGCTCTCATCGGGCCTTCATTCTATGTCGCTATCGTTACCTATCATCAGGAAATGATTCCAACGACGCTGCTGCTTAATATGACCAAATCGAGGGAGCAAATCCCTTTCCCGGCTCTGGTTGAAGCGCTGCTGATGGAAATTACGTTCGAAGCTTTAAGGGAAGCCGGGGTTCGACTTCCCAAACAGATTGGTGCTGCAGTCAGTATCGTCGGAGCACTGGTCATCGGTCAGGCGGCCATAGCGGCCGGCCTCGTCTCTTCGCCGATGGTCATGGTCGTTGCGCTCACTGGGATCGCCTCGTTTCTGATCCCCCATTTCGCCTTTGGCATCACGGTCCGGCTGCTTCGTTTTCCGATGATGCTGCTGGCAGGTTTTCTGGGCTTTTTCGGACTGATGATGGGGATCACCTTAATTTTGACCCATCTGTTCGCGCTTCGTTCTTTTGGCGTTCCTTATGTTTCGTTGTCAACAGCCACCAATCTCAGCCAGCTGAAGGACATCCTGGTCCGCGTCCCAACTTGGAAAATGAATACAAGACCGCGAATCGGCGTTTGGAACAGGTATCGCCAGGGTGCTAACCAGCGTCCGGGACCTGGAAGGGGAGGCCGAAGAAAATGAAAAGCGCAAGACTTGCCGCTGCGTTTTTTCTGTTTACGATCATCCCGCTCGTTACAGGGTGCTGGGACCGCACCGAGGTGAACGATCTGGCTTTAATTATGGGAGCTGGGATGGATGCTGCGCCAAACGGGAAAGTAGAGCTGTCCGTTCAAGTCTACACACCCAACCAGTCCAGCATGAGCAGCGACGGCGAGATGACGAGCAGTGGAAACCAAGGAGACATGGTTATCGTGAAAAGCGCAGTCGGGACGGATTTGGCGGATGCGGCCCAGCGGCTGCAGGAGGAAATGCCCCGCAAAGTCTTTTGGGGCCACAGCGAAGTATTTATCGTGGGGGAGGAGCTCGCCAAGAGGGGGATCATGGATCAGGTCGATTTTCTCTTTCGCCATCCCCAGCCGAGGGAGCATGCTTATTTTTTTATCAGCCAAGGAAGGGCTAAGAGCATTTTGAGCATAAACACGCGAATGGAGCGGGACAGCGCCGAAACCCTTCGCGAATTGACCGTTCTAGCCGGAGGTATGGGAGTTACGCTTAAAGATTTGGGAGGGATGCTGGCAGGGCGGTCGAAAGCAATTATCGTTCCTCTCATCGGGAAAAAGGAGGAATCTGGACAAAGTAATGCTTACCCGTACATTAACGGGGCGGCGGTTTTAATGAAGGGGAAAATGGCGGGTCAATATCAAGGAGAAGTCAAGCGATACGTTCAGATCATCCGTAACGAGCTGGAATCAACGACGGTAACATTTCCTGTACAGGAAAGTAAAGGCGATGATGGGGGTATCATGTCCGTCCGGCTGATCAAATGCCATACGAAGCTGATTCCGTTGATTCGCAGAAATCAATGGAGTGTTATGATCCGGATTGAAGGTGAAGCAAGTGTGCTTCAGAATGAAACCCATGTCAATGTGATGCTGCCCCAAGAAATGCCCCGATTGGAACAGCAGCTGAACAAGGAAATCGAGTCCAAGGTGAAAGAGACGTTTCGGAAGATCCAGGATGAGACTGGCGCCGATGTTTTCGGAACGGCCGATGCGTTTTGGCAAAAGTATCCTGCACGTTGGACCAAGGAACAGGCCCGATGGGATGAAATATTCCCGGAAATCAGCGTTTACGCCCATTCCAGTGTACATATTATTTCGCCTGGTTTTTCCGGTAAAACCTTTAAATGAGGGATAAGCGATGATTGTTCTCAAACTGCTCGGCATTACGCTGCTCTTTGTGGCCGTGTTTATATATGATTTTTCGAGTGTGGAGCCGAACAAGAAAAAGGAACGGGCAGCCATTGCCGTCATTACCTTCACCGGGTGGGTAGTAGCGGTCATGCTGTTATTTGCTCCCGGCTTGCCCGGTCCGACCGAATGGATCAATCAAGTGACCAAACCGATCTGGGTTATCTTTTATCCCGAAGGTTAGGAGGGGGACGGCGGAATGGATAAGGAGAAAGTTTCGAATCTTCAACTGTGTTTGATGATGTACCTGATGATCGGCGGGACCTCCATACTTGTCGTGCCTTCTTTTACCGCGATGTATGCCAAACAGGATATGTGGATTTCGCCGGTCATCGGCTCTGTCTTCGGTTTCTTCAGCGTGACGGTCGCTTGGCTGCTGTATCGGAGAAATCCGGGGCTTACGATGATCGAGCAGACGCAGCGCCTTTTTGGGAAGTGGGCCGGAAGCATTCTGGGCATCGTTTTCCTCTTATTCCAAATCGACGCGATCGGCTTGATTACCCGGGAATACGCCGAATTCATCGTACAGGCGTTTCTGCCCAAAACTCCGCTGGTGATGATTATCGGGTGTATTGTATTGACATGTTCATTTGCCGTCCGGTCCGGCGTGGAAGTGATTGGACGATTCGCGCAAATATTCGGTCCGATTTTTTTGTGCTTTGTCCTGGCGATTTTTCTGTTTCTTCTGCCGGAATATCGCTTTCCCAACATGCTCCCCATTCTGGGGACCGGAATCAAGCCATCGCTCAAAGGATCTTTAGAGCCTTCGGTTTGGTTTATGGAATTCATCTTTATTTCATCGGTCTACCCGTCCGTCCGAAAAAAAGACAACGGCCTCAAGGGTGGGCTGTTTGCCGTATTTCTAATGATGATCACGATGGTCATCACGAATTTTACTTGTTTGTTTTTGTTTGGGGAATCGACTGCCAATCTCACCTTCCCGTTCCTGTCTGCTTCGCGCTTTGTGAATATCGCTGATTTCTTTTCGCATGTGGAAGCCATCGTGATGGCGCTGTGGATCCTCGGGGGCTTTGCGCAAATTTCGATGTGGTATTACACGCTTGCTTTGGGAACTGCCCAATGGTTAAAGATGACGGATTTCCGTCTACTGGTATTTCCGGTTGGGCTGCTGATCGGTGTGTTCAGTATCTGGGTGGCTAAAAATTTCCAGCAGATGCTTCATTATTTTCCCACTGGGGGAACGGGCAGTTCCATCATCGCTTTGCTGCTGCTGCCGATCCTTATACTCTTGGTCAGCCTTGTCCGCGGAAGCGGAGCTCGGAAATAAACTTTTTTCTTCGTCCTTCGCAAAGAAATGTCGATCCGGGAATATCTCTCTCGTCGTCTTATATAGGCAGCGTTATAATGCTGTATATGACGATGAGGAGATGAAGTTATGAAGTATTTGTGTTTGGGTTACCTGGAACCGGATCTGATGGATGCCAAACCCCAGGATGAAATCGACAGAGTGATGCAGGAATGCAAGCCCCATCTTGAACAGTTGTATCACAGCGGGAAGGTGCTTCTCGACGCCGGCCTGGACAAGGCCGCGACGACCCTGCAGCGCAAGAACGGAAAGCTGAGAATGATGGATGGCCCATTTACCGAATCAAAGGAGCTGATTGGCAGCGCGTTTCTGATCGAAGCTGAGGATCTTGAAGATGCGGTCCGTGTGGCATCTCTTCATCCGGCCGTTCAGGTGAGCGCGGGCGAATCGTTTGGCTGGCGCATCGAAATTCGCCCGGTACATCATTTTGAATTGTTCAGTCCAGAGGGATAACTTTCGATTTCATTTATTTACTTAACTTCACTTTTACAAAAACGGCGCCCGCGACCGAAGCCGCCGCCAAAACCGCTGCAAACAGCGAGGCACCCAGGGAGATGCTGGTCATATCGATCACAAATCCTGTTCCGATCGGCAGCAGTGCGGCAGGTACATAACCTCCGATATTCAGTACCGCGTTGGCTTCGGCGCGGCGGTGTACCGGGACATGCAGGCTGATCAGCGTCAGGCCTCCGAGCTGCCCTAATCCCTGTCCTGCACCGGCAAATACAGCGGCTATAACCAGCAACACGGGTGCCGACTCAATGACAGCAGCAACCAGGCATATCATGGACAAAAGGGTTGCCGCACTTCCCAGGAGAAACAGGCTCCGAACCGGCAGCCTTTTGACAGCGAATTGTATTCCCGTCGCCGCCAAGAACATGATACAGGCCGTTCCTCCAGCTACCAAGGGACTGGTCACATGAAGCAGTTTGGACAGCAGTGACGGACCCAGCGACAGCACAAAGGAAGTCGAGGTAATGCCTGGAGCAAACGCGGATATTCCTAAAGCTAAATGCAGGCGATTTTGCTTAGGAACTGTTGGGAAGCGCAGTTTCCATCCTTCGCGTGCAGGGTGCTGTCGGGAGGGGAGGCGGGCTGCCACCATGAAGGCTGTTGCCAAAATGATCAGCTGAGTGGTAAACACCGTGACAACATGATGCGCAACAAATTGGGCCATCATTCCAGCCAGCAAAGGCCCCAGCCCGGCTCCGAGGACCATGGCCACGGAGGCGGCAAGGGATGCCAGCTGTTTTTTACTGTGTCCGCCAGTGTCCACTACAGCAGCCATGCCTGCGGAGACGATGACGCCGACGGCTATGCCTGTCAGCAACCGCGCCGCCATCAGCATGCCGACCGAATCGGCCGAAGCAAACAGCACACAAGCCGCCACCGCTGCTAATAGACCCGGATACAGTACGGCCTTGCGTCCGAAGCGGTCCGATAATTGGCCGGCCGCGAGCAGAGTGCCGAGCAGACCCAGAATATAAGCGGCAAAAATAACCGTCAACGTTCCATTCGAAAATCCCATCGCCGTCTGCCACTCCACATACAACGGCGTTGCTGAATTGGACAGCATAAATACGGCGGTTACGATCCAGGCGGTAATCCAGATGCGGCGTGTTGATACGCGGGAATCCTCCGATGCCTGAGGAATTTCCGCGTTTTTTGCATGATCGATCAAGGTAATCTCCTCCTATTCAACCAACCCTTGAATGTGTGCAGGGCATCCTTGTTGTCATGCATTTAGAATACGTTATAATAGTTTATAACTGAAATACACATTAGTAATAGAGGAGATAACCATTAGGTTATGATGTTGAGTGATGAATTTAAACTTGAATCATCTGAATGTCTTTGTGGCAGCCGCCGAGAAAATGAACATTACCGAAGCGGCGAAAGCGTTGTTTATATCCCAACCGGCTGTGAGCAAAACGATTAAACAGCTGGAAGATGCGCTGCAAGTGAGGCTGTTTGTCAGGGATAAGCAGAAGGGGATCATGCTGACCGATGTGGGCAGGGAGATTCTGATATTGGCCAGGCAGATGCAGTCCATTGAAAATCGTATTTTCCAGGCAGCCAGCCGAGAGAACCAGCTGTTGACCGGAAAAGTCAAAATCGGCTCGTTTCCTGCGGCGTCGACCCTGTTGCTCCCGGAGGCGATCTCCAGGTTCCGGGCCAAGTACCCACAAGTTCAAATCGAGCTGTGTGAGGGGGTATCCGACCAGATCAAGGAATGGGTTACCGACCGTACCGTGGAAATCGGGCTCGTCGCTTCTCCGTTTGCGGGCTTTGAGCATCATAGCCTGGTTCAGGATCACATGGTGGCCGTCATTCCGGACGATCATGAGCTGCACAATATAGAGATTGTGGATCTCGGAAAATATGAGCAAGACATGATTTATTGTAAAGGCGGACATGAGGCGGCGTTGAACAGTGCAGTACAACAGCACCATTTTAATCTCGAAAGCAGCTTGACCGTCCAAACCGCCGAAACCCTGATCCAGATGGTCCGCAGACGACTCGGGATCGGTCTTGTTTTCGATTTTACGCTGTCTTCCGTGTCCCATGAACTGATTGTAAAGCCCATTACGCCGGTCATCACCAGGGAGATCGGGATCATCGCGCTCTCATTTGCGGAGATTTCACCAGCGTCCATGGAGTTTGTTCGAATGATGAAAGAATCATGAAACAAGCCGCTTCCGGATATGCCGGAAGCGGCTTGTTTGTTAATCTATATTCAATGGATAGCTGGGCTGGACGATAACTCCTTAACGGCTGCTCTGACGATTCTCAACAGATTTCATGCGGTTTTGTTCGTCGGGCGCGCGGTCATGGCCGAATTCCTGGCCGGCTTCCATTTCAGTGTGTCCCGACTGGCTGCGGGCGAAATCAGTGAATTCCGCCTTCTGCTCATCTTGCTCATGCTTTTGTTTCAGTATCTTTTTCGGATCTTGGGTTGTCATGGGGAAAGCCTCCTCGAATTCAAATTCACTTTCTTATTATTACCCGCCTCGATGTTTGGCAAACTTATGCTTCACTTATGCTTCATATGTGTAATGATGGGGCATAGATTTTGCTATATGAAAAAAGTAAGCGAAACAAAGGTTTTAAATATTTTGCATATGGAGTAGGGCGTGTTAGCATGTCGTTGAGTAGGAAAAAGGGGATTTGATCTATGATTCGTCTCTTTTTGTGTATCGTTTGCATACTTTGGCTCAGCTCATGCGACATCATGCCGGGCTCTTCAAGAGAACAAGCGAAGGAACAATCGGGGGTGGAAACGGTGACTCAGCAATTCATACAAGCGGCGGAAGCAGGTGATCTTGAGGCGGTACAGAACCTGCTTCAGGACGGAATCGAAATGAACGCACAGGATGAGCGGGGCAGAACGGCCGTCATGGCTGCGACGTACAACCATCAGACGGAGATGGTCCGGCTGCTGATCAGCAAAGGGGCGGACATCAACATCAGGGATCATCTGCTCAACAATGTATTTCTGTATGCCGGAGCTGAGGGAATGCTGGATATCGTCCAACTGGCGATCGACGCAGATGCAGATACCAAACTGACTAACCGCTATGGCGGGACGGCGCTGATCCCCGCTTCTGAACGGGGGCATGTTGAAGTGGTCCGGGAGCTGTTGACCCGCACCGATATCGATGTCAATCATATCAACCGCCTGCACTGGACGGCTTTGCTGGAAGCGGTCATTTTGGGAAACGGCGGGGAGAAGCATCAGCAAATCGTCCGGCTGCTGGTCGATCATGGCGCGGATCGGGAGATCGCGGATGCGGAAGGCATCACTCCGCTGCAGCATGCCAAAAGCAAAGGTTATCACGAAATCGCCGCAATACTGGAACGAGCAGGTTCGTAACTTTCAGCAAATCCGCTAAAATAATGCATGTGATATTCCATGCGCTAAAGAGCGAACGGTCAGTACCGTTCGCTTTTTCTGTACCTATCAAAGATGGAGGTGAGCAAATGTCCATCCGCATCAAGCTTTTATTGTCCTATACCGGCATGCTGCTCATCAGCCTGTTGGTCTTTGCCATGACGGCGAGCCTGTTTACGATCGCGGCGACGGGCGACGTGCACAGCCTGCGCGATTTTTACAAAGTCCACTATCAGCTCAATCCGCTGACGGAACAAGAAGAATCTATTTTTTTGGAATTGAAGTATCTTGCCAAAAATGAGCCGGATCGATTACAGGATCAGCAGCTGCTGAAGGATTTCGATTTCAAGCTCAAAACGGTCAGAGCCGGGCTGTATGTACGCCGTGAGAGCGGACGCATCTACCAGTCGTATACGTTCAACCAGCCTGAGCTGGGACGCCATCTTCCGCCTTATGACCTGAACAACAACCAAATTCGCAGTACGTTTAATATCGGTGAGCGTTTTTATGCGTACGCCAAATACGACTTCCCTTACTCGGACGGCCAGAAAGGCAGTGTGTTCGTCATTCGCGAGCGGAGTCCGTTTGGCGAAGTCACGAGAAAGCTTCTCCCGGCATTCGTCATTAGTTTGGCAGGCATTATCGTGATATTCAATGCACTGCTCTTTCGCTGGATTACGCGCAGCGTTGTTAAGCCGCTGGACCGGCTTCGTCACTCGGCAGAGCACATTCAGAGGGGCAATTTGCAGTTTTCGCTTGAACCGAATACAAAGGATGAGATCGGACAGCTGAATGCAGCTTTTGAAAACATGCGGAAAAGGCTTCAGGAGTCGGTTCAGCTGCGGCTGGAGGATGAGGCGAACCGGAAGGAGCTCATCTCGAACATTTCACATGACCTGCGGACACCGATCACCAATATTAAAGGCTATATTGAAGGCATTCGAGATGGAGTGGCGGATACACCCGAGAAAATGAACAAGTATGTCAACATCATTTATTCCAAAGCCGTTGACCTGGACAAGCTTGTGGATGAGCTGTTCCTGTACTCCAAACTGGATCTGAAACAGGTGCCGTTCACGCTTGTGGCGGTTGATATCGTCGATTTTCTGGACGACTGCATCGAGGAGCAGCGATACGTTCTGGAAGAGAAGGGAGTGGTCATCGGATGGGCTCATCGGCCCATTCCGCCGGTCAACGTATTTGCCGACCTGGAAAAAATAAAGCGTACCGTGCTTAATATAATCGGGAACGCTCAGAACTACATGGATAAAGAACATAAGAACATTCATATTTCCGTACATCCCGAACGGGAATGGGTAACCGTCGAAATCAGCGATAACGGGACGGGGATTCCGCAAGAAGCACTGCCGCATATTTTCGAACGATTCTACCGCGCCGAAGCTTCGCGGAATTCTTCAACCGGAGGCAGCGGTCTGGGACTGGCCATAGCCAGCCAGATCATTGAGGGGCACGGGGGCAGGATCTGGGTGGAAAGCGAGGTAGGTGTTGGTACACGCGTGTTCTTCACGCTGCGGCGTACCACATACGAAGGAGGGGAAGGCAGACATGGCCGGCAGCATTCTGATTATTGAAGACGAGACGACTATCGCGCAGTTGGAACGGGATTATTTTGAATTGAACGGATTTCATGTAGATTTGTGCCATCATGGAGACGAAGGGCTGCAGCTTGCTCTTGAAACGGATTACCATCTTATCATTGTCGACCTGCAGCTGCCGGGATTGAACGGTTTTGAATTATGCAGCAGGATCAGGCAGGCAAAGGAAGTTCCGATCCTGATCGTCTCCGCCAAAAATGAAGAAATCGATAAGATACGCGCATTTAACCTGGGGGCCGACGATTATATTACGAAGCCATTCAGCCCGAGCGAACTGGTAGCCAGGGCAAAGGCGCATTTGACCCGGTATGAACGGCTCATGAGCAGGCATGAAGCGGCCCACAAAACCGAAATCCATATCCGCGGCCTGGTCATTGACCAGGCGGCACGCCGGGTGTACGTCCGCAATAAGGAGGTTATATTTACTTCCCGTGAATTCAGCCTGCTCGAATTTTTGGCCAGTCATCCGAACCGGGTATTCAGCAAAAGCGAGCTGTTTGAACGGATTTGGGGCATGGACTCGAACGGGGATATCGCGACCGTCACCGTACACGTACGGAGACTGCGGGAGAAGATGGAGGTCGATCCGTCCAACCCGCAGTATATCGAAACGGTATGGGGAGCGGGATACCGGTTCACCGTCTAACCGATTTAATAAATTGTTAATATAAAGTTTCGATTTTGTTTATGCCGGGTTTCTTGGCCGTTTATCCGTCTCGTTTACGATAGGGACATGACAAACACCAATCCATCTATGGGATTGAAGGAGGAACCATCGATGAATAAACATGCTAACAAACTGGCCGGCTTGATGCTGGCCGCAGCTTTGGGAACAGCCGCCTTGCCTATCGGTGCCGTGCATGCCGCAGACGATTCAAGGGCGCTGGGAGAAGGAGATATCAGCCAAGCAGTCCGTCAGTTATCGCAGCTTCATATTATGCAGGGGTACGAGGACGGTTCACTCGCCTTAGAACAGCCAGTCACACGTGCGGAGCTGGCCAAATTGCTTACCCTGACGTTTAGTCTGCAAGGTGCGGATCAGGCACAGCAGGGATTCACGGATGTCAATCCGCAGGCATGGTATTCGAAATATGCCGCTGAAGCGGCAGCACAAGGGATCATGCCGGCAAATGATGGCCGTTTCGAGCCCCGGGGAACCGTAACGAAAACGGAACTTGTACAGATTGTAACCAAAGCACTGAAGCGGGATGCGAAATCCGTGGAATACTGGGCTGAAAGCCTTGATCCAGGCAGCGGTCCGGTCACTCGCGGAGAAACTGCGTATTTACTGAATATGGCGCAGCGGGCGATCCCGTCGGACAAAGCCAAAATCACCAGCATCCGTTCCTTAAATGCGATTACGCTGATCGTGACGTTCGATGCGCCTTTAACGGCGGACAACGAGGCATTTACGAAAGCGAAAGAAGACTTTGCCTTCACCGGCGGTCTTACGTTAACCAATCTTCCGCGGCTGAAAACGGGTTCCATCGCTACTTATATTGTACCAACCTCCGTTCAGCAGCTGGGTGTCCAATACTCCCTGACCTACAGAGGAGCAAACGCGGGGACTTTTACCGGGAATGCAGACAAGCTGAACATGACCGAGGCCAGACAGGTAACCAATGATACGTTTGAGCTGGAATCCCTACAGGCGAACGGTGTGGTAGACTACGGATATGTCATTTCCGCGTACAGCACCGGCCGGGGAGCGACTGCCTTCATCCTCGACGAAAACAACCGCGCCAATGGCAAAACCTATCAGATCATTTCTTCCGGACAAGCCAGGGAGGTAACGATCACGCCGGAGGGCGGACAACCGATGGTCGCTAAATATGTACCATTCACGCAGTCGACCGATGGCAGACAGGAACCGAAATTCCGCCTGCCTGAGGGCAAAACCTTGACTCCGGGCGTCACCTATACCGTGACTTCGGATTGGGCGCAGATGGAACGCCCGTCTTTCGTGGCGCAGAGCATCGCGCCGCTTGACATCGTCGGTGCCGAAGCCGTGAGCGAGACTTCCATTACGGTTACGCTGTCGGAAGACCCGGGAGACGAGCTGTTCTCGGGCCGCAGTGTCGAGCTGACGGATGCGGAAGGGCATAAGCTGACCGCCGCCTATAAATACTCCAGCCGCAAAGGGGCCGTGGGTATCTTCGATCTTGCACCAGACAGCAAACTTGTGAAAGGCACGACCTACACCGTCACGCCGGTGGGTGAATGGGCCGGTTCTTCCCAGACTCCATTGACAGCGAATTAAATCTTATACGCCTTTTGCTCGTTTCGGCTGCCGGATGTCCGGCAGCTTTTTACTTTTCTTTAACGCTTAAGTTTAATAGGATCACTGTTAGCTGTGAACAGATAACGAGCAAAGGGTTAGGCCGTTGACACACGATAATCCTGTAACTATAATAGTTACATAACTGATTTGTTACTAATATGGTTACAATTAAGATCATAATGGGACAATAAGATCATAACGTTACATTGGAGGAATCAAGATGAAATTATTAGTTACCGGAGCCACAGGGAAGCTTGGCAGAAAAGTAGTGGAGACCCTTTTGCAGACTGTCCCTGCCAGTCAATTGGCGGTCAGCGTGCGCAACCCGGACAAGGCTGAAGATCTTCGGGCCCGGGGTATTGACGTCCGCCATGGTGATTTTGACGTGCCGGAAACATTGGATAAGGCCTTTGCCGGGATTGACCGGCTGCTGATCATTTCCGCGGATGGAGACAACGAAACCCGGATTCGGCAGCATACGAATGCGGTGGAAGCTGCCGCACGAGCCAAAGTTGGTTTCATCGCCTACACGAGCTTGGGAAATGCAGCTGAGAGCAAGCTGTTTCTTGCACCACCTCATCAAGCAGCAGAGCAAGCGATTTTGAAGACGGGCATTCCGTATTCGTTCCTGCGGAACAACTGGTACCTGGAGAATGAGATTCCGAGCATTCAGGGGGTTCTAGCCGGAGCACCATGGGTGACGTCCGCAGAATCCGGCAAGGTTGGCTGGGCGCTGCAGCAGGAGTATGCCGAAGCAGCTGCAGCTGTTTTAGCGGGGGAAGGTCATGAGAACACCGTGTACGAGCTGTCAGGCAAACTGCTGACACAAGCGGAACTGGTGAATGCGCTGGGCGATGTGCTGGGTAAAGAGGTACCGCTCCAGCAGGTCGACGACGAACAATATGCTGACATCATGAAACAAGCAGGAGTTCCGGAGTTTGCCCTCCCGATCGTTGTAGGCATTCAGCAGGGGATTCGTGAGGGGCAGCTTGAGATCGAAAGCCAGGATTTTGAGAAGCTGCTTGGACGTCCTTTAACGCCTATTGCAAAAGCACTGGATCAGATCGTAAGCGGACTTAAATAAGTGAGCTTCGATCGTTGGCCATGATCTTGACATGGCATGAAGAAAGCTGCAGAACCAACAGGTCTTTTATGACCCGGTCTGCAGCTTTTTTACTGGTGTGAAATCTAGTGGTCTCACTCGTGTTCATCTCTCTTAGTTTCCGTCTGTTTTATCGGGAAAGCTTCTTCTTTGGAAACGCGAATCCGTTCCGGCGGAAAGTGTTTTTTGAAGTATTTCAATACCCGATGATGGATATCTTTGTCGTACCAAGGCGTTATTCCGTGCTCCCCGAAAAGAGCTGGCATACCGAGTCTGGCTGAACGCTTACCAAGCATACCGTCTCCTATCAGTAATGTATCGATCCATAAGTAATCTGCAATTCCGCTTAAAGTCTTGGGGAAATCAGGTGTGAACGGCAGTACCGGCGAGATGGAGGCCTGCGTTCGGATTCCTGCTTCACGAATTTCCTGCAAAGCACTAAGACGGAGGCGAATACCAGGTGCCTGAGGGGCAAAAATCCGCTTCATATCCTCCCGGTCGGTCTCCACGGTTATGGATACCAGCAGTTCACATTTGTCCTTAAGCTGAGTCAACAAGTCAATGTCTCTTGTGATGAGCGGCCCGCGCGTTTGAATTTGCAGCGAATCCGGCGGATAGCTGATCATTTCCTCGAGAATCCCCCGGGTTATGCCCGCTTTGCGTTCAATAGGCTGATAAGGATCGGTGGCGGATGACATAAAGATATGAACGGGTTTGTTTTTCTTCCGCAGCTTTAATATCTCCTTTCGGTAATTTTCCGCCGCGTTCGTTTTGACCTCCAGCCAGGTTCCCCAGGGCATGTCTTTAAATTTCTGGATGGGCATTTCCCTTACATAACAGTATTTGCAGGCAAAGGCACAGCCGCTGTATGAATTTAACGAGTGGGTGAACCCCACATCCAAGTATCCTTTTACTTCGGTGAGGATGGTTTTGGCCGTGATTTCCTTCGTTTCGATGTTCATATCCACAGCTCCTTTCCCCTATTGTAACCGATGTGGCGGAGATTTAGGGAGAGAACTCGCCTTAGTTAACATAATAATTATTACGTAACCTTCGCATGTTCATGTAAAATTGGCAGAGCTGCATTTGCAAAATGTTTTACAGCTGCTCCATTTTTTTTGGGTAAATAAGCCATCATCTGTCTTGTTTATTTCGTACCCTGAGAGTGTCTTCTCATTTGATTCGTCGAGACGATAATACAGCCAGTAAGGAGAAATAGTGATGAGAGTAGATATTGATTTCGGGAAGCCCCATACAGCTGCTTGGGATGCCAACACGACCTGCGGAAGGGCATTTGAAGCGTTTCGTACCGCATTTGAATACGGTGAAACGGCGGATTTTCTCGCGCTTGTGACTGACGATTTCCGTTTTTCCGTACCCTTGCCGTATGACGATTGGAAAGAGCCGCAGTTCGGAAGGCAGCGGTTCATCGAGTTGGTCCAATTTGAAAGGGAAGTGCTGCAAGTAGCGTTAACCCCGCAGTTTCAGCTCTTTGATTCACAGTACGGAGTGGTCGTTTTTCGAGCAGAGGGTCTGCTCAGTAACCAACCTTATCACAACGTACTTACCGTCGTGTTTGAATTTGAAGACGAATGGATTAGGTCCTTCCATGAATTTGTCGGGATGCCGCTGAAAAACTACTGAGTGCTGAATATCGGAATGTCCGGTGATGGTCTCCGTACGCCTCGGAGGGCTTCAAGACCCGTTACGAGGAATTCCCTGATGAGAATCACAGATCGGCCATGCCGGTCTTGATGAACCGGGCGATTCGGATAGCGTCTGAAGGCGTGTAACGAATAAGCTTTAATATGTTTTGAAAAGTCTGGCATGCGCCGGGCTTTTTTGCATTTATTACAGATGTTTGGTTGCGGCAATTCATGTTGAAGAAGCAGGATATTCGGGGGTGGCCGATGAAATCGTACGACGTATCCATTAAAATCGGTGTCAGCAACGGTATAATGGTTATAGCGTGTTGGAGTGTTTAAAGAAAGGATGTGATCTCATGAAGAAAATCATGAACAGACCGGAGACGCTCGTTGCGGAAATGTGCAGCGGTCTCGTATTGGCCTACCCTGAGCTTGAGTTTATCCGTAAATACAACATCATCAAGAAAAAAGTGATCCAGCAGGATAAGGTGACGCTGATCAGCGGCGGCGGCAGCGGCCACGAACCGGCACATGCGGGTTTCGTCGGCAAAGGAATGCTGGATGTGGCCGTCTGCGGCGACGTGTTTGCTTCCCCGTCCCAGATTCAGGTGTACCAGGCGATCCGCTCTTCTGCGAGCAAGAAGGGGACGCTGCTGATTATTAAAAACTATAGCGGTGACATCATGAACTTTAAAAATGCGGCCCATCTCGCTGCCGAAGACGGCATTCAAGTCGACTACGTGAAGGTGGATGACGATATCGCCGTTGAAGACAGCTTGTATACCGTCGGCAAAAGAGGCGTTGCCGGAACGGTGCTCGTACATAAAATCGCAGGAGCCGCAGCGGAAGCGGGCTTACCGCTGGAAGAAGTCAAGCAGGCCGCCCAGAATGCAGTCGATAACGTGAAAAGCATCGGGTTTGCGCTCACGTCCTGTACAGTGCCGGCCAAAGGCAGTCCGACGTTTGAGATCGGTGATCAGGAAATGGAATACGGCGTCGGCATCCATGGCGAGCCCGGCATCCGGCGGGAGAAGCTGATCACGGCTGACGAACTGGCTTCCCGAATGGTTGCCGAGCTGCTGGAAAGCTTGCGTATCACCGACAGTGCACCCGCGGAGGTGGCTGTCCTGGTAAACGGATTCGGCGGCACGCCGCTGCAGGAGCTGTACCTGCTGAACCATGCGGTCATACGTGAGCTTGCCGAACGGAACGTCACTGTGTATAAAGTATTCGTGGGCAACTATATGACAAGTATTGATATGGCCGGCGCGTCGTTGTCGATCATGAAGCTGAATCCCCAGCTGAAGCAGCTGCTCAGCGAGGATTGCGAGACGCCGGCGCTGACCGTCCGCGGACCATTCGAGCCGGTACAGTACGTACCAGATGAAGGGGCCGTCCGACACCCGGCATCCATCGGCGCCACGACCGATGAAGCGCATGGAGTCATACACAACAATAAGCTTACACTGGAAAACCTGGTTTATCTGGTTGATCGCATGAGCGGCGTCATTATCGAAAACGAAATTCCGTTCTGCGAGCTGGATGCTCATGCCGGTGACGGTGACTTTGGGATGAGCGTAGCCAAAGGGTTTAAGCAGCTCAAATCCGAGTGGGAGGAACTCACCTCCCAGGCGCAAGATATCGGAGGATTTCTTGATGCCTGCTCTCTAATCATTATGGAGCATTGCGGCGGTGCCTCCGGTCCGATCTGGGGTTCGGCCTTCCGGGCGGCAGGTAAATTTGCGGGGAACCGGAGCGAGCTGTCCGTTACGGACATCGCCGGTATGATGAATGCTGCCGTGAAGGGAATCCAGGATACAGGTGAGCGTTCCTTTGGACGGGGTGCCGTTGTGGGTGACAAAACGCTGATCGATGCGCTTGTCCCCTATGCCGAAGCCTGGGCGAAGGCGGATGAGCAGGGCACCGATCTGATCGGCGCAGGCCTGTCCGCAGCAGAGGCAGCCGTTGAGGGGGCCAAGCAAACCGAGCACATTGCGGCCCGGATGGGGAGAGCCGGAACGGTTGGCGACCGGAGTATCGGTTACCCGGATGCGGGAGCCTACGCATTAGGCGTGATTTTTACGGAACTCGCGCATTCCCTTAAACCTTCCGATCAGTGAGATTCTAAGAACGCTCAAAGGGGGCATTTAAATTTTGAATGATGGCCTTAGTAACAAACCCTCCGCCCGGGATCTAATGGAATATCATGCGGAGGCTATGTTTACTCATGACCGCAGCGGACGCCTGCATCTGGTCAATGAACCTTGGCCTGGTTCAGACCCGGCTCCACGATTGTTTCTGGGAAGAACCACGGAGGGAGGGAGCGTTTGGCGTTTCCGTCACGACGTTCCTGACCAACTGGTGAAACAGCTGGAGAGATGGTGTGCCGAAGAGGCTGCGGTCGTTGACTTTCAAGACAGGCCGAAGCATGAGAAGGATTACTGGTACCTGCTGCAAGGTAAAAAGATGACGATGGGGCCTTGCTTTTCTATTGAAAATGAAACGAGAGGGCCATCCGTGGATGTGCAGCGAATCACGCCGGAAAACGTAAGGCAGCTTGCGCGGGAAGGATTCGAATGGCTCGCTGACGAGATCAGCTATGCGCAGCCCTGCGTTGCGGTGGTACAGGAGGGCCGAGCCGTCTCCGTGTGCCGCAGCGTCCGCATCGGTACGAAGGCGCATGAAGCCGGGCTGGAAACGTTAGAACAATTCCGAGGCAGGGGATACGCTGCTGCAGCGACGGCGGGATGGGCTGAAGCCGTCCGGGAGCTCGGCTGTATTCCGCTATACAGCACCTCATCGGATAATCTATCTTCTCAGCGCGTCGCGGGAAAAATGGGGCTTTCTTTCTATGGCGTGAATTTTTCGATTTATTAATAAACGTGATCAGGGCGTTAGTTGAAATTCGCGGACACGATTGTAGAATTCAAGAAGATCGATGAACGAAAGAGAGCGTGTTTGGACTTGTTCCAAACACGCTCTTATTCTCTCAAGGCAATTTCCGGCTAGCTGGCTATCAAGTTTAAAGCTGTGTGTATCCGTTACTTGGAGCTTTGCTCCAGAGTGAACGGAGGTCTGCATTGGTTCCTAACAGCCGAAGAATCATCGTGACGGCTTCGGCCCGGGTAACGGGTTCATTAGGGGCAAAACGGGTCTCGTCTCTGCCTTCGAGAAGTCCGGCTGCTGCGGCTTGTCCGATGATATCCTTAGCCCAATATGAATCGGCAATATCCGTAAAATGGCGTGCTTCACCGGTGGCCAGTTCAGACAAATCCGCCAAATTGGCCATCATTTGAGCCATTTCGGCCCGGGTCAGGCTGCGCCCGGCT
Organism: Paenibacillus sp. FSL R5-0378; assembly: GCF_038009285.1. NCBI lineage: Bacteria > Bacillati > Bacillota > Bacilli > Caryophanales > Paenibacillaceae > Paenibacillus > Paenibacillus sp. FSL R5-0378. The sequence continues at coordinate 4,251,311 of NZ_JBBPAY010000001.1, forward strand.
TGGAAAAGCCCGCCTGCATTGCCCTTGACAATTCCATTGGAAGCCAGAATGCCTATGGACTCTGCCGCCCAATGATCATGCATATCCCTGAAGGTAACGACCTCATTCCCTTGCCGAAGCGCGAAAGCACTGACAAGCAGTTCACTGATTTCTGCCCGGCTAATCGGAAGGTCCGGCTTGAAGCTTCCGTCACCATATCCGTTGACCAATCCAAGCCGGGAAGCCACCGCGATGTCTTTTGCCGCCCAATGCGTGTATGTATCGGCAAATCTCTCCGGAGGGTTTATCGCCAAGGCGTGGCGGAACGAAGCAGCAATATCCTCTGCGCGAATAAACTTCCGGAATGAAGATTCCGGCATTTGCGGTATTGGCGTAGGAGTTGGAGTAGGTGTAGGCGTCGGTACAGGGGCCGGACTTGGTGCAGATGGTGTATCTGCCGGTTGGGAAGGGTTAGAAACGACCGGCTTGGCTGTGACCGTTAGGTTCAGTGATTCACTCTTGCCCCCGTAGACGGCTGTGATCACAGTCGTGCCCGCACTCTTACCGGTTATCTCGCCGTTGGTAACCTCGGCAACCGCTGGATCGGCAGTAGTCCATGCTGCTGACTTTGTAACGTCAGTTTCAGACTGATTCGAATACAGAGCTTTCAACAAGACCGATGAACTCTGGCCAACCTCCATATGTAAGCTGCTTGCGTTGACGCTCAAGCGTGTCAAGCTCTGAACTGTTAAGCCTTTATCGGCTTGATTGCTTTCGTCGTTGCCGTCGCTTACGACAAAGCGGATGGTTCGATTTGATGGTTCTGATGCATTTTCAGAGCTTATGTAAGTTACGCTTCTAAAAGCTGACTCCCACTCAGAAACAGTGGCTGTTCCATTTTCTGATGTCAGGGTCAACATACCAGAAGCGGGATCGAAGCGGCCGCTGATGTTGCCCATCGTCTTTCCATCGTTGGTGAACTGAAGATCCTCCTTACCGGCATGATACGGGCTGACGAAAGACACGCGGCCGGAAGCCAAAGTCTGATCATCGGGATCCGAGATGGACAGTGCTGGATCTACAGGGACGGTCCCGGCTGTGTAGGAGGTTAAACCGGCGCTTGTTGTCACAACGGGTGGCTGGTTGGACACCTTTACCGTCTTGGTGGCGGAATTGCTGCTTGCGATACCGTCGCTCACCGTGAACGAAATGGTTCTTATCGCGGCCGTATTCGGATTTTTAGATGTATTGCCATAGGTCACTTCTCGCAGCGCTTTCTGCCACTGGGCAATCGTGGCCGATGCTCCGGAAGAAGTCAGAGTCAATGTACCAGTTACTGCATTATAGCTTCCTGTAATGTTACCCATAGTGGAGCCGTCGTTTGTAAAGTCAAGAGTATCTTCTTTTGAAAAAAAGTTGCCCGAAATCGAGACCGTGGCCGCTGACATCATCTTGTTATCCAGGTCTGAAAGGGTAAGGCCGGAATCGATGGCAACGGGGATCCCTTTGAAGGTAGAGGTGCCACCCGTTGTTGTCAAAATCGGCGCCTGGTTGACCGTTGTCACTGTCACCGTTTTGTCTGCGGGATTGCTTGAAACGGTACCGTCACTCACCGTAAATGTGATGATGCGATTCGCCGTATCGGGGGTGATGGCCGTATTCGTGTAGGTTACCGCCTGAAGAGCATGAATCCATTGATCGACTGTCGCGGTATGACTCGCAGATGTCAGGGACAGGATCCCGGTCTCTGAATCATAACTTGCAGTAATATCCTTAAATACGACCGAGCTGGTATTCACAAACTGAAGCAAATCTTCTCCGGGATGAAAACCGTTCGAAATTTGAACTGTAGCCGAAACTAAAGTGTTGGCGTCGTTGATGGAAATATTCGAATCCACGGTAACGGGAGTGGCTATTGTATTATTCCCTGCTCTAAAGCTGGTTGTTCCGTCACTGGTGGCAATTTGCGGCTGTGTGCTGGCATTCGTCATTTGGTTGGTATTTGGGGATGAATCATCTGCCGCACCTCCTTCGCTAACGATGGCAGCAGGTTGAGGGTCGTCCGCAGCGGATGCGGATTCGGGAAGAACCGAAGAGGTTACCATTTGAAATGCCCAGATCAGGGTAATGATTGCCGCGTACTTCGAGCGGTTGTTCATAAAATTCCTCCTATTTGCGTCATGAAATAAGTCGTGCTGTTTCTATATAGATTGAACTAAAGCTGAGCATCGAGCCTTCTGTTAGCCGCCTGTAAACTTCATTTTCGATAGTTCATTCTATTTAGCTATAGAATATATCGGATTTCGCGAAGCTGGAGAGTATAGTTCGAAAAAAATAGGGCTCGCACACTCACAGCAACTACGGATAACAATCTATAAATTCAGCTGGACGTATGATAGTCTTTTGGTATTAGAGGCCATTCATCCCAATTGAACGAGGTACAATCCATGACAAACGAAGATCTGAAGCGGTTGGCACAAAGGTTTGGCATTAAGGGAGCATCATTCGATTTTCTCCGGCATAACGAAAACGAAACATACAAGGTAAATGCGGGCGACGGCCGCAAATATGTTCTGCGAATCCATCAGCCTTTCCAAGAGGGGATGACCGGTAAGCAGCACACCTATGAAGGACTGCTGGGTGAACTGCACATGCTGGAGGAGCTATCCCATAACAGCGGCCTTAGTGTCCAGACACCGATCCGTAATTCGGAAGGGAACTTGATCACCGTGATGGAGCATAATGGGCGTCAGCTGAATTGCTCCATGCTCTCATGGTTAGAGGGGAGGGACCTCAATAAAACGGATGTCAGCCAACCCGGATTGGTACGCAGGCTCGGCAGCCAAATCGGCGAGCTGCACACTTTTTTTCGCGGTTACCGTCACGAAACGTTGGAGAACCGGCCCAGCCAGGGGATGGATTACAATCGTTGGTTGGCGGAAACGGTCCGGAAAGGACTCAACCTCGGCCTGTTTACAGCATCCGATGTCGACATCATTGATGAAACCTTGCGGGAGAACAACAAGCTTTTAGCTGCGTCAACTGAGGTTCCTTCCGGCCGGTTAGGGCTCATCCATGGGGACTTGGGGTTAGGCAACGTAATTATTTCACCCGAAGGGATCATGAGCTTTATCGATTTTGGTTTTTTCGGACAAGGCTACGAGCTGCTTGACGTGGCGATGGGGGCCATGATGGTGCCGCCCGAACACAGGGACGTGCTGTTGGATGGGTATTATGAAGCGATAGGACGCAGCATTAGCCCAGACGATAGGGTCTTGCTGGATGGCTTTGCGCTCGTGGCAATCATCGGATATTATGCATTTCAAATGCCGAATGAAGCGGTTCATGGGTGGATGCGGGAGAGGATGCCGCGCTTGTGCGCAGAATATTGCAAGCCGTTCCTGCAGGGTGAGCGGATCTTTTCCAAAGTGTAAGCTGTGAGCGGAAGCCGGAAGCCCAATGGGGCTTCTCTTTTTGTTGTTTAAGCCTGTTTTTTAGATGCAGACAGAGCGGGGAACAATGGGAACTAATCGGAGAGAAAAGTTTTGTATTGTTTTGTTCATATGCCGTTCATCTCCTTTTGATATATTGATCGTTATGAATGTTGTATAAAGTGGGGGAGTTTTGATGAGACAACTGCTGATTGTGGATGATGACAGCCATATCCGTGAATTGCTGAGGTTCGTCATGACGAGAGAGGGCTATCAAGTCTATGAAGCCGAGAACGGTATGGAAGCAGCCAAAATGATGGACAGGCATGACATTGACCTCGCCGTCGTGGATATCATGATGCCATATATGGACGGGTACGAGCTGTGCGAATATATTCGGGAAAATTACGATATTCCCATCGTTATGCTGACGGCAAAGGATCAGCTAACCGACAAGGAAGAGGCTTACTCCCGGGGAACAGATGATTACCTGACCAAGCCGTTTGAACCGGAGGAACTCGTATTTCGCGTCAAGGCGCTGTTCCGCCGCTATCAGCGCACCTCAAGCGATACGCTTTATTTGAACCGAATTGTGATCGACCGGAACAACGTGGAGGTCACCGATGGTCAGAGCGTCTTTTTGCTGCCGATGAAGGAATTTGAGCTGCTCTCGCAGCTTGCCCAGTATCCGGGAAGGCTGTTTTCGCGGGACGAGCTGATCCGGCTGGTATGGGGAGCCGATTACGAGGGGGATGACCGAACGGTAGATGTCCATATCAAGCGGCTTCGTCAGCGGTTTGCGGACTATACAGACGATTTCTCCATTCAAACAGTAAGGGGCATCGGGTACAAATTAGAGGTGCCCAAACGATGAAATCGCTGTACTCGCGTGTGTTTCTTATCACCCTCATTGTGATTGTTGTCAGCAGCACGCTCGGCTTTTTGGCTTCCAATATGTATTACCATGTCAAACTCAAACCGTTCAACGACGAGAAGCTCGTCGGAATCGCCAGCCAAATGAAGCGGTTCTTGGAGAATGAGCCTGCGGACGTCGATGCCTACCTGCAGAATGCGGCAGCGCTTGGATATCAGATTTATTTGACGGACGGGGACAAGGATGACGGCTATTACGGCCGCAGTTTTCGCAAAATGGACTTGAGTGAAAGTACCATATCGGGGGTTCTGCAGGGAGACATCTATCACGGGGTAGCCCAATTCCCGAACAAGCCTTTTATCTCCGGGTTCTTCGATAACCGGTTAAGCAATACGGTCGGGGTACCCGTCGCGGCAGGCGGCCGTCAATTCGCTTTGTTTATGCATCCTGACGTCATTTTGCAATTTGGGGAGCTGCGGATTTTTTTCGCTTTGGTCGGGATCTTAACGGTAGCCATCAGCGTCGTCTTGTTTTTGATCAGCACACGCTATCTCGTTAAGCCGGTGACCCGATTGTCGGAGGCAACGAAGCGTATCGCGCAGGGGAATTACAATATCGTGCTTCCCACCAAACGTAGGGACGAAATCGGCAGGCTCGCCGAGCATTTTATGGTCATGAGCCGGGAGCTGGAACGTACGGACGCGGCCAGACAGCAGTTTGTGTCCAACGTTTCGCACGAAATCCAGTCGCCGCTGACGTCGATTCAGGGGTTTGCCAAACTGCTTGGCGGGTCCCGTCTATCTTCTGAGGAATCTGCGCACTATGCATCTATCATCGAACAGGAAAGCCGCCATCTTTCGATGCTCAGCAAGCAGCTGCTCCTGCTGTCATCCCTGGAACAGGGACAGGTTGCAGTTAACCGGAAAACATTTTCCCTGCGGGATCAGGTTCGTCAGGCGGTTCAGATGCTCCAGTGGCGTATCGAGGAGAAAGAGCTTCTGCTGAAAATATCTATACCCGAATCCATAACGTTAACCGGAGACGACGTGCTCCTTATACAGGTGTGGATGAACCTGATCGGAAACGCTGCCCTACACATTCCTGCGGGGAGGACCATCACCGTTCATGCCGAACAAACGCATGCCGACATCAAGGTGGTAATCCGGGATACGGGCGACGGCATTGCCGCAGAGCATTTGCCCTTCTTATTCGACCGTTTCTATCGCGCAGACCGGGCGCATGAAAGGGGTTCCGGAAGCACAGGCCTTGGACTGGCCATTGTCAAAAGGATCGTACAGCTCCACGAAGGCCACATCGAGGTAACCAGTTCACCCGAAGGAACCAGCTTTACCGTTACGCTGCCTGCGTTGTAATTTGCCATTCATGCGCCGTTCACATTCGCTTCCTATACTGGACTCATTCCAAAGGAGGGAAGCAGGATGTACTTAGCTTTACGGGAAATCAGATTCGCCAAGGCCCGGTATACGTTGATTGCAGCCATCATGCTGCTGATTTCGTTTCTCGTGCTGTTCGTCACGGGTCTGGCCCAGGGCTTGGCCTATGATAATGCAGCATCGATCCAAAATATGCCCGCCACCCATTTCGTGCTGGAGCAAGGATCCGATCATCGCTTTACCCGATCACAGATCAGTGGGGAGAAGCTCGAACAGACCCGGTCCGTCGTGGGCGAAACGAATGCGGAGCCGCTGGGGGTGCAAATGACGAGCGTCGTTCTTTCCGGTGACATTCAAAAAATCGACGTTGCGCTGTTAGCCGTTAATCCCAAAGGATGGCTGGCACCGGATCTAACTATGGGGGTTGCGGAGAAACAGGAAACAGGCGGTGTCGTCGTGGATGAGAAGCTGGCGGAGCACGGCGTCAGATTAGGATCCATTCTGGTCGATCAAGCTTCGGGAACCCGGTGGACCGTAACCGGTTTTGTCAAAAATGAGTCGTTCAGCCACGCCCCGGCCGTGTTCTTGAGCAAGGAGGAGTGGATGGGGCTTCATTCGCTATCGTCTGCGCAATCAGGTTCCGGCAGTGCCGAAGGGCAGGCCGTATATAACGCGGTTGCGGTTAAAGCAACGGAGGTTCAGGTGTCTAAGCTTCAAAGTGCGGTTCCGAACACAGAGATCATTAAGAAGGCGGATGCTGTGTCGGCGATTCCCGGATACAAAGAGGAGCAGGGTTCGCTTCTGATGATGATTGCGTTCCTGTTTGTTATCTCGGCGTTCGTGCTGGCTGTCTTCTTTTACGTCATAACGATTCAAAAAACGAGCCAATTCGGTATTCTCAAAGCGATTGGCACGCGCACCGCGTATCTGGCCGGAAGCGTGACGCTTCAAGTACTGCTCTTGTCCGTATTCAGCTTGGCAGTCAGCATTTTCCTGGTGAAAGTGTTGGAGATGGCGCTTCCCGGGACCATGCCGTTTCAGTTAGGGGCAAACATGCTGGCGCTTACCTGCGCTGCGTTTATCGCGATGTCGTTGGCCGGCTCGCTGTTTTCGGTGTGGAAGGTAGCCCGCATCGAAGCATTGGACGCAATAGGGAGGGCAGCAGCATGAACAATCGCTTGGAACTGCACGACATCACACGCACTTTTGCAGACGGTGGATTTCAGCGGACGATTCTGGACCGTCTCAACCTGAAGGTGGCGGAAGGGGAACTGGTCGCCGTCATGGGACCGTCGGGCTCCGGTAAGAGCACATTTTTGTCGATCGCTGGGGGGCTGCTGGAGCCGACCGGGGGAGAGGTTTTGATTGACGGCAAGTCCATCATTGGCCAGGACAAACAAGCTCTTTCAGAGCTGCGCCTGCGGAAGATGGGTTTTATTTTTCAGAATGCCAATCTGATACCGTATCTCAAGGTGGAGGAGCAGCTGATGCTCGTGGCTAAGCTGGCGGGAAGCAGCAAGGAGGCTTGCGCGGCGAGGGCTGACGAACTGCTTCAGAAGATGGGGCTGACGCATCGGAAGAATGCCTATCCGCATAAGCTCTCCGGGGGTGAACGGCAGCGGGTGGCGATCGCCAGGGCGCTGATGAATGCCCCCGCCGTATTGTTCGCCGATGAGCCGACAGCAAGCCTGGATGCTTCGCGCGGGTTGGAAGTTGTCGCCATGATTGCGAAGCAGGTCAAGGAGCAGCGGAAAAGCGCGGTGATGGTTACGCATGACGACAGGGTGCTCCCATATTGCGACCGGGTATTTTATCTGGAAAAAGGAAAGCTGACGGAGCATCCGGTGTGACATTCGATAAACAAGGTAAAATATACGATATAAGCCTGGGATCTACCCGAACAGCGGCGAAGGTCTAAATGGAACAAACGGCAATCCCCAACTCAGTTTATGAGGAGATTGCCGTTTTTTGTTTTATAAAGTTTTTGTAAAATATCACTGCGCCTTACGTCTGTATCCCTCCAAGCCGAGCCGAACGTATTGCTCTTCCGGCGCATCGTGGGCAGTCATCAGTTCCAGCATGTAACCGATTAATTTCTGCTCGATGTCCTCATCCCGGAACGGATGCTTCTGCCCGGGATCCTTCTCCATATCGAACAGCATCGTGCCGAATCCATGGTAACGTTCCAACGATTCCGAGGGGATTTTCATCTGGGACACGCCTTTGGTAAATGCAAAGGGAGGTGCCAGCTCGATGTTTTGCAGCTCCTCGACCGAAAAGCGTGTGCGCATATGCGTTGGCATGAGCGTGTAGTTGTAGAGTGGTCCGTTCTCTGGGCCTGCTGGGGCACGCATGTACACATACCGTCCGTCCGTACAGTTCACATGGCCACCGTGCAAGCCGAATAATGCGGCTTTGCGCACCGGCGTATCCAACGCAATGGTGTCTCGGAGGGGGCGCCCGGTCATATCCCCAGGGATTTCAACATCAAAGAACTCCAGCAGGGTTGGCGCTAAATCGATCGTCTGCACCAGGCTTTGTCTGCGCTCCCCCTGAACGCCCGAACGCGGATCCCAAATATAGAGCGGTGTATGGGCCACCTCGTTGTAGAAAGGCTGGATGCATTTCGCCCACCAATCATGCTCGCCCAGCAGAAATCCGTGATCCGTGTTCACGATCAGCATCGTATCCTGCCACATGGCGTTCTGATCCATCAAGTCGAGCACCTGACCGAGGTAGTGATCGCACATCGACAGCAGGGCGGCATATTCATACCGCAAATGCTCCACTTCTTCCGGGGACTGCCGGACCTCTTCATACGGCGGCCAGTCGAAATGCTTGCCTTCATATGCATGAGGGTACAGCTTTCGAAACCGTTCCGGAGCCCGAAACGGCTCATGGGGGTCAAAGGTCTCGAGCTGCAGAAACCAGCGGTCCTGATCTGCATTCGCCCGGATAAATTCCAAACCCGCCTCAAAGGTTAACGCTTGCGGATAACGTTCTTCTTCCTTGGCAAACTCGCGGTTGATCCAGTCCTGGCGGAACATGCCCGTCAGCGGACGGTCGACGGCTTGGGGCGGAATGACCGGGTCCTTCAGCCGGCCTTTCCAGGCGTCGCCTTCCTGACCGCGGATGAACTCGTAAGTCGTATAGCGGCTGTGGTACGTCGCCCCGCCATCCTCCCAATAATGCTGATGATCCGTGACCAGATGCGTATGTACACCTTCGTTTTTCAAAATTTCCGGCATGGAATCGTCGTATGGCTCAAGCGGCCCCCAGCTCCGATGCAGGAAATTATAGCGCCCGGTATGCAGTTCCCGGCGTGCAGGCACGCATGGCATGCTGCCGACAAAGCTGCGGTCAAAAACCGCCGTCCGCTCTTCCAATCGGCGAAAGTTGGGAAGATACGTCCAATCGCAGCCATAGGAAGGAAGCATGCGCCGGTTTAACGTATCAAACATGACCATAATGGCCTTCATTCCATCATCCCTTTCTTGGACCAGGTCCCCTTTCATAGATCTATGTTAAAATAAACGAAAGATGATCCAGTAGAAAAGAACGATGATTTTCTCATAAAAAACGAACAACATGGCATTGTCATACCGAACCCGAGGTGGCTGTTGAAACATGTTCCCTGATCCGATTGGAATCGTTCATGAACCCTACAAAATGGTGCTGCAGTTTGCGTTTGAATGGATCCGCAGCCCGGAATGGAACGCTCCGGGGTACCGCAACCCCGGCGTTACACTGTGGTATATTCTGGCCGGCCGCCGCAGGCTGCTCGCTGGAGCACAAGCCTTTGACCTGCAGCCGGGAGAAGTAGTCCTGATTCCGCCAAACACCACTTTTATGACGGAAGGAGGGGAGGGGGAAGGAGGAGCGATCCATTATTTGTCAGCCAGTGTGTCAGCCTACATGCATGGGATCGAGTGGTCCGAATTGTACGGGCTGCCTCCCCGCTTCCGGATTCAAAACATTGAGGATGGGCAAAGGCTTAAGGACAGCTGGTATAATCTTGTTCGTGCCTGGCAGCCGCGTGATTCGGAGAAGGCTTCCAGCAGAGGAGACGGTATGCTATCCATCTCCCAGGCCGCAAGGCAACTGCAGACACAGGCAGTCTGCCTGAACTGGTTTGCCGAAATGATCCGCGTTCTGGAGCCGCATCTGATGACCCCGGAACCGGTCATCGACGAGAGGGTGCGCGAAGTTTGCGCTTTTATTCAAAGATCGTATGCAGCACCCATTAGACTTGGAGATTTGGCCAAGGTAGCCAATACGAGCGAGGGCCATCTGCGTCTGCTGTTCCGCACACATTTAATGGTGTCTCCTTACCAGTATTTGCTGCAGGTAAGAATCGGGAAAGCACAGGAACTGCTGCTGGCCACAAACAGGCCGCTTGCGGAAATCGCCGCTGAAGTCGGGTTCGAGGAGTACAGCCACTTCCTGGCCACCTTCCGCAAAATCGTCGGCATGTCCCCTTCACACTACCGGAAGAACAATTCGTTGTATCAATAAAACGCTTACCGTTACAGTATCCATCTATGATACAATGGAGCATATTGGTATTTATACAATGGTCAATTCAAGTACATGGGAGAGGGGCTTTGCATATGTCGAAAATTTTAACACGGGCTGAAGTGCCGGTGGAAACCACCTGGAACTTGGATGATATCTTTCCATCCAAAGAAGCATGGGAACAAGAATTAACTGATATTCAGCGGGATATCGGCACGGTGACGAAATATGAGGGCGAACTAAGTCAGGGCGCTGACACTTTGCTGGCCTGCCTGCAGGCCCAGGAAGAGCTTTCCGGCAGAATGAGCCGGGCAGGAGCGTACGCCTACCTGCATCAGTCCGGCGACAGCATCAATCCGGAGAATCAGACGAACGCTTCGAAAGCGCGCGACCTTGCTTCGCAGGTCAGCTCGGCGTTGTCTTTTATCAAATCCGAAATCATTGCGCTTCCGGACGGTACGATTGACCAGTACATAGCAGATCAGCCCGAACTGAGGGAATTCGAGCGCAGCCTTCGCCTGCTCCTGCAAACGAAGCCCCACCGCTTGACGGCAGAAACGGAGAAGGTGCTGGCCTCGCTGGGCGAGGTATTGGATGCCCCTTACCGGATTTATGAACGGAGCAAGCTGGCCGATATGACCTTCAAGCAGGCGGTGAACGGCGAAGGGGAAGAAGTTCCGGTCTCGTTTGCCCTGTACGAGAATAAGTACTGCGAATCGCCTGATACGAAACTGCGCCGCAACTCGTTTAAAGCGTTCAGCGACACGCTGCACAAATACCGGAATACGTTTGCCGAGGCATACGGCACCGAAGTCAAGCGACAGGTCATTGAATCCCGTCTGCGCGGTTACGAGTCCGTGACTGATATGCTTTTGCAGCCACAGCAGGTCACCAAAGAGATGTACAATAACGTCCTGGATATTTTGCAGGAGGAGCTTGCGCCGCATATGCGCAGATATGCCGCTCTGAAGAAAAAGGTGCTCCAGTTGGATGAGATGACGTTTGCCGACCTGAAAGCGCCGCTCGATCCCGATTACAACCCGGAAATATCCTTTCAGGAAGCCGGTGAACTGATCAAGGAAGCTCTGGCTATCCTCGGACCGGAGTACGGGGAAATCGTATCGGATGCTTTCCGCAACCGCTGGGTGGATTACGCGGACAACGCCGGCAAACGCACGGGGGCTTTCTGCTCGTCGATTCCGGGCGTTCACTCGTACATTCTGATCAGCTGGTCCGACAGCATGCGCGGGGCGTTTACGCTCGCTCACGAAGTAGGGCATGCCGGCCATTTGATGCTCGCAGGGAAATACCAGCGGCTGACGAATGCCCGTCCGTCCCTGTATTTTATCGAGGCACCATCGACAATGAACGAGCTCTTGCTGGCGGATCATTTGCTTACTCGGTCCAATGAACCTAGAATGCGCCGCTGGGTGATTTCGCAGCTGCTCGGTACGTACTTCCATAACTTTGTGACGCATTTACTGGAAGGCGAGCTTCAGCGTAGAGTTTACGATCTGGCCATGAAGAATGTGCCAATCACTGCGGTAACCTTGTGCGAGCTGAAAGGCGATATCCTGTCATCGTTCTGGGGCGCGGACGTGGTCATCGACGAAGAAGCCAAGTTAACTTGGATGCGCCAGCCGCATTATTATATGAGCTTGTATCCTTACACCTATGCAGCCGGCCTCTCTGCATCCACTGCCGTTGCCAAGCTGATCCGGGAGGAAGGACAGCCTGCAGTGGACCGCTGGCTCGAAGTGTTAAAAGCCGGTGGCTCTATGAGCCCACTGGAACTGATGAAGCTGGCCGGGGTGGATATGTCTCAGCCCGATCCGATCCGGAGTGCGGCCGCTTATGTCGGTTCCCTGATCGATGAGCTTGAAAGTTTGTATTGATTTTTTTCATGAAAGAGACGAAAGGTCCGGATTTACCGGACCTTTCTTTTTTTTAGATCGAGATGGTTTGAGAATCGTACTATTTTTGCTGGATGTGTGGAATCACGGCTATGTGAAGCTAATACTGTACATTTTCATATACGGAATACTTTCCCCCGGACTCTTGCACCCGCAAGAGTTTTTGTCGTTCCAGGTAACGTACATGTGCTGCGGTTTCCCCAAGCGCAAACCGTGCGCTGTCGTTGTCAAAAACTTTGGAGAACAGACTCATGCTAATGTCATATATCGTAGTACCAGCGCTTCCAGCCTCATGTACAATGCCCAGGACATGATCGAGCCGTTCCTTATGGTGGGCGATCACCGATTCAAAATAGTCCGTTTGCGGCTGAAACACCGGTCCGTGTCCGGGCAGAACGGTGCGAACCATCCGTCTTTGCAGCGCGTTCAATGTCTCGAAATATGACGCAAGCGGATTCCCCTCATCCTCTTCGAACTGATAGGTGATGTTGGGCGTGATTTTCTGCAGCAGCAGATCCCCGCCAATCAGCGCCTGCCTCTCCGCATTCCAAAACCCCACGCTGCCCTCGGCATGACCGCCGCCAAGTATAATTTCATACGGCTCCCCGGCGAGCACGATCGAGTCGCCTTCGAGCAGGTTTACCCTTGTACCCGTAATTGGGGAAATTTGATGGAGCAGCCGCGAATCCAGCTCAGCTACATCCTGAGCAAGCGTCTCCGGCATGCCGCTTTTTAAATAAAAATGGAGATTTCGCACCCCCTGCTCTTTGCTGAAATAACGCTCGGCCAAGGTAAACGTTTCGGGACTTGCGATAACGTCGGCTTCCGTCCAGCGCTGCATCTTACCGGCAAACCCATAATGGTCAGGATGGAAATGCGTGATGTAAATATTGCGGATATCAGAGGGCTTTACATTGAGCTGATGCAGCGTCTGCACCCATGATTTCTCGGTAACTAAGGTGTCCAGCCCGGGATCGATGACGCTCCAAAAAGACCCGTCCTGAACGAGATAGCTGTTCACGTGATTGAGTCGAAAGGGAAGCGGGATGCGAATCTGATAGATTTGCTTCAGCGGCGTCTCCATGAATTGATCTCCTCTTTGTCGAAGTTTAGTGAGAACTATAGATCAATGTCGAGCCCTGCGTCAATGACATATAGATTTTATTTGATTTTTTATAGAAAAGTTCAATTAGACTTTTAATTCCTACCGGTTTAGTATGAATAAAAATGTTTCACAGGCAAACAAAAAGGAGGTGAACCTCAAATGGCCGCCGTTTTAACTCGAGAAGCAATTGAGCCGGTTCTGACCGGTACAAAGTTTCATCAATTTCTGGGCATCCGGCTCGAAGAAGTGAACGAGCAGTCCGTTACGATCCGGCTGCCCTATAACGAGCTTTTTTATACCTCCGCCGACGGATATATCCACGGGGGGATTCTTGCCACTGTCATCGACATCGCCGGATATTTTGCCGTGTTCAGCCAGCTGAATCAGCCGGTACCGACGGTCGATCTCAAAATTGACTACTTGCGTCCCGGGAGGGCGGGGGATCTGCTGTTTACCGCTTCCGTAGTCAAGCTGGGAAGGACCGTCAGCATCGCCGACATCGTGGCTGCCGACACAACCGGTAAAGCGATTGCTATCGGAAGAGGATTGTTTAGCTCAAAACAAGAGTAAGAAGCCAACAATATTCAGAATACAAAGGTGGAGCAGCGATGAACTCTTACAATTTTGCAGATATCATTCGTTCCTCGGCAGCCCGTGCTCCTTTAAGTCCTGCGATCATTGCCCAAGGGAGAACGATAAACTACGGTGAGCTTCAAAGCCGTACAAACCAGGCGGGCAATTTGTTTGCCGGACTTGGTGTTGAGCCCGGAGACCGGGTGGCCGTGCTATTCATCAATGACTTCAGGTTTTTGGAAATCTGCTTCGGACTGATGACCATAGGAGCGGTTCCGGTGCCGATGAATTCGAAGCTGGGCGCAGATACGCTTGCTTATATTTACAGGGATAGCGGCAGCCGCTTGCTGGTCTACCACTCATCTATGGGGGACAAGGCAAAGATCATTCATCAGGAGGCTGATGTCGCGGCAAGCGTCATCTGCACGACGGAATCACATCCGGACGATCACGGGCTGAATTCATTGGTGTATGATGAAATACTATCGTCACAGGATACCCAATTGGACCTGTATCCAACCCGCGGAGGCGATTTGTGCCTGCTTCCGTACACTTCCGGATCTACGGGAAATCCCAAAGGATGCCGCCTCACTCACAGCGGTCAGCTGTGGAACGTAACGGCGATTGCTGAAATCCGCGACTTGCAGCAGGAAGACCGGATCGTGATATCCCTGCCTCTTTATCATAAGAATGCCATGCTGTCCATGAAGGCGGTGTTTTATTCCGGCTCATCTGCCGTTATCCTACCGGCGCCTGAGCCAGCGGCTATTTTTCATGCGATCGGGACGCATCGGGCCACTTATATTTCCGGCGTTCCAGCCCTGTACCGCATGCTTGTGACTCACTTGAAAGAGTCATCCGCTTCTTATGATCTCAGCTCACTGAAGTATGCGATATGCGGGTCGTCCGATACGCCGGTTGAACTCCTGGAGGATATCAAGCAGTGGATGGGCATCGAGGTGTATGAAGGTTACGGCCTTACCGAAGGAGGACCGGTTGTGCTGGAATCGCGTAAAGGTCTGCACAAGCCGGGATCGGCCGGCTTTCCGCTGCCGGGATGTTCGATTCGGATCGTGAATGAGACAGAAGCAGATGTCCCGGAAGGAACGATAGGCGAATTGTGGGTGAGTAACCCCGGCGTAGCGGACGGCTATTGGAATCTGCCGGACGTGACGCGCAAACGGATCACCTCAGACGGCTGGCTCAAAACAGGAGATATGGCGTGGCAGGACGATGAGGGTTATGTCTACATTGTTGGACGCAAGGACGACATGATCAACGTAGGCGGCGAGAACGTCTATCCGAAGGAAGTCGAAAACATCCTGCTCCAGCACCCGCATGTCGAGGATGCCTGTGTTCTTCCGGTCCCTCACGAACTCAAGGGTGAGGTGCCGGTAGCATATGTCGTATTGAATCATCCCACCGATCGTGAGGAAATCAAGCGGTTCTTCATCGAGCGGGGACCGGCCTATGCGCATCCTCGCGAGATTTATGAATTGGACGCTTTTCCGCTGACCGGTCCGGGGAAAGTGGATCGGACGCGGCTCAAACAAATGTTGGCCGAACAATTACAAAAAGGAGTGGGCAAATCGATATGAAAGCAGCGCTGATTCTTGAACATGGAGATCGAAACAATGTGGTCGTGGGGGATTATCCGAAACCGGAAGCCGGTCATGGAGAAGTTCTAGTAAGAGTTAAGGCGGTATCCCTGAACCATTTGGATATCTTCGTCAGGAGAGGGATTCCTGGAAGAAAACTGGAGCTGCCCCATATTTCGGGTGGAGACGTCGCCGGCGTCGTCGAAGAGATCGGATCCGGGGTCACGAACGTTAATCCCGGTGACCGGGTCCTGATCGATCCGCATATCCCGGGCAAAGGGGCACTCGGTGAGGATACGACGGGTGGACTGGCGGAATACGTAAAGGTTCCGGCAATCAATTTGATTCCACTACCGGAAGACATCTCCTTTGACGAGGCGGCTGCACTTCCGATCGCTTATGGAACGGCCTGGCGGATGCTGATTACGCAGGGCAGGCTTCAGGCCAACGAAACGATTGTCATCTTGGGGGCTAGCGGCGGC
This sequence comes from Paenibacillus sp. FSL R5-0378, assembly GCF_038009285.1. Classification (NCBI taxonomy): domain Bacteria; kingdom Bacillati; phylum Bacillota; class Bacilli; order Caryophanales; family Paenibacillaceae; genus Paenibacillus; species Paenibacillus sp. FSL R5-0378. Next base: position 4,267,175 of record NZ_JBBPAY010000001.1, read on the forward strand.
GTAGGGAATGCCGCGGTGCTGATCGCTAAGCTGGCAGGGGCACGCATTATTGCGGCAGCCGGATCGGACAGCAAGGCGGAGAAGTTGAAGGAGCTTGGAGCGGATCATGTGATCAATTACAGCAAAACCGATTTTTCCAAGGAAGTATGGGCTTTGACGGACAAGCAAGGCGCGGATATTGTCGTGGACTATACCGGCAAAGCCACCTGGCCGCAGAGCATCAAAGCGACGCGCAAAGGAGGAAGGATTCTGACCTGCGGAGCGACGACGGGATTCGAGGCCGTTACGGACCTCCGGTACGTATGGGTCCGTGAGATTTCGATCATCGGCTCCAACGGCTGGGGAGAGGGAGATCTGCATACGCTGCTGGATTTGGTAAGCCGTAAAAAACTGAAGCCGGTCATCGACCGCGTACTGCCGCTGGAAGAGATCAGGGAAGCGCACCGTTTGATCGAAGAACGGGAATTTTTCGGCAAGATTATCATTCATCCTTAAACAAGCCAAGGAGGAGCGAACCATGGGAGTCCAATTAACGTTTGATCATGCCGTACATTTTGTGAATAAACCTGAGCAAGCGCCGGAAGAACTTGCAGGGCTGGGGATTCATACGGTGAACGGCGGGAGGCACGAATCGGTAGGAACGTACAACGCGCTAACGTATTTTGATCTTCGCTATATCGAATGGATCGGCATTTTTGACCCGAAGCTGCTGCCTCCCCACCAGGATACCCAACGTTATGGGCTCGTGGATACGCTGGCAGGTGACGGTTATGTCGAAGGGCTCAGCCGGATCGCGCTGCGGACGGAGCAAATTGATGAGTTGGCGGAGCAGCTGGCCGCCGAGGGCAATCAGGTGATCGGTCCTGTAGATTGTTCCCGCAGAAGGCCGGACGGAAAACTGCTGGAATGGAAGCTGTTGTTCGCAGGATTGCCTGACGAAGGGCTGCCGCTGCCATTCTTCATCCAATGGAACGATTCCGATGAAGACAGAAGGGCCGAACTGACGGCAAACGGCACCATTACGGATCATGCCCGGGGTCCCATAACTCTGGATTATGTGGCGTTTACGGTTCGCGACTTGGGAAAGACGGTCAGCCGTTGGGAGAAATGGCTCCACTTAGAGGCCGGGGAAGCCGTCTATGATGACTATTGGAAGGGCAAGAAACAAGTCATTTCTCTGGGTTCGTTCCAACTGGTTTTTCTGGAGCCCGATCAAGAGGGACCCGCAAGGGAGTACTTGCAATCAAGGGGAGAGCGTCCGTTTCTAGTCGGACTGAACAGCGGTCAGGGAGGCTCACCAGAGCAGTACGTCAACATTCACGGTTCTTTCTATCATTTGAAGTAGTCGTAGGGGACGCCTGAAGGAAAGGAGAGGCATCGCATGGCGTTACGTACCAAAAAAGACACTAAAGCGAGAAACCTATGGATCCGATTTGTTCAAATCGCATTTATTGCCGCACTGCTGGCGGGCATGCAGCTGGCGGTGTCCAAGGAGTGGGTGAGCCGGGTATTCTTGGCTTCCCCTTCCCAGATCGTACAGGAGTTCGTATATATGCTCAAAGAAAACACACTTTGGCCGCATTTGTCCGTTTCCCTGCAAGAGGTTGCGGTAGGATATCTCATTTCGGCGGTGGCGGGCATCGGGCTTGGAGTGCTGTTCGTCTCATTCCCGTTATTGGAAAAGCTGATCGACCCGCTGATGGCGGCGATCATGGCCATTCCAAAGACGGCTATCATGCCGCTGCTCATTGTATGGTTCGGCATCGGCTTCAAGAGCAAGGTCGTCCTGGTCATTCTTTTCTGTTTTTTTAACATTTTGTATAACACCGTTACGGGTTCCAAGCAGACCCGAACGGAGCATTTGAAGCTGGCCAAAGTGTTTAAGGCGAGCCGGGCGCAAACGGTATTCAAGGTTTTGCTGCCTTCGGCGCTTCCTTCCATTTTCAACGGGCTGCGTGTGACGGCGGCGACGGCGATCACCGGCGTCGTATTTGCCGAGATGGCAGCAGCGAAGAATGGGCTTGGTTTCCTGCTGAATGAGTCTCAGGCTGTGCTGAATACGCCAAGATTATATTTAGTCATCATTGTGGTGACGGTGTTATCCGTTCTGTTCGTCGGGCTGATCAACCTGATCGAGAGATTGGTATGCCGCCGGTGGATGCCGAGCCGGATCGCCTGATTATAAAATTATACATTGTACAAAGGGTGGGAAAGAGGAACATGTACTCAAATCAATGGTTACGCAAATCAATTAGCGGTGTTATCTCATTGTCCCTGGTTTTCACGCTCGCCGCTTGCGGCTCGTCTTCCAAGGATGCTCCCGCTTCCTCCAGCTCCACTGGTTCTTCCGAAGCTGGAAGCGGCACGGAGGCAGCTTCAAGTACACTGGACAATACAACTGTGGATATCGCTTCAGGGGTTCCGCCATGGAAAGGGCGGGATAACAAGGAAGTCACCCTTACGGCCGGTTTTTCCAAAGGGATGACCGGAATTGCCAATCAGTTTGCCATTGATAAAGGCTGGTATGAGGATGCCGGCATTCATTTGAACTTTGTCGATACGATTAACCCGGTTGCGGCTTTCGGTGCCGGAGAGGTCGACATCGCCGACGGGGATCCCGGAACCTATATCCCTGCCATTGTGAACGGGGTGAAAATTAAAGTCGTCAGCAATATGTGGAGAAGCCGCGGGGCTTACTGGATTATCGCCAAGCCCGAAATCAAGTCGTTCGCCGACCTGAAAGGCAAAAAAATAGGTTCTGCGCAGCCGATCGGAGGTATGCCGCTCACCTTGATGGAGGTGCTCTCGCAGAACGGCATCGACCCGAAAAAGGATGTTCAGCTTGTGCCGAACGGCGTGTATCAATCCGCCTACGCGACGTTTGAGTCGGGTGAGGTCGATGCCACGATTATTCACCAGCCGTTCGCAACGATGGCGGAGCAAGCCGGTAAGGGGAATGTGCTGGCCAAGACTTGGGAGTTTATGCCGAAATACCAAACCGGCGTGCTGGTAGCCAGCGAGAAGCTGATCAATGAGCAGCCAGAAGTAGTCGAACGCGTGCTCGAAGTGTATTTCTATGCCAACGAATACGCCAAGACGCATCTGGATGAATTCCTGCCTTGGGCAGCCAAGTATTTGAACCTTGATGAGAAGACAGCACGTACTGCAATCGAATCGGAAATCGTCCTCTGGGAGAACGATCCGATCGTTGATAAAAACCGCCTGCAAGTGACCGAGGATCTGCTGAATCAATACGGCATGCAGCGGGACAAAATCTCGGTCGACGGCACATTCGACAACACGTTTGCGGAGCGCGTCGCCAAAAGGCTGAAGCTGGGGAAATACAAGGCGAACAATTAAATGGGGAAGCGGGAAAGGAGCTGATGTCATGCCGACTATCGAGCTTCGGCATATTACCAAGGAATACGAAAACATCGATGAAGAGCAAACCTATGCGCTGCACGACATTAACCTGACGGTGCAGGACGGGGAATTTGTGTGCGTGCTTGGTCCAAGCGGTTGCGGAAAAAGCACGCTCCTGGAAATTACCGCGGGCCTGCTATCCCAGACGAGCGGAGAGGTGCTGCTGGATCAGGTTCCGCAAGCCGGAACCAGCCGTGACATCGGCGTCGTGTTTCAGGATTCCGCGTTGTTCCCTTGGCGGAGCATCCGCCGCAATATCGAATTCGGCTTGGAGATTGCCGGCGTCAGCCGCGAGGAGCGGCGCGCCAAAGTTCAAAAGACGATCGAGCTTGTAGGCTTGGCTGGTTTCGAGGACAAGTATCCACATCAACTCTCCGGGGGCATGAGGCAGCGCGCCGGGCTTGCCCGGACGCTGGTAGCCGATCCGCGGGTCATCCTTATGGACGAGCCTTTCAGCGCGGTGGACCATTTGACACGTTTGACCTTGCAGGATGAAATGATACGTATTTGGGAGAAAGAGAAGAAGACGATCTTTTTTATTACGCATGATGTAGCTGAAGCCGTCTATTTGGCGACAAGGATTGTCCTTCTCAGTCCGCGTCCCGGCCGCATCCAGCAAATCTTCGACGTTCCGTTCGATCGGCCTCGTAACCGAAACGATATGGAGCTCTTGAGTATTGTGGAAAAGATTTATATGGCGATCAACAACCCGGTCCAGAGCCATGACACGGAGTATTTTATTTAACCGAATCAAAGGGACTAAAGACCGGATGATATGGGGGGATTTCGATGAGAGTCATCATTTCGGGGGGCAGCCGGGGGATCGGACTTGAGATTGCCCGGCAGCTGTCCATCGCCGGTCATGAACTGCTGCTGGTGGGGCGGAACGGGGAATCATTGGCCGAAGCGCGAACCTCGCTTGGTGGAAATGCACTGGTTTTCACGGCAGACCAGACGAGCGAGGAAACTCCGGATCGGCTCATTATATATATGAAGGAACATCAATTCCAACCGGACGTTCTCGTCTTAAACGCTGCAGCTTTCTTCGATGACACCCGTTCTGTTACAGAGCCAAAGGGTGAAGAGCTGGAACGCATCCTTCTGGCCAATGTCGTATCCAACTACAATTGGGTGCGAACTTTGCTTCCGCTGATCCGCCAAGGTGAATACCCACGCATTCTGGTCATTGGGTCGACGGCCGGACTGCGGGCGGATACCTCGCTGTACGGCATTTCCAAAGCGGCGCTCCGAAATTACACGCTCGGTCTGCGGGAGGAACTGAAGCCTGCCGGAGTCGGTGTGACGCTGATCCATCCCGGCGGTACCTTTACCGAGCGACGCGTTCCCAATGAGCGAACAGCCCCGGACCGACTGCTGGAAGGCAGCGACATCGGTTTGCTGGTTGCAGCCATCTTGTCTTTAAGTCCGCAGGCGGTCGTCGAAGAGCTAACGGTCCGACCGATGCTGGGCGACACTTTTTAGACGATACTAGCTGGCATTGGAAAAGGTTCATTTCATAATTTCACGATGGGTCCTTGCGTTTGGTTGACGGATTTTGGAAGAATGGATAAGATGAGGTGAATGTTTCTGACGAACACAACAATTTAGAGGAGCGTTTGTATTGGATCAGTTTCATATTCAAGTGGACCTGGCCTTGGGACGGATGTTTGAAATTTATAATCTCCTGAATAAAAAACCAAAAGAATATGTGTCCGGCATGCTGCTGTATTATTCGGAAATCCATATGATTGAAGCCATTGGAAGGCATCAGGACACCAATCTGACGGAGCTTGCCGGCATATTGAACATCACCAAGGGAACCGCCTCCAAGACGATCGCCAAATTGGGCTCAAAGGGACTCATCTGCAAGTTCCAGCGAGAGGATAACAAGAAAGAGGTCCATTTCCGGCTGACGGAGCTTGGACAGCTTGCATTCGAAGGCCATTACCGGTATCACGAGTCCCGAAGCTCGGATATCGACCGGGACTTCGACAGTTATTCCCCGGACGAGCAGAAGCTGATATTGCACTTTATTGAGCGCTATACCGAAGAATTAAGCCGGTACCTTGAAGAATGACAATGTATACTACATCATCGGAGTTAGAAGGAGGAATTCGTATGGCCAATCCCGGTATAACGAATACCGGTTCCGCTGCGAAGCTGCAGGAACGCTTGGTGGACATCCGCCGCAATCTGCATCTGGAACCCGAATTATCCAATGAAGAGTTCGAAACGACGCGCAAAATCAAAGCGTGGCTGAAGGAAGCCAATATTGAAATTCTGGATTTACCCAACCTTAAGACGGGGGTCATCGCCCAAATCGGCACTGGCAGGGAACCGATCATGGCCTTGCGGGCGGATATCGACGCGCTGCCGATCGATGAAGAGACGGACGTTCCGTTCCGATCCAAGTTTGCAGGAAAAATGCATGCTTGCGGCCACGATTTTCATACAACCGTCGCCTTGGGAGCCGCCTATCTGTTGAAGGAAAAGGAGCAAGAGCTTCAAGGAACCGTACGGATCATTTTCCAGCCGGCCGAAGAAACTGGACACGGAGCTAAAGACGTGGTGGACTCCGGTGGGTTGGAGGGCGTATCGGCGATCTTCGGCCTTCACAATTCGCCGGAGCTTGCGGTAGGGGAACTGGGCACATGCGAAGGCGCCATCACCGCCGGCGTTGACCGGTTCGAAATCGTCATTAACGGAATCGGTGCCCATGCGGCAACGCCTGAGAAAGGGACCGATGCGATCGTCGCCGCCTCCCAAATCATCCTGGCTCTGCAAACGATCACCAGCCGCCGGGTCAGTGCACTCGATGCCGTCGTGGTCAGCGTCACCCGAATCTCTGGTGGGAACACATGGAACGTCCTTCCTGGGACAGTGGAGCTCGAAGGAACGGTAAGAACGCTCGATGTGGAGGTTCAGAAACGCATTCCGGACACGATCCGGCAAATTATTGACGGAATCGGAGCATCGGCAGGGGTGTCGGCCGAGCTGAAATGGTATCCCGGACCGCTAGCCACGATCAACGACGCATATTGGGCCAAGTTCGCCAGCGATGCGGCGGAGGAATCCGGCTATGTCACCAAAGTGCTTGGACCAAGCATGGGAGGGGAGGATTTCTCCTACTATCTCCAGCACATCCCAGGCGCATTTGTATATGTAGGGTCTAACTCGCCCTATGCGCTGCATCATCCGAAGTTTAATCCGGAAGAGGACGCGCTGCTCCCGGCTGCGGAATATTACAGCCATCTGGCGGTACGCTGCCTCAACGAATTGAATACTCGATAAGCCGCGATCTTCGCGGCTTTTTTATTTCCCGGTTTGTTCCATTTGCTTCTGCATGCTCGATTTGCTCACGACAACTAGGCAAATGAGTGAAGACCGATCGATCCTTAAGCCATGACAAGCCGACTGCGAATGTTTAAAATGGATGGTAATCGACGATAGTAAGCCACACGCAGAGGAGATTTATATGAATGATCGATAACATCTTGTCATTTACGAATTTAAGCAAAACGATATCCTCGGTCTCTAATCAAATCATTTTTTCGAAAATCGCCGGCACCGTCCCCGCAGGGGAGAAAATTGTATTCGTCGGGCCGTCCGGCCAAGGCAAAAGCACCCTGCTGCGCATTCTTGGCCTGCTCGATGAAGCGGACAGCGGGGAAATGCTTCTGCTCGGAAAGCCACTGCATGAGTGGAATCCACAAGCCTGGCGGATGAACGTCTGCTACGTCAGTCAAACGCCCGTCATGCTTGAGGGTTCCATCGAAGATAATCTGCGTACGGTGAGCAGGCTGCATCATACGGAATATGATCCAGCCTATGCGGCTCATCTGATGTCAAGCGTTGGGCTTGGAGATATGGGCTTGTCCAAAGAAGCTTCCACCCTTTCGGGCGGTGAAAAGCAGCGGGTGGCTCTAGTGCGGTCCTTATTGCTGCGCCCCAAGCTTTTGCTGCTGGATGAGATCACTTCCTCGCTCGATGATGTCAGTAAATATGCGGTTGAGCGTTTGATTACGGACATCAATCGGCAGGAGGGAACGGGCTATGCCTGGATATCCCATGATCGCGACCAAGCGGCACGGATCGGGGAAAGGGTATGGTCGCTCTCCAATGGGACTTTGTCCGAGGGAGGAATATCATGTCTTTGATCGCACTGGCTTCTACGCTTGTATTTATTGCGGTATCCGTCGGCATATCCATATGGCAAAAGCTCGGACTGGAACGGGATATTCTATATGGAACGATTCGCTCCGCGATACAGCTGCTCGCTGTCGGGTTTGTTCTTCAATACATATTTGGCACACACCATTTCCTGCTTGTTGCCTTCATCCTGGTCATTATGATTGCGGTAGCTACCTGGAATGCAGGCAAGCGCGGAAAAGGGCTCAAGCGCATCTATTTGTACGTTGGTTTGACCATTACGATTACGGAAGTTGTGACGATGGGGTTGCTGCTCGCTCTAAGCATTATCCCGCTCACAGCGCGTTATGTTATCCCGATCAGCGGCATGACCATCGGCAACGCCATGGTCGTGTCCAGTTTGTTTTTGAACCAAATGAAGCGGGAAGCGGTGACCTCGAGGGGAGAAGTGGAAACGCTGCTGTCCCTCGGCGCGAGCCCACGGCAGGCGATCCATCGCATGCTGAACCGCTCGGCGCGTTCCAGCATGATCCCGACGATCGACGGGATGAAGACCGTCGGGCTCGTCCAACTGCCCGGCATGATGACGGGCATGATCGTGGCCGGCGCCAGTCCGCTGGAGGCGGTCCGTTATCAAATTTTGATCATGTTTGCGTTCGCTTCGTCGGCGGCGCTCACCAGCATTTTGCTGGCATTGATGAGCTATCGGTTATGGTTCGGTAAGCTGGGCCAATTTATGCGTTCGGATACATAAGTCGTTGCTATGTTGATTTGGATCCTATAAAAGGTGATAGCAAGCGGTACTTTGTTTCTACTTTGCAGGCATGGGCTTGGATAAAATTGCTTGAGGAGGATATTGGACATTCTCATCATTTTTTAATTTCTATCGCCTATAACTGTTTGTGAAAGGTAAAGCACTAATCCGCATGAATTTCACTTATCCAATACGACTTCTAGGGAGGGTCTTTATGAACAACAACACGAACCTCAACAGAAAGAGCCGTATCGTCAAAACTTTTATGGGAATCGGCGTGTGCCTCTCCGTTGCTTTTTCCGGAAGCATGCTGCTGCCGGCCCATCCGGTTCACGCAGCCTCGGTATCTGACAGCTCCGTGGCGGATCGGGTCATCGCGACAGGCAAACAATTTCTAGGCGTTCGTTATCAGTTTGGGGCACCATCCGGCCGAACGGATGGATTCGATTGTTCTTCATTCACGCAATATGTGTTCAAGCAAAACGGCATCGATCTGCAACGCTCATCAAGAGAGCAATCGCAGGTAGGCACGCCGGTGTCCAAGGATCAATTACAGCCAGGGGACTTGGTTTTCTCTGATACGAATCATGACGGCGACATCAATCACGTTAGCATTTATATAGGCAACGGACAACTGCTGCATACCTACAGAGTTGGTATTGGCGTGACGGTGTCCGATTTTGCAGGAAGCACCTGGGATCATACCTTTGTAACCGCTCGTCGCGTCATTTCCGACAATGGACAGGCTTCCGGCGGGCAGACAGCAAGCAGTCAGGCTTCGAATGAACAGAGTAGTAACGGACAAAATGCAGGCAGCCAAAAATAAAAAGCATTCAAGGCAGGGTCTCTTGTGAGGCTCTGCTTTTTGTATACAGAAAATGTTAGGAAGGATTATCATTTGTTTACAATTCCAAGGTATGATCAAACTAGTACTGATTGTTGATGGCAACAGTGCCTATCTTCTCATCATTTTCTCATGAAATTCCAATATACTTGTCTTCGCAGCAGTAACCTGGAGGAGATATCAATGAAACGGATACTTATTATAGAAGACGAAAAGAGCCTGGTGCGTTTCATCCAGCTCGAACTTGAGCATGAGCAATTCTTTGTGAAGGCCGCCTATGACGGATCCAGCGGACTTCAGCTCGCTTTGGCGGAGGAATGGGATATGATCCTGCTGGACATCATGCTGCCTCATTTGGACGGGGTAGAGGTGTGCCGCAGGCTCCGAAATGTGAAAAGTACCCCGGTCATCATGCTCACGGCGAGAGACGGTCTCGAAGACCGGGTGCAGGGCCTTGACAGCGGTGCCGATGACTATATCGCCAAACCTTTTGACATCGAGGAGCTCCTCGCCCGCATGCGCGCGATTTTCCGCAGGATTGAGCTTCAGGATCAATCGAACCGGGCAGTTCTGACATTCCGGGACATTACGGTGGATCTGGATGCCAGAGTAGCTACCCGGGGCGGTACCCCCATCGAGCTGACGAAGCGGGAATTCGACCTGTTGGCCGTGTTTATGAAGCATCCAAACCTGGTCCAGACCAGAGATATGCTGCTCGACTTGGTGTGGGGCTACGATTCGCAGGTGGAGACGAATGTGGTTGATGTGTATGTCCGTTATTTGCGGAATAAATTAGATTCTGCCGGAGAAGAAAGCGTCATCCAAACCGTGCGCGGAATGGGATACGTGATGCGGACATGAGGCGAATAACCGATTGGCTCAAGCGGCTGCCTGTCATATGGAAGCTGATGATTGGCGCAACGCTGCTCATTTTTCTGCTGTTCGCTACGTACAATTTTGCCCAATATCTGGTATTGAAGCACTGGATGCTGAACCAGGAACGGGACGCGCTGCACGTCATGATGTCGCAGGTCCAGGGTTATTTGGAAGAGCAGCAGGCAACGAAGGAATCGCTGGAATCACCGGAAGCGAGCTCTTTCATTCGCAATATTCTCGGTAAAAATCAAATGATCCGCCTGATTGACGACGAAGGGGCGAATCTGCTGTTAGTCACGAACCATTTTAATCCGAAGTGGATCAACCCGCTTCCGAGTGCGACCAGCTCATTGCAGGATGCGTGGCATGGAGAGGATCACATTCTCATTTACCGGACACCCTTTGCGATCAAGAACGAATCGGGAACGGTCGAAATGGCGACGAATCTCGAAACTTTCGACCATTTTAACGCGACGCTGCTGTGGGTCATGGTCATCGGAGGCTTTCTGGCCGTATGCATTAGCGCTGCCAGCGGCTGGGCGATCGCGAAGCAGTTTTTGCGGCCGGTTAAGGCGCTTGCTGTTACCATTCAAAATGTGAAGCAAAACGGGCTTCAGGAACGCGTCGGAAACATCGGAAACGGGGATGAACTATCGCAGTTGGCCAGCCTGTTCAACGAGCTGATGGACCAACTGGAAGTGTCATTCCGCCAGCAAAAGCAGTTTGTGGACGATGCTTCGCATGAGCTGCGCACGCCCATCACCATTCTGGAAGGTCACTTGAACATGCTGAACCGATGGGGGAAGAAGGATCCGGCCATCCTGGAGGAGTCGCTGAATGCGTCGCTTCAGGAAGTCCGAAGGCTGAAGGGGCTCGTACAAGGGCTCCTGGCACTGTCCAGGTCAGATACAGCGACATTGACCGATCATATCGAACGGATCCGGATTGAACCGTTTATGGCCCAAACCATTCAGCGGATGGAGGATTTGTATCCGGAATTTGCTTTTCGCATGAAAGCAGAGGGTACCGGTAAAGTGGTGAGGATCAACCCGCTTCACCTGGAGCAGATGCTGTTGATCATCATTGAAAATGCAGTCAAATATTCAGCGGAACATAAACAAATCGACATTCGCTGCTATGAAGAAAACAAACGGGTATGCATATCGATTCAAGATTATGGAATCGGCATACCGACGGCTGAGATCCAGCATGTGTTCGACCGGTTTTACCGCGTGGACCGTGCTCGCAGCAGGGAAATTGGAGGAACGGGCCTGGGCCTTGCGATCGCCAAAAATCTCATTTCGCATTATCAAGGCGAGATCGCCATTACGAGCGTCGAAGACGAAGGAACCCGCGTAACCTTGTCGTTCCCGTCGGTATCCTCCTAAAGCCGATGCCATTGATGGTTTGATTCTCATTAAATTTTCATATTCCTGCGTTAAGCTGATCTCTACCGATCATTAACAGATCAGAACAAGCAGAAGGAGTATGAGAATGAGTATGGGTCAAATCGATTATCAAATATTTCATGTCATTAACGAGTGGGGAAGATCCGTTTCCTCCCTGAATCCTGTTATGCGTATACTGGCGGAACGAGCATTTTATTTGTTTTTTGCCGGACTGCTGGTTTATTGGTTCACCCGTAAGGAGAACAACCGGAGAATGGTGGTGGAGTCTGTCGTCTCCGCAGTCATCGGGCTTGGAATTAGTTGGGTGATCGGCCACTTATTTTACCGGAACCGCCCGTTTGTCGCCCATTCGGTGCTTCAGTTGATCCCGCATCCTGCTAATGCATCATTTCCAAGTGATCATTCCATTGGAGCATTTGCCATTGCCGCGATATTCGTGATATATCGCCGAAGAGAAGGGGTCATCTGGCTGATCTTGGCTGCATGCATTGCGTTCTCCAGGGTATGGACGGGTGTACATTATCCGTTCGACGTATTAGGTGGGGCGTTGATCGGTATCATAGTCTCAGTAGGGGGGCACTATCTTGCAGTACGCTTCAAGTTCGCATCCCGATTGTTTAAAGCAGGTCTCGGATGGTATGAAAAATACGAATCGAAGATTTTGCCCCGGCCCGTGAACAAAGAAGATCAACTGCCCGCAGGGAAGTGAAATGTTAATGCAAATGCGTAAATTTACAATACTGTTTGTTCTCATCATTATCTTGTGCTCTTGTGCCGGGCCTAAGGGAACCGGGCAAGCGGAGGCGGGGCAAAGCGAATCAGAGCCCCAGACGATGAAACCCGTTGGCCAAAATGCAGCTCAAAGCGGAAGAACCGCAAAGGTTCCCGATCATGTCGTCATCGTCGTGGAGGAGAACCATTCCCGCCAAAACATCATCGGGAATCGGGCGGCACCCTATATGAACAGCTTGGCTAAGCAAGGGGCGTATTTCACGGAATCGTATGCCAACGCTCATCCAAGCCAGCCGAATTATCTAATCCTGTTTTCCGGAGCTGATCAAGGCGTTCACGATGATTCCTGCGGACATACGTTTACCACGCCCAATCTGGCAAGCGAGCTGTTCAAACACAAGCTCACTTTTGCCGGATACTCGGAAGGTCTTCCTTCTGTCGGATCGACCGCGTGCACCAACAAGCAGTACGGAAGAAAGCATAGTCCATGGGTGAACTTTACGAACATTCCGAAATCGGCAAACCGGAGATTCACAGATTTCCCGGCTGATTACACCCAGCTTCCGACCGTTTCCTTTGTGATCCCTAACCTGGATCATGATATGCATGACGGAACGGTCCAGTCGGCAGACAAGTGGCTTAAACAGAACATGGGCCCTTATGTCGAATGGGCGAAAAGCCACAACAGCGTCCTGATTTTAACCTGGGACGAAGACGATTACGGCAGCCGGAATCATATCCCGACCATCATCGTGGGGGATCATGTTCGCCAAGCCGTATTCGATCAGAAGATCACCCATTTAAATGTCCTGCGGACACTGGAAGACCTGTACGGTTTGTCGCATCTTGGCCGAACATCGGGCAGCGAACCGATCCGAAATCTGTGGAAACCGTCCTAAATGAAATGGAAGCCATGGAATTTGAATATAGATGGGGAGTGAGAGGCATGTATGAAAAGCTTCAGGATATGGATTTGTTTTTGCAGTCCATGCATGACTTGGAAACACGTATTCGTCATATGATTCAACGGTCCGGCCTTTCCGAGAAAGAGCAGCAGTTTATTTTGGACCATATATTGGTCATTCCCGGCAAGGATTTTTCATATCGGCGTAATTACGGTTAACTCTTGGCAGATCATCCTGACCGGATCAGGCATCGACTTGTGTCGCCTGGCAATCCGATGAGACCAAAGGGAGGGAACAAGCATGTCTAACCGTCGCCCGCGTATTTTGATTTTGACAGCCGGCTTTGGAGACGGCCATCTTCAGGTATCTTCGGCGTTATTGCACTATTTTCATGCGCAGCAGGTCAACCAGGTGCAAATCATTGACCTCATGAAGGAAGCTCATCCGGTATTAAATTCCTTGTTCTCGAAAGTGTATCAAATGAGCACATTTACGTCCCAATTGGGCTTCGATTATTATGGCTGGAGCTATTACATGACCAGGGATTCCAATCCATCCGGGCCGGTGATGCGGTACCTGAACGGACTCGTGAAAGGCAAAATGCTGGAGACGATCAGCCGTTTCCGGCCCGATGCGATCATCAATACATTCCCTTTCGGCGTCGTTTCGGAGCGAGAATGCGTTCACGCCGCGCGTACGTTTACAGTCATTACCGATTATGCCCTGCATTCCCGCTGGATTCATCCGGATACGTTCGGGTATTACGTGGCTACTGATGAGATCAAGGACATGATGGTCCAAAACTATGACGCCGCAGCGGAGAAAATCAGCGTTACCGGTATCCCTGTGAGGCCCCAATTCTATACAGCAGCCGTTGAAGCCCCGCTGCGCCGTGCTGCACATGGAACGGCCAAGGGGAAACGTATTTTGGTGATGGCAGGAACATTTACGGTGTTCCAGCAGCTGGTGGAGCTCATTCATCAGCTGGTTGACCAGGAAGTTTGCGAAATTACAGTCGTATGCGGACGCAAACAGCAAACCTATGAGAAATTGACGACACTGTTTTCGGGTCAGTCGCAGGTGAATATTGTTGGATACGTCAAAAACATTCATGATCTGATGGCCGCGTCCTCCTGCATCGTAACGAAGGCTGGAGGCATAACTTTGTCCGAAGCCGTCATTCTGAAGCTGCCGATTTTTATTCTGAGTCCGTATGGCGGTCAGGAGAGGGAAAACGCCCGCTATTTTAAAACCAACGGCATGGCCCAGATTTCATCCAATGTCCGCCAGCTCGCGGAGCAGCTCCGGGATTTTCTCGGGGCGCCGACGACAGCTGATCGGATCCGCGGAAAAATGGCAGAATTTCATAAAGGAGCGGCAGGCGAGCGGATCGTGAACGATATTTTGAAGACGCTGCAAAACTATCAAGATGCAAACCATGATTATGAGCTGATGCTTCGTCCCTAAACGATGAAGCATAGGATGAAATGGATTGGAATGCTGCTCCTGACCACCTTGGCGATATATACCGTTTATGTGCTGCAAACAGGGGATGCGGAATCAATTGTCGCGTGGATACGCCGCTATCGTTTCATTGGCTTCGTCGCTGTGTTTCTGTTTCAAACCCTGCTAAATATGCTTCCGCTGCCAGGCGAAATCACCGCCGTGATGGTTCTGGAAATCTACGGGCCATATTGGGGAGGTCTCTGCTTGTGGACTTCAGGGATCATCGGAGCTTTTGGGGGATATTGGCTTGCCTGGTCTTTCTCTTCTTATTTTGCAGGTACGCGGGTTGAACCGTATCTTGCCAAAATGGAGGATTGGCTGAGAGCCAGTGAATTTAAAGGCCTTCTGATCGCACGGTTCGTTCCCTTCATCCCCTATCATGCCGTCAACTATGCCGCCGGGCTGTTAAAGGTTAACCTATTTCGTTACATGCTGACGACGGCGATCGGTGTGTTTCCGCATACTGTGGCTATGAGCGCACTGTACGCCGGTGTAAGGAAAGGTTCACTGCTCTGGGCTGTGATCGGCTGCATGGTCTTCATGCTCCTTGCCGGTTTGTCATGGTATGTAAAGAAGCGGACGTCCGGTAAGTCCCGAAAAAGCAGGGTGACGGCGGAGTAATGTAGACAATGAGGGAGCAGCCAAGGAACGGTTTGCCGTTTATTGGGATCTATGCAAAATAGTTTAGCGTTTCATAGGATGACTGGTAACTCCAACCAAGCCCGGCGGATTTTTCGTTGGGGTTGGTTATTTCGGCTTGGAGCCTGCGGTTTGACAAGAAGGCAAAGTCTTTTTACACTGCGTATTATTCAAGACCGGTTCGGCGCATGTTAAAAGCGTGAAATGAAGGGGAAATATAGAGAAGGTGGCTGCTATAAAGCCGATGAAGTAATAGTTATACGATTAATAAGTTATAGCGGTTATGTGTAGAGGGAGCTGGAAGTACGTATGCTGACGAATTTGCTGGAGCACTATGGTTACGCATTGATCTATCTATTTTTGTGCCTGGAAATGCTTGCTCTGCCTCTTCCCGGTGAAATGATGATGAGCTATACCGGTTTGTTTGTGTATGAAGGGAAACTGAACTGGCTGCTGAGCATGGCGTCGGCCGGAGCCGGCGTCTTGACCGGCGTGACTTTATCTTATTGGATCGGATACCGGCTTGGACGCCCATTTATTTCGCGCCATGGCAGCAAGGTACATCTCACCGAAGAGAGGATGGAACAAATTACGGGCTGGTTTGAGCGCTACGGGGACAAGCTTCTGTTTGCCGCATATTTTATACCGGGGGTCCGTCACATTACCGGTTACTTTTGCGGCGTAACGCGTATGCCCTTCCGGCGTTATGCGCTATTTGCCTACACCGGCGCGCTTTTCTGGGTAGGCCTGTTCATTTCGCTTGGTAAAGTGCTCGGCCCGAAATGGGAAGCCTATCACTCTACGGTCAATCGTTACATGGTTATTTTCGGGATCGGTTCGGCACTGGTCACAGCGGCTATTTATGTCTACCGCAAGTATAAACATCAAGTGATCGAGCGATTGATGGATTTGCTGGCAAGCGGCGTGCGGCACTTTCAGTCGTTCGGAAAGGTCCGTCTATTGCTGCTGTCCTCGTTTGCCGCATTTGTATTGTTTTTTTCGTTAATGCTCGGCGTCATTCAAGATTTTTTGTCGCATGAGTACGGACAATTCGACCAAATTGCCTCTTATTTAGTATCGGTTCTGTTCGGTCCAGAGTGGGCGGGCTGGATGCACGTATTTGCGAGGTTCGGGACTTTGGATTTGTATGGGCCGGTTCTATGCCTGACAGGCTTGTGGATCGTGCTCCACAGCCGAGACCGCGGGCTTGATTTGTCGTTCCTGGTTTGGGTTGTGGCCGGCGGAGAGTTCTTGGACAGGGTGCTTCGCCTGTTGTTTCATCGTCCAGGTCCGGTGGCAGCTGGCGTACAGCTGTTCAATACATTTCCGAGCGAGGAAACGTTAGTTACGCTGACAGTATGCGGTTTTTCGGCCTTTTTACTGCTGCGGCATTATCACTTCCGTTACGTCCGGATTCCCATCGTTTTGGCGGTGATCCTGATCTGTTTGGCCGTCGGGGTCAGCCGGGTTTATTTTCACGTGCAGTTCCCAAGCGATGTGTTTGCCGGATACATTTTTGGCGGTGTCTGGGTCAGTCTGCATGTGATGCTGCTGGAAATTATGCGTAAATTTAAGGAGTCGGAACTCGGGACGGGCCCAGGAAAAGGCAGCGGCAGCAAAGATGCTTAATGCGTGTGGTTATTTCACGGCGACCAGCAGTGCGCCGATTGCGATCAGCACGACGCCGGCCGAGTTCAGCCAGGATAATTTTTCGCCGAGGAACAGAAAGGCCAGAATGACGGCGATCACGACGCTTAACTTGTCGATGGGGCCTACCTGCGACACCTTGCCGTACTTGAGGGCCAAAAAATAGAACAGCCACGACGTTGCACCTGCCACTCCGCTGAGCACGATGAAGCTGAGTGCTTTTTTTTGTGCCAAAATGCTTCCCAGTTGGCCGAACTTCCCCTGTACGGCAATGACCCCGAGCAGAAATAAGGCCATAATGACGGCCCGGATCGCCGTGGCGGCGTTGGCATCGATGTTTTGCAGACCGATTTTCCCGAAAATGGACACCAGCGCAGCCGCCGCGGCTGAAAGCAGCGCGTAAATAAGCCATGCAGCCATAAGCATCCCCCTTCTTTCATAAATGACTTTTCAACAGCGGCAAAGATTCCCTATTATAGTATTGTTCATCACGGGCTCAAATCATGAATGATTTTACAAAATATCCATTCCCCGAATCCCTGGCACGTTTTTCGGCGTAAAGAGGGGTATGGACGAAAGGAAATAGATGAAAAGAGGTGAACTGCCATGGAGAATCAGACCAAGGTTTTTCCTGAGCATATCAAATTTCACTATCCGTGGCGTTCCTATCAAAAGCGGATACTGGACCGGTTGGACGAGCATTTGCGCAATCGGCACCTGCATCTTGTTGCGCCTCCCGGATCCGGCAAAACCGTTCTGGGCCTGGAAGTCATGCTGCGCATCAACCGGCCGACGATCATTTTGGCACCGACTTTGACGATCAAGGAGCAGTGGGCAAACCGCTTCATGGAGCTTTTTTTGGATACAGACATACGCCCGGACTGGTTGTCGACTTCTATTCATCATCCGGCCATGGTCACAATTACAACATATCAGGCCTTACATACTGTTCTCACCGCCGCCGGTAAAAAGGATGAGGCGCAGGGAGACAAGCAGTCAACTGTTCTAAGTGAACACGGGATGAAAACTGCGGTCGATGATACGGAAGATGCTATGACTGAACGTGAATCGGCTCCGGAGGAGCAGGAGATTCCAGAAGACACGGCTGAGGCGGAAAAGGAAGACGAGGTGGGCCAGCCTTCAGCAGCGATAGAGATCATTGAAAAGCTGAAGAAGCTGGGACTGCACACCGTCATTTTTGATGAAGCCCATCATTTGCGCGTGTCCTGGTGGAGGAGCGCGGTTCAGCTGTGCGGCCTGCTGGAGCGGCCGACCAAAATTGCGCTGACAGCAACGCCGCCGTATGACGTGAATCCGAACGAGTGGCAGCGGTATATCAAGCTGTGCGGGCCGATTGATGAGGAGATCAGCGTGCCGGAGCTTGTCCGTCATGGCGAATTATGCCCGCATCAGGATTACATCATGCTGACCCCGCCTGAGGAGAAGGAAGCGGCGCAGCTCCGCGAGTTTCGCATGCATGCGGCCAGGCTGCGGGGCGAGCTCATCCGGGACAAGTTCATAACCGAGCTGATCGCCGGCCACCCTTGGATCACGAACGCGGAATCCCATATGGAAGAGATATTATCTTCCCCTGGTTATTACTCCAGCATGGTCATTTTCTTACGGGCGGCGAATCAGCCAGTGTGGCGCGATGCGGTCAAGCTGCTGGGGCTCAAAGAAGCAGATACGCCAAATCTAAGCGACGAATGGCTGGAGGAGCTGTTGAGCGGGGTATTGTTTAAAGATGCCCATGTGGATTCAGATCGGCCTGAGCTGAAGGAACTTCGCAGACGGCTCAGCCAACTCGGCATGATTGAGCGGCGCAAGCTGTACTTGCGGTCCACTCCGGCACTGGACAAAATGTTGATTCACAGCGTTTCGAAGCTGAAGAAAATCGGGCATATCCTCGATTTTGAGAGATCGGTCCTTGGCGAAGGCCTGCGAATGGTCATCCTGACCGATTATATCCGGAAGGAAGACATGCCTAAGCAAGCGGGGGATGAACAGCCGATTCAGCGCCTCGGGGTGGTCCCGATTTTCGAAACCATACGCAGACGGCTTAGAGAAAAAGAACCGTGCGGGAGAGAGCTCCCCATCGGCGTTTTGACCGGCTCCCTTGTGATCCTGCCAGTCGCTGCGGCGGCATGGGTGCGGGAGACGGCCGGTCAGCGCGGTATTACGCTCACGGAGCGGCCGCTCGCCCACGATTCCGACTACGTGACGATCGATGTGCGCGATTCGAATCGTTCCGTTATCGTCGAATGGGTCACAGAGCTCTTTGACCAAGGCGGTGTCCGCGTACTCGTTGGTACGGCTGCGCTGCTGGGCGAAGGATGGGATGCGCCGGGGATCAATTCGATGATCATGGCCTCCTACGTAGGCTCATTTATGCTGTCTAATCAGATGCGGGGGCGTGCGATCCGTTCGCAGCGCGGAAATCCGGACAAAACTGGGGCGATATGGCATTTGGCCTGCGTCGATACGGAGCTTGCGGATGGTGGAGAAGATATGGCGTCTCTTACCAGACGTTTCCGCTCGTTGGTGGGCTTGTCCATTACGAATGAGACGATCGAATCCGGCATGGAGCGAATGGGATTGGGGCAGGGACAGTTAGCGGTAAGGGATATTGAGCAGTACAACGCACAAACATTGGAAAGGGCAAAGGAGCGGCATTTGCTTAAGGAGCACTGGGCATCAGCTGTCGCCCTGCAGGGTTCGATGACCGAGGAGTTGAAGGCGGAAGGCAAGAGCGTTCCAAGGCCGGTTGTTTATCCCTATACGATCAAAGCAGTTCTTATTTTTGCGCTGGTGCTCGGTTTGGAGACCTTTTTTGATGCGGCCTCATCGCCTCAAATGCTGCATTCGGATGCACCGGGATGGTTCAAATTCAGCATCGCAGCCGTCTTGGCGGCCGTCTGTGCCAGTCCCTGGATCTACAAGGCTGCAAAAATGACGATCAAGCACCAGTCGCTGGATCGAAGTATTCGCGAAGTCGGATTAGCCGTATACACCGTGCTGTATGAAATGAAGCTGGTCCAACCCGCTCCGAGCATTCATCTGATCGGTACCCAGGAGGAAGGAGGTACCTTCGTATGCTGGCTGAGGGATGGGAGTACGCATGAAAAGACGCTGTTTCTGAATGCTCTGCAGCAGCTGCTCGATCCGATCGATAATCCCCGCTATTTAGTCTATCGCACATCGCGGCGGTGGTTTGGCCAGTCGCATGATTATCATGCCGTCCCGGAGGAGATCGGACGCCGCAAGGACATTGCCGAGCGTTTTGCCGTTCTGTGGCGCAAGCATATCGGACCGGCTGAGCTGGTCTATACCCGGACTCCCGAGGGTCGCAAGAAGCTGCTTGATGCGAGAGCGAAGTCCCTGACGGCGATGTTTGTCCGCAAATCCGAGCGGGTCAGCGCTTGGCTGTAAGGCGAGAACCATCACATGCGGCACTGTAGCTGGTGAATTATTTGCGAGGAAATTTCTCAGGGCAGCAACCAACAGCTGATTTCCGGCGTTTATTGATTAGGCACTCATTCTTTTTATAACGGGAGGATCCTATCTGATGCGCTTCAAACTACGATGGAATTCATTTCTGCCGGCTGCTTTTCTGGCCGCCGCTGCTGCATTTGCAATTACACTGCCTGTTAGCGCCGACAATTCCGCGTCAACCAAAGCGGCGGCCAATACTGGCATTAACTTGACGATGAACGGTAAAGCTGCAAATCCGAAAACACCCCCTTTCCTGGACAAAGGTACGGTTTATCTGCCGGTCCGGGATATGGGAGAAGTGCTCGGTACCCTGGTCTCTTGGAACGTTCAGGCCAAAACGGTAACCATGAGGTATCCAAAGCTCACCGTGAAACTGCCTTTTGGCTCGAAAAGCGCTAGCGTCAATGGACAGCATGTCGCCCTGTCCTCGCCACTTCGAATGGTCGACGGGCGGGTGTATGCTCCGCTGCGCTTTTTCTCGGAGGCCATGGGAACGGAAGTGAAGTGGGATAAGGCTACGCAAACCGTACATATGACGAAATCGGACGATTACCTCAAACTGTACTCGTGGCTAACGATATGGTGGGATCGAACGACCCATGAGCTGTATACGGCTAAAGACGAACAATCCGATGTATTGAACATTGGGAAGTTGGATGCGGAGATGAAGGGAACAGTTTCGGCTGAAGGCGGGTCCCAGCAAGGAGGGAATACGGTACTGACGTTTGTGGATAAATACAACAATCCAAAACCTCATTATGATGTCTACTCCCTACTTATCCGCAATAACCGGATCGTCGATCAGAAGCATGCGGCTTATGATCGACGGTACGAATCAAATACGTCATACTATGAGGTTTATGATCCTAAAGGCTGGATCGAATATACAGTACTGACGGACGGAAAGATCGTGTGGTTATATAACGACGAAGGGAAAATCGTTGCCACGCATGATTTGCAGGAGCTGACCAAGGAGGATGATGTGTTCGGCGTTCAGTTTGTTGGAGCGGATTATCTAGTCGTCCGGCCGGGCCGCACGGGATTACTGACGCTGGTCGATCTGAAGGATAACACGACCACAGTACTCGCCGACAAGCTTTTAACGGGAAAAGATTTGGCATACGCCCGTGACAACCAGACGCCGTATCCTGGAGATACGCTGAGCTTCGCCGGGGATATGGGGCATGGAATTGTAGATTTTGCTTATCTCAGTCCGTTCCAAAAGAACGCCAGCTCCGAGCGGTTAACTTATGAACGGCCTTCTTATGCCGAAGAACGGAAGGCACTGCCTAAAGAACGCAGCTTTCAGGAGATGGCCGCTTCATGTGCCGTCGACACCGTAAAGTCTGTTCATATGCAGGATGGGGACCTCATTTACAAACCTCTGATTGGAGCGAACAAGAAGGATCAGGAGGGGATTCGTACGGTTTGCCGGATCCTTAAAAAAGTTTCCTCGGAAGGCACAGAAGTGACGCTGCCGAAGACCTTTCCAGTAACGTTTTTCCACGGCATGTCGGTAGAGTTCACTGCCGGGGATTCCGTCAGCATTTACTTGGCTGGAGGAAACAAGCTGGGCATGGGTAACCAATTAGGAGGTAAAAATATTTTTCTGGAGGATGCCGAAATGGTCAAGACTTTCGAGCGCTTAAAAGTAAGTTCCAATAATTAGGTCAGTCTTGGAACCGCCTATTTTGTCTAACTGCTTCCTGACCGAAACATTTGAACAGGCCGACGCAGAAGTCGGCTTGTTTTTTATTATTTTGGCAACATAACCCTTGACACAAAAAACCAACCCGGGTATATTATTAATTAACAAAATGTTAATTGTAAATCAAAACAGGAAAGGCGTAGGCAAATATGTCCAACGAACAAGCACTTCAGCAATACGATGTCCGAAAGTACCGCACACCTGACGGCTATACGTCCGACATCGCGGTCTTTACAATCCGTTCGGAGAAGACGGAAGCATTTAAACCGCCGGTAATGGAGCTGCAAATCATGCTCATCAAACGGAGTATGACGGACAGTGAGGGCCGCCCCAACATCGAAGCAGGGAAATGGGCGCTGCCGGGCGGCTTTGTCGAACCAACGGAATCCGCTTTTCAAACGGCGGAGCGGGAACTGAAAGAAGAGACTGGGGTCGAGCATATTCATCTGGAACATTTTGGTGTATACGATACGCCGGGCCGGGACCCGCGGGGCTGGATCATATCGAACGCGCATTATGCGATCGTGCCCGAACACCATCTGTCCCAGAGAGCAGCCAATGATGACGCGAGCGAGGTTGAGCTGTTTCCGGTCGACGACGTCCTGTCGCTGGACTTGGCGTTTGACCATGAAGTCATCATCCAGGACGCCATTGCCGTCATCCGGCGGAAGCTGCTGGAGACGACGGCGGCCAAGGATTTTCTGCCTGAAGAGTTCACCTATTCGGAGCTGCAGAGCGTACTGCTCACCGTAACGAAAGATTCGGCGATTGCCCTGGATGCGGCTTTTGCCAGAAAGATCAAGTCCCTCCCGTTTATCCAGGAGGTGGCCGGCAAGAAGACGAGCCGAACGTCGAAGAAACCGACGCAGCTGTACCGCTTTGTGGATATGGATATCAGCAGCTCCATATATCACAGCAAGAAGTAAATCCATTGTGCGAAAATAAAGATCTTATTTTTTTTGAAATCTGATTTAACATTTGGTTAATTGTTATTTTACAAAAGGAGGACCAACGAATGAATCAGCAACCGAATCCGGATACAAATCTTCATGCAGATGACAGCCTCGCGCTGCATACGGATAAATATCAAATCAATATGACGCAGTCCTACTGGCAGGATGGAATTCATGAACGACGGGCAATATTCGAGGTTTATTTTCGTAAAATCCCGTTTCACCACGGTTATGCCGTCTTCGCCGGACTGGAACGGGTGGTGCGCTATCTGCAGCAATTTCGTTTTACGGAATCTGATCTGTCCTACCTGAAGGAAGATGGATACAGCGACGAGTTTTTAAAATATCTTTCCGGGATCCGCTTCACGGGAACCGTGAAGTCTATGAGAGAGGGGGAGCTGGCGTTCGCCAATGAACCGCTGATGCGGATTGAGGCACCGCTGGCGGAAGCTCAGTTAATCGAGACGGCTGTGCTGAATATCGTCAACTATCAGACTTTGATCGCAACGAAGGCTTCCCGCATGAAGCAGGTTACCGGAAACGACGTCACGATGGAATTCGGATCCAGACGGGCCCAGGAAATGGATGCGGCCATATGGGGAACGCGCGCGGCGTACATTGGAGGGTTTGATGCGACATCGAACGTGCGGGCCGGCAAGCTGTTCGGCATTCCGACGGCAGGAACGCATGCCCATGCGATGGTTCAGGCTTACAGGGATGAGTATACCGCTTTCTGTAAGTATGCAGAGTCCCACCGGGACTGCGTATTTCTTGTCGATACGTATGATACGTTGAAGTCCGGAGTACCGAACGCGATTAAGGCGGCCAAAGCGTACGGCGATCGGATCACCTTCAAAGGTATACGTTTGGATAGCGGCGATCTGGCTTATTTATCTAAAGAGGCCAGAAAAATGCTCGACGATGCCGGTTTTCCGCAAGCCCGAATTTATGCCTCCAACGATCTCGATGAACAGACGATCATGAGCCTAAAAGCCCAGGGGGCGCAGATCGATGTGTGGGGTGTCGGAACCAAGCTCATTACCGCTTACGATCAGCCCGCACTGGGAGCCGTTTACAAGCTGATTTCCATTGAGAATGAAACTGGTGATATGGTCGACACCATTAAAATCAGCTCGAATCCCGAAAAGATTACAACCCCGGGCAGAAAGCGGGTTTATCGCATCATCAACCGGAACAACGGCAAATCGGAAGGCGATTATATTGCGCTGGAGCATGAAGAACCACAGAAAGAGGAGCGTCTTAAAATGTTTCATCCGGTGCATACGTATATTGCCAAGTTCGTGACCGGTTTTGAGGCTAGGGAGCTTCATCATCTGGTTTTTGACAGCGGAGAGCTGGTGTATGAACTGCCAGATTTGAAGGACATCAGAGCGTTTGCGCGTGATAACCTACAGGTGCTTTGGGAGGAATACCAGCGGATCTTGAATCCGGCAGAGTATCCGGTGAACCTGAGCCAGGCATGCTGGGATAACAAAATGAGGCTGATCGACGAAATTCAGCGGGACATCCAGCGGCAGCTGCAGCCTTAAGGAGGGGAACATGGCGAAAATCGGAATATACGGATCCTCGTTCGATCCTATTACCAACGTACATCTGTGGACGGCCAGCACCGTGGCCCACCGCTGCCGGCTGGACCGGGTGATCTTCCTGCCCTGTTCAAGCAAAAGGCCGGATAAATCGCTGCATGCCAGCGACGAGCACCGGTGGAACATGATTCAACTTGCGATAGATGGCAATGATAAATTTGTCGCTGACGATTATGAAATGAAGCAAGCAGGATGGGAAATTGCCACCTATCTGACGCTGAAGCATTACAAGGAGGCTTTCCCGGACGACGACATTTATTTTATTATGGGTGCGGATCTGCTGCTTGATATCGGGGAAGGGAAATGGAAAAAATCAGAGGAGCTCATCCAGGAAAACAAGTTCATCGTGATGGCTCGGGACGGGATCAACATGCTGGCGGCCATCAGCAAATCGCCGATTCTGCGGAATGCCGACGACGGACAGACGTTTCATTTGATCGACAAAGGGCTCGCGATGGAAATCAGCTCGACGTATATCCGGGATGAATTTCAACGAGGCGGTGAGCCGCGTTATCTGGTTCCCGACAACTGCTATGCTTATATGTGCCAACATAAACTGTACCGATAGAAGGGAGTCATTGATATGAAAAACCAACAACAAATTATTCAAGAACTTCATGTAAAGCCTGAAATTAAGCCGGAGGAGGAAATTCGCAGACGAATCGGTTTCCTCAAGGATTACTGCAAAAAGGCAGGGGCCAAAGGGTTCGTGCTTGGCATCAGCGGCGGGCAGGACTCGACCCTGGCAGGACGCCTTGCCCAGCTTGCGGTCCAGGAGCTGCGTTCGGAAGGATATGAGGCCAAATTTTACGCGGTTCGGCTCCCTTTCGGCATTCAGAAGGATGAGGACGATGCGCAGAAGGCGCTGGATTTTATCAAGCCGGACGAGAGCTATGATTTCAACATTATGAATGCCGTCAACGCTTTTGCCCTTACGTATTCTGAAACTACAGGAAACGGGCTTCCCGATTACCATAAAGGAAACGTCAAAGCGAGAATGCGGATGATCGCCCAGTACGCCATCGCCGGTGAGCGGCAGTGTTTGGTGATCGGGACGGACCATGCCGCCGAAGCGCTCACCGGATTTTTCACGAAATTCGGTGACGGAGGAGCGGATATTCTGCCGCTGACGGGGCTGACCAAAGAGCAGGGCCGTCAGCTGCTTAAAGCTTTGGACGCCGAAGCGAGATTGTATCTGAAGACGCCTACGGCCGATCTGCTGGACAACAAGCCGCAGCAGCCGGATGAAACCGAGCTGGGCATGGAATACGAAGTGATCGACCAGTATTTGACCGGGCAGCAGGTTGACCCGCAGGAACAGCTCAAGATTGAGCAGCGTTATGACCGTTCGCAGCATAAACGTGAGCTGCCCGTGACTCCTTTTGATGAATGGTGGAAATAAGGCAAGGCGCCGGCTTTAGCCGGTGCTTTTTTACGTTAAATCGTTTTCTACCGTAAATCCGGTTTGTGCGGCTGCTATAATAAATGAAAAGAGTCGAATGAGGTGAGCCGGCATGGATATTCAGTCCATAATCCATCGAATAACACAGGATCTTGGTCAGGTTGATGGGGTCAGGGCCATCGTACTTGGTGGTTCCAGAGCCAGAGGGACGCATCATCCCGGATCCGATATCGATATCGGCATCTATTATGATTCAAGGGAAGGATTGGACATCAAAGAACTCCGTCGGATCGCTGCTGTCCTCGATGATGACGGCCGAACGGACCTGATCACGGAGATTGGCGGATGGGGACCTTGGATCAATGGCGGGGGCTGGCTGCACGTCGAACAAATCCCCGTTGATTTTTTGTACCGCGATATCCGCAAAGTCTCCATGGTGATAGAAGAATGCCTCGAGGGAAACGTCACGATTGATTATCAGCCAGGCCATCCTCACGGCTTTATTAACGCCATTTACATGGCGGAAGTCGCGTTGTGCCAAGTGCTATGGGATCCTGCGGACATCATTACCGCACTGAAGTCCAAAACGTCGCCTTTCCCAGCCGTATACCGGCAAGCGGTCATCGGCAAGTTTTTGTGGGAAGCCGAATTTTCGCTTGACATCGGGATGAAAGGGGTCGCCAAGAAAGACATCTCTTATGTGAGCGGATGCTGCTTCAGGGCGGTATCCTGCTTGAACCAGGTGCTGTTCGCCATAAATCATCAGTATTGCATGAACGAAAAGGGAGCGACAGCCATCGCCGACGCTTTCGAAATCGTACCGCCAGCCTATGCAGAGCGTGTCCATCAAATATTCACCTTGGTATCGGCAAATGCTGGACGGTTACAGGAGGCGCTTGATATTCTGCGCAAGCTGGTGCAGGAAACCAATAGGCTGGTCACCACGGGGGATTGAAGCAAGTGAGGGAAAGCAAGCATGCAGGAAAATATCAAAAAAGCTGCCGGGAATTCGGCAGCTTTTTTGCATTTATTTGGATTGACTATACAATTATCTTAAAGTCTTGAGGGCTCCGCTCCAAGCCACGACTTGATCCAGCATCGCATTGACATTGTCCAGATGAAGGGCTTGCGGTTTAAAGACCGATCCGTTTTCAAAATCGGTGAACAGAGACAGCGTTGGATGAACGCGAACGTCGGCAACCAACAGTTCTCCCAGGATACCGCGGAGATGTTCCGCTGCGCGGGCGCCGCCGGTAGAGCCGTAGCTCACGATGCCTGCTGCCTTGTTGTTCCACGCTTCACGGGCGAAGTCAATCGCATTTTTCAGCGCGCCGGTAATGCTGTGGTTGTATTCCTGAACGATGAACACGAAGCCGTCCAGTTCTCCGAGCTTCTGGTTCCAGGCAGCGATGCCAGGTTCGGATCCATCTGTCGTTCCGAGGAAAGGCAGATTATAATCGCTGATATCCACGATTTCGTAGTTAGCGTCACCGCGTTGGTCGGCAATCTCCTTGATCCATTGTCCTACTTGCGGGCTTACCCGGCCTTGACGCGTGCTTCCCAAAATAATACCGATGTTCAATTTGCTCATTGTAACTTCCTCCTTGGCTGCTGTGCCAAATAATTTTTTGAAAAACGACATGTTTGCACCACCTGAACCATCTATGATGTATTTGGATTATGAACCGACTGCAGTCTGAATTCATCAGTAAGTTACTTTACGTAAGTTATTATATTTTTTAAATTTAATATTGTCAACATAAAAACTTTATTTAAGTAACTAAGGTGCTAACCTCTGGAAAAAGGAAGCATGTACTGCGGCGTTGAAATAAATAAAAGCAGAGCAAGTAAGATAGAGAGCGAGAGGTGAGGTCATCGATGAAGGCTAATACCGATATTCAAATTCCAAACGTTCCATGGCATCGATTGACGACGGCCTATGGGAGAGGCACGGACATTCCACGGTTCATTAAAGAAAAACAGTACGCTTCCCTAGCGGGATTGATCGAACATCAAGGGACCTTGTGGCAGGTGACCCCATGGACCATTCTTGCACTGATGGAGAAGCTAAGGACGGTGGAACCGGTACAGGTTTCCATCGAAGAGATCGATTTATTCCTTGCTGTAGCTTCTGCATTAGCAGATCAGGATATTCAAGAAGTGGGCTCGATAAACTCCATGAAAGAGCTGCTGGATGACAAGTACCTCTGGCCCGAGCAAGAAGACGGAGACGAGGAGGAGTGGGAGGAAGAAGAACCTCGCGGTTACGAGCCGGATCCTTTTTATGGATATTATTATTTCAGCGGTGTGCTGCTAAAACAGGGTGAAGCGGAGTTCATCCGGATCATGAACGGAAACGAGGACCTTGCTCCCAGGATCAGAGAGCTGTTGGCTTTGCTTAAGCATATCACCGCTGAATGAAATTTAGCTACAATTATCGTTAGGCAATTACGCTATAAAAAAAGTACACACCGCATTTAGCGGCGCGTGCTAACAGTGCATGAACAGCCTGTTACTTGCCCTGAATGCTCAGCTCGGCAAGATTCGGATTCCAATCGACCTGGCATCCCAGCTGTTTGAACAGGGAAGCTGGCACCATAACGGCGCCGTTTATCATACTTACCGGGCTGGATAATGCCATGGACCGCCCCTGTATAGCAGCTTCGGCCGAGCCGAGACGGAAAGTCACCGTAGTTTGGCCGTATTGAAGCTTGTAAGTGGTCCCTTCCTGAGTTGTAGAGGCCTCGAGAGAGCCTCCGAGCTCCTTCGCTATGCTTTTTACAGGGACGATGATCGAGTTATTCTTGTTGACCGCTGGGAAGGAGGCGGGGAGCAGGCTGCCGTTGATCCGAATGGTGATCGGCCGCTGAATGGGAACCGGTGCGTATTCCATGCCGTCACCCGCATTACGCGCGACGCCAACCTCATTCCAATTGTTTGCCCCCCAGCCGTACACCTGGCCTTTGGCATCAACGGCCAAACGATGGGTATCCCCGGCCGATGCCGATACGATCCGCTGCAATCCTTTGACTTTAACGGCCGATCGGCCCGGTTTGCCGTCGTACATCCACACTTCGCCTTGCCGGCTCACCAGCAACATATAACCGATGGAAGCATACACATTTTGAACCTGAAGGGACGGCTGAATGCTCACTGGCTTTACATACAGCTTTTCTGTGCCGGAAGAAGCTTGGATAGACGACCATTTCCAAACCTTGCCGGATCTGTCTACTCCATAAGCGTCATAGGCATGCTGCGTGGAAATTTGCTTCAATGCCGGCAAACCCTGTATTCGGATCGGTACGGAGAAGTGAAGCTGATTGTCTGAAGTGTTCACCGTAAACCTCCAGACAGATCCGGCGGAATCCAGCGCACAGATATAATCGGAAGCTGACTGCAGCTGGACGATATTTTTCAAGCCCTTAACTGAAATCGGCTGGCTCGAATCGCCGCTCTTCTGATCTTTCATCCACGCTTTAACGGACCCATCGCTTCCGAGACCAAAGCTGTATTTTTGCAATGTCGTTACTTGCGAGATCCCGGATAAACCCCGGAGTGCTCGCGGAACCTGGGTTTCCCGGACGTAGCCCGGTCGTGATCCCCATTCCCATACCGTACCGTCGCGTGCGACGCCCAATTGGTAACCATACCCGTCGGTAGCTATCGAGTTCAATGGTGGCAGTGTGTTGAGACGAACAGGTGCCACCATGCTGGAAACGGCCGTAGTATCGGGAATCCCGAGTTCGCCCAATAAGTTTCTTCCCCAGGTCCACACCGAGCCGTCTGCCCGGAGTCCGACCGAATAATAATTCCCGGCTGCTACCTGAACGAAAGCCGTTCCCAAAGCGGCGGTGCTGGAAGCTGACGCGGCTGGTGACTCTGCAGAGCTGGAAACCGATAACCGTGCTGCAGAATCCATTCGATCTCCCGGTTGAGTGGATGCTGCCGCAAGCGAATGGGGTGATACCGCCGTCACAACCACTGCAGTTAGCAGCACCCCTTGCATGAAGTGGGAATATTTCATGATCATCCTCCGTGTTCTTTTACTTGAATCTACTAATCAAGACGCAAGCATCATGCGGGAAGTTGCGCGGCCCAAGCATAATCTTAATCGGACAAGCTCCGTGCCCGGCCAACCGTTGCCCCGGCCGCTCTCTCCGCTTTATAATTCTATTTAGTAGAATCTAGAGACAGGAGGCGGATATGATCGATCAGCAGGAGTATGGAAAATACGTGCTTGGATTGATGGATGAAGAAGAGGCTGAAGAAACTGTAGGGCCCATTGAAGAAGAGATGTTTTACGGCTATTTTCAAATCTATATGCCCAGCGGAAAAGGGGTGGAAGCTACGTTCGCACCCTTGGAAGACGGTGATATCTTTTTACAACGCATCCTCCCGATCTATGAAATGCTGGATCCGCAGGACTTTCAAGGGGAATGGGTGCCCGGGTATTTTAACGGAAAATCCGATCATGTATCCGAAGAGGAGCTCAGGGATCTCGGCAAAAGGCATATCCTCGGTTTGAAGCAGCTGATGGACGATCATTCCGAGCTGGAGGAAGCGGTTGAGGCATCGGCGTATCTCGAAACGGTCTCCGAAGTAGTCATCGTATCCGGCAGCGAATTCGAAAAATTCCGGGAGGAATATGATCCCGTCGTACACGAATCGTTGTTTGAACTGGTGAGTGAGCATACGGATGATCAGGAACCCGTTCAAATGTTGAGCGAGGCTTATTATTCCATTGCCTGTGACTACTGGATTTCGTACTACCTTCAATGGCACCGATACGGGCTTGAAGGAGACCCGCTTGCTCCGTATTTCGAGCTGTACAAGCTCGGATATTCGGCGATTTTTGCGAACGGTAAGCTGTATATCGGTAAGCCATAGAAGTTGAAGCCGTCGACGCAACGGAATCCTATGAAAAAGGCGTCCATCCAAGATGGCCGCCTTTTTGTGTTTCATACAGTAATGATCAGTTTGATGTGCCGCGTACCTTGCCTTTCTTGAACAGCAGCGGATAAAACAGAATGCCGCTGACGATCAACACGATGCCCAGCAGGAAGGTTTTCAAATCCGCCGTTCCCGCGATGATGACCCAAAGCGAATACAATGCCGCAAGCCCCGCGATCATGCCCTCGGTTACCCGTTCTTTGCGAGCTGTAAAGGTTTCTCCGGTCCAAATCAGCTTAATATGATAGAGTGAAGCAATCAAATAAGGGACCAAATAGGCAAGCGTAGCAATGTAAATGATAAAATCGAACGCCGCCGAGATCGAGCCGGAGATCGTCGACAGCAGCAGAACCTGACCGACTGCGTTCGAAATCCATAGCGACGTCTTCGGCATGCCCTTTCCGTTTTCCTTGGAAAAGGAAGGGAGAAACACGCCCAGCTTGGCGGCCTGAAACGGCACCTCGGCGCTCAGCAGCACCCAGCCGATCGTCGATCCAAGCAGGCTGATCAAGCCCAGCGCAGCGAGGAGCTTGCCGCCGATCGGGCCGACTACCGCTGTGATGCCGTCCACCAGCGGATTCTGGGAAGCCATCAGCTGATCCTGCGTCAGCAGTCCCATCGTCAGGATGCTGATGCCTACATACAGGACGATGGAGATGAGCAGCCCGGCAATGGTTGCGCGGCGGATGTCCTGCTTGCGGCGGGCTCGGGCGGCAAAGACCATGGCGGATTCGACGCCGATAAAAGCCCACAGCGTTCCAACGGCAGCAGCATTGACCTGGGACAGCAGGCTGAGCGTTTCGCCGTTGTCATTGGTCCGTGGAGCCAGGAAGGGGCCGATGTTGCTTTTTTGAAAAGCAAATAAAGCAATGATAATAAACAAGGCAAAGCCAACCACTTTGGTAGCCGTCGCGATAAAATTCAATCGGCCCGCGCCGTTCATGCCTTTCATGCAGATGGCATGCGTGCCCCACAGCAGAAGCGAGCAGACGATAAATGTCAGCACATTGCCCGCCTTTAACGTCAATATTCCGGTATCCACCCACACTTTATCGCTGGTCAACACGGGAAAAAAGGTCGACAGGTAACTGGCGAAGGTCGTAATCACCGCGACAAACCCGGCTATATTGCCTACCCAGTACCCCCAAGTGGACATGAAGCCGGCCAGGCGGGAGCCATGTGAGCCTTCCCGGAACAGCTCCTTCGCATAAATTTGCGGCCCGCCGCTCAGCTCCGGCTTACGGACAGCCAGGCTTCCGAAAACCAGCGCCAGCATAAGAACCCCGAGCCCAGTCGCCAGCCAGGCCAGAATGACGCCCGCAGGGCTGGCCGCTTCGGACAGCGAGCGGGGCAGCATAAAAATTCCGGAACCGACCATATTCCCCACGACGAGAGCGGTCAAAATCCAGAATCCCAGTTTGTGTCTGGTCATGATGTCAAACTCCTTTTGAATGAATAATGCATCGACTTGTTGAAAAAACACTGACAAGTATTAATCATACACTTTCTTCTGGTAAAGCACCAGAGTAAAATTTAGGGGAGCCAATTTTATGACGTTACGCCTTCTGTAGGTTTCGCTTGTCCATTCGGCGGGGAAGAATAAAGAAGATAGAACAAAGATGGAACAACTTTGCACAAGGAGCGTGGGAATGTTGAGAGAAATCCGTGAAGCGGGTCAAGGGTTCGTGATGGTAGAGGATGACCGGGAGGTGGCGGAAATCACTTTTCAGCCCGTAGACGATAGAACCATCGTCATAGACCATACGTATGTGTCCGAAGAGCTGCGAGGACAGCGGATCGGGGATGAACTGGTCAAAGCGGTGGTGGATATGGCCCGGAAGGAAGGCAAGAAGATTATTCCCGCCTGCTCATTTGCCCATGTTCAATTCAAGCGGCATAAAGACTATAAGGATGTGTGGCAGCAGGAAGAACGCTGATCGAACAAAAAGGAATGAGGTGGGAGCTGTGAAACGGAAAATACTCGTTACCGGTGCAGCCGGACGGATCGGAAGCTGTGTAGCGGATGGACTCCGGTCGACAGGCAAGTATGAAGTGGTCGCAACAGATATTCGTCCCGATCCGGAGCACGGAGTCGGCAAGCTGGACATCACGGATGGAGAGGCTGTGGCGGCAGCGCTGGAGGGTATCGATACGGTGCTTCATTTTGGCTGGGCTAAAGACGAAGACGATTTCCTCGGGAAGGTGCTCCCGATTAACGTGACAGGTGCTTATCACATTTATGAAGGCGCCCGTAAAGGCGGCGTATCGAGGGTTATTTTCGCGAGTTCCAATCATGCCACCGGTTTTTATAAAGTAGGAGAGCATATCAAGCCCGAGGATCACCGTCCCGACAGCTTTTATGGACTCAGCAAAAGCTATATCGAGCTTCTGGGCCGTTATTATTCTGATAAGTATGGAGTTTCCTCCGTGAACATCCGGATCGGCAATTTTCCGGGCGACGACCGTCCGCACTCGGACCGTACTGCTCATATTTGGATCTCCCGGCGCGATATGGTGCAGTTGGCCGAATGCTGCATTGAGGCAGATCCATCCCTTAAGTTTTTGACCATGTACGGAACCTCAGCGAATGACGACAATTATTATGATATTGGATATCTGCGCGAAAAAATCGGCTATGTGCCAAAGGACAACGCGGCGGACGTGCTGGCACGGCAGGGGCTGGACGAAGACGACATCAAGCAGGAGGAAGGAGTATACCAAGGCGGTCCAGGGGTAAAGAAGGAATAGGCATAGAAATAATGGTTCTGAATATGTTCCCGAGAAAAGCGGGAATTGCTTTTATAAAAAGTTGCGAAGGAGTTATGTCGTCTGCAGGCGGTGTAGCTCCTTTTCTTGTTGACTTTGATCAATGAGTTGCGGCACAAAATATTTGCATTGGAACATAAGAAAAACGTCTATCGACGTACCTTCAAAGAAGACAGACCGCATTTAGCCGAAGTTTTTCTTGCGATTATAGAATGGTTCAGCTTCGCTGAAATTTATAAATTCTATAATCATAAAAAAACTCCGCCATACGGAAGTTATCCCGTGAAAGGCGGAGTTAGAAGGTAAACAAAAATAGAGTTGCCAAAATGAAAGCAACATGGTAAATTTAAATATGCGTCATGTGATCCCTATTGATTTAATCAGTATTTCCTAATTATATCTTACACCATAGCGTCGGTTCCGTCAACCCCTATTTTTCAGTAACTCACAATCATTTGTGTAAAGGAGTGTTTCTTCATGAGTCAAGAACTTCAACAGGAGCAGCAGCGGGTGGATCAGGTGATTGGCATCATCCAAGATCAGATCAACGAATATGAGGAAGCAACGGCCCGCCGCCGGCAAGAGGTTGTGGACATCCGTAAGCATTTCTGGGAAGACGTTACGGTGAACACGGACAACTTTGACGATTTTCTAGAAACGATTATCAGCTTAAGGCAGCAGTCCGAGGTTCTCTCCTTAAGCCAGGGCAGCCACCGTCAGTCCTCCAAGCGGCTGTCCCAGCTTCAGCGCATGCAGGATGTGCCGTATTTCGGGCGGATTGATTTTGCCGAAGAGGGAATGAACGAGACAGAGCGCGTGTACATCGGCGTTTCCTCACTCACGGATGCTACCGGTGAAAAGTTCCTGATTTATGACTGGAGAGCCCCGGTCTCAAGCATGTATTACGACTGCACACCGGGTCCCGCTGAATACATCACGCCCGGCGGGCCGATTCAGGGTACGCTGGAGCAAAAATGGCAGTACATCATCCGCAGCGGAGTTATTCAGTCGATGTTTGATACCCGGCTCACCATCGGTGACGAAATTCTCCAGCAGGTGCTCGGTCAATCCGCAGACACGCACATGCGAAGCATCGTGGCGACGATTCAGCAGGAACAGAACCGGATTATCCGCCATGACAGCGCACGTCTGCTCATTGTTCAGGGGGCGGCCGGGAGCGGCAAGACGTCGGCGGCATTGCAGCGGATCGCTTATTTGCTGTACAAATACCGGAACCGTTTGACGGCGGACCAAATGCTTTTATTTTCGCCAAACGCCATGTTCAAGAGTTATGTCTCCAGCGTGCTGCCAGAGCTTGGGGAAGAGAATATGCAGCAGGTCACGTTTCAGGAGTACCTGAATCACCGGCTGAGCGGCTTCTTCGACGTTGAAGATCCTTACACGCAGCTGGAATACGTCCTTACGGCTTCGGAAGACCCGGATTACCGGGTACGGATGGCGGGTATCCGCTTTAAGGCGACAAAGACGTTTTTTGATCGGATCCAATCCTGCCGCCAGGCGCTGGAACAATCCGGAATGGTATTCAAGGATATATCCTTTAAAGGCAAAACGCTCGTTTCCGCCGAGGAAATTCTGGATAGATTTTACAGTGAGCACACGACGCTTCGCTTTAACAACAGATTGGAAAAGTTGTCGGATTGGTTGAAGGAGCTGGTCAAAGAAGCGGAGAAGGCCGAGAGAAGAAAGCCTTGGGTGCAGGACGCCGTTGAGCTGGTCGACAATGATGAATACCAGCAGGCTTATGCGCATCTTCGAAAAAAACACGGGTTAACCGAAGAATCGGAAGAGGATGTGGATCTGGAACTTGTCCGTAAGGAGCTCGCGCGCCGGATCGTCAGCAGGAAATTCAGACGTATTCGGCAACAAATTAAAGATTTGGGCTTTATCGATACGCCGGCCATCTATAAGCAAATGCTGGTTTCCCATCCGGCTGACGGCGAGGTTGAAGGAGCAGAACTTCCTTCCGAATGGAACGAAATCAGCGAAATGACGTCCCGACAGATGGACCAAGGGAAGCTTTTATATGAGGACGCGACACCTTATTTGCTGTTAAAAGAGCTGATCGAAGGCTTCCAGACCAATGTTTCGATCCGGCATGTCCTCGTGGATGAGGCGCAGGATTATTCGCCGTTTCAATTCGAATTTATAAAAAGGCTGTTCCCGGCGGCGAAAATGACGGTGCTTGGCGACTTCAACCAGGCAGTCTTCGCGCACGCCGACGGTACGGATGATTTCGGCATGCTGGCCGAATTGTACGGAAAGGAACAAACCGATGCCATTATTTTGAACCGAAGCTACCGGTCCACCAGACCGATCGTCGAATTTACACGGGCGCTTATCCCGAATGGGGAAGAGATCATTCCTTTTGACCGGAACGGAAGCCGCCCCGTACTCACGAGAGCTGCCGACGCGGAGCAATTACATCAGTCCATTCGGCAAAAAGTCAAACAATTCCGGGAACAGGGGCACCGGACCGTTGCGATTATTTGCAAATCCGCAGCCCAAAGCGCATCCGTATTTGAATCCCTTCACGATCTGGAGGATATCAAGCTCGTTACCAGCGGTTCGATCGAATATAAACAGGGGATCGTCGTCATTCCGGTATATTTGGCCAAAGGAATCGAGTTCGATGCAGTGATCGTCTATAACGCTTCGGACGAAGAATACGGAGAAGAGAGCTTGCGTCGGCTGTTCTATACCGCCTGTACCCGGGCCATGCATGAACTGCAATTGTACAGCATCGGGAAGCCGAGCCGTTTTGTTCAAGAGGCTTCTTCATGGATTGCGGAAGATTCGATTTTATGAATTGAAAACCATCCCTATTTCATGTATCTTCAATCACAATGAGAGACGCTGCATGTGGGGAGGACCATATCATGACGGGTAAGATCGTTGTCGTATTAAAAGCTGTAATCATCCATCAAGGCCGTATCCTGATCCTCAAACGATCCAGTTCAGACGAAGTAGGCGCGGGAGGCTGGGAAACAGCCGGTGGGAATCTGGAGTTTGGCGAGGATTTGGATACCGCTTTGATTCGCGAAATTAAAGAAGAAGCGGGGATTTTCACGCAAGTATCGATCGATTGCTGTTTGCAACGACATTTTTTACGGATCCGGGGAGGCAAATTGTGCTTTTATCTTATCTGTGCAGAACCGACGAACCGCACGTAACCCTCTCGCATGAGCACGATGAATATAGATGGGCCACGAAGTCGGAGCTCGTTCAATATTTGCCTGAGGAGATCATCAGCGACTTTACGAACCATGGCGTCTTTGCGCTTCCTGAACTGATTTAATTCCGTATCAGTGCGTAGGCTAACGATCTTTATTGCATTTTATCCACTCTACGCCGCTTTAGGAGCGATTTGAAAATTTCACAGTTAGATGACGGCCGCAAAATCATTACGGTGCAAATGAAAAGAATTCTGGGCTGAGTTCAAACAAATTTATCGGAAGCGGCGGTTTGACAAGGCATATAAAGAGAAAGCCCGCTTTGCAGCGGGCTCGTTATGCTCTCAGCTCTCAGTTTATCGAATCTTTTATTTAGTTCTGCTTCTCGGCTGCCAGAATCATTCCCGAATATTCCAGAGCCTCGATTCGGTAAGTGCCGCCACTCTCTATGACAATTTGCTTGTACCCGAGCTCGTATTCCTTACCGTCCTCTGTTCGTACGCGGTCCCCGCCACGTCTAGGATCCCATATTTCGACGACGTGCACGGTTTTGACCACTGGCCCCTGAACGATATCCGCTGTTACTCTCCCAAGCATAATTATAGGGAATAACGATAGGAAGAATATAAAAATGGCTAATAGCAAGTCTGCTCTTCGCGTAACCGGTTGCCGTTTGCCGTACCGAAGCGCCACGTATGTAAAAATATAGCTGAAAAATATTAAAGCTGTGCAGTATCCGGCGATTCCAATCCACAAAAATTGGCGGACATGACCATCATACTTCACCCCGACAATAGCCAGTTCTACCAGGCATAGCAATAGCAGGACGATCCGCAGGATGTTTCTTTTCTTTTGGTACCAGACCCTTGGTGGAGAAACTAGAGCTCCCGACTCCTTCATGGGCATCTCCTTTCGTCATTCGATCATATTTGGACTTATCAAAGCCGACACCTGCAAGCAGGACGCAGCACATACCGGCATCATTCAAAAAAATAATGGAAGATCCTGCAAATTGCAAGCCAAATTCAGGGAACAGGAAAAGTGTATGAATCATCAAGCACACAGGTGCACGCTGCTGAAACCCGATCTAGTGCGGCTCCGTAATGTTACAAGGACAACATTTTTGAGCTCACAGGGGGAACGAGCGCGTGGCCAGGCATTCGAAACGTCAAACAAAGCACAGCAGCACAAAGACTCATCAAGGGGATCGCAAAGGTAAATCCAAGCGGAAGGGGAAACTGGCCGGAAGCCGGGCTTCCCGTCTTTGGCTGGGTTTATTAAAATTCCTGGGCTTTTTCATATTAGCCGGCTTACTGCTGCTGTATTGGGACTCGGCCAGGTTGGCCTCATTAATCTCACATGCGGCTCCGGTTCAGCAGCTGACAGCAGACACGAACGGGATCGTCCGGATCGAAGGAGAAGCTGAGGGGGAGACCGCTGCAGCGGATCAAGGCAAGTTACGGCAGCGTTACCTGCTCCTTCAAAAGGAAAAGTTTAATTGGCATTGCAGCAAAAGCGGATGTAACTATATGTGGAATGAAGACGCCGTCCCGCAAGTATGGGGGAATTTAAGCATTCAAGGCGTTAAAGTGGAAAGTGAACGTTTCAAATTCTACTCCGGCTGGCTGCCTCTGGATTTCGAAACAGTAGAAACGAGCCAACTCCCCTTTGTCCATGAGGGGGAAACATCCCGCCCGCTGCTTGTGGAGAGCCCTAAGGAGACGGCATACGGTTATCACGCGCTTAGTCTAGGGCAAAGGATCACGGTGATCGGCCGGGCCGTTAACGGACATCTGGAGCCCATTCATCTGCCCGGCGAGGGAGAAGATCAGCGTATGATTTTGATTGGGAGCAGTGTAGAGGAAATGCTCTCCAGTGAAAAGGAAACGCAAACCGGGGTTCTCATCGCTGCCGGATTCGTCATGCTGTTTTTGGTCCCTGTAATCGTCGGGTGGATCCGTAAATTGTTTCGGAAACTAAACACTTTACACGGCTAATATTTTACAAAGAGCTCACCGACAAGCTCACCTTTCTACTTGTTCGTGCTAATGCGGTGAATACGATGAGGGATACGGCAAAGACTGCTCCGGTATCGGATATCACCAAAATCTCCCGCGGTTTTGAGCGCATGGAGCAGAAACTGATGCACGTAGAAGCAGGGACGCTGGCTTATCAAGCGGCTGACAAATTAACCGATTGGTCGCGTCAGCAGGAAGTTCAGGAAGAACTGGCCAGACTGAAGTCAGCCAAACAAAGCTCTTAATCCTGGAAGTGAATGGTGTATGGTGAACCCCTGTTTCTTAGAGAAGCGGGGGTTTGCCTTTTTATAGGAAACGGATTTCCAGTAACGAAAGTGTCATTGCTTCCTTCCCGTGATATGGTAATCTCATTGAAGGGGATTCATTTCCATTGGGGACCGAAATCCACGGCATAAGGAGGAGAAACATGAGTTTGCTGTCATTTTTGAAAAGATTGCTGGGTTCCGGTTCGGCTTCCGGGGATAACTCAAAAGAAGGGAATAAGGGTCACGGGTTTGATACACCCATACCCCCATACATAGGCATCAATAAAGAGATACAAGGTTTATCCGATCTCGCCATACGATTGGAGAACGCGCTGGGAACGGACTATATGGAGCACGTAAAGCAGCGGGTTATGGAGCGCCATCCCATCAGCCAAGCCCAATATCAATGGATGCTTCTGGAAGTGAAGAGGTTCTTTCTTATGTGCGCGATTCTCAAGCAGGTTCCCATGTTCAGTAAAGATGCCGACCTGATCTGGCATGAAATGCTGATGTTTACCCGCGATTATGATCGCTTCTGCACCACGTTCGCAGGACGGTTTATTCATCATCAACCTAACGTGGCCTACACGAATAATAAAAAATTGCCGGAAGAAGAGAGGGCACGGTATGATTTGATCTACAGCATGCTGTTTCACATTTATCCGGCAAACGAGGCACTTCTGAATCCGTTTTTCCAATTTAAAATCGACGAAGAGTTCTTTCAAACCTTCGACAATCTAAACGATCAAGAGATCCGCAGCCGATATTTTCAGAGCAGTTCCGATGCCGCAATCGAAGCCATTCAACTGGCCATCATCGGCTCGATCCGAAAACATTATCGTGACGTCAAGTCAGCAAAACCCGGCACATTGAGGGCAAGCCGTCCTTTGCCTCCCAGAAGCGGCCGAGGTCAATCCACCGGCATCCGCCGAAGTGAGGAGAACGGGGTGACGGTAGATCCGTTCAGCTCCATTCTGTTTCTGACGGCCATGGATACGGATCCGTGGAATGATGACGACCCTTCGGGCGATTGGAATCCTTCTGACAGCGATCCTTCGACAAATCCTGGGGTGGACGATTCAGGCCTATCTCCGGACAGTGACAGCCCTAGCGGCGATGATTCCGGAAATTCTTCTTGCAGTTCTTCCAACGATTCTTCTTGCAGTTCGTCCAGCGATTCTTCCTGCAGCTCGTCCTCGTGCAGCTCCTCATCCTGCAGTTCCTGTGGAGGGGGAGGAGACTAGGAAACCTGTACACCTTTACCTTCAAAAAATTCATCTGCTTTCTGCAGGTGGATTTTTTTGTCATTTATGTTGACCAGCAGGTCAGCATCCTGTATGATTTTACTAACCAATTGGTCAGCATACTCAAAAAGAGGTGATGAGACTGCCGATACAGCTCTACGAACAGGAGAAAATTTTGCAAGCCTGCTTAACTGTGTTTGCCCGCAACGGCTACAAGAACACTTCAACGGAAATGCTGGCGGCTGCTGCCGGGATCTCCAAAGCTTTGATCTTTCACCATTTCACAAGTAAGAAGAAACTGTATCTTAGCTTAGTGGACCACTGCTTTGAGAAGGTCCGAACGGGTATCCATTTTGATGAGCGGACT
The DNA here is from genome assembly GCF_038009285.1 of Paenibacillus sp. FSL R5-0378. Classification (NCBI taxonomy): domain Bacteria; kingdom Bacillati; phylum Bacillota; class Bacilli; order Caryophanales; family Paenibacillaceae; genus Paenibacillus; species Paenibacillus sp. FSL R5-0378. Next base: position 4,308,023 of record NZ_JBBPAY010000001.1, read on the forward strand.
ACGGAACATGCTGATTTTTTTACAGCCATCACGGAGTTAAGCCGTGCGAAACTCGGCTATTTTCGCGAGCATCCGGATGAATGGAAGTTGGTATATGAGGCATTTTATGCCACACCGGATGGCTTGAAGGAGGAAATCGAGGATAAGTACGGCCAGGTGAGCGAAGCCCGAAATGCGCTGTTGGCACAGCTTTTTGACAAGGTTCCCCTTCGCGAAGGCGTAAATCGAACGTATGCATTCGAGCTCGTCATGTCTGTAACCAGACATTTCGAAACGAAGTTTCTGGATGAGACGAAGGGGATGAGCCATATTGACGAAGCCTATACCCGCAGCCTTATGGAGGAATTGGAAGCTTTATGTGACATGATCCGATACGGTATGGAAAACTAAAGTGAAGAGGTGAGCGGCCGTGAAAGACATCACCAGCAGTGATTTGGTGGCACCGGAAACGATGCGTGATTTCAATGCGTTTTACCAAAAACTGGTCAATCGACAGGAAAGACTTTACCGGCTTGACGACTTTTTTGGCATGGGCAAAGCTTGGATAGCTTTTCGGTATGAGGATGTCTCAGCGATTTTGAAAGATCCCCGGTTCCTTTCGGACCGGCGAAAGTTCGCTTCACAGCAACAATCTTCACCTGAGAAAAGCTCCGTCAATGAATTGCTCGAATGGTTCAAAAGCATGCCTAATATGCTCATGGTGGATCCACCCGACCATACCCGGCTCCGGCGTTTGGTCTCCAAAGCATTTACGCCCCGAATGATTGAGGATCTGCGCCCGCGCATCCAACAAATCGCCGACGAGCTGCTGGATAAGGTGGTCAGCCGGGGCAAGATGGAACTCATTTCTGAATTTGCTTATCCGCTGCCTATCATCGTAATCTCGGAGATGCTGGGAATCCCCGGCCATCATCAGGCGCGATTTCGCGAGTGGACCCACAAGCTGGCCGAAGGCGCGCTGAACCCCGGCCAAGCAAACTTGGTTCAAGAAGCCCTACAGGAGTTTATTGATTACATTCAATCTTTGATTTCCGAAAAGAGGGTGCGGCCCGGTAACGATGTTATCAGCGGTTTGCTGCAGGCATATGACGAGGGCGATAAACTTAACGAGAACGAGCTGCTCTCTACCATTTGGCTGCTCATTACGGCAGGACATGAAACGACCGTGAATCTGATCGGCAACGGAACCCTGGCACTGCTTCAGCATCCAGAACAAATGCAGCTGCTACGTGAGGATCCGACCCTTCTGCCGGGTGCGGTTGAAGAGCTGCTCCGGTATGCGGGGCCGGTTATGATTACGGGCCGGGTTGCAGATGAAGATATCGAGATCCATGGTACACTTATTCGAAAAGGCGAGATGGTTATGGTCTCGCTGGCCGGAGCGGATATGGATGCAAGCCGATTTGACGGCCCAGAGCGGCTGGACATCACAAGACAAGAAACCGATCATTTGGCGTTTGGCAGAGGAATCCATCTTTGCTTGGGAGCACCCCTTGCCCGCATGGAGGGACAAATCGCGTTCGGCTCCCTAATGCGGCGCTTTCCCAACCTGCGTCTCGACGTGAAACCGGAAGACCTGGCATATCACTACAGTACGCTCCGATCATTGGTGAGCCTTCCCGTCAGCTTTTAAAGCTTCTTCATATTCATGTTAGAGGAAAAGTCCGCGAAATGCGGACTTTTTATATTGCTTACAATTCATTGATCAACTCGCCTGAAGACAGGCGAGTTTTTATTTGTGACCGCAGCTCATAAAGGTTCTCTCCGTTTTGTTGCACCTTCTATCAATTTAAGGTTCCTGTAAGGTTGGGATTAACATGCTGAAAGGTTCAGGATTTAACATGAGTGATGTAAGCGATAAGGAATGAATACAACCCAATTGAAGGAGACACTCATGAAAACGATACTGCAAGCGGAGAACGTCAATAAAACCTTTGGCACCAAAGGAAACCAATATACGGCACTGCACAATATCAGCCTTAGCATCGAAGAGGGCGAATACGTCGGCATCATGGGACCTTCCGGTGCGGGGAAATCCACCCTGTTGAACATTTTTTCGACGATCGACACGCCGACTTCCGGGGAAATCATCATTGATGGGCACAACATCGTGACTATGAATGAAGAAAAGCTGTCCGATTTCCGACGGAATAAGCTCGGCTTTATTTTTCAGGACTATAACCTGCTCGATACACTCACGGTCAAGGAAAACATTCTGCTCCCGCTGGCCCTGTCCAAAGTATCGGCGGCAGAGATCGAACAGCGGGTTAACGAGATTGCCGACACGTTTGGAATCCGTGAAATCCTGGATAAGTACCCGTACCATATCTCGGGCGGACAAAAGCAGCGGGCAGCGGCTTCCCGGGCGATCGTGGCCAATCCGAGCCTGATTTTGGCGGACGAACCGACCGGCGCGCTCGATTCGAAGTCGGCCACCCGCCTTCTGGAAAGCTTGAGCCGGCTGAATCAGGCAAATCGATCCACCATTATGATGGTTACGCATGATGCGAATGCGGCGAGTTACTGCAAGCGGGTCATTTTCATCAACGACGGCCGGCTGTTCATGGAACTCCGGAAGGATGATCTCTCACGAAAACAGTTTTTTGGTCAAATACTCGAGGTTCTGGCGACGCTTGGAGGTGAGGAAGATGACATTGTTTAATATCGCCGGCAAAAATATCCGGAATAACTTCAAACATTATTTTCTGTATTTTGCATCAATGATTTTCAGCATCGTTATTTATTTTACGTTTGTGTCGTTGAAGTACGATCATACCATTCAATCGGCATCGGAAGGGTCAGATAAAATCAACTCGGCGTTCAGCGGAGCGGCCGTCGTCCTGATCATCTTCGTCGCCATCTTTATCTGGTATTCGAATTCATTTTTTACGCGTAAGCGCAAAAAGGAGGTCGGACTGTACTCATTACTCGGCGTCCGAAAAAAGCAGATCGGCCGCATGCTCTTTTATGAAAATTTCCTGATGGGTGTGTTGGCACTGCTGGTCGGCATTGCGCTTGGAGCCGTGCTCAGCCGTTTTTTTGTCATGCTTCTGATGAACGTGATGGGTTACGATGCCATGCCGAACTTTGCCATTTCCCCGGCAGCCGTCCTGAACACGATTACCGTGTTCTTAATCATTACGCTGATCACTTCGGTGCAAGGCTACCGCCTGATTTACCGGTTCAAGCTGATTGAGTTGTTCCGGGCGGACCAGGAGCGGGAGAAGGAACCTCGGTCATCGGTGTGGATTGCTCTTCTATCAGTCTTGCTTGTTGGTTTCGGCTACTGGCTTGCGCTGCAAAACATGCTGACGTCACAGGCATGGAAAACGATTGGTGTGCTGGTGACCCCGTTAGTTATTCTGGTCTCGGTTATTCTCGGCACGTATCTGCTGTTTAACACATTGACCGTTACACTGCTGAAGCTGGCCCGCAAACGGAAAAGAAGCTATTGGCGGGGGTTGAACCTGATTGGAACTTCCCAGCTTTTGTACCGGATGAAAGGGAATGCACGCACGCTGACGATCATCGCCGTGCTGAGCGCAACGACGCTGACGGCGGTCGGAACAGCATACAGCTTGTATTACAATAACCGGATCAATGTGGCGCTGGCGAACCCGAACAGCTACATGTTTATCGGAGGGGACAAAGCGACAGATAACAAAGCAGATCAGGCAATCGAACAAGCTCTAGGTCACAAAGTGATCTATCATGAGTCCATTCCATTGCTTGAAGTGGATGCCGACACAACGGGACTGGGGCAAACAGACGGCTCCAATGATCAGACGTTTACGGTGATGTCGAACCACACCTTCAACAAGCTGGCCAAGCTGCAAGGACGGGACGAAGTGCTCAGCCTTCAAGGCAGCGATGCCGCGGCTCTGGAGCCCGGGTATATGAAGGGGATTTCACCGGCATACGAAGGTTCTACCATTGTGCTGACTGGAAAGGGAATCCATGAACAGATCCATTTTACCGAATTGAAAACGTACAGCGTGCTGAACCTCGGGACCGTCTATTCCACCTTGGTCGTCAGCGACGATTTGTTCGCGGCGCTTCAGCACAAAGCCAAATCCTTGACCGTCCAAGCATACGAGATCACGCATCAGGACAAGGCCAAGGAACTGACCAAGCAGCTGAGCAGCATTCTGCCCGAGAACGCCGGCTTGGCGAGCTTCTATAGTGATTATGCACGGGGTATGGAGTCAACCGGACTGATGATCTTTATGGGCGGATTCCTGGGGCTCGTATTCCTGGCGGCGACAGGCAGCATTATTTACTTCAAGCAGCTGACGGAAGCAAGCAGCGACAAAGCCCGGTATTTGATTTTGCATAAAATCGGCGTTAAAAAAAGCGAAATCCGCAAATCGGTCGCCAAGCAGGTGCTGTTTGTATTCGCGCTGCCCCTTGCGGCCGGCATTGCCCACTGCGCCGTGGCCTTATCGGCTTTATCGAACCTGATGATGACCAGTCTGGTCGTTCCCGTCGTCAGCTGCATGGGCATTTATATCTGCATTTATCTCGTTTATTATTTCCTGACCGTCAACAGCTACTACAAAATCGTTACGAATGTAAAGTGAGGAGTGGATTGAAGTGAAAAAAGGACTTATCTCAATAGCGGTTATTTTGATCGTTCTGGTCGGATTCGTCGTATTTATCCAAAACGTGAATTTGAACCGCCTCGGTGCGCAGCAGTATTATGTGCAGATTAACCAAGACGGAAAACGAATGGAAGACAAAACGGACAATGGTGAGAAATATGTTTATTACGAATACAACTTGGATGGTTTTGATCCAAGCGGGAAACAAAAAGCTCTGACTTTTACGGCACATAAGGAACTGCGCAGGGACGCTTATTTGCGGATTTATGTAAAAGGGGATGGGGTCAGTTCCTATCAAGAAGTGAAGGCCGATGAGCTGCCGGAAGGAGCGAAGCAGAAGCTGGACGGTGCAGGGAACTAATCTCTCTGCGTGAACCACGATTTATTCAGTAAAACTTACTAAAGGGAGAGAATCCGATGTATCGCACAACTTTAAAAACCGTATCCCAAAAAGCACTGGCGTATTCGCTGGCTTTGACGCTGGCAGCTTGTCCAACAATCGCAGGCTCTTCCCATGTGCTGGCCGCCCCGTCGGTACCAACGCTCCTATCCACTGAATCTGCACAGGTTCAGGCTCCGGTTCAGTACCGGATCGACGCGCGGCTGGATGAGAAAAAGATGCGTATTACGGGGAGCGAATCGGTCACCTACCGGAACTTGTCCAAAGATACGCTCCAGGAGATCGTATTCCACACATTTGCCGACGCGAACCGGTCCACAGCGACCCAAACGTCGATGTTTGAGCGCAACAATGAGGAGATCCGGAAAGAGAATCCGCAGAAGAAGGCGGAAGATTTCCTTGGCGGAATCGACATCCGGAGTGCTGCTGTCAACGGGCAATCCGCAGAATTTGCGAACAGCAACCAGGCTTTGACCGTACAGCTGAAGCAGGGTTTGAAACCGGGCGAGTCGGTAACGGTCCAAATCAGCTTCGACGTTAAGATTCCGTACGGGATGCAGCGTCTGTCGTATTACAAAGATATCGTGAACGGCGCGCATTGGTTCCCGGCCGCTTCGGTCTATGACGAAAGCAAGCATCAATGGGACAAGACGCCGTACAGCAAAACCTTCGAAACCGATTATTACGACATCTCTGATTTTGAAGTACATTTGAATGTACCCGAATCTTATCAAATCCTGATGCCAGGGACCATCACTTCACAGGAAGTTCCCGAGGAGCCGGGACGGAAAATAGTTAGCTCGACAGCGGATCATACCCGGGAGCTCGTCTTTTTTGCCAGCCCGAATTACAAGGTGGAGAGCGTGACGCGCGACGGCCTGACCGTTGAATATTATTATTTCGATAATATGCCGGACAAGAAAAAACTCGTGGATGAGTACATCGACGCTGCTTTCGAGGCGATCCGTTTTTTTAACGACAAATACGGAAAGTACCCTTATCCGGAATTCCGAATTGCGGAATCCTATGTAGAGGGGGTTGCTGTCGAATTCTCCCGGGTCATCCAAATGGGGCAAATCGCGGAGAACAGCGATCCGGCGCATAATGACGTATTCGTGCATGAAATCGCCCATCAATGGTTCCACGGCTTAATCGGCAACAATTCGGAGAAAGAGTCGTTTTTGGATGAAGGATTTGCAGATTTCTCAAAAGTATATTTTGCGGAAAAACGAGGCGATGTTCTGGGCGGATTCCAATCGATCCAAATCGATGACTTGTCGTCCATAGATAAGCCGATTGCTTCAACCAATGCAGATGCGGGGGACGAAGAGAATCCGGTCTTTTACGGAAAAGGACGTCAGGCGATCTACCAGCTGTACCGTATGGTGGGCGAGGAGAAATTTGATGCATTCATGAGGGAATATTTCAAGCGCTATGAATATAAAAACGCGACCATTGACGGTCTGCTGCAGACGATTCAGGATACGCTCGGTACGGAAGCGCGGAAAGAAATGGACAGCGCGCTGCATGACCCGAATTTTACATTAAAACCTGAATACCGGTTGTCCGAGGCGGAAGAAGCCGCGTATTGGCATGAGCAGTTCAAGAGCATCTATCATTCGTCCCTGACCCAGATTTCCGATCTTGAGGAGGAAACGATGAGCCGCATCGTGGATAAGGCACTTCAAGGCGAACCTCTTACGATCGTGTTGAGCGACCAGGCCGACGGTGCTGCCCACAAGCAGGAGCAATCGATACTTGAGCAGCTGCAAGGTTCCCTGCAATTGATGGGAATTCATGCCGACGTCATTACAGAGCGTCAAGTACTCAAGAAGCAAATGGAGAAGGAACTGGCCGCCAGCAACATTATCGCCATCGGCAGCGCCGGGTCGAACGGCTTGATCCAGGCGCTGAAGCCCGGTATCATGATAAACGCAAAGTCGATCGGTCTGAACTGGACGAGCTTGATGGGACAAAAAGCAGCTTCAGGCGCTTATATCGTCAAGCATCCTTACAACCAAAACCGCCTGCTGCTGCACTTTTTCTGGAACGGTAAGGCGCTCAGCGAACCGGCTATGAAGGTTTTTCCTGCTCAGATGTTAAATGCACTCAGCTTCAGCACGGATTACTACCAATATTATCTTATGAATGCGTCAGGCAAAATCACGTCAGACCGAAAAACCGCCAATCCGTTGGCTAAGTTTTTCGCGCAGGAATAAGTCGGGCAGCGTTTCAAATGAGGACGTGGACTTGAAAATAGAGTTATAGTAGATGTCAGGGTGGAAATGATGAAGAAAGGAGGTACTGATCGTATGCTGCAAAGTCAGAAAGTGCTGATCGTCGATGATGAAGAAGATATCGTCAAGCTTTTGAAAACCGTTCTTCTGAAGGAAGGCTTCGAGCATGTATTTGCCGCTTTTTCCGCGAAAGAGGGTTGGCAGCAATTTCAGGACCAGCGCCCTGACGTCGTCATCCTGGATATTATGCTGCCGGACGGAGAAGGCTATGACGTCTGCAAGCAAATCCGCAGCGTTTCGAACGTACCGATTTTCTTCCTATCGGCCAAGACGGAGGAGATCGATAAAATACTCGGGTTTGCCATCGGAGGCGACGACTACATCACCAAACCGTTCAGTCCAAAGGAAGTAGCATACCGGATTAAAGCCCGCTTTCGGAGGCAGGAGGCTGCCTATGAAGATGTGGACAAAGCGCATATTGTGCAAGCAGGCCCCTTTGTGTTTGACGAGCAAAAGATCGAACTGAAGAAAAACGGTGAAATCATCGAACTGAAGCCGAAAGAGCTGGGATTGTTCACCCACTTGCTGAAACACCCGAACCAAATTATCAGCAAAGAAAGCCTGTATGACCAGGTATGGGGCGAAGATTCATTCGGCTACGACAATACCGTGATGGTCCACATTAGGAGACTCCGGGAAAAAATCGAAGACGATCCCTCCAATCCGCAGTATTTGGTCACTGTAAAGGGCCTGGGGTACAAGCTGGCGCTGGAGGGCGCGAAGCGATGAAATGGAGGCTCACCGGAAGATACCTGGTATCTGTAGTTCTCATCGTCGTGATTGTCATTTTCATGAATATCGTGGTTGTGACCGGTCTTTATTTAAACCAGTTTGCCTTTCCCCATTTTTCTTTTCAAAGCAAACAGAATAATCCGGATTTGATTACCCGGTCGTTCGGCAAAGAAGTGATCCTCTCCGATTCGGGGATGACGATTACAGGTGAAGGGAAGGAACTTCTTGACCGTAACCAGGCCTGGATCCAAGTTTTGGATGAGAACGGTCAGGAGGTCTACGGTTACCATGTCCCCCCGGATGCAAGGACCAAATATACGCCGATGGATATGGTTCAGACCTACAAGTATATAGAAAAAGAGCTCATGTCGACCGTTTTTGTGGGGGAAAAGCAGGTCAAACAGCAGCGCTACAGCTACTTAATCGGTTTTAAAAATACTTATCTGGAGCGTAACGTCTTAACGTACGATATTCGCTCCGTGGTGCATTTTTTCAAAATCGGAAGCTTGGCCGTCATGGGGGTCGACGGATTTATTGCGCTGTGCATCGCTTATCTGTTCAGCAAAAAACTGACCCGGCCGCTTCACACGCTGATCGATGGAATCAAGCAGCTCGCCCACAAAAAATATGGGGTTCATTACGAGCCCCAAGGGGTTTACAAAGACGTGTTCCATCATGTCAACCTGCTGAGCACAGAGCTGGAAGCCAGCGAGGCCGAACGCAAAAAACTGGACCGCATGAAGGAAGAGTGGATCGCGAATATCACGCATGACATCAAAACGCCGTTGGCTTCGATCCAAGGATACGCCGAAATGATGAGGGACAAGGATTATGAGTTTACGATCGGAGAAATGCGCGATTACGCGGAAATCATCGAACAGAAATCCCACTACTTGAAAGACGTCATTGAAGATTTGAACTTGTCCACCCGCCTTAAAAACAAAAATATTACGCTTAACCTGAATAGCGTCAATCTGGTCAGCCTGGTGCGCAGCGTAATTATCGACGTGCTGAATGATCCCCGATACAGCGGCAGGAACATCGATTTCAGCTACAACGAAGAGACCATTCAGGCAAAAGTGGACGACCTCCTCATTCGCAGGGCCGTCAGCAATTTAATATACAACGCGATGGTTCACAATGCAGAGGATACGGTCATTGAGGTTGGGGTTGAGAAAACGGCGGATTCGGTGGCGATGATCATAGAGGATCATGGGAAAGGCATCCGCAAAGAGGAACTGGACCGGATTTTTGACCGCTATTACCGAGGGACCCATACGGGCGAGAAGCATAAAGGTTCAGGACTGGGGATGGCCATCGCGCATGATATCGTGGAAGCACATGGGGGAGAGATCCGCGTCACCAGCGAGCTCCACCAAGGAACGAAGATCGAGATTAGACTTCATTCGCTTCCAGAAGTTCACAAATCCGATGAGATCCTATAAGATAAAGATTCCTATATCATTTGATAGATGATAAAGAATCAAGATTCATGGGAGGCAGAGTTTGAAGTTGGCTGAATGGATGACGAGTCTAGGCGAATATCCGATGATACGTATTCCAGAGGGAGACGTTGCGCTTAGGGATGACAGGGTTAAAAGATCATGGAATGTCAAGCTGGATGCCTTTTTCATGGCACCCGTCCCGGTAACGAATGCATTCTACGACGCCGTGCTGCAGCATAAAACCCGCACGCACGGACGTTCGAAAGCACCAGTCACAGGGGTATCATGGTACGAAGCAGTCTCATTTTGTAATACGCTGTCCCGGCAAGCGGGACTGGAGCCTTGTTATGAGATTGCCGCTGAGGGCGAGCGTGTCGTCTGGAATCGGGAAGCGGACGGCTATCGTCTGCCTACAGAGGCCGAATGGCAGCATGCATGTAAAGCAGGCTCTCAAGGCTACAGGTACGGCGAATTAGAAGAAGTCGCCTGGTTCAAGGAGAATTCCGATGGCATGACGCATGAAGTCGGAGGCAAACTGCCGAATGCGTGGGGGCTATACGACATGCTGGGAAATGTGTGGGAATGGTGCTGGGATCTGTATGACGAAGAGGTATATGGATCCTATCGCATATTCAGGGGAGGCAGCTGGGCGGAAGAAGCAAGGGGCTGCGGAGCGACATGCCGCCGGCGCAGCCATCCGACGTTTCAGATCGACGATCTCGGATTTCGCCTGGCCCGCTCGATTTACTCCTATAACGGAGATGGGAATCGGTCATTCGGATAAACTGCCTATCCTATTTAAATCCTAAGAGAAGGACCACCCGCTAAGGGTGGTCCTTCTTCTGTTACCGGCGGCCGTGAAAGGTCCGGCGTAAATCTTGAACCCACAGCTCCGGCACTTCCCACGGTATAAAGTGGCCTCCTTCTTCGTGGGCTGTAATGTTCACATGGTTGTACCATGCAGCACGGTCGGTCTTGAGAAAATGCTCCACGCGTTGATCGGTCGTCACCCCCGGTGGATTTTCGTATCCCACGAAAGTGATGCCGGTCGGTGCTTCAATAACAGGCTGGCGTGAATGGGAGGGCTCCCAAGGATACCGGTTGTTATTGGCATATACGCGCATAGACGTTTCGATGGCGTTATTGACCCAGAAAATCGTGGCGTGCGTCAGCAGGTCATCTTTGGAGAACACCTGTTCAATGCTGCCTTTGTTGTCACTCCACTTGATCCAGCGTTCAAGAATCCAGGCCAGCATGCCGACAGGTGAATCGCTGAGCCCGTAAGCGAGCGTGCCGGGATCCAGAACGTGCACGGCAAGGTGCGAAGCAAAGCGGCGGTCCAGCTCCAACAATTGATTCCGGATCTCCTCAGGCAGGTCTTCCCGAATCGGACGTCCGCCGGCATAATCCCAGGCACGCTCCCCGTTAAAGAAGTCCAATTTGAGTGCCGAACCGATATGTATACCATACAGCTCTGCTCCGTATTTATGCCCGAGCTGACCGGTGATCAGCGCGCCGACATCGCATCCGGCAGCAGCATACTTCTCGTATCCGAGCATGTCCGTCATGAGGGTGTGCCACAGATCGGCCATCTTCCAGAAGTTCATGTCCGGATGGTCGGGAAGCGGAGCAGAGAAGCCGAAGCCCGGCAGCGAAGGGACGATGACATCAAAAGCATCAGCGGGGTCACCTCCATGCGCCCTCGGGTCAGCGAGCGGATCCACCACCTTGGACCAATGCCAGAACGTCCATGGCCAGCCATGGGACAAAATGAGGGGAACCGGGTTTGGCCCCACTCCGGGCTTGCGCATAAAATGGACAGGCACACCGTTGACTTGGACTTGATAATGCTCATAGGCGTTGATCGCCTGCTCGGATTTACGCCAGTCGAATTCGTGAATCCAGTAGTCGACGAGCGCTTTCAGTTCATCGCGGCGAACGCCGTAGTAACCGTCTTCGTTCCCTGCATCCAGGGGCCATCTGACGGAGGTAAGACGACGGTTTAGATCGTTCAGTACCTCTTCGGAAACATGGATGGGACTTGCTTTAAACGGAAATTCGGCATGGGACATAGTGATCCTCCTCTGACGTGATTTGGAGCCGACGAAAAGGTGAACGTTTCAAGCGAGAAAAATCCGCTAAGCTTCGCCAGCAATTTCGACCAGCCGTCTCAATGCCGGGATGGCGCCAGCTATCGCCTGTCTTTCTTCTGCCGTGAGATGTTCCGCAAAACCGGCAATCCGACCGATCCGTTCCAGGCGCCGGGAATCGATCACGTTAGCTCCCTGGGGGGTAATCTGCACGAGAACAGCGCGGCCGTCATGCGGATCGGATCTTCGTTCCACGAGCCCGTCCCTCTCCAGCTTGATCACAATTTGCGTGATCGCCGACTGGGTTACCTGCTCCGTGGCAGTCAGTTCTGTCAGGCGCATCGGACTGTTGTGGGTTAGCGTGTGCAGGACCGACAGGGCGGTGAAGCTGAGCTTTTCAATGGACGGCAGTCGAATATTAATCCGGGTCAGATTTTCGATCACTTGAACAAAATCGGCGACATCCAATTCTTTGGATAGATGTTTAGGTTTCATATCACTAATATATTAGAAACTTATATAAATGTCTAATATAAATTGGGAATGGATGAGAATTGGAGGTGAATGATTTTTGTGGAATCGCATCATAATAGCAGGATGAAAGCAGGATCTGCTCCAAACACCAAGATGAAACGAGTGATGAGGCTTGAGATGGACATCCGCGGCATGCCTCCTGTTCATGCTGCTGCACAATCCGACCGCAGATCAAGAACAGGCACAGGACAAGCTTACGGTCACCCATGAAGGAAAAACCATCTCCGTGCTCAATCGCGACGCGCACAGCTTAGGGGTGTTTCCTTTACTGGACAAGGAACAATATAATGCGTGGGTCAACGAACTGGACCGGAAAACCTATAAGGAAGCGCAAAACGCCAGTTTTGACGCCGGGGGGCGCATTGTCGAGGGGAAGAACGGATACAAGCTCGACCGCAGGGCTTTTTTAATGAAATATTATGCGTATCTGTACGAAACGAGCGGGCCGGCCACGATTGAGGTTCCGACGTACCCGGTATATCCGAAGGTCGATACGGAACTGCTCGCGTCTTTGCGTTCGAAGCAAATCGGTTATTATATTACTTACTACAACTCCGGCAACCGAGACCGCTCGCATAATATTGCTCTGGCGGCTGAAGCGATTGACGGTACGGTCATCTTTCCTGGTGAACGGTTCTCATTTAACCGGGTGGTCGGCATACGAACGACCGGCAGAGGATACCGCCGGGCTGCCGTCATTGTGCGGGGCGAATTATCTGAAGGCGTAGGAGGCGGCATCTGTCAGGTATCCTCCACCTTGTTTAATGCCGCCGATCGCGCAGGGCTGAAGATCGTTCAGCGATATTCCCACAGCCGTCACGTTCCCTATGTGCCATCGGGCAGAGATGCAACCGTAAGCTGGGGCGGACCGGATTTTGTTTTTGATAACGCGTACAACCAGCCGGTCCTTCTTCGCGCGTTTGCGGGCGGCGGCAGCATGGCTGTGTCCATTTTGTCGTCTGACGTGATCGAATACTTCCCGAAAAAGGTCCCCAGCATATCTCATCAACTGCCGGAAGAGGTGCGCGACATCACCGCAAGCCAAAGCCCCGGCCATCATAAGAAAAATTAGACCACAGGCTTGCTTGAAGCAGCTTTCACAGTCCAAACAAGGAACAAATTAATTCCTTAAGCTGTGCAGCGCACGGGCAAATCCGGCGATGCCTTGTCCAATGCATTCCGATTTTGCACGCGCAAACGTAAACCGGACGAATCCGGCATCCGAACCGTACACGCTGCCAGGCACGAATACGACGCCGTTCCGGATCGCTGCTTCCAGCAGCTTTGCGTCATTGACTGGCTCGGACAGCTTGCACCACAAATGATGCCCCCCTTTGGGAATATGGAATTGAATCTCTCCCGGCAGTTCCTTCCGCAGCGCTTCGATCAGAAGATCGCGCTTATACATCAGATTTGTCCGCAGGCGGCTGAGATGAGGCTCAAAAAAGTCCGATTCCAAAAACTGCGCCGCCACCTGCTGGGGAATGACGCTAAGTCCAAAATCCATCTGCTGCCTGGCATCCGCCAGTCTCAGCACGACGGAATTCGGAGCAACCATCCAACCGATCCGCAGTCCCGAAGCGGCGATTTTGGAGAAGGATCCGATGTAAATGACAGAGCCGGACGTATCTATTGATTTTAAAGGCATGCGTGGTAAGCCTTCGTAATCGGTTAGGCTGTAAGGATCGTCTTCGATGATCGGCAGTCCGAGCTCGCTTGCGGTTTGCAGGAGCTGGTGACGCCGTTCGTCGGCAAGCAGCGTACCGGTAGGATTTTGAAAATTCGGATTCGTAAATATCATCTTGATGCGGTGTTTTTTGTACAGTCCACGAATTTCTTCCAGCCTCATGCCGTCCTGATCTACGGGGAGCCGGAAGATCCGCAGTCCCGCCGACTGGAACATCGGCAGCGAATAATAATAGGATGGATCCTCTATAGCAACGGCGTCGCCAGGGGACAGCAGGCATTGCGTAATTAAAAATAAGGACTGCTGAGACCCGGATGTAATCAGGATGGATGATTCCGTCGCCTGAAGCCCGCGGTATTCGGCCAAATATCGAACCAGAGCTTGCCGGAGCGGGATATATCCCTGCGGGTTGTCGTATCCCAAATACGATGCGTACTGATGGCTGCTCATGATTTCGCTGATTTCGCTTGTCGGGGCCAGATCGGCCGCAAGTTCTCCACTTGCAAAATCGACCAGGGAGGGATCCTGGCTCAGAGCTTCCCGAATTCTCCGGAGAAACGGAAGGTTCGGAAGAAAGCTCCCGCCTTGGGCATACCTGTTCCAGTTTGGTGTATGTTTCGGCGAAGCACCCCACTTAAATTGGCTCACCCGAGTTCCGCTGCCGGAACGGCTTTCGATGATCCCGAGCGAACGGAGTTCCGCAAAAGCTTGTACGACCGTGCTCCGGTTTACACCGATCTGCTCAGCCAATTTCCTTTCTGAAGGGAGCAGGCTGCCGGGCGGAAATTCCCCAAACGAAATTCGCCGCTCGATGTGGTCGGCGATTTGCTGATATAATGGTTTTTTACTTTCTCGGTCAAGACCCCACATACGTTTTCACTTCCTCGAACAACAATTACGACACATTTTTATCATCCTTTCCAATATATCTTATTCGCTTAACGATTTCCGTCTTTTTCTCACTGAAAGTTTTGCGTTTTCATGAACACGGCCCGTTTCATTTAGTGAAATGGATGGTCAGGGAACGATTGCAATGGCTGGTGTGTTCACGTCCGATGGTGATTATAATAAAGCTGCAACAAATCTACTTGACGGGCGGGTGAACAGCATGGTCTGGCTGATGGTTTTTGCCGTGATCGTATTAATATGGGGACTCTTCGCAACGATGAGAATTGGACAATCCCAAAGCAATAAAGAACAAAATCCACAATACTTCCAAGATACGGGCAAAAAATGGTTTAGGCTTCTAGGCTTCTACATAATTAGCATCGTTGCGGCAGCTATAATGATTGTGATTTTGATCAAGTGAATAAACAGAGGTAAATGATGAGTTAATTGTAAAAAAATATAAATAAAGGTTGTTAATGTTATCCAAACCGGATATACTAGCAATGTAAGCGCTTGCTTTAGTAGATTGAGACTTCTAGATTTCCCTGCCGCTGTCCCATTCCATGCATAAAGCGAGGTGATTAACGACCCAAAGGCGGGCTCCTTAATGATGCAGGTCTGATTTTCCTTATAGTGTCTGTGACGTTTTCCCAATTTGATGAGGAGGGAACAAGATGCTGAAAAAAGGATTATGCGGAATCATCATGGTCAGTCTTTTGATTGCTTTATTTCCTGTCAAACAGGTGAGTGCGGCTCCAAACTGGAAGCTGGTGTGGAGCGATGAATTTGAAGGAACCGCACTGAACCGTTCCAATTGGACACCGGAGATCGGCACGGGCAGCGGCGGATGGGGAAACAACGAGCTTCAATACTATACGGACCGGTCGCAGAATTTGCAGGTTACCGGAGGAAATCTGGTGATTACGGCGAGAAAAGAATCATACGGCGGAATGAACTATACTTCGGCACGTATCAAAACGCAAAACCTGAAATCCTTTACCTATGGCAAAATAGAGGCTAGGATCAAGCTGCCTTCCGGACAAGGGCTGTGGCCGGCGTTCTGGATGCTGGGCAGCAACATCAGCACGGTCGGATGGCCGTACAGCGGGGAAACGGACATCATGGAGCGGGTTAATAACAACCCTTATGTTAACGGCACGGTTCACTGGGATGCGGGAGGGCATGCGGAATACGGAAGAGTTTCGGGCAACCTCGATTTTTCCCAATACCATGTGTACAGCGTCGAATGGGATTCGAAGTATATCCGCTGGTTCGTTGACGGACAGCAGTTCAATGAATTTTATATTGAGAATGGCACCGGAAATACCGAGGAATTTCAGCGGCCGTTCTTCCTGCTCCTGAACTTGGCGGTCGGCGGCAACTGGCCGGGGGCTCCGAACGATTCGACGCCGTTTCCAGCTCAGATGCTCGTGGACTACGTCCGTGTATATCAGGACAATGGCCAGTCCAGCGCAATCAGCAACGGAGTTTATACATTGGCCTCCAAGGCGAGCGGAAAAGTAATGGATGTCATTGACGTGTCCATGGCCAGCGGAGCCAAAATCCAGCAGTGGACGAATTATACCGCCACCAACCAGCAATTCCGGATCGAAAGCACGGGAGACGGTTATTACAAGCTTACTGCCGTGCACAGCGGCAAAGTATTGGATGTGCCGAATTCGTCTACAGCAGCCGGCGTCCAGCTGCAGCAGTGGGATGATAACGGGACGAACGCGCAAAGATGGAGCATTGTCGACGTAGGCGGAGGGTATTATAAGCTGGTCTCCAAAGCAAACGGACTTGTCGTTGACGTGTCCGGTTCATCCACAGCGGATGGCGCGGCCGTTCAGCAGTGGACGGATAACGGAACGGACGCCCAGAAGTGGGCCTTGACCAAAATCAATTAAGGCACAAACAAGCAGTCCACATATGGGCTGCTTGTTTGTGTATACGTGTCTGAAGCGGAACAAATGCTAAGGTCTTGGCAATCGATGAGAAACTCCGGTGGCTGGGCGTGCTATAATTTGAGAAGACCATGAATGAAATATCATCTACTATTTTCAAATTAAAGGAGAGTTACGACAAATGATCAACAAGCTCGGTCAAGTGATGCTGTACGTCAACAACCAGGATCAGGCGGTACAATTTTGGACGGAAAAATTAGGTTTTCGTGTCATTTCTGAAGAAAACAATGAACACATGAGATGGATCGAAGTCGCCCCGGCCAAGGATGCAGGTTCCAGCATCGTACTGCATGATAAAGAAACTGTCGCGAAGATGTCCGAGGGCTTAAATCTCGGCACGCCTTCTTTAATGTTTTTCACAGAGGACGTGGATGCGTTGTATCGCGATTTGACCGATAAACAGATCACCGTCGGTGAAATCGTTGAGCTGCCTACCGGCAGGGTGTTTAACTTTGCGGATGACGAAGCGAATTACTTTGCGGTCATGGAAAAAAAATAACGGCCGCTCACGGGCGGAAGAAAGGGCGATGGCAACGATCCGTCGCTCTTTTCGCAAGAAGGGAGTATGCAACGCAAGCCCTGAACAAGGAGGATTTCAGATGTTCAATCCATTTGAAGTGGCCGAGCTTATGGTCCAACATATCTCAACGAATTTTCCAGACGACGTCTCTCTGATCGGGTATTATGGATCACGCGCGCAAGGAACGGCGACGGAGCGTTCCGATCTCGATTTTTTCTTTATACCGGCGAACGTGGAAGCTTTCCGTCATAGTTTGCAGTTTGTAGTGAACGGGATCAGCTTTGATTTTTGGCCGATCAGCTGGGAACGTGCGGAGAGAATCGCCGCTTTCGAAGAACTGAATGTATCGATCATCGCGGATTGCAAGCTACTGTATGTGCGGTCCGAAGAAGATCATGGGCGGTTTCTCCAGCTTCGCAGCAAAATTGCTGACCAAGCCCGGGCACGCTTGGAATGGCTCCATAAAGCCGAATCGAGGCTGAAAGAAGCTTATATACACCTTTACAACTTAAGCAAAATGAGCTCTATGGATGATCTGGTTTCTTTTCGCTATGAAGCCCAAGAGATCCTGATCTTAAACCTTGAGAGCCTTTCATTAATTAATCATACATACTACACCAAAGGCTGGGGCAAAAACAGGGAGCAAATCCGAAACTTCCCTATACAACCGGACACATTGGAGCAGACGATGGAGACGATTCTGTCTTCCTGTTCGGGATTTCAAATCCGGGAAGCCTGCGAACGATTGACCAAGGATACGCTTCGTCTCATTTTGCAGCAGAAAGAGAAAGACGTCAGCGGTCCAGATTATCCTGGCCGGATGAAGGGCTTCTATGAAGAAGTAAAAGGGATTATGGATAAGGTGGTGAGCGCTTGTGAATCAAGCGACTACCATACAGCATATTTCTGGGCGGTCGGCGTGCAGAAAGAAGTATCCCGTTTTCTCTATTTCACCGAGAAAGGGTATTGGCCGTCGCCTTTGTGCGACGGAGAGGAAGAGCTAACCTTGTATAAGGAACTTGGCTTTCCAGATTTAATCGGAATACTGAATCAGGAAGATTTCACCCCCCTGAAAGTGGCGGTTGAACAGCTTGATTCGCAGCTGGAGCAGCATCTTCAGAGCCGCGGAGTACAAATCAACCGGTTTCGGAACGCCAAAGAATTCAGCGATTTCCTGCAGTCGCTGCGTTGATCGCTGAGGCTGAATGCTTCATGTCCATATTCCGCAGGTGCCCATGATCACGAAAATATAACGTACATATCCCGCAGTGATTCCAATTCGTATGACTGGAAATGATGATAGATAGAGGACGGCTGCTGCTGAGAGTCCCCTTCCCATCGTGTCGAATCGTAAATAAGTGCAGGAAGGTTTGTCAGTTTAAGGCGGCGAAGAATACATAAAGCAAGTCGTGCAGCAAGTTAAATACGAAGATCATACAATGAGCCATCACAAGCCAAGGGGAGAATGGAAGACATGATGGAACAGCTGAAAGCTTGGGCCAAACAATTAAAAAGGCAGGTATTTGTACTCTATTACGCCTATCGGGACAAACGTTCGCCATGGTATGCAAAGCTGTTTTCCATGTGCGTCGTTGCCTATGCATTCAGCCCCATAGATTTAATACCGGACTTCATACCCGTCATTGGCTATGCGGACGATTTGGTTTTGATACCGCTGGGAGTATTGGCTGCTATAAAAATGATGCCTGGTGAGGTCATTGAGGATGCCAAAAAGAAAGCGGATGCTCGCATGAACCAAGGAAAACCGGTGAATTGGGCTGCGGGTGTCCTGATTATTTTGTTATGGGCTGCTGTACTGGCAGCGGTATTAACTTACCTGTACAACCGTTTGAAGTAACCCGCTGATTCACAGCAGGGCCTTCCGGCTGGATTCGGATCGCCCGCCCAATCGGCCTGCTTAAACCATGGCCTTTCCCCCGTATTTATGAATCCTGCAGCTTCTCCCGATACTCGGATGGCGTACAGTTGTACACCTTACGGAACTGGCGGGCGTAATAGTTCTGGTCCCGAAAGCCGCTTTCGAGCGCTACCTGGGAAATGGACAGGTTTGGATAGCGAAGCAGCGTGCAGGAATAGTCCAGACGCTTGCGTATGACGTAATCCATCGGTGTGGTGTGATAGTTGCGCGTAAAGACGCGCTGAAACTGGCGGGTGGAGAGGTAGGCTTTGTCGGCCATCGCTTGCAGGGTGATCGGCTGGAGAAAGTGTTCTTCAATGTAAGTGACGGCTTCACCGATCCGCAGCGCCTTATTGTCTTCATGTCCGCTACCGATCTGATAATACCGGGAGAGCAGGCCGACGAGAGCGGTAAAATAAGAGCGAATCATCAGACGATAGCCCTGCGGCTGCAGCTCATACTCGGTTAAAATCAGGTCAAGCAGCTTTGTCGCTTCCTGCAGCTGCGCTTCGTTCAGCGTAAGCATGCCCTTGAAGTTCATTTCCTTGCGGTAAAATGGTTCGATGTAGAAGAGCGCTTGGAAGCCCGGAAGCAGCCTAAGCTCGGACAGCTGCAGAAGCTGCTCGGGCTGGAACATGACGTTGATGTATTCAATCCCGTCGACGTTTTTGTATCCATGGGATACGCCGCTGTGAATCAAGAATACCTGGCCGGCTGTAACGGAGTATTCCCTCCCTTCAATGATATGAATGGCGCTGCCCTGCAAAATGACGACGAGTTCGGAAAAATCGTGGCTATGTACAAAATATTCGTGCGTTAGCGGACATTTCTGGATGCGGAACGTAAATCCCGGTTCGAGTCCGATGTCCGTGGCAAACAGTCTGGTCATCATGTCCATATTATGCTAAACAATGTCGGCATCGTCAAGGCGAAGAACGGCATACCGCGCTACCATTAAGTTTACGGGCCGACGCATGGCAGATCGAAATGTCATCGGCTTATAGAATGTCAATGGGGAGGTACCTATGGATTTATGGTGGTATGAAAGGACGAATCAGCCCGTGAAGCCGGTTATCCTTTTTCTGGGGGACAGCATTACGGCCAGCGGTCATTATATCCGGTATACCGAAGCTTGGCTCCGTCAGCACCGGCCTACGATGGAGATGAAGCTGGTTCCATGCGGTGTGCCCAGCGAAACTGTATCGGGTCTCAGTGAGGCGGCACACCCGTTTCCGCGCCCTTGCGTGCACGATCGGCTTCGGAACGCGCTGGATACGGTATCGCCCGGGATCGTGGCCGCCTGTTACGGTATGAACGACGGGATTTACCATCCTTACTCCGAGGGTCGCTTTGCTGCCTATCAAGAGGGGGTGTTTCGTCTAGTTGAACGCATCAGAGGGGCTGGAGCCAAGGTAGTGCTCATGACGCCGCCGCCGTTTGACCCACCCTCTATGTACGCCGGGCTTCTGCCCGAAAGCGCACCGGATTTCAGCTATCTCACACCATTCCAGGAATATGACCGCGTCCTCGAGCAGTATTCCGCATGGCTTCTGTCTGCGGGTGATGTGGCAGACCAGATCATCGACTTGCGCAGTCCGCTGCTGGACCATACAAAGGAACACAGAGCACTGGATCCTGCTTATCGTTCGGGGGACGGTATTCATCCGAACCGTGCTGGGCACTGGGTTATGGCGCGTACGCTTCTCAAGGAAATGTTCGGCGCGGCACCCGGTGTTATTCCCGATGTGGATGCGATTTCGAAATCGCTTGCGGAAGAAACGGATTGACACCTAAAAATCAACCGGATTATAGTTAGGTCACTCCAACAATTGGGAGGGAGAGAGGTACGATGAACTTGCTGCAAATGCTGCGAACGCGGAAATATTTACAGCGGATCTTGCTCAGCTTTATGCTCGTAGTCGCCACACTGGCGGTGGCCTCCCTATTTATGAACGCCTTCGCACGCGACAAAGTGCTCAGCCTTCAGAACGAAGCCGACCGCAAGCTGCTGACCCAAATCAACTATAACATCGAAAACATGAACGGCATCGTCAAGGACCTGGCGGTATCCATGTACAACGATGAAGAGCTGATCGCACTGAAATCCGGAGCGGATTACAAGCAGAGCATTCTGAAGATCGAGCGGCTGAATCAGACCGTCGCAGCGTCTCCGTATCTCCACGCTGCTGTTTTTTACAACGGGGCGCAGCACCGGTTTTTCTCATCGCTCAACCATGATATGGACAACAGGCTGCTGTATCAAAGGCTGGGGGATTATATGTCGTCCCGCAGCGACCTGTCGAAGCTCCAGTTGATTCCGATGGATCTGGACGGCGGAAATGAAGGGATCGACGTATTCGCCTTCTTCATTTATGACGGACCGTCCTTAGGTTCCGTAAATGATAATGTCCTGATTTTGACCGTCAAGCCGGGATGGATGCTGGATAACGTGAAAGCGCTTAATCGTGTCGCGGAGCGGGAGAACGACATGCTGTTCGTGACTGACAGTGACGGGCGCATGCTGATCTCCAACGACCGGTCGCTGCCGGAGGGGCTGAGCGTCAAAAAGGATTTGCTTCCGCGAATCCAATCTACCGGCAGTACGCTGGACTCTTTTATCTATAAGCACGGTTCGCATAAATACAAGGTGACGTATTTGAGCAAAGGATTGAACAACTGGCAAATCGTCAGCCTCCAGAATTATAACGACGTGCTCGGCAGCGTCCGGCAGATGAAATGGACGGAGATGGCCGTGACGCTGTCCGTTGCGGTCCTGGCTGTGCTGCTGTCCGTGTTTTTTTCGCTTCGGCTGTATAAACCGGTCGGACAGCTCCTGACGCTCGTTCCGCCTCAGCGGCGTGATGCTCCCCCAGCGAAGGATGAGCTGTCGGTCATTGCCGCCAACGTTACGGAAATGATCGGAAAGCTGAAAGGGCTCGAGCAGGAGAGGGCATCCCAGTGGAACATCGCCAAGGTCTATCACCTGCGCAGCCTGATCGGTCTCAGCGAAGGCGTACATGAACTGGAGTTTCGGCGGATCAGGGAGCAGTACGGGCTCGATATCGCGTATCCATCAAGACTCCGGCTGGCTCTGGTCCAGATTGACGACGTACAGAGCCTTGCCCGCGGCCAGGGATCGCAAGCCGAATCGCTGCTGTATTTCGCCATAGCCAATATTGGCCAGGAACTGCTCCACAAACACGGATCCTGCGAAGCCGCAGATATGAAAAGCGGGCATCTCGTCTTTATCGTCGGCGGCGAATCCAGGGATCTAGCCATGCTTGCCGACCGCTTTCGGGAGCTTCAGCACACCATCCTTCAATATTATCGGGTTACCTTCACGGTAACGCTCAGCGACCCGTTTGAAGACTACCGCGAAATCACGGCGCATTATAACCTGGCTGTCCGCCACGCCAATTACCGCATGGTTTTTGGCAAAGGTGCGGTGCTAGAGCCGGAACGGGTCCGAAGCTGCGAGGCAAACGATACGTTCCGCATTCCACAGGAATTGGAGCGGCGCCTGACGGAAGGATTAAAGAGCGGCGATCTGGAAGAGACGGAGCAGGCGATCCGGAGCTGGAGAGAGCTGATCGGCGGATTCAGCTTCGAGAATATGTACTCCGCGCTGCTGCATCTGGCAGTGACGCTCAGCAATACGCTGGGAGAGATGAACCATCACAATTTGAACCCGGTATCGGTCAACGTTCAGGCCATCAACCGGCGCATTCTCGAGAAAGAAACGTTGGATGAAATCGAGACGGTGCTGCTCGAGGTCGTCCGCGAGGTATTCGAACAGCGGCGGAACGGGCGTGAAGACAAAAACAGGCTGCTTGCCGATACCGTGAAAGAAATCATCGACAAGCATTTTGCCGATCCGGATCTCAACGTGCAGCGGATCGCCGACATGCTGAAGATGAGCTCGGTTTACATCGGGCAGGTGTTCAAGGCACAGGAAGGGACGACGGTCGTCGATCAGATTAATGCCACCCGCCTGGCCCGTGCCCGAACGTATTTGGAGCAGCAGGAGCTGACCGTAGCGGAAATTATGGAAAAGGTGGGCTTCGGCAACGAAAGCTATTTTTACCGCTTGTTCAAACGCCGATACGGAACCACACCCAAGGAGTACCGCCTGAAATCAGCCATAGAGAGAAGCATATGAACCTGATGAAGACCCGCACGGGAGAACCGTTTTCCTGGCGGGTCTTTTGCATGTCCAAGAGCGGCTGCAGGCCTGTAAATACAGGAATCCGGCATCTATACAGCCCGCCAGTACAGTGATCCTGCAATTGTACAGTACGCAGCAGCAAGGGTTTTACGTTATCGTTAGACGTGCAAAGCCTGACACCAGGCAGAGCGCAAAGGAGGAAAGGGGCTTACGATATGTTGAATAAGGTTTCTCTGGCGGGTGACGCAGAAAACAGACGGGTGGCGCCAGAACCCGGACAAACCGGATTGCTACCCTCGCCGGACGTGCCGCCAAAGCAGCGCAAGCAAAAATCGATCATCCGGAAGGAGCTGCGCCATTTCCGTAACAACCGGGAGCTGTTCCTGCTCTCATTGCCGGGAATATTGTATAAGCTGATATTCGCCTATATTCCGATGGTGGGGCTCATCATCGCCTTCAAAAATTATCGGTACGATCTGGGCATCTTCGGCAGCAAATGGGTGGGACTCGATAATTTCCGGTATTTGTTTTCTACTGATACGGCTTGGCGGATTACGCGCAACACGGTGCTGTACAATGCCGCCTACATCTTGGTGACCACCGTGGCTGCACTGCTGCTTGCGATCCTGATGAACGAAATCAAGCAGAAATGGAGCAAGTTTTATCAGACCGCCTTGTTTCTGCCGCATTTCCTGTCCTGGGTTCTGGTCGGTTACGTCGCGTATGCTTTTTTGAACCATGCGGACGGGCTGATCAACCGGACGCTGCAAGCGTTTGGGATGGATCCGGTCAGCTGGTATCAGAACGCGGCGCCATGGCCGGTCATTCTCATTCTGGTTCATTTATGGAAGGCCGTAGGTTTCAATACACTCATCTATTTCGCGGGAATTTTGGGGATCAACGGAGAATATTACGAAGCGGCGCGGATCGACGGGGCGACCAAGTGGCAGATGGCCCGCAAGATCACCATTCCGCTGCTGTCGCCGCTCGTCATCATACTGCTGATTTTGTCCATCGGCAACATGTTCCGCGGTGATTTCGGCCTGCACTACTTCATTCCGAACAACTCAGGTTTCCTGTATGGATCCACCGATATTATCGATACTTACGTGTACCGCGCGCTG
Organism: Paenibacillus sp. FSL R5-0378; assembly: GCF_038009285.1. Taxonomy (NCBI): domain Bacteria; kingdom Bacillati; phylum Bacillota; class Bacilli; order Caryophanales; family Paenibacillaceae; genus Paenibacillus; species Paenibacillus sp. FSL R5-0378. The sequence goes on from NZ_JBBPAY010000001.1 coordinate 4,332,388, forward strand.
CGGGAAATCGGGAACGTGAGCATGTCGGCGGCAACGGGCTTTTACCAATCGGTTGTCGGTTTCGTACTGGTACTGCTGGCTAACGGCATTGTGCGCAAAATCAATCCCGACCATTCTTTATGGTAAGGAGGTGACGTAAAGGTGACAAAAACATTGGAGCTGTCGAAAGTATTAATCAACCTGCTGTTTATCATCCTGTCCGTCTTAGTCGTGCTGCCGTTTCTGCTCGTCATCGCCGTATCGCTTACGGATGAGAAGGCATTGTCCCGGGACGGCTATCAATTCATCCCCAAATCGTTCAGCCTGGAGGCGTACCGCTATCTGCTGGATGCCCCGGACGTGATGATCCAGTCATACGGGGTTACGATCACCGTCACGGTGATTGGATCGCTCGTCGGCCTGCTGCTGACCGCGATGACCGCTTACGTCATTTCCCGGCCGGATTACCGTTACAACCGGATGACGACCTTTTACGTATTTTTCACGATGCTGTTCAGCGGAGGACTCGTTCCTTCCTATATTCTAATGACCCAGTACCTGCATCTCAAAGACAGCCTGCTCGCACTCATTTTGCCTGTGCTGCTGTCGCCGTTCAACATCATGGTCATGAAAGGTTTCATGTCTAAGATACCGCTTGAGATCATCGAATCGGCGAAAATGGATGGGGCGAGGGAATTCCGGATTTTCTTCCGCATCATTCTCCCTTTGTCCACGCCGGCATTGGCAACGCTGGGCCTGCTGATCTCGTTCTCCTATTGGAACGACTGGTTTAACGCGATGCTGTACATCGACGATCCGGGTAAGGTACCGCTGCAGCTGCTGCTGGTCCGGACGCTGAACAGCATTGAATTTCTCACGACGAATACCGAGTTTGCGACGCAGCTGGGTATCGACCTGGCGAGCTTCCCGAACAATTCCGCCCGGATGGCGATCGCCGTGCTGGCCGGCGGACCGATGCTGATCATCTTCCCGTTCTTCCAGCGGTTTTTCGTGAAAGGGCTTACGGTTGGCTCCCTCAAGGGTTAACATACACGCAAGCGATTATAAAAACAGGAGGTCACACAGATGAAGAAAAAGTGGTTTGGCGTGCTGGCGTTTATCCTGCTGGCCGCGACCGTCTTTGCCGGATGCGGCGGAGGAAATAGCGCGGACGGCGGCGGAGAATCGGCCGGATCAACGGATGTGAAGAACGAAAGCGGATTGAAACCCGTCGAGCTGACCTGGTATTATCCGCTGTCCCAGCTCCAGCCCGATCAGCAGAAAGTGCAGGACGAAATCAACAAAATCGTCAAAGAAAAGATCAACGCTACCGTCAAGCTGATGCCGGTTTCTATCGGCGACTACGTGCAGAAAATGAACACCGTGCTGGCAGCAGGCGAGAAGTTCGACATTCTCTGGACCGGCTACATGCTGAAGCCGGAGGAGCTGGTACGCAAAGGAGCCATACAGCCGCTTGACGATCTGCTGAATCAATACGCGCCGGAGCTGAAATCCGATGTGCCGCAGGTGATGTGGGACGGCCTGTCCGTCGACGGCAAGATTTATGGCATCCCCAACCAGCAGATCAACGGTTCCCGCTACGGATTTATCGTGCTGAAGGAGCTTGCCGACAAGTATAAACTGGACACCACGAAGATTAAAAAGATCGAGGACATTGAACCGTTCCTGAAGCAGATCAAGGACAACGAACCGGACATGATCCCGTTCGGTATCTTCGGCACTGATTTTATCAATCCGCAGGTGCATGACGACAAATATTGGATTGTGCCGGGGCTCGATGACCACTTCTACATCAAGACGGATGACCCGACCTATACGCTTCAACGTTATCCGGAAGAAGAGCTGAACAATTTCCGCCTGGCCAGCAAATGGTACAAGGAAGGTTACATTTACAAGGATGCGGCGACCGTGAAATCGGGCGACTTCAAAGGCAAGATCGCGGTGGATTACCATATCGTCCTGAAACCGGGCGTCGAAGCTGAAGTCAAGGCGAGAAACGGCGGACACGACGTGGTCATCATCCCGCTCAGCAACTGGTTCTCCAACGGTTATTCGGCGACCACCAACCAATCGATCAGCCGCACTTCGCCGAATCCGGACCGGGCCATGATGCTGCTGAATCTCGTGAACACCGACAAGGAGCTGTACAATCTGCTCTGCAACGGCCTGGAAGGCGTTCATTACGAGAAGCAGTCCGGCGAATACATTAGCGCACTCCCGGATTCCCGATATAAACCGAATATGGACTGGGTGTTCGGCAGCGTATTCAATTCTTATCTGAAGGAAGGCCAGCCGGAGAACGTCTGGGAGGAAACGAAGAAGATCAACGAAACAGCCGAAATCAATCCGGTCGGGGCGTTCAAATTCAATTCGGAGCCGGTCAGCACGGAGATCGCCAACCTGAACGCGGTATGGGGCGAATACAAACGCGGACTTGTGACCGGGACGCTTGATTTTGACGAAACCTGGCCGGTGCTCTACGGCAAGCTGAAGGAAGCGGGCGAGGATAAGTATGTGGAGGAGGTGAAGAAACAGTTTGAACAATTCCTGAAAGACAAGGGGTTGAAAAAGTAAGAAGTTCATTTAAAGGCAGAGAAGCGCAAGCGGCGTACGGATAACGGGGAGAAACCTGCTGTCATGGGCGGCTTCAATAGAAGCATACAACGGGACCGGGGCCGGCCCTAATCCATGCTGAAAGGAAAGAGAAGCCATGGCAAAAAAACGGTTGCTCGCGGTTCTCGCAGCCATCGTGCTGATCACGTTTACCCCGTCTCCGCCGCCAGCTGCAGCGGAAGAAGCTGCCGCCAAACCAACGGGAAAATCGCTGTATGTAGCCACAAATGGCAGCGACACGAATAATGGATCCAAGAACCATCCGTTTAAAACGCTGGAGAAGGCAAGGGATGCCATCCGGAAGCTGAAAGCGAAAGATGGCCTGCCCGCCGGCGGCGTGACGGTGTATCTGCGTGAGGGGCGGTACGAACGATCAGGCAGCTTTGATTTGAACGAGCAGGACTCCGGCGAAGCCGGGAAGCCGATTAAGTATACGGCTTATCCGGGAGAGAAGGTGACTTTGTCCGGATCGAAACGCATTGAAAAATCCGCCTTCACACCGGTCACCGATCAAGCGATTCTTAACCGGATCATCAGTCCCGAGGCGAGACAAAACGTGCTGGTGGCCGACTTGGCAGGCCAGGGCATTACCGATTACGGCGAGCAAAGCCGCCACGGCTACTATCTTGCCAACGACCTGAGCAAAGTCCCACCGATGGAGCTGTACGTCAACGGGCAGGGAATGACCTTAGCGAGATGGCCGAACCAAGGGACGGTACAGATGGATGAAATCATCGATCCAGGTCCGACGCGGAAAGATCCGAACGGGGAGGTACATACGCGCGGAGGAACCTTTTCCTATTCGTATGACCGGCCTCAGTACTGGACCCAGGCGGACGATATTTGGCTGGACGGTATATTCGGCTACAGCTGGGAATGGTCCTACAACAAAATCGCCTCCATTGACACAGCCGCCAAAACCATCACCCTCAGCTACGGAGAGATGAGCGGCCTGCTCAAAAACTGGTATCCGGATTTTCATTTTGCGCAAAACCTGCTGGAAGAAATCGATATGCCGGGCGAGTATTACATCGACCGCCAGGCGGGAAAGCTGTACTTTTTGCCGAACGCCGAATTTACAGCGGCGAATCCGACGATCGAGGTTACGATGCTGAAAACGCCGATGATCAATGCGCTGAACGCTTCGTACATCGACTTTTCCGAGCTGGTCATGGAAGATGGACGCGACTCGGCAGCGGTTATTATGGGCGGCAGCCACGTGCGTATTCTGAACAGCGAAATCCGCAACTTCACGAACAGCGGCGTGCTGGTCAATACGCAAAGCCGGTTCTACTACAATGATTTTCAGGGCGTGCCGGGAACGGATCATGCCATCGTCAGCACGCATATCCACCATATCGGCGGGACCGCGGTCACGCTGACGGGCGGCGACAAAACGACCCTGCAGCCGGGAAACAATGTCGTTGAAAATTCGCACATTCATGATTTTGCTTATTACCATAAAGCTTACAATCCGGGCGTTCTTCTCTCCGGGGTCGGCAACCGCATGGCACATAACGAGCTGCATGACGCGCCTCATCCTGGCGTGCTGATCTTCGGCAACGACCATGTCGTGGAGTACAACAACATATACGATGTGTGCAAAACCTTCTCGGACCTCGGGGCTATTTACATGAACGCGGGCGAAACTCCGCAGCAGCGGGGGACCGTCATCCGCAGAAACTATTTTCACAATATTGGAGAAAGCAAGGCCGGCGTGGAGGGCGTCTATCCCGACAACTTCACTATGGGGCTTCAGATCGACGAAAACATTTTCTACAAAATGGGCAACTCGGCGATCAAGAACAACGGCGGCGCACATATTTTGTCCCGCAACAATATTTTCGTAGACAGTAAAGTTCCGTATGATTACGCGGACATCTACCTCGGGGATCAGCCGGACAATCAAATCCCGAAAAACTACATGCCAAAATGGCAGGCGCTCTTCGCCGCCAACAACGACTTTGTAGGCACGCCTTATTTGACCAAGTATCCAGAGCTGGCCAACTTCTTTACAGAAAACCGTTATTATCCCGATACGAACACGTTCCAGGGCAATGTCATCTACAACCCGACCATTCCACGCAGCACGACGACCAATGCCAACGGAGCGTATGACAAATTCGGGCTGGTTCAGTATGCCAATAACTTCGTTACGACGGAGGATCCGGGCTTTGTGGATCTGGCGAACGGAGATTTGTCCCTGCGGCCGGATGCGGCTGTATTCAGCGCCATACCCGGCTTTCCCAACATCCCGTTTGGTGAAATCGGCATTAACGGCAGAGCCGGCACCAGCACAGGTCAGGACAGCCATCCTGTCCAGGGGGTTGCCGTGTACAACGACGATGTGACGGTTGACCGCTGGAAAACGGTCAAACTGCAAACCGCGGTCCTGCCGTGGAACGCAGATCATCCGGCTCTGTCTTTCACATCCGCCGATCCGGGAATCGCAACGGTCGATAAAGCCGGCGTTATTACCGGACAGTCTGTCGGCCAAACCGAGATCACTGTAGCATCTGTGGAAAATCCGCAGCTGACAGCATCAGTGAAAGTAACCGTGGAAGCCGGCGACGGCATTATGGACTACACCGATTTCGAATCCGGCGCAAATGGATGGCCGGTGGACGCCAACCGGAGCATCGTTAAAGTGGATGAAAACCGCTGGTACAAGTTACTTAACGGCGCGTCCGCGCTGAGCAGCAAAAAGTTCTCCGATTATGAGCTGACCTTCAAGCTGAAGACGCCGGCGACCATCGGCGAAAACGCAACGCTGTATATTTTCGACCGCCAGGCGGGCAGCGGTTCTAGCCGTATCGGATATAAAACCCGGGCGGACGGAACATCGTCATGGCTGATGTACAACTCGGCGTGGTCCGTGCTGAAGGAAGTCAAGATGCCTGATCATGATTTAAAGCCGGACACGGAATATGCCGTCAAAATGCTCGTCAAGGGCGGCGACATCAGCGTGTACGTGAACGGTGGGTTCCGGCTGAAAGGCACCGATCCGGGCCATAACGCGGAGGGTCAAGTCGGGTTCTACGTTAACAATGTCAGCGACATGATGTTCGATGACATCCAGTTCAAGGCGCTGACTACAGATCTGGCCGGAATTATCCCGGCGGAAAATCAGGTTCGGCTGGCTGCCGGAGAGAGCAAGCAGCTCCAACTGACATTTGATCCCGCGGATACGCCGGATACGGATGTGACCTGGCAATCCGCGAATCCTGCGGTGGCAGAAGTGAACGACACAGGCGTCGTCAGCGCCGTGTACGAGGGCGAAACGGTCATCACGGCCGTATCCAAGGTAAACCCGCTGATCAAGGCGGATATCGCGGTCACCGTCTCGAACGTCATGCATGAGACCGATTTTGAAACCGGAGGAAACGGCTGGCCTGTCGATCCCAATCGCAGCATTGCAGCCGATCCGGACGGGAACCGCCGCTATAAAATCTTAAACGGCGCCACCGGCCTGCTCGACCGAACCTTCTCGTCCTACCAGCTTGAATTCAAGCTGAAGACGCCTGCGGTTATGCCAAATGACGGAGTGCTGTACATTTTTGACCGCCAGGACGCCACTGCATCAACGCGAATCGGCTACAAAACAAGGGCCGACGGCACATCGGCATGGATACTGTACGACACCGCCTGGCAGAAGATCAAGGAAGAAGCGCTGCCTACGCAAGACCTGCAGCCGGATACGGAATATGACGTCAAGGCGGTCGTCAAAGACGGCGACATCCAGCTCTATGTGAACGGGGAACTGAGGCTGTCCGGCACTGATCCGGGACATAAAGCTTCCGGCAAAGTCGGTTTCTATGTGAGCGGATTCGATTACATGCTATTCGACGACATTCGTTTCTCGGTAGTGCCTTAAAGCTTACTGGTGTTTAAGGGTTTCTTCGGCGCTCTCTCCCTGCATGGAGGGGGCGCTTTTACAATTCCAGGTCCGGTGCAGCACTCAAGAGGTTCAATTCAATTCTATTCAAGGACAATACGGTATACCTTCCATGGCAAAATCGTGCTAACTGTGCGCAGCGCGAAATTCATGGATAAGCGCGATTCTCGGATACCTAAAGATTTTTAGCACGGTAAAACCAAAAACCACCTCAAGGAGGGACAACATGATTCGATGTTTATTTCGAGCCGTCTGGAACGGAGAAGGCAGTCCGCGCTCTTTTTTTCGGGCCCAGGAAAGAGAGCATTCGCTTGCCGATGCGATGGAGCGGCTTCAGGTCGCCAATCTAAGCCTATTTGCCGATCAAGAACAGCTGTTTCTATATTATGAATGTCTGGACACGCCGGTTCTCCCGGAAAGCTTGCTGGCTGAAACCGGAGAGCGGCTGGCTGAATGGCCGGGAGGCGCGCCGGGAAGATGTTGGGTACCGATGACGGATATTTTTCATTACCAGCACCCTGTGTCGAATTCGCAGTGGGCCCGAGTCCATAAGGAACGCACACCATACGGAAGAATTGCTCTGCTAAAGCCGGAGCAAACGGCAAGCTATGTATATTATCACTACCAATACCAGGAGGAAAAGCCGGGGGACGGCGATAAGTACGGCATGATCGGCATGCACGAGAACGTGTTGTTTTTCTATTCAGAGCTGCCGGAGACGATCACGCCCGTGCTCTATGAGGGCCGATTGAAAACGTCGCTGAAGCCTGAAAACTGGGCCGAGGTGATGGAGCCTCATTTTATCAAGTGGGAGGGGGCTTCGGACGGGCAGGACATTTGGCGCAAGCTGATGCTTGTGCTAGAAGTGCGCTGCCCGGCCGAAAGAAGGGGTGCACAACATGCGTAACTCGCTATGTCTGAACGGAGATTGGGATTTCATGCCATTGTACGATCAGCCCCAATCCCGTCAGCTGCCGGAGAACATCGTATACGATCAGCACAAAGTTCAGGTCCCATCCAGCTGGAGAAGGACCTACAAGCAGGGCACCGGCCGGTCGTTCGGGAACATTCCCGAATACGGATATGTTCCGATGGACCTGTACGATTATCCGAAGGAATGGGACACCGCCGAGGCGGGCGTGCTGCACCGGAGCTTCCGGCTTCCGGACCACATGGCCGGCCAGCGGATTGTGCTGCGCCTGGACGGTATCATGCAGAAGGCTGTTATCTATTTGGACCAGGAGGAAATCGCCGTATGGGAAGACGGCTACCTGCCGCTCAGGCTGGATATTACGTCCCGGGTGCAGGCGGATCATGAACACCACCTGCACGTCGTTTGCGGGAGCTTTGACCGCGTGACCCTTCCGTCCGGATCGCAAAAAGTGACCGGCCTTACCGGTTCCTGGTTCGGCACCGTATGCCGCGGCATTTGGCAGGATGTTTACTTGGAGAGCTATCCGGAATTATCTCTGGAAGACGTCACCATCCGCACGTCTGTCAGGGATGGGAAACTGGAAGTGCATGCGATTGCCGGAGGAGCTTCCACCAAGATAGTTCACAATTCGCGAGAGATGGAGCAGAATGCGGTGCAAATCAGGCTTGTCGTACGGGAGCTTGGTGTGCTGAGCGGGGATCCGCAGCCTTTGGAGCACGCTCAAGCATCCTCGACTCATCCGGCTCCAAACCCGGTTCTTGCAGCGAGTGCAATGGCCGTTCCTGTTGAGAGTGCCGTTCAGCTGCCTAGGCTGTGCGAAAACGAGCGGGACGGGGCCGCATACCGCGCCTCCATCATACTGGATTGGCCGGACGCCCATCAGTGGAGTCCAGATTCCCCGTTCCTCTATCGGGCAGAGCTTGAGCTGCTGGCGGATGAGCGGGTCATCGACCGCTGTCATATTACGTTCGGATTCCGGGAGTTCTGGTGCGAAGGGCCCCAGTTTTTCCTGAACGGCATTCCGGTCAATCTGCGCGGAGACTCCTGGCATTTTCAAGGCGGGGTGCAGCAGACGGAAGCCTACATCCGGAACTGGTACCGGATGTGCCGCTCCATCGGCGTGAACAGCATCCGGCTGCATGCCGAGCCGTACCCTGAGGACTACGTACGCATCGCCGATGAAGAAGGCATGCTCATCGTGGATGAAACTGCAATATACGGCTCGGGCAAATCGATGCAGGCAGACCACCCGGCTTACCTGGAAAATTGCCGGAACCATGTCCGCCGCCTCGTGCAGCGGGACAAAAACCACCCGTCCGTCATCTTGTGGAGCGTACAGAATGAGATGCGCTGGGTCGACGGGCGCGACGGTTTCAAAACACATATTCCCGGCCTGATGGCCGCCATCCGCGAGCTGGATCCGACGCGGCCGATTCTTGCTGAAGGAGACAACCGTCTTCTGTCGAAAGAAGATACGGAGGTGGAGAGCCGCCATTACAATATCGACGGCACGATCGGCCAGTGGGACCGTGACGTTCCACTGACGTTCGGCGAGCATGGCGGGTGGTGGTACATCTGCCCGCAGAACAGCAGTATGTATGTCGGACTGCGAGCCTACTGCGGGACAGATGAGAGCACGGCCGGACTTGCCGAGAAGGAGCGGCTGTTTGTGGAATACGCCCGGCGCCAAGGCGTATCCGGCATTTCGACCTTTAACTTTGCGCATTATTTCATGCGGGCTATGCCTGACCGCGACGTGATTTTACCGGCAACAGGTCCCGGCGAACTTTGCCAGCCCGGCGTCAAGCCAAAGCGGATCCCCGCTTATTCACTGACCTTGAACAACGGTCTGCTGCCTGAAGAGTATCCGGCTTATTCTCCAAATCCGGCCTTTGCCATCATGGCCAGAGCATTCAAGCCGGCCACCATCATCGCGGCCGAATACAACCGCTGTTTTTACGATGATGCGCCGGTTCACCGCAGCTTCGACGTGTACAACGATACGCTTGCCGCGCAGGACGTCCGGGTGGAATGCAAGATCAGGCAGGGAGGGAGGCTGGTTCACGAGCAAAGCTTTGACTTCCGCCAAGCTCCGGCTGAGCACCAAATCATCTCGCTGCAATGGACCCCGGAATCTGTGGATGCAGAAGAACGGGCTGAGCTGACCGCGCAGCTGATGCATGACGGGCAGCTTGTGCATGAGCTGCGTATCGAATACAGATTGGTTTCCGGCAGGCTGCGCAGCGAAGCGGTGGAAGTTGGCCGGGAAGCATTCTTTTGGGGGCCGGCCGGCGAATATGACATGATCTGCAGGTTGATTCCAGAATGCGCAGCAATAGAGCGGGAAAGCTTAGCCGGACTGCCGGCGGACAGCTTACTCATCATCGGCACCTACGCTGAGGATGCGGACGGCGGGCTGGAAGCGCAGCTGAAGGCATTCGTGGAACGCGGCGGCCGTCTCATTCTGCTGGAGCAAAACCAGCTGTCGCTCGGCAAGCTGACGCTGTCACGGAGGCCTTTCATCCGTGCCCATGCTGGCAGCTACAGCCATCCGGTTCTGAAGGGAATCGGCGACGAGGATTTAATGTTCTGGCATGAGGAGCTGCGGGAAGAAGGACCGCTGCCAATCATCCAGGCGGCCTTTGAAAAGCCGGTCATCGGCGACTTTACGCTGCTGCTCGAATGCGGTGCAGGCGATTTTGGAGACGGTGGAGACTTGTGGTCACCGCTGCTGGAATACCGCAGCGGCACAGGTATGTTTATCGCGAGCCAGCTCGATCTGATGGCGAACGTCACGCGCGTTCCGCAGGCCTGCCTGCTGCTGCGGAACCTGATCGCCTACGCCGGGCGCGCCGATGACGCGGGCGCAGGCGAAACCGCCCGCACGGCCGCGCTGGTGCGCGCCGGCGGAGCGGCCGCAGCTTTCCTCGACAAGCTGCGGCTGAACTACACGGCGCTTGGCGAAGCAGCGCCGCTTCTCGCGCTGGCGGGCGCAGCCGCCGCGCCAGGGATGCCGGCGCAGGGCATCGCCCCGGCGCCGGACGCAGGCGGGCATGGCCGGCATGCCGCCATGCCGCCCGGGCAGGACTTCGGCCTGCTGGTGGCCGAAGCCTGCCTGCTTGAGGCGCCGGGCGCGGCCGAGGCCGTCCGGCGCCACGCCGAAGCCGGCGGACGCGTGCTCGTCCTGCCGGCGGAGGGTCCGCAGCAGGCGGCGCTGGCGCGCCTGCTGGACCGCCCCGTGCGGGTGGCGCCGCACGAGGCGTATCACTTGGCGGCGGATGACGGCGCCGCCATGCGCGGCATCAGCCCGGTTGACCTGTTCGGCTACGACAAGGTATTCTTGTCGCCGCGCGACGTGGTCAACCGGGTGCTGGCCAGCCACAAAATCGAAGCACCCGGCACGGAGGTGCTATGCCGCAGCGTGGAAGGCACCGCCTGGAAGGACTACTTCGTGAACGGCTACACGGCGGAGTACAGCCGTTTGGCGCTGGTGGAACTTAATCGCGCTAAGGCCGTACCCGCAGGGGCATTCGTGATCGAAGCCCAGATTGGCGGGGGAAGCGTGGTTTGCTCTCAGCTGCTGCCCGATCCCGGCAGCGACAAGGCGCTGCGCCTGTATTCGCGCCTGCTCGCCAATCTTGGTGCGGCCTTCGATGACGGCTTGCTTACGAGCGAGAAGGGAGATGCACAGTGGGCTGTGGAAGCCGTGATGGCCCTGCCTTGTCCGCCGCATGTCGATTACGAAGCGATGAAAGCTTATCACACGGACCCCGAATTTTCGTTGAACAATTTGGGCGAAGGCTTGTACGGATGGATGCAGAAGAAGGAACGGCGCCCGGATGACGGCATGCTTCGCATAGCGGACGCTGGAGACACGCCATGGTTCCTCAGCTGTTTCATCCAGGTGCCCGGGAAGGAAAACGAGATGCGGCAGGGGAAGCTGCGGATCAACACCGAGGCGTGGTTCGAGATTTATATAAACGGGGAAAAGGTCTCGAAGCCTGAGCAGGAAATCATCCTGAAGGGCGGGCTGAACCGGCTCATCGCCATCGTTCGCGGGACAACGGGAGACCTTCTTTTCGGCATGACCTTCCTGAATCGGGACGGTACGTACATGAAGGATCTGGCTTTCCGCCTGACGCTGGACGAAGTCGAGCCGAAATAGGCAGGTACACATGCGTGCTGCCGATTAGGTTTAACTGCAACTTTATAGGGGGCTTCATCCCATAGTTCCAAACAGAGACCCTACTTCATCATTTTTCAGGAGGTTGTTATGAACTGGAGCGCAACGATCGAGCAAACGCTGTTAACCACGAAAGCCAACATCGCCCGCTTTCAAGGCCAATTTCCGCATGTCAGCCACGGAGATGGCAAATATCAGCTGGTGAATCATACCGATTGGACGGAAGGCTTCTGGGCCGGCATTTTATGGTTGAGTTACGAATACAGTAAAGATCCGGATATCCACGATGCAGCAGTCCAAAGTGTCCGTTCTTTTCAGGAGAGGCTGCAGCAGGAGAGTCACTTGCAGCACCACGATATCGGCTTCCTGTATTCTCTGTCCGCCATGGCAGGCTGGATTGTCGAGCAGAATGAAGATGCCCGGCAAACCGCCTTACAGGCAGCCGACCTGCTCTTAAAACGATGGAGACCGTCCGCGCAAATCATTCAGGCGTGGGGTCCGGAAGGGGACCCGGAAAACGGCGGGCGTATCATCATCGACTGCCTGATGAATCTTCCGCTTCTGTATTGGGCGTCCGAGCAGACCGGGGACCCTCACTATGCCGCGATCGCCCGCATTCATGCGGACAAGAGCCGGAGATTTCTCGTACGGGGGGACGGATCATCCTACCATACTTTCTACTTCGATCCGTTATCGGGTGATTCGATCCGCGGGGGTACGCATCAGGGCTTCAGGGACGGTTCCACTTGGTCCCGCGGGCAGGCTTGGGGCATTTACGGTTTCGTGCTTGCCTATCGTTATTTGAGGGAGCCGTATTTTTTGGATACAGCCAAGCAGCTGGCCCGGTATTTCATGGATCACGTACCGGAGGATCTTGTGGCTTATTGGGATTTTGACGCCCCGCAGCAGCAGGGTGAGCCGAGGGACAGCTCTGCTTCGGCTATTGCAGCATGCGGCATGCTGGAGCTGGCGCAGCATCTGGACGAATCGGATCCTGAGCGCGCATCTTTTCAGGAGTTCGCGGAGCAGTCCGTCATTTCCATGGCGAACGGTTATTTCACGGCCGGCAGCACGGAGGAAGAGGGATTCCTGCGGCATGGCTCCTACTTTGTCAGAGGGGGAATTTCGCCGGATGATTTCGTCATTTGGGGCGATTATTTTTTCCTTGAAGCACTGATGCGTCTGGATGGCCGCTCGCCCGGGTATTGGTACGAAAGGTCGCTCTAAACGCTGGGTCGAAATCAATGTAAACGATAATGGAGTATGAACAAAGGTGGCGGCCATTGTGCCGCCTTTTGCCATTGTTCATGCTGTTCCTGTTTCCGCTGAACGACAAAAGTTCGCTCATATAGACTGCTGAGCACAAAAAGAAGGGACACGTTAAAGAACGTATCCCCCCTCCCGTCTACCAAACTCCGTATGGCATACCCGAAACGATCCTCGAAATGATTCCTTGTTCAGTCTCAGCCTTTTCCTTTCATACCGATGTGCCGCGCAACCCTTTCACCCAGCTCCGGAGATGCTTCGTACAAGTAACTTAATACGATCCGCTGCGTTTCATGGGATATTCCTTTTAAATCAGCTGCTAAGTTATCCACCAAGTGCTCCTGCTGTACTGGTGAAATGGCGCGGTAAAACTCCCCGGCTTGGGTGAAATTATCCGGTTTGGAGATGTCGGTCCGTTCGAGCTTGCCCTCCACGTATCTGCCATTTCCGCTGGTCACCAGGGAAGCCGGAGACCAATTCTCCTGGTGATTGATCGGTATGCTGCGAAAGCTAGGGCCTAACCGCCTGCGCTGGGAATCCCAGTAAATGTTGGCGCGGCCCTGCAGCATTTTATCATCCGACAATTCGGCGCCCTCCAGCAGATTGGACGGGGAAAAGGCAATCTTTTCGACCTGTCCCATATAATTGTCCATATTGCGGTTCAATACGAGGCGGCCGACCGGACGAAGAGGGTACTGCTGCTGGTCCCATACCTTGGTATCATCCAACGGGTCGAACGGAAGATGCGCCGCATCATCGGGATTCATCAGCTGCACATACAGCCCGTACTCCACGGTCTTGCCTGCGGCAATGGTATCGTACAGATCCTGGCCGGCAATATCCGGGTTCTCACCCGCCAGCCGGGCTGCTTCCTGCCGATCGATATACTGCTCGCCGGCTAATGGCATCCAGTGGTACTTTACATAAAAACGCGTACCCCGTGCATTTTTCCACACGTAAGTGCTCACGCTGTGACCCTTGATATGGCGGAGACTCTTCACCGTGCCCACGTCCGAGTAGAGCCAAACGAGGAAATGGGTAGCTTCCGGCGCCCTCGCTACAAAGCTCCAGAAGCGTTCGGGATCGATCAGATTGTTTTTCGGCGAGGGGAGAAAGGCCTTGATTGATTCCGGAAACCGGACGGCATCTCGAACCAAAAAGACGGGGATATGATTGCATAACAAATCAAATACCCCCTGTTCCGTGTAAAACTTGGTGGAAAACCCGCGTACATTGCGCGAAGTATCCGGTGTGCCTTTATTGCTGACCGCGAGGGAAAAGCGAACCGTGACGGGAACCTGCTGACCGGGCGTCTGCAAAAAGCTGAGCATCGTATAGTCGGTCATGGAATGCACTGTCTCAAAATAACCGAATGCGCCAAAGCCTTTTACGTGGACGGGACGCTCAATGATTTTGCTATGTACAAAGGTTTCCAGCGTTTCATGCAAAATGTTATCCTGTTCCAGGACAGGCCCGCGTTCGCCAACCGTCTGCGAGTGCATCGCGGCCGGCAGATCCTCTGCCCATGGTAAGGACTGGTTAACGCTATGCGGCCTGTCGTTCCCCTGATTTGGAACCGCTGAATTGGGTTCACGGTTCGCTGTATTGCCAGCCTGAGGGGCAGCACCGTTGTGATGGGAATCGTTCATTCCTTAACCTCCATATTCATGACTTCTCTCCTATATGGTTTATGCGGACTACCAATGAAAATATGAGTGGACATCCATATGTCACTGCAGGTTTCACGGTGCGGTGTATCGAAATATAGTCGCTTATAGGTTAGCTGGAATGTCATAAATAAGCCTCTCAAAAGAAAATTATTATCGAGGGTGGGGAATGAAATAACATGATGATATCTTATGAGACCGATACAAATACATTTCAGTTTAGGGCTGCTTGCATTATCCTCCATAGAGATAAGATACTGATGCAAAGAGCAGATCATAATCAATAGTGGTTTATACCCGGCGGCAGAGTGGAATTCGGTGAAACCGCAGAGGAAACGATAGAACGTGAAATGATGGAAGAATATGGGGCGCCAATCTATGACCGTAAGCTTCTCTGGATAATCGAAAATTTTATAGACTTTCCGGATCGTAAGGTTCACGAGCTGGGGATGTTTTTTCTTGTAAATTTGCCAAGAGATCATTCCATATTTGATCATACGACAGGGGTCAAACACATTAAAAATAGAGCCGTCAGATAGATCGGAGGGAGAATATATTATGATCCGTGAAGCGGAATCCAAAGATAGGGAACAACTGAGCAACTTGTACAGAATGCTGGTGCCGAACAGCAAGAAAATGAGTGTGCCGGAAGAGCAGATCGAGAAAATCAGAATGGATCCCGCCAATTTTCTGCTGGTCTATGAAGAGGAAGGGGCATTGCTGGGAACGCTTACGCTGAACATCTGTCTTCAAGCCATGCATGGGACCAGACCCTATGGATTGATCGAGAACATCGTCGTTCATGAGGACCACCGCAGCAACAATATCGGCCAATCCCTTCTGAAATATGCCGAAGAATATTGCAGATCGCTGCATTGTCACAAAATCATGCTGCTCAGCCATTCCAAACGAGTCCGGGCCCATCAATTTTTTGAACGCGAAGGATATGACGGCTCAGTCAGCAAAGGCTTTAAAAAATATTTGTAACCGTACATTCAGGAAAACCTAAAGATCAGCTCCAATTTCCTCTGTAAGAGAAGTGTCCGCTATAATGGGGAAACAGGCATCAAGAAAGGAATGTAATTATGAAGAAATATATCATCATCGGATCTGGCATCCTGGGAGCATCGACGGCCTATCAGCTGGCAAAAATGGGAGCGGATGTCCTTCTCATCGACCGCAAGGATCCAGGACAGGCGACGGATGCCGCTGCGGGCATCATTTGTCCATGGCTGTCGCAGCGCCGCAATCAGGCCTGGTATAGGCTCGCCAAGGCAGGAGCGGCTTTTTATCCCGGGTTAATCAAGGAACTGGAAGGAGAAGGCGAAACCGAGACGGGCTATGCGAAGGTCGGTGCACTCAGCGTTCACCAGGACCCGGAGAAAATCCGGAAGATGGAGGAGCGGGCATTGCAGCGTAAGGCGGATGCACCGGAAATCGGCGGTATTACCCGGCTTTCGGAAGAAGAAACCCATCAATGCTTTCCGCTGCTGGAGAGAGGCTATCAATCGGTACGGATCAGCGGCGCCGCCCGGGTCGACGGCCGTGCCCTGCGCGACGCTTTGATTCGGTCTGCCCAGAGGCACGGGGCTGCTGTGATTCACGGGGATGCGAAGCTTCTGGTGGATGGGAACCGGGTAAGCGGAGTATCGGTCGGACCCGACGAATATGCAGCGGACCGCACGATTGTCTGTGCAGGGGCGTGGGCCGGACAGCTTCTGCAGCCGCTCGGTGTCCGCTTTAACGTCCGTTACCAAAAGGCGCAAATCATGCACCTCCAGCTCGAAAATCATGAGGATACAGGCACATGGCCAGTTGTCATGCCGCCTTCGGATCAATACTTGCTTGCTTTCGAGAAGCAGAAGATTGTGATCGGGGCAACGCATGAAAATGACGTGGAAGGCTACGATACAAGAACAACAGCGGGTGGTATGCAGGAGATTTTGAATAAAGGATTAACCTTGGCGCCCGGATTGGCGGACGGTACCTTTCAGGAGGTCAGGGTCGGATTCCGTCCGTTTACCTCCGACTTTTTGCCGGTGCTTGGGGCCGTTCCGGGCTGGAGCGGCCTGCTCGCGGCGAACGGGCTCGGTGCTTCCGGTTTGACGATGGGGCCTTTTATCGGCTATCAGTTAGCTAAGCTGGCGCAAGGCATGGAGCTTGATATCGACATACACGATTACGATATCCGCAAAGCCATAGATGAGGGTTCGTTAACCGAATCGTAACCCGTACGTAACCCTTCATGGATCGCTATTCTTCTACAATAGAAATGACATCAATACATATGAAATACGTCTCCAATGGCGTATATAAAGGAGAATGATCCATGAAGAAACGGTTGAAGGTGTTCATTGCGGCGTGTTCGGCATTTGTCGTTCTGTCGGGCTCCGCGCTGGCGGTGTCGGCCGGGCCGCGGATTTTTATCAATGGGGCGGAATTCGCCAACACTTTTATGAAATTGAAAATCGAAAACGGAAGCGCCATGGTCTCGCTGCGGGCCATCGTGGAGCAGCTGAAAGGCGAAGTGGAGTACAAGAGCGACGGCATTCATGTGTCATTGCCCGAGGCGAGCAAGCTGGCTCAGCAGGTGAACGGCTTCATGAATGCCCTGAAGGCCGATACGCCGGAGGATGCCGCCAATACCTGGATCCGCGGCGTTCAGAAACGCAGCGGGCCAATGCAGTATGCTGTGATGACTCCCGCGCTGCAGGCCAAAACCAAACAGCAGTTTGAGGACAATTTCTGGGTTACCGGGGGCTCCAGTCCTCATATGGGCACGGTCACCAACATGACTACCAAGACGTTATCGGACGGCAAAGTGCAAATCTCCTTTGATTACCCTTTGGTGACCTCCGCAGGCGTGGAAGGCACGGGCAAAGCTATGCTCACGATTGAGAAGGGGACTGGACCTGCTGATGACCAATGGGCGATTTCGTCCATTTGGCTGAAAGATCCCGGAGATACCGGGCTCATGATCGGCGTGGATTAGGGATTTTTCGAAAGCTCGCTTGATAGCGGGCTTTTTTTCTTGGTTTATCGTTTGCCCGGCAACCAATAAACATCGTCAATTTCCCATTACACTGCATAAAATCAGGCTATTTTTCCCATCGTAAGAACATATTCAAACATGTCGGA
The DNA here is from genome assembly GCF_038009285.1 of Paenibacillus sp. FSL R5-0378. Lineage (NCBI taxonomy): Bacteria > Bacillati > Bacillota > Bacilli > Caryophanales > Paenibacillaceae > Paenibacillus > Paenibacillus sp. FSL R5-0378. The sequence continues at coordinate 4,350,084 of NZ_JBBPAY010000001.1, forward strand.
TTCTTAAGCAGGAGGCAAAAGATGGCGCAGCAGCAGGAACGGGAGCATTGGCTGGCACTCATCAAAAAGGGAAACAAATCATCGGCGATCGCGATGCTCGGCAATGCGGTCATCGCTGCAGCCAAAGGGGTGGGGGCGGCTTTGAGCGGCAGCGGGGCGATGTTTGCATCGGCGATGCACTCGCTTGCGGACTGTGTAAACCAAGGGTTTGTGTTTGCCGGTAGCGTGCTTGCGGAAAGAAAGCCCAACCGTAAATTTCCGACCGGATTCGGCCGGGTGATCAACATTTTCTGCATGGTCGCCGTCATTGTGGTGACGATTATGGCTTATGAAACGATTCGGGAAGGATGGCATCTGATTCATCATCCGGCCAAAGCGGGCGGAGCTTTTTGGATTAACGTGGGTGCGCTTATTCTGAACCTGGTGATCGATGGCGCGATTTTATTTAAGGTGATGAAGGAAATTGCCCGAGAAGCAAGGATTGAGGCCTCCGGGATCTCACTCATCCCTATGTCCTTCAAGCATGTATCACGCTCAGCACCTCCGACGCGGCTGGTCTTTTATGAGGATTTGGTAGCGGTCACCGGTGCGTTTCTGGCTCTTGTCGCTGTTGTCGTCACGACATTTACAGCCTTTAAAGCACTGGACGGCATCGTGACCGTCATCATCGGTGTGCTGATGGTGGCCGTGGCTTTTCGTGTAGGCTATGATAATATGGTCGGACTAATCGGTGTGGCTGCGCCGCGCGACGTGGCGGAGAAGGTGTCTTCCATCATTTTGTCCGATCAGGACGTCACCGATATCAACGGTCTGCGGATTATCCAGGAAGGCCGGTACTATCATGTGGATACGATGATCGAACTTCGGAGCGGCCTGTCGCTTGCCGATGCCGATGATATTAAGTTCCGCGTTCAGGACCAGCTCAGCTCGGATCCGGATATATCGGATGTCGTATTGGGCATCATCGAAGATAACGGTGTGAAAAATTGGACGCCGGAGCATTTGAATGAGTTTTCGTAATCGCTAGCATTAAGATATTTGAAAAGTCCGCAGCATGCGGGCTTTTTTGTGTTGGGCTGCACGAATCCGGATGGATGGTTGGGTGTCAAATGTGCCATATCTTATGGCTTGAATGTCTAGATCATGCTATTTTCCTGACTTGATCATCAAGGTTTGACTGCAGGCAACCGTTTAGAATATGGACAGAGCCGGTTGAACCCAGAACAAATTGGCGTAACCGCTCTCATATAGTCACATGTGGAATCATCACGATTAGGAGCTGAGCATCGATGCAGTATACCAACCCCGTCATTCCCGGGTTTCATCCGGATCCCAGCATCTGCCGGGTCGGTGAAGATTATTATCTGGTCACCAGCACATTCGAGTATTTTCCGGGGGTGCCTATTTTTCACAGCAAAGATTTGGTGCATTGGCGGCAAATCGGGCATTGCCTGACGAACGAGCAGCAGCTGCGGCTGGCGGGTGCAGGCAGTTCAGGCGGCATTTACGCGCCAACCCTTCGCTACCATGACGGTATGTTTTATATGACAACGACCAATGTTAGCGGGATCGGGAATTTTTATGTGACCAGTGTAGAGGCAGCCGGCCCCTGGTCCGATCCAATACACGTTGCGCAGGGCGGGATCGATCCATCCTTGTTTTTCGATGAGGACGGCCGTGTGTATTTCCAATCGACCCGAATGGGAGACGAGGGAGACGGGATTTATCAATGTGAGATCGATAAGGAAACCGGTGAGATGCTCACAGAAAGCCGGTTGATCTGGCAGGGAACCGGAGGGGCGCATCCCGAGGCGCCGCATCTCTACAAAATCGGGGATTATTATTACTTGATGATCGCCGAAGGCGGGACGGAGTTCGGACATATGGTGACGATCGCCAGAAGCACCGATCCCTACGGACCTTATGATTCTTGCCCGCATAATCCGATTCTGTCGAACCGGAGCATAAAGAGCACCATCCATGCGACAGGTCATGCCGATCTGGTACAAGCTCATGATGGAAGCTGGTGGGCGGTTTGTTTGGGAATCCGGCCTCCGTCCTATCCGATGCGCCACCACCTGGGCCGGGAAGTGATGCTTGCGCCGGTAACCTGGACGACGGACGGTTGGCCGGTCATCGGCGCAAGCGGACATATCGAACCCGTTATGGACTCGCCGAATTTGCCTGCCGTCCTCTGGGACGAGAAGCCGGCAAGGGATGACTTTGACGCATCACAGCTTCAGCTGGAGTGGACCTTCTTGCGTAATCCCGCTCCTGGTAGCTGGTCTTTGGAGCGGCGGCCTGGGCACCTGGAACTTCGCGGAAATCGGACGACGCTGTCCGACACCGGCTCTCCGGCGTTTGTTGGCCGCCGTCTGTGCCATTTTACCTGCAATATTTCGGCAGCCATGGAATATGAACCAGTCGGCGACGGGGAAGAAGCCGGGTTAACGGTTTATATGAATGAGAAGTATCACTATGATCTTGCCGTTACGTCAAGAAATGGAGTCAAGAAGATACGGCTTCGGCGCACTGTCGGTTCCTTAAGCGTGGAGAAAGAACATGCTTGTCCAGCAGGGCCGCTGGAACTGAAGATCGAGGTACACCCTGACAAATTCGTGTTTTATTACGGGCAGCCGGGAGCAGAACTGACGGAAATCGGCTGGGGGGAGACCCACCTGCTTTCCACGGAAGTGGCCGGGGGATTGTAGATTACGAATTACAATGGCTATTAACCAAACCGGAAACCGGTAGAGGAGGGATGTTTGTCGAGGATATTTCCGAAAACGTTTTTACTGCAGGCACAAACGGAAGGATAACCGGGAGAGCTAACATCAATCAGCTATGCTAAACCCAAAAATGCAAACGCATTCTTAACAGAAATAAGGGGGAACATGACCATGACAGGTACAGTTGGGAAAAAATTCGGGCTGCTTCTTCTTGCCGGCATGCTGTTCATTTCGGCAGGGTGCAGCAGTTCAGGGGATGGCAAGCCAGCCGATTCGGCCGGCAGCACGCAGGACTCCAAAGCGGACGATACGAGCCCCATCACATTTTCGTTTTTTGGGGCGGACGCGAGCCCGAACTGGAACAAAATGCAGGATGAGGTTGGCCAAGAGATCACCAAAAGGACAGGGGTGACCCTGGATGCGGAATTCGCCGTATCCGGCGCGGGAGCGGATAAAATATCGCTTATGGCGGCGAGCGGTGATTACCCGGATCTGATTTACGGCAAAGGCGATGTCGATAAATTGGTGGAAGCCGGGGCTATGATCGACCTGACCGATTTGATCGACAAGTATGCACCGAATCTGAAAAAGGTATACGGCAAGTATATGAACCGCCTGCCATACAGCAACGACGATAAATCTATCTATGTCATACCAAGTAACGCGGCTGTTGATCAGCAGGACTTTGACGCCGGCAGCGGCTTTGAAATCCAAAATGCGGTGCTGAAGGAGCTGGGTTACCCGAAAGTCAGAACCGTCAAGGATTTTGAAAACGTTCTCCAGCAGTACAAAGATAAGCATCCGACCATTGACGGCAAGCCGACCATTCCGTTAACTTTGGACGCCGATGACTGGAGAATCATGATCACGGTTACGAACCCCGCAGTGTATACTACCGGACTTAAGGACGACGGTGAATACTACATTAATCCGGACACCTTTGAAGCCAAGCTGCACTATAAGCGGCCGGAGGAAAAAGAATACTTCCGCTGGCTGAACCATATGTACAATGTGGGTCTGCTGGATAAAGAAACGTTTGTTCAAAAAAGCGATCAGTATAAGTCCAAAATCGCCAGCGGCCGCGTCCTCGGCCTGATTGACGCCAAATGGGGATATGCGGAAGCGGAGAATGCCCTGAAGTCCAGCGGGAAGGCGGAGCGCACCTACGCCCATTTTCCGGTGACCATGTCGGAAGAGTACAAGGATCATAACTTCCAGGATACCGGATTTATGTCCGGCTGGGGCGTTGGCATTACGACCGCGTGCAAAGATCCTGTACGGGCGATCAAGTTCCTCGACTTCCTTGCATCCGATGAAGGCCAGGTCCTGATCAACTGGGGGATTGAAGGCAAGCACTATAATGTGGTGGATGGCAAACGGGTCATTCCCCAAGAAGTGCTGGATAAGAAAGTGAATGATAACGCCAACTTTACGAAAACCACCGGGATCGGCTTGTACGGAAACATGTCGGCTCACTACGGAGACGGTGTCAAGGACGCCACAGGAAACTATTACACGACGAATTTTCCGGAACAAATTATCGCCTCATACACCAAGCCGGAAAAGGAAACGCTTGAGGCATACGGAGCAACCACCTGGAAAGACCTGTTCCCATCGAGCAAGGAATTTCCGGTCAAGCCGTGGGGTGCTGCCTGGAATATTGCAGCTCCGCAGGACGGTAATTATAATGTGATTTATCAGAAAACGCAGGATATTATCCGTAAACGGATTCCGGAAGCCATTCTGGCAAAACCGGAGCAGTTCGATGCGATCTTTGACGGTATGCTGAAGGAGCTCGACGACGCGGGCGCCGTGGAGATGGAAAAGCAATATACAGAGCTGGTCAAAGCGAGAGTGGAGCTGTGGAGCGGTAAATAAACGCGCATAAAAAGATGCACAAAAGGAGTCTTTAGCTCCTTCTGTGCATCTTCTTTTCTTTTAATAGATTACATATCTGCAATTAACATCTTACATATTTGCGTTTAAAACCAAGCTGCTGCTTGTCCACCGCTTTTTGAATGTTTTCCGAAGCATTTAGGATGCTGCTTTTTTTATGATCGCGTTTCATTTCTACCGGACCGACTGCTTTTGCAGTCTCGACCGCTTTATCATGAAGCGGCCGATAGGATACGGCAACCGTGTATATAAAATTGTTCATCGCCGATTTTGTGCGTTCCGGAGATTCGTGGATTGTCTTTGTCACCAATTCCAGCATATCGGCGAGTTTGCTTTCGTCAAATTGAGTGTCCGGCCGGCTGCCTAGAAGCCAGCAATAACAGCTCCAGCCCGCCGACATTTTCAGCTCCTCACCGCTTGCGATCCATTGATCGGCGACTTGTTGCGCAATATCGGTTTCTGCCAAGGTTACCGCCACCACGTAATCGGACAGCATATAAAAATAGGCCCCCTGAATCCAACGCTCAAAATCCGCTTCGGTCATCGCTTTCGGATCGGCAATGATGCCGGCAAAGTACATGGCGTCATAATTTCCTGTGGCGTACAGCTGCTCAGCCAACGATTGATCGATTTTGATCTTCTTGGCCATAGGTTTCATGGCACCTGTCGCTACGCCAAAAAGCGGTTCGTGTGCTCCATTGGACATATACTGCTTCTTGAGCCGTTCCTTGCCGAGAGCTTCGAGCTCCTGCATGACCTGTTCAAAATCCATGCTTTGACACCGCCTTCTTCAAATTGTTGCCGTATTTATTTTCCGCTTTTGCCGTTCCAAACGAACAGCGAACAGCACTCCACATGGCTCGTCTGAGGAAACATGTCCACGGGCTGGGCCCACTGGAGCTCATAACCGCCGTCGATCAGCACCTTGCTGTCCTTGGCCAACGTGGAAGGGTTACAGGATACATACACGAAACGGTTGGGCTTCGTTTTCAGAACGGTTTCCAGGAAGCGGCGGTCCAGTCCGGTTCGCGGCGGGTCGGCGACGATGACGTCCGGGCGAAGTCCCGCTTTGACCCATCGCGGGAGCAAATCCTCCGCTTCGCCTAGATGGAAGCTGGCGTTATGACGGCCGTTGCGCTCGGCATTCCGCTTGGCATCCTCTACAGCTTCTGCGATCGTCTCGATACCACGAACTTCCTTGGCATGCGGGGCCAGCCAGAGTCCGATCGTGCCGGTGCCGCAGTAAGCATCAATGACCGTCTCGCGGCCGGTCAGGCCGGCGGCTGCCCGGACCGATTCGTACAGCTTTACGGTCTGCTGCGGATTGAGCTGAAAGAACGCTCGCGGCGAAAGAGAGAATTCCAAATCGCTCAAGGATTCCTGCATGGAATCGGCCCCCCATATGGTGATGGTCCGGTCTCCGAAGATCAGCGAGGTCCGCTTCGGATTGACGTTCAGGGCGATTCCTGCCAATCCGTCGATAGACAATCTGAGCAGACGAATGAGATCGTCCTGACGCGGCAGGCTGCTGTTTGCGCAAACCAACGTCACCTGCAGCTGGTCGGATTGAAAGCCGTGACGCACCACGATCGTACGCACGCCATCTTTACTGCCGTTTTCTTTGGCCAGCGGGATGCGCAGTTCTTCCAGCACGGATTTCACTTTCTCCACGGCCTCATTCACCTTTGGATGCTGGATTGGACAGCCGCTGATATCCACGATGCTGTGGCTGTCGGCTTCATACAGCCCTGCTATGATTTCGCCGTTCCGGCGTTCCACTTGCAGCTGGGCTTTGTTGCGGTATCCCCAAGGGTGGTCCATGCCCAGGATCGGTTTCAGCTTGAGCTGGTCGATACCGGCATACCGGTTGAACGCTTCGCGGACAATGTCCGTTTTGGCCTGCAGCTGTCCTTCATATGAGATATGCTGAATCTGGCAGCCGCCGCATACGCCGAAAACCGGGCAGGGAGGTTCGATCCGGTGGGGAGATCGTTTCTCCACCTCTGTAAGCTGCGCTTTGATAAACTTAGGCTGCACTTCAGTTACCTCGGCCTTGACGACTTCACCGGACAGCGCTCCGTCGATAAAAACCGCCTTCCGCCGATAATAACCTACGCCTTCACCGTTAATGCCCAAACGTTTGATGGTCACGACGATGCGGTCGCCGGTCCGAAGCTCATCGGCATGATCGCGGGCAGAGCCAGGCGTCTGCTTCATCGGCTCATTTTTGCGGAAGCCTTTGCGAGCAGCTGTATCCTTTCGATATAAATGAGTCCCTGCTTGGGACTGTCGTTTGTTATTGGGATGTTTTCGTTCATTCATGTTCGTTCTACACTCCATCGCTTGTTCTTCGTTTCACTATACCACGCGGCAAGGTACGAATGCCATGTTCCGACGCCGGGTTCTGCATTTTCCGTGACATTTCCTGTTGGTCAGCGTTTATATCTTAAAAAGCAGCAGAGGTGACCTGTTTCATATGAAAAAGCTGAAATTATTATTATGGATCACGATGGCCACAAAAGGATTGGAAATGATGGGATTTGCGATGAATGAATCTGCACAAGCCGCAGCAGCCCCACTGTCGGTAGCAGTTCAACATGCAGAATGGAACCAAGGACATCTCCTCGTCCCGGTCCGGCCTTTAATCGAACCGTTTGGAGCCCGTATAGAATGGTTTCCTGCAGAAAAGGAATTGGTCATCCGCAAAAACGACCTTACCATTCGGCTGGCTGCAAATTTCAAGCGGGCCATCGTGGAGACCCCATCAAGAGGAGAATTTCCTGAATATCCGGACCTGCCGCATCGCGAGTATGCCGATATGGGAGCTCCCGTCCAAGTGTTGAATGGAAGTGTCTATGTTCCGTTAAAATTTGTCGCAGCAGCATTGGGAGCTACTGTTGAGTGGGGTGGTCCGTCCAAGCTTGCCACGGCGAAGCTGGAAGGAATCCGGATCCAAATTAAACCGTCACCATCTCCTGTTTCTATGCCGGGTACCCAAAAACTGACCTCCGCCCGCATGAAGATGTTGTCGGATAAATTAAACGAAGTCCAAAACCCGGACGCTAAATACGTGAGCGCACACTACAAACCCTATTTTACCGATCGCTTCATCCGTACACTGATTCATGATCGAGGGCTGCAGGCAGCCGGCCGCTATAAAGATCCGGATACCCTCCCCGAATATACCGGCAAAACTGCCGCCACGCTTACACAATCGGCTCCGTTAGGGAACGGGCTGACGGGAGAGGATCAATACATTGAGGATCGGACCGTTACGCTCATCTGGATAGGAGGGGCTTGGAAGGTGGAGCGCGTCGACATCCGCATAAGAACATTGACGACGGGCTTTGTCGAATACGCACCGATGAACTAGGAACATACGAATCTTTCCTCAGCGTGATCTAACGGACAGGCTTTCTATGAATTCTATATGAAAACGCCTCTAATTATCCGGGTATCTCCTGAAACCGATATGGCTTAAAATACGCCTGAAGGAGATGATAACGATGCCAGCACAGACCGACTATCCATTTCAGAATACATCCTTACCTCTAGAAGAACGAGTGAGAGACCTGGTCTCCCGATTTACACTGGAAGAAAAAGTGGAGCTGATGGTTCAATATCAAGCTGCCGTCGAGCGGCTCGGTGTGAAAGCGTATAAACACGGTACGGAAGCAGCCCACGGCATGGCGTGGCTGGGAGAAGCGACCGGATTTCCGCAGCCGATCGGCCTTGGCTGTACGTGGGACACGGAACTCATGAAACGAATCGGCAGCGTCATCGGTGACGAGGCCAGAGGGTTCTACCGCCGTAATCCCGAAGTGAACGGATTGACCCTGTGGGCTCCGACCGTCGATTTGGAACGCGACCCGCGCTGGGGTAGAACAGAAGAAGCCTATGGAGAAGACCCGATCCTGACCGGGAAACTGGCCTCCGCGCTCATTCAGGGCATTCAAGGCGACCATCCTGTATACTTGAAAGCGGTTGCCACTTTGAAGCACTTTATTGCGAATAATAACGAAGTTGGCCGGGGTGACGCTTCGGTCAGCATTGATCCGCGCAACATGAGGGAATATTATTTGAAAGCGTTTGAGATTCCGTTCAAGGAAGGCGGCGCCCAGTCCATGATGACGGCTTACAACGCCATCAACGGCGTGCCGGCGAACCTGAGTCCTGACGTCAAAGCCATCGTTAAGGACGAGTGGGGCATGGACGGTTTTGTCGTAAGCGATGCCTTCGACGTGACCGGTACCGTCCGCGATCATGGATACCTGGATACGTATAAGGAGGCCGTCGCCCGCTCCGTTAAAGAAGGCGGGATTGACAGCATCACGGACGATTCGGCTGTGATCAAGGAGGCGCTGCGTGAAGATCTGCGTGAGGGACTGCTGGCCGAGAGCGATCTTGACGCCGCACTGACGAATACCTTCCGCGTCCGCTTCCGGCTCGGCGAATTCGATCCTGAAGAGGGCAACCCGTATGCTGCGATCGACGAATCCGTAATCCTGCAGCCAGAGCATGCGGTGCTGTCCCGGGAGGCCGCCCGAAAGGCAATGGTGCTGCTGAAGAATGACCGTGGGCTTCTCCCGCTCAATGCAGACAAGCTGAACAAAGTGGCCGTGATTGGGCCGCTCGCCGGAATGGTGTACCGGGATTGGTACAGCGGTTCGCTCCCTTATGCCGTCACGCCGCTTCAGGGCATCCAAGAGAAGCTTTCCGGGGCAGGAACGAACGGCAAGACAAGTTACAGCGGGGGAACGGACCGGATTCGGCTTAAATCCAAAAAGACGGGGCGGTATGTGCGAATTCAGGCCGGAGAAGAGGCCGCGCTGGCTGCAACGACCGAAAATGCTTTGGATGCGTCTGTGTTTGAAATGACGGATTGGGGCTGGGGAAGCCACACCTTGATCTCTGAAGACAATGGCCGCTACCTGACAACTGACGATAAGATCGTTAAAGCGTCGTCCGAACAAATTTGGGAGTGGTTCACCAAAGAAGTCTTCCTCATCCATCCTGCCGAACATGAGCAAGGGTGCGTAACCTTCTCAACATGGAACGGTACACCGGTGACGGTTCATGCCGAATCAGGTCAGCTGCTGGTTGGCGACGGCCAAGCCGCGGAGACCGCGAATGAGATTAACGTTGCAGGTGCTGCCGAAGTATCCGGTGAGGACGCCCCGATCGTCCATGCCGATCTGTTCGAGCTGGAAATCGTCACGGACAAGCTTCAGACTGCCAAAGAAGCAGCTGCGGAAGCGGACCTGGCGGTTGTGTTCGTCGGCAATCATCCGCTGATTAACGGCAAGGAGACGATCGACCGTCCGGACATTACGCTTCCGGAATCGCAGGAGAAGCTGATTCAGGAGGTTTATACAGCCAATCCGAACACGGTGGTCGTCATCGTAGGCAGTTACCCGTACGCGCTAAACTGGGTGGACGCGAATGTACCGTCCGTCCTGTACACGTCCCATGCCGGCCAGGAACTGGGCCATGCTTTGGCAGACGTGCTGTTCGGGGACACCAACCCGGCGGGACGACTGAATATGACGTGGTATAAATCCGTCGACCAGCTGCCGGAATTTATGGACTATGATGTCATTAAGCACGGCAGAACGTACCAATACTTCGAGGGCGAGGCTCTGTATCCGTTTGGACACGGCTTGTCCTACGCCAGCTTCCGGTACGATGGGCTGCAGCTTGAGAAGGAAAAGCTTACGGCAGGCACGGATCAAACGGTTCGTCTGACATGCAGGGTAACCAACATCGGTGAAGTGGCAGGGGAGGAAGTGGTGCAGCTGTACGGCCGGGCAAATCAGTCCCGCGTCAAGCGTCCGCGCAAGCAGCTGCTTGGATTCCGCAGAGTGATGCTTCAACCGGGCGAGACAGCCGATGTGTCCTTTGAAGTTCCGCTCGATCAGCTGGCGATCTGGGATGTCACCCGCGAGCGCTACTGCATCGAGACCGGCACCTATATGATGATGGCCGGCGCTTCTTCGGAGAACCTGCCGCTGACAGCCGAGCTGGTTGTAGACGGGGAGACCATTCCGCCGCGTGACCTGACGCAATCAACGAAAGCCATCAATTACGACGATTACGAAGGCGTTCTGATTGGTGAGTGTACGGAAGGCGGCAGCGCCGTGATCGTGAAGGATCAATCCGGATGGATCACTTTCCGTGATGCCAAGTTCGAGGACGGTGCGGATACGCTGCGGATCCGGGCGGCCGGAGCGGCGGATGCCGTTGTTGAAGTGCGGCTGGATCATCCTGAAGGGCTGCCTGTGGGCCGGATCACTCTAACTTCAGGCGACTTACAGACATGGCAGGATTATTCCTGCAAGCTTAGCGGAATACACGGAAGTCAGAATGTGTATTTTATTTTGAAAGGGAACCTGGCAATTAGCCAATTCCAATTCGCTTAATCGAAGAGCATCTCATTTTATAATGCAGGATGCCCTATATATATTGGGTAATGTTTTTAACCCGCCTTCAATTGAAGGCGGGTTAAAGTGTTTGATTTAGACAGAATTAGCACGGTTTACTTCGCTCTCGAGTACTGTTCCGGTCCATTTTGTTTCCTTTTCCAGGATCTGAGCAATGGGTTGGCCGCCGCATCAAAGTCACGGAGCATGACATCAAGACAATCCTTGAAAGCTTGTTTATCAGGCCATTCAGTGTTATTCCGTTATCGGTAACGATTAGAACTTTCTGTTCAAAGCGCAATATGCCGATGGGAATGACATTTGAGCTTAGTAGGCAGTCATTTTCGTCAAGAAGTCTCATATTTCCGTTTGTCTTTGGTTAATGTTTCCATGCTATAATCGAATCGCCTATTACAAGCGGATGGGGCGGTATGATTTGATCAGAAAAAGAGGGGATTCACCGTGTTAGCGAACAAATCCGGACGATTTCATCGGCTGCAGTGGAAATTGACCTTATTTTATATCCTTACAACGATTGTCGTCATGATTCTGCTCGAGATGATTGCCGTTTTGGGTTATTATGCTTTTGTGAATCTCAATACGAACAAAGTCCTTGCCATGCAGGTTGGGACCGTTGCCCAAAATGCTGCTTCAAGCATCAGCGGGCCTTATATCAACCAAAACAAGCTCGATCAAGCTCTACGGGAGTGGCCGGCCGAATTCGGTGCTGAATTCCAAGGTTATTCGGCCGTGGTTGACCCAGACGGCGAGATTCTGGCCTTCTCAGGTGATTCTATGCCTGACATCCGAATGCTTCACATACCTGATAAAGTCCGGCTGAACATCCAGTCAACCTTTGCACTAGTGCCCACAGCGGCCAAGACATTAAGGACTTATACAGCTAAGGTCCAAGATACGGTATATATCGTAGCGCCGATTGCTAATAACGTGGAAGTTCGGGCGGTTCTTGTGGTCAAGGCGAGCCATATCCATCTGGCATCCCAAACCTTCAGCCAGTTTATTCCGAATGCGGCTAGTTTCTTCGGGATCAGTCTGTTGGGATTTCTGGTTGGTGCCACAATTGTCGGTATTGCATTCGGCATTGTAACATCTCGGAGTCTTGTCCGCCGGATTCAGAAATTTCTCACATCGGCGAACCGCTGGAGTGAAGGTGATTTCTCCGTGTTTGTACAGGACCATTCCGGTGACGAGTTGGGACAACTGGGTCACAGGCTAAATCATATGGCCGGACAGCTCCAACAGCTGCTGCGGACACGGCAGGATTTGGCGGCGGTCGAAGAGCGCAATCGTTTGGCACGGGAGCTGCACGACAGCATCAAGCAGCAAATGTTTGCAGTCTCTATTTGGGTAAATACCGGAAGATCCTTGATTGAACAGGATAAAGAAACTGCCAAATCGCATTTGGCGGAAGCGGAAAAGCTGATTGGCCATATGCAGAGGGAGCTGAATGCTCTTATATTGGCACTGCGACCGATTGCATTGGAAGGTAAAGATCTGCCCAAGGCTCTCTCGGAGTATGTACGGGCTTGGCAGGGGCAGACAGGCATTGCGGCTGCATTTGAATCATTTGGCGACGATATGGCGCTGCCGGCCATCGAGGAAGCATTCTACAGGATTGCGCAGGAAGCCTTATCTAATACGGCCCGTCACAGCGGGGCCAGAGAAGTGACGGTTCGTTTGGAGTGCAGCGATTCCATAACGCTCATGATTCGGGATAACGGCCGCGGTTTTGATGAACTGCATATCCGTCCCGGCGTCGGGCTTTCATCCATGAGGGAGCGTATGGCAGCCCTGGGCGGAAAGCTAGATATTTGGAGTGAACCTGGCAAAGGTACCTTGATAACAGCACAGTGCTATACCCGTGAAAACCAAAAGGAAATAAGCTGAGGTTACTGGTATTGATAGATTTCTAGTGTGGGAGTGAGCCGTAGTGACAGAATTGGAACAGATCACCATTCTGATCGTCGATGATCACGCGATTGTAAGGCAGGGATTGCACGCATTATTCAAAATACAGCCGGATTGCCTTGTCGTTGGGGAGGCGGATTCAGGAGAACAAGCCGTTCGGATAGCCGAGGAACTGGTGCCCGATATCGTGCTGATGGATTTGGTCATGCCCGGCATCGGGGGCGTAGAAGCAACCCAGAGGGTAAAGCAGGTCAGTCCAAGATCGCAGATCATTGTATTGACCTCATTTCACGATGATCAGCATATTTTTCCGGCCCTTCGGGCTGGTGCGGTCTCTTATGTTCTGAAGGATATCGAACCGGGCCAATTGGTCGAGACCGTACGAAGATCCGTTCGCGGAGAATCGATGATGCATCCGCAGGTGGCCGCTCGCGTAGTTCAGGAAATTCGCGAATCACGGCATGAGGATGCCAACCCTTTTGCCGAGTTGAGTGATCGTGAGCTTGAGGTGCTTCGCCTGATCGCCGAAGGGCTGTCAAATGCCGAAATTGCCGAGAAGCTCATTATCAGCGAAAAAACGGTGAAGGGCCACGTAAGCAATATTTTAAGCAAACTCCATATGCTGGATCGGACCAAAGCTGCCGTATTTGCCTGGCAAAAAGGGTTGATGGAGCCGAATTAGGCCACTGAACGAACTTTAAGTCCTGCCGCTAAACGGATCTCCAGTCGGGTGTCTAAACGGTCCTCAAGAAGCGTTTCAAACCATGTACCCTAATGTATCATTTTTAACGAAGCCGAAGCTTGCAGATCTTCGCTTCTGCAAATAATACATGATAAGGGTGAGTGCGATGACTGCGATTGTACAACGGGAAAAGGGGACCGGCGGATTTTTGAATCGATGGCCAGCTTGGATCGGCAGCGCAGCGATCATCTGGTCGCTGATCTATGGGGGGCTTCAGCTTTACTGGCTGCTAGGCGGAGAAGGATATCCTTATAAGCAGGGAAACATGGGAATATTTTCGGCCTTAATTACCTATATTCCCCAACAAACGGCCGGTCTGATTTCCATGATGATCTGTTCTGTCAGCATACTTGTCGGCATTGCTATGCATAACGTCCGGATCGGCATTCTTCCTCGTTGGCTTATACAAAGCTATGCTTGGGGATTCGCAATCGCGTTAATTTTGTTTATTCCGGATATCAGTTTGATCATGAGTATGGCTTACGCCTTTTTATTTAAGTTCACTTTTACCGGGCAAATGTTTTATCAATTGGTCTGTATATTAGGCGCTTGCCTGTGGGCTTTTGCCGGATTAGGATACCGGCGTAAATCGTTACATGCCTGCATGCATTGCGGGCGAAAGGAAAGTGGGAATCACCGGTTGCTGAATAGAGTTGGTCGCATCGCAGCGGTCATTGCCGCTGTAGCCCCCGTTCCGTATGCGATATCTCGGTTTGCTTGGGCACTTCATATTCCTATGGGGGTCGACCCAAGCTTCGTACGGGACTTCCCTAGGATGAATCCGATGGCTTATGTAACGGAATGGGTGTTTGGCTCGTTATGCATTGGAGGTGGTCTGTTGACTCTTGGGTTGATCCAGAAATGGGGAGAAGTGTTTCCGCGTTGGTTTCCATTTGTAGGGGGCAAAAGGGTGCCCATTTCACTGGCGGTCATTCCTGCATTGTTCGTAGCCGTCCCGGTCACTGCAGCTGGCGTTGTGTTCAGTTTTGCTTATTTGGGTATCCGCTTTAACTTCATCCCACTCGATGGTTTCCCGCTGAATGCTGTTCAAGGGGGCATCGGCCCGATGATATTATGGGTGCCTTGGGGTGTGGCGCTTGCCATTGCAGCCGTTACTTACTATTACCGTCGGCGAGGCGGTTGCGGTTTTTGTAACCGGGCTTAATAGGGGGAGGCCATGAACAAAGATCACACGAGCGTTACTTCAACCACGCAGGTGATGAATGCCTTTGAACGTTTTACTATGCGGTCGGTTTGGCCAGCATATGCAGGTTTCTGTTGTGCGCTGCTTTATGCCGTTTTTGTGCGCTTTTATGAAGCGGCTGCCGGCATCATTGGCGGTTATGGACAGCTTTCCAATCCGAAAGGGTTCAGCATGGCTAGTTATGGAGCGGGAGTTCTAATCATAATCTGCGGTTTTATTCTGCTTGGTCTTGTCAAGCCATGGGGGCTTACGGTTCCCGCATGGGTCCCCCATTTCAGGCGCAAAAGAATTCCCCGCCAGTTGATTTTGATCCCCACTCTGTTCAGCACCTCTATCCTCATAGCTCATGGGACAACTGGGATCGTTACCAAGACGCTGTTCCTGGTTGGGGCTATTCCTCTGGAGCTGAAAGGGTGGGCAGTCATTGACAAAGAACGGCTAGCTATATGGGATCTAATTTTTTATGAACCATGGTTTCTGATCATGGGCATAATGAGCGGGCTGGCTGCCGCGCACTATGCTCATGCTTCCGGGGTGATGCTCCCAAGATTCCGGCTGTGGATGATCCGATTTGTTGTGATCGTATCACTTCTGACTTTGTTATTAATTGCGTCGATCGTATTCGATTTTTCCGATATTTTGAGTTTTTGACATGATCCGTTTTAGGAAAGTGGAGGGTTCATATACCAAAAAGCCGCTAAATTAGCGGCTTTTTGCAGTGATCCGGTACCAATGTCCTTGTGATTTATATTATGAATAATTAATAACATTAATTAAAAACGGTGACCTTTGCTTCTGCTGAACAGCGCTTGGGTGTACTTTAAGCTGTTCTCGACCTGAAGTTTCGTCGGCGCGGCATTGATATGATCGTCCTGTGCGGCATTTCGACATCCATTGGTGTGGATACGACGGCCCGTGAAGCCTATCAGCATGAATATCACCATGTGTTTGCAGAAGATGCGATGCCCTATCCACCAAGAAAGAACATGAGCATGTGTGCTGTACGATTTTTCACCGAATCGAGAAGTTACGTGCCAGTGAACAAATCATTAACATGATTAATTAAATTGGTCATCATGTAGAGAACAAGCCCCAATCTCACTAAGATTGGGGCTGCTGTTCTTGTGGCGCAGCTTGTGTATCACCTATGGAAATGAGGGAACCCCCTTACTGGATAGAGGCTTGCTTCAAATCACTTTTAGGCGGCAGGCCATACAATCGGGCATACTCGCGGCTGAATTGGGAAGGACTTTCATAACCAACCTGGAAAGCGGCATCGGCTGCCCCCATTTTTTCACTGATCATGAGATGTCTTGCTTCCTGGAGTCGGATCCGCTTCTGATATTGCAGCGGGCTCAGAGCTGTGACCTGTTTGAAATGTTTATGAAAAGACGACGCGGCCATATTTACTTCCTTGGCCAGTTCCTCCACGCGAAGCGGCTTGGAATAATCACGATGGATGAGCTGAATGGCCTTCGCAATGGCGTGTGCCTGGCTGCCGATCACCGCAAACTGCTTGACCAAATGGCCTTGCTCGCCCTGCAGAACGCGGAAGAGAATTTCCCGTGTAATCAAGGGAGCCAGGATAGGGATTTCGGCAGGTTGGTCGAACAATTTTACCAGCCTCAGCAGGGCATCAAGCAGTTGCGAATTCGTCTTGCCGACAAATATGCCGCTTCCCGGCTCAGATTCTTCAGGCCAGGCCAATTCCGTATGCTGCAGTATATCCAGAATTTGATCCGGCGTAAACTCCAAGTGAAGCCCTATGAACGGAACCTCCGGCGATGCCTGGGTGATCTCACTTTTGATCGGGAGATGAACGGATGTTACGAGGTACGTGGTCGGATTGTAATGGTATATTTCTTGACCAAGCGCTGCGGATTTGGCACCCTGGACAATGAAGCATAAAGAAGGCGCGTACATGCTATGAATAGGTTCGGACGTCGCCGTGGCCCGCATCATGTGCAGCGACGGGATCTCTGTTAAATGTAATCCATCCGTCTGCAACAGCTGGTTTAACCGCCCGGATAATTCAGATAAATAGGGTTCGAGTCCGTTGGGTTGCATTTCTCGATCCATTTTCAGAACGCCTCCTTGTTCAAACATACGGTAAGAATAACAAAGGAGCTGACATCAGGCAAGAATGGATGGATGTTCTGAACAGCCGTATATCATATCGGGGCTATGGGGTTATCGAATCTGCGCATAAAATTGGCGATGAAGATCGCGAACTTGCTCAGCAAGTTCAGGAACAGGGCCGTCGATGACCGTGTCACGAATTACATCCTGGATCGGGAGGCTTCGTACACGTGGTGGGGAAGCACCGATTTCCTCCAGCCATTGCATCAGTTGCTTGGACGAACTGGCATAAACAATTCGGCCTAATCCAACCCAGCCGTGGGCCGCAGCGCACATCGGGCAATGCTCGCCTGAAGTATAGACCGTCGCCTTGCTTCGTTCTTCCGTCGTCATGTTCAGGGCCGCCCAACGTGCCAGCTCAAATTCCGGATGCCGGGTATGATCGCCGCCGGCTACGCGGTTATGGTCTTCCGCCAGTACCTCACCATCGGCAGAGACAAGTATGGAGCCAAAGGGCTCATCTCCTTCCTCTAGAGCGGCTTTGGCCAACGCTACACAGCGTCTGAGATGCTTCAGATCATTTTCCTGAATCATCATAAGAACCTCCTTTTACGGATGTAGAAGCCGATTCATTCCGTCAACTTCTTCTTTTTTTCTGTTATGCGGAAATGTTACCATGGAGATGGCCGAAGGAAAAATATAAAAAAGGTTCAGGACCAATGAGCTTTTTCATATACCAACGAGGAGTGAGCATTTATGCAGCAAAAAATAGGACATGTTACGCTGCTGGTTAACAATTTTGACGAAGCGATTGAATTTTACACAGAAAAGGCAGGGTTCGTTCTGTTAACGGACAACCATTTCGGGAACGGCATGAGATGGGTCACCGTAGCTCCGTCGAAGGATGCGCAAACCGCCATCGTATTTGTGGTGGCAGACACGGAGGCTAAGCAGGACAGGGTTGGAACCCAAGCAGCGAACCACGTATTCCTCGTCGTCCAAACCGATGACTTCTATCGCGATTACGAACAAATGAAGGCAAACGGTGTTCATTTTCTCAGTGAACCGAAAGAGGTCCCATGGGGCATTGAGGCGGTCTTCGAGGATCTCTATGGAAATCGGCTGGACCTTGTCCAACATAACGGATTTTAAAGACTGATCCATACCACATATAAATCTAGGAATCGTGAGGTTAGCATAAAGCCAATTAGAAACTCTGCGAAAGCGATCATCATTCAGCAAGGCAAATTGTTATTGACCAAAAACAAGGATAACGACGGTTTTTTCTACCTGTTCCCCGGCGGCGGCCAGGAACACGGAGAAGTACTGAAGGAGACCCTCAAGAGGGAATGCATCGAAGAACTTGGAGTACAAGTTGAGGTGCAGGACCTTGTTTACGTGCGCGAGTACATCGGGAAAAATCATGAGTTCGCAGCATGGGATCATGACGTTCATCAAGTGGAGTTTTATTTTGTCTGCTCGATTGCAAAGGATGCGCCGGCACAGATGGATGGAACTCATCCCGACCAGGATCAGATCGGCGTAGAATGGGTGGATATTCGTCAACTCGATCACATCAGGCTGTATCCGAAAGCGCTTGGACATCATTTAGTGAATAATGAAATGAACGTCCGGTATCTCGGTGATGTGAATTAAGTGATTCAGGTGAATAACCGCAGGTCATTTATACGAATCTTTGAGGTTTCAGAAAGTTAGCGATGACCTTTGGGATAGTGAGGTTGTTCGTTTGCTGAAAATCGAGTGATTTAACAAATGAGCGTGATAAGGGAGCCTGAGCGGCTTCTTTTTTTATGTGGATTTGAGAAAGCAGAAATCTGTTGAGGGTTATGTTATTTTCAGGGATGATTCAGAATATATGTTCTGGTATAATAAGCAGGAGAATTTTGGAAAAACAACAAGACCTTCATGAATTGAAGTCGATTAAATATCTTTCAATACCCATAAGGAGGACTAGCCATGCCAAAGTTAATTGGCTCCGCGGCTATAATTTTGGATGCTGAGGGAAGAGTGCTGCTGGTAAAACACAGCTATGGCAAACACAATTGGGACCTTCCCGGCGGTAAGGCGGAAGAGAACGAGTCGGCTCAGGAAACTGCAAAAAGGGAAGTATTTGAGGAAGTCGGCATGGAAGTGCTTATCGGGAACCTAACAGGCATATATTACGATCCGGATTATGACATTCATCACTTTGTGTTCCTTGCGACGAGTAAAGATACCCGTGCGCCTCAGCCAAGCTCGCCTGAAATTATGGAATGCGGATTTTATTCAAGAGACGAACTGCCTAGACCCATTAGTGATTTCACATGCAGACGGATCGAAGATGCACTTCGCAATACCCCAAACCATGAGCTGTTTCACAAGGTGGGGCCAAGACAATGGATCGAATAGGGATCAGTAGGGTATCCATAATGTTCGGGCTAATAAAGGAAGGGGTGTGAACATGGAACTAGCACTCGAGTTTATCCAAAGCATGAAGGTCAAGCTGATATCCGAACAAAGAGGGACGCTTAAAGCCATTGAACAAGTGTCGGAAGAAGATATTACCTGGCACCCGACTCCGGAAAGCAACAGTATTGCTAATTTGGTTGCGCATATTCGGGGCGCTGCCCACTCTCGGGTTGAGACGATCCTGTGTAACATTCCGGACAAGCGGGACAGGGAGAAGGAATTCGAACGTGGACTGATGATGACGAAAGAAGAGGCATATCAGCATACAAAAGAAGCGTTTGATATCATTCTTCAGTATCTAGAACAGCTTCAATCCGAGCCGGAGCAATTGATGTCCCAGCCTTTCCTCCATCTGCCGCCGCTTACATACAGCCAAGTGAACAACGAAACGACAGCCCTAAATCTGATGATGGCGATGTTCAGAGAAGTGCACTACCATACGGGACAGATCATATATATTGCCAAAATGAGAAAAGGCGAGTTAACTTGGGACTGAAGAGATCAGAAACTGTAGTTCATCTCATTCATCATTGCTGTTGTTCGATCGATCAGCAGCTGGGTGCAAAGGGGATGGCGTATACCTCATGATTAGCGCCTTGAAAACTAGAAACAAAGCAATCGAAAAGAAACGCCGGTTCCCTTGATCGGCTACAATCATCATAGAATGATTATAGCCGGGAGGTATGACACGAATGAAATTGCACAAGATTACCCCAAACCTGTGGTTCGATTCTCAAGCAGAAGAGGCGGCGAATTTTTATACGTCCATTTTCCATGATTCCAAAATCGGCAGAATTGCCCGCTACGGTCCGGAAAGCCGGGGTGTAGAGGGAACGGTGATGACCGTGGAATTTCAATTGGAAGGGCAGTCATTCGTCGCGCTGAATGGGGGTCCGCATTTTAAGTTCAATGAGGCCATATCTTTTATCGTTCATTGCGATGATCAGGCGGAGCTGGACTATTATTGGGATAAGCTCTCCGAAGGAGGAGACGAAAAGGCGCAGGTTTGCGGATGGTTAAAAGATCCATTCGGCGTATCCTGGCAAATCATCCCCAGCCATTTAACGGAGATGATCTGTGACCCCGACCCGGCAAGAGCAGGGCGAGTCATGCAAGCCATACTTCAGACGAAAAAGAAAATCGACATAAAGGCGCTGCACCAAGCTTACGACAATTAGAGTTCTTACCCGAGTAAAATACAAAGGTTCGAAATCAAGGCCATCCATCAGGGTGGCCTTTTGCACTTTTGCGTCTCACCGTTGGAGGTCATCTCAATAACGCCGTAAAATTCCTGGCCTTCACAAATTTTTTGTTTTAACAAAGCCACTGTGATTTACTTCACAGGCAAAGCCTCCCATATCCGTTACGATATCAATGTAATTAATTTCACAAGGTTGCACGGGAGGCGTGTTTATGAGCAGACGATTGGTGATGATAGGCAACGGGATGGCGGGGGCGCGGTGTATCGAGGAAATTCTCCGCCGGGACCGCGACCGCTACGAGATAACGATGATCGGGGATGAGCCGTATCCCAACTATAACCGAATTATGCTGTCCCCTGTGCTGCAAGGGAAAACTTCGTTTGAAGAAATCACGATTAACGATTGGGACTGGTATCGGTCCAATAACATACATTTGCTGTCCCAGGAACGGGCTGTAGAGATTAACCGGGCGTCGAAGGAAGTCCGAACCGACCGGGGAACCGTCGTCCCCTACGACGAGCTCATTATCGCGACCGGATCCAGCGCGTTTATTTTACCTGTACCAGGACATGACCTGGAAGGCGTCGTCGGTTTCCGCACCATTGAAGACACGAAAGTGATGCTGGAAACGGCTAAACAATACAAAAAGGCGGTCGTGATCGGCGGCGGACTGCTCGGCTTGGAAGCAGCTCGCGGATTGATGAACCAGGGGATGGAGGTCCATGTCGTTCATTTGCTGCCGCATCTGATGGAAATGCAGCTCGACGCGGCAGCGGCAAAGCTGCTTCAGCAGGACTTGGAAGCCCAGGGCATGAAGTTTCTGATGGAAAAGAAAACAACGGAAATTTACGGTGATGGGAGAGTACAAGGGCTTCGGTTTGAAGACGGAACGAACGTCGAATGCGATCTTGTCGTCATGGCCGTCGGCATTCGTCCCAATGCAGCGCTGGCGCGGGACGCGGGACTGGCGGTTGGCCGGGCGATTCAAGTCAACGACCTGATGCAGACGACGGACCCGTCAATTTATGCCGTAGGCGAGTGCGCTGAACACCGCGGCATAGCCTATGGTCTGGTGGCGCCATTGTATGAACAGGGCATCGTGCTTGCGGACCACCTTACGGGCAGGCCAACGGAAGGTTACGCGGGCAGCGTGTTGTCCACGCAGCTTAAGGTAGCGGGATGCGATCTGTTTTCCGGCGGAGAAATCCATGCGGATGCGGACACGAAAGCGATCGTTGTGCAGGACGAGGTCGCCGGATCATACAAAAAGATCCTGGTTCGCGAGAACCGCATCGTCGGTGTCGTGCTGTACGGGGACGTATCCGACGGAACCCGGCTGTTCAGCCTGCTGAAGAAGGGCAGCGACATTCAGGAATATACGAGTGCCTCCGTGCTCCATAAAGCCGGGGGAGACAGCGGACTCGATGTCGCGTCGATCAGCGCGGACGAAACGATTTGCGGGTGCAACGGCGTAACCAAGGGACGCATCGTCGGCGCCATTCTCGAGAACGGACTGACCACGTTCGACGAAGTGAAAGCTGTGACCAAAGCCGGAGGCTCATGCGGCAAATGCCGCGGCATGGTTGAGGCGATCCTCGCGCATACGCTGGGCGACAAATTCGACGCATCGGCGCAGAAGGCGGCAGGCATGTGCGCCTGCACGACGCTTACCCGCGATGAGGTGGTAGCCGCCATTCGCGAGAAAGGTCTGCAGTCGCCGCGGGAGACACGTATCGTGCTCGGGTTTGCATCCGAGGAAGGCTGCTCGAAGTGCCGTCCGGCACTGAATTATTATTTGCGGATGCTGCATCCCGAGACGTATGCCGACGATAAGGCATCCAGATATGTCAACGAACGAATGGAAGGCAACATGCAGAAGGACGGCACATTCTCCGTCATTCCGCGGATGTATGGCGGAACGACGACACCGGAGGATTTGATCCGTATCGGCGAAGTCGCGAAGAAATACAACGTGCCCCTGGTGAAAATTACGGGCGCAAGCCGCATCGGGCTGTACGGCGTACAGAAAGAAGACGTCCCGAACGTTTGGGAGGAGCTGGAGATGCGTTCGGGGTACGCCTACTCCAAGTCGCTGCGTAACGTTAAATCGTGTGTCGGTTCGAGATTTTGCCGGTTCGGCACCCAGGATTCGTTAGGGCTTGGCATCCGGCTGGAACAGGAGATCGAGATGGTCGATACGCCGCACAAAATGAAAATGGGCGTGACCGGCTGTCCGCGAAACTGTGCCGAAGTATTGACGAAGGATTTTGGCGTCGTCTGCGTGGAGAACGGATACCAGCTGTATTTTGGCGGAAACGGCGGTACCGAAGTCCGGGAGTGCGACAGCCTGACGACGGTGGCGACAGAGGATGAGGTGATCCTGTTGGCTAAAGCCTACGTACAGCTATACCGGGAAACCGGCATTTACGGCGAACGCACAGCCCCGTGGGTAAAGCGCATGGGCACGGATTGGGTGCGCCAAATGCTGGGCAATGAGCAGGAGATTGCCGGATTAGCCAGCCGCTTCGAGCATGCGAAAACAACGTATCGCGAAGCTTGGTCGGCCGCGCTGGAAGACGAAGAACGCCGCCGGATGTATACCGTGGAGAGACCATAAGGGGAGGGAAGGGCATGAGCGTAACAAGAGAAATGATGAAAGTGATGAAGCTGGAGGAGCTGAAGCCGCAGATTGGCAAGGAGGTACGCGTTGGCGATGAATCGGTTGCGTTGTTCCGGCTGTCAAACGGGGAGGTGCGGGCGGTAAGCAACCGGTGTCCCCACAAGAACGGTCCGCTGGCTGAGGGGATTGTGTCGGGTGAATTTGTCTTTTGTCCGCTGCACGACTGGAAAATTTCGCTGACGACAGGGGAAGTGCAAAAGCCGGACGACGGCTGCATCCAGACCTACGAAACCGCGGTCATCGACGGTTACGTCTATATTGGAGGACTGAAAGAGCATGAAAAACACCATTCAGATCGTTGAAACCGCCGGGGTAAACAAGGTTAGCCTCATGAACCGGAGTATAGGCAAATACATTGTATCCTCGATGCTTGCCGGTTTGTTCGTTGGTCTCGGCATCATACTGATCTTTACGATCGGCGGACTGCTCGCGCCGGTTCACGCACCCGCCATGAAGATCGTCATGGGAGCCAGCTTTGGTATCGCCTTGAGTCTGGTCCTGATGGCCGGATCGGACTTGTTTACAGGCAACAATATGGTCATGGTGGTCAGCACGCTGAACAAGAAGACGACCTGGCTCGATACGCTTAAAATATGGCTGTACAGCTACCTCGGCAATTTTGCCGGATCCTTGCTGGTCGCGGCGATCTTCGTATGGACGGGATTGGCGAAAGGGGGAACGGCCGAATTTATCAACAGCACGGCCGCTGTTAAAATGAATGCACCGTTTATGGAATTGTTCATGCGGGGAATTTTATGTAACACGCTCGTCTGTCTTGCCGTATGGTGCTCCATGAAGCTGAAGGACGAGACTGCCAAGCTGGTCATGATTTTCTGGTGTCTGTTCGCCTTTATTACCTCCGGATTCGAGCATAGTGTGGCGAACATGACGCTGCTCTCGGTTTCGCTCTTCATCCCGCATCCAGACACGGTAACCTGGGGAGGGCTGGCCGCAAACCTGATTCCGGTTACCCTCGGTAATATGGTCGGCGGCAGCGTGTTCGTAGGTCTGGCTTATTGGTATATGACGAAAGATAAAGAGAAAGTGGAGATCGAAACTCTGCCGCAAAGCAAAAGGTCTGCAAGTTAATGTTGTGAAATAGTCAATCGCCGTGAGCCTTCCTTTATAGAGCTCCCAAGGGTGCAGCGGGAATGAAAGCCAAGAAAGAGCGGTACGCCCCATCAGGTCGCTTTCTTGGCTTTTGGCTTCCACGTTGGCGCTTCCGTCTCAGCAGGCCCCTCAATGATAGCCATTGCTTCATCGTAACGGCGGCTTTTGAATAGAATGATCAGTTCCTCGAGATCTTCCCTGTCCAACAGCTTCACCCCGTTCACGGCCGCCAGGATGCGGCAGGCATCGGTGTATCTGCCGGAGGTCAGCACGATTGCCCGTTCAGCTTCATAGTAACGCATTGAGGTATAAACCTCCTGAACCGCTCCGATGCTGACCGGGTTGCTGTTGCCGTAGCGCTTGGCCTGTAAGACGTTCCTTAGTCCGTTCTGATCCGTAAATACCAAGTCGGCTCCAAAATCACGGCTGGCTGTCGTTTGATACACTTCCCTATATCCGAGCTCGTGAAACAGCCGGAAGAGATACAGCTCAAATTCAGAGCCGTCTGCCATTAAATCGATATCCTTGATCGTAATCTTGCGCGGATTCGCCTCCCGGCGGATCCTTTTTCTGCGATTTCTGACCAAACGTATGACGAATAGGACGAGGAGCAGGGCAATCAGCCCGGCGATCATGATGGTCGTTGTATCCAAGGTAGTAGGCAAATTAGGTTTCCTCCAAATATCCGAATGTTTGTTCTTATCCACTATATCAAAATCGCGTCAACGAAGGAAGTCATTTCAAATGACTTGCTGGCTGAACACGACCGTTAGAGAGTAAAGTAAATACATAAAAAACATGGAGTGTGATAGATAAATGACCGATACGTTGAATATCGAGGAATGGTTGGAGCGGGAACGGGATCGTGACACTGCTCTAGTCGTGCTCATGTGCGGGATCGCCGGTTCTGGGAAAACTACATTTTCCCAGAGATTGGAGGAACAAGGATTCATCCGTCTTTCTATTGACGAGGAGGTGTGGAACACGCATGGCCGCTACGGAATCGATTATCCGGTTGAGAAATACAGAGAATACCTTGATGAAGCGCATGCAAGCTTGCGAAAAAAGCTAGTAACATTCGTTCAAGACAAAAAGCAGGTTGTGGTCGACTCCAGCTTTTGGAGCCGTTCCGCGAGAGATGACTATAAACGGCTTATTGAACATTCGGGAGGAAAGTGGAAGTTAATTTATTTAAAAGTACACCCTGATGAATTGCGAAAGCGCCTCAAGGTCCGGAGCCAACGTTTCGATGCGAACGCCGCCTTTCCTATTACCGAGGAGACGTTGAACCATTTTCTTAACTCGTTTGAAGAGCCTCAGGGGGAAGGAGAAATCGTCGTAGAACATGTGATAGAGCAACAATAGCCGGCAGATTCTGCTGGTCTGTTCAGCGGATTACTAAAAGGCTGCCGTACGCACGGCAGCCTTTCGCAGTTCTACAGGAGGAACATTAGCACTTCTCATCTCAGCACAATTTTTATTACAGTTCTACAGTAATTTTTCGCGATAACCCCATCGTTCTAATCAGAATATTTGGAACAATCAGCAGCAGCACGATCGCGCCGTAGACGCCGACGGTATAACTCAATGCGTATTCCAACCCAAAGCCCTGTTGAAGGACGGACGTGATCAGATGAATGAGCAGGTTTGTAAAACAAAACGCATAACTCCGAATCATCCAGTTGCGGTGCCGAATGACCCGTTTCTTCTTAATTTGAACGAGTGCCGTCACCGTAATGAACAGCCAGATTAAATTCAGCGCGTTAAACGCCATGCTCGTCACCTTTCCTCCGGTGGCGTAAGGGGCCATATACCCGGAAGTGATAACGACAAGAAGCACCGACACCATATATAGGTATCCGTTGATCCGGTGGAATTTGCGGCTTTTTTGAAAAATGCGGTTGGAAAAATTGACAAGCCCAGCCGCCATGGCGATGCATGCAAAAGCAACATGTATGCGCATGACGCTTAACCACGCTGGGAGATGAATTTCACGTCTAAGACCGGTTTTATGGCTTAAAAAACCTTCCGCACCTGGATCGATAATAAAATTATCCAATAAAGCGTAAAGGATAAACAAAATACTGATACAAACCAACACACCATATAAGATTTTTCGATTGTTCACTTCATTCACAACCCCCGACAGCACTTCATTTCATTGTTAAAAAGTTGATTTCAAGCGCTTACCGACGACCCTGGAGGCCGGAAGCACGCCGGCTTTGGCGGTGCCGTGCAGCTCGCCGCCATCGACGGTTACATCAAATTTCAGGTTTAAACGCATTGGCTTGGTCACTTGCTGGGACCAGGTCAGCTTGTTGCCTTGAATGACGGGACTTATAAATTTGACCGTTTCATCCCCTTGGGTGGCCGTTCCGTGGACTTCACCATGGCTTGTTGCGATCGAGAGCTTGACATCCATTTTGCCCACGGGCGTTGCAATGGTCACATCCCAGTCTCCGTCGAAAACGGACTCTGTTTGTTCGAATGTGTTTTGAAGGGGAGGGGACTGTGGATTCACCGCTTCAGTACTCAGCACAAGGTTCGATTCCTTGTCTGTTTTGGTCTTTTCCGAGTTCGGCACCATCCCCTGTGCCCGCCACGCGATACCTCTCCGCTCGTATTCGAACAGCTCCTCGATCGCATGGGCGATCCGAGGGCCAAGCTCGCGTTCCACCAGATGCAGGGCAACATCGAGCCCGGACGTTACGCCTCCGCCACTAACCAAATTGCCGTCGTCCACGACACGTGCCTTGACGGGCAGGGCACCGGTTGCGCCAAGAACGTCCATGCCCAAATGATGCGTAACGGCCCGTCTGCCTTCCAGCAAGCCTCCCATGGCCAAAACCAAGGATCCGCCGCATACAGTGGAGACAATGATGTCTTTCTTTCCGAGTGCTTCCCTGATCATGCCGGTCAATTCGGTATTTGCGGTTCGTGCCAATATGGCTGGGACGGAATCGGGACCGTCGCCTTCGACATCCCCGGCAGCGCCGGGAACGAGAATAATCCCCGCTCGGTTTGGATCTAGTTTGCCGGCTGCTTCAATAGGCAGGCCCTGGGTGCCGCTGGCCACAGCTCTTGCTCCTTCGGCGGTGACAAGCTTCACCTCCAACGCACCATTGGACATCATCGCCGCGGCACAGAAAACTTCATAAGGTGCCAAGGCATCCAGCAGATCGAAGCCATCAAAAAGAACAATTTGAACGGTTAACATCGATACATCCTCCTTCATTGAAGACGAAGCCCGTACGTTCGACTTGAGCCCCTTGTGTTTTTACGCGGGACACGATCGCCGAACGGTACATTATGGGTCATCATCGTTATTTGGTCAGCAAGTCCTTAAGCCGGCTATATTCCTGTTCGTCAATTTCACCTTTGGCCATCCGGTTTTTGAGAATCCAGGCAATGTCATCCTCCCGGCGGGGGCTGTTACCGGACTTGTGACGAATGGAATAAATCCGAACCGCCAAAAAACAAAAAAGCGTGATACAAAACAAAGCGCTAAACACGTATACACTGCTGTTATCCATGGTCAACCTCCTTCACGAACAACATCCTATCAAATGAATATCTCGAATGAAGAAATATAAGTGTCACAAAACGATAAACATTGCATCACAAAATGGGTAGGGCAGTTAGCTCTTCCCTAAAAAGATGATAAACTAGATGCGAAGGTGGGATGTACATGAGCGGAGGCCATACGATTCTCGTTGTAGACGACGATCCAAGCATCGTCGAACTGTTGAAAGACTTTTTGGAGAATGACAATTTTCGTGTGATCACGGCCTGCGATACGGCAGAGGCGTGGGACATGTTCGAACGGAATACGGTTCACGCCATCATTCTGGATATTATGATGCCGGGACAAAACGGGTTTGATTTATGCCGCCGGATTCGCACGGATAGCGACGTTCCAATCCTTTTTCTGAGCGCGCGCAGCGATGACGTGGACAAGATCCGGGGGCTGACGCTCGGCGGCGACGATTATATCGTGAAGACGGCTTCTCCGGGAGAAATTGTCGCCAGGGTAAAAGCCGTCCTGCGGCGCACCGCTTCGCGGGAGCATACGAAGGAAAGGATCCTTGACTACGGCCGGATCCAATTAAACTTGTCCACCAGGGAAGTTTTTGTGGATGGGGTCGGCATCGTGCTCACCCCGAAGGAATACGATTTGCTGCGATTGTTTGCCGAACATCCAAGGCATGTATTTTCCTACGAGCAGCTGCTCGCCAAGTTTTGGGAAGGGATCGGCGACCGCCATACGATTCGGGTCCATCTCAGCCGGCTCCGGGAGAAAATAGAGGCTGATGCAAATCATCCGCAATTCCTGGTCAACGTGTGGGGAGTAGGGTATCGCTTCGAGGGAGGATAAGATGAAAACACTTCGCATTCGCACATTTACGATACTCTGCCTATTTATGATCACGCTCGTGCCTTGGGTATTTTTCGTTGCAGCCAACTTTCTGGAAACCCATTCGCTAAAAATCGGCTCAAACCAGCTATACGATGAAAGTCTGCAGAAAGATATAAACGAGGCCATTCACATGATTGAGATGGGCTCGGGCCAATGGCGGGATCCGAACTGGCAAGGCCAGCTGCAAAGCGAACTTCGTCAAACCAAGCTGGACGCGGTCATATTATCAGGTTCTGATGAGGAGATTTATCAGTCTACCGAGCGTGAAGGTGGTTTGCGGTCAACCGAGCGGTTCTCCGTTATCGAGAACGGTCATTTGCTTGGAAGGGTGGTTCTTTACCTGCCCAAGTCCAATACGCTTCCGATGATATCGGCGTTTGCCGGATTGCTGCTCGCATTTTTCATCGTTGGCGTAGAGATGCGGAAGTTCCTGCTGAAGCCCCTGGAGAAGATGAGCCGGGCCGCCAGGCAGATTGCTTCAGGCGATTGGGAGGTGCGGTTACCGAAGTCCAGAATTACGGAAATCGCTGAAGTAGGGGACGGATTTGATGTGATGGTAAAAGGGCTGCGAACGTCATACCAGAAGCAGGTAAAGCTGGAGGAAGAACGGCGCTTTGTCATATCCGCAGTCGCGCATGATTTGCGCACTCCGCTGTTCGCCCTGAGGGGATATTTGGACGGCTTGGAGCAAGGCATTGCCCAAACGCCGGAGAAAATTTCAAAGTATGTGGCGGTTTGTAAGGAGAAATCGGCCCAGTTGGATCGGTTGGTGGAAGACCTGTTTACTTTTACAAAAATGGAGTATTGGGATCGTCCATTGAACAAGGCGCCAATCGATTTACCGGTCGTGTTCCAGCAATCCATCGACAGCTTGAGTCCCGGTGCCGGGCATAAAAGTATTGTAATCAACAGCCATCTGGCCGCCGATTGCATCGTTAGCGGGGATGCGCATCTGCTGGAGCGCGCACTGAGCAACCTGCTGGATAATGCGGTGAGGCACACCCCGCAAGGCGGTACGATCAATGTCCGATGTAACAAGGAAGAAGGCAAAATCGCGTTTATGATCCGAGACAACGGGCCGGGGTTCACGGCGGAAGAGCTGGAGCGCGTGTTCGAACCGCTGTACCGCGGGGAAGCATCCAGAAACCGTTCGACCGGAGGCAGCGGCCTGGGGTTAACCATCTCGCAGCGAATTATCCGGCAGCATGGAGGCGAACTCACGGCAAGTAACGATCCAGAGGAAGGCGCAAGCCTGACGGGCTGGATTCCAGCTGCAGACTCACATCTTTCTTGACGGAGCTTACTGCGCATAACACTTTGAAATAGGCTGGTCACTGCCATTCGGCGGCCGGCTTTTTTTGCGTTTAAGCAGCTGCTTCTATTTCGTTCAGTTGGTCCTGATTTGGCAATATGTCAGGTTGACTCGACAATTTTTTATTTTCCTTTATATAATATGTATAAATTTCCCCCGTTAAGAAGCAGCCCCGTGCCAATTGGAAAGTTGTCATTTTGTTGCGTAAGTACAAAGTGTTACCATCTCTTCCAGCAGTAACCTTAGAGAAACAAGCGAATATTTTTTTCTGAGGATTGGGAAGCGCTTGCATATAAATTGCCTGTCCAACGCCATATAAAACGAATTTAAAGCAGACTAATAAGGGTGGTATAATATGAATTTATCAACGCTGCGAAGATGGCTGTGGCCGCAAACGAGTTTCCAGGGAAAAATTTTTATGGCTTTCGGCCTGATCACATTTCTGTCCATCGTCTCCGTCACTGCCATCGTCTATGTGAATATGCGCGAGACGATCAAGCATAACGCGGTCACTTCCGTCTCGGACAGCATCCGGCAGGCGGATGAATCACTTAATGTGATGCTCGAGGAGATCGACCGGCTGAACACGGTTGTCGTAACCAATAAAAACACGGTGATCAATACGATCATGAGCCCAAACGAAGAGCCCAGTTATGAATGGTTCCTGGAACAGAAACGGATTACGGAGTATTTATCCGGATTGATTCAATATAAGCCTTATATTTCCCGCATGGCGGTCGTCGGGCTGAACGGAAAAGTATTTTTTACCGGCGGTCCCTGGATGGACCGGAGCGTTCTTGGTACTCCGATGCTCAACTACATGCTGCACAATGGATCGCGTCATGCGTATTTTAAGCCGGAAGGAACGGCGGATGCCATTACCGTCGGCCGCGAGATTCGCTATAATCGCGAGACGGTCGGCATCGTCATGGTTGACTTGGACTATGACTTTATTAAAAAAACGTACGGGGTCAAACCGACCGCGGACAGCATGCTGTATGTTCTTGATGAGCAGAACGGCTATGTGTATCAATCCGAGTCTGGGCCGTCTTCTTATGCGCCTCCGCTGGACAGAATCGTCCAGATCAAAGGGAAGCTTGCCAGAGATAACGACGTCGTGGAGCAGAAGATCAACGGCAGGTCCTACATCGTGGTCAGCCGCCATTCCGAATATACGGGCTGGAGCACGCTGGCACTGATTCCGCTTGATTCGTTACTTAGCGAATCGACGCGAATCCGTAATTTGATGACCGAGGTATCGATCATCGTCTTTATCGTCATCCTGATCGGTTCCCATCAGGTTTCTTCGCGGACCACAATAAATATCCGTCGGCTCAGATCGATGATGATGCAGGTGAAGGACGGGAATCTGTCGTTTCCCCGAACGGAAATTCACTCCAAGGACGAAATCGGACAGCTGTACCGCGTGTTCATCAGCATGGTAGACGAACTGAAACGGCTGATGGAAGGCATCCGATTAAGCGAGAAGAAGAAGCGGGAGGCCGAGCTGACCGCCCTTCAGGCGCAAATTCGTCCGCATTTTTTGTACAATTCGCTGAATACGATCAAGTACTTGGCCAAGCTGAACGGGGTGCCCAATATCGAGGAAGTATCCGGCTCGCTCATTGAGCTCATGCGGGGTTTACTTGGGAACTCCAACGAATTTTTAACGCTGCGCGAAGAGCTTGACTATGTGAACAGCTACATATCCATCGTGAAATACAAATATTTGGAACCCATCGAGGTGCACACGCAGATCGAAGACGACGCTTTGCTGGATTGCCGTGTGCTGAAGCTGATGCTCCAGCCTCTCGTCGAGAATGCGATTATGCATGGCATCGGTCCATCCGGGGAAGGGGGCTACGTCCTGATTCGGGTCTATGCGGAGCATCAAGAACTGAGAATCGAAGTCACGGACAACGGCCGGGGCATGACACAGGACCAGATCGACGCTCTTCTTGGAGCAGCGGGACGTGAGGATATGCCGTCACGCTTCAGCAGCATGGGTGTACGCAATGCAAACGAACGGATCGTGAGAATGTTCGGCGAATCGTACGGTTTGAGCTTATACAGCGAGCCGGGACTATATACAAAGGTAGAAATTCGTTTTCCGCAAATTCGTAACAGCGATCAATCTGATGAAGAGGTGGTCTGATGATGTTTAAAGTACTGTTGATCGACGACGAGCCGTTGATTGGCAATGTCATTCGAACGTTATTCAACTGGAAGAAGCACGGGTTCGAGTTCGTTGGCGAAGCATACAGCGGGACGGAAGCATTGGGGATGATGGAGGAGTCGCAGCCCCACATCGCCATTATCGATGTGAACATGCCGGAGATGAACGGGGTAGAGCTCCAAGGCATCCTCCGTGAGCGGTATCCGTCGGTTAAGACGATCATGCTCAGCAGTTATGACGATTACGATTATGTCCGCGAATGCTTGCGGAATGGGGCGGTCGACTATTTGCTCAAGCACCGGCTTGATGAGGCGCTGCTGCTGAACGTTTTGGGCAAAGCCGTTAAGGATTTACAGGAAGAAGACCGGGTGGAGGAAGGAAGGCTGGCGAGCAAAAAAATGGCGGAGACGATGAAACCCGTATTGATCAGAAGCCGCATTGCCGAGCTGGTGAGAGAGAACGGGGAAGGGGCAGGTAGCCTTGAGGCTGCGGGCGGGCTGGAAGGCTTGTATCCAGGTGCTGTCCGTTATGCGGCAGCGGCACTGCAGATCATCCCGTTCCTGCTGCTGACGGAATCGTTCAGCGACAGCCAAACAAACCGCCTGGTGCAGCAGGCGGTCGATGTGATGCAGCAGAGCCTTGGAGATATCCATGAGCGGACGGCCGCTTATGTGGAGAACGGGCGGTTGATGGTCGTGTTTGCGTTCAAGGAGCGCAGCGAACATGCCGGCAGCAGCGAGGCGCACCGCTGGATGGGCAAAGTTCAGCATGCGCTGGAGCTGATGCTGAATTTGAAATCTGTCTATGCTCTTGGGCATCCATGTGCTAGCTTGATGCAGCTGGGGACGAGCTACCGATCGGCCGAAAAGGCGCTCGATACCTCTCCTGCCGTGGAGAATGGAATACCATCCGAACATGTAACCCATAAGGAGCCTGCTGCAAAAGAAAGACCAAACGTGCAGCATCTTCGCGTTGCCTTGACTATTGAGGAACAGAAACAGCTGCTTCTTGCCCTGGAAAGTCTGGACCAGGAAAGGATGCAGCAGTTGATCGCCTCCGTCTGCGGTTCTGTATGCCATCAGCCGCTTCATTCGCCTGCGGTGCAGATGATTGTCAGCGAGCTGCTTCAAACCGGCGACAAAGCTCTGAAAAAGTCCATTTCCACGCCTGCAGCAGAAGCCGCCATGTCCGAACTCCCACCGCGACGCGATCTGGGGCGGATCGGCAGCATGGATGAGCTTGAGGAATGGCTGAAATCCTACTTTACCGCCTTGCTGAATTTACTGAAGCGTCAGCGTGCTGGAGGCAGCTATTCCCGGCATGTCTCGCAGGCTATCCATTTTATATTGGAGCGGTATCAAGGTTATATCAACCTGGAAATGGTGGCTGCTTCCATCGGGCTCAATCCCTCTTATTTAAGCCGTTTATTCAAAGAGGAGACGCAGTGCAACTTCTCGGAATACGTGAATCGCATACGCATCGACGCGGCCCAAAAGCTGCTGGAGAGCGATCAATATTCGGTCAAACAAATCAGCAGCCAAGTGGGCTTTACGACATATAACTACTTTTTCAAAGTGTTTAAGGAGCTGACCGGGATGACGCCGCATGCTTATGTGGAGAGCCTCCGTCCGGAACGACAGCGGTCGAAACCGTAAAATATGTGGAGTAAATAGTCAAATAAGTAGAATTTGCTGTCATGCCGGGTGAACTATAATACTCACATGCACCAGGGGAAACGCTTTCAACTGTTCCCAAATATACAAAAACGGAGGTCATAGAATCATGTACAAACTTTGGGGTAAATATGCGCTGAGCACAGCGCTCGTTTCCGCTTTACTGCTCTCGGGCTGCAGCTCCAACAGCGGTTCGGGATCCGAAGCCAAGACTGCGGAGCCGTCCGAAGCAACGGTGAATGAGACCGGGTTTCCGCTAACTAAAGAGCCCGTCACACTGAACATGTTCACCCGGATTGCCCCGCTGAATGGTCCTTTTAAGGACATGCCGGTGTTTCAGGATTATGAAAAAATGAGCAATGTGCATGTAAACTTCACCGAAGCGCCGACAGACGGCTTCCAGGAGAAGAAAAACCTGCTGTTCGCGTCCAATGAACTGCCCGACGCTTTTTACCGCTCAGGCATTACGCCGCTTGAAGCGACGCAGTATGGTGCCGTTGGCCAATTGATTCCGCTGGAAGACCTGATCGACAAATATGCGCCGAACCTGAAATCACTGATGGAACAGTACCCGGAAATCCGCTCGGCGATCACGACACCGGAAGGCCACATTTACGCGATCCCGGGAATCGTGACGCTTGCAGCCGCCCGTACGGATAAGAAGTGGATCAATGAGGCGTGGCTGAAGAAGCTGGGCCTGAAAGAGCCCGAAACGACGGACGAATTGTACGATGTGCTGGTGGCCTTCCGCGATAAGGATCCAAACGGCAACGGCAAGAAGGATGAAATTCCGATGACCGCCCGGGCGGGCCTGGCTGTCGTCAACTTGATGAGCGGATCGTTTGGTCTCGATCAGCAGCTTGGCTACAACATCAATTTGGAGAACGACAAGGTCAACATCTGGATGGGCAGCGAGAAGAACAAAGAGATGCTCATGTACCTGAACAAGCTGTACAAAGAGAAGCTTCTGGATCCGGAATTGTTCTCGCAGAAGGAAGCACAGTATTTGGCCAAACAGGGCTCGGGCAATGCCGGATTTTTCTTTGATCAGACGAACAACAACTTTCTGCCAATTGCCGACCAATATGTAGGGATTGCGCCTCCGGCAGGTCCGCACGGCGATCGGCTGCAGGCCCAGACAGCGCCGGTGCCGCGTGACTTTGGTGCCTTCGCCATTTCGTCCGTCAATAAATATCCGGAAATCACCATGCGCTGGATCGACTATTTCTACAGCGACGAAGGATCGACCCTGCTGCGGTTCGGGCGAGAAGGCGAGCACTATGAGCTGAAGGACGGAATTCCATATTATAAAGAAGACTTCCTGAAGACCGATAACCAGCCCAAAATTACACCTTATGCAGGGGGAGGAGCGCCACACCTCATTAGTGATAAGGTAGCCTCTTATATCAATCCTCCTCAGGTGCAGGAAGCTCAGAAGAAGCTGGATCCATACATGCCGAAGGTCCGTTATGCGGCTCCGATGTTCGACGAGAAGACGGCACAGGAAGTCAACATCCTCCGGAACGATATCGACAAGTATTACGAAGAGCAAAGCACGAAATTCATTGCCGGTGCGCTCAGCTTCGATAAATGGGATGAATTCCAATCCACGCTGAAAAAGATGCAGATCGACAAGCTTCAGGAGATGTATC
Source organism: Paenibacillus sp. FSL R5-0378 (assembly GCF_038009285.1). Lineage (NCBI taxonomy): Bacteria > Bacillati > Bacillota > Bacilli > Caryophanales > Paenibacillaceae > Paenibacillus > Paenibacillus sp. FSL R5-0378. Next base: position 4,385,773 of record NZ_JBBPAY010000001.1, read on the forward strand.
AAGCAGCCTATGACAAGATGGAAAAGTAATCGAATTTGATGATATTTCCTCATGAGGTAAGGAGTAGATGGTTATGAAGAGCGCGCAAGTCCAGGCGACGGCCGCTCCATCCCGGGTTTCCGCAAGACGGGGGAGACGCATATGGATTCAGATGGTCAAGCGGTACGACCTGTATCTCATGCTGCTGGTGCCGATCGCCTGGTATTTGATCTTTCATTACGGGCCGCTGTACGGTCTGCAAATTGCTTTTAAAAATTTCAACCCCGCCAAAGGAATTATAGGCAGCGGCTGGGTCGGCTTCGATCATTTCGAACGGTTTTTCGATTCGTATTATTTCGGGCGGCTGCTGTGGAACACGTTATCGATTAATCTGTTCTCGCTGCTGATCGCTTTTCCAATTTCCATCGTGCTGGCGCTGATTGTCAATGAAATTCGCAGCAAGTCGTTCAGTAAGCTGCTGCAAAATATTACGTTCATACCGCACTTTATTTCCGTCGTCGTCATCGTAGGCATCCTGAACGTATTCCTCTCGCCTACGACGGGGCCGATCAATTCGCTGATTGAGGCATTCGGCGGTTCGCCGATCCGATTTCTGGAGGAGGCCGGCTGGTTTAAAACGATTTTCATCGGCTCGAACATATGGCAGAACATGGGCTGGCAATCCATCATTTACATCGCGGCGCTCAGCGGGATCAATCCCCAGCTGTACGAAGCGGCGAAGATGGACGGTGCCTCCCGGTTGCGGCGCGTGTGGCATATCTCCTTGCCGGGAATCGTTCCCGTCATCGTGATCATGCTGATCCTGGACATCGGCCATTTCATGGACATCGGATTCGAGAAAATATTACTAATGCAGAACAATTTGAACCTTGAGGCGAGCGATGTCATTTCCACGTTTGTATACACGACCGGTATTCTCAAAGGAGAGTACAGCTACACCTCGGCCATCGGGCTGTTCAACTCGGTCATTAACCTGGTGCTGCTGCTATTGGTGAACCGGTTTGCACGCAAAACGTCGGAAACGAGCCTTTGGTAAAGGAGGACCATGCGCCATGTCTAAACAAGCTGCTGCTATGATCAGCAGACCCAGGGATGAGCGGGTGTTCGATGCGATCGTGTATACGATCGCATCGCTTATCATTCTGATCGTGCTTTATCCGCTCATTTTCGTGGTCAGCGCTTCGTTCAGCGACCCGGCGAAGGTGCTGAACGGGGAAGTATGGCTGCTGCCGAAAAGCGTGTCTTTGGACGCGTACTCGAATATTTTTCATAACGGAAAAATATGGACGGGATACATGAATACGATCATTTATACGGTAGTCGGCACGATCGTCAATATGATCCTGACCATATTGGCGGCTTATCCGCTGTCAAGACCCGATCTGCCCGGCCGGAAAATGCTGATGGTCATCATTACGCTTACGATGTTTTTTGGCGGCGGGCTGATCCCTACTTATTTGCTTGTCAAAAATCTGGGCATGCTGGACACGATGTGGGCCTTGATCGTTCCGGGAGCGATCTCCACGTACAACCTGATCGTTATGAGAACGTATTTTCAGAGCAGCATCCCTTGGGAACTGCAGGAGGCCGCCCACATCGACGGATGCTCGAACTGGCGGCTGTTGATCAACATCATCCTGCCCCTGTCCAAGCCGATCCTGGCCGTTATGGTGCTGTTTTATGCCGTCGGCCATTGGAACTCATTTTTTAATGCCCTGATCTATATCCGCGACGAGGGACGGTATCCGCTGCAGCTTGTCCTGAGGGAAATCCTGTTGATCAGCCAGACCGACGCCGTTGACGGCAACGTCGGACTGGAGAGTAAGGTGCTGCTTGCGGAAAGTATCAAGTACGCGGTCATCATTATTTCCAGCCTGCCGATTTTGATTATGTACCCTTTTGTGCAGCGGCATTTTGTCAAAGGCGTCATGATTGGCTCCATTAAAGGATAGACAAGGGCAGACGCCTTTATTGGCGGCGTTTAATAACATCTTATTTATGGAGGTACATTGTGCAAACGAATGCGACGATAACAATCGACTGCAGCCGGCCTGCTGAACATACGGTTAACCCCTATCTCTTCGGGCATTTTGTGGAAGATATTCGCGACCATATGGAAGCGATGCTGGCCTTTCCCTTAAGAGATATGGATTTTGAAAGCGAGAAAACCGGAGAGAGCGCCGTGTCGGGAAGCTGGTTTCCCTTTACGAACGGACGAAATACGCAATATGCGCTGGAAGCGCCGGCACTGAGACATTCAGGCCGCGCTCAGCGCATTCGGATCATGAGCGACGATGAGGCCTACGCTGGCATCGCACAGAACGCTGCGCTAAAGGGACCGATGACATACACGGTCCGGATTGTCGCCCGCGCATCCGTTGAGCTCCGTTATATCATACTGGATGCGGTGGACCGGCGGACCGAGGAGCTTCTTGGGCGTGTGAAAATGGAGCTCAAAAGCCACAATTGGCAGGAATACGAAGCCAGCCTGCCCGTCTCCAGAAACTGCGCCGACGCGGAGATTCGCGTCTATGTTCCGGCAGATCATCCCCGCTGGACCGACCATGTTTCCACCGGCATGCTGTGGCTCGATCACGTATCCCTGCTTCCTGAGGACAACATCGGCCTGGTGAAACGCGAGGTGATCGATATGGCCCGGCCGCTGAATGCGGGCATGATGCGGCTCTCGGGGAATTACATCAGCGCATACCACTGGGAACATGGCGTGGGTCCAGTGCTGGAGCGGCCAGTGATGTACAACGAAGCTTGGGGCGGATGGACGAGCAAGTATTTCGGGACAGACGAATTTATCCGGTTTTGCCAAGAGCTGCAGGTGGAACCGCTGATCTCCGTCAACGACGGGTCCGGTACGGCTGAGGAAGCCGCACGGTGGGTGGAATACTGCAACGGAAGCATCGACACGCCGATGGGCGCACTGCGGGCGGCGAACGGTCATCCCGAGCCGTACAACGTACGGTATTGGGAAATCGGCAACGAAGTATGGGGCGACTGGCAGGTGGGAACCTGCTCCGCCGATGAATTCGCCGAGCGCTGCAAGGCGTTCGCGCTAGCGATGAAGGCGGTCGACTCGTCCATCGTCATCTTGGGCTGCGGGCATACCGACCCGGAATGGAACAAGCCGGTGCTCGATATTGCGGGCGAACATATCGACTACTTGACGATGCATTTATACCACGGCTTCGGACGCTTTGGGATGAACCGTGATACGCCGGCAGAGGAACGATATAAAGCCATCGCAACGTTCCCGGAATGGACCCGTAAAGATATCCGGCAGGCGGAGGAACTCATACGCGCGAATCCGAAGCACAGCCATGTGAAGCTCGCCGTCACCGAGTACAACACCATGTATTTTCCGAACACGGTCCGCAAAGGGCTGCCGGATGAGCACACGCTGGGGGCCGCCGTGGCCAACGCCGCCAACCTGAACGAAATGCTCCGCAGGAGCGATATGGTGCACATCGGCAGCTTCTCCGATCTGGTGAACGGTTGGCTTGGCGGCTGCATCCGTGTGGGCGATTACTACGCCGATCAATACCGCGGCAAGAAGCCCGGCTGGAGCGGCCTGCCGCTTACAGTGTACGGAACGCCGACCTATGAAGTGTTAAAGCTGTACGCCAACCGGGACATCCGGCGGATCCTGCCGGTGGATGCGGAGTGCGGCACCTTTGCCGTGCAGTCGCCGAAGCAGACGCGCATCGGGCTTGATGCGGTGCCTGACTTGGACGTGACCGCAGGTATTAACGAGGACGGCAGCGCCATCACTTTGTTGATCGTGAACCGCAGCCTGCATGAAGTAAAGGCGAAGCTTGACCTGCTTTCATTCGAACCTTTCGGTGACACTATTTTACATGAGATCACAGGCGACTCTTTCGAAGACATTAACTCCGTTTTCGAACCGGAGCGCATCAAATGCTTGCCCCGTGTCGTTCCGGTTTCCGCCTGGCAGGACGGTTATCCTTTACGGAAAACATCGGTGTATGCGGTAGAAATCAAGAAAGAACAAAGGTCAGGAGTGGCAAAATGACAACCAGAGGCTATATCAAGGATTATCCCAGGCCGCAGTTCGTCAGAGGCGATTGGATGAGCCTGAACGGAGTGTGGGATTTCCGATTCGACGACCATAACGCGGGAGAACAGGAACGCTGGCAGGAGACGTTTGTTGAAACGCATAAGATCAATGTTCCTTTTACGTACGAAACCCGGCTGAGCGGAATCGGGATCGAAGAGTTCCACCCTTACGTGTGGTACAACAAAAAGGTACATATCCCGAAAGAAGCCGGGGGAAAACGGGTCATCCTGCATTTTCAAGCCGTCGATCACGTTGCCAAAGTGTGGATCAACGGCCGGATGGCCGGCAGCCACCAGGGCGGGTATGCCGCCTTTTCCTTTGATATCACGCCATACTTGGTCTTTGGCGCCGATAACCAAATTACGGTGAAAGCAGAAGACAGCGACAGCTGCACCCAACCGCGCGGCAAACAGCGCTGGACGAAGGACAACTTCGAATGCTTTTATGTCCAGACGACGGGCATTTGGCAGACGGTATGGCTGGAATATGTAGAAGAGCAGCGGCTGGAAACCGTCAAAATCACACCGGATGTCGACCGGTCGATCGTCCGTTTCGATTACCAAGTGGAGGGGGTGGAAACTTCAGGCGATTTGAGGCTGGAGGCGATCGTTACATTGAAGGGCAAGCCTGTGAAGCGGGTGAGCTTAGTGATTGACCGCCCCTGCCTGACGGTGGAAGTGGATCTGATTCATGAGGCGAACGGGCCGTGGAAAAAATGCCTTTGGTCACCGCAGCACCCGAATCTGTACGATGTTGAGTTTGTCCTGACTTTGGACGGCCAAGTGGTGGACCGCGTCTTTTCCTATTTTGGAATGAGAAAAATTTCGATCGAAAATGGCCGGGTGCTGCTGAATAACGTGCCGATCTACCAAAGGCTGATCCTGGATCAGGGGTACTGGACGGACAGCCATTTGACACCGCCGAGCGAGGAAGCCCTGATCGAAGATATCGACAGCATGTTAGCGATGGGCTATAACGGTGTTCGCAAGCATATGAAAATCGAAGACGCCCGCTTCCTCTATTGGTGCGACGTAAAAGGTCTGCTGGTATGGTCTGAAATGGCTGCGACCTTTGAATTCCACGATCTGGCGGTCGAGGCGTTTACGAAGGAATGGCTGGAGATCGTCCGGCAGCAGTACAATCATCCGAGCATTATCACGTGGGTTCCTTTCAATGAATCTTGGGGGATTGCTTCGATCCTTCGCGACACAAGACAGCAGAAGTTCACCGAGGGCATTTATCATTTGACCAAAGCGATTGATCCGTACCGGCCGGTGATTACAAATGATGGCTGGGAGCATACCGTATCCGATATTTTGACACTGCATGATTATGTCGAAAATGGAGACGGGTTCATGAAACGGTACTCGAACCTGGAGGCTGTCTTAACATGCGAAACGACCTGTAACCAATGGAAATTCGCTTTTGCCGAAGGGTATGAATACCGGGGCCAGCCTATAATGATCACCGAGTACGGCGGCATTGCGTTCCGGTCGGACAAAGGCTGGGGTTACGGACGTCAAGTCTTAACTGAAGAGGAGTTTCTGAGCCGGTTCGAGGGATTGACGATGGCGATCAAGAGTGTCGATTCCATCGTTGGCTACTGCTATACGCAGCTGACTGATGTACAGCAGGAGATTAACGGGATTCTGAAGGAAGACCGTACGCCAAAATTTCCGCTCGAGAAAATTAAACAGATCAATATGGCATAACCGAACGCCGATACTCCAAGAGCCAAAAGAATCATATTTCTTTTGGCTCTTCCCGTTATCAGATCCATTTACGAAAAACATAATCTATCGTACAAATTAGGGAGGTAATATCATAGTGAAATCCTTGCGATGGCTAATGATGGTAGCGGTTACATTTTCCCTGATCACCACGGTTCCCACCGAAACCTCTGCTTATCAAAACCCGAGAACACTGCCTGACGAATGGGGGCAGTATGGTCTCGGAGACCCTTACGTTTTGAAATTTAACGGATATTACTATTTGTATGTGAGTACAAGAGATACGGATGACGGCGTTAAGGTGTGGAGCTCCAAAGACTTGGTGAACTGGTCCTACCGGGGTTTGGCCGCAACGGACCCGATTACGCATGGCGCTTATGCGCCTGAGGTCGTCTATTGGAACGGCATGTTCTACATGTATACATCGCCGGCAGGCCAAGGACATTACGTCCTGAGCAGCACGAGTCCTACCGGTCCGTTCAACGTCGTTACCGGCAATCTCGGTAAAACGATCGACGGCCACGTCTTTATCGACGACGACGGATCATTCAGCTTCTATCATGCCGGGCAGGGACGCATCGATGCAGCACCGATGAGCAGCCCGACCTCGATCGGGGCGAGCTCGTCTACAGGTGTCGGCATGGGAGGCTGGACCGAAGGGGCGACCGTCTTCAAGCGGAACGGCAAATACTATATGACTTATACCGGCAATCACGTGTTCAGCAAAGGATACCGGGTAGATTATGCGGTGAGTACGACAGGTCCGCGGTCCGGTTACGCGGCCGACAGCCTGAATCCGGCGTTAATCAGCACGGAAGGCCCGACCGTGGGACTTGGTCACAACACGGTGGTGGTCGGCCCTAACCTCGATACCCATTACATCGTGTATCACAACTTGGAGGGGCCGGGCGTAGTCGGTCCGCTTCGTCATCTGAATATGGACCGCATCGTTTGGAACAACGACAAGCTGATCGTTCAGGGACCGACAACAACGCCGCAGCAGGATCCGGCGATGCCCACATTCTACGATTACTTCGACCGGACATCGATCGGCAGCGGGTGGACCAATGTCAACGGCGGCCATTGGGGCATCTACAATCAGGAGCTGATGTGGCAGGACTCGATCGGGGATACGACCTGGTACAAACAGATTTCGTTGGCATCCAGCGCTTCCGATTATACGGCTGAATTCAATACGAAAGAAATGAAGCGGGGCACTTCCGCCAGCCCAAGATACGGGGCTACCTTCTCGTATACGGATGAGGACAATTATGGAGTAGCGCTGCTAAGCTCGAAAAATAACCGCCTTGCGACGTCCTTCCGGATCAACGGTGTGGATCAAGCATGGCAAACGTTCGACCTGCCTGCAGGTTTTGATTACACGAAATGGCACAGCATTCGCATTGAGAAGTCCGGCACGACGTTTAAATATTACGTGGACGGCATGCTGAAAGGGACTCGGACGGCCAATTTGGGCGGAGGTAAAATCGGTGTCCTGACGGAAGATACGCATGCGGATTTCGGCTATGTGGCTGTCAGTAACGATGTCAACGGAAGCAGCGCATGGGATGCTTACAAACCGGTTCCAGGCACGATCGAAGCGGTGCATTACATGAAAGGAGGCGAGGGTGTCGCCTATCATGACACGACCGCGAATAATATCGGCGGCGCGTACCGCACGGACGCGGGCGATATTCGTCTCAATAGCGAAGGGCTGTTTAACCTGGGCTGGAATCAAACGGGAGAATGGTATAAATACAAAGTCAACGTGGAATCAAGCGGTTATTACGATATCGACTTCCGAATGGCCACGACGATGAACGGTGTGCAAATCCGCCTGTGGGACGGATCGACGGACGTAACTGGAATCATCGACGTGCCAAACACAGGGGACTGGGATAACTGGCAGACCGTAACGAAGAAGGGAGTCTATCTGAATGCCGGGCAGCGGGAGCTTCGAGTCGAATTCGTTAAAGGTGAGGCCGATTTCTCGCGGATGACGTTTCATAAGAGCGCACAAGTTACAGCGCTTAGCGATGACTTTAACGATGGGAATGACAACGGGTGGACGCGCTTTGAAGGGACATGGGCCGTAGAGAATGGCGAGTACAGCGCTGGGAGCTCTGGACCTGCCAAGTCCACGATCGGTGACGCGAACTGGGCGGATTACACGGTCGAAGCCGACGTCAAAATGATCGACGCTGGAGGTGACGGTGGATTGCTCTTCAGGGTGTCCAATCCTTCCCATGGCACGGAGCGGGGGCAAAACAACTATGACGCCTTCCAGGGGTACTACGCCTATTTGACGACAAGCGGGGTTAACCTCGGCAAGATGAGTTACAGCTGGACGTTCATCAAAAGTGCTCCGCAGACTTATGCGACCAACACCTGGTACCATATGAAAGTGGTGGCGAAAGGGACAAATATGAAAGTTTATGTGGATGATATGAACCAACCGAAAATCGATTATACGGACAACAGTTTGAACCCGTTCACGCATGGCAAAGCAGGCGTCAGAACGGCCAATAAGCATACGCATTTTGATAACTTTAAAGTTTCGCCGTAAGTCGTAACAGGAAGGTAGCCCGATCTCTGCGTACTCTCCGTAACAGCAACAGCCTGCCGATTTCTGGATCGGCAGGCTGTTCTCATGATCGCATCATCACGATTTATAAAAATCCTCGGCTTTTTGGATCATATGTTTTTCTTCGTCCGGCACATCCGTATCGTAAAAAACGGCTCCGACCGGACAAGCTACCTCACAGGCACCGCACTCAATACAAATATCCGCCTCGATAAAAAATTGGTCCGGGCCTTCCTCGATGCAGTCTACCGGACAAACGTCCACGCATTCTGCCGCTTTTTCATCAATACATCCCGAAGTAATCACATAAGGCATTCGGTCTCACCCTTTCGATGAAATGCTTACTACCGGCGTATCACGCGTACCGGTAAAGAGGTCAGCGTCTGTCCGGCGGCGGATGGGGTTAGGTGATCTTCCAGCTTGAATCCTGGAACGGGCTCAATCCGCTCAAATTGGTCCATGAACAGCCCCAGGCCGATGTTGGCTTCCAGCCGGGCCAGCGGTGCTCCCAGGCAGAAGTGCGGGCCGTTGCCGAAGGTCAAATGCCGTTTATTGTTGGAACGGTGGATGTTCAGCGTAAACGGGTCCTCAAAAACCTCTTTATCCATATTCGCAGCACTCATCCAAGCGACGACGACGTCTCCTTTTTTAAGCTCCACGCCGAGCACGTTATTATCCTGCTTCACCGTACGGTCCATTTTCGCCATGTGGAACCGGTAGCGAAGCATTTCTTCCACCGTATTCGGAAGAAGCTCGCGGTTAGCCTGGACCTCGCCATAGATCTGGTCGTTATCATACAGGAAGGAATAGAACGTGCTGGACAGCAGATGGCTTGTCGTCTCAATGCCGGCCCCGAGAATGAACATGGTCATCCGGACGATTTCGTCATCGGTCAAACGTTCGCCATCGACCTCGGCCTGGATCAGGTCGGAAATAATATCATCGGTGAGCTGGCTTCTTTTGGCGATGACATGAGGATAGAGATAGTTGTAGTAATTTATTGCCGCCTGCCGCTTCAGCTCCTGAACATCTTCGACATTGTCGGCCGGAAGAGGGAGGAACAGATGATCGACCCATTCCTTAAACAAGAAGCGGTCTTCGGAAGGAACGCCAAGCAGGTCGGCGATCACGATGGTGGGCAGCGCGCTTGAGAAGCTCTTGACGATATCGATGACCGGGTCGTCACCCATGTCCTTGATCAACTGGCTGACCACCTCATGGATGCGCGGCTCCCACAGCTTCAAGCTTCTGGGCGTGAACGCCGCCGACAGCAGGCTGCGGCTTTTGCGGTGTTCCGGAGGATCCGAGCTGAGATCGACCCGCCCGGAGTTATGCTGACCCTCCTCATTATCGGCGCCGACGCTGATCGTCGTCCGTGCTCTCACGCTGGAGAAGTACTCGTAATCGCTCAATACTCTTTTTACATCTTCATACCGGAAGACATTCCAGGAATTCGTTTCCTCATTATAGCTGATCGGATCATGTTCCAAGTGGTGCCTGTACCATTCAAAGGGACTGAATTCTTCCACGGCGGATCGAAATTGGGTGATTTTAGCTAAGGAGATAATTTCCTTCTGCATAATACTCCCTCCCGGTTTGAATTATTTGGAATATATTTAAATTAACATATGTTAATTTAACATATAATCTACAGAGGAACCACGACCGAATGACCTATGCCTAAAGGTCCGCTTACCGGTTGTAACGGTTGGATCAAGACTATGGGCGAACCCTTATGCCTCACTCACGACGCCTTTTTGGATCGCAGCTTCGGATGCATGCTCCATACTCCGAGACGTACGCTTGATAAAGAACGAGAGCAGCAGGCCAACAATACCGATGCCGATAATGACAACGTAGGCGTCGTTAATTCCTTGGATGGTCGCTTCAAGCACCAGTTGCTTCTGATTCGCCGCTGCGCCGCCGGACGTCATCATGTCCGTCAGATGCGTTTTCGTCCGGTCGGACATGACCGTTACCAACAGGGAAGTACCGACCGCACCAGCCACTTGACGCACGGTGTTGGATATGGCTGTTCCATGCGCGTTTAATCGGGCAGGCAGTTGGTTGAGACCTGCGGTCTGAATCGGCATCATCAGCAGCGCCATACCGATCCGGCGTCCTGTCGACATGAGCAGCAGATACGCATAGGTGGTATGATCCGTCAAGTTGATGAATCCGGCTGTGGTTGCGATCGTAATGATCAATCCGGCAACGGCAAGCCATTTGGCGCCAAAGCGGTCAAACAGTCGACCGGTGACGGGCATCAGCAGTCCCATCACAAGCGCACCCGGGAGCATCAGCAATCCGGATTCCAGGGCGGAATAGCCGCGTGCATTTTGCAGGTATAACGGAAGCAGCATCATATCCGCATACATGACCATCGTAACCATGATGTTGATCACCGTGGTCAGGGAGAACATGTTGTATTTGAAAGCCCTGAGATCCAGCAGGGGTTTCTTGGAAACCAGCTGTCTCCATACAAACTTCCCGAGGGCAATCACACCGACAGCAATGGACACCAGTACTTCGGAGCTGGACCATCCTTGGCTCCCTGCCTGGCTAAAACCGTACAGCAGCGTGCCGAATGCGACTGTGGACAGAACGACGCTGATGATGTCCATCTTGGAGCGGACGGTCTCCGACACGTTTTTCAAATAAATAAAGCCGCAGATAATGACGATAACGGCAAGCGGGATCATGCCATAGAACATCGTTTGCCATTTGAAATTTTCCAGGATGTAACCGGCAAGTGTCGGGCCGATCGCCGGAGCGAAAATGATGGCGAGTCCCATCATCCCCATAGCCGCGCCCCTCTTTTCCGGAGGGAACAATACCAAAATTACGTTGGTTAACAGCGGCATGATGATGCCGGCGCCTGCAGCCTGAATCATGCGTCCCGTGAGCAGAACCGGGAAATTGACCGCGAGGGCGGACACGATGGTTCCGACGAGGAAGATCATCATCGAAGCTTGAAACAGCTGGCGGGTGGAGAACCTCTGCATAAAATAAGCCGTAATCGGAATCAGGATTCCATTGACCAGCATGTAGCCGGTGGTCAGCCATTGAGCCGTGGTGGCCGAAATGTCGAAATCAATCATCAATTCCGGGGTGGCCACGCTCATGAGCGTCTGATTCAGTGTTGCGAGGAAGGCGCCCAGTATCATAATGATCAGAATCGGGCCCTTCTTGACGGAACTGCTGGTTGTGTCCATAGGATGACTCAATCTACTCCTTCCTTTCTTTTCTCTCTAGACTTAATTTACAATGTGTTGGATAATTAACATTGTATAAATGAGATTATAGACAGAACCGTGGGAGCTTACAAACAACGTTTTCACAAAAAATGTAAATTAGTTTTCGTTTCACCGTTTTAATGTTGATTAGTGATGAGAATTACTGCACATTGCTATTAAATTGTCTATTATGCAGGCCAGGAGAAAGGAAGGAAAAAATGCCCGACGTTTCCAAACAGCCGACCGACCCCAGAGTGCTTCGTACAAGGCAGCTCATCAAGGATGCTTTTATCGATCTGCTGCAGGAGATGGATATCGAGAAAATGTCCATCAGCCGGATCGCCGAACGTGCTACCATTAACCGTGTCACTTTCTATTTGCACTACCGCGATATTCCCGACATGCTTGAAAAAATGGCCGACGATATGATTGAAGATTTCAAGCAGGCGGTGGGCATCGAGCCGGAAAAACCGGCGGCTTCCGAGGAAGAGGATTGGTTCATGATGCTGCGGCTTTTGGAGCACATTGCGGAGCATCACAAATTTTACAAGGTGATCTTGGGATCGCGGAAGGCGCCCATATTCAGTGAAAGGCTGTTAAATATGCTGACCGAGTTAATTTCGGCAAGAATCGAAGAGATGGGGACCGAGTCTTTTTGTTACAAAGCAGGCATACCCAAGGACATCGCCATCTGGCATGGATCGGCAGCCCTCATTGGTACAATCGTGGCCTGGCTGCGCAATGACATGCCTTACACACCGGCCTTTCTCGCCAAGCAGTTTTATTTGCTGACGCGCAGCCGGATTGAAACGAAGGGAGAGTGAATGGTTGGATGCAGGAGTTAACTTTAAAAGAGCGGCTGTTGATTTTATCGGAAGCGATCCGGATGACCGAAAAAGCATTTGCGCACTGGGAGAGTGCAGCCATCACACCAGATGAATTGGGGGAAGCCGCAAAAGAGTTTTTCGACAAAGCCGCAGCGGCCGAGAACCGGGCTGATTTTCAAAAGGTGATGTGGGGGTATTTTGGACAGCTTCGTAACGCTCATTCGAATTATATCGACAGGGCGGCGCCGTTCCCACATGGCGGGGCGTTTCCATTATCACTGCTGGAGTCGGATGGCTCTTGGCTTGTAAAGGAAGACGACACCGGGCTTACCCACCCCGGAGATATGGTGGTATCCATTGCTGGCAAATCGATAAATGATTGGCTGAATGAGCTGAACCAGTGGCTCAGGATTACGGATTGGCGTATGATGGCTGGCCGCCTACCTGTGTATATTTCGCATTTTTACATGAAGGAGCAGGCAGATATCGAATTGTTGAATGAGCAGGGCCATACTCGAACGGTTACGTTATCTCGTCGGCCTATAGATTATATCAGTCACAACAATGGCGATACATCAGGAAAATGGCTGCAGCAAGACAAAACGGCATATATACATATTCCAAGCTTTAACCATTCGAGGTTTGAAGAGAAGGCTCTCGAGCTGATTGGGGAATATCAACACGCCTCATCGATCATCATCGATGTGAGAGGAAACGGCGGCGGGAGCACGCCGGGAAGGTTAATCCACAAACTTATGAATCGGCCGTATCGATGGTGGAAAGAGATGGCGCGCCATCCTGAGTTTTTATACCGTCGGCATCCGAATGCAGAACTATCCTTTACAACGGATTATCGGTTTCCCGTATTTGATCCGGACTATACGCAACCTTCGGTCGAAACCTCCTACCAAGGGAATGTCATCATCTTGGTGGATCGATTCACCGGTTCTGCAGCCGAAGACTTTACCATGCCGTTTATTGACAACGGAAGAGCAATCATCATCGGAGAGAGGACTTACGGTTCAACCGGTCAGCCGCTCGTTCAGCATTTCGATGACGGCAATATCGTTGTGCTGGTCGGAGCCATCCGCTCCTATTTTCCAAACGGGGACCCATTTGAGAATATCGGCATCGTACCTGATATCGAAGTTCCGGTGAGGAGAGAAGATCTGTATCAACGAAGGGACAGAGCGCTGGAGAAGGCGCTTGAGGTTATCAAAAATGCATGATTGTAATTCGACAATAAAACGAAGGTCGGGCATAGAGTGCCCGGCCTTTATTATTTTGTGAGGACATAAAACCCAACTTATTTTTCAACTAGGGATTGTCATGCGGAAGAATATGCCTTAATATATTCGATAATGATAATCATTATCATTACATACACAGACATCGATACGCATCGATAGGAGGTGAATTCTTGAATACGAAGGAAGGAACAACGACTAGGTTGGGAAGCGGCTATTATGCAGTGATTTTGATCTTGATGATTCTAATTGCGTTATCCGCTGTCTTTTCCGTATCGATTGGACAGGTACATATTCCTTTCAGGCAGGCGTGGGAGATCATCGTGCATGCCTTGACCAACGGTAAATGGGGATCCATGAGCCATGTCGAGAGCGACTCCTACGTCAACATCATTTTGCAAGTCCGGATGCCCCGCGTTATATTTGCCCTTTTGATCGGCATGGGGCTCTCCTTATGCGGAACGATCATGCAGGCGGTCGTGCAAAATCCGCTCGCTGACCCGTATATTCTCGGCATTTCGTCTGGCGCATCCTTGGGAGCAACCTTTGCAATCCTGGTCGGATTCGGCAGCGGTGCGCTGCTGTCCCAGTTCGGCGTCGCCTTTGGGGCTTTTGCAGGGGCCATGGTCACGTCGATTGCCGTGCTGGTGTTATCCAGCATCGGAGGTAAAGCGACATCGGTAAAGCTCGTCTTATCCGGCGTCGTCATCGGTGCCTTGTGCAGTTCCTTTTCCAGCCTGGTCATTTATTTTGCCAACAACGCGGAGGGCATCAAGACCGTCACATTTTGGTCCATGGGCAGTCTGGCTTCCTCCAGCTGGGATAAAACGCCAATCATGGCGGCGGTCGTACTGCTCGGCTGCGCATTGTTCCTATTGCAGCACCGTGTGCTCAATACGATGCTGCTCGGGGACGAGTCAGCCATTACGCTCGGTATTAACTTGAGCGCCTACCGCAAGTTTTATATGATCGCCGCGGCGCTTATTACCGGTACGATGGTCGCTTATGCAGGCATGATCGGTTTTGTCGGTTTAATCATTCCCCATATCGGCAGGGGGATCTTTGGCGCGGATCATAAGCGGCTGACGGCAGGAACGCTGCTGCTGGGCGGATTGTTCCTGATCTGGTCGGATATTTTATCCAGAACGCTGATTCATAATGTGGAACTGCCCATCGGGATCATTACATCGGTGATCGGCTCGCCGCTGTTTATCTACATGATCGTGAAAAAAGGCTACAATTTCGGAGGGTGAGACATGGAGTTGACCGCAAAGGAAATGCAAGTCCGGATCGGCAAAAAAGATATCGTGAAGAACGTTTCGATCCAGGTCAAAAACCGGCAGTTCGTTGGACTGATCGGTCCCAACGGATGCGGGAAATCCACACTGTTGAAAAGCATATACAAGAGCCTGGTTCCGCAGAAAGGGACTGTTTATTTAGACGACCTGGATGTGCTGAAAACGAACGAAAAGAAAGTGTCGCAGCGGCTTGGCGTCGTGGGCCAGTTCAATGAGATGAATTTTGATTTAACGGTCCAGCAGATGGTCATGCTGGGCAGGACGCCGCACAAGAAGCTGCTGGAATCCGACAAAGCAGAAGATATGGCGATTGTGGAAGAAGCTTTGGCGAGAACGAATTTGCTGGATTATAAAGAGCGCAGCTATTTGTCGCTGTCCGGCGGGGAAAAGCAGAGGGTCATTTTGGCGCGGACGATCGCACAGCAGCCTAAATTCATGATTTTGGATGAACCGACGAATCATCTCGACATTCGGTACCAGCTCGAAATTTTGACTTGTGTAAAAGGGTTGGATATCGGGGTGCTGGCCGCGCTTCACGATTTGGAAATGGCCGCTCATTACTGCGATTATCTCTATGCGATGAAGCATGGCGAGGTATATGCGCATGGCACGCCTGAAGAGGTGCTGACGCCGGAGAACATTGAAGCGCTGTATCAGATCAAGTGTAAGACATATATCAATCCGGTTACGAACGGGTTGGGATTTGCTTATGGTCTATAAAAGGGGAGGAAGACAAGTGAAAAAACATCTGCTGCTGACTGCCGGGATTGCGGCAATACTGGTGCTCAGCGCCTGCGGAAATGCGGCGAAAACCAGTGAACCGGAGGCCCAGGCTGCCAGCCACTATCCGGTAACGATCGAAAATTTCACGAAGGCGGAAGGCGGAACGACCTGGGAGAAAAAAGAGCAGGTATTCGATAAGGCGCCAGAACGCATCATGGCCAATACCCGCCCGGCAGCGGAACTGCTGCTTCACCTTGGACTTGGCGACAAAATCGCCGGGGTCGGCGCGAATTTCGGGGCACCGGATCCAGCGGTCGAATCGGAATATAACAAACTGAATATCCTTAGCGACGAGTACGTCGGCAAAGAGGTTACGCTGGGTACCAATCCTGACCTGGTTTACGGACGGGGCGGCTTATTCGATAACGCCGATTGGGGAGTCGGTACGGTGGACACCTTGAACGGCATGGGAATCAAAACCTATGTTCTGGAATCGTCCGTGACTGGGGGAACCTATGACTCGATTTACAAAGATATTGAACATCTAGGTGAAATTTTTAACGTACAAGACAAGGCCGAGTCGTTCATCCAGGAGCTGAAAGGGAAGCAGGAAGGCATCGCTTCCAAACTCGCAGGGATCCAAGCGGAGAAAACATTCGCCTATCTCCATATGAGCGATCCGAAGGAAGTGAGCGTATACGCAGCCCAACAAGAAACATTTTTTAATGATGCGTTCAAAATGGTCAAACTGGACAATGTCTTTAAGAATGAAACGGGCGAGGTCAGCGTCGAAATGCTGATTCAGGCAGACCCGGATGTACTCATCATCCCGGACTGGAGCACGACGGGCGGCACGACCCAGGATAAGCTCAAAGAGGCACTTTATGCGAATCCCAAATTGTCCAGCATGAAGGCGATCAAAAACAAGCAAATCTATGCGGTGGACTACAACTATATGTTTGGCTATGGCTACAATACGATCGACGGGATGGAAAAGCTGGCGAAAGAAATGTACCCTGACTTGTTTAAATAGTTTCATATCCTATAGAATCAGCCGCTCCTCCATCAGATTTCCTTCCTTCTGATTTGTGTAAATAAGAAGTAACAGCCTGGGCCATACTATGCCAATAGGAAATGAATGGGAGGTGGGAGCGATGAGCGAGACCAGCATTACGATTCATTTTGTCGGCGGAGAAGCACTTAATATTATATCCGATGACGTCAGCGGTGTAATTTCCAGGCTGAAGAGCGAGGAATGGGTAGAATTGAATGAGCATCAGGTGCAAACTTCGAACATTTCCTTTTTTACCGTGTATGAGTCCGGCTTTGGCAAAAACAGCGAAAAACAGCTTCCGTCTAAAAGCTGAATGGGTCATTAGCATACCGAACGACAGCCTGGAACGATCCGGGCTGTTTTTTTGTCGTGAAGACTTTCATATCTATACCCAGCAGGCTGATGGGCTTCTCGTCCATTCCGTTATCCTCGACTAAGGTCTAGTGATTACTCTGGCCTTTTGATAGGTGTGCTCCATGCGATTTTCCTTATAATGAATATTATACATAACCAAACAGGAAGAAACTGGGGGTACAAATGAAAAACATAATCACAGGGACGACCGCCGTACTTGCCGTCATGCTGCTCGCAGGCTGCGGAACCGTGGACGATGCTGCACAAAAGCTCAAGCAGGGGGCGCACGAAACGGCAATGACTGCCGGAACAACGGTCATGGATACAGTGAGCGGTATCGAAGAAAGCATCAAAAGCAAGGGTGACAGCATTCAGCTTACGGCCGCACAGGAAGTTGGGGCGGATTCATCGCTACAAATTCACCATAAAGCAGGGAATATCACGCTCGTACGGGGTACAGGAAATAAGATCACCGTGGAGACCACCATCTGGTTTTTAAATGATCAGACTCACCGCAATATTGCCGAGCAAGCGGAAACCTCCATTGTGGATAACAACGGCACGATGGAAATCGTGACACATGCAAAGGGGGATCCCAAACGAGATTTATGGGATTGGGCAGAGTCCCGTTTCGGGAAATCCGAGCTGTTCATCGAGTATGTCGTCAACGTACCGGATCGGATCACCGGTTATGAAATTGTTAACGATGTCGGCGGCATCACGATGAAAAACCTGAACGGATCGTATCAGGTTGAAAATAGTGTTGGTCGTATAACCGTTGAAGGAGCGCATGTTGCAGGGAAATCCAGAATCCGATCGGATGCCGGAAGCGTCCGTGTGGACATCCAGGAAATGGAGAAGGACAGCACTCTTCAGGTAGGTACCGATGTAGGCGGAGTCCAAGCGGCACTTGCAACTTCCTTGTCTTGCACCTTGAAGGTTCAGAGCGAACTCGGAACCATTTCCGGTGTATCGAGCGGTTCTACCGACTTCAATGGCGGGGGTCCGGTCATTACGCTGTCCTCTTCGGTCGGAGCGATTTCGGTTGAAGAAGCCATTTGAAATCAGTGATTTGAAACCATGATGATTTGTGAATATCTTAGACACAATGAAGAGGCTGTCCTTGGGTCCGTAGACCTGGGGACAGTCTCTTTGTTTGTTCGACATTAACTTTGAAAATATTGCCTAATCCCCAAAATATTTATATTCCTTAAGCCAGATTTACTATAAGATATAGGAAGTACAGTCGTAATTTGGGGGTTCGACCACATGGAAAACAATTACCTCGCCGAGGTTCGACGACGTTGCATCGCCTATGGAATGCAGCCAACCGATGTTCCCTCACTCCGAACAACCGTGTCCGAAGAGCATCTACAGAGACAGAAGCGGCTATATGCCGACATTCTGGAGGTTACCAAGGGATTTGGAGAGAACACGATTCAATTACTAAACGGGCAAATGGTTTCATTCGTCGTCACGGATGACAAAGGTTTGGTAATTGATTCCTTCGGTGATCGGATTATTAGAGAACAACTTTCACAGCTGAATATTAAAGAAGGGAGCTTGCTGATTGAGAGAGAGGTGGGGATATGTGCGACGCTGATCACGCTGGAGTACAAAATTCCATTTCAAACGGTGGGGACGGATCATTATCATCTTGTTCTGCACGAATCGGCCTGCCACAGCGTCCCTTTTTCGGTTCCAGGAAATCATGGGGTGCGCGAAGGAACGATCTCCCTGATGACAAGCATCGTTGATTTCAGCAATTACCAGCTCGCCATGCTTGTGAATATGGCGGAATCTATGGGAAGGGAGCTGAAGCTCAGGAAAACAAACCAGCGGCAGCTGGATCTGCACCATCTCATGGTCGACAATTTGGATACCGGAATTCTTTTGGCTGACCGATCCGGAATTGTAGTCGATTTCAACCACGTCGCCCTGAACATCATCCCCGATTATATTTCCGTCGGACAGTCCTCCTATCAAATTACGGAGCTCGGACCGCTTTTTTTGCAAACGATTGCTAACGGCCAGCGGCAGCGGGGAATCGAGGTTCATTTTCACGCCGGCGGGACACACACGGTTTGCCTTGCCGACATCATTCCGATATTTGAAAATGGGATCATTCAAGGCGCCTATGCGCAGCTGCGGGATATTACCGAACGTTATTTGCTGGAGCAGCAGATCATCGTCAGCGAAAAGCTGTCGGCCATCGGCAAGCTGGCCGCCGGTTTAGCCCATGAAATCCGCAACCCGCTTACCTCCATCATGGGCTTTGTGCAAATTATCCGCGAGCGGCCGCTGGACCCGGACACGGCCCGTTATTTGGGTTTCGTACACGAGGAGCTGGTGCGCGTCAAAAATCTCGTATCGGATTTTGTCACGATGTCCAAGCCTTCTTTTCCAATCGTCAAGCCGATCGAAATTAATCTGTTCCTTGACAGCGTGCTTGATTTTATGGAAGGACAGGCCGCGCTGCACGATATCCGGTTTATCCGGGATTACCATACCGGCGACCAGGACATCCTGTATGCCGATGCTTCGCAAATTAAGCAGGTACTGATCAATATTTTACAAAATGCCGTTGAAGCGTCTCAGCCTAAAGAAGCCGTAACCTTAAAATCTACCATACAAAACAAACATCTAACCATCACTATTTCTGACAATGGCAGCGGTATTAGTCCTGAAAACCTCACAAAAATACAGAATCCTTTTTTTACGACCAAAGAGAACGGAACGGGTCTGGGTCTATCCGTATCCTACCGCATTATTAACAATCATAACGGAGAGATCACCGTCGATTCCAGATTGGGTGCAGGAACGGAATTCAATATCCGATTACCTTTGTCAGGCATTTTAAAGGAGTGTCCTGTGTGAAAAATGTCGTAGAGCTCTTAGTTGAAACGCTGGTCAGTCTGGATATTCAGCATGCTTTCGGAATTCCGGGCAAATCGGTTGCCCCTGTGATTCTGGAATTTGGCAACCAGGGAATCGAATTTATTCTGGGAAGGCATGAAAGCGGGGCGGGTTTTGCAGCCGGAGGTTATGCTTTTGCGGGGAAAAAGCTGGGGGTGGTCGTCGGAACTTCAGGACCGGGAGGGACCAATCTGGTCACTGCCGCAGCGCATGCGAAAATGAACTGCCTTCCCGTTCTCTTCATCACGGGACATCAGTCGGCGGCGGAAACAGGGATCCCGCAATGCCAGGATTCCTCGTTATTCGGCATCGATTTGGCGGAAATTATGAAGCCCGTTACGCTGTTCAGCACGATGGTTTCCCGCGCCGATACCTTCCCGGCGATTCTTAATCATGCGCTTCGCGAAGCCATGACCGGACGCAAAGGTCCGGTACATCTGTGCATCCCGTTTGATGTGATGATTTCGCCGGTAGCCGAGACGAATATCCATATTCCGTCAAGCCGTCTAAACTATGCCGCAACCAATCTGACGGATGTGGTGAATCAGGTGCGAGCCGCCCGAAACCCGGTCATTCTGGCAGGAAAGGGGGTCGTCCTCTCCAGAGCTCAGGAGCCCCTTGCCAGGTTCGCCGAGCAGTTTCAGATTCCCGTCGTCACAACTCCCGGTGGCAAGGGGAGCATCCATTCGATGCATGCACAATATTACGGACCTTTTGGTCTTGGAGGACACCAAAAAGCCAAGCACCAGCTGGAGTCGGGTGTTGATCTGATGCTGGTGATGGGATCGCGGTTGAGCGATACCGCACTGGCGGGTTTAGACCGTTCTTATTTCCCGCAAAGGATCATTCAGTTCGATATCTCTTATGAATTTATGGGCGGAATTATCCAGGCTGAGCATACGCATGTGTTCGGCGATATCGCAACGAATCTGGAGGAACTGCTGCGCCTGTATCCGAATGACAATGTGATTGATGACGTGCGTGTTGGTGAGCGGTATCATGATCCGCTGCCCGAGCTTCAGTCCCTTTCGGTCGCGGAAGTCTGCCAGGCGGTAGGGGATATCATTCCTGAGCAAACCACGGTTTTTGCCGATGATGGCGCACATGGGTACCATGCGGTCCGTTGGCTGGATGTAAAGCCGGGCGTCACCTTTTTCTTCGATTCCTATTTTGCTTCGATGGCCAATGCGATCGGGATGGCGATTGGTACAAAATTTGCCGACAGGGACCAGAACGTCATCTGCTTGACGGGAGACGGCTGTTTATTTATGCTGGGCTCCGAAATCTCAACCTGCGTCGCCGAGCAGCTTCCGGTTATTTTTATCGTCATCAATAACGGACAGCTGGATATGGCATTAAAAGGGATGCGCGAGTTTACCGGAAGAACCGACGGCACGGTCTTTAAGCAGCCTTTGGATGCCGCAGCGTATGCGGCTTCCATGGGAGCGGACAGTGCACGGTGCACGACGCTCAGGGAATTTACGCATGTGTTTAAACAGGCACTGCAGCTCAATAAGCCTTTTGTGATTGACGTGATCGTGGACAAAGAGGAGATCCCTTCCACCTTGGCCCGGCAAATGAAGCTCGATTAAGGTATTTTTGCATACCGAATTGACCGGATTACGCGAGAGAAGCGCCTATATGGCGCTTTTTTATTTTTGCAAATTTTCGTAATTATGATAGATTGGGAGGATTATTTTGCGGCATTATGAATTGGGTTCATCTCAAATAAGGGAAAATTATGTGAGTATTAAGCCCTAATTCTTTGAAAAACGGTTTTCATAGCCAGTTATTTCTATTAGCATAATGCTAACAACTCTAAATGGAGGTATCAACAAGATGTATTCATTTCAGTCATTGATCTCAAGGAACAAGCATTTTAAATTATTCTGCTTCGTTGCTCTTTCCATCCTGCTCTTTGGGATGTCGAGTCTGACCGCCTTTGCGGCATCGCCGGGAAAAACCGTCAACGCTTCGGCGAAACTGGCATACAACCTCAAAGGACTTCATCATAAACTGGCGGTTCAGAAAGCTTATATTGCTTCGAAGTACGTATATGTTACCCAGCGGTCCAAAGGGACGGTCTATCTATCAAGACTGGTTATCAACGGCAATACCGCTACTTACAAGGATGAAATGAAGATCACCAATGCCGGTCACGGGCAAACGCTTGATATGTATACCTACAAAGGGATCAACTATTTTTACTTCAGCTCAAAAGCCGATCCTTCAACAAGCAATTATTGGTCGCTCCAGGTCGCGAGACTTCAATATTCGGCCGGCAAGACCTTGGATTATACGGACCTTCACCGGTTCACGTATATGAATTACGCCAACAAAAAGGGCACAAGACTAGGCGACACGTACCGTGTTGACGGCGGCGGAAACAGCACATATACCTTTTTCCGGGTTCAAACGAAACAAGGAAAGGTCACCTGGTCCGTTTATGATACGGTTAAACTGAACAAGCTGCTGGACAGCAACGAGCAGGTCCGTCTGGATAGTGCGGCGGCGAAGGCAGCGTGTGTATCCAGCTTTACCCAGTCGGGCAGTGCCATCGTGAGACCGAACGGTTCCTTCCAAGGCGCCGACCTGCTTGGCAAAACGGAAATTTATACGTCTGGCGGCGCTGAAGGAAACACCCCGCAGATTGCTATGATATCTAACACAGGAGCTTATAAGAGTCTGGTGAAAATCACCAACGTGGGAAAACATGAAATTGAGGGTGTACAAAACAAAAACGGGAACGTTTATTTTAATATCGTAACCAATCCCGACAGTAAGCAGAATACCCAGAAAATTTATTACGTTCCAGACAGCATTTTTTAATCGCGATCGTGTGGGCTGGTTCGCTGAAAAGACAGAAAACAACCTGAGCATGGTTCAGGTTGTTTTTCTATTGGCAGCGATGATGTGATTTTTCCAGGCGTCCGTTACCATGATAAAATAGTACGGAGCTAATCAACGGCCAGTTATTTAACGAATCGTCATTGCAAAGGAAAGGTGAAGAAAATTGTCAGCCAAGACGAATGCCTGCCGAATACTCGACACGCTTCAAATCAAGTATTCGCTTCACGAATATGAATGGGACGAAAATCAGCTGGATGCGGCAACGGTTGCCGCGAAAGTAGGGCTGGAGCCCGGCCAGCTGTTCAAGACGCTCATTTTAAAAGGGGATAAGACAGGGGTCATCGCAGCTTGTATTCCAGGCGACCGGGAATTGAATCTGAAAAGTCTGGCCGCTGCAAGCGGCAATAAAAAAGTGGAGATGGTGCCTGTGAAAGACATTCAATCCTTAACAGGGTATATCCGGGGCGGCGTGTCTCCACTGGGCATGAAAAAGAAGTATCCGCTGTATATGAATGCATCCGTGAGCTCCATGGAAGTCGTCAGCATTAGCGGAGGAAGACGGGGGCTGCAAATTTTTCTAAGTGGACAAGACTTAGCGGCAGCTGCTGAGGGAGTGCTGGCCGATCTTGTGTACAGTAGCCCGCAATGATGGAACGGGTTCAAACACATGAACCTGTAGGTCCAATCAGATTTTGCCTATTGAACTCAAAAGCTGCATAAATGCGATAAAAAAGCCGCCAATTACCACTAAAACAATGACCATAATCAGTACAAATCTTTTTCCATCCATCGTTAAACACCTCAGGATGATTATACCAAAAGATAGCCCTGATCCATAACAAATATGGAAAGCAAGGCGTTAAAAACAATCTTATTTATCCATAATTAGTATAGAAGAAAGGAAGGATTGATTATGAACGTACTGATTATCGGAGCCAATGGCCAGATTGGCCGGCATATTGTAAGAAAGCTGCAGGAATCCGACAAGCACAATGCCATCGCAATGGTACGAAGCGACGAGCAGAAAGCGGCATTTGAAGAGCAGGGCGTGCAAGCGGTGCTTGCTGACCTGGAAGGAAGTATCGATGAGATTGCCCGCGCTGCCGAGGGGGCGGATGCAGTCGTATTTACTGCAGGCTCGGGCGGCCATACAGGAGCCGATAAAACGATGATGATTGATTTGGATGGTGCAATCAAGTCGGTGGAGGCTGCCAAACAATCTGGGGTGCGCCGCTTCATCATGGTGAGCGCGATCGGGGTCCATCACCGCGAGCTTTGGATGGAGAGTGCGCCTTACTACAGCGCCGCGAAGCATTATGCGGATATTTGGCTTCAGCAGAGCGGCCTGGATTATACGATTGTTCGCCCAGGAGGGCTGATTAATGAACCCGGAACGGGGAAGGTCACCGCGGCGGTTGACTTGGATCGGGGGGAAATTCCCCGCGAAGATGTGGCTGAGGCTATACTAGCATCATTGGAAAATCCTCATACGATCGGTAAAGCTTTTGATATGATTAGTGGTGAAACCCCAATCCTGGAAGCGTTAAACGCGTTATAAACACACCGTAGAGACCGGAGGGGGATTTCTAGGTAAACCAGGTTACGGTAAGTACATCGTAATAAGATTGAAGCCGCTGAATAAGCGGCTTTTTGCCGCGATGTCCTACCCTGCCGCTCCGTTTCATCAGCGATCATTGGTTGCAAAGGTCGAAAGGATCAAGGAGGATAACCGATCGTTATCACGAAATAAGAAAGATTCCGAATTGTTTCCCGCCAATGTAAACCTAGTAGCAATATGCCGAGTAATTTGAAAAGGAGCGGAGGATCATATGCATCGTCATCCATCGTTTGATTTGCTGCTTCACGACGACGAAGAACTGGCAGAATATCTAGGCAGCCCGGTCTCACAACGGATCACCATTCATGAATGGCCGTTATCGTGTGTTCAGCGCATGGTTACGGAGCAGGGAGGCCGTTACATTTATAAAGTGCAGGCCCCGCCGACACTGGAAGCCAAATTTTATGCTTGTGCCCAATCTCCGCTCCTGGTACCGGTTCGCGTGATCGAAGCGAAGGACCATATGACGGCTATGCTCATGGAAGAAATCCAGGCGCCGCGGCTGAAGGACGTTCCTTTAAAAGATTCGGAGGCAGCCAGCATCGCCACTGATCTGATAGACATGATCTCACAGATCCATGGAGATTTGCCTGTCATGTTCGACATTAGTACGGAAGAAGGATGGGCCGCATATATCGAGGCTGCTCTTCATGATATTTCCGAATGTATTCACGAAGGAAGCTTCAAGGAAGTGGACATCGGCAAAGTCAACGAACTGCGCGAGTGGAGTCAAGCCCCGGCATTGCTTACCGAACTCCGTTCACCTTCAGGATATGTTCATGCAGACCTCAAAGCGGAAAATGTGCTGGTGACAAACGACGGGTACCGGGTCCTCGACTGGCAGCGCCCGATTCGGGGGCCGGTATCACTGGATGCTGCTGCTTTATTACATTCGCTGGGTATTGATCCTGTTCGTTACGTCCCGATCGGCATTATGCAAATCTATCATTTCCTGCATCTCGCATGGTATGCCCAAGCGGCCAGGAAATGGGTTCCTCAAGGGAAGCCGTGGTTCGACCGCCTTATTGCCGAAATTGCTCGCGACCTCGAGCTGAAGCAGATCTAACTTAGCAGCGACTAACCGCAATACAAAAACTACCGGCCTTCGGTACGAACATACCTCTATCCTGCTGATGAGGCTCGTCTCGACCGAAACGTTCCTGATACGTTAACTAAAAGACACCTCTTACATGCCATGGCATTTTAGAGGTGTCTTATTATGTTCATAACTACATTTTCAGCTCAGACGCCGATCTTTGACCTTTTGAAAAGGACAGCGTTCGCTTATTTTACAGCCGTATTCTTGAAAAAGTCGATGGGCGCCGTGCCTTCGGCTTTCCATACCGTGCCGCGCTGCTCGTACTGGAATAAGTTTTCTACAGCGTTAGCGATCTGCGGCCCCAACTCGCGTTCGACCAAATATAGAGCTACGTCCAATCCCGAAGTCACGCCTCCGCCGCTGACCAGGCGTGGTCCATCCTCAACAACTCTGGCCTCTACCGGGATTGCGCCCGCGGCACTTAACGCAGCCATGCCAATCGGATTGGTCACGGCATGCCGGTCTTTCAGCAGTCCATCCATCGCAAGCAATAAGGAACCTCCGCATACCGTTGCTACCGTCACTTCTTTATCGTTCATTGCCTGTTTGATCATGCTGGTTAAGGACGTTTGCTTCGCCTTCCAAAGAAGGTTCGGAATGGTATCAGGAGTATTTCCCGCCGGCTTGCCAGCAGCACCAGGCACCACAATAATTCCCGGTTGATGGGGGTCCAGCTTGGATTTCGCTTCCAGAGAGGGTCCACCCAGCCCGCTCGGAACAGAACGCTTGCCTTCTGCGGACACCAGTTCGACCGTCACTTTGTCACCGGAATACATACCCGCAGCGGTAAATACTTCATAGGGCGCCAAGGCGTCGAGCAAATCGAATCCATCGAACAGCACGACTTGAACATGAAGGTTATCCTTCCTGTTTTGATTGTCTGGTGCAGCATTTGCACTTGCGGCGGGGACAGCCAGACTGAGTGCCAATGCCAATGACAAAAATAATGCAAACATCTTTCTCATTTCTGAATCTTCCTTTCTCTTCGCACCAAGCCAAGGTAATATAGCTCATGCGTTTTTTATTCGCAGTAGAATCATATCAAGCGAATATCACAAACGGCGTTCTATAAAAGTCACAAAAGGATCAACAACTCCTCACAATACATCGAACCGTGAATATATGAAAATGTTGACTCCAAAACGAGAACAATCCTTAACCCATCGCACTAAAGCAAACTCTATAATAAAACTTGTCATAAACAATCTTAAGCCTTGGACGGTTAAAGCACAGGAGATTTATTTTACAGAATGTTTTTTGCGCGGATGAAGGAGGCGTTAAACATGAGAATAAGACGCAGGCATTTCAGAGCAGCAGTCCTTGTGTCCATTGTGGCAGCCGTTCTTACGGGGTGTGCTAAAGGGACGGAACCAGCAGCGGCCGCGCTGTCTTCGGCTGATATCCCTATTCAGCCGCAGCAGGGAAAGGAGCTCATTTGGAACGGGAATATCCCGTATGATCTCCCGGTCATCGATTTCGTCGATTCCATAAACGGATTTGCGGTCAAAGAGCGTACTGACGCTCAACTAAGGCTGCTGTCCACCCAGGACGGCGGGACACAGTGGCAGGAACAGAATTTGCCTGGGAAGTATATACGCAGCCTGGATTTTATCAATGCCAAAACCGGGTATGCTTTGGTCGAAGACAACTGTTCCAGCAGCGCAGGACAGCTGCAGTGCAAACAGATCCGTCTGTTGAAAACCGGAGACGGCGGCCGCAGCTGGATTACAAAATGGAAGTCCGAATCCCAAGAGGAGCACAGCCAAGGCAATCCCGTTCTGCGGAAATTGTCGTTCGTAAATGAGGAAAGCGGGGCGATGCTCGTAAACGGCCGCCTGCTTCTCACACAGGATGGGGGAAATCATTTTCAAACGGCTGTGTTTGGAATTCAGGACTTCAAACCGATCAGCACAAGCTTTCCAAAAGCCGGCACCGGCTATGTGGTCGGTACGGTCGGCAAGGATGATACCAAGCTTGCTGTTGTAAAGACTAATAATGGTGGGCGGACATGGTCCAAGCAGCTGGATCTCTCTGCGAAGGATTCGCCTTTGTCCGCCTTTCAAATCCAGTTTGCGAGTGAAAATACCGGATGGCTGCTGACAAATGAGAAGGGGATGCTGAGCGGGGACGTTTACCGTACTGTTGACGGTGGTAAGCATTGGACTAAAATGAGCACACAGCGGACGGGTCGTCCTTATGTAAACGGTATTCAGCTGATCGACGGGAAATCCGGCGTAATTTCGCTGCACCCGGGCGCGGGACCGATCGAAGGAGGCATTTGGCTGACGAAGGACGGCGGCCGCAGCTTTACCCGTGTGAGCAAGGCGGTGGCAGTAAATCAGGTACAGATGGTGTCCGCTAAGGTAATATGGGCCGCCGTCGACGGGATGAACGGCTCCGATTTTCTCATTCACTCGACTGACGGGGGAATAAGCTGGCAAGAGTCTTATCCGATATCCGAGCCGTTTGGCAGTCCGACGGAGGACATGGCTTTTATCAATCGTCAACACGGATTTGGCATCGGGACCCAGCTGGACAGCGGTAAGGTCCTGAAAACGATCGACGGAGGGGCGAGCTGGAAGATCATCGCTTCCCTGGATTCTTATATCCGGCTCGAGAAAATCAGCTTTGTCAGTGAGAAAGAAGGCTTCATGATGGCTTTCCGGGATAAAGACCCCCAGCATGTTTTATTGAAAACCCAGGACGGCGGGCTCACCTGGCATGAAGTTTTCAGCGAATCGCTGAACAAGCTGGGGATATCCGACGTTTCAGCCTTCCGGTTTTTTGACACAAATCATGGCGTCTTGTTCGCCACAGGAGAAGGGAAGACTATTTATCGCACTTCGGATGGCGGAAAGACCTGGGGCAAAACGCTGGTGAGCAAAGAAATTAGTGAAATGCAAGTCTCCTTGACCTCCTATACCAGTGGATGGCTGCTGAAGCAGACGGACACCAAGGGAAGTCTTGAGCTCATTCGGTTCGGTGCGGACCATCCGGAGGAGACGGTATTGACGCTGGACAAGGACTGGTATCCGGATGCGGTCTATTTTAGCGATGAAACGCACGGGTATATGCTTTTTGAAGATTTCGAAGCCACAGACGGTGTGATCACGCGGCTCTTGATGACTGCTGACGGGGGCCGCACCTGGACGGATCATCCTTTTCCCGCAGATGCCGAGATGGTAGACGTCCGATCGATTGGCTTTTCCGATCCGCAGCATGGCTGGATTCAGTTCCTGCAGGGAACTGCCGTAACGGCTGATGGCGGGCTGAGCTGGTCCGTTCAGCAGTGATCATCGACTCGGCTAGCCGGAAATCGGAGAAGCTGAAAACATGTGCCCATTTGCTGCCGCCAAAAGGCGGCTTTTTTTAATCCTTCGCTTGAACTAAAATCTAATTAAATGTAAGTAAGAAGAAAGGGGGACTGGTGCATGAAAGCATTGCCGACCATTCCACTAGACAGGCTGCTGTTACGTCCTTTTTGCCTAGACGATGCCAAGGCTGTTCAGGAATTAGCCGGGGATCCCTACATCGCTGACATGACGTTATATATTCCTCATCCCTATGAAGATGGCATAGCGGAGAATTGGATTGCATCCCACCAAGATCAGTTTGAGCAGGGACGATCCCTCGAGCTGGCTATCGTACATAAGGAAGGACAATATGTGATCGGTGCCATCTGCATCGCATTCCATCAGCCATTTGACCATGGCGAACTTGCTTATTGGATCGGGAAGCCCTATAGCAATCATGGTTATTGTACCGAAGCCGCAAAGGGAATCGTTCGGTACGCCTTTGAAGAAATGAGGTTAAACCGCGTATTTGCGCGTCATTTTGGCAGGAATCCCGCCTCGGGTAAAGTGATGGCTAAGGTGGGGATGAAATATGAAGGCACGTTACGACAGCATGCTAAAAAGCAGGGGGAATACGAGGATCTTGTGTATTATGGACTGTTGAAAGAGGAATATCTTTCGATGAAATGACCGGCAGCGGGTCACATGCTGCATGATCGGCTGCCGGAAAGTACTAATTAAAGAACGGATTGTATCGCGCAAAGTTGAATTCGCAAACGGCTACCTGCTGACTGCACGCCATGCATCCAGCTGTCTCTGCACTTCTTTTCGCACGTCTTCAATACCTGCCTGCTTCAGTTCATGATTAAACTTGGGGAGGATCGCTTCCACATCGACGGAGCCCGTCATTAGGCTGGGGTAGTATTTCTGCCAGACCATCTCGATGTTATCGGTTTGAGCCGTCATTTTGCTAAGATCCGGCGTAAATCCGAGCACGGCCGACTTGACGACTCCAGCGTTATATTGACGGAACTGCTCCCATTTATCGAGGGGATCCGGGTAGTCGCCGCCCATCGTATTCAGGATAAACCAATTTCCCTGAGTATACTGTACTCCAGCATAACGGGACGAGCCATCGGCTCCATCCTTATCTTTTGAGGAGATGGGGACAACCTGCCCTTTGGCATCAAGCGTGTAGTGCACGCCCTCAATACCGTAATTAAATAAGTTCCGTATTTCCGGATCCGTGTTCAGCAGATTCAAAAACTTGATGCTCTCGGCGGGATGCTTGGTGTTGGCATTGACCCCCATAATTCCTCCCCGGACCGATTCCGTGGTGACAACGCTCGGCGTGACGGGATTCGCCACAACCTTGTAGCCGCGGTCCTTGCTCCAGGTCGTCTCCGAAAGGGGACCGCCGCCGGAGGATTTCCAGAATACTTTGGCGCCCCGCTTCAAGCCTCCGGGTTCCCGCAGCGCGGCGTCCTTGTTAATGAAGCCTTCCTTGTAATAACGTCGCAGCGTATCCAGAATCCGCCGCGCTTCCTTGGTTTCAAATATATTGACCACCTTAGCGTTCGGGTCGAGCGATTTGATCATTAATGGAATTTTGTTGTTCATGATGTACTCATAACCGTCGAGTGCGAAGAAATTGTGCGAATCCCGATCGAGCTCCATCGGTACGTAATCCGGTTCTTTCTGTTGAATCATCCGGAGAACAGGCTCAAGTGATTGCAGCGTATCGTACTTGGAAATATCGATATGGTACTTATCCACGATGGAAGCAGGGTACATCCACTGATCGCGCACCGCCAGCTCTTTATTGGTCGGAATGCCGTATATACCGCCGTCATTCATGCGTACGCCCTGCCAAAAGATCGGATCAACCTCGTCGTACATCTCCTTGCCCAGTCCCTGAAGGTAGTCATCCAGCCTCAGCCAGGCACCGCGCATCGCCGTGGGGGCGTAATCGGGAACAAAGGCGATGTCGAATGGACTGCCGGCGGATATGAGCGTGTGCAGCCGATCTTCATATTCCTGCCAACCGACCTTGATGTACGTGACGGTGACGCCGATTTTGGGTGCCATGATTTCGTTAATCTTATCGTTGACGAGCTGCAAATCCTTATCAGGTTCTCCAATTGTATAATAAATCAGATTGACCGGTGCGCCGTCATCGGAGTCGCTATTTTGGCCGGACTGACGAAAGCAGCCTGTCGATGATATGAGCAGCAATATCAGAGAGAGGGTCATTAAGAGCGGCTTGCGTCTATCATTCATGACCACCAGCAGCCTCCTTTCCGAAAAGTACGCAGCTTAAGCTTTTCCACGGAGCTCGGAAGGAGACTTTCCGAAAAAGCTATGAAAGTGCGTATAGAAATAATTGAGATTGTTGTAGCCGACGGAAAACGCGATATAAGATATTTTCTCTTCGGTTGAACGGATTCGGTCTTCTGCGAGCAGCATCCGGTATGCCATGAGGTATTCCGAAAACTTCATACCGGTTTCTTTAAGAAACAGCTGTCCCAGGTAAGTACTGTTCATTTGGAAGCGCTCCGCTACGGATTTTAACGTTATGTTCTGGGCGTATTCCATCTTGATCATCAGCAAAATGCGGTTGACGAGCTTGGAAAGGTGCTCATATTGAACCCCTAATACGGGATCCCTGTTCAGGTTCTCGCTGTTCCTATCGCCGATCGTACCGTTAAGATCCTCGACAATGATTTTCTCAATGACTTGCTGCAGCTTGGTGCGCTCCACCGGTTTGAGCAGATAGTCTTTGACACCGCAGCGGATGGCTTCCTGAGCATATTTGAATTCACTATAGCCGCTCATTATAATGTATTTCGTCGGGATCTTAAATTCGTTAAGCCTGCTGATGGTCTCATACCCGAGTGTCTTGCCAATGCAGACATCAAAGATGGCCACGTCCGGCTGCAGGTCAACCACTTTGGTCATGGCTTCCTCAGTCGTTTCACACGTTTCAATGCGGCCAAACCCGTATTGGTTCCAGTCCAGTATCCGTTTCATGCCCTCCAAAATTTGAGGCTCGTCATCCACAATCATCAACTTGTACATGTTCAATCACCTCTTTTTGATATCCGTACCGTTATCTTGACCCCGGCTTCCTCGTTATTCGCGATTTCAATCGTACAGCCGACCCCATAGAAGAAATGCAGCCGCGTATATACGTTGCGGAGCCCGATACTTCCGGAGGAAGCGTCATCCTGGTTAAACAGCGTGCGCCGAACGGTATTTAAACGCTCCGCCGGGATTCCCTGCCCGTTATCCACAAATTCAAGCACATAACCGTCATCGGCTTCCCAGCCATTAACGACATACAAATTAAACTCATGACCGGCATCGAAGCCGTGGATGAAGAAATTTTCCGCGAGCGGCTGCATCCAAAATTTAACGGTCGGGATCGAGAGGAGGGCCGGTTCGACATTGACCTGATAATAAAAACGTCCCGGATACTTAAACTCCATAATCTCCAAGTATTTCTGCAGCAGTTCCAGTTCGCTGGCAATCGAAATGATATTTTCCTTCTTCACGATTTCGCGGTAGAGCGTCCCTAAAGTCGCAATGGCATCGGCGGTATCTGTGTCCCGGTTGACCAGCGCAGTAGAGCGGATCACCTCCAGCGTATTGTACAGGAAGTGCGGATTAATCTGGTTCTGAAGCGCTTTCATTTCGGTTTCCTGCTGCTTTATTTTCAGCAAATATTCATTGCGGATGTACTTATCCAGCTGCTGTATCATATCATCCAACTCACGGGCGATCATTCCGTATTCGTTTCTCCGGTACCGGGCCGGGCGGCTCGTCGTAAAATTGGCCGTTTTGACACGTCCGATCGACTGGATAATGCGGTGAAGGAAGAGGGCATCATCCCGTAAATTGTAGACAATGAGAAGCAGTACGCTGACCATCGCGGCCAGCACAATCAGGAAGAGGGTGATCAGCATCCCGGCATGCTGACGAATCAGCGTGGACAAATCGATGATGCTGACGAATTTGAAATTAAACTTGGTGGAGGCGAAGGTGACATAAAATATCGGCTTCAGCATTCCCCTTGAAATAATACCGTGTGTGCGTCCATTTGCCGCAGCCAGGCGGGACATCTGCTCCAAATCTTCGCCGTGTCCGCCGATCAGGTAGATATCGCCGGCAGCACTGACGGCCGCAGCTTCGCCAACCCGGAAATTTTGGACCGATCTGAAAACCTGCTCACTGCTGACCAAAAAGCGCAACTCTCCGAATTCCTGAGAGCCCAGCGTAGGATTCGACAGTTTCTTGCGGTATACGAAGCCTTTCGTAATCGTGTCATGAAAAGCCTCATCTTTATTCGGAAGTCCGAACGTATAACTGGCGATACCGTTATCGTTAAAGCGTACTACATTGCCGTATTCGCCGGTGTGCAGGCTGATCTGCGTAATCTCGCCCTGCGCCCAGCTGTATAAGTAGGTCTTAAGATCTTCGGGAAAGGAAACCAGCGGCTGCGAGTAGATGCTGTGATCCAGCCTGCTGGTCAAGTAACCTTCAGCGCTGCTGCTCGCAAAGCTTCTGGCATCGTCGAGCAATCCCGGATTGGAGTAAATCCGCTGCATGTAAGCCTCGATACGGTCGGCGTCATACTGCAGTTCATTCTCCACGCGCGAGAATGCGTTCGCCGCCTCGATCCGGGCATTGCCGACCCATTGGTTGAGCAGCATGGCACAGGTCAGTGTGCCCAGCGTGAGTCCGATGCTCACGACGAAGATGACATAGGCGATAAACTTGTGGCGGTAAATTTTGATTTGCAAAAAAGAGCCCATAATACACCTCGATTGACAGCAACTCGTCGAAAGCATGAATGCTAATCCCAATGTACCACGATTAGTGCAAAGGTACCACGATTAGTACGAAACTTCATCGATGGGAAGGAAAAAGCATCCCTTAAGAGAGTCTCATTAAGGGATGCGCTTCCATTTCTTTTACTTGAAGTAGTTATCGATTTGCTCTTGAGCCGCTTTCATAATCGTGTCCATGCCGGCCGACTTCAGTTCAGCGGTAATCTTCGGCACCATTTTCTCCGGATCGGATGCGCCGGTAATAAGCTCATACTTGTATTTGTCCCATACGGCTTGGCAGTTCGCTACTTCGGTCTGCAGATTGCTGATGTCCAGCGCGAAGCCAAGGATCGTGGAGGAGGAGGCCGCTTCGTTCAACTTTTTAACTTGTTCCCATTGATCTTCCGGAGCGCCTTTCGTCACCGCCAGATTAAAGAACGTGCCTTGGGTGTAAGCAGCCAGCGGCCAAGTATCGGTTGTACGCTCGATGACCTTTTCGCCGTCGACGTTCTTGTAGTCTACGCCCAGCTCGCCAAAGGCCAGCATGTTGCGCAGCTTCGGATCGGTGTTGACCAGTTCAAGGTACTTCAATGCTTCCTTCTGATATTTCGAATTCGCCGAAATCGCGTTCAAAGAACCTTGAATCGTACTCGTGGTGTAGATCGGTCCGTAATGCTGAACCATGTCGTATTTCTGGACGTTATCATTGATCTGCCAGCTGATTTCGGCGCCAGGGAAGGCTTGTGCCGCAAAGAAAGGTCTGCCTTTATCAGCTTCGGTTTTGGTCGGAGCATCCGGATTGATGATGCCGTCTTGATACCATTGATGCAAAAGCTTCAGATTAGCCATAACGTCAGGCTGTTCCAGAACGGAAACGACCTTGCGCGATGCATCGTCCGCTTTCACGCCGATCGGAGGGAAGCCCAACGTTAAATCGTCATAATCGTTAAAGAATCCGTTCAGGCCTTCACCTTGGGTCATCGGCAGCGGGTAGAAGCTTTTACCTTCCCCGGCCTTCATATCGTGAAGCGGCTTATCCAGATCCTGCAGCGTCTTGATGTTGTTGATGTCGATATTGTACTTCTGCACATACTTGTCATCGAATACCCAATACTGCGTCAACGCGGAATCTTTATAGGTCGGTACGGAATAATATTTTCCGCCGATTTTGGTGCCGTCCCATACGTTTTGCGGAATCAGTTTGTACAGGTCAGGCGTTTCGCTTTGTACCAGATCGGTAATATCGGCAAAAGCGCCCATCGCAACCTGCTTGCTGTACTTTCCGCTGTTCGTGAACATGATGTCGAAAGGCTCGCCGGTATTGACGATGGTGTTCATCTTCGTATCCCATTCGCCCCAGCTGGCGACCTTGATGTCCACTTTCACGCCGATCTTTTCGGCCGTGTAGGCATTCATGGCGTCAACCGCCTTACTGAAGTTGCTCGGCACCTGGCCGCCGATCGTCCACCAGACCAGCGTCGGAACATCCTTGGTCGTTGTCGAAGTTTCCTTCGTCGGCTCCTTGGTTGTTTCCGATCCATCGGCTGTAGAAGAAGGCTTCGAACCGCCGCAGGCCGCCAGAGCTGTGGCCAACAGGGTCAGCAAACAGAGCGTCGAGATGAATCTGAAAGATCTTTTCATTCCAAATCCCCCTTATAGATGTTGAATCACCGTGATTAGCAGTGATTTATCATAAACCAAGATGTCTTGGCTTATTTCGTCATTATCCTTTAACGGCACCGACCGTAAGCCCGGAGATAAAATACTTCTGGAAGAACGGGTAGGCGCAGGCTACAGGCAAAACGATGAGGATCGCAACAGCCATCCGCGCGGATTCCTTCGGCATCGTCGCAACAAGTACGGCGTAGCTGACGCCCATGCTTGCGGCATTCTTTGCCAGGGCATCGACATTGCTCATCAGGCTGTTGAGCAGGGCCTGCAGCGAGTACAGGTTCTGGTTATCGATATACAGCATCGATTGAAACCAGTCGTTCCAGTAGGCGAAGCAGAGAAACAATCCAATCGTCGCGATCACAGGCAGCGAGATCGGGAGGACGATAGAGAAGAAGATCCGCAGCTGGCTCGCGCCATCGATTTCCGCGGATTCGATGAGTCCGTCGGGAATCGTGCTTTTGAAAAACGTTTTGCAGATGATCACGTTAAACGAGGAGACGGCCAGCGGCAGAATCAGAGCCCAGATGCTGTCTTTCAGACCCAATAAATTCGTATTGATAAAGTAGCTGGACACCAAACCGCCGTTGAACACCATCGGAATGAATACGATCCAGGTCAGAAACCCCTTCAGCTTGTAGTTGGGGCGGGAAATGACGTAACCCATGGATGCGGTCAGCAGGACGCCGAGCACGGTCCCTATCACAGTGACAAGAACCGACACACCGAGCGCCCTCAAAATCGTCGTCCCCTGTTTGGCGATATAGGCGTATGCATCACCCGATAGTACGGTCGGCAGTAAATGATATCCCGTCTCACGGATCGAGTCTTCACTGGAAAATGAGATGGACAGAACCACAACGACAGGAATGACACAGATCAGCGCCAAGACGATAAATATCAGATGGAAAATGACGTCGACGACTCTGTGGGTACGATTAAATTTCTCCAGGCCCGTATCGTAAGCCGTTCTTGTTGACATCGACCCTACCTCCTTACATCATTGCGCTTTCCGGATCGATTTTGCGGACAATCCAGTTAGCGATCAGAATGGTGGCACAGCCCAGGACGGACTGCACGAATGCAGCAGCGGAGGCCATCCCGACAGTAGCGGTTTTCAGCTGCTTGTATACCATGACATCGATGGTCGTAGACACGTTGAACAAGGAATTGGAGTCCCGCGTGACCTGGTAGAACAAGCCGAAATCGGTGTAGAAAATGCGCCCGACCGCCAAGATGAACATCATGACGATGACCAGCTTCAGCATCGGCAGCGTAATAAATCTCGTCTGCTGCCAGATCGAGGCGCCATCGATAACCGCGGCTTCGTAATACGTGCTGTCAATGCTCGTGATGGTGGCCAAGTAGATAATCATTCCGTAGCCAAGGCCTTTCCAGACGTTTAAGAGAATCAGGAAGAACGGCCAGTATTTCGGTTCCATGTACCAGTTCACCGGATCGCTGCCCATACTGACGAGCATTTGGTTGACGATCCCCTTATCGAAGCTTAGGAAAGCCCAGCCTACGGCGGATACGACTACCCAAGATAAAAAATAGGGAAGGAACATCATCGTTTGATAGATTTTGCTGGCCTTCCGGCTGTGCAGCAGTCCTACCATAATGGCGAATAGAACAGGGAGGACGATGCCTAGAACGATAAAGATCAGGTTGTATCCAATCGTGTTGCGGATAATGATCCAAGCATCGTTCGATTTGAACAGGAACTCGAAGTTTTTGAAGCCGATCCACGGGCTGTTGAACACATTGCTCAGGAATCCGCCGCTAATTCTAAAATTTTTAAAGGCGATAATGATCCCAAACATAGGCAGAAAGCAGAAGAGGATATACCATATGGTCGTCGGCAAGGCGAGCAGGGTCAGTTCTGTATCCTGCTTGTGCCAACGCGGACGTAAGCGCTTACGTTTGTGGCTTTGCTCGGCTTTTGAACTCATGTTAGTCACTCCTTCCGGTGGTTTCTCTATTGCAGCTTGCGCTTCGTAAATTCATTGTATAAAAGGAAGATTCCATGCTTCCAGATAACAAACTTGATACTATAGTCAAAAAACGTTAGGTGACTATGATTTTTTTGTCGAAATAAACGTATAAAGGCACCCGGTTTCTACGACCGGATGCCTTTTTTTAAATAGTGAATTAAGAATCTTATTTGAATGATAATCGATGGGATCATCTTAAAAAGCGTTAGCCGAACATCTTCTAACCGTCCAACAAATTAGACACGAACCAGGGCTTGATGACCGGAAGAACGGTCTCCGGGTGCATGGCTTTGGTATGGTCCATCCCATCTCCCTTTAAGATACGAAC
The DNA here is from genome assembly GCF_038009285.1 of Paenibacillus sp. FSL R5-0378. NCBI lineage: Bacteria > Bacillati > Bacillota > Bacilli > Caryophanales > Paenibacillaceae > Paenibacillus > Paenibacillus sp. FSL R5-0378. The sequence goes on from NZ_JBBPAY010000001.1 coordinate 4,423,514, forward strand.
GTCCCAGCCCATTTCTTCTAAAGCTTGTTGGTTTCGCTGCAATATCCCGGCAATGTCCACAGTGACGCCGCCGAAGTTTTCCCCATACACGATCGTATCTTTCTCTCCGGCAAAAGCCAGCTTCGGAACGGCCGGGTTCAGACTCACCGCCCGATCGTCAAAATCCATCAAATGCTGGTATAGCGTCATAAACTGTTTGGTCTGATTCGTGTCGATCTTGACCTGAACCTGGTCCCAATCCACCTTTTCCGGACTGCTCGAATCCTGCCAATCTTTCATTATAGGGGTATATTGATTGCGTACAGCTTGTTCATAAGTGCTGCGGGTCACCACCATCATTTCTTTATAGGGCCCGTCCAATGGCGGAAATCCGCCCATGATCAAGCTCTCCAGCCGCTCCGTACGGATAGCCAGCTGCAGACCGACCAGCGCCAGCCAGGAGTAACCATAATAGCTAAAATGGAGGACATTCATGTCGTTGGCGATGAACAGCAGATCTTCTACGATCTGGTCTGGTGTCAGATGGTCGGGATTGGGGTGCTTCATGCGATGGCCTTCATAGTCAAAGTACAAGACTTGGAACATATCAGCCAGTCCCTCGACGAAATGCTGTCCGGATTCGGGGTCGACCCCCCACAGCTTCAGGCTTTCAGCTTCTTGGCCGTACACGGATTCTTTGGCGACAGGCAGTATGATTGTTTTGCCTCTGGATCGTCCTGCCAAACCAACTTTGATTTCGGATGAATCCTTGAGCCTGATGACTTTTTCCATTTATTTCACTCCCCAATGGTTTATACAGTCATCATATAACATTCATGCAATCTTTCGGTTTCGCGAATTAACTATCCTGATATACTTGAACTAATGGCAAAACTATATTGTTGTAGCACTTGAAGGTTCAACTTTAAACTATATCTCAGATCCTTCTCCAAGAATCCGTAAATTGCTGGATTCTACGCAGCCCTTCAGCGATTTCCCTCTCTGTCAGATTCCCGTATCCGAGTACCACCTTGCCGGGGGAGCGGCCTTTTAATACCGCATAGTCTTCAAAAGATGAGAGGCGGACGCCGAGCCCTTCAATGTTGTGCCAGTCCATCGGCCCGTAAGCATGCTGCTTAAAATGGAGCTGGACATGCATTCCAGCTTCGTCACCTAGCAGTTCGACGCGGTCGCCGAATAAGCGGCGGCATTGTTCCGCGATAAAGAGACGTTTTCGTTTGTATATCGCTCTCATTTTGTGAATATGCCTGTCAAAATGCCCGTCCAATATAAAACGCGCAAGTGCCGATTGCATGATACCGGAAGTTGTCAGGTTTAGCTCCGTTTTGGTGCGAATGACCGGCTCGATCAGTTCCGGGGGGACAACGAGGAATCCGATCCGCAGGGCGGGCGACAGCGTTTTGCTAAACGTGCCTGCATAGATGACCTTGCTCGGGGCAAGAAGCTGCAGTGGAGGGACCGGCCCGCCTTTATGCCGGAACTCGCTGTCATAGTCGTCCTCTATGATATAGTGTCCAGCTTTTTCAGCCAGCGCAATAGCCATCTGCCTCCGTTGAATCGAAAGAATGCTCCCTGTAGGGTATTGGTGGGAAGGCGTCAGCACGATCAGACCGGCAGGAAAGTTATGCTCGATCCGTTGGATCTGCATTCCTTGATGATCAACCTCGACCGGATGGATGGTATAGTTTAATCTTTTGAAAATATCACCGACAAACCCGATCGTCGGCTCTTCCGTGTAAACCGTATGAAAACGGTCCGAGAGGGTAGACGCCAGCAGCAGGATTCCTTCGGAGGTTCCCGACGTAATGACGATTTGGTCCATGCTGCACGCCATACCTTTGACCCGGTACAAATAATCGGCAATGGCCTCACGCAGTGCAGGCAGCCCTTGAATATTGCCATACGAAAATATGTCTTCCACCGCCGAATCGGTCATCTCCCGTACGTATTTGCTCCAGAGCCTGCGGGGAAAATGAGACAAATCAGGCAGACCTCCGTCAAAGTCGATGAGCTTCGGTTTCTTAGGAACGGACTCGGATCGAGCGGTTGATGCTGAAGAAGGCATAGGGTCGATTTTCATAGCTTTGCGGGTTTCGATGCCCTCAGCGACAAACGTTCCGGAGCCGGCTCTAGAAGTCAAATACCCTTCGGCGGTCAATTGCTCATACACTTCGATCACGATGTTGCGCGCTATCCCAAGGTCCAAGGCGGCCCGGCGCGTCGGCGGCAGCTGGAGACCGGGTGCGAGTGCACCACTCTCAATTTCCTGACGGAGGTAACTGCATAGCTGCTTGGTGACCGAACCTGCCCCTGCAGCAGCACTAAATCCGAACATAGCCATGTCTCCTTTACATTGGTTCTTCTTATAAACAACTTTCGGGCTCCTATGATGACCAATTATCACCATTATACGGAAGCTGAAGAACTCGCACAAAGGGGATGCAGGGATGTTTAAACGTGCAATGGATGCCGAGTTGGGCAGATTGCCGAGCTTGTGGCTTTGAAAGAAGAGGAATTACCAGACTGATTAACGTAAGATATATTATGTAAACCTAAAATAATTTGATAAAAATTTATCATGCTGAAGCCGCCTGCCTTGCGGCTTTTTGCGCTATTAAAGCATGGGTAATCCATGTCCTTATCAAAAAAAACAACAAACTCCGACATGTTTCGCGCACTTTTGCAAAATAATGATTGAAACCGTTTTAAAAATGTAATATACTCTTATCACGATAATAAATTATTATATTGATAAATTTTATAACAACACATAAGGTTTACAGGGAAGGAGACCATCCGTACATGAATGATAACCGGCAGTTCCTTGAGAAGTTTTTTCCAATTGCCTCATTTATTGCGGCTATTATTGGGCCCAAATGCGAAGTCGTAGTCCATGACGTCAGCGATCCGGAACGATCGATTATTTTTATTGAGAACGGTCACATCAGCGGGCGTAAGGTAGGAGACGCGTCCACGGACTTGGTCTTGAAACTGCTGAAAGCGGAAGCATACCGGGAAGAACAGTTTATCGCCAACTATAAGGCTTCGGGAAAGATGGGGCAAAGCTTCAGATCGTCCACCTTTTTTATCAAAAATGACGACAACGAGCTCGTCGGGCTGATGTGTCTGAACATTGACATCACCCACATGGAGGCTGCCGCAGAATGGATTCAGCATATTTTACAAGGCGGTTCGCCGCTTCCTCCAGCTTCAATTGAGGCTCCGCAGGAAGACAAACAGTCCAAGGAATATTTGCAGGGCAACGCGGATGATCTGCTTACTCATATGATCGCATCCGTCATCAGCAAAATAAACATTCCTGTCGACCGGTTATCCTCACAGGAGAAAATCGAGCTCGTGCGTGAGTTAAACGAGCAGGGGGTATTCTTGCTGAAAGGCGGCGTTTCCCAAGTCGCCGCAGCATTAGCGATATCCGAGCCTACCGTCTACCGTTATTTGCAAAAGCTTAAGTAATCAGGAACTGGCATACGCAGGATCAAGGGAAGGTGACATCCATGAAATATAATTTTGACCACATCATCAGCAGATACGGAACGAACAGCGCCAAATGGGACGGAATGGCCCAATCCCAGGGGGAGGACATGATCGCACTGTCCGTCGCGGACATGGATTTACCGGCGCCGCCAGCCGTGGTGGACCGGATAACGGAAATGGCAAGACATGGCATTTACGGTTACACCGATCCGTTCCCGCCATATTACGAAGCGGTACAAGGCTGGCTGTCCAAAGCTTATGATTGGCAGGTGCCGCAGGAATGGATCGTATTCTGCCCACGAATCGTACAAGCCGTCTCGGTTCTGATTCAGAACCTGACGGAGAAGGGTGACCGCATCCTCATTCATACACCTGCTTATCAACCCGTCGCGAAGGCGGTAGCGATCAATGGCAGACAGTTGGTTGAAAGTCCGCTGCTGCTTGTGAACGGACGATATGAGATCGATTTTGCAGATATGGAAGCGCAAATGAGGGATGGCGTGAAAATGGTCATGCTAGTCTCCCCGCATAATCCAACCGGAAGGGTGTGGACGATCCATGAGCTGGAGCGGATCAGTGAGCTGTGCATCCAATACGATGCACTGATCGTATCCGATGACATCCATGCGGATTTCATCCATCAGGGGCACGAGCATACCGTGATCGCCAAGCTGACGGAGCAGGTGGCAGACCGTTCGATCATTTGCACATCCCCGGGAAAAACGTTCAATCTCGCGAGTCTGGAAATCGCCAACATTATTATTCCTAACGAGCAGCTGCGGAAACGCTTTAAAGATGGGCTGCAGCAGGCAGGGATTCATAATCCGACCTTTTTTGCCGTGCCTGCCCTGGAAGTGGCCTATACGGGTTGCGATGAATGGCTGGACGAGCTTCGCGCATATATAACGGACAACATCACCTTTACGATCGATTTTATACAGGCCAATATGCCCGAACTTAAAGTCATTCAGCCTGAGGGTACCTATTTATTGTGGGTGGACTGCACCGCCTGCGGGAAGGTTGAAAGCGATTTAGTGGATTGGATTCAAAACAAGAGCAGGGTTAGTGTCAGCTACGGAACCTCATTCGGGGCGATTGGCGAAGGCTATATCCGCATGAACGTTGCCACTCCGAGGTCTCTTCTCCGGGATGCGCTGCAGCGTATGGCAGATCATTATCCTCTGCACGAGAAGTAGTTCACAATTCATTTATCCCAGGGGGAATACAACGATGACAGAGCAAACGAAGGGAAAACAAATCAAAGAACCGACGCTGTTTTTGGCCTTACTTCCGATCATAACGATGGTGGTACTGCTGTGCTTGGGATACGTCATGTTCGAGCTGCCGCCTGAACCGCTCATTATTGCTTCAACGGTTGTCGCGGGGATCATTGCAGTTAGGCTGGGGCACAGTTACAACGATATTTTGAATTCCATTGCCCAAAAAATAGCCAAAACGATGCCGGCCATTCTAATCCTGATTGCCGTAGGGTTGATGATCGGGGCATGGATGGTGGGCGGCACGATTCCGATGATGATTTATTACGGGCTCAAAATTATCAACCCGCAGTTTTTGCTCATCACCGCCTTTTTGGTGACTTCGGTCGTATCTGTCTGTACCGGTACGTCCTGGGGTTCTGCAGGAACGATCGGGGTAGCATTTATGGGCGTTGGCGCCGGACTGGATGTGAATCTGGCAGCCGTTGCCGGTGCGGTGGTTGCCGGTGCTTACTTCGGCGACAAGCTGTCGCCGCTATCGGATACGACGAATATCGCGGCCCTGTCCACAGGCGTAAACTTGTATGAGCATATCGGTCATTTGCTGTACACGACGCTGCCTTCGTTTATCGTAGCCGGAATCGTCTATGTCATCACAGGTTTGAACACACATACGGCAGGTGCAGGTATCCCTGAAAAAGTAGGGACCATTATGGATACGCTGGGCACGATTTACCACTGGAATTTACTGCTCATCGTCCCGATCCTCATCGTGTTGTATGGCTCGATCCGGAAAAAGCCTACGCTGCCGGTCATGCTGCTGTCTTCAGCCTTTGCCATGGCGAACGCATTGATATTCCAGGGCTTCACATTGCACGATGTCGTAAGTTCTGTATTGAACGGGTTCGATATCGCGATGGTTCACGTCCAAGGATTCGATCCGGCTGCGGTCATTCCGGATGTACCGAAGCTTTTGAACCGCGGTGGAATGAACTCCATGATGGGAACATTGTTAATCTGTTTCAGCGCAATTACGTTTGCCGGCACCATATCGCTCACCAAATCGCTTGAGCTGATCGTGAACCGAATCCTGAAGCATGTACGCTCGACAGGGTCCATGATCGTTGCAACGATCGTGACCGGATTGACAATGATCGGCGTCACAAGCAACGGCCAAGTGTCCATCCTGATGCCGGGCGAAATGCTGCGCGAAGCATACATCCGCCGTGGACTGCATCCAAAAAATCTCGGGCGGACCGTCGAAGACTCCGCTGCGATTACGGAACCTATCTTGCCATGGACGGCAGCAGGCGCCTACATGGCCGGTACGCTGGGCGTCGCAACGCTCTCCTATCTGCCATGGGCCATGCTGTGCTGGACAGGGATCATTTTCGCCATGATTTGGGGCTTCACTGGTTTTGGGATCGCCAAACTGACGCCGGAACAGCAACAAGAAATGCTGCAAGAATATGACGGTCCGAATGCAGAAGAGTTGAATTTGAATACAACGGCTCCGACGAAGGCAGCCCATACGAACTAACGATAACCTTAATTTCCATTCAGGTACTTGCAAAAATACAGGTTGACGTTGACCAGGTTTTTGCAATTCCCATAAACATTTATACGTGCTTTCAAGCGCGACAAGGAGAGAGAAACCATGACAACACAAGAGAGACAAACCATCGCAACAACCGAAGCTCCAGGAGCGATCGGACCATACTCCCAGGCAGTTCAAATCGGTAATATGCTGATTACATCCGGACAACTCGGTATGGACACAACAGGCGTGTTCCCAGCATCCGTAGAGGAACAGACACAGCGATCGCTCCTCAATGTAAAAGCAATTCTCGAATCAGCGGGCTTTACCATGAACGATGTGATTAAAACGACGGTATTTTTGCAGGATATGAACGATTTTCAGAAAGTCAATGAGGTGTACGCCACGTTCTTCACAGAACCTTATCCGGCACGCAGTGCGGTTCAGGTAGCCAAGCTGCCAAAGGGTGGTCTGGTGGAGATCGAAGTGATTGCCGTCAGGGTTTAATTTGAAAATGTAGACATAACAGCCCCTTGGTTCTCCAAGGGGTTGTCCTCTTTTCGCGGGACTAAATGCAGCACAACAAAAGCTGGCCAAGATCGGCCAGCTTTTTAAATAGGTGGTATACATAATGGTTAAATAGATGCGATGGAGCGGCTTACTTTACTCGAATTTCCCTTCAAAAACAAGTTCGTTCAGCGGGCGGCGGTCATTTGGCACTTCGCGCTGCTGGATTGCTTCCGGAAGTACGGATTTATCGCCCAGGTAGCCGAGAGCAATCACGGCGTGAAGCTCGATGTGATCCGGTACGTTCAATATGTCACGGGCTTTATTGCGGTCAAAACCGCCGATGGCATGCGTATGCAGACCGAGGATCGTCGCTTGAATCGCCAAGGAAGCCCAGGCTGCGCCGGCATCAAAAGCGTGCGCACCGTTCGGGTCGCCGTTTTCTCTAAGCTTGTCGGAAGCGACAACAATGAGAACTGGCGCACTGGATGCCCATGTTAAATTGAATTCGTTTAAAAATGAATGAAATGTGCTGAGCTGCTCTTCGGTTTTAGCGACGATAAAGCGCCAAGGCTGATCATTATAAGAAGAAGGAGCCCAATGTGCGGCTTCAAGGATGGTATAAAGGTCCTGATCACTGACTTTACGGGTGGAAAAAGCCCGTGTAGACCAGCGATTTAGAAATAGCGGGCTTACCGGGTATTCGGATTTGCGCTGTCCTTGCACCTCCGGCAAAATTTCATTGACGATGGATTGAACGTTGCTCATATGCGATTTCTCTCCTTTTTAAATAAATATTTGCAGTGTTGTCATTGCTGCTTACTTAAACTTACGTACTTACTAATTAAATATAATTAAATATATGATTTAACTTGGATATAGTCAAATCAAAATCTTTAATGGATGATTAGGTATATTTACAGAATGACCATGGCCGCAAGCAGGGTTTAGAGACGAATAAAGAGAATTCTAGATGCATCTCTTATAGTGAGAACGGTTACGGTGAACCGGCAATTTTGCATGAAGAACAATTGTAGTCTCTACGAATGTATCGAAAAAACAAGAAGCGAATATCCGAACGAGAAGAAAGGTGGCAGCAAATGAATCAGAACGATCAAACATCCCGGTTAGTCGAGTGGCATTCTATATTGGAAGCGGTTTCTAACCGGTTTATCCCGGAAAATGAATGGCCGTCTGCGGCCAACGGAGGAGCACTCGTCTATATGGAACGTAGGGCGGATGAGGATCCTTCAGCTTGGAACAAGCTGATCGAACCCGGCCTCCGCGCACTCGAGTCGGAAGCATTGGCCCGGTATGGGCACGCATTTTCAGAAATGTCCGAGGAACAACAGGATGGATTGCTGCAGGATGTCCAGCATGACCGGGTCCGCGATTGGCCTGTTTCGTCCGCAATGTTCTTCAACGCATTGTTGGAGCTTGTCGTCGAAGGCTATTATGGAAATCCTGAATCCGGCGGGAATCGCGAGGGTAAATCATGGGAAATGATCGGTTTTCGGCCGGGTCCGGTATCCGGCCAGCAGGGATCGCCAATCGAAGCCGATTTGCCTTTACGAACACTAGATCAGCTTCAAGACCGCTACGATGCCGTCGTGATCGGAGCCGGGGCGGGCGGATCGGTAGCGGCGGCGGTGCTGGCTGAGTCGGGCATGCGCGTTCTCGTCATCGAACGGGGCCGTTGGCTTCGGTACGACCAGGTAGGCCGGGACCATTTGCGCAACCACCGGCTGAGCAAATTCGGCCACAACACCGGACCTGATCTGGAGGGCAGTCCGCGTACGTTTCTTGCTGAGGCTGGGGAAGAGAGAATCACAGCTCCGCATGAAGGAGATTACCACAACAATGCCATGACGGTTGGCGGCGGTACGCGGGTGTACGGCGCTCAGGCCTGGCGGTTCCATCCGGAGGATTTTCGCATGGCAAGCCACTACGGCATCCCGGACGGGAGCTCCCTTAGCGACTGGCCGATCTCGTACGAGGATCTGGAACCTTATTATGTGAGGGCCGAATGGGAGGTGGGCGTATCCGGTGACGGGAACGCCCACACCGGGCATGCCAAGCGAAGCCGGCCTTACCCGATGCCGGCGATGCCCTTGACGACGGAAGCGCGGCGGCTGGCGGAAGCGGCAGCCCGTTTGGGATGGGACGCCGGATCGGTCCCGCTGCTGATCAACTCGGTCGAACGGGACGGCAGGCCGGCATGCGGACAGTGCGGCCAATGCGTTGGCTTCGCTTGTCCAACCAACAGCAAAAACGGGGGACATAACACGATGCTCGTCCGGGCGGCCGCCTCCGGTAACTGCGATATCATCTGCGATACGATGGTGGAGCGGATTGAGACGGAAGGCGGGAAGCGGGCCACCGGGGTAAGGCTGGTGCAGGAAGCAGGCGGGAAGATCCGGCGTCAACTGGTGGCAGCCGGTCAAGTCATCGTAGCTGCCGGCGCGATCGAAAGCGCGCGTTTGCTGCTGAACTCGGCTACCGATGCAGAGCCGGACGGCATCGGCAACCGTTCCGGCCAAGTCGGCCGGAATCTGCAGGGGCATGTCTACACGGGCGCGTACGGTCTCATGGACGATCCGATCCAGGACGGTCTGGGCCCTGGTGTCAGCATCGCTACGCTTCGCTTCGCCCATGACAATGGCGGCGGCGTGATCGGTGGCGGACTGCTTGCCAACGAATTTACCCGGCTTCCCCTTATTCATTGGTACAGGGCACTTGCTCCAGACGCTCCGAGATGGGGGCTGGCAGGCAAAGAAGTGATGCGTGACAGCTATTTGCGCACCAGCCAGATCCAGGGACCGATTCAAGAGATCCCGACGTCGGAATCGAGAGTACGTCTCTCACGAACGGTCAAGGACCGTTTCGGTATGCCAGTCGCCCAGCTCTCGGGCCAGGTTCATCCGGAGTCGCTTCGGGCGGCAGCGATGCTGGGCGAACAGGCCGAGAAGTGGCTCTGGGCTGCCGGTGCGCGCCAGGTTTGGCGAACAACTCCGGGAACCGGGCTTAGCGGCGGACAGCATCAGGCAGGCACGCTTCGGATGGGGGATGATCCCGCCACTTCGGTCACCGATCCGATGGGACGCGTACACGGTTACGACAACCTGTGGGTGAGCGACGGATCCGTGCATGTAACCAACGGTGGAGTGAATCCGGTACTGACGATTCTAGCTTTGGCATTCCGCACTTCGGAAAACATCGTGAAGCATGGCTAAAACGGTTATCAGCTGTAAATACCAGAATGTTAGTGAGATAACCCTCCATCAATTGGCGTGAGGAAAGTTCGGTTATAACCTTTTATTACCATTTGATTGTGGTAGGATGATTGTATATGGAATCGAAATGATTCCTCACGCACAATACCTTTCTGAAAGGAAGCACATCGGATGAAGCTGGTTATCACAGGAGCCACGGGAAACTTAGGCGGGCTCGTTATAGACCATTTACTGAAAAAGATTCCGGAAAGCCAGATCATTGCAGTCGTTCGAAATCTGGATCAAGCTGCTTCGCTGACGGAGGCAGGGCTGGAAGTCCGCCAAGGCGATTACAACGATCCGGAAACGCTTCGCGCAGCTTTTGCAGGCGGGATCAAACTGCTGTTTGTATCCAGTCCGGATACCGATGATCCGCTGCGGATCGTTCAGCATGCCAATGTAATCAAAGCCGCCAGAGATGCGGGGATCAGGCATATTGCCTACACCAGCTTCGCTTTTGCCGAGGAAAATCCGTTTGCACTCGTTCATATGGCGACCGAATATGCTATCCGCGCGACCCGTATTCCATATACCTTTTTACGAAATGGCGGATATGCGGAGTTTTTCATCAATGACCACCTTCAAGAAAATGTAGAACGCGGGGCGATCTTCACCAACACAGGCACAGGGAGATTGAATGCGGTCAGCCGCAGCGATCTGGCACTTGCTGCCGCGACGGTACTGACCGGGGAAGGACACGAAAACAAGGAATACACGCTGGTTTCCAATCGTCCATGGAGTTTCGATGAGTTGGCGGAAATTCTCTCCGAAGTTTCAGGTAAGCACATCATCCATCAAAAGGTTTCCTTCGACGAAGAGAAGGCCATGCTCGTTCAAGCAGGCTTATCGGAATCTTTAGCTCAAACGACGGCCTTTATCTATAACACTGTTGCAGAAGGAACTATGGAGAAAACGACCGACGATTTACATCAATTGATCGGACATCAGACGACGCTTAAAGAACTTATAACAAAAGCTTTGCAAGCCTAGGCAAAACTGGTAGACAGCCGCTTGAAGTGTTCGTGTCCACTGCGAACTGCTGGTCCTAGGTAACATTCAAGAAGGGCAACGGATGAGGGTTCACCTGATGCCCTTCTTTTTGCCGCGTCCCAATGTTCCCTTACATGACAACCGTGTAAGTTTGGTGTAAGAATGAACCCTAGGAGAAGTATGAATCTTGGGATAAAATTGCATGAGATATCCACTCATTTCGCAATAGGGAGCAGAATTTATGGCAAAGAATCGCAAGGTTATCCTGATCATCACCATCCTTTATACAGTCCTCATTTTGTACTTTATGTTTTTTGCTTTTGGTAGAATCGGGGCATCGCACCAGATTACAGAGTACGAATTTATTTTTACGCCCCTTGATTTTTATCATGTACCGGATTTGACTGATTTGTTTCGATTTTCCTTAATGGCTCTGTTTGGTTTTGGCAACTTCGCTGCATTTATTCCTTTCGGCTTTTTGATTCCGATGTTGTTTCCCATGCGCTACGTTCGATTTATTACATTGTTCTTTTTGTCCATCATGGTGGTCGAAACGGTGCAGATGCTCTCTTATCTGGGCAGCGGCGATATCAACGACGCGATTCAGAATTCAATAGGGGCTTCCATCGGATACGCGGCTTACAAATTAGGATCAAACGCAAAAACGATAAAGAAGCAGCTTGTGATTTCCGGATTTTCCGCATTGTTCATTTTCGCTGCCGTATGGGGCTGCTGCGAAGTTATCGAAACGGCGCTGACAAAAAAAGAAGGACCGTTCATTGCAATCAACGAAGTGAAGGACGCCAGTGGAAATACAGTTCAACACACAGCACCATATCGTTTTGAGTTGGGCCGCGAACAGGTGCTGCCTCAGTACAATGTGTTCAGTTTCAAAGAGCAAACTGCAGCAGTTTACACCTCTGAACTAAGGGGAAGAGATATCATCCTCTACTTCAAGTATGGAGCAACGGGGAAGCTGGGAGGAACACTTGCGATTTCGGTCGATGGGCAGCAGCTTCTGCTGACAGAAGCACCAACCTATCAAGAGGGAACTGCTGAAACGTACGAAATTCCAATTGAGAAAGCGAATAAACTAACGATCACCGTTAAGGGAAATGCGAGATTGTGGGATCTCGGTTACAGGGAAATGAAGTATTTCTGGAATTAGTGCTTGTTGAAGCGCGAAAGTTTATGATTCATTATATTAATCATTTATGTGATTAATTATCGAGAACAGGGAGTGTCCTTGCTGCGGAGATTCCTTGTTTTTTTGCTGTAAATGGTGGTTTTCCGTCCTTTCGCACACAGCTAAAATGCTGAATACATTGGAAAATTTTATTGACAATCGTCATTAAATATTGTTTCATTTTATTAAACTAAGTTGAATTTCATTCTATTTAGGAGATCAATCTGATGGAATTGGGGAGTAAGATCCGAAAAATTCGCAAGGACCAAAATCGGACCCTGGACGAAATCGCTCATGCCTGCGGCTTTACCAAAAGCCTGCTGTCCAAAATCGAAAACGGAAAAACGGTGCCGCCCATCGGCACGCTGATCAAAATCGCCGAGGCGCTTGGAACCAAAATATCCATCTTGCTTGATGACAGCGACCAAAACGGGACGGTGTATACCACAATGTCGGGGACCCTGGATAAGATGGTCACGTCGGAGAAAGGATATTCGTTCTCGGCCATCGCGGCCGAGCGGCCCGAGAAGTTGATGCAGCCCTTTTATTTTGTAGCGAAAAAAGGGAAGACGGAGAAGCGGACGGTCTCCCATGTCGGGCAGGAATTCATTTATGTGCTCGAAGGGACCATGATTTATTATGTCGGCCAGGAAGCTTATACACTGCATGCCGGCGACAGCCTGTATTTCGACTCCTACGAAAATCATAAATATACGCCCATCACGGATGAAGTAAAGTACTTGTCGGTTTTCTGTTCGGATTCCAAAGCTTGAGTCCGTCTAACCGACAATGCCCGGTAAGTTGATGTCTGTCCTTGTTGTAACATGCTCATACAGGATTCTTGTAAACGGTTGGCAGCGCCATCACCTTCAATTTACTTGAAACCCGGATGGGCATTTTTTGTACCATTCATACGCAAGGGGGATTGGATATGCTGAACGTCTTAGTCGTTGACGACGAACCAAAGCACAGACAAGGGTTGTCGCGGATGCTGAAAAATCTGAAGCCAGAGTATCACATCTTTAATGCCCGGGATGGTGCGGAAGCGCTGGAAAGGATGGAGCTCCATCCGATCGATTTGGTATTTACCGATATCCAGATGCCGATCATGGACGGACTCGAATTCGTGGAACATTTGACCCGCCGCGGGGGGAGCGAAAGCGTGGTAATTTTGAGCGCATACTCGGATTTCGCCTATGCACAGCGCGCGCTGCAGCTCGGGGCAAGCGATTACCTGCTCAAGCCGGTGGAAGCCCAGAAGGTTACGCCTCTCCTTCAGAAAGCCGAACATAAGGCGGGAGCCCTGCGTGAGGCGACCATCGAATCGGCTTTGTCCGAACTGCTCGAGGGAAGTCCTGCCGAAACAGACATCACTTTGCTGCAGAGGTCCTTTTCAGGCTGGAGACGCGGAATCTCGCTGGGTGCCGTGATCCACACAAGCGGAGCGGACCGGAAGCGGATGTTGTCCCTGCTTAAACGCATGCTTGCCCACATCATGGAGGAAGCCGGACTTGCCCATGCCTTTTACGTTACGGATCAATGGTTGACGGGGGTGATCCTTAGCGCCGACGTATCTTTTGACATCATCTATGCGCTTGAAGCGCAACTGCAGGAACTGATCGATCATTTTCGAAATGACCATGAGAGGGAACTAACATTTGGCTTTGGCAAGTATTTTACGGAGTGGGGGCAAGAAGCACATTCATCTAATCAGCAGGCCCGAATTGCACTTCAAAGCTTATTTTACGACGGGCCGGGGAAATTGTATAAGTCTGACCAACAGAACCCTAAAGACCCGTCCGCGATCATCCATTTAGATGCAGGCAAACTGGCCAAAGCGATTCTATCCGGCAAAAAGGATGGCATTCATGCGTGTCTTATGACTGAACTGGATCGTACATTGGCCCAGGGTTATCCCGATCCTTCCAGGTTGAAGTATTCCGTCGCCGCCTCGATCCACCATGTCACTTCAATTTTGAAGGAGAAGGGGCTCTCTCACACTCCCGATGCCGTTTTTGAAGGAGCACTGATGCGCTGCAGCCGCATGGACGAATTACGGGAGACATCGTGCCAATGGGCTCTAGATATGGCCAATCATATAGACCAACGGAGACAGTGTAAAAGTGAGACCGTGGTGGACAGCTGCAAAGCCTATATTGAAGCCAACTATGGTGAGGAGGATTTGTCCCTGAGCACGCTGGCCGTGAAGTTTCATTTTAACCCTTCGTATTTTTGTATTCTGTTTAAAAACCACACCCGTATGACCATCCACCAATACATCACCCATATCCGAATGAGGGCGGCGGCCAGCCAGCTGCTGCATACCTCCCAGAAAGTTTATCAAGTGGCCGAGAACGTGGGCTACAGGGACGTGAAATATTTTATCCGGCTGTTTCGGAAGGAGTACGGCACAAGTCCGGATGAATACCGCCATTTATCCGCTACCCGCATATAAGGAAGGGATGTTCATTGAGAAGCCGCCGATGGATGCCGCGATTTCAGGATCTGAGCTATCGAACCAAGCTGATGTTATCCTATGCCCTCATCGTCACAATTCCCCTAATGATACTTAGCTATAGATATTTTGTGTCGAGCAGCGGGTTTATTTCCGACTTTGCCAGACAGAACCTGTACTCCATTGTGAAGCAGAACAACGAAATTATGGACGCCGAGCTCGCCAGGGTCGAAGACAGCAGCCTCGCTTTGATCGCGGAGCAGGTTCTGTACGAACAATACCTCACCGCCGACCCGAAAGACGAATACCAAATGTTCACGATGGAGAAAAAGGTAAGCCGGGCGCTGAATACATATTTTCCAGACTTGAAGCACATGTACTCGATCCACTTAATCACCAGCTATTCAGACATCGGGCCAACCGGTGCTACGACCTTCATCCCTTATGAAGGGTTTAACCAAACAGCCCTGTATCAGGCTGCCGTACAAGCGGATGGGGGAATGGCTTGGGTCCCGACGTTTTCGTTCGGTGACATGTTTCATCGGGATGATGGTTCTCCCGTGCCCTCTGAGAACGTTCAGCTTCTGGCCGGCGTCCGTCTGCTAAAATTGTTTCGGATCAATAACGGGGAGGTGATCGAGCTGCAGGGTGCAGCCGAGCTTCCCGTGCTGGTTATTACCTATCAGCCCGATTATTACCGTTCCCGCTTCGCCAGCGTGCTCCCATCCACCGGGGCTTCTTTTTTTATCATGAGCCGGGACGGTCAGAGGGTAGCCGATTCGCAGGAAAAGGATTCCACGATGGATGAAACCTCATTGAAAAGAATGGCGGGGATGAAAAGCGGCACTCTCACGATCACAAGAAACGGTAAACCGCTCATCGTATGCTTCGACACTTCCGATGTGACCGGCTGGATTTCCGGTGTCACGATCTCGCCGGAGGCGCTCGGCAGCGCCTTTTTGCCGGAGGTGAAGTCGTACACGTTCTATTTGACGCTGATCCTTCTGCTGCTCTCGCTTCTCTTGGCATTTTTTCTGGCCAACTCCATCACCAAGCCCATTCAACAGCTGCTTCGAGCGATCAAAAAAACAGGAGAAGGGGAATTCGATACCCGCATCCCGGTCAAATCCTATAACGAGATGGGACTGCTCATCCACAAGTACAATCAAATGAATGTTAAAATCAACAACCTGATCGAAGAGAATTATAAGGTGAAGCTGAGAGAAAAAGAAACCCAGATTATGTCTCTGAACATTCAGCTGAATCCGCATTTTCTGTATAACACGCTCAACATCATGAACTGGACGGCGCTCGAAAACGAGCAAAACGAATTGAGTGCCATGATCGTCAGCCTGTCTTCCATGCTGCAGTATACTTCCGCAAGCAATCAGGACATCGGCGATCTGGAGGAAGACCTGAATTGGTTGAGGCATTATTTTTCGATTACCGAGCAGCGGTTTGAAGGCAAATTCACGGTAACCTATGACATCTCGCCTGAGCTGTATGCCTTCAAAGTCCCGAAGCTGTTCCTGCAGCCCTTTGTTGAGAACGCCATCGTTCATGGCTTCGCCCGCCTGCACAGCGGTGGAAAGATTGTGATCCGGGGGCGGCTTATTGGGGACGAGCGGATCTTCATGGTAGAGGATAACGGAATCGGCATCCCGCATCACAGATTGGCTGGTTTGACACGGGAAGAGAGCCGCTCCATCGGCATCCGCAACGTTGATCTGCGAATCAAACTCATCTACGGTGATTCCTACGGCGTGACCGTAACCTCAGAAGAACGCAAGGGGACAACCGTCATCATCAAACTGCCGAAATGAACAACACATAAAAATTGTCCACCATTCCAAAAATGTTCGAATTTTCTTTGAACCTCCGCCTTTTTACAATGAATTTACAAACATCAATTCCATGTGATTGGAGGGTAAAAGAATGAGGATTTCCAAATTTCTCGCTGGGTGCGCCTTACCCGCTTTACTGGCTATAACCGTTTCCCTTTCGGGCTGTTCGGGCAGCGGAGGATCAGTCCAAAGTGAAGGTGGCACCAAGGATGGGGGCAACGGGGAAGAAAAGGTCACGCTAAAGTTTGCTTTCTGGGGAGACACGATCGAAAAGAAGACGGTCACGGAAGCGCTCGAAAGCTTTGAGCAGAAAACCGGGATTCAGGTGGAGCCTATGCACATTCCGGCGGACTATTTGACGAAACTGACGACAATGGTCGCAGGCAATGTCGCACCCGACCTCGGATATTTATCATCCGGAGCGGCATTAAGCTGGGGGAAAGACGGGAAGCTTCTGAACCTGGCTCCGCTGATCGAGGAGGACAAGGAATTCAAAAAGGAAGATTACCTGGATCAAGTTTGGTATGAAATCGAACCGGGCAATACGATCGGCATGAGTACGGCTGTAGAAGGTTACGGACTCATGTACAACAAGGATATGCTTCTTGAAGCAGGTGTGGAGCTTCCTCCCACGCAGGCAGATAAGGCATGGGACTGGGACACGTTCATTCAGTACGCAAAGAAGCTGACCTTGGACGATCAGGGACGAAATGCGCTCGACCCTAATTTTAATCCGAATAAGATCAAGCAGTTCGGCCTCCAATACGACCCGTACAACATGATGGCTGCGGTGGTCTCGAACGGCGGCAATTTCCTGACGGAAGACGGAAAGGGATTCGGCCTGGCGAAGCCGGAGGCGATCGACGCGATTCAAAAGCTGGCGGACTTGATGTATGTGCACCACGTATCGCCGACTCCGCTGCAGACCAAGAGCCTGCCTGACATGGCGCTCCAAACCAAGAAGGTCGCCATGACCGTATCCGGCAACTGGGCGCTTCAGGCTTTTGCAGAACAGGATTTCAATCTTGGCGTCGGTGTCCTGCCTAAATTAATGAAAAGCAATACGCTGCTGGACGGCGCGCCGACGGTCATTTTCAAATCGACCAAGCATCCGAAAGAGGCATGGATGCTGTATAAGTACATGGCGGATCCAGAATCGGTGCTGCCGCTGATCGAAGGCGGCTTGTGGATGCCGCTCAAGAAAGAGTGGTATACGAATCCGGACCTCATCAATAAATGGGCGTCGGGGAACAAGGCTCACCCGGAGGGATACACAGATGCTTACATGAAACAGACGATTGAAAACGGCATCCGGACCCCGGGCTTTGAAGTGAAGAACCTGGATAAAATCAATGCGCTGGTGACCCCTGCCCTTGACTTGGTATGGACCGGCAAGAAGTCAGCGGAGGAAGCACTGAAAGAGATCGAACCTAAAGTACAGCCGCTGATTGAAGGCTATTACGGCAAATAACCCCGTCCGAACGAACCGATCCAGAAAGGAGGGATTCCAATGCTGCACAAACGCCGTATCGCCGTGGCGGGCATTCTCTTCGCCCTGCCCAGCATCTTTGGTATTATGCTGTTTGTCGTTCTGCCCATGCTCACCAGCTTGTTGCTCAGCTTTACGGATTACCGGATCGTGAATACGCCCAAATTCATCGGGTTTACGAATTATAAGCGGCTTTTCGACGGAACGGATCCTTATTTTTACAATTCGCTGTGGGTGACCTTTAAATACGTCATTCTCCGCGTTCCGCTCGGACTGATCGTCTCATTTATCGCCGCTTTCCTGCTGAACATGGAATTTATCCGCGGCAAATCGGTGTTCCGCACGATCTTCTATCTGCCGGCGATCGTGCCTGCTGTTGCGTCCTCGATGATCTGGATCTGGCTGTTCAGCCCGGACCTAGGGCTGTTCAACAGCTTCCTGGAAGCGCTGAACCTGCCTACCCTAAATTGGCTGTACTCTGAAAATACGGTGGTTCCTTCCATTGTGATCATGAGCCTGTGGGGAATGGGGAGCACGATCATTATTTTCCTGGCCGGCCTCCAGGGTGTACCCAGATCCCTGTATGAAGCGGCCATCGTGGATGGGGCAGGGGCGGTCCGGAAGTTCCGCCATATCACCATTCCGATGATGACGCCGATCATTTTCTTCAACCTGATCATGGGGTCGATCGGGGCTTTCCAAGTATTCACGGAAGCCTTAATTATGACGCAGGGAGGACCGAATAACGCCAGCTTGTTCTACAACTACTATATTTACCGTCAAGCTTTTCAGTTCGGCGAAATGGGGCAGGCCTCAGCCATCGCCTGGATCCTCTTTATCATCATCCTGATCGTCACGGCGATCTTTTTCCGGACATCCAAGTCCTGGGTATTTTACGAAAGTGAGGTGTAGCGCCCATGAGGAAAAGCCGCCGGGTCTCGCAGATCATCGTATACGCCATTCTCATCCTGGGGAGTGTTTTCTGTTTGCTGCCATTGTTCTGGTTAGTGCGCAGCTCCATGATGTCATCCATGCAGATTTTCGAGATGCCGCCCAAATGGATTCCCTCGCCGTTTAAGTTTCAGAACTATGCGGAGGCGCTGACGACCATCGATTTTCTCCGTTTTTTTCGGAACACCTTGACCATTACCGCCAGCTGTCTGATCGGAGCGCTCATCAGCAGCTCGCTCGGGGCATACAGCTACGCAAGGCTTGACTGGCCGGGGAAGAAGTTTTTCTTTGGACTGCTGCTCGCCAGCATGATGCTTCCCGGCGCGGTCACGCTGATACCCACCTTTATCGGGTGGAGGCTTGCAGACCTGATTAACACTTACGTACCTTTGATATTGCCGGTTTGGTTCGGTTCCGCATTCGACATCTTTTTGCTGCGACAGTTTTATGCCGGCATCCCGAGAGATCTCGATGAAGCGGCTTATGTGGATGGTGCGGGCCCATGGACGATTTTCTGGCGGATCATCATCCCATTATCCAAACCGCCTCTGATCGTCATCGGCTTATTCTCGTTCATGAACTCGTGGAACGATTTCATGGGACCGCTTGTGTACTTGAACGAAGAAAGCAAGTTTACGCTGGCCCTTGGACTGCAAATGTTCCAGTCGCTTCACAGCGCGCAGTGGCATCTGCTTATGGCAGCCTCCACCGTGGTCATCCTGCCGGTCATTATCGTGTTTTTCATCGGCCAGCGGTATTTTATCGAGGGGATTACGCTGACTGGCATGAAAGGATAAGGAAGCAAATTTGCAGATTTGTGCAGCCGTCATTCAACAGGGTTGAATCTCGTTACATTAGATTGATTATCAAGAAACCATTGCATCCTTTGCAGCTGCGAGGATGAATAAGGAGCGTGAACCTAACATGGAAGCACAGCGCCTCACCAAGGTAAGGGAAGAGCTTGAGCGTCAAGGTATTGATGGACTCTTGATTTCAAGCCCGTATAACCGCAGATATGTGACCGGATTTACGGGTACAGCCGGCTTTGTCGCCATTACGAAAAATCAAGCCTTGCTGATCACCGACTTTCGTTATACCCGTCAAGCGGCGGAACAGGCCAAAGAATACCAGGTTGAACAGCATACGGGCCAGCCGCTTGAAATGATCCGGGAGAAGCTGAGTGCTGCAGGAGTGCGGAAGCTCGGCTTTGAGCAAAATCATCTCACTTACGAGTCATATCAAACCTATATTGAAACCTTTCAGGGCTTTGAACTGATCCCGACGCAAAATATTGTGGAAAAGCTGCGCGGAATCAAAGATAAGCGGGAGCAGGAGCACATTCGAAAGGCGATCGAAATTACAGACTTGGCCTTTGAGCACATCCTGGGCTACATGAAGCCGGGCGTTACCGAATTGGAGGTTGCCACGGA
The DNA here is from genome assembly GCF_038009285.1 of Paenibacillus sp. FSL R5-0378. Taxonomy (NCBI): domain Bacteria; kingdom Bacillati; phylum Bacillota; class Bacilli; order Caryophanales; family Paenibacillaceae; genus Paenibacillus; species Paenibacillus sp. FSL R5-0378. Next base: position 4,443,887 of record NZ_JBBPAY010000001.1, read on the forward strand.
GCTTGAATACTTTATGCGCAAAAACGGAGCCGTCTCGTCCGCGTACCCGACGATCGTGGCTTCCGGTGTCCGTTCGGCGCTGCCGCATGGTCTGGCCAGCTCCAAGCCGCTGGAAAGGGACGAATTTGTGACGCTCGATTTCGGCGCGAGCTACGAGGGTTATTGTTCCGATCTGACGCGGACGGTTTTTATTGGTGATCCGACGGAGCGGCATCAAGAGATTTACCGGATTGTGCTTGAAGCCAATCGAAAGACCTTGGAAGGCTTAAAGCCGGGGATGACCGGAAAGGAAGGGGACGCTTTGGCTAGAGACTGCATTGTCGGCTATGGGTATGGGGAGTATTTTGGACACGGGCTCGGTCATGCATTTGGGCTGGAGATCCATGAACTGATGCGCCTTTCCGAAAAAACGGAGGATTTGCTGGAGCCCGGCATGGTTTTGACCGTGGAACCCGGCATCTATTTGCCCGGCTTTGGAGGCGTCCGCATTGAGGATGACATTCTCGTGACGGACACCGGGATTGAAGTGCTGACGAAATCAAACAAAGAGCTGATTGTCCTATAAAACGAAAGAAGTGATTGCATCCATGCGTGATGAAACCGCAGAAGTTGTCATCATCGGGGGAGGGATCATCGGCATGTCCATTGCCTACTATACCGCGAAAGCCGGCATGGACGTAATCGTCGTGGAACAGGGGGAAATCGCCGGCGGTACTTCTTCCAAATGCGACGGAAACATCCTCGCCATCGACAAGGATCCGGGCTTCGACAGCCAGATGTCACTGAAGTCGCAGGAATTGGTCAAGGAGTGGGTACGGGATCTCGATGAGGAGTTCGAATACAGGGCTCCCGGAAGCATTCTGGTCTGTGAGTCGGACGAAGAAATGATCGCTGCCGAATCCTGGGTCGCACGCCAGCGTGAAGCCGGCCTGCCCTTCCGCATGCTTGATCAAAAGGATCTAAGGGACGAATGGCCATACATGGCCGAAGACCTGCCAGGCGGATTGGAATGTGCGACGGATTCAACGGTCAATCCGGTGCTGCTGACCTACTCGCTGGCGTCCACAGCCCGGCGCTATGGGGCAAGGCTTCGAACCCATACGCTCGTCACCGGCATTCAGCTTGACGAGGGAAGGAAAGTACGCGCCGTTGAAACCTCAGAGGGCAGAATCCGCACGAGCATCGTCATTAATGCGGCCGGGGTATGGGCAAAGCATATCGGACGGATGGTGGGCATCGATATTCCGATCGAACCCCGCAAAGGACACATTCTTGTCGCATCCCGATGGGCGAACATTGGGAAACGGAAGGTGATGGAGTTCGGATATTTGATGAGTAAATTCGGCGGCACCCGTACCGTGGACCCTAAATTCGATCAATATGGCGTTGCGCTCGTCTTCGAGCCTACCGCTTCGCAAAACTTCCTGATTGGCTCCAGCCGCCAATTTGTCGGGATGGACAGCGGCGTAGATCAGCAGGTCATCAGCTTGATTGCGGAAAGAGCCATTCGTTTTTTTCCCGTGCTGGAACAGATTCCGCTCCTGAGAACCTATGCGGGACTGAGGCCGTGGACGGCTGATCATCTGCCGATTGTTTCCGCAATCGACGAAGTCCCCGGATTCTATGTGGCAGCGGGGCATGAAGGGGATGGGATCAGCCTGGCCGCCGTAACCGGGAAGGTGATCAGCGAAATGCTGAGCGGGGCGGCGACCTGCATTCCGGTGGACCGTCTTCGGTATGACCGCTTCCGTAACATGCCGCACCCCCAGGAGGTGATTCGATGAGATGGTCCAAGATGGTCACCACGATCGACACGCATACCGGCGGGAATCCGACCCGGACCGTCATGTCCGGAGCTCCAGAGCTCTTCGGGAAAACGATGACCGAGAAGATGGTCTACATGTCCGAGCATCATGACGATTTCCGCCAAGCGCTTATGTTCGAGCCCCGCGGGCACGAGGTCATGTCCGGCTGCATTTTGACTCCGCCATGCGATGAGAAGGCCGACATTGGGGTGGTGTTTATCGAAACCGGCGGGTATTTGCCGATGTGCGGTCACGATACGATTGGGCTGTGCACGGCGCTGATCGAGACGGGATATTATCCGGCAACTAAGGACATCATCCGGCTCGACACGCCGGCCGGCCTTGTGGAAGCCAGGCTCGAGATCGAGAGAGGAAAGGTACGACAGGTCACCTTTACGAACATTCCGTCTTTTCTCTACAAGCAGGATGTTCGGGTGCAGATCGGCGACCTTGGAGAGGTCTCCTTGGATCTGGCCTACGGCGGCAATTTTTACGGGCTCGTCGATGCCCGATCCCTGCATTTGCCGCTGGTTCCCCAGCGGGCTTCCGAGATCGTCCGCACCGCCGTCCGGATCCGCGACGCGGTGAATGACAGCTTTGAAATTGTACATCCCGAAATTCCCGTCATTCGTGGACTAACCCATATCGAGTTCTACAGCGATCCGGTGTCGCCAGTCGCCCACTGCCGGAATACGGTCGTCGTCCCTCCCGGGGGGATTGACCGCTCCCCCTGCGGAACGGGCACATCCGCCAAAGTAGCTGTGCTGCGTGCGAAGGGCGAACTAGCAATCGGAGAGGAATTCGTCCATGAGAGCATCGTGGGTTCGATGTTTCGCGCCCGTGTTCTGGAAGATACGACGGTCGGCCATCTGCCGGCCGTGATTCCGCAGATTTCCGGTTCGGCTTGGGTGATGGGCTTTCACCAATTTATTCTTCAGGAACGGGATGAACTGAAGTCTGGTTTCTTCCTGCTCTAAACATCACTACGACGGGGGGCCAGCACGATGGAAACAAAAAAATGGTATGCGGCGATCGATGTGCATTCCTGCGGACAGCCGCTGCGGATCATTACGGGCGGCCTGCCGCCATTGGCCGGTTCGACGATGCGCGACAAGGCTGTATTTTTCCAGCGGCATGAGGATGACGCAAGGAAGCTGCTGATGTCGGAGCCGCGCGGCCACTACGCAATGACCGGTGCCATCGTTACAGCGCCGGTGACGCCGGAAGCACGATTCGGTTTGCTGTTCCTGAACCAGCATGGTCTTGCATCCGTCAGCGGGCACGGAATCTTCGCCGCGGTCACGGCTTGGACCGCGACGGGGCAGATTGCCCCGTCCGATGCGGCAGCGGGTATATTGATCGATTGTCCGGCGGGAACCGTCCGGGTGATCGCTGATATGGAGGGGGACGAGGTTAGGTCGGTGTCGTTTCGGAATGTACCCAGTTATGTGTATACGGAGCAATTTCCCGTAACGATCCAGGGAAGGGAAATCCGGGTGGACGTCGCTTTCAGTGGGGAATTTTATGCCGTGGTGGATATGAGCGAGTTCGCAGCGACGTCCTTAGAGCCCCATCAGCTTAGGGAATGGGCAGTTATGATCCGCAGTGAAGCTGAAAGGCGGCTTGAACTTCAGCATCCGCAGCTGGATTGGATAACCGGTATTCACGGCGTGTTTTTTTATCGGCGGGATGAGCGTGATCGTCTGTCCTTCCGCAGCGCATGCGTCTTTGCCGGAGAGCAGCTTGACCGGTCGCCGGGCGGTGCCGGAGTATGCGCTCATTTGGCGGTCCTTGGCTCCCGCGGACGGCTCGAACCCGGACAGCAGGCCGTGTATCAAGGGATCAGCGGGGTTCAGGTCATAGGAAGCATCGCCGGGGACGGCCTGCTGGCCGGCAATAAAACCGTCATTCCTCAGTTGACGGGAACCGCCTATGTACTTGGTTTTATGAATTTCGTATTGGATCCGGACGATCCGCTACCGGATGGGTTCGTACTGAATTAGCCTTACGAATATCAACTTGAACCATGAGAGGAGACAGCTTGATATGCCAAAATTTGAAGGGGTTTATGTGGCGATCGTCACACCGTTTACGGCCACATTTGATGTGGACTACAAGCGTCTAACTGAGCTATGTGACTGGCTCATCACGCAGGGCGTCAACGGTTTGGTTCCGACAGGATCGCTAGGGGAATATGCCACGTTGACGAATGAGGAGCGGGCAAAGGTCGTTCATACCGTCATAGAAGCCGCGGCGGGACGCGTACCGGTTGTCGTCGGTTCAGCCGCTCCATCCACGAGGCAAGCCGCGGAGTGGGTCCGGCATGCGAAGGATTCGGGCGCTGCAGGCGTTATGGCCCTCCCGCCGATCCAGTATCGTCCACTGGAGCATGAGGTCATTGCCCATTATGAAGCGCTGAATGAAGTCGGCCTGCCGATGATCGCCTACAATAATCCGCATGATTATAAGGTCGATTTGACACCGCAGCTGCTCGCCAAGCTTTCGAGACTGGAGCATCTCGTGGCGGTGAAGGAGTTTTCGGGCGATATCCGCAGGGTGCATGACATCCTCGAATATACCGATCTGGATGTGATGATCGGCGTCGACGACTTAGCCATGGAAGGTCCGCTGATGGGGGCCGTGGGCTGGATTTCCGGGGTGCCAAACGCGCTGCCTAAGGAAGGCGTGGAGCTTTTTAATCTGGCGAGACAAGGGAAGGTTCAGGAAGCGACCACGCTGTACCGCCGCCTGCTCCCATTGTTCCATTATGATGCGAGTCCCCAGTTAGTGCAGTCGATCAAGTACATGATGGAGCTTGGCGGATTCCCGGTTGGTCCGACCAGACCTCCGCGCCTTCCGCTTCCGGAAGCTGAGTATGAAGCGATTCAAAGGGCATTTGAGCATGCCGTTAACCGTCATGCTGCCGGTGAAGCGAAGAGCTCATAAGAAGAGATTGAAAAAGGAGGGTTAGCGTATGGTACACAGCCGAAATTGGATTGGCGGAGAGTGGATCACCCCCGCGTCGGATGAGCTGGCCGTGAAGAACCCGTCCAACATTCATGAGGAGATCGGGGTGCTTCATCTGTCGGATGCATCGCATATCGTTCAGGCGGAGCAGGCAGCCCGAGCCGCATATCGTTCCTGGTCCCGTTTGACCGGTGCCGCCCGAAGTGAGTATTTGTATCGCATGGCGGCAGCGCTCGAGTCCGCCTCCGCGGATGTCGCCCGCCTCGCCAGCATGGAAATGGGGAAGCCAATTACCGAAATGCAAGGCGAAGTCATCCGGGGAGTCAACCTGCTTCGGTATTATGCGGCGGAAGGCGTCCGCTCTAACGGAGTGGTCATCCCCGCAAGCGAGCCGAACGTGCTCCAGCATACGAAGAAGGTTCCTTTGGGCGTGGTAGGTGTCATTACGCCATGGAATTTCCCGGTGGCGATCCCTTTATGGAAAATCGCACCTGCGCTCATTTGCGGCAATACGGTGGTCTGGAAGCCAGCGGAAAACGCCTCTTTGACCGCCACCCTGCTGTGCGAAGTTTTTGCGGCAGCAGCTCTTCCGCCAGGCGTCCTGAACCTGGTGGTCGGCAAAGGAAGCAGGATCGGCGACGCCCTTCTGGAGCAGATTTCCCTCGACGCCGTAAGCTTTACTGGCTCCACGGCGACAGGAACCCGCATCGCCCAAATTTGTGCGAAACGAAACATCAAGTATCAGACCGAAATGGGCGGAAAGAATGCGGCGGTGATCCTGAATGACGCCGACCTGGAGAAGACGGTCCCGATGATTGTGAGCGGCGCGTATCGTTCGGCCGGCCAGAAATGTACGGCAACCAGCCGAATCATCATTGAATCCGGAATTTATGACGCTTTTGTTGAAGCGATGAAGAAGGCGATCGACGGAATTAAGCTCGCTCCGTCGCTGGATCCGTCGGCCTATCTTGGACCTGTTGCTTCCGCAAGCCAGTATGAAACGGTGAGGTCCTATGTGAAGCTTGCGCGGGAGCAGGCTGAAATCGTAGCCGAAGGCCGCTCTGCCGAGGCGAACGAAGAAGGATATTATATTCCGCCGATCGCAGCAGCCGGCGTGGATCCAGGCCATCCATTGATTCAGGAAGAAATTTTCGGACCGGTTACCGTGATGATGAAGGCAGCCGATTTCGACGAGGCGATCGCATTATGCAATCAATCTCTATACGGACTCAGCGCTTCGTTGTTTACCCGGGATTTGGCTTATGCGCATCGTTTCCTGGATGAGGCTCAGGCCGGAATGGTCCGCGTCAACCAGGAAACGGCGGGCGTGGAATATCAATCCCCGTTCGGCGGCTTGAAGCTGTCGAGCTCACATTCGCGCGAGCAGGGGCAAGCTGCGCTCGATTTTTATACCGAGCTGAAAACCTGCGCAATCCGGTATTGGTAGGAGGCCGGCTATGAGTACATCAAACCTGATCGTTTGCCGTTGTGAAGAAGTGACCTTGGAACAATTGGAGCAAGCCTACCAATCGGGCTGCTGTACAGCCAGGCAGATCAAAATGAAGACGAGAGAGACAATGGGAGCCTGCCAGGGCCGGGTATGCAGACAGATGCTCGACGCCTGGGTTCATATGAAGAACCCGCAGTTACCCCGGGATGCGGAGCAGCTGTCTTACCGTCCGCCGATCCGTCCCGTCACGTTCGGGCAGCTGGCGAAGGGAGAGGTGTAATGGACAGAATTGAAAATCATCCGATCTTGGGACCGAGGAAAACAAAGCGGGAACCCGTAGATTTCACGTTTAACGGGGAGAAATGGGCCGGGCTGAAAGGCGAGCCGATTGCGGCTGCGCTGCTCGCCTTGGGCCTACGAACACTGCGTCGGCATGAGGAGTCGGGCAGCCCCCGCGGTCTGTACTGCTCCATCGGCCACTGCATGGAGTGCCGGGTGAACGTGCAGGGCAAAGGTTCGGTGAGAGCCTGCCTGACTCCTTTGGAAGCGGGGATGTGCATCTCGGAAGGGGAGCGTCTTCCCAATGAGATTACGGGGAGGAGGCTTCCATGACGCAGGCGATTCCTTTTGATCTGTTGATCGTCGGTGCCGGTCCGGCAGGATTGTCGGCGGCTGCGGAAGCTGCCAGCCGAGGTCTCCGCGTTGCCGTGGTGGACGAATTTCCCGAACCAGGAGGCCGCATGTTAGGGCAGTTTCACGAGGAGAAAGGACATTGGTGGGTCGGAAGACAGGTGGCCGAGCAGCTTCTCGACAAGTGCTCCGCGCTAGGAGTAAAGATTCGGTGCGGAGTATCCGTCCACAGCATCCTGCGAAGCGGCGCCGTTTGGGTCCTGAAGACCTCCGAAGGATCCATGCAGGCAAGGAACGTACTGCTCGCCACAGGCAGCGCTGAAATTCCCCACCCCCTGCCGGGGTGGACGCTGCCGGGAGTCATGTCGATCGGCGCCGCACAGGTGATGGCCAATGTCCATTACGTCAAACCGGGACGCCGAGGCTTGATCATAGGCGTCAATGTGCTCGCCATGGCGATCTCCCGCGAGCTGTCGGTGAGCGGCGTTTCGATCGCAGGCATTGTCCTGCCCAGGATTGGGCCGATAACCGGCAAAGAAGCATCGCCAAAAGAGAGCCTGAAGGAACTGATGGGGATGGCCCATTTGGCGCCGTCACCGCTGATGAGGATCGGAGGAAAAGCTGCAAACGCTTTGGGGATGGCGGGTTTCGTATCGAGGTTCATTCCAAGGAGCGGGATCAAGATTTGGGAAATCCCCTTACGTTTGCGAACCGTTGCCGTATCCATTAACGGGCGCAGCCAGGTTCAATCGGTCACCCTTGCGGATGTCAACGGAGAAGGCGCCGTTATTCCGGGAAGCCAGCGGGAGGAGCTTGTTGATTTTGTGGCGATTGCCGGAGGGTTATACCCTTTGGCCGAATTGGCGTCGGTAGCCGGCTGTCCGTTTGTGTATGCGGAAGAGCTGGGGGGCCACGTACCGGTTCACGATGAGCAAATGCGGACTCCGGTGGAAGGGCTGTACGTAGCCGGAAATATTACCGGAATCGAGAGCGCGCTGGTGGCCATGGCTCAAGGGCGCCTTGCGGCCGCCACGATTTGCGGTGACACTGGCCTTCCCGGTCAACATCATGAGCGCGAAGTACTGGAAGCCGTGCAGGATGTGCGACGCGTGCGCGCCTCCGCGCTCATTCAATTCCGGCCGGGCATCCAGGAGGCCAGGGATCAATTTTACCGGAAGTGGGGCAGGTTTCAGAGGGAGAAGCACGGGATAAAGAAGGAGGGATGACATGAGTTCCAATCACGATGACGAAATGATCGTCTTAAAAGACATGGAAGCCCTGTATCTGGGTAATCTCGGCACAGTCGAATTCGACATCAACCTGCCCAGGGAAGGAAAGTACGGATCGGAGATCTCCTGGCAGTCGGGAGACAGCCGGTTCATCAAGGATGACGGCAAGGTGGCCCGTCCAAAATACGGTCTCGGCACACGGACCGTTCCGCTTATTGCGACGTTCCGCCATGGAGAAACCGTAAAGGAACAAGTGTATCATGTGACCATTTTGGAAGAAGAAAATAACATCAAAGTGTCCCGGATTTATCCCATATCCCTGAGGGCTGAACTCGGTGAGGTGGTATATTTGCCTTCCGTCGCGGTGGTTGAAACCGAAGAGCACGAGGTCATAACCCATGCTGTGAATTGGGTAGGCGGGGAAGAACGCGTGTTTCAAGAAACCGGACCTGCAGCCGCACGAGGCTTTCTCAAGGATACGGAAATTCCGGTCACTGCGGAAATTTTGGTTCAAGCCAAAATTGAACAGGAAAAGATGGATCCGCTTCCGACTGTACTAAGCTTTTCTCCAGGTGCAGTCCGGCTTGGCGGCGAAACAGCCTTTCAGGCTGCACAAAACCGAAGCTTGGCATTTCTGAAATCCGTCAATGACGATCAGATGCTGTATAATTTCCGGGCTGCTGCCGGATTGGATACGAAGGATGCCCCGGAAATGCTCGGCTGGGATTCGCCGGATTGTTTGCTCAGAGGACATACGACAGGGCATTACCTGTCCGCCCTGGCACTCTGCTACGCGGCAACAGGGGATAGAGACATCAAAAAAAAGGCGGAATATATGATCGGCTCGTTAGAGGAATGCCAGCAGGCTTTTTCTGCAAAACCCGGTTATCATGAGGGATTTCTGAGCGGTTACTCCGAGGAGCAATTTGACCGCTTGGAATCATTTACGAGATATCCGGAAATTTGGGCGCCTTATTATACGCTGCATAAAATCCTCGCCGGATTGCTTGACGTTCATCGTCTTCTTGACAGCGACACCGCACTCGGGATCGCCGGCCGTCTCGGCGACTGGGTATATCACCGATTAGGCAGGCTGCCCAACCACGTGCTGAAAACGATGTGGAGCATGTACATCGCCGGCGAGTTCGGCGGCATGAACGATTCGCTTGCGGAGCTGTACCAATTGACGCGTAAACCAAGCCATCTGGCGGCGGCTAAATGGTTTGACAATGACCGGCTGTTCGTTCCGATGCTGGAGCGCATCGATGCGCTCGGTGGGCTTCACGCCAATCAGCATATACCACAGGTTATCGGTGCCCTGAACATATTCCGGGCTACCGGCGAGAAGAAATATTATGAGATCGCGCATTTCTTTTGGCATGCGGTGACGAATGCCCACATCTATTCGATCGGAGGAACGGGTGAAGGCGAAATGTTTCGGCAGGCGGGCAAGATCGGGGAATACCTCAGCGATAAAACCGCTGAAACCTGCGCTTCCTATAATATGTTAAAGCTGACGAAGGAATTGTTCGGCTATGAACCTGCGGCGAAATATATGGATTATTACGAACGGACGATGTTTAATCATATCCTGGCTTCGGGCGACAGCAAACCAACGGGAGGAAGCACGTACTTCATGCCGCTAGAGCCAGGAGGCAGAAAGTCATTCGATTCGACAAGCAACACTTGCTGCCATGGCACCGGCTTGGAAAATCATTTTAAGTATCCTGAAGCGATCTATTTTTACGATGAGCAGTCGCTGTTCGTCAATCTCTTTGTGTCTTCCACCTTGGATTGGGCGGAGCAGGGGATAACCATAGCACTTTCTGCGCAGAAGCATGAACCGGGGCAGATTACACTGCGGATACAGGGTGATGGTAGGTTTATTTTGAAAATCCGCCGACCTTACTGGAGCCCGGAAGGCGGCGTCGTGGCGATCAACGGCCGCCAGGTCGATTACATGCTGGGGCCAGACGGTTATTGGTCCCTGGATCGGGATTGGAAGGACGGTGATGTGATTTATTTGAGGCTCGACTGCCGGATTCGTCTGGAATCGGCTCCTGACCGGAAAGAATGCGTATCGCTTGCTTACGGGCCTTATATTTTGGCTGCGGTATCGGACTCGAAAGAGTACCTGCGGCTTCCGCTTCAGGAAGGAGATCTGGACAATCAATTCGTCAAGGAAACCGGACCGCAAGGGCTCCAATTCCGCTATATAAAGGACGATGTAACATTTATTCCGCTGGCAGATGTCCACAACGAGAGCTACCACGTTTACTTCTTGGCCGAAGGTTCAACCATGGATCAGTGATAAAACAAAGTACGGCAAGTCACAATAGGAGTTATAATTTGATTAATCGAATCCGATTAAAACCTTAACGCCGCCGGTAATATACCGGCGGCGTTAAATTTTCTATCCTATAGGTCGATGTCTGAATCTAAACGGCGAACCTGGCGGGAAGATAGCGTCCACATCGCCCCGAGGAGCAGCAGAAGACCACTTACGACGAAGATGAGCCCAATCGAGGTCGCATTTTCTGAACCGATGATCCAGGTAAGCCAAGGGGACAGCTTCGTCCCAAGGAGGAACCTTTCGAGCCATTGATCGGCCATCGGTCCCGTAATAAGGAAGGACATGGGCGCCATGAGGGCACATAACTGGCCATATGCGGCAAATACTCGTCCTTGAAGGGAAAGGGGCGTTTTACGCTGCAAAATGGAGTAAAACAAAGCCCCTGTCATCGCGAGTGGAAGCATAAGCAAAAATACGGCGGCTCCCAGCACGATGACATGAGTGCTCGTTCCGAGCAGGACAAACATCAAGGAGGTGAGGATTGAGCCGCTGAAGATGAACCTGATTTTATACCGAAAATGTCCCCACCATACAGCGGCAGCCGCACCGGCCAAAGCACCGGCATTCATTGCTCCCAACAGCAAGGTCAAAGCATCGCTGCTCCCTGTGCGCTGCAGGAAAAAAGGGATAGCCAGCTCAAGCGGCCCGTTCAGAATAAAATTCCACCATCCAAAATACAGAAGCAGATAGAGCAGCGGTTTGTTTTTCCACAAAAATCGGAAACCTTGAATGGCATCGTTCCATATGCGAATTTTCTCCAGCGGTCTTTCTTCGTGCTTCATTTCAGGCAGCGGGAGAAAAGCGACCACGCCGGTTCCTATCAGGAAGGTGAACAGATCCGCCGCCAAGATGATGCTAATTCCATACGGTTCGTAGAGTAAACCAGTCAACGAAGGGGCGATCACCCCTGCAAGCGGAAAGAGCAGCTCTTTCATGGCATTTATGCGATCCAGCTCTTCATCCCTCACCATAAGCGGGATCATGGCGGAGGTTGCCGTGCTCTGCAGCGCTACAAACAATCCCTGCACGGCAGCAATAACATAGACCGGCCACAGCGTGGAATGGATGTTCATCAGGCATATCACGAGCAGCAGCGTACAGACCGCCTGGCCTGTATCTCCGGCAATAATGGCCGTTTTGCGCTTCCAGCGGTCAGCAGCGATGCCGATCCAGCCGCCCAAGAACAAGAGGGGAAGCTCATTGAAAAGTGCCAGCAGCAGCAAGGGGGTCGATTGACCCGTTTCATGGTATAATTTGAGCCCGATCGCAATGGAGGTCATGCGGCTTCCCAACATGGAAAAACCCTGCAAACCGAAAAAAACGTAAGGTAAGGCTTTAGAAGGGTACATGGCTATTCTCCTTTTATGGCAGCAAAAAAGCTCCCATGGAACTACAGATCCACGGAAGCTTGTAACTTCGGAACTGAGGAGCGCGAAAGAGCGCCTGCCTCCGACCAAAGTGCTGCTTGTTGTGCTGATGTTCTGAAGTGGGAAGCAGGAAAAAGGCGCATCGAATCAAAGCTCTGCGGATTGACAGAACGTCAAAGATGGAGATTTCCTGCTTTCGTATGCGATTAAGCCTGCACTTCAGAACGACCAGTGAGGAGCATATCCTGTCGATTCCCCTTTTTACCGATTGTAAGTGTACATATTCTATCACGCCGAATTTCTGCAGACAATATGACTTAGGTGTCGATGTAAATAAAATTTCATTTGCACTCGAGGGTTTCCGTTTGCCTCATTCATTGTCCGTCCGGAGAACTTTAATGACCGCAGCAAGCTCTTCGTTTTCGTATCCGGCTTGTATCGCCTTTTCGTATAATCCCTTGGCGAAATTGGGGAAATCCGGATTGATCCGTGCTTCGCTTGCCTGCTTCACCCATAACTCTGCCGTTGACATGCAGGTTTTGACCGAGCTTTGGGGCTGATCATAAGTCTCCGACTGAATCAGTTCTCCTTCATGCTTGATCATTTGCCCGAAAACAGGGGAGATGTCGGCTATCATAGAACCGAACGTATCGACCCGGTGACCTTCGGATTCAAGAATGCGCGCGCCGTGAAAGAAGCCGAACATCGATCCGAATAACGTGGAAAGGGCAGCCAAATCCCATGCAGAGGCGGATCCAACCGATTCGCCCAGATATATAAGGTTTCCAGCCAATACTCTAAGAACCGGCTCACTTCGCCGATATGCGCTTTCCGAGCCTGACAGGAATATAGGTGTATCAGGCATTCCTATCTGAGGAGGTGTTGCCATAATGGCACCGTCCAGATAATCGGCACCCTGTTCATGTGCCCACGCCTCGCTGTTCCTTGCATCTTGAGGAGTCCCCGTGCTGAGCTCCACCACTAACTTACCGGCCATTCTAGCGGCGACATCCTCTGATCCCAAGATGCTCCGCGATATCTCATAGGTTGCCACGCATACGATAATGATTGGGCTGGCATTCACAGCAAATGCGGCATTGGGCTCAAAAACCGCTCCTTCCTGAACGAGAGCCTCTGCCTTCTCGCTTGTCCGGTTCCAGACCGTCACCTTCTTGCCGCTGCGCAGTAAGGTCCGGGCTAACGCTGAACCCATAGGACCCGCCCCAATAACCGTTATATCACTCATGTTTGTTCATTCCTCCCCATGATTTTTTGCCGTTATTCGTGTTTGTAATCCCTCGGCTATTTCATTGTAAGGCAGGATCGATTTGGCGTATAATGATTGAAAATCATACAAGCATCATTATTATTGATACCGAAATGAGGGTTGGTCGTAAATGGAGCTATCGGATCTGAAGGTGTTTCTGGCCATCGCAGAAGAAGGGAACATTTCCCGGGCTGCCGAACGATTGGGCTATGTACAATCGAATGTGACGGCAAGGATTCGCAAGTTGGAAGAAGAGCTCGGTCTTCCCTTATTTTACAGACATCCTAAAGGAGTAACGTTGACCGATAAAGGAGTGACCTTCAGTGAATACGCGAAGAGTATTCTGAATTTGTCGGAAGAAGCGGTGCAAGTCGTTAAAGAAACGGAATTTCCCAGCGGACCGCTTGCGATCGGCGTGGTGGACAGCGTAACTTGTCTGGATTTCATGGATACCCTGGCAGAATTTCAACGCCGGTATCCCGATGTTTCGCTGTCCATTTGGTCCGGGACGTCACCGGATCTTCTGACTAAAGTGCTGGACCATCAATTGGATGGAGCGTTCGTGACCGGCGAATTTGCTTCTCCGCACCTGGTATCTGAACATATCCAGCGCGAAGAGTTAACTTTGGTAACCCCGTCACATATGCGCGGGTTCCCGGATTTGTCACAGACGAGATGGGCCGTGTCGCCGGCAGGTTGTCCATTCAGGCGGGCATTGGAGGATTGGCTGCGAAGCGAGGGAGTTTCTTTCGATAATATCATCGAATTCAGCTCGCTGGAGACGCTGATCGGGTGCGTACGCTCCGGACTTGCTGCCACGCTGCTGCCGGCCTCCGTCTTAGCAGGGGACTACTCGGCGTTTGGGGCATTTCCGATTCCGGAACAGTACAGATATACGCAGACCTGTCTTATCCGCCGCAAAGATCGTTATTCCAGCAAAGCTTTCGTTGCATTCTCCAAGTTGATACTCGAATCCATGGCTGTGTAATGATGGAGGGGAAAAAATCAGACAGCGTCCTTATAGGAGGTACACACGAAGAGCCGCCAATCAGGCGGCTTTTTTGCTGCTTGTATGCGTGTCTGGTTTGCATCAGGATACCGTCGGCAGATGCTGTTCCAGCAGCATCACCAATTGTTTAACCATCACTTCTGGCGGATACGGCATCGAATTTACGATCCACCATTCCACCAGCCCCGTGATTGCAGCCGCCACAAATTGTACCGTGATCTCCCGATTCGCTCCTTGCGGAAGGCCATAAGTTTGGACCTGCTCCTCGACACCCCTGATGATGAAAGTCATCATTTGGCCTCTGAACGCGTGGGTTCCTTTTCTTGTCAACAACGTTTCGTAGATGTGTGCATGCCGTTCCAAATATTCAAACGTTTCAAGCAGCGGGCCATCGGACGCAAACAAGGTTGTGTCTTTTCCAGGCATGCAGGTCTCGTACAATTGCTTCAAGTAGCTGTCGATACACTGATCCAGCAAGTCGTATTTGTCGGCATAATGCAAATAAATGGTCCCCCGGTTTACATTAGCCCGATCCGCAATTTCGTTGATCGTAATATGCTCGATTTTTTTCTCCTCCAATAATTCGACGAAGGCTTTGAGTATCGCTTCCCGCGTTTTTGCAATCCGTCTATCCATCGTTTCTCCTTTTTTTGAACACTCAATATGTGTTTGTTGATTTATCGACAAAAGCAAGAACATTACCGATTGATGCCGTCTTATCGCATTGATATGCTAAGTCTAATCAACATTTGTTGATAAATCAATATTTGTTAAAAATAATGGAGCGGAGGAGTATTTATGAACATATTGGTTTACGGGGCAGGCGTTTTAGGCAGCTACTTGGCGCACGTACTGGTGCGCGGAGGCCATGATGTGACTGTATTGGCCAGAGGCAAGCGGGCGGAGGAACTGGAGCAGAGCGGCCTCGTCATCCGCCACTATTTTCAGCGCAAAACGACGGTCGACCGGACCCGGGTTATTCGTTCTTTGGACGCAGAGGAGAGCTTCGATCTCATCTTTGTCGTCATGACCTATCCGGATTTTCCATCCGTGCTGCCTGTACTGGCTGCGAATCAGAGCCGTCATATCGTTCTGGTAGGAAATAATGCGGATTCTCGCAGGATGCAGCATGAACTGCAGCAAATGAGCCGGACCGATAAACAGGTCGCCTTTGGTTTTCAGATTAGCGCGGGGCGGAGGGAAAATGGACGCATCGTCTGTATCCGCGCAGGCGGGCAAATGGTACTGGGCGGGATTGACGTGCCGGTTTCTTTTCGGTCATTGCTGGAAAAAGCGTTCGAAAGTACCAAATACAAGCTGGTGTTTCATAAGGATATGGACGCTTGGTTAAAGAGCCACATCGTTCCAATTTTGGCGATGAATGCTGCCTTGTTTGCCAAAGGCGGAAGGCTGCAAGAAATAGCCAAGGATAAAGAAATACGTACGCAGATCATTGCGGCGATTGATGAAGGTTTCGGGGTGCTTGAAGCCTTGGGATATACGATTACGCCTGCCGGTCAAGCAGCATTTTTCCGCAACCATAAACGGACGGCCAGCCTGGCGCTGAAAATTTACCACAGCGTGCCGGTAGCCCGATTGGTGGACGGATCTTTCGAGGAAATCGCCGCCTTCTTCGAAGCGTTCGGCGATTGGAAGCGTAATGCGGGTATACCTACTCCCCGGTTGGACGATCTTGAGAAACAGTTTTTCTTCAGTAAAAATACTGACATCCAACACCTTCAACTGTCTTCAATTGACCGAGTTGGAGAATGAGCAATCGGTGAGAAACATGCTCCCGGGATCACTGATATAATGCATTTAATTACAACGCTTTTATGGGAGGTTGTTATTGATATGGGTGAAATCATTCTTACCATGCAGGTCTCGCTGGATGGCATTGTGTCGGATGAGCATCTGTGGATGACGCTTAGCAGGGAAATTCTCGAAGATTATCTGGACTATTATCAGACGATCGACACGATCATCGTCGGCAGAAACTCGTACGCCTCATTAGCCGAATACTGGCAGCAGGCGGAGAACTCATCCGATGCATTGGAGCAGGCCATTGCCAAAAAGATGAACGACATTCCTAAACTGGTGGTATCGCACGCCGATGTGGAATTATCCTGGAGAAACTCGGAATTATTGCTGGTGAAAGACGAGCACTCCCTTAATGAAGAACTCCAAGCCCGAAAGAAAGCCGTGCAGCGAATTTCAGTGGAAAGCGGCGTGAAGACGTGGCAAACGTTTATCGAGCACGGGCTTTACGACAAATTATGGCTGCTGGTTCATCCGGTCGTCGCATCCCAAGGCGAGCATTTATTCGCACAGGCCGGACAGCGGCAGTCGCTGCAGTTGACGCAAACTAAAACCTATTCCAACGGAGTCGTTGGTTTACAGTATCAGGCGGCAAATAAAACAAGACAACCTTTCTAGGAAGGTTGTCTTGTTTTATGGGCTTCGTTTACAATAAGATTTTATGAACTAAGAAATGCGAAAGCCGGGAGAGATTCCATGCAAGAAACGATATTAATTGCCGAAGACGAAGCCATTTTAAGGGAAATTGCCAAAGATTATTTTGCGAATGAGGGGTATGAAGTGCTGGAGGCTGCTGATGGGGAAGAAGCCCTGCATCTATTTCAAACGAACGATCCTGCGCTAATTATTCTGGATATCATGCTGCCTGAGTTGGATGGATGGTCGGTATGCCGGCGGATCCGCAAAACGTCAAATGTTCCGATCATCATGCTGACGGCCCGGTCGGATGAAGAGGATACACTGCTCGGATTTGAACTGGGTGCCGATGATTACGTAACCAAGCCCTACAGCCCGCCTATTTTGATGGCTAGAGCGAAGCGTCTGCTCGACAGCCGTCGTCGGCAACCGGTCAACGCTGTCCATCAGAGCTTGTCGCTTGGCGGCATTAGCCTGAATCTCACTTCAAGATCCGCCGCCGTTGACGGCAGAGCACTTCACTTGACTTTTACGGAATATGAAATTTTAGTCCTGCTGATGAAAAACCCGGGAATGGTCATCACCAGGGAACAATTCATCGCCAAAATATGGGGGTATGAAGATGCGGGGGACGACCGGACTTTGAATACCCATATCCGCAATTTGCGCATCAAGCTCGGCGATAAGTCAAGTTTGATCACAACCATTCTTCGGATCGGCTACAAATTCGAGGATCCGGCATGAGGACGAGGATCGTTTTTAAGTTATTTTTGCTTACGGCCGCGCTGTGCATGCTGATTTTGGGTGCGGTCGTCATAGGACAGACGGTATTTTTTAAACAGTTTTACGCGAACCAGAAGGTAAAGGAAACGGTTAAATCCATCCGGCATTTCGCCAATGAATACGAGCAAACGCCGGGTAGTGAAAAAGCCATACTGCAGCTGGAGCAGAAGTTCTACGACCAGTACCATGTATGGATCACCCCGCTCGATCGATACGGGAACATGCATCAAGCGAACGATTTTGCGATGGAAGTCAAACTGGACTCTTCCCAAGAGCACCCGGAGCTCTCGAACAAAGAAATCCGGATACCCCTCTACCATCTAGTCAACCAGGAGGAGATCCTTGGCGGGAAAACTCCCCAATTATCTCCGGGAATGCGAATCAGTATTTACGGTGTCGTCAAGGATTCCGCGCTTATTCCTTACATCATCGGAAAAACCGGAATTTTCCCTCCCGGCACGCTAGGCGCTTTAACACCGGCACAGCTGGAAGGGGTCAAAGGGCAGCCCTTTTGGGAAAACCGGCAGCTTGAGGAGCAGGTGAATCAGTATCTTCATGAGAAGTATTCCGGCACAGCGGAAACTTCACTGGTAACGATGATCATTGGGACCGTCCAAGCCGTTCATGTACCGCAGGATAGTTTCACATCTCTGTCGTATCTTGCTCCCCAATCTTTCTTTATGGAGCGGGCGCGGGCTTATCAGGCCGAGCTCCTGTTGAACCCTGGTATAGCGGACGAACCATCCTTGCAGATTACCGACGAACACCGGAACGATATTCCCTATAAGCAGGTCGTCCTGCGGGTGAAGGATTCGGTGGGCGGAGAGGGATATCTGTTCGCTATGGTATCCCTGCAGCCTGTAGACGATGCGCTGAATATGGTCAAGGCTTATTACGGTTATGTCCTTGGTTTGGCCATCGTGCTGATTCTGTTTGCGTCCTACTATTACTCAAGGAAAATTGCCGGTCCCTTACTGCAGATCAACCGGGTTACTGAAAAAATTGCCAACCTGAATTTTTCCGAGAAGGTTCCTGTCTTGTCCAGAGACGAAATCGGCGATTTGGCCAAAAATATCAACACACTGTCTGACGCCCTGCATTCCCGTATTGAACAGCTGAAACAGGACATCGAAAAAGAAAAGAAGCTGGAAAACACACGCAAAGAGTTTATCGCGAGCGTATCCCATGAGCTAAAAAACCCGCTCAGCGTGATGAAAAGCTGCCTCTCCGCCGTGAAGGACGGCGTAGCGCGGCACAAGAACGATTACTACATGGCAGCGTTGGAGAAGGAAGTGGACCGCATGAATTTGCTGGTCGTGGATATGCTCGAGCTGGCTAAATTCGAATCCGGCACCTACCAAATGAAGGGAGATCCGTTTGACATTGATGAAGCCATTCACGATGCGTGCGGGCTGCTGACGCAGGATATGGAGAATAAACATTTGAATTTGATGATTCAAGTCGACCAAGCGAGAGTATGGGGCAACCGTCAACGGATCGAGCAGGTGCTTGCCAATTTTCTGACGAATGCCATTCGGTATACACCGGAAAACCAGTCGATCCATATTTCGGCCAGAGAAGAAGGAGAGGCTGTTAAAGTCAGCGTTGAGAACAAAGGTGCCAGAATCCCTGAAGACCAGCTGGATAAAATCTGGGACCGCTTTTACCGGGGAGATGCTGCACGGAAGCGGTCGGATGGAGGAACGGGACTCGGGCTAGCCATTTGCAAAAATATTCTGGAGCTCCACGGCTCCCGTTATGGCGCCATGAACACGGAGGATGGTGTCCTGTTTTACTTTTACCTCCACAAGGCTTGATGAATGTAACCATTCCCTCGCAAGGAAACGCCGGTTCTGTATGATGCAGGACGGGCGTTTTGTTTTGTCTAGCTTGGAAGAACCATTCTTTAGCTCCTGTTGACTTCATCTTTACCTGATCTTGATTTGGTTCTTTTATGCTGTCTTACGAACACAAGGAACAGAAATCAAGGAGGTCCTTCAACATGAAGAAAAAAATGGGGTTTATTTTGCTTGCCGGGGCGATGGCTTGTTCCATATCGGCTTGCAGCTCGGGAGTAAATGGCAGTACGGTATCGACAGATACACCAGGTGCGGTGAATGATCAGCAAGCGAGCACCGAAGCAAATGCTGCGCGGTCGGCGTTTGCATCCAGTATGTTCGTCGGGGATTCGTTTGTGGAAAAGATCGCTAAATGGTTGGACAAAAGTCAAACCATCGCCAATGCGGGAGCAACCGCTCAATTTGCCATTGAAGACGTGGATCAAATCGCCGCAAGGCAGCCGGCGCATGTGTTCATCATGCTTGGATCCAATGACCTGCTTATGCCGGTAGACGATCCTATCGCCAATTCCATGAACCATTATGCCAAGCTGATCGATGGGATTCGTAAAGCCGTACCGAATGTAAACATCCACGTCCTATCGGTTACGCCGGTGACGGACCAAGTATTAAAAGAAGAACCGCGCTACAAACAAATCCCGGACTACAACCGTTCGCTGAAACAGATGGCCGCCCATGAAAAAGTTGACTATATCGACTTGTCATCCATTTTCCAGACGGGTGCGGATCTTCATACCGAGGATGGCGTTCACTTCAAGGATGAGTTTTATCCGCTGTTTCTTCAAAAAGCGGAAGCCCATCTGAACACACCCGAGTCATGAGTAATCCGGGACAAGCTCACTATATCCCCGGTCTGGATGGGATCAGAGCGCTGGCTGTATGTGCAGTCGTTGCTTACCATCTGAATTTGGGGTGGTTTCCCGGCGGTTTTTTAGGTGTCGGCATCTTCTTCGTGCTCTCCGGATATTTGATTACGGATCTGCTCGTCCGGCAGTGGGAAGGAACCGGGCGGATCGATTTGCGGGACTTTTGGGTCCGGCGCGCCCGGAGGTTGCTTCCCGCCATGTGCTCGGTACTGCTCGTTGTGATCGTCTGGCTCGCCTTATTTCAAACCACGCGTTTGGCCGAATTATGGGGCGATATTGCAGCGTCCTTGCTGTATGTAACCAATTGGTGGTTTATCGTTAACGACACAGCTTACTTCTCGCGGTTCAGTACAGCTTCGCCGCTCATGCATTTCTGGTCTTTAGCCGTTGAAGAACAGTTTTATCTGGTCTGGCCGGTAATACTCATGCTGGGACTCCGCTTCGTTACCAATCGCAAACTATTGTTCGCGATAATTCTTATAGGTGCTTTGGCTTCAGCCTTAGCCATGTACTTCCTCTACGTACCAGGGCTGCTGGATACGAGCAGGGTGTATTATGGAACCGACACGCGTGCGTTCTCCCTGTTGATGGGAGCCGGACTTGCTCTGTGCCGGCCCGCTGGTAATTTGGGCAAGGAGGGAAAGGGGAGAACTGGGCTTTCGACAATCGCAATGGATTTTACGGGATTTGTTGGACTTGCTGTTCTAATTTGGATGATCTGCGGGACAAGCCAATACGAACCCTTCCTGTACCAAGGCGGCATGGTACTGCAAAGTACGGCCACAGCAGCGGTCATCGCCGCGGCCGTTCAGCCCTCTACATGGATCGGGCACTGCCTAAGCTGGAAGCCGCTTCGCTGGTTGGGTATTCGTTCCTATGGAATATATCTGTGGCATTACCCGATACTCTTGCTTACATTTACAGGAGAGGAACGGTCTTTCCTTCATACAGCCGTGCAAATGACTGCTGTTCTGGTCATCGCAGCGATATCCTGGACGTACCTGGAAAAACCCATTCGCTATGGCTATAGTATCTGGAGTAGACAACGAGGAAATACAGACAAACGGTCTTCCATGGAATCCTAGAGTTTAAAGTCAAAAAAACAACAACCCTTGCTTTTAGCCGTTCGGGTTGTTGTTTTTTTAGGAGCCGGCCGCGGCAAGACTATAGCTTTTTGACCGATTCGCGTATGACAAGCTGAGTGGACAGCAAGATCTTTTTGTAACTGTTGAGCGTTTCACTGCTGCTGTTCTCGAACAGAAGCTTTGCCCCCTCGTAGCCGAGTTCCTCAAAATTCTGCTTGACGGTGCTCAGCGATACTTTGGCGTATTTGGCGCTTTCGATGTCGTCGAAGCCCATGATGGATACTTGCTCGGGAATGTTGACTCCCCGCTGGGATAGCTGTCCGATCATTTCGAGCGCCCGCCGGTCGTTCACGCAGAAGAGAGCGGTCAGCTCGCCCTGCTGAATTTGTCTGCATAGCTTCGTATAGTCCAAATCCCGCTCCAGGTATAACAGTTCGTCAGCCGGGGCAAGGGAGGCGTGTGTCATGGCATTCCGGTACCCGTTGAACCGGTCAACCTCGGTGCTCAAATGAAAATCATAGGCCGCAAATCCGATTTTCCGATGACCTTGGGCAATCAAATACTCCACGGCTTCGTAGGCGCCGTCGTGGTTGTTGCACGTAATGCAATTGACGGGATAACCTGCAGGAATACGATCGAGCATGACAAAGGGAATCGACTGTCGGCGAATCTCGTTCAGATATCCCTTGGCCAACTCCGGATGCGCGGAATAAATAAGCAGTCCCCGGTTCTCGGATTGGATCAGCTTTTGAATGACCTCACGCTCCTGATCGACGTCGTTTTCCACAAATTCAATGATGAGCCTGCAGTCCTGCTGGTTTATGAACGACTGAATCCCTTTAATGATCTGCATATACGAAGCGTCATACATTTCGTTGCCGGAAATCATAAAAGTGACGTAACTGGATGTTTTATGTACAGAAACGGCCGGATCGGCGACAAAGCTCCCTTTTCCCCGAATGCGGTAAATGACCCCTTCATTGACCAGCTCCGCCAGCGCCTTTCGCACCGTAATCGAGCTGACGTCAAGCAGTTTGGAGAACTCGGATTCGCTCGGAATTCGGTCATGGGTGCCAAGCTCTTTATTTTCTATTTGCAAAAGCACATAATCCTTCACTAACTGGTACTTGGGCAGTGTTGAGTCGTTCTTGCTCATGTAGGTTCACCTCTTATAGACATATCCCTAATTATATCGTACATCGGGGTAAAATATATGGTTCTGCACTGCAAGGCTTGAAACAAGTTGCGACAGATACCGTATGTATGCTGATATCCCAACTTTCCTTGTAGGTCCGGCCCGTAATTCTTATAATATGGTTACTATAGTTTAAGGTTTTACATTAAGGAAAGGGACCGTCCATGGACAAAAACTACACGCCGAAGCAGATGGCCACGAGACTTCATGTCAGCACCACCACCTTGCGGAGATATGAAGAACTCGATTTGGTGCCGGATGTGCCTCGCACAGCCAGTAATCGAAGATATTACACGCCGCTGCATGTACAAGCTTTCATTGCTTTACGCGCCTTAATCAAAGGATTCGAAATACCGGTCAGTTACGATGTCATGAGTTTGCTAAAAAAAGGGCACGTCGAACAGGCACTATGGACAATCAATCTCCATCAATACCATATTCAAGTAGAGAAACAACGCGTGGAAGAAATCATGGGCCTGATCCAGAAAACCGATTTCACCAAGTACAGAAATGTACATGTAACGGAAGAAATGAAAATCGGGGAAGTGGCCGCGATTGCTGGTGTAAACCCCTCCGCCATCCGCCATTGGGAAAAGGAGGGGCTTATTCGCTCCAAAAGGAACCCGGAAAACGGGTATCGGGTCTTTACGTCAGGGGAATTAAAAAAGATCATCGTACTGAGCAGTCTTAGGAAAACCGTCTATTTTATCGAAAATATGAAGCAGCTGCTCGCCGCTTTAGAGACATCTGATCTCGCTGCGATTGAACGCTCTTTCAAAGTGGCACTGCAAAAGCTGAATGAGCAGTTGAAAAACCAAATGAACGGCATATCCGAAATGATGAGATACATTGAGCTCCATTCTTTCTTCGAAGAGAATTAGGCAAGAATTGAATAGGTATGTTCTAACGATGCCCAACCCCCTTTTCCTATAATGAGTACATAAGGTCGGGCACGGGAGAAACGGCACGGCCAATACATTCTAAAGGAGAGAAACGGATATGAGTTTGAATGGAAAAGTTGCCATCGTTACTGGAGCATCGAGAGGGATCGGGAGACAAATTGCGTTACAATTGGCAGATGCCGGCGCGAAGGTCGTCGTGAATTACTCCTCCAATGAGGCAAAAGCGGTTGAGGTGGTACAGGCGATTGAGCAGGCCGGCGGCGAAGCGGCTGCCATCCGCGCCAATGTAGGCCGTTTGAATGAAGTCGAAGCGCTGTTCACGGAGACGCTGGAGCGGTTTGGACGCCTGGACATTCTGGTCAACAATGCCGGAATCATGGGACTGGCACCAATCGCGGAAGTGACGGAAGACATGTTTGACCGGCATTTCGAAATCAACGTGAAAGGAACGTACTTCGCTTGTCAACAAGCGAACTTGCATATGGCGCAAGGCGGGACGATCATCAATTTTTCAACTTCGATTGCAGGAGCCATGCTCCCGGGTTACAGCATATACGCGGCAACCAAGGGTGCCGTAGAGCAGATCACCCGACAATTGGCCAAAGAATTCGGTCCTAAAGGAATCACGATTAACACCATTTCCCCTGGACAGGTAGCAACGGATCTGTTCTTGAACGGAAAATCCGAGGAACTGATCGATTCCTTTCGCCGCATGAACGCCTTCGGTCGACTTGGAGAAGTGGACGACATTGCGAATGCAGTCGAGCTGCTGGTCAGTGACAAAGCACGGTGGATTACGGGACAGACGATTCGCGTTAACGGCGGTTTCAACTGAACAATGATGAGTCATCCGCGCTAGCGGATGGACTTGGCGATTAAAGCTTCCGGCAGCGGGAGCTTTTTTCCTTGTTGGCTATATTTGGTTCATTCTATCTATAATCATTTTTTAGCTTGTCACAGAGGGACATAGCGCATAACATTTTTGTGTAGCGATCGATTTGCTGCATGATGACTATCACCTAAGACCAAAGGAGAAATACCCATTGAACACGAATCAAAGGGCCATCGCGTGCCTTGAACAAAATAAATACGACGAAGCGCTAGCGCTTTTCAAACAAGCTGTGGAAGAGTCACGGGACGTTCAGTCTTTGACCAATCTTGCGTGGATCTATGTGCATGAAGAGGAAGATCACGAGGCAGCCTTGGCATTGCTCCAAGAGGTCATCGCTTTAAAACCGGCATCTTATTTTCCATATAATTTGTTGGGTGAGGTTTATATTGTCATGGAAAAGTGGCCGGAGGCATCGGATATACTGGCCCGGTCCCTAGCGATTCAACCTTCGGAGGAAGCGTACA
This sequence comes from Paenibacillus sp. FSL R5-0378, assembly GCF_038009285.1. NCBI lineage: Bacteria > Bacillati > Bacillota > Bacilli > Caryophanales > Paenibacillaceae > Paenibacillus > Paenibacillus sp. FSL R5-0378. Next base: position 4,468,464 of record NZ_JBBPAY010000001.1, read on the forward strand.
ATAACCTGGCGATCGCGAGGTATCATTTGGGAGATATTCAGAGCGCTGCCGACTATTTTCAGCGTAGTGCTCAGCCCTCTGATTATGCGATGTACAGCCACATTAAATGCTTGATCGAGCTTGGGAGAGTGGAGGAGGCCAAAAGGAAACTGGACGCCTTTTCCGAAGAAGACGAAGAATTTGTCGGCCAGGTTGAAATGGCAGAATTGTATGTTGAACTGGGCAGTTTTGAGCAGGCTGTAGAATGGTTTGAAAAAGGATGGAAGTTATACTGGAAGACACCCGACTGGGTCAGCCGCTTTGTGTACGCTTTATTGAAAATTAACAAGGTCGCACGCGCACATGAAGTCCTAAGTGAAGTCATTCAGCAAAAAGCTGAGGACATCCGCGACGCAGACAAAGAGGCCTTTGACGACGATTGGACGGAGGATGAAAAGGCCGAATACATTCAGAAACTGGCTGAGGAACAGATGGCGTATGAGGGGCTGCTCCAGCGTATTTCAGCAGGCTATATTCCTCCCATGAAATACGATACTTCCTTGCGGTCCGGCTGTTACTTGTTCGGATGCGAGCGCCATCAACATCCCGAGTATTATGAATGAAATGAGAAATCAGGCTATAATGATGTGGACAAACTCCAAAATGAAAGGAAATGGGTCGCATGAACAACGTTACCAAAATGAAGATCGGCAAACCGGTCAGTGAAGTGTTTGAAGCTTTTGTTGATCCAGCTAAAATAGGGAATTTCTGGTTTACTTCAAGCTCTGAAAGATGGGAACAAGGCAAAACGATTACATTAAGTTACGACGAATACGATGCCCGGGGCGATATCAAGATCATGGAAATCAAAGAAAACCAAAAAATCGTGTTTCAATGGGGCGCCGATGGAGAAGGGCATGAAGTTACCATTACGATTGCTGAATCGGGAATTTCCGAAAGTATCGTCGAGGTGACGGAAGAAGGGTTTAACGAAAACGAGCAGAACTGGATACGTCAATTAGTGGATAATAAAGAAGGATGGGTCTATATGTTGACTTGTTTAAAAGGGTATTTGGAATATGGCGTTCAATTGAGAGCCTCCCTGATCAAATAGTTAGCCAAATGCTTGCTTAGCCGCCGATATTGTTGAAATAGAAACAAAATCTCCATATAATAGGGTCATGCACCAACGGGCGGGAGGGCAGACCATGAATAAACAAGAACAGGTCATGATGGATTTCAGGGACTTATTTAACAAGATGGCTTGGCTTAATAAATCCAAGATGGAAGACAGTCTTAAGGGGTATAAGCCCTCTGAAGTCCATTGCATCGAAGCCATCGGAAAAAACGACGATCCCAACGTAACCAAACTTGCGGAATCCCTTTATATGACGAGAGGTGCCCTAAGTAAACTAACGAAGAAGCTTATGGAAAAAGGCCTGATCGAAAGCTACCAGAAGCCGGATAACAAAAAAGAAATCTATTTTAGGCTTACGGAGCAAGGGAAGGTCATTTATAACATCCATGAGGAACTGCACCAAGAGTTTCAAGAGCGGGATCAAGCCGTGTTTGAGCAGGTAACCGAGGAGCAATTTGACGCTATGCTTCGCTTCATCCAAGCGTACAGCAGGCATTTGGATGCCGAAATTATGAAACAGGGTATTAGTATTCATTAAGATGGACCCATTCGAATAATGAATAAGAGAACCGCAGGCAGTCGGGCTCTATGGAGCATGGCTGCTTTTTTGTTATGATTATTTTGTTGACAGGGAAACAAAGTTGCGTTATTGTTGACAAGGAAACAAACAACAACCTTCTGTGAGGTGATGAACATGGCAAAAGTCAAAGCCAAGGAACCAGGATTGCCCAAAGAAATGTTAATTGCCGCCTGGGCGATTGCTCTCGGAGCCATTGCCCCAATGCTGGACTCAACGATGGTGAACATCGCCATCGACCAGCTAACCAAGGATTTCAATACGACGCTGGATATCGTTCAGTGGTCCATTACAGGGTATGTTTTAGCCCTTGCGATTGCGGTTCCGGTATCCGGATGGCTTATGAATACATGTAACGGAAAGAAAATCTTTATCGGAGCAGTCATCGCTTTTGGTGTCATTTCGGTGTTAGTAGGCGTAAGCTGGGATATTTCCAGTTTCATCTTTTTTCGTCTGCTTCAAGGATTCAGCGCGGGGATCATAACGACGCTCATGTCCACCCTGTTGGTTCAAACAGCAGGTCCTGAAAATGTGGGGAAAGTGATGGCCATCGTCAGCACGCCTATGATTTTTGGACCAATTCTAGGGCCAGTCATCGGGGGCTTTATCGTTCAAGGCGCCTCTTGGCATTGGATATTCTTTATTAACGTGTTTATTGTTCTGATTGCTGCGCCTCTGATGATGAAAAAGATTCCCGACTTTGAACCGTTTGACAAAGACAGTAAACTCGATATTTTTGGAATTATTGATTTGTCCTTCATGAGTGCGGCCCTGATTTACGGCATTACGAAAGCAGCGGACCATGCATCCTTTAACAATCGTGAAACTATCCTATGGGTGGGCATGGGTCTTGCCTTAGCCGTCATTTACTTCGCTTATAATCGGATTCGAAAAAATCAAACCGTGCTTCCAATGAATTTATTTACACACAAGAGCTTCACGGCTGCGAGTATCGGCTTGTTTTTGGCGAATATTGCCGTCATGGGTCCGATGATCATCCTGCCGTTGTTCTTCCAAAACTTCCGGCATTTTACCGCCATTGAGGCCGCGCTTGCGTTAATTCCCCAAGGTGTCGGGATGCTCATTACCCGGCCGCTGATCGGAAAAATGATTGATCGGATCGGCGCGAAATACGTAGTTCTGGTCAGCCTTGTCATATCGCTTATTGGTTCCATTCCGCTAATCTCTATCACCGATCATACAAGCATGATCTGGATTTCCATCGTCTTGTTCATCCGGGGTACCAGCTTTGGAGGAATTATGCTTCCGCTTACGAGTGACGCTTATACAGGACTGGACAGCAAACAACTTCCGCAAGCAGGTGTCGGGATCAATATGATTGAAAACCTGGGTTCAAGCTTTGGTTCAGCGGTTATCGCAACTGTCGTCGCAGCGGCCCTCCAAGGAATGCAGCCAACGATAGCGAACGGATTACAGGGTTATCATACAGGATTCTTGGTATCCGCCGTTGTCCTTGCGGTAATCTGCATCCCGGGTCTATTCCTTACCCATAAAAAAAGCGCATCATAACGATCATCTCTTCACATTCAAAGGCGGATGCAGTCATTTTTGCTGCCATTCACGCAGCTTCCATATGGAACGGATGCCACCTGGCATTCGTTTTTTTGCGTGACAAGGGTTCCAGACGGCGATTAGCGAATACAGGACAATCATCCGGCGCATAGGCATCCAAAGAAAGACAACCGGAAGTATTTGGAGGAAGGTGGTGATCTGATCAGAACGATCTGAACCGGAGGATTTCCACAAGGATTTCCTCAAGAACACGGCATGGATAAAGGGAGGAGAGCCCTATCAAACGGTGGAACGATTATTTGCTGAAAACAAAAATGTTTATCGCATTCTCGGCGGTATCCCTGTTTATCGTGACGTTGACCTGCCTGATGTTTGACTACAAAAATGTAAGCGATATCAAAAGCCAAACGTTCGCACTATCGGATACGATTACGAGGCAGTTCAGCAGGACGTTCGAGCTGTATGTTCAGGACATTGAAAAATTATCCGTGTCGATCATCGGGGATTCCATCATCCAGAACAGCCTGATCGATCATTACCATTCCGACGATCCTGTGGAGCAGAACGAAATCGAGCTCACGATCAACAATCGGCTGTTCACGCATTTACAGTCGAGATCCCAATTGCAGAGCATTTACCTGTTTACATTGGACCATAATGCTTATTTTGTATCGAAAGCCAGCGGACCAAAAGTCAGTTTTCATCTGGAAGATGAAATCTGGTATCCCCGAACAGCCGAAATCATGACAAACAAGTTCATTTTACTGCCTGTCTGTGAGGAAAATACCGGAGGAGACCGCCGGGAGAAGGTCATTTCATTCGTGCGGAACATCAACCGCATCCCTTATCGGGACACCCTCGCGTATATGAAGATCAACATCAATGTGAACGTGATTAACGACATGCTCGTCATGTCCGATGCCAACGAATTTGAACGGAGCATGAGGGTTCTCATTGTGACGGACCAGGGAGACATCGTTTACGACGACAAGGACGAACTGACCGGAAACACCCATTCGGGACTGGGCAAGTCCGCATTTCAGAAATCGCCTCACTCGGGGGAACTGACGTGGATGGGGCAGCGTTACCTGTACACGATCGAACATTCGGATTATACCAAATGGAATACGGTCATTCTTACGCCGAAAGATTTTTTACTGTCCAAACAGAAGAAGTCGCAGTATATTCTCGCTCTTGCCGGGCTGCTCGCCACAGTCCTGATCGCCTTCGTGTCTTATCTTTTGTCTCACCAGATCACGATTCCGCTGCGTAACTTGATGAAGAAAATGACGCGGGTCGAGCAGGGCGATTTCAGCCAGTACATGTCCGTTACAGGAAATCACGAAATCAGCAGGCTGAGCCGGATTTACAACAACATGCTGGACAGCATTTCCCGCCTGATCAACGAAGTATACGAATCCAAATTGGCGGAGAAAAATGCCCAGTTATCGGCGCTGCAGGCGCAGATCAATCCTCATTTTTTGTACAACACCCTGAACATCATGAAGTCAATCAGCCGTGTCCGGGGTATCGAGGAGGTTGCCGAAATGTCGGAATCGCTCGCAGAGCTGTTCCAGTACAGCATGAAAAATTTGCAGCACCCGGTCCCCCTTCAAGAGGAACTGAACCATATCGAAAATTACATGAACATCCAGCATCACCGTTTCGGCAGCAGGTTCGAGCTTCACGTGTCCGTCCCTGAGCATCTGCTCCATGCATCGGTATTGAAATTAACGATACAGCCTCTGATCGAAAACTCCATCATCCATGGACTGGGTAACATGAAGTCCGGCGGAAGGATTGACCTTCGGGCGATGCAAAACGGCAGCTCGTTCGTCATCGAGGTGTCTGATAACGGCAAAGGTATGGACAAGGAGCAGCTGGAAGGGCTGCGGAGCGCACTCCAGCATGCTGCACAATCGAGCCGCCGCATTCAAGACCAGCCGTATGGCATCGGACTCAGCAATATCCGTGAACGGATTCGGTTGTTCTATGGGGCTGAATACGGGATGGAGCTGGAGAGCAGCCAGGGTGGAGGGACGATCATCCGGATTACGTTACCGTTTAGGCATCACGACAGTTGGAATAAGGAGGAGGCTTCGGATGAATATATTTCTGGTGGAGGATGAGCATTGGGCGCTTGCGGAGCTCGTCGAATTGTTCCGGATCTATGAAGCGCAGCACCGCATTTTTGCATTTAGCAGCGGAGATGAAGCGTTGGCCGCGTCCTATGAGAACACGCCCGACCTATTAGTGACCGACATCACGATGCCGGGGATGGACGGGCTGGAATTGATCAAAGCGTTAATCGGCGTCCACCCAGACCTTAAAGCGATCGTGCTGAGCGTGCATGACCAATTTACCTATGCCCAGCAGGGAATGAAAATGGGAGTCATCGACTATTTGCTGAAGCCTGTGCGCAAGGAGGTTTTATACGCGGCCATCGATCAAACGCTTCTTCAAATTACAAACGATACGAAAAGAAAAACCGAACGTATGCATGCAGCCGTCACACAGATGCTTTTGTCTCCAGAGACCCCGGAGAATGAGTATACGGCATCGGTTACCGGGAGCCTATATTTCGCAGCATTACTGCAAATAGATGGTCATGCTTCGGAAGAGGGCGGGAAGGATACAGCGCTCGGCAGCGTACGATCGGTATTTCTCAAGCGGCTGCGGGAACAAGACCTCTACGGCATCGACGTTGGCGCGAAGCGGAAGGTTCTGCTTGCAGCCTTAGAGGATGAACAGCTTATTGCATATTGTACGTCCTGCCTTCAAATGCTCTATCAACAATTGATCCGTTCCGGAATTCAAGTGCACATGGGTTACGTCATCAAGATGAAGGGGGAGCCCCTGCACTCCAGCTATACGGCACTGAACAAAATGATCGAGGAGCAGAAGAAGTTCGGGATGTCCACATACGTAACGCCAGACACATGCACTGTAGAGGCTGAAATCGGCGAAATATGGGATCGTGCCAGGCTGCTCCAAAATTTTATCGCACAGGGAGAAATTCAAAAGGGGAAAGATACGATTCAGAGCATAGTTCATGAATTGAAGCATCATCAACTGACTTTGAAGCAGCTTACGCTGTTCATTAGTGATCTTTTCTATTCGCTCAAATATAACCTTCATGCTTCTACCAAGCGGGACACCCGGATCGCAGCGCTCCATGACGACATGCATGTACTTCACGAATTCACTACGTATGATGAATTGTCCGGCTGGCTCACCCGTAAAGTATTCGGGCTGTTCGGCGGGCAGACACCTTTAGATCAGAAACCCAAGGATCTTGTCCCCATTCTGTTAAATCATATCCATTCGAATTATGAGCATGATCTTTCACTTCAGCAGTTTGCCGCGGAACATCACGTAAGCCTCGGTTATTTGTCACGCCTGTTTAAAACCCAGACGGGGTACACCTTCTCAGACTATTTGATCAGGCACCGGATCGAAGCAGCCAAAACGCTGCTGAGTGAGGGAGCCCGCATCACGGATGTCAGCAGACTTGTCGGTTATGAGGATCCAAAGCATTTCAGCCAAGTATTCAAACGAATCGTCGGCGCCCCCCCTAAAACGTACGCTCAAATGCAAAAAAGAAAATTCACCCCCTAAAAATGGGCAAAAGCACAGGTGTTCACCCACCCGTAATCCATCTAATCTTAATTTACGAGGGAACCCGGGCCCTTGATGCTGCATCGTTTCTCCCATCGAAAACGCATTCAACCTTTGAGCAATCCGCAGGATCCAATGAAGGAATCAGTTAGGGAGGTTGTATAAACATGAAGACGACGAAGAGCAAACCGCTTGCATTCGTTACCAGTATCGTGTTGATGATGACACTGCTTGCAGGCTGCGGGGGAGGGGGCAATGCCGCCGAAGGCGATACCGGAACCGCCGGTTCAACTTCGAAAAAGACGACGCTGACGTTGATGGTCGGCAACACAGGTACAACCCTGGAGGCGCTGAAAGCCGTAGCGGCAGAGGCCGAGAAAAAGCTGAATATCGCTATCGAATTCGATATTAAACCGGACGGCGGGGAAGGCGACAATCTGGTCAAGACGCGCCTGGCCACCGGCGATATGGATGATCTGCTCGTATATAACACCGGATCGCTTTTTCTGGCGCTAAATCCGGAAGAGCACTTCATGGATGTTACGAGCGAACCTTTTATGGCGAATGTGCTCGATTCCTTCAAGACGGTCGTCACATCCAACGGTAAAGTATACGGCGCTCCTGTGGGATCCACCAATGCAGGGGGCATTCTCTACAACAAAAAGGTTTACGCCGACCTTGGCTTATCCGTACCGAAAACATGGGATGAGTTCATGGCCAACAACGAAAAGATCAAAGCAGCGGGCAAAACCGCCGTTCTCGCTTCCTACAAGGATACTTGGACTTCACAGTTGTTTGTGCTGGCCGACTTCTATAACGTTCAGGCGCAAGTGCCGAATTTCGCGGCGGATTACACGGCCAACAAGGTCAAGTATGCAACCACGCCTGCGGCTCTTCGCGGCTTCGAAAAGATCGAAGAAGTGTACAAGAAGGGCTATATGAATAAGGATTTTCTGGCAACGACCTATGACGTGGCGCTGAAAATGCTGGCCACCGGCGAAGGCGTGCATTACCCGATGCTGTCCAGCGGACTCGACACGATCATGGCCAATACGCCGGACCAGATCGACGACATCGGATTTTTCGCCCAGCCGAGCGACAGCGCGGACGTAAACGGGCTGACCATATGGATGCCGAGCGGCCTGTATATCAACAAAGACACTAAAAATGCCGACGCGGCTAAGAAATGGGTGGACTATTTTGTCTCTCCGGAAGGTCAGGCCGTATTCGCTTCCAAGGTGAAAGCGGCTGGACCATACGTGATCAAAGGCGCCACACTGCCGGACGATTCTTACGGTGCCGTAAAAGACATGCAGCATTATTTCGACGAGGGGCACACTGCTCCAGCGCTAGAATTCGTCTCCCCGGTCAAAGGGCCGAACCTCGAAAACATTACGGTCGCTGTCGGCAGCGGCATCAGCACAGGCAAGAAAGGGGCCGAAGACTACGACAAGGACGTGGAGAAACAGGCGCAGCAGCTGAACCTTCCTGGCTGGTAACCGCCGAGAAAGGAGAACTTCATGACCAAAACCAAGATGAGAACGTATTCGTATTTCTTTTTACTGCCAGCCGGCATCATTTACTTCGTCTTTTATTTGCTCCCTACCATCCTGTCGTTTTTCTTCAGCATGACGAGATGGACCTTAACAAAATGGACGTATATCGGCTTTGAGAACTATGCCACGTTTTTCTCCGAAACGTCGCTGAGCATCGGATTCCGGAACACGCTCGTGTATGCCGTCGTGACCTGCGGGTTAAAAGTCGTGCTTGGTCTTCTGCTAGGTGCCTTCCTTACGTCCAGGATTTTGTTCAAAAACTATTTGCGTTCGGTTATTTTCTTTCCGACCTTGTTAAGTACGATCGCTGTGGGGATCGCATTTTCCACGATGATGCACCCTTCGCACGGGATGTTCAACACCGTCCTGGCCTCTCTCGGCATCACCGGTCCGGATTGGCTGGGCAATACAAAAATCGCGTTATTGTCCGTTGCGATGGTCGATGTCTGGAAGGGCGTCGGCGTCGCTACGGTCATCTATATCGCAGGGATATCGGCGATTCCCCAGGAATATTACGAAGCCTTGAAGATTGACGGAGGGAACAACTATTCCGCTTTTTGGAACATTACGCTGCCGCTGAGCCGGCCGGCCATGAACTCCGTCATTATTCTTGCATTCATCGGCGGCCTGCGCTCCTTCGATTTGATTTGGGCGATGACGAAGGGCGGACCCGGTTTTACGACCGACCTGATCGCCTCCATTATTTACAAGCAGTACCAGGCCGGTTTCTATGGGCTCGCTACGGCCGGTAACGTGATCTTGTTCATCGCCGTCTCGGTGCTGGCGTTTCCGCTCTATAAGTTCCTGACGAAAAGCGAGGTGAACTTATGAGCAAAGGTATAAGCAGCAATCACATGATCAGGGGCATCCGCGGTAGCAGGAGTGAGCGCGCTGACGGCAGGCTATCTAAATTGGTGAGGAAAATCGCTGTGGGTATCGTGGCACTCCTTCTGAGTACCTTGATCTTTTGGATTCCCTTTTACTTTGTCATCATCAATTCGCTTAAGAATCAGGCGGAATCTGCTGATATGAGCATGGCTTGGCCGACCAGCTTTCATTTCCTGGACAATTATAAAGCCGTCCTGACCGCCTCGGATTACATGCTGATCCGCGCATTCATCAACAGCACGCTGCTCACCGTCCTGTCCATCAGCATCCTCATTATTGTGGCGGCGATGGCTGGCTTCGTGCTGCAGCGCAGGGAAGGAGGGAGGACGTCCTCCTTCATTAATTTTCTTGTGCTCGCCGGGCTGATGATCCCGCCGGCCATCGTGCCGACGATCTGGGTGCTCGATTCCATCGGCTTGTTTAAGACGCTGGCGGGAATCACGCTTATCGAAGTCGCGCTTCATTTTCCGTTTGCGGCGATTCTGTACAAAGCGTTTGTGGCGACGCTCCCCCGTGAAGTCGATGAGAGCGCTTTGATCGACGGATGCGGCGGCGGCCGGTTATTTTTGAGCATCATTTTTCCGCTATTGAAGCCGGTGACCTCGACTGTGATCGTGCTGACGTCCATCAATGTGTTTAACGACTTTGTCAATCCGCTTTACTTTTTCCCCGGCGCGGACAACGCCACGATCCAGCTGACGCTGTACAATTTCATGAGCCGGTTCACGACATCGTGGAACCTGCTGTTTGCGGACATCGTGCTGATCTCGATCCCGCCGCTCATTCTCTTTATTTTCTTTAACAAGAAAATCGTGGCGGGGATGACGGCAGGGGCGGTCAAAGGCTAGAAGAATGACCCGGCTAAATGTGCATCACAAATCGTCCGGATCGGTGCGGTTTCTGTCCCGATCGACCATGAATCAGAAAAACACGGGGATTATGATGTTATTAGAAAACGGTTACAGATCTTCTAATTGTGGAGCAGCGAATCTATAACGGGTGAAAGGGATGAGGAAATGGCGGTCAAAATCGGAATCGTCGGCATGAATGGAATCGGGAATAACCACGCCAATTGTTATAAGGATGACGAATTGGCGGATGTTGTAGCGGTATGTGACGTCGTTCGGGAACGCGCGGATGCCGCTGCGGAAAGACACGGCGTCAAAGCCTATTACAGCTTGAAGGACATGATCGAGAACGAGCCGGATTTGCAGGTCGTGGACATTACGACCGGAGGGATTGATAACGGAAGCTGGCATTTCGAACCGGCGATGGAAGCGATCGGTTACGGCAAGCATGTGCTCGTCGAAAAGCCGCTCTGCAATGATGTCCGTGAAGGCCGCGAACTCGTTGCGTTCGCGGAGAAGCAGAAGGTGTATCTCGGATGCAACCTGAATCACTATTTCACCGCTCCTGCAGAGAAGGCGAAGGCTTACGTGGACGGCGGAGATATCGGCGAGCTTGTGTACTGTCTCGCTAAGATGGGCTTCAACGGCGGGGAAGCGAATTATGCGCCTGCCGGCTCCGCGAAAATCAGCGGGCATCCGTATTTTCACATGCGGGCGTTCCTGACCCATCCGTTCAGTGTGATGCGGCATTTCTGCGGGGACATCACCCACATCCAAACGTTCTCGGACCGGCCGGGGTTCCGCCGCAGCGCCGGAGACGTGATGGTGTCCATCAACAGCATTCATGTCAAGTTTGCGAATGGCGGCGTCGGGTACCTGCTTAGCCAGCGGGGCGATGCGGTATATGGGCTCGGCGGCTGGTGGAGCCTGGAGGTGGCTGGATCCAAGGGAACATTCTGCATCGAAAATTGCGTCGAGAAGGTTTCATTCTGGAAAGCGGAGAAGGGCATCGCTGCAATCAGCGTTCAACCGGAGCCGATCGTCACCGATTTTGGAACAAACGATTTTAACCGGACGTTCAACAACCGGCTGCACGCCTTCCTGGAGGATGTAGAGAACAAAGTGTCTCAGGACCAGCTGCGCGCCAGCGGCCGCGATGCACTGGCCGTATTGGAATACGTTCATGCGGTTCAGGAGTCCTACGAACTCGGCGGTGAAGTCGTTCGGCCGCATCCGCTGCCGCCGCTGCATGGAGATCCGCTGTATTTGAAGTAAGAAATCCGGATGATATCCATTATTCGAATATTCGAAGAACAAGGAGGAAAACCCGAGATGATCAAGTTAGGGGTCAATTCCGTATTATTCAAGCATTTCAGCTTTGCGGAAGCGGCGAAGCAAATCGCGCTCTGCGGTTACGACGGAGTCGAGATTGCCGCCATCCAGGGGATGTGCGAACATCTGGACCTTAGCCGCTGGAAGGAGCAGAAGAACGAGCTGCTCGAAATCGTACAAGAGAACGGCCTGTCCCTTCTTTCGACGGAAGTGGCATCGCTCGATGAGCAGCGGCTGCTTCCCGCGTTCGAGGCGGCCGCCGAGATGAAGATTCCGATCGTGAACGTCGGTCCAGGGGGCAAGATGAATGTCGAGGAAGACCTCGCCGCATCGATCGATAAGCTGGCCAGCATGTCTGAGAAAGCAGCGTCATTTGGCGTAACGCTGTGTGTCAAAGCCCATGTAGGCAACGCGATCCACAATACGCCGACAACGCTGCGAGCCATGGAGGCTATCCCATCCCCGGCGTTCGGCATTGACATGGACCCGAGCCATATTCACCGCGCCGGCGAGCAAGCCGAGGAGGCGCTTCCAGCCGTGTTAAATCGAGTAAAACACATCCATATCCGTGACTGCCTTGGGAAGGACCAAGGCCCTGGTCCGATCGAGCTGCAGGCGTGCGGAAGAGGAGACATTGATTTGTACGGCTACTGTAAAGCCATGGTCGACGGCGGGTATGACGGCCCGGTCGTGTTAGAGGTCATCGGCGCTTCACCGAAGCATTCGCTGGCGCAGGTATCCATCGTTGCGGCTGAATCGTACGGCTACTTGAACGCGATCCTCAAGAACTTGGGTGCGCGGTAAATCCATATTTGGTAAGGAGTGAACTCAATCGACATGAGCAACCGTAAGCGTAAGAATGAGCCTAAGCGTAAGTCAAACGTCATTATTTTCGGCATCGACAGCCTCCGGCGTGATCATATGAGCTCGTATGGTTACGAAAAGCTGACGACCCCATATATCGACCGCGTGGCAAAGGATGGCGTCCTGTTCGAGAAGCATTTCAGCCCCAGCATTCCGACCACTCCGGCCTACGCGTCTATGCTGACCGGCATGGACGTGTTCGGAACGGACGTCGTGGCACTCCGCCATGAAGGACCATTGGGCGATCATGTGCAGACTCTGGCTGAAACGCTGGGCGATCATGGTTATAACACGACTTGTATCGGTTTTACCGGCAATCCGTCCTCGCGCGGATTCGGTACGTATCTGGATTACGAGGCTTGGCTGCCCGATGAAACGGGACGAACGCCGAAAGCGCAAAATTTGAACGAAGTGGCCGTACCTGAGCTGGAACGCTTGGCAGCAGACAACAAACCGTTTTTCCTCTTTTTGCGGCATATGGATCCGCATTCCCCCTATTTGCCGCCCGCGCCGTACGAACGGATGTTTTACGGCAGTGACGAAAAAGATCCCGGCAACCGCTCCATGGAACCGGTCTACGCATTCAAACCGTTTGCCGATTTTTTGAAATCCTGGATTCCGGAAGGGGTCACCGACCAGGAATACGTGACCGCGCAGTATGACGGGGCTGTTGCCTATATGGATGCCTGCATTCAAACCATTTTTGCCAAGCTCAGCGCGATGGGCCTGGAGGATGACACGCTTGTGATCATCACCGCCGATCATGGTGAGACGCTGTATGAGCACGATTGTTATTTCGACCATCATGGGATGTACGACTGCACGTTGGTCGTCCCGCTCATCATCAAGTTTCCTGGCCGCGTACCGGCCGGTAAGCGGGTATCCGACGTCACTGTCATTTCGGACGTGATGCCTACGGTTCTGGATCTCCTGGAAATTCCGGTGGAGACGAAGTTTGACGGTCGCAGTCTGCGAAAGACGATCGCAGGTGAGGAGCGGAACCGGATCAGCGAATTTTATATCACCGAGTGCACCTGGATGCGCAAGCATGGCTGGCGCACACCGGAATGGAAGCTGATCCGGGCGCTTGAACCGGACTTCCATTTCAAGCCTGAGGTGGAGCTGTATAATCTCATTCTTGATCCCGAAGAAAATCATAATGTCGCGGAGCAGGAGCCGGATGTCGTTGCGTTGCTTACGAAACGGATGGAGGATCACATCGCCAAGAGAGAGCATGAGACCCAAAGAGTCAACCCGATCTATACCAATCTGAATTGGCATGGAACAGGCAAGAAATTCACCTCGTCCCAGGAAGTGTATGATTCCCTTCACATCGGGTCCATCAAAAAGGCGCGTTCGCTGCAGGCGAAGGAAAAGGCGGAATCCCGATGATCAGGGTTGCTGTCGTCGGTGTGAATCATATTGGCAAGATTCACTGCCGGGCATACAAGCAGCACCCGGATACGGAACTTGTCGCCGTATGCGACCTTATAGCGGAACGCGCTGAAGCGGCGGGACTCGAGCATGGCGTTCCTTTCTACACAGATCTGCGTGAACTTCTCGCCGCAGAGTCTGTGGATATGGTGGCCGTGGCGACGGCAGGGGTTGAGAAAGGGAGCCATCATTTCGAGCCTGCCGTTATCGCGATCGAAGCAGGAAAAGACGTGCTCGTCGAGAAACCAATATCGAACCGGATCGAAGAGGCCCGCAGCATGGTCGCCCTGGCCCGGGAAAAAGGCATAAGACTCGCCTGCAACCTGAATCACCGCTTTACGCCTGCCGCGTACAAGGCTAAGGAACTCATCGAACAAGGGAAGCTCGGTTCCATGCTGTATATGAACATGCGGCTAACCATTTCGAACCGGCAGGAGGATACGGAGTGGCTGCACATGCGTGCGCTCCATCCGCATTCCATCGACGTCATGCGCTACTTCGCCGGCGACGTGAAGCGGGTGCAGGCATTCATGACGAAAGCGCCGGGGCGGAATTCGTGGTCGACCGTTTCCGTCAACATGGAGTTCGATTCAGGAGCAGTCGGTCATCTAACCGGCAGTTACGACGCCTCCATGCGCCACCCGATCGAGTTCTGTGAAGCGGCCGGCACCACAGGCCGGATCGTCATCGACAACGTCTATGAGAGCATGACGTATTATCCGCATCAATCGGATGAACTTACGGTGCTGCGCAATCCATTGTTCGGCGGGATGCAGGGTTTTGACGACACGTTCAAGCACCGGATCAACCGCTTTATCGAACAGATCAAGAGAGGAGCTACCCCGGAAGACATTGAGGCTTCCGGCTCGGATGCGCTCGCCGCACAGGAAGTCATCGAAGCGGCTATCCGATCGCATCAGTCCGGCGGAATACCCGTAGAGGTGCCAACCAGCCCATAAGCAGGAGGTACTTAAGGATGAATATAAGGCAGGAAGAGAAAGGAACGGTGTTATGGTTTACCGGCCTTTCGGGCGCCGGCAAAACGACGACGGCCCGTTATGTGGCGAATGAGCTGCTGCAGCGGGGAGTCCGCGCAGAGCTGCTGGACGGCGACGAGCTGCGGGAAACGATTTGCAAAGGCCTCGGGTTCAGCCGTGAGGAGCGGTTTGAGAACATTAAAAGAATCGCCTACGTCTCTAAGCTCCTTGCCCGTAATGGGGTCCATGTGCTCGTATCCGCCATCACGCCATATGCTGAAATGAGAGACTACGCAAGGCAAGAAATTCCGGGTTTCGTCGAAGTGTATGTTAAATGTCCTTTGGAGGAATGCGAGCGGCGTGACGTGAAGGGCCTGTATGCCAAAGCAAGGCGGGGAGAGGTGAAGCATTTCACCGGAATATCCGACCCTTACGATATCCCTTCCGATCCCGACATCACGATTTGCACATCATCCCATTCGCTTCAGCACAACAGCGATCAGATTTTATCCTGGCTGAATCGCAGGGCACCGCTAAAAAAGGCAGCTCCTTAGGAGGACTAAGACGGATGAAAATCATTTTGATTTCGCTGGATACGCTTCGCGCTTCCCGGTTAACCGGGTATGGTTACACCAAGCCGACAAGTCCGCATATGGACCGGATCGCCGCCCAGGGCGTTCTCTTCGAACGGGCGTATGCCGCGGATATTCCGACGGAAGTGGCGCATACCGGGATCTTCACGGGCAAAATCGGACTCACAACAGGCGTTGTATCGCATGGTTCCGAGCTTGCTCACCTGCCGAAGTCGGTGCCATGGCTGCCGACAATGCTGCGAAGCGCCGGATTCACGACCTCGGCGGTAGACAATTTGTATCAATTGAAGGAATGGTTCGCCAGAGGTTACCGCTATTATACGAACAGCGTCGGCGGCAACCGCTGGATCGACGGCGTGACGGTCAACGAGCTGGCATTCCCGTGGATTGAGGCGCATCGGGAGGAGAATTTTTTTCTGTTCCTCCATTACTGGGATGCTCACACGCCTTATTTGCCGCCGGCAGACTATATTCCCGAATTTTACGACAGCGGCCGTGATCCCTATGATCCGGCCAACCGCAGCATGGAGCGGGCGTATAATCACCCGGCATATCCGTTTTTTAAACACCACCACTACGATTTGGTCGGACCGGTAACGGACAGTGCTTATTATGATGCGCTCTACGACGCAGAAATCCGGTATTTAGACGACCGGTTGAAGGAGCTGGACGACCATCTGGAGAAACTGGGAATTGCCGAGGATACCCTGCTGATTCTATTCGGGGATCATGGGGAAAGCCTGACGGAGCACGATATATACTGGGACCACTGCGGATTGTACGAACCGACCGTCCATGTCCCACTCATCATGCGATGGCCGGGCAGAATTCCATCCGGAAAGAGAGTGCATGGGCTGGTTCAGCAGGTAGATCTGCTGCCGACCGTTCTGGAGTCGATCCGTCAAGAGCACCCTTCACATATTAACCTTGCTCCGCTAACTGATCCTATCGGGTTGGACGGCAAAAGTTTATGGCCGGCGATTCGAGGAGGAGCCGAAGGAACGGCGGAGAAAATATTTTTGAGCGAATGCGCCTGGCAGGCAGCCAGAGCCATTCGGACATCGAGGTACAAGTTCATCCGAACGTACGATTCGGGGCCGTTCACCCGTCCGCCAAGGGAACTGTATGATCTGATCGCCGACCCCGCCGAAAAAGACAATCTGGCGGATCAGCTTCCGGAGCTCGCCGATCAATTCGAACAGGAAATCGGCGAATGGGTCAGCAGCAAGCTCGGCGGCCGCGAGGATCCGATGATCCGGCAGCTCGTCGAGGCAGGGCTGCCGTTCCGGAGACGGATCGAGCAAATTCTGTCCGCTTCCGGCATGAGCTGGGACGAATGGCAGCGGGATCCGCGGCGGGAGCGGTTTGATCAGGCAGCTTCGTCCTGCCATTAATGGCTAACGGTCAGAAGGAGGTGCTGCTGTGTGCAGGAAATTCTCAATAGCCGGGGCTACATGAAGGAAGAATTTCCGTTCTGGATCACACGGACCGAGCAGGGATCGCTTGCCGAGCATGGGCATGAATTCGTCGAGCTCGTCTACGTTGTGAAGGGAAAAGGGAGTCATATCTTTCAAGGAACGCGTTATGACATCCGGGCAGGGGACGTGTTCATTATCAACCCGGGCGAGATACATGCCTATGACGTGGAACAAGGAGAGAAGATGGAAATCATCAACTGTCTGTTCATGCCGTCCTTCATTTCGGACGCCCTGCTCAGGGAGCTGGAGATTACCACTTCGATGGATTACTTCTATGTGCATCCTTTCCTGAAGCATGACGTCCGCTTCAATCATCATTTAAACCTGCTCGGACAGGAAGCGGCTTCCGTCCTTACGCTGCTTGACAGCATGATCCGGGAAATCGGAGCGCGTGTCCTGGGGCATACGACGGTGATCAAGCTTCAGCTGGTGGAGCTGCTGGTGCTCCTCTCTCGATATTACGCGCTTATGCACAGCCGTAAAAGCTATGCTTCGCCGCGCCAGCTGGACCGGGTGATGACAGCCCGCCGGATCTACGGTTATTTGGAGCGCAGCTTCGATAAAAAAATTACGCTCCAATCCCTTTCCGGTTTATTTAACGTCAGTACCCGCCAGCTTAACCGCATCATGAGGGAAGAATTCCACAAGAGCGTATTCGACGTCCTCCATGAAATCCGGATTGAACGGGCCAAGCGGATGCTGGCCGAATCGGACGAGAAGGTGATTGCCGTGGCCGCCAGCGTCGGCTATGACGATCCGTCGTTCTTCAGCAGGCTCTTCGTGCGGCATGCCGGCTGCTCACCGAGCGAGTTCAGGAGCGGTGCACATGCGTAATCAGCGTCCCAATGTACTGCTGATCACCGCGGACCAGCTTCGGTACGACTGCGTGGGCTACAGTGGTAGGCATCCGGTCCGCACGCCGAATTTGGACCGGCTCGCTGCAGGCGGCGCGGCGTTCTCGCATGCGTACTCCGCCCTGCCGGTCTGCTGCCCGGCGCGGCAGTCCCTGCTTCATGGCAGCCGGCCGGAAACGTTTGGCGCCTTGTGGAACTACAGCGGGGCGCTTCCTGTTGCGGCGCTGCCTCCTGACGCCTACACCTGGGCGAGGACGCTTGCAGAGAACGGGTATTCCTGTGCCTTCATGGGGAAATGGGGTGTGAATCCCGATTACGATGCGACGGCCTACGGATATCATTCGTATCTCGGTGAAGCGGAGTACGACGAATATGCCAAGAAAAAGTACCCGGACGTGCATTTTACAAACGGATACTTCGGCGAGAGTAATCCCATTCCGCTGGAGGACGCAAAGACGCATTGGTTTGCAGACCGTGCAGCCGGGGAACTAGAACGCCTTCAATCCAGCGGGAAGCCTTGGCACATGGCGCTGCATTTCTCAGAACCGCACCTGCCGTGCAGGCCGTCCGCGCCGTTTGCCGACATGTACGACCCTGCAGGCGTGCCGGAATGGGAAGGATTCAGGGATACACTGGCGGGCAAGCCGTACATCCAGCGGCAGCAGCAGCTCAGCTGGGGCGTGGAGCATTTTACATGGGATGACTGGGCGCCCATTGTTGCCCGGTACTACGGATTGATCAGTCAGCTTGACGATGCCATCGGCAAGGTACTGGATGTGCTGGAACGCACGGGGGCCGCAGAGAATACCATAGTCATCTTTACCGCAGACCACGGTGACATGTGCGGCTCGCATGGCATGATGGATAAGCACTATATTTTATATGACGACGTCGTTCGGGTGCCGCTCATCATTCGCTGGTCCGGCGTTCGGCATCCCGGGCAAACCTGCGATGATTTCGTGTATAATTTTCTGGATCTGCCTCCGACGTTTCTGTCCATCCTGGGACTTGAGTTATGTAACCCCGGCCATTTGCAGGGGAGATCACTGCTTCCGCTTCTTGCCGGAAAGGGACTGACTGAGCCGTGGCGGGACGCGGTTGTATCCACATACAACGGTCAGCAGTTCGGCCTGTATACGCAGCGTATGATCCGGACCAGGCAGTGGAAATACATCTGGAATCCAACGGATATCGACGAATTGTATCAGCTGCAATCTGATCCCGGCGAGCTGAATAATGTCGTCAGCGAAGCGGAGCATGTCGGCATCCTGCAAGAACTTCGCTCTCGGCTGTATCATCGGCTAAAGGCGGACGGGGATGCGCTCGTCTCGAACCAGTGGATGCAGAGGCAGCTGCTGGGCGGGGCCAAGCTGAACGATTAGCATCGGATGACCCCATCGGCTCAAGATTAGCTTATGTTCTTCATACTCCCAATGAAAAGACCTGCACATCTCAGGTCGGTCATTCGGGAGCTTTTTGCGTTCCCCAAATAAATTCTGCCGCCCGTTTAAGCTTGCCCATTCAACAACTCCCCTGGAATGGCCGGTCGGATATTATTCATCGCACGCTCTTTGGCCTCATCCAATACGTGGGTGTAGATCTGGGTCGTGGAAATATCCTCATGGCCAAGCAGCTCTTGAACCGTCCGCAGGTCGGCTCCGTTGTGCAGCAAATCCGTAGCGAAAGAGTGTCTCAGCTTATGGGCGGACAGCGTTCTTCCCGATAAATGCGGATACTTTTCGAACAGGGCTTGAAAGGTTTTTTCCGCGATACTCTGTACCATTCGTTTGCTGATACGGCGCCGGAATTGGGAAATAAAAAAGGCCGTTTCCTTGGTATTCCGGGGAGGGATCCGCTCGCTCAGACATGTTTGCAGTAAGTTGGTCATTTCGGCAGGGAGGGGGATGTAGCGCCATTTCCCGCCTTTTCCGAGCACACCGATGTTGTTCCCTTCCTGATCGAAGTCCGAAATGTTTAACTTCACGATCTCACTGACACGAAGTCCCGCATAGGCCATCAGGGCGACGATCGAAACGTCCCGAATCATATATCTTCCTTCAACCAGTCCCAGGCATGCATCGAGAAACTGCTTTTGAAGATACACAGGTTGTTTTTTCTTCTCGACCTTTGCTTTTTCAATATTCATCGCCGGATTATGGTCCGTTAACTTGAATCGAATCATGACTTTATAAAAGAGGCGGATGGCCGACTGGCACCGGTTGCGGTACCGGGCGCCGGCGCCGCTCTCACGCACACGGGTCAGGAAATACATCACATCAATCTCTGAAACTTCCGAAACGGCTTTGCCGTCCAGCGACGTCAAAAAATGCTTGAGATCATGAAAATAAGCATTCTGCGTTTCTTGTGAATATTCACGATCCTTCATATAGGAAACAAACAGCTTCGTTTCGCGTTCATATTGCTCAAAAACTTCCGTATATTTCATCAGCTTGGCACCCACCTGATCGATTTAAAGATAAATTGCATTAAATATAGATTTAATGCAATTTTAGTATAACAAAAAACGCTGTGAATTAGGGTGCTTTTGGCACAAATAAACGGGGGACCGGATTTTAGGCCGATTCAGGGTCTGTCGTACCTTTTACAATTATTTTCTTGTCCAAATCAAGCTGAAGGATCACCAGGTGATGATAAGAAAA
This sequence comes from Paenibacillus sp. FSL R5-0378, assembly GCF_038009285.1. Lineage (NCBI taxonomy): Bacteria > Bacillati > Bacillota > Bacilli > Caryophanales > Paenibacillaceae > Paenibacillus > Paenibacillus sp. FSL R5-0378. The sequence continues at coordinate 4,488,793 of NZ_JBBPAY010000001.1, forward strand.
ACGTCTATCGACGTACCTTCAAACAAGACAGACCGCGTTTAGCTGAAGTTTTTCTTGCGATTATAGAATGGTTCAGCTTCGCTGAAATTTATAAATTCTATAATCTTAAAAAATCTCTTTAGCGTTCATATGAACCGTTATATAATGTTCTTATTAGTTTATATCAATCCAATCAAGTTCATTTGATACTCTGAAATGGGGAGAGAACGATGATGCCGACAATCAAGCTCGAGTTATTGAATCGTCAAGATGAAGTGAGGACGGAGGAGTACAGCGATTCGCAAACGATGCATGTCCATTTGATAGAACGGGAAGAAGAAGGGTTTACGCATCTGGCCTGCCAGCGTGTGGAGTACGCCGAGGGCGACAAGTTTAGAGTCACGATGGAACAGCCGGATTCGTATATCGTGGTTCAGATGGATGAGACGCTCAATCCGTCTTTCATTTATGTCAAGGGAACCACATGGGAATACGAGATTCCGCTGGCGTACAAACGAGCGTATCCCGAGAACGCTTTTGCCGGATCGAAGCATTATGTTACTGCCCGGTATGCGACGGAGAATGAGATCAGCCAGTACCGTAATCTGGCCTTAAACCCTCATGACCAGAAGCACGACTCTGGCGCTTTCCCGCATGCTCATGCGAATGTCGAAACCCGAAATGACCCGACCTTCTTTGCCCGCAACGCCATCGACGGCGTCTATGCCAATTACAGCCACGGTTCTTACCCGTATCAATCCTGGGGAATTAACCAGCAGCCGGATGCCGAGCTGACACTGGATTTCGGTCGTAAGGTGCAGCTTGACCGGCTGGGCCTTGTATTGCGCGGCGATTTTCCGCATGACAGCTGGTGGAAAGAAGTCACGGTTGCTTTTTCCGACGGGTCAGAGGAGCAGCTCCATCCTGCAAAAATCCGCAGCATCCAATACTTTGACATCTCTCCCCGCACGGTCCAATGGCTGGTGCTCAAGCGCTTGATCAAAGGCGATGAGACGCCGTTTCCGGCCCTGACGCAGATTGAGGCATACGGCAGAAATATATAGGCAACACCTTTTGATGGGTAAGCATCGTTTACCGGGCAAGCCGCCGTTATTCCCTGCATATCCTTTTACGCTGAAGAACTTAGCCTATATAATGGAGACAGATCGTCTTGGCGAAAGGAAGGTGCTCCTGTGCGGGAAACCTGTGTTCCGGGCGGCGTTAAGCTCAAAGACACCGGATTTGGATATACACTGTCCTTAATCGGCGGCAAATACAAAATGATCATCATGTATTGGTTGTCCGAACATCAAGTGATGCGTTTTAATGAACTCCAGCGGAGTATCGGAACCATTTCCTTTAAAACACTTAGCGTCATGTTAAAAGAGATGGAGGCGGACGGTCTGGTCTTACGCAAGGAATTTCCTCAGGTTCCCCCCAAGGTCGAATATTCGTTGTCCGAACGGGGTCTTTCCCTCATCCCTGTGCTGAATCTGATGTGCGAGTGGGGGGAGGAAAACTTTGTTCCTGGATTTGAGGCTGTTCAGCGATAGGCATCCCGTAATTCGGCTCATTAGAAGAAGTATTTCCCGTACAGGGAGATACTTCTTTTTTAATGGCCACATCCATTTGCCGGTTTAGAGGGAGTCGATAAATTTCAAATAGTTCCGCGCGCTTTGTTCCAGTTCGTCCACAGGCTGATCGGCTTCCGCGCCCGGCACATTTTCACCTGGCTCGCTCTCCGTACCGTAGAATGCAAAAACCGAACGATAATCCGCATTGCAGTACCGGAAGGTCGTTTCAAACGGAACCAATATTTGCTCCAGTGTATAACGGTACCTGCCTGTTTCGCTGTAATCCGCTTTTTTGATCCCTGCAGAGACGCCAAGAGCGACTTTGCGGTTCTTTAGCTTGTCGCCACCGTTCGAACCATAAGCCCAGCCGTATGCCAGCACTTCGTCCAGCCATTGTTTCAGGAGAGGCGGACAGTTGAACCACTGGATTGGAAACTGCAGCATCAAATGGTCATGCGTTTCCACCAAACGCTGCTCTTTTTCCACATCAATGGATTGGTCAGGATAAGCTTTGTACAAGTCATGGACCGTGTATTTTTCCGGGTATTTATGGAGCTCTTGGACCCACCGTTTATTAATGACAGACGTTTCAATGCTTGGATGCGATACGATCACTAAGGTTTTCATCGGATTGATCCTCCTTTGCTCGATAATGACTTCGTATTGAGTATAAAAAATACCCCGCCACGCTGTAAGTACGCACTTTTAGTACAGGTACTAACATCATGGTAAGTGTGAACCGCGTCGAACAGAGCCTTTAAACGACTTACGTCAACGTACCCAAGCTGGATGACCGATACAGGCATGAAACGGAATTGACAGAGGCCGGATAAATCTATACAATAATATTGTTTCATATGAATAAATAATTGAGAGTATCGGAAGCATTTTAACTGTTACAATCAAATTATTTTTTTATCCGAAACATACATTTATCTCTTTAAAAGGAACGATCGATTCTGAAATGATCATCTTTCCATGAATAGCCTAAAAGCAGAACGATGAGCATTCCTTTCACGTACATTTATTGTTTCGAATGAAACATATGGTTTTAATCAACTCATAACAACGAGCCGGGATGCAGTACTTGGAACCGACGAGTGATTCGCGAGGCTGTAATGCGTTGGTCAGGAGTGGAGAATCACATCATAGGCGGTTTTCAAGTCTGAATGAACAGGAGGGGTCGAATCATGGAATGGGCGAAAATCATCCAAGAGCGCAGAAGCATCCGCAGGTTTAAATCCTCCCCCGAGGTGGATCAGGAACTTGTGCGGGAGCTGCTCCGCGAAGCGCAGGGCTTATATCCTTATCCTTCCGGCGAGGCTTCAAGTTACCGGTACGTATATGCAGGAACGGCGGAATCCAGGGAACGTCTTGCTGCCTGCATGCTTGAGCCCTTGGTGAAGAACAAACTGGTCAAATGGCTGCCGGAAAAAATTCGGGATTTTTTCCGAAAAAGAGTAACGGAAATACCCGGTCATTTGGCTGTTATTGCCAGCACGAATGAGGACAGAAGGACAAATGACATGAATTACGCTGCAGTTTGCGGGATCATGCAAAACTTCCAGCTGCTTGCCTGGCAGCGGCAGCTTGGCACCCTATGGGACACGGAGCCGATGATGTAGAGCCGGGAGTTATTCCACCTTTTCCAGATGAAACCAACGGAGAAACTGGTGGGAATATTACACCTCGGCTATTTTGACAAAATACCGAAAGCGAGAGCCAGGACACGCGCAGAAAAGAAATGGACGATCATATCGGGATAAGGAGGCGAACCCATGAACATCACCGGTATCACAAATACAGGACATACGTTAAACTACAGCAATCGGCCAGTTCCTGAAATTCATGTCCTGGATCTGTTAAATGGGGCCGTATGGGCTCCGAACGACGGACTGCGGGAGCCGTGGCGTTTTATATTTATCGGGTCAGGCAGCACAGACATCATGGCCGGATTACAGGAGGAGGCGCCGGCTTATTTGATCCTGGTGATTAAAGAAGAGCGCGATCTTCATAAAAGGGAAGAAGATTTCGCGGCCGCATGCTGCCTCGTGCAAAACCTTCACCTGCTCGTGCAGGAGAGCAATCTCCACGTCCGAATGACGATGAACGACTGGATTTATGATCGAGCATCCGCCCATCGTTTTGGTGTTCACCAAGAGGAGCGGATCGTCGCCGTTCTGGAATTGGGTTATTTGGAGCAACCAATAGATCCGGTAACCGCTGCTCATTCACCGGATCTTAACTTTGAGTTACTGTGATTGGTAAATGTTCAAGCTTCATAACCTTTTTCGCTCCTGATGCGTCTAATTGGGGGGAATGTTCTAAGGAGTACGTCAAAGATCCAAATCCTTCTCGCGTCCCTTACGGAAAGCATGTTTTCCGATAAGGGACGTTTTTATTTCGGACCGATGTCACATTCGGCAGCATCCCAAACGTTATACAGGGTGAGGATGGGACAACAAGGGAGGTGATGCCATGAAATACCTCAACCCCGGGGAAGAGTCGACACAACCTATCGAGAGCGTCGTAGAAAGCGTCAAACAAGGAGATAAGCAGGCATTTGCCGACATCATCCGTACGTTTGAGCGTCAGATTTATACGTATTGTTATTACATTTTGAAGAACCGTGAGGAAGCGGAGGATGCGCTGCAGGAAATTTTCATCAAGGTGTATCAATCCATCCATAAATATGAGCACCAGGTTTCCTTCTCCTCATGGTTATATAAAGTTGCTTACTACCATTGCATGGATATGGCCAGAAAGAAGAGCCGGCAAAAGAAGACGTTATCTCTCCAGAAAGAGATTCGGCAGTTGGAGAATCAGCACCAAAAGGACAGCGTACCAGAGGTGGAAGAGCTGCTGATGAGTTTGAAGCCTGAAGAAAGGCATCTCGTGCTTCTGCGGGCAGTGGAGCAGTACAGCTTCGAAGAGATCGGACAGATTATGGACTGCAAACCGGCAACCCTGCGTAAAAAGTTCGAACGCGTCCGGAAAAAACTGATTCTGCAAAAGAAGATCAAAGGAGGGGTAACCCATGAACGAATGGTCAGATCTAACTGAAGAAGAGCTGATGGCGCATTTGCGGAGAACGGTTAAGCAAAAGGAAATGCCGCAAGAAAGCTACGCCAATCAAATTATGGAGAGGCTGAATGAGATGAGTAGATCCAGCAGAAGCGAACGTATCGGAAGAGGAACCTGGAAGAAAAAGACGGCGATTAGCGTAACAGCTGCAGCTATGCTTGGAGGCGTGGTAATGGGAAGTGGCTTCGTATCCCCAGTTATGGCGGATGCCTTAAAAAACGTGCCGTGGATCGGCAGTGTGTTCCAATACAATTCGGACAGCACTTTGCAGAAGGCCAGCACTACAGGACTGACAACTGCACCGAACTTGAGTGTAACGAGAGACGGGGTGACGCTCAGCATTAAAGAGGTGATGTTTGATGGAACCCGGCTTGCGTTCGCTATTGAACGTCAGGGCGTGGACGACGATACGATGCTCTCCCCTTATCCACCGGCAGGGGCGAAGGATGAGAAGGGGAACCTGATCCAAACCGTTCCATTGGAACAGCAGAAAAAAGGGTATATCTACATGCCGGAAGTCAACATCCAAGGTCACAGCAAATTTTTCGGTATGTTCACGGACGCTGTAGGCAAAACGGAAGATGGCCATTTGATTCGAAACATGGCCATGTATGAATTGACGAAAGGATTGACCGAACTAAACCTGCCCGAAGCGTTTGATATGTCCGTAAAACTGAACGTCACCGGCATACAGGAACCGTTTGAATTCGTCGTTCCTGTCAAAAACCTGGCGAAAGGAGCCGTCGTCCTTCATCCGGACCAAACGCAAAGCAGCGGCGGTTTCAGCTATACGGTCAAGCAGGTGGATCTGACGCCGATAACGACACGACTCGTACTGGACAGCAAAGGCAGCGTTCCTGTGACATCAGAGCAAACAGGAGATTTAAGCCCGAGCAAAATGTATTACGACATCGTGGATCAGGATGGAAATCCGGTGAAGCAGAACATGATCGGATACTTCAACAGCAGCCCGGGTACTGAATATCATGAAGATGAGGCTTACAAGCCGTTTGACAAAACACCGACCTCCATTACGATCAAGCCTTATACATTGACTGTGAAAAAGGATTGGACCATCGTTTCCGACAGTAAGGGGGAACCGCTTAAAACTTATCATAAAGATCTCGAGATGACGATTCCGGTCGTCCAGTAACAAGCCAATTAAAAAAGGTTATAAACTCTGCAAAAAAAGAGCTCTTATTCCATCTCGAACAGGAATGGGGAGCTCTTTTTTTGATAGGCTATTTTAGCTGGCCGATGGACAAATTGACCTTATAATTGCCGAACTGAACCATCTCGCCCAGAAGGTCATTGAGGTCCATAGGAGTTGGCACCTGCACCCGAAGGAGATAGCAGCCTTCACCGCTGATCCGGTGTGCCTCCACGATGGACTGGGTACGCTGGATGTAATGCTGGAACGAAGCATGCGTATCCGCGGATTTCATAAAGACCGTAATAAAAGCACTGACCTGGAGTCCGAGCTTGCCCGGATTGCACCGCAGCGTATAACCCTCGATCACCTCCAGATCCTGGAGCTTCCGGATGCGGGCACCCACCGCCTGACCGGTGAGATGTACCTTTTCTCCGATCTCCTTGTTGGACTGGAGAGAATTTTCCACCAGCAGCTGCAATATTTTAAGGTCGATCTCATCGATATCTTGTTTGCTCATCTTGCCCTTCACTCCTTTCACCGTGAAAATATAGCTGCCAATATCGTTTCGCCAGGCTATGTAAAGAACACGTTTTCCTGTTTTATACTGATATCGTGAATAACAGAATCATAAACCAAACCGGGAGTGAATGGAAATGAAAATTCAATTGATCCGCAATGCCACATTGTTTATTGAATATGCCGGTGTAACTCTTCTCGTCGATCCGATGTTCAGCGAGAAGGAGGCCAACCCGCCGGTAATCAATACCGCCAACGAACTGCGCAACCCGCGGGTACCCCTGCCAGTGGAGGTGGATAAGCTCGTGCAGCCGGATGCGCTGCTGGTCACCCACCGGCATCCTGATCACTGGGATGAGCCTGCCCAAAAGCAAATCAGCAAGGAGACGGCGGTATTCTGCCAGCCGGAGGACGAAGGCGAGATCCGGGCAGCCGGATTTGCCCGCACGACGCCGGTCGAAAGAAGCGTTACATTTCAGGGAATCACCTTGACCCGAACCGGAGGTCAGCACGGAACGGGAGAAATCGGGAAACAAATGGGGCCCGTGTGCGGCTTTGTCCTTCAAGCCGAAGGCGAGCCGACGGTCTACATTGCAGGCGATACGATATGGTGCCGTGATGTTGAAGAGGCGTTTGATGCCTACCAGCCGGATCTGACGATCGTTAATGCCGGCGGTGCCCGCTTCGTGACGGGGGATCCGATCATTATGGATGAGAATGACGTGCTTGCTCTTCTGCGTCATCAACCGGATACGCAGGTGGCTGCCGTTCACATGGAAGCGATCAATCACTGCTTTGTAACAAGGGATGACCTGAGAGATGTGATAGAAAAGTCGGGATACAGCAGCAGGGTAATCATTCCGGAAGATGGGGAAGTGTTTGCAGATTAAAAAAATATTTATTTTTGGATTTTTTAAAGAGGATGCCGGGGACGGACAGCGAAAGATACAGCATACCGTTTGAAAGCGAGGGATCATTGGCTCAATGAATCAGAATCAAGTATTTCAGACCAGGCTTCTCAGCTCGTTATCCAAAGTATTTCCGGATGGACAGGGAACCGAACATCCCGTGACCGGCGGGTCGATGCTCAGCAACGAAACGTATGCTTTTCAAGCCGCTTACCGGACGGAAGGCCCGGTGAATGATCTCAGGGTCATCGTAGATGCTCCGGCCGCACTGCCGGTAACGGTACGCCGCGTTGGCCTCGTGCCGTCCGGACTTCCTGTATATCCGGATCACGATGAACATGTCCTGCGTGCAGAGCCGGGACTATTTCCGGATCCACTGTACCCGCTGGATGAAGAACAAACGATTCCGGCCGTACCGGGAGAGTGGCAAAGTGTGTGGATTACGCTTCAGCCGAATGGTCAGACGCCGGCGGGCAGCTATCCGATCACCGTCCGTTTTGCATCCGGGGATGGGGAAGTTGCCGGAGTGGAGACTTTTCAGCTGGAACTGATTCCTGAGGATCTGCCTCCCCAGAAACTGATACATACCGAATGGTTCCATACCGACTGCCTGGCGACCTATTACAAGCTGGACGTATTCAGCGAAGAGCACTGGCAGGTGATCGGTCAATATATGGATACGGCCGTGAAGCATGGCATGAACATGATTCTGACGCCCGTCTTTACGCCGCCGCTGGACACCGAGGTCGGCGGGGAGCGGCCGACGGTACAGCTTGTGGATGTGACCGTCACGGGAGAAGACCAATACGCGTTCGGCTTTGACCGGCTCGCAAGATGGGTTGAGCTGTGCGATGAGAAGGGCATCCGCTATTTTGAATTTTCCCATTTGTTCACGCAATGGGGCGCGAAGCATGCACCGAAGATTATGGCATCCGTAGACGGAAATCTACAGAAGATTTTCGGATGGGAGACCGATGCCACCGGTGAAACGTATCGTTTGTTCCTGGAGCAGTTTGTTCCGGCGCTAACGGAATGGATTCATGCCAATAACCTGTCGGAACGAAGCTATTTCCACATTTCCGATGAGCCCGGGGCGGATCACCTGGAGTCTTATGGCTATGCGAGCAAGCTGCTGGGCGGTCTGCTGCAAGGATTCCCGATCATCGACGCCCTGTCGGACTATGATTTCTTCGAAAATGGTTTGGTGAAAACGCCTATTCCGGCCAGTAACCATATCGAGCCGTTTCTGGAGCATAACGTCCAGCCACTCTGGACGTACTATTGCTGTTCCCAATATAAAGAGGTGGCTAACCGCTTCATGTGCTTCCCTTCGGCCCGCAACCGGATTCTGGGTTACCAGCTGTACAAATTTGACGCCGCCGGATTTTTACATTGGGGTTATAACTTCTATTATTCGCAATACTCCAAAGGCGAGATTGACCCATACGAGACGACCGATGCCGGCAAAGCTTTTCCGTCAGGCGATCCGTTTATCGTGTATCCGGGACCTGGCGGCGTGCCGGTCGAATCGATCCGGCTTGAGGTCATGAACGAAGCGCTGCAGGATTTGCGTGCACTCCAGCTGCTCGAATCGAAAATCGGCAGGGAGAATGTGCTGAAGGCGTTGGAGGAAGATTTGCCCGAGCCGATCACGTTCAGCCGCTACCCGCGTGAAGAGGAATGGCTGATCGCCAAGCGCGAATGGGTGAACCGGAAGATTAAAGAAGCTTTAGCTTCGGCAAACGTCTGAGCTGCCGCGTTGTTCCTTTGAACACCGCTTCATACACGACAAGACAAGGAAAAAGCATTCGTCAGGCCGGTGGTGGACCGGCTGACGAATGCTTTTGTTTTTTTAAATATGGGGCTTCATCATGTCCAACGAGCCGTTAAACCAGCACCTTGCGAAACTCGCGGGTGAGGAGCGGCACGACCTCGAACAGGTCCCCGACGATACTGTAATCCGCCACTTTGAAAATCGGCGCTTCGGGATCCTTATTGATCGCGATGATAACCCGCGACTGGCTCATCCCCGCCAAATGCTGGATCGCGCCGCTGATGCCGCAGGCGATATAGATCTCCGGCGTCACGACCTTGCCGGTCTGGCCAATCTGCATCGAATAGTCGCAGTAGCCTGCATCGCACGCCGCCCGGGAAGCGCCCACCGCGCCGTTCAGCACATCCGCCAGCTCTTCGAGCGGCTTGAACCCTTCGGCACTCTTGACGCCGCGGCCGCCCGAAACGATAATTTTCGCTTCGGTCAGGTCGACCTTGCCCGACGTCTTGCGGACGATGTCCTTTACGATCGAGCGGAGGGAGCCGGAAGGGGCGTAATCGATCTCGATGATCTCCCCAGGCGAAGATACGCTTGGTGCTGGGGACAGATTGTTCGGGCGGATCGTCACGACCTGTGGGCCGCCGGTGAACGACTTTTGCTCGAATGCTTTACCTGCGTAGATCGGGCGGGTGTAGACCGCTTCGCCGCCGTTCTGCTCGATCGCCGTCACGTCTGAAATTTGTCCGGCACCCAAATGGGCAGCGATTTTCGGCGCAAGATCCCGGCCCAGTGCCGTATGGCCAAGGATGACCACGTCAGGCGTCACCTGTTCAAACACGCTTTGCACGGCATCAAAATAAGCCTCAGCGTTGTAGATTTCCAGCTCGGGATGATCCACGGCGTAGACCCGGCCATCCACATAGCCCGCCAGATCTGCTGCGAGGGTCGTAATTTGCGACCCGATTAACACGGCAGCGACGGCGTCTCCTTCATTTTTGGCAATGGAGGCCGCCTGAAGCGCTTCCAACGATACCTGACGCAGGCTGCCACCGCGGACCTCGGCTACGACCACAAACGTTTTACTCATTCGGGATTCCTCCTTTTATGAATTTCTTCAAATCAGCTTGGCTTCGGTACGCAGCAGCTGGACCAGATCCGCGGCCTGCTGGGCAAGGTCTCCCTTCAGGATTTGCCCGGCCTTGCGTTCAGGCGGCAGGGCGAGGGAGAGGCGGTTCGTCTTGGCGGCCACATCCGCTTCGCTCAGGCCAAGATCGCCAAGCCCGAGACGCTGGAACGGCTTCTTCTTCGCCTTCATAATGCCGGGCAGCGACGGATACCGCGGCTCGTTAAGCCCCTGCTGCGCGGTGAATACCGCAGGAAGTGCGACCTCCAGCGATTCGGTATCGCCTTCGGCGTCCCGCTGCACGGATGCTTTTCCGCCGGCAATGTCCAGCTTCGTGATCGAGGAAGTGTGAGGCAGGCCCAGCAGGTGGGCTACTCTTACAGCGACCTGACCCCCGCCGGAATCTACAGAGAAGTTGCCGCCGAGAATGAGGTCTACGGACTGCTGGCCGAAATAGGCCGCCAGTGCTGTGGCGATGCTGAACTCGTCGCCGGGAATACTGTCGCCGTCAATAAGTACGGCTTCATCGGCGCCCATGGCCAGTGCCGTTCTCAGCGCCTCGGCCGTGCGCTCCGGTCCCACTGAGACGACGGTTACGGTACCGCCGTGCGCATCCCGCTGCAACAACGCTTCTTCTACCGCATATTCGTCGTACGGATTGATGACGTACTTGACCCCGTCGTCGGAAATCTGTCCATTCGAAATGACGATTCGTTCCTCCGTGTCGAAGGTTTGCTTCAGCATAACGTAGATATTCATGCGGACAAGCTCCTCTCTCAAACGCGTTATTTTAAACCTTTTAAGAAAAACTCAACTGTCTTATCCACCTGAGCGGAAAGGGAATACTTTCGGCCGGAGATAAGCCAGGAGGTGACCACTTCATCCATCGCCCCAAAAATCAGCAGGCGTGTCAGTTTGACATCGAGGTCTGCGCGAAACGATTTCTCGGCAATCCCCTGTTCAATGATATGCTCGATCAGCTGAATGTAGGGCTTGACGACAAGCCCGATGGCTTTGCGCAGCTCTAGCGAGCTCTGACGCAGCTCGATCTGTGTCACATAAGCCAGATTGATGTTGTTTTCGAGCTCGGTAAAGTGAATTTCGCAAACTTTGCGGAGGGCTTCATCAGCGGTATTCGTTTCCTTAACGCTGCTGTTGAACATGGAGACCAGATTGCCGAGACGGGCTTGAAACAGAGAAATAAGGATATCTTCCTTGTTTTTAAAATATAAATAAATCGTACCGTCCGCGACGCCTGCCTCCTTGGCGATCCTCGAAATCTGGGAGCCGTGATAGCCGTTCTCCGCGATTACTTTTAAGGCTGCATCCAAAATCAACTCATATTTTTCCAATTTTCTACTTGTCATCAGGCCACCCCGGTGTTAGAATTCAAATAACTGAATGAATCCTCATTCATTTTTCTTAATCTTATGGGAAACAGTGCCAGTTGTCAATGTTTTCAAAGTAAGATTTTATTTTTAAACAAGCTTTGTAACCGCTTACGAAATGTAACCCGTCACCAAACTTAGGTGAATACGAAGAAAGGACGGATGACAAATGGTGTGGCCTATCGTCAATTTACTGCTGTTTCTCGCTGTGACCGGGTACGGTATTTATTTGTTCTGCCAAGCGGTGTATCACAGACTGCTGTACGTGAAGCTCGGCAAGCCGGTGGATTTCCGGAAGCAGCGTGAAGGCAGATGGGGCGAGTTCCTGGGACAGGTGTTCGGCCAGAAAAAGCTGCTGAAGGACCGGAAGAGCGGCATTATGCACGTGGTGATCTTTTACGGCTTCATCATCCTTCAGTTCGGCGCGCTGGATCTCATTATTAAAGGACTGACAGACGGCGGTCACCTACCGCTTCCCGCGTACGACGTATTCGGTCTGCTTCAGGAGATCACGGTGTTTCTGGTCCTTGTAGCGATGGGATATGCCGCTTACCGCCGGTATGGCGAGAAGCTTGCGCGCCTCAAGAAAGGGTGGAAGCCGAGCATTGTCGTGTTCTTTATCTTCTCCCTGATGCTGTCTGTGCTGCTGTCGCTTACCTTCGAAAGAATCCGGCTCGACCTCGAGCCATCCGCTTACGCACCTATATCCTCAGCGATTGCGGCCATTTTCACCGGCATGTCCGGAACGGCGGCATCCGTATTGTTCTACATCTTTTGGTGGGCCCATTTGCTTATTCTGCTATCTTTTCTCGTCTATGTTCCTCAATCGAAGCATTTTCACCTCATGACCGCACCGGTCAATATTTGGCTGGGCCGCTCCGAGCCTGTCGGCAAGCTGAGCAAGCTTGACCTTGAAGATGAAGAAGCCGAGTCGTTCGGCGTCGGCAGGATCGAAGATTTTACGCAAAAACAGATGATCGACTTCTACGCTTGTGTGGAATGCGGCCGCTGCACGAACGTCTGCCCGGCTTCCAATACCGGCAAGGTACTATCGCCGATGCATCTTATTACTAAACTACGCGATCACTTGACGGAAAAGGGTACAGCCGTTACGGGTAAGTCGCCGTATGTTCCCGAATATGCTTTTGCCGGGAGTGGAGCGCATGCATTGGATGCAGCCGTGTCCGAAACCCATCCCGATTGGTCATCAGCGGACGGCGTGACGGATATTCGCCCGACGCTGGCATGGCAGAAGGCCACCTGGACCCATCAGGACACAAGTCCGCAGGACATGAACTTGATCGGCGACGTCATGACCGAGGAGGAGATCTGGTCCTGCACCACCTGCCGCAACTGCGAGGATCAGTGCCCGGTCGGCAACGAGCATGTCGATAAAATCATCGATTTGCGCCGCCATCTCGTGCTGATGGAGGGAAGCATGCCGGCAGAGGGGCAGCGAGCCCTGCAAAATATCGAACGGCAAAGCAATCCCTGGGGATTGAACCGCAACGATCGGGCCAATTGGACCGGCGAGGTGGAAGGCATCCGGGTGCCGACCGTCAAGGACAATCCGCAGTTTGAATATTTGTTCTTCGTCGGATCGATGGGCTCATACGATCTGCGCAGCCGCAAAATCTCCAAGGCGTTTGCCCGCCTCTTGAACGAATCCGGCGTCAATTTCGCCATTCTCGGCAACGAGGAGAAAAATTCGGGGGATACGCCCCGCCGGATGGGCAACGAGATGCTGTTTCAGCAGCTGTGCATGGAGAACATTGCGCTTTTCGAAAAATACGGCGTCCAGAAAATCGTGACCGCCTGTCCGCACACCTTCAACACGTTCAAAAACGAATACCCCGAATTCGGGCTCGAAGGGGTGGAGGTCCTTCATCACTCCGAGCTGCTGGATCAGCTCCTCCGCGAAGGGAAGCTGAAACCCCAGTATGAAGTGAAGGAGCGGATCACTTATCACGACTCGTGTTATCTGGGACGCTATAACAACGTGTATGACCAACCGCGCAGCGTCCTCCGGGCCATTCCCGGCGTGGAGCTCGTTGAAATGAAGCGCACGCGGGAAAATGCGATGTGCTGCGGCGCCGGGGGCGGCATGATGTGGATGGAGGAGACGTCCGGCAAACGGGTGAACCTTGCCCGCACAGAGCAGGCGCTGGAAGTGAATCCAAGCATCATCAGCAGCGCCTGTCCTTACTGCCTGACCATGATGGAGGACGGGACGAAGATGAAGGAAGTGGAAGAGCGTGTGAAGGCAAAGGATATCGCCGAAATTTTGGAGCTGTCCGTGTTCGGGGATTCCGCTGCTCACAATAAAGGATTTGAAATGGAGGCAAGCACACAATGAACAAATCCATTCGCAAGGCAGCCGTCATCGGCTCAGGAATTATGGGTTCCGGCATTGCTGCACATCTGGCCAATGTCGGGATCCCGTGCTTACTGCTGGACGTCATTCCGACTCAGCTGACAGAGGAAGAGACGAAGAAGGGGTTGACGCTGGAACATCCGGCGGTACGCAGTCGTCTTGCAACTTCAGCCATTGAGAAGCTCAGCAAGATCAAGCCGGCTCCGCTGTATGATCCTGCGTTTGCTTCCCGCATTACGCCGGGTAACCTCGAAGATCATCTGCCGCAAATTTCAGGCGTCGACTGGGTCATCGAAGTGGTGGTCGAGAATCTGGAAGTGAAGCAGCAGCTCCTGAAACGTGTAGAGGAGCATTGGAAACCCGGTACGGTGGTCAGCTCGAACACGTCGGGCATCTCGATCAACGAGATGGCGGCCGAATGCGGCGAAGCGTTCAGAAAACACTTCCTGGGCACACATTTCTTTAATCCGCCCCGTTACATGAAGCTGCTTGAAATTATTCCCGGACGGGACACGGAGCCGGAGCTCGTGGCGCGTATGAAGGATTTTTGCGAAAGGGTGCTCGGCAAGGGCGTCGTCATCGCCAAGGATACGCCTAACTTTATTGCGAACCGGATCGGTACTTACGGCCTGCTTGTGACTCTGCAGGAAATGGTGGAGAAGGGCTTCACGGTGGAAGAGGTCGATGCGGTGACCGGACCGGCGATGGGGCGCCCGAAGAGCGCTACCTTCCGCACGCTGGATCTGGTGGGGCTCGACACGTTCGTTCATGTCGCGGATAACGTCCGGATGAACGTCGAGAATGAGCGCGAACAAGCGGTTTTCACTTCGCCGGACGTGCTGACGGGCATGGTGGCACGCGGCTGGCTCGGGGAGAAGAGCGGGCAGGGCTTCTATTTGAAGAAGAAAACGCCGGCCGGGAGCGAGATTTTATCCCTTGACCTGAAAACGCTGGAATACGTGCCGCAGATGAAGCCCAAATCGGCATCGTTGGAGGCCGCGAAAATGGCCAAGGGAGCCGGAGCGAAAACAAAGGCGCTCCTCGGGACGAAGGACCGCTACTCGGAACTGGCCTGGAACATTCTCAAGCAGGTGCTTGTCTATTCGGCCGAAAAGGTGGGCGAGATCGCCGATTCGGTCAAGGAAATCGACGATGCGATGAAATGGGGCTTCTCCTGGGAACTCGGGCCGTTTGAGACCTGGGACGCCATCGGCTTGGCCCGGTCCGTGGAGCGGATGGAAGCCGAAGGCTTGACCGTTCCCGCCTGGGTTAAAGAGTGGGTCGCTGCGGGACACAAGTCCTTTTACAAGCAGGAGGAGGGCCGGCTGTATTCGATTCATGTGGCGTCTGGCGCATACCGTGAGGTAGAACAGCCGGAAGAAGTCATCAATCTGCGCAGCCTGAAAGAGCAAAACAAGGTGGTGAAAGGAAACAGCGGCGCCAGCCTGATCGACATTGGAGACGGCGTCGCCTGCCTGGAATTTCATTCGCCCAACAATGCGATCGGCGAGGACATTCTCTCCATGATTACGCAGAGCATTGACGAGGTGCGCAGCAATTTCAGAGGACTCGTGATTGCGAACCAGGCACGCAATTTCTGTGTGGGAGCCAACATTATGCTGCTCCTCATGGAAGCACAGGACGAAGAATGGGACGAAATCAACGAAATCATCCGGAAATTCCAGTACACAATGTACGCGCTGAAGCGGTTTGAAAAGCCGGTCGTGGCCGCGCCGCACCGCATGTGCCTCGGCGGCGGGGTCGAATCCTGCATGCCGGCCGACCTGGTCATCGCAGCGCCGGAGACGTATTACGGTCTTGTCGAAGTCGGCGTCGGCCTGATTCCCGCCGGTGGAGGGTGCAAGGAACTGGCGCTGCGGGCAAGCCAAACGGCCGGTCTTCCGGATGCGGATCTGCAGCCGCACATCAACCACATTTTCCAAACCGTGGGGACGGCGACGGTATCGACGAGCGGCCACGATGCCAAGCGTCTCGGGTACCTGCGGCCAAGCGACCGTGTTGCGGTGAGTCAGGATGTTCAGATTTATCAGGCGAAGCAGGCAGTTCTCGGTCTGGATCGCAGCGGCTATGAGCCGATCCCGCAGGAGAAGATCCGGGTCGTCGGGGCGGAGGGTAAGGCCGTGCTTCAGCTTGGTGCGCTTGGCATGAAACAAAGCGGTTATATCAGCGACCACGATTACCTGATCGCCCGAAAACTGGCCCATGTACTCGCCGGCGGTGATGTCCCGGCAGGGACCCTTGTCAGTGAGGAGTATATGCTGGACCTCGAGCGCGAGGCTTTCTTGAGCCTGTGCGGCGAAACGAAGACGCAGCAGCGCATGCACCACATGTTAACCAAAGGTAAGGCGCTCCGCAACTAACATCCACGGGAGGGGATATTCCATGAAAGAAGCAGTCATTGTATCGATGGCGCGTACCGCAGTCGGCCGTGCCAAGAAAGGCAGCCTGGCACAGACACGGGCCGACGATCTCGGGAAAACGGTGCTGGAAGCCGTCGTTGAACGCGCGCCGGGCCTTAAAAAAGAAGACGTGGAGGACATCATCATCGGCTGCGCCATGCCGGAAGGCGAGCAGGGGCTTAATTTCGCCCGGATCATGTCGCTGTACGCCGGATTCCCGGTAACGGTGCCGGCGCTGACGATCAACCGGTTTTGCTCCTCCGGCCTTCAGTCAATCGCCTTCGCGGCGGAACGAGTCATGCTGGGGCATGCCGATATCCTGATCGCCGGGGGCGTGGAGAGCATGAGTCATGTGCCGATGACCGGTTTCAAGATGTCGCCGAATCCGAAGATTGTTGAGCAGATGCCGGAGGTCTACATCGCCATGGGACATACGGCGGAAGAGGTAGCCGATCGGTTCGGCATCAGCCGGGAAGATCAGGACCGGTTCGCTGCGAGATCGCACGCCAGGGCGGCGCAGGCGCTTGCGGAAGGCAAGTTCCAGGACGAAATCGTGCCGGTTCAGGCCGAACTGAAAAGCGTGGATGAGAAAGGCAAAGTGCAGACGAAAACCTTCGAATTCCGGGTGGACGAAGGCGTGCGGAGCGACACGACAGTGGAGGTGCTGGGCAAGCTGAAACCGGCGTTCAAGCTGAACGGATCAGTCACGGCGGGGAATGCGTCCCAGGTCAGCGACGGGGCTGCGGCGGTCGTTGTCATGAGCCGGGAAAAAGCCGAGGCGCTTGGCTTGCAGCCGCTTGCCACGTTCCGTTCCTTCGCGCTCAGCGGCGTCGAGCCCGAAATTATGGGCGTCGGTCCGGTCAAGGCGATTCCGAAGGCGCTGCAGATGGCCGGAATTACGCTGGAAGACGTGGATTTATTCGAAATCAACGAGGCGTTCGCCTCCCAGTGCGTCCACATTATCCGGGAGCTTGGCATCG
Source organism: Paenibacillus sp. FSL R5-0378 (assembly GCF_038009285.1). Lineage (NCBI taxonomy): Bacteria > Bacillati > Bacillota > Bacilli > Caryophanales > Paenibacillaceae > Paenibacillus > Paenibacillus sp. FSL R5-0378. The sequence continues at coordinate 4,506,066 of NZ_JBBPAY010000001.1, forward strand.
ATGAGGAGAAAGTGAACGTCAACGGCGGCGCGATTGCGCTTGGGCATCCGCTGGGCTGCACAGGCACGAAGCTGACGACGACCCTGATCAGCGAGCTGAAGCGGCGCGGCGGCGGTTACGGTGTGGTGTCCATGTGCATCGGCGGCGGCATGGGTGCCGCGGGCGTGTTTGAGGTTCATCCGTAAGCTGAAAACGTTCTACAGTGATTTGGTTTTTAACTTAAAAATTCATATCGCAAAGGAGACGGGAACGATGAGCACAACGATGAATAAGGTGATCGGCGGCAGTTATATCATTGAAGACACGGACTTTCACAGCATTGTGACCCCGGAAGATTTTACGGAAGAACACCGAATGATCGCCGAGACGACGGAGGATTTTGTAGCCGGTGAAGTGGTGCCCCATGACGAAGCGATTGAAAAACTGAATTATGAGCTTACGGTGGAGAAGATGCGTAAAGCCGGGGAACTCGGACTGCTCGGCGCCGACGTGCCGGAGGCCTATGGCGGGCTTGGTCTGGATAAGGTCAGTTCGACGCTGATCAGCGAGCGGCTGACCAAGGCATCCGCATTCGCTTTGTCGATCGGGGCCCATGTCGGCATCGGCACGCTGCCGATCGTCTATTTCGGCACTGAGGAGCAAAAGCAGAAATACCTGCCTGCTCTGGCAACCGGCGAGAAGATCGCCGCCTACTGCTTAACGGAGCCTTCCTCCGGTTCAGATGCGCTGGGGGCGAAAACGACAGCCACCTTATCCGAGGACGGTGAATATTATGTATTGAACGGCAGCAAGCAGTTTATCACGAATGCCGGTTTCGCTGACCTATTCATCGTGTACGCCAAAGTGGACGGCAAGGACTTCAGCACTTTTATCGTGGAGCGCACGATGGAAGGCGTCAGCATTGGACCGGAAGAGAAAAAAATGGGAATAAAAGGATCGTCCACCTGTCCGCTAATCCTGGAGGATGTGAAAGTGCCTGTAGAGAATCTGTTATGGGAAGTAGGCAAGGGGCATTTGATCGCCTTCAACATCCTGAACATCGGACGCTTCAAGCTGGCCGCCGGTTGTGTAGGCGCCTCCAAGGATACGATTGAACTGGCTGCCAAGTACGCGAACGAGCGCGCGCAGTTTGGCCGGAAAATCTCCACCTTCCCGCTGATCGGCAAGAAGCTGGCGGATATGAATACGAAAACGTACGCGCTCGAGAGCATGGTTTACCGCACGGCAGGTCTGTTCGATGTTGGCCTTGCCGAAGTGGATCACACCAGTCCGGAAGTGGGCTATCAATCGGCCAAAGCCATTGCCGAATATCAGCTCGAATGCTCGATTAACAAGGTGTTCGGTTCCGAAACGCTGGATTTCGTCGTCGACGAAGGCGTGCAAATCCATGGCGGATACGGCTTTATTCAAGAGTACCGGGTGGAGCGGAATTATCGGGATTCGCGGATCAACCGCATATTCGAAGGCACAAACGAAATCAACCGTCTGCTCATTCCGGGCACTTTGGTGAAACGGGCCATGAAGGGCCAGCTGCCGCTGATGCAAAAGGCCGTGGCGCTGCAGGCCGAGCTTCTGGAGCCGATTCCTCCGCAAACCTTCGAGGTAACGCTTGATCAGGAAGCCCATCTGATCAAGATGGCAAAGAAAATTTTCCTGATGGCCGGCGCCCAGGCCGTACAGAAATATCAATTGAAGCTCGAGGACGAACAGGAGATTCTGAGCCATCTGTCCGATATGATGATTTCCGTCTATGCGATGGAAAGTGCGCTGCTGCGTACGCAAAAAATCATCGACCGCTCCGGCGAAGACAAGGCTCGCCTGCCGATCCTGATGACGACCGTATTCGTTCATGACGAATTCAATAAAATCGAAACGTGGGCGAAGGAAGTGCTCGCTGCGATGGAATCGGGCGACACGCTCCGGACGCAGCTGTCCGTTCTGAAAAAGCTGACGAGAAAGTCGCCTGTCAATACGCTTGGATTGAAGCGTGAAATCGCTGAAAAGGTCATTGCCGCGGAAAAATACGTGCTGTAACAATTCGTGAGATGGGGTGGCCTGGATGTCGAGTAAACCTTGGTTAAATCAGTATCCTAGTGAGGTCCCGCACAGTTACGAGTATCCCAAGCAGAACGTTGCGCAATTTCTTGTGGATTCCGCTTCCCGATATCCAGAGCATATTGCTCTGGATTTCATGGGGAAGAAAATGACATTCCGATCCCTGCTGGTTTCGGTAAACCGGTTTGCGAACGCCCTGCTCCGGCTGGGTGTCCGCAAAGGGGACCGGATCGCCATCATGCTGCCTAACTGCCCGCAGGAGGTCATCGCGTATTACGGTGCGCTCCTTGCGGGCGGCGTGGTAGTCATGACGAACCCGCTGTACGTGCCGCGGGAAATTCAGCATCAGTTATCCGACGCTGACGTCCGCATCATCGTGACGTTGGATGCGCTGGTGCAGCGCGTGGAACAGGCGATGACCCACAGGCCGCTCAGCAAGCTGATCGTCACGTCGGTCAAAGACTATTTGCCTTTTCCGAAAAACATCCTATACCCTATTGCCGCCAAAAAAGACGGAACTCATGTCTCCGTCACCTATGACGATCGGATCGTATCCTTTACCCGCCTCATGAAACAATCAAGCAGCGACCCGGTCAAGGTAGACATCGATGCTGAACAGGACCTGGCGCTCATCCAGTATACCGGAGGAACGACCGGGTTCGCCAAAGGCGTCATGCTGACGCATATGAACCTGGTAGCCAATACGATTCAATCACAGCTGTGGTTTTACCGGGCACGGATCGGCCAGGAAAAATACTTGGCTGCGCTGCCTTTTTTCCATGTATTCGGGCTTACGGTGCTGCTTAATCAGGCAGTTTATAATGCCGGAACGCTCATCTTGGTTCCACGTTTTGAAATCAATCAGGTGCTGAAGATCATTGACCGGCGGAAGCCGACGGTGTTTCCCGGGGCGCCGACCATGTATATTGCGGTGATTCACCATCCTGAAGTGCACAAGTACGACCTATCTTCCATAAATATATGTATCAGCGGAGCGGCTCCGCTGCCCCTGGAGGTACAGGAGCGGTTCGAGGAGGTCACGCGCGGCAAGCTGATCGAAGGTTACGGACTGACCGAAGCGTCCCCGGTTACGCATGCCAACAACATATGGGAGAAACGCAAAAACGGCTCGATCGGTATTCCTTTACCGGATACCGAAGCCCGTGTTGTGCATCCCGAAACGGGTGAAGAGCTGCCGCTTGGCGAAATCGGCGAGCTGGTCGTCCGCGGCCCCCAGGTCATGAAGGGGTATTGGAACCGGCCGGGAGATACGGAGCGCACGCTCCGGGATGGCTGGCTGTACACCGGGGATTTGGCGAGGATGGACGATGAGGGCTTTTTTTACATTTTGGACCGGCGCAAAGACCTGATTATAGCCGGCGGTTATAACATCTACCCGCGGGAAATCGAGGAGGTGCTGTTCGAGCATCCGGATGTGGAGGAAGCCGTCGTGGCTGGCGTGAACGACCCTTACCGCGGCGAAAATGTAAAGGCTTACATTGTGCTCCGGAAAGGCTCGTCTGTTACCGAGCAGGAGCTGAAGCAGTGGTGCAAGGAACGGCTGGCTGTGTATAAAGTGCCCAAGATCTACGAGTTTCGCGAGTCGCTGCCCAAGACGCTGGTGGGCAAGGTGCTTCGCCGCAAACTGATCGAAGAAGAGAATGAGAAGCTGGTCAATCAATCGAAGGTCGACCTATAGGGGATGACACACGGCGACGCCAAATGAGAAGGAGGGCAAGGACATGAATCCGGAAACGACGGACAGCCTGAATAAGAACCTGAAGCTGAAGCAGCTGGAGAACGCCGCGAAGCATACCTTTTGGGATTTTATCGGATGCGAACTGATTGAACTTAAAGGCGATCAGGTCGTGGTAGCCTTTGATATTTTGCCCCATCATCTCAATCTCATCGGGATCGTGCACGGCGGCATGCATGCTTCAGCCATCGACTCCGCCATGGGCATACTCATTATGCTGGCCAGGCCGGAAGCCAATGTGGTTACTGTGAATTTGAACATGAACTACGTGGCTTCCACGGGTGAAGGGCGTGTCATTGTGACGGCCGAGATCATCCACAGCTCGCGCAAGCTGATAACAGCCCAGGCCTATGCCCGCAAAGAGAACGGGGATCTGCTCGCCTTCGGCACCGGCACCTTCAGGGTGCTGGAAAGGCATGTCCCTGAAGCGCAAACAGATAGCGATAAAAGGGGGACGATGGATGAGCGTGGTACAAGAACTTGAAGCGATGGCCGGAAAAATGAACGAACAGCCGGGGGCGCTGGACGGGCTGCACGCCTCCTACCATTTTCATATTAAAGATACAGGGAAACATTTGCAGGTATATTTCCATGACGGAACCGTGCGGGTTGTGGAGGACGCTTCGGACGACGCCGACTGCACGCTGACCATGTCTGAGAGCCATCTTCGGAAACTGCTCCGGAACGACTTGAACACGACGATGGCGTATATGACCGGATCGCTCCGGATCGACGGCCGTCTTGGCCTGGCTCTGAAGCTTCAGGAAATTCTGAAGCAGTATCAGGTTTGAATACCTGGTTTACGACATCGATGAATGCAAAAATATAGGCTGCCTTATGCAGAGCAGCCTATTTGTGCTGTTATTTTGGATATAAGAAAGGATAAGCTTCGGAGATTGGGCTTCCTTATATCGCAAGAAAAACTTCCGCTAAATGCGGTCTGGCTTCTTGGAAGGTGCGCCGATAGACGTTTTTTCTTATTTCCCTTTCCGGGTTAATTTGGCGAGAGCATCCCATTGTTCCTCGGTGACGGAGCGGAGCTCATTGAATTCGCCCGCCCCCTGCAGCCATTCTCCACCGTCAATGGTGACCACTTCCCCATTGATATATCCCGCATAATCAGAAACCAGGTAGGCAGCCAAGTTCGCCAGCTCCTCTTTATTCCCGACCCGGCGCAAAGGGACCCGATCGATCATCTGCTGCTCCAGCTCCGGCGTAGGAGAGAGGCGGGACCATGCGCCTTCGGTTGGAAAGGGGCCGGGGGCGATCGCCACCTGGCGAATCCCGTAACGTGCCCATTCTACCGCGAGGGAACGGGTCAGTGCCAGAACGCCGGCTTTGGCCGCAGCGGATGGAACGACAAAAGCCGATCCGGTTGAAGCATAAGTCGTCACGATATTGAGCATGGTGCCTCCCTGGCCGCGTTCGATCCAGCGTTTGCCGATCTCCAGGGTCGCATAGAACGTGCCGTGCAGTACGATGTTCAGCACCGCGTCTACGGCTCGAGGGGACAACCTTTCGGTGGGACTGATGAAATTGCCGGCGGCATTGTTGACGAGAATGTCAATCCGGCCGAAATGCCGTTCAACGGCATCCGCCAACTCCGCAATCTGTGCCGGTTCCCGAACGTCGCAAGGAGCATAGAATATTTTGTAACCGCTATCATTAAATTGTTCGGCGGTCTGCTTCAGCACTTCTTCCCGGCGCCCTGCGATCGCCAGTTTGGCACCAAGCCGCACGAACTTTTCACCCATGGCCCGGCCCAGACCCGTTGCTCCCCCGGTAATCAACACCACTTTGTCCTGTAACAAGTTCTGCGCAAAAGGTTCCATTTCCGATTCCTCCCAAAATATATGCTGGAAACGAATTCATACTGCTTAACTTCCACTATATCGGAACGGGAAAGCGGTGTATAGAGCAGCCTTTGCTATGTGGGGAAGGGGACTGATTCGATGTTATAAGTTTCATCCACCATTGGCGTACGTGCGCTTGTTCACTGAAGGTTTATCCAGGTACAGGGGACATCGCGGTACCCGGCGGGATGATAAAATTCGGGCAGAAAAACCGCGAAAAAATGCTGAAACCCCTTTTATCGTTCACATTTTTGTCACATGTGGTTCTAAGCGAACGTTCGCCATAATAAGAAGAAGTAAACGCTTCAAACTAACATTCCTCAGCTTGTACCCTTCCTCCTAGCCCTTTTTCCCGTTGCGATGTCAAGGTCATTCACACATTATGTAAAGGAAGTGAAGAGACTTATGGCAATTAAGCAGGGGCATGCCCAAAGACATGCCCGAAACCCGCGAGCTGTTCGTCACGTCGGAATTTGTCTGATCCTTACAGTCGTTCTTTCGGTGTTTGGAATTCCTCCTTTGCCTGTCTTTGCTGCGCCTCTCATCGCGATAGACCAGCCTTCAGGCCCGTTGGGGCCGGGTATGTCCCGGATTTCCGGAACGTTTTCAGGAGTGTATGACGTGGAGCTCGCCGTAGGCGGCGATTCGCTCGTCAGTGCCCACATGGATGATCCGGAAGCGGACGGCAGCGGAAGCTGGTATGCCGACGTCGACTTCTCCAAGTACGACGGTCCGGTAGAACTGGCGGCTAGGGGAAAAGACAGTGTGACCCGCTATGTGGCCTGGTCTCCCTATATGTCGGTGGAGGTAGATAATCCGGGCGCCGCGCTCCCGCAAGTGCAGATTACAAGCCCAGGCGAAACGAGCCCCGTGATGGGGAGTGTCAATGTCCTCATTCAAGCAGGGGGCAAAAATCCGGTCAGCAAAGTACAAATCCGGATTAACGGCGGAGAGTGGAAGGATGCGCCTCCCAAAGGATCAGGATACCAATACAAGTGGAAGACAGCGGCTTATGCCGGACGGGTCAATAGTCTTGAAGCGAAAGCCGTGGATTCAAACGGAAATACAGGTTATAGCAGCGCAAAATATGTGAAGGTTGCGAACGTATACAGCCAAGCAATGCTGCAGGAGGACCAGCAGGAGCAAGAGGGCTGGACAGAGCAGGATACCCAGAATGATCAAGATGTTCAAACAGATCAAAATATCCAACAGAATGCCGAAGCGGAACTGAATGTCCAGAAAGACCAGGTTGCTCAAATCGATCAAGATGCCCAAGCGCTGCAAAATAACGAAACAGCACAGGATGACTCAACAGCACAGGATGACTCAACAGTACAGGATGCCTCAACAGTACAGGATGCCTCAACAGTACAGGATGTCTCAACGGCACAGGATGCTTCAGCGGTACAAGATAACTTAACAGAGCAAGAGGTACCTCAAGCACAAGATGCCCCAACAGCTCAAGATGTCACCAAGGCACAAGATGAGCTGACGGCCTCTCCCGCGGAAGATACAGTTAATGAAGTGAACTCGGATGCGGAGATCCCTACGAATGCAGATCCTGGCGCCGAGCAGGTTGAAGCAGCATCCAGTCCGACGACCGTTACCCAGCAGGTGTACGGCCAGGATCGGGCCATGTGGATCTGGGAAAATGAATCGTACCCTCTGATCATGAACCCAGGTTCCCGTAATGTGCTGGATGCTATGGCATCCGACACGTCGACGTTCGGGCAGAGACCGATCAGGACGCTGTACCTGGCGGTCGGATCCTATTTCGGCATGCGAATGCTGGAGGACAAACGGCCGGAGGTCAGGGATTTCGTCGGCTGGGCTCATGATAAAGGCTACCAGGTGCAGGCTTTGATCGCCGGCGGTACGACGCCGCCCTATTTCGGGGCCTATGCCCGGTACCGGACCCAGGCGGTGGCCGAGTTCGAAGGTATCCTGAATTACAATTTATCCTCGGATCCAAGGGAGAGATTCGACGGTGTAAACATTGATACGGAGCCTTACAGCCTCGGTGATTTTAAAAGTGCCAAACCTTCGGTTCAGGTACAGTACCTTGACATGCTCAAGGCATTGATGGACCGCAAGCAGGCTTCCGGCCTGGACCTGCAGGTCGGAGCCGCCATCCCGCGCTGGTTCGACACATCGGTGGACGCCAGCAGCATCTCGTGGAACGGCTCGGTCAAATGGATGTCCCAGCACGTTCAGGATACGCTTGATTACATTTCGATTATGGACTACCGGGATCAGGCGGACGGCAGTGCAGGGATCATTGAACAAGCACGCGGAGAAATCGACTATGCGAATCAGATCGGCAAACCGAATTCGGTCGTCATTGGCGTGGAAACGATCGATGTCGCCGACGGTGGGGATCCGGAGGCCATCAGCTTCTATGAGGAAGGCCGCACGTACATGGAGTCGGAGCTGAACAAAGTGTACGCCGCTTTCGAAGGAAATCCTGCCTTTGGAGGGATCGCGCTCCACCATTACGGTAACCTGAGAATATTCCCGTCTGCATGGGGACCGGGAGGCGTGTTCTGGCAGCCGCCGCAGGACAGCGAGCCGCCTTCAGCCGTCACGGGCACGCCGCAGGCGACAGCCTTTGATTATCAGCGGGTCGATATCACCTACGGGCCGGCGTCCGACAATGCCACCGTGAAAGAGTACCACATTTATCGCGGCACGGATGCGCAGTTTGAACCGGATCCAGCCCACCTGGCCGGTATATCCAACAAACTGAATTTCCGCGACGTCGGGCTGCTGCCGGATACGACATATGTCTATAAGATAACGGCCGTCGATTCCTCCGGTAATGAAGGGCCTACAAGCCAGCCGTTCTCCGCAACGACGGGTCCTACCGATCTGAAGCCGATGATCGTAGGGCAAATGCAGGTCACATACGACGGGACCAAGGCGACCGTTTCCCTGCAGGTCGTCGACAAAGAGACGGGAGCCGGGCTTCAGGCAACGGTTTACGGCCGGTTTACCTCTATGGGCGGAAAATATGTCGGTGGCGCCACTACAGCGACAGGTACGTACACCGCTTCATCCGAAGCGATCAATGCGGCTGCGGGTAAAGCCGGCTTTGCCGCCCGCAGAATCCTGGCGCCCGGGTACTACTGGGCACAAGCTTATGATTCCCCCGACGGCCGATTCACGGAGTGGGGAGGATGATGCCGAGCTCGCACTGGTAACGAGACAATATGATCCAGATGGTTGGTTAAACGAAAGGGCGCAGAGTTTGTTCTGCGTCCTTTTTTCGCATCATTCGAAGTCCCTTTTCAATAAAGGAAATAGAAACTCACTGATTTCGCTACAAATATTGAGCGTACGAGAAATCACTTAAAAAGCTAAAAAATCACGCTTAGGCAAGGAATCTCACGTTCTGTGGCGAAGGAGTAAGAAGGAAGAATGCATCCTAAAACTACATAAAAGGTGTGACTCAACTTTGACGAGACCGAATGTGATTGTGATTTATTGTGACGATTTGGGATACGGTGACTTGGGCTGCTACGGCTCCGATGCCATTCGTACGCCGCACTTGGATGCGCTTGCACAAGATGGAGCGCGTTTTACCAACTGGTACTCGAACTCGCCGGTTTGTTCACCGTCCCGGGCGGCCTTGCTGACGGGAAAGTATCCCGCAAAAACAGGTGTCAGCCATATTTTAGGCGGAAAGAGGGGAACGGGCGGATTAAAGGCCGACGCCAAAACCCTTGCACAGCGTCTCAAAGAACATGGCTACCGAACGGCTTTATTCGGGAAATGGCATCTTGGATCGGCAGAGGACACCAAGCCCAATGCCAAAGGATTTGATGAATATTTCGGCTTCCAGGCCGGTTGCGTGGACTATTATTCCCACATTTTTTACTGGGGAATGCCGAGTGTGAATCCCGTGCACGATTTATGGAGCAACGGCGAAGAGGTTTGGCGGGACGGCGAGTATCTGACGCATCTGATCACCGACAAATCCGTCGAGTTTATCGAGGCAAGCCGGGCTGCCGACAAGCCGTTTTTCCTGTATGCCGCTTATAATGCGCCTCATTACCCGATGCATGCGCCGGAAAAATACATGAAACGCTACAGTCACCTCCCAAGGGACCGTCAGCTGATGGCGGCCATGATCTCGGCTGTTGATGACGGAGTCGGCGATATTGTGGCAGCGCTTAAACGGGTGGGGGCGTACGAAAACACCATTATTTTCTTCTCGAGCGACAATGGACCGTCTTCGGAGTCGCGCAATTACCTGGACGGAACGGAGGATGTGTACTATGGCGGAAGTGCAGGAATCTTCCGCGGGCATAAGGGCAGCTTGTTCGAAGGCGGGATCCGGGAACCGGCCATCCTCGTCTATCCATCCATCATCGCTCCCGGACAGACGAAGGATGACGTCGGCATGATGGCTGATATCGTGCCGACCGTGTTGGATCTTGCTGGTCTCCCCGTCCCCGCGGCGGAAGAGATCGACGGAAGCAGCATCGTGCCGATGCTGACGCAAGGGGCCGGCACTCCACATCAGCAAGTATTCTGGGAGTACGGCAGCCAACTCGCAGTTCGGGAGGGCAAATGGAAGCTTGTGCTTGGCGGCAAGCTCGACTTTGACCGCACCCAGCCGGACGACGTTCATTTGTCGGATTTGGAGGCGGACCCGGGCGAGCGGGTCAATCTGAAGGACGAGTTCCCGGAGATTGCGCAGCGATTGGAAAAAGATGTCCGGCAATGGTATGCCACGCTTCTGTAGTTCTTCCTTGGGGTAATGAAACGTGAAGGATGCTCCTGTGACAAAGTTCTCATTGTATTCAGACTTGAGATAAGAAATAATAGAAGGCTGGAGCTGTCAGCTAGCAATGCCAGTTCATTAGATCCAAATCATAAAAGGAGTTGATCGTATGCCAACGATTCAAGTAGAAGGCAGAGAAGCCATTAGAGCCGAGGAAGGGCAGAAGCTCGTCCTGGCCCTGGAGGACAACGGGGTGGATATTTTGCACCGCTGCGGAGGAAATGCCAGATGCACGACCTGCCGGGTGGAAGTGTTGGAAGGCGATGCTGGCCCTGTCGGAGAAGCCGAAGCAGCTATTCTTACCACCAAAGGAATTTACGAGCCGAATGTCCGTCTGTCCTGCCAAATTCGGGTACATAACGACTTGACGGTCAAACCTTTGATGACGGTATCTGATTCCGGGATGGATCCTGGTAAAAGACCAGTAGACTAAGGTAATCGGGTCGAAACAGCCACAAAATAAAACGGCTTTCTTTCCGCCAGATTTCGGGAAGAAAGCCGTTTTTTCGTTATTTTAACAGCCAGAGCGCCGGAACGTTCGGCGGTTCCCAGCCTGTCAGCGAGGTATGGGCCTGCCGGCATTCATAGGTCGCTCCGTTATAGGTAACGAGCGTGCCTGGTGTGTAGGCAACATTGGGTGCCCATGCCGCTGCGGATGAGGACGAAGCCGTCTTAGCGGTTACCGCATTGCTGGCAGCCGATTCATTTCCCGCCGCATCCACGGCGCGGACGGTAAACGTATAAGACGTGTCGGCCGCGAGTCCGCTGGCCGTGTAGGTCAGCGTTGTGCCGGATACGGTGCCTGCCAGCGTGCTTCCATTGTAGACCCGGTAGCCGGTTACGCCAACGTTATCCGTCGAAGCCGCCCATTTCAATTTAACCGTTCCCGATGTTGGTGTACCGTCAACCTGCAGACCGGTTGGAGCGGAAGGTGCCTGGGTGTCCGGTGGATTTGTGCCGGATGTGGTGAATGTTACGGCACTGCTGGCATCCGAAGTGTTACCCGCAGCGTCTACGGCCCGAACCGTAAACGTATAAGATGTATTGGGCAAAAGTCCGGTGACCTGATAACTTAAGGCAGAACCTCCTGTTGTTGCGACAAGCGTGCTGGCGTTATAGACCTTGTAGCTCGTTACACCGACATTATCGCTCGAAGCCCCCCAGGTCAGTGTTGCTCCTGTTGACGTAATGGCAGATGCCTTCAAGCTGGATGGCGCCGAGGGTGCCGTGGTATCCGGAGTGCCGCTGCCGCCGCCGAAGTCCACATCAATGACATTGTAGAAGGCGTTGGCGGTGTCCGCGATTTCCCAAACGGCGAGGATCACCTGATATCCGGTGCGGCTGGGGACATTACAGGTGCTGGTATAGGTTGCTCCAGGCTGCACACCGTTATAATTTTCCGAACAGAATGGCGTCAGGTCAAAAGAATCTCTTGTGAGCGGCGCATTGGGATTCCAGTTCTGCTTCGTGATATAATATTTCCAACTGGTCGTCGCGTGTCTAGCTGTCAAAGTCCAACTGAAGGTATGTGTGCCTGGAGAGAGGTTAACCTTGCTCCAGCGGGTCTGAGATTGTTCATCCAGCGTTGGAAAAGCTCCATTGGCGCTGGCGATTTTACCGTCTGCCGGGCCTGCGGCAGGAAAGCCTTTTGGAGCTTCCAAGCTTTGAGGCTCATAGACAATCGGGCCGCAATTGGTGTTGGCACCTGTTTTGCATAAGTAAGCGCGGCTGCCGGGGGACTGGACATAACCATGCGCGGAAGCACGCTCCACGATCATCAACGTGCACAGCAGCGTGATCAAAGCTAAACTGCCTGCGAACAGCCATTTAAGCACTCCATGCTGTCGTAACCGAATCGTAGTCATCCAAATTTCCTCCTCTAATCCGAATATGAAAACAACATGTCTCATTCTGGCTGCAGATACCGCTTTGGCCGTCCCACCCCCTTATTAAAAAATTACATTCAACTTGCTTCGCCAGGGCCAACCTTGTTATCGGTCAGCTTTCGGAATGTTGGTTATATAAACTCGGCAAGCGAGCTTATATCGGAACATGGGTGTCGATTTTGAATCAATAAAATACATAAAAAATCAATATTTAGTAATAATTAGTATCGTTTAACACAACGATAAACCAATTAAGCCTCCCCCTCAATAATAAAAAACAACGATTTAGGTAGTGTTTGAGTGAATCCATTCATAAAAAATTGCGAAATGCGGAAACCTAATCAAGTCCGCAATGTAATCATCTCCGAACTCATGTGCCTAATTATTCTGAAACCTATATTGTTAATGGGAGGCCGCACAACAACATGTCCAATGTGTTAATGATCAAAGCGAATGACCGTCCGTTAGAGCAATCGGTTACGGTTCAAATGTACGAAACGTTCGTCAAAACGTACCGGGACACCCATCCGGATGACGTGGTTACCGAGCTGGATTTGTTCGCCTTGAACCTGCCGAATTATGGGAACACGGCACTTACCGCTCTCTTCAAGCGCAGCCAGGGACAGGAATTGACGCCAGAGGAGACGAAAATCGCCGATTTGGTACGCGTTCATATCGAACAATTTCTCGCCTCCGACAAGGTGGTCATCGCGTTCCCCCTCTGGAACTACGCTGCGCCTGCCCCGCTGATTACGTATCTGTCCTATTTGGCTCAAGCCGGAACCATGTTCCGATATACACCCGAAGGCCCCGTCGGTCTAGCCGGGGGGCGTAAAGTGGTTCTGCTGAATGCCCGGGGCGGCATTTACTCCACTGAGGCCATGGCTCCTTTTGAAGGGGCAATCCGGTTCGTGAAATCCAACTTGATGCTGTGGGGAATTACGCCGGAAGAAATCATTATCGAGGGACATAACCAGATGCCTGCCGAAGCCAAGGACATTATTCAAAAGGGACTGGATCAAACAGCAAAGTACGCTGTAACGTTTTAAACGAGTATAAAGAAAGCATTTCGGCTGTACGGCAGTCGGAATGCTTTTTTGTATTTTCTTCGGCAAAGGTTAAGGCAACCCACATTTTTCATAAAAAAAATGAGTTGACAGAAAGCGCATTTCATCGACTATAATATGTAGACCGTTCGTTATAATTTCGAAAGGAGGTCATAAGCGCGATGACGGAAAAGCCCAATTCCCGTGAATCCATCGTGGAAACAGCAACGCGTCTTTTTGCCAAACAGGGCTATCACGGAACGGGATTAAACCAAATTATCAAGGAAAGCCATTGCCCAAAAGGCTCACTGTATTATTATTTCCCAGAGGGCAAGGAGGAACTTGCCCAAGAATGCATTTTACGGATTAAAAGCGCGGTATCCGACAAGTGGGAAGAGGCTTTTAACCGGTTCGACGATCCGTCTCAGGCCATTCAGCATTGTATCGATGTGATTGCGGCCGATGCCAAAGCCACCAATTTCGAAGGGTTTATCCCGCTCAGCTTCTGGAATGCGGTAGAAACCTCCTGCATCAGCAACTCCCTGAGGGATGCTTGTCAAGGCGTGCTTCAGGAGTGGGAGAGAGTCTTGACCACACGGCTGCAGGATGCCGGGGTAGAGCTGTCCCGTTCACAGGAAGCCGCGACAGTCATCCTTTCATTGCTCGAAGGATCGCTGCTGATCGCCCAGACGAACAAGGATACGGGACCTATATTCCTTGCATCCAAATATGTTGGCATATTGCTGGACCGCCTTTTGTCCAAAAATACATCGGATGAAGCGCATAAAGAAAAATAAGGCCGAATGAATAGAGAGATTACAAATATCAGAGAAAATAGATAGAGACATATAAAGAGAGATAAGAGAGACATTGGACATATGACAGGAGGATGGGATTGTGGAAGCAGCCGTACAGCATACGCAAGCTCAAATGCAAACGGAGAAAAAATTTAAAGTTTTACCGATCATGATTTCACTGCTCATTGCCGGATTTATCGGCATGTTCAGTGAAACGGCGCTGAATATCGCGCTTAGTGATTTGATGCAGGTCATGCATATCACGCCTTCGACAGCGCAATGGCTGACGACCGGATACCTGCTGACCTTGGGCATTCTGGTCCCGGTGTCGGGATTGCTGCTGCAGTGGTTTACCACAAGGCAGCTATTTATTACAGCGCTCAGCTTTTCGATTGTCGGGACCCTGATAGCAGCGCTTGCGCCATCGTTTGAATTTTTGATGGTGGCCCGCGTTGTGCAGGCGATCGGAACCGGCATTATGCTGCCGCTGATGTTTAATACGATTTTGGTCATTTTTCCGCCGGAGAAGCGGGGAGGCGCGATGGGAATCATCGGGCTGGTCATCATGTTTGCGCCGGCGGTCGGACCGACGATCGCGGGTCTGTTAATCGAGAACCTCAGCTGGCACTGGATTTTCTGGCTGTCGCTGCCGTTTTTGATTCTGGCTCTGGTATTCGGCATTGCGTTTATGCAAAATGTGTCCAGCATCACCAAGCCGAAGATCGACCTGCTGTCCATCGCGCTGTCCACCATCGGATTCGGCGGCATCGTGTTTGGCTTCAGCAGCGCCGGTGAAGGGAGCGGTGGCTGGACGAGCACCAAAGTAATCTTGTCGCTAGTTATTGGTGTGGTCGGCCTCTTGCTGTTCGGATGGCGTCAGCTGTCGATGAAGCAGCCGATGATTAATCTGCGCGCTTTTAGATATCCGATGTTTTCCGTTGGCGTAGTGATGATCTTCATCAGCATGATGATCATTCTGTCGTCAATGCTGGTACTGCCGCTGTTCCTTCAAGGTGGTTTTGGCAAATCGGCGTTTTATGCCGGCCTGCTCATGCTGCCGGGGGGAATCATCAACGGGATCATGTCGCCGATCATGGGGCGCCTCTTTGACAAATACGGACCCAAATGGCTCGTGTTCCCCGGATTTCTGGTGGCTGCCGCATCCCTGTGGTTCTTCTCGGGCGTAACGGCCGCTTCAGCGGCGTTCCTCGTGATCGTGCTTCATACCTGCCTGATGATCGGCATTTCGATGGTTATGATGCCGGCACAGACGAACGGGCTGAATCAGCTGCCGCGTGAATACTACCCGGACGGCACAGCCATCATGAACACGCTGCAGCAGGTAGCCGGTGCTATTGGCACAGCGCTTGCTGTCAGCGTGATGTCGGCAGGCCAGGAGCATTACGCTGAGGCGCACCCCGGCGGCAATCCGCTTGACGCATTAACTTCAGGAGTTTCAAATGCGTTTATGTTCGGAATGATTATCGCAGTCATCGGATTTGTGATTGCACTGTTCATCAAGCGTGTACCCGTAAATCATCAGAAATGACAATAGAGAACGAAGCCTGGTATCGGTTGATACCGGGCTTTGTTTATATTTGAGGAATTGCTAAGCTTTAGCGGGCTGTCGTCAGAAAAATTGTCGCCCCAAGCTTCCTGGTATATAATGGGGTTCCAGTGGAGGTCCAATCGACGTTCATTGACAGATCTGCCTGAATCGATAGTCCATTCATGAGGTGATACACTTGAAGCAAACACCGCCCAAGCTCCCGCTGACCCCCGAGGAACGCGCCCATTTAAGAGCCTTCAAAGTGAAACTGAACGATATTGCCACCCTCGATACCGCACAGTTATCGCAAATGCTGGAAATCACCCGCGAACGCGCCAGCATGCTAAAGGGGCTGGCCATGTTTCAATCCGTGCCCTCGATTGGCCCGAAAGTGGCCGCAAGGGTGGTTGGCATGGGATACTACTCGCTGGATGAGATTAAAGACCTGGACGGTGCGGACTTCATAGACAGGATGGAGGTGCACCTCGGATACTGGGAGGATCCTTGCCTGGAGGATGCTCTTCGCTGTCTGGTGCATCATGCCAACCATCCGGGCAGTGAGCGGGAATGGCCTGATTTTACCGAAGAAAGGAAAAAATACCGGGAGCAATTCGGATATCCGGCAACAAGGCCAGCAGCAGCCTGGTACGAGCACCGGGGGAATGAGGCAGCCCGGAACAAGTAAGGGGGAATAGGTTTGATTCAGCAAAAGGTACATCAGAAAGTAAACGATATCGAGGAAATAGAGCTGGAACTGACCCGGTTTAACGCAGGGCGGGCGCTTTCCTCGCAAGACAAACGTCTGGAAGAAATTCGAATCGGCAGTGCCCGTCTGCTAATCGAAGCTACCGGTCCGGATTCGCTCTATTACAATCGGGTGAAAGGATTCGGAATCGCGGATCTGGAGCATTTGGACCAAATTGTCAGTGAATACGAGCAAAGAAATGCCCGTCCTTGTTTTGATATGGCACCAACCCGGCTGAACGAGCAGGTTGCGCTGGCATTGCACCGCAAGGGATTTCTGCCCACAGATCAGCTGGCATTTTTAGAGGCCGAGCCGGCTGAGGCTGCAGCAGTGCATCCGGATATTACCATTGAACCGGTGGACGAAGGCAATGTCGACGTTTTGCTGGAGGCCGTCAGTGATCTGATGGGAGGCGTCCCAGCTGATATTTTGGCGAGAAAAAAACGGTACTTTACCCTCCCAGAATTTCGGAATTACCTCGCCTATTCGGATGGCCAGCTGGCCGGGATCGGATCAATGTTCATCCATGCGGGAAAAGGCTATTTGGCCAACGATTATACCTTGCCCGCGTTTAGGGGCAGGGGATGCCAGACGACGCTGATCCGCCATCGGTTGTCGGAGGCGAAGCGGACTGGCCTGTCGACGGTGTACACGGATGTGGTGTTCGGCTCTTCAAGTCATAACCATATGCTGGTCCAAGGGTTTAAGCATGTGTATACCAATTCCTTTTGGGTCAGAGACCAGTAAAAAACACTCCCTGCGGGGAGTGTTTTTTTGCCTACTCCTTGTACTGGCTTATGCTGTCTTGCAGCAGCTGAAGCACCAAATCCCTCAGCCGGGGCGGTGATACAACCTGAACATCCGGGCCAAAACGGAGCAGCCTCCGGGCTGTAAACGGGAACTCTTCAAGCGGAACCGGGCCGCTCCACTGTCCGTCCGCAGCCGTATGCAAAATCGGATCGTCTTTGGCAAGCCGCATACCAAAAGGGGTAAACCGCAGCACCACCTCGACTTTGTCCCGATCATCGGTTGACTGCATCCACTCAGCTAAAGATGGCACTTCCGGATCGTTCGCACCGGTTTTCTCCACATGCTGGATCCGGTCCACGCGAAAAAGAAGCGTCTTCTCCGGATTTCGCGCAGGCATATACCAATAGCCATTCTCAAAATAAATGCCATAGGGGTACACGTTGTGCTCCTTAGACCCTTTGGCGGACTTATACACGATGCGGACTTCCTGCTTGGCGATCGAAGCTTCTAAAATCTCAGTCGTCCAAGGTGCAGGTTCATGCAGCTGCATCATTCGGAAAGAAATATGGCTGCGCATCTGATCGATGTTCGTCTGTACGTCGGAAGGCAGGGACCCGTAATATTGCACGGCCAAGTGGGAGCGGATCGCGTCAAAAGGGAAATCGGGCACCTTCTCCAGCATTTCGAGCATCAGAAACAAGCCGAGCGCCTCGGTTCGGGTCAGCTGCAGCGGCGGCAGAATTCGGTTCTCCAGCGCGCGGTATCCGCCATGAGCCCCTTGTTCGCTGTACAGCGGAAAACCGATTTGCTGAAGGTAATCCAGGTCGCGCTGGATGGTCCGGACCGAGACGTTAAAACGCTCGGCCAATTCGCGGGCCGTAAACTTCTTCCGTGAGTCGATGATCCGCATCATGGCTAATCTCCGCTCATTCATGATATCCTCCTAATCACGTCAATTTATGTCGTAGTTACATTGTAACATATGACAGAAGGGAGCGATAAAAACATGAAAAGCTCGAAAGTAGTGCTGTATCTCGCGGTTAGTCTGGACGGATATATTGCGCGATCTGACGGATCGGTGGACTGGCTGTTTGACGTTAAAGGCGCTAGGTTATACGCCAGCGATCTTGAATTACGATTTGAATTCGGCATTCACCGGATCCGTTATTAGCTTCTTTGCGGAAGACGCAGCAAACCAAGTTTTCTTCCATTGGCCTTTTGCCGCCAACACCACCAGCACACTGGCTACGGCCACACCGCTCAGAATCAGAAACCCGGGCGTGTACGACCCGGTAGACTCGTACAATCCGCCGAGCACAAGCGGCAGCAGATAACCGCCGAACCCGCCGGCAGCGCCGACGATGCCTGTAACAATGCCGATCTCATCACGAAAACGCTGGGGCACAAGCTGGAAGACCGAGCCGTTGCCGGCACCCAGGCACATCATTCCGGCAAAAAGAAGGATGGAGATCACGTACAGCGGCGGCAGCGAGGAGACGCAGGCGAGCATGATGGCTGCCCCGGTATACAAGATGAGCAGCATGCGGACGCCTCCGATCCGATCGGACAAATACCCGCCCACCGGACGGAAGAGGCTCCCCGCGATGACGCATACGGTCGTAAAATCAGCGGCATGCACAGCCGAAAGATTATATTGCGTATGAAAAAAGATCGTCAGGTAATTGGTCAGACCGACAAAGCCGCCGAACGTAACACAGTACAGCCAGCAAAATAGCCAGGTATCCTTTTGCTTTAACACCGAGCCGTACTCGGACAATTTTTTGGGGGCAGGCTGGTTGGGGCTGTCTTTGGCAAAAATGCTGAAGAATATAAACACGATGACGATCGGGATCAAGGCGATGCCGAATACGGCTTCCCATCCGCCAAAATGCTGTGCCAGCCGGTTCGCGAACAGCGTGCTCAGCACCGTGCCGCTGTTCCCGGCTCCGGCGATGCCCATCGCCAGTCCTTGATACTGCGGCGGATACCAGCGGCTGGCGAGCGGAAGCGCAGCCGAGAACGAAGCTCCGGCAATGCCGAGCAGCAGGGCGATGACGTGCAGCTCGCCGAGCGAGTCTACGAACCGCCAGCCCCAGATCAGCGGCACCATCGTCAGCAGCATTCCGAGCTGTCCGGTGCGCTTCGGCCCGATATAATCGGTCAGGAAACCGAGGACCAGCCTCAGTACCGAACCGCCCAGCACCGGCAGCGCGACCAGGTTCGCTTTTTGAGACGCGGTCATCGGATAATCTTCCATCATAATGACGCTCAGCGGCCCGAGGAGCACCCAAATCATAAAGCTGATGTCAAAATAGAAAAATGCGCTGAATAAAGACGGTTTATGCCCACTTTTCCAAAACGTCGTTCCTTCTTTCATCTCCATCTCCTCCATATCTTTTATCGCATACGATACAAAAAGCCGCAGATTGCCCATAAGCGGACAACCAGCGGCCTCATTGCCATGGGAAGTATTCTTCCCGGATGAAAGATCACGTCTTTGTGATTTCGAAATGAATTATAGTGGAATGTAAAATGCGTGTCAATAAACTATACATAAATTTTGTTATCGAGACATGAATCATCGTGATTTTGGTGAATATTAGAATGTTGTGTAATATATGTTGACATATATTTCATTTTCGATTATGCTCAGTTCAAATCCATTATCCGGTACAACGGTGTACCTGTTGGCTAATTGGCAATGACGCCCGTTCTCTTGATCTCCAAGGGACGGGTTTTTTTATTTTTAGGCCTGGCCTACACAGTTTTTTAGCGGAGGTGACTGCAATGGGGAAGCCCAGGCTTGTCGTAGTCGGCAACGGGATGGCAGGGATGAGATGCGTGGAGCATATATGCGATTTTGCGCCCGACCGGTATGAAATCACTGTGTTCGGAAATGAGCCCCATCCCAATTACAACCGGATTATGCTGTCAAAAGTGCTCCAAGGCGGAACAAATGTAGATGATATTACGATCCATGATTGGGCTTGGTATACAGAACGGGGGATTTCCCTGTATACAGGAGAAACTGTACTTCGCGTCGATCCCGGCCAGCAGCGGATCTACACGGCATCCGGGCGTGTGGAGCCTTATGACCGGCTCATTATTGCGACCGGCTCCTCGGCCTTTATGCCCAAAATCCCAGGCATTCATAAGCCGGGAGTGACGGCTTTCCGGAATATCGCAGATTGTGAGCGGATGATGGAAGCTTCTCGAACGTATAAGCATGCAGCCGTAATCGGTGGAGGACTGCTCGGATTGGAAGCGGCAAGGGGACTGCTAAACCTCGGCATGGAGGTCGATGTCATCCATAACGCTTTGTATCTGATGAACCGGCAGCTGGATGCCTCCGCAGCGGAGATGCTGAAGCGGGAGCTGACCCAGCAGGGGATGCGTTTTCTGGTTGAAAAACGAACGGAGCGTATTCTCGGCAGAAAACGTGCGGAAGGCCTGCAGTTCTCTGACGGCAGCCGGCTTGGGGCTGACTTGATCGTTCTGGCTGTGGGCATTCGTCCGAACATTTCCGTAGCGGAAGCCAGCGGCATTCGCACAAACCGGGCGATTGTCGTGGATGATTATATGCAGACGAGTGCCGACCATGTATATGCCATTGGGGAATGCGCGGAGCACCGCGGCATTGTTTACGGCCTGGTAGCCCCGTTATATGAGCAGGCCCGCGTGCTCGCCATGCATTTATGCGGGCGGCACACGGAGCCCTATCCGGGATCAATCCCTTATGCACAGCTTAAGGTGTCAGGCGTCGAGGTATTTTCCGCCGGGCTGATCCAGGGTGGAGATTGCGAAACGGCGCTGCAGCACTTCGACGGCGTGAAAGGGACCTATAAGAAGGTGACGATGAAAAACGGCAGGATAGCCGGAGCTGTGCTCTTTGGTGACACTTCGGAAGGGACGGAGCTGTTGGGCTATTTAAAGCGGCGGGCGCCGGTGTCCGCCTTGAAGGCTCAGCCTGCCGGGGGGAATTCTTCACTGGCCAAAACGGCCGAAGCTATGGGGGATCAGGACACGGTTTGCAATTGCAACAGTGTCACAAAAGCTGCCATTATGGAAGCCGCCGGTCTGGACGGGGCACAAACCGTGGACCAGATCCGGGAGCGGACCAAGGCGTCCGGTTCCTGCGGAGGCTGCAAGCCGATGGTGGCCGCGATTCTGGAGCTGGCGAAGTCCTCAGGAGGGAAGAAGGCGGCTCCGGCCGCTGCTCCGGTGCCGATCTGCGGCTGCACGGACATGGACCGCGCAGCGATCCGGGCCGCGCTGAGTCCGGGCAGCGATGCAAGCGTCCAAGCAGCCATGCTGCGTCTGGGCTGGAAGCGCCCGGAAGGCTGCCCGGTATGCCGATCGGCCGCCGCCTATTATCTCGGCATCCATCGCTCCGCCGACGGCGGAGAGCCCATGATCCGTGTGTCGGCAAGCTCAGCCGTCTCACCAGGAATTCCGCATTCGGAGGCCGGGCGGATCGCGCTCGAACTGGAGCGAAGAAGTACAGGATGGTTCATGCCGGCACGGGTAGGCATCGCGGTGTCTGCGGGTCCGCGCGACCCGGCGGGCATCCTTGTACATGATCTCGGGATCGGTGCATCCCCGGCCGGATGGGAATTGTACGCCGGCGGACATATGGAGCATCCGGTCAAGCCGGCTCAACTGGTCGGTGTCCTGCCCAATGCCGGGGACATCATCGACATGGCTCTCGGCTGCCTTGCGCTGTACCGGGATTCCGCCTATTATCGGGAACCGGTGTGGGAGTGGCTGGAAAGATACGGGCTTCATCGTTTACGGGAGAAGCTGCTCGATCCCGATGAGCGCGAATCGCTGCTCGAAACGATAAGCATCACTCAATCCACAGGAATCGACGCACAATCCGACATACACTCTGAAGAAAGGACGGTGGGCATATGACCTTGACGATGAATACGCAATGCCCTTTTTGCAGCGTGCAGTGCAAAATGACCGTAGAGATTGCACCCGGGGAGGCCAGGCAGCGATCGGGTTTTCAGGCGACGGGAGTCCCCAATGCCGCGTCCGAGGGGCGGCTGTGCGTGAAAGGGATGAACGCACACCAGCATGCTTCAAGCCGGGACCGCCTCCTGGATCCACTGGTACGGAAGAACGGAGAATTGGTCCGCGCCTCTTGGGAAGAAGCATTGGACACCGTCGCAGCGCGGTTCTCGGCCATTCAGGAGGCGTACGGCCGCGATGCCGTCGGTGTATATGGCGGCGGTTCTTTGACGAATGAAACGGCGTATGCACTTGGCAAATTTGCGAGAGTGGCCCTCCGAAGCCGGTACATCGACTATAATGGGAGATTTTGCATGTCGGCTGCGGCATCAGCCGGAGTGAAGACATTCGGGATCGACCGGGGGCTGACCAATCAGCTGTCGGAAATCCCGCTGGCCGAATGCATTATCCTCGCCGGCACGAACATCGCGGAGTGCCAGCCGACCCTCATGCCTTATTTTATCCGGGCGAAAGAGAATGGAGCATTCATCATCGTCATTGATCCCCGGGCAACCGCGACGGCGGAGCTGGCGGATCTGCATCTCCAGGTGAAGCCGGGAACCGACAGCGCTTTGGTGAGCGGTATGCTGAAGGTCATCTTGGACGAAAATTTGATCGACTCGGCATTTATTCAGAGCCGCACAAAGGATTTTGACCAGCTCAAGGCTGATTTGCTCCGAATTGATTTGGAAGGGATTGCCGAGTTAACAGGCGTAAGCGTTGAGCAGATAAGAACCGCTGCCGTGACTTACGCCAAAGCGGGCACCGGCATGGTGTTTACTGCGCGCGGCGTGGAGCAGCATGCCGATGGGCATATGGCGGTCCGGAATTTTCTGAATATGGTTCTGGCCACCGGGAAAATCGGCAGGGAAGGCTGCGGCTACGGTGCTGTTACTGGCCAGGGGAACGGCCAGGGCGGCCGAGAGCATGGACAGAAGGCGGATCAGCTGCCCGGCTACCGTTCGATCGAAAATGAAAACGACCGCGCGTTCGTGGCAAAGGTTTGGGGAATTCCGCCCGAAGAGCTCCCTGGAAAAGGGGTATCCGCCTATGAAATGATGGAGCTCGTACACCAGGAACAGATCAAAGCGTTATTCGTCATGGGCTCGAATCCGGTTGTTTCCAATCCCCATGCTTCACTGGTGGAGGAGGGTATCCGGAAGCTTGATTTTCTGGTCGTCGCCGATATGTTTCTGTCCGAAACGGCAAGATACGCGGACGTTGTGCTGCCGGTCACTTCCTATATGGAAAACGAAGGGACACTGACGAATCTGGAAGGCCGCGTGCTGCTGAGGGAAGCAGCCAGACCGGCGCCGGGCGAGACGCGCCATGATTGGCAAATCTTGTGCTCGGTTGCGGAAAAGCTCGGCAGAGGGGCTTATTTTCCGTTTAAGGATGCAGAAGAAATTTTTAATGAGCTGAGAAAAGCCAGTCAGGGCGGGATTGCCGACTACTTCGGGATCACTTACGAACGCCTGCGGCGGGAAGAAGGCATTTACTGGCCGTGCCCGTCAACCGACCACCCGGGGACAGGGCGGTTATTTGAACGTTCTTTCGCTCACTCCGACGGACTTGCCCGGTTTCAGACGGTACCTGTTGCTTCACAGGGCGAGGAAACGGACGGCGAATATCCGCTCATCATGACCAACGGCAGGGTGCTTCCGCATTATTTGACGGGCGTTCAAACCCGGCGCAGCCCGGTGCTCGCCGCAAAGTTCGTAGAGAGCTTCATGGAAATTCATCCCATGACCGCGCGTAAGCACCGGATTGAAGACGGAGCGCTCGTACGCGTCAGTTCCAAACGGGGGACGGTTACCGTACGCAGCCGGTATTCTGACAAAATTCGTGAGGATACCGTATTTATACCGATGCATTGGGGAGACGCTCAGAATGTGAATTTGGCCACCAATCCGGAGCTTGATCCATACTGCAAAATGCCTGATTTTAAAGTCAGTGCTGTCCGGGTTCGGCCGCTTGCCGAAGAATGGCCAGAGGATGAAGGGGAGATCATCTAGAAAAAATACACGGCATATCTGAGTTCAGCTTTAGGTTTATTTTCAAATTGGTCTGCTCCAAACCGCTGTGGATTGGCCCTTATTCCCGTCAATGACTCATGCTACAATAGCCGTGTCATGGAATTTACGATGCATGAAAGGGGAGAGGGCGCATGAATATTTTGATCGCAGGCGCTTCCGGAGCTGTCGGCCGTATGCTGGTGCCGCGGCTGGTCCAGGCCGGCCATACGGTAACAGGTACGACTCATCGGCCGGAAAACATACAAGTCATTGAATCATTGGGAGCTAAAGCCCTCGTCGCGGATGCATTTGACCGGGATGCTACTTTTGCAGCAGTCCGCGAAGCAAGCCCGGAAGTCGTCATCCACCAGCTGACATCCCTCGGCAGCCGGGTTTTCGCGGAAAACTCCCGCATTCGGGTGGAAGGAACCCGTCATTTGGTCGATGCCGCCCGCGAAGCCGGCGTGAAACGAATCATTGTCCAGAGCATTGCGTGGGCTTATCAGCCGGGGAATGGTCCGGCGACAGAAAATGTACCTCTGGATGTCGAATCTGCGGATCCTTCCCGTAAACGTTCCGTGGATGCCGTTGCTGCACTTGAGGAGACCGCAGCGGAAATTCCGGAGCATGTCATTCTTCGCTACGGGTTGTTTTATGGTCCCGGAACATGGTATACGAGCGGCGGGTATATGGCCGAAGAGATGCGTGAGGGACGAATGTCTGCCAATGAAGGAGTTTCCTCATTCGTACATGTGGAGGACGCCGCCCATGCCGCATTCCAAGCGCTGGATTGGCCGTCCGGTGCTTATAATATTGTGGATGACGAGCCGGCACGGGGCAGCGATTGGCTCCCGATTTTTGCGGAGTCGGTCGGTGTTTCCCTGCTGCACACAACTGTATGTGAGGGGCAGCCTTGGGAACGTGGTGCGGCAAATGCCAAAGCCCGCGGACTGGGATGGAAACCGCTGTACCCCTCGTGGCGTACCGGTTTCGGAGGGAATCATTAAAGCTGACGAAATATACGAATGCACCGCTTGAGAGACATTGGACAGCCCTGGGCTGTTCTAATGCTCTACAAGGGGTGCTTTTTTTGTTGGGGAAACCAGCGGTATTTGTGCTTGACTCTCACCTATACGTGAGGGTTTAGTATGGGTATGGGAGGTGCTTAAGTTGATGTATAAAATTGGACAATTGGCCAAGGAGGCCGGTATCTCCATCCGCACGCTGCGCTATTACGATGAAATGGGTATCCTGACCCCCTCTTTCGTATCTGATGCCGGATATCGGTACTACAACGAAGACGACATCATGAAGCTGCATCACATTACGACTTTGAAGCAGCTTGGGTTTACACTGGGACAAATCCGAAACGTCTTAGAGGCGGAAGCCGGGGGGTCTCACGCTGAAAAATGGACACACGCAATTCGGATGCAGCTTGATTTGCTCCAGGATGAAAAGCATCGCCTCGAGCTGCTTGAGCGCCGGCTGCTGACGACGCTGCGCACAATCGAGCTCCGGGGTGACGTGCCGGTGGAAGAACTGGTCCTGTTCATCCAGATGCTCCATTCAAGAGAAGCCGACTCGGCAGCAAAATCCGTCCAGCGGAACAACAGGATTCGGCAGTTTGCTCCCGATGAGCTCCCGATTATCGAGAAGCTGCCGAAGATGGATGAGGATGATCCGCGGTCGGATGAATGGATCGGCCTGCTGCGGGACATCCATCAACACCTCGAGGAGCCGCCGGATTCACCGGCATCCAGACAGTTGGCACAGCGGCTGCTGACCATTGGCGAAGGGTGGTTTGATGGCCGGGAAGACGTGCTGGAGAAGTATTGGGAGTGGATTCGTCCCGAAGCCGGGGAAAGCGAAAAGGTCCTTGGACTGGATGAAGATACGGTGAACTACATCGACCGCATCGTCGACGAGTATTTGCGGCACGAGCAAGCGCAGCAAACGGATAAGACGAAAGGAAGGGATCGAAATGAATGAACAAGCAAAAACCACGACGCCAGCGAAACCCGTGAAACCGCGCAAACCGTTAAGCAAAAACCAGGCGTGGGCTTATGTGGCGATCGGGGGAATCCTCGAAATCGTCTGGGCTTCAGGCTTCAAATATGTGGAGATTCCCTCCATCATCGTGCTGATTGCCCTGCTGACGAGCTTTGAGCTGGTCATCCGTGCAGCGAAGGTTCTGCCGGTCGGGACAACCTACGCCGTTTTTGCCGGGATCGGCACGATCGGAACCGTGGTTGTGGAAGCTGTTTATTCCGGTGGTATTGGCCTCCTGAAAGTCGGCATTATTTTGCTCTTATTGCTGTTTATCATCGGATTAAAACTTACCAGCGGGGAGGAACACAGCTAATGGCTTGGGTGCTGCTTATTGCCGCCGGATTGCTTGAAATCGTCGGCGTGATTGGAATCAAAAGGGTATCCGAACAAAATAACTGGACCAACAACCTCATTCTTATCGGCGGTTTCATCGCGAGCTTTTCATTGCTGGTCAGAGCGATCGAGTCGATCCCTTTGTCGACGGCTTATGCGGTCTGGACCGGGATCGGTTCGGTTGGAGCGGCCGTTGTGGGCATGATGTTTTTCAAGGAATCGAAAACGCCGGTTCGACTGTTTTGTATCGTGGGCGTCATCGGCTGCGTCATCGGGCTTCGGCTTGTTGAGTAAACCGCAGCATATCTGAATAAGGCATCAATGCAAAACCTCGCTTGCGGGGTTTTTTGTGCTGAAATCCAGCGTCCGTGGCGGGATGTGCCAAACCGCTGGACAAGAAAAAACGGTTTAATGCCGGAATTGATCATCGAATGTTCAGGTTTTACATACATATTTCATGAACATGGAACGTTTTTAACAAAACCGGTTTAATGTAGGACTTGTACTTGAGACAAATTCCAAGCCAAGACATGAAGGAGAGGATTAGGAGAACGTGGTTACGATTGCTGATGTAGCAAAAGCTGCGGGGGTTTCGAAAGGTACGGTATCCAGCGTGTTCAGCAAGAAACGTCCCATCAGCAAAGAGGTCACGCAGCGTGTGCTTAAGGCGGCGGAGGAATTGAACTACAGGCCGAATTACTGGGCAAGGAGCCTCGTAAACCGGAAAACCAACATTATCGGGCTGAACATGCGCAGCGAGAAAATGCCGCTGGACGCGTTCCAGCACGAATTGCTCGACGGCATGATGGAGGTTTGTTATGAACATGGCTACCGGATATTGATCAACATTTTGCAGCCTTCCCTGCTGAAGCAGGTGGAGCTTATCGCTTCAGATCCGGTGGACGGAGAAATTTTGCTCGACCCGATTCATGACGATCCCCGAATTGAAGACCGGCTGAAGAGACACGTCCCCATCGTTGTGGTAGGACGTCCATCAGGTGAACGGGCCGGACAGGTATGCTCCGTCGATAACGACAATATCGCGGCGGCCGCCAAAGCGGTCAGGCTTCTCCTGACGCAAGGGCACCGGCGGATATTGTTTCTCAACTCGGCGAAGGACCGGACCGTGGCGGAGGATCGGGAGCTGGGTTATTATTTGGCCCACCGCGAAGCCGGTGTGGATTCGCTGGCAGGACTGATCCTGAACAAGCCGGATGACGATGGAACCTCGATCCGCTTCGGATACGAGATGACCCTGCAGATGCTTCGCGAACATTCTCGAATTTCCGCCATTCTGGCGGACAACGAATCGATGGCTATGGGCATTTATCAAGCGGCGGAGGAGCTTGGACTTCACATTCCCGCTGATCTTTCCGTTATCGCTTTCAGCGGAGGCGAGCATTTCCCGCCCGCGATGCATCCGCCGCTAACCGGGATGAGGCTGGATGCAAGAACCATCGGCATGGAAGCCGCCCGCCTGCTGATCGAGCAGGTGACTGCCGGCGCAGCCGGGGTTAAGCGGATACTCCTTCCGTCCGAACTGGTGGAGCGCGGTTCCTGCGCGTGCACCCATTAAACCGTTTACACATTGCTATCTATAAGAAAAACGTCTATCGACGTACCTTCAAAGAAGACAGACCGCGTCCAGTGGAAGTTTTTCTTGCGATTATAGAATCGTTCAGCTCCGCTGAAAATTTATCATTCTATAATCTAAAAAAAATCATTGTTGGAGGTGTTTTGAATGAAAAGAAAGTCAGGCATTTTGATGGCAACCCTGCTGGCAGGTTCACTCCTGGTCTCGGCATGCAGCAGCAGCGGCGGAGGAGACACGGGTAAGGCGGCGGAAGGGGGAGCGGATACCGGCAAGCAGCCGGAAATGAAGCTTCGCATTCTCTCCGCTAACGTCGGCGGGAAAACCCCGGATGAAATGAAACAGTTCGAGGCTGAGATTAAGCGGTTAACCGGCATTGACGTGACGATCGAAAAGCCGGCGAGCGACTACGACCAGAAAGTGCTGACCGTGCTGGGTTCGGGCGAGAAATACGATCTGATCGAGCTCAGCGACCTCGGCAAGCTGGATCAATTTGTCGGGCAGGGTGCGGTGACGGATCTAAGCGATTTTGTTAAGGGGTCGAGCACGCTCTCTGATCCGAAGGTGATTCCCACCGCTGAATGGGATCAGTTGAAAGACAAGGATGGCAAAATCCATGCCGTCTTCACGAAATTCCAGGGCGGCACGATGCCGATCGTCCGTAAGGACTGGCTGGATAAGCTGCATCTGCAGGAGCCGAAAACGCTGGACGAATATTATCAGGTGCTGAAAGCTTTTAAAGAGCAGGATCCGGATGGCAACGGCAAAAACGACACCTACGGCTTGAGCACTTCCGGCTTGTATGACATTCAGGGGTTCATGAGTGCGGCCGGTTTGAAGTACCGCTATGTGATGAAGGACGGCAAGCGGACGATCCCGTATGCTTCCGACGAAGCGATTCCGATGTATGAATGGTTTGCCAAGCTGGTCAAGGAAGGCATCATGGATCCAAACTTCGTAACGAACGATACAGGCAAAATGCGCAACCTGTTCCTGACAGACCGGGTCGGCATGGTGACGTACTGGGATGCCTGGGTTGGCATGTTCAACAACCTGCGTAAAGAGCAGGATCCGAATACAACGTTCCAGGCGGAAGCGATCGCCAGCGCCGCCGGTCCGGACGGCAACATCCTGATGCGCCGAGGCGACCCCGACTTCTGGATCGTGCCGCAAAATGCGCCGCATGTAGAAGCGGCAGAGAAATTCCTGGAGTTCTGGAACTCCAAGGACGGCATCACCCTCGGCAGCCTTGGTATTAAAGACGTCGATTATACCGAGAGCGGCGGCCAATATACGCTGACGGCAGAGGGCAAGGAGCACAACATGGACCACGGCGTGCCGTTCTGGTACAACGAAAACGTCAAGTCCCCGTTTGACAAACTGCCCGGCGTCGAGGCCGCCCAAGAACTGGTCAAACAGCATGCGACGCTGGAACTAGCCCTTCCGGGCTGGCCGGACGCGGAAAAAATCGTACAAAATTACGCGCTGAAAGCCATGTCCGGGGAAATGCCCGCCGCCGATGCCGTCAAGAAAATGCGGGAGGAACTGAAGAGCGCGAATTTGATCGACGAATAGCTCCCGCGGTTTGATTTTACCCGATAGGATGTGAAGTTAGACAAGATGAGAGCGATTCGTAAATACGGCGTACTCTATGCCATGATGCTTCCCGTCGTCATTTACTTTATCATTTACGGTTATTATCCGCTCGCGCGGGGCCTGCAGATCAGTTTTCAGGACTACAAGCTGATAGGCGAACGTCCCTATATCGGATTTGCGAATTATGCGGCCGTGTGGCATGATCCGTTTTTCTGGAAAGCGCTGGGCAATACGGTGGTGATCGGGGGAGGCATTCTGGTCTTCGGATTTGTCGCCCCCCTGGTCATCGCTTTATCCTTGAATGAAGTCATGACGGCATGGTTTAAAAAAACGGCGCAGATGCTGCTCTACATCCCGCATTTGCTGTCCTGGGTCGTGATCGGGGGAATGTGGATCTTCCTCCTTTCGCCCGACACCGGTATCGTCAATTTGGTGCTTCACAAGGTGGCCGGCATCGAACCTATCCATTTTCTGGCCGAGTCCACCTGGGCGAGATGGGTCATGATCCTGGTCTCCACATGGAAGGACATGGGCTACAGCTGTATCCTGTTTCTTGCCGCGATCGTTTCGATTAATCCGTCCTTGTACGAAGCAGCCCGCATGGACGGGGCTACCAGGTGGCAGCTTGTGCGATTCGTGACACTTCCCCAGCTGAAAGGAACGATGAAAGTCATTATCCTGCTGAATACGCTCGGGGTGCTAAGGATCTTCGACCAGGTCTTTGTCCTCCGCAATCCGTCGACCTCTTCCCATGTCGATGTGCTGATGATGTACACGTTTCAGAAGGGCATTATGGAGATGCAGGTTGGCGTGGGTGCGGCCGCGAGCTTTTTCGTTCTGGTCTTTACGCTGATATTGACGCTTGCCGTGCGGACACTAACCCGATTTGACGAGGTGGAATAGATGATGAGACACGCGAATTACGGTTTAAACGCCAAGCGGATGACGGTGTTCGATTGGCTCAACGCCTTGTTCATTATCTGCCTCATGCTGACGATGATCATTCCCTTCCTGAACGTCATATCGCTCTCGTTGTCCTCCGGGGTTGCGTCCATGCGGCCGGATATCATCCTGTTTCCCAAAGAATTCAGCCTGGATGGATACCGTACGATCTGGAACAGTCTGGATCTGTGGCGACCTTTCCTGAACAGCACGATTGTGACGGTCTTCGGAACGCTGCTGCATGTGCTGCTGTCGTCGCTGGCGGGCTATGTGCTGATCCATCCCCGGGTACCGGGAAAACGGCTGATGATCACCTTCATCCTGATTACGATGATGATTCCGCAGGAGGCGGTGCTGATCCCGCTGTACGTGGTCAACAAGGACTTCCACCTGATCAACACGCTGACGGTGCTCGTTCTGTCTGGACTTGTCTCGGGGTTTTCAATCCTGCTGATGCGTAACTTCTTCATGAGCATCCCCTACGAAATTTCGGAATCCGCCAAAATCGACGGTGCGGGCGACTTCTGGATCTTCGCGGCCATTTATATGAGGCTGGCGACCGCCGGATTGGCTACGGTGACGCTGTTTGAATTCGTGGGACGCTGGAACATGTTCACAGCACCGCTGATTTTCATCAATGACAGCTCGAAATATACGCTGCAGGTAGCTCTGAAAGCCATGATTATCGATTCAAGCACTTCTTCCAGCAACTACCTCATCACCACGAATGTAAAAATGGCCGGAATCATGATCGCCATTCTGCCGCTGATCGTCATCTATCCGTTTGTGCAGCGGTTCTTTATGAAAGGAATCATGCTGGGTGCCACGAAGGAATAATAGGATGAAAGAGGGGGAACACGCCATGCAAGCACATATGAATGAGACGGAACCTTTGCCGGTCGTAACGATCGGGCGGCAAGTGAACATATCTCCCGAAGAGGAGAAAACGTACCTGGAAGTGCGCTTTCATGTTCCGGCTGATGCTGAACGGATCCATGTCGCTTACCAATACGACCGCGCTGACGGGAAGACGGTGATCGACCTCGGCCTGCGTTCCCCGGAGCGGATCGTCGGCTGGAGCGGCGGTGCCAGAACCGAAATGTTCGTCGGACTGGAAACCGCGACCCCCGGATATGCCTCGGGCGATATCGCCTCAGGAGAGTGGGCCGTGCTGCTGGGAGCCTACAAAGTGCCGGATGAAGGAACGGAGGTTTCGGTCTCCATCGAGATCCAGCTCAAGCATAAACGGTGGATTCCAGGCGATTTGCATGCCCACACCTATTACAGCGACGGCAAACACAGCGTCAGCGAGGTTTCCCGCTCGTGTCTGGATAAAGGGCTTGCCTTTCTCGCCATGACCGACCATAATACGTTCTCCCAAAACCGGAACACCCTGGCGAAGACGGAAGAACTGCTGCTCATCCCAGGCGTCGAGATGACCAATTATAAGGGTCATGCGAATTTGCTTGGACAGCTGGATGCGCTGGAGGACTTCAGGGTGTATACGGTGGAACAAGCTTCGGAACAGCTGGCCAAAGGAAGGGAAAAGGGAGCGCTTGCGGTGCTGAATCATCCTTTCTGCCCGGACTGCCCGTGGGAATTCGGCTTTGACGTTCCGTTCGATGCGATCGAGGTGTGGAACGGCCCGTGGCGGGAGCTGAACGAAACGGCGGTACGCTGGTGGCAGGAGCGCCTTGCCGAAGGCCGGCGGATCGTGGCTGTGGGAGGGAGCGATTTCCACGGTCCCCATCCATGGGTTCAGCATGGACGGCCGACCGCGCACGTGCAGTCGGAGTCACTGACCGCAGCCGGAATTCTGGAAGGGATTCGCCGGGGAAATGTGGTGCTGACCCTTGATCCGGACTCCACGTTTATCGATTTTCAGATCAATGGCACTTACGCCGGGGATCAGGTACAGCGGAACTCTGAGCACGGGACTGTTGTGATGGAAGCCGTGATCCGCCGTGCCCAGGGAGATCAAATCAGCCTGTGGTCCGACCGGGGATTGGAGCGGCAGTGGACGGCAGCGAATGACGAGCTAACCTTGACCTGTGAGCTGCCCCAGGACCGGCTCTTTTACCGGATGGAGGCAAGACGCGATATGGGGGAACTGGGGGCACAGGTGATGACCTGCCTGACCAATCCCGTCTATTTAAGATAATTTGATCATAGAACATTTCAAGAGGGTATATTGCTTTTCACAAGAATGTCTAGCGTTTATAATCGATCATAGAAGTGAGTACAGTCTATTGACCGTATTCACTTTTTTCTTTGTAAAGCGTTAAAATGATGATTAACAGCATGTAGCGGCATCATCACGAACAAGGGGGTAATCCAATGAATGTTATCATTAGACAAGAAAAACTTAAAGACATTAACGAAGTCTACGATGTCGTACAAAAAGCATTTGAAGATGCTTACTATTCAGACCACGATGAGCATCATTTGGTAAAAAGGCTTAGAAATTCGGCGAGCTATGTTCCGGAATTGTCCCTTGTAGCCGAATGCAGGAACAGAATCGTGGGTCATATTCTTTTTACGGAAATAAAAGTGGGGAATCATACGCTGATTGCCCTTGCACCTGTTGCTGTATTACCAGAAATGCAAAGCAAGGGCATTGGGAAGTTGCTGATTATGGAAGGCCACAAAATCGCTGCACAGCGTGGTTATAAGGGTTCTGTCGTTATGGGTCATGACAAATATTATCCGAAATTTGGCTATAAGAAAGCCAATTCATATGGCATTAAAGCGCCATTCGACGTTTCTGACGATCATTTCATGGCTGTTGAGCTTATTGAAGGTGGTCTTACCGATGTCCATGGCGTTGTAGAATATGCAAAGGAATTTTTTGAAAATTAGAAATATGATGTAAGATATTTTGGCAGGAACTTTAGCCAATCTGCGTTGGTCTTAGAGTAAAAAAACAAAACCGTTAAGCCGATCATCTGCGATGGCTTAGCGGTTTTATAGCGTTAATTTGTTGGCGCACCCTAATACAAGACTCTCCACAGGTAAAAGGTGGCATATGACTCCCAGCCCGACCAGCCTGCGGACAACTGCCGGATTTCCGCCTTGGACGGCTTGCTGTCTCTTCCCAATATATGCTTCATGGCGTTGTGCAGCCCGACATCGTCGATCGGAAACGCTGACGGAAACCGCAGGCACCGCATGGATACGTAGTTCGCCGTCCAAGGCCCGATCCCCCGGATACTCGTCAGCATCTTTTCAGCTGCCTGATGGCTTCCGGTTTGAAGCAGCCCCAGCTTGCTGAGCTCACCGGAGGCGATTCGCTGTGCGGTATCGATGAGGTATTCGCATTTTTTGACGGTCATCCGCAGCACGGCAAGATCTTCAACAGAACATGCCGCGATTTTGTCCGGTGTCGGATAAATCCAGTACGTTTTTCCCTCGCAATCCACACTTCTTCCGAAGTTCTCCACCAGGCGTCTTTTGAGCGTATAGGCATAGGTCAGGTTCATTTGCTGCCCAAGGATTCCCCAGGTAACGGCCTCGAACAAGTCAGGGATGCCCACGGTCCGCAAGCCTCGGAAGGACTGCACAGGACCTTTCAAGAGGGGATCGGATTCGGCCAAACGATAGAAAGGGACGATATCCCGGTCCAGATCGAACCACTCCCGCACATAACGGGCCACCTCCGCGCGTACCCATTTGCGGGAAGGGGCCGTATCACCAAGAAAACGGACGACCAGCTCCCGGCAGTCACCGGCACGGATTTCGATCACCGGTGTCTCGTCTGCGACGGACAGCGCCTTGTAAATCCGGTTGTTGTCGATCCGGTGCAGACATTCATTGGAGGAGCGCAGCAAATATTTAACGTTTTCCTCGAAATTGAATTCGGCAGGGACGAATAGCTTGATCTCGTGCTTATGGTCCTCCCAGGAGCCGCGGGGAAGGGTGGAGCAGCAATTTCTGCATGGCCGGTACCCCGCAAGCTCGGCTTCTTCCCGGGTATGGAAGCGAATTGTATTTTCAGGTTTAGGATGACCGCCGCACCACGGGGTGCAATAAATGTTCATTGTGGTGACGCCCGTAAAATAAGGAGCATCCCAGACCGAATGCATCGTCTCTTGTCGGCATGTTGTAGACATAAGAGGTCCTCCTTTGCATCTTGCTTACCTTACCAGTGTATACCGAAACCTGGACGCTTTCATTTCGTTATCTTGCTTTTACATTCCCAACTTCATCCCAAACGGCTCAATGAAGGGTATACTGGGGATGGAGGTGAGGCAGATGAAGGATCACAGGAATGACCGGGATATAGACCAAACCGAGATAAAGCGCCGGATAAAAGAGGATATTCCGGAGGAAAAGTGGCGGGCGATTGTTTCCAACGATGCGGCGTATGATTTCCGTTTCTTTTACGGGGTCAGCACGACGGGGATTTTTTGCCGGCCTTCCTGCAAATCCAGACCGCCCAACAAGGAGAACGTACGGATCTTTCAACATGCGGAAGAGGCGCTGGCGGCCCGCTTTCGGCCGTGCAAACGGTGCAAGCCGACTGGCGAGAAGCTGCCCGATCAGGAATGGGTGAACCAAATCACCGATTATATCGACCGTCATTTTCGGGATAAGCTGTCTTTGGAACATTTGGCTGATGTCTGTCACGGAAGTCCTTTTCATCTGCAGCGGACCTTTAAGCGGGTGCAGGGTATCAGCCCGGTTGAATATATCCAGCGCAAAAGGATAAAGGAAGCGAAACACCTGCTGGCCCACACGGACCAATCCATCACGGAGATTGCCGCGGGGGTCGGGAATTCGAATGTCCCGTATTTTATTACGCTGTTCAAAAAAATGACGGGCCAAACGCCGCTGGAATTCCGGCAAATTTGGCAGCACGGCGCTGCCCTGGAGGTGCAAACGTATGAATATGAACATGATCACGGCAAGCAAAACTGACTTGGTAACCCTGTATTGGAACAGGCTCGACGGAGACGGCTGGAGCCTTTATGCAGCCGCTACGGCCCAAGGGCTTGGTTATGTCGGTTCCCACGACGGTTCGTTTGATGAACTTGAGGCCTGGGCGGCACAGCGTTATCCGAACCATCAATGGGTTCGGGATGAAGTGACAATGCTTCCTTACATTACGGAGATCGCTGAATATCTTCAGGGAACAAGAGAAGCATTTACGATTCCAATGGACGACCGGGGAACCCCGTTCCAGCGGGAGGTATGGCGGGCACTCTGCTCCATTCCTTATGGGCAGACCACAACCTATTCCGAGATCGCTCACCAGATCGGACGCCCGGCTGCGGTGCGGGCCGTTGGCGCGGCGATTGGAGCCAATCCGGTGCTGATCATGGTGCCCTGCCACCGTGTCATCGGAAAGAGTGGGGCGCTTACGGGATACCGCGGCGGCCTAGAAATGAAAGAGCGGCTGCTTGCGCTCGAAGCTCGCCAATCCATCCCGGCTAGGGGACCGCGCCATGCCAACTAGTATCCGGGAACGGATTC
Source organism: Paenibacillus sp. FSL R5-0378 (assembly GCF_038009285.1). Lineage (NCBI taxonomy): Bacteria > Bacillati > Bacillota > Bacilli > Caryophanales > Paenibacillaceae > Paenibacillus > Paenibacillus sp. FSL R5-0378. The sequence goes on from NZ_JBBPAY010000001.1 coordinate 4,542,300, forward strand.
AGATGGTGGATTGGGGCGCGCTCCGGAAGACGTTAGACGATCAAGGATATGCCAAGCTGCCTGCCATTCTAACTCCGGAAGAATGCGAAGAACTGATTGGAACCTACGCAAGCGAAGAACGGTTCCGCAGCACGATTTCGATGGCCCGGTATCGCTTTGGCAGCGGAGAATATAAATACTATGACCGCCCGCTGCCTGCGGCGGTCCAGCAGCTCAGGGAAAATCTGTACCCGGAGCTATCCCGGACCGCCAACCGTTGGCATGAGCAGCTCGGCATGGATGCGGGGTATCCGGCGTCCCTTGACGAATTTTTGGAAGAGTGCCACCGGCAAGGCCAGCTGCGGCCTACGCCGCTGATCCTGAAGTACGAAGCCGGGGGCTACAACTGCCTGCATCAGGATTTGTACGGCGAAGCGTATTTTCCTTTTCAGGTCGTGTTCGCCCTGAATCAAAGGCAGCAGGATTACACCGGCGGCGAGTTTCTGCTGGTAGAGCAGCGTCCGCGGGCGCAGAGCCGGGGGCATGTGATCACGCTCGAGCAGGGTGAAGGGCTGATTTTCCCGACAAACTACCGGCCGGTTCAAGGGACTAAAGGCTATTACCGAACCACGCTCCGTCATGGGGTAAGCACAGTACAGACTGGTATTCGGTATACGCTCGGTGTTATTTTTCATGATGCCACCTGAGCGTATCCCCTCCTTTTTTTGAAATGTCGCGAGCCTGTATTGACAACGCTAATCGGAAGTTACAGTATTAGGGGAGATGCAATCGCTTTCAGGGTGAGGTGGGTTTAAGGGCGGCAGGGCATCGTCCACAAACGTGTCTTATCGGCAGACCCTATGCTAACACCGCATTAGGAACGCGATTGAACTGCCCGATTCTTATGGAGTAAGAGATTTAGTGGACTTGTACCAAGGTTTCACAATACGGGCAGCAACTACAGGAAAGTGTGGGGATTGGATGCCAAATTTATCGCTGACGACGTGGAGTCTGCACCGCAATCTGGGACCGCTGCGCTGGACGCAGTGGGATGACGAGCGGAAGGAACACGTCACCCGGGTAGAAGAGCAGCCGGAGAAGCTCTCGCTGCTTGAACTGCCGGCAGTGCTGAGAGACAAGGGCTTCACCACGATGGAAATTTGCCACTTTCATTTCAAGGACACGAGCAGCAGCTATCTTCAAGAGCTTCGCGAGGCGATTCAGCAGGCGGGGATGCGTTTCTATACGCTGCTTGCCGATTACGGCGACATTACGAATCCGGATGAAACGCGCCGTGAGGCAGATATGGAGTGGCTGCAGCGCTGGATCGATATTGCGTCCGCTGCGGGGGCAGAACGGATCCGGATTATCGGCGGCGATGCCGATCCCGGCGATGCCGAAGCACTCAAACTCGCCGCCAGCCAGCTCCAGCGACTGATCGATTACGCGTCGGATAAAGGGGTTCGCATCATCACCGAGAATTTTCATGCAATGACCTCCACGGCGGACAACTGCCTGGCTCTGCTGGATGACTGCGGCAACCAGCTTGGATTGACGACGGATTTCGGCAATTTTAAGGGGCCGACCAAGCTGCAGGAATTGTCCAGAACGATTGCCAGAAGCGAATCCATCCACGCCAAAGCGCAGCAGGACGAACAGGGTAACCTTGACGATGCGGAATTTATTTCGTGCATGGAGCTGGTGAAAGAGCATCGGTATGAAGGACCAATTACGATCGTCTATGATGGTCCCGGGGACATGTGGGACGGCATTAATCGGGTAAGGAAGTTAGTCACTCCGTACTTAGGCTGACAGTGACGTCTCCTATGGCTGGAAGATGAACATGAACGTAATATGAAAGTTTAAAAGGCGATTTGCTTCGGGGAATTTCCCTGCGGCAGGTCGCTTTAATTTAACGTAACATTGTTATGTTCTATTTGACAGGCCATTACGGGCTAATAGGTTTTTTGGGCACGGTTTGTCGTTTTGTCGATAAAAAGCGCCCTTGTTGCGCAATGTGTCGAAGGGAAGGAGGAGGGGAATTCGCCAATAAACTATCATTTTTATAAAAAACTGCTTGTTTATTCCCATCGTTACATCTTTTCGAAACAATGTTACGCTTGATAAGCGGACAAATCCGGATGATTCAGCCAGCTTGGCGATGTCATGCCCGCACATATGATGAAAATAAAGGGCGGAAGAGCTTCTTTGGTCAGAATTTTGAAAATGGCTCCATTCGGAAACGATTCGAGCATGCTGTAAAGTGGGAGACTTCACTTCAGCATATAAAAAGCTGCGCATTTCAGAAGAAGGGAACGATTCCCTTTCTGTAATGCGCAGCTTTTATTGAATATGGCGTTATCTGGCCAACCATCCTCCGTCGACGCAGAGGACGTGGCCGTTGACATAATCGGATGCCTGGGAAGCGAGGAAGACAACCGGACCCTTCAAATCTTCCGGCGTGCCCCAGCGGCCTGCCGGAATCCGGTCCGTAATCGATTGCAGACGCTGTTCGTCCGAGCGGATTTGCGCCGTATTGTTCGTCTCCATGTACCCGGGGGCAATGGCATTGATCTGGACGCCTTTGCCAGCCCACTCGTTGGCAAGCGCTTTGGTGATCCCGGCAACCGCATGCTTCGCCGCCGTATATCCTGGCACATTAATGCCTCCTTGAAAAGTAAGCATGGACGCAATATTGATGATTTTGCCGCTGCCGCGCTCGAGCATGTGGCGTCCGGCGAGCTGGCTTAGGAAGAACACGGTGTTCAGATTCAAATTGATCACGTCGTTCCAATCCTGGCGCGCATGATCCGCTGCCGGCGTACGGCGGATGATACCGGCATTGTTCACCAAAATATCGATGCCGCCATAGAAGGAAAGCGCCTGCGCAAACACTTGATCCAAGGCGTCCGTGTCGCTTAAGTCGGCGGAAATTTGTTCCGCCTTCCCACCAAGCTTGCGGATCTCCTCGACCGTCCGGTCACTGTTCGTCGAGGAGATGCATACGACCGAGGCTCCGGCTTCCGCCAGGCCAACGGCCATGCCTTGTCCCAGGCCGCCGGAGGTGCCGGTGACCAGGGCGATTTTACCCGTCAAATCAAACATCGAATATCAGTCCTTTGCATGGGATAGGTTGGATGCTTCACTGCGCATTCGCCACTTCGAGACGGGCGCCCGCTTGGCGAACGGCTTCAGCGAATTCAGGGCTGCACCCTGAGTCGGTAAGGATCGCTTCGACTTCGTTCAGCTTCGCAAACGTCAGCAGGGCGCTTTGTCCGAATTTGTGATGGTCCACCACAGCGTAACAGGTACGCGCGGTCTCGAGGAGCGCCCGTTTGATGTCCAGAAGCTCTCCGGTGTAGATCGTCAGCCCGTCTTCGGGATGCAGGCCCGTTGCCGACAAAAACGCCTTGTGAATATTCAGCCGCCGAACATAGGTGACCGCTTCCGGCCCCGCCAGCATGTTCCGCACGCGGTAACCTCCGGGAACGACAAGCCGGATGGCGTCCTTGCGGGCAAGCTCCGAAATGATGTGGACATCGTTGGTGACGACGGTCAGGGGCTGGTTGTCCAGCGCCTTGGCGATTTCAAGCGTTGTGCTGCCGCCGTCCAGGGCGATGACGTCATTCGGTTCGATGCGCGATAGGGCAAGGCGGGCGATATCCGCCTTCTCCGCAGCGTGGCGCGCCAGCGGTTCCTTGGTGGACAAAATGCCGAGCTGGTCGCTTTGCGCCAGAATCGCTCCGCCATGCACCCGCTGAAGCAGACCTTTGTCCTCCAGCTTGGCCAGATCCTCGCGGATCGTCTTGCCGGTGACGTTCAGCCGTTCGCTCAGTTCGGCAACCGTCACCTCCTGTTTGGCCAGGAGCAGTTCCATAATGTTTTCGTAGCGGCGTAAAGGGTTCATTGGTTATTCATCCATTCGTTCGAGTTTTATCTTATTTTAATTCATCCATGCCGACAGGGTCCATATCCTCAAAGATTTGGTTCTCGCCGGCCATGCCCCAAATGAAGGTATAGCTGTTTGTTCCAACGCCGCTGTGGATGGACCAGCTTGGGGAAATAACACCTTGTTCGTTGCGGACGACGAGGTGGCGGGTTTCCTGCGGCTCACCCATAAAGTGGAAGACGTTGCCGTCTTCCGGCATGTCGAAATAGAAGTAAACCTCGGAACGGCGGTTATGCGTATGGCACGGCATCGTGTTCCACATGCTGCCCGGCTTCAAGAGCGTCATGCCCATGACGAGCTGGCAGCTTTGGATTCCGCCGGTATGGATATAACGGTAGATGGTGCGCTCATTGGAATTGCTCAAGCTGCCCAGGTTGTTCGGCGAAGCTTCGCTGATGGCCGCCTTAACCGTCGGATAAGCTTTGTGGGCAGGCGTGGAGTTCAGATAGTATTTAGCCGGATTGGCTTTGTCGCTGCTGCTGAACACCACTTCCTTGGCACCGAGTCCCACGTAGAGGCAGTCCTTCGAATCGATGGAATAGTCCGTGCCGTCGACGCTGATTGTACCCGGTCCTCCGACATTGATGATACCGATCTCGCGGCGCTCCAGGAACGTATCGGCACCCATCGTTTTCGGGTCGGCTTCGAGCTTGACGCTCTGATTTACCGGAACCGCGCCGCCGACGATGAAACGATCGACATGCGTGTAATAGAGCGTGAGCTGATCCGCTACAAACATCGACTCGATCAAAAATTCCTGGCGCAGGCGAGCCGTATCAAACGCTTTCACTTCTTGGGGATGGGATGCGTATCTAATTTCCATGTTCGTACCTCCATAGGTTCATAATGGTTTATATCAGTTCTATAATGTTCATTATAGTTCATCCACTTAGGATTTCAAGCATAATTTAAAGCGGATACATTTCCACAATTGACCAGCAATTCAGCGATCTGTTATGTTGAACTTGGAATGCAGATCTCTTAAATCGAGCGTTATATAAGTTGAACTAAAGAATACAGAGTGTACCAATAAACCATTTCGATGTTTCGACTTATATCACTCGTACAACGATGGAGGTGAAGATATGCCTGAAACGATCAACATCCGGCCGGCGGAGGCTGCGGATCTCCCGTTTCTGTGGGAAATGCTGTTCGCTTCCATGTACACGCCGGAAGGGGAGCCACCATTGTCCCGCGATATCCTTGCACGCCCTGAAATATCGAAGTACTTGGACGATTGGGGAAAGGAAGGCGACATGGCCTTCATTGCCGTCTCCAGCGAAGGGGAGCGGCTGGGATCGGTCACGCTCCGATTGTTTGATCCGGAATATCCCGGATACGGATATGTGGACGAGAATACGCCGGAGCTGGGCATGGCCATCCTGCCGGAACACCGCGGAAAGGGGATTGGAACCCTGCTCATGCAGCGGGCGTTCGAGGAGCTGCACGCCGCAGGGATACCGTCCGTATCCTTAAGCGTGGACCCCAGAAATCGTGCGATGAAGCTGTACGAACGATTCGGGTTCACGGAAGTCGGCATGTCGGGAACATCGGTCACGATGAAAGCACAGGTTCACCGTTCGGGCATACAGGGAGCCGAGGAACCAATACATAAATCGAAAGCGGGGAATAAGAACATGAGCCAAAGTGCCAAGAGGCTGGACAAAGAAATAACGAAGCGGGTCAAACTGGACTATCTGCTGCATCTGCCTGAAGCTTATGAAAGTGAGCCTGAGAAAAAATGGCCGCTGATCCTCTTCCTTCACGGTTCGGGGGAGCGCGGGAGCGATGTGGAGCTGGTCAAAGTGCATGGCATTCCGAAGTTAGCCGATCAGGATCCGCAGTTTCCGTTCATCGCCATCTCACCTCAATGCCCGGAAGACTCGTTCTGGGCGATGGAGGAAGACGCTTTAATGGCTCTCCTGGAGGAAGTGGAAGATACCTATCGCGTGGATCCAAAGCGCATTTATTTAACGGGATTAAGTATGGGCGGTTACGGTGCATGGCAGCTGGCTGCGATGTATCCAGATAAGTGGGCGGCTGTCGCCCCGATTTGCGGAGGAATGGAACCGAAATATGCCGAGCAGATCAAGGATATCCCGATTTGGGCCTTCCATGGGGCTAAGGATGATGTCGTTCCGCTGTCGGAATCCGAACAAATCGTGAACGCGCTGGAAGAGATCGGCGGGAACGTGAAATTTACGGTGTATCCGGACGCGAATCACGACTCATGGACCGAGACTTACGCCAACAAGGAATTGTATACCTGGCTGCTCAGCCACTCATTATCTTAAAATAGCTAAGGATGGATATGCCCGGTGGAGCACCGGACGTATCCATCCTTTTTTTGTGTGCAAACATCCTGATTCATTCGATATTACGTGTTCTGCGACCCCTTAAAATATCGTTTAACCACGTCGTACGCCAGCTTCGGCCTGCGATACCGGTCGACGATGCCCTTGCTGTTTTGGGCACCTGCCCGGGACAACAGCCAGCCGGTCGCATCGGTGACACGGCAGTCGCAAAACTGCCAAATATATATGCCGGACAGGAAGGGGCTTGATGTGTATGCAGCCAGGTTGGCTTCTATGATATCCGCCTGCCGCTCCTCGGTGCCGCGCATCCTGGCTTTGTCGCGCAAACCATAATATCCATCCCCGCCGAACTCGCTCATGATCATCGGCTTACCGGCGCCACCGGCCCGGTCGGCCCAAGCCCGCGCCTGTTCACAGAGAGCCTTTGGATCCTCGTCCGTATACCAGCCGGGATACAGATTAAAGGAAACGATATCCGCCAAATCAAAGCAGAGCTCCCGCTCCCTGTGATGCGAAGCGAACGTCAGCGGGCGGCTGGCGTCCAGCGCTCTCAGCTGTCCCAGCTGCCGGCTGTAGTGCTCACGTCCTTCTTCGGTATCGCTGGCGCATTCGTTCAGGATCGCCCACAGAATAATCGAAGGATGGTTGTAATGCTGTTCCACCATTTCGCGGTTGACTTGTTCGCACTGCCAGACGAAATTCGGATTGCGCATTTGCTCCAGGGACAAGCCTCTCGCATGATTTTCCTCCCACACCAGGAAACCTAGCTCGTCGCATAAATCCAGAAAACGTTCGTCGTTCGGATAGTGGCTCGTCCGGACAGCGTTGGCACCCATATCACGCATCAGGTCGAGATCATGCAGCATCAATGATACGGGAAGAGCCGCTCCGGCCATCGGATGATCTTCATGCCGGTTGAAGCCTTGGAGTACCACATCTTTGCCGTTCACCTGAAGTTTTCCGTCTCGGGTGGTCACCGTCCGGAATCCGACCCGTTCGATCAAATCATCAAGAGGCGGGCTGTCCGTATCCTTGTCTTCGTACAGCCGGACATGAAGCTGATACAGCGATGGCTCTTCCGGCGACCAGGAAGAAACGTCCGGAAAGGCAAACGACTTCTGCAGCTTTTTTTCAGCCCCTGGCGCCAAGGTGACGGTTCCAAGCGAAAAATCGATTCCTGCGAGAGTACCGGTTACCTGGACCGTTCGCTCCATGTCATTCGGATTGCTGGCGACCGCGCGGACCTCGGCACTCCATTCGCCGCTTTTATATTCAGGTGTGAAATAAAGCTGCCGCACGTAAGGGCTATACAGCTCCTCAAGGACCACTGGGCGGATGATACCGCCGTATGTGTAATAGTCGTTTGGAATATGTAAGGCGGATGCTTCGCTGAAACGGTTGTCGGCTGCAACGATCAGCGTATGCTCACCCGGCCGTACATCCGGGATGACCACATCAAACGCGGTGTAGGCGTTATAATGCTGCGCAACTTTCACCCCGTCCCAGTAGATGTGGGCCGTGTGGCTTATCCCTTTAAAAATAAGCCGGACAGATGCTTCCCTCCGGATATTTACGATCGTTCGATAGGCGCCAACGCCTTGGTATGTACTGAAATCGGGATGCGTCTCCCAGCAGGATGGCACTGCCATCCGGTAGGGGAAGGACTGACTGGCCTGTGCGGTCATCTCGGGTTCGTCGACGACGGTAAAATCCCAGGTGCCTTCTATCGTGCGGCTGATGCGGACTTCGTGGTTTTGAAACATCCTCTCCATTTCGATTGCTCCTCTTTGATCAATGTATGTACCTATTTCTAATCCCTTTGACATCACTTGGTTTGTGTCGAGTGCGGGCGTGGGCTGTTCGAGACTCACGCTTGGACGTGCTCAGAATCATGCTAAGCGATTTCAGTCGGAGGATCAATCGGAATAAATTGATGTAAAATGGATTTTTTTGATGTCCGGACTTTAGCAGCGGGGAAGGCTCAAGGCATAAAAACGGAATCGGCTGGAAACGCTACTTTATATCTTTGCCATCTAAAATTAACCAGCCCTTTGTACATAAAGACGAAAAGGAGAACAGCAGCATGGACCAACAACAAAAGCCTATGGAGCACGGTACTTCGGTGACCGGTTCCGGCGATGCCCTTGACCGCCGCATGGCTCCGGGCGAAGACGAAATGTCGCTCACCACGCGCCAGGGCCATCCGGTGAAGAACAACCAGAACTTGCGGACGGTGGGAACCCGCGGACCGGCAACGCTGGAAAACTATCAATTTATCGAGAAAATTACGCATTTTGACCGCGAGCGCATCTCAGAGCGCGTCGTGCATGCAAGAGGAGCCGGAGCGCACGGATACTTCGAGGCCTACGGCAAGGTTGGAGATGAGCCGGTATCCAAGTATACGCGGGCGAAATTATTCCAGGAAGCGGGCAAACGAACGCCCGTCTTCGTCCGTTTCTCCTCGGTTATTCACGGCGGCCATTCCCCGGAGACGCTGCGTGATCCGCGCGGCTTTGCCGTGAAATTTTACACCGAAGACGGAAACTGGGACCTGGTCGGGAACAACCTGAAAATTTTCTTTATCCGCGACGCCATCAAGTTTCCCGATATGATCCACGCTTTCAAGCCGGATCCGGTCACGAACATCCAGGACAACGAGCGGTTTTTCGATTTTTGCTGCAACTCGCCGGAAACGATGCATATGGTAACGTTCGTTCAATCCCCCTGGGGCATCCCGGCCAACTACCGGCAGATGCAAGGGTCCGGGGTCAATACCTACAAATGGGTAAATGCCGAGGGCGAAGCGGTATTGATTAAGTACCACTGGGAGCCGAAGCAGGGCATCAAAAACTTGACCCAAGCCGAGGCGGAAGCCATTCAGGGTAAAAACTTCAACCATGCGACCCAGGACTTGTACGAGTCGATCGAGCGCGGCGATTATCCGGAGTGGGAGTTGTTCGTGCAAATTTTGAGCGATGACGACCATCCTGAGCTGGATTTCGACCCGCTGGACGATACCAAGCTGTGGCCGAAGGAGCAAATTCCTTGGCGTCCGGTCGGCCGGATGGTGCTGAACAAAAATCCAGAGAACTATTTTGCCGAGGTGGAGCAGGCGGCATTCGGGACCGGCGTGCTCGTCGACGGGATGGATTTTTCCGATGATAAAATGCTTCAGGGACGGACACTTTCGTATTCGGATACCCAGCGCTACCGCGTCGGACCAAATTACCTCCAGCTGCCGATCAACGCGCCGAAGAAGCGGGTGGCCACCAATCAGCGTGACGGCCAGATGACGTATGATGTAGATATGGCGCCTGGACAGAATCCTCACATCAATTACGAACCGTCCTCACTGAACGGTTTGAAGGAAGCCCCCCGGGAGGAAATCGACTACATGCCGCATGTGGAAGGCAAACTGATGAGGGCCAGCATTGAACGAACCAACGATTACAAGCAGGCAGGGGAGACGTACCGTGCGTTTGACGATTTTGAAAAGAAGGAACTGATCAGCAATCTGGTTAATGCGCTGTCTTCCTGCAGCCCGGTCATACAGGAGAAGATGATCCACCATCTGACCCAGTGTGACGAGGAATACGGCCGGCGCGTCGCCGAGGGGATCAAGCAGCATGGCACCAGCAGCCATCATGGCCCGCTGGGCGCCACTCACACTCATGAAGCGGTGGAAGATGCCGAACGGAAGGGCCACAGCACCGACTCGTATTGACACCATCCATGCATTTAAAAAAGCACGCAAACCTTAAACGGTCTGCGTGCTTTTGTCTGCCTTAAACTTTTCTCTCGCATCGTAATCTTTCCGGGCTTGTTCGATCTGAGGATAATGCTCGTTCAGCCAATGGTTTAGTTGGCGCAGGTAGGGGATCAAGCTCTCTCCCATCGGAGTCAAGGTATATTCCACCACAGGCGGAACCTCCGGAAGGACGCTGCGCTCAATCAGTCCGTCCCGCTCCAGTTGGCGGAGCGTCTGGGTCAGCATTTTTTGGGAAATGTCGGCGATGCTTCGCTGAAGCTGACCGTACCGTTTGGTGCCTTTTTCCAATACGAATATGATGAGGACCGCCCATTTATTCGAAACGATTTCCAGTACACGCCGAGCCGTGCAGGACGTTACCGAAAATGCGGGTTCCGCTGCTCGTATGTTTTCCATCATCCACCTCCTAACGCACCCGCGGGTTCGTAACGAACCGAAAAGTGCCTTCTTTTCACATTGTACTCACTGTATTAATCTATGTCTACCAACCCGAAAACCCCTCCACAATTTGCCAGGAGGCGGGTGGATCCCTTATCCATTTATTAGGAGGCTTACTTATGAATATAAATCATCAACCTCTTCGTGTCGGAATCATCGGTGCCGGTTTGAACGGTGCGTGGGGAGGTCTGGCACATCTTCCGGCTCTGAAGGCGCTGCCCGAGTTTATGGTGACCGCCGTCGGTACATCGCGGCAGGAAAGCGCAGAAGCGAGCGCCGATCACTTTGGCGTTGAGCATGCCTTTTCCGATCCGCTTGAGCTGGCCCTGCATCCAGAGGTCGATTTGGTGACCGTATCCGTCCGGGTTCCGGAGCATGACCGGCTGATTCGTGCAGCTCTTGAGGCCGGCAAGCATGTGTACAGCGAGTTCCCGCTCGGACGGACGACCGCAGAATCGGCAGCATTGCTGCAAGCGGCCCGCGACCGAGGAGTTCGCCATTTCGCCGGGCTGCAGTCGCGCGCCAATCCCGTTATCCGCTACGTCCGGGAACTTCTGGCAGAGGGTTACGTTGGGGATGTGCTTGCCGTTCACGTTAATTACGCCATACCGACGTATCCGATCCGTTCCAAGCAGATCGACCAGAGCCACGTTTATTTGCTGGACGAAGCGAACGGAGCCAATCAGCTGACGATCGCCGGCGGCCATCTTCTGGATGGGATCATGTATCTCTTTGGACCATTTTCCGAAATATCGGCCATATTGAAGACGCAAACGCGGCAGGTCCCTGTGGAAGAGACGGGTGAAATCATCCGTGCATCGGCACCGGATCATGTCGTGGTCAGCGGGATTCTGCCGGGCCAGGCCGTTTTCAGCTCCCAAATCCGCAACGCGCACGTGGGAAGCTTCGCGATCGAGATCAACGGCACGAAAGGGGATTTACACATCCGATCACGGCAAAACTTTATGTTCCAGATCGATGATCTGATCGTGCTTGGCACGCAGGGGAGGGGAGAGCTGAAGGAACTGACGCTTCCCGGGCATCTCCACCTGCCTCCGGCCGAGCTGATGGGAACACCCGCTTACAATGTGGCGGGCATTTACCAACAGATCCACCGGGATCTGGCGAATGATACACACGAGGCGCCGGACTTTCAAACCGCACTTGCGGTTCACGAGCTGCTGGATCAAGTGCGGAAGGCGGGGGAGACAGGGGCAACGGTGCGGCTTGAACCCGGTTATGAGGTTTGATCAAGGGTCCGTTAGTAAGGGAGATGGACGGAGGAAACATGAAATGGTAAGTTGGTAGAAGAATATCATCATCAAGACTTTTTCTACCTTACGGAGGTCAATTCGATTATGGCAAAATCCGTCGTTTTCTTGTTTCCCGGTCAAGGCTCTCAATATTACCGGATGGGAATCGAACTCTACGAACGGCATTCCGGATTCCGGGAATGGATGGACCGCATGGATCGGCGGCTGTACCAGTCGACAGGCAGGTCTGTCGTCCTGGAATTGTACGGCAGCGGCCGAAAATCAGAGGAACCGCTGGATCATTTATCCTACAGCCATCCGGCCATCTTTATGGTGGAATATGCACTGGCGCAGGTGATGATGGAAAACGGAATCTATCCGGATCTCGTACTTGGGACGAGCTTGGGCGAATTTGCGTCCTGCGCCGTTGCCGGCGTCATCGATTGGGAAACGGCTCTGGAGCTTGTTGCGAATCAAGCCGATGCGGTCCGGAATACTTGTGAGCCGGGAGGCATGATCGCCATCGTAAGTGATCCCGCGCTGTTCACGCAAGCCGCAGAGCTTCATACGAATACCGAGCTGGCGGCCGTCAATGATCAGTCCCACTTCGTCGTTTCCGGCACAAGCGAGGGTATCCGGCAGGCGGAAGCGTATTTAAAGCAAACCCGGATCGCTCATCAGGTGCTGCCTGTGCGCTACGGCTTTCACTCCGCATCCATTGACGCTGCAGAGACGGCGTATAAACCTTCCCTGACAGGAATCCATGTGAACCGGCCGCAGGTGAAGCTGGTTTCCGGTCTGTACGGAATGGGCATCACGTCATTATCTTCAGACTATGTCTGGGATGCCGTTCGGCATCCGATCCGGTTTCGGGAAGCGATGCAGCGCATGAACCCATCGGAGCATATTTGCGTTGATCTGGGGCCGTCCGGAACGCTGGCCAACTTCACGAAGCATTTGTGGAAACAGGGATCCGGCGCTCACGTATACAGCGTGCTCAGTCCTTTTCAAAAAGATCTGGACCGGCTCCAAACGACGATACGACGAATACGGCAAGCATAGCGTAAGAACGATTTCAACCCATTCCCGGATACGGGGATGGGTTTTTTTAAGAGTTCAGAAAGTATAAGTTTCGGAGCTTCCGCTTCCTGATCACGCAAGCAAAACTTCCGCTAAACGCGGTCTGTCATCTTTGAGAGGTACGTCGATAGACGTCTTTTATGAAAACAAGTGTGATTCAAGTATTCACGAATGCCGCTGGGCGGCTTCAAAGAGGTTGGGATAGCATCAAGTTAACGTAACATTTATTATGTAAACATAAATATCATTTTTTTTAAAACATTTATCATTTATGGATATTGACTGGTTATCATGGACATTGACCAAGCACGGAAAAAGAGATACCCGCACAATGGCGGGCAAATACCTACTCATGATGTTGAACGTATTCAAAAATCCCGCCATCCGGATGCTGCACCGTAAAATTTGTGCCAGTTGGAACTTTTGTGAGATCCCGGATTATTTGGCAACCTGAACTCTTTAGGTGGTCATAAAACTCATGAATGCTATCCACCTTGAATGTTGCCTTGGTCTTACGGAATGGCTCCAATGCCTGATTTGATCCAGCCAAAATCAAAATGTCGCCCACAGATGCTAATTCCAATCCCGCTGCTTCATACTTGAACCTAAATGTTGAAACTTCACTCAACAAGTTCTCATAGAATTTAAGGGACGTCTCCATATCATTCACATACACTCGTGTGTACACTTGTAGTACCTTCATCCTGCACTTCTCCTCTCTTTCTGACACGATTCTGAAAGCGAAAGTATTTCATGTCATTAAAATTAATTTGATTCTATCAGTAAAAGGGCAGCACTCCAAATCCATACATGTATACCTCATTTCGGTTGACGTTCCCCTTGACCTGGAGTCAGCTCCAGCGTTTACAATAAGGGGGAAAGGCGGTGATTTTCTATGTATAACATTCGGGAAGCTTCCACAATGACTGGATTTAGTCTGGACACACTGCGTTATTATGAAAAAATGGGACTGATCCAACCAGCTTCACGTGGAACGGGTGGTGTCAGGAGCTATAGCGATGCAAATGTCCACCAAATTTTATCGATTAAATGCTTAAAACAGAGCGGTTTGTCGCTGGAAGACATTAAGGATTTTATTGCCGATGGGCAGTGTTTCAGAGACAAGGTAGCTCTGGACGATGAAGAGATGAAGTTAATCCAAAGCCGGAAGTCAATTCTAACGGCTCAATTGGACCGGTTGGAGGAGCAGCGGCAGGCGCTGGACCAAACGATCGCGGAAGCACGGACCAAATTGGACTATTACGAAAAGCTTATGCATTCCTAATGAGGAAAGAATGATTATTGTAAGTTTAAACTCGTGGAGCCAGGACATCTTGAAAGTGCGCCTTGGTCATCCGCGAAATTAATGGTTAACATAATATATATTACGTAACCACTTTCTTTATTGTGTCCCGCTAGAGATTTAATGGAATACAAAAAAAGTTTGTTCGGTTTGTATTGGTGTTTGTATTGGTGGTGGTGTTAGTGATCACATATCTTGATTGTGGTCTTTTTTGGCCTGGTTTCGCGCCACTTTAATCCGGTTTCCGCAAATCTTCATGGAGCACCATTTCCGTCGTCCCGAACGGTCAACATAGAGCAGGACGCATTCGGGATTGGAACATCGATGAAGATAAGCTAATTCACCGGCTTCCAGCAGCCGGAGCGCATCCAGGGCAACCAAGGACAGGATCGCATCGGTATCAGACCCCAGCGGAACGGGAACGAGTCTTCCGTCCAGGAAGTGATAGGACAATGGAGCGTTGGCAATACACGCTTCCATGAGGCGGATCCATGAGCGGGTAACCTCTCGGCCGTCAGCCAGCCGCTCGTACATGTCTCTGACGACAATCCGAAATTCTTTAACTTTATTCAGCGCTTCTTTCGTGATCTCCGATGATGCATGCTGAAGTGAAGGCAGACTTTCCTTCATATTTAGTGCTTCAAGCCAAGCGGTTAGATCTTCCGGACGGATCAGCAGATCATGACGGATGCCTCTGCGAACCAACTCGGTATTGACCAAATCCAGCGAAGGATGACCGGAGAGCAGTGGAAACGAACCCGTATTATTTAACGTCATGAAATTTCCTCCAACTGACATTCTTTTTAACTAACCTCATAATAATGGATTGACAGGTTAATGGAAAGCACTATATCATACTAACCATAACAACTGCATTTTTGTGGATAGTTTATATCGTGAGGTGGAGTCCATGTCTAATATTATTAAACCCCCGTTTAACCATGAGTCGGCGCTGGCCAAGGTAAAAGCTGCCGAAAACGCCTGGAATACAAGAAATCCGGATCAGGTGGCGATGGCTTATTCTCCCGATTCGGAGTGGAGGAATCGCACCGAGTTTTTTAAGGGAAGGGAGGCCATCCGGGATTTTTTGAAACGAAAGTGGGCGAAAGAACTGGATTACAAGCTCATGAAGGAGCTATGGTGTTACACGGACAATCGCATTTCGGTGCGTTTCGAGTATGAATGGCGGGACGCTGACACGGGACAGTGGATGAGAACGCATGGGAATGAGCATTGGGAGTTTGATGAAGAAGGGCTGATGCGAAGACGGGATATGAGCGGCAACGATTATCCGATTCAGGAATCGGACCGCAGGTACAGATGATTCTCGTTACAAGCAGCAAGGGCGCCAACCGAGTGGATGGACGCCCTTGCATAAGAATTCATGTCATTTATAAGTTAACGTTTCAGCTCAGTAATATGAAGTGAAATCGAGTTTTCGTCAGCGCTTTCCAGTGCTTTTCTGTTCAGCAGCAGGTCTTGCAGGTAGGAAGATATTTTGGAGTCCAGTTCTGTAATAATGAGCGATTTCATGGTTTCAATGTCCTCATGTGCACAAAAGGTGTGACTTGAAATCAGCCCGTTCGCATATGCCTTGGTGTCGTCATGGATCACACCGAGCTTTTCTTTATACACTCTCTTGACGCTGGCATCTTCTGATTTAATTTCGTAATAACGCCCGGTTTCCTTCAGGAGCTTCCATTCCTTGACGCAAACGACAAGTTGATCCTTATGCACAATGCCGGACACCTTAAATAAACGGATCGAGTTATTCATGTAGTTAATTACTTCCTTCTTCCTGTATGATCATGATTTCATGCAGCCTCAGAATGGCCGCTATACATATTATCACTCCTTGATATTGGAAGCAAATGCTAATTATTGGCTTGCCATGTCAGGGGATGAATCGAAAAAAGCCGCCAGGCCTTTAGTGGAGGACCTTGCGGCAGGTTGGTATACAGATGAAAAATATATTAGACGGATCACGGAATCAGCGATCCCTGGTGTAACGTCGGCGAGCTTAACAGCTCCATCCATTTTTTGATGGCTGTGATTAAAATTATGACGCCCAAGATCAGCATAATGATCGAAAGCACACCATTGAGAACGTTATATCCCGAAGCTTGCGGGTTCAAGTACACATGACGTACCATCCAATAACCTGCGTAGTTCACCGTGACGTATAGATACGCGAGCGGAATGATGCACGTTAGAGCGTAGATCGGCTTATCCGCGATTTTCAAAATAACGGTTGCTCCGATAATCAAGCCGATGGAAGCCATGAGCTGATTGGAGACGCCGAACAAGGCCCATACCGAACTGATATCACCGGAAAAGAGCAAGTATCCCCACATGAAGCAGGCGAGTGCACTCGCAAAAATATTGCCGGGCAGCCAATCGGTCCGCTTCAGCGGTTTATAGAGCTCGCCGAAAAAGTCCTGGATCAGATAACGGGAGACGCGGGTCCCCGAATCGATCGCGGTCAGAATGAACACCGCCTCAAACATGATGACGAACTGGAAGAAAAACGGTGCCAGATGGCTGAACCACGGAATTTTTGTGAAAATATACGACATGCCGACCGCAAGCGTGACCGCTCCGCCGGTGCGGCCTTCCAGATCCATTCCGATCTCCTTGCTGAGCTGCGGAAGGTTTTCCACATGCATCCCAAGCGTCTGGAACACGGCCGGGGCGGAATTGATGGCGAAATAATCGGCGGGATGCAGTGCAGTTGCGGCGATCAGCGCCATGATGCCGACCACGCACTCGACGAGCATCGCCCCGAAGCCGATGACCTTGATGTCGGTCCATTGATTGATCATTTTCGGCGTCGTTCCGGAGCCGACGAACGCATGAAAACCGGAAATCGCTCCGCAGGCGATCGTAATCGAAATAAAAGGCCAGACAGGACCTGCAATAACTGGGCCCCCGCCGCCGGCGAATTCGGTAAAAGCCGGAAAGCGGATCACCGGGTTAATGATAAACACACCGGCAATAAGGGCAACAAACACACCGATTTTCATAAAGCTGCTCAGATAGTCCCGGGGAGCGAGCAGAAGCCATACCGGCAGCGCCGCTGCAAAGAAAGCGTAAATCGGCAGAATCACGGCCAGCGTCTTGGCATCCAGCGTCAGCCATTGGGCGATGGCCGTTTCCTGAATATAAGGACCGGCAAATACGCCGATCATAAGCAGAATAAATCCTGCGGTGGTCGCGGTCTTCAGCTTACCGGTTTTTTTGTAGTACAGGCCGACGCCCATAGCAATCGGAATCGTAATGCCGACGGCGAAGGTACCCCAAGGATTGTTTTCGAGCGCATGGAGCACGACCATGGACAAGCCCGCCATCGTAATAATGATGATGAACAGCATGGCCAGACCCGTGCAAAAGCCGGCGACCGGTCCAAGCTCTTCTTTGGCAACTTCAGACAGCGACTTGCCTTGCTTGCGCATGGACGCGTACAGGACGACCGCGTCATGAACCGCACCGCCGATGACGGCTCCGATCAGCAGCCACAAGAGGCCTGGCAAGTAACCGAACTGCGCGGCCAGGATCGGCCCGACCAGCGGCCCCGCGGCGGCAATCGCGGCGAAGTGATGGCCGAAGGTGACCCATTTGTTCGTCGGTACATAGTCCTTGCCGTCCTCAAGGGCATGGGCCGGCGTTGGCGTACTGTTGCTGAGCTTCAGCACCTTGGCGGCCATGAACGTCCCATACAGGCGGTAGGCGATCATGAGAATACAGATGGATGCTATGACGATTGTAACCGCATTCATTTTTGGAGTTCCTCCTTTATTCACACCCCGCTTGTTACGGGTGAAGAGATTTTATCCGTACTATACCTGATGAAAACCGATTCAAGGTGTTTTCAGGCCGAAAAGTCGGGAGGAAAGGATGAACAGCCAAAAGAAGGCGGTGAATGGCAGACAGATGTATTCCGGGTGAGCCCCCACTGGATAAGTCAGACATGAAAGGGACTGCCGGCCATCTGCCGCCGGTAAAGGAATGATCTCAAAAAGACGGTAAGTTGTTGATCCTCAGACTACAATCCGAGCAGCTGCTTCAGTTCCTTGGTGAAGGATCGGCTGACGGGAACCTTGGATTCGTCTTTCATGACGAGAATACAGGCGGAGTTGAACCACGGCTGAATTTCGGTAACCGCGTTCAAGTTAGCCAGGTAAGACCGGTGCACCCGGACGACGGAAGTTCCGGCCAGCCGGCGCTCCAGATTGACCAGCGGCTCATTCAGCTTGTACCGGTCGCCTGTTGTGACCAGCTCGCTCTTGCCGTCATCGGATCCCACGTAGACGATGTTGTCGATATCAATAAGCAGTATCCGCTCTTCCGCGCTGACCGCCAGCTTGCCTGTGCGATCGGGTCCCAGCGGGGGAGAAGGGGCTGCCCTTTTCTCGCGGGCGGAGCGGAGCTTCATGACTTTGTCGACGGTTTTCCGCACCCGCTCTTCCTCGAACGGCTTCAAAATATAGTCCAAGGCGTTGACTTCAAACGCCTGCAGCGCATACTCATCGTAAGCCGTGGCAAAGACGATATCCGGAACCTGCTCCAGAACGGAGAGCTGCTTGGCCAGCTCCATGCCGTTATCCTCCGCCAGCTGGATGTCAAGAAACACGACGTCCGGCTCCATCTCCGTAATCGAATGCAGCGCCGTCTCCAGCGAATCGGCCTCTCCGACAATATGAACCTGTCTGGTACGCCCGAGCAGATAAGCCAGTTCGTCCCGGGCGAGCGGCTCATCGTCGACAATGAATCCTTTAAGCATGCATTTCCCTCCTATGTGCAAGATGCAAAGGCAGCGTAATCACGACTCGGGTTCCGGGGGTATCGGCATCGCTTACGATCCGGAACGAGCCCTCACTGCCGTAGATTTCCGCGATCCGCTTACGGATATTATGCAGCGCCGTGCCGGTTCCGTCTTTCGAATGAACGGCCTGCTCACCAAGCTGTTCCAGCAGCTCCGCCGGGATTCCTTTGCCGTTATCTGCCGTTACAATCATGACTTCATGGCCTTTCTGGCTCGCGGCAATACATACGCTCCCTTTATGGTGGGGACCGAGTCCATGGAAGGCATGGCGCACGGCATTTTCGACCAAGGGCTGAAGCGTAAACGGCGGTATCTCCAAATCCGCAAGCTCCGGTTCGATATCGAATTTCATCTCGAATTTATCAGGGAAGCGCGCCTTCTCCAACGTCAAGTAGGCTTCCACATGCCTCAGCTCCTGGCTGAGCGGGATCAGGATCTGCCTTGCACCTTGAAGGTTGCTGCGGAAAAAGACTCCGAGCTGAATGAGCAGCTCCCGTGCTTTGTCCGGATCGGTACGGCACAGCGCTGAAATTGTATTGATCGCATTAAACAGAAAATGGGGATGCACCTGCGCCTGGAGCGCTTTGACTTCGGCATCCTTCAGCAGCCTGCTCTGCATCTCCGCCTCGGCCAGCTCGAGCTGCGTGGAGAACAAGCGGCCAAGCCCTTCCGCCATTTCCCGCTGAACACGGTCCAGCCGGTCCGGGTTCGTATAATAAAGCTTCAGCGTCCCGACGGTGCCGCTCCGCACCTGCAGCGGAAGCACGATCGCAGCCTGCAGGCTGCAGCCATCATGGAAGCATTGAATGTCTTCCTTCGATGTCGCAACAGACATCCGTCCCTGTTCCAGTACGGACCGGGTAAGCTGGGTCGCCAGGCTGTGGAGCGGGACATGATGGTCCGAGCCGGCACCTACATGCGTGAGCACCTGCTCCCGATCCGTGATCGAGATCGCATCCGCATCCGTGGCCTCCAGAATGACGCTCGCCGCTTCCCGGCACGATGCCGGGTTCAGGCCCTGACGGAAAAAGGGCAGCGTCCGGTCGGCAATATGAAGCACCTGGTTGGTCTGCAGGGCGCGAGTCCGCTCCTCCTCCTGCAGGATAGACTGAATGATCAGCATAAACATCAGGGTGCCGAATCCGTTCATGACAATCATCGGCAGGGCGATGACCGAAACCAACTGAACTGCGGCATCGAAAGGGCGGGCTATCAGCAAAATAATCCCCATCTGTACGCATTCCATCAGAATTCCGATGGCAACCGCACGCCATGGCGCGCCGGGATCGGACCTCCGGAACCTCCTGCCGATCCAGCCGGTGACTACACCTGCCAGTATGGTAGATATAGAGCAGGCGGCAGCGGTATATCCGCCAAGCGTCAGCCGATGGAGCCCGGCGATCAGCCCGGCCCCAAGTCCGACCAGCGGTCCGCCAAGCAAACCGCCGATGGCCACGCCCATAATCCGCGTATTGGCCAGTGCACTGTCAACCTGCACGCCGGCCTGCCAGATTTCGGAGCCGATGGCGCCTCCATGAATTTCTACACCGGTATAGTTACTGATCATGCCGAACACGCCAAAAATGACGATCAGCAGCAGCTTGGCGGGAAGCCGATCCTCGTGATGCAGCGTCTGGCGGAACGACGTCATCCTGGACAGCAGAAAGGCGACGATAATCAGGATGCCGACTCTTTCCAGCATAAGCGGCAATAAATAGAACATGTCAGCATCTCCTCCGCAATCGTTCGTTGTTCGTTGATTTACCCGCGGAGCTAGTATAATCGGAAATTGCAGCGTTTTCAATCGGTGCTGTTTCGACAGATTGCCTCAATCATTTAACGGCATGAACGACATAGAGGGACAACAGCGGATGTCGAACCTATGAACATTTTGCGATTACCCAAGAAATAATTTGATCGTTCGGAGCGCGGATTTCCCGTTTGGGCAGAACTTCATTGGGTAGGCTTCATCATCTCATTTGCCACCGCTTAAGCGAAGAAGAACACGACAGGGCAACCAGCAAGCGCAACATCTCACCGAACTTAACCGTCTGACCTAAATGGGGCCAGCTTAAGTTGAAGCTAACGGAATTTCCCTTAAAGTCGTCCAAAACATTTGTACACTAGTGGCGTTTGTTATTGTGTGTGAACCAGCGGCATCATGAATCCAGCCTGCTCCAGCTGCAGAGAGAACGAATCCCAATACAATAGCGCGAGAACTCCAAGTGATCTTTGGCGTACACGATGATGTTTGTGACCATCATTCCGGAAGCACCATTGGCTGTTAGATCAACAAGATTCTCAACGTCCACAGCAGCAGACCCACGGCCTGGCTCGGCCCAGCGTTCGAAGGTCATCAGCAGAGACTCGGTTGTATAGATGATCCACGGCCGGTGAATGACGGTTTCCAGGGAAATGAACGGTAAGGTAGAGAACATCAATACTCGCGTACATAGACATGACGAGCGAAGATTATGTAAGATCATACATAGAAGGACAGCGCCAGTACATACATTTTCCTCCGGAGCCGTGATGGCGACAGATGCAAGAAAGCATCAAGTAAGAAGTATTCCGTAAGACTAGTAGGCGCCCGGACCTTACCGGGGCTCTGCCGAGTACATGTTTCAATACCTTCTCTTTACGTTTCATACAAGTCAAATTATAATTTTGAAAAAGGCGAAGGGAAAGGCGAAAGCTGCAAACTTATTTTTCGCCTTTTCATGGCAAAGGAGGGGAATTCATATGGACGTTGTCCATTACTACAATAAACTGAATCAACACTTTGCTTCCGAGCCCCGAGGCTCTTCGATCCAGGTGACGATGCAGGAGCTGGAGGACATATGGGAATGCACCCGGCGAAATGCACAGCTGCTCGTGCAGAAAATGAAGGAGCAGGGACTTATTGATTGGCAGAGCGGTTTGGGCCGGGGCAATACGTCGCGGCTCGTCCTGGTTGCCGATGCACAGGAGCTGCTGTTGGACAAAGCCAAGGAACTGGCTTTAAAAGGACATGTCGGCGAGGCGTTTGGGCTGCTGCATGCGCATACGGACCCCCTGGCCGAATCCCATTTTTCCGATTGGCTGACCGGGCAGTTTGGTGCGCAGAAGGCTTCCGACCATAAGGACATTCTCCGTTTCCCATTTTACCGGCCGGTGCCCGATCTCGAGCCGCTGTTCGTCATTCGCCGCACGGAGACCCACCTGATTCGACAGATTTTGAACACGCTGGTGGAGTTCGACACGGCCGGTCACGTGATCAAGCCGGGGCTCGCCCATTACTGGGAATCGGATCACGAGTACACCGAATGGACCTTTTATTTGCGTAAAGGCGTGCTGTTTCATCACGGGAAGGTGATGACGGCCGAAGACGTTCAATTTACGTTCCAGCGCTTTGGGCAGCTGAATCCGCCGGACTGGTTCATGGCGAATGTGGCAAGGATTGAGGTCCTGAGCGATATCAGCGTACGTTTTCACCTAAGTGAACCTAACGCCCTTTTTCTGCATCTATTGGCTTCAGAACGCTTCTCCATCGTACCTAAAGATCTGGACCGCATTGCGGCGACCCGGGATATACGGCGGATGCCGGTAGGTACAGGCCCATTTGTCATGAAGGAGAACAGCGATAACGGCATGATCCTCGAAGCGAACGAACGGTATTTCCAGGGCCGGCCGATGATGGACCGCATCGAGATTTGGGTTTGGCCGAACTATTTGGAGCATCTCAAGCCCGACAGACTTCAGGAACGTGACACGCAGGTGCTCTATTTTGAACCGACAGGTAAGAAGAAAACGGGCACTTTGCTGACCCGGCTCGAAGAAGGCAGTACCTATATGACTTTTAATCTGTCGAGGGACGGAATTCTTCATGACGTTAAGCTTCGGGAGGCCATCCATTTAGCTATTAACCGCGAACAGATGGTCAAGGAGCTGGGAGGAAAGAGAGAACAGCCCTCCTCGGGCTTTAATCCGTATGACCATGACGAGGCGTACGGGCGGGGCGGGGAATTGATGCTCGCGAGAGCCTGCCTGGCCGAATCCGCCTACCGTGGAGAAACGCTGACCCTGTACACTTACGAAATGACCAGTAACGAGCTGGATACCGAATGGATCCGTCGGGCCTGCGAAGACATCGGGGTGAAGGTGGAAGTCCATGTGATGCCGATCCGTGAGCTGACGAATCCATCCGTCTTGAAACAAGCCGATATGATTTATGCCGGAGAGGTACTCGGTAACGAACCTTCCGTGTCCTTGATCGAAATGTACCGTTCCCATTACGGATATATCCGCAACCACTTGGACGGAGCCGCGAAGGATGGGGTAGACCGGGCGCTGTCCGAGGTTCTGGCAGAACCGGATTACACCGTAAGAAGGATTTTGCTGAGGCGGATTGAAGATCAGTTAAAGAGAGACCATCATCTGTTATTTATGTACCACAGCATCCACATCATCGGACATGATCAATCCTTAGGCGGCATTACCTTGGATACCTGGGGTAAAATCAACTACAAAGATGTGTGGGTCAAGCGCTGAGGTTGCAGGTGCATGCAAGGCGTGACGGGCGTCAATGCATGTAGAGAACCCTTTTTCAAGGCTGGCAGGGGCCATTCGTCCCCATACTTCCGTCTGACATACAGTCTTTAGGGTATGTGTTATCGTAAGGCTACCGTTTTCAACCAATTTCATTCGAAAAGGATAGGGATCGCTGATGGATATCGGATTTATGGACTGCATCGCGAACTTTCATACAAATCCGAGCGACAAGGATAACAAGGAAGGAATATTTCAATCCCATTCCCACCTATCCGCCGAGATCACCCTCCTGGTGAGGGGAGAAGGCTTTTATGCTGCAGGGGAACAGAACGTTGAAGTACTTCCTGGGGATCTTCTGTTAATTCCGGCAGGTCTGAAGCACAGCTACGTCTGTATCAAAGCCTGGGAAGGCTATTCGCTGCACATCTACGATCAGAACCTTCCGCCTTACTGCCAGTATTTGATGTCGCATGCGTTTTCGCAGCGTCCGGGTCCGATCCTGAAGGCATCTTTGACCCCTGGCGCCGCAGAGCGCGCGTTAGCCGCCATGCACCAGATTGAGGAAGAATGCAGGCGGGAAGAGAAGACCGAATATTCCTACGATCTGCTGCGCAATGCTCTGGAGACATTGCTGCTTGCTTACCATACGGGAACGTGCGACCAAGCGGCTGAAGCCCCCTCGGAGCATCCTGAAGAGCAAATGATTCAGGACGCGCTGAAGGAAATTCACCAGAATTACCATACATCGCTGAAGGTGTCGGATCTGGCGGCGAACCACTATTTGTCGGAAAGCATTTTCCGCAAAAAGTTTACCGACCGCATCGGCATGTCACCTAAACAGTACATTATTTCCTTGCGGATTGACGAAGCCAAGCGGCTGCTGCACACCTCGCGCAAGCCCGTTGAATTTATCGCCTCCGAAGTCGGCTTCAGCTCGTCCAGCCGTTTTCATGACTTGTTCGTCAAGCATGTGGGCATGACGCCGATGGAATGGAGGCGCAGCGGGGAAAGTTAATGCTGTGAATAACTCGGAAGGTCCTTGTCCAAAGGGCCTTTTTGCTGTGAACAGGGGCTGTGCCAGCCGTTTGCTGGCATCTGGTACAGAATGAATATAAAAGTTTTCGACCGTCGAAAACGAAACGATTCTATACATTTTCGGGAGAGTATGTAAGCGTTTTTATGAACTTGATTCTGAAATCGTTCGCTATAATAGGGAATACTCCAGGAGCCAATCTTCTGGAGAAGATAACCTAGACGGGAGGAACTGCATGAACCTCTTGAGCGGACGCAAAAGATTATCAGGCCTTTGTTTAAGCATTGTGCTCGGAGCCGTAATGATCGTCTCAGGCTGCGGCACCTCAGCTCCCGGCCTGGTGGACCGGCTCAGCGCCGGCGAAGTGAAAGATATGCAGCAGCCGGTTCCGGATGCGCAGATCAAGTACAACAAGGACAAGATTTTCCACGTCTTGGGCGGATGGCCCAAGCCACCGCTTTACCAAGGCAACCCGTTCGGCTCCGGAGGAACCGGGGATACGAACAACCGCTACATGTTTGAAGGCCTCTTCTTCTTTATCCGGTCCATGAACAATGTGTACAATCGGCTGGCGGAATCCTCCGAGGATACCGAGCAAACGACGACCGTACATCTGCATCAGAACGTAAAGTGGCATGACGGAGCCCCTTTTACCAGTAAAGATGTATGGGCGTACTACCGGCTGAACAACGGGGCCGAAGTGACGAAGTATTTGACTTCGATCGAAACCCCCGATGACTACACCATTGTTTTTCACTGGATGAACCCTGCGCCGTATCCCGAACTCAGAAAGCTGCTCCTCGCCCAGGATCTCCAGGGCCAAATTCCTTACCACATCTACAAGAAATACGTGGATAAGGCCGACGCTTTGCTGAAAGAAGCGAAACCGCTTACAGACAAATCCAAGGACGGACCGTTCAACTTGGATATTACGGACGAGCTCAGCAAAAAAATCGCCCTGAACTGGAATGAATTCACCCGTGCGGGCCCGAAAATTCCGGTCGGCACCGGACCGTATAAGTTTGAAAAAGTGACGACGACCGATATGCTGTTGGATAAGTTTGAAGATTACTGGAGACCCGATGCGGTCCATTTTGACAAGATCTGGATCAAAAACGTTCCGGAGCTCTCGGCACAATACGCTCTCGTGAAGGCCGGCAAGCTCGACTGGTACGACGGCACCCCGCCGAAGGACATCCTGGAATCGCTGCTGAAGCAGAACAAAGATCTGGTTCACTACCGGATGTATGATCCGGCGAGCGTGGGGCTGATGTACAACATCCGCAACAAGCCGTTCGACAACCTCAAATTCCGGCAGGCGCTGACCTATGTGCTGGATAAGAAAAAGCTGCGCGAAATCGGCAACTTTTACGGCCAGGAATACCCGAAAATATCGATGACGGGCATCATGCCTTCGTCACTCGAAAAAGAAGTCGACAAATCCGTCCTCGATCAGATGACCGATTATACGACGAACCTGGATAAGGCGGCCGAGCTGCTGAAGGAGATCGGCTGGACCAAAGGATCCGATGGTTTATGGCGCGATCCTGACGGCAAGGTGCCTTCCTTCATCATCGGAGCGCCGAACAACTGGGCACCAGGCGTGAACTCGGCGCAAATCGCTGCGGAGCAGTTCACCAAATTCGGCATTCCGACGAAGCTGAAGGCTGTGGACAGCACCATCTACTTCTCCAACGCCGACAAGGGACAATACGATATGTCCATGGACTGGGTTGACGTGTCCTGGGGCTTCCAGAATCCGTGGAGCTCGATGCGGGTACTGTTCTGGCAGGGAACGAAAACGAAGGTCGGCTTCCCGAACGTCAAGAAGAAGGACGCGGACGGCAACGAAGTCGATACCGGCAAACTCGATCTGAAGCTGAAGGGTATTGACGGGAAAGTGTACGATATCGACAAGGAAATGAAGCGGTTCCCTTATGTTCAGGACGAACAGGAACGCCGCAAAATCATCGACAACCTGGCCTGGATCGCCAACGAAAACTGCTGGGGCGTGAACTTCTTCCAGAACGCCACAGGCGCCTGGCTGAATACCAAAACGATGTCCGGGAACTTCCCGATGATGGACCAAATCGTTCAATACAACCGGGATATGCCGCTCGCTACCGATCCGGATGAGCAGCTGGCCATCACCCACCTGAACCACGGCTTCAACTCAACGTACATGCCGGAAGAGTATTGGCCGAGATAATGGCCGCACAAGCCGGATAAACACTTGGAGGTGACAGGAATGAGCCTGAAAGGGGTCTTAAAAAGAATCGGTGTTTCCCTGATCACGGTCTTCCTCGCGATGCTGCTTACGTTTTTCCTGCTGCGGATGACGCCCGGCAGTGCGATCGATACGTGGGCGAGGGACTTTGCCACCCAGCGCGGGATGAGTCTCGAGGAAGCGTACCGCCAGATTACGGCCATGATCAATTATAATCCGAAGGAGCCGATCTTCACCCAGCTGGGACGGTACCTGGGAGGACTGCTGCATGGCAATCTGGGCATGTCCATGATCTATCAGAACGTTTCGGTAAACGAAATTATCGCTAACGCGCTGCCTTGGACGCTGTTTGTGCTCAGCGTGTCGCTCGTTATCAGCTTCCTGATCGGCATTAACCTGGGCGCCATGATGGCGTTCAAGCGCAAGACGGTTCTGGATCCGATCATCTCGATCTATGCGATCCTGACGTCTTCGGTGCCTAACTTTATCGTCGGCATCCTGCTGCTTGTTATTTTCGCCTTTCAATTCGGCTGGTTCCCGGTCAACGGGGCTTATGACCCGATCGTGGAGCCCGGCTTCAACCTTCCGTTCATCCTAAACGTGCTGTATCACGGCGCGCTGCCGATTCTGACTTACGTCATTACGACGATCGGCACCTGGGCATTGACGATGAAGGGGAGCGCGGTCAACGTGCTGGGTGAGGATTATATCGTCGCCGCCAGCATCCGCGGGGTCTCCGAACGGACGCTGATGAGCCGTTACGTCAAGCGCAACGCCATGCTGCCGCTGATTACGACGCTGGCCGTCAATTTCGGCTTTATGCTCGGCGGATCGCCGCTGATCGAAAATGTGTTCAGTTATCCCGGTATGGGCTATTACATCGGGCAGGCAACACAGCAGCGCGACTATACTTTGATGCAGGGCTTGCTGCTCGTGACCAGCATCGCGGTCATTCTGGCCAACCTGGCCTCGGACCTCATTTATGCCAAGCTGGATCCACGCGTCAAGCTGGAGGAGGGCTGACGGATGAGTCAAGGATTTATCGATTTCTGGCAGACGATGTACCGCAACAAGAAAGCGTTCTCAGGCATGATCATCCTGGCGATCTTCATCTTTATGGCCATCTTCGGGCCCATGATGGCCTCGCTGGACATGACTGTCAACTTCGACGGCCGGTATAAGAGCCCGTCCTTCGCCCACTGGCTGGGCACCGACTACGGCGGCAGGGATACATTCCTGCAGCTGGTATACGGTTCCCGGGACGTGCTGTCGATTGGGCTGTTCGCCGCCCTGTTTACGCTGGTGCTCGGATTCGTGATTGGGGCGGTATCCGGCTTTGTCGGAGGCAAAACCGATACGGTGCTGATGTTCATCACCAACCTGTTTCTGACCGTTCCGAGCTTTCCCGTGCTGATGATCGTCGCCGCGCTCGTGCAGATCAAGAATCCGGTCATGTTCTCCTTTATATTGGCGGCATGGTCATGGGCGCCGCTCGCCAGGGCGATCCGGTCCCAGCTGCTGTCGTTGAAAAACCGCGAATTTATTATCGCCTGCCGGATTATGGGCCTGAAAACGCCCTATATCCTGTTCCGGGAGATTCTTCCGAACCTGACGCCGTATCTGGCGATCAACTTTATTATGGCGGCCCAAGGGGCCATCGTTGCCAGCGTTGGTCTGATGATGCTCGGTCTAGCTCCATATTCCCCGACAAACTGGGGGATGATGATCCAGCTGGCCGTACAGAACACCGGCGGCATCTTCAACCCCAAAGGCTATATCTACCTGATCTCGCCGATCATGTGCCTGGGGCTGTTCCAAATGGCCTGCATCTTTTTCAGCAACGGGCTGGAAGAGGCGCTGAATCCGAGACTGAGATCGTAAGGGCCGGCGATGAAGGAGGAGAAAATGATGGAACCATTGGTGGAAGTGAGGGGGCTGACGATCGAATTCCCGATGCGCGCAGGTCTGCTGCGGGCTGTCAATGAAGCCGATTTTGTCATCCCCAAGGGACAGATCACCGCCCTGGTCGGGGAGAGCGGAAGCGGCAAATCCACGATGGCATCCGCCATCATGCGGGCGATTTCGGTTCCCGGACGCGTTGCCGGCGGATCGATCACGTTTGATGGCCGGGATGTGATGAGCCTGGGTAAAAAAGAACTGCAGGCTTATAAATGGGAGCAAGTGTCGATGGTGTTTCAGGCGGCGCAAAACGCGCTTAATCCCGTCGCCCGAATCAAGGATCAGATCATCGAGACGTTTCGGGCCCATTCCAAATCGTATACGGAGAAGCAGATGGTGGATAAAGCGCGGAATCTGCTCGATTATGTCCGGCTTGATCCGGACCGGGTACTGAATTCATTTCCCCACGAACTCTCGGGCGGGATGAAGCAGCGGGTTATGATCGCCTTCAGCCTGCTGCTCGATCCGCAGCTCGTTATCCTTGATGAGCCGACGACTGCGCTGGACGTGATCACTCAAGCTTATATATTTGATATTTTGAAAAAGATCCACAAAGACATGAATATAACCATGCTGCTCCTAACCCACGATATCGGCGTCGTCGCCAAAGCCGCCGACCGGGTCGGCGTGATGTATGCAGGCAATGTCGTCGAAGCCGGCGACGTCTACGATATGTTCAAGCGGCCGAAGCACCCTTACACCGCAAAGCTCATGAAAGCTGTTCCGAGCTTGTATGAAGACGTGTCGGAACGGAAGGGGATCCCCGGATCTCCGCCGGATTTGCTCAACATGCCGCCGGGATGCCCGTTTCACCCGCGGTGCGAATATGCGCACGCGAAATGCAAGGAACAGAATCCGATCAAGGTGTATACGCCCGCTGGGCATGAAGTCGCTTGTCATCTATATCCGAATCCCGAGTCGGTTGCGGAGGTGCGTACGTCATGAATGCCAGAAATATTGAATTTGAGGTAGAGCCCAGACAGCGGCTGCGGGAAGCGGCCAGAACGGAAAGTTCCGAAGCGCTGATGCGGCTCGATAGCGTAAGCATGTACTTTGAACGGAGCCAGGGCATGTTTGGTCCTCCCCAGAAAGTGGGAGCTGTCGTCGATGTCAGCCTGGACATTCATCCCGGCGAAATCATCGCGCTGGTTGGCGAGAGCGGATGCGGAAAGACGACGCTTGGCAGCATCATCACGGGCCTGCAAAAGCCGACTTCAGGCAAGGTGCTGTACAAGGGGCAGGAGGTAACGAAACTCAGCGGCGAGAAGGCGAACCAATTCCGCGGCGACGTTCAGCTGGTGCAGCAGGATTCCTATGCCGCGCTGAATCCGATGCGGACCATTTACCAGTCGCTGTCGGCCCCCATCCTGCAGCGTAAAATCGTCCGCGGCCGCAAGGCGGCCCGGTCACGGGTCATCGAGCTGCTGCAGACCGTCGGCCTGACACCGCCGGAACGCTTCCTCGATAAATACCCGCACCAGCTGTCAGGCGGCCAGCGCCAGCGGATTCTGATGGCCCGCGCCATCTCGCTGAATCCGAAGATCATCGTGGCCGACGAGCCCGTCTCCATGATCGACGTGTCGCTGCGCATCTCGATCCTGAACCTGATGTCAGAGCTGAACCGCAAGCTGGACATCGCCATCATCTATATTACGCACGATCTGGCAACGGCCCGCTACATCGCCGGAAGGGGCCGCATGGCCGTTATGTATCTCGGACGCGTGATGGAGCTTGGCGGGGTCAACGATGTCCTCAGCCATCCGAAGCATCCTTATTTGCAGGCGCTGCTGTCCGCCGTTCCGACGCCCGATCCCGAAATCGCCAAAGCGATGGCGGATCTGCCACTGCGCAGTCTGGAGATGCCGAACGCGGCCAAACCGCCGTCTGGCTGCCGCTTCCATCCGCGGTGCCCGATGGCCACGGACCGCTGCTCCTCGGAAGAGCCCCAGCTCCGCTTGGTGGGCTCGGAGCAGACGGCTTGTCATTACGCGGAGGAGGCGCATGAGCTGTGGCAGCGCAAGATGGCTGACATCGGCGCCATCAAAAGCGTGTGATGGGGGACTTCGGAGCACTGTCCAGAATCGTTCTTTCGATGTCACTAGTCCTGCTGCTGCTCTGTTTCGTCTCCCTGACGGCGGTAAAGCCCGGCACCGGGCCGTATGTCGTGGTTGTTCTGTCGGTCTGGATCAATATCATTCTCTCCGGCTGCATCATCCTCGTTTCCGTCTGGCGGAAAATGCGGGATGCCAAGCGCCGCAGGTTGGAAGAGGCGCAGGAGCCCGATGGGAAATGACTTCGGAACTACAGGACGGACATCCAATAATTAACGGCATGAATTAATTAGCGAATCACCCTTAAAAAGCACGATTCCCGCTGTGGGGAGCGTGCTTTTCGGTTTCATAGGCACGATGTTAAAGGAAAAAGAGGGGGTTACCATTTTTATTTAATCATATTAATTATAAATCTCATTAATAAGTATCGTTCTCCACCATGTCCCGGCAGAATTTTGCCCCGCATATACAGGTTAATATCAAGTTGAAATCAAATGTAACTGATCCTTCAGGAGTAACCGCGTCCAAATTCATTAAATTTATATTTCGTATCGGGTTAACCCCCGTAACCCTTGCCTGTGTTCTCGCGTCGTTAATATACACACGTATATTCAAACCGTAGCGGGAAGGAGCAGACCGTTGGAAAAGGAAAGCAGACAGCTTCTTTTTATACTGATCAGTGCAATGTCTGTTACAGCCTTGGTCGTATTGATGATTTTGAGTGCAGGCCTATTTTGGGACCGAAACCTGCGCCCAAGTACGATGCAGGAGGCGAGGGTGTTTCTTCGAAGCGAGCTTCGTTTTCCGGATGAAGATCAGATTCGCACGGTCGAGGTGTATGACGATAAATTTATGGAACCGGAGATTCGAATCCGTTACCCAAATGGATTACGCTTGTCCGTTACCCGGCTGCGCGGTCCGTCCCCTTATCCGGTTCTGTCTCACCAGAAAGCCGTTCCATCCACGAAGGAGCTTCGCGATGACCGAACGGAGAAAGCGGTGTATCGTTTCGTGAAGGGTGATTTTCTGTATACGCTGCACGGAGACGTCCCGGAGCAGGTTATCTCGGACACGGTCCTGCAAATCTTCAGAAACGAGTGAACAGGACGGATTGATTATAGGAGCTATGCACCACTCGTGCCAGTTAGCGGCGGCCTTTCGGCTGACCTTCGTCCCCTTGGAGGGGGAAAATGGTCCAGTTTTGGTTTACATCCCCATATTCATTGCCCTACCAAGACGAATATAAGGTATATTGGGGAGGAAGCCGATCTTATAACTTCACAGCTCTTGTCAGGACAGCCCCTCAGAATCAGGGTGATGCCATGAAGGAGGAGATGGAAACGGATACGATCTGGAACATCCGAAACGGAATCAGGGATATCGCTGAAGGGGTGTATCGGTGGGTGCAGGGAACGCTCCAGCGCCTCCCCTGGCTCAAAACCTTATATACGATTTGGTGCTGGGTATCCCTTTTGTTTTTTATCCTGGGCCTGTTCCTGTACCGGGATTCACGCACGATGCTCGTTCAGTATTTATGGTCCTTTTATGTCATGCTGCAGTTTTGGTTTCTTTGCCGGAGCAAAACATTTACCTGGAAGCAGGCGGCCATGTTTATGCTGCTGGGCATCTTTCTCGTCATCCCGGTTACGGCGCTGACACTGCTCGCGGCTCACGGCCTGTTTGGCGGGGATACGCGGGACACCTGGTCCCAGGCCGTCCTGACCCCGATCTTCGAGGAAGTGTGGAAGCTGCTGCCGCTCGGTCTGTTTCTACTCTTTTCACGGCGCGCCTCTTCCATGAGCCTTGCCGATTATACGCTGGCCGGAGCCGGGGCGGGCGTGGGCTTTCAATTGATGGAAGAGCTGACGCGCCGCTGGCTGAACTCCGGCATCATCGGGCGGACGTACGGCTACAGTGTGACGATGCTTGGTGGGGAAACCATCCATTGGGATTTTTGGACGCTGTTCCCCGGCCGGTTTGAAGAAAGCATCTTTCCGACCATCATGTCGGTCAGTCATCCTGTGCACACCGGCATGATAACCTTAGGGCTCGGTTTGGCCGTGCGTTTGCGCAAGCGGCTGAGCGACGCCATCTTCGCCCTGCCTGCACTGCTGCTCGTCTGGTCGATCATCGATCATGCCGCATATAACGGGCAGGGCTCCTTGCCGGACTGGTTTATGAAAATCAGCGACCTGACGGGGAGCGGATACCGCACGAAAGGCGTGTTCCTCCTGATGCTGGCAATTGGGCTCGTGCTGGATTACGTCTCGTTGAATCGGGTGAAAAGCCGGCTGCCGAGAATGGAAGGCGAAGGATGGATCAACCCGGTGCCAGAGCTGTGGTATATGCTGGAGTCTCTCTTGACCCGCAGGGAACGGCTGGCGAGCGTCATGTCCTGGACCCGGGAACGCAGGGAGCTGGGCTTCTCGCTCCTATACGGCAATCAGGAAGCGGCCGCGCTGCAGGGTGACCTGCAAACGAGGATGCTGAAGCATTTCCGTGCCGCCGCCGGTGTAACCGCGGCCCTTCTGTTGGTCGCCGGGCTGGCGGGCTTCGCCGCTTATTTCCAGGCGCACGTCCATCCCGCCGATCCGGCTTGCTTCTCATGCATGTTCGATTCGCTGCAGAACTGGTGGGACCGCCTCGGTTTTTGGGAAAAAAGCGCCATCGTGCTCGGAGCGTTCGCTTTGTCCTTCATGTTCGTCAGCTTCTGGCCCGCTCTCGGCATTGCCTTAACGGCGGCGAGCATACCAGCGAGCGGCCATGAAATCGCTAAGGATATCCGCGATCCGAAAAGGCTGCTCACCCCCGAAAATGTGATCTCTACGCTGCTTGCGCTGGCACTGAGCCGTGTTCCGTTCGGCAGGCTGGCCGAACGCTTCGGAAAGAAGGGCGGCAGCAGGCTGAAGGATTGGCTGGAGAAGCTGCTTAAACGGCGAAAGGAGCCGAAGCCGGAACCTGACCTGCCCAAGAAGCCGCATAAGCCAGATGGAGAGGATCCACCGCCAAAGAAGGAAAAAGATCCCGAGGAGCAGCCGCCGAAGAACGATGCAGACGATTACGTACATTGGAGCAAAGCGAAGTACCGTGGGGTGGAGCTCCACGATGCCAAGAACGGAGCGCTTGGGGAGTTTGACGGCGTCGATCTGGAGAAGGGCATCTTCTATGAAGCCAAGTCGGCGCAAGGGCTCGACCGCATCCATCCAAAAACGGGTAAGCCGCAGCAGACGCCGCAGCAATTTACAGATAAGCAGTTGTACCAGAAAACGAAGGTGCGGATCAACAACCTGATGCAGAAGGCGGTTGGGACGCGAACGACGCCTGATGGAACGGCGGAGATCCCGACACTGGAGCAAATCAAAGGAATCCGGCATTTTGAGTTTCAGCTGGACGGGGACTCGCCGGCGTTACGGACAGCCGCGGAGAACAGCTTGAACAAGCTGCGTCAAGAATTCCCGGATTATACATTCAACATTCGATTTGGGGTGAAATAACATGTCAATCAGCGCCATTATTGTGGACCCGGAAGACGAATTTGAACGGTCCTTTATGCTTCCGGTGGCGACGGAATCCTTTTTCCAGAAATATTGGGTGCCGGCGGTGGAAGAGCTGAACTTGCAGTGGGTCGCACTTTTCCAGGACGGTACAGACGTGGAGTCCGAGGACATCCCGTCTGTCTTGGGCGAAGTGTCCCAGCTTAAAGAATGGGCGCGAAGCCACATGCATGGGGACGACCTCGACCACATGTTACGCAGACTCGAGCTGCTGGAGACGGAACTGCCAAAGGCGTACAGGCGCGGCGGTGCGGTGGTCTACATCGGTTAACATTGCCTGTTAACATTGGTGAATGAATGAAAGATTGTTTTAATCTCCTAAGAGGTGAGTGCGATCAAGTCCGGGTTACACAGACACCGGGCTTGATTGCTTTTAACCGCGCTACGATGTAAAGGGGAAAGGGGAGAGCGAAGTGAGGCAGTCATATCGAATGGACGAAGGGGCTTTTGTGCATCACTTGAACGAAGCTTACGGAATTGCTGCCCGGAGGCTTATTTTTATCCCTTATGGAGATTCGGCCTATTCTTACCGGGTGGAGGGAGAAAATGGGACGCGATCCTATCTGAAACTGTTTGACCATAGCAATGACAGCCACCGCCAAAGCATCCTTCGCTGCAGGCGTTATGTGCCGTTTATGTGGGAATTGCATCAGACCGGCCGATTTATGGAATTGCCTTGTCCATTCCGAACCTTAAGCGGTGCTTTTCTGCTTTCCCTTCCTGATTGCACAGCGGTGCTGTTTCAATTTATCGAAGGAGATACCTTAGCTGAGGCTTACCCTTTTTCCAAGCATAACTTGGAGCGTGTTGGACGGCTGGCGGCGCGGATTCGGAAGTCGACTCCTTTCACTACCACATCCGGCCTTGCGGTTGAAACGTATGATGTCTCCTTTTCCGAGCATTTGATCCAATGCCTGGAGCAGCTTGAACATCTTCAGCCCGGTGCAAATCCCGCTAGCCAGCTGCTGCGTGAGCTTGTTATCCCTCAGCAAACGCGCATAACCGAGCTGTTGCACCAGATCACAGGGGTTCGTGAACGTCTCGTACTTGACCCGGCCCCCAATGTGCTCTGTCACGGTGATCTGTGGGGAGGGAATCTGATGGAGACCGCAGACGGACGGCTTGTCGTCCTGGACTGGGAAGCAGCCATGCTCGCGCCCCCAGAGCTGGATATCGTGGGGTATATCGGGGACGGACTGGGTCATTTTCTCAAAGGGTATGAGCAGGAACTAGGTCAACAGATGGAGCTGAACCCGGATTTACTGCGTTATTATGCATACCGCCATCATTTGAGAAACCTGACCCATTGGTGCATGAATATTTTGCAGCGTGACCTGGAGCCAGACCAGCTGGATAACGACCTCGAAATGGTCCGGCATCACTGCTTGAACCGGCTGGATACCGTAGAGGCTTCGCTGAGGAATGCGGCGGATCGAAATATATAGAAGTCCGATATGAATTTAATAGCGTAAACAAGCGATATGCACAGCTACAGCCAGAAATTAATAGAGTGCCGCCAATGTAAGCGTTGACATGAAGTTCTTTTGAATTTTTTCATACGTATCTCAAACCGTTTGCTTCTTTACAGCAGGTATCCGGAAGGAGTAAGATTCAATTCGTAATCGTGAACTTGTGAACCTGAAACGTAGTACTCCTTGATCGCTGAATTCTGAAATCAGGAGCGGGGGAACCAAAGGGAGGAAGCTAAGCCTTCGTCCCAGGGGTGAATCACTTGATGTTCATTTATTGAGTGTAGGGATACTTTCGGTCCCGAATCCGTCAGCTAACCTCGTAAGCGTTATGAAAGAGGGATTTGTCGTGCGCGTAAAGCCACGGGAAGGTCCAGCTTTCCTGCGGCTTTTTTTGTTGTGCCCAAAAAGGGTTGAACACGTGTCTAACGGGTACATCATGAGCATTTCAACTCTAACACTGGCGGTGACAAACATTTTATGGCAGCATTGAAAAGACTTTTGATCGGACGGCCGCTGAAGTCTACCGAATTGGGAGAACAAAAACGGAATAAGAAAAAAGCTTTGGCCATTCTATCCTCCGATGCGCTGTCGTCCGTAGCGTATGGGCCGGAGCAAATTTTGCTGGTTCTGGTTACGGTCAGCACGGCGGCGTTCTGGTATTCGATACCGATCGGAATCGGCGTACTGATTTTGCTGGCTGCACTCATTTTATCCTACCGGCAGATCATCTTCGCTTATCCGCATGGCGGCGGCGCTTACGTCGTCTCCAAACAGAATCTGGGAATCTATCCCGGGCTGGTGGCCGGCGGATCGCTGCTGGTAGATTACATTCTGACTGTTGCGGTCAGCGTTTCGGCGGGCACGGACGCGCTGACTTCGGCGTTTCCGGCGCTGCATGAGCATACGGTGGGGATTGCCGTCACCTTCGTCATCCTCATCACGCTGCTGAATTTGCGGGGCGTCACCGAGTCCGCCTCCATCCTGGCTTATCCGGTGTATCTGTTCGCCTTAGCGCTGTTCATTTTGATCGGCGTCGGTATGTACAACATCGTGACCGGTCACGTTTCACCGCATTTGCATACGCCGGTCGGGACGCCGGTGGCGGGAATCAGCCTGTTCCTGCTCTTAAAAGCTTTTGCCTCGGGCAGCTCCGCTCTGACCGGGGTCGAAGCGATCTCGAACGCCATCCCGAACTTCAAGGATCCGGCTCCGAACAATGCGGCCAAAACCTTGATGGCAATGGGGATTCTGCTGGCTGTACTCTTCTCGGGCATCGTATTTCTTGCTTATTATTTGGGTATATCCCCAAATCCCCAGGAGACGGTCGTATCCCAGATTGCCAATCAGACGTTCGGACGGAATTTTATGTACTTTTTCATCCAGGGCACGACGGCACTGATCTTGATCCTGGCGGCCAACACCGGATATTCGGCGTTTCCGCTGCTGGCGGTCAATTTAGCCAAAGACCGGTTTATTCCCCGGATGTTTACTGTCCGCGGTGACCGTTTGGGATATTCGAACGGAATCATCATCCTTGGGCTACTGTCCATCGTGCTGATCGTCGCTTTCCACGGACAGACGGAACATTTGATCCCACTGTACGCGGTAGGGGTATTTATCCCTTTCACGCTCTCGCAAACGGGAATGATCGTCAAGTGGATCCGGGAAAAACCGCAGGGTTGGGTGACGAAGCTCGTCATCAATACGATCGGCGCGCTGATCAGCTTCACGGTGTCGGTGATGTTCTTCGCAACCAAGTTTGCGCAGATTTGGCCGGTACTGATCTTTTTGCCGCTGATCGTGTATCTGTTCCACCGGATCAAGAAGCATTATGAGGCGGTTGGCGAGCAGCTGCGGCTGTCGACGTGCGAGCCGGCGGTACCGATTGAAGGCAATGTGATCATTCTCCCCGTTTCGGGCATTACGCATGTCGTGGAGCATTCCCTGAATTATGCGAAGTCGCTGGCGGCGGATCAGATCATTGCGGTATATATTCCGTTTGAACGTGAAGAAGAGAACCGGTTTGAGGAAAAATGGCAAAAATGGCGGCCCGAC
This sequence comes from Paenibacillus sp. FSL R5-0378, assembly GCF_038009285.1. Taxonomy (NCBI): domain Bacteria; kingdom Bacillati; phylum Bacillota; class Bacilli; order Caryophanales; family Paenibacillaceae; genus Paenibacillus; species Paenibacillus sp. FSL R5-0378. The sequence continues at coordinate 4,580,089 of NZ_JBBPAY010000001.1, forward strand.
GTGCGCCTTGTGACGCTGCATTCTCCGTACCGGAGCATCATTCATCCGCTTAGCAAATTTATCGATACGGTGCACCGGAAAGCCAGCGAATCCAACTACCAGGTCACAGTGATCATTCCGCAGTTTATTCCAAAGCGGAGCTGGCACAATCTGCTGCACAACCAGACGAGTTTGATGATCCGGACTTATCTTTTATTCCGCAAAGATGTTGTTGTGACAACGGTACCGTATCATTTAAAAAAATAGCGATTCAGATGGTTCAAACCATTCGTAATGAGGCCCCGGCATCTGTGCCGGCGGTCTTTTTTTTTGCGTAAAAGCAGCGGATATATAGGAAGGGAAAGAGTAATCCCGTGGGAGTAATGGCTTGAGTGTAATGGCTTATGAGTAAGGGCTTATTTCCTTCAGAGTAGGGGATCCGTATATTTTCACGATGTGCAGAGTGTCAAAGGATTAACGCAACAAAAATTCATCCATTGCGTCTAATCAACGTATATAGAACAGCAACAGGGGTGGAACAGATGAATGTGAAACTAATAACGATATTCGGTGCCGTACTCGGTTCTGTGCTCGTATGGGCAGGAAGCGCAGCTGCGGAAGAACGATTTAGCGATCTGCAGCACTCGAAGTGGGCGGAAGACGGCATCACCTATATGGCCGAACGGGGAACCGTCGCTGGATACGGTTACGGGAAGTTTATGCCCGAAAGGCAAGTCACAAGAGCGCAGGCCGTTACTTTCATGGTGCGGGAGCTTTATCCGCAGGAGCTGCAGCAAGAAGCGGGCGGCGGCATGACCTATACAGATGTGCCTAAGAACCATCCTTTTTATCTTGAAATTGCCATTGCCGCAAAACATGGGCTGGCCAGCGGATTTCCTGACAGCACCTTCCATCCGGATGCACCGATGAGCCGTGCCGAAACGGCGGCGTTTCTTACACGGGCCTATTCACTCGTAAAAGGCCAGCAACCCGTAACAATAACGGATACAGCAAAGCATTGGGCGGCAGCGCCTATTCTCATCATGAGCTCCAACGGATTGATCGGCGGATATTCAGATAGCACCTTTCGTCCAGACCGATCTGTGACGCGTGCGGAGTTTGCCGTATTTATGTCACGGGTCATTCGCTTCGAACGTCAAGGGGCCATTCAGGCACAGGATTGGGATAAGCTGATGTCCTATATGACGGTCAGCGAGCAGGTCGGCCAAATGCTCATGCCAGACATCAGGCAATGGAACGGGCAAGTGACGACTGCGGTCAATGAAGGAGTCAAACGCAGCATCCATGATCAGGATTTGGGCGGACTTATTCTTTTTGATAAAAATATCGTAGACGCTCGGCAGGTCACCACTCTGACGCATGATCTGCAGATGGAGGCAGGCGATATTCCGCTGTTCCTTGGCATCGACCAGGAAGGCGGCGTCGTTAAACGAATCCCCGGAGGTACGAATCTGCCGGGTCAAATGGCGCTCGGCGCAACCGGAGATACAACGCTCGCCGAAGCGGCCGGACGGCTGACCGGGGAAGAGCTAAAGGCGCTCGGGCTTCAGGTCAATTTTGCGCCGGTGCTCGACATTAACAGCAACCCGGATAATCCGATTATCGGAATGCGGTCGTTTAGCTCGGATCCGGATTTGGTGACACGACTGGGTCTCGCAGAGATCCAAGGACTACGGCAATCGGGAGTCATCGCGGGGGTTAAGCATTTTCCAGGCCATGGCGATACGGTAGTAGACTCCCACTTAGGAATGCCGGTGCTTTCACATGATCGGGAGCGGCTCGATGCCGTTGAGCTCAAACCGTTTCGGTCTGCCATCGATAACGGAGTAGAGATGATCATGACCGCACATATTGCGTTTCCAGCAGTAGACAACGAACACGTCACATCACTTAAGGACGGAAGCAGCGTACCGATCCCTGCTACGTTATCCAAGAAGGTGCTGACCGGACTGCTCCGGGGGGAGCTTGGATATAAAGGCGTCATCATTTCCGATGCCTTCACGATGAATGCGATCGCGGAGCATTTTGGCGCAAATCAAGCGGTGATACGTGCCGTTTCCGCAGGTGTGGATATCATCCTCATGCCGCAAGATCCGGCAGCCGCGCACCAAACGCTGGTGAACGCGGTGAAGAGCGGGGCGATACCGATCGAAACCATCCATTCGTCAGTGAAACGGATTTTGGAGCTGAAAGCGAAATACGGTTTGTTTGACCGCAGCGAAAGCCTTACACAGCAATTGGCTGCGCTTAACGGTGTCATTGGTTCCGAGAAGCATCGTACAGTGGAGCAGGAAATCGCACAGCGAGCGGTCACCTTGTTAGCCGGCCGTGACGGTGCGCAGCCGGATTCCGTTCGTCAAGGCGATCGGGTTGCGATTGTCGCAGCCGATGAGGAGCAGGCGAAGCAGCTCGAGAGACAGCTGATGCAAGCCGCAAATAACCTGTCGCTGAAAACAGTAACAGCCCTAGTCGGGCAAGGAAAAACGAATGAGGCGCTTCAGGCGGTGGATCAAGCGGATTACGTCATCCTGGCTTCATATCAGTTCCGTAACGTGGCCAGTCAATTTGGCTGGGCCGATTATCAAACGTTGATCGATGAGATGAACAAACGTAACAAACGTTATACGCTGTTATCGCTGGGCAATCCATATGAAATGATCTACATTAAGAACATACGTTCGGGGATCGCGGTTTATGGTAAGCAGGAGCCAAATACAGCCGCCGGGATCAAAGTGCTGCTAGGCCAACTGAAAGCCGGCGGGGTGCTGCCGGTGACAATGAAGTAATTTGTATCAAGATGGTGGTTATTTGGCCTAACCGGTTTTAAATGGTTGGTTAAATAAAAACAACTTAGCAATATTTTAGCCGCGCGTAAGCGCGGTTTTATTGTACTTTTTTTAAATAGACGGTAATAAATGATCAGGCTCATTAATATAGGAACGATTTAGTTAAGATGCTGTCCATGAATATCAGCGGTGCAAATCTATAACTGGGCGATTGTTCGATGACGTAAGATTTTAGTTTAAAAGCTAAGCCAACTGACACTAACACTAACACTAACACTAATGTACAATGAAGATCATTCGTAACGAAAATGATGAGTCTAATTGATAATAAGTTTATCGCGGAGCTTTTTGGAACTTGGGTAGAGGATGTGATGGAACAAGCGCCGCATACTGAGTAGTGACTAAGATGAATAGATGAATGAATAGATGAATCTGCAAGGTGCGTGCCATCTTTATAATTTATAATTACGTAAAATAATAATTTGACGAATAAATAAATATAAGTTATTCTGTACTTAAGGAGGTTTTAGCAATAAATGGATAAAAACACGAAGCTGCATTACATGAAACGCGTTGACGATAAATGTGCGGAGCTTCCTTGGTACGTGACCGAATACATCGATAGCCGCAAACGCAAGCTGTCGCACACGACGCTGCTGAATTACTGCCACGATTACCTTATCTTTTTTGATTGGCTTGTGGCTGAGAAACAGGCTGCGGATGATCGCAAAGACGTTGAATTGAATGTTCTGGAATCACTGACCGTGCGCGAAGTCGAAAATTTTCTGTCATTTCTGGAGTATCAGCTGGGCAACAACAAATACACGATCAACCGGAAATTGTCGGCGTTAAAGTCGTTGTTTGATTACCTGCAAAACAAGGCTGAAACGTCGGACCTCAAGCCGTATATTCAACGAAATGTGATGGCTAAGATCGACTTTAATTCCATTAAGGAAAGCCAAGAAACTGTGGCGAACCGCATTGAGGGCAAAATTTTACGTGAAGACGATTTTGAGAAGTTCCGGCAGTTTGTGGCACATGATTTCGGTGAACTGAACAAAAGCAACAAACGTATGGTCCGGTTCCACGAATTTAACCGTGAGCGGGATACGGCCATCGTATCGCTGATCCTCGGGTCAGGACTGCGTTTATCCGAGGTAGCGGGAATCAATATTGAGGATTTGGATATGAACAAAGGCCAAGTGCGCGTACTGCGCAAAGGCAACAAGGAACAATATGTTTATTTTAGCCAGCAAGCCTTATTAGACCTGGAAAGCTACTTAAAAATCCGGGAAACGCGATATGTACCGGAAAAATCGGAAAATTACTTATTTATAGCAGCGCCAATCGGCCGCAAAGGCAAAAGCCGGCGGTTAACACCGAGATCGATTGAAAAGCTGATCGAAAAATACGCTGCAGCGTTTGGTAAACCGGCACTGACGGTGCATTCACTGAGACATTCCTTCGCAACCCGCTACCACCTGGAGAACAACGATGTGCCAAGGCTGAAGAACCAGCTGGGGCATTCATCGATCCAGACGACGATGATCTATACGCATTTAACGGATGAAGAGATGAGAAAAGCCGTTAACAATATGGATAAGTGATGAAGTAGTGTGAATATATAATAGTAGAAAAATTGGCCGTCATCGGCCATTTCTTTGGTGCTTTTTCACAAAACTCGTATTTTGTACATATATCTACTAATCCGCTATCGCCGATTTCGCCACTAATCCCCCGTTTCTTACGAAGATTGAAAGCGCTTTCCGGACTGTTTATGCCTTTGCTTCTCTCGGGAATAAACAGCAAAACGTCCATGTTACTCGTCATGGGACTATTTTCAATTGCTGGGTTTGTTTCCGTTTATGCACCGACCTTCGAGGTGCTCCTCGTCGCGAGAATTATCCCGGCTTTTTTGCATCCCGTATTCTTCTCTGTTGCTTTCGTTGCTGCGGCTAATTCCGTAAGCAAAGAGTACGTTACGCGCGCAAACTCCAGAATATTCATGGGTGTCACTGCCGGAATGGTCATCGGATCTCCCATCGCTACTTTGCTCGCGGACGTTCTAACAATGCAAGCATCCCTTTATTTCTTTGCCATCATTAATGCGATTACGTTTATTGCCATACTGATCTTTATTCCGTCTATGCCTGTAAAAGAAAAACTGACGTATGGTTCTCAATTAGGGGTATTACGCAAACCTGTTGTATGGATCAGTATCATCACCATGATTATATTAAATGCCGGAATGTACGCGACTTTCAGCTTTTTTGCAGAGTTTCTAGACGGAATCACTGGCATGTCCGGAAAACAAATCAGCCTTATGCTGCTGGTTTTTGGAGCAACGGGATTCATTGGAAATATATTATCGGGCGTCTTGCTGCACAAGCGTGCGATGCTAACAGCATTGGCTTACCCGATTATCTTCGGGATCCTCTACCTGCTGATCTATGTGTTAGGAGATTACTCTATCCCAATGACCCTATTGATTGCCGTATGGGGAATATTGTATACGCTGGGGCTCAACCTCTGCCAGAATTCGATTACTACCGCAGCATACGAAGCGCCCACATTTGCGAACGGCCTCTTCATAGCGTTCGGGAATCTTGGAATATCTTTCGGTACTTTTGTTGGCGCGGCATTCATCAGCGATTTCGGGACGAGATCGATTATCTGGGCAGGTATCTTGTTCATGGTTCTAAGTTTTGTGCTTATCGCTGTCCGTGCAGTTCGTTACAGCCCAAAGAAAGCACAGGCCTAGATGTTATTCAATGATTCTGCAATCCGCGAAGGAGGAGTCAGTCGATGAGCGTATTCCATGAGGGTGAACGTATGGTTCAGCAAAGAATTGGTGTGCAGGCGACCGCCGATTCGATTGGGAGAATGATTCAACCTTTTATTCCTCAAGGATTCGATTTGTTCTTGGAGCAGCAATCTATTGCGGTTATTGCATCAACGGACTCGACAGGTTCATTGTGGGCGTCTCTGATCACTGGATACCCGGGCATGATCCAAGTGAAGGATCCGAAGACGATAGAGGTTTGTACCCAATTTGTGCTCCAAGATCCATTTGTCTCAAACATTCAACACAATGGCAATGTAGGTCTCATCGTTATTGACTTTGAACACCAAATTCGGGTTCGAGTTAACGGGAATGCCGAGTTTACGGATGAAAATGTTCTAAGAGTTGATGTCGAACAAATTTATGGGAATTGTCCGAAACATATTCAAATGAGGAGCCTGACACCGATTGATCGTCGACTCGGACCTGTGCAAACATTCGGAAGACTCGGGATACTGACCCCGGAACAAAACCGATGGATTCGCGAAGCAGATACGTTTTTTATTGCCAGCAGCGGCCCCGAAGGAAAAACGGATGCTTCGCATCGCGGGGGCAATCCGGGCTTTATAAAAATGTTGGATGATGACGCATTGGTTTTTCCCGACTACAGAGGGAACATGTTGTTCAATACGCTTGGCAATATTCAGATTAATCCCAATACAGGAATCTTGTTTCTCGATTTCAATATGGGCAGAACGCTCCAACTTACTGGACGATCATCAATTGTTTGGGAGGTTAGCGGGGAAGAAAAGTTGAGATTTCCTGGAGCACAGCGTCTGGTCGAATTTCGAATTAATGGCGTGATCCAAGCTGAAAATGTCATTCCTTTTGACTGGAACTTCTTAGGCTACTCTCCCTACAACCCAAGCAGCCCCATCAAATAGACAGCAAAAAGCCTATCAAGAAATAAATCGATTGCTGTGCTGTACCACGGTAATTACAATTAAAAAAACCTGCTTACATCGGTTGGGGACTGAACCCCAATTGTGAAACAGGCCTTAAATAAGCCACCTTGCGTTGCTGCAATGCAATCCTGCCCGTTAGTTGAATAAAGCCAGCCGGTCAAAATGATCGGCTGGCTTCTTGTTTTTATTGAGCTATCGTATCCCGTTAGCGTAGTGATAATCTGGCATTACATCTCAGAACCTGTCCACATTTCCTTCATTTTACCATCCTCTATTCTCACAAACCACATAACTCGTGATGTGGATTCTCTCTCAACGATGCCACGTACTGCCACAAGGTCTCCTTCGCTCAATATGCTTTCAATTGTAATTCGGAATTCCGGGTATACTTCTCGAACTTTTAGCACTGCTTGTTTGACACTTTTTGTTCCAATTACTTCTGGATGCGCATGATCCATCCAAGTAGGGGAAAGAACTTCGTCGGCGATCGTCACATCCCCCGTATTCCACATCTTCAAGTAACGTTTTACAAGTGCTTTATTGACATCTATGTTCATTTCGACACCTCTAATATTTGTTTGTTTAAATAGAGTACCAGATATTGGGAATACATGAACATTTTTTGTTTGAATCCTGCCCGTTAGCCTCCCCTGCCCTGCTGGGCACCATAGATGATGAAAATTAGACTCATATAGCCTGTGTCATGGAACTATCGTCTCCGTCGTAACCCTACAGCAATACGCTATCCGCGCTAGGAAGAAGTCATCCCTAGACCGAGAGCGCGATCGGCAATATTAGCGGGCGAACTTCCCCGCTCCCGAATTGCATTCCGCGCAACCTCACGGTCGTCGAAATGGATCGTTCAGTCCTTCGTGATCTGGAACGTTTTAAATATGAGATTCCTCGCTAAACTGCTGTCTCCAATTATCGTTGTATTCTGTAACCACAACATTCATCAAAACAACCTCCCCAGCGAAATATTCATTGCGACCAATAAAATGAAGCGTTAAAAGCAGCTGCCGAAGCAACCGCTCATTACGAAAAAGTATCCGATAGTTCAACTATGGATTATTTTAATGAACTCATAACATCATTTAAATTACAAACATAAACACCAATATTCTTCATTTCTTGAATACCCTTTTCGTAAACTTGTGACATGGAATCTGCTACCATCACAACACGAAAATCACGTTCACTGGCTTCGTAAATTGATGTTCGTGGACAGTTAGGAAAGTTACACCCTGTAAATACAATGGTGTCGATATTACGCTGTTTGAGGAAACCTTCCAGGTCTGTTTTGTAAAAAGCACCCCAACGTGATTTATACATAACCCATTCATTTTCCCCAATCGACTGAAACTCGCCATTCAACAGCTTGTCAGCATCCAAAGAATTATAGTTTAATGGGCGGATTTCACTGACTAACTCGGCACCATCTGAATTTGGAGCGACAAACTTGGCACCTTCCTCAACCATTTTTTTTCTGCAAATATCGACGTTTGAACCATCTTCTTTATACAAACGAATTACATGGACAATCGGTAGTCCTTTTTCACGATACTTTTCTAGCAAAGACCTCATTTTCGGTAACACTTCAATAGTACCCTTAATTTGGGCAGGAGCATTCGGCAATGTAAAGTCGTTTTGCGTATCAATGGTAATGAGTACGGATGTGTTCCAATTCGGACTTATATAATTCACAGGCAAGATCACCTCATTAAAACTTATTTTTACACTTGTACCATTTTCCTAGCAATTGAGAAGAACACTGCTTTCATTCGGTACGTCGCAAATCTACCCTTTAGTTCAGCGGGCCTCTGGCCCTAGAAGTACCGCCTATATAATTCCCGCCGACGTTCCCCGCATAACTGAACGTAGATCTGTGTCGTTGATGCCTTCTCGTGATCCCAACATTCCTTGAATAAAATCTAATGGGGCACCATTATCAAGTAAATGGCAAGCATATGTATGACGAAAGCGATGAGGATAAACGTTAACCGAACCTCTTCACGAGCTGCAAGCTTCTTAACCGCATAACGTATAAGTTGGTGTGGCCATTCGTCTTCTCTCAATTGGAACAACAACACCATCGTTATCATTTGAATCGGTTACGCGGGCTGCACATTTTTTTTAGTTCAATTATCGCGTTCCCCATTGCGATCGGAAATCCGCCCTCCGCTTTACCACTATTTGTGATACGGTCTTCCGCACTGTCTGTAACGGCAACTTTTAGAGCCCCCCTTTACGAGAGGCTCTATGTTAAACCGCTAAATTTCTTGTAGATGGTATACATCAGAAGATGCAGAGCGGAGCGTTTGACTTTAATAACAAACGTGCCTCTTTTACATCTATACGTGCCTTCCAGCTCTTCATTCGAACAGTGACGTTCTCATGATCCCGAAATGTTGACTGATGTGAGTTCTACAGAGAGATTCCACAATCGCAAAGCCTCCTCAGGATCAATAGCGTAGTCCTTGACACCGTTCGGAACTCCTTCTTGAGCGATTTCTGCGATGTCACAATCCTCGCAATAGACCCCTCCTAGACCTATGAGCTGGAGAGAAGTTGCAGCCCATACTTGTGTAGCAGCGCCTTGCTGAGGTGTCTTGAAGCTTGGATCCGCAGGCGCTCCATGCTCGTCAATCCAGCCGAACGAGACCAATTCATCCTTCGAAAAATGGCGCTGGAGCGGAGTCAGAATGGAGCCTGGATGAACAGCAAAGGCACGAACCCCTTGACTTGCACCGCGCTTGTCGAGTTCAACGGCGAACAAGATGTTGGCGGTTTTGGATTGCCCGTACGCCTGCCACCTGTCATAACCTTGCTCGAACTGAACGTCATGCCATCGGATCGGGGTAATGTGATGGGCGCCCGATGACACGGATACAATACGCGCTCCTCCTTCGGCAACTAACGCTGGCCATATCGAGTTGATTAAGGCGAAGTGCCCGAGATGGTTGATCGCGAATTGCGCCTCCCAGCCGAGTCCTACTCTCGTTTCTGGACAAGCCATGATCCCGGCGCTAAGAATAGCCATGTCCAGACCCCGGTCCCTGCCGAGAATCCGACGACTGAACGCTTGGACGCTTGCAAGATCCGAGAGGTCCAACTCCTCGATCTCTACGTTTTGTAAGCCAGAGAGAGCTTGTTCTGCGGTGTCCGCCCTGCGAGCTGGCACGATGACGCGCGCTCCTGCCTTGACAAGCGCCCGCGTCGTTTCCAAGCCCAACCCCGAATATCCCCCAGTCACAAGTGCCGTATGCCCCGATAAATCGAGATTGAGCAGCGCCTCTTCAGCGGTGCTGCGATAGCCGAATCCTGAGCCGATTGAATGCTGCGCCGTTCTTGAATCCTGTTGTTGATTAATGGTTACCATTCCTTTCTTAACTTGACATATCTGGATCGTACAACTTAGAGCGAACTCTATGTCAAGAGTCAATCCAGATCAAGCATCAGAAGGCGCATCATCCGAATCACTTCCAGTCCAAAGGTGCTGCGCGGTGCCTTGCTTGAGATGTTCTTCGTAAACACCGACTTTCCAGTTTATGAGATCCAGGCAGTCCTTTAATTGATCCATTTGAGCGACTACCCGCCGTTGGTGCTCCCGAAGGATTTCCAAACGCTGCTGTTCGTTTCCTTGCCCTCGGCGAACCAGTTCTGCGAATCGTTTGATCTGGGCAAGAGGCATTCCTGAAGCTCGAAGCTTGATACAGATGTCGAGCCATTCGACATCTGACTGACTGTAGCGCCTGTGCCCTCTGTCGCCGCGCATAACCTGCGCGGACAGCAGAAGTCCTTCACGCTCATAGAATCGCAGGGCGTGTGGGCTCAGTCCGGTATACTTGGCAACTTGGCTGATACTCAGTTCCTTGTTCGCTTCCATTCGCCGATCACTCATTTCCATATATGATTGAAATAACATTTTAGCTTCAGAGAGGTATACCATGATGTTCCGATGTGGGCAAGTTGTGCTACTTCATCAGGGTAATTGCCTACAGTCCGTTGCTTCAGGGATGCTCTCCGGAACGTACACGACGGACACAAGGTTCGATGAGAAAAAGTGTTCGAAAAAATACTGCTCATCCCACCTGCACGTTCCTAAATTAATTTTGCCTCTGCTATTCTCTTCAATAATTGAAATCATTCATCACGGACTTGCCAATTGTACTGAAAAAGTAATTGCATAAACGTACCCTTTAAATAAATCACCTTTTTATTATTTCTTCACTGATTCTGTGTTGCTGCCACGCAATCCTGCCCGTTAGCTTAATGAGATTGCATGGAAACAATTTTATGTTTCCGCATTTTGCGCTTAACAATTTCCACAAAAATGGACCCCTCAAATAAGAATGCCGAGGGGTCCGAAACCATTCCTTTAGTTAATCCAAAGCCGGATTCCAATGCATGGGCTTGAAGCGGTAGCTGTAAGCGGAGCCTTCTGTTGTATCAGGAAATACCGCTTGCGTAGCATTAGGTTCCGTGCGCCACATCTCTGTCCAAGCTGAAGTTCCAACTTTCTGCCTCTCAATGATAAAGCCGGCTTCGCGAACGGAAGTATCGCTCCAGGTGAGAGTAATATCTCTGCCGGATGAACTGGAACTCACAGTTGTCATTCCTTGCAATGCTTGATTGCGGTTGCCTCCTACTTTGCGGGAAATTTCGGTCTCTTCAGGCGTGACATGACGCTCCAATTGTTTTCCGACGCCCTATAATACTGGGGTTCTCCGCTGTATGCCGCACTTTCGAAGGTATCCGAGAAAATGACTGCGTTAGAACTCGTATTCGTCAGTTTTAAATTATCGAAGTACGAAGCAATGCCATATTGGGCTTGTTTGATTGGCACCGTTTCGAGTCCCACTTTACGATTTCCTGAATCGACTGCCGTGAATGTCCCTAACGATCGTCCGTTTGCGTATACAGAGCCCGTAATATTGCCGCCATATGGATTAGACCCGCCATTATACGTATTGTTATTCGAGAATCTGATCGAATTGGCGCCTTTCTTCAATTCCACGTCTATCGTTTGAGTAGCAAATTGCTGCCAGGATATTGTGTTTTTGAAGAATACGGTCTCCGTCTCGCCGCCATTGACGCTAATTTGCGCGTAGCGTATCTCTCCACAACATCGTTGTTATAGGCATGCGTTCCCGCGCTTCCCCCATTGGCATATCGGACAACCAACTTGTAGATTCCGTCCTCGGGTACTACGATATCGTCAATTTCGAGATATCTTTCCGCACCGTCGTAAGAGGTCATTCCGTTGACATACTTCCTGTTTGATGCATATTTCGCGAACGCGTCGTCACGAATCAACGGAAGCTCGCCTCCTGCCGGAGTACCCGCGACAACGGCGTCCTCCGCTTCAATAGAGAAGATGGCGCCATAGCCGGACGCGTAACGAATCGTCCCGCCATACATACCATCGTCAAGCACGCTGACAACGAAGCGAGTATTAGCGTCGGCATTCGTGCCGTAGCCCGTCACATATCCCGCACCCTCGAAGCCTGCCATGCTATTCCCCCGAAACAAAGACGGGGGCTATTATGAGGACAGCGGAAGCAGCCGGTCTCCTATATTAAAGGATACGAATACTGCTCTATTCCTGGAATCGTATAAACTCTGCTATAACCTGCATCTATAAGGGCTTGTGCCGCTATAGAACTTTTGTACCCCATTTGACAGTAAAGGATTAATGGAGTATCCTTTCGCACGCATACCGAGAACGGGTTATTGGAGATATCCTGTAACGGTATACAAATGCTTCCCCGGATATGCCCTGTTCGATAATCCTCATTCGTCCGCACATCTACTAGCATAGCCGTAGGGTCATTCACCATAAACTCCCATGCTTCATCGGGGGTCAGATGTTTACTTTGAAATACTCTTCCCCCTGTGTGAGGCATACGTTGCTCCCTATCAAGCATTCTCGCAACAACTTCTTCGGCTTCCACACGATTTAAGCTGCCCGCTGTATCGAACAGGTATGGGTCACGTCCGTGCATTATACCTTTTACATACATCTGCGCGATATGCATGACGCAGGTACGGCAGGAATACAAGTCCCTAAGATATTCTGCCGCCGACCAATCTTGCTCGTCTCTTTCTCCGAATTCTGTCAGCAGGGTCTCGTGAACGATTCTTGCAGCGGAACGGCGCTCAATGGGTTTGCTTATGTTGGTTAGATCATAGTCCTCGATTATTCCCTTATACAACGCGTAATCCATATAGCCTGACGACCAACTGCCGCGCGTTGGCTCTATATGGCCTTTTATGCTTCTAATGACCATGGTCACAAACTGTTCGGTAGTAACAAGATCCTCAATCATCAGCTTGCTATACAGGGGTAACTCTTAGGGTAACATTGTCATAGGCGTCAATGCCTGTAACAGAAAAGGTCTCTGATATCCTCGTTGTAACCTCGCCTGTCCATAAATCTTTTAGGCAATAGCTTGCTGCATGTTTGAATTTTTCAGCATCAACCATTTTATGCCCAAGATAATCGATAATGCGGCTTACATCAACGGAGTGCATTTTCGTATCTTTCGCGTCGCTGAGATTGATAAAGGATATGGCCATATCTCCGTTCGCAAGAGGCTTTGCAAGAATATCAACCCGGTTAATATTCGCAATATAGGCCGTATCGGGATTGTCATAGTCGATCGAGCAGTAAATTCTTTTGGCCTGGACACCGAGGGGATCCTGATTCAAGGCGATGACCTCTTTGTTCGCAATAATCCTCCATAGCTCGTCGCCTTTTGCAATCCGTCTTAAATCCATTCCAAGCATAATCGGAGAATTCATCATGCACCACATCGTCATATGCGTTTTGCTCATGGTCGTCGTGATCCCGTTCATACCGATGACAAGCATATCGGGATCGTTCCACCCCTTATCAAGCCCGGCAAACTCATCCATAATGACCGCCTTGCTATATTGCGAGGTTATGCTTGCGGTATGGTTTGAACTCCATTCGGCGGAGCCCGGATTGCCATCGGAGCCGACGCTGAAGGTTATATCGTTAAGAATGCGCCAGGAGTCTCCAACCTTATATCCCCAGTTTTGCGGCTGCGTTTTCCCCCATTCGCAGATGGAGAATACAATATCATGGTTAGGGTCAACCTTGTTCAAGCCTTCCAGCAAAACTGCATAGGAATTAAGGGTATTTTCCTGCCTTCTATGGTTCATAAGACGGATGATGTTTTCTCCCTCATTTAGGGAAACCGTTATTTCTTCCGAATCTGCAAAGGCAGCCGTACTTTCGGTAAGGGGAAGCAAATCATCAAAATATCGGGTTTCATTCTCTGCGCTTCCAACCGCAAGCTGAAGCCAGCGTCCCATGCCATTCTCCTCGCCGCTTGCGTAATTGACGGTTATGGCGTAGTTTCCGCCAGCTGGCGCGTTCACGGTAAACGCCAGCTCTCCCCAACGGTCGCCCACAGGTGTTGTCCCCACGTTTGTTCCATCGAAGGTACCGATGTTTGTTACATAGTCGCCACTGTTTTTGGATGCGCCCTGGCCTAGAAGCACACCGTCCTTCACCGCATTAAAAGTAATATTCAGTTTTTCGCCCATAACCGTTATGCTTCTGATATTCGGGGCATAGGAATATTTGGCATTTGCCGAGTCCGAGAACGTGGCGTTATCCCAAAGGTAGTAGCAATTGTCAACCTTGATAAAGTCAACCCCCCATTCTATATAAGACCTCGTGTCGACATCCTCAAAGCCGCAAGTGCCTACCGCGGAGCCTGCGCAAAGATGTGTCCCTATATCGTTGTACATACCGAATTTAAGTCCCTTGCCGTGGATGTAATCGGATAGCGCCTTAAAGCCGCTTGGAAATTTAATCGATTCGTTAGAAAGCAATCCGTTGACGCGTTCGGACTTATAGCAGCCGTCATCGAGCACGACATACTTGTATCCCAACTCCGCAAGTCCCAAATCGACGATCGCGTCCGCCATCGTCTTTGTGAGAGCCTCGTTGTTCTTGCTGCCGAAGGCATTCCAGCTGTTCCAGCCCATGGCAGGGAGGCGTCCTTGCTTTTTATTCAGAAGCACCTTGCCGTTCGAGAAAGCCGGAAACATGTAGTCGGGATCCGTGATCTTGTCCGGCGCTGTCCTTGACGTAACCTTAGCTGATACTTTCTCCATAAGAAATCCTCCTCGCTAGTTGCATTTTTATTGTTATGATAGGATAAATAGTGGAGTAGATAAATGTGTTTTTATCGAGTGATTATGGGGAAATGTGATATAGTAGTTCCGGGAGCTGAATGCAATGAAACTCTATTATGCTAAAAGTCCTTTAATCTCATCCGATATTTATCCCATGCAATATGGGGAACAGCAGTGCGATAACGGATATTCCTTCGGGCCCGCGGCGCGTAACTTCTATCTCATCCATTACATTTACAGCGGGCATGGCGAGTTGCATATTAATAAAAAAGTTTATCAAGTACACGCGGGACAGTTTTTCCTGATCTATCCGAAACAAACGGCTTATTATAAGGCGGATGACCATGATCCGTGGCTGTATCGCTGGATAGAGTTTGACGGCAGCTTCTCGGAGAAGATGATGTCCGTGACAGGCTTCTCGAACGAGAACCACGTCATCAATGATGATAACGGCGTCGGAAACGCGCTGAAGAATATAATCGATTTAGGCTGGACCGACTTTGAAACGATCATGAGCCATTTTTGGCCGTTTATCGCGGCGCTTACGAAGGGCAAATTATTGACGAAAGATGAGAATACGGCAGAAACCTATGTCTCTTATGCCAAAAACTATATAAGAAGCAATGTGCACAAACGGATAGCCGTTTCCGAAATTGCCCATTTTTTAAACATAGACCGCAGTCACCTGGCACGCATCTTCAAAAGCATTTGCGGCATAAGTACGCAGCAATTTATTATTTCTCTTAAAATGGAGATGGCTTCGCAATCTCTTAAAAAGAGCAGCATGACCATAAAAGAAGTTGCCAATAGTGTCGGATATGACAATCAGATGGAATTTTCAAAGCAGTTTAAAAAACACTTTAATATGACCCCCACGCAATGGAGAGAACGTGTTTTCTATCAACAGTCCATCAATAACTACGAATGAAAACGTAAATGACGCACGATTGGTGCGTCATTTTTTTGTGCACACTAGTGTCTATTTCGTGCTATTCCATGACTTGATAACCATGGTTCACAATGAAAGCGTGCTCTATAATTTAATGTGACAGTATTGGGATATAGGGGTGGATATGAATTGAGAATGGGTGTTAACTGTTATCCGGAGCACTGGGAGCGGTCGATGTGGGAGCAGGATGCAAGGCTAATGCGGGATACGGGAGTCCGCCTGAGCTATCGTTTCCCGTTAGCTTAACAATTCAGAACGAATCGTTGAACGTATCGCTACCAGCGATGTGTGCTCTGACACGTCTGTCTAATAAAATAATAGATTCAAGCGTTATCTGAATTGGTAAAAAATTCTGCATTCTCCTTAACCCACTCTTCGAACGTATACGGTTTGTGTCCTGTTACTTCCTCCACTGTCGACATAACGGTATAAGCAGATTTAGGCGGATTAAGGTGCCAACGAATCACGTAATCTATTGCATCCTCCTGAACACCCATCTTCCTCATCTGTTCACGTTCTTCTTCTTCAGAGCTTTCGATAAATTGAATTTCACGTCCAATAACCTCACTGATTATCCGAACTTTATCTTGAACCGATAAACTCTCAGGCCCTGTTAATGTATAGATTTGACCTGCATGACCTTCCCCAGTTAGTGCAACTGCTGCGACTCTTCCAATATCGGCTTCATGAACAGGAGCAATCCGTGATCCTCCGAACAGGTCTCGAACAACCCCCTCGGAGCGTATAGAGTTCGCCCATTTCCGTGCGTTTGCCATAAATTCAAAAGCTTGAAGCTGAGTCCACTCCAGACTGCTTGACTCAACCGCCTTCTCAAAAGGGCCCTTCTCTCCGTTCCACAAAACTGTAACCCTTCGCACCCCGGCCTTCTCAGCAAGCTCAACGATTTCTGGTCCTGTTTGTAACGGGGCATATTCGGCACCTGTTGTAATTAAATGCATGCCGCTGATGCCAACCAACGCAGAAACTAGCGTACTTGGATCACTTAAATCTCCCGCGACAACCTCTACACCATGAGGAAGATTGGCTTGCTGCGGATTACGTGTCAATGCACGTACCTTTTGTCCCCTTTGAAGGAGTTGATCCACGACATGCCGCCCTACGGTTCCCGTTGCCCCAGCAACTAATATCGTCATTTATTATCCTCCTCCCGTTTTTGCACCATCTGATCGATTTTTTCAGCCAAATTGAACTTCGCTTTGGTTAAAGCATCTAATTGTTGGTCAATCTCGTGCATTTTCGACTGATACATAAGCAGCAATTCCTCACAATAGACGTCTTTCTCTTTATGCTCTTGTTGCTCAGGAAATCTACAGAAGATAATGTCCCGAATTTGGTCAGTTGTCAGCCCTAATCCTAAATAAAGTTGAATTGTGTTAATTGATTCGATTGTCTTTTCGTCATATTCTCTATAATTATTTTCTTGACGAGATGTTTTGATCAATCCTTTCTCCTCATAATAACGAATCGAACGGGCACTAACTCCAGTTATTTTTCTTACTTTTCCGATTTTCAAAACGATCACCTCATCGATTGGGAACGTTAGCTTAATTATAAAGCTTCACATTAATGTAAAGGTCAAGAAAAAAGATTTAATAAAAAAGAGCCCCTTAGGGAATGGCAATTAATCTAGTCATAACTCGCAGGACGTTGTCCGGTTTCGTAATATTTGCTGTGATAAACTGCCCGTTAGCTTTATGAATGAGTGCAGTGAAATGTAGTTTGATGCTTATCTAATCGGTAATCGGTACAAGTTCTTGTCTTGGGTTGCATTAGGTTCCAAGTTTACTTTTGGGACACCCTTTCATTATGACTTCAAAAGCTCGTGTTGGTGCCCACTCAGCTTGATTTTGTACTGTCCAAGTTTTTCCCTTTCATCTGAACTTAGATTTCCAGCGCGTTGATAACCGAATGTAGAGATCCCATCTTTATCAATGGTCCTTTTCACCTGCTTCTGATAACTACCGATTAGTTGAGAAAAGACAGCCAATCTAAGTAACCGGCTGCCTTCAAATTCTTTATTGAGCTATCGTTTCCCGTTACGTAAGTGGATGGTGCTATTCGTATCGGGGTGCACTGATGTATTGGGTTGTCCTTGAGCGCCCGTAAGTTATTGTCGTTGGCGTTCATTTACTCGATTTGACGGAGGATTTCGTCAACGACGTGCGCAATCGGTGCGGTGGCGTCGATTATAATCCCGTTTTTAGGAACGCCTTCTTTCGTTTGATGCAAGCGCGCACTAATTTCCCGTTCTTCTGGTCTGCCACCCCAGTCAGTTGGGTCCAGCGCCACTCGCTCATCAATCCGCCGGAGAGAGGTTTCCAGGTCGACCTCAAGGACAAACACGCCGTCGAAGAGGTTGATGAATTTGGGGTAATTCCGCGAACCACCGCAGAAAAATGTTACCGCCTCATCCTGATTGTCGACCAATGCTTTTACTTTATCAACATGCCAAATGTGGTGTTCGGGTTTAAAGCCATCCGTCGGGGTACCCGTTTCCGGATCGCCTTGATAAGCCAATTCACGGTCACCATGAATAGCATGGTAGCCGCGCCGCTGCAATTCGTTGCAGACCGTAGTTTTGCCAGCGCCGGAAACGCCTCCAATCAAATAATTCCTAATGCCCATGGCAGACCCTCCATTCAACTGTATAAGCACAATATATTAAACTGCTCGTTAGCTTAATAAAGCTGCCGCTCAGCATCGGCAGCCTTCTCCCTGATCGTTTATTCAGCTATCGTTTCCCGTTAGCTTAATGATTTACTGTGATACGGTTCACCGCACTGTCTGTAACGGCAAGTTTTAGGGCTATCCTTTGAGGGATGGCCCTTTGATCTTGTTTTTACAATCCCGTTAGTGAAGCCAACGTGAAAACAATGAGATTAATG
The DNA here is from genome assembly GCF_038009285.1 of Paenibacillus sp. FSL R5-0378. Classification (NCBI taxonomy): domain Bacteria; kingdom Bacillati; phylum Bacillota; class Bacilli; order Caryophanales; family Paenibacillaceae; genus Paenibacillus; species Paenibacillus sp. FSL R5-0378. The sequence continues at coordinate 4,598,649 of NZ_JBBPAY010000001.1, forward strand.
AGATATGATTAGTTTTTTCACAGCAAAGCCCTAAATTGTCCATCTCTCTAAAGTTCACGCTTGTTCCAAACAATTTCTTCTCCATTCTCTTTCCAGGTACTATGTTGCCGCTCAAAGCCTAGTTTTTCGAGAACTCGGAAGGATGCAGCATTCCATGCACCCACAGTAGACCAGAGCCGACTGCGCTTGGTGGCTATCGCGGCGTCCAAGACCGCGGACGCTGCTTCAGTCGCATAGCCTTTACCGTGAGCACTGCGGAACAGTTCGTATGCGATCTCAGGCTCTTCAAGTGTAGTACGACCGATAATAAGGCCACAGTATCCGATGAAATCGCCCTCGTCACGGCGGCGAATAGTGAGCAGGGAAATCCCATTTTCGAGTGCTTTCTTGCGCATATCGATGATTAGGCTTCGAGTGGCTTCGAGTGTAGGCATGTCCACTCCACGCTCACGAATAAGATGCCTCAGCCAGTCTGCATCGGATTCCTCCCACATATTCAGATCGAGTCGTTCAGTTTTCAACTGGAATGCCATAGGTGTATACTCATTTCCCAAAGCAGAACCTCCTTTACACATTTACCTTTGCAAGCGTACCTATGCTGACATTTCGACAGCCAGTTGCCTAATCCAAACCCATGTCAGTTGACACGCTTGTAAAGTTCCTTGCATGTTTCCACCAAAAAACTTACCGGATCTTAGGTGCTTCCTCTAGGCTTGTGAGCTGAATGCTTCTCTTTTGAATACCGTATCACATCGTTTCGAAAGCGATTTCACACAAATATTATATTATTATTTTGATTCGTATTGTTTCATGTATTGTTACAAGTGTTTGTAATTTGTCACTACGCCGCCCGTTAGCTAAGAACCGGTTCAAGCCATTTTTCGCACATTCCTCTCTGGCGCCGCTGGTCGTCCGTGAAATTTATTACCGGATCATGAGGGGAAGCCAAGGCGGAGCCTTTAAGCAGCTTGCCCTCGCCGGCAGCGGTACGTGTCGGATCGCCAAAGTCATCGCCCGCATCAAGTTGGATGATGCCCAGCCGCTTCATATCGATGATCTCGCGAGAACGGCCCATATGGGACCCTCGTCGCTGCATCGTTACTTCAAGCAATTGACTGCACTGAGCCCGCTGCAGTACCTGAAACGAATTCGCCTTCAAGAGGCGCGCCGTCTGCTATTTAGCCGAATCCCCCGATGCCGCCGAGGCGGCTTATCGTGTCGGTTACGAGAGCCCTACGCATTACAGCCGTGAATACGCAAGGCTGTTTGGTCTCCCACCGATCAGTGACATCAAAAGGCTGCGGAAAGAGACGGTGCAGGCAATCGATTGAGACTTGCCGTGCCGATCTTTGTGGTCTGCTGTCTTCGGGTCATCATTAAGCTATATTTCACCCGTTGTTGATGAAATGGCGAACTTCTCAAGCTCTACGCATTCGAACTCCCATCGCCCGTACTGTTCGGAAAAGGGCGCAGCCGCGGGGTGGATCGCCGTTATTTATCGCAAGCGTTCACTCGAGATTCGCCTTCCGCTCACGGTATTGCCCCGGTGTAACGCCCACCAGCTTCTTGAACAGCCGGTTCAAATAAGAGGGTTGGTAGCCGATCTGCAAGGCAATCTCGCCAACCTTCATGTCGGTGTCGTCCAGCAGTTCCTTCGCCTTCTCGATCCGCAGCTGGATCAAGTAATCGATGAAATTGATGTCGGCGATATGTTTGAACGCCTTGCTCAGCGTGAACGGGCTTGTCCCCAAATCCTCGGCGCAGCGCTCCAGCGAGACGTCTGAGTCGTAATTTTCTTTGACGTACTCCATTGCCCGCTCGACGAGCCGTCGCTGATGCAAAGCCTTGTCGCAGGCCAGCGCTTTCCCGTATGGTTTGATTACGCGGACACGAAACCATTCGGTCATCCTCTCGGGATCCCGCATTCCACGAAGCTCGGCGTACAGATCATCGTCCCCGTACAGCCCACGCAGCTGGTAGCCGGCTTCCAGAATCGCGTGCTGGATGCTGCCGAGCAGCTGGAGCGCGCCGTCCTGGACGAACATTTCCTTGCCTCCCTCCTGCACGAGAATTTCCACGAAAGACTGTACGGCGGCGGCCGCCTCCTCGGGGAGCCCCATCCGGATTGCCTGCTTCACCTCCTTCTCCGCGCCAAACGGATACGGCACCGCCTCCCTTCCCATGCTGGGAAGAAGGTCCTCCAGGGAAAGAATCTGCGTCTCCTCCTGAACATCGCGGTAGCGGGCGGCTTGCCGAAGGTGCCGCAATGATTCCGGCAAATCCGCAATTCTCGGCAGAGGCCGACCTATCAGGATTGTGCTTTGCACCTTCAGCACGGCGCAGATCGTCTCCGCGAGCGAAGCCGCCAGCTGGAAGGCGCTGCCTCGTGCCGCCTCCTCCGGCTGCTCCCGCCCGAAGGACAACAGGATGCCTACGGATAGATCCTGGAAATTGACGATATCCGCCTGTTCGCCGCGAGCGGCGGTCAACTCCTGCGCAATATTCGCTGCCGCGAAGGAGACGAGCTGAGCATCGCCGTCCGTGAAGCGCCCCTGCAGCCGACTGAGCCCAGAACCTGGAGGAGCACGAGCAAAAACCGCTTGCCGTCCATGCTCCAGCCGTAGGCGTTCATCCTCTCCCGCAGTTCCTCTTCCGTGAAGGAATAATAATGTCCCTGTATGAGATGAAGCAAAAAACTTGACCGCATCCAGGGCTGCGCCTGCTCCAGCTTCTCCCGCAGCTCGCGGCTTTCCCGGTTCAGGTGGCGCCACTGCTTCTCGAGAAAGCCGATCTCGTCGCTGGGCGGATCGGGCGCGCGCCTCTCGTCATGGAACAAACCGACGAGCCGGTGGATTGGATGATAGATCCGCCTGGAGGCAAGCCAGGACAGAAGAAGTGCAACGACAAAGCCGAACAGACTGACACCGACAATCATCCTGGACATCATTTTGACCGGAGCCGTCATCGAGGAAAGCGAAGCGGCAGTGACGTAGGTCCAGTGCAGACCCAGCCGGGTAAAATCGCCGAACGTGACGGTATATGTTTCGCCCTGAAAGTTGTACAGGAACGTGCCGGAACCCGTTTCATGCCGCTTGATCTCGGCAGCCAGCGCAGTCTCGAACGGCGTTCCTTCGGGACGGCCCGCCCCTTTTTCGGTCACGACGAAGCGGCCCTTCTCGTCGATAATGAAGGAGCTGCCGGCCTTGCCGAGCGACAGCTCATGCACCAAGCTTACGAGCTTATCCCGGTCCAGATAGAAAATCAGGATACCGTAAGGCTGACCGATGCCCGGAACCTTATGTACGAGCGCCACCGTATGATCGTCCGACCGGTTGACCCGTGGGAAGCCGTTTAACCAAAACGCGCCTTGCTTGCTGGACATGACCGCCCGGTAGCCGGCAAGATCGTCTGGGCTGGAGACGGCTTCGATCCCGTCGAAGTCGGAGACAACGACGGGCGACTTGCCGTCGACGAACAGATGCACCTGATCGACCAGCGGATAGAAGCCCTTCATAACCGTCAAGGTGCGGTACAGGTTTTGAGTAACGGTATATTGGTCCTTCAGATCGACGTTCCTGAGACTTCCGTCGAACCGCGGATCGAACGCCCACTGCGTCGCCGTCAGTTCGAGCTGGTTCAAATCGCCGTTAATGCGCTTTACCGCGTTCAGGAGTAGCGCCTCGTTCGAGCTCGTCACCTCCTTGCCGATATGCGAGCTGCCGAGTAGATAGAGTGTTATTCCAATAATTGCCGTCGGTAGGCATGTGATGCTCAGCACGATCAATAGGCTTTTTCGGTAGAAACGGCCTTTGATCGCCGGCGGCCGATCCGGCCAGTCCCTTTGGACGAAATGGTTCATGACGCTCCCTGCCTTTCTTTTTTTCAATAGCTGCCCGGACCGCGGTCCGATAACCTTCCCTTGCCGACTGAAACGCCTTAACCGGCCTATTCCCGAAAATAGCCGGTTCTCGCAAGATGAACGGGAAAAACCCTCTTTTTCCAAATTAGAAAAAAGAGGGTGGTGCTTTCCAAACCTTTATTCGGAGCTGGATATCCGCTGCTGATAGGACGCATTGATTTCCTCGGTGATTTTAAGCAGGTCGGGATCGTTCTTAAGTTCTCCAACGAATCTGTCCCACTCTTCGATTGGCGCTTTCCCCAAAATGACCTTCGTCTTCATGTCCTGAATTTTCTTGCCCAGCTCGGTGCCGACCTTGGTATTCGTATCGGAATTGAGACCGACCGCAACCTCCGGCACGCTCAGCTTGGCCCGCTCGTCAATAATTTGCTTGTTCCGCTCTAGTATGTCGCTTGGCATACCCGAACGGTAGGCGCGCAAATACTTGTCGTATTTGATGAAAATTTGGCCAAGCGCCTGCTGTGCGACGATATCGGTCTTAGCCTGTTCGGTCGGCACCTTCACGCCGTTCTCTTCCTTGTAATGTACGTCCTTGATGCCGAAGCTTGCCAAATCACTGCCCTCGTCAGAAGCGCCGTAGTCCATCAGCTCGAGCAGCTTTTTCATCTTCGCTTCGGGCACGGTCTTCGGAATCGCGTACATTCCGAAGAAGCCGGAATCACGGTTGACGTAGCCGTTCAGAGAGACAAGCGGAAGGAAGTCCGCCTTCGGATCGGTCTTCCGCAGCTCCTCCGTCGGTTCCCAGGCGGCTTCGACCGTATCCTGGAAGCCTCCCGCCCGGCCCGCCTTGAGCAAATCCTTTGCCTGCGAATTTTTTAGCGTCGCGAGATCTTCGGGAAGGAGCTTCTCCCGGTACGCCTTGTTCATCCAGACGAGAGCGTCTCGGACACCAGGTAGCAGATTGACGTTCACAAGCTTGCCGTCTACCAGCGACCAATCACCGTTCGTCTTTGTGAAGACGTTCTGCAGCTGGCCGAGGGAGGCCATGCCGGATTGGTCGACGAAGCTGGCGTACCCGATCGTGTCGTCCTTGCCGTTGCCGTCCGGATCCTTTTCAACGAATGCTTTAAGGACGTCGTAAAATTCGTCGATTGTTTTTGGAACCTCGAGGTTCAGCTTGTCCATCCAGTCCTTGCGTAGGTAAACGAAGCCGCCGCCTTCGACCGGACGGACCCGGGGAATTCCGTAGTTTTTGCCGTCAGCCTGCTTTGTGTTGGTCCAGGTTTCCTTCGGAAATTTCATCAAATTTGGGTAGTCCTTAATATATGGGGTGAGATCCCACAACGCCCCCTGCGCCACCATCGTCCGAACCTGGGCGGTGAAGGCGTTATCCAGCAGCATCAGGTCGGGAATGTCGCCAGACGCGAGCGTAACGTTTACCTTGTCGGCATAGTTGTTCGGCGAGACCCATGTAATGTTCAGCTTGGTGTTGGTCCGCTTCTCGATTTCCTTGACGACGACGTTATCCTTGCCCGGCGGTTCCGGCGTGTAATACATCGTCATGATGCTGACATTCAGCGGACCGTCGCCGGAAGCTCCTCCCCCGCCTCCTCCGCCGCTGCAGCCGACCAGCAGGGCTGCGATGAACAGCAAGGAAACGGTAATCTTCGTTTTGTCAAGCTTGAACCTTCTTTTTCGCATACGCGAACCTCCCCTTTTTATTTTGCTTCTAATCGTCTGGCCTTCGTCTATTCCTTGACGGAACCGACCAAAGCTCCTTTTGCGAAATGCTTCTGCAAGAAAGGATAGACGAGTAGGATAGGTACCGTGGCGATAACGACGGCGGCCATCTTGAGCGTCTCTGGCGGAATGCGCTGCTCCGACATCATCTCAGCCGCGGCCGACCCTCCCGCCGCGGTGGATGCGTCGATCAGCATGTTCTGCAGCAGCACCTGAAGCGGATGCTTCGCGAAATCGTTAATATACAGTAGCGCCGTGAAGAAGGTGTTCCAGTACGCGACGGCGTAGAACAGTCCGAACGCCGCCATGGATGGAAGCGACAGTGGCAGGATGACCCGGTACCAGACGCTGAGATCGTTGCAGCCGTCAATCCGCGCTGCTTCCTCCAGGCTGGACGGGATGCTGTCGAAGAAGCCCTTCATCAGCAGAACGTACCAGCCGCTTGTCAGCACCGGCAAGATAAGCGACCAGATGCTGTTGATCAGATGCAGATCCCGCACAAGCAGATACGGTGGAATGATGCCCGGATTGAATAGTGTTGTCAGCAGGATGGCCAGCATGATGAACCGCCTTCCCTGCAGCCTTCTGCGGGATATCGCGTAGGATAGTCCTGAAGTAACGATGAGGCTCAGCGCGGTGCCGACGATCGCCAAGAACGCGCTGTTCCCGATAGCTCTCATGAAAGCATCGGTGGAGAGCAAATATTTGTAGGATACGAGGCTCCAATGCTGCGGGAACAGCACCAGCCCTCTCCGGATAAATTCCGACGGATCGGTGAATGACACGACGAATACATAATAGAACGGGAAGAAAGTGATCAGGCTGATTAAGCCGAGCGCGATGACGTTGATGACACCGAACGCGCGATCTCCCAAGCTTTCTCTCATTGGAACGTTCGCCTCCAGCAGGTGAAATGGGTTAGTAGACGCCTTCCTCGCCGAACTTCTTGGCCAATCGGTTGGCGCCGATGACGAGGAGCAGGCCGACGACGGACTTGAACAAGCCGACGGCGGTGCTGAAGCTGAACTGGCCCTGCCGGACACCGAGACGGTATACGTAGGTATCAAAGACGTCCGCGACATCGGAGACGGCGCCGTTCATCATCAGAAACACCTGCTCGAAGCCGACGTCCATCATATGACCGATCCGCAGAATGAGCAGAATAACGATGACGGGACGGATGGCCGTCAGCGTCACGTGCCAGATTTGCCTAAGTCGGCTCGCTCCGTCCATCTTGGCTGCTTCGTACAACTGCGGATCGACTCCCGCGATGGCGGCAAGGAAAATGATCGTGCCCCATCCTGCGTCCTTCCAGATGGACTGGAGCGTCAGCAGTCCCCAGAAATAGTTCTTGTTCGTTAGAAAATCGACCTTATCGAAGCCGAAGGCGACGAGCAGCTTGTTCACGACGCCGTCGCCGGTGGACAGAAGCAGAAACGTGATGCCGACAATGATGACCCAGGACAGGAAATGAGGTAAATAAATGATCGATTGCACGACTTTTTTGTAAGACGAAACGCGAATTTCGTTTAGTAGCACGGCGAGCAGAATCGGCAGCGGGAAGAAAAAGATCAGGCTTAGCAGATTGATCGCCATCGTATTGCGGAACAGCAGAAGGAAATCCGGATTCGAGAAAAACCGTGCGAAATGATCGAACCCGACCCACGGGCTGTTTAGGACTCCTTGATAGGGTGAATACTCCTGGAATGAAATGATCACCCCCCACATCGGCACGTACCGGAAAACGATGAAATAAATCAGTCCCGGAAGTGCCAGCAAATACAAATACTTGTCTCTCTTCAGGCCCCCCCAGACGAGGCTGGGCGGGGAGCCGGCGGCTTTTTTGCCCTCTGCGGCCGCGGTAACCTTATCCGCAGGCACGTCCATCATGGATTCCTCCTTCGAATCGGTAAAGGTGATTGTCAACGCTTTCATGCGTCTTAAGGCAAGGGTACATGCCCTGCCCATTTCTGGCAAATGCCCATTCTTGTCCGCCCGTTTCCTGGCGTTGACCATTCTTGCAGAGGCCCGAAAAGCCCTCTGCGGCGGACTATTCGGCAAAAAAAACAGCCGGCGCGCAGCTGGCTGTTTTTATTGAAGGAAGCGGCGCCTCGCTGCGCCACCCAGTCGGGAAACTTGGCTTCCTAATCAATCTGAGATCGATCTCATTTGTGTTAACCTGCCCGTTAGCTTAACAAGAACAGCAGCCGATTATGTTCCGGCTGCTGTGAGTTGTTTTGAACTATTGTATTCCGTTAGCTTAACAGAAAATGGTTAATCATTTACATTATTTCATATAATTGTTTCGTATTATTTAAATATTCCCTAACAAATCGGACATATTCTTTTGATTTTCAGCAAGCCAAATCATTTCCTTTGCGAAGCGAGCGGGAGGTATACTATGTTCATCCATGTTAGCATTTATCCACCAGGTGCTTTCCATATACCACAACAACTTTAATGAGTTTGTTAAGTAACCCTTTACTACGGTGTGTTCTTCGCTGTATCCTTCCATAAATGCTGAGGCAAGGGAGGTATCTAAATTATCATCTAACGCACATGATATAACAGCACGAGCAACATCTAGCTGCGGATAGTCATATTTTAGCCGATCAAAATCAAGGATTGCAGTTAGTCGACTATCATTAAATAATAGATTATCGACCCAAAGGTCACGATGAGCCCACCCTGATTGAAGTAATTCGAGTATTTCTATATCTATATCTTCAGTTGCCCTTCGTTGAGTTTCTATATCAGAAAGCAATTTAGTTTTACCAGCTTCCTTTGTCTGTTCCCAAACTGAGTTCCAATATGCTAAGCGTTCCTCACGCCTTGGAGGGATAAATTGTGGATTATTTTGAATACTAAGTGTCCCATCGTTTAATAATCGATGCATTTTTCCTGTTTCTCGACCTAAATCGTATATTTGATGTACATTAGCTTTACCTGGTGGAATTAGTTTGCCCTGGCAATATTCCATCACCGTGAAGAGTTCTCCGTTATCAGATTCAAGTAATATACTTTTATTGTGTGATAACAAATTGGGACACGCAAGACCTTTGTCAAATAATCTAACCTGTTGAGAGAATGCAAGCAATAGCTCCTCTGGTTTATACATCTTATATCTTTTTTTGTTGTATTGTTTAAGTAGAAATTGACCTGAATCAGTTGTAACTTTCCATTTTAAGTTTAACCAACCTCGTCTTATTACAGTAGATTCAAGCACATCCAAATCGAAAAGGCGTTGAAATGTTTTTATTATGTCATCTCGGATCATTTCTTCTGATAATATCGTCTCCATCTGACCAACTCCAAAATTTACGGTATGTACGTTATATTCCTCATGATGTCCTATATAACCTGCTTTTGCGTTATCCTGCCCGTTAGCGTAACCCCCCCACTTTGTATAGATCTCAATGCAGGCACTTGGCAAAGCGTTCCGTTATTTGTATCCCTCTGTACCAATCCGTTCCTCCGTTTTCAATCGTCCAGCACGCCTCAAGCACACCTCGCGCCACACCCCACATTGCGATTCGGTGAGGGTCCAGGTCAAGACGATCGGCTATGATTGCAATCCGGCTCCGCAGAACCTGCTCGCAGTCACCACCTCGATCCTCATAATTTAGCAGATACTGGATAGTATCAAAATGGATGTCACCCATGATGCCTTTGGGATCAATGACAGCCCATTGTTCCTCGCCATGGCGAAGGATGTTTTCATGATGCAGATCGCCGTGCAGTAGAAGATTCTCACTCGTGGTCGATATGAGATACGACAGACATTCTTCAGCATTTTCCACCCAGTTCTTAGGCAGTGGCCCGGCAATGTTCACGTCGTTGAATCGCTCGCGGTATCGCTCGATTGCCGCAAAATGCTCCCTCATGGATGGGTACCGACTACTGGTTGGTGCAGGAAGATGAAGGCGGCGAAATACTTCGCAAAAGAGACCCGTCGCACGCGCATCATCCTCAATTGATGACAACGGTGTGCCAGGGTCGGCACCTTCTAGCAGGGCCACGCCCCATTCATCGTCTGCATCTAGGACATGAATCGCCCCCCGGCCCTCATAAGCCCGAAGCACACTAACTTCCCTAGAAAGCTCATCTTTCCTGAAAGATGATTTGAGGACGGCGGGCTTCCCATTGCTGCGCTTTACACGGATCACGAAGTTATAGGATAAATCGGAAAATGGAGCTTCTGGGATAAAGTCGAAACGGCTTGCACAGTCGGCAATCAATCCAGGCAACGCTTCCGCCCATGCTACGCCTTGCTTACCGTGGAGTTCGTGCATTCTTTTAATAAACGTATCAGGGATTACAATCATACCAAATGACTCCTTTCAGAAAGTGATCTACTTCCTCTCTTATTCGACATAAGGTGTTGTAAAGCCCTGTTTCCTGCTCTAGGGAATAGTGGATCCGATGTCCGCCAAGCCCAGGATACCTGATGAAATTTGGAATGATACGGCCTCATAAGCCGTGAGCAAAACAATGGAGCAATAACGCCAGTAAGCCAGTTTCATTGATCATTTAGGTTTTGAATATCATGTTTATCCATCATTATTTTTTCAGTTGACCAGTTACTCATATCGCTCGTTTCTGATTAAACAAACCAAACGAACTTGTTCAGGATCTCGAATCATTGATTTTTCATCAAGCCGACTTTTGCGCACATGTCAGGGATGAATATTCAACATTCGGGTGGATTTTGGAGGGAATGCTAAAAAAATATAGGATTTCATCTGGCAAGTGTAGAATACAGTGGGGACACCCTCGGCAAGAATCTGCTCAGCGGGTCGCCGGTCAATCCCCGGAATGCTGTCCAGTCGATCCTGGTCATGCTAAAAAGGGGCATGCCGTTTGGCTACTCCAAATGTTGAGCATGGTTTTTGAATCATACGTTGGGTGGGAACTCATACAAGCCACTTTGAACAAGAAGATTGAAGTGATAGGAATCGTGTGCAATGATCATAACGACCATATTGGAGGTGTCTCTCATCATGAGCAGAAGTTTTCTGCTATTGTATGGGGTCGGCGGCAGTGACCCCGATCATTGGCAAACTTGGTTACATCAAGAGCTAGTAAAACGAGGTGAAACAGTCCGATTTCCTGACTTTCCAGATAAAGATCAACCTGACAGGGATGTTTGGCTCGATCATTTATCTTCTGTCTTTGAAGAAATTCCAAACGATGAAGAAGTCATCGTCGTGGCTCATAGTCTAGCGTGCATCATGTGGTTCCACTACGCGGCTTCAACTCCGAAACGAAAAATTCAGCGAGCCATTCTTATAGCCCCACCCTCGCCATTTTTGGAATATGAACCAGTGATGACTTTTTTCCCTGTACCGGAAAACATGCATGAGATCGGAATGGGTGCGAAAAAAACGTTGTTGGTTTTATCGTCAACAGATCCTTATTGCTCGGTGGAAGATGCTTCACAGTACTTTGACCTAGGGGTTCCTTGCGTGATGTTGCCTAAAATGGAACATATCAACGTTGAAGCGGGCTACGGTCCGTGGCCATGGATTCTTGATGTATGCTTGAACGAGCAAGTTACATTATGATTCGATTACGGTAAACAAAAAAGCCGCTATAATAGAGGCTCTCAATGGGACTATGATAACGTTTTGTATTGACGACGTCCTGGCCCCTTAGAGTCGCTGCTTATCGTTGTGAGGCTTGCCGAACAACTAATGCAGTGACGTCCAGACGGGCTCAGGGGACTGGATGTGGTCACTCACTTCTCAGAGTGACCAGGAACGTCAATATCATGATAGTCGAAGGAATTTCTGGAAGCAGCCATAGCATTTAACGCGTTCTCAAAATAGCTATATACTTCATCTGCAATTCCCAGAAACTCTTCAACAAGTACATTATGACTATCCAAGTAACAAGCATACAGATAATCAACTAAAGCGGAGTCAATGTCACAATAGTTTAATATGGCATTCTTCATCATAATAATGTCATCTTGCCATACACCTGTATCTTCTAAAACTAAAGAGTATAATGCACGAATTAATCTCTTAGAGTAACCTTTAATATATCTATTCTTCATTGTGTTATCACTAGCATTAGAAAGTGAACGATGTACACGATCTACTTCCTTCTTGGTCTCTGTATTTAAATCTAAAATGAACTCTGGAGAAATCATAATCGGGGGTACTTTTTCACCAACGTCATCACCATATATGCAAACACAAATAATCTTTACCCAAAAACCCCACTCATTTGGTTTACTTAATACATCGTCAATCGAGCAAATAGTCGTATCAATCTTAGTTACTACGGGATATTCATCTAAAAGCCTGTCTTTCATATTTGACAATCTTTCGTAATCAATATCTTCAGGATTTGCACATACAATAGTAAAGTCTGCATCTGACTTAAAAGGTGTAGCCTTTCCTTTGGGAATCGAGCCACACATATAAATGCTATGAATCTTATCTTTAAATTCGTTAAGGATATGATCCACATACTTATCAACAAAATCCTTATATTCACTTTGTATTTCAATTCTTTTTATAACTTTTTCTAATATCATATCGACTCCTCCTAAACTAAAAACTTCTTTCGGCTAACGTTCAGGCGTTCACGAACCCTCACCGACTTAAGTGACCGAAGGGAACGGCCGCGATGCGGTTACGGTGCAGGGTTGTCCACCTGATATTCGTTAGTTCAAGAAAGTCTTCTATCTTCCAATTGTTTAAATAATGTATTTAAACTTTCTTCTACAGTTTGATGAGCTGTATCTATGACTATGTGGTCCCGATCCCAAACATCATACTCTCTATTTCTGACCTGCTCCCACGTCGGAAGTATAAAACCTGGAATATCAGCTGTACGCATTTCGATTCGATTCCTGTGCTCGATATAATCAGAGCAAAGTACTTCAATTTCCACATAAGGTATTCCGAGAGAATCGGCCACGTTGCGCCATGCCTGGCGCGTAATTTGGATAGGGTTAACTGTATCTGCAATCACATCTAGGCCCAGTTGAAGATTCTGTGATGCAATGGCATAACACACAATGTAACCCTCAGGCCCTTCGATGGTCTTTCCAGCATCTCGCATAGCCTGCTCCACGACATCGACCCGAAGATACGTAGCCTTTAGTTCTCTTGCTAAAGCCGATGATAATGTGGTTTTTCCGGTGCCCGGCAGTCCACTAAATATGTAAAGCATTGAACTCATCTCCTTCGGGAAAAGCACCTTGGTTATTCGTCTTTGCGCCGGTTTCTTATAACGTCTAATCTACGAACTTCGTAAATAACTTCATATGTACAGTATTCGTGAAATCAATAAACTCCCCTGCCTGTTAGCTTAATAAATTTAATTAATAGTTCAATGCTTATCTAATCGGTAATCGGATCAAAAAAGCCGCTATAATAGCGACTCTCAATGGGGCTATGTTCTTGTCCTTCGACATGTGCGAGTCTATACACGAGAAAATACCTGCCCCTCTCCCGGGCAGGTATTAAAGGTGAATCGTATGAATGGCTTACCAACATCGATCACTAAATATTAATCCAGAAGGCTATAGATCTGAATGCTCTCCACCTTAGCATCCTTGATATGAAACGACATCACATCCACATAATTGGATGGCTCGTAACGGAATTCATCCTCCTCATTAGGGGCTCCGTCACCAAGCAGTTTCCCCTCAGGGTAGGCGTTTTTGAGTATATCCAGGCTATCCCCTGCTTTAATGTTTCGCACTGTCGCGTACTTAGGATCTTTCATTTCGATATGAAAGATGGAGTCTTGTTTCCCCTCCGGTATACTGATTGTTTTAATCTCCAGACCAGGATACGTATACACCTTTTCTGTAAAACCGATTAACGTATCCATGTTTGTTCCATCGCCGGCACTGTACGTATGAGATTTCAGATTATCGGGTTTGCCCAGCATCTGTTCCATCTGATCTTCATTCGCTGTATCCGAAATTGCAATGGTGTGCTCATTATAGACAAAAGCAAGCTCCTTCAGCACCACATTGCCTTCCTTCTCCATCGAACCTTCCTTAATCGCTTCAGCACTCTGTCCTCCCGAATTTCCTGAAGCAGGCGCAGTAGAATTTGATGCTCCTTCGCCTTCGGCCTGTTCGTTCGACGTGTTTTTTTCAGCCGAGTTCTGCGCCGCTTCTGGCGACTTAGCACCATTGGACTGACAGCCCGTCAGTGCCATCGTTAGTAAAATACTCAGCAGGATACCAGCTGCAGCTTTATTTATCCATTTCATCATGATCCCTCCATAAATGTGTGATTTCTTCTTATGAAGTGATTATAAAAAAGGCATTTGTTAGTCTCATAACAGAATTGTATCAATCTTGTAACGTAACTATTTATGCGCGTCTTTACGCACGGGGTAACACAATCGTAACGGTCGTTCCTTCCCCGACTTGACTTTCCAAGTCGATATATCCATTAAACCGCTCTACAATCTCTTTGCAAATCGAAAGTCCAAGACCTGAACCGTTCGCTGTGCTTGCATTTTTCGCCCGGTAAAAGCGTTCCTGCACTCTCTCCAGCTCATCACCCGCGATACCGATACCTTGATCACGTATCCGTATAACTACCTCGCTTGGCGTATGTTCCAACTTCAATTCGATTAGCGATGGACTGCCTGAATATTTGATGGCATTGTCCACAAGGTTGGCGATCGCATGGGACATCAGCATGGGATTCACGTCGGCGTGGACTCTCGTCAGAAGCTTATCCTCCGGTTCCGCTTCCGCCTCCCTGAACATAATCTTGATTCCTTTGTCTTTGGCCTTGGCACCCATATTCGTTGCGACTTGCTGAATCAGTCCGTTCATTTCCGTCCTCTCGACTTCCAGTTCGTTAGAACCAGCCTTGTCGAATCGGGATAGCAACAACAATTCATTAATCAAGCGCGTCAGCCGATCCGATTCCTGAAGCAGATGAGCATAGATTTTTTGCAGCTCCTTGTTCTCGTTCTCCCCTTCAACCAAGTATTGAGAGAAACCACGAATGGCTGCCAATGGTGTTTTTAACTCGTGAGATACGTTAGAGACAAATTGTTTCTGGTACTGAATGTAATCATGAAGCTGCCGACCCATGGAATCCAGCCCATCTGCCAGCATGCCCAGCTCATCCTTCCGATTTAGATGAACTCTCCGAAACTCCTGTCTAGAGAAACTTTGCGCGGCGCCAAGCAACAGCTTAATCGGCTTGGTTGTGTTGCGGGCAATCCACAGACTGGATAACGTAATCAGTACAATAAATCCGCCTGCACCCGCAAACAGGATATAACGGATTTGATCCATAATCGCATAGAAGTAGGAAATGTCCTCCACGAACTCATACACATAAGCGTTTTGGTAGTATTGATCCTGAATGGGAGTGGCAAAATAAAGCAGATGATTTTCCGTTACGGTGTAGGCGTAACTGCCGCTCAGGGCTTTCTCAATATTCTTTTCAAAAATAAGAGGTTTGCCATCATGAATGATGATGCCATCCACAGCCAAGCCCAGCAACTTCTTGGAGCTGTCATATATACGTACTTCCTTGCCTGAAGCTTTCAGCTTCTCCAGAGCAAGTCTGACGATTTCTTTTGTCTGCGGCTCTCCTGTCGATGATCTATGCTGTGCCAACACCTCACGAAAGGATAACTCGGACAGATCCGCCTTCTCCATCATCTGTTTTTCAATGGTAATGAAGCTGTAGTAATCGATGGCTTTATTCACCGCAAAAATGATGATGCCAAAGGACAGCACGGAGAAAAATAAATAATTCAGCAGTAACCGGGTTGCATACTTCAGGCCTCGCCACCTCCAAGCTGATAGCCAAATCCATAGATCGTCCTGACATATTTCGGTTCGTCTGCGTTATCCTCCAGCTTCTTCCGTAATCGCATGATGGTCATATCCACACTTCGACTGTCTCCCATAAAGTCATATCCCCATCCGATCTGCAGCAGCTCATCCCGGGTAAAGATTTTGTCTGGTCTTTTGAGTAACGTTTCCAGAATTTTAAACTCTTTTGCCGTTAAAGACACGGGTACACCGTTTTTCAGCACCCTTCGGCTTTCCAGATCAAATGTCAGCTCTTCATGAATGATGCGTGTAGCTTTCACTTCTGTTCCTTCACTTGATTCCTCCCTGCTCTCGTTTCTTCTCAGAATCACCTTGATCCGAGCGAGCAATTCACGATTGTCAAAGGGTTTGGTCATGTAATCTTCCGCCCCTAGCTCTAGTCCCAACACCTTGTCGATTACTTCATTTTTGGCAGAGAGCATGATCACAGGAACAGCACGTTTCCCGGTGATTTCCTTGCACAGGTCATATCCGGAGCAGTCAGGCAGCATCAAGTCAAGCACCACCAGGTCCGGCCCAAAAGCATCGAGCAGCTGCAGGGCTACTTTACCGTTTTCAGCCGTTTGAACGACGTAGTTTTCTCTTCTCAGTACAAGCTCAATTAAATCTCTGATTGCGACTTCATCGTCAATGACAAGTATTTTCTTCAATGTGCACCCCTTCTAGCCTTGTTCCCCAGCTTGAATCATAATTTACACTCATCTTAGCACAGACACTTTAGATTCCTCCATCAACTGGATGATGAGGTATATTGTCAATGGACATACACCTATCCTCACGCCCCGCTCTCGAAATGCAAACAAATCTACAATATATTCAATCTGTCGGAACGCAGCCCAGATAAAGCTATAAGCTATATAACTCCGTCAGCGCGGACAGCAGCTTATCGCTGTTGGTTCTTCTTTCGCCCTGCTCAGCCACGCATATTTGGAAGCTTAGAACTATCCCCCAATACCTGCACGAAATAACCCATTGCCTTATGCCTTATATTTCTGGTAACCGAACAACGTGCATTTACCCAGGCAAGCACATCCGTGGTTGATACTTCTTATCAAGCACGATTAACCATATATGTTCTTGTCGTCGGTTTTTTACAAGAACATAGATCGTTACAACAAACAAAGCCGCTGTTACGCGGCTTTAAGTGTGCATGATCTTGTCATCTTACAGTAAATTTGCGTCTAACTATGCATTTTGACAAAAAAATGGCATTCAAACTTTGCAGTCTGAATGCCTGGCATGTTGAACGTTTTTGACTCCTATGCTCATATCAGAACGTCACTTTTTATAGCACCCATTTTCAATTTCTTCGAGCAGCGCAGTCCCTTTCGGATTCCATCCCAGCATTTTTCGTGCTTTTGTCGAACGAATGCGGCTATTGGAACCGAAAGCAAAATGAGCAGCTTCAGGGCCCCATTGCTTAATCGCCTCATCAAGACTCATCATTTCCGTTTCCGGCCCTAATTCGAATGCCCGATTGATCGCCTCACCAATCTCTTTCATGGAGGCTTCGCCGTGCTCGGCAAAAAAGAAAGAACCGGCCGGCGCGCGCTCTATCGCTAATAGATATAGCTCGACAAGGTCGTCGATGTGAACGTTCGACCAGACATTCTCGCCTTTTCCGATATGACACGCTGCCCCACGCTTCAATGCAAGCTCGATCAGCCAAGGAACTTGTATGCTATCCTTATGGATACCATAACCTGTGCCATAAATCAGCGAAGGGCAAATGACCATCGAACGTATGCCGCGATTGGCGGCCGCGAGCACTGTCCGGTCGATCATGACGCGCGCCAATTTTTCGGGAAGTGGTTCGATGATTTCTTCATGATACACCTTACTGGCGTATTCTCCCGCCGCCTTATCCCCGACAATACTGGAACCGCTCGTATGAACGAACGTTTTGCCGCTTCCTTCAAGCGCCGTTAATAGCGTCGTCACCGCGAAGATGTTATCCGAGTCCGCAGCGTTAACCACGATGTCAGCTTCCTTTGCCGCCTGTATGAGCGGTTCGAAATCGTTTAGAGTGCCGATATATGGTGAAATACCTAATTCCCTTAACTTGGCAGCTCCCTCGTCTGTTCGGGTCAACCCTGTTACTTGAAAACCTGCCTGACGCAACTTGAGCGCGACCGACCCGCCGATATAGCCCGTCGCACCGGTCACGAACACCTTCTTGTTCATTTGAGAAGCCTCCCTATATAATAAAAAATAAAATTAATTTCAATCCTTACCATAAAGGGAACATGCATGCTTGTTAAGTAGGCACTTTTAATTGCGTTAGTTTCCAATAAGAAAGTATTAAACAGGAGGGAGAACCGTGAAAAACGAGGAAAACGACTATGCCGCTTACGTCACACTGAACATGATCGGCGGCAAGTGGAGTCTACTAATTTTGTGTCATTTACGAAAAAGGACTGTCCGTTTTTGCGAATTTCCGAAGCTTATTCCCGGACTTACACAAAAAATATTGACAAAGCACCTGCGTGAGTTGGAAAATCACGGACTCGTTCACCGGACCGTCTTTCCGGAAATTCCGCCTAAGGTTGAATACTCACTTACAGATCATGGGAAAAGTCTTGGACCCGTTCTGGATTGTCTCGAACAATGGGGAAAAGATCATTTAAACCGAGCGCGATCCTTAAACAGGTGTGCCGACAACTCCGCAGATTAACTCATTTTCGTCAAGACGCGTTCAATTACAGCCCTTTCAAGCGTACCATTTCGGCAAAAGCCGCAAACGCTTTGCTGCTGAATCGGTCGTTTCGGCGAACGAGACTCGTGCTCGTAAAGCGAAGGCGTTCCGGTATCTGGTAAGACCCTAACGACCGGTACTCCCCTTTAAGGACGGATGCCGGCAGCAGTGTGCAGGCAAGCCCCGACTTGACACAGCTCATCAGCGTTTCCAGCGAACCAATTTCAATGAAGTTCTTTCGCAAAATTCCCGCACTGTCAAGCCACTCCTCAAGCACCCTTCGGAAAGGGCAACCTATTGGAGAAACCGCCCATCTTGCGCTCGATAAATCTGGGTACGCGCCAGCCATCCCGCTGGTCAAAAGCATAATTTCATCTTTTACCGTATATTCGAAAATCAACTGCGATGGCGCTATATCGCCCGTCACGAATGCTCCGTCAAGCCTACGGTCCATCACCATTGACAGCAGCTCAGATGAGGATCCGGTTACCAATGACAACGACACTTCAGGATAGCAGGATTGAAAATCCGACAACACATTCATGAAATTGCCGCAGGTCACGGTTTCCACCACCCCAATAACAAGAGGTCCACTGGGATGCGACTTCTCCTGCACCGCTCTAATTGCTTCGTCGGCAAGGCTCAAGATCGCGAGCGCATAATCGCGAAACTGGGCACCTTTTTCCGTCAGTCGGACCCCTTTGGGATATCTATGGAATAAATCGGCTCCGATTTCCGACTCCAGCTTCTGAATCCGGGCCGTCACGTTAGACTGGACATAATCCAGTTTTTTCGCCGCGCGGGAAATCCCGCCTTCCTCTGCCACGCTTATGAACACTTTAAGGTCCATCATTTCCATATCTATATTCCTCCGAAAGCCCATCAATATTAAAGATGGATATATCAATACCAATCATTATACGGTATGGATTATTTAGATTACAATTTGCTTATGGAAAATGACTTTACACCCGGAGGTGGAAAGGAGTAAAAGATGACTTCAACGACAGAGAATCAAAAGGTGCTTGTTCTTATAGGAAGTCCCCGACGGAACGGCAACTCTTCCGAGCTGGCTGATGCGGTCCGTCGGGGTGCGGAGAAAGCCGGAGCTACGGTGGCAATAAGGTTTATAGACGATTACATTTCGAGTTTTCTACGCGACTGCAGGATATGCCGGAAGCCTGACGGAGAATGTTCAATCGCTGACGACTTTCGTTCGTTGTTTATCGACGACTATTTGTCTGCTGACGGAGTCGTGTTCTGCTCCCCGGTTTATTGGTACGGATTATCCGCCCAAACGAAATCATTCTTTGACCGCACGTTTTGTTACAATGCGGCTTCCCATCCCGATTCGGCGCAGATCATCCAGCGCATGTCCGGCAAACGCATTGGACTTGTGTTATCTTCCGAGGAGACGTACCCGGGAGCTACGCTCGGAATCATTCATCAACTTCAGGAATTTTCCCGATACACTCACTCCGAGTTCGTCGGCGTCGTCCGCGGGGTCAGCAATAGCCGTGGAGAAGTGATCCACGATCCGGGTTTACCCATGCAGGCTGCAGAGCAGCTTGGGCGCGACTTATTCGTGCGCAAATATACCGACTACCGTCTTGATATGGAAAGAAGTGGTAGGGTATGGCCTGCCACGGATTGAACAACACGGCTACTGATGCGCCTAGTGGGTGACTATGTACTTGACCGTTATTGCCTCTGGATTTTCCTTCAGAGGCTTTAACTTTAAGTCACGATATATTTCAGCATCTTTTGAATCCAAAATACGAATCTCCATTTTTCACCTCGACATACTCACATTTTTAAATCATATCCAATATATATAATAGAAAAAGCAGCAGCTAAGCGGCACTAAAGATGTATGTTTTTGTCGTCTTACAGGATGGTCACCGTTATCTGATGCATCCCCGTCTTTTCTTAAAATAACTGCCATCCTTCCGAATATCGAACATTCTTGAATACTAACTGAAACTGTTCCGCTCGTATTCCTTTTTTTCTAATCGGATTACGTTAGTCGGTAAATCGCAAGGTACATCCAGCTGGATGTTTAATTGTACCTGGGTGCTGATCGACAGCTTCTTCCTGTTCGTTTATTCAACTATCGTTTCCCCTTACTTCAACAAACTGTATTAAGAATTGTGATTGATAGTTCCTCTGAGTACATATGGTGCTGATGATTTACCAATTATAAGTCCCTTTAACTCACTTGGTATATGTATGTATTCCTCTGCTCTTTGTGGTTCCATCCAAGTAACTTCCTCAATTTCTTCTGGAAATGAGATATTTATTTCTCCACCAATTACATTCCCCCTAAAGGTAAAGAAAATTGTGTGATGTTCCCTATCTACAAAAAACGCTTCGCTTACACTGAAAATACCATTTATTTCAACCTCTAAGCCCGTTTCTTCTTTTACCTCACGAATAGCAGCTTCTTCAAGTGTTTCTCCACGTTCAACTGTTCCACCAGGAAGTGTATAGTAGGAAGATTTCATACCCTTGTTTTTGACCATCAATACATTTTTTTCTTGTTCATCAAAGAGAAGCACGTAGGCAACATCTACTCTTTTCATTTAATGAATCCCTTTCTCGAAGAAATGTGAATTATCAACAATTCGTTACTTTATATGAACTATCCTGCCCTTTAGCCTAATGCTGAAGCCATTTTGGCTTTGTAACTCCATTTATGCGGGTATCAGCTTATCGCACTCAGTTTATAAAATGCTTAAAACTACATCTGTAATGAGGAATCATCTATAGGAGGAATCATCTATAGAGTGAAAAGAAAAGGCACCTAATGAAGTGCCTTTCACGAGCCCTCTATTTTAGCTTCCCACGTCGACTCATGGAACGCCCGCACGACTCTCGCGCCGTTCGTGAGCCGCCGCACACATCCAGTAAATCGTTGTGGAACTTTTACGTTATCCTTTCTTCAGTTAATCGAATAGCAAAGACGTATCCTGAGATTCATAAATTTGAGCCGCGCACGTATCCAGTAATGATTGAAGCTTCCGATATAAGGCGCCGCCGAGACTTAACCGCTTGACGCCAAGTTCCTGGAGTTTTTTACAACTTGTAAGCCCTGGCACAGACATAAGGTTTAGAGGCGCGGCAATTTGCTCTACAGCCGCTTTTATTTCGACATCGTCCTTCAATCCAGGAACAAAAATTCCACTTGCGCCGCTTTCCACATAGGCTTGCGCCCGGACTGTCATTTCGTTGTACGGATCCATACTCAGCAAATAGGTATCTGTTCTTGCATTAATATAAAAATCTTTATAGCCACTCTTCTCTAGGGCCCCTCTGATTTTCGATAAAAGCCTGCATTGTTCGTTCAATGGTTTGAGTCCTGCTTGATTCTTGCGAGAATCCTCTATATTGATCCCCGCAACGCCTATATCGGCAAGTTTCAATACATTCTCGACGATCGTATTTTCATCTTTTCCGTAACCCGACTCTATATCGGCAGAAACAGGGATGTTCACATGATCCAATATCGTTTTTACACGATTTAGTATTGTATCAAATTCAATTCTTTCACCATCCGGATAACCCAAGCTTTTCGCTATTCCCCAGCTGGTTGTACCGATAGCTTTGAATCCGGCTTTCTCCAGAGACAACGCAGAAAACAAGTCCCACGCGACTCCTAACAATAAAAGCTCGTTTGATTGATGTAGTACTTTAAACTCCTGAATTTTGTTCATACCTATATTCCCTCCTGCATCCTTGTAGTAAAGCTAATCCTCCAACTGCTTCCGTCCGGTATCAGGCAATTCGACCCTGACGAACCCATCTATCAATGAATTTCCTGACTTTTCGAAAGCAGAAGAAATCAGCTCCTTTTTAAAATGCCTAAGTATGCACTCCACGGTCCAACGTCAGCCCGGTATCTCTCCGCCATCACCCGAACCATTTGCACCATGTGCGTAAAATCATGAACAACCCATGCAGAGAGGAGCTCCCTTAACTTCACGACGCCGAATTCCGGATGCATACCGGTCTTTTCAAGATCGTGAGGATTGACGACTGCCCTCAGTTTGGATATGTTCGCCATTCTAATCGCACGGAACTCTGATAATGCCTCTTCAACGGTTCTCTCGGAAGTGTCTTTCAAGTGGGCATAGCGGTCGAATACGGGAAACGGATTGTTTTCCCCTTCCGCAAGAATGGATGCTATCCGCGGGATCCAGTTATGCTTCTCCGCTTCAACGAGGTGCTCAACGACTTCAAGCGTGTTCCAGGTTCCCTCCCCTTCATTGCCATGCAGCCATCCCTCGGAT
Source organism: Paenibacillus sp. FSL R5-0378 (assembly GCF_038009285.1). Taxonomy (NCBI): domain Bacteria; kingdom Bacillati; phylum Bacillota; class Bacilli; order Caryophanales; family Paenibacillaceae; genus Paenibacillus; species Paenibacillus sp. FSL R5-0378. Next base: position 4,621,070 of record NZ_JBBPAY010000001.1, read on the forward strand.
AGACCGGATAAGAAGCACTCCAAGGTTTCCGGCGTGCGCTCCAAAATCTCAAAGGCTTCATGCATATGGAAGTTCATATCAACACTCCTTTTCGCTATATTCAAGCTCATCTTCAAACAAGCACTAGACCTCCTGGACGGTGCAAAAATTTCTGACCACAGCGGTTCGATTTCCGATACCGTTTTGTATGACCAATGAGCTGTGAAGCCTTCTCTATCGTCACGCCGCATTGAAATCGCCAAGCATGGATGATATACGTCCAGTTACCCGGCCGGCGTCTTCGCGGTGATCGGCCACACGCCGAACACCAAGTTCCTGACGGACGGACGAAACCGGCTACGTTCAGGTGAAGCCAGGAACGACCGAAACGAACATTCCGGGCGTATTCGCCTGCGGCGACGTGCAGGACGTGCGCTTCCGTCAAGCGATTTCCGCTGCCGGAACCGTATGCATGGCAGCCATGGACTACGAGAAGTTCCTGGAAGGCAGCATGGTGCATGACTGAGCGAAACAATGTAAAGCGGATCAAAACGTACATAGAGAAGGAGCCGGGGACGCCTCCTTTTTACATAAGAATGGAGAGTGGGCCGTTACCTGATCCTGCTGAGTAAAGTGGCGCATTATGCGTGCTAGTCTCTGTGTTGCTAGTTTCCGTGGATGGTATGCAGGGCACTGTGCCTTTTATTCGATTAAGATGGAAACCGCGCTGTATGCGAGAAGCAGGCCCATCGCGACGTTAAACGGGGTTTGGTACGCCGACAGCAATCGCTGAAATATGGAGCCGAACATGCTCCAACAGAAGGTGCTTATCACGCTCAAGAGTGCCAGAAACAAAGAGAAGCTGATCAAGGCCAGATGGGAAGAATGGTACGGGAGAATAAAAGTCGATACGGACGTTATGGCGTACAAAATGCCTTTGGGATTGATAAACTGCAGAAGCACCGCCGTCAGAAAGCGGTTGTTTTTGTCCTCTCTGCTGCTCGTAGCTTTCTTGCGATGGAACACGATTTTAACGGCGAGATACAGCATATAGGCCGCTCCCAGAATCGTCATCCACCACCGGATGCCGGGAATGAGATGTTTAAGCAACAGATTGCAGTAACTGCACAGCAGCGCAACGACAAAAAAACCGGCGCCAACACCCAGACAAAATGGGATCGTTCGTCGAAAACCGTACTGGTGGGCAAACAACATCGCCATGAAATTGTTGGGGCCCGGGGTAAAGGTGCTCACTAAAATATAGACTAAAAACGAAAATACAGGCATCTTGGATCTCCTCTGCTAGTTTGTTATAATGTCCAAAAAATACGCTATAACGCATTTCGGCGCTACATGTGGGAACAGCAGCCGGATGGCCAGCGCGGCGTGCAGGACAACCCCTCAGACGATCCAGAACGTCGTGCGCCAGTCGAACGTCATGGTAACCCACGTCCCGAATAGGACGCCCAGGATCAGCGAGATGATCTGCCCAGCAATGACGATCGCCACCGCGCTCCCCCACTTTGCGGGCACGGCCAGAGTGGAGGCGTGGGGACGGCCACCTGTGAGAACAGGCATGTCCCCAACGCGGCTACGATCCGTCCGGTCAGCATCAGGCTGTACGAGGAAGCGAATCCGCAGACCACGTTTCCAACGGCAAGCAGTAGCAGCAAACCGAACAACAATCTCCTGCGTTCTATCCTCCCGGGCAGTGTCGTCAGCAACGGCGACGACACTGATAAACAAGCGAGAACACCGTCACCAGCTGTCCGGCAATCGCCGTCGACACATGCAACGCCGCCGATCATGACCCTTCTCAAGCCATCGCAATGAAAACTATAACCAGGTTCATTCACGGCTGGAACCAGAGGTCTTCTCAACGTCAACATAACTAAATCAGTTTCATTGAACACCGAGATACGCCCCCTCCGTCGGCCTATAAAAAAATACAGCTGCTTGGGGATCCCAATGTCACTTACTCTCTCAATGCTACTGAATTAGTTGCATTGATCGACGCGGAAAATAACGCCAATCGGCTTACTCTAACGGCAGACCGGCTTCCTCGGACGGCTCCTGCGACCGATTCCCTTTTCCGATGACTCAGGTCCTTCGGTCGTTCGGCTTCTCCGAGCCAGAAGCTGTTCCCGGCCTGTGCTTCTCCGATCCCCTCTGGTGAGCGGCTCTCCTCGGTTCGTCCTTCTCCACCCAAAAAGCCTGCCAAGTCAAAATATGAAGCGCGATCGTATAACGGCTGACGATGATCATGCGAGGCACCCCCTTTCAATAAAACCATTATAGTTACATTGAATCACCCCCGTCAACGGCCCCCCGGCATGTTCTCCAACTATATCAAGGATGCAAGCAACATGTTTACGTGCATAATGATGGTGCGGCAGAAACTCATCCAACACCGAATAATCAGTCGGAAGCACTCGATCACTTTCTTCATGGTTAGATCCGGGGTTTCTGTTGGGAAAACAGCACTATCCAATATGACTCCATGCTTATTACGGATACCGCATACAAACTTTGTCCCTCCAGCTTCAATCGCTCCGATAAGCATAAAATCCCCTACAATATTGTCCTGTTCTGCACATTTTTTCGCTCTTTCGCTTCATTTTACTTGTACATCAAAAAGATATCCGAACAATAATGAAAACGTTATACGTATAATGTTGCAATCTAAATGCTTTTTGATATCCTAAAGAAGTAGAATACACGGGAAGGTTGAGATTAATGGTTAATATTACGATTGCCGATGTGGCGGCCAAAGCCGGCGTTTCGCTTGCGACAGTATCTCGAGTGCTAAACAGCCGCGATGGAAGTATAAAGATCAGTGAAAAGACAAGGCAAAAAGTGCTGCAGTCGGCCCAAGAACTCGGTTATCAGATCAATCCTTTCGCCGCTGCTCTCCGATCAAAGCGCTCAGGAGTCATCGGTGCGATCATTCGCGACATTCATGACCCCTTCCTATCGCTTCTTGTACGTGAAGTGCAAAAAGCCGCTCACGATAAAGGAATGGAAATGCTTATGGGACACGCCGATTACGATGCGCATACTGCAGAGCGTCAGCTGCATTTCATGATAAACCATTGGTTCGATGGTCTCGTTCTAATTGGAAATCTGTCCACCCATTCTCTTCTGGAACGCAGCAAACAAAGCGGTCCCCCCATTGTATCGATTACCGGGGACAGTTCACTACCAATTCCGCAGGTAAGAACAGATGACGCCAAAGGCGTTCATCTAGCTCTCGATCATTTAATCGAGCTGGGTCACCACAGTATAGGTTTCCTTGGGAATCTAGAGCACGGTGGAGTAAGAACACGATTGAGAGCCTTTAAAGATTACTTGCAGCACCGTGGTTTTGAGCCAGACGAAAGCCATATTCTAGACGCTCGCGACCGGTTTACCGCTTTCGAACGTTCCAAAGCGCTCTTTGAATGTCGCAAAACTCCCTCGGCCCTGTTCTGCGCGTCGGATCAGTACGCCTTGAGCGCAATCCGTGCGGCTTGGTATCTAAACAAGCGAATACCAGACGACCTGTCCATTATTGGATTTGACGATATTGAAGAAGCGGCTGATTCCTTTCCGCCGCTAACAACCGTGAAGCAACCAGCGCGAGAACTTGCCATTACGGCAATCGACCTGCTCACCGGCTTTATCGATGGAACGCTTGATACGATTGCGCAAAGCGAATCCGTTGTCGAGCCGCAACTAATCATCCGGCAAACTACTGCTACCCGAGTCTAGCTGAGAAGTTTGGTCCGTCCGCTTGCGGATGACTCTTAAGATGCTTCCATAATACGCAACATTTCGATCGCAATTTGTAACACTTCACCAAATCGCTCCTTCGGAACTGAGCACCTAAAAAAACAATTTGGTTGCCTCGCACAATTTTCCGATAGACGGTGAAACCACGAGAATCAAGGCCGGAGGGTTGTCACAAGCTCCAAACGGGGGTTGCCTTGTTGATGTCCGCCAACTCGCCGGCTCCCTTAGCGATGGCTTCAGCGGTCATTCCGAATTTACTCTTAAGAAATCAGGCCCCAGTAACTGTTGTAAAATGTCAGGCCAACTGACTGATCGGGGATACCTGTTATTTGTATGGGGACTATAACCCCATGTGTTTGAATCGCCATTACGCAGTAAGTATGGTAGTCATCCAGTCATTCCTTTCCGGAACCCAGTGTACGGTTATAAGAAGTCCGAATTGGCACGCTGACTTCCCCAATATGAATATGGCTCTTACTTGACCCGCCATTCTTGCTCACCAGCTTGACGGATTTGAAGTTATCGACGACAACCGCCGCTCCCTCGCCCTTCAATAATCGATCCACACCAACACCTGCAACATACATTCCTGCCGCCACCGCTGAACGAACACCGCTACTGGCATCTTCGAACACAATGCAACTGCCGGGGTCGACGTTCAACCGTTCGGCAGCCAGAAGATAGCAGTCCGGAGCAGGTTTTCCTTGAGCGATGTGCTCGGCTGTAACGATTACATCAAAGTAAGTCTGCCATTTCATCTGGTAAATGACCTCGTTCACCTTTGACGCAGAAGCACTCGTTACAAGCGCGGTCTTTACACCCGCCTCGCGTACGGATGCCAAAAATGTTGATACGCCGATGATTTCCTGATAGGTCATCGTTGCTTCATGCGATTCAAGTTTGGAAAGAACCACAGCACGTTCGATAGAAGTCAGCTTAGGGAATAGACGGTCCAGTGTATAGGAAGCTTGACACCCATAGATAAATTGATTAAAATCCGACGGTTTCAAGCGGATGCCACATCCAGTGGCGACCTGGTTCCAAAATTCCTTGACGGAAGATTGTGTGTCGATAAGAACTCCATCCATATCAAATGCAATTGCTTTAAACATGCGGATACCTCCGAGATTTTACAAGTGAGGGATGATGAAGATGCAGCGATTCTAACGCTTCCGCAACCGCATCAGGGCGCTGCCGCGGCAGAAAATGTCCTGCTCCGCGGACGACTCTTCTTTCCGTGCCTTCGATAAATTTGGACATCAGTTCCTCCGATCGGAAGAGAGGGTGGACCGTATCTTCATCTCCGTGCAGCACCATTGCCGGAACTTCAATTTGCGGTAATGTCGATAGATACTTTTCAGTCTCGACGAATGCAGGATCACCGTTATCATTTCGATGAACATGCCTGTACTCCTGAATCACCACTTGTACAAAATCCGGATTCTCGAATGAATGGGCCGTTCGCTCGAAGGTAAGATCGTCAAAATGCCAGCTAGGCGACCAGCGTTCCCACAACTTTCGACAGATCTCTCTTCGATAAGCTTCCAGTCCCGCTTTTCCACGCTCCGTATTAAAGTACCATTGATACCAGCATTCTGCTTCCAGGGCCGGAGGAGCCGGCTTAGGAGGAGACATCACATCGTGGACATCATAACCGCCGATTGCTACCAGAGCTCGAATTCGTTTCGGGTTCAGGATCGCGGCGACGCAACAGGCTCGACATCCCCAATCATAGCCGGCTATAGACGCCCGTTCGAGCCGCAAGGCATCCATGAATTGCAATAAATCCAACCCCAATGCAGCCTGCTGCCCAACCCTTGGCGTATCCGGATCGATAAATCGAGTCGGACCATAACCCCTCAAGTACGGCATCAATACCCGGTAGCCTGCCGAAGACAATATTGACGCCGTCCCATCCCAAACACGAACGTCATCGGGGAAACCATGCATCAGGATAACAGGGAAGCCGTCTGGCGCCCCCTCCTCTTCGTAAGCAATTTCCAACTGCGGCGTTCGAACCGTTTTCACTTTCACTTCACTCATTTGGGATCACCTCAAAATATTGATCTGTCAAGTCGTTGCAAACATTAGACCGCTTTCCTTTTTGTCGCAAAGTCAACCCATATGCGAAAATCGAGTCGAAAGTGTCAGGCTTTACCGGTGAGACCTCCAATAGATCGTAGCCTGCCCGTGAAGCGCGCTGGATCGCAAGCAGTCCAGACTCGTTTGACCATTCCGCCAATCCAGGAGAGTGCAAGAATTCCATATTGAATCGCCATTCACTTCAACCTCTCCATGCTCAACTCGGTATTTCTTATTGTCGTTTTGGCTTGCACCAATAAACCCACACACTTTCAGCAATCGAATAAGTAAGATCCCCTCCTTAATGCAATCGATATACGTTAAACGTTTTCACTACCATCATATTGGAACCTGAAATTATTTGTCAATAGCCATTTTCAGCGAATCGCTTCAAAGGAAGCCTTAGTCCATTGTGCTACTGTACAAGCATCGTGCGCTCCCGAAGCTTCCCGATTTTTCGCTCAGCATGTAAATAAAGGCACCCTGTAGAGGTGCCTTTATCGTATGTTTTATTAATAGAGACCGACAATTTTGTCGGCGATTGCGCTGATCCACGAGATATACAACGTCTTCAGCTTCGATTTCGCCGGCGAGCTGTCGACGAAGCCGGAAGAAGCGCTTGGCACGATAGAACCAGTGGACAATATGATTGATACGTTGTCAAGAATGTAGAGGTAGGCGTGACATTCCTTCCCATCTTGAACATTCTCAATATAGCGAAATAAAAGAGCTCATTGAGAGCTCCTCAGATTGTCGAGAAACCCACGTCTTTGAGACGTTGGGTTTCTCTTTTTTTATTTGCAGTTGCTAAAAAGCCTAAAAAAGAAGGGTTACCCTCTCTTTTCCAGGCAATCCAGGTGGATCGTCATCTTCTTCATATTCTGCACGGCGGCCGTTATCAACGCTTGTTCCGTGACGTTGGAGAGTCCGCGCAAACGGCAATAGCGAAACCCATGGAGAGCTTTAGCATCCGCGAAGCTTCGAACAATCTTTCAGAGTCGTAAGTAAACTTCCATTTGGCAATTCTTAATGCGGCGATAGCCTACGCAGGACACCTACTTATTTATCTTACTCCTCTTCTGGCTATGGATTTCACTTTTAAAAACCATCACATCAAAATATGTCAATTCGACTCTCACCATTTGTTCTATTGAACCCTTATAGCTGATTGGTACTGACATTTCATCAACTCTATCCGACTCACTCTAAAAGTAACAATTAACCTTTTCATTGGACCGCACTTGTCTTTATATTTATCTTTTCAGTTGTAAATCTTTTCTGCATAATCCAATGAAACAAGTAATGGTACCTAACAAAATGACTATGAAGCTTAAGCTTGGAAATCTAAATTAAAAATCTACAATCAAATCAAATCTTCCCTTTCACTAAATCTAATCTCTAGGATAGTTAATTTCCATGATATCCATAAAAGGGACCTTGGTAATAACTCCATCCTTTTTGATGTGTACTTTTCCAGTCCGAGAGTCCATTTGATCTATTTGACCCCTTACTGGCTCATCCCAACCCCACACAGTAAGTAGAATTTCTGACCCTTCTTGATAAGCCTCTGTAAGCTGATTGCCTATCTCCTCTAATACAAATTCATCCCTTGTCGGTCTCTTGGGAGCTTTTGATTTGATCATCGGTCTCTCCTCCTCGTTGTAAAGTTCGCAGTCCGCATAAGAGCGCTCCAATACATTAATAACTAGTATAATTTTACATTACAAAGTTACTTAAGAACAGCGTTACGCAAATCTACAATATTACTGATATAACAAAGCCCAATAATAAAAAAGCACTTGGGTCGAAAATGCCACGATATTTGAGAAAGCAAAAAAGACGACTTGGAGTTGTCGGGACCTTTTCGGGCCTTGGGATATATTGCGTTAATCCGGCAGAGGCCCACAGAAGCGTTGGCACATTTCGAGAGAGGCATCGCCATCTGCCAAACGTATCCGGGAACGTGGTTCCTCGCGCGAGGAGTCGAGGGGCTTGCAAGCGCGTTGTGCGGGCTGGGAGTATACCAGGCGGCCGCTACGCTGATCGGAGTCCCCGAGAAATGACGAGCCGATCTTGGCTCATTATCGGTAAAACAAAAAAAGCCGCTGCCATGCGGCTTTTAAGCGTATATGTTCTTGTCGTCTTACAGCTGAGCTTTTGTTATTATTATAATTTAAGTAATAAAACCTTCTTCTCATAGGTGTCTAAACACCATTGAAACTTCTTTAGGATATGATTGTTAATTGGTTTGCCCTCATAGTCAAATTCTTTAAAACCAAATTTTTGATAAAAATGCTTTAACTCTTCAAACGGTAGACAATACACTTCTTTTAAATTATTTTTTTTAGTTTCCTTTACCAAGTAATCAACTAACTCATTTGCAAGCGATAATCCTCTGAACTTATCCAATATATATATACCGCCAATTTCAGCTTCTTCTGCATTAAGATAAACAATCCTTCCAACGCCTGCAAATTCATCCTGATGTGTAACTATTGCAATTTTTTCATTTTCTAAATTACTCGGCATAAAGCCTATTTTCTGATACTGTTCATTTACCCATTGGAGTTCATTTTTAGTTGCTAATCTTATTCCCATTCCTTTTCGCCCCACTAATTATATAGATCAAGTATAACAAATGAACTAAACTGCCCGTTAGCGTAATAAAGCTGCCGATTAGCACCGGCAACTCTTCCTGTTCGTTTATTCGGCTATCGTTTTCCGTTAGTTCAATTTCCCAATCTGAAAAATTCAGCTTGATTCATAAAATATTCATCAATTTTTTCGACGATGAGCCCTCCGTTTTCTTCCGAATTGCGTTTTACTTGAATCCATTCGATGTCTTTCTTGAACTGCTCCCATAGCCTTTGACGCTGCGCCATATCCTCATATTCCATCACGTAATATATTTTATTTTGGCCCGTTGCATCTATCCAGAAATTCACGACCTTCATTCCCAGCCTTGTGAAAATTCTAAACGTATGCTCCTTAAATCTGTCCTGAATGGCATCCATTCGACCTTCGTAAATCGTATAGATTCGCAACTCATATAGCATGTTATTTCCTCCCTGAATGAATCTGATTGGTAATCCAGCACACATCTGTTTCGACTTTTTAAAAATCAGATCGAGCCATTCTCTCTGGACCATCCTGTTTAACCAGGGAGACCTAACCCTTACGTCTGCCTAGGCGTACGGCATATGACAATTTGTGCTCCCTCGTGGGTCTCTACGTTTACGCCAGTCACACATACCAAATGTTTACTTCAATGAAATCATGGGGAATGTAACCAAGTTCTTCTCATCAGTCGGGAATGTTAGCAAGTTATCAGTTTGATGGTTGATTTTCGTTTTGTACGGTGCGTTTTCCATAAGCGCAAAGAAAGACGCGTACGCCTTCAGTGATGATACGTTTGGTTTGTTCCTCCTCTAATGTCCCGTTTTTTCTCGGTTGATCAAATACCAATAAAAACGTTAAGGCAGCGAAATGCTTTGTAGCTATTACAGGATCTGGCACATCGAGCAGTCCGGTTTATCCAAACTCGGTAAACCTCCTGGTAATCCCCTCTTCCGTTGCGTTATCCAGCTTTTCTAAAAACGTGGCTGGCAGATTGGCGGCTTCCATTGTAACCAGACGGATCAGAGCGCTGTAATCGGACGAACCGTTCGCAGAAGCTACGAATTGTTCGCAGAAAAAGATGAGCGCCTGCTCCAGATCCTGGAATTCCCGGAGGTAGTCTGATATCCCTTGCAAAATCGCCTTGGTGAAAAGGCGGTTTATTGAAGCTAACGTTTCCCGTTAGTTTCAATAATCATTTGACTTCGACATTAATACTGCCGAACAACTTCTCATCAATATAAGCGTTAAGCTGCCAAATGCCAGGTTTCGGTAGCCTCATTGAGGATGGTAAATGTGCATCTGCACCGTTATTTGGACCGAACAAGGATGTAGGAATATCAGCAGTAAACGGATTTATCTTCTCACCGGATTTTATATTCATGGCATCGACTTTAAATTCCCCGTCCAAATCAGCTTTACTTCCCCATAAGTGCCACATATGTTTATTAGCCTGATTCGCCACGAAATTCGGTCCCAAGATACCGATTTTCCCTTCTATGCCTTGCATTTCGATTCCTTCACTTACAAACTTTGGGCTGACTTCTGCATCTTTTTCGGAAGTATTTGAACAACCAAATAAAATCAGCAATCCAACGATTAATATGCTAGTACAAAGAAATTTTACAATAATCACTCCTCTCAGCTCATTACATTATAACGACCATATTCCCTATAAAATTCCAACCGTATTGATGTAATCTGCCCAATATCTTAATGTGCCCGCTCCTACGCGGCTATTAAGCGTCTATGTTCCTGTCGCTTACATAATAAACAGCAACCCCCTACTCCCCGTTATCCTGCCCGTTAGTTGAGGAAAAAGCAGCCAGTTTTTAGGTCGACTGCCCTCAATTATCTTCATTGAGCTATCATTTCCCGTTAGCTTGCTTCACTTCAGGTTGTACACCGTGAGGGTCTAAGCGAGAAATCCGTTGAAACGGCTTTGTCTTCCAAAATTCATACGGTACGAACCCCTTACTCCGAATTGCATCTAATGATCGTGACTTCATATGAGGACGAGTAATGTACTGTTCTATGTTGCTCACCGTCAGCCTTACAAACATAGCTTCCATTATCTCTTCGGGCTGAATTTTTAATTGTCCATCAATGAGTTCTGCTTTAAATACCACCGATAATAGATTGCTTGTTTCCTTGTAATAAACTCCCGTTACACCAATGGGACGTATCAGAATTCCAGTCTCTTCAAGGACTTCACGAGTAATTGCATCATCAAGTGATTCACCTTCTTCTACATTTCCACCAGGGAATTCCCACGTATCCGAGCGCCAATGAGTCTTTACTAACAGAACTTCACCTTTATTATTCTCAATGAGTGCCGACACTGAAATCTGATGTTTTGGCGGCAAATATGCATCTACCAAAGAAATCCCCCCATTCAGAAGCTATCCTCAATCAGCATATAACATGAAATTAACTTCATTTTCCACAATACCATATATTGGATGTCGCGATACTATACTGCCCGTTATTTGAAAAAAAGCATCCGGCCAAAAAGCCGGCTGCCTTAAATGTCTTCATTCAGCTATCGTTCCCCGGTAGCTTAACTTTTTAAAGAAACTATTACTGTTCAAGTCCTACAAAATTGCATCGCCAATCAGAAACCCATGCGGGAAAATACCCTAATCGATGAGCTACTCTCTGTGAGGCAATGTTACTGGCGATTACATCATAACTTGGTTTCTCGCGCTTATTCGGATATCATGCGGTTCGTGAGGCTTCCCAGCTTCTCGATATTAATCGTGACGATGTCGCTGGCCTTTAAGTAGACCTGATTCTCCGGCGGTTTGCCGAGCACGACGCCTTCCGGCGTCCCGGTCAAAATAATGTCGCCGGGCACGAGCGTCATATGGTGCGAAATGTAGCTGACGATTTCGTCGCAGCGGAAAATCATGTCCGACGTGTTGGAATGCTGACGCACTTCGCCGTTTACTATGCACTTGATGTCTAGTGCGTTCGGATCGCCGACCTCGTCCGCGGTAACGAGGTACGGCCCGAGCGGCGAAAATTTGTCGCACGACTTCCCAAGCAGCCACTGCTGAGTGCGCATCTGCAGGTCACGCGCGGACATATCGTTGGCGGCGCAGTAGCCGAATACGTAGTCCAGCGCCTCTTCCTTGGCGACATATTTGGCCGTCTTGCCAATCACGATGACAAGCTCGGCTTCGTAATCAACTTTCTGCGATGTGCGCGGCAGCGGCACGTCTTCGCCGTCAGCAGCCAACGTGTTGCTGAATTTGCTGAATAGAATCGGATACTCCGGGATTGGCGCGTTCGTCTCCTCGGCGTGTTTGCGGTAATTAAGGCCGACGCAAATGATTTTGTTCGGATGTGTAACACATGGTCCGAGCTTGAGACCCGATTTTCCGAGCAGGACGTCGCTGCAAGACGCCAGTGTGTGGTTAACTGCTTGCTGCAGCGTCCGTATCGCTTCCTCCCCGCCTTCGATCACTTCGTGCACGGTGCGCGGTCCCGGGCCGTCACCAAGTGCCGCCGCAACGTCGACGATGCCTACCTCGGTAGCGACACCGAGGCGGTATGTATTGCCTTCAAGATAGGTTAGCAGTTTCATAGGTTATGGTCCTCCCTAAGCATTTTTTCTGAAGACGATGACGCCATCGATGTAGAAAAGCAAGTCCATCATGATCTTCGATTCGTTGGAGGCATGGAACAGTGCCTCATACTTTTCCTCCAGATCGGCCTACGACTGCGCAACTATAAAGGATGTTGTACGGTGCGTAGTCGACCTGCATCGACTTGGTCAGGGCCAGCCTCGTGAATGGCCCCGTCGCCGCTGATGTCGGCATTGCTTGAAGTGCATGAAGCCTCCGATGTACGCCGGGGTTCCGGCGAGCGACTTAAGAACTGAAACTAAAAAGCTGGTGTTTTTACTTTTTAATGATCACGAATCAAGAAAACTACCTGTTAGAGAAAAAGTCTTCAATTGAGCTATCGTCCCCGTTAGTTAATTCATTTCACAAATAAAAGCCGCAACTGGTTTTGAAATGATCAATTCTCCACCACAGGATACAATTTTTTGTCTAGTTAGAGTAAGGAAAGTGTGTGAAATTGCTTCCCGTTGTTCGCGGCTTAATGATATGTCATGAAAAGGACCTTGATAGAGTTGAGTTGCCATATAGTATTTTAACACAGGCTCTGGATCTGTTACCTTGAATCCTGCCTCATAAGTTAGTAGTTTTACTCGATTAAAGTGCTCTAACAGTATGGCCTCTCCATTTTCTAAGGAAAAAGGAATCGGATCGTCTTTAATTTCAAATGGGATATGTAACTGATGCATTGTCTCCTGATGCAGTGCGAAGAATTCAGGCATTCCCCGGCTGCTATTAGTCGTAGCTAAAAATTGTCCTGTATTTCTTAAAACTCTGCTAATTTCCTTCAATCCTTTTTTCAAATCAGGTAGATGGTAAAGCATGTGATTAGCCATGACGACATCAAACTCATCAGAAAGAAACGGCAATTTTTCAGCGTCAGCAATCATGTGGAGGATAGGTAGCCCTTCCTGTTCTGCCTGAATACGTGCTGAATTCATAACTCCTTCTGTTAAGTCACAACAAACCATAAACCCGCCATTATTCTTCAAAATTTTACTGGTGGGGATCGAGAATCTCCCATTCCCTGTTCCAATATCAAGAACGCGTTCACTGCCCAACAAGTTAAGCTTATCTATGGTCCAAGTTTCAAACATTTCTGTTGATATTCCGTATTTACCCATGACCTCATACTTAGCACTAAGATTATTACCTGTGTTATAAATTGATTTTATGCTTTCTTTATTTTGTGAATTCTCGTAGTAGTTCCGGACTTGACTCATTTTCTCGCCCTCCTATCCGTACTTTTATTGTTCATAAATTCAATATAAATTAAAATTTCGATAAAAGTTAGGGGTTGAATTTGTCGATATTCCTGAAGACTAATTAGCACTATCCTGCCTGTTAGCTTAATGTCTGAAGCCAGTTATAAATTTGTTACTCCGTTTTTGCGGGCATCAGCTTATCGTACTCGGTTCTTCTTTGGAGCCTGCTCAGCCACGTATTATAAAATGCTAAAAACTACAATATCTTCAAAACAAAAAAAGCCGCTGTTTAGCGGCTTATAAGCGTGTATGTTCTTGTCGTCTTACAACCTAAGCGGATCTTGAGCAACATATTCGAGTCGCGATCGCTCAAGATCCGCCGTGCAGATATCGGTTCTCATATTCAAGCTGAAGCACGCATCAATCCGAGACACCGTGTCGAATGGTCGCATCGAATGGGAAGAGCTGACCAAGATAAGATGAATCATATCGAAGGTTTGACCAATGTACTCACGCGCCGTTTGTTAACAAGCGTTCGAGTTTTGTCTCGGTAAAACAATCGGAACAACACTTCCGAGATCGGATTTCTACCAAGATGCATTACTTTAGCCAAGCTATAAAGCGCGTGAGTATGGCGGACACTTCAGCCCGCGAGACAATACTGGCAGGGTCTAGAAGGTTCCCTGGCATGCCGTTCAGGATCCCAATTTCGTAGCACAGCTCATGGCATCCTTTTCCCAAGCGGAAATTCTCGCCGCTGTCCGGAAAGCTCTTGTTGATGCCGTCCACAGCAGGTTGCTCGACATACCGGTACAGGAGCGTGATCAGCTGCTCACGGGTAATAGCAGCCTCCGGAACGCTGCCGTCGCTACCTGAAGGAACGCCTCTAATTGGTCGGTCTACCGTTATTTGTGCACATCGTGGCAGGCAGCTCGAATCGGCTGTAGCCCTCCATCCGGAACAGCCGGGTCGGTGTCGCCCAAGGAAGCGGATATTCACTGTACAGTTGCCGCTTCGCTGCCGCGTCTCTCATCTTTTCGGACAAGCTGGGCAGCAAGCGCACCGTGGATTCTCCATCCTCCCGCTCGGTCACGAATCGGCCTGGAATGGCACGAACGGCGCGAGCCGACTCATAGGCGCCGTTGGATACCAGCACGAAGCTTCGGCTTGCCTTGAGCGGCGAGAAGAGGGGTTTCTCTGGGGTTTCAATCGCTTCCATCAGGTTCAGATACATGCTGCACATCAAATCGGTCGGACCAAACGCCAAATCCTCTTCGGTGTCCTGTGCGCGAATGGTCAGCTTGTTCTGGTAATTCCAATGCGCTTCCCCTCGTGTTCCGTACACGGCAATCGAAGGCACTTCGCTGACTTCGTGACAAAGCATGGCGTAAAAATGAACGCTCACACCGTTAGCCATAACGGCGCGAATACAGGAGACATCGTCCCCCTCGATGTCATTGACGTGGTAAAGCTCGGCCTGCACCGATTCCGGGTACAAGTCTGCGGCGCCTCCTCCGGCCGCCAGCAAGCTATGGTGCAGCAAGTGGGCGAACGGATTGTTGAACGTCCCGTCCAGCACATACTGGCCGTCGCTGATCAGTTTACCGGCCCAGCGGGTTCGATCGTAGTAAGAGCGAAGCCGTTTCCACATGCCAATACCGACCACATGCTCCACCTGCCCGAGCACACCGGAGCTGATCCTTTCCAGCAGCGTTCGGAACGCCTGGCCCGACGTATTCTGGAAGTTCACCTGGCACAAGCGCCCGGTCTCCATCTGCACCGCGATCATCTCGTCCAAGTCCTGAATCGTTACCGCCGGGGGCTTCTCCACCAGCACGTGAAAGCCCATCCGCATCACCTGGATGCACATCGGCTTGTGGGCGGAGATCGGCGTGACGATGACGACAAAATCGATATCCGGATGCTGCGTGAGCATCTGCACGTAGTCTATATAATGGACGGCCCCAAGCGCGGTCAGCTTGTCGTAAGACTCCTGATGAGCGCCGACATTCGGCTCCGCAAAAGCAGCAACCTGCAGGCTACCCTCTTCGACCAGCTTCTGCATGACTTTCACATGTTCAGCGCCGAATCCCCCGATCCCGATCAGCGCGGTGCGACAAATCTTCACATTCCTTCCCTCCAAAGCTATGCCTTGACGAGCCGGGAACGATTCTCCCGGCCCGCCAAAGCTGCAAATTTATCATTCATACATGCTGCAAATAACGTTCCTTGATGAGCGTCAGCGCCTCGTCTCCCGGCATATCCCATACCTGCCGGTTGAAGATTTCCACCTCGATCGCCCCCACGTAACCGGCCGCTTCAACGGCATGACGCATCCGGCGCAACTCGATAAAGCCGTCCCCCATCATTCCTCTGCCCATCAGCAGGTCGGGTACCGGCACGATCCAATCGGAGACGTGGAAGCCGAGTATACGCCCCCTGGCCCGCTCAATTTGCGCGTACAGCTCGGGGTCCCACCAGACATGGAACGCATCGACGACGACGCCGACGTCTTGCGGGTCGTGCTGCTCCGCGAGCGTGTTGGCTTGCGCCAGCGTATTGATGACGGAGCGTTCAGCGGCGTACATCGGGTGCAAAGGCTCGATGCCGAGCTTGACTCCGTGCGAGCGGGCGAACGGCACAAGTTCCGCGATCGCTTCTTCGACTGTCTTGCGGGCGAAATCGATATCCCGGTCTGGCGCCGGTCCGCAAACGAGTACGAGTACATCGGTGCCGAGCTCGGCCGCTTCCTCGACAGCGCGGCGATTGTCGTCCAACCGCTCTTTGCGCGCAGGCGCGGTGGCCGCCGGAAAATAACCCCCACGGCACAGGCTGGAGACGCGCAGGCCCGCGTCCCGCACAAGCCGCTTGCTCTCGGCCAGGCCGGTCTCGGCCACTTTATGCCGCCACAACGCGATCCAAGGCACTTCGGCACGAACGCTTGCTTCCACGGCCTCACGCATATTCAGCCGATCGGTCGTAATCTGGTTCAAGCTGAGTCTGTCTATGGAACGAAGCGGTTCCATACTGATCCCTCCCGGATTTCAAACATCTCTATAAATGATTATGGCCAAATACCCGCCAGCGCCAAGACAGGCTTCATCCGTTCGGCGGCAAGCTCCGGATCGGCCAATAGCCCGGCCCGGTCGGCAAGGACGAACAGCTCGGCCAAATGGACGATCGAGCGCGATCCTTCCGCTCCTCCGATCATGCGAAAATGCGGTTGGCGGCCGTTCAGGTAGGCCATGAACACAATTCCCGTCTTGTAGGCGTACGTCGGCTTCTGGAAAATATGACGGGACAAGGCAACAGTAGGCTCCATTATCGCCTCATAACTGACCAGATCGCCTGCGTCTAGCGCATGAAGTGCCTGGGCGGCGGCCGGCGCAATCGCGTCGAATATGCCGAGCAGCGCATGGCTGTAGCCCTGCTCATCACCCTTGATCAGTTCCGGGTAGTTGAAGTCGTCCCCGGTGTACATTTTGACGCCTTCCGGCAGCAGCCGGCGCATCTTGATTTCTTTACCGGCATCGAGCAGCGAGATTTTAATCCCGTCGACCTTGTCCGCGTTTGCCCGAATGACGCGCAAACAAACGTCCATCGCGTCGTCCAGATCGTCCTTGCATCCCCAATAGCCGGCCAGAGCGGGATCGAACATGTCGCCAAGCCAATGCAGAATGACCGGCTGTTTTACCTGTCCCAAAATGCGACCATACACCCGCTCGTAATCCTCGGGCCCTTTCGCGCAAGCGGCAAGCGCACGGCTCGCCATCAGAATGACTTGACCGCCCTCGCCTTCGATGAAGCCGACTTGTTCTTCATAGGCGGCTTCCACGTCGGCGATCGTGACCGACGGACCCGGAAACAGATGGTCGGTTCCCGCGCCGCAGGCGATTTTGCCACCGACCGAGCGCGCTTCCGCGATCGAAGCGCGGATAAGCTCTTTCGAGCGGTTCCAGTCGAGGCCCATGCCGCGCTGCGCAGTATCCATCGCTTCCGCCACGGCCAGACCGAGCGACCACAAATGGTGCCGGTAGGCGAGCGTCGAGTTCCAATCAATCTGCGAATGATGCAGCGGATCTGCGTCCGCAAACGGATCGCAGACGACATGGGCGGCCGAGAAGGCAATGCGGCCCGTAAACGGCTTGGCCGGCACGGAGAACGAACCTGCTTTGCCCGGAGTATATTCAAACAACGCTCCCCCTGCGCGGGGGAGGAGCAGCGATTGGGTCATCTGTATTCCCCTCCTTAAGAGGTAATTAAAAAATCGGCTTCTGATCACGAAGTATAGCTATGAAGCTTACTCGATGTCGAATCTTGAATTCAGCCGGGCCTTCCGCTACTCACGTAGGCTCACCTACGCTGCGTTGCTCAGTCCCTAGCTTCATCCAACCTTCTCGGTGCTGAAAAGCAGATTTTTTTAGTATTTATTTTTACAGGCTCAGCTTCGGCACGTCGATCCAGCGGCGTTCCTGCCACGACTGCAAGCTGAGATCGGCAAGCTGGGTTCCCTTCGCGCCTTCGAGCAAATCCCACGGAAACGGCGTGCCGATGACGACATGCTTCAAGAAGAGTTCCCATTGCACCTTGAACGCGTTGTCGTATGATGCGTTGTCTGGCACCTCCACCCATTGGTCACGGAACCGGAATGGGTTCGGAATGTCCGGATTCCATACCGGCTTCGGCGTATTAACCCGATGCTGCGTCTTGCAGTCCCGCAAACCCGCCACGGCGCTGCCTTCGGTGCCGTCGACCGTAACCGTGAGCAGATCGTCGCGGTCTACGCGCACCGCCCAGGACGAGTTGGCCTGCACGATAATGCCGCCTTCCAGCTCAAATATGGCGTACGCCGCATCGTCCGCCGTGCATTCGTACGGAACGCCCTGCTCATCCAGACGTTTCGGAATATGTGTAGCGGCAAGACAGGAAACAGCCTTCACTTCCCCGAACAAATTCTCGAGAACATAGCGCCAATGTGCAAACATGTCGACGATTATACCGCCGCCGTCTTCCTTGCGGTAGTTCCACGATGGCCGCTGACCCTGCTGCCAGTCGCCCTCGAACACCCAATAGCCGAACTCCATCCGCACGGACAGGATACGCCCGAAGAAGCCAGAGTCGTTTAAACGCTTCAGCTTGAGCAATCCTGGCAAAAACAGCTTGTCTTGCACGACGCCGTTTCTCACCCCTGCCTCAGCGGCGATGCGGGCCAGTTCAAGCGCCCCTTCAAAATCGACGGCCGTCGGCTTCTCGCAATAAATATGCTTTCCCGCGGCGATCGCCTGCTTGATGCTTTCGGCGCGGCGCACCGTCGTCTGGCTGTCGAAATAAATTTCATAGTACGGATCGGCGAGGCATGCTTCAAGATCGGTACTCCAACGTTCGACGCCGTGGGCGGCGGCCAGCGCCTGCAGCTTGCTCTCCTGCCGGCCGACCAGAATCGGGTCGGGCATGATGACGTCTCCGTCCGGCAGCGCGACGCCCCCTTGCTTGCGAATCGCAAGAATCGAACGGATCAAATGCTGGTTGGTTCCCATCCGTCCGGTAACGCCGTTCATAATAATGCCGATGTTGCGAACTGCCACATTCATCGCTCCCTTCGCTTCGTATAACCGTATTGTAGTCGATGCGAAACCACTTTTCTTACAATTACGGGAACACGATTCTCAATTTTGGAAGCGAATTATTCGAGCAAAAAACAAAACCCCCCGCCGGCGCTTATCCGATGGGGGATGAAGGGGAAAATATGTTTCAATAAGGCTCCCTGCCTACTCAGCTTGCGTGGGCGCGTTCAGCTCCCGGTACGTTTTTGGTGACAGCTTGGCGACCGCTTTGAACGACCGGTAAAACGTAGACACGGAATCGTAGCCGACCTCGAAGCAGATCGATATAATATCCTTACCCGTTTCCACCAGCAGCTTCTGGGCGACGCGGATGCGTACCTCGGTCAAATATTGCATCGGTGTCATGTTATACCGTTCCTTGAAGATGTTGTTCACATGCCGCGTGCTGATGTCCAGCTTGGAGGCGATGTCCCCCGCGGTCAGCGGATCAAAATACTTCGAATCGATATAGCTGCGAATTTTCTCGGCACGCAGCTTGTTGGAGCTGGTGCCCGCTCCGGCAGCCTCCGTTCCGGCCGATCGAACCAGCAAGAGCAGCAACTGAGACAGCTGGACTTTGAGCGAAAGCCGGACGAGCGGCGACAGCTCCCTGGACTGCTCGAACAGCATTTTCCTCAGCAGCTGACGCAGTTCGCTCGCAGCAAACAATCCCGGCTTCATCAGGCAGGAGGCCGGAAAGTATGCGTGGAGCAGCTGCGCCCTCATATCCGGATCGAGCACTGCCTCGTCAAACGCCAACACTAACAAGGTCAGCCTGAAGTCGGACATGACGGAGTGGACGGAATACGGAACGATCAGCGCCGTATCGTCGACCGCCAGCTTCCGAACTCCCCCTTCCAACCGGATAGCGCCTTCTCCCTCCAGCACAAATAGCAGCTGGTACGTCTGGTGATAATGCTCGGACACGAGATGTCCGCCTGTATGCTTCTGCTCGTATAAATCTATCGCATTCCTGGACAAGTCGATCCATTTCATCGTCACGGCGAAGCCCCCGTTTTTTTAGCATTACATGTAAAGCCATTTTAGCGCGATCTGCGGCTTCGATACAACATTTTAGAACAAGTGAAGCTGACATGAACATTTATCGTTTGAATAAAAATAGCCGCGGTACGCGGCTAATAAGCGTGTATGTTCTTGCGTCTTACATGACCAAATCAATCTGGCAGCATACCCCTTCATTGTTCTAATATTTATAATCTATCTCCAAGTTCTCTCCCCGCTTTATTCCATAGTGTTTGAGGGCTCGGATGCCACAGCTGCCGAGGACGTAAAATAGGCCTGCAGCCTCCGGTTCAACCATATGGAAGCCGCAATAAACAACGCTACTCCGATTAACTTGACGGGCTGGGCAATAAAATCGGACAGATGCATTCCGATATAGGAAACGCAGAATACCATGACACCTTTGCCTAGAGTTACGGCTGCCGCAAAGGAAAATGTCGGCATTCGCGTTAATCCCGCGGCCATGTTTATAACTACGAACGGTCCTATCGGGAGCATGCTTAAGAGAAAAACGAAGCTAAACCCGTTCCTCTGCGCCCATACCATGGCCATCCGTACTTTGGGCCTGACCGCCCAGCGTTGAATAAATGGTGTATCCGACGCTTTGCGAAAAAGCCAAAACGTAAGAAAACTGCCCGTTACAAGGCCGATCCACGAATATAAAAAACCCAGCCACAATCCATAGATGGCGGCATTGGCGCCGACAATCATGATAGTAGGCAGCGGCGGAACGAAAGACTTTAGAAAAGTTAGCAGAATGCCGGGCAGCGGCCCCAGCGAGCGGAAACGCTCCAAAAGGAGTTCGATGTTTTGCTCCGTAAAATACTCCATTATGCTGATCTCAGCGCCTAACATAGAATGTGTTTCCCCCTATAACTCCAAGTGATTTCATGATAACTCTATATGATGCTCTTATTTTCTAAGGTAGCAGAAGTTCTGTCCGCATCATTGTACTATTCAAATTTTAACTGGAGCGAATCACAAATTGGCATATAGCCTATCTTTTGATAGATGCTATTAGATGTGGGATTTGCTAGGTCTGTATATAAGACGCACTTAGTAAACCCTTTATCCAGTGCAAGTTGGCTTATTTGCGCTACAATTGAAGTAGCGTAACCCTTCCTGCGCTCATATGGAGGGGTATATACAAATGCCACGCCAATAGCCGTCTGCATTTCCCTTGTATATCCTGCCATAGAAACGGGTATCCCGTTGTCCTCTAAAATATAGAGCTTTTTTGATGCTATTCGGTAGAGGTAAGGGTCTGCATTTTGCGGGATGGACATTTCTGTTTTGCCAAAACTCCCCGCTGCATAAAATGCTTCAGCCCAGTAAGGGAAAAAGTGAATATCCTTTTCATCCAGCAATCGAACGATACCAACCTTTTGAATGTCTGGGTTTACTGCCGTAAGTTCATATATACGTTGGTTCATGGTTGTTTTAAAGGTTATTCCCTTGCGCAAGGTATATTCTTTGGCAAAATATTCTGCCAAGGTTTTTTCAGTTATCACACCTGGAATTTCACGGTCTTTCAGCCCGTCTATCAGACAGTTTATCGCATCCGGGTTAATGATGTTGTCTGTTGCATAAAGCGTAATATTGTGTGGCGGAGTCATTATGGCGGTAAGCTGTATGCCTTTAGCATCCGAAATAGTTGCCATAAGCCAATTTACAGGGTCACGCCAGTCTGTTTTGTCTTTTCCTTCATGCCCAATGATGATATTGCCAAGAGGAATCAAATTTTGTGCTTCATGACGCATCAGCACATCATAGGTGTCATTGTAAAACTCATGCACATCCGTATACAACTTGAATTGCATTGCAATATCACCCTTTCATCTGCTCAATTCCTGATATTTAACCCAGCCTGTTAAACTACACCAATCCCTACCCAATGCTTCAGCATCATCAAATTCAAGTTGCCGTAATGTCATACGTACTGTAACATCAATTTACTCATTCGATAACCCTCCAATTTAATTATTATTTTATGAAGACGCAAAAAAACCCCATCCCATTAGGGACGGAGTTGCTCCGCGTTACCACCCTGATTGACGTTTATAATAAACGCCCTCTTTAGCCATCGTCCAACAACGATGCTTCTTTGTAACGGTAGAATCCCGGGCCCATCTACTATAGTTCGGAGGCCAGCTCTGAGGTGATTTTTGATTCGGATATCCGCTGCCTCGCACCAACCGGCAGTTCTCTGAACGGCGTTTCCTGATCTACTTGTCCTCTTCATCGCATTTGGTAATTAATAATTAAGTTAACCATACATGTTCTTGTCTTTTTCGGCAAACATTTTTTATGCATTTTTTATATTTGATATCCCAAAAATTAAATTTTTTTGAACATATACCCATGTCCCCATAATGTCTGAATCCATCCATTTCCTTCCGGGTAATAGGAGAATAGCTTATCACGCAGGCGTTTAATGTGGGTATCTACTGTACGCCGGTCGTAAATCTCTCTGTGCGATGACTTCCAAATTTCAGTATGCAATACTTCACGAGAATAAACTTTTTCTTGATGTGTGATCAGGAAATAGAGCAGATCATATTCTTTCGGAGTCAGATGGACCTCATTTTGTTTCACCATAACACGGCGTGCTGAAGGATAAAGCACAATTTCACCAATCTTAAAACCGTTATTTAGCAAATCACCGGTTTCAGAAACATAGGGACTGGGAGAATATACACGGGTTATCATGTTTTGGATACGCAGCACAATTTCCCTCGGGCTAAATGGCTTGATGACGTAATCGTCTGCTCCGGCTTCAAAACCTTCAATGCGGTCCTTTTCTTCCGATCGCCCAGATAACAACAGAATCGGAATATCAGGTTGTGTTTGTTTCATACACTTGCAAATCTCGATCCCATTCATGTCAGGCAGTAACCAATCCAGCACGATCAAATCATAATTTGCGTGGTTCTCACCATATCTTTCGATGGCTTGTGTACCATTCGATGCTTCTTCGACTATGAATCCTTCGAACTCCAAATACATTCGTAGAATGTTGCGAATGCGTGTCTCGTCATCAACCAGTAAAACTCTTCTATGGTTTGTTATCATTTTTAATCGCCCTCCTACGCCTGAGTGAACGGAATCAACCAGTTAGCTTACAGGAGCTCAAGCGGTTTAAACCCCAGATTCACCAATCATCTGTAGTTCAATCTGTTTTAACTTATAAAAGTATCCCTTCTGTTCCATCAATTCCTTAAATGAACCGATCTCCACAATTTCGCCCTGCTCCATGACGACAATCTGATCCATCTTCTCTAAACCGGTGAGGCGATGACAAATGAGAAGAAGTGTATCTCCGCTCGCTTGCTCGTACAATTGCTTTAGAACGCGTTGCTCGGTTACATAGTCCAGAGAAGACGTTGGTTCGTCCAGCAACCACAGATGTCTTTTGCGCAGCATGGCTCGTGCTAAGGCAAGACGCTGTTTTTCTCCATCGGATAAGTTTTCACCTTTCTCATAGACCACCTGGTTTAGCAAAACATTTGGTAATTGGGCTTTAGCAAGTACCTCCATTAGCTCCTCGTCAGAATGTTCATCTGCATTCTCCAGCAGATTTTCACGAAGCGTCCCTTTGAAAAAATGGCTTTGTTGCAACACTACATTTGTCAATTCCCAGATGTTTTCCTCATCCAATTCGTTAATCAAGACTTTGTTTATGCGTATATTCCCCGATGTTGTTGTTCGCAGTTTGAGCAACAACTCGATTAATGTAGATTTTCCTGACCCGCTCGGCCCAACAATCGCTGTTTTAGAACCTGCAGCAAGTTGCAGTGAGAAATTCAATAGTGCTGGCCGCCACTCCCCCTCATATTGAAAAGTAACATTGCTTATTTCAATGGATACAGGTAAATCGGTTGGCAAAGACTCAGACTTACTTGATCGTAATGTTGCAGCTTGAGATGGTATTGTTTCCGTCAGCCGATTGGCTGCATGTTCGCTATCTTGCTTATATGCAGGTAATACGGCCAAAGGAGCTGCCTCTTCGAAAACGGTTTGCGTGGCCATGACCAGCATGGCAAGAAATACGCCAGCAAGTCTTCCGTCCAGAATCAAATAGGCACTGAGCGTCAGCACACCCCAAGCAACAAAAAATGTAACAAAAACTTGCATGGATTGTCCCCGTAACAATTGGACAGCAGCTCGTTGCTGTTCAGCTGCCAATGAAGCTGAATAGCGCTGAAGCTGCTCCTCACGCTGTGCCAACTGCCCATAAATCTTTAAATCACGAAATCCATACAGTGTTTCTGTGATTTCCGTGGACAGTTTCGACCGCTGCTCGCGGACGCGCTCATGAATTTTTCGCTGTCCCAACAGAACGATTCCAGGCACGACCAGTGAAGTCATCAGCATTCCCAATACCAGCAAACCAGCAATCCAGAAGGAATAGGAAGCTGTAAAAAGCACCGTTGCCAAAAACACCATCATTACAACAAGCGGCGGATATGCAACGCGCAGAAAGTAGTGTTGTAAACTTTCTACATCTCCAACGATCCGTGCAAGTAAGTCCCCACTTCGATTTTTATTCAGTATTCCAGGTGTCAAAGGGACGAGCTTAGCAAAAAAGGAAGTTCGCAAACGGCTGAGGATGGAGAACGTCGCCCGGTGGGTATACAATCGTTCTCCATAACGGCTCACCGACCGGAGAAAACCAAGAAATTTCACAAGAGAGGTAAGGATAATCAATGTATAGAGCGGTGGCGCAAATACCGTTTGAGAAATCAGATACCCGCTTACGGAAAAGAGAGCTACACCGGCTATTCCAGCAATAAACCCTCCTATTATCGAAAAGATAATATCCTTCCGCTCTTGAAACATCGCTTTCGATAACATAGCCAGCTCACTCATGCTAATTCTCCTTTTTGTTGAACAGCGACCATTTCAGCATATTGGGGCAAGCGTTTCAGAAGTTCCTCGTGACACCCTGAATCCACGATCGATCCATGGTCTACAAACAAAATGTTGGTGGCGTGTTGAATCGTATATAAACGATGTGCCACAGTAATCATGGTAGACGTTTTCGACAATGTGGAAATGGAACGTTGCAGTATGCTTTCGGTGCGCAAATCGAGCCCTACTGTAGGCTCATCGAACAATATGATGGAAGGTCGCTTCAAAAATGCGCGTGCCAGGGCAAGACGTTGCTTTTCGCCACCCGATAGCCCACGTCCGCCTTCGCCAACGAATGTATCAAACCCCTTATCCAATTGTGCTGCAACCGCTGTAAGTCCGGCTTCCTCTGCGGCCTTCTCGATTTCTGCCCTAGAAACGTCCCTACCTGCACCGATCGCAATATTTTCTGCGAATGTACCAGCAAAAATGTAAGGGTGCTGTGTGATGTAGCTAACATGTTTAAACCATTCTTCTTCATGATCATGAGAGAGTGGGTTTCCATTAACCAGAATGACCCCCGAATCCGGTTTCAGCAAACCGGCAATAAGATGAAGAAGTGTCGTTTTACCGGCTCCACTCTTACCAACAATGGCAATGTTGTCCCCCGGTTTAATAAACACACTTCCCGAGTGGAATTCAAATGAATCAGTAGCATACTGAAATCGTACATTTTTTAATTCTATCGAAGGGGGTACCGGAAGTGTCTTTGCATGGGACAACTGAAAATTTGGCATCCGATCGTTACTATCGCTTACATGCGCTTCTACCCTATTCTTCTCAAGCATACTCTCAACCTTACGGATCGCTCCCATGCTTGTCCGCCCGCTATGGAAAGCGGTGCCTGTATTTTTTAAGAGATTATAAAATTCTGGAACGAGTAACAGAACGAGTAAAGCCGTGTGAAACGCCATTGATTTGAAAACAACCAACTGAATGGCCAACTCAAGGGCGACAATACCGATACTAAGCATCACAATGGATTCCAACATGAACGTATTCATGAATGCGATTTTCAAAATATCCATGGTTGTGTCACGATAGTTGAGACTACTGCGCTCTATCTCCTGTTGCTGACGCTGAGTTCGCCCGAATATTTTCAATGTAACCAACCCTTGAAGGGAATCCAAAAACGTACCGGAAAAGTTGGCCAGCTGCGCATATTTTTCTTCCGATTTATTTTTCGTCTTTAGCCCCACCAGGATCATGAATATCGGAATAAACGGAGCCGTAAACATCATGATCCAACCTGAGTTGGCATGTTGAGTAAATGTAACGATCAGGACCAAAATGGGAATGATCATGGCTTCCACCATTTTCGGGATGTACTGACTGAAATAACTATCCGCCTCATCTACTGCATCCAATGCTACGCTGACCCTCTCTCCCGTCTGTCCCTGAAGACTTAAACCCATGGAAACACGGGTCAAGTTTTGCAAAACAGATTCACGCATGTTGGTCTTTGCAGAGGCAGCCATATGAAGACCAATTCTCCCATTGACAAATGATAACAATGTTCGTAATGCCATCATCGCCAAAAGCATGCCAAGGATCATAGCCACGGATGAGAAAGAGGCTTTTTCCACGAAGATACGCTGAATGGCTTCTGCAAGCAACGCAGCCTGACCAACAATGGCTGTACCAAGTGCAAAGGATATGATGCCAAGAAGAACAACATATTTTCGTTGTGCAGACATGTGTTGAGCAATGAAGTTTTTATTTCTCTTCACGTAAAAACTCTCCTCCTTCCGGAAAGTGGCCTTGAGGGAATATTCCCGTAAGAAACAATGTACTATTTCTATTTGTTTCCTTTCACATAATCCGCATCAAACAGAAAAAGCCTGAAGACCAAGATCAATGAAGGAACTAAGAGACACATACCACCGATAAACGCCACAACCAGTGCGAATCCCATAGACGAAGAGGTGACACTGCTTTGAATGGTGATGTATGGATCAAGAATGTAAGGATATTGCCCAATGCCGTAAGCAAAAAAAGCACTGAAGAATTGCAGCATGATGCATATAAACGCCATCCCGTAACGGTATCCTCGGTATAATAACCACATGGCAATCATGAAAAAGGCAACGGAGAGCGCGAGCAGCCACCATAAATCCATCATATTTTGGAAATGCCGCTCATTGTGCTGACCTAAAAAAATAAATGCTGTCAGTGCGATAACGATTGTAGGCGTGCTCCAAAAAAGCGCATAGGTTCGCATCAATTTCAATGCAGCATGATCTTCAGCGCGCGAAGCGTAAAAAGCGAGAAAAGCAGCGCTAATGAATAAAACAGATACGATAGCCAGTCCAACGATGCTCCAAGACAGTGGACTGCTCAATAGTGCCCAGTAATCCAACGAGGCCGTCTCTCCTTGTTTCAAGATAAATCCGCCTTCGGATAATGTCAGCGCCACTGACAAGGAAGCAGGAATAAGCACTCCGGTTGCTCCATACAGAAACAGATAAACCATATTATGTTTGGAGCCATAATTTTCAAATGCATAGAATGAACCGCGTATAGCGAGCAAAATGACCGCAAGACTTCCTGGGACAAGCATGGCTGATCCATAATAATAGGAGGTTTCCGGGAAAAAGCCGATGATGCCAATGTAGAAAAAAACGAAAAATACATTCGTGATTTCCCAAACTGGCGATAAGTAACGAGAAATCAGTTTATTGATGACATGATCCTGTTTGGTTAAACGAGCATAAAAGGCAAAGAAACCTGCGCCAAAATCAATGGAAGCGATGATGATATATCCGTACAAAAACAACCAGAGCACGGAAATTCCAATCAATTCGTAATTCATCATGTGTGCTCACCCTTCAATGTTGATTTGTCGCTTGCACGCTGCGTCCACGTCTCCATCTCAACTTCAGCCGGATTGTTATAGAACATGCGACGAAGCACAAGAACACTAACGGTTCCCAATACGATGTATAGTAGAAGGAAAAAGAAAAAAAGGATCCTGACGCTTGGGGATGTCGTAGCCGCTTCCTCTACACGCATATATCCTCGGATAATCCAAGGCTGCCTGCCGAGTTCTGCGTAAAACCACCCCAGTTCAACTCCTAAAAAAGCAAGTGGTGCTCCTAATGCAATCATTCGCAGTATCCACTTGTTGAGTTCGTTACGCTTTTTCCAAAATACAAATAGGAAATACAGAAAGGAAATGCCTAAGAATAAAAATCCAATGGTTGCCATTAAATCGAAAAAATAATGAACCACGAGTGATGGTTGTTCATCGATAGGAAACTCATTAAGACCCGTTACTTCCGCATTGAAATCTCCAAAAGCCAAGAAACTCAGAAATTTGGGAAGGTGGAGTGCTCCTATAATTTCATGCTCAGCATTAAGCCATCCTAAAAATATCAAATCTGCGCCGCTTTCCGTTTCAAAATGCCATTCGGCAGCCGCAAGTTTTTCAGGTTGATGTTCGGCCAAAAACTTAGCGGATACGTCTCCGGCTAATGTGTTTACTAAACTGAACAACAAAACGACAGCCATCATCAGTTTTAAGGCTTTTTTGTGGTATACTGAAACCCCTTTTCGAAGTATTGCAAATGCTGCAACACCTGCCAGCAGAGCAGCTCCTGTTAAATAGGCCGAACTTAATACATGAAACACTTTGGAGAATGTTGCCGTACTCAGCATGGCTTGAACGGGGTCAACGGCTGTGAATTGTCCTCCTTCGAACGTAAATCCCCCTGGTTGATTCATAAATCCGTTAACTGTCGTGATAAATACTGCTGACATCCCTGCACCGACGACAACAGGAATCGTTAGTAACCAATGCATCATCGGGTTTTTAAATCGTTCCCACGTGTACAGATATATCCCAAGGAAAATGGCTTCAAAAAAGAAGGCGAACACTTCCATAAACAACGGAAGCGCAATAACATTTCCCGCAAGTTTCATGAAATTGGGCCATACCAAGGAGAGTTGTAACGAAATTGCTGTTCCTGTGACTACGCCTACTGCAACAGAGATAACGAACCCTCGTGACCACCTCTTTGCCATTAGAATATAATGAAGATCTTTCTTACGAATACCGATAAACTCGGCGAGTGAAATCATTAATGGAATACCCACGCCAAGTGTCGCGAAAATAGCGTGGAATCCTAGTGTCATTCCAGTCACGAGTTTACTCCATAGCACCGTATCGATTCCCATATTAACTTCCTCCCTTCCACGCTGTTCCTGTACACAAAATAAAAAATGAAAACATCAGGTTTAGACGTAAAACCTTACGACCTACGGGGGCTAACTTATGCTCTGCTCCTTCGTGAATAAAAAGAGAACTTTTTCACATAGTAAGTTGGCATTTCCCCAAATGTGTGAGAAATGCAGTTGAAAGATTACAAAACCTGATATTTAAAATTTATTATATATTCGACGTTTAGCCTTGCAATCGTGGTCACACCTTCTCCTCTAAACGTTCAAGTAAAAATCAATTCTTTCTTACAACTCCGTGAAAAATACAAAAACCACCCGTTTGGGCTATTGCATAAGACAGCTGCCCAATTCCCTTCCGATGTGCCAGTACACCAGATTAACAGGTCTTTAGGCAGCATTGCTGCAAATAGGATGAGAAGATTTGTGTATTCATTAGCATGTGCTTGTTATCCCCATCCAACTTGCTGAGTAAAATCCCTCCTTCCAACAAGGAAAATGTAAATGATGCTAGCGCATCCACATCCAGATCCTCCCTAAACTCCCCAGCTTGAATGCCGTCCCGAATAATACTTTTCATCATATCCAAGAAGGTATGCATCCCTTGCCTTGCCTGACCACAAAGCTCCGAATGAGTATCGTCACTTTCTACAGCTGTATTCTGCATGGGACATCCGCCAATAAATGGCGGATCGTCGACGACATTCTCATAGACACGAAAAAAAGCAACCAACTTTCCTGACGCAGACTGCTCTTGATCGACCGCTTCAGAAAATTTACTGGCGACCATACTGGCAGCATAATTGTAGGCTTCAAGCGCGATCTCGTCTTTACTGGCAAAATGTCGATAGATGCCCCCCTTCTTAATTCTTGTGTCGGCAATAATATCGTTTAGCGATGTACCGGCATATCCTCTCTGGTTAAAAATTTCAGCCGATTTCATAATGATGTGTTCCCTTGTTCTGTCCCCTTTTTTCATGAGCTCCTCCGTATGAACCGTATTTTATTTCATTTGTTTTAAACGAATTACCCAATTCGTCCTTGCAATTCACTCATATCATGCTAATATAAAAAATACCGATCGGTCTCTTTTCGCATTATACAGTAAGCCATTCCAGAATGAAATAGCGCTGGGTCATTTTTATTCCATTGCAGGCATCGGCTTGTTGGAATAAATAAAACTTATAGGGGGATTTTTCAGTGACTGTAAAAGTAGGTATAAACGGTTTTGGACGAATCGGACGACTCGCTTTTCGCCGAATTCAAGATGTGGAAGGCGTCGAGGTTGTAGCAATTAACGACCTTACGAACGCTAAAATGTTAGCACATCTGCTCAGATATGATACGACGCAAGGCACTTTTCACGGTGACATTGAAGTCCATGACGGAACCTTCAAAGTAAACGGCAAAGAGGTTAAGGTTTTGCTAAGCGGAATCCTGAAGATCTTCCTTGGGGTGAGCTTGGCGTTGATATTGTTCTCGAATGTACAGGCTTCTTCACCACAAAAGAAAAAGCCGAGCTTCACCTGAAAGGCGGAGCGAAGAAAGTCGTCATTTCCGCCCCTGCTACAGGCGACATGAAGACGATCGTATACAACGTGAACCATGACACCCTGGACGGAACGGAAACCGTCATTTCCGGCGCTTCCTGCACAACCAACTGCCTGGCCCCTATGGCTAAAGCTCTGCACGACAAGTTCGGTATCCAATCCGGGCTGATGACGACCATTCACGCATACACGGGTAACCAGAACACGCTTGACGCTCCGGATCCAAAAGGCGATTTCCGAGCTGCTCGCGCCTCAGCGGAGAACATCGTTCCCTACTCCACCGGTGCTGCAAGAGCCATTGGCCTGGTTCTTCCAGAACTGAAGGGCAAACTGGATGGGGCATCTCAACGTGTACCTGTACCAACAGGTTCCGTGACTGAACTCGTTGCCGTTTTGAATACCAAGGTAACGGTTGAGCAAGTTAACGATGCGATGAAAGAAGCTTCCGATCCAGAAACTTTCGGTTACACGGAAGACGAAATTGTATCTTCCGATATCAAAGGCATCACATTCGGTTCGCTCTTCGACGCCACGCAGACGAATGTTCTGACCGTCGGTGACCAGCAATTGGTGAAAACCGTAGCTTGGTACGATAACGAAATGTCTTATACAGCCCAATTGGTTCGTACGCTGGAGCACTTCGCTAAGATCGCTAGATAAATATTCAAAAGATGGAGAGAAGGAAAATTCTATGAAGGATGCACCCCACAATACGATGATGCCGATTCGGTGATAGCGCTCTGCGAAGGCTGGGACGCTGCATCCCTGCTTCACGTTACAGATCGCTGCGCAAGGTGGAACCTCCCACTTCTGCGGTTCTTGAGCAAATCCGCGGCGGCGCCATGCGGTCTCTCCTGAATTCCGAACCGAAAGGATGATCACTCACAATGAAAATTCTCGTCACGGGAGGCACCGGCTTGCTCGGCAGCCGCATGATCCCGAAGCTCGTGGAGGATGGTCACCAAATATTCGCCCTCACACGCTCTGTATCATCTCACGCCATACTCAAGGCCATGGGTGCGACGCCTGTCGATGCCGATCTCGAAAGCAGCACGCCAATCGTGTTACCGATGATCGATGCGGTTGTGCATGCTGCCGCCCTTTTCCGCTTTTCAGGGCCTCGCGAACCCTTCTTCCGTACCAACATCGATGGCACCGCAGCCTTGCTGAGGGCAGCCGAGTCTGCCTGTGCGAAGACATTCGTCTACATCAGCGCGGCGGGGATCCACATGGATAACGGCGGTACGCTCATCCGCGACGCCGATGAAAGCGCGCCGACTTTCCCGAACCACTTCTCCGCCTACCTGGCGAGCAAGGCACGGGCCGACTCATTGGTTCTGGCAGCCAACAAACCCGGCTTTCGCACGATCGCGCTTCGCCCACCGGCTATCTGGGGGCCTGGTGATCCGTTTAGCCGAGCACTTCCCGAAGCAGTCGGATCTGGACAGTTCGCGTTCATCGACCGCGGCGATTACCCTTTTTCAACCTGCCATGTGGACAATGTGATTGAAGCCATACAATGCGCTCTTGAACGCGGGGAAGGCGGCCATGCCTTCTTCATCAAAGACCAGGAAGGGCAGACTTTCCGTGAGTTCGTCGCCTCGCTTGCGAACTTGCAGGGCCTGTCCATCGATAAGGTGCGTTCGATGCCCTACTGGCTCGTCTCTGCCATTGGCCGGCTGTTCGACACGATCTGGGCCGTCACGCGGAAAAACGGCGATCCGCCGATCTCACGCTCGATGATACGCATGATTGGGCGTGAGTTCACCGTCAACGATACCGCTGCACGTCGAGAGTTGGGCTTTGTCGGAAGAACTTTGCGCGATGCTGGCTTGCAAAGCTATGAGGAACCATCTGCTCGACGATAGGGTTTTGGAGGGCAAACGACGGCAATCGATGGTATGTTGTTCTCTGGACTGGCTCTTTTGGCCAATTTGGTAGGCAGCGTCTGACGAAGATGAGCACTACAGGATCATCAAAAAGCCTTTTAGCGCAATAAAAAATGGAGCAGTCGCCGACGAGGATATGCTCCTCTATTGTTTAACTAAAGTCTCCGTTCCCTGCTCATCATTTTAGCATAACGCCACTATCTGCTTATCCTGATTACACACTCACCCTGAGCGGCAGGTATAATGGCTGTAAGCTTCATCCGATACAAGGTATCTCCCCATATCTCTCTCATAATTTCGTCCTCGAGTAATATTTTTTCTACTGAGTACGCATACATTTCGCTGTCATATTGTATTTTTACCCTATTGTGATTTTTATCTTGAAGGATAATATTCCCATTTTCTTGGGTTTGAGGAGGGTGAGGCGTTATTAGAATCTGTGTGATATCATCCGTCACTTGATTTAGAAGAAAATTATCACTGATTTTAATATTCGGGGACAAATCACGATAAACTGATCGTATCCAGCTTCTTATTCCGGCGAATTCGGGGTAGGCTCCCGCGATATTCATGGATAACGATGTAACTTTATCATTCAGGGTATACTCGACTTCATCGGCCCTAAATTGTCTTCCGTCCTGTTGCTGAACGCCATTTACTATAGGGAGATTGTGATATCCGGATTGCATCGTCCATAGGGTATACCGCTCCGAGAAAAACGATTTAGATGTATAGGTCATTATTCCGGGATCAATTATCATCGGGGAGCCATTACAATATACAATGAATTGTCCGATGTCATTGTGATTATGGCTTTCACCGTTATGACCGCCCTTGGCAGCTAGGAATAGCCCTTTGGACGAACCCTCCTGCTCTCGTGCCACCATGATTTGAATGCTGTCAAACCATGCATCTCGAATATAAGGAGATTTTCCGGAATATTGCTCTACTTCCGTATAATTAAATAAAGCCGGCAAAAGGCGAAACATGGATGAAAACTCTAAGCGGGTCCCTTCTTCCCGCTTCATTCTCTGGACCCTTGCTCCAAGCTCACACAACCTCGAATCTCCAATACGGCGTCCATATCGATATGTAAGTTCCGCGGGGATATGGACTTGTGCCTGGCTGTCAGCGAAGTTGACAAAATACGAGTCATCGATAAAAGCTTTGTAAATATAACATCCAATGTGCCTAATTAGAGGTTCTTGGAATACATCAATTTTACCGCCGGAAACGCCGTGAAGCAGTTCCAGACTATCAAAAATCGTTCCTCCGGCATACATCCAATACTTCGGACCTTCCTCACAACCGCCGTCTGAAGGGAGTCTATGTAGATACATATCTAAGCTTCTCATCGCCTTGACCACCGCTGCTTCCCGTCGATTGGGGTCGTCTTCCAACAACAAAAACGCAGCTAAGCAGTTTGAATTGCACCATGAATTCCAGTTGTTCAGCATCTTCTCCTGATTGAAACCCATCCACCAAAAATCATTCCGCTGTAAATAAGGATCAAGAATCCTCCTTTTCACCTCGTGCTGTATACGCTCGCTTACCATAATGCTTATTCCATCCAATTTGGTTTTCAGCAGATAATAATTCCATGCAAGCAGCGCGGCCGTCTCGGCAGAGAATAATTCAATGATCTGATCCGATATGTCTGGAAGTGGATCCTGCCTCTTCATCATATAACCGTGGCCAGGGATCCCCCAGAATGTTTCTTCACATATACACCATATTTCGTTTATGATATCATCCATGAAGCGTCCCTGATTTTTTCAAAACATTCGGCGATGACTAAAGAAGCCAGCACCTCTCTTCTTTTCCACGAAGCATTGTCAAAATCGACCCGATTACCCGTTCTGCTATAATCCATATATTGAGTGGCAGTTATAGTAGGCCATGTATAATGAAGCTTACTTGTGGCTTCATTGATCCAATAAGACCTAAGATTCAATGGTAGCTGGTTCCATTGATTTCGGTCTTCAATTGTAGGAAACGGTCGGTAATTATCCCGGTTAAGCAAACACTTTCCAAGATTGTCATTAATAAATCGCTCAGCCAACATGAACGTCAACCTCTCCCCAATATATCAATGATGAAAGCCTTTTACATTAGCCCAATGAAGAATACTTGTTATACAACAACTTATAATATATTTAACCAACTGATCTTTTAACTAGTAGACAAATTAGTTGTGGACTGCATTCGTAAAATATCGGTAGACGGAGGACAACCAAATAATCGGGCATATTCGCGACTGAATTGAGAAGGACTTTCGTAGCCGACATGAAATGCGACATCTGCGACGTTGTATTTATCAGTTATTAAAAGTCGCCGCCCTTCTTGTAATCGCAGCTGTTTCTGATATTGAACGGGTGTCATCGCAGTGACTTGCTTGAAATGCCGATACAGAGATGAAGTACTCATATTGGCGATCTGCGCTAATTCATTAATGCGTAAAGGTTTGTCAAAGTTTGTTTTAATCCGTTCTACGACCTCTGCAATCGTTGCAAAATGACTCCCAGATGTAGCAATTTGCTTGAAAACATCCCCCTCCTTTTCAGTAAGTAACCTATATATGATTTCCTTAATGATTAATGGTGCTAGCGCTAAAATATCTTTTGGGGTATCCAATAGTCTTACTAGCCGAATAACTGCATCAAGAAGATTAATGTTCATTTTACCAACAAATAAACTTTTCGGATAATGCTCTATGCTTTCTGGAAACAGATGGGTCTCCTTCATGATTTCAAAAATCTCTCCTGCATCAAGATCAAGCCTGATTGACAAAAATGGAGCTTCCGGTGAAGGTTTGATCACCTGTCCCGATATGGGCACGTCTAAAGACACAGCTAAATAATCGCTAACCCCGTATTTGTAACTTTCATTGCCCAGAATGATTATTTTTTCACCTTGGGCCACAATGCATAAGGAGGGCTTTTGAATCCTACATATTGGGACCATTGCTTTGGAGTCTTGGATGAGATGGAGTGAAGGAATTAGGGTTTTATGGTCCCCATCTTTTCCGGTGAACTTTTTGATGAGTCCCGCTAACTCTTGTTGTTGCAAAGCGATTTCGGTCACACGGAGCACCTCTGCTCTAATATGATGTCTCTCATGCTTTTAAATATAAAGTAAAGCATTGTGTTTGTTAATAGTATGACAAGAATAGGCATAATGTTGAAAGTTTTCTTATACAGGTCAGAGCAGGTGCTGATACATAATAAACACATCTTAAATGAAAGGATGAGATATCATTGCTGGATCAAAAGGTATGGTATGTTACAGGAGCTTCGAAAGGTCTTGGACTTGCTCTTGTAAAAAAGTTGTTAAGTAACAATTACCGGGTCGCTGCTACATCAAGAAACTTAGAGGAGCTGAAACGAGCTGTTGGCCAGGTCCCCGAGGATCGTTTTTTGCCATTGCAAGTGGATCTGAAAAGTTCCGAGTCTATTGATCAATCCGTGAAATTGGCATACGAATATTTCGGACAAATCGATGTGGCGGTCAATAACGCCGGATACGGAATTGGAGGAGCAATTGAGGAACTGTCACAACAAGAAATCATGTCAAACTTCGAAGTTAATGTGTTTGGCAGTATTTACGTGATCCAAAGTGTTCTACCCTACATGAGGACGAAACGCTATGGCCACATCATTAATATTTCATCGATCGCTGGAGTTGCTCCACACACGGGATGGAGTATTTATGCTGCCACAAAGTCGGCTATTATTGGGATGTCTGATGTGTTAGCCCAGGATGTTAGATCTATGGGCATTAATGTAACGGTTGTTGCGCCGGGAGGATTTAGAACTGAGTTTAACTCAGCCGAATCTCTTGTTGTCGCGGATTATAAAATAGCGGATTATCTTCCTCTCCACGAAGGTATTAAACAATTTGCTGCAAATCATGGCAAGCAGCTTGGTGATCCGGAAAAGGCTGCTGAAGTCTTTATCGAGCTGGTAGAATCCGACAATCCACCGACCTGCTTATTTCTAGGATCCGACGCATACCAGCGGGCAACCGAAAAATATAACAAGCTGCTTGAAGATATGCAGGCAAATAAGAAAATAAGTGAACGAACGGATAGTAACTAATCTTCGTTATCAATAACCGTTGTAATCATTGATTGGTTGACGCTCATTTAATGAGCGTTTTTTTCTGCTTGCACATACAGCTATTTGAAAAATAACCTTACTGTATTGTAGAAAAAACCAAGAATTAGAACATATTCCTCTGGTAATGTGTTATCAAAGATGACCACCCTATACGTTGGAAGGAGTTATCGCGATGGAAGTACTGTTACCGCAAAGCAAAATTGATTTTTATCAGGAGAATGGTTTCGTTGAAATCGAGAATGCCCTAACGGAAGAAGAAATGAATGAATTATCCGAGTTTTTGGAGGAAGCCATGTCACAGGAAAGTAATCATTCGGTAGCCACCTCTGTCAAAGGCGAAAGCTACTACAAGGTATTAAACCAGAAAGTAAACCTTTGGCGCGATCATGGCGGTATGAGCCGTTACACATTTCACCCGAAGCTGGCTAAGATGGCAATGAAGCTAAGCGGTGCGAGCGGCATTCGCCTCTTCCATGACCACGGATTATGGAAGATGCCGCAGGATTCCAAGCCGACGGCCTGGCATCAGGATTTTCCGTATTGGCCGATGACTGCACCCGGCGCCTTGTCTGTCTGGATTCCAATGCATGATGTCGACGAACATAACGGCTGCATGATGTTTGTTCCTGGCTCCCATAAGGTAGGCACGCTGCGGGGGATTAACTTAGCAGACCCTCAGGACTTATATGATCAGATCAAAGGAACAGAGCTGGAGAAGACGAAGCCGGTGAAGGTCCCGTTGAAACGAGGCAGCTGCACGTTCCACCATGGTCTCACCTTCCACTTCGCACACGCGAATCAAAGCGACGAACCAAGACGTGTATTGGCAATCATTTACATGCCTGACGGGACCATTTACAGCGGCAAAAGCCACCTAGTAACAGACCATGTTGGTCTTGAGGGAGGGAAACCGTTCGGCGGCGGTTTATTTCCTTTGGTCGCCAAACAGACATAGACACGAAAGCGGGCGGGGTCATTCGATCTAGCCCGCCTTTTCTGTCTTACCCGTTTGCCTGCAAAGCGTTATAATTTAGTTATGATTAGGCCTATGTAAAATATTGGAGATGATCACATGACACGAATGGACAGCGGAAAGTTCCTAGAAAGCCGTGATTTCTTGTTTCATGCCGCTCCCTACCGATTCAACTCGGGGGAGATCGTCCCCTCCCATTCGCATGACTTCATCGAGCTTGCTTACGTTGCCCAAGGACAAGGAGAGCATTACTATAAGGGAGAGTACTACAATATTGCGGAAGGCGACGTTTTCATGATCGAGCCGGATGAGGAGCATGCTTATCGAGCGGGCCATGCGCATCTCCCGGTCGTATATAACGTGCTCTTTCAACCCGAGTTGTTACGGCGCGAATTGGAACCGCTCGCCGATGTCGCCTCCTTCGTAGACTTCTTCTACTTGGAACCCTTTCTTCGAAAGACAGTACGTTTTCAAGGGAATCTCCGATTGAAGCCTTATGAACAGATCGAAATGGAATCCCTTCTCCATCGCTTGATTCTCGATTTCAAAGAAAAAAAGCTTGGATATCGTATTTTGACGAAGACGCGCCTGATTGAACTCTTTATTTTTTTGAGCCGCTGCCATCACGACCGGAAGCATTCCCCCCTGCAGGAATTATCGTCTGACGAGAAGGTCATCCTGCACATCAGCGAGTTTATTCGCAAGCATTACGCACAGCCGTTAACGCTTGCTCAGGTCAGCGAGATGTGCCGGATGAGTCAGACCGGATTCTCAACCAAATTTAAGCAATATATCGGCAAGACATTCACTGAATTCCGCAACGAAACACGCATTCGAGTGGCGAAGCAGCTGCTGGAGCAGTCCGATCGCAAAATTATGGAAGTTGCCCAGGATGTCGGCTACGAGGACTTAAGTTTCTTCAATAAAATGTTTAAGCATATGGTTGGATTCTCACCCAGCCAATACCGCAATGCAGCCACAACAGCTACACATGCTTCTAAGTCTCCACCATCCTAAGCAACGTCATCGATTGGCCGTATGACATCGGGCAAGTTTTATTCTGCTTATAATATTCAATGGAATCCTCGACCAACGTGCCATCCAAAACTTCTCGCACAATGCCGTAGGGGTCGATTCTGGAAAACACAGCCTGCAGCGCCTCATCCCGGCTCTTAACGGTCACCGTGGGAGCCATTTGGATTTAAGTTACAAACCGGGCTTAAATAGTTTTTTCAAAGCTTTTCTTGCGTAAACTCCTTCTCCCTCAGACCACTTATTCATGTTCCTGAAATCCGTGTTGTCTGTGATCTGGTCAATGTTACCAATCAAACGTTTTTTGGATAACTGTCGAATGTCTGTATCGACAATTTGATTTGCGATGAGGCAAGCAATATCTCCACCGCTCATGACTTTAAAAGGACGATCAAAAAAGTATGAAACTTCATCAGGGATCTTTTCAGTGATCTTTAGTCCGTTGTGCATATGTGATAGATGTTTGTAAGCATTATTCAAAGCATACTCGCGTTCTCTCCATGTAACCGCTGTTTGAGCAGTCCAAAGGTAAGGAAGTATTTGATCAGAACATTTCAAACGTTTAAATGCAGTACCAAACCATTTTGGATAAGGTGCATATTGACGCTCCATGAGAAAACAGAGATTTATAATATCGCGGACAAGGCGGGAAGCAATAATTGCTGAGCCAAGTTCATCCCCTATTAAACCCGAACGATGCATCAGATGTTCTTCTTGACC
This sequence comes from Paenibacillus sp. FSL R5-0378, assembly GCF_038009285.1. NCBI lineage: Bacteria > Bacillati > Bacillota > Bacilli > Caryophanales > Paenibacillaceae > Paenibacillus > Paenibacillus sp. FSL R5-0378. The sequence goes on from NZ_JBBPAY010000001.1 coordinate 4,660,344, forward strand.
GATTCGCTGCCAACTGGATGCCATAAGGTATAACCAAATATCGTGAGGGTAATATGCGAATCGTTTGCGTAATGTGGAAAGTTGACCGTTATCGTCCCTATAAACTTCCCCCCGTGTTATTTCGAGAAGTGACTGCGAAGGAAAGGTTAGCCAATCTACAGGCTCTAACTCTTCAATTTTGCTTACAGCCAGGTAACTTTCAATGAACCTCGGCACTGTGGTAATTACGCTCCTCCCTATATCTACGGGAAAGCCATAAAACCGTTCTGGAGCTCGTTCTTGCAGAGTTGATTGTATGAGTTCGGAATACCCGATATCTGGTTGGTTAAGAAAAAGATATACCCGGGGAACCCAATCGTGATCAGTCGACATTTCCGTATCATATCCGAGCACTTCGCTACCGGGACCAATTAGAGCCGATGAATAGGACAAGAAAGGGTAACTGTCCGTCATTACAGGCTCAACGATTTCGATATGAAATCGACGGCATAATTCTATTCCTTTGATAAAAGACATTCCCCATTCCTCCAAGTCCATCAACCACAATTATCATATTTAAGCCCATTCACTCATAATTTCAACATAATCTGGATGCAATGTATAGTTAAAAAAACATTATAGGAGAACTATCCTACCCGTTAGCGTAATGAGCCTTCTTAAGAGCTATAACGGCTGGATCGTGATGTCTTGACTCTTATGTAGTCAAAAAATGCCTATGGACAAAGCCAACTCATTCATCTGACTTGGCTTTGTCCATAGTTCGAATCAAATAACCGACATAACACTGAGTGACCCAGAGAATTCCTACCCATTCAATTTGAATAGCATTACCAAATAGTCAGAACGGCTTCGGCTATAGAGCATCCCTGCTCCCGTCCGGCGATCGCTGTTACGCTGCGGCGGGCCGGGTCGTATGGATTCGGGCCGATGGCCACAACGCTGCGTTCATCGGGAGTTATAAGATAAACGTCCGCGTTTGTACGCATGCTTGCCGCATCCTCCGCCGCTCCCGGGATGGAGCCATAACCATTTGGCATCGGGGAGAGAATCACGATCCGATCGTAACCTTCAGCCAGCCTTGAATTGGTCGTGGACACCATTCCTCCGTCGGTCCAAGAGCGGTCACCGATCGATACAAGCGGCCAAATTCCCGGAACGGCTCCGCTGGCTGACACGGCATCGAGCAAAGAAACTCCCGATTGATGATCGAAAGTATGAAGTTGCCCGGTTTCGGCATCGATGGCGGTCACCTTAAGATTCGCCGGCCATTTTCTGTTCACAAGGCGACTCTCGACCACGGCGCGCCGCTGTTCAGGCGACACGGGGGAGGGAGTATTTTTGGCGATAAGGCCAAATTCTGCCCCGACTTTTCGCGGATCGCTTCCTCCCGTGGCAAATGCCCTATACCACGCTTGCCTCAATTCATCGGAAGCGGCGACCGGTAACTCGGCCGCGTTCGCCTCCGACTGGGCGGCAAACAGATTATTCATGTCGTATCCACTGGCCAAGGCTGCTCCGACAAAGGCACCGGCGGACGTTCCGATGATCACGTCAGCTCGATGGAGGTCTACTCCGGATTCGAGCAGACCCGCTAAGACACCAACCTCCCATGCGATCCCCGTCACGCCACCGCCCCCCAAAACTACAGCTCTGGTCGGTGAATTCCTTTTCTGAGCGTTCATTCACAGCTCCTCCTTCTGATCGACTATTGTGCCAATAGGTTTGACAAGGTTCCATTAGACCTCTAAAGTATAAACTATAAAGTATACTTGAAGGTCAAGCCTTACGCGGGAGGAAGTATGAAAATTCATGTGCTGGCGCAGAAGACCGGGTTAAATCCGCCGACCATTCGTTATTACGAGAAGGAAGGATTGCTGGATAGACGCCACGTTGAGCGCAGGGACAATAATTATCGTGAATATACCGAGGAAGCGGTCGAACACCTTTTACTGATTAAAAGGGTTCAGGCTGCGGGTTTTACGATAAGGGAAATCAAAGTTATTTTGAAGGAAGAAGACGAGAACAAACTTGAGCTCTCCAAGGCCATAGAATTTTTGCGGAAGAAGATGAAGGAAATGGACCATAGGAAAAGAGAATTGGAACAATCGCAGTCTCTTCTCGCTCGGATGCTAGACAACAAATTGGCGCTGCTGGAGAAGAAGGGAACATAAGAAAATCGTTTATGCTCCTACCGTAATACACTTCAGCTATAGTTCTCGCCTCTATTTTCCTTAAACTATTTTTACTGTTAAACTCAAACCACCGGATCGATATTCCAGAGTAGTTATTCCGTTACAGGTAATTTGATATCGACCGTGGTTCCTTGATTAAGTGCGCTTCGAATGCTCAAGTTCCCTTTATGGTCATGAATAATTTTATAGCACATCATCAAACCAAGCCCTGTCCCCTGTTCCTTTGTCGTATAAAAGGGTTCCCCTAACCGATGAAGGTTGTCAGTAGGTATCCCAACACCTTCATCCTTAATACGGATTATGAGCTCATTCAATTGCTCAAAGGCGACGATCTGAATTTTGCCACCATTCGGAGTTGCCTCAATTGCATTTTTTAATACATTGACGAACACTTGTTTAATATCCACTTCCGAACAACAAATTGGAGGAAGATCTCCATGTATTTCTATGTAAACTTGAACCCCATTCATTGTAGCTTGGGCTTCTAATAAATTTATTACACTATACAAAAGGGTACCTATATCGTTCCTTTTTAAAACCTTCGGCTGCGGCTTGGAGAATATCAATAGCTCATTGATAATACTATTCATCCGGTCGACCTCAGATAACATAATCTCACAGTGCTCGACTCTTCTCTTATCAGATTCCTTCATAAGCTGAAGAAAGCCCTTTAGTGATGTTAAAGGATTGCGGATTTCGTGTGCTAGCCCTGCGGCCAATTGTCCAACAACATTTAATTTATCTGCTTTCCGGAAAAATTCTTCAGATTTTATGCGCTCAGAGATGTCACGGGTAATGCCTGTCAATGCAATAATTTCGCCGTAGCCATTTTTAATTGGAGAAAGGGTTATAGAAACATGTACTAACTCTCCGGCTTTATTCCGCCGAACCGTCTCAAAAGTCTTTGCCAGCATATCACCTTGGATTTCTTGGGTAATGGATTTGAATTCATCTTCCATCTCCGGCGGGACAATGGGCAACTGCCTGCCAATCAACTCATTTTCAGACCAACCATATAACATTTCAAATGAATGGTTTACACGTATCACATTTCCCCCTGTATCTATGATACAAATACCATCTGCCGAGTCATCAATGATCGATTCCAGCAATTTCTTAGTTCTTTCCAGCTCTTGTTCCGCCTTTTTCCGTTCCGTAATATCCACGCATGAGGCAATAACCTCAATGACCTTACCATCTCGTCGAATTGGCCTCAGCGATGCCAAATAATAGATGCCTTTCGATTCCCCTTCATACGTGACTCCTTCATTTCCTTCCCAGGCTTTAACATAGTGTCGTTCCTTGGCTGCCGCTTTCCCAGCTGGGAGAAAGTCCTTAAGTTCTTTCCCAATGACGTCTCTTTCCTCCAAACCCATTTTGGACATTAATTGTCCAGCGCAATAAGTATGAACAAACCGTCCCTCTTCATTTATAAATTTGAAGGTCATGCCGTGCTGCTCTCGTAATATTTCCTCAATATCCTGGAAGTACTTTTCTAGATCCTTGTCCGATGGTTTCCTAAGCATTGGTCTCAACACCTCTTCAGAAGGGCTCGAATAGGAACACATTCGACAAGCATTTTAGGAAGTCCTTCACAATGGCTCCTCGACTTATTTGCCACATCACATCACAGATTGTTTCCAGAGAAATATAGACTTACTCGCATATTGAAATTGGGGTTGACAGGATAAAGAGTGACCGCGTACAATTATTTTGTTTCATATGAAACATAAATTATATATAATTTTTATAACACCCTGTTTTATAAGTATCGAAAAAGATTCAAGTGAAACAATAATTAATGAAGGAGGTTCATGCCTGCCTATGGAAATCGTGAATCCCAAGACATTGACGGATCAAGTTACATCTGTCATTTCCCATGTCGTGGTAACTACTGCCTCTAAACTGGCCTTCATCTCAGGTCAGGTTGCTGTAGATGAAACAGGCGCATTGGTCGGTTCAAGGGACTATTACGCGCAAGCGATTCAAGTGTTCACCAATCTTAAATATGCATTGGAAGCCGTGCGAGCGGATCCATTGTACATTGCAAAAATGAACATTTTTGTGGTAAACCACCACCCGGAATTGATTTCGATTATTTTTGACGCCGGATTTCATGTGTTTGGCTCTAACTGGCCGAAGACAGCAAGTACCTATATAGGCGTTCAAGCACTAGCCGATCCTGAATGGCTTATCGAAATAGACGCTATCGTAATCTTCCCATAATGTTTAAGAAAAGAGGTTATTGATATGAAATTTGAAGTCATCCTTATCGGTGGCGGACCTGTCGGCATGATGTTAGCTGGAGAATTGGCATTAGCCGGTGTAAAGGTCTGCGTCATTGAGCGATTAAAAGAGACAACCCCGTATTCACGTGCGCTTACCGTACATCCACGAACCCTTGAAATATTAGATATGCGTGGAGTGAAATCACAACTAATCAGTAAAGGCCGCTTACTTTCGAGAGGACATTTTGCCGGATTAGAAACTCCTTTGGATTTCTCTGTGTTGGATTCTTCTTCCAATCACACTCTCTTTTTACCGCAGAGTGAGACGGAGAAGGTGCTGGAGGAATGGGCTCTTAGCCTTGGCGCAGAGGTCTGGAGAGGGTTTGAGGCTCTATCTGTGCATCAGGATGAGGATGGGGTCGACGTTAAGATCGCCGGACCTCATGGAGAAACAACGTTAAGATCAGCTTATGTGGTAGGTACGGATGGAGCCAGAAGTTTGGTTCGCAAATCTGCAAATATATCCTTTGAAGGTACAGATGCGACCTTTACAGCTATTCTGGGAGATGCCGTTCTATCTGATTTGGCTCCTATGAGTGTTATATCCCGAATTACAGAAAAAGGTTTGGTCAGCATCATGCCGATCAATGATCATATCTATCGGGTCTTGATTATCGATATGGAGAGACGTAACATCTCTAAGGATGAGAAGGTTACCTTGGAAGAGTTTCGTTCATCACTCATCCGTACGACCGGAAGCGACCTGGGATTGAACGATGTAAAATGGATGTCCCGTTTCGGAAATGCGACGCGGCAGGCGGGTCGGTATCGGAATGGTCGATTGTTCTTAGCGGGAGATTCGGCGCACATTCATTTTCCGGCTGGTGGACAGGGAATGAACGTCGGCTTACAAGAAGCGATGAACTTAGGCTGGAAGCTTGCAGGAGCCATCAAAGGCTGGGCTCCGGAATGGCTATTGGACAGTTATCATACCGAACGTTTCCCATGGAATACGGCCTTGCTCCGGAATACCGAGGTCCAAACCCTGCTTCTGGACGTGACTCCTTCCATCACGGAACTGCGAAGCATGCTGGCTGATCTGATTCAAATACCGGAGGCTAATTATCAAATCGCTGCACAGATTTCCGCCATGGATGTACATTATGCACCCGACGCCGAAGCGCCTTCCCATCCTTTAAACGGGAAACGGTTCAAAGATCTCCGCTTACAACTGAAAGACGGGCAATTGATTAACTCCTATCCGCTCCTGAACAAAGGTACTTTTCTTCTGCTGCAGTTCCATTCTAATGAACCGATTAGCGGCCAATGGGAAACGTATAGCAACCTTCAAGTATTACATGCATCTTTGGCTGAGGCAGACGCGGATTGGAACGACGTCCACACGGCACTTATTCGTCCGGATGGACATATTGCCTGGGCGATTTCTCTATCTGAGGCGAATCCAATGCAAAAAATAAATGAAGGTATCACTCGCTGGTGTGGAGACATTACGGATTAGCCCTACGAGCATCATAAATCTGCCGTTAAAACAAAAAAAAGCCGCTCTTACGCGGCTTTTAATCATGTATGTTCTTGTCGTCTTACAACACTACGCCCCGATTTACTTTAATTAAATACCTTTTTAACAAAGCCAATTAGCCTGGACTTTAATATATCACCATGCTCTCCCTTGTGGTACATATCTGTTCCGTGATAGCCACTCTCATCTACAATCAGCTCTTTATCCGTTGCTCCGGATGCTTGATATAATTTGCGCACTTCTTTTTCAATGGAGCCTCCATAATCGCCAGGTGAAAAAACAAACACGGATGGTGCTTTAATCTTTTCGACGCTTGGAATGGCATCAAGGGGCCCACATTGTGCAGGAGAAGAAAGAATAATCAGCCCCTCAATCGGCAGCGCTTGACGAACGCCTGCAATGATTGCTGTACTACCGCCACATGATGCTCCTGCCAAAAACACTCTTTTTGCACCCAATCGTTTGAGTTCGCTTAAGGCAGCATCTGCATCACGATCTATATTCTGATTATCCTCCGGAATATTCTGTGAGGCACCATGATTACGATATTCAGGAATAACAACGAGATATCCACTATCAGCCAGCTCTGTTCCCATGTCAAGAAAAGAGCAAAACTTATAGCCTTGCTCGTGTGCAAGCAGGACTCCTTTATCTCCGCTGCCAAGCACAAGTGCCGACAGATGCACCCCATCACTGGTTGTCAACGTAGTGGCTTTATCGCGTAGCTCTTCAGGAACACAACTGTTCACAAGATGCCCGCTAGAAGAGCGTACCGCTTGATCTGGCCAGGCAGGATCATACTCAACCGGTGGGTTTGATGGTATGTTCTTCACTTCGGAAACTGGTGTTTCATTTACAGCATCTTCTATAGGTTTCGTATTTTGAGGTTGATCAGATAGAGATTGATTTTCATCTGGAGATATAGGCTTAGTGGTGCATCCTGTAATCGTTACTAACAAAATGAGCAATACATATACCATTTTTGTTCCTTTTAAAAATACGTTCATAGATTTTCTACACCTCTAACTATTACTTGTTGAAGGAAACTCCTGTTAAATCAATTGATCTCATATTTAACCTCCTTTGATTGGTGTGTGTTAAATATACACAAAATGTATGTTCGATTAAAGGGAGCGATGTGCAGCTCACCAAAAAGCTAGCAGCCTCCAAAATCAAAGAAAATGTTTTTAACAACCACACCTAAGTTAATTTCCTTACTGCAAACCATAGCTCAACGAAATTAAGTCCGTCTTTAACTCCTGTAACTTCAAATTCCATCCCATCGACCTGCTCGTATCCAGCAGTAGGAAGCCATTCAGAGAAGAATCGTTTATATAATGTCTCAATGGTTTCATCAAATTTGTCCCATGTGAACAGATCAGAGGGGAAAATCGCCCATGTTTGAGCTGGTATTGTTATCATTGTGTACCCATCCGTTTTACTTGAATCCCCTTTAAATGCGGACAGCATATACGGAAAACTACCCTCTTCCGTTTTTTTGTAGCTACAAACAGCATGTACTTTATGATAGTTCTGATTTAAAAAAGTGGGTAGATCACCTGCATTGTCCGTAAGCCTTTCAACCTCTCCATTAGCATGGCTTTGCTTCCATAATTCTGCTGGGGTATCTACACCGTTGAATTGAAACAATTTTTCGATTCCGAATACTTGAAAGGGTTCTTTTGTCTCGATACGATAGTTCATAGCCTTTTCTCCTTTAATTGAAATAAGGAAGGAAAGACGAGGATAGGCTTTGAGCTCAGTCCCTTCTTCTCGAGCCATTGCTGGATTAACACCATGCAACAATTGAAAAGCTCTTGCGAATGAAACTGGAGATTCATAACCATACTTTATCGCAATGTCAACAACTCTCATATCACTATTCTTTAATTCAATGGCAGCAAGAGTGAGCCGTCTTCTCCTTATGTATTCCGCAAGAGACACATCTGTAATAAATGAGAACATTCTCTGGAACTGATATGAAGAACAACAAGCACATTGAGCAACTTCCTTCAAATCGATCTTGCCGGTTAGATTCAATTCGATGTAATCCATCGCTCGATTCATCCTCGTGAGCCAATCCATCTGATCCCTCCTCTTATCAAAAGTATAGGTATGCTACGTTCTCATATCGCAACTATTTGTGCACAATTTAGTTTCCTAAGAGAATTCATGTCGTTTCTAATAATTAATTATATAGCGCAAAGATCTACTTATTAAATTAAGTTTTTCGGAACGTTGAGATCGTGTTTTATAACGATCCAGCTCGTTAGTTCAACAAAAACAGCAGCCGTTTAGCAGCCGGCTGCTGCAGTGTTGTTTTAGATTGTTGTTTCCCCATTTTGCAAACACATACTGCGCTAAATCAAACAACAGATTTCTCAAGAATCTCCTTATGAATATCTCCATAAGTTTTGCTTGATGGAGTGGGGGTAGCCTGGATAACTGTTATCATGTTTTGCTTAGGCAGAATATTTATCTCTTGACCGCCGAATCCCCTGCATGCATAGCCATTTTCCAGTATCCACCACAAATATCCGTATGAGCTGTTGTTGTCGTTTGGCCTAAGCATTTCCTTAATGTAATGTTCAGAAACAATCCGTTGGCCATCTACAATGCCGTTGTTTAGAACTAGAAATCCTATCTTCGCAAGATCTCTGGCAGATAAATTAGAATGTTCCTCTCCTTTCATCACGGTATACGATACACCACAAGGGCTTTCAGCCCATCTTCCACTCGATATTCCTAGAGGCATATATAAAAACTCCTCACACAGTTCATATGATGTATTTCCGAAAGCATTTCCAATAACAGCAGATAACAATAGCACGTCCCATTCTTTATACACGTAGCTGCTTCCAGGATAGTCCTTCATCGCAACATCTGCGACATGTGCGACCCAATCCCTCGTCCGCTTCATTTGCTCGACCATCGGGCAATGATAATGAACGCCGCCGTTCCAGAAAATCCCTGATGACATGGTGAGAAGATGACGAATCGTTATGGCCTTATGATAAGGATGGACACCCCTTTGAAACGCGGGCAAGTAATCGCCGATTGGCTCGTCCAGGCTTCGAATCATGCCTTTATCGAGACAAATCCCCATCAGTAAAGAAAGAATACTTTTCCATATCGATTTAATATGATTTCTGGTATTTTCATTATACTTGTTGTAATATCGTTCAAAAACAATTTTCCCGTTTTTCACAACAAGGACGCTGTTGACAAGCCGATATCGCTTTTGTTTAATAAAATAATCAAGGTCGCCTAACATCTCCGCATCCATGCCTTCCGCCTGGGGCGTGGAATATTGCCACTCTAAATTCATCTCAAATACCTGCCGATAATCGATTTTTCGTTTCTTTTTAACTGCTCTGGAGATCCGAGCGCAATAATAAACCCACCATCACTGCCGCCTCCTGGCCCCAATTCTATAATATAATCGCAATTGCTTAACACAGCGGGGTCATGCTCAGTCACAATGACCGAATTCCCATTCTCTGTTAATTCCAGCATCAGCTGGATTAGTTTTTCACTATCTGAAAAAGATAAGCCGGTTGTAGGCTCATCGAGAATATACAAACGATCCTTACCCGATTGCTTGCCAAGCTCTTTAGCGAGTTTAATTCTTTGAGACTCCCCGCCGGAAATGGTCGGTGTTTGCTGCCCCAGCTTAATAATACCCCAGTCCTACTCGTTCAAGAGTGAAAAGTAAATGGCAGATATTCTTATCATATGCGGCACTTTCCTCATTTCCGAAAAAATCTATCGCTTCCGATACGCTCATTTCGAGGATTTGCCGTATATTTTTGCCTTCAATCGTTATTTCCATGGCTTCTTCTATAAAGCCTGTTCCCCCGCAAGCGTCACAATTTTGTTCGATATAGTTTCCAAAGCCCACATGATATTTAATCACTTGATCACCTTTGCATTGACGGCATCCACCTTCAGAGTTCAGTGAAAATAATCCTGCTCCATATCCTCTCTCTATCGAATCAGACGTGCCTGCAAACATTTTTCGGATCCGATCGTATATCCCCGTGTATGTAGCTGGACAAGAGGTTCTGCTTCTTCCTATAGGTTTTTGATCAATGACCAAGCATTTCTTGATATGTTCAATTCCACTTACCCTTACATCGGATAAAAATACCGTTTCTTCGTCTTCATCTGTAATTGTAAGAAACTCTTTTAGTTTAGGGACCAAAGTGCCTGAGATTAAACTCGATTTTCCACTGCCCGATACCCCCGCGATCCCTACCATTACCCCGAGGGGGATTTGTACAGTTAAGTGGCGAAGATTATGTAGGCATGCATTTTCAACCGTCAGCATTTTTTCCGGGTTTATCTTAGAATATGTCTGCTTTACTTGCAGCTTTTTTTGATCGGCTAGATATGGCGAGGTTCTCGATAATTCACATGTCATAAAATCGTCGAAGCTGCCTTGAAAGATACGATGACCTCCAAAAATTCCAGCATCAGGTCCTAGATCAATGATATAATCTGCAGCGCGCATAAAATTTTCATCGTGCTCAACAGCTATTACCGTATTCCCCCGATTAACCAGATTTTGAATAATTTGAATAAGCTTTGCTTTCTCAATTTCATGCAAACCAATGGTCGGCTCATCGAATATAAAGATGATGGAATCCATCTGAGCAATGATAGAGGAAGCGAGGAACAAGCGTTGTATTTCGCCACCCGACAAGGTTGGGACAGGTCGCGACAATGAAAGATGGTGAAGGCCCACATCAATCATACAATCCAACTTAAGATGAATCTCGTTGATCAGCGTCATACCGAATAACTCAGAGTTTTCCGTTGTTAAAAAATCATTCAAATCTCTAATATACATATTCTCCAGATCTGTTATGGTTTTTCCGGCTATTGTTGTATGCATTGCCTGTTCACCCAAGCCGGCTCCTCCACATTTGTTGCACGGTTCCTTCTTTCCGTACGCTTCAGATAAAATGCCATTTTGCCTACCGCTAATTTCACCATATTTAAATCCATTCAACAGCCAAGGAATGACACCCTGAAAACTTGTCTTTCCATGGTCTCCATATTTTAAAGCTAACAGTTGTTCATGGTTCAAAGTATGAAGCGGTTGCGTTACAGTCAGTCCATGATATGAACAAAATTCGTCCAACCTCTTTCTGGCTCCTCCCCGATATAGCAACCGTTCGACTAATAGATCTTTTAACTGTGTTCTTCCATCAGAGAATATTTTATCTTCATCAATGGAATACACGTTTCCATTACCTAAGCACTTTACGCACATTCCTTTCGGTGAGTTCCTCAGGAACATGTCCATGCTTAGGGAAAGCCCATCGTCGTAATTGGGATCTCTCTTGCCATATGTAGCAAATAAAACGGCGAGCATATTGCCAATCTTTGTCCGCGTTCCAACCGTGCTACGTGGATTGGATTGGCGAATAATTCTTTGTTCCACTGCGACGGTAGGGGCTAGACCTGTGATTTGATCAAAGGTCGGTGCGGCATCCACCATAAACTGCGTACCCGAAAACATAAGGTATCGGCGCTTGCCCTCCTCATACAATGTGTCGAATGCAAGACTGGATTTCCCGCTGCCGGATACTCCGGTTATCACGGTCAATTTACCCCGTGGAATCCGAAGATCGATATTTTTCAAATTATGAACCCGTGCACCCTTAATTTCGATAAATTTGTTCATAGTAGGCTGCCTTTCATCATATTTCATCTTAAACCTAAAACTTAGGCATCTCGTTTACGGAAAAGTACAATAGCTACTGTAATCAAAATCAGTGTCCATAACATTGAAATACCTGCCCCTTGCATGGGTGTAAGGTAATTTATTTCATCAGTGGAAGGCGGCATATACATATAATATCCTGCTGTATCTGGAAAGTAATTTCTAATAGTAGGAAAATCTCTCGTCAATGGACTGACAACGAAATAATAACCAAGCAGCACAACTAAAGCAGGAGTGGTTCTTCTAAATAAAGCACCTATAGCTGCACTAAGAAGTGTGGTACATGTTAGATAACCTGTTGCACCTAATAGTATTTTTATCATCGTGTCTATTTCAATCACTACTGCTGTGTCTCTCATCATCGTAAAAGTATATAGAACACCTGAAGCAGCCATAATAAATGCCGCAGGAATGGTTATAATTGCCAATGCGAAATGCTTCGTGGATAATTGAACCCCCCGCCAAGGTATCGTAGCTAAAGTAGTTCGAATCTGTCCACCAGTGTACTCCGAACAAGTAGCTAGTATACCAAGAATAATGAACCCTGCTTGAAGATATCTCATAGAAGCAAGTCCTATATTCAGTATACTTTGCGTTCCTGCTGCCCCTTGTAGACCAACAGAAGTAAAAGCTGCAGCTAACAGTAAATTAAGAATGAATGTACCTGTAAGAGTGAGCCATATTGAAGGTAGTGTAACTAATTTATCCAGTTCAGCGCCAAGGATTCGGGTTATCTTTTTACTCGAAGGGAAACTCATGATGCAACGTCCCTTTTATGGAATACGATAGCTGCAGCAATGAAAAGAACGACGACCCAGGCAAACATGACTAAACCGCCTGTGAACGGGGTGAGAAATCTATTGCTCAGAAACATAAACATTTCAAAGCCGGCCCGATCCGGTAAGTATAACGCCAACTTTGTAACCTTAGAAAGAAGGAAGCTGAATGATACAAAGGATGTATTTATGATGAGCACAGCAAGCGGGATCATGCCATGCTTTGTTAGAACAGTAATCCCAAATGCTAAAAGAGCAGTGAATGCCCAGTAACAAACTGCACCGAGCAGTTTAGGCCATTCAAATGCAGGGGTGTACTCGCCAAGAACAAGATGCGTAGCAGACACCGTTGTCATAATAGCCACAACACTAAGCAATATGCTGATCACTGTCACAGCGCCTGCTTTTGCCAACAAAAAATGAATCCTTGATGAAACAACCGTTAAACTTGTTGTAATCTGCTGTCCTCCGCCGGATTCATTGCCCTCTGCCAAATACTCGCTGCTGACGGCAAGCACACCGAGAATAATGACGCCTTGTACACCAAGACCTAATCCAATGTAGCCAACTTCCGATAGCCGTGTGCCAACTCCAGCTATAATCTCTTCTTTTTGTGCGGTACTATCCAAAGCAGCAATGACCGCTGGGGCTACTGCTCCAATAAGAAAGGCAAGCCAAATGCCCGGCAGGGAGAACAATTTAGATAATTCCGCGTTGAACGCTCTCATACAACATCACCTGCAAGTCCAGATGTCAGGGCAAAAAAGGCTTCCTCTAGCGTGGAACGGTTACCTATTACTTCTTCCAATGTTCCATCTGCAACGATTTTTCCGTGATGAATAATCACCACATCATCAACAGTCTCTGCAAGCTCTCCCATAAGATGACTGGATAGTAACACCGTATTACCAGACGCAGCACGTTCACGTAAAAATGTCCGAATCCAGCGAATTCCTTCCGGGTCGAGGCCGTTTACGGGCTCATCTAAAACCAATATTTTGGGATCGCCAAGCAGTGCAGCTGCCATCCCAAGTCTTCTCCCCATACCGAGGGAATACTTCCCGACTCTTTTACCGGCTGCATTCGTAAGACCTACTATATCCAGCACTTCTTCAACACGTGAGCGAGACAATCCTGCGGCATGTGCCATCCAACGCAAGTGCGCCCGTCCTGTTCGCATACGATGAGCTCCAGATCCATCAAGTGCGGCACCTATTGTTGTTAGAGGATTATGTAACTCTGCGAATGGCTTCCCATCAATTAGTGCATTTCCTGAGGTGGCACGATCTAACCCAAGCAGGATCCGTAGTGTAGAACTTTTACCTGCCCCGTTTGGACCTAAAAAACCCGTTACTCTACCTGGTCTAGCTTTAAAACTGATACCTGATAAGATTTCTTGAGTTCCGCGATGTTTGACTAAGTTATTAATGATAAGCAACCATAACACTTCCTTTCTGTTATGGTCCAATTATAAAGAAGCAAGGTTACATCTCGGTTATCATGCTGTTTACTTCTGGGTTAACTCTAGGTTAAGCTCTGCCAATAGCTACTCTTGTTCCATTTTCATTGGATGTAAAATCAGCTTTCAGCTTCATTTTTTTTAACATATAATTTGAAGTCGATAAACCAATCCCCGCTCCGCCCTAGTAGGATGAGTTATCCATACCTGGACCTCTGTCTGCAACAATAATCTGTTCTTTTTCTACATCAACCACAATGTTTATATATTTTCCCTCTGCTGCATGGCGAATAATATTCTGAAATAAATTATCCAGAATTCGTGTCATCCATTTAGGATCTGCTTCCCAATAAAAAGTCTCCTCTGTCGGTAAATCAACATCGAGCTGAATTTCTTTTTCTTCAAATAGAGGATACCACGCAGCAACAGATGCTCTTACTAAACGTCCAATATCTGTTGAAGTGGATTGAAAAGGATGTTTCCCTGATGTAAGCAATGTGTAGGAAAATAAATCATCCATTAGATCTCCGACTCTAGTAATCGTATGATTTATCTCTGTTAATGAATTCTGTCCATCTAAACTTATAGATTCTTTATTTAATCTGGTGACGTGTCCTCTCAAAATAGTAAGTGGTGTTCGTAAATCGTGAGATAAATTCGCAATGAGTCGATGTCGTAATAACTCCTCTTCATATTCCCGCTTACGACTGTCTTCAAGCCGCTGAATCATCCAATTAAAAGAACTTCCTAACTGGTCTATCTCATCCATACGAGCCGCTTGAACAGATATGGGTTTAGGAAATGAGTTATTTTTAGCTGAAGATGACATGACTTCCTGTAAGTGAGCGAGACGTTTTTGAAGTTTCAAGAAGAACAGCCAAGATAATATAACAAATGCGACCATAATAAAACCAAACAATAGCACGGAAATGTAAAACAGATTTAACGTATTCACATTTTTTTCATGTGTATTTGAAACCCCAAAAAACGCACTGATGAAAATCAGCATTATCGGAGGAAGAAAGATAAATAGAAAATGTACTTTTAGAAACCGACGAAATAATGATCTGTTCTGTTTCATAGTTTCACCCGGTAGCCTATTCCCTTCAACGTTTCGATAATCTCTGGGGAATCTGGATTACGTTCCAACTTTTGACGTAGCCGACGGATATGCACCATTACTGTTTTATCACCAGTTATATAAGCTTCTTGCCAAATTGCTTCATAAATTTGTTCTTTAGGTAAAACTTGATTAGGATGGCGTAAGAAATACATTAAAATTTGATGTTGTTTCCCCGTCAATATAATTTCTTCACCTGTGCGTTTGTCAAATACCATTTGGCCTTCCGGATCTACTTCAATATGATTTCCTAATAAAATGCGTTCGGAATGTGTGACACCACTTCGACGGATTAATACTTCCAATCTTGCAACTAATTCATCCGTATGGAATGGTTTCGTTAAATAGTCATCAGCAAATTGTAAGCCATCTACCTTATCATCGATCGATGTTCGAGCGGATAACAGCAAAATAGGAACAGCAGGAGCTGCCTTTTTTAATCGTTTTCCCACAGTAAAACCATCTAAACCAGGTAACATGATATCCAATATAACGATCTCATGCTGATTTACTTCTTTTTCGGCTCCTTCACCAGAAAGCAGCCACTGAACTGAAAATCCTCGTTTTTCCAATTCTTCTTTTACCAAACTGCCTATCTTTTCATTATCTTCTATATATAATACGGTTCTTTTCAAGTAACATCCCCCTCTCTATATTGAGTACACTACTAGCCAGATTAACACAATATAAATAATCGTTTCCAGGTAAGACAATCTTATCGTTCGCTTACTCTTGTTTTCTTACTTTAATGCTGCTGATTCATTTTTCGGGATTATCCTCACCCTCAAAAATGTTTTTTACTTCTGAAGGGCAAATACATCAGGATCATGTGATACCTCAAAAATGAAGCTGCCGATCAGCTTTCGGCAGCTTCTTACTTGTAAGTTTTTTAACTATGGTATCCCGTTAGCTTAGTCGTTCATTCATTTGTTTAAGGTGATGAAAATCGTGGTCAATGAATATCTTCAAGTATTTATCCACTGTAAACTGACGTTTTCCAGAACCAATGGTGAACTTAGCATTACTGTCGATTCCAGATATCGCTTTAATTAATATTCTTCGATTCAGGACAAACTCATCTATTAAAGAACCAGTTGTTGTAAAAACACTTATGTATTCGATGGCTTCTCTATTATGTGAGTCATGATTAGGGAAAGCGTTCAAGTTGGAACCCTCATTCATATAGGGGACATGATTCTGTAAAATAAACTTATCCCAATAATATAGATGTCCTATGATTTCCTTGACTGACCACTTCCCTTCACTTATTGGCTCAAGAAGGCGTTGTTCATCGAATTCTTTATACTTTAGTATTTCTTCTGCTGTCCGATCATAACTTAAAGCTGCTTTATTACTCATTTATTAACCTCCATTTCAGATATGGGATAAGATAATTTATCCATTAACAACGCTATTGTTTTAAAGTGAAAAGTAGAGATCACTTATAAATAAACGATCCTGCCCTTACCAAATTCAAAGATTTATTATGCCAGTAAAACTTCCGTCCCCCAAAAAATAACTTCTAATTCACCTAAAGTGGATATATGAAATAATGTCCTTTTCGATCTCATCAAAAGTGTGGTACGTATGCAAATAATACTTCTCGCATTTTAGAGTTTCCCAAAATGATTGCATGGGGCCATTATCGATGCATCGCCCAACTCGAGACATGCTCTGAGACAGTTCGCTTTCGTCCAAGAGCGCTTTAAAGTCCAGCGATGTGTATTGGAAACCGCTGTCGCTATGAAGCATTGGCTTGCTTCCTGGGGCTGCCTGCAAGACAGTGTTTTCGATAACCTGGTACTTAGACAAACCACCTTATAATCCAGCACCGCCTGTAGCTTACGATTCTCCAATCCTTTGCAACCGTACAGTTTGTATTGACGCTGCCATTTCCATAACGTCGGGTTGTGAATGCTATACTTATTATTCAGTAATCATATTGCGTTAGCGTAACGGACTACAGCTAACTTTTTCCCTTAGTTTAGCGCCATAAGCTTGTTTTCAGAAAGTTTGAACTTAATAAAGCACCTTGCTCCTTGGGTTTCCATCCTTGTCTTATTGCCTCAGAAATAATTAAAGCTATTTCAGAAGGCATTGGCCCAATAATCCTCTTTGATTGAGATAGATATTTCACATCGCACTTTACCGTTGCTATTACATTAGTGTCATAATTTACAATTAACTCTGAACAATAGTTGGAGAGGAGATATTTGTATGTATGATAATAACCAAACGATGAACCCCCCTGCTGATCGCTCTCCGGTTACGGTCATTGGTCTTGGTCCAATGGGCCGAATGTTGGCTGCTGCATTTTTACAAAATGGCCATCCGACTACGTTATGGAACCGCACCAAAGGTAAAGCAGACGAGCTTGTCAGCCAAGGAGCGACTGTTGCAGATACGGTTGCCGATGCGGTTGCGGCAAGCCCGTTGGTAATCGTTTGTGTACTCGATTACAATGCCGTATACTCTATTCTTGAGTATTCGGCTGCTTCTCTGAAAGGTCGAACTTTGGTAAATCTCACCAGTGGTTCCCCGGATGGAGCGAGGCAAATGGCTGCATGGGCTGCAAAAGGCGGATTTAACTACCTCGACGGTGCGATTATAGTCCCTGCAGTTGGTCAACCGGAAGCGTCTATTTTGTACAGCGGTTCTGAGAATGCTTATCTTACACACCAGAGAACACTAATGAGTCTGGGAGGCACTTCCTCATATCTTAGTATTGATCCAGGCCGTGCAGCAGCATACGATGTAGCATTACTGGATATTTTCTGGACATCGATGACCGGTTACATCCACGCCCTTGCCATTGCCAGTGCGGAGAATATCACGGCGACGGATCTCGTGCCTTATGCTAGAAAAATCATCGGCATGATGCCCGATATAATGGTTGAATTTGCAAATCAGGTCGACAACAGCCATTACCCAGGAATTGAATCCAACCTCATCTCCACCGAGGCTGTAATGGATAACATTATCCATGCATCCAAAGCCCGCGGCATCGAAGTTGGAGTACTAATCGCCGCGAAAAATCTTGTCCGTCAGGCGATCGATTTGGGCTACGGCAAGCAAGATTTCTCGTATTTAGCAGAGCTGATTCGTAAACCTCACGATAACTAACGTTAGTCCGAGCATACCACTTGAAAGGAGCCATTTCTATGAAAATAAGCCAATTGTCTAAAATAACCGGCGCTAGTACCCGATCAATCCGACATTATGAAGCAACCAATTTACTCACTGCTTCCCGTCTAAAAAATGGTTTTCGGGAGTTCGATGAAGCTTCCATAGAGCGCATCAAAACGATCAAAACTTACTTGAACTTAGGATTGACGACAAAACAAATAGAAAAAACCTTAAAGTGTACGGACGGGTATTATAAAGATGAAGCAGAGAAGGTTTGTCGGGAAATGATCCAAATGTATGAAGAAATGCTGCTAGAAGTCAACAGAAAAATGAATGCATTGGCTGTCGTCAAGCAAGAGATGGAAGAGCAAGTCCGGCAAATGAAGGAAAGCTTATATAGCTAAACATTACTGATTGCATTCGCTTTGATATAATGTTGAATTAGGCTTCGATAGAACAGACATCAAAATCCTTCGGAGCGTGCTTTCGAAAGGATTTTTTGTTTTTGTTTAAGTCCACCCATTTAGAAATTGTCCAGCATTAGTGAAAAAAACATTATGACTACTTCTCTACCACATCATGAATTCCCACGATATTTTCGGATCTTTTACCTATATGGTCTTGAACGATCCTGCCCGTTAGCTTAACGCATGTAGCCAGTTAGCGTTGTAACTCCGTTTATGCGGGTAACAGGAGTAGGCTATTATTCACCACAGTGACTTTATCGGCTACGGAAAAAGCCGCATTTTACGCGGCTATTAACGGCAACTGATTGTTTGACCAATTGCCGTTGATTCTGTAAATGAGCCCCATTAAGGAGTTCTCTCGGTTTTATAAGGTCTTCGTCAAATGAATGGTTTTATTGAAAAAGTCCATTCCTTCCATTTGATGCGAGATCACAATCAATATACCCATATATCGCTGTTCCCGTAAGGAGTGAATTATGATGCGTCGAGTCTCTTCGTCGACGTTAGCTGTGGGTTCATCTAATATTAATACATCCTTGTCGGCAAGCATGGCTCGTATAAAAGCGATGATTTGAGCCTGACCACCCGAGACACCTGAAGTGTTTTGATTGATTTCGGTATCCAGTCCTTTTGGCATCCTGTCTATATACTCTTTCAACCCAAGTTCGTCAATCAGGTTTTCAACAGTGCTGCGGTTACAATTTTGCCCGTATAAAATATTGTCTAACACAGTCCCACGGAACAGAAAGGTACTCTGGGATACCACACCAATTCTTTGCCTTAAGGAGTCGCTTTGAATCGATGAGGCATGGATACCGTTAAAGGAAATGATTCCGTACGCAGGCTGGTACAACCCTAATAAAAGTTTAATAAGCGTCGTTTTTCCCGTACCGTTATCCCCAAGAAGAAGGACCTTATCCCCTCTCGTGAACGAGAAAGTCAAGTCATTAAAGACCAGAGGAAGATCCGATCGATACCGATATCCTACACGGAGGAATTCTATCGTTTCAATCCTTGAATCCAACTCGACTACCTTACCGCTGTTTTCGTCCTCCATGTCCAATAGCTGGTAAATTCTTTCGACACTCAAGCAAACCGGTTTCAAAATCGTATTTAAGGATGTGAGACTTTGTGCACTGGCAAACACTTTTGTGGTGTATAGGGAAAAAGATGTGTACATTCCAACCGTAAATTGCCCTTTTAAGATGAGGATGCCGGAGATTAACAATATGATTAGGGTGAACAGGTTGTTTAACAAGCTGACGTTTTCAGTTAAAAAAATCAATGACTTGTTTTGTTTGACGCTATGGTGAAACAGCTCATTCATCTTGGATTTAAATTTGAAGAGCTGCGTCTCTTTACCGCCGAGAATTTTAATGTCCTCGATGCCATTCATGGATTCAAAGACTTCCCCGCTTAAAACAGCGGACGACTCCATCATTTCCCTTGTGCTGTTCAAAAATTTTTTGTTGGATGATTTGGATAAAAAAATGAAGACAGGTACTAAAACAATAACTACGCAAGATATTTTATAATTAATGGCGAACATCGTGATCACTGCAAACATGGCATTTAATACGCTAAGCACCATACTGATAATGACTGGCGAAAAGGCATTTCCAACTGAATTGCATTCAGCCACTCGTCCCTGAAGGTATCCTTTTTCAGTGGTTGAGAGGTAACTCATTGGCAATGATAATACTTTTGACATGACCAAATACTTTAACTCATTAACGATCGAATAACTTATTTTTACAAACAACCGTCCAGATAAAAGAGAACATGCATACTGCACCAGATATAGAACAGCCATCATGCCTAACAACAAAAACATGTCGTTGATGTTCTTATCTTTTAATAAAACCCGATCAAGCAATATCCCTGTTAGATACGGGATGGGAACTGTCAAAATCGAACTCGCCAGAACAGCGCCTACCCCGAACATAAAGGACAGTCGGTACTTTCCGATAAAGGGAACTAGTTTAAAAAGATTCCTCCACGGTCCGATTCTACTCATGACATTTGCGGGGATTGTCAAATTCAACGGAATTCCCCCCAAACGTTGCAGATGAGCTTCTCCAATACTTTTTTGAAACGGGGATCATCCAGAAACGCAGATAGCTCAGGATGATTCGCAATCATTTCGTACATCTTTTTTCGCTGGTGCTGTGTATTGCCCATGAACCACATCCCCGAGCCCCACTCTGCTAACTGATCATGGATCAAGTCAAAAAAGGAGTCCCCGCCTGCTGCAGTCCGCTTCTGATGACGAGCTGCGAGTTCTGTGAATCGTTTGAGGTTATCCAGCGCCTGTTCTTTATCTCCCAGAGTCGTATACCCTAGAGCAGCTGTAAGAAAAAGGTTTGCATACAGGTTAGGGTTTAGATGCTTAAAATCGAAGGCTTCCGCTAGGGCAAGTGCTCGTCGATAGATCTCCTCGAATGTTTTAATGTGATCCACCGAAGACATTAAGTAAGAGATCATAAGTCCGAACAATGTAGTGACATGCCGGTACATGCCCATTTGCAGGAAAGCTTTCGAGTTATCCGTGTTGCCAAGCATTTGGTATGCGAAAGATTTGATCCATTCGACGGGCATGAGTGGCGGGTTCATTTCCCCAAGCAGGTCCAGTGCCTTATTAGGATCGCCAAGGGCCATGCAGCAGCTTGCTTCCAAATACACGGCTTGATGGATGAGTTCTATGTCGTCACTTTCTTCTTTTACTCGTACAAAAAGCCTCTTTGCCTCTTGGATCAACACGTTCATCTCAGAAACATCTTGCAAGAGTGTACTGTGGTTTAGGATCAACATTCCCACTTTTTTTAGCAACGGAAAGCAGGCGCAGTATTTCTTCGTTATTTCACGGCATTGGTTCAAAGCTTCATCCAATGGTTGTGAATCGAAAGCACTGGATAACTGATCGCATAGTTTTCGAATATCATCCGGTTCTAATTGCGGTCGATAATCCATTAAATCATCAATGGTTGTATTAAAGAATGAGGCAAGAAGCGGCAGCATTGTAATATCCGGGTAACTTTGGCCTGTTTCCCATTTGGAGACCGAGGCTTTCGATACTCCTATAAAATTGGAGACATCCTCCTGGGTCATGCCCTTTTCTTTTCGTTTTCGAGCAAGCACCTCGGCGATATTGATTTCTCTCATTATCATCACCTTCCGTTAATAAGTCTAACGAAAGGAGTGGAATGATGACAATGGAGTCGTAATTAATTTCAGTTAAAAAAATCAACTAACATGAAACTTTGGTTAAACCGAACGATGCATCCATAATTCTTGCTTCACTTAGGATCGAGCTCAAACAAAGCCGGGATCAGGGAGACCGATCGGCTTAGAAGGTTGCCCCACATCTTCGCATAGTTCATTCCTAGGCAACAGCCAAGCTTGAGGAAAAGGAAAAAACCAGCTTCCGCGCGGAAGCTGGTTGGCTGCTATTTATACTCCATCGTCACGATCCCGGCATATTGGGCCACGTTCTCCTTGGATAAGTTCAGCGTCTGAACGTGAGTCGTCTTAACCCCTACAGCCTGGATAAACTTATCCTCCTTAGCGAAGAACAATCGTCCGAGTAGGCCGAGCGCCTTCGTGCTGTAGTGCATCGGAATCGCCACGGTCGCCTGCAATTGCCGCATCACCTGTGCCGCCTCCGCCCCGTTCAGCGTCATCCTTCCGCCCACGGGAACGAGGAGGACATCCACTGGGCCGATGGCGTTCGCTTGCTCCTCCGTTAGCAGATGGCCCAGATCCCCGCAGTGGCAGATCGTCAACCCGTCCATCCGGAAGCGGAACACGATGTTCGGGCCTCTTTTCTGACCGTTCACCTTGTCGTGGAACGTGCGGAAGCCGCTAATATCCACGTCTCCTACACTGTACTCCTTCGGCTCGTTCACGACCAAATAATCGCCTGAGGCGGCTTGAATCTTATTGTGATCACCGTGATCGTGGGTCACGACGACGATGTCCGATTCGATCGGGATCGGCATGCGGTAGCCGAGGAACTTGTAGTAGGGATCGACAAGAATCCTGGTTCCGGCGTCCGAGGTGAACTGGAATGACGAATGGCCATACCACTTGATCTGCATGATTTTATGCGCTCCTTTCGTTTATCGGGTCGCGACTCTGCCCCTTGTTCTGAGCTTTGTTTCTGGATGTTATTCTAGTAATTTTCCCCTCTGCAGCTTGCCGTACACTTTGAAGTAAACCCAAATAGCATTCATCAACAGCAATCCGCCAGTGACAAGGAAAACATATCGGACACCAAGATGCCCTGCGATTTGACCGCCAAGCACCGAACCGCCAAAGACGCCGAGATAGGCAGCCGACATATTCAATCCGAACACGCGGCCGGTCAGATTGGACGGCGTGATCTTCTTCAGTAAGACGTTAACCGATGGATTTAGCCCGCCTGCCGCCAATCCTAGCAGGAAGCGAAGCGCCATCAGTTCCCAAGGATTATGGACGAACGCCTGCGGGATGAACAATATACCTGCCACGATCAGCGTGAAGAGCATGATCTGATGTGCCCCGATCTTATCTGACAGCTTCCCCAACCGAGGAGCAGCAATGATAGTAGCCAATCCCGAAGCCGAGAAAATCGCTCCTGAGATCAATGCGACGTGGCCCAGATCATGTGCAATCTGATCGACAAAGACCGTAAGCACCGGTTGGACCGAATACGTGGCGATTGACATTACGAAGTACGTAACGAACAAGGTGATCGTTAAGCTTGGCTGCGGAACTTGAGCCCAGACTTCCTTGAAGCTCGGCACCTTTTTTTCCGTACGGACGAACGTCTCTTTCACGAAGAATAAGGTCGTCAGGAAGGCGATGAACATGAAGCCACCTGTGATGTAGAAAATGTTCTGCATCCCGAAATGCTCTTCGATTAAGCCGCCGATCAACGGTCCGAGCAGGGAGCCCGCGATGTTGGCCGTTGATAGCGTGCCCAGAGCCCAACCCGAATGTTCCTTGCTTGTCTGGGTCGCGATCAACGTTGTGCAGGCCGTGCCATAGCCTGTAATGACGCCTTGCAGCAACCTTAAGCCGATCAGCCAGTAGACATTCGGCGCGAAACCCATGCAGCCGATGACGATCGCCATGCCAAGGCTGGCTCTGAGCAGCATAGGCTTGCGACCATATTTGTCTGCCGCGCGTCCCCAGATCGGCGAGAATATAGCGGAGATAATATAAGTCACACCGAATGCGACGCCAGACAATTGGGAGATCCAGGATGCGTTCTCAACGCCGAGCTGCTTAATGAAGAGAGGTAAAACAGGCGCGATCTGGCTCATGCCTACACCCGTCATAAACATGCCGAACCAGCAGACCCATAAATTTCTTTTCCATATCTGCATTACAAATGCGCCTTCTTTACACCAAAGTATCGACCCACGCGTCTACCGTCACAACATCCGCCCGTTTGGTGAATACTTTCTCGAGCAGAACGCGGTGCACTTCTGGATCGGGATCGAAGCAAGCATCGGATAGAACGGTAAGCTGATAATCTTTATCCGCTGCTTCCGTCAACGTCGACAGTACAACGCCGCTTGTGGAGATGCCGCTCAGAATAAGCTGGTTGATGCCCTTAGCGCGAAGAATCATCTCCAGATCGCTGCCAGCGAAGGCACTGACGCGCTTCTTAGTAACGATCGGCTCTCCTGGCTGAGGCGCCAGCTCCGGATGAATTTGCGTCGTCTCGTCGTTCACCGTCATGCCGCCGTATTGAGCCGCTCTCGCGAACATTCGGTTCATCGGGCTGATCTCCGGATAGCCTTCGCGGAAGGCAACTCGCACGAAGATGACCGGAATGTTGTGATTGCGTGCGGCTTCCAGCGCTATCTTGTACGGGAACAGCGCTTGCTTGTCGCCAAGGTGCCCGGCAATAGCGTTCTGCAAGTCCATAACTAACAAAGCAGAATTGATCTGTGTCATTCGTTGAACACTCCTAGTCCATATGATATGATTAAGCGGAGAACCCTCCACTTCATATTAAGCGGAGACATCTCCACTTGTCAACCGTGATCGAAATCGAATTCAAGGACGTGATGTACAGATGAAAGAAACCGATACATCCCCACCCCGTTCCGAACGCCGCGACGCGGCGGCGAATCGTCAGCGCATCTTGGATGCGGCGCTTCGGCTGTTTGAACAGCATGGTGTAGAAGCCGTCAGCATGAACCAGATCGCATCGGAAGCGCAGGTCGGGCCTGGAACGCTCTATCGCCGATACAAAAACAAAAGTGAATTGTGCCTGGATTTGATCCGCGACAGCGCCGACCTTCTATTCGAGGAATACGAGTCCTACTTGGAACAACACCGCACGGAGCCGGCGCAAGAGCAGTTGAAATATTTTATCCGTTTGTTCATCCGGTTCCGGGAGAAGAAATCGCAGCTCTTGATCGGCGTCGAGGACTCCTCGCAGACAAACCGACCCAAGTCGCGGACAAGCAGCCCCATCTACAATGAGCTGAACAAAATTTTTGTGTCGTTATTCGATAAGATGGCAGCTTCCGAGACATTAAGTGCAGACAGTGACAGTGTTTTTAAAGCCGATATGCTCCAGATGGTGCTTAGCCGTGACTTTTATTCTATCCAAAGAGATGTCCGCGGCCTTTCGCCCGAGTCGATATTTGAACAGATCTGCTTCATGTTCCACTTATGATGAAAACTCTTGAGAACCCTCCGAATAGCTCTCCCTAATAAAAAACCCCTAGCGCTCGAACAGTTACGTTCAAGTCTAGGGGCAGTTTATCTAAAAGCTCGTATCCATTCCTTATTCATTTCCCTCAAAAGGTATCTTTCTTATACTGGTTTTCACCCCAGAGTTCTAATAATTTTCCCCGCGATAATACCGTTCCAGCTTTTGCTCCAAATGGACGAGCTGGTTTTTTTTCGCTTCAATGTCATCCAGCAGCTTTTGCTTCTGGTCTTGAATCAGCTGAATTCGTTCCGGAAGGGTTGAGGTACCCTCTTTGACCTTGTCATAATACATTTTGATATCTTCCACACTCATTCCGGTTTCACGCAGACATTTGATAAACACCAGCCAATTCAACTCGTTCTCCGTATATAAACGGTTATTCTGCTCGCTGCGCGCAGCCGGTTCCAGCAGTCCTTTTCTCTCATAAAAACGGATCGCACCGATGTTGATTCCGACTGATTTTGCTACTTCTCCGATTGTAAGCATATAACCCCTCATTTATAAAAAAGTTTATGTTGACCTACACTAAGTGTAGCATAGTAACTTATAAATCAGGTAGCATAACCAATATACAGAAAGAGGGATTTGAATGAAAAAAACCGCCTTCGTAACCGGAGCCAATAAAGGAATCGGATTTGAAATCGTTAAGCAGCTGAGTGAAGCCGGCTGGAAAGTCATTCTAGGCGCCCGCAGCGCCGAACGCGGCGAAGCAGCCGTATCTGAGTTGACTTCCAAAGGGCTCGACGTAGAATTTGTACAAGTAGATATGGAATCCTTAGAGTCTATCGAACAAGCTGCCAATACGATCCAACAAAACTATCCTGACCTGAAGCTGCTGATTAACAACGCTGGCATGCCTGGTGCATTCTCACGCTCGTTTACGGATACTAAAGAGGAGAATTTGCGGAACGCCTTTGAAGTTAACTTTTTCGGTACTTTCCGTTTGAACCAGCGTCTGTTCCCGTTGATCAAGAACAACGAAGGAACCATCATCAACGTCTCAACCGACATGGCCTCCCTGGATCATATGCAAAATGCGGAATCCACTCTAAACGCTTTTGATTATAATTCCTCCAAAACGGCAAACAATGCCATGACCTTATCGATGGCTTATGAAGTTAGAAACAGCGGTGCCCAAGTATTTGCGGTAACGCCTGGGTTCACAACCACCGATCTCAACGGCAATGCCGCAGGCGGTAAATCCAAGGAAGCTGCTGCTGCCATTATCGTGGGTTATGCCATAGATGGCAAACGTCATAACGGCGAGTTTCTGGATGAGAAAGGCATTTACGCTTGGTAATCAACTTCTAAGCCTTGCGTTTAGTAAGATCATTGGCTAAAGAATGTAGTTCAGAGAAGGGAGATCCTAGATGGATTTCCCTTCTTCATTATCGCATCCGGTTCACCTCCGGAAAGCGGCTATCCGCTCCTTTCATTAACTTTCCGCCTTGATTTTTCAGATACATATCGAAGAAATCCAGCATATAGGCATTGATAACGGTGTTCGCTCTTTCCGGGGCTATCTTTCCTGTAATGCCCAGCATCTTAAAAATCGGAGAAATGAACTGTATGTCAGTAAAATTCAAATGCTCCGTATTCTCGATATAGAAGACTTGTCCCCCTTCCTCGACTGTTTCGCGCATCCGTTCAAGCTCCACTTTTTTATCCGCCGCTACTTGATCCTCCCACTCTCTTGTTGACCCCATACGGTTAAGCTCTTCATCCGTGTAGGCCCGGTTATTCATCACCCTTGTTAATTGTTCGAAATAGCTTTCCGAGTTGATGAATAAAAATGGCTTTCGCAGCCTCTCTTTGTCACGTAGACGATAAAGCCCTCCATCAAGGTCTATTCCCACCGCAATGCGCGGATCGTAAGCAGCATCATAGGCCGTCGCTCCGCCGATGGAATGACCGAACACTCCGACATGACCGAGATCAATCCTCCCATGTAGTTGACTTGGTATCTGCCCCGACTGGATGAGCTCGAATTGGTCCAGCACAAAAGCCACATCGTCGGTTAACACTTTTCCCAACTTGTCGCGATTCCCTCTTTCCGTCGCGTAATCATGGTCGGGCGAGAATAAATGGTCGGTTGTGCTGGTCGTGATTCGACCGTCCGGAAACTCGGTTGCAAATGTATTGTAGGTGTGGTCGATCACGGCTACGATATATCCGTGGCTCGCGAGATTTTCGGCTTGCGACGTGTGGAGGAACCTGGAAGAACCGTTGCCGGGATTCGCAAGGATCAGCGGGTATGATGTCTGTGCCGAAGAAATATCAGCATCTGAATAAGCATGACTGGATACATACTTCAGGTGTTGAAATGTAAACCCGGGAAGGCCATAGTTCGCAGCCATATATCGTAAAATCGGGGTATTGGGAATAAAGGGAGCGTATTTGCCAGTACCTTCTTGAGCTGGATACCATACCTGAACCATCAATTCTCTCTTACGATCTCTAGCTTCGTCGAAAATCTCTTCTCTTTTTGTATCCACGAGATGAAAAGTTTGCGTGCCCACCTTAAAATTGCCTGTCGGCTCAGGTAGTTTAAACACCGGGAAAGCATACATGAGACCCGCTGTGACGACCAGCATGATCACTATAGCGGTATAAACTGAACCCATCATAAATCGCGGGATTTTCTTTGGACCTTTTTTATTAAAATAACGATAACCTGATATGGCTAAAAACATGATCGTTAAACCATACGAGAATAAGAGCTGAACTCTGTATCCTTCCACCGTCCAATGAATGACCAGTACAAGTGTGGCGATCCCGCTTACAACGAATACTGGAACTCTACGCCGTCCTTCTTTCAATAGGACTGTTATGATAAACAAGCCGATGTTTGACAACAAAAGCAACAGTTCAAACAGCCTCATCTCGATTCCTCCATTAAGAAAATCTTTTCGTTTGCTCCAATGTTATCCTGTGAGGCTGGCCTAAGCTATCGACTTTCCTTACATCTCCCTTTCAAATTAGTAAGACGCTTACTGTCTACGCAATCATCCATACAAAACAAAAAAGCCCCGATCATGAATCGAGGTCAGTGTAAAAGCCCTGAATGTAATGAGGTACTAGTTTCTCTGCCTATTGCTGCGACTGTTCGCTTGCACATCCATATCGAATGTAACCACGAACTCTTGTACTGTATTGGGATCATGAGTTCTAAACTATAGTAGCACGGTATCCGGTTTTCTTACCTTTTTTAACTGCCTCAATATAGCCGTCAAAATAATATGGAATCTCATCTTCTTTACCGTTCTGGATTCTGCCTTTAACTTTATCGAATGCAAATATAGAAATTGAATAATCAGGCTCACCGGTAACCAAAACCGGTTGGTCTCTATCCTGTACCCAGTAGTATTGGCCTCCATAATTCCTTCTTGCCACTTCAAAGATGTAGCTTCCAGCCATAGATGAAACAGAATTCAATGCGTCGTTATCCAGTTTATAATCACATAACTCTTCGAGAATATCGTCTAGCTTTCGTAGACTTTGGATACTAAAATCAAAATGACCCCGATCCGAAAAATTTTCCGCAAAGCTCTCCGCTGTTGAAATAATGTCTTGTTCTAATTGATTTTTCATAAACTCTATTATCTTTTCCTCCTTGTTTACTCTGCTTCAACGGTATGGGCAGATAATCTTAGATGAAGTATTTCGAGAAAGTCATCACGCTATCCTGCCCGTTAGCGTACGTTGTGCTTTATAAGCGGAATTGGCAGTGATGATGAAGAGCTCCGGTTTTCCCGGGGCTCTTCTTGTTGTGACCCGTTATATCCCTTCAGCCAATGCTCTCGCCTGAAAGTTAATGTAACACTTGAATGCTTATTCCAATTACTTTCCAGGAGCCCTCTAGCTAACGATACATCGTAGGGAATTAACGATTTGTGTAAGAGTAAAGCGGAGATAATTTGAGGTAAAGCCTCTTCCGGGTGGGTTTTTATGGAAGAGGCTTACGTTAACCGTTCATATTTCAAGTAACTTAAACCAGCGTAGAACCGCCATCTACGACAATGATCTGACCGGTGGAATATTTCTCGCGCATTAAGTAGAGAAACGCCTCAGCGCCGTCCTCCGGTTCACCGACTCGCCCAACAGGTAATGATTTCCCAGTATGTTCATACATTGCGTTCCGTTGTTCCTCAGGAATATCGTCCCACAACTCGGTGCGCATAAGTCCGAAGCAAACGGCGTTGACGCGAAGCGAGCTCAGCTCGACGGCCAACGCCCTGGTGAGCGACTCAACGGCGCCGCATATGCTGGCTGAGACAGTAAATCCCTTCTGTGGACGAACTCCGGCAACACCGGAAGTCAACGTGATTGACCCTCCCCGTCTGATATTTCGGCTGCCGTATTTGGCGGCCATAAACGCTCCCCAGTATCGCACGTTAAACCATCGTTGCGCTGTGTCGACGTCGGTGGCGTCCAGACTTTCAACCATCAATGGATCGCCGGCAGTAAAGACCAAGTGATCGAATTCCCCGATTTCGCTGAAAAATTGACGAACTTGTTCCTCATTTGTTATATCAACCGCATATCCCTGGGTACCTTCAGGCAAACGTGAAACAGCACGGTCCACTCTTTCTTTTTGACTGGACACTACGACCAAGGATGCCCCTTCCCGTGCAGCGGCTTCGGCTGCCGCAAACCCGATTCCGGACGTTCCTCCAAGAACAACAACACGCTTTCCCTTGAAACAATGCCTACGTTCGTTCTGTTCCGATTTCACCATAATATTCTCCTCCGTTTTCAATAGTTGGACCGACCTTGCAATATGATTCTCTTCAGCCGCGAACAGCTGCTCAATGCGAATTTCGATACAGCTTGTCTTGTCTCCGACTCTCCTTCACGACGGAAGATAAGTAGATTATAATGAGTCATAGTACCAACAAATAGATCTGAATTTATACTGCTATAAATTCTATCACCATATGGAGAGGGAACTTCGTGATGAATGATGAAAGAAGACGTAAACAATTGGCTGACTTTCTCCGGTCACGCCGCTTGCGTTTATCCCCAAGAGAGGCGGGGTTGCTGGTTGAAACATCGCGCCGTCGCATAACGGGCTTAAGACGGGAGGAAGTGGCAAGCTTATCAGGCATCTCCTTGCCGTGGTATACCGCACTGGAGCAAGGCCGGGACATTCATGTGTCTGAACAAGTCTTGGAAAGCTTGGTACGAACATTACGGCTTAGCAGCGACGAACGTAACCATCTGTTCGTATTGGCCAATCATTCCTCACTTCCTCAGCCGAAAACGGATGATTCCGTTCCCACTTCTCTTCAGCGGATTCTGGACAGAATGGGAACTTACCCGGCCTACATTATCGACAGGCACTGGAACGTTCTTGCTTGGAACCGAATATCGGGTACGTTATGCGGAGACTTAAACCGAGCCCCGGAGCTCGAAAGAAATATGCTCTGGCGCGTCT
Organism: Paenibacillus sp. FSL R5-0378; assembly: GCF_038009285.1. Taxonomy (NCBI): domain Bacteria; kingdom Bacillati; phylum Bacillota; class Bacilli; order Caryophanales; family Paenibacillaceae; genus Paenibacillus; species Paenibacillus sp. FSL R5-0378. The sequence continues at coordinate 4,691,135 of NZ_JBBPAY010000001.1, forward strand.
TCGAGGTCGAAGACAACAAGTCCCGCATCGTTAACTGGGAGAATGTCTCCTCTACGATGGTGGCTTTTTTCAGAAATCGGTTTGCCTTGTACATGAACGATTCGTGGTTCCAAGAGCTATTCGACAAGTTATATGACAGGAGCGAGGAGTTCAGGACGTTATGGGATCGACAAGATGTTTCCGGTATTTTGGAAGGAGAACAAATAATCCATCTTCCTGAAGCTGGCCAGCTGACTTTCCGTTACCATACGTTTACAATTTCTGAAAGCAGCGCTTTTGCAATGAGGGTGTTCACGCCACTTGAAAACTCGGGAACCGAAGAACAGTTGGAAGAGTTGCTTAAGTAAGTTCATGATCCCGATTTTGTTTTTTCTTTGGGAACAAAATTCATTTACAATAATGATCTATCTAATCTTTAAACTTTTCTGCCCATCAACTGAATAAAGGAGCAGCTGCCGCCGGCAAAACTGCTCCTTCATTTTTAACGCAATCAACCTTGCTGTTGAGAAATCGACTCTTTCAGGACCTCTCTAAAACTTTTCGGAGGCCGGCCGATCAAATCAGCCAGAACCGGATCGACTTGTGCGAAGTCGCCCTGCCGGCTTGCCAGAAACATCCCCATCCGCATATCTATACTCGCTTCCGACACGCCTTGAGCCATCATGCGGTCTCGAAACTCTTCGTCCGACACAACGATTCGGCGGATGGTCCGCCCCAAGACCTCGGAAGCGATTGATGCAATCCCTTCCATGTCAATGGCCTCGGATCCCGTGAGATTGGGGGTTATGCCATCCAGTTTCTGCTCGCTGATGATCGCCGCCGCAGCCTCGGCCAAATCGGAGTGGGCTGTCCAAGCAACCGGACCATCCTCAGGAGCGATCAGTTCCCCTGTTTTTATGGCTCCACCGATCAACAGGAGTGCCGATGCGGCGTAGTAGCCATTACGGAGCGATGTGAAGGCCATACCTGAAGCTTTCAGCAGTTTTTCCGTAGCCGCATGGTGAATCATAGGGGCGAAGTGTGATGTTGGGGAAGAACCTATATGACTTGTGTATAGCACCCGAGTAACTCCTGCCCTCTTTGCCGTGTCAATCGCGGTTTGATGCTGCTGAATGCCATGCGGGATGTCAGCCTCGCCCATGATGCCTGACGAAACGATGAGAACCTGTGACGCCCCCTCAAAAGCATGGTGCAGACTCTCGGCATCGTCGTAGTCGCCCCGACGGACACGAACTCCACGTTCTCGAAGCTCTTGTGCTTGATTCGGATCGCGGACGCTGACACCAATCTCCTCGGCAGGTACACGCATAAGTAGCTGTTCTACCACGACCCGCCCCACTTTCCCATTGGCTCCGGTAACGATAATCATAACAAACAACATCCTTTCATTTGTATGATCGTGTTTATACGGAAACAGTCTTCCCGTTTCTAAATTGCATATTGGGAAAAGAAGCGCCGGCGATCTCCTGTTCTGGTATTGCATCTTCTATTTCCCTGATATCTTCTTCGGTCAAATGAATATCGAGTGATCGCAAAGCTTCTTGAAGATGAACCGGCGATACGGTACCGATAAGCGGTATGATGTCTTCCCCTTTGGATAGTATCCATGCAAACGCCAGTTGGGATAACGTCATTTGTTTTTTTACGGCGATCTCTTCCAGTTTTTTGGCCAGGGCAACGTTCTTTCCTATATTCTCTTCAAAAAACAACGGAACATAGCCGCCCTTGCTCTTTTCGATCCGCTCATCTGTCCATTGGCCGGCAAGAAGACCATGAGCCAATGCCCCAAAAGCAACTACGCCGATGCCCAATTCCCTCGCAGTCGGCAAAAGTTCTTTCTCGATGCTTCGGTTAAAAAGCGAGTATTCGACTTCCACCCAGCTGATCGGATGCGTGGCATGCGCTCTTCTCAACGTTTCTGCGTCAACCTGGCTGACTCCAATCTGTCTGACATAGCCGGCCTTAACCAGATCGGAAATGGCGCCGATCGTTTCTTCTACAGGAATACCCAGATCAATTCTTGCGGGCTGATACAGATCAATATAGTCAAGATTGAGTCGTGTGAGCGAATAGGCAAGAAAGTTTTTAACATGATGGGGGGAAACATCCAGTCCGTACAAGGAGCCGCTCGGCGTATTCAATGCACCGAACTTCAGTGATATAAAATAGTCATCCCTTTTGTACCCCTTGAGCGCTTCGGCGATGACCATCTCGCTTCGGCCGGCACCGTAAAAGTCCCCAGTGTTGAGATGATTGATTCCACTCTCAAAAGCGGTATGAATAGCAGCAACGCCTGCACTTTTGACAGCTTCATTGACATTTGACATATGGCCGCAGCCGAGTCCGATTCCGGATAGCTCCAGTCCGCTTGGTTGATCATTCATTATGGAAACCTCCTGAACTTTAAAATAAAATTATGTAGCCGTCTACATATTTGTTCAAAAAAATAATCAAATGTGGTAAACTCATCCGTTCGGCGGCTATTTTTCGACGTTTTCAAAAGCACGGGTCAGCAAAGAAACAAACATGGCTTTTTCGGCATCAGACATCCCTTGTGTGATCAATTCTTCAGATTTCGAGAAGGCATCACTCCTCTCGCTAAGAAATTGTTTGGCTTTATCTGTTATGTCAATACGGAGGTTGCGTCCATCCTTAGGGTTGCTATTACGCGTAATGAATCCGGACTTTTCCAAACCGTTCAATAAATTCGTCACAGACGGACCGCTTAAAGCCATTGTTTTTTCAAGATACTTTCGATTGATCTCTATATGCTCCTCTATGGATTGATGAATATGCGAGAGAAGAATCGCTTGCGAGCTATTCAAGCCGTGGTCCTTCAGAAGCTGGTCGATAATTTCCCGGACCCGTTGTGCAATGACTTTGATGTATAGGCTATAGGGGTACATTTCGAAAACGCTTGGCATAGGTTTCTCCTTGAATTCATGTAGATGACTACACTATATATGGGGTATTTATTTTTGTCAATAACACGTAAGAATTGTACGCCGTTCGTTTAACCCCGAACTGAAAACAGCCATCTCCCCCCAGCGGACGGAAATGGCTGATATAACGGTACCGGGTAGACATTTTGCCGCCGTCATCGAGCCTTCGCGAGTTTCGTGCCGCGAACCGATGCTGTAGCGTATACGACAAGCGCTGTCCAGATGAGCGCAAAGCCGATAAGAAGAACCGGCGAGACCGATTCTTTGAACACGAATACGCTCAGTAACAGCATGATCGTCGGCCCGATATATTGTACGAAGCCGAGTGTAGACAGGGCCATCCGGGCGGCCGCACGCGCAAAGAAAAGCAGCGGTAACGCTGTTACCACGCCGGAAAGAAGCAGTTCGACGAATGTGGACACAGGCAGCGTCCATGCCGTCGTTTTTCCCACGGCGGCCAAATAGATCCAGTAGCCAAGCGCAACGGGCAGGACTACAGCTGTCTCCGACAGCAAGCCTACAGAAGCGTCTTGTCCGATCTTCTTCTTCGCGAGGCCGTACAAGCCAAACGTCGCGGCCAGTGAGATTGAAATCCATGGGAACCGTCCGTAGTCGATGGCGATGATGAGCACCGCGGCGCCAGCAATGGCAATCGCGAGCCATTGGCCACGGTTTGGCTTCTCACGAAGGAAGACAACCGCAAGCAGCACGTTCACCAACGGGTTCAAATAATAGCCAAGACTTGTCTCAACGACATGGTCGTTGTTGACCGCCCAAATGAAGATGAGCCAATTGGCAGCGATCAGCAGTCCGCTAGCGGTGAGCGACAGCAGGAGCGAGCGGCTAGCCGCAATCCGTTTCATGTCACCCCAGCGACGCTGGACTGCGACGAAAATACCCATAAAGACGAACGACCAGACAACCCGATGTGACAGTATCTCGCCTGCCGGCACATCGTTAAACAACTTCCAATAAAGCGGGAGAACCCCCCACATGATATACGCGATAATTGCATTAACCAACCCGTTGTTCATCATCAACTTCCCTCTCCTTACTCCTATGTCTTAACGGATTATACGCCTCGATCATCGTTTAAGTAAAGGGATTAATATTTTGGCCCAAGTAAATCGCCATATGCTCCACTTCAGACCGTTAAATCATTTTCTGATTTTATATGAATAGCTTCTTGTAAAAGTCTTTGGAGAACCGCAGCAAACACGGCGATCACCAAAGAGGCGAAAATAATGACCCATCCCATAGGTATGAAACTTGGAGGGTCAACTCTCCTTCCCAAGAGATAGTAGAGTGGCATACCTAACAGGTACAGGGTACTGATTGTGATGGCACAGTATCTTATATTTTTTAATGCTTTTACCGATAATTCCGAGAACGCTTGGTTCTTGTCAATATAGCTTAAAAGTGTAAAGGCATGATACAGAGCAAAGTAAAATGGAATCGCTGCTGCGTACATATCCATTAAAACGAGAGATTTCATATAAGCTATTTTGGGATACAATTCTCCAGCAAAATTCCCGATCTTAGGCACTAAAAATATGCAAAATGCGAGAATGGGTATCCCAATCATAATAACAGCCATCTTCAAAAAGAGTGTTGTTCCTCGTTTCATAAGTGCACCTCACTTATTTGATGTCAGTTTTTACTTTGCCACATAATTTATTGTTTTACAATAAATTAATATCGTTTTTATAAAAACAAAAAAGCATTTCTCATTATAAAGAAATGCTCTTCCTTTAAAATGTTAAATTTACAACTCATTCAACGAACTGTCCGTTAGCTTAACGCCTGCAGCTCAGATATAGCATCGGTTTAACACCGGACCAGCTCATTCACGACCTCATTGATACATTTTGATCCGTTAACCGCTTACATAACGATAGTTCGTGTGTCCACTTCTCAAACCACTCTTTATCTTTCCAATCCAAGGAGAGATCTATAAGTCCCGGTAAATCGTCGATACATATTACAGCGTTGTTATTCCAAGAAACCCGATCCGTAGAAACTTCGATAATTCCCAAATCATGTGGAATTGTGGCTTGAACCAAAACCGTGGATTCCCGCATCAGCAACAAAAAGCCGGTTACCTTCTGCCCTCTGTAGCTGGCAAATACCCAATCTCCTTCGGTCATCATCCCATCAGCCTCCAATGAATCTGTTACTTAGAATTAAAGGATCGCCTTTGTTTATGTTTATGCTTCATGTCATCAAATTAGAAAAAAGCCCCTTATTATTCCAAGCTACCTTTGGTTAGCGTCTGGTCAGTTTATATTATTGGAACGCGGATCTCTAACTCAAATCAACGTTGTCACCATTGGCTTTCTTGGCACGCAATGTGATTTTCCAGCTGATATCTACCTTGTCCTCTGAAGAAAGCAAATCCCCCTTCAGAATAAATACTCAAAGGGGGATTTGACTATTTAGCTATTCTAATGCAAGTCGTTGACTACGATTGAAGCTTGCAAATCTCCTTATCCATAAGAAGCTTGATAAATAACCCGCCTTGTACCGATCTGTTCTGGAAACCAACCATCTTCGCGTCGGTCGTCTGGTACCAATCGGTCATCGGAACGCGGCTCTCCGATTGATCGTAAGCGAGCCATAACCGATCGACGATCGTATTGAAATCATCCTTGTCTTCACAGAGCGCGGCACTCCACACGATCCAATCGGATTTGGTGTAGGTGTTGCGATTGTCCAGCATAAGGCCGTAGGTACCCGAATGCTTCTCGATATAGGCTTGCGTCTCTGCCTTGAACGTATCTTCAGGAAATAAGTTCAGGCCGAAGATTTTATCCCAGATGGCATTATACTTCATGCTAAAAGAGCCGGGGCGATCGAATGCCAGACGGAACGTACCGTCATCGTTTGCAGCCATAGACTTCCATTGCTCCGCCATCGATCGGGCGAGTTCCATGAGTTCCTCTGCCTTTTCCTCGTTTCCTGCCATGCGGTTCAAGATAGAAAAGCTGGCGATACCCATAATCGCTTTAAGCGACAAGTTGCAGTTATGGGCCAGGTGCCCTGCAAAATCGTCCGTACACAGCTGGTTATCCGGATCGATGCCGTTTTGGATCAAGTACTGACACCAAGTTTCAAGATGTCCCCAGTTTTCTTGCGCAAATGAAACATCCTGCTCCGCTATCGCAACAGCCGCAGCGCATATTAACATATTGCCGCATTCTTCAACCGGCATTTGCCAGTCGGGCGTAGTTCCGTTGCTGTATACTTGCCCATTCAGAAGCGGGTAAGTGCCCACATCGTGGGGAGCAAAGTCAAAATGCCAAACATCGGTTGATGCGTACTTAAATATCGGCCGAAGCATCCCTTTCACCAATTCTGGATTATATAGCAAAAATTGTGGAATGGATGGGTAAGTCACGTCAAGCGTAGCCGCACAGCCATTGCTGAAGTTCTCCTTGGAAATGAACAGAACTTCTCCATCCGGACCCGCTACGATTTTGTGGGCGGCAATCGCTTGCCGGTAAGCGAGGGATACCAGGTCTGCATACTTTTCGCTTCCCGATGCCGAGGCGTCTTGATACAATTTTTCAGCAAACCGTTCGCATTTTTTATACAATGTATCATATTCTTTTAGCGCCTGCTTTATCGCCTCTTCGATCGTCTCCCCGTCTTTTCTCCAATAGGCATCCAGCTTTTCGTGAAAATATTCGATCGATTTAATATCGTCATAGCCGACTGCAAAAAGCCCTTCTGCATTCTGCTCCGTATCCAGAACGATCGATAGCCCCATGGCATGATTTACGGTTCCGTAGAGGTTTATATCTTCGGAAGCGCTTACTGAAGCGCCGCTATGATTGGATGCGAGATAGACGTAGCCCCAGTTAATTCGAAGATCATCCCCGCTTCTGGTTAACGGATGCTGAATGCTGCTGCCCACTTTGCCGCAAGTAAAACCAGGTTCGCTCAGATTCGTATACACGGTCGGAAACTCGTATTTCAAGTTTTGGCATAACTCTGCATCTACAGTGATGGCAACTGTGACGTCATGTTTTTTCCCGTCGTTCGACTCGGTTGTCACATGTATATAAGACACCGGTCTGGACATGAGCTTCAAATCATCCAACAGCAATGGAGTCGTGAACGTAACGGTTAGCCGAATCTCATCGCATGCAAACTCGTATTGGCTTGACAAAGCATGAATATCCAATTTTGTCTGCTCCATAAGCAGGCTATCCGGCTTAATGCCCATGAAAACATATTCTTTCCCATCAACCAGCACAGTGCCGGTCATCCGGTGAGGTTTGCCCGTCCAATGCTTAGTGTCCGATTCATTGAGCTTGTCTGCCATGGACCAGATGGAAAAATAAGGGTCAACCGTAATCAGCGGAACAGCTGGTGCACGAAGATTCATTTGGATTCCTCCCATTAATGCGTTTCTTAGTGTATAATTTATCATGTTCCAAAACGTAATTTAATAGGATTTATCATTGTAAATGTGAGGATTATCATGATGAACGAAACCATTTTCAATTTTTGGCATCTTAATGATTCCAAGCTTCCACTCAATGTGCTCATGTCGGGCATCTCTTACTGTGATAAGAATTACCGGATCGAACGCCATGGAGAAAACCTGTACTCGTTTGAATACATCATCGACGGCAGCGGCGTTCTAGAGATTAATTCCCAAACGCTGTACCCTCAGAAAAACGACGTTTACATATTGACTAAAAACAGCGACCATATCTATTATTCCAGCGAAGATCAGCCCTGGATTAAAATTTGGATTATTTTTAATGGTGATTTTGCCGAATCTTTATTCAAACAATATCTCCCTGAAAATACGTATCTCATCAAGGAGTGCAACATTCTCTCCTATATGAATGAAATCATTAGTCTTTCGTCGGCCACACACATGGACTACTCCAGCTTTATAGACGAAGTAACCGTCCTTCTTCTTAAAATCGTATTGCGCTTAAAGAACCATTTAAAACATAAAGCGCCAACCGTATCCGAGCAGATCAAATCGTATCTGGACGGCAATATCGAGAATAAAGTGGATTTGGACGATCTGAGTGAACAACTCGGCTATTCGAAAAATCATATGATCAAGATGTTTCGGGAAACGTACGGGATCACGCCTTACGCCTATTTTCGCAAACATAAAATTGAATTGGCCGAGCAATATTTACTGAATACCCATCTCAGCATTAACGAAATTTCAAACAAGCTAAATTTCGCCGATCAACATTATTTCTCCTCTGTCTTCAAATCTGTCGCCGGTGTTTCCCCTTCAGAGTATCGGCAGATTAAATAATAAAGAATGACGACCAAGGCTCTCTACCCATCGCTGGATTCGCCGGATTTAACCCTGACATCATCAGAAGCCGCTGCGGTGATACCATAGGCTTTAGGCTTTACTGGATATGGGATAACTCGAAAAATTTTATTAGATGACCGAGCAAAATCTGAGGTTGAGCAGAAATATACGAAACATGATCTCCAGGCACTACGATGAGGTTGGTGTGAAGTAGCTCTGCCATTTCATTGGCGTACTCTGGGCGAATAATATCTCTGTCTCCAATGACAAGCAGAACGGGCGCGGTAATTTGTTGCAATTGCGTCGGCTCAAGAAAATCCTCTGTATTCGGGTTATTCGCCATTTCTGCACCTTTGGCAATAAGTTTGGACCAGTTATCAGGATGGGGAGCTACACGTTCGTATTCTTGCCTCATCTGTAATGGAAAAGCATCGGCAGAAGCATGCTTTATGCCTTCGACGATATAGGGAAAATAGCCATCCATACTATAAATAGTCGAGGCTAGTGCCAGCTTGCGAACAAGGTGAGGATTAGACTTCGCCAGATGCAGTGCGACTGTGCCACCAGCACTATATCCAAACACATCTGCTTCCGTGATTCCTAGCTGACTCACAAGTTCAGCGGTGTCACGACCCATTTGAGCAAAACTTAAGGGGCGGTTAATGTCTGCGGTATGACCATGGCCTTGCTGTTCAATTAATACTACCTGGCGGTGAAGAGCCAACTCCGGTAATATGGGATCGAACATGCTGGCAGTCGCAAACTGGCCATGGAGCAAAATTAGTGGTTTACCACTCCCATGGATTTCATAATACATATGTAGTCCATTTACTTTCTCGTAACCACATTTTTTCCCATTCATGCTTAAGCCTCCTAGCGTTGTATTTGTAAGAAATTCCATTCAAGTTTCGACCAACGGACGACTGGTATTTTTAATAGTATCACAGCAAAAGTTTCCAAGTTCTTTTGGATTGCTATCTTCAACCATGTTCTTGTCGTCTTCCATCTATTCAGATAAATGCGCAGCCGATTTGATATCCTTTTGACTTAAAAATTTCATTAAATCACGACTCAGCTGCACAATCTCATGGTTAGCACGATTCGCATAGTCCGGTAACATCATATCGCGAACCATTTTAGTTCGTAGCCATGTCATAAAGAACAGATCCAATAATAAGTTTGGAAATTTAAGCACCACTTTAAGCATGGGTGGATCAATTGAAACGCCTGCATTTTGTATGGCCCTTAGATACTCTTTTAAAGTGACTGTTATTTGGCGTGCCGTCTTTCTGGTTCTGAATGTTTTTTTGTCAATTATTTTATTCTCAGAATGTATAACGCCCAACATGGCAATGTCGGATACCGAATGTGTGATGAGATAAGCTTGCATATCCTTTTTAATAACGTAGGGAAGCTTTGCTGTTTTAAATAATTTTGCGAGTTTATCGATGCGTTCTGTCACTTCACCATTCACTTCTCCAAATGCAGTTGCCGCTATAATCTTTGGTAGAAATCGAGCATGCAAAACTCCATCTTTCATCTGTCCGCCAAAGCCGGGAAAAGCAGGTAAAAGTCGATCCCCTACAATATCCAGCCACGAAGAAAACCCAATTGAATTACTAGTCATCGTAACGATATGTTTGCTTTGATTATCTTTTAGCGCTAACAACGCTGATTCGGACCGGTCATAACGAACGGTGACGAAAATAAAATCGTAAATATCATCATTTTCGAGCGTATCAATGACCTTCACTTGTATCGATTTAACTGAACCTTGTTCTTTATACTGCAGACCATTTTCGCTTAATGATTTAAATCTTTTAGAATGGGCAAACAGGGTAACATCAAACCCTGCTTCAATAAACTTCATTGCGTACATGCTGCCGATGACACCTGCACCAAAAATTAAAATTCTATCTTGTTTTGCTGACATGAAAACCACCCCTACTTATTAACATTTCCTTTGGACAATCAGACAACGTGTTGTATGATGTGATCATAAATCTTTATTATTCCTTGATCAACCATCAGTATTTTAGAATTTGTCGGATGATATTTTTATTGGCTAGTAGGAGGGTAACATGAAAAAGCAACCGCAAATAACGGAGAAAACAAGACAAACGTTTATAGAAGTTTTTTGTGAGTTATATAGCCAAAAGCCGATTGAGAAAATTTCGGTTCAGGAAATTGCGAATAAGTCAGGATATAACCGCAGCACCTTTTATCAATACTTTACTGACATTTACGAATTGTTAGACTCGGTTGAAAATGACTTATTGAATGACATGAAAAAAGAATTGGCGAATCAAGAGCTCTCGATGCATACGTTTCAAGATACGCTCTATTGTTTGGACAAAAGAGAACATCTCCTGGTTCTTAATGCTCTTTTAGGAGATTATGGAAGCGCCCGGTTTATAAAACGCTTAAAAAAAGAAATCATTGTGGGGCAATTAGAATTAAACGTTCCGCAAAACCATACCTTAACGCCATACTTCATTGAGTTTTACCTGACAACGTCCCTTTCTTTATTTCGTCTTTGGATCCAGCGTCAAAAGGATTTATCGTCAGAACAATTTTTCAAGCTAGTGGAGAACTTATATTCAAGCGGGATTACGCCCTATTTTAAAGAATGAGTCTGTATTCAGACCGATGAATTCCCGGATCGGCTGTCGTCTATATAAGCGAAGGCGTAAACGAACACAAACTAATTTGACGAAGAGGAGTTTTAAAAATGGCATTAATGTCCGCATTCACGAGCTTCAACCTGCCTGTAAAAAACGTAGCACAATCGAAAGCGTTCTTCACTGGACTCGGATTCGATCTCAATCCGCAATTCCCCGATAACGAGAACTCGGCAGCCATCATCATCGGCGACAACCTGCAGGTCATGCTGATCAATCAAGCATTCTTTACTACGCTCACGGAGAGGGAAATCGTCGATACGAGCAAGTATGCGCAGATGACGATCGCGCTGGCCTTCGAGAGCCGGGAAAAGGTCGATGAAATCGTGAATACCGCGCTCTCCTTGGGCGGGAAATTGCACGCTGAACCTGAAGATCATGGGATCATGTATCATTGGGGCTTCGTGGACTTGGACGGCCATCTGTGGGCCATTAACTACATGAACATGGATGCGGCACAAGGTTAAGGCTAACGGGGAGCATGCTCATACCAGGGTTTAAAAAGAAAAGACGGCGGGCATCTTCCCCGGCGTCTTCTTCGCGATGATTAGTTTTGTTCGGTATAGGCTTTGAAATTGTCCATGATCGCTTGCCAGCCTGCTTGCTGGAACTCAACGGGATTGGAGCTTTCCGCGTCGAACGTTTCAATGACCTTCGTCTCATTCCCTTGATCGACGAAAGCAATATCTACTCTTCTTCCGTCTTCCATCGTGTAGCCGATCGCCTCATGCCGATTCACAACATCGTAGACGCCGCCAAAATCAAAGCCCATGCTGCCATCCTTCGCTTCCATCCGTGTCGAAAACTTGCCGCCAACCCGTAGATCGTTTTCCGCTCTCGGCGCATGCCAGTCCTCGGACGCTTGATTCCACTTCGTGATGTGCTCCGGCTCGGACCAATAGCGCCATACTTTCTCGACGGGAGCTTGAATGACGGTTTGTACAGTTACTTTCGTTGGTTGATTCGTTTCCATTGGATTGGACACCTCTCTCATCATATTCGTCGTTTGGTTAATCTCAATGATATAGACGAATGCCAAATACAAAATTCATCGGTCGAGTCGCTCAGGCAGCCCAAATCGCGAAAATAATTTTGTATTGATGAAGTTTTGAACGTGCAGGATTTGATTTTCTTTGATTTCGATGACGTGGATGCCCCAGGGAACCAGGCCGGAGCCGTCTTTGTCCGGCATATACTGGGCCAACGCCGGATAACCGCCATTCACCGTAATGGGCACAAAACGCGAACCTTCGCAATGCCAGCGAGTAAGCGAATAGAAGGCGGACAAATCTTCCTTGCCGTGGATCCACATCTCGAAGGGCGGCATCGACATGCAGCCTTCCTCGTGGAACAGCGCTACGAGCGCAGCAATATCGAATTGCTCGAAGGCCTCCACATACCGGGACAGCAGCTCTTGCTCCGGTTGAACGTCCATGCTGCTGAGCTCATCCGAGCGAAGCTGCGCCCGGTCCATCGTCTCACGTGCTCTCTGTAAGGCGCTGTTCACAGCTGCCGGCGACATCGCCAACGTTTCTGCGATCTGCTTGGAGGACCATTCAAATACATCCTTTAAAATGAGTACCGCACGCTGCCGCGGAGGCAAGGTCTGCAGGAGAGCAATGAAGCACAGTTGAAGGGTATCTCTGCGGACGAGTCGATCCTCCGGATTGCCCCCAAAGTCGGAAGACGGCCAGATCCAGGCAGAGTCTGGCAGCGTGTGGCGCGGCTCGACGATGGCGACGGCCGGGTCGAACAGGTCAACGGGAAGCGCGCGGCGTTTGGATTGCCTCAGCTTGTCCAAGCACAGGTTGGAGGCAATCCGATAGACCCACGTTTTGAACGAGGAATCCTGTCTGAACGTGCTCCAGCTCTGCCAGACCCGAATACTCGTCTCCTGAACAGCATCTTCCGCATCGTCCATGGAGCCTAGCATTCGGTAACAGAACGAGGTTAAGCCCGGCTTCAAGCTTGCAAATAATGGTTCGTCAAATGCTTTCTCGTTCATCGTGTCCTCCTTTAACGATCTCCCCGAAGGGCAGTACCTTCATTATATGCAATGAAGCGGTCTAATTCATCAACGTTTCTGTGCATTCTTTGTTAATCTAACCTGCCCGCTAGTTCAACAAAAGCAGACGATCATGATGGTGAACTGCTTCTCTGGGTTTTATGAAGGATAATTAATTTGTTTGTTTGGATATCGTCCCGAAATATTCCACAACTACCTCACGGAATTCGAGAGCAGCCCGCGAAATGTACCGACTCCTGTGCCATAACAAAGCTATCTCCCGAACCAATTCATGATTCTCTACTTTGAGATATTTGATATGTTCCCCAGAATACCTTGCCGTACTTGGTATAAAGGCTATGCCAATTCCCGCTTCTACTAGAGAACTTAGCCTTGCAGGTTCGTCACCCTCATACACATATGTAGGTTCAAATCCAACCGATTTGCATATAGAATCCACCAGATCACGAGTACCGTAGCCTCTTTTTACACCAACAAAACATTCATCCCTTAGCTCAGTCAAAGATATGCTGTTTCGGTTAGCAAGCCGATGCCCTTGGGGAACAGCTACAAGAATCGGGTCGATGAACATGATTTGACATTCAATGTCTTCCCCTTGTATAGGCGGTGAGGACAAGCAAAAATCAACCTCTCCTCTATGAAGAAGCGTAACCATTTCCTGCGTGGTGAGCATTTGCACATGAAATTGGATATCGGGACGCTTGTTCCGAAACTCTTTAAGGATCTGTGGCAATGTGCTTGCGGTGGTCACCGCCAATTCGAGTGTGCCATGTTCTTGTCTGGACACATCGCTAATCTCCTGCTTCCCCTGTTCCAATTCAAACAACGCCCTTTCAGCACGGCGATAGAATTTGCTTCCAAATTCATTCAATCGCAGTTTCCTCCCTATTCGATCGAATAACGGGACCCCCAAATCCTCCTCCAAGCGCCCAATCGTTTTGCTTAGTGACGATTGAGTGACATGCAGACTTCGTGCTGCTTCAGTCATATGTTCCAAACGAGCTACCTCGAGAAAATATTTCAGTTGAAGAAGTTCCATTTCACACTCTCCTTTTATTCCTTTGAGTCAATGAAATCATAACATAAAATGCGTTGGAATAAATAAATGATTTCAAGTACGATGATGACACTAACATACAGATCGGAGGGATAAAAATGAGTATTCGCAATAGGTGGTTGATGATCTCCGTTGGACTAGGGATTCTATTGAACCCATTAAATTCTTCAATGGTTTCAGTTGCTATCCCAAGGCTACAACATGTGTTCCAACTCGACTATACAGTGGTATCCTGGATCATTTTTTCTTTCTACATTGCAAGTGCTATCGCTCAACCTATCATGGGAAAAGCCAGCGATTTATTCGGTCGGAGGAGGATATTTCTTAGCGGGCTTGTTGTATCCTTCGTTGCATCATTATTAGCTCCACTATCCCTAAACTTTGGTTGGCTCATCGTGTTCCGCATTGTGCAATCCATCGGAACAAGCATGATGGTTGCGGTTGGAATGGCCATTGTGCGAATTCATATTAGGGAGAAACAAGCGACTGCACTGTCAGTCTTGTCCATATTCCTATCCGGAGCGGCAGCGATTGGCCCCTTTATTGGCGGGGTCATCATTCACTGGTGGGGCTGGCCTGCTATCTTTTTGGTTAATATCCCCTTCGTAGTGACAAGCTTTTTATTAGCTTGGAGGCATATTCCTAATGATGTTCCGTCTATGACATCCGTTGCTCGCAACATGTCCTTTCGCAGATGGTCTGATTGGATTGATGCGCCAGGAGTTCTGCTATTCACTGTGGGTCTGGTTGCTCTGCTCGTTGGATTATTGTCCGCAAAATCATCTGGTCAAATTTCATTTAGTAACGTTATTGTCGGGCTGATTGGCTTCGTTGGACTGGCAGCTTTCGTGCGACATGAGTTAAAAGCGAAGGCACCCTTTTTTCCTTTACGCACATTCGCTAAATATCCTGCAATGACTTGGGTCAATGTCGAATTCATGGTCGTTAACTTACTTTTTTACTCTCTCTTTTTCGGACTTCCTTCCTACTTGCAAATCGTACGTCATGTCAGCGAGTTCCATACCGGGATGCTCATGCTAAGCTTAGGCTTGTGCTCGCTCGTTGCTTCTCCGATGGCAGGACGATGGATCGATAAATCAGGACCTCGACCAGCACTGCTTATGTCCGGAGTGCTGATGACATTTGGGTCCGTATGGATCGTGATCATGTCACTGGATCAGACTTCACCGGTTATCAGTGTGTGTGTGGCTTTAGCTGCATTCGGTATTAGCAACGGGTTAAACAGTGTCGCTATGCAAGCGGCCTTATTCCAAAGTTCACCAAAAGAAATTATAGGTGTAGCATCTGGAATATTTAATACCTCAAGATACCTGGGAACCATTCTCTCTTCATTACTCATTAGCAGCGTAATGGGAGATAACTTCAGCTTCGAGGGATTTCGAGTACTTGGGATTATCCTCACGTTAATTTCATTGTCCTTGGTATTCGTAAATTGGCGTCACAAGGAGTCCGGGCAGCTGCATGAGTCCTAGTTATCTGAAAGATGTAGCTTACCCTTCGTTACTTCAACAGAAACTAAAAAAAGCCGCATCAATGCGGCTGTTAAGTGTGTATGTTCTTGAAGGAAAATTCACGCAAGTCTTGAATATCCCTTATCGGGGGACGTCCAAATAACCGGGCGTACTCTCGATTAAATTGTGAAGGACTTTCATATCCAACACGGAATCCTGCGTTAGCTGCATCCAGGTTTTCCGTAAGCAGGAGTCGTCTTGCTGTTTGCAAGCGAATGATCTTTTGATATTGAAGCGGACTCATGGCCGTTACTTTCTTGAAATGTCTATGCAAGCTCCTCGGACTCATCTTGACCGTCTTAGCCAGCTCTTCAATGATTAGAGGCTCGGAATAATGATTTCTGATCCATTGTATGGCTTCGGATATACATTGAGCATAGCTTCCGATCACGGCAAATTGCTTCAGCAGCTCTCCCTTCTCGCCTTGAAGAACCCTATAAAATATTTCCTTAACGATCAAGGGAACCAGCACCTCAATATCAGAGGGGGTCTCCAGAAGTTCTACAAGGCGTAAAACCGCTTTGAGCAAGTCCGAGGTAGACGGATTGAGCAGGATTCCTCGTTCAGTCGTCATCTTCTTCGAAGGACTGGATGTTTTCGATATATCGAGAAGAAGATCCGGATCGAAGGTCAGTTGTAAACTTAGGTACGGATGGCTTGGCGATGCTTCAGTAATTTGTCCGACCACAGGCAGATGTACCGGAGAGACCAAATAGCTCCCTGGGTCCACATTATATCTTTCCTCGGCTAATTCCACCGTTTTAGAACCTTGGACAACGATGTAAAGGGAAGGATGGCTGTTGCTGTACACTGGCCCTGACTGCTGAGATTGACGTCTGAAATAAAGCTCAGGAATTGCCATGCTGTGTACGCCATCCATCGGTGTATGATGATCAATGTACCGGACTAACTCAGAAATGAGCTCTTTCAAGTTTATGCACCAACCTCTTTTGTTCAAAAATCAGTTAAACCCATTATACTTCTCTGGCGGGATTAGGCAAGGAACGGGCATGAATGATCTACCGGTTGAACACCCACTTTTCTTAAAATGAAATGTGTAAGAGACATTTATTATAGAAGAAAGAAGTGGTGAGTGTGTCCGGAATACAAGATAAAGTCATTGTAATAACAGGCGCAAGCGGCGGGATCGGTGAAGCAACTGCAATGCTGCTTGCCGAGAGAGGAGCCCAAGTTGTACTTGGCGCGCGGCGATCGGATCAGCTTGAAGCTATAGCTAACCGGATTGAGAAGTCTGGCGGTAAGGCTGCTTATCTCGTTACTGACGTGAAGCGGTCCGAAGACCTTTCAAACCTTGTCCAATTGGCAAGCGAGAAATTCGGCAAGCTTGATGTTCTTATTAATAATGCGGGTTTCATGCCCTTGTCTCCCTTTGACGATCTGCGGGTCCAGGAGTGGGAAGACATGATCGACATCAATGTTAAAGGAGTTCTATATGGGATAGCAGCGGCACTACCCACTTTTCGGAATCAGGGCTCAGGACATTTTATTAACATTGCTTCCACGGCAGCTTATCGGATTTTGCCTAATATGTCGGTTTATGCAGGGACAAAGCTTGCCGTTCGTGCGATCTCAGAAGGTCTGCGTCAAGAGGCCGGCGATAAGCTTCGCGTAACGATTGTTTCACCCGGATTCACAAACACACCTGGATCCATGCAATCGGATGCTCTGGACGCTATAAGGGACCCAGAGATGAAAGCCAAACTCGAAGCTTATCAGAATATTGGGTTATCCCCCTACTCTATCGCTAAAGCTATTGCGTTCGCAATTGAGCAGCCCCATGACGTGGATGTCAGTGAAATCGTGGTCCGCCCCACAGCGCAAGGATAGGAGACGGATCATGCTGACTAAAAACATCAGGAAGCCACCATTTATCGTTACCTTAAAATTGCTCAAAAGTAAGGAATAGTTTTAGATCACATACATGAGTCAGGTTTCATCTACCAGTAAAAGGACGTACCACTGCACTGCGTTGCGGTTTCGGTACGCCCTTCTTTATAACAGCTTATTTAACAATTCTTCTTTCCCAAAACAGCAGCCGGTTCAAAATTGCGATGTGCCAGACACCAGATTAATGTGTCTTTAAGCAGCACTGCTGCAAATAGGACGAGAAGATTTTTGTATTCATTAGCATGTGTTTGTTATCTCCATCCAGCTTGCTCAGCAAAATCCCTCCCTCCAACAAGGAGAATGCAAATGATGCTAGCGCATCCACATCCAGATCCTCTCTAAACTCCCCAGCTTGAATGCCGTCACGAATGATACTTTTCATCATATCCAAGAACGTATGCAAACCTTGTCTTGCCCGACCACAAAGCTCTGAATGCGTATCGTCACTTTCTACAGCTGTATTCTGCATAGGACATCCGCCGATAAATGGTGGATTGTTTACAACATCCTCATAGACACGAAAAAAAGCCATTAACTTTCCTGAAGCAGACTGCTCTTGGTCGATCGCCTCAGAAAATTTTCTGTTGACCATGCCGGCAGCGTAATTGTAAGCTTCCAGCGCGATCTCGTCTTTACTGGCAAAATGTCGATAGATGCCCCCCTTCTTAATTCCTGTGTCGGCAATGATATCGTTTAGCGATGTGCCGGCATATCCTCTCTGGTTAAAAATTTCAGCCGATTTCATAATGATAAATTCCCGTGTTCGATCCCCTTTTTTCATGTGCTCCTCCGTATGAACTTCTTTTATTTCAATGGTTTTAAATAAATTATACATATCTGGCCTTGTCATTTACTAGAATCCTGATAATATAAAAGATACCGTTCGGTATCTTTATTGTACAGCAAGCCATTCCAAAATGAAATAGCGCTGGGTTTGGAATAAAGAAACTTTTTAGGAGGAGTGTTCAATGAGTAGAAGTGGCATTAGATCGCTAGATATGTAACCTCTCACAATATAAGAAGGAAAGAAGGAAATCTCATGGAGGATGCTCTCCACAATACGAAGACCGAGAAAAATGAAGTTCTCTTGCTTCCCCGTGAAGGCTTTATTATTACGTTGCTTTGCATTACTGTTGTGTTAGTCACAATGAATACGGCCATGTTTAATTTGGCATTAAGCGATTTAAGCCATGATTACAACCTGCCTTCATCTATCGTTTCGTTGACCGTCACCGGCTATTCTATCATGTTCGCCATCTCCTCGACCACCTACAGCCGGTTGTCTGATTTGGTTCCGCTTAACCGATTGTTCGGCATGAGTCTGGTTTTGACGGGAGGCGCCTCGGTTGGGGCGATGCTGAGTAACCATTTCTGGGTGCTGCTAACTGCCCGCATCGTGCAAGCTGCCGGGGCCGGGGCGGCACTCTCCCTGTCCATAGTGCTCCTAGCCCGTTACATACCTCAGGTACGCAGGGGGAAATCGATGACGTTCATCATGTCCTCCGTGTCACTGGGTTTTGGACTTGGCCCGGTCATTGGCGGCTTTGTGGTGCAATATCTCGGATGGAAATATCTTTTTGCCATTACATCCTCGCTGTTGTGTATTGCCCCGCTCCTAATGTGTTTGATTCCAAAAGAGTCGAAGTCCAAACGGTCTTTCGATGTAATAGGAGCAGTGACACTGAGTGCAGGAACAGCAGGTCTGCTGCTATTTTTCACCAACTATCATCCCGTTGCCTTGTTGATCGGAATTTCAGGGATAATCGTCTTTACTCTGCATATCCGCCGAGCGAAGCATCCGTTTGTGCTGCCGTCATTACTAGCTAACAGAACCTATCTAATGCTTGCTTTCATCGGGGTCTTAGCCTATTTATGCAACTTTGCAACGCTTTTTTTGCTACCGCAAATGCTATTGAAACATTTTGGTTTGAGTGCAAGTCATGCCGGATTTGTTATTTTTCCAGGTGCTATTTTGTCTACATTGCTATCAAGAAGGGTCGGGGCGATGATCGACGAGCGGGGAAGCAGCAGAATGCTGCGTACGACTCCTATGCTCGTATTATTGGCGGCCGTATTATTCGCAGGACTGGGCACCCACTTTTGGGTGGCCAATGTTTTTGTGTACATGATGATGAATTTAGGCTTTGCTATCATTAGCAGCAGCGTTTCTAACGAAATTTCGTGCATACTTCCCTCTTCTCAGATGGGTTCAGGAACGGGATTGTACCAACTGATGCAGTTTATCGGCGGCGCATTCAGCATTGCGGTGATGTCCAGTGCAATGGAATGGCAAAAGCATCTTCCGCCTAGCCAGACGTATGCCAACCTATTCTGGGGGCTTGCCGTGGTGGCGGCTATATCCAATTTGTGTGCCTTTTTGTACCTAAGACGAATAGCCCCAAAAGCCACATCTTCATCTTCATCTTCATCTTAGCAAAGTGCAGTTGATTCAAGTCGAGTTGCTGTTCTAACATAGGGAGGATGCCACTTTGGTGTTAATGCCTGTAACTTCAATACTCTCAAAACGCCCTACTTTTACAAGCCTATATCAGGAGGTAAATGCCCATGATCCCAACCAGTGAATGGCTGTCCCAGTGGGAGCAGCAGCGTGACAAATTGAAATGCCCTGTAGATTTGAATGATTATTTTATTTTGCCTGAAATAGCAGGCAAGCAGCTGGCAATTATAGATTTCGGTCCCACCTCCATTCCTACCGGCCAAATTCTTGTCCGCGATCCGCTATGTTATTTGGGGAGTATAAAGGAGCAGCCTTATTTCCAAACGGCGTCCGTTGGAACGTACTCAGCCGAAGCCTGTGTGGTGAAGCCGGACGAGGATGGTGACTGTGCCCGTTATGCCGCCGTTCGTCTGCGATTTTCCGATGTTCCTGCCGTCCGGTTCGAGGAAGCTCTGATTGGACATGAAGATATTTCAGGGATGGGGGACGGAGAGTTTTTTGGCTTCAATGTAGACGCCGGTCTGGCATGTATTTGCGATAAGCAGGCGCATCAAGCTTTTTGCGACTTTGCTAGTCGGTGGCATCAAGAACATCCTGATGGCAATCTTTACGATGATTATTTTGCAGCCCTGTTTGCCAAGAGTTATCGCGAAAATCCACAGTATCAACGCAGTGGTGGTGATTGGCTAAACTGGACAATCCCTGATACCGAGTACCATGTCCCCATGTTTCAATCCGGTTTCGGCGATGGCGCTTATCCAGTTTATTGGGGATACGATCAAGCAGGTGAAATTTGCCAAATCGTCGTTCAGTTTATTGACATTCAATTGGCATATATGTAAGTCAGTTCAAAGGAGAACGGCCGTCATAGGCGTTCTCCTTCTCGTCATACTGAATCTTCCTCTTGCTACCTGCTGTACGTAAGCTTCGCTGAGGCCACAACACCAAAAATTCCGGATGAGGAGCCTCGATAAATTCATCACTACAGTGAATACAGAGGATTACCCCTGCTTGTTACATATGTACCAGACCTCCTTACTCCTCACATACACTGGTATGATTTTACAAAGAGGATATGCTGTGAATAAAATCAGTCTTTTGCTCGTTTACGATGATTATCAGAAGGTAGGAGCAGGGAATTCATCAATTCTGAACCGAAGTAAACTATATGGTTTTTCCCGCAGGTCTCTCCCATAATGAAATCTCGCCTGCCGATGTAATTGATTCACAATGACATATAAGTATTGATCGGGGCCAATCGAAAAAGTATCCGGCCATAAAATTCTCGGATCATGTGCGATGGTTTCCATTGCGCCATTCGGTAAGATTTTCCGGATGCTATTATTTTCATAGTCTCCTGCATAAACAGTTCCTTTTGAGCCGGTGATCATTCCATCAGACGCACCTTTTTCGCCCCAATACTGCACATATTGAGATAAATTCATGTCCTGAATCCTTCTGTCTCTTAGGGCTTCTGTTGAGATCGAGAACAGTTGACGGCTGCTTAGCGGAGCATAAAATAAAACCTTGCCATCAACAGAAATCGCTAAACTATCGGAAGCCATTCTAAAAGGGGAAGTTGAGCCGTCCGGGTTTCGATTCATCAAAATTCTACCTTCTACTTTTGGTGAAAAATAAGAATCAGGCGAAGTTGATACTGCCCCATTTAACCGTCTAAACGCGTTTCCATTGTCTAAATCCACGACGATAATAGCCCCTGGCCCTCTGGAAGAAGAATCCGTTATATATGCATAGCCTGCTCTGCCTACCCGAAAATCCAAACGGACGTCATTCAGATAAGTTGTTGGCAAAACAACATCTTCAGTAAAGGTATATACTCTCCTTATTGTGTTCGTGCTTAAATCAACAGCAACTAATTTTGCTCCCCCTTGAATAGGTTCAGAAAAATTTGGTGCCCCTGTATCCAGTACCCAGAGTGTTCCTCTTCCGTCAGCGACGATACTTTGGACACTGACGAAAGACATCGTAATATTCGCAGTTTTAACCAAATTGGTTTCTAAATTGGGATAAGGCTGCAACTCACCCTTTACAATTTCCGCCACAGTAAATTGGACATCGTCTCCCCATTTTGGAAAGCATACAAACATACGACCGGTTTCCGAAACACTGACACCAGTAGGCATAGCCCCATAAAAAGCATGCACTAGCTCAAACTGCCCAAAATACTTTTCCATAGGTAACTTAGGCTGCATGATATCCTCCTCATCAAATCTAAACGGATATCACCTATATATGATGAAAATTTGATGTAGTGCCTGGTTCTTGTTAAATTGATCTATCGTGATGGATACTGTGGGTTTGCTTGTTTTGTTCAACTTCAGCCACTTTTTTCAACTGTTGCAATGGCTAATTCAAATCTGTCTTTTTTTGCAAACGCTGTTATTTTTAATGGCAACAGACATGTTCTATCTTTCTGTAAGTTAGGAAAAAGACAGCCGGCTTTTGGGGGCGGCTGCCTTCAATGTTCATTGAGCTAACGTATTCCGTTAGCTGAGAAATATTGAGATTGCTACTCTGCCTTAATAGGCAGCTTTAAAACATATTCTTCGACTTCCTCAGCGCGTGCATTGGAAAACCCCTTGTCTTCACCACAAATCTTAAATCCACATTTTTCCAATACCCGAATAGAAGCTGTATTATCTTTTGCTGCACGAGCAAATAAAGGACGAATGCTTACATACTCAAGAAGTTGAGAAAGGGATCTAGTTGCAATACCTCTTCCCCAATACTCTCGTCCGATCCAGTAGCTGACTTCTGGTTCACCGAACTGTTCAAAACTCGAAACATGCCCCGCCACTTGATCGTTAAAAAGCACGGTCTTTTTTATAATCCGATCATCGTCTAATATCTTGTGCCAGTGGGACATAAAGGCGATCTTGTCCGTTGGATCTTTGGCAGTAAAGGCAGCCATATGGTTGGCAGTCTTGTCCAATTGCTGCTCAAAAAAGATCGGCAAGTCCTCTTTATTCACGTCTCGCAATATCACTTCGTTATTCATATTTCCACCTCACTAATCGTCCCGCATCCGTTGAAAAATGCGAAACGTTGGAAACAATGGTTCATTGCTGTTCGCAACTGCTTTGTTGGCTGTATGCCGTTCTCGTACCATATGTTTTTAACAACGAGTGTTCCGGTTTTTCGCTCCGCGATGATTTCGGCTCGTCCGATTAGGCTTTCTCCGTATAATAGAGGCAGCACATAATATCCGAATTTCCGTTTGATTGCGGGCGTGTAAATCTCCCAGGTGTAATCGAAGCCAAACAATTCGCTGATCAGCTTTCTGTCCCAAATCAAATTGTCCAGCGGGGCAATCAGCTCACAGCGAAATTTCGGATTCGGATTTTGCAGGACGGCTTCAATGAGCGGCAAGTCCTCTGCGCGGCAGTACAGCGTATCCTTCAATTGCTCTACGGCAATAGCAACAATACGAGCTTCGTCCAACAACTGCCGGAAAACCTCGTTACGCTGCACCGCTTTCAATCCCCATATGTTCAGCCAAGCATCGGATGCCCGATTCCATAACAGGCCAACAGCACCGATCCGGCGCAGTACCCGCCACTTGTGATGATCAAGCTCGGCCATCAGCGGCTCCGGCGCATTCAGCAGATTTGGCGGTATGTATTTCTCGGCAATATCGTAATATTTACGTGTTCCTTTTTTGTGATGGATAATCAACTCGCCTGTCGAGTACATCTGTTCCAGCACCGACCGGGACGTATTGTTTCCGCTGCTCCAGTGGATGGCCGATTGCCACGAGAAATTCCCATCCAATTGTAGATCATCCGAGCTTAGTGCACCGTGATTGTGGATGTGAACCCGCACTTGCTCAGTCAACTCTTCCATTCCGGGGTAGCGCTTGGCATGTTGTCGGGCGGCCTGCCTGTACCGCTCAAAATACGGCCAGTCCTCGAGAGGTATAATAGCCAGATTCTTGTCAGGATAATCGATCAGGTATCTATCTTTATACAGCAGCTCGTCGAGCATGTTCTTGGTGAATCCTTTGATTCGCGACTGCAGCACCAATTCGGCGTTTTTTCCGCAAACATCAATGGGATCGTATTGAATACAGCCGACTTGCCGCACAAAATCCAATACTCCCTCCTTTCCAGCAAATTGATATTCACCTAGGAGCCCGTGCTTCAATAACAGAAATTGTCTTGCCTGGCGGTTTGTCAATTCGATCATGAACGCATCGACTCCTTAACGAAACATTCGGGAGCCGAGTGCACAAGATGACGGATGGCGAGGTTGCTTATCTCAATATAGTCATGATTTACTTCTTGCCATAATGGCGGAATCCATTCGGGAACTTCGTCTGCAATCCTGCTTCCTAATACCGAAAATGGCTCTTTTTCAACGATTCCAACCACGCCTATTCCCCCTATCTGTGGAAAACGCAAAAAACAAACACACGTTCCTATATATTTTACCATTATCTAGAGAATAAAAACAATATGGATTGAAAAATAACCCTCGTCAGATCGGATCTTCCAAGGAAAAGGGGCACCCGATTTCGAGTGCCCCTTCAACCTCTATTACCAAGCCTTCATCACCCGTTGGCAGCTGATGAATAGACGACCGGGAAATGATCGCCCATCAGAATGTCCCCTTTGTTAACCGTGACATATGACAGCATCGGATGGCTGCCGTCCGGTTCGTAACGGGTATGTCCCGGCATGTAGTGAACGGCGATTGCCCGCCGTTTGCGCTCCGAACGGTTGTGGGGGCTTCCGTGCCAAGTGAGGCAATGGTGGTAGCCAACCTGCCCCTTCTTGATTTCAAACGGAACCGCTTCCACTTTTGCTTCCTTCGGCAGCAGCTCCGGCTGACGATGGTAAGGCATGAAATCGGGCGTGTTCGCCAAATCGTGTTGATGATTCCCCCACTTATGGCTGCCGGGCACCATCCACATGCAGCCGTTCTCGATGACCGCATCGTCGAGCGCGACCCAAGCGCTGACCAAGTCCGCGGGCTGAATGATCGGCCAAAGCGGGTGGTCCTGGTGCCAGAGTGTCGGACCGCCGGAGACAGGTGGTTTGTATTGGATTTGATCATGCCATATCCGCAGCGTATCGGTGCCGCACAGCTGGGCGATCTCCTCACAAATGACTGGGTGAGCGGCGTGCTGAAAGAAAGCGTCGCTGGCCATCCAAATGTTGACGATTTGCACCACTTTCTCACTGACCGTCATTTTCATCCCCTCATGAAGGGAATCGCTGCTTTCCGCGAGCATGTTTCGGTTCAGTACCGGTTTATTCACCGACTTCCCTTCCATGACTAAATCAAGCTCTTCTCGCAGTCGCTCCACTTCCTGGTCGTTTAAGACAATGCCGCCCTTCACAAAACCGTTTTTCTCGAATTCGGCCAATTGATTTGCATTCAGCAACTTAGCTCACGCTCCCGCCCGTTTTATAATGATGGATGTAAACGCCTTCCTATAGGTTTATCATAGATGGTGTGCTCATTATTGTATTTTCCGAAATCCATCATCTTTTTGGGTATTTGCAAGTTTAAGCTTCAGACGGAGGAGATTGGTCATGTATACTGGAACATTAGACATGATTACGCCAACGGTCAATTTTTCTGCCAGGGCAACGGCAGAGGCGGGAACGGACTGGGGGTATCGGAAGATCCCCGACAATCAGCTTTTCTATGTCGTGTCCGGCTGCGCAGAGCTCGAGATTGGAGGACAAAAAGTAGCCATTTTGCCGGGAGAATGCGTTTGTTACGGTCCGGAATGCCAAACGAAGCTGACGGCTATTCGAACGACTGATTATATCAGCGTTCATTTCCATTGGCACGCCTCTTCTCCTTTGCCTGTCCATCCCGGACTCCAAATCAAATATGGCGATCCGGGTTCGTTCAGTGCCCCGCAACTGTCCGTTTTTCATATACCGTCTTACGGAGAAGTGAAGGTTCCAACCCTGCTAACCATTGCCGGACTGGAACCGATCCTGTCTAAAATGGTTAATGAATACGAATCCGAGCTCCCGGGATATACGCTGACACTGCGTTCGCTTATGATGCAGGCGATTACGCTGATCTGTCGACAGCTGCTCGGAAACGACTCCATACAGGGTTCGAGGAACAAGATCGAACCGGCCATTCAAGCGATGCAGGATGAGCCCGGCATAAACTGGTCGGTTGCCGCACTTGCGAA
Organism: Paenibacillus sp. FSL R5-0378; assembly: GCF_038009285.1. NCBI lineage: Bacteria > Bacillati > Bacillota > Bacilli > Caryophanales > Paenibacillaceae > Paenibacillus > Paenibacillus sp. FSL R5-0378. The sequence continues at coordinate 4,717,216 of NZ_JBBPAY010000001.1, forward strand.
CTTGTGCGGCTATCATCCGGTACATTTCACCAAGCTGTTCAAACATGAAATGGGGGTGACACCGAAGCATTTTATTATCAGAGAAAGGATCAAACGGGCGAAGCTCGCGCTTCTGCAGGGCGAGAAGCTGGAATGGATCGCGGAAAGATTCGGTTTTAAGAGCCTTCACTATTTCAGTTATCAATTCAAGCAGGAGACAGGACTCACGCCGACGGAATTCCGAATGAACGGCCGGACCGGCGGAGATGGATAGCGCTTTTGGCCATCGTTGGAATAGCTTAGCCTTTCATCATTACCGGCTGCCGGCGCTGGCTTAACGAATCGGTTGTCGGGTTGTTTGGTCGTAAAGTTCTGCAAGCGATTTGGCAATCCGCTCGATGACCGTCCTAGAACGGTAATACCCGCCGTGTGAATTAAGTGGGGTGCTGGCCAGAAAACCCGGGTTTCTGACCTCCACATCTTCTGTCACGGCCGCATCATACTCCGCGCTTAGACGCTTGAGCGGATAGGCGATCACATCATCTTTATCGTAGAAATTAACCCATTCGCCGTATGGGAGCCCTTCGGCCAAAAGAGCAGGCGAAGGAAAAGAAATAGGCTTCCCAAAGTCGTTATACCGCATCGTCCAGATCGCGATCGGGCTTCCCATTGTGTAAAAATGTGTTAGCGTATCGCCACGAACGAGTGCAGAAGGATCCTCACTTATTGATGCAAGCTTGCCGCTTGGCAGCCTGCCGTTTTGCAGGTCGTATATGAAGTTACTCGCGATGATCGTGCCAAGACTGTGGCTTATGATGCACAGCGGGGCACTGGGTCCTGTGCACTGCGCGAGCTCCTGCAGCTTTTCATAAAATCGTTCGTGAATTGCGGTGTAGATGTAGTTCCGATCATCGTCACCTGCTTTGTGGGGCAGCGGTTGATAGGCAATCGCGTCACCTAGAAAGCTGATGGCGTACCCCCGAGCATCGATCCACTTGTTCCAGTGCAGATGGTCAGGCGCAAGCTTTTCCTTGAGCTCATCTTCCAGCCGGTCCGTGATGTCCGCCCAATAAATCCCCTTGCTGACCAGCTCCACCGCTGGACATATTTCACCTAACCGCTTGCTAATGAGCCCTGCCATCGCCGCATGAAAATGTTCTTTTTGCTTACCAATGCCGTGTACAAACCCTACCGCGATTTTCATCGAATTCCCCACCACCTTCATCGCAATTCAACTTCCATATCATTCTAATTATAAGGGAGAGCATGAGGCCCGATCCAACAAAGAACAGGTGCCGCTCTGGAGAAAGGCTGTGTGCTCGAGGAGCATGGCCGGAAATGAAGAAAGAGGGTTTCTCGTTCATTCAAGTTCCTTTTCAGTACTGTGCTTGGGATTTTGCCAATATACTCTAAAGATATGATATGACAATGGCTTCTTCGATTTTCAGGAAGGAAGATCAGCACATGCCGATAAGTCCGCCAATGCTGCAGAGGGGCGATACTGTTGGAGTCGTTACTTTGGGGAGTCCGCTCGCTGCAGACGTAATTAATGCACGGATCGAAATTTTGAGAGCAATGGGATTCAATGTTGTATTGGGTCAATATGTATATGCACAAAACGGGTTTCTTGCCGGCACAGACGAGCAGCGGGCTTCTGATTTGATGATGATGTTCCAAGACGACCGGGTTAAAATGATCCTACCCACCAGAGGCGGTACAGGAGTGGCGGGAATTCTTCCTTACCTTGATTATACGGTGATCCGCAATAACCCAAAAATTGTGACAGGTTACAGCGATATAACGGTACTATTAAACGTAATGCATCAATATGTAGATTTAATAACATTCCATAGTCTGCTGCTCATTGACTTCAAACCCGATACGCCCGCTTATAATTTCGATCAGTTTTTCTCTGCGACATCCGTGTATTCATCAACCCGGACCCTCTTCAATCCGCCGGGGATGCCACTGATCAGCCGTGTTCCGGGCAACGTTACTGGGCAGCTTGTGGGCGGTAATCTGACATCCTTTGTCGATACGTTGGGTACGCCTTTCGAAATCGATACAAGGGATAAAATTCTCGTACTTGAAGAAACACACGAACCTACCAATACCGTATACAGGTACTTGAATCATTTAAAGCTTGCCGGAAAATTTCGTGACTGCATCGGCATTATTATGGGCGAGTGCTCAGGCTGCCAGGCGGCTTATGGTAAATCCTATGAGGATTTAATCAACGAATTTGTTGTACCTCTCGGTAAGCCGCTGATAACGAACCTTGCCACAGGTCATGGCTTTTATAAAGCTGCTTTGCCAATTGGCGCAACGGTTAATCTCGATTCAGTCAATAATAGAATAACTATAGTTGAACCTACCATCAGCGTTATGCAATCGTTATGACAATTCGTATCCAGGTGCGACGGTGTATTGGTCTATGGCAATCCGTAAGTGTCAGTAATTTACTCTCGTCGACGATTATTTTATTTGACATGACAGATGATCTCGTCAACGACGTGCTCGATCGGCGCGGTGGCGTAAATGATAATTCCGTTTTTCGGAAAGTCTTCTTTCGTTTGGTGCAATCTCGTAATGAGTTTCCGTTCGGATGGCTTTCCACCACACTCATTCTCCGGTCGCTCGTCAAGCCGCCGGTTCAATGTGTCAAGGTCGACATCAAGGACAAACACGCCGTCAAATAGATCTATGAATTCCGATAAGTTCCTAGAACCACCGCAGAAAAATGTTGCCGCTTCATCCTGATTGGTGACCAGAGCTTTTACTTTATCGACATGCCAAATGTGGTGCTCATGCGTGATACCATCCGTCCGTATCCCCGTTTCCGGATCGCCTTGATAAGCCAATTCACGGTCACCATGAATGGCATGGTAGCTGCGCCGCTGCAATTCTATGCAGACCGAAGTTTTGCCGGTGCCAGAGACGCCTTCAATCAGATCATTCCTAATGCCCATGGCTAGACCCTCTCATTCTCCCTTTACTTCTTATTCGTTTGGAATTAATTCATACAAGTCACGAACATCACAGCCGATGGAATCTGCGATCGATATGGCAATTTTGAGTGGCATCACTCTTTTGTTTTCCATAAAGTCATAAACCCGTTCCGGTTTAAAAAGCAAGTCTTTCGCCAGCCATTCCGCTGACTTTCCGGATTCCATCAATCGTTCATTCAGCAAGCAACGTCCAAGTTCAAATTTCAATTAGCGATGACCTCCCGCGTAAGAAAATAGTTATTTAACCTTAAGCGTTGTCCATTGCCAGCCAGAGTATACTTTATAATGGGGCCTGAACGATAAGATTCCACATTCGTTTGCCCAATTGGAAGGGTGAGTTCCATCGACGGGCTATCGTCCCTTAGTTTAATCTGTAAAGCAGTGTTATTCTATTCAAAAAACCATTTTATTTCTGTTGAGCCGATCTCTTTTTCAGCGATCACGGGTGTTTTTTGAGCATCACCTAACTTTTCAATGCGCAATTGATATGGTTTAAGCATCTCTTCCCAATTGTTGGGAGGCGACAAATTTGAAGCCGCATGGCTGAGATAATCAGTAACAATCTGTTTTAATTGTTCATTGCTTATTTGACCCGGATCATATTCAATTCCAACTTTATATAGTTTCACTTTGGGGTCGGCAGCGAACCCCGTTAAAAGTATGCCAGGTTGTTTATCCATTTGTTTCATACTTTTGGACAAACGTTGTCCGACTTCTGGAAAAGTATCCTTATTGCTTTCCCCTTGGCAGCCCGCAATAATCGAAACGGACGCAAACAGAACCAGGATTATGAATAGATGTAAAGTACGCAGCAAATTTAACCTCACCTCTGTGTTATAAGCGCCCACCTTGTATTGGTAATTCATTTCAATTAAGGCTAACTATTATTTGATTTTCACTCCGAGACAAGTTCCCGGATTCCCCGGATGATCCGCTCCCGTGCCTTAAGCTTGTCCTTGAGCCGGCCAATTTCGGCCTCTGCATCTTCTGACCTGCCTGTTCCTTTGAACTCAAATCCGGTAATAATCCAATCGGTGGACACCTTGTACAGGTCGGCCAGCCTGGACAGCGATACCAGATCCGGTTCGGTCTTTGCGGTTTCATACGCGCTCAAGGTTTTATTGTTGATCTGCGTCAGACGAAATACTTCCATTTGCGTTAGTTTACGGTTAATACGGGCGTTGCGTAAACGTACGGCGATATCCTCCAATTGCGTCTTTGCCATGCATCGGCCACTCCTCCATAGAAATTCTATAGACTGTATCGTCTAAAGATAGAACGCACAAAAATCGAAAAAGTCCCATGGTAAGCTCCGTAAAATTATCCTTGTCCCGCTAAAGCGTTGCTTTGAGCTATTAACTTTTTACTTACATCAAAATGGGCATTGGGGCGCCTTAAGTGTTTTCATAACAAACTGAAATGAGCCAGCTTATGTTCTTGTCATCGTACATTACTTTAAACTAATAACTACTTTCCCCTTGGCCCTTCCGCTTTCCAGGTAATGAAATGCTTGCGCGGCATCTTTCAAAAGATACACCTTATCAATAATAGGCTTAATGAGTCCGCCTTCAATATACCCCTTTATTACCTTTAATTGTTCTCCGCTCGGTTTCATAAAAAGGAAGTGATACGTCGTTTGGCTTTTTTTCTCATGGGCTTTGATTCTACGGCTCGCGATCGACAAAATGGTTGTTTTCACCCAACCCAGTTTCGCCTCTCTTCCAAATCTGGGGTTCGGCATGCCGGAAATGGATACAATTTGTCCGCCTGGTTTCAGTATGCGGAATGATTTGTCCAAAGCTTCTCCACCTAAAGTATCAAAAACCGCGTCATACCCGTTAAGGATTTCTTCAAAATTCTCTTTTTTATAATTAATAATCAGATCGGCTCCCAACGAATTTACCAAGTCATAGCCTTTTTCACTTGCAGTTGTAGCAACAAATGCCCCCATTAGCTTGGCTAGTTGGATAGCGAAGGTTCCTACGCCTCCCGAACCTGCGTGAATCAAGATTTTTTGGCCTTTTTGAAGCTTTAAAATATCAACAAATGCTTGGTAAGTCGTAAGTCCAATCAGCGGTATCGATGCCGCCTCTTCAAAGGTGAGATTCACCGGCTTCAGACAAATATCTTCCTCATGAACTGCAATAAACTCAGCTAAAGTTCCGATCCGGTTCTTGCGTGGTCTTCCGTAAACTTCATCTCCAGGTTTAAATGTATTGACCCGGCTGCCAACCTTGACTACAACTCCTGAGAAATCATTCCCCAAAATTAGAGGAAACTTGTAATTCAATAATAATTTCATTTTCCCTTCCTTAATTTTATAGTCAATAGGATTTAAGCTGGCTGCATGTATTTCTACTAGCACATCATGTTCTCCGATACTCGGCATTGGTTGTTCTGTCATGACTAATGGAACATTTTTTCCGTACTTGTTAATGGTCATAGCCTTCATTTCATACCACTCCTAATAATATGATTATTAGTTTAAACGATTGAACCAAATGTTGAAAAAAGCTCACTAGAACTTAACTCTTTTGGTTAATCACTGAGACCATCGCATTCGTCTTCAACGGCAGTAATTAATGACTTGAGTTGTTCAAGTGGTTTACGGACAGTCAACACATAGTAGTTTTCTACACCTTTTTTTTCGGGTTTAATAAAACCAGACTGTTTCAATACCTTTAAATGATGGGATACCGCCGGTCTGGACAAATTGATATGCCCTGCTATTGTATTCACATTAAGTCCCGATTTGTTCTGTGCTAACAGCATAATCATAGCTTGACGGTTTACATCGGTCAGCACTTCCAATAGAGGGATGCAATCTTTAAATTGTTGTAGAATATCCTCCGTTTGCTGGCTCATGCCATTCACCCCTTAAGTTCATTGGTTTAATCTATTAAACATAATTATAGAGCTTTTAATAACAAAATCAAGCTGAGGCAAAACCACACCTATAACTTGTGCCTTTGTGATAAGTTTCATCTGAATGAGCCATTTTACTCATCCGATTTCAATTTATTTTGAAGGCCTTTCCTCTTTCTATGCCTTTAAGGGGGAGGCCTTTTATGTCATTATCTTTCGTTGGATGTGATACTGCATCCGCAACTTCCTCATGCCCGTCCATGCCATGGTTACAATAAGAGCCCTCTCGCCCGGCCCAAAATCCCATCGGATGCATAGACTGATTTATCCAATGTGAGTAAGGAGGAGAAGGATTATGGCGAACAAAAAAGATAAGGTCCGATCAAAAAGGGTCTCACCCCTGCCTAAATCCCGTAAAAAACCAGTCCATATCAATGCATCTGAAAACGAGCTTGAGTGGTTGCCTAAAATCAATCCCGTCCGGGATCCTAAACAGGTCCAGTTAGTCGTAGATCTCCCGAATGAGGTATATAAATACTTACAGGAGAATGAAATGGAATGGGATCGTGCCATTCAAAATGGTTTGCGTAGTGCAATGGAACCCGCGATAAACCCAGATTCGATCAGGGATATAAAATACCGAATTCAAGTAGTTACATCCGCCGACAGTAGGCAAAGTTAAACGATTTAGGATCTGATTGAGACGCAGGATCCGCCTTGGTTTATGCGGTTGTAGCACCAGTTGTTATATTCAGCGCGTGACATCTTCGTCAACCGAATGTTGTACGATCACGCCTTTTTAACATTGCGACGGCAGCCGATGATTTTGTCCGGATGCCGTCGTATTGCTCCCCGTTAACTTAACATGGTTACCTAGTTGACCAACCAGCACCTTGCTGGTTCAATGATCCAAAATCGATGAAAAACCGGATTTCAAGCGGGTACCTCTAGGGATCGGCGACGGTCTCTGGATCAATAAGCTCCGACCTCCGCGGCTATTTTACTTTATTTAATAAGTTTGTTACCATTCTGCTCAATGTCCCTTGATCGATAAAAGGAGCAAGACTCGCCAGCAAATCTGGGCTAAGATGTTCAACTTCGACTCCAGCAATCAACTTTTCGAGATTTTCCCTGCCCAGAAAAGGGGCGAGGCTTACGATCCGGTTCGCATCGATGGTGCCGTCAACAACCCGGTCTACCAAACGATTTAAAGTCTCTTTGCTGATGAAAGGTGCCAGCTCTTGGATCAAATGCCAGCTCAAGCCACCCTCTTCGACATGTTGTACCAACCGATCTACTTGTTCTCTTCCAAGAAACGGAGCAATTTCAACAAGACGATGCACTTCTATGGAGCCGTCAATCGATTTATCTACAAGTCGGTTTAATGTGTCACTGCTAACGAACGGAGCAAGTCCTGTAATGGCGTCCCATAGAATTTCGCTTCCTTCTACTTGACGAACCAGTTCATCTAATGTATCTGTTCCGAGGAACGGCGCCAGACTCAAGATCACGTCTAACTTAAGCACACTGCTGTCTAATCGTTCGGTCACCTTATGCAAAGCGCTTGCTTTTACAAACGGCGCTACTTCTACAAGCTCTTCCAGTTCCACCTCACCGGCATTAACTCTCTCTGCAACTTGTTCCGGCTTATTCTCTGCGATCTCCTCCACGATCGTTCCTAGGTGCAGGTGTTCCCGAACTTCTGTGTGATCTCCTGCATTTAAAATGTCGTCTACTGTTTTGCCGAATAATCTAGCCAACTGCGGAAGCGTTCCGATATCCGGTAGCGAGTCGCCCCGTTCCCATTTCGATACAGCTTGATGGCTTACATTCAGTTGATCGGCAAGCTCCAATTGTGTCAGATCACGGTCTTTGCGAAGCTTCGAAATATAAGCTCCAATTTTACGTAAGTCGAGCATCGTATACCTACCTCCGATTAAACAAAATGTACAGTGCGCACTGTCGATAACAGCATAACATTTCCAAAAACGTCATCCTATCAAGCGTTGGTTGAATGGGCACACTCCGCTTTATTCAACTGCCGGTAGAATTGCCCGGATTGATATTCGCTGGAGAGGCCAGCCAAATGTCCAGTATCATCTGCAGGCGAAATCCACTTAAGCTATTCGGTTCCCGTTCAGCTCAATTGGTTGCTATTCATTTTTTAATAATTCTGCTTTGTACCACATGCAGTAATAAAATTCATCATCACATATGCATCAGGCGAATTATTATTAATGGCCTCAGAAGCCAGTTTCATTTGTTCAAATTCATCTGAATTTATTACACCATTTTTATAAAAATGTACAAAACGATTCATATCCAATTGTCGTTTAAACCCATCAATACCATGTACATCGCTATGTTGAATTACTGAATCAATATCTATATCAATAAATCCACTCTTTAATAAGAGACGTGGTAGACTTCTGCCTATGAATCGATTTCCACCTTTCTGTGCAATATAATCCGAGATTTTCTTTAGTATATTATGTAATGATGGGATTTCCGGGTTTACCGTACCAAACATTCCATCGTCAATATCAGTGATTACTAGTTTTCCACCAGGCTTTAGTACTCGATAAATCTCTTGTGCCGCTTCAAGTGGATTGTTTAAGTGGAGAAAAATTAATCTTGCTACTACAAAGTCAAAAGAATCATTGGGTAGATCCGTATGATAAACCGACGATTCCACAAATTTTATTCGTTCAGGTGGGACATCACTTAGTAATTTTTTTGCTTGTTCGAGTAAAGTACTATCGATTTCGAGAGAGGTAATATGACTGTCGGGTAAGCTATTAAGTAATTGCTCAGTTATATATCCAGGTCCGCTGCCAACTTCCAACACACTCATACCATTATGCAATCCATACCATTTTAAGGCTCGCAACTCTTTCTGCCAACCCATCGTTGCTTGTACTTTCAACCGCTCGATTTCCTCTTGAAACCCTAATACAGCACTTTGGATATTGTAGGTTGAACGCTGATCCTTCATGCTTTCCCCTCCCATTTTTAAACTCAAATCTGGCTCCGTCCGTTAATTTATCAAAATCGGTTATTTTGATCAGTTCCTAACAACACCGTTATATTATTCTCATAGTTACTAAAAGTGTTTGGTGCAGTTATACAATTGACATTCCCACTCGTTTTCTACATGCGTAAGAACAGTTAATGAAGCGTTATCTATATATGTTTTCTCGAACAGTTGCGGCAAAAGATGTTGCAATGACAAACCAATCAATGCTCCATGACTTACAACTAAAATTTTCTTTCCAGCATGACCGACACTCACTTCTTCGAGAAAAGATAGCCCCCGCTTAGCAACCATTTTGAAATCTTCCATCTCAAGTTTTTGCTCGCGCCACATCACTCCCCACCGAGCAATACGTTCTTCCTCGGTGGTACCTTCAATTAGCCCGCAATTTATTTCTCTAATACGTTCATCAGTGAACACAGAGACTACTCCCAAAAATTTCCGTATTATTTCAGCAGTTTGCCTAGCTCTGATCAGATTACTGGAGAAAATAATGTCCCATTTTTCACTTTTAAGTCTATTGGCCAATGCCGTTACTTGTTTTATTCCTGTTTCGTTTAGAGGAATATCGGATATACCTTGGGCCTTGCCAAGTTTATTCCACTCGGTAACCCCATGCCGAATGAGCCCTATTGTGGTTGCCATTCCTGCTCTACCCTCCTTATTGAGCGCTCTTCTTCCCTTTACTCCCTACCCAAACAAAAACATCATAATTATTGTGACAAAACTGGCAGCCGACCACCTGCCGACTAATGAAAAAACGCCCCTATTACTGATCAGTTAATTCTGAACCCCCGGCTTAGTTATGTATTTTATGTGTTTATTGGCTGCCCTGCTCAGCTTCCTCCTCTACATCCGTGAACCAGAACGTATCGCTAGTTTCATTATCGCACCCGGTTAGCTTGTAATGAGACCCGTACTCTTTATTCTTCTCGAGTTCAATACCACGGCACACCGTGCTTGGACGACCTGCATCACTGCCAAACCCGTCCCTCGAATTGTCATACGTATACACAATTGCCTCGGCCCCATCATAGACCAGTTCATAGAAGATTGGATCGCCTTCATCCGTGTACTGTGTAATGCGCACCTGATTCGGCACACCCATGTCGAGATTCCCCAGAAACAGCTTCCACTTCTCTAAATTGTACATCTTCCCATGAACGTTCACGATATCACCATTCGCGGCTGCTTTGTCAGCATCATAAGGGTCAGACACAGCGGGGAACGCTTTCGGCTTCGATGGCAGTGAAATCGTCTCCCCTAGTGCAGGAGCAGTGGAAGGAGTGGTCGTATTGTCGATAGATCCGCCCGACTTCTCACTGCAGCCCGATAGCAAAACCAACCCAGCTGCTAATATTAACACCCATTTGATCATGAATCATCACCTCACATTTAACAACGCTATAGCGAGTATGAATGTTTCAATCGCATACGCGAGCACTAGACTATTCTATTTGTTGAATTAAAATGTTCCGTATACTATGACCTCCATGTATTTAGTAAGGATTCCCAACACTGTGATGTTCTTACACATACACGCTATCACATACCTTCATGCCTGAAGCCAGTTTTACTTTGTGTCTCCGTCCGCCTTTGATGAAACTCGATTTCCAAGTATAGCCAATTAGGGATTTTTCTATTAAAATTGTCCTGGGGTGATATTATGGCAAAATTAAACCGTACTGAAAGCAATTTCAAAAGCCAGATCTGCAAAGAACAAAAGGATATTCATAAGAAACACGGAGAGAAATTTAACATTTACATTGGGGGTACAGAACTTGTGAGGGCTGAGTATGATTAAAAGAATAAAGCTTCGCGCGCTGCTCATAGGAGGATTTATTACCCTTCTCTTTGTTGTTCTGTTGATTCGGGTATTTACGCTGCAGGTTGTCAAAGGACAAGACTGGCACGAGCGGGCGGTATTCCAGTGGACGAGAAATGTCACGATTCCGGCATCCCGCGGCATGATCACGGATCGGAACGGCGATGTGCTGGCTTCCGACATTCCGGCCTATACCGTTATCGTCAATCCGGCCGTCATTCACGAGAACGGATTGGAGAACGAAATTATCGAAGGACTGCACAACATTTTGGGCAAGGATGAAAGCGAGCTTAAGGCACTTGTAAATGCTAAAAAGGATGGGAAATACCGTACTGGCCGGGAGGTTCGGAATGAAGGGTGGAAAATTGACGAAACGAAAAAGGCTCAGATCGATGATTTCAACAAAGAGTTAATGGACCATCTTGAGAAAGAAAAAAAAGGAATGGAAACCGGGTTGGGCTTGCTTAAGGAGCAGAAGCGGTATTATCCGAAGGAAACACTTGCGGCTCATATTTTGGGGTATACCGACCGGAACGGTGAGGCTGTCGCCGGTCTTGAGGCATACAAAGATGATTACCTCAAAGGTACGCCCGGAGAAATGAAATACGAGAGCGACCGGCAAGGAGACCAGCTTCCCCAAGCAAATATGGTGTACAAGCCGGCTGTTAATGGTAAAAATGTAAAGCTGACGATCGACGATACGATCCAGTATTATATCGAAGACGCGATGAAAGAAACGTATGAGCAGTACAAGCCCATCAGCATGACAGTTATTGCGGCCGATCCGAAAACGATGGAAATTCTCGGGATGGCGAACCTGCCGACGTTTAACCCGAATACGTATTGGGATCCCACGACGGATCAGAAGGACTTTTTCAACTATGCCGTAAAGGCTACGTACGAGCCGGGCTCCACGTTCAAGATCGTGACGCTCGCCGGTGCGGTGCAGGAGAAACTGTTTAACCCGAACGCCCTATACCAGTCCGGACAAATTTATGTCAAAGGGACTCATACGCCCCTTCATGACATAGTCCGCTCGGGATGGGGGCAGATCACGTACCTGGAAGGCGTGAAGCGCTCCAGTAACGTTGCGTTTGTCAAGCTGGGTTCGGAAATGCTCGGGAAAGACCGGCTGCTGAAATATATCAACGACTTCGGTTTCGGCCAGAAGACAGACATTGAGCTTCCCGGCGAAATATCCAAGACGATCAACCTTCCGGGTCCTGTCGAAGTGGCAACGGCTTCTTACGGCCACGGCGTGTCCGTGACGCCGATTCAGCAGCTGGCGGCGATCAGCGCGGTAGCAAACGGTGGAAAGCTTTTAAAACCTCATATTATAAAAGAAATCACAGATCCGGATAATGGCAAAGTTATCAAATCTACCAATACCGAGGTCGTCCGGCAGGTTATTTCCCCGGAAGCCGCCAAGGAAACGAGCAGCTATCTGGAGCAGGTTGTGGCAGACCGGGTGATCGGTACCGGACGAGAGGCCTATATCGATGGATACCGCGTTGCTGGTAAAACAGGTACTGCGGTCAAATACGGCCCGGACTTAAAACCGGATTATACGAAATCCGTCGTTTCCTTTATCGGCTTCGCGCCAGTGAACGATCCGAAGATCGCCCTGATTGTCATCGTGGACGAGCCAAACGATCCGAAGGCCGGCGGCGGCAAGGTGGCAGCTCCGATTTTCAAAAAAATCGTGTCCCTGGCCCTGCCGTATATGGGTGTGCCGAAGTCAAACACCAAAAAAACGTCCGATGGCAAAACGACGGTGGAACGTCCTGCGGCTCCGACGCTGGCGAAGCTGGCCGTGAAGGACGCGAAGCACAAGCTGCTGAACGCAGGCATCGACTTCGAAACGATCGGCAAGGGTGCCTCGGTCATCCGGCAGTTCCCGGCAGCGGGGACGCCGATGAGTCCGGGTCAGCGCATCTACCTGCTCACGGAGGAGACCGATAAGATGACGGTGCCGGACCTAAAAGGCGAATCGCTGCGCGATGCGCTGGATATTTTGACCTTGCTGAAATGCTCGGTTACCGTCCAAGGGGAAGGATACGTCAGCGAGCAGCTCGTCACGGACAAGAATGGCAAGCGTTCCGTCCAGCTGACGCTGAAGCCGGTCAAGGATGAAGAGGTATCGCAGGATGCTTCATCCACCTCCACGGAGGATGGTTCCATTTCGGAAGATACGTCAGCTGACGATTTGGCCGCCGGCAAGGCCGGTAAAGAAGCTGGCGATAACTGATAGGCGGCACAGATTACTCAACCTTTAGTGCGATTATCTAGTGAAGTGAAAAATAAACTAACCCCGCTTCTTTTCATAGAAGTGGGGTTTTTTAGCGTATAAGAAAGCTCCTCATGCTTCTTGCTAATCTCGTTTACTTCTCGACAACCGGAATCCACATTTCCCCATATACTAAACCGTCTCGCTGCCCTATCTCAACCGTTGCATTGGGTCCGCCAACATAAGCGTAATGTTCGGCTGCTGGCAGAACTTGACCAAAGGCAATCCCAGTAAGTATATTACTCAACTCATCAGCCGACTTCCCTTCGCCTTTAACGACAAGATATTGTCCCTTTGGGAATTGGATCACCCTGTGTTCTTCCGGGATCGAGGAATCTGTCATGACGCCAGCATAATACATCATCTTGTGATTTACCGCTTCGTTTACCGCAAAAATATAGTCGTTCGCTGCAATAGCCTTTAACGTTTCAAGTCTTCCATCCTGTTCCACGGACCGCCAAAAGTTCTCCTTCTCCTTGTTCATGCCTGCATAATCCGTGTAATCGCTCTTCAGCTCCGTTCCAATACCAAGAACGCTAAAGCTGTCTTTTTCCTCAAAGGTATACGTTGCCATCATTCCAGCTCCTTTTTTTGAATGGATCAATTCATTGGTTTAATCACTTGACAGGCTTATCATAACCATAAATCATGTCAAAACATGATACTGTTTAGAGGGCAACCAATTGTCCTCCTCCGCAGCTCCCCTACCTAATATTAGGCAGGGGAAGTCTATCGGATCATGAATGAGGTAGCGTCATGTCACGCCTTAATTAGAGTCTGCGGCTTTTCGGACGCAGCGCCCAGGAGGCCATGCCAAGCGCGGCATAAAAAAGCGGAAGAATTACATTGAATCCACCAACCCCATAATCATGAGCGAACACATGAGACAAGGCCGCACCTGTCATTAGAAAAAAGATACCGCTATAAGCCCATTCCTTAAGACGGGGGAAGCCTGGTATGACGATCGCAAGGATTCCAAGCAATTTCCAAGTACCGAGAATGTAAGTAATATATAACGGGAAACCAATATGAGTCACTAAATCGACATTGCCACCCAATCGCATCAATTGCCCGATCCCGCTTAATGCAATAGAGAATGCGAGAATGATGGTGACAGTCCAATAAGCGGCCGTCTTTCCGATCCGACGGGATTCAACCTTCGTTATTTTTTCATTACTGGTAATCGTATTCATTTCCATTCCTCCTAAGGTTTTATTTTTGTTTTATTTACTTCTTCACAACCGGGATCCACATTTCCCCATGTACAAGGTTGTCATGGTGCCCCATCTCGACCGTGGCGTTGGGCCCGCCGACATACGCGAAGTTTTCGGCTTCGGGTAAGATTTGACCAAAGGCAATGCCGGTAAGCGTACGAGTTAAATCGTCTGCCGTTTTCCCTTCGCCTTTGATGACGAGGTATGGTCCTTTAGGGAATTGGATCTCTCTGTGTTCTTCCGATAATGATGCTTCTGTCATGACACCGACATAATACATCCGCTTGCCGTTTACCAGTTCGTTTACAGCGAAGATGTAGTCGTTCGCAGCGACAGCCTTTAAAGTGTCAAGCCTTCCATCCTGCTCCACGGTTCGCCGGAAGTTTTCCTTCTCCTTGTTCATGCCCGCATAGTCCGTGTACTCGCTCTTCAGTTCCGTTCCAATCCCTACCACGATTAAGCTGTCTTTCTCCTCAAGAATAAATGCTGCCATCATCCCAGCTCCTTTTTTTGTTTTGATCAAATCATTTGTTTTTCTTGATGGGTTAATCATAACGATGAATCATGTCATAATATGATACTGTTTAGAGAGCCCGATAACGAAATCCACAATTCTGACCTGCCTGACCCAACAAATCTGCCTTCTTACAGCGCTCTCCATTGACTTTAAGAGCTACATCATCAGCTTCTTTTCTAAGTTCCCAGGCTATTGACGGGATATAGTCCGAAATCTATAGTGTATTTATGTACGAAGTACACAAACTTAACGGGAGAATCTTGAAATGTCCACTAAAAAGAAATGGGTTATCACGGTTGTTGTCGTGGCAGCCATTGCCGTCATTGTTGGAACTGGCCTTTTTGTCAAACACTTCATAGATGCTCTAGTGAGTGACCCGGATGATCGTAAACAAGCCGAGAATCTGACTCCTGCACCTTCTCCGAAACCTGGGCAAACCCGAACCGACCTTGGGAACCTTCGCACAGATGACAATGACAAAGTAGATCTACTGCTGAAAGACGCTTTAAAGCCCGAGATCGTTGTTGCAGAGAGTGACGTCGTCAATATGATGCACCATATGACCCATCAAAAGGTAAAAGCCAAGGAAAAGTGGATCTCAATCGAAATGACGCCGGAACGGGTGCAGCTGCTGGAACAGATCATTCAAGTCAAGGGGACGAGTTGGATTAATTACGCAAGGATGCTCGATATCGCAAAGAAATGGGAGGCCGGCGACTTTTCTACCGTCGATGAGGATCATAACTTCTTTTGGATGATCGAAAATGGGTCGATCGGGAAAGCGAAAGGCGTTCTTACGGAGAAAGAGGAACAGGAATTCATCAAGAATACATTTCATAATGAATAAGGAGCCCTCAGCGGCTCCTTTTTTTGCCCATAAAAAAGGCTGTCTTCTGCAAGGCAGCCCCTTCTCACTATCGGTCTATCCAGCCATTAGTGGAACGAAAAATACACCCCACGGTTCTGCCATGCTTCCGGCATGCGGCTATGCCGCGACAGGGCATTCACGTTTGGGCGCTGGGCGCGTATCCTATCGGGAAAGGATTATGATTTACGGAGGCATGGACAGTGGGATACTATGTGACAGTTGAGCCGGGGGTACAACTCTACGTGGAGGACATTAACCCCGCAGGAAGCAAAACAATCGTGTTTCTTCATGGCTGGCCGCTTAATCATGACCAGTTCGAATATCAGTTCAACGTGCTGCCGGGCATGGGTTACCGCTGCATCGGCATCGACTGGCGTGGCTTCGGCAAGTCGGACCGACCCTACGGTGGATATCATTTAGAACGGCTTGCGGACGATATTCGCGCCGTCGTTGATGCGCTGCAGCTGAAAGACTTCGTGCTCGCCGGGCATTCGACCGGTGGAGCGATCGCGATCAAATACGTCGTGCGGTACAATGGCGGCGGCGTATCCAAACTCGTACTGATCGACGCGGCCGCGCCGCGCGGTTTCACCAAAGAGACGGCAGCGCAGCTGCTGAAGCAGTCGTTAAACGACCGGGCAAACATGATGCGTGGCGTGACCGACATTTTCTTCTTCCGGTACATCAGCAAGCCATTCGCGGACTGGTTTGTTCAGATGGGCATGCAGGCTGCCGGGTGGTCGACGGCCGCGATCATCATCATGCTGCGGGACTTTGATTTAACCGCCGACCTGTCACACATCCAGGTTCCAACGCTGATCGTGCATGGCATTCACGACCAGGTCATTCCATTCAGCCAGGCGGAGGAGATGCAGCGGTTAATCCCCCATTCGCAGCTTGTGCCGTTCATGTACAGCGGCCACGGCTCATTCTACGACGAACGCGACAAGTTTAATGAGGTCGTGCAGGAGTTCGTCGGGAATACACGGCTCGCCCCGCGGCAGGTACCGCAATAGCAGCACGATAGGCAAATCGAAAAAACGACAGCCTTTATGCCGGTTGTCGTTTTTTCGTTTCCCTGATGATGCACAAGTTAGTCAAAGAAGGTGTCTCAACCCTCACAAAGAACTCTATAAAATCATTTGGAATGCATGCGGTTCACCAAATCTCGCAGCGGCCCCAGGTCGGCCGTCGCGTCGTACGGATAACGATTCAGCACCTGCAGCAGCAGTTTACGCAGCGTTCCGTCGTCCGTTTTCTTCAGCAGATCTTCCACTTGCGCAATCAGCTGCTTATACTCCTGAATATGATCGGGTCCGTACACCTCGAATTCAAAGAAGGAGTTTCCGAATACGGTGGCACGTTTCACACCCTGGAATTTGACGTAACGCGCCTGCTGCGGATCGAACGTAATGATATCCAGAAGATTGCCCTTAGAGGTGATCACTCCGTCACCGCCGGACACATTCGTCCAATTCGTTTTGTCCGTAGATACGAGCAGCTGGTATTTTTCGGCGTAGGCTCCTTGCCACTTGATGATGACCTTGCCGACGTCTTTTGGCTTGCCCAGATCGACGATAAACCACGCGTCATCCACGTAAGCGCTCGACCATCTGGACAGTGGAGACATATCCCCGTCAACCGCCTTGTCAGAAGAGTAATACGGGAATTCGAGTTCGGACGACTCCGCGGCCTGATGGAGCGCCAAATTATCGCCGCTCAGCAGCTCGATCGGTTTATTGTAGATCATGACGTTATCCAATACGCCCTGATACGCATTCGTTTCGCTTCCGATCCGCAGCGTCGGCAGCACAAGCGTATATAATTTCGGATATTGTTCCTCCAGCCTTTCCACGTATTCGTCCAAATTAACGAACAGTGTCACGCCTTTTTTGTCGCCCTTCAGCGTGATATGCGTCCACTTGCCTTCCGGAACCGAGTAGTTAAACGTACTGTCGTAATGCTCCTTTGTGAAACCAAGCTTGCCGCTGCTGCCTTGTTTCAATTTTAGCGTTCCGGCCGGAGATTCCATCAATACAGCGTTATCGGGGTTGTTTTTGTCAGGTTTGATCCACATCGAAACCGTCCAGCCGAAACCTAAGGCATCGATCGGCGTTTGAATGTAGCTCTTCCCGCCATTCAGTCGAACACCATTGCCGTATTTTCCTTCCGTCATATTGACGTTCACGCCCTTGCCGTCAAAGCGGTTTCCGGATTCGTCCTTGAATTTGTTCTCAAAAAGATACGAAATAACTTTGTTATCATTGTTGCTTACGGTGATTTTGTGGGACATGTCGGCGTTTGGCGCATCGGCGATTGCCTTCGCCCGCTGCTCGAATTTCTCATAGGATCGGTCATCCCTCGTTCCGGTCCACATTTTTTCCGAAACTGCTTGAATTCCCGGAAGCAAACGCTCATGCGAATCGTCCATCGACAGGCCGTTGGCTTCGGACACGTCATTCCATAAGCAGAACATACCGCCCTTGACGCGCGGATGGCCGTAAGGAAGTGTCGTCGATTCCCACTTCACCGGCTCCCACTCATTGTAGATGAATTGGGAATTCAAATAGTCTCCGTATAGAGTAGGGACGATGTACAGGAATACGTTTTGGGTGTTGATGACGTCATAGCCGAGATCCACTGCCTGCTGCGGAGAACCATAAGGTTCATGCCATATGTTCATGGTAGCGTCGGTGCTGATCGGCGTCGTGCCGTTATGTTGTGTAAGTTCGCCCCACAAATGCGGATGTTTGCCTTTGCTGTTGATATGCTTGATCATCGTATCCATATAACCGCGGAACACTTCGGTATTTCCGCCGTATTCGTCTGTACCGATGTTGACGTCCGGACCGATGAACGTCGGATCATTTCCTTCCACATATTCATCCCATAAAGATTTGACGAACTGAACGGTTTCCGGTTTGGTAATATCGAGCCCCCGGTCATTTCCAAGCGCCGGATTGTAGGAAGTGAATGCTCGGGAATGTCCCGGCGTATCGATTTCCGGAATGATGTTTATGCCGTATTCCATGCCCAGCAGTTGCAGATCCTTAAATTCCTGCTTCGTATAATGGCCGTTCGGACTTGCCAGCCCTGGATAGGTGGTGCTTTCGAGACGGAAGGCGGCCGTCGTGCCGTCCGCAAACGGTGTACCGACGTCATCGTTCAAATGGATTTGGAATGTGTTCATTTTGTACCAGGACAACAATTTCACGTAATTTCGGAGAAAATCGATCGTATAAAACTTGCGCGCGACATCGATCATCAATCCGCGCTGGGCGTATTTCGGATAATCCATGGCTTCGCCTCTCGGAATCGTCCGGTCCGGATGCTGCTTGATAATTTGCAGCGCGGTTCTCGTACCGTAAAACGCTCCTTTGGCGGACACGGAAGCGATCGAAACGTAATCGCCGACCTTGAAACGGTTGCCTTCTTCGCCGAGCCTTGTCAGGGATGGATCGATGGACAAGTACAAATCACCGGCTTTCGGTTTGCCGGCCACAATCTTGAGATCATATCCGGTCAAATCCAGCAAATCCCGGCGGGTCAGCTCGGCCGTATTCCGCAAAGCGGATTCGTCTTGCGGATTCACGACGATGCGCGAAGAGTTTTTTAGCCTAAACTCGCCGGTATCCCCGTACCATTCCTGCAGGGACGGAATGACGTCCGGTTCGGCGTTCCGGTCCGGAGTTTGCTTATGCAGTCCCGGCACCACGACGGGAATATTCCCCGAAATCAGCTTCCGGTTCGGGTCCTTCTCATCTTCCACTTGTACGATGAGATTGACTTTGGCATCCACCAGCGGTGTACGGATTTGGCCGTCCTGGTCGATAACAGGCTGGCGGTCGCTTCCATACAGACTGACTTGATAACCCTCGGGCACGTCCACATCCGACCAATCGAGTTTCGTTTGTCCAGGCTGGACTTTCAATGACGCAGAGACATTGTCGATGATCGTTTGCAAATCATGTAATTGGTACACTTCGAACTCATAAAAAGAGTATCCGTACAGCGTACCTTCGACAGGCGCCCGTTTGACACCCTGGAATTTTACGTACCTTGCCTCTCGCACAGAGAAGTCGATACTTTCGACGCCACCTCTGCATTGAATAATGCCGTCATTATCCCTGACGTTCTCCCAGTTCTCACCGTCAACTGACACGAGGATTTTGTAAGTGTCGGCAGGGGTTTGCCAGCGAATGACGACGCGGTCGATATCCTGCGGTTCGCCAAGATCAACGTAAAACCACTGGTCATCTTCTATTGCGGAAGACCATCTGGTGTTTCCTTTCCCGTCCACGGCAAGCTCCGGATTCAAATAGTCCACTTCGTTGCCGGAAGCGAAAACCGGTTTATTCAGAGCCAAATTGGTTCCGCTGAATGTGGAGGATGCAGCCATCAGACTAGCGGCTTCATCCTCTTGGGGCACCTGTGGGAGCGTACCGGGATCCTCGCCGTAAACGGCATCGGTGACATTTGGGGGCTTATCGCCATTTTCTTCTTGCAGTTGAGGCGGCAGATCATTTGGCCCGACAGCTGAAGCATGCATGATGTCCTGAGTTACGGGCTTCGCGAGCGCGGCTGTCGGTTGAACGACAGGTGTAAGCAAAACGGCAGCAGCTAGCAGTACAGAAAAGGCTTTCATTTTTGTTTTCTTCATTGGTCCCTCCATGCATAATTTAGTTTGATGGAAAAGCCTTATATTATCTCGTCAAACGAATAGATCCCCCCTTTCACGGAATTCGGAACATGCCTTATATTGAAACCGCTTTCAAAAAAAAGAAAACTCTCGTTCCCATTTCCTTCTTTACTCGCGAACTTACGCAGCATCCTGGGCACACACTTCGCAAGCCCGGACGCCGCGGATGTCCGCCATGATTACTTCGCAGCGAGTGATTCTGTTGAATATTAGGCTTTCCCACATCGTCTCACAGATTTCAACAATCAAACGCCCGCTTCTTCCTTCTGATACATCTCTGTCAGCTTGATGCTTCTGCCCTGCTGCAGACGAGATCGTTCGGAAGCGAAGGCCATCAAATGGCTTTGCAGGGAAGCTGTAGCCGATGTAAGGCCTTGGGTCATGTTGCGATCAAACTTATGTACATTTTGGAGGAAGGAACTCACCATGCGCTCATCCCCTCCGCCGTGACCGTCTCCCTGAACGCTGCATTTAATTTCAACCTCTTCTCCCGTCGTATAGCGGTACAGCGTAAATGAGCCCTTATCCATATCGCCAATGATCTCACCCTGCGTGCCCATAATCTGCACACGGCGAGTAGCGCTCTTGGTCAATCCTGACATAATAAAGCTAGCGTTGGCACCGCTGGCAAATTCCATATTGACGACCTGATGGTCGACAACATTGTTATCGCAGCGATAGACGCAGCGGCCGAACGGTCCTCCTTTAAGGGCCCGGATAATGCCTTCCTGTGATAAATCGTGCGTCATATAGCGCGCCCAATGATCGGCAGGCTGCTCCAAATACATTTTAATCGCTGAAAAGGCACATTCCCTCTCTGCTTCGCAGCCAGCGATGCAGCGGTCGGCTGCACCCTCCGGCGCGTTCTCGGCTTTAAAATGAAGCAATGAGCCAAAGGAGCTGACCGCTGTGCACGGCTCATCCATCAGCCAGGAAATGAGGTCCAGGTCATGGCAGGATTTAGCCAGAATCATCGGGCTTGTTTCCTCGGAATTGCGCCAGTTGCCGCGTACGTAGCTATGAATCATATGGTGATAGCCTACGTTCTCTGTCAGCTGAATGGTGCCTATTGCCCCCAGCTCCCCATCCTCGATGCATTTCTTGATGCCCGACCAGAACGGGGAATAACGAAGTACATGCGTGACCGCCAGCAAACGCTTATGCTTCAGGGAAGCTTGCTCCAGTTCGATGCATTCCTGCACATTCGGTGACATCGGTTTCTCCAGCATGACATGGTAGCCAAGCTCCAGCGCCTTCAATGCGGGTATATAATGCATCCGATCAAGCGTGCAGATGATCATCACGTCGGCTATTTTTCCCTGCTCGAATGCTTGTTCCCATGAATGATAAACATGCTCTTCAGCGATTTGATGAATCTCGGCAAAATGTTGTCTGCGTTCATCATCCGGCTCGGCAACTGCAACAAACTTCAGCTCATTCGGGAATTTTTCCGCATATGGTCCATAGATGTATCTTCCTCTGCTGCCTGCGCCTAATAGTACAGCCGTTAATGCTTTCAATGTTCTTCCCCCTTGCCTATACAATGGCATCGATCATGATTTCATTGTAAGGGGTGACCCCGCGCATCAAAAGAGATCATTGATTACATCCCATATACATTTATTGACCTTGCTGCATCGTTTCGGCACGGGCCGTACGAAAATCCTGAGGTGTCATATCATTTTGCTTCTTAAAGAAGCGGATAAAGGCAAGCGCTGAATTATAGCCGAGCTTGGCGGCAATTTCATTGACCTTCATGGATGTATTGAGCAGCATGTCCTTTGCCATGACATTGCGGTAATCATTTACGTATGTAGACAGTCCAATGCCCGTGATCTGCTTGTAAAGCCTTGATAAATAGGATGGATTCAAACTGACATAATCTCCAAGCGCGGTAAGGGATATATCATCCGCAATATGCTCCTCTATATAGCGATGCACTTTATTGACGACCTCTGCGGGCAACTCTGTTCCCCTGATCGCATTCCATTCAAAATAGCAGTCCGCAATTTGCCAATAGTAAAGAATGAGCTCCGTCCATGAAGCTGTTTTCTCCTGGCGGAACAGCAAATCCAAATTCATCTGGGTATTAATGTAATCTCGCATCTCTTTATTTTTGTGCAAATGCGCCAGAAATACCGCAGATAGTGAATGGTACAGCTCAACCTTTCGACCATCCGGAGTATCCGGATCTTTCCAGCTGTCTGTCAATTCAACAAACAGTTTATTGAACTGCTCCCGGTGATTATTTTCCAGACAGCTCATCAGCAGCTGTACTCGAGCGTGGAACATGCCGTCATGATAGCTTTTTGCCCTCTCTTTTTCTTCGGACTTCTGAATATCCTGATCGGTCATAATGATTTCATGGAACAAGCCACGGCCTTGCATAAGACCGTATTTCATCGCATGAAAACGATCCGACAGCCGATTCCATGGAACGGCCTCGCTGCCAATGAGAAAAGATACGGAGAGGCTCAGCAGCTTTTTGCTGGTAGCCTGTATCGTCTCCAAATTGCCGCTCACATAGCGGTATGCCCGGGTCCATTCCATCGCACCGGTATCCGCCGTTAGCTCCGGACTGGCTTTGGGCTGAAAGATCCATACCATTTTGTTCATGTCAAATACGACGGAGAAGCAGCGCAAATGGGCGGATAAATACTCATCAGCGATATTTTGAAGAGCGTAAGCGAGCAAAGCCTTGTCCGGCGCCGTGAATATTTCCTTCCAGGCATCGATCCGGCCAATCAGCAAATAGACCGGCAGCGATGCGTCGAGCGGAATGTCCATTTCCGCAAAAGCGTCCCGAAGCTGCTGCTCTGTCATCATCTTGCCTTGAAATAAGCCCCAAATATATTCCTTCTGCAAGGAGGGCAGCGCTTTTCTCATTTTGGACTGGGCCCGCATGATCATTTGCGCCTGATCCTGTTCCTCTTCAATTTCCTCTATCGCCCGTTTAACGGTATGAATAATCTTCTCGTCGCTTTCCACTTTCAGCAAATAATCAAAAGCCCCAAACGTTAGGGCGCTCTTCGCATAGTGAAAATCATTGTACCCTGTCAATAAAATAACTTTGCACTTCGGCCACTGCGATTTTATTTCCTGCAGCAGCTCAATACCCTCTATGCCAGACATCTTAATATCCGAAATCACAATATCCATTCGGTGATGAGATAGTACCTCCAATGCCTCATCGCCTGAATAGGCTTTCATGACTTCAAGCTCCAAATGGTCCGTCTTCTCGAACAACTCCAGAAGACCATCAACGATAATCGGCAGATCATCTACGATTAGAAGCCTGTACATGGCGATTCCTCCTTAGCTCATGCTCAGTTTAATAATAGCTTGAAGCCCGCCAAGCTCAGAGCGCGATACGGTAATCCCAAACTCTTCTCCATAACGAAGCTGAATTCTGCGATGAACATTAAACAGGCCGGTTGTCTCCTCCATCTGGTTTGTTGAATAACGCAGCTTCTTGCCTAGCGCTTCGATCTCCTCGTCCGTAATGAACTCGCCGTTATCTTCTACATATATGTACAAAGCATCATTTCGCAGCTTGCTGTGCACCCATAACTCACCCGTGCCCAGCATATTGCCGAGCGCGTACTTATAAGCATTCTCAATAATAGGCTGCAAAATCAATCGGGGCACTTCAATCGGCTGGGCATCGACGTCAAACAGCACTTGTATTCGATCCCCGTAACAGATCGACTGCATCTCCACATAAGTGCGGGAATGCTCAAGCTCCATCTCCAGCGGAATGTCGTCATCATTATGGCGAGTAATAAACTGAAAATATTGCCCGATGTATAAACAAAACTGGTAGGCTTTTTCCTTCTGGGTATCGGATTTAATCAAACGGCAAAGCACGAAAAAGCAGTTATATAAAAAATGAGGATTAATTTGCGATTGCAATCTTTTCAGCTCCGAACGCTGCGTGCGAATTTGCTGCTCATAATTTTCCTCAATCAGTGTTTTCAAAGATTTCACCGTATCGTTAAAAGCCTGGTATAAATAGCCGAACTCATCCTTCCTGCGGTCGATCAGGATCGGCTCCAGCTCGTTTTGCTGCATGCGGCGGAAAGAACGCACCAGCTTGATCAATGGACGGTAGATTAACCGGATTAAAAAGTAGGTAAAGAAAAATACAATAATAACGGCAAGCACGCAGGCCCACCAAAATAAAGCTTTATATACCTGCAGCGAACCGAGAATCATCTCTTCCGGAATGCTCGTTACCATGTAACAATTCCAGAGACTGGAATATTTGAATACAGTTAGAAATCGCTTACTTTTATAATGGATCGTATCATACCCTTCATCCACGTTCGCTGCCTGCTTCTCAAAAGCCAGCTGCTTCATCAGATCATGCAATTCAAGGTCGGGGCCGCTATTGATTTCCCAATCGCGCTCCAGATTAAACAATACGGTCTGTCCTCCCCTGCTATTGCCGATTTGCGCTAAGGTCTCTTTAATTTTGCCGGTTGAGAGCTCTACGCCTACCACATAGAGCGGGTCTTTTTTGCCTGCAGGGTACTGCATCGTAATAAACAACCGGTCCTGCCAATAAATAAAAGGCCCCGTATACAGCTTCTTGTCTGGCTGCATCGCTTCATATTCTTCCGCATTCAGCTTGGTTTCATAGCTGTTGCTCAGCACCGTGCGATCGATCTGCGGAATGTACGCCTTCGACTCACGAATAAACGGACTGGAATTTTTCATTAAATCCAAGCGGTGCTGAATATCCAATATTTTATAAGACCGCTCATAGAAGTTCATCTGCTCACCTGTCGCAGCCACTTCCATTAAGTCCCTGTCCATGACGTAGTTGGGTAAATATCGGCTGATCCGGTCTGCTTCCTGATCCAGAGAGTCTAGATAAAACCGTGTCGTATTCAAAATCGAATCGGATATTTCACTGCGGATATGATCGGCCCCTTGCTCATTCATCATCCAGGTAATAGCCATAAGCGGCAGCAAGGCCGCCAAAAAGGCGGCCATTATTTTTTTGAATATAGAGGAATCCTGTAAAAAGAATATACTTTTCATCGTTTGTTCTCCTGTGCCCGAGATCTACGACCTTCCTGCCTATTCTTTTACACTTCCCATTACAATGCCTTTAATGAAAAACCGCTGCAAGAATGGATAGACAATAAGAATCGGGAAAGCCGCAACGAAGATTTGTGCCGCCCTGCTTGTACGGTCAGACAGCTTGAGCATGAGTTCCACATTTTCTGATTTAATAAATCGAAAATCCATCTTAATAATAACGGTTTGCAAAAAGGTTTGCAGCGGATAATTTTCCGGATGATTCATATAGAGCATGCCATCAAACCAGCTATTCCAATGCCCTACCATCGTGAAAAGCCCCGTAGTCGCCAGTGCAGGCAACGATAGCGGAACATAGATTTTCCAAAGTGTTGCAAAATGCCCGGCTCCGTCAATCCGCGAAGCATCCTCAAGCTCCTTGGGCAAATTGCGGTAAAAGTTCAATAGCAGGATGACGTTGAACACATTGATCGCCGCAGGTAACACCAGCGCCCCGAGAGAATCAATAAGTCCCAAGCTTTTAATGGTCAAATAAGTAGGAATAAGTCCTCCGTTGAACAAAATTGTAAACACAAAGATCCAGGCATAAACGGTTCTTAGACGAAACGCATTGCGGTCCTTGGATAAAGGATAAGCTGTAACAATCGTTAACAGCATGCTTAATGCCGTCCCTGCTACAACCCGCTCTATAGAAACGCCAAAGGCTCTTAAATATTCAGGCTTACCGAACACATTATCATAAGCTGCCGTTGTAAATTCTACAGGCCACAGTGCAACCTTGCCGGCTGCTGCCGCCGAACCCGAGCTAAAGGAAATCGCCAAAATATGAATAATCGGCATTAAGCATAAAAGAGATACAAGAACAAGAAAGAGTAGATTGCTAACTAGAAAAGCCCTTCTTCCGAATGACGGTTTCATGACTACGATCTGTCTCCTTTCTGAATCACCGACTTTTCCACTCTCTTAGAAAATGCGGTAATTCGCTAGTCGGTATGCGAGTACGTAGGATACGGAAATGAAAATAAAAGATACGACTGATTTCAATAAGCCGACAGCTGTGGCAAATCCGAACTGGGCTTGCTGGATCCCCATGCGGTAGACGAAAGTATCAATGATATCGGCACTTTCATAAACCGGCGCGCTGTACAAGTTAAATATTTGATCAAATCCGGCGTTCAGCACATTCCCGATATTAAGTGTAAGCATCAGAACGATGATCGGCATCATGCCCGGCAGCGTCACGTGAAGCGTTTGTTTCCAGCGTCCCGCGCCATCCATTTCAGCGGCTTCATATAGCGTAGGGTTAATTCCGGTCAGCGCTGCCAAATATACAATGGTGCCAAATCCAAATTCCTTCCATACATCGGAGACGACCATGACGTAGGGGAACCAGTTATTGTCGCCAAGAAAGAAGATCGGCTTCATACCGAACCATCCAAGCACCTGGTTCAATATGCCGGAGGAAGGAGACAAAATATCGATCAAAATACCGCTCAGCAGGACCCAGGATAAAAAATGGGGCAGATAGACCAGGGTTTGGAACGTTCTTTTCATCCATTCTCTACGCAGTTCATTAAGTAAAATGGCAATGGCGATCGGCACGAACAAACCAGCTACGATTTTCATGACAGCAATATATACCGTGTTAAAGAAAATACGGCCGATATCCGGATAATCCATTAACAATTGGAAGTTCCTCCACCCGATAAACGGGGAGCCGAGCAGTCCTTTATTCGGTACATATTTTTGAAAAGCCATCATAATTCCAGTCATCGGAATGTAACTAAAAATAATAATCAGAGCCAAACCCGGCAGCAGCATCAAATGAAGCGGCCATTCCTTCTTCCACATTCGCATCAGACTATACATACCTTCACCTCGCTGATTCACTTTTCAAGCTGTGCATACCTTGCTCAAGAACCTGGTTATTCCAGAAAAAAAGAGGGATTGCATCGATTCAATCCCTCCCTGCGCTGCAGATCCTATTTAAGCGATTTATACCACTCGTTAACTTCTTTCGTGATTTCATCGCCGCCAAGCTTCTTCCACTCTGCAACGAATTTATCAAACTCGTCTACGGATACTTGGTTCATTATGATTTTGATGAATATTTCATCACGTTTCTTCGTTAAAATTTCTTGACGGTCTGCCATCGTCGGAGTAGGCGCCCCGTAGAATTTGTTTTGGAGGTATTGCTTGTTATTTTGAATTTCTGGAATATGCGAAAAGGCTCCATGAGGACCAGAGATTATATACTCCCACCACATGCTTGTATCGCCTTCAACGTATTGCATGGCGCGTGCATAACGCGTTTTTTGGTCTGCTGTCTCAAGAATGCTTTCGTCTTTGTTTTCAATGGCTTTGGGCAGGATTTCGCCGTTATTGTCAAATTGTTTGCCGACTCGAAGCGGATTAAGCAGCCAGTAGTTGTTGCCTTTTTCAACTCGGTCTTTACCATACCCATATACTTTCTGCTCTTCTGTCGGATGATTGTCAGCGACGATCCATTGGTTTAACAAACGGATCACGCCTTCCGGATGCTTAGCTTGTTTAGAGATAACATAGTATTCATCAACGCCAAGACCAATTTGATTTAATGTAGGCTTGTTATCAATTGAAGGGATCGGGAACACACCCCATTCTTGAACAACCTTGCCGTCTTTCACAGCCCCTTTCGCAAGCTGCGCCGGTGTCCAGGAAGCGCCAAATACCATACCGATGCTGCCGTCGTAGATGAGCTCAGCAGCTTTTTCCGTATCTTTAACCGAAAACTCAGGATCGATCAACCCTTTTTTGAACATGTCTTGCAGCGCTGCAAGCGCCTTCTTCATCTCGGGCTGAATATCACTGTTCATCAAACCGCCGTTTCCGTCTTCCATCCAAATGTTTTCATAAGCATGATAGCCGTTCAAGAAAGCTCTCAGACCGGTAACGCCTGTCTCTAAACTAAATGGGCTCTTGCTGACCGCAATACCGAAAGCTTCCTTGGTGCCGCCAGGGTTCTTCGCTTTGAACGCTTCGGCAATTTTCAAGAAATCATCCATTGTTTTAGGTTCAGGCAGGCCCAGCTCCTTCAGCCAGTCCGTACGAACGAACAAAAATTGATAGTTGAATGGGTTGTATGAGCTCGGAATCCCCATCATTTTCCCGTCGATCATCGCTGTTTTCATTTGCATGCCGCCGTCCATGGTCAGAAACTTTTTCGTTTCTTCCGTAGCATACTGATCATAAATTTCGGTCAAATCCATGATCATATCCGCTTCCGTAAGCTCTTTAAGCTGTGTAGCGTTTACAGGCAAGAAATCCGGAAGATCGTTGGATGCGATGGCTATTTTTACCCTCTCTTTAAATTGGCTTATATCCGCAACCCATTTGTTTGTAATTTTGACACCGATATCTTTTTCATAAGCATCATAAACTGAGTTTTTGTCGAAGCTTTCACCTTCGTCAAATTTCAAGTAAGGATCGCTTGGCGAAACCGTTGAAACCTCTATCATATCATTGCCGTTTCCTGTGCCTGTCGCTTCGATCGGTTCCTTGGCATTTCCAGATGAATGGTTTGTCTCAGACGACGTTTTGCTGCTGCAGCCTGACATCGCCAATGCAAGCGTCAAGGAGACGATAGCAAGTGCCTTTTTGCTCTTCACATTTTACCCCTCCGGTATATTTCGTTTTAGTTTTCGCTGCAAATTGCACTGCTGGCTTTCATAATCCTAGTATAGAAAGAAGCTCCCCGCGGTTCTATATACTGATTTTTACTTTCGTATACTCCTCTTGACACCGGGCAAAAATCAATAAATGAAGTGTATCAACAAAAAATCACCGGCATATGTGCCGGTGATTTTTTTAGATGATTATGGAATGGTTCAGCAAAAAAAGCCACCATTACGGTGACCTTTTTCGAGTGTTTATCTATAACATTTTGCTTCATGATCCGCCTAAGCAACAAATCCATTTAGATTATATTATGAAAGGATTTGTTTTACGATAGGGCTGCCATCAAACAATAGAGTTAGAACAATATTTCCCTTTTGTTTACCTTCTCACCGGATAGCGACCGTTCAAACATATCCAGAATAAACAAAAACCTCTCAGCTTCCCGAAATACATGATCTGCCAGCAGGGGATGAATGATACTTTTTATACGGCATTCCTCGATTAAATCTCGGGCTGTCTTCTTAAAATCCCGTAATGACTTAACGGAGACCCGGTTCTCATCAACAAACTGACTCAATAATGGAATCGTCTGGGATTGGGGCCGCATTGAACTTAAATCGATCGCTTGGTACATAAGGGTATCAAATTCATGGCTGAACTCTCTAGCTTGTTCAACAAGCTTTCTTTCCGAAGGATCTAGAAGGTGTCCTATAAATTTAGCGTGATCAGCCATGATTTTGAGGAAGAAAACATTCTCATCAATAATGGCATCATGTAAAGGCTCAAGCCTTCCGGAATTCAGTTCTTCCAGTCGGTTTCTAAAATAGTTGGCTTCCCGGCTAATATGATCAACAAGTAAAGGAAAATTATTCTGTCCTGGCAACTTGCACTGCAGGATTAGCCCCAATACCTTTCTTTTAAATGCCCAAATATGAGCCGCTGCATTGTGTACCTCTACGTTGAATTCCCTAATGGTTTGAGGATCTGTGTTTACAGAAAATGAATACGCTCTTCTTTCGATATCTTCAAAAATGGCTTGGAATTGGTTAGCTTCGTTAATTAGTTGTGTATCTTCACTTCTAAAACCTAATCGAAGGAAAAACGAATGTTCCTTCATGATACGTGACCAGAATCGAATTTCGTCTAATGACCGTTCTACAAATACGTCTGGCAAATATATCCCTCCTTCTTAGAGGCCAATGAATCGGATTATACGCAGAATATATGGCGTTTGCTTGTTCCAATATGCTGATGAGGTGTTTTTTTATTTCCTTAAAAATCAGTAGCATAAGCAGCTCGAAATTAACGGAGCCTCTCCATGAGTTCTTGTTCGATCAACTCGGTGACTTTGGTTCTTAACACACTCATTACTTGATCAACGACGATCGTGAGATCGACAAATAATTAACCTGATAATTTTTCAAGAACATATATCAGTTAAAACAAAAAAGCCGCGTCTACGCGGCTATTAAGAGTGTATGTTTTTGTCGTTTTACAAATCCACTTTAATCAGCGTGTCCTCTCCTCTCCCTTGGTGGCTGCTTGTTTGCTTTCTCAAACATCTCCCTTAGCCTTTAATTAATTTCAATGCTTGATTTAAATCTAGATCTTCATTCCATAATAAAAAAAAGGCAACCAACCCCTGGTCGCCTTATTAGTACATTCAGCAGTTATAAGAAAATCCGATGCCTACGCTGAACAAATGGTTAGATGTTTAGTCGAGATTTTTTAGTGTCTGTTTACTTAAGTCGTCCAGCTTGGTCGCTTCCTCTTCGGTCAATTCTATGTCAGTGGAATGCAGGTTCTCAAAGAAATGCTTCTCGTTCTGTGTGCCCACGATGGCCGAGGTCAGGCCATTCCGGCCTAGCAGCCAGCTAATTGCGATTTGCGAGAGAGTGGCACCTTTGGCTGCTGCGATTTCCCCTAAGAGACGGATGAGGTCCTCCGTCTTCCGCAGGTTTTCTGATTGGAATAAAGGCCTCTCCTTGCGAAAATCCGTAACTTCTTTGCCTTTGTGGAAAATTCCGGTCAAAATCCCCTTAGCGAGGGAGTTGTAGCTCATGATGCTGATGTCGTTTTGCAAACAATAGTCAAGCAATTCGTCTTCAATGCTGCGCTGGAGCATATGATACTCCGGCTGGATCGCGTCAACCCGTCCATATTGCATCGCTTCTCTCAGTTGAGCCAGAGAGAAATTGGAGACACCGATTGCACGAATTACGCCTTCTTCTTTCAACTTGCTCAGCTCTCCCATAGTTTCCTCGATTGGGATGTCGTTACTGGGCGTATGGATGTAATACAAGTCGATATAGTCCGTGTTCAGCCGGAACATGCTTTGCCACAGGGCCGTACGGATATCTTTGGGCCGAAGATGATGAGCGCTTATCTTCGTTGCGATTACGCACTGTTTTCTTACATTGGCCAAGGCTTTTCCTACAATAAACTCTGAACGTCCGGCCCCATAGAGCTCAGCGGTATCGAATGAATTGACCCCGTGCTCAAAAGCTTGACGGAGAAGCCGGATGTTGTCCTCTTCGGGCTTCAGCTCCCAACGAGTCAATCCGCCTGAGAAGGCATTGCCCCCTCCCAGTTCCATTGCGCCGTACGTAATGCGTGACACTTCCATGTCTGTTCTGCCGAGTTTTGCGTACTTCATAAGACATCTACTCCTCTCTCGAATCGATATGTACAGGATCGAGTACAACCTATATTTTCATATTCGCGAATCGATTAAGCGATCCTGCCTGTTAGCTGAATTAAGATAATTTTATAAGGGCAAGTAGATAAGCATATCCATTACGGCTAACAAAAAAAGCCGCAGTTACGCGGCTATGAAGAGAATATGTTCTGTTCTTGTCTCCTTACATCCCCAGCCAACTCCTCTCAAGGCGGGTCGGTATAAATCCATCCATCACCCGGATAGTTCAACGACCTTGGTGGCAATGTTGCTCACAAATTCGCTGTCATGCTCAACAAACAGAAGCGTCGGTGTGTATTCGAGCAGCAGTTCTTCAATTTGGATGCGGGAGATGACATCAACGAAATTAAGCGGCTCGTCCCAAATATACAAATGGGCTCTTTCGCTGAGACTTCTAGCGATCAATACCTTCTTCTTTTGCCCGCCGCTGTAGGTTGAGATGTCCTTTTCAAATTGCAGTCTCGAGAAATCAAGCTTCCGCAATATCGACTTAAACAGGCTTTCATCAATCCCGCAGCTTTTCGCATATTCGGACAAATCGCCCCGAAGATGGGACGTATCCTGGGCTACGTATGATATTTTTAGCTGGGCGTCCTTATGGAAGCCTCCGTTGTATGGGATATCCTCGCCGCAGACCAGCTTCAAAATACTGGACTTGCCTGAACCGTTTGCACCGGATAGCGCAATCCGCTCCCCTTGTTGAATCTCAAAGGTCACGTCTTCGCATACCGGGTTCGCCCCGTATGAAACCGAGATATGATCTAGCTCGGCAAGGCGCTCTTTGTAAAATGGAAGCGGGGAAATTTGGAGACTCTCCGTGTTCTCGATATTTTTGAGAAGCTTACTTTTCTCCTCAATGGCAGAGAGTTGCCGCTGCTGAATTGCTTTTGAGCGTTTCATCATTTTGGCTGCTTTATGACCGATATACCCCTTGTCCACTTTGGAGCCGGAATTTCTCGTGCCGTTTTTGGTACTTTCTACTTCATGCGACCAGCCGCTCGTCCGCTTGGCAGAATCTGATAAGCGTTGAACGTCCCGTTTCAGCTTTTCGTTCTGAGCCAGCTCGAACTGGTCCTGCCTCTGCTTGTTCTCCCACCAGGTCGAGAAATTGCCCTTCTGGATCTCGATATTGGTTTTGTTGATGGACAAAATATGATCGACGCACCGATCCAGAAAGGCCCGGTCGTGGGAAACCAAAATAAACCCGCTCTTTCGGTTGAGATAATCGGCGACCAGCTTTCTCGCATGCGAGTCGAGATGATTTGTCGGCTCGTCAATAAGTAAGAAATGGTTGTCCTTGATGAATAAGGCTGCCAGCAGCACCTTCGTCTGCTCTCCGTTCGACAACGTATTAAACGGGCGGTACAGCACATCCTCCGATACCTTCAGCCAGTTCAGCTCTCGAATCAGTTTCCATTGAAGAAAGTCTGGATAAACCTCGCTGATTACGTCTATAGTAAGGTATTCCTTATGTTGTACCTCGAACGGGAAATAATCGAATTCGACGTTCGCGGATATGGTCCCGCTGTATTCGAGCTGCCCCTGCATCAGACGGAGAAATGTCGTTTTCCCTCTTCCATTCCTGCCCGTAAACCCTAATTTCCAATCGGTATCGATCTGAAAATGGACGTTCTCAAAAATGTTGTCATAACTGCCCTCATAGGCAAACGTCAGGTTTGAAACATAAATCTGTGACATCAAATCAACCTCCAGTTAAGTGTAGGCAGAACATAAACCGTTCCTGCCCGTTACCGGAAGCCAACAAAAAACGCCGAAAAAACACCAGTCCAACCAGTGCTTCTCGGCGCTTATACGAACCCGACCATACAATAAATAAACCGAGCGACATTCATTCAAAAATCGCTTGGCAGATGTATACATGGGGGATAAAGCTCCGGTAACTGATTGTTTATTCGGTGAACCATGCCAAAAAAACGCGGATATGACAGGTTCACTTGAACATCTACAACCTCTAATTCGGACATCGCTTTATCCCTCCCCTCAAGATCTCATGAATATGAACACAACTTAGCATATCCGTTCACTGAGGTCAAGATTCCGTTCCTTTGGAAGTAAACTGTTTATTAAAAAGTTCTGCGCGGTTAAGGATACAGCATCAATTCAGGCTCAATGTTGCCATTAACGGTAGATGGTCTGAGGCAGCCGGAATCTTGTTAATGACTTCGACGGAAGTAATCTCTATATTCCGGGTGGTGAAAATGTAATCAAGCTGCAAAACGGGACGTAACGACGGAAATGTATTGCTAGGCGTTTTGGCCGCCATATAACAATCCTGAACAATTCCCGCTATGGTACTCCATGCCTTACCTCCCCGTTTCATATTCCAATCCCCCGCAATGACAACAGGTGAACGATCCTCCTTAATTTTGCTCGCAATAAATTCAATTTGTTTATTACGTCTGCGTGGATTCAAACTGAGATGGGTGACATACATTTTGAGTGGCTTATCATTTATGAGTACATCTGCTTCCAATAAAGATCGGCCTTCGATCATACCAGATTTCATAGGATGATTTTTCTCCGATACAATGGGATAACGAGACAAAAGGACATTTCCATACTGTCTGATCATGTTACCCTTCTTTTTCTTGATGGTGATCGCTGCCCCAAAAGCCGCATTCATCTTTAATCGTCCGGCTAACCATGATACTTGATCCAAGTAATGGCTTCTTTTGGAAAAATACCTGTCGACTTCATTTAGAGCGATAAGGTCAGGCTCACTTTCTTCTATAGCTTCGGCAATTCTGTTCAGGTTTATTTTTCCATCCGTCCCTTTCCCATGATGAATATTGAAAGTGACAACCTTGATCTGCAATTGAATCCCCTGTCTTTCTGTTTTGAAATGAACGTTTGAGTTTGTTGAACGTAGCAATGGCCAGAATCGTGCATGATTCCATTTTATTCTTAACAGCATGTTCCGTAAATATCAGGGTGTACACCTAAAGCGAAAACAAAAAAGCCTGCAAACATGTGGACTTTAATAATGGGCTTTGATTTCAATATTTCCCCTCACCAATCCTACCCGTTACATCCTTCACCTGATTTGCAGTAACATTTATGCGCCAACCACGCCATTGATAATCCTTTTAATTTCGGCTAGGCATACGTATTCTTGTCTTTTTCGGCACACGATAAAATAACGCAAAACGTCCCCGCACCGAAGCTCTTTCGGTACGGGGACGTCGGTATTAGATCATTGCTTGGCCTGCTACTTGCCCAAATTAGCGCTCCACATTTCAATAAGTGCTTGTACGCTCCGATTGAGCGTTGTTTTTGCTTGATCAGAAACGCCATTCTGCTTCTGCTCTTTATTCAGCTGCTTCAGCAAATTCTCCAGATGCTTGATCCCCTGCTTCCAGTCCGGCTTCTTCTTGCTTACCGCATCGGCGGCATGCTCAAGCTCCTTATCCAGCTGCTTCCGGATCTTCTCGTCTAACTGTCCGGTTGAGCCAAACTCCTCCAGCAGCTTGCCGATGGCAGGAGCGTTAATGGGAGCGGGGAGAACCGTGAAATTGTCGTAACTCGTTTCATTCATGTACGTCCGCATGCCGACCTTACCGTGTGTAAATGGTCTGCCGCTGCGGTCCGTATAATCGATAACCGGCTTGCTCATATCATCGACAAATACTTGAATGCGAGCACCCTGCGCTACGACTTTTACATGCTTCCATTCGCCTGATTTCACCTCGAGCGGCTCCCCTGTCAAATAGGTCCAGCCGTAATTCAGCTTGCCGAGATGAACGCCCTGTTTGTTCAGGTACGCGACATATCCCTGCACGAAATCCGCGTTGTTCTGGTTCAGCTCCTTGCCGTGAGCCGGGTTGCTCGCCCGGATCAGAATGCCTCCGTCGCCTGTATCGCTAATCAGCTTGATATCAGACTCCACGCTGTAATCCGACCAATTGGCGTCTCCGATCAAGGTTTTCCCGAAGCTGCCGACCGCTGCTTGATATTCACCAGCATGAGCAGCTTTCGGTTCGATCGGATTCTGATGAATTCGTATTCCCTGGAAGTCGAATTCACCTACCACAGTTTCGACCTTCAAGGTATGTGCGCCCGCCGGGAGATAAATGCCTTGCTTCGTTGTTGTCGCCCAGTTCTCCCACGTGACGGAATTCGGGATATTGACTTCACCGGTCAGATCGGTTGTATCGTCGAGCCACAGCCTGACTATCGCCCCATCCATCGATGTAGCGGTCACGAAATCGACGTTATACACGCCGGCCTTGGCAACATCTACGTTGTAGGCCAGCCATTCGCCGGTAGCGTTCCACCCCACATTGTAGCTGCCGCCCGCATTCCGGCGGATGTCGACCGCATCATTTCGGTATTCAGTACCGATGTTAGCGGGAGTCAGATCATGGTAGCCCGTACCTTCGCCGCCTGCCTTATAATCAGCAGCCTGGATAAATCCGGGCAGCACGTGCGGCTTATCGAACTGGGTGAGCGATAGTCTCGTCATGTCAAACTCGCCTTTGACAATTTCGACCTTCAGTTCATGATCACCGGCCGGCAGCTGGATACCGGATTTCGTCACCGACTTCCACTTATTCCAGTCGCCGGAAGCAGGAACGTTCAGTATACCAGTCAAATCGGTCGTGTCATCCAGCCACAGCCGGACTTGTGCATCCTTAAACGTCGTAGCTGCCCACAAGTCGAGATCGTACAATCCCTCTTCCGCGACGCGGATGTTGTACTTCAGCCATTCGCCGGTTTGATTCCAGCCTACGATCTGATCGCCGGTTGCAGCGGATCGAATGTCGACGCTATCGCTGCGGTATTTGCCCCCAATGTTCTCCGGCGTCAAGTCATGATAGCCTACGCCTTCACCGCCGGGCTTGTAATGCTCAGCCTCGACGACGCCGGGCACGGGTATCGGCTGATCACTCCTCGTTAACGCTATGCTTGCAAAATCGAATTCTCCGCGGACCGTCTCCGCTTTTAGCGTATGCTTGCCTGCCGGCAGAGTAACACCGGATTTGCGCACCACATTCCAGATATTCCAGTCACCGGTCTTCGGAATGTCTACGGTGCCGGTAAGATCCGTCGTGTCGTCCAGCCAGAGCCGGATTTGACCTCCATCCATCGTAGTAGCCACTTTGAATTCTGCGTTATAGGTTCCGGCTTCCGCTACGTCAATGTTAAACTTCAGCCATTCTCCCGTCTGGTTCCAGCCGACATTGTAACCGCCGCTGGCCGGATTGGAGCGAATGTCGACCGAATCTCCCCGGTACTCGCCGCCGATGTTTTGGAGTGTATTCTCATGATAACCTACACCCTCTCCACCAGAGATATAGTGGACCGTGCCAATCGTACCCGGGATCGGATGATAGGCGTCATAAGCGTGCTCCTCCTCGGCAATGTCGGACTTCACGCTCCAGAAGCCTTCATACCGCTGCCAGCCGTCGTCTTGTCCATCATCGAAGTTATCATAGAGAACCGGAACTTCCGCGTGCCGGTGGAACGAAAGCTTGTCCAGCGAAGTCGTGCCCGAGGCGGCAGTGACCTTCAAAATATGCTCACCTGCCGGCAAATCTACCCCATTCAGCTGCGCGGTTTGCCATCCTGCATCAGCAGCGTTAGGGTCACCTGTCAGCTCAAACTCGCCCAGCGGCTGTCCACCATCCAAAGTGAGCTGTACTTTGCTGCCCAGAGATGCATCTGCATAAGAGAGATCTATATCGTATTTGCCTGTCTCCGCGATGTTCAGCCGGTATTGCAGCCATTCGCCTTTCTCGAAAGCGGTGACATGTGAAGTGCTGTCATCTGCTGTGTCCGTATCCACGCCATCTCCACGGTATTTGCCGATGGTACCCGGCGTCTCGTCGTGATATCCGGCTCCTTCGCCGCCCGGCAGGTAATGAACGGCTTCAACTTGACCCGGAACCGGTTTCGCAGCATCAAAATCGCTGCTTCCGTTCACGTCGTTGCTGAAAGCAACATAACCGAAATTAGCCTTCGCATTTTCTGTGACGTAACCGATACTGCCGCCGCCTAGCTTGGCGCTGCGCGTCTGCTTCAGCATGCCGTCGACGTAGATCTTGAACGCGTCCCCTGCTTTCTCAACCCGGATATTATGCAGTTTTGTATAATCGTATCCTTCCGGAAGCGTGCTCTCCTCCCATCCCAGATCGGCGCCGTTCACCCGGAACTGTGTCTTCAGCGAATTGCTCACCGGATCTAACAGCGCTGTACCGAAATCGTTATCTCCCTTGTAGGAGAACACGGCCCCGAGCCGCTGGCCTTCGGCTTTGCTTGACTCAGCCAGCTGCAGGTTAAATTCTGCCGTATAGCTGCTTCCGGCCTCAACAGTAGTCAACAGCCTGCTTGTACCGGCAGCTTGTTGATGCAGAAGTCCCGAATCCATGCTCCAGTTAACACCGTCTGCATTCGTCCACGCCGTGCTGAGTTCCGTACCTTTGAACCGGTCCTCAAAATCCGGCATCTCCGGATCCGGCTGTTCGGTTGCCGTCGGTCCGAGCACGGACATTTTGTCACCGTTGAACACGATCCGGTCCATCCCCATATGGCGAAGAGGTCCGACAATGCCTTTTCCTTCGAGATTGTGGTAAATAATATAGCGGGCATCCAGGTTCGGGCCAACGACGACCGTATTATGGCCGAGACCGACGGTCGGACCTTCCGTGCTGATCAGAAGCGGGTTGTCCGTATCACGCACGAATCCCTTGAGCGGGTTTGTGCTGACCGCGTAGTCGACTCGATAGCCTTTGCTGAATACATGGTTGCCGGTATACGTCATATAGTATTTGCCGTTGCGTTTGAACAGCGTAGAACCTTCCGTCCAACCGTTCATGTTTGCCCCCGTATTGACGCTGTTACCGATCGTCGTCGGCGTAGGCATTTCAGCTGCGAGAATTCCTTCTCCGTTCGCATGATAGAAATACCACTTGCCATCATCGTCAATGAAGACGTTGCCATCAATCGAATGTCCCAAATTGCCCGTTTGAACCGTGAACGGACCCGTCGGGCTTTCACTGCGCAGCACATAATGACCATTGCCGGCAGGAGAGGTATACATGTAAAAATATCCGTTCCAATAAACGACTTCAGGAGCGTAGGCTCCCTTCGTAACCGGATCGGTTGTGGCCAGTCCTCCATAGCTCCAGTTGACAAGG
Organism: Paenibacillus sp. FSL R5-0378; assembly: GCF_038009285.1. Taxonomy (NCBI): domain Bacteria; kingdom Bacillati; phylum Bacillota; class Bacilli; order Caryophanales; family Paenibacillaceae; genus Paenibacillus; species Paenibacillus sp. FSL R5-0378. Next base: position 4,756,070 of record NZ_JBBPAY010000001.1, read on the forward strand.
TCAGGAGAGCTCCACACTTTGACCCCGACATCGGTGTCTCTTGTGCTCACATACAAATAATATGTACCGTTAAACTTCAGCACGTAAGGGTCGCCAAGTCCATATTGCCCCCATTCGTCCGGCAGCGATGCCGGGTTCTTATAGGCGAATGCCGCCTGAGGGGCAAACAAGAGCAGCACACACATCACGACCGCAATACTCCGTTTTAATATCAAACTTATCACCTCACTGATTTTATTAAAACGCTTACATAGTAAAATGATCGTATCGATCTTCTCCTGCCACCGATATCCTATCACCTCCATTCATCCAATATATTTGTAATACATCGTGAGTATATCGGCATTATCCAGGCAAAGTCAACGGTTTATTTCAATTATCTTGTAATATTTAAAGAAATATCTGTTTTTTTAGCTTATCATACAAAATTAATGTAATAAATGAGATCGCTATGGGCAGTTAAACGGTAGGTGATTACACCCATGCAAATATCAAAAGGAGCTGTCCACGACAGCTCCTTCAAGATCAATCAACATCATCAACAAAACTCCTGTACGGCAGACATTCATGACTCATAAGCCCGCTTTCACCATGAGCGGTAACTTTGTACTCGTAGGTTTGATAAACCTCCGTCAGATACATTTGGTGTAGTAAACCAGATCCAGCATTGAAGCATCAATTCGTTGCTGGATTTCGTCAGCCAATTGGAAACGAGTGTTTTGTTCGCTATCCTCAATCCGTTCGATTTGACTGTCGATCGCAAATACATTTTCCGCAAAAGACTTCGTTCCCATTGAAGCTAAAAGGGGTTTTAACGCATAGTCAATCGAAAGTAAGTTCGAAATGGTGCCTCCTACGAAAAAAGCAGCTACGATTTTATCTTTAAAGCCGTTTTGCGGTAATAAATCAACGTAAGCTTTTAGGACGCCTGTATAAGTCGTTTTATAAACCGGACTTGCAATAATGATGCCGGACGCTTCTTCCACTTTAGCGTGTGCACTTAATATCAGTCTGCTATTGAAATTGGCGTGCATCAAATCAGCGGGAGGCAAGGAAGAAACATCAATGATCGCCACTTCGCAACCTTGTTGCTCCAATTTCAGCTTGGCATAGTTGATCATGCCGTTTACTCGGGATTTATGGTTGAGACTTCCGGAAATGATCGCTATTTTACTCATGAGTTTGCTTCAGCTCCAGTAGTTGTTCTTAGAGAAGATACGTAAGCTAACGTCATACCATGCTGTGGCGGTAAGCCCAACAGTACTCTTCCGTATAACTCAAGTCCCGTGGATGCAGTAGTCAGCGCATGATTGGAGCCGCCTCGAATGTCGCGGAAGATTTGGGACAAGCGATTGGAATCGGCAATAACACTCCCTCCACTCTCAGCCATTAGCATGTCTACAGCTTCCCAGCATAACATCGCTGCATAAGTCATATCCGTTTGAAGCTGAGCAAGCTCTTTTAGACTGAATATTTCCGCATTTTGTACATGCCGCTCCATATGATCGATCGCCCGACTGATATGAAGATGCGCGGATTCAACCTTCATGGCCGCGAGCCCTACTTTATACTGAATATGACCTACTGCCGCTTGAGAGGTATGGACAGTCATCGTAATACCTTTAAGTGGCGCCTTTTCAACAAAATATTCAACGGCCCCCCTGGCAAGCCCGAGGATCGCGCTGATCCCTGTTGTAATGCTTGTTATAAGCTGAACATAGGGTCTATATCTGTCACGCCCTTTTAATTCGGCAGACAAAGAACTTATCTGTTCTGTGTCCTGGGTGACGACATATTGATCTGGAATAAAGACATTTTTTAATTCCAAACTGTTACTTGCAGATCCTTTTAAGCTCATCGTATACCAATCATCTACAATGGTAACTTCACTCATCGGTACTATAGCCAACGTCATTCCCAAATTTCCACTTTCTTGCATGGACTTCACTTCATTCAAATTTAACAAAGCATGGGTTGCATGCTTAGAACCTGAACCGAATCCCCAAAAGCCCTCTTCTACCCAATAACCGCCGTCTACTTTTTTTACAACAGCTTTGCGTGCTGCTAAGACAGAACAAAAACGCACCTCCTCTTCCTGGCTGAAGAGCGAGTCTAATACTTGGGAAGGGAAAGATAATGAAGCGGTATAATTGTTCCCGTTGATGATTTGAACGACCCAGCCAACAGAACCGTTCCCCTTAGCTACCTCCGAAATAATTTCAACCATGGCACGAATACTAACCTCATGACCTCCGTACTTTTTGGGTGTGCCAAGTTTAAACAAACCTGCATCCGAAACTTTTTGAATCACCTCTTCGGGAATATGTCTTTCCTCATCTATAAGCCTTCCGAATTTTTGAAGATAGGGAACTAACGCTGTTGCGTTGTTTAGTAATTGCTTTTCAAGTGCAGTGAGTTGATGATCTGTGCTTAAGTTGGCCATATTTATCACTCCTACAAAATTAAATTAGACAGATGTATATTTAAACTGCCTTTGTAGATTAAATGATATGTTGTATAATGTACCTCATCAACCGATAAAATCGCGAATATGTCGAAAAACGATACACGGAAAGGAATCTGTCATGGTTAACAAAACAACGGACGACCTCAGAGTCCGAAGAACCCACAAGCTTCTGTACAATGCTCTGTTTGATCTAATGGAAAAACACTCCTTCGAACAAATCACAGTGAAGCAAATTTGTGATTTAGCGATGGTGCACCGAACTACGTTCTATACGCATTTTCAGGATAAATTTGATTTACTTTCACATGCCGTGATGCAAATTGCTGAGGAGGAATTTCGGAACTTTGCCGAAGTATCCCTTTCTCCATCGGATAATTTCCGGGAATTGTTTTCTATAGCAGCGAAACATAAAACCTTATTTTCACAGCTTCTATTTGAAGAAAGGGATTCCCTAAGGAATTTGTTGCGGAGGGATATGGGGAAAGGCATGAAGAAATATTTGGCCGAACAGCACGCCATTGAAGTAAATTCCATCGAAATACAAATTAAAATAGAGGCCTATATCGGAGCCGTTTTAGGTGTCCTAAATTGGTGGTTTGAGAACAACATGTCTATTGATGAAGAAGAAATATATACCAAAATGAATATCTTTACAGGATGGAATTTCGCCGAATAATCTCGAATGGTTCTATTTTCGTTCGGTTAATCTCCCAATCTGACAAAAAAAGGACCCCTCCACATGGGATCGGTCCTTACTTCATTCCTTTTACGGATTGGCATTTTTGTTTATCTTCTCGAAGTATGGTGCCAGTTTAGATGCTAGCTGCTCTAACCGCTGCTGTTCTTCTTGGGTCAGCTTCTCCTCATGTTTGACCCCTTTTTCATCGGTGATCTTCAGCTTTAATTGAATCAACTGCTTTATCAGCACCTGATACTCCTTAAATTCATCTTCCGTAAGCTTGCCTTTTGCTGCCTGCAGCATTCCTTCAATCTCTTGATAATCTTCCTGTGTGCCGCCGTGCTGTTCAATGGTTGAAACAGAACCGAATAGATCATCGGCTAGATAGGAAGAAGCAAAAACCACGGACGGAATCAGGATGGCTACTGCGGCAATACCTGCGAGCACTCGTTTTTTCATGGGAGATCTACCTCTCTTATCGTTTGCATACTGATGATAGGATTGTCGGACACGACCATACAATTCGGGTGGGCACTGCATCGAATCCGCCACCTGGCGAAGCTCTTCACGCAATTCCTTCTCAATGGACATACGCGTCTCCTCCCGTCATTTCGATCCGTTTCCGGAGTTCTTTCATTGCCAGGTGATGCCTGGATTTCACTGTGCCAACGGGGATCTGTAGAATGTCTGCAATTTCTTCCAGAGCGTAGTCGTGAAAATAGCGAAGGATGACGACCACACGTAATTTGTACGATAATTGGCGGACAAGGCTGAAAAGTTCATGCTGCATCTCGAACTGCAGCACAGCTTTGTCCGTCCCGTCGAAATGTTCACATGTCATCCGGCGGTTTCGTTCAAAGAGGCGAATTCGCCGCCATGTCTTTCTTTTCCAGTCTTGGACTAGACGGACAGTAATCCCGTGCAGCCAAAACCGGAACGGCCGGTTCGGGTCGTAGGTTTGAAACGTCCGCCACATGCTCATGTACACTTCATTCACGATATCCTCAATATCCTGTTTGTTGTAGACGAGAAAAGCAACCGTCCGATAGACGTCTTGGTGAGTCGCCTGATAAACAAGCTCAAAGGCCGACTCGTCACCCAACTTCGCTTTTTCAAGCCACGATAGTAACTCATTATCTTTCATGGGGGCCCCTCCTGAACGTGTTACAACCCTTAATTCGCTCTCATGGGGAAAAAGGTTCAGTACGAGAATAAAATTTTTTGGCGATGTTATAGGAAATTCTTCAGGATGACCGTTATAGGATTTTCACACCTATATTGTGAAACAAAAATAGCCGCTGCTACGCGGCTTTAATATGTATGTGTTTATCGGAAGCTTTTGAATTTTATCGGAATAAACGTTGCACTCAATCAACATGAAACACACCAATTACGGATTCACCATCAACGTCATACAGCGGAATATCACGACCATCTGGTGATCTACTGTTCTGTATCGCAATGGCTTCCTCGGGTGATTTAGGTAGCTCACCATCTAAATCTTTCTTCAGCACATATCCTTCAGTGCCATCTACACCAATAGCCCTGATTAATTCAGGTTCCATACCAGGAGAAGCAGCATCTGCGCTAGAACCGTACGTCTGTCCGTGTTTATTTTTAGGAAAGTTCAAATTCTTGGCGCCAACATGAAAAGTACCAATTACCGTTTTCCCATCAACATCATACAGTGGAACATCGCCAGGTTCACCGAGGTAATCTTTTTTCAGCAAATACCCTTGAATACCATTCACACTTCCTGCATGGATTAAATCAGGCAGCATATCAGCGGAGTTGTCCTCTTGAGCTGAACCGTATGTTTGCCCATGTTCATTTTCAGGGTAGTTCAGAGAAGTTGTGTTGCTTTGAATCATTGTACGTTTAGCATCCGTGCTTTGGAATACCATGGCACTAGCCACTACAAAAACAATACAACCAACAACAAACACTTTTCTAATGCTTGTAAAATACATCCTCACATTTGTTCACTCCTAAACATTTCCTCGCTCTTCACTTTATAGTAGTAATAATTATTAAACGCATCCAAATAATAGAAAGTTACACTCATCTACCTATTAGCTTATTGATCAAATGGATTCTTTCGTAGCTTACAAACTCAAAAACCTCCATCCCTTATTGCAAGAAGTGGAGGTCAATCACATTTTCTAGATAAGTCATTAATACTTTACATTAATTCATAATGTAATGATCCAGGAACGAATTCCGAAACTTCCCGGTTGGATCGTATCGAAGCAGCAACTGACGGAAATCCGCCAACCGCTCATACCGGGCTTGTAATCTTTCCGGCTCCATCGTAAACAGCTTCGCCCAATGCGGTCGTACTCCAAACGGTTCCAGTTCATGTTCGATAAGCGGAAGTAACTGGCGTACCCGCTCCCAATCCGGCTTCCATGTAAAATGCAAACCAACGCTGTCTTGATGGTAGCATGGGCTCGTCCAGAATGTGTCCGAAGCAATTGTTCGTATCTCGGAAATGAAGAGCAGAGGCGCAATTCGATCACGCAATTTGCCTAGCGCATGTATCGCTTCGAGCGCATGGCGCCTCGGAATGAAATATTCACTTTGCAGTTCGTTGCCCGCACTGGGGGTAAAATCCATGCGGAAATGAGGCAGCCGTTCGTACCATGGTCCCGGAGCGCCTAACTGCTCGCTACAGTTTACGACAGATTGGCCAGAAACCATATGCCGTTTTTCCGGAGCGGGTATAGCCCCGAAGAAATGGGATGGTGCCTCATCTTCCCCGTTTGCTCCCAGCTTTCGTTTTACCCACACTTGATTGAACATGGGCTCTGCCCAATTCGTAAACAAGCTGACACTGTATGCAGCAGATAAAATGTCTTCGATGTCACTCTCCAGTGCAGAAAAAGGAAGACGTTCATATACGGTCTGACTTACCTGAAACGAAGGTACTAAGTCCAGTGTAAGCTTAGTGACGACTCCCAGTCCGCCAAGCCCGACGACCGCCCCATCAAACTCGGGATCAACCCCTCGCGTAAGCACCGTAACTTCTCCATCCGATTTGATTAGCTCAATAGCACGGACAGAAGACGCCAGGCTTGCATTATGGACGCCCGAGCCGTGGGTAGCTGTCGCGACGGCACCAGCCACACTAATGTGCGGAAGCGACGCTAAATTATGCAATGCGCAGCCACGATCATTTAAATAGCGGCACAGATCGCCATACCGAATGCCACCCTCGACAGTTACGATGTTCTGTTCACGGTCGAGATCGATGACCCGATCCATCTTTCGAAGCGAGAGATGGCTGCCACCGGTATCGGCAATCCCGTTAAAAGAGTGCCGCGACCCAAGCACGCGTATGCTTCTGCGGTTAACTACCAGATCCTTAACCTCTTCCAGATTTTTAGGCTCAAGCAGCTCCAACGAGCTGTAGCGATAGTTCCCGGCCCAGTTCAACTGATCTCCCATACGACTCTCCTATTTAAGATGCGAATTTTTGTCTGAATCAACTTGATTATTGAGGTATTCGGCATAGCGTTCCACAATCCTGCCCGGTAGCTTCATTAACCTATGAAAGTAGTAGTCATGATTAAACTCGAACCTTGTACTTGGTTAGTCTCGCGATTTATACGATAGGCAATTCCAGCGTCCTGCTTCTCGGTTTGAATCCTTTGGCCTCATAAAATCCGATCGCATCTTCATTGAATTCCGCTACATGCAATTCGATACTGCTAAACTGCTGCGATTTTGCGAGCTCTTTAATATAGTTGATAAACTTGCTTCCGATATCCTTCCCTCGGTATTCTTCTGACACACAGATATGGTCTAATTCGATATATCTTCGTTTTACATAAGCGGCCCTCTTAGGTGCATCCATGAAATTTATAATGGTGTAGGCGATTATTCGGTCACCGTCTTCCCCGATGAAGACCTTTACGTTGTCGTCGTTCAACATTGAAATATAATAATCGTAATCGAGCGGTTTATCGCAAGGTCTGTAGATGTCCGGCCGGTTCTTTGCATGGATGCTGTATAATTGACCAACGAGCTCGTTGATCGCATCAAAGTCCTCCGGTTTCGCCTCTCTTATTTTCCAATGCATATCTAGTTCCTCCCTTACACGGCACAGATATTTCTTATTACCCTGGGTTGACGATTATAATGCAGATTAGCGGCCAAGTTACATTTTTGTCTGGATGGCATGTATGTGTCCAAATAGGTGTCACCACATGCTGTGGTAAGGATTTACAAAAATAAAGGCCAACTCGTTAACCGAGTTGGCCTTTTCATTTACTAACTGCATTCTGTATTGCTACGGAATTTCATTTACTTGCCGTTGGAAGCGCGTTATTTCATTAATGCCCGGGGTCCAACATCAATGGTCGTGAGCGGCCGATTGGTTATGGATTTGCCGGAGCTATATTCATCTGCGCCCACATCCGGCGCGTATCTCATCTGGCCGCCCATGTCGTCCAGAGCCAGCAGCGGGCTGATGGCCGCATCGATGGCCGGACTGTATTCCGACAACCGGATTAACCCGTCATTACCGCGGACCAGCCTCAGATCCTCTTTGCGGATTGCCCCGCCAACAACGGAATTGTTCGAAATAGGCGCAATGCCTTCTACCTTGTTCCCTTTGTATTCGGGTCGTTCCTGAGCCGGTGCTTTCATCATAGCTTCCGTCTCAGTAAACATGGTGCCCGCATGGCTGAAGATCAGATTGTTATAGATCTTCGTCCCAACCGGCTGATACGTTCTTCCACCGAGGGTAAACACAGGCGTGTTGTTGCCGACATTCACAATCGTATTATGGTAGATTTGGACGTTATACTGCCGCCAGTGCCCACGCAGCAGCTCTGTTCTTTCCTCTTCCGGAAGGCTGTTTAACACAGCGGTTTGTTCATTCTCTCCGCCCCAGCGGACGGTCGGGTTCGTTCCGCCTTCCGGTCCCCCGTCATGCGTGCCGCCGTCAAGGCGGATAATTTTATCCGTTAGCCCCTCCATGTAATTGTTGAAGATTTGATGGTCGTTGCCATAGATCCGGAAGCCGCTGAGCCCAGCCGTTTTTCCATCGCCGAGAATAAAATTGCCATAGAAGCGGTTGCGGTTCCCGTGACGGGATACGATCCCGCCATACGAATTGCGCACCGTATTGTAGCGGATAATGTTATCGCTGCTTTTTACCGAAATAATTTCGTCTTCGCCGTTTAACCCGTCAAATAGATTATGCTGGATTGTCACATAGCCTGAGGATAATGACAAGCTGGATAACCCGAGGCGAATCGCTTCCAGGCCGTTGCTGACCCGGGGGCCGATATCGTGAAAATGATTGTATTCAATCACATCGTATTGCGAAATGCTCTGCCCGCTGTGGCCCTCGCCGTCATAGATCACCACAGCGCCAAATCCCTTCTTGGGACCGATGTCGTTATAAGCGATCCGGTTATGGCTGCTCGTACCTTCGACCCGGATATAATGTCGGTTGGTTCCATTGTCGGTTAGCAGCTTATCATCTTCATACGGTGTCGACCCGCTATAAACTTCACCGCTCGGATCATAGCTGTTTTCTCCATAGCGGCAGCTCCCCTTGATGTTGACCAGGCACCACACGGAACGCTTATCTGCCTTGAACCGGTACGGCTGACCGGTCTCATCGAGCGCGAAGGTGTTCCCCACAATGGAGATATGGCTGGAGCTCTGCAGCTGCACGCCAGGATGGACACCCGTCAAGGAGCGGTTTTCTAATCCGCGTTCGACCAGGGTTTGATCTCCCGTCTCATCTCCGATGCCATTCCGGAATTGGAGTCCCGTTACCTCAATGTAGCTGGAATTCTCAATGTGCATGTAGCTGTTCCCTGTAATCACCGCTTTGCCGGATTTCGCTGCCGTTACCCGGATCGGATACGCTGCGGTACCATGCTTTTCTTTAATGACGAACGGGCCATTTTGTTCATAGCTGCCATGCTGAAGCTCAATCCATGTTCCGCTGACGGCTTCATCAAGGGCCGACTGCAGCTCCTTGGCCGTCCGGACCTTAATATGATTGAATTCAGGAGGTTTGACCTCCCCTTCCTTAACACTTCCCGCGTCAGATGGAGGAGGGGCCGGTTCCCCTGTCTCTGGCGGGTTTCCTGCATACAGCTCCACTTCCATAATGCTGTTCCAATTTCCCGAGCTTCCGCTGGCACTGTTTCCATATCCCGTAAGACGGAGGTATCTCGCCTTCACCGGCTGATCAAACACATAGGTCTGCAGGATGCTCTCCTCCGGCTGGAGCTGACGGCTGGACTGCCTGCCAAGAACGACGGTCCCCGTCTCGAAATCAGGCGTATCCGATGCAGTGATTTCAAAGCTGGAAAGCCGTTCCCGTGAGTTTAAAAAAGCGATGTTCGCATAAGTTACCTTTTGCGGCTGCCCCAGGTCAAACTGAAGCCATTCCCCTTGCCCGGATGCTGACCAGCGGCTTTGCTGGCTGTCTGTGTCTTCTCCCCAGATCCCATCCACGACCTTTTCAGGTACATAATTCGTGTTCGGCTGGTATGAGCTGGCCGTCACACCGCTCACTGCTAGTTTCATATGGCTGCCTCCCGTTTCATTCGCTGCTCCATTCACCTGTGAAGGTTGTAACGTTAATGACCCTAATAACAACGTCAGTAAAAGTCCTATCCCTACTCTGCCCGTAAGCCTCTGCCTGATCGTTTTTTTCAGTAACGTACTCAACACGCTCCACCTCTTTCTTTAATTAACGATGTAAAGCACTAAAATACACGGTGAGACCAGCCCCGTAGTTTCGCGAGCGCCTCCACATAATAATAATCCCCGTAGATCAAGGATACATTGACATTGACGCCTTCCGGCTTATGCCCTGTCGCGCTATGCAGAATCCCTTCGTGCTCATCGTCGCCGAAAGTGGAATAGCGTTCAGATAAAGAAGCGATAATACGCGTGGCTGCATGATGATATACAGCCCCCACTTCAGGAGATGTTAATTCCGCAAGCTCCAGCAGACCTGAAGCGGCAATGGCCGCAGCAGAGGTATCCCGAGGCTCGGTCTCCTGGTTCGGAACACGGAAATCCCAAGGCGGAACCATATCCTCCGGCAATGAAGCGATAAAGTGATGTGCCACCCGCTGCGATGCCTGCAGATATTCGTGTTCCCTCGTGTACCGGTATAGGTTTGCCATGCCGTATAATGCCCAAGCATTCCCTCTGGACCAGCAGGAATCCGGAGCATAGCCCTGCCCGCCTTTATATTCCAGCAGCTCGCCGCTCGCGGGATCAAACACGGCCACATGGCAGGTAGAACCGTCGGGCCGGACCATATGCCGTAAGGCCATGTCGGCATGCGCTTTGGCTATATGGCTGAATCTCGGATCCCCGCTCTCGTCTGCCGCCCACAACAGAATGGACAAATTCATGAGGCAATCGATGATTGCCCATCCCGGGAGATCGCGGTTCCAAGCCCGCAGGTACTGGCCAGCCAGGTTGAACCGGCCTGCCAGAAAGTTGGCAGCTGCCAAACCCCTCCTTCTGCCATCGGCGTCGCCGGTTAGCTTATATTTCAGAATCGAGGTCGGCAAATATTGAAATCCGACATCATGATGAAAACGGTTCTCCTCCAGCGTCAGCCGCTCCATTCGGATGTCCCAGTCCCAAGCTGCATCTAGGTACCTTTGATCTCCTGTCATATCGTAATAAATCCACAGCATTCCCGGCCAAAACCCCGATATCCAGTTATCCAATGTCAACCCGTCGTATTCTCCGGATTTTGCCGCATGCGGCGCAAGCAGGGGTTCCTTTTGCATCAAACGTTCCACTTTTTGCTGAGCCTGTCTCCACCATGTCTCCAAATACTTGTCATTTACGCTTCCGAGCTTATTCATCGTAAACCTCCCTTGCCTACTCAACTTTTTTATCCCTTAATCGCCCCAATCAAGGCCCCTTTGACAAAATACTTCTGCAGAAATGGATAGACCAGCAGAATCGGAACGGTAGCCACGATAATCGTCGCGTGCTTGAGCGTTTCACCGATAACGGCAACCTCTCCACCGCTGGCTCCGGTGGCCATGGAGCTGGCATCATTGAGCAGCAGCAGCTCGCGGAGTACCAACTGAAGCGGGTATAGGGATCGGTCCTGCAGATAGATCATTGCGTTAAACCATGAATTCCAGTGGCTGACCCCATAGTAAAGCAGCATCACGGCCATCACCGGCATACAGAGCGGGATCATGATCCGGAAGAGAATAACGAACTCATTCGCCCCATCGATCTTTGCCGATTCCTCCAGGCTGTCAGGCACAGCCTCGAACGCCGTCCTCATAATAATCAGATTAAAGGCCGAAATCGCCTGGGGGATCATCAGAGACCACAGCGAGTTCGTCAGGCCAAGCCCTTTCACCGTGAAATATAGCGGAATCAGGCCTCCATTAAAAAACATCGTAAATACGATAAACAGCATGAGCGGCTTACGATAACGTAGTCCCTTGCGCGATAACGCATAAGCCCCAAAGGCTGTTAAGATGATATTGAGGACAAGTCCGCCGGCAAGAATAATGATGGTATTGACATAGCCCTTAACAATCATCGGGTTTTCAAACACCAGCTCGTAAGCATGGAAACTGAATTTTAACGGTCTCCATAATATCCCGGAATGCTGCATGTACAGCGTCGGATCGCTTAGAGAAGCGAATAAAACATAGACCAGAGGGTAAACCGTAAAGATGGTGATAACCGTTAATAAAGTATAGTTAAAGGCATCGAATGCTCTCTCACCTAGGGATGGTCGGCCGATTCTTCGTTTCATGAGCAAGTTCCTCCTACCATAAGCCCGTATTGTTCATCTTCCGGCTCAACCAGTTGGAGCAGATGACCAGCATAAAGTTGATGGCGGAATTGAACAGTCCTACGGCCGAACTGAAGCTGTAATCGAACTCCTGCAGTCCTACACGGTACACATAAGAACTAATCACATCCGCGGTTTCATAGGTGGACGGATTGTATAGGAGAATGATCTTCTCCCCTCCCACATTCATGACTCTTCCCATTTCCAGAATGAACAGGATGATGATGGTGGGCATAATTCCCGGCAATGTCACATGGAGCATTTGCTTCCAGCGGCTTGCGCCATCCATTTTTGCCGCTTCATACTGCTCCTGGTCGATACCGGCTAACGCCGCCAAATAGATAATGGTCCCCCATCCGATATTTTGCCAAATTCCTGATGAGACAAAGATCGTACGGAAATATTGGGATTCAAGCAGTAAAGAAACCCGCTCCCAGCCCAACAACGCCAGCAGGTCGTTAATGATCCCATCACTCATCGTAAACTCTTTGATCATGCCGCATACGACAACAAGCGATATAAAATGAGGCATATAGGTAAAGGTCTGGACGGTCCGTTTAAATACCGTCTTTCTCACTTCATTCAGCAGAAGGGCGAGAATCAGGGGAGCGGGAAATCCAAATAGCAGCTCATAGAAGCTGATTAATAACGTATTTTTAATGACACGCCAGAAATAAATGCCTTCAAAAAAGGACTCGAAGTGTTCCCAGCCTACCCATGGACTTCCCATGATTCCTAATCGCGGGGAAAAATCTTTGAAAGCTATCAGGGCGCCGTACATCGGATAATAGTGAAAAATAGTGAAATAGAGCAGCACCGGTGTCAGCATGATATAGAGCCAAGGATTTCTTCGGATATCCTTCAGAATTCCCCAGTGGATCAGGCTCCTGCTTCCGGAAGTAGTCAATAGAGCCGCATGCTGCTCTTGAGGCGGATGTTTCGCCATCCCGTTGTCACTCCTCATGATCAATCTAAAGCCCAGAAGAATCGGGCGGTTATCGCCCTCCTCCGGGCTGATCAACACTTACCGCTCGTTATACCGATCCAGCGCGTTCTGATAGATTTCGACCGCCCGATCAATCCCGAGCTTCTTAATCTGTGTGACGTAAGCATCATAATTCTCCATCGGTTCCTTCCCAACGATGAATTTCACGAACATCTCTTCCTTATAGTTGCTTACGTCCGTCAAGATTTTGCCGAGCTCCTTGCTCTCCTCGTCCGTTGGGGTGAGGAAAGCGGGCAGTGTGTGCTTTTCCGCGTCTGTCTGAGACCATATTTTAACGGCCTCATCCTGCTCAGGGAACGTATTCCAATTGCGGCGCTCATCCGCTTCATACGGACCATTCGGTTTGGAGTATTGGGATACCATTTGCTGCAGGCTGTATTTCTCGTTATTTTTGATCAAATCGGTATACACCGGAGTTCCGTTGTCCATCGAATAGCTCTCGCCTTCAATGCCGAAATTGAACAGCATGGCACCTTCATCGCTGTATGCATAGTCCAGCCACCTTGCGACCAATTCCGGATTTTTGGCGGCGGTTGTAATCGCTTTGCTTGGACCGGGGTTGTATTTGAAATCACGCTGACCCGTAAACGGAACCTCACCTTTCTGAATCGTTGGATAAGGGGCACCCACCAATTTAAACTTCGGGTCCTGTTTCTTCATAGCATCCATCCACTTTCCAAGGCCGCCGCTCAGCAGCGATACCGTTGCTCCGGTCTGGCCGGTCAAAATCTTGTTATCCAGAGCTTTGCCGTCCGTAAGTGCAAAATCCTTATCGAACAAGCCTTCGGCAAACCATTTGCGGAACAACGCCAGAAAATCCTTGTACTGTGGATCGACCGGGCCATACTTCACCTTGCCCTCGTCATCAATATAAAATGAGTTGGACGTATGATAGGCACCGATAAAAGCATCCCGGATTTCAAAATTTCCTCCCGTGTACGTGACGCTAAGCGGAGCTTTCGCCCCTTTCTGATCTTTGAAAGCTTTTAACGTGGTTTCCCATTCCGCAACTGTGGTAGGTACAGGCAAATTCAAGTCGTCGAGCCAGTCTTTTCGAATGATCGGACCCCGGAACACCAGCCCGGACGGATTGCGGATCATCGGAAATACGTAATATTTGCCGCTGTCCGTTTTCACCATCTTGTCGAGTTCCTTGTCTGCTTCCAGCTTTTTCTTGAGGTTTGGCGCATACTTGTCAATGAGATCATTGAGTTCCAGAATGACCCCATCTTTGATTGCCTTCTCCGGTCCCCCCGGATAGGAGCCTGCGCTTCGCCCGGTCCAGTCATATTCGACCGTATCCGGCAGCTCATCAGAAGCGATCATCAGATTAAATTGTTCCTTCGTCTGCTGATCATTCGGATGGACATACTTCACGTTCACCCCTGTTTTCTCCGCAAGCGCCTTTCCAAACGGTGTTTCGGCTAGATTGGAATAGAAGGTAACGGCATTATTGTTCAAAGCTTCCCATGATGTGAACCCTTCCCTCGTCTTCAGCGGATAGGTCGAACCGATATCTGAGGATGCGCCCGCTTGATCTTTCGGTTCACCCTCCTCGGTGCTTCCTGTTGAGCATCCCGCCAGGATCAAACTCATGATCAGGACAGAAGAGACACCCGCTTTAAAACGCCTTATTAAGATTTTGCCTATCCGCAAACGTCGATCCATTGCCATTCCCCCGATTCAGGATAGTATGATGAATACCCTTTCAAAACAAAGTATCCGAAGCCATTGTTCAACAAATCCGCGAAAGTGAACATAGACAAAACATAAAATGATAGGCAATTCTTGAAAAAACCGTGATCTTGTCTGTCCTCGGCGTCATTGCGCCGCCTTTTGGAATGCTCCGGGAGTCATGCCTTCAAACTTTTTAAAGGTTCGTACAAACGTGCTGACATCCGCATAACCGACACGGCCAGCGACTTCATTGACGGTCAGCTTGTTATGCTTCAGGAGGTTTTTGGCTTCGGCCAGACGCGAACGGTTAATCGTGTCCAGCAGCGCTTCTCCCGTATGATCTTTATAAAGACGCGAGATATAGGACGGGGTCATCCGGAATACATCTCCGATCATGGAAATATTCAAATTCGGATCGTGTAGATGGTTCTCTATGTAGCGCTGTACATCTTCAATTAAATAGCGGTGGTGATCCCGCTTCTCGGCTTGAATCCAGCTGCAGACCTGACTCAGCTTGACCTTCAATTGTTCCTTCATTTGCGGGACATGCTCACATGAAAGGAGCGGTTCTACATCCAAGAGATGCGCCTCCAGCGATCGTTTGCCGGTAACGCTGACTTCATCAACCGTATTAAGCATCGTGCTGGCCATGTTATACATTAAGCATTTGGCAAGTGGAACGGATACCGGGTGTCCCGTGAAGTTTTTCTGGAAAATATCTTCGATCAGTGCCTCAGCCTTCGCGTAATTTCCGCTCTTCACTACATAGATGAGCTGCTGTTCGACGCTGAGTGGGAAATAATAATGATGCGGCGGCGCCTGATTCAATTGTGTATCCCGATACCGGATGAACTGTCCGCTTCCAAGTACAATCCGATACTCCAGGGCATCCAGTGCCTCATGATAGGACTGCGCGATTCCATAGATGTCTGAATAAACCTCTCCAACCGCGATTGTCAGCTCAACCTGCATCTGTTCCTGCATAAATTCACGAACCTGAGCGGATATGCGATGCAGAGTAAGCCGCTCCCGCTCTTCAGAATCGCTTTTATGAAAATTCACAATACATGCAAGAACATCATTCATTTCCGTCGTGTATATAGCGGCATCATCCGCTGCTGCATCCACCAGGACATTTGTCAGAATAAAATGCAGCATCTGCTCCTTTTGATCCGACAGGCCGTTCTGGCCGTACTGTTCGAATTTCCCGAAACCGTCCACGGACATGAGAATGACCACAAAGCGGTCGGATGAGAACTCAATATGATGGGCAGCAAGGGATTCGTGAAGAAGAGCCTCCTTTTCTATGGATCCCTTAAGAAGCCTGCGGATGAGATGGGCCCGAATCGTGTTACGATGCTGGTCTAAACGGGCACGCATATCTTCCTTCTCCGTAAAATAATGTTGAATGGCCCCTTGTAGGAAGGAATATTCACTTGAACCTCCGTCAAAACGCAATCCGAATTTATGCGAAAGACTTTGGAGCATCACTTGGATCGGCATATAATTTTTCCGCAGAAAAAGGACGCAAATTACGCCTCCAACCAGGAAGCACATTCCGATACTGATCCATATGAGCTTGCGCATATACTGCATTTTCTCGTTAAAGAGGGATGCCGGTAATACGGAAACGTATTTCCAGCCCGTTATTTTTGAAGTGATATAGGAAACGGCTGCTTGCTGCTCCTGCACATCTTTATACACGATGCCCTGCTGATCCCGAAGCTCCCCGTAGGTGAGATGCTGCGGCAGGAGACCTGGATCTGTCCGAGCAGCGATATACCGGCTCTCTGTATCCAGAATGAACATCCTTGCATCCGGATGCCGCGGGGCGCTTTCGATTAATTTCGAATCCTTCATGACAAACAGTACGATTGCCGGCGGCTGCCCCGGTGTGTTAAAAACAAGGGATCTTGCAAACACAACAACCGGCGTTGAAGTCCCTCCATCCCAAAACGTCATCGGCGTATAGCCGTTTACATATTTTCGCTCAAATAAGCTATTCCATTGTTCAAAAGAGGTATCGTCCTGCTGGCGCAGCTTTTGAAACAAACCCTGGCGGTTCATATGATCGTAGGTGGAGATCACCGTATCACTGTTTGTATATATGACATAAATTTGCTCAATGTAATCATTCGCATTTTTATACGTGCGCAGGCTTTCGGAAATTTGGAACAAATCATAATAATGAGCATCGCTGAGCGGGGGATCGACACTCGAGAAGCTGGAGATATTCCGGTTTAAAGCAATCTCCAGGCTCAGCTGCTCCAGCCCTTTCAGCTTGCTGTCAATCGACATCTCCATCTGTTCCAATAACAACGCATTCGAACGGTTTGTTTCCGTCTTGACCTGTTGATAGGTGATGAAGTACAGAACAATACTGATGAGAATCGGCACCATTAACACGGTAATATAGGAAATGAGCCAAGTCACTATCACGCTTCGGTTGTACTTGCGCAGCTGCTTAAACATGATCATTCATGCCTCCCTGGGCTTATTTCGGGAATCCATACAATCGCCATGGCTTCCTGCTTCCAAAAAAGTGCTGCATGCCCGGCTCAGCCGGCACAGGTGCAATTACCCGTGGCTCCTCACCGTCTGAAATATACAGCACGGCCTCATCGCCAGATTTCAGCACAATTTCGATCGATCTATCCTCATGTAATATATATTGGGCCCTCTTACCTTGAACTTCGATCACAAACCCTTGCTCCGAATATGCAAGATCTGTTAGCAATCTGCATGGCTCCCCGGCAAGACTCTGGATGCGGATAAAAACCGTTTGTCCCGCCTTCGAGGCAGCGCTTACAAGGAATCCTCCTTCAGCACGCAAATTGTGAAAAACAGCCTCCTGCCACGTCTCCGGAACCGCAGGAAATACCCGAATGATGTTCCCCCAACTTTGCAGCAGCATGTCATGAATCGCTTCCGCCCCGGCTAAAGGCGTCTCGATGACCGGACCCGCCTCTTTATACATCGTATTTGGTTTAATCAAATGCATTAAGCTTCGCAAATAGGCTAGTGCTTCATCGCCCAGACCCATGGCTGCTGCAATAGAAGCGGCTCCGGTGAAGCTGAACCCGCGCAGATCACCTTCCTTGGCTATCCAATGTCTGAGGGAACGAATGGCGAGCTGCCGTTCCTCCTCAGAATTTCCGGTAATATGCAGCGGGAATACAGCCAGCAAATGACTGAAATGACGATGGCCGAATTCCAGGCTGAGATCCCTTCCGATTTTGTATCCTGTTTGGTCTACCGGCAGCGGCGTTAGCCTGGCAAGAATATCGGCCCAGCGCGCCTGCAGCGGATCTTCGATCCCCATTCTTTTGGCAGCATACAACAGTGTTTCGCAGCCCCAGCGCAGCAGGGAGAGGTCGTAATGAGCATCGGGGGTCTTGAGTTGTTTAAACGAGCCGTATTCAGGCGATACCGTGGGTGGCAGATGGAGTCTGCCGTCCGTACCTTCCTCCAGAAGATGCATATAGAGGCAGATGCTTCGCCGCAACAGCGGATAAACAAAATCACGGAGCAGCGTCTCGTCCATCGAATAGCGGTACTGCCTCCAGCAATTATGCATGATCCACGTTAAATTTCCGACCTCATCTTCAACCGGGCTGTTCAGATCATAGCTGCTGCTTCGCCCCAGGCCAGCCGAATCGCTGCGGAAAGATTCGTCAACGTTACGAATTAATTGCTCCTGATGCTGCCGCAGCGAAGAAATAAGGGATTGTCCGAGCTCAAGACGGTTCGCGGTATATACCGGTGAATAGCTCATCTGAACGTTCATATTAAACCATAATCCAGGCCATGGCGTTGAGGTCATCCACGGGCCCTGGTTATCTATTGGAAGGAGATCTTTTCTTGTTGCAGAGGCCAGTTTGTACATTTGGATCCAATAAAAGCTCTCGAGCTGCGTGTCCGGAATCGAGATAAAGCTTGCCGGATAATAGTCATGCCACCAACGGCGATGTTCGGCTATCCACGAAGTCAAATCTTCCTGGGGCACATTCTCAAGTTCATGGCGTGCAATTTCCCTGTCTTCATTTGATATTCCGTTGACCACCGTCAACAGGCATAAACGGTGATACCTCACATCATTTTCGCATTCTCCGCTACCTTCCTTCACTCTTCCGTAATTGTGCACCTTCCAAGCCGTTGTGCAGCCTTCGCCCTTTCCATAGGATTGAACACCGATGCCAGTCCCTTCCTCTTCCGTCCGTTCGACAGTGATCTCCGGTATGTATTGGTTCAGGTTGATTCCATCGGCATTCTTCAGAATGGGATCGACCTCAGGATAGGAATACCATCTCATTTCCGCCCTCTGCTCACCTTCATCGCTATCAAGTTCAATGGCCAGAACCGGATATAGGGCATGGATCAATGCCCTTAATCTGACTTCTCCCTTCGTCGTAGGGATCACCGCGCGCATTTCAGCATTCCAAAGATCAAGCCGAATCTCACAAGGCTGATAGATCCAACCCTCCATTTCCAACGCGATCTCACCAATAGGGACCCGTACAGGAAACGCCTTAGCCCCTCCTTCACGCGAAGCCGTCACGTCGGTCCGTCCCAGCACGAACCTCAGCACATGTCGTTGATCCCGATGCTCCTCGCTATATATCATGGCTCCAAGAAGACCGTTGCCTATAAAAACTCCTTCATCCCAGCTTATAGGTTTGGTTTGCCATAACATATCGTGACGGGACAAGAATGCGGGCCAATCGATGTGGGTTTGAATGCACATGCTCATTTGCTTTTCCTCCTCTATTTTCGGGTAGTTGTAATAACCTTTAAGACCTGCCTTACAATATGTATCCGCTTACATATTCAGTCAACCCAAAAGACTCGACCTTCATCCAAGTTGGTTTTACTTATCCAATACATTATACATCTTCTGGTTTACTGGCAGTTTTGGTTTTTGTATCAGGATCCTAAAAGTCACGAATTTCTTTGGAGTTTTTTACACTTTTGCTGAAGGTCATTGTCTTATCCTATTAAGGATGCTTTCTTATAAAGTAATAGATAGTCTATATCAATTACGGTTAACCATATATGTTCTTGTCGTCTGGTTTTGACAAGAACATATATTGTGAAAACATAAAAAAGCCGCCAATGGCGGCTCGAATTTTTAAACGCAGACCGTTTAACATGAAGTCTCGGCATAGGCTTGATAAGCTGTTTCATTATACTCCGCGCTTCCCGGGAAGTTGATGGATTTCAACACCGACGGTTTCAAGTTTTGCCGTAGCAGAAGTTCGACCACTTCGGCCTCGATGGCCCACATGATGGAAGCGGCCGCGATACCGGATGCCGGGCAGATGGACGCGTTTAATTCCGGCACCTCCAGCATCGCGTCCAGCGGAGGAGCGCAGTTATCGATCACAAGATCGGCAACCTCGAATAATCTTTTCCCGCTGGAATGCTCGCTCTTCAGCAGTGAGGAGTAAGTGATGCTCGTTAAGGCGATGACATAAGCTCCCATCTGCTTTGCATGAAGCGCTATATCGACCGGAAAGACCGTTTTTCCGGATACGCTGCCGACAATGAGCACATCGCCCGGAAGAAGCCGGCTTGCCCGGAGAACGTACTCCATCAGCCCTTCGAGGCTGCGGTCTTTCTCTTTCTCCTCTTCGCGCTCTCGAACCTCGTTGTTCACGTCGAATTGAAAGCGCATAGCCCGAAAAGCGGTGAGTCCGCCCGCACGGTTGACGAGCTCGCTATCCAGCATATGTCCCGTGTCGAACAAATGCACGCATTTTCCGGCCTCCATCGCGTTTGCGATTGCCTGAGCCGCTTCTCCCATGGCCTCCCCCTGGGTTTGTTCGATTTGGGCAATCAGGCTGTTCAGCTTCTGAAAATATTGACCTCTCATATTCTTCCCCTCCATATCATAAGTAAGCGCGGTAAGGTTGAATCTTACGGCTCTTTATATATCTTTCGGCTGATAGAGAAACGCTTCGAACGCCGACTTCAACCACTGCAGCATCGGACCATCCAAAGGGTCGCCCGCTCCCGTACCCATCGCTTCATGGACGACGCCCCCCATGACGGGCTCAAACAACGGCATTTCCGCCACGGTTTTCGGGTGCTTCTCCCAAATGACTTCCCTGAACCTTGTGAACATGAGCGGATGCCCCTTCCAGACGCTGCCCGCCGCCATGACCCATGTCTGTTCATCGAACGCGTCCCGGTTCATCAGCGCGCATACTTGCAGGGCGAGGCTCTCTCCAGCTGCCGCAAAAATGCCCTGCGCCACTTCGTCCCCTGACATCGCCGCTTTGGAAACAAGCAGCGAACATGAAGAAATGACTTCACGGGTATCGGACGTGCCATAAATGACGGAAATGATGTCGCCCATATGCTTCAACTGCCATCGCTGCATGATCAGTTCCTGAAGCATCGTCACAGGCCCGCGGCCTTCAAAGCTTTGAATGGCGGCCATCATTCCCTGCCTCCCGATATCGTATCCGCTGCCTTCATCGCCAAGATGACTTCCCCATCCGCCAAGATGGGTTTGGATTTCCTCCCTGACGCCGAATATCCCGGAGCCTGTACCGGCCAAGGCTACAATACCTCGTCGGCGCTGAATTCCTGCCAGCAAGCACATATATCCTTCACTGAAAGCATGCATCTCTCCGACATGTGCATATTTTCCTATGACATCGGCGAGCAAATCGATTGGACCGGGCATCGCCGCATAAACTGTCTCCAGCTTGATATGTAGATGCTCCTTCAAGCATTCCCGGATGCATGCCTCCATATTGGCCTCGACCTTTTTGAGCCTCGTAAAATTCGGATTAATCGGTCCGCTTCGACCTACGGCCAGGCAATTCCAATCGTGATCGAACAATACAGCGATAATTTTCGTTCCGCCGCCGTCCACGCTCAGGCAGTATCCCACGGCGCTCCCCCTCTTTCCAGCATCAGCCCTTCACAGAACCTACCATGATGCCCTTGACGAAATATTTTTGCAGGAAAGGATATACGCATATAATCGGGATGACAACAATAATCATCGTGGCCATGCGAATGGATTCCGCGGTAAAAGTCTGAGCTGCATAAGTGGCACTGCGCTGCGCATCCACCGTATTGGCGCCCGTCACTGCTGTGAGGTTCGCTTTGTTGATCAGCTCCATCAGCATAAACGATACCGTCTTCAAGCTTTTGTCATTCACGAAATACGCGGAATCGAACCAGGCATTCCAATGACCCACTCCGTTGAACAGGGCAATGGTCGCAAGCACAGGCGCGGAGAGCGGCAGCATGATCCTGAGAAAAGTTCGCAAGTCGCTCGCCCCGTCGATCCTGGCGGATTCCTTCAGCGCCTCCGGCAGTTCACGAAAGAAGGACATCATGATGATGACATTAAACACGCTTAATAAGTCCGGGATAATATACACGGCGAACGTGTTCATCAAGTGCAGCTTTTTAATCAGAATGAAGTAAGGAATAAGTCCGCCTGAGAAATACATCGCAATGATAAAGAATAGAAAATAATAGTTTTTGAACATGAGTCCCTTATGAGCGAGACAGTAGGCAACCAGCGCGGTAAAAGCAAGGCTGGATACGGTACCGATCAGTGTTCTGGCAATCGTGACTCCGTACGCTTTGATTAGCTGGTCATTAGAGAATACCGCCTCATAGTTATCCCAGGTAAACATGCGCGGCCATAAAAAGATCCCGCCCCGCGAGGCATCGATGCCGTTATTCAGCGAAATAATGAGCGAATAGTAGAATGGGTAGATGGTTGCGATCATAACCACGATCAAGATGGTATACACGATGCCGTCGATCACGTAATCTTCCCTGGTACGTCGAAATCCGCGTTTCATCGGTTATTCCCCCCGGTTAGAAAAGTCCCACGCCAGACGCCTTTTTGGCGGAATAATTGCTGACCAGAATCAGCGTGAGCGAGATCACGGATTGAATCAGGCCGATCGCTGTCGCATATGAGTATCTGCCTTGAGCCAGGCCCATTTTTAAGGTATAGGTCTGTATGATCTCCGAAACGCTGTTATTCACCGGATTCCCCAGCAAATACGCCTGCTCAAAGTTGGATCCGCCCAGCCCGCCGCCGAACAGGTTGCCTAATGCTAGGATCAGCACGACGATAATGGTTGTTTTAATGCTGGGAAGCGTCACGTACAAGATCCGCTGCATGCGTCCCGCGCCATCCACGACCGCTGCCTCATGCAGTGTGGGATCGACTCCGGCTATGGCCGCCAGAAATATGATCGTCCACCAGCCCATCTCCTTCCAAATATCGCTGAGCACCAGCATCGGCCAAAAATACGAAGCGCTCGCCAAAAAGGATATCGGTTTATCGATCAGACCGACAACCATTAGCAGCTGGTTAACGACCCCGTTTTGGGAGTTCAGGAAGGAGAACAGCATGCCCGAGACCACGACCCATGATATAAAGTGAGGCAGATAGCTTGCGGTTTGCGCAAAGCGCTTCAAGCCTTCTTTTCTTACTTCATTCAGCGCTATCGCAAACAGGATCGGAATCGGGAAAGTAAACAGGATTTTCAGCAGACTGATGACGACCGTATTGCGGATAATCTGCCAAAAGCTGATGTCGCGGTAAAACTCCAAAAACCATTTAAACCCGACCCATTCACTGGTGAAAAATCCGGGAATTCCCGACGATAACTTGAAATTCTTGAAGGCAATGATGAGCCCGACCATGGGCACATAGGCAAAAACAAGCAGATATGCGATGCCGATCAAAACGCTTATTTGATAGAACTTTTGCTGCCGAAGTGTTCTCCACACCCGTTTCGCAGAGCCCGAATTCGCAAGCACTTCCGATTGATGATTTGCAGGCAAGCTCCCCACCTCCTGGACTCAGAATCCAATACCGATCATCGATTGTTCCTCATGTCCCGCCTGCTATGCATGCACAAAAACGGATCCCTCTTCCATCATCTGTTTGGATTTCTCCAGGCTGCGTCCTTCCCATAAGGCGGTAATGCCCTCAGCCTGAACGTCGGCGAAGAACTGATCGATTAGCTCCTGCCGGTTCGGGACATCCTGCGGCATGGCGGACAGCTGAACGTAGCGAATTGGAAGTCTGGCAACATGAACCCGGTGCAGGATTTCCTCGTCATCGGCAAGCATTTCGGCCCGGTCGAACAGCGCCACCGCTTGCTCGATCAGGTCCTTCGACAAATACTCGCTCGTCGGCGGATCGTAAATTCCGGTGTGGATATGCTCCCGCTCCACTTTGTCATGCAGCATATCGATATATTGGCGCAGCGGCGTTGCCGCCATGCCGTAATACCCGGTCATAAATTCATTGATCGCCGTATCGACGTCGCTATCCGGATTCCACAGAAGCTTGGATAACACGTATGCCCTCAGTTCGGCAAATTCGCCGCCGCCTCCCTTTTCGTAGCTGCCCTGTTCGAAGATGCCCTTCACTTGATTGCGAATGAAAAATTGGATGTTAGGCTGCAGGACCCGAATATTCGGAAATGGCATGACATAATTCGAGAAGTTCGTAACGTAATCCCATATATACACACGGCCGCATACCTTGCCCCATTCAATGAGATCTTGAGCGAATGAAACCCCGGATTCTGCCCGGCTTTTGAAAGACGCCAGCTCCTGGCATGATTCCAGCGGATGTGAAAAGCAGCATTCGATGCTGCACAGCCTGACGATCACGTTATGGCGTGGACGTACATACTTCGGCGGCTTCCGAGTATATTGGTAAGCCAGCGTATCAATGGCTACCTCCGGATATTCGTGCTCAATGGCTTCGGCTACCCGATTCACAAACCGGATGAGGCTGCCGCTGTAGCTGTCTTCGTATTCGTCCACTGCCCGGCAATCGGCGCATTGGCAGGGATTGTACCAGTCATTTTGCGATACGGACAGAATGCGGGTTTCCGGATGCTGGCCAAGATACTCCTTGACCCGGTTGATCATCAGCTCCTGTACCTCGGGATTCGTCAAACAAAGCTGCGTCTTTTCGGAAATCCGCTCGCCGCCAACCTCCGAGAAGTATTCAGGATGCGCATCGAAATGCTCTTTTACCGGGATGAAGTGATCAAAGGTATGTACGAACAAGGAAGTGTATTCCGTCTTGCCCCCATGACGGGTTTCCAGTTCAGGGAAGTTGCCGTTCGATTTGTTTCTCGCCGCCCAATCGCCGTCAAAGGCACAGAAGAAAAACGGTTCGCGATATTCCAGCACGGGAACCTGCTCGATATCGATATGGCCCAGCGATACGCGGCTTCGCTTCGGAATGCGGCTTACCTTGGAGCTGAACCATCTGCAACCTAAGCGATCCTCCAGGAAGGTGTACACTCCGTACAGTGTCCCGCGCAGCGCTCCGCCGGCAATGACAAGCCGGCTGCCGGCCGTGCGGATTACGAACCCGTCATTGCCTAACCTCTCAAAATCGATGGATGACGCCAGATCGGCCATATGCAGATTGAAGCCCACGACGATTTCATGGGGCGTGAGCGGACCGTCGTCGTTTTTGATCGGCACCGTTACGCCGGTAATTTCACGCAAATACGCCTGCAGTTCAGCCCCTGCATACACCTCTGAAGGCGAGGCCTGCTCTCCAATAACAATCGTCCAATCCGTCGAGCCGTTCTCGATGATTACCCATTCGTTCTTCATGGATCTTCCCTCATTTCCTGAATTCTGATCATACGGGAGGGAAAGTCCCCTCCCGTACTTGCCGCTTTGTTCTACTCGTATTTCTTCAAGGCTTCCTGATAAGCTTCATTCATGTAGGTTTCCAGTCGTTCCAGACCGATTTTGTTCGCGTCGGACATCAGCTTGTCATATCGCTTCGCGGCTTCATCCTCACTGGCAGCCGTGATGATTTCGACTTTGGCGTTGGTGTACAGCTCCGACAGCTTCACGTTGATATTGAACTCATCCGTATCTGCCTTCGGCTTGACGAACGCCAGTGCCGGATTGCGCACGTACAGCGCCTTTCTGAACTTCAGCAAGTCAACAGAAGAGCTGTATTTCGGATTACTGAGCGCCCCCGAGGAAACGGCAACGCCTTCCCCGAGCCCGCTCGCCTCGAAATACCAAGGCCCGATCCCTGTATCCGTCACCTTCAATTGATTGAAACCTTCCGGACGCACCAGCAGCTTATCCTCGTTCAAGGTGTAGTGCTTGCCTTCGATTCCCCATTGTGTCAAGGCATCGCCTTCGGGGCTTTTGAGAAACTCGATGTATTGGATTGCGCGCTCAGGATTTTTATTCGTTTTTGGAACGAACAGGCTGGCCCAGCCAATAGAAGCATCTACGGGCTTCAGCTTCGCCTCCCCCTTAAAGGTGAGCGCTTTCAATACAGGCACCAGATGCGCTTGAATTCCATTGTCGTCATACACTTTGTTCATTTCATCGGCTAAACCACTGTTGTAGGAAGCCGAAAATACATTGCCGCTCTTCATGATCTGCGAGAACTGCTCCGGCTTGTAGGCGAAGCTTTCCGCGCTTAAGTATCCGCTACGGTACAGTGAGTTCATGTATTTGAAATAATCCTTGAACCCGGGGTTACTGAAGCCTAAGTGCACTTTGCCTGCTTCGTCTGTATAGGGATTCTGGTCGGTCAATCCCATCATTTCCATCAGCGGGTTCGTCCATGTCGGATGTGGGAGGTAGATGATCATGTCAGGGTGCTTTTCCTTGACCAGCTGATAGACGTTCAGCAAATCCTCAAGAGATTCTAGCGGCGGATTGCCTATCTCCTGCATGATATCCTGCCGGACGTAGAACCCCGCGTCACCGGGAGATGGGAGGTTTCTTGGGTCATTCCAGGCTTCGTCGTTGTTATAGTGCGTTTTTAAGGCGTAAAAATGTCCGTCGGGCTGGGTGTTGTTAGCAATTTCTACGGGGTCAAGTAGATTCATCATTTCGGGGGCATATTTCTTGATCAATTCATCGAGTGGATAAGCGATGTCCGTATTGTAGAAGCGTTCTACCAGATTGGAAGTGAAGACGAGATCGGGCAATTCATTGGCAGCGATCAATACCTGGAGCTGGTTGAGGTCACTGCCTTTCGTTACGTTCAGGGAGACGCCGGTCCTCTTCGTGATCTCTTTGGATACATCATCCTTCCCCCACGTATCGACGGGGTACCAGTCGAAATCGATGTATGTATCGAAAGCTACGGGATCGGTGCTCTTTTTCCAGGCCAAGTCCGGGCTGTCCCAGCTTGTAATATTGCTGGTTTGTTCCACCGGTTGGTCGTTCTTCGCCGGGTCACCCGCTTCATCTTCGGTGTTGTCCTTACCTGAACAACCCACCAAAGTCAGAACAACAATCAGAAAAAAGGAAGAGATCAACAACGCTTTCTTCTTCATTTTATTCCCCCTTAAGGACAGTTTTTCGAAAACAACTTTCGGATTCGAAAATAAACGAAATCCAAAAATTAAATTTGTTTTCGAATTTGTTTCGATTATAGATTGGAATTTATCGGACTGTCAATAAGAATAAATTTATATTTTTAAAAGAAAGATTAACGAAAATAAATCCTCTTTTTTTCTTTTCGTTTTGCGAATGCAAGAAAAAAATAACCCCTTAAGTACACTCCTGTACTCAAGGGGCCAGACGCCTATGGAATAAAGTATGACATTGTTATTCATCTATCGCCTCTGCGATGATCACCCGTATAGCCTTCTCATCAAAAATACTCATGTACGATTCATCCGGTCGCCGATCGGTAATGATGGTGTTTACCCCGTCGAAGCTGTCGATTCCAATCAAGGTACGGTTGTTGTTGAATTTGCTATGGTCCGCCAGTACGATGACCTCGCTGCCGGAATCCATCATCCGTTTGCGGATATCCGCCTCCACCATCGTGATGTCTCGTAATCCCTCCAACAGGACACCTTTGGGACTGATGAAGGTTTTGGTAGCTCGAAGATCGTTGATCATCTTCTCTGCATACGGTCCAACGAACGTTTGAGTTCTAGGATTTAGCGTGCCGGGGATCCCTATAAGCGTGGCCGTCGTCATTTCTTTGAGCTGTTCGAATATGGGGATGGAGTTGCTGATGATCGTCACATTCTCGATATGCCGTGCCAGATTGGCCAACAGTACTGTCGTTGAGCTTCCGTCCAGAAAAAGGCTGTCCCCCGGTTGGATCAAATCGACGGCAGCTTTGGCGATGGCCGACTTTGTTTCGCTCAGAAGCAAGGAGGTCTCTGAAAAAGTAGGTGATTCCTGCTCATCCTTCACCATCGCTCCCCCGTAACTGCGCTCAATCTTCCCTTCTTCCTCCAGCGTTCGCAGATCAGAACGGATAGTCACCTCGGATACTTGGAATATATCCCTTAGCTCCGAAACCCTTTTAAATCCATTCTCTCGCACCATCTTCAAGATTTCGCTTCTGCGCTGCATAGCATGCATCTTCTCTCTCCACCTCTGTTTTATGTATATAATAGGTTCTGCTTATCGTTTCAATATACAGATATAACTACTATAACAGGAAATAAACCGAAAGAAAACTGTTTGACAATGAAATTAACCGAAGATAAAATCAAGTCACAAGGAAAGCGAATCGAAAGTTACTGAAGCTTGGATCGTATGATTGAGCTGAAGTGTAACGGGGAGGATATACTATGCTGCAAATTATGCGTTATTTTCAGGCCGTAACGGATAACCTGGTTCAAGTCTTGCAAGAGCAGCAGGAGGCAATGCAGCAGACCTCGCGTGTATTGGCGGACACCGTGGAGCAGGGAGGCTCCATCTATATCACAGGATGCAGCCATTCAAGCCTCTTCGCGCAGGAGGTGTTTTACAGAGCGGGGGGCTTTATTCTGATGAATCCCATTTTTTTACCGGGTATGACCTTGGAGACCTTTCCTTCCACGCGCACCACCAAATTCGAACGCATATCCGGGCTGGCCGAGGCTGTGCTATCGGAAACGCCTCTCAGGCAGGGCGATGTGCTCATTATCGCTTCTGTCTCCGGGCGCAACACCGTCCCCGTCGAACTGGCGTTGTGGGCAAAGAATCATGGCGTGAAAGTCATTGCGCTTACGTCGATCGCCTATTCTTCCGATGTCTCAAGCCGGCATTCCAGCGGCAAGCGCTTGTTTGAGCTCGCAGATTTCATTTTGGACGTCATGGGGGAAAAGGGCGATGCGGCGCTGTCGATCAACGGATTGCAGGTCAAAACGGCCCCGCTCTCCACGGTGACCGGAATTACGATGATGCATGCGGTCATTTCGCAGACGATCGAGCTGTTGATTCATCGAGGCTTGACTCCACCGGTCTTCCTATCAGCCAACCTCGAAGGAGGAGATGAGCACAATATGAGGTTGCTGGAGCAATACCGAAACCAAATTCATTACCAATAATCGATCGGGCAGCCTGCTACACGCAAGGAGGAACCATGAAATTCAAGCTGATCGCGCTGGACCTGGACGGCACCACCATTGACCGCCGGCTGCATCTCAGCGACGCAAACCGTGATGCCGTAAACGACGTTATACGCCAGGGGAGCATCGTGGCCATTATAACAGGAAAAATGTTCGCCGCCGCGCTGCCCTTCGCAGAAAGGTTTCAAGGCTCAGCCTACTTGTTCGCCAGCAATGGTGCTAACGTGTACGATATTCCGGGCCAGAAAGAACTGATCTCTTTTCCGATTCGAGCGGAGCATCTTCCCCCAATTATACATACGATCGAAAAGCACCGGGCGCTCTACCGCATGTACACACGTGATGCCATGTTCGCGACGGAGGAATCCCATCTTGTCGATTCAATTCGAAGGGATTATCCGAACCTGCCTGTCTTCATCGGTCCGATTCCCCTGAGCGAGACTTATTATAAAATTTACGTGCAGGATGATGATGACAAGCTAGCCGCTATTGCCCGAGATCTCCAGTCTCTCCCGCTGCAAATCCATCCAAGCGATAACCACAACATTGAAATCACCAACGCGAAGGCTAACAAAGGAGAAGCGCTTCGTTTCCTCAAACAGCATCTTCAGATAGCCACGGAGGACGTGCTTGCCATCGGCAACCATGATAACGATATGCCGATGTTTGCCGAGTCCGGCTATGCGGTAGCCGTTGCTAACGCGCCAGCTTACGTTCAGGAACGGGCACATATGGTGACACGGCACTGTGAAGAAGATGGCGTCGCTTACGCTCTGGCCCAACTCGGAATATGCCGCATGGATCCTATCATCTAAACACGTTAAAACCCTCACCTACAATAACCTGATAGGTGAGGGCTTTATCTTGGCAGACCTTGATACTTCTGTTAATGACTAAACACCAAATTGATTTAAGTGATGGTCTAGGTGCTTGTATAATCCTTTTCCCCATTGCTCAGGAGTCAGTTTTCCAAAAAAGGGATGTGGGTGAGACGTACATTTTTCCGGGCCATTGCTTTGGAATGTTACAATTTTTTGTTTTAATTTTACTTTTTCTGTTTCAAATTCTTTTTCTTCTACAATCATAATTGTAGGAATCGTGGACATGTTACGGGCTGGTGGCTTGTCATTATAAAACATTGGTTTCACGAACGTTCCAATGAATATGCCTAACCAACCTCTTGGGGGAAAGGTATTGCCCATTGCAATGTCATGGAACGATGAGCAATGAGCTAGCATTTGGGCAACATCCATCTTACCCCATTGAGCGCGTGAATTTGGACTCAATTTGTCTATTCGGCTCAAGATCTCCATAGTGTCCGTTTGATTAAAGAAGTTTTTCATCACAGACTCCTTCAATTTATTGACTGACAAATGAACAGCTGGACAGTTACAAAGCTTATTATACCTTTATTCGCATACTCGATTTCTTCGGGATTGCTATTCCATTACAGCAACCTTTGCCTGCAAACGTCTACTGCCTGATAACATAACGATGGCAGCCGATGATTTGGGCCGGCTGCCGTCGTGTCATGAATGAGCTATTGTTCACCGACCTTCATATACCCTTGGTACTTCCCCTTATCGATGGTCATGCTCTTCGTCTGTTTTATTTACTGCGGCTATCATATGCCGTCTGATAAATTTCGAGATACCGCTTCAGATTCATAGCATCCAATTGGCTGACATAGCTATCCCAGTCCTGATCCAAACTTGCATCGCCAATCACGAAGCGGGCGATCATTTCATCGACATAATCGTTGATCGTCTTGGCCAAATCCGCAGCCTCGGTTGCCTGCTCATTGGTCAAGAAGAGCGGAGGAAGTGTACTCACATCCGTCGGCTTATAGGGTTCATATTTATTTTTCGTTTCCTGATATAATATAACCTCCAGATCGTCGTCCCCTTTTGCAACCGCAGACAATCGGAAGTCATTGGTACGGAGCGCCGGGCCCGTCTGTGCCCAGTTCACATTTTGCACGGTGCCGAACGATTTAAGCTCAGACCATACCGCCGGCTTGCCGTTAATGCCAATCTCCCCTTTCTCCGCATCACGCCACTCCTGCCCAGGACGGCCGTAAACGCTGCGCAGTGTCTGCTCTTTTTCGTATAACCCATCCGCCCAGCGCATCGCCAGCTCGGGATTCTTCGCTTTTTTCGTAATCACAAACGCGCCTGGAGTCAATGCGGTAGTATCCACGGCTGCAAACCGCTTGCCTTCCGGCCCTTTTAATGGAGGGACAGCTTTATATTCAAGCCATCGGCCGCTGTCGCCAAGCAGTTGGGTAAACACCCCTTGGTGCCCGCCCGTGGATGCTCCCATGATGACGGCATCCTGATTTTCGCCCAGCTGAATCAGCTGGTTTTCGTCCTGGGTAAAAGATTCTTGAGCAATCAGGCCCTCTTGGTACAGCTTTTGAATATACCGAAGGCCTTCACGCCACTCCGGCTTGTTATAGCCGACGTCGACCTTGCCCTCCTTGACGAACATATGCTTATAGCCTGATCCATAGATCGGGTTATAGATAAACGAGTTCATGAGGAAAGCGTCGATCGAGGATCTCCACGACTTTTGAGTGATAGCCAGCGGAATTTCATCTTTTTTGCCGTTCCCATTCGGATCCTGTTCTTTGAACGCCTTCAGTACCTGGTACAGGTCCTCCGTCGTTTCAGGCATCTTCAGATTCAATTTTTTGAGCCAAGGCTCGTAGATCCACATCTTTTGGCTCATGGAACAATGATAGCAGTCATTGACTTCCGGCAGTGCATAAATGTTTCCATCTATAGCTGTGATCATGGATTTAATTTCCGGATTATCTTGAAACATTTTTTTCGTTTGCTGCCCCTGCTTCTCAATCAGATCATTCAATGGAAGAAAAGCGCCCTGCGAGCCATAAATCATTTGCTGTGACGGAGAAATGTTCAGGCCCATAATCACGTCGGGATAATCTTCACTCGCCAGTACAAGGTTCAGTTTTTCCTGCATGCTTTGCTCCGGGACGACTTCCCATTCTATATGCACATTCGTTTTTTCCTCATACCATTTCGTGAATTCGTTCGTTTCGAAATTTTCGACCAGCGGGTTGCCGCGCACCATGACCTTAAGTGTTGTCTTCTCTTGGACCAGCGGGTAGGTGCCTGGCGATGTCAGTTGAATGTCCGTTCCGGATGCATTCCGATCCGGTTCAGCTGGCTTGGATCCAGATTCCGTAGAGCATCCTGCCAGCAGCAAGCTCAGAACTGCAGCCAAACCAATCGTTTTTTTCACGAAGTTCCTCATAACAGCCCTCCATCATATTGGGGTATTAGCCTTTCAACGATCCGATCATGACCCCTTTGACAAAAAATTTCTGCACAAACGGGTATACGACAAGCAGCGGAAAGGATGTGACCACAATGAGCGAATATTTTAGCAGCTCCCGCAATCCCTGCCGTGCAGCAGCGGTTTTGGCATCTCCGAGCATGTCAATATTGACCTCGTTTTGAACCAGGATGTCGCGGAGAACCAATTGAAGCGGATACAATTCCGCCCGTTTCAAATAAATCATCGCGTTAAAATATTGATTCCAGTGGCCTACTGCATAAAACAAGGCAATAACCGCTAGTATGGGTCCGGACAAAGGGAGAACGATGCGGAGCAGGAATCGTAAATCGCTGCACCCGTCCAGTTGAGATGCTTCGAGGAGTTCATCCGGAATCGTCGTCTGAAAGTAAGTCCGCATAATGATCACATTCCAAACGGAAAGAGCAGCTGGAAGCAGCATCGCCCATACAGTGTCGATCATGCCTAGATCTTTGACAAGCAAATACGAAGGAATGAGTCCCCCGCTAAACATCATCGTGAATACGAAGAGCAGCATAAAACCATTTCTTCCTCGAAAATCCTTGCGGGACAGCGGATAGGCTGCCATCACACTGAATACCAAATTGATCCCGGTCCCGGCAACGGTATAAAACATCGTGTTCAAAAAGCCTTTAACGACCATGGCATTTTTGAAGACAGCCCGATAGCCTTCTAAAGTAGGCTCAACCGGCCATAGCCACACCCTGCCGGATAAAACAGCCGTGCTGGAACTAAATGACGCACTGACGACAAATATGAGCGGGTACAGGACAACGATCAAAATAATGGATAACACGGCATAATTCAGTAGGGTGAACCATCGGTCGGCCCCAGCTTCCTTCATTATGGATGGTTTCATAACTTGCATCCCCTTCTACCATAAGCTTTCTTGCTTCAGTTTCTTCGCGGTCTGATTCACGACTAGCAGCAGAATAAAGCCGATGACAGACTTGAAAAGTCCGATCGCCGTTGCATAGGAGAAGTTCATGGCCTGCGAGACCAGGCCGACTTTATACACATAAGTGTCAATGACTTCCGAGGAACGGAGGTTCAGTGAATTTTGCATAAGCAAAATTTTCTCAAAGCCTGTCTCCATCATCTGACCTGTATTCAGAATCAACAGGATGACCGCAATGGGCATAATCCCCGGGAGATCGATATGCCGCATGCGCTGAACCTTGGTAGCCCCGTCCATCACGGCTGCTTCATGCAGCGCGGGATCAATCCCTGAAAGCGCAGCCAGGTAAATAATGCAGGAAAAACCCGTATTTTGCCATACGTTAGACCATACGTAGATCGATTGAAACCAGGAAGCCTTGGCCATAAAATGGTAGGGCCCAAGCCCTGCCCATCCAAGCACCGTGTTAATCATTCCTGTCCGCGGATCGAGGAACTGCAGCAGCAGTCCTACCAGTACAACCAGTGAAATGAAATAAGGAGCATAGGTCACCATTTGAACCGTATTTTTGAAACGGCGGTTCCTGACGTAATTCAGACCGAGTGCAAGGGCAATCGGAAACGGGAAGCTCGCCAGTAATGTGTAGAAACTGATGGAAAGCGTATTTTTCAGCAGCCTCCAGAACTCATGAGACCGGAAGAATCGTTCAAACTGCCCAAACCCGACCCAAGGGCTCCCCGTAATCCCTTTGGTCACATTAAATTCCTTGAATGCGATTTGGGCACCATACATCGGCACGTATTTAAAAATGATGATATACAGCAGCGGCAGCAAAAAAAGTGCGTACAACTGCCAGCCTTTTCTCAACTCCTTCAACGTCTTCAGCTTCATCCCCCCCTTACTTTGCCATGTGGTACCGGCCGGTGATCGAAGTATAGAACGGGGAGGAATTCCGGGTAAATCTGCACGTTTTTTGGACTATGCGAAATTTTAGAAAAGGCATTATTCCCGATTTATGGACTATACAAATCTCAAGTGATGCAAGGATTAGGCTTGATTTAAACGCCTGTATTCGGTCGCGCTTACTCCATTGGCCCGTTTAAACGCACGACTGAAAGAATTAAGGGAAAGGTAGCCGACGGAGAGGGCGATTTCACTAATAGGCCTGTTTTCTCCGGCGAGTAAGGCTTTGGCCCTGTTCATACGGATATCTTCCAAGTAGTCGGAAAAGTTAAGCCCTATGTGCTCTTTAAAAAAGTAGGATACGTATGCCTCGGAAGTACGTGCCTCCCTCGCCAGCATAGCCAGACTGAGGTCCGGATCATGAAAATGTTCGTGGATAAAGGAGGCGAGTTGGACGGCGAGCTTATCATTATGGCTTTTTTTACGCTGCTCGTTCTGTCTGCACAGCTCAAGCAGTGCCCGTTGAACCATTTCTATCAAAGAAGCCGGATCCATGCGGGGGTCGGCTGCCTTCAGAATGGTATCTATCTCCGGCATCATATCGTCCGGTCCCTGCTGCCCCCGTTCGCGGCATTTCAAAAGGGTTCCACAGAGTTCCTGTGACAGGATGCGTTCTACAGCAAGGGATGGCTGCAACTCTACATTGTTTTTATCCCGAATCATCTGGATCAGCTGTTGAGTTTCCTGGTAATTCCCGGATTTCACCATCTGAATCAGCCTCTGCTCTACGTCGGAAGGGAAGTAGTATGCAGGAACCGTCAACTTCATGTCATCATGAAATATAATCTGTTCTGTTCCGCCCCAATAGGCATGATTTTGGACGAATATGGCCTCCCCAAAAGAACGGTAAATTTCCGTCAACCGGCTCTGCTGTCCGCCGACCGCAATGGTGATTCCGGCTTGGTGCAGACTAAGGATTTGATCAAAAATACGGGTCAACCGGCGTTTGACTTCTTCGCGGCACTGCTCTTCCGTGTCTGCATGGCTGCTTAGCAATAAGGCAAGCTGGTTTTCTCCAAGATCATGAATTTTTAACGAGTCGGGTTCCATCCCTGAAATCCGGTCGGAGACCGCCAGCTTTACAATATCGAGCTCAGTGAGCATCCCCTCATTATAAGGTGCCTGATATCCCCCCAGCCGGATGACCGCCAGCGTATGGCAGCTGCCGCATATGGAAATCTTGGCATGATCCATAGCGTTCTCCACGTCTTCCATAGAGGTAAAGCCGCCCTTTAGAAGCCTGTCAAAAAACACGTTTTGCATGAGCGGGAGTTGCTCATCCAGCCTGCGTCTTAACTCTTCACGGCTGTCAATCAGCGCAGATACCGAATGGTGGATATCCTCCATCGCGTTTAGCCGGAGCAAGCGGTTCCGATTCGTCCCCCTTCTGTCGGCCGAAGGAAGCATCCGCTGGAGCTTGATGACGGGAGTGCTGCTGCGGTAAGCCAGAACAAAGGCCGCGGCAAGCCCCAAAGCCAGCGACGCCGTGAACACACTTAGCGTCAGCTCTTTGATGTAATGTGCCTTTCTGAGTACGACTGCCTCGGGCTGTGCCGCCACATAGGTCCATCCATTGTATCCGGAGGTTGTTTGAGTGATCAGCATATCTTCGCCCTTCCACTGGCCTCTGGAAAAACCTTCTCTAACTGCAAGCGCTTTCAAATTTGAATCCGGAAATACATCTCCAATTTGGCTGATCACCCTCCCGTTCTGATCCGCAATGTAAGCAAAGCCCCCTTGCTCTATATCGATGTGGCCCAGCATCTCCTGAATCTGCTTATTATCGATTAACACCGTAATCATTCCCTGGCTGTCCCTGCTCCCGAAAGACTGCATGTAACTCACTACTGAATAGGCTTTGCCTTCATACTTTACCTCAGTTCCAGGCATGTAGGTCTTATAATGAAATTCATTGAACAATTGCTTATACCAATCCTCATAAGATAACCCTTCATAATGAAGCTGCAGATCATAAAGCTGCCTGCTTGTGTATACCTTTCCCGGCGAAACGACCATACCGCTGTTTTTGTAGGCGATATAATAGTCCACGATAAAATGATTGAAGACCTGATAATCGAACAGGCTTTTTTCGAGTTCCCAGAGCCTGTAGGGATGCGTATCGGAAAAGGGTGATTTAACAAACTGAAACGAGAGCACTTTGGACTCGCTGGACATTTGCCGAGCGATCGTCTCGATTTCGGCAAACCGTCGATCAAGCGATTTCCTGACTTGGCCCAGTACTGCTGAATTCCTTTCCCGCGATTCACTCTCAACCAGCTCGGATGTTTTGTGATAAGCAAACCAACCAACCAGTAGCGAGGCCAATAAAATGACGGCGTACGGCACAAATAAGCGGAATAACAGCACTGCATGGCTACCTGATGCTTCTTTCAAATGGGTTCCATCCTTTCTAGAGTTATCGGTAACTCCAATATAGCAAGAACCTCGTAACCCGTCATTACTAATGAAGATTATGCACCGAAAAGGCATGGAGAAACAGGACAACCTGGCTGTGCTCGGACCGGAAGACCTCTCCTGCGAGGATATGGCAAAGCTTCTGACCGAGGCGCTCGGAACGCCGATTCGCTTTGAGCAGATGGCACTCGACAGCTACAAGCATTTATTTCTTGGCGTGGGCTATACGGAGGCCATGTCCGAGAGGATGATGGACATGGACATAGCCGGAGCGGACGGGATCTTCAACGCGCTTCACCGTACGCCTGAAAACACCTCACCCACCAGCTTCTGCCATTGGGCCGAAACGGTTCTAAAGCCGGCTTTCGACGCTATTTGAAAGGAACTTGAGAACCCCAATTCGTAACAGCTGCGGACGATAAAATCTGTCTGCGGCTTCTGCTTGTTCTTCCTGTCCCCTTAAGAATGGAAATTTCGGTAAATATGTACTTCATGTAAAACTTAAATTCTATAATCAAAAGAACCACCCGCAGCTGCAATGGTACCAGTACGTACCCATTTCATTGCCTGCAATACCAAAGGCGATGAATTGTTACCATTGACTTCATCAAAGTCCAGCCAAATAGCCCCTTCTGAATCTTGTCCTTCAAACGATTCAATGGCATTAGCGATCTCTTCTGAATCAACATCAACTTCATATAGAATGGCAATATGATGTAAATGTTCTATTGTATGATCTTGTAAGGTCCACATCACAGAAAAATCACAAACCCCAATATTTTTAAGCTTTCGAACTGTGTATCCCGTTTCTTCCCGGAGTTCTCTTATGATCCCTTGCTCTAAAGTCTCCATTTTCTCTAATCGGCCACCAGGCAAATCATATTTCCCAGTGTAGGGACCTAATACCTTTCGAATAACTAAGATACAGTGATCAGTTGTACAAATTCCATAAACCCCCACATGCCGATGAAAATTGTCATTGATTTCAGCCACCCTGCCATTCCCCCAAGCTATCTGTAATTATGCCTACCATTTTATTTTCGGCCTAACATGGTTCAATGTCTCGAGGATTAATGTTTACTCGTTCAATCAAAAAGAAGAGCGCGGTCCATAACAATGGGACTGCGCTCTCGTTGATATGAGCCCGCTGAGGATGTCCTCAGCGGGTACTTGCATTAGGTCACTTAAAGGTTACTCAGCAATTTCTTGCCTGCCGCAATGGTGTTTGCTGTATTCGCCACACGTTTTCCAAGGGCTTCTCCCAGTCCGAGCCCCTTCGTAAATAGCGATTGGATCAGGTCATCGCGGGTATCTTCAACAGGGGATGTCACTCCGACCCCATAATAACTGCCGTACAGTGCATTCTCCGGAATATTAGCCGGCAAGCCGACAACCATCATGCCTTGATGCAGCATCGGTGTAACCAGGTTTAGCAAGGTCGCCTCGATCCCGCCATGAATGGTTGCCGTCGTACAAAATACTGCGCCGATTTTATCAACCAACGTCCCGTTTGCCCACAAATATCCGAGCTTATCGATCCACTCCTTTAAGCCGGAGCTAATCGTGCCGAAGTGTCCGGGGCATCCCCAAATAATCGCATCCATATCGGCAAGATCTTTGACGTTTGCCTTACTTACGTGATTGATGAACACCTCCGTGCCTTCCACGCTTTGGGCGCCTTTGGCAATGGAACGGGCCAGCTGTTCTGTATGCCCCGCTTCACTATCATACACAATATAGATTTTCATCGATTGATCTCCTCTCTTGATCGCTGTTCAAACGCGCTTCTTTATTTGTTTTCCTTTAAGAGCCCGTTCAATTTCTTGAGCGTTTCCCGGTAAGCTTGGTCGGGGGACATTTCTTCATCCGGTTCCGCCACCTCCTGGTTAGTGGCATCCTTCAGTTTCAGCAGCGCCTTCCGGTACTCTTTATCGGTGAATTGCCCTTCGTCTTTCTCAGGCTGAGACGGGGTTAAAAACCCTCGAATGGCATTTCGGAATTCGCTATCCTTGTTTTGCATGTCCGCGTGAGCCGCTACCTCCGCGAGTGCCGGTTGTTCTACCGGTTGGGCTACAGCTGCAGCTGGCGCCGGTTGGGCCGTCGACTCACTCGCCTCGGGCGCTTTAACCGGTGCCTGCAACGTATCCTCTTGCGGCTTCACCTTGCGGATGAAGAACGCCAGGACAAGCGCAGCGACAGTCAGCCAGGTGGCCACGACGAAGGACTGGTTGATGCCGTAAATGGTCGCCTGCTGCGTGACCTCGGCCATCTTGACCGCGTCTTTCGGGTTGATATGGCCTGCGATGACGAGCTCTTTCCCATGCGAGGCTGCTCTGTTCGTCATGACCGTGACGAGCAAGGCGGTTCCGAGCGCGCCTGATACGTTCCGGAGCGTCTGGGACATCGCCGAGCCGTGCGCGTTCAGGCGGCGCGGCAGCTGGTTGAGGCCTGCTGTCTGGATCGGCATCATCAGCATGGACATCCCGAACATCCGCGCCGTATAAATGAGCATCATATGGTTGTATGATGAATCGGCTTCCAGATGGCTGAACTCGTACGTCGTGATCGTTGTGATGATAAGACCGGCGACGGCCAGCCAGCGCGCGCCGATTTTGTCGAACACCATGCCCGTGATCGGGGACATGATACCCATCAGAATAGCCCCCGGCAGCAGCAGGAGACCGGAATCAAGCGGCGAAAAGTGGCGGATGTTCTGTAAGAAGATTGGCAGCAGGATCATGCCGGAAAACATCGCCATGGTAATGATGGCGTTAATCAGGGACGTGAGCGAGAACATGGAATATTTGAACACGCGCATTTCGAGCAGCGGATTCTTCACCATGATCGAGCGCACAATGAACAGGATGAGCGCTACTGCGCCGACGGCCAGGCAGATGATGACTTCCTCCGAGTCCCAGCCTTTCGTACCGGCTTCACTGAAGCCGTACAGCAGTCCGCCGAACCCGAGTGTCGACAGGATCACGCTCAGGACGTCGAGCTTCGGACGGGACGTCTTGATGACGTCCTTCATCGAGAAGGCGCCGAAAATCACGGCGATGATCGCAAGCGGCAGCACGATGTAGAACAGCACGTGCCAGTCATAATTCTCGACGATCCAGCCGGAGAGCGTTGGTCCGATGGCCGGCGCGAAAATCATTGCGACCCCCATCAGGCCCATTGCTTTACCACGTTCCTCGACCGGGAAGATGGTCAGCGTGACGACCGTCATAAGCGGCATTAGAATGCCGGCACCGCAAGCCTGCACGAGACGGCCGGCCAGCAGCCAGCTGAAATCGCCGGATAACGCACAGATGACCGTGCCCAGTGCAAACATGGATGAGGCCACCAGAAACAATTTCCGGGTTGTAAACCGGTTAATCAGGAAGGCACTGACGGGCACAAGTACGCCGTTAACCAGCATATAACCGTTAGACAGCCACTGGATCGTGCTTTCCGTTACATTGAGATCCGCCATCATTTTCGGTAGCGCGACGTTAAGCACCGTTTGGCTTAACAGCGCCACAAACGCGGCGATGAGCAAGGAGGCCATGATCGGCCCCTTGCGCAAGTGATTGGATACCATAGTGGTCATGGCTTAAGCTTCTTCCTCTCTATAATTTCTTAAAAGTTGCAGTACTTTTTGCTGGATGCGGTCAAGCTCCCTCTGGTCTTCCTCAGGCAGCTCAAGCAGGGACCGCATCATGTGCAAGCGGGTGGCTTCCGTCTCGCGCCAGAGCGCCATCCCTTTCTCGGAAAGGGTCAGCGTCATCGCTCGCCTGTCGGTTTCAGTCCTCTCCCGGTCCACGAGACCGGCCTTGACCATCCGATCGACGATGCCGCTGGTCGTGCTGTTGCCGAGCTTCACCTTTTCGGCAAGGTCCGAAAGGCGGATCTCAGGGTGCTCCCGCAGCACCCTCAACACGATCAGCTGCAGCGCAGTGAGTTTATGCTTACTCGCCGCTTTGGTCATCAGCTGGAAGAACGCCTGATGGACCTCACGGTAGCTTTGGAATATTTCCAGGATCCGTTGTTCTTGCAACGTTAAGCTCCCTTCGCAAATATTTCGCATGCGAACTATTATCTAACCATTTAATCGATATGTCAATAAGTTCATAGTAGTAAATGTAGTCACGAACGATCTGTTCAACAATGACTGTCATTGTACAGGTTACACCTTCTGGATAGGACAAATCTGACTTTAATGTGGTATCAATCGATAGGATAAGGGCTTAATCAACGGGAGCAATGAACCCTTAGGATGACACGTTCAAGTAAGGCTCTAAATGGTTTTATGGTTATAAAAAAAACCGCAGCTACGCGGCTACCCAGCGTGTATGTTCTTGTCGTCTAACATTATTATACAGGCACTTCCACCTCTCCATTCATCCTAATATTTCCCTTAACGGAATTAATATCTCTAATCTGCCAAAAAATAAAACACCAATGATCATTAGAATGTGAGCATTTTCAGCAGGAAAATCCATGTAAAAAAGGTTACTGCAGACTCTTGAGAAATTTCAAAATGATCCCATGTAACCTGACACTGTCATGTGTCTGGGTATCACTCCATCACCATGGATAAAAGGGACTACATCTTTTCGTGCCCGCAGTATTCTTGGGCAGCACCAAAGCACCCGTTAGTTTGACTGCTGTTCAATCAGCATGTCAAGTCATCATACAGTTACCCCATTCATCAGCAATCAGAACCATACTGCCCTTTTATACCAACAAAAAAAGCAGCCTAAGATTTGCCGGCTGCTGTTGTGCTGTATGGTCTATTGTCCTCCGTTAGCTTAAAGCTTATTTATTAATTTCTGAATGGCCAAGTGCTGCGTTAATTAAAGAAGTATCAAAATAATAAGGAAATGCTTCTACGACTAAATCGTCCTTAATTTTTAAGATTTGAGCGAAAGGTAATTGAACTTCTTTCTCAGATTGTCTAGCCTTTGCCACTAAAGTCCCCCCCATAAAAAGGGTGTCACCATCTAATGTGGCAACGATGTTCTCAACATTCATGGAACTCCAAGTATTATGCATCGTATTAAAGAGTTTTCCAAGATCTTTATAACCACACCAATCGCCCGGATAAGGCAGGGATGCAGGCTCATGAACAACGATATCGGGGTGAAAAACAGATGTTATACCGCTAAAGTCATTTCCATCCGAACGCATAAATTCCATTTCGGCTGAAAACATTCGATCCAATATTTCCATTGCCTTATTGTTGTTATCACTCCATGTATTATCCATTCATATTATCCTCCGTTCATATTAACCTCCGCTTCATCTGTGATTATAGAACAAAGGATCTTTCGATTTGTTGCTGTGATATCCCGCCTAATTGAAAAAGGTGCAGCAAATAGAAGCTAATTTTTCACAACAATAACGAATGTTACGATCGCCGCCATATCCGTCTTCGGCAGTGAATTTGGCGGGTTATAGAGCGTGATGTAGTACGTTCCGGGTCCCTTCTCCGGCTTGAATCGGTACGAGAAAGCACCATCCTTTAAAGGAACAGTGACAGTCTTACTATCGACTTTATCCACATGGTAGCTGAGGCGAAGCGAATCGAAGGATAATCCGTTCAGCTTGCCCTGAATGGTAACATAGCCGGACTCGTTCGTCTCCGCATACCCGGCCGGCCAAGCAATACCGTCGGAGGACTGCAGCTTAAGCTCCGTCTTCAAACCATCATAATACGGGATACCGCTATAACGAAACGGAATTTGATTCGGCGAAAGATCAGCCTTGATCGGCACGTTCATAATAACCTGCTTCGTCTGCAAATCTTGCAGCACAAGCTCGTTATCGCCGGGAAGCAGTGCAATACTGATATCAGCAACGTTATATTTGAGGCTGTTATAGCCAACCGGCGGTTTGTGCTGCACATAACTCCAGCCATTCCAGCTGCCGTCCCGGCTGTAGCGGCTGTTGCTGTACGTAAAGGAAGGCCCTCCGACGCTGAGCACGGAGACCGGATAATCTGCCTGATCGCTCGTTTGCAGCAGCCGATAGTTCCCAGCCCAGTGGCGATCATGAACCGTAATCTGCTTGAGCGCGGCGTTGTAATCGATCGGCAGGCCGAACTGCTCGGTCATAAAACGGAGCGGAACAAGCGTCGTGCCCGCTTCCACCCGGATCGGCAGGGTGGCGATCTTCTTGCCGCTGCGATCAACCTCACCTGTCTTTAAATTTAGCTTCAACTCGTTATGCCAACCGTTTTGTGACAAATAGACGGCTCCTTCATTGCTCACATACTGGATTTCGCCACCGATCACATGCACGATATCCCGCAGCGGCAAAAATACCGATCCATTATAAACAACCGGTTTATGATCTAGCCGGATAAATCGGTTTTCATAAGGCATAAACATTTGGTCGCGCCCAATTTGCAGATTGAGCTGCTTATCCACCGGAAGCAAAATAACGCTTGCATAATCCAGCAAATTAATAACCGGCCGGAAGCTTGTCAGCATGGATGTAAAATCGGACTGGACTGCTCCAGTCAATACAAAGGAGTAGAACGTTGAGCCATCCACGGTCCAGCTTGCGGCATAGGTGACGTTAGAAGTCCCCTGTCCCGTTATAAGTACCGTGCCTTTAGAGCCGGCTACCGGAGCACCTGATTTCGCTAGGCTGCTAAACATTTGATAGAGTGGATTGGCCTGCGGATTGCTGCTGGCCTGCAATGTTTGACCAGAAGCCTCTCCCTCCGCATAGTAATCCCATCCGTCCTTATTGAGCAGCAGCGAGGCCGTCGACGGAATTTGCAGCTTGGCCGATCCGGCTTGTCCCGCCTTTAGCCGAAACAGAACATTAGGGGCTTGCAGCACTTTCGCAGAATCGGCTTGCGCTGCCGATACCGGCAGCGTATCTTTAACCGCCTGCAGCTCCGGCGTCCGATAACCTAGTATTTCATAGCCGTCCGATGTGAGCCGGCTCTTGTAACCGTAATACTGCCAAGCCGAATCCGGCAACCGGGTCGGTAAAAACGCGGTAACCGTACTATGCAGGTATAATTGTTCAGCCATCGGTCTCATAAAATAGTTATAGTAGCCGAACCCTGGCTCTAGCGTAACATGATCTTCGGGATTTTCCGTATAGCCCTGAATGGTTTCCGCATAGCCATTTGGTTCAGCAAGTACAGACGT
This sequence comes from Paenibacillus sp. FSL R5-0378, assembly GCF_038009285.1. Lineage (NCBI taxonomy): Bacteria > Bacillati > Bacillota > Bacilli > Caryophanales > Paenibacillaceae > Paenibacillus > Paenibacillus sp. FSL R5-0378. The sequence goes on from NZ_JBBPAY010000001.1 coordinate 4,799,849, forward strand.
TTCGCTATACGCTTGAGTCACTGCTATCAGTATGGCAGTAGCTACAGTAGCCTGCAGCCACCGCTTCACACTTTTCTTCCTCATCATCGATATCCCCGCCTCCAAACACATTCATTCGAACCTTACGCCGGTTGCGCTGAACCGCCGCTGTCCCCTTTATGTATCATATAGACGGTCATTCTCCCGCTTTGTTGCGAAACTATTGTTCATTTTTGATCTCAAAGATTTTTTGCAGGGTACGAATGTGCAGCGTTTTTTCATGATCCGTTTCCTGGAGTTGGTCTCCCGATCCTGCATCCATATAACCTTCTACCAGCCTATAACCGAACAAAAGGAGAATCATCTCATAAACGCAGTTATCCGTTATGTGCGAAATATCCGCTTGTTCCGAAAAGCCCTTGTAATACGCCGGGATACATCTATGGTAGTATTCAACCATGTGTTCAATATCGGCTTCGTCCGCGATAAGGCTTGCCAAATCTTCACCTAAATAGCCCCACCCCGTAGTATCCCAGTCGATGAGTATAATGTTACCGTCTGAATAAATGATGTTTGTCACCCAAAAATCCCTATGGCAAAGCACGATGGGCAGCTTTTCAATACGGTTGAATATTTCGTCTGCGCTTTCATCTATGTCGATGAGCATTTTACATAGATGCTTCGGGATACCGCAATCGTCGGAACGGATATAATCATACACTCGATTCCATGACCGGTAATGAAGATAGATATCCTTCATATACTCCACTCTGCTCAGATTGGACATATTTTGTAAAAAAGCTGGCTGTTCGGCATATAACTTGCCCTGGAACCGTCCTAATTCCTCGGCTGCCCGTTCATACATATCGCCAGTGAGGTCCAAACCCGATATGCCGTCGGTATATTCCATCCATATCTGTGTTTCGTTCTCTTCTTCGTTCATTTCCACGTGATAACATTCGGGCCAACGGAATGATTCAGAAAACAAGGCGCCAAAATTGGACTTATAAAAATCATATTCTCTGCGCCATGAATCGGGATCCCTGTAGCGTTCCCATTTTCTCTGCGTTTTTACAACGATGTTATAGGTGATTTCACTGCCATCTGTGGTTTTGGCAATGCCCGTTACAAGCTGTACATTACCTACTGTACCGCCATCTAATGGTTTGGTCTGGATATCGGCACAGATGATTTCAGTACCGAGCATTTGGCTTAGAACTTTTGTCAGCGTTTCGGCTTTAATCCCACTCATCATGAAGTCCTCCAATCGATTGAACAAGGTAACCCTTTGTCGTACTTCAAGTTTAGGCTGCCCTCCTGTACAAATGAAGGGAAAAAGTAATTTTAAAAAAACTTCCCCTGAATGGGGATTTTTGATCCGATGTACTTGACTATGACGTAAGGTCATAGTGCATAATTCTCACTATAAATTAATTGGGGTGAGAGAAATGAATATAAGAACACTGCGCTCAGATCGTATTTATCAGAAAGTTGCCCAAGCATTGCCCGAGGACAAACTCGAATTATTCAGAAACGAAATGATGGCTCCCTTTATGAAACAATGGCAAATTCAACAGATCCCTTTTAGAGCTGAAGAGGCGAATGGTTTTGACGTTATTGCGTTTAACAGCATGATGCATCGATCCCCGGATCAGATTACCCCTCAGATAACGGCAGAGATCGAGCAGATTTCGTCCGAATCTTTTTGGTTAGAATGTGAGCATGCTGTGAAGAAAAGCCTGGATCTATTTGCAGAGCATGGAATTGACCTCCCCGTATCCGAATATTTGTTTACCGTGCAGCTAGGGAATCCGGAAAGCCGTGCTCTAACCATTAACGAAGGATATAGCGGCTTTGGGGGCATTCCCGGGTTTATCTGGGGCACGCTCTTGCCAAATGAATACACCATACCTCGAATGAAGGTTGCGCTGGCGCACGAATGCAACCATAATGTGAGATATCAATTTATTCAGTGGGATCACACCGTTCATTTAGGCGAGCTCATTGTCAGTGAAGGATTAGCTGAAAACTATGCTGCGTTCATGTTTGGTGAAGAATGGCTCGGCCCTTGGGTAACGAAAACAAACGCAGACACCCTTAACAGGCACATTAAGCCTGTGATTAGAGAGAAATTGCACGTAACAGGTTTTGATCAAATCGCTCCGTATCTTTACGGCGACGAGATCGCAAAACTTCAAAACTTTAAACCGGTCAATATGCCTTATAGCGCTGGTTACGCTTGCGGATATTATTTAATCCAATATTATTTAAGGAGAACAGGAAAAACGATCTTTGAGGCAACCATAACGCCCGCTGCTCAAATACTAGATGAAGTCGAAGGATTTTGGGATGAAGAAACCATTATTAACGGTTAATGATATTGTTCAGATTACAGGCATTACAGCACGGACCCTGCATTATTACGATAGAATTCATGTATTTAAACCGACACATCTTACGGAAAAAGGGTACCGACTATACGACCGAAGCAGTTTGGAAAAACTACAAACGATTTTGTTCTTAAAGGAATTGGATTTTTCATTGAAAGAAATTGCCGACATTTTAAAGCTGACTAAGCAAGAACAGAAACAAATATTAAAGAAGCAAGGACAAACCCTATTATCGAAAAAGCAAAGACTGGAAAACATCATGGCGGCTCTCGAAGAATATGTGTCGGGGAATGATACTAGTCATTTGCAAATCTTCAACAGTACTTCCGCTCTGCCATTGAGAGAACAATATGCAAATGAGGCAAGATTCATTTACGGTGAGACAGAGGCGTATCAAGTGTACAATGAAACGTTGGAAGCATGCTCACCCGAAGAAAAAGAGGAACGTTTTTCAGCCATGGAGGAAATATTCAAACAAATGGCGGCTTGTATCCATCAGGATCCTTCCTCCGAAGAAGTGCAGCGATTCATCGAAGAGTGGAAAAAAATTTTACTGCAATTCATGCCTTGTGATGCGGAGTTACTGGCTTGCATTGCCAATACTTATAAATTCGATACACGATTCGCAAGCTACTTTAATCAATATAGTACTGAGGATTTAGCAGATTTTCTTTACCGTGCAATCATGTACCATGTCAATCGGTTGAGCGATGCTGAAACAGACAAGTAATAAGTCCACTACGGAAACCGCAGGATGCATGACATCAATGTCATATCTTGCGGTTTCATTTATAAAATTCGCCTCTGCTGCTGATATAGAGTAAGCCATCAGGGCTCTGGAGCGGATTTTTTTTACTTATAATAAAGCAAGCGGGTAGCGTAAGCATTGCGGTATTCCGATGGGGTCAGACTTGTTTTTTTCTTGAATGCTTTCATGAACGAATGGCTGTTTGAAAATCCCAATTGGTTGGCGATTTCGGTAATCTTCCGATTCGTATCCGTTAGCAGAAACTTGGCCGCCTCCATCTTTTCCTGCATGATGTACTGCTTCAAGGAAATGCCCGCTATGGAAGAAAACAAGCCCGTCAAGTATTTGGCGTTATACCCGAAATGCTTGGCCAAATGTTCAACCTTCAAATTTTCTTCCTTATACCACTTGATGTAATCCACAATGTCATTGTACAGCTGCTGCTTCTCCGGTTTGGCGGGTTGATTCTGAACGAAAAACATCTGATTGTAAATCTCACACAAGACACCTGTTGTCAAATAATTGTTCAAGTTTGGTTCTCGGTAGCTCCTGACGGAATCCTGCAATTGCTTGAGCATAACGGTCAGTTTGTTGGGGCTGCGCAGGGTGCCGTACTCTGGAATCGCGATGACCTCAGGATCACAGGCTTGCTCAAGTTCATCGGCAGTGATGCTTTCCGTTTCCCCGCGCGCCGAGAAATGCAGCCAGTAAAAACTGCAGTCCGACGCCTGATAGCCGTATTGATGCGATCGAGGCGGCATCAGCAGGAATTCCCCTTCTCTCAAGGCAAATTTCTTCGCATTGCATGAAATGTACAACGTTCCGCGAGTCTGGATAAACAACTCATACTCCATTAAGATCCGGTTCATATGCTGCCACTCCGGAGACGGAGACATAAATTTCCCGGTCATCACCATTTTCACCGGGCCATCCACCCGGAAGCGAAAATAATTCATCGTCGGTCTCTCCCTTGCGATCAAACCTTTATACACTAAGCGTATGAATAAGATACCAAACTTGGATAGGTTTATCCATGATATTTTCAAGTAAATTTAAAAATCATGCTGAAGCAGATGCATGCTTAAACTGCTGACATTTTGACACAAAAAGCGACCTTCTATTATTTAACGGAAAGTGAGGAAAAGGTACACTTGATGTACTCTCCACTGAAGGAGAAACTTGGTACAGAAAGGACCGATCGGGGAAATGAGATTACACGATTTTGGTTTGAATCAGGTCGTGCTGACTGGAGATTATCTTGTGAATGCCTTTACAAAAGAGGTCGCTTATTTATTAAGCTACGATCCAAATCGCCTGCTGGCCGGATTCCGGGAAGTTGCGGGACTCCCGTCCACAGCCGAGACTTACCCTGGTTGGGAAAAAACGGAGATTCGCGGCCATACCATGGGCCACTATCTGTCGGCATGCGCGCAGGCCTATGCCCAGAGCCGGAACGACAGGATCCTCGCTAATTTAGAGTATCTTGTATCCGAATTGGCCGGTTGCCAGTTGGATAACGGGTATTTGTCAGCATTTCCCGAAACGCTGTTCGATAACGTGGAAAATCGGATACCCGCTTGGGTGCCGTGGTACACGATGCACAAGATCATCGCCGGACTCATCGACGTTTATCAATCGACCCGAATACAAGCCGCTTATGACCTCGTCAATAAACTGGGCGATTGGGCAGCGGATCGGACTTCCCGTTGGTCCAAAGAATTGCAATCAACCGTGCTTGCTGTGGAATACGGCGGGATGAACGATTGTCTGTACAACTTGTATCAATTGACCGGAAATCCCCGCCATGCGGAAGCCGCCCATCAATTTGACGAAATCAACCTGTTTCAGGCCATTTGGGAAGGCAAAGATATATTGAAGGGCAAGCACGCCAATACAATGATCCCCAAATTTGTAGGAGCCCTGAACCGATATTTAACATTGGGAGAAAGCGAAGTTTTTTATCGGGAGGCTGCCGAAAGATTCTGGGACATGGTCGTATACCACCACAGCTACATAACAGGAGGCAACAGCGAATCCGAGCATTTCGGACAGCCTGATCAGCTCGATGCCAGACGGTCCGATATCACATGCGAAACCTGCAATAGCTACAATATGTTGAAGCTGACACGGGAGCTATTCAAGCTTACCCAGGATGTGAAATACGCTGATTTTTACGAGACAACATATATCAACGCTATCCTTTCCTCCCAAAACCCGGACACAGGAATGACGATGTATTTTCAGCCGATGGCGACTGGTTATTTCAAGGTGTACAGCTCTCCGTTTGAGCATTTCTGGTGCTGCACCGGGACCGGCATGGAGAGCTTCACCAAATTGAACGACAGCCTTTATTTTCACTCGGGTGACCGGTTGTATGTCAATCAATTTATAAGCAGTACACTGGATTGGGCGGAGCAGCAGGTGAAGATCACACAAAACTCTGACGTTCCATTCAGCGATACGGTTCAACTGTCTTTTGAGCTGACCGATACCTGCAAGAAGGAACGGCGCTTGTCCGTTCGTATTCGCATCCCTTATTGGACCGCAGGCGAACCAACCATATCCCTGAACGGAGCGAACATTCAACCGGAAGTCATGGACGGTTATGCAATCATTGATCGGTTATGGAAAGATGGCGACTCGTTACATATCCGCATCCCGATGAAAGCCGATTACTACAGTTTGCCTGATGCACCAAATGTGGTGGGATTTCGTTATGGTCCGGTCGTTCTAAGTGCCGGATTGGGCCAAGATGATTGGGTTGAATCGAAAACAGGGGTTAACGTTAGTATCCCTACCCGGCGAATGCTCATGAAAGATTTCGTCATCCCGCAAGGCATGAGCGTTCAGGAATGGTTTGCGGGCTTCGACCGGCATTTCATCCAAAAAGACGGCGAGCTTTCCTTTGTGCTCCGAAATACGGATGAAGACAATCGATTGATCTTTACCCCACACTTCAAGCAGCATAGCGAGAGATACGGCATCTATTGGAGGTTCGTTGAAGCCGATTCGAACAGCCTGCACGAACACCTGGAGAAATCTCAGCAAGAGCAGCTGATCAGGGAAGCCACGATCGACGGTATCCAGATTGGAAACGACCAATATGAGCTGCAGCATCAAGTTAAGGGTGAACGGACCCATGCCGGAACTTGGGAAGGCCTGAATGGGAGAAGAGCGGAACCGGGCGGTTGGTTCAGCTATGAATTAAAGGTAGACCCGGAAGTAAAAAACGGTCTCTCTGTTACTTTCAGCCACGGGTCCAGAGCCGGGGGCGTCGAGATTTGGGTGGACGGAAAACAGCTTGCTACAGAATCGGTTCCGTTGGAAAGAAAAAGGGCTTTTTATGACAAAATGTTTGAAATCCCTGCTGAAATGACCGCAGGCAAAGCAGCGGTTGAAGTAAAGTTCTCCCCGATCCAGAATTTAAACGGCATCTATGGCATGTTACGGTCTGTGAAGCTGTGACAAGCTAATTATACATGCTAATGCTTAACATCGAATGACCTGAAAAGCCTTCCTGTCGGGAGGCTTTTTATACATATCCGTAACATATGAAGAAGATCATCTCATTTAACAACTTCATCCGGTAAATAAAAAAACCATGAAATTCAAGGCGATTGAATTTCATGGCAGCTTAGAAATCATTTTATCTTCTAGCGTTGAATCCGATAAAAGCTTTTGTGTTGAAATCGAACACGGCGGTCAGCGGCCCAAGCAGCTCGTCTTGGTCCGTGTTGTAAGTCACCGTCACAACGCTTCCGTTCGCAGCCTGGACGACTTCAAGCAATTTCTTCTGCTCGGCCGTAGCAGCTAGTACACCAACCTCTTTAGAGGAGACAATTTGAACAGGTGCCTCGTCTTGCTTTGTCGTAATATGGGAAACTTGCGCACTCACCTGCGCCCATGCCAAGTTGCGGTATTCCTGCGCTGTCTCCGGCGACATTTTCAGTCCGCCTGCAGCAGGTGCTTGAGCCTGTACCACTAGGAGAAAAAGCGGACTTTGTGGAGGAAAGCTTTGCATCATGAGTGGGCCGTAATACGCTGTTACTTTCGTACCAGCCTTCAGGTCCTCCCAATTCAAGGACTCCCCTTGAGATGTCATGACACGCGTTTCCTTACCCGCGTTTAATACCAAATTGTCGCCTAATTGAACCTGCCAGCCGTCATCCGTGTGTTTCACGGCTTTGATGGTATCTTCTTTGACGACGCGATCTGCGTGAACTTGAACACTTACGGCCTGCGCTTGGCCAGGGAAGCTCATTGCCATAGCTGGTCCGAATTCTGCATCGATTTGTGTGCCGGCTTTCAAATCGGCTGGGGTTAGCATTTTGCCGTCCAGGCTTTTAATAGCCGTCGATTTGTCTACCGTCAATATGACCCATGTGCTGCCGAGCAGCTCGATCCGGTACTTCCCGTCTTCATGGGCCTGCACGCTTACGATTACACCGGAGGCACGCATCAGGTCAACCGCTTCGCCGAGCTCAATTTCTTTGCTCGCTTCATCGTAATTTAATGTATATCCAAGCTTGGCCGCAGCATCACGGACTGGAATATACAGTTTACCATCAATAGATACAGGCGTAAGCATGCTGTCTTGTCCATTAATAAGAACCTTTGTATCTTTTTGAAGGTAACCTGTAACCTTTTCAACTAAAGCGTCAGCTTCGACTGCGGCCGTTGTGCCGAGTACCCCCGCCAAAGTGAATAATACCGTTAGTTTAGCTCGTTTCTTGTTCATAAAAAAGCTCCTTCCGATCCAGATGGATGACGTCTACCTGCTAACACTCCATCAGACGGAAGCGGCTTCAAATAGGTTGCAGCCATTTGTAAGCTTCACTTTTTCCTCTGTATATATTGAGAAATGAAAAACAGCCGGCTAAACTAGCTTAACAAAGGAGTTCTCCAGAATCATCCTATGTATAAATAATGTTGTACGTCGGTTTGGTAACTCCATTAGAGTACTGTTTCATGTCCACTAATTTCAAGTTAAGACGTGGCTTTACGCTTCCGAAGAGAGGAACACCTTCACCCACAATAATTGGATTAACCTTCAGTACTAATTGATCAATGAGTTTATGTTTAATCAACGACCCCGCTAATTCCCCGCCTCCACATAGCCAAATTTTACCGTTCCCTTGTTGTTTGAGATTCTTAATAAATTCTATTGCATCACCACGGATAAGTTCGACCTCTTCGTTTGACTCAAATTGCATGGATTTTGAAAATATGTAATGTTTAATGCCCTTATAACCCGGTTCACCTGGTTTAGCACCGAATTGAAACCCAAACTCATATGTTTTTCCACCCATCAATACGGCATCGTATTGTTGAATATCTGTTAAAAAGTCTGGAACATGATCCCCTTCAAATAAAAAGCTTGACTCATGAATATCTCCATCCATCATACCTTGATCCGCAATAAAGTTATCTAATGAAACGGCAACATGATAAATCAGTTCAGCCATTCAGTCATCCCTCCCCAAAAATATATGTTCCTTATTTATTCTACTTGCCGGTTTCATTTCCTTGTTCGTTTCCGCTGTCACAATCCAGAGCCCTTCAGCGTCTTATGTGTAGTTCAAAAATTGACGTATGACCATTACATCTGATGAAAGGAGCTGGAACATTGAACGTTGAAGCGATTAAAAAGGAGTCTTCCACAGTGAAATATTACCGCTCGGCGTATGCCATCCTTGCGTTCGTATTTTTGATCTGTATCGTTGTGCAAGTATATCTGGCCGGAATGGCTTTGTTCGGGGATTCGGAACTTTGGAAATATCATCGGTCGTTCGTTCCCCTATTTGGATCGATCTCGCTCATCCTGTTCATCCTCGGCATCGTCGGGAAACTCAACCGGAGCATGATCTGGGGAAGTCTTGGACTGTTCGCCCTGATCAGTCTTCAATATATTACGGCTCTCCATATTGCAGGCGCGCTGCATCCCGTTCTGGCGCTCGCCTTGTTTTGGGGCTCTCTTGCCTTGGTTCGAAGTTCTTACCCGTTTTTAATGAAGAAAAAATAAAATTAAGCCACTTTACGACACCGCGGATAAGCTGATTAGCGACCGTTCTGTGCCGCAAAAAAACGTTCAATCATTTGTTTCGTTTCGTGGGGACTCCTCAACTGGACTGCCTTTCCATTTTCATCAAAGGTAAAATGCCCCTTAAACGCTTCAGGCATAGCATCATATTGTTTCTCGACTTGTTGAAGTGCTTTCTCAAAACAGGGATACCCGTATTTTTTAATGAGGAGAGGCAGCCCGAAGGCGGATCTTAAAAACTCATATTCCTGGTAGTTGTAGGGTGTAGTCTCCGGCCGCTTCATCAAAATCTTAAGGAAATGATCGATGACCTTGTCGATCTCTTCTTCTGTGGCAGAATGCGCTAATCCATGGATGGCGAGCAGTCTCATGTCCAAATATCGTTCCTTCTTATAGGCTTTCTGAAAAAAATCCTTCAGCTCCAATTCCTTGCACCGGATTAAACCATGCAGAATTCTATTGCGCAGGGCGATATTTTTCAGTTTAAAATACAGCACCTCTATGAAATCTGCCTCATTTGCTGTTAACAACTCATAGTCTACTTCATTTATTGCGCCGATAAACTTCGGATCATTTTCGCGAAAGGGGGCATTCGCTAAGTACCTCATCGATTCCTGACAATGCTGTTGATTTAAAGTCATGGCGCCATCACTCCTTCTATAAACTTGGCACAGCAAAATACGGAGTTGATGCTTCAGTAATTGCGCGCAGCATCGAACCAGCGTTGAGCCATTTCTTCCGTGATAGGCTGGCCGATCAGGTGATCGGACTGGCTGAGCTGCCATACTGCTTCGCCGAGGTCCTCTCTCTCAGTCGTTTCTATACCTTTGAGGGTATTGAAGCGCACGGTGAAGGCGGTAATGGCTGCCTCGGCATCGGCGAAGCTGCGGGCCTGCAATAAGCTTGCCTGTGCAACGTTGTAAGCCTCGTTAGCCACCTTGGCCAGACGTTTAGGCCAGGACGAGAATGGACGCCCGAACTCGGTCGACCACCACTCGGGCTTGCGCAATTGACTCACTGAAGCATGACCGCTCCACGGCCGGATTTTCGCGCGGGCTTTCATTTGCTGCTTCAGACGTTTACCCGTCATCTCTTCCACGTTGTATGCGATAAACCTATCAAGCATCGGCCACGTGTCTAACGGGGGCAAATCTTCCAGATCCGGCATGAAACGCAGCTCCAGATTCGTTAACCGGGCCTGACGGGCCAACACGTCCATATCGCAGAAGTTCCCCCATAAACTCAGTGAATTCAGGTTCGGAAAGCGGTTCAGACACTCCAGCGAGACCGGCTGTCCCATCGGCGTATTCTGTAACGCCAGGCTCGTCACCTGGTGCAGCTCACCTAGGTCAGGCATCAAGAAGGGGGGATCATTCTTGCGTCTACTTGTGTGAGGCGCTAGTGTCAGAGAAGACGGTATGTTACCAGTGGCCAAGAGGCGTGATAGATTTCCGGACACATTCAAGCGGCAAGGCGTTATCGGAAGTTTTAGGTTCAGACACCCTCCGGACGGTCCCAACTCGATGTGCAAGCCATGCAAAATGGACAGGCTGGCATCCGCCACCGTGTCTGCCGACAGGATTGGGGCCCACGTCATTTCTTCAATAGGACGCTTCTGTGCCCAATCCAAGAAGCCTGCGTCACTGCCTGTATAGCGCAGATAACGCGGCCAAGGTGAGCCGGCTGGCGTAGCAAAGGCATCGAATACGGTCCAATCGATACGCGCGTCGGGCTCGACGTGAAGATCCGCCTTTTTCCCTAAGTACGACGGGCCAATGGATAAGCTCCCCACCCCGGGTCGCATCACAAGCGTGTGGCTGCGAAGACCTGTCAGGTTGATGGGATAGCGGCCATCTTGTTTCATTCTTCCACGATGGCGACCGGCCGGGCCCAGCCGCCGCTTGCCTTTTCAACCTTAATCGGAAAGCAGCATACTTTAAAGCCATACGGTTTCGGTATTTTGTCCAAATTGGCCAGCTTCTCAATCTGGCAATATTCTTTGTCCTTGCCGACGTAATGCGCCGCCCACAGTACGCCTTCCCGCGGCTGCTTTTTATACGCTTCAGCCTGCAGGTTGAGCGGAATATCCCAGCCCCAGCCGTCAGTGCCGACTACCTTGATGCCTTGGTCCAGAAGCCACAGCGTAGCTTCAGCCGATACCCCGGCATGAAGAAATGCATAATGCTCGTGATACAGCCGTTTGTCCGCATCGCTCCGAATGAGAACGATATCAAAAGGTTTCAGCGTATACTCGATCCGTTTCAGTTCAGCGATCAAGTCATCCGTTGTAATCTCATAACCTGGCGGCTTCGCACTGAAATCGAGCACCACGCCGTCAGAATAAAACCATTCGAGCGGCAGTTCGTCGATCGTCCTTGCTTGCTTCCCTTCCGAGACCGGCCAGTAATGCCATGGCGCGTCGATATGGGTACCCGAATGCGTATTCAGGGTCACCATTTCCGTTGCCCACGCCTTGCTCTCTGGAAAATCCTCCTGCTTCAGTCCCAGTATCTCGGCTGCTTGCCGCGCACCATCTTCATGGGTCGCATATTCGATTTTCGCCGGCAGCGGCTCGCGGATACGCGGGCTGATCGGCACGCTCAAGTCAATAAGCTTCATGATGATTATTTCTCCCCTCTCATCTCGAATCATCCACATTATACTAAATTGTACATATAACCGATAGGCCAACGTGGCGGTATGTCCCATCCCTATAAGACTCTAGATAGTTGTTATTTCTTGGTAAACACAACTTGTGATAATCTATTGGTAACAGAGTTTTTCAAAATAATGTGTCGTTCATTGTTCCGTAATAAGGCTCATTTCATAACCACCTGCAACACTTCGCAAATGAATTGTGACCATAAAATGTATTGGAGGGTAAAAATGGATGTAAAAACGCTTTTGCTGCAGCAATGGGCAAGCTGCTTAGATCAAGAAGACTGGTTTCCACCACTTGAAAAAGTGCTAGAGGATGTTACGTTTGAACAGGCAATTTGGAAACCCGTTGATTCAATGAATTCCATTTGGGAGTTAGTTTGTCATTTACTTTTCTATGAAAAGAGACTTCTGATGCGATTTCTTGGTGAGACAGGCAATGAACCACAAGCCGAAGACAATAAATCTACATTTCGATTACCAGCTGAAACGCTTCAAAATTGGAAGGAAACAAAACAAGAATACGTTTACGTTCATCGCGAACTTGAAAAAATACTAGCAAAATCAGAAGAAGAAGATTTGTATAGACCGATCCCTGGAGAAAGATCATTGGTGCTCGAACTAAAGAGTTTAGCAATGCACGACGCATATCATATTGGGCAAATTGTATTCTTAACTAAAATGCAGGGAACTTTGGCAGGTAAACGCAGATTTTAAAAAACTTCATAAATAAAAACGGGAGCGTCCAAATTCGGACGATCCCGTTTTTTATACCTGAACAAGTGGTCCTAGCCTTCACCTGTATTACAATTTGTCGTAATGCTCATCCGTAACGGGTTCCAGCCATTCCGGCTTACCAGCGGTGATGGCAATATGTTCAAACCAGCTGTCTTTTGCTGCACCATGCCAGTGTTTTACACCATCACGCGTAACAACAACATCACCGGCTTTCAGGAACTGAGCGGCCTTTCCTTCTTCCTGGTACCAGCCTTCGCCGCCGGTTACCAATAGAATCTGATACCCATCACGATGAATATGCCAGTTATTCCGGCATCCCGGTTCAAAGGTTACGTTGCCAACGCCAACAGGAACGCTGGGATCGGCAACCAACGTCTGCAGGTAACTTTGTCCGACAAAATATTTGGCAAATCCTTCGTTCTTCTCTCCCACAGGGAAAATTATGCCGTTTTTTACTTCTTCATGTTTGGCCACTTGGGTTCCTCCATTAAACATTATTAGGATTCGTATCCTCTGGCTCTGTTTACTTCAATTTCCCGCCAAATACCGGAAAGAAGCTGTGCTCGCCATAATCTTGGATCTGCTCTGCGTTCTTCAATGTCTCCATATCTGCATCGCCGATAACAAAATCCAGCTCTGCATTGTTTCTCATGTGATCAGGATTTGCCGTCTTCGGAAGTACGACAAGACCAAGCTGGATATCATAACGCAGGCAAAGCTGGGCAACGGATACCCCATACTTATCTGCTATTGACTTAACCTCAGTATTACCAAGGATTGCACCGTGTGCAATGGGTGAATATGCCTCCACCAAGATGTCATTCTTTTGGCAGAATTCAATGAGCTCCAAGGGCGTGTTGCTCACATGTGCCAAGATCTGATTGACCATAGGCTTGATCTCACAGGCTGCAAGTATATTCTCAATATCATCCTGAAGAAAGTTAGACAGACCGATGGCCTTTACTTTGCCTGTTCTATAAGCATCCTCCATCGCTTTCCATACTTCTTTGTTTTCCTCGAAGTAACGCTTCTCCTCACGGAACTCCGTCCAGGGTTGTGGACTGTGAATAATCAGAAGGTCAATGTATTCCAGTCCCAACTTGGCTAAGGACTCATGGATGGACTGCGTAACGGCATCATAGCTTTTTGCTTCTGCAGCAACCTTTGTCGTAATGAAAAGTTTTTCTCTCGCGACACCACAGGTACGGATTGCTTCGCCTACTCCAGCCTCATTCATATAGGCCTGAGCCGTATCCATATGGCGATATCCTAGAGATACCGCATCCCGCACGGCCTGTGCCGCCTGTTCATCGTCGAGAAGCCAAGTGCCCAATCCTAATTTAGGAATTTCAATACCATTCGATAATTTGAATGTTTCGTTAAACATTGGTTTTGTCTCCTTTACTATTCCGCAATGATTTCATTGATGCAGCTCAAAGCATTTAACGTTCTAGGGAATCCTATATAAGGAAGACAATGCGTGATGGCGGTAATCATCGTTTCCTTGTCATTGCCGACATTTAAATTGCCTTGTACATGTGCCTTGACCTGATGATCCGCACCCCCGAGTGCGCTGATGATGCTGAGCGTCAGCAGCTCCCGCGTTTTCAAATCCAGGCCTCCACGGGTATAGAAGTCGCCAAAGCAAAAGGCGGAAAGATAATCCTGAATATGCTTTTGATTGATCGGAGAATTCTCCCGGTTTTTGGTAATGATGTCGCCGAAAATGTCCACCTGCACGGCAAGTCCCTTATCAAACCGTGTCTCTTCTTCAACCTGTTGTTGACTCTCCAGCGGCAATGCGATGTTTCTTGCATTGAAAACGTCGTTGACCTCCGTCATGGCATTCAGCGTTTTGGGAAAACCGACGTAAGGCGCGCATTGATACACGGCTTCCTTGATTTCGATCGGCGTAAGTCCGACGTTCAGGGCGGCATGGACATGTGCCTTGAGCTGAGGCAAGGTTTGGTTTGTGGTTAGCACCACTAAGGTGATGAGCTCCCTCATTTTGTCATCCAGGCTGCCTTGATGAAAGACCTCCCCGAAAATAAACCGGCTCAAAATATCCTGAAAATCGGGATCCGTGGCATATGCGGCAGGCACTCCATCGCCGAATAGCTGCTTGTACGTTTCTTGGCTCTTCTCAATTCGATTCATCATACAGCCTCCTATCCATGGGACAAATTCAAACGTATGATTCATGTACGGTAAGCGGCACAACCTTCACTGTGGCTGAACGGGCTCGCATACTGATCATCGAGTTCAGATAAGGACTTCCCTTATATTTCGTACGATATGCATTGTCGATGAGGTCGCCGATCTCCCCTTCAACCGGTTCAAACGCAACCTCCTTCGTCATGCCAGCCACCGTGATGCGCCCCGCCTTCTGCTGTACTGCTGCCTGGTACCAACGGGAGTTCTGCCCGTAGTAGGCGCGTACATAGAGTGAGCCGCCAACCACAACAGACCAAATCCAGGTCGGGGTACCATAGGTAACGCCGTCTTCCCGGAAAGGTGAGATGTGAAGATCATCGGACTCAGCGATCCTGTTCAATTCTTCTTTCGGCCACGTACTCATGAATGGGATCCTCCTTAAAGCTTGATATTAAGCATGCACATAGAATGAACTACAGCAGCAAAAATGAACATTGATTGTTTAATCAACTCGTGTTTATAATTTTATACAGAACCCCCATGCTTACAATGGTCATTTCCTCACTATGTGTGCGTTACTCAACAAATGATCTATAATTGCCGATTATCTTAAGATGGAGGACGTTATAAAAATGACTAAAGTGGATCGAAGGGTAGTCAAATCCCAAGAAGCGATCAAGAAGGCCATTCTGGAACTGATGGCAGAAAAAAACTTTGATGACATTACCATCCGTGATATTTCCGACAGGGCCAATGTGAATCGAGGTACGGTATACCTGCACTATTTGGATAAATACGACCTGCTGGATAAAATTATCGAAGAACACATCAGTAATCTCAGCGAACTTTGCCGATCTGCATCCGAAATGAGCTTCCAAGAAGGAAATTATGTCTGGTTCGAATATTTTGCAGAGCATCATTTGTTTTTTTCAATTATGCTGAATACCAAAAGCGCGGCTCATTTCCGCAGCCGTTTCCTTGATTTAGTCGTTCAAGAGTATAAAGTTGAAGTCGATGTAACCGAAGGGAAAAATCAAGGCTTAAATCAAGAAGTTATCCTGCAATTTTTCGGGGCAGCCGTCGTGGGGGCCGTGGAATGGTGGTTCAGGAATGGTATGCCTGTTCCCCCTCGTGTCATGGCAGAACAGACAGGGATCTTGCTGGATCGAAATTTATAACCTCTGAATAACAAAACCACCTGTAATTCATATAGAAATCTATGGATTACAGGTGGTTTTCTATTAATAAGTCGAGGCGAAGTTACTCCCAATTTTGTTGTGCTTATGAACATCTTCCGTTCCGGCATCCAGCGCGGTCTTGTAATAAAAGCATTTATGTTCGATGACTTCCATCGTTTTTTTAAGTTCTTCCATCTGCGCCTCTACAGCAGCTTTCCGTTCCAGAAACATATCATATCTTTGTTTCAGAGTCGTATCCCCTTCTGAACACCAATTAATAAAATTTTTAATTTCCTTAATCGGCATCCCCGTAGTTTTCAAACATTCGATTACTTTTAAAGCCTCAATATCGGATTCTTTAAACAAGCGTGTTCCGCTGGCTGTACGTTCTACAAAAGGCAAAAGTCCCTCTTTGTCGTAGTAACGCAACGTATATATAGTAAGGTTCAATTGCTTGGCAGCTTCACTGATTGAAAATGTCTTCAACAGGGATCTTCCTTTCTTTGCGATATGGCTCTGTCGTTTATACCTTTTTTGATATTATCATAAAATCAGTGCTTGACCTAGAGTTAACTCTAGGGAATAAAATTGATTTTGCAACATTTGAACAATCATTGATAGGAGGATTTCGAGATGATTACTGCTAAAGCAAGAGCTGTCGACGGTCCTGACAAACCGTTCCGAGCAGCTGAAATTAAACGGCGCGATCTGGATTCGCAGGATATTTTAATTGAAATTAAATTTGCGGGAATATGCCATTCCGATATCCATACGGCTCACGGCGAATGGGGACCTGTCAACTATCCGCTTGTGCCTGGACATGAGATTGCAGGAATTGTTACGGCTGTTGGCCCTTATGTCACAAAATACAAAGTCGGTGACCGTGTAGGGGTTGGCTGTATGGTTGATTCCTGTGGCGAATGCGAGAACTGCCGTAAAGGGGAAGAACAATACTGCCTCAAAGGAAACGTACCGACCTACGCGGGTGTTGACAAATACGGCGAGCCAACTCAAGGCGGCTATTCCACCCACATTGTCGTCACTGAAGATTTCGTAGTCAGAATTCCTGACAGCATCGAGCTTGATGCCGCGGCGCCATTGCTTTGCGCGGGTATTACTACCTATTCCCCGCTTAATCATTGGGGGGCCGGCCCAGGCAAAAAAGTAGCTGTAGTCGGTATGGGCGGCCTCGGGCATATGGCTGTTCAAATTGCGCATGCGATGGGTGCCGAGGTCACGGTTTTGTCCCAAACCTTAAGTAAAAAAGAAGATGGCCTGCAATTGGGTGCAGACCACTACTACGCCACTAGCGATCCGGAAACCTTCGAAAAACTCGCCGGCCGCTTTGATCTGATGATTAATACGGTGAGTGCCAGCATCAATATGGATGCTTATTTCTCACTGCTTACGCTTGACGGAACTTTGGTAAACGTCGGTGCCCCTGGGGAGCCGTTGTCGCTGAATGTCATGTCCCTCATCGGACATCGGCGTTCATTTGCTGGCTCCATGATTGGAGGCATCCGCGAGACACAGGAAATGTTGGACTTCTGTGCACAGCACAGCATCGTTCCTAAGATCGAAGTGATCTCGGCCGACCAGATTGACGAAGCCTACAAACGTGTATTAGCCTCGGATGTGAAATACAGATTCGTCATTGATATTAGCACGATGTAAGCTGCGTACCACATTTGTTCCATAAGTGATTACATGTTGAAGGTGCCTCAAAAGCAAGCTTTTGGGCACCTTCGCTTTATTCTATGATCTTCATTCCACGTCCTTATTCCTCATCAAAATAAATGGTTTTTCCCGTTTCTGCGGATATATACACCGCCTCTAAGATTTGCGATACAACCATCGCTTCCCTCGGTTTAACCAAAGGTTCGGTATCGTTCACGATACTGTCAATCCATTGCTTGGCTTCATACTCGAAATCGGTCATTGCTTCTCCGCTGAATCGTTCTCTCGCATTCGGATTCACATCGATTTTATTCAGGAACAGGCTCCCGTCCCTCTCGCCATTGATCCGCAGCTCATTTTTAGCAAAATCCGCTCCTCCCTTCGTTCCACACAACAGGTTGCCGCCACCTTCTGCAATGTTAAGGGCCCAGCTGGTTTCAATGATGACCGTCGCTCCATTTTTAAATTTCACATACCCGAACGCCGAATCTTCTACCTCGAATTCGTTTGGATCCCAGGATCCCCATTCGTTTGCGGCATTTTCGGTATACTTCAGTTTATGGAAGACGCTGCCGACGACACTAACCGGTTCATAGTTATCCATCAACCACAGAATCAGATCAAGGGAATGGGTTCCAATATCAATCATAGGACCGCCTCCCTGTTTCTCTTTATCCAGGAACACGCCCCATGTAGGTACGCCTCTTCTCCGGGTCGCAACCGCTTTGGCAAAATAGATATCTCCAAGTTCCCCATTGGTAATCATCTTTTTTAACAGCTGGCTTCTCGCGTTGGAGCGATTCTGATACCCGACGGTTAGCTTCTTGCCTGTTCGCAAGTGGGCTTCGTACATCGCTTTAGCCTCCGCACCCGTGACTGCCATCGGTTTTTCGCACATGACATGTTTGCCGCTTTCGAGAGCATCAATGGATATCGACGCGTGAGCGCTGTTCGGTGTCAATACATGTACGACCTCAATATCCTCTATCGCAAGCAGATCTTTGTAATTGGTAAACACCTTTGCATCTGGCGTGCCGTATTTTTGCGCCGCTTCCTCGGCCCTTTCCGGCTTCAAGTCACAGAAGGCCACCATCTGTACATGATCTAACTTGGACAAACACGGCATATGCTTCCCGCCCGCGATCATGCCGCAGCCGATGATTCCTACTTTTACAGTTCTCATCTGAATTCCCTCCCCCACGCTATTTGAACTCTACCGTCCGGTTTTCCTTATGAGCGGTGTATGCCGCTTCCAATAGCTCCGTCAATTTTGTCCCCTGTTCCAGTCCGAAGGGCATCGGCTTGTTATGAAGCAATGCATCTGCCCATTGGATGATCGGAAGCGGCTGCTCTTTAGGGAGTTGGTTCGGAGAAATCCATCCGGAGAAAGGCAAATCTAGCTTCTTCGAGATGACTCTAACGGAATCATCTGAGATCATCAAGGTGCCCTCCGTGCCGTAAATCTCAAGGGCGGAAGGAGTTTTGAACGTCACAAGGCTTGTTTCGACAAGGGCGACCGCGTTGCTAATGAACTCAATCGAGCACTGCGCATTATCTTCCACTGCTCGATGGGTGAAGTAATGAAACATGGAGGTGATTCTTTTGGGCTTACCGAGCAGCATACTTGCGATGTACATCGGATGACAGCCCAAATCCATCATGGCTCCGCCCCCGGTTTGTTTCTCATCATACCAGTATTCCGGCAGCCAATTGTTTAAAGCACCGTCGTGGCCGTTACGAATGCGTAAAAGCGTAATGTCCCCTAGTATATGGTCGTCGATCAATTGTTTAGCGAACAATTGGTGTGGTCTTGTAAGAGCAGGAAATGAAATGCAAAACTTGACGTCTGCTTTGCGTACCGCTGCAGAAATCCGGTCGCATTCTTCTACGGTAAGAGCCATGGCTTTCTCGGTAAAAATGTGTTTGCCGGCCTGAGCGGCTGCTACCATGACGTCTGCGTGCATGCTTGTAGGGGCGTCCACGACGACGCCATCGACGTCTTCCCGTTTCAGCAAATTGTCCAAATCCGCTTCAAAATCCGCTCCCAATTGGGCAGCCCATTCGCTTCCGCGTTCAGGCTGTTCGTCCCAGACGGCTGTAATCTTCACGTTTCCATGATTTTGCAGCCTTCTGGCGTAATCAGCTGCATGCACATGCCACTTGCTTAACATCGCAACGTTCAACATCCTTTTCCCCTCCGTAATCGGTTAATGGTCGTCGTATGCGTTTGAGCATTCGTTAGAAAGTGAATTGGGATGGCAGTAACGCCACCCCAAAATGGTTCACGATATAGATTGAACGATCTAGAACCCTACATCATCTCTTTCCGCAGCTTTTTGAGCTACGAACTCCGCCATTTCATCCACGCCTGCGGCTTTATATTTTTCTTGAACACTATGAAGAAGATTTAGAGCTTCTTCATCTGACGAAGCAAACAGTGCTTTCTTAAATTCGTCATCGAAATTCAAGCTGCTGGTTTTACTGATAAAATCCTGGTATTTGGGCCATTCTCTTGCAAGGTAGCTGGCGCTTACTTTGTCTATGATTTTGATAGGCATTTTTGCCGAGAAGCTCTCCTCCAACTTTTGCCACTGCGTTTTTTGATCTTCGGGCGTTGGCCAAGTGACTTCATTGGAGAATGCCCCGATGAATCTTCCTGGAAGAAAATTGAGCCCTGCGTCTCTCTTCAGATCCGGGTTTTCATCGAATTGTTTTTTCACATCCGGAATCCATTGAGGTATCCCGTTTTCCATAGTATAGTGCGTTCCTTCAATTCCGAAATACGCAAGCAATCGCCCTTCTTCGCTGTTGACATAATCAATGTACCGCAATGCCGCATCGGGATCTTTGATGTTCGCGCTCAAGAAAAGGACAGGGAAACCGGAACGGCCGGGTTTTTCAACTTGCGTTCGAATGTCTCCGTTCTTATTCTTCATCGGGCCGAGTAGTTCATATTGCATTTCCGGATTCGTCTTATACAGCGTTTTTTGTAAATCAGCTAACATCGGTTGGGCACCGAATACAGCCATCTTGCCCGTCGTGAGCTTTTCATTCGCTGTCGTACTCGTATTGCTGAAGGCTTCAAGATCAAACAATCCTTCTTTTAGCAGCTTTCTCATGTATAACAACTTGGCTTCATAATCCTTGGATTGCGTCCAGTGAATCAGTTTTCCGTCCACTTCACGGAAGTCCGAAATCGAATAATCCGACCATCCGGCAAGGAACTGCCCGTAATCCCATCCATTCCACATCGTTCCGGCCGGGATGACCGGCTTCCCGCCAATATCTTTGAAACCGCCATCTCTGATCTTGACCAATAGATCGTACAGTTCATCCTGCGTATCAATATCCTCCGCTTTTACATTTAGAGCTTTCAGGATATCTCCCCTGGCAAAAAGGCCGTAATTCCAATTATGAATGCTCTCTGGGGTTCCGTCCGGGGTCTCCGTTGGAATGAGATACGTCTTGCCTTCAAAATCGGGACTATTGAGATCGAACTCGGCAAAATCCTTCGCAATCCCGGTCGTCACCAGTCTTTTAATATTCGGGTATTTATCGAGATAAGGGGTTAAATCCAGAAGCTGTCCTTCCATGGCTGCCTTCTTGATGACTTGCCCTTCTCCTCCTGTAGTAGACCAGAACGGTGCGTTAACAATATCCGGGACCGTACCGGAAGCGAAGATCGTATTCAGTTTCTCTACTTCGCTTGTCGTGATGGATTCCAGGTTTAACGTCACCCCGGTTTTTTCCCTGATTTTTTGGGCCACCGGATTATTTTTCTGGTCCTGCGGGAAACCGGCTCCTCCGCCGTTCCAAGCACTGAGGAAAGTCAAGGTTACCGGCTTTATTTCTTCAGTACCTGACTTATTCGGACCCGGGTCAACCGTGCCTGCGTCCTCTTCTTTGCCTGTTCCCGTACATGCCGTCATGGTCACTAACAGCAGTAAAGCGATTAGTGTCATCGCAAGAACGCTCCTACGCCGCCTGTTCTTCCTCATCCTACAATCCCCTTCCATTGGAAGTTTATATATAAAAGGCTTAGCCTTTTATACCAACTACTCCTTAAGCGAACCTACCAATACGCCTTTGACGAAATATTTCTGAAGGAATGGATACACACAGATGATCGGGGTCGTGATAATAATGACGAAGGTCATACGCAAAGCTTCCGGCGTTACACCTCGCAGCTCCATCTGAGACTGGGTCATGTTTTGGATCGCTGATCCGCTATTTCCCGACGACGTCATCGACTGGAAAGACGCTTCGCTGATCATCTTGTTCAGGAATGTAGCCGCAGGCTGCAGTTTTTCGTTCTGTATGAAAAACTGACCGGTAAACCAGTCATTCCACACGCCAACCCCGACAAACAAGGCAATCGTAGCAAGCACCGGCATCGAAAGAGGCAGGATGATTCTTGCGAATACCGCCAACTCACTTGCTCCGTCGATTCGGGCCGATTCCGACAGACCTTCCGGGATCCCGTCGAAGAAGGTTTTCATAATAATCGCATTGAAAAAGTTATACAGAGACGGCAGTACCAACACCCAGAACGTATTCAGGATGTGCAGTTCCCGGTACAGGATAAAGGTCGGAATAAGGCCTCCGCTGAACAACGTGGTGAAGAAAAAGAAGAATACAATATATTTTCTTCCGGGCAGCCCTTTCCGCGACAGGGCGTAGGCTAATAACGCCGTCAAAAATACGGAGCCAACCGTTACGATCAGGGTCCGGGAAATGGAAATATAAAACGAATTTAAGATTAAGGGATTGCTAAAAGCTTTCGCATAGTTTTCTAATGTAAACACTCTAGGAAAAAGATAGATTCCGCCCTTCATCGCGTCGTAGCCGTCATTGAAAGAAAGGGCCAGAAAATAGATAAATGGATAGAGTGCCGTAGCGCAGAATAAAAGCAGCACCGAATAGTTCAGCGTCGCATACATTTTATCTGCCGGCGTCAGCCTTCTTTCCCCCATACACACACCTCCTCAATCTTCAGCGCCAGCTGTTTACCACAACGATACATCACTCACACGTTTGGATACTTTGTTGACAACCACGATGAGAAGCAGCGAGATCGCAGACTTAAATAAACCAATGGCCGTGGAATAGGCTAATTGCCCTTGCTGCAGGCCAGTTTTTAAGACATACGTGTCCAATATCTCCGAGACGCTTAATGTTGCGGGGGACTGCATCAGCCAGATTTGGTCAAAGCCCGCATTCAGTATTCCGCTGAGGGAAAATATGAGCAATATGCCGATCGTTGGCGTAAGGGATGGAAGCGTGATCTTAAATAGTTTGCTCCACCGGCCTGCCCCGTCGATTTCGGCTGCCTCATACAGGTGCGGATCGATATTCGTTAACGCGGCTAAATAAATGATCGAACCCCAGCCTACACCTTTCCAGATATCGGAAATGATGACCAATGGATAGAACAATTCCGGCTTCCCCATAAAAAAGATCGGATCCAAACCCATCTGGTACCGAATATCATTGATGAGACCTACGTTCGGAGACAGGATTTTTTGAAGTAAAGTAACGACGACGACCCACGACACGAAGTGCGGCAGATAGGAAATCGTTTGAAAAACCCTTTTGATTTTTTTGTGCATGATTCCATTAAGCATCAAGGCCAGGACCAATGGAGCTGGAAATCCGAAAATCAGCTTAAGGGCACTAATGGACAACGTATTTCGGAGAACATCGTAAAAGCTGGAATCGTTTAAAAACTGCTCGAAATATTTAAAGCCTGCCCACGGACTCCCCAAGATCCCCAGATTGAATTTGTAATCTTTGAACGCGATCAGAATGCCGTACATCGGATAGTAGGCAAAAACCAGAAACCATAGGATCGCAGGAAGAATAAATAAGTATATATATCTAAATTGCCATATTTTAACTAATTTTCGGTTCTTTTTTAGTCGTTCATATCTAGGGATAACAGCACCTTTGGGTACCATTCTCCGAACACCTCCTACATCTTCGTCGTATCAGGCTTTATATCGCATGGATTTCACACATTCCGGTCTCACATTTGCGTAAGGCATATCGCACGGTTTCCCCTCCTTTATTGCAAGCGGTTTCATTTGTATGATTCAAATATATTCAATATGGTGTAGGAATCATTCCATAATTTCTTCATTCACATCAAAGTTATCTTCAGGTCAGAAAATGGTGCTGTTCCCGTGGCGGGGACGGGCGGATATCATGATGTGGAGAAAATGTACTTTCCCGTCGTCTCGCCAATCACCAATTCCGGCTCCACGAGAGTTTTAATGTATTTTCCGGGTTGGCCGTCATCACTGTTTATGACCTCAAGCAGCGTGTTTGCCGCCCGGTAGCCCATATCTCGTTCAAACTGTTTAACATGTGTGAATGTGCTGTATCCTTCGATGATGGAAGTCGGATCGTCAAAACTGATGATGGATATGTCCTCAGGCACCTTCAAACCGGCTTGACGTGCCATCTGATGGATTTTCACACCAAGACTTCCGTTTAGGGTAATATAGGCCGATGCCATTCGATTTTGGATATATCGGTACAGTGGATGTGCTTCAGCTTGCTCAAGACTTCCGATTTCAAAACCGGTTACGATGTGGGCCGGGTTAATGAGGGATCCCTTTTCCTTTAAGGCATTCATATATCCGTCGATCCGCTCTTGAACGGTAACGGTTTGTATGGGCGAATCAGAGCAAATGGCGATTTCACGGTGCCCCAGATCCCATAAGTAATTGACAGCCAGGTTAGCGCCAAGCCTACCGTCGGATGCGATATAGTGAGTTTCCACCCCTGGAAGGTAACGGTCGATGAGAACAAACGGAAATCCCGCAAATTTCATGCTTAAGATTTCTTCATTGAATAGTTCCTCGTCCACCGGGAAAATCAGCAGCCCCTCCACTCCAATTTTACTGCAGGTCTGGATCGCCTCTTTTTCCTTCTCAATGCTGCCCTCCGATAAATAGATCACGAAACGGTAATCGTTTTCATTTAGTGCTTGCTGAATCCCCTGGACAAGTCTAATGGTAAAATAATCATAAATGCTGGGCATAATCAGACCGATCAGCCTCGTCTGCATTTCTCCGCTGGTTTGATTAGTTTGCTGTGCCGCACTTTTAGGAGATACCGTCGGCATTTCATATTCCGGATCGCTTACAAAGGACCCCTTTCCGGGAACTCTTGTAATGATTCGTTCATTAACCAAGCCGGATAAGGCATGAACGACAGTAATTTTGCTTACTCCGAAACGCTCCATAAGTTCCTTTTCCGTAGGGATACGGTCTCCAACCTTCAATACCTGGGACGTGACCAAATCACGTATATACTCTTGAACCATCTGATACAAAGGTATTCTGTCCGCTGAGTTCATCCGAATCACCACATTTCATATCAATATATTCAATATATAAAATACGAATGACGAGATCGATTTATTCCATGTCCATTCTTTGTTGGATACACAAATAGCAGGCTCCCGATATTTCGGAAGCCTGCTGCTTCATCGATCTGCTTGTTAAGTTAAACAAAATCGTCATCAATGATTTATTTCAATTTAGCGACGGATACGGCTACCTTCTCCAACTGCGCGTTTGAGAGGGAATGATCCTGCGAGTAGAGCGTAACAAATCGGTCATCGAGTTTAAATGTCAGCATCGCAGTATCGCTTGGTGTATACCATTTAGCCTGCACCCCATTGGAGAGCGTGACGTTTTTACCATCATATTCGAAAGCGTAGTCCCGCGGCGATACCTCTACGTTCATGTGCTTAAATGTGAACTTGACCGAATCCCCACCAGCAGCTACTTTCTGGAAACTATCATTTTTCACCGCCTGCATTGGCGCATAAGCCGTAGTAAAGCCGTCAAATTTCGCGAATTCTTTCTTAATCGCCTGAATTTGAGAAGTCGAATACGTAACAGCCACAAGATCGGCTCCTGTATGGTTTCCTGTATTCCCATTGTTAGGCGCAGAAGGTGTACCAATGGTGATGACACCGGTACGGCTATTATAATCAACCGATGCCTTCAATGCCTCAGACAGGGCACGAACCGGAAGATAAGTCGAATCGTTATATACGATTGGAGCCAATTTGTTCCCTTTTGCATCCGTCGGTACAAACGTTTTTCCATCGATTTTGAAACTGATGTTGTGATTGAGGTAGGCGGAAATTTTCTGCAGGTTGGCACCGGCGTAGACGCCTGCCGCTCCGGAAACGGTCATTCCTACGACAAGTGCAGCCATAATGGTTCCTTTTACACGATTTTTCATAATTATTCTCTCCCTTGTTGTTTTATTGCCGAAGCAAACGCGATGTCTTACCTTGGTAGAACTCAAACCTTCTTCATATCCCCGTTTATCTTGTTTAAGGCGGGGGTTCCTTATGTACCTAACTATAAAGCGACTTTATCTCCAAACTATCTCCGAATTGTATCCGACTTGTAAACATTTTGGTCGAAATCAAGAGAACTAAAAAAGGCCGCCATGCGGCAGCCTCCTTGCAACTTGAATATATTCTCGGCTTATTCTGAGGTTTTAAAGGGACCATCCGGATTGCTGGATCAGGCTGGTGACAAGCTCATCGTCGAAGACGATTCCGAAACCGGGGGTCGCCGGAATATGAATCTCTCCGGTTTCGATTCGATAACCTGATACATCCATGCCTTCAATGATAATGTCGTCATATTCCACAAATTCGAAGTTTTGCACCGCAGCCGACAAATGCCCCGACGCGTAAATCCCGTAAGCATTGCCGTAACAATGAGGCGCGGACCGCAAACCATGGGCATCCAGCTTTTCGCCTAATTCCATCCAATGTGTGAAACCCGGCGAGATGATATCGTACTGTAGCACATCGACACATCCGCGAATCGCCCACTCCACGAGATGCGGTGAGGCAAGCCCTTCCCCGTCTGCGATAAGCACATTCTGCCCGCGTTGCCGGAGCCATTCCTTCAGGTCCTCGTACAAGGCTTCATCCTCATGAAACGCTTCTTCCAGCCAATACAGGTTCACATCCGACAAAGCCGCCAATACCTCTTTGGTTAGGTTCAAATTATACGCATTATTAGCATCGATCATAATTTTGCCTGTGGGACCCGCCACTTCTGCAATCCCGCGTACGATCGCAATATCCCGTTTCGTCCCTTCCCAAAGCGGCATATGGCGTCCGCCTCGGCCAACCTTAATTTTAAAATGACGCTGGCCCTTCGCAAAGCCTTGTATCGCTTCTTCTTGCATCAATGCGACGGCTGCCTGCTCATCGGAAAGATGCAAATCGTCGAAGTATAGAGAGGTGTCATAACATGGGACAACAAATGGGACTCCCCTTTCCAGGTTGGCATCCGATACCAAGTCATATACTGGTTTGCCTTGTCTCCGTCCTAACCAATCTAACACCGGATATTCCAATGGCAAGCGATACGCTTCGCGCAGTCTGCCCTTGTCATCAAATAAGTCAAGCAATCTACGGCCTATGATGCCTTCGGCCCACTCCGGCGTCATATGTAGCGAGCTGCCGTAACCCGTTTGTCCATCGATCGTAATTCTGGCGATATCGACTGTACAGCTTTTGCCATGAATGCCGATTCTGCCATTGGCCCCGGCGTTTCTGGCACGTTCTCCCCTTAACTTGGCGAATTCGATCTTTTCCACGATCCAATCCGATTGTATACCCGTCATATTCACAGGATCCCCCTCCTTCATCAACTCGGCGGTTTCATTTCCCAATGATTCAAATCGTTGACCACATTAAAAGACTATATGGTTAGCAGCCTATGGTATTCGTCTATCACATTTCGTCATACTCTCTCTATATTTACCAGGAGTAATCCCTTCGACTTTCTTAAAAACTCTAATGAAAACGCTGTCACTTGTATAGCCGACCATCTTGGCGATCTGTGCGTTGGTCAGCCCGGGATCCGACATCAGTTCCTTGGCGTGATCCATCCGTACGACGGTCAGGTAGTCGTTTAAGTTCTGCCCGCTTACCCTTTTAAAA
This sequence comes from Paenibacillus sp. FSL R5-0378, assembly GCF_038009285.1. NCBI lineage: Bacteria > Bacillati > Bacillota > Bacilli > Caryophanales > Paenibacillaceae > Paenibacillus > Paenibacillus sp. FSL R5-0378. The sequence goes on from NZ_JBBPAY010000001.1 coordinate 4,827,402, forward strand.
AATTGTGAGATATATTGCGGTGTGATTTGCAAATGCTCAGACAATAAATTCAGGCTCATGTTGGGATCGGCGTAATTCGCTTGAATACAAGCCTGTATTTGCAGAAGGAGCTGTTCACTGTGGTCACTCCGTTCCAGTTTGAATGATTCGGCAGCCGATAAATACAGATCCTTCGCTTTTTCAAACATTTCATCGGTTGTTTTACAGGAGAGCAGGAAACGTACAGGATGGATGTCGCCCTCTGTAAGCCTGCGGTACGCCGGAGTATCCGAAGTCATAATACGCAGCAGGGTACTGGCGAGACTGAATAATAGGCATCTCCCCAGCTCAGGAGTGATAGATTCGTCGCTAAAATTCATATCGAACAGCTGTTTGAGCAGAAGGACAACCTGCTCTTTGTCACCGCTTCGAACACAATTGATTAACTGCAGCTCGGTTTCGACGGGGTAATAATATTGCAGCTTTTGCTGGCGGATATCATGATAATAAAAGATCGACAGCTGCCCATTTACCATCCTGTACTCCAAGGCGGCAGCCGCCTCCAAATAGGCTTCTCCAATCTGATGCTGCCCCTCATGAACTCCGCTTATGGCTATACTGATCTCCAGCTTGAATCGGGTCTCGAGAATGCGGTGCAATTCAGAGACGATGTCCTTAACCCGGCAAGCCGGGTGCCCCAACTGATCCGGCAACAGATTGACGAGCAGGGCCAGCCGGTTTTTCTCCAGGTCTATAGTATGTATCGTATGCAAGTCGTAGATCGAATCTTCAGCCAAATTGGAGATAATAAATCGGACCAATGCCCATTGTTTTTCACTTTGGTTCGGTGCGAACCGGGTCAAGTCGTCCACTTGAACGAGAATGACGGCAAAATGAGGAAACGGAAACTGGATACCCATAAATTCCAGCGATTGTTTCATTTGCTCTGGAGGCTCGTAATAGCCCTGAAGCACACGATGCAAATAATTGGAACGAAGCAAGGGCAGCTGCTGGGTAAGCTTGTTCTTTATACTTCTCTCCTCGTCCCAGGAAACCTTCATCATTTCCATGATGTAGTCGAATTCATCACCAGCCGCTTTCCGGGGATGGAACTTTCCGGCCGGTATCGCCTCTACAATTCTTTTGATTGGAAAATAATTTCTATATGTGATTCCATACGCTGCTGCGCTCCCTACGAGGATGCATAACAAGAGAAGCCACAGCGCAAGATGCTCCATTTGTTTTAATTTATGCAGATATAAATTCAATGGCATCACATCAATATAGTACCATCCGACTTGTTCCGAGGTGGTGAATGATACCATCACATCTTGACCGTTCAGATGGGTATTGAGTAGACCGGTATTCGACTTCAGTTCGTTCAATATGGATTTTGATAAAGGGCTGGCACCGGGTGTACTGCTGATGAGTTCATGATTTTGGTCCACGATATAAACGGAGCTCCCGTTGGCGGACTCGATTTTTCGTGTCATTTCGTGAATTTCGGCTTCATCGATCAGAACGACAAGACTCCCTTTAATCGTGGAGGTGTCTTCGACAGGCAGCGATTGCATAAAGGTAATGACTTTCATAGGATCATTCTTCAGGCTGCTGTTTCGCTGTAAGGTTGCGGCCGGCAGGTAAGTTTGACTATGGTAGCTGATCATCTGTTTACGCCATTCTTCATAGGTAAGATGATCAAAGCTATAATATTTATCGTAAAAGCTGTGCGAATCGGTCACGAGGTTCGGTTTGATCACAGAATCACTTCGGTCCAAAAAAATATAGAAATCGTAAACAAAATTGTTGGTCATGTGGGAGTACATTTTTAAATAGTCTCTTGAAAACTGTACCAGATGATATCGTTCGGATAAGTTTTTACTCGGCGTATCCAATAAATAACGCAGCTTAGGATTGAGTATCATTTGATTGGATAAATGTTCGATATCTCTAAGATTGCTGTCTATATTGAGACGCATTTGCTCCAGCATGCCAAGATTGGAACGTTCCGCATTGGCTTTCATGATATGTTCAAACTGGGTATAGAAAAAAAACCAGATGATGATGGGAAGCAGGAGCAGCAGACAATTGGATACGAGCATTCTGATGAATAGGCTTCTTCTTTTGCTCCCGGCATTCTTTTTTCGGATGAATGAAAACATTGCGATCCTCCTAGTATAGAAAAGCTTGCTCACTCCCTATTATTCGGGAAGAGCAAGCTTACTCCCTTCGTTGGATGACCGATTCGTGTGACGATCATTCTTTTAACGCACCGATCAGGACACCGTGCACAAAATACTTTTGCAGAAACGGATACAGACATAATATCGGAAGTGTAGAAATGATAATTGTCGCATACTTGATCGTGATTCCGATGTCTAACCGATCTGAGGCCGCTGCATCGGTCGTCATGCTGTCCGTACTGTTGGAGATCAGAATTTCACGGAGAACCAGTTGCAGGGGAAATAACTCCCGGTCACGCAAATAAATCAATGCGCTAAAGTACGAATTCCAATGTCCGACGGCATACCACAAAATCATGACGGCTATCACGGGCATCGAGAGAGGAACAATGATCCGGCTCATGATGGTCCAGTCGTTCGCTCCGTCGATCCGCGCGGATTCCTCCAGACTTACGGGTACCGCTTGAAATGCGGTTCGCATAATGATCAAGTTAAATGAACTGACTGCCCCAGGCAAGAGAAGTGCCCAAGGCGTATCCAGCATGCCGAGACTGTTCACCAGCAGAAACGATGGAATGAGCCCCCCATTGAACACCATCGTGATCACAATCATGAACATGATGGAATTGCTGAAATAGACGTTGCGGCGAGAAAGGGCATAGGCTCCAAGTGTTGTCATGAATAAGTTGATGGCTGTACCGCCAGCGACATAAAAAATCGTGTTTCGGTAACCCGTCAGGATCATCGGATTATCCATTACGGCTTTATATGCCTCCAAGTTAAATCCTTTAGGGTAAAACAGCATGCCGCGAAATCGGGCCATTTCTGTAGGATCGCTCAAAGAGGCGAACAATACGTATAGGAACGGGTAAAGCGTGACGAAGCAAAGCAGAATCATGAAGCATGTGTTGACGCCGGAAAATATCCATTCACCCAGGCTGCGTTTGTGAAGCATACCGTTTCTCCTTTTACCATAATTTATGTTCACTCACTCGTTTGCTAATGGAATTGGCGAGTACGATCAGAACGAAGCTGATGACCGAATTGAACAGCCCCACGGCAGCGGTATAACCGAAATCGGCTCCAAGAATACCTTTTCTGTATACATAGGTGGAGATGACATCGGCCGTCTCGTAGGTTATCGGATTGTACATGAGGATAATTTTCTCGCTCCCGACGGAAAGCATGGATCCAATATTGAGGATGAACATGATCACAATGGTTGGCATAATTCCGGTTAAGGTAATATGCAAGGTCTGTTTCCATCGCCCTGCTCCGTCAATCCGGGCCGCATCATAAAGCGTCGGATCGATATTGGCAATGGATGCGAGATAGATGATCGAGCCCCATCCGATTCCCTGCCAGATCCCCGAGGAAATGTACATGAACCGAAACCATTCCGGCTCCTGCATGAAAGCAATCGGTTGAAGTCCAATCATGAGGAGAAGGTTATTCACCAGACCGTCTCGGGCAAAGAAATCGATCATCATCCCTACCACAACGACGATGGAGATAAAGTGCGGGAGGTAGCTTATCGTCTGTACGATCCGTTTAAAAAAGCCCTTCCGAATTTCATTAAGCAATAACGCAAGGATAATCGAAGCGGGAAATGCGAACAGCAATTCATAAATATTGATCAACAAGGTGTTCCGAATCAGTCTCCAAAAATAGTAATTTCCAAAAAAGCTTTTAAAATGGTCAAAACCAACCCACGGACTTCCCCAAATGCCGTCTGCAAGCCCGTAATCTTTAAAAGCAATTTGCAGACCATACATCGGTCCGTAATGAAAAACGATATAGTAGGCAATGACAGGCAGCAGTATAAGATAAATGTAGCGATTTCGGATCATGTCCCTTTTAATGATGCTCCATTTCGTGTCTGCCCGGTTCCCCGCTGCCGTCGTCACCATATTTCCCTGTACATTAGGCATGGCTTACTCCTTCTTTGAACACGGGAGAACGGCAAGCCGTAAGCTTTCCGCCTCCAGTTTAGTAGGCTTTTTAGCGGTTGTTGTAGCGTTCCAATCCGGATTGCTGCATTTTGATCGCATCGTCGAGCCCCATGCTTTTCAGGGTAGCGACATACTCATCGAACTTATTTAGCGATTCTGCGCCCATAATAAATTTCACGATCATTTCATTTTTGTAGGTGTCAACATCGTTCATGATCGAGGCATATCGGCTGTTGTCTTCCCTGGCGATCGTGATCGGAGGCATTCTCTTTTCATTCGAAGGTTCTGCCCAGACGGTTAAAGCCTCTTGCTGCTCCGGTCTGGCCGCATATTGCTCCATGTAGCGTACATCCTGCAAGAACGGACCGGCATCAGCGGACAAGACATGCTGCTTAAGGGATTGCGCAAGCGGCAATCCATCCGGATTGTTCATGACCGAGTCCGTATACTTCGGATAACCGTTCTCCATCGTATAGGAGACGCCTTCTTTACCGAAGTTCATGATCATTCGTCCTTCTTCACTATAGAAGTAATCGAGGAATTTTACAGTTTCTTTTACATGCTTGTTGCTTCCGGTAATAGCCGTGAATATGCCTACAATTTGATTGTCCATTTGACCGAATATCGGTTTATCGCCGGACTTCAATGTCGGATAAGGTGTGGCAACAAGCTTGAATTGCGGTTCCTTGGACTCCATTAAATCCATAAATCTGCCCAAGCCGCCGCCTACTGCCATCACAGCCGCACCGACCTGATTGCCTGTCATTTTGGCATCGTACATTTTGCTGTCATTGGCTGCAAAGTCTTTGTCCAGCAAGCCCTCATTGTACCAACGGTTCATGGTGGTAAGGTATTCCTTATATTCGGGTTGAACGGGGCCATATTTGACTGTATTTCCTTCATGATAAAAGCCGTTCGGGATTCCAAAAACTCCAGTAAAAGCAAGCTCGCCTGCTCCGACCATGATCGGAATTTCATCCGCCTTCCCGTTGCCGTTGGGATCTTGCTCCTTAAACGCTTTCAAAACGGTGTACCATTCGTCGATCGTTTTAGGAATAGGCAACCCCAACTTGTCCAGCCAATCTTTACGGATAACCGGGCCGTCGTGGGTTTGCAGTTTTCTAACGGGGCGGATGAACGGGAAGCCGATAATATCACCTTTGTCAGTAGATGCTTGCCTTCTCCATTCCGGGTTCTCGTCCAGCAGCTTTTTGAAGTTAGGCGCATCATCCAAATAGTCGTTTAATGGAATGATCTTACCATCCCGAATCGCTTTTTGAGCGCCTCCCGGATAGTTATTCCAAGAATACTCCACGACATCCGGCAGTGATTTCGAGGCCATCATCAAGTTGAATTGTTCCCCACCTTGGCCTTGGGCCGGGTGTTGATAATCGATGGTGACACCGGTGTTCTTTTCGATTTCTTTAATAGCGGTAATCTCTCCATAGCTTTTCATAATAGCCGCTGCGTCCTTATGCATCTCTTTCCAATACGATAAGTGGCTCAAAGGTTCGGTTGTCTCTGCGGATTTCGTACTCCCCTTTGCCGTATCCTCACTGCTGCAGCCGGCCATCGCTATGGCGGCTAGCCCCAAACATAAAACGGGTGCAAGCTTATTGATTATTTTCCTGCTCATCTGCATCAATCGTAGCTCCTCCTCAATTTAGATGTGCTTTTGCCATATTTAGCATAAAGGATGGTGGTTTCTCCCGAAATCGTACAAAATCAGAAAAGGTTTGCCGTTATTAAGATCGACTACTTGCGAAAATAAAACTGAATCGACCATATTAATGAATATAGACGAAAACGCGTTGGTTTCCTTGTCTTTTTTCGGCTGCGTAACCTGTTGTTGTCGTCGGATTTGACAGGAACATCTATCGTGAAAAAATAAAAAGCCGCAGGTGTGCGGCTTTTATCTTCATCTTAATCGTTTATGGGTTTCACATCTGGGGGATAAACCACTTTCGGGTTTTTGCTTAACTGAGCTTCAGTTCCAACAAAAAAAGATTCGACTGCCGGATACTGGAGTCCCCCTTGAGTTTCTGCCTTTGTAACTGTATGCGAATGAATGAGCTCATCTGGATCTAAACCGATCCTGTTGTTTTCTTCGTCAATATAGAAATAATCATCTGTAGTAATGCCATACCTTACATCTTCAGTAGCTGTTTTAAGAACTCCGTTTGATCCAATCTTGTATTGGTATGTACCGTCTTGCGCAATGATTTCGGACGCACTATTTTGGTGATAGATAATAAAAACCCACCCGGTATAGCCTTTAGGAATCAAATAAACATTATGGTTTTTAGGTGAGAAAGTACAAGCTGATAATAAAACAAAAGCTATACTGGCTAATAGCGCCATGCTTAATAAATATCGATTTTTCATCAGTGTCCCCACCCTTGCATAATAAGTGAAATTCGTCACATTCATCTACGTCTTTTATTATATCCGTGATCTTGATCCATTTCATCCCCCTTTTCGATTGCTTCCGCATTTGCAGGCAGGTCCATCTCAATTTCAACTGTGGTTCTTTTGTACAAAATAAAGCAGAAAGTAGGTGCAAACCGTACCTCCGTATTCTTCAACCTGGTTCCTGTCGTAACGCTGATGATTTCGGTACTGATGGGGCAGCCGGTAGGTTGGGTTCATGTCGTCGGTACCTTCATGGTCATATTGGGTGTCGTCACCGCAGTACGGACAAAACGAACGGAGCCGAGTGGAAATCATGGGCAAAAGCCAACCGTCACCGCTCCCGGCCCTCACAACTAAACTCTTCGTGAAGTTTCAAGTGCCTCAGCATGCCTGCTGCTCTGATAATCACTTAATAAACGCTGCATTTTTTCCATCGTGCCATCTTGATGAGGAACATGAATGGAAACGGTCAAATTCGGATCATGTAAATACTGAAACGAAACAAGATCAAAATTCAACTTCCCGAGATTCGGACAGTGCAGCGTCTTTGGAGCATCTATGGCATCGAGTACTTCATGATCGTCCCAAAACTCCCGAAACTCCCTGCTAACTTGAGACAAAGCCTCGAACTGTTCAGACCACCAGGGGTCGTCACCGTGACGCGCATAACCGGCATGAAAATTAGCGACAATCCGCCTGGCATGCAGTTCCCATTGTTCTCCTTTAGCGTAACGGAAGCGGGGTGACGTAAACGTCATCCATACGAAATTCCGCTCCCGATCTGACACAGCGGCCAGCTCCCCATTCAACGCGCAATAAGCTTCATTCCAGGCAATGATGTTCATACGAGCATCCATGACATTTGCCGCGGACAGGTTTTGGCTATCTAGAAAGCGTTGCAGTTCCGGTGTAACCTGAGATGTTTTCTTTGTTTCAACCAAGGGATATTGCTTACGGGCCAGATGGTACAGATGTCTGCGTTCCGATTCATCTAACCGGAGCACTTCTGCTATCCGATCAAGGACTTCTACGGATACGTTAATATGACGCCCCTGTTCCAAGTAGGTATACCAATCCAATCCCACACCTGCCAACAGAGCCACCTCTCCTCGGCGAAGTCCAGGTGTACGTCTGCGTCCGGAATCCTGTAATCCTGCTTGCTTAGGTGTTATCCTTTCTCGCCGTGAGCGTAAAAATCGAGATAATTCCTCGTATCGGTCCAATCTCTTTGACATAATCCCCATGCCCCCTACTATATTCATGAACGTAGGATTCCCAATCCTACGATAACCAGATCTCTTCCTAGCCTCTTCAGGTTTCATTAAACTCAGTTTATGTCCTCCATAGGAGGAAAAGCAAGAATGGATAAGACAGTGGTCGCCCCAACCTGTTCTTTTCCATTCGAACCAATCTGATTGAGGTGATGACAATGAAAGTAGCCGCCATTGTCGGCAGCATCCGCAAGGAATCTTTTAATTTAAAACTAGCTTACTATATTCAACATCGTTATAAGCATCTTTTCCAATTGGATGTGTTGAATATCCGGGATCTTCCTTTTTACGATCAAGATACGGAGTCCGCTCCGCCGCAGACGGTTATCGATTTCAAGGGCAGAGTCGCTGAAGCCGACGCGGTGTTATGGGTCACTCCTGAGTATAATTCAACCATTCCAGGTGTTATGGTAAATGCGATTGACTGGTTATCCCGCGTTGACCAAGTGATGGTCGGTAAGCCCTCTTGGATCGTAGGCTCTTCCATGGGTCTGCTGGGATCGGTGAAAGCGCAGGGCCATCTACGTGATATATTGTTTTCTTCCGGCATTTCATCGCCGCTGTTACCGGGAAATGAAGTATACATTGGCCTTGTGCATGAGAAAATGAACGAGAAGGGTGAGTTGACCGATGAACCTACGATTAAGTACCTGGATCTCGTATCCGGGAATTTCGTGAAATGGGCAAAAGAACAATCCCGATTAAAGCAGCTGCAAAGTCAAGTATAAACGAGAATCTGGAGGAAAAAGATGTTTGAGCATATTGTACTATTGAAATTTAAGCCCGATGTTTCGACTGCAAAAAAAGAAGAAGCCGTCATGCAAGTTTATGACTTTAAGGGAAACATTCCGGGTATTACAGAAATTACCGCTGGAATAAACGTTACGGAGGAGAAGGAGCATATGCAGGGGTATACGCTGGGAATCCGCGTCTCTTTTGAGAATCAACAGGCTTGCCAGGACTATATTCAGCATCCCCTGCATCAAGAGTTTTTGCAGACGATTGGCCCAAATGTTGAAGGGATCATCGTTATGGACTACCCCTGGAAAGGTCAGGATTAGAAGAATACACATATTTTGTTATTAAAAAAAGCCGCAGTTATGCGGCTTTTAAAATGGCTTAACGACCATGAGCACCAATACGGCAATCATCAGCAGCATGGCTGCCATCTCGATGGGCACGATCTTTTTTAACTGCAGTCCGAATTCGGCGGGTATGTCATTACTTTGGTCTTGACGCTCAGAAATGGTTTTTCTGATCTTTTTCATACGCGGCTCGATCCATCCGTCGATCAGTCCAACCATAAGCAGCGCTAAGAGAATGGATACATTCAGCCACATTTGGGATAACCCCATCTTGGTGATGATCATAAGCCCAACCCCGGTCAGAATAAGTCCGGTTCCGCCAATTTTAGGCATGATGGCCAGTTTGGCCGTTATACCTAATACAAAGTGCAGCTGGCCGACCGTTCTGGCGGATCTCCGAATGATGGGCGTTACGAAAGCGGGGCCGATAAAAGCGATCGAAGACAATATATGCAAAACGAGCAGGAATCCAAATAGACCCATCATCCCATCATCCCCTCCTCCTCAGCTCACTGCAATATTGCTTTGATAGGCTAGACCGACCCTTTTTCTTTTAAACGATCCGTCGAGTTCAAGATGGTCTAACATACACATGACGACATCGTCATAAGCCACATTCAGTTCTTGAAATCTGCTGAACAAGTGACCGGCTACCTCTGCTTCGGAAAAGTCCTTGATCGTCTCCTGCATCGGAACGGGCAAGATCTCCGTTGTGACATGCAGATGAGCAGAATCTGCATGCTCTCTCGAATCTGTCATGGTTCCCGGACACATCATGGTCCAATCGAGGTCCGTCCGCTGCAGCCTTTCGAAATTCCGGTTATGATTTTTATACTCAGGCGGAAAGCCGGGTAAATTGTTGCCGATCCAATCAGTATATGGAATATCCAGCAGGCCGGCTCCTCCCATAACCCATACCCGCCCGGAGAAACTAGGCTCCAATTCACACTGGCTTACAATGTTATCGACGATACGGACAAACTCTTCTCCCTGCCCCGCATGGCCGGCTGCAATAATAGCGGCGTCTTGATCCACAAGTGCCTCACGAACGCTCACCGGGTCCATCGTATCGTCCACGATCACTCTTACATGCTGAGCGGAATGCTCACCCAGCTGATCGTAAAGTTTCTCAGCATTTCGCACAAATGCGGTCATTTCATGCCCCATTTGTATCCCTTGTGCCAACACTCTTTTCCCTGTATTCCCCGTCGCTCCAAAAACAATGATTTTCATCGTTATGTCCTCCTCTTCATGGGTCCCAATATTTGGTTAGCTCAAGCTTAGCATCGCTTCAAAAGGATGTTAAGAACCCACTTTAAAGTAGGGGACTTACTTAAAAGTAAGTATGACGGAAAGGGATACCATGCTTTTTTTCAGTAGTGTGACTGCAGGGAAGCAAAAAGCTGCCCGGAAATCCCGTAGCAGCTTTTATTTGGAGTGGATTGAATTCGTGTACAAGTTCATTAATTCCGCTTTATGACGCCGGCTCTTCATACTTCCGCTTATTATGATTCTCTCCCCAAGCACACATGACTTCCGCAACAGGAATCAAGGTTTGACCGTATTTACTAAGGGAATATTCTACTCTTGGAGGGACTGTCGGGTAAACCGTTCGATCGACTACGCCTTCTCGTTCCAAATCCCGGAGATGTTGTGCAAGCATTTTTTGCGAAACATCAGGGATAAGCTTTTCCAGATCGCTGAATCGCTTTGTAGAATCAATCAAAAGCCATAAAATCATCGGCTTCCATTTGCCACTTAATACATGAATGATGGTCTCAATCGGACATTCACGCTGATGAATCATTGATGAATCATCCCCTTACCTGTAAGTAAGTACATTAACTACAATGAACATAACAAAATTTTACATTAGCCTCTACAATCAAGTCAATCCATAACCGTCTGAACCGTATTGGCACCTCCCATCCCGAGTACTTCACGGTGTCCAAGCATTCCTGCATGAAGCGGAATACCTTATAATATCCACTTCAAGTTAGGAGCTGATATCATGAGCCGTTTTCCGGATGTGGTCATTATCGTCAGAAGCAAAAAAAATTTTGCCAACATCGGCAAAGTACGTATTATAGGTAGCGCGTCCCCTTGCCTCAGTACTTTAAAAGTAGGCGCACCCGTAAAAGATGCGGTGCTCTGTCTGCTTAAAAACGGGTTTGTCATTACGGAACAGAAAAACATTGGTGTTTTCTTCCGTATTCGATAAATGATGTCCGGCAGTGGTGCCTGGGCGCAAGCAAAAACCCCCTATTGTCACCAATAAATAAGCAGCAGCCAAGGACGAGAAAACAATAATCCAGACTGCTGCTGTTTTATTAAAAGCCCGCGTCAGTGCCATCCGTAATCTACGATTACCTGGTAGACCGCAGCCCAGAAGCCGAGAATAAAAATGTATGCAATGTTCCGTCTTAATGGAGGGTTTGCTGAAATTCGCGACGGAGAAAAGGATGGTGATTACTAATTTACGCCCGCTTTTTATACGCCCTCATCGCAAAGACATAAGCGACGAGCATAATGCCGACGCACCACGCCAGAGCGATCCAGATATCATTGCCTACCGGTTGATTGGACAATAGTGCACGGATGGTTTCAACAATAGAGGTGACCGGCTGGTTTTCGGCAAAAGCGCGAACGACCTTCGGCATCGAATCGGTCGGCACAAAGGCCGAGCTGATAAATGGCAGGAAGATCAGCGGATAGGAAAATGCGCTGGCCCCTTCGACCGATTTTCCGGACAATCCGGCAATCGCTGCGACCCATGTCAAAGCCAGTGTAAACAGCAAGAGTATACCGGTTACAGCGAGCCATGGCAGAACCCCTGCCGAGGAACGAAAGCCCATGATGAGCGCTACGAGTATGATGACGACAAGAGAAATCATATTGGATACCAGCGAGGTCAGCACATGCCCCCACAGCACGGCGGAACGCGAAATCGGCATGGAGTGGAACCGCTCAATGATGCCCCGCTGCTTATCCATAAACAGGCGGTAAGCCGTATAGGATATCCCGCTCGCAATCGCAATCAGCAGGATGCCGGGCAGCAGGTAGTTCACATAGTTTTCCGTTCCGGTGTGAATTGCGCCGCCAAACACATAGACAAACAGCAGCATCATCGCAATCGGTGTGATGCAGACCGTAATGATGGTGTCCATGCTGCGGAATATATGACGCATGGAACGTCCAAGCATAACGCCCATATCGCTAAAAAAGTGATTTTTGACTGTCTCCATTTACATAGCCTCCTTCTTTCCAACGATTGCGAGGAATATCTCTTCTAATGTCGGCTGTTTTTCTACATACTCCACCTTTGCGGATGGGAACAGCTTTTTCAGCTCAGAGAGCGTGCCGCTCGCAATAATCCGGCCTTCATGCAGAATGGCTATACGGTCGGCGAGCTGCTCAGCTTCCTCCAAATATTGCGTGGTCAGGAAGATCGTCGTGCCACCGCCGGCAAGTTCCTTGACGGTTTTCCAAACTTCGATACGGGCCTCTGGGTCAAGTCCGGTAGTCGGCTCGTCGAGGAAGATGATCTGCGGATTGCCCACAAGGCTCAAAGCGATGTCGAGCCTGCGGCGCATCCCTCCCGAATAAGTAGATGCCTTGCGGTCAGCGGCGTCCGTCAAGCCGAAGCGTTGCAGCATACTATCCGCGACCTGGCGCGGATTTTTGAGGTGCCGCAGCTTGGCGATCATAATCAGATTTTCCCGTCCCGTCAATATTTCGTCCACGGCGGCAAACTGTCCAGTCAGGCTGATCGATTGTCGTACCCGGTCGGGCTTTGATGCGACGTCACAGCCGTTTACGGTGGCGGTCCCCCCGTCCGGTTTGAGGAGCGTGGTGAGGATTCTGACCATCGTCGTCTTGCCCGCCCCGTTGGAGCCAAGCAGGGCGAAAATCTCACCTCGCCCCACTTCAAGATCGACGCCTTTTAGAACTTCTGTGTCCTTAAAAGATTTTCGCAGACCTTTCACTTCAATTGGTTTTTCCATTCGGATATCCCTCTTTTACTTTGTTTTATCCGTTGCCTTTTTTATGGCCTTGTTACTTTCTCGGGCAACCGCTTCCTGGTAGATGTCAGCGTAAGTTTTTGAATCTTTGATGAGATCGTCGCAGAAAGCCGCTACATCTCTTCCCGTCACTTCGAGCACGCCTTTCCCCACAGCTGCGCCCTCTTCAAAAAGATCGACGATTCCCGAGAGTAAGCCGGTCCCTTCGGTTAGCTCAACAGGGCCTACTTTAAAGAGATATTTTTGAATCTCCTTATACACAATCTGATAATCCCGCGGGAGCGCTTTGACTCGCGCCACGTGCGCCCGCCACTCTTTTTTGCCTTCGATGATATCTCGTATACTCATGTGATCCTCCTCCTATTTGCCTAATTTTTTGGCGATATTATGGTTGAGCTGCTCGCGCCACTTGTCACGAAAAGACTTTGCCCCTTCTTCGCCGGCCAGCGCTGAACAGAAGCCTTGGATATCGTCACCCAAAACCTCTTGAACACTCTGGCCGTCCGCCGCAGTTTCTTCAAGCAGGCCTAGCACACCGTCAAGAATCGGCATGAGGTTGCGGCCGGTGAAGTCGGAATGCACCCAAAGGTTGGCATTTATTTTTTTCCACGCCGCTTGATAATCGGCAGGCAGCTTTTGGGCCCGCGATTCAAAAGCTTTCATTTCTTTGGTCATGTCGCTGCCGGTGATTTTTTCCCAAAAATTCATTTTTTCTTCTCCTTTAACTCGTTTATTTTGGACGATACAAACTCCCATTTTCCCCAGAACTTCTTCAGCTCCTCACGCCCTGCGTCGTTGATCGCGAAAAACTTTCGCGGCGGTCCCATGTCGGAGGGTTTCTTGGTGATCTCCACCAACTTGTTTTTTTCAAGCCGGATCAGAATGGTGTATACCGTTCCTTCCACAACATCTGTGAAGCCGAGGGCGTTCAGCTGCCGCGTAATTTCGTAGCCGTAGGTTTCTTGGCGGCTTATGATTTCAAGGACGCAGCCCTCAAGCACGCCTTTAAGCATTTCCGTTAAATTTTCCAACACAATCGCTCCTTGCTATTCTGTGAGACTGGTATGAAGTAATACTTACTACCGCTATAAAGTAACACGTAGTAGCTGGTATTGTCAACGCGTTTCCCGACGCATTATCAAAAATAGGCTTACATTTGATTTTCCATCACAAGCTGTGAAGCCTCTTATTGTCGGGTATTCCGGATGCTGAAACAACGTCCTGTAACCCAGGCATTGTTAAAAACAAAAAAAGCCGCAGTTATGCGGCTATTCTCTGTGTATGTTCTTGTCGTCTTACATTTTTTGAATCCAGACTACAAAAAACTACTTTGCAGCACTGTCCCTGGCGTCTCTGATTCTGACATTGGTACTGTACAATGCCGAATCGCTGGACACCTTAAACGAAGGATATGCTCGGTCCGCTTCCAGCTTCAACACGTTGTCGAATAAGCTTTCCTGCTGCCTGTCGACCAGAAAAGTAAATTTTTCTACTGTAACCTTAATATCGGTGTCAAGCGGCTGCTCAAGAATCTCGATGGCCAGCACCCCGTTACACCCGCAGTCCTCGGTATCATAAAAAAGCTTAAAAAAACCGGGACGTCCTGCTAAGCTTTGCGCTAATTTTTCTTCCGGATAGGAATCCATTAATATATTCACATTTGACCTCCTGCTTGCACTGCTGTTCATGTTCTCGTCGTCTTACAATGTACCATGAGATGATGTGAATTTCTATGGCCGTCTGTTGTCAGAATAGACTTTGTGAGCATTTCTTTCTGATTGCGCAAATCCATCACATGATGTATATTGTTTTTACATTGACATTACTGCAGGTCTAAAAAAGGAGGAGCCATGTCACCTCGTACCAAAGAACAGAATGACGCGATCCGCGAGATGCGGATGAACCAAATCATGCAGGCAGCGGCGGAAGTATATTTGGAGAAGGGTATCCAATTGGAAATACGCGATGTTGCGGTCAAGGCTGAGCTCGGCTACGGAACCGTGTATCATTACTACAAAAATAAGCACATGCTTTTGGAAGATTTATTATGGGATGCCCTGTATCGAACGGAGTCGGCAGTACAGCCCGTTTTGACCGGAGACGGCAACAGTTTGCATAAAGCGGAATCGTTCTCCAGGCTGCTCTTGAAGGAATGCATTCAAGATCCCTCCGTCTTTATATTGCTTAAGACGGTTGCGGATAATTTTCATCACTTCCCTGGTAACCGGTTTATCAAGCTGTCTGACCATTTTCAGGAGCGGATCTATATGCCGTTTGCGGAAATGATCCGTGAAGGAATCGGTTCCAAGTCATCGGAGAAGACAGCTAATCTGATATTTGGCTCGCTGGTTGGCTGTGCAGCATTGAACATCCACCACAATATGCGCAACGAGATGGATGTCGAAGGCATCGTTGACGTGATTTTTTCAGGCATACAGGCAAAGGAGAGATAAACGGAATGATCACCCTGAAATCGAAAGCGGAAATTGAACAAATGAGAAAAGCCGGCCGAATTGTCGCTGCTTTTCATCAAGCCATTGCGGGAATGATCCGGCCGGGAGTCACAACACTCGACATTGAGTTGTTCGCTGTGCGGTTCCTGAAGGAGAATAACGCCAGGGCTTATACGGTCGGCTACAACGGATATCCGTATGCGATTTGTGCGTCTGTCAACGACGTCATTGCGCACGGTTTTCCAAGCCCTAAGCCGCTCAAGGAAGGCGACATCGTCACCATCGATATCGTCGCAGAAGCGGATGGCTGGATCGGCGATTCGGCTTGGAGCTATGCAGTTGGCGAGGTATCGGAAGAAGCCCGTAATTTAATGCGGGTAACGAAGGAGTGCTTATACCTTGGTATCGAAAAGGCCGTCGTCGGAAACCGGATCGGCGATGTGATGCACGCGGTTCAAAGCCATGCGGAGCGCAACGGATACTCGGTGGTTCGGGATCTGCTCGGTCACGGCGTGGGACGGGAGATGCACGAGGAACCTAATTATCCCCATGTAGGGAAGCCGGGCAAAGGGTTCCGCTTGAAGGAAGGAATGGTTATGACGATTGAGCCGATGATCAATGCCGGAAAAGCATTCATGACGGTTGATGCCGACGGATGGACTGCCAGAACTGCCGACGGCTCACTTTCTGCGCAGTACGAGCATACGATCGCCATCACTGCGGATGGACCGATCATATTGACCGAGCAAAAGAATTAGATTCAACAAAACCCTGCCAGCACATAGCCGGCAGGGTTTTCGTCTTTCTTAATGATCGCCCTTCCCCTTTCATCGTAATTGTAAAACGCACCATCTCAGCAAGATGATCTCAAAGTTTTTTATAAATAGGGCTTTAACAATGATTCAGTGGCATTCCATAACAGCCTTTGCGTGTTGGAATCCCCGCTGGGATGCACTGGAGTGATCGCTTTCCCGGAACCGACATTAAAATACCCGCCAGTAACGCCCCGATACCTTGAATCCGAGACCAATTGAACGATGATCCCCGCACCTCTCCGCGGATCCCCAATTTTTAAAAATGGCAATGCTTTCTCGAGAATTGACGAAAACGCTAGCTCACGTCCCAGACCCGTTACGTTGAAACCGGGATTCAGCGCATTCACCGTGATGCTTGTTCCTTCCAACCGCCGCGACATTTCACCCGTAAACATGATATTCAACAGCTTCGTCTTACCATAGATTTTGGAGGAACCCCATCGCGAAAACTCCGCGGTGTCCGTAAGGTCTTGGGGCAGCTTAAGTTCCCCGTGATGGCGGGAGGCTTCGGAAGCTACATTAATAATTCTTGCTTGCTCAGCATTCTTCAGTGAAGGAAGCAGCAGATGCGTCAGCAGCCACGGCGCTAAATAGTTGACCGCTACCATCTCCGGGTATCCATCCTTGGTAATACGTTGCTCGAAACCATGCAAGCCCGCATTGTTTACCAATACATCAATTTTAGGATAAGCAGAGCGTATTTCATCCCCTACCTGTCTGACTTGGTCCATGAGTGAAAGATCACCGAAAAAAAAGTCCACCTTTGCGTTGGGGGCATGCTGGCTAAGTATATCTCTCGTTATTTCCGCTGCCCTTTCGCTCCTCGCCGTTAATATGAGATGGGCGCCTTGCTTAGCCAGGCTAATGGCTGCCAATTGTCCTAAGCCTCTCGTCGCCCCTGTTATCGCAATAATTGGCTCTGACATGATTCATTCCTCCCCGATTCCTTCCTTGGATGCATTGAACTTGATGAGTGCTTATATCTTTCATATAATTGATATATCTCAACTATATTTATTTATTTGATATATGTCAACTATTTTGGAATCGATGGGAGTTTATTATGGACAACAACAATCACGAAACCGGGAGAGCGCAGCTGGAACTTCATCTTGGTCAGCAGTTAAATGCCCTGTTAAGCGCATCCCATGCCCTTCACGTAAAAACGGCGGCTGTATTTGATCCGAATTTGCAGCCCGCTGCGTTTCTGCTGGTTCGATGGCTTCTAGCCTACGGTCCGTCCAGCGCTACCTCATTGGCTGATTCCTTGGCTATGGACCGCAGCTCCGTAAGCAGACTCGTCGCCCAGCTCAAAAAAGCAGGTTATGTTCATAGTGAACCTGACCCCCATGATCGCCGCGGCGTCGTGCTGTCTGTAACTGATTTGGGACGCGACAAAGCCGTTCTGGCCATGAATGAAAAAGGAGCTGAATTTTATGACCGCATTTCGGGCTGGGACGACTCCAGCCTGGAGGCTTTTATTCAGATGCTTAAGCGCTTTAATGGTTTGTAAAATAGAACGCTCAACAAAAAAAAATCACCGGCATGCGTGCCGGTGATTTTCAACCTCAGATGGTACCCTCATACGGGCAATCATCCACTGATATACTCAACCATTTTCTTATGCAGTTCCAATTCAGAACATTGAAAAATTCCGTTAAAATCATGCGGATAACGGATCACTTTGTTTAATGTATCCATTCCATATTGCTCAACAACAAATTCGACGAACATATAGGAGAACTGGAATCCTTTCATCGTTTCAAAATCCCAAGTATCGTTATTTAACTCATCAAATGACGGGATCGCCAAATTGCGGATGGCATCTTCTGTCGAGCCTTTAATAAAGTCTTGAGTCATTTGTTTCGCTTCGTATCCGCCTATCCCCTGCCTTATCCATTTCGGAGCCGCTGGATTAATTTCATTGATTAACCACATGGTGAACAGATGGACCGTGCTTTTCAGAATGGATTGATACGTATGCTCAGGTCCTGGATTCAACGGTGATACGATTTTAAGAATATGTCCTTCATATGTGCCCATAAACCATTTGGGTGCATCGGCTTCGCCTACAGCTCGATGAAACGTTGGAAGATCCGGGTATATTTCAATCACTATCTTTTGCGATGGATGGTGGTTGTATTTTGTCGAGATACGCTCTACATTATTGCTGAGTTCAGCAAACAAATCTTGTTGAACCTTTTTCAAACGTTTGCTCGTGCTATCACTGCCACCCTTATCTACAAAGGAAATCAAATCTTGAATAGACATGATGGTAATTTCCCCCCATTCTTTCAATTCCTTTTTTAGTCTTTCCAGTGATCTGTACAATCTGTTCTTTACGGCACTCTCACGCATTCCAACGATTTTGGAGATTTCAGATAAGGTACAATCCACAAAAAAACGTAGTGAAATTATTTCTTGGTCAACCTCATCTAATTCTTTTAGCGCAGCCCCAATATCCATCCGAAAATCAACAAATTTTGTAAACTCTAGGGAGATCGACTGAGACTCATACTCTGTAAAATCAAAAGGAGATTCTTTTTTTCGTGACAACCTCCGGTATTCGTTTTTGACCGTATTCTGAGCAATCTTAAATATCCACGTGAACAAATTAGAGCTGCCTTTAAAGCTCTGAATGTTTTCGACAGCTTTCAAAAATACCTGTTGAGTCAAGTCATCCGCAACCATCGGGTTTAATTTCAGCGAGAAATAGTTGCGGATTCTTTGACGATACTGCTCATACGCCCTTTCAAAGCTTTTGATGATCGCCTGTTCATCCGGATAAACAGGTTTTGTGTCGTGAGCTCCTGACATGATGAGAACCTCCTCTTGATTTACAATGAATTAGACACCAGAGGGAGCCAAAAAGCCACGTACATTACAAAAAAATATTATGTAATTACATCGCTATATCTTTTACAGCTTAAATCAGCTCTCAATAGTACATGATCTCTTTCCTATACAAAAGAAAATAGGCCACCGATGATATCGAAAGCCTATTTTCAGCACCATTCATTCTACATTATAGGAATGACATCGTCACCGAATCACCTATTCTTCCTCGAACAATTTCTCTCCGCGATGGAGCCGCCATGCAATTTTCGCTGTATGAGGCAGCTCACGGGAAGTCGGAGCATGCGCTGCCAAATAACGGGTAGCTGCAAGGATCAGCGTTTCGCACGCCTTCTCAGCAAACGGCCCAGACTCGGATGCCCAACGGTCATATTCCGCTACGGCTGCCTCGTACATCTGGAAGGAGTGGAATTCCGCATCCTCTCGCAGCAGTGCATGACCCAGGACGTTGAATAATGGCTCCGGCTTACCGCCGCTGTGCAGGTAACGGATCACCCATGCCGCAGCCGGCGCCACTTGCTGCTGCTTATCGAGAATCTCCAACAGTTCCAAGGGCTGCGGCACTTCTTCGCTCGCGCTAACTTCACTTGGTCTCGGGGCAGCCGGGATATTCAAAAACCGGTCGAGGTAAATGGTAACCGCCGTATGAAAAATCCCCCGAACCAGCCCTGGATCGGCGGAACGAATCAAGCCTTCATGAACCGCGTGAGCATGCGTGAACGTGTGCAGTACCGAAATCCAGTCTCCGAAATCGTTATGGATATGGAAGCGGACGATCCGTTCAGCCGCAGCCAATGCGGCAATTTGTGATATACGCACCGGAGAGGCGCCACCGAGCAAAGCCTCCTTTAACAAGCGAATCGTCCGAAGCGGATCGTCTCCGAGCAGCGCTTGAAGCAGTTCCTCCTCGCCAATGCCGGGGCCCCCTTTTCCAGATGAAATTCCCTTACTGGATAACTCCTCGAACGCTTCCTTCAACGGCTGAACCAAATTGACTGGAGATTGCCAGCTATGAAGCTCCTCACTGCGCGATGCGTTCCCAAACATCGGAACGAGCGAAGCGAGGACATCCGCACGCTGTTCGTGTCCGACATACTTCAAGCTCTCAAAAGCTTTATTGTGGAAATCCAGTGTGTGGCCTCCATTAATATAAAAATGGTCCGTTGCCGCCATGCTCATCATGGAGAATAACCGGCTCTCATCCGCCCCCGCCTGAACGGCGGTCAGAAGCACCCGTTCCGCGCCGCGCGTATCCCGAACCTCGATGCACTCGCAGTACCACTCTGTTAACCGTTCAATGGAGACGTCTGTATTCGGAAGCGGATCGAGCAAGAAGCGCGTTCCGCTTCCGGCTGAATCGCGCGCCGTGTGCAGCAATCCTTGAAACAACGCAAGGATCTGGCCTTGCTTATCCAGCTTAGGCAGAATGTTGGTCATCGCAGTCAGAATCGTTAATCCGGAGCCCCATCCTTCCCTGCGCTGTTTGACTCCAAATTCGATCCCGACCGCCGCGATTTCCTTCCCCGGAACGCCCGCCTCCATTAATCCGACGATGGCCTTAGCGATGACAAGACCGATATTTTGCTCAAGTCCGCTTAGAAGCCGATCCTTATACAGTTGTACTTGATTGCCGTTTCGGGAGCTTGGATTGACCCAAATCAATCCGTCATGAACGGTAAGATCGTGTACAGGAACATCGTCCGCCCAAGGGTCGAGCGTTCCCCCGCTGCATACATCAAACCTTGCATGATGCCAGTGGCATGTCAAAATTCCATTGCACAGACTGCCCATATGGAGAGGAAAACCGAGGTGTGGACATCGGTTATCAAGCGCATGCACTTGATCCTCGTGATAAAAAACAACGATGCCCCCTTTGATCAGCTTCGGCCCTTGATTTCGAAGCTCTTCTACCGAACCCGCCTGAATCCAACCATTCATGAAAACGCCTCCATTTTTGAATTCATTTGCTTTCCTTGTATACAGATTATATGATTCCAAACACTTATTAAACATTTTTATTTAAAAAGTTGATAAATTTTTTACTATTTTGATTTCAGATAACCTACATGCTCTTGTCCTCTGATGCTGCTCTCTTAGCTTGCAACACCAGAACAAAAAGACCAGTTTCACAGCGTGAACTGTGAACTGGTCTTTCTTCATACCCTGATCTTAACAAGCAATTTATCGTTCTCAGGCTCACTTAAAACTTTGCAGTACCTTGAAAGTTCTTTTCGGTCAATTCCTACCCTTTCAAGACGGCAGATGTTTGCTTCAGCGACTGATCCGCCAAGATAACCAGACGCTCCACCGAGCCGTCCTTCAAGTCAGGGGTAAATACGCTCAGGAACTGACAGGAGCTGTCCTGGACAGGGAAAAGATATGTCGACAATTAGATGCTTTCCTTAGCTCATGATTAAAAGTTTTAAATCTTTTTCAAAACAAGGGGTCCCATCTCTTTCAGCGTAGTACGTCCCCACTGCTCGATGAGCTTGCAATAGCTTTCGGCGTCATACATCTGCGCCGCCACGTCAGCGATCGTCATGGTCCAATATATTTTGGGGAGAGGCTGCGCATCCAATGGCCTTCGAATCCCCTTCGTGCTTCCGGGTCCTTTGGCCATATCTTGGCGAATCAACTCCGTAGCGTAGCCTTCCTCCAAATGCTTCTGTAATGCGGATTGGACCCAAGCGTACATCTCATCGCTATAACCTTGGTGTTGGACCATGTAGGAGGCAACGGTGAGAAAGTGAACCCGTCCATAGCTGGGATCGTTGAATTCAAGTGCCAAAAATTCGTTGAAAATCGATTCGCAGGTAATCCCCTGCGGCAGAACGGCGTTGCATAAAACACAAGTATTCGGCATGTATTTTTCTCCTCATCCACTCGCATTAATAACCCCTTAATGTTAAGCGTCTTTCTAATCCTTATTTTTTCAAATCATATTATTAGATGCCGCTGACTTCTTCCTTCTCCGTAATCATAAACCTTCACCTTGCGAGAGAGTCAATAGCTAATGCGTGTAGACAGCTCAAAAATAGATGCTCCATTTTCGGCGGCATTCATTTTCTGAAGTGTTAAAATTGTGCAAAGCCTCAAGCAAGATGAAAAAAGCGTTAAGGAGGAGTAGCATGATATCGGCTGACTTGAAACATACGTATGATCAGGTGCTAATCGAAAAAAATCCTGGCTGCTGGACCATGGGAGGAACAATTCCAACGAGGAGGTGCCTTTATGATCACACGTGGGAAATCGGGTAAATGGTCCGTATTGTTTGTCGTCACGCTAGTGTCCTTTATCACGAATCTGGATGCGACGATTGTGGTCAATGGTCTCCCACCACTCATGGAGGATTTGCATCTTTCGCTGGAACTTGGAATGTGGACGCTTACCTCGTTCTACATCACAAGTACTGTATTTTTGCTTCCTTCCGGCCGTTGGTCAGACATGTTTGGAACGAAACGGATTTTTCTATGGGGATTTGCTTTATTCACTATAGCTACCGCTCTTTGTGGTATGGCAGGTTCCGGTACGATGTTGATCCTCGCTCGTCTGCTGCAAGGAGCAGGGGCCGCTATGGCGATGGCAGCATCCACCCCGATTCTGATGCGGACCTTTCCTCCCCAAGAACTTGGAAGAGCCCTTGGCATCAACAACATCGCATGGGTGACCGGTTCTCTTCTCGGCCCTGTTGTCGGAGGGGCACTCATCGGCGGGTTCGGCTGGCGCTCCATGTTCTACGTTATCGTTCCGCTCGGAATCTTGGGCTTGATCGCCGGATTTTTTATTTTAAGAGAATCTGCGGAATTGCAAAAAGCTAGGACGGACTGGCCAGGCTTACTTACCTATGGGACAGGATTAACCGCTCTTCTCATTGTCTTGTCCGAAGCGCAATCCTGGGGTTGGGCAACGATGATAACACTTGGGCTGCTCGCGCTTGGAATTCTCCTTTGGACCGCATTCGTTTTCATTGAGAAAAAAGTCCGACACCCTTTGTTTGATCTAGGTCTCCTCGGCTATCGGGATTATACAATTGGGCTTGGAATCACGGCGAGCTATTGCATCGGTTATTTTGCTGTTTCCATTCTATTGACACTGTATTTGCAAGGTGCTCAACACCTCAGTCCCTTGGAAGCAGGGCTCATGTTGATCCCTTTATCCGTACCCCAACTGTTCACGGCTCCATTAGGAGGCAAACTTGCGGACCGTTTCGGCCCGGCAAGAATGATATTGCTCGGTTCGTTTCTAATCGTTCTTTCCATCCTATTACTCGGACAGCTCGGCCCCGAGATGTCGAGAGCAGCTGTCATCATTCCGCTTATGATTATATCTGCAGCAACCGGGCTCTCCTGGCCATCGCTTGCGAAAGCAGTGCTGTCAGCGGCTCCACAAAATCAAGCCGGACCTGCATCAGGAGTGTTCTGGACCGTTTACAATATGTGCCGTGCGATCAGCCAAGCGCTTGTTCTCGTCATCATTCAATGGGTGGCGAAGTCCGACGTTGCTTCTCATTTGTTGTCGGGGGCCCAGAATCATAACATGAGTTCATCAAGGGATGCCCTTATTCATGCGACGAATGTTGGTTTTCGGTTGTTCGCAGCCTTTCTTGCACTCGCCATCCTGCTTGGACTGTTTTTACTGGGCACGCAAAGAAAACGGCAAGGGATTCGCCCGATTAAAAATTCGGAAAAGATAGAGTTTGAATGATCGCAAATACAAGGAAATACAAAAAGAAAAGTAAAGAACCGGATCCCTTCCCTAGGAGAATCCGGTTCTTGTAATCGTAAACAAAGCCCACCGATTAGCCCTATAACAACATATAGAAACACCCATTATGCTTTAGGTTTTACGGCTCGTGTTGCAATAAAGCTGTTCGTATAGCGGTCCAAGAGCTTTTCCCCTCCGAAGGTATCTTCGCAAAACCCGGCAATGACAAAACCGGCATCGATTTGACCCTCCAATTGCTGCTCCAACGTGTGACCGAATTCAAGTGGTATTCCATTCTTTGCAATCTCTTCTCTAGTTTTATACAAGTTATGCAAGAAATTATGTATAATCACATGGGGCGATATCACTGAAACGGAGGTGGTTGTGACAACTAAAAGAGTCATTGGAGTCATCATTGTTATTGCAATAGCGTTTATATTTTTTGATTATATTCATAAGTCTGATCCAGAAAAGACCCTAGATTTCTACCTTAGAAGTCTAAAACAATTACATATCGAAGAAGCTTATCAATGTATTGTTTTTGAAAATGGATTTGCTGAGCCATTCGAAAGTTATAAACGAAATGCGATTTCAAACCAAATCGTGAGCTACTCCATTAAAAAGTTCTTTGTTTTAGGAAAAGATAGTTACGTTGCCTTAGTTGCATTAACCGGGCAAAATAAACCAAGCCCCAGAGATATTACTTTCACGCTGAAAAAGTTTAATGGCAAATGGAAAATACTCTTCCCCTCCTATAAAAGTCCAAATATTCTCTACTAAGCCGTCTCCATTTTGACGATAGGATCATTTCAATCCCCCCTATACGCTAAAAAGTCATAAACACAATGATGTGTTTATGACTTTTTGGTTCTCTTCAACTGGCTGTTTGCTCCCAAAATGGAGCCAAATTGACGGATAAAACCTCAACAACCTCTTCAAACATCGTTTCCACTGAGTGATCTTGAGGGTTCCGGCTCCACAGTAAAACCGTTCCGAACATGCCCCAACTGATAACGAGTGCTGCAGCTTCTAATTTTTCTGGCGAAAAGCCCTGTATATCCATTTCATTGACCCGTTTAAGCAGGAGTCGATGAAGATCCTGATGTATCACATTTTCAAGCATCGCTTCAAACGGTTTGTCTCCCGGCGTACTACATTGTTGAAACCGCAAAAGAAACTCGAATAGGGTTTGAAGAAGGGTTCGCAAATTGTTCGCACTGCATCTTGTTTCTTCCGGCAGTCTATCCCTAATTGCCATCTGGAATTTTTCCTTCATCCAATATTCAAGAAAGTCATATTTGTCCTGAAAATGAGCATAAAATGTTGTTCGATTTACAGCTGCTTGTTTCGTGATATCTTGCACAGATATGGAGTAGAGGTTTCTCTTTTTCTCTACCAAATCGTTAAATGCCTGCACGAACAATTGACGGGTTCTTATAACACGCGGATCTTCGGGATTTACAGACATGTGTACCCCCTCTTTCTCTTGAACTCAAATAACAGACAAAAGGACAACTATGTTGGGAACAGGACAAAAACAGCGATTTGCAGGTTGTTCGCACGGGCTCATTCCTTTTTACTAAACTTATACGATTATGATTGCACATGCAAAATCGTATGGCAAGAAACGCTTAATCTGATTTGCAGACGAAAGGATGAGTTAGAAATGATTGTCGTTACTGGAGCGAATGGAAAATTGGGCCGTAAGGTCGTAGAGGAACTTCTGAAGCGTCTTCCTGCCGGGGATGTTGGTGTCAGTGTCCGGGATGTGGACAAGGTTCGTGATCTACAAGAACGCGGAGTCCGTGTTCGGCAAGGAAATTTCGAAGATTCCGAAAGTCTTCTTTACGCTTTTGAGGAAGCATCTCAAGTTCTCATGATCTCGTCCCACTCCCTGGGAGAAGCTGCTGTTCGTCAGCATCAAACCGCAATCGACGCGGCAAAGAAGGCTGGAGTTGGTCGACTGCTGTATACAAGCCAAATGTTTTCATCGGCAACATCACACTTTTCTCCCATGAACGTTCATGCTGCTACAGAAGAGATGCTACAATCTTCAGGAATGGCATTTACGTCGCTCCGAAACGGATTTTATGCCGCATCAGCGATCATGTGGATGGGTGATGCCTTGGAAACAGGCGAATTGATTGCTCCCGAAGATGGTCCAGTCGCCTGGACCACCCATTCCGACCTGGCTGAAGCCGCAGCGGTCATCCTGACAGAGCAGAGATATGACGGTATCACTCCTCCCCTTACGGCTTCTGAAGCGATGGACATGAGTGGAATCGCATCGATAGCTTCCAAGGCTTTGGATCGACCCATTCGGCGAATTGTCGTGTCGGATGATGAATATCGGATCCACTTGGTGTCCCGGGGACTGCCGAAAGCGATGGTCGACATGCTTACGGGGATGTTTCAGGCAAGTCGACTCGGAGATTTTTCGCAAACCAATCCCGCATTGGAACATCTGATTGGCAGATCCCCAGTAAATTTTTCGGATTTTTTAAAAGACAGTTTAATTAACGCTTAAATGATAAACCTCGGATAAGGGCTGTCCACTTTGGATGGCCTGATCCGTTCTTGACCATTTAATTTTCCTTTGCTCCATTTTTTTGTCTATAATAGACAATCGCCGACATGTAGTAAAACCTCCTTCTTGTATATAGTATAATGACAAAGAGGTGACAGTATGATGTCACCATTTATAAATCAACGATCTAAAAGAAGGAGTACATATGGAAAAGGTTGAGAGATTAATATCGATCATCATGATCCTGCTGAAAAAGGATGTCGTTTCAACCACAGAATTCGCACAATTGTTCAACGTTACCAAAAGAACGATTCTGCGTGATATGGAAACATTGAGTGTATCCAACATCCCCATCTATTCGGTCAACGGAGTTCATGGCGGCTACGGTATTATGGACGAGTATAAGGTTGATAAACGCCTTTTAAGCAGCACCGATTTGGAGAATATTTTAACGGCACTCAGTGGATTGGAACAAATTCTGATCAGCGAAGAAGTGGATGTGACTATAAAAAAAATAGAGGCCATGGTTAGCCCGTTGGCTCCCAAAAGTTCAGTTCAGCTGTCATTTTATGATTGGGAGGGCAGGTCTGAAATTCGTCAAACCTTGAAGAAGTGTCAGGAAGCAATATTAGCAAGACGGTTGATTTCATTTGAGTATATTGATAAAAACGGCATGATCACGGACAGAATGGTCGAGCCGTATCAGCTTCATTTTAGCGAAACGAGTTGGTATTTGAAAGGATTCTGTCTGCATCGCATGAGGTATAGAACGTTTAAATTATCCCGGATCGACCAGCTTCAAGTGGATGAAAAAACGTTTAACCCTAGAGATTATTCCTTAGATCATGAATATGAGTCAAGTTACCAACCGGAACTGGTCGCTGTAAGAGCGTTGATTTTGCCCAGCGTAAAGGATCAATTCATTGAAAGGTATGGCCGTAAAAGTATTGAAAATTATAGTTCTGACTTATTCTTGGCAACCATCCACGTTCCTCAAAGCCACATCGGATTTCAATTTTTAGCAAGCTTCGGCACAAACCTAAAAGTCGTGGAGCCCCCATCGTATGCTGAACAATTTCGAAATTATTTACTTGACATGGTGAATCAATATTCCTAAATGGCCGCCAAAAGGAGACGAGACGCGTCAGCAGCTCAATCGGATGAGCCAGCATGCCAAGCCTTTAGCATCTCTTGTGCTTTTTGCGGATCGTCCATGAGTAGAGTCCGATACTCCAGCATCCAGTTAAGAGTGACCAGCATTTGGTCATATTCTTCCTTCTTGCCTTCGATCTCCTTTTTCTTGCCGCGAATCCAATCGATGATCTGCTGGTTCGTGTGCGTGTTGGCGTCGTGGTCCTGCAGCACTTCCTTCAGTTCAGCCAGTGAACAGCCGATGGACTGGAACTTCTTGATGAGCTTCAACCGCTCGACAGCCTCATCCGAATAGTTGCGGTAATTGTTGCTTTCTCGGCGGACATGCCGATCATCCAGCAAGCCTTCCTTTTCATAATAGCGGATCGTATGAATCGTTAATCCCATCTTATCCGCCAGTTCCTGAATTTTCATCGTCATTTCTCCTTTGGACCGCTTGCCCTAGAGTTCACTTCATAGTTTATGCTTAACATGTTCAAGCAGTCAACTCATGAAGGAGGATATCAAAATGCATGTTTTTGTTACAGGAGCAACAGGGTATGTCGGCTCCGCGGTTGTCAAGGAACTGATCGGTGCAGGACACACCGTAACGGGTCTTTGCCGCTCAGAAGAGAAAGCCGCGGGATTAAAGGCAGCGGGAGCCGAACCGCTGTACGGCACGCTGGACGACCTCGATACGCTCAGCAGCGCCGCCGCGGCTGCGGACGGCGTGATTCATCTGGCGTTCACCAACGATTTTTCCGACTTTGAAGGTGCGCTGGCTCTGGATTTGCGGGCTGTAGAAGTCATGGGAGCGGCACTCGAAGGCTCCGGGAAGCCGTTCATTACCACAGCACACGCCAATGGCCATGCCGTGGATCAAGCCGTGCTCGCGATGGCGAAGCGGGGTATCCGGGCATCGATCGTCTCGCTTGCACCGTCCGTACACGGCGAAGGCGATAAGGGCTTTGTCCCGATGATGATCAGCATCGCCCGGACGAAGGGCTTCGCCGCCTACATCGGTGATGGAACGAACCGCTGGCCGGCGGTTCACCGCCTGGACGCGGCAGTTCTGTACCGTCTGGCGCTGGAATCTGCCCCGGCGGGCTCACGGCTGCTTGGCGCCGGCGATGAAGGCATTCCGCTCCGCGAGATCGCCGAGGTCATCGGACGGCAATTGAACGTGCCGGCGGTCAGCATCACATCTGAAGAAGCTGCCGCCCATTTCGGTTTTCTCGGTGCCATTGCCGCCCTCGACATTACAAGCTTGTATAACACTGCGCAAGCGAGTCAGGCAACACGGGAGCTTCTGGGTTGGAAACCGATGCAGCCCGGACTCATCGCCGATCTCAAGGAAGGGCATTATTTTGCATAAAATAGGAGGGTGTCCCACGCCTTAATTGGCTAGGGACACCCTTTTTATTTGCAGTAAAGGGTATCGTTATTCGCTTGTTATGCCTCTTTTGTTCATCGGATATGAATAGCCATCTATATAAAAATGATTCCTGTCGTAAATATTATTCATATTATTCAAGCGGACTAATGCATGCTAACATTAATGAAGGGATCCGTTTATCCTGTTTCCATCGTTATATATTGACTACAGAGGAGATCATTGATGTTACCAAGGTCCGCATTCCCATTACTTCTATTGAATATGTTTCTCGCCAATCTGAGCATGGGCCTCGTCATTCCGATCGTGCCGGAACTGCTCGAAATGTTTTCAGCAAGCGGCCAAGCCGCCGGCTATCTCGTCTCTTGCTTCGGTTTGACACAGTTTCTATTCTCACCCTTCGCAGGAAATTTGTCCGATAGGTACGGTCGTAAACCGATGATCATTACAGGGTTGATTTTATTTGCCATATCTAATTTACTGGCGGCGTTTGCAGGCGATTTAACCTTATTATTCGTGTCGAGACTGATCGGCGGAATCGGGTCAGCCGCTCTGGTCCCTGCGATTATTGCTTACGTTGCGGATATTACAGAAGATGCCCAGCGCAGCAAGGCTATGTCTTGGTTAGGCGCATCGATGACTTCAGGGTTTATTATCGGGCCGGGTGTAGGAGGATTGCTTGCGGAATGGGGCATCAAAATGCCTTTCTTCGCTTCCGCATCCGTTGGTCTGCTGGCTATGATATGCAGTATGTGGATGCTCCCCGAGCCGCTGTCGCCTGAGATCCGCCGGCTTCGCCAATCTGTGCAGGACAAGAAAGACAATATCTTTCGTCAAATTGGTCTTTCCGTAAAATCCCGTTATTTTATCCTGCTGCTTATTGTTTTCGCCATGACGTTTGGTCTGACGCATTTTGAAGCCATTTTTCCGCTTTTTGTCGTTCAGGGTTACGGTTTCACTACGCAGCAAATCGCCATTTTACTTACCGTATGCTCTTTGATTGGCACGCTGAACCAAGTGCTCCTGACCGATCGGATCACCCGCCGGTTCGGGGAAAAGCGGGTTATCGTCGCCATGCTTTTGCTATCCGCTTTCACGCTCGCATCATTGCTTTTCTCAGGCAATTACTATTATGTCATGATCATCACCATGCTATTTTTTTCATTCAATAATATTTTGCGTCCAACCATCAACACCCTCCTATCCAAAGAAGCTGGAGAGGACCAAGGATTCGTCGCAGGGATGAATAATGCCTATACGAGCCTTGGTACGATCTTTGGACCGTTACTCGCAGGGATCTTATATGAAATTCATATCGACTTGCCTTATCTTTTTGGCGCATTTGTTCTGCTTGCAAGCAGTCTAGTCTCGGTAAGAAAATTGAATAAAAAATCGTCATCGGCGTCTACAAACCCGTTAACAGGCAGCATAAATCAATAGGATGATTCTCAACCCATCTCTTCTCTCAAGTCATGCTCCATGAAGAGAATATCACGTTTCATTTCCTTCATGCCCTGTCTGGATATCCGTCCGGTCTCGAACATAGTTTGGATGTTGTCTCTCTCCAGCTGAATCCCGACCCGTGCGAGCTCCTGCATCAGGATGTCGAACTCTTCCCGGTTGTAGGTGTCCGATTCGTTTCGGGTCAGAAGAAGCAGCGTACGTTCATATTGCAAAATCAGCGAGCTGACCGACTCCATATCCGTCTCCCCTTTTGCAAGCAGCGCGTTCAGCTCCTTTAAGACGTAAGCTGTATTTTGAATTCTGAGCTTGGCCAATTCGGCGCGTCTCTCTCGGATACTCAGGCGGGCCGGATGCAGCATTCCGAACACTTCAATCCATTGCTTCACAGGGAAAAGCTCTTTTTTATAACGGACATCTCCTGTGTGCATGAATAACAGCTGATTTATTCTTTTAAGGTAACGGTACGCTGTGACTGGATTCACTTCTTTCTTCTGAACCGCGTGCAGCGTGTTCTCCCTTTCCCATTTCAGGATAGACAAGCCCAAGGCCCGCTGTACTTTATCGTTCTTGTCCTCTTTTCTGAGCGATTTGATTCGGGAAGTATACGTATTGATGATCTGGGCAATCGCCAGCCGGTTCTGATCCGTGCTCAGTTCGTTTAATCCGTTCACCACATTCCTCAGAATTTCAATTTTTGCCTGAACCTCCTCCTCTTCCTGCTCCGTTTGCGTTTCTTTCCCCAATAAAAGCGGCAGCAGATAGTTGGACGCAAGAAGGGACCACACGATAACGCCAGCCGCAAGGAAAATGATCAGATCCCTCGCCGGAAACGCGGTGCCATCACGAAGAAATAATGGCAGTGACATCGTACTCGCCAGGGTGATCGTCCCCCGGACGCCTGATAGGCTGAGGATCAGGGCCTTCTTAACCCTGAGCCGCCAAGGGCCGCGCGGTTTGGTCCCTTCGACCATATCCATCAGAATCGCCCAGATGAAGCGCAGCCCAAGTACAGCTGCGGTCAATAACAGGGTGTACATGATGACTTTCAGATTTCCGATTTCCGCGCTGTTCCAAATCGTCTGGATAATATCAGGAAGCTGTGTGCCAAGCAGCAGGAAAACCAGTCCGTTCAGAACAAAAACAATGACCGACCAAGTGCTTTTGGATACAACCCGCAGCTTGGCTACCTCGGGATTCATTTTCTTGTAACCGAAAGAATGGGCGATTCCTGCGGCGACGACGGCCAGGATACCGTTAACCCCTAATTCCTCGGCCGCCATGAAAATCACAAAAGGGGTCAGGATTTCAATCAGCATGTGGAGCGTAACATTCTCCATCCCCAATCTGCGCAGCCATTTCACCACCGCATATTTGACAAGCGTGAGCAGCAGGCCCAGCACTACACCGCCAAGTGAGATGGAAATAAAGCTGATGCTGGCCGTTTTGAAAGAGAACACACCGGTGATCATCGCGGCTACGGCAAACTGAAATGACACGAGCCCCGATGCGTCATTGATTAAGGACTCCCCCTCCAGAATTTGCATCGTCTGATGAGGGATTTTTACTTTCTGCTCCAGTGCACCCACGGCCACAGCATCAGTAGGCGCTAATGCAGCCGCCAGTGCAAAAGATGCCGCCAGCGGAATCACCGGAAGGAGCCAGTTCAGGAAATAACCAACCACGGCTACCGTGACGAACACCAGACCCAGTGCCAGCAAAAGGATTGGTTTCTTCAGCTTCCAGAGCGCTTCCTTATCCGCATGCCTTCCATCATTGAACAGCAGCGGGGCAATGAACAGGAGCAAAAACAGCTCTGGATTTAATTTCAGTTCAAAGTGTAACGGCAGCCAAGTGATCAACATCCCCAGCACGATTTGAATAATAGGCACGGAGACCGAGGGGATAAACCGGTTCATTAAATTGGATAAAGACACCGCCGCCAGCATTAGCAAAATAAACTCAAACAATTCCAAACGATTCTTACCTCCATTATCGATCTGTATTCATCAACTTGTCGTAAATTCAAGGCCCTCACAAACGATTCAGCTTATTGTAAAGTAAATTTATGAACTGTATGTGAATCGCTTTGCACTTAAGCCCAGAGCAATATTCTATAGTACCCATAGGTATTATCATCGGAATTACCGACAGCTTCTTTAATACACCCTACTTTCCATTTGTTCTTCACCAGATATGGCTATTAAGCGTGAAAAAGCCTAATTTCCCGTTATTTGGTGAAAAATTAGGCTTTGGTATTCATTATTGGGCGCATAAACGAATATACAAATTATTCCCGCTCCTTTGGCCAAGAACCTTGCTGTTTGCGAATGAATACGATTTGTCCAATGTGGTATACGTTGTGCAGCATTTGACGGGCCAGCCTCCCAACACGCTCCACATCCAGCTGACTGTCGTTCATTTGTGCCAGCGATTGACGTAAATCTTCACAAATTCGGCTGGTTTCTGCCACGGTTGCCGCCCATTTGTCAGAATCCTCCGGGTCCCCAGGCCCTCCAAATGTATCTTCCGCCAAAACGGCCTCCCATTTAGAATCAGGGGGTTCTCCGATATCTCCATATGTAGGCTTGCGTTCAGATGCCTCTGTTCCAGGCGTTGTGTCATGAAGTTGTCTGACAAGCAGGGCGTTGTAATAATTTAAATGGTTTACCGTTTGCCAAATGGTATTCCCTCCTCCAGGGGGCTGCCAGCTTGCATCGGTCGAATTTAAACCCGCAAGAGCTGATTCTAAGGGTAAAAACCAGGTCTCCGTATCCCAAACAAAGTCAAATTGCATACGAAAAATATCTATCTGTTTCATATTCATTTGCTCTCTCTCTCTCCTCGATGATTCATATTTGGGAGTCTTAATACAGATTACGATCGTCTCCTGATTCTTTAAATGACTTGTAAGACAAAACAATAAAAAGCATCACCATTCGATTGATTTTCGATAAGCTCGTCCATCCACCATACGCCGTAAGAGTAATAATAAGTCCCTTTTTGTGCGGGGGCATGAAAACTATTCTCTTTCACCGCAACGTCTATTGAACTTCCCTCCGCCGTCATTTGCGTGACGTGATATTTGTTGGGCTTAGGCTCAACATTCATTGCAAACTTCACGACTTCACCGGGCTGTACGGAAACAGGAGCTACATCTTTTAAAAGTTCAACCGGTCCAGCGGTATCCACACATATACTTTGATTGGTTGAGGTCCAGCAATAGGTGCCGAGTTTAGTCGGATATACCCTTTCCCCTATCACAATGTCAGCCTTAGGAGGTTTCTTTAAATCTGATTTTCTCTCTGGTTGCTTTTCTGGTACTTGTTCTGGTTCCCCCGTTAATTGTTTTTCAACGACTACGTCCTTACCGCTTGTTAATGTGCTCGAACAGCCAACTAAAGTCATATACGAAAAAGCCAAAATGATCAGCATGGCAATCCTCTTCATGTCCAGCCCCTCCTATCCTAGCGTCACTGCTTAGACGTTAAAAATTTCCAATTTGTTGCATCATACTTCAGCATACATTCTTCTTAAAACACAAAAAGCCGCAGTTACGCGGCTATGAATTGTGTATGCTCTAGTCCAGGTCCATGACTTAGGCTGATTGAACGTGCGTTGTTATTCATCCCATCTGGAATGAAGCACGTGATGGCAAAAATTAGGCCGTTTATAGCCCGGCAGAAACAGCTCGCATATATCGGCGTTAATCGTGCCGTAGGTCGTTTCTGGTTTATGCTTAAAGCCTTCAAAGAAGGCGCGCAGAATGTTGTGCTTAAACCGGTTTCGCGGGAACGCATCAACGATTTGCCGGCGAATTTCTTCCGAGATCAGTTCGAAGTTTTTCCCCACGACGTCGTAACCGACGCCAAAATTCATCAGGGCCGCTTCGGTTTCTTTATATTCGACGATTCCGATCGTAGTATGCAGGGCGACGGCATCCCACACCAATCGGATGGATTCTTCCGGCACGCCACGGCTTTGCAGGAAATCTCGAGCGGCATTCGCGCCGTCGACTTCAAAGCGCTTATCAGGACTGCGGAATGCAGGCGTAAGGCCTAAATCGTGGAAAAGAGAACTGATATAGAGCAATTCCGGATCATACTTCAATTGATTCAGGTTGCCTTTGAATGCTGCGAAAAGAAATACCCGGTTTGAATGGTTCCACAGCAAATCATCGCCATGTTCCCGGAGTAATTCGGCCGCTTCCTTGGCCAGTTTGCTATCAGGTATTTGGATATCTGCGATTGACATGGACATCGCTAAGCGCCCCCTATTTATGTCGTTAAGCTTATACTAGGGTTTCATGGAATGGAGATCAATGCGGGTGTTTCTATGATCATTATCGACCAAATGAATGATCTCCTACCTATTTCCAGTATCCCCTTAAGACATTCGAATATTCCCGGGGGCGCTGCAGATTCTTTTTCTAAATATCCATTGACATAAGTACTAATTTTACATGAAAGGTATACCCCATTGACTCTAACAACGACATAGCTTCCTTGTTCTGTTCATGAACCAGCGTCTCCGCTTCGTTTCGGCCGTTCTTCAGGTGATACTCAAATCCCTTCGTGATGAGAACCCTACCCAGCCCTTTATTACGCCAACGTGGAATGACGAATAACCTCTCGACTGCCCCGGTTTGCCAACACATTACGCTGCCAACCAGCTCATCACCTTCAAAGGCAGAAATGGTATGTAACTCCGGACCACCCATCATCCATTCCAACATATTTACACTCCGGTATACTACACCTTGATAAAATTGATTTTCCAGCTCGGTATATTGGATTCTTTCTTCTCTGGATTCCATCGGGTGGTATTGGACATTCACTCCAACAGGCGTTCTGACTTCAGGTATGGATTCTTCAAGGGAACGCCGTGCTATGTAATAGGTTTGAAAAGGGCTAAAGCCCTTCTCTTCGTAAAACGCTCTGTCACCATAAAAGTCCTTCCACGCAACCAGCTTCGTTTTCTTGTTAGGATTACGCAGCTTTTGACAGGTTTCCATAAAAGTAGGGAAAAGAGCTGCTCTCACTTCATCCATGCGGTTTAAAGCTAATTCATTCGTGGGCATTTCGACTTCGAATACATCATGATTATCCGCAATTCCGTGTCGTAAATATCCCACACATATTAAATTCCCGTCCTCGTTAAATACGCAGCTCATCCTCTGATGATTGTAATCTTGATTATATTTAAAAAGGATCCATGCTTTGTGACTTAAGTTTTTTACCGTTTCCTCAAAATCAGAACGATATGGACGAACTTGTAATGACATCCAAATGCCCCTCTCTGAATGGTGTTTCTCCAATCGTAGCAAAGGAAACCGTTTATAAATATATAAAAGATCTTTCAGAATCATTCATTACACAAAAAATCACATCATAACCTATGATGTGATTTCTACGGCTTATATTTTGGAATAAATGATTTTTTTAATACTATCGATGGAAAGGCAGAATTGATCAGAAAGTTCATCGATCGTTGCACCATCGATATATTGCTGACGTATCGTTTCGTTTCTGAGGCTCAAATGTTTTCGGCTTCCTGAATTTTCGCCCCATTTCTTCCGTTGTCCTTCAGGGGTTGGGATGTAAACCATGCTTCCGTGGATATATTTCTGTATTTCCTTTAAAAGCTCTTCCGGAAAAACGATATCTGCGTTTACATACTTCATGATAGCTCTGCTCCTTAAAATTTATTAAAATTTAAGGTTGCAAAGCCTATCCTATAAACAATTATCATGAACGCTGATATTCAGGCGGTAAAAATGAATTCTGAGCTCCATACAAACAACCGCCGTTGTTTATAGTACAAGACTTTGCATGGAGCTAATCGTAGATTTTCTCATCATTCGAGACCTCACTTTCAAAAATATGATCGGTGTCTAATCAGTACCAAAGATTACAATCGATAATATGTTTATTTTACCGATTTCTCCACTTCATGTAAATGTCTGGAACTGCGCCTAACTGTCATATTTCAAAGCATGAGGGGCTGGCCATGCCCAGGGAATACCTTGTGTTCGTTTGTATTTCTTAACCGTGACCAGCTTTGATCAACCTTTTCATTCGTTTCCATACTCATATGGTGGTTATAGGGTAAATCCCCTGTAAAAATACCCAGCCCCTCGATAACAATACTAATGGAATCATCCGAGTGACCGGGTGTATGAAGAATATATCCTGGAATGCCCATTTTTTTAGTGAGGACGGCCTGATCATGTTCATTGATAATATTATGGGCTTCCACCTTTATTTCTTTAAAACTGGAGAACTTTTTCATGGTCTCGTTTGCACTTTCAAGAAAATCCGACTGCGTTCGGCTGATAATAAGCTCAACACCCATGGATTGTATCTCTTGTGCGATTCCGCAATGATCAGGGTGAAAATGCGTAACCATTAAATAGTGAATGTCACTCCATGGGATGTTATATTTTCGCAATTGGCTGGCCATCTTCCCCAACGTACCGGGTAACCCCACATCAATGAGAAGGTACTTTTCCTGGAAGCCGATCGCATAATAATTGGTCGAACCGTAGCCAATATTTATTACATTCATCTCGCCTTCCCCCATTGTTATCGTTCATATTTGTTGATATATAGGTCTCCCACAACTTTTGCATTTGTATGGTACCGATCATATGAATGGTAGACATCCATTGCCCACTTGAATACCATGGATTCAAGTTCTTTCTGCTTCAGTCCGATTAAGTCTGTAACCGTTAAATGTCCTCTTTGCTGCAGCGGCAATGCAGGAATCAAAATATCCGGGTGTGTCCGTTTGTATTGATCCAGAATATTGCTCAGCTGGCTTGTCTTTGCATACTCCCATGCTATAGCTTGTTCAAGGATTAAATACTGTCTAGTGAGATGCAAATTGTTGTTCCATCCCCCATGAACCTCCGAATGCTGCAAACAATGTGCATCGGCATATATAAATGTGAATAGATGATTTCCTTCCATAAAGGTCATTGCCAGATCGTTGAAAACATCAAAGCATTCAAATACTCCACCCCTGGTATTCGACCCGCAAAATTGGCATCTGCCGTAATCCTTCAACTCGATCCCCTTTTTCTGGGCTTGTCGCTCTATATTTTGCATAGAACTCACCTTCCCTTCGTGAACACAGACCCCTGAAAATCTGAATCGCCCTTTTGTGATCATTTTAAGGGTTGACGTAACGTTAAGGTCAATAAGCTATTATCCGGGTTTCATACAACTTGATCCCTTTGTTTCTATCGGAGCCAGCTCGCAAAATCCCATCCCACCTTTTTCACTTTCCACGCAAGCTTCCCCGTAATGATGATATCAAGTCCCCATTTACGTACCCAGATCAACCCGCGATTTTGCCCTAGGCCGAAGCCGAAGGTATCCACAAACGATTTGTGAACCGGTGCCGAACGGCCCTCCAGATCGGCCGTTACGATTTTCCCCAGCCTTAAAGCCTGTGGTCCAGCTTCTTTGCATGTCATCTGATCCGCCTTGCCGGTACCTGGATCGACGATTCTCGCACAATCGCCAATGCTGTATACGCCCGACATCCCTTGGACGCGATAACATTCATCCACCAGTACTTGACTTCCAGAAGATAGTGGCAAGCCCATGCTATGAAGCGCCGGATTCGGTATCAGACCAATCGTCCATACACATAGGCCAACCGGCAGATGATCACCATTGCTTAGCGTCAACACTCCTGCTTGCTCCCGCATTGCCTTACTATTGTGAAGCACTGTCACCCCACATTCGCTGAGCAACCGCTCCAACTTCCGTCTAACCTTCTCCGGCCCTTCCGGGAACAGCTGTTCCTGCGCATTGAGCAAATAAACGGAGGCATCGGACGAATTCAGACTCAGCGCCGCTGCTTCCTTTCGCATGGCAAGCATCAGCTCGGCGGACGTTTCGATACCGCTGATGCCCGCTCCCGCAACCGCGATTGTCATTAGTCGCTTTCGTTTATCCGGGTTCGTCTCGACGGCAGCCTTCCGCAGATTGGCACGCCAGCGCTCCCGGATGTCTGCCGCCGCTTGCGGGTCCGTCAAGGCGATCCCTCCCTTATCGGGATCAGGTCGACGAACAATGCTTCCGACGCCAACTACTAAAAGGTCATAATGAATTCGGGCATCATTTCCTTGTGAATCCGTATATTGAACCCGTTTGGCCTCATCATCTACGCAAGTAACTGTACCTTGCAAGAATTCGACTCCTTCTGAACAATAATGACTCCAGGGAATCATAATCTCTTCCCCGTCTGCGGCTTGCCGGAACAACATCACTTTGCGTACATGACCGGGCTGCTTGTCGATTAGAAGAAACCGAATGCGCCGTCCGTTCGCCATCCCCCGGGTCTCTTTCTTTATAGCTTTGAGCGCACCAAGCCCTGCATGGCCGCCTCCAATGATAATACATGTCAAGTCGTTCATCTCTCTGCATCTCCTTAACAAGTCGTTATCTTCAAAGAAATTTGGTTTCGATATGATTTACTGGCTACTATGGCCTTGAAGCCGTTGCTGTTCTATCGATTTTCTGTACACGAACCTTTACTGCGGTGCCCAGAATGACGATGCCGCTTACCAATGAGATCCATGTAAGAGCGGCTACGGGAGCATTCCAACCAAATCCTTTTCCAAAGAAGAACAATTGTCGAAGACCATCGACCATAAAGCGCATGGGGAGCCAAGGATGAATCCACCCGCGATAGAAAGAAGACATCATTTCTGGTGCCAAAGCCAGCAAAGATGCACCGAAGAAAAGCAATAAGGCAAATATTGCAACACCACTGATCCCCAATATAGACAATACAGCTGTTATCATAAGGAAAAAACTGAAAAACGTAACGGATAAGAACAGCGCGGTATCCGAAAATTTAGGAATATCTAGATCCAGCATTCCATGCGCAAGGAAGGTTAGTCCGAATCCAACCAAAAGAGCTGTGACGGCGCCCATCAGGATATGCAGCAACTTCGATACCAGGCTCTCTCTTCGGGTCTTAATCGATAATTTACTGACGGTTATAAAAAGGATTGCCGAGCAGGCGATACATGCGAGCCATAAGGGCTGAAATAAGGAAACGCCGTTCCTCCAATCCCCGTCTCGCCATTTCTAGCTGTTGGTTGGTATCTAGTTCCTATCGAAGCTTACTGCCTGCATCCCATGCAACTTTCCTGAATTTCCACGCAAGCTTTCCCGTTACAATCATGCTAAGTCCCCATTTGCGTCCCCATACCAATCCGCGATTTTTTCCCAGACCGATGCAGTAGAGATCTATTGGCGCTGATTTGTGGACTGGCGCAGGGCGGCCCTCCAGATCTGCCAACATGATTTTGCCCAGTCGATCATCTTGTAGAGCAAGTTCTGCGCACCTCATCAGAGCTGCCTTGCCGGTTTTTGGGTCAACGATTCTCGCACAGTCGCCAATGCTATATACACCCGGCGCCCCTTGAACGCGATAGGATTCATCCACCAGCACTTGGCCATCAGGAGTAAGCGGCAAACCCATCGTGCGAAGGGCTGGATTTGGAATCAGACCTATTGTCCAAATGCATAGGCCGACCGACAGACGATCCCCATTGTTGAGCGTCACCACTCCGGCTTCCTCCCGCATCACCTTACGGTTGTAAACCACCGTCACTCCACATTCGCTGAGCATCTGATCCAATTTTCGTCCAACTTTCTTGGGTCCTTCCATGAACAATCGTTCCTGTCCACTCACTAAATAAACAGAAATATCGGACGGGCTCAGTCCTAGTGACGAGGCTTCCTTCTGCATTTCAAGTGCCAGTTCAGATGACGTCTCGATGCCGCTTATGCCCGCACCCGTAACTGCAACTGTCATCAGTCGCTTTCGTTCTTTCGGATTTTTCTCATGGGCAGCTTGCCGCAAATTGGCACGCCAGCGCTCCCGGATGACTGCTGCGGTTTGCAGATCGGTTAAAGAAATACCACCCTGCTCAGGACCCGGTTGCCGAACGACGCTGCCAACCGCCACGACTAAAAGGTCATACTGCATGCGAGCATCCTTTCCTTGCACATCCTCATATCGGATCTGTTTTTCCCTACGATCCACAGAAATAACTGTACTGTGCACGAATTCGACTCCTTCAGAAAACTCATAATGCGTCCAGGGAATTACAATCTCTTCCCCGCCCGCGGCCGGTCGGAATAACAATATTTTGCGCACATGACCGGGCTGCTTGTCGAATAGAACAAACCGAATCCGCCGCCCGTTAGCCATGCCTCGGGTCGTTTCCTTTATTGCTTTTAGCGCTGCAAGCCCTGCATGGCCGCCTCCGATGATGATACAAGTCAAGTCGCTCATTTTCCTCAGCTCCTTCTCGTTTTGCACATATAACGATCTAAGGCAATGATATGTGACTTCGGAAACGATTCCCCCTATTGAGCCCGATTAATCAATGAGTAAATTTACCTGTTAACTTTTACCGTATTTATGTGCAGTCCCCAGAAGAAGTGCTTTGGAACATTAGATGAGAGTATTCGGCTTTTGGATGCATTGAGATTATTTGGGGGTCGTTTCTAAAGAATCTAGACGAAGTAATGGCAAACTTATGATTCAAGAGGCGGCAAAATTATAGGTAAAGTCACATCATAGGCCGAGAAATGATAAAAAGCCGCAACAATGCGGCTCTTAAGTGATTTTTTTTGTTCTGGTTGTCTTACAACTTTGCCATGTACCATCGTACTGTTAGCCAAGCCATTTAACGTTACAAAGAACTAAGGATAAATTCCTTTATGGCCAGTGCAACTCGTTCAGGCTGTTCTTCTGCTGAAAAATGACCGCAATTTTCGATGGTTGTGGCTTGGATATGTTGCAGGCCATTTTCCCTAAATCCGGCAAGGTATTTTTCAATATCTGCGTTTTCATCCGATCCTCGTAAGTACAGAACTGGCGTTGACACGGCAACATGTTTTAACGCGGCATTATCCTGTTCATCTTCATGAAAACTTCTGTATAAATCAAATCCTGCTTTCAATGCGTCCAAACGGGAATAGGCTTCGGCATATGATTTTCTGCGGGCATCACTCATTCGCTTGCCCTTTCCGGCCAGCACGTCATAGAAAAAGGAGAAGTAAGGAAGTTCTTTGCCTGAAACCAGTATCTCGGGCAATTCGGGCACGTTATGAAAACCAAAATGCCAGATGTAAGGATTACTTTTCACCTCGTTCCACGGATCAACTCCAGGAATGGCGACATTCATAATTACCGCGCGCGATAACCTGTCAGGAAAGCTCTTCAGAAAAGCATACGTCACCTGGCCCCCAGCATCACACCCTACCAACGTCACATCTTGTAAATTCATATGATCCATAATTCCCCGAACATACTCGGCTATATTGCGTTTGCTGTATGACTGCAGAGGAATGACTGAATTCCCGATCCCGGGGATGTCGATGGCGATAACATGGTACTCTTCGGCAAGCCTATGCATCACGCCTTCAAATTCCAGCCAACAGGTCGGCCAACCATGAATCAAAAACACAGTTGGCTTTGATATGGGACCGGCTTCGACTGCATGGATCGGGACTTCTTTGACACGTACTTCCCGGTGTGTGAACAAACCTTCTCACTCCTATCGAAATTTTCTGATCACCTCTTCATCGTAGCATTCAAAATATGACAACATCTCGTCACCATTGACACATCGTATTTACAAAATGCGGACGGATGTAAAAGCCAGCTGAGCTTAGCCGGCGGCACCCGACTCGTCTGCAGCGTGCGCATGCCCCGTTACGGCTGCCCGCCGCTTCATACGACGCTCCAGACGCAGGCTAACCGCAAACAAGACGAGCGACAGCGCCGTCATAGCCCCTGCGAAATAGCCAATTTCACCGACGGTAGCGAAGCGCACAACAGCTCCTCCGGCCGATGCGCCCAAGGCACTGCCGACGTACAGGACGGAAGACTGCAGCGACAGGACGATGCCGGACGAAGGCCCCGACAGCCCGATCAGACGGTGCTGCTGCGCAGGATTGAACATGTAGCCGCTGAAGCCGAACAGTGCCATAGCAGCCACCGCCATGGCGAGAATACCAGGCCGGCCGGCGAAACCGTATAACGCCGACATCAAGATAAGCGCGGCTGTGAGCAGAGTCAGCGCCAGCGGAATCGCCCGGTTCGGTCCGATCCGGTCTGCGGCCAAGCCGCCTGTCCGCACCCCGATGAAGCTGGCGATACCGGAGAGACACAGCACCATGCTGATCGTCCGGCCGCCGGCACCATAGCCGGAAAAAAGTTCGGAAACATACGTAAAGAGCGCAAAAATACCGGTGGCCCAAGCGAGCGTAATCAGCAAGGCGGATAGCAGCTCCGGCTTCTTCAGATACGAAAGGCGTTCCCGTATGCCGATCGCCGCGCCCGGCGCCACCTGCGGGAACAGCAGCCGGATGGCAAGTGCGGCGAGCAGCGCCACCCCGCCGACGATCCAAAACGTCGTACGCCAGTCGAACGTCAGGGCGACCCACATCCCGAAGGGGACGCCCAGGATCAGGGAGACGGTCTGCCCAGCAACGACGATCGACACCGCACGCCCTCTTTTCTCAGCCGGGGCCAGCGTGGAGGCGACGGCGACGGCCCCCGGCGAGAACAGGCCAGCCCCCAGCGCGGCGACAATCCGCCCGGTCATCATCAAGCCATAAGAAGAGGCGAACCCGCACAGCACGTTTCCGACAGTGAGCAGCAGCAGCGAACCGAATAGCAGTTTCCTGCGCTCCATCCTCGCTGTCAGAGTCGTCAACAGCGGCGACGATACAGCGTACACGAGCGCAAACGCCGTCACCAGCTGTCCGGCAAGCGCCGTCGACACGTGCATTGCCGCCGCCAGTGTCGGCAGCAGCCCGCCGATCATATACCCTTCCGTGCCGACCGCAAACGACCCAAGCGCCAGCCAAAAAATCCGTTTGTCCATGAAAACCCTCTCCTTTTTTTTAGATTCGTCTTGTCAATAGAACCGAATCAGTTACATTGAGAAGCAAAAAAAGCTCAATTTCGGTTTCTTAAATTTTTCTCATCATCATTACAACCGAATCGGTTACATTAAACACCGTAATGAGCCCACATCCAGCCGATTCGATACACACCTCGGACAAACCACCAGCTGAAGGACAGTCCAATATCATACCTGCTTCTCCCTCGCGCCCGCGATCAGGCAGGTGTTATTTCACTATACGGCCTTCCCACACTTCCATCCTCACATGAACGTGAGCAGTCGCCTGCCACCCCCTCTCATTGAAACTAGATCAGTTACATTGAGGAGCAAAAAAAACACGCGGGTTTGTCAAACGGCCGGACAGCTTTCTCACCCGGGGTTTCCGGAGGCCGGAATCTCGGACCCAGCAGCTGCTGGCCGTTAATCTGGCCCACTCCGGCAAGCGATTCTCGAAGAATGCCTGCCGTTGCGGCGGCATCACCGCTTCCCTTGCTCCAGCGACGAGGTGACCAGATCACGGATCGATTCCTGTGCCAGCCGGCGCTTCAACGCTTCCTCGCTGTCCTCGTAAACCGATTGCAGAGCCGGCTGAATGCCATGGCCGATAATACAGCTCGGGTTCGGCTGGCTGTGATGCAGCTCGAATAGTGGCGTCTGCACAACGGCTTCGTACACGTCCAGCAGGCTGATCTCCTCCGGAAGGCGCGCAAGCTTCCATCCAGCCCCTGTCCCTCCGTGCTGCACCAGAACCAGGCCTGCTTTCGCGAGCTGGCCGAGAATCCGTCTCAGAAAAACCGGGCTCGTTCCCACGCTGTTCGCAATCCGGTCGGAAGGGAAAAATTCGTCCTTCTCCGACCAATAAGCCAGCCAAGTTAATATATGAAGCGCAACGGTGTAGCGGCTTACGATAGCCATTTTCGGCATCCCCTTTCAATAAAACCATTATAGTTTCATTGAACGCCCCCCGTCAACGGCTCCCTTTCTCTTTTCAGCAGCTATAAGGTGTACTTTGTAATGGGATTGGCTTCTTACTTCATATCCTGCCAGCTTTTGAAATCGTGAATGGCGAAGCCGGCATAGCTTGCATAATGAGCCAATTGATTATGGGCGGACTGCAGCTCTTTATCCATCATATCGCTGCTCATGGAATAGAAGGAGACCCGCGGACCCTCATTGCTTTTGACCGTTTCGACAGCAATAACAATCTTCTTGTTCAGCGTGGAAGCTTCCCTCAGCATGGCCTGTGCATTTT
This sequence comes from Paenibacillus sp. FSL R5-0378, assembly GCF_038009285.1. NCBI lineage: Bacteria > Bacillati > Bacillota > Bacilli > Caryophanales > Paenibacillaceae > Paenibacillus > Paenibacillus sp. FSL R5-0378. The sequence goes on from NZ_JBBPAY010000001.1 coordinate 4,871,847, forward strand.
CCACAATGCCATTACCGCCCAACGCATGATTCCGATAATTCATGATAACAAGGGAATCGAACTTCTCCAGCATCCATGCACTCATGCTGTAATCCTTTCCCGGTAATTTAATCGTATTCAGCCAATACGGAACGTCGATCGCGATGTTCAAGCCGCTTCCTTTGCTTTCTTTCTCAATCAGTCGCAAATTGTCCATCCAGCTTTCAAGAATGGTCTTATTGTCCGTGGTCCATTCGCTAAGACCATAAGGCTCAATATCGAAATGCAATCCCGTGAAGCCTGCTTCCGGGCCAACAGAAGAATTATAGGCTTTCACCCACGCTATAAATTTTTGAATATCCCCCTGAGCAGACTTTTTCGCCCATTCGGGACGGCCCTCAAGTGCCTCCACTTGAATTCCTTCCTTCTTCGCTTTCCGGATGAACCCTTCATAAATTGCCGGATCTAGATCTCTGTCGATTTGAAGGTAAATGGATGTTACACTTTTTACTTTTGCGAAATTTAGTATTTGATCTTGATCCTGTTTGAGAATGTGACTGTCCCATATCCATGTTCCTTTCGGAACCCGGGCCACCGAAGACATGATGCTCACCAGATTGCTCGAAGGCTGCCAATCCACGTTGGAGTGCAGAGCTTCACTAATAAAGCGCAGCGGAACCATCGTGCGGCCATTTTTAAGCACCGCCGACCCTGCAAAGTCCACCCTTTTCCCATTCACCAGTGCATAACTATGGCCAATCACCAAAATAATGATGTCACGGTTAAGCGAGATCGTGATTTGTTTTAAACTTCCGTTCCATTTCGTTGTCGCTCCGAGCTTGTCGGATACAAAAGCAAGCGGAACCATCGTAAGGCTGGATTTTTGATCGACATAGGGGTGTCCGTCCGGAAATTGTACTTCACGCCCATCCACGGATACACGGATTTCAGAAGCGTAGATTGCGGGGGAAAATGCACCTAAGCTCAGCATGATCGCTAACGTGCATACTAACCATTTTCTCATGAGTGACTTCCTTATCTTATTAAATTTGTTCTTTACCACATTGCGCACACTTGGCCGCACATTGAAATTATACGGTATGTAATAATTGGTAACAAGCTCAACGGGCAAATTACGCTTAACCCACAAGAGCACCTCTACCAGAAGCTATCTCGGCCAGCTCTTATTCCCCTATGCATATCTCTGTTGTTCCTTACCTCCGTTAGGCTTGATGTCCCTGTCTTGAATAACAGCCCTTTACTTCAATAACAAAAGGACCACCGAAATAATCAGCAGTCCTTCTATTGATATGAAAGCAATGATCATCCCATAATTTCCTTACAGAATTTTGATCAGGTTTACTAGGTTTTAGTTCCAACCAAGCGCCTTTTTTCCGGCTTCGATAGCTGTGACGATTCGCTCCACATCATATACATTGCCTTTCCATGTACCTCCGCTGACGGCTTGCAGAGCAGCCCATAGCTTCGTGTCGTCCGGGAGGTCATCATCGGGACGCATTCCTGGGTGAAATGGCCGCTGGGCCAACAATCGGGCCCCTTCATCCGGCGTTATCTCCTGGTCCCCTTCTCCGATAAAATCAACCCGCCCTTCCAGCCGGTTCCGGTCAACGACAATTTCAATCCAATCGCCGTCCTTGAGCTTGCCGATCGGTCCGCCTGCCAGCGCTTCAGGGCCGACATGACCGATGCACGCGCCGGTTGAAACGCCGGAAAAACGGGCATCAGTGATAAGCGACACATATTTACCGAAGGACAGGTGCTTAAGCGCGGACGTGAGCTGATACGTTTCCTCCATGCCCGTTCCGGACGGTCCCCTGCCAATGAGAACCATGATATCCCCTGCCTGAATACCCCCGTTCTTAATCGCACGGATCGCGTCGCGTTCGGTTGTAAACACCTTGGCCCTGCCTTTATGATGATATATGCCTTCCTCATTCAGGACGGAAGGGTCTATTGATGTGGATTTGATCACAGAGCCTTCCGGAGCGATATTCCCGGTTGGAAACGTGACGGTGGAAGTGATGCCAAGGAGCCTCGATTGTTCCGGGCTCATAATGACACTGTCCGGATCGATTCCGTCCTTTTCCTTAAGCTGCTTGCGCAGCCGATGACGACGCTCCGACGATTCCCACCAATCAAGAACTTCTCCCAGTGAGGAGCCTGTTACTGTAAGCACCGATTCATCCAGTACGCCGAGACGTCTGAGGTGCAGCATCACTTCCGGCACGCCTCCGGCCATAAATACCCGAACGGTTGGGTGAAAAACCGGGCCGTTCGGCAGTACGCTGACGATGCGCGGTACATCCCGGTTGACTTGGATCCAATCCTGGACCGCCGGCACCTGTAATCCAGCAGCGTGGGCGATCGCGGGGATGTGGAGCAGCAGATTGGTCGAGCCTCCGAACGCAGCATGAACGACCATGGCATTTCGTACCGCCGCATCTGTGAGGATGTCACCCATCCGCAGTCCTTGAGACTCCATCGCCATCAGTGCACGGGAGGATTGGCGGGCCATTTCCTCCCAGATCGGCTGGCCCGAAGGCGCAAGAGCGGCATGAGGAACCGTCATGCCAAGCGCCTCGGCGACAACTTGGGCCGTTGCCGCCGTACCGAGAAACTGGCATCCTCCTCCAGGCGTCGCACAGGCCCGGCAGCCAAGCTCCGCCGCTGCTTCCAGCGTGAGTTCGCCGCTTGAGTACCTGGCGCCGATCGTTTGAATTTTGCCGGCATCCTCCCCTTCGGTCGGCGGAAGCGTTACCCCTCCGGGTACGATAATTCCCGGAATCTTCGGCATGCCCGCAAGCGCAAGCATCATGGCAGGCAGCCCTTTATCACAGGTGGCAACGCCAATAACACCTTTTCGCGTAGGCAACGAGCGGATAAGCCGGCGAAACACGAGGGCTGCGTCGTTCCGGTAGGGGAGCGAATCGAACATACCCGACGTTCCCTGTGACCTGCCGTCACAGGGGTCGCTCACGTAGCCGGCGAACGGGATACCACCGCGGCCGGAAATTTCCTCCGCCGCAGCCTTCATCAGCAAGCCAACCTCCCAGTGTCCTGTGTGATAACCCAGGGCTACGGGACTGCCGTCCTCTTGGCGAATCCCTCCCTGCGTGCTCAGAATCAGAAACTGCTTTCCGTTCAGTTCTCCCGGCTTCCAGCCCATCCCGACGTTTTGGGACATGCCAAACAGGTCTCCGCTTGGAGCATTTCTCAGCAGATCATCTGTTAATGGCAGCCTTCCCTGTACCCCGGGGGCATGCGTTGTAATGTCACCGCTTGCCAGGTCATCCTTCCCCATGATCGACTTGATCGAATTGTGCATGGCACCCTCCCCAAGATTATGGCTTCACGAAAACCGTTTTGATGGAAGTGAAAAATTCGATAGCCGCCTGCCCCTGTTCCCTGGAGTGCGAGCTCGACATTTTCATCCCGCCGAACGGGGCCTGCAGCTCAACACCAGCTGTTTCCGCATTCACCCGGACCAGCCCGGCATCCATGTCCTGAATAAAGGACAGCATGGCGCCTATATTTTGCGTATAGATGGAGGCACTCAAGCCATAATCGCTATCGTTGGCCGTCGCTATCGCTTCTTCAAGGCTGTTCACGGCAATCAGGGCAAGCACCGGACCGAAAATTTCCTCCCTGGCAATGGACATTTGAGGAGTCACCCCGTCAAATACGGTCGGCTGGACGTAGAACCCGTCCTCAAGTGCCGGGCCGCTCGCCCTTGCCCCTCCGGTCAGCAATACGGCTCCTTCATCCAGCCCTTTTTGGATGTAGTGCAGCACCGTTTCCAGCTGCCTTTCATTAGCGCAGGGCCCCATCCAGGTCTCGGGCAACATGCCGTCACCAAGCCGAATGCCCTCGATTTGGGAGAGCAGCTTCGCTTTAAAGGCTTCATACACTTCTCGTACAACGATCACCCGGCTGGTCGCCGTGCACTTTTGACCGGTGGATTTCAAGCCGCCGCTGATCGTCGCTTCCACCGCCAAATCCAAATTGGCATCCGCCGCGACAATAATCGGGTTTTTGCCGCCCATCTCGAGCTGGTACTTGGCTCCTCGGGCCAGTGCGGCCGCGCCGACGCGCTTCCCAACTTCGTTGGAGCCCGTGAAAGTGATACCGCCCACGTCCGGATGCTCCACAAGCGCCGAACCGACCACCGAACCGCTGCCGCATACAAGATTGAAGACACCCGCCGGAATTCCCGCCTCCTCGAAGCATTCGGCCAATTTGGCTGCGGTCACAGCCGTTTCCTGGGCCGGTTTCAACACAACGGTGTTGCCGTATATCAGAGCCGGCGCAGTCTTCCAGAGGGGGATGGCTACGGGGAAATTCCACGGGGCGATCACACCGACAACCCCCAGCGGCACCCGGGTCGTGAACATCAGCGCCTCGCTATCCGTCGAAGGTATCACGTCACCGGACTTGCGCATCCCCTCACCGGCGTAGTACCGCAAGATAGCGACTCCGCGCATCGTCTCCCCCTTGGCTTCCGCCAGCGTCTTGCCCATTTCTCTTGTCATTGCCTCGGCAACCTCATCAGCCCGCCGTTCCAATACGCTGGCCGCACGAAACAGGATATTGCCGCGTTCCGATCCGGGCAGGCTGCGCCAAGCCCGCCGGGCTGCTGTAGCTGCTGCGACGGCTCGGTTCACATCCTCTTCTGTGGAAACCGGTACATAACCGACCACTTCATGGCGATTAGCGGGGTTGATGCTGGGCTCCGTTTGTCCGGTGGAAGCCTCCGTCCATTCTCCATTGATGAAATTGCGATAAATCTGTTCTCCCTGGAATGATGTCATTACAATCTCCTCCCCAAATACCTAGTTTGATATAACGTGGTTCACCAACGTCCCGATCCCGCTAATCGAGATCTCGATGCGGTCGCCGGGAGCAAGCGTGAAGTCGGCCGGCGGCACAATAGCTGTGCCCGTCAACAGAACGGTACCGTCAAACAAATCGTTGTCCGCCGCCAGGAAGCGGACCAGTTCATCCAGCTTGCGGTTTAACTGACTTGTGCTTGCCTCACTTTCCACCACAACGAGGCCTTCGCGGTAAATTTGACAGACGATTCTGAAATCGTAGGGGTCTTCCACGGTATCCGCGAGCCGGATTGCGGGCCCGATCGAGCAGGACTTCCGCCATATTTTTGCCTGCGGCAGATATAGCGGGTTCTCTCCCTCAATATCGCGGCAGCTCATGTCATTGCCAGCCGTGTATCCCACGATGGTCCCGTCGCCGGCAAGCACCAAGCCAAGCTCAGGCTCGGGGATTTGCCATACCGAATCACTGCGCAGCGTTACATCCTGATTCGGTCCGACCGTGCGTGCTGCCGTGGATTTCAAAAATATTTCTGGTCTCACGGCGTCATAGACTTTGTCGTAGAACGTCTCCGCATCCATTCTTCCGCCAGTGGCTTCATAATTCCTCGCCTCCCGGCTGCGCTGATAGGTAACGCCGGCTGCCCAGACCTCCGGCGCATCTACTGGAGTAAGCAGCTGCAATGACGGCCATGCGGCAGTCAGCTCATTTTGCGGTGTAATAGCGCTTTCAACAATTCGGACAGGTGAAACGCCTTTCGCCCTGGCCTCATCGATCAACGATATCAAATCAGAGTGAGGCAATGGATAAGCCCTCTCATCATCCGTAACCGCCGCGAGCCTCGTCTGCCGTCCGTCCAAATATCGAATAATTCGCATTCAATATTGCCCCCAATTTCTCCCTATAAGGGTTGATAATACTACCATATCATCGCCTAAGACCCTTGACGATACGCTAATCTTCACTTCGATTTACCCTTTTCACGCATTTCTTTTCCGGAAGGATCAAGCTATAATCGTAACAAATTGACAACTAAACTTGTACCATACAGAGGAGGGTATCTCCGTGACCGAGCTTCCCGGAGTCTATGTTGGCCGTCTTCCCGATGTCCGTATGTCATTTCAGCTGTTGGGGCTGCATGCGCGAAAAGTGGATTCCCGCTGGACCTATCCTTCCCACGAGCATCCCATGTACGAGATCCACTGGGTCGTGGAGGGAGAAATGGACATGGTGATTAATGGGCGAAAATACCGGCAGTCCCGGGGGGACCTGCTATTCATCCATCCGGGTATGACGCATTCCTGCACCCGTGCCGGATCCCAGGGTTTCACCTACTTTTCCGTTCACTTCAGCGTAGACGATACATCCTTTTGCAAGGAGCTCAACCGCTGCAAGGAATTTTATTATCCGTCAGACTCGTCGTTGGTCCAGGGGCTGTCTCCGTCTCTATCGACGCTGTACCGTCTTGCGGCAGAGCACCTGCGCAGCCCGCTCCCAACATCCAAACAGATGAAGGTCCATGCAGCTGTCTTCGAGCTTCTTGGATCCCTGGTTGGCCAACTGTCAGAGACTGCAACCGTCGCCCGATCCAAAAAGGAATCACTTGCCCAGCAGATCGCCGAGCAAATAGAAGATTCCGTAAAATACATTCTCCTTCACGGAGAGATTCGGGAAAACGAACGAACCTGGATTCAGGACATTGCCAAGTCGGTTCATATGAGTCCTTCGCAAGTGAACCGCATCTTTAAGCAGATCTACGGGAAAGCCCCGCGTAAGTTTATGTCCGAAACGCTGTTGAACGAAGCACAGCGGTTGCTGCTGCAAACCGATTTGGGGATTGACCATATCGCCATGATTCTCGGGTATAAAACCAATTCGCATTTCAGCCGCCAGTTCAAGCGGTGGACGGGGATGGCTCCCAGCGAGTACCGAAACCAAGTCCAGCAGCAGCCTCTAGCTTATGAGCCGGATCAGTAACTCTTTAACGATATCCTATAATCGCCTTCCTCTATGATCCGGTCATAAGTTTTTAAACAGTCACAAGCAATTAAGGTGTTACTTCATTACTCAATCGTTTGGTGAACGTGTAGGAGCGGCCGGCTTCTCCCTCAAACGAAACGGGATCAAGACCAGGTGCTTCCAGACGGCATGGACCGGAAACTGCGCAGGTTACGACCGCTTCAGTAACCTGGCCCTTCGTCCAGGTGAAATTCACGGTGAAGCCGCCCCGAGCCCGCAGCCCTCTGACTTCCCCGTCACTCCAGCTGTCAGGCAAAGCGGGCAGCAGCCGGATCAAACCGGCGTGGCTTTGCAGCAGCATCTCGGCTATGCCTGCCGTGCCGCCGAAATTGCCGTCGATTTGGAACGGCGGATGATTGTCGAACAGGTTAGGCAGCGTGGAATGTTGGAGCATCGCTCTTACGTTGTCGTAAGCCTTGTCCGCATCCAACAGCCGGGCCCAGAAGTTGATGATCCACGCCCGGCTCCAGCCGGTGTGTCCGCCGCCATTAGCCAGCCTGCGCTCCAATGTCGTACGAGCCGCTGCGGCCAGCTCCGGTGTGGAATCCACGTTAATGCCTTCGCCCGGATAAAGCCCGAATAGATGGGAGATGTGGCGGTGTCCCGGCTCCACCTCCTCGTAATCCTCCATCCACTCCTGAATTTGTCCATGTCTGCCGATTTGCGGTTTGGGCAGCCGCTTCAAGGCGGCAGCGAGCTCCTCTCGAAACGCCTCATCTCTTTCAATGATTTCCCCGCTGCGGATACAAGCGTCAAAAAGCGCTTCGATGATCTGAAAATCCATGGTGGCTCCGGCACAGAGAACTCCTGTTTCGCCATTGGGCAGTCTGTAGCTGTTCTCAGGGGAGACCGACGGACAAGTCATCAGGCGTCCCTCGTTATCCTCGATTAAATAATCGAGCAGGAACAACGCTGCCTCTTTCATCGTCTCATAGGCACGCGCAAGAAAATAACGATCCTGGCTGAAGCGATAATGCTCCCACAAATGCAGGCACAGCCAGGCAGCGCCCATCGGCCAGAAGGATGCCGGAAGATATGTGTCCTGCGGCGCCGTATCCGCCCAAATATCCGTATTGTGATGCGCCGCGAATCCCCGGCAGCCATACATGACGCTGGCCGTGACCCGCCCGGGCTCACGCATCCTTTCGATCAAATCGAACAATGGCTCATGGCATTCGGACAGATTGCAGTTTTCCGCCGGCCAGTAGTTCATCTGCGTGTTAATATTAATCGTGAATTTACTGTCCCAAGGCGGAGTAAAACTATCGTTCCAGATCCCTTGAAGGTTCGCAGGCAGGGAACCCGGCCGGCTGGAGGAAATAAGCAAGTATCGGCCAAATTGAAAATACGTTTCGAGCAGCCCGTTATCCTCTTCGCCCTCCCGGAACCGCTTCAGTCTTTCATCGGTCGGCAGCGCGTTTTTGCCTGGACTTTCCGGCAGCCTCAGGGTAACCCGCCCGAACAATTCAAAGTAATCTTTTACATGCCGGGCAAGCAGCTCGGTATAGGAAACCCGGCTCAATTCCTCTAACTGTCGTTTGCCGTAAAACACCGGATCGGGATGCCGGAAGGTGGTACCTGCGGTAAGCAGCAGCGTAACCGCATCCGCATTTTCAACCAACAAATATTCGCCTATGGTCTTGCACTCTCCGCCTTCTGGAAGCGCCTTCACGATGGCGCGGAACGAGCTGCCTCCTTTACCTCCGCATTCCCCTTGCATCACAAGTCCCTGCTGGCCCCATTTTTCAGTCTTCTCCATGTATCTCCAGTTTCGGCGGTTAAACCTTGCCTTTAAGGACAGCGCCCCCTTCTTGTCAGCAGAAATCCGCATCATGATCGCCTGATCCGGGTAACTGGCAAACAGCTCACGGATATACCGGACATCTCCGATCCGGTAGCTGACCCGGGAAACGCCGCGTTCCAAATCCAGCTCCCGTACGTAATCCACGGCCTTCTCATGATGATCGAACGAAATCAGAAGATCGCCGAGCGGCAAGTAGTGTCTCTGCGATTCGGGCTGCCCCGCCATCGTCATCCCCGCAAGTGCCTCCGCCTCCTTCAGGCGTCCCTCCATAATCAGTTTGCGGATTTCCGGCAGATGCGCCAGGGCGTCTTCGTTATTGCGATCACGCGGACCGCCATACCATACAGAATCTTCGTTCAGCTGCAGCTTCTCCTCGGTTATTCCACCAAAGATCATGGCGCCGAGCCGGCCGTTCCCAATCGGCAGTGCCTCGTTCCACTCTGCGGCAGGCTTGAGGTACCATAATCGCTGTTTCTGTTCCACGGTCTCCGTGGGATTCATATTCGTCATGCTTTTCCTCCAATCCGCCTCACCGGCGAAAAAATGGTTTGTTCAATCCAGTTCAATCAACGTTTTAATGACCATGAGTCATCTCCCAGTTTAGCAGCTTTCCTTAGAATCCACCTCTATATTATCCATATCATCTGTTTCACGGTAGGCACCCGGTGTGATCCCTGTATACTTTTTGAAGACTTTGGTGAAATAATGTTTATTTTCAAACCCCGCCCGCCGACCGACCTCGCTTACGGAAAGATGCCGATGCGTCCTCAGCAATTTTTGCGCTTCCTTGATCCGAAATGCGTTCAAATAATTTATAAACGTGTCTCCTGTCACCTTCTTGAACAGGCTGCTGATGTAATTCGGATGAAGGTTCATCAAATCGGCAAGGTGATCCAAGGAAAGATCGTTCATAAAATTCGTTTGCGTGTAAGCAAGAATGCGTTTCGTGTGCCGTTCACAGTCGGAATCGGCTTCGGAGGGCAGCTCTTCATCGATAAGTGCTAGCAGGTTAGCAATTTCGTCTTTGTCCAGCGGTTTAAGTAAATAATCCACGACGCCGCTGCGCAGTGCTCTTCTTACGTATTCAAATTCGTCATAGCCAGTCAGAATAATAAACCGCTTACACAGCCCGTTCCCTTTCGCCTCCTCCATCAACTCGAACCCGTTTTTTTCCGGCATATGAAGATCCGTTACCGTGACATCCGGCATAAAACCCTTCATGACTTCAAGAGCCTCAAAAGCGTTGCCTGCCTCTCGCACCTCCGTACCGAGCGGAGCCGCGTCCTTGATGACCTTGACTAATCCCTCAAGAATAATCGGCTCATCATCTACAATCAATAGTTTCATCGTTAACCGCCGCCCCTTTCGTTATGATGATCGTGAGACATGTTCCCACTCCTTGCTCACTATCAATAACCAGCCGTGAATCACCGCCGAAAAAGGATTTCACCCGTTCGCTGACGTTAATCAGGCCCACACCACCGCCCTCGGTCTCTCTGCTGGAATAGTTGTCACTATTCCCCATGAGCAGTGAACGTAGCCTGGACAGCTTGTCCTCCGGCATGCCTGCCCCACTGTCAGATATGGAGATCCGAACTTCGTCAGCCGTTTCATACGCACGCAGCCTGATATGGACGGGCCGAAGTGTTGCTGCAGCTCCGTGGACGATGCTGTTCTCGATCAAGGGCTGGAGCATAAACCGGGGACAATCAATCCGATCTGCATCCACATCGATGTCCAGATCGTAGCTCAGTCTGTTTCGGAGCCGCATCTTGTGAATCTTAAGATAGAAGATGACCGTCTCGATTTCCTGGGCGAGAACCGTATGATCCTCCTTGGAGGACAAGCTGTAACGCATCAGCTTCCCGAACCAAAAGGAAATGTCGGCTACCTCCTTATCGTTATTGGACTCGGCCAGCATCCTGATCGTTTCGAGCGTATTATAAAGAAAATGCGGTTTGATTTGAGCCTGAAGCACTTTATAGGCCGCTTCTTTATTTCGCAGCTCGGCCCGGTGGACATTGTTAATCAATTCGTCCATCCGCTGAATCATCGAATTGTAAGTCATGATCAGAAAGCCAATCTCATCCAGACGGTTCGGACTGTCGTGCTTGCTGATATACGGTCTCATATTGTTGTCGTCTAGGTTACGCATGTGTCTGGCCAGGCGAAGAATGCGCTTGGTGATTGTGGAAGCGAGTACATAATACGCTAGCGACAATGCCGCCAAAAAAACGATGACGGTTGAGATCAGAATCATCTCTTTGCGCTTGATCGCGTGAAACACGACGTCTACTTTTCCAATCACAACAACTCTGACCCCAAGCTCCTCAAAGGCGAGCTGATTCACGATCGTTTTCCGGTTAATGAAAAAGGGCTTATTGTCACTTCCGCCGAGCAGTTTGAGCGTCTCCTCATCCATTCCGGAAGCCGTGTCCTCCGCTGCCTCCTCACCAAACGGTAACAGAATCGCCTCCCAGTCACCTTCTATGCCGATAGCCTTGTAAAATTTCTGCATAAGACTGCCGCCAATGCGCAGCTCCAGAAGCCCGATAATTTCGGTAAACTCCGGGTTATAAATGTTCTGATAAAAAGCAAGCCGCGGTTCTTGAGCCTCCGGATTTTGGACAATCCATCCTCCTTGACCGGGTTTTAATGAACTTGCTATCTTCTTGCCCTGTGCATCAAGAGATGACATATCGAGAAAACGGTCGGTAATTCGAAGCGCTTGTTTCTTGGTTTTATAGATTCGAAGCGACTCGATTTCCGGATTGGCAAATAGCGATTGTGTCATGATCGGACTGATATAACGGTTGTAGGCATATATGCTTTCGGCGTCGGATCCATAAACTCCGCCCAGGTAGTCCGTGACATACGGGTTATATTGCAGCAAGCGATGGACGGATTCGATGCGGGTCAAATCCGCTTTCATATTTGCCTTGGCCTGCTCCAGGATCTTTTGCCGGCTTTCTACGAATTGCTGGGTCAGATTGCCGTAGATTTGTACGTAGTAGTAATATCCAAACGTAACGACCGGGATAAAGACAAAGAAAATATATCCGATAATAATTTTGCGCACGATACTCACGGTCTTGAATCCCCCCGCTGCCGGTTTATTTCTACTAAACGTACCATGAGCAAGCAAAATCCGGTAGAGATTTTACGTCCCTACCGGTTTTTAATGGCATCGTGTTACTCAAACAAACTTTTCTTCTTCTGGTATGTCTCATTTGCCCAATCGACAAGCTGCTGCAAGCCCATATTCTCGGCGGTCTTCACCATGTTCTCGTAGTTGGCAACCGCCTCTTCTTCGGATTTCGCCAAGTAAATCTTGACCTTCTCATTCTTGATCATCTCGTCGATTTTTGTTTTGAGCGTCTTTTCTTTGGAATCCGGCTGCGTTTGGATAAGACCGATCGCCGGTTTATAGGTCGTGATGGCCTTCGTCTCCATTAACGCCTGTGTTTTCTGCGCTCCGGGAACATAGGACAACATGCCTTCGGTGACCCCGTCATTGTACAAGTACCACCATTTGATTCCGTTGCCGTTAACGAAATCGGCATCCGATGGGTCGTATTTCAGATTTGGATAACCCGCTTCATTCCAGGTCCAATGTTCGCCTTCGACACCAAACATGGTCAATTTTTTGCCTTCGTCGCTTGCCAGGTATTGAATAAACTTGATGGATGCTTCCGGATCCTTATTTTTCTTCGTGATGAAGGTACCCGCAAATCCCAGACCCGTACTCACAGCTTTGGCATCCTTCGACAATGCGCTCGGAAGCATTTTCAACGTAAAGGCGCCCCCGTTACTCTTGATTTTATTGTTGTCCGCTTCCGCAGCGGAAACGGTGTAGCCGTGAGCAAAAGCTTTGCCGCTTGTCACATATTGATCGTCAATCTGATCATTCGCAAAAGCAAAATTTTCCGCGAGAATGTATCCGTTGCGATATAAGCTGTTCATAAACTTGAAATACTCCAGCATCTTCGGTTGTCTGATCGCATAATCGATTTTGCCGTCTCGTTCATACCAGCCGTCAATGAGTGCTTCCGTGCCGAACTGCTGCATAAAGTACTGCTCAACCCATTCCTTATCCAGAACCAGCGGAACCATCTCCGGATGCTTCTGCTTGACCATGCCTAAAACTTTTACAAAATCGTCCAGCGATTGGATCGGCGGATTGCCGAGCTCCTTCAGAATATCTTCCCGAACGGCAACACCTGGATGGCCGTCGCTGCCAATCGAATATTTGTTTTGAGCCATTTCCTCCTGCGTAGCGAAGGAATTCCGCACCGTATAGAAATTGCCGTCGTCCATCGTATGGATCGCGATTCTCGTTTTGTCGATTTTGAAATCGGGTGCATATTTTTCGATCAACTCATTCCAGGGATAGGACAGCTTCGAGTCCGACAGCCGATCGATGTTAGCATACGTGAAGACGAGATCCGGCAAATCTCCTGAAGCGATCATCAGCGGCAGCTGCTTATCGTCGGTTGCTACAGTGACATTCAGCTTGACTCCTGTCTTTTCGGTGATCTTCTCGGCTACCGGGCCTTTCCATTCCTTAACCGGATACCACGGCGCATCGATGAACAGCGATAATTCCTTCACGCCCCCTGATGATGCCGACGAATCACCGTTCTGCTTCACGGCCGAGTCCCCGCCGTTACCGTTGCCGCCGCAGGCAGACAGCATTGTAAAGGCAAGCACCGCAGACAGTGCCGCAGCGAGCAGCTTATAGCTCTTGATTGTTTTCAAGTGTACCCCTCCAATGAATATACTGGTATTTTAATGTAAGCGGTTAAACATAGAAACAACGATTTACCCTTTCACAGATCCTAACATAATTCCATGCACAAAATATTTTTGCAGAAAAGGGTATACGCATATGATCGGCACGATGGAGATGACCATCGCCGTCACCTGCAGCGAGAAGCTCGTCACTCCGGCCGTAGCCGAGGCACTGTTTGCTACGGCAATGGAATCCAGCGGCGTGTTGCTCTTGTTGATCACTTCCATCATCCGGAAAGTAAGCGTTCGCAAGTTTTCCGATTGCACGAAATAGGCGGAGTCCAGCCACGAATTCCATTGGCCGACGCCCATAAATAACGCCATCGTGGCGAGTACCGGCGTCGAGACCGGCAGGATGATCCGAAAAAAGATCTTGAGTTCGCCAGCGCCGTCGATATGCGCCGATTCTTTGAGTTCGCCCGGGATTTCGCGGAAGAACGAGATGGCAATGAGCAGGAAAAACGTGTTGAGCATGGACGGCACGATGTATACTGCAAATGAATTAAGCAATCCAATCGAGCGCAGCACGACATAATAAGGAATCAATCCGCCGGAAAAGTACATCGCGAAAATGATGACCGTAAAATACGTTTTGCTGAACAACAAATCACGGTGCGAAAGGGCGTAAGCGACCAGGCTTGTCAGCAGCAGTCCCAATGCCGTACCCGATATCGTCCGGGCAACCGTGACCAAAAAGGCTCGATACCACTTCGGATCTTCCAGAAAAATTTTGTAATTTTCCAGAGTTACGTTTCGGGGCCACAAATAAATGCCTCCCAATAGCGTATCGGAGCCTTTGTTGAACGAGGCGATGAATACATAATAGAATGGATACAGCATGATGAGCATCAATATAAACAACATGATGTAAATAAAGCTGTCAAAAATAACATCCTTCTGTCTTTGGCTCTTCAGCACCACCAGCCCTCCTTTTTAGAATAAGCTTGACCCTGACACCCGCTTGGCAATGAAGTTACTGGAAAATATCAAAATGACCGAGATGACGGACTGAATGAGATCGATTGCTGCCGCGTAGGAGAATCGCCCGTCACTCAGACCAACCTTGAATGCGTACGTCTGAACAATTTCCGATGTCGGATTGTTGATACTGTTGCCGTATAAGTAGGCTTGTTCGAAGTTGGAGCCAACCAGGCCGCCTCCGAGAATACTGCCAATGGTCAACACCAGCACGACGACGATCGTTCCTCTGATTCCCGGAAGTGTGATATATCGGATCCGTGCCAGCCTTCCGGCACCATCCATCTCGGCAGCTTCGTAAAGCGAAGGATTAATCCCGGTGATGGCGGCCAGGAAGATGATCGTCCACCAGCCCATTTCCTTCCAAATCGCACTGCCGACGGCAAGCCCCCAGAAATAGTTCGGACTCGTCAAAATGTTGAGCGGTTTGTCAATCAGCCCGGTTTCGACCAGGGCCCGGTTTACCATGCCAACATCCGCAGACAGGAAGGCGTAGGATACTCCGACGACAACAACCCAGGAAATAAAATGCGGCAGGTAGCTGATCGTCTGAACGAATCGCTTGAACGCCATATTTTTCACTTCATTCAACAGGATCGCAAGCAAAATCGGTGCGGGAAAAGCGAAGATGACCTTCAGTAAGCTCAGGACAAGCGTGTTGCGTACAATCGTGGCAAACTGATAATCATGAATGAATTCATCGAAATATTTCAAACCGACCCACTCGCTGGTAAAGATCCCCTTGATACCATTTGAAATACTGTAGTCTTTAAACGCCATAAGAATACCGAACATCGGCGTGTACGAGAAAATCAGCAGAAAGATCATACCCAGCCCTACAAATACATGCAGTACTTTTTGCTTTTTGAACCGCTTCCATAATTGGTGCTGCTGGCCGCCGTGATCCGCAGTTCTCGTAAACTGTGCATCCAAATCCATATGCGCTCCTCCTTTATTGCTAGTCTATCCTCTTGACCCACCTGCTCGTAAGCCAACATTCTTAAGAAAGCGTTGTCATTTTTTAATACTCGGCCCCCATGGCTTTATCATTAAAAGATCACACAAACCAAAAAGCAGTTCCGGAAAATGCTCGGAACTGCTTGCGTATTTTTTTGGGAAGCTGGTTCCCGGGCGGCTTACTCTAAAATAAACGAAGCCAGATCCGCGCTTCCGCTGCCTGTGTACGTAAAATATAGAGCCTGTATGCCATCCGGAATGACGAGATCCGTTGAATATTCCGTCCATATATTCGTAAAGTTAACAGGTATTTTACCGAGAGCCGGGCCGTCCCAAGCCGTTTTAATTTCAAAGTTGCCCTGGCAATAACCACGCACCTTGATTGTCACCTTCCGGATCCCTTGGCAGTCGAAATACTTGAAACCGGCAGTAGCGGAGTCTGTCATGTTTGCGATGTATCCGATCTCTTCGTCCCCGTCTCTTCCCTCCTGCGTGATTTTCGGAAAACGGCTGTCCATCCATGCCCCTGAGCCAAAACCGCCTGTATACAATTCTTCGTCTTTACAGAACAGATTACATGCCAAGTAGGCGTGGTATTCACCGCGACCCACAAGCGGGCCGTCATTAGGACCGCAAGAGGTCATTTCCACTTGAGGAATCGTTCCATCCTCCCGAATGACGATCGGTTCGATGCAGCCCTGCCGGCTAAAAGCCGTACCGTTGGTATGGCGATGATAAAAAATGAACCATCTATCGTTCATTTCCACAATGCTTCCATGGTTATTACCGCCGTAATACATCGGTTTGTCCGCCGGTTTGTAGGAATCGATGTGAAGATCATTGTTGCTTATGATGACGCCCTGATAAACGAAGCCTTTTGTCGGAAATTTACTGGTGGCATAACATAATTCATGCATGACAATCGATGAATAGACAAGATAATAGGTATCACCCTTCTTTCGGATGGAGGGAGCCTCAAAAAATTCATGCCCTTCAAACCCGCTTCCCGTACTGTAAGGTTCACTTGGGGCGACAAATACAGGTTCCTCCACAATGGTAAGCATATCTTCACCAAGCACCGTGGCCATTGCGCCATGTCTGGATTTATCCTTGGGTGCACAGAAGCCGGTATATAAGTACGTCTTCTTCCCTACTGTCAATACACCCGGATCAAACTGGGGCTCGTCTCCTTCTCTTTCGCCCAAGCGTGTACCGTCCGCGTACCTTACGTATCCGTAAAATTCATACTTTCCAGCAGGTGTTTCGCAGACGGCAACCGAAACAACCGGAACCTTATCCAGGACATAATAAAGATAATAACGACCATCCGGTCCGACGGTAACGTCGGGCGCATAAAGACACATTCTGCCATCAGGATTTAGCGGGTCATCCGTTTTGGTGTAGATCACGCCCTCGTACCGCCAGTCGCCTAGATCATTCACGGGTGCCGACCAGCAAGCGTAGTCGTTTAAACAAAACACATGTCCGTTAAAGCGGTCATGCGAGCCATATACATAAACTCTGTCGTTAAAAACGTACGGTTCCCCGTCAGGTATGTATTCCCACGATGGGAGATAGGGGTTTAGCCCTTGTTTTTTCATCATAAATGTTCACTCCTTTAAATATGCCTTCACGCTTCTTCATACGCCGAGCTGCCATCTTTAGCAAAGGAAAAACGGCGGTTAAGGCTGGAATCCTCTTCTAAGTCCAAATATACGGAATACGCTTCTTCCTCAACTCTGAATAGCGGTATGAGTTTCGCTTGTTTGACTTGGTCATGGTCAAGGGCAAACTCCAGTTGCTTCTTTTCCGCCCTGACGAATCTTTCGTTGATATTTGCATTTGACATCCCTTGCAAAAGCGAACCTTGCCCGATTTGAGCCAGTAACACGGTGCCAAACATCACCGCTGCCAAACGGTCTGAACCTTGGAGCGGAACCAAATGCAGGGAAGCCTCTATTTCAATTTCAATCGTATCCTGATCCTGAAAAACACGTTGAATCCCGACGTACCCGTTTTCCCTGATAAGTTCGATCGGAGCGGAATTGATTTTTACAGCTTTAACTGCTTTTTCCTTGAGCATTAATTTGAAAGCTGACGGTCCAGCTGCATCAACCACGAGCTTGGACGTAAGCCCATCGGGGAATTCCGTATGCTGTGTGATTGTGACATGCTTTTCTTTCCAAACCACAGCAGATGGAATAAAGGCATTCATCAGCAGAGCATCCCCGTTTTTAAACCAGATGTTCTCCTGCAGTTCGCTCATTGCCTCGATGCCTGAGGCGGTACAACACCAGAAGGAATCGTACGGATCGCTGAATTTTTTGATCGCGCAGCTGCCCATCGGCTGGTGGTATTGCGAAAGGCCCGTTTCATCGCTGGCGCTATTCAACACCGCATTGTATTTCAGCGATTCCATATGATCCAGATACTCAACCGCCCCGTACCATTCAAACAACCGCTCCAGAATCCTTTCCGTATTATGCGCGCAGCAACTCTCGCTTTCGCCGCCGGTCAAAGCATCTGCCAGTTGTCCGTAGCCTCCCCAGTGCTCCGATTTTTCGGAAACTCCGCCTTTGATAAAATGGGTGGCCTTTGAGCTGTTGTTTCCATTGGCAAAAGTTCTTCCCTTTAAGTAATCATAAAAATTCAAGGCCGCCGTTCGATATTTTTCCTCGCCCGTAAGGTCAAACCGGTGCATTGCCGCTATAATCATCGGCAGGTGAGTGTTTGCGTGCAGATTTTCAAGCACATCCTTGCCGTCCGCAAGATGATCCAGGAAATAATCCCTGTCGAAGAGTTGGGCCAGCTCAAGTATTTTGGCATCGCCGGTGATGTCATACAGGGTGTACAGGGCATCGCCGATCCCACCGTACTCATTTACAGGGTTCACCTTCGTACAACGGAGAATCCCATCGATTTTCCAGAAGGAAAGCTTTTCAAAACGTCCGTGAATGTAGTGGGCCAGGTTTACGGAAAGAGCCAGGGCTTTTTCACTGCCGAGATACGCATAGCAATCGACTAACCCCTGGATAATCTTGTGCAGGGTGTAGTACGGCGCCCATACATTTCGATTTTCCTCGAATTCGAGCGTATCGAGCTTCTCCTCTTCGAAAGCGCTCAAATATCCGTTAGGCTTAGCGCATAACTCCATCATATCGACGATTTCATTTGCTTTTGATTTCAACCCCTCGTCCTGATCGGCAAAGGCAAATTTAGAACAGGCAGACAGATAATGCCCAACGAAATGTCCTCGGAGACCGCCATCTTCGCTTTCCCACCCGCCCAAGGGCTCCGCGTTGGACGGAAGCCCAGCGTTCATTTTGAACGTATGCATAAGCCGGTTCAGATCAAATTCAACAATATACTTTTTTACAAGTTGTCTGCGAAATGCAAAGGAACTGTCTGTCAACCTTACTTCATCAAGGCGAAAGTTGGTAAACAAACCGGTCACCTCTTTTCCATCGGTTATGATCCATACCATAAAAATGTATGAAACCCGAATTTTATGAATATCACTACTCCTTTCCCTAAGGATGTGATTTAATATAATGATATTATTGTTGTTTTTGAATGATCTAGCATTTAATCGCGTACTATCGTCACTATATTACGATTTTTAGGAGAGCCCAAATGTACGAGCACCGGTACCGAGAAAACAAGCTGCACGGAGTTCCCGGCTTCCCCCTGTATATATACAAAGTGGAGCATCAAGCCGGGGTTCATTCCATTCTCCCCGTCCATTGGCATAATGAGATGGAAATCATTTATTTGTCCAAGGGAACGGCCACATTCCGAATCGAAAGCCGGGAGTTTGCTATCCGTGAAGGAGAAGCGCTCGTCGTTCACCCAGGCGAACTCCATTCGGGAATTAACGATCAAGATATGGGGATATGCTATTACTCGATCGTATTTAAGTTATCCTGGTTGTCTTCGCTCCAAGCGGATCGAATCCAGGAGCTATTCCTTGGGCCAATCCTGCTTGGGGAACTCCGACTTCCCGACTTATTATCGGTTTCAGGCGGCACGCCTCCCGAATTGTTGGGCTATATAAAACAGATCCTTGTTCGTTACGAGAACCGTTCACCCGCTTACGAGCTGAGCTTGAAGGGCCTTCTCCTGCAACTGATTGCAGATATGTGCCAGTTCGGAATGATGGAACAAAGAGCAGAGCCGCGAAACAGCCCCGGAAACGAATATAACCAGCAAATTAAAAAAGTGCTGGCTTTTATGGAAGAGCATTCTCACGAAAAGCTAGCATTGGACCAGTTGGCTGGCGTAGTTTCTCTCAGCCGCTCCCATTTTTGCAAATTTTTCAAAACGCAGACCGGGATGCGGCCGATGGAATTTCTGAATTTTATCCGCATCAACAAAGCTGCTAATTTGCTGAGCACAGGATCGTACAATGTGCTTGAGGCTGCTCTGGAGTCTGGCTATCAGCATGTCAGTTATTTTTCCAAATGGTTCAGGTTCTATATGAATATGACGCCTTCACAGTTTAAATCCTATTATTCCGGAATGTAGAACAGTAGGATGCTTTCTTCAACATTAGCCTTGAGTTCTTAGCCGCCGCGCCGGCACAATAGGAGGAGAACTTCAAAAAGCCGCAATCATGCGGCTATTCAAATGAAAGGATTTAATGGCACGTACAACTAAATGTTTCTTTGAAGTTTAACCTGACATTCAGACGTTGTTGCAGTGACGTACTCCATATAATTCACAGAGCCGTTAAAGTTCAAATAAGCTTCGTACCGCATGCGGATTGCGGGTAAGGTGATCAAATCCAAAACATTTTCTTTGGGAACCCACCTGCATTCGCTCGTCTCCTCAGACGTCGCTAACTCTCCCCCCACAGCTGTACACACGAAATCAAACATGACCTTCGTAGGAACATCGGTTACACCGTCATACCACTTATGGATCGCTGTATTTGAAACCACACTGATTAAATGGCTAACCGTGGCGTCTATTCCACTTTCCTCTTTGATTTCACGGATCACGCCATCCATCAGGTTTTCGCCAACTTCAGTGATTCCCCCAGGATATACCCAACCGTCGTCATGGGCTTTTACTAATAGGATATTTCCCTTTCCATCTTCTACAATACCGCCTGCAGATACGATATGTGTCGGAAACGCCACTTCATGACCTCCTTCGCTTGATGATTTGTCTATGTATTCCTCTTGCTTCATGCACTTTCCTGCTTTTATGGAAAGGATGATATGACCCACAAGTTCGAACCTTGAGCACAGCAAATCATACTTGGGCATATTTTATGAACGCTTCTGTATTTGAGCGAACAAAAAAAGAGTGTATCCAAGTTCAAATTTCGCCTCAGATACACGCCTCTTTTACTTATTAAATCTTCAATCTAAAAATGCTTGTCGTAATGCCTCTAAGCCGTCTTGATAGATCCCATGGAACAGATCAATAGCCTCTTGATCACTGACCCCTGCCGGGGTGAAACTGCCAGACAGCCGTATGTGCCATGTTCATTACTCTCCCATTTATTTCATGTCGATAGGCAGCGGTGCATGGGGTGCTACCAGTTTTTGTTCGCGCATTTCTTCCCAGAAAGCAGCCGGAATGACTGTATTCAATGCAGCTTTGTCTTCTGCAATCCGCTCAGGACGACTTGCACCGGGAATGACGGCTGCAACCGCCGGATTAGCCAGCGAAAATTGTAAAGCAGCCGCCTTGATGCTGATTTGATGACGATCTGCAATATTTTTGATGTTCTCAACTTTTGCCACAATTTCCGGTGTCGCTTTTTGATACTCGAAGTGGGTACCTCCAGCAAGAACACCTGAGCTATAGGGTCCGCCGACAACAATGTCCATCTGATGTTTTACTGCCGCAGGCATAACTCGTTGCAGCGCACGCTCATGGTCCAATAAGGTGTACCGACCAGCCAGCAAAGATACATCCGGCTTGGCTTCTTCCAATTCCAGCATGAGTTCGATCGACTCTACCCGGTTTACTCCAAGTCCCCAGCCCTTAATGACTCCTTCTTCACGTAAACGTGTGAGCGCACGGAATGCCCCGGTTCGGGCCGCTTCAAATTGCGAAATCCACTCATCACCATAAAAGTCTTGCGCCACATCATGGATATAAACAAAGTCCAGACGATCTGTTTTTAAACGTTTCAAACTATCCTCGATCGAGCGAAGAGTCGCATCCGCACTGTAGTCGTTGATGATTTTATTCTTACGGCCGAATTCGAAAAGTCCCCCTTTTTCCCCTAAATCACGTGCAGATGGATCTTCCAATTCATCCGAAATAATTCGGCCTACTTTTGTACTTAAAACGTACTCATCCCTGTTTCTTTTCGACAGTGCTTCACCCAGACGAATCTCCGCCAAGCCAGATCCATACAGCGGAGCTGTGTCAAAGTAACGGATGCCGCTCTCCCAAGCTGCATCTACAGTGGCTATAGCTTCTTCCTCCGGGATATTGCGATACATATTGCCTAGCGGCGCCGTACCAAATCCAATTTTTCCTTGCAGTATATTTCTCATCTAAGATGTCCTCCTAGTATATATAATTCAATTTGATAGTGCATCGATATGGAAACTAATGCCTATTCAAATCAACAAATGTCATTTTTTCGTCTGACAAAGATAGATTATGAAGCATTTAAACAGAGAAGGAAAGTACGCACTTTGAAGTACTATAGGCACCAAAAAGTACTCTACTCCCTACATCCGTCTATTTGTTCTGGTCCTCGGTTTTGTCCGGTAACGTATATCGTAAAAAAACAAATAACCGCAATGATGCGGCTTCTAAGTGTGATACGTACGTGCAAATAAAAAGACAGCCGATTATCATGACGGCCGCCTTCTAACCTGCTTCATTATTGAATATGCTGATCGATTCCCGGAATCTCAAATGGATGGAAAATTTTCCGAAAGGCTCTGTACCCTTTCTTGAGGTGGTACATCGAGGCTAATGTTACCGAGGTGTCAGTCTTCGATGGCCTGATAGACCGTAGTCCAGAAGTCGTGGATAAGCCGCGCTGAATCCGGAGTAGACATCCCGACTTGGGTGAGAAGAATACCCGTGAGCTGGTTGTGCGGGTCGGCGTAGGTCGAGGTGCCGCTTCCGCCGTCCCAGCCAAATTGGCCGATGGGCGCGTAGTCACCACGGTAGGTGCGCACCGCCATCCCGAAGCCCCAGCCGCCGTGCTGCCCTTGACCGAATGACACGTGGACATTGTTCGTGGCCATGGCGTGTCGGGCGGCTTGCTGCTCGGGCGTAAGGCGGTTGGTGGTCATCAGCTCAACGGCGGGCCGGGACAGGATCCGTGTGTTCCCGTGCATCCCCTGATTCAACAGCATTTGAAAGTACGCGTGGTAGTCATCAACAGTGGAGCAAAGTCCGCCTCCGCCGCCCTGGAACGCCGGAGGCTGGCTGTAGCGTCCCCCTTCGGCTTCGTCCCACACGGTGAACTCACCGGTCTGCGGGTTGGGGGCATAAAGGGGCGGCAGACGGTCGATCTTGTCGGCGGGCACATGGAAGCTGGTGTCTTTCATGCCGAGGGGATCGAAGATGCGTTCGCGCAGAAATGTCTCAAATGATTGACCCGTGACCCTGGCCACGAGTACGCCGAGCAGATCGTTGCTGATGTGGTACTGCCAGCGCTCTCCGGGCTGGTGCATCAGTGGAAGCGCACCAAGACGGCGCATCCACTCATCCGGCTCGGGCATCGGTTCCGGCAGATCAGGCGTGAGCCCCTGCTCGAAAATCGCGTTCATGATCGGCGTGCCCAGCGACATCATATCCATACCAAGCCCGAATGTGGAAGTCAAAATGTCCCTTACGGTGATCGGACGCCGCGCCGGCACGGTATCGTCCAGCGGGCCGTCGGCTCTCTTCAGCACCCGCCGGTCGGCGAGTTCGGGCAGCCACGGATCTACCACATCGTCCAGCCGCAGCCTGCACTCGTCAAGCAAGACCATCGCCGCAGCCATCGTGACCGGCTTGGAAGTGGACGCCATCCGGAAGATCGTATCCCGGCGCATCGGTACGCCACCGTCATGGCGCATCGTGCCGATCGCTTCGACGTGCGTTTCACCGTTCCGGCTGACCAGGGCAACGAGCCCGGGAATTTTCCCCGATTCAACATGCCGCGCCAGCACGTCACGCATTCTTTGCAGCCCGGTTTCGGAGAAGCCGCTGCTGCTTTTTCCCGATATCATCTTTTCCATTTGGATGACCTCTCTTTACTTGTTATCAGCCCTATGATTCTCTCTTGTCATTCATGCTTTAAAGCCCTTTGTCAAAAAGGTATATTAGCTGCATCAACGAGACGAAATATCGGCAAGTAAAAGATGGCTCACCTCCTGTTCCGGATATCCAATCGCGATATGTACTAGATCACCGTAACCTTGGACAAATTAGCATCGAAGCCTTTGAGTGCGGCAAAGGTCAGCTTATCCATCGTCGCCCCGTCAAAACAAACGGTTTTGATCGCGCGGTAATATTTCTTGGTCAACATAGATCCTTGGAAAGATACATTCTTGAGCGTCGCGCCCTTGAATGAAACTTCTTTCAATCCAGCTTTATCGAACTTGACGCCGACGAAGATTTGACCATCGAAGCGCTGCCCTGTCAGATCGGAGGACGTGAAGTCCACCCCGTCGAAAACACAGTTTTCAAAAACGGTTTTGGTGAGAGGCGTCATCGTCAGGTTGACGTCAGTCAGATGAACGCCTGTAAATTTTGCTCCGGCCAGCCATGATTTGCTGAAGTTCGTACGCACGAGGATGGATTTATTGAAGCTTGCATTCGCAAGGTCCAGGGTGGATAAGTTGCAGTCGGTCAGATTGGCGCCGTCGAAACGGGCTTCTCTCACGTCGCTGTTCTTAAAAGAACTGCCGGTCAAGTCCGCGTTCGTAAAGTCGGAGCCCCGGAGCGCACTTGCTGTAAAATTACCCTGATGGGCAGTAACACCCGCAAAGTCGCTATCCTTCAAGTTGCTCGCACTGAGGTTCGTCAGCACCTTCCGCTCGAGCGACCGGGAGAGGTTTGCCACCTCCAGTACGGTTTGTTCAATGTCGCCGATACTGTCGATGGTCATTTCAAATGCCGTTTCATCGTCCTTCCCCTCGGCTTTCAATTCACGGAACCGCTCCTGTAAATCGGAATGCAGGTCCGCCTTTAATTCGCTGACGCTCTTCACCCCGTCGTAAGGTGCAAAAACCCCATTCAGATAGTTCGTCAATTTCTCGTTCACCCCATCGACTCCCCTTATAACAAGTTCTCAAGCACACGCTTGGCGTACTCCCAGTTGCTTTTGTTGCGCTCGTACGTTTCCTTGCCCTTCTCGGTAATTCGAAAATATTTGCGCCGTCCGCCCTGCGATTCATCACCCCAATACCACTCGATATCTCCGTCCCCTTCAAGCCTCCGGACGCTGGAATACATCGTGGCTTCCTTTAGTTCGTACTCACCTCCCGAACGTTCGGCAATCAGCTTGACAATTTCATAACCGTAGCGGTCCGCTTCGGATAATAATCGTAAAATCATCGTGTCGGTATGGCCTCGCAGCAGGTCGGATGTGATTTTGTTGTCACTCATACAATCACCTCCATATCTGCATAATACAATACACTACTATGACTGTCAAGGTAATTAATTTATTGAGACACTCCCAATCAAAGTTCTTGGTTTACATAATTAAATTATGGTTAACCAAATAAGCTCCATGTTTTTTTTCTCGTCAACGTGATATTTGTTCTTTGCTTTCGGTTTTGAAAAATCGTATCTTGTTAAAACACAAAAAGCCGCAGCGCCGCGGCTATTACGCGTATATGCTCATGTCGTCTTACGTGCTTTGATTCAGCATAGGCCACTTCTCTCTAGCACGATGATGCTGTAATTAAAAGCTTTGCCTACAATTTAATCAACACTTTCGTACCGTCCTGAGCCTGGACATCGACCAGAACCGTCCCTTTGCACCGCTGCAGCTCCTTGATGAGCTGCCTGATCGCTTGCTGCGTGCTTGCGTTCTCAAGAATTGACAGCAGCAATTCAGTCACGAATCGTCTGCCGTCCGAATCGAAATCCTGATTCCGGCTCGGGTCCCCACCCGCATGTCCGCCAGACTTGTTCATCCAATCCTTCATTTTGCGCTGAACTAAACCGGAAGTCAGAATACCACTTCCCATGCGCAATACGGCATAAGGGACCGGAATCACAAAAGCATACCCTTTGCTCTTAACCTTAACAGTTATCATGGCCAATTACTCAATCACTACGGCGACGGTATTCCCGTCACCCATACGGACATCAACGATTTGCCCGTCAAGCTCGTTTTCGATTGCATCGATCAGCAGATCGATATCGATATTCTTCACATATTCCGCGGATTGCGGAATATTAGATGCGATGCTGTGCCCCGCTCCGAGAACCGCCTTCACCAGTTTAATCGGTAAATTAATGCTGACATTATCGTTTTCTTCAGTTGTTACTCGAATTTTCAACGTTTTGTCTAAATAACGGCCGGAACCCGATGACAATTTCTTCGAATAGTCTGGTTTCCCAAGTACCTGCACGGCTTGCGATGGATATGCCATTTGCTTCTCCTGCAGTGCATTAATCAACTCCGTTCAATTTTGCCTTCCTGCATCATGGAGAGCACTTTGCTGATTTCTTCTCTCATCGTTTCTTCCTCCTTATTCATCCTTCAACATTCTGACCGCTTCGTCTGCGGTAATTTCGCCATTCTCCAGCATGGAAATGACCTTTTTCTCATCGACTTCCTGCTTCTTGCGCGTATCGTAACCGAGGGCCGTGATGATATCATTGAGCTTGCCGCGAACTGTCGGGTAAGATATGCCGAGCTCTTTCTCTACTTCCTTGATGTTGCCCCTGTTCACAAGAAAGTTGATTACAAAATGGAGCTGTTCAGGTGAGAGTAGAGCCAGCTTTGATAATTCAAACGTGTTCTCAATCGTCGTCCGGCAATGTCCACATTCCAGCTTGACTGCGTGCAGCGGATGGTCACATACAGGACACTGTGTGATGATGGGATACTTCATACTCTACCCCTTTCTTTTTTTGAATTATAAAACAACATGTTCAATTTGTAAAACCAAAAAAATCAATAATTTTAATATCTAGGTTAAAATTATTGATTTTTTTTGTGCTTATAAAAAAATTTTAAAGTTTAATTTTAATAAAATTGAAAATCACCACGGATCCATAGGCATGATATTTAGCTTTCCCCTGGTCCTTTCTCAACCCGAGAAGTATCCACTTGAACCGGGATATATACAGTCATTTTCAAGTCGGGGTAATCGGCAACCGTAAGCGACTGGTGCTCGAAAGCGAGCTCACCGAGCCTTGGGTGATTGAACCTTTTAAGTCCCAGCGGGATACCGAGCACTTCATGATGATCCCACCATTGATTGAACATTTCGCTCGTCTTCTTGAGCAGATCAACCAACTCTTCGAACGAAGGATCGCCAATATGCTGTCCGTAGCTGGTCCGAAATTGGGCTAAGAGGCTCTGGGCTACATACGGCCAGTCCGGAAGCAAATCGGGGTAATCGGGACGGGCAAACATTCGCCACAAACTGTTTCTTTCCAGAACGTTCATTTGGTTAAAGTCGCCAAACAGCTCGCAAGCCGCATGATTCCAAGCAAGCGTGTCCCATCGGGGTCCTCTTATGTAAGCGGGAAAAGGCTCTAGTTTATCCAGCATACGCTGCAGGGACGGATCCATGTGAATGTCGGACATCCAATCCTTGGCGGGTGGACGGTGTTCCGCAAGCGTATACAAATGCAGCAGCTCATACCGGTTCAATTGGAGCGCTTTGCCCAAACTATCAAGAACCTGTGCAGAAGGCCGGACGTCCCGTCCCTGTTCCAGCCACGTATACCATATGTTGCTGACCCCGGCGATGTCTGCCACTTCTTCACGGCGAAGACCCTTGGCCCTCCGATGCGGTGCGCTTTGGATACCAAGGTCGGCCGGGGATATGCGCGTTCGGCGCGATTTCAAGAATGCGCCTAACTCTTTGCGGCGTTTCAAATCTTCTTCCATGCTCTTCCCTCCGCTCTATCTGCAATATGAAATTATTTTTCACGTGCATTCCTGCTAGGTATTATTTTTTATAATCGTATAAACGGTATTCTTACGAAAAGACCTTTTTCATCTAGGATAGAGATATAACTTGATGGAGAAAGGTGATTGAAATGACTAAGACTAGTGGAGAGCGCGTCGATTCTCGCAGATGGTGGGCTTTGGCGGTGGTGTTGGCAGCGACATTTATGGCTTTGCTTGATTCGTTTATCGTTAACGTTGCGATTCCGTCCATCCAAGCCGATTTACGGGCAAGCGCCTCGGACATTCAGTTTATTCTTGCGGGCTATACGCTGGCTTATGCCGTTCTGCTCATTACCGGGAGCCGGCTCGGCGATATGTTTGGGCGAAAACGTCTGTTTCTCATAGGGATGTTAGGATTCGTAGTCGCTTCGGCGCTATGCGGTGCGGCTCCCTCCTCGCTGTACCTGATCCTGTTTCGCGTGCTTCAGGGCATAACGGCGGCGGCCATGATGCCGCAAGTGCTCGCTATGATCCAAGTGAGTTTTCCCGAGCATGAAAAAGCGAAAGCCATCGGTTTGTATGGTGCGACCATCGGCATCGCCACCGTATCCGGGCAGCTGCTCGGGGGTTACCTTATCAGCCAAAATCTGTTCGGCTTGGGATGGCGTTCCGTGTTTCTCGTGAACGTCCCCATTGGTGTGGCTGCATTACTGGCCGGAATCCCGCTGCTTCAAGAGTCGCGCAACCCTTCAGCCAAACGGCTTGATCTGGCCGGCGCAATCATTTTAACAGCAAGCCTGTTGGCGCTGGCATTTCCACTTGTTCAAGGCCGTGAGGCTGGATGGCCCGCATGGTCGTTCATCTTGCTTGCCTGCTTCCCGGCAGGTTTGACACTGTTTATTATATATGAGCGCAAAATGCTTGAAAATGGAAAATCGCCACTGCTCTCTCCTTCACTTTTCCGGGATCGTTCCTTTAGCCTCGGCATATCGCTCATACTCGTCTTTTATGCGATCGCTTCGGCATTGTTCTTCACGTTGGCGGTTATGCTCCAGCAGGGCTTCGGCTATTCTGCTTTAACGTCGGGGTTAACCTATTTGCCCCTGGGAATCGGCTTCTTCCTCGCTTCACTGGCATCACCTAAGCTCGTGAGCAGGTTCGGACCGGCTGTTCTGTTAGTCGGAGCTATAATTACGGCAGGCGGCATCGGTTACACTCTGGAAATTGTCCATCATCACGGCGGCCATCTGGTTTGGATGGCGCTTTGGCCGAGCTTGTTTATCATTGGCATTGGGCAAGGCACCTGCGCGGCGCCGCTCATCGGAACTATTCTGTCCAAAGTCCGTCAGGTGAATATCGGGGCGGCTTCCGGTGTTTTGACGACTGCAACCCAGCTCAGCACCGCGCTTGGCGTATGTTTCGTCGGAATCTTCTTCTATCGTGCTTTGGATATTTCAGCTTTGCCTGACTCGCATGCCCGTTATGCACACGCCTTTACCATCGCGCTGGAATTTGTTCTGATCTTGTCCGTCATCTATGCATTCCTGCTGATATTCTTACTGAAAGCGGGACAGCAACGGCACCCTGAAAAAGCTGTCAGTGCTTCGGGGCAGAGGGGTTGATTCGTATGGCCAGCTACCTGAATCAAATCCGTTTCAATGATATCCCGGTATCAGATCTGGAGTATTCGATTGAATGGTATCAGTCCGTTCTCGGATTTGATGTTCAATATAAAAATGACGATATCGGAATATTACGTTTGGAGCGCGGTCCAGGATTAATTCTTACCCGATCTGATAACAGGTCATCCCATGGAAAAATAAGCACGGAAGGAAAAGCTGTTCCTATGATCGGACTTGAGACTCATCAAATTGATAGGCTCTATCGCTTTCTTTGTGAAAAAGGCGTTCCGGTTACACCCATCCGCAATGAAGACTTTGGCCGCTTCTTTGGGTTTATTGATCCTGATGGACATAAGTACTCTGTCCTGAAAGTTAATCATTAAAGCATCGATGGTTGACAACCTTGTTATTCATTTGGGGTGGAGCCCCATTTTTCTCCCCATTGGCGCATTTGAAAAAGTACTTCCCTATACTCTCTCCCTTTTTCCGTTAAAGAGTACTCGACGCTAATAGGATTTGTTGGGTAAACCTGACGATTTACGATTTTATAATGTTCTAAATGCCGCAAAATATCGGTTAAAGATTTGATGCTGATGGTGCTCAAATTCCGGCGCAGCTGATTAAAGCGCTGAGGACCATAATACAATTGAGAGATTACCAGGAAAGCCCATTTGCTGCCTATTACTTGTAACGCTTCGTTAACCGCGGATAGGCATTTTTGTTTATCACTTGGGTTCAAGCAATCACTTCCTCACCAATTACTTACTATTCGTAAGTATAACTCAACAAAGTGTCTCCTTACAAAGGAATCATATATGATTTACACTTTCAATTAGTTATTCCATTACCTTGAAGGAGGAAGCATATGACTACACTTCAG
The DNA here is from genome assembly GCF_038009285.1 of Paenibacillus sp. FSL R5-0378. Classification (NCBI taxonomy): domain Bacteria; kingdom Bacillati; phylum Bacillota; class Bacilli; order Caryophanales; family Paenibacillaceae; genus Paenibacillus; species Paenibacillus sp. FSL R5-0378. Next base: position 4,901,777 of record NZ_JBBPAY010000001.1, read on the forward strand.
AAGACGATTTTGGTTCTAGGAGCCACAGGCCAGCAAGGGGGTGCGGCAGCGTCACATCTGCTTGCTGATGGCTGGCAGGTGCGTGCTTTCACCCGTGATCCTTCGAGTAAGGCAGCCCAAACCCTTGCTCAAGCTGGTGCTCAATTGTTCCGGGGGGATTTGGAAGATCGCGCATCGCTGGATGCTGCCATGCAAGGAGTGCACGGGGTCTTCAGCGTTCAACCACCTACGTGGGAGCCAAGCGATGAAAGAACGGCCGAAGAAATTCGTTGGGGTAAAAATGCAGCCGATGCGGCGAAAGATGCCGGGGTTCAGCATTTCGTTTATTCATCGAATAGCGGTGCTGACGTACAGTCCCGCTTTCGTTATTTTGCCAAGTGGGAAATTGAACAATACATTACGACGCTTGGCCTTCCTGCAACGATCTTGCGCCCGTCGGGATTTATGGAAAGTTACGCCAGTCCATTTTATGGTACTCAGCATGGGACATTGGCTGAAGCCACCAACCCGGACGTGCCTGTACATTGCATAGCTGTGGATGACATCGGTGCATTCGTCAAACTGGCCTTCAAACATCCCGGCAAATTTCTGGGTAAGACGATCGAAATCGCCGGTGACGCACGGACTCCGCCTAGCATTGCCGCAGCCATCACTCGTGCGACAGGCCGACCGATAAGCTATGTCCAAATTCCCATAGAAACGATACGTCAGCACAACGAAACCTTGGCGCGGATCTATGAATGGTTAAACGGAGATTGCTACGAAGTCGATTATCCAACATTGCGCAGCTTACACCCCGGTCTTATGGATTTTGACACTTGGCTGGAGAAGAAAGGGAAAGCGATGTTCGAAGTGCTTTTTCAAACGAACCAAACCAATTAAAGTTTATCATCCTGAAGTCTAACAGCCGCATTTAACGGAACGGGACGGCGTCCTGCCCCATCAACGGTGAACGCTCTAACAATTTCCTGACAATCCAGCCGTCGTCCCAAGTTCCTTCCTTCAGGTGCCTGCATGCATTCTCAATCAACCCCGCCCACCATATGGGCGTAATCAGTTCCCACTCCTCCAGCTCAAGAGGTGATACTTCATTATACCCATAAATCACCTCGTCGTACTTTCCCCGCCAAGAAAGAGCAAAGTCGCCTACTCGATGATCCCAGTGCGCAAGCTCAAAATCGAGTATGCCGGAGAGCTTCCCATCCTGGAATCGCAGGTTCCAGGGTGTAAAATCCCCGTGGATCACGATCCCGGGTCTGGAATGAAGTTTCAGCTCCTCCACCCGCCTGCGGGCACGCTCCAAATGCCACCACAGAATCCGTATTTCCTCAGGGCGCTGCTTTTCATTTCGTGACAGCAATCGATCCAGCTCAGAGTCAAATAGAATCTCTTCGCACCGCCGCCAATCCTTGCGCTGACCGATTCCACTGAGTTTGCCAAGGTCTGAATGAAACTGACCCATAAGCCGCCCCCTTGCACGCTGTTCGGCCGCCCGGTTGTCGACAGATGGCGATTCACCGTAAAGATAAGGGAACAAACCCCAGATATACCCATCCATCTCGAACGGCCCTTCAATAACGGAAGCCACAGGCCATCCAAGCTCAGCTATGCTTTTAAGCAATTTCACCTCATAATCGATCTCATCCAAATGAGTTTCTTTGTACCAGCGCCGTAATACAAGGTGGTCGTTCTTGAAATTTACCAGCCAGTGCTGGTTGAGTCTCCCGCCTAATGGAGAGACCACTTTGATATGAAACTGTTCAAAAAGCTTATCCAATGGCAGCGCCAAATCCGCGCGATCGCTCACTTCTACTCCCCCTTCGATACAAATGTCATCCTACATGACATTCCGCTTGCCGAATATTTTGAATACTGAAAGCAAATAATGTGGCTTAAGAATAGGCTTGCAGAAAAAATTGGCAGGTGAACAGGTTGCAGCACATTATCTTCATTTGTGTCGATACGTTAATGAGCCAGGCGATTGATAAGGGAATCGGGCAAAACAAACTTCCAACTTTTCAGTTCTTGATGGAACACGGTCAATACTATAAGAATGTCGTCACCTCATTTCCCACCATGTCCGTGTCGATTGACTGCACTCTGCTGACGGGAACGTATCCGGATGAACATCGTGTACCGGGACTGGTCTGGTACTCAGCACAAGACAAAAAAGTCATTAATTATGGCAGCGGATTTTGGGAAATCTACAGGAACGGAATCAACCAATATTTGAATGATGCCTTAATCCGTATGAACGGCGACCACCTGAATCCGCAAATACCGACCATTTTTGAAGAATTGGACCGTATGGGGTTACAATCGGGGTCCGTTAATGGTTTGATCTATCGGGGAAGCGCCGATCACCAGCTGAATTTTCCTTTTTGGATTCATATGCCGACAACATTACCTAAAAATATCACGGTCAAAGGTCCGGATTTGTTTGCCTATGGAGCATTTTCAAATCCGCTGAAAAGCGTGAAAAGCTTGCCGGTGAGCCCCATCGGTAAGTTCGGCTTTAACAATGAATATTCGCTCAGAATGGTGACGCATCTCATTCAAAACGAGCAATTGCCTGATTTTCTGTATGTCTATTTACCTGATCTGGACCAAAAAATACATAAAAAAGGGCCGTCGGATTTGGATGGCGTGATCCGCACCGATCACCAATTGAAGACCTTGCTGCAGGCATTTGGTTCACCGGAAGAGGCTCTGGAAAAAGCCGTAATCATCATCATGGGGGATAACGGAATGGCTCACGTCCACCCGAAAAATCGCCAACCGGTCATTGATTTAGGGCAAGCTTTGAACGGATACCGTATTTTACGGCAGGGTGGCGCCGTCACGGACCAGACCGAGCTTATTCTTGCCATCAATGATAGAATGGCTTATCTGTATAAGCTAACCTCACAAAATTCTTTTGAGCAAATATCAGAGGTATTGAAGGCTGACGAAAGAATCGATATATTGGCTTGGAAAGATGATGATTGGATTCGCGTTGTTCGATCTGGATCATCCAAGAAATTCGCCTATCGGTCACAAGGAGACCTGGTTGATCCCTATCATCAATCATGGACATTGGCCGAAGATCCCGAAGTGCTTGATTTACAAATCAATACCCAAAAGCATACGGTGGAATATGGACATTACCCCGATGTCCTCCGGCGATTGTCCGCTGCCTTACATTCACATCATGGGGAATACATGGTCGTAACCGCAAAGCCGGGATATGAATTGAAGTACGGCAGTTCACCCACCCATATAGGAGGCGCAGGGCACGGGGGCATAAGTCAAGCGGAGTCGCTCGTTCCTCTAATAATTGCCGGCACAGACCATAAACCGGAGTCACTGCGGGTCGTCGATTTAAAATCTTATTTTCTTCAACTTTTAAAGGTTTGAGCTGATTATAACATTGCTCTGCCCCAAGGTGATTGGTCTGATTTCATAAAGACATGATCAAAAATAACGCTAGCCGGGCTATACATATCCCGGTTTTTTTACGTTCTTATTTCTCGGTTTCTCCAACCCTTGAGGAGATGCAGGTGAAAGGTTATAATTTAATTACCATTTTTTAGAAAGCGGTGAGAAGATGGAGATTACCTGTGAGCTGGTACGCCGATTAATCGATAGCCAATTTCCGGAATGGGCGAATTTAGAGATAAAGCCTGTAGAAAAAAGCGGCCACGATAACCGTACTTACCGGCTGGGCAGTGAAATGACCGTCCGTTTACCAAGTCATGAACGCTACGCCTCGGCTGTTGAAAAAGAACTGACCTGACTTCCCGTTTTCAAGCCGCTTCTTTCCGTCCCCATTCCGGTTCCGGTTGCCAAAGGAGCGCCCACGGACGAATATCCTCTTCCCTGGTCCGTGAACCTTTGGATTGACGGCGACACGGTCACGCACAACAACATATCCGATCACAACCAATTTGCCGAAGACCTCGCCAGTTTTTTACAAGAGTTGGAGGCGATCGACGCAAGCCGAGGTGTCCCGGCAGGGGTCCAGAACTTTCATCGTGGGGGAAATCTTGCGGTATATGATGATGATACAAGAACGATCATCGAAAAGCTATCCGGGCAATACGATCACAAGCTGCTAACGGAAATATGGGAGCTTGCCCTGGCGACAAGATACCAATCAGAGCCGCTGTGGCTGCATGGTGATGTTGCCGTAGGCAATTTGCTCGTGAGGGATGGACGACTGTGCGGCGTTATTGATTTTGGAACGATGGGCGTAGGCGATCCTTCGAGCGACCTTGTGATGGCCTGGAACTTTTTTGATGAAGCCAGCCGCGGCCACTTCCTGAAGCGGATGGATTTTGATGAGGACACCATTCATCGCGCTCGCGGCTGGGCCCTATGGAAAGGGCTCATCACTTATGATTGGAATGAAAAGGGCTCGGAAACTGCGGATTGGGGAAAGCATGTGGTGGACACTATTGTCCAGGACTACAAGCGGTTGTAAGGAAAGAACCTTAGTGCCTCTAGCCAATCCCTTCTATCCATATGATACGTTCCCCCACAATTCATCCTAACCAAACAAGTTCTTGTCTTTCGAAAAAGACGAGAATTTGTTTTTTTGTTTAATAAATGGTTCTGCGAACTACACGGCATGAATAGGGGAATTTGCAAGCACTTCTCCTGCCGTCCCTATAAAAGATTCTATGATTGGTGAAAGCCACTTGTCTTTATGCCAAGACATCTGGGTATACACGTGCAGATCCGGAATTTCCCATGGAAGAGCAACAAGGTCGCCCCGATCAACTTCAGCTTCTGTTACGATTTCAGGAAGGAAGGCAATACCGATTCCCGAAACGGCACATTGTTTAATCGCTTCAGCACTTTGAAACTCTAAATACGTAATACTATCTATTCCCTCTTTCTCAAATGACCGGTCGAACATGGTTCGGTAAGGACAGCCCTTTTCATTCGTCAGGAACACTTCTCCGTGAAAATCTTCCAGCTGCAGCAGTTTTCTTTTGGCGAGAGGATGGTCGGGAGCAGCAAAGAGACGAAACCTCTCTTCCACCAACGGCTCCACGGCAAGTCCGCTCGAGCGAATGGGCTCATCCAGCATAAAGACGACGTCGGCAGTTCCCTCAAATAGTGCTTGCTTGAGCTCTAGATTAGGAACGGAGCGGAATATCAGACGAACCCCCGGATGCTGCGAGCGAAATCGTTGAAAGACAGCTGGGAGCCGATAGGCGCACACGACCTCATTGGCACTGATCGTCAGGGTGCCGGTTAAATCTTCATTGTCATGAATCACGCTGCGAGCTTCGTCCAGCTTGTCCAGAACACCTTGAATGTGAGTTAAAAAGCGTTTCCCCGCCGTCGTGAGAACAAGCTGCTTGCCCAAGCGGTCAAAGAGACGAACCCCAAGCTCATCTTCCAATGCTTTTATTTGCATCGTAACGTTGGAGGGGACGTAGTTTAGCACTTCCGCAGCCCGACTGAAATTTAATGTGGATGCAACCGTACGGAACGTATTCAGCTGGCGCAATTCCATCACACGCTCCCCTTTCATTTTCAATAATATTGAACACTGCTTTGAATTCTATTCACTTTTATTGAGAGTAACACAGAACTATACTGACAACAAGAAATACAATCTATTGGTTTCAACTTGAAAGGAGCAAACGATATGATGGATTATGAAATTTTTGATTTGGGTGACGTAACCTTGCAATCGGGAGTGACGTTACCGAGCGCTTTTCTTGCTTATAAGACTTATGGAAAATTGAATGAAAATAAAGATAATGTCATCGTCTATCCAACGGCATTTGGCGACCAGCATGTTCAAAATGAATGGTTGATCGGAGACGGCATGGCGCTGGATCCGCGAGAATATTTCATCATCGTTCCCAATCTGCTGGGCAACGGATTATCCTCCTCTCCCAGCAACACGCCTCCTCCATTCGACCGGGCGAATTTTCCGCAGGTAACGATCTATGACAACGTTACATTCCAGCATCGGCTGGTGACCGAAAAATTCGGCATTGAGAAGATTGCTCTCGTTGTCGGTTGGTCCATGGGAGGCATTCAAGCCTACCAATGGGGGGCAAGCTATCCCGACATGGTGGAACGAATCGCTCCTTTCGCCGGAGTAGCAAAGACCTGGCCCCAAACGTATGTGGTCCTGGGCGGAATGAAAGCCGCGCTCATGGCTGCAGTCCGGTTCGATTCCAGCAAACTTGACGGGTTGACTTCTGCTGACATGCGCGCCGTTGGCGATGTCTATGCGGGATGGGGCGTATCTCAGGCCTTTTACAGAGAGGAAATTTATCGTGAGATGGGATTCAGCTCTTTGGCAGATTTTATGGCTGGCGTCTGGGAAGATAGCTTTATGAAGATGGATCCGCACAACGTACTAGCCATGTTATGGACCGGCCAACATGCGGATATTAGTGCAAACCCCTCCTATAACGGAGATTTCGATAAGGCGCTGGGAAGCATTAAGGCGCATGCCTGCATCATGCCGGGAAGTACAGATCTCTTCTGTCCCGCGGACGATAATGAATATGAGGCTAAGCTTATACCTCATGCGGTTTTTAAACCGATCGAGTCGATCTGGGGCCATTTTGCCGGCCGTGGAATCAACTCTGCCGATAATCAATTTATTGATGACAATCTCAAACGCTTGTTGGCGATGAGTATAAATGAATAGTTCATTAAAATCATGACGCCTCATCGAACAAACCCTTGTGACAGTAATAACAGCAGCCGATCCGTTGGATCGGCTGCTGTTGTGTTCATGCTGAGCTATAGTTTCCGTTCGTTGAACGAGCTTCCATTGGAATTTTCTGAATAGATACCATCAAGAAACTCGATGGAAACGCGTTCTGCTTCGTTCCTTGGCACAATATCCGAACCTTGGCGTAGTCGCTGATACATCTTGATCGTATTTTTTAACGCATGATAGCAGCTTTCAAAGCTATGGATAGGGACCGTTCCTTGTAATTCCTCCATTTCCTTGAGGGCATATTTCTCGAGCTTTCGGACTCCTCTCGGGGAATGACCGTTGTGGATGAGTACCAATGGTCCTAACACTGTATTCCGCATAAATGTTATCGTATCAATCACTTCGAATAATTCGCCTCTCCCTAATTTTGCAGCACAGTAATGAACCCATACCCAGAAGCGATCTTCGATCCATTGAGGCTGAGGGGAGGGGAACGATGCACTTGTATTATGGAGTATTGTTGAAATTCCACTACCTCTCTCCCAAAGAATCAGTGGGTTCTCGATCCGGGATTCGAGCTCTTCCAAATGAACAAATTTTAAATCGACATGGAGAGGGGCTGGTCCATATAAACAAATAAGCAATCGGGGTTCCCCAACATGCTCGCCTGTGAATGCAGACAGTAAATGACCAAGCCTTTCGGCAAATGGGATGCGTTGTTCCATGATCTCTTTTTGAAAAGCATCGTCGTAGACGATTATTAAATCCAGATCACTATACTCATCCATTTCTCCATACATCATAGATCCGCCCGCGAGCAGGCCCATAAAACGTTGATCTTTGCTTACATGTTCAATCGCTTGTTTAATGAATCGATCGTGTAAAGGTAACTTCATGCCAAGCACCCCTTCATTTGTGACCCATAAAATGGGTATTATTACAAAATAACATTTACAAAGATGGATCGTCAACTGTATTCCGTTGTCAAAGGATGCGGGCGTTAAAAGTATGAGTATTTTGTTGCCTTCAGGTGGCTCGAATTAACTTGACATGTTACGTTTACACTTGTAAACTTTAAATATCGTTTACAGCTGTAAACAAAAAACAAGAAAGGTGAATACTATGCACGAATCCCCGCACATTACCGAAGCCGAAAGCGAAGTGATGAAGCTTCTCTGGCAAAAGGAGCCTATGTCCGCCAGCGAGATCATTTCCGAATTAACCCAGCAAATGCAATGGTCAGACCAGACAGTTAAAACCTTCCTGAATAGGCTTCACAAGAAAAAGGCCATTCGATTTGAAAAATCCGGCCGGAATTACCTCTACTATCCGCTGGTTTCGCATGATGAATACTTGAAAGCCGAGAATCGCTCATTCCTGAATAGAGTTTATAAAGGAGCTGTAGGGATGCTGTGCGCAAAATTTCTCGAAGAAGAGACACTTTCGGAGAAAGATATTGAGGAGCTTCAACAAATCTTGGAGAACAAGAAGAAGTCATGAAGTATCTGGAAACGGCCTTCACTCTTCTGTTCACAGCGTCAGTGGCATCGACAGTAATCCTACTGTTGCTGCTTATAATCCGGAAGCTGTTCCAAAAGCATCTTAAACCTAGAGTTGTTTATATATTGTGGTTTCTTGTGTTAATTAAGCTTCTGGTTCCCATTGCTCCGCAGAGTCCGATGAGCCTGTTTAATGTGCTGCCGCAAATGTTCCCGATGGAACGAAATTCGGATCAGCAAAGTATACAACCTACTCATCAAAGTGAGAACGGATCAAGCACGGAAATTCAATACAATGAAACTGATGTAAAAAACCAGCTTCCTGAACTCACTCCAAATCCGGCAGAGGAACTTGGGTCTTCCTTCATAACACGTTCTTCTCAAGACCATTCCACAGGCATTACGAATGGACTGACTTGGCTATCGATCGGCTCGCTGGTATGGCTTGTAGGGCTTCTATGCTTAGGAGGACATTACCTGCTGAGCGCGCTCATTTTCAGAAAAAGATTTGAAAACTCCATAAAGATTGAGAACACTAAAGTACTCGACGTTCTTGAAGCGTGTAAACGAAAGCTGAACATAAAAAAACGAATATACGCCTATGAAACAAGCTATCTTCGCAGTCCTTGTCTTTATGGCTTATGGAAGCCAAGGATTTATTTGCCCGAAGATGTCAGCACGATCGCTGATTCAAACCAGCTAACGCATATCCTGATGCATGAGCTGATTCACTACAAGCATAAAGACCTGTGGTTCAACTCTCTGTGGGCTCTTTCCGTAGGAATGCATTGGTACAACCCTTTGGTGTGGCATTCCGTTCGAAAAATGAAAGCCGATCAGGAGGTGGCCTGCGACGCAAGAGTTCTTGAAACATTGGGAGAGCGTGAAGCTTTGCCTTATGGCAAGACGTTACTCATGCTGTCGCGTTCATTTTCCCAACAACCTCCTCCTGGCATCAACCTGTCGCATTTTGGGGACAGTAAATATGAAGCGAAACGGAGAATGATGATGATTGCCAAGTTTAAGGAAGGTTCGTACAAGCTATCCGCCGCTGCGATTCTTTTGGTTATCGTCTTGGGAGCCATCTTGCTCACCAATGCGTCGGATGCCGGGAAGGATACTAGGCTGGATATGGCGGAACCATCCGTAAACACGGGTTTGAACCTATATCCTACATACAACGACAGATTCAGATGGTTTCATAGTATCGATCGGGCACTTGATTTTCCGAAGTATAACTATAAAGTGCCTGACTATCTTCCTGAAGGTTATCAATTGGAGGATATATTATATTTTAAGAACGTCACCAACATTCATGATACCGATCCTATTATCGACGGAGTATCCGTTACTTTTGTATCTAACTTTGACCAAAAAAATGAACAAACCATAGAGGTCAAGGCTTCCAAGGGCAAGGGAAATTTGTTGGAGGAAGGTGAATTGCAGGGAGCTACTTATTCTCAGATTCCCCCAAATCCGAACAAGCCGCTTGAATACCGACAGGAAGCTGTGACGGTCGGCAATGTCAAAGGCACGTTATTCACGGAAATGAGACGCGACAAGAAAAGGCCGGAAACCGGCAGAAGCTTCTACTGGCAGGATGACCACGTATGGTACGCAATCAATTATTATAGCGAGTATATGTCGCTGGAAGATCTCACCAAAATGGTGCAATCTTTTGTCATGCCGAAGGAAGTACAGCATGTCCGCTACGACGGAGCTGGAAACTCATTTCCCCTGTATGATGAGAAAGATTTGCTTGCGGCGAAGAACATTCTCGGCTTTAAGGTGAAAATCCCTCAGGAATTGCCCGAACATAAACTGAGCGGTTCGGTACTGCTTAGAGCCGGCGACCAGAATACCAGGTATGGTTTCAGACCAGCGGCGGACGCACTATGGACAACTTATCACGGACCTTCCGATTCCTCAACCGGTGTCTCGCTATATCAGAGCAAAGAGCCGCTTTTCGACGCGTCCCAACTCTCGCTCACCCGGACACTGGAGGTGGACGGCGTGGAAGTTTCAGCTTATGAAGATAAGAATCATGTCTACTTATCATCCGACAATAACCTTAAACTTCCTTATTACTTATGGAACCAGAACGATATTTATTATAGTGCCGTTTTCTGGGGCATGGACAAACTCCCGGAAGACAGCCTGAAAGCTATGATTTCTGCTCCATTGCAATAGTCCCTGGGGAAAAGGTAACTTTCGGAAATAGCACGAATAATAAGCAAGCCCCTCTCGATCATTATCGTGAGGGGCTTGCTTGTAATCTTCACATTATAGTTCGCCGTTGATGCTTAAGATCCGGTTTACTTTAACATCCCCTAAATTTTGAATCGTCCAAAGTAACGCATGCCTCACATCTCCAGTGGCATCCAAGTATAAGACAGCCCTTGGCGGTTCTGAGAATGTTTTTCTCCCCCTCCCTTCCTTCTTTTTTTCATTTCATATAAAATGAATGAGCACTATGTAAGCAAATACATAGTTTCGCTTTACCGAAACTATACGTTCGGTATTTTTCCACAACAAGAAAGGATGACTTGCATTGAATGTGAACACTTCGTCCGTGCTCCATAACCGCTCATTTTTGCACTTATGGATTGCTCGGATTTTCTCGGCCAGCGCGTTTCAAATTCTGTCCGTCGTCATTGGTTGGCAGATGTACGCACTGACGGACAGCGCCTTTCAGCTCGGCTTTGTCGGCCTGGCCCAGTTCCTGCCTATGCTGCTGCTGACGCTGCCGGCCGGGCAGACGGCGGACCGCTATGATCGCCGTACCATCGTCTATATTTGCCAACTCATGGAGTGCGCTGTCGTCGTCTTTCTCGTCATCAGCAGCATTGAGGGCTGGATCACCTCTGTCCATTTGTTGATCGCCGCTGCCATACTTGGAGCTTGCCGTACCTTCGAGGGCCCGGCTTCTGCCGCCCTCGTGCCGGATATCGTCGACCGCGAGCAGCTGCCGCAGGCAGCCGCCTGGTCCGCCTCGGGAATGCAAACGGCGATGATCGTCGGCCCGTCGCTCGGAGGCGTACTCGTGATCTGGGGCATCTCTACGGCCTACATCACAACGCTGGTCGCACTCCTTATATCCGTCGTATTGATTTTCTTCGTGAAGACCGTTCATTTCGTTAAAAAGCTGGATGCCGTCGGGATCGACACCTTTTTCAGCGGTCTGCGGTTCGTATTCGCCCGTAAAATCATCCTGGGCACCATCTCACTCGATCTGTTCGCCGTTCTGCTCGGCGGCGCGACAGCATTGCTGCCCATCTTTGCCGACGAAATCCTGAAGACCGGTCCGACCGGTCTCGGTCTGCTTCGCGCCGCGCCAGCAGTCGGCGCGATCGTTGTTTCGCTAATTCTCACGCGAATTTCGATTGAGAAAGCCATTGGCAAAACGCTGTTTGCCTCGCTCGTGGTGTTCGCCTTGGCGACCATCCTGTTTGGCATCTCCCGCAGTATCTGGCTTTCGCTCTTCGCGTTGTTTCTCACCGGCGCAGCCGATGTCGTCAGCGTCGTGATCCGTTCGACGCTTGTACAGGTGAACACGCCCCAAGAGATGCAGGGCCGGGTCAATGCCGTTAACTCGCTCTTCATCGGCACTTCCAATCAGCTCGGCGAATTCGAATCCGGCACGATGGCCGGGTTGGTCGGTGCCGTGCCGGCAACCATCATCGGCGGCGTTGGTACCCTTGCTGTTGCCGTAATCTGGATGTATTGGCTTTTCCCGGTTCTTCGGAACCTGAAGACCTACTCGACGGAAGAAGGGTAAAAAACTGCATTGCATCTTACAATTTAATAGTAGCATCTAAACTCAAAAAACCTTCAATCCATGCCACGGATTGAAGGTTTTCGCTTTGGTCCGGCTCTTACTCCTCTTCGCTTTCGCAAATCACTTCAGTAAATATATTCAATGGGAAAATGGTAGGCACTCTTCGTCCCGGGGTCTGGACAAACTCGACAAACCCCCGGCCCACGCGGATTAAAATCCCGTTCAATTCGCCGATATCTTCTGCGGTGGCTGTCAAGTCAAAGGGTTTCGTCCGTATAACCTTTTCGTTCGTAACGATATAGAAGGAGGTTTGGATTGCGACTACAGTCTTGCCAACTGTAAACGAGGACTTGGTCACATTGGAGAGCTTGCCTGTTGTTTTGGTTAATCTCGGAAACCCGGGCTGGAACACCGTAACCGTTCGTCCCACAAGCGCCTGCAAGCGCTGCACCAATGTAATATTCTGTGGAGCGGGACAGCCGTGAATATTGTTGTTCCCCATCATATCTCCTCCTTAATCATCATAAGTTGACTCTATTAATGTATGCTGTCCCTATGGTAATGCTTGGGTAGAAACACGGCCCGGCCAAAAGTATGATCTTTTTGGGAGACTAGTAATGCCTATCAAAAATTCGATAAGTCCTTGTTACCATCGCCGAGTTGCTTTTTACTGTCTTCAGTGAAGGGGGTTTATAATCATCTGAATCATCCCATAATGCTAATCAGGCACAGAACTGCGCCGGATCAAAATGGGAAGTGGTCAATAAGCATGGTCTATATATTTGTATTTTTTTTATTTCTGAACATTGTGTCTTTTTTTGTCCCCAAAAATTTAAGCAGGATTGAGGTTTATGCGACTTCCTTTTTTGCCTACGCATTCGGTCTTACCACGGATGTGGTGTTTGACCTGCATTATGATCTCTATGGCTATCTATCCCCTGGATTCCAGTGGTTATCTATGTTGGCAATTATCATGTATTTCCCGTCCGTCAGCTTTCTGTTCTTGAATTTTTTCCCTTTCCATAAGAGAAACTGGTCCAAAATCATATATATTTTAGCGTGGTCCGCATTTTCGATCAGCTTTGAATGGCTAACCTTGCAGACTGACTTTTTTTATTACAACGGTTGGAAGCTGTGGTATTCAGCTGTGTTATATCCCTTTATATTCTTAATTCTTGTATGTAATTTGAAACTCGTGAGAAGGCAAATAGCCAATCGTTAAGTGTATTTATGGAGGATCATTCGTGGATAATTACAGGAATGTCGAAAACAAATTCCGCCGCTACAAAGCCCATATTTCCATAGCCGGCACCACCCAGTTTCATATCCGCAATCCGTATGTCATTGCTTGGTGGTCTGCAGCATTTCCGGGTTTTGGGCACCTCCTGTTAAGCAAATATTTACGTGGGCTCACCTTGTTTATATGGGAAGTGATTGTCAATTACAACGCAAAGATTAATCTGGCGATGGTACATTCGTTTTGCGGGAATATTGAGGCAGCGAAAGAGGTGCTGGATTCAAGGTGGATGCTCATGTATATCCCGGTTTATCTGTTTGGCATTTGGGACAGTTACCGGACATCGGTCGATATGAACAAAGTTTATTTGCTCGCTGAAAAAGAAAATGCGCCATTTAACTCTTTTACCATCGGAGCGATGGAGATTAATTATTTGGATAAACGGCAACCCGTCATGTCGGTCATCTGGTCCTTATTTATGCCAGGGCTTGGACAGCTGCACATTCACCGCATCGTCACCGCGTTTTTCGCACTTGCTTGGACGATCGCATTTTTATATTTCTCCAAACTGCTTCTGTCCGTCCAATACCTGTTCCTTGGTCAATTAACGGAGTCAACGGCCGTGCTTGACAAACAATGGCTGCTGTTTATGCCCTCTATGTGGGGATTCGCAGCGTACGATTCGTATGCAAACACCGTGGAAAACAACAAGCTGTTTAACAACGAGCAGAAGAGCTTCCTGATCAAGCATTACCAAAGCCCTTCGTTTCAAGTAAAAAAGGGAAAGGTAGTGAAATAAACCGGATGGTACAAATATTTTCAACGTTTGAGCATTCCACCAATTTGGAATTAGCGATCACGGTTCTGGAGAAAAACGGAATCCATAAAGAGAACATTTTCGCTGTACCTTTAACGAACCGCAAAACAGAGCGGCGATTGTTTGACAGCATTCACAACGCGGACGGCATTTCATTGGTCAGCACAGGAGCTGCGCTTGGAACGGCGTTTGCCGTCATTGGTGCCAGTATCGGTTTTAAGCTGGCTTGGGGACCGATCTACTGCGGCCTGATTGGCACGTCAGCTGGTTTTATCCTTGGGGTTTGCATCGACTTGTTTTACTACAAAGTCATTAAAAAGCAGCGGCGTCTGTTACGGGGCAAAAATTCGGAAGTGATCCTCTTGATTGAGTGCGAGGAGGAGCAGGCGGATACGGTGGAAGATATTTTATGGCATCATTATGCATTTGGAACAGCAAGAGTCGTTTAAGAAAACATAAAAAGCCGCAACCATGCGGCTTTTTTCGCCTCACAAATCCTCTAAACGGCGGCTTTGTTATTGGGTTGGCGGCATCCTGCATCCCAAATGCTCGCATAGGCATAGTTCCGTATCGTACCGTGCCAGCGATACCACTCCGAACCATGTTCCTGCTGCGCATAGAACAGCGTGACTTCCGATTCAGGGTCCATGACAACGTAACAGCCTCTAGCGCCATCCCAGCCAAATTCCCCATGTTGGCTAAGTGCATTGTTATCTTCAGGATTCACTAAGGTTCTTACGCCTAAGCCATAGCTATAGCCCAGTTTGCTTCCCCCGCCGAATTTGGCAAAATCCTGCTGCGCAGTAGGCGACAGGCGGTTGCTTCGCATAGCATCCACTGTGTCCGGTTTAAGGATGCGCACGCCATTCGGTGCCAATCCGTAGTTGCATAATGCCTCTGCAAATATAATATAGTCTGACACTGTCGAATATAATCCGCCGCCGCCGCTTTCATAAGCTGGACCTGGCTTAAGCTTAAAGGTTTCTCCAACGCTTTCTGCCGTGTGCGTCTTACCATTAAATCGATTGTACAGCTTGCAAAAGCGGCTCTCATCCTTTAGCTGGAATGAGGTATCTTTCATCCCTAGCGGATCGAAAATATTCTCCTGTACATATTGTCCAAAGCTTCGCCCTGTTATGACCTCGAGCAATGCACCCAGCACATCGTGGCACGCCGTATATTTAAAATGCGAGCCCGGTTCAAAGGCTAACGGCTCCTGCGCCACTGTCTTGATCACAGCAAGTGTCCGGCCCTCACTGCTGCTCTCGGCTACAGCCTTATGAACTGCATCCGTATGAATCGTTTCGATTCCTGCTGTCATTGTAAACAAATGCTCGATGGTAATTGGATTTTGTGAAGGAAGCAGGTCGACTGTTCCATCTGGCAGCGAATGACGAACAAGCATGTGCTTAAACTCTGGGATGTACTCATACAAAGGATCCGTGAGCTTATATTTTTCTCGCTCTAGCAGCTGCAGCAGTGCTGTACAGGTCACGACCTTTGTTGCAGAATACAATTTGAAAATGCTGTCCCTTCTAAATGGAACCTGATTCTCTACGTCTGAAAACCCGGTATAATGTTCGTAAACAGGCTGGTGTTTGTGATACATAGCGACACCTAAACCAGGAATGTTTTTTTCATTATAAAAAGTATCCAGATACGCAGTGAGCTTCGTAAAATTCATTATTTTCCACCATCCCTTCTTCTTTATATACCCCTCAATCATATTTTATCTGAATACATATCTTCTATATAATAAGGTGTTATTAAAGATTCATGTGTATAATTGGCGTGATGGTGATGTACCCCAGACCGAAACGATAAATCCAGAACGATCGGAGGCTTGATTATCCATAAACAACAAACGAGCTGCGCATAATGCGCCAGCTCGCTTGCTTGTTGTTGTACGGGCACGAAGGTTCAATCATGGAACTTTCTCAGCCTACTGCGCCCGGCTTTCTCCTACATATACTGACGCTGAACCTGGTTTGGGTTTGGATTGTCAAGCTTAATACCAGGCATCAGGGATCATCTCCCGCTCCAGTGTCAGCAGTTCTTTGATGATCTGGTCTGCGTCGCTGATCGAGTTCACGAGCGGATCCGTCAGCATCGCTCTCCTCAACTTCTCGTAGCTCTGCTCCACGACGGCCTCTGCCGTAAGCTCATGCGTATCCAGCACAAGCTCCTGCATGCCCCGGATTCCCCGCGGCATCTCGCCTACATGAACGGGCTTCGCCCCGTCCATGCTCACGTCGCACAGCAGTTCCAGGAACGAGTCGTCGCTCATATTTGTGACCGCGCCGCGATTCAGCGTATTGATGAAGAACCGTTTCCCCAAGTTGCCTACCATATTTTCGATAATGTCCGTCGCGTGATCCGGGCCGAAGGTACTCATGTAATCGGCAATCGGAACATTCCCCGTGAGGAAGTCGTCGACCTGCCGCCACATCTCGTCGTGCCGCTGATACCGGTCCTCCGTCTCCCATATCGATAACGGCGGAATGGCGTCCGGCGTCTTGCCGTGACCTTGCCAATAACGGACGTATTCCTTGGTATGGGCCGTACACGTAGGGATATACCCGAAAATATCGTACAGCGCATATGTAATGGCGTCGTTATGAAGCGCCTTTGCCCCGCGGTCTCCCCCGTTGTTCTCCTCGCCAGCCGCTTTGCGCATCGCCTCCGCGATCATGGGCATGACATCCTTGCCTTCGAACTCCGCTTTCAAAAGCCACGTGAAATGGTTGACGCCGGCGACGCGGAAGTCGAACTTCCTGTCGATCTCCTCGTTGAACCCGCTTCTGTCCCCGATAATTCCCGCCCGTACGGCGTAATAGGCTTTTTTATGCGGCATATGGTGGCTGTCGCACAGCGCGAACGATTTCAGCTTCGGCGCATACCGGTGTAAAGCGATCCCGTTTACGGTAGACGGGTTAATATAGTTGATCACCCAGGCGTCGGGGCACAGCTCTTCAACATCTCTAGCACATTCCATAATGACCGGCAGCTCCCGCATCGCCCGAAATATACCGCCTGGACCGATCGTGTCCCCGGAGCACATGCGAATGCCGTATTTTAATGACACTTGGCAGTCGATGCCCCGGTATTTGACCGATTGCTCCGCAAAGCTGAGTACGACAAAGTCAGCCCCCGGAAGCACCTGTCTTCGGTCCGTTGAGCCCTCCACTTTCAAAGATACGTTGTTCTCCCTGGCCACCATCTCCGCCAGTTTGACCATTTTCGATAATCGTTCCTCGTCCGTATCCACCAAAGCAAGCGTTCCCTGATTCAAGTATGCTGAATGGACCATCTGCCAAATGGACTGACGACCGAAAAACAGGCTGCCTGCTCCAATGACGACGACCTTCGGCTGCTGCATGTTCACACCGTTCACAAATAGCCCTCCTCGTATGATATAAATCCATTATAGGAGGATGACCGGAAAACGGAATGTGAGATCGTTTCAAGTACATGTCAAAAAGTAATATCATTAACAACTCGCAAGCCCTTTGTTATACTAAGTTTAAAATCTTAGATGTCATTCGGTAGAGGAGGTTATGCAACCCGATGAATGCAAACATGAGTATTCTCAACGAACTCTCGGAGTATGTCACGCTCGGCATAAGCTCTTATTTAGAACAAGCTCACGATAAGAATTGGATCGAGCACAAGTCCCATCCCGATTACGATCTATGGTTCATTCAATCGGGCTTCGTGAGGGTAACGATCGGCGGGTCCGAACATACGGCGGGTCCGGGAGATGCGGTGTTTTTTTATCCCGATATGCCTTATATCGCTTCGACGACCGAGGACGGCTGCCGATTCATTTACATTCATTTCAATTTCGGTATCGGCGAACAACAGCGAATACTAGGTAAGTTCGAACTCCCTGGAATCGTGCCCAGCTGCCTGATCCAGGAGGAAGCGGTATTGTTCACGCAGGCCTATCGCCGGTTGAAACAGGTCAGCGGCACACCGGGGAATCAGCTTTACTTGAAAGCATGCCTCCTAGCGGTCATTGCAAAGATCCTTGAGCTTCACGGGCATGGCACCTACACCGGCACATTCCTCAAAGGAAAGAAACCGGGTAAAACCGAAGGAAGCCTAAGTGTGCTGCAGGACGTATTTCAATACGTGGATGCAAACCTGCACCGTTCCGTTCGGATGAATGAGCTAGCTGCGCTTGTCGGCGTATCCGAGAAGTATTTTATCTCCTTTTTCAAGAAAAGCGTAGGCATTACGCCGGGACAGTACATTTTCCAAATCAAAATGAACCGGGCACGAGACTATCTCTACGCCAAAAAATACACGATCCAACAGATCGCAGGCTTTCTCGGGTATCCTGATCCGTTTACCTTTTCAAAAGCCTTCAAAAAATATTACAACGTGCCTCCTTCGAAATTCGAGTAACCCTGGTTCTCTGCGCCTGCAATCCCTTCCGTACGACAGAGACGTGAGCTCCCGTCATTTGACCTTCTCTGCCAACTCCAAAATGATTCCCTCCGGCCCACGAACATAGCATAACTTGTAACTTTGTTCATATTGCTGGATCTCACTGAAGGTTTCCGTGCCCTTCTGTTTCAATGTGGATACGATGGCTTCAATGTCTTCAACCTCAATGGCCATATGCCGGATACCGAGCGTAAATGGATATGACTGCTGAATTTCGGTTTCGTCTGACGGATGATAATATTTGACCAGCTCGATCCATGCCTGGCTCCCTGGTGCCCCCAGTGCTACGCAGGCTGTTTTTGCATCGCGGAGCCCTAGGACCCGATCCAACAGCTCGCCTTCCATCTCCCATTCCGCTCGCACCTCAAAGCCTATATCGAGAAAAAACGCTTTGGCGGCTGAGAGATCATTTACGTTTATACTTACATGATCTATTTTATTAACCTTCATCTCGCACATCTCCTTCATCCTAGAATAATGATTCAGATCGCTTTAGAATGACGCAATAAGCTCAAACTAATATTAACGTATATCAACGATTGTGATTTCTTTTCAATTGCTAAGTTGAGTTTGGTGAAAAAGTTCCTCATCTTGTTTACTCACTCATGGCTTGACCACACAGCTCCTGAAGGTGGCGGACGATGATCCGTTCAATGGTCTCCGGCGCGTAGATCTCCGGCCGAAGCAACGCGAGGACCGTCAAGCCTTCAATCACCGCGGCCAATCTCAAGGTTTCGAGTTCCATGTCGATGGATGAGGGAAGAAGCTCTGCCTTAGCCAGAAGATCAAGGACGGTTCTGCTCAGGTCAAGAAGCCCGTCCGTGAGCTCATCCTTTTTATCTTGTAACGCCGAACTCGTGAGGGAACGGATGGCGAATACCCACCAGACGCCGGCTGCCGTTCGTTTGTCCGAATCCATGGGAAGGAGTTCTAAAACCACTTCCAGTGCGGCTTTCATCGGAATACGGCTTATCTCGATTCCTTTTGCTCTGTCGGCTCCTCTCGTTAAATAATAGTCCACGATAAATAACAGCAGCTCGTCCTGCGTTGAAAAATAATGACGTAAGGCTCCAGGCGACACTCCTGCCGCAGCGGCGACGGCGCGGATTGACGCATGCTCGATCCCCTTTGTTTCAATAATTTTCCATGCCGATTCGGCGATCAGTTTTCTTTTTTGGTCATGGTCCACAATTTTTGGCACGGTGAAAACGCCCCTTGATTTTATTTTAACACACTGTATTATAATAAATAGCACAGTGTGTTATTTCATTTTTCAGTTATACCGTGCCTTGGTTACCAAGTCAAGGGAGCTGGACTTTTTATCAATTACAGAAGGGGGAATTCTGTGCAGGAGCAATCTAAAGGATTTCGTGTGCAACTGATCTGTCATGGGTGCAAAAGGGCATTTATCGCCTTCGAGGGCACCTCAGCTTACGACCGCGCGAAACGAAACAGAAATGGAATGCATTACTGCGAGGATTGCAAAAACCGGATTGAGCTTGAAGCGAGGCTGCAGCTGGGAAGACGATTGTTGACCGGAAAGGATTAGCAAAGCAAAAAAACCGTGCCGCCTAACGGCGCACGGTAGATTGCGTTATCCTTCATAAAGGTAATTTTTGAATTTCAAACCCATCGTTTAGCGACTTGACGATATACAGCTCATCAAAACCCTCACAATAGGACGGTCGTTGCAGCTTCTTCAAAGTGCTTATCATACCGATCTCAGGAACCTTTTCTTTCCCTTCTCTCTTGTTGTTACGCTCTTGGGATAATTCATAGTCAGGTTCGAAATAATACCCTATAACCTTATAATGATGTTTTTTCACGAAATCGATATATTTTTTCCGATCCTCCACGGTGGGATTCGTATTGTCTACCACAAAGGATTGCATCGTTCGGACGGATGCTTCCAGAAAAACATTCTCCCGGTGTCTTGTTCTCAACATATCCAGATTAATCCTCATATGAGTTGCAAAGAACCTTTCCTTGTAAAATGTTGATTTTCCGGAAG
This sequence comes from Paenibacillus sp. FSL R5-0378, assembly GCF_038009285.1. NCBI lineage: Bacteria > Bacillati > Bacillota > Bacilli > Caryophanales > Paenibacillaceae > Paenibacillus > Paenibacillus sp. FSL R5-0378. The sequence continues at coordinate 4,922,250 of NZ_JBBPAY010000001.1, forward strand.
CTTGTATCCCAGTGAAAATGACGCATTCCATGACGGTTTTCCTTCCTGGCCTAAAGATGGCGGGGCGTTTCAGATCCGCTTTGATCTTTATCGTATCCCCCAGCACGATCTTTAATACGAGCCCTTATCTCGTCACGCTGCCAGACATGCGATGTGCGAAACGTTCGGCCGCCTGAAGGGCCTCCTGCTTAGCCCGCTCCAATACGTTCTCTTTCGGTAAAACAGCGTTTCCCTGCGCGCGAATGATCTCGTAGCTGTCAAATCCCATAAAGGTAAACATCGATCGCAGATATTGATGGGAATACTCCACTTCTGTGTACCAGTCGTTATTGGTGTATATCGATCCGCTTCCCTGAATAACGAGTACGCTCCGTCCGTCTTTGAGCAAGCCTACGGATCCCGAATGGGTAAACGTGTACGTTTCCCGCGGAATGAGAATGGCGTCCATGTAGTCTTTAAGTTTGGACGGGATATTGAAATTATGCATCGGCATCGCAATGACGATGTTCTTCGCATCTTTGAACTGCCGCAGCAGTTCGTTCGTCCGGTCCGTAACTGCCTGCTCCTCCGGTGTGAGCAATTGTCCTGCAGCGGACTTGCTGCGGGCCGCTAGAGCAACGTGATCCAGCAGAGGTATCTCGTCTCGATAAAGATTGAGTTGTTCGACCTCACCATCCGGGACAAGCTCTCTGTAACGCTGTAAAAAAGACTCGAGCACGTTTAAAGTCACCGAGGTGGTGGATTCTACGTCCGGATGTGCATTTAGAACCAGCATTTTATTCATGATGCATCCTCTCCTACTCATCTATAATTGTCGATAACATCAATCGTCGATTGGTTCTGTCGACATTATAACCTGCATCATTCCGTTTGTCAATCGCGTTACGTTTGACATCAAAAATGTTTGCTTTTAACATTATGGTTAGTGAATTTGTCGGGAGGCAGGTGGCTTGCATGCAGTATAGTATCGGGGTCGAATATGCTTTGCATTGCCTCGTATATTTGATTGATCTTCCGGTGGACAGTCCGATCGGGATCAAAGAACTTTCCGCCTACCAAGGTTTGTCGGAGACGTATTTGTCCAAAATTTTCGGGAAGCTGTCCAAAGCGGGTATTGTGGATTCGGTACCAGGGGTCAAGGGCGGCTACAAGCTGGCCAAATCCCCGGATGCGATAACTTTCTGGGACGTCGTCACGGCCGTCGAAGGAGATCAGCCCATTTTTCAATGCCAGAACATTAAAGATAAAAATTATTTCTACCGAAGCAAGGAGAACAACGATGCGTGCGCTTCCTGTACGCCTTCGGATTGCCTGATCAACATGGTCATGCTGGATGCGGAGGAGAAAATGCGGGATTCTTTACGAAGCCGGACACTGCAGTGGATGAACGAGGAACTGGAGCGCACCTTGCCCAAGGAAACCCGGGAAGATGCGCGCGCCTATTTTAAGAAGAACATCAAGGTTAAGTAGGACAGGTTTTTGCAATTGGATATAAAATACAAAAAAGCCGCGCAGCTGCGGCTTTTTTAACTAATGTGTATTCTCGAAATCTAGTGATTTGCACTTTATGAATAAGCTATGCCCGCCAAAACGTTGTGCAGTCTGCTTTATCCATAATGTTAAATTTGATCATTTTCTCAAGTAAGGAGTAATCAACAGGACGATCCCAGCGGATCCGCACCAACTCCTTGGTGTGATCATAGCCAGATTGTACCATTTCATCGGAAAAACGTACAATTCCCGCCCTTTCAGGAGCAACAGCAAGATGATGCTTGGCAACGCTGAAGCCGATGATAAATGTGCCGTGATCGGTAAACATAGGCTGATTCCATGCAATCTTAGGCGTTAAATTCGGGAATGTTTTCGTGATCCAGCCCAGTATTTCTTCCAATCGGGCACGGTGCTCGAGGTTATCGATCCGTGTTAAGTATTCTTCAAAAACTTCCATAGTCTCCCTCCTATGCCCATTACCCTTCCACGATGTCCGCCCGCAAATCTCCTGCAATTTCGATCATAAGGGGTACGACGTCTTGATGAGAGACAGCCGCATACAACTCCCCCATATAGTGCCTAAAAGGAATGAGGGTGTCTCCATGCCGCCACATAAAGAAATCCCCTTCGATCGACATGGTACTTTCTTCCCCTTGTACAGTCAGCACCGTTTGGTAAGTAAAATCAGCCTTGGTTGAAAAATAAGCTTTGCATTCTTCCAATGAAATGTCTTGATCACCGGAGTCCGGCTGCATTGATCTCGTAATTCGAAAGCGTTGATTCATAAATATCCTCCACAATAAATGACTTTCTACTTCATATCCTCCACTACCTTAATCGTTAAGCGGATCACTGTCAATGGAAGCTCAAAGGCTCTCTGTCTTTTATTGAACCGTGGAGAACTGGCGGGAGATGTTCCTGTATTTTGTAGGTGAAATGCCTTTTTTAGCCGTAAATTGCTTGATCAAGTGAGTGTCATACTCAAATCCGGCAGCGTGAGCAATTTCATCAAGCTTCATCCCGGTGTGCGTTAAAAGTTCACTTGCAACTTTTAAACGGTATGACAGCAAGTAACCCATGGCTGTATGACCGCATCTTTCCTGAAACAGCTTATTCAGCGTTATTCGGTTTAAATGAGCGCAGCTCGTCAGATCTTCCAAAGAAATCTTTCTGGAATAGTTCGTGTGAATATACTCTAGCACCAAATCGACAGGGGAATGTTCGCCATTCCGGTTTAAATCCTCGAGCAAACCTAAAATCTGGATGAGGTATTTCTTTATTCTGCACACCCAGCGGGCATCGCTTTGCGCCTGCACTTCCATGCCAAGTATGAAAAACCATTCAAATAATCGCGGGAATGCTTTCTCGGTGATACGGGGTACGGCTGTATATGAATCCTCCCTTTGAAAAAGGGAACGGCCTGCTTGTATTCTCGGACTCGTCGGGAAATAGTCCCGTGTTTCAGAGAGAGTGATCGTGTTAAGAAATTCGGGATGAAAACGAAAGGATTGTGCAGCAACGTTTTGTTTTTCTGTCACTTCCATCTCATCATCCTCGGCCAAGCAAAGGATACCAGGAGCGGAAATCGATATCGGCCGTTCGTTTAACGTCCCGCTCATCCTTCCTGATGTGAAGAGAATGAGCGTATAACGCTCAGGATAAGGAAGCATGCTGAGATCCTCCACGGCGGCAAACTCAATATTCACGATACGATGTTTGTGTCGATCTATTTGCGGCATAGCCATCACCTATCAAATTTTATAGTTAGATGCTTCGTTTATGCCAGTGTAACATACCAGCACAAAGGATATAATGGCGATGCAACGACAAAAGGAGGGAAAGCACGATGACGATTGAGCGTTTTCACATTCATGTCGCAGACGAAATTTTGGACGATCTAAAATACAGACTGGATCATATTCGCTGGCCGGAACAAGTAGATAACGATGGATGGGAACGAGGCACGGAATTAAGTTACTTAAAGTCTCTCGTGTCGTACTGGAAGGACCATTATGATTGGCGAGCTAAGGAATCCGAGTTGAACCGCTTTTCCCAGTATTGCTGCCATATTGACGGGATCGATGTGCACTTTGTACATGAGCGTGGTAAAGGATCTAACCCTCTGCCCATCATTCTTACCCACGGTTGGCCCGACAGTTACCTTCGTTATGAAAAAATCATTCCTCTGCTTACGGATCCAGCCAGCTACGACGGAAACCCTGAAGACTCATTTGATGTGATTGTCCCGTCATTACCTGGTTTTGGGTTCTCAAGCCGCCCTAAACACTCCGGTGTCAACAATTTTCGTGTCTCGGAAATGTGGGCTAAGCTGATGACGCAGCACTTAGGTTACAGTAAATTTGCTGCCGCCGGCGGGGATATCGGCTCCGGTGTTACAAGGTACCTGGCAGCCAACCATCCGGAACTGTTATTCGGAATCCACTTGACCGATATCGGCATTATTAGAGATCTGATGACGGCAACAGATCAGGCAAAGCTGTCGGAAGAAGAACTGCGATATAAGAAAAACGCATCGGCATGGATTGCTGAAGAAGGTGGCTATATGTCCCTTCAATCGACCCGACCCCAAACACTGGCGTATGGACTATCCGATTCACCGGTCGGCTTGGCAAGCTGGATCATTGAAAAATTCCGGGCATGGAGCGATTGTAACGGTAATCTTGAGCAAAAATTTAGTGAGGATGAATTGATCACGCATATGATGATTTATTGGGTGACAAACACGGCCATGTCGGCAGCGAACATCTACTATGAGAATTCTCATTCCTTGCCGCCATTGGGCTACATTGAGGTGCCGACAGGCATCGCGTTGTTCCCAGCAGATATATTGCTGCCGCCCAGAGAATGGGCTGTACGCAACCTAAATGTAACCCGCTGGACTACGCTGCCCCGTGGCGGACATTTTACCGCATTGGAAGAACCCGAGCTCTTGGCACAAGACATTCGTGCCTTCTATAAGCCGTTAAGAGGGAAAATAAATCATTGATATTCATGATGATCCAAAACGCGCACTCCCCAATACTACGATAAACAACGGCAGCCGATCGCGTGATCGGCTGCCGTTGTTTGATTTCGCAAGGTTCCTCTCCAATGATTTTTCAACTAACGTGTCGTCTGCGCCGTTCGGCACTCATCCACTCAGGACTCCACGTTTGCTCTTTGTCATCGATCCGTTTGCCTGGTGGAACAATCGCATCGATCGCATCCAACACATCCGTGCCGAGCCTCAATTCTGCACCGGCAATATAGGCTTTTAATTGTTCTGAAGTGCGCGGTCCCCAGAGAGTTGACGTGACGGATGGATGACTTTGGGTAAAAGCTACTGCCATATCCGCTAGTAGAATCCCCGCTTCATTCGCAAGTTGTTGCAGCTTTTCAATGATCTTAAACTTATATTCGTTTTCAGCTAGCTCAGGATCTAACGCATCTGCATACCCTTTTAATGTCGCAGCGCGAGAATCGCTTAGCGCGGCCTGACCTGCTTTGTACTTTCCTGTCAGTAAGCCACCAGATAAGGGACTGTACACGAATAGAGAAAGATCATATTGTTTAGCGACTTCAGCAAGTTCAAATTCCATTTGCCGATTGATCATAGAATATGGTGTTTGTTCACTTACAAATCGCTGAATATGATATCGATCGCTAATGGCTTGTGCCTGAACCATTTGCCAACCCAGGTGATTTGAAGTACCGATATGATGAATTTTCCCTTCTTTCACCAAATCGTTCAACGTTAATAGAATCTCCTCATAAGCAACAAATTCAAAAGGAAGATGGAGTTGATAAAGGTCTATATAGTCGGTCTGCAAACGTAACAGACTTTGTTCAACAGCAGCTCGTATTGAGCGGCGAGATGCACCACTATGATTTAATTCATGAGTAGCCTCCGCACCAAATTTAGAAGCTAATATGACATTTTGCCGCCTGGCTTTAATCGCTTTTCCGATAATGAGTTCCGATTCCCCATTTCCGTATCTGTTAGATGTATCAATCAGATTGATGCCAAAGTCCAATGCTTCATCAATCATTTTTATGCTATCTTCTTCACTTGTCCTTGATCCAAAACTTGATCCGCCTAATGCAAACGCGCTGACTTTTGTCCCCGTTTTTCCAAGATATCTATATTCCATGGTTTTCCTCCTTAAAATTGATACAGCCCAAATGTAATGAACACGTGTTGATTAAGGCTATAGAAGCAATTATAATCAGGCATAACGGGGAGTTCAATGAACATAAAAGGCCAAGTGTTGATTAATAGATACAACGTCAAAATTGTTGATAAACACCAACATTCATCATGGGGGTAAACAAATGAGCCAAAATAGGACGGATTTGAGAGTCGTCCGCAGTCGCACGTTAATGGAGAACGCATTGTTGTCTATTTTAGAAAATAAAGGGATTAAAGGGCTTACGGTTAAAAACCTATGTGAAACAGCAGGAATTAATCGTGGCACTTTTTATTTGCATTATAATGATATTTTTCATCTCATTGAGGAAACTGTATTTATTCAAGAATTATTGAGCGTATTCGAACCTCTCAATCTTCAAAAGCTCATGCGCTATCCTGATCATGAGGGAGCTTATCCTCCGATTACCAAGGCCTTCCAATACATGCATAAGCATGCCAGCTTTTTTAAAGCGCTATTCCATTCGGATGCTCCAGCAGAGTTAAAAGAACGGCTCCAGTATTTAGTGGGGACACGTTTGTATGAAAATCTGAAACGAAATCAAGACGATCATTCTGAAAACCTATTTACGGATTATGCAATTGCTTATTTGGGAAATGCACAGTTTGGAATGATTCAACATTGGTTTACGGCGGATCGTTCCATTCCTCCCGAAGATATAGCGAGAATGTTGACCAGATATATACGCAATACACCATGTCTTGATAACGAAGGTTGAAATTTGTATGGTACCTGCAGTTAGATTTGAGCATCCGATATTATGCAACAAAAAAAGCAGCGGTTCAAAGTTTTGAACTGCTGCTTTTACTTTTAAGATCATACTCGAGAAAATAAAATCAAACTAGCTCCAGTGCTTTTAGCAAGGCGTATTCACTGGATTTGGCGCCTTCTTGCGAATAATGCGCATTCGGAAATGCTGGAGCCAAATGATGATATCCAGGATATACATGCAGCTCCACCAAGACACCGTCAAAGGCCAGCTGTTTGGCAAATAATATCGCTTCATCTATGAACAAATCAATGCTGCCAATGCTGATATACGTGGGCGGTAAACCAGCCAACGATTTCGCACGTGCAGGCACGTAATACTCGCTGGTCCCCTCTTGACCGGGTTCGTGCCCTAGTACCGATTTCCATCCAAAATAATTGCTGCGATTTGTCCACACAAACTCGCCGGCATAGGGATGATCCGACGAAATACTCGTACGGTCATCGAGCATCGGGCTGCGCAGCCTTAGATGATGAATGTCGAATTCTTTTTGATCGCGAATGTATAGGGCTAGCCCTGCCGCAAGCCCGGCACCTGCGCTGCTCCCACCAACCGCGACTTTCTGAATATCGATCCCTAATTCTTCGGCATGTTCAATGCACCATTTCAGTCCTGAATAACAGTCATGCAACTGACTTGGCTGAATATGTTCCGGCGCGAGTCGGTAATCCACAGATACGCAGCAAAAACCATGCTGCGCCGCCAAGGCTGCATTCGCTGAGCGATCGCCGACCGTACTGCCCATAACCATTCCGCCACCGTGAATCGAATAATATAACGGCATTTTATCGTACTTGAGCTCACGAGGTTTAATGATTTCTATGCGTATATCGGGTCCGCCAAAATAACTCGGCACCGCTCTTTCTTCCCATGTGACAGGAAACAGCTGCGTTACATCCATTTGCGGAATCATTTTTGCTTGATTTTCCCGTGATTCCATAAGGGTTGCACCAGTCAGATCGCTTGTTGGAAATAAATCAAGTACACTTATAATCTCCGGATCGACCAGATGCCTGCTTCTGCTTTTTTGTTCGTTCATCGTTACGTTTCCCCGCTTTCTTATAGAATCCTTCGAAGGATGATGTGGTCCAGCATTCCCCGTTGGGATCGATTTCATAAGTTGTTATATCGATCTTCCGCACCAGCGGATTGTTCCTCCGCCTATTCAAATTCTAAAAGAGCGCATTAAGCAATTCCTATGTAAACAATGACTTAGAATCGTTTTCGACATGAAAAAAACGTCTATCGACGTACCTTCAACGAAGACAGACCGCGTCTAAAGGAAGTTTTTCTTGCGAGATCAGGAAACAGAAGCCCCGAAACTTATACTTTCTGATCTCTTAAGAAAAACGTCTATCGACGTACCTTCAAAGAAGACAGACCGCGTCTAAAGGAAGTTTTTCTTGCGAGATCAGGAAACAGAAGCTCCGAAGCTTATACTTTCTGATCTCTTAAAAAAACTGATGAAGATTATCTTCATCAGTGCCGTTCGTTATTTATTTCCCGAATATACAATTTTCTTAATCGTTTCAATGGAGAGAAAATAGTCCTCAGCCAGCTGCTCGATACTGCTATTATTCTTATATGCCTGTCTTATCTCAGCATTTCGCTGATCCAGCCATTGCCTTCCGCCGCTCAAGCTCCCCCAATGCTGATATTCCTTCTGCTGCTTCGGAATGTAGATCGTCTCTCCCTGGACATACTTTTGAATTTCTATAATTAGCTTGTCAGGTAGTATTTTTTTAGCATTCGTATATTTCAATTCGCTTCACTCCTTATTTTGAAAATAAGGTGCAAAGCCAAAATATTAGAAAAGCTTATTCAGCGTTAGTTAAAATTCCGCCCCATGCAAAGTAACGCTTCTCCAATACTGGCTTTGCATGAGTGAAAGAAGTCACAGACAATCTTGATCGATTCTCCATCAGTAAAGCACCCCCTTAACGTTCACAGTATACCATATTTCAGATGGGCGGTTCCCGTCATTATGGTTTCTAGTCAACCGTTCTTTTCCAATAACGCTTAATCAGCGACGGTCTGGTCCTTTGAAGAAAAAAGGATATTTTCCTAAAACCAAGAACTTCTTAACATGTTAGATAGAATGAACTAAAGAATTTAATTGTTATAGAGACGTATGGGACCGTATAACAGGATGTTCAAAGCTAAACTTTAGTTCAATCTATATAGTTGTTTTTTTATATGAACTTTACTTATGGATTGGAGGAACTTTTCGTGAAAAGGAGAAAAATCAAATGGGGATGATTGTACTCGGTATATTCATGATTGTATTAGGCCTGTACGATTATAAAAATCCGAATTCCAAACTTCTTAAATTTTTGCGACGTGCTCCCAAGAATGATACCGAAGTCCAACAAGTACGCTCAAATGGTTCCACTGAAATGTTTGGCGGAATCATATTTATTTTGATTGGAGTAGTCGTTCTTCTGTTACGAAAATACGGGCACTTCTAGCGATCATCCATGAACGTAACAACAACTTACACCGAACTCATTCAAAGGAGTCCATCCATGTATACTCAACCCACTGCACTACGCTTTTTTTAGATCCAGTATCTGTTTCATCCAATGGTATATGTAAAATAAAATGCAAAAAAGCCGCATCTTTACGGCTTTTTCATAAGTAGTTTAATACTCTTTCTTGATGACAAAAAACGAGCCCCGGATCGTTCCAGCTAATTTAGACTTCTGCCGGGCAAACTTAAACTTTTCCAGCTCCTTCGGTTCCTCCATTCCGTCCGAAAGCTTAAAACCAACGGCCCGCTTCTTCGGGTCATCCACCGTATACATCACATTGAGCCCCAGACCATCTTCATAAAAGACATAGGTGAATTGAATATTTTCGACTTGGAATTGCGACGTTTCCAAAGGCTTGGCTGCAAACTCGATCTCTCGTTCTTCTTTCAAAATCCGGTTCACATAATCCAGAGTCTCCTGGCTTTCGCTGGCGGGTACGACCGTAAATTTGTGCTTATACTTGTTCATGAAGTAACGGGCCTCATTCGCCCGAAGCCCAGCGAGCGCTTCTGCTACTGGAGAAGACTCAACCCCAACGGTAGACACATCTTTAAAATCAACGATATACGACATTTCTATCCCTCCTAAAAGTTTTGCAAGGCGTTACACCTTAGAACTCACTTCGGGCAAAATCCGCCCCGTTTACTTCACGAATATACTTACTTCTTTACAACAGGAATCCACATTTCGCCAAATACGACGCCGTCTCGCTGCCCCATCTCAACGGTTGCATTCGGTCCTCCAACATAAGCATAATCTTTCGCTTCCGGCAGCACTTGACCAAACGCAAAGCCAGCAAGCTGATTGCTCAGATCATTGGATGTCGGCGCTTCCCCTTTAACAACGAGGTATTCGCCCTGAGGGAATTGGATCATTCTCGTTGCCTCCGGCAGCGAAGCATCCGTCATGACGCCGGCATAGTACATCATCTTGTTGTTCACCGCTTCGTTCACGGCAAAAATGAAATCATTAGCGGCGATGGATTTTAACGTATCCAGCCTTCCGTCTTCTTCGACGGCCGACCAGAATTCTGCTTTTTCTTTGTTGATGCCGGCGTAGTCTGTGTAATCGCTCTTCAGTTCCGTTCCAATCCCTAAAACGATAAAGCTGTCCTTTTCTTCCAACGTAAATTGTGCCATATTTGATTACCTTCCTTTTTTAAAATTTTGTTCAAATGATTTGTGTTTTCACTTGATAGGTTTATAATAACCTTGAATCATGTCAAAAAGTGATACTGTTTAGGAGACTCCTATGAAAAAAGTTGAACGGATTAATACCATCATGCGGTATATCAACAATCGTGCCCACTTTACGATTTCCGAAATTATGCGGGAATTTAACATCTCCCGATCGACGGCGATCCGGGATATTCGGGAAATCGAAGCGATGGGGATGCCGCTTGTTGCAGAAGTCGGCAGGGATGGAGGGTATTTCGTCATGAACAACTCGATCCTGCCCACGGTGCGCTTTACCGATAACGAAATTAAAGCCTTGTTCATTGGCTTCATGGCCACAAGAAATCAGCAGCTCCCTTATCTGAAAAGCCGCCAATCGCTGGCCGAGAAATTGCTTGGCCTGATTTCAAAAAACCAGCAGGATGACCTTGTCCTGTTGAATCAAATTTTGCTGTTTGAAGGAACCAACCCCAATAATCCCGACCTGCTCGACCTGTCGGACCTCCCCCATCCGATGCTGGAAAAGCTCATCCAAGTCCTTCTCAAGGACGAATATTTATGGATCACCATCCAAGAAGAGATGGAAATCAAGTCCTATCCCATTTATCTCCTGCACCTCTATCGTGAGAAAAGCGTGTGGCTGATCGAGGGATTTGATTTGAAGGAAGAAAAGAGAAGGATTATTCCTGTTGATGACCTTACCAATGTAGAGCCGTACCCTTTGAAAAAAAGAATAAGTAAGAAAAAGATCCAAGAACAACTGCGTAAGCAGGATGAAATCATCAACCTGGTCATTGAACTGGGTCCAAAAGCGATTGCGCAGTTCAGAAAATACCATCCCATAAAAGTATCCCTTTCCTATACGAATCCTTACCAGACGACAGCCATTTTAAGGACATATATTCATGTCGATAAAGCCGAAGAAATAACCGAACTAACCAATTGGCTGCTTTTTCTGGGTGGAGATATCAAGGTCAGGGAGATGCCGAAAGAAGTCTTGGAGGTGATCCAGGAAAGAATGGGCTTGTACCTTCCATAAACTGAGCCGGTAAAGCCCCCTCTTTTCAGTCTGGCATCGAATTAGTGTTTTTCAGTAAATTTCATTAACACACGATTGCACTGTCTAATAAAATCAATGATGAACTCAAGTTCCTTATCATCATAATTAGATAGCAGTTGATTCATTTCCGCTGCAAATGAACTGAAGAGCGGGACAATGTTCTTTTCTGCATTTTCTTGGTTCATGTAAATGTTGACCCTTCTCTTGTCTTCCGGATCTTGTTCACGAAAAATATAGCCTACCTTTTCCAGCCTGTCCAAAACGCCCGTGACCGCTCCCGTTGTCAATCCAGTCAATGCAGCAAGCTGACCGGCTGTTAACGGTTGGTTCTTCATAATGACATCCAAGCATTTGTGATCCGTGGAATTGATTCCTAACTTTGCAGCAATGGCTTGGTGAAACAGGATCGTGGCCGTACTGTTATTCCGTAATTCATCAGTAAGAATATTGATGTTTTTGCTTGTTGACATATAAATCATCCTCTTTTATATTTATCTTATCTCGTGAGATAAAATGTTTTGCTGCTTTCATTGTATCAATAATATTGCCGAAGAGCAAATGAAAAGAGGCTGATAAATATGTCCCAAATTTCAGTAGCCATTGCTGGAGCCGGGTTAAGCGGATTGTGTTTGGCCCATTCTTTACTTCGTGCCGGGTTCGATGTGCAAGTGTACGAAAGTGATCCGGAACCGTTTGCACGCCGCCAGGGGTATCGGGTCACGTTAGACGAGTATGGGATGGCAGGACTTCAAAAGTGCCTTCCGCCGCGTTTATTCGAGTTGTTTTTGGCGACCACATCGCCCACTGACGAAGATTCTTACTTTCGAGTTACAAATCAAGACCTTGGAGAGGTCTTCAAGCTCACATTCAAAGGGGATCGGAGTGGTACCGATTTACGAACGCCGCGTCAAACCGATCGCCAAACCCTGCGTACGATTATGCTCGAAGGGCTGCAGGATCGGATTCATTATGGAAAAAAGGCGGTTCGGGCCGATACAGCAGCGGATGGCGCCACCCTTCACTTTTCTGACGGAAGTTATACACATGCTTCACTCGTCATCGGTGCCGATGGTGTAAACTCGGCATTACGCAAGCAGCTGCTGCCCGACTGTGACCCGGAGGATGCGAACAGCTGGGGAATTTATGGTCGCACGCCTCTTCTGCATAATGGGCAGTCCATCGTTCCTGCTCCACTGAAAACGAGCGGCGTATACGCCATTGGAAAAGCGGGTAAAGGCTTTTTCTTTACGACGATGAACTTTCGCGAAGCTCCGCAAGCGGCTTTTTCTCGATTTGGAGCAGAGCAATTACCTCCCATTTCTGACGATTATGTCATGTGGGCTCTTCTCTTGCCCAAAGAATTGTTTCCGGTATCTCAAGAGAAACTTGATTCCGAAATACTGCATCGCTTTGCACTAGAGACTGCCCTGGACTTTCATCCCGTGCTGCGGCGGTTCGTGAATCTAGCCGATACAGATTGCACCATGCTGGTAAAATTAAAAGCGGCCAGGAAGCCGTCTTCCTGGCCGGTGTCGCGAATCACTTTAATGGGCGATGCAGTACATGTTATGCCACCCACTGGATCTCATGGAGGCAACACAGCTCTACGAGATGCAGCTCTTCTCGCTGAAAAACTTAAAGCAGCAGTATCCCGAGGCAAACCTTTAGAGGAAGCCATTGCATCTTATCAAACAGAGATGAGCCAGTATGCATTTCGTGAGGTGGAAGCAGCCAAGGCGATGCTGAAGCGCTTCTCCATTCATAACCCATTCATGAGCTGGGTCATGTTACGTGCAATGCCCTGGATTCGTTCCTTAAAAAACAAGCCGTTAACAACAACAGAATAACTTGACGACGCCAGCTATTCCAATATTTCAATGTACCCTTCTGTTCCATTCACACGAATTCGCTGCCCGTCTTTGATGAGCTTGGTCGCATGATCCACTCCGACTACGGCCGGCAGGCCATATTCACGCGCGATCACGGCTCCATGGGTCATCAGGCCGCCTACTTCCGTAATTAAACCTTTGATGGATACAAACAATGGGGTCCAGCTTGGATCCGTAAATGCGGTAACCAAGATATCTCCTTCTTCCAAAGCAGCATCTTCCATGCTTAAAATGACACGAGCTCTTCCTTCGATCACTCCAGAAGAAACAGGCAGACCTAAAATCGCATCGGCCGGGAGATCTCCCCGTTTGTACGAACCTCTAAACATTTCGCCATCAGACGTGATGACACGCGGTGGGGTCAGTTTTTCATATACTTTATACTCGTCTTTGCGTTTGCTGATGATCCGATCATCCAGCATATTGGTGCGAACGGCTTCGTGAAGCTCTTCAAAAGTTAGGTAGTATATATCTTCGATATCATGAATGACACCGGCTTGCACGAGTCGTTCGGCTTCTTTCAGTAAAGCCTGCTTATAAACAAAGTAGCGGCTCACCCAGCCATATTTAGGGTATTCCCGATACCCGATGAAATTTCGGACGAGATCGATCATCCGTTTCGTTTCGTCGGCTTTTTGATCGCCATCCGGCAGCTGTCTCAGCCGATTTAACAATTCTTGTTCTTTGGCCAAAGCTTCCTGGCGACCCTGCTCGAATTTCCGGCGGCTCTCATGAGGCTCAAAGTTTTTGATGTTGCTCAGGATCAATGGGACCAGCGTAATCGGTTTTTCGCTCCAACGGGTACGGCTGATATCGATTTCTCCAGTACACCGCATGCCGTATTTGCTCAAGTAATCATAGATCGCTTCCCGGGCTTCCCTTCCTCCATCAAACTTCACCAGTTCGTCCAGAAAGTGATCTTCTGTTACATGCTGCAAATAATCAATCACTTCCGGATAAGGGCGAATCACATCCGCGACATCCAGCAGCGCCAAGCCCATTTCCGAAGTAATATTGTTTGGCACGGATTGAGAAAGTGTATCGGCTGCGTTTTTTTCGCCCAACCATTTGTTCATATGTTCATTGATCCAGAATGTAGCATTTATAGCAGACATAAACACTGCCGTACTTTGCGGATCAAATAAAATCCTCTTTAATTCCTGGATGTCTTCGAGGATGAAATCGAACAATTCTGCCCCGGATTTCATTTGGATCTTTTGTTTTAAAGCTGCAATCGAGGCTTGATTCCGCTGGATCAAGTCAGTAACGATAGATGGATCGTTCTCAAAGGCTGCCGGCTTATCTGTATTACTTTTAGCGGGAATGGGTGCGGTTTGATCATTCGGTACCAATTTGACAAAGTCTCGCTCGATTACGTTTTCGATTGCGCCTATGAAAAGTGGATCGGATTCCAAGTTTTTTAATAAAGCTTCCCGGCCGGCAGTGGTAGTCAGCCTAGGCGCAATATCAATGAACAGCCTTCCGCCCGCTGTACGCATAGGTGCAGGAGTAATTAACAGATAAAAAGACAGTCCCAACGGTTTGATCGGATCTGTCATCATTTGTTGATGGCCAACAGACAGATAGACGTGATTATCCTGATCATTTGCTTCAGGGATTGGGTATAGCGTTGTAATCGGCCGGCTCTGAACAATATAAAATGTATCATCAGCCAAACACCATTCGATGTCCTGCGGCTGGCCGAAATAAGCTTCGACTTTTCTTCCGATCCGTTCCAGCTGCACAATGTGTTCGTCAGTAAGGGTTTGAGCCTTTTGCTGTGTCGGACCGATTTGGCGTGTTTCGGTTCCGCCTTCTTTTCGTCCATAGATCGCCAATGTTTTGGCTGCTATCTTCTTATCGACGATTTCCCCTCCTTGTACTTTATAATTATCAGCGGATACCAAGCCGGAGACCAGTGCTTCCCCAAGTCCAAAACTGGCATCGATGGACAACTGCTTCCGGTTTCCGCTCATTGGATCAGCGGTGAACAATATTCCCGAAGCATGCGGGAATACCATCTTTTGAATGATCACGGATAAGTAAATGTGACGGTGATCAAATCCATTTTGTATACGGTAGATGACTGCGCGATCCGTAAATAAGGAGGCCCAGCATTTGCTGATATGCTGCAGAATGGCATCAACACCGATGATATTTAAATAAGTATCCTGCTGCCCTGCAAAAGAAGCGTGCGGCAAATCTTCGGCGGTTGCACTAGAACGCACAGCGTAAGCATGTTCCTCGCCGAACCGGGAGAGATAGTGAGTTACTGACTCCACAACATCGGAAGGAATTTCTGCTTCAGTAATGGTCTGCCGGATCTTCCCGCTGATCTCACCTATTTGGTCCCGATCATCTGCGTTTAGCATGGTTAGTTGTTGGAGTAATGCATGATACGTTTCGTTTTGTCCGATGGCTTTTTGATACCCCGCGGTTGTAATACAGAATCCTTCGGGGACCTGGATTCCGTCAATTTTAGATAATTCTCCTAAATTCAACCCTTTTCCGCCAACGAGATAAAGCTGCGATTTTTCGATTTCATGAAACCCAAGAACCATGGAACTCATTCGACCATCTCCCTAACCATTTGATTGAGAAAAAAAACATTTGACAAGAGTTTAACTGGCATGTTACACTTAAAATGTAAAATAAGATATTTATAACTTTATAACATGAACAGTCGTGATCTGATTATATCATCACGTCTTTTTTTGCGCAATAAGAAAGAACCTGGGATTTTATCCAGGTTCTTTTTTTGTTTTACAGCATCCCACTCCGAGGGTCGATATCGTCATCCAAGACGTTCCATCGGGTTCCATCGCCTTGCTCTCCATAGGACTCTTCTCTAAACTTTCGTTATTGATCGTCCGCGCTGGGTCCGTACATCCCAGGAACGGATATCCCGAGCAGTCGCAGATAAACTGTCAACTGTCCCCGATGATGGTACACGTGATTGAACATCAGCGTACGGGCCATATCGATTCGGGGTGCTTCCAAGATGGTCTCTCCTTTGCTGACGAGCTTCCAGGAATTCCTTAGCCCATCTTCTCCCCATTCCCGAAGCTTGCTCCCGGCAAGAGACACGCTCAATTCCAGTGCCTCAAGCAATTCTTGCCGGGTGGTCGGCTCCGGCAGAGGAACAACCGGAGCCTCGCTGACCGCTTCGTCCAGCAATAGAGCCAGCCCTCCGGGAACTCCCGCAGCATGCAGGGCGAGCTGTCCCAGAGACATCGACCTCGGGTGCGGCCGCCAAGAAAGTTTGTCCTCAGGCAGCCTTTCAAGAAGCAAACGTGTCGATTCGGCTTCCCTTTTTAATTCACGAATCCAATCTTCAATCATGTTTATGGTGATCTCCTCCTCTGGCTAACGCCATTCATACCTTCATCCTATAACGCCATGCGCGGGAAGATTTCTTCAGAATTGCGGAATCGTGAATGTCAGGGTCAGGTCATGACTAACCTCTTTGCGGTGCTGGACTTTAGTCGAGGTCAGAAACCTGCTGCAGTCTGGTCCAAATGACGGCGTTATTCGTTACAATAGAATAAAGCAAGCACATTGGAGGAGCGATGGATCATGAATTACGAACATAAAGTCCAGAGGGAAGTTGCCGATTGGGAACAAAAGATGTTCAAGCCGCCGGGATGGGTGGAAAAAGCATCGAAAACCGTCGGCGGCCGGATCAACCATTTGATTCCCCCAAAGGTGCAAAACGTCATCACGACCACCATCCGGTCGATCGTGCGCACGGCACTGTTCGGCGCGGAATACACCCCTAGGCGCCCGGTGCAAAGTACGATGGATCTGGAAGCTGCCGATCAAGAAGCCAAAGACCTGTTTGCCCTGTACCAAAAAATTGCGGTTGCTGAAGGTGCTGGAACGGGAGCCGGCGGCATCATCCTTGGCATGGTAGACTTTCCGGCTCTCATCGCAATCAAGATGAAATTTTTGTTCGAGCTGGCGCATGTTTACGGTTATGACACGAAACATTTCTCCGAGCGGGTGTTTATTCTCAAGGTGTTTCAAATGACATTTTCGGGGCCGGATAACCGTGCCAAGCTGCTCGATTCCATCAAAAATTGGCATATAGAAAAGGAACAATGGCTGTCTGATACCGAATATTCCAGGACGATGGACTGGGAGACTTTTCAGATCGAGTATCGCGATGCGATCGATTTCCGGAAAATGCTGCAGATGCTGCCAGGGATCGGCGCGATCGCAGGGGCATGGGCGAATTACACCATTCTTGAGGAGCTGCGCGAATCCGCCATGAACGCTTACCGCCTGCGCAGATTGCACGATGATTTCGAGGTTAGATCGTAATGAATATTTTTTCTTCGTACTGAGAGGTCCTTCACTTATTGTTTGCAGCCCACACATCCAGCTGCCTTTGTTTTTCGGCGATCACTTTATCGATTCCGGCCGATTTTAATGCTGCGTTAAATTTCGGCAGATAGACATCCGGATCCAGAGTTCCTGTCTCCAGCGCTTTTGAATATTGCTGAACGACATTCTGGATCGCGGCCAATTCGGTTTTGACCGGCTCCGAGTTATAGGTGAATCCGAGCGCTGCAGACTTCTCCGCACTTTGGTTAAACGCCTCCATTTGCTTCCATATATCCGGACTGTCCGTCGACCACGGATAAGACAGCAGCTGATTCCCGAACATCCAACCTTGTCTCATGTTGTAGCCGCTGTTCGTCGCATCCACACCACTAGGAAAGTCAATCGTCCCGTCTTCCTTCACTTGATAGTGCTTTCCTTCAATCCCCCAATCCAGCAAATTGATGATTTGTTTGTCCGAGTAGAGCAAATTCAGAAACATCATCGCGCGCTCGGGATTTTTGGACTTGGCCGCAATGGCAAGCATTGCGTTCATAATCGTCAGCGTATTCATTTTGGGCGGCGCGAGTGCGACTTCCGTCAGCTCCTTGCCGGCCCATGCTCCCGTCTGCGTCGTGATCCCCGGCTTGCCTTTATTCGGTGTCGCGAACCCGATGTTTGCCTTGATATAATCCCGGCCGGTTTGCGAGGTCGTTGCAATGTCCTTGGGGATGTATCCTGCCAGGAACCATTGACGAATCACCCCGATGAACTTCGCATATTCCTCGCTCTCATACAAATTAACGACCTTCAGCTGATTCGGATCGGTAAGTACACCGATCATGTCGCCAAGCGGGTCAATCGTCGTCTGCAGCAGTGGATAGGCAATGGAACCTCCCCCTGACGCTTTACCCAGCATATTGGCTTCCGGATGCTTCTTTTTAACGCTTTCAAAAATCGGCTCTAAATCCTCGATTGTTTTCACCTGGCTGACGTCCATATTGCTTTCTTTTAACCAATCCGTTCGCATCAGAATAGTCGGATAAGCGGCAAAGTCCCGGATCGTTGGAACGCCGTATATTTTGCCGTCAATTTTTGCCGCAGCCAGTACGTCAGGATCGAAGGCAGCAAGGATATCCTGACCATGGGACTGAAGCAGGTCATCGACAGGCAGCAGCTTTTTTTGCGCGACTTCCGAAATATATTGGTCTTCCCCAGTGAACACCAGGTCGAGTTTCTCATTGCCGGAGAACATCAGCACTTTTTGCTGTGTCCACGCAGCCGCCTCAATGCGTTTCAGTTTGACGGTTGCATTGATTTTTTCTTTCGTAATCTTGCTGATTTCCTGCTCCACAAGACCAAGATCACGCTGATCCGGTCCCCAGAAAGCGATCGTAATTTCATAAGGGGCAAGTTTACCGTCACCAGACCCTTCTTGCGATGACGACGACGGCTTCTTCTCACCGTTCGAAGAGGAGCTTGAACATCCGCTCAGAACGACGGTAACAGCCAGCACAAAGAACAACAAGGAATGAACCGACTTTTTCCACATAGGCTTTTGACCTCCCAGGATCTTCAATATCGAATCTCCACGCTTGGAGCTAAATGTGCAGCAGAAAGGGTGACGAATGCCGCGTCACAGCGGCATTCGTCCGATCCCGATCTTCATGATGCCGCCAACTCGGACTGCTTGCGGTATTTCATCCACATGAACGTAAAACCTGCCACCCCTGCTACAGATATGATTGCGCAAATCGAATACATCGTTTGGGGACCCAAATAATCGAACATCCAACCGCCGAACAGACCCGCGATGATGCCGGAAATCCCACCCCACGTCAGGGCATAAATGGCCTGACCGGTGGCTCTGTACTCGGCTGGTATTAATAATGCGGTCAGACTGGTTCCGATATAATAGTAGCCACCGAACGTAATACAATGCAGCACTTGGATAAAGATGACCTGGACCGGTCCGCCGGCAACCGACATCAATAACCAGCGGATCACGAACAGGATACTTACGATGACCAGCCCACCCAGCATCATCCTTGCCGACTTTTTCAGGAACCGGTCAAACAGCAGAAATACTGGAATTTCAAAAATCGCCGACAGGAACACCGACCAGCCAATCAATTCGTTGGAGCCTCCCAGGTTGGAAATGTACAGTGTGACGAACGTTTGGTTGATCGAGTTCGGAACCGAGATGAGGATGCCAAGGATAACGAATACAAAGAACAGCTTGCTCGACAGCATCACTTTCCAATAGCTCTGTCTCTCGGTCTTCGGCTTGGAAGTCACTCTGCCCTGAGGGAGTCCGATGGTAAATGCCAGTGAGATCAGCATCATGATCCCGTACAACATCCAAAGATTCACCAGCCCCATCCAGCTGAGAACCGGTCCGGCCAGCGCGGCGATGATCGCCCATCCCAGCGAACCCCAAAGGCGAAATGCGCCAAACTTGTGGTTCGTGTTCTCGATGGCATTCAGAATCAGGCTGTTGCTCTGCGAGAACGTGGGACTGTTGAAGAAAAAGAAGATCAGCATGAAGGCGAAAATGACGGCATATTCACGGAGCTGAAACACCACGATCGTCGCTAACAAATTCCCGGTCAGAAGAAAAATGAGAATACGTTTCACATTCTGCAGCCGGTCGCTCCAATAACCCCAGAATGGATTGGCGAAGATGGAAATGAAGGGCCCACCGGCCATAATCATGCCAATTTCCACTTTACTGAGTCCGATGTTTTGAAAATATAAGGGAAAGAATGAAGTCAAAATCGCAATCGTGCCATACAGGAAAAAGTTGAAACGTTTCAGTGCCGACAACGATCCGGAGGAATGGCCGGCCGCCGGATGGACCTCCCTCTTCCTTAAAGGCAGCATTAGAGCTGGATCGCTTTCGACAGGGATTGTTCGATAATCTCGTCGCTGCTTACTTCCCGCCCAAGCCGGTCGGATAAATAAATGCCTTCGCTAATCAGCATCGTCTGTGAAGCGATGTGGGCCGTGGGAAGCAGCTCCACTCTTCCCTGCAGCGCGGCGACCCAGTGATGCTGCGAGGACTGGTATGCGTCATAATTCGGCTTCAAATGATTCCAGCGGCCGTCCATCTCATCCAGGTTGACGCTGCCGTTGATATCCATATCGCAAATCGTCGTATGAAAACTGAACGGGGCCATTATTTGCTGATCCGAATAGGCCGGCAGCTTGATGCCCCCTTTATCCCCCACCACAGAGCAGCCTTCGATGCTTCCAAGGTGAATGCTCCACGCTTCAATAATATCGAGCGTCGCGCCGCCTTCGAATTTTATGAACCCCAGCCCCAGCTCTTCCACGTCAAAGACCGCCTGCCCGGCACGTCCGGCATCCACATCCATCTCCCGGTAGCCTTTACCCGAAATCCGATCCACCTTCGGTGTGCCAAGCAGGTACAGCATTTGCGCGATATGATAAACCCCCATGTCGATCAGCGCCCCCCCGGCGGCGATTTGTTTGTTTAGAAAAGCCGGGGTGCCATATCCGTCAATATAAGGGCGTCCTCTCCGGCGATGGCCGGTAGCCCTGGCATGATACAGCTTGCCGAGCATGCCCCCGTCGATCAGCGCTTTTGCCGCCTTGGTCTCTTTTCGATACAAGGTGCCAAGCTGAATATGCAGCTTCTTGCCGTAATCTTCTGCCGCTTCAAGCATGGTCAGCCCGTCCCGGTAAGTCCCGGCGATCGGTTTCTCGCAGTATACGTCCTTGCCTGCCTCGAAAGCGGCAATCGTCACGGGGGCATGCAAATTGTTATGCAGGCAGACATCAACAGCTTCAATGTCATCGCGCTTCAGCATTTCTCTGAAATCGGTATAGACGTGGGGAATATGAAACTCATGCGCCACCTTGAGGGCTTCCTGTTCATTGATGTCGCAGATGGACACGATCTGAACATCCTCCATATTCGCGTAATTTCTCAGGTGAGCTTTGCCGATCAACCCTGCCCCAATCATGCCAATGCGAACGGTTCTTCCCATTTCGATCATCCCTTCTTTTTTTAATTTAAACGGTTCAACATCCGCTTCACGGAAGCGATTGCCCATTCCATCTCTGCGTATTGATTGTCCGGCGCGTTGTACTCGATGCCCCAGTATCCGTCATAGCCGGCATCCAGCAGTGTCTTCACCATGTGTTCGCCCTTTGGTGATCCTACCGTCTTGCCGTCAAAATGCGTATGATAGACCCACGGCGCGACCAACGTGTCGCCAATGTCTTCATCCGTCTCCCACCGGCCCATATGGAGCAGTATGCCAAAGTTCGGGTGATTGACCGCTTCGGCCACTTTTTTTAAGTATTTTGGATCTTTGGAAGTTCCCATATGATTTTCAGGCCCGACGATGAGACCAAGGTCAGCCGCTCTCCGGCTCAACGCTTCGAACTTGTTCACAACATATTCGAACTGCTCTTCCGTCCCGGGCGCCGAGCTTTGATCTCCCGCATCGATGCGGATGGTTCGCGCTCCAAGCTTCTCAGCAATGGATAGGTAGGCGACAGCGTTTTCATAAAGCCTGCTGCGCTTGTCAGGATCTGCATCCCATAAATGCGCCCCGTCCACCGCGATGTTGATAATCGTCATTTCTTTTTCACGTATCGCTTCGGCCAGACGTTGAATATAAGCTTCATCAGGCAGTGAAAAAATGTCGTCCTTAACCCCTTCAAAGGTCCCGTTCCACAAATCAACGGTATCGAGATGGTATCTGTACTTGGACGATTCCAGGTACCCGAACGTATCCATCTTCCCTTCCCGGATCATATTGAAAAAAGAAAAACCGCCAATGCTGATTTTCATGGATTTGCCTCCCTGATTTGGTTTCTATTTTTTGTAACCACGTCCTGCAACCTCTGGCAGCTCTTCATCACCTCCTTAACATGCTGCAGGGAAATCATCCTTTAACCGCCCCGACGGTCAGCCCTTTAACGAAAAATCTCTGAAAGAACGGATACGTTAACACAATCGGCAGCGCGCCGATGACGGCAATAGCCAGACGGACGCCCTGGGTCGGGATGGAACTGCCGTCCATCCTTGAAGAATAGTCTACATTATCCAGCAAATATTGTACGTTCAGCAAAATGGTATTCAGAAGCACCTGAATGCTGTACAGCCTGGAGTCTGAAATGTAAATGAGTCCGTTAAACCAGTCGTTCCAATAATTAATCACCTGAAATAGTCCGACAGTTGCCAGCACGGGAAGAGACAGAGGCAGCGCCATTTGCACGAATATCCGAAATTCCCCTGCTCCATCCATGTTCGCCGACTCGAGTACCGCTTCCGGAACCGATACGGTAAAAAACGTCCGCAGCAAAATAACATAGAAGGCACTGACCAGAAGACCCGGGACGATCAGCGCAAGCAAGGTATTGGTAATATGAAAAACATTCGAGTAGATTAAATAGGTCGGAACAAGTCCTCCGTTGAAGAGCATCGTGAAGAAGACGATAAATGAAAAGAAATTGCGCAGCGGTAAATCCTTCTTTGACAGCGGATATGCGAGCAAAGTCATCAGAACCAGACTGGCCAGTGTACCTAAAATAGTCACAACGACGGAGATGCCGTAAGAATTCAGGATCTCCCCCGATTTTTGAAAAATGAATACATAACTATCCAGGCTCCATTCACTGGGAAAAAACGAGTAGCCTTCCCGGATGATCGCATCCTCATCGGTGAACGAGGCCGTAATCAGCAGCAGAAACGGCACCAGGCAAAACGCGACAATCAGCCAGAAAATAAAATGGATAACGACTTGTTCAATCCGTGTTCTTCTCAAGGACTTCGCCTCCTTATTAGAACAATGAGTTGTCGGGGTTTATCTTCTTCACAACAAAATTGGTAATGAGGATTAGCGCGAAGCCAATCACGGATTGGTAGAAGCCTGCGGCGGAAGCCATTCCGATGTCCCCGCTCTTGAGCAGCGCCCGATATACGTATGTATCCAGCACATTGGTTGTTGGCAGGAGCGGCCCGGAGTCAAGCGTCACTTGGTAGAACAGACCGAAGTCCGCATAGAAAATCCGCCCGATCTGCATTAGAGTCATGATGGTGATGACGGGGGTAAGGGACGGCAGGGTGATGTGAAAAATTTGCTTGAACTTCCCTGCCCCATCCAAGGTGGCGGCCTCATAATACTCTTGGTCGATGCCGACGATGGCGGCAAAGTAAATGATGCACAAATAGCCGACGCTGTGCCACAGCTTGACGATGGTGAGGATGACCGGCCAGTATTTCGGTTCCGTATACCACATGACGGGTTCCAGTCCGAGAAACGGAAGGACCGATTTGTTCATGAAACCCGTTTCCATGCTTAATAACGAAAATACCAGGTAACCGACAATGACCGTTGAGATAAGATAGGGCAGCAAAATGGCACTTTGGTAAAATCGCTTTAAAAACCGCTGTTTCACTTCGGCCAGCAAAATGGCCAGCGCAACGGCGAAGACAAGATTGAGTATGATGAATACAACGTTGTAGAGGATGGTGTTCCGGGTGATGATGTAGGCTTCGGACGTCTTGAAGAGGTACTCGAAGTTTCGAAAACCTATCCAATCCCCGCCGAAGACCCCTTTGGAGAAGTCGATTTCCTTAAAAGCGATGATGATGCCAAACATGGGAATATAGTTATTGATGAGCAAGTAGACAATACCGGGGAGAATCATCAGGTACAGGATTTTGTATTTTTTGGCCTTTTTGAGAACTGTGCGGTCCAACCGGGATGTCATGTAATACCCCTCCTCGGAATAAATGACTGCTGCACGCCTAGCGGGATTCTCAAAGATTGAACTCGGCATCCTCCTCCACTTCGATTAATTTTTCCACCGGACGAATTAATTAACGAAAAAAATACGCCTCCTTGGGGCACGTTTGTGATCATTATAGGGACGCCTTTACAGCCCTGTCAATGTGTTTTTTTATTTTATTTACCATTCCTTCCACCGCCCCGCCTTGACTGGGACTCGTTGACAGCATAATGGACATTTTTCTATAATCGCATTGACACAACAATAGGCTACACTCCCGTTCCTATGCCCTCTTTCAGCCTAGCCGCCAGGGTCAGCACTCCTGTCCTGACGGGGACTCGGCCAATCATAACTTCCGAAAGTAGGAGAATGCGATGACGAATAAAGTAGGAAATCAGCAGATGCTGCGGGAGATCAACGTATCGACACTGCTGCATATGATTTTTGAGCATGGACCGATATCCCGTGTCGAATTATCGCGAAAAACCAAGCTGAGCCCAACGACCGTTTCCGTGCTGATCGAGGAGCTCATCCGCGAACAGCTTGTGCACGAGACCGGTATGGCCGGTAAAGGTGTCGGTCGAAAAATGACCCTGCTGAATATTCGCGCTGACGGCGGATATGTCATTGGCGTGGATATTTCAAGCTCGCCGGCGCATTGCGTGCTGCTCGACTTAAACGGTCAGCTGGTAGCCAGCCAAAGCCTGGAATCAGTGCGCGGCCAGGACCAAATTCGAACTTCACTGGTGAAACAGCTGCAGCAATTCGTCCATAAGCAGCGGATTCCCCATGAGCTCATCAGACGCATCGGCATTTCCCTACCGGGGAGACTCGATGAGACGCAAAGCATCGTCATCTCTTCTAAATATTTGCAGCTGGAACAGTTCCCTATGCGTCAAGCGTTGGAGCAAGAACTCTCGATTCCAGTACTGCTGACTAACGATTTGGACGCTGCCGGCTTTGCCGAACGATTCAGCGGAGCCGCCAAAAATGAGCATACCATTATTTTTCTGCTGATCGGCCAAGGCACAGGAGCTGGACTTGTCCTGAACGGGGAGATTTATCACGGCTCCAGCGGAGCGGCAGGACGAACCACTCACCTCTCTCCGTATTGCACGCCCATCCTTGCGGAAAGACTTCGCGCGAACCATCCGGAGGAATTCGGATCCATGTCGCCGGAAGCAACGGTTCATGCCTTTATGGACCTGGTTCTCGCCGGCGTCCAGCCCTTCAGTGACCAAGGAGAGCTCATTATCCGTGATATTGCCGATTATTGCGGAAAAATGCTGGAAATGCTCAACCCGCAAAAAATGATTCTGGGCGGCTGGATTACTGACAATGCGGCATTTTTCAACCGTCTCGTGCATGCGATTCACGAAGCTGACCACTCCCCCTATGGGGACACACCGATCGTCGTATTCCACTGGAAAGAGTACGGGTCTGCCTTGGGGGCGGCGATGCTTGGACTGCATGAAATTTTCAAGAAGAAAACGGTACAATAACTTTATGCTGTCGGTCCTTTACAGCAATATATGTTCATGCCCAGCGCTGCCGGACATGAACATATCGTTGTCGAGGAAGTACCATCAAACCGCTGCGCCGACTGCTGCTGTTTTTAACGCGCACTAGTCTCGTCCTGCAAAAGGTTCGCTTATTTGGAAAATGACTGCGTCATATCCGTTTTCAGCTCTTTAGACACGGACTTTTGAAACTTGGAAGTCGAAATCAGCTCTCGAAGCAGCTCCTCGTATTGATCCGCGTCAAATGGCACGGCTACCATTTGCTTAGTGAACGATGAGAGGATGATTCCGTTGGCGATGGTGACCGACCGGATCCCTTCCGTCCCTTCCGCAATCAGCTCGCCCTCCCCTGTGCTTATTCTTTGAATGAACTTTTCTGTGACCACCTTATGCCCTGATTCCACGTTTGTATCCACTTCGATCTCCTCTTCTTCATACTCCACGTTCCCGAACCCGTCCTGCGTTTCGCGCAGATGCTTCAGCATGGAAATATGATTGCGGTAGATCCGAAGCTTATTGTTTTCGTACAGAAGTCTTCCGTTCTCCCCAACGATCTCCAGACGGTTCACACCCGGTGACTCGGCAGTCGTCACGATAAAATGCCCGATCATGCCGTTATCATGCTCGAAATAAGCGGTGACTTCGTCTTCCACTTCAATATGGTGATACTTGCCGATATGGGCATGTCCGCTGATTCTTGCCGGGATCCCGAAGACCCATTGATAGAAATCGAGATTGTGCGGGCATTGATTGGTCAGGATGCCGCCTCCCTCCCCCGCCCAGGTCGCACGCCAATCACCGCTGTCGTAATAGGACTGTGATCGGAACCAAGCAGTATTGATCCAAGTGGCTCTCGTCAGCTGCCCCAGTTCACCGCTGCCAACCACTTCCTTGATTTTTTTATAATAGGGAAGCGTCCGTTCCTGGAACATCATGCCGAACACCAGATCCGGAAACTTCTCCTTGGCCTCGGCATAAGCATCGATGGTGAGCTTGGCGTCATTGACATGAACGGCCAATGGCTTCTCGCAGAGCACATGGATTCCGCGTTCGAACGCATCACTTGCAATGGCCGGGTGGCTGTAATGCGGCACCGCTATAATGACCGCCTCGAGCCCGGATTGCTCAAACAGCTCCAGATGGCTATAATAGGCCTTTGTGCTGCATTCGGCAGCAAACCTGTCCGCCCGCTCTTGAACCGTATCACACAAGCCTACAAGCTCAATTTGCTCCATCGACTTTATATTATGGATATGCGTTCTTCCGATGTTTCCTAAACCGACCAATCCGAGCTTCACTTTCTGCACGCTCATGCTTATAGCCCCTCTCCTTTGAGTATTCGATACGATTACGACCAAGCCAAGCCTTCATTTAACAGCAGCCTTTTTAAGGCTTGTGCCGCTATTCTAAATCGCTCGGGTCCTTCTTGTTCCGGGAATGCACGGTGCAGATGAGGCTCGATGGATAAAAATCCGGAAAAGCTTCTCTCCTTCAGTGCTTTAACAAACGCTGAAAACTCGCCGTCTCCTTCGCCTGCCGGGACAAACATGCGCGACTGTTGGTCCGCATCCTTGATATGTACATATTCGAGGTAAGTTGACAGCTGCGGGTACGCCTCACTCATCGGCATCACCCGGTTCATGACAAAATTGCCGGGATCAAAGGCAAGTCTCAGGCAAGGAGAGTCACAATGCTGCAGAATGCTCAAGCAGCGCGCATCGGTATCTCCGTAAACGCCGCTATCATTTTCCATCAGCAGCGTAATATGTTCCTCCTCAGCTGTTCTGGTCAGCATCTTCATACGGGAGAGCACTTCGCCGCGGTAGTTCTCCGGCTCTTCATTGTCGGGGATGTAATAAGAAAATACGCGGATATAGCGGGCATCCAATTGTTTGGCGATATCCGATGCGCGCTTCAATTTCTCAAGTTCGGGGGCAAAGGGGGCTTGAATCGGGTATTTACCGATTGGCGAGCCAATGGAGGACACGCGAATACTTGTTTTGCTTAATGCAGATTTCAATCGGACCAATTCTTCATCGGTCAATTCCAGTACATTTTTACCATACACGCTCCGGAGCTCCAAATAGGAAATACCTTCGGACACGAGCACGTCGAGCTGTTCCTCCAAACGATCGGAAATTTCATCGGCAAAACCGGTTAGTACCAGCACTCTTGCATCACCTCTCCTTAAATTCGCAGCGACTAGGCCTAACTGTCGATATGGATTAGTGTAGCAGGCGGCGAGCAGCTGAAGGTACTTTCCGGTTGACCAGGTTGATATCCTAAATGTTCTAAAATTGACTTTTTACCAAGCGTCTGTACTGCGTCGGTGTTTTACCCTCCCATTGCTTGAACACCTTGCTGAAATGGGAATGATTTTTAAAGCCCGTTTCATAACAAATATCCGTCACCGATTTCTCCGGGTCGAGCAGAAACAGGATTTTGGCCTGATTGATCCGTCTTCTGTAAATGTAATGAAATATCGTCATCCCCGTCACTTCTTGAAAAATGCGCACCAAATAATACTTGTTGATATGCAGGTTCTCTTGCAATTGGTCGAGACGAATATCGGTCATATAATGATTTTCGATATAGGACAACGCGTTCTGAACGTGCTGCTCTTTTTCGGACGGGAAACCGGCTTCTTCTGTCACCGGCTTCATCAGCACTTGGCAAATGAAAAAAAGCGCATCCAGACACAAGACCCGAAACCGCTCATGGGAGACGGCATCCGGTGCGGAATATAAGCGGTTCAATTTACGCAGCATTTCTTCGAATTCACCCTGCTCCTCCATGCTGAGCTGAACTTTGTAGTTTCGAAGTCTTTCGAAAGGCTGCAGGGGATTGATCGAGAATACATGCTCGGATGCAGCGCGAAAGTAACCGGGATCAAAATTCAGAAGCGTCCGCACATAGGGATGTCCTTCAAAGCTCTTCGGCATATGCAGAGTCAAACCATGCATCACGATGAGTGTACCTGGTTTGAGAACATGAATTTTGTCGCCGATCAAATATTGCCCTTTGCCCTCATGGAAATAAAAGATTTCATAGTGATCGTGGGATTGAAAATTCCCTGCCGTTACCGGGACGCGTTTTAAATATTCATATTTCAGCAGATAAGCAGGTTCCACATCGCTGCCTCCGATCCAGGGACTTTCTCAACTTTTGAATGACAATCCATTTTCTTCTAAAGCGGTTCTAAGGATGGGTAAGGATTTCGGCCCCATTCCGTGAATTTTTAAAATCTCTTTTTCCGTATATTTGGAGAGTTCTTCCAAAGAAGTGATCCCGTGATGCTGCAGTGCGTTTCTTGCCGGTGAAGCGAGCAGTGACAGAAATCCTTGGTCAGGGTTACGCTCTTCCTCATGTTTTTTCGCCATGGTTTCATCCCCTTCGATACGTTTGTGTCACCACAATATTAACACTTATTAGGAGTAACAATTTCTTCTGATTTGCTCATTCTCAACGCTCATACACATCGTTCAGAGCTTGTCCAGTGTAAAACGATCTCATTTGTTTTAAATTTCCTCTTGCTCAATATTGCCTATCCTGCTATTATGGAGAAGCGTAAATTTTGGAAAGCGAAATATTCGGATATATTAGGATCTTTCCAAGCAGATAAACTTTGACCACTTCCCCTCGGGAAGTTAAGGCCATACGGACAGCCGGGTCAAATGCCGACTGGCAACTTTCGTTGCCTTATTGATTGAGTTAAAAGCTCAAATTTTATAAGTTGGTAACTTTATAACCAGTGCTGACGCACACAACTTGTGAAACGGTCAATAAGAGTGGTAAAAGTAATTATTTGCTATATAGACTCTGATCCTAACAAAGTATATTTGAATATTAAGAGCCCTTCCATGAAACGTAACGTTTTATGGCTGACTGATAAGCACACTAGGGGTTTGTCCGGTCATGCTTATTGGAATTTCTTATTATTTGACTATATCAAGCAAGTGTGATGCGCATGGTGCGTGTTTCGCTTGCTTTTTTGTTGCCGTTTTTACAGAAAAAATTGAATTGGATGAGGAGATTGATTGAAAAATGGGAAAAGCACTAATCATCGGCGCCGGTGGCGTAGCATCTGTAGCAGTTCATAAATGCGTTCAAAACAGCGATGTCTTCGAAGAAATCTGCATTGCCAGCCGTACCAAGTCCAAATGCGATGAACTGAAAGCAAAACTTGACGGTGGAAAAACCAAAATTACGACCGCACAGGTCGATGCCAACAACGTGGATGAGCTGATCGCTCTGATTAACGAAGTGAAGCCGGATATCGTAATGAACCTGGCCCTTCCTTACCAAGATCTGACGATCATGGATGCTTGCCTGGCAACCAAAACACACTACATGGATACCGCTAACTATGAGCCGGAAGATACGGCGAAATTTGAATATAAATGGCAGTGGGAATACCGCGAGCGCTTCGAACAAGCAGGTATTACAGCTCTGCTCGGCAGCGGATTCGACCCAGGTGTTACCGGCGTATTCTCGGCTTACGCGCTCAAGCACTATTTTGACGAAATTGAATACATCGACATTCTGGATTGCAACGGCGGAGATCACGGCTATCCTTTCGCCACCAACTTCAACCCGGAGATCAACATCCGTGAAGTGTCCGCTAACGGCCGCTACTGGGAAAACGGGGAATGGATCGAAACGAAACCGATGGAAATCAAACGCGAGTATAACTTCGCTGAAGTCGGCCAAAAAGATATGTACCTGCTGTACCATGAGGAGCTGGAATCCCTTGCGCAAAACATCCCTGGACTGAAGCGCATCCGCTTCTTCATGACGTTCGGCCAAAGCTACCTGATGCACCTCAAGGCGCTTGAAAACGTAGGAATGACCTCCATCGAACCGATCGAATTCGAAGGAAAACAAATCATTCCGCTGCAATTCCTGAAGGCCGTGCTTCCGGACCCGGCTTCCCTCGGACCTCGTACCGTGGGCAAAACCAACATCGGCTGTATTTTCAAAGGAAAAAAAGACGGCCAAGATAAAACTTACTATGTCTACAATGTTTGCGACCACCAAGAGTGCTACAAAGAAGTCGGCTCCCAAGCAATTTCTTATACAACTGGCGTTCCTGCCATGATCGGCGCTGCGATGGTCCTCACCGGCAAATGGAACAAACCGGGCGTATACAACGTCGAAGAGTTCGATCCGGATCCATTCATGGAAGAGCTGAACAAATGGGGACTGCCATGGGTAGAAGACTTTAACCCGGTGCTTGTTGACGCCTTGCCTGAAGAAGCAAGAGAGCCGGAGCTTGTTCGTTAAGATGCGGTTCGAGGAGTTACCTACACCCTGTTTTGTAGTCAGTGAAGAACTCATTGAGAAAAACCTGAACATTTTGAACGGTGTCATGCAGCGTACGGGAGCCAAGATCGTGCTTGCGCAAAAGGCTTTTTCCATGACCGAGATGTACCCGCTTATCGGAAAATACTTAAGCGGTACGACCGCCAGCGGATTATTCGAGGCACGGCTGGGCCATGAGGAAATGGGCAAAGAGAATCATGTCTTTGCCCCCGCTTACCGTGAAGATGAGATCGACGAAATTGTTTCCATTTGCGACCATATCATTTTCAACTCCTTCTCCCAGCTGGCAAAGTATAAGGATAAAGCTCTTGCAGCCGGCAGAAAAGTTGGCATTCGCATCAATCCGGAATGCTCGACGCAAGTGGGACATGAAATCTACGATCCCTGTTCCCCGGGGTCAAGATTCGGCGTGAAGCGGGAGGATTTCCAGCCGGAACTGCTTGAAGGTGTTACGGGACTGCACTTCCATACCCTGTGCCAGCAGAACTCCGACGATTTGGAAACCACGCTGAATGCGGTCGAAGATAAGTTTGGACAATGGCTGCCGCAAATGGAATGGATCAATTTCGGCGGCGGCCACCACATCACGAGAGACGACTACGATATTCCGAGACTCGAGGCTTGTATTACTCGAATGCAATCCAAATACGGCTTGGAAGTCTACCTCGAACCCGGAGAAGCCATCGCGCTGAATGCGGGCTATATGGTCACTTCCGTGCTGGATATCCATCGCAACGGCATCGAGATCGCCATCGTGGACACCTCAGCCACCTGCCATATGCCGGATGTGCTGGAAATGCCGTACCGTCCGCCGCTGATCGGTTCAGGCGAAGCCGGTGAGAAGCCGTACACCTACCGGCTCGGCGGTCCGACCTGCCTTACGGGCGACGTCATCGGAGACTACTCCTTCGATCAGCCGCTTCAGAGCGGCGACCGATTGGTATTCGAGGACATGGCGATCTACTCCATGGTCAAAACGAATACCTTCAACGGCATGCCGCTGCCGGCCATCGCCGTGCAGGAGAAAGACGGCAGCTGCCGTGTCGTGCGCGAGTTCGGCTATCAGGATTTCAAGATGAGACTTGCTTGATGAATAAGAAAAACGTCTATCGACGTACCTTCAAAGAAGACAGACCGCGTCTAGAGGAAGTTTTTCTTGCGAGATCAGGAATCAGAAGCTCCGAAACTTATACTTTCTGATCTCTTAAGCAAAGCCTTAACCCTTGTGAGAGGGTTAAGGCTTTTTGGTTTAACGTTCTCTTTTTAAGATAAAGCCTCGTATAGGCTTACTTAAGAATAACCTTCAAATAGGCTAATTCCCCTGGCTGCATGATCATTTGTGAATCTTTACCGCTGCTTGGGATCTGGCGAACCACTTCCTCCAGCGGATTAACCAAGCAGGCAGCCTCGACTTCTCTATCCATTACGCTAAAGGTATACTCGGACGGCTCAGTTCCGGCATTTCGCAGGGTCAGAATAAACCCATTCCCATCCACAGCCGGTTTCACGTATAGCAGGACGACCGTACCGCTTGACTGGCTAAACCACTGCCCTTCTTCCTCCCGATCACACATCACCGCCGCATTCATGGCTATAGGATCCGCAGCGGCTATGCCCGCACGATATGCCTCAACGGGATCAAATTGCCCGAACGGACTTAGCTCATAATGCAAAACGATCTCTCCAGGTTGACTGGCCCAGAAGTTGGTATCCCAATAATTGTTCATGGCCCATGCAAGCAGCAGCGGATTTTCCTGGCGGTCGATCTGCTTACTCTCCTTGCCGAAATGAAAATCGCCGATTTGAACGAGCGGTGCATCGGGACAAGCTAAGGTGATCCCCTTCTGCTGATCATAGATGGATACCGTCTGGTCAACGGTCACCCAGTCTCGGCAAGCGGTGCCAAGCTGCTCCCTGTCAAGCTCGACTAACAAGCCGGCTGTATCATAATGGGCGCGCCAGCCTTGATCCATCTGCAGCGGAAAGGCGAAATAGATCGACTCAGGCGTCCTTATATCCGATTTATTCATGGACGCGTAAAGACAGATCCGGGGATGGATGGCAGAAAAGGTAATCCGCTGTTCCAGCCGGGAAACCCCCGGCGCTTCAAGCTGCAAGACATACGTCACCGAATCACTGGTTTGTTCGACCGAATAAGCTTGCAGCCGGTTGGCACCGGCACGCTTTGCTTTCCATTCATGATTCCAGACGGATATGCTGCGATTCCCTTTGTCGACATTCCGTGGGAACAAGGTGCTTCGATGCTCAGGATTGTGGCGTCCGTCGATCGACTCCTGAACAAACTCAAATAACGTCCATGGGCTCTTTTCGTCGAGCATAGGCCACTGATGTATCTTATCGAATAACTGCACAATTCTTCCGCTAACAGGGTTGAATGTCATCCGGTAAAATGGCGTTTCGATCATCTCTTCCGTGACCGAAATACGGTTGGACGAGGCGGTCAGCCGGGCTTCTAGCCGGGCAAAAGGGATCTTTTTCCACGAAAATGGCGCCATCTCTACCGTTCCATACGATTTATAGCTCTGTACCTCCTGCATGTACGGCAAGAAATCCATGACGCGCGAAGCGGCTAAATGACGACCGCTGCCGAGGTAATATTCAGGGACCTTGACCTCTGCATACTGCGTTTCACTTGAGGTGTTGACCAGCATGACTCCGCCAGGCTCATGGGATTGCAGCGGGTTCGCTGCAACCGTTTCCATTTGTTTGGCATACACGTAAGCAGACAGATCTGCCGATTTGTACGCCGTCACCCTCTTGTGCAGCTGCATCGAAATCGAAAGCGGATGGTCAGGAAGGTTAACCGAGCCCCAAGAACCCCAGGTATGCTCATCATACAGCAGCGCCTGCTCCCATGCCTCGGTTTTCGCTTTCGTGTACTGCAGGTTTGGCGCCCCTTGGATCGCTTCAAGAAAATCCGCCTTCTTCAGATTTTGCTTCGTTTGGCGAACGATCTTAGTTTCTTTCGCGGAACTTCCCGCACCGAAATTCCAGTAGTCTGTCCAATCGCCCGAATGAGTCTCGATTTGTTCTTTCGGCATCCGGCGAACCCGTTCCAGAAGCATCTCCGGGGTCGCGAATATCACCTTCTGGTCATGTCCTTCTGCATTGTATCGGCGGATCAGCGACAGCAGGTTCGGGTCCGGGCAGTTATTGTCATACAGCGGCGGATTGGTAGCCGTTAAGTACACGAAATCGTATGGATAGTCCCCTCCTTCCAAACGGTCGATATAGTCCCTAATCCCTTGCGCCATCAGCTGGGTATCATCCTGACTCGTGTGGAAAAACTGGCTGAACAGAGAATAATGCTCGCCCAGGAACGTCAGCAGCTGGCGGTTGTCGGGGGTTGTCCAGTTAAACACGGCAGGACGTGGCAGCGGTATGCCCCCGAAATGGACGTTAATCCCTGTAATATAAAACTCGATTCCCGCATCGAGCAATACCTGGCTGAGCGGCCATGGCTGCCCGTTGACATCATGATTTATTGCCGTTTTGATGGAGACGCCAAATCGCTCCCGCAGCTCGCGAACCGGCTGAAGCATTCGTGCAAGCTGATCCGTATGTACAAGCGGCGTCGTATGCATAGGAAGTGCAGCTATACTGATCTGTCCATTGTGCAGCAATCTGCGGAAATCGGAAATTTGCTCAGAGGCGGCTGTCTCCAGCCACTGCATCACGGGATACGTGGCCTCGCAGGTCCAGCGGAATTTTGAGTCCTCGGGCTCATGCTCCGATTGAAGACACAGCCGGATTGCTTCATCAATATAGTCTTTCTGCAGCTCCAGCAGTAACGGCTGGGGATGCGTGTAGCCGATATCCAGGTGACTATGGTGCAAACACAATATTTCTTTGATTTTCGCCATTCCTGTCACGCTCCTAAAACTTTATGCATTCGTCATCCTTCATCTTCAGGGTTAAATGATAAATCTCTTAAAAATTGTATCAAGTTCTGTAGGCTGCGTATTTACAGAAACGTATATCTTTTATACAATCGTCATGCCTATTTTTCGGAGAAAAGGAGATGGTCTGTAATGGATTTTGCCAATCTTCATCCTTACGTCTACCATGCCTGCCTATATCCATTTTCCAAAGGCCAGAACAGCCTGTCGCGTACTTGCTACGCTTCATCGCTCTATCTGATCAGCGAGGGTAAGGGCATCATTCGCTTTCGGGGAGAAGACCACCCGGTCGTTCCCGGTTCTCTTGTATACATGCCGCCGGGCTTGCTTCACGACTGGTATGCAGATTTGGAAGAGCCAATGGTTCACTATTGCTGCTATTTTGATTGGATGTATATCGATCGCAGAGAAGCCTTCTCGACGCCCAACATGATCTGTTTCGACCTTTCTCAACTGCAGCCTTCGCTCATTGGGCCTGCGTTTCCTGTGCCGATTCCCGAATTGATGACGGTAAGCAAGCTGCGAATCTGGATGGATGGGTTTGAGACTTTTTTTAATAACAATGAATACATAAACGAGCGAACCTATTATCGGGGCCTGAAGATTCAATCCAATTTCCAGCAGTTCATGGAGTACTTCCTCAACTTCGCTCTCAAGGAGAACAATATCCCCGATCCGCGAATGCTTCATCTTTTAGAACGGCTGGATCAAGACCTGATGACCGGCAGCGTGAAGCCGCTGGAAGTGTATTTCCGGGACCTTCACATCAGCCGCGGCTATTTTTTCGAAAAATTCCATCAGGCCACCGGCTTATCACCCACGCAATATATGAACCATTTCCGGATTAACCGTGCCAAAGATGATCTGCGGTTCTCCCATTTGAGCATCACGGAAATTTCCGAGAAATACGGCTTCTCGTCAGTTCATTATTTCTCTAAGCTGTTCAAGCAGTTAACGGGAACGCCGCCAAAAGAGTACCGCGCAGCTTATATCAGCGAGGGATTGAGGCAGGTAGAAGTTTTTGTACCATAGTCAGGGGCGTGACTCTGCCAGTGAGCTCCCTCTTGTTCGAAATGCTAATTAAAAAAAGACCGCTTTTGGCGGACTTTTTAGTATACTCTTGGTATACAGCCAAGTTCATCGCAGCGTAATTTGCAGATTTCGACTCTAACAGGAATGACATGATGCGAGGTGAGATGATCTGATAACGTAAAGCAAATCTTTTCTGCGGCTCATTAAAAATATGAAATAAGGTGGGTTATGAATGAAAATTACAGGTTATGAATTATTCCTTGTACCACCACGCTGGTTATTTTTAAAAGTCGAAACGGATGAGGGCATTGCGGGTTGGGGAGAGCCTGTTATTGAAGGGAAAGCCGCAACGGTAAAAACGGCGGTCGAGGAGCTGATGACTTATTTGATCGGCAAGGATCCTTTGCGCATTGAAGATCACTGGAATGTGATGTACCGTGCCGGATTCTACCGCGGCGGCCCGATCCTGATGAGTGCGATTGCCGGCATAGACCAGGCACTGTGGGATATTAAAGGAAAGTTCTATCATGCACCAGTCTATCAGTTGATCGGCGGCGCTTGCCGGGACTCGATGAAAGTGTATTCCTGGATCGGCGGGGATCGCCCAAGCGAAACGGCACAAATGGCGCTGGAGTGTGTGAAAAAAGGTTTTCAAGCCGTCAAAATGAATGCAACTGAAGAATTGCAATACATCGATTCCTTTGACAAGGTTGAGAAAGTGTTGGAAAACGTAGCGGCGATTCGGACCGCTGTCGGGAACCACATCGGAATCGGAATCGATTTTCACGGCCGCGTACATAAGCCCATGGCAAAAGTACTGGCTAAAGAGCTCGAAGTGTTTCGACCCATGTTTTTAGAGGAACCTGTGTTACCTGAACATAATGAGGCATTAAAAGAGATCGCATCGTTAACCTCCACTCCGATTGCGACGGGAGAGCGGATGTTCTCAAGATGGGATTTTAAGCATCTGCTGTCCGGCGGTTACGTGGATATCATTCAGCCTGATTTATCCCATGCCGGAGGCATCACGGAATGCAAGAAAATCATCAGCATGGCGGAAGCCTACGATATCGCGGCTGCTCCCCATTGTCCGTTAGGTCCGATTGCATTGGCCGCCTGCTTACAGGTCGATGCCACCGCCCACAATGCCTTCATCCAGGAGCAGAGCTTAGGCATCCACTACAACCAAGGAAATGATCTGCTTGATTATTTGATCGATCCCGCTGTTTTCCATTATGAAAACGGTTACGTTAAGATCCCGGACGGCCCTGGCTTAGGGATCGAGATTAACGAAGAAAAGGTGCGCGAAATGGCGAAAATAGGCCATCAATGGCAAAATCCGCTGTGGCGCCACAAGGACGGAAGCGTAGCCGAGTGGTAGAACCGCTCCTTGCGAATCTCATGTGGATCAACAAATCAAAAAGATCGTTCCTCTCACGATGGGGGGCGATCTTTATTTGTCTCAAAATTGGCGAGTATGCTCAGTTTGACCGTGACTTCTTCCCCACCGGGATACTTTGGGCAAAACGAAATACATTATGGGGATCATATTTCCGCTTGACCCGCTTCAGTCTGTTAACATTCACTCCATAATACGCCTTGGGCCAGTTTTTGATTTGCAGATCGGGGAAGTTTACATAATCCCCTTTGACAAAGGGACGTAACGCTTTGCGGAACCTTGTCACCCACTGGATATTCCGCTGCTGCTCGCCGTCGTTCCTCCATCTTGCCGACAGCTCATAGACTGTCTCTGCCTTCCGATGTGGATAGGCGGTCGCAGTCGGGGATATCCGGCTTACCGCACTTCCTGCCCCGCCTAAGCTTTGACACCACACAGTAGCATGCTGATTAGGCGCATGGGACAGAAAATCACGAATCACTCGCACCCCTTCGCGAGGCAGCGGCTTAAACCCGAATGCTCCGGTAATTTTAAACTTCGGCTCCAGATTGAGATCCCCTTGGGCAAAAAATTGGGTCGCTTCGATAAAAGGTACTGTCCTTACCATCACCTTAACCGGGTTTCCTGTTTGCAACAAAGGCTGGATTAATCGCCGCAGTTCTTCCGCGCTTCCCAGCAGCTGTCCGGTAGACACGATGGTCCCCACCTGTTTCGCGGCGACCTCGATGGTTGAAGTTAAGCGGTTCGTAACCGCAGGAGCCCAGCGCTGCCAAGCCGGAAATACCTTCTCCAGATCGCGCCATTTCCAGGTGATGCTGTAGATGGAGACGTTCTGGATGGGTCTTACCCGAAACGTATATTCGGTAGCAATCCCAAAGTTCCCTCCCCCGCCCCCTCGTGATGCCCAGAACAGATCGGAATGTTTCTTCTCGTTGGCGATGATCGGCTTCGCCCCGCGCCGTCCTGAAGCCACAACCATCTTCACCTGTTTCAGGTTATCGCAGGTAAGTCCGTACTTTCGCGAGAGCAGCCCGATTCCGCCTCCCAGGGTAAGGCCGGCAATGCCCACATCTGGCGCCGTTCCACCCGGCAGGGATACCCGCTTATCCCACAGTTTTCTGTATACACGGGCAAGCGGATTGCCTGTTTGTATGCGGGCCACCATGTTTTTGCGATCCACCTTCACGCTGTTCATTTCGCTTACATCGATAATTAACCCGCCATTAACAGACGAAAATCCTTCATAGCTGTGCCTCCCGCTGCGGACTCTAAACCGTACGCCTCGCTCACGAGCCCATTTGACTGCGTTGATAACGTCCTGCGTTCGTTGGCAAAACACGATGATCCGTGGAAACTTGGAAAAGCGCCTGTTGTATTCCATTCTGGCCGCATTGTAAGACGGATTGCCAGGTACCACGATTCTTCCGGTCAATGGGGTACCGGCTGTATTCCGCTTTTGTGTCATTATATGTCCACCATCCTCGATCATGGAGTAAGCTGTACTCATCTGCTTATTCCTATGTCGGGGCAATTGACCTGGCAACGGCACCTGCCTTATAGGCGCTTTGGATAGTAACCTTAGCTTTTTCCGAAAATCATGTCACCTCTGATGTCGTGTATTTAGCGAATCAACATGCAGGAAAGAAAAACGGCTCCGCTTTACGGAAGCCGTTTTTTTGCGGTACTGCTTCACTCAGCAGTTCTTGCCACTCTTCTTGCCTGGATTCATCGGTTGATTTCCCCCGGTTTCAGCCAGCTTCTCTCCAAATTGATCCAGCCGTTCTGGCGAAGATGCAGGGCCATCGTTTTTTGGCTTGTTGTTTCTTCCAGTCATGACGCTCACCTCCATCCATAACATGAGCGCCTGACCTTGTTTTCATACCCTGTTACTTCATCCGAACTTAAAATCGGGTCCTTTTTGCAGATTGCTTTGAACCCGGCACTATACAACCGCTCCAAAAGCGCTTAATATTTTCAATAGCGAGTTGTTTCAAATCCGCAATCGTTGCAGTGAACTTATTCGAGAAGGAGTCATCAGAGGCATGCTGGAACCAAACATCACCAACTTATTGAAAAATACGCTGAAAGCAAGTATTGATAACAAGGAGATCGCCGGCGCGAACTTCATGGTGCTCAAGGACGGAAACGAAGTTTTTTACCATGAAGACGGATTAGCTGACCTTGAGTCGGGGCGCCCGATAACAAGGGATTCGATTTTCCGGTTATATTCGATGACGAAGCCGGTGACTTCCACCTCCATCATGATGCTGCTGGAGCGTGGGGCTATCGATTTGTTCGATCCTGTAAGCCGTTACATTCCGGGTTTCAAAAACCAGCAGGTTGAGAAAAACGGCGAACTGGTTCCGGCCGGCCGGGAAGTCAACATTCACGATTTATTGAATATGACATCTGGATTGGTATATGGCGGAACCAACCAAGGCGGACAGCAAACGGATGCATTGTTCCAGGAGCTGGGCAGCCGGTTGAACGGTGATAACCCGATGAGCACGCTGGAGTTCGCGAACCGCCTGGGCCAGATCCCGCTTTCGTTCGAGCCGGGCTCGTACTGGCAGTACGGAACGTCGGCCGATGTGCTTGGTGCGGTTGTAGAAGCGGTGAGCGGTATGCGGTACGGACAATTTTTGAAAAAGGAAATATTCGAGCCGCTGGGCATGAAGGATACCGGATTCTGGCTGCCTGAAGAAAAAAGGCAGCGCCTTGTGAAAACCTATCAGGATGATGGCGAAGGCGGCTTAAAGCTGTACTCGCACAGCCACCTAGGCATCGCCCATCAGCTGGACCGTGATCCGGCATTCGAGTCCGGCGGAGCCGGCCTGGCATCCACGATTGACGACGCTGCCAAGTTCACGGCGATGCTGATGAATCAAGGCAGCTTCAACGGTGTTCAACTGTTAAAGCCAAGAACGGTTCAATATATGACGTCGGCGGCATTAACCGAGTGGCAGCAAAAAGGCTTCGATACGTGGCACACCTTGCGCGGCCACAGCTATGGCAACCAGATGCGCATCATGACCGATCCCGGAAAAGCCGGATTTATCGGCAGCCCGGGCGAATACGGCTGGGACGGCTGGCTGGGGGCTTACTTCAGCAACAGCCCACGGGACGGACTGACGATCTTGTTTATGATCCAGAAAAAAGATGGCGGCACGATGCCAATTACACGCAAGCTGCGTAATATCGTGTTCAGCACCTTGTAAGGGCAAACGAAAGAACCGCACGGGAGCAGAGCTCCATGTGCGGTTCTATTTTTTCACGAAGAATGGACTAAAGGTGGACAGCTCTCCATCAGGAAGCGCTGAAATCTTTAAAATAGTGCACGCCGTCATGCGCCGTATCGCCGGGTGCGGTTCTTCGGTTGGTGCTGAACCATAGCTTATCTCCGTTCGCCACTCCGACGCCCTCAATTTCAAACAGATCAGGAAATGCCGAAGACGTCACGCGGAACGATAGATTGGGATCCGCCTGGATAGTACCCGAAGCCGTAGAAATATTACGATAAACGAGCACAATGCTGACGTTTTTATAAGTCATCGGAACATAGATCGTGTTGTTATAATAACCGAAGCCTTGGAAAGCATACGAAGTGATATTGGATATCGTGCTGCCGTTGACCTTGGCATCTTCAATATTCAGAGAGAAGCTATTCGTGACATTGATCGTTCCACTGGTTGCGGTTAGCGGCAGCGAACCTCTGTACAAGGCTCGTCCGGATTTGAATAAAAAGTTTATGCTGCTCGCGTCTTTGCTCGTAATTTTCACACCCGACATCGCCTTGTCTGCACCATCGTATTTAATAGTGTAATTGCCTACTTTGTAGTAAGTCGTTCCTACATATTTCAGTTTCACGAGACTCATACTGCCAGCGTTCATGGTGACGACGAACATATAATAATTGCCGTCGTTGGAGCTGAGAACGACATCATTGGCATGGCCGAGATAGGTTGCGTAAGAAGATCCGTTATCCCCGTTGGTCATGAGCGTTGTGGTGCCGTCACTCATTTTGGTGCGATAAATGACCGCTTTATTGTTGTCGCCATTGACTTTTACAGAATAGACGTAGGTTGATCCCACGGCAAATCCCTGAGCGGCATAGCAATCATTGGCATTGCCCAGCGTGGCGACGGTGGAATACGTGTTGTAATATGCTGCACTGGCTGCAACAGGCACCAGCATGGATGCGCAGAGAAGAATAGCGATAAATAAAGTCAGACGTTTGCTGCTCCTCCAAATCTGGATTATTGCTGCCATCCTTTCCGTAAACCTCCACTTCATACACGGACACCTCCATAAAATTGATGTTATGTTGTCTGTATGAATGAAATCAGTTTCCTACCTGCCAACCTCCATAATATAGAGCAGCTGTTTAATGGAATTCCGGCAAGGAATGGATCGTTCTATTGTAGTTTAACCTGAATCCATGCTCATTCAAGTCATTATAGTCCTAAATCAGGGTAGTTCTGGGCCTGATCCTTTTGTCCCCCTGGTTGTTGTGATTCAAGTAAAATACTTGTAGCGTTACCTCAGAACGTATTCTCATCATCAGACCCGTTTCATAGCTGGTACTCAGATGTAAAATTTCTCCTTGAACCTTACGCAGCGTCATGTCCTAAGATTCAATTGCCGGCAAAAAATTAAAAAGGGAGATCGATGATGATGACGAAACGGCAACTTCAACACAGCACACCGTTTTTTAAGGATGCAAGACGAGGAGTGGGTTCAAAATGAGCAGCACATCATACAGCAATGGGCTGAACGCCGGCCTAAAGGAATGGATCGGACTTGCCGTACTGGCTCTGCCCGCCCTTCTGGTCTCGATTGATCTCTCCGTGATGATCCTCGCGCTGCCGCATATCAGCGCCGACCTGGGCGCAGATAGCGCTCAGCAATTATGGATCATCGACATCTACGGATTTATGCTCTCCGGATTTCTAATCACGATGGGCTCGCTGGGAGACCGGATCGGCCGCAGGAAGCTGCTGATGATCGGCGGAATCTCTTTTGCGGCAGCGTCCTTATTAGCCGCCTTTGCTCCAAACGCCTGGACTCTGATTGGAGCACGTGCGCTGCTGGGAATCGCCGGGTCAACGGTCGCTCCCTCGACTTTAGCTTTAATCAGCAGCATGTTCCGCAATCCCAAGCAGCGCTCTCTCGCCATTGGCATATGGATGATGTGCTCCATGGGCGGCATGGCGCTTGGTCCGGTTTTCGGCGGCATGCTGTTAAATCACTTTTGGTGGGGCTCGGTATTCCTGCTTTCCTTGCCCATCATGTTGATTTTGGTCCTTACCGGACCCGTTCTGCTGCCGGAATATCGTCATCCCCAAACCGGCCCTCTGGATGTAACAAGTGTTTTGTTGTCGTTGCTTACTATTTTGCCGGTCATCTATGGACTTAAACAAATAGCCAAATACGGCCTGCAAATTGTACCATTACTGCTTGTATTCGCTGGCTTAATCTTTGGCGCATTTTTTATTGCGAGGCAGAAAAGGTTGACCAGTCCATTGCTGGATCTGCGTCTATTTGCGAACCGGGGATTCAGCTCCGCGCTTGGAGGCATGTTCTGCATCACATTTACGGGAGCAACGATGCTCTATATCGGGCAGTATTTGCAATTCGTAAAGGGGCTGTCTCCGCTTGAAGCAGGGTTATTTATGCTCCCCGGAGCCATCGCCTCCATGGCCGGGATGTTACTCTCACCGCTTGCCGCACGCCTGGTGC
The DNA here is from genome assembly GCF_038009285.1 of Paenibacillus sp. FSL R5-0378. NCBI lineage: Bacteria > Bacillati > Bacillota > Bacilli > Caryophanales > Paenibacillaceae > Paenibacillus > Paenibacillus sp. FSL R5-0378. The sequence continues at coordinate 4,965,396 of NZ_JBBPAY010000001.1, forward strand.
GCCCGGCTCGCCTGATCGGAGGAGGCCTGTTGATCTCCGCGGCAGGATGTCTGTTCCTCACTCAGGTGGGCAGTGATTCCGGACTCACCTATCTTGTCATCGGGTATATGCTGTTCAACTTGGGAGCTGCTCCATTACCGAGCCTGTCCAGCGATCTGGTGATCGGCTCGGTCTCGCCGGCAAAGGCAGGATCGGCCGCAGCCATGCTGCAAACAAGCGGAGAATTTGCGTTTGCGCTGGGCATTGCCGTTTTGGGCAGCATCGGCACCGTCGTATACCGCAGCCAGGTGACGAGCTCGATCCCTGCCAACCTCCCGGAATCCTCTGCACAACTCTCTCGCGACAGTTTGACCGGGGCGATCGAGACAGCAAAAAGTCTCACATTGGAAGCCGGTACTTCGCTCGTCGAGGGGGCAAGCAAAGCTTTTATGGGCGGGTTTCACGCGATTGCGGCGGTTAGTGGAGTCATCATGCTTGGTATCATCGTTTTGGTCGCGATCCAGTTCCGTCACTTACGGCCGATTGGAGAGAACCAACCTGTCCAAGCCGAACGTATTCCCGAAACAGAGCATTCCCTGCTCTAATGAATAATGATCTAGAATAGCCTTGGCATTAGGCCAAGGCTATTTGCATAATAAAATCCGTTTGTTCTTCATCACCCATATAAAAAGAGTGCGCACCGGTTTGAACAAAACCTATCTTTTTGTAAAAGTGAATGGCGTTCTCGTTCTTTTCCCAAACTCCGAGCCACAATCTCTTTTTGTTATGAGTTTTAGCGATATCCATCGCTTGGTTGATTAAATATTGGCCAAGCCCTTTTCTTTGAAACTTGCTTCGAATATAAATCCGTTCAATTTCAAGCGACTCATCGCCCATGGGTTCGGTCTGGGCATCATTCATATTGACCTTTAATAATCCGGCAAGTTCATCTTGGAAATAGACGAAATAGAACTCCGAAGAGCTATGAGCCAATTCTTTTTCCAACTGTTCCTCGTTAAATGCCTTCTCCAAATAGGCCATCAAATTCTCCGGTGAATTCTGGTCTTTAAATGTGTCCGTAAATGTTTCGATGCTGATTTCCTGGAGCCGCGGTAAATCTTCACGGCTGCACTTGGTTATGCTTACTGTCATGTTAGTCGAAGGCTCCTTTGTCGAAAATCAATAACCCCTCTTGTTCCCCTTTTTGACGTATTCCCAATCCACTTCGATATTCTTTCTAACCCTTTGCAGAAGTTTAAAAATGGTATCTGTTTCTTCTTCCGAAAATCCTGCTAACGCGACCCGATTCGAATGATCATGTTCTCTTTGGATAAAAGGATACACCGATTGCCCTTTTTCCGTCGGAAAAAGTTTTTTGATCTTTCGGTTATGCTCGTCCGCCTTTTTCTCAATAAAGCCATTCGTTTCAAGCTTTTGTATGGCACGGGCTGCAGTAGTCCGATCTACCTTAATCATTTCGGCTAACTTTTCTTGAATGATCCCCGGGCTCTCGCAAATCCGGACAAGATACAAATATTGCCCTTTCGTCAGGTCATATTCCTTAAATTCGATGTTGCTAATTGAATCCAACGCCCTGGCAATCATTCCGATTTCACGCAGAATTTCTTTCATGGGCAGCTCCTCATCCTTTTCAACTGATCAATCGTTCTTGATCCATATTATATTATTTTTATTGCATTTGCAACAAAACGAAAAGTGCGAATGATTTAAGTAGTTATTAGTTAAATACAACATCAGATTGTTTAGAGCGTAACCTTAAGGCGCTTTCGGCAGATCCAGGCCGTTCATGACATAGGGGCGAACAATGCCCACAAGTAAATCGGTTCGGTCATTCTCTCCCACCGTTAACCAAGCATGCGCAGCGCCATAAATCGCAGAGGCAGTCATCGCCGAGATGATTTTCGTTTGTCTGTCTTCCATAAAATGAAGATTCCCTCTCCGTAAAATGTTCTCAATGGATTGCTGCAGCAGCTGCTTGATTTTCTCATCGACGAGCGATGCAATCGGTTTGGAATCCATTCTGTATATCTGATAAAAATCCATTATGTAGTGGTAAGTCATCATGATCAGCCCGTCACAGATTTCATCCGTAAAGTCGCGTGCATTCAGCACTTGATCAGGAATTCGATCGCGAAAAGCCTGCTCCGTGATTTCTTCCAGCAAAGCGTATTTATCTTCATAATGCGCATAGAAGGTAGCGCGGTTAATCGTTGCTCTTTGTGCGATATCGTTAATGGTTATGGAATCAAAATCTTTCTTTCGGAGCAGCTCCCTGAACGCTTCCCTGATTAACTGCCGTGTGCGCAATACCCTCGGATCCTGCTGATTTACCATATCCAGCCTCCTGTTAAAACATCAAATTTCAAAATGTGTTGTCTATGCAACGTTCCGCTTCATCTGCCGATTGAAATCAGAAGCTTGCCATACTATCATCTTACCCAACAGATGTTGCTTAAGCAATCTCTGACTAATTCATGGAAGGGGTAGATCTTGTTGAATACGATAAAAAAGAGACTTTTAATATTTGGCGCAGGTATCGTTGGCAGCATATACGCGCTCCGGTTTGCCCAATCGGGTCTGGATGTCACACTGTTGGCTCGGGGAAAGAGGCTGGACGCCATTCAAAAGAACGGGCTGCGTTACAACGATCACTGCACGATAAAACAAATGTCGATCAAGACGATCGGGAAGCTTGAGGACGACGATATTTACGATTTTATCTTTGTTCCGGTACGGTTTGATCAAGCCGAATCCGCCCTGTCTGCGATCAAAAATAACCAGAGCCAAACGATTGTCACTTTGACCAACACCGTCAGTTATGAATCCTGGCTTGATATCGTGGGTGACCGGCTGCTCCCCGGATTTCCCGGGGCAGGTGGAGACATGAAAGAGGATGTACTATACGCCCAATTCGGCTCGGAAAAACATCAAGGGACCATTTTTGGTGAAATCAATGGGCAGACGAGCGAAAGGGTCAAAGAATTGGTCGAAATACTTGAAACGGCAGGTTTGCATTATGAGATCCAACACGATATGTATGCATTCCATGTTTCGCATGCTGCGGTTGCCGTGGGCAACAAGCATTTCTATACGGACGAGGGTGTGGTCGATCTGGAGACTGCAAGAAGCGAACGCACGCTCAGCAAGATCGCGGCTGATATTAAACAAAATCTTCGCTTGGTCGAGCTGGCCGGAATCCCGGTCATACCGACCGAAACGAAGGCCATGGGGGAAATGCCGGAACAAGATCTTACTGCGATGTACCGCCAGATGCTGAGCAATGATTTTATCATTGATGTCATGCTCGGGGATCATGCTATCAGTCAAAGAGCAGAAATTATGCTGTTAGATGAGAAATTTCATGAAAAGTTTTCTGTGGGGCAATAACACCAGGTCGGCTAGCCCGGTTAATCCCATGCAACAAGAAGCGGCAGTCTAGGACTTACGAGCCCTAGTCTGCCGCTCTTCATAACAAATAGGCATTTTAGATGAAATTGGTACTGCTGCGTTTTCGGACGGCTTTTTTCGCTTACAGCAGGATCAGCGTTAGAATTACAAATTGCACGGAACCGACAATTTCCATGATGCCTACCCTCATCGGCTTTAACGGTTTGCCGGAGTACATCCATGTCTTGATCAGCGGATAAACAAATGGCAAGCACATCCAAGGGCTGAGCAAAAGCAGCGGCAGTATCAGCGCGATGAGATGATATACCTTCGCATAGATGGTCCACCGTTTATTTTTCCGCTCACGAAATACGGATTTAACGAAAAAAACGGTTCCCATAAAGTACAGGAAGTTGTACAGCAGAACCTCCGCCAGTTCCCCGCCCCATGTTCCGCCACCCAGCAGATAAGCCGCCGCGCCAGCGGTGCAGAACAGCAGAATGGCGCAAACATCGTTCAGCAGCGCCCGCTCGGACTTTCGCCGCACATGCCAGATATTTACGGCGAGAAGCAGGATAAGTACCGGAGCGAACCAGAACAGCCATAACTCCTGAAGCAGCACCGGAATGAGGCACAGGAGGGCCACCGCCGCATAACCTGCCCCCCATTTAAGCAACCAGGTCCGCTTGGTCGTCTGTTTTAAAGCCTGCAGCAGCGGATAGGATGACAAATACAGGAACAGCCAGGCAAGGAACAAGGGGAGATGCAGAAGAACGGGGTTCGCCGCCATCATGCCGATGATAAAGGGAATGCTGACCATCGCCCAGCCCCCGTGCTCCCGTGGAATGACCATGCTTATTTTTTTCATACGCCTTCTGCTCCTTTTCCATGGCTGGCTGTTCACGACTTTGGGTTCAGGCCGCTCAGCCGCCGATATAGGACATACCAATCTTTTTCCGGCTCATCGCCGTTTGTTCCGTTCGCTCTTCCGAATACCGGTCTTCCCGCTTCTCCCACACGCCGCGGATGGCCGCAAGCAGCTGTTCATCCGATGCGCCGGATCGCAGCAGGGTTCGGAGATCGAACCCTTTGGAAGCAAACAGACAGGAATACATTTTACCGTCCGAAGACAAACGGACCCGTGTGCAGGAAGAGCAGAATGCCTCCGATACGGACGAGATAAAGCAAACCTCGCTCTCCCCGTCTTTGTAGCGGTACCGTTTGGATACTTCCCCGGGATAACGCGGAGAGACCGGCGTCAGCTCGGCATCGCCACCTAGGCGTTCGAAGATGTCCCGCTTCGTCAGGACCTGCTGCATACGCCAGCCGTTGTCGTTTCCCACGTCCATAAATTCGATGAAGCAGAGCGTGATGCCGAGTTTTTTAAAAAAAGCCGCCATCGGGACGATCTCCTGATCGTTGAGGTCTTTCTGCACGACCATATTTACTCTAACCTCGATTCCGATGCTGCGAGCGCGTTCCATGTTGACGATAATGATAGACGGCTGTATGCCCCTTCCGTTGATAAGGCCGAAGCGTTCCGGATCGAGCGCATCCAGGCTTACATTCACCCGGCGAAGCCCGGCATGATGGAGGCTCTCTGCCTGCCCCCCAAGCAGTAGGCCGTTCGTTGTCAGCCCGATATCATCGATCCCCGGAATAGCAGCAAGCATACGAATGAGCTCGGGAAGTCCACGGCGCAGCAGGGGCTCACCGCCGGTCAGGCGGATCTTTCGCACGCCAAGCGATGCGTATACCTTGGCTGCCCGTGTAATTTCCTCAAATGACAGCAGCTGCTCCTTGGGCATGAAGGCATAATCATCCCCGAAGATCTCCTTCGGCATGCAGTATGTGCATCGGAAATTGCATCGGTCCGTCACGGAAATCCTCAGGTCGCGCATCGGTCTAGCCAGCTGATCCAACTGGGGGTTCGCCGCCATGTTTCCTTCCTCCTTCGTATAGCCGTACATGCTTCAGCCCGCTTTATCCTTGCAGCTGCGGACTGCTTTTCAGCTTTGAGCTTCCGCCTCCATAGCGGTCGTTTGTAGGCTTGTTCGTAATATCGCTGAACGTTCCGACATATTGGATAACGTCTCCGGCATCATCTTTAACTGCATTAATGATTAATAACTCTAAATACTCCTCGCCATTTTTTCGCCGGTTCCAGATCTCCCCCTGCCAGCTTCCCCGCTCCTTGATTTCCGCCCACATGGTGCTGTAGAAATCACCGGATTGACGGCCGGACTTCAGGATGCTCGGATTTTTGCCGATCACTTCCTCCTCCGTGTAGCCCGTCAGCTTCGTGAATGCCGGGTTCACGGCATGGATCTTTCCGCTCAGGTCCGTCACGAGAATGCCTTGCCCTGTGGAATTGAACACCTCCGAGGAAACGGCCAGTTTATCTTGATAAAACATCCAGACAACGATGACGAGGCTGGCGAGCGCTACCTGGGATAGCGCCATGAACCCGATGGAATACTGCCCGGTCACCGAATGAATGAAGGAAAGCATCAGCGGCGGGAAGAAGCCGCCAAGGCCGCCCATCATGGACACGATCCCGTTCACGATCCCCGCCTGCTTGTTGAAATACAGCGGCACCAGTTTAAAAATGATCCCGTTGCCAAGTCCGGCGCCTACCGCGATGGTTAAGCAACCCACGGTATAGAGGCCGATCGACGGAGAGAACGCCAAGATGATGGCTGCAATCGTAAGTCCGACGAATACACCCATTAACAGGAACAGCGGCTTAAAACGGTCCGCCAGCCACCCGCCCACCGGTCGCAGGAAGGTCGCCACCACGATGAAACCGGCCGTGCGCATCCCCGCATCCACCTTCGCCAGCTCAAAATTCGTAACCAGGAAGTTGGGAAGGTAAACCGTAAACGCAACGAACGAACCGAAGGTGATGAAATAGAACAATGAAAAATACCACAGCTTATCGTTTTTATAGACGCCTTTGATCTGCTCCATGAGCGGCGTTTTGACCTTCGTTTCTTTGCGGTCACCCAGGAATACGTTCAGCACCGCAAACGCGAGCAGCAGAATTAAATACAGCTGGACGGTACGCTCCCACCCGATTTGCGTAGCAATGACAGGTGCGGCAAAGGTGGTAATGGCTGTACCGACATTGCCCATTCCATAAATTCCATTGACCAAGCCCAGCTTTTCTTTCGAATAATATTTAGGGAGCGAGGTGACACCTACCGAGAAGACGGCTCCTCCGATACCCAAGAACAGGCCGCCGATCACAAGATGCGTAAAGGATGTGGCCGTGCTGATAAAATAAACCGGGAACAGCAGCAGAATAAAGCTTGCGATAAACACGATCCGTGCACCCAGGACGTTGGCGTAGTATCCCAGCGGCAAACGGAGCACCGAGCCCAGCACCACCGGGATCGCGGTCAGGATCGCCAGCCGGTCGGCCGGGATGGATATGTCCTCCCGAATGAACGGCAGCAATGCGGAAATGATGACCCATACCATAAATCCAAGCACCAAATTCATCGTCTGCAGCGGCAGCTGCGCTTTTTTGATCATTTCAACCACCTTTTCTGAACATGATAAATGGCTGACTTCATTGATCCCCATGCCTTATTGTACGTGACGATATTCACAAAGATAATAGGGAAGTTCCCTGAATTCGTCAGGGGAACTTCCCTATATTCTGTGGCTGGAACACCCGGTATCCTTAAAAATGCTAGAAATCCAGCAGTTTTTTCTTTAGTGCATACTCCACCAGCTCCGGCCGGCTTTTCAGGTTCAGCTTCTCCATAATTTTGGCCTTATGGGCCTCCACCGTTTTGACGGAGACATACAGCTTCTCCGCAATCTCTTTGTTGCCGTAGCCTTTGGCGATGAGCGGCAAAATCTCGATTTCCCGGGGGGAGAGGCTGTTAAACGGATCGTTGTCCGCGCTCTCGCTGTCCTTTTTAATATACTCCCGAACCAGGGACGTGGCCATTTGCGGATGGATGTAGGTTCCTCCCTTGTGCACCATCCGGATGGCCGAGACCAGCTCTTCATCCGGCGCGTTTTTGAGCACGTAACCGGAGGCGCCGTTTTTCAGCACATGGAACAAATAGTCATCGTCATCATACATGGTGAGGATAAGTATTTTCGTATTCGGAAAATCATTGCTGATCTTGCCCGTGGCAATCAGGCCGCTCTCGCCCGGAGGCATGCTGAGGTCCATCAGCAGCACGTCCGGTTGGTGCTTGGCTACCATGGCGTAAGCCTCCATGCCGTCAGCGGCCGTCGCGACGACTTCCATATCCTCCTGGTAGTTCAGAATCATGGAAAAGCCGCTCCGGACCACCGCATGATCATCCGCTATGACAATTTTCATCGTGTATCGGTCTCCCTCTCCCTCTCGTTATCCTCTGAACACGGAATGCGCAGCTCCACCTTTGTCCCTCCGCCGATGGCCGAATACAGCATGAACTGGCCGCCGACAAGCTCGGCGCGCTCACGCATCCCGTATAGGCCAAGGCCGGTGCCCTTGGCTTCATTCTCATTCATATTGAATCCTGTTCCGTCATCCTTGACGGTCAGCTGAAGGACTCCGTCCTCTTCGCATAACCGGACGTACACCTCGTCGGTACCGGCGTATTTCAGCGCGTTCAGGACGGCTTCCTGGCATACGCGGTAGACCACGGTCTCGATCTCGCTGCCGTATCGGGCTGCGGACAGCTCCGCCGAGAAATCGACGAGCAGGCCGTAGTTTTTCTCGATCCATTTGAAATGCGAGCGGAACGCCGCTTCCAGCCCCAGGTCATCGAGCGAGGCCGGCCGCAGCTCCACGGACAAATGGCGGATGTCGTCCAGCAGCCGCGTCAGCGACACTTCGGTCTGCTGCAGCTTCTTCAGTACATCTTCGCCAACCTCCATATATTTGACCACGCGCAGGTCCACAAGCGAGCTGAGCAGCTCCTGGGCGACACTGTCATGCAGTTCCCGGGAAATCCGCTTTCGCTCGTCCTCCTGCGCTTTAATGACGTATTTCAGCAGATTCGAGCGCTGGAGCATCTCCTGCGTCTTCTGCTGTTTAGTCAGGTCCAACAGCATGAGCACGCGGATTCCCCGCTCCTCGTCAATGGTATGATAGCTGGCTGCATAAGGGACGACGCCTTCGCCCCGGGTTTGGAGATAGACCTGGAACGAGGAAAAATCCCCTTTCGGATAGTCCAAATAGCATTTGGAGCACGAAATCTGGTCTTTTTCATCCGTGTAGCCCTTGCACGCCTGGCAGAAGGAATCGTCGACGCCGGACTGCATCCGTTCGATCACGTCGATATCCAGAATGTTCTCCGCGGCCGGGTTCATGGCGACGACACTGCCTTTTTCATTGATAAAAAAGATCGCCTCCATGCTGTTCGCATACATCTTCTTCAGCAGATCATTTAAATGTTCATCTGTCATCCGAATCAAGGCTGTCCCACCTCCCCCGCATGAAAAGCGCCAAATTCCCTGCCAAGTCCCTCCTGGAACTGGTCGAAGGCTGCTTGGGTCAGGCGGTTCTCCGCACGGTAGCCCACCAGCAAGACGCCTTGAACCCGCGCTGCTTCCCATAGCGGGATGGCCCCGAGGCTCTTCAGCTGCTCCGCCACGATGATCGGATAATTGAACAAATCCCGGGATTCGATATCGGTGTTCACATTTTGGATCAGCATCGGTTTGCCGGTTTTGAACACGATGCCCGCAATGCCTTTCCCTGAATGCAGGACAATCCGCTTATAGCGATCGTTCATGTTGCCGGAGGCATATTGCCAGGTCAATACGAATCGGTCCTCAGCCGGCTGAACCAGAGCCAGGGACACGAAATCGAATTGAAACCGGTCCCGGAGCTTTTCGATTTCCGCTTGGTATTGATAGTTCGGCTGATTCTTCATGGCCATAGCTCCCCTTGATGTAGAAAAGAAGGCTGTTCGCCTTCTTTGGTCTACGATTCATAATTGCGGTGCTTCCTATAAAGGATATATCTTCTGCCTACATAATTCAACGGAACGCTCCATACGTGCACGAGCCGGGTAAACGGCCACAGCGCGAAAATCCCGAATCCGGCCAAGATGTGAATCTTGAACGACAGCGGCACATTTACCATCAGCGCCGCATCCGGGCGCAGCATAAACAAATCCCGGAACCAGACAGAAATGCTCTCCCGGTAGTTGAACTCCGGCTGGACAGCGTTCGTCACCAGCGTACTGTACATGCCCATGAACACAATGAACAGCAGCAGCACATTGACGATCATGTCCGACGCGGAGCTGAGCCTGCGGACATGACGGATCGTGAACCGGCGCGAGGTCAGCAGAATCATGCCGCCCAAGGTCAGCAGGCCAAAGGCGCTGCCGATATATACCGCGCCGATATGGTACATATGGTCGCTGACTCCCGCTGCTTCCATCCACGATTGGGGAATAACCAGGCCGGCGACATGGCCTCCGATCACGGGGATGATGCCCAGATGGAACATCAGGCTGCCCAGCCTCAGCTGCTTTTTCTCGATAAACTCACTAGACTTGGCCGTCCAGTTGAACTGGTCGGTACGGTACCGGTAAATATGTCCGACGACAAACACCGCGAGGCACACATAGGGGAATATGACCCATAGAAACTGGTTAATCATGCTCATGCGCCTCCGTTTCCTGCTGGATACATGCTTTAAATGTTTCGCGCAGGCCGCGGATCAGATGAGCGTACGGACTGCCGGACTTCTCCAGCTCCTTCAGCAGATGGTAGGTGCCGTCCTCCATGACCGCCAGCATGAGATCCAGGCTCTCTGCCGCTTGCTTTTCATGCCCCTGCCAGTTGGCCGCATAGACGAATTCGCACATGAGGGGCAGGTAATCGGACAGCTCGGAGCCGGCGATATCGAGGCCGTACAGCTGATACGTCTCCTTGAGCTTGGCCAGCATTTGTCCCCTGTCCCGGCTGTCCTCAAATTTATGGAAGGTCATGTACAAAGTCGTTTTTTTCTGAAAATCGAACGTCTGAACGTACATCTCCTCGATCTGCTCCATGCTGTATTCATGCATCAGGTCCCAGAATGTACGGACCGAAGGATAGGCCGGATGTTTGGAGTCCAGCGACTCCGCCAGCACAGACGGGTGGAAATCCAGCTTCTCCGGGTAAGTCAGCATCTGGGCGAAAAATCCGAATACGGTTTGATCGTTCTGCAGCTTTTCGAGATTAATCACGCCAGATCCCCCCATAGAAATTTTCTTCGTACAGTTCCTTGCCGGTTTTGCCCTGCGGGCTTGCCGGTCCGCAGCCGCTGCAGCCCATGCTGAAGCCTTCGAGGCCTTGGGAGCGGTACACATCCATATGGCTTTCTTTGTGCGATGTCGGTACAACAAACCGGTCATCGTATTTGGCAATGGCAAGCAGCCGGTACATCTGCTTCATTTGACCTGCCGTCAGGCCGACCCGCGCCAGCCTCGCTTCGTCAAATTCGGCACCGGACGACTGGGCCCGCATGTAGGAGCGCATCATTGCCATCTTCTGCAGAGCATCCTTCACCGTTGTCGTATCCCCTGCCGTCAGCAGGTTGGCGAGGTACTGAATCGGCGTGCGCATCTCCTCGATCGCCGGGAAGATCATGTCCGGATTTTCGATCGAATCCCTGCCTTCAAAGTAGTTCATGATCGGGCTGAGCGGCGGCACGTACCATACCATCGGCAGCGTCCGGTACTCCGGATGAAGCGGGAAGGCCAGCTTGTATTCGATGGCGAGTTTATAGACCGGCGAGTTTTGGGCTGCCTCGATCCATTCCTCGGACAGTCCGTCTTTGCGCGCCTGCTCGATCACCGCCGGATCATGCGGATCAAGGAACAGGCTGCATTGCGCCTGGTACAGATCCTTTTCATCCGGCATCGAGGCCGCTTCCTGCACGCGGTCGGCGTCATACAGCATCACACCCAAATACCGGATGCGGCCGGTGCAGGTCTCCGAGCATACCGTCGGCAGCCCTGCTTCGATTCTTGGAAAACAGAAGGTGCACTTCTCGGCCTTGTTCGTTTTCCAGTTAAAGTACACCTTTTTGTATGGGCAGCCGGTCATGCAGTAGCGCCAGCCCCGACACGCTTCCTGGTCCACGAGCACGATGCCGTCCTCGTCCCGCTTGTACATTGCGCCCGAAGGGCAGGACGCTACACAGCTGGGGTTCAGGCAGTGCTCGCACAGGCGGGGCAAATACATCATGAACGTCTGCTCGAAATTGAACTTGATCTCTTCCTCGATCTTTTCGATATTCGGATCCTTCGGACCCGTTACATGGGCGCCTGCCAGATCATCCTCCCAGTTCGGGCCCCATTCTAGGTTCATCGTTTCGCCGGTCACCGCCGATTTCGGGCGGGCCACAGGCTGATGCTTCTTCTCACCGGAGTTGGTCAGATGCTCATAGTTATAGGTCCATGGCTCGTAGTAATCCTTCATTTCCGGCATATCGGGATTGTAGAAAATTTTGCCGAGCGCGATTTTGGACAGCTTGCTGCCGGATTTCAGCTGCAGCTTGCCCTTTTTCAGCGTCCAGCCTCCCTTGTATTTCTCCTGGTCCTCCCAGCGTACCGGGTAGCCGACGCCCGGCTTCGTTTCCACATTGTTGAACCACATATATTCCGCGCCAGGACGGTTCGTCCAGGTGCTCTTGCAGGTGACGCTGCACGTATGGCAGCCGATGCATTTATCCAAATTCATGACCATGGCGACTTGCGCTTTAATCTTCAAGCCAATCCACCTCTTTCATTTTGCGGACAGCCACGTACACATCCCGCTGATTGCCGATCGGTCCGTAGTAATTGAATCCATAGCTGAGCTGGGCGTAACCTCCGACCATCTGGGTCGGCTTCACGTGAATTCGCGTCGGTGCGTTGTGACTGCCGCCGCGGTCCTTCGTGATTTCCGAGCCTGGCACGTTGATGTGCTTATCCTGCGCATGATACATGTACATCGTGCCTTTCGGCATCCGGTGGCTGACGACGGCACGGGCGGTGACGACGCCGTTGCGGTTGTAGACTTCCAGCCAATCGTTGTCCTGGATGTCGTTTGCCGCCGCATCGTCATTGTTGATCCATACCGTCGGCCCGCCGCGGAACAGCGTCAGCATGTGCAGGTTATCCTGGTATGTGCTGTGGATGTTCCATTTGCCGTGCGGCGTCAGATAGCGGAGCACGAGTGTGTCTTTACCGCCGGTAATCTGCTTGTCGCGCGGACCGAATACCATCGGCGGCAGCGTCGGCTTATAGACCGGCAGCGCTTCGCCGAATTGCAGGAAAATTTCGTGATCGATATAGAAATGCTGTCTGCCCGTCAGCGTCCGGAAGGGCACATGCCGCTCGATATTCGTCGTGAACGGCGAATATCTTCTCCCCATTTTGTTCGAGCCGCTGAACACCGGCGTCGGGATGACTTCCCGCGGCTGGGCCGTGATGCTCTGAAACGTGATGCGCTCCGCCGCGCGGTCCGCGGAGATGTCTTTCAGGCTTACGCCGGTGTCATTCTCCGCCGACTCCCAGGCTCGCTGTGATACTTTGCCGTTCGTCGCCGAAGAGATATGAAGAATGGCGTCCGCCGCATTTCTGGCGGTATGCAGCTTTGGCAGGCCGTTTTTGATCGTGTCGTCGTCATAGCTTCCGTTCATGCGCTTCAGCTCTTCGTACTCCTCGGCCACCGAGAAGCTGACGCCGTGCGCCCCGATTTTGCCTGCCGCCAGGCTCGGGCCGAGCGTCACGAATTTATCGTAAATTTTCGTATAGTCGCGTTCGACAACGGTCAGGTTCGGCATCGTTTTACCCGGAACCGCTTCGATCTCGCCCTTGCGCCAATCGAGCACCCTGCCGTAAGGCTGGGCAATTTCGCTGATCGAATCATGCGCCAGCGGGCTGGCCACGAGGTCCTTGTATACGCCGGGAAGATGCGTTTTGGCCATCTCCGAGAAGGTTTGTGCAATCGTCCGGTAAATGTCCCAGTCCGAGCGCGATTCCCACAGCGGATCCACCGCCGGATTGAACGGATGGACGAATGGATGCATGTCGGTGGAGGACAAGTCGGTTTTCTCGTACCAGGTCGCTGCCGGCAGCACCACGTCGGCATACATCGGCGTTGAGGTCATCCGGAAGTCGAGCGCGACCAGCAGGTCCAGTTTGCCTTCCACGTTTTCGCGCCACACCATTTCTTCCGGCTTCTCGTCTTCGTTCGGCGTCGAGAGCAGGCTGTCCGAAGCGCCAAGCAAATGCTTCATGAAATACTCCTGCCCTTTGGCGGAGCTGGAAATGAGGTTCGAGCGCCATACGAACAGCGATCTCGGGAAGTTTTCCGGCGCATCGGGATCTTCGGCGGCGAACTTGGTATCTCCAGAGACGATTTGCGTTAACGCATGCTTCACGATCTCCTCGTTGGTCGTCTTCCCACGGTTGGCCGCTTCCTCCGCGAACGCCAGGCTGTTCTTGTTGAACTGCGGATAGGACGGCAGCCAGCCGAGTCTCGCGGCAAGGACGTTATAATCCGCCGGATGCTGGTAACGGATGTCCCCGCCCGTAGGCGATTTCAAGGAATCGGCACCCATTTCTTCGTACTTCCACTGGTCGGTCGCAAAATAAAAGAACGACGTCGCATTTTGCTGCCGCGGCGGCCCCTGCCAGTCTTTGGCGAAGGCGATTGTGGACCAACCCTCGATCGGGCGGCATTTTTCCTGGCCGACGTAATGTGCCCAGCCGCCGCCGTTCACACCTTGGGAAGCCGTCAAAATGACCAGGTTCAGAATCGAGCGATAGATCGTGTCGCTGTTGAACCAGTGGTTGATGCCCGCGCCCATGATGATCATGGAACGGCCGCCGGTATCCAGCGCGTTTTGCGCGAATTCCCTGGCTATCTGCACGACGATCGAAGCCTTCACGCCGGTAATTTTCTCCTGCCAGGCCGGGGTGTAGAAGGAATCCGCATCGTCGTATCCGCCCCCATGTGACTCGCTGTCGGTTGAGACAATACCGTATTGGCTTAACATCAGGTCGTATACCGTTGCCACGAGGCGTTCGGTCCCGTCGGCGAGCTGAATCTTCTTCGCCGGGATTTGGCGTTCGAACGTACCGTTGGCGTTATTGTCGAAGAACGGGAAGCAAATCGTCTGCCGCTCTGCTCCCAGGGATTCCACGGAAAGCGCCGGCGCAATGACCGATCCGTCCTCGCGTTCCAGCATCAGGTTCCACTTCTTGCCTGGCTCCCAGCGCTGTCCCATCGTACCGTTCGGAATCGTGATTTCACTTTTGTTTTCGTCGTAAATCACCGGCTTCCACTCCGCATGCGGGGTCGTATCACCCAGATCGCTTGCGCGCAGGAATCGACCGGCCTTATATCTGCCCTCATGCTCATCCAGCAGAAGAAGGAACGGCATGTCTGTATACTGCTTGGCGTAATTCAGGAACATCGGTTCCTGACGATCTTGATAAAACTCTTTCAAAATGACATGCGTCATCGCCTGAGCGACCGCCGCATCCGTTCCCGGATACGGGGCAAGCCAGTTATCGGCGAACTTGACGTTCTCCGCATAATCCGGCGCTACCGATACGACCTTCGTGCCTTTGTAGCGCACTTCCGTCATAAAGTGGGCGTCCGGCGTCCGCGTTAAAGGCACGTTCGAGCCCCACATGATCAAGTAGCCGGCATTGTACCAATCACTGGATTCCGGCACGTCGGTTTGCTCGCCCCAAATTTGCGGGGAAGCCGGCGGCAGGTCGGCATACCAGTCGTAAAAGCTCAGCATTTCGCCTCCGAGCAGGGAAATGAATCTCGCTCCCGATGCGTAGCTGATCATCGACATGGCCGGAATCGGGGTGAAGCCGGCAATGCGGTCCGGTCCGTATTTGCGGATCGTATAGATCAGCTGCGCGGAGATCAGCTTGGTCGCATCCGCCCAAGAGACGCGTACATGACCGCCTTTGCCACGCGCTTTTTTGTAGGTTCTTGCTTTTTCGGGGTCTTCCACGATGCTGGCCCAGGCTGCGACCGGGTCGCCATGCTGGTTCAGCG
Source organism: Paenibacillus sp. FSL R5-0378 (assembly GCF_038009285.1). Classification (NCBI taxonomy): domain Bacteria; kingdom Bacillati; phylum Bacillota; class Bacilli; order Caryophanales; family Paenibacillaceae; genus Paenibacillus; species Paenibacillus sp. FSL R5-0378. Next base: position 4,980,804 of record NZ_JBBPAY010000001.1, read on the forward strand.
CTTCATTCCACATGTGCCACAGCTTGCCGCGCATATACGGATATTTCACGCGGAGCGGGCTGTATTCGTACCAGGAGAACGAGGCTCCGCGCGGACAGCCGCGCGGCTCGAATTCCGGCATATCGGGTCCGCAGGACGGATAATCGATCTGCTGATTTTCCCAGGTGATGATGCCGTTTTTTACAAACACCTTCCAGCTGCAGGAGCCTGTACAGTTAACGCCGTGCGTCGTGCGCACGACTTTGTCATGGGACCAGCGCTTGCGGTACATGTCCTCCCAGTCCCGGCTTTTCTCTTCAAGAACGGACCAGTTGTCCGAATAGCTTTCCAATCGTTTGAAGAACTTCAGTCCCTTCTTCCGTTTCATAGGACGGTTCAACTCCTTTACGTGAATGACCATGATCGGGGAATCAATGTGTCGTCCATTCGTATGACTTAATTATGAGAGCCTGCTGCTGCGTTTGGTATCAGGGAAACTCCTATATCGGGGCGAGAAATCCCTTTATTGGTGGGGAAGAGCTTCGCTTTTGCCGAGAAGAATGAAATTAAAGGATCGGGAAATGTCTTCTACTTTAGTCCATGGGGTGGGGATGGATTCCGGGTTCCAGCCGCTGTTGAATCCGCGTTCCCTAGATTTGATAGGGATGTAGGAACACGGATTCAAAGGCGGCACGTAAACTTTCCACCCCGAATCCATTCCCTATTTGGAGATACAGTTACGAAAGCGAAAACCTTTAATGAATTTAGACCCATTTACGGCTTCTCGTGCAGTTCCTTAATTGAGCGTCTGCCTGTGGTTTTCTCCCCTCTTGATCTCCCTCTTCCTTGAACGTTTGTTCGCCCGGTAGTATTCTTCGTTCACCTTCTGCTTGATTGACTCCATTGATCTACCTCGTAAGTCCTCTTTTCATTATCGACATCCCTCAGAATGCCAGAGCCCCGCTCTTTCATGCGAACTTCGGCAACCGAATGGAGTACTCCCCTTCCTCCCAAAAAAAGCCCCTCTTCACCTTGTGAAGAAAGGGGCTTCTAAACCACCGTTATCCGGATCAGCTGCACCGCTCGCGAATCCGCTCGAACAGCACGTTATTTTCCAAGTGGATGTGCTCGAAGGTGTCCTTTTCCAGCAGTCCAAGCCGCTGGTAGACAAGCCGATACGTGCCGCAGGCATCTGCCGGGAGGGCGAAATCGCCGGTCACTTCCCGCAGCTCCTTCAGCAGATTTCCGGCCTGCTCATGCTCCTCCTCCAGCCCGGACAGCAGCGGCCGAAGTTCCTCCAAATGCTGCGGATTCGGATTCGCCATAGATTTCAGGATCTGCGGAAATACGTTGTGATCTTCGTCCTCCGTATGCTCCTGCAGTTCACTTTTCAAATCCGCGAACAATTTCTGCACCCGCAGCAGCTCCGGATGACGTTCTCCATGGACGCGGGCCAGCTTTGTCATATAAGGCGTTAACGCGGGAAGTTCTTCGCGCAAAAAAGCGTGATGCTTGTTCTGAATGTATTCGATCAGCTCCGGTTCCGCCAGATCTCCAGGCCGGCTGTCCTGATACTCCGCCTTTCGTCTCCAGTGTCCGGATTTGATCCAGAACCGCGCTGGAATCGAGCTTCCGTGTAATCGCTGCTTCCTCCAGAGGGATTTTGCCTCCACAGCAAAAATCGATGCGCAATGCGCGGAACAGATCGGCTGACTGCGGTACGGCTGTGACGATGTCGGCAACGTGCGTTTGAAGCGTTAATTGACTCATTGAAAGGACCTCCTGTAGTGAATTCATTCCGATATCGTGATGCAGAACTCATTTACAGCCCCAGTATAAGGAATCTTCGAAGCCTGCCTTGTGATTCCAGTCATACCAAAAGCAAACGAAATGTGAAAACATCCACGGCAGAAAAAAAAAGCTTCCCACACCCTCCCGAACGGAGGATATGAAAAGCTAAATTGATTTGCATCGCCTGTTTAGGTTGTTTAAAATTTCTCGGGAAACTGTTTAACAATGCCTTCTGTCAGGATGTCCGCCAAATGAATCATATGGATCTCGTTTTTGTCGGTTGCCGCGATATCCGCTTTCCAGTCTCCCTTGAGGCAGTCAAGGACGATTTCCGTGATCAGCTGAAGGTGCGTGTACAGCATATCCTGCAGCTCTTTAAACGACCAATTCGGATTCGCAGCGCTTAAAAATTTGGCGATGTCGTCGGCGTTACGATGCCAATCCGCTTCTAGCTTTTGCACATCCGCCTGGTTACCCGCTTTGGCGGCGGCGACAATTTTCCCTGCAATGAGAATATGTTCTCTTAGAATCTCAGCCAGCTTATTACCGGCAGCTTCCCCGTAATAGGGTTTGATCACATTTCCGATGTCCTGCTGGTTCCGCAGGAGCCGGTCCAATACGTCCTGCTGATCCGGACGGTTCGATATGGCGCTGACAATATAACTTCTCGTCCAGATGGTATGGTCGATCCAAGCTTTCTGCATATCGGTTTTCAGCTGCACCATTTTAGGGCTGATACAAACCGGATTCTTCTTCCCATCCACCATGGCTTGTGCAGGTGCTGCGATCTGAATCACGCTGAAAATAAGCGTCAAGGTTATAAGTAAAGCCTTAAGCCGTTTGTTTTTCACTGTTATCTGCTCCTCTATACGTTTGGAATATATCAGGCTGTCTTAATATGGATAAAAAATACCCGATTTTATACAGAGGAGCAGCTTCATTTCTGATTGCTTCGTTGATTCCTTCTAATTAGACGGTAGGGATAGTTCCTCCATCAATGACATATTCAGCGCCCGTAATTGAGGCGGCACGTTCTGACGCCAGAAAAGCGACAAGTTCGCCAACCTCTTCCGGTAATCCAGGTCGTCCAACGGGAATTCCTCCCAATGCATCCATGACCGATTGGAGTGCGCTTTCGAAGCTGCCTGTTACCTGCGCGATATTCTCCATCATCGCGTCTGCTGCAGTCGTTTGAATAAAGCCGGGAGCAACGCGGTTTACACGAATGCCTTGTGGAGAGAATTCTTTTGAAAGGCTTTTGCTGTAGTTGCTTAGTGCCGCCTTTGCAGCTGCATAAGGAATTGTAGATTCAACCAGGGGCAATACCCGCTGGATGGATGAGATATGGATGATGACTCCCTTCCTTTTTTTGAGCATCAACGGGAGCAGTCCCCGATCCAAGCGTACAGCAGCCAAAAGATTCAAGTTTAGTGCTTCGAGCCAATGTTCGTCACTTGCCGCAAGAAAACCTCCCGGAGGTGTGCTGCTCCCCCCGACGTTATTGACGACGATATCGATCGTGCCGAACCGCTCTTTAACGGCTTCGACGACCTTTGCCGTTCCTTCCATTGAGGATAAATCAGCTTCCACGAACCGTTCCGGATCAGCCAGGTCCGCCGGCACAGAACGCGCTGTTGTCATTACCTCAGCACCAGCCGATGCAAATCTTTTTGCTATAGCTTCCCCCATCCCTTTTGTACCGCCGGTTACCAGCACTTTTTTGCCTTGATATTCCGTCATTGGATTTGCATAAGTTACAGCCATGTTGTTTCCTCCTGAGCATAAATGATTGGGTTGGTTAGAAATCAAGAACGCCGCTTGATACAGTGAACGTCCCCTGAGAACAACCTTATTGTAAGCTTGACGGACCTCAGCGTCTAATTTATAGTTTTCATTAAATTTATGAATAAAATTTATATAAGCGGGTGCCAAGATGGAGCTGACACAACTCGAATACTTTTTAACCGTTGCCCGGCTGCAGCATATGACGATGGCTTCGAAGGCATTGAATATTACTCAACCAGCCTTAAGCCACGCGATTGCCAAGCTGGAGACCGAACTGGGAGTTCCCCTTTTCGAGCGAAACGGCCGGAATGTCGAATTAAATCGCTATGGAAAAATGTTCGGCAGATGGGTTGAGACGGCCTTAAACAACATCCAAAACGGCATACAGGAAATTGAGGAGTGGTCCAATCCCGAAACGGGTGTGATTCACATCTCCTATTTGAATATTTTGGGCGTGGATTTGGTCCCTTCTATGGTTCGGGATTACCAGGTTCATCATCCCCAGGTCCGTTTTGAACTGTACCAAGGAGATCACGGGGATATCGATGAGTATTTGGATAAGGGTACGGCGGACATGATGATCACTTCGAGGGAAACGACGCTGGACAATCATGAGTGGATTGTGATCCGCAAATTACCGCTGTTTATCGTTGTTTCCGCAGATCACCCCTTTGCAAGCCGCTCCAGCCTAAGCTTGTTTGAATTATCCGGTGAGCCTTTTGTGGGACTCAAGAGAAATTGCGGCCTTAAGGCGACCATCACCTCCCGTTTTCAGCATACGAATTTTGAACTGGCCTCCACTTATGACGCCGAAGATTTGATTACCGTCGCCGGTTTTATTAAAGCGGGTCTGGGCGTGTCGGTGCTGCCGCAAACATTAGGGCTTATGTTAGACGGTCTGGTATGGATCCCTATTCAGGAGGAAGGCTGGGATTGGGAAGTCGGGCTGAAGTGGCGAAAAGACCACTATTTATCGCCAGCTGCCAAGAGGTTTATTGAGTATATGGATACAGCATCCAAGTGAAGGACGTTGTTGATGGATCAGAAAAAAGATACCGCGATGTGCACGGTATCTTTTTTATCGTTTTTTATTCGCCGGCTGCTTCAAATGTCGTGACAATTTCGTACATCCCCGGCTCAAACTTCGCTATTTTCAAAGCTTCCTGCAGATACGGAAGCGGCCTAGGGTCATTTCGCATGGCTTGATAATCCTCTGCGCTTCTCCATTGGGAATACATCGTAACTTTCGTTCCATCCGTACCTCGATGGAGAATACATGTTATAAATCCTGGGGCGTGTCGGACGGAAACATTCGTTGCGTCGGTCAGCAGTTTGATCAGCCGTTCCTGATTTGCCGGATCAACGGTAAATACATTGATCAGTGTCAGAACCTGGTTATTCCATGATATTTGAGTCAAGATGTCAACTCCCTGTTGTTATAAGTGGATTCGCTTATATCATGACTCCGGAAGCGCTTGAATCATGCGCAAAACCTCCGGATCCAATTCTTTTGCCCGGTAGTCCGTGGACAGGCTAAGTTTCTCCCAACGCTTGGTTTCTTCCAATTTGCCCTTATCTACCGCGTTCGCAATCGCAACGGCATCGCTTCCGAGCAGTAAGCGGAGCGGCGGGTTATCTTCATTAACAATAGAAATGATCGCTTGCGCAGCTTTATCCGGATCACCGTTCTCCCTGCCGGTAGTCTCCCGGGCATGCTTCAAATGGTTACCGACCGTGTCCTTATAATCGTCGATAGGCTCGATATGCTTCATTGATGAACCTGCCCAATCGGTACGAAAACCGCCCGGTTCGATCAGCGTAACCTTTACACCAAGGGGGCCAACTTCTTTGGAAAGCACCTCAGAGAAGCCCTCTACCGCCCATTTTGCCGTTTGGTATGGTCCTAGACCGGGCGCGCCGATGCGGCCGCCGATCGAGGAGAACTGGACAATATGTCCGTGACCCTGCTCTCTCAGGTGCGGCAGCGCTGCTTTCGTTACGTTAATAACACCCCACAGGTTCGTTTCCAATTGAGCCCGGAAGTCATCCATCGGAGTTTGTTCAATCGAAGAGATATTGCCGTATCCCGCATTATTCACAAGTACATCCAAACGCCCAAACGTTTCGAAGGCGGCTTGCACGGCAGCCTCAGCCTGCTCGAACCGGGTTACATCCAGCTCAACGATGTGGACTTGGCTGCCATATCGTGCTGCAAGATCGGCGATTTGTTCTGTATTGCGGGCTGTTGCCACCAACTGATCTCCTTTTGCCAGTACCGCTTCTGCAAGACTGCGTCCAAATCCCCGGGAACTGCCTGTAATCAGCCAAACTTTACTCATATCAAAAATGCCTCCTCAACATAGGTTTGGAATGTTTGTTCCAAAACAAATATAACTCAGACATTTTCGTAAGTCAAGAGTTTTTGGAATATACATTCCATTCGAACAAGTTTGACTCTATTTACAATCCGAAGGTTAGATCACTGAAATTGTTCTGTAAACATGATGAACGGTAAGTTCTTAAAGTGTGGAAGGCTGGATCATTCCCCTGTTTTATTGTATTACAATCCACATAGTAGATAAGGAAAATAAGAAATATGGAATATAAATTCCAATCAAGTGTTTTGGTTTCAAAGTACTGATATTGCCCAGATTGGAATATACATTCCGATTCTCAGCACTTTGTGTTCGCCGGAAACGACACGGTAAAGTCCCCAAAAAGAGCCGATGTGGATAACAGATGAGGGCAGCTGAAGTTATATTTGATAAGAAATTCATGAATCGGAGGAGTCAAGACAACATGAAAACAGCCTTTTAAGGACCGCAGCGTCCAAAAAGGCTGTTTCTACACGAGTATAGCTTTCCATGAGGCTTCCAGCACTTGCTGAACCTGGACCTCGTCTAATGGATATTTCTGAATATAGTACCCTTTCACGATGGAAGAAATGATCCCATGGATGAGCTGATGGCATAAATGGGGGTCCATCTCTTTCATGATTCCCTGCTTCTGACCCTCAACGATCAAAGAAATGACCACGTCACTCGAATGGAGGGCATCGCCCATGTTCCGCAGCTCCGGCGAAATATACGGGGAGAAGGAAAAGCTGTCGATAAACAGAAACTCTTTGGGTGAATCGATGCCGAACTTCAACCTGTTCAGCTGCAAGCATTTAAATCGTTCATACAGACTGGCATCCGGGTTATAACCGCGAAGGAGGTACTCCCCCATATGTGTCCGCGCTTCTTTGTAAACCGCATTCACCAACTCTTCTTTATTGGCAAAATAGTTATATACCGTGCCGGAACCTACGTTGGCTTTCTTGAATATTTTGGAAAAGGTTACCGACTGCAGCCCCTCTTCATGGATCAAATCCAGCGTGGCCGCCATTATGTCCTGCTTCTTGCTCATGTATTCCACCTCTTGAAACAACATTAGTACGGGCTTGAGGGAGATGTCAAGTTCACACCACCTAATAACGATGTTGTGCGGCATGACATGATTGCCGAGAAGGGTCAAGATGTATGTCGGATATCCGAGATTCCTCATATTGTTAAACGAAAAAAAGGCCGCAGTTTATGCGGCTCTTAAAGTGTGCTTTTCTTGACATCAAACTAACAGCGATTATCGATATCCAGAGGCATCTGCTGGTTTGCCTGCCTCCTGAACTTCTACAAGGTACCGCCAGCAGTCTGGCTGCGAACCGTCGAGGTCCGTGAAACCATAGACTTTTGCGAGCTGACCGCTTGACAAAGACTTCCCATTCCACCGGGCAGCTTCCGGATCGCCAGCTAATGCTGCAACCGCACGGCCTACATAACGCGGAGATTCCGATATGATGAAATGGGGTTCCTTTTCGGCAGCATCACGCCAGTTTTCTTCCTTCACACCGAAATGATCCAGCATGATTTCAGAACGCATCCAACCCGGCGTCATGGCCACCGCGGTACACTGATAGGGTGCGAGTTCATGCGCAAGTGATTGTGCCATACGAATGACTGAGTTCTTGACTAAATCATAGAACATCGATATGCGGTAATTTTTATAATTGTACTCAGCGGTACCATCCGTCATTTCGACCACCAGCCCGTTCTTATTTCTGATCAACAACGGCAGTGCAAAGTGGCTTGTAATCAAATGCGTGTCGATGCCAAGGCGAAGCATACGAAATCCACGTTCAAGGGAGTGGTCCCATACAGGCACATTCCAGTCTGCCAAATTTTCAGCGCCCCATACGTCATTGACCAGAACATCCAATCTTCCCTGTTCTTTTTCAATACGGGCGATAAGGGCCTGGACCTGTTCAGGCTGGAGATGATCGACTTGAACGGCTATTCCTTGTCCTCCCGCAGCAGTTACCAGTTCTGCCGTTTCCTCAATCGTTTCAGGACGGTTGTATTCGGATCGTTGTTGGCGCGTCGTTCTTCCTGTGACGTATACGGTTGCCCCCGCTGCCCCTAATTCGACAGCAATGCCTCTGCCGGCGCCTCGTGTTGCTCCAGCGACCAAAGCAACTTTTCCACGTAGTGGTTTCATATGACGAATCACTCTCCTATCGTTGATCTAACGTTCAATGTCCATGATATATCCCAATTACGTCAAACCTTGTCGTATATAAAAGAAGAATTTCGCATGAGACGAACTACATTGTCGCCAGGAAGACATCATAACATTCGGCCAAAAAAACAGCCGCAGCGTACGGCGATTCACGCCGAAGCTCTGCGACTGCAATCTTAGTCTTCTATATTAATTGCCATTTTCGTCGGCCGAAGGACCATAGAGGCCTGGTACCGGAATATCGAGAAGCCGCAAATATACCCCGAGCTGCGCCCGGTGATGGATCATATGGCTTAATCCGAAAGTACGGAGAGCGTTGGCACGAGGTTGGCGAAGGATGATATGGTCGCCGTTACGCAAGGTCCACTCCTCGCCAAGTGCTTGTTCGTCACATTCGTCTAACAGCTGTTCCAGCTTGACGACGTTTGCATCAAATTCATCCAGGATGTCCTGACGGCTTGTCAGAGCTTCCCGCCGAAGCGGCACGGTCGATAAATCCAATTCCGGGCTAAGAAAAATCGCGACCTGCCAGTTCAGCAGGTTGATCAGGTGCGTGGTCAGTCCGCCAAGCGTCATCGATTTCTCATGCGGCTTCCATGTCATATGCTCCTCGGGCAGGCGCTCCAGGATGCGGCGCGTAATGGCCAACTCATGTTTTGCATCACCGATAATCAATTGTTTTACCATGAATTCCCTCTCCTTTCTTATAAGACAAGCATACTATAACACCCTGTAAGAGGAAAGGTGAGAGTAAAAAGCGGGAAAGAGCTCTTGGCTCCTCCCCGCACATTCGTTTTTATTGATAATCCGAATTCCAAATCCGGGCTTTATAGAAGGCTCCGCCTGTAACGAGACGCTGATCTGCCGGCTGGTACAAGTCAACCGCATCCGTGGTCCAAGTATACTTAGTTCCTTCCTTCTGGTTGGTCATCACCACTTGCCCGGAAGGCTGGTTGCCTACACTTTTCACCCAATGGTGATTGATCTCAGCGGCCCCCGGATAATCTTCAGACCAGGAATCCGTGGATTTACTATACTGATACACCTGCGTATTAGAGGTCACCCACAACTTGTCGGTATCTCCATAGACCGCAAAGAGGTCGTGGCCCCAATTGGTGGGCAGCCGCTTTCTGTGAACTTCCTCCAGAATAGGCGCTGCCGGTGTTCCTTTCACTTTCAAGGCAATTAAGTCGTAGTCGCCGACGGCCCACAGTACGTCTTGAGCCGGATCCCACAGCACGCCGTGCGCACCAGGCAGTGAAAATTCGGTATACGTTGAAGAATCGGCTCCCTGCGAAGCCGTATAGACCCGCACCCAACCGCCGGCACTCGCCGCAACCGCTACGTTGCCGTCCGGCAGCAGCTCGGCTGCATGCGGGTTGCCGCCTACGATGACGCCCCATGCTCTGCTGTTGCCGGAAGGATACGGAACAAGCGCTGCAAGCCCTCTGGAGTCGGTCACGACCATAAATTTGCCCCCCGTTGTACCTTCCCGCAGCTTCACGTCGGATGGCAGACCCCAGCCTTGCAGCAGTCCGCCAAAACCGTTTTTATCCGTGGGCGCCCAAGACCATTTCAGTGCGTTGGACTGGTTCCAGTCTTCCTTCTCGGGATCGTAAACACGAATTTCCTCCGAACCCTGATCCGTCACGGCAATCCAATAATCCTTGTGCAGACCGGGATTGGCTGAAGCATGGTGATTCACCATCGTGAACGTTACCGCGGTCATCATCAGAAGCAGCAGGCGGGACTTAATGCTGAATTTTCGAATACTCATGTTTATAACCTCCTCATGGGTTAGAACTTGCGTCAAGGATATGGTGCCAATTAACTGTGATGGCCTCCGGATCCGGGTTTCTGACTTCATGCATCATGGGTCCCCGGTAGCCTGCTGCAGCAAATGCATTAAGGATTTCATTCCATTCCAGGTTACCTGTTCCCGGCATCCAATGCTTTTCGTCCGTTCCGTCATTATCCGAAATATGCGTCGTCACAATCCGGCCGCCCAGCTTCTCAATGAAGTGCTGCGGTTTTTCCTTAAATAAATGATTGACGTCACAGCATACGCCGAGCTCCGGATTCTCTTCGGTCAAATACTCCATTTCATCCGCCGAATGCCCGAGACAAGTGCGCGGGAGGCACTCCGCCGCCAGACGAAGCCCGCTAGCGGCCGCTTCTTGAGCAAGCAGAGCGAGCGTTTGTTTGGAAGTTTTTAAACGGAGTGCTCTTTCTTCCGGTGGAACCGGCTCCCAGCTAGGGTGGTATACCAGCGTCCCGATCCCCCAGTCCGCAGCATAACGGAACAGATGCCGGACTTTGGCGACGACTTGTTCCAGGGTATCCTGATCCAGACTGGACGGGTCCCACGCCGTGCCGAAAGGAATGTGCAACGACCAGACGTCGATTCCAAGACGCCGGGCAGCGGCTACCACCTCATCACACTTCATTTTGACTTCCGGATCGAAAATATCCAGCGGCTGCCACGTCAGTTCGATGCACTGGATCCCAGATTCGGCCGCTTGTTTCAAATCGATCGGGTTGGCCAGGCTGTACGAGGTGCCCAGCTTCCAATTTCCCGGTTTGCGGTTCATGCATTTCCCTCCCGATCCAAACTCGTTTCAGAATTTCCAGCAGCGGGGCATGACAGACGGAAAGCTCCACCCTGCGGCATACTGCAGCTGCTGCCATCTGGCATAGCAACGAGAAGCGGCGTACCTTCCGGCGATTCGCCGGAAATATGAATGGCGCCGTCATCGATGAACCAATTCACTCGAACCATTCCTTTTGGGGTTATCGCTTGCCCCCGCATATCCTGCAGCGACAAGCAATGGGGTTCGATCCGGATCGTTTCCCAGCCGGGTGCTCCGGGCTTCACCCCCAGCAAACAGCGGGTGAATTCATACAGAGGCAGGGCGCCCCAGCCATGACAGTCACTGCGCTGCATGAAGGGGTCCTCGGGCCAGGTGGTCAGGTTCAGTTCCAACAGGTCCCGCCACGGCTTCCACATCTGCTCCGTCTCTTCGTATAGTCCTACCTTCTCTATCGCCCTGAATAAATAAAAAGACATCGCATACGAGCACTGCAGCAGATCATCCCGATCCATCATCCGCCGAATTAACTGCCGTCCCTGCTCTCCGGAAGCGAGGCCGGTCAGGACGGCCCAGATTTGGGCGTGTTGGCTGTACTGTTCGCATTCGGGACCTTCACGGTACAATCCTGAAGATTCCGACCAACATAACTGCTGCAAAGCCTGGAGCACATGCCCGGCCCGCGCCTCATATTCGTCTGCAACCTCAAAGCGATTCCCGAGTCGGCTTAATCTTGCCGCGGACTGCAGCGCATAGACATACAGGAGATTATGGATCGTAGAAGGACCGGTAAGCGTCGCCGTCGGCGCGCCGTGCAGTTCATCCCATGCTTCGACCCAATCGATAAATTCCCAGTAGCCTAACCGGTGTACGAGCCCCTGCGGCCCGAGCTTGCGGTCGTACCAGTCCAGAACCGAGTCGATCGTAGCCCGGTAACGCACGGCAACCGACGGATCACCGGTTTGCCAGTAATAATCTTCAACCATGAAAATCCAATGGAGCGAAAAGGCAGGAATGACCTGCGACTCCATGCATGGATACCGCGCTTGGAGAATCCCCTCCGGCAGAAGTGAAGCATGGTAATCGTCGATCGCCCGCAGGGCTAGGCGGGTGTCCCCGCTGACGGCATAGGTGAAAAGAATTTGCAGCCGGGTATCCATGGCATACTGTAATTGCTCGTAATAAGGGCAATCTTCATAGGTTTCATGCATGCATCGCTGCAGTGTTCTGACGCTTACGTCCCATAATGGACGAATCCAGGCGGTGGAGGACACAGCCGATGATTGGACATTCAACGGATATCCCGTTTCCCGGATCTCCGGAGAGTCAATGACCAATGGCTCGTCACAGGTCTCCACCTCAATTTGCATGAAGCGGAAGGTCCGGAACCAGAACGGCTCGTAAGTCTCCCTGCCGCCTGATGGAAGGTACACATCCTGCTGCCCGATCAGTTCATACCGCTTTGCATCGTCCCGCTTGCCCTTTAGCGGGAAGCCGCCTTCCCGGTGCTTGGAAAAGCTTTCAGCGTACAACAGTGTAACCCGGCTGTCCTGCCCGCCTGACAAGGGAAGGATGATATAACCTGTCATAAGCTCGCCAGCGTCAAGAACCACCTTCCGCTTGGAATGCGGGGGGATGACAGCCGGCTGGGGCTCCGCTGCGCCTTCAATGAACGAAAACAGCTCACCGTTCCCTTTCATTACATCAACTTCACTCCTGAACCGGCGACTCGTCTCATAGAGGAGCGGGATGGGACGCTCTATCAGCGGAAACGGCGGAATGATGCCGTAAGGTCTGCCGTCCGCCTTCCATCTTCGGATAGGAATATGCCATTTCCCGTTCTCCGTACTCCCCGGAAGGTTCCAGTGATGAGGCAGCCGCGCGCCATCGACCCGCTCCATTCCCCCCATAAAATGGGTGGGCCCATACGCTTCCCAGGAAACCGCGTCATCCAAACAGACCAGCCATTCGTCCCCAGGCTTACCTGTTGCAAGATCCGCCAATATTTCCCCGTCTTCCGCAACGCAGCGTCCGCTGGCGATCAGGCAAGGGCCTGCTGCGTTGGACGTTACGCTGAAGGGTCCTCCCCAGCCTGGCGGCTGTGCTTCATACGGGCTGTATGCCACCACTTTTACGGCAAGGACGTTGTCGCCTGCAGTCAAATATGAGCTTACGTTAATCGTTTCGTAGTAATGACGCCAGCGATCCCCCTTGCAAGGACCTGAAAGAACGGCTTGCCCGTTGATCCATAAGCGGAAGCGGCTGTGGGCGCTGATTGACAGCACAAGCGTGGCCGGTTTGACCAGTGAAAACGAACGGCGGAAATAGGCAACCTCGTTGCGTGCAGCGTAATGTTTATTTACGTGATCTGCATCCGAGCCCCGGGCAGATAACCACCAAGCGTCCGTAAGTTTACTGACGATATCCATTGCGTTCACTTCCAATCGATATGATGGAATTCCAGCCGAACCGGCCCGAGAAGCCCGCCATCCTCCGGGACCGAGAACTGTTCACGGCGCTCTTTCCAATCCGGGCCCGCGTCCTCGAGTACTTCCGCCTTGCTCATGCGGTTCGATACGACATTGGTTACGCATACCTGAAACCGATTCAAGCCGGGGGCCAGCCATGGCATCACATCAAAGCGATATGGCGGAACAAAGCTGAATCCGGCTGATGTGCCGTTCACCTCCACCTCCGCAATTTCCTCCACCTGACCGAGATCCAGAATAACCCGGTTCAAAGCCTCCAGCTCGGACGGCGGTATATCCATGGTCCAGGAATATGCAAGTGTACCGGAATAAGAAGGATCCAAGCGGAGCCACGGCGGTAACCCGCTCCTCGCTTCTCCCTGCCAGTCAAAGTGAATCTGCGCGCTGTCTATATCGATGACGCCGTGTTGCTGCCCGCTGCGGATATAGGCCGCCGGAACGGGACCCTGCACTTCTTCCTGGACATCGAGCACAGACGGAATCAGAATCAGCGAACGGTAAGGCGGAATCCGCAGGTGAAATTCCCGCTCATTAGCTGTGTCTGGTGAAATCCGTGACCGCAGATGCCATCGTTCGCCAGTCAATGGCTCCCAGGCATGCAGGGCGTTTACATCCGGTTCCCCTGGCAGGCGGATCCATCCGTCAACAACGGTTTCTACATCTTCATTGCTGACCATCCATAGAGATTGGTCCTCCCTTATCCGGTGAAGGATGCGCAGGTTCTCCCGGCCGCTTCCTTCAAAAGAGAGCTGCGCTGATATACCGCTGTGGCGAAGCAATTCCGGCAAATCGGACGGGTCGCCTGCCAGATGCATGCCCGGCCCTGACAGAAACGGTGACAGCGGCATTGCTTCCTGCTTACGTTTCAACACCCCAATCGGTTGACGATTTACAAACACCACGGGAACGCCCGACTGAACCACCTCATGAAGCTTATGAAGCAGCATTTCCGTTACGACCTCCATCCCGGGAACAACGACCGCTGCGTAGCTCTCGCTACGTATCTCCAGCCGGCCCCCGGCGATTCGGGACAGCAGCAGCTCATCCTGTGGTACGAGATCGTAGTCGTATTGATTCTCCTGGAGCACCTGCTGGACATCCTCGATCGGGATCGATTCGCCGGCATGGCCGAGAGCCCCTGGATATAGAAGCAGCAGCGATGCGACATGCTTGCCTTCGCGAAAAAAATAAGAGAGCCGGTTCACATACTGGATATAGGCCGGAAAATAAGGCCATTGCGGATTTAGTCCCCCGTCATAGAAATAAGGCGGGCAGTCCAGATCGGGCCACTTCGGGTTAAAAGCATGCAGTATAAAATGATTGATCCCCCGCACGGCCTGCCAATCGGTCAGCCACTTCATCATTCTGAGGCCCAGATGCCAGCCGTAGGCCCCAAATGTCTCCGACATGGCCAAATCGTCTTTCAATCCATAGATATGGGCGGCGGAGCTGGCCAGCTTAGGCAGCCCCCAGTAATCCCTATTCCGGTGGCCCGGAATAATCTGGTTGCAAACGACGTCAATCCCGCCTTCATCTGCAAACCGGGAAACTTCAAAAAAGTCGCCCGGTCCCTCCGTGGTCCGCTCATGGAACATGTACCTTTCCCCATGATTCGGGCTCGCTTCGTGTTCGTACCAATGCCCGATATATTTCAGCCCATGATTGCGACACCATTCGTGAATCGGTCGGCAGTACGTATCCGCGTATGCTTTATTCAGAAAATCATAGTAATCGTAAATGAAATATTCGCTGCCCTTGCTCTCCCCTTTCAACCATAATGCCGGCAAAAATCGTATCGGATCGTATCCTTTCGCTTCAATAAACCGTCGACGCAGCTCATAGCCCCAAGGTATTTCCTGTTCATGATTGAAATAAGCCGGTTCGTCAAAGAAAAAACCTCGGACCGGATTGCCGAAATACGCCCCGACTTCTCTTTTCGACGATTCATACACACGGTCAATGAAAGCTTGCACGGCTCCCGGGTGAAGGGGATCGATGTAGTTATCGGCCTTATCTTCGATGACAAAGCAGACGATCCACTCTCCCGAAGGGACGTCCCAGTGGATGCCGTGCACGATCCCGTGCATGTGCGGTGAATCGGGGCGGTGCAGGCGTTCGGTCAAATCAACACCCTGCTCGTAACCGATCACCCCTTCCGACATCGGGTAGGCAAAGACGCTCATCACAACGGACCGGCTCCGGTGCGTCCATGGAGGCATCAGGCTTACCCGGTTCAGCGGCCCGCGGTAGCGTATATATTGGAGGCGGATCGACGAGCGCCGAAACGCCGGGTCGAGCTTCTGGATCGTATTACCGGCCACGCCGCTCGGATACCATTTTTCATCGAACAGGTAGGCACTTACCCCGGCTTCCCGGCACCATCCCAGAATCAGCTTCAAGTCCGACCACCACTTCGGCCCAAGATAGTCCCAATGGGGTCTCGACTCCAGCGTCAGCTCTCCGATTCCCGACCCGACGGCCAAGTCGAATGTCTTCCGGAGCTCTTCAGGACTTTCCGTGCCATGCAGCCAAAATAAGGTTCCCGTCAACTTCGGAGGCTCCAGAAAGTGATGGCTCCATGAATCAGGTACACGCATGTTCGTTGTCATTGTTTCGTCATCCTTTCACGCTGCCCATAACTATCCCTTTAATAAAGAAGCGCTGCAGGAACGGGTACACCAGAATGATCGGCAGTGCCCCGAGAAAAATCTGGGCCGTTTTCACCGTTTGCTCCGATAAATCCTGAAGCAGCGACAAATCGGTTGAAGTCAGCATCGTGAGGTCCTGGCCAACAATAATAGTTCTCAAATAGCTCTGGAGCGGGTAATTTTCCGGTGAATTCATCAAGATGAGACCGTCAAACCAGCTGTTCCAATGGCTGACAATTGTGAACAGCCCGATCGTCGCCAGCGCCGGCAAAGACAGCGGCGCATAAATGCGCCAAAGCGTCGTCCAATGGCCGGCTCCGTCCATAAAGGCGGACTCCTCCAGTTCCTTGGGCAGCCCCCGGTAAAAATTCAGCAGCAGGATCACATTAAAAACCGGAACCGCCCCCGGTAATACGAGCGCCCAAATCGAATCGAGCATCCCCAGAGACTTTATCGTCATATACCAGGGGATGAGGCCGCCGTTGAACAGCATCGTCAGGACGAGCAGCCACGCGTACATCGTTCTCCATTTGAATTTCGATTTCTCTTTTGCCAGCGGATATGCGGTCAGAATGGTGAGAAACATGCTGATGGATACGCCTAGCACGACACGTTTCAACGTAATCCATAACGCAGTTAGAAATTCGGGCTTTTTCAATACGTATTCGTAAGCGTTCGGCGTAAATTGAACCGGCCATAATTTGACCAATCCGCCCATCGCCGCTGCACTGGAGCTAAATGATACTGAAAGCACGTGAACAAGCGGCAGCAGGCACAGGACGGAGATAGCGAGAAGAAACGTGTAATTGAAAGCCACAAACAAGGTGCGGCCGATCCCCCGTTTTTGAACCATGAAGTCCCCTCCTCCGTCAAAAGATCCGGTATCCGGCAAACCGGTAAGCCAACAGGTATGATGAAGAGATCAGCACAAGGGACACCACAGATTTGAATAAGCCTACGGCCGTCGCCACGCTGTATTGTGCATCGATCAATCCGATCCGGTATACGAACGTGTCGATGATATCCCCGCTTTCATACACCTGCGGACTGTACAGATTGAACACCTGGTCGAATCCGGCATTCAGCACATTTCCCAGACTTAGCGTGGTCATCAGGACGACGACCGGCAAAATACCGGGGATCGTTATGTTCAGTGTCTGCCGCCAACGGCTTGCACCGTCGATCTCTGCCGCTTCGTACAGCGACTGATCAATTCCGGTAAGCGCTGCCAAATATACAATCGTACCGAAGCCAAAATCCTTCCACGTATCCGTGGCAACCAGCACATACGGAAACCAGTGATTGTCGCCCAGAAAATAAACCGGGTCCATTCCAAACCATCCGAGAAACTGATTGAGAATCCCCTTCAGCGACAACACATCGATCAAAACGCCTCCCAAGATGACCCATGACAAAAAGTGGGGCAAATAGATCAGTGTCTGGATCATCCGCTTGATCCTCTCTCTCGCCATCTCATTCAGAAGGAGCGCCACCGTGATCGGAACCACAAGGCCTGCGATAATTTTCATGACGGCAATAAAGATCGTGTTGAATACGATTTGGGAGATGCCGGGAAGATGATACACATAGAGAAAATTGTCTAAGCCGACCCAATCCGAGCCGAAAAAGCCCTTATTCGGGTAAAATTTCTGAAAAGCGATGACGATGCCTACCATCGGCCAATAGCTGAACACGGCAAGGAGGACAAGCGCCGGCAGAAGCATAAAGTGAAGCGGCAGTTCATGCCTCCATTTCTTGAATGTCATTTCATCGCCTGCCCTTCTCTGATTTACTTGACCGATTTGGCCCACTCGTTAACCTCATTTGTCATATCGGTTCCGCCAAGCTTTTTCCAATCCTCGACAAATTTATCGAACGTACTGATCGGTTCGCCCATAATAATCTTGGTAAATGTCTCCAGTTCCATTTTATCCAGCGTCGCTTTCTTGTCCCCCATGCTCTTGGTCGGTGCTCCGAAAAACTCGTTCATGAGCGGCAGGTTTTCCTTTTGATATTGGTTGATGACCGCGAATGAGCTGGACTCGCCGAACACCCTCGCCTGATTCCATTGCTTATTGTCACCGTTATTAAATTGCTTGATCTTCTCATAAGTCGTCAGTTGTTCTCCGTTCAGCTTGGATGTGTCCCCGGTTTTTAAGCTCTCGATGACAGACAGGTGTACATCCAGGTTTTTCGTTGGAGACCAGGCATTGAACGGCGCATGCTTAAACAGCTCGATGCCATCCGGGGAACTGAAGAAGTGGCTGAAATCCGCCTTCTCGCCCCAACCCTTTTCGATAAACAAGTTGACCATCTGCATGACCGCTTCGGGATTTTTGGCGCCTTTTTTGACTGCATAATACGCGAATACCGGATTTCCGACTTGGGGCCTTGCCGGATCGGAATCAACGGAGACGATTTTATAGGCCTCCCACTCCATCTGCGGATCCAGGTCTTTACCTTTCTGGAGCGGATTGATCGGGTTCCACATCGCTCCGTAATACAGCCCGATTTTTCCTGCAACCGCATCCTCGCCCGTCTTGTTTCCGTCCTTCACGCCAAACTCCTTATCCAGCAGCCCCGCTTTGTACATTTCCTGCAGCTTCAGCAGCGTCTCCCTTGTCTCAGGAAGGATGGAACCATAGACTAAGCTGCCGGAACTATCCTTAATCCACGCTCCGGGATAAGCGTGAAAACCGTTAAAGAAGCCGCCCAGACCCATGATACCGCCGCCGACAATGCCCTTGTTGATCCCCAGTCCGAAGGTGTCGTTTTTTCCGTTTCCATCAGGATCCTGCTTGGCAAAGGCCTCTGCGATTGTATAGACGTCATCCATCGTTTTCGGCTCCGGCAGCTTCAGCTTCTTGAGCCAGTCGGTCCGTACCCAAAGGACGTTCGCTCCATCAATGGAGGAGTTCGTATTCGGAATGGCCATCAGCTTACCATCAAATTTAGCGGAATCGAGCTGTGCACCATCCATAAATTGTTTGGCCAGCGGAGTTGCATACTTTTCATAAACACTCGACAAATCTTCGATCATATCGGCGTCTACCAATTGTTTGAGCTGATTTGCGTTAACCGGAATAATGTCGGGAAGATCTCCTGATGCAATCATGACGTTCATTTTCTGGGTCGCATCATCACCGCTGGTAGCGATCCATTTAAATTTCAGATTGATGCCAAGTTCGTCCTTATAGGCACGGGTCCACTCGTTATTCTCAAGGGTATCGCTGCCGGCAAACTTTACCGAAGCATCCGCGGTTCTCACCGTAGTCACTTCGATTGGCGACGTGTACTTGCTGAGCGGCCCTGCAGAAGCTGCTGTGGAAGCAGCCTTATCCGAGCCGGCATCTGGCTTGGTATCCGAAGATTCGTTTGTGGAAGACCCGCAGGCCGATACGACAATCATCGAGCTGACCGCGAGAAGCGCCAGCATAGCTTTGACTGACTTCATGAGTACCCTCCCATTTCTGTTATCGCTTTTCAGCCCTCGTGATCCACGGGTAACCACTTGCCGAGCTCTGGACAAGCGGCCTGTCGACCGGTGATTCTAGGCCTTACCCATATTATAAAGTGACGTATTTAGCCATCCCATAATAAGAATTGCACATTACTTGCTCGAATTGCACGACATGGAGCACTGCTGCGAAACACCAGCTGCATCATTTATTTAAATCTGGTCGGCTGGTGCTTTTCTCTGAACTCCTGGGGCGTACTGCCCGTTTTCTTTTTAAAAATCCGCGTAAAATAGGCAGGGGATTCAAACCCTACTTTTTTGCAGATTTCATGCATCTTCAGATGGGATTCGACGACCAGTTCTTTTGCTTTTTTGATCCGTTCGTCGGTGATATAATCAGGCAAATTCACGCCGGTCATTTGTTTGTACAATCTCGACATATAATAGGGATTCAGATGTACAAGATCCGAGAGCGTCGTCAGGGACAAGTCGGAGTCCAGATGTTCTTCCACATAGCGGTTCAACCTGGATACCACTTGATTCGTAAACTCCTTTTTCTCATCATCACGCGCTTCGATCAGCCGCAGCGCCGCATGAATTAAATAATGGAATGCGTCTTTTCTGGTCGCGTGCAGCTGATAATGAGACACCCGGTCCATCTCTACTTCCTCTAGCGCCGCATGATCCACAGCCCACCGATTCAATTGAGTCAACAGATGCGAAGCGATGGCGTAGTAAATTTCGAGAAAAAAACCAACATCCTCGTAAAACGGGTCCATCATATCGGACAGTAAGGAAAGCAGCTTATACATTTCCTGCTTCTCATCTTCGGAGACATAGTCGTTCCCCGACCATTTTCGAATCAATTGACGTATCGTTTGCTTCTGAATTTCGCTTTCATCCACCGAAAAATCTCCCGATTGCTGGCCTTCG
Source organism: Paenibacillus sp. FSL R5-0378 (assembly GCF_038009285.1). Classification (NCBI taxonomy): domain Bacteria; kingdom Bacillati; phylum Bacillota; class Bacilli; order Caryophanales; family Paenibacillaceae; genus Paenibacillus; species Paenibacillus sp. FSL R5-0378. The sequence continues at coordinate 5,001,028 of NZ_JBBPAY010000001.1, forward strand.
ATCAGGATGGTCTCCTGGCCGATTCCCAGCCCACGGCTTAGGCCTGCGCGCAGCTTCTGATATCGGGCCGGGATTTCTCTCCATTCCACCCCTTCTTTTGCAGCCGCAAGCGAAAGAGGAATCTTCAACAGCTCCAGGCTCGTCGACTGGATCATTTCCAGGGTGCCATGAACAAACCTGATCGTTCGGGACCACTCATCCTCAGGGGCTGCTGCATGAGTTGAACCCCATTCCAACAGCACTTTAGGCTGGATCAGCCAGAAAAAGCGGTTATGCTCTACATCGACGGATTGAAGCGCACAGGAAGACAGGTATTCCTTCGCAATATTATGGATGGCAAACATCATATGCGCTTTATCCGCAGCTTTTGTCATTTGAATAGGCCAGCGGTCGACCCTCCCCATCACCAGCATGACCTTCCCGTCAAGCGTAAGCGGTATGGATAGACTCTTCAGCAGCTCGGGCTTCAGCGATTTCAGCGGCTGGGTTCCTTCGCAAAATCCTTGAAGAATTTCTCTCTGCAGCGCCGGTACGGCTAGCTGAAACTGCTCCGAAGCTTTATCGAGAAATCCGGCATTCATTCGTTCGGTTTGCAGCAGCTCGATCGCCTTTCGGACGCTGCGCAGCAGCGTTTCGTCGCTTTCGGTCTTGAGAATGTAATCCATACACTGATTACGAATGGCCGTCTGCGCGTAATTGAAATCCGGGTGCCCGGTCAAAAAAATGATTTTGCAGGCCGGCCATCTCTCGTTGATATGCTCCTGCAGCTCAAGGCCGGTCATCCCGGGCATCCATATATCCGACAGCACGATGTCAAACCGGATCGCATTCAGCTTCTCCAAGGCTTCATCTCCGCCATAAGCGCGGTGCAGATCCAATTGCAGTTCTTCTTCCTCCTGCAGAAGACGATAGATTCCGTCAACGATAATGGGTTCGTCATCAACGATCAGCAAACGATTCATATTCTGTCCTCACCCTCCGAAGGAATTGTCATTTCGACCCTTAACCCGCCCAGCTTGCCTCTTGACATCCGGAGACCATAGCGATCACCGAATTTGATTTGAATTCTTCGATGGACATTGACCAGTCCTGTCGTCTCAAGCGGGGGTTGTTCCGACCCAAGCTTGGACTGCAGCTCTCTTAAACGTTCATCCGTCAATTCGTCCCCATTATCCTCCACAGCGATCACAATGCAATTGGCGGCGTCTTCAAAGGTGATTTCGATCATGCCGTCCTTCTTTTTGTTCATTAGCCCATGGTTATACACATTTTCGACGATCGGTTGAAGAATCAGTCTTGGAACTTCCCGCTTCTTGTAAGCAGACGGCAGCTCACCCAGCTGTACGGAAATACGGTTCGAAAACCGGAACGATTGAATATCGACATACGTCTTGACAAACATCCATTCCGCCTCGAGCGTCACTTCCCCGTCGCCGTCGCGCGTGACGAATTGGAAGTATTGCCCCAAGTATTGAGCGAACGTAGTCACACCTTCGTAATCCTCGTTTTTGGCAATGCGTGAGAGCGTAAAGAAACTGTTGTATAAAAAGTGGGGGTTAATCTGCGACTGCAGCTGCCGGAACTCCGACACCTTTGCCCGGTATTTCTGCTCGTACACTTCGTGAATCAACACGCGGATATGTTCCAGCATCGCATTGAATTGAATGTAAAGGTATGAAAATTCATCCTTGAAGCGGTAGGAAACTACGTGGTTGAAATTCCCGTGTTCGACCGAACGAAACGCCTTCACCAATGTCCGCAATGGCTGATGTATCAATCGGTAAATGATATAGGAAAAATACGCAATGATAAAAATCGAAATGATGGAAAAAAGGCGAAACCAGAACCGGTAGGTATTCAAAGGTCCCAGTACGCTGTCCTGAGGCAAATAGGTAAGAAGGACAGCATTCATGGTCGAGGAGTGCTCATAACTGATAAAATAGACTTTCGATCCGATTTCAATCGACTCCACCCCTTTCTTGGACCCGGAGCTGATTTTACCCGTAACCCAATCACGCAAGCCCGTTTCCGTCTCAGGACGATGCAGGCTCGAGAGGCTCCATTGGTTGCGGTCGTCGATCAGCAGGGCGCCGCCTTGAGCGTTGTCAATCATGTCACCCAGCGCCTTGACGATCTCCTTTTGATCAATTTCTATATCGACGAGATAAGAGGGTTCTTCTTCGGACAGAATGTTTTCGGGGTAAGGCATACTGATAAACAAGCGGTTTTTCCAGGCGATAAACGGCGAATACCCGCGTTGTTCCGATGTGCTCAGCACGTTGAATTCATCCTTGGGGATGATATCCACACCACTGTTGGATGAGATGGTCCGATCCAGCATCGAAATATGAATGCTTGCATTGGTGATGTAACTGCTGGATGCCTTCAGGAGCAGCATCTGCTTCTGTAGGCGCAGCATCGCCTTCGTGCGCTCGTAATCCGGCATGATCGAGGCAGCCACGCTGAGCTTACCGATATCATCGTCCGTAATATACTCTCTGCCGAGCTTGATCGTTTTACTGAAGTCCTGGTCCAGCGAAGCCAAGTAAAAATGTACTTTAGCCAGCATGGAGCTGGAGATTTCCTCCTTGACGGAGTTCTGCCCGACCCGGTTCATCTGGGCGCTGACTGCATAGAGAGGAGCCACGATAAACAGAAAAGTAAGCACCAGCCTCAAATAAATGCTCAGTTTGGGACGTTTGATCAACGACATGGGCACCCCCGCTTTTCAGCTTGTCCGCCATGGACAATGATGGTAAGGATCTCAACATTCATTCTATCGCCGCAGGAATATTTAGAAAAGATAAAGAAACATCCGCCGGCTGTATACCAGCTGATGGATGTCGGAGGTTGTTTTATTGCAATCCAAGACTTGCGCCTTCATTGTAAATTGTGTTCCAGAAAATCACCATAATAATAATTCGTGTTCTGTTGTCCGATTTGGAGTTCTTTCCGGATATACGCCAAATGACCATGAAAAAGACTGCCGGTAAATGAAAATCACCGACAGTCTTATCCTTTGAGCAGTTCCGTTCCCCGTCATCCGCTTACAGTACAAACCGGAGTACCATTAAGGAAAGAATGCCCACCACTACCGTTCCTAATAAGCTTCGCGTCAGGATCGCCGTCGCAAAGGTAGGGATGGCAGCCAAAATTTCAACGTAATGCTGTAAAATATGGACCTTTCCGTCTGTCGTGAACAGCTCCTGCGCGATTAATGCCGCCATAACGGCAACAGGTACGTAATTGAGCCAGCGCATGGTCCACTCAGGCAACTGCATACGGCTCAGCAACACGAGCGGAAGAACGCGCGGAAGAAGCGTGACGACGGAGGCGCCCATGATCGCCAGCAGGATGTGCCATCTTATTTCCATTTTTCCACCACCATTCCAATGGCAGCCGCCACGATGGTTGCTATAATAACGGCCACACTCCCGGATACAAAGGAGCCCGCTCCGAGCACGATCAGAACCGCGCAGACGGCTACGATGAGATCTTTCCGGATGATCTTTCTGCTGATCATCTGGAGGACAAGCAGTCCGATAAACATGGCGGTCAGTGCAAAATCAAGTCCGTATTTCTCAGGATCGGTAATCCACTTCCCGAAAAACGCTCCCGCAATGGTGGCGATGATCCAATTCAAATATGCGGTAATATTGAGGCCGTGCATCCATTTTTCACTGAGTGAGCTGCGATTCATCGCCTTATTCATGGCGACCCCGAAGGTTTCGTCTGTAAGCAGCACGCCGACGAACATCGTCTTGAATGCGGACAGGTGGCGGAAATAAGGCGACATCGCTGCGCTGAGCAGCAGGTGGCGCAAATTGACGATGAATACCGTTAGAATGATGGCTGCCGCCGACCCATGCGCCGCAATCATGCCCGCCATAATAAATTGTGCCGAGCCGGCATAAATCAGGGTGGACATCAAGGTAATTTCGAGGACGGATAAACCGGAGGTTTTGCCTACAACACCTGCGGCGAATCCAATGCTTAAGTAACCCAGCAGCGTGGGGATGCAGTCTCTGATCCCCTGCAGCAAGCTGTCTTCTTTCACTTCGATTTCTTGTTGATGATGTTGAACATTCTCTGACACGTCTTTTATCCTCAATTCTTTACTGTGATGTTCGTTGTTGAGCCGGAAAATAAAATAACGATACGTCTCTAAGTGTGGTCACAGCCCGGTCAATTCGTGCGTTATACCATCCTTTTTGTACATTATAACACACAATATATCGGGTGCGGTGTATTAAACTTGGATGGAGTTGAGATAATTTCAGATTCCATTCGGGCTTTCCTGCCCCTCTTCTATTGATCCTGTAACCCAAGCAAAATCAAAAAAACGGCCCCCCTTCGTACCCAGTACGAAATGGAGCCGGAGTCTGATTGATCCGCTGCTTAATCGTTATCTTCAATGACGGCAATCCCATCGATTTCAAGGAGAACGGATGGGCGGGCAAATTCCGAAACAAATAGAACCGTGACCAGAGGAGGATGTTCTAATTCACCCGCTATCTCCAGAAAAGCCTTGTAGCCAACTCGGGGATCGCTGCCGCTGACTAAATAAATATTGAGTTTAACCAAATTGGCGAAACTTGCATGTTCAGATGCTAGAATCGTTGCGATATTATGCAGCGCCTGCTTGGTCTGTACTTCCAAATCACCGGGGCCGACGAGTTCGCCTGACGCATTAACGGCATTTTGCCCACCGATATAAATCGTCTTTGCCTTTCCGCTTACTGTAATCGCCTGACTGAATGCTTTGGATTGGAATAACCCCTCCGGGTTTTTATGCTCCATTCTGAATGTAGACATTCATCTTCCTCCTTTAAGATTCATGTTTTACATTCATTATAGGCATCTTCACTGACAGCCCCCGTCAGTGAAGCTCAATTTTCATCATCCGCATACAGTTCGGCGATTTGACTGGCCATTGCTTTGATTTGATTTTTCAACGCGATCGGCTCCAACACCCGGATGCTTGTTCCAAAGGTAAGCAGATATCTCGGAAGATATTTGTCAATCGTTGGGGTGTCGATGAGGAACCGCGCTTCGGCGTCGGTACGTTCCGTCAAATAGTGATGCATATGCCAGTGGCTGCATATCGCATCCAGACTCCTCGTATCTCCTTCAATTCGGATTAACACCATCGGTCCTTCCGCTTCTCGCTCCTTGTGCGATTGTTCGCGGAAATAATCCTCAGTCGAGAAGTTCTCCGGCATGGTGAAAAAGGCTTCCGTCCGGAATACACTCTCGACCCGGTCCACACGGAAAGTCCGAATTTCGGAAGATTGGTGGCAGAATGCGATGAGATACCATTCGTTTCTGCGTAAGGTCAACCCATAGGGATCGATACTCCGCTCTTTGGCCGAATCGGAGTTTTCTTTACGGTAAGCGATGAGAAGCGTCTGTCCGTCCAAAATGGCCTGCTCCAACTGCCGGAGCATAGGAACAATACCTGGATGGGACGCGGAAGAGATTACACTGAAGCCGCTCGTCAGACGCTGCAGATCCAGCATTTGTTCTTCATTCAAACTGTGTTCGATTTTTTCCAGGGCTTGCTCGAGTTCATCCGTATACGGATACCCGACCCCCTTCGCAAACTTCGATGCGTCTACGATCGCCTTGAGTTCTACCGACCGAAAAAATAAAGGCGTTTCCCTGAAGGTCTCCAATATATAGAACCCTCCGTCATGCCCTGAATCAGCAACAATCGGAACGCCACTGGCGCTTAATGCATCGATATAGCGGTAAACCGTCCGGACGCTGATCTCCAATTGATCCGCTATTTGCGCGGCGGTCAGCTTTTTTCTGGATTTAAGCATCCAAAGGATGGACAGCATATTATCCCATTTTGCCAAGATGAGGTACTCCTTCCAAACCGTATTCTTCCAAAAGTATACCGTTGAAATGAGTGCGGAGGAAGTCTCTTTGTAAGGAATTGCCGCTGAATGACATTTTAACAGATAACAAAAAATCCCCAACCTCCACATTGGGGAGGTTAGGGATTGATTCACTTCACTTTCGTTAAGCCTGCACAGGCTCGCCCTGAAAAACTTTCAACTCCATTGGAGAAGCCAGTAGCGTTTTGGCCGTCTGTACGAATGCCTGGAAATGGTCGCTGCTGTTGTGCGCCTGAACGGCTCCAAAATCCTTCCAAATCTCCACCATTGTATAATAGTGTTCTTGCTCCACGGATTTGAACAATTCATAGCTGATATTCCCCTCTTCCGCTCTGGTAGCAGCAAGCAGGCTATTGGCTTCCTTCAAAAAGCGTTCCTCTTGCTCCGGCAAGATGTCAAGTTTGGCATGAACGATGATCATGATGTGTACTTCCTTCCTTGATGTTTTATAGTGCCTATTCAGTATTGGCTTATATTATTACTGCAATCGGGTAAGCATATCCTCTAAATTTGCTATTTCCCAATCGTTAAAATCTTTAGGCATCGACTTGCGCAGCCTTCTGCAGGCAGGATTTGGTCATTTCTTTCGAATTTCAATGCTTTATTCTACTCGAACCGCTGCCCCCTAACTCGAATAAAGGGAGCAGTATGTACGATCAAAATTGCCGGCAAGCAAATCTTCCTTCCGGATGAAAAACTGCAGTTCGCCGGCATCCCACCAGCAAAAACCTACATCATCGTCCGAATCTAGTGCCAACAGCAACAGGGTATCCCTGATTTCCTGCTGTGCCCGATCCGAATCACCGTTCAGGTGCCGGGTGATCTGCTTCAGCGCCTCCGTTTCGGAATAGTTGTATTTTTCGCCGGTCAACAGCTTCAGTGCCGCTTCGTATTCGCAATCGCCATGCTGGGTTCCGGGATAGCCGAACATCGTCGCCAGGTCAATAGAGCTGTATCCGGTCAGCTCGAAGCAAAGCTCCTCGTAATGCTCGTAATCATGCTCATCGTCTTCCACCTGTTCGTAATCCACATAACCGTAATTAGGCGGCTCCAGAGTGGACCTTGCCGACACCTGATAACCCGTAAATGCATCTTCGAGTGCCGTCACTTCCGGTGCATGCCGCCGCTGCGCTGCTTGAAGCTGCTCCTCCTGCAAATAGAGCACTTTATGCTCAATGTCATAAGCCGGTTCATCGATTCCAATGAAAAAATAAAGCGCGCCGTTTGCCGGAAGTCGGGAAGCTTCGTCATCATCAATCAGCTCACGCAGCCTAAGCTGGGCAAGGAACGTCATGGGAGTCCCCTTTGAATCCACAGGCCATTCCACATCAGCCGGGAGATCCGGATCACCACCGATCCTGGAACATCCCGCTGCCTTGTAATCTTCTACCCTACTTTTACTCAAACGAATGCCTTGGCGAACGGTCTCCATTAGATAATCCAATGCATGCCCGAATTGCTGTTCATGGATGACCCGCTTTAGTTTATTTTCGTTGTTCTCACTTAACACCGATTGCCACCTCCTCATTGCTGTGATGTTATTTAGATACCCTATGATCAAGCCGTCGTTTGTTTATTGGATGGTTACCTCAAGTATTTTCCCGTGATCGACTGCTCCGCATGGATAATCTCTTGCGGCGTGCCTTCGAACACCACCTGTCCGCCCTTGCTGCCTCCGTCCGGCCCCATATCGATAATCCAGTCCGCTTGGCTGATCACTTCCAGGTTATGCTCAATGACGATCACCGTATTTCCGGTATCCACCAGGCGGTTCATGATCCCAAGCAGGTGGCCGATATCCGACATATGCAGGCCGGTCGTCGGCTCGTCCATCACGTAGATGCTGCCTTTCTTGTGCAGCTCGCTAGCCAGCTTGATACGCTGGCATTCCCCGCCAGATAGCGTGCTGAGCGGCTGGCCGAGGGTGATGTAGTTCAGTCCCACATCGCTCATGGCCTGGAGCTTGCGGACGACCTCTTTGATCTGGAAAAATTCCAAAGCCTGCTCGACCGTCATCTCCAGCACTTCGGCTATGGACTTGCCATTCAGCTTGTATTCGAGCACTTCTTCCTTAAACCGTTTCCCTCCGCAGACTTCGCATGGCAGCTTCACGCTATCGAAGAACGATAGATCCAAGTACACGACGCCCAGCCCTTGGCAATTCTCGCAGGCCCCCTTGGAGTTAAAGCTGAATAAGCTTGGACTCACCTTGTTCGCGGAAGCAAATGCCTTGCGCACATCATCCAGTATGCCCGTATAGGTCGCAGGGTTTGAGCGTGTCGACACGCCGATCGCCGATTGGTCGATGACGATGGCGTCCGGATGCTGACTGAGGAATACGTCGTTAATAAGGGTACTTTTCCCAGAGCCGGCGACGCCGGTTATAACATTCAGAACCCCGGTTGGTATATCGACATTTACGTTCTGCAAGTTATGCGGATTGGCATTCCGGATGGACAGCTTGCCGGATGGCTGCCTGCAGTCTTGCTTGAGCTGGAGCTGACGCTTCATATGAGTACCCGTCAATGTGCCGGATTCCAACAGACCGGGGTAACTTCCTTCATAGACGATGGTTCCTCCGCGGCTGCCGGCATGTGGACCTACGTCGACGATATGATCCGCTACTTTGATGACATCGGGATCATGCTCAACTACCAGGACGGTGTTGCCTTTGTCGCGCAGCTTCTGAAGCAGTTCATTTAACCGGTGCACATCGCGAGGATGAAGTCCGACACTGGGCTCATCGAAAATATAAGTGACATCCACCAAGCTCCCGCTCAAGTGCTTCACCATTTTGACGCGCTGCGACTCTCCACCGGATAAGGTATCTGTCTCACGGTCCAGCGTCAAGTAATCAAGGCCGATATCCACCAGATGCTGCAGCCGTTCCGTCAGCGACTTGACCATCGGCGCCGCCGCGGCATCGTCAATCTCGCGAATTACGCGAATGAGATGCCCGACTTCCATGGAAGACAGCTCCGCAATGTTGTGTCCATTAATTTTGCAGCCCAGCGCCGCTTGACTAAGCCTTGCGCCGTGACAGCTGGAGCAGGGCCCCTCGGTCATGAACGGAGCGACGGTCTGCTGCGTGCGTTCGGACTTCGTTTTCACGTCCTGTTTGATGTATTTGTTGGTGAACTTCTCAATGATGCCTTCGACGGTAATATTGGTTGCCTTACCGGCGAAATCCATTTTCACTTTCCTTGCCTTGCCATACAGCAGCAGATCCAAGTCTTCATCCGAATAGTCGCTGAGCTTCTTATCCGGATCAAAGGAACCCGACTGGATGAGCATGTTCCATTCCCATCCGTCCACCGTATATCCCGGCAGCATAATGGCCCCTTCCCGGAGCGACTTGGACATATCCACCGCTTTGCTCATGTCGATGCCGAGGCTGCGGCCAATTCCGTTACATTCGGGACACATGCCTTGCGGATCGTTAAACGAGAACATGTTCGCTCCTCCGACATAAGGCTGACCCACTCTGGAGAAAAGCAGCCGGAGTATGGGTGAAATATCGGTAATGGTTCCCATTGTGGAGTGGGAACCTCCGCCCAGCCGCTTCTGATCGACTATGACAGCCATGCTCAGGTTTTCGATCGCATCCGCATCCGGCTGCGGATATTTGGGCAGGAACGTCCGTACAAACATGCTGAAATTCTCATTCAACAATCGCGTAGATTCTGCGGCAATCGTATCGAAAACGATCGATGACTTGCCTGATCCGGATACCCCGGTGAATATCGAAATTTTCCGTTTGGGTATTTGCAGGGAAACGTTTTTGAGATTGTTTTCCCTCGCAGCCGAGATGACGATATATTCCTGATTCGATTCGCTCATGGCTAACATCCTTCCGTTCGTGATCATTTCTATTTATTCCATTCGTATTGTACCATTCATTGCCCAAAGAAAGTCTATGAATCGTGCAAAAGGAGTCGTATTAAATGGAATAAATTGCTGATCCACACAAAAAAGACAGCTCAGCAAGTGAGCTGCCTTTTCTTTTTTTTACTGCGCTCCAACGACCGGATGCGGAACATACGGTTCTTCCAGAAATGCAATCTCTTCCGGAGATAATTTAACGGATAGTGCACCTACAGCATCTTCAACCTGGCCGATTTTCGTCGCCCCTATGATTGGAGCAGCTACCGATTCCTTTTGCAGCAGCCAGGCTAGCGCGATATGGATACGGGGTACACCGCGTTTCTCTGCAATCGAGGCTACTCGCTCTACGACCAGCCGGTCTACATCCGCCGTCGCATCGTACTTGGATTTTTGGACTTGATCGGTCTCCGATCTATGCGTCGTTTCCGACCAATCGCGGATCAGCCTTCCCGATGCTAATGGACTGTAAGGGGTCACCGCTATTTTTTGATCTTTGCACAGTGGCATCATCTCCCGTTCCTCTTCGCGATAAATGAGGTTCAGGTGATTTTGCATGGAGACAAAGCGCATCCAGCCATGCTTCTCTGCCGTATACAGCGCCTTTTGAAACTGCCACGCATACATGGCGGAAGCACCGATATATCTTGCCTTTCCGGCCTTCACTACATCATGCAGGGCTTCCATCGTTTCTTCAATCGGCGTGTTGTAATCCCAGCGGTGGATAATGTAAAGATCTACATAGTCGGTGCCTAGTCTTTTCAGGCTTTTATCGATTTCGCTCATAATCGCCTTCCGGGAGAGCCCCCCACCGTTGGGGCCAGGATGCATTCGCCCCCAGACCTTGGTAGCGAGGACAATCTCGTCCCGATTCGCATAATCCTTTAATGCGCGTCCAGTGATCTCTTCGCTGGTTCCCCCGGAATAGACATTCGCTGTATCAAAAAAGTTGATCCCGAGCTCCAGCGCCCTTTTAATGATCAGGCGGCTTTGCTCCTCATCAAGCACCCATTGATGCCCTCCCGGCTGCACTTCGCCGAAGCTCATACAACCAAGGCATATCCGCGAGACATCCATCCCCGTATTACCGAGCTTCATGTAATCCATAAATCAGGCCTCCGTTTCGGATTGTTATGTAAGCGCTAATCGTCGACTTCCATTATAATTCCCATGAACGAACTTGCAATTGTTAAATGTACGGGATTTGTTTCATACTGAACGGATTTGTCGAGATTGTTCATTATTTTTTATGGTCTTTATAGGATTTAGGGATGTCCTCACAAAAAAACAAGCCGCGATTTACGCGGCCGCAGCACTTTTTAAATCATATAACAAAATTCATCCGGCGTTTTCTCCTTGAGGCCGAATTCAAACGTGTCTTGGCGAAGTCCGCGCCGGAGTGTCTCGAGAGCCATGACTTCGGTCGGAGCGATATTTCCCAGGTGAACATTGGAGCCGAATTTGTGCAGGAGCATGGCCTGTTGGTTTTTAAGGGGCGCCTCCCAAATCAGTGTCCGGTGATCCGGAACGAATTTGAGGATGTCGTCCACCACATCTTCCCTGCATTCCCCGTGTTTATCGAAAATGCCGACACTGACCCCCGACTCGCGGGCTTCGACCGTTACATATTCGGCGCCTGCAGCCAGATCCAATTCCACAGTATCTGCAAGAATAGCGGCATCAATCAAGGAACCGGACAGCTTCTTTCCAAATTCGGAAAAGACCCGCAGTCCGCGCTTCTTTCCTTCCTGGATCAGCTCCGTGCGTTTTTGGCGTGACAGTTCAATCGTACCGTCGGATACTTCGAGCGCATTAAAACCAAGATTGCACACCGTATCAAAGAACGCAGGCACGATACCCTGCTGAACGGCAATTTCCAGCAAAGTGCCGCCTGTCATTACGGATATGCCGTGCTGTTTGGCAAGGTCGATTTTATACAGAAGCATATCCGTCCTATACAGCGGTGCCGTTCCAAATCCAAATTTGATGCAGTCGATGTAAGGTGAGGCGGTTTCGATCACATCTGCGAACGTATTTCTGCCGAGGCCTTTATCGATGACCATCGTCAATCCCCGGTCCGGATCCCGAGAGACGGCTGCATCTTTCTTTTCCTTGTCGGAATCGAAGCGTGTCCCGCTCGGGTCACGTAACTCCCTGGGCCACACCGCACGCATGGAGTTGTTCATGTTGGATCTCCCTCAATTCTTTTTGGTTTGTCGTTTGAATCCCATGACATGCATATCATATGCGGGAGACGCATGACACGTGCCCAGGTCCGAGTGATCTATTCCATGACGAATGCTTCGGAGAATTAGACGGTTGGCTCCTCAACAAAAAAAGAGGGCTTTCCCTCCTATTTCCCGCGGACGACACGAAAACCCTGATCGGGTCCGTACCCGTTGGGATCGAATTTGCCTCGAAATGAAACTTCAGTGTTGCTGATATCCCCGATCCAGCCGCCCCCCTTCACCACCCGGAAGGAACCGCCTTGACGAACCGTGCTGTCGCCATACCAGTCCCAGCACCATTCCCTTACATTGCCGGACATATCGTAAAGACCCAGCTCGTTGGATTTCCGGGTGCCGACCGGTTTTGTCCGGTTATGATTGCTCTCAATGACCGGCCAGTTCCAATCCCCTGATAAATATTTATCCCCGGCGTTTCTCCAATACCATGCGACATCCTCGGCTTTATTGCTTCCGCTGTATTTGAAACCTTTGCCCTCCAGACCTCCGCTTGCGGCATATTCCCACTCTGCTTCTGTAGGCAGCCGGTAACCGTTCGCGCCTTGATTGACCGTTACGGTCCATTTTATTTGATCGTTTTCGTTTATGTTGTTCGGATCTTTACGATCCTTGTCTATGTTGTAAAACGGTTTTAAGCCCTCCTGGATACTTCTTTTGTTGCAATACTCCACGGCGTCATACCAGCTTACCATCTCTACCGGCAGCTGATCGCCTTTGAATGCTGAGGGGTTGCCGCCCATGACGTTGGCCCACTCCGCTTGTGTAACCTCGTATTTGCCGATATAAAAGTCTGAAAGGGTCATGCTTGTTTCAGTATAGTTGGAGCCACTGCTCTTAAAAGTCCCGCCTTTAACGTACACCATATCTTCCTGCTTGCCCGTTTCTTCTTGTGAACAAGCGCTGGCCAAAAACATAGCTGCTAGTAAAATACAAACCCATAGCTTTCTCATAGGGATTTCTCCTTTAGGACGAATAGGAAAAAGACAGACCGCGGCGGACCGATGCCGGTATCCGTCAACGTCGAAGACCGTTCGTCTGATGGCAAACGGCCTTCAACATGTCTGGATTGATTAAAGTGTATAACTTATGAAAAGCAGCTTCATGCTGATTACCACACGGTTACGTTAGAGCTACCGCTGCTCTGGTATCCCTCCGTTGCCAATACCTGATAAGCCCAGCTGCTGCCTAAATTCATGCCTGCGTTCTTCCATGCGTTAACGTGATTGCTGAACGTGATGGAAGAATTGACCCCGGTCGCTCTTTTCGATTGCCGGACACTCCAGAACTGCTGGAAGGTTTGTGTGCCGTCAATGGATGGCGCGTTATACCGCATGGTCGTATAAATATCATAGGTGCCCCCGTCACTCGTCACCGTTCCTTTGTAGGTTCCGGTAGGCCGGTAAGTTCCCCAGCTGTCCACGACGTAATATTCAATGAGGGAGTTTCTCGTCCATCCATAGAGCGTCAAATATCCATTTCCGGACGGCGCCCAGACGCCGGCATTATAGTTAATCGTCCGGTTAGGCGATCCGGTATTCCAGCCCTTGCCGACAACGAAGTTCCCGGAATTTTGCCAGGTCACGCTGTAATTTCCGCCGGAACCGTTGACGGCATTCACCGTGCCCCCGCCATCGGTCCAATTTTGCCAATAGTCCGTCGTGGCTGCATTTGAGGTAGCTGCAAATAACCCAAGACTCATGGAAGCTGCAAGAACGACCGTTAACCATTTTTTACTCCGTTTCAACATAAACTGCCTCCTCATGTTTATTTTTGCACCTTACAACCGTCTGCCATTGGATTCTCTTGGCTCTGCTGTGCTCAACACGGCTAGTCCTTCTCTTTTTCCTTTCCTCCTTTCTGTGAAAATTATAAAATGACAGTGGTTACATAACACTTCGCAAATTAAACATGATATATAGATTTTCTTACAATTTTTAGAAACCAACGGACCATCCGGGAAAAATGGGCACAAAAAAATACCCATGGACCACGCTTTTTCAAGCTTTTGGGCCATGGGCAGGTTAATAGAGAATATTTTTGGTAACCCCTTGAATCTATTGTACGTGTCGACTAATTAAAGTCTATGTATGAAGCTTAGATCCGCTCGTAGAGACTGCTGGTTGGGATCACTTGAGCAAAAGTGCCATCCAAGGATGCCATAAACGTATGATGAACGGTTTGTGCAGGAATCACGGTACCATCCCAGAGTAAATCTCTGGTTGTGCAGGCATCATCAAGCACGAGAACTTCATATCCCAGACGGTTTGCGGTTCTTACCGTAGAATCGATACAAATGTGGCTCATCATGCCGCAAATGACTAACCGGGTTACATTCAGCGATTCAAGATGCTGCTGTAATTCCGTTTGGAAAAAGCTGTCCGGCGTATGCTTGATGATCACTTTTTCGCCAGGCTCGGGTAAAATGCCTTCATGCGGTTGAATCCCTTCCGTACCGGGAAGAAAAAATGTGGCGTTGTCATCGAGAAGAATACACTGAATATGAACGATCGGTAACTTCTTGCCCCGGAACAGAGTTAAAGCTTCCTGCGCATGGGTTAGTGCCTCTTCAGCACGGAATAACTCGTTTCGGCCTCCTTTAAAATAATCCTTCTGAATGTCTACCATTATGAATGCGGTATTCATGGGTCATGGTCTCCTTTAATTTGTAAGAGTAGTTTCTTACCGCATTATAATATCGGTATCATGAATGGTGAATTACCCACTTTTTTGTGGGTATGGGATGCCTTTGCGGTCCAGAAGCTCCGTCTGTCCCCGTTCCACCATATAATCAATTCCGATCTCCTGCATAATGAGTACTGCATCCAACAGCCTTCTTCCCCGCTCCGTCAGAAAATATTCTACATGCAGCGGGTACCCTTCCGTTTTGATTTTATCCACGATCCCGCTGGAAATCAGTTCTTTAAGATGCTGCAGCAGCATCTTTTGGGTGATCTGGTCAATATCCCGTTCCAGTTGGGCCAGGGACGTATTTCCGTCTTTCAATTGATAAATGATCATCGTTTTCCATTTCCCTTTGATGATGTCATGGACAACCTCTAATGGGCAGGTGCACTGCTCCCGAATCATCATGAAATTCACCTCCATCCATGTTCTCTGTCTGGGTCAGATCTTCATTCGTTCTTCTTCATATTAACAAACAAAGACCTGGATTCGTAACCCAGGCCTTTGTTTATTTTACGGCAAAACATAAACTACTTATTTCCAAAAGGTGATCTTATCAGCGCTCAAACGAACGGACTCATACCCTTCTTCTTCCGCTTTACCGATGGCAAGAATGAGTACCGGAGTATATCTCTCCGGATCTAATCCGAAAGCTGCTGCGATTTGATCCGTCTCAAATCCGCCGATGGGATTGGTATCATAACCATGAGCTCTGGCGGTGAGCATGAGCTGCATGGCCAGCAATCCACTATCCACTTTTACAATATCATTAACAACTTCTTTAGGAAGCGTAGGATAAATCGTAAGAATGCTTTCCAATTGCCGGTCCCGGACTTCCGGCGGCATCTTCCCCTGTTCCACCGCCGTATTGAAAATCTCTTCCGCATACTCATACGATTTCATGTCCCCAAAGATCAGCAGCATGGCAGATGATGTGTCATTTTGCTGGGTATTGAAGCGGATCAAAGGCCGCAACGTATTTTTCCCTTCTTCGCTTTCAACGACAACGATGCGCCAAGGCTGCAAATTTGCTGAAGATGGAGCCGTGGCAGCTTCTTCAATGATCTCTTTAAGCTCTTCTCTGGATATTTTAAAAGCGGGGTCATAGGCACGAATCGAACGTCTCCCTTTCATGATATGGGTAAAACCATTGTTTTTCATCGTAGTGGTCATATGGATATCTCTCCTCTTTTTTTATGTGTATTCTGATAACTCATTTGACCCTTTGAAATTTATTAAGTTATCATGAGGAAAGCATAAACTATGAACTATAGTTCATAGCAAGAAAGGATTAGACGTGATTTCGATGAAGATTAGCGACGTTTCCAAAACGGTGGATTTGCCGATTTCAACCCTCCGATACTATGAAAAAAAGGGGATTATCCCGGAGACCTACTTGGTAAGAGATGAAAATAATTACCGGGCCTATGACGAACAAATAATCCCATTCATAATGAGTCTAAAATCATTACTCTCAGCTGGCTTTTCGATTCATGAGATTAAGGATATCCTTTCCCGAAAAGAACTTGCGCGAGAACAACAGTTGGATATCATCAAAGAGAAAATGAATGAAATTGAACAATTACAGAAAAAATTAGACGATGCAAAGCACTTTCTTCAAGACTCCCTACAGTCGGCAGAGGACTGCACCTGGTAACAAACCATCAGGTCGCCTCCTACCGCAACGAGTTCCGATAGATTTAGATGCTTCTCCTTTCTCTTTTCGCAGCATTATACAACTCGTCTCCATCTACCCTTACCTGCTGCAGTTCCTTCATTCTCCCTCTTACCCGGCATGCTTATTTTCAAAGAGTAAACTCCCCCTTTCATATCACTTTCATTTCACCATCTCAAATGCGAACCTGGTCTAAACATTCATAGAAGGGAAGCCCTTGGCTTCTCTTTGAATGGTCCGATATCGACAGTTTTGGTTCGATCGAATGGGTTCCACGACATCAGAAATCCATTTTACGAATGTTTTACAATTCGACAATTTACAAATTCCACGTTTAGCCAGCTCCTCTCGTTCCGGATCGAACCGAAATGAGCTTAAGCATTCATGTATTGGGCCTTGAAGCGTTCCGGGCACGATGCTGCTCCTTCCGGATGTAAAGCTTAACGAAGCGGTTCTAATGTCATTTTCCCTAAATATGGATTATTAAAAGGCTTTCATCGAGATTGGCTTTTATAATGATCGCCAATTCGTTTCATACGCGGCTTACATTCACGAGTTAATCTTGGGATGTGGGAACGGTCTCACATTCAGAAAGCGGGGTTAGACATGAGTCATACGATCCGGGAAATTGCCCAGCTAGCCGGGGTGTCCAAGTCAACCGTATCCAGAGTCATTTCGGGAAAAGGGTATATCCACCCGGAAACAAGGGACGCGGTGCTTAAAGTCATTGAAAAACTGCAATATAAGCCGAACGCTGTAGCCAGGGCCATGGTATCCCAGCGGACGCACAACATCGGAGTCCTGATTTACCGCAGGGAATACCCGATTGCCTCCCACCCGTTTTACGGCAAAATTGTGGATGCCATTCTGGCGACCGCGGCCCGCATGAACTATTCCGTTTTTGTGACGACGGATCATGAGATGTCGCTTCGATCCGCCGATTTTATGCTGGAGAAACGCGTGGACGGACTCATTTTGATCAGCAGGCTGCAGCAAAATGTGATCGATTATATTCACAACTTCGGCATTCCTTACGTCATGGTGAACGGATCTACCGATGTCGACAATGTGGTACATGTCGTTAACCGGGATCAGGACGGAGGCATGATGGCAGCCGAATATTTGACTGGTCTAGGGCACAGGCGAATCTTCGTGTTGGCCGGACCGCAGACCCACCGGAGCCATTATTTAAGGCTGCACGGCTTTCGCGATTATTTGAATGGAAATGGATCTCCTCTCGATCCGTCATCGCTCGCCTACCCGCAGGCATCCACCTTTGAGCAAGGATACGAAATGATGCGGCAGCATTGGCCTGATTTCAAGTCAGGAGGCTATACGGCCCTCTTTGCGACGAATGACATGATTGCGCTCGGTGCGATGAAATTTCTGATTGAGCAATCGGTCCGCATTCCCGACCAAGTGGCTGTTATCGGTTTTGATGGCATCGACGTCGCCTCCATTTATACCCCTTCCCTAACGACCATCAAGGTGGACACGGAAGCGATGGGCAGAACCGCCTGCACCCTCCTGGACAAGCTGATTGATCAGCAGCCGGTTAACGAGCTGGACATTGAGCTGGTGCCCGAACTGATTATTCGTCAATCTACTTAAATCCATATAAGTAAACTCGAAAGGAGATTGATCCATGCGCTGGTATTTCAAAGCCATCGGACCAAAGAAAATCTTTGAATTTGTCGCACTTGTCGTGTTTGTCATCTTTTTTATGGGGCCGCTGCTCAATTTGGCGATTCTGGCCTTTACAGGCAAATGGAATTATCCCGATCTGCTTCCCTCCGTTTGGTCGCTCAAATGGTGGACCTTCGTCTTTCAGCAGCAGGACATCGCCAAATCCATCGGGCTTTCCTTTGTGATCGCAGCACTGGTGACGGGCATATCGATTGTGCTCTGCATCCCGGCGGCATACGCATTTGCCCGGATCCGTTTTCCGTTAAGCCGTTTTTTCCTGTTCTCCTTCCTCCTCACCCATGCTTTCCCCAAAATGGGCCTGTACGTGTCGATCGCCGTGCTGTTCTATAAGTTTGGTCTGATGAACACGCTGGCTGGAGTCATCCTGATCCACATTATTAATGTGCTGATGTTCATGACCTGGATCCCGACTTCCGCGTTCCGGAACGTTCATACGGCACAGGAAGAATCTGCGAGAGACGTCGGCGCCAGCCCGTTCCGCGTGTTCCGCAGCATTACGCTGCCGATGGCCCTGCCCGGGATTCTGGTGGCTTCGATCTTTACTTTTTTGAATTCCCTCGATGAAGCACAGGGCACCTTCCTGGTCGGTATTCCCGATTTCAAAACGATGCCGATCGTCATGTATTCGATCATCAGCGATTACCCGGCGTATGCCGGCGCGGTGTTCTCCATCATTTTAACAGCGCCTTCCATTATTCTGCTGGTGGCTGCCCAGCGTTTCGTCAGTGCGGACGTGCTGGCGAGCGGTTTCCAGATCAAATAAATAGATAGCGATAGATGTATTAAGGAGGTCCCTATGAACATTCAGTTATCGATTCAAAACCTGTCCAAACGCTATAAAACCGGCGATGGCGTATCGGATATCTCGCTGGACGTGCAGAAAGGAGAGTTGATCACCCTGCTCGGGCCATCCGGATGTGGGAAAACGACCGTGCTTCGCAGCATCGGCGGTTTTCTGGAGCCGGACTCGGGAGACATCTTAATCGAAGGAAAGAGCGTGGTCAAGGTTCCCCCGGAGAAACGGCCAACCTCCATGGTATTTCAAGGCTACAATTTGTGGCCGCATATGTCGGTCCATGATAACCTCGCGTTTGGCCTGAAAATCCGCAAAATCAAAAAAAAGGACAGGGAAAAAGCGATCCAGGACGTGCTGGAGCTGGTTCGTCTTCCGGGAGCCGGCAGCAAATTCCCAGCACAGCTGTCCGGAGGCCAGCAGCAGCGGATTGCCGTTGCCAGGTCGCTCCTGCTGAATCCCGCCGTCCTGCTGCTCGATGAGCCTTTCTCGGCACTGGACGCGAAGCTTCGGCACGAGATGCGCGAGGAACTGCGGGAAATTCAGGCCAATACCGGCCTGACCATGGTTTTTGTCACCCACGATCAGGAAGAGGCATTATCGATTTCGGACCGGATTGTCGTTATGAATCACGGCAACATTGAACAAATCGCCTCCCCCCAGGAGATCTACGATGCGCCGAAGTCGCTCTATGTGGCCCAGTTCATTGGGAAAATGAACTTCGTAAAGGGGGTGATTGACGCAGATCAAATTACGGTTGGTTCTATCCGCTTCCCGAACCCCTCCCGTCTTTCGGGCAATGTCACGGTTGCTGTAAGGCCGGAAGATATAATTCTGGATCAGGCCGGCGGCAGCGGTCTGCCGGGCACAGTCAAGCAAATCATGATCCTCGGGCATTATGCCGAAGTTTCCGTCGATGTACAAGGTTATGGCACCATCCGCGCCTTCCAGGCGCGCGATCAAATCAATGAACTGTCTAACGGGCAGTCCGTTTCCGTTCAGTTTGCGAAGGTTATCGCGTATCCGTAAGGCGTAATTGGAATCAACCAACTTTACAAACTTATAGGAGGGTTTACTTCCATGTTGAATAAGAAATCGGCATTTGCATTTGTTACTTCCTTTGTCCTTGCGGCCTCCCTGCTGTCCGGCTGCGGCAGCAGTAAGGACAGCGGCGCGAGTTCGGCTGCTGAAGGTACAGGTACGTCAAGCAAACAGGTCGAATTTTCGTTTTATTATTCCGGATCGCAGAACGTGGACGATTTGTGGAAAAATTTGATTCCGATGTTCGAAGAAAAGAATCCCGACATCAAGGTTAAAGCCGTCTACGTGCCGTCGGGTACCGGAGCGCAGCCGACCTATGACCGCATCCTTGCCGCGAAGCAATCCGGCAAAGGCTCGGGTGATATTGACCTCTTTGAAGATGGCCTCGGCGTGGTGACCAAAGGGCAAAAGGACGATTTATGGGACAATTTAAGCACGGACCATATTCCTAATTTGAACAACGTGGACCAAAACACGCTGAACGATGTGTCTAACCTCGCGATCCCTTATCGCTCCTCGGCGGTTGTCCTTGCCTATAACAGCGAAACCGTCAAAGATGTGCCGAAAACGCTGGACGACGTATATGAGTGGATCCGCAGCCATCCGGAGCGGTTTGCCTACAACGATCCGTCGACAGGCGGTGCAGGAAGCTCCTTCGTCACGACCAGCATCTATAAATTTTTGCCCGAAGACGCGATTCACAACACGGATCCCAGCATTGAAAGCCAATGGGATCAAGGGTTCTCTCTCTTGAAGGATCTGGGCAAATACATGTACGGCAAGGGCATCTATCCGAAGAAAAACCAAGGCACGCTTGATCTGCTGACGAGCGGCGAAGTCGACATGATTCCGGCCTGGTCTGACATGGTACTGGATCAGCTGGACAAAGGGCAGCTCCCGGAAACGACAAAAATTACGCAAATCACACCTGGATTTAACGGCGGTCCGACTTACTTGATGGTACCGAAGTTATCCGAGAAGAAAGACGCCGTATACAAATTCCTTGATTTTGTGCTGTCGCCTGAAGCCCAGAATGTCGTCGTCGATAAAATGCACGGCTTCCCGGGCATCAAGCTGACGAACATGTCTCAGGAGGTTCAGGATTCCTTTAAAGGCGCTTCCGAAGGATTCCGTTCGTTCAATATTGGCGATCTGGACAAAGACATCAACAAACGCTGGCAAAGCGAAGTGGCTGCACAATGAGTAAATCATTCAAAAGAGGGATCCTGGGCATTTCCATGGTCCTTCCCTCCTTTCTCGTGCTGGTGCTGATTGTCGTCATCCCGATCATTAGTTCACTCCGCGAAAGCTTGAAGAATGATAACGGCGGGTATGATTTATCCAATTACACCTATTTGTTCACGGACAAATTGATGCGCTCCAACATTATTTTCACCTTGGAAATTACCATTGTTTCCTCCATCCTGGTTTTGCTTATCAGCTATTCGCTGGCTGTGTATATGCGGTTCAATAACGGCTTTGCGGTACGGTGGATCCGGCGCACCTACATGATACCGATCTTTATCCCATCGGTCATTGCGACGTACGGCCTGATTCAGCTTCTCGGCAACCATGGCTGGATGGCAAGGATCCTGTACCATCTGGGTACGGACAGCTTTCCAAGGATTATATTTGACATGAAGGGCATCATTCTCGCGAATCTTTGGTTTAATATTCCGTTTACGACGATGCTGCTCGGCTCGGCCTTGTCGGGGGTACCCGATGCAGTCATTGAAAGCGCAAAAGATGTGGGGGCCGGACGGATGAGAATCTTTTTCCGGCTCATTCTGCCGCTGACGTTCAAGACGCTGCTCGTCGCCCTTACCTTTGTATTTATGGGTGTGATCGGTTCCTTCACCGCTCCCTTTCTGATTGGACCCAACGCGCCGCAAATGCTGGGCGTGTCTATGGAGCAAATTTTCAGTGTGTTTCAAGACCGCCAGCTGGCGGCGGCCACAGCTTTCTTTACCTTCCTGCTTTGTTCTTTTGTCGGATATTTCTATATCCGCTCCATGATCAAAGAAGAAAGCGTGCGTTCATCATGAATACTTTACTCGTTAACGTACAGGGAGCTGTAACGCCGGAGTGCTCCAAGACGCATATCGCTTACCGTTTTTTTCTGGCCAAAACCGGAGGGCGGATGAAAATCGACTTTTCCTATAGTCCGAAAAATCTAGAGGATGGCGCCAAGGCGAAAATGCTGATTGAGCAGGGCCTTGATCGATATGTTGAAGATGAACTCAGGGAACAGGCCAAATCCAAATGGCAGTCCTACCTTCCGCTCAAAAATTTGATCACGCTGTCCGTTGACGATCCGTTCGGTCACCGCGGGGCTGCCCACCGCCATGATCCGGAGCAGCATCTGTTTATTTCCGGACTTGAATCGTCTCCCGGTCTGAGCGAAGGGGCTCTGCAAGCCGGCATGTGGACGGTTACCCTGAGCCTGCATGCCGTCGTGACGGACGACTGCCGCTACTCGCTGCAAATTTGGCATGAGGAGGACCATGGATGAACTGGATGGCTTGTGAGCTTCATACCCATACCTTCCACAGTGACGGAAGTCAGAGCCTGAAAGAATTGGCTGCGGGCGCAAAAGCTCTTGGATTTGACTGCATCGCCCTGACGGACCACAACACGATGTCCGGCTTATGGAATAAAGACACGGTTGAGCAGCAGACGGACATGAACATCATTCAAGGCATGGAATGGACCACCTTCTTCGGACATATGGTGACGCTTGGCGTGAAGGACTATATCGATTGGCGTCCGGTAGGTCCTGGTGACATTCACGCTGGACTCGCCCGAGTGCACGAGCAAGGCGGGATCGCCGGCATGGCCCACCCATTTCGCCCCGGCAGTCCCATGTGCACCGGCTGCTATTGGGAATTCGAGCTCCGCGACTGGAATGACCTTGATTATATCGAAGTGTGGTCCACGACCTTTGCCCCGTTGAAAAATAACAACGCCCGCGCTTTTCGCCTCTGGACCGACAAGCTGAACGAAGGCTTCCGGATCGCGGCGACTTCCGGCCGGGATTGGCACCGCCAGGAACAGACGGATGAACCGCTGTCCGTCACGTATCTGCTTATGGAAGAGCATGGTGGCTCGATCACCGACAAGGCGGTCGCCGCCCTTTCCGCTGGAAGAGCCTCCGTCACCCTTGGTCCGCGGCTCGATCTTGGCGTCCATTTCTGCGGCCAACATTACGTCATAGGGGATGCCGTCCCAGAAGGAACTTCGCCTGATCACACGATCGAACTGCAGGCAGCTGCCGATTTCGAGGCACGGAAAGAGCATTGGGAGCTGCCGGAACAAATCTATACCTTGCGCTTTCACAGCAATCTTGGTATGGTATCGGAAATCCCCTATGCTGCAGATAGCAAGGGCTGCAATGTGACGCATTCACGCGAAGGATTGCGGTGGGTGCGTGCGGAGCTGTGGGGAACAATCCGCGGGGTCCGCACGATGATTGCCTTTACCAACCCCATTTATTTTGATGAACCGGGAGGTGCAATAACGCGCAATGACAGCACCATTTCCACTGATCACGGCACACAGCGGCTGTATGGATACGCTCGATAATACGCTATCCTCGATCGAGACCGGCATCCGGCTTGGTGCGGACATTATTGAAGAAGACATCCGGGTCACCAGGGACGGGATCGCCGTGCTTGCCCATGACGATGAATGGCGAACGGAGGACGGCAGGCTCATTCATATTTCGAAAATGAGTATAGCAGAACTGCAGGAGCTGGTTCTCAGCGTAGACTACGCCGGCAAATCCGGGACGATGACGATCGCAAGGCTGGATGAGATGCTGGCCAGGGTCCAGGCTGCCGGTATCACCGCGAATCTGGATCTCAAAACCGATGACAGCGTCGAAGCGGCTGCGGCGCTCATTCATCACTACAAGATGGCGGACCAAGTCTTGCTGACAGGCTGCGGACCCGACCGGGCCATGCTTGTACAGCAAACGCATCCGGAGCTTAGAAAGCTGCTCAATGTCGACACGGAGCTTTTTCTAACCCAAGAGTATACGGATGCAGTCCGTCGTACCTGTGAGGATGCAGCTGCCGCAGCTTGCATCGGCCTCAATGTTCCGTACCAGCTGGTCAGGGAGGAACTGTTGGAACAGGCTGCAGCCCGCTCGCTCCCGGTTTTCGTCTGGACCGTCAATGAGGAGACATTGATGGAGCGGTTCGCAAGTATGGGAATCGCCTCCATTACAACGCGGAACGTCGATGCTTTGGTCCGGCTCAAGAGAAGTCTGACTACGGAAACAACAAAGGTCCCGGAATAATTCCGGGACCTTTTGCTGTACGATCTCATTTTGCCGCTCCATCCGCAGCAGATATACGGAGATTTTCCGCCTTAGTCCGAATGCCGATCTCTAAATTCGAAAATATCATCGACCGCTTGCCGGTAACCACCTGATTTGCGAAAGGATTCGCCCATCCTTGCGGCTGCTTCCTTGAAAGAACCTCGGCTTAATACCAGGTCTGCCGCTTCCCGCAGCTGATGGGCCGTCAAGCTCTGCATGTCTAAGGTCAAGCCTGCACCGGTCCGGGCGACTTGCCCCGCGATGACCGGCTGATCCGCGCTGAGCGGGAGGACAATGAGCGGTACCCCGAAGTAAAGGCCTTCATGGGCACTGTTCATCCCGCCGTGTGTAATAAATAGCTGGGCGTGCTGCAGCACTTCCGTTTGCGGAACATAACTTTTGACGATGAAATGATCCGGGATGTCTCCTAAATCGGATATCGGGGTCTTACTCCCGATCGACATGACAACCGTATGATCGGAATTTCCAAATGCCTCAAAACAAAGCTTATAGAAATCCAGCGCCTGGTTCATGACGGTGCCCAGTGAAATGTAGATCGGGCTTTTCCCCTGGATTTCAGAAAGGTCAAGGTCATCTTCCATGGACCGCGAAGTGATGGATGGACCCACAAATTTATACGACGGATCGAATGTTTCCCCTCCCGGCTGGAACTCCCTTGCTGTATAGACAATCGTAAGTGATGCAGGATTACAAAACGCTTCGTAAGGAGAATGGATCTCGACGCTGTATTTTTGCTGGATCATGGCCGTCAGGCTTTGATACTTATCGTTGATCGGTTTAGTGATCTCTTCAGGAACATCGTTGAAAAATTGTTCCATCGTATGTTCGAAAGATGGTTTGGACTCTGCAAAAGTACTGCAAGAGCTGATGGCGGGAAGTTTAAGAATCTCCGCCAGCAAACGTCCGCAGCCGAACATGGAGTCATGGATGAGATAGTCAAAATGCTCTCCCTGGATCTGTTCAAGAACGCTGGGGATCACGACATCAGCCGTCAGCAAGAGACCGTTGACCCTTTCCAGCAAATAGTTTCTTCCGCCGGAGATAAAGGCTTTGATAAATTTCTGGTCGTCAATTGTCCGTACGACCGCTCCCGCTTTCTCCAACCTCTCCCTATAAGCTTCGATGCAAAAGTACACAACCTCTTCCCCGCGTGAGGTCAGCTCCTGGACAACGCCAATCGTCGGATTGATATGCCCTTCGGACCCGGCATTAATAAATAGAACGCGTGCCATATTCAATACTCCTTTCCTGTATTACAGTGGTAAACCCTATGTCAGTAAGCTGGTCTGTTTCAACAAGCCTCGTCTTCTTGGGGATGCTCTGCAAGTCAACCAGATTTCGCCTATTCGCGTCATTAATGTATCCATCCAGCGACATCGTCATGCTGAAGCGATCATCCGCAGCTTCTCCACAAACAGCAGCAGAACGAGCCCCTGGCCAATCCCAGCGATTCCGGTCCATCGCCCATTCAGCCCATTCGTGTCCGCCCCAGCTCTCCGGATTGCTGAACATCAGATAGCGGTAGACGCGGTCCGCCGCAGCCTTCAGGTCCGTTTGCTCCATTTGCATTCCCTCTTCGCTCCTTTATATGTAGTTGTTTCGATAGTCTGTAGGGGTCAGTCCAAACTGCTTCTTAAACGTTTCGCGAAAATGGTCCTGGTCAACATAACCGATCCGGTCACACACCTCGTAAATCCGATTTGCGGGATCCTTCAGCAGCCGGGCCGCCTCTTCCATACGGAGTTTGACGATCCAATGGTTGATCGTCATGCCGGTCACTTCCTTGACCAGCGCGTTTACATACTTCTCGCTAAGGCCAACCCCACTTGCAACGTCCCAAAGCGACAGATCCTTCCGCGAATAATTTTCACGAATGGTCTGGATCGCTTGTTCGACGAGCTTCTTCTTCTTGATGCTGCCGGTCCACTCAGCCATTGGCAATGTCTGGGCCAAATTGGGCAGGCGATCTCGAAGCCTTTGTTCCATAAGCTCGACACCGCGCTGTTCCTCCCGCTCCTTGTGCAGCTCTGCAACGATTCTGGTAAATACTTCCTCGATCTCCTCCGGATCAATCGGCTTCATGATGTATTCCTGCACCTGCAGCTTGATCGCCTGCCGCGCGTACTCGAATTCGTTCAGCCCCGACAGGATGATGCACCTCGTGTCCGGCTTGCTGGCCCGGAACGCCTCAATCAGCTCCAGGCCATTCCCCTTCGGCATGCCGATATCGGTAAGCAGCAGATCCGGAGGATCGCGCTTCAGCCATTCGAGCGCTTCCTCCCCGTTCTTGGCGGCTCCGACGAGTTCAATGCCGAGCCGCTCCCAATCGATGGAGCGCGACAGCGTCTCCCGGACGAGTTTGACGTCCTCGGCAATCAGCAGTTTATACATCAGGCGATTCCTCCTCAGGGTCGATTTGAACATGGGAACGCAGCGGGAGTACAACTTCAACGCATGTTCCTTCGTCCACGGGCACGTAGCGCAGGCCAAAGCCTGGCCCGCAGTGCAGTTGTATCCGCCGATGCACGTTCAGCGTTCCATAGCCGTTCTCGGCAGACGAGTCCGAGGTTAAGCTGTGTTCCCCCGCCTCCTGCTCCCGCAGCACACGGTTGCGCTCCTCTATGTTGCAGCCCTTTCCGTTGTCTTCTACGCGCAGAATAAGCGCATTCCCTTCCACCTGTGCGGTAATCGCGATACGGCAATCGTCCGTTCGCCCGGCAAAGCCGTGAACGATGGCATTCTCCGCAAGCGGCTGCAGAATAAAGTGAGGAATGACGATGTCCTGCAGGTCGGAAGCAATATGAAACTCGGCGAGCAGATCGTCGTGCATCATTTGCTGGATGTGTAAATAGGCTTCTACTTGCTTGATCTCATTGTCCAAGGAGATCCACGTTCGGCCCCGGTTCAAACCGAATCGGAACACATTGGCCAGCGAACGCACGATCGCGCTTGTCTCCCGGTCTCCGGCCAAAATGGCACGGCAATTGATCAGATCGAGTGTATTGTATAGAAAATGAGGATTGATCTGGGCATTCAGCAGTTCCAACTGAAGCTGGCGGCGCTCAATCTCCTCCTCAAAGCTCTTCTCGATCAGGCCGTGAAGCGTAACCAGCATGGACGCGAATTTCTCGTTCAGCGTCTCGACTTCGTGAATGCCTGACTTCAATTTAGGCAGCGGCTCACGGAATGCAAGCACTTCGGGACGCTGAACAGCGTTAACGAGCCGGGTAATCGGAACGGTTACCCGTATGACGATACGCCGCAGCCACAGTCCCGCGATCAGTACGGCTGCCATCGCAGCCAAAGCGCCGATCGCCGAGATGGCAAACGTGTATCTTCCGAAGTGGCTCTTTGGGACGGCGGTCAAAAGCTTCCAGCCATTGTCCATTTTTACGCACGTGACACGGTGCACCGTCCCTTCGACTTTCGCGTCGGCCGAGCTTCCATCGCAGTTGGCCGATCGAACGAACGGAAGCCCGCCGGCCGGTTCGAGAAATGCATACCGTTCGCTGTAAATGACGCGGCCTTCTTCATCCACCAAAAGGTGAAAGCCTGATGTCAGCGCAGCGTTCTCGAACAGGCTCCGGATGCTTCCGGTATCCGCCCCGATCATGACGGTGCCGATCACGCGGCCGTCCTTGGTGCTAATTTTCTTGGTTGCCGAATAGATCATCGCTGTCCCCGAACGTCCGGCCTTCTGTCCCCACCAGACGTTGCGACGCCCTCCGGAGATCAGATCACGATACCAGCTCTCGTTCAGCAGGTCCGTCGATTTGTAAATGCCGGTCACCGGGTCGAAGTGGTCGGTCGCGAGGGTATACAGGCCGCTCTCCGGCTCCAACGCGACGGCGACGACATATGTCTGTTGAACGATACTGCCGGAATGGGCATCATTCAGCAGTGATAAGAGAGACAGATTCTGCAAATTCGTCTGCAGGGTGAAGAAGTCGTTGACCGCTTCGTAGGGCGCTGAATGCTCCGTCTCGAGCAAATTTTCGATCGATTGGTTGGACAGCAGAAACGCGGCCATATTGTTCATCGTGTCCAGCTGATATTCCAGATTGCGGTGCACGAACTTCATTGATTGTTCCGCCATCTGACGCGTGTGTTCATTTTGCACCCGGATGAGAATGTAGCTTGCCGAAGCGGCGAACAGGGCGATGACCGTCACGACCAGCGCAAAGACCGGCAGACTGATCCGGGCCAGCAAGCTGGTGTGGCGCTTATTCGTGACCATCACCAAATCCTCCCTTGCCAAATTGTTTTCTTTAACCTCCAAGTAAATCACGATCTGTAATCATCGTGGAGGGGAACGCTTTATTTAGCTTCTTCCCTCTCTCCGCCTAAATTTCCTGCAATATCGTGAGATGCTGGCGGCTTTTACCCGCTGCGTTCCCCAAAACCGAGACGTTCTCTATTCAAACGGCAAAGCACCTCCCCAATGCTTCCGGCATGGCCGGATTACACCAGGAAGGCTGCTGACGTTCTACGTTTTTACTTGCCTGCTTTTTTCTGATAGGAAGCTTCTAATTCGCTCAAAATTTGATTGCCCCCTTGCGACTTCCACTTCTCTACGAATTCGTCGAACTTCTTGATGTCGGCACCCATAATGATTTGGGTGAATACCGAGTCACGCATCGTATCCAGCTCTGTCAGCTTGGCGATTTTCGTCGGCGATTCAAGGTAATTGGAAGCGTCGGTGATTTGATGCTCATTGTTGATCGCGACGCCGAGTGCTTCGGAGAACCGCAGCGGCAGCGACTCAAGGTAATGCGGCCAGCCCTTCAGGCCAGGAGCAAATAGGTAGCTCTGCGTGCCTCTAAAGTTGCCATCGGGATCCTGCTGTGTCTTCGGGTCGACGAGGGTCGTGTTCGTCTTAAGCTTCCCGTCTACGAGGGAATAGTCTTCGCCTTCAATGCCCCAGACGGTCAACATCTGGTTCTCCTCGGATAGCGAATCCTCGATGATCGACAGTACGCGCTTCGGGTCTTTTGTTTTTGCGCTAATGGCATTCATCTGCGAGAACGGTGCCCCCATTGGCGCAACGGCCGTACCGTCCGTCCCCAGCAGTGACCCGGTCAAAGTCAAATATTTGAAGGGCTCCTCAGCCTGGTTCGGGAGCGATCCGTCCTTGGCCAGTTTGCCGCTCTTGATCAGCTCATTGGTCTCGATCTGCGTGTCGTAATCGCTGGCCGTCGACCACCAGCCCATCCAGGAGAACACCTTGCCGCTGAAAATCTTTGCCCGCAGCTGCTCTTCCTTAATCGTTGAAAACTCCTTGTCGATAAGCCCTTCCTTGTACATCTTCTGCAGAAACAGCAGCGCGTCCCGCATCCGGGGATCGATGTCATAGTTGCTGAATTTTCCATCCTTCTCTGTGAAAAAACCGGGTGTGACGCCGAACGCGCCGAACACGTTGTCGAAGGAATTGTTCGCGAATTTTACCTGTCCGATCTGGGACGTATAACCGCCGAGCGGAATGACCTCCGGATGCTGCTCCTTGACCTTTTTCAGCAAGTTATAATATTCGTCAAGCGTCTTTGGTACGGGTACGCCTGCCTGCTCCATGTAGTCCTTACGCAGGACCAGGTCCCAGCGATACCCCGCCCCCGGCCCGCCCTGATACGGAATCCCGTAAATGCGGCCGTTCACTTTCGCCTGCTCGAACACATCCGGCGGTACTTCCTTCATAATATTCGGCGTGTCCTTTTCGTTAATGAGGTCGGTCAGATCAACGAAAGCGCCTTGCTGCGCGTATTTCTGAAAGTCATCGGCAAAATCGATCTTCGTCACGTCAGGAATGTCGCTGCTCGCCATCTTCAGATTCAGCTTCGTTTTGTATTGCTGGACATCGACCATCTCCGGGATGATCTTAATATTCAGCTTGGCCTCGATCGCTTGTTTCACCGCGTCCTTAGAAGGGTCATATGGCAGTGAAATATCCTGTGCCTTCAACCACTTCAGCTCGTAAGGCGAATGTTCCGCAGTCGCTTCAGACGTACCTGACGGATTTCCCGGCTCGGGACTTGCGCTCCCGCCTCCATCGTTGTTGCTGCCGCATCCCGACAGCGTAAGCGTTCCCAAGAGAAAGGCGGCGAGTACGCCGTAACCCCAATGTTTAACTGTCTTTGACATATACAGACATCCCCCTGTAATTTCACTTAAATGGTTGATTACCCTTTAACTGAACCGATCAGCATGCCCTGTTCAAAATATTTCTGAATGAACGGATACAGAACCATCATCGGCAGCGCTACGATGACAATGGCCGCCATCTGGATTCCGATCGTGGGCGGCGGCGTTCTCCCTGCCGCTTCGAGCAATTCAGGCGGCAGGCTGGAACTCGCGA
Organism: Paenibacillus sp. FSL R5-0378; assembly: GCF_038009285.1. Classification (NCBI taxonomy): domain Bacteria; kingdom Bacillati; phylum Bacillota; class Bacilli; order Caryophanales; family Paenibacillaceae; genus Paenibacillus; species Paenibacillus sp. FSL R5-0378. The sequence continues at coordinate 5,031,648 of NZ_JBBPAY010000001.1, forward strand.
TGATGGTGCGCAATACGAGCTGCACCGGCGCTTTGTGCCAGTCCGTGACATACAGAAGCGCATTGAAGAAATCGTTCCAGTACGTCACCATGTAGAGCAAGCCGATCGAGGCAATGACCGGCATCGACATCGGGAGAACGATCGAACGCAGCGTCCTGATCTCGGATGCCCCGTCAATTGCAGCAGATTCCTTCAGACTGTCTGGAATACCTTCGAAGAAGGATTTCATAATGATCATATTAAAGGCGCTATAGGCCATGACCAAGATCAGTACGTAATCCGTGTTCAGCAGACCTAAATTTTTGATCGTGATATATGTCGGAATTAAACCGCCCTTGAACAACATCGTGAACACGAAGATCAGCATGATGATCCGCCGGCCGGGCAGCTTCTTCTCCGCCAGGGAGTAAGCAGCCGCAGCCGTGAGCATAAGCGCTAGCAGGACACCGGCGGCTGTATTACGGATCGTCACCCCATAAGCGTTATAGATGAGAGATCCCTTCTTGAGCAAGTAGGCGAAATAATCGAAGCTGAGCGATGTCGGAAACAGCACCAGACCGTTCTTTTCGCTGAAGATCGAGTATGGCGTTACGGACACGCATAGAACATACCAGAACGGAATCATGATAATGAGCGTAATGAGCGACAGTACGAAATAGTTGGTAGCGATAAAAATGGATTCGCCTCGAGTGAGCTTCACGATTCGGATTCTCCTTTGTCAGAAAATGCCGGAATCATTGATTCGCTTCGCGATCTGATTGGCGATCAGCACCATGGCGAAGCCGATGATTCCCTTGATGACGTCTGCCGCCGCCGCGAGACTGAGGCTGAACTGCTCGATGCCTACCCTATAGATGTAGGTGTCGAGAATGTCGCCAACTTCGAACACCATCGGGTTGTACAGGTTGAGCACCTGGTCCAACCCGGCACTCATCAGATAGCCGACCCTGAGGATGAAAATGACGATAATCGTGCTCGATATGCCGGGGAGCGTGATGTGGATGATGCGTTGAAACCTCGTCGCTCCGTCCATCACCGCGGCTTCGTACACTTCGGGATTCAGCCCGGCGATGGCGGCCAAATAAATGATCGCTGCCCAGCCCATCTCTTTCATGGCATCGGTGACGACAAGAATGATCCGGAAATACGCAGGCTCGACGAGCAGATATACGGGTTTGCCGCCAAACCACTCGACGATTTTGTTGATCACGCCGGTCTCCGGCGAAAGCAGCAGCGTAATGATACCGCCGTAGACAACCCAGGACACGAAACGCGGCAGATAGACGGCCGTCTGCAGCGACTTCTTGAACCACTTGGTCCGAATTTCGTTGAGCGACAGCGCTAACAAAATGGGACAGATAAATCCGCTGATCATCTTGTACAGGCTGATAAGCAGTGTATTGCGAAAAGCGTTCAGGAACATCTCCGACGCAAACAGCTCCCGGAAATGTGCGAAACCCACCCACTTACTGGCCCCGAATCCCTGGATGACGTTGTAGTCCATGAACGCGATGCTGATGCCGTACAAAGGCAAGTAATCGAACACAATGACCCAGGCCAGTGCAGGCAGCAGCAAGGCGTACAGCCATTTGTATTTCCATATCGTCATTAGCAGCCGCCTTCGCGGCTTTTCCGTTCTAGCGGGAATTCCCGCAGTAACGATTTCCATCGTCCCTCCTCCATCCTTCTTTCTGCTCCGGCAATCCGCATTTGCCTCTCCCGGTTGTACACTTGCCGCTTGTGAATTTGCCAGTTGCGCCAATCCATTCGTTGCAAGAACGGCGGTCTGCGGGATGCACACCGATTCCTGTTCCGCCGCTGCCTTCCAGAATGGAAGTGCTTACATATTTAAGAATACCGGCTTCCTTGAACGTGGAAAACCGGAGCGAAGGATGATAATACCGGGGAAAAGTCGGAAATCTGACAATGATTTTCTAAGATTATAGTAATAGCAGCCTGACTGAACGGCCAGCACGATATGAATTAGATATTATCAGCTGCTTCAGGTCATCCTGATTCCAACCGCAACGATCCCCGCTCAACAAGCGGGGATCGTTTTGTGACCAACATTTTAAGCCTTATCAAGTTCCTTAGGGGACCTCCAAAGTTATCTTCCATGCGATGCAGGTTCCATTTATCCATTCTCCTTTGACGCTTGGTTTCCTCTCTTTTTTTCGCCCGAAAAAAACATCTTCAACAAAGGCGGCGTAATAAGCGTCGTCAAAATCACAACAATGACAACGGAGGTAAAATATTTCTGCTGCAGCAGTCCGGACTCCAGACCTGTTGCCGCTATAATGAGAGCTACCTCTCCGCGAGAAATCATTCCCGACCCAATCGCAAGCGATGAGCGGCCGTTAAACCCGGTGAGCTTGGCGCCCAGCCCGCCTCCGAGCAGTTTGGTCAGAACGGCCACGACTGTGATGACGCCCATGAACAGCAGTTGATTAGCAGCACCTTCAAACGTAATGTTGAGACCGATGCTGACAAAAAATACGGGGACGAAGATGGAATAAGCCACCGGCTCCAGACGGTCCTCCACATCATGCTTGAAAGGAGTCTGGGAAACGGCGATGCCCGCCGCAAAAGCGCCAATAATGGCGGCTACCCCCATGAGATCGGCAAAATACGATAAGGCAAAGCACACGATAAGCGCTCCGCTGATGACGGCTTCTGTTACGCGCAGAGGTGCAAATAACTTCAAGAACCAAGGGACGGCCAGCCAACCGACAACGATGGCAACGACAAAAAACAGCAGCTTTTTGCCGATGAGCAGGCCAAGGGAGATGTCGTGACCGGTGCCAAGCAAGCTCATCATCACAGCCAGCAGGACGACGACGATGACATCATCCACAACCGCTGCACCCAGGATCGTCGTGCCTTCCTTTGTGTTCAGCCGGTCCATTTCTTTCAGCGTCTGAACGGATATGCTAACCGAAGTGGCACACAGCAGCAAGCCCAGGAAAAGTCCCTGGTTATTGCTCAGGCCAAAAACAGATGCGGCTCCATAGCCGCCGATAAACGGCAGTATAATGCCTCCAACCGCTACGGCGAACGCCGACTTCCAATTTTTTCGCAGCTGTTCCAAATCGGTTTCCAGACCCGCCATAAACATCAACAGCAGTACGCCGATTTCAGAGAAAATGGATATAAATTCATTTGGATGAATCCAGCCAAGCACAGCGGGACCGATAAGAATGCCAGCAAGCAGCTTTCCTAGAACAGCAGGCTGACCTAGCCTGACGAACAAGTCCCCAAGCAGTTTGGTAGCGAGCAAAATAATAGCCAAGTATAGCATAATTTCCAACATTTAAGCGCCTCCTTCGAGTATGAATATATTGTGACCAGCCTTGAATTCAGCCATCCATATCCGGAAAAAAGCACAAAAAGAGCCCGTCAACGACAGGGCTCTCCTATAAAAACGCAGAAAGAGCCTGTCGTGACAGGCTCCTCCGGTGTTCCGATGTATGAATTTCTTATATTATACATGATTTGAGGCATTTATGCAATCTGCCACCAAAATGAATAAACTGTTGTTAAACCACATCATCCCGGAATTGCATTGATGTGAACAGGATTACCATTTACGGATAGCGATCATAAAGGAAATCAGCGCAGCGATGGAGGAAATCGTTCTTACATGATTCCAGGGTACCCAGCCGGCAATATACTCGCTCCATACTTGCGCTCCCGCGGCAACCCCCGGACTTACAGCTGCTAGAGAATTATTAAGCGGGACATTGAAGATGGCCGTTACCAGAAACACTCCGACAAAAATAAACAAGCTGCCAATGATGACATAGACCGCGCTATGGTTGCCCGATTTGAAGAACGAAGCAACGCCCAAAACGACGCTTAGGATGGTGGTTCCCATAAAAACGAGCATAAACAACGATTGCAGTATCGTCGAATTGATCGACTGCATGGCAGATATGCTCTGCTCTGCTGGAAGCCGGGAAAGCGACGTCATCACGAATGCCGAAAAGGTGAAAAATACGCCGGCCAGCAATCCGGATCCTAACGTAGACGCGAAGGTCAGATAATATAAAAAATTCACCACGGTTATGTCCTCCTACGATTTGATGGACCACTTTGATAAACTACTGTTTTAACCCCAAGCTCCGTCTGCAGCCACTTGCCGTGCAAAGTCGAAGAAATCCCTTGGCTTTCTTCCTAGTATTTGCTCCACACCGTCCGCCGGAATCTCGTTTCGGCCATCCAGCACGGTGGAGAACAAATAAGACAGCAGTGTTATATACTCATCAGGTACTTGTTGTTGGGTAAGCATGGATAGGAATTGTTCGGAAGTAAGCTCGACATACCGAATATTCCGCTGACAGGCTTGAGCGATCAAGGACGCAGCTTCTGCAAAAGTAATCGCCTGCGGACCCGTCAATTCATACCGCTGCCCGATATGCCGGTCATCTGTCAAAGCCGAGACGACTGCATCTGCAATATCGTCTGCATCAATGAACGGTTCTCTCACGCTTCCTGCCGGCAGTGCTACCACTCCCGCTTGTACCATGTCATACAGGAAGCTCTCGCTGAAATTCTGGCAAAACCAGCTGCAGCGGAGGATCGTCCAGTCGGCGCCGGAATTTTGCAGCGCAAGTTCGCTCCGCTGGGCTTCCTCCTCACCACGGCCGGACAAAAGAATTAATCGGCGCACACCGGTTTCTACGGCCAATCTCGCGAACGAACCGATCGCTTGAGCAGCACCCGGAACGGCCAAGTCCGGATAATAGGTAATATACGCTGCCCTTGTCCCTTGCAGTACAGGCTCCCATGTGGACGAATCGCTCCAATCAAAGGGCTGCTCAGCGGAACGTGATCCGGAACGGACCGGTATTCCCTTTTGCAGCAGCTTCTCTGATACCCGACGCCCTGTTTTCCCCGTACCACCTACGATAAGAACCGGCTGATTCATTCAATCTCCTCCAATATTTTATTTAGTTGCACAAGCAAACGTTGTGCGATTGAAAAACCGAATGCTCATGTCATTCGGCACTTTCCAAGCGGTTGCTTACCTCGTTCAGCTGAAGCGATAGTTCATCGTCCTGACTGTCTAATATCGTGTTATAACGCTGCCGCAGCTTTTGCCAACATTCGTGGATTTGACTCTCCATCTCTCTTCCCCGGTCTGTTGCGTAAATCAAGGACATTCTGCCGTCCTGGCGGCTGCTGAGAAGTCCTTTGGCTTGAAGGCTCTCGATGAGCCGCGTAATGGTGGAAGGCTTAAGATGGAGGCTTTGGCCGATTTCCTTCTGGGAAATGCCGTCCTTCTCCAGCACCGTCAGCATCAGAAATGCAGAAGTTGGGTTTAGTCCACTTGGTGCAAATTCATCTTCGGCCATCTTGGTAATAATCCTGCTGAGGCGATTGGCTGTGAAATACAAGCATTCTTTAAAATAAGTGTCCAACATGTCGCTGCCTCGATTCAATGTTCAAATTAATGTTTGCACAAACAAATATAATACACTTTTTCCAACTTGTAAAGACTGGAAATGTCAAGTGACTTGCACATTTTGAGCAATGGCACGTTATTGCCTTCTTGCCATCGTGGAAAAAAAGGAAGACTGCCGGACAATGGTGCCCGTACAGTCTCCTCTTCCCTACTTCGCAGTATGCTCCTCATCATATTCGCTGGACAATTCCTTCAGCGATTTGATTTTGCCATGGGGATGCTGTTCTTGCTTGCGTGACTTCCAGGCTGCTTCATTTCTTCTTTTCTGGTGAGCCATGACAGATATCCTCCTCTGGAAAAGTGAGTTGTATACCACTTCCTTATGTTGTCATTCCAGGGCCCTGTTCATTCGTGAAAAGAAACAGTCTCAATCCCGGAACAACTCATGACGGCGTTCAAGCAGCGCACTTCATTGTTTAGCCTTTCTCAATCGGATCTTGGGCTTCGTCAATTCATAGCTGTGCTTTACCATCTCATGGATATCATCATCCTGGAGGTCCCCATCCAAAATCACCGTATTCCAGTGTTCCTTATTCATGTGATACGCCGGCGTCACTTCTTGGAACACACTGCGCAAAAAATCGGCCCGGCTCGGTTCGCATTTCAAATTTACGCACAAGTGATCGTTGTGATGAAAAATCAGCGCAAAGCTCTTTTTGTTCCCTTTATGGCGGATTACGGTCCATTCTGCTCCAAACGGATGGTCTTCAAAACAGGCCGGATAGGACAGACAGTATTCAATGATTTCATCGATCGTCATGGGTTTCCCTCACTGCTTGATTTTTTTTGCAATTGACATGATTACTTATTATAATCGAGCCCTATTGGTTTTTCATATTTTTTGTGAAGAGTAGAAGCAATCCGTAGATAAAATAAAGGATGCACGCCGTGACGACGCTATACAGAAACACAGGAATAGACGTCGGCGCCCATACTTGAATGAATGCCCAAGGTAATCCTCCAAGCAGGAGGTTCGGCAGCATGCTTATAAATATTAGAACGGCAGCAACCATACAAATATGGATGAGCAGCAGCTTTCTTTTTCCGGTTAAAGGGCTTCTCCTGCGTTGTTTAACGGTTAGCTTTCTCACAATACGGGCTGACAAGGCAACCCATAATACACCGAATAAAATGACGATGATTTCAAGAATACTCACGATGCGATCCAGCAGTTGATAGCTGTCGGTATGATTCACCGCCGGAGCCTGCCCCTTCCACAAGTCCATCACGCCTACCTTGTCCAATTGCCGTTGTAAAGCTCGTGTTCATATTGGCGAGAATCGCCACACCCAGCTGTTGATCCGGCTGCAAAATAAAATACGACGTAAATGACGGATTCTCACCGGCATGAAAAATAACTTTTTCCTTGCTTTTGCTCATGACAGCCCATCCGTTGGCATAATACGTATTCTGGTCAAAAGGATTTACCGACTTGTCCGGATTGTGCGACTCTTCAATCAGTTTGGGATCGATGACTTGTTCAGGAGCGCTTTTTAGCTGGAGCTTGATCCATTTCGCGATATTATTCGCGTTGCTGACGATATAACCCGCAGGGGTGTTGCCCCGATAAATCGGAGATGTGAATGGCCTATGATTCATCCATCCGATTTTATAGCCGGAAGCCATATGGTCTGGTTGAGTCGACGGTACACCTACGAACGAGCTAGTCATGCCAATCCGATCTAAAATGTACTGCTTCATGTACTGATCATAGGGCAGGTTGGAGACCCCTTCGATAATTAGGCCCAGCACGTCGTAGTTTATCGTTGCGTATTCAAAGGAACTCCCCGGATTTCGGTTCAGCGTCTGGCCCTGCAATGTTTTTACCGTCAGCTCAAGCGCGTTGTCCGCTTTGCTTTCAGGGATCCGGGTGATCGTATTGGAGGGGATGCCGCTGGTATGATGCAGCAACTCGTTAATCGTTATCTTTTGCGGCTCACCGTGATAAGTTAACTCTAACCATGGGATGTATTTTTGAACATCATCCGTCCGATGCAGCAGCCCTTCCTTCTCCAGCTGCAAAATCGCTAAACCCGTAAAAGCTTTGGTCGTCGAACCGAGTTCAAATAAGGTATCGGAAGTTACGGGAGTTTTCGTCTTTACGTTCGCGTATCCAAAGCCTTTTTGATACACCGTCTCCCCTTTCTCGACAATCACCAAAGAGATTCCGGGTATTTTACTGATGCTTTGCTAGTTCTTAACGTACTGTTCGATCTTCCGGATCTTATCGTTTGACTCTGCCCACACGATTCCTGGAGCGATACTGCTGATGGTCATAACGGCTGCAAGTAATAACAAGCCCATTTTGATCCATGATTTGCGTTCATTCTTTTTCTCTACCTAGTTCATTGACATCTGCCTGGCTTCATGTGTCGATTGCGATTTACTTATTTTCTGATGGGTATCCTTTTACCGTAAGTCAGCAGCCGCCATAGCCATTCCATAGGCCCCATACGAAACCGTTTGAGCCACAGGAGACTGAGCGGAATCTGAACGGCATAGATGCAAAGTGCGATGAGAGTTGTTTCCGACACACTGACCTTCTGCTTCAGATCAAACAAGAATAGAATCACCACAATGATGGCTGTTTGGCCAAGATAGTTCGTTAATGCTGTTCGGCCGAAAGCAGCCAACGGTTTCAGCAACTGCTGAATGCGCCGGTTCCGGTACAAAAGCAGAAAAGTCGAGACATAGAAGGCTGCCATGACCAAGCCGGCTACATTCGCTCCTTCTTCATACCAGATTGTCGGGAATGTTCTGTACTGCAGGTAAATCGCCCCCGGTGTCAGTGCGAGGCAGACCCATGCCGTCAGCCGTAATTGGGGCACAAATTCGTCAATCCTCGTAAAAAATTCGATTTGTCCGAGTAAAAGCCCCAGCAAAAACATCGCTAGCGTTACGGCATATTCACCCAGAACGAGGCTCAGCCCAAGAGCGGCCAGCATAGCGGCGAAATTGAAAGCAGGCTTTCCGTTATAAAACGGAATCAATAAAAAGCCAATGACAGCATAAACATGCAGCGCTTCTCCCGGTTGAAAAATAAAATGAGCGACTCCGAAGACCAGCAGCGCGGCAAGCCGCCTCATGAACAGAACGACCGCGTTGTCCCCCCTCGCCTTTGACCGTGAAATGAAAATATAAAATCCGGTTCCGAACAATAACGAGAAAATCACATAGAACCGCTGCTCTACCGCATAATCGTAAAATCGGCTCAGCCCCCAATCCAACGTACCTCTTGAGGGGAACGCCGCCTCCATGATACTCGTTATATTCACAAGTAAAATGCCCAAGATGGCGAAGCCCCTTAAGGCATCCAGCACTGCTATTCTGTTTTTGGTCCCCTCATCCTGATTCATCCTGTATCACTCCTCATCTTGCTGTCTTCCGTCGCACCTCGCTAATGTAAGCTAATTTGAAAATGATTTGAATAGAGAAAGCCTTACATATGCCTTACACTTTAGTAAGGGAATCATTTCCTCATACGAAAAGACGATCATCCCTAATAGGAACGACCGTCTTTAATCACGGCAATGCCGGGTGCAAACGATGTATTTTCCGCAAGCTTAATCCATGAAAAAAAGCACCCCTCGACACGGTATAGGTACATACCGGGTTTAGGAGTGCTGCTGCCAAACTAATGATTAATGTCACATTTGTTCATAATAAATGCGATCTGATTCTCGAGGCGGTTAATATCTTCCTGCGTCTTGGGGTCTTCCTTGCCCATGCCCCGGAGCGAGGCGAGCTCCTGCTTCAGCTGATGCAAATCCTCCCCGGCATTGCTGCAGTCATAGTTACTTTCCAGGTTTTCGAGCATATGCTTTTCCTCCATTTTCTCTTGGATGTACTTCCCTATTATGGAGGTTTCACCCGAAATTATTCAGAATGGAGTCAGCAAAGAAACGGGTTACGTTCCTGTACGAATAACACTCTAGATCCCTTGGTTTACAAGCACATGCACGGCGTATGGTTCCAGGAGAATGCGACCTTCCATGGTTTGCTTGCTCAGGGCATCTGTATACGTGCTCCCCAGTTCTACTTCGACGGATTCACTGCGATGATTCAGCAGCATAAGGTAGCTTTTGCCATCCTTTTCTCTTTCTACTGCCTCGACTCCATCATATTTTTGGGGCAAGGATGGGACAGCGCCCTCCCTTTCCAGAACCAGCTTCATCAAGCTCTCCATCGCCCGGTCATCCAGGTCGCACCCGACGTAATAAACCTTCCCTTTACCATAGGTGTGCACAGTAACTGCCGGTGTTCCGCTGTAATAATGACTCTCATAATCCGCGAGGCTCTCAGCCCCTTCCAGCTTAAGCACATCGCACCACATGGAAGCGGTGCCGTCCCCGAACTCTCCGCTCACGGATACGGTCCGGCCGAAATTAACCGAGTCATACTCTTCCAGTTCAACGCCCGCCAGTGTCCGGAATAAGCCAGGCAGTGTCAAAGTCGTCATGCGGTTATTCCATGTACGTGTTCCCGACCGGAACGTGATGAGCAGCGAACCGCCGCCTGCCACATATGCCTCACATTTGTCTGCGATCTCCTCCGTCATCAAATTGAATGCCGGCATCAGAACAAGCTTGTACGGCGTAAAGTCAATTTCCACGCTGACCACGTCTACGCCGACGTGCTGCCCGGCAACTGCATCGTAGTAGCCTGCCAGCAGAGCTTCATAACTGAAGTTCCGGTTATGAGGCTGAGCGCGGTGGCTCCACACCTGATCATAGCTTTTAATGATGGCTACGGTATTGTTGTTGGCGGCCCCTACGAACAGGGGTGACAGTTCTTTGAGTTCATGTCCGATCGCGGTGATCTCCCGGTACCGTCTCCGGCCGACGCCGTCATGATCAAGGATGCCGTGCCAATACTGTTCAATGCCAACCGTGCAGGCCCGCCAGCGGAAATAGACCATGGCATCCGCTCCATGCGCGATCGCCTGATAGGTCCATAAACGGAGTTGTCCCGGCTCCGGCGTATCGCCCAACGAGTGCCAGCCGCACGGACCGCTCTGCTGTTCCATCATCCAGTAGTTTTGATTTTTGATGCCGCGCATCAGATCATGGGCCATGGCCACGGTCAGAGGCGAAGATTTGCCCCACATATTATTCGGATAGTTATCCCAAGAAATAAAGTCAAGATCCTTGCCTAAATCGAAGTAATCAATCTCGCTGAAATGACCCATCAAGTTATGGGTGATCGGCAGGGAGCTGCATGCACGAATTTCTTCAATTTGGAGCTGTTGATAGGCGGCCGTCGAATCGGAATAGAATCGGCGGTAATCGAGCTGCATACCCGGATTATGGTTATATGGGGTAGACATCAATCCGCCGGAACCGCCTTGGCTGAAGCCGTCGCTTGCGGCATACGTGGGAAGCATAATTTCTTCCCAGCTGCGGTAAGTATGGCTCCAGAACACGGTTCCCCACTCTTCATTTAGCTTGTCGACGGTCCCATACTTTTCGCGGAGCCAGATCCGAAAGGCATGCAGATCGCTCTGGCAGTAGCACGGACCGCCGAATTCGTTATCGATCTGCCAAGCAACGACGTGCTCATTGTCTTTGTAATGCTCGGCCATGACCCGGGCAATGGTTGCGGAATACTTCTGATACACCGGATGATTAACGCAATAATGCCTCCGTGTACCAAAGCCTTTGGTCAGTCCATGGACATCGACGGGGTACATATCCGGATATTTGTCCATCAGCCACTTGGGAGCCGCCGCCGTCGGTGTTCCCAAAATGATCTTGATCCCTTCCCTTGCGAGCACTTCAATGACATGGTCGAGCCACGCAAAGTCGTACCGTCCTTCCTCCGGCTCCAGTTTGGCCCAGGCGAATTCCGCCAGCCGGACAATGTTGATATTCGCTTCCCGCATCATTCGGGCATCAACGGCCCAACGTTCTTCGGGCCAATGCTCAGGGTAATAATCCACGCCGAAATACATGGGCATATCCTCCAATATGTATCAATATTTTGCTTGATAACATCTTCTTGAACCTATTATATTATTAATCATATAGGGCTTAAATCGTAAGATTTTGATAATCACGTATAACAATTATGCTAAAAGGAAGCTGAGATATGAGAATCAATTACTTCATTCCGAGCCCGCGCTTCACGAACCTCATTTGTTATCCCGAGTCGTTCGGACATTATGCAGATGAGCCATCACACAGTGAAAACCGGACGCACGGACTCTCCACCTATAACTGGCATATCGTACGCGGTGGGAAAGGATATATTCAAGTCGGTGAAACTATGCTGGAACTTGGCCAAGGTACCGGCTTTCTATGCGGCCCCGGTGTTCCCCAGCGGTATTATGCCGATCAAGACGAGCCTTGGGATATCCGGTGGGTTCATTTTACGGGTCCTGGTCTTCGTACGTTACTTCAAGGGAGAGGTGAACGGGAGGCATGGGTATTTTCGTGGGAGGGCGCGGACCGGCTTGACCGGCTGTGGTCGGATCTCCTGGCCACCGGCATTCACCCGCTGCAAGACGGCGAAGCGCGGTTGTCCGCGATGCTGTACGAGATGCTTGCCGAGTTCATCATGTACGTAGACGGTTCGGAAGAACGTCCTCAGCCGGGGATGCGCACCAAGCTGATGGAGACGGCGCAGTGGATTCGCACTCACAGCCATCAGCCCCTTACGCTCGAGCAAATGGCGAACCAGGCAGAGTACAGTCCCTCCCATTTCAGCAGGCAGTTTCACGGTTTGTTCGGCAAAACGCCGATCGAATTTTTGAACGAATGCCGTATTCTTCAATCCAAATCCCTGCTGATTTCAACCGGTTGGACCGTGAAAAAGGTCGCGGAGACGGTCGGATTTGCCAGCAGTACGTACTTTATTCAGCGTTTCCGCAAAAACGAAGGCATGACGCCAGAGCAGTTTCGGGAACTTCGTGGTGTTCACGTCAAGTGATGCGCGTTATTAACTGACGCCTCAATCCTCACAGACGGTTAGAACTACGTTGCCTTTCTTGTGGCCTAGCTCAACATAGGCATGTGCATCGGCGGCTTGCTCCAGCCGGTAACGACGGTCGATAACCGCCCGGAGCTGACCCGCTTCGATCCGTTCCTTCAGAAACACCAAATCTTCCGCGTTTTCCTTCATATTTCCGCCAATCACCTTCTTGCTGCTCGTCAAGCTGGCCCACAGCCCGCGAACGATGATCACCGGGTTCACATGATAAGCCCGAAGGTAGACACCGTCTGATGCCAGAAGCTTGACGCATACACTAAAGGGGCTTTTTCCCACCGTGTCGAAAATAATATCGTAAGGCGGGCCGTCATTAGGCAGCTGCTGTTTCGTATAATCCAAAACCCGATCGGCTCCGATTGACGTCACCAGCTCTGCATTCGAAGCGCTGCATACTCCGGTGACTTCCGCTCCAAAGTGCTTTGCCAGCTGCACGGCATACGTCCCGACGCTGCCTGAAGCACCATATACGAGTACACGCATGCCGCTTTTTATTTTCCCTGCTCTGAGAAACTGGAGCGCAGTGAGGGCGCCAACCGGAACGGCAGCCGCCTCTTCAAACGTCATATTCTCCGGCTTTAGCGCAACGCTCCCCTCCTCGGGCAGGCATTTGTATTCCGCATATGCCCCAAAGCTGTTGCCACAGGCTGCGTAGACGGCATCCCCTGGCTTGAAGCGGGTAACGCTTGATCCCGTGGATTCGACCACACCGGCCAATTCAAATCCGAGAATCCGGATGCGCTTTGGTCTCCACAATCCGTTGAACATTCTTGCCAGAAAAGGGTCCGCCCTGCGTAATCGCCAATCTCCTGCTGCAGCGGTTGTAGCGTAGACCTTGATTAATATGTCGCCGGCTTTAGGGGCCGGCTTGGTTATTTCCATGAGCTGAAGCACATGTGGCGGTCCGTATTGTTCATATGCGATGGCTCTCATTTTTTCTCCCCCTGTGTTGGTTTCGGACCCGTCACTGCGCTGCTTCAAGACCCCGTTCTGACCAAACCGCATAACCCATACCTGCGAGAGCGATTCCCATTGGGACCGCCAATACCCGATCCAGCGGGTGTGGAAGCAGTGATGAAGCCAGAGTCGACACAGCGGCGCAAGCCAACAGAACAGCTGTCCAGCGCGGGAGAATCCCGGCGCGGAACGTAGCGATGCCAAGCAGCAGACCGCCGAGCACATACAGCCCACCACCTACAGGTGCTACTCCAGGCAGGAGGCCAAGGTTGGACACGGCTGATGATCCGGCAAAAATCCCTAAGTACCCCTCCACGAAACTCGGTGCATCCGCAGCGATAACCGGTAAAACAAAAGCTTCTACAAAGGTGAAAGCCGTTGTAGCCGTCCAAAAGAGACCAAACAGAAGAAAACCGGCCAATCCGGTCCATCCGGCTGCATGGACTTGCCTTGTATAAATTCCGATTATGCCGAGCAGTCCGAGCAGAGACATCGCGAGGGTCAAGTAATGGACGATGGCCCAAGCCTTTGTGGTAACGGATGATAGAAGTTCAGGCGGATGAATTGCCTGGATGACGATAAAAAGAATGCCAGCCAAGATGGCGGATAAACCGCTCCAACGAATGACGCGAGAAGCTGTGATGTTCATATCGTTTTCTCCTTTTTGTTTTTATTCTTGTCGACGATTAGCAAGTTCTGTTCACTCCGGTATATTTACTGTCAGCCTTCTTGTGCTTTATTAATCTGATGTCGTGGTCAGTCCCCTTTCATCGTGCGGCTCCGTTCCTAAATTGAAGATACAGGATGATGTGGTGAGACGGCATCACCAGATGTGGTGATTTTAAAAGGTCACGGTACATTCATTCGAAGTAAGCGGCATAAAAAAGAGCCCCGATCCTGGGCTTATTCCTTCTTCCAGGTCCGGAGCTATACGGAAATTGCTATGTCACAAGTCATCAAGCTCTTCTGCGCGCCTAACGGCTGCCCGACGGTTGTTCACCTCAAGCTTGTCATAAATGTTTTTGGTATGAGTTCGCAGCGTATTCAGCGAGACGTGGAGCTCTCGCGCGATTTCAGGCCCGCTCAAATCGGTTTTGAGCAGACGCAGCACGTCCCGCTCCCGTTCGCTCAGCGGCTCTCCAACTGCCTTTTTCGCAGCCGATCCGCTTCCCTCCTTGCCAAAGGATAGCAGAAGAAGCCGCACATAGTTTGGACAGATCCCTCCATTCCATGCTGCTTCCAGCAATGCGGCCATCGGTTGGCCTTCGTCTGCAAACATCCGAACGTACCTTTCCGGCTCTGCCAGTGTCAGTGCTCGTTCCAGCGATGCAAGTGCGGAAGACATGTCACCCCGGCTGTGATGAGCAAGGGCTTGAAGGATCAAAATTTCGATCTGGCTCCCCGTCCTTCCGCTGTTTGCCGCTGCTTGGGATAGGCGTTCCAGGAAATCCAACGTTTCCTGAATAGGTGCAAGGTTACTTGGATGCCGGTGCAAAAGTACCCGGGCCAGGGTTATGTGCTCAAATTCGCGCAGATAGTGCAGGTCATCCGTTGTGGAGAGACCCTGCTCATGTACCCACTCCGCAGCCTCACTCCATCTATTCAGAGCGAGCCACACGCGTGCTTTCAAGGCCCATACCGGACGCACGTTGGGAAAAAAATCACCGACATACCGCTGCTCAGCCTCTTGAAGCAGTTCAAGCGCGCCATCCAAGTCTCCTTGCGATTGCCGAATACGCGCCATAGCTACCCGCCAGCGATACGGATATTGGGGCAGTCCCATTGGCTCACCCAACTCCTGACTTCGATGCAGATGCTGCATAGCGGCGTCCAAGTCCCCCTGCTCACGGCTTAGCTCGCTCATTCCGACGTACATGTCCGCTGTGCCCCGCGTTTCAGGAGTACCCATCTCCGCAGCAAGCAGTAATCCATTCTGAAAGATATCCATGGCCTGGCGTAGCCGCCCCAACGCTATGTTTATATCGGCCAGAGCAATGGAGCCCCCGATCGCGTCTGAGATGTTCCCTGCCCGCCGGACATTCGCCATTCCCTCACTGAACATCCGGTACGCCTCCTGAAGATCTCCGCTCGTCCATGCCGCAAGACCAAGGAGCGCGGCTGCCGCGCCGCGCCTTAAATGATCATCCGCTGGAACGAGTTCAAGTACTCTCTTCGAATATGTAATGGCGGCGGGTATATCCCCCATGGCTTGGGCATAAGCGGCGCGGTATCCGGCAATGGTGCCCGGAAGACGGCGAAATTCTTCCTCGTCTACGTAACACATATCGGTTGCTGAAGTTTCCGACGTCCTATCCAATGAGGAATTCTCCAGACACCGTTCGGCATCGCGCAGCCGTTCCTCTGCCCCTTCGACCTGGCCGACGGCAAGTAACGCCCATGCATATTCAACGCTGAGAACGGGCCTATGGCGAATGATTTCCTTGGGAAGCGCCTGAATCCACCCGAGCACTGCGGATTCCTGCCTGCTCCTGCGCATGGTTGCCCAAGCCTGCTCGATCAGATCCGCCGCTCGGGGGAAGTCTTCGGCAGCCAACGCGTGCCCTATTGCTTCAGCGTAGGAGCCGTGCCGTCCATACCACTCACTCGCACGCCGATGCAGTTCAGGAATGAGGTCAGGCTGATCCGTTCTTAAATGTATGGACAGCACTTCACCAAAGAGATGGTGATAGCGATACCACTGCCGCCTGTCATCCAGGGGAACGATAAAGAAGCTGCCCTGCTCCAGCGATTGAAGCCGAGCTGCCCCTTCGTTCTGGCCGGTAACGGCATCGCACAGCGGGCCATGCAGCCGATCCAGAATCGAGGTCTGAAGCAGGAAATTGCGGACATCGGCCGGCTGACGCTGAAGAACCTCCTCGACCAGATAGTCGACGATGTACCGGTTGTCTCCGGCGAAGGAACGGATAAAAGCGGGAATATCATTACGTCCCTGCATCGAAAGAGCCGCGAGCTGCAGCCCCGCAATCCAGCCCTCGGTACGATGTTCCAGCGCGTCAATATCCTCTGCAGACAGATGCAGCCCCATCACCTGATTAAGGAACTCGGCTGCTTCGCCTGCAGTAAAGCGCAGGTCCGTGTCGTGCAATTCGGTTAAATGGCCGCCGGCGCGAAGCCGGCTGAGGGAAAGCTGCGGGTTTTCCCGAGTCGCGATCACCAGGTGCATCTGCGGTGGTAAATGCTCGACCAGGAACGCAATGGTATAATCGATCTGCCTGTCTCCTACAGCATGATAATCGTCCAGCACAAGGACGAATTCAAACGGCATTGTTGAAATTTCATTCAGCAGCATTGTGAGCATCGATTCGGCTTCCGGTGGCGGTTGGAATTGGATTGCACGCATTACGGCTTCTCCGAAATGCTGCTCTATTGTCTGCAACGCAGCGACTAGGAGCGTAAGCAGACGCAGACTATCCTTATCCCTTTCGTCTAAAGATACCCAAGCGACAGGCCGTTCACACCCGGCAGCCCATTCGCTGATCATTGTCGTCTTGCCAAAGCCGGCGGAAGCAGAGATTAAGGTCAACTTGCGCCCCATCCCCGCCTTCAGCCGCTCAATCAGACGCGGCCTAGCGACAAGCCTCGTTCGTGGCTGCGGGATGTATAGTTTAGTAGATAATACAGGAAGTTCCGGAATATTCATGGATATAATCCCTCGTTAAACCCATTTTTGCTCATATCAATCCGCATCCGAGATGGCTCCATTCTATGATTTATATCCATCATGATATCTTTAATCGGATGTTTCCACCACTAAAAATTAAACGGATAAACGGCTGCTTTTACCATCTTCAGTGGATGGTTCTACGGTTCTACGACGATGACCGCGGCATTCTTTCCAGCATTCGTATCACTGCCCATACTGCAAGCGTTGCAATGATTGCAACGATGGCTGATCCGCCGGCGTGCAGAAGCAGCAATGGAGCCCACAGAATGCCGAGATAACGATGCACCACGCGCATCCTCTTGTTACGAATTCTTTTTATGAAGAACCCGTAACCGGCGATCATCAATAGGATCGTGAATGCGGAAAGACCGGTAAATATTTTATGATCATCTGGCTTGGTTATCAAAAAATATAAACCGTGAGCCGTGACGATCGTTAAGGTTATCCAACCCAAAAGCTTGTGCACGCCGTACAGACATTTTCCGGTTTTACGCACCAGCACCGAAGGGGATTTCATTTTCTTTTTAAACCAGACCCAAGAGAAGCTAGCCGCACCGAGGAACACGGCGAGCGTTCCCAGGAACTTAAAAATTTCCGCGCCACCTTCAGGCCGCTCTTCTCCGTGTGAATGCACGCTCAACGCACGTTCTTCCGGGGATGTTAACAGGTGATCACCATTGCTATGAAAAGAAGAAGTATAGAAATAGTAAGCTAAGAGCAGGACGGCAGCAACAGCTGCTATGATTGCAGGGATCCAGACCTTTTTTGTTTTCATGGGCTGCACCTTTCATAGAGAATTGACTTCACTATAAAAGAACAAGATTAAAAACCGATTAGAATCCGCTGTGATGCTGACGGCAGACAAAAAAAGAAGAGCGCCGCAGCATGCCAGCACTCTCCTATCACTTAACACCTATTATTGATATTAATCGTTGATTGTTCATTCAATTTAATGATCCGGGATGAAATGCTGCCTATGATCCGTGCGGAAAACGTACTTGCGATCAGGCACACCCCGATGAATACAAATATTTGCGGTACCTGCGTGCTGATCACATTCTCCAATTGAATGAAATTCAGCAGCAGCGGTACGGAAAAGGAAGCAATATTTCCGCAGAACACCGCGGTGACCAGCAGGTAGAACGACTTATTGTCCCTAAAGTGCATCCCGGTATCGGTATCCGTGTTTTTAACCAGCAGGAAGCTGGTTACACCTCCTACGGACCCGCACAGCGTCATGGTCAGAAAATAAATCTCTCCTTCCGACAGCGCCTGAAAAAAGACAAGGCGTGCCAAATACCACAAGATCAGCAGCAATGCCACAAGACAGCCGACCTTAAACGCCGCATCGACATTGATCAGCCATAGCGGCTCCTTCGTTGGCTGGGGAGCAGCCGCCTCTTGGGAAGACGGCTGCTGAACGGCCATAGGGGCTGAATCCAGCATCGGGGATGAAGCTAAGGGAGCATGTATCGGAGTGGATGGATCATCCATTGGGGGTATCCACAATTAAACCAATGATTTTCGGAATTCCGCTCGTATCGCGTACTTCGAAACCGTCCTGGAGCTGGGTCGTCATCGAGCTGTAGTCGGAACCGGAAGCGGACGCCGACTCGAAGTTGAACGGGCCGATGCCAAACGTTGCTTTGGCGGACCATTGGGATTGCGTCGTTGTGTTGGTCCAGTCTTTGGATGAGAATCTCAAGTAAGGCGCGTATCCTAGGACGACTCCCTTGACGACAACATTCATGAGTCCAGATTCGCCCCAGAGCGGTTTACCTGCAAACATACTGCCCTGCGGCCAGTTGGTGTAATCCTTATACGTGGACAGCAGTCCTTCGAAGAACCAATCCCCCGGGTTGATATTCACGGTAATCACATCTTGATACGTGATCAGAATATCGTAAGAATAATCCTCTTTAAACTGTGTGGATCCGGAATCATTGGTGCTTCCGCCAAGCCAGAACCAGTCGATGGGAATGCCCACGTTGGCACTGAATTTCCATGAGCTGTCCCTTTCGGTCTGCTGCTGATCATTTAATGCGATTTGTACGTTTGCCTGCTCTGCGAACAGCGGACCTCCGTTCTTCGTAGCGATGCCATTTTGCTTGATAAGCCATTGCCGGACGTCTTTAAGCTCGCTCGTTTTAAACCGGGGAACGCTTGCTGTCGTATCGTTCTCCTTGATCGTCATTTGGAACTGAGCCGTTTTTTGCAGCTCATCCGCTGAATGAGGCTCGAAAGGATCGGCGAGTGCGACCGCTTCGGTCGCATCGGCCAGCTCCTGGTAGCCGGGTCCGAACTTTTTCAGCAGCAGAGCGTTCAGCTGTTCAGTCATTCCGCCAAGCAGGGCGCCATATGTCGTTTGCAGCGATTCTACCTTTGCCTTATAATCTTCGGTTCCCATTTGCTGGGTACGGAAGTTAGCCCAGGTCGGATCCGGCGGGTTGGTAAAATATACGCTGCACGCTTTTCCCGTTGAGTCGAGCTCCGCACAAACTTCGTTCAGCCAGTCCGAATAGATGCCTTGGTTGATTTTGGAAACGTCGCTGCTGAGGAGCGCGATTTTCGACCGGAGATCCTCGATTTGCGTGTCCAGCGGATCGGCCGATCCCCCGCCGGAAGACGAGCCGCCGCTTCCCGAATCGCCGCTGCCGGCAGGGACGATATCCCGGACCCATTGTTGGTAAATATCAAACAGCTTATTATTGAACGCGCCGCTCCACGTTAACCCCCAGGAAGGGATCGTATTGCCTACATTATAGGCGTCCGTCAGCGCGACGACCTCTTCGTCGCTGCCGAGATGGGAGTCCACCCGCCCGGCCGCGGCTATGAAATTTTTTGGATCGCTGCCCGGCAGATGCCCGGATATCGCCTGAACGAACAATTGCCAAAAACGTGCCTGGTCCTGTGCCACCGCATTATTGCTCATCACCATTTACGCCTCCCCAAACAGCTCAGCTAAGCCCTCAAATTCGTTTTCCTCATTGCCTTTAAATTTATCGTCAACCGGATTTGGATCCTCTTGAACATTTTCCTCGTTTTGATTGATTTCTCCGTTTTCGTTCATGTTTTCAATGCCTTGCTCCATCGCCTGAACATCGCTTGCCGGCGGCAGCTGCTCGTTATTAATGAAGTCGAGTCCCTGCTCATTGTTGAAATTTTCCGGCTGCACATTGTCGATATTGTCCACAAACGAACCGTTCTCCTCGAGCGCTTTCGGATCACTGGATTCCTTGATTTCCTCTTTGGTGCTGTCGAGCTTCTTCTCGACTTCCGGTTTATTCGGTTCGTTCGGCTTTTTGATTTTTTCTACGAATTCTGATATGGCCTTAAACCGCTTAGGTACAGAGGCGATGAAATCCACGACAAACACCGCAGCCATAAAGTAACCGAGGTATTTCATCGCTTTATCAACGACGGACAGTTGTACGGATGGCGGAGTAGGGCACGATTTCCGATTTCCGTCGTGACTGCCCGAAGAACCTTCCGGCGGCTTGCCGATCCGTCCAAATATGCTTTCCTTCTTTTCGGTGCCGTCGCTGTTGGAATACGTAATCGTACCGAAAAACTCATTGCCGACGTATGCATCTTTATCGTCTTTGGCTGCCCGGGTAACCTGGCTGAATGTCAGCTGACCCGAATGATTCACCGTAAAGTCATCCTTCGTCCAGCTGAGTATGCCGTCCTTGTAAGTGACTTTATTCAAATCTTTATCCAGCATATCGCTGCCAATCGAGATCCCGTCGAGGCTGTCGTAAATAATGACTACGGGTCCCGTATCCGTTTTGCCGTCGGATGTGGTCATCACCGTATTGCCATAAATACCTGTCCAGAACTTCATGTCTACATTCCGCATCGCCTTAAAAGAAGCGTTGACCTGCTTCGCGGTACATTTATAGCCGTGCTGAGCCAGGAACTGATCCGGCGCGGACGTATCGGTATCCGTTGCCTTTTGCATCGCATCCTGCCAGCCGGCCAGAAGCGCGGTCTTCGCCAGGATGTCCTGGACGAAACGGTCGGACTCCGCATTCGGTTCGCTTTCCTTCACATGGTCTTCGTAAAAATCGGTACGGGTTAGCTCAAGCACATACACTGAAGTGGTTTCATACCCTTTTTGCGCCAAAAAGTTGTTGATGATTTTAAGCTTTTCCTTATATACGGTCTCTTTGTCGCTGCCGGCCGGGGGATTCTCGTCGATTTTCGATTTGATATTGGCCAAGAGCGAAGTCCACTGCTGCTTCAGCACCTGGTTGACCTGCAGGTCAGATACGAACAGCATCGCGTCCGCCTGCATTTTCAGCTTATCCGGATCCGTCGTATTTGGATCAAAAATTGAACCGGCGTCCGTTCCGTTTAAATTGGTGTTCACCGTCGTCACTTTTAAATTCCTCCTTCGATTCGGTTATGCTCTCAACGCCTCCATCATAACGGGCATTCCTTACTGTCGATAAGTGACTGAAGTGTACATTTTGTCATATGACCGGGATATGACGAAAGTAACTGTACGGGATCCTGGTTCACCGATATACTTATGGAATAAAAAAACACCGCTTCCTTTGAAGAGGAAACGGTGCTGGTGAGAACTTCATTTTCATTTAGTTTACAGCCTCCAAGGCATGCTTCAGCAGCAGGATGGCCTTGGTCCGGTCATTCGTCCCGATTTTCTCATAAATTACGCTGATGTAGTTTTTCACCGTCCCTTCGGTGATGTACAGCGTATCGGCAATTTCCCGGTTGTTCTTATGTGCCGTAATCAGCTTGGCGATCTCAAGCTCCCTCGGGGTCAGCCCATAATCGATTCCGGGCTGCCTGGGGGCTGCTGCTGTGCGCATACGGGCAGCAAACTTGGCCGCCAGCTTGGAGGGCAGCATCAGTTCGCCCCGAACCGCCTCTTTCAATGAGTGAATCAGTTTGTCGGATGAAAAGTCTTTGAGCAGGTAGCCGGACGCTCCGCTGGCAAGACCCTCAATAATATAATCTTCATTGGTAAACGTCGTTAAAATCAGAACAATCGTCTCCGGGCTCGACTCCTTAATCAGCCGGGTCGCCGTAATCCCGTTCATCACCGGCATTTCGATGTCCATCAGCACGAGCTGCGGCCTCAAGCTCTTAGTAAGCTCATAGGCGGTTTGGCCGTTGTCGGTTGTTGCTACAACCTCTATGTCGGATTCCAGATTAAGTATGGTCTCAAGGCCTTCCCGCACAAGCGTCTGATCTTCTGCGATAAGTATCGTTAATTTTGACATCATTGATCCTCCCTTCTACTTGGCAGGGTGAGCACCAATAGGCAGCCTGCACCTTCATTGGTGCCGATCCGGAAGGTTCCACCCCTTCGGCGGATCGTTTGCCGCATCATGGTCAGACCGAAACCTAGCCGATCCGATGCAAATGGCAAGCCGTTGTTCTCCAGTGTGAACCGGACCAAGCCGTCCTCTTCCACCAGCTCGAACCGAAAATGCGTACACCGGCCATGCCTGATGCCGTTTGTGATTCCTTCCTGCAGCGCATGGCGGATCAGCTTTTCCGCTTCCGGCTCAAGACGGCCATCCGTGATTTCAATGATGTGCTCCAGTGTCACCTCAGCGTATTTTTCCGAATCTTCTATGATCTGCAGCAGGGAATCCGGGAACGAGGATGCGGCCGCTGCTTCCTCGCCCAGCATATGTACCGATTTCCTCATTTCATGGAGCCCTTTGCGAACCAATTCTGATGCTAGATTCAATTTGTCGACCGATTCAGGGGCGCTCATGGATAACATTTTCAGACCGGCTTGAAGCTGAACGATGCTCGCCGTAAGAATATGCCCCACATGATCGTGGATTTCACCGGCAATCCGGTTGCGCTCGGCGAGGACCGAGACTTCGGACATCGCTCTTGCCCGCTCCTCAAGCGAATGCTCCAGCTCAATCGTTCTTGCTTCAACCTCGCGCTCCAGGGTCTGGTTCCAGCGGACCAACTGCAGATGCAATTCCAGCCTGGCCAACAGCTCCTGTTTGTCGACCGGCTTCACAAGATAATCGTTGCCGCCATGCTCAAAGCCTGCAACGAGGTCGGTCATTTGACTCCTAGCGCTGAGGAAAATCATCGGCAGCTCCCCGGAATTGTAATGCCGGCGTATCTCTTGGCCCACCTGAAGCCCCGACACAAACGGCATCATCACATCCAGCAGAGCGATGTCCGGCTTGTAGCCGTTCCTGATCCATTCCACGGCTTCTTGCCCGCTTCCCGTTGACTTAAGCGCATATTTCCCTCCGAGAAATTGCAGCAGCACCTGGACGTTGATCGGGTCGTCATCGACGATAAGCACTGAAGGCAGATGCATCTGGGCTTCCGCGGGTTCCGCGGTAGTCCGGATCATGCTCCAATCCGTATGCCGATCCTGCACCCCGGTGTCCTGTGAAGTGAGCGCCGTCCTCGGCTGAATCCGCGGCGTTTGCGGCATCGCCAGCGGAAGCGTAAAGCTGAACGTTGAGCCCTCGCCCAATTTGGACACCACTTCGATCTCGCCTTCATGCAGTTCAATCAGCTTCTTCGTAATAGACAGCCCAATACCGGTTCCGCCCTGCTGAGGACCGTTCATGGGACGGACCTGCTCAAACGATTCGAAAATGCGGGACAAGTCCGACTCCGCAATGCCGATTCCCGAATCCTTGATCTGAATTTTGGCTTGACCGTGCGACTTGCGTCCCGTGATCGTGACGGTTCCGGATTCCGTATACGCAATGGCATTGCCGATCAAGTTATGCAATATTTGCTGGAGCCTGTTCTCGTCGGCTATTACATACAGATCGTCCGGCAGCTTATTTTCCATATGGAGTCCCTTGTTTACGGCCAGAGGCTTAAGGACTTGAAGAGTCAGGTCGACGGCAAGGCGCAAATCCACCGTTACTTTGTGCAAAGTAATCTCCTGGTGTTTGAGCTTGGAGAAATCCAGGATGTCGTTCACCAGATGGGCCAGCCTTTGCCCGCTGATTTTCATGAGCCGCAGCAGCTCAATCACGGGCAGAGGGAGCTTGCCGGAGCTTCCGTCGATCAGCGAATCCGCCAGTCCGATAATCCCGTGCAGCGGTGTCCGGAGTTCATGAGATGTTTTGGCCAAAAATTCATCTTTCAGCTTATCCAGCGTTAACAAGCGCTCCGATAAGCTCTCGACCTGGGAGAAAGCACGGGAAAATTTTTTGGATATAAGCAGGGATTGCATAAAAACAAAGCTAAGTACGCCAAATTGCAGCAGTGCCGGGGTATCGAGAATGCCTTTCCGGTTCAGCGTATCATTCAGTGCGGTCACAAAGATCAAACTAAACCCGAGAATGAGCAGCAGAGACCCTTCCTGGCGCTGACGGGCGATCCGGTAAGAAGCATAAATGGCGTACAGCACGAGGCCGATCGAATAAATCTCAAAGGGCAGCAGCGAATAGTCGTAAATCCGTATATCCGTGGTAAGCACAAGCAAAGTCAAGATGAGGGTAAACATTTGGGTAACGCGTCGAACGGAACGCGACAAATATTGAGGAAACAAATAATAAATAAATGAGATCAAGAAAAATTCGCCCACGTAAACCGTTAAATAGGAGGCTTTGGCGAACCATTCCCACGAAAAACCGGGAAGGATCTCCAGAATGTATCTCGAACCGACCAGCATCGTTCGAAAGGCGATGCACATGCAGAACAACCCGAAATACAGCGGGGTCACATCTTTTCGCCTGAATCCATACAAGAACAGATGGTAGATTCCCATGACAAGCAGCGCCCCGATGACCAGGCTGTCCTGAACCAGCTCTCCTGACCTCTCCTTCTGAAGCAGCTTGGCATCTCCCAGCTCGAGAGAATTGTTGATTCCTCCCTTGGGATAAGTGAAATTGGACACCTGGATCAGCAGTGTCAAGCTCCCTTCCGGGCTGGGTTTAACCGGTACGACGATGGAGGCACCATACTTTGGAGATGTGTTTTCGGGCGTCGTTCCGGGTTGTCCGGATGACGCCTCCAGTTCGTCATTCACCCACAAAGCGTAAGAAGAATACATATTCCGCAGTTTAATGGCCACATCGTCCGACGGGTGAAGCCCGCGAATCACCATACGATACGTTGCATAGCCGTCCGGCGGAAGCGGTGATCCGTTCAGCCTGTGATTCGTCCAGTAGCCGGGGACTTCCACATATCCGCTGACCTCCGGTGACGTTGTGCTCTGCAAATCCTCCGGCCACAAGAGCTGCTTCCAGTAAAATTCCCAAGTCCCGTTCAATTCGATGGATCCATCGCTTCTAAAGTCCCATCCGGAGAGCTGCATTTCGCCATTCTTCACTGTCAGCGAAGACGAAGCGGAGATTACCGCCGGATTCCAGGCTGCAGTGAAGACCAGCACAGCAAAGACGGCAGCTCTGATGCGGCGACGCCAACTCATGCACGAAACGAAGAGGCGTCCAAGTAAATTTCGTCGCCGAGTCTGGCGTCTCCAAGCAATGACAAACGATGCTTCGATGTGAAATCTCTAGGTTCGTAACTGTTAGGGGCTTTGGTGGAGGACAGCAGTTTGAGCCGGATATACGTTTCAGCTAACAATTTGCTGCAAAAAAAGTCGCGGAATGAAGAAGTTATCCCGAACTTTCCCTCTATAATTTCCCAATACATTCTTTTCTTGTCGGGAAAAACTGCACCATGCACTTCTCCAATGAAGCGATCGAGCATAGCCTGCATCTCCGGTGTACGATCAGCTTGAAGCTGACGGATTGCGAAAATCGAGTCATAATGGTTCCCGACGTCCGTAGACAGGCGGTCACGAAGCTTAACGAGCTGGGGACCGGATTTCTTGACATGCAGCCAAGTATCCTCCAGATTATCCAGTGATGTGGATTCCCACAGCAGCGCTTCACCGTCCGGCGCCCTGACCACCATCGCCACGTGCGACCATGGACAATGCTCCAGCTCTTCGATCCGCTGACTGCCTTTGGCGACGCCGTGTGCCAGCAGAATATCCCCCGTTTGCAGCTTAGGTTCAATGTCTTGATAAGTAACCGTTAACAATTTCATCCAGCCCCCCTGCCGGTATATGAAATACCTAATTTTTTCCTTCCATGTTTATAGTAAACCCAGCCTGACAATTGTCAATAACTTGATAGAACCGGGCGTTACCATTACTCCAGAAAGCTTCGCAGAGGACGTGATCACGCAGCAAAAAAGCCGCCTGCTAGAGGTGGCTTCGTTGTCTGGATTAAACTCAGGACATTTCCCGAATACGCTGCTCCGCATCACGGATTACGCGTGCCATATTCGCTGTCATCATGTTATCAGCTTGATCGAAACCGATGTATTCGTAACTGTCTACCTCCGGCTTCGCCTGACCGCTGTACCGGTCAATAAACGTAGAAGTACAGGCCATTTCCTCTATCGGGGGGAGAGATTCCGCTTCCCATAAGAACAGATGAAGGTTTTTGGCCCGGTTATACGGGAACACGCCTAAATCCTTGATTTGATCGGGTAGAATGTTAAGGCCGCTTTCCTCCAGAACTTCCCGGCATGCGGTCTGCTCCAGTGTCTCTCCCTCCTCTGGCATACCTTTGGGCAGATCGTAAAACGTATTGCCCGTGGAATGGCAGGCGAGGAATACGGTACGGTTCGTGATGATGACTCCGACGGATGTTGCAGGCATATCAACATGTTCCTTTCCTGGCGTGGATCATTTATTTTATCTATACGATGCTCCTGTATAAGTATCTATTCTTACCGTTTCTGAGTGATTATTATCGTTTTTCAAATCCCCGCAAAGTTCATTCGCATTGAGTTCATCCAATCCGCAAGTACGCCTCTTGCCCGATGCAGCCTTGCCCTGACGGCGCCTTCCGAAATTTCAAGGATTTCCGCGATTTGCTTGACCGACAGGTCCTGATAATAAAACAAATGCACAACCAGTCTTAGCGTATCGTTTAACCGGTCAACCGCCTCCTGCAGGTCGCTCGTTTGATGATCTGCGCCATGAGCAGCGATTGGGTAGTTCGTTTCGGGCAGCTCCCCCATCACGATGGTTCGTTTTCGGAGCCGCAGCACTTGATTGCATTCGTTGATCAAAATCCGGATGATCCAAGTATTGAAAAATTCGGGCTTCTTCAACGTATTTAATGACTTATAAGCCTTAAGCAGCGTTTCCTGGATTGCATCCGCACAATCCTCGTCACGCTTCACTATAGACTTGGCCAAGCCATACAGCCGTGATTCCAGTTGGCGTATAAGCTTGACAAAAGTATCGAGATCGCCCTCTTGAGCTTTTTTGACTTCCACTACCATATCCAGCAAGTTGTTTTCTCTCCTTTTCAAGCACCATCATTAAGATGGATCGGCCATATAAAGCGTGACTTGGATTTGACACCAATGTTGTAGGCCGATAAGATAATTGTAATGTGACTCATTAGTTTTTACAAGAACCTTATGGTCATTCCCGTAACCGGACATCGCGTTCGGAAACATATCTGAGCTAGACATGAGTAGTGATTGAGCGCCAACGAAGGAGGCGGCACGAATGAGTGTGCTGAAGGAGAAAATTTTGGAGTCGGCCATCCGGCTTTTTGCGGAAAAAGGTTACCAGGCGACTTCAATACAGGATATCGCCGATGATTGCAGCATCGCCAAAGGCTCGCTGTACAAGCATTTCAGTTCGAAAGAGGAACTGTACATCAGCATATTGGAGAAGCGCCAGCAGGACATGATCGATGCGGTCGATCATATCCGGAAAATGCAGCTGCCGACGAAAGAAACCTACCTGGAGGAGCTTGCCTATCAGTTCGATTTTTATATGGAGCACGGGTACTATATTTCGCGTGACCATAACGAGCTGCCTCCGGTTAATAACGATAAAATCGAAAGCGTTCTGAACGGAATGAGAAGGAGCATGTTCCTGTACTATCAAGATATTCTGCTCCGCCGGTACGGGCCTGGCATCGAGGAGTGGAAGTGGGATGCCACTGCAATGCTGAGCGGTCTAATTCGAGAGTATACCTTTCACCTGTTGTTCGGTTATTTGCCAATCGACAAAAAAAGGTTAGCTGTGTTCATCGCTGAGCGGATGGACGATCTGATGGAGGGGTTGGCAAAACGGCCGGTTCCCTCCCTGCTTACCGACGAGCTCATGACGGAATATTCCCAAATCGATCTCAAGGGCCTGTTTGCATCCCGCGAAGGGAGAAAAGATGCGCTGATCCAAAAAATAGCGTCGATCATTCCGGATATCGCCGTACCGAACCAGAGAAAGAATGAACTGGCGGAGGTCGCCGCCATGCTTCGGGAAGAATCCGCGAAGGACCAGCCGAGACGTTTTCTTCAGCTTGCGCTCCTTCGCGATTTAGAATCGGAAAGCGAGCTTTCCTTTTATGCGAAGCAGCTTCTTCCCTTGATTTAAGCTATAAATTCAATAAATATTTATAAAAAAATCCATATCTTGAAACATTTTCATATTTCACGACGTCTAGTGCATGAATACCTAAACCATTTGGATACAAGACACAGGAGGGAAAACAACAAATGAAAAAATGGAGTTCTATCACCCTATCGGCCGCCGCCCTTTCGCTGCTGCTGTCTGCTGCCCCGATCTATGCGGCACCCCCATCCATGCCTGCTGAAGCGCAAATCGAAGCATCTTCCATAAGCTTGGATCCTGCAGTTGAAGCTCAATTGACAAAAGCTCTGAACAAACTCTCAGGCAGCACCAAGATCGAATTTACGAGCGTGGATAAGGATGCAAACGGCCAGCCCCTGTTTATTTACGGAAAACTCAGCGGTCAAATCGATGCCGAGTTTAACCAGCAGTATAATCCGGCAAAGAAACGGGTGGAATCGACCAGCATCATCTATAAATCTTCGAATACCAATGCGGTTATCGGTGCAGCCCTGGCCAATAAAACGGCTGCCTTCTTGAAAACCTATGACACCGATCACAAGTTCAAAACAGAAGCCATCTGGCGTGTTCACTCCCCTTACCAGGATAATGCTCCCCGAAATTATTGGGTTCTCTGGGGAAACAATCAGAGCCTGTACATCGATCTGGATCAAGGGAACCAAATATCGGCCAGCATGACTTATTCATTAGCCTCCGTCAAAGCACAGCTTGCCAATAAAGCGAATCAGTCCCTGAAGACGTTGGGCATCAGCCTCACCAAACCGTTCGAATATGTGCTGCGCGAAAAAACCGGGGACAAGAAATTTGTCTGGAACTTCCGGGACGATGAGGATAACAATTACGTCGTTATCGGGGCAAAAACCGGTAAGGTCTGGGAGATCCAAAATTTACTCGGCCAGGATTGGACGAACGACCAGGACTTCGCCAAATCCTTTGCCAAGCCCGTTCTCAGCAAAAACCAGGCCCTTTCCGCGATCAAGCCCAAAGCCAAGGCTGTGTTCGGGATTCAAATGAAAGGGTACTCGGTGCAGATCAAGAAGAACGAATACATCTTTACAAAGAAAGGCGCAGCCACCATTACCGGAAAGATTAATAAAAAAGGAAAGTTTTATTTCCTCCAGATGACACCGGTGAACGGGATTCGAAACTGATCTCCGGCAGGAGCCTTAGGGCTCCTTTTTTGCTGCCAGAGAACGGATGAGCCAGAACGGAACGTGCTCAGGTCAAAATACCCTAACAGAGTCGTCCATCCCCCTTACCTGTTCGGCGCAATCCGCCGCGCACACTGATGACCGATCCACACGACAGGCAGCACGGTAGCAGCACCAACGGGGATGCTCCAGGCGAGGTCTGAGCCATTTACCAAGCCTGCATCCAGCAGGCGGTAAAATAAGTACATTGAATATGGCAGTGTAACCAGCACCGCGGTCACCACGCCAGGCGTATATCTCCGAAGGTATATGCTCTGCCCCACATGCGTAAATACATGGATAAACATAATCGTATTAAAGCCTGTAAACAAAAGCATCCAACGATGCTCGGCGGCCAAGTATGTAAATGGGATAAACAAGATAAACTCGAAAAATACGGCTACGGCAAACTGGGAACCGGTGATATTGGAAAAATCTTTGAGGATCCGGCCCGCGCGGTCAGGGACGATCCGGCTGACCTGATCATAATTTCGCCTCATCCAGCCTTCCACCGTAATGATTTCTTCAAAATCGTGAATCATAAATGCAGCAAGAAACAACCAAATGAGCGAATTGATGCTTACTGCTTCGTCGATAGCTTCTAACATAACAAGCTTCTCCCCCGTTTCTGCCAAAGTCTAGCTAAATATATTATCGGGCTAGGCGGGAAAATGCTCAAGCAGCGTATCGTTCTCCAAGCCTTTGATGTGAAAGGCAATGCTAGAGCTGAATTCTATTCACTTTGGCAGGGAAAATGGAATTGGATGCATGTCTATCGTTAAAACAGCCGCCCTTTCGGGCGGCTGTTCGCGCATATTCGCTCTATTCGCTTGTATTCGCTTTTTGATCGTTTTTAAGCTTACAGTTGTGCAGCGATTTTATATGCCGTTTGCTCGCCGTTAGCAATACAATCCGGAATGCCGACGCCATAATAGGAACATCCGGCCAGATAGATGTTCGGGAACCGCTCGGCCATTTTCTGTTCCAGATCCTTGACGATGCTGTGGTGCTTGATATGATAATTCGGCATCACATTATGCCACTTCGTGACCTCGTGGGTGACCGGATCGCCGGTAATCCCCAGGCTCTTACGGATATCTTCCAGCGCAACGTTCAGCAGCTCTCCCTCGCTTAGCTGAACCAGCTCATCGTAGCGTGGATTGCTGCTTTTGTAAAAGAGTCTGACGAGCAGCTTACGTTCACGGGAGGTATGCTCCCATTTCCGGCTTGTCCATGTGCAGGCATTGCACGTAATGTCGCTGCCATCGGCCGTAATAAAGCCCGTGCCGTCTGCAGGCAGCTCGGCATCCGGAAGATCGAAACCGACGTAAACACTGATCATGGAGCTGTTCTTCAGCTGGTTGAACTCCTGGTCCAATACCGGATCCGCAAGCAGCTGCTGCGCCGCATAGTGCATCGTGCCGAGCACCACATAGTCAGCATCAATCACGCGGCCGTCTGCCAGCGTCACCGCATAACGGCTTCCATCCTTGGCCACGGATTCGGCCCGTACCCCCTTCACGATCTCCGTTCCGGTCAGCTGCTGCTCTAAGGCATCAATCAACGCAGAAACACCGTTTTGGAAGGACATGAATTTTTTTTGCCCGCCGCTTTGAAATTTTGCGCGATTTTCGGACAGCCCTTTGATCAGGCTTCCGTATTCGTTTTTATAATCGATCAAGTAAGGCAGCGTTGATGCGATCGTCAAATCGCTCAGTTTGCCTGAATAAACGCCTGACAAGACGGGCGCGATCTGCTTCTCCACGAACTCCTTTCCAAGAAAGGCTTCCAGAAACGCACCGACCGAATCATTTTTTGTGAAATGCTCATTGGGGGTATACAGGTCTTTCAGGGCTTCCACCTTGCCCTCCGCGGATACCAGCTCGGTTGTGGCAAGCGATTCGATGCTGGTCGGAATCCCAAAGACGGCATCCTTCGGTATCTGCTTCAGCCTGCCGTCCGTATAGATGTAGGAAATTCCCGTCGCATTATAGACGACCTGATCCGCCAGGTTCAGTTCCTGAATCAGCGGAGCCACATTCGTTTTCCGGGTCACGATCGAATCGGCGCCGGATTCCATCGTAAAACCGCCGTCGTATACGGTCCGCATTTTTCCGCCCAGCGTCTGTTCCGCTTCAACGAGAATGATGTTCGCCGGCTCCGTCTGCCCGCTGTATTGATTTAAGGTCCGGCGCAAATAATACGCGGCCGACAACCCCGTAATCCCCCCGCCGATAATGACGACTGTTTTCAAGACGCTTCACTCCTGCTTCCAAGATGACTGCATGTTCAACCTTCCCGTAAATTATAACATAGTGCTTCGTACCCGGACTTCCTCATTCGTGACGTTAATCGTACAAAAAAACCGCGGAATCCCGCGGAGATTTTCGCCTGCTTCATATTATTTATGCTTGGCCTTCTTCTTAAAACGGTCACGTTCCGTATCAATATCGCCGTCCTTTTGATTGCTCTGAACGACCCCGTAAGCAACATAACTGAGCAGCCCCATAAAGGTGCCGGTGCCTACCACGATATAAATCATCGTAAAAATTTTGCCGAGTCCCGTCTTGGGCATGAAGTCCGGATGACCTACCGTACTCAGCGTCGTGATACAGAAATATAGCGCGTCTATGACGCTTAAGTTTTCTTCCGTGGTATAAAAAATCGTGCCAGAAACAAGCAGCAGAACAATTAAGACAAAGAAAACCTGGAAATTTTTCAGTTTAAACGCATGAAACAGTCCGGTCAGCAGCCGTTTCAAGGTCAAGACAAAGGATATCATGGTTATTCCGCCTC
The DNA here is from genome assembly GCF_038009285.1 of Paenibacillus sp. FSL R5-0378. Lineage (NCBI taxonomy): Bacteria > Bacillati > Bacillota > Bacilli > Caryophanales > Paenibacillaceae > Paenibacillus > Paenibacillus sp. FSL R5-0378. The sequence goes on from NZ_JBBPAY010000001.1 coordinate 5,064,110, forward strand.
GTCATAGATTTTGATAAATGAGTCCGCGTTCGGGTGGTGATTCTCCCTTAATATTCCCCTTTTGCCATCCAATAAACCGTGACTTGAGCACGAACTTTGGGGTAGCGTTTTTTACTTTGGCTTAACCTAACGGAGGAGATTTTCACGACCATGGGTCCGGAAAATCATTTATAATGAAAAAGACCTAAACAGAGAAGGCTCGTAGGAAGGGAGTTATGTTATGAAACATTTAGCTGTGTATTGCGGATCAAGTTACGGTGCGTCGCCGGCGTATCGGGAAGCAGCAGTCGAGCTGGGCAAAGAAATGGTCCGGCGCGGGTTAACCCTGGTTTATGGGGGATCCAGCGTAGGGATCATGGGCGTACTGGCCGATACGGTCATTGCTGAAGGCGGGCAGACCATCGGCGTCATTCCACAGGTGCTGGTAGACCGGGAAATTTCGCATCAAGGGTTGACCGAGCTTCATGTGGTCGGCACGATGCATGACCGGAAGTTTAAAATGGCGGAGCTCGCCGACGCATTCCTCGTGCTTCCGGGTGGACCGGGCACGATGGAGGAGTTTTTCGAGGCGTTCACGTGGGCCCAGATCGGCATTCACCGCAAGCCCATTGGCATGCTGAACGTGAATCGTTATTACGATCCGATGATCTCCCTGTTTGAGCATATGGTACGGGAACAGTTCATGCAGCCACAGTACCAATCCATGGCCATCATTGAGCCAAATGTGTCTGTATTGCTGGACATGATGAGTAAATATGAAGCCCCCGCCGTTAAAAGTTACGGCAAATAAGCCTTAACATACAGACAGCCGCAGTCCGGAGACTGCGGCTGTTGTTCAAGAGGCACACGGGTAATGGCAACCCCAAGCTCGATCACGTAAAATGACTAGTATCTTTGGTTAAGCGGGGTATCCACTTTGCTTTGGAGATGTGCCAAGCGGACCATAATCGTCGCCGCTTCAGCCTTGGTGACCGGCTTCGCCGGGTCGAATTTGCCCCCCGCGGCGTCCATCAGTCCGAGCTTCAGCATAAGCGCAACGGCGCCTTTGTCCTGGATCGCATTCGCGTCCGATAGGGACAACGCCTGTGCATCCTGCTGGAAGAACTTGGACAGGCGGTTGTAATGCAGAGCCGTGGTCAGGCTGGTGGCCACCGCTTCACGGGTCAGCTTCTGCTCCGGATGCAGCTCCGACGATTTCTCGTCTTTCAGCCAGCCTTTATCCAAGAACAGCTGTACCGCTCCAGAGATCGGACTGTCGGCTGGAACGTCGGTAAAGATCGGTTGATACTGGCCCCCATAATAGCCTTGATCTGGGTAAACCCCTTTCGCCATCATTTGGATCCAGTCCCCCAAAGTCAGCTCCGCTTCGGGATGGAGCAAGCCATCTTCACCAGGCGACAACACGCGGTATTCGAGCAGCGTCGCCAAATCCTTGCTTGCCGCGTGGTTTGCCGCATCGCTCGGAAGCGCAGCGCTCTTGTCCTTGTTCGAAACGGGCAGCAGACTTGATGCTTCGGTTTTCCCTGTAACCCCATCGATATATCCTACGTTCCGGTCTCCGTTCAGCGTTGGAACATACGCCAATCGAACTTTCGGTTCCACGTACGTGTTATCCACTGTGTAACCGCCGCTGCTGATGTACCGCAGCTCCACGCTGAGATCGTCCAGCAGGCGCTGCTGTGCGTCTTTCGGATCAACTTTTGCTGTCAAATTGTCCAACGCTTTGATATCTTTATCCGAAAGGGAAGTATCCGCATTGTAGTTCACCAACTTGCCGCTGCCGTCGATAGAGACGTTCACCGTCATTCCGTTAACAGGCAAGTCCTTGTAGAAACGCTGGAACACAAATTGATAAACCGTCTTTGTTGCCGTATTCAACGTTTTGGCGTCTGACAGTTTCAGAGCTTCGGCGGCATTCGGATAATGGGCCAGCACCAGCTCAATGGCTTTCGCTTGTGCCTGGGCTTCCGTCACGGACGGAGCGGTGGCTTTGGCCGGTTCGGCATCCGGATACTGGAACTCATGGTAGCTCAGCAGCTGCCCTGTGTCGGCGTCCACGTACGCATACTTGCTGTCATCGCGGTATATCCCGGCAGTTCTTTTGTTCCAGTTCAGGCTCCAAGCTTGCTTACCGGTGCCGCCCCAATAATTTCCGAGATTGGATTGGATCTGGTAATCCGAGCCCGGGGCAATGCCTTGAAGCCGCTGCAGCACTTCGTCCGAGGTCAGCTGCCCGCCTTTATTCGGGGTGAACAATTTACCGGAAGCCTTTAATGCGGTATAGCTAACCGCTTGGCTTGGGCCATCCAAATCCTTGCCAAAAATGGTATCGATCCGCTTCCCGGAATTGGCATCCATCGGCTCCAATGTCCGGTCAGGAACATAGCCGATCTTCCATTCCCGGTTGGCGGACGTATCGTACAGCGAGGTGGACGGTATGTATGCAAGCGTTACGGACAAGCCCTGCTCAAGCCTCTTCTCCGCATCTTCCTTGCTGATGGTGGCTTTGGCCGCTGGATAATCCCCCTGGTTAGTATTGCGGTTAAAGCGGACGATATTTCCGTTGCCGTCCACATCCAGGCTCACAGACTCATTGTCTGCAGGAATCCCATTGACGTCAATCGTGTACGAAAATGAATACTGAACCGGTCCGAACAACGCCTTGTTGGATAAATAGAGGTTCTGGTTTGACGGTTTCATCGTACCTGCTTTAATAGAAGGAGCTGCTTTGGGTATAAACGCCTCGGCGATTTTCTGAGCTTCCTGCTCGGAAACCGCCGGCGGGTAATAGGCTGTGTTGGAATCGTCAAACGGATACGAATATGGATAATAATAGTTCAGGATATCCCCCGTAATCGCGTCCACTTCGGTACTGAAGCCCGTCGAGTGGTTTCCCTTCTGTATCGTCCAATTCTGCACCCATACCTTCTTCGTGTTGGGCGGGGACACGTTCTGCTCCCCATAGGTTACTCCATCCAGTCTTGCCTCCTTGAGCACCGGGAACAAATCCTTTACACGCGATTCCGCTTGGGCTTTCGTAATTTTGGCGTCGGCCGGATTGAGTCCCTTCGAAGCTGTAGAGCCGCTGTCCTGGGACGCTGAAACTACGGAATCCTTCACAACGGAAGTCCCGCTGGCTGTATCCGCTGATGCCAACAAAGGCACCTGCAGAAGACTGAGTCCAAGTGTGCCTGCAAGCACCTTTTTGGCTACAGATGTGTTTCTTAAGCTCCTCTCCTTTGCCTGATTTTTTGGCATGCCCGCGGCATGTTGTTGTTCGTCCATCCTTCTTCCTCCCTGTTATACCAATATAAACCATTTTGATTATAACATGGGACGTTAGAGAATTGGCTGCCAATTTGGATTTTCCAGGAAAATTTTGTGCCGCAGCATCTTGTGCTAAGCAGAAAGACCGTTTATGCTATAATCAGTTGAACGCCGGAAGCTTAGATTTACCGTGAAGTTAGACACCGGTTTCCAGGCGAACATGATAACGATGGAGGAATCTACAGATGAAAAGAATGAAGACGATCGATTCCGGGAAGCCGCAAAAGGTTTCCAGCGATCCGGTTCTCGGGGGGCGTAAATCCTGGAGCCGCAAACCGATGACACTGGTAGTCAGCAATAAGAAAGCAGAACAGCGCCGATCGTGGTGCCGAAAAGGACGGACGACGGCGCTTTTTTAATGGGAAATCAGAGAATATACATTTAGCGTATGAATCGAACCATCCAGGACGAAGCGGGATTAATAAGCCGTCCAGCCGGCGTCCGCTGTAATAACCGTACCGTTTACAAAGCTGGAATCGTCCGAGGCGAGGAACAAAGCGACCTTCGCGATTTCATCCGGCTTGCCGGTTCTTGGATTCACGCCCATGCCGGCCATCGCTTGCTGCACACCAAGCGCATTCATATCCATACTAGGCGTATCGGACATAATGTTGGTCTCCACACCGCCCGGGGCGATCGCGTTGCAGCGAATGCCGAGCTTCGCGTACTGGTAGCCGACATTTTTGGTTAAACCGATCACGGCATGCTTGGACGCCGTATAAGCTGCCCCTGCCCGGGAGCCAAACAATCCGCCGACAGATGCCGTATTGACGATGACGCCTTTTCCCTGCTTGACCATAATTGGAAGCGCTTTGCGGATCGCCCGCATCGGGCCTGTCGTATTGACGGCGAAGACACGCTCCCACAGTTCGTCGGTCACTTCGGCCGCCGCCACCATTTTATCCATAATTCCCGCATTGTTGACCAGCACGTCCAGCGATCCGTACTGATTCACTGCGGTATCGATCATATTCTGCACATCTTCTTCCTTGGCAACATTCGCGATGACCCCAACTGCGGTACCGCCCTGCTGCTGAATTTCTGCAACGACTTGGTCAAGAGAGGCCTGGGAGATATCAGCGAGAACCAGTTTGGCGCCTTCCTTAGCAAATAAAAGAGCCATTTCCTTTCCCATTCCTGATCCGGCACCTGTAATAACCGTTACTTTGTCTTGTAGCTTCATGACCAACCTACCTCCAACCTTTGAATTAGACAACACATTGTCTATAATCATTATAGCGCCCGTCCAATTTGGCGATCAAACGTCAATCTGGCCGAAAATGTCTATTTTACAGCGTTTTCAATATCATCTGGAGGATATTAGACATATGAACAAACGAGTCACCTACACCCAGCACTATCTATCCGAGGCTTTAATCAGCCTTATGGCGGAAAAGGACTACGCATCAATCACCATCCGTAACATTGTGGAAAAAGCGGGCGTAAACCGTTCGACCTTCTATCTTCATTATTACGACAAGGATGACCTGTTGAACCAAACCGCATCCGGCATTCTTACGGCGCTTCGCAGCGCGATGCGCAATCCTTCCTATACCCATGAGTCGGCCAGGAAGGATTATGAGGAATCCGGTAAACCGATTTCTTCAGCCGTTGCCTTGTTTGAGCATATCCGTCAGCATGCGGCATTCTACACCATCATGATGAATGTTAAGGATTTCCCTGTCCAGCTGGACCAGGTGATCAAGAGCGAATTGCTCGCTTTCACGACAGACGCGCTCCAGGCTTCCTTCTCCTCCGGCGGGATGATGGGGCTCATCTACTATTGGCTGAACCATCAAATGCAAGAAACGGCTGTGGAGATGGCCCTATGGCTCACGCGCGCCGCGCTGTATCCGCTGAATCGGCCGGAGGCGTAACCCGCAGGACCGACCTTTATCCCCTTCTGCACCCTTCTCAATGAATGCTAGCCGAACTTGATCACAAACCTATGAATCCAGTTTCTATAATCCATTTGCAGGGCTGCCGTGGCTCTCAAGCGTCTAATGAATATGATGTCACTGGTCAACGGCAGTGAAGTGGATCGTGAGCAGCGCCCCCCCGACTTAAGTCCAGTTTGAGACTGGTCCACGGGCCGTTTTGTTTGAACGCATGAAAGCATACACTGTTACTATAGCAGGTTCAATTACATAAGCTTACCCACTTATAACATAAGCAAACTTTTTTATAGAAACGAGGCTCGCTCTCTAGCGAAGCCCAAAATTAATCTAGGTAGAAGGTGAACAATCGTGCAAAAGAAGCGTGTACTCATATTATCCGAGGGATTCGGCAGCGGTCATACCCAGGCGGGTTATGCGCTGGCTGCTGGCATGAAGGAAATTCAACCCAATGTGCATACGAAGGTAATCGAGCTTGGCTCTTTTCTGAATCCTACCGTAGCTCCATGGATCTTGTCGGCCTACCGTCTCACGGTAAGCACCAATCCGGCCCTTGTCGGCATGCTTTATCGAAAACAGCATGACAAACCGCTGAAGCGTCTGACCGCTTTGGCGCTCCATAAATTGTTCTACAATCATACGGCTGATGTGATCCGTCAGCTGAGACCCGACCTCATCGTCTGCACCCATCCGATCCCCAGCGCAATCATCGGACGGCTGAAGGCTTCCGGACTGGACGTTCCGCTCTGCACTGTCATTACCGATTACGACGCACACGGCTCCTGGATGAACCGTCAGGTGGACCAGTTTCTCGTATCGACGGAATCCGTCCGCCGGATTTTGTTGAAACGCGGGGTTCATCCAAACAGCGTGAACGTAACCGGCATCCCGGTCCATCCGACGTTTTGGACGAAGGAAGATAAAGCGATTGTAAGGCGGAAGCTGAAGCTGAAAAACATGCCGACAGTCTTCATTATGGGCGGAGGCTGGGGATTGGTCGCAAACAAGGAGCTGTTCTACCAGCTCGCCCAGTGGAAGGACCGCGTACAGCTCGTGTTCTGTGTTGGGAATAACCAGAAGCTGCTAACCAAATTAAAGAGCTCGCCTGCATTCTCGCATCCGAATATCGTAGTGATCGGGCAGACGAAGGAAGTCAGCAAATGGATGGATGCCTCCGACCTGCTCATTACAAAGCCGGGCGGGATGACCTGCACCGAAGCGATGGCCAAAGGGCTGCCCATGCTGTTCTGTGAGTCGATTCCGGGCCAAGAGGAGAAAAACTGCGAATATTTTGTCAGCGGCGGCTATGGGGAAGTCCTGAGCCCGCTTGTCCTGGACCGGTGGCTGCATGCCATCAGCTCCGGCGGTACCGCTGCCGCACCTCACGGCTTCCGCATGAGCCCGTACCATTCCGCTCCACGCGAGGTTTACCGGCCGGAACGGTGCGCGGAGGAGCTCGTAGAACTGCTGAACGCACGCACGGCCGGCGCAAGACCGGCGGAGCTGCGACGCAGTCTCTGGGCCAGCATGTAACGCTGATCCGTGCTTACGATCATAAGAAAAACATCTATCGACGTAACTTCAAAGAAGACAGACCGCGTTCAGCTGAAGTTTTTCTTGCGAGATCAGGAAGCAGAGCTCCGAAACTTATACTTTTCTGATCTCTTAAAAAAAACGTCTATCGACGTACCTTCAAAGAAGTCAGACCGCGTCTAGAGGAAGTTTTTCTTGCGAGATCAGGAAGCAGAAGCTCCGAAACTTATACTTTTCTGATCTCTTAAGAAAAACATCTATCGACGTAACTTCAAAGAAGACAGACCGCGTTCAGCTGAAGTTTTTCTTGCGAGATCAGGAAGCAGAATCTCCGAAACTTATACTTTTCTGAACTCTTAAGAAAAACGTCTATCGACGTACCTTCAAAGAAGACAGACCGCGTTTAGCTGAAGTTTTTCTTGCGAGATCAGGAAGCAGAAGCTCCGAAACTTATACTTTTCTGATCTCTTAAAAAAAACGTCTATCGACGTAACTTCAAAGAAGTCAGACCGCGTCTAGAGGAAGTTTTTCTTGCGAGATCAGGAAGCAGAAGCTCCGAAACCTATACTTTTCTGATCTCTTAAAAAAAACGTCTATCGACGTACCTTCAAAGAAGACAGACCGCGTCTAAAGGAAGTTTTTCGTGCGAGATCAGGAAGCAGAAGCTCCGAAACTTATACTTTTCTGATCTCTTAAGAAAAACGTCTATCGACGTAACTTCAAAGAAGACAGACCGCGTTTAGCTGAAGTTTTTCTTGCGAGATCAGGAAGCAGAAGCTCCGAAACTTATACTTTCTGATCTCTTAAACAAAGAAGGAATGCGCTCATCAGCGCATTCCTTCTTTTTGCAGTACACGTGGTGAACCAGTCCCCTGGCCCTTCCCATTCCTAACATTTTATACGGATTGATGCTTTTTCACTTGTACATCTTCCGCCGCTGCCTGGACATGCTCTTGGTCTCTCTGAATCCGTTCCTCGACCAGCTGTACCGCCTGCTCAACCGACTTGATGGCAAGTACCGGTTCCTGATGAAAAGCTTCGCCGTAAGCCTCGGTAGTATGCGCATATCTCGGATCGTAATAGTATTCCAGCAGCAGTCTCACAGCTGCCCCATAATTTCCTTGCTGCATGCTGAATTCGATTTCCTGGGCGATCGGCGTATGAATCCGCGACTTGATCTTTGAGAAAGCAAGCAGGCTTTCCGCAGGATACTCCCACGGGCGGTAATCGTCCAAAATGTGCTTCACCCGCAGCTCAACCGGCGCTTCGAGCACGATATGCCGCCCCAGCTCTTTCTTCTGGACCAGAAATTCAGGCAGGACCACCTTTCCGATCCGCTTGCTCTCCGCCTCAAGCAGAATGTACGGAGAATCCTGATATCGGATCAGGGACTCCACCAGCAGGGCATCGAAGGTCTTCTGGTTGCTGCTCTTCAGGCCAATCTCGCCGAAAATGGAACCGCGGTGCCCCGCCATCCCTTCAAGATCAACGACCGGGTAGCCCCTCTCCTGCAGTTCCCGGAGAATCAAGGTTTTCCCCGTTCCGGTGTTGCCATGGATCACGTACACGTCCGGAGCAAATTCCATGCTCTGAAGCGTGTCGACCACCCATTTCCGGTAAGTCCGGTAGCCGCCTTCAAGCCGGTGTACATGAATGCCCATCAGGGACAGCACCGTCGCCGTCGTACGGCTCCGCATGCCGCCGCGCCAGCAGAATACCGCCTTATTCCCTTGAATTTCAGCAAATTGCTTTACGAAGGAAGGCAGCTTTGCGGACACAATCTCGAGGCCCCGCTCCTTTGCAGCCTGGGTGCTCACCTGCTTGTACAGCGTGCCGATCTCCGCCCGCTCTTCATCATTGAAGAAAGGGATGTTGATGCTTCCCGGAATCGTTGATTCCGCATACTCGGACGGGGACCGGACATCGATGACGGTGATTTCATTTTTCGCTCTCAGTTCATTAAGCTTCTCGATCTGTATATCCTGAAACATGATACAGCTCCTTACTCAATCACAATTTGCCCGCTATGTTTTGCGGTAACCTCACCTATAAGTTTCGCTTCCACGCCGGCATCCACCAGCTCCTGAAGCAGACGCTCCGCTTCATCCGGGCCTACGGAAATGAGCAAGCCGCCGGAGGTAACCGCGTCGCACAAAATGTACCGGTCCGTCTCGTCCATCGCTTCCGGGAAAATCACATGGTCCTGCACATGCGCATAGTTATTTTTGGATCCGCCTGGAACCAGTCCCTGCTCCGCAAGCTCACGAACCCGCGGCAGGACGGGAACATCCTGCTTGCGAATCCGGATTTCCACCCCGCTGCCTTTGGCCATCTCAAGCGAGTGGCCCATTAAGCCAAACCCGGTGACATCGGTGCAGGCATGGACTTCATAGCCGTCCATAATTTCTGCCGCTTTCTTGTTCAGCGTCGACATGACCTCCGTCACCCGCCGGATTTCTTCCGGGGTGAGCTGATCTTTCTTGATTGAAGTAGTCATGATGCCCACGCCGATCGGCTTGGTCAGGATGAGCTTGTCTCCGGGCCGCGCTCCCGCGTTGCTTCTTACTTTATCAGGATGCACCAGTCCGGTGACCGATAAACCGAATTTCGGCTCTTTGTCGTCAATCGAATGTCCGCCAACGAGCGTGGCGCCCGCTTCCTTGACTTTGTCCCCCGCTCCGCGGAGAATTTCGGTCAGCACGCGTTTATCCAGCGTGGAGATCGGGAAGGCGACGATATTGAGCACCGTCAGCGGTTTTCCGCCCATCGCATAAATATCGCTTAACGCATTCGCCGCGGCGATTTGACCAAAAGAATACGGATCATCCACGATCGGCGTGAAGAAATCAAGCGTCTGTACAAGCGCCAAATCGTCATTCAGCTTGTATACGCCTGCGTCATCGCTCGTATCGAGCCCGACCAGCAGATTCGGATCATGCGCTGCCGGCGGCAGGCCGCGAAGCACCTGGCTCAGATCGGCAGGGCCGATTTTACAGCCGCATCCGCCCTTGCTGGAATAAGATGTTAACTTAATATTCAAATCGGAATCCATAATCATGACACAACCCTTCTATATTCAACATTGGCATCAGCCTGATATTTTGTTAAACCCGCAAATTCCATCGTACACATCGCTGAAAAAAAACGCAAATGAGCCTTGCCCTGGTGCGATACAGCTTCCATTTGGACAAACCCAACAAAGAACAGCAGAATGTCATGATCAGAAGCATAAACTGGGCTCCCTTCATAACTTTCTGCTGTTTATTGCAGCCTGCTTTATCTGGATACCGGAACCGCGCTTCCAAAGTACTGCTCGAGCGTGATATCCTTCTTCGTCACGTCTTCGGCAATGTCTTTGCCGACGTAGCGGATATGCCACGGCTCGTATTTGTAGCCGGTAATCGATTCTTTTCCTTCCGGATAACGGATTATAAAGCCATATTCGTAAGCATGGTCAGCCAGCCATTTCGCTTCCTTCGTGCCGGCAAAGCAGCTCTCTGCGGCGCATTTGCCATCGGTTCCCGACACGTCGATGGTCAGACCGGTTTGATGCTCGCTGTGGCCCGGCCGAGCGCTGTAGGTATCCGCCGCTTTGACGCCGTCCCGATCCACATAGTTATTATACAGCGTCGTCTGACGGGATTCGGAACGGTAGCCCGATACACCGGCCAAGTATACGCCGTCCTGCTTGGCAGCGTCAAACAGCTCTTTCAGAGCATCTGCAGCCACTTTGCGCATTTTGCGCTTATCTATTTTTTCCGAAAACGTGAAAGGCACATCCGGATAGACGAGATCCGGCGGAACGTAACCTTCCGGCAAACGGTACGTTTTGTTGACGAGTACCGTATCGCTCGTCGGATTGGATACGACATGCTCAACGTCGTACGTATTGACAAAATCACTGCTGGAAGGCGCACCGCCAGTCTGCTCGTCTGCTCCCTTTCCAGTGTCCTGGCCTGAATTGCCGCCGGTTGCAGCGGAATCCTTGCCATCATCCGGTTGTCCGGCATTCTGACCGGTCGTGCCGTCACCGTCGCCTCCCGTTGCATCGCTGCCGGTACCGCTCGTGCCTTCCGTATCCAATGTGCTGCCGTTATCCGATGCAGTATCTCCGTCTCCGCTCGTGCCTTCCGGATCTACTGTACCGCCATTATCGCTTTGGTCTCCGCCGCCCTGCTGGGCGAGAGCCGGAGGATTCTGTACGGTCGCCTCATCCTTGGCCGTTCCTCTGCTGTTCGCAAAATAGATCAGCGCGCCGCCGACAATGATGACCGCGACGATCAATGTTGCCCATTTTCGCATCTGTTCACCTCAAATAATACCGCGTGATTCAAGACCACGGCTTTCTATCAGTCTATAAATCTATCATACCCGGATCTATTATACGACATATTGGAGGAAGATACGACAAAAAAAGCCCCGATCTTTTCGATCAGGACTCATCCAACGCTAAAATATGTACGCTCCTTAGGGGACAGGCCTTATTCCGAACCTTTCAGCCGTTTTTGCATAAAGACAAGCTCGTGGGCCAGCCGCTCAATCCGCTCCAACACGTTCGGATCCGTAATCTCTTTATATTCGTTAAAATGATCATCATGGACGTAGACATAGCCTGGTGCCACATAAGAACGGAAAAATCCAGCGATCGGCTTCAGCTGGTTCTCAATCACCAGATAATGCTGGTACGTTCCGCCTGTGGCGACGAATCCTACGACCTTTTGCTGCAGCGCCGTGACCGGAATCAGGTCGAACAGGTTTTTCAGCACGCCGGACATCGACGCCTGATAGATCGGTGTGCCGATCAAGCAAAAATCGCTGGAAATGACCGCATCGATCACTTTTTTCGTGTCGCCAGTATATGCCGCTGGATCGCGTCCGTCACAGAACTGCACATCGTAATCTTTCATATCGAGCAGCTCCGTCTCCACATCGGGATACTGCTTCTTGACCTCTTCCAGCACTTTGTTCACCACAAGAGCCGTCTTGCTGCCGATGATCGCGCCAGATATTCCAACCAGCTTCATGATGTTAACTCCTTTTCTGTTTGTAGTTTTCCTTAATATTCGACTTCGCTTTCATCCGTATTGACGAAAAAGAATGCGGTCATCGCAAGCCGCTCCATCATTTGCTGGCGCAGCATTTCATCCTCAATAACCTCTTCCATGGCCTGCTGCATGCAGCCGATCCAGGCTTCCGCGCGCTTTGGCGTGATGGCAAACGGAAGATGCCTAGCCCGCATGCGGGGATGGCCCATCTGCATCGTGTATAACTGAGGTCCTCCGAAATACTGGGTCAAAAACATTTCCTGCTTCTTCATGACAGGCAATATATTCTCCGGAAACAGCGGAGCAAGCAGCGGGTGCTCCACCACTTTGGGATAAAAGGCTTCCACCAGCGCCTTCATCGTGTCTGCCCCGCCCATTTGCTCATAAAAAGACGTCGGGCGCGCTTCCCGGTTCCCCTGATCCGCCCGTTGTCCGGGATCCTGATTCATATTCGAGTCCAATGGGGAATTGAACCTCCCTTCACGGGTGTGACCACCTAATTAGTAAACATAAACGTATACTAATTATTATAATTGAGCGTTCCCTTTGTCAATACTTGTTCCGTAAATATTCTTTACTTTATATACATATATGTTGACTATATTACCCGTGTGAACTACAATTACTCTGATAATAGTACATACCTGTTCTGTATTGGGAAAACACGACGGGAACAGATCCGTAAAAGGGCTCGAAATCGCCGGTTTTATCTACAGGAGGTCTGTACTGCTGTTTTGAGCCATACTGTAATAGGGATAGAATGGACTGAAGAAACTTACGTTTCATGCACCAGTTCAATCTATCATAGATAGAGAATGAAGGTGATCAACCATGACCAAAGAAGACCTGGTCGCTGCCCTGACCCATTTGAAAGACCATGAGCATGAGCGCCCCCTTGCTGAGCTCGGCTTGATCCGCGATATTACAATCAATAAGGATCATGCCGCTCTATCGGTCCTTCTGGATCCCGACATGTCCGCAAGCAAAGAGAGCATCGGGGAACAGATTGTCAGCGCCTTGAAGGGAATCGGCATCGCGGACGTGCATATCCGGTTTAAAGCCATTTCAAATGAAGAAAAAAATGATATTATAGCAATTAAGCTGAATAAATCGGTACGCCGTGCACCAACGCTGATGAATTCCCCGCTCGTCGCCGCCGATTCTGGCGTAACGTTCATCGCGATCGCCAGCGGCAAAGGCGGTGTCGGCAAATCTACGGTAACCGTCAACCTGGCTGCGGCACTGGCCAAGCAGGGTAAACGCGTAGGAATCATCGACGCGGATGTCTATGGTTACAGTATTCCGGAAATGATGGGAATTCATGATCTTCCGAAGAAGCATAATAACCGAATCGTACCGGTAGAACGGCACGGAATCAAGGTTATTTCGACCGGATTTTTCGTACAAGGCAACAAGCCCGTCGTCTGGCGCGGCCCGATGCTGGGCAAGATGCTCAGCACGTTCCTGAATGAAGTGGAATGGGGTCAGCTCGATTTCATCGTGTTGGACCTTCCTCCGGGCACAGGTGATATTGCCTTGGATGTTCACAATAAAATTCCGCAGTGCTCGGAAATTTTGGTGACCACGCCCCACCCTACTGCCAATCATGTTGCTGCAAGGGCCGGTGAGATGGCGATTCAGACCAACCATCCGATCCTCGGAGTCATCGAGAACATGTCTTATTTTACCGACCCCTCCGGTCAGCGGCATGATCTGTTCGGCACAGGCGGCGGAGCTGCTCTCGCGGAGCAGCTCAACACCAGGCTGCTGGCCGAGATCCCGCTTTCTGCGCCCGGCCAGTCGGCGGACCCGGAGAAGTCCCCGGCCGTATTCGGGGATGACAGCGAGCAATGGCGTATTTTTATGAATTTGGCTCAGAGAATTATTAACCATGATATTTAATTAATTTGAAAGGGTGAAACAAATGTCTTATGTAATTACTTCGGCCTGCATAGACGAAAAAGCGGCTGATTGCGTGGATGTATGTCCTGTCGATTGTATCGAGGAAGGTCCGGATCAATATTTTATTGACTCGGATATTTGCATCGAATGCGGTGCTTGCGAAGTTGCCTGCCCGGTAGGTGCGGTATACTATGATACCGATCTTCCGGAAGAAGAAAAACATATGATCCAAAAAGCGGAAAACTTCTACAAATCCAAATAATTGACGATTTGCGATTGGTTCAGCCTGTTGATTTCCAAATCGACAGGCTGTTTATACTTTGAATTCATTTTTACAAAGAAATGTATGGCCCGGATCAGTGAATAGGCGGTGTTAACATGAATCAACAGCTGGATATTTCAACCAGGGACAAAATACTGCAGATGCTGAAAACCAAAGGCGAACTCAGTGCAAAGGAAATTACGGAGTTTATTGGTATCACCAGCATGGCGGTCAGACGCCATATCAACACGCTAGAAAAAGAAGGCTTGATCGAATCCAAGACGATTCGGCAGCCGATGGGAAGGCCTTCCGCGATCTATCGTCTGACAGAGCAGGCTGAAGATTTTTTTCCCAACAAGTATCATTCGCTTACGCTGGATCTTCTCGGGGAACTCGAGCAGGATGCAGGGACGGAAATGGTGAACCACCTCTTTGACCGTCGGGGCGAATCGCTGCTGAAAAACCATACCGGTAAAATGGAAGGCAAGGACTTTGCCGAAAAGGTCGAACAGCTGGCCGAAATTCAAAACGAAAACGGCTATATGGTTGAGCTTCAAAAAAACAATGAAGATGAATATACCTTATTCGAGCATAATTGTCCGATATCGCAAATTGCGAAAAAATACAATCATGCATGCGCCTGCGAGCTGAAGCTGTTCGAATCGCTGCTTGGGGCCGAGGTATCCCGCGACGAGTGTCTCGCCATGGGCGACCGAAAATGTGTCTATAAAATCCGCAAAGCCCACCGATGATCCGCAAGGTCTGCCACAAACCTCTCATTTTGGATGAGATCGCTGTGTGTGGATAAGCTTGCGGATCTTTTTTGTGCGATCGGAATGATAAGTTTTTTTATTTCAGCCCCGCAATTTTACATACCCCCGGTTCATTCTTCATACCTTGAATTGTGCCATTCTGTTATTCAGGTCCTTTCTTTCGTCTCTTCCGGATTTGACACAAAGGGGGTGATCATATTCCTCTAATCGTTAGAGCAACTTTCAATGCTACGGGAGCGATCACGTTTACCGGGAATACCCTCGGGCTCAGCCGATCGGACACGACGGGCGTTCCGGGAACGCTCGACAGTATTGGCGCGTTTGCGACGACCAACACCAGCTCGGTTTTTGGAAGCTATCCGGCAGGAACGACGAACGCTTTTCAGAGCAACAGCTCTTCAGCTGTATTATCCCTTCCCACTGGAAGTACGGTGTTATATGCCGAACTGATCTGGGGCGGATCTTACATTATTTCAGGCAGCGTTAATCTCAGCAGCTCAATTAACAATCCCGTTACGTTTATTACGCCGGCAGGAACGAACAGCGTTACTCCCGATCCGGCAACCGCCAATTCCATAGATTTCGGAAACGGAATGACGGCGTACGTCCGGTCCGCGAATGTTACATCGCTGGTTCAGCAAGGAGGTGCAGGTACTTATACGACCGGCGGCGTTGTGGGAACCATCGTCATCGCTAACGATCCTACAGGTAATCACGCCGGATGGACGCTGGGCGTCATTTACCAGAATCCCTCCCTTCCCTTCCGGAACATGTCGATCCGTGCGGGCGCCGTCCTGGTTCAGGCCAACTCCGACCCGGTTACGACGACCCTGACGGGGTTTGCTACCCCGGTTTCGGGCGCGCTGGGCGGCAGAGCGCTGTTCAGTGCCCAGGAAGGCGATGCCAACCGGACCGGAGATCAGGCGTTGTTCGGCCCGACATCTAACACGGCTTCAGCCTTGTCAGGCCCCAACAACTTTGCCAACAACTTTTTCGCATCCCAGATTAACAACGATGCTGGCCAATTGAATACGACCGGGACGTTCGGGACCCGCAATCAGACCAACGGCGCGCCCGGAAGCAACATCATTGGGGGACGTCAGGGCTGGGATATCACGAATGTCGACGTCTCCTCCCGGCTTGCCAACAACCAGTCATCAGCCGTACTGATCCTCACGACCTCAGGAGATGCTTATGCGGTAAACGCGAATGCCATTCAAGTGGACATCAACGCGCCGGCCATCACCGCAGCCAAGAGCACCAGCACGACGACTGCCGTTGTCGGCGATGTCATCACGTATACGGTGACGGTAAGCAATACAGGTACCGCTAATGCCAACAGTGTTGTCCTTTCGGATACACTGCCGGCGGGACTGAGCTTCGTCAGCGGCAGCGTAACGGTTGGAGGCGTATCCCGCCCGACCTACGATATTGTTGCAGGAGCACCGCTAGGGACGTTAAACTTTGGCACTTCAGTAACGGTCACTTATCGGGCAACGGTAACGGCACAACCATCCACCAACCAGTTAGTCAACACAGCGAACGCCTCCTTCTCCTTCCAAAGCGTTGCCGGCGGGTCGACGATTACCGGCGTAATCCCATCGAATGCGGTCACTGTTACCGTCGTGTCGCCTGCCCTTACGCTGACCAAAAGCTCCAACCGGACCAATGCGACGGTAGGCTCCACCGTTACATACACCATTTTGGTGGCCAATTCCGGAAATATCGCCGCAAATGTCACGCTCACCGACAACATCCCGACAGGCAGTTCCTTCGTTACCGGCACGTTTACGGTTAATGGAACCGTCATTGCAGGGGCGAATCCGGCGGCAGGCGTTGCGATTGGCAGTATTGGTGCGGGATCATCTGCGACGGTAACGTTTCGGGTACAGGTGAACTCTCTGCCTTCTCCACCGCAGTTTGTCGACCAGGCCGTTGCTGCATATACGTTCACGCCTTCAGCGGGAAGAACGATATCGGGTTCTGCATCGTCGAACACGCTCACGCTCCCGGTAACCCTGCCGAATATTACGGTTACGAAGAGCGCTAATTTCTCGGATATTGCTGTAGGAGAGACGCTCTCCTATACGTCTGCAGTAGCCAATAACGGTACAGAAGCCGTAACGAATGCTGTATTCACCGATGCCATCCCTTCCGGTGCCGCCTTCGTACCCGGCAGTGTAACCGTCGGCGGCACAGCGGTGACATCAGCTAATCCCGCCAGCGGCGTATCCCTGGGAACTCTGGCAGCAGGAAGCTCCGTTGCGGTAACTTTTCAGATTGCTGTTCAATCCGTCCCCGCATCCGGGGCCTTGTCGAACCAGTCGATCGTAGCGTACAGCTCAGGTGCCTTTCAAGGGACGGCGGTGTCGAACACGATGACGACCCCCGTCTATCAGCCGGTCATCACGATTGCCAAAAGCGCCTCAACCTCAAGCGCCACGGTTGGCGACACGATTACGTACACGCTTTTGGTTCGGAACAGCGGGAACCGGGCAGCCCAGGTTACACTAACCGATAACATTCCTTCAGGAACCAGCTTCGTAGCGAACTCGGTTACGGTTGGAGGGGCGGCAGTGCCAGGGGCCACTCCAACCGGAGGCATAAACGCAGGGACCGTGGGAGCAGGGGGCTCCGTTACCGTCACTTTCCAGGTCGTGCTGAACTCGCTCCCTTCTCCGCCGTCGCTGGCCAATACGGCAGCAGCCAGTTATAACTACCAGCTGCCAAGCGGGCGCAGCCTGTCGGGATCGGCGACCTCCAACACGCTGACGATTCCGGCCTCGGCGCCAAACGTGACGGTGGTCAAGAGCGCCAACACGTCGGCAGCAACCGTATCGGACGTTATAACCTACACCATTACAGCGACCAATAACGGGATCGGGCCTGTGAGCAATGTCATCGTATCGGACCCGATACCAGAGGGGACATCGTTGATCAGCGGGAGCGTGACGGTAGGCGGAACCCCGGTTCCCGGCGGAAATCCCGCGAGCGGCGTGTCCGTCGGATCTTTGGGTGCAGGGGCCTCTGCCGTCGTAACGTTCCAAGTCCGCGTCAATTCCCTGACAGGCACAGGGCAGCTGAGTAACCGGGCCAGCGTCGCTTTTACGTCCGGCACCTTTGGCGGTACCTCCCTGTCCAACACGCTGGTCATCCCCGTCTTCTTGGCGCTCATCAACATCGTGAAATCGGCCAGTACGCTAAACGCCACGGTCGGAGACACGTTTTCCTACCAGTTTCAAGTAAGTAATATCGGCAACACGGCTGCTGCCGTCACGCTGACTGATAACATTCCGCCTGGCTCCGTATTTATTGAAAACAGCGTGCTCATTAACGGCAATCCCGTTCCAGGCGTTAGTCCCGTGACCGGAATCCCTCTGGGTTCTCTCGCGGCAAGCACTGCGGTGACGGTCAGCTTTGTTGTTACGATTACTTCCCTGCCCGCTTCGAGACAGCTTACGGATCAGGCGGCGGCATCCTATACATATACATTACCGGGCGGCAGGCAAGTTACGGGATCTGCAGCGTCCAATACAGTAACGATTCCTGTAGCGCTTCCGAACGTTAGCGTTGTCAAAACAGCCTCGAGGCCGAATGTTGTCGTTGGGGACGTCCTGACTTTTTCAAGCACGGTCACGAATAACGGAACGTCCAATGTCAACAACGTCAATCTGATCGACAACGTCCCTTCAAACGCTTCGTTTATTCCTCAAAGCGTAATTGTTAACGGTACTTCGCGCCCGTCAGCAGTTCCGTCCGAGGGCATTTCAATCGGTACCCTGACCCCTGGTTCTGCGGCTACCGTAACTTTTGAGGTGAGGATAACCATGCCGATTCCATCGCAAATCAACAACCAGTCAACCGTAAGCTTTACATCTGGCACGTTCTCAGGAACCGCGTCTTCGAACATTACGACGACGCCTATCATACAACCGCAAATCGCTGTGACCAAAAGTGCCAATACGAACAATGCCACCGTCGGGGATTCCGTTACGTACACGGTAACGGTCAGTAATAGCGGCAATCTCGGAGCAGCGGTTACGCTGACGGATACGATTCCGGCTTCGACTACGTTTACTCCCAACAGCGTCATCGTAAACGGATTTCCAATACCGGGCGCGTCCCCGGCAGCCGGCATCGATCTAGGGACTCTCGCGCCCGGAGCAAGCACAGTTGTGACGTTTGTGGTGGTGATCAACTCGCTGCCGAGCCCGCAATTCATCACGAACCAGGCGACGGCCAATTTTACGTATACGCCGCCTGACGGCAGGACGCTAAGTGGATCGGCATTATCCAACACCGTTACGATTCCCGTATCCGCGCCGAACGTGAGTGTGGTCAAAACGACGGCCACGACTTCGACGACCGTTGGGGATACCATCGTCTACTCTGTGGCGGTCACCAATCAAGGGATCGAAACGGTCAACAACGTCCAGTTTACCGACAGTATTCCGGCGGGCGCGTCATTTGTGACCGGCAGTGTAACGATTAACGGCACGCCTGCCCCAACAGCGAATCCGTCCGCCGGCATTTCGCTCGGACCACTAGATCCCGGCGCCACTATCACGGTAAATTTCAGCATCACCGTAAATTCCGTTCCCGTCAGCGGGATCATAAGCAATCAGGCAACTGTCACGTTTACGTCAGGGAGTTTCTCGGGACTTGCCAACTCTAACAGCGTGACCACTCCGGTATTCAACGCCGTGCCAACTGTGGCCAAGACGGCAAGCACCGCAAATGCCACTGTAGGCGATACCGTCACGTATACGTTCTCGATCGGAAACACAGGAAATTATCCTGCTCAGATCACGTTAACGGACAACATTCCGTCAGGGACTATTTTCGTCGCAAACAGCGTTCTGGTTAACGGGGCACCGATTCCGGGGGCAAGTCCTAGCACGGGCATACCTGTCGGCGTCGTCAATCCGGGACAGGCGGCGACAGCCGTATTTTCGGTTAATATCACTTCGCTGCCATCCCCGCAGCAGATTGTAAACCAAGGCGCCGTCTCAGGCACTTTTATTCTTCCGGACGGCCGTTCCTTTACCCGGACAGCCGTATCCAATATACTGACCATCCCGGTATCCGCTCCCAACGTTACGGTCGTCAAAAGCACGCCGTCAACCGCGCTGACGGTCGGCGATACGGCGACTTACACGACGACGATCACAAACAACGGTATTGAAACGGTCAGCAGTGTCTTGTTCACCGACCCGATTCCGCCAGGTGCCGCCTTAGTGCCCGGTTCCGTCACGGTCGACGGTGCACCCCGGCCTGCGGCCAATCCGGCCACAGGCATCATCATCGGCACGATTGCTACTGGGGCCACGGTTACTGTGTCTTTTAACATCACGGTGACCTCCCTTCCAACGCCTGCTCAGCTCGCAAATACGTCTTCGGTCAGCTTTACGTCGGGTACCTTCTCTGGGGTCACCTTCTCCAATACCGTTACCACTCCGGTATTTCAGCCGATCTTCACTGCGCAAAAGACCGCCAACACGACCAATGCAACCGTCGGTGATACGGTCGTATTTACTGTTAGCATGAACAATGCAGGCAATTTCGGCGCGGCCGTCACCTTAACGGACACACTTCCTGCCGGAACGACTTTTGTGCCAAACAGCGTAATTCTCAACGGCCAGCCGATGCCGGGAGCCGATCCGGCCGCGGGAATTCCCCTTGGTGTTATCGTGACAGGTGCCGTCGTCACGTTCTCGGCAGTTATTGATGCGGTACCGCCGACCCAGCAGCTGACCAACCAAGCGACCGCAGCCTTTACCTTCACGCTCCCGGACTCCCGGGTCATCAATGGCTCCTTTGCCTCCAATACGCTGTCGATTCCGGTATCTGCGCCAAACGTCGCCGTCGTCAAAGCTTCCGGTGCTGCTGAAGCTTCGGTGGGCACGGTGGTTCCTTATACCATCACTGTAACCAACAATGGAATTGAAAATGTCACCAATGCAGTCTTCTCGGATATGATCGCCGCAGGGAGCCAGTTTGTAACGGGCAGCGTAACGGTTAACGGAACAGCCCAGCCCTCGGCCAATCCGGCGGCTGGCATTCAGCTGGGTACGATCGCCCCTGGTGCAGTAGTAACCGTGACGTTTAACGTAACCGTCCTGTCCATCCCTGACGACGGCAACCTGACCAACCAATCGTCCGTAACGTTCAACTCTGGCGCATTCACCGGCACCGCGTTCTCCAACGTTACGTCCGTCCCTGTCTATCAGGCAATGATCAGTGCCAACAAAACGGCCAATACGACGAACGCCACGGTTGGAGATACGATCGTCTACACGGTAACGCTGACGAATACAGGTAACATTGCGGCGGCAGGAACATTAACCGACCCTGTTCCGAACGGAGCTGTCTTTGTCCCTAACAGTATTCAGGTAAATGGCGTGCCGCTGCCAGGTGCGGACCCGTCAACCGGATTCTCCGTCGGCACAATCAATCCTGGCCAGACCGTCCAAGTGACCGTTACCATGGAAGTGACGGTCGATACTCTGCCAAACCCGCAGCAGCTCGTGAACCAAGCAACCGTAAACTTCTCCTTTACACGTCCGGACGGGGTGGTCGTTACCGGAACTTCCCTATCCAACGTGCTGACGATTCCGGTCTCGTCGCCTGACGTTTCCGTCGTCAAAAGCACACCGTCCGTTGACGCGGTCGTCGGAGACATCATTACGTACTCTATTGCCGTTACAAATAACGGAATCGAAGCCGTCAACAACGTTGTGCTTGTTGACCCGGTACCGACAGGTTCGGCGTTTGTACCAGGCAGTGTTACGGTCGCCGGAACGCCTAGACCGACCGCCAATCCGAATACAGGCATCACAGTCGGCATCATCGGGGCTGGAGACACCGTGATCGTGACGTTCCAGGTACAGGTGACGACCCTATGAAGTCCGGGCTGACATCTGATTTTATTTTAAAAAATCAAACCATGGTCCGCTTTAGCGTTGGTGGAGCCGAGTCGGTAGCCTACTCCAATACCGTCGATACGCCATGGATCGGCCCGCTGCTGAAGTTCAGCAAGTTTGTCCAAAATAGCGTCGTTTCGCTGAACCAAATGGTGACCTACAGCTTTTCAATACGCAATGATGGCAACCGCGAAGCCGGCTTGATATTGTACGATCCGCTGCCAGCCGGTTTGTCGTTTATTCCGAATAGTGTCTTGAAGAACGGCGCCCCCGTCCCGGGGGCTCAACCCGGTTTAGGTATCGATCTCGGCATGCTGGGGCCTGATGCTTCGGTGTATGTTGTGTTTCAGGCGATCGTGGTGGCGATCCCCCCATCGCTGCAAATCACCAATGAAGGACGTGCTGAGTACTCGTTCCAATCCCTCGGGGGAAGAACGGTACGCGGCTCCATCGCCTCCAACCCGGTGACGCTGTCCGTGCTACCTTCTTCCGTATCGCTAATCGCCGACATCAGCACCTTCCAAACGTTTATCGGGGATATACTGTTCTACGAACTTCTGGTGACAAATCAAGGGAGTGTACCGCTATCCCAAGCGGTGATCTTTATTACGCTCCCACCGGGATTAACATTTGTACAGGGCAGTGTCGTCATCAATGGCGTCCTGTACCCGGACGTGCAGCCCGAAAATGGAATTCCGATCGGAACGATCGCTCCCGGCGCTTCCATCCGCATCAGGGTTAGCTTAAGAGTAGGGATGGTGGACACTGATTCCGTGGTCATCCAAAGCTGCTTGAAGTATTACATTGATGGGATGGAGTATAAGGCCATGGCCAATGAGCTTCAAGTGAACGTGATCGACCCTGACGTCAGTCTCAGCAAAAAGTCTAACAGAAACCGGGCAACCATCGGCTGTATGATCGGTTACGAATGTACGGTGCAAAATACGAGCAACCAAGCGGTAGATGCGACGCTGCAGGATGCGTTTCCCCAGGGATTATCCCTCGTTCCGGGCAGCGTCCGGCTAAATGGTCAAAACTTGGAAGGGTCACCATTGATGGATGGGCTCTTCCTGGGGACCCTTTCTCCGGGGCAGCAAGTAAGCATCACTTATGAAGCAAGCGTTGACCCGTTTATACCGTCTGCAGCCCCGCTGCGCGTACCAAACGAAGCAACCGTATCTTACGCCTTCCACCTGCCCGACGGCCGGATCGTCCGCCAGCGCACCTCACCTGAGACGGCCATGGTTGAGCTGCTGGCCCCCAGCCTGACCGCAACGGCTCATGCCGCCCATTACGTACTTGAGCCAGGGGATGAACTGCTGATTACCGTCAAACTGTATAACAGTGGAAGCTTAGGAGCGTCCGTGGTTCTCATCGGCTGGATGCAGGATCCCATTCTTTTTCAGGCAGGCACCGTGATCGTAAACGGCAAAGCGGTTAATCCTCCCCAGGATGTCCTGTTGGGCTCCGTGGACCCTGGCGGTTCACTGACGTTCAGGTATACAGCCAAGGTTCCCGATCCGGTGGACGGACAGCTTGAAGAAATAAACGGCTATTTTCTGTTCCGGACCCTGGCGGAAGTCGACGGATGCGTCTATGAACGGGAATGGGTATCCGAGACGCTCAGCATTGCCGTCAACACAGAAGATGAATAAAAGTAAAAAACAGCGAATGCCGATCCTATCGATCGCATTCGCTGTTTTGTCATTCGTTCATTTTTCGAGGAGTGGTTCATACATTGCCAAGTGGCTGATTATCCCCGGAACTGCTTCAAAAATTGCACCGCTTTGGAAATGTCCGCCTCCGGATCCTCCCCGACCTCGCGCTCAATGGTCAAGTATCCTTGATAGCCGATATCTTCCAGCGCCTGCAAATAGCTCTGCCAGTTTACGCTGCCTTCGCCCAGCGGCACTTCGCGGAAATACTGCCCTTCCCCGGGAACAAATGTATTGTTCTCGTTGGCCGGCGGCTCGAAGCCAAGTGTCTCATAGATGTAATAAGCAGGTACTTCTTTTAAACGGATACCGTCTTTAGCGTGGGTATGTACGATGTAATCCTTCAGGTTGTGCACCCCTTCAGCCGGATCGTCGCCGGTCACCATGACCATGTTTGCCGGGTCGAAGTTGACGGATACGCCTTTCGAGCCAAGTCCGTCGAGGAAATCCTTCAGTCGTGCGGA
Organism: Paenibacillus sp. FSL R5-0378; assembly: GCF_038009285.1. Lineage (NCBI taxonomy): Bacteria > Bacillati > Bacillota > Bacilli > Caryophanales > Paenibacillaceae > Paenibacillus > Paenibacillus sp. FSL R5-0378. The sequence goes on from NZ_JBBPAY010000001.1 coordinate 5,087,949, forward strand.
AGGCTCAGGGCCTGTTTCGATCGCAAAGAAAGCGTTCATGCTGGTGGCATAAGAAGCCAGTTCCTCGCATGCATCGTGCATCGTTTGGTAGATTTCGCTGTTTTTGTCCTCCGGTACAAGTCCGATATGCGTCGTTACTACGCTGGTTCCGAGTTCTACCGCCAGATCGAGAATCCGCTTGGACTTCTCGATTTTCTCCGCGTTGACCGTCTTATCTTGGAAACCGTATCCGCCGAGGTCGCCCACGAGCGCCGAAATTTCCAGTCCCAAGGACTCGATATAGCTCTTCAGTTCCTTGCGCTGCGCCGCAGACAGGTTAGCCGGATCCATTTCACCGCTCACGGCATAGATCTGCACGCCGTCCGCTCCTACCTTCTTCGCCTTGGCCAGTCCTTCCCGGACCCCGACCCGGAAGCTGTCGACAATAACGCCGATTTTATTGTTCATTCCAGTCACCTCTCCCTTGTTTATGCTAAATCATTTAAAAGATTGGCTGCTTTGATTCCTGGCCTATACCTCGTTCCAGAAGCGTTTGACGTTCTCCAGGCCGATTTTTGTCCCCTGAAAGCTGTCTTCCATTCCTTCAAACTCGATCGAGAAATACCCGTCAAATCCGGATTCCTTGATGATCCGAATCGATTCGCGCAGGTTGATGTCTCCGTGCCCCGCAATGGCGCCTCTCAGGAAATTCCCGCTGGCCGTGCGGAACCAACCGTCACCCGGATTAAGAGCGGCTGGCCGCAAATAAAAGTCCTTGATGTGCACCATGGAAGCATAAGGAATGTTGTTCTTGACGGCGGCCACCGGATCTTCGTCCGCGCACATAAAATTGCCCACGTCCAGCGTCGTCCGGAAGTTCGGCCGGTCCACGGCTTGAACCAGTGTCTGTACCCTGTCGCTTGCCTGGATATAATAGCCGTGGTTTTCCACGCTTGTCGTAATGCCATACTGCGCCGCATAATCGGCGATTTCGCGGCATGCCTCCGCCAAACGTCCAACCTCCTGGTTAAACTGTTTGATGGACGTGTCTTGGCGGCTGGCTACGTCATGGCGCATCAGCTTCACGCCAAGGCGTGCGGCGATGTCCACTTCTCCTTTGACGCGCTCGATTTCCTTACGGTAAGCCTCCTCGGTGTCCACAGCGAAGTTAGCGCCGATCGCATAGTTGGATACATCAATCCCGACTTCCTTCGCCTTGGCCACGATCTGATCCACGAGCTCCGGATTCCCGGTCAAGGTGTATCCGATCGGAACGATTTCCACGTGTTCTCCGCCCATCTCGGCGATTTTCTCAATCGCGCCCAGAACCGTGATTTCACCCGATTGAATCGGACGGTACAGGCTGTATGTGCTTACTCCGATTTTCATAGCTGAATTTCGACTCCCTTCTCAGAGGATTCGTAAATGCCGTTCAGAATCTTCATCATTTCCACGCCGTCGTCGACCGTGGCGATCGGCTCCGTGCCGTTTTTAATATTTTCGATAAAATGATTGATTTCGTTTTGGAACGCGGCGGCAAAGTTAAAGCCTTTATGGTCCACCTGCGGCTCGATGTTCAGGATCGTATCGTTTTTCTCCGTGACGATGACCAGAGCCGGATCGATTTCGAAGCCGCCGTTCGTACCAAACAGCTTGATCGCCGCTTCATCCTGCTTCGCATGCAGGGAAAAGCTTACGTCCACGAGCAGCGACGCTCCGTTCTCAAAACGGATCAAGGCGTTCGCCATATCTTCTACGGTGTTTTTGCTGGCGTCATAGTCGGCCGCTTTGTAAAAAGAATAGTTCTTCACATGGCTGCGGTTGCCCAGCTTATGGTATACGTTGCCGGACACCGATTTCACTTTCGGCTTGCCCATCATATACCAGCACAGGTCAATTGCATGCACGCCGATGTCGATCAGCGGCCCGCCGCCGGAGCGCTCCTTGTCGGCGAACCAGCCGCCCGGATTGCCTACACGGCGCAGGAGCGAGGCTTTGGCGTAGTACAGCTCACCGATTTCGCCGCTCTCCATAAAGCTCTGCAGCACTGCGACGTTCGGGTCAAAGCGGCGCACATAGCCCACTTGGAACACCTTTCCGCCGGCATGCGCGGCTTCCTGGATCTGAAGCGCTTCCTCAACCGTTCTGCACAGCGGCTTTTCCACCAGGACATGCTTGCCCGCTTTGGCGGCCGCAATGCTGATTTCGGCATGCTGGTTGTTCCACGTGCAGATGCTCACGGCATCGACTTCAGGGTCAGCCAGCAGTTCATGATAGTCGGTATATGTTTTCTGAGCTCCGTATTTCTGGGCAGCGGCCTTGGCTCTTTCCCCGTTCAAATCGCAGATCGCCACGATCTCCGCCTCCGGGTTGTTTTGATACGAGTTCAAATGGGACTCCGAAATGGACCCTGCTCCGATTACAGCTACTCTTACTTTATCCATGCGTTTTCAACTCTCCTTTTGGTTCTCGCATTTGGCTTCCAAATGTAGATTGAACCCGTGCAGCCCTTCCTGCGCGTGAATGTCACCCATAAAAAGGCAAGCACGATCAGGCCATTAAGGTGTAAAAAAATTAGTTCAACCTATATATATTGAATTATAATAAGAACAGGCGGAACTGCCATGAAGAGCTATGCTAATAATTTATCTTATTGTGCGATTTTGAGGTGACTTGGATGGATAGACCCCTTGCTCTGCTGGAGCCGATGGATATGCCCGACCGTTTTTTTCCGATGAAGATCCATTATTGTACCGCCAAGGAATACGGGAAAACGCTGTTTACCCACCATTGGCACAACCATATGGAGTTTCTGTATTTTACCAAAGGCTCCGCGCTCATCGAGCTGAACTCGGTTCCTTATGAAGTTCAAGCGGGTGAGATGGTGGTCGTGAACAGCAACGACCTGCATTACGGGGTGTGCCTGTCCGATGATTTGGTCTATTATGCGATGATCGTCGATATCAAGCTGCTGCAGAGCCAGACGCCGGACGCCGTCGAAACGAAGTTTATTACGCCGATTACGCAGAACCAGATTATGTTCGCCAGCAAAATTTCCGGCGATCCGGAAATTACCGAGTGCGCCACGTCCCTGATCCGGGAAATGGACGAACGGGAACTCGGCTATGAGCTGTCGATCAAATCCTATCTGTACCGTCTGCTCGCCATACTGCTGCGCCGCTACGGCAAAGATACGCTTTCTCCGGAAGAGAGCCTGTACAGGCTGAAAAATTTGGAGCGGTTTACCCCTATTTTCCAATATATTGAGGAGCATTACCAAGAAGAACTGTCCGTCGATCTGCTTGCCGGACTGGCCGGTCTCAGCCGTTTTCATTTCAGCCGCCTATTCAAGGAGCTTACGGCGCGTACGGTAACTGAATACGTCAATACGCTTAGGATCAACAAATCCGAATACCTGCTGCGCAATTCCAGAATGAACATTTCGGAGATTGCCCTGTCTTCCGGTTTCAAGGACATCTATTATTTCAGCCGGGCCTTCAAAAAATACAAGCATGTATCCCCCTCGGAGCTCCGAAAGAGCTTCAGCGTATAGAAAGCACTGGCTTCATGAATGCTTCCTGTGTTCAGATAAAACAGGTAAACGTGCGTCAAATCTGGGAATTTCGTCCGAAAAAATATCGACAAATACGTCCGGCTAAGTGATAATAGACATGTTAAGCAGAATATATAAACATAAAGCGTTCTGCCAAATGCAGGAGGAGGAAATCACAGTTGGATCCACATTCACCAGACCCGTATCAACATTTTCAGCCGCAGCCGCCAATGACGCCGCCCAAGACGAATGGCAAAGCCATTGCCTCAATGGTGCTCGGCATCCTAAGCGTAATGATTTTGTACATAGGATTTATCCTGGGGATTCTGGCGATCATCTTTGCCGCCCTTTCTTTTAAGGAACTCAAACGGGGGTATGAACAAGGAAAAGGCATGGCGATTGCCGGGCTCGTGTGCGGTATTATCGGCGTGCTCCTATGGGGCCTGATTCTGCTCTTCGTCGTGCTCGCGGTCGCGTTCTTCGGGTCGGATATCGACTCGTCCACTTTATATGACGTTATGTCTACCGTACCAAGAGTGAAAACGGCATAACTCCCGTCCAAACGGGTACACAAAAAGGAATGAGGCATCCCGTAGCCCATTCCTTTTTCTGTTTTAAAAATTTTATGCGTTTTTCTGCGCTGTTTGGCGTTCCATGTCAGAGCGCAGCGTTGCTCGGCCGGCTGATTTATGTCAATCCCTTCGTCTCCGCGACCGCATTGGCGGACATGATTTTTAATTTGCGGATCATGTCATCGGTCTCCTCGGAGCTCAGGCCGCTCGAAATGATCTCCGTCCACGCCTTCAGCTTCGACCTGATAAACTTCCGCTTCTCCAGCCCTTTCTCGGTCAGGGTCACCAAATATGCCCGGCTGTCCTGAGGATCCCGGATCCGCTTGACATAACCGAGCGCCTCCAGCCTGCTGATGGCCCGTGCTGTCGCCGCTTTGTTGATAAACAGGTTGGCCGACAGCTTCTCCTGCGATACCCCGTCCTCGATATACAAGTTGACCAGGAAAATGTACTCCGACGAATTAATGTCATACTCCTTCAATTCCCGGTTCAAATAGATTTGAAACTGGCGGTGCAGCACCGATATCCACCTGGAAACACTGCCTGTCTCCTCCATTACTCTTCACCTCGAAATAATTGTTTACTAATCAACTACATATGCTGAAGTATACCTTGATTTATCGGCTTGGTCAATGAAACCAAGGAGCAATATAAAAAGCCTGGAACTTCTGCAAGTTCCAGGCTCCAGCCTGTAGGGCCTATTCTGTGATGATGCCGTACACCAGTGTTGGCGCTTCGGCATGATCGGAGATTCGGATATTTTCGTAAATTTTGCCGATGACGTCGTCCACGTTTTCACGGTTCGCATGGATCGTGACGAGCGACTCACCCTTCTTCACGGAATCCCCGATCTTTTTGTTCAGCATCAGGCCGACGGCCAGATCGATCTCGGATTCCTTGGTCGCGCGGCCGGCACCCAGCCACATGGCCGCTGTACCGATCTCGTCGGCGACGATTTCGGCGACTACGCCGTCTTCCTTCGCCGGTACTTCGATCTGGTATTTGGCCTGCGGGAGATTCTCCGGATGGTCGACGACATCCGGGTTGCCGCCCTGGTTCTTGATGAACTCCTTGAATTTCTCCAGCGCTTTGCCGTTCTGGATGACTTCCTTCAGCTTCTCTTCGGCTTCTTCCAAGGAGCTGGCTTTGTTCGCCAGGAACACCATTTGGCGGCCCAGGGCGAGGCAGAGCTCTTCAAGATCCTTCGGTCCTTTGCCCTGCAGCGTATCAATGGCTTCCTTAACTTCCAGCGCATTGCCGATCGCGAAGCCGAGCGGCTGGCTCATGTCGGAGATGACGGCCATCGTTTTGCGGCCGACGTTGTTGCCGATGCTGACCATGGCGTGAGCCAGTTCCTTGGCATCGTCCACCGTTTTCATGAAAGCGCCGGCGCCCGTCTTAACGTCGAGCACGATGGCGTCTGAGCCTGCGGCTATTTTTTTGCTCATGATCGAGGAAGCGATCAGCGGGATCGAGTTGACCGTGCCGGTCACGTCGCGCAGTGCATACAGCTTCTTGTCGGCCGGCGTCAGGTTGCCGGTCTGCCCGATGACGGCGATTTTGTCCTGATTCACCAGGCGAACAAATTCTTCGCGGTCGATCTCCACGTGGAAGCCTTCAATCGCCTCCAGCTTGTCGATCGTACCGCCGGTATGGCCCAGACCGCGGCCCGACATTTTGGCCACCGGAATGTCCAGCGCCGCTACGAGCGGTGCCAGCACCAGCGTCGTCGTATCGCCCACACCGCCGGTGGAGTGCTTGTCGACCTTAACGCCTTCGATGGCGGACAGGTCAATCGTGTCGCCGGAATTCACCATAGCCATGGTGAGATCGGCGCGCTCGCGCTGCGTCATGTTCTGGAAAAATACAGCCATGGCCCACGCGCTCATTTGGTAATCGGGGATATCCCCTTTGGTATATCCATCAATAATGAAATTAATTTCTTCCGTGGACAGCTCGCCGCCGTCCCGTTTCTTCTCAATCAAGTCAACCATTCTCATTGGATGTCTGCCTCGCTTTCCATGGGATTGTTAGTCTGTGAATGGGATGAAAGAATGCTGCCTTTACAGTCCGATCGCCGTTTCCAAAGCCACTTCCATCATGTCGTTAAACGTAGTTTGGCGCTCCTCGGCACTCGTTTCTTCACCGGTCAGAAGGTGGTCGCTAACGGTCAGCAGGGTCAATGCATTGACGCCAAACTTGGCTGCCAGCGTGTACAGGGCTGTCGTTTCCATCTCAACGGCCAGAACGCCGTGCTCCATCAGCTTCTCAACGATGGATTTATCGTCACGGTAGAAGATGTCGGAGCTGAATACGTTGCCCACATGCAGCTTCAAGCCTTTTTCAATCCCTTTATCGTACGCGGATTTCAGCAGGTTAAAGCTTGCGATCGGCGAAAAATCGTATCCTCCGAATTGGTGGCGGTTGGCGCCTGAATCGGTGCAGGAAGCCTGCGCAAGGATGACGTCACGCACATGAACATGCTCCTGCATGCTGCCGCATGTGCCGACGCGCATCAAATTTTTAACACCGTACTCGCGGATCAGTTCATTGACGTATATGCTGATCGACGGAATCCCCATCCCGGTTCCCTGCACAGAAATACGCTGCCCCTTGTACGTGCCTGTAAAACCGAGCATGCCTCTCACTTCGTTGTAGCATTGCACATCCTGCAAATACGTTTCCGCGATGAATTTGGCCCGCAGCGGATCCCCCGGTAAAAGGATCGTTTCTGCGATTTCTCCTGCCTTGGCTCCAATATGAGTGCTCATTTCTTTTCCTCCCCATAGGTCATGGATTCATGTATATTGTAAAATCGTGCTACTTCAGGTCTCCCAGGAAGCTGGTGCCGTATTTCGGCATCGTGACGCCAAAGTTCTCGGCTACAGTTGCACCGATATCGGCAAACGTCTTCCGCAGCGCAAGCTCACTGCCGCCATTGGTGAAGCGCGGCGAGTATACCAGCAGTGGTACGTATTCACGCGTATGATCGGTGCCGCGGTATGTCGGATCGTTGCCGTGGTCCGCTGTGATGATCAGTAGGTCGTCATCCGACATCTTGGCAAACATTTCCGGCAGACGCGCATCGTACTCTTCCAAGGCTTGCCCGTATCCTTGCGGATCGCGGCGGTGGCCGTACAGCGCATCAAAGTCCACCAGGTTCAGGAAGCTGAGTCCTGTAAAGTCATCTTCCATAACACCGATGATCTTGTCCATGCCGTCCATGTTAGATGTGGTGCGGATCGCCTTGGTCACGCCTTCCCCGTCATAAATGTCGGATATTTTGCCGATCGCGATTACGTCGAAATTCGCATCCTTCAGCTCGTTCATCACGGTGCGATGAAACGGCTTCAACGCATAGTCATGACGGTTCGCGGTACGCTTGAAGGATCCAGGCTGGCCCACGAACGGACGGGCAATAATCCGGCCCAGCATGTACGGATCGTCCAGCGTAATTTCCCGGCAGAATTCGCAAATTTCATAGAGTTCTTTCAACGGCACGATCTCTTCGTGAGCCGCGATTTGAAGCACGGAATCCGCCGAGGTGTAGATGATGAGCGCTCCCGTCTTCATATGTTCTTCCCCGAGCTCGTCGATAATTTCAGTGCCGCTCGCCGGCTTGTTGCCGATGACTTTGCGGCCTGTCTTCTCTTCGATACGCTGAATCAACTCGTCGGGAAAGCCATCGGGGAACACCCGGAACGGCGTATCGATGTACAGCCCCATGATCTCCCAGTGGCCGGTCATCGTGTCTTTCCCTGCGGATTTTTCCTGCATTTTTGTATAATACGCCAGCGGCTTGTCCGCTTTGGCAATCCCTTCGATTTCGCGGATATTGGACAGGCCGAGCTTGCCCATATTCGGCATGTTCAAGCCGCCGCGCTCACGGGCGATATGCCCGAAGGTATCGACGTCAAAATCGTCGAACTGGGCGGCATCCGGCGCTTCGCCGATCCCCACGGAGTCCATAACAATCAGGTGGATACGTTTAAAGTTTGGCATAAGTTTCTATCACTCCTTCATCCTTGAGTATACATGACGCAAGTCTTTTATAGAAACAGTCCGGCGATGATCGCGGACAAGACGCTGACCAGCGTCGCCCCGTACAGCAGCTTCAAGCCGAAACGCGCGACGACGTTACCCTGCTTCTCATGCAGGCCTTTGACAGCACCAGCGATAATGCCGATGGATGAGAAGTTCGCAAAGGAAACGAGGAACACGGATACGATGCCTGTCGTGCGTGCGGACAATGCGGTATGCTTGCCGAGTTCCAGCATGGCAACAAACTCGTTGGACACCATTTTGGTGGCCATAATGCTTCCCGCTTCCACCGCTTCCTTCCATGGAACGCCCATAACAAAGGCAAATGGTGCAAAGATGTAGCCCAGCAGTTCCTGGAACGAAATGCCGAAGATGCCGTCAAATATGCCATTGATCAGGGCGATCAAGGCGACGAAGCCGATCAGCATCGCAGCAACCGTAATGGCGACTTTGAAACCGTCCATAATGTATTCGCCCAGCATCTCGAAGAAGGACTGCTTCTCTTCATCCTGAACGACAAGTTCATCTTCTTCCTTGGTCACCTTATATGGGTTCAAAATCGAAGCGATAATAAACCCGCCGAACAGGTTCAGCACCAGCGCGGTGACCACGTATTTCGGATCGATCATCGTCATATAGGCGCCTACGATCGACATCGAAACGGTGGACATGGCCGAGGCGCAGAGCGTGTACAGCCGGTGCTTCGGCAGCAGGCCGATCTGCTTTTTCACGGAAATGAACACTTCGGATTGGCCCAGGATCGCGGAAGCGACCGCGTTATACGATTCCAGCTTGCCCATCCCGTTCACTTTGCTCAGCACGAGGCCGATGTACCGGATAATAAACGGCAGGATGCGAAAATACTGCAGGATGCCGATCAGTGCCGATATGAAAATGATCGGCAGCAGCACGCCGAGGAAGAACGGCGCCTGTCCTTCGTTGGCGATACCGCCGAACACGAAGTTGACCCCTTCTCCGGCATAGACCAGCAGCTTTTCAAAAATACCGGAAAAGCCTTTGATCAGCACGGTGCCGAGAACGGTGTTGAGCAGAACGTACCCCAGAATAATCTGGAGAATGATCATGATCACCAGCGGGCGGTAGCGAATCTTCCGCTTGTCGTTGCTGGCCACGAAAGACAGGGCGAAAACAACAAGTAACCCTAGTACCGCAATCAAATATTTCATAGCTGTCTCCCCAGTTGAAATTTTTTATGAAACCAAATCTATTAAGCGCTTACAGGCTTGGTATTAATAGAAACGGAAGCTTCCCGCCCGGTTTGCCATATTCCGATGTGAACCGCTTCCGTTCATTTCATGCACACTTTTGCTTCAGCGCGAGATTCTTCTCTTCCTTATTAATAGGAAGCCGAGGATTGGCCGCCCTCCATAATCTTGACGCCAGAGCTAGCACCGATACGGCTTGCGCCCGCTTCGATCATTTTGTTCATGTCCTCGAGGCTGCGTACGCCGCCGGATGCTTTGACACCGATGTTCGGGCCTACCGTTTGGCGCATCAAGCGAACGTCTTCCGGCGTAGCACCGCCCGTGGAGAAGCCCGTCGAAGTTTTAACGAAATCGGCTCCCGCCTTAACCGCCAAGCGGCTTGCGCGTTCCTTCTCTTCGTCCGTCAGCAGGCAGGTTTCAATAATGACTTTGACCAGAGCCTTGCCGGCAGCCGCATCTACCACCGCTTTGATGTCGGCTTCCACGAAATCGTCCTCGCCGTCCTTCAGCGCGCCGATATTGATAACCATGTCGACTTCCGTGGCGCCGCCAGCGATCGCGTCCTTCGCTTCAAATGCTTTGACGGCCGAAGTCGTGGCTCCCAGAGGAAAACCGATGACCGTACAAACCTTCACTTTGGAATCCTTCAGCTGTTCTGCAGCGAATTTGACCCAGGTCGGATTTACGCACACCGATGCGAATTCATACTTCTTCGCCTCGTCAATCAGCTTACTGATCTCGGCCCGGGTGGCATCTGCCTTAAGCAGGGTATGATCGATCATTCCCGCCAAATTTGTCATTCTGATCCACTCCTTGATTCATGATGGGTTATTCTTTTATTTATCCAATTCCCTGGAATTGAAAAGCTTTTCTTTCAAGCTGCACGACTATCATAACACCGGCTTGAACATATGTAAATAGATCGTGAAATTATGTTCACAAATCGTTCTGCCCACTCCCGTAATGTGCACAAAAAAAATCCGCCCTATGTAATCCGGACGGAATTCAAAAGAAGCAATCGATATGAAATGAATGATTTTCTAAGAGATCAGAGCCTGCGCTGTAAACTGATCCGTGATCAAAATGTTCGCGTAATTCCCCGCGAGGGCCGCTTGAATGGCCTCCACCTTGCGTTCTCCACCGGCAACCAGAATGGACTTTTCCTTCTTTTGAAGCTCATGAAGGTCGATACCAACCGTCCGGTTATTGATCTCTTCGCTGCAGATCTGGCCCGTTTCATCAAAAAAACGTGAACAGATGTCTCCGGCACCGGACTTCTTCAGCAGCTCCTGCTCCTGCTCGTTAAAATATCCCAGCCGGAAAAGCAGCGCGTCTTCCTTCACCGTACCGACCGTGAACACGGCAATGTTCGCCTGTTTGCCAAGCTCGATGATCCGGCTGATATGCCGGTCTTCCTCCACGATCCGCTTCAGCTCGATGTTGTCGAAGATGACCGGCAGCGGCAGGTATCTCGCTACCGTCTGGAACGCCTCTGCAAACAGATTCACCGTCTCTGCCGCATAGGTGTTGACGTGGGAATGGCTGACACCGCCCTTCAGCTGCACGACTTCGACGCCTTTTACCTGCTTGGGCGCAAGCTGAAGCGCGACAGCATGCATGGTGGTCCCCCAAGTGACCCCGATAATATCCTTGTCCTGGACGATCTCGTGGAGGAATTCGGCTGCCTTTTTACTGATATGCTTCTTGATTTCCTCGTATTGATTTAACGGGGAATAACAGACCTGTACCGTATCCAAGCCGTATTTGCGCTTCAGCTTCCGGCCCAGTACGTTTAAATCTTCGCCAGGGTCGACAATTTCGATCCGCACGTATCCTTGTTCCTTGGCATGCTGAAGCAATCTCGATACCGTCGGCCTGGAAACGCCAAGCCGCTCGGCGATATCCTGCTGGCTGTAATCGGACTGGTAATACAGTCTGGCTGCCTCAATTGCTAATCTTTGTCTTTCAATGTCCATCGTCTTCAGCTCACTTGTCCCGCTCTCGCATGATTTGGCTTGCACTGATCCTATTATACCTCTTGTTCCCGAAAGCCCAAACCCTTTTGTCGATTGAACGGTTTTTCTGGTATCTCATTTTTAACCCTAAGGTTTATTTAAGCCGCTTAACATGCTATAATTCAGTTCGCATTAGTAACGCGCAATGTCACAGTTTATTTTGGGATTCACTTCCCGTTTACATACTCTTGAAACGACAGGAGCTGGTTTGGCATGGCCCTACTTTGTTTAGAAAGCGAGTGTACCATGAACACATACTCCCCTTATTATACATTTGACCGGAAGGACTGGAAGGCGGCACAAGAGGACTCGAAGCTTCCGCTGACGGAAGAGGAATTTGAACGCCTCAAAGGCTTGAACGAGAAAATTTCGCTGCGGGAAGTGCGCGACATTTATCTTCCGCTGACCCGCCTCATTCATTTGTATGTAAGTGCTTTCCAGCAGCTTCAAGAAAAGATGAACACCTTCACCGGCATCCGAGCGCCCAAATCGCCTTATATCATCGGAATCGCCGGCAGCGTAGCCGTAGGCAAAAGCACGACCGCACGCCTGCTGCAAACGCTGCTGTCCAGATGGCAGGAGCATCCGCGCGTGGATCTGGTCACAACGGACGGCTTTCTGTACCCGAACCGCGTTCTTGAGGAAAAAGGGATCATGAACAAAAAGGGATTTCCGGAGAGCTACGACATCAAAAAGCTGATGCAGTTTATCAGCAGCGTCAAATCCGGACAGCCTGCGCTGAAGGCCCCGGTCTATTCGCACCTGGCCTATGATATTCTGGCGGACGAGGAGCAGCTGATCGACCAGCCGGATATCCTCATTCTGGAAGGGATTAACGTCCTTCAGGTCAATACGGAGGCGCCGGTCTTTATCAGCGACTTCTTTGATTTCTCGATCTACATCGACGCCGAGGAGCAGGATATCCGCAGCTGGTATATCGAGCGTTACCAACTGCTGCGCGATACCGCCTTTCAAGATCCAAGGTCCTACTTTCACAAATTTGCCAGTCTCTCCGAAGAGGAAGCCGTGCAGAACGCGTCGGAAATCTGGAGAACGATCAATCTGAAAAATTTAATGGAGAACATTCTGCCTACGAAGGCGCGTGCCAAGCTCATCTTAAAAAAAGGGCCGGATCATCAGATCCAGCAGGTGTTACTCCGTAAATAACCAGCGGCGAAGCTGATGCGGCAGCCACCAATTGACATGCCCCATCAGCTTCATTAACGCTGGAACGAGCATAAAGCGGATCAGGGTCGCATCGATCAGGATCGCCGCAGCGATACCGAACCCAAGCTGCCTGACTCCCTCCACGTCCCCTGCGGTAAACGGCAAAGTGACGGCGATCATGATGGCTGCCGCTGAGGTGATCACTTTTCCCGTGGAAGAGAGTCCCGCAGCTATCGCTTTTTCCGCATTTCCTGTGCGATGATACACCTCGGTCATTCGGGACAGCAGGAAAACGCCGTAATCCATACTAACCCCGAACACCAATCCGAAGATAAATACCGGGATCATGACAGCGATGCTGCCTGATCCGCCCCCCAGCATTCCATCTTGAAAAAAGTACACCAACACCCCGAACGACGCTGTAAGGCTGAGCAGGTTCATTAGCAGTGCTTTGACCGGTATGATAATCGAACGAAAACCTGCGAACAGCACCACAAAATTGGTTATAGCCATCCAAAAAAGCACCGAAGGAAGCCTGGCTTTGATCTCTTCGCTTACTTCCAGCCGGTACTTGGCTTCTCCCCCAATCAGTATCCGAATACCCCTCTCATTCTGTCCCTGAATTTCCCACTTCTGCAGCCATGCCTCGGTTTGCTTATCATCCATGCCTGGCCGAAGCGTTACTGACATCAACAGGCTGCCCTCACGAACGAACGGTTGACTCGTATTCTGTGGCAGCTGCTGCAGCATTCTGGGGCTTAACAAGACCCCCGGCTGATCATTGAACTTGGGGATATTGGAAAAGATGGAGTCAACCCGGAGCACATCCCGGTCCGTCTTCAACCTTTGCCACAGCTCGTAAGCTGCGCTCCATTCCACTGCCGACAAGACATCTCCGCGTCCCAGCACCACCATCGGGATCTCCGAGGTAAAGGGGGCGTTGAAACGGAAATCCACCAGTTCGGCACCAAGCCGTGAAGCATAGCTTGACGGCAGAGAGGCGGCATCTGGAACGGAGGTCTGCAAGTAGCGTATCGGCAGGATGCTTGTCAGCAGAAGCGCTGCGGACACCAGCGTCATCCGGACAGGCCTCTGCATGACGTAGCCGGTCCATCGCTGCATCAGTCCGGGCTTGAAGGTGGCTGCTGCCGCTGCGGAACCCCGCCGAATCGGGATTACCGGTGACCATAAGGTCAAAAAGGCAGGGACAAGCGTTAAGTTCACCAAGGCCGATACAAAAACGACGACCATCGCCCCGATGGCGACCGATCGGAACATCGGCATCCGGATGAATGTTATGGCGATGAGCCCCAGGATCACGCAGGCGGCCGAATAGAGCACAGCCCTGCCAGCCTGCCTAATGGTGACCGACAGTGCCTGCTCCACGCGGCCGCTGGATGCCCTCCATTCCTCACGGAAGCGGCTGACAAGAATCAGTCCAAAATCGATGCCGAGCGCCAGGCCGACCATGGGTATGACGTTCAGCACGAAGTTGGACAGCTCCAGCTGCAGGCCGCTCCCAAGCCAATAAAGAATCCCCATCGAAACGCCTACGGCCGTGCACCCTGCTGCGATCGGGATGAGGGCATAGATCCAGCCGCCGAACGCGTAGAACAAGATCAGAAAGGCCAGCGGCAGACCGATCATCTCCGCCCTCTTCAAGTCATGCATGCTCGCCCGGTTGACATCGTCCTGCACGACAGGCTTGCCGGTCAGCGTGATCTTCACACCAGGCGGCTCGGGCAATGCTGAGCGAATGGCGTCAAGCCCCTTCCCGGCGGTCTGATGCTGGGTGTTCAACCCCAACAGGGCATAGGCGGCCTGGTTGTCCATCATCCCCTCATGCTCCAGCGGTGAAATAACGGTCAGGCTGCCGTCCACCCGACGGAGATGTTCCAATACCGCCTGGATTCCCGATTCAAACGAAGCGCGGGAGACTCCGGGCTCCCGTTCGAAGACGACAACGGCCGGTTCACTGGGGAGTTGGTAATCTTCCGACAGGATCCGCTCGACCTGTGCGGAAGTTCCCTCCGTACGCAGCCCGTGATCCTTCAGGATGGAAGGCAGTGATATCGCTGCCGAACCGCACAGGACGAGCAGCGCAGTCCAGCACGCCAGCACCCACGCAGGATAGCGGAGAGCAAGTCCGGTTATGAAACGGTAAATCACCCGATTCCCTCCTCCTGTCGGCAGGCGGTCTGCAGTCTAACTAAGACATCGTGTTCTTCAGCCGCGTCGCTTTGACCAATGAATCGGCGACAGGCGGGAACAGCCGGGCAAAGCCTGACAGAATCCTTCCGGCAGAGGGCCGGCCGCTGATCGCCTGCAAGTAGCGCCCTTTTCGCAAAATACCGCTGAATTCACGGTGCACAGCCTCGGTATACAGCCGCTCCCAGTCCTGCATGCTCAGCTCGCCCCGCAAATAGCGGTCTGCAAAAGAGGCGCACAGAATGCCTGAGCGCAGGGCGGCGCTCATCCCGTCTCCGAAGAGCGGCGGAATCATGGCGCAGGCATCTCCGGCATGCGGAATCATCCGCCAAGGCTGAGGCCGGCGGGACAAATATACCGGCGCGGTCGAGATCATCGTCCCGTCCGTCGGCGTTCCTTCCGACAATCGGCGGGCAAGTAGGGGATTGCCGCTTGCTGCAAAATCCAGCAGCTCCTTCATCTTCACTCCCGCGCCTTTCAACCGGTCCCGGCGCAGAAGCGCGGCTACATTATAGGTGCCCGCTTCCACAGGGGCGATCCCGATGTAGCCTCCGGGAACCAAATATAGTTCCACGGCTTCCGTCCCTGCGAGCCCGGTCATATGCGTTTTAATCCCGATGTAGGCATGTCCGTCCTGCCCCATTTCTTCATAATCGATCAAATCCGGCCGGCGGTGACAGCCCCAGGCGGCAATGACCGTCCTCGCCTCCAGCGTATCGCTGAGTCCACCGGTCCGGGTCCCGACGATATATCCGCCTCCATCCTCACGGGCATGAATGCTTGTGACCGTCGTCGCGTCCCGTATTTCCACGCCCGCCTCCCGTGCAGCCCGGTGCAGGCCGGCATCCAGCGTATACCGGCTGATGCCCCAGCCTGTACCGGGGAGCGCTGCTTCCAGCACCTGTCCATGTCTCAGCACTAGGCGGGCCCGGTCAATCGGATTCGGCTCCATTCGCTCGACAGCCTCCGCTACACCAAGGCTGGCCAGCGTCTCCCTCGCCTCCGGAGACAGAAATTCCCCGCATGGCTTATGACGGGGAAAATACTGACGATCTATGAGCACGGTCTTCCACCCTTGAGCGGACAGCCGGATAGCTAAACTGCAGCCGGCTAGGCCAGCTCCGATGATGACCGCATCCTGCATGGGAATCATCTCCTTTCGCTGTTTTATAGAGGTTGTTCAAAAAGTCCGCTTTTGATAAGAAAACCGTCTATCGACGTACCTTCAAAGAAGACAGACCGCGTTTAAAGGTAACTTTTCTTGCAATATCAGGAAGCAAAGGCTCTGGATGTTTATACTTTCTGATATTATAAGAAAACCAATCGAGGCCAATCAAGGATGAGTGACCGCGATTAAAATGTAGGTTTTCTTGCGATATAGAATTTCATCAGCTCTGCTGATAACGAATAAATTCTATATCTAACACGAAGTAAATCGGGAAGCTGATTCGGCATCGAATCTTGAATTCAGCCGGGCCTTCCGGTGCTCACCGTACCCACTACGTACGCTCTGCTCCTCAGTCTCTAGCTTCATCCAATCTTCTCGGTGCTGAAAACCGACCTTTTTGAACACGTACTTATACTTTTCCCGTTTTATGAACAACGGCCACATAACGGAATAACGGCTTCCAGCTGTACAGCAGGTCCGCTTGCCCATCCCGCTCCTGCAGCCGCTGTCTCAGCCTGATCCAATCGGAAGACTTGAAACCCTTCGCTACCGACAGGGGCCCGTCATGCCGTATATAACGGTTGTCTGAAACCAGGTGCGCCACGACCCAAACGGCGGACCACGAAATCCAGTGCCGGTGAATATCGCTGATCACCACGCCCAGACGGGATGCCTTCAGCATCTGCCCGACCACTTCGGGAAGCCGGACGTCGTCAAAGTGGTGAAGGAACTGCGATGACATGACGATATCGGCGCTACCTTCCGGAAGGTCAAACAAATCGCAGCGTCTGACCGTAATATTCGGTACCCCTTGGTACAGGTTTCTGGCCTCTTCGCAGGCTTCTTCCGTAATGTCCACTAATGTAATCCGGACATCGACCCCGTTTCGGGCAGCCCAGCGCAGAATGCGGCGGTTCACATCTCCCGAGCCGGCGCCAATATCCAGCACCGATACCCTGTCCGGTCGGCCGGATTGACGCCACAATTGCTTGAACCCGTATAAGGATGGAGACGAAGCACCAAAGATCCGGTTCAGTCGTCGCAAATGGCGCAGCGCTTCCAGCAGCTCGTCACCGCCCGTGCTGAAGTCGTCCATGTATTCCTCTTCCATGGCCCGCCGGTTTAACCGCTTAAAGGCCGGCATACTCATAACTTGACTCCCGTTTCGTAACGAATGAAGGAACATACGTAAATCGAAGAAGTTCTGCAGTCAAGCCCGGGCCAAACGCCAGTGCCACTCCGGACCGTTCACCCTCGCCTTGTTCCCTCAAACGCTCTCTCATCCCTTTTAGAACGAACAGCAGCGTCGCCGAAGATAAATTCCCGAAGTCCCGCAGCACGTTCCGGCTGAATTCGGTCTGGCTGTCCTCCAGCCCGAATAAATCCTGGACGGCATCTACGATGCCCCGTCCTCCCGGATGAATCGCCCATAATGGCGGAAGTGCTCCTCCGTCCAGCAGCCGGTCCACTTCATCCCGCAGGAACGTTCTGAGCAGCTTGGGGATATTGGGGGAGAGGTATAAATCAAAACCGGTGTCCCCGACCTCCCAAATCATTTCGTCTGCAGAGTCCGGAAGGAGCACAGAGTGTCCTCCGCCGAGTTGGAACCCTCCCTGTTGGTCGGCTTCACCGGAGCTTACGATGCATGCCGAAGCCCCGTCCCCAAAAAACGAAGCACCGAACAAGGCTTCACGGGATCCCGAAGGCTGCAAGTGGATGGTGCACAGTTCGACGCAAACGATGAGCACCGTCGCGGCCGGGCTGGCGGACACGATTTGCTGTGCTAACTGAATCGCCCTCAAACCGGCGGCGCAACCTTGAAAGGTAAGCGGGATCCGCTGAATCCGCGCAGACAATCCAAGCCGATGAATCAAAACGGTGTCTAATCCGGGAAGAAATTGACCGGTACAGCTTACCGTCAGAATGTGAGTGATTCCGGAAGCTTCAACACCCGCATCACGAATGGCTTCTTCCGCCGCCTTCTCCGCCAAAGGGACCGATTCTCTCCGGTACACCTCCATCCGCTTGGAGGTCGAAGGGGCAGCCTGCTGCTTGTCCGTGGACAGATACGTGCACTGATCGGCAGGTTTGAGGAAATCCTCCTCACAGGTGTACCTGACCTGGACTCCGCACTGCTTAAATATTCTTTTCGCCCACCTTAGCGCGTGAGGATCTTCCCTTAACGAAGCTTCGATTTTCGCAAATACGTCATCCTGGCAAAGACGGTGAGGCGGAAGCGCCGTACCGATGCCCTGAATCAATGCCCTGCCTGCACCATGTTCACTGACCATCGTCAAAAGATCACCTCCATTCATTCATTTAAGTCCCATTTACGCACATAAGCCTTAGAACAAGTATATTCACCGTAATAACGCATATGCTCCGTGAGGACAAATACCTGTTTGCCTGCTTTAGGTGGTAGAAACCGGTTGGATCGCTTTGAACAGAAATCTCCGGCTTCAAAGGGAAAACCACCCTCCTGCTACTGATGCTTACCCGATTCCGGACAGCGGAAAACGTGTGCACCAAATTACGGCATACACAAAAAGCAGGCATAGGGCTAATCCCCCATGCCTGCTTTTTACATTTTTAATCGCAATTACGTACTTTTACAGCGCTTTGTCGTCCACACTGTTCAACCAGTTCTCAATGACGCCGATCACCGAAGCGACGGTGCCGTCTTTAAACGGCGACTGCAGTCCGGCAAGCTCCACAAGCCCGGTAAAGGAACGGCTTCCTCCTGCCTGGCACAGTCTCAGGTAATCCGCCCATGCCGCTTCGCGGTCCTCGTTCATCTTCTTCCAGAACTGGAACGCGCAAATTTGCGCCAGCGTATAATCGATGTAATAGAACGGCGCCTGGAAGATATGCCCCTGTTTGTGCCAGAAGCCGCCCCGCTCCAGGTATTCATTGTCCGGGTACTGCCGGTGCGGCAAATACTTCTTCTCGATTTCGCGCCAAGCGCGTTTGCGCTCCTCCGGCGTCGCGTCCGGATTCTCATACACGAAGTGCTGGAATTCGTCTACGGATACCCCGTATGGAATGAAGAGAAGCGCACTGGACAGATGGTCAAAATGGTATTTTTCCGTGTCTTCCTTAAAGAAGTTATCCATCCAAGGCCACGTGAAGAACTCCATGCTCATGGAATGGATTTCGGCCGATTCATACGTAGGCCACAGGTATTCCGGCACCTGAAAATGACGGCTGGAATAGACCTGGAAGGCGTGGCCGGCTTCGTGCGTGAGAACGTCAATATCTCCGGAAGTGCCGTTGAAATTGGAGAAAATGAACGGCGATTCGTATTTGCTGATAAACGTGCAGTATCCGCCGCTTTGCTTGCCCTTTTTGCTGACGAGATCCATCAGCTCCCGGTCTACCATGAATTTGAAAAATTCGTCGGTTTCCGGAGACAGCTCCGCGTACATCTTCTTCCCTTGCTCAAGAATCCAGTCCGCATCCCCTTTCGGCGTCGCATTTCCGGTCTTGAAGCTGAAATTGTCATCATAGATCCGCAGGGAATCGACGCCGATCCGCTCGCGCTGGCGTTCCTTCAGCTTCTGGGCTACGGGTACGATGTGTTCCAGCACTTGCTTCCGGAAGTTGGCCACCATGTCGGCGTCATAGTCCGTACGGTTCATGCGAATATAGGCAAGCTCAACGTAATTTTTATAACCGAGCTTTTGAGCCATGCGCGTCCGGGTTTTCACGAGTTCATCGTAGATCCGGTCAAAATCCTGCTCATGCTCCGCCATGAAGGAATATCTCGCTTCCGACGCTCTCCGGCGCAGGTCGCGGTCCGGCGACAACTCAAACGGCAGCAGCTGGGATAGCGTCCGCTCCTCGCCTTCGAACGGAATCTTCGCAGAGGCAATCAGCTGGCTGTACTCGGTGGCCAGCTTGTTATTGAGCTGCATATCTTCGATGATATCCGGATGGAAGGCCTTAAGCGCCAGCTCGGCAAGCTTGAACAGCTGCGTTCCCCACTTGGCTTCGAGTTCACTTCTGAATTTGGACTCTACCAGCGCTTTATAATAATCGGTTATGTATTCTTGATAGACCGGACTCGCTTCATCGATGTATTCTTGTTCGGCCTTGTAAAATTCATCGTTCGTATCGATGGAATGGCGAATGACGGCAATCTCTGCCATGCTTTCGAATTCGCTGCGCAGCTTGTTGATATCGGACATGGCCTTGTCCTGCTCTTCAAAGGAAGCCGCCTGCTCGAACTGCTGGATCAGTTGTTTAAACCGTTGTTCAATTTCTTTCACGTCTGGCCGCTTGTATTCGTACTCGCTGAACTTCATGCATCACGCATCCCTTCTTGATTGGCTTTCGTTACCATTATACTAGAGAATCAGGCTTAGACAACAGATACGTCAAAAAAAATTTAATGTTCGTGAAAGCACTTACCGTTAGTCAAAATTCTACAAGCTTCCCTGCATGGAATGGCTATATTTTACAGAGGAATCCATAGCAAGGTTACGATAATTGCCCAATAATAACCGCCCTTATGCTTATATCCTCGTTCTTCCCTTTTGCCATCGGTTGTGTTATATTAGTTCGTACCTAAAAATATTAGGCATCACCTAAATGGTTGAATATACATATACTGAACATACAAAAGGTGGTTTGAAAGCGATGCTCATATGGATGCTGCGCCAAGTGATGGCAGAACGCGGAATTTGGACGGGAGCCGCACTGGCCCGTTTACTGAAAGACAAAGCCGGCTACGAGCTGTCTCCCCCCTCGATCAGCGCCCTGCTGAACGGCAATCCGAAGCAGATCAAGGCCGATACGATGGATGCGCTGTGCACGGCTCTCGACTGCACTCCTAGCGACTTATGGCATCATACCCCATCGAACGTTAGAGGGGCCTAGACGTTGATTGAAACTGGAGGTAACAAGCATGTCGGAAAAAGAAATTCTTCCCTTCGGAGATCCGATTCTCCGCAAAAAAGCCAAACCCGTTACGGAAATAACGCCGAGAATTCACAAGCTGCTGGATGATATGGCAGATACCCTGTACGCGGAAGAAGGCAGAGCCGGCCTGGCCGCACCGCAGATCGGCATTCTCCGCAGGGTGATCGTCATGGACTGCGGGGACGGGCTCATTGAGCTGATCAATCCGGTGCTGCTCGAGCAAGCCGGGGAGCAGACCGGACCGGAAGCCTGCTTATCCTACCCCGGGTATACCGGTATCGTGAAGCGGGCGAAATACGTGAAGATCCGTACGTTAACCCGTGAGGGTAAAACGATTGTAATGGAGGCAGAGGATTATTTGGCACGCTGCATTCAGCATGAGATGGACCATCTCGACGGGATTTTGTACATTGATCATATCCAAAACGGGGAGCTGTTTGTCAATCGGACGGAACGCAGAGCGGATTTGATGGCTGCCTTAAAGCTGACTCAGAACGTTTAGCTGCACTTCTATGCTCTTATTCACATCCCATAAAGTCTCTTTATAAGTCCCCACATAAAAATAAGGAGCTGTCCAAAGGTCATTCACGACCCGGGGACGGCTCCTTTTTATAAGGAAAAATAATGTTATTAACGGTGCGCTGTATACTGATTCGCCTTACTAAAGCTGCGGATCTGCTCGATCTCCTCGTCGGTGAGCGCCGGAGCGTCTCCAGCCGCAGTATTGTGGATCAGCTGCTCAAGGGAGCTTGCTCCTGCGATGGCCGTCGCCACGACCGAATTCGCCAAGGCATACCGGATCGCGGTCTGCCCCATACTCCGGTCATTCTTGACCAGGCGCTGCAATTGCTCGCGGATCTGGATCAGTTCTTCGGGGCTGTAATCCAGGTACCCCTTCGCCACTTTGGCTCCGCCCTGCTCGGTCAGGACACCGGAAGCCACCGGACCGCGGGCGATGACACTGATATGGTTATCGGCCAGTAAAGGCAGCACCTCTTCCTCCGGGCGGCGGTCCAGAATGCTGTACTGGCTCATGACGCTGACGATTCCGGAACGCTTTACGTATTCCCGGATCACGTTCGGACGGATCGACGAAATGCCGTAATAGCGGATCACGCCCTCCTGCTTCAGCTCCTCAAACGCCTCGATCGTCTCGTCAATCGGATCGTCCAGGGTACCGCCATGGAGCTGGTACAAATCGATATAATCCGTTTGGAGGCGGCGAAGGCTTTCTTTTACCGCGGAGCGGATATACGCTTTGGAAGGGTCCCATACCCAACCTTCTTTACCAGGAATTCTCCGGTTTCCTACCTTCGTCGCCAGAACAACCTCCTGCCGGCGTCCGCGGATCGCCTTACCGACAATTTCTTCGTTTCTGCCGCTGTCGTAGAGATCCGCGGTGTCCAAAAAATTCACGCCCCGCTCCAGCGCCGCATGAACGATTCGCTCAGCCTGCGCCTCATCGGTTCCCAAGGACATGCAGCCCAGCCCGATCTCGCTGATATTCAGTTCCGATGTTCCCAATTGGTTCCTTTTCATTAATTTCACCTGTCCCTTCCCCTGAAATTACCCGTTTAAAATCAACAAATGAATGGCGCTCAGCACGATGCCGATCACGAATCCGCAAATCGCGCCGTTGACCCGGATCCACTGCAGGTCACTGCCGACCTTCTCCTCCAGCATGTTGACGAGCGTCTGATCGTCCAGCTTGTCCAGATTTTCCCGAACCAGCACGCCGATCCGGTAATAATTGGATTCCACCAGCTGAACGATCATTGCCAGAACCCCTTGTTCCCACCGGTGGGTTAACTCTTCCTTGGATTTCAATAAATCATGGCACCAGCGGAACAGACGAATCCATATACGCCCTCCGCGCTCCCGTTCGGCTTCCATCCACTGCAGCAGTCGTTCACGCAAATGGATCAGTTGGCCGGCGATCCATACTTCCGCGTTCTCAGAGCTCAGCTTGTCATCCAGCCAACCCTTTACGCGGCTTTCCGTTTCCGGACTGTCGGCTACTTGGGCCAAACGCTCCCGGATGCCTTTGACAACCCGTTCCCGGTATGGACTTTCCGGATTCGCCACTTCAAGCAATGCCGAGAGGATCAGCTTCTTCAGAATAGCTCCCATTTTCTCCTCATTCATAAAGCCCAGCATCGCCTGCACGGCAAAGCCCTTCATTCCTCCAAGCTGAAGCTCGTCCAGTTTGGCATGCGCCAGCTTGCCGAGCATCATTTCGTTATCCGGGTTGTTCACCCATTCTGCGGCGTACAGCAGTCCGTAGTCCAATACCTTCTCGTCCAATTGGTGCGCTTCCGTCTCTTTGACCACACGGTTTAACAATTCGGTGATGTTCCGGCTATGAATGTACCGAAGCACCATGTCCCGGATGTGCGGGGCCGCTTTCTCCAGCGGCAGTTCGCGAACGGCCTGCTCCAGCGAAGACAGGAGCTTCATGCGGACCTCTTTCCGCCGGATCAGCTTGAACAGCCCGGTCGACACAGACTGGAACAGCTTCATCTGCCGAAGTCTGGACGTGATGCTTTCCTTATTCAAAAGTTCGGTTTCCAATGCGGAAATGAGCGAATTGACGATTTTGTTGCGGTTTTTAAGCAGCAGCGACGTGTGGGGGATCGGAATCCCCATCGGATGGCGAAACAAGGCGGTGACCGCAAACCAGTCGGCAAATCCGCCGACGAGTCCGGCTTCAAAGCCTCCCAGCAGCAGCTTAACCCACGAATTTTGCGGCAGGAAAAGCATGACGAGAAAGCCCGCGCCCATAACAGCCAGGGAATACCCGGCCAAGTATCTGGATTTCAATCTGCATACCCCCATATGTAACGTATACCATGATGGCGTCGATTCGACTTGCTTCAATGACCGATCACGCTATCAAACTATTAACCATATTGTAGCCCATTTGTTTCGTTTACAGCCGAAAAACCCGGGCTCGCGAAAAACTCCCGGCTTCCCGGGAGTCTGCTGTCTGCACATCATGATTCCAAATGTCCGGTTAACAGGGCATCAGGAATAAGATTGCTTGGGCTCGCGGCGGAAAATCACGGACAGAATAATGGCCACGATGCCGATATTAATCGCGATATCCGCGATATTCATAATGCCTGTCATGCGGCCGAGGACGATAAAATCGGTAACCTTGCCGAACAGCACCCGGTCGATCGCATTGCCGATCGCCCCGCCGACGAGAAAGCCCGTGGCCAGCTCCATCCATGTCCCCTTAAGCACGCCTTTGGTCCGGTAATAGATAATGACGGCCGTAACAAACACCGCAAATACGACAAATAACTTGCCGTAGCCCTGGAACGAGCTGAACGCGGCTCCGGTATTTTGGTAGTACTCAAAATGAACGTACGGGTCAAGAAAAGGCCTCGAACCTCCGACAACCATGGATGAGCGGACCCAGAGCTTGCTCAGTTGGTCGATCGCAATGACGATCAGCGATATGATGTAAAACAAAATAATGATGCACCTCTTTCCCTCTGCGTCCGTTGTCTCATTTCCCCTTGTTCAGCGAAGGAACAAAATGGGTAGAGACGCCGATGCTGACCCTTTCTGATGGAGTCATGCAGCATGCCTGTATGTCCATTATGCGTCAGATCGCTCTGCGTACACAAGTTTCACTCTCATCCTGCATCTGCTGGCTGCCACGAACTTGCCTCAATCCCCTCCAGGGACGGCTACATCCGGGCTGAACACCGGCCGCGAATCCATTTCCCCCGGGCGTACCGGGTAGAGCGTTCCGTTCAGCGCAAAAGAAACCCTGCCCGTCTCCTCCGAAACGACAAGGATCAGCGCATCGCATATTTCTGACAGCCCCAACGCAGCCCGGTGACGGGTTCCAAGTTTCCCCTCGCGCAGCGCTTTGGAAACCGGGAGCACATTGCCGGCGGAGACGATTTGGTTCTTGTCGACCAGCACTGCCCCGTCGTGCAGCGGTCCCCCCGGATAAAAAATCGATTCCAGCAGGGTATGCGACACGTCTGCCCCAACCGGTATGCCGGAATGCACCAGCGGCGGGAGCGCATCGTTTCTTTTGACGACGATGAGCGCCCCGTGATTCCGCTCCGACAGATGCTGCAGCGCCGTGGACAACGCTACGTAGCGATCTGTATAAGGCGACAGATACGCATTCAGATAATAGGATGCGGCCGTCATCTGCATGTCGGTAAAGACGCTGTGGATCTGCTCAAACTCATTCAAAATACAGCATTCCTTCTGGTCGATCGTCGCCAGCATGCTCTCGATTTCCGCCTTAATAGTGGACAGGCTCTTTTTCAGATGGACCTGTATCGTTTCAGACAGACCCAGCTCATCTTCATTGTTCACGTCGGCTCACCTTTCCTTATGGCTTAAAATATAGACTGCTCCGTTCAGCCTTCCGACTATTCGGCGTCTTCCATCGTATCCATCGCGGCATCAAGCAGTGCATCAAACAGGTCGTCGTCCTCTTCCAGCCGCGCATCGGCCTGAAGCATCTCCTCTTCGATGCCCGACTCGTCCGCATAGTTCAGGCTATAATCCCAATCATCGCCCTTCTTGCTGAAAAAGGTAACTTCATACTTGGACTTATGCCCCTCCAAAGTAAAAATGGTGTGCCCCACGTAGTGTCGTTCCTCGTCCAGCTTCATCCCGGCTTCGATAATTGTAAAGTCCATGAATCCATTGCTCCTTCTAAGTGGTGTATTTGATACTATAGTATACCATGGAGGCGGCCGTTTCCATCAAACGGCAGAGCTTATGTTTTCATTATGCGGAACAATTTAGTACAATACTACTTGTGTCAGTTGATAACCAGTATCTGGAGGGATGAATCCATGACCGATTTCATCAGTCAATTAAACAAATATGCCGATCTTGCCGTCCGTGTAGGCGTCAACGTCCAGAAGGGCCAAACGCTGGTCGTCAACGCATCGATCCAGTCGGCGGAATTTGTCCGCTTAATTGTGGAAAAAGCGTATGATGCGGGCGCCAAGCTCGTCAAAGTCAATTGGAGCGACGAAATCGTTACCCGTCTGCAGTATGAACGGGCCGACGATGAAGTTTTCGCGATTCCACCGAAATGGTTTGCAGGGGAAATGATCGAACTCGTGGAAAACGGGGCAGCCGTGCTGCACGTGATTGCCGAGAACCCGGATTTGCTGAAGGGGATCAAGCAGGAACGGATCGCCATGAACCAAAAAACACGCGGCCAGGCGATGGCTCCTTACCGCGCTTACCAACAGGCGGACAAGTTCAGCTGGTCAATCGTGGCTGTCCCTTCGCCGGAATGGGCTGCAAAGGTGTTCCCTGACGCTCCCGAATCCGAACGGGTGCAGAAGCTGTGGGAAGCGATTTTCCATACAGTTCGCATCGATCAGGAAGACCCGGTCGGTGCCTGGAAACAGCATCTGGCCACGCTGGAGGATAAATCGAACATCCTGAACGCCAAAAAATATAAGAAGCTCCACTATATCGCACCGGGAACCGATCTGACCATCGAGCTTCCGGAAGGACATATTTGGGCAGCCGGCGAGAGCATCAACGAGAAAGGACACAGCTTCGTCGCCAATATGCCGACTGAGGAAGTGTTCACCGCGCCGCTGAAGACGGGCGTAAACGGCACGGTGCGCAGCACCAAGCCGCTGAGCTATGGAGGCAACATCATCGAGAACTTCTCCATTACATTTGAGAATGGCCGGATCGTAAGCGTCAGCGCCGAACAGGGGCAGGAAACGCTGGAGCATCTCGTCGAAATGGACGAAGGCGCGCACTACCTCGGCGAGGTTGCGCTGGTTCCGCATCAATCACCGATTTCCGAGTCGAACATTTTGTACTTCAATACGCTTTTTGACGAAAACGCCTCCAACCATTTGGCGATCGGCAGCGCCTACGCCTTCTGTGTTGAAGGCGGCAAGGACATGAATCAGGAGCAGCTTGCTGAGCGCGGTCTGAACACAAGCGTAACCCATGTCGACTTTATGATCGGCTCGGGGGAAATGGACATTTTCGGCGTTAACGCCGACGGTTCGGAAGAGCCTGTATTTAAAAACGGAAACTGGGCATTTTAAGGACTGACTCCAATCGGTCCATTAATGCTGTGAATCCTTGTTCTGCATACGATGAAATATTGGAGCCGCAAGAGCCTTCCTGAAGCGATGACAGGAGGGCTCTTTTGTAGTCAGGTGTTTTATTTATCCAGTGGTTAATTTATAATGGGGAAGAATTGAATACATATGTGGAGGTAGAGCCTATGCTCTCGTTCGAAGACAAATTAAACAATTATGCCGAGCTTGCCGTCAAAATCGGTGCAAACGTGCAGCCCGGACAAACGCTGGTCGTGAATGCAACGATCGACGCCGCCCCGCTCGTTCGCCTGATCGTCCGCAAGGCGTATGAGATCGGCGCCAAGCTCGTCAGAGTCAATTATACCGACGAGGCGGTCACCCGGCTCCGGTACGATCTGGCACCGGCGGAATCTTTCCTTGAAGCCCCGACTTGGTATGCGGGTGAAATGACCGAGCTCGCTGAGAACGGAGCCGCTTTCCTGACCGTTCTCTCCTCCAGTCCCGACCTGCTCAAAGGAGTAGAGCCTGGAAGAATCGCCGATTATCAGCGCACTTATGGTCAGGCGATGGCGAAATACCGCCAGTTTCAGCAGGCGGATAAAATGAGCTGGACGGGCGTTGCCTTCCCTTCCCCGGACTGGGCCGCGAAGGTGTTCCCGGATGCGCCGAAGGATCAGCAGGTCGGCAAGTTGTGGGACGCCATCTTCCATGCGTGCCGCGCGGACCGCGAAGATCCGATCGCCGCTTGGGAAGAGCATATCGATACGCTGCAGAAAAAATCGGATGAGCTGAACGCCAAAAAGTATCAAAAGCTGCATTTTACGGCGCCGGGCACGGATTTGACGATCGAGCTTCCCGAAGGCCATATTTGGGCCCAGGCGGGCAGCGTCAATGAGCAGGGTACGGCGTTTGTCGCCAACATCCCGACTGAAGAGGTGTTTACAGCCCCGCTCAAAACCAGCGTGAACGGAACCGTGAGCAGCACCAAACCGCTCAGCTACGGCGGCAACATCATCGACCGCTTTACTCTGACATTCGAAAACGGCCGTATCGTAGATTACAAAGCGGAAGAAGGCCAGGACACGCTCGCACGCCTGATCGAGATGGACGAAGGCTCCCACTATCTTGGCGAGGTAGCCCTTGTACCGTTCCAGTCTCCGATTTCACAAAGCAACATCCTGTACTATACGACTTTGTTTGATGAGAATGCTTCCTGCCACCTGGCAATCGGCAGCTCTTACGCCTTCAATATACAGGGTGGTAAGACGATGTCCCAGGAAGAGCTTGAGTCCCATGGCATGAACCAGAGCATCACACACGTCGACTTCATGATGGGTTCTCCCGAAATGAACATTACCGGAATCACCCATGATGGCAAAGAAGAACCGGTGTTTGTCAACGGAAACTGGGCTTAATTCTCTGGCAGTACCCCTGACAGTCGCATGACCGACGGGGTGCTTTTTTTGTTTACAAAATGCCGCCCCCTCCCCACCTCCCGTTCAGGTATAAACATGGATTCCATTTGACGCTCTCGGATCCCGGTGGTACGATTTGTACGAATTTACCTACCAGGGGAGAGGAGCAATCCGTTCAATGATATCCATAGATCTTACGGGGAAAAACGCTTTGATCACCGGCGCCTCCGGCCAGCTTGGACGGGTCATGGCCCGTACACTGGCCCGTGCCGGGGCCGACATAGCCGTCCACTACCGCGGCAACGAACAGAAAGCGCTGGAGCTGAAGCAGGAAATTGAGGCGCTGGGCCGGCGCTGCATCGCCGTTCAGGCCGACATCACCGATGCCGCATCAGTTACGGCGATGAGAGACCGCCTGTTGGGAGAGTGGCAGGCCATTGACATCGTTGTCGCAAACGCTGTCATTCAGTATGAATGGACCAGCGTGCTGAATCAGCCGGCCGAGGATTACCGGAGCCAGTTCGAATCCTGCGTGCTGCAGAACGTTCTTTTGGCCAAAGCCTTCATCCCGGCCATGATCGAGCGCAAGCAAGGTCGGATGATCGGGATCAACACCGAGTGCTCCATGCAGAACTTCCCCGGCCAGTCCGCTTACGTTGCCGGCAAGCGCGGTATGGACGGCGTGTACCGCGTGCTTGCGAAGGAGGTCGGCGAGCATAACATCACGGTCAATCAGATCGCTCCCGGGTGGACCATCAGCGACCGCGACCGGGAGAATAACACCGAGATCAGCGAAGGGTATTCGAGCAGCGTTCCCCTCAAGCGCCGGGGCACCGACCAGGAAATTGCCAATGCGGTACTGTTCCTGGCGTCCGACTTGTCGAGCTTTATCACCGGGGCTTACATTCCGGTGAACGGCGGCAACGTCATGCCGGCCATTTAGATGCTACATACTAAACTTTATCAAAGCATGGACAGCAAAAGGACAGCCGGATGCTGTCCTTTTACTGTTTGTCATATATCATTCCTATTTTCTATATGAAAAGACGCTGCTACAGCCTGCCGTATGCCTGCAGTGTGATCAGCCGGTTGACCGTGATCAGCCCCCGCCACTCCGTCCCATTGCCCGGGCTGATGGATGGGAAAGACACCTTCCATCCGCCATCGGCCTCCTGCTGTTTTTCCAAATCGTCCAGGTGGCGCTCAATATCCGCCGGGGAGATCAGCTCCGCGGCGTAGCTGGCCGGAACAGGCGCCCAGTCCAGCACTTTATGGACATAGCCTTCCGCCTGGGGGTCAAGCTCGATGACGCCCGGCTGGCGTAGCCAGCGATTCAACTCCTCCTGCAACGCAGATGCCCTTCCCCGATCGGGGGCATATTGCAAAAAGGTAATGCATTGGTGCAGGTCATGATAATCCGTCTGATCAGCCTGGGGAATCCGGTTCCAGATGAATTCCGCGCTTCGCGTGAACCATTCCTCTTGCTTGAAATCGTTCACAGCCGTCTGCTTGTAGAGCAGACCAAGAATATTTCCGGTTGGATTCAGCGATGCCTGCTGGTCGTCCTCCGTTATCCACCAAGGAGCATGTGGAGCATCATTAACGGACAGCAGCGCCCGGGGGAAACCGCCTGTGGCCGGGACGGTAATCGATTTGAGATATGCCGCGATTCCCGCGATGATATCCGCATCAAACCGGTTCGCCTCGTCCATGATCCAGAGCGCCTGCTCCACCGCCACAGGCTGACTTGCGGATGTGCGCATATCAGGCTCCAAGGCGTTCCCGAACCCGCCGTCAGGATTTTGATAGGCTTTGAGCGCAGCAATAACCCCATCCGCGGAACCTCCTTCGAGCCCCAATTCATAACGCCGCCGGTCCAGCAGCCGCGCGTTGGCAAGCACGAATGCTCTGGCTTTTTCCAGACGGGCTGCCCTTCCTTCCATTGCTCCCATCAACAGTTCCTCCTTTAATTCTGATTAACGGATGCCGAACGCTTTATGCATGTACGCTGCTGCTTCCGGTGTACATGCATCCTCCATTTTCATCTTCAGCTCAGTCTGCGCCTGCTCTCTCGTTCCCCGGAACCGCTCGATACCATACTGACGCATCCAATCTTCTGCCGTCAGGTAGGAAGTGCTGCTCCAGCCGTTTTTCTCTCCGAGCAGGTTCCGCTTCTCCTTGACACCGGAAATGACGATGGCGAGTTGCCCCTGCAGCTCCGCCAGCGCTTGATCGAACTCCTTTTTCCGGTCCGGTGATTTCATGCCCGCGCGGGCCCGCAGCTCCCTCGTCTCGATTCCTTCGTCGTCCCGGATCAGCTGGTACAGCTCCCATGCCGGCTTGGATAGCAAGCCGTCCCGGTAAAGCTTCTCGGGATCCTCCTCACTGCCAAGCACCCGTTTCACCGGCGGAAACCAATCCGCCGCGATCAGCACCGCCTTCTTTTTGATGAATTTGCCGTAAGCCGCCGTCCCGTCGCCGGGAAACCGGGCGCGCCACAGCCAGGGATCCCGTTCGGTTCCCGTATGCCAATTCTCCTTGGGAGTGACCCCGTCCAGGGACGGATGTCCCGGGATCAAGCCGGCCAGCGGCAGGATGCCGATGCGGGCGATCAAATCGCAAGCGTCCTCGTAGCGTTCGATGTGCAGCGGTTTTTGTTCATTTTCCTTGAGCAATTGATCATCTCCTCCAACGTCTTATGTATGGTTTGCCTCATAGGCAGCCAGCAGACCCGCAGCCTTGGCGCAAACCTCCCGGCGAAGAGCCTCGGGCTCAAGCACCTCCGCCTCCGTACCAAGCGCGTAAAAAAGCTGCACGGCCCAATGCCACTCCGACACCGGCAGATGAAAATCCGCCAGCCACTCTTCGTTTCCGACCGCGCTGATTTGCTCTCCGACATGCTCGTCCCGCTCGACCTGAAGCATTCCGCGATAGGTTAGCTTCGCCCGGATATGGACCGTCTGCGGCTCCGACTTTCCTTGATGACGATCGCCATCGCCTTCACCAACTTCAGGCGGGTCTTCCGGACGAAGCTCCGTCATCCGGTCGATCCGGAAGATCCGCTGCTCCCCGTGGGTTTGCGAGTAGGCATCGCAGTACCAAAACCCGTTGGCGGCGTAAATCCTCAGCGGATGGATCAGCAGCCTGCGGCGGTTGTTCATCGAATGGTAAAACACCGATACCCATTGATTGCTGGAGGCATAATCCAGCAGCTCGTTCAAGTGCGGAACGGTATACTTACGCTTGGGCACCTCCACTTCCAGGCGATCCAGCATCGGATGGACCGTCTCCGCAGTTTCCCGGGGCAAGATGGCCTTGATTTTGTCCATTACGGTCCACCGCTCCGAATTGAATGGCGTGTCCGCGTAACGGGTCAGCCCTTCCAGCGCGAACAGCAGGCAGAGGGCTTCGCGGGAATTGAGCTGCAGCGGCGGCAGCTGATAGCCCTCCATCAGATAATAGCCGCCTTGGGGGCCGCTCACCGCGGCAAGCGGGATACCCATTTCAGAGAGGGCCTGCATATCCCGCAAAATGGTCCTCCGCGACACTTCAAGCTTGGCGGCTAGCCCCGCAGCCGTCTGATTTCCCTGCTGAAGCGCGATGAGTATCGCCATCAGGCGGTCCATACGGTTCATGTTTTTCACCTCTTCACGCTGTAGAATCATTGTATCAGCCTATTGGTGACAACTTGGATGTCACTAATGTTTGGCCGAATTTTCTTTTTCAACATAATGCAAAAGTTGTCGAATGTCGCCGTTTAAGGCGCTGGCGGGACTTTCCCTTCAGCCTCGGCTCAGTTATAATGCATTGGGAAGAGCCATACAATAGCATAAAAGCGAGTCAAACGACTGGACAGGATATGAAGAAACGCTGTGACCGACGCGGCGGCTTCATCAGAACATGGACGTAAGGAGGAGAATACCCGTCATGTCCAACTTTTTCAACAAAATCAAGCAGGGCGTTTCGGATGCCGGCAAGAAAGCGCAGAACACGGTTGAATCCACAACCCTGAAGTTTCAAGCGGCGGCGAAGGAAAAGGAAATCGAAAAAAACTATACGGAAATCGGCCGTATCGTCCATCAATCCTTGGAGAAACCGGACGGCACGATCCCCAGCGCGGAGATCCAGAAATACCGGGAGGCCATTTTTGCCTTGGAAGAAGAAGTGGAAGAGCTGCAGCGGAAAATCCAGCACCTGCAAAACCTGAAGGAATGCGGATGCGGCAAAATGCTTCCCGCGGACGCAACCTACTGCCCGTTCTGCGGACAGCAGTTCCATACGGTGGTCGTTCAGCCGGCAGCCGTTTCGAGCTCGATTCCTAAAAGCGCCTACTGCACCAAATGCGGAGAACCGGCCTCATTTTCAGATCATTTCTGCCGCAGCTGCGGTCATAAGCTTCAGCACGAGTAATTTATCTGTAAATCAGAGAACGCCGTATCCCTTACTGCAGCAGGGACACGGCGTTTTGTCGTTTATTCAAGAGTGGATCAGGAGGCCCGGCCGCGATGCTTAATTTCTTTTGAGCGCATACAGAAAGCTCGTCTCTTCCCACTTCTCGCCCGGGGTCAAGCCGAACAGTCCCATTTCCTCTGCGGGAATGTTTTTGATATTCGGAGCGTTGACGAGGTTGATCTGAGGCTCAGGGCAGAAAAATTTGCCGCCGGCGAACTGGTTCCAAACCATCCAGTGCTTATAGCTGGTACCTACGTCGTAAATCAGCACGTCGCCAGTGCGTGTATCCGTGAGCTCCATCCGGTTGCGTCCGTCCTGCGGTTCAGCCGTATAATGGAAGTCCATTTCAGTGAAGTAAGGGAACACGCCTTCTCCTTTGAGCTGCTCCTCTTCCGGAGACAGCGGCTGGAAAGCACCTGTCGGCAGCATCCGGTCATCCAGCTCTCGCCGCTGGCCGATCGTAATTTTAACCCGGTAATCCTTCGCTTCGCTTCCCGGCACGAACGGGGCATTGACCGCCGTATGGAACGCCAGAAGCACAGGCATTTTTTCCTTGCCGTCATTGGTGATCGTGACCTGCTGCCGCAGCCCTTCCCGGTTCAGGGAATATCGCAGCGTAATCGTGAAATCGAAAGGCAGGTACTTTTTATACAAATGCCCTTCTCCTACGCGCTGGGATACAACGACTGCGCTTTCATAATCGTCGCTGGTTATGTAATCCACGGTCCATGGGATCGTATGCATGTATCCGTGCAGCTGGTTGCCCGTGGCTTCTTCATTGATTGGGAATTGGTAGACTTTGCCCTCCCATTCGAATTTACCGCCATCGTAACGGTTGGGCGGAAACAGTACCGGAATGCCGTAAACACCCGGATTCGCCTTGAAATCTTCCATTTCACCGGCTTCCGGTTCCCGCAAAAACTTGAAGTTTTGCTCGGTATCCCGGAATAAAATCAGATTGGCGCCGATTTCCGGCAGCACTGCCGCTTCGTATTTTCCATGCTTCAGCCAGATCGCCTTTTCCCCATTAAAATCGCCTTCAAATGCCGCAAATTGTGTCAACTTGTTCTCCTCCTGTTCATGATTAAAAAGGAATGTTCTTCTAATATACCATTTGTGGCATTATACGAGAAGCACATCGATCCGGCTTGCCCCATGAATCAGCCGTTTCAGCATTCTTCGGCGTGCATATCTAGTCATGATTCCTTCTTCTGAGCGTCCTAGAATCATCTGAGTGGCATGGATCTGTTCGGCCTGTCCCAACACTTTGGCCGGCAGTCCTTTCCACCCGTCTGTTTCAAGAATGCCGAAATGCCCCTGCAAGCTTTCGGTCAACCCCTGCCACCGCCCCAGGTCACAATCCCGGCCTTCCATGCGGACGCAAGTCACGTGAAGCGCGGCCTTGAGGCGGTAAGCGATCCGAAATCCGCGCCGGATGAGGCGCTCGGCAGAGGTCCCGGGGAGGATACACACAAAGATCACCTCCTCCTTTCTCCAGGGTCCGCGAAGGGACATATTCCGCTGCCAGGACTCCAGCCGCTCGTCCACATCGTCGGCCAGTTCCCGGAGGGCCAGCTCCCTTAGCGCGATCAGGTTCCCTGTTCGGAAAAAGGAGCCCAGCGCCTGATCGACCTTGTCCGCCGCATAAATTTTCCCTTCCCTCATCCGCTCCTGCAGCGATTGCGGCGTAACGTCAATCAGCTCCACCTCATCGGCCATTGACAGCAGCGTGTCCGGAACCGTCTCGGAGACCCGGATGCCCGCGATGCGCTCGACGGCATCGTTGAGGCTCTCCAGATGCTGAACATTCAAGGTTGTTATAACCGAAATTCCGTTCTCCAGCAGAAGCAAAATATCTTCATACCGTTTGCGAAAACGGCTGCCGGGCATGTTGGTGTGAGGCAGCTCATCGACGAGCACAAGCTCCGGGCTTCTTGCCAGCAGCGCCTCAGTATCCATTTCGTACAGCGTAGTGCCTTTATAGGTAATCTCCTTCGGTGAAATAACAGGCAAACTGCCGACCTGCGCCGCCGTCTCCGCGCGCCCATGCGTCTCGAGCCACCCGATAACCACATCCGTTCCCTTGGCCAATATGTCATTCCCCTCACGAAGCATGGTGTACGTTTTGCCTACGCCGGGGGCAGCGCCAATATAAATTTTGAACCGTCCGCGCTCGATCCGCTTCACTTTCTCGTTCATTTCCTCGCGGCTGAGACGGTGATAACCCTTCCCCTGCTTGTTTTGCGTTCGGCGGGCCGGCAGAATCCGCGGTTCCCCTTGCGCCGTGCGGTCGGCTACCCAGAACACGTCGATGCCATGCGCATGCTTCAGAATGCCGTTCGTGACCGAACCCTGCCACAGTTCCTGCCAAGCGCTTTTCCGGGAATGCCCCAGCACGATCCGGGTCACTTTTTTATCAAAAGCATACCGGATCAGCGACTTGGCAAACCGTCTTGGAGCCGACAAAGGCAGCTCCTCCAGCTTGGCGTCCGTCTTGTCCGCCATTTTGTGCAAAGAACGCTTAAATGCCTCTTGCTCGCGTGACAGTGACGGCTTGGGCCGCGTAAAGACAACGACGAGCAGTTCGCCGTTCAGGCGCTTTGCGATTTGCTGTCCGCGCCGCACATAGATCGAACCGTTCCAATGGTATTGCGCCGCCACCAGAATACGCTCCGAGGCACCGGAAGGACCGCTGATGCCCTCGTGCTCGCGGAACTTCTCCAGCGACTGATTCACATCGTCGGCCATCAAGCGCAGCGCAAGCTCCCGAAGGAGGGCCAAATCCTTGCGGGTAAATGACGCCCCGTCCCGGCTGCTCTGCAGATGGCCTTCGTTCAACCGAGAGATGAGCGTTTCCGGAGAAACGTCGATCAGCCGAACCTCATCGGCCATACCCAGCGTCGTTAGCGGAACGGTTTCCCTGACCTCTACCCCGGTCCATTTGCGGGCAAGTTCATGAATGCTTTCAATTTCATACACATTGACGGTCGTGATGACGCTGATGCCGTGATTCAGCAGAAACTGGATATCTTCCAGCCGGGTTCGATGTTCGGCGTCCTTGCGGTTTCGATGAGCCAATCCGTCCACAAGCACAACTTCAGGATTTCGGCTAACAATGCCCGGCAGATTCAAATCCTTGTGCTCCGTTTCTCCTTCATTCCAGTGAATGCTGGGCACCCTCTCCAGGTCGGCGAGCTGCTTTTTCGTTTCCGTACGCTGCAGCGTGGACACCGCGCATATGACGACGTCAATTCCCTGGGACTTCAGGGTTTGACCCTCGCGGAGCATGTGATAGGTTTTCCCGGAACCGGTCACCGCCCCGATGATGATTTTGAGCCGCCCCCGCCGCAGTCTTTGGATTTCTTCGAGAATTTCTTCCGGCGATTTGCGTCTGTAGTCCCCCATGGCTCATGCCCCTTCTGCACATTGTTGATATGTGGAGAATCTTACCTGTTCACAGTCATCTTTGTAAAATCGTTCACCGCCGTTTTTGGATCACCCTGTATTGGTATTGCCCGATTTAGCGTCTTTTTCGGAAGAAAATACGGCTATTTGTGCCTGTTTCACCCTGTCTCTTCCGTATCCGTTTCACATGAAAGAATAGGCTAAACTGGACATATCATGTAAAATGGGAAAGATGAGATAAAACAGACGAGAGACGGGCGAATGGGAAAGAGGGGAAAACCATGCCGAACATGATCCGGCTTCTTGTGTCTACGGATTACAACGATCTCAGCCGGGATTTACAGGAAGAAATCTATTATGAGTACTACGATTATGCCTATGGCATGATCATGTATATCGTGAAAAACCATTCCGTGGTGGAAGATATTATCCAGGATGCTTTCATTAAGATCATCAAAAGCAAACCCGTGTTTGAAAATGAAGCCAAGCTGAAAGCCTGGCTCAAAGTCGTGACGCGCAACACGACCATAAATTATTTACGAAAAAATAAAAAGTACCGTAACCAAGTCGATGTGGAAGGTGTCTTTATGTATAAAGAAGAGATTGCGCAGCCGACGGTGTCGATCGAAAATACGGTAGAAACGAAATTCATGGAAGAATCGATTATTCAGTATTTAAGAGAATTGAAACCGGAATACCGGGTTCTGGTCGAGTATCGCTGGCGCAAAGGCCTGTCGTACCGGGAAATCGCCGATCTGCTTGAAGTTACCGAGGATGCCGTCAAACAACGTCTGTACCGGGCACGTGAAAGTATCAAGAAAATGCTCTTTAAGGAGTGGGGGGTAAAGGATGAAAAGCGAAAAATTTGAAGATTGGTTCGATTCCGCCTTCGAGAAGGCAGCCTCTTCAACTTCCTTGACGTCCGAAGATAGCAAGAAGGCATCTTGGAACAAGGTTCAAGCCCGGCTGAACGAAGTGAACCGTTCCCGCAGACGTAATCGGCACCTGCAGCTTGGTGGTGTGGTGGCCGCATCTTTCGTGGCCGGAGCGGTCATTTTTAGCTCCACAGCCGTGACGAAGGCAATTTCTCCCCTGCTCGACTCCATTGTTGACTGGGGAGACGGCGTTAAGAATGTGGTTTTTTTCCAAGACGACCAGTCTGATACGGGAGGGATCGCGAAAACCCCTCCCCCGCCAAATTATCTGGACGGGGAGCCGGAACCGCCCCTAGGGGATGGGAAAATCATTTCTTCGGAACAGGGTGTCCCAACAACGCGCCCGCTCAGTGAAGTGCAGAAAGAATTGAGCTTTACCATTCCGGATTTTAGCGGCCGAATTCCCGAGCGTTATCATTTCAAGCAATCCACCGTCATAGCAAAAGATCTCGAAACAAAGAAATATAACGAAATTACCATGCTTTATACCGGGCCAAAGGAAGACGATAATCTGTTCATTACTGTGAGCCGGATTCTCCCGAATTCTGGCACAGGCTATTTCACGAACGGTGAACCTGTCAAGATCAAGCTCAAGAACGGTTATGAAGCCTATTACACCGAAAGCAACATGAATTCGCTGATCATGAAATATAATAAGGTGCAGCTGATCATCATGACAAAGGCGAGTAAAGAGGAAATTCTCAACTTGGTCGAGCCTCTTCCCTAATGATTAATTTGTTGGCATATCCCTATTCAACGTGACCCAAAAGTGACCGCCCGCAGGCGGTCACTTTTATTTGTTATCCTATTTGGCCAACACTTGTGGGGAATACGTGGTGGTCTGTTCGAAAGCAGATCCTTGATATACGGTATGGTAGGCTTTGGCGCGGTAATAATATCCCGTGATCACCGTGCCGTTGTACTCCCCGGATATCGTGCTGTTTCCAGTGTCCAGGAACCGTCTCGTTTCCATATCGACCCATGCGGATCCAGTCCAGCGTTGCAGGGTTAGATCGACACCAATCTTGTCAACGCTCTGTTTGGCGAAAGTACTGGCCTTTAAAGCCACGGTTGTGCTATTGACGAGCGAGGCCGACGCATAGCAGTTGTTCAAGTATGTGAAAGACGCGAAGCTCGTGATGAAGTGTTCAGGAGGCGGAGGAGTGGTTAAGGCTCCCGGTTCTTTTACGGCGGCTGCGGAAATGTCCGCATCATCGGATCCGGCTGGTTCGGCACCCGCCCCGGTCGAGAGAAGCACACTGAGTACGGTAGTGGCGGCAATAATGGCTAGCAGTTTGTGGTTAATCCATTTCTTCGTCATGACTCTCACCTTTCCTTTAGGAAATATTGAATTTCACTACTATTAACGGCGGTCTCCTTTCAGAGGTTTCATCATTTTTTCATCATTTTCTTTGGTTTTTCTCACATTTTCATTAAAAGCACTAAAAAACCCCCGTTTCGATCGAAACGGGGGTTTCCCTTCCCCTAACAAGGGGCAGTTACACCAGGTGACAGGCAACGAAGTGACCGCCGCCCGCATCGCGGAATTCCGGCACCTCTTCTTTGCAGCGGGCCACCGCAAACGGGCAGCGCGTGTGGAACTTGCAGCCCGAAGGCGGATTGGAAGGGCTCGGAATGTCGCCCTTCAGCACGATGCGCTCCCGCTTCAGCTTCGGAATCGGAACCGGCACGGCTGACAGCAGCGCCTTCGTATACGGATGCAGCGGATTTTTAAACAGCTCATCCCGGGTCGCCGTCTCAACCATGGAGCCCAGGTACATGACGCCGATCCGCGTGCATAAATGCTCCACGACGCTGAGGTCGTGGGAAATGAACAAGTACGCCAGCCCGCGCGTTTCCTGCAGCTTGCGGAACAGGTTGATGATCTGTGCCTGGATGGATACGTCCAGCGCTGAGACGGGCTCATCGGCAATAATGAGATCCGGATTGAGCACCAGTGCCCGGGCTATTCCGATCCGCTGCCGCTGACCGCCCGAAAATTCATGCGGGAACCGGTCGATATGGTAAGAGGACAATCCACAGGATTGGAGCACTTCCAGCACCCGGTCGCGAATCTCGGCTTTGGGCACCAGGCCGTGATCCAGCAGCGCTTCGCCAATGGCGTCTCCGACGCGGATCCGCGGGTTCAGGGAGCTGTACGGATCTTGAAAAATCAGCTGCATGCTCGGCCGGAGCTTGCGCAGTTCCTCGGGAGGGAGGTCGTAAATATTGATGCCTTTAAACTTGACCTCTCCTGACGTCTTCTCGATCAGGCGGATGGCCGTGCGGCCAACCGTGCTTTTGCCGCTTCCGGACTCGCCGACCAGCCCGAACGTTTCACCCGGCCGGATCGTGATGCTGATATCGTCAACGGCCTTCACGTGACCGACGGTGCGGTTCAGCAGGCCTTTCTGGATCGGAAAATATTTTTTCAAATGGCTGATTTCAAGCAATGCATCAGACATGAACAACCGCCTCCTCATACAGCCAGCAAGCGGCTTTTTGCTGATCCGCAACTTCCTTAAGCGCCGGCTGTTTCGTTCTGCAAATGTCCATGCAGTGCGCACAGCGGTCATGGAAATAGCACGATTCGGTCAGATCCAGCGGATTCGGCACCTGCCCCGGGATCGAATACAGCTCATCCTGCCGCTGATTAATGATCGGCTTGGACTTGAGCAGACCCTGCGTATAAGGATGCTTCGGCGACTCGAACAGCTTCACCACTTCGCCTTCTTCCACGACTTTGCCGGCGTACATGACAACGACGTAATCCGCCATTTCGGCCACGACGCCCAGATCATGGGTGATCAGCATCATCGACATGTTCGACTTCTTTTTAAATTCGCGCAGCATATCCAGAATTTGAGCCTGGATCGTAACGTCCAGCGCCGTCGTCGGCTCATCGGCGATCAGCAGCTTCGGACCGCAGGAGATCGCAATCGCGATCATGATCCGCTGCAGCATACCGCCACTCAATTCATGCGGATAGGAATCGGCGATTTGCTCCGCCCGCGAGATCCCCACCTGCTCGATCAGTTCGATCGCACGGGCGCGGGCCTCCTTCTTGCTCAGCTTCTGGTGCACCATAAGCGGCTCCATAATTTGCTGGCCAATTTTCAGAACCGGGTTCAGCGAAGACATCGGCTCCTGAAAGATCATGGAGATGTCATTCCCGCGGATCGTACGCAGCTCGTTTTTGCTGAGCTTCAGCAGGTCCCGGCCGTCAAACTCAATGCTTCCGCCAACCACTTTACCTCCCGGTTCCTCAATCAGACCCATGATGGACATGGCGGTAACGCTTTTACCGCAGCCCGACTCGCCGACGACGCATACCGTTTCGCCTTCCCGGACGCGGAGGCTGACGTCATTTACGGCTTTGATCACGTTTTTGTCGCTGAAGAAATGCGTGCGCAGATGGTCGATTTTAATGAGATCTTTCATAGAACGCTGTTCACCTACCTCTTCTGTTTGGGATCCAGCACATCCCGGAGTCCGTCTCCAAATATGTTAATGGCAATGACCGTAATAAAAATAGAGAATCCTGGAGGAATCCACAGCCATGGATGCTCCTGAAAATCGATCAAATTGTTCGCCGCGTCGATCATATTCCCCCAGGTCGGTGTCGGCGGCATGACGCCGAGGCCGAAGAAGCTCAGCACCGACTCGCTGAGGATCGAACCGCCAATATTAAGCGTCGCAATGACGATCAGGAGCGGAACGATATTCGGCAGCAGGTGGTTGAACAGCTTGCGGCGGTCGCGCAGACCGAGCACCACGGCGGCCTGCATGAATTCGCGTTCGCGAAGGCTGAGCATCTGCCCCCGGACCATCCGAGCAAGTCCCGGCCAGTTGACGAGGCCGAGCATCAGCATAACGATATACATGCGGTAATTCGTCGGCACCTTCCATTCCGACAGCAGCGCGCCGAAAATAAACAGCAGCGGCAGTCCCGGAATGGTCAGGAGCAAATCAGCGATCCGCATAATGATTTGGTCCACGATTCCCCGGTAATAGCCGGCGATCGCGCCGAGCAGCGCACCGATAAACACGGACAGGAACATGGAAGCCAGACCTACCGTCAAGGAAATGCGACCGGCCTGAAGTACCCGCGTAAGCACGTCACGCCCGAGGGCATCGGTACCGAGCCAGTGCTTCATGCTTGGCGCTTTGTTCATCACATTCATATGAATCTTGTTATCGGCATAAGGCGAAAATACGGGCCCCAGGAAACAAGCGATAAACATGATGACCACGACGACAAGTCCAAAAATCGCCAGCTTGTTGTGCAGCAGTCTCCGCATCGACTGTTTAAATAAGGAGGAAGACTTCGGCGTCGTTGTTGGAGCCGGAACGGCATCGGTCATTGGTGTACTGTTAATGGCCATAAGCGTCTCCCCTCCCTAATGCAGCCGCACGCGCGGATCGGCGATGTGATAGAGCACATCCGACAGCAGCGTGCCGATGACCGTCAGAATCGCCAGCAGCATCGTGAAGCCCATGAGCAGCGGATAGTCCCGCAGGCTGAAGGACTGCATGTACAGCTGGCCGATCCCCGGCCAGTTAAAGATTTTTTCGATAATAATCGATCCGCCGAACAAGGCCGGCAGTTCAAAGCCAACCAGGGTGATGGCCGGCAGGAGCGCATTGCGCAGAGCGTGTCTGAACAGCACTTTGTCTTCCTTCAGCCCTTTCGCCCGAGCCGTGCGGATATAATCCTGCTTGATGACATCGATCATATTGCTGCGGAAATAACGCGTCAGCGAGCCGACGCCGAGCAGCGTCATGACGATCACAGGCAGCGTCATATGATGGATGACTTCCTTAATATAAGCCCATCCGGTCGCGTTGCTTCCCGTCGTTAACATCCCGCCCGGCGGCAGCCATTTCAGGTCGACGGCCAGAATCTTGATCAGGAACAGGCCTATGAAGAAGGAAGGGATCGACATAGCGGCAAAAATAGCCACCATCACGATCGTGTCAAACCACGAATACTGCTTATAAGCGGAAACGACCCCGATAATCACGGCGATAACCCAGGTCAAAAACGTGGATACGACCGCCAGCAGGAAGGAGTTCCAAATATACTGGTTAAACAGCTTCAGCACCGGCTGCTGCTGCGCCAGCGAGAAACCGAAATCTCCGTGAAATACGTTGTTCATCCATATGCCGTACCGTTCCAGCAGCGGCTTGCTCAGTCCGTAAATCTCCCTTAACTCCGCTTTACGTTCCGGGCTCAGCTTGATGTTGCTGCTGATGAAATCCCCCGGAGTCAGCGCGTAGAGGCTGAAGATCAAAAAGGATGCCGCAAACAGGATGACGATCATGTAAATGATACGCTTCGTCAAATAAGTGCCCATCATTCGCCTCCTAATTACATGGTCCCCCGCCGCAGAAGCGGCTGCTTCGCGGTCGGGGGACTCCATTGTGGGTCCTTCTGATTATTGTACCGGCTTCAGCGACCAGTCAGGCAAGCTGTTGGCAAGTCCGACGAACGGGCTGACCTTCAGGTTCTCGATGCGGCCGTTGTAACCGTACACCGTCTTCTTGTAGTTCGTGAAGATGACCGGCAGCTCGTCGTTCAGCAGCTGGAACAGCTCTTTGTAGATAGCCTTGCGCTCTTCGATGTCGGAAGTCGCGAGCGCTTTGTCATAGAGCTCTTTCACCTTCGGATTGTCGTAGGCTTTGATCTCGCCGTCGATAAACTGCATGACGCCGTCCGACGGATCCTGCAGCAGCGGAGTCGAGAAGGATACGAGATCGTAATCCCCGCTCTCCACTTTGGACACGAGGGAGTTGAAGTCGGCGAACACTTCCGGCTGGAAGTCGACACCGATCGCCTGGAAGTTCTCTTTAGCTACCGGAATAAAGATATCCGTCTGCTTGCTCTTCGAGCCCAGGTAGTGGATCGTCAGCTTCTTGCCGTCTTTCTCGCGGATGCCGCCTGCGCCCACTTTCCAGCCGGCTTCGTCCAGCAGCTGCTTGGCTTTTTCCGAATCAAATTTGTACGGGTTAATGCCGTCTTCGGTGTAAGCCCAGGAGATCGGCGGAGCCGGAATGTTGGCTACTGCCCCGGCGCCTTCGTTCGCGTCCACGTAGATGCTTTGACGGTCAAGGCCGTAAGCGATCGCTTGGCGTACTTTTTTATCCTTCAGCGCTTCGTGTTCCAGGTTGACCTGCAGGTAACCGTAGTTGCTGGCCGTGTAAGGCAAAATGTTGGTGAAGCCGAGGGACTTCAGCTTCTCGATATTTTCGGTTGTAGCCGGGAACGAAGTGTAGTCAATTTCTCCGGTCTCCAGGTACTGCCAAGCGTCGCCTTCGGACGTTTTATAAATGAAGTGCTCTGTTTTCGGCTTGCCTTTATAGTAGTTCTCATTGGCGACAAAACGGACTTCCTGGCCTGGAATGAATTTCTCCAGCTTGTATGGGCCGTTGCCGACCGGCGTTTGATGCAGGTTTTTGATGTAGCTCAGGTTGCCGAACTTATAATCCTTGCCGTAGTATGCCTTGGACAAAATGTTCGAGCCGAGCGTGACGAGCGCCGTTGCGTTCGGCTTATCCAGCGTGACGGAAATCGTCTGCGGATCGACCACCTTGATGCCGGAAATGCTCTTCGCCTTGCCATCCTTATAATCCTGCGCGCCCTGGATCGCGATCGTGCTCGGGATGATCGAATCGCCGTCATAGGACGGGTCGAAGAGGATCGTCCATGTAAACGCAACATCGTCAGCCGTCATTGGCGAACCGTCGCTGAATTTCAGATCCTTCCGCAGATGATATGTAATCGTCTTCTGATCTTCGGAAATATCCCATTTCTCTGCAAGGTCCGGAACCGGCAATCCCTTATCGTCCACCGTCACCAGCGAACCGAACA
Source organism: Paenibacillus sp. FSL R5-0378 (assembly GCF_038009285.1). Classification (NCBI taxonomy): domain Bacteria; kingdom Bacillati; phylum Bacillota; class Bacilli; order Caryophanales; family Paenibacillaceae; genus Paenibacillus; species Paenibacillus sp. FSL R5-0378. The sequence continues at coordinate 5,131,941 of NZ_JBBPAY010000001.1, forward strand.
GCAGGGAGTTGACGTTGCCGTCATAACCGCTCTGGGTAAAATAAGGTGTGAACGCACCGCTTGGGTCGGTCAGCGCCACGATAATCGTGTCCGTACGCTGCTTGGCCACATCGGGCAGTTTGGACAAGTCGGCTGCCGTATAAGGCTCGGTCAGTGCAGAGGTTCCTCCGGCATCGGACGAAGCCGCTGTATCTTTTGTACCCTGCTCCGTTTGAGCCGTTCCGCTGGATGAACCCGTGTCATCACTATTGTTCGAGCATGCCGTAACCAGCATTGATCCGACGATCAACAGCGAAGTTAGCAAGTACACTCCTTTTTTCATCATCATAACCTCCCGTTTTTACTCACCATTCCGATGAATTAAGTATGATTTATATTTGTAGATGATATCGTTATTATAGAAACCATTTCGAGTTCTGTAAATAGAGAACTAAAAGTTTTTTTCTGAAAGTTTGTCATATGCGTTTTCTGTAAGGGAAATAGCCCGTTTCAACGTTGAGGAGATGTCCCCTGTTTGTTCCCGTTTTGGCATGACTTCGGCCTTAAAAATATGCTAGGATAAGGTAAATCATAGATTCATTGACGACTGGCCAAAGGAGACTTCATTACAGTGACCATTAAACACGAAATACTCATTGAAAAAGAGCTGGATCTGGTATGGAGGGCTTGGACGGAAGAAGACCGCGTTAAGGCGTGGCTGGCTCCTGCAGCACGGATTGAACCATGGGAAGGCGGCAGATACGAGCTGTACCCTAACCCGAATGATCAGACACCGACCGGATGCAAGCTGCTCAAATATGAGAAACCGCGGGTGCTGCAGTTTGAGTGGAAAGGACCTGAAATTTTTGCGGAGACGATGAATCTGGACGGGGATTTAACCATGGTGCAGGTCAATTTCAAACAGCTGGAGGACCTTACCCGCCTTAGCGTGATGCATATCGGATGGAAAAATACCCCGCAAGGCATGGCTGCAAGGCAGTGGCATGTCCGTACGTGGCTTCAGCTGCTGGACGAGCTCAAAGCGGGAATAGAGTCCGAAGATCATATACTTAGCCGGCCGTAAATGGTTAACGTACAAATAGCCTGGTTCCGTAACATCTACGGCCAGGCTATTTTTTATAATGATATCTGCTCGTATCTGTCTATACGACCCTGCTGCCGAATGACCCCTTCGTGTACTATGGTCCGGTCCCTCATGCTCTGCTGTTCCAATTGGTATCGAAGCTTCAGCCTTCTTCTATGTACCCGAGCAGTCGCTCCTGCATCTGATGGATGGCGCGTTTTCTCAGGCTGTATTCGGTCAGGTTCTCCCCTTCAAAATGGGCGTAGATCAACCCGGCGGTGCGCAGCTTTGAGATGTGGTCGTGGGTAATGCCTTTAGACAGCTGGACATGACTGACGATTTCCGTAAACGTCCGCGGTCCTCCATGCAGAAAGCGCAAAATTTTAAGCCGGCTTTTCTCGCCGAGACTGCGGATCATCCGCAGGTCATGGGTCGGAATATAATCATCGTCTCCCAAATAAATGCGGGAATTATAATGGCAGTATATTTTCCGTCCATAATGAGTCACCATGTTGACCGGTTGAAAATGGTACTGCGGAATGAGCACCAGCTCGTCCGCGCTGTCCACCGGTTTGAACAGCATGCCGTTGGTCGTCTCGTCGACAAAATCCGCCCGGTCCGCGTCCGTCAGCTGCTGCAGCCGCTCCTCTTTCTCCCGTTCCAGCGCCTGCAGAATGGCCGGATCCACGTTCCGGAAGTACTGCTCGTACCACTGCTCAAACATCGACCGCGTCCGGGCCAGGAAAACCTCCAGATCCTCGTCCGGAAACTCATTGCCGTTCGCCGTAAACAGCTGGACCAGGTCCTGAATCGTCAGGTTCTCCAGCCAGTCCAGGAATCCCTCGACGCCCCTGCCCTCCGGAACGAGGAGGCCCAGCAGGTAAGCGAAGCTCCACCAGTCGCCATTCACGAGCATCTCGTCCAGCATGGCGGCAAATTCCGGCTTGAGCTGTTTTTTGGTGGCCGTTGCCCACGAAGGGGACAGATCGATCTTTTTGTAGGACGCCCGGCAAATATAGGTATGAAGGCTGTTCATAAATTCATGTACGGGCTCGAATTTGATGTCAATGCGGTAATCCAATCCTCGGTTCCCCCTCTCAAATTAGTAATCATTATAACGTGAATGCTCCGTGATGTTCCACTCCTTTAACGAATCACCGTGCGATAGTCCAAACGGCATTCGTTCGAAATGCTGCCTTTTCAGCACATAATGGAACTCAATATAAGGATTTCTTATCGATTTACTAAGAAAAATTGAAGACCCAACCTGTGAATATAAAGAGCACAGCGCCGCAGCACTGTGCCCTTTAGAAAGCACCCGCCAATCCGCGGACTGCTCCCGTGAACTTCTCCCTATATGTTACAACTCTACGCGCCCGCTTCCTCGACCATGACCTCTGGCTTCAGGAGCTTAATCCTTGAAATGCGCTTATTATCCGTTTCTTCCACTATGAAAATGTGGCCGTCCAGTTCTGCCGACAGTCCTCGCTGCGGAGGAATCGCCTCGATGCGTGAGTACAGCCAGCCGCCGATCGTATCGTAATCGGATGTATCCAGCTCCAGACCAAAGCGTTCGTTAATTTCTTCAATCAGCATCAATCCGTCAATCGAATATTCGTCGTCGCGGATTTTCTCGATTCCCGGACGTTCCTCGTCGAATTCGTCCTGAATTTCACCGACGATCTCTTCCATAATGTCTTCCAGGGTAACCAGCCCGGATGTGCCTCCATATTCGTCAATCAGGATGGCGATCTGGGTTTTGCCCCGCTGCATCAGTTTCAGCAATGCGCTGATCTGGATGGATTCGGGCACAGTCAGGATCGGACGTATCAAAGTATTGTATTCAAGCGTTGTGGAATGTAATAAGTCTTTAATGTGCAGGAAGCCGATGATATGGTCCTTATCCCCGTCACAGACAGGGTACCGGGTCCGCATGCCTTCATAAGCGATCTCGAGATTCTCCTCCCGGGACAGCTGAGTATTCAGACAGATCATCTCCGTTCGGGGAATCATGATTTCCCGTCCGGTCGTTTCCGCAAATTCGAATATGTTATCAACCAGTGCCATTTCCGTATTGTCAATGAGTCCGTTTTTGTTGCTTTCTTTCATCAGAATGCGGATTTCTTCCTCCGTATGCGCCGAGTCCGACTCGGAAGCCGGGGCGACACGGAACACCCGCAGCAGGCTGCCTGCCAATCCGTTCAATACCCAAATGAACGGGTACATCAATTTGTTGAAATAGATCATGATGGCCGACGACATGAGCACGACCGATTCCGCCTTGCGGATGGCCATCGTCTTCGGCGCCAGTTCTCCAAGCACAATATGGAGAATCGTAATGAGCAGGAATGCAATGACGACCGCAATGCCGTGTACAGCTGCTTCGCCAAAACCTAGCGAATGAAGCAAAGGTCTGAGAAGCGTCGCGACCGCCGGTTCGCCGAGCCATCCAAGCCCCAGCGAAGCGAGCGTAATGCCCAGCTGGCATGCGGACAAATACGCATCCAAATTGTTGACGATCTTGCGGGCATACACCGCGCCTCGTCGTCCTTCTTCCACCAAGGTCTCTACCCGGCTGCTCCGGACCTTGACCATGGCAAATTCAACCGATACAAAAAAACCGTTCAATAATACGAGTATAAAAACCCATATCAAACTCGGTAAGGGGTCTCCCAATCTGCTTCCTATTCACCGTCATCCTTGACCGGCAAATAGGTACACCTCCTTCGTAAGTTAAAATGGTGAACCACCGTTATCCACTGCTGCGAATAGGCCGTCAACTTCCCAATGGATTCATCTCCCTTCAAATAAACGAAATCTTTAGCTTAATTTATACACTATACTTAATTATATAATTATACACTACACAGTCAAACGGCAAGGTATGACTGCATCATTCAGGGACGGCCTGATATTTCAAGCAATCGAGCGGTTGCCAGGCTAAAAGAGCCGTCCCTTGTCAATTCAGACACCAGGGACGGCTTTTTCGTCATTTGCTATAGGTTTTATGGGCGTAATGCGGTTTAACGGGTTGTCGGCGGGTTGCCGATAACACCCGGATATTGATAGATCAGCGGCTCGTCAAATGTAATGTAGTCCAGGTTGATCGTCAGCAAAATAATCCGTTTGCCTGTCGAACGTTCGCTGATGATGATGTGGTCACGGCCTGCCGCCTCGATGACGCCGGTGAATATTTTTGCATTCCACTGCGAGTTGTTTTCGTATGTCATGTAAAAGGTGCCCGTTTTGCCCAGATTCAGGCGAAGTATGTTCTCAACGTACGACTGCTCAAACTGCTGGGAAGGCGGTGCCTGGATGACAGCGCCGGTCTGTGTGATCGGGCTGCCGCTGGTCACTGGTGGAGGAACGGTTCCCGTAGTTCCGGGCTGTCCCATCATCCCCTGATGACCCATCATCCCCTGCTGCCCCATTGGACCCATCATTCCGTGCTGGCCCATCGGCCCCATGCCAGAGACCCCGGGATAACCTCCTCCAGAATACGTAACAGGTCGGAACGGTTGCGGTATCATTGTGTTTTGCATCCTCCTTTATATATGGCAAATTGGAAAACCATGTCCCATGTGCTGCTTGAAGGTCTATCCATAGACTCGTGGGCAGTCCGCGGCGGTTGGGCTGAAGAAGCAGTGGGATTTAAAACGTCCGGTTTGTTGCTGGTTGAACCAGGTCGGCGGGCATTCTCCCGTCGGACGGAAGAACCACAGCGCATTGGATGCCGGCCAGGTTCTTTCACCGTTAATCGACCGCCTTGCGAGCCTGATGTCGGCGTCTCTAGCTCTTTGATAGAAGTACCCTTTTTGCGTGGACTCAAACCCGCCGGGACTTTGAAACACCATATCCCGAATGCTGCGGATATTGTTGAAATCCAGGCAGTTGCCGAGCACCCGGTTCACCCCGACATTGCCGACCATCAGCATGCCCAGGTCTCCCTCAGATTCCGCTTCCGCTCTCATAAGCCGTGCCAGAAGCCTGGTTTGCTCCGAATTGGTTTTGATGACAGCCAAAGGTCCATCCTCCTTGCTTCGATGTTTTCCTCTACAGTGTATGTGCATCCGCCCAGTTGGTGACCAGAAAAATTGCGCTTCTTGTCCTTTCTTGCAGCTCATTTACAAGCATTTGACAAAGTTGTCCGTTCCGCAGGAAAGCTTTACATTCGTCTGATTTCCCGTTAACAACGCCTCTCTATACTGGGTAAGGAAAGTCCACATCCTTATAAAGTGAGGTCGAAGCAGGCTGATGGAAAAAGACATGACGCTACCCAATCCTCCCCGATCCCGCGCCCGTGCCGGGGCCATCCCGCTGAAATCGCTGCGCGTTTCCCGCTGGAAAGAACGGCTGCTGGCCTATGGCTTCCTGGCTCCTTCTCTGATCGTTTTCGGCATCTTCCTGTTTTACCCCCTTGGTAAATCCGTCTACCTGAGCTTGTTTTTGACGGATCCGCAGGGCCGGATTGCCGAATTCGTCGGAATCGACAATTTCAAGGCCGTGTTGAGCTCGGACCAGTTCTATAACAGCCTGTGGGTCACCGTAAAATACATCCTGTTCACCGTGCCGACCGGTGCGGCGGCCGCCCTGCTGCTTGCCGCCTTGTCCCACCAGAAGCTTAGAGGCATGAAGATCTTCCGTTTCATCTTTTCTCTGCCGATGGCCGTCTCGGTCGGAACAGGCTCTGTCATCTGGATGATTCTGTACCACCCGACCCTCAGCATTCTGAATTACGGGCTCAGCTTTCTCGGTATCCCGGCGATCCAATGGCTGACCGATCCGAAGTGGGCCCTGCCTTCGATCGCGATGATGACCGTCTGGCTGAACCTCGGCTTTAACTACATCGTGCTGCTGAGCGGCCTGCAGGGCGTTCCGGACGACCTGTACGAAAGCGCCAAGATCGACGGCTCCGGATCGGTTCGAACGTTCTTCCGGATCTCGATGCCGCTGATCTCCCCATCCCTTTTCTTCGTTGGGGTCGTGTCGATCATCAGCGCGTTCCAATCCTTTGCCCAAATCAACATTTTGACCAAAGGCGGCCCCATGAACAGCACCGACGTGCTCGTGTACAACATTTATCAGGATGCATTCATCAACTATCGATTCGGCAGCGGCAGTGCGCAGGCGCTGATCCTGTTCGTCTTGATCACGGCGCTGACGATCCTGCAGTTTAAATTCGGCGAAAAGAAGGTGCATTACCAATGACCCTTAGCAGAATCCAGCAGCCGCTGCTGTACCTTCTCCTGATCCTGGCGTCTCTGGCGGTTTTGTTTCCGCTGCTGTACACGCTGTCGTCAGCTTTCATGAGCAGCGCTGAGTCAGCGGCGTACCCGCCCAGGCTGCTTCCGTCGGGACTGCATTTCGCCAACTTCGTTCAGGTGTTCGAGACCATTCCGGTGGCCCGGTTCATCGGCAACAGCTTCGTCGTCGCCACGGCCATCATGCTCGGCCAGCTAATTACGGCCAGCCTGGCGGCGTATGCCTTCGCGTTCTTGCGCTTTCCCGGCAAGGCGCTGCTGTTCTCCCTGTTTCTGTCGACGATGATGATTCCATGGGAAGTCACGATGATTCCCAATTATTTGACCGTCCGCAGCTGGCATTGGGTCGATACGTATCAAGGCTTGATCGTTCCCTTTATCGCTTCGGCGTTCGGCACGTTCCTGCTCAGACAGTACTTTTTGCAGCTGCCGAAAGAACTGTTCGAGGCGGCAAAAATGGACGGCTGCGGCCATCTCCGCATCTTTTCCCGGTTGGTGCTGCCTTTGTCGGCGCCGGCCCTGGCGACCCTTGCCGTCTATTCCTTTCTGACGAATTGGAGCAATTATTTGTGGCCCCTGCTCATTACAAACAAGGAAAGCATGCGGACCGTACAGATCGGCATCGGCATGCTGCAGTTTGAGGAAGTCACCGCCTGGAACGTCGTCATGGCCGGCATCGTGGTGCTTCTGCTGCCGTCCCTCCTGCTCCTGATCATCGGTCTGAAGCCGTTAGTGCGGGGTATTACGGCAGGTGCGCTCAAAGGCTAGTAGTGGCATGAGGAAAAAGTCTATCGACGCACATTCAGTCCATTTGCACTCAATGAACCGGATCGTTGTTATAAGCCGGTTGGCGTTCCGGCCGGCTTATAATTTCCGATATCAATTAACGATTTCAAAAAGGGAGAGATTGTTGAAGATGAAACCATTCGGCAAGAAATCACTCGCCATGATGCTGCTGTCCTGCATGATGCTGCTTACGGCGGCATGCGGAACATCCAGCGGCGGCCAAGCTTCCGGGGAAGATAAGGCAAATGCCGCGGCTTCCGCTTCCGGCGACAGCAGCCCTGTAAAGGTGGTCTGGTGGCATTCCATGAGCGGGGATGTGGGAAAAGCGGCACAGCAGCTGGTGGATGAATTTAACGCTTCTCATAAAGATATCGTCGTTCAGGCGGAATACCAGGGGACGTACGACGAGAGCCTGAACAAGCTCAAAGCTTCGCTCGGCTCGGACAGCGGTCCTTCCCTGATTCAGGTGTACGAGATCGGAAGCCGCTTCATGATCGACACCAAGGCGATTACACCCGTACAGCAGTTCATTGATGCGGACCAATTTGACATTTCCAGCCTCGAACCGAACATTTTGAACTATTACAAATTTGACGACAAGCTGTACTCCATGCCGTTTAACACGTCCAACCCGATTTTGTACTACAACAAAGACGCGTTCAAAGCAGCCGGACTGGACCCTGAGAAGCCGCCGGCCACGTACGCCGAAGTGGCGGAAGCGGCGAAGAAGCTCACCAAGCAGGGACAAGCCGGCGGTTCCTTCGCGATCTACGGCTGGTTTATGGAGCAGCTGCTGGCCAATCAGGGCGCAGAGCTCCTGAACAACGGCAACGGCAGAACGAGTATGGCCACCGCCTCGCAGCTGAACAGTGACGCGGCCGTCAAGACGCTCGATTGGTGGAAGCAAATGGTGGACGACAAGTCGCTCTTGAACCTCGGTCGCAAGACGGATGATACGTCCAAGGCATTTGCCGCCGGCCAAATCGCCATGACGCTCGATTCCACAGCTTCGCTGCGCAGTATCGTTAAGGCTGCTGGGGACAAGTTTGAAGTCGGCACCGCCTTCCTGCCGAAGCCGGACGCCGCAACGAAAGGCGGAGTCATTGTCGGCGGGGCGAGCAACTGGATCTTGAACAATCGGCCGGAAGCCGAACAAAAAGCAGCCTGGGAGTTCATTAAATTTCTGGCCGAGCCGAAATCTCAAGCGGAATGGCATATCAATACCGGCTACTTCCCGATCACGACCAAAGCTTATGACGAACAGAACGTGAAAGACAATATGAAGCAGTACCCGCAGTTCCAGACGGCCGTAGATCAGCTGCACCAAACCGAACCAAGCCTCGCTACCCAGGGCGCGGTGATGGGTGTGTTCCCCGAAGCGCGCCAGCTGACGGAAACGGCGATCGAGGAAGTGCTTAACAACAAGAAAACGTCCAAGCAGGCATTGGATGATGCCGCCAAGGAAATTACGAGCAAGATCGAGGAATATAACAAAACGGTTGGCCATTAAGGTCAACTAATAGCTTGAACCCTTAGCATGACCCTCTTATGTTGGCGAAGACAGCGCTTATAGCAGAAACAAACAGGAAAAGCCGGAAGTTCTCTTTTCGAGAATTCCGGCTTTCGTTTTGTCTTTTGAAGGAGTTATTGTCCGCAAGCCGTTATAGAGAAATCGGCGGCATCGTCTCACCTGTTTCCAAAAAGGTTTTGAGATTGCTGAGAATCGCCGGCCAGCCGTTGTTATACCCTTCAAAGGTCCGTTCTTCATCAACAAAGTCGCTGTCCAGCAAGTTCTCGTGCCGGAGAATCAGCTTCACAACCGGACCCATGGGCTGCAGCTCGAAGGTGACGACGCCCGTGCTGTTCCGGGGCGTGTTGTCCCCTTTATAGGTCCAAGTAAAAGACAGCTGTCTGGGCGCATCAGACGCCAGCACCTCACCATAATCGGTTACCTCGCCGCCTCGCAGATAGTTCACGGCTGATCCGACTGTCCACTCGGATTCCACCCGTGTTCCGAAGAAGTATTTCTCGGTCAGGTCGCCATCGGTCAATGCTTGCCAAAGGTTCTCGGGCGTCGCAGCAATATAGGTGACATAAACAAAGGAGCGCGTGTCCATTCGGTTCATTTCCTCCCTCTTCTCATGGATTGCGGAGCTTGTATCATCATAGACAGCAGACATAGGCAAGTCAAGTAGAGCCGCTGAGGGATAGCCATGCACCAAAAAGCCCCGTTCCCAATGATTTGGAAACCGGGGCTTTCCTATGATGCAAAGACGCGGGTAACCGTAATTAATCGCCAACGACCGACGAGTTCGTCAAGGCATCCACTTCAGCCGAGATTCCTTCAGCCAAACGGCGGATGGCCTCCCGGTCGACTGCCTGGTCATAAATTCGCAGAACGGGCTCCTGAACTTCTCTGATTGTGGCCAGCAGGGCGATCGCTTCCTTCATCGAGCGGGAGTAGCGGCCGCGAATTTCGGCGATCTGATCCTCATACCGTTCGTCGGTTCCCGCCGTAATCGCCAGTTCGTAAACATCGAGAATTTCATCGCCCTCACGGCTCGGAAAATGCTCATGGGGCGCCGTGCTGTCAAAGATCGCCAGGCTCTGCTGCGGGAAAATAATCATGTCCAGGCTGTTCGGATCAAAGCCGCAGTGATAGATTTCCGTGTCGACCCCTCGCTCCTCCGCCGCTTTGGCAAGGCGTTTAAACAGCGTCGATTTGCCGGAACCCGGACGGCCTTTGACAAAGACGCGCTTCTCCAGGCCGTCCGTTAAATTCAGAACATAATCGACAGCCCCTTCACAGGTAGCCGCGCCAAGGAAGCGGTGAACGGCATGGGCGCGTCTGGGCTGGATCGGAACGAGATGTTCTTCCGCCCACTCTTCGGCAAGCCGGTCCATGACAGCCCGGTCCAGATTCTGGATATAGAAGGCCTCCCATTCATCATGGATCCGCAGCGTTTTTTGGAACGTATCGTAGGCTTCGCTGTAGAGCGCGCTCGTTTGCCGCTCGGCTTCTTCCATTTCGCCGGCATGCTCGTTCAGCAGCTCCGTGGATATCGCATCCTCCAGATCGATCATGCGGATTTCGGTTCCTTCGAGAACCGGATCGGCGCTCCAGGCGTTGCCGTCGACAACCCCGATGCCGATATCCTTCAGGATGAGGCCTTCCAGCCAGTCTCGGTTCAACGGATGATGAATATAATGAAGGCTCCAGCCCTTTTGGCTCCATGCTTCCGCAAGCTCCGAGAGAAATGCCGAGACCGCCGTCCCTGCCCGGCCCTGCAGTACGAAGACCGTATCCAAGCCGCTCAGCACCGAATCAAACAGCGTATATAAACCGTCCGCCGTATTTCCCCTCGCAAAATAATGCTTCACTTGATCCGCCATACGGGTCAACACTCCTTTGTCGTCCGAAAATGTTTACATCCTATGTTATGCATGGCGGCAGATCTGTGTGAATGCCTAGGGAAACAGGTTAAGGCTTCGCGGTTCTCCAGTAGTCGTAAGCGTGAACAACGTTTCCGGTATAGGACGGCGAGTCGGCCAGCAGCCTAGGCAGCTTCGCGAGTTCTTCCTCCATGTAGGCGGATCCTTCCTCGGCAAAAGTAATATGGTTCCCTTCCCCGCTGTCCTTCATTTCGACAGAGATGAGAATTGGCTTGCCAAGCTCATTGGCAAAGGCAATCTCTTCCTTGGAGACGGCTGCGATCCCGTTCGTTCCTCCCGCCGTATCGCGGAATGCCATCAGGGATACAAAATCCATCTTGTCGATCATCCACTTGCTGATGGATTCTTCCGTGCCGGGGACCTTGTATTTGTCCAGCCAAACGGCCAAATCCATGCTGGCCTGCAGATTCGAATCCTTTTTGATTTCCTGGACAAAAGCGCTCAAATTCCCTGTCCATTCCTCAAGGAGATGACCCGGATCCTTTCTCCATTCCGGCAGCACGTACGGCTCGATATCCAGATGGATACCATGGAAACGCTCGTCCCCTGCCACCTCTTGGTTATATTTCTTCACATAATTCACCAGTTTCATCATCTTCGGCCGGCTCTCCGTCAGTGCCCAAATCGGGTGACCACCCATGGCGTGGACTTCGATGCCAGCGGCCGAGGCTTCCTTCACAAACGAACGATACGCTTCGACCGGCTGCTGAAGGTCCAGGCGGACGAACAGCCAGTTCAGCTTCTTCTCCTTGGCAAATTCGATAATTTCCTGGCCGTGCTCCATAACCTGATTGGCTTCCCATACGTACGTGCCGCGCACCTGCTTATCCCTGTCAACCGGATCCGGGTCCGGCACTTGGCCGTCCGAAGGTGTCTCAGGCTCCGGATCTGGATTAGGTGCGGGATCCGGATTGGTGCCTCCCGGCTCTCCACCGTCCGGCATGTTCTCCCAGTTGCGGAAGTCGTGAATCGCGATGCCACCATACGAGGTATAGGATTCCAGCGCGCCCGACAGCGATTCAAGCGATTGATCCATTTCGCTCTTCCCGCTTCCGTAGAAGGACGTATATTCCTCACCGGGCATTTGCTTCGTGTTGACGGCCACGAGGACTTTGGTGCCGAGCCGCTGGGCGGATTCCATCTCGTCCCTGGCCAGTTCCACGATGCCGTGCTCCGAATCGACCGTATTGCGGTAAGCCAGAACCGTCACATGGTCAAACGACTTCATAAACCATTCGGTCAGCTTCTCGTCGCCCTGGTCCGGGACGGTATACCCGTCAAACCAGAACGGGAGATCGATCCCGAGGTCCAGCTTGGAGCCGGATGCGTGCGCTGCATCCAGGAAGGCTTGTATATTATTGATCCATGTCCCGATGACGCCTTCCGCGTCGGTGCCCCATTCCGGAAGAACATAAGGTTCGATGTCCAGATGGATACCGTCGAACTGGGCGTCAGACGCTTCAGCGTTGTTGTAATCGTTTACCCAATCCACCAGGCCCACAAGCCGGTCTCGGTGCTTGGTCTGTGCCCAACCCGGGTCACCACCGAGCGCATGCACGGCAATGTTGTCAGCATGAGCATTTTTTATGAAAGCTTCATATTCGCTTGCCGGCATGTCCCGATTAATCTGTAAGTAAATCAAGTTGATTCCTTGGTTTTGGGCAAAGTCAAGCAGGTTCTTCCCGCCATCCTCGATCAGCTCCGTCTGCCATACCCATGTGGCTTTGACCGGTCCGGACGGGGAAGAAAACCCCATCAGCAGCCAAGCCGAAAGGCACATCAGCGCGGTCAGCAGGATTCGAGAACTTTTGACAATCATAATTTCCCTCCATTCCTATAGATCTCTAGCAGAACGGAGTAATTATAGCATTGATGTCGAAAAAAGAGATGAGCCCAAGTCCTTATTAGGCTGGGCTCACCTCGGGCAGCAGGTTTCCCGACTGCATAGAAGGAACTAAATTCTCCAGGTATTTTTTTCCTTTTACAAGGCTATAGAGAAAAATTGGAAAGGATTAGTACCTTTTGATTAGTCGAAAAGTTACGGTTCATATATCATTTTGCGGGTCATGCCCCCATCGACTACGAGGTGGGTCCCGGTTACAAATGAATTGTCCGGATCTGCCAAATATAGACAAGCCCGGGCGATATCATCCGGTTTACCTACTCTTCCCGCCGGATGCTGACTGTGGTCCTCCTCCCGCAGGGCGGAGTAGTCTCCCGTTTCGATCCAGCCCGGGCTGATGCAGTTGACACGGACCCCGTCCGGCCCAAGGGAGACGGCCATCGCATGGGTCAAGGCCACGATCGCTCCTTTGGAGGCGGCATACGCCTCGGAATTCGGCTCCGACATGAGTGAACGGGTCGAGGCCATGTTCACAACAGATCCATGATTCCCCTTCTCCTTCATAATCCGGGCCGCTTCCCTGGTCGCCAGAAAACAGCTGCGGACATTCGTGTTCAGCACGTCATCCCATTCGTCCACCGTCAGATCGTACGGCGACTTCCAGCGTGACACGCCGGCATTGTTGATCACGACGTCAAGTCTCCCGTATTCGTCCAGCGCCGTCTGCATCAGCCGCTTGATATCCGCTTCGTTTCGCACGTCGCACGGGCAGAACACAGCTTGTCCCCCATCCTGGCGGATGGAGGCAGCAGCCGCCGCACCTTTCTCCTCATGTTGATCACCCAGGACGACCAGCGCGCCATGCCGGGCAAAAGCCCGTGCAACCCCTTCTCCGATTCCCTGCGCCGCCCCGGTCACCACGACGACTTTTCCTTCGAATGACATGACCATTCCTCCTTTAGATCTAATCTCAATGTCTCTATTTAACCTTAACGCAGCCGGGGAATCAAGAAACGGACGTGCTGCACGCCGCCTGCTCAAATCAGAAAAAAAGCGCCTACGGCAGAGCGATCTGCCGAAGACGCATCCATTCAATGCTTTGGATTCGTGTTCCGAAACTATGGGTTCATGCTCCGAAAAGCGCCGGGGGTGCCTTCTTCTCCGGATACGCGCATGTAGCGCTGAAATCCCAGGTATCTCGTTCCCTGGAAGGTAAGTCGGCCGGCGTCGCCCTCGGCGCATAAACCGTACTGTTCGCCGCTAACCGTAAATTCCATCCGGTCGCCGCTCTCCACTTCGAAAGTAAGGTAATAGGTCGTTTTCGTATAGCTGGATAGATGGTCATTGGTATCTTGATGCTGATGATGGCTGACCTGACTGCGTTTGCTGACAATCCGGGAATCCACGGTGAGCACGGGCTGCTTGTTGTTGCGCCCCCACTGCAGAATACCTTTTCCGGCAGACAGTACAATAATTCCGATAACAACGACAAAAAAGATCGGCATGACCTTTCCGAAGAAATCGAACATCCAGAAAGACGTATCTCCCATGCTCTTCCCCCTTCCATCCACCAGCTTCAAGCTTCACAGTGACACGCATAGCATGGTCATTAACAGTATATGCGTCCATTTGAAGAACTTGATGCCAATCTTACGGGATCAGAGCACTTTCCATGTAATTCCCCCATCAATCGTCTGAAGGAGCCGCGATCGCATTTCGTCATTTTTCATAACGAGCATCCAGCCGACGCGCTGGGAGCTGAACTGCAGCTTACCGACTTCGGGATATTCCTTTAATATACTGGTCAGCACGCGGCTTGCGGGCAGCGGCATCCACGTCTTCCCTTGGTCTTCGGTGTGGTACATTAGATTGCCGACCAGAGCCCAGCCTTGTGTAGAATTAATAAATGAAGGACGAAGCGACTGGTTTACCCCCTTATTCCATCCGAGGTTAAAAGGGGCAAAAGTCCAGGTCTGGCCTTGGTCTTTCGTGAAAAAGCCGTTGTATTTAGCTGAATCGCCAACCTGGCAGCCGACGGGAATCCAGCCTTCCGTATTGGACGTATCGAAAAATTCCGGGCTTGACGGAATAAATCCGCTGCAGGACGCCAGCTTGTCCCGGTTAAAAAACGCCGGTCCTTCACTCCACTCGCCGCCCCCATCCTGTGTACGGTACAGCTTCGGCACCCCAAGCTCCTGAATCATCGCAAAGCCTTTTGCCGGGCTGGTAAAGGTCATGCCCATCGCATAGCCGAGCGGCGGAATAGCACCCTGCGTCGACGTCTGATTGCTGCTGATATAATTATGCATCACCATTTTCCATTTGGCTCCGCCGTCTTCGGTTTTATACAGCGTTTTATCCTGTTTGCCTGTCGATGATTCCGCAGTCAGCATAATCCAGCCGACATGATCGGAATCGAAAAAGATCGAGGTCACCTTGTTCTTGTCCGGGATGGAGGCTACTTTCCAGGAACCGCCTCCGTCCGACGTATGCAGCACGATCGTCTCCGACGTGCCGGAAGCGTTGCGGACTACCCAGCCGTTCATCCGGTCCTTGAAATACAGGTCTCTTCCATATTTTAAATTGTCGGGAAATTGTACATTGGAAGCCGGCGAAATGTTGACCCACGTTTTTCCGTTGTCTTCCGTAAGGTACATCCGCAGTTCATTTCTCGTCAGTCCCCACGCGATGCCCGTCGTCCCGCTTAGGAGCTGGAAGTCCGTCAAGCGGGTCTGTATTTGGTATTGGGATGGATCTTCCGCAGCGGCCTTGGCTGATTCTGTCGGCACCACGGTCAGCGTTTGCCCCAGCTCTGCAGGCTCGGGATTCGGGACAGGTACAGACGCGGGTTCTTCCTTCTCTGTTGTGCAGGCAGAGAGCAATAAACAGAACAGGAGACCCATGCCCGTCCATTGTTTCCACCGTTTCATTCTCATTCCTCCTTCGCTGAGGACCCTTACACTCAAGTCATCTTCTAAAATAAATATTATAACATAAAGAGGTGCTCACGCCAGTCGGATACGACTGGTATGCAATGGTACACAAAAATACCCGGCATCCTCATGAAGGACACCGGGCATTGTTGACTAGTATGAGCGCAATGGATCAGCGAACCACTTTTACGCGCTCCGCAATCGGCTGGAACTCCTTGTCCCCTGCCGGCGCCGTCGGTTTGCCGAAAGGCATTTGGGCGATCAGCTTCCAGGATTCGGGAAGGTTCCATTCACCCCGGACACGCTCGTCGATCAGCGGGTTGTAATGCTGAAGCGAAGCGCCGAAGCCTTCAAGCTCAAGCGCCGTCCAAACGATCAGCTGCACCATCCCCGAGGTTTGATTGGACCATATCGGGAAGTTTTCGCTGTAGGCGGCGAATTGGTCCTGAAATTTGCGAACGACGTCCATGTCTTCATAGAATAAAACGGTGCCGTAGCCGCTGCGGAACGAACCGATCTTTTGCTCAGTCGATTTAAACGCCTCCGGATTGTTGACGACCTCGCGCAAAATATCCTCCGTAATATCCCATAAGCGGTCATGGTTGGACCCGAGCAGAACGACCGCGCGGGAGGTTTGGGAATTGAACGAGGAAGGCGCATGCTTGACTGCGTCCTCCACGATTTCCTGAATACGCTCATCGGTGGTCACGTTCTGTTTGCTGATGGTATAGATGGAACGTCTTCTTTTCAGTGCTTCGATAAAATCCTTGGGCATCGCTCTCTCTTACCTCCATGTTATATATCTGGCGACAATGTGCCTGGACCAAGGAAAATGAACTTTGGCCGTTACCGGTTAACTTTCCCAGCCGGCTTTTTTAATATTCGGACCCGCTGGGATTGTTTGTATCAAAAAGGCAGGCCCATCCGCTGATATCACGAATGGACCTGCCTGTTAGTTACACGTTGTTCCGGGCTTCGGTTTCAATAGTACGCTTCATAACCTCTGCCCCCCGGTCGACCCGGATCTGGATTTCTGCTGCCAACTGATCGGGCAAAAAATCCGTAATCCACACGAGGCGGCACCGGCCCCCGCTGTCCTCAAACACCTGAAACGAAGCATGATGATGCTGCAGCGGCATTTTCGTTTCCACCACCGCATAAGCCATTCTTCTCCGCTCATCATCCCGGGTGACGATCAGTTCTTTCACAATATTGCCGTTGCTGAAATGGATCAACCGATTCACTCCGTCAAAATACGTCTCAGCCGTGTAATCCGGCACGAACCGCTTATGCACGGCGCCGGCGTCACGGACGACGTCCCACACGAGTTCCGGAGATGCTTCGATCCAAATTTCTTTATAAATCGTTGCCATCTCAGCATCCGCCTCCATTCCATGGTTGGGCCGATTGGGCATTCGAGGAAACGAATTGTACGAATGAACCCGGATGACTCCGAATGTATCGGCTAATCCGCTGCATGGTGTCGTCGAATGCAGATTGGAATTGTTCATATAAAGGAGAGATTTCTGAATGAGGGATCGCGGCATTCGTGCGCGAAAGGGGGACATGTCCTTCGATCGCTTCCTTGGCTTTGTCCAGCATCCGAATGAGTTCGGTTTCGCCCAAAAAATGCAATCCGCCTTGAACGCCCTGCCAGTATCCAGGTGTATCAAGCAAATACCGGATCCAGGCTTGGAAGTCCGGTTCCGAATGGCATGCTGGGTACAGCAGCCTGATCATGAACACCTGCTGCTGATCCGGATGAAGCGATCGAATCACACTTGCCTTATCGGCACCCTCTTTTCCCTGCAACGCACTGACTGCTGGTTCAGTACAAGCCAGAACAAGCTCCGCATCGGTTAACGCATCAAATGCCTGCTTCTTCATTTCCACTAATTTCAAAATATCACTCTCCTTGCCTTCATTTTATTTTTGACTGATTTATAAGTCAATATTAAAATCAAAAAAAACATCAGCCTCCTTTGATCAAGGAAACCGATGAATCCACGATTTGATGGAGCATCCCGGTCAGCTTTATTTTGACCTCGGCATCAGGCATCCCTTGGGCTTCCATCTCCTGCTTGGATTGATCCAAATAAGCCATCCCCTGGCTCACCGAACCCCAAAACTGCATCGCCATCAAGTGTGCGTCACCCTTCCTGATCTCGCCTTCCGCGATGCCTCTGTCAATTGTGCGGGTCATCGGGAGCATAAATCCCTTCACCCAATCAAACGGTGAAATCTCATCCGGCGTATAGAGGAAATGGATATCGTGACTGATCCGCATGTAAAAACGGGACATCACCGGATTTTCCAGAACCCGTTCGCAAACGATTCGCGCATAGGTTTCGAGCAGCTCCAACACGGGAAGATTCTGTGCAAAAAATGCATCGGTGTAGCGCCGGGATTCCTCCATCATGTGCTCATACAGCGCTCTGAACAGGTTTTTCTTATTTTTAAAATAATAGAATACAAGTCCGTGGGCGAGCCCGGCCCGATCCGCAATGTCGCTGACTTCCGAAGCCGCATACCCCTTCTCAACATACACGCGCATGGCTGCCTGCAATATTTCCTGCTGCCGCTGCCTGCGGATTTCCTCATTTTGTTCTTTGGTGCGCGGAGACATGATACGTCCACCTTTTCGTTGGCTTAGATAGATTGAACTAAAGTATTCGCAATTGAACATCCTATGATAACGGCCAAATATGCCTATAACATTCATTTCTTCAGTTCATTCTATATAGATACTAGTCGAAATTATAGGAGAAGCATATCGGGTTGTCAATTTGCCGGCTATTGGCCGCAAACTCAAAAAGCCTTAGGGCTGATTCAGCTCGAAAAGGCGATAGATCCCCTCCCGCTGCTCAGCCGCAAGGCTTTTTCGTAAGCAGTGATAAACTTATCGTTTCACCCAGGCCCGCTCCAGGTTCATTTCCTGAATACATTCCTCCGTGTCGTGCGTGTCATTGTCGATAAGCGGCGTGACCGCATATGCATGCATTTCTTCCGCCGAATGGGTACGCAGAATCGGATCCAGCGCATCCAGATCCATCGTACTTTCATCCAGCCAGCGCTCCATGTCCCCGGGAGATAGAATCGCCGGCATCCGGGCGTCGAATTCACCGATCAGCGGATTGGCATCCGTCATGACCAACGTGCAGGTGCGCAGCGGCTCTCCACGGGTATCCCGCCATATTTCATACAATCCGGCCACGCCGAACATGCCGCGGTTTTTCATCACTACACGGACAGGATAAGACTTCTTGCCTTCTCTCTTCCAGTAGTAAAATCCGTTGCAGGGGATCACGCAGCGCTGCTTGTCCACCATTTTCCGGTAGCTGGGGTTCTGGTGCACATTCCTGAGATCCGCATTGATTGCGTCTTTTCCCCAATAAGGGATAAAGCCCCAGCGGAATTCATCCAGAATCCGCGCCCCGTCCTGCTGGAGCACCACCGGCATATGCTGCGTCGGACTGATGTTGTAGCGGTTTTTATAGTAATACATCACCCGTTCGATTTGAAAATGCTCCTGAACCTCCGGCAGCTCGGCGGCCATGGAAAAACGTTGACACATGAAGCATCAGCCTCCCTTTACCCCGTATTGTTTGCCATTGGAGGGAAATTATTCATGTGCCCGCCGCTTGCACAGCAAAAAAAACGGCCCCCTTCGCGGAGGGAACCGTTCTGACGTTTGGTTACTCGGAAAACACTGCCGGAGTTTCGGTCAGGTTCTCGCGTGATTATTTTCTTTATCATCTTTCTTATGAAGCAGCCGCTTCCAGGCCGCCCAAAGAGTTCGGGCTGAAGCAGCTCCATCGGAGGATCGATCAAGCTCTATAGATTACGTGTGATCAGCTGATCCCGTTTAGGCCCTACGGATACGTATTTTACTTTCACCCTTGCGGTCACTTCGATGATCTCAATATACCGCTTCGCCGCCTCAGGCAGCTCTTCAAAGGAACGAATGCCGGTAATGTCACATTTCCAGCCCTTGTGATGCTGCAGAACCGGCTTGGCCTCATCCAGCTTAGCACTCACTGGAAACTGGTCGGTTACCGTCCCGTCTGCAAGCTGATACCCGATGCATACAGGGATTTGGTCCAGGTACCCGAGTACGTCCAGATTCGTTAACGCGATCTCGGTGGCTCCCTGGATCATGCAGCCGTAGCGGGTTGCTACCGCATCGAACCAGCCCACGCGTCTCGGACGTCCGGTTAATACGCCGTATTCGCCCGCATCGCCTCCGCGCCGGCGCAGCTCCTCCGCTTCTTCGCCTGCCAGCTCGGTCACGAACGGGCCGGCACCGACGCAGCTCGAATAAGCTTTGACCACCGCCACCACTTGGGATATGGCATACGGCGGAAGGCCGGCACCAACCGGTGCGAATCCCGCTAACGTTGAGGAGGACGTGGAGAACGGGTAAATGCCGTGATCCGGGTCCCGCAGCGCTCCGAGCTGCCCTTCCAGCAAAATGCCTTCCCCTTTGCGGTAGGCCTCATTCAGCATTTGGGCCGTATCGCACACGAACGGACGAATCTTCTCGCCCTGTTCCAGTAATTCAGGCATGAGATCCTCCGGAGTTAGAGGCTGATGGCCATAAAGATGTGTCAGCAGAACATTTTTGGCTTCCAGCATCTGTTGCAGCCGGCGCCGAAGTCTTTCTTCATCGTACAAATCGGCCACCTGCACACCGAGCTTAGCGTATTTATCGGCGTAAAACGGAGCAATCCCCTGCTTCGTCGATCCAAAGCTGCGTGCCCCCAACCGTTCCTCTTCCAGCTCATCCAGCAGCCGGTGAATCGGCAGGACGACTTGCGCCCGATCCGATATGGCCAGTTTCGGTTCGGGGACGCCTCTTGACAGCAAAGCTTCCCGTTCGCTCACCAACACGTTTACGTCCAGCGCCGTTCCCGTTCCAATCACGTTCGTCACATGCGGATAAAATACGCCGGAAGGCAGCATATGCAGGCCGAACTTCCCGTATTCGTTAATAATCGTGTGCCCGGCATTGCTTCCGCCCTGATATCTCACCACGTAAGATGATTTGGCTGCCAGCACGTCCGTCATCTTGCCCTTTCCTTCATCGCCCCAGTTGGCTCCAACAATCGCTGTTACGGTCAATGGTTTGGCCTCCTCTTGTTTTCCTTTACAGCGATCATTATAATTTGGATTAGTTACATAAGTAAAATTGATATTAATAATGATTGATATAAATTGAGGTAATGACAATGAATATTCAAATGGAATGGTACCGTGTTTTTTACTGGACGGCCAAGCTTGGCAGTTTGACAAAGGCGGCAGAGCAGCTGCATATTACCCAGCCTGCGGTCAGCCATACGTTAAAGCAATTGGAAGGTGCTCTTGGCGGGGCTTTATTTTTCCGGTCAGCAAAAGGAGTCACATTAACCGCAGAAGGCGAAGTGTTGTACAGCTATGTGGAACAGGCCATGCAGATGCTGGACATCGGGGAGAAAAAGATGGCCGAGATGCAAAATCTGCTGCTTGGGGAAATCCATATCGGAGCGAGCGACACCTTGTGCAAACACTACCTGCTGCCATGCCTCGAACAGTTCCACCAGCAGTATCCGGACATCCGGGTGCATGTCACGAACCGGACGACGCCGGAGACGATCACATTGTTAAAAGAAGGAAAAATCGACTTCGGGATCGTAAACCTGCCTGCGGAGGATCCCAAAATCGATTTTCGGCCAAGCGCTCCCCAGCAGGACTGCCTTGTCGGGCATCCGAAGTATGCGGAATTGGCACGGCAGCCGCTGCCTTTGGCGGAGCTTCACCAGTATCCGCTGCTGCTTCTGGAACCGGGTGGAAGTACGCGCCGATTTCTTGACAGCTACGCCGGGGCGCATGGCACGACCCTTCATCCTGAATTCGAGCTTGGCAGCCTCGATCTCTTAGTCCAGTTTGCCCAGAGCGGATTTGGGCTCACCTTCATTACGCGCCAATTCATCACCGAAGAGTTAGCCTCGGGCAAGCTGGTGGAGATCCCTTTGACACCTCCGATTCCACTTCGGCACATCGGGATTGCGACGCTCAAAAACGTTCCTCTTTCGGCTGCATCCAAACGGTTTATTGGCTTTTTGTCGTAGCTTAAAACTGGAATACTGCCTGATATACCGTTCACGGATGAGTAATGATGGACCCGCTCCCGGATTTAAGCATCCATCGATTCCCGCCGGAGCAGACGAAAGCCGAAATCGCGTCCGAACAAGGGCGACAGTGCCTGCCACAGCATGCCGATCCCGGCATCTATCCGTTCCATGTTTTCGGAATCGCCGACATCCACCGGATCCAACCCGATGTCGCGGGACAACCAGGCAACCGTATCCTTTGCTTCGGCATCCTCCCCGCTGATATAAACGGTGGCATTGCCCTCCTCGTATCGGGGCTGGGCAAGCACTTCCCAAGTAAGGGTATGGAATGCCCGGACAACCCTAGCCTCCTGCGCCAGTCTACGCACCTCCAAATCGGCCGACTGCCCGTCAAAACGGATGGTGCAGTTGATCAAAACTTTGCCGGCCAGAGCCCCGGCTTCCGCCAGCACCCTTTCCACATCGTCCGCCATCACGGCCAGCAGGATGACTTCGCCAAAAGCAGCTGCTTCCCGAACGGTTCCCGCCTGTGCCTGAGGGCCGGCCTCCTGAAGCAGAGCTTGAATTCGCTCATGATGCGGATCCCGAGTGCCGAACATTACCTCATGCCCCTCTGCGGCCCATTTTTTTCCGAGCGTTCCACCCATGTGTCCCGTTCCGATCACACCTATTTTCATGGTCATTCTCCTTTTCGATGGATAGATTGAGGGGGAGCAAGCCCCTCTCTCAAGCATTCTAATCGCTGGAGCCGTCTCCAGCGCAAGTCATGACATCAACATTTTTAATCCGGGTAACCTCTTCCCCTATTCAGACGTCTTAGATAAAAAGGAGTGAACTTTGTATGAAAAAGATCATTGGGGTGATCACTGCGGCATGCTTGCTCATGTCAGGCTCGTCTGTCTATGGGGCTGTTCCGGACAAGGTATATATGGAAAATGTAGAAGTTCCGAATGCAGCACCTGTGCTGAAAGACGGACGGGTGCTGGTCCCCTTGCGTACCTTAGCCAATTCCATCCATGCGTCGGTATCCTGGGATGCCAAAACCCAAACAGCCACCGTCCGCAAATGGTCGGAGAAGGTAGTGATTCCGCTTGGTAAAAACGCAGCTGTGGTGAAACAGGGAGATGGGTCGACGAAAATCAAGCTGGATGTGCCTATGCAGAAAATTCACAATCAAATGTATGTACCGCTGCGATTGTGGAGCGAATGGCTGGGGTACCGTCTGGAGGTGAAGGGCACGACGGTATCGTTTCAGTCTCCGCTGAATCCGATGCAGCTGGCTGTGCTGAATTCAGGTGACCTGGCCGACGCCCGCCGGATGATGCTCGATATGAACAGTCGCCTGCATTATGAGCATGAAGCCTTGAGCAGCGAGCATACTTCCGAAGGGTTCAGCACCATCCTTCTCTTCCCTCAAGGGGTGGGCACCCGGTATTACGTCATCTCCGACAACCTGGTGTCTAGGATCGAGTTAAAAGGTGGAATGCAGATCGTCACCTGGCAGGCGCACATCTCGCCGGGCGTGAGACCTGTGGAGGAGCTGTTTGCACAGCAGAAATTTACGGACGCAACCGGACCGTTACCCTGGAAGGATACGACCTATTTTTATTACCGCGAAGGGAGCATTGTGAACATCAATACGTACACGGCGGGACGTCTGGATCCGGATGGAAAGCTGAACAAACTGGCATATAAGCAGACGCAAGACGGAGAGATTCGGGAGCAGTCCGGAACTCTTACTCTAAAGCTCCCTGATGAGGTCCGGACAGATGTGAAGAAATGATCGCTGTAATAAGCTACATGTAGGTATTTAAGCGCGGTCTCTAATGCAAAAGTGCACTGAACTCAGCCATTCTGCCGAATTTCAGCTCGGTTGGGCTGATTAAGTGCACTTTTGCTTTTAAATCATATTTTGAAGCATCAATATATGGCCTTCAAGATTTTTGCGGTACTCCTCACCAGCCGGATAAAAATACAAAGTCTTGAAAAAGTTCATGACATTCGTTCTTGAGCGAAAAAAGTATAACGTGGCTCCCTCATCAGCATGAATCCGAACTAGATCATGAGCGATCCCTTGCAGCCACAGGCCGAGATTCACTTCTACGCTATCTTTTCGATAAAGTAGAGCTGTTAAAACTTGGATCAATCTTTCGTCCTCGTCATCTGAGTAAACGTAGCCTTTGAACAGGGTTTGACCCACAACATTTAAGACTCGCCAACCTGCTTCATCAACAGGACTAAGCGGATGTCTTACGGCCGCTGCCAATAAATCCGCCCCATGTGCTATCGCGTGAGCCCAACCCTTCCCTTCCACATATCCTCTCGTATCCTGCTCCATTTCGAGATACTGGCAGACCCGTTCAAGGAGCCTGCTTACGGTATCTTGGTCAAGTCGGACATCAATCTGATCTTTCTGTAATACGGCTGCAGCAGCAAGTGCCGAAAATGAACGTTTAAACACCGAATCTGTGCACACTTCACCAATTTGATAAAATAAATGGTTATCATCAATAGCTTTAGTAAGCATATGCTCCCGTTGGTCTTCGTTAAAAAAATCGTTATGTATCCATCGGGCTAGTGTTCTGTATATGAGCTCCTCTCGAAGCCGGGGATCAGTCGCACCGATGTTCTCCAGCATAAAGGAGATCATTTCGTTGGCCAATTCAAGCGTCATCGACTCCTTTGATATGGCTATTAACTCCTCAAGCCGCCTTTTCAAGGCTACCTCCTCCCCACTTCCACCACGGACAAAATAACCTCTGCCATCTGTTCATCGGACATAGTCCGCGGCTCTCGCGCCCACTGAATGGCCGGACCAAAAATAGCCCAACTAACGGCCCTTGCCCGTGCCTTAAGCTGCAATGGATCAACAAGCGGATATCCAGGATCATTCCTCATCAACCCTGAGATATAACGGGTTAATTCTTCATGGATGGTCTCCTCCAAAATTGAAACCGGTACCCTGCTGGATGGCTGCCGGTGGCTATATTTACCCTCAAAGCACTGAAGAACGGCAATCACGATCTTTCGTGCTGTTTCGCGGTTCCACGGAGAATTCGGCGAAACGGCATTCATCAGCAGCTTGCCGAAGTTGTCCCGGATGACATGTTCCAGGAGCATATATTTATCCGTGTAATGGATGTAAAACGTCCCCCGGCTCACATTCGCCCTTTCCGCGATGTCCTGCACGCTCATGGCGGAAAAGCCCTTTTCCCGAATCATCTCGACGAAACCTTCCCGAAGCAGCTGACGTGTGCGCTCGATTCTGCGATCACCGTTTTTATCTGTGGATGCCATATCTATCACTCCCATAGTTGGATATCGTTCATGATCAATGACCTACTGCTGAACAATTCTCCCTTACTGTTCAAAACTGAACACTGGCTGCAATTTGTATATGGTTCACTGCCTTGCACCGACCTAAAATAATCATATCTCAATTGACTTCTGCGAAGAAAGGGATATCGCCTTATGTTCTTGTGAATATCTACGTTCAACTATGAAAGGGGAAATTTAATGGTGGAAGAATATGCAGCGGACACAAAGTATGAAGCACAACGTGATCTTGGCGGCAGATTCAACAACGCGATAACAGAACTTGTTGAAATCACCACGGCATACTTTTGGAATGGTCGGTCCAAGGAGGCGCTGCACATCCTAAATCAGCTTCTCCCGATAACCGGCATTCTTGAGGCGCAGGACCTGCGTCTTCCGATTTTGCTGCAGCTTGGCAAAATACAAGCCAATGAATATGTCTACACCAACGTCGATCCGGAAGCTATGTTTTCCATATTGAACGAAGCCAAGCTGCTCGCTGAGCAATCCAATGACCGAAAAGGCCTGGCCGATGCGCTAAGTTCCCTTGGTACGGCCCACTATTTTGTTGAACTGAATGCGAGCTCAACGATCGAGAACACCACAGGGCAATATAGGGAGGCTCTGAATTACCATGAGCAGGCATTACAGCTGAGGGTCGAGCTTCAGGACAACCGCGGTATAAGCGAATCGTATTTTCAAATCGGTACCGTGTATGAACGCTGGCAAAAGAAAGAGATGGCCCTGAATTATTACGCCCAGGCAGCCCGAATCGCTGAGGAGCACCATTTTCCTTTAGAGCAGAGCGAGCCTGCACGCCACTTTGCTTTCCATGCGTTTCAATCCGGAGACCTGGACGAAGCGTTAAGGTTTGCACAGCACGCTTTATTCATGCGAGAAACAGCAGGGTTCAAGCCCCATCTGCCGCTGGATCATTTGCTGCTGAGCGACATTTACCTCAAACGCGGCCAGATCGAAACGGCTCGGCAGCATGCTGAAACCGCCATCCGCTTGGGAGAGGAGATGGGATATCTAAGAACGGTGTCCTCCTCCTGCCTCACCCTCGGCGATATTGAACTCGTCCAACAAAGGGTTGATGCCGCCCGTACCTATTATGAAAAAGCTCTCCATTTAGGGCATGAACTCAAGCTCCCACTGTCCGTTCACAGAGCAGAGGAAAGGCTGGAACGACTGAGCGATCACACGTGAATCCCTAAGCGGAATTCCAGTAAATGTATGGTATACTGGATAAAAAACGAAACGGGGGCGGCCGATGGATGACAGTATATATCGCACTGCTGCGGGGCATTAACGTTGGCGGACATAATCTGGTAAAAATGACCGAGCTCAAGAAAATGTTCGAGGACATGGGCTTCCACGATGTTAAAACGTATATTCAAAGCGGGAACGTCTTATTTAAAAGCGATGAAGAGCCGCTTGGACTGAAGTCCAAAATGGAGCAGTTTTTAGAAAAGGCGATCGGCAAGCCGGTATCGGTCGCCCTGAAATCTGCGGAGGAAATGCAGAAGATCATTGCGGGATGTCCATATGACGCCTCTGCTTTGGGCGAAGGTGAAAGCATCCATGTTTCTATTCGCACCACCCAGCCCAGCCAAGAAGCGCTGGACAAGCTGGCGGCCTTAGACAAAGGCGGAGATGACTTCCACACCGACGGCGATGTCGTATACCTGATGCTTCGGCAAAGTATCCGGGACTCCAAGCTTGCCGCGAATTTGTCCAAGGCTGACGCTCCGGCTACGTCGCGAAACTGGAATACGATGAATAAGCTGAACGAGCTGGCCAAAACGTTGTAAGCAGCCAGTTGCCCGTCCACTGGAAATCTATCTAACGAAGAAGCTATGAAGAAGCTATCACGCCGGAAACACCCCCCTTTACCAAAAAAAGCAGGCAAAGGAACGTTCCCGTTCCGCTGCCTGCTTTTTCACGTCTTGTGACATAGACCCGGCAAGTAGACTCGACCCAGCCCAACTAAATACAAAACGCACCGTTTACCCTTTTGTACCTCCCTGCAGCCCAAATCCTTTGGACATAAACTGTTGCGACAAAATATACAGCACGACCGACGGAAGCGCATAAAGGACCGAGAATGCCGCCAGCTTGCCATAATCCGCCATGCCGTATTGGCCGAAAAACTGATACAGCTTGAGCGACGCCGGAAAGTTTTCCGGGGATTGCAGCAGGATGTAAGGGACGAAGAAATTGCCCCAGCTTCCAGAGAACGTAAAGATGGCTACGGTGCAGATCCCGGGGATCATAAGCGGGGCTACTACCTTGCGAATGCCGGTGAACACCGAGGCGCCGTCGACCCATGCGGCCTCCTCCATATCGTTCGGCACGGAATCCATGAAATTTTTCAGCATCCAGATGCCGTACGGCATCGAGGAAGCGACATAGAACAGAATGACGCCAAAGATGTTGTTGTACAGCTTCAGGCTGAGAAACAGCTGATACACGGGAACCATGACCGCCGTAATCGGCAGCGAAGTCATGAACAGAATGGTCAGCATAAACGGTTTCTTATACTTCATTTGATACCGGGACAGCGGATAGGCGGCCAGCAGACCGAGAATGACAACGATGACGGCTTGGCCGAGCGACATGAAGAGACCGATCAGGAAGGCGCGCTGGTTCTCGCCATTCGTAATTACGGCGCCATAGTTCGCACCGGTGAAACGAGTTGGCATTTTGAGCGACTGCAGCGCATTGGAATCGACGGACGCGACCAGCACCCACAGCAGCGGAAGCAAAAAGCAGATCCCGATGACGGTAAGGATCAAATACGGCAAAATACGGTAGATGAGATTGCGTTGTTTCGCGTTCATACGAAGTCTCCTTATTTATTGCTCTTTCATCGAGCGGATGTAGAACAAGCTCAGCACGATGCCCAGCAGGAGGAGCAGCAGCGATATGGCCGTGCCGTACCCGAGCTGGTAATTGACGAAGGCCTGGTTGTACATAAAAATCGGCAGCGTCGTTGTCGACGTTCCCGGTCCACCGCCCGTCATCGCATAGATCAGGCCAAAAACGCCCAGCGTCTGCAGCGTAACGAGCATCATATTGGTCAGAATGGTGTCCTTTATGTAAGGGATGGTGATCCGGAACAAAATTTGCAGCCGGGAGGCGCCGTCGACGACGGCCGCTTCTTCGATCTCCGTCGGCACGTCGTCGAGTGCAGCCTGGAATACCAGCATCGAAAAGGCGGTGCCGTGCCAAATGTTCGCTAAAATGATGGTCAGCATCGGTACGGTATAAAGCCAGGTCACATCGGAGATCCCGACGAAGGAGAGAATGGCATTCAGCGTCCCTTCATCGCCGAAGAAGCTGTATAAACACAGCGCGCAGACGATTTCCGGCGTGACCCATCCAGCCAATACGATCGTGCCGATGACCCGGCGAAACAGCCGGTTTTTGTGCTTCATCAAGAGCGCGATGATAAATCCGAGCACCTGCTGGCCGATGACAGCCGAGCCGATCAGGAAGATCAGCGTGTTCCAAATGCTCACCCGGACCGTGGGGTCATGGAACATGCGGGCATAGTTGTCGAAGCCGACGAATTTCAGTTCCTTGGCCGCTTCCCCCGTCAACGCCAGGTTGGTGAATGAATAGAAAAACGTTAACAGGATCGGATAAATGAAAAACACGAGCATGATCGCGATTGAAGGAAGCAGGAAGTAGAGCCATGTATACGACTTTCCTTTTTTGTACACCGAAGATACGGTCAAACTGCTCATCCAGGTTACGTCTCCTTCCCCTAAGCTGAAAATAAAACCGCTTGCCCACGCGCTCTTCCCGCCGGAAGCTGCAGCATGAGCAAGCTTTGATACGTTACTTCTCTACGATATGGTCCTCACCGACAATCCGGGTTACGTCCTGCGCGTATTTCTTCGCAGCATCCGCAGGAGAGGTTCCGGTGGCGACGCTCTCAACCATCGTCTGGATCTGCGTGGACACTTCCGGATATTTGTCCTGCGCCGGTCTGAATTCGGCGTGCTGCAGGTATTCGGTAGCGATACCGTTAAACGGCTGAGCCGTATATTCGGGATCCTTGGCGACGTCCGCACGAACGGTAATGTTGCCGGAAGCGATGACCAGCTTTTTCGTGTTGTCCTTGTTCAAAGCGTACTTAATGAAGTCCCATGCTTCGTCCTTATGCTGCGCGTTGCTCGGGATCGACAGCGCCCAGCCGCCGGCGAGCGTGATGGAACCCGGATCCTGGCCTTTGCTGGTCGGCATCGGGGCAAAGCCCAGCACGTCTTTATACTCCGGCCAAGGCGCAGCTCCGGTATCAAAGTAGTTGCCGGTAATCCACGATCCGTCGAGCGAAATCGCCAGCTTGCCTTTCGGCAAATATTCGCGGGACGCGGTGTTGCCCGCCTGGCCGTTCAGCACTTTGGACAGCGGAGGTCCGAGCTTCTCCTTGTTGACCGTCTGGATGAAAGTCAACGCGTCGATGATGCCTTGGCTTTTGATGATCCATTTGCTGGTATCGTTGTCATAGAGACGCTCCCCGGTGCCGTACAGCAGCATTTCGTACGTTTGCATCGAGGTGGCTTCCCCTGTCGCCTTGCCCATGTTCATCCAGATCGGCACGACATCCTTCGTTTTCTCTTTGATCGTCCGGGCCGCGTTCAGCACGTCGTCCCACGTTTTCGGCTGCCAGTCCTCGGGAAGTCCCGCTTGTTTGAAAATCTCTTTGTTGTACCACAGTCCCCGCGAATCGGTGTTGTACGGTACTCCGTACACCTTGCCGTCGCTGGCCGTAACCCCTTTTTTCATCGCCTCGATAAAGGAGCCGTTCGTCCAGTCCTCCCAAGCCTTGACCTTATCATCCAGCGGTTCCAGGTAACCGGCGCTGGCATCGGAATTGAGGATAAATGTATCCTCCGTAACGATATCCGGAGCGGTATCCTTGGACTTCAGCGCCAGAGCGACCTTGGCAAAATAATCCCCCTCGGATGCCTGGATCGGCGTCGGCTTGATTTCCACATCCTTGTTCGGATACGATTCGGACAGCTCTTTCAGCCATTTGTAGAACGTGCCCTTCTCCCCGATTCCGTCGTCCCGGTAAGTGATCGATATCGTCGTTTTCGTCTTGGCGGTTCCTTCGCCTGAAGAACCCGTATTGCCGGTGGTCGTGGTCGTCGTCGTATCCGTTCCCGGCTCCGCCGTCTTCGTGCCGCCGCTGCCGCTTGAGCAGCCTGCCATCGCCACCGTTAACGCGCAGAAGAGCGCGGTGGATCCGAGCAGCCATTTCTTTTTCCCTTTGACCATGCTTGCCCCTCCTTTTTGATGTAAAGCCTTGGGATCTCTGCCTTGAAGCCTTGGAGTAAAGCGCTTTACTATGTATGTGTATTAGCATTTCAGGTTTTCATAACAACATTTTGGGGATGGCCGGACAGAACCATTTCACTTACAGGATACCTGCAAATCTCTTCGATCTCCGCTTTCAACAAACCAATCCGCTGCTGCATCAACAAATTCAACACCTTCTCCCAATTCCGCGTATTGCACACCCGCTGCACGAATCATTGATTGCCACCAAATGTAAGCGATATCTATAATGGGCATGAATTTTAGTTGACATTTGAAAAAGCGGAGGATGCCTGAGAAGAAGTAACGTCTGTTGAAGTCGTAAGCGGCTGGCTGCGATCGATTGCGATATGGTACGCAACTAACAGCTTCTCTTCGGAGAGGCTGTTTGGCTTGGTGTGAGAAGCTATACGGGATCAAGAAAAAGACTGCCCTTACCCGGGCAGCCTCCTATCTCGAAGTTATATTTTATCCACATGCAGCAGCTTGATTTGCTTGACCTCGTACGTATCCTCCAGCCTCTCTTCCGGGATAACACGCAGGCGGACCAGACTGGAAATTTTCGATCCGTCCGCTTTGGACATCAGCCGCCACAAATCCGGGTCCGGCAGCGCTTCGTACAGCTTCTGATCGTCGTATTCCTTGCGGATTTGCGATACCAGCTTCACCTTGTAGGCACCAATCTCCAGCTGCTCGGCCTGCTGCTTCTCACAATAGGCTGTAATTTCTTCGCGAAGCTGCTTCAATTCCTGCTCCGTTTCTCTCTGCCGCTGCTTCAGCAGGTAATACCTGTCTACGATCTTGTCCATCTTCCCACTCCCTTCTACCTACACCATATGTGCGCCGAAGCGGTTTTAGGATGGATTTTGCATCGCGGACGCGCCCATGGTACTGTGGGAATATCATACAAACGGGGAACGGAAGAATATCCCATTTATTTGTATTGTTACTATGAAAATGGAAGGCTGGCTCATCATATGCCCAAACTGGATTACATGCTGTCGCTGCTGTGGCTTTTGCGGTCGAGGGGTAAAATGACGGCGGAACAATTGGCCGAAGCGTTGGAAATCAGCGTCCGCACCGTCTACCGTTATGTCGACCTCCTATGTCAGAGCGGCGTTCCGGTCGTCGCGGAACCGGGTCATGGGGGCGGATTCACGCTTCCGGACTCCTTTCGGGAGTCGCCGCTGTTTTTTGACACCAATGAATTGAAAGCGATGGCTCACAGCGCGCGGATCGCTTCCCAGGCAGGGTATCCGTTTGCGGACGCTCTGGAACATGCGCTCGATAAAATCAGCCACCGGCTGAATGAGGACCAAGGAGAACAATTAAGGCGCCATCAGGCCGGGCTGGAAGCCGTCCCCTATTCAACCAGCCGGGAGATTAAGCGGTTACTTTCCGACCTTGAAGAAGCGGCCGCCCATTCCCGTGTGTGCTGCATTCAATATGCCAACACGACTGGAGATGCTGAGCGGATGCGCCACATCCATCCCTACCGCTTGGCTTACCGGACGAACCGCTGGTATGTCGCTGCTTACTGTGAGCTGCGGGGTTCTGTCCGAATGTTTCGCGTCGACCGGATTGAGCAGCTGGAGGTAACGGAAGAAACGTTTGCGAGGCCGGAGGATGTTACGTTTATTGAGCTGGCCAGAGATACCTTGGCCGGTTATTCGAAAACGGATGCATCCTGGGTTACGGTGCGAATTGGCGGCGATTCGGATGTATTGGAGTCCATCGGGAATCAATATTTCGTGCAGCCGTTTCTGACCAAACACATGGACCGGGAGCTTCGGTTTGAAATGCCGCCCTCCGTGATGCTGACCTATATGCCCCACCTTCTTCTTTCCTTCGGTACGCTGGTATCTGTGCTGGAACCGTCCCTGCTGGGAGAACGGATCTCCGAACTTTGTCACGAAATTGCCGAACATCATACAAGCCCTAAACTTCCCTGACAATCTAGCTGTCAGGGAAGTTGTCGTATGATGCGGTTATCCTGTAATACAAGAAAGGAGTATAACCTTATGAAACTGGATAACCGCAAGCTGGATTTGACCAAAGCGAACCCCTCGTATTATTCCGCGCCTCGAGAACCGCAAAAATGCTATTTTGATGAGATTCCCTATCTCACGATCGACGGCGAAGGCGATCCAAACGGACCAGGATTTGCTGAAGCGACCGAAGCCCTCTACACCGTAGCTTATAGCATCAAAGGGATGTGTAAACAGGAGGACCAGGATTTTACCGTGGCCAAACTCGAAGGGCTTTGGTGGGCAAGGTCCCATTCCGGACAAGACGCCATGTACGCTTCCAGGGAGGATTGGATGTGGAAGCTGCTGATCCGGATACCGGACTATGTATCGGCCGAACGATTCGAAGAAGCCCGGATGCTGGCAGTGAACAAGAAACCGCATCTTGCCCCCCTTCGCTTCGTGAGCTTCGAACGCCTGTATGAGGGCGATTGTGTGCAGATGCTGCATGTCGGTCCGTTCAGTGCCGAGCCGGAAACGATCCGCCAGATTTCCGAGTATATCGAGGCCCAGCGCCTGACACCTAAAGGGCGGCATCACGAAATTTATTTGTCGGATCCGCGCAGAACACCCCCCCATAAAATGAGAACCATCCTGCGGCATCCTGTCACCCAGCAGGAGAACTGATCAGGTCCCCTGAGCCCCGCAGGGGGACTTTTCGATCCTCTTGGCCTCCCGTCTCATGGGAGATCAAGAGGATTTTTGTCTTTCAGCCTTTCGCATTTCCCTCTTTCTTTAGTCCTACGATAACGATTCTATAAACCTATCTAACCGATGGGATAAGGCAAAAAATATCCGTTATGCCATAGAAAGCGCCGTTTTGGAGCATTTCGACACCTCTGCTCGACAGCAAACGCCCACCCTGCCCAAAGTACCTATCAACCTTTTGTCTCATCCCAATAGAATGCAAAAATTGTAAAATGAAAAATGTATTTTACTAGTGTTCAATTAGTTTCGCGCAAAGGAGGATCGTTTTTTCGGCATGATTTCCTATCTCATTCGATAAAGGAGGACATCTTTTGAAAAAAGGTTCATCGACCATCCGTACTTATTCGACGCTGTTGTTAAGTGCCTTGCTGGCTATTGGTGTCGCCTATCCGAACGCCAGCGTGTCGGCGGCTGCTGCACCCGATCTACGTTCGGCCGACCATTCGGCCATTCATCTGGAATCTTCCCTGCGCCAAGGGGACTGGAAGCTTAACCCTCCGGCCCAAGGTACTTCATCCCCTGTTCAAAGCCTGGCGGCTGCGGCGCCGGATGAGCCCCAAAACTTCGTAGATCCATCGGACAGCAGCGAACCGGTAACGGTCATCGTTCAGCTGAAGAACGATCCGCTTAAGGTCTATGAGGCCAAACCGGGAGCACAGGCCCGTTCATCCCTCGGCAGTTACAACAGCATTTTGAATCAGGAGCACAGCGCCTTTAAATCGGCAGCTTTATCGAAAACCGGCGCCAAATTCAAACGGGAATATTCCAAAGTGTTTAACGGTTATTCCGTGACGCTCCCGGCGAACGAAGTGGACAAGCTGCTGACATTGCCGAACGTCAAAGCGGTCTTCCCGAATGAGGAAATGCACGCCCTGCCGGTTGCGGACGGGCATGAAATGACGCCGAACATGGATGAAAGCGCTCCGCTGATCGGTGCGGAAGACATGTGGGATTCGGGATATGACGGAGAAGGCGTTAAGGTCGGCGTCATTGATACTGGTATCGACTACAATCATCCCAGCTTGAAGGACGCCTACAAAGGCGGATATGACTTTGTCGACAACGATGCCGATCCGATGGAGACGCTCCCGGATCCAAGCAAGCCGCTCGACAGCAATGGCAACACCTATGATACGTATCATGGAACGCATGTCTCCGGAACGGTTGCCGGACGAGGCGACCCTGAGCACCCCGATGCGGGCAAGGGCTGGGTCCGCGGCGTAGCGCCGGGATCGGATCTGTACGTATACCGCGTACTCGGTCCTTATGGCAGCGGCTCGACCGAAAACGTCATTGCCGGGATTGAAAAGGCAGTCAGCGACGGAATGGATGTCATTAACCTGTCGCTGGGTTCCAATATGAACAACTCGTATACGCCGGATGCCATCGCAGCGGACAACGCGGCGCTGGCGGGAGTCACCGTCGTTATCTCCAACGGCAATGAAGGACCGGATGCGGAAACGGTTGGCAGCCCGGCTGCGGCACAGCTGGCCATTTCCGTTGGCGCCTCGACGCCGCCGCTCCAAACGCCGATTTTCACATCCGACACCATCGGCATTACTTACGCCCAGCTGGCGGCGACATCGCCGAAGCTGGAAACGGTAGGCGCGGACCTGGAGCTTGTGGACGCCGGCCTCGGCCGTCCTTCCGATTACGCCAACATTGACGTCAAGGGCAAAACGGCGTTTGTGCAGCGCGGAGAAATCTCCTTCGCTGAGAAAGCGCAAAACGCGGCCGCCAACGGCGCCGTGGCCGTCATTATTTACAATAACGTGCCAGGCGAAATCGGCGGAGCTACGCTGAATGGCGCCGAAGATGTCGTGCCAGCGTACACGATCAGCCAGGAAAGCGGCAAGAAGCTGAAGAGCGAGATTGCCAAAGGCAATAACCACGTAACGTTCGGCTATAAAGCCGAAGTCGACCTGCTCGCAGACCTAAGCTCCAGAGGTCCTGCTCTGCCGAATTATACGATCAAGCCGGACATTACCGCACCTGGCGTGGGCATCAAGTCTTCCATTCCAGCGTTTGGCGGTGACTATACCAACGCTTACGAGGAACTGCAAGGCACAAGCATGGCCGCTCCGCATGTGGCGGGTTCGGCTGCCCTCATGCTGGAGAAGACGCGCGAAGAAGGTCTTCAGCTGAAGCCAGATGACGTGAAGGCTCTGCTTACGAACAATGCGGTTCTGATTAAAGACCGGGATAACCGTGAGTATGGCACCAACGAGCAAGGCGCCGGCCGCGTTGACCTGAAAAATTCTTCCGAGGCGGATGCCATCGTTAAGGTGGAAGAATCGCTTCCGGCTCAGCTTCAGGACGATACCCACCAAACCTCGTACTCCGGCAGCATTTCTTTCGGTCTGCAGGGTGCAGGAGCGGACGTCACCCGCAAGCTGACGGTGGAAAATATTGCGAATACGGATCAGTCCTATTCGATTGAGGTCAAATGGAATCACGGCGGAGGGCCAGTGTTGACACCGGCAGCGGAATCGGTAAGCCTGTCCGCAGGTCAATCGACTGCCGATCTGAACGTATCCCTGAACATTCCGGAAGGAACCGCAGATGGCCTGTATGACGGTCAGCTGATCTTTACACAAGCCGGAAACGGGCATGTCCTTCATGTGCCGTTCAGCGTGTATGTCGGCGAAACTTATAACCTAGCCGATATTTCGAACGTAGAACTCGATCCGATCTATCTGTCCAGCACCAACGATGGCAAAGGCTCAACCCTTTATTATGCACTCAATAAAAAATTGGTAGATTACGAATTCGACGTCTACCGTTTTGATGGCGAAGGGAACGGCGAGTACGTAGGATATATCTATGACCGCGACTTCCAGAACAAGCTGGACCCGTTCTATTACTCCTATGAATGGGACGGCAAGGTGGATATCGCTACCACACCAGGAAAGAAACGCGTGTACCTTGATCCGGAAGGTGTATACGGCATCGTTCCGGTAACGGTCGAGGAAGGCGACAAAACCGCCGAAGTAGTGACCGACTCGCTGTCGCAGTTCCTGGTCGACAACACTGCACCGGATGCTTCGGTGCCGGATGAACTGGTCGTCAATCCGGATAAGCCGAACGTCGGCTTGCTTCAAGGAACGATTAATGGAGATTTGCTGCTGGATTACTTCTACGACGGCACGAATCTGCAGGATCTGATCCATGTGAAGGCGGTCAATTCCGTAAAAGGCAAAGATAACGAATATCAGGGAACAATCGACGAGTACGGTAATTACACCGTAGAAGTTCCGCTTGAGAACGGAACGAACAACATCGACCTGTATATTTCTGACGATGCCGGCAACGGAACAGCTAAAGCGGCCAAATCCTATAAGTATAAATACAAGCCGGAGGAGACCCCAAGCACAGATGTAGAATTGTCTGCCAAGCAAGGCAAGATCAAAACAGGTAAACCCTTTAACGTTTCCGTCGAATTCAAAGGTAAACAAGCCGTGCAATTTATGACGGTTGAGGTAACTTACGATGCTAAATTAAAACTAAACAAGATTACACCTTCTTCCAAGCAGGTTAAAATCCAAAATGATGTCACGGCAACCGATGCGGAAGCATCTTTGGCACAGACTGGCAAAAAACGGGCCGTGTTCGGCATTGAATTCAACAAACCAGTCAAGAGTGGTACCCTGGTGGATTTCTCCTTCACCGCTTCGGATGCAGGCACCTACGATTTTGAGATCAGCAGCGTCACGATGCTCGATTCAAATCAGCAGCCCGTTCTATCCGGAAAATTGACCGGTACCAGCGTAGAAGTCACCGGCGGCAAAAAACCTGGCAAAGTCTCCAATTCCGACGATGCACAAAATCTTGATGACAACGTAACAACGGATGAAGATCAAAGCCCAGACCAGGCACAAAGCCCGGATGGTTCTCAAAGCACGGATGGAACCCAGAGCCCTGATCAAAGTCCAGTTACGGATGATAACCAGCCAGATTCACCAGAAACCGATCCTGCCCAGATGCCGGATAACAGCCAGCAACCGGCTCAGTCGGGTGATGGCGCACAACAGGGTTCAATCCCTGCCGGTGAGGGCGCAAACACAGGAGCAGCAAACCAAACACCAGCTGCAGACAGCAATGCAGCAGCCGGTGCAGATACCAATACTGAAAGCCAAGGAAAGTAAACATTCGAATAAGACTTGATTCGCTTTTGAAAAAGACACAGGCAGTCCTGGAGTAACTCTCCAAAACGCCTGTGTCTTTTTTTGTAAAGGTGGATATTTTATTCTCCCCCGCCCCGTAAGCCTTTATGAAGAGCTGTTCGATCCACGAATCGTCCGCCTCATAACGCAGCATATTGCCCAGGTCCGCATGCCGGTTCCAGGCAAATGCCTCCTCCCAGTCGAGCACGGTGAAACAAAGTACCCCTCGGAACCTTTCTCCATCAGAATATTTAAGCCATTATAATCGGAGTGCTCGAGTACCCACATTTACGCTTGATCTTTATATTAACATCATATGAATTATGGTTTTTCGCAGCTCCTTTTTCCAAATGATTTGCTGTTAAGTACGTTGTAATGGTGATATAGCTCGGATCATCTAGGGTCGGTGTTGTGCCGATTTTTCTATTGTGAATTTTTCATATAGTGAGTTTTTGGAACAAAATAGCTTCAATTTACTCAGTTTTAAGTTGACCTAGCAGCAAAAGTACGCTTCTATCGCCTTCAACAGCCGTGTTCCTTCCCACCAGGCTATCCGTATACGATCGTTTCATCGACAACCGTCATCCGAACTTTATTTTCCAAAATGGATTCCGGCGGTTCGCCGAACGGGTCCCGTTCCAGAACGGTAAAATCAGCGGCGTATCCCGACTGAATCCGTCCCCGGTCTAGTTCATGCCCTGCTGCATAGGCACTGCCTGTCGTATACAGCGAGATCGCTTCAAACATGCTGAGCCGCTCATCTGAACCATACACGGTCTTTTGAGCATCCCCCGGCTTCATACGGGTTACGGCAGCGTATATGCCAAGAAGAGGCGAGACGCTTTCGATCGGCGCATCCGATCCGCCGGCACAAGGAATCCCGCTGCGAAGCAGTGTCTGCCAAGCGTATACATGCAGCCCCTTCGCATCGCCGACCCGGTCCAGCACCCACGGAAAATCAGAGGTGACAAAGCTCGGCTGAATGTCGACGATAGCAGGCAGCTCCTTCAGCTGCGCCAGCAGCTCATCCCGCAAAATCTGCCCGTGAATCAGCCGGTCCCTCCTGCCCGCCGGGCATGGATGTGCGGCCAATGCGTGCAGCACCTTCTCTGCGGCCCCGTCGCCAATGGCATGCGCAGCCGCCGCAAGCCCAGCGCTTCTTGCCTTGGCCACCAGCCGGTCCAGCTCCTCATCCGAATGAACGGCCACGCCGCTCGTGGCTGGATCATCTGCGTAGGGGCGGCTGAGCAAGGCCGTTCTTCCGCCCAGGGATCCGTCCGCAAACAGCTTCATCGCCCCGTATTCGAGGAACTCGGATTCCGGCACAAGGTGCCTTCCTTCCTCGAGCCATTCATCGAGCGCAAGATGGTGGATCAGAAGATGCGTTCTGAATTTCTTTTGCCCCTC
The DNA here is from genome assembly GCF_038009285.1 of Paenibacillus sp. FSL R5-0378. Taxonomy (NCBI): domain Bacteria; kingdom Bacillati; phylum Bacillota; class Bacilli; order Caryophanales; family Paenibacillaceae; genus Paenibacillus; species Paenibacillus sp. FSL R5-0378. The sequence continues at coordinate 5,170,341 of NZ_JBBPAY010000001.1, forward strand.
CATAATGACCTTTTGGAACGCTTGCAGCGTTCGGGTACAGCCGCCATAGTAGCTCAGATCTTCCGTATGGCAGCCGGTGATCCCCTGTCTCCAGCAGTCTTCAATGGCCATTGTCAGCGCAGTCTCCAGGTAGCTCTGAGTCACGCCGGGCATCCGATGCAGGATCAGATCCTGGGCCTGCTCCTTAAAAATACCGTTTAAGCGTCCGTTACTGCCTTTTCCCGCGACGCCGCCGCTTGGCACCTCTGTGTCTTCATTAACGCCGGTCTCCTGCAGGGCCAGTGTATTCACGGTCAGCACGTGCCGGCAGACGCGCCGCAGCATCACGGGGTGATTTGGGGCGGCCCGGTCCAGTTCCACCCTTGTCGGGAGAAGCGCTTCCTCCCACTCATTTTCGTTCCATCCTTCCCCGATGATCCACGTGCCTGGCGGAAGGCGCCGGGCTTGTCCGGCAATCTTGTCCAGCAGCTCGCCCCGGTGCTTCAAACCGGAAAGCTGCAGCTTGAGAAAGGTCTCCCCGTGACCGATCAGGTGAATATGACTGTCCACAAATCCAGGGAACAGGGTGCCCCCGCCAAGATCGATCACCTCGTCGATCCGGCCGTGAAATCTCTCTTTCAGTTCCCGTGTATCGCCAGCATCAAGGATGCGTCCTCCTTCGGTCATTACCGCTTCAACCGTCTTACGTTCCTGTTCCATCGTGTAGATGGTTCCGTTCGTCCAGCACTTGGCCATGACGCTCCCTCCTCTATCGCTTACATTGCTCAATCATCGATATATCTGACTGCTACAAGAATAGCACAAAAAAAGCAGCCGGTCCCTTGACCGCTGCTTCCTCATTTAGATGAATCTATCGCTCAATGCATGATGTATTTCCAGATCAGCCAGCATATCAGCACACAAATCCACGAAATAAAACCGAAGATCGTAACGATTTTATTTTCGCTCCATCCATATTTCAGACTGAAATGGAAATGGATCGGGGTCATTCGAAATAACCGCAGCTTCGTCTTTTTGTAATACCATACCTGCAAAATGACCGACAACTGCTCCGCAAGATAGATAAAAAACAGGATCGGGATCAATATTTCAACCTTTTCAATGACGGCCAAAATGGAAAGCGACCCTCCGATCGCCATCGATCCCGTGTCCCCCATAAACGCCCTTGCCGGATAGATGTTGTAAAGAAAAAGTCCAAGCAGACAGCCGATCATGACCAGCGAAAAAGTCTGCACCTCAGGTTTGTCCGAAATCAAAAAGAAGAAAAAATAAGTCGGGATCGCCACATTGATCAGCAGCCCGTCCAATCCATCCGTAAAGTTGATCGCATTCGCAGAACCTACCACAAACAGCAGTATGATGGCCACATATACGTAAACAGGCAGCTGCAGATGGTATCCTTGAAACAACGCGATATCACTCGTTACGCCAAACGAATGGAGCAATACATACAAGAGGATTCCCGTAAAAGCAAATTGTAGCACCAGCTTCGTACGACCGGAGATGCCGGCCGGGTCTTGCCAGAAGGCTTTTTTAAAGTCATCGAGAAAGCCGACCGAGCTGAACAACAGAAACGCAGCGCACAGGAGCAGCATAAGGGATGCCGGTTGTGATTGCAGCGAAATCGCTACCCCGATCAGCAGGATTAATCCGGCCATCAGCGGCGTACCACGTTTGGCTTGATGATCTGCCGGAAGCTCAGCGCGGATCGGCTGCGTCAGCTTCAGCCTGCGCAAGGTCCAAATCAGCAATGGCGTCAGTACGGCAACCAGAAGGAAAGATAAGCCGGAAACAGCCATAATTCCATACATATGACGAACCCCTTCTCATTGAAAAATATGGTTTCCTTACATTATAAATAATTCGGATAGGTAGACAAACATTCCCCGAAGTCAAAATCTCTTAGCGATCATTTTGCTTGTGAAAGCCATCTATGGAAAATATGTACCTTGATATGTACCCTTCTACATCATCCGTTACTTACTATGGTCAGCGTCCTCTTTTACGGTATACAGCGGCAATGTAATGATAAAAGTAGTTCCTTCGCCTTCTTTGCTTTCAATCGAAATCTGTCCATTCATCTCGCGTATGATATTGAAAGTGACCATGGTTCCGAGCCCCGTGCCTTTTAACTTGGTGGAGTAATAGGGGGATCCCAGTCTTTGAATCTGCTCTTTCGTCATGCCTACACCTGTATCCGAGATATAGATTCTGGCTTTGTTGTCGCTTTCGTCCACAAAGTATTTAATCGTTAATGTACCGCCGTCAGGCATCGCTTCAACCGCATTTTTGCACAGATTAATGATAGCTTGCCTTAACTTGGATTTGTCTCCATAAATGGTACCGGATGAATGAAATTCGGTGACCATTTTCACATTTTGTAAATTAGCATAGGAGCTCAGCACATGGGAGGTTTCCAAAAACTCTTCGTTCAGTGAAATCGGCTCCAATTTCTGGTTTTGAGGTTTGGCTAACGACAGGTAATCGGAAATGATCGATCCCGCCCGATCCAATTCCACGAGGGTAATGAGGGAAAATTCTTTACGCTTCTGATCCGTTAAGGACGGCTCACCCAATAGTTGAACAAATCCCCGCACAGTCGTGAGCGGATTTCGTACTTCATGAGCGACCGATGCGGCGATTTCGCTGACGACCTTCAGCTTCTCGGCTTCGATCATCTCTTCTTGAATTTTGACGTCGCGACGGACCGTTTCCAATATGTACACCAATAGAACCGATATCGCGCACTGCATCAGAACGATTGGCAAGGATGGCACAAAGGAGTGCAGGAAATACGATGGATTGCCATCAAGCAAATAATAAATATTTAAGACGGTAATCCGTAGAAAAAAGCAAAGGCCCAACACGATCAGCATCCGCTTCATGAAGCTCCCACGGTTAAATGCTGGAATCGCCAGGCATACGAGCACCAATGTAGGCAATAGGGACAGCGTATAATAAACAATATGAATGTCACCCAATACTTGTCGATAAATAATTGCGCTGGCGAATAACAGTAAGGCGCTGTACACCCCGCCGTATAAGGAGCCCACCACAAGCGGTATTCCCCGCAAATCTAAAAACGTATTAAACACTTTGACGGGGAATGACATTGTAATAATTATAGGTATAAGAAACAGCAGGAAATAGAGCACGGTTTTATTCGATTTACACACAAAACGGTAGAACATGATAGGCAGTAATATAATGAATACATTGAGGATTAGGTTGGATTCGATATGCATTCCCTGTAGCCCCTTCGATTGTGGTAAATAAGCATTCTCGGGGCCCAGGATAAATTCCTTCTCATTAAATTGTAAATTTTTCCGCATCCGCGCTCATTATGCATGATCAATAAAAAACAGCGCGTGACCATAGTGCTTCATGAACCTTTTATAATCGGCCGATTCCTTTAAGACAATGATTGTGGAATAAGCATTTACTTTTCGCCGTTTTAGTCTGGCGAACAGTCCTTTCTGTTCGATACAGTAAAATTTGCCACTTTCATATTCAATAAGAAGAGGCGGAAGATCCGCAGCGTGATCATCCGCTTCAGCCGAATCATCTGCCTCTAGCTTTATTCCATCCATCTGGATCAGGCGTAATGGAAACTTGACGACGCCAAAATAATGATTCTTCTCTCCTGAATAATCATGCAGAGCCGAAGCCACCTGCCTCGTAAGCATCAGGTAGCACTGAATCCATTCTTCCAGCAGCCCGTTATTCGCATATTGTACTGCCGAGCGTACCGTCGGAGCATAAGTGATATGCCTGTCATGTTTCTTCGAATAAATGATTTTCTTTATGGAATCCAGGGATAAGAAGTACTCGTCCGCAAGCTCCGAAACCGTCATCCCGTTGGCATATTTGTTGCGGATCATCACATTTCGCCTCTGCAGGCGATCCCGGTAGCCGGACGTTTCTCCCCAGCCTTTTTTCTCCTCACCCTTCGGTATATACAGCAGTTTCCCGGCGGCGTATTTCTGGATTTCTTTCAGCAGCTCCTCAGGCAGGACCTCGCCGGCATTTTCATATTTCATACGATCACCTTTTATATAGCGTAAATTCGATCCTTCAGTTCGTTGATGGATTTCATGATGGACATGCACGATTCCTCGTCATCGATCGACGCATGCCACCGCAACACATCGATTCCCTTATAATACGCCATACATAAAAATCTTTCTTTAAAATCCGGGATGACGATGTTTCGTTTACCGCAATAATCGAATAACAATTCAGGGATGTTCAAATAGGGCTTATTTAAGTCCATAATGGCAAAATCCAGAAGGAAATCGCATATACCCGACCGGCTCCAGTCAGGGAAACCAACCTGCGTTTTCCCATCGGTGATCATAATTTCAAAAAACGTATTATTGTTTACTAAATAACGTCTGTCTTCACAATACTCGATTCTGGCTTCCATCTCCATCAAGTATTTTTCGACAAATTCACGATCCAGAAGCGTCGTATCATAGAGCTCCTTCCAATGATACCAATATCCTTCTTTATCATCCGCGAATGTGTCAACGAGAAACTCCCTGCAGGTGCTGTACTCCGTTTTACAATTCTCATTGAACTCACCGTAGCCTTCGACGCCCGTTATATCTGATGCGCTGATTTTTAAGATGCTGTCAAAAAACAATTCGTAGACTTTGGCAAATTGCTGCGGATTTAACGCATCGGCGAGAAATCCGTTTGGTGTCATGCTCACCTGTTCGGAAAGCATGGACTTAATGATATGATCTTTACTCATGTGCAGATCTCCTTTACATACACAAATGATTGATGTTTCAGTATCAGCTGCGCGCCCCTGATCTGTCGTCATCATACCACTTGATCATGTAACGGATATAGGCAATGAATAGGTTAAGTCAACTTTACCCGCGAATGAGGCTAGTACAGCAGCGCCGCTTGTCTTTTATAGTGATCTTCGATCACCATACAGGCCATTGCTTCAATCACGGGTACAACCCGCGGACAGATGCACGGATCATGCCTTCCGATCGTGGTGATTTCCCTTTCGTTTCCTTCCGTATCTACGGTTCGCTGGGGCTTGGAAATCGACGAAGTCGGTTTCACGACAACCCGGAAAATGATGTCTGCCCCGGTGCTGATTCCACCGATAACGCCTCCGGCATGGTTCGTGATGAACCCGTTCTCGTCCATTTGATCGTTGTGTTCGCTTCCCAGCATGGATGCCGCCTGGAAACCGGTTCCGAACTCGATCCCTTTGATCGCGCCGATCGAAAGCATGGCCTTGGCCAGATCAGCGTCCAGCTTATCAAACACAGGCTCCCCAAGCCCTGTCGCAGCGCCGCTGATCCGGCATTCAACGATGCCGCCGCAGCTGTCGCCCTCTGCCGCGAGTTGTTCGATCCGCTCAATCATCTTCGCCGCCGCTTCAGGATCACAGGCGCGAACAGGATTTCGTTCGATGGCATCGGGATGGAAGGCTTCGCAGCGGATTCCGGCGACCTCGGTCGTGTAGGCCATGACGGAGACTCCCCGCCGTTCCAGCAGTTTCCGCGCAACCGCTCCGGCCGCAACCCGTGCCGCAGTTTCCCTTCCGGAAGCCCTCCCGCTGCCCCGGTAGTCCCGAATGCCATATTTCTGATCGTAAGAAAAGTCCGCGTGCCCCGGGCGATACATCTGTTTGATGTCATCGTATGCGGACGGACGCATGTCCGTATTGTTCAACATCACGCTGAGCGGAGTCCCTGTTGTCCGGCCTTCAAACACACCGGATAAAATCCGGACCTTATCATATTCTTTACGCGGCGTTGTGACCGAAGACTGTCCCGGCTTTCTGCGGTCCATCTGAACCTGAATATCGTCCTCGTTCAGTTCAAGGCCTGGAGTGACGCCTTCAATAATGACGCCAATGGCTTCTCCATGCGATTCACCAAACGTCGTCATTTTAAACCGTTCACCAAAAGTACTTCCCGGCATAAAAATCCCCCTCATATATCATGTAGTGTCGTTATGTACTAGTTTAGAGGTATACTTGTAATAAATGAAATTGTAATATTCGACTCTTGCCATAGAATGGATTGATGCCAAATGATGATTAACACGGAATGGTACCGGATTTTTCTTCACGCTTCGGAAACCTTGAATATGACGAAAGCCGCCCAGCGCTTAAATATGACACAGCCCTCCGTCAGTTATGCGATCAAGCAGCTGGAAGACGCGCTTGGAGTTAAGCTGTTCGACCGCTTATCCAAAGGAATCGTTTTAACAGAAGAAGGGCATGCCTTGTACGATCAAGTCAGACAAGTATTCGATAAACTGGATTACGCCGAACGATACATGAAGCAGTTGGGACAGCTGAACGAAGGGCGGTTGCGGATCGGTGCCAACGGAGCGATCATCCGCGACTATATCGTTCCTCTACTCGATATTTTCCGGTCCCAATACCCCAACATCCGGGTTCAAGTCTCGCAGCAAAAGACCGGTCAGATATTGGAGCAGTTACAGCAGGGCTTACTTGATCTGGGCTACGTTTATCTTCCGGTGAAGGATGCGGAAATTCAGGTCGTGGATACTTTTGTCTCGCCGTATGGTGTGGTGGCGGGGAAACCCTTTGCCGCTCTGGCAGAAGCCCCCTTGTCCGCTGCACAATTGGCCGAGCTTCCCCTGTTAATGCTGTCCCAGGGAAGTGCGACCCGCTCCTATATCGAAGCCTGGTTTCAATCCCAGGGCGTGGAAGCAGCGGCCGATTTCGAGCTGAACAGCTTGGATATGCTGGCGGAGTTTGCCGAGCGGGGGTATGGCGCAGCTATTTTGCCGAGAGCGTTTGTAGCTTCTAAAATCGATGAGGGCGCTTTATTGGAGCTTTCTATGGAAGTTCCGCTCCCGGACCGGCACGTAGGCGTAGCTGTCAGAAAGCATTCGTCTTTGTCGCTCGCCGCAGAGGCCTTTTTAAACATACAAAGCAGCCGGTCTCTTTGACCGGCTGTCCTCGCCCCGTTCCGATTATGAACGTGCATCCATTTTTGATTTCCTGTAAGCAAGTGGTGTCATCTTCATTGCCTTTCTGAATTTTTCTATAAAGTAGCTGGTGCTGTTAAATCCAACTTGGTAGGCCACCTCGGTAATGCTGGAATCGGCTCGCTGCAGAAGGACTGCGCTTTTCTGAAGTCTATAATCAGTCACATAATTCAGCGGAGTCGTATGGAGCATTCGCTTAAAATAGCGGCAGCATTCCGAGCGACTCAATTGACCGGCTCTGGCAATATCATTTAACGCGATTTTTTCGGCGTAATGGTTATCGATCCAGCTCAACATCTGCTTCATCCGCTCGTTTTTTACAGCTTCCACCTGGTCATATTGCAGTTGAAATCCGTTCAGGATCAGGTTTTTCCAAATGAAAGTCAGCTGCATCGTCATATCCAGTTCAAAGTATGGCGGTTGACGCTGAATCCATTGATGAATGTTCACCAAGGCATCTAAAATATTGGCGCCCCAAGCCTGATTAGGGTCGATGTATAAATAAGGCAGATTGGTCGCTTGAATATATGGAGCCACATAGGCTGCATATAGCTCCCGTGATACGACAAAGTCAGGTGAGACATTGAGGCAAATATACACGCAGCCCGATGCGTTCCGATCTTCCGCCATGTGCAGGCAGCCGCTGTTGATGAAGACCCCTTCCCCTTGCCGAACAACGAGCTTCTCTTCGTTAATTTGGAACTCGGCTTCCCCTTGGACAACCCGAACGAATTGCAATTCATCATGCCAATGAAGCGGAATATGTCCGTGTATGTTTTGGTTAATCGTCGTTTCGTAGCATGCAACCGGAAGCACGACCGTCCGGTGCTCGGTTAATTCCTTCAAATTGCCGCCAATCCTGAAATCTTTAATTTGCAAATAACCCCCACCTCAATATTGTTATATTTTTATATCCAATTCCGGTATTCCGAACGAGATTTTTTACCTATTATAACACTATTATTATATTAGAAGCGGAGAATCGATCGATGAATCCAACAGCTAGAAGAAAAGGGTTATTTCTTGTCATTACAGGAGCGATATTTTGGGGAGTGAGCGGCACCGTCGCCAAAAAGCTCTTTGAGCAAACCGCAATCGATGTTAACGGACTGGTCACGGTACGCCTGCTCATCGCCGGTATTTTACTGTTAACCATTCAATTTTGGGTCAAAGACCGCTCGCAAATCGTTGGGGTATGGAGAAACCGTCGGACCGCTTTGCGGCTCATTGTTTTCGGATGGGTTGGCATGCTATCGGTTCAATATACGTATATGGCATCGATTCAGCATGGAAATGCCGCTGTGGCAACACTGCTGCAGTATTTGGCGCCTGTCATGATCATCCTCTATTTAATGCTGCGGAAGCAAATGGTTTTCACGCGAAAAGACTTGCTCACCGTGATCCTGGCTTTAGCGGGCTGCTTCTTCTTATTAACCAACGGCTCGATCTCGGAGCTTTCCGTGCCAGTTCCAGCCGTAGTTTGGGGTGTTTTATCAGGCGCGGCCTTGGCGTTCTACACCTTATATGCCGTCCCGCTGCTGAAGCAATACGATTCCCTCGTCATTGTCGGTTGGGCGATGATCATCGGCGGTTTGGGCTTAAGTGTGATCCATCCGCCATGGCACACCGACTTTACAGGCTTGACGATCGACACCTATCTATACCTTGGTTTCGTGGTCATTTTCGGCACGATGGTCGCATTTTGGTTTTATATCGAAAGCTTACAAAGCCTATCCCCCAAAGAAACGAGCCTTTTAGGCAGTTTGGAGCCGCTGGCCGCCGTGATCACAACCGTATTTTGGTTAAAAGAGCCTTTTGGTTTTTTTCAGTGGCTGGGTACGGCGTGTATCATCGGACTGATTTTGCTTCTGGCATGGGTTAAGAAACCTTCATCCGACTAGTGTGATTTTTTCATATATCGAATTTCTCATATGTAGTTCAAAAGAAAAACCGGCAAATTTGCCGGTACTCGCGGGTCGTATGCAGCTATTTCCGAAACGAATCTACCCTTTCACCGCACCGGCTGTCATGCCGTCGATGAAGTACTTTTGGAAGGCCACAAACAGGATAAAGATCGGCAGAATCGAAAAGAACGAGCCGACGATGAGCAGGTCATAGTTGTTGCCGTACGGCGTCAGCAGCGTCTTCAAACCGATCGGCAGCGTATACTTGTGCGAATCGCTCAGCACCATAAACGGCCACAAAAAGTTGTTCCAGCTGTTCATGCCGTTGAGAATGGCCATCGCCGCGAAGGAAGGCTTCATGACAGGAAGGATCAGCCTGGCGTAAATGCCGTACTCGCTCGCACCGTCCACCCGGCCGGAGGCGATAATCTCTTTAGGGATTCCGGACAGGTATTGTCTGAAGAAAAAGATCGTCGCCGCATTGGCAATGCCCGGCAAAATAATCGCCGAGTAGGAGTTCATCATGCCAAGGTTAAAAGTAAGCGTGTATAAAGGAAGCAGCAGTATTTCAAAGGGAACCATCATGATCAGCAGTACGCAGATAAAAAGGATATTTTTTCCTTTAAAATCATAAGCGGCAAAGCCGTAAGCTACCGTTGCGCTGACCAGCAGCGTCAGAACGACCTGTACCACGGTCAGCAGCAGCGAGTTGAAGAACCACGTAAAATACGCGTGATCCCCCGTGAACAAAAAGACAAAGTTGTCCAGGCTCATGACCGAGAAATCAAGCTTCAGGTTCAATCCGTACCGGATCAGCTCTTCGCCGGGCTTGAAGGAAGCGAGCGTTATAGCGTAGAACGGCAGCAGGATCAGGAAGCAGATGACGGCGAAAATGACGACGAGGACGATGTTGAGCGCGGTGTTCTTTTTCATCCCTAATCCTCCTTCTTAAACATGCCGGAGAACGCCAGCTGCGTCAGATTAATGATCATCGTCACGGCGAGCAGCACAATGCCGACCGCGGCGGCGTAGCCGAGGTTGTTCTTCTCGATCCCTTGGCGGTACAAGTAGCCGACGATCGTGAGGCCGATGTTTTTCGGCGAGTTGTTGCCGTTCCACAGCATGAGGCTTTCGATAAACATGGCCAGTCCCGCATAAATGCTGATCGTAAGCACATATATTGTGGTCGGTTTCAGCAGCGGCATCGTGATTCTCGTGAATTTCTGGAATGCAGAGGCGCCGTCGATCGAGGCGGCTTCGTAGTATTCCTCCGGAATATTTTTGAGACCCGACAGGAAGTAAAGGATGTTAACTCCCGTCCACCGCCAGGTCGCCAGGGCGAGCAGCGCAACAAAACCGGTCAGTTGCCCTTTCAGAAATTTCACCGGCTCGATCCCGAAGACACCAAGGACGCTGTTGATCAGCGACCCTTCCATCTCCCCGAACATCAGGCGGAAGATCGTCCCCGCCACCACCACGGATGTCAGTGCAGGAAAGAAGAAAGCCGACTTAAAAAATTCGCGGCCCCACATCCATTTGTTGTTGATCAGCACCGCAAGCAGCATCGGAAACGGAATCAGAATGACCAGCGTCAGCACCATATACAGCGCGCTGTTGCCGATCGACTTCAGGAACACGCCGTCCCCCATCAGCTTCTGATAGTTGTCCATCCCTGTCCACTCGGCCTCCTGCCCCAGGGTGACATGCTGGAAACTCATGCCGAACGAGCTGAGCAGCGGGTAAACCCAGAACACCAGAAAAATGGCGACAAACGGGAACACGAACACGTACGGGGCGACCTTTTGCGAATATATAAAACGCTTGATCATGTCTCTACTCCTTTCTGTTTGAAAAAGAGCCGCTCCCCGAAAAGACAAGAGCAGCTCTGATTCCGGGCATGCCGGCGGGCTATTTCAGTTCCTGTTCGATCTGTGCCTGCGCATCGTCCAGCGCTTCCTTTATGTCCCGTCCGTCTTCGAAAATTTCGTTGAGCGTCGTCGTGTACAGCACGTTGTTGATCGTCGGCGAAGCCGGCGTCGATTTGATCAGACGGATTTCATCCTTGATATCGTTCAGCACGTCAAACGGGTTGTTGACGAAATATTTCACGAATTGGTTTTCGGGATTATGCGTCACGTCCTTCATATTCCAAACGTCCATATTGATCGGGTCAAAGCCGAGCGTGTTCCAGATTTCGATGTTCGCGTCGAGGGACAGCTTGGCGTAAGCAATGAAGTCTTTGGCCAGCTGAACGTCTTTGGCCGTTTTGGTGACGACGGTACCGGTTCCGCCTCCGCCGTAAGAGCGCGGCATTCCTTTTTCCATGACCGGAATCGGCGCAAGTGCGATTTTACCAGACAGGTCAGGCATGTAGTTCGTGTAACGCGACATCATCCACAGCGGCATGAAAGCCGTCGCATATTTTCCTTCGTTAAACTCGCCGTACGCTTCCTCCGTGTCAGGCTGTCCACCGGCAATTGTAGCGATGACGTTGTTATCCTGCAGGTCTTTCAGCACCTTCAATCCTTTAACCATGGCGTCCGAATTGACGATCGGATTGCCCGCATCATCGGTAAAATCGCTTTTCTGCTGAGCCAGCATCATCGATGCCTCCCAACCGGCGCTCGTATCCGCCGTGCCCATGTATTTGCCGGTCTTCTCGTACACCTGCATGCCTGCCTTCTTGAAATCGTCCCAGGTGACGATCGATTTGTAGTCCACGCCGGCTTCCTTTAGAATTTCGGTGTTATAGAACGCAACCGACGCACCGACGTGAGTCGAGAGTCCGTAAACCTTTCCTTCCTTGCTGTACATATCGATCTGGGACTGGACGATGGTATCTTTGTAAGGCTCGACCACGTCGTTCAGAGGCTCCAGCTGAGGGGTGCCTTTCAGAAAATCGGGAAACTTGCCGATCTCAATGTCTGCAATATCCGGTGCCCCAACGCCTGTCTGTACCGCGATCGAGAGCTTGTTATGCATGTCGTCATACGGCATGACCGTGACGTTCAGCTTGATCTGGCGGTCCGGGTTCGCCGCGTTCCACTTCTCCAGCATCTTCTTGAAATGCTGCCCGTGCAGCTCCACAAATGTCCAATAGGACAGCTCGGTTGCCGTGTCGCCGGCCCCTCCGTCCAGGACGGACGTTTTGCCTTCCGCACTATTGGAAGACTTGCCGCATCCCCACAACATCGTCGTCATCGTGACGACCAGCAGCAGCATCAGCCATTTTTTCTTCATATCCAGGATCCTCCCTTAAGTTTCAATGATTTTTCTTGCCGCCAAGCACTTGCAGGACAAAACAAATCTGACTGACCAAGAACGGGTGACCTAAAAACATGAATAAAGCGCTTTCATTTGTGTCTGATTTCAACTCTCCTGCCGGGTCCGGCGGCTCCTCATCTCAGGAACCATTCTTCCGGGCGACTCCCGCAAGCTGAACCGGGGCAGCTTCGATAGGTTGCTGCGAAGATGACCTCCTCGGTTTTAATGTTTTCTAAAATAATTCAATACATATTGAATGAATCCGTTTGCAAGTATAAAATAACATACAGGAAATGGAGTTGTAAATATAAAATCTAAAACATTTTATATTTTTTTAAAACATAATAACAGGAGTCACATTTAGCTCCAATACGTCCTTTTCTTCATTTAGCTGCCCAAACTAGCTCTTTTATCCCTTTACTTAGCTGATCGTTATCCTCATTGTCTGCATTCCACCCCAACCAATCGACATTTTTCCGCACGTTTCTTCTGTCGTCCCTACTATTTTATGTTTTTGTAAAATAAAAAAACAGAGTCTGCGCACCGCTTTTTTTCGGGTTTATGTAAGTAATTTTGTCAAATCCACGGCATCGACAGAATGTTATGAACAAAAAGTGAACGCTCACAAAATCAGATTGTAAACTAATATTACATCCATTTATAATAAGAGGTATACATCAACCGATCATGTCATTTTATATAACATTTCTTTTGTGGAGGGATGTTTGATGACCCGCAGACGGAAACCGGTATTAAGAAGAACCCTGATGACGACGATTGCCGCTACTGCCCTGCTGACCAGCTTGCTTCCGGCAGCGTCCGATGCTTCTCCGGAAAAGGGCTTATCTGCTATCGCGTCAGCCCTGACTCCCATCCTCCAGCAGGCGGAGAAGGACGGGATTCGCATGTCGGTCGGCATCCGCGACCTCAGCGGCTACTACGGGCATGAAACGCTGCTGCTTGGGTCGCGAGAACCCTACATGCCGGCCAGTACGATCAAGCTTGCCGTCGTATCCGCATTAATGAAGCAGGTTGACCGGGGCGAGCTGTCCCTGGCCGATCAGGTCAGGGTAACGCCCGAAGACGTCGTGGGCGGCAGCGGATCGCTGCAGACCGAAAGCTTTCCGCAGGACCTTACGCTGGAACGCCTTGCCCGTCTGATGATCACCCAGTCGGACAACACGGCGACCAACGTGCTCATCGACAAGGTCGGCATGGACAGGGTCCAGCAGCTGATGGACCAATTGGACCTGCGGACGATGCACCTTGGACGCAAAATGTTTGCGGCTGCCCCCTCCCCCGCCCAGGACAATTACATCGACGCCGCGGATTTGACGGAGCTGCTCGGCCAAATCTATCAGGGTTCCTTCCTCAGCGTCTCCTCCAGAAACCAGATCATCGCCTGGATGGCCCGGCAGGAGGTCAACACCAAGTTTGGAGCTGCGCTGCCTGATGCGCCAATCGCTCATAAAACCGGGGAAAACGCCAACGTCACCCACGATGCCGGGTATTTCCTGGTACCGGGACATGAGCTCGCCGTCTCCGTGCTGCTGCAGGTAACGACAACCCAAGATTTCGACGAAGCGCAGCGGATCGGCAATCCCATCGTGCAACAGGCCGCCAGAGCCATCTACAGCGAGCAGGTCAAGGATCAGAAAGCATCCGCCGGCAGTCCGCTCACCCGCGCGGAGTTCACTTCCCTGGTCGCCCGGGAACTTGGCCTGGCATCCGCTGCGGATCAATCCAGCCAATTTCACGATATCCGTGACGACAATCCGTTTGCAGGCGATATCGCCGCAGCCCGTCAAGCTGGCCTCGTGCGCGGAACCGGTGAGGGCTTGTTCAATGGGTCTGCTCCAATCACTCGTGCTGAAATGGCTGCGATTGCGGTTCGCGCCTATATGTTCATTCACCGCGAAGCCTCCGCATCAGGGGAAGCTCCCGAAGCTAACGAAGGCACCGTTCCCTCCTGGGCCGCAGGTTATGTCAGCCAAGCTCTCCAATTAGGAATGATGGAGCCTGCTGCAGCGCGAAGGACGGACCAACCTGCAAACCGGCAGGACGGGTCCCGATTCATCACCGGCATGTGGAGCTTTACTCGCTGATCCGGTCAGGCTTCATCTAAGCTGCTGCTTTATTCAACACACAAAGGGATGCCCTGCCGTCATATCGGCGTAAGGGCATCCCTTTTGTCTTTATTCCTTGCTTTTTCGTCTGGCTTAGCACGTAAGGACGATACTGGATCAGCGGCTGTTCCCTGATCCATTTTGCCAGCATCCGCCTCATTCCTTCACGGATCCCAGCGTAATCCCCGTAATAAAGAACCGCTGCAGAAACGGATAGATGACCAGCACGGGAATCATCGCTATGAAAATTTTGGCCGCATTCAGCGTCCGGTTCGACAGTTCGCTCATCCGCTGAATCTGTTCGGCCGTCATCGTGTTGGCATCGATCACCACCACCATCTGCTGGATATAGGTCTGGAGCGGATAATGGTCCGCCGCCGACATCAGCACGAGCCCGTTAAAAAATTCGTTCCAATGGTACACGATGCTGAACAGCGTAACCGTAGCAATGACCGGCCCCGCGAGCGGGACAAAGATCTGGATCATCATCCGCCAGGGACCCGCACCGTCGACAAGCGCTGCCTCCTCCAACTCTTTTGGCAGATTGCGGAAAAAGTTAATGACAAGGATGACGCTGAATACGGGCACGCTGTTGCCGAGAACGAGCGCCCAAATGTTGTTGATGAGCCCCAGCGACTTTACCGTCATGTACCAAGGAATCAGTCCGCCGTTAAACAGCATCGTAAACACGAGGATCCACATGAGAACATTGCGATACGGTAGCTCCTTGGCATTTTTGGATAAAGGATACGCCATCAGCAGAATGACCACAAAGTTCAGCCCCGCCCCGAGGATGACTCGCTGCACGGATATCCAGAACGAGTTAAAAAATTTGCGGTCTCCCATCAGCTCCTGGTAAGAACCGAGGTTGAAACCGACGGGCCACAGCCCGACCCGGCCCGAGCTTGCCGCTGCATTGTTGCTTAGGGATACGGCAAGGGTGTACCAGATGGGCAGGATGCATAAGATTGCGATGCCTACCAGGATCACGATCAGCGCAATATCAAACAGCCGGGAGCCTGCTGTGTTGTCTTTTACCATTGAACATGCACTCCTTTTGTCATCAAAAGATACGGTAGTTGGCAAACCGGTAAGCGAGATAATAGGAGATCGTGATCATCAGGAAGCTGACCACCGATTTGAGCAGGCCCATGGCGGTCGCCAGGCTGAACTGCAGATTGACCAGCCCCGTCCGGTAGACCCAGGTGTCGATAATGTCGCCGCTGGAATAGACCAGCGGGTTGTACAGATTGAAGATCTGCTCAAAGCCCGCGTTCAGCACGTTGCCAAGGCTGAGCACCGAGAGCAGCACGATCGCCGAGACGATGCCGGGAAGCGTCACGTGCAGCATCCGCTTGAACCGGGTCGCCCCGTCGATCGCAGCCGCCTCGTACAGAGCCGGGTTGATGCCGGTCAGCGCGGCCAAATAAATGATCGTGTTAAACCCGAATTCCTTCCACACGTCGCTTCCCACGATCAGGGCCGGAAACAGGTCCGCCCGCCCGAAGAACAGGATCGGCTTGATATGAAACACCGACAGGATTTGGTTCACCGGACCGGTGTAGCCGAAAATATCGAGCAGAATCCCCGAAAGGATTACCCAGGACAAAAAATGCGGCAGGTATACGATCGTCTGAATCCAGCGCTTCAAATAACGCAGCCGTAGCTCATTCAGCAGCAGGGCAAAGAAAAGCGGGATGACCAGATTACCTACAATTTTGAGCACGGCGATCACCAGGGTGTTGACCAGAATCGTGACGCTGTCGTTCAAGGAAAACATATATTTGAAGTTTTCAAGACCGACCCATTCCGAATGCAGAATTCCGAGGCCCGGGTTGTAATCCTGAAAAGCCATGACGATGCCGAACATCGGAACGATGCTGAACAGGGTCAGCCAGATCATTCCGGGGAGAAGCATCAAGTAATAGTGCTTGGCGAATCCCTTGTTAATCATCTTGCAGCTCCTTCCTTTTCCGGGTCATATGCTTAAATAAGGGAGGCGCCGGAACGGTTCCCGGCACCCGCCTTTACTTGGAGTGTTAAAAGCCTACTGCTGCGCGATTTCCGCGACTTCTTTGAGAATGTCGTCTCCGCCCTGCTTCCGCCAGTCCTTCACGAACTGATCAAAGGTATCCAGCGGGGCTGCTCCCATAATGATTTTCAGGAACGTTTCCTTCTCCATCTTGTCGAGCGTCGCCCACTTGCTCTCCATCGTTTTCGTTTGGGAATAAGTCAGGCTGTACGTCTTTTTGTAGGGCTCCATCAGCGGCGCAATGCCGACCAAGGTGGAGTAGAGCCGCTTCCAGGCGCCCAGATCCGCATTCGGGTCCCAATACTGGATGTCCATTTTATCGTACGGTTCGAGCTTCACCTTCTTAATGTTCTCGGCATCGGCCTTCAGCAGCTTGTAACCCGGCAGATCGAGCTCCTCCGGCTTTTTGGTGCCGGCGAGCACTTCTTTCATCGCGTTGTAGGTCACGTACATTTCGTCCATTGGCGCAAACACGATGCGCAGCGGGTAATTCCCGATGCCGACGCTGACGTCGAATTTGGATTCGTCGCGGAGCAAAAGGTTTTCCATTTTAATCGCAGCTTCCGGATGCTTGTAGCCTTTGCGGACAACGAGATATTGATTGGACGGCGTTCCCATATGAGGTGTGAACTCCCCGTTCTTGTCGAGAAGTGTGTAGGCCTGCCAGTTCGCTTTCGGATTGTTTTTGATGGCGTCCGCCAGCGGGCCGTACCCTCCTGCCCACCACAGGCCGAAGTAGATCCCGGATGTGCCGTTCTTGATCAGCTCCTGCGCGTCCTTGCGGATGCTCATTTCCGGATCGATCAGCCCTTTGGCATACAGGTCCCGCAGCTTGGCGAGCGCCTCCTTCGTTTCGGGCTCGATGGATCCGTAGGTTGGATTCCCGTCCGCACCCTTCAGCCAAAAGCCCGGATACGCGTGATAGGCGCCGAAGATCGGATCAAATCCGTAGTTGTTGTTGTTCGGATTGATGAAATCCGCATTGAGCAGTCCGCCGGATTGGGGGCCGCTGATGCCGATGGTGTCGTTTTTGCCATTACCGTCCGGATCCTGTTCCACAAAGGCTTTGGCGACCTTCTCCAGCTCATCGACGTTACGCGGGACCTCGAGACCGAGCTTGTCGAGCCAGTCTTTGCGAATCCACATAATATGCTGCATGTCCGATTCCGCCGTTACGTTTGGCAGCGCATACATTTTTCCGTCGAAGGTGACGGATTTCATCGCAAGCCCATCCGTCGAATCGATGATCTTTTTCAGCACAGGGGAGGCATACTGCTCGTATACTTCCGACAGGTCGGCCAGCTGGTTGCTCTTGACCATCTGCCGCAGCTGCGTGTCCGTCACGACGAGCGCATCCGGAAGGTCGTTGCTGGCGATGGCCAGATTTACCTTTTGCTGATAATCCTTGCCGACGCCGGCCTGCCAAATAATCTTCGTATCGATATTGAGGTTGTCCTTGACGTACCGGGTATACACGTTGTTTTCCGGTGAGTCTCCTGGTGGAAGGCTCTTGTCTGCCGAGTCCACCTCTTTGCCGATGTTGATCGTAACGGTTTCGCTGTACTTGCCGAACGGGTCCACCGGATCTTTGGATACGTCGGCTTCCTTCTCCGTTGCGCCGCCGCTGCCGCAGGCCGACAGAACCAGCATCAGGCCCGCTATCGCCAGGCTCATCATGGATTTTGCTCTCATCTTCTTCGCCCCTTCTTTCGCTCTTGGTTTGCTTGCACCTTTAAGGTAACACAGGATTCCGCTTTTCCCGGTTAGACGGAAGTTTCAGGTTGGGATAGACAATTGACTTCAATCGGGAGGATGTCAGCGGTTTCACTGAAGCGTTTTCGACGAATTTCCTACTTGCCGGAGGACATTTCTCTACCCTTCTCTATCCTGATCCGATTGATTCCGATATTCGCTCGGCAGCAGCCCAGTATACTCCCGGAAAGACCGGCTGAAGTACTTTTCATCCTCATAGCCGACATGCTGCGCGATCCAGAGGACGGTTTTGGTCGTATTCCGCAAGTAATGTTTGGCTTGATCCAGACGGATGCGTCGCAGGTAGGCGTTGAAGTTGGTCCCGACAATTTCCTTGAAGCACTGGCTGAAATAGCTGCGGCTCATGCTGACCCTGCGGGCGATGTCCGCCGCCGTCACCGGCTGGTCCAGCTCCTCGTGCAGCATGGATACAGCCGTCATCACGCTCTGAACGACTTCGGGTGAATACGGCGCCCTGCCCCATTCTTCGCGAAGCTGTTTGCGGACGCCGTCAAACCACGCTTCGACCTCGAACCAGGAATTCAGCGGGGCGGGCAGGCGAATGCGAGTCGTTCCGGTTTTACCGGCCAGCTGGTCCAACCGGTCGGCCAGCACGTACAGCCGCCCCGAGAGCTCCGCCTGCGGCAGCCGCAGTTCTTTCAGCTCCTGCAGATTTGCCTGAAACAAACCTTCCCGGTAGATCCAGCCCGGCGAGAGCCACTGGGCCATTACGGTGAGTGTAAGATCATCATTTACGGGATTCACGCTCTGCACGAGCTCTGACAAGGATCGATCCATGACCTTTACGGCCGGGTCATATTCGTAAAAAAACTCCCCTTCGCAGTACCTCCGCACCTGGTCATACACTTCGGAAGGCATTCGGCCCTGGATACCCTTTAACCGGATCAGCGTCCACCCGGCGTCCGCTGAAGCCAATCGTACCAGTTCATCCAGTCCCTCCTCCCCCTTCTCCCCTCCCCCGAAGGTAAAGAACAAGACTTGGCGCCCCAATTCAGCAAAATGCTCCGCATGCCGGACCGCCCACTCTACCACAGCACCTTGTTCCGGAGCGCGAACCACTGACAGCAGCGCATAACCCCGGTCCGTCGCAAAGGATTCATCAGGGCTGCTTGCCCCAGGCAGTATGCGCAGCTTCCGAAGCCGCCCTTCCTGCTCTGTGATGCGGCGATGAATCCGCCCAAGCACCTCCTCGAACCGCTCCTTCTCCAGCTGGACCTTGGCGATATAATCAATCGCTCCCAGCCGGATCGCTTCCTGGATGTATTCGAAATCCTGATGCAGGGTCAGCACCGCAATGTAAACCTCCGGATGCCGTTCACGCACCAAGCGCATCAGCTCCATGCCGGACATAACCGGCATTTCCAGATCCGTCAGCAGCAGATCGACTTCATGATTGTCCAGAAATTCCAGCGCTTTTGCTCCGTTATTCGCCTCCCCGATCACCTCCATCTCGAAATCCTGCCAGGGCATCACCGAAATGAGCCCCTTCCGAACCAGTTTATCGTCATCGACCACGAGCACTTTAATCATGATCAGCACCTCCTTCATTAGGTAAGCTAAGCTTGATCGTCGTCCCTTCTCCGAGCCTGCTCGATACACCGAGCTTGGCCCTTTCGCCGTAATGCATCCCGATGATCCGGTTGACGTAACTCATCCCGATGCCCATGCCGGCACTCCGGTTACCGCCCTCCGCGGACAGCAGCGCCTCGATTTTGTCCTCGGGAATGCCCGCTCCGTTATCCCGGATGGAGATCTCGATTTGATCCGACTGCCGTACATCCACCTGGATATAGCCGTCGTCGTCCAATCCGTGATAGAGGGCGTTCTCGACGAGCGGCTGCAAAATAAACCGGGGAATGGGCACATTCAGCACCTCCTGATCGACGTGGATATGGACGTCGAACTGGAAATCGTAGCGGATTTGCTGCAAAATCAGGTACTGCTTTACCGCATCGATCTCCTCCTGAATGGTGGACGTCTGGCCGAGCTTTCCCAGATTGTAATGAAGCAGTTTGTTCAAGGAAGAGACAAGCCTGTCGATTTCATCCTGCCCGTTCATGACCGCGATCCAGCGGACGGTATCCAGGCTGTTCATCAGAAAATGCGGGTTGATCTGATACAGCAGCTTCTCCACCTCCAGATCCGCGCGCCGTTTTTCCTTGGCCTCGACTTCCCGGAACAATTCCCAAATTTGATGCTTCATTTGCTGAAACCGCCGCACCAGCAGGTCGAATTCCGGAATATGGGTGCGGGCGGCCGGACTGCCGATGCGGCTGTCGGCCATCTGTTCGATTTCCCGGTGAAAGCCGCGAAGCGGGCGGTACACCATTTTCCACAACAGCCAACCCAGCAGCAGGCTCATGCCGAGAAACAGCAGCGAAAACAGGCCGATCTGCACGAACCAGCGGTTCATTTCGCGGTTATAGTCCGCCTTGGACGTTAACGAGACGATGCTCCAGCCTTGATTGCTTGTTTCTTTAAACCAGTAATAGCCTTGTTCCGTGCCCGACGACTTGGCCTGGTCGAAATGCGGAAACTTCGTTCCGACCTGGAACGAATCCGGGGCGTCGCTGTAGGCGATCCGCCCGTCGTTATCCACAAACACATGGGAAGCCATCCCGCCGACGGCATCATTATTCAATATGTTCTGCGTCAGCTTGAAGCCGGTCTCCATGTAAATGTACACGCCGTCCAGGTTAGGCAGATCCACTTTGCGCATGGCCGAAAGCACGTATTGGTTGTCAAAACGGCTGTTGCTCACATGCGGTCCGTAGTACGAAATTTGGCTGTACTGGGCCAGCAGGGGGAGCTTCTCTGGAGCGAAGCTGTCCTTGACGCCCGTATTCTCCAGTTCATAGTGACGGTCGTTCATAAAATAATACATGGCCAGTCCGATACTGGGGTTGGTGAACGTAATCAGGCCGAGCTCCTCCTTCAAATCGCTGAGCGTTTTCGCCCGTTCGAACGGCTCCTCTGCCGACAGCATTTCACTCAGCTTGTTTCCGACGCTTCCGCCTACGGCGAACTGCTGCGACACATGGTTGAGGTTGTTGATGGAGTTTTCCAGGGAGAGCTCGACCTGCTTGAGGTTGCTCTGGATACCGTTTTGGATTTTGTTGGTGAGGATGGAGTAAATGGTGAAATACGAGATGAGCACGATGCTGACAAACGGAATCAATGAGCTGAACAGAAAAATGATCATAATCCTTCGTTTCAAGGTCAAATAATGATAGATACGTGCCTTCCACCTTGTTTTCATGGCATTCATCATGGCAGTCCCTCTTTTCTCATGCTTGGCTTGGCCCCTCCTTCAGGTCTTGGAATATGAAATGGGAGAAGATCAGATGTAGGTTAACACAGGCGAAGCCAGGCATGCATTAACGATTTATCGCGTTAGCCCAGGAAAATACTCTGCATGCGGTAACTGCGTAGACAACGGCAAAAAAGCCCGGCAGAAACGGCGATCGTTCATTCGCTGTTCCGCTGGGCTTTTACGGTGACTTTTTTCAAGCTCAATCAGGCGGTACTTAATAAATCTTCTTCATCAGTTCCATCACTTCATCCAGGGTAAGGCCGAAGGATTTGTAGTATGCAGTATCGTTTACCATCTGCTTCAAAATCATTTCATCGCGTAGACGCAGCTTGTCTTCGGGTGAGAAATCGGCGACAAAGCACCCTTTTCCCGTGACCGTGTTGATCAAACCGCATCGCTCGAGTTCTTCCCAAGCCTTCTTTACGGTGATGACGCTAACACGCAGCTCCTGGGCCGCTTGCCGGATCGGCGGTAAACTATATCCGCTTTCCAGTTCCCCTTTCAAAATTTGGGCGCTGATTTGTTCGAAAAGCTGCTGGTAGATCGGTTTTTCGGAGTTGTTCGAAATCGCAATGTTCATTGGATCTCCACTTTGTGGAAACGTTTAACCGCAATCCGGTAAGCAATCACAGTGAGTGCGATGAAAATAACGATTCCGGCGATCATTAAGGATGCTTGAAGTGCCACATTGTGGACGCCGCTGCCATTAAACATGTTGGACACATAGGAATTCTGGATTCCGATCCATTGCGCGAGTCCGGCAAAAACCATCGCTCCGGTAATGCCCGCCAGCGCCGCCCCGCCAAATTTATACGCCGTTTTGTAAAACATGGGGATAAAGAACACGTTGAAAACCGCAAACATCACAAAGCACAGTCCCCAAAAACCCGGATACGGTCCGAAGAAAACGTTGTGTATTTCCCCATAGAGACGAATATTGATGATACCAAAGATGATGGCCATCAGCATATGAAGCATTTCCAGGATGACAATGACAAGCACCCTGGCCTTGACCATATCTGTTTTGGTGACAGGCATCATCGAAGTAAACATCAAATCGTTTTGTGACCGGAACTGGCCAAATGTATTAGGGACCGTGATCCAGCAAAAATACAGCAGCACGATAAAATACAACCAGCCCGGTATGAGCATCAACGCGCCCAAAACGACAGGCACCAAAAAAAACAACGGATTGATCCCCAATTTTAAATCCTTCATTACCAAGTTATACATACATATCCTCCTTTTTCGCGAAATAAATCATAATCTCCTCAAGAGTGGGCCGGGCCGCTTTCACATCTAAGGAAGGATCGAAGTCTTTGGCATGGATCAATCCCGTAAAGCCGAACGAATTCGTTTTGTAGGAAATCAGCTGCGCCTTCACCAGGTCCAGCTGACTCACGCTACCGTTCAGTAAAAGGTAGGATTCAATAAACTCTTCTTTCACGGCACTGTTGATGATTCTTCCGTTATGGATATAGGTAATGTAATCCGCGCACTTTTCCAAATCCGATGTAATATGCGTTGAGAACAGGATGCTGATTTCACCCTCTGCGACGAGCGATTGAAAAAGATCGAGCAGATCGTCTCTGGCGATCGGATCCAGCCCGCTTGTCGGTTCATCGAGAATCAGAAGCTTTGCGCCATGGGATAAGGCAAGGGCCAAACTGTACTTTACTCTCATCCCTGTCGACAACTCGACGATTTTTTTGTTTTCATCCAATTTGAATCTTCTTAAATAATACGAATAAATTTCATCATCCCAGTTGGTATAGAACTTTTTTACTACTTCCGTCAAGGCTCTTATTTTGCTCCGGGTATAAAAATCGATGCCGCCAAACGCATATCCGATGTCCTGCTTCAATTCGATTTCGTGTTCGGCAATGTTCTTGCCGAATATCCGCACTTCGCCGCTGTCGATATGAATCAGATTCAAAATCGATTTGATCGTCGTCGTCTTCCCCGCCCCATTGGCGCCGATAAAACCCATAATATAACCTTTTTCCAGCTGAAACGTCACGTCTTTCAACTGGAAATTCGGATAGGTTTTGCTTAAGTTTCGAATGTCTAATGCCAGCATACCGTTCCTCCTCGATAAATTGTGTATATCGTGTATGCACAATATATCATCGCACCTTGGATGAAGTCAATGGATGGAAGGCGGAATGTTGAAAAGATTTTTATCCAAAAGGCATGAATTTAAAACCGCCCGGCGTTCTCCAAAGGTTGTATCACATTCAAAAAAAAGAAAAGCATTGCCGCATCGGCACTGCTTTTCTTTGGGTCTAAAGGGATCATATTGGCCGCTCCTTGTTCTGGACTGGCGAGAGGAAGGATACGGCGGAATGGCCGGAGTTGCTTTATTTGGCCGGTAAAAACTCGGTGGTAAATACGTTGGCGACCGGCTCCGCTTCCTTCAAAACGCCGACTTCGATGAGCTGCTTCTGCACCTCTTCCCACCGCTCCTTCGTCATGGTACCAACGCCCTGCTCCGCCGCGTCACCGCTGAATACGAGATCCATCTCCTTTTCGGCGCTGTATTTCATCATATCCAGATCCATATCCGGGTTTTGCTCGTGGATGGCTGGATTGATTTCCTCGGCGTGGCTCTTGTAGTAATCCCACCCTTTTACCGTAGCTTCAACGAACGCTTTGACTTTGTCCGGATGCTCCTTGATCATCTTCTCGGTCGTAAAATAGACGTTGGCGTAAAGGTTATACCCGGAATCCGCGATCAGCAGCGTGCCGACGTTCACTCCCTGTTTTTCCAAAGTATAAGGCTCGGATGTGATGTATCCCTGCGTCAAAGCGTTAGGATCGTTCACAAAATTGACCAACGATCCCGTATACTTCAGCTCCTTGACCTGATCCAGCTCATATTTGCTTTTCATGTACAGCCAGAAACTCGCCGTCGGAGCGACGTAAACCGCATGTCCGTTCAGGTTGGAGAAGTCCTGGATTCCCGCTTCCTTATGATAAATCAGCACCTGCGGGCTCTTCTGAAACGAGGCTGCGATGGCTACGATCGGAATGCCCTCCTGCCTTGCGACCAGAATGTCGTCGCCGTTCGCAATGCCGAAATCGGCTTTGCCGGAAGCTACGATCTGTGTGGAGGATACCTGCGGACCCCCAGGTGTCAGCGTCATGTCCAGTCCCGCGTCCTTATAGAAGCCTTGTTGGACGGCCGCGAAATTGCCGCCGTGTTCCGGTTCGGCGAACCAGTTGAGAACCAAGGTGGATTTCTCCAGCTTCGGCTCTGCGGAAGCCGTCCCCGTCTTTTCCCCGGAGGATGCTGTTTCCGGAGCTGCCGTTTTCCCCGAACAGGCGGCCAGCATTCCCGTCATCAATACGGCGCATAAGGACAATGCCATCATTTTCTTAACACTGCGTTTGTTCGCTGTCATTTTCGTTGCCATGTTACCCATCCCCCTTAGGACTTGACTTTCTATGCCTATCATAGGAGATACGTCAAATTAGCGTCAACAAATATGCCGTCATTTTGTAATCACGAACAAAAAATCAAATTAAATGTGTAACGAACGCCTATCCACTAACATTACTACGTCTAATTTGTGAATTATACTTACATGAACCTGACCAAAATTGTATTTGTCTTTACCCGTCCGGGCCCCCTTAAATTCCATTGGCTCAATACAAAAAACCGTTTGCGCTTTTCGACACCCTTAGTCGAAAGGCAAACGGATGGATGGTGCCTGAACCTAACCCACTCGCGCTTCTTCATACGCGTCTAATGCCGCCTGCACCGCTTCACCTGCCGGCAGCTTGACGCCGGCCCGGAGCAGTACCGCCTCCAGCGCACCCAGCAGGTGCAGGATATTCGTCTGCCTGCAGCTGTATCCCATGGTGCCGATCCGCCAAATCTGACCCGCGAGCGGCCCAAAGGAGCTGGCAATTTCGATGCCGAATTGGTGCAGCAGCATCGCACGTACTGTCTCCCCGTCTACGCCCTCCGGAATTTGCACGCAGGTCACCATCGGCAGCTTGGACAGCGGGTCGCCGTACATGGACAGTCCCATCGAGGTCAGCCCGGCCATCAACGCGGATTCGTGCAGACGGTGCCGCTTGAAACGCGCCTCCAGTCCCTCGGCCAGCACCAGGCGAAGCCCTTCATGAAGCGCATACAGCATGGAGGTCATCTCCGTATGATGGTTCAGCCGCTTGGGGCTCCAGTAATCCTGCAGCTGGGCCAAATCCAGATAATTGCTCTGGATAGGACTAGGCCCCGGCGGAGCCTCCTGTAACGGGAGGGAAGCGGTATTGCTGCGCAGTCCCCGCTCAATGCGTTTGCGGGCAACAATTTTCCGCTCTGCGCGGTCGTTATACGTTATCGGCGCCATGCCTGACGGAACGGACAGGCATTTTTGCGTGCCGCCGATGACCGCGTCGAGCTGCAATGCGTCCGTATCGACCGCCGTGCCGCCAATGGTTGCTACAGCGTCGACGATCAGCAGCGCGCCGTGGCGACGACAGGCTTCGCCGATCCCGGCCAGCGGCTGCATCCTGCCCGTGGAAGTCTCCCCGTGCACCATGGCGACGACATCCGGCTGCTCGCGGCCGATGGCTTCGATCAATTCGGCAGGGTCGAACACAGTACCCCACGGCTTCTCCTGTGTAATAACCCTGCCGCCGCACCGCTCGGCGATTTCGTGCAGCAGATGGCCGAAACGCCCGTAGATCGGAACGAGCACCCGGTCCCCCGGCTCGATCAGGCTTGCCATCACAGCCTCAATCCCGGACCTCGACGTCCCGTCGACGGGATACGCCCACCAGTTGTCCGTGCGAAACAATTCGCGAAGCATTCCCATCGTTTCATTCATCAGCTCCGTAAATGCCGGATCGAATTGACCAAGAATCGGATAAGACATGGCCCGCAGCACGCGCGGGTCGGCTTCTACCGGTCCCGGCGTCATAATGATGCGCGAAACCGGCACAAATTCATTCCAGCTTCCTCCGAGTACCCTATTCATCATCCATCCACTCCTGTCGTATAGGCAAGCTCATGCAGGCAGGCAGCTAAAACTGCCGCTCCTTCCGCAAGGTAAGCCGGCTCCGTGTATTCCTCCTTGGCATGGCTGATCCCACCCCGGCTCGGAACGAACAGCATGGCCGCGCGGCTGACGGCGGCCATCATTTGCGCGTCGTGACCCGCGCCGCTGACCATGCGGAGGTACGGAAGCCCCGCCTCCATGCACAGCCGCTCGATCCGTCCCGCCAGCGTACCGTCCATCGGGACAGGCTCTGTCTTCAGCCAGCAGTCGGCCTTCACCAGCAGCTTTCTTGCGGCGGCTATCCGTTGGAACGTTTCAAGAGCAGACTCGCTGAACTCGTTCAGCATCCAACTCTCGGTATGGCGGATATCCAAGGAGAAGCGTACCTCACCGGGAATGACGTTCGGAGTATTAGGCAAGGCTTCGATACGCCCGACGGTCGCTACCACTCCGTTACCGGCCTGCTTCGCCATTTCCTCCACCCGGACGATCATGTCGGCCGCTCCGGCCAGCGCATCGGCACGGTAGGACATCGGCGTCGTTCCCGCATGGTTGCTGTTGCCCGTCACCGCAATCCCGTACCGGCGCTGTCCGACGATCGATTCGACCACGCCGATTCGCCGTCCGGCTGCCTCCAGCACGACGCCCTGTTCGATGTGCAGCTCAACGTAATCGCCGATGTCCCTTCGGCAGCAGTCGGGTTGGCTCCCGTGTCCGAAGCCAGCCGCTTTCATGGCCTCATCCAGCGATACCCCCTCCGCGTCGTAAATGCCGGTTCCATCGCCGATCCGGTAGCGGCCGCCAATACTGCCCGAGCCCCAGTACGTTAAGGGGAACCGGCTGCCTTCTTCCTCGCAGAAGGAGACCACTTCGAGCGTACGGACAGGCATCCCGAACCTCCGCTTCAAATAGGACAGCGCGGCGATACCGGCGGCGATGCCGCCGGCTCCGTCGTAGTCTCCGCCGGCGCGGACGGTATCCACGTGGGAGCCAGTCAGAACCACGGGTAGATCGGGACGGGTACCCGGCAGCCGGCCGTAGAGGTTCCCGACCCGGTCATAACGCACCTCCAGCCCCGCATCTGCCATGCGGCCGGCCAGCAGCCGCTGCGCCTCCTGCCAGGACGGAGAATACAGCAGCCGGGTGACGCCGCCCCCGGGTTCGCGCCCGATCCGGCCCAGATCTTCCAGCAGACGCATCATATCGGCAAAAGCACCAGATTCAGCGGCAATATTCATGGCGCCACAACCTCCTCGCTGCGGCCGGCAGTGTGCGGCTTCAGCGGTGTCAGCCGCCGGCCGTCACCCGGACTTACGATTCCTCCTTCCGACGTGTAGACCAGGCGGCCCCGGCAGTAAGTCGCAGCTACGGAGCAGCTGAAAATCCTGCCGATATATGGGCTGTGCCGGTGGCGCTGCAGCAGATCCTCTCTGCGCAAGACGTGCGGAGACGATGGCTGAATCAGCACCAAATCGGCATCCATTCCCACCTGAATTTTGCCTTTGCGGCGGCCAAGGCCAAATCTTCCGGCCGGACGTTCCGACAACAGCTTCGAGAGCTGCGGAAGCGGAATTCCCCGCTTGATCCAGCCCTCCTCCAGCATCAGCAGCAGGGTGCTCTGGGCACCGGCGATGCCGCCCCATGCTCCAAAGAAGCCGCCTTCGTCGGTCACGGCCTTCATCGCTTCCGGGCAGGGTGAGTGGTCGGAAGCAATGAAATCAATCGCACCCGCCTTAAGACGTTCCCACATGCCTTCTATTAGAAAGGCTGAACGGAGCGGCGGCGCACATTTGGCCGCCGGTCCGATGCGGATCATATCCTCCTCGCTCAAAGTCAGATAATGCGGGCAGGTCTCCAGCGTTACGTCAAGGCCGCGCTGTTTGGCATCCTGAATCAGATCCACCGCTTCAGGGCTGCTGATGTGAACAAAATGCAGGGGGCATTCCGTCTCTTCCGCAAGGGCAAGTGCGGAGGCTACCGCCTCGAGCTCGGCTTCGACCGGGCGGGTCAGCGCATAAGCTGCCGCATCGGTCCGCCCTGCGGCAAGGGCCTCGGTGGTCAGGCGTGACGTCATTTCGTCGCTTTCGGCATGCAGTGCAAGGAGGCCACCGAGACCGGCAATGCGCCGCATCCCTTCCCTCAGTTCGTCCGCCCCTACCTCACGGAATCGTCCCTCCCCTTCCCCGCCGGGATTTGACATGAACGCCTTGAATGCGATGACGCCGGCATCGGCCAGCGCTCGCAGCTGGTCCATTCGCCCTGGCACCAGTCCGCCCCACAAGGCATAATCCACCGCCGACCGGCCTTGGGCCAATCGTTCTTTGTGCCGCAGCGCGTCCAGCGTAACCGTCGGCGGGTTTCCGTTCAGCGGCATATCCGCGTACGCCGTGCAGCCGCCGGCCGCGAGAGCGGCAGAGCCCGTCTCAAACCCCTCCCAATGTCCAAAGTTTGGCTCATTGAGATGGACATGCATATCCACCACGCCGGCCATGACGATCTGGCCGTCCGCTTCTACGATTCTCGAAGCGGACATCCCCGAGATGCGGTCTTTGATTTCGGCGATCTTTCCATCGCGGATGGCGATATCCATCTTTGCGACTTCGTCCTCAAGCACGACGTTTCCGCCGCGTATGATCCATTCTTCGTGCGCATCCATGCTTCGCCCACCCCTTTTTCTATCAGCTTCCGCGGTACGTGCTGTACCCTCCCGGCGCCAGCAGCAGCGGAATATGGTAATTTTCATTGCCGTGAGACACCCTGAACCGGATCGGAACAAGGTCCAGAAACGAAATCCCGTCGGCCGCCGCCTGTTGACGGAAATAATCGCCAACCCAAAACGTCAGCTCGTATTCGCCCCCGGGTACCAAATCGCCGTCCCACAGCGGCTGCGAAAGACGCCCATCAGCTGCCGTTATACCGGATGCCAGCAGCCGTCCCCCTTCCGCATCCCGCCCCAGCAGCCAGAGTTCTACCTTAAGACCGCTTGCAGGCACCGCGCGGGACGTATCGAGCACATGTGTCGAAATCCGCCCGCTCATCCGGAACTGACGGCGCCTTCAGCCGGCTCCGGTGCGGCAATTAGATCTTCCCGGGTCATCGAAAAACCCTGAAAGCCGAATGGCGGGCGCGGCTCGGTAAAGACCCCGGATGACAAGCCGTCCGCAGGTTCCACGACCGTCTCCCATGTCCGGTTGCTCGTTTCAAATCGGACCTCGGCCAGCTGCGGAAACCGGATCAGAATCCGCTGCCCGATCAACCAGATTAAATGCTGGATCGACGGGGTCGCAAATTCATAAAAGACGTTCTGCGCAATGTCTCGTATCTGCTGGACGGGCACATGCTTGCCTGCCTCCGGATGGATCGCATCCTGCGGGTCTTCATACCTCCAGCGGATATCGAGAAATATAAAGAGCGGCCGGTCATAGGCATCAGGCAGCGTCGTGTATTCATCGCGTATAAAGCCATAGAACGAGCTGCCGCTGACTTTGATCAGCTGCAGGTCCGACAGGCCACTCCACGCCTCGTCGAGATCATACCCCTCGGCGCCGCGCGCCAGTTTCATCTCCGCGGAGGCATGATCGTTGTAGGAACGCCTGTACACGAGACGGTTATCCAGAAACCCTCCGGGGCCCGGCACCGGCAGAGGAAGAAAGGGAATCCGGTTGGCCGACAGCCGCACAGTGTCGATATGGCTGTAAGTCTCCATAAACCGTACGGCCAAAAAATGCAGCAGCGCTTCCGTCGTCCCTCCTGCAAAGGTTGCAGCTTGGCGCAAAATAAAATTTTTCATGGAATCGGTGGCCACCAGCTGCGCGTTGTCCCCGTCGGTGAACGAAGTCAGCAGAGCGTCACCGCTGACCGCAAAACGAATGTTATGGGCAAACAAAATATTATCCTCCCCCACAAAGGGAGATTCTGGTATTGGGGCCGCTTCCAACGGCTCTGCGTAAGTCCTGTAAACAAGGACGTCTCCTTTTCCGTAATAAAGCGTGCGTCCGGAGTTTATTTTCAGCATGATTAGATCATCCTTTCTATTCCTGGCTGCGATCCGTTACGATCCGCTCCAGCCTGATTCGCGTAATTCGGGCAATCTCGCGCAGCGCTTGCGTCCATTCGCGCTCCGGATCATGATCCATTCTTTGCCGCATCGCTTGCGCGATGTCGTCTTTGGTGCATCCGGTTACGGCCATAATGAAAGGAAAACCGAATTTGCTTACATACTGTGCATTCATGGATGCAAAGGCTTCGTATTCCTCTCCGGTCAGCTGATCCAAACCCGCGCCCCGCTGCTCTTGAGCCGAAAATGCTGTGACTTGCATGCGCGTGGCAAGGTCGGGGTGCGCCTGAAGCAACGCCAGCACCTGGGACTCAGACGCCGCATACACCTGCTCCATCATCCGCTCGTGCAGCTCCGCAGCCGATGCGAACGGCCGCAGCTCCCATACCTGCTGTGCCACCCAAGGCGAATGCTCGAAGACGCCGCCCAGGTGCCGGACGAACGATTCGGCCGTCCCTTCGTTCAGTTCGTTGATCGTGATCATATGCGCGCATCCTCCTTCCCTCCGGGACCGCGCCTTTCCCAGATGATCCGTTCCGATGCTCTCCGGACCGACCTTAGAATCGCCGCGTATCCCGTACAACGGCACAGATTGCCGGACAGCGCTTCCTCTACCTGCTCCGGCTCCGGATCGGGATGTTCATCAAGCAGCGCAATGACGGTCATGATCATTCCCGGCGTGCAGTAACCGCATTGAAAGCCCCCTTCCTCCAAAAAGGCCTGCTGTACGGGATGGAGTCCATCCCGTCCGATGCCTTCGATCGTCGTAATGGACCGGCTCTCCGCCTGATACGCAGGGATCAGGCAGCTGTTGACCGGCACGCCGTCCATATGCACCATACAGGCGCCGCACCGACCGATGTCGCATGACCGTTTCGTTCCGGTCATGCCCAAATCGTCGCGGAGAATGTCGAGGAGCCGTCTGGACGGCGATATGTTTAACGACACCCGCCCGCCATTGATCTCGCAGGTCCACGGCTTCAGCCGGATACGATCCTTTTCGGATTTCATACCGTCTCCCCCTTTCTCCCAAGGAAGGATGCATCTTGAAGCAAAGCCGGATTCGCAGGGAGTTTCTCCAGCCAAACTCCCGTCGCCTGCCGGACAGCGGCTGCGATGGCCGGCGCAAGCCCGACAGAGCCGATCTCGCCAACCCCTCTCGGTCCGTGCTCGTCGCCTTCCGGCAGATCCTCGATCGGCAGCACTTCGACGGGACCAGCCAAGTCGGTTACGGTCGGAATGAGATAGGTGTCAAGGTTGCCGGTTTTGTATTTTCCTTCCTCCATGACGGCATCCTCACTCAGCGTAAAGCCTAGCGCCATCCCGCTCCCTCCCTCGATTTGGCCGAGATAGCCCTGCGGGTTCATGACCGGGCCTGCGGCCACGGCATGGAACTGGTCCAGCAGTCGAATGCGCCCGGTCAACCGGTTCACCTCGATCCTGACACAAACCGCGGCATACGAATATAAATAGTGAGCTCCGATCCGCTCGGTAGGGGACACAGGGTATGCAAAGCTCGTTTCGGCACGGATGGGATCCTTCCCGGCGGCGGCCAGTTCCTGGTACGTCATCACCCGCTTCTGCGTGTAAATGTCGTAAATACCTCCGTTACCGATCCGGAGACATTCCGCCGACACGCTCGCTGCTTCGGCAGCGGCGGCCAGCAGCCGTTCTGTAAACGGCTTCTGCATACGCTTCAGTGCCTGCCACATCATGCTGGTCGCACGGGACGCAGTGCTGGAGCCGCTGTCCGGCACCGCATCGGTATCCCCGATGACGAGCCTGAGATCGGAAGCGTCCAGACCGTACATCTCGACCAGCATTTGCTCCAGCGTCGCGAGCAGTCCCTGTCCGCATTCTTCGAAACCGAACGCGACCTCCACCTTCCCGTCTTGCGTGAGTAGAAGCCGGCCGCCCGACGGGTCGGGAATGCCATAACCAAGGCCTGCACCATGCATGACGAAAGCAGCTCCGACGCCGGTCTGAATCCAGGGCGGCCGGTTCCCGCTTTCCGTGAGATGTTCCCGTTCCTGCCACAACCGTGATTCCTTCAAGGCATTCCATACTTTGAGTGCCCCGCCAGTCACCGAAATCGGCTGACCGAAGGGTCCGGTCCCGTCCGGCGGAAGCAGGTTGATGCGGCGGAATTCCCATGGGTCCATCCCGAGCGCCTCGGCGAGACGGTCCATCTGACCCTCCAGCGCAAACAGCGCCTGATTGCCGCCAAATCCCCGGAACTCGCCGGACATGCCGTTGTTTGTGAACACCGAGATGCTTACGGCATCGACGGCGCCGAAGGCATAAGAACCAACGGCATGCTCCGTCGCAAAGTTCAGCACCTCCGCACCCAGCGTGGCGTAAGGGCCCGTATCGGCCAGAACCCTGACCTGATGGGCAAGGATACGTCCCGATGCGTCCGTACCGGTTTTCATGCGGATGGTCATCGGATGGCGCTTCAGGCCGGCCCGTACCGATTCCATGCGGGATTGGTGAATCTTCACCGGTTTGCCCGTCACCCTGGCGAGAAGCGCCCCGTACGGCTGGACGTTTAATTCGTCCTTCCCGCCGAAGGAGCCCCCGATCGGGCTGGACACGACCCGGATCGACTCCGGCGGGACCGCCAAAATCCGCGCCAGCTGCAGCCGGTCCATCAGGCCGTGCTGTGTGGGAGAGTAGACGGTAAGTCTCCCGTCTTCTCCCGGAACGAACAGCCCGCCTTCCGTTTCCATATAGGTGTGCATCTGGCGCGGCGTCCGGTAGGTCGCCTCCACGATATGAGTGCACATCCCGAACGCCTCGTCGGCATCGCCACGGCGGTACTCGCTCCGGTGAAGCAGGTTGCCGTCCTGATGAAGCTGCGGCGCACCTTCGGCCAAAGCTTCATCGGGCTCGGTAAGAACCCGGAGCGGCTCGTAATCCACCTCGATCAGCTGAAGGGCGTATTCGGCGACTTCCGGCGTAGCCGCGGCGACGGCCGCCACGGCATCGCCCGTATACCGGACCCGGTCCTCGCAGAAGACCGGCTGATCGGCGCGGGCGATGCCGAAACGGTTCAGCCCCGGCACATCCTTCCAGGTCAGGACCGCCTCCACGCCGGGCAGCGCCAACGCCCGTTCCGTCCGCACGGACCGGATGGCCGCATGGGGATAAGCCGAACGCAGCACCCGGCCGTATAGCATATCCGGCGCGCTCAGGTCCGTCAAATACTTGAGCTGCCCCGTCACTTTATCCGGGCCGTCCGGACGCACCCTCCAGCGCGTTCCGCTGCTGGATCGGTTCAGCATAGCGTCTCCCCTCCTTCGGATGCAGTCTGTTGAAGCAGCTGCCACAAAGCTGCGGTGATCAGCGATGCTGCCGTCTTGCGGCGGTAGGATTCTCCGGCGAATATATCGCCAGCCGGTCTGTACTCTTCCATGACCCGTTCATAAACGTCCGGAAGCCGGCACTGGTCTGCATTGCTCCCTTCCAGCCATGCTTCAAGAGCGCCAAGGCGGGCAGGCTTTGCTTTCCCGCCGCCTGTCGCGATCTTCACCTGCTGGAAACAGCCGGCGGCATCGATTTCCGCAGACACTGCCGTCGTAACGAGCGACGGGGAGAAGGCTTCGCGTCTCCCTACTTTGTGGTAGACCGCGATCCGAGGCAGCGAAGGCAAGCTGTTATCGACGCCCGATGCCTGTTGGATCCCGGTCACATCCGCCCTTGCAGGAAGCTTGATCGTCAGCAGGATCCGGTCCGGGTCCACGGCATCGGCGGCACGAAGCTCCAGCCATTCCGTCAAAGGCAGCGGCGCCACGGGGCCGTGTTCATCCTGCCATTCCAGCTCTGCGTCGTAGAGGAGCAGCGCCGGCAGCACGTCCCCCACGCCGGAGCATACGTTACCCCCGAGCGTCGCCACGTTTCGTACGGACGACGCTGCCGTGCTGCGGATAGCTTCCCCTACCAAAGGATAAAGGTTCGCTAGGCTCGGATGTCTCCGGCATGTCCCGAGGGTTACCTGGGAACCGATGCACAATCCCCCGGCCTGCATGAACACCTCACGTAAGCCGATCACACGCTGCAGGTCGATCCAATGCGGGGAAACGCTCCGTGTTCCGGCTTCCCATTCCGTGCGGAGGAGTGTGCCGCCAGCGACATAGTCCGCTTGCTGACCAAAACGGCGTTTCAGCAAGTAGGCTTCCCGGGCATCTGCCGGATGCCATACAGTCGGTGCACTCATCACCGGGTTGAAGGTAGCATCCATGGCCATCTCTCCTTTGCAGTGTCTTGAATGCATCCTGGTGCTTAAATGGAATCGATTGGTTGGTTTTTCACACTATACGCCGCCACCGTGTTTGTGTAAATAAACTTAACTTCGATTTAGGAGTCATGCACAATCCGGTTCATTTGCGTTGTGCCCGATGCCAAAATTGGGCATGACCCATCAAAATTATGTCATCATTTCTTACACACAGGGAGATGCTGGTTCGTTTGAAGCGTCCATATTTGTTTTGCCTCCGCCCACTCTTCCGGCGTGTCGATATCCAGAACAAGCAAAGGATCGGCAGGGGCCAAGCGGAGCCCTTGAAACCGTGAAGAATCCAGAAGGCGCTTCGCCCCCTGATCCCCTTTCAGCCCGGCAGCCGCCTCAAACATTGTTGCCGACAGAACCGCGGGCGGCATCGCCTCCCTTCCCGCCTCGCTCATCACATAATCCAGCCCGGGAGCTGATCGCCACGCGTCGATCAGCTGCATCAGCCAAGCCGGCGACACGTACGGCTGGTCGGCCAACGCCACAAGCACAGCATCGGCGCCTGCATCGGAAGCAGCACGGATGCCGGACTGCAGCGAGAGCGCCATGCCTTGATCCGCTTCCAGGCAGACAGCGACGACAATGCTAGGGCCGTCCGCTTGGTCTGCCAGGAGGCTGGCGTCCAGCCATACCAACGGGTCTTCAGGATGAACGACTACGATCAACCCGCTCAGGCCGCTGTCCCGAAGCGCCGCCAAGCCGCTGCCGGCCAGATGCATACCTGGTGCAAGCTCCAAGGACTGTTTGCGGCAGCCCATTCTCCGGCTGCTTCCCGCCGCAAGGTATACGCCCATGATGCTCATGCATGCCGCCTCTCCCGAACAGCCGCCTCAGCGCCGCTCTTCCACTTCACCAGCCGGGCCGCGATGCTGACGGCGATTTCGGCGGCGCCTTCCGCACCAATGGGAAGACCTGCAGGAGCATCCACGAAGTCCGGGATCGGCAGCTCACCAAAGAGCAGCCCGATCCTCCGTGCAGAGCCGATGACGCCGACATACTCCGGCTGCAGCGGGAGAAGGCGCTGCAGCATCTCCCGGTCGCGGCGCAAATGATGGCTGGCAAGGATGACGTAATCGCGGATGCCGATGCGCAGCTCCTCAACGATCCTGCCGGCATCGCCAACAACCGTTCGGGCCAGCG
The DNA here is from genome assembly GCF_038009285.1 of Paenibacillus sp. FSL R5-0378. Lineage (NCBI taxonomy): Bacteria > Bacillati > Bacillota > Bacilli > Caryophanales > Paenibacillaceae > Paenibacillus > Paenibacillus sp. FSL R5-0378. The sequence goes on from NZ_JBBPAY010000001.1 coordinate 5,206,240, forward strand.
GGAACCGCTCCCTGCTGCACCAATCCTCGCGCCAATCCGCCACCACTGTCGCAAATCCGATGGAGCGCGCCATCGCCTCCAGCGCCGCCGCTTCCTCCCCGGCGCCGAAAATGATAAGCCGGCGGCTCGGAGCCAGCCGGGTCGCATAGAAGAACACTCCCTGCCTTGCAACCGAATCCTGTATGGGGCCGTCTTCCTCCAGCCGGTAATCCATCTCTTGATCCGGGCGGAGTTCCCGAACGAGCCGGACAGCCGTCCCCTGTAGGACGATTTTGGCCGCATCCAGAAGCACTGCCTGAAGACGGCCTTCGATCGGCTCCAGCAATATGACCAGCTCGCCTCCGCAGCCCATTTCCTCTCCCCAGATCGGGTCGACGCCAGGCTCGGTGTTATAACTCACCCATTCGAACCGGCCGCGCTCGAGAATCCGGGGAACCCTAGCAGCGAGATCCGCTTCCAGGCAGCCGGGGCTGATGCTGCCGATGCGGTGTCCATCCGCGGCCATCAGCATCATGGCTCCGGACTTGCGGTAAGCATGGCCGCGCACCGATACCAGGCTCGCAAGCACCGCCATCCCCTCTTCTTTCTGCACGTACCGGAGAATGCTTTCCGTCTCCATCCGAACTCCTCCTTACATGCATTTTCCTATAAATACAGTGATCCTGTTCCTTGAAGTAGGATTACAGTCTACGGAGCAGCTTTTGCAAGGCCCGGTTCGCTCCGTCGAGTACCCGCGGCTTATCCAGGGTCAGCACCTGCCTGCCTTCCATCACAACATGACCGTCGATCATCACCATTTCAACATCCCCGCGGGTGGCGGCATAGACGACCCGTGAGAACCAATCCGCGTCAAAGGAAGGATAGACATGATAATCTTCCAGGTCCAGCAAAATCAGGTCTGCAAGTTTTCCCGTCTCAATGCTTCCGATCTTCCGTTCCATGCCAAGCACTTCCGCTCCGCCAATCGTGGCCATTCGCAGCACGGTCCTCGCGTTCATAACCGTCGGGCCGTGCTCCACCTTCTGCATGTATGCGGATAATCTCATTTCCTGAAACATGTCAAGGTTGTTGTTGCACGGGGCTCCGTCCGCGCCGAGACCCACCGGGATACCGCTTCGCATCAATTCCGGCACTTCTGCAATCCCGGATGCCAGCTTCAGGTTGGATCCCGGACAGTGGGTGACTTTGACGCCGCGCTCACGGATGATCCGCTTTTCCTCGTCATCGAGCCAAATGCTGTGCGCGAGCACGAGATTCGGTCGGGCAAGGCCGATATGGTCCAGATAAATCACGTTCCGCATCCCCCGTTCGGCCTCGACCATGGCGATCTCGCCCCGGTTTTCCGATGCGTGCGTGTGCACCAGAACACCGTAATGCTCTGCCAAATCCCGGACTTCGGTCAGAAGGCGCTCGGTGCAGGAGACGACAAAACGCGGGCAGAACGCATAACGGATCCGCCCTCCGGCAGCCCCGTCCCACACTTGCAGCAAATCGACGCTTTCCCGGAGGGAACGATCCGTATCCTCCTGCAGCGCCAGGGGCACCTCATCGCCGTGATCCATCATCACTTTGCCGGAAAACGCCCGAATGCCGCTTTCCTCGATCGCCTGAAAAGCCATAGAGGTATGGTGTACGGTCTCCATATCGAGAATGGTCGTCGTCCCGCTGCGGATGAGCTCTCCAAGGCCAAGCAGCGCCGAATAGTACACCGACTCCTCGTCATGTGCGGCTTCTAGCGGCCAAATTTTTTGTTTTAGCCAATCAATCAGCTCCAGGTCGTCGGCCCGTCCGCGAAAGAGCGTCTGGCATAAATGGATGTGCGTTTGCACAAAGCCGGGCAGCAATACTTTGCCCCCGGCTTCGATCACCCGGTCGGCTTCGCTCGGCGCGCCGGGTCCAATATGAGTAATGCGGTTGTCCTCAATCCGAACATCGCCATGGATAATTTCGTCGGCCGGATTCATTGTCATGATGATGGCATTGCGTATGATCGTCGTTGTCAAAGGCGCTTCCCCCTTCTTGTACGGAAAGTCCGGGAGATGCCGCACGGATGCCGCTTCTCCCGGACACGATTCTTCCTCGTATCGCCGGGCTGCTCAGCCCATTTTCCCCGGATTCAGGAGACCGAGCGGATCATTATGCCTCTTACGTTCCTGCATGCCGGGTATTGCCCCGCGTCCACCATTGTCCAGCAGCCAGGTATGGGGATCATAAATTTCCACGCCGATGGACCGGCAGGTGTCTATGATATGGTACAGCCGTTCTTCCGTGCTGTAGCGGACGACGGGCAGGCCGTTCGGCTGGAGTTTGCCCCTCGAGCGGATCCATTCAAAATGCAGCAGCATTTCGTCCCCGAACATCGATTTCAGCGTCCGGATCTGCTCCAAGTAGCAGTCCCGCTTGAAACCTGCTTGCAGGTAGGTATAAGCCGGATCACGCTTCAGCGCCCAGAGCGTCGTATGGTTCCAGGTAAAATCGGACAGCCCGATCGATTTGCGGTACTTCTCAGGGTCAATGACATAGCCGATTTCCCCGCCGAAAGCTGCGGCGAGTGCCGGCAGCGCTTCGGCAGCATGCCCGGCGATTTCGGTAAAAACCACCGATTTGCCGTGTGCGAGCACTTTTTCCAGCGGCTTGAAGAAGGAGGGAATCGGCCACTCCATCGGCGTGATCAGCCGTTTGGGGATGGCCGCTTCCTCCGCCAGCGCTTCCCCGAATCGGACCGCGTCTTCCAAGCGATCGAAGTTCACCACCACCTGTGCCCACTCGGTCCGGGGTGCCAAAGGAATGACCAGCTCGGTGACGATGCCCGTCGTCCCATAGTTATGAATATAGTCCTTGAGTTCCTCGCCGTGGACTCGGAAAACCTGCGGCTCCTCTTCCATCGTCAGGACGGTCGCCTCCAGCACGTTGCCGTCCCACAGGTCGCCCCAGGTAATCGACCCGACGCCCCCGGAACCGCCGCACACAAACCCGCCGACCGTCGCCTTGGCGAAAGTGCTCGGGTAAATCCGCAGCTCCTGTCCCTGCTCCCGGGCCGTCTTCTCCAGGACGCCGAGCTTGACGCCGCACTGTACACGGGCATAGCCGCTGCCAATCTCCAAGATTTCGTTCATGCCGCTGAGGTCCAGCACCAGGCCGCCTTCGAGCGGGATCGCCTGTCCGTAGTTCCCGGTTCCCGCTCCGCGGACAGTGACGGGGATCCGATGCCGGTAAGCAATCCGCAGCGCTTCACGGATTTCATCGACTGTAGCTGGCACGAGAACGGCATCCGCTTTTTTGTCCTTCAGTTTTCCGCTCAGCACGGGGGAATACCAATAAAAATCCTTCGACAGCTTTTCGACCGCCGTTTCGTCGGTAAGCAGCCTCAGTGCGCTGAACGCTTCAGGCATTTCAGGCTTCCATACCATTGACATGAGAACCACCCGCTTTCTTTGTATTCACAGCTCACTCCATATAGAAGAACAATTTCGTGAGGACAATCTTTCGATTTCAAAAAACGGTGCTAATCCGTTCCTGAACGACCGGATTCCGCAAGGGAAGCAGGGAGCCGATCCGGCATTCGGCCGTATCCCCATCCTGGATGTCTACCGATCCCGGTGTCCCGGTCATGATGATGTCGCCGGGATAAAGGGTCATCATCCGCGAGAAATACGAGAGAATCAACCAAGGGGAATAGATCATATCGGATACACTACTTCTGTACCGGACCGATCCGTTAAGCACGGTCTGTATATCCAGTGCATCCAGATCCCCGATTTCGTCCATGCTGACCAGCTCCGGTCCGAAACTGAAGAAGGTGTCGTAACTTTTCGAGCGACCAAGAAACCGCGGGTTGCGGGCGTGGATGTCCTGGGCAGTCATATCCAGCGTCGGAACGATGCCGGCAAGTACGTGCGGCGCCTCTTCGGGGCTGACGTGCTTGCAGGTCTTACCGATCACCAGGCCGATCTCCGCCTCGGCGGTAATGCGTCCGGCCCCGTCCGGAAGAAGAATGGCTTCGCCCGGGCCGATCATCGTGCTTGCCGGCTTCAAGAAGCAGATAGGCTCTTGCTCCGGCGGCACCACGGCCATATCTGCGGCCTTTTTCCGGAAATTCGCGCCAACGCCCCAGACATTGACCGCACCATGATACAAGGGGCCAAGATTTGCCTGCTCCAGGGGAACGGAGGGAATGGCGGTCAGCACCTCCTGCCCTCGTTCCCGCAGCCATCCGGACAGCGCCGCCGCCTCGCCGGTCCGCAGCAGTTCCAGAACGGTCGTCGGCCAAGCCGTTCCAAGCGATTCATTGATCCCGGTTAAGGGAAATATCCGATTGCCTGCAACGATGCCCGCGCTGCCTGGCCCGCTTCCCGCCAAAGTTACGAGCCTCATCGCTCGGCTCCCGCTTTCGCCTTGGCCCGGAGATCGCTGAACTCGAATTCGCTCAGCTCACGAAACACCTCCGCTAAAATGTCGGTCACCCGCTCCTGAATGATGCTGCCTTTGGCTGCCGTCGCCTGTGTCGCATCGCCGCATATACCGCTGTCGGAAATGTCCGCCATCCGCCAGGCGAAGCGTATTTTCCCCTCAAGGGTCAAAAATTTCTGCCCGGTCATGGACGGGGTCTCCGAGACGAGCCATTGATCCTGCACCCATCCCGGTTTGATGGCCTTCACGATCGACGTTTCGTAGTCCCCGCCATGAATGCCGTATTCCAGTTCATCGGCGGGCATGAGATCCTCCGCACCTCCCAGGGAGGAGGGCGATAAATAAAAGACGAGCATATCGTGGCGAATGCGGATTTCCCGGGACACCACGTTCAGCAAGTCGGTATTGCCGCCATGCGTATTAAACAGCAGCAGCTTATGGAAACCGCTCAGCCGCAGGCTTTCCGCGATATCCAGGATCACGCTCTGCAGGGTCGTTGCCGACAGCGAAATGGTTCCTGGCAGGCCGAGATGCTCATTGCTTTTGCCGTACGAAACCGGCGGCAGCAGCCACACCCGCGCATCGGGCTTCAGCTTTTCGAGCGCCAGGGTCACCGTAGCCTCCCCGATCAGCGTATCGGTCATGACCGGCAGATGCGGTCCATGCTGTTCGATCGCGCCGACCGGCAGAATGACCAGCGTGCTTTCCTTGGGAAGCTCCTTGACCTGTTTGCTGGTCAGCCTTGGCAGGAATCTCTCCTCCCAGGCTGCTCCTTCGTATCGTGTAAACATCGGCATGTTCCTTTGCTATTGGATTTGGTTGATCACGGTCGCGGCCGCGGGCTGCATCGACGCCTCGATATCCGCTGCCCATCGAAGCAGCTTCAGGTCCTGGCCTCTGCCGGCAATGAGCGACAGCCCGACCGGCAGACCGTCCGTCTTAGCCAGCGGCAGTGTAACCTGCGGCAGCCCGCCCAGCCCGGCAATGCAGGACAGCTGCAGGATCCGTGTGCGCGTCATTTCAATTTCCTCGCCGGGCAGCCCGATAACGGGGGCTCCGCAAGGCGCTGTCGGGATGACGAGCACGCCTTCGCTTCCGAGAAGCGCCTCAAGCCGGGCAGCAATCGCTTGCTGAAGCTGGCTTGCTTCCCGGTACGCTCCCTCGGAAATCGTGGCGGTCCAGGCAAATCTTTCGGCGATGCCGGGACCGAATCGGGGATGCTGCGCCGTGATCCATGCGCCATGGGCGGACCATATTTCGTACCCCTGAATCGTGCGGAAAATGCCGGCCCACGCCGCGAGTTCCCCGTCCGTCAAATGGATGGATTCGAACGCTCCCAGCAATCCGAATGATTCAAGCGCACCGCGGAGCGACTCGGCGCAGCCGGGCTCGGCAGCCGCCCACGCTTCAACCGGCAGCATCATTCGGGCGAATCCCCCGCCGTCATCGAGCGGTTCCTCGAGAAGCACGCGGCCGACCTGAAGCAAGCTACTTGCCCGGCGTGCCATCCAGCCGACCGTGTCAAAGGCCGGAGCCAGCGGGATGACGCCGTCCATGGGCACGCCGCCGTGCGTCGGGCGAAATCCGCAAATACCGCAAAAAGAGGAAGGAATCCGCACCGAACCGGCCGTATCGGTGCCAAGGCCAAAGTCCACTTCCCCGGAGGCAACGGCGGACGCCGAGCCGCTTGAGGAACCGCCGGGAATATGTCCTGGAGCGATAGGGTTCGGCGGCGTGCCGTAATGCACATTTTCCCCGTTCAGGCTGAACATCAGCTCATCGGTGTGAGTCATTCCATGAAGCTTTGCTCCGCTGCCGAGCAGACGTTCCACGGCGGCCGAATGCTTCACGGCAGGCTTGTGCGTGTTAAGCCAATCGGGATTGCCGGCAGCATTGGTGTGTCCTGCAACGGCAAACACGTCCTTTACGGCAAAGTTGAGCCCTTGAAGGAGACCGCCTTCCGCGTGTCTCGCCTCCATTCCCAACCGTATCCACGGCGTGCATTCTGGCTGCATACAAGTTCCTCCAATCGTTATGAGTTCGCGGGAGCGGCCGCTCCCGGGAAAGCCGCTCCGCGCAGCACCGCCAAATCCTCCTCGTCCAGGCTTGCCGCCGGACCTGACTTGATTAAATCGGAAAACTTCTCGTCGGGCACCATGGTCGTCAGAACATAGAGCCTGCCCTCACCGGTATTTTTGACCTGATGGTTGTTGCCGGGCGGAACGACGAAGAACGAACCTGTGCGAATCCCGGTTTCTATATCGCCAACGATGGCAATCCCTTCTCCGGCCAGCACGTAAAAATACTCATACGCTCCGCTGTGCTCGTTCGGCGGCGTCTGTCCGCCGGCGTCGAAAATTTCCACTACGGACACGAACGGCACCTGTGTCCCGTCGCACAGCATGACAAACTTGTTGGAATCCTTGCTTGAAATTTTGCGTACCTCGCATTGCTCGAAATGCCCCAGAACCAGACCATCGATCATATCACTTCATCCCTTTCTTTTCGTGTGCAGGCCTGCAGCAGATCCTCGGAACCGGCAACAAAGCCATAGCACTGTTTGATATTGTATAAGGCGGCCTCCGTGCAGTAAGCCGGAGAACTTGTCGCGCAGCAGTCTTCCAGGAGAATGGCGTCATATCCGAGGCATACGGCGTCCTGAAGCGTATGCATCACGCACTGGTCAAGGTTGACGCCGGCAAACAGCAGCGTCTTCACGTCCAAATTGCGGAGAATGCTGTCCAGCGGCGTATCCCAAAAACCGCTGATACGGTATTTATCGACCCGGATATCCCCGGGCTCCGGTACCATCCGATCAATCAGCGCCGCGCCCCAGCTCCCCTGTTCCAGCACCTTCGAGCCTGTATCCGGCAGCGGGCTGCCGATCCCATGGCTGACACCGTCCGGATTATATACGTGGAGCACCGAAGGGCTTAGATTCATCCGGTCCTCCCGATTGCCCCAGTTGACCCACAGCACCGGAACCCCCTGTTCGCGAAGGGCCGGAAGCAGCCGCTGAAGCGGCTTGGCGGGAGCCAGCAGCGGGGCGGTATTGACTCCGATCGAGTCCAACCATCCGCCCGGGCTGCAAAAATCGTTCTGCATATCAATGATGACGATGGCGGTTTTGGCGAGATCCAGCGTGATCCGCTGCGGCAGCGCCGGCAGGGTCACGGTGACGAGCGGTTTGGGATCGCTCCTGGACAAATCGGCCAGCTCCTCCGACACGTTCCAGTAATTTTTCGAATTCCCCAGTCTGTGCATGGGAACCCCCCTCCTTTGCTGCAAACTTGCCGCTCGGTTTGGCGGATGCAGTTAGCCGGCGATGGCCGAGTCATGCCAAGAACGCAGAAGCCGGTTCGACAGGGCATTGATCAGCAGGAAAAAGACGATGCCGACCACGGCGGCCGACAAGCCGCAGGCGAACAAATACGCCGTCTGCATCCGCGTCGCCGCGACCGTAATCGCGTAACCGAGCCCGCCGTTCAGCCCGCCGATGCCTGCGATATACTCGCCGACGATGGCCCCGACGACCGACAGGGAGCAGGAGATTTTGAAGCCGGCCAAAATGTAGGGCAGCGCTGCCGGGAGTCTGAGCCTCCAGATCGTCTGCATCTTCGTGGCGTTGTACAGATAGAACAGATTTTTCATGTTCTGCTCGGTCGAGTTTAGCCCGATCAGCGTATTGGACAAAATCGGAAAGAAACTGATCAGAAAGGCGATAATAACGATGGCGTTCATGCCAGCCCCAAACCAGATGACGATAATGGGCGCAATCGCCACGATCGGGATCGTCTGCAAAATGATCGCGTAAGGATACACGCTCCGTTCGACCGTTTTGGACAGCGCAAGCAAAATCGCGACGGCCACGCCGAGAATGGCGCTAAGGGCAAATCCCAAGACTGCCTCCATGATGGTCGTGCTCACCGACACCACCAGATTGTGCCCGTTCTGCGACACCGCTTGAACGATATCGGACGGCTTGGGCAGCAAGTACTCCGGGGTGCCGGTCAGCCGCAGTACCATTTCCCATACAAAGACGACGAAGACGAATACGCTCAGCGGCGGTACGACCCGAGACACCATTTTCCCCCAGACGTGGCTGCCGCTGCCGACACTCCTCCTGACCATAGGCGCGGCCGGCGAAGCCTGTTTCGCCGCATCGGTAACCGCGCTCACTGCTGCTTTTTCCATGACCTCAACGACTCCTTTCGTAAGTGGCATGTTTCCATGCACCTCTAAATTTCCCATTATCCAGGAAAGCAAGCACCGGCTTCTGCGAGCCTCAGTGATTCAGCACTTCGGTTATGCTGCGCACATATTTGCCGAACTCGGACGTGGTCCGGAATTCATCCGTACGCGGATAAGGCGCCTCAATCGGCACGATATCGGAAATCTTCCCCGGCCGCGGCGTCATGACGACAACCCGGGTGGATAGAAAAACCGCTTCGAACACGTTATGGGTAATGAAAAGTACGGTCATCTTCTGATCCTGGCGCCAAATGCCCAGCAGTTCATCCTGCAGCGTCTGGCGGGTGATTTCGTCCAGCGCCCCGAACGGTTCGTCCATCAGCAGCAGCTTCGGCCGGGCTATGAGCGCACGGGCGATCGACGCCCGCATCTTCATGCCTCCCGAGAGCTGTCTCGGCAGTACTTTCCGGTAATCCTTGAGCCCAACCAATTCCAGCACGCGTTCGCCTTCTTCGTTGCGAGCCTTTTTCGAAACGCCGCGGAGGGTCAGCGGCATCGTCACGTTGTCCAGAAGCTTCGCCCAAGGCAGCAGGGTGTGCTCCTGGAACACAAAAGCGATTTCGTTCTGCTTCCGCGCTTCGCTCGGCGTCGTACCGAGGACCGAAAGCTGGCCGGTCGACGGCTCGGTCAAGCCGGCAATCATGTTAAACATGGTCGATTTTCCGCATCCCGACGGTCCGACAAAACAGAGGAACTCACCCTCCCCCGCTTGCAGATTGACCTGCTGAACGGCAATCGTTCCATTCGGGTATACCTTGCCGATCTGGTCCATGCCGACCAAAAGCTCGGGAGCGCCGGGACTTCCGGGCCGCCGCGGATTTGCTGCGGTTTGCTGTGCTGTATACATTTCCAGCCCTCCTCTAATCCTTTATGTAATAATAAATAACATCTATGCCTATGCCGCTCAATAAATATCCGTTGTTTTTGTGGTCAATTACAATAATGCGTAATTCTTTTGGGTTTATTTACGAAAGGGATGATCATTTATGTAACGTTATCTAACACAAAAAAAGCCCGGAATTCATCCGGACTTTCATGAAATACCTCGGTGTTCGATGCCACCCTCTGCCGTTTACGGGTTATTTCAAAAAACTTTGGGCCTTCAGGGCCTCCGCGCACAGCGCCACGCGCCGTCCGAGCCGGCCGGCCATCACCAGTTCGCGTTCATCCGGTTTGAGGCTGCTGTCAGGACCCGCCAATGTGGAAGCTCCGTAAGGAGAGCAGCCGATCGGATCGGCGGTCAAGTATTCCGGATTTTCGGAATAGGGCAGCCCGACCATGATCATGCCGAAATGAAACAGCGGCACCATCGACGTCAGCACATTCGCTTCGTGCCCGGTATGGATCGATCCGGTGCTCGTCAGCAGACCCGCCGGTTTGCCTTCCAGGCTCCCGTCGGCGCACAGGTCCCCGGCAAATTCCAGAAACAGTTTGACCTGCGCGGGCATGGAGCCGTAATACGTCGGAAATCCCCAGACGATGCCGTCCGCCCATCTTAAATCTTCGTTCGTGGCCACAGGTATGTCCTGCTGCCGGCGCATTGTTTCTTCGTATTTGGCGAAGCGGTCAACCGTCTTAAAACGGGTCTTCAGCTGCGAAGTTTCGCCTGGCTCCCCGGTGGAGTGCTTATCCTGATAAGGGGTCCGGTTACGCTCTGATTCCAGCTCGGGAATACGGCAGAGGCGGACCTCGGCTCCCGCCCTACGCGCTCCATCAGCGGCCGCCAGCGCCATGTCCAAAACATGGCCGTATGCGCTGTAATAAAGAACCAATGTGCGGCTCATCCTCATACCTCCTCATTGCTGCATGGTGGAAACGGAGCATCCTTTCAAACGGATCGAATCAAAGCGTGAGCGCACGTTTCTGGACAAAGTCGACCCGTTCGCACGAGTCTTCCCAATAGCCCTGTAACAATGCGGAGCTCCATTTCTCCTTCGACGGGGCTGCTTTCAGACAGGTGCCGCCGCGCCATACCCAGCGGCGTTCCGGCAGCATGGTCAGCAGTTCCTCCGGCGTCCTGGCATCGAGCGCCACAAAATGGGCCGGGTTCCCCGGCAGGATGCCGTAACCGTCAGCACCCGTTACCCTGGCCGGGTATTCGGTGATCATCCGCAGCACTTCGCGCATCTCGGCAGGACTGCCCATATGGGCGGCATAGGCAGTAACCAGGCCGATCAGCAGCAGGTCGCCCCTTCCGAACGGATGAAACGGGTCATGCATATTGTCTGAAGCCGCCGCCAGCGGAATGCCGGCCGCAAGCAGTTCCTTGACTCGGGTGACTCCCCTGCGCACCGGGAAGGCGTCATGCCGGCCCTGCAGGTACAGATTCGCGCCGGGAAGCGTAACGGCGCCCATACCTGCCTCGGCCATAAGTCCAATGATCATGGCGGCATCCTCGTCCTTCATGGCGGCTAAGGAGCATAAGTGCCCTGCCGTGACCTTTCCCCTCCAGCCGTATTCCATCGCGCGCCGGGCGATATGGATTGCCGTCCGCTGGTTCGGATCGTCGCTCTCGTCCGTATGCAGATCAACCGGGCAGCCCAGCTTATCGGCCAAGGCGAACAGCCTGTCGATGTCGGGCTCCGGGTTGGGAGAAAGATGAGGGGCGCCGCCCAATCCCGTCACGCCCATCGCAACAGATTCCTCGGCCGTATCCAGCGCCGCTTCACTGAGCTCAAAATAAGGGAGCAGCGGGAACAGCTGCAGCTCAGCATACGGCTTCAGCTCCTCTTTGACTTCGAGCGCAGCTTCGATGGTACGCATCGCGACGTCTTTTCCATGCTTGATGTGAAAATCGAGATGGCTGCGCAGCACTACCGTTCCATAAGAAATGGACTGCAGCGCCGAGCGCATGATGCGTGCTTTGATCTCTGCCTTGGAAAACCTTGGGGCGGCTGCGGCGTAATTGACGACCGCTTCGCCAAGCGTGCCGGAGACATTCCCGACATGCGGGAGCGAAAAAGCTTTATCCAGATGCATATGGGCATCCACGAAACCCGGCAGAACGATTTTCCCCTTTGCGTCGAGCAGCAGCCGCGCATCCGCAGAGGATCCGTTCCATTTGTCCAGGCACACCGCTTCAGGAGCCTCCACTTCACCGGTTTGGGCCGTCACCGACGTCCACTTTCCGCCGCCGATGGCCAGCGTGTACAGCGTCTCCTCCGATTGCAGCGGCAGGGAGGCGTTGAAGATCACCACTTCTTGTTCCATATCAATCCCACTCCTTTCATCCGTCGGTATTTATGTTTTCTACTTCTGCACTCTCGTGTGCCAGGCTGTGAGGACATAAAGGGCGTATGCGTTCGACCCGGCTGGGCAATAAGCGTTTGAATGCAGGCTCCCGCTCCGTTTGTCACGCCAAAGGTTCATTTCATAGTCCGCTTTATTCCGAGGTGTCACCAAGAATCGGCAGCTGAAGCCACGAGGCGCCTCCACTGGCATCCACCGCCACTGTGGCAATCTGCAGCGCATCCGGCCCTTGGCTTGCGGCTTCCTGCAGCGGAATACCGTTGGGGTGGCGAAGCAGCAGCGGGTATGCGCTGCCGCTCAGCTCCAGCCGGAGCATCGAACCGGCCGGGAGCTCGGCGGCCAGCGGCCGCATCCGGATCGTCACCGTCTCCCAGCCGCTGATGCCGCCGGATGCGCCGATCTCCGTGCGCCCCACGGACAGAAACCTCGCTTCGCCCGCTGGTGTGACCTGCGTGAGGATGGCGGTAAGGTCGGTAGGACCGTCCATTACCTGGCAGGAGACGGTTACCTCAGGGGCGCCGAGGATCCGCAGCGGCGCGCCGGCAGGCTCCCCGGTATACACCAGGATTTCGAAGCGGTCCTGCTGGGCGCTCCGGTCCTGCGGCAGCACCGAGCGAAGCGGCATCGGCAGGCGCGCGTCGTAGACGAACACGTCCGCCGCCCGGCCAGGCTCCACGCCTGCATCCGCAGCGAGCCGACCGCCGCCGGAAGCCCCGTTCGCAGGCAGCCGCGTTCCGGTTAAATACCACCGGCTGTCGCCCTCCACTCCGGCCGGATACGCTTCGGCTTCGACCCAAACGCCGCTGCCGGCTTCATAATAACGGACCGGCTGCCGCTCCTTCAGGGCTGATCCGCCTTCGCCCTTCAGCCAATAGTCGAACCAGGCAAGCTGTTCCAGGTGGATATTGCCGTCCGCCTTCGGTCCGTAGTCCGTTCCGCCTGCTTTGCGGCCCCACGGAATATGCGTCCATGGCCCGACCACCAAACGGTGAAAGCAGTCCGGCCTGCTCTCCTGTGCTTGCAGTGCATTGTAAGACTGCAGCGTACCTTCCAGCAGAAAATCGTACCAGCCCGCGATATGCAGCGCCGGAACCGGCTGTTCCTTGAAGGCGTCCAGCCAGTTCAGCCGGGACCAATACTCATCATACGCGGGATGACCCAGCCAATCGAAATAAGCGGGGAGGTAAGCTTCGAGCAGTGGGTGCCCCTGGGCCAACGGCAGTTGGGCCAGCACACCGGAAGGATCGCTCATTACGCGGGAACACGCCGCTTCGGCTTCCGTGTCGCCCTTCCTTCTCGCCGTATCCCTGGCCAGCTGATAGGCCCAGGGCAGGCAGCTCTGCAGATCAAAGCTGCCGAATGTGTACATCCAGCCGTGGTACAGGTCGGCCGCCGTCATCGCAGGCGCGATGGCAGCCAAATGCGGCGGATGCTGCGAAGCGGCAGCCCACTGCGTCGCTCCCTGGTAGGAAAAGCCGTACATGCCGACCTTTCCGCTGGCCCCTTCCAACCCGGCGGCCCATTCGACCGTATCATACCCGTCTTCGGCTTCGCTCACGAATGGCGTGAACTCTCCCTCCGAATCCCCGCGCCCCCGTACGTCCTGAATGACGACGATATACCCCCGCGCAGCATACCAAACGGGATGGGCGTATGTAACCGTTGAGGCGATTTTCCGGCCGTACGGGTGCCGCATCAGCAGTACCGGGTATGTTCCTTCCTCCGCCGGACGGTAAATGTCGGCATACAGCGTGATGCCGTCCCGCATGACGCAGGCTGCTTTCCTCTCCACTTTCACATGTCCGAATTCCACAGCTGTCCCCCCATTGCGATTCTGTTTTTCGTTAGATGTTACATTTTATAACAAACAATACAGGAGTCTACAACGGTTCGGAAGGCATCTTTGTGACGAAGCACAATAAATAGGCCGATGTTTGGACATCGGCCACAAGGAACCCGTTTATCTATGTCATATTTCATAACTTCTTTATGATATGGTGAACTACCAGCCGATCGCCGCTCCGTCGGAGCGGGGGTCCGAGCCGCCGATCCGAAAACCGTGAGCGTCCAGAAGGATCGCCTGCGCATGCCCGGTCAAGGCATCCCAGTCGCCGATTTTTCGAACCTCATGCCCCATGGCGGCAAGCCCGCCGAGCACCTGCTCCCCCACCCTGGCTTCCATCTTCAATTCCGTGGAGGCTTCGCCCCATGTCCTTCCCCACACCCATCGAGGTTCGTTAATCGCTTCCTGAGGGTCCATTCGGTAATCGACGATCCGGGTCAGGAGCGCCGTCTGCGTCTGCGGCTGCCCCTCCCCTCCCATCGAGCCGTAGAGCAAATAAGGCTTCTCGTCCTTGAGCGCGAGGGCAGGCATCAGGGTATGAAACGTCCGTTTCCGCGGTTCAAGCCGGTTGGCGGAAGAGTCGTCCAGGGAGAAAAATGAGCCGCGATTCTGCAGCAGAATGCCCGTTTCCCCAGCCGTCACGCCCGATCCAAATTCAAAGTACAGGCTTTGGATAAAAGAAACGGCGTTGCCGTCCCCATCCACTACGGCGGCATACGCCGTATCGCTGCCGAGCGGTTCGGCGGTGAGCGGAGCGGCCGAATCGCGGCTTATGCGTCCCGCCAATTCCCTGCAGTAGGCCTTATCCAGAAATCGCTCCACCGGAATATTTCGGAAATCCGGATCGGTGAGCTCGAGGTTGCGGTCGCGGAAAGCCAGCTTCACCGCCTCGACCAGTACGTGGTAAAATGCTACCGAACCGTGCGGAATACTGTTAAAATCAAAATGTTCGAGCATTTGGGCGATCACGATGCCCGTAAACCCTTGCGAATTCGGAGGAAGCTGATACAGCTCAAGATCGCGATAGGAACCGGAGAGCGGGGTAACCCAATTGCCCTCATGATCGGCGAAATCGTCCGCCAGCAGCAGCCCGCCGGACTTCCGGATGTATGACGTGATGTCCCGGGCTAATCCGCCCCGGTAAAATTCGTCCCGGCCATTCGACGCGATCCGGCGCAAACTTTGGGCCAAGCCGCTTTGGATCCAGCGGGTGCCTGCCGGCGGGACACCGCCGCCTCGCAAATACGCTGCAGCCGAATAGGGATTCGCTGCCAGCAGCCCGGCGCACAGCTTCGTATTGGCGTACTGGCTGCGGGATACCGGATAGCCCGCTCCGGCGTAAGTCATTGCCGGCTCGAGGACGTCCCCAAGCGGCAGGGTACCATACTCGCGCAGAATAGCGCTCCAGCTGTCCACCATGCCGGGAACGGTCAGTACGCTGCGGATCCCCCGCGTCGGGATGGCCTGCTCGCCGGCATATGCTTCCGGCACTGCCCTATACCCCGAGCGGCCGCTTCCGTTGTAACCCCGGACTGCACCCTCTCCGGAACTGTACAACAGCCAGAATGAATCGCCGCCCAGCCCGGTCATATGCGGATACACGACCGCCAGGGTACTGCTGACGGCAACCGCAGCGTCGAAGGCATTCCCGCCCTTTTCCAATATTCGGGCACCTGCGGCCGATGCCAGTGCATGGGGGCTGACCACCATCGTTTTCGTGCCGATTGAAGCCTGCCTCATCACTCATCCCTCCTGCATCCTTAAATTGTTAACTAAATTAACATGCAGCAGGATTTTTTGGCAATAACTACTTTTCATCCTGAAGGAAAACCGTTATAGTGTAAATTTAAATAACATCAGTGCCGCACGGATGTTCATCAGCATCGGAACGGTCCAGCTCCCTTTCCCATGATGCCAGAGCTGTGCCTATAGAATGCGACCCTCGCATCCTACCCGAATCCGAGATGAAATGTCAGAATAGTTGATAGACAAGGAAGGAAGTGCACCATGCTGAAAACATACGCAGAATTATCCCTCGCCATGTTCCGGACCGGAATTCTCGGGTATGGCGGCGGTCCGTCGACCGTCCCCCTCATCCGGCACGAGGCCGTCTCCCGGTACAGGTGGATGGCTGATGAGGAATTCGGGGAGGTGCTGGCCATCGCCAACACGCTGCCCGGTCCGATTGCGACCAAGTTGGCCGCTTATCTCGGCTACCGCCTGAAAGGAACGCTCGGTGCGCTGGTCGGGCTGCTCGCCCATATTCTACCCACTGCGGTTGCGATGATCGCCCTAGTCTCCTTTATCGACGTATTCAGTTCGTCCCGCATCATCCATGGCATGATCGAAGCAGTCGTTCCGGTCGTGGCCGTCATGCTGGGTCAAATGTGTTACGAGTTCGGCGAAAAGGCAGTCAAAGGCCTTGGCAAATATATGGCGCTCGCCTGCGGGGTCATCGCGTTTGTCCTGCTGGAGTGGGTGCAGCTGCACCCGGCGATCCTGATTGCAATCGCGCTGGCCTATGGCTCGGTACACTTTAAAGTTATGGGCAAGCTGAAAGAAACCCGCAAGCGGAAGGAGGAACGCCGCCATGGAGACATGGATTGAACTCCTCATCGGCTTCTTTCTAGCCAACGTATTCGGCTACGGCGGCGGCCCCTCCTCCATCCCGCTCATGTACCGGGAGATCGTGCCGCATTACCACTGGCTGTCGGGCGCCGAATTTTCCAACATGCTCGCTCTCGGCAATTCGCTCCCCGGACCGATCGCGACGAAGATCGCCGCTTACGTGGGCTATGATGCGGCCGGATGGATGGGGGTGCTTGCCGCCGAAGCCGCCACCGTCGTGCCTTCCGCGGTCGCCCTGATCGTATTGATGCGAATTTTGCAGAAATACAAGCAGTCCCAGGCCGTCAAGGGCATGACGCTGCTCGTGCAGCCTGTCATTGCCGTCATGATGCTGCAGCTCACCATTCAAAGCTCCAAAGAGTCGATACTCTCCATCGGCTGGATCCAATTCGGCGCTATCGCCCTCATCTCTTACTGGCTGATGCAGCGCCGCAAAGTTCATCCCGCGCTCGTCATCGTGGGCGCTTTTGTTTACGGAGGCATCTTTCTGGGAAGATAGTCCTTCCCTCCGTAGCCCTGGCGAACCCGGACGGCCGTCCGATTCTATCCCCTGTTGCAGTAACCGCCTTTCCCGATGATTGAATTCAATCCGGTACAGCCCTTCCCTAAGGGCTTACCTTGTACGTTTCGGGTTTCGACAGAGTTCAGTTGCGAAAGGATGATGACTGTATGTATTTGACCATCGAAGATGCACTCACCATTTACCCGCTTTCTGAAGGTAAACTGACCGCAGGCCGCAGCGGTTTGAACCGCATCGTCAAATCGGTCAACGTGATGGATGCACCCGATATTTCGGACTGGGTCCGGGAAGGGGATATCTTGTTCACGACGGCTTATTTGATCAAGGACAATCCCGCGGATGGGGTCCGCCTGCTGCAGAAGCTGGTTGACAAAGGGGCGGCGGGAATCGGGATCAAGCTTGGACGATTCTGGGCTTCGGTCCCCGACGAAATGCTGCAGGAAGCAGACCGCCTCGGTTTTCCCCTCATCGAGCTTCCCTTTCCGTTTACGTTCTCGGATCAAATGAAAGGCTTGTTCAATGCCGAACTGCAAAAGAACACGCTCCTCCTGCAAAACGTCCTGGACAAACAAAAGGAGCTCATCCGCTTCGCCCTATCCCCTGTTGATACGGGCCGCCTGTTTGACCGGATCCGCGAGATTCTCGGCGTGCCTCTGGCCGTCACCGGCATGCGCGGCCAAACGCTCTTCAGCACCCTGACCACAGACGAAATGCAGCTGCTCAAAAAACGCCAGCTCAAAGATACGCCGCAGTGGCTCCGCTGCGAGCAGGGAAGACTGCTGTGCGTGCCCCTGAAAAGCCCCGGCCAGGAGCATGATTTTAACAGCCGGGCGATTTTCCGGCTCCCTCCCGGCATTCCGATGAAGGAGGAGGAAGGGCTGTACCATCAGGCGGCCGAAATTATCGGCTACCATTTGAACGCGGTCGAACGCAACGATCTCACCCAATCGACCCAGAACGAATTTGCGGCAATGCTGAAAAACTACCTCAAGCAGCAAGTCTCCGCCGAAGCGCTCGTTGCCTGTGCTTCCAGCCACGGCATCCCTTTCGGCAGCGGTTCTTTCCAATGCGTGCTTACCACATGCGATCCCGAATACACCGGCCGGGCCGACCATCTGCTCAAGAGTGTCAAGCAGGAATTCCATTATCATCCGATGCTCAAGGATTTATCACCTTTGCATTTTCAACTCGAGGACACCATTCTCTCGATCTTTCCTTCTGAGCTCCCGCGAAGCTCCGGCAAGCTGCCTCAGCTGTTGACACGTGTCTTTTTCGAGCAGGCCGCCAAAGCCGGCAGGCATCTGCGCATGACGGTGAGCCATATCAAAACCCGGCCCGATCAGTTGGAAGCGGCTTACCGTGAATGCCAGAACGCCCGCGACACGGCCGCCCGGCTCAACCTGGACGCTTTTGTCGTCGAGTTTGCCAACGTGGAAATCTCTTATATTTTCCAATCCGTTCCGGTTCATAAAATGCGGCAGTTCGTCGAAATGGCATTGGCCCCGCTTCAGGACCGAGCCCCCGACTCCGCCCAAGAGCTGCTGCGAACGCTGGAGCTGTACATGGCGAACAACGGACAGATCCACGAAACCGCCAAGCAGCTGTTTATACACCGCAACACCGCCGCCTACCGGCTCGAGAAAATCAGTGAGCTGCTTCAGGTCGACTTCAAGGATTATCACCATCTACTGCGGCTGAAACTGGTCCTAATGTTCCGGGATATGCTGCGCACGTAAACGGAAGCGGGACGGTCCCGCTGCCCCACAAGCAAGCACGTTATAAATTCGCAACAAAGCATCCCCTTAGACCGGCCGCTCCGGTCAGGAGGATGCTTTTGCGATAAGGCGGTAAATATCAGGCGCAAGCCGCCTTTTTTACCGGTATAGATCCGCAGAAATGATGGTTTAAGCAGGTATGGTCTAGATACGAATATGATCATGTTTACTATTATGAATTTTTCATATATTGATTTTTTAATATATTTAATCCGGTTAGTCCTTAGTGATCGTCGCGTTCATGTGTCGGATCAAGCGGCTGAGCACGTTCACCGTTGTTTCGTATTCTTCCTTCGTGATCGGCGCCAAAGAAACATGACCGTTTTAGCTATCAGTAAATAAACCGGAGTATATAAGCAGGAAAAGGCAAGCGTATGAAATACGCTCGCCCCTTAAGCTGGGGTTGTTGTGAATTTTTCACATAATGCTATATTAACATCGTAGCCAGCTGCGATCACTTCCCGATGCTTGATTCTGAATCTGTTCTTTCATCTCCTGACCGTTATCGAAGTCAAACCTCACCGCTCATACGCTTCCAATCGAAGCCGATTGCCTGCAGGAAGGCTCGTGCGATCAGCATGTGGCCGGTCAGGCTCGGATGCACCCGGTCCGATGCGATTGCAGTAGGATGTACGTAGCCCAACATCGGCTCAAACACCGCTTGTGTGTCTACGAATAACGCACCGACGCGCTCGGCAACCCTCTGGGCCGCCCGGCCGTACTCATCCATCCGCCGTCTCATCCCGTCTCCGGAGTTCGGTTCGATATAAAACGGAGTCATGATGACAAGCCCTTTGAGGCCGGGGAGCGCCTGCTCCGCCAATTCCACCAAAGTATGTTCATACTCTTCCAACAGCACATGCGATTCCGGAATCGCCGGCTGGTCGAACTGCCGCCACACGTCGTTGATACCGATCATAATGGACAGCCAATCCGGCTTCAGATCCAGTACGTCCGTCTGCCACCTTTCTTTCAAATCCCTGACCGTGTTGCCGCCGATTCCCATGTTCGTGACCCGCAGGTTCAGCTCCGGATACGCTGTCTGAAGCAGGGTGTCCACGAGCGACACATACCCTTTGCCTACGCCTTGAAACAACCCTTCCCCGTAAGGGAATTTACGCTCGCAGTCCGTAATCGAATCGCCGATCATGACCAGGCGCTGTCCTTTGTCCATCTTCATCTTCGCCATTCCTCCCGTCTTTTGTTCCTTTTACTCCTTCTTCTACGCATCAAGCAGCACAAGCCGAATCGTTTTCACTTCAAAAGGGCGGAAATCCAGCTTGAGCTTCCCTTCAGCAACCGGCAAATCGGCCGTCACTTCCTCCAGCATATTGGTTTCGTACGCTGTTTTGACGGGGAGGTTAAAGGTGAATCCGCATGATACGGTGGCACCTTTGCACTCATAGGCCCGGATGATCCAGTCTCCCGTTCCGTCTTCGGCAAGCTTGACCGTCTCTGTAATTACGCTGGCTTGATCCGTTTGCAGGAAAGATTTATGACCCACCTGGTTTCCGCTGTGCACGAGGCTTACCGGATAGTTCAGCTCATACGCTTCCTGAACGACGGGACTGTCCAGAAATGACCCGTTCCATACAAAGAATCCGTACGTAAACTTGTGCGTTCCCTGATCCGACATTTCGTCCGGATGCGTCGGCGAACGAAGCAGTGTCAAGCTCATCGTGTTGTCCTGCACGGCGATCCCGTACTTGCAATCGTTCAGTAGCGCAAAGCTGCGGTTCGTCTCCGCAAGCACTGCCCACTTATGCTGGCATACTTCGAACCGGTCGGCATCGTGGGGCCTGGAAGCATGATTTGGCCGTTTGACGTAACCGAACTGAATTTCCTGTAACGATTCGTTCGCATGGACACGTACAGGAAAATCGACGCGCAGCATTTTGTTCTTCTCGTGCCAATGTACCGTCGTATGAAACTCAACGCGGCGGCTGCCGGCCCGGATCCGGATATCCTGGATTAATTTGGATCGATGAAGCATGCGCTCAACGCGGATATTGGCAAACAGGGGCCCTTCTGCGGTGACATAGACTTCGGCCTTCTCATCCAACGCGACTGGAGCAGTCTGATAGCCGCGGTCGATTTCCCACGCATCGAACGCCGACGGCTGATCGCGGTACATCTTCATGGCGTTGCAATGTCCCGCCGTCCATTCCGTTCCGGTTTCCTTGTCCAGGATGCTGACGATCTCACCGTATTCATTTATCCCCATGGCTAAGTACTCGTTCTCAAGATGCGACTTCGTAGCGGTTAGGACAGCTTGTCCCGGCGCTTCCGGTGTTACGTCATCCGCAGTAACCGAGT
Organism: Paenibacillus sp. FSL R5-0378; assembly: GCF_038009285.1. NCBI lineage: Bacteria > Bacillati > Bacillota > Bacilli > Caryophanales > Paenibacillaceae > Paenibacillus > Paenibacillus sp. FSL R5-0378. Next base: position 5,227,232 of record NZ_JBBPAY010000001.1, read on the forward strand.
ATGCTGCCCATCCCGCAGACGGCGTTTCGACTTCCGCGTAACATTTGCCGCCATGCCGCTGCACAGGGAGCGTTTTTCCGTCCCGGTCCGAGATACCTTCTACGCCTTCGGGCAGGGCAACCAGCTCTTTCCTTGCCCAGGAGAGCGAGTTAAACACCGTAACACCGGAACGTCCGCTACCCGCAAGCACCTCTCTTGCGCCGGAAGCCATCGCATCGACGAGCCCGTTCAATTCCGTCAGCTCAGCCTGCGCTTCCTCATGGACACGGTGAATGGACGTGCCCGGCAAAATATCATGGAACTGATGCAGCAGCAGCTTCTTCCACAACCGGTCCATCTCCTCGTACGGATAGGCCCGGCGCTGAAGCAGGCTGGCTGCGGCACCCCACATTTCAGCCTCGTGAAGCCCGACCTCCGCCTTCCGGTTTAACCGCTTGATCTGAGCCTGCGTCGTATAGGTTCCCCGGTGCGCCGGATAGTACAGCTCCCCGACATATTTGGCATCCGGAACACCTCTTTCGATCTGATCCTCAAAATAGTCGATCGGTGAGCCGTGCACCGTACGCGGCACGCCCTCCAAATTTTCAAGCCGGCGGAGGAATTCCAAGTCGTCCCGGTTCGCCCCGCCGCCGCCGTCGCCATGGCCGAACTGTACGAGTCTTGTCGCAATGCCGTCCTTCTGAACCCGATCATTCCATTGTCTGATGAGAAACGACGGATTGACCCGAATCGGAAAATCGCCATAATCCAGCAGATGGGTCAGCACCTGCGAGCCGTCGATCCCTTCCCAAAGAAAAGTATTGTACGGAAACGGGTCCGACACATTCTCGTACGTCTGGAACATTTTCACGGAAGCAAAGTACCGGAGCCCGCAGCCCTTCATTATTTGCGGCATGTTGCCGGAGTATCCGAACACATCGGGAAGCCACAGCATTTCGTTTTCCTTGCCGAACTCCTCCTTGAAAAAGCGCTTGCCGTGCAGTATTTGCCGGATCAGGCTCTCCCCGCCGGGCAGATTCGTATCGGATTCCACCCACATGCCGCCTTCCGGAATGATCCGACCCTCGTTCACCGCTTGTTGGATGCGAGCGTATAACTCGGGATACAGGTCCTTGGCAAGCTGGAACAAGTACGGCTGGCTCTGGACGTAGCGGTAATCGGGATACTCCTCCATGAGGGCAAGCTGATTGGACATCGTCCGGGCGATTTTCCGCTTCGTTTCCTCCATCGGCCACAACCAGGCAATATCGAGATGGGACTGCCCCATGAGGTACAGCAAGGGCGCCGTCGATCCGTTAACGCATTCCAGGAGCGGCGCCATCCGCTGCCGGCACTTGCGAACGTTATCCGTCAGCGCATCCTTCGCAAGCCCCCAGTCGATCGTCCGGACAACCTCCGTCAGCCCGCGGTCGATTTCTGCCGCGCGCAGCGAATCCGGATCGATATGATTTCTGACCTGAACCAAACATTCCAAATCGATATAAAATTGATAGATTTCCTCTTCAAAAAGGCAAAGCTGCGATTCGCCAAACACCGGCTGGATGCCCGAATGGCCGGCATACGCCTCGGCAGCGACTTCAAACCGCTCGCCGGCCTTAGCGCTGCGTGTCAACGTCACGTCATGGTGCTGAAGATCCAGCGCCCCCCGTACGATTCCGTTCACGTAGACCGTCGCCTCCGAACCGAAATCGGCCCGGATGACCAAACGTTTGCCCTCGGCTTCCATGGGAGCGGTAACGGAAGAGCGGAGCCATGCATACGTCCAGTCTCCGCCCCACCGGTCGCCCGGCTCGATCGCCTCAAATCGTTTACTCTCTATTTCCCCGCAGGATAGCCGCTCCCTCGTGACAAAGCAGGTAAAATCGACCGGCGAGACCACGGTATAGATGTAACGGTTTTTATCTTTCAGCAGCTTCTCAACATGGTATAGAATCTCTTTTCTCTTATCCAAATGACGGATCACATCCTATGAATTGATCTGGGTTGCAGCGGATGCCGCTGTACCGGAGCGTGGCAAGACCATGCTGCTGCAGCGACAGGTTCACACGAGAGGTCTGGTCAGGATCCAAGGGGCATATGCCCCTTAATCCCGCCGTGGTATCCGTGTACAAAATACGATGTTACCGCCCGCTCCATCGGATTCATCTGCCTCCCGCACCGATTCCGGCAGCGGAGAATACGCGATCGAACCCGGCTTTGGAGCGGCGAATCAGCTGTTCCGGCGTGTCTTCCGGCATGGCCGGCGTCAGCACTTCCTGCGATACGATACCGTCATATCCGATGCGCTGCAGCCCTCTTAAAAAGCCCTCCAGGTCGATGACGCCTTCCCCAGGGTACAGGCGCCCGTTATCCAGCACGGCCTCGACCGGCAGATCCGGTGCGTCGTTGATATGCACATGAACGATCTGCTGCGGCTGCAGCCGCTCGATGTCGTCTACAGAGAGACCGTTCGTATGCCAATGATACGCATCCAGCAGCAGGCCGACATTCGGCTCGCCGATCGCTTCGACCCAGTCCAGCGTCTCTTCCATCGTCCAGATAAAAGGGTATTTCCAGGCCGTCCGCAGATGATGCGGACCAACGAATTCCAGTCCGAGCCTGATGCCATAGGCTCCGAGAATTTGGGCGCAGATGCGCAGGCGCCGGGTGGCGACCGCCATGAAGTGCGCCGGTTTGGCGTCGGTCGATGGCAGAATGTACGTGCAGCAGCGCGTACAGCCCAGCGCCCGGGCTGCGGCAGCAGCTTCCGTCAGGCCGGGCAGCCCGGCGAGGAACTCGTCCTCGCCCGCCCTCCATTCCACAGGCAGGCCGATCGCGCCAATGACGACTCCGTGCGACTCAAGCTTAGCCGCAGCCCCCTCTGTTCCCAGCCGCTCGATCAATCCCCGGGCATCGATGTCAACCGCTTGAAAACCGCCCTCACCCGCCAATTCGATGAACCTCTCTTCACTTTCGACTGCTCCCAAACCGGCAAGCGTCAATCCCTTCAGCATGTGATATTCCTCCTCACTGTTGTTTGAAAAAAATCTCCATCCCATTGCAATCTGCCTGAGCAGCCCGACGCTCTATGAACCACTCGTTCCCTGGACCGGCGTCAGCCCAAGCTTCGGATTGGCCAAGTCGAGCTTATACATGACCTGATTGTAGTTATAACGCGGCGTCGGGACATGATTTGTGAACGTATTCGTATACGTGCCCTCGAAGTAGATGATCCGGCCGCCCTCCTTATTGAAAAACTTATGCTGGGCCACATTATAAAAAGTATAGTTGTTATGCGTGACGATCTTTTTAGCCGTGGTCCAAGGACCTTGAGGTGCGGGAGCTTCCGCGTACCAGATTTCTCCGAGCACTGAGGACTTGCCTTGCGTCTGCTGCCCGATCATCACGTAACGCTGCCGGTAATCGTTCCATTCGACAGAGCTTGAAGCGATTTGAACCTCTTCGCCGGTATCGGCGTCTTTTAATTGAAAGTAGGTCGGTTCGTCCGCCTGGATCAGCCCGGCATCGATCAGCTCCTTCTCTTGCACCTGGGTGAGCGGCGGGGTGTTTTTCTTCCAGCCCCATACGAGCTTGCCGTCCGCGCCGCGTTCAAGGGACGTTTGGGCCCCGTTGTAAGTTGTTCCCGGCGTCAGGCACGTAAACGACTCGTATTGCGTATAGTCGGTGATGGCATCATAGCTTGCCGCCACGCGCAGGTTCGGCATCCGGTGTTCGGTAAAGAGCCAGTAGCCCTTGCCGTCCTCCTCGTAATAAGCCGCCTGGCCGCCCGGATGGCGCCAATCGTCTTTGGAAGGGAATTGAACGACCTGCTCGAACTCCTTCTTCTCGTCGTTAAAGGCAAGAATGCCGAAGGCGCTGAGCTCGGGATTGTGCGTGCTGTAACCGGCGAGCAGGCGTTCCTGCCCGCTGCCGTCTTTGGCGGTCATCAAGCCGAACACCCAGGCGATGCCGGCACCGTCAGGCAGCTGGGGAACCAGACTTTTAACGAAACCGTCCTCTTTCGTAAAGTAATCCAGATCGATGCCGGTATCGGGATCTAGACCGCCTTTTTCCGGCAGCTTCGATGTGGCACCCGTCACACGGAAGTTCCCGAGGGGATAAGCGGGTCTGTCTGTATCGCCCCAGAACCAGTACAGCCGATTGCGGTACTTTATCGTTTGGACAGAGTCCTGACCCATCACGAGCCCGTTCAGGAGCGGCTCCTTGACCGGCGGCTTCTGGCCAAGCAGGACGCTGTCCCGGTAGATGCCCTGACCGGTGACCCGGTATAACCGCTCAGCAATGTTGACCCGGTCCATGTTCAGCGTCACGCTTCCGCCGGGCGTCACTTCAACAGCTTGGCCGCGGTAACCGAACATGTCTGTCGGCACCTCATAGCCGTCGCTCGACATATGGAAAAAGACCGTTTGATCCATCAAGCCCGGCTCATTGAAAGCCACGACACCTGCGCTGTCCGTATAGTACAACATATTGTTCGTCGTCTTCAGCTCGACCAGCGGAATCCCCCGACCCGTCTCGGCATCCACGACTTTGATCATAAACGGCTTCTGAACCATTTTCTTAGCGCTGCTTACATCAGGCATGGCGCTATTCCCTTCCGCCTGAGCCGCCATCGCGGCGCCCGGCGCCGTCATGACCGTCAGCATGACACAGGTCCAGATGCCCGCGCTTTTCCAAGGCTTCCATTTCATTTCGTTTACCTCCTGGGCGGAGTGCCCTATTGGGATCGGCGAATCATGTCCGCTTCCTCATCAGCCGTCACTTGCGGTTCTGAACTGGCTCAAGACCAAGCCGCGGATCGTCAAGATTCAGCTTGTACATGACCTGGTTGTAGTTGTAGCGCGGGGTTGGAGTATGGTCTGTATACGTATTCGTATAGGTCGCCTCGAAGTAAATGACGCGTCCGCCGTCTTTAAAGAAGAACTTGTGCTGGGCCGGGTTATAGAAGGTATAGTTGTTATGCGTAATGATCTTCTTCGCCGTCGTCCAGGGGCCTTGGGGCGAGTCTGCTTCCGCGTACCACATTTCCCCGAGAACTGAAGTTTTGCCCATCACCTGCTGCCCGATCATCACGTAACGCTGCCGGTAATCATTCCATTCGACGGAGCTTTGGGCCAGCGAAACCTCTTCGCCGGTATCGGCATCTTTCAGCTGATAGTAGCGCGGGTCGTCCGCCTTGATCAGGCCAAACCCGATTAATTCTTTTTCTTGATCCTGGGTCAGCACCGGGGTGTTCTTCTTCCAGCCCCATACCAACTTGCCGTTCTGGTCGCGCTCGAGGGACGTATTCGCGCCGTCGTAAGCCGCTCCCGGCGTCAGGCACGTAAACGACTCGTATTGAGTATAGTCGGTGATGGCGTCGTAGCTGGCGGCCACACGTAAGTTCGGAATCCGGTGCTCGGTAAACAGCCAGTAGCCCTTGCCGTTCTCCTCGTAATAGGTTGCCTGACCGCCCGGATGGCGCCAATCGTCCTTGGAAGGGAACTGGACGGCCTGTTCAAACTGCTCCGTCTGATCGTTGAAGACCAGGATGCCGCGCGCAACGATGTCCGGATTTAGCGTCGTGTAACCTGTAAGCAGACGCTCTTTTCCCGTGCTGTCCTTTGCCGTCATCAAACCGAAAATCCAAGCCATGTTTCCCCCGTCGGGAAGCGTCGGCACCATGCTCTTGGCAAATCCGTCCTCTTTGGTAAAATACTTCAGGTTCACGCCGACATCCGGATCAAGTCCGCCGTTTTGCGGCAATTCCGACGTCGCACCTGTCGTGCGGAAATTTCCCAGCGGGTACGCGGGTCTGTCCGTATCGCCCCAGAACCAGTACAGCTTCCCGTTGTATTCGATCGTCTGCACGGAATCCTGGCCCATAATCAGACCGTTGATGACGGGCTGTTGAATCGGCGTATTCAAACCGAGCAGCAGACTGTCACGGTAAATGCCCTGGCCGGTCACCCGGTACAGCCGCTCGGCGATGTTGACCCGGTTCATCTGCAGCGTGACACTGCCGCCAGGCGTAACCTCGACTGCCTGCCCGCGGTTGCCGAACATGTCGGCGGGAATTTCGTAGCCGTCGCTGGACATATGGAAGAAGACCGTCGTATCCATCAGCCCCGGTTCGTCGAATGCCACGACGCCTGCGCTGTCCGTATAATACAAAATGTTATTCGTCGTCTTCAGCTCCACCAGCGGAATACCCCGGCCCGTCTCGGCGTCCACGACTTTGATCATGAACGGCTCCTGCACCTGATTTAACGAGCTGCCTGCTTTTTGCTCGGCGCTGTTTCCGGCAGCCTGGACCGGCGTAACGCCCGGTGCCATTGTAACTAACAGCAGCGCGGCGCAGGTCCATACACCCGCCTGCTTCCACATTTTCATCTTCACTACCATCTCGGCTTCCTCCCGACTTCTTGTCGATTTGTCATTGGTGGAATGGTCTCGATGCTGTTGGTTAGGACGTTTTGGACAGAACTCTTTGGGCCGCATCGTTGTAAATTTTCAACACTTTGTCGATATCGCCCATTTTTTTTACCTGGTCGATAAATTTCGGCCAGTTGTCAAAGCTCTGCTTCCCGGCGACAAACTTTGCCTGCTCTTCCGTAACGAATGTCTTGATCGGGTTCATGATCTCTGATATTTCCTGGCTTTCGTCCGGTGTGAACTGGATGGCCGGCTCGCTGTACCACGAAGGGACATAATCGTTGTTCGGCATTGGCAGATTTGTCAGATAAGGCGACTTTTCAAGCGGGACTTCCTCATACTTGCCGTTAAATACGGTATAATCCGTTGCGGCAAAATCTACGAATGCTCTGGCATCGTTCACCATTTGCAAACCCGGGTTATAATTTTTGCTTGCCCGGATCCCGTACTTATCCCCTTCCAGCCATGGATCCTTCGCCGTTTTAAACGAATCCATAAAGGTCGGATTGCCGTCTTCTCCGATTTTGTAGGTCGTTCCTTCAATCCCCCAAGTCACGAGCCTGATGTTTTCGTCGGAATATTGTAAATCGATCAGCTTGATTAATTCTTCCGGATTTTTGGCTTTGGAGCTGATGCAGAACGTGGCCCAGCCCAGGTCCGGTGTATTTCCGTTTGTCGCTTCCTGCCACGCCTTTCCGTACTTCGGATTGTCCGGGTACAGCGAAACTGCAAATATTTTGCCGTCATCCGCGTTTCTTGTGTAATCTCCCGGCTCCGTAAACCACTGGGTCAGCCACATGAAAGTATCGCCATTCATCGCCTTCTTCCGGATCGTATCGTCCGTATCGATCGTGTACTCGGGATCCAGCAGCTGCTCCGAATACAGCTTGTTCGCGAACTGAAGGGCGTCTTTATATCCTTCATTAAAAATGCCGTACACGTATTTGCTGCCATCCCAGTAAATGTCATCCTTGATGTGATTCGCCGAGAAGAGCGATCTCAAACTGTTCCACTTCGTATCCACCGGGTACTTATCGGGATACAGCTGTTTCAGCTTTTTGGCCGCGTCATAAAATTCATCCAGCGTTTCCGGAATTTTGATGTTCTTCTCCTTGAATACATCGTATCTGTAGGCGGATACGTTTTGAATCAGCAAGCCTTTATCCTGAGGAAATCTGGGCGTCGAAGTTTCCTTGAAAGAGTACATTTTTCCTTCAGAGTTGGTCACACGCGCCATGCCGTTCTTCACCTTGCTGAGATAGTTCATATAGTTGGGCATTAAATCCTTATACTGGCTGAGCTCAAGAATTTGGCCTTGTTCAGCCATGTCCGTGATATCGTAAAATAATGGCGTGACGAAAAAATCCGTCAAATCGTCGCTCGCAATCATGAGCTTTACTTTTTCGTCATATTCCGATGACGGAATATAATTAAACTTAATATTCAGTTTTTTGCCCAGTTTGGCTTCCATCTGCTTTTTCCATTCCTTGCCGATCATGCTGTTCTCGTTGTCCACCCCGCTCGACGGAAGCGTTACGGAAAAAGATAACGTGTCGCCATCCGCAGAATCCTTGGAAGTCTCGTCGGACTTGGAGCAGGCCGTGACGGAAAAGGCCAGCATGCAAGCCAGGATCAGGCTGAGCATTTTTGCTTTTTTAACCATCCCAATTCCTCCTGTACATTTGATTATTTTAATATGGCGTAAAAGAATTTTTCCTCTTACATCCATGGTGAACATATGTTGTCAGCCCTTAATCGCTCCCACTAATACGCCCTTCGTAAAGTGCTTTTGAAAGAATGGGTAAATCGCCATAATAGGGAACATCGTAATGATGATCACGCTCATTCGGATCGCCTTCGGGTCAAGCGAGGATCCCGAAGAATTGATGGCCACGTTACCGGCACCTACCCTGCCTTGGATCGCGTTGGTATCCAGCGCAAACAAATAGTTTCGCAGAATCATTTGCAGCGGATACTTATCCTGATCCTTCAGATAGATGAGCGCTTCAAACCAGCTGTTCCAGCTTCCTACCAAACCAAACAAGGCAAATGTCGCAAGCAGTGCCTTCGACAACGGCAGGACGATCCGGAACAGGACGACGACATCGTTGGCTCCATCCATGACCGCCGATTCTTTCAGCTCTGCCGGCACATTCGAAAAGAAGGTCCGGAACAAAAACACATTGTAAGCTCCAACCGCGCCGGGAAGGATCATGACCCAAACGGTGTCAAGCAGATGCAGACTGCGCATCAGCAGGTAAGTAGGAATTAAGCCCCCGCTGAAAAACATCGTAATCATCAGAAAGATGGTGATAAATTTCTTTCCCGCAAATCCGGGAATGGTCAGCGGATAAGCCAGCAGCGAGGTAAACAGCAGCATAATACCGGTAGAACCTACCGCGTAAAGGATGGAATTCAGATACCCCTTATAAATGAGCGAATCTTTAAATACGTCGGCGTAAGCCTGTACGGTAAAGCCTTTCGGCCAGATCGTAACGCTTCCCGAGGCGATGTACTTTCCGCTGCTGAAGGAGGTCGCAATAATATTCAGAATAGGGTACAGCACAACGACAAGGATCAACAGCATGATGAAAATGTTAAAGGCGTCAAAAACTCTGGAACTGAAGCTGATTTTTCTCAAGATTATCCCCCCTAAAACAAACTCGTCTCCGAGACTTTGCGGCTGACCCAATTGGTAATATACAAAATGACAAAGGAGATGACCGACATAAATAATCCGATGGCCGTGGTGTACTCGTATCTTGCGCCGAGGATCCCCTGACGGTATACATACGATCCGATGACGTCAGCCACGCTGTAAGTTTCAGGCGAATACAGCAGAATAATTTTCTGAAAATCGGATCCGAGAATTCCGCCCAAGGCGAAAATCAGCAGGATGATCGTCGTCGGTTTGATCGAGGGCCAGGTAATGTGCACGATCTTTTTCCACCGGCTCGCTCCGTCCACTTCCGCCACATCGTAATAGGTCGGATCGATCCCGCTCAAAGCGGCAAGGTAGATGATTGTTCCAAAGCCAACTCCCTGCCATATGCCGGAAGAGATGAAGATCGTCCGGAAATAACCCGGCTCCAGCAGAAACATGATCGGGGTGCCGCCGAAGTATGTAATGATTTGGTTGAAGAGGCCGTCTCTCGCCGTAAAGTCCTTCAGCATCCCTGCAACGATCACTACCGAAATAAAATGCGGGAAGTAAGAAACGGTTTGGACGAATTTTTTAAAATGCTTATTCCTCAGTTCGTTAAACAACAAGGCGAGGATAATAGGCGCAGGGAACGACCACAGCAGCGTATACAGCCCCAGAAGCAGCGTGTTTTTTAATACGCGGAAGGCCATCGGGTCATGAAAAAACGTGGTGAAATATTTAAAGCCGACCCAAGGGCTTCCCATGATCCCCTTTGATGCGTTGTAATCCTTGAAGGCGATGGTGATTCCATACATCGGAAAGTAGCTGAAGACCAGCACCGTGATCATACCGGGCAACACCATCAGGTACAGATATCGGTGTTTCCACAGTTTGGACCATCGCTTTTTATTGGTTGCCGCCAACATAAACACCCCTTTTCTAGTTACTTCAAATCATCGCTTGAACTCCGGCCGTTCTTCACCGAAAAACCGCATCGGATACGTTCATTTTTGAAAGCGCATTCAATACATGCTGTTAAATACCTACTTCCCGAGATCGAAACGCTTTCAATTAGGTGTGCAAGCTTGAGTCACTACAACGGTAAAGACGGTTAGACATAACTTAAACGTACTCATCAAGCAGGTAAAACCATATGCATTTTCCCCGGAGTTCTTATGCTAAGCGAAGGATAACACATACTAATTTGGTCGTCAATATATAGATTTATGATTTTGACACAATGTTGTTAGTATACTATCCATCCACACCAGCACAAATCTGATATTTCCGGATAAAATCAACAAATTTCAAGATAAATCGCATAGATACCCCATCTGCTTAACCCAGAATCATACAATAAAGTTGAGTTAGTACGCACTGCTTGGTATACTATTTAACAAACAACGCACTATAAGTAAGTATATGTCTATATAAGAGGTGACCCTGCATGAGCAAGAACGATACAACATTGCCCAAGTACCAGCTGGTGAAAGATTATGTACTGTCGCAAATCGAGAATAACGAGCTTGGCAAGGATGACCGGATTCCGAGCGAATCGGAGTTCTCCAAGCTGCTGGATGTCAGCTCCATTACAGTAAGGAAAGCACTGGCGGAGCTCGTCAATGAAGGCGTCATCTACCGGATCAGGGGAAAAGGCAGCTTTGTCGCCAATCCGGCGGAAACAGTCAACCAAACGTCCAATTACGTGACCTTTATCATTTCCGGCAACGATATGTACGACAGTTCGTATATGAAGATTATCAAAGGCGTGCAATCCTTTCTGAACCAGCAGGGATGCAAACTTATCATTGAATTTGTGGAAAATGATGTCGAACAGGAGCGGGAGCTGATCCTGAAGCTGATTCAGTCCGAGAACCGCGGGCTGCTGATTTATTCTGCCAATCCCGACGCGGCAAGGGAGTACCTCAACGAGATCCGGAAGAAGTCGATCCCGTTCGTCATGCTCGACCGCTTTCCTGCCGGTTATCCGGTCAACTGCATTACATGCAATAACCATGACGGCGCTTATGAGGCTGTTGCGTATTTAATCGCCCAGGGCCACCGGAAGATCGGCTTCGCCGCATATGATTTTCATCTGAGTACCGAGGTCGAACGGTACAACGGATACCGCCATGCCATGGCAGACGCTTCGCTCGGGCCGGATGACGATGTCTTGTTTCTTCAGCGGGAATTAGATTATGCGAAGCTGCTGCGGCAAATTGAAAGAGGCGAGCTCACCGCCCTGTTTTGCGTCAACGACAGACGCGCGCTCGAAGTGATCGGGCAGCTTACGCAGCAAGGGGTCAGCATTCCGGAGCAAATATCGATCATGGGATTCGATGACGTAGAAAGCTCGAAATATGCCAAAGTATCTTTGAGCACCGTCAATCAGCCCTTCGAGATGCTGGGCTATGAAGGGGCAAAACTGCTGTTTGAGAGCAGCAAAGATTTGTCCGGCGGATCCAAAAAAATATTGCTGTCCACGGAGCTCGTCATCCGCGAGTCGATCCGGTCCAACGTAGAGCCCTGACGCTCTGCTTTTTCTGTTATGAATTTTTCACATAATGAATGAGCTAACCACAAATCAAAAAGGGAACGGCCGCCTAAGGCCGTTCCCTTTTCCCGTTCAGATGATGATGATCCTGATCTATATGATAAGTTCATATAATACTGTCTTTCTCGCAGGAATTAACTTTGTTCGCTTTAACCCAGCTTTGCCTGATCCGCCAGCGTGACGGACGGCTGCCGCGTACCGTGCAGCTCGAACAGTATGATTTCGTTCCGGCCTTCGCGCAGCAGCGGTGCCGGGATATACAGTGTGGACTGCGGCCCAACCTCCCAGTACCGGCCGAGGTTAAACCCGTTAATATAAGCGACGCCTTTTGTCCAGCCTGTGACGTCCAAGAAGGTATCGGCGGTTCCGCTTACCTCAAAGGTGCCTCTGTAAAATGTAGGGGTATTCTGGCTTGCAGCATCCAAGCCGGCGGCCTCTTCTTCCTTCAGATGCGGAACAAAGGCCAACTGGTCCAGGTTGTTCAGCGGAAGCGTGTGGATCGTCCATCCGAACAAAAACTGGTTGCCTAACCGGACCCCTTCGGTAATCCCTTTCGGGTCGTGCATGTACGGCCCGTAATTGACCCTTCCGAGGTTCTCCACCAAAATTTGCAGCTTCGCGCCGCCGGCCGGAATCGTCAGCTTCAGGCTGCGCTGCTCATCCCAGCGCTGCACGACGCCCCGGTACTCCCCGTCGACAAAAATGAGTGCACGGTCCTGCACCTCCTGCAGGATCAGGTCGGCTTCGCCGCGCGGCCCGGAGACGAAGGTCGTGTACAGGATAAAGCCGTAGTCCTGATCCAGCTGCTCCATCGTTTCCGGCACAGCCCGCTCCACCGCGTTCGACAGGTCGGAGAGCGAGTCGAATAAGCCGACCCGGTCGGTCAGGCGGACCTCGCCGTAGCTCTTCCGCTCGATCGGATCGGGAAGCTGCAGTTCCGGCAGGTCCACGTACTTCGATAGAACGTCCCGGACCGCATAAAATTTCTCTGTCGGCTCTCCCCATTCATTCAGCGGAGAATCATAATCATAGCTGGTGACGGTCGGCGCGTACCCTTCTTCCCCGCAGTTCGCGCCGTTGTAAAAGCCGAAGTTCGTCCCGCCATGGAACATATAGAAGTTGACCGAAGCGCCGGCCGCCAGCATGTCCTCGAACACGCGCGCAGCATCCGCCGCATCGCGGGTATGATGCGGCTTGCCCCAATGGTCAAACCATCCGTTCCAGAACTCCATGCACATATACGGCTTGTCCGGCTGATAGGCTTCCAGTTCCTGAAAGGCTTCAACCGCACGGGACCCGAAGTTGACCGTCTCCAGCACGCCCTCCACCATGCCGCCCTGCAGCATAAAATCTCCCGGCCCGTCCGAGGTGAACAGCAGCACGTCCACACCGCGGGATGTAAGCCCTTTCTTCAAATGGTTCAGATACGCCTTGTCATTGCCGTAGCTGCCGTATTCGTTCTCAATCTGCATCGCAATGATCGGCCCGCCGTTCGTGCTGAGCAGCGGAACCAGCTTCGGAATCAGCACGTCATAATAAGCATCGACGTGGCTCAAATACCGGTGGTCATTGCAGCGCAGCCGGATGCCCGGTTCCTTGAGCAGCCAGGCGGGCAGACCGCCGAATTCCCATTCGGCGCAAATATACGGGCTGGGCCTTACGATGACATGCAGGCCAAGTTCACCGGCCGTTTCGACGAAGCGGACGAGATCCGCCCCGTGATCGAACACGAACTCCCCTTTTCTGGGCTCATGGATATTCCAGGCCACATAGGTCTCCACCGTGTTAAAGCCGCAAGCCTTGAGCTTCGTTAACCGGTCCCGCCAATACTCGGGAACGACCCGAAAATAATGGATCGCCCCGGAAACCAGGCGGATGGGCTTGCCGTCCCACACAAACTGCTTGCCTTGAACGCTTAGTACACTCATCGTTTCGCCTCTCTCATGAATGGGATTTGGAGGTTACTTGCTTTCCATTTTTTTATGATAAGCCTCTGTCATCTCATCCGCAACCTGTTTCAGTGTCGGATCGCTTCGGAGCTGCTCGATGAGCTTGTCGTAGTTTTCGATCGTATCCTTGCCGATGATCACTTTGGTGCGCATATCGCTCACTTTTTTCGAAATTTCCGGATAGTATTTATTGTAAGCTTCGGAGTACAGCTCGTTGCCCGGGTTCGGTGTTTTGATTTGTTTGCGCTCATTGACGATTTCCACATTACGGTTGTATACGTCGTCCGGCATGCCGACCGCTCCGATCGACATATCGTCGCTGATGAGGTGGATCAGGTTGTTCATGTTGCCGTCGCCCACCTGGTCCTTGGCTGCCTGTGGCGTCGGGATTTTGCGGCCGTTCTCGACCGTGTAGTCGACGCCCTCAATGCCGTAAGTTGCAAGCTCATTGCCTTCCTTGCCGTACGCGTAATCGAAAAATTCAAGGATTTTCTTCACCTTGGCTTCCGGCACTTTTTTCGGGATCAGGTACACGCCGTAATACGGCGATCCGGATGGCGTATATTTCTCCCCTTCCGCGTTTTGCAGGTAGGTAATCGGCATGTAATCGGCCGTCGGCACCACTTCCCTGATTTTGGAGCCCGTCACCCAGGCGTGGTTCATCGACTGCGACGTGCCGCCCGATTTGCCGCCGCGGATCAGGTCGACCGTCTGGGAGTACTTCAGGATCGCGAAATCTTTCGGGAACAGTCCGGCGTCATACGCTTTTTTGATCCAGAGGAGCGCATCCCGCGACGCGTCTTCCGTAATCGTCGGCACCAGCTTGTCATCCTTCAGCTTCCAGGCACCCTGCACGCCATTGAACACTCCATACACAAAGCCCATCGTATCGCTGTTGGCGGCATACGGAATTTCGTCCGCCTGGCCGTTTCCGTTCGGATCCTTCTCCTTGAACGCCTTCAGCACGTCGAAAAATTGGTCCATGGTGGTCGGGGTCTGCAGTCCCAACTTGTCCATCCAATCCTTTCGCAGAATCGGGAACGCCCCTCCTCCATAACTCGGGTAATAGCGGGGAATGCTGTAATTTTTGCCGTCGACCTTCGAATCCGTCCACATTTCGGCGAGCGCGGGCTGGCTCAGATTCGGGTAATCCTTGATGAACGGGGTCAGATCCCAGAACACGCCTTGGCCTATCATTTTTTGCAGCTGCGGATTCAGCAGCGATTCCACGAACGTCACCTCCGGCAGATCGCCGGATGCCAGCATGACGTTGATCTTCTCCTCGGACGTTGTCGGCGACAGCCAGGTAATATCCAGCTGCGTGTTCGTGCGCTTCTCAAATTCCTTCCAGATCGGATTCGTATTGTCGATAAACTCTGTCGCGTAATTCAGCGTTTGCATCTGTATCTTGGTCGGGGCCGAAGAATCCGCCGAGCCGCTTTTCCCCCCGCCGCCGCAGGCGGACAGCAGCAGGCTGGTGCCCACCGCCACAACGAGCGTTTTGATGAACCATTGCCTTGCTCTCTGTTCTGCTTGTCTTTTCATAGAGAATAACCTCCTTTGGATTTACCCTGTACTATATCTTCATTCCTTGACCGAGCCCACCATCGCCCCTTTGGCGAAGTGCTTCTGGAGGAACGGATATACGAGCATAATCGGAACCGTCGCAATGACCACGGCGGCCATTTTGAGCGTCTCCGTCGGCATCTGCCGGTTCATGGTAACGCTGATATTGGCGTTCTCGCCGCCGCCCATCGTCGTCGGATCGACGAGCATATTTTGCAGGAGCACCTGCAGCGGCCATTTGTTCTGCTCATTCATGAACATGATCGCGTTGAAATAGGTGTTCCAGTACCCCACCGCAAAAAACAGCCCGAAAGCGACCACCGCCGGCAGCGACAACGGAATGATAATCCGCCAGAACACGCTGATTTCGGTGCAGCCGTCGATCCGCGCGGCCTCTTCCAGGCTGTCCGGGATGCTGTCGAAAAAGCCTTTCATCAGCAGCACGTACCAGCCGCTCGTCAGCGACGGCAAAATCAGCGACCAGACGCTGTCGATCAGGCCGAGGTTTCGGACCACCATGTACAGCGGCACAAGTCCCGGCGTAAACAAAAATGTAATCAGGATCATGACCATCATCGTCTTGCGGAACCGGAGCCGGCGGACCGAGATGGCATAGGCCAGTCCCCCGGTCACCAGCAAGCTCAGCAGCGTGCCCACGGTCGCCAGAAACAGGCTGATCAGCACCGAATTGACGAACAAGCCGTTGCCGAGCAGATAGCGGTACGCGTCCAGCGACCAGTGATGCGGCCACAAAATCAAATCCCTCGTATAATACTCCGTCGGGTCCGTAAACGAAAGCACAATCGTATAATAAATCGGAAACACCATGGCCAGGCTGAACAAAATCAGCAGCCCGCCGTTGGACAGGCTGAACAGGCGGTCTTTCCAGGTCAGGGACAGTTCCATCCGCTGCAACTCTCCTTTCGAAGTTTTACCTTAATACAAGCTGTCTTGACCCAGGCGTTTAGCCGCCTTGTTCGCAAGGACGACCAGGACGACGCCGACGACCGATTTGAACAGGCCGATGGCCGTGCTGTAGCTGAACTCGCCTTGGCGGATGCCGACCCGGTATACATAGGTATCGAACACTTCGGCCACCTCCGTTACCGCCGCGTTCATCATCAGGTACACCTGCTCGAAGCCGGTATCCATAATCGTGCCGAGGCGCAAAATGAACAGGATCATAATGACATTGCGCATCGCGGGCAGCGTAATATGCCACATTCGGCGGAACCGCCCGGCACCGTCCATGACAGCTGCTTCATACTGCTGGGGATCGACGCCCGCGATCGCCGCGAGGAAGATGATCGTGCCCCACCCTACTTCCTTCCAAATGGACTGAACCGTCAGCATGCCCCAGAAATAATGCGGATTCGATAAAATATCGACGGTGCTCCTCCCGCTTGCCTCCAGCAGCTTGTTGATCAGCCCTTCTGACTGGGAGAACATCAAGTACGTCAGCCCGTAAATCAGCACCCAGGACAGAAAATGCGGAATATAGATCAGCGACTGAACCGACCGCTTCATGATCTGATTTCTCACTTCGTTCATCATCAGGGCCAGAATAATCGGAGCCGGGAAGAAGAACACCAGATTCATCAGACTGATGCCCAGCGTATTGCGGAGCAGCATCCAGAAATCGGGGTTGGAGAAAAAGCGGACAAAGTGCTCAAATCCGACCCACTTGCTGCCCATGATCCCAAGGTAAGGGGAATAATCCTGGAAGCCAATGACCAGATTCGTAATGGGGATGTACTTAAAAATAATGAAAAACAGCAGCCCCGGCATGGCCAGTAAATACAAATACTTGTCGCGCCGAAGATCCGGCCACAGCCTCCGCTTCTTCAGCGTGATCTCCCTTAGCGGAGCAGATTTCCCCGGGGCGGATCGCCCCTCGGACTGCCCGCCCATCGATGTTTCGCTCATCGCGCTCCCTCTCTTTCTTCAAAAATGTCGGTCCCCTGCTAGCTAGTCCGCGGCAATCGGGATGGCTGGCCGCTGCCCGGGTTGATATCCATCCGGTGGTTGTGAGCCTGCCGCCCTGCGGCCGCTTATGTGAATCATGTTAGGGGGCCGCCGGATTTCCGGCAATTCGATTTTCTTTCCCGTCAGAACAGGCGCCACACCCTTGGTCATGTCCAATTCTTTAAGCGAAGCTGCTGAGGAAGCTTTCGATCAATCATTTCCGCGTGTCCGTTTCTGGGGATTGCACTTTTTTGACTGGCGGAAATTCATGGGTTACAGGTCTATTCAACCCCGCTGCCGTTCGTTATGATAGACATACTATCGTCATGATCAAGATTCAGGGCGGAAGCAAACAAGCGGGAGTGGATACCATGTTGAGAGACTACTTGGCGAAAAGGTTCGCATCGAAAGGGACCGTATACTGGAGAAGCATCGCGCTTGCGATCCTGCTGACCTGTATTCCGATCACGATCGTCAGCTGCATTGGCGGGTATGTCGGCAACCGGTACCTGATCCAGCAGTATCAGCAAAATAACGAGATCATGCTGCGGGAATCGGTGCGCAGAATCGACGGCCAGTTCGCCCAGCTGGTACAGTACGCCCTGCACATGATGGCCAACCCCATCTTTAAGCCTGCGATCGCTGACATGAACTATGTCGATGAGTTCGAAAAGACCCAGGAACTGCTGGACACGATGTCGCTGATCGAAAACGGGGAATCGCTGATCGATCAGGCTTATTTGTACATACCGAAGCAGAATGTGCTGCTGCAGCCGGTCCTCGGCCTGCGCACGCTGGACGATCCGGCGGATCGTGCCGTTTGGAACAGTCTCATGAACGGGGATAAGGGTATTTTCTGGACGAATCATCTCACCCGGCCGTTTGGACGCAGCGGCTCCAAGCATGCGATCGTCATGAAGCTGCCTTTTAACGGCCAAACCTCTTACGGGGCGCTCGTCCTGTACGTCAACCCGGCCATGCTCCAATTGAACGTGACCCCCGACCAGGCCGCCTATGTTCTCGATGGCAGCGACGTGGTCATTGGTCAGTCGGATGCCGCCAAGTCGTATCCCGAGCTGCTGCCACGGATCATGGAACAGCTCGGCTCGACCAAGCGCACGTATGACAGCCAGTCGCGCTTTCAAATCCGTGCGGATCATGAGCAGTTCCTCATGAATGCGGTTTCTTTTGAGAAAATGAACCGGATCTGGACCTTTGTGACGGGTACCCCGTCATCCAAAGTCACCGCGCCCAACAGTGCCTATACGCATGTGGTGGTCGTCTACTGGGTTCTGTCTCTCATCGCCGCGCTCGGGCTGAGCTGGTTTGCGTCCAACCGCTTCTACCAGCCGTTCCGCAAAGTGATGGATCTGGTCAGGGACGGCAAAACGGATGAAGACGCCGACCCGTCCGACGAAATGGCCTACATTGAGGCAAAATGGCAGCAGTACCGGTTCGCCAACGAGTCGCTGCAGAGCCGGCTGGATCAATCCACTCCCAAAGTCAGGGAAGCGCTGATCAACCAGTTTGTGCTGGGACAAGCCGCCCATTTATCGGAGACGGAAATGATCGAAAAGCTTCGCGCCCTGCAGCTCGACGTGACAGGCTGCCTGTTTTCGGTCGTGGTCTGCCAGCTGCACGGACTTGACGGTCACAAGGCCCCCCTGACAGAAAAGGACAGCCAGCTCATCACCTACGCGGCCATCAACATCGTCGGCGAAATGTCGGAGGCGTCGGCAACCTATGTGCATACGCTTGATTTGCTCGACGGTTCGATTGCCGCGGTGCTGATATTTCCTGAAACCTCCGCCATGGATGCGCGGGATGAACTGCTTCGGCTTGGCAGGGATATGCTCCGTGCGCTGGAGCATGTGCTGCGCATGCCGTCAACGATCGTCGTGAACGGCCCGGCGTCGCTGTGGATGGACATTCCTTATCTGCTGGAACAGTCGCGCAAAGCGCTCAGCTACCGCACGTTTACGTCGGAGAGCCAGCTGCTGGATGCAACCGCCGTGCTGGAGCAGGCGAATCCCGAAGTCGATTTTCCGTACGATCTGGAGCAGGAATTTACGCATACACTGAACCTCGGGCTGGAACGCGAGGCAGCGGACATCCTGGAGCGGTTCGTGACCGCGCTGAAAAATGAAGGCGCGCCGGAATGGGTCGTCCACCAGGGACTGATGCGCCTGAAGAGCAGCCTGTACCGGTCCATGCTGCAGTCGGGACATAACCCGTACGCCCTCTTTGACGGCGTCCAGCTGGAAGAAGAACTGAGGACGCTGAGGGACGCTGAGGCGTGTATCCAGTGGTTCGGCAAACGGGTAATTCGGCCGTACATCGACATGCTGTCCAAGAGCTACCAGCATGCCATGAAGGATATCGTCGATCAGGTGCTGGCAACCATTCACGACAATTACATGTGTGATATCTCCCTCGAGACGTTCGCCATGGAAGCCGGAGTCAGCGTGTCGCATCTCAGCAAGGCGTTCCGCCAAATGACCGGCTCGAATTACATTGATTATTTAACGGCGCTCAAAATCGGCCGCTGCAAAAAGCTTCTGCTGACGACCGACCTCAAAATGAACGAAATCGCCAAATCGGTAGGCTATCAGCCGCCGTATTTCAACCGGATGTTTAAAAAGCTTGAGGGGATGACGCCAGGGCAGTACCGTCTTCAATTTAGCGAAACGAAGCTCGGAAAGGCCGAATAAAGGGTGGTTCTCCCGGTCTCCGTGCATGCAAAAAAGGCTCCCTTCCGGAACTTGAAGTGTTCCAAGGGAGCCTTCTCTATCGGGCAATTCATTAAGGTTAATTGCGCTTCGTCATGAGCCATTTAGCCCCGGAACGCCTTACGTCAAGCCGATCTCTTACGTCAGACCCACCCAATCCCGCGGGGCCACTTCCTTCCAGCGCGCCCGGATCTCTTGGTACTTATCATGACTCAGGCTCGTGCTTGCAAGCATCTCAGCGTTCTGCGACCAGCGCCCCGGCTTGTTCGTTCCCACGATCGCGGTATCCACCCCGGGTGTATCCAGCGTAAAATGAAGGGCATCCGCCACCGCCTGCTCGTTGTCCCGCAGAAAGTCATACTGCAGCTCCTTCAGCCGCTGCCAGTATTTATACGGGTAGGCGTTCTCGGGGAGCTTGTCGTAAGTCCAGGCTACGTTGGCGATCGGCCGCTTGGCGATGATCCCCATTCCCCGCTTGCGCGCTTCGGGCAGCGTCAGGTCGATCACTTCCTGGTCGGCGATATTGAGCGACACCATCAAGCTGTCAAACACGCCGATTTGCACCGCATACAATGCGTCAATCGAATCGCCGCTGTATCCGATAAACCGCGTCTTTCCCTGCTGCTTGGCCTTTTGCAGCACTTCGATCACCGCGCCCTGTCTCAGCACATCCTCCGAGCAGCTGTGCAGATGGATGCAGTCGACATAATCGGTCTGCAGCCGCTTCAGGCTGCGGTCGATGCTTTTCTCCAGCAGCTCAGGGTCCCAATCTTTATAATCCAAGCCGGAAGCATGTCCACACTTGGTGAATAAATAATATTCGCTGCGGCGGTTCGCCATCGTTTTGCCGATCAGCTCCTCGCTGTCGCCGTAGCACTCCGCTGTATCGATCATGTTCAGGCCCGCATCAAGCGCGCTGCCCAGCAGCTGCTCGACTTTGGAAAGGTCCGTTTCCTTGCCGATCTCCGCGCCGCCAAAGCCCAAAATACTCACTTCCATGCCTGTCTTGCCGAATGCCCGTCTTTCCATAATGAAATCCTCCCTGGTTTCATAATTGGATACGTTCATAGTTCATAGATACGAAGTGACTTTTACGCAGTATATGAGATGTTTACCCAAAACGGAGGGCCGCCAAACCGCTGGCATGGACGGTTCTTCCTCCCCGGCCCGCTCCGATTCAAGAAATGCTCGCTTCCCAGTCAACGAGAGCCTATGTATTCAGTTCCATTTATAAACTGCTAAAATATTGGCTGATATTGCCATACTGCGGGTGAACCTTTTCCGAATACCGCTCGTTCGTGTAGCTGCCGATCACTTTCCGCCAGAAGGCCTGAGCCGGCAGATTGTTTTTGATCTGGGTCACTTTCCATCTGCCCTTGAACCGATCGAACAGCGACTGCGCAGCCCAGGTTCCCATGCCGGTGCGGCGGTATTTTTGCATAATAAAAAACTCCGTCATGTAAAAGTCGCCTTCGATCGGGTCGTACAGCCGGTCCACCAGCGCAAAACCGGCCGGCACCTTATCGTACGAAATCAAAAAAGCATGCTTGCCGGTTCCCCTGCGCCAGTACTCGTCGATTCCCGGGTACTCGGGAAATTTGCCGTTATCGTCCACCACGATATCCTGGTAGCGGGAAAAATCGTACATATACAGCTGCATCAAATTGTAGATCACTTGCCTGCGCTTGTGCGGAACCAGGTCCAGCCTGAACTCCATTAACTTCACCTTCCTATTTTCCTGTTCACGATCCTAAACTTCATTTCCACTATATAACTTTGTCAACGGACGGGCAAGGTTATACACGGACGGATTTACTGACATATACGTAATTGAAGCGGACATCTGTTCGCCCATTGTGTTAATATAAAAAGATACGAAGAAAAGGAAAGATGAGGGATGACGATGAACGTTCAAAAGGAACAAGACCGGAAAAAGCTCGACGACAAAGTGCTGACCATGCCTTGGTACGTCCAGCAATTTATCGATTACAAGCTGCCTGATCTGTCGCCGTCCACTTTGCTTGAATATATCCGGGATTACGAAACGTTCTTCAACTGGCTCCGTGCCGAAGGATTGTCCGCTGCGCCGGACAACGGCAAGGTAACGCTGGAAGAGCTGGAGGTGCTGCGGATGGAAGACGTCGTCAGCTACCGCTTGTATTTAACGACCCGCCGGGAGAGTGCCAACTCCAAAATTACCGTCTCCCGCAAGCTTTCTTCCATGCGCTCCCTGTTTCATTACTTAAGCCAAATTGCCGAGGATGACAACTTTTATCCGCTCCTGAAGCGCAACATTATGGCGAAGGTGGAGATCAAACGGATCCACAAACCGAAAGACACGGCCGCCAAACTAAAAGGAAAGATCCTCGAGGAAGACGAGCTGCTGGAGTTTATCGGTTATATTATGGACGGCTATGCCAAGGATGTCGCCAATAACAAGCAGGCGCTCTACGCCCATGAGCTGAATAAGGAACGCGATGCCTGCATTGCCAGCCTGATTTTGAATTCGGGGCTTCGGGTGTCCGAGGTCGTTAACCTGAATGTCGATGATCTGGACATGAACAACAAGATGCTGTATGTGTACCGGAAAGGCAATAACGACGAGACGTTCAAGACCCCGGTCTATTTCCGCGAGCAGGCAAGGGATGATTTGGCCCAGTACCTTACCCTGCGTCAGTCCAGATACAAGGTGCCCAAGCGGGAAAAAGCGCTGTTTGCAGCGCTTCCGAACGGGCATCAGGAAGGCGGACGCATGACCAAGCGGGCGATCCAGGCGATGATCATCAAGTATGCCAAGCGCTTCGGCAAGCCTTATCTCACCGTACATAAGCTCCGGCATTCCTTTGCCACCGACTATTATTTGCAAAACGATATTTACAAAACGAAGGAACAGCTCGGCCACGCCTCAACCGAAACGACGGAGGTGTACGCCCATCTCACGGACAAAACGATGTCCGAGGCGATTGAGCGTAGGCTTGAACCGTAACGGCTTTAGGCGAGGTCACAATAAAAAACAGCACTGCCGCATCCGGTATATTCAGGATGGGCGTGCTGTTTTTTATTGCAAAACGGTTAGTTTCCGTTCATTCCGTCGTACCGTGCTTACTATGGTGAAGCAGCCATTCTGTGATCCGGCCGGTGTCATTGACGCCAAATACCGGAACGGAACCCGGATGCACATCCATGTTCCCCTTCACCTTGTCATCGGTAAGCCAGGAGACGATCGCATTCACGGATGTTAATTCGGAAACGAGCGAATGTTCTTCCTGGCTGCGGACCATCACGAGTTTGGGGTACTCCGCCTGCTTGAAGCCCTCCACTAAAATCATGTCGTATGCGGAAAACCGCCCGATGAGCTCGTCCAGCCCGGTTTCCGCTTCCTCGATCACGGCCGTACGCTGCAAGGACACTAGGGCGACTGCACCTGCTCCCGATTTCCGGTGCCGGTACGAGTCCGTTCCCGGATGATCGATGTCGAAATCGTGAGCGTCATGCTTAATCACCGCTGTCCGTATGCCTTTGACCGCAAGCCTCTCGACGAGACTGCAGACGAGCGTCGTCTTGCCGCTGTTCTTATACCCGACGATTTGCCATACGGGCGGTTTCACATCTTGCCGGCTCATCTCGATCCCTCTTTAAGCAGCAAAATTTGCACCTTGGATCCGGCCGGTGTGACTGCCTTGGCGGGCGGAATGACGATCAGGCAATCGCTGTCCTTGATCGTCACCATGACGCTCGATTCGTCCACCGCTGCCGGAACGGCATACACCAATCCATCGCGGACTTCCATTCTTCCGCGAACGTAGCGGGTAAAGGCGTTCACCTTCGTATAGTCGACGTCTAGGACGGCTGTCCACTCCTTAAGGTAGGCATCCTTTCTTCCCATCATGCCCTGGATTGTCGGCCGGACGAACAGCTCAAAGCCGACGAAGCAGGCGCCGGGATTGCCCGACAGCGCAAAGAGCAGTTTGCCGTCTTTTACGGCCGCCGTCGTGACGCTGCCGGGACGCATGGCGATTTTGTTATACAGCATCTCCACCCCGCCGCCGCGGACGAGGTCGCCCATAATGTCGTAGTCGCCGACTGACACACCGCCGCTGGTCACGACGGCATCATATTCCCGGAGAGCCGACTCGACCCGTGCTTGTGCCAGCTGCAAATCGTCCATAATGGCTTCCAAGATAAAGGGCTCGCCCCCCGCTTCCCGCACCTGGGCCGCGAGCATGTACGTGTTGCTGTTGCGGATTTTCCCCGGCTGAAGCGGCTCTTCGACAGACAGCAGCTCCGACCCCGTCGAGAAAATCGCGATCCGCGGCTTGCGGTACACCGGGACACGGTGAATGCCGAACGTCGCCAGCACCGAGATTTCCCCGGCCGAAATCCGGGTCCCCGGGCTCAGCAGCAGCTGTCCTTCCTGAACCTCCAGGCCGATCGGGGTTATGTTTTGCCCCTCCTGGATTTTTCGCTTCAGTCCAACCCGGGCACGTCCGTCCTTTTCCTGCTGCTCCGTCATTTCCAGCATGACGACGGCGTCCGCGCCGTCCGGCACTTCGGCGCCCGTCATGATCCGCGCAGCCGTCCCCGGACGGATCACTTGGCTGGACACGCTGCCGCAAGGAATCTCGTCAATGACTTCCAGCCAGACCGGATCGTCCGAGCTGCAAGAAGCCGTGTCAGCAGACCGAATCGCGTACCCGTCCATTCCGGAGCGGCGGAACCGCGGAAACGGATGCGGGGCGGTAACGGGCTCGGCCAGAAAGCGTTCGACGCTCTCCGCCAGCGGTACCGTTTCTACAGCGCCTGCCTCTACATACCCGGCGATCAGCCTTTGGGCATCCTTGACCTGCATCGGTTTCCGGTGAAATTTATCGTAATCGGTTCGTGTCTGATCCATTATGTATCATCCTTCCGTTGCTGAATGTCTCCACTGTCTATCATGACACAAAAAAACGCACGAATCCATGCTTCGTGCGTTTTCGTCCGCCGTGAACACGGCATCAGGTTATTCGCTTGCGGCCAGCCGTCACCTGCGCCTTGTGATCTTGCCAGATCCGACACGGGTTTTCGGCTTCGTATACGACCGCTTCGGTGCATCAAACAGGCCGGAGCCGCTGCTGCCGCCCCTTGAAATGCTGCCCCTGCTCGGAGTCTTGGTATCTTTCTTCCGGTCAAAAATGCTGCCTCCGGAACCGACGCTCGGATTCGTGTCGCTGTTTTTGCCGCGGCGGAGAATCGAGCCCTTCTTCTCAACCGTCAGCGGCGGCGCCACTTTTTTATCGTTGGTCGTCGGCTTGTGGTACGTTCCCTGCTTCGGCTGATAAATGTCTCTGCTCGTATACCCCCGGTAAGAGCCTCCCCCGCCGAACGAATCAAAGAGTTGTCCGATGAGCGCGGCCGTCAGATAGCCCTGGAGAAAGCTTGAATCGTAATTCCGCTGCACATACTGCTGCGAGTCGATTTCGATCAGCGTATCGCTTGGCTTGGCGGTATCTTTCTGCAGATGGTACCATTCGTTACCGTACACCAGGAACATCCGGTCGGCATCTTCCGGCGACATCTGGTCGGGCTTCTTCTCGTCCGTCAGCTCCTTCGCAACCTCGGGAACCGTCTTGTCTGCGGCCCTGTACACATACGACGTAGCGTTACCGTCACGGTTCACCGACTCCAGCGGATAGGTCTCCTTGACGTTTGGCGAGCCGATGCCGCATCCGGTCAGCAGAGACAGCACAAGGCTGGCGACAAGCAGAAGCTTCAGGCCGAGAAACCTGCTTCTCTTCTTACCCATCATGTGCCCCACCTCTAATTGGCCCGGATGACTTTCACATCACCTGGGATTACTTTCTCTCCTTCATACAGCATAAAGCGTCCGTTCTGCCACTCGATCCGCAGCAGATGGTAATCGTCGGATTGGTACTGCCATACATGCTGCTCTCCCCCTTGCGTAAACGGGGTTTTGCCTTGAATCAACACATGACCGATGTATTCTTCTTCCATATAGTAAACCCGGTCGTCCAGGTCGATCTCGGTCGGTACTTCTGCAGGATTGTCAAGCCGGCCGTCGATCGGAGCGTACAATTCATACTCCACGGTCTCGCGCTCTTCAATATGAAGGTAAGCGATCGTGTTCCCGTCCCGGAGCGTGAGCAGAACGGCGTTTCTTCCGCGGTTGTGCACGCGTCCGATGACTTCGTACGTGACCAGCGATACCTCGCAAATATCTCCCGGCATCAGCGCCAGCATGCTTTTCTCCGGTTTCGGCGGTTCCGGCTTGGCAAACAGGTTGCCTATTCTTTTAAATACACTCATATGCTATAACTCCTTAGGTAATCAAACTTTAATATATATTGGGGTCGTGCTACAGGCAGGCGGTAATGATGAGGGCGCCCACCAAATGGATCGTACCGGCAAACAGGCCGTAACCCACTTTGCCCTGCTGTGTACCTGTATCCAGGTCAAGCTTTGCCCACCATCTCATCAAGACGCGCACGATCGCTTCCAGCACGAGTAAGATCAAGAAGGAGACGATCGATACGACAAGCGCTTCCAGCAGGTTATTCGAGGTCCGAATCGAAACGGACAGAATGTAACCCTGGGACAGCAGCTTGATGACCAGGCGCGAGGTGACCGCCATGTTGCCTGCCTTCACTTCTTCAAAATCTTTGTACTTGGTAAACAGCGAATCCACAAACATCAAAATAAAGAGCAGGATCGCCCCGGAACCTGTCCATACCAGAATCCCTTTAATGATATTAAAATCCATCTACCTTAGCCTCCACATCTTCTCAACGTCTCACTCATACATAATAAAAGCGAAGGAGAAATATGACAAATGTTCCCCTTCGCTATTCATCATACCCGGTTTATGGCAGATTATTTGTTCTCGTACTGCTTCATGAGCGCTGCCAGCTCATCTTCAACTTCTTTGTCCTTGCCGAGCTGTTCGAACTCATCGTCGAGCGATTTGCCTTTGGCGGACATTTCGTTGCTGGCCTCGGCTTGCGCCTCCATCTGCAGCATCTTCTCTTCCATCCGCTTCATGCCGTTCGTCGCAGAATCGGTGCTGAAGCCGTTCATCGCCTTGTTG
The DNA here is from genome assembly GCF_038009285.1 of Paenibacillus sp. FSL R5-0378. Lineage (NCBI taxonomy): Bacteria > Bacillati > Bacillota > Bacilli > Caryophanales > Paenibacillaceae > Paenibacillus > Paenibacillus sp. FSL R5-0378. Next base: position 5,254,137 of record NZ_JBBPAY010000001.1, read on the forward strand.
ATTTCGGTTTGCGCTTTGGCCGCATTATAGCGGGCTACCAGCGTCTCTCTTTTGTTCTTCATTTCGGTGAGCTGCTTGCGCATTTCCTCAAGCTTGGCACGGAGATTGTCGGCCGAAGCCTTGTTCTGGTCGTAGCTTGCTTTGTATTCGTTCATTTTCTGCTCAGCCGATTTTTTCTCTTCCAGCGCACGGCGGGCCAGCTCAATGTTCTGTGCCTGGGCTGCGGTGTGTGCCTGCTGGGTACGCTTCTCAACGAGCGCCTGCTGCTCTTCGTACAGCTGCTTGAATTTTTTCTCGATGGCGATTTGAGCGGCTACAGCCTTCTCCGCGTCTTCCAAATCTTCGGTCATATCGCGGATGTATTGGTCCGTCATCTTGATCGGGTCTTCTGCCTTATCAATAATCGCATTAATATTGGACATTGTTAAATCGCGCAGTCTTTTGAAAATAGCCATGGTTTCTTGTTCCTCCTGAAAGGTTAATGTGTTCTTCTTGATACTCTTTTACGCAGCAGTTTTAGGACCGTTTCAAAAATCGCCAAAATTTTTTCGGCGTTTGTTCATCTTCCATAATATAGCAGTAAGGAGCCTTCATTCAAGGGTATGTTTACCGTTTAAAAAACGCGGGAGCCGATCCTACGGATCTGACTCCAGCGTTTTGTTGTGAATGCTTGATTAGCTTATTTCCGCAATGCCTAAGTTAAAAAGCGCGCAAGTACTGTTTCGGGATCTTCTGTTCTCCGTTCAACTCTTGGGCCGCATGAAGCGCCCAATAAGGATCCTTCAGCATGCCTCTGCCGACTGCGACCAGATCCGCCTTTCCTTCCAGCACCACCTGCTGCGCTTCCTCGTAATTTTCCAAGCGGCCGACAGCGATTACCGGTACATCCAGCTTTGCCTTCATTTGCTCCGCCAATTCCACCTGGTACCCCGAGCCGGCCTTCGGTCCGCCGTTCGATCCGATATGACCTTCACCGCCGGAGGAAATATGGAATACGTCCACGCCCGCATCCCGGTATCGTTGGCAGATTTCCGCGCAGTAATCGACGTCATAACCGCCGTCCACGTACTCCTTGGCTGACACTCTCATCAGAACAGGCATGTCTTCAGGGACCGCCTTCTTGACGGCTTTAACAACTTCTTCTCCGAACAACGCCAGGTCTTTTCCATACGCATCGTCTCTTCGGTTGGTCAGCGGAGAATGGAACTGATGGATTAAATAGCCGTGAGCGCCGTGTATCTCGACGGTATCAAAGCCGGCTTCCACCGCGCGCCGGGCCGCTTCCCCATAGGCGGTAACCAGACTCTGGGCCTCTTCGGTGGACAAAGCCCTCGGAATTTTATATTTCTCGTCAAAACGGATGGCCGATGGGGCTACGGGCGGGTTCGCGTCCTCCGCCTTGCGGCCGGCATGGCCCAACTGGATGCCGATCCTTGCGCCATGGGCGTGCACTTCGTCGACGATTTTGCGGTAAGCAGGGATCTGCCCGTCATCCCATATTCCCGTATCCCGGTTCGTAATCCGTCCGTCCGGGTGAACCCCCGTCATCTCTACGATAATCAATCCGGCTCCGCCGACTGCGCGGGATACATAATGGACATAATGCCAATTGTTAGGGATCCCGTCCTCAGCCTGTACCGAATATTGGCACATCGGAGGCATAACAATCCGGTTTTTCAGAGATAATCCTTTAAGTACATAAGGTGTAAATAGATCTGCCATTGCTTCGTGTCTCCTTTATGTTGTATGTGATTAAGCCTATATGACAACAGGGTTATATGATTGCAGCGCCGCCGTTCAATCGTCCATACCTCGCGGTTACGGCCAACGAACAGCGACCGTAATCCATCAGTTCTATTATACACGCTTTGCCGAACGATATGAAAATGTGGCCCAGCAACTGATTTAAAGCAACATAATTGCATCAACTTATGGACATAACAAGGATAAATCATGCTTTCGCTGTTTGTCCGCGGTGGAAAGGAGTCGAGACGGATGAAAAAGAAGCTGTTATGCACATTGCTGTCTTCCCTGCTGATCTTGTTGTTGATCTGTCCTTGGCAGTCCGGGTGGCCGGCAGCCGCCGCTCAAGGCGGTGAACCCCCGGAACATTCGTCAGGTTCCGAACCTGCACGGGAAACCAGCAGCCGGGAGGCGAAAGAAAAGCGGAAGGAACAGCAGATCCTTACGCTAGGCCAGCTGATCAAAAAATATCCCGAAACGTTCAAAATTCACGGTCCGCGCGTCAAAGAGGTGGCCCTAACCTTTGATGACGTGCCGGATCCCAGGTTTACTCCTCAGATCCTGGATGTGCTCAAAGCCCATCATATTAAAGCCACCTTTTTTGTGATGGGCAGCCGGGCGAAGAAGCATCCCGAGCTGGTCGAGCGCATTGTCCGTGAAGGACATGTGATCGGAAACCACTCCTATAATCATCCCGTGTTTCACAAATTGGAGATGGACGAATATGTAGCCGAGATTAAGCGGACGGAGAACACGCTTTACGGCATCGTCGGCTATAAGCCCAAGCTGATCAGGCCGCCTTATGGAGACATCACGGAACGCCAACTGCGCTGGGCCAAGCAGCAGGGCTACAAAATCGTAAACTGGAACGTCGATTCGCTGGATTGGAAAGGAATCAGCAAGGAAGCGGTCAAGCGCAACGTGCTGTCCACCGTTGGGCAAGGCTCGATCATTCTTCAGCATGCGGGAGGCGGAACCACGTCCAATCTCAGCGGTACGATCGATGCCCTTCCGGACATTATTCAGACTTTGAAAAATAAAGGCTATTCATTCGTCACGCTGCCGAGGTTACTTCACGTTCCAAAAGACAAGTAACGCGCTGAGCGTACAAAAAAAACCGGCTTGAGTACAAAAGCCGGTTTTTCCGTGTTATTATGAATAGCATTGACTATTTAATGAAGTACAGCTCAACGTCCTGGAACCCGAAGGCACTAACGCTTTCCGGGCTGCCCGGCACGAAAATGTCGATGCGTTTCCCCTTAATCGCACTGCCGGTATCCTTAGCTGTCGCTACGAAGGCTTTCTTCGGAAGGCCTTGGAAGCTGTGACCGGTAACCAGCACTTTCGTTCCCAACGGGATAACGGAAGGGTCAACCGCGATCGTTCCCAGCTTCAGCGGGTTGCCGAAGTAGTCCACTGCTCCCCACTTGCCGTTTTCGCTAGCGGCAGATGAATAAGCCGTAGCTCGGACGTCCAGCGTTTTGGAGTAATTGAAGGTTTTACCCCATGCTTCCACGACTTTGTCATCGCCGTTGACGTTCAGGGAAGCTGCTGTGATGATGGAGCCGTTGTCCTCTGCGGCAAATGCCTTGGCTGTGCTTGCTCCGGGAACGTTTAATTTCAGGCCTGGATAAATATTGGTTGCTTCTACGCTCGGATTTGCATTCATCAGCTGATTCAAATTAACGCCATATTGTTTAGATAATGTATAGAAGGTGTCTCCATCCTTCGCTACATGGACCGAGTCCGCAAACGTGGGTACCGCTTGTACCGCCAGAGAAATGCCGATGATGGCTGCAAGTGTCTTGATTCCTTTAAATCTTTTCATGGTTCCTCCTTAAGTCGTGATGCCTGCGAAGTTAGCTGTCGGATTCGGATTGAGGAGACAACCCTACGCCCTATTGGTGCGATTCACCCCAAGCGTACTATGTACACAAATTACATCCCCCGCACTTTACCTTAGAAAAGTTTCGGCTCAACAAATATATCACAATTTTGTAACCTGTGCGCATGAAAATGTTACCAATCCAAAAGTCTTGAATTATCAGGCTTTATTTAGGGTTGTTAGCTGACTTAAGCAAGGGAGCAGCAGCTCAATTCCTTTTAAAATAGTTACAAAATCCTCATTCATTTTAACAATTTATTCATGAAAAGGTACATAAAAAGCCCTGGATGAGTAATATTCTCGTCCAGGGCTTTATCATTTTTATATGCAGGCACTTTGTCAAAGAACCTTGCTCAGAAAATCTTTCGTGCGGCTGTTTTGTGGGTTACCGAACACTTCCGCAGGCGTCCCCTGCTCGACGATTTGTCCGCCGTCCATAAAGACGATCCGGTCGCCGACTTCCCGGGCAAACCCCATTTCATGGGTTACGATGACCATCGTCATGCCGCCCTCCGCAAGCTTCTTCATGACCTCCAGCACTTCGCCGACCATTTCGGGGTCCAGGGCCGAAGTCGGCTCGTCAAAGAGCATGACGTGGGGCTGCATGGCCAGCGCCCGCGCGATGGCGATCCGCTGCTTCTGCCCGCCTGACAGCTGGGACGGATACGCATCCTTCTTGTCGGATAATCCGACCGTGCGCAGCAGGTCAAGGGCAATCCGTTCCGCCTCGGCCGGCGGCTGCTTTTTCACCTTAACCGGGGCTAGCATGAGGTTCTGCAGCACCGATTTATGCGGGAACAGATTGAAATGCTGGAACACCATGCCCATTTTTTCGCGGGTGGCATTGATGTTGTGGCGTTTGTCCGTAATCGGCTCGCCTTCAAACGTGATCTGCCCCCCTGTTGGCGTTTCGAGCAGATTCAGGCAGCGGAGAAAGGTACTTTTCCCCGAGCCGCTGGGGCCGATCACGACGACGACCTCGCCTTTGGCGATGTCGATGTCGATCCCTTTCAGAATCTCCAGCTTGCCGAACGATTTGCGCAGATCTTTAACGCTGATCATCGGTATTCAGCCTCCTTTCGAATACCCCTAGCAGCTTGGACAGGGTAAACGTCATAATGAAGTAGATGGCCGCAATGACCAGCAGCGGACTGAGGTAATCATACGTAATCCCTTGGATAGCCCCCGACTGGTACATCAAGTCGGTGACGCCGATAAACGATACGATGGATGATTCCTTGATAATCGTAATAAACTCATTGCCGATGGCCGGCAGCACGCTTTTAACAGCTTGGGGCAGCACGATGTACCGCATCGTCATGCTGCGCGTCATTCCGAGGGAACGGGCCGCTTCCGACTGGCCACGGTCCACCCCCTGGATTCCGGCACGGAACACTTCCGCAAGGTACGCGGAGCTGTTAATGGACAGCGTAATTGCACCGGACTCGATCGGCGTAAATTTGACCCCGAAGGCCACGAGGCCGTAGTGAATAATAAACAGCTGAACAACCATCGGGGTACCGCGGAGAACTTCCACCCATACCGAACCGATTAGCTTCGGCAGCCAAAAGCGGGACATCCGCATCAAGGATATAAGAATGCCCAGCACGAAGCCGCAGAAGACGCCGATGGCCGCCAGGAGCAGTGTATACTGGATACCTGTCGCAAAATACGTCCGGTAATCCCAAAAAACGGAGAACATATTCATAAAGACCCAAGAACCTCCTTTGTCATCATACCTGCCTGTCCCATCCTTTCCCTGTATACAACAGATCGGGACATATTTGAAACAAGGTACCCATCATTGAACAGAAAAAATAGCGAATTCGCTTCGCTATTTTATCCGATGTATAAAATGAGAACAGACAGCTTAACCTCTATTTCTGTGCAGCCAAATCGCTCGCTTCGGCGACGTACTGCTCAATCTTGTTTTCGGATTTCAGACGGTCCAGCGTTTTATTGATTTGGTTCACGAGCTCGGTGTTGCCTTTTTTGATCCCGATCGCGTAGCCGTCTTCCTTATAATCAGGAACCGCATCCGCAATTACCAAACCTTTGACGTTCTTGATGTATGCTTCGGCAACCGGTTTCTCCATGATGGAGGCATCCACGCGGCTCGAATTCAGCTGAAGCACAATGTCGGAAATTTTGCCCAGGCCGGTGATCTTCGCCCCCGGAATCGTCTTGGCAATGTCCTCCTGGATCGAACCCTTCTGAATGCCGAGCGAAGCTCCTTCCAGAGCTTTCATCGTGCTGTATTTGTCTTTGTCAGCCTCTCTGACGACAACGGCCTGCTCTGCCTTATAGTAGTTGTTCGAAAAATCGATTTGTTTCTTGCGTTCTTCGTTTGGTGTAAGGCCAGAAATGACAAAATCTACCCGGCCGGTGGACAGCTCGCCGAGAAGCGCATCAAAGCTCATGTCCTTGACTTCAAGCTGCGCCCCCATGTCTTTGGCGATTTCCTTGGCGATTTCGATATCGAAGCCGACGATTTGGTCCTTGCCGTTCACCATTTTATGAAATTCGTACGGCGGGAAGTCCGCGCTAGTACCAAGCACGATCGTCTTGCCGCTGGCCGGCTGTTCGCCCGCTGCCGTGCTGCCCTCAGTCGAAGGTTTGCTTCCGCATCCGGCAAGCAGGGAGCCTGCCAGCAGAATGCATGCCGTTAGAATACCCCATTTTTTCATATCTATCTCTCCTGTCCATTTCAATGATACTTATTGTTGTTCAAAGGCATGATCCGTATCCGGCCCAGCCCGAAAAACCACGGTTCTAATCATACAATAAAAATGCATGATTATGCAATGACATTTTCATACAGTGGTCAATACATTTCAAAATAGCCAGAATAATGCGGATTATAGCTTTTTAATACCATTTATTCCTAGTTCTATTGTTTCTTTTAGTCACCTCCCCTTCTTTTTCGGAATAAATATGTATTTACCGTTTCAAGGCCCGTCTCCTTCCTAATCCGATGCATAAATCCCTTCAAAAACCTGCACCCTTTGAAAGAAAAGCTTCTTATTATGTAATTACACGCAATGGGGACTCCTACGCAAAAAGTTCACCGAAACGTCAGATTAAGGCGGCAGCCATGGTTCATCATTCCGGGAATGAGGTATTAAATAGCTAGATATTTGATGGAGGTGTAGTCATGCTGCTGGAAGCTTTATACCATGTCCCCCGGGACAAATGGGCCTATGCATACGATCCGAAGACGATACATCTGCGTGTCCGCACCAAACGAAACGACGTGGATACGGTGGTTGCGATGACCGGAGACAAATACGACTGGGATTCGACCTATTTTGAAATTACGATGGAAAAAGCCGCGACCGACGAGATGTTCGATTATTGGGAAGCTGCCGTGCTGCCTAAATACAAGCGTCTTAGCTATGCGTTCCGGATCACTTCCGGCAAAGAAACGATTTACATGCTCGACAACGGGCTGTACCGAAATTGTCCGGCGCCGACGGGCGGCTATTACGAATTTTCTTACATACATGAGATCGACGTATTTAAGGTGCCGGATTGGGCAAAGGATGCTATTTTTTACCAAATTATGCCGGAACGTTTTGCAAACGGGGATCCAAGCAATGATCCGAAAGGGACACAGCCTTGGGGAGGACAGCCGACAACAGACAATTTCTTCGGCGGCGACCTGCAGGGCGTCCTGGATCATTTGGACGACCTACTCGATCTGGGCATTAATGCGATATATTTCACACCTTTGTTCACGTCGCCGTCGAACCATAAATACGACATCGTCGATTATAAGCAGGTTGATCCGCATTTTGGGGACAACGAGCTGCTCAAGCAGGTCGTGGAAGCCTGTCACAGCAAAGGGATCCGCGTCATGCTCGATGCCGTGTTCAACCACTGCAGCGAACTGTTTCCACCGTTCCAGGACGTCCTGAAGCATGGGGAAAAGTCCAAATACGCCGATTGGTTTCATATCAACCAGTTTCCGGCTCGGGTTGAGAACGGGATCGCCACGTATGACACGTTTGGTTTCTTTGGCAATATGCCCAAGTTCAACACGGCCAATCCCGAGGTGAAGCAGTATTTGCTGGACGTTGCCGAGTACTGGATTAAGGAAATCAAGCTGGACGGCTGGAGGCTGGACGTGGCGAACGAGGTCGACCACCATTTTTGGCGGGACTTCCGCATGGTCGTCAAAAACGCCAATCCGGACGCATATATCGTCGGAGAAGTGTGGAGCGATTCCCTCGCCTGGCTGGTGGGCGACCAGTTCGACTCTGTCATGAACTACCCTTTTGCCGACAAGGTGCTGGAGTTTTTCAACGGAGGCATGGACGGACTGACGTTCGCCAACAAAATGGGCACCATCCTGATGCGCTATCCGCAGCAGACGAACGAAGTGGTGTTCAACATGCTGTGCAGCCATGATACGCCGCGCCTCTTGACGCGAGTCGGCAACGACAAGCGCCGGATGAAGCTGGCGGTCGTCTTCCTGTTCACGTTCATGGGGACGCCATGCATCTTCTACGGTGATGAGGTGGGCCTTACCGGAGGCGGCGATCCGGACTGCCGTAAATGCATGGAGTGGGATCCGAAGAAGCAGGACCGCGAGCTGTACGATTTTTACAAGCTGCTCATCGGTCTGCGCAAAAAAAACAAAGCGCTCCGCGAAGGCCGCTTCCGCTTTTTGAAGGCGGAACCGGGCAATCCCAACATTATTTACGAGCGCATGGACAGCCGGGTTCATTTCACCATCTGGATGAACAACACCGACAAGCCGCAAGTGCTGTCCCACCCGATGGTTACGAATGACTGGAAGGACGCCTTATCGGGCGACAATGTGCCTACACAGAACGGAACGATGAACGTCAGTCTGGACCCTTACGGGTACCGGATTTTGTACCGAAATCTCACCAAATAAATCGGTTTCTTCATAACGAAAAGCCTTCCGGAGTTCCGGAAGGCTTTTTCCATATGGATTCTTAGCGGCTGTGAATATGACCACGGAGCCGGCCTGGACCAGCTCCGTTTGCTTTAAACGGTGACGCGTTCATAAATGTCCATATACTCCTTGGCGGACATGTTCCAGCTGTAATCCCCGGCAAAGGCATTCTTCACGATTTTGCTCCAATGCTCCGGCTGTTGGTAAAACGCTGCTGCGCGGCGGATCGTATGCATCATGTCGTGGGCGTTGAACGCCGTGAAGCTGAAACCGTTGCCCTCGCCCGTAAACTCGTTGTAAGACTGCACGGTGTCGTTCAGCCCCCCGGTCTCGCGAACGATCGGGATGCTGCCGTACCGCAGCGCCAGCAGCTGGCTGATGCCGCATGGCTCGAACTTCGACGGCATGAGGAACATGTCGCTGCCTGCATATATTTTGCGTGACAGGGCGTCGCTGAACGTAATCTGCGCCGACATGTTGTCCGGATGCCGCCCTGCCGCTTCGCGGAACCAATGCTCGTAGGCGGAGTCGCCCGTGCCGAGCAAGACGAACTGGAAGTCGTCGTGATCCAGCATTTCGTCCAGCACCCGCGTCACGAGATCCAGTCCCTTGGACTCCACCAGCCGGGTCACCATTGCAATGAGCGGCACGTCCGGTTTAACCGGCAAGCCGAGCTCCTGCTGGAGCCCTGCTTTGTTTTCTCTCTTTTTCGCCAGGTTCGACCGGTATTTTACATAGAGGCTCGTATCGTTAGCGGGATTGTAACTCTTCGTGTCTACTCCGTTTACGATCCCGCTCAGCCGGTCACCGAGCGAATACAGCAGCCCTTCCAACCCATATCCGTAATGGGCCGTCTGAATCTCCCTGGCGTAGGTCGGACTCACTGTCGTCACGTGATCGGCGTATACGATCCCGCCTTTCATAAAGTTGACATTTCCGTAAAACTCAAGGCCTTCTGGCGTAAAATATTGATGCCCCAGCTCCAGCAGTTCGCCAAGTACCTCGTAAGGATAAATTCCCTGGTACAGCAAATTATGTATCGTAAACACGGTACGGATGTGCTGGTAGTACTCGTTATGGCGGTAGTGCGCCTGCAGCAACACCGGAATTAGCGCCGTATGCCAGTCATGGCAGTGGAGCACGTCCGGCTCGGTACCGATCAGCGGAAGCACTTCAAGCACGGCCCGGTTGAAAAAGGCGAAGCGTTCGCCGTCGTCCATGTATCCGTACACGCCATCCCGTCCGAAATAGTATTCGTTATCGAGAAAATATACCGGAATGCCGTCGTACACGAGCTTTTCGATGCCGCAGTATTGATTTCTCCAGCCGACCGGCACTTTGATTTCCGTGAGATGCTGCATTTCATCCCTAAATTGCTGTGGTATCCCTTTATGTTTGGGCAAAATGACCTGCACATCCGCGCCGCTTCGCTTGAGCGCTTTGGGCAGGGCGCCGATGACATCGGCAAGTCCCCCTGTTTTAATAAACGGTGTCGATTCCGCTGCTGCAAATATGACTTTCATCTCTCCTGCCTCCTATTCATTGATCCGCGGGCCGTCTTCCGTCACCGGTTTCCTTCCGGTACCTCTGCCCGATCTTTTCTTTGTCTCTGCAGTAGGCATCTTTAACCCTTCCTTGGCTTTGGACGCCGACACCCGGGTGGTTTCACCGGATTTGCCGGACTTTGACGCGGCACTTCGCTTGCTTGGCTTACTCTCTTTTCCCGGAACCGCCTTTTTCGTACGAGGCTGCTCCCTTTTATATATCAGCATACTGAGCGGCGGCAGGGTTAATTCCAGACTGCACGTTTGTTCATGCCAAGGGATCTTCTCCGTCTGCACGGGTTCGGCGTTAAACTCGCCGCTTCCGCCATATTGGGAATCCTCGCTGCAGAACACGGGCACGTACGTGCCGGACTTGGCAATCCCGATTCGGTAATGCTCGCGCCGCACCGGTTGAAAATTAATAATGACGACAAGGGTGTCACCGGCTTTCTTCCCTTTTCTGAGGTACGAAATGACGCTTTGCGTGTTGTCATGCGGCGTGATCCATCGGTACCCTTCAAGCTCATGATCCCGCTCCCACAGCGCCGGTTCGTTCAGATACAGCCGGTTTAATTCCGCGGTATACCGATGCAAACTGCGGTGGCTCTCGTAATCCAGGAGCAGCCAGTCAAGCTGCTCCTGGTCCTTCCATTCGATAAACTGGCCAAACTCCCCGCCCATGAACAACAGCTTTTTCCCTGGATGGGTCATCTGGTACCCAAGCAGCAGCCGAAGCCCGGCGAACTTCTGCCCGTAATCCCCAGGCATTTTGCTGAGCAGCGATTTTTTGCCGTGAACAACTTCATCATGGGATAAAGGCAGCGCGTAATTCTCAGAATAAGCATAAGCAATCGGGAATGTCAGCAGATGATGCCGCCCGGGCCGCTGTTCAAACGGCGTTTCCACATAATCCAGCGTGTCGTTCATCCAGCCCATGTTCCATTTGTAATTAAAGCCCAGCCCGCCTTCGTGCACGGGTGCGGTAACCCCGGGCCAAGCGCTGGATTCTTCGGCCATCATCAGCGTATTTGGGAAATAGCTGAACACCACGGTGTTCAGCTGCTGCAGGAAAGCGATCGCCTCGGTGTTCTCAAGACCACCGTTCTCGTTGCGCTGGAACTGTCCTTCCTGCTTTTCGAAATCAAGCCGCAGCATGCTGGTGACCGCGTCAACCCGGAGCCCGTCAATGTGGAACACGTCCAGCCAGAACAACGCGTTGGAAATCAGAAACGAGCGGACCTCCGGTTTGCCGAAGTCAAAGCTGAGCGTGCCCCAGCCGGGTTTTTCTGCTTTATAGGCATCGCTGTATTCAAACAGCGGCGTCCCGTCAAACCGGCGGAGTCCGTGGGCATCCTTGGCGAAATGGGATGGCACCCAGTCCAGGATGACGCCGATATCGGCCTGGTGCAGGGCGTCGACCAAATACATAAAGTCATGCGGCGTCCCATAGCGGCTCGTCACGGCGAAATAGCCCGTTCCCTGATATCCCCAAGATAAATCGTATGGATGCTCCGCAAGCGGCATAAACTCGACATGGGTATAGTGCATTTCCTTCAAATAAGGAATAAGAAGATCAGCCATTTCCCGGTATGTATAAAAAGTCCCGTCCTCTTTCTGCCGCCACGTACCGAAATGGATCTCATATATGTTCAGCGGCTTGCGGTAAGGTGCTTTTCTCTTTCTACGCCAGGGACCGTCATTCCATACATATCCGGCAAGATCCGTGACCACTGACGCGGTGGCCGGGCGCAGCTCCGACTGAAACGCATAAGGATCGGCCTTCAGAAACCGTTCTCCACCAGGTCCGGTCATGTCATATTTGTAAAAAGTACCTGAACGGATTCCGGGGAAAAAGCGAGTCCAAAAACCTGAATCGGGTATCTTATATAACGAATCCTTTTCTCCGTTCCAGTTGTTCCAGTCTGCCGCCAAGCCTACAGCCTGGGCATGGGGCGCCCAGACGGTGAACCGGACGCCTTCCTCGCCTTCTTCCACAGCAGGATGAGCGCCCAACATCCTGTGACTGTGATAGGAGGTCCCTTCATGAAACAAATAGATGTCTTCCGCGGACAGCGGCTGACCCGGCGCCTTATTCATGTTCTCCAAATGATCACCTGCTTTAGGAATATAGTGCATGTAAACCATTACCCCATTGTAGCCAAAATGAAAATAAAAATGACCGCTGAAAGATAAAATTGTAATTTTTCAGTGATATTTCAATATAATCGTTTCAGATGGGCGATAGTCGTTTATTTATGTACTACATTTACAATTTTGAATGGGAGGAAACGACATGAAGAGAAAAGAATGCATCGCCATGTTGCTTGCCGGAGGTGAAGGGCGCAGATTATCACCTCTGACATCGAAACTGGCAAAGCCCGCTGTTCCGTTCGGCGGCCGTTACCGTATTATCGATTTTCCTCTCAGTAACTGCGTAAACTCAGGCATTGACACCATCGGTGTGCTGACGCAGTACGAGGCTGAATCGCTTCATCTGCATATCGGGGAAGGCGAACCATGGGGCCTCCAAAAAAATGGAGAGGACGGAATCACCCTGCTGCCTTCTTACAATACAGGATCCTCGGAATACTTGGGAACTGCTGATGCCATTTATAAAAATATCGAATATATTGACCGTCACCAGCCGGAACATGTACTGGTTTTGTCCGGTGACCATATTTACCACATGGATTATAATCAAATGCTTCAATTTCATCAAAAGAACGGCGCCAAAGCCACCATCTCTGTCATGGAGGTGCCTTGGGAGGAAGCCAGCCGTTTCGGGGTCATGAGCGTGGACGAATCGCTGCGCATCTCGGACTTTGCCGAGAAACCGGCCGAACCCGAAAGTAACCTGGCATCCATGGGCATCTATTTGTTTGAATGGGAGTACCTCCGCAGACATTTGATGGAGGACGCTGCGAATGATGCCTCAAGCCATGATTTCGGCAAGGATATTATTCCGAAGATGCTGGCGGATCAGGATGAACTGTTCGCGTATCGCTTTGACGGATATTGGAGAGATGTCGGCACCGTTGCCAGCCTCTGGGAAGCACACATGGACCTCCTGTCCGACGATCTGGATTGGAAGCTGCATAACAGCGAATGGCCAATGTACACCCGTCCTTGGCGTACGAAGCTAGGATCGACACGGAACCGCAGCGTGATGGCGACCAACTGCCTGATCTCCGAAACGTGCACGTTGGACGGCATAGCGCATCAATCCGTGATGTTCTGTGGTGTAGAAGTCGGCAAAATGTCCGAGATTAAGGACAGCGTCGTGATGCCGAACGTCCGGATCGGACGCAACGTGCAGATCGAGCATGCCATTATTGGCGAAGGAGCGATCATTAAAGACGGCGCGGTCATCAAAGGAACGCCGGGTCAGGTGACGGTAGTCGGCCCTTACGAAACCGTTATGCCGAAACCAAGCATTCGTACCCAGCCTTCCCGACTCCTGCAGGATGTATACGAGAAAACCGGACGCCTGCGTGCCGAAGGCTTATCCTCTTAATACAATATGTGTGAATATATAAAGAGCGAACTCCTTTTTTCCGGGAGTTCGCTCTTTGATGTGTATGAACTTCATGAAAGCTTCTCGTCTGCGGGAGGCAGCTCGGGTGCACCGTCCGTTTGAGCGGTATTCTCCGGCAGCCGAGGCAGGGACACGACGATCGTCGTCCCCTCCCCTAACGTGCTCTGGATGAGCAAAATTCCTTTATGAAGCTCAACCAGCTGCTGGGAGATGGCAAGCCCAAGACCGGTGCCGCCGTTAAGCGGATCCACCTGAAAGAACCGGTCGCGCACTTTGACCAAGTGGTCCTCGCTGATCCCGATCCCCGTATCCCTCACTTCGGTTACGACATTGTCGCCTTCAAAGTACACGACCAGATCGATTGCCGAATGCTCATGCGAAAATTTGATCGCATTGTCCACCAGGTTCAGGAACACCTGCTTCAAGCGGTTCGCGTCCCCGGCCACGAGCGGTCTGTCCTCGGACTTCAGCCGGAGCTCGATTTGCCTGCTCTCCGCCTTCGTCCACAGGTTCAACATGATTTCCTGGAGCAGCTCTTTGATGTCGACCCGGCCAATCGCAATCTTCATCTCATTCTGCTGCAGTTTGGAGAAGTCGAGGATTTCCTCAACGAGGCCAATCAGGCGCTCAGTCTCCTTCGTAATGATCTCCATGCCGATCCGGGTCTCCTCGGGGTCATAGCCTCCCGAATTGATCGTTTCGCTCCACCCTTTAATACTCGTCAGCGGCGTCCGCAGCTCGTGCGAAATCGACGAAATGAAATCGTCCTTGACCTGATTGCTCCGGACGATCTCCTGGGCCATATAGTTCAGCGTGGATGCCAGCTCGCCAAGCTCGTATTTGTAGTCGCCCTTGATCCGCTGGTTGAACTTACCGCGGGCCATCTCGGCGGAGACGGCCGTAATCGTGTTCAACGGCTGCACGATGGAGTTGGCAAGACCCATACTGAATACGAGCACGATAGCGAGTACAGCCGCTCCTACGCCCGTGGCCAGCATGGTTAGATTAAACAATTTATCGTTGACCGTTTCCAGCGAGGTGACATAACGGACGATATAGCCATCCTGCCCGCTACTCTGCTCCAGCTTCGACACGGCCATGACATTCTCGCCGGTGCTGGCCTGACGCCCGACCCAACGGCCGACGTTTCCGGACAGCGCCTGGGAAATATCGGCCGTCTTCACAGACATATCGGGCTGAAACTCGGAAGAGTTGATCAGCACGTTACCCTGGGTATCCAGAATTTGCACATTGGCCGAGTTCAGATCGTAGTAGGTCAGCATGGAAGCCAGGTCGCGGTTCCCGTCAAGCCCCGGGTTGATCCGCTGGTAATAATAATCCTCGACATTGTCGATATGGTTTTTAATATGACTATAAATGCTGTCATAATAATACGTTCGTATGGCTAATAAAAAAATGACTTCCGCCAGCAGAAGCGCCGAGAACACTACGATAAAGTAGTGCAGGACAATCTGCCTGCGTATGCCTTTCTTGATCATTGTCCCTGACCCTTCCATTTATAACCGTGGCCCCATACGGTCTGTAAAAACTCGGGGTCCGACGGATTCTCCTCGATTTTTTGGCGGAGACGGCGGATATTCACGTCCACGATCTTAGGATCGCCCATATATTCTTTGCCCCATACATGATCGAGCAGTACGTCCCTGCTGAGAGGCGTATTTTCTTTTTCGAGGAAAAATTGGATCAGCGAAAATTCCGTCGGCGTCAGTTCGATCGCATGCCCGTTCTTCTTGAACTGCTTGGAGATCAGGTCCAGGCTGAACGGACCGGAATGAAAGCTGACCTTCGCCGTCGTTTCGCGGTGAACGTTCACCCGGCGCAGCAGCGATTGAATCCGTGCGATTAATTCGGTCGGACTGAACGGCTTGCTCACATGGTCGTCCGCGCCGACGGACAGAGCGTACACCTTGTCCTGTTCCTGCACTTTCGCTGTCAAAAAGATAATACCGATCCGTTCGTTCGTTTCCCGGATGCGGCGGCACACCTCAAAACCGTCGATCCCCGGAACCATAACGTCCAGCAGTGCGATATCGATATCGGGATTGGACGTCAATTTATCGAGCGCCTCGTTCCCGTTTGCCGCCTCCAGCACATCGAAGCCGTTGCGTTTCAAGTTGATCACAATAAAACTGCGGATGGAATCCTCGTCTTCCAAAATTAAAACTTTACTCACTGATCTTTTCCTTCCTTTCAATCGGGGGTACCTCGTTCTTCAGCTGCTTCTTGCTGTTATCGATATCAAAGTCCCCGTATTTCTTGTAGCCGATCACCTTGTCGTTCGTCCGGTACAGGTACTTCCATTCATCATGCTGTTTATCCCACTCGGCCAGGGTGAAAAATTTGATCTCGGCCACCGTTTTGCCGGTATCGACCATAACGAAGCGCAAATACTGGTTCTTGATGGACTTGGTGTCCACCGTCACCTTGTTATGCCACTCCGGCGGGAAGAAGCCCAGCTCGAAGCCGTTCTGTAAATCACGATATTGCTCGGCGACGAATTTTAGTCCTTGTTTGCCGTCCCACTGCGAATATACGAAGAAGTTCGGAATTTCATCCGGCTTGAAATAGTTCCAGCCGATCGGCGGCTCTACGGATCCGATTTCGATGATCCCGTCATTGTTCACGTCGCCGCTCTTGACCGGCAGATCCTTGAACGTGGTGTCCTGATTGCCTCCGAACACGGACTTCAGCTTCCCGTCCTCCATCACGATGATGTTGGAATAAGAGGCGTCTCCCCCGCCGATCGAGGTGTCGATCACAATGCCTTCCTTGGCTTTACCTTCTGGATCCTTATAGACATTACCTGCGACAATATTGTAATAATTCGAAACGTACGGATCCATATCCAGCTTGTCAATTTCGACATAGCTGCCTTCTTCATACTGGTATGTCGCCACAAACGCCTGATCATTCTGCTTCAGGCTAATAATCGTCAAGTCGTTCTTTTTGTCCCCGTTCAGGTCCATAATGACGAAATTGGTGTAATCCTGCATCAGGTCTTTCTTGATGCTGCCCTCCGTGTACGTATAGACGTACAAACGGTTCACAGGGTTTTCGTCCCTTCTGGAATATCCGGCGATAATATCCGGTTTGCCGTCATTGTTCAGGTCCTTGAACTGAAGAGATTCCAGTACCCTGCCCTCTCCGTCGAAAGATGTTACCTTCGTCCACGTTCCGTTGACCAACTTGAAAATCATGCAGTGAATGACCACCTGCTGATCCGGTGTTTCGTAGAATACGACCGCTTCGTTGACCTTGTCTCCGTCCAGATCGACGAAATGGATCAGGTTGGTGTCGGTTTCTTCCCTCGAGCGGATGAGATCCGCTCCATCGGGAAGCTGCGCGTGGATGATCGAGCTCAGCGTCTCTTTATCCGCAGACAGCATCGGCGTCTTCATCAAGCTGACGGGGTCGCTGATAAACGTGCAGCCGCCCAGCACAAACGTCAGCAGGACCGCAGCTGCAGCACGTATCCAGTTTGTCTTCAACAAATGCATTGCATCACTCTTTTCTATACCAAGCCCGCAAGCGGGCGCAAAGTCTAAATCATATTTTTTTCCCTCATCGTCAGACGGCGGCCGCGGATGTCGAATGCGACCTCCCCGCCAGACAACCCGACGATACGGGTGGCAAATTTTTCGGCGAGCTCAATCGGAAGCACGGAAATGACGGTGACGCGCTCCTCCTCGCACAGATTTTTCAGCGTTTCCATGACGCTTTCCGCCGATTTCGGGTCCAGCCCGACCACCGGCTCATCGGCGAGAATAACCTTGGCCCCATGAACCAAAGCTCTTGCGATGGCGATGCGCTGCTTTTCACCGCCGCTCAGCGTGCCCGCCTTCATACGGGCTTTATCCAAGAGACCCATCTGCTCGATGACGTCCATCGCGCCCATATAATCGTCCGAGCGGACCATCCCCGTCACCATGCGCCAAAGCGGCGTCTGACTGGCTTGGCCGATCAGCACGTTCTTCAGGCCGGTCCGGTTCGGATAGAGCTGAGGATTCTGCTCTAAGTATGCCCATTCGCGTCTAATTTTTCGTTTTCCGCCGAGAGGTTCCTTCAGCACATCCTGGCCGTCGATGACAAACGTCCCTCCGTCCCATTTTTCCTTCAGCGCCAGGCACCGCAGCAGCATGCTCTTGCCGCTTCCACTGGCACCGACAACGGCGATAAGCTCGCCCTTCTGGATATCGAGGGATACCCCTTTGAGTATCGGAATTCTGTCCACACCGACTGACTTGGTTAAATGCTGAATTCGTATCATGACATTTCTCCTCTTGTCCTGTGATCTCTATCTCTTCTTGGCTTTGAACAATACGTTTCTATTATATCGATTATATAGAGTTTTCGCACATTATTGAACCTTTTGGGAAAAACTATTCTATAGCGGCTCCTGACTGCGTCCACCCGAAGTCCGAAAGGCGGTGCCGACGGCGCCGAATAAGGCGAAGGCGAGGCCCATCACAACGAACACGCCTCCGTTCCACCCATACTGCATCAGGATCCCCCCGATGTTCGGCCCGGCGATGCTGCCTATATTAAAATGAAAGGATGCGACGACATTCGCTGCGGGAAGCAGCGCCTTCGGGAGAATATCCGCCGCGTAGGCCAGGCCCAGCGAAAAAAACGAGCCGACCATGCCCCCCGCCAGGCACAGGAGCAGAACGAGCCAGGCTGTCGCCGTTCCTGCCAGCGGCACGGCCATAAAAGCGGCGCCGCCGATGAGGCCGCAGGCGATAAGCACGTTTTTGCGGCCGAAGCGGTCGCTCAGCATGCCGAGCGGCAGCTGCAGAATCAATCCGCCGATGCCGATGAACGGAAGCAGGAACGCGATCTGGGACTCGCCCATCCCTGTTCGTAGCCCGTAGACCGGAAAATTGCTGTTAATCCCGGCTTCCATGTACCCGTACAGCAATGCGGGTAGAAGGGCGTACCAGGCGAGTGCATAGCTTCGGCGGAAGCGCCGCGGAGGCTGCGCCTCCCCTTCCGTCCGCTCCGGGCGGAAATCGGGCAGCTTCGCCCAGACCAGCACAAGCACGAGCAGCATCAGCAGCGCCAGCACGATGAAGGGCACCGCATTTCCATACTTCAGGAGCTGGATACCCAGCGGCCCGAAGCTGAATCCCAGGCCATACGACATGCCGTACAGCGAGAGGTTTCGGCCCCGGTATTCGGCCGGCGTGACCATCAGCACCCATAATTGGGCAGCATAATGAACGGCGCTGTCTCCGATGCCGACGAGCAGCCTTAAGACAAACCACACTTTCACGCTCGGCACAAGCGGAAACAATATGACGGAGACGAGCACGAGCACGAGGCCGGCGCTCACCAGCTTCTTAAAGCCAAGCGCGCCCAGCGTCCGCTCGGCGACAAGCGTCATGGCGAACGATCCGACGTACAGGGCGGCTGCGTTTAATCCGTTGACGGAAGACGATACGCCCATTTGCTCCAAAAATATGGACAGGACCGGCAGCAGCAGCCCCTGACTGAGCCCTGCCGCAACGATCACGGTGATCAGAATGAGGTAATGAATAGATAATCCGCGATTGCTGTCGTTCTGTGTTGACAATGAAAATATCCTCCTTGAGTGCAAATCCGTTCAAACTCCCTGAACATTATAGTGGACAACCCTGCTATCAACAAGCCATAATGGAATGAGCGCACAGATTTCATAGGAGGTTATTGGTTTCATGAACTATGAAGTAAAGGTTGACGTTTCACCGATTTACGAGCTGCTTAGCAGCTTTATGGTGTACATTTCGAAGAAATGGATTCGCAACCTCGACATCGGGCCCGAATGGATCGGTGAAGTGAGCGGCAAGCTTCCACCTGAAGTGACGTCCGCCTTAGGCCCGGCCGCAGCTTGGCCATTCGACGATTACGACGTGCTGTATGCCTGGGCGATTCACCGCGCAAACGGCGATACCGTCCGCGCCTTTTTGGATTGCCTGCATGAAACGCCGGCAGAGGTGCTGTACCAAGCCGCCTCCCCTTACCTGCCTTCTTTAACCGTAAAGGAAGCTGAACGAATTCGTGATTCATATACACCGCTGCTCGAGTTATGGTATGAGCATTATTTCAAGCATGAGGAACCCGCCATTATCCCGCTGATCGAAGAGGATGCGGAGGAGAAGCGCATGCTGCTGACCAAGATGGAGCCTCAAAGCCTGGTAGAGTACGCTTCCGGCGGACTGGTGGTTGAAGATGTTCCCGGGCTGGAAACCATCGTGTTATTCCCGACCGTTCACAACCGCCCGATCAACGCTTACTGCTTTTACCGGAAAATGATGCTGATCCAGTATCCTGTTGACGTCCCTGAAGAACAGGAGGATGAGCCGCCGACCTGCCTGCTGCGCATGACGCATGCGCTGGCTGATCCGAAGCGGCTGCGCCTGCTGCGGTATGCGGCGGAGAAGCCGCGTTCCCTGGACGATATGATGCGGGATCTGAACCAGACCCAGGAGCTGCTTAAGCACCATTTGATGATCCTCAGGGTAGCGGGTCTGCTGCGCATCCATTTGGGTTCCTTCAACACCGAGAAATTCAGCATTCGTCCGGACGGAGCGGCGGAGCTTCAGATGTTTCTGGAGTCCTACATCCGTCTTTAAGGAGTGACCTAACGTGAAAGCAACTGAGCAGCATATTCTGTTCGATCTGGATGACACGCTGATCCACTGCAACAAGTATTTCGGCATCGTCCTCGGGGAGTTTTTTGAATGGGTACAACAATGGTTTGAGCCCCACCAGATCAAGACAGAAGAGATTCGCAGCAAGCAGATCGAGATCGACGTTGCGGCCGTCAGCCAAGCTGGCTTCAGCAGCGGCATCTTCCCCAAATCGCTGATCGAAACATACCGCTTCTTCAGCCGCAAGTTTAACCGCCCCGTTCAGCCGGACGAAGAAAAACAGCTGATGGAGCTCGGCTTGAGCGTGTACGAGCAGGAAGTGGAGCCCTATCCGGGCATGGTAGAGACGCTGGATTCGCTGAAATCACAGGGACATCATCTGTACCTGTACACCGGCGGAGAAACGGCGATACAACAGCGGAAGATTGACCAGATGAAGCTGAGCCAGTACTTTGACGACCGGATCTACATTACGCAGCACAAAAACGAAGCGACGCTGGAGAACATCCTGAAGCAGGGCGGCTTCTACCGTCCTTCCACCTGGATGATCGGCAACTCCCTGCGCACCGATGTGATGCCGGCATTATCGGCAGGAATCCATAGCATCTATATCAAACAGCAGAACGAATGGATTTATAACATGGTGGAGCTGCAGAAGAAGCCGGACAGCTCCCTTTACACGGTCACAAGCATCGAGGAAGTTCCCGAGGTTATCCACAGCAAGAGCATCGTAACTTCTGCAAACGCCTTGAGACAGTGAATGTGCCGCCTCGGTACAAAATAGGCAAAAAAAGAGCGGGCCCGCCAGGGTCCGTTCTTTTTGGTTTGTTTTAAGTCGAACGCTCGATGTTCAGCTTACCGGAACTTCGATCCTGCAGCACGATCCGCGCTTTATACGGTCCCCCGGTTCCGCTGAAGGACAGCAGCTGCGTACGGCCGGAAGCCAGCAGCGATTTCAGCATGTTGGCGCTGATTTTTTTGCCGGAGAACTCCTTCCAGATCACAAATCCGCATCCGTCTTTGAATGCGGTACAGCCGTAACCCTTTTTGCCTTCGATTATCTGGCCGTGGCAGCCCGGCCGCGGACATGGCCCATGTGTCAGCCGTTCCCCCGGCGGTGCGGGGGGCGCGGCAGCAGCGGCCGTTTCCGTGCGGGCCGTTCGCGAAGCGGTTCCTGTACCCCGTTTGCCCTTCCCTGCCGCCGACCTTGAGCGCGGCTTTCCCCGGCCCTGCTCCTGATCCGTACCGAAGAGCGAAGATGGCGCCGCCTGCTGGACACCAACCTTCTCGATGATGGAGACCGTAAATTTGCGGACATTGTCCATAAATTTAACCGAGGCTGCCTCGCCCTTGGATATTTGATGCAGACGCCGCTCCCATTGTCCGGTCATCTCGGGAGAAGTCAGCAGCTCAACGCCTGCCTGGCGAATGAGCTCGACCGCCGTCCTGCCCTTCTGGGTAATCGTGATCTTTTTGCCCTGCATAGCGATATATCCGACCTTCTTCAGCCGTTCGATCGTCGCCGCCCGGGTGGCCGGCGTGCCGAGACCGCTGTCCTTCATCGCGTCCCGCAGCTCGTCGTTTTCAATCGTCCGGCCCGCGCTTTCCATCGCCTTCAGCAGGGTGCCCTCCGTATAGCTCTTCGGCGGCTGCGTAGCTTTCTCTTTGGCTTCGCTCTTGCCGCATTTCACCGGCTTCTCGGGATCCAGATCGAAAGCCCGGTCATTCCACTCCAGATTTTCTTCCTCTTCCTCCTGCTTTGCGGATTTCGTTTTCTTCCCGCTCTTATCGGTGCTCGGCATCAGCACCTTCCATCCCAGCGACAGCAGCTCCTTCACGTTCGTTTTGAACAGGTCCCCCTCTACTTCGGTCAGGACTGTATGCTGCTTGTACAAGGCGGGCGGATAGAACTGGGACAAAAACCGCAGAATGATCAGGTCGTACAGTTGCTGTTCCTCCTTGCCCAGCTGGCCGGGCCGCTTAAGCGTCGGCAGGATGGCATGGTGATCCTCGACCTTCTCCGGATTGCAGATCGCCTTGTTGTTCTTGTGTACCAGGGATGCGTTGGCCCCTTCAGCCTGTTCCTTATATGAAGTGGATTTCAGCATATGCAGCGCCTTATGCATCCCTTCAATATTTTGCTCATTGACGTAATTGGAGTTGGTCCGCGGATATGAAATTACCTTATGCCGTTCATACAATGCCTGCGCGATGTCCAGCGTCTTCTTCGCGGAGAAGCCGAACTTGGCGTTTGCGTCCCGCTGCAGCAGCGTCAAGTCATACAGCTTAAAAGGATACTCCTTCGTATCTTTGACTTCGTATTTGGCGATTTTGCCTTCCTTCCCTTTGACCCTGGCGGCAATCGCCTCGGCCTTCTCCTTGGAGGTCAGCCGGTCCCCCTGCCACGTTCCCGTGTACTCCAGCGCCTCTTGACGAAAATGAGCCTTCACCTCGTAATACGTCAGCGATTCAAACGACTCGATTTCCTTCTGCCGGTCATAAATGAGCGCCAGTACGGGCGTCTGAACCCGTCCGACGGACAGCAGGGTGTTATGCTTGGTCGTAAACGCCCGGGTCGCGTTCATGCCGATAAGCCAGTCGGCCTCGCTGCGGGCCCTGGCGGCCTGCGTCAAATTTTCGAACTCCTCGGCGGCGCGCAGCTCCCTGAAGCCCTGGGCGATGCTCTCCGCGGTCAGGTCCGAAATCCACAGCCGCCGGACGGGCTGCTTCAGCTTCAGCTGCTGCTGAATCAGCGCAAAGATGTACTGCCCCTCCCGCCCCGCGTCGCAGGCATTAACGATCCGGTCGCAGCGTTTTGCCAGCTCCCCGATCGTTTTCAGCTGGTCTTTCGTTTTATAATGCGGCACGATTTTGAATTGGTCGGGCATAATTGGCAGATCACGAAAGTTCCATTTCTTGTACCGGTCATCATAGGCATCCGGCTCTGCCAAACCGACGAGATGTCCGATGGCCCAGGTAATAATATACTGCTCCCCCTCCAGATAGGAACGGGCATTCTTCGCCCTCGGCTCAATAACCGCGGCAATGTTGCGCCCCATATCCGGTTTTTCTGCTATGACTAGAGTTTTCAACAATCATTCGCTCCCCGCATGGAAAAAGGCCGAGAATAGCTGCTCCCGGCCGGTTTATTCATGGATAACTTCCACGTTCTGATAGAATTGACTCTAAATTATGATAGCATACGGGAGGCCCGTTTTTCAATGCAAGCGGGAAAGCCTTTGGAGAGTCATCTCTTAGCGGCGGGCTTCCCGCTCCAAGGATCAAGGAGGGTTACAACCAAAGCGTCGCCATTCCCTGGCGATGTTTTCTTTGGTTTCGGTCATTTGCTTTTTTTGCGGTAAAGCTGAAATGCAAGCGGCATAAACACGGCAATGATACATCCCAAGCTTATCAGCGTGGTGGTCAGGGCAGCCGTATCCGCCGTACCGTGCATCAATGCCCGGGCCGATGAAGAAGCCAGGCTGACAGGGTTGTAAGCAACGACCGGACCCAGCCAATCCGGCATGGTGGACGTATCGGCAAACACGTTGCTCGTAAACATGAGTGGATACAACACGAGATAGGACATTGTCGTGAGCGACTCGGTTTTCCGTACGGTCAGTCCCAGGCAGGCAAAGATCCAGCTGAAACTGAAAGCATAAAGCATGACGAGCAGCATGGACAGCAGCACCCCAGACCATCCCGCTTCCGGGCGGAATCCGAGCAGCATTCCGAGCCCTAACGTCGTGATGAGTCCCACGGCGAAGGAGATGAGGTTGATGGCCATCGTGCCGATGATCGCAGCGGGCTGCCAGAACGGAAGCGTTCGGAATCGGTTGAAGACACCGCGTTCGATATCTGTTTTGAGATTGATGCCGATGTACACCGTCATGGTGGTGACGGTATACACCATCATGCCCGGCAGCAGATACTGCAGGTAATTTCCCGTTGATCCGGAGATGGCGCCGCCGAACAAATACGTAAAGATCAGCAGAAAGACCGCCGGGAAAATGATCGAATCGATCGCTAAATATGCCGCGTTGCCGCTCGTTTTCCGCCATGAGCGCCAAATAAAGGTCATTACCGCCTGCGGCCCGCTCGGCCGCGGCGGACGCTCCCTCAGGTTCAGGGCGGCCAGCATTCTGGACTGTGGTTCACTCATCGGTTCTCCTCCTTCAAAGGTTCTGCTTGAGCGCTCCTGCCGGTCAGCGTGAGAAAAACCTCATCAAGACTAGGCTCTCCAAGCGAATATTGGTGCGTATAAATGCCTGCCTCACTCAGTTCCGTCAGCGCCAGTGCAGCCTGCCGCGGATCGGAGACTTGAGCCGACAGTTCGGCGGGATTCGCATGAAGCCTGGCTTCTGTTTGAAGCACGCGCCGCAGGACCTGCTCGGCTTCTCCCCGCTGCTTCGGGTCGGCCAGCCGGATTTGAATCGAGCCTGAGCCGATGGAAGCCTTTAGTTCGGCGGGCGTTCCTTCGGCGATGACGGCGCCCTCGCCGATCACTGCCACGCGGTCCGCAAGCTGGTCCGCTTCCTCCAGATACTGGGTCGTCAACACCACGGTTGTGCCATGGTCCACCAAAGCGCGCACGATATCCCACACTTCGCTGCGGCTCCGCGGATCCAGACCGGTCGTCGGTTCGTCCAAAAACAGAAGGTCCGGGGCGACGAGCATCGCCGCAGCAATATCCAGCCTCCTCCGCATGCCCCCCGAATACTTTCCGGCCGAACGCCCGGCCGCATCGGTCAGGCCAAATGCATCCAGCAGCTGTTCGGCCCGCACTTTGGCCGTTTTGGCGGAATAACCCGCCAGCCTGCCGAAGAGGACCAAATTATCGCGGCCGCTCATCCCCTCGTCCACCGCGGCGAATTGCCCGGTGAGCCCAATCCTTCGGCGCACGGCATCGGCTTCCCGCACGACGTCGAGTCCAAAGATCCGGACCGAACCGGAATCCGGCGCGAGCAGCGTGGACAATATGCTGATCAGCGTCGTCTTGCCTGCCCCGTTGGGGCCGAGTACGCCGTACACGGTTCCCTGCTCAACCCGCAGGTCCAATCCCTTCAGAACATCCTCATTGCCGTAAGCTTTCCTTAGCCCACGCACGTCAACGGCTGCTTCTTGTTCCATGTTCTACCTCCTACTTGCGATTGAAATTCAACTTACACCCAAATTTTATAACACTCATGCAAATGGGAAGGCAGGCTTAAATTTTCGCTTGAAATCACAGTAACCCTGCAACAGAACATTATCATGTCACTTAAAGCTTTTTGTGCAGTGTTTGCCGGCATGTTATCCTTGGGGGAGTGAAGATAGTCCAAGCGCATAAGGGGGAAGGGAAATGCGTTATTATAAGCCGATCGAAATCGCCAGGGAATTGTATATCAGCACAAGCGCCCTGCGCCACTATGAATCTTGGGGGGTCGTCCCCGAGCCGGAGCGGTCGGATAACGGGTACCGCCTGTACACGCAGCTGCACCTGGCCTATTTCCGCTGCCTGCGGGCTATGTTCTCAGGATTCGGCGTCGGGATTACCTCTGAAGTGCTTCGCTTGATTCAACAGCGTGACATGGACGGAGCCTTCTGGCTCGTCAATCAGGAGCAGGCTCGTCTCCAGCATGAAAAAACGGTTGCCGAACAAACCCTAGCCTTACTCCAGAATCCCGAACTGCCGCTTGTCTCTGGCAAACGATTGAAGGGCCGCATGACGATCGGCGAAGCAGCTGAGCTTACGGATGTGCAGCCCTCGGCGATCCGGCATTGGGAAAAAGAAGGGCTGATCCAGCCGGAACGGGATCCCGAAAACGGGTACAGGCTGTTTACCCCCACGCATGTCCGGCAAATTTTGCTGATCCGCACATTAAGGAAGACGGTTTATGTGCTGGAAAACATGAAAGAAATTGTGCATGGCGTCGAGCAGCACAGCGTTGAAAAAGCGAAGAAGGTGACGCTGGAGGCATTATCGAGTATCCATGACCGAAACCGGCGGCAGTTCTTCGGGGTTCACTTGCTGGTCGAGCTGTGCATCGAAGAAGGACTGATCGATCCGGTAGAATACATTAAAGGCTTGTGGTTTGATTATTTCCAAAAAGCCAAAGCGGAAAAAGCACCCGGCGAAGCTCCATGAAAAGGGAGCCCTCACTTCGGATGCATTTATTAACTTAAATATGTATCAGCAGCTCCCGATTTGATAATCCCTGACCTTAGGAGAGCTTGATGTTTTTAAAGAGGCAGGTTGAGCCTGCCCGTTTACCGTTTCAGCTCCAAATGCAGGAGCGGGAACGGCCGTCCGGAGCCGTCCAGCTCGGACCGTCCCGTCCGTACAAATCCATACCGCTGATAAAACGCGTATGCCCCATCGTTCTGCTCGTTGACGTCGACCCGCAGCCGGCTTCCCTTCAGCTGCTCCGCATACCGGAGTAAACGGGTGCCGATGCCTTGTCCATGCCGGTCGGGATCGACGAACAGCATTTCCACCATACTGCCGTCCAGCCCAATGAAGCCCAAGGGGACGCCGCTGTCATCCTTTTCCACCCACACCTCCACGTGCTTCAGCGCCTGCTCGTCTACAATCCGGCGGTAAAACGCGATATCTGCCTCGGTTAAAAAAGCATGCGTCTCACGAACCGCCCGGTACCACAACTCTACCAAATAATCATGATCCTCTTCCAGATAAGCCGTTATTTGTCCCATCGATTGCTGCCTCCTAACTTACATCGGTATTTGACCTGATACAGAAAAAACAGCAGCCCCGCCAACAATGCGGAGCTGCTGTCCTATCATACCCGGATTATGAGCCGACGATCTTATACCAGCACTGTCGAGCCCATCAAATATTTGTCCACTTCACGGGCAGCTTCGCGGCCTTCGTTGATGGCCCATACGACCAAGCTTTGGCCGCGGCGCATGTCGCCGGCTGCGAAAACTTTGTCCACGTTTGTGTTGTATTTACCCTTCCGCGCCTTTACGTTCGAGCGGCGGTCCGTTTCAAGGCCGAGCTGTTCGGTAATCGTCTGCTCCGGTCCGTCGAAACCGATGGCGATCAGCGCCATTTGCGCTTTGAATACCCGCTCCGTTCCCGGA
Source organism: Paenibacillus sp. FSL R5-0378 (assembly GCF_038009285.1). Taxonomy (NCBI): domain Bacteria; kingdom Bacillati; phylum Bacillota; class Bacilli; order Caryophanales; family Paenibacillaceae; genus Paenibacillus; species Paenibacillus sp. FSL R5-0378. Next base: position 5,281,501 of record NZ_JBBPAY010000001.1, read on the forward strand.
ATCGGCTGGTAGATTTTACGCCCGGTTTCGTCCACCATCCGCTGAATTTGAACGGTGTGCAGCTCTTGGAGGTTTCCTTCGTCATCACCCACAAATTTGGTAGTCATGATGGAAAATTCGCGCGGATCGCTGCCGAAGACCGCTTTCGCTTCTTCCTGGGCGTAATCCAGTGTGTATACGTTCGGGAACTGCGGCCAAGGGTTGTTGATCGGATCGCGCTCCAGCGGTGCCTTCTCATGGGTGCCAAACTGCGTTACGCTTGCACAGCCATGACGAAGTGCTGTTGCGACGCAGTCCGAACCGGTGTCGCCGCCGCCGATCACGATGACGTCTTTGCCTTCTGCGGAAATGTAGTTCCCGTCGGCAAGACCCGAGTCCAGGAAGCTCTTGATCGTACCGTTCAAGTACGTCATGGCATAATGAACCCCGTTCAGATCGCTGCCTTCAATGTTGAATTCGCGCGGTTTGGTAGCTCCGCCGCACAACACGACTGCATCGTAGTCGTCAACGAGCTGCTGTGCAGGAATGTCCTTGCCGATTTCGGTATTCGTAATAAACTGGATGCCTTCCGCTGCGAGCAGGTCCACACGGCGCTGAACGACGGATTTGTCGAGCTTCATCGACGGGATGCCGTACATCAGCAGGCCGCCGATGCGGTCCGCACGCTCGTACACCGTCACGCTGTGGCCCGCTTTGTTCAGCTGTGCTGCCGCGGCCAGTCCTGCCGGGCCCGAGCCCACGACCGCCACGCGTTTGCCTGTACGTTTCTCCGGTGGGTTCGGCACAACCCATCCTTCTTCAAATCCTTTATCAATAATGGCCTGCTCGATCGTCTTGATCGTTACCGGCTGGCCGATCAGGCCGACGGTACAAGAGCCTTCGCATGGAGCAGGACAAATCCGGCCGGTGAACTCCGGAAAGTTGTTCGTTTTATGCAGGCGCTCCAGCGCTTCTCTCCACAAGCCGCGGTAGATGAGGTTGTTCCATTCCGGAATCAAATTGTTGACCGGGCAGCCCGAGGTGCCTCCAGCCATATCGATTCCCGTATGACAGTAAGGTGTTCCGCAATCCATACAGCGTGCGCCCTGGGTGCGCAGTTCTTCTTCGGACATATGTTTATGGAACTCTTCCCAATCCTTAATCCGCTCTGCAGGATCGCGATCCGCCGGAAGCTGGCGGCTGTACTCCATAAAGCCTGTTGGTGTTGACATGACGCATTTTCCCCCATCCGTTCTTTTCTATCTTGTTGAAAGTTACTTCCTATCTATCACATTAACGACACGTAGATAGATTGAACCCGAGCCTGTGCATGTATTATCCCCTGACCACGGCGCAGCTTTCGTGTTAGAGCATCATACGCTCAAGTTCATTCTACATAGATATTTCAATTATAGTATCATTTGAAACTTTGAATATTAAATGGATTATCCGCATAATTATTTGTACTATTTCACATCGAGATCACATGTCATGATAACATGAATTTCGGTTAACTTTTGCGGATATAGGTGCAGAAACGGTAGGAATACGGGTTTTTCTCATCCGTGATCCCTTCGATCTCTTCTTGCAGAATCCAGTCCCCGAAGTCTACTTCAGGGAAGTAGGTGTCGCCTTCAAACGTCTCGTCGATCCGGGTGACGATCAGGCAGTCCGCTACCGGAAGCAGCTTATAGTAAATTTCGGCTCCTCCGATCACCATGATCTCTTTATTCTTGCCGAGCTCAACCGCTTCTTCTATCGTATGAATGATCTGGGCTCCCGGTGCCTCGTAATCCGGGTCGCGGGTCAGGACGACGTTGTCGCGTCCAGGCAGCGGCTTACCGCCGAAGGATTCCCACGTTTTGCGGCCCATGAGGACCGTTTTGCCCATCGTCTTTTCCTTGAAAAAAGCCATATCCCGCGGAAGCCGCCAAGGAAGCTTGTTGTCCCGCCCTATTACTCCGTTTGAGCCCATGGCCCAGATAAACGTCATTGTCATGGTCAAAAAGCTCCCTTCAACATAAAATGAAAGCCGGCTAGATGGCGACCGGCGCCTTAATGCCTGGATGATGCTGATAATTCACGAACTCGAAATCCTCGAACTTATAGTCGAAAATCGATTCGGGCTTCCGTTTGATCACAAGCTGAGGCAGCTCGAATGGCTCGCGCTCCAGCTGGGTTTTGACTTGCTCCAAATGGTTTGAATAAATATGCACGTCGCCGCCGGACCAAATGAATTCGCCGACTTCTAGCCCGCACTGCTGGGCTACCATGTGCGTCAGCAGCGCGTAGCTGGCAATATTAAACGGCAGACCGAGGAACGTGTCGACCGAACGCATCGTCAGCATGCAGGACAATTTGCCCCCGGCCACATAGAATTGGAATACGAAATGGCAAGGAGGAAGCTTCATGTTCTCAATCTCCGCCACATTCCATGCGCTCACGATATGTCTGCGGGAATCCGGATTCCGCTTGATCGATTCGATCACATTCGCAATCTGGTCGATATGGGTGCCGTCCGGTGCCTCCCAGTTCCGCCACTGAGAGCCGTACACCGGTCCCAAATCCCCGTTCTCGTCAGCCCACTCGTCCCATATGGAAACGCCGTTTTCTTTCAGGTACCGGATATTCGTATCGCCGCTCAAAAACCACAGCAGCTCATGGACGACCGATTTCAAATGGATGCGCTTCGTCGTCACCAGCGGGAACCCCTGGGACAGATCGAACCGCAGCTGTCGTCCGAAGACGGAAATCGTGCCGGTTCCGGTCCGGTCCTCCTTGGGGGTACCGTGTTCCAGTATGTCCTGCAGCAGCTCCAAATAGTTTCGCACTTTGTATCCTTCCTCTCAATGCCGAATGTCTAAATATCTGTTGATTGTGTATATTCTAGTTTACCATGTGGGGGCATGGTTGATAAACACCTAAAAAAGTCCATCCCCAGTGACCAGAATCCGCCCGCTTGCCACGTACGGGAACTCACTACAAAAAAAACGGTTCCCAGGGTCTTCCCCCAAGAACCGTGCCATGCCAAAGCCTTGTTGCCGTTACATCATCCCGAGATTATTCATATGACAGACGCAGCGTTACCCTTTAACGGCTCCAATCGCCACGCTCCCGATGATCTGCTTGGAAAAGACCGCAAACACGATGATGATCGGCACGATGGAAATCGCCACACCCAGGTACAACAGACCGTAGTCCATCCCGTAATAACCCTGCACGAGCGCGACCAGTACCGGCAGCGGATATTTGCTCTGCGAGAAGAACAGGACGAGCGGGCCGAGGAAGTTGTTCCAGGAGCCGATGAACGTGAAGATGCCGAGTGCGGAAACCGCAGGACCCAGAATCGGCAGGATGATCTGGTTGAATGTCCGGAACTCGCCCGCACCGTCGACCCGCGACGATTCGATGATTTCGTCCGGAATGCTTCCGTCGATAAATTGCTTGATGAAAAAGACGTTAAAGGCGTTCGCTGCCGCCGGCAGAATGATAGCCGCGTAGCTGTCGAGCAGGCCGAATGTGCTGAACAGCCGGTATACCCCAATCAGGGCCAGCTGCCCGGGCACCATCATCGTGGCCAGCAGAGCGAAGAACAGCTGCTTGTTGCCTTTAAACCGGAATTTGGCGAAGCCGTAGGCCGTCAGCGCCCCGATGTACAGGGACAGCACCGTCGTGGACCCCGCAATGAAGAAGCTGTTCATGAATCCCCGCCAAATGTTGATTTTTGCGGCCATGTTGCTGTAGTTCGCCCACAGATCCTTCCCCGGCAGAAAGATGAACGATGAGGCGATGTCGGCATTGCTGTGGCTGGAGTAGATCAGCATGAGATAAAACGGGATGATACAGATGATGGCAAACCCGATCAGAAAAATATACAGCAGCACCATGCCGGCGGACAGGCGGCGTTTCGGCTTGGCGGCATACGGAAGTTCCCGCCGGATCGGTCTAATCGCTTCCATGTTATCGACTCCTTCCTCAAGCCTTCTTCCGGTTCGTCAGCACAAACGACAGGACGGAGAACAGAATGATAATGATGAACAGGCAAAACGCGATGGCGGCTCCGTAGCCAAACCGCGTGCTCTGAAACGCGACGTTGTACAGGTACATGATGCTGGTCATGGATGCGCGGTCTGGCGCTCCCGTGCCATTGGTGAGGGTAAAGGGCTGATCGAAGATCTGCATCCCGCCGATGATCGAGGTAATGACCTGGAACAAAATGATCGGTTTCAGCATCGGAACCGTAATGTGCAGGAAAACATGCTTTTTCGTGGCCCCGTCGATTTGGGCGGCCTCGGTCAGCGAAGGATCGATTCCCTGCAATCCGGCCAAATAAATGATCATGGAGTAGCCGAAGTATTGAAAGAACAAAATCGAGGACACGATCAGCCGCATGAACCAGGCATTGTTCTTCCAGTTGATCGGATCGTGGATGATTCCGCTCTCGACGAGAAAGTGGTTCAGCCCGCCCGACTGCCAGTCGAAGATCAGGCTTACCAGCAGCCCCAGCGAAGCGGCGGTGACGATATGCGGGAAGAAGTAGACGGCACGGAATATGTTTCTTCCCTTGACGAACTTCTCGTTTAAAATAAAAGCAAGCACAAGCGAAACGGTCAGCTGAGGGATGACGGACACGCCCCAAATAAACAGCGTGTTGAGAAAGGTTTTGTAAAATATCGGGTCGTGGAATACCGCAACGTAGTTACCCAGCCCCACGAATTCCGGCGTCCGGATCCCGTCCCAGTTCGTAAAGCTGATATACAGAGAGTATAGGATCGGATACAATCCGAACAGCAGAAAGATGATAAAAAACGGTGCAATGAAAAAATAACCGTAATGGTCCTTCCGTATCGATTTGGCAAACATGGACGCACCTCCTGGTATAGGTTGTTCCAACGTTGTTGCAGCCGAATAATCAACCGCTAAGCGTCAATCCACCTCCAGCTCGGGGTACCTGAGCTTGACGTCCCGTTTAATTCTTTGGATGGCTTCTTCTTTCGTCTTCATCTTGTTGTTCAGGTACAGCTGCAGCACATTTTTGTAAATGTCATTGTTGATCACTGTATCAAAAGGCGTCCGCTGATAGCTCGGCACGTTTTTCGCTTCCTCGGAAAAGAACTCGAAGTGCTTCTGATTCCCCAGGTAAGCGGAAGTCAGCGTCGGAGCCAGCTGGTCGTCCACGACCCGATTGCTCGTAAAGTAGTCTTGGTCATGGGCCAGCTCGGTCAAAAACTCGTGGTCGAAATTGTAGAAGTGGATAAATTTCCACGCCAGATCCTTGTTTTTGCTTTTGCTGTACATAGCGATATACGTTCCCCCGGAGCTGAACGAGGCCGGGCCGTGCGCAAGTCCCCATTTTCCCGACGTATCCGGTGCATTCGCCTTGAACGTGTATTGCAGCGCCCAGCTTGCGCCCGGATAGAACATCACCTCGCCCTTTTGCATGGAAGCGGCATATCCGGCGCTCCCGTCGTCAAATTCGGCCAGCACATGCCGCTGCCGCGCTTCCCTCACCATATCGAGCACCTTCAGGTAAGCGTCGTTGATGACAAGCTTGTTGTCCTTGACCCATGGAATGCCTTCATATGAGACGGAAATGGCGTTCCAATTCGCCAGGGCGTGCACTTTGCCCCCGCTTTCTTTGGCAACCCTTTCGCCGATGTCGAAAATTTTGTCCCAGGAGTCAATCTGCTTGCTGACTTCCTCCGGATCGTCTGTGCCCAAATATTGTTTAGCCAGGTCCCGGCGGTAATAAATGCCTCCAGGTGTCGCCTGGTAACCCAGTGCCTTGACGTTCCCTTCAGAGTCCTTTTCGTTGGCTTGCACGAAGGAATACTGCTCAGGAATGAGCTTGTTTGCATCGTACGGAGCCGCAGACAGGTTCTCCAGGTAGGGAACGTCGATCAACTCACGGATGTTCCCGTTTTCGAGCATGAACACGTCCGGTGCTTTGGAAGCCGTCTGCAAGGCGGATTTCAGCTTGGTGATGTAAAAGTTGCCGGGGATGTTGACGAAGTTCACCTTGACCCCGGGGTACTTCTTCTCAAACTTATCAATGGCGTAATTCGCCTCATCGGTAAAGCTCCATACGGTAATTTCCTGGCTTGAGCCCGTTCCTTTGCCCGAGACCGTACACCCGGCCAGCAGGATGGACAAGCCCAGCAGACTCAGCATAAAGGTATATCCCCAATGATTTCTTCTCATGAGCACCCGTCCTTTGCTTTTCGCTTGATGTTGGTCAATCCCAGGATAACAACTAGTCCCCCCTCATCCACGATTAAAAAGGAAACGCTTACATCTAAGTTTGTTATCATTTTATGGGATTTTTGCCGGCCGGGCTCATCGGATATTGGTCTGGATTGTTCATTTATTGCGCAGTCCTGCCGCTTCGCTTGCGAAATTCGGATGGCGTGCAGCCATTGTACTTTTTAAAAATGCGGTTAAACGAGTTCAGGTTGTTAAATCCGTTCCGCACAGCGATCTGCAGAATGGATTCAGAACCGCCAAGCAGCTCCCATTTAGCCTGTGCAATCCGGTATTGATTCAAGTAATCCATAACCGTCATGCCGCGGGCTTCCTTAAACAGCTTGCATAAATAAAATTTGTTAAAGTTCGTATGGTCGGCAATGTCATCCAGCTTCAGCGGCTGGTCGTAGTGCCTTTCCATGTACTCGCACACCGCCTCAATAAAGGCGAATTTTTTGCTCTCGGAGCTGGCGCCACCTGGATAATCATCCTCCATTTGCCCCGGCTTGAGCCGGATCAAACGAACGATCAGGTCGTACAGCCTTGCTTTCATAGACCATTTATAACCGGGCTGCCTGCCCGATTCTTCTTCAGCAATCGCTTTCATCATCAGCGCCAAATTTGCCTTCTGCACTTGATGTGCCGGAATGACGGTATTGTGCGAAACGAGCAACTTTAAGCTTTGCTCATCCGGGCCGCTGGGGTTCGTTCCTGTTAAAAAGTGCATGCGAAATACGATAATCAGCAGCTTGCCGGTGCCGGGCAGAAAAGAATGGACTTCACCCGGCTTGATCATCAAAATCTCCCCTTTCTTCAGCTCACATAAGTGATGGTTCAGTTCGATGCGCGCCCCGCTTTCGGCCACATATACAATTTCGACTTCTTCATGCCAATGCGGCGCAAAAAGAAACGTTTCTTCTGTCTGAACCACACGAATCGGAAAATCTTCGTCCATCAGTCCTCTTTCCAGAAATGAGGTCATCGTTCCCATAACATCCCCCACCTTCCCTAGAATGAAACGTTCTGCTCTTTCTATTGTAGCAAAATCCTAGACCGGTCAGCATCATCACCCAGATGATCCCATAATTAGAAAAACAACATATCCCTCTTAATATGATATGGGTGGATTGCAAAACAGCCCCTTCTAGATGATTATTTACAGCGGTTAATGGATCCGGCTCCTTTGGCGCTAATGCCTGAAATGACGAAGTCCCTTCTATAAAAAAAGAAAGAGCCGCATGATGCGGCTCTTTCCTTGAGTTACTTCTATACTATGATGATAACTTAGCGGCGTGGTGCGATCACGTGAATCGGATTGCCCAGCGCAAGCTCGGCGGTTTCCATCACGATTTCGCCCAGCGTTGGATGCGCATGGATCGTCAAAGCGATATCTTCCAGCGTGGCGCCCATTTCGATAGCGAGGCCCAGCTCAGCGATCAGGTTGGAAGCTTCCACCCCGGCGATGTGGCATCCCAGCACAAGCTGAGTTTCCTCGTCAAACACCAGCTTCACGAAGCCGTCCGCAGCATTGAGGGACAAGGCGCGTCCGTTGCCCGCAAACGGGAACTTCGCTGCTTTTGCTTTATAGCCTTTTTCTTTTGCTTCTTTTTCGGTGTAGCCTACGCTCGCGCATTCAGGATCGACGAATGCTACGGCAGGGACGACTTTGTAGTCCACGACGGAAGGATGTCCGGCGATGGCTTCAGCCGCTACTTTACCTTCGTAGGAAGCTTTGTGTGCCAGCGCAGGGCCTTTAACGATGTCGCCGATTGCAAAGATATGCGGCTTGTTCGTACGTCCTTGATGATCGACTTTGATCAGACCGCGGTCATCCAATTCGATACCGATCAGGTCGAGTCCGAGCTCTCCGTCGGTGTTTGGACGGCGACCAACCGTAACGAGCAGGTAGTCGGCAGTCACTTCTTTCGTTTCGCCGTTCACGGAGTATTTCACCGTAACTTCGCTGTCGGTTTGCGTCGCGCTTTCCGCTTTGGCGTTTGTGATGATTTCCACGCCGGTTTTGGTCATGCTCTTCACAACGAGCTTCGTCATGTCCGGATCGAATCCGTTCAGGATGGAATCCAGTCCTTCGATGATCGTTACTTTTGTTCCGAATTTAGAGTACATTTGGCCAAGCTCGGCACCGATGTATCCGCCGCCGATGACAACCATGCTCTTCGGAATTTCAGGCAGGCTCAGCGCTTCTGTCGAAGACAGGATGCGGCCGCCGAACGGGAACGCTTTGAGCTCGATCGGACGGGAGCCGGTAGCGATGATGCAGTTTTTGAAACGGTAGCGAGGGGACTCGTGTTCGTTGAACACGCGCGCCTCGTTTTCGTTGATGAACATGCACTCGCCGTTGAAAATTTCAACCTTGTTGCCTTTGAGCAGGCCGGCAACGCCGCCGGTCAGCTTTTTCACAACGCCGTTTTTGAATTCCTGGGTTTTGCTAAAGTCCACTTTCACGTTCTCAGCAGTTACGCCGAAAGATTCGCCGTGAACGGCAGACTCATATTGATGAGCAGCTGCAATCAGGGCTTTGGAAGGGATACATCCGCGGTTCAAGCACACGCCGCCCACTTCGGATTTATCCACAATCAGAACCTTTTGTCCTAGCTGTGCAGCACGGATGGCTGCCACGTAACCGCCGGGACCAGCACCAATCACTAATGTATCGATATCGAGAGAAGCGTCACCTACTACCATATCTTACACCTCCATAACCAGCAGCTCAGGGTTGCTGAGCAGTGATTTAATATAGTTCATAAAGTTTTGGGCTGTAGCACCATCGATGATGCGGTGGTCAAAGCTCAGGGACAGGGCCATAACTGGAGCTGCCACGATTTCGCCGTTCTTCACGACAGGTTTTTCGGTAATGCGTCCGGTACCCAGGATCGCCACTTCAGGGAAGTTGATGATCGGAGTAAAGAACATGCCGCCGGCGGAACCGATATTGGTGATGGAGATCGTGCTGCCTTTCATTTCTGCCGGAGCCAGTTTGCCGTCACGGCCGCGTGCCGCGAGGTCGCGGATCGCGTCAGCGATCATCCAGATACTCTTACGGTCGGCATCTTTGATGACCGGTACGATCAGACCGTTATCCGTATCGGTTGCGATACCGATGTTGTAGTACTTCTTGTAGACGATTTCGTTGTTTTCTTCGTCGATCGTCGCGTTCAAAGCAGGGAATTGACGGCTGGCCGCCACAAGCGCTTTGACGATGAACGGCAGATAAGTGACCTTCGTGCCTTTCTTCTCGGCGATCGGTTTCATGCGGGTGCGGAATGCCACCAGCTCGGTTACGTCCACTTCGTCCATGATCGTAACGTGCGGAGCTGTATAAGCCGATTTCACCATGGCGTTAGCGATCGCTTTACGGATTCCTTTGAACGGTACGCGCTCTTCTTCAGCACGCGGATCCGCAGCTGCTGCTGCCGCTGCAGGTGCTGCTGCCTTCTCATCAGCCTTAGCTGCTGCAGGTGCTGCCGCTTGACCGCCGCCGTTCTTGAAGGCTTCGACGTCTTCTTTAGTCACTTTACCGTTGTTGCCCGTTCCGCTCACTTGCGTGATGTCAACGCCTTGCTCACGCGCAAACTTGCGCACGCTTGGCGTAGCCAGCACTTCTTTGTTCGGAGCTGCAGGAGCCGGAGCTTGGTCAGCGCCGCCTTCTTTGGCATCAGCAGGGCTGCTTGCTGCAGGGGAAGAAGTTGTATCCGCGCTGCCTTTTGCTGCGTCTGCTTCTTGGGCGCCGTGATCGCCGGCAGGAGCTTCCTGCTCAGGCACTTCGCCTTCCGCATCGATAATGGCGACTACTTCGCCCACACGGCACACCTGTCCGTCCTTCGTGAATACTTCCTGTACTGTGCCGTTCACCGGACAAGGCACTTCTACAACCGCCTTGTCGTTCTGCACTTCCATAATGATGTCGTCGTCTGTTACTTTATCGCCGGGCTTGATATGCATTTTGATAATTTCGCCTTCATGCAAGCCCTCTCCCAGTTCGGGGAACCGATATTCAAATTTTGCCACGTTACTACCTCCCTATTGAATGACTGCGATTCTTAGAATTCCATGACTTTGTTGACTGCAGCGATGACTCGAGCCGGTGTAGGAAGCCATGTATCTTCGATTTGGGCAAAAGGATATACCGTGTCAGGTCCAGCTACGCGCAGTACCGGAGCTTCCAGGTGAAGAATCGCTTTTTCGTTGATTTGAGCAATGACCTCAGCCGCTACGCCGGAAGTTTTTTGCGCTTCCTGCACGACGATGGCACGGTTAGTTTTCTTGATCGATGCAACGATCGTATCGATATCCAAAGGATTCAGCGTACGCAGGTCGATGATTTCGGCTTTGATGCCTTTTGTTTTCTCAAGCTCTTCCGCTGCTTTCGTAGCGGTATGAACCATCATGCCGTAGGCGATGATCGTCACGTCGGAACCTTCGCGGACCACGTTAGCCTTACCCAGCTCAACGACGTAGTCCTCTTCAGGAACTTCGGCGCGGAACGCGTGGTACAGGTTCAAGTGCTCCATGAAGAACACCGGATCGTTGTCGCGGATCGCCGCAATCATGAGGCCTTTGGCGTCGTAAGGGTTCGACGGCACTACCACTTTAATACCCGGTGTTTGAACGGCCAAACCTTCCAGGGAATCGGTGTGAAGCTCAGCCGCTTTAACCCCGCCGCCAAACGGTGTGCGGAATACGATCGGCGCGTTGTAGCGTCCGCCGGAACGGAAACGCATGCGGGCTGCCTGTACAAACATTTGGTCGAGCGCTTCAAAGATAAAGCCGACAAACTGGATTTCGGCTACCGGACGGAAGCCTTGGATACCGAGGCCTACAGCCAGGCCGCCGATCGCGGATTCAGCCAGAGGCGTGTCAAAGACGCGTTCCTCTCCGAATTCTTTTTGCAACCCTTCCGTCGCACGGAATACGCCGCCGACATTACCTACGTCCTCACCAAACACAATCACGTTCGGGTCACGCTTGAGTTCCACGCGCAGCGCATCGCGGATTGCTTCCTTCATATTCATTTGTGCCATTGCTTCATTTCCTCCTTAAACATTCGTTAAACTACGCAAAACGGATCAAACGATTTATTGGAAATCGGCCTTTTGTTCTTCCAAATGTTTCGGTGTTTGTTCGAACATGCTGTCGATCAGGCCGGGAACGGTCATTTTTTGCGTCTGTTCCGCTTTTTTGATCTCTTCGTTTACTTTCGCTTTGGCTTCCTCTTTCACGCGGGCTGTGTCTTCTTCCGACCACAGGCCTTTCTTCTCCAGGTACTTGCCAAGGCGCGTAATCGGATCCTTCGCGTTCCATTCGCCTTCTTCGTCCTTCGTGCGGTATTTGGTTGCATCGTCGGACAAGGAGTGCGGACGGTACCGGTAAGTTACACCTTCGATCAAAGTTGCACCTTCGCCGTTACGCGCGAGCTCAGCAGCTTCTTGAACAGCACTAATAACGGCAAGCACGTCCATACCGTCGACTTTTACGCCGCGGATACCGGCTGCAACCGCTTTGTGTGCGATCGACAAGGCTGCCGTTTGTTTTGCGAAAGGAGTCGTAATGGCGTAGCCGTTGTTTTGTACGAAGAAAATGACAGGAAGTTTGAAGCGTCCGGCATAGTTCAGGCCTTCGTAGAAGTCGCCCTCGGAAGATCCGCCGTCACCTGTGTACGTAATGACCACTTGCTTCTGCTTCTTCAGCTTGTAGCCCATGGCAATACCCATCGCGTGCAAAATTTGCGCACCGATAATAATTTGTGGCATCAAGACGTTAACGCCCTCAGGAATGCGGCCGCCTTCTTGATGTCCGCGGGAGTACAGGAATGCTTGGTATAGCGGAAGTCCGTGCCATACGATCTGCGGCATGTCGCGGTAGCCCGGGCAAATAAAGTCATCTTTCTCCAGCGCGAATTCACTGCCGACCATCGTCGCTTCCTGACCGGAAACCGGTGCGTAAAAGCCGAGACGGCCCTGACGTCCAAGGTTAACAGCACGGTCATCCCAAGTACGTGTAAATACCATACGGTACATAATTTCTTTTAACTGATCATCAGTAAGTTTAGGCATTTTCGCTTCATTAACAATTTCACCGTCCGGAGAAAGCACGGAAAGCGCTTCGACTTCCTCGGTGTACACTTCATAAGGAACCTTGCTCATTCTCTTCACCTCAACAAAAAAATTTGAATATCAAGTTCCGCTGTTATAGAATTATTATACACCTGTTTTATTCGTTTCGTCAAAGCTATTGCGGATTAAATTTCAAAATATTTGCGCTTTGTATGTATAACAGGCGAATGTATTTTGTATAACAGACAGAAAGCTTTGACTGGAACAGGTACAAAATCGGCAAACATGGGTTATAGTAACTTATTGTTTTCCCGATTGCAAAAATTAACCGCACGAAAGGTGATCATGAATGACGGATTCAAAATACTTGAAACGAACCATTCACAAGGAACAACTGGAGAGCCGCTTTTTGAACGAAAGCCGTAACCTGCGCGTGTATCTCCCGCCTGGCTACCACGAGGTCGTCAGCTATCCGGTCGTCTACTGCCAGGATGGCGAGGAATTTTTTAATTTCGGCCGGATCGCGACCATCGCCAATCAGCTGATTCTGGACGATCTCGCCGAACCCTTCATCGTCGTAGGCGTCGAGGTCGACACCTCCGTGCGAACCGAAGAATATGCGCCGTTCGGAAGCCGGTTCGAGGCCTACACCCGGTGCTTTGCCGAAGAAATTATTCCCTTCATCGAGCAAAAATATCCCGTGCGGCAAGACCCCGGGCAGCGCGTACTGGCCGGCGACTCGCTGGGAGGATGCGTTTCGCTCCACCTGGCTATGAACTATCCGGAGATGTTCCACCGGATTATCAGCTTGTCCGGCGCTTACTATACGGACACCCAGGAAATCGTAGCCGAAAGCGACGACTTGTCCTGGCTCGATGTCTACATGATCGTCGGCCTGCAGGAAACCCATTTCGAGAGCGACCTTGGAGTCTACAACTTCGTCGAGATTAACCGAAGCATGAAAGAACTGCTGTTGGACCGCGGTGCAACCGTTCGGTATACCGAGAAAGACGGCAAGCATATTTGGGGCTTCTGGCAAAAAGAACTGCCGGATGCACTGCTCTATTTTCTTCGCGCCTGACCCATTACCCTCTATTGAACAGCACAAAGGTGAACATGTTCCGGTATGAATGCTAATGCAGCAGCCACAGCTCAGCCGACGTTCACCTTTTTTATCCCCGCAAGTGGTTACGCTTTCAATTCCAGCCTGAAAAAACGGCAGTGCGCCTGCCGCTTTCCTTTTTGATCATAGCCTCGTTCGGGCGTGTCTTTTCTATTATAGCTTTTCTTGGCATATTTTGTCCAAAAGTACCTGGCAGCCCGCGTCCATCAATTCGTAAACCAGCTCGAAATTCCCCGTATAATAAGGGTCCGGCACTTCGCGAAGCTCATGATCCGGCAGCAGGTCCATAAACTTCAGGACGGTCGCCTGTTCTCCCCCCGGAAGCTTGCGCAGGTTCGCCGCGTTGCTGTCATCCATGCAGACGATGTAGTCGAAAGTTTCGAAATCGCTGCTCGCGACCTGCCTCGCCTTCATTCCCGCATAACTGATCTTGTACTGATCCAGCATCCGCCGGGTTCCTTCATGCGGAATCTTGCCGAGGTGCCAGTCTCCCGTGCCGGCGGAATCCACGCTGATCTTCCCTTCCAGCCCTGCCTCTCCCACTTTATGTCTCAGGATCGCCTCAGCCATCGGTGAGCGGCAAATGTTGCCCAAACAAACAAATAAAACGGAAATCATGTCAGTCTCGTCCTCCTAGCTTTATGCTGATTCCTTGTGCCGTTCGTCGCGGATGACGGGCTGTAGGGCAGATGGCTGCAGCGAACGCCGCGGGAGCTTCCATTTATAGAAAACAGACAGCATCCGGAACACCACCACCGCCGCAAACAAAACGATCACTTCCAGTGTAGTCTGGATCCAATGCAGTCCGATGGCTACCCCGGCCAGCATCGCCCACACGGCATATATTTCATCTCGAAGCACAAGCGGCTTCCTTCCGGCGAGCAGGTCCCGGATAATTCCTCCCCCAATGCCTGTCAACACGGCGGCAACAACGACCGCGCTGAGCGGATGATGCATGTTGGCTGCATACAATGCGCCTTGGATCGCGAAGGCTGACAATCCCACCGCATCCAGCAGCGCCTCCGCCCTTTTCCAGTGCCTGATCCAGTTTACAGGCAGCAGGAAAGCGACGATCACCGCCACGATCGCCAATTTGATCAGCAGTCCCTGGCTCCAGAGCGTCGTCACCGGCACACCGATCAGCACATTGCGGATGACCCCGCCGCCGAAGGCAGTCACCAGGCCGAGAACCAGGATTCCCAAAATGTCGTACTCTTCCTCCATGGCTACGAGCGCACCGGACATGGCGAAAGCGATGGTGCCGATCATGCTGAATAGTTCAAAAACGTGCATGTCCACTTTATTTCTGACCTCTCCCTAACATATGCTGTCATCCATTGTAGCCGCTGCCGGCCGAATTGTGCAACCATCTATTCTGATTTATACTAGAATAACTTCCAAGCCCTTTCGATAAACAGCGAATTAAAGGGCTTGCCAAGAGCCGTCAATGCGACAATCGGAGGTAAATAGGATGGAACAGAAACGGGTATTGATCTTTTCCGGAGGCGATCTGCACAAGCAGTACTTGAAGGAAATCAGGCCTTCCGACTTTTTGATCGGTGCCGACCGGGGAGCGTTATTTTTAATAGAAAACAATTATAAGCCTGATCTGGCTGTAGGCGATTTTGACTCCATATCTCCGGCCGATTTGCAAAAGGTTAGGAGCGGCAGCAAGCAGCTCATTGATTGCGATCCCATCGACAAGGATTTGACCGATACGGAGCTTGCGCTGGACCTTGCTATCAAAGAACAGCCGGATATCATTCTGCTGATGGGAGTGACAGGATCGAGGCTCGACCACACGTTAGCCAATATCCAGATGATGAACCGGGTATTGCAGCACCACATCTCCTGCGCCCTGCTGGATCGTAACAATTATATGACACTCACCGGCTCTTCCATTGAGGTCCAGGACAGAGGGTACAAGTATGTTTCTCTGCTGCCTATGACCCCCGAAGTGACCGGAATTACATTAACAGGATTCCAATACCCCTTGGATAACGCCACGCTTAAAATGGGAGAATCCCTCGGCATCAGCAACCAATTAACCGGTTCCCAAGGCACAATTACCGTGGAAGGCGGACTCCTGCTTGTCATCCAAAGCAATGATTAAGAAAGCCGCAGCTTTGGTTTGACAACAATTTTGTAACCGAAATGAAAATTGCAAAAAACAATGAAAACCCTTGATACATCAAGGGTTTTTTATTTGCTTCAAAGGTGGGTATATGTATTTCTTAATTTTTTGTAACTTTTAATCGTTTTTTAATAAAAGCCCATTTCTCTTACAGCCCCAACGTTTTGTTACACCACATCCATAATTTAGGCTGTTACAAAGCTGTTATACTCGGAGACGAGCCTGAAAGAAAACGAAATTTGGAGGTATTACAACATGAACAAACAAATGATCCAAAAATTAGTAACCGTAGGGTTATGTGCATCTATAGGATTTGGTGGAATGATCGCAACGACCGCACAGGTAACGGAAGCCTCTGCAGCTAACACTCAAGTTGCAACGACATCGACAACGACTGGTCAAAAAGTCGTAAATTACGGTAAACAATATATGGGTACTCCATACAAGTTCGGCGCTTCGACCAGCACAACAAGAAATTTTGACTGCTCTTCTTTTATGAAGCATATCTTTAAGAAGTACGGCGTAAACTTGCCGCGTACTTCTGTGGCGCAATCCAAAGTCGGAAAAGCCGTATCGAAAGCAAACCTGAAGCCCGGAGATCTCGTATTCTTCTCCAGCGGCAGCAGAGCCAACGGACATAACGTAACTCACGTGGCGGTGTATGCCGGCAACGGTAAAATTCTGCACACGTACGGTTCTCCCGGCGTAACGATTTCCAATCTGAACTCCGGCAACTGGAAGAGAACTTATCTGAAAGCACGCCGCGTACTGTAGGTTATAATACAAATCAACGTGGAAGGCTGGTAGTCCTGTAGGACTATTGGCCTTCTTTTATTATATAACCCACTCCGCGCACGGTGTGAATCAGTTTTTGCTTAAATCCGCGGTCAACCTTTTTCCTCAAATGCCGGATATATACATCCACGACATTGGTCACCATATGAAATTCGAATTCCCATACATACTTCAAGATGTCCTCACGGCTGCACACTTGGTTGACGTGCCTGGCCAGATACAGCAGCAGGTCATATTCTTTTGCGGTCAGTTCAATAGGGATTCCACCGCGCGTTACCGTCCGGCTCTTGGGTTCGATGTCCAGGTCGGCAATGGTGACCGTCTGTCCGTACTGCTCTTCGATCAGCCCGAACAGCGACAGTAAATTGCGGATCCGGGCCAGCAGTTCGTCGGTGTCGGCAGGCTTTTTCAGCACGTCGTTTGCGCCTGCACGGAAAAGCCTGGACACAGGCAGGTCCATATCGGACGGCGTCAAAACGACGGCTGGGAACCGCCGGCCCTTCTGCTCACGCTGGACGGTGCGAATGAGCCGGGTTAAAGGCACAGCGGAGTCGGTCAAATCCATGAGCAGCAGGTCGACCGGATGGCTGCGCGCGTATTGAGCAGCTTCTTCTTCGTCCTCGGCAATATATATTTCGAACCGCTCTTCCAGAAGAGCGTCAACGACCTCACTTTCCCTCGCCAGCCCCATAGCCAGGATGCTTTCGTGCATGTCAGCCCACCGACTTTTTTAGTATTAATGACGTGCGGTCAGTACCGCTTGCTCCGGCGAGCACGCCGATTGCTTCCCTTTAGGGTGGCCACAAAATAAAAAACCATTCCGGAGTACGGAATGGCCTGAATTTGAAAATGATACCTTCTACCCAAAATACCGATGATACAGCGACCTGGCCTCGGGAATATCCTTGGTGCCGTGCACCAGCACCCTCCCGTCGGCAAAGATGACCATCCGCTTCGATTCCAATTGAAATGATACCAGAAAAGGGTTGGCGTCGACGATGCCCTCTCCGAGCTTGGACAGCCTGTCGGCCGTTTCCGCCAAATCGAGGAACCGCTTGCTTCCTGGACGGATTTGGACGGTGTCGCGCCCGCAGAGTACGTCGGTTTTCTCCAGATTCGAGGCTGACAGGTAGGGGTATGTCCGCTGATGACCACAGGTCGGGCAATCCTCCATTTTTGCATGGTCAACGCCGATTGTGATCCACTCGTTGCGCCATAGGTCAAAGGACACCAGTTTGTTCGATAGCGCCTCGGGATGCCCGCTTAATAGCTTCATAGCCTCCGCAGTCTGATGGGCCGTCACCATCTGTACAGCCTGTGGAATGATGCCCGCTGTGTCGCAGGTGTCTCCACCGAGCGGGACTGTGCCCAGCAAGCAGTTCAGACATGGCGTCTTGCCGGGAAGAATGGTGTAGGTGATGCCATAGCTGCCGACACAGCCCCCATATATCCAGGGAAGGTCATGCTTGTGAGCCAGATCGTTGATCAGGAGACGGGTATCGAAATTATCGGTACCGTCCATGATCAGATCCACTCCGCGGACCAGCTCCTCCAGCTCATCGACGCGCACATCCATAATGTGGCTGTCAATGACAATCTCCGAATTGATCGCCTCTAGGCGCTGCTTGGCCGCTACCGCCTTCGGCAGCCGCCGCCGGGCGTCTTCCTCGGAAAACAGCTGCTGCCGCTGAAGGTTGCTCCATTCCACGTAATCCCTGTCGGCGATCGTCAGATGCCCCACCCCGGAACGGGCCAGCGTCTCGACGATCGAAGTGCCAAGCGCCCCCGCGCCGATAATGAGAACGTGGCTGCCCGCCAGCCTCTGCTGGCCTTCCCTGCCCAAGGGGGCAAACCGCTCCTGCCGGGAGTAACGGTCTCCTGTATGTTGCATCGCTCATCGTTCCTTTCATAAAAAGCCGCAATCCCGAAGGAAAGCGGCTATCATATGCTTTTGGTTATTGTTTGTGGCGAGTGCTCGATATTTACAAGGCAGTTAAGCCCGCTGCGCGGACCACTCTTCCACGTTCCAAATTTTGGTGACCCAATCCTCATAAAAATCCGGTTCGTGGGAAACGAGCAGCACCGTCCCCTTAAATT
Source organism: Paenibacillus sp. FSL R5-0378 (assembly GCF_038009285.1). NCBI lineage: Bacteria > Bacillati > Bacillota > Bacilli > Caryophanales > Paenibacillaceae > Paenibacillus > Paenibacillus sp. FSL R5-0378. The sequence goes on from NZ_JBBPAY010000001.1 coordinate 5,299,946, forward strand.
CTTGAAGGGCGCGCTTCAGCTCGGCTTTGGCCACGACGTCAAGATGGTTTGTCGGTTCGTCAAAGAGGATCCAGTTCGCTTCACGCATCATCAGCTTGCACAGCCGCACCTTCGCCTGCTCGCCGCCGCTGAGCATATTGAGCGGACGCGTAATGTGTTCGTTCTTCAGGCCGCAGCGGGCCAAGTGAGCACGGACTTCGTGCTGGTTCAAAGACGAGAACTCATTCCATACGTCGTCAATCGGCGTGATGTTGCCGGGGCGGACCTCCTGCTCAAAGTACGCCGGATACAGAAAATCGCCAAGGTACGTTTTGCCGCTGATCGGCGGGATTTTACCCATGATCGTCTTCAGGAGCGTCGATTTGCCGACGCCGTTGCAGCCGACGATAGCGATTTTTTCCCCGCGTTCGATCGTCATGCTCATTTTGGGAAGCAGGGCGTGGGTATAACCGATCTCGAAATCGATCCCTTCAAACACCGTCTTGCCGCTGGCCCGTGCCTCTTTAAAGTTAAACACCGGCTTGGCCGCTTCTTCCGGACGATCGATCCGCTCGATGCGCTCCAGCTGCTTCTCCCGGCTCTTCGCCCGGCCGGAGGTCGAATAACGCGCCTTATTCCGCTGGATAAAGTCTTCCTGCTTCTTGATAAATTCCTGCTGCTTCTCATAGGCGTCGATATGCTGATTTTTTGAAATATCCGCCATCTCCAAAAACTTCTCGTAATTGGCCGAATACCGTGTCAGTTTAGCGAATTCCAGATGGTAAATGACATCGACGACCTGGTTCATGAACTCCGTATCGTGGGAGATCAAGATAAAGGCATGCGGATAATCCTTCAGATACTGGGTCAGCCACTCGATATGCTCCACGTCCAAATAGTTGGTTGGCTCGTCGAGAAGAAGAACGTTCGGTTTCTCGAGCAGCAGCTTGGCCAGCAGCACCTTGGTGCGCTGACCACCGCTGAGGGCGGCTACGTCCCTGTCCAGCCCAATCGCATTCAGGCCAAGACCGTTTGCCATCTCTTCCACTTTGACGTCGAGCATGTAGAAATCGCCGATATCCAGCTGTTCCTGAATATCGCCCATCTGCTCAAGCAGCAGCTCCAGCTCTTCGGGAGAAGCATCGGCCATTTTCTCGGTGATCTCCATCATCTCTTTTTCCAGCTCGAGCAGTGGCAGGAAGGCATCCTTAAGCACATCGCGGATCGTTTTGCCCGGCGTCAGCTTCGTATGCTGGTCTAGATAGCCGTAGCGGACCTTTGGCGTCCATTCCACCTTGCCGCTGTCCTTCAGCAGCTGCCCCGTCAAAATATTCATCAAGGTTGACTTTCCGACACCGTTGGCACCGACGAGACCTACATGTTCGCCGGCCAAGAGGCGGAAGGATACGTTTTTAAACAACGTGCGTTCCCCGAAATTGTGGGAGACGTTTTCGACTGTCAATAAGCTCATAGCTGCTTTTTGCGCTCCTATCTATGATAAAAATTCATTTTTAGCATCAAGTCATTGAAATGACATTCAAGACATCATTTTATCATAAGTAGGAGCCGGCCGTAAAACAGAAATCCACGAAATCATGGTTTCTTAATTGAAGAACCCATTACGGATCAAAAGCCCGTGTGCACGGTTTCTCAAAATAGCCGTTTGCAGCCGCTTCTTTGGGGCTCGTGAAGGTCTCCGCAGCGTCCAAATCATCGGCGCAGTCATCTCGGGAATAATAACGGATACCTGTTCGGTGATCCACCCCCGCCTTGATAACGTTGGACCTGACCAAACGTCCGCTGCCCAGCGCGTAATTGTTCAGTGCTTGCTCGCCAATAGGGATGCCTTGGATAAACGCCAAGATGCCGATATCGTCGATCGAGTTATTCCACTCCTCCTGCGAGATGAGCGGAAGCGTAAACAAGTACGATGCGCCGTTTCGGACTGCCTTTTCATTATGCCTGTTAATAACATTGGCCAGATCGTCCTCGATCGCCTGAACGATAGTCGTTCTTCTTACCTGCTCATACCTGATCCTATCTTGCAGCAAAGGAATGGACGAAGTCGGTCCGAGCTCCCTTTGAAGTCCCCGGATCCATGTGCCCGAGCCGGCTTGATAAGCTTCTACGACATTATCGAGCGTAAAATGGACCATATTGCCTGCCCGGTCGCTGTAACTATACGGCTTTTTCGGAAGCCATAGATGCTTGGCATAAGCCATGCCGTCAGCTCCCTTATATTCCTCCTCCGCATACACCCAGTATCCGTCGTAATCGATCACAACTACGGCCGGAATGTAACGGTCCAGCGCCTGCTGGGCAGCCGCATCCTCTTCGATCCCCAAATTGGCATACAGGGTATGGTAAAACGTATCAAGGGCCAGCTCCTTATCCGCTTTAAAAAATTTAGCCGAGCCGTAGCCTGACTCAAACTCCTGCCGCTCATTGACGTTCAGCATGCTCCCCGCGTCCTGAACGGCTGTTCTCAAGGCTGTAACGTACTTCAGCTCGGTAAAACGAACATTACGCTGATCCTGAACGTGGTAACCCATGATCAAAAAGACCGGAAAGAATATGACGATGAATACGAGGCAAAAATCAGTAATCTTCATTAAGTACCATGCCTCCGTACGGAAAAGCGATCACTGCGGCCTCACCGGTCAATGCCCCTGTCACGAAATCGAACATAACCGTTCCCGCCGTCCGGTTCACATTTTTGACCGTAACTTTAAAAAAGTCTCCGGCCGTGAGCTTGTAGATTCTCGATTCATCGTCTTTGGCAACCGTAGTGTTGGGAAATATATGATCCATAATGTCAGAGGTATAATATCCGTCATAAACGGTGCTGAACTTGTTTTGAAACGTACCCGGGTCAGCCGCGTCGATATATTCCGGATGATATTTCTTGTGAAGATGCTCCATCTGCACGTCGAACTCGTTGCCCGTCGCCTGAATTTCTTCCAGAAACTGCTCATACATCACCGGACTGATATAGCCCTTGTTCCTTACGGCATCCACGAACTGCGTCACTGCATTATAGACGACGATGCGGGCCAGGTCGTCCTGCCGCTGCGAAGCTTCCGCTGCCGGATAAATATACATGACGACCACAGCCAGCAGCACCGCCGCAAACTTCGAGATGGCGTTACTCATGGCTGGTCTTCTCCCTATTCTCCGACTTTGCAAAATGGATACCGGTCAGGACGCCGGAGCCGTCCCACTCATAAGCAACAGAGTACAGCGCGCCGATCCCGATCATTGAGAAATCAAACCCATCCTCCCACGGACCTCCGGGAACATTTGCACCGTCTACTGAAATCCGGACATCCGGATCGTTAAGCTCCATTATACTGAACACAACTTGAGAGCCGCTCACCCAATCCTCATGCGATGCTTCAAAAACGGGCTGTACGCTTCTCAACTGTCCCTGGGCGGCGCGCCCTACCCCGTTCACGGCACGGTTCAGTTCTCCGGTCAAGCCTAGAGCGAAGATGCAGGCGCTAATAAACAAAATGAAGGCTAAACTGACGGAAATCATGCTTTCTGCATGCTGATTCATAACCTAAGCCACTCCTTCACCGTCCCTGCCTACTGCTCAAATATAAGTCCCCGTACCACATTGGAGCTGTCCTTCACGATACTTGCCTTAAACTTTCCGCTTGGATTGACATACTCATTGCTCGACTCGTTGGCAGTTTCCGTCAAGTTTCCTACACGCTGCCCTGTATTGATCACCGAACCGTAATTGTCGCTCGCAATATCGGCGCTGATGTTGAGCTGATTGCCGTACCACTGACCCTGCCTGTTTTTGCCCGTTTTCACCAAAATGCCGAATTGGTCCTTATCCTTGAACTTTCGCAGTGCATTCGTCACCTGGGAACCGCTGATGCTTGTTCCGTCGTAAACCGTAAACGAAGCCTGGGACAGCTCGGTCTGAATGTCCGAGAAATTGTTTTGCGCGGTTTTTGTGGCTTCCTGCGCCGATATAAACAGAATGACGACAATCGTAATGAGGGCGATCGTCAGAAAAATGCCTGCGGCTACTTTTAATGCACTGGACGCGTTGTTCATAGGTTTACATCTCCTTATATTTTTTGAATTTGCTCGTAATAGATGTTCATCTGCATGAAGCTCATCGCAATCAGCGGGATGACCAAATAGATGAAAATCAAGGAGTACATGGGTGCAAAGCCGATCAGCCTGCCAAGACCCGCTTTTGTATCAATGATCCGCTCATAATCCTGTTTTCGCTGCTCAAAATAAAAGGACATCTCGCCTTCCAAATCGTCGAAAGCCTGGCTGATCGGTATTTTTTCCACGGAAAGGAGCAGCTTGTCCACGATTCTTTGAAACTCGGTGAACCGCACCTCCTCCTTCAATTGCTGGAGAGCCATTTCCCCGCCGTGGTCATAATGGATGAGACACTTCTGAATCGGAATTTTGAATATGACGGCAAAACGGTCCATCCACTCTAAAATTTCCTCCACCGAAATCCGGTCCATCTCCCTCAGCATCGAAATGACAGTCTGGTACTGGTAGACTTCATGCCGCATGTCCATATAGCGGAGCTTCCTCTGGAACAGAAGCAGCCAGAAAGGCCATTTGTATCCAAGCATGCTGGCGAAGAGGCACAACACAAGCTCCCACCATTTAAAATACTCGTTGTGATAAGCCTGAAGCTTGCCGAGGATCCGGTTAGCCGAGTCTACAAGCTCGTCTTTGCCGAGACCTTTGCTTTCAGCCTGCTGCAGCTGTTCGGCAATCTCCGCATAGGTAGCTTCCGGCGACATGTTCACCCTTCTCATGACATCTAGATCCCGGCTGCTGAGACGCTTGCCTTCCTCTTGCTGGGTGATGGTGGTCTGCCCGAAGAAGCTGTCCTGAACCACCGGATCGTACATGATGTGATTCCTGGACATCTGATGAAGATACAAAGTCATCGTCAGCGTAACCGCAAATACAATGAGGCTGTAGACGACCCGCCGGATGTAAAACCATTCATAGGTCAGCTCGGTTCCGGTTTCCTTCATCAAGCGGACCACTTTGGAATAATCAGCGCTTCCCGGATGGGGGGCAGCCCATGCGGCCATAACCCGGAATAACGGAACACGCGATATTGCTTTCTCCCATGGGCGGCTGTTTCTTCCCGCCCGGTATGTAGTTTCATCATTCTGCTGAAGCTTTTGCAGCAAAACAAACGACAGGATAATCACGATATAAATGAGAATTTTGGCCGCATACCCGAGCTTGCTCATATAAAACTCATCCATCGCCGGAAAGCTGCTTCTGGCCCATCGCTCGATCGGCTTGGTAAAAAATAGGGGAACTAACGCGATCACGTTGAGGCCTTTTAACAAATAATCGAGCTTGCTTCGCCGCAAAATTTCCAGATGGATCTCCTTCGTCAGACCGCTAAGTCCCTGCAAATAGATGGAGCCCTGCTCCTTCACCTTGTCGCCAAACTCCATGATCATGTAAGAAATACCGGCAAATGCTTTTAAAAAACGGTTGGGTGCAGCTTCATAGTACTTTTCCAATTCTTCGGAAGGATTGTTGCTGATCAGCGCCTCGGCAATTTTTCGGGTATGAAGGCCTGCCTCGTCCTCTGCCGATTCAGCCGCCTCCTGCAGCGCTTCATCCACCATCCCGTGCTGATGATACCGGTGGCGGATGTCTGAAAACAGATCGAGCATTTGGACGAGCAGCTGCCGCTCCAGCCGGTTAACCACCATGTCGATCAACAGGCTGTTGATCACCACCGCAGTAAGCAGAACCAGCAGAAGGAAACTTAAGCTTGGGTTCAGCAAAAACAGCACCGCAACTGAAATGCCCAGTGTCCCCAGTATGGAAAACGTAACTTTCATGACCTCATGGCGGAGAAGAAATTCCTCATAAGCATGAACGCCGCTTACCCGTTTCCGTACTTTTCGTATATAGGCTGAAAGAAGCGGTACAGAACAACCTACGATATAAGCGGTTTGAAGAAATTGCTGCCATCGTTTGCGCAGCATCAATTCATCCTTCGGACGTGCAGGATCGCTCAGCAGCTCCAGCCGGTTTCGCCGCGACCTGTTATTCAGCCACATCATGACGGCATAGACTACCGCAAACAACGCCAGAGAAATGATCAGGATCAGGAACAGCAGACGCCTAATTCCCATACCCATTCCCCCAATTCGTCTGAGCAAAATCCTTGAACATGACCGCATCTTCCACGCTCATCTGCTCGGCCATTTCCCTGAAATTCCTATCGGAAATAGGTTCTGCGGCCACATATCCTCCATCGCGAAACTCGATGATGTTCCGGGAGGAAAAGGAGCTCTGGTCATGAACGCGGCGATAATATTCCGCCTGCAGTTGCATGAATTGGCCAAGCATCTTCCTGACACTCCCGTGGGTGCCCCCTTCAATCATGCCCAGCGGCTCCTTCTCCTTGGGGATGCATTCGGTAATCCGTTCGATGTACCGGTTGCCGGCAGCATCCCGTTTCAAATGAATGTCAAAGTTGATGACTTGAACCACCTGCTGTTCAGCAACGGCTTCATGGTGAAACACACCGCTCTTCAGCAGGGAATTCCGCAGGGAGAAGATCAAATCGCGGAACGTCTTGGCGTGATGTGTAAATACGGTAAACAAGCTGGCGACCTGGGACATTTGGATCATCCAGGAGGAAACCCCGTCGCTGGCCACCTCGCCCAATATATTGACCGTGCCGTCCGTCTTTTTCTGAAGGTCCAATCCTTCCTGTCCGGTAATGCGATCTGTCTCCCGGAACGATAAAATGTTTCTGCGGCTGTAGATCTTCCGGAGGTGGAGCTCGAACGCCATTTCCTGCACCCGGAGTGTATAGGTCGGGTAGATATGCTCGATCATCGCCATCAGCAGCGTCGTCTTACCAGAGCCCTGGGCTCCCGTGATGGCCGTAATTCGGCTCCCTTTCATGAGATAGCGCAGCATTTGGATCGGAAGCTGGGCGTTCTCCCCGGTGACCAGCTGCTCCAGCGTCGCGCTGCGGATGTCAAACTTACGGACGAAAAAAGCCCATGACTCCGAAAACGGCGGCCTGACCACCACGACGCGCGACCCGTCCTTCATTTCGTTTACTTTGTAGCCGTTAGCTTCCGACAGCTGGCCGGGGTGGTTGTATTTATAAATGTTCTGGCAGACACGCTTCAGCTCAAGCTCTGTCCCGAAGGACAGGCAGGCCATATGAATCGTTTTGCCCCTGTAAAATATCCACACGCTTTCGGTCATTCTGGCTTTACGATCCGGCTGAACCGAAGCTTGCAGCATACGCAGCGGGTCCAGTCCATAGGAGGCGGCGAATGACTCGTCAGCCAAAATACCGCTCACACCGCCGCTGACGCCGTCAATCCGCTGATCCCTGAGCTCATCGATAACCGAAAACCCTTTAAACTGCTGGTAAATACGCTGAACGACAATCTCCAGCTTCTCCGAAAACGTCAGGCTTCGGGATTCATTAGTATACATTTGTTCCACATCGCTGGCGGTTACAGCATAAACTGGCTCATCCCCATAACCAGGAAGCACGCGCAGGTCGGCTAGACCATGCAGTTCGAGCATCATCGACAGCGCGTCCTGGCCATACTGCAGTTTGTATAAATAAAAGATGATTTCGAATTGATCCTGTAAGTTCAAAAGCCTCGGATCCGCAAACGGAATCGCCTGATCTATGTTGCCCTCCGTCACGCCATAACTTTTGACCAGCAAATCGGCCATAAACTGCTTCACGTATTGCTTTTCATGAACATCTCCGGAAATGCAGTTCTTCAGCGCTTTGCGCAGTTCACTGCGCTGATTCAGCCTGCGCTTGTATTCTTCTTCATGCAGTCCCAGGTCGGTTAGTTGACTGTGGGTCAGCTCATGAAGGGTCTGTTTGACGAAGGATGTCATCGCTTCGATCGTAAATTCTACGCCGGTTGTCCCGGATACAGAAGGCCGTTTGCGCAGATCAAGCCATCTCAAGTAAATGAAAAGAGCTGCAAATAATAGAATGATTGCCATAAACAATATGTTGAACAGCGGTCCGGAAAACATTCAAGCTCCCCTTCCCACCATTTTCAAAGCGGGTATTTCAAGCATATTCATCAGGTCTTTGGCCAGCTGCCTTATGCTGCCGTAGAAGTGTGCCGCTGGGTGCCGATCGTTTAGATTGCGGCTGCGCTGCATATAGTTCATGACACCATGCATGTTCCACGCATCCATGAAATCCGTATTGTAAGGAACACCATGAAGAATGCCCTTATACCCGAATCTGCGTTTAATGTTGTGAAGCGTGCAGTGGGATTCTTTGTCGTAGCGCCCAAGGACAAGGATAACCGGCTTATCCTTTAACTGGTCGGGATAGTGTCTCCCGCTGAAAAAGTGTTCCAATCCCTGAACGCTCTGCGTCAGGCTGATGACGATCAGATCCGCCTGCTCCAGCATCGTCCCGTCCCCCGGATCCCCGGCTGCCCCCATCCCGCACCCGGCATCCAGCAGCACCAGATCATAACATTGGTTGGCGATCGTTACGATGGACTGCACCGATTGCCCGCGATAACCCGGCAGCGTTCCTCCCCGACGGTCATTTCCCTGGACGAGGTCGAGACGCTCAGGCAGCACAGGAATCGTGTAATCCCGGAAATTGTCCCTGAATAAACGCCGGTTAACCGCAAGCCTTTCCAACGCGTCCATACCGTGATCGTGAAACGACACGAGGGAATGGTCGAGCACCAGCCTGCTGCTTCGGAACGCCCCTTCTACACGTTCCCCCGCCGTACCACCGTGACCGAGAAGGACTCGCAGGCGATATTCCAAACCAAGGCAAGCCGCAGCCGCTGCTGCGTGCGCCGAACTTCCGCTCCCTCCCTCTAACGGGCTCCAAAATGCTACTGTACTCATACTTTGCTCCTTTCTGCGCTCCGTAAGGCGCGATGAATTGTTTTCGGTTCCATATCTGTCAGAAGTCTCAACAGCAGGCATAGATTTTTTTTATATATTCGGCTTAGGCGTCTGATCCGTACCTTCCGGGTATGATCGTTCTGCAGCTTCAAAGCATAATCCGTCTCGACCCACGGGATGACGACAGATGCTTCCTTCCATAGCACAGGGAGGCTGCCGAAATATCCTTCCGCGTACCCTTCGTCAAAAAAATCATCCACTGCCCGGACGTACACTTTATAGAACTCCAGCGGCGTACTGCCGAGATGCCCGCGTAGCAGGTCTTCCAACCAATCCCTTCCCTGCTCCAGCGTCCAAATCTCATAATCGCTGACCCATACCAACGCAGCGGCGCTTTCCCAGGAATCACGGGGACAAAATTCCGCCTGCTCCATATCAAATACAACTACGTCGTATTGCTCGATCGATGTCCCGACTATCGATAGATGTTCCCTCAGTTCGGATTCATCCGCAAAACCTGAAGCGACATCAAAGCCGGAAAATTCCGTTACAGACAGCGGTTTGTCCAGCTGCCCGATATACAGCGGATATTTATGCTTCTCGGTAGCATCCACCAGCAATACCTTTTGCCCTGCCGCACGAAGCAGCATGCACACATAGAGCAAAAGCTCGCTCTTGTCACATATCCCGGCAAAGATCCACGTCTTCACCTCATCACCCCTGGCCAGTCGATTTTTTCAAAAGTTCACGCATCGTGTGGCTTTACTTACATACAGCTCCGGCTGCTCTTAACTATGGTTGATCCGTTGAACTTCCACCCTCTTTCACTGCCTGTTCAAGCAGCTTGTTCTGCTGCGGTTGGTCCAACGTAAACGAGTCCTCTGACTCCCCGGCAGGGGTTGAACCGTCCGTCTGGAACGAGCTTGGCGTGCCGGAGGAAGATCCTGTGGCCTGACCATACCCTGAAGAATATTCCGACGCCGAAAATGAGCCGTTCCCTGGAGATTGTGCATCCGCGCGGGCAAGGTCGCTCTCCAGCGCTGTGCGCACGGCCTCAGCCAGCGTCTGCTCCGCTTTATTTACGATGTTAGGGTCGCTCGCGATCAGTTTCATCACGGCTTTATTTACCGGATAGGTCGGGACCGCCCTGCTCTGCATTTCCGGTTCAACGTAAGTGAGCGCATATAATGCGGCATCATGCAAATAGGCATCCACCATGGCGCTCGACAAAGACAAAATCTCCTGCTCATTCATCTTGATCCACATCGTTGGTGAAGCAAGCTTATCTATCTTTTTCTTGGACAGCACGATGTAGTCCTGACCGGAAGGAAACTGGATCCGTATGTCGACGGAATCCCCTTGCCTCAGGTTGGAGGGCAGTGAGACCGCCTTCATCTCCCGGTTTCTTAAATCCGGTGCGGTCGGCTGGCCTTCATACAGCATCGCTTCGGTTAGAGGCGTACCTTTGCCCAGCTCGATCTTGGCCGTCCTTCCCGCAGCTCCGTCCTTGTCCGTGATCAGGTTGCCAGGGGCAGCCTCGAGCGGAAGCCTGATCTGCATCAGATCGCCCTGCTTGATCGTCTCTCCGGGAGCAACATCGCGGGAGATGGTCCACCCGGATGCCATCGACTTCTGCGACTGGAGCTGAGCCTCCTCCAAATCGGCGATTTGCCGCTGGTAGTGGCGCTCTATCGCTCCCTCCCGTTTGTTGTGCTCCATCGTGTTCCAGACCGCATAGCCTGCAAACAGCAGCCCCATCGCCGAAGCGCCTGCCAGGCCTGCATAAATCAAGTGTTTCGTTCGCTGCCTTAACTTTGACATACTTCCCGATTACTCCCTCCTTCATCGTCGCCTCTCAGCTTAAGCCAAACCTGAACTTTCGTCTGCGCTCCGCGACCGGCAGCAGCCCTTGGAATATCCGGACAAATGCCCGGTCCATCTCATCGCATTGGTCAAAAGGATCCACCTGAAGCGGGATGGAAAATACCCGGGACGTGCCCAGCGTACGCCGCAGCCGGTGCACAGCGTCCTGCGGTGCGAGCGGAAGAAAGTACATCCACTTATGCTGCGGATGACTGGACAATTGCTGGACGAGCCCGGCCAAATCCTGGTGCTTCCACTCCGCTCCCGATCCGACAATAATGGGAATATCCGCACGCAGAAATTCCTCCAGCCGGTCATTACCGAAATAAGCTCCCAGATCCATCACCACAAAGTCGTAACTTCCACCAAGCAGGGAGATCACGTCAGCCCTCCCGGTTTGGCGCCAGTAATCCACGCCCTGTACCTCAAACTTGCGCTCACCCGTTTGCACGCGATCTGTCCTGCCGGCCGCGATTCTCTGAATCCGGCCGAACGCCGGAGATTGCAGATTCATCTCGACAAGGGCCACTTTGCCGTAGCTTCGGGCCAAATAATGCGCGACGGCAATCGCCGTATGGGTTGTCCCCGTGCCGCTGCCGGCCCCCATGACCGCGATCACCAGCGTTCCCGGAAATCCCGGCTTCCTCCCCGCTTTCAGTCTCACCGGTCCTGTACCCAGCATCCCGATGGAATCCAGGACTGAGCTTACCTCCTTGGCCGATTGGTACCTGTCTTCGGGTTCAATGCTCAGCAAGCGGCGGATAATAGGGATCATGCCTTTCGGAATATCGGGGCGGATCAGTTCCTGTACCCCTTCCTTCCATTCGCTGCATTTGCCGCCGGTGGACAAATACAGCATCAAGGCGCCCAAGCCGTACAAGTCCGACCTTGCGTCGCTTTGCCCCAATCCATACTGCTCCGGGGCCGCAAATCCGACCGTACCGAGCTTAACGGTGTCCTGATATTGATCCTGCTTGTAATTTCTGGCGATCCCAAAATCGATCAATCGGACTTCCAGCTGGCGGGCAAGCATAATGTTGGATGGCTTCAAGTCGCGAAAAATGACCGCGGGTTCATGCTCATGCAGATACTCCAGCACTTCCAGCAGCTGATTCGCGATCTGCAGAATAGTTCCAGCCGGGAGCCTGTATTGGTTCTCCTTAAAATACTTCTCGAGCGTGACACCCTGAATGAAGTCCATGACCAAATAAGCGAACCCTTCTTCATCCGATGCGAAAAAATCGACGATTCGCGGGAGACGGGGATGGTTCAATGAGATGAGAAGCTCAGCCTCATCCTGCAAGCCCTGAAGCAGCTCGGGCCTCGACGGTGTCTCCTTGACGGCCCACTGCTTGCCTGGAAGCTTCAGGTCCGCTGCCAGGTATACCCGGCTCATACCCCCTTCACCAATGCTGGCGATTACTTCATACCTCCCTCCAATCCTTTGTCCGGGACGCAGCCTGGAAGGATGACTCATCGAATACACAACCTTTCTGAACGACAAAAAAGGAAAGCACCCTCGGATGACGACGTGGCCTGGGCCACGATCGTACTCCGGGATGCTTTCCCTATATTATCGTTTGGTTAATTTTGGTTCTAGTATAAAATAAATTGTCGGATCTCGCAAGAAATATTTTCCAAACTGCATCATTGCGACAAATACTGGCAAACCGGTACTACATCATTAACAACCTTAATATTTTATCATATAAAGTGTGATCTCGTCCCGATTGTGAAACAGCTGCTTGGCTCTCTGAACCTGCATCTCAGCCTGCTCAAACGACGAAATGACATCATCAATTAATGCCATCGGTTTCTTATGCATCAGCTTCACCGTTACAACCGCCGTTCCTCCCGCAGCCAGGCTTGGCAGCAGCTCCTTCACCAGCTTCACCATCTGTTTCGGACTCCAGCTCATATCGCATACAAGAAGATCAAATTCCTCATCCTTGAATTGTACCTCTGAGGCATTTTTCCGGAGGATCCGCAGCGCGGGATGCCCCTGCAGCGACTCATGCATGACCGCCGGGTCCACGGCTGTAACCTGTAAACCGCGCTCCAGCAAAAAGGACGTCCAGCCTCCAGGCGCCGCTCCGATATCAAGCGCCTTGTGAAAAGCGGTGAAATCGATGCCAAAGCTGTGCTCGGCTTCGAGCAGCTTGAATTTGGCCCTGGAGATCTGTCCTTCCTCACGCTGAAAGCGGATTGCTCCGCCGCTCCAATCCGACAAGTTGTCGGCTGGCCGTGAAACCCCGGCGTACAGCATGCTTCCGGCAGCAAAAATAGAAATGATCCACTCCGGATCCTGCACGACGAAATCCGCCCCGAGGTCGCTCAGCATCTCGGCCAGCGTTTCGCGCAGTTTGCCCGCGCTGTCCTGCCACAGGCTGTCGTCGGCTTTCCGAACCTGAAGCGACACGGCTGCGCCATGAAGCTCCTTCCGGTTCCGCAGGAAGGCGCTGACCTCACGGACCGCCTGATCCATGTCTTCTGCATTTTGCTCCAGCTGCACAGGCTGGATGTGACGCAGAAAGATCGGCGGGCTGCTGATAATCATGTCTACGGCCCGGCCGGCTTCTTCATTTAGCGTTAACAGGAACACTTCTCCCGACACGAGCACGCGGCTTTTTAGGCTGCCGAATTTGCGGCGCAGCTCTTCCTGGGCATAAGGAGCGAAGCCGTGGTTTGCCGTGCATATAAATCTTGAGATGGAATCTCCCGATTCCTCGCTATTTTCATTATTCGATAAGTTATGATCAGTCAAAATGGGTTTACCCTCCAGAAATCACTTTAATCCATGGACGTCCTTCTTCCCATTCCAGTTTGGCAGGAATGTCGTAAGTCCGCTTGATCAATTCGTTAGTCAGCACCTCTTGCTTTGGACCGGAACCGGCGATTTTGCCGTCACGGATCAGCGCCACATGGGTGAATAGAGGCACGATCTCTTCCACATGGTGGGTCACATACACTACGGTCATATTCCGCTGGCGAAGCCGGTCAACCTCGGCCAGCATCTTTTCCCGTTCATATAAGTCCAGGCCCGCACATGGCTCGTCCATGATCAGCAGCTTGGGGTCTGCCATCAAGCAGCGTGCCAGCAGTACCTTTTTCCGTTCGCCCTGAGAGAGCGTGCCGAAGGGATGCTCCGCATGTCCTCCCAAGTGCATATCCTTCAGCAGACTATAAGCCTTCTCTTTTACGTCCGCCGGAATCTCCTGATAAAACCGCAAAAAAGCGTACGCGCCGGTCGCCACTACTTCCCAAACCGGGTCGCTGAGCGACAGCCTTTCGATCAGCGAAGGGCTGATATAGCCGATTTCTTTGCGCACTTCCCGGACGTCGCACTCGCCATATACATTACCCAGTACTTCAATTGTACCCGAGCTGGGAAAAAGATAACCCGTCATCATTTCCAGCATCGTCGTTTTACCCGAGCCGTTTCTCCCGAGAATCGCCCAATGCTCCCCGGGTTTTATTTCGAGAGACACATGGTCAAGAATGAGGTTGTCCTCTCTTCTCAGCGTCACGTCCTTCATCGAAATCATGATATCACTCCCCTAATTTCCTGCAGCAGGTCCTCCACGGAGCCCATGTTGTACCGGATGGACGGTTTGGCGCTGCGATTCGCGTCGGTAACGAGGAGCGCAGGCACGCTGCGGATCTGATACTGCTGAACGACCTGCGGCAGCATGTTCACGTCCGCATCCGCCACGATGCCCTCCGGCAGCAAATGCTCCGCCACTTCAAGCATTCGTCTGGCTGCTTTACACGTGCCGCAGAAAGGAGTATACAAAAAGACGGCCAGCGGCTGCCCCTTAGTCCAAAGCTCCTTAAGCAGCTCCTGCTCACTTAGATGCCTCATTGCGTTTCCCCTCCCGCAATCCGCTCAAGCACATCCGGAGGCATTGGGCCATTATGAAGCACGACATGCTCTGGCTTATGATGATAGAGCAGCTCATACATTTCCTTTTTCCCCCACATACTCGACGTATGCAAATAAATCTCCTGCGGGAATAAGGCGTCCGTAATCATATGCTTGACCACGTCCTTGCCGGTCATTTCCCCGGGTCCCAAGTCAAAATCAAGCGATAATATGCCAACCTCGCATTCCTTAAGCATCAGAAGGCATTCCTCCGCATTGCGAGCGAGGGTAAAGCCTTGCGGACAGCGGCGGTAGTCATCCAAAAACAGATGGATCACGCTCGGGTCCCTCCTTCCCTAAAAAAACAAAACGAAACGGCTAATCGAGCGGCCAGCTTTTCACCTTGGCGATATCGCCGCGGTGCGTACCGTCTTCGCCTGCGTCCGTCTCCAGTACGAGCGCCTTGCCATGGAATTCCGGATATGACAGCAGCGCCTGAAAGGCTTCCTCGCCAATATACCCCTGACCGATCCGCTCATGGCGGTCTTTTCCCGACCCGAGCGGGTATTTGGAATCGTTCAGGTGAACTGCGGCCAGATCGCTCCAGTATCCAAGCTCTCTGCCCCGCTCAACGAGGGCATCCGTCGTACGCGGATCCCACACGCCTGATGCGTATGCATGGCAAGTATCCAGGCAAAAGCCGATTTTCTCCGGGTAATCGCTCAGCCGCCTGATGTTTACCAGCTCATCAAGCGTAATGCCCATTGAGCCCGGGGTGCCGGCCTGGTTTTCCAGCAAAATCTTCGCGCTGCCCTGCCAGCCTGACAGCGTCTCGTTTAAACATTGTATTATATTTTTGTAGCCTTGTAATGCATCGCGTCCTTTGAAATGTCCGAAGTGGACCACGATGCCGACCGTGCCGCAAGCCTCGGCGATGATCAGATCGTTCTGCAGTGACTTGACGGTCAGCTCGTACAGCTCCCGGCCCCGGCTGTCGCCGATTGCGATGTTGATCGGATACGGGGTGTGGGCGATGCTTGGCATGCCGTGCTCCCGGCAAAAGGTAAGGCAGTCCGCCGCCGCAGTTGCATCCAGCGTTTTGATCGACATGCCGCGGGGATTTTTCGGAAAATATTGAAACGATCTCGCTCCGATTTCCCATGCCCGCCGGGCAGCTCTCCCATAACCGCCGCGCGTGCTGACATGGCAGCCGATGAGCAGCTGGTTACTGCTCATGCTGGCAGGACGGACAATAAAAAACCTTCCGCCCGTTTAATTCGGATTTGTTGATCGTACCGCCGCAGCGGTAGCATGCTTCCCCTTCACGGTCATACACTTTGCACTGATTGTCATAGCCGCCGGTTAACTGGTCTCCCACCATAAACGGAGTATCCATATAGCCCCCGCCTTCAAGGGCTTCCCGCAGCACTTTCTGCATGGCATCATACAGCCTCGCAACCGATGCTTCCGTCAAGTCCTGAACCTTCACCGAAGGCAGAAGACCGGCTTCATACGAGATTTCATCCGCATAGCAGTTCCCGATGCCGGCAATGACATGCTGGTTGACCAGCAGCGATTTTAAAGATCCGCGCCGCCCCTGCAATATTCCTGCAAACTTTTCCGGGGTCATCCGGCGGTCCAGTGGTTCCGGTCCGAGGGGAGCGAACAGCTCATCGACTTCTTTTGCCGAATGCAGATGAAGATGGCCTAGCCGAAGGCCGATAAAATAGAGCGTCCGGTCTCCAAACGAAATTTCAATCTGGGTAGAACGTTTCGGGCGATCCTCTTCGGTTCCGTAATACATCAAGCCGCCCAGCATCAGATGCAGGAGCAGCCTGCGGCCGTTGTTCAGGTGGAAAATGAGGTGCTTTCCGCGCCGCTCCACAAAAATCGTTCTCGTACCAAGCAGCTCCTCTTTGAAGCTTTCAACGGGAACATTAATGGATTTCTCCCGGTTGACGACCACGTTCGTAATCGGAGCATTGATAATCAGTTCTGACAGCAATCTTCGGTAATTTTCCATTTCCGGCAGTTCCGGCATCTTGTTCATCTATCCTTTCAAAATCCATCACGGATGTTCATGTAAATGTATATAAAACGGTCCCTGAAGGTGTCAAGGACACAACAGCTGAGTCAGCTCGGTCAGATCACGGCAAATGATGTCCGGAGAGATGCCGGCTGCATCGACGTGCATCTGCAAGTTGCTCTCCGTCGTCAGCCCCGTCAGGACCAAAATCGTCTGACATCCCGCGGCAGCCCCTGCCGCAATGTCCGTACGCATATTATCACCGATCACAGTGGCTTCGGTCGGGGACAGCTGCAGCCGGTCCGTAGCATATTTCATCAAGTGGCTCGAAGGCTTCCCGATAATCACCGGTTTGACACCGGAAGCCGCTTCAATTGCTGCTCCAAGCGATCCGGCCCCCGGGACAAGCCCGTGATCGGAAGGAAGCAGAAGGTCGGGATTGGTCAGCACAGAACGGGCGCCTTCACGGATCCAGCGAACGGCCTGGGCGAGCGTATCGTAAGTAAAAGAGCGGTCGATCCCTTGCACGACAAATTCAGGCGCATCGTCGACGAGCTTGAGCCCTTCCTCAATCAAAGCCTGCCGAAGCCCATCTTCCCCTAGCATAGCCACTCTGGCCCCAGGAGATTCTTCAGCGATATACCGCGCAGCGGCCAGTGACGAGGTGCAAACCTTCTCTTTGTCGGCGGGAACACCCATTTCGTTCAAATGAGCAGCCACCATTTCCGGCGTTTTCGAAGAATTGTTCGTCACGAATAAATAAGGGATTTCCCGCGATTGCAGCGTTCGAATCAGAATGTCCGCTCCGGGTATCATATGTTTCCCATGATATAACGTTCCGTCCAGGTCAATCAGCAGACCGCGGGTAGTTTTCAGCGTGTTCAATGGACATACCTCGTTTCATCTAGTAAAACTTTTGGCTGCGAAAAGCCTGGCTCCCGCTGCAACAGTCGATTTTCAGGCTTCCTGTAACCCAGCTTGTTCCATTGTAAAAGAAAACGGAGGAATGTGGCAACCGGAAGCACGACGACAAGGACGTTTATCTCCATTATTTCGTCATGCGTTTACCCTGAAACCTATCACGGGAAGTCCAATTGTGCAAAGTTGTGTCATTTCCTGCGCTTTCCCGGAAAATAATGATTATCCGGGAAATGAACCGCTGCAGTAAGAAAAACGTCTATCGACGTACCTTCAAAGAAGACAGACCGCGTTTAGCTGAAGTTTTTCTTGCGATTATAGAATGGTTCAGCTTCGCTGAAATTTATAAATTCTATAATCTTAAAGAAAAAAGGCTCGCCCGGAGCCTTCATACCATTATCGCCTGCCCTATGTCTTCACTAATCTTCGTGGCGGGTCACCGGAAACAGCACCAATTCTTCGGCCAGCAGCGTTTTTGGAAAGAGTGACCTGGCTTCCGCCAATAGAGGCTGCAGGTGCTCCATATCCTTGTAACGTGAGCTGAAGTGCGTAATAATGAGCTCCTTGGCCCCCGCGTCGCGGGCAGCTTCTGCGGCTTGAAGCGCCGTGCTGTGATGATAATTGTGTGCGGTCTCATGAAGCTCATGCAGAAACGTGGCCTCATGAACGAGCAGATCCGCCTGTTCGGCCAGCGGCAGAACGTTGGCACAAGGGCGGGTATCGCCCAAGATCGTAACGACGCGCCCCTTCTTCGGCGCACCAAGCACGTCTGCCGGTGTCAGCACCCGGCCGTCTTCCAGGTCGATGCTCTCCCCGCGCTTCAAACGGCCGTAAATCGGCCCCGGTTTTAACCCGTACTCGGCCATCCGTTTCAAGTCCAAGCTGCCTGGCTTGTCTTTTTCCATGATCCGGTATCCATAG
Organism: Paenibacillus sp. FSL R5-0378; assembly: GCF_038009285.1. NCBI lineage: Bacteria > Bacillati > Bacillota > Bacilli > Caryophanales > Paenibacillaceae > Paenibacillus > Paenibacillus sp. FSL R5-0378. Next base: position 5,318,419 of record NZ_JBBPAY010000001.1, read on the forward strand.
CTGTCAATGCGGTGCTCCAGCAGACGGGATTCAACCCGGACCTCCCCGTCTTCAAAAATGACTCCCCCCGTGTGCTCATTCACCTCAAGTTCAAACTCGATTCGCGACTGGCTGAGGGTAAGTGACGTGTCTATGTATTTTTTGATCCCCGGCGGTCCGTACAGCTGCAAGGGCGTGGTGCCGCCCTGGTTGGACCTGCTGGAGAGCAGCCCGGGAAGACCGAATATATGATCACCGTGCAGGTGGGTAATGAAAATTTTCTCCAGCTTGCTCAGCTTTAATGAAGACCGCAGAATTTGATGCTGCGTGCCTTCGCCGCAATCGAACATCCAGAAGCTGCGCCGCTCCTCGTACATCCGAAGCGCCATCGATGTCACGTTCCGCTGCAGAGAAGGAACCCCCGCATTGGTACCCAAAAACTCCAGTTCCATAACGCTATACCTTCTTTCCAAGAATGCGCCAGCAAAAAACCCCCGAACAATCGGAGGGTTTTGCTGACATTTGCTTCGGTTCGGCTATGAACCGAATATATATTATTTTACCTTGTCGACATTAAAATACCGTGCTTCCGGATGGGCAAACACCATCGCCGACACCGAAGCTTCAGGCTCCATCATAAAGCCTTCGGTCAGATGTACGCCGATATCCTCCGGCTGCATCAGCTTGAAGAGCGGCTCCTGATCCTCCAGATCCGGACATGCCGGATATCCGAAGGAGACGCGGATGCCTTGATACCTTGCCCCGTGACGCTGCTTCATCGTCATATCGGCCGGGTCAGGGAAGCCCCACGTATCGCGCATCATATGGTGAACGCGCTCGGCCAGCGCTTCGGCAGTCTCAAGGGCCACCGATTGCAGGACATGGGACTTCAGATAGTCCCCCTTATCCTTCCACTCCGAAGACAGCTTCGAAATGCCTTGTCCCGCGGTGACGACCAGGAAGCCGACATAGTCCATCTTACCGCTGTCGACCGATTTCAGGAAATCGGCGAGGCAGAGGAACGGTGCCACGTGCTGGCGCGGGAACGTAAACGTATGCAGTACCTTGGTGTGATCCTCCGGATCGTAAATGACAATGTCGTTGCCCCTCGACTGCGCAGGGAAGAAGCGGTACATCGCATGCGCCTGGATAATCCCCTCGCGGGCGGCCTGATCCAGTACGTCATCGACGGTTGCTTTCAAATCCAGCGCTTTTTCGTCACCTTTCTCCAGCAGCTGCTCGACCTGACCACGCAACCCCAAATGATGTCCAAGCAGCATCTGCATGTTCATGTATGGGATGATGTGGCTGATCGGATAGTTGCGGATGATGTGCCGCTCCAAATCGGGCGGGTTAAAGACCGGGACATCCGTCGACACGTTGGACTTGGCCGCACGGGTCAGTTCCGGCAGCTCAACCGGCTTTTCAGCTTCCGCCAATAGCGCTTCGAGCTCCGCGTCCATTTCAGCCTGCATCAGACTGCGCTGCTCGGGATCCATCAGCTTGTTTGCCAGGTCAAGCCCATCCATGGCGTCCTTCGCGTACACGACCATGCCTTCATACTCCGGCCGGATCCGCGTTTTGGTAAACCTGCGGGTCAATGCCGCTCCGCCAACCATAATCGGCACCTTCACGCCGGCATTTTTCAAGTCCTGCGCGGTCACGACCATTTGCTGTGCGGATTTCACCAGCAGACCGGATAGTCCGATCAAATCGGCCTGCTCCTTCCGGTAAGCCTCGATGATCGTCTCCGGTGGTACTTTTATACCCAAATTGACGATTTGGTAACCATTGTTCGAGAGGATAATCTCGACCAGGTTTTTACCGATATCATGCACGTCGCCTTTAACGGTGGCCAGCAGCATCTTCCCTTTGACGGACGTTTCGTTCTTTTCCATAAAAGGCTCCAGATAGGACACGGACGCTTTCATCACCTCGGCGCTCTGCAGCACCTCCGCCACGATCAGCTCGTTGTTGTTGAACAGACGACCGACTTCGGACATGCCGTCCATGAGCGGCCCGTTGATGATCTCCAAGGCGCCGTACTTCTGCAGTGCAGCATCCAGGTCGGGAATCAGCCCTTCCTTGGTGCCTTCAACGATATAGGTAGCCAGCCGTTCTTCCAGCGACAAGTTCGAAATTTTCTCTTTCTTCTCGACCTTTTTATTCCGGAACGCCGCCACAAATGCGGCCAACGTTTCATCGTTCGTATTGTAAATCAGCTCTTCGGCCAGCTTCCGCTCCGCTTCTGGAATCGAGGCATAGCGCTCCAGCTTCTCGGTATTCACGATGGCATAGTCCAGGCCCGCTTTCGTACACTCGTACAGGAAAACGGAGTTCAATACTTCGCGGCCCGCTTCCGGCAAACCGAACGAGACGTTGCTGATGCCAAGGATCGTATGGCACTCCGGCATCGCTTCCTTGATCAAACGGATCCCTTCAATCGTTTCCTTGGCGGAACCGATGTACTGCTCATCACCGGTACCAACCGGGAACACCAGCGTGTCGAAAATCAGGTCCTCAGCGGGAATGCCGTATTTATGAACGAGCAGATCGTAGGATCGCTTGGCCACATTCAGCTTGTCGTTTCGGTCAATGGCCTGTCCGCTCTCATCGATGGTCCCCACCACGACGGCAGCCCCGTATTTGTGGATGAGCGGAGCCACATGTTCGAACTTTTCTTCACCGTCTTCAAGGTTAATGGAGTTAATAATCGCTTTGCCCTGAGAATATTTGAGCGCAAGGTCGATGACCTTCGGATCGGTCGTGTCGATCATGAGCGGCACTTTGACCTTTTTCACCACCAGCTCCAGGAACTGTTTGATATCCTCCGCTTCATCCCGGTCCGGATCCTGCACGCACACGTCGATGACATGAGCTCCGTTTTTGACCTGGGCCCGTGCGATCTCCGAAGCTTCCTCGTACTTCCCTTCCACGATCAGGCGCTTGAATTTGCGGGAGCCGAGCACGTTGGTCCGCTCTCCCACCATATAAGGCCGGTTGTCCGACTCAATGTACACGGGCTCAATCCCGGATAGCGCCGGCGGATGGCTTCCTTCCATTTGACGCGGCTGGTAACCCTTCATGACCTCGTTCAATGCCCGGATATGATCCGGGGTCGTTCCGCAGCAGCCGCCGGCAATATTGAGCCAGCCCTGCTCCGCAAAGTCTTCCATCTTCCGGGCTAGAGACTCCGGAGATTCATGGTAATGCCCGTTCTCATCCGGAAGGCCGGCATTTGGATAGCAGCTGACCGCCGTTTTGGCCATGGAGGCGAGCGAACGGATGTGATCGCGCATGAATTCAGGACCTGTCGCACAGTTAAGGCCGACCGAAATCGGATTCAGGTGCTCCAGTGAAATGTAGAACGCTTCAATGTTCTGCCCGGCCAGGGTCGTCCCCATCGGTTCGATCGTACCGGAAATCATAATCGGCAGCGTGATCCCAGTGCTTGCAAAGGCATTCCGGATTCCGATGCTGCCGGCCTTAACATTCAGTGTATCCTGGCTCGTTTCAAGCAACAGGGCGTCGACGTTGCCCTCGATCAGGGCAACCGCCTGCTCCTCATAGCTGCTCACGAGCTCTTCAAAAGTTACGCCCCCGGTTACCGACAGCGTCTTCGTCGTCGGGCCGATCGCGCCGATCACGTACCTGGGCTTGTCCGGCGTGCTGAATTTATCCGCCGCTCTGCGGGCAATTTCCGCAGCAAGCAGATTAATCTCCCGCGCCTTCTCGGGAATATCGTATTCAGACAATACGACCGAGGTAGCGCCGAACGTATTCGTCTCTATGAGATCCGCCCCGGCTTCCAGATACTTCTCGTGGATCTGTTCGATCACATCGGGACGGGTAATGACCAGCATTTCATTACAGCCTTCCAGCTCTTCTCCACCAAAATCCTGAGGGCCAAGGTCGACCTGCTGGATCATGGTACCCATGGCACCGTCCAATATCAATATTCGTTCTTTCATTAATTCCTTCAAGTCAGGTCTGTTCACTGTATGTCCCCCCTGCCAAACGTTAAATCTTAGTTTATCAGAATAGCCCTTATTAGAAAAGTGCAAGAAATGCCTTAAGGCAGGGTTTTGCTCCTGATTTTCGTGTAATATATAATCGACAACAAAAGTATCGTTCGTTATAATATGAATTAATCCAAGTGGAAAAGAGGGTTTAGAGATGGCTGAAATCGTGATTCGCAATACGAACGAACGGATTACCGGCGACGATAATGTTCGTGAGTTCCTCAACAATCAAAACGTTCTTTATGAAAAATGGGATGCTTCCAAGCTGCCTCTGGAGCTTCAAACCAATTTTCAACTGAACGACGAGCAGAAAAAGCAAATCCTGGATACCTACGATGAGGAGATCCGTGATCTGGCCGCCCGCCGCGGCTACAAGATCTGGGACGTCATCACGCTGTCCGACGCTACGCCGAACCTGGAAGACCTGCTGAATAAGTTCGAAGAGGTTCATACCCACACGGAAGACGAAATCCGGGCGATCGTGGGCGGCAAAGGCATATTCGTAATCAAGGGCGCAGGCGACATCGGCTACTTCAATGTCGAGCTCGAAGCCGGTGATGTCATCTCCGTTCCGGAAAATACAAACCACTTCTTTACGCTGATGGACAACCGTAAAATTATCGCCGTCCGCCTCTTTATCGAGGAAAACGGCTGGGTCGCCCATCCGGTTCAGGACCCAAGCTTTCAGTCCTAATCCATAAATATAGCGATATACGCAGCAACCCCCGCCTTCGCCAGGAAGAACGGGGGTTGCTTGTCGTTATCAAACGAATCATGATGCTGATTATTCCGTCACGGTCAGCTTTTTCGTCGGCATCGTATGCTGTGGTCCTACCGTAACATGGGACGTGATGCTGTAGGTGCCCGCCTGATCGAAGGTTTTATCGAGCGTATACTTCCCTCCGCCTGCATTCTGGGCGGCCACCTTTTCATGGCTGCTGCTGTCGCCTTCCTTCGAGATTTCAATCATAACCTCATCGGCCTTATCGACTGGTTTATCCTTTTGCGTTACGTTCACCTCGATGGTAACTTGGTTACCTACCTTGGCCTGCTCGGGCGTCCAGCTAAGATCCACCTGCACCGGATCCATCATGCTCTCGCTCATGTCCATGCCCGCATGACCACCGCCGCCGCTGCCGCAGCCTGCTATGCTCCATACCGCCAGCAGCAGCAGAGCAACAAAACCGTACTTTCTCAAGCGAAGTCACTCCCTATACGTCTATCTATGTATGCTGTTTGTCCATATTCTTCATCATTATACATAATTATCGCCTCACCCAAACCATCCATCTGTTAACAAAATGGAACAAATTGACCGGAAAGCGGTCAAGCTTGCTCAGCAAACAGGGCATTCATATGCACAAGGAATATTAAAAGCCTGCCGGACGAAGGATTCCCCTCTGGGCAGGCTAGCATATAAGACCGACTCAAGAACGTTCGGCGATGATGCGATGCAGTTCAGACAGATGCTTGATTTCGTAATCAGGCTCAATGGACGGATCTTTCATTTTTCCGGTGCGGTTGATCCATACTGTGGTCAGTCCGGCGCTATTTCCGCCTTTGATGTCGGTTGTCTGCTTGTCGCCGACCATGAGCGTCTGTTCCGGTGTTAATCCAAGTAATGAAAGCGCATGTTCGAAGATGGTCGGATCCGGTTTGCCTTTGCCGAATGTGCCGGAAATGACGATCTCGTCAAAATATGGGGCAAGTTCAGGTACGCCAGAGATCTTCTCCTGCTGGAGCGCAGGACAGCCGTTCGTCAGAAGAAGCAGCTTCTTGTTTCCTTTCAATTCGTCCAGCACTTGGAAGGTCTCTTCATATACATGGGGGCGGGAGCGGCGCTCGGCGGCAAATTGCTCGGCCAATTCTCCTGCCAGCTGTTCATCGTCAACCCCAAGCTTCAGCAGACCGCGCCGCCATGATTCCTTGCGATAGCCTGGAGCGAGCTCCTCAAGTCTGCGAAATTCAGGTTGTTCGCCTGCGCTGAAGTTGGCCCACAGTCCTTCAAACGGGTTAATTCCAATCATTTGGGTAAAGGCAAACGTGTCATAGGATTGATATAACGCCCTTGCCTCATTGCGGACCGCTTCCTCCAGCTCCTTGGCGTCAATGCCCTTCGCCATGGCGGCCGTCTCGCATACCGCTTCAAAGGATTCCTTCACGCTGCGCTCATCCCACAACAGCGTATCGTCCAAATCGAAAAAAACAGCTTGTACCGGCATCCTCTTCCATCCTCTCCATCTGCTATCTCTTATATTTGTTTATTTTTCCAAAGGGATATTGTGGGTCTGTGCAAAACGCTCCAGACGTTCCCCTATGGCATCGGTATCGTAGCGGTTGATCAGGCGCGTGAACACCCAGTTGCCGCCTTTGCCCTTCGGCTCAATCACGACAGAGCCTTTGGCCAGCTTGATCTTGGCGATATTGTCTGCGGTCAGTCGCCGATCCCGGTTGAACTTGATCGTCGATACGGCGTTTTTCTCCACGCGCAGGAAAGGTCTGCGCAAAAAGATCATCAAGCCCAGGAACACGTACATGGCCATAATGATCCAGGTCATGCCGCTGTTTCCCGCCGTACCCTCCTGTCCGAGCATTCCGAGCAGGAAGTAAACCGCGGCCAGAGCGACCATCGTAATCGGAAGCACATAGTTTCTTCCTTTATAAATGTCAGCCGATGGACCTCCCGTGCTATAGATGGATGGCTTTCCCTCTTTCTTTCTCTGCTTGTTCAGCTGCGCTGAATTTTTTCTTACCTGTCTTTCCCATGAACGGGCCATTCACGAACCTCCTCAAAATGCTTTCGGCTATATAGTTATTTACTTCCTCATATATAACGGCCCAATACTGCTTACAGCAATTATTCCTGTAGTTTCACATTCTATATAATAGAAAGCAAATGAAGGAAAACTTGGTGCGCTTACATAGAAGCATTCTGTTCTCGGTAGTGAGCCATACAAAACCTTGAGTCAGTCTATACCATAATCGAATGTATGAGTCTAATCCAGCAGCGGGTGTTATTTCTTCTCTTCATCCACCCATTCAATCGAGTCCAGCTGCTGTCTGAAATTTCTGCGGACATTCTGAAGGTATCTCTCACGAAGCTTGGCCCGTTCTTCGATTTCCTCTTCGGTTAAACCGGATTCCTTTTGCTTGCGCGCAAGCTCATTAATTCTCTCTACAACGCTGTCGATATCCATACAATTACTCCTCCAATATTCAAGTCATACCTAACTTTGCCATGATAAAAAGAGCTTGTCAAGGTTCACACCTTTCCAAGCTCTTGATCATTTATCTTCTATTAATATTGTGGGAGTGCCAATACTTCTCCGGCTTGAATTTCGCTGCTGGTTAAATCGTTATACTTCTTCACCGCCATAATGTATGCGCGGATATCCATGTCTTCCGGCTTATGGGCAGAAGCGATTCCCCACAGCGTATCGCCTTGCTGAACGATGACATTTTTCTCTAACCGAACATCATCCGAGGTTCCCGCGAATACGCGAACGACACCTGTGCATCCCACCAAAATAATCAGGGCCGCCAAGATCAGTTTGATCAAAGCAGGGCCTGGCACGAAGGACTGTACTTTCTTCAACCAAGGAGATGCTATAGCTTCATTGATGGATGGGTTAACGGATGAGTTATTATAAATACTTTGGTATGTAGTGTGCTTCAGCATAAATATTACGCCTCCAAACGTTTGTTCTTGTTTTATGAGAACAATATAACACGAACATTTGTTTTGTTCAATACTTTTTTCGAACAATTGTTCCTATGTTTTTAGAGGCGGGTTTCCTTCATTCAGAAGCCGTAAAAATCCCGCTCCATCAAAGCAAAATCATTTAGAACTTATGTTTGTACGAACGGCAGTTCTATGTTATAATTTTACCAAACGTTACTAAATGGGGTTGATGGGGAATGTCAAAGATATCTAGCCGGCAGCAAGCGATATTGGAATTTATCAGAAATGAAGTCCGCGCCAAGGGTTATCCTCCGTCCGTCCGTGAGATCGGTGAGGCGGTAGGGTTGGCTTCCAGCTCGACCGTACACGGCCATTTGGACCGACTGGAGAAGAAAGGCTTGATCCGCAGAGACCCTACGAAGCCTCGTGCCATTGAACTGTTGGGACAAGAAGAATCCGAGAGCAGCAATCTGTTCACGCATACGATCGCCAGAGTTCCCGTAGTAGGCAAGGTCACAGCTGGGGTGCCGATCACGGCAACGGAGAACATTGAAGATTACTTCCCTCTGCCGCAGCACTATGTCGGAGATGAGAAAGTATTTATGCTTTCCGTCGTTGGAGACAGTATGATTGAGGCGGGCATTCATAACGGTGACTACGTCATCGTGAGACAGCAGCAGACAGCCGATAACGGGGACATCGTCGTTGCCATGACGGATGAGGATGAAGCAACCGTGAAGACGTTTTACAAGGAGAAGGACCATATCCGGCTCCAACCGGAGAACCCGGCTTACGAACCTTTGCGTCTGAACCATGTCACCATTCTGGGCAAAGTCGTCGGGCTGTTCCGCGATATTCACTAGCAGATGATGCTGGACAAGCAGCAATAGAGCCCTTGCTCTTCCTTACTCAGGAAGGTCAAGGGCTCTTTTCGGCGTTGGGATCAAGGCAGGATGATTCAGGTGGGACACACCTCACGTGAATCCGCCGTTTGCTCCAGACGGTACTCCGTCGGCGTTTTTCCCGTTTTTTTGCGGAACACCTGGGTAAAATGCTTGACGTCCACATATCCGACTTTGTCCGAAATGTCGGCCAGCTTTAAATGCGTTTGCAGCAGCAGCTTGGAGGCTTGTTCGATCCTCAAATTGGTGACGTATTCCTTGAAGCCGCTTCCCGTCTTCTGCTTAAACAGCTGGCTGAAGTAGACCGGATTCAGGAACACGACCGAAGCTACCTTTTCCAGGGACAGATCCGTATGGTAGTGCGCTTTGATGTACTGCACCGCAACCTCGATCGCTCGGTTACCGCCCGGGTTGTTGTATTCGTACTCCAGCGATGCCGATTCCTGGCGCATCCGCCGCACTTCCTCCGGCACCCGGTGAATGTCTGTGATGAGTCCCGTCGACTGAATCTGGAAAGGCACCTTGACGAATCGTTTCAAGTTAGCGCGCAGCTCATCCGTCAGGCGTTTCATGCCTCCCTCTTCCCCCAGCGAGACGAGGCCGATCAGGCTCGTTTCGTCCATGCTTGTCACAAATCCGCAGCCGTGCGCTTCAATCAGCTCACCAAGCACATTTTCAATAATAAAATGCTCCAGATGCACCGGTGCGTCGCTCTCCATCTTAACCATCACCAGTTGGAATGCGGGGTAGCTCTCAATTATAGACGCGACGTCAAGGCGCCCGGTATCGAGTCCGCTCGCCCAGCGCTGAAATACAGCCTCACGCAAATACTTCAGGTTAGACTTCAGCAGCTCCGCCTCGCGCACGATTTCGTTCTCCCGATCCATCTCCTGAGCAAGTCCGGATATCATGGAGAGCAGCAGCTCTTTCCCGATCGGCTTGAGCATATAGTTCTTAGCCCCAAGCTTGACGGCTTCCTGGGCGTAGGAAAACTCGGAATAAGCCGAAATAATGACCCATTTGATATGCGGATAACTGCCTTGGCACAGCTGCATCAATTCAAGGCCCGTCATTCCCGGCATGAGGATATCGGTCAGCACCAGATCAATCCGGTGTTTGCGCAGCTGCTGTACCGCTTCCTCCGGATTCGCCGCCAGGTGAACATAATGCTGCGGATAGGCCCGGTGGATGGTGCGCTTAATTCCGTCACGGATCACATGCTCATCGTCCACGACTAAAATGTTCATCTTCCATTCCTCCTTGGTGCCGGATTGGTAAACGGATGGTTACCGTCGTTCCTTCCCCTTCTTGACTGTCCAAGTATAAACCGTGCGGACTGCCGAACATCATTCGGATCCGCTCATGCACATTGCTCAAACCGATGCCACGGCGAAGCACGGGGCCGTCTCTGTCCTCCGCTTTGGGCGACGTGCGGTTGCCGCCCTCCAGCAAGCTTCTGACCCGCATCAGCGTGTCTTCGTTCATTCCCTTCCCGTTATCCCGAACGACGACATGGAGATCGTCCATGACCTGCTCCGCCGTAACGAGCAGCATGCCCTGCCGATCCAGCGGCTCCAGTCCATATTTTACAGCGTTTTCAATAATCGGCTGAATCGTCATTTTCGGCAGCGTGACGTCCATCCACTGTGGATCCACATCGATCTTCGGTACAAGCCTATCCTCCAGCCGGTTCTCGATAATCGTCAAATAATGCCGGATCTGTTCCAATTCCTGACGCAGCGTCGTCCGGGAAGCCTCTTCCCAGTTGCTGCTGTAACGGAACATTTGCGACAGTGACAAAATGACCCTGCTGAGGCGTTCATTCCCTTTTTCATCCAGCATCCAGTAAATCATGTCCAGCGTGTTGTACAAAAAATGCGGATTCACCTGGGACTGCAGCGCCTGCAGCTGCGCGTTTTTCTCGCTGACGGTCGTGACCTTGATCGTCTCAATCAGCTCATCCATCCGGTGCACCATCCGGTTGAAGGAAGACACCAGGCTGTTGATTTCGTCAAACGAGTCGACATTAACCGAACCGCTGAAATTGCCCATCTCCACCTTTTTCATTTCCCGGATAAGCAGCTTCAGCGGGGAAGCAATGTTGCGCGATACCAGCGTGGCCAGAACCGTGGAGACGATAATCAGCACGATTAGGACGATAACGAGGTATTGGGTCGTCTGGTTCACTTCCGCCTGAATGTCGTGCTTCGGGGTAAAACCGTAGATCGTCCAGCCCGCCATAGGCGTATTGGCAGCGACCACCAGCTGGCTTGAGCTGTCATCCACCAGAATACCGTCCTCGGCACCCGGCTTCGGAATGCTGGCAAAGTGCGGCGCCTCCGTCCCTTTTTTACCGGTCGAAGCGATGATGTTGTTGTTCTGATCGATCAGGTACACGCGGCTTCCCGGGCTGATCGTCACATTGGACATCGCCTCCATGATGGACGAAGGATTCGCTTCGATGACCATGATGCCAAGCTGCTTGTGCGTGTTCAGATCGTACAGCTTCCGGCCGAACACAAAGACGTTCTCTTTCTGCTGCAGCGTGTTGATCGGCGATCCCGGCATCATCCCGAGCCAGACCATATTGCCCGACGAGGCGTTCAGCTCGTTGTACCAGGACGTCTGGGCGTAATTGTTGTCGATGACCCCGGCGAACTGGCGCTCATAGCTGTACACTTTGCCCCTGTCGGTCAGAATATGGATGCCAGTAATATCGTTCCTTGAATAGTAAGCCGCCCCGATAATATTCGTAATCGTTCGTTCGTTTTCGATGGCGACGGTCTCTTTTACATGGGTCTCCTGAAGCAGCCGGGTCAGCTCGTAGTTGCTGTTGAGCGACTTGGAGAGACTGTTGTAGCCTTGAAGCAGCGAGTTGAACAGTCCGGCGGTCTGCGAAATGTTCTTCTCGGCGATATCATTCACCTTGGTATGAATAATGGAAATCGTGCGGTAATAATACACAACGCTGATCAATATCAATATGCCGGTCATGCAGCATAGAAACAGCAGAAAAAGACGGCTGTGAATCGAACGAAAATGTCGCCCCACAGATACAATCCCCTTTCGTATCCGGTCATCCATTTGTCATTCTATCACAGAAACCGTCTTTGCCCTACTAACCTTTTACTGCACCTGCTACCATACCCTGGGTGATCTTGTCGGCGAGTAGGAAGTAGATAATGATAACCGGGAGCGCGCCCAGCACAAGAAATGCGCCGATGGCCCCGTAGTTGACCGAGTATTGGCTGACGAAGCTGTTGACGCCGAACGGCAGTGTTTTCAGCTTTTCCGATGAGATAAACGTCGCCGCCAAAATATATTCGTTCCAGATGTTGATGAATGTCAGGATACACACCGTCATCACCGGCGGAACCGAGATCGGCAGGATGATGCTCGAGAATATGCGTCCGATCCCCGCTCCGTCCACCACCGCGGATTCTTCGATTTCATGCGGAATGGTTTTCATGAACCCGCTCAGAATAAAGATGGCGATCGGCATGGAAAATGCCACATACGGCAAAATGATCGACAGATGCGTATTCAGAATATGCATGTTTTTGAAAATGATCATGAGCGGCAGCAGCGTCGCCTGCATCGGGATCATCATCCCGATCAAGAATACGACCATGACCGCCCCGCCAAAACGCCACCGGAAACGGCTGATCGCATAGGCGCACAGGGAGCTGAGAATAATGACCGCAATCATCGTCACGGATGTGACAAAGATGCTGTTCAACAAATAGCGGAAATAGTTGCCCTCCAGCGCAGCGCTGTAATTGGCCCACTGCGGCGAATGCGGAAGGGCAAAGAAGCTGCCCGACAAAATTTCTTCATTGGATTTCAAGGAATACAGGAGCAGCCACAACAGTGGATACACCTGGGTTACAAACAGAATGCCCAGCACCAGAAACACGATGGCTTTCGTAACGGAAAACCGTTTGCGTCTGGTTACGGCCACCTGCTTGTTCAAAGCGACGGCTGTGCTTGTGTTCATTGGCGGTTTCCTCCTTTACGAGTATCGTTTCTCCAGTTTGTTGAAAATGAAGTTGATGCAGAATGTGGCGGCCAGACAGAGCACCACCAGGAATGCGGCGATCGAGCTGCCGTAACCGTATTTCATGGACGTGAACGACATATTGTACATGTGCGTGGAAATGACGTCCGTGGCATGCGCCGGTCCGCCGCCCGTCATGACCATGATCATGTCGAATGCCTGCAGCGAGCCGATGAAGGCCAGCACGATGGAAATTTTGAAAATCGGGACAATCAGCGGAAACGTAATGTGCCAATCCGCTTTAAAGCCTTCGGCACCGTCGATACGGGCCGCTTCGTACACATCGTCCGGGACATTCGAAATGCCTGTAAATTGAATGAGGGTGTGGTAACCCAGGTACTGCCACAGGGCGACGAAATACAGCGAATACATGGCGACCGAAGGATCGGTGAGCCAGGCTTTGCCCCAGGAATGCAGTCCGACTGCATCCAGGATTTGATTCAGCATACCGCCCATCGAAGCCGGGTTATAGATCGTTTTCCACAGCTGGCCGACGACGACCACGGACAAGATGACCGGTAAAAAGTAACTGGAAACCAAAAAATTCGGTTTTCGCACGTAACGCTTCAGCAGTATGGCTACAAGCAGTGCGATCGGAATCTCGGCCATGGAGAACACCGCAAACATCAACGTTCTCCGCACCGACGGCCAAAATACCGAGTCGTGGAACAGCAGCTTTTTGAAATTGGCCAGACCCACGAACGTCGATTCGCCGATCCCGTTCCAGTCCAGCATACCGCTGTACATGGATACGAGGATGGGAACAAACACAATACCGATATAGATGATTAAGCAAGGAAGCACAAACGCGGCAATCGTCCAGCGGGAGACCTTCAGCACGTTCACGACTTACCTCTCCTCCTTCTCCTTCTTGGCTGCAATATTCCTCATGGGAATTGAAGGGAACGGCATCCGAAATGCGTCCCCTTCATGTTTAAATACCTGTTCTCTCTATAAGAAGCTGGATTTGTATCCGTTGATTATTGATTGTTATCTTCGAACCCGGCTTGATGCTCTTTGGCCACGTCCGCCGAATTTTTCTTCTGGGCGAACAGGTTTTGAATGCTGGAGAGGTGAACCTGGGCCGTGCCCGGATTCATCGTGTTGTCAAACGCCAGGTCTCCGCCTTTGACATCCTTGAACATGTTCAGCACGTCCATCGCCATGTCGGAATATCCTGCAGCCTTGAAGTCGCCGTCCACTTTCTGGCCGATCCCGACCGCGCCTTTAGCTTCAAAGGCTTCTTTCGGGAAGTTCAGCATGAAGTAGTTGAGGAACTCCTTCGTTTCGGCAAGATGCTTGCTGTCCGCTGCAATAGCGAAACCACTACCTGGTGCCAGCATGAATTCGTCCGGGTTGCCCTTGCCGCCGATCGTCGGGAATTTGAAGACGCCGACTTTGCCGTTAACGGATGACGATTCAATGCCGCCCGTTGCCCACGTTCCCATGTAGTACATCGCTGCTTTACCGGTTTTGAACAGGTTCTCGCCGGCATTGTAGTCGAAGGATGTTGCACCTTCCTGGAAAGCTCCAGCCTGTACGAGGTTCTGGAACGCGTCTACCGCCTCTACGAAGGCTGGATCTTCAAATGTCTTTTTCTTGTCGAGAACGTCCTTCAGGAATCCAGGGCCGTTGTTCGTGCGGAGCAGCATGTTCATGAACAGGAACGAACCCGTCCAGGTGTCTTTCTCGCCGATGGCCATTGGCTGGATGCCTTTGGATTTCAGCGTTTTGACGACGTCGACCATTTCCTCAAACGTGCTTGGAACCTTCACGCCGCCTTTTTCAAACAGTTCTTTATTGTAGTACACCACGCCGATGTTGTTGCCATCCGGTACCGCATACGTGCTGCCGTCAAAGCTGTACCAGTCCAGCAGCCCGTCCTGGAACGTGTCCTTCAGACCGTTTTCGGCCAGCATATCATCAAGCGGAGCCAGCAGCTTGGCATCGACAAAAGGCTGCATTTGCGCCGCCGGGTTCACGACCGTAATGTCCGGAATTTCCTTGGAGGCCGCCTGCGTTTTCAGCTTCAGCTTCTGCTGGTCGGTGTTGAGCGAATCCAGTTCGATTTTGATATTCGGGTGATCCTTCTCATACTGGTCCACAATCTTGTTCATGATCTTGTTCTTCGGATCCGTCGGGTCCGGATAGATGTTTTGGAAAGTAATCGTAATGTTCTTATCCTTCGATGTGTCGGATGTGCTGCTGTTGGATCCGGCCGCGCCCGATGCACTGCTGCCAGAATCCTCCTTGTTACCGCTTCCACAAGCCGTAAGACTAAGCGCCAAGGTGCCTGTAAGCACGATGCTTAATAATTTCGACATCTTTGCCATCTTGTTATCCCCTTTTTGTTTGGTATGGGTTCATTATGCCGCGATTCGACTCGAAAAGGGAGGTGAGAAATTCAGGAAATAGGTTTAATTTCTAAAGGTCCCCTTAAATGATTGCCCCAGACAATGCAATATTATAAACGAGGCATTGCTGAACAATCGACAAAAAAAGGAACCCTGTAAGGGTCCCCTGAGAATCCTTTCATCCTCATTTATAGCGTGTACATCCCTCAATCCATCCAATCGGTGCAGGTGTCGGCGAGCTGCTGCAGCTCTTGCAGGAACATCCCGGCATGATACCCGTCACAGACGGCATGATGCACCTGCAGCGAAACCGGAAGCAGAACGTGCTTCCCTTCCCGAAAATACTTGCCCCCTGTGATGATCGGCAGCAGGTAGCTTCCGCCATGATCCAGATTCAGGTTAAAGCCGGTAAAACTGACCCATGGAATCATGGATACGGAGAAGGTATGAGGCGGCATGTCTTTTTTCGTAAACAGCCCCATACTCTCCCCATAACGGAGCTGATCCTCCCGGTAAAGTTCCATAAAGCTCCGGCAGCTGCTGCTGTACTCCGTCCAGATCGCGGAGAAGGTATGGTTTTCCGGATGAAAAATTGTATAACACGGACTCATCTGCTCCCAGTAGCCAACCTTCTCCTCCCGAATATCCATCCGAAACTCCACATGCGCATTTACGATTCTGGACAGCATGTACAAAAAGGCGGGGTACAGCTTCATCCCCCTCTTTTTCAGCTCGCCCAGCAGCAAGGTGATTTCGATGTTGGCTGTCATGCTGAAGGTGCACCGGTTCTGTTTGAAATAGTGGTCAAAATAAGGCTGTCTGTCCCACTGCCCGTTTTGGATCGGAATAAATTTCATGTATGAACCCTCCTAAAATGTGTATTTCGCGATTTTAGGAGGGTAAATCAACGGATTTCACCACGACACTCACTCCATATACAGGATTGGTTACTATGCCATTGTATCCAATTTCGCAGGACAACAAAACAATTTTATAGAGTTATAGACTCCTGCTTTACCTTCCAACCGCTCTATTGCATAAGATAGAGCAACGAGAGAGGGAAGGAGAAATCCGTTTATGAACATCTCCAAATCGCTGTGCGACCGATTGGCCGCCATTCTCGGGGGAAAAGGCACGTCGGACGGAAAAAGCTGCTCCATCATGATCGAGAGAAAGCTGAATGCCAAAATTCTCGGCAGAAACTATGAAACCGAACACGAAATCACGATTCAATCTTTGAAAAACGGCACAACGCTCAACACAGCGGAAATCACGCTGCTTCAGTCGGAAGTCCAGCGCTTTACCAGTGCCGCCCGCAAGCAGGGTTTTAAAGTGACCGCCATCCACAATCACTGGCTCTTTGAAAAGCCGAGATTGATGTACCTTCATTTGGAAACCGTCGAGAACCCCGTTACGTTTGCCAGAAAATTAAGAGCGGCTTTACATGTGCTGAAAAAGTGATCTGTGTGCATCGCTGAAAGGATGATGCCGGTCACGACAAGAAAAGCCCGCCGGCAGATGCCAACGGGCTTTCAGTTCCTTTATTTTAGTAAATAAAGGCTTTTGTGATGATGACCAGCAGGATGAAGAGGACCAGGATTGCTCCTACGCCTCCGCCCCACAAACCACCATAACCGTATCCTACTCCAACGCCTCCAACGCCATCGCTCATGTGATAACCTCCTTGATTTATAAGGTACACCATATTCATATGGCGAAAAGCATAAAGAGGTATAGGCTAAATGGTAAGAACAGTGAGATTGGGCAGCGGCCTGTCAGCCGCAAAAAAATCCCCCGCACCGGTCAGGTGCAGGGATTGTCCACTCTTAGTACAGCGTGATGTATTGATCGCGTTCCCATTGATGAACTTGTGTTCTGTACATATCCCATTCGATTTCCTTCAGCTCGTAGAAGTGAGCCAGGGCATGCTCGCCGAGCGCGTCGATGATGACTTCGTCGCGAATGAGTTCGCCGAGGGCTTCCTTCAGGTCGGCCGGCAGGCTTGGGATGCCTTCTTCAATGCGCTCTTCTTCGGACATCACGTAGATGTTGCGGTCGATCGGCGCCGGCAGCTTCAGCTCGTTGCTGATGCCGTCAAGGCCGGCTCTCAGCATAACGGCAAGTGCCAGGTACGGGTTCGCTGCAGGATCCGGGTTACGAACTTCAACGCGTGTGCTCAAACCGCGGGAAGCCGGAATCCGGATCATCGGGCTGCGGTTGCTGCCGGACCAAGCTACGTAGCACGGAGCTTCATAACCTGGAACGAGGCGCTTGTAAGAGTTGACCGTCGGGTTCGTGATGGCTGCCATGGCGCGGGCATGCTTCAGCACGCCTGCCATGTAATAGCGGGCGGTGGCGCTCAGGCCCAGCTCGTCGGACTCGTCGTAGAAGGCGTTCTCGTTGCCTTTGAACAGCGACTGGTGGCAGTGCATACCGGAACCGTTCACGCCGAACAGCGGCTTCGGCATAAAGGTCGCATGCAGACCATGCTGACGGGCAATCGTTTTAACGACCAGTTTGAACGTTTGGATCTGGTCTGCTGCCTTCACGGCGTTCTCGTATTTAAAGTCGATCTCGTGCTGTCCCGGTGCCACTTCGTGGTGGGAAGCCTCGATTTCAAATCCCATTTCTTCCAGTGTCAATACGATCTCGCGGCGGCAGTTCTCGCCGAGGTCTGTCGGGGCCAGGTCAAAATATCCGCCCTGGTCGTTCAGTTCCGTCGTCGGATTGCCTTTCTCGTCAGTCTTGAACAGGAAAAATTCCGGCTCCGGACCTACGTTCATGGACGTGTAGCCCATCGCTTCCGCTTCTTTCAGGTTGCGTTTCAGAATACCGCGAGGGTCTCCGGCAAACGGAGTGCCATCCGGCATATAAATGTCACAGATGAGACGCGCAACGCGGTCTTCCGTCACCCAAGGGAAAATGACCCAAGTGTCCAAATCCGGATACAGGTACATATCGGATTCCTCGATGCGCACATAACCTTCGATAGAAGATCCATCGAACATCATTTTATTGTCGAGCGCCTTCTTCAGCTGGCTGACGGGAATCTCCACATTTTTGATCGTTCCCAGCAAGTCCGTGAATTGAAGACGGATAAAACGGACGTTCTCTTCCTCCGCAATACGCAGAATATCCTCTTTAGTATAACTCACGATATCCTCTCCCTTTCTCACATGTGATTCCTGTTATTTTTTATTAAAAAACCGGGACAGCTCGCCTTGAATCAATGAGACCTGACCCGGTCTCTTACCAGATACCAGCTGCTGCTTCAGCAAACGGTGCAGCTGAGATTCCGACAGTTCTCTGCGCTTTACCTCGGTGTCGGCATTAAGGACAGTGGCTTCCTCAGACTCTTTGGACACAGGATTCATGACCTGCTTGATTCCCGCGATGTTGACGCCCTTCTCAATGAGCGCCTTAATCTCCAGCAATCTCTCCACATCGTTAAACGAGAACAACCGCTGGTTGCCGGAGGTGCGCGC
Organism: Paenibacillus sp. FSL R5-0378; assembly: GCF_038009285.1. NCBI lineage: Bacteria > Bacillati > Bacillota > Bacilli > Caryophanales > Paenibacillaceae > Paenibacillus > Paenibacillus sp. FSL R5-0378. The sequence continues at coordinate 5,336,900 of NZ_JBBPAY010000001.1, forward strand.
AGGCACGATCAAATTGTGCTGTTCGTAATACCGGATCTGCCGCGCGGACAAATCGGTCAGCTTCATGACGATACCTATCGGGAATAATGCCATGTTTCTGCGAATTTCATCACCCATGACTCATCTCAACCTTCCACATGAACTATTTCTCATGTTCCATTGTACATTTCATGATATCACACGTCAATAACGTGTCAGATAAACTTACAATAATTTTCGATTTTTCATCGTCTGTAACGCCATCATTACGCCATATTTGACGTGTGAATAGGTGAGTCCGCCCTGCATGTATCCGATATAAGGCTCGCGGATCGGCGCGTCTGCAGACAGCTCCAGGCTTCCCCCTTGAATGAACGTCCCGGCCGCCATAATGACCGGATGCTCGTAGCCGGGCATGTCCCACGGTTCGGGTACGACGTGGCTGTCGACCGCTGCTGCGCGCTGGATCCCCTGAACGAAAGCGATCAAATGATCCGGTCCGGTAAAGGAAATGGCCTGGATCAGGTCGGTGCGCTTCTCGTTCCATGCCGGCTTGCTCTCGAACCCCGCCTGCTCAAACATCGCGGCTGCGAAAATGCTGCCCTTGACCGCTTGTCCCACAAGCGTCGGCGCCAAGAAGAGTCCCTGGTAAATCCCCCGGGTCGCTCCCAGCATCGCTCCCACCTCACCGCCGATGCCCGGGGCGGTCAGCCGATAGGCTGCAAGATCGACGAGGGCTTGTCTGCCGCAAATATAGCCGCCGGTTTCGGCAATACCCCCGCCGGGGTTTTTGATCAGCGAGCCCGCCATCAGATCTACTCCGACCTGCGTCGGCTCTATTTCCTCCGTAAATTCGCCGTAGCAGTTGTCCACGAACACGATCACATCCGGCTTGATTCGCTTTACGCGCCGGACCATTTCACCAATCTGCTCCACCGTGAACGAGGAACGCCAGTCATATCCGCGCGACCGCTGGATGCCGATCACCTTCGTTGAGCCGGAAATGCCTGCTTCTACAGCCTCCCAGTCTACGTCTCCTGACGCAGCCAAGGCAGCTTCGCGGTAAGTAATCCCGAAATCGGCCAGGGAGCCCGTACCATCCCCTTTGCGGCCGATCACCTTATGTAATGTGTCATACGGCCGTCCGGTAATGTAGAACAGCTCGTCGCCAGGGCGGAGCACCCCGAACAAGGCCGTTGAAATTGTATGGGTCCCGGAAGCAAAATGCGGGCGTACCAGAGCGGCTTCGGCTCCGAATACGTCCGCATACACCAAGTCAAGCACTTCTCTTCCTCGGTCGTTATAGGCATAACCGGTTGAGCCGGCGAAATGAAAATCGCTCACCTGATGGCGCTGGAACGCTTCGATGACCTTCCACTGATTATGGTCCACGATTCCGTCCACCGTCCGGAGCTGATCTTCGATCCGCCGCTCGGCTGTATCTTTCCACTGTATAAGTTCATCTGCAAATGTTACCATGTTCCCGGTTTCTCCTCACTTCTCATTGGTCAGAAGGTCTGACCTGTTCTTTATAGCTCTCTACGATGTAACCGTACTTCTCATAGTCAGGCTTGTGCACCTGCACCGTATAAATCATATCATCATTGTCGGCATCCTGGCCAATCACTTCGCCGACCCGGTGCAGCTGGGATAATATATCACCGCGTCCGGCAGGTACGCGGAAGGTTAATGTATCTCCCGTCAACCTAGTCTGTACTGCTTCGCGAACAGCCAGCAGATCTCCTTCCGCAAAAGCGCTGATTTTTAAATAACCCGTCCCGGACGGCAGCATCTCCAGCTGTTCCGGGGTGCAGGCGTCTTTTTTGTTAAAAAGGATCAGCTGCGGCTTGTCAGCCGCCCCCAGCTCTTCCAGAATAGAATCCACCACCCGCATTTGTTCATCGCGCATCTCCGACGATGCGTCTACGACGTGCAGCACGAGATCAGCCTCATTCACTTCCTCCAGCGTGGCGCGGAACGCGGCGACGAGGTCATGCGGGAGGTTCTGGATGAAGCCGACCGTGTCGGTCAGGATCACTTCACTGCCGCCGGGCAGCTTCATGATGCGCGAGGTTGGATCCAGCGTCGCAAACAGCTGGTTTTCGATATAGACGTCAGCGTTGGTCAGCTGTTTGAGCAGCGTTGACTTGCCCGCGTTCGTGTAGCCCACCAGCGCGACCTGGACCACCCCGCTCTTCTGCCGGCGGCCGCGGTGCAGCTTCCGGTGCTTGGTAACCTCTTCAAGCTGGCGTTTCAGGTCGCCGATTCGACCGCGGATGTGCCGGCGGTCGGTTTCCAGCTTGCTTTCCCCCGGTCCCCGCGTCCCGATTCCTCCGCCGAGACGGGAAAGGTTCTTGCCGTGTCCGGACAGCCGTGGAAGCAGGTACGTCAGCTGAGCCAGCTCCACCTGGATAATCCCTTCGCGCGTTTTGGCGCGCTGGGCGAAAATATCCAGGATAAGCTGGGTGCGGTCGATGATTTTGGCATCGAGGGCCTCCTCCAGGTTCCGGACCTGGGCGCCGGAGAGCTCCTGATCAAAGATGGCCGTATTGCCGCCATGCATTTCCAGGGCCTGCTTCAGCTCTTCCACCTTGCCCTTGCCGATAAACCATCTCGCATCCGGCACATCCCGGTTCTGCACTAGCATTTCCAGCACTTCCACGCCGGCCGTCTCGGCCAGCCGGACGAGCTCTTGAAGCGAGTGCTCCGTGTTCATGCCGGATCTCTTCACCTCGTCGGTCACCAGGCTGACCAGTACGGCCCGGTCCGGAATTTCATGATTCGTGTCATACGTTTGGTTTGCCATGATGATCTGCTCCTTTTCGCTTCAGCGTCCATTGCTGCAAAATAAAGATCAGTTCTAACTGCCGGGCGCGCCTTTGGCTTCCAGCTTAAAATCCTCGGTCCGGAGCGTCATAAGCTCCAGCTTACCCGGGTTGCTGTGCGCATAATGATTCAGCAGCCGCACAGCCTGATTCCGGATGGACTTCTCGATCGTGTTGCGTACGTACCTCGCATTGCTGAAGGCGTGCTCGCTTTCGCCTTTCTCCTGAATCAGGTGCTGCCTCAATTTTAGTATCGCCTGCGGCATCAGGATGTAGTCCCGCTCCTTGGCCATCAGCTCGGAGATCTGGATCAGCTGATCGATCGTATAATCGGGGAAATCGACCTGAATCGGAAAACGCGACGGCAGCCCCGGATTCGTTTGCAGAAAAAAGTCAATCTCCTCGGAATATCCGGCAAGAATCAGAATGAACTGATTTTTGTGGTCTTCCATCGCCTTGACCAGCGTATCGATTGCCTCTTTGCCGAAATCCTTCTCGCCGCCTCTGGCCAGACTGTACGCTTCATCGATAAAAAGAATGCCGCCAAGCGCCTTCTTGACCAAGTCCCTGGTTTTCTGCGCGGTATGTCCAATATACTCACCGACAAGGTCGGCGCGTTCCACTTCGATCAGGTGGCCTTTGCTCAGCACACCCATTTTTTGAAACAGCTTGGCGATGATTCGTGCTACTGTGGTTTTACCCGTGCCGGGGTTCCCTTTAAACACCATATGATATACATGTCCGCCGCTGGCCAGCCCCGCTTCCTGACGCATATGGGCGATTTGGAGCATGGCGTAAATTTCAAACACGAAATCCTTGATGCTGTCCAGCCCTACCAGCTGATCCAGCTCTTTTTGAATTTCCTGATACAGGCTGTGCTGAGCTGTATTCTTCTGGGCAGGGACCGATTCCTTCTCCGGAACGGCGCTGCTGACGACAGGAGGCTCCTGGCTGCGCAAAATCACATTGATTTGTCTGGATGGCCTGCCCTCCGGCCGGCCGTTCGCGGCCGCTATACGCCCGTTCATGCATCCATCACCTCATTTATCTACAGAGATGTATTCTCTATTCAATGTATTCTACTTGCCCAGGCGTTATTAGCAGTTTCCCATCTATTTCAGGCCTGTCAGCAGCAGCAGCTCATCCAGCTTCCATTTGGTGTAGGCCAGCACTTCCCGCGGCTTGTGATACTTCATCTGAAGCGTTCTGGACTCTGTTAAACCAAGGGCCGGTCGGGTGTAGTCCAAAAATTTCGCAATGTCCAATGAGCGCATGCCATGGTATTGATGCGTAACGATGACGGCGCTTTGCCATCCCCGTTCTCTCATAATCTCCCGGCTGAACAGCAAATTTTCATAGGTACTCGTCGCCTTGTTTTCCAGAATAATAGCGGATGCCGGCACGCCGTGGTCCACCAGGTAATTCCGCATGCCTTCGGCTTCGGTATACTTGTAATCCGCCCGGTCCAGGCCTCCGGTGACGATAATATACGGAAACTTGCCTTCCTGATAGAGGCGGAGCCCTTCGTCCAAGCGTTCCCGGAGACCGGGGCTCGGCGAGTCCCCCCACATCGATGCGCCGAGAATAATGCCGACATCGCTTGCCGATGCCGGTACGGAGCTGTGGGCCCCGTTCATGAGCCGCCATGCATACCCGACCCACAGCAGTCCGAGCAGGACCAGAACGGCGAAGGCAATGAGCAGCTTTCGAAGCACGGACATTTTCTTATGCTTGGTTACGGCCACCGGCCCCCCGCTGCGGACGTTCATGACTTCCTCCTGAATTCACCGTTGTCAAATAATCGCTTCCGGTCCTCAAGGGACATGAGGAAGTACGGAAACTGATGCGCATCAATGGCTTTCATTACGTTCTTCGCCGTTGAGATTGCCAATTGGTAGTCTTCCCTGGTGATATCCCCACGGGTCAGCGCATCATCCAGTTCGTCCTCATCCAGCAGGAACACCTCTCCGTTTCGAAGGACGACCACATCCAGATACAAATCGTCAAACCAAGGCACGCCTTGTTCCGTGACCCCCTGCGTTTTGCAGGTGTCGATGTACCATTGGATAATTTCGCTCCGTTCGTCGAACATCGCCGTGACAATATAATGGCTGTTATGTGGAAAGTACTGCAGCCATGAGTATCCTTTATCCGCGATGCGGTAAGTGTGATTTCCGTAGTTTTTCCAGAGCGGCTCTTTCAGGTTGTAAATCGTGTACAGCGTAATATAGCCTGTGAATGCATCGCTCTCAACATAACGGCAGGCGAAGCGGCGGCGGGAAATCCGGCGCCAGTTCGCTCGATCTCCAAATTTTCGTTTCATGGAAAATTCCCTCTCCAATATGGTGTCTTCAGCTTATCACATTTGGGAATCACACTCAAAATATTGCCTGACAGAGGTGCGGGCAGCAAAAAAAAGACCCCCAAATGAAAGGGGTCTAAAACAAAACTTATTCTATTCGGTTACGGAGTGGTCACGGTTCCTGTGCTGCCGGAACTGGAATCACCCGGGTTTTGGAAGGTCGTTCCGTTGGTGCTCCCTGTTCCGTCACTGCTGCCATTGTCGGTCGTTCCGCCGTTCTCTGGCGGGGTTATCGTACCTGTGCCGCTATCGCCGGTTGTATCCCCGCTAGATCCGTCGCTGCCGTTATTGGCGCCGCCTCCATGGCCACTGCCGTTGTTGCCATTGGAACCGCCGTTCCCGTTGCCGTTTCCATTGCCGTTATTGCCCGGGCCGCCGTCATTCCAATTTCCATTATTACCGTTATCGCTCCCATTTCCGTTACCCATATCGCCGTTATCTCCGCCCTGGCCGTTGTCGGTATTGCCGTTATCCGGGTTACCGTTTCCGTCCTGACCGTTATCTCCGTTGTTCTGATCAGGCGGGGTTTGTTCATCAGGCGGTGTATCGATCGTAATCTGCACCGTATTGGACGGATCCGACTCGGTACCCGAATCCGGGAAGTATGCCGTGACATAGTATTCGTACGTCATACCCGGCAGTGCTCCCATATCCTGGGCCGTCGTGCCGGCTACGCCATCCAGAATCAGCGAGTAGTTCGCTTCGGACGATTCTTTGCGGTAGATACGGTACTGGGCGTCGCCGGAATCTACGCCGTTCCAGCCCAGCGTAACCGTCTGCGTGTCGATGTTGTAATCCGCGCTCAAGCCGCTTACGTGGCCCTGGTTCTGATCCTGCTCAGGTTCCTTCACCGGCTCCTGATCTTTGACTTTGTCCGGAACCGGGAACTCCTTCTGAGGGAAGTCCTTCACGACCTGGTCCATGACCTTGCCCCAGAAAGCCGCCGCCAGCGGACTGCTGTTGTGCAGCAGATGCGTTTTGTCCGGCTTGTCATAACCCATCCAAACCGCAGCGGTCAGTTCAGGCGTGTAGCCGACGAACCATACGTCGCGGTTCGATTTGACACCGGTATAACCGCTTTGCGTTGTGCCTGTCTTACCCGCTACCGGACGGTCGATTCTGGCTTTCCGGCCCGTACCGTCTTCAACGACCTTTTTCATCATTTCGGTCATTTGGTATGCGGTATTTTCGCTCATGACTTTCTTGGCGCTGTCTTTATGCTCATAAACCGGCTTTTCGTCGCTGTCGACGATCTTCTTGATCGAGTACGCCTCGTTCATCTTGCCGCCGTTGGCAAAGGCGCTGTACGCCTGAGCCATTTCCAGCGTGTTCGTTCCCTTGCTGATACCGCCGAGCGCCATCGCAAGGTTCTTGTCATCTTCGGTCAGCTGGATGCCGAGGGATTCCGCGAATTTGAAGCCGGTATTTACCCCGATTTGGTTCAGCAGCCATACAGCCGGAATGTTCTCGGATTTCTGGATCGCTTCGGCCATGCCGATCGTATCCGAGTATCCGTGCAGGTTGCCTGGGCAGTAGCTGCCGAAGCATTGCTTCTTGTTGCTGAGCGACGAGTACATATCAAACTTGCCGCTTTCCAGTGCAGGCGCGTACGAGACGATCGGCTTAAAGGCCGACCCCGGCTGCCTGCGGCTGTTCGTGACACGGCTGTAGCCGCCGCGCGTATAATCCCGTCCGCCGAGCAGAGCGACGAGCGCTCCCGACTCCTGGTTCATGATGACCATGGAGCCCTGCACCGGCTGGTCATCCGGGCTTTTCTCGAAGTTCGATTCGTCTGCAAACTCTTTCTCCAGCACTTTCTGGGCATTCGCATCCATCGTCGTATAAATTTTGTATCCGCCGATGTTCAGATCGTCTTCGCTGAGCCCGGTAACGTCTTCCGCCTCATTCATGACATAGTCCATGAAGTTCTGATACTGCAGCTGTTTTTTCGGCGGTTTATACGTATATTCGACTTTTTTCGCAGCGTCGGCCTCTTCCTGCGTGATGTACCCTTCCTGGGCCATCAGGTTCAGCACGACGGCGCGGCGCTGCATAGACAAGTCCGGATTGCGCACCGGATTGTATTTCGAAGGACCCTTTGGCATAGCCGCCAAGGTGGCCATTTGCCAAACCTTCAACTGATTCAAATCGCTTACGCCGAAATAATACTTCGACGCTTCCTTGATTCCGTAGATTTGCCCGCCGAAATTGATCCGGTTCAAGTACATCGTAATGATGTCGTCCTTGTTCATGTTCCGTTCCAGCGCCATGGCGATGGACACCTCGGTCGCCTTCCGGAAGAACGTTTTGTCCCGGGTCAGAAAAATGTTTTTGGCGAGCTGCTGCGTAATGGTACTGCCGCCTTCGACCTTGGATCTGGCGATGACGTCCTTGACGGCCGCCCGGCCGATCGACCACAGATCGACGCCGCTGTGCTCATAGAAGCGTTTGTCCTCTGTCGCCACAAAAGCCTCCTTCAGCAGCTTCGGAATATCCTCGCTCTGGACCGGATCGCTCTTCTGCAGGGACAGCTCGCCCATCAGATTGCCGTTGCGGTCGAATACCTTAGATGTTTCGTGTACGGTCAGCTTATCCTTGTTCGCCTGCAGCAGACGCTCCCCGTTGACCGTAATATACAAATATCCGGCAAGCGCACAGAAGATAGCAAATGCACAGGTGAAAAATAACGTCCAAAACACGCGCTTTCCGGATATTTTTTTCTTTTTATTCTTGGTTGTCTTTTTCATTGTCTTGGGCTGTTCTTTGTTTCTATCAGACCTCGACAGCTTGTTGTTGTCCATGGTACCCTCCTGACTCCCTTTTTGATTTCTAAGCTCGGAATGAAAAGAACAACCCTTGCAGGTTGCTCCGCTCCATTTCCTATGCTTACAGAATGAACGTCTATAACGGATTTACCCGCATCCCCGCCATTCTATACTCTTTAACGAAAGTCATTTGAAAAAGTTTCAGCTATGAGGCTTGTCCTGTTAAATTATACCTCGTTCTGGGTTTCCTGCATCAGGGATACATTGCGTTGAGGCGTAACCGTTGAAATCGCATGCTTGAACAGCATTTGCTGCTTGCCGTCCGTATCCACCACGACGGTGAAGTTGTCAAACGCCTTGATTAAGCCTCTGATTTGAAATCCGTTCACAAGAAAAATGGTGACAGGGATGTTTTCTTTGCGAAGCTGGTTTAAAAATGTATCTTGGATATTGATGGATTTGTTCATTAGCCGTACCCCCAACGATTCAATTAGATTGTTTTGAAGTATATTCAAGATTTAAGAGAAACTTTCCTGCTATTATATCACGGATTGCGGCGAAATTCGCGAGAAAATTTCCCGTGTCCGTGACGTCCACCCACTGGATTTCCTTCATGTGGCGGAACCAGGACAGCTGGCGTTTGGCAAACCTGCGCGTATCTCTCTTCAAAATTGCAACAGCCTCTTCCAGGGTAGCTTCACCCTGCAAATATGAGATGATCTGTTTGTAACCCAGTCCCTGCATCGAGACCAGATCCGGTCCGTAGCCCTTATCCAGCAGAGAAGAAACCTCTTCTACCAAACCCTGCTCCAGCATCTCATCGATACGGGCTTCAATACGTTTATATAGCATTTGCCTATCCATTGTCAAACCGACCAGGCATAATTGATACGGCGATTCCCGGGTTTGGCTCTTCAACTGGGCCGAAAGAGGGATACCCGTCAAATGATAGATCTCAAGCGCCCGGATAATGCGCCTTTGGTCATGGGGATGCAGCCTCAGGGCGCTCTCCGGGTCGACTTCCGCCAGCCGGGCATGAAGTGCCTCTGCACCGTAACGCTCCGCATAGTCGGCCTGCTCCTGCCTGAACGCCTTGTCCTCTCCCGCTTCGGCAAACTGAAAACCGTAGCAGACCGATTCGACGTACAGACCGGTTCCCCCGACGATAAAAGGCAGCTTGCCCCTGGCATGGATATCCGCGATCAGCCGGGAACATTCTTCCTGAAACTCGGCGACCGAGTAGGCTTCGTCCGGCTCGTGTATGTCGATCAGGTGATGAGGGATGCCCTGCATCTCTTCTTTGGTAATTTTGGCTGTCCCGATGTCCATCTGGCGGTAGACCTGCATGGAATCCCCGGAGATAATCTCGCAGCCCAGCGCCTTGGCGATCTCAATGCTCATTTTGGTTTTGCCGACGGCCGTGGGGCCGATCAGCACCAGCAGCCGCGGCTTCGTCTCAGTTGTCAAGCGGTCGGTCAACACATATCACTCCATACGAAATTTTTGAATGCGGCCGGTCGACCGGCACGAAGCCGAGACGGGCAAATTCGCCGCTGCCTTTTTTCTCCTTCAGCACAACGGTCTTGCGCGCGACCCGGACGGCTTCGCGGATGCTCTCCGGCTGCAGCGGGTCGCTGTTGGCAAACCCGCGCAGCGGACTGATGGACGAAGAATCCATCAACGGCTCGCGGAACATCGGGTCGAAGTATACAATGTCCACGCTGTTGTCCGGCTGTTTGCGCAGCACGTCCAGATGATGGCCGCAGGCCACCCGGATCCGGCGCATGGCGTCATCCACCTCGGCCAGGCCGGAACGGTAGTGAGCCAGCCCTTCGGCAAGCAACGCCGCCAGGGCCGGCGAGCTTTCAACCGCGGTGACATGCGCGCCGGGCCCTCCTTGGACCGCAAATACGAGCGAATCCGACCCGAGGCCTGCCGTACAGTCGAGCACCGTGTCCCCCGCAGTCATCGACGCCGCGTCCAGCATCGGGTCGCTCTCGCCCTTGAGCAGCCGCTTGGCGCGGACAAAGCCCATGCTGGGATGAAACTCCATCGGCGGACTTCCCGGCCTGACAAGCCTCGCTCCACCGTCCAGCACGACGATGATTTCGTCATCGCCGTGCATTTTGGCCATTCTTGTTAATGGGGTGTGGCTTCTCGGGACATATTTGCCCCCCGTCTCGTTGGCCAGGGCGACCGCCCTGCCTACGATCGATTCAGCCGCTTTATCCCCCGTCGTAATAATCATGACAATCTCCAATCCTGTATAAAATCGGGCACCAGCCAAGCAAATGAGCTGTTGGTTTAGTTATACACCTTAATTCGTTTTATGAACCGTCCTTCTCCGTCACTTTCCGCTGGCCACGATGTTGAACCGCCTGCCGCGTTACATAACGCGCTTAAACAGTTTTTCCAGGTCATAGGTCGAAAAGGAAACGACGATCGGCCGTCCGTGTGGGCAGGTATAAGGTTGACGGCATGCCGCAAGGCGGTCCAGCAGCGTCGTCGCTTCCTGCTCGGTCAGCTTCTGGTTCGCCTTGATTGAAGCTTTGCAGGAGCAGAGAATGGACGACGTCTCGCGGAGCTTGGCCAGATCGATGCTCCGCTCGCTGAGGACCCATTCGGCCATCTCTTCGATCAGCGCTTTCTCCTCCCCTTTAGGGAACCAGTATGGATGGGAAACCACGCGGAAGGTCTGCCCGCCGAAATGCTCCAGATATACGCCGACCTGCTCGAACCAGTGCAGTTTCTGCGTCAGCTGCTCCGACTCCGACGGCGTAAACTCCAGCGTGATCGGCAGCAGCAGCTCCTGGGAAGCATCAGCCGGACGGCCGAATTTCTCGTAATAGAATTCGTAATTGATCCGCTCATGCGCTGCGTGCTGGTCGATCAGGAACAGCCCGTCCGCGTTCTGGGCGATCAGATACGTCCCGTGATGCTGGCCGATCAGCGTCAGCTCCGGAAAAGGCGGAATTTCGGGCGGCGCCTCTGTGCCCGCCAGCAGCCGGCTGGCCAGCGCTGGGTTCGAGCTCTGCGATACCCGCCCGCTCTGCGACAAGTTCAGCCGGTAGCCGGGAACCGTATTTTCGCGTACCGTTTCGCGCGCAGAATACGGAAGCTTCTGCTGCGCATAGGCAGCTTCACCGGGGTTGCGCACGCTTCCTGCATTCGGGCTGCTCTGACCGGAATAGCCTTGCTGCGCCGGCGCCTGTGCACGCGGGCCGGAGAAGCCCGTGCCGGCGCCTTCCGGCCCGGCAGCCAGAGGAGACTTCACCGGCAAGCTGCCTGATGCGCTCACCGGAGTGAGGGAGCCGTCAGCAACCGAATTTGCGGTGTGACCGGCTGGGCCGGGATCCTGCGGCAGCGGGGCTTCCCCGCCGTCCATGAGCCCGTCCATCGGACCGGCCTGCGGGGCCGGGCTTTTGGAGAAGTGAAACTGCTCCTGAATAAACGATCCTTTATCCTTATCGCCGATGCTCTGCTTAACCGGCTGCGGAATGAGCACTTCCTGCCGGAGCACCTGATGGATACTGCTCTCCACGAACGGGAACAGCTCCTGCTCTTTGCTGAAGCGCACCTCCAGCTTGGCCGGATGCACGTTGACGTCCACCAGGGATGGATGCATCTTGACTTCCAGGACGGCGAGCGGGTAGCGGTTGATCGGCAGCAGCGTATGGTACGCCCGCTGAATGGCCTGATTCAGGCCGTAGCTGCGGATGTACCTCCCGTTGACGATGATCGAGATCCCATTCCGGTTCGAGCGGGTCCAATCCGGACGGCTGACGTACCCATCGATCGTAAAGTCCAGGTTCTCCGCATGGATCGGCAGCAATGCCTTGGCGGCCTGCCGGCCGTATATGGCGGCGACCACCTGCAGCAGATCCCCGTTCCCGACGGTCTGCAGCAGCACGTTTCCGTTATGCCGCAGCGTAATCGCGATCTCCGGATGCGACAGGGCGATGCGGTACATGTAATCGGAAATATGCCCCAGTTCCGTCTGGATCGTCTTCATATATTTTAACCGTGCCGGCGTGTTGTAGAAGAGTTCCCGGACCGTCAAGTCGGTACCCTTCGGCGCCGCCGTGTCCTCTTCGGTCACGAGCCTGCCGCCTTCGATGACGATTCGCCGCCCGAGCCCGTTATCGGCGCTCGCCGTGACCAATTCCACTTTGGCCACGGCGGCGATGCTCGGCAGCGCCTCGCCGCGGAACCCGAGGCTCGTGATGTTGAACAGATCCCTGCTGTTTTCGATTTTGCTCGTCGCATGGCGGTAAAAGGCGGTGCTAACGTCCTCCGGCTCGATCCCCGAGCCGTCGTCGGTTACGCGGATGCTTTCAAGCCCGCCCTCCTCCACTGTGACCTCGATTCGAGAGCTTCCGGCATCAATGGCGTTCTCCACCAGTTCTTTCACAACCGAGGCGGGACGCTCAACCACTTCACCAGCCGCTATCTGGTTGGCTATGTGCTCGTCCAAAACGCGAATTTTCGCCATACCGTTCCCCCATTTCAAAAAAAGATATGAACGGACAATCGGCCTTGTCCCACTTGTTTACAGATCCTTTGCCTTCATTTTCAGCTCGTTCAGCAGCTGCATGGCCTGCAGCGGCGTCATGTTCATGACGTCGGCGCTTTTCACCGACTCCAAAATTTGCGTTACCGCTGGATGAACCGGCTGCGGTTCAGGAGCGGCAGCGCTTCGTTTCACCGGCTCCAGCTCTTCATCCCCGAATATCGAGAGCTGTACGACTTCCGCAACGCTTAACTCTCCCCGGCCTGAAGCCGGCTCCTGAACGGAAGCTCCGACAGCCGGTTCGGCGTGCCCTGCTTCCGCATCCGTCAGCGAACGTTCCCATTCGCCAGCATCCGCCCGCTCCCTGAGCTGTACCGGCGGTTCAGCCTTGGTCGCTTCTGCGGCCGCAGCGGTCTGGGCTGCGCTTTCCTCAAGGCCCTGCAGCAGCGTGTACGCCCGTCCTATAATGGACGACGGCAGCCCGGCCAGCCGGGCGCAGTAGATGCCGTAGCTGCTGCCGGCTGGCCCGGCGATCAGCTTCCGCAGGAAGTGAACCTTGTCGCCGCTCTCCTGCACCGCCATGGAGTAATTGCGCAGGCTCTGCAGGCTGTCCTCCAAATGCGCAAGCTCGTGAAAATGGGTCGATACGAGCGCCTTGCAGCCGATCGTATCATGGACATATTCGATCACCGCCTGGGCGATAGCCATGCCTTCGCTGGTCGACGTTCCCCGGCCCAGCTCGTCGATAATGATCAAGCTGCGCGGCGTCGCTTTTTCGGTCATGACCTGAATGTCGGCCATTTCCACCATGAACGTGCTCTGGCCGCCGATCAGGTCATCCGCCGCTCCGATCCGGGTAAAGATCCGGTCCACGAGCGGAATTTCCGCCGCCTTGGCCGGCACGAAACACCCGATTTGCGCCATGATCGAGATCAGCGCCACCTGCCGCATATACGTACTCTTTCCGGCCATATTCGGCCCGGTAATGAGCAGAATCGCCGCTTCCTCCCGGGTCAGCCGGGTCCCGTTGGCAATGAAGGAGGCGTCCTTCATCACCGCCTCGACCACCGGATGGCGCCCGTTCTCTACGACCAGGTCATAACCTTCGGTCAGCTTGGGCTTCACAAAGCCCTGCTCCGCGCTGACGGCTGCCAGCGACTGATAGACGTCGGTGACGGCGACCTTCTCGGCGAGTGCCTGCAGCCGCGGGATTTCCGCGCTCAGCCGGTCCCTTAGTCCGCTGAAGAGGGAATATTCGAGGTCCACCATTTTGTCCTGGGCTTCGAGAATGAGCCCCTCTTTCTCCTTCAATTCCGGCGTTACGAACCGCTCGGCATTGGCCAGCGTCTGCTTCCGTTCGTACCGGCCTTCCGGGAGGGTGCCCAGATTCGATTTGGTCACTTCAATGTAATACCCGAACACTTTGTTGAATCCGACCTTCAGCGAGCGGATGCCCGTCGCTTCACGCTCCTTGGCCTCAAGCTCGGCGATCCAGCGTTTGCCGTTCACGCTGGCTTCTCTGAGCTCGTCCAGATGATCGTGATAGCCCGGCTTGATCAAACCGCCGTCCCTCACAGATACGGGCGGATCGTCGACGATCGCCGCGTCGATCGCTTCATAAAGATCGCGGCATTCGTCCATCTCCGCCGCCAGCTTCCGCAGGGTGGAAGACGCTGACGACGCGCACAGCTCCTTCAAGGAAGGAATTTGCGCCAGCGACAGCTTGAGGGCGTTCAGGTCCCGCCCGTTCGCATTGCCGAAAGCGATTCTTGCGACCAGCCGCTCCAGATCGTAAATGTCTTTCAGCGCAGCCCGCAGGTCTTCCCGCAGGATAAACTGGTTGTAGAGATGCTCCACGGCTTCCAGGCGCTCTTCGATCGGCCCGCGGTGCAGAAGGGGCTTGTCAATCCATCTGCGCAGCAGCCGGGCCCCCATCGACGTTTCGGTCCGGTCCAGCAGCCAGAGCAGCGACCCTTTCTTGGATCGGTCGCGCACCGTCTCGACGAGCTCCAGGTTTCGCCGCGTGAACGGATCGAGAATCATGTAATGGCCGGGTTCATAGGGCGAAATTTGCGTCAACTGGCCGAGCGAACGCCGCTGCGTCTCGCTCAGGTATGAAATAAGCACGGCCACGCATGCCTGCCGCTCCGGATCGAGCCGGGCCCAGGCCGATTCGCCGAACTGCGCGCGGACCGTCTGCTCCTCCCTTTTCTCCCATGACGTGTAGACGACCGGCCGGCTCCACTGGAGCTGTTCCGCCTTGATCAAATCCAGCATTTTCGGGTCCCCGATCACTTCCGCCGGTTCGTAGATGCCGATTTCGTCGCGCAGCCACTCCACGGATGCGGGCATGGAAGTCACGTACAGCTCGCCTGTCGTCAGATCGCAGGCCGCCAGCGACATCATGCGGTCGGTCTCGGTCACGCATACCAAATAGTTGTTGGATTTGTCGGCTACGTTTTTGCCTTCCATGATCGTCCCCGGCGTCACGACGCGGACGATGCCGCGCTTGACCATGCCTTTGGTCACCGCCGGGTCCTCCAGCTGCTCGCAAATGGCTACTTTGTAGCCCTTCTCGATCAGCCGCTGTATGTAACTCTCAGCCGAATGGTAGGGAACCCCGCACATCGGGATTTTTTCGTCCCCGCCGCCTTCCCGGCCGGTTAACGTAATTTCCAGTTCCCGGGAGGCCTTTAAGGCGTCCTCGAAAAACATTTCGTAAAAATCGCCCAGGCGGAAAAACAAAAACGCATCCTGGGCTTGCTGCTTGATTTCCAAATATTGTTCAATCATTGGCGTATACTTGGCCATGAGGTACCTCCAGACTTCACTTGTGCTCACGCCCTATTATAACAGAAAGTAAGTGGGCGGGAATCAAGGTTCGACCGGAATGTTCCACAGCGGCCGGATATCCCTGCTCTCGTTCCATGTTGTTCCCCGCTCGATATGCGCCAGGAGCGGTTCGATAGAGCCGGCGTAATTGCCGTAATCCGGCAGCTGCCGGATCTCACCGAACAGCGGCCGAACAGCTGGCTTCAGCACCTCGCGGTCACCCCGGTAATACGCCCGGTGCACCCGCTCGCTCGCGTCCAGCGGCCGCATCTTCAGCGCTCTGTAATGGCTGACGATCAAATAGGAGAGGTACACCACCCCTTTGGCCAGCAGGGGGGACACGAGAAAGCTCGGCAGCGTGCGGTATTCGAAGCCGCCGTGCGGCTGGAGGCGAAAGTCGCCCAAATAGCCGTATTTGGGCCGCCGCGCCCGGCTGTTCTCGTCTTCGAGCAGTGAGACGGGCAGCGTCAAGTAGTTATCCAGCGCCCGCAGCAGCTCCGGGGTAAGCACAATGCCGCTGAAATGCAGATGCCCGCCCAGCGGCAAACCGGGTCTGGGCATACCCCCCGCCTGCCAGATGAGCGACCGGTCCCCGATCATCCGGCCGGCGGCCTGCATCGTGAACATCAGGCGCCTCAGCAGACCGGTGGGGTCCCCGCTTGGATCCGGGCGAAGCTCGGCGATTGGGAAGGTCGTAAAGCCCTCGCCGTGAACGGCGTCGCAGCCGACCTCCCCCTCCCGGTCCAAAAACCGGGATGCGGGAACCATCTCGTTGCTGCCCGCATCCACAAGCACAAACTCCGGATCCATGCCCATCACGAGGCGGATCCCTTCCTCCTCTTCCCGCCGCAGCCGGCGGGCAAGCTCCGTCTCCGCCCGGTCATAACGCGCCTTGATGCGTGGATCTTTGATTCCGGAGGAAGGCGTGACACGCTCAACGCCGAACTTCCGCTCTCCGGAGGAAGCCAGCACGACTTCGCCCGAGTCGAGACCAAGCGTATAAAGGGCCCGCACCGCCGCCTTCTCCAGGCGGGCATACAGCCCGATGAGCGGTGCCTCACCCGCGTGGGCCGAACCGACGGGAACACGCAAGCCGTCTGCGCTTCCCTCGACGCGCTTCAAGTCAACGGCTTGCAGGCAAGTGACGTTAACGGCGTATCTTCGCCGGTATCGGGCGGACTCCCGGGCAGCCGCGTCCTCTTCCGGCAGCAGGAGGGAGCTGATGCCGGAACGGACCAGACGGGCATGCTTGACCCGGTCGGGCCAGCCGGCATACCGGGCTTCTTTTTCCTCCTCTGTCACCCTCATCCCCCCCTCACCCGCTGAAAATAAAATAAAAAAAGGAGGGCATCCGCCCTCTTCGCCGCCGCTCTCCCGGCATATAGTACATCATACCTCTTTTCCTTGCTCTACGAATTACAGCTCATCATCAAGGGAATCGGGATCGAGATCCTCATAGTCCCCATCGTCGCCATCGAACTCGAATTCTTTGTCGTCGTAGTCGCCATGGCCGCGGCTGCACACCAAAACACGCACCTTGGTCTCGGCGACGAGCTCGACCGAAAATTCCCGCTCCACGCGGATGATGACATTGCCGCCTCCCGAAGAGACACTGGCTTCAACGCAGCTCGGCTCCTGCGTGGCCTCCGCAGAGACTTCGACGGTTGAAGCCCGGTGTTTCGGATCCAGGTAAGACAGCGGTACGAATTCTACATAAGATACCGTTTCTTTGGCAACGTCAGTTTGGGAGTTTTTGTCGTAGGAATACCAGATGTTGCAATCGTAAGTACCAATAACTTCAATTCCGTCGCCTGCGGCAACCGCTTCGTACTGATGGTTTATAATCCATGCCCCCAAAATACTGGTAGGATTATGAGGCGGAGTCACGGTATGTGTTACGGTAGAGAACTTACGACCCTTGCCGCAGATCGCTTTCGTGATGATCTCTCTACATTGATGTTTATCGCTTAATGACATCTTTGAACCTCCTCCATACAATCATTCACTTAAGTGTATGCAGGACATAGGCATTTGT
This sequence comes from Paenibacillus sp. FSL R5-0378, assembly GCF_038009285.1. NCBI lineage: Bacteria > Bacillati > Bacillota > Bacilli > Caryophanales > Paenibacillaceae > Paenibacillus > Paenibacillus sp. FSL R5-0378. The sequence continues at coordinate 5,354,208 of NZ_JBBPAY010000001.1, forward strand.
TGATTAAACGAGCATAAATGAATGAAATATTATTGTGATCGCCCGGCTAGAATAGGAATAATGCTATGACGCGAGCGCCGAAATACCTTGGCTGGCCTGCATTTTACGGCCCTTATAATCTAGTCTGAAACTTTTCGTCACTCTACTTTATGCGGCTTTCATTGTATAAAAACCCCTTGGCAGCTGCCAAGGGGTTTCTTTGCGTTTTCAGGACTCGGCAGAGGGTTTTCGCAACTTGCCCGGTGCCGGCGTCTTATTTTTTTTCGCGATTTTCAAATATTGTCCCAGCTCACGAATCAGCTGCAAAATGGCCGATCTGACTTCAAACTCCTCCCGCGTCGCCGGAAGCTCCATTTCCTTAAATTCCTTCTCGAGGGCGACCAGCAGCTTCTCCGTGCGTCCCGTGTAGTTTTCCTCCGTTACGTCCCGGCTGAGCTGTTCGAACAGCTCGGCCACGTCATCCGCCTGCGGGAGCTTCTGATAGACGTGGGAAATGAGCTGCAGCATATTTTGGATCGACTCCAGCTGCTCTTTTCTCATATAAAAATAGATGGTCCACGACTCGTCAGGGTGCAGCACCTGGTTTTCCATCTCCCGGCTCGCGGCTTCCTTGCCGCTCTGAATCGCTTTTCCCGCGGCGATGAGTTCATGCCCGTCCCATACGTAGGAAGGGTCGCGAAGGGTTAGTGCGATCTGTCTGAAGATTTTTGAAAACTGCTCATCCACCCGCCTGCGGATCGACGTCATTTGCTCAGAAGCCGGGGGCATGTACACCATGTTGACGAGCATGGCCGAGCCAAGCCCGATCACGAGCAGCTCAACTTGCGTCACGATGACATCCGTGCTGACTTCCGCACTGCCAAAAACCCGGAACACTACGACCGAGCTCGTAACGATGCCTTCCTTGAAGTTCGCCCGGGTGATGGCCGGAAAGGCGATCAGAATATATATCGCGAGCACCCAGTAATGGAAACCAAGCAGTTCAAATAAAATGCAGGCAAAGAACAGTCCAAGCAGCGAGGCGAAAAAACGTGCGGATACCGTCTTCAGGCTCCTTTTTCGCGTCACATCGACCCCGAGCACGGCCAGGATCCCCGCCGACAGCGGTCCCGTCACGCCGCACGCATCCGAGACCAGAATGGCCATCAGCGTCGCAATAGCCGTTTTAATAATACGAAAACCCATGAAACCGCCTCTCTCTATACATGTTGACGTATTTCATGGTACTTGATTTTGATGCTTCACACAACGTGACATGGATATGAAATTTTCAGAAATACATTCAATGTTAATCAAAAGCCGGTGAGGCTGCGGTCCGGGAAAGGGCAAAGGCTCTATGCCACAGCAAGTATATCCGCACCTATCTTCTCTTTCCCGTCCCTGCAGTCCCGGCCCTTCCAGGCTGCTCCCTACTGCCGATGCGCAAGCAGCTTTCTTTCAATATAAACGACCAGCTGGTACATAGCCGTGGCGACAACTGCGATGATCATCAGGCTGGCAAGTACCAGCGTAAAGTTGAACACCTGGAATCCGTAAATGATCAAATAACCGAGACCTATTTTTGCGACAAGAAACTCGCCGACGATCACGCCGACCCACGCCATGCCCACATTAACCTTCAGCGTGGAAATGATGGTCGGAAACGACGCAGGGAGGATGACCTGGTTGAATATCTGCCTCCGGGTTCCGCCGAACGTGCGGACGACCTTGACCAGGTTCGGGTCCACTTCCTTGAATGCGTTATAAACGACCAGCGTTGTCACAATGACGGTAATCGACAGCGTCGTAATGGTGATGGCCATAAAGCCTGCCCCGAACATCACGATGAAGATCGGACCAAGCGCCACCTTCGGCATGCTGTTGAACACGACCATATACGGATCCAGCACTTTTGAAAGAAACGGCGACCACCAGATTAAGACAGCAAGCAGCGTCCCCACGATCGTTCCCAGCAAAAATCCGACGACTGTCTCGCCTACCGTCACGCCCAAATGTCCCCACAGCTCTCCGCTGACCGCATCCTTCCAAATTTGCGCGAATACCTTGCTCGGATAGCTGAACAGCAGCACGTCGATCCATTTCAAACGTCCGGCGACTTCCCACAAGGCAAAGAACAGCACCAGAATGGCCATCTGAACGGACAGGACCTGTGCCCGCAGCTTGCGCTGGCGGCGCAAATAAGCTTGATGCAGAGCATCGAGGCTGGAACCCCGGTCCCTCCGGATCACTTCATCCGATCTAAGCACACTGTTCATACGCGCCGCCTCCCTTCTTCCATATGTCAATCTTCCTCCGACTCCATCTCGCGCCAGATTTCGTGAAACAATTCATTGAAACCTTCCTCCTTTCTGGCATAGAAAGGCTGTGTCTCCCGGATGTGCCCGGGCACTTCAAAGGTACGGCGAATTCGGCCGGGATTTTTACCCAGCAGAACGACCCGGTCGCTGACGGCCACGGCCTCGGATAAATCGTGCGTGACCAGAATTGCCGTCTTGTTCTTTTCCCGCAGCGTCCCGGCAATTAAATCTTCAAGCTGCAGTTTGGTCTGATAGTCAAGCGCCGAGAAGGGCTCATCGAGCAGCAGCAGTCCGGGATCGGTCGACAGCGTCCGTACCAAGGCAACCCGCTGCCTCATCCCACCCGACAGCTGCTGCGGGTATAGGCTCCCCGTTCCTTCCAGTCCCATTTCGTCAAGCAGCTGCGTCAGGTGATCCATCGATTCCCGCTGCAGGCGCCCGGTTACCTCAAGCCCGATGGCCGCGTTCTGAAGGATTGTGCGCCAAGGGAACAAATAATCCTGCTGCAGCATATACCCGACATCCGGGGAAGGCCCCTCCACCTTCCGCCCATAGACAAGCACCTCGCCGTTCGTCGGATGCAAGAGCCCGGCGATCATGGACAGAATCGTCGTTTTTCCGCATCCGCTCGGTCCGACCAGGCTGATGAACTCTCCGGGATGTACCGTCAGATTCAGTCCTTCGACAGCAAGCGAAGCTTCTCGGTCGTTAACGTATACATGCGTCAAATTTTTAAGTTCGACTACCGGCTCCATGCGCACGATCTCTCCTTTCCATAACCATTATTTCACGGACGATTTGGCCTTTTCGGCAAAACTGTTGTCCACGATGGCGGAGGCAGGCACCTTCTCTTTCAGTTCGCCAGCCTGATTCATGACGTCCAGCAGGTTGTTCCACTCCGTCTCATCCACGACGGGATCTGTCGCGTACGTTCCCTGATCCTTATACCGTTTGACCGCCGAGACAACGATATCCTTATCGGTGTCCTTAAAATAAGGAAGAATGACGTCGGCGATCTCCTCGGGAGTGTGCTGCTGGACCCAATTTTGGGCTTTCTGGAGGGCGTTCGTAAATTTCTGAACCGTTTCGCCGTTCTTCTTGATAAAGCTCTGCTTGCTCATAAAGACCGTATAGGGCAGATGTCCGCTCTCCACTCCGAATGAGGCGACGACATGCCCTTTGCCTTCTTTTTCAAAAATCGAGGCCTGCGGCTCAAACAGCTGCACGTATTCACCCGTTCCGGACAAAAACGCCGAAGCAATATTGGCAAAATCGATGTTTTGGATCAGGTTCAGATCCTGATGCGGATCGATGCCATGCTTTCTCAGCGTAAACTCGCCGGCCATCTGCGGCATGCCGCCCTTGCGCTGACCGAGGAACGTTTTCCCTTTCAGCTGATTCCAGTCCAGCTCTCCTTCATCCTGCCTTGAGACGAGGAACGTGCCGTCCGTCTGCGTCACCTGACCGAAGTTGATCACGGGATCGTCCGAACCTTGCTGATATACGTAAATCGAGGTCTCGGATCCGACCAGGGCCACATCGATAGCACCCGAGAGCAGTGCCGTCATCGTTTTATCACCGCCGGGAATCGTCTGCAGCTCCACATCCAGTCCTTCTTCCTTAAAAAAGCCTTTCCCAAGCGCCACATATTCCGGAGCGTAAAATACCGAGCGCGTCACTTCGCCGATTTTGACCTTCACGTCACCCTTGCTTCCGGAGCAACCGGACAGCACGGCTGCGCAAAGGAGAACCGCCGCAAGCACCAGGGCGAATCCACGTTTACCCTTTCTCATTGTCATTGTCCTCCATCCTTCTTCGCGTTCCAGCCATATGCCATCTTATGCATGCGCCCAGCAAAGGGTTAAACATGGCCACGGACGAACACAAAAATACCCCCGCCATTTCCTCAAGCAGCCTCGGGGCTTCTTTACGGAAGTGACAGGGGTGCTTCTGTGCTTACGCTTGGATGGTTGGATCTGATGTCAAGCGTTCCTGCGCTGCATTACAATTGATAAATTTCCTTATACTTCGTTTCCAGGTAATCGGCCAAATAGTCCGGGTTCAGCTCTTCGCCGGTCACCTGCAAAATAATCTCGGACGGCTTGCGGCTCTTGCCGTAGCGGTAAATCTTCTCCGTCAGCCATTCGCGGATCGGTGCCAGATTGCCTTCCTTAATATGCTGATCCAGCTCTGGCATCTCCTTGCGCAGCGTGTTCATGATTTGCGCAGCATACATGTTGCCGAGCGAATAGGAGGCGAAGTAACCGAAATCCCCGCCGGACCAGTGCACGTCCTGCAGGACGCCCAGGCTGTCGCTTGGCGGCGTAATGCCGAGGTACTGCTCGTACTTCTCGTTCCATACCTTAGGCAGGTCCTTGACCTCAAGCCCTTCATTAAACAGCAACTTCTCGATTTCATAGCGGATAATAATGTGCAGGTTATACGTCAGCTCATCAGATTCGATCCGGATCAGGGAGTTCTCCACGCGGTTGACGGCCCGGTAGAAATCATCCAGCTGCACGTCCTTCAGCTGCTGCGGGAAATGCTGCTGCAGATCGGCATAGTAGCGTTCCCAGAAGGCGCGGCTGCGTCCGATCATATTTTCCCACAGGCGGGACTGCGATTCGTGAATGCCCATGGACGTTCCTTGGGCGAGCGGCGTTCCGGCCAGCTCCTTGCTCACGTTTTGTTCGTACAGGGCGTGGCCGCCTTCATGCAGGGAGCTGAACAGCGCGCTCGTCACATCGTCCTGCAAATAATGGGTCGTAATCCGCACATCTCCCGGGTTCAAGCCGGTCGCAAACGGGTGTACGCTCTCATCGAGGCGCCCGGCTTCGAAATCGTACCCCATTTCGCCCAGAATGAAGCGGCTCATCTTCGCCTGCTGCTCCTGCTCAAACAGCTGGTCCAGGAACGACGTATCCGGTTTGTTCGGAGATGCCGCAATCGCCTCCACGAGCGGCACCAGCCGGTCACGAAGCTTGCTGAACACCTGGTCCAGCTTCTCAACCGTCATATCCGGCTCATAACGGTCCAGCAGCGTGTCATATGGCGTTCCTTTGACGCCCCAATATCCGATGAATTCCTTCAGCATGCCCACGAGCTTCGTCAAGTTCGGCTCCAGCATGGCAAAGTCGCTCTTCGCCTTCGCTTCCTCCCAAATCGTCTGGGAATGGGATGACAGCACCATAAATTCCTGAAACTTTTCCGCCGGGATGCTTTTGTTCTCGTCATATTCCTTTTTACACTCGTCAACGATCCTTCTGGAAATATCGTCCAGCCCCTCATATGTATCAGGTCGGGTCAACGCCTCCAAATACGAGCCCATTTCATCCGAAATTCGGAGTTTGAAATCTTCCGCCGACAGCATCCCGATCACCTCGGAACGCTGCTCTGCTCCTTTACGAGGTGCGCCCGTCCGCAAGTCCCAGTGCATCAAGCCGATGGCTTCGTCATAGCTTCTGATTTTGCGGACCAGTCCGAGAAATGAGTCCAATGTCGCTTTTGCTTCTTTTTCCATAATTAGGTTCACCTCACGCCGAATTTTTTCTTCCTTCTTGATGATACTTTTACTGGAAAGTATAATCAATATTTAATAGACGCTATTATCCTTTTTACATAGGGAAGGAGCCTGAAACCCGCCGTGGTTATCCAAGTTACCGAAACTGCCAAAAAGCATATCGAGTCGCTTGCCGGGTCGGAGTCAGCCATCATCCGGCTTGCCTACGATTCCGAAGGCTGCGGCTGCGGCGTCAACGGGCTGCCGGCACTCTGGATCGTTTCCGCCAAAGAAGCCGATGATGTGGAAATACAGAGTCATCATCTGCATTTTATTATTCACCGCCTGCAGGCGGTTTTTTTCGAAGAGCAACTATACCTTGACTCCGAAAAAAACTATCCATCGTTCCGGCTTTCCGGTGACGGGCAGCTGTACGGTCAAAACATCAGGCTTGTGGATAAGCGTTGACGCCTTACATCATGCATCATTACCCAACTATGGAAGGAGCAATTCATTATGACAACCGTTTCGCAGATTTTGGAGTTTAACCAGCAATTCGTAGAAAGTAAAGAGTACGAAAAATACATTACCGGCAAGTTTCCCGAGAAAAAGCTCGTTATCGTCACCTGCATGGATACGCGCCTCGTAGAGCTTCTGCCCAAAGCGATGAACGTCCGCAACGGCGACGTGAAGCTCATCAAAAACGCCGGTGCGATCATCTCGCATCCGTTCGGCAGCGTCATGCGGAGCGTTCTCGTCGCTCTGTATGAACTGAAAGCTGACGAAGTCATCGTCGTCGGGCATCTGGACTGCGGCATGGCGGCGCTCAACGCAGACGTCATGATCGAGCATATGAAGGAGCGCGGCATCTCCGATGAGGTGCTGTCGACGCTGGAGAACTCCGGCATCAATCTGAACGATTGGCTGCGTGGATTCGATAACGTACAGGAAGGCGTAAAAGGAACCGTGGGCCTGATCAAAAATCACCCGCTTCTTCCGCCGGGCTGCAGCGTTCACGGCATGGTCATCGATCCGAAAACAGGCCATCTCGAGCTGGTTGTCGACGGTTACGATAAGTAGAATACGCTTAGATTTGCAAAAACACGGATGATCATCATCCGTGTTTTTTCTATTTTGTGAACAGCGGGCAGCGGTCCAGCGCCGAACCGGCTCCTTTAAACTCGATTTATCAGTGTTAGACGAACATCATTTTCTTTTTCCGTTCCGGTCCATGCTTTTCAGTCATGAGCTCAGGTTGAAAACCATACAGTTTAAGTGTACACTTTGGTTGAAAAGACCATCTCACGTATAGGAGATATGCTAATGAATACACTTTCCTATGGACTACTAGCTTTCCTTGCACGGGAACCCGGATCAGGATATGATGTGATGCTCAAGATTCAGCCGTTCTGGCAGGCTAAGCACAGCCAAATCTATCCGCTGCTGGCGCAGATGGAAGAGAACGAGCTGCTGAGCTCCCATTGGGTGAAACAATGCGACAAACCGGATAAGAAGGTATACTCCATTACGGACAGCGGCATCCGCAAGCTCAAGGAATGGATGTACAAACCGCTTCCCGATCCGGTGACCCGCGACGAATTATCGATGAAAACCTTCTGCATGTGGATGACCGACAGGGATAACGCCATCGATATCGTGGAAACCCGCAAATCTTACTTCATCCGCCGGCTGGAATCGTTCCAATCGATGCAGGGCAAAGTGACGGAGGAACATAAGAAATTCGGTACCCGGGAGTTTTACGATCACCTGCTGATCCAGAAAGGCATCTTTAATGCGGCAGCCGGCTTGGAATGGTGCAATTGGGTTCTGGGCATATTGAGAGAATGCGATTATTCGGAGCCTCCGGCATTAGTCAAACCGTAAACTGAATGATCTGACATTATTCATCTTTTATCGGCAAAAATTAATTTAATTAATTTTGAAACCTTAAGATATTTGGTACGTAATGTATTATGAGATAGACATGCTTTCACCATTCTCAGGGAGGTATATTTCAAACCATGAAAAAATCTTTACAGAAGTGGATGCTGATTGCTTTGGCGTTTACGTTCTTCTTCGCCGTTACCGTACCGGATAACGCGGACGCCAGACGTGCAGGCGGTGGATTTAAATCCGGCACAAGATCCTACACGAACACGCCGAGCAAGTCGACGCCGAACAGCAACGTCAAAAAGTCGACCAACAACACCTCGAGTACAGCCGGCACAACGGCAAAACGCGGCTTCTTCAGCGGCGGCAGCTTTATGAAGGGACTCATGATCGGCGGATTGGCCGGACTTCTGTTCGGCGGCATGTTCAGCAACATGGGATTCATGGGCGATTTCTTCGGATTGATCATCAACCTGCTGGCCATTTACGTTCTCTTCTCGCTCATCCGGGCCGGATACCGAGCGTACCGCAACCGGAAGCGACCGAATCCGAATGATGGACGGTATTAATCATGTTGATTCTGACCATGGATGAAATCGTGAACGCGATTTGTCTTCATACCGCCGAGCGTAAGCAGATCCGTCCGACGGATGTGCAGGTGGAGCTGAGCTGGGACGAGGAAACGGGATATTCCGCAGAGGTTTGGGCACAGGGACGGAGCCAGTATTTGGTCGAGTCCAACATGATTGAAGCCATCCTGCGTTACCTCTACAGCGAATATAACATTCGGGCTTACCGCGAGCAGGTGACGCTGGATTTGGATGAAGAAATCACGGCTCACGTTGATGTTGAGGTTGAACAGGCGTATTAATTTATACCGAAGGCTGGGTGTCCGTTTTGGATGCCCGGCCTTCTTTTTGATGTCATAAAAACAAAATAAAAAAGGATGCACATTCCGGGAATGTGCATCCTTTTTCTTCATTGCTCCAAAGCAGCCGCTGCCCATCGGCTTCGAAATTACCGGTTCAGACGATACCCGCCGTGGAAGACCGGCCCCACGTATTCGTTGAACTGGTATCCGCTGCGGATGGCCGCCGACACAAAATCCTTGGCTTTGGCCACCGCATCTGCAACAGATAGTCCATTCGCCAGTCCGCCCGTAATCGCCGCGGCGAAAGTACAGCCGGCACCGTGGTTGTAGGCCGGTTCGATCTTGTCCGTCTCCAGGACGGTAAAGTCCTTGCCGTCGAAGAAGACGTCGATCGCACGGTCTCCACCGAGCGCCTTGCCGCCTTTGACAACGACGTTTTGGGCGCCGAGGCCGTGAATTTTGCGGGCCGCCTCCTTCATATCCTCGACGCTGGTCAGCTTGCCCAGACCGGACAGGACGCCGGCTTCAAACAGATTGGGCGTAACCACCGTGGCCAGCGGAAGAAGCAGGTCGCGAATCGCCTCTGCGCTTTCGGGATTCAGCACTTCGTCTTCGCCTTTGCAGACCATGACCGGGTCAATGACCACGTTTTTCTGCTGGTTGCTTTTGATCGCCTGCTCCGCTACGCGGACGATGTCCACGCTGCCGAGCATGCCTGTCTTCATGGCGTCCACCGGTCCACCGGCAAAGATCGTCTTCAGCTGCTCCGCAACCAAGGCCGAATCCACCGGATATACGTTATGGTGCCAGCCGTTGTCCGGGTCCATAGTCACGATCGTGGTCAGCGCGCTGAATCCATAAGTGCCGTACTCTTCGAAAGTTTTCAAATCCGCCTGAATGCCTGCGCCCCCGCTGGAGTCGCTGCCGGCAATGGTTAACGTCTTCATAATCTTCGGCATGTGAATTTCCCCTTTGTTCTGCGTGAATGCTTATTTTCTGAAACTGAGTTGATTATACCAGAAAATTGTCGAATGCGTTATTCCTGCGGCCTCCATTTTAGGATGGACCCAAAGCATTCAAAATAGCCGGATCGTTGGCATCCCCTCAACAATAGCTGTATGGAACTGATGAACCTACCCCTGAAAACTTAAAGCAATGCCAATCTATTGCAGCTTTTATCCTTATATAAGCAAGCGATAGAGATCCCCGTGTCTTGTGAGGTTCCTGTCTAGTACGTTTTCTATCTCCACTGCATTGAATATAGCGAACTACTAGAAAAGAGGTGAGACGCTATGCCCCGTCGTGTGAAGGCTGTCCGGCAGCCGGACCTTGTACTGATCAGCTGGTCCAGAAACCCGCTGGTTCCCAGTTCTGCACGCAGAATCGTCGCTGCTCGCGTCATTGGCAGCGCCGCTCCCTGCAGGCAAGACTTAAGACCCAATGCGCTGCTCAGCACTGCATTGGCTTGTCTACTGGATCATGATGTAGGATTTAAAATCGTATTCCGCAAAATGACTTCCGATATCAGCGGGTACCTGCTGCTGCAGCGCAATTAATCTTTTATGAAAGAGGAGGAAGCCGGTTGGCTTCCTCCTCTTTTCAGCTCGTGTATGAATATATCAACATCCAAGATGAAAATTTCAGTCATCGTTGGATCATTTTATTTCCAGCAGTTCTTTCTCTAAACTCTGAAGGGTCGATGTTCGTTCTGACGGTGATTGACGGTCAAATAACAGCTGTTCAATAAACTCCCATATATCCTCCAGCTTCCTTCTGATTTGGTAGAACGTCAGTGTCCTGCCATTCAGCGTGAAATCGGGATGAAATTGCCGGTAAATCTGCATAAATTCATTAAAGTAGGATTGGTCAACCACAAACATCAGGTCCGCTTCCACAGGAGCTAGCTTTAGACTTTCCCAGTCAATTAGCATCAGTTGACGGCGGCTTTGAGACTGCATTACATTCCAAGGATGGATATCCGTATGACACAGCGCAAGCGGAAGGTGGCTCTGTTTTAGCACGGCTGATAGTTCATCAGCATTGAAGATCATCCGGTTTAACGCTTCAACGTATGGCCCCAGCAGATCATATACATCGCCTGGAAGACCGGCACCCTTAGTCATCAGGATATTTTTCAAGCTTAATGCAAACGGCAGCTCGAAATTTTCCACGATATTTTCGGACTGAACAGGCAGCTCTTTACCGCAGCTATGCAGCTCGGCTACAATTGCCGCGAGCTGGCAAATTTGTTCCTGTGTTAGCGGTTTGTCCCCAATGGTCTCACCATCAATATAGTCATAGAGGAGATAGATGCCATAATCATCTTCACAACGGTAATGGCCATGGGTCGTCATCATCGGAACAGGTATTTTTCCATGCAGCCCTGTAGTCTGCTCAAGCCAGCTCGTGATGGGTACATATTGATCAATCCGCGCGGTCCATTTGGGCGTGGACGATCTGTCTTTTTCATATACCTTCAAAAAGTAGGAGCGGCGGCTTTCCGGTTCCGTCACCTTATAGGCCAGCGCGGCCCATCCGCCCTTCTGCCGGAGAACCTCCACCTGCTCCAGTCCGTAATACTTGCTCAGGATGGCAGTGAACTTGTTCATAAGATTCATTCACCCGTTGTTCCGGTCTTGATCTGACCGAATGATCAATCACTAATGTTACTCGTGTAATACTCTATAATAACCTTGCGGCGGATAATGCCGATAAAGATCTCGTTTTCATCTACGACGGGAACAAAGTTTTGGTCGGCGGCCAACTCCAGCATATCTTCCAGATGCGCATGGATTGAAACGCATTCATTTTTAATCCGGCGCTTAATCTCATGGACCTTGACGGTATCCAAATTTTGAAAGCTCAGCCCGGGGGTATTCTTCATTTTCCACAATAGATCCCCTTCGGCCAGCGTGCCTGCGTATTTCCCCTCTTCATCGATGACGGGGATCGCCGAATACTGGCTTTGCTCCAGCTTGTCCATAGCCTCCTGCATTGTGGAAGAAGAATGAATGTAAGCCACTTTGTCTTTGGGGAACAGAAAATCGGATATTTCCATCGAACAAAAGCTCCCTTCTCATTCAATTTGCGCCGCTGCTAGTGCGTCTGTAGTGGACAGGAGCGATTTGCCGCTCGCTCTGTGCCTTTGTTGTAAGTGTAGCATACTCGAAAAAAAGAAAAAACTTTCGATCCTGCGCAAGACAAATGAAGCCGCGGTCCGCGGACATTCGAAATGGGAAGTGAGCAACTCTAATAAGCAGACAGAGTCCGCATAAGCAAAAAGCCCATTCGGCGTCGATAACTCCATGGAATGGGCACTTTGTTTTGATCATTTTTTTGCGTATACATCGTCAAACTTCAGCGGATTTCACTAGTTCTGAAGGGCGGCGGCACCAAGCTTTATTAGTTTGTAAGCTCCGTCCGCAGTGCCAATAAGCAGCGTCTGCCCATTCTGTAAAGTCTGTACGAGTTCACCGGCATTGTAGCTGGCACGGTTAATCACTTTCGTCCAAGTCGCATTCCCGTCAGGACCGATTCCCCAAATCCCTTGTCGGGATACCGTCCCGTGCCAATCCTCATTCACCTTCCCCGTCGCGATAAATCCGCCGTCTGATGCAAGCTGGATATCGTTCACCATGCTGCGGTCAAACGCAGAATCAAGTATCGTTGTCCATTGCAGCGTGCCGCTGCGATCCACCGACAGCGCAAAACCTGTAGTCAAATACCGGATCGGATCGTTCGGGTTCGGATGGTTATAATAGCCGGCGGCCACGATACTGCCGTCATGTCCTTCGGCGAGCGACAAAACTTCAACGTTCTGGGAATCGTCTGCCACCGCGGTCGATTGCTTCCACTTCACTTGACCCGATGGAGCGAATTTGGCCAGCACCACATGCCCCTTCTCCCCATCCCGGTACTCACTGCCGGATACGAGAAACCCTCCATCCGACGTGTGCTGCACGGAATGAATCCGTTCGAAGGCAACGTCTACCAGATCTCCTTCATGCAAGGCTTTTCCCGCTTCGGAAAATACGATCCAATGCAGCATATGGCTATTGGAGGTGCTTCCAGGTGTATCCACTGCAGCCGCATACTTTCCGTTTTTCAGTTGATCCACCGAAACGATATAACTGTCCGCCTTCTCCAGGGTATAAGCCCACTCCTTTTGCCCTTTTTCTCCTACCTTTAATATCTGTGATCCACCTCCAGCGATATACCCCTGATCCTGGGTGTGATGAAACTCCGCGATATATTCAAGCTCATGTTTGGGAAAGCTGATTTCCTTCTTGATTTGACCATAGGCGCCGATCGAATGGACGACAACCTGTTCTCCTTCAATTCCGGCATAGAAAATCGCATTCGTCCCGTGTTCAAAAACCTCACCAGCATGAACATTCAAGTCTGAGTAAGAAAGCATCTCCGGTGGGTTCTGGGCGGACGGCTCCGCAAATACATGGCTGCCGGCGATTATGCCCCATAGGCCAACAGCTGCACCTAACAGCCATTTGCGGACATTCGATGGTTTACTGGACCGTTTAGTGATCGTCATCATCATTTCATCAGCTCCTTGTCAGAATTGGGACCCGTTTCCATTATGGGCGGTGATTCGCTCTCCAACAAGCGGCAAAAGGGCTGGATCGCCCCCCTGCCAAACTGACCAATACACAAGTACATTTTGACTAATATAAGGTACCTACTATGCCATCTCCCGGAAATAGAAACGGCTTACGTCCAGTGGATGACGTAAGCCGCAGTAAAAATATTAAAAAGACCGAAAACGTATCTCTAGGTTGTTTAATCCAACGCGCTGTAAACGACGTTGCGGATCCGGTTCGCAATATAAGGCTCGCGGCTCGGCAGCATCTGCTGCATATACACGAGGGTCAAGTCTTCCTGCGGGTCAATCATAACCCAGGAACCGGCCATGCCGGCCCAGCCGCATTCCCCGATCGAGCTGCCTGTGCCGCCCGCTGCCGGATCGATCATCACCCGAACGCCAAGTCCGTAACCATATCCGTTTAAATGCCCCCAATTGTAATCATTCATCTGTTGTGGGGTTAAATGATTTGTCGCCATCAATTGAACGGTCTTTGGACTCAGCAGCCGGTAGCCGTCCAGTTCCCCGCCACGAACGAGAGCCTGTGCGAAACGGGCGTAATCACCGATCGTCGACAACAGCCCTCCCCCGCCGCTCTCGAACCGGCATTCCGGTTGATACGGGGTTTCGAGCGAGTTGTTGGGCGTTAGCGTTCCGTCTTCCGCAAGATTGTACATCACGGCAAGACGATCCCGCTTGCCTTCACTAATCCGGAAAGAGGTGTCTTTCATACCCAGCGGGTCGAATATTTCCCGCTTCAAGTATTGTTCGAACGTCTGTCCGGACAGCACTTCAATCAGCGCCCCGAGCACATCGTGGCTCAGGCCGTACTGCCAGCGTGTTCCGGGATCGAAGGCGAGCGGAACTTCCGCCAGCGCGCGGGTGAAAGCACGCACGTCCATCGACGTCGGCGCTTTTTGATAAATCGGCCCCGTTAACCGCTCCGTTTCCGATCCGCTGCCGCCATAGGTGAGACCGGACGTCATCGTAAAGAGATCCCTGATGCGAATCGGACCCGCTGCTGGGCCGGCCACCATGTTACCGCTTTCATCTTGACGAAATACCGACGGGTTCTTGAACTCGGGCAAATATTCCTCCAGCGGATCATCAAGCAGGTACAATCCACGTTCATACAGTTGGAGAGCTGCTGTGCATGTGATGACTTTCGTCATGGAATATATGCGATAGATGGTGTCCGATTGGATAAGCTGCTTCGTTTCCAAATTCGCATATCCGAATTTCTCATCATAGACCGTTTCACCTCTGCGCATCACCAAACAGGCGCAACCGGCAGGTCCTCCCTGTTCCATATACCTTTTGAACAGCGGGGTCAAACGTTCGAAACTGCTCATAGCCATTTCCCCTTTCACAAAATGTAGCGCTCCGCAGTGTGTCATCATGCCGCCTCCCGCATTGCTGGGTCAAGAACGCCGACTTGCGGCCGCCTATCTCGTTCATATATACCACTCTTTTACTACCCGATTCAACCATCGGTCTTCAACGTTAAAAGCCCTTGTCCATCGTAGGGGACGGATTGCGGTACTCACGGGGCGTAACTCCGTAATATTTGCGAAATTGGTCGGCAAAGTGGTTGTAGTTACCGAAACCGACCTCTATGGCGGCTTCTACCGCCAGCCTCCCGGAATGCTTCATCAGCAAAGCTGCTTGACGGATGCGCATTTGATTGACATGCTGCACAATGGTGCGGCCCGTCTCTGCCTTAAACAAATGGGCCAGGCGTGAAGGGGACAGCCCCACCTCCCGGGCCAACAAATCAACCCTGATCTCCTCCTTCATCCGGCTGGAGAGGATGCCCAGCGTCTGTTCGATTCTGGGATCAAACCGTTTCTTCGTCCGCTGCGCAAGCAGAAGCAGTACTTCACGAATCGTGTTCTCGCACAAGGGCTTCCACAAAACGGATCTGTCGCGCGAATCCTGAAGGACGTTGCGAAACGCCCGCTCGATCCGGTCTTTAATGCGTTCTTCGGACAGCGTTTCAATCAGGATGTCATCTTCGGGCAGATAAGCGTTTTCCGGGAGTCCGGGATAATGGATCCATAAAAAATTCCACCATGATCCGCGGACCGTCCCGTATTCATGCGGCACGCCTGACCGGAGCAGGCCGAGCTGCCCGGCTCCGCACCTCTTCTTTCCGCCGGGTGTCAGGAAGTAACCCTCGCCGCTAAGCGTATAGACCAGCAGCCAGTCCCGCATCCCGTCTGGCCGGTGAAGTCTGTAGGTGTCATCTTTTTCAAAATGGTCACCGAATATTGCTGCGCCAGTACCTTCAAGGACGTCTGGTTGACGAATAAACCCTGACACATTCGCACCTCCCCTCATTTCGGATGATAGCAGGATTCCGTGACTTAATAGCAGATTTCAGCCTTCTCCTTAACATAGAGTTACCGTATGCTATTGTCAATCAGTATCCATTACGAATCAGGGAGGGACACCCCATGCAGACGAATCCGCAAGTTTTGACGGAAGAACAGCTGCGAATGTTTGAAACGGAAGGGTATTTAATTGTAAAGGGGCTTTTTCAGCCGGAAGAATTGAGAGACATTGACGCTACCTTCGAAGAGATCGGCAACACCGTCGTACCCGGACACTTCGAGCCGGTGCTCGATCAGGAAGCTGGCGATCCGCTGAAGCGATATCCTCGCGTCATGCATCCCCACCGGTTCAACGCTACCGCAAAAAAGTATATGCTGCATAAACCCGTGATGGATGTGCTCGCCGATTTGTACGGCGAGGAGGCATTGGCGGCACAAAGCATGTTTTATTACAAACCGCCGGGCTCACGCGGGCAAGCGCTGCATCAGGACAACTTCTACTTGCAGGTCGAACCGGGTAACTGCATTGCGGCCTGGACCGCCATCGACCCGGCGGATGAAGAAAACGGCGGAATGCTCATCGTTCCCAAAACGAGCGATTATGCGCTGGTATGCCCGGAGGAAGCAGACTCCAGCGAATCGTTTACGACTCATCTGGTCAAGCCGCCAAAAGACAGGAAAGCCGTTCCCGCCATCATGGACCGGGGAGACGTTCTGTTCTTCAACGGTAATCTGATCCACGGGTCTTACCGCAACAAATCGCAGAATCGTTTCCGGCGTGCTTTTATTTGCCATTATGCCAACGCTTCCGCTACCCAGATCAGTTCATTTTATCGGCCGTTGTTCCGCAGGGACGGAAGCGAGGTCGATCTCGATGTCAATCCGGACGGCGGTCCTTGCGGCATCGAATTCGGCACCGCTTACCCGCACTAATGAATCAATGAATTCTTCATGTGGCAAACAAGCGTGCAGGATGAATTACGAGATTAGCAGCCGTTCTGGCCACGCTGACAGGGGCGGTATTCACAGCGGATCCCCCCAAGCAAACGCTTGGAGGGTCTGCCCCTTCAGTTCCGCGAAATCACGATACGATCGGTATGAGTATATCTATAATTCCGTTTCGTCCTTGATCGGCGCATAAATATCATAATCAAAGTAGTCGATGTCATCGGCAGGAATCTCAAAGGGATTTACCGGTTGAAGCCGGTTCATTTCATAGCCAAATGAGCCATCACGTACATCCCTTTCATAAGGCCCTTGCTCAAACCAGCCGAACAACGCGCCGTACGCTTCTTCCATATGAGTTCGATTCCCACGGACGGTGAGCTTGGCATAGCGTTTCGCCGGAATGGTGATTTGCTGAAGTTCTGAAGGCAGTCCTTCGAAATGGTCCACCACCATGCCGACCCATAACGTGGTCACTTCCGTTGACCACTGCCACTCCGGAATAAATACGTATCCATGCTCCCGATCCGCAACCCCAGGGTGATGTTTAAGCCTTGCAGACACTTGGGCCCAGGCATCCCGCACAA
Source organism: Paenibacillus sp. FSL R5-0378 (assembly GCF_038009285.1). Lineage (NCBI taxonomy): Bacteria > Bacillati > Bacillota > Bacilli > Caryophanales > Paenibacillaceae > Paenibacillus > Paenibacillus sp. FSL R5-0378. Next base: position 5,371,227 of record NZ_JBBPAY010000001.1, read on the forward strand.
GGCGTCCGTCTCTCGGAATTTGCAGCACGGCCGCCTTCAATTCCGGCCTTTCCACGATTTCTATGTTCATGACTACACCCCCGTATGCTCCTGGCAAATCATGATCGTGTTGCCGTCCTCATCCCTGATATTGAAGAAGGATACTTGCGGAAGCCGCTGGATGCCGTATACGATGTCGAAACCGATCTCCTGCGCTTCCTTTGCGGCTTGATCGATGTCATATGTACTCAGTTTAAAAAGAACCGGCCCCTTCTCGGCTATAGGAACATCCTCCATACCGTTGGAATCCAGCATGAGCTCTGAACCGTTGTCAAGACGAAACACATGAAGATGGCGATATCGGTCCTGTTTCCGCACCTCAAGCCCCAACAGCTGTGAATAGCGTTCCACCGCGCGGTTAAGGTCCCTCACACATAAAAAAACAGATTGGATATGAGGATCGATGCTGCAGTGGGCACGGCTTCCGTCCACGCCGCCGAACGCCAGATGATATCCGTCCGGATCTTCGACCACAAACTCCTTCCATGGGCCGCCATCCGCAAAAATCGTCGGCTCCATGGCGAAGACGGCCCCTTTGGACTTGAACTCCTCATACAGACTGTCCAGCGCTGCCCAGGTGTCAACGTAAGCCGAGACGTCGATTCCGAGTTCGGAGCCGGGTTCCGGAGGATTGGGATAAATCCGGGCAGGATCCGGTGATTGATGAAGCTTGAGCGCAAGCCCGGATAATCCGTCACGCTGGGCCCACCAATCTGTCACGTCAAAGCCGAGCACGTCACGGTAATAGGCTCTGGATCGGGCCACATCCGAAACGGATAACACGGTTAGCGAACTGCTGATTTGTTTTGGCATGCCGTCATTGTCCTTCCTCGTTCATTTGTGCAATGACGATCCGGTTCCCATCCGGGTCCAGAAGGGCGAACTCGCTCAGGTCAGGAAAGATTTGCGGTTCACCGGCCAACTCAAAGCCGTTAGACTTTACAAATTGGAGTGCCCCGTCAAAATCCTCTGTTTCGAAATAAAACAGCTCCGAAAACGACTCCCCGTTCAGATGACGGTTATGGTCAAGCAGAAGCGCGGCACCGGATGCCGTCGGAACGGAATAAATCCGCTGCTCGGCGGCCGCTTCATCATATTCCACACCAAGCAGTCCCGAGTACCACCGGGCAGCCGCAGGCATATGCTTCACGTCAACAAATACGCCGCCGATTCTCGGCAAAATCGGACTTCGGCTTAATCCTGCCAATGATGAGTCTTCCTCGCGGTTCTCGGCCCAGCATGCCATCTGTACGTTCCCCTCCGGATCGCGGAAGTTAAAGTATGCCATCGGCCCGTGTCTTTCCGGTTCAGAGAGAGGCGTGCCTTGTTTCCGAATAAAAAGGTATGCCGCGTCAATATCCTTGGCAGGCAACATCATGCGCGGCATCATGTCTTCCCTCCAATCCGGATTTTGCCTGTTCCCCGAATTGGAATCCAGGATGAGATGCGTACCTTGAAAATCAAACCAATACACCGGTCCGCCGTTTAACCGTTCTTCCTTGATCGGAAGACCCAGCAGGCGGCTGTACCACTCGGCAGATTGCCGAAGATTCGTGACATGCACAAACACGCTCGCAATCCGGTTCTCGAACGGGATCGCGGTAGTGCGATTCATTTCTTCATGTTGAGACAATTTGAATCAGCTCCTTTTCCGATATACGGATGATTAAACCTTCCGGAGAACAAATGTGAAACCTGTTGACTCCATCCTGTTCCCGGCATGATCCGGCCGGGACGCCTAATTGGGACAGCTGCCGGTAAGCATCGTGAATGCTGGGCGTTTGCAGCGAATAATAAGCCTGGCCGTTCAGCCTCAGCAAGGCATGACGGTGCAGCTCTTCGTCCATAACAATCATTGTGACAATCGTTTCTCCCCTGCCGATTTTGAGATCCGCCCCCTGCCCCCAATGGTTTACCAGCTCAAAACCAAGCATATCCACGTACCATCGGATCGAGGACTCCAAATCTATAACGGGAAGAAAAACGGCGAGAATCCGGTGAAACATCGGGGGAACCGGTCCGGGAGCCGGTGTGTAGAAGAGCGAATTGCTTTTTTCATGGCAGATCCCGGTCACGTTTCCGTATGGGTCGATCATCTCGCAAACGTTCATGTGATCCGTCTGCATCGTTGACGTGACCGAAATGTTCCTGGAACGAAGCCAGCCGCTGTGCAAATCGTCCCAATGACAATAGAAGTTGAAGCATGGAATGTGGCCAGAGGCGTCCAGGTGGATAAGCGGCTGATAACGCTGGTTTCCGGAATGTTCCGTCAGCGTAAGCAATGTTTCACCATCTTGTATCCGCAAGTCGATCTCCTTACTGCCTCTGCGCCCGATCCTGAATTCAAACTCGTTGATGTACCATTCCGCGGCCGCCTTGGCATCAGGGACCGGCAGAAAGACTCTGTCGATGCATACAAATGAAGCGCCGCCTGATGGCATGAATCTCTACCTCCTCTCTAGCTTAAATGCCCTCACATGTAAATAACGATGAAGCTGCCTGCAACCATACACAATCGCCTAAGATGATGATTAAAATGTTTCGCTCACCATAAAAACATTGCCGTCCGGATCCTGAAAAGTAAAATAAAATCGACCATCTCGGGTCCGGATGTCCGCAATGCGGCAGCCGTTCTCGTACACCCGGAGATAAGCTTCATAAATCATGTGGGGATCATGGCGGATAAAAGCAGCGGCAACCGCTTCCAGAAGCTTGGCTGCCGACTTGGGATCGCCCGGCCGGCTCTGCGGCGAGCGTGCATCGCTCCAAATCCCTTCCGGCGTATGGAGCGCCAGCAGGCGCAGCCGTTTGCGCGCCCGGGAAAGGGCGACCTGAACGGCCCCCTCCGCCATGTTGATGCAGTTTCCCGCTTCCTTGGCGGTAAGCCCGAATACGTCGCACAGAAGAACCATGACGAATGCCTTCGGCTTCAGCTGGTACATCAGCTCTTCCAGCAGATCGCGCGTGATCAGGTTGTCCGCGAAGGGTTCCGGTTCACTTCCGTAAGCCGATTCAAATTGTTCGACCGACATGGTGACGAGCCTCCGGCTGGACCTGCAGCGGTCGATCCAAAGATTGCGGGCCGTGCGAAACATATACGGCTTGCTCAGGGTCATCTCTGGCATTTGTATACACCGGTTCATCAATCTGACCATGGTATCCTGAACCAGGTCCTCGGCCTCCCATTCCCGATGGGTCAGCGATCGGCAGTACTGCAGCAGCTGGGGTCTCACTTCGGCCAATAATCCGGCAAATTCCCCCGGAAAGGAAGAATTAAGGGCTGTTTCCGTCATATAACTCACCTCGCTCCCCTGTCCCAACGCCGCATATGACCTGCCTATTTGGGATTGTTAATAAAAAAACAACACGCAAACAAACGTTCCTATCCAAGTTATTCTACCTTTGTTTTGCTTTTTCCTCTTTTTCTCAAAAAAATATTCTGATCTCGCCCCCTCCCTGTACCGCCTTTCATACAGCCCCCATCGTTTGGAAAAATTTTGATTAATGCAAAATGAAATCGGTCAAGCTAATGGTTGGCAATGAAATATGGATGGAGGCTCAACAGACATGCTTGACTCTAAAACGATCGAGATCGTTCAATCGACTGCTCCTGTTCTTAAGCAGCACAGCGAGCAAATCGGAAAAAAGTTTTACGAATTGTTGTTTGCCAAGGCTCCGGATCTTTACAACCTTTTTAACCAGACCAACCAGAAGCGCGGGCTGCAGCAGGAGGCATTGGGTTATGCGGTATACGCCGCGGGTGAACATATTACGAATCTGGATGCCATCATGCCGGTCATTACCAGGGTCACCCAAAAGCACCGGGCTATCGGCGTAAAACCGGAGCAATACCCGTTGGTCGGAGAGACGCTTCTCGAGGCAGTCAAGGAGGTGCTCGGAAGTGCAGCTACCGATGAAATTATCGGTGCGTGGGGTAAGGCATACGAATATATTGCCGAGGCCTTTATTCAAATCGAACAGGACCTTTATAAAGAATCAAAAGAACAAGCCGGAGGATGGGAAGGTTTCCGCAGCTTTACGGTTACCCGGAAAGTAGCGGAAAGCGACGATGTGACCTCCTTCTACCTAGAGCCTTCGGACAAACAGGCTCTTGCTGGCTTTGAACCCGGCCAATATCTAACGATCAAAGCGCAAGTTCCGGGCGAAAAGTATACGCACATTCGCCATTACAGCCTTTCGGACGCCCCGGGCAAAAGCTATTACCGGATCAGCGTGAAGCGGGAGCGTTCGAACGAGGGGAAGCCGGCCGGGATCGTATCCAACGATCTGCATGACCGCATTCAAGAAGGGGATTCTCTCCTCTTTTCTGCGCCGGCAGGTGATTTCACCTTGGACCATACCGACGACCATCTAGTCCTCATCGGCGGAGGAATCGGAGTTACTCCCTTGATGAGCATGATCAATACCGTTGCCGATCAATCTCCAGGCCGCGAAGTAACCTTTGTGCAAGCGGCCGCGAACGGGAACAACCATCCGTTCAAGGAGCATCTTGCCAGGCTGGCCAACAGCCACCCGAACCTGCGCTGCTTCACGGCGTATTCTTCTCCAACCGAGAAAGACCTGGGCTCAGAAAGCTTTTCACACAAGGGATATGTTGATGCAGCGTGGCTGCGCTCCATTCTTCCGTCCGGGCCGGCGCTGTATTATTTCTGCGGATCCGTCTCCTTCATGAAAGCGATCAATCAAGCATTGAAAGAGCTGGAAATCCCTAAGGAGCGCATTCATTATGAAGCCTTCAGTCCGATCGCCATACTGGATGAGGAATAGCGGGGTTTGGGGCAAACGCCTTCAAAACAAACAAGAGCGCGGCACAGGTGCCGGGCTCTTGTTTATGAAAAATACAGAAGGCTAGATTCATGACTCCAAAAAAGTCCAGGTACCGTGATTCAGTCCTGTTCGCCTTTTTCCTGAACGACCGGCATCATCATGCCGTCGTCCATCCCCATCATCGTCACGCTGGTGGACTCGGAAATCTCATCATGCTGCGTAATATCAACCGGCGTATCGAATAGCGGTTCGGCATATGCCAGATGCGTCCGTCCGCGCGCCAAGATTTGGCGGTAATTCCCGCTGTCACCCTCGTAGCCGTCATGGTCCCATGGAACAAACGAACGGGCATTGCAGTAATGGCACACATACGATCGGCGGTAACGGTCCGTCGTTCGATTCGGGTAGGAGCGGTGAAACAGGTGTGAATGGAAGAACAGCACGTCCCCAGGCTTTAACGGAACCGGAATCGGGTCAGGATAATGGGACACCACCTTCGACAGCGTGTTGACTTCGTCATCCAGGTGACTGACATGCTCAACGGAATGGAGATTGGAAAACGCCTCCCTGGCGTGAACGTTTCCGCCATGATCTCCCGGCGGCGGATAAATCGGCTCATGGTTGGAGCCGGGAACCACCCACAGGCAGCCGTTCTCTTCATCGGCGTCCTCAAGCGCGATCCAGGCTCCGATCAACGTGTCGGGATGGGTTTTGATGTAGTATGCGTCCTGATGCCATCCCTGTCCCCCTTTTCCCGGAGGATTAAAAAAGATCATGGACTGCAGGGCATACACATCCGGACCCGTAAGCGCCTCAAGCACGTCGAGTATTCGGGGATGCAGCATCAGCTGCTCCCCTTCCGGGTAGAGGCGGGAGATCATATGAACCCGCGTTTTTTCGGCGAACTCCGCTTTGAGCGGGTCGGTATCCTCCTCGGAAGCCTGCTTGCGCTTTCCTTCATTCTCGATCCGCAGCCGTTCTGCCCACACGGCGTACTGTTCAATTTCTTTCGGATCCAGCAGCCCCCGGACGATGACGAATCCGTCCCTGTGATACTGCTTATACTCTTCCACCGTTACATAATAACGGTCCTCTCTTAATTTGGCTTTCGGCACATACGTCTGCCCCATGGTTGATCCCCTCCACACGCATTGATTATCTTAAGTGTGAAGGATTTCGTAAGCGTTCTCAATGGAGAGGACACGGAAAACGGTGGACGGATTTGATATCCGCTTTACCGGGAATCACCGTGATCCAGTACGACAAAATGCCGGTTCAAAGGATACGCGGCCTCCTCTTCCTCGATGACGGCCAAATGCCGGAACAACGGATCCGCGAACCGGTCACGAAACTCCAGGGCCGTCATTCCACGGGTTCGCTTGAACATGCGGGAGAAATAATGCTCATCGGTGAATCCGACGTCGTAAGCGATCTGCTTGATGGTCCGCTCTGCCTGAATAAGGAGCTGTTCAGCTCTCCGGAGGCGGCGTTCCAGCAGCGCCTTCTGAGGCGGAATGCCCATCCAGCGGACGAACATCCGGGTGAAATGCTCATGGGTCCAGCCCGAGCTGGCCGCAATTTCTTCAATGGTAATCTGGCGGTGAAGCTGCTGCTCCATATAATCCATGGCCCGCATGATGGGGGCGGGCAGCGAAGCGGCCGACATCGACTCGTCTTCCTCAATCGCCTGCCATTCCTCAAGGACGCCCATCAGCAAAACGGACGCCCTTCGCTGCCAGCCGGCCGGCTTGATATGCGCGATCTTCAGCATCTGCTTAAGCATGGAGGGAATCAGGCTCCCTCCGGCAATGACCGACCAGTCACGGAAATGTTCCCGATCGTGGTACGGCCTGCAGAAGGCTTCCCGAAATGCAGCAAATTCGAAGTGAACGAATAAGTGCCTTGTGGGAAGGCTAGGATCAAACCGGTACCGGTGCGGTTCTCCGGGGCAGGTGAACACGACTCCCGGACGGTCCAGCGCAAACGGCCCCCGGTCGATTTCGTAAACGGATCGGGTTCCTGCCGGGAAGTATACCAATTCGAAATCGTCGATCGTACGCATCCCGAGAACGGATCCCGGCTTCACGGCGATGTCTCCCATAGCATGAATGACGGGTAATGTAAGCAACGATGCACAACCTCCCTAGTCTCTGGCCCTCTCGCTGCCGGATCGGAACCGCTCGTTTTAATAGCATGATACACGATTAAACCGCGCCCTGCAGCCCAAAAAAGAGAGATGACCGCATGCCCTGCGGCATCTCTCTCTTTAGAGCGAACCCGGGACGGATTCCGCACGCCTTGCCGTGCAGGGTGAGAAGCCCTGTCTAGCAGAGCTTATCTTATCGCTCCTTGAACCGCTTCCGGCTGCCGATGAGCGGGAACTCACCGATCCGCAGCCGCGCGCTACCGTAAGGGATCAGCTCAAGCTCCGCCACAGGCTGACCGTTACAGTCGGGATGAATGGGCGGTGTGCCTGCATTGTTGCCTTCCATCTTCCAGTCTTTGACCAGCTGTCCCGATGCTGTGATCCGCACGGGGGCTCCATCCGCGGAGAACGGCTGGCTTGGAATATCCGTCTCGGTTACCTCAAAGCCGGTATCGGCCAACAGGCCGTATTTCCAGGCCGATCCCGGATACAGTTCCCAATCATGGAACATTTCACGCTCCCGCACCATCTGCCATTGCTCCCGGACCGGCAGCACATAGACAAGTGGTCCCCTCTCTACGCTGACCGCATAAAGGTTGCGCGACGTCGTGTTGACGGTCATCGGCAGCGTCAGTTCGATCCCGTCTCCACTCGCCCACTCGCGGTTGATTTTGGCATAGCCGTTCTCAGTCTGAACGTTCACCAGTGTACCGTTGATCTGGATTTCAGGCTGTGTACACCAGGACGGGATCCGCAAGGAAATCGTAAATGTTTCCGGGCGCTCCAAAGTGATTGAAATGGAGACACGGTCCCGGAAGGGATATTCTCCGCTGACAGCCAGCTTGGCCAAGGAACCGTTGCCAACCGGGGTCTCGACAGTACACGGCGCATAGGAAACGGCTGCAAGCCCACCCTCATGGTCCTTCATCCACAAATGCGACGTCAGCTTGGGCCATCCTTGGTGCATATTCGCGGTGCAGCAGCCGAAATGCGGCTCCAGGCCGAAAAGGTTCGCGTCAGGCCCGTTCACCCAGCTGCGGGGAGCGACGTTGCACAAAATCTGGTTCACCTGCTGATCGTACTGATGGGAAGTCCAATCCGGAGAGATTGCCGCCGGCAGCGCATTAAACGCCACTTTCTCAAGAATGTCGCCGAACCTGCCGTCGCCAAATATCCGCGTCAGCTGCTCCATCGAAAACATGTATTCCACCACGGCGCACAGCTCGACACCCTGACTCGGGTGCGTACCAGAGAGCCACTCGTCACCCGAAAACATGCCATGTGCCTGACCGTGGTATGTCATCAGCGAATCGATTCCGCGGTGCACAGCCTCCCTTAAGACGGCATCTCCGGTCAGTTCGTACAAAACACCCGGCGTCTTGATCCCCATCGCCACATTGACCACATGCGTCGTCCAGTCCCACTCCTCTACCTTGCGCCAGAACGGGAAGTCGTAAAAAATATCGGACCAGTCTGTCGTCTGCTTGGCCACGATCTCCGCCACTTCCAGCAGCAAAGGATCCTGCGTCCTTTTATACAGCCATACCAGGCAGAGCAGCATTTCTGCTCCCCGGGTTTTCGCCCAGCCTTGAAGCGGATTCTCTTCAATGGTGCGGCGGACGTAGCCGAAAAATTTCGTCAGAAAGGGAACGATCCTCTCATCTTTCGTCGCTTCTTCATGCTGCATCATGACCTTCAGCATGATCATGTAATGCCACCAATCGTGCTTTTTATCGACCTCACGGTTGACAGTTTCGATCCGTTTCGGACCGAAGTGGCCATCGTCCTGTTGACTCGCGAGCGACCATTCAACCCACCGGTTGGCTTTGGCGATCAACCTTTCATCTTCTAGCAAATAGGCAAGCGGAAGAAGTCCGTCCAAGTAGTACGGTCCGCGTTCCCAGCTTTCTCCGCTGCCTCCGATCCACCCGTTTTCGGGCCCGACATCCGCCCAATGCTCCTCCAAATGCCCGGTAAGACCTTTTGCTTGAATCATCAGTTGCTCCTTAAGCCAACCGGAAGGTTTAACCGCGCCAAGCGGCAGTTGTTCAAAAGCGGTTTTAACGAATTTCATAGCTCGCCACTCCCTTTTCATCTTCGGATTACTTCGGCTAACGCTATGAAATATACCATGTCCCCCGCTATTTACCGATACCGGATATCAACATGTTTTTGTCCGATCACAACCTCATCATGCAGGCAAAACATATGGCTTCGCCATATGCAATCCTTTATGATAGAAGCAATTCGATTCGAAGGAAGGAGGATCGCCATGTTTCAATTCATCGCTCCGCCTCTGCCCCATTACATTACCTGCGGGGAGGACATCTACCCGATTGGCGGAATCCATCCGGACCGCAGCGGCATCGGGGTCTTTGACCTGATCTTCGTGACGAGGGGTTGCCTGTTTCTGGAGGAAGAGCTTACGATGCTCACCGTCTCGGCGGGACATTACGCCATCCTTCGGCCCGACCGGTCGCACCGGACCGCCCGGCCCTGTTTGGAAGAAACGCATTTTTACTGGCTGCATTTTCAAACCTTGGGCAGCTGGAACGAAGTTTCCGAGCAGGATTCCTCTTTACCGGCATTTGAAGGCCATCCCCTCTATCAGATCGAGAAATTCTCAATCTATATTTCCCAGCAAGGAGCTCCGCTTCTCCCAGGTCAAGTGGAAGAGCTCCTCCGCAGGCTGATGCTGCTGCACCCGGAACAAACAGTATCCGCCCGCTGGAAGCAGCAGATCTGCTTTCAGGACCTGCTGTCCATGCTGCAGCAGACGGAAGGGGGAGAAGTACAGAATCCACATCTGAAGGTGGCGGAACTGGCGGGCGAATATCTTCGCCGGCATTACCGGGAGCCCATCAGCTATAAGCGGATGTCGGAAGCCCTGCACTTTCATTCCAACTACATCGCTATATGTATGAAAAAGACGTTCGGCTGTACGCCGCTGGAGTATTTAACGCGGCACAGGATCGAGCAGGCCAAGCAAACTCTAATCCATACCGACGATCCGATCGGACGCGTCGCCGAGCAGACGGGTTTCGGATCCTTTCCTTATTTCGTTAGGAGCTTTGCGAGATATACCGGTCATACCCCGAAGTCTTTCCGGCAGCTCTACCGAAAATAATTTCGGCCAGAGGTACCTGTATCCATGACAAAAGGCTGCCCGCATGCGGTTGAAGCACTGCGGCAGCCTTTTTTGCATTCTTTTACATAGCTTCACTTATGTTTGTCAGGTGGCTTTCACGGATTGGGTTCGTTCAAAGTTTTCACGGTATTGTTCTACCGTCCACTTACATACCTGCCACAAATCCGTCACCGGCTGATTGGTAAAAGGCAGCGTGTGAAGATAACCCGGCGGACCGTATTCCGGCGTAAAGGTCAATTCGGAGGCACCGGCTTGCTGCCTCGCATCGGCGATCCGGTTCCACCAGTCAAAATGCCGAGCGACTTCATGCGCGTACTCGGGTGCCCGCGGATCCGGAACTTGAGGGCCCTGCGCATAACCGACACGCCCATGGATATGTACGGTGCGGGCGATAGCCAGGTCCAGCTCACTCTCGAAATGTTCCAGCGTCGATTCGGTAACGCAGCACCAATGGCTAAAATCGGCCGTCAGTCCAAGTCCAGGGACCGCATTCAGCACCTTCCCCGTATCCCAGGGATTAAATAAAGCTCTGCCCCGGTGGGTTTCATGGCCCACCTTGACGCCAAGCTGCTGCTCAAGCTGAACGGCCCGCCGGAAATAATCGATCTGCTCCTCCAGCGGGACATAGTCCTTTAAGGAATGCGCAGTAACATGGATCGGCCCAAACGACGTTGCCCGTTCCAATTGTGCTTCGAAAGAAGCATAGTGGTCCGGCCCTTCGGTAAAAATCATCGCTACATAATCAAGTTTATGGCTTGCGAGGAGCTCCTTAAACCGCTGTTCGTCGTCAGGTGCCGGCAGGGGCGCCTCAACGCCATCATAACCGGCGGAAGCGATACGCCCCACCTGCTCTTCCAATGTACCCGTTCCCTCCATGCCCCACAACGCCTTGATCAATTTGAGTTTCATCCTTTTCCACCTCTCCCGGTTGATTGGACACCGTTTCCCCCATTGTTTCCGATCCTCCGCCAGTTGTCCATGGATCCAAGGGCATGATTCGTGGATGGATTTGATATGTCTTTTGTTCGATCACATACGGATTCACGCTGGATCGTTCTTACAAAGAAATACGGCCTACGTCGCCAAGTTACGATTCGTGATGCGTTTTGCCGGCAAGGAGGGTAAATCGGTCGACCAGGTCGCTGATCTGAAACTTCTCCGCGTTCGTCATATACGTTGTGACCGTATCGTGAAACGGCTCAACCCAATGCTCCGGTACGCCGGATTTCCCGACGATCGCGCCAACGATGCTGCCGGCCGTCGCAGCCGTACAGTCGTTGTCCAGTCCCATGGCAACCGTCTCCGAAATCACCTTGGACACATCGGTCCCCCCGATCATCAGGCCGAACACCGTCAAGCAGGCGTTGTTGTTGGTGTGCACGCCCGACATTCCCTTGAAGCGCTCATCGACCGCCGCCCTGGCTTCCTTGTAATCATGGATTTCACCGCTTACGGCAAGCGCCCACTCCACATCCTTGTAAAGGCTGCATTCCTTCGGAATTTCGGTCAAGCCGATGCGGAGCGCCTGATCGGGATGATCGACGGCGAACGCCGCGGACTGCGCAGCGCTGAAAAACATCTCCCCGTAAATCCCGTTCCGCCGATGGCTCAAATAAGCATCCCGATAGGCGTATTCCGCCGCTTTCGCCGGGTACGCCGGAGCCATGTAAGCCCAGGGATCCGAGCGGATATCCGCACCGATCCACTGGCAGAACGGATTGTTGACGTCAGCTGCTTGCATCGCCGGGATGCCCGCCTTCAAATTGTTGAGCGCAGCCTCCTCCGCAGTACAAGCAACCGGCAGGTACTTGAGCCAGCTCTTTCCCACATCCTCTGTCGTGAAGTTGAGGCCATGCTCTTCGGCAATAAGCAGTCCGAGGATCGTATAAGTAATATCGTCATCGACAGGGACTTGGAATAAGCCTTCCAAGGTATATTCATAAAAGGTGCTTTTGCCGTAACGGAGATCGTTCGGATTTTTGATTTTGGACCAATAATGCTGTGGAGGAAAGGCATCCCCGATATATGCGGCCCATTTCTCCATGTCGCTCACATCCCAGAATTCCACCGGCGCTCCCAGCGTGCATCCGGCAAAACGGGCGAGCATCGCCCCTTCGAGCTTTTCCTTGTAGACCGCCTTGTCAAACGATCCCCACAGCCTTCTTGGTCCTTCAGTTCGCTGCGCTCGAATGGACGGCAGATCGTCCGGCTCCCGCTCCTTAAGCTCGGCGTCAATGGGTAATCCCTGCAGTCTCTCCAACGTTTCTTTCATCTTCTCTTCCACGTCGTTCCAGGCATCGGCCACGCCCCGTCCTCCGTATTCGTGCGCGAGCCGCCCGTACTCAATAATTTTGCCTGCCAGTTCGTGGATCCTCGGTTCCTTAGGATAAGCCATATCAATAAACTCCTTTCCCAAGATCAATGATTTTCGTTCAAGGATAGTTTATTATAATGAAAACAATGACTTCCGCCGAAAAAGGACTGAAAACTGTGCAGAATCGACCATTTGATTATAAAGTCGTCTCCCAGCTTTATATGCTTCCTTCCGATTTCCCCGTGGATTGGCTCAGCAATTATATCCAGGGAGACAACGAGATTACGTATTTGCACTTTCACAACTGCATTGAGATCGGCTACTGTCTGGAAGGCTCAGGCGTCTTTTTCGTTGAAGACAAAATCCTGCCCTACACCCAAGGGGATGTGAGCATCATCTTTCCGAATCAGCTGCATCTTGCCCAAAGCTTAAAGGGAAAAGAAAGCAGGTGGCATTTCTGCTTTATTGATCCGGACGCCCTCTTTTCGTCTGACCAGCTGTCTTCCGGATTCTGGGACCGGGTCAAAACCGATACGTATTCCCGGTTCAACAACATCGTCACCCCGGATGATCACGCTGAGGTCGTCTGGCTGACAGATCGCGCGATGAAAGAGCTGGAGAAACACGGGCCGGGATATGAATCGGCTGTAAAAGGATACATCTGGACGCTCCTGACGCTGATCGGCAGGCAGCTGCTGCTTCAAGAGAGCGGCACCGCAGAAACTGCGGCTGGCGGGGCCGACCGGCGGGCGATGCAGCAAATTTCAAAAGCGCTCGAGTACATTTCCCAGCACTATATGGAACCGGTCCCGATCCACCGGTTAGCCGAGCTATGCTGCCTCAGCGTCACCCATTTCCGGCGCATTTTCCACAAATGCATGGGCATGGCTCCGCTGGACTATATCAACAACGTGCGCATTCAGGTTGCGGCTGCCCTGCTGTGCCATAGCGGCAGCAGCATTTTGGCTATTTCCGAGGAGGTCGGCTATGCGACCTTATCCAGCTTCAACCGGCACTTCAAGCGGCTGATGGGCGAAGCCCCGAGCCAATGGCGGTCCAAAAACAGATGACAGAGGCAGCAAATATTTTGCGCTGCGGCAAAATCATTTGTGTTTGGCAGGCAATTAGAGGTGCGGCTCAACCAACTCAAAATGGCGCCCCCTGCAGCCCTTGGGTTTAAGGAGGCGCCATGACGGTCACCGGAATGATTTATGAGAGTAAGCTACTACAACGATCCGGCCAGCCCGCGGTGCTTACGACGTTTCAATAATTTCTTTGAGCACGACCGCCTGGTTCATGGTGGTATCCTTCGCGGCATATAACAGCGTAACCGTGCAATCCTCCGCCAACTCCCGGATTTGCCGTAAAAGCTGGGAAGGCTTGTCCTGCTGCAGCTCCTGCAGGTAGAGCTCTTTGAATTTCTCGTAATGCTCCAGCCGATGCGCGTACCATTTTCTCAGCTCATGACTGGGCGCGATCTCTTTCATCCATTCGTCGACCGCGGCCTGCTCTTTCGTGAGTCCCCTTGGCCAAAGACGGTCAACCAGGATTCGTTTGCCGTCTGATGCCTCAGGCTTTTCATAGACCCGTTTGATACGAATCGGAATGGTGGACACCTCCTTATTAGACTATTCATGCCCAAGCACCCGATCCTCATCCTCTTAATATAGTGTAGGAGTGAAAGGCGGGATGCGTATGAGCAAGGCAGACGATTTGCAGCAGCGTACCATTTTTCTGGCGGCCATCTGCGGACAGACCTATGCTCAATTTGAGAATGCGGACGGGTCGTTTGTCGTCCCTTCTCCATACACACGGCTTGAGACGATTGAGGCCAGGTCCATTACGAACGATTGGGAACGCTTCGGTTTTATTCTCGATTCGGATCAAGAGGTCATCATTGCATTTCGGGGAACCAGCACGACGACCAACTGGATCGCGGACCTGATCGCATCTCAGAAGAAATACAAATACATTAAAGAAGACTGTTTGACGCATCGGGGCTTCACGGACATTTATGCCTCCGCAAGGACCCGCATTATCTCGACACTGGCTAAGGTATCCCGCGGAAAGACGCTGTTTATTACCGGTCACAGCCTGGGTGCGGCGCTGGCGACCTTATGCGCGGTCGATGTTGCAGCCAACACCGGCTTCCGCTCCCCTTACCTGTTCACATTCGGTTCACCGCGGGTAGGCGATCCGGCCTTTGCCAAGGCTTGTGCCAGCTATGTCCCCAACAGCTTTCGCATCGCCAATCTGTTTGATGTCGTGACCCATGCGCCCCCTACCGTATACAAACTGCCGAAACGGTCCAAATCATTTTATTACAGCCATGTAAAGAACTTGTCACCCCGGCATTTTCAGCTCGGATCCTTTGGAGGGAACCACGTCATCTCCAGCTATTTCAACGAGTTATCCAAGCTTCAGCCGGAATATACCAAGATGCTGTCCTCAGCCAATCCTGGCTTCTGTCCGTTCCCTGAACGCGTCCTTTAACGCCATCTGTGTCAAAATTGACATATTCTTTCACGGAATCGTAACCCAATCTCCTTCGGGTTCTATTATGCTGTAGAAGAATTGAATCTTACGCAGAATGGGTAATAAAAACATAGAGACCCCAGAAGTTACAAGGAGAGGATACAGCATGAACATCACAAAACCGGCAAAAAAAGCAATCATGACCATAACCGTGGCCGGCATGGTAGGCCTGGGAGCCGTTGGCGCAGGCACGACATATTCCGTACATCAAGCAAACGCTGCTGCGGCAGCCGATGCAGGTTACGCATCCAAGCAGGCACTCCAGACGCTGAACAGTTTCTACAAACCGGCGCTGAAAGGCCAGTTCCCGGGGGCGGTTAGCGGTCTCAGCGTTGGTAAGAGCACCCGGCAGGATGTCCTGCACAAGATCGGGGAACCCGAAAATCCGATGAAGGATGCCGATGGGTTCGATGTATACAGCGCGAATATGGGCAATCCCGGCTACGCAATCCATTATAAGCTCGGCAAAATCCGTGAAATGCGCTACTTCGGCACCAACGTCGAACGCCAGACCAATATCGGCGGCATTACGATGAAGATGCTGAAGCAGAACTGGTATGCACCAAGTTCGGTGTCCACCTTCAAAACCGGGAAGAAGACACAGACCAAGCTGACGTACAACCGCGGCAACTATAAACTTGAGTTTATTTTCAACAGCAGCACGGAGCTTGATCATGTTAACCTTTTAACCAAATAACAGCCTTCGCCGAAGACAGTGGTTCACCTGGAGCCGCTGTCTTTTTGCGTGTATGGATGAGGTTCAAGCAGGCTAAGTATTCATTATACGTGATGGTCCTTCGATCGAAAATAGCCATTGGAGCATCGTCCGAACCTTGTCCGGGAGGCGTCAGTTTGCAATAATGGATAGGCGGCTTCATGCCACAAAAGCCATACTTAACAAAGGAAGATTCCCATGAATATATCTGCACTCGCTTCAATGATCGCACCGGTCGACCTGAGAAGCTGCCTGATCAGCCAAAACGGCAGGCTGGTGTTTGAGCACTACCGTCATCCCCGCATCCCTGACGAAAAGGCGAAGGTCAATTCCTGCACCAAAAGCTTTTTATCAGCCCTGATCTGCATCGCAATGGACCAAGGCATCCTGCCGGGTGCGGAGACGCCGATCATCGAATTTTTCCCGCAGCTACGTTCCGCTTCCGATCCACGCAAGCGGGAGATTACGCTGGAGCATCTGCTGACGATGTCAGCCGGCTTTGAATGGAGCGAATTCGGCGGGATCAAATCGTTTCCGCGCATGACCAGAACCGGCAATTGGGTCGAATTTGTGCTCGAGCAGCCGATTTCCGAAACACCTGGGACCCGGATGGAGTACAGCTCGGGTTGCTCCCAGCTTCTGTCCGCGATCCTGGTTCAAGCCGCCGGCAAGTCAACGGCCCGGTACGCCGAGGAAAATCTGTTTGGACCACTGGGCATCGAAGACTATCGCTGGGAGTCCGACCCCCAGGGGATCCACACCGGAGGCTACGGCTTATGGCTCCGTCCCGGGGATTTGCTGAGGTTCGGGCAGCTGTATCTGCAGCAGGGACGCTGGGAGCAGCGGCAGCTGATCCCCCGTGAGCTTGTGAACCGGTCCGTACAGCCGTCCATCCCCGCTGGTCCGCCAAACCGCGGCTTCTACGGCTGGCATTGGTGGACGGATACTTTTGGAGCCGGGCTTGGTGGTCATTCCGCTGCTGCATCCCCGCTTTCATTTGACTATTTTTACGCACGCGGATATGCGGGACAGTTCATCTATATCGTCCCCATCCTGGAGACGGTAGTGGTCCTGACCGATGACAAGCGTAAAAAAGAGCGGCATCCGGCGAATGTGTTCCGCGATTTCATCGCACCGCTGCTGCTCGAAGATTTGAACTAAGCTGCGCCGATGCATGGTAAACCGCTGTTGCCAGCATGGTCAGCGCCGACAGGCAATATAGAAAGGGGCTATCGCCAATCGATAGCCCCTTGTCTTCATTCCCGCCGCATGCCGCTTATTTCTGTGCAAACTCCCGCGGATGGCGGCGCTTCAGCTCGTCCACGGCATGCCCTCTCCCGGTCTGTTCCAGCCGCTCGATGTACATCGGCAGATGCCCTTTCGCATGATACGGCCCGCCTTCCTGAATGACCGTCCACAGCGGATCGACGTCAAACTTCATCGTCATCATCATCTCGTCATGCCACTCGTTCAGCAAGTAGACCGCTTCCCTGCACAGGTCTCTCCGTTCCTGAGCCAGGTTGTTCTGCTCGTGGGCATCCTCGGTAATATTGAACAGCATCTCCTTGTCAAAAAGGTGATATCCGTCATGGTACGTGCGGGTATACAGCCAGTCCCCGAACCGTACGCTGCGCTGGCATACGTGGGCGCACTGCGAGACGACGAGGTACTCCCTTCCGCCGGACTCTTCGCTGCGGAGCGCACCGGCGTAGCTGCGGCCGTCCCAGCTAGGCGCAGGTTGAACGCCCAGCAGTTCCGCGACGGTCGGCACCAGATCGAGATGATAGTGCAGGGAATCATCAGAAATCCCCTTCTGCATCCCCGGCCACCGGATGATCATCGGGATCCGGCAGGTGCCCTGGTCGGCGGTACCGTGCTCGCCGTAAATGCCGAGCTCGCCCATGTTTTCGCCATGGTCGGCGGTGATGATGATCACCAGGTCGTCCATGACCCCCTTCTCCGTCAAACGATCGAAAATCATCCCGATGTTGTCATCCATATGCCGGATGCCGCAGTCATAGCCATCGATCATCCTCCGCAAATCGTCCATGTTCTGAATGTCGCCGGGATGGCGGGGGAAATGAGGCGACGTGCTGCTGTTATACATATTGATTTCGTTCGCGCCGTGCGGGCCAACCTTTTGCTTGTGGCGCTCCAGCACTTCTTCGGTGATCCACTCCGGAAGCGGTTCGTCCTGAAACGGATTGCCGAACGATGCCGGCGCCCGGTAAGGGGTGTGCGGATCCCAGTAGTTCACGTACAGCAGCCAGTCTTCCTGATCTGCGTTCCGCTCGATCCAATCCAGCACAACGGGGGTGACCTCCTCGGCCGACTCCATCCCGCCCTTGCCCGTATTGTAAATTTCGTTGAATCCTGCATAAAAGGTCCAGGCAGAATGCCGCTCCCCAAATGGGCTGACTAGGGCCGTCCGCATGCCCGCGCGGCGGAAGACCGCCGGGAAGCTCTCTGACGCGAGTTTGTCGTGGAAATCGCGGTCAGCGCCTTCATACCGGACGTCCGCCGCGGTCCCGCCGTGTCCCACGACGCCGTTATGTATGCCGAAACGGCCCGTCATCAATGCCGTACGCGACGGGAAGCACGGAGCGTCTGATGTATAGTAGTTGTCAAAGCGTACGCCTTCGGCCGCGACCCGGTCGATATGCGGCGACGTATTGCGGTGGTAGCCATAACAGCCAAGGTGGTCCGGTCTCGTTGAATCCAAATCCAGCAGTAACACTCTCATCGTCCATCCGTCCTCTCCGGATAATATGAAATGCCTTTGCAGCTGAATTATAGGCGTGACGCTCCATATGCGTCCATGTACATTTCATTGATCTGATGTATATTTCTATCGCAATTTATAAGATTTATGCCGATTGCAAGGAAGCATAATTTACGAGAAGTCTGCATTATGATAGGGTTTTATTAAGTTTTGGAATAAAGAGGTGCAGCGCATGCTTCAAATCATGAGTGTAAATTTCGACAATGAAATCCCCCAATGGAGGACCAACCTTGAGACGATTCCGTACAACGTTCTGGTCGTCGTCCGGCAGGGCCAGGTCCGGTACGAGATTAATGGCAATGTTGTGATCGCCGAGGCGGAGGACGTGCTCTTCATTCCCCGCGGAGCCCGCCGTTCAGGAGAGAACAAGGACGGCATTCCCCACCAAAAACATACCGTTTTATTTACATGCGAGCCCGGGGCTGAGACGGGAATTCCGTTCGTGGATCAAGGACATTTCATCAAGTTCAGGCTCTCCCCAAGCCAATACGCCTATCACCGCTGCGACAGGCTGTACGAAGAGATGCGTGGCGGGAAAAGCTACCGTTCCATCATCTGTCTTGGAATATTGCAGGAGCTCCTTGGCATGATTGCCCGGGAACTCGAACAGCCCGCACTGACACCGAGCAAGCTGAAATATGCCGAAGCGGTCAAAGCCTATCTGCTGGAGCATTACCGGGAGCAGATCGAGATTGCCCGGCTGGCTGCTTTGATCGGCCGCTCCCCCAATTACGTAACCGCCGTCTTCAAAGAAGTGTATGGCCGTTCTCCGATCCGCTATATGCATGAGCTGCGCATGCAGGAGGCCTGCAGCCTGCTGCTGGGCTCAAATATGACGGTCGCGGGCATATCGCAGTACCTCGGTTACTACGATACTTCGTATTTCCACCGGGTATTCAAAAAATACTGCGGCCTCTCCCCTACCGAATACGTTGCACAGTCGCAGCGGTCAGGCATGCCTCCGCTCATCAACACGATCACATGATATGTCAGCCTCATTGGAACATTTCTCCATTGACTTCTCCTGCCCGTTTGTTAGAATCATAAATACCTATAAAACAAAGTGAATTACTCGTATATACGAAAAGGAGGAGAATGACGTCATGTTGATGTTAACAGGCTTGCTGTGCGGCGCCCTGCTCGGCTTCGTCATGCAGCGTGGACGCTTCTGCCTGACAGGCGGATTCAGGGACATGTATCTGACCAAGGACAACCGCATGTTTTATGCCCTGCTGATCGCCATTTCGATTCAGAGCATCGGCGTGTTTGCGCTGATCCAGCTTGGACTCATCGAATTCAGCGCCGGCACGTTCCCATGGGTGGCTACCGTGGTCGGCTCGTTTATATTTGGGATTGGTATTATTTTAGCCGGGGGATGTGCGACAGGAACCTGGTACCGGGCCGGTGAAGGACTGATCGGCAGCTGGATCGCCCTGTTCGGTTATATGGCGATGAGCGCCACGATGAAATCAGGTGCCTTGGCGCCGCTCAATAACGGAATCAAGAAAGTAGAGGCTCCGGCCAACTCCATTCCGGACACCTTCGGCATTTCGGTTTGGCCGTTTATCGTCCTTCTAGCTATCATTACGATCGTGATGGTCATCCGTACACTGCGCAAACCGAAGGTAGCCATTCCGGCGATGAAGCCGAAGCGTTCCGGACTCAGCCATCTGCTGTTCGAAAAACGCTGGCATCCGTTCTTTACCGCCATTCTAGTCGGCCTGATCGCCCTGCTGGCCTGGCCGCTGAGCGAGGCGACCGGACGCATGTCGGGTCTTGGGATCACGACGCCTTCCGCTAACATTTTGCAGTACTTGGTTACGGGTGACAGCGATAAGTATGTGAACTGGGGCATGTTCCTGGTGCTGGGTATCCTTGTCGGATCCTTTATCGCCGCCAAAGGCAGCCGGGAATTCCGCTTCCGCGCTCCGGATGCTAAGACGGCGGTTTCGAGCTTTGCCGGCGGCATCCTGATGGGCTTCGGCGCCAGCTGGGCAGGCGGCTGCTCGATCGGTAACGGTCTCGTCATGACCGCCATGATGACATGGCAGGGCTGGGTATCCCTCGTGTTTATGATTTTGGGCACATGGACGGCTTCTTATTTCGTGTACGTCCGCCCTCGCACCAAAGCCAAGCTGAAGCAGTCCGCTTCGCTGCAAACCACGACAACCTAATTAGGAGCTTTACGTTAAACTAGTCACATCTTAAGGAGGTTACTTCCATGAAACAACAAAAACTAGCCGTTCTGGGCATGGTCTGTCCGTTCCCGTTAATTGAAGCCAAGCAGGCGATCGAAGAGCTGAACAGCGGCGACGAGCTGGTCATCGACTTCGACTGCACGCAGGCCACCGAAGCCATACCGCGCTGGGCAGCAGAAGCCGGCCACACCGTCACGAATTTCGAACAGATCGACGATGCATCCTGGACGATTACGGTGCAAAAGAAATAATGTAACGCATAAGCAGGCGACCTTCCGTCATATTGGGGAGGCCGCCTTTTTGCATGTATTGGA
This sequence comes from Paenibacillus sp. FSL R5-0378, assembly GCF_038009285.1. Classification (NCBI taxonomy): domain Bacteria; kingdom Bacillati; phylum Bacillota; class Bacilli; order Caryophanales; family Paenibacillaceae; genus Paenibacillus; species Paenibacillus sp. FSL R5-0378. The sequence continues at coordinate 5,392,206 of NZ_JBBPAY010000001.1, forward strand.
TTGTTGAACCGCAAAAATCGCAGCGACCACGCCCGGTGTTCTTTTTTCAATAAATTGACCGTAACCGGCCTACCTTATATACTCTACTCATTGGAAGAAATAGGAATGCTAGGAGGACCCCATGGACGATTGCGCAAATGATGGAGATATGAATTTGGATACGGCCGTATCCGCCTTGAACTACGCCTATTCATTAGAAAATTGGACACTTCTGATTCGGCGGTCGGATCAGCTCTATAACGACGCGTATCAATCCTTTATTCACAATATTCAGGCACAAAAACCGATTATTTATTATATAGGATACAGTCTGCTGATGAAGGGAATCGGCTATCAAAAAGACAAGCAATACGGGGAATCGCTGAAGTGTATTGATCAGTATAAAGATCTTAGACGGTTTTTGGACGGAAGCGAACGCAGCCAGCGGATACTGGACCAATATGCTTTTTATGCTTATGCCAATTCTCTGTCTGTACACCTTCTATCAGGAAATCTTACAAAAATCGAGGAGTACGTCCAATTTCTAAATCAACATCCATCCGAAACCCTATCCGGATTGCTGACCCTTTTAGAATGTGCCCTTTCCCAGGAGCTTAACGTCGATGAGTATATCGCACCTTTGACGGAGCGCTTTGATGCTTATCAGCATGACGATATGCGCCCGGAAGAGCAGACCATCTACCTGTCGATTCTCATGATGCTTTCCCGCTACTGCAGAAACAGGAAGAGGTTTGAAGAAGCACAGAAATACACGCAACAATTTTTATCCCTATCGTTCGATCGAGGCCCTGGTCGACAAGCATCAACGTCTGCTGCTCCGCATGAATAGGAAACGACCCTTACAATCATCGCAAAATGGCAAATGGTTCTTAAGTTAGGTATGATCTTCCCGAAAATAAAGGCGACCTTCCCATTAACTGGGGAGATCGCCTTTGCTGTCATTCCGGGCGCAGGTATCGTTCCAGCAGAGCTTCAACCGCTCTTCTGTCCCGTTCAAGCCGTGCGAGTTCGGCACCAATGGCCGGAATCTGCTCGTGCAGCACCTCGGGGCCGTCCGTACCTTCTTCATACCGGGTCATAAAATGCAGGAACACGTCCACGTTCCGCAGCTTCATCAGCACCGGGATCGCCCGGATTTCATCCGGAGCCAGGCGGACGCGGCTGCCGAAGCCGCGGCAAAACTGAACGGCCGCCTCCATGCCGGTATCGGGATCGTCCCCAAGCAGCCCCGGTAGGATGACCGCGGGCTCCATTGCCCGAACGTCACGGGTGCAAAATTCAAAGTCGAGCAGCGCCGTGACCTGCTCAGGCTTGTCTGCACCCACCAGCAAATTGGAAGCATTTAGGTCTCCGTGCACAAGCTGCTGCGGCAGGCGCTCCAGCCCTTCAAGTTCGCGGATGACCTCTCTGTGAGCTTCCCCGATCCTGCGAAGCGGGCCCTCCAAGCCGCGGAAGGGCTCAGGCGGCGCGATGCAAAACTGCCCCACCCGCTCCGGGCTGCACCCCGGATACGAATGTGCCAGCTCATAGTAGGGCCGGTAGGCGGGTGACGGAGCAACCACGAGCCGGCTGAGCGCATCGGAGAGGCAGCCCGCCGCTTCCCCGAAGGAATACGCGGCCCGAAAACCGGTGGATTCGGGTCGGATGCCGTCAATGTATTTGAACAGGCAAGCATAACGTCCGCTCCCGTCATCCAGCTGGACGATCGTATCGCCCGTCAGGGCAGGTATCGGTACAGGTGTGCGGAAGTCCAGTTTGTCCCGGGCAAGCGATGCCAGCACGGCGTGCTCAAACCGGATTTTATCGATTTCCCGATGCGTTTCGTAAATTCGCAGGACGCCGCGCCCCTCCGCTCCTTCAATAAACCGGGTCGTATTGTTCCAGCCGCTTGCTCCCTGTGTAATCTCTCCTCTCCAGGAGGAATGATATTTATTTAATATCGATGTCAGCATGATCAGTATTCGATTTCCTCCAATTGGGCCAGATTGCGGTTGGACTCCCGCAGCAGGGACGTGAACGAGTCGGCCGTGTAATACACGAAATCCGGATCATGGATGTAGCTGATGATCTGCCCATACGTCCCCTCATCGCTCGGATCCAGGTCCAGCATCAGATAAAGCGACCCTCCGGCCATGCTCGCAAATGGGTACCACTGGCGGTGGAACAGGTAGGGCTTGAGTTCGCGATCCAGCTTGGCGATCTCCTCCGGCGAATAATATTCCTCCAGCAGTTCATCCCTCTCGCAGAAATACCGCTTGACGTCCTCCATTTCGGCGAGGGACATGAGATAAAAAGGAGCCGCCTCTTCCGCGTCCTCACCCGGATACAGGATATGAAAGGCATAGCCGCTTCCGTCTTTTTGTTCATAAAAGGCGCGAAAATCCTCCGGCAGAAGGATGCTGAATTTCTTCTCAAACTCATCCAGACGCGAAGGTGCCGCCCCGCCATGATCCCTATATTGATCATATAGACCGAGGATTTCCTCGTCCTGGATTTTGCCGGGGAGCAGTGCTTCCAGCTCTTTTTTCAGGGGAAGAACCCGGCTGCGCACGTATTCCCGGTAACCTTGGAACGCTTCCTCCTCACCGCCATTTTCCAGCAGGATCATGACGGCATAGGATATCAGGTTCAGCCACGTTTCCATCGTTTCGATCTGTGCCTTCGAAAGCAGGCCGTTCGAACGCAGCATGCCTTCCGGCTCCAAAGCCCAGGCCCGGGCCAAATGGTAGAGGCCCCACAGGCTGGATATCAGTTCCCGGTTCACCTGATCCCGGCCAAGCTCGTCCGACAGCGCGCGCAAGGCGGTCATAACCTCATGAAGGTTCCCCTCGCGCAGCTCCCCGCGGAAGGGCCTTAGGCTGCCCAGAAAGCCGTTTTCCATTTTCCAATGCTCTATGCGGTTATGGGTAAAAGCATGGCATTTCAGCAGCAGCTGTGCAGCTTCATTATTCATCGTCGTTCTCTCTCCTCTCCCAACACCGGCGATGTTTATTTACGCAGAGGCGTATTGTACGATCACGGCTTCCCTTGTCTCTTCATCATAAGCGATCCAAAGGTCATCGCCGACTTCCACGCCGTATAACGGTTCGATGGACTGCTCAATTCGGTACGAAATTCCGTTTTTTGTAACGGTAATGCGGGCAAATGGACGTTCGCCGACGGTGCCATCAAACTGTACTGCCGTCACGTTGGCGCTGCCCTGCTTGCCCTGAAGGAGGCGAAGCTCTTGTTCATACTCCCCCTTGTTCACCGACACCGGGATGACGGCACCTACCGCAATTGGCAGGCGAACCGGCACGAACTGGCTGTTCACCTTGCGCGACCGTTGATCGCCATGGGAAAGCAGCAGCTCGAACAGTATCAGCTGTCTGTTCACGATCTCCACGGGAATATGCTCGATCCGGATCACCTCACCTTCCAGCGTCAGCTGGTCCGCCCCTCTCATGTCACGTGTCCTGTTGTAATTGTACAGCCGGGTGACGCCGCCGATTTGCATGAGATCCGCCTTATCCCCGGTCCGGTAGACAAACCCGTTCGCCTGCACTACCGGGATGGCCCAAGTTTGTCCGCCGGTATCGAAATGAAGCAATAGCGCTTCACCGCGGCCTGCCTTGCCATAGCTGTCGATCCGCGTCAGGACGGCGTCCCGGATGACCTCGGGCGCGGTTTGTGGCAGCTCGTCATCGGTCACGAATACCGCGCGATTTTTTTTGCGGCTGTAGCTGATCAGCACGGGATCGCCCACGCGCGGGGCATGAAGGTATGAAGCCACTTTCTTAATGCTCGTTTCCTTCATCCTTCCTTCATCCTCGAAACGGATGTCAAAGCGGATCATCGGTTGTTCGTTTACGTAGGTTCCGGTCTCTTGCAGTCGGGTTACCGTTCCCTGCACAATCGTTCCTTCGGCCGTAAACTTCTTCTGTCTGGCTGTCATGATCCGGATCAGCAGACCGAGACCGCCAAACAGCACCAGCGGGATCAGCAGCCAAATTGCCCAGTTGATGACAAGCGCATTGCCGCGCTTCAAATAATGAGCGAAGCTTGTCCAGGAGATCCGGTCGGCGCCTTCGGCCATCTGCCAGGTTTGCAGCGCTTCGCCGGTCATGCGGGTAAGCGTGCCCCCTTTAACGTTCAGCCAGCCGGCCGACTTTTCTCCGTCGGTAAAGTACAGCGTCGCATCTCCGGTTTCCTTGAAAAAGGACAGCGTACCGCTGCTTACATCCTCCGGTTCCAGGCTAGACAATGGCTGAGACAAGTCTATAAACGACCGAGTCTGCCGGTCGTAGAGATATCCGGTGACTCGGCCTTTCCGTTCGTCCTTTGCCGTCGAACCGAAGATGAGCGTCTCGCGGTCGTTCAGCGGAAAGACGGCTGCCTGATATATCGGAGCAGGGGTATTAACGACACTCCCCCAATCACCTTTGACCGCATCGTAGGTCCGCACCTGCTTCGGTTCACCGGATTCGGTCCTCCACAGCCGGGCAGGATCCACACCGGCAAGTGCGGCAAACTGCTGCTCCGCTAGATCCTCTGCGTCAAAGCCAGATCCTCCCTCCGGCCTGATCCGTATGGCCGCTTTGTGCTGTGCATTCAATAGGCCGCTGACGTACGCGGTGCTGCCATCTTTCAGATCCAGTTCATAGAGGGGGACGGCGCGGCTGTCGTTAAAACTGCCCATGACTTCGGACATTGACGTCGGCCTTGCGGGCAGTCCGGTGTCTTCGTTGAGATAAGCCGTTTGGAATACTCCGTCCTTCACCTCGCCAACGACGAAGGTGTCATTTACCGTTTCCCCACCGACCAGCATGCGGCCATTCCAATGATGAACGGCCGATGTTAAAAAGCCGTCAAATTCCAGCGTACCTTGAACAAGCTCCTCCACATGGCCGCCGGGGCCAATGACGTTTAGCTGCAGCCCGGAACTGTCATCCGTCGTAGCAATCACAAGATTCCCTATCTGATAGGAGCCTACAAACTGATTATGTATGTTGGAGCGCAAATGGATCGTAGTTACTTCCTGATGCGTCGCCGCATCATAAAGAATAGCATCCATACCTTCAGCGCCATCCGTCAGGCTGATGACCTTGCTTCCCCCATCCAGGTAAAACAAACCCTCCACCGTCTGCAGACGGTCCTCAACACGGGCTACGTCCTGCTTGTAATCGTTCCAAACCGCGAAGCTCAAAATGACCGCGGGCACAAAAAATACGAGATTCAGCAGGTTGATCCTTTTCTTCATCGATTCCTCCCCTTTATCCATTCCCTATGAACTTATCATAGACGCGGCTGCGAATGCCAGGTAATGACAATATTTTTACCGCCCTACCGGACAATTTCCGGCTTCTTTTGCAGCTGTCCGGAGCATTCTTCTTGTTATACGAATTACGGAAAGAAAAAGTTGAATTTTTTTGTCGATAACCCTTTACAGACTTTTACATTTTCTGATAATATTGTCGTAGACAAGCTAATCAGAGGTTTGCAGATTTGACTACACCGTTGTCTAATAAAATTACCTATGGGAGTGAATTAAAAGATGAAAAAAACGATTCTCTCGACAGTAATCTTGCTTGGACTTCTTAGCGGACTCTTAGCGGCGGTGGCTTCGGCGGATGCAATCAAGCCGTTCAATCACGGTGCAAACTACGGCACACAGGATGCAATCAAGCCGTTTAATCACGGCGCTAATTACGACACGAAGGACGCAATCAAGCCGTTCAATCACGGCGCTAACTACTAAGTTTTACTTTCATAATTGGTGGTCATACTTAGATAAAGGGAAACGGCTCATGAACGGATATTCCATCCGCCATGAGCCGTTTTTCTCTTGGTTCCCAATCCCCTGCAGCCTTACTTGAACCGCTTCGGACCGAGCTCGATCTGCCGGGTGATCTCCGCCGCGATTTTCGGTTCCGGAGCGAAGTCCCGCTCCCAATGGTCCGGCTTGATCACTTTGCCCACGTCGTTATAATGCGGCTTTCCGTCCGGAAAGAGCTTGCCCATGTTGGCGGTATGGACATGCTCAAAAATCCGGTCCGGCTCCACGCCCGCTTCGACGAATCCGCCGTTGGCAAAGTACAGAATGTCGGTGAACGCATCGATCTGGCCGATCAGCTTGTCCTCCGGATAGGCTTTTTGCTGCTGCTTGCGGTATGTATCCTGCGCCCGTTCCATCAGCTCGGCGAAAAATGCCTGGAACCTTTCGTCATTGCCGGCCGTGGCATGCAGCAGTTCAATCACTTCCTCCATAATAAAGGCGGCGCGGTTCATCGCCAGCTTGTCGTTCAAAGCCTGCGGCTCTTCCGGAGCGGGGCAGTCAAAGCCCACATGAAACTCGCGGACCTGCTGAAATTGGGTTTTTCCCAACGTTTTGGATTCCGTCATGTTAATTTCTCTGGCTCCTTTATCGGTGTAATCTCTAGTATTATAGCAAATTTATCGTCACAGCATTTTGGTAGAAAATAGATTCATGCCGTTTCCGATAAAGAGCGTCGCGAATATGATAGATTCAGTCCTGTACTCAGAAAGGGGGAATTGACCATGGTTAAGTCCTTCGATGCCATATTCAGTCTAGGCAGCAGCTGCCAGGTCGCCTCCCAGCTGCGGAGGAGCGGGCTGCGCACGGCTGCCGGTCCTTTCGACTGGTTCAACTTCGCCTCAACCCCGGGCTTCTGCCAGGTGCTTGAATCGCGATTTGAACGGTTTATGCTGCTGCCGAACCTGGAGGTCTACAGCCATTCGGTCAACTGCCACTATGTTCGGGATAAGGCCAGCAACTGCCTGTCCTTTCACGATTTTAAATACGATCCAAAGTTGCCCCCGCTCTTCGATTATCCAGAATTCCGCGACAGGCTGGAACGCCGGATCGAACGCTTCAACCGCTGCCTCTCATCCGTCCAAGACGTGCTGCTGATCCGGACGGTCAAGCATACCGAAGATGCCTTCCGCATATTCGAGACGATCGAGAACAGCTACTCCAATCCACATCTCCGATATTTATTTGTATTGCACAGCAGTGATCCGGATACAGCCGAGATCGATTCGGGACACCCGCGGATCCGCATCGTTCGGATGCCCGCCGGGTCGACCTGGGAAGGGGATGCCGAAGCTTGGAAAAAGGTGCTTGCTCCCTATTCGATCCGCAGTTGACCCGGTAATCATCCTTTTTAAATTTCCCCGGGATGCGCTGGCAGCCGCTCTTCCAGCTCCGCTTGCTGCCGCAAATGGTGGCGGAAGTGCATGCCGATCAGCCGGTACCATTCCTGGGCATTCAGCCAGCCGAAGCCGCCGTGCCGGACTTTGCCGCCCGGATGAATCTCTTCCAATTTCAGCTCCCACTCCCGCATTCTTGCCATCACCTTCGCCAGCCCCTCGTCCAGTTCTTCGCCGCTTAACGCGTTATTCGGACTGGCGGCCTGCGCTCCTTCCAGCTTGATCTTGACCGGCGGAAAGCCGCCGCGCCGGAACACGTCATCTCCAGCCGGTGTTCTGCCCAGCGGCTGTTCCTCCGTACTCTCTGCACAAATTTGGACAAAGTCGAGGTACTCCATGGCAACGGCGATCAGATGATCGTACATCTGGCCGATCGACCAGATCTCGGGTCCGGGAATGTACCGCAGCTGCCAGGCGGAATACTTTTGCAAATCAAGGCGGTATCCTTCAATCAACTCAAAGTCATCCATATGTAAATGCGCACCTCATTCCGATTTTCCTTTGCATTATACGCCCCTCGTGCCTACCTATTTCTTCCGTATTGCTGAAATATCCTGCTTTCTGCAGATCGTTCAGGTGTCCGTCGTGATGGTTCGGACAGACATGGAGCCCCGCCGGCATGACGATTCCTTTCCAAACGAAGGTATGAGAAACGCATCTTTATCTTAAGGGTTACAACGAAAAAACCTCCTTTATCATGCCGGCATATGCCGCAAGGAAAGGAGGTTTTGCTATTGGCGCCGGTTGGCGGTCGACTTCACGGTTCACCGTTGGTCATGCGGCTATTTTGCTCCCCGCAGACGATTCAGCGCCATCAGCACCGCGCCGTTGGCCGCGTCTTTTTTGGGCGTGATGCAGGTGATTTCCGGATAGCGTTCCTGCAGCCGCTCCAGAAAAGCGTCCCGGATATACACGTTGTTAAGCAGCACGCTTCCGGCCATGGCCAGCGCCCCTGTCTGCAGCGCCAGCTTCTCGGCAACGGGCGCTACCAGTTCGGCGAGCGAAGCCGCGCTGCGCTGCGCAATGCCCAGAGCAGCAGAGTCGCCGAGCTCGCATGCCCGGGTCAGCAGCGGCGCCAACGCGGCGATGTCCTTTTTGCTCCGGGCTGGATCGTACACGTAGCCGATGATGTCCCGTACCGATTTCAGGCCCAGCTTGCCGTAGACCAGGTCCGTAATGACCGTTTCCGGCAGCCGGCCGTCATGGGCCCGGACCAGAACCGACAGCAGATCCCGGCCGATCGCATACCCGCTTCCTTCATCATCGATCAGGTGACCGCATCCGCCGGTGCGATGGGTCTCGCCGCGTTCGTTGCGGCCGAAACAGATCGACCCCGTGCCCGCGATCAGGATCATGCCGTACTCGCTTTCATGCGCGCCGCTCAATGCCGTTTCCTGATCGCCGGTGATCAGGAGGCCGCCCGCATAGCCGCTTTCCCTGACCTTGGCGGTCAGGCGGGCGCTCACGGCGGGATTGCTAACCCCTGCGGCACCGATGCACAGATAGGCGCAGCGGTCCAGCCCGCCGGCGGCCTCGCCGATCCGCCCAAGCATGTCGCGCAGGCTGGCTTCGATGCTGGCCTCGTCCTGTCCGTTGTAATTGATGCCGCCGGATTCGAAGGCGGCGATTACTTCGCCGCTCTCATCGGCGACGGCGACCGCCGTTTTCGTTCCGCCGCCATCCAGCCCGGCTACGTACCGCATCGTCATCCCTTCCTTCGTCTGTCTAATAGATATGATACTGCTGCTTCATGTCGGCAAACGAGCGGGCTTCCTCACGGAACTGTTCCAGCAAGGCCGGCAGATCCAGCGGCTCGCTCCGGTACAGATCATCCCCGCCCAAAAGGTCGATAAACGGCAGCTTGTTGCCCTTGTGCGGCGGCAAAAATTCGAATGCTTCATAGTTCCGCTTCAGCGTATACATCAGCCGGATTCCCGTCTCAAGCGGCTGAAGCGCCCGCTGGTCGGTAATATGCAGCTGCACGCCGCCGCACTGCTCGCCCTCATGCTTGGAGAACGTCGGCTTGAAATAAACCGGCCGGAAAATAACGCCGGGCAGCTTCATGCCGTTCATCTCGTCCGCCAGCTTCTCTGCCTCAACAAACGGTGCGCCAACGATTTCAAAAGGCGCCGTCGTCCCCCGTCCTTCGGACAGGTTCGTACCCTCGAACAAACAGGTTCCCGGGTAGAGGAGCGCGCTGTCAAAGCGCGGCAGCCCGAGCGACGGCATGACCCAGAGGTTTCCCGTCTCGGAAAACAGCATGTTCCGGTCCCAGCCGCCGCATGGAACGACATGCAGTTGAGCGTTCCAGCCCATTTGCTCGTTCGCCATCGACGCCACCTCGCCGGCTGTCAAGCCATAGCGGACGGCGAGCGGGTAATTGCCGACGAACGATTCAAAGCCGGGCTTCAGGACGTTGCCTTCCACCGTCACCCCGTCCAGCGGGTTGATCCGGTCGAGGACGATGAACTCTTTTCCCGCATTGGCGCAATCCTCCAGGGCGTACAGCATCGTATAAATGAACGTATAGTAGCGCACGCCCACATCCTGGATATCGTAAACGACGGCGTCCACTTCATCCAGCATTTCCGCGCTCAGCCGCTTGGAGTCCTTGCGGTACAGACTGTACACCGGCACGCCGGTAATCGGGTCCCGGTAGGTTTCAACCTGCGCCCCTGCTGCCTGATCCCCCCGAACCCCGTGTTCCGGCGAAAACAGCGCCGTCAGCTGGAACCGCTCATGCAGGATTTGAATGGTGGATTCAAATTTACGGTTTAAGCCCGTCGGTGACGTAATCAGCCCGAGCCGCTTCCCTTGGAGCAGATGGGCATAATCTTGGATCCGGTCAATTCCGTTAGCGATCATTGCGACCTCCTGGTAAGAAATTAGTGTACGCCCCTAAAAAAATGACTGTAACCGAGGTATCGTCACAGTCACAAGCGGGCATGAAATGCCTGACTCCGCTTACAGTTCGCTTTGGCGCAGGCGCATCGTTTCCGCCGGAATCATAAACGTTTCCGCGTACTCCTTACGCGCCTCGATTCCGCGCACGCGTGCCAGATGCTTATAGTACTCGAGATATGGGAAGGACTTGCTGTTCGTGACGAACCAATGCTGCGATACCGCTTTCACCCACAGGTCAAAAGCCTCCTGTGAAAAGTCCACGTACACGTACGGCTTGTAATCCACTGCATCCTCCCAGTTTTCCGCATAGTAGAGCTTGGAAGCGAAAAACGCGGGCAGTTCCCGCTCAAAGGACGCCAGGCCGGCAAAAAAGCGCGCATCGTTCACGATGTTATGCGTCGTCGCGTGGTCCTTGTGCATGCTGTTCTTCCAGTGGGTAATGATGATGTTCGGCTTCACGCGCCGGATTTCGTCGCATACTCTCAGACGCATGTCCTCGGTATCCTTCAGCTCGCCGTCGGGAATGTCGAACACGATGGACTCGCCCCCCAGCATGTCGGCAAACACCTTGGCCTCGTTCACCTTTTGCTGGCGGTACTCCGCCATATCCTGACCCGCAGGCACGCCGCGTTCTCCTGCCGTCAGTGCCAGCGTGACGATGCGGTCGCCCTTCAAGGAATGGCTGGCAAGCACACCGCCCGCCGTCAGTTCCGCATCCCCAACATGGCCGCCAATCGCCATAATCGTCAATTTCTGTTCGCTCATCGCTTTAAAACTCCCTTCTCATGATCGAAAATGTCCGGACCGTCTTAAACCCTGCCTTCTCGTAAATCCGGATGGCCGGATTGGTGCTGCCGGTATACAGGGACATATAATCCGTCCCGATCTGCTGAAATGCTTCGCACAGCTTAAAAAAAAGGATGCTGCCGAGTCCGTGTCCCTCATGCTCGGGATGAACGCCGATGCCGGCAAAATAGCCGCGCCCGCTCTCCTGGCGGATAACCGGACCGGCAAATCCGACCACCTTACCGTGGTTCGCCGCCACGACGACAGGCACCCCGTCCTCGGTCGATTGGGCGATTTCCTTCTGCCACAGCGGATTATCAAAGCCCTGCAGCATGTCCTTAACGCCGTGATGCTTGCCTTGGTCAAACAGCTCCACCGTGTATCCCTCGGCATGGGCCTTCTCTTCTTTCCCGCGAACCTCTTGCGGGATCGAGAACGAAGACAGGTTAAGGTACATCGCGCATTCCTGCGCCCTCTCGACGTATCCCTGGCCCAGCAAAAACGAATGGAGCCTGCTGCCTGTCGGCACACCGGGCGCATTGTTATGCTCGTGGCGCGGCGTATCCGGTATGTACCAGGGCAGCATCATCGGATTGAAAAACAGCACGTCGGCCTGCTTTTTGCCCAGCGACTGAAAGCGCCCTTCCAGATGCTCCAGCATCATCTTGTAGTTGTCATCCGTGCAGGCTTCGTCGGCAAGCACGATGCAGGTGATGTACCCCGCATGATCTCCAAGCGGCAGATCACCGCCGGTGCAGCCGCAGGCAAAGCCCTTCACTTCACCTTCTTCCACGAGAACAAACGTGTTCTCTGGATCGAAATAGCGATTATCCGTAAATATACCGCTGAAGCTTGCCTCCGTCATCTCCTTGTAGCCGTCCCGCACAGCTACCGTGTTCCACAAGTCAATGACAGCACCGGTGTATTGGTCACTCCAAGTGGTTACAACCATCTGGTGAGTTCCTCCATCCCTTTAATAGCTGATTTTGCCCATGACGACAGGTCTGGAAGCGCCGGTCACATGCGGAAGGTTATTCGGCCGGTTGGTGATCGCATAATCCGCCAGAACGGCAAACGCTACGGCTTCCTTCGCATCGCTGTTATGGCCGATGGCCTCCTGTGTCAGCACTTGAACGCCTTCCTTCGCCATCTCCTTGCGGATCCATTCCATGAGCACCGGATTGTAGCTGCCTCCGCCGCCAACGATCATCGCATCGGCCGGATGGCCTGCCATCACATATCTGCGATAGGCGTCGCCGATCGACCAGGCGGTCAGCATCGTCACTGTGGCGACAATGTCTTCCGCCTGCATGCCTAGCGCTTCGGCATCATGCAGAAGCTTATCTATATAAGAGGAACCGAACAGCTCGCGGCCCGTCGATTTCGGCAGCGGCTGCGAATAGTAAGCCTCCTGCTGCAGCCGGCCCAGCAGACGCGGATCGGCGGTGCCCGACCGTGCGATCGCTCCTCCAATATCCATCGTTAATTGTCCCGGATACAGCCGTTCCACGACCCCGTCGATGATCATGTTTCCCGGGCCTGTGTCGAAAGCATATACCTCACCGGGGCTGCATCCGGCCGGAATCACCGTCATGTTCCCGATGCCGCCGATGTTCTGCAGCAGCAGTGTCCGGTGTTCCTCCCGGTACAGCAAATATTCGGTAAAGGGAACCAGCGGCGCTCCCTGACCGCCGACAGCCATGTCCGCCGGCCGGAAGTCCGACACGCAAGGAATCCCTGTTCTTGCCGCGATGACCGCACCTTCTCCGATCTGCACGGTGTAATGCACGTTACGGCCATGGTACGGCTCCATGCTTGGAGCGTGGTAGATCGTCTGACCGTGTGAACCGATCACTGAAACGTCCTCGGCGGACAGCCCCGCCTTTCCAATCACGGACAAAGCCGCCTCGGCATACAGTTCTCCCAAAAGCACATTCATTTTTCCAACTCGGTCAACGGTTGCGTTGCATGGATCGAATAAAGCAAAAATGTCTTCCCTGACACCCGCCGGGTAAGGCGAATTTTCAAAAGCGACCAGACGCACGCCTGGAGGCTCCTCCCGATTGCCGTTGATTTCCACGACTGCCGCATCGATGCCGTCCACCGACGTCCCGGACATCAGACCAACGGCATACCGGGGACATCGAAGCTCCGCTTTTTCTCCCTTTGTCCCCATATCAGCCCTTCACGGCTCCCACCGTGACTCCTTCCAGGAAGTACTTTTGCAGGCTGAAGAAGAGGATGAACATCGGCAGCGCGGAAATGGTGGCACCCGCCATCATCGGCGCAAAATAGGTCGTATTCGCAAACCGGAAGTTTTTCAGACCGACCTGAATCGTCTGCATATCCATCGTGTTTGTCACGAGGAACGGCCAGAAGAACGTGTTCCAGCTGTCCATAAAGGTCAGGATGGCCATAACCGCCAGCACCGTTTTGGACAATGGCAGAATGATCCGGAAATAAATCTGGAACTGGTTGCAGCCTTCGATTTTGGCACATTCAAGGATTTCCCCCGGAATGCTGCCCATGAACTGTTTGGCCAAGAAAATGTTGTAGACCGTGACCAGGCCCGGCAAAATCAAGGCGCTGTACGTGTTTTGAATATTGAAAATGTTGACGATCAAAATGTAGAGCGGAACCTGAGTCACCTGATAAGGGATCATCATGGCGATCAGCAGGATCGTAAACAGAACCGTTCTCCCCTTAAACTTGATTTTGGAAAACGCGTAACCCGCCAGGCTGGCGAAAAACACATTCGATACCATAACCGTCGTCGCCACGATCAGCGAGTTCAGCAGCCAGCGGTACGAATATTCGCTGTAATCAAAAAAGAATTTATAGGAGTCCAGCGTGAATTTGGTCGGAAACAGGGAATAGTTCGCCGCCCCCGCTTCGATCGGATCGCCAAAGGACGACATGATCATGAAATAAATGGGGAAAATCGTTGCTAATGCAAATAGGATCAAAATGATAATGATCACACCGTTTCTGGCGCGCTTTGCCGCCGGCTTTCCGGTATGTTCGCTGTAAAGTGCCATGTTCGGATCTTCCTCCTTACTTAAGAGATCAGAAAGTATAACTTCTTTCGCTTAAGCATCCTGATCTCGCAAGAAAAACTTCCGCGAAGCGCGGTCTGTCTTCTGTGAAATGACGTCTTAGCGACGTATTTCTTAATATTCCACGTCTTTGCCCATAAACTTGAACTGCACCAGCGAGATCAGGGCGATAATCGCCGCGAGCACGAGGGACTGGGCTGCCGCTTTGCCGAATTCGAAGTACTTGAAGGCGTTGTTAAAGATCAGGAGACCTACCATCGTCGTCGAGTTGTCCGGGCCGCCGCCTGTCATGAGGTACGCATTCTGGAACACCTGGAAGGAACCGATAACCCCGGTAACCAGCAGGAACAGTGTCGTCGGCTTCAGGCTCGGAATGACGATGTACCACAGCTTCTGAAAAAAGTTGGCGCCATCCAAATCGGCGGCTTCATAATAGCTGGAATCGATGCCGAGCAGCGCGGCCAAGTAAATGATAATGCTGGTGCCGTGGCTGGACAGCCAGGCCATCAGGACCAGCGAGAACATCGACGTGGCGCTGGAGCCAAGCCAGTTCTGGTTGCTGATGCCGAACAAGCTGATCAGCTTGTTGAAAATGCCTTCCGGCATCGGATCGAAGATCCACAGCCATACCACCGACAGCGCAACACCTGAAGCGACTGCAGGCAGGTAATAGACCGCCTTGAACGTCGTCTGCAGCTTTTTCTTCAGCGGCAGGATCAGAATCGCAATGGCGAAGGAGATAATTAACGATACGGGGACGGTTAGAATCGTGTACACGACCGTGTTGACCACTGATTTCCAAAACAAGGAATCCTTGAATGTGGCGATGTAGTTATCGAACCCCACATACTCCGAGCCGATCGGCTTGTATTTCTGGAAGCTGATAATAAACGCGCTCACGACCGGATAAGCGGTAAACATGGCGAAGACCACCAAAGCAACGGCGATAAAAGCATACGCCCAGGCTCCGTCTCCCCTAATTCTGCGTCTTTTGGCCGGTTTAGCTAGTTGAGCCATCTTTTGCGAAACTCCTTTCCTATCCCTTCTTACAGCCTATATATCGGATAGCCGCGTGACCCGCACACGGCTATCCGCTTAATTCAGGGATTAGTCTTTCACTACTCCGTCTTCACCGAACGCGGAAACTGCGGCGGATTTGACGGCATCGTACATCTCTTCCGGCTTGATCTCGCCGGCAATGAGTGCCTGCAGCTTCGGAACGATCACTTCGTCCTCCAGCTTGATGGCTTTGGCTTCCAGCTCAGCCGGGATGTCCGGGCGGGCCGGTGCCGCGTTCTTCAGCATCGTTTCAACGGCTGCCTTGTTGTCCGCGTCGCGTTCAACCGGCATGCTTTCCGCCGCTTTTCTGCCGCTTTCCGTAATTTGAGCGACGAACAGATCGTTGTTCGTGGTTGCGGCTACTTTGCCGCTGGCCAGGAAGTACAGCGCCTTCACGACGTTTTGCTTATGGGCTTCGCTTGGTTCCTTTTTGCCGCGGAATGCGACGTAACCGTCGACCGCTACGCTGGAAACGGCTTTTTCACCAAGGAAGGATGGAACCGGGAGAACCGTGTAAGTCACAGGAATGCTGCCTTTGACCGCGCTGCCGTCGTTGGCTTTGATTTTCTCATTGTTCGTATTTGCGGATTTTTCGAAGGTCGCCATCCCTTTACCGGTAATCATCGTTTGGCCGGTCAGGAACATGTTCCAACGTTTACCCGCGTCAATGGAGCTCAATTCCTTCGGCATGGAGCCGTCGTCGATCAATGCGCGGATATCCTTAAGTACTTCAAGATAGTTTTTGCTGGTGTACGCGTATTTCAAATCTTGCGTAAATGCGGAAGGCATGCCTGCATTTTTGATCAGAATGCCTAAGTAGTCTTTCGAAGTGACGCCGGCGGTAGCAAATACGAAGCCGTAACGGGACGTTTTGCCGCCTTCGGAAACGACGCCTTTCTTGATGGCTTCACGGAACTCATCGAAGGTCCATCCTTGCTGCTGTACCTTTTTCCAGTCGATGCCCGCCTTCTCGAGGAACTCGCGGTTGCCGCCCAGCGCGTGGACTTCCATATAAGCCGGGAAGCCGTACAGGCCGTCGCCCTTCTTCATGTATTCCAGCGGTCCTTTGTCGTAATCGTTGATCATTTCCGGTGTGGCGATGTCCTTGATGTCAAGCGCCATGCCTTGGTCAACGTATTTGGAGATGCCGTCGGAACCGATAAACGCAATGTCCGGAGGGCTGCCGGCGTTCACCTGGGTATCAAGCTTCTGCGTCATGTCCTCCCAGCTGGCCGGTTCGATTTTCAGCGTCAGGTTCGGATATTTCTCCGTAAATTCCTTTTGAATGTCCGCAAAGGTGTCCTGGAAATTGCCAGATACCGGCGGCAGCAGCGCCGTAATGGTATCTTTCGCGTTCGGATCGGACGCTTCGGCCGATTTGGAATCGCCTTTGCCGCCGCAGGCCGTCAGTGTGGTCAGCGCCATGCTTACGGCAAATACGGATGCTAATACACGCATTCTTTTCTTCATGAACAACATGCCTCCTCAAGGATATCCTCTGGTATTAGACCACTTTCGAAAAATTGCGGATCGCCCTCTTCAGGCTCCCCTCGGCTTGATCCAGCGCTTGTTCCGCCGCCTTGGCGTCCAAGCCGGTTTTGATCATCATAATGGCCAGCTTGCAATTCATGGAAGCGCTTTCCAAATAGGAAAGTGCCGTCTTGTCATCGACCCCGGTTGCTGTCTTTATGATACGCACCGATCGGTCCCGCAGCTTGATATTGCTTGCTTTCAAGTCCACCATGAGATTGTTGTAGGTCTTGCCCAGCTTCACCATCGTACAGGTGGTCAGCATGTTCAGGACCATTTTCTGTGCAGTCCCCGCTTTTAATCTGGTTGATCCCATGATCACTTCCGGCCCTACGACAGGTGCTATGCATACGTCGCAGACGTGCTCCACTTTGGAATTTTTGTTATTGACGACGCCGATCGTAGCGGCTCCGATTTCCCCTGCCTTCTTCAAGGCAGCGATGACGAATGTCGCGCTTCCGCTGGCGCTGATGCCGATAACCGCATCCTTGTCTGTCACGCCGCACCTTTCAATTAAAGCGACCCCCTCCTCAGCATTGTCTTCATAACCCTCAACAGCAGTTCTCAGTGCTCCGTCTCCTCCGGCAATATGTCCTTGTACCAGCAAGGGATCCACGCCGAACGTGGGAGGACATTCAGAAGCGTCCAGCACACCGAGCCTGCCGGAAGATCCAGCCCCAACGTAAAACATTCTTCCACCATTCTTCAGCACATGATGGAGTGTGTCCACCGCCCTCACAATTTGCGGTATCTCTGCAGCGACTGCAGCCGGAACCTTGGAATCCTGTTCATTCATCAGGCGAACCATCTCTTCGGTTGAACATTCATCTATACTCAATGTTTTATCGTTGATCCCTTCTGTCGTTAACCCCGCCAGATACTCATCCATAGCCATCCCCCTATCCGTGTTGACTTCTATTTCTTGATTTCATAATAACGATAAATTTCATTCCGGTCAACGGTTTTTGAAATAATATTTTATTTCGGAAGTAATAATATTCTTTTATGGTAATTGTAAAAAAGTGCAGGCTGCTCCTGTTTGGGGGCTGCTCCTGTTTGGGGGCTGCTCCTGTTTGGCCGGTCTCGCTTTCTTGTTTTGTGTTTCGCACAAAGCCAAAGGCGCTCGACCCTCCAAACACTCGCTGCTGTAGGGGGCAATACTGCTGTACAATCGCTTTGCTCTGTACAGAAAAAACATAAGGCAGTGAGTATTAACTCACTGCCTACTCACTGCCTGGCAACACTACACTGCCTTAGGTTCAGGGGCTAAACCCTACCTCGTCCTTTCCTCAAACCGAGTGAATACAACAAATCCGCTCCTAGGTCCGTGAAATAATATTTCACTATAGAAAAGGCTCTTTTCTCTATTAGAAAGGAGCCCTTCGCATCTTAGATTAAAGAAGATTACACGCCTAGCGAATACACTTTGAGGCGAGGAATGAAATATACAGAAACATACAGTCACCGTATACGCTGTTCTTCGGCTTCCTTCATTTGAACAACGTTACCCTCATATTTTCGAATGACGAAGCGGTAAGGTCCGGGATACTGCCTGTAGTTCGGAATCGAGAGGTAGGTGCCTTTTCCCGCCTGATATTCCTGAACCAAGGGATGACTTTGTCCCGCCGCATCCGTAAAAGTATCCTTCAGTTCGAAGTATCCGTCTTCAATCGGTTGTTTCGATCCGTACAGCAGGCGCAGTTCCAAGGATTGCTCAGAGCTTTTCTCCGCCACTTGCTTGATCAAAATCTTGGCATCCGGGGAGTCGCTTATTGTCCCCTTGTCCGGATCGACGGTAATCTCCACCTCATGGTTGGGTTGAAAGCTCGCATAATAAAAGTTCAGCCATAATTCTCGATGCTCTGAGTAGTAGTTGCTCGTCAGGTAAATCGTTCCTCCATTAGGTGTCAGCTGCGTACGATCGTACCTGAGCATGGTATGGAAATCCAAGCGCTGCTTTGAGCTGATTTGTTTGGAGACGAGCTCCAGCGTGGCCTCGATCTTGTCCATCGGTGTACCGGTATCGCTCTTGTAATTGAATACGAGGTCCGTGCGCAAGGGACTCTGCACCATTTTAGTAAAGGTGACCTGCTGTTCGCCCTGATTGATTTCGACATGGATCGGCCGCTCCTCCAAATCCGCTGCATGCAAACTCTGTTGAAGGGTAACTGGGGCCACAAGCGTTTCGGTTCTTGTCTGTTCCTTGCTTCCCTCAGGTTTCAGCTGTGACCACGTCGTTTCAATCTGGAAACTCACCGGCAGCTGTCCGGGCGTATCGAAATCAAAAACCATCACGCCCTGAGTCAGAGGCTGATCCTTCGGCAGCTTGGCATAGGTACCCCAAGTGAAGGTTCCTTGCAATGCTCTTCCCTGCCCGTCGAGAAGCTTCGGAGGATGGTTATAGCTCAGGCGTAAAGGGAGGTTCCCGTTCCCGTTCTCTGCGGTGTAGAACATAATGATTCTGCGGCTGTCTGCTGCGATCCCTTCGATTTTGAGCGTATATCCTCCTGCGTTTACGGATTGGTTCATCTCATGATAGAGCCCGTGTTCGGCGGCTTGCTTGACCATCTGCAGAAAATTATCGGGTTCCTGAAAAATGCGTTCTGTATAGGAGGGAAGCTGATCTTGACTCCATTCCTGTTCCTTGGCAGGCGTCAGATGCAGCATACGGCTGCCCGCAGCGCTTGCCCCGCCTGCCACAACAACCGCCAAGATCGCAGCGGTGATCCGTAACCTTTTTGCGGTCCGGTGCTTGGACAAGCGGCGCGCCCGTTCGGTGGAGGCTTTTCGGACGCCTTGCCAAAGTACCTCGTCCAGCCTTTGATCCGATACTTTTCCTGTTTCCCGCCGCATTTCCTGCCACTCTTGCTCCAGCATCCATTCCTCATGATTGTTGGTCATACCGAAGTTCACCTCCGTAATTTATTTTGCCGCGAAGCTGTTTCAAACCTTGATGCAGCCACGTCTTGACCGTTCCTTCGGCCTTCCCAAGGGCCTTGGCAATCTCCGGTATAGTCATATCATTGTAGTATCTAAGGATAATCACGTGCCGGTACTTCGGCTTGAGACGATTCAGCGCATTCTCCATATCGAGCTTTGCCACGCTTACCATCTCAGGGCTGTTTCGATACGCTTGCTCCATCACGATCGGCGGCCTGCGTTTTCGCCGCCTGATTTCTTCGATGCAGCAGCGGATCAAGATGCGGATAAGCCAGGGCAGCATGGCTGCCGGGTCTTTCAGCGTATGGCACTTCAACCACCCTTTATAAGCTCCTTCCTGAAGCATATCTAGCGCATCGGATTCGTTGTGCATGTAGCTGTATGCAATGCCGTAGAGCTTGCGCTTATGAATGGATAAGAAGCTGAAGAAAGCTTCTTCGTCTCCTGCGCAAGCCGCTGCGGCCAGCTCTTGTTCTGTCATGACGCCCTCCCTGGAATCATTTTTGTTGTCTGACTTATAGACGGGAGGTTGTCCTCCAAACGTTTTATTTTTTTCGGTCCAGAGCAAAAACAAATGAACAAACAGACCATGGTCAATGAAATCGCAAAAAAGCCGCCATACCGGCGGCCCTCATTTAAGTATAGTCAATTATTCACGCGTTTTTTTCACCCGACCGTGATCACTGCTACGTTTCCCAACAAATCACTTTCGCCGCTGATCATTCACCGCCCGCAGCAGGGTATGGCGGTTCGGACGGATCTGGTCGGCCTCCGCGAGGCTTCGCTTCAGCAGCTCCGGATCGATGTCCAGCTCCTGAATGGAAGCGGGACCTCCCACCTTGCGCAGCCAGGCCCTCAGCGTCTCAGGTGACGGCACCTTGGCCAGTTCCGCGCGGACGCGCTCCAACTGCTCCTCAGCTACCGGGAGGGAATTTTCCGCGTCCAGCCGGTGGTACAACTGCGAAATTTCCGCACAGGCGACGCCGACCTTGGCCCCATGCAGTACCGCCCTTCTGCCTTCACGTAAAAACGCCATTTCCCAATAATGGGATAAATGGTGTTCCGCTCCGGAAGCCGGGTGCGACTGGCCGAACAGCAGCATGGCAAAACCGGACTCGATCAGCGCCTGCGTCAGCACCCGGATTCCTTCCGGCGTGCGGTCCGCGATCGCATCGATGTGATCCACACACTGCTGCAGCGCTTTGGTCGTCATCTCCGCCACAATTTCGGAATAAGGCTCATCGGCCGTCAGACTCCCGAATTTCCAATCGAACAGCGACGTGCATTTGCCCAGCATGTCCCCGAAGCCGGCGGCGACCATCGTCCGCGGCGCAGCCGTCAAAATATCCAGATCGGCGAAAATCGCCGCCGGGCCGATCGATTGAATCGTAATTTTCTCGCCGCGGATAATGAGCGGCGCTCCCTTGGAATTAAATCCGTCCACCGACGGGGCGGTCGGCACGGATACAAACGGGATACTTGCCGAGTATGCGGCAAATCTGGATACGTCGTGCAGCGTTCCTGATCCGAGCGCAACCACCGCATCCGCCTTAGTGGATTTCACGTCAAGCAGCAGCTGCACAATTGACCGCTCGTCGGCGATGACATCGCCCTGCTCATCAGGGGAAATGAACGTAACGCTTGCGTTAACCCCTGCTTCCGTAACGGATTCCATCAGCTGTTCGCCGGCGGCTGCAAAGGTATTCTTGTCAGCCGTGACGATTACGCGGTGGTAATCCTGATCTTTTAAAAAAGCGCCCGCCTTCCGGATCGCACCGCTTTCCAGCACGACCGGACAAATGTCGGCGAGTCGCTCATCCGCGTCATCCATACGTCCCGCCGCTTCCCTGATATCCTTCAACCAATCCGTCATTTGATTCCTTCCTTTCCCTTCAAGAGATGCTGAAGCTCGGCCAGCGACTCCCAGACCATGTCCGGGCCTTCTGCGGCCGTCTCCGCATCCAGCCTTGTTGCCGATCCGCTCAGCACCAGCGCGGTGCGGATGCCTGCACGGCGGCCGAGCTGGATGTCCGAGCCCAGGCTGTCCCCGATCACCAAGCACTGCTGCGGCGGCAGTCCCAGCACCTGTAAAGCCGCTTCGGCCATCAAGGCCGACGGCTTGCCGATGACCACTTCGACCTCTTGACCCGCCGTGGCTACGATGGCGGCGATCATGCCGCCGACGTCGATGCACTCCCCGTCATCCCCTGGGAACGATTTATCGTCATTGGTCGCGATGATGCGGGCGCCGTTCCGCACGGCCCGGAACGCCTGATTCAGCTCCGCATAAGTCAGCTCCTCGTGCAGCGTGATGACGAGCCACTCGGCATTCTCGGGTTTCTCAGCCAGCCCGATGCCGGCCAGTACCAGTTCATCCCGCAGTCCGTCCGGCCCCAGCACCCAAGCCTGGCTTCCAGGGTGGTGCTGCTGAAGGTACCGGGCTGTTACCGTGGAAGTAAGCAGGATCTCTTCCGCAGGCACGTCGATCCCCATGGAAAGCAGCTTCTGATGGCACATCGCCCGTGAAATGTTCCCCCGGTTGCTGAGGAAAACCATCCGTTTGCCCTGCGATCGGAGCAGCGCAATGCTCTCCTTGGCCCCCGGAATGGCTTGCGCCCCCCGGTATACCGTCCCGTCCAAATCAATAATAAAACCGTCCACCGTCTCCAAACTCATTTTTAGATCCTCCCGCCGTGTTCTTATATGTTCATTCTCCCTGTGATTGTCAGCGTTTGTCAACGATTGTTTGCTTTTATGAACGTTTTTAAATGGCAATAAATGACGATATAAATTCAGTCAGACACGATCACGGACCGCCGTATTATAAATAGGGAGCGATCAACACTTCCGTCGTACCCAGCTGACGCAGAAACTCCGGGTCTGCCCCTTCATCGGTGATGAGCACGTCGATGTCCTCCATTTTGGCGGATGTGGCGATCGACCGCCGGCCCAGCTTGGTGTGGTCCACCAGCGCAACCGTTTTGCTCGAGCTTGCAATCATCAGCTTCTTCAGCTCCGCCTCGTACAGGCTGAAATCGGTCATGCCCTCCCTGACGCTCAGCCCCTCCGCAGAAGTAAAGAACAGGTCGGAATGAATCCCTTCCAAAATGCTTTTTCCCAGAACCCCCTCGATCGTTTTGGAGCCGGAGCGGAGGATCCCGCCGACCAAAATGACGTTGATCCGCGGATTCTGGTTCAGGATGGTGGCAGCCTCCAGTCCATTCGTTACGACGGTGAGATAATCATGCTCCACCAGCGCCTTTGCCAGCTCCAGCACGCTGGAGCTGGCATCCAGAATAATGCATTGGCCCCGGGTTACGAGTTCGGCAGCCTTTGTCCCGATCGCCCGCTTCTCCTCGTAGTTCAGCTCGCTGCGGCTCGGATACCGGGGCTCGGCCGGCACCGGTTTGGTCCTCGCCGGAACCGCTCCGCCGTGAGTACGCTCCAGGACGCCCTCTTCTTCCAGCATCCGCAAATCCGTCCGTAGGGTCCCCTCAGACACCTGCAGCTCGCGAGCCAGCTGCTTCACCACAATTTGCTTATCGCGCTGAAGCGCCTCCAGTATTTTTTCTCTTCGCTGGGTTGCAAACATAGTAACCTCCAACCGTTTTTCTTCATTATAAATACAAATGACAAGATATAACAACAAACGTCAATTCAAAACGAAGCATCAGGCCGTCTGCATTCGATGCCCCTCCATGGTTCAACAGCTCGGGGGCCACATTCGACACAAACAGGCATAAGGGAAACAAAAAAACAGCCCAACAAGGTGTCGGGCTGTTCTTCTAAATCGTCTATAAAGTATCTTAACCTCCGCTAGCAAAACCGATTAATAGTTTGCACCGTGGTTCTGGATCGAATAGTTGGCTCCATGGTTGGCCGTATCATAGTTGGCACCGTGGTTCAGCGTCGTAAAGGCGGATGCTGTCAGCAGACTAACACTAAATAGTCCTAATGCTACTACCGTCGAAAACAATACCTTCTTCATCTTCAATCGCTCCTTTGAGAATGTTTTTTTGGATAGACGAGTACGATTCTAGTTGAGACTGTGAAGCATAAGATCTGAAAGATTCGAATAAGGCGACGCATTTTTTGAAAATTTTGTCATCTTCAAGTTTATCAGATAATGTCAAAGCTTGTAAAGTCCTATCGAGCGCTTCTGCGTGATTTTCTTTTTTAAATCTATAAACCGCCAGCAAATACAAAAAAGAAATATAATAGGAGAGATCTACGGGATTTTGGTCAATCGGAATGAGCTGCGAATCTTCGACGACAAGAATATCCAGGATATGATCGACGTCATAGTTATGTATATTTGCTGCCTCTAAAATCGTGATTAGTCCAGGGAGAGTTTCGGATGGATTTTCCTGTATAAACGCTGAATAATCCTCCAGGCAGTCCAAATTCCCTGAAAGAATGTTAAGCGTAAACATATTGGCTCTTGCGAAAAAACGGAAGTTTTCGACAGCCTGATTGTTGGCAGGAGAACCGTCAGACATGTAGCTTAGATCTTCATAGTTGGCTATGCACTGTTTAGCCTCTTGGTACATTTTCTTCTTTTGGTAGGCAAGCCCCTTCATGAGATGGCTGTACCCGAAATAATAGACGATCGGGCGTTCCGTAACCTGAAGCCGTCGATTCCGTTCCTTTTGTTCGACATACATCTCGTAAGCGGACTCATAAAGTTCGGTAGAAATTTTAATCATGTTATCCCAATTCTCAAAGGAGAAGGCCATTTTCAGCATCGTTACCAGCGTATCTATCTCAATCTTTACGGTCATGGATCTGTCTTCCAATCCGATTTCCTCCTTCGCTAATCTTTATATTATAAGAAGTATATAGTTAAATTAACGGACGGTCAATTATGTTAGTTCGTGAAAAAATGACCAAAAATGCTTGGTCAAAGCTGGTAATCTTTCTTTTTTCAGTCAATAAATCAATTTTTGATGATAACAATCATAGATTACCCAAAAATGGAAAAATAGACACCGATTCTATCAGTGTCTATTCCGGCTAACCCGCTTTCATCTTTTAGATTTGAACGATGCCTTTGCTGACCCCCAGCTGAGGGTAATTCCGCATCGCATCCGGCAGCTGCTCCAGTGTGAAGCGGTGGCTGATGAGAGGCGCGAGCCGGACCTTGCCGCGGGATACCAGCTGGATCGCATCCGTGTGGGTAAACGGATTGATGAACGAACCCATGATCCGCAGCTCCTTCGAAAAAATGTCGAAAGGACGGATGGCGGCCTCCGCATCCGGAGCGGCCACGCCAAACAGCAGCACCTGCCCTCCCTTGCGGGCGGCGCGAACGGCCGTCTGTACAGAATCCGGCCGGCCGACGCATTCGATCACGACATCGGAACTGGAAGCCAGCACGTCCGCGGTATCCGGATCGAGAGGCGATACGACCGCATCCGCACCCAAGCCGCGCAGCGTCTCATGCTTGTAGGACGCCGGTTCGCTGACCGTAATCCGCGAAACCCCGCGCTCGCGAACGAGCTGCAGAAAGATCTGCCCGATAAATCCGCCGCCAATGATCAGCACCTGATGCTGCGGCCGGATATCGAGCTTGCGAAACCCGTGCAGCACGCAGCCGAGCGGTTCAAGCAGGGCCGCTTCTTCATAGCTCATCGCGTCCGGGATGATGTAACAATTTTCCGCAGGGACAAGACAGAATTCAGCCATGCCGCCGTCCCGCGTTACGCCGACTGCCTGCAGCCGGTCGCATAAGTGAAGCCTGCCGCTGCGGCAGTATTCGCAGCTTCCGCAGTATATATTCGGGTCGACCGAAACCCGGTCCCCTTCCTTTAAGCTGCTAACGCCCTGCCCGACCGCCACCACCTCGCCGGACAGCTCATGCCCGAGTACGATCGGCGGATGCACTTCCGCCGAACCCGGATGGCCGTGGTAAATGTGCTGGTCCGTTCCGCAAATGCCGCAGCTGCGCACCCGAATCAGCACCTCGCCGGTGCCGGCCTCCGGGGTCTTCTGTTCCTTAACATCCATTATTTCCTGCTCCATAAGCACTGCCGCCCTCATCGCCAATTCTCCCCTTCCTCATTCCGTAACCGGCTGTCGTCTATTCAACGCGACCGACGCGCCGTTTAATGCCGATACCCTCAATGTATTCCACGGAATCTCCTTGCCTTCCTTCTGTCCGACATGGATGACTCGCGTCTGTCCCGGCAGCAGGTCGAAATAATTATCCTCCCAATCCAGCCAGGCTTCGTCCATCTCAAGCCTTACCATTCGGGCGGCATAGTCGGAGGATACCGTTACGCTCCCTTCCTCGGGATTCACCTGAACGTTCAAGTTAACGGGCCGGAAGTTCATATCTTTATGGTCGCAAAAATAATAAAAGTTGTCTTCCCCGCAGCCGTCCATCCAGCGAACAATGCAGACGGCTTCAGCGGCGTCGAGACCTTGAAGCAGGTCGTCCAGCTTCACCACTGCGATGCGCTGTTTCCCGCATGCCTCAATCTCGGCAGCGAACGTCCGGGCATATACCTGACGGCCGTCCATGCCGTAGACAACCAGCTCCGCCGTCTTGGATACAGTTTCCCGCGCATCGTTCACGCCCCACAGCACGAGTTCCGCATCCCCGGGCGTATACTCTGCCGTCAACAACAGCGGATGATAAAACTTGCGGGCGTAATGGTAAGCCGCTTTCGGCAGACCGTAATAGTCGATGACAGACCAGCTGGTGCCGGGCCAGCAGTCGTTGAACTGCCAGAACAACGCCCCGCTCGTCTCCGGCTTGTTTCTTCGGTAATGCTCGATACCGTATTTAAGGCCTTCGGCCTGTGTCAGCATGGAAAAATCGATGTATTCCTCCAAGTTGCCCGGAATCCCGGTGTATCCCTCCATCAGCATAACGCCCTTGAGATGATTGATATCCTTGTTGCGGTTCATCATTTCCGCACTGCCAAGCACCAGCTCCGTCTGCGGCACGTTCCGCTGCAGCGTGTACAAATTGGCGGAAGCATGCATGCCGAACTCGCTGGCGAACTTCGTGCGGTCCTCCTTGAATTTCTTGAACGACAACCCTTCCACGCTGTAGTCCTGAAGCTGGGGCTCGCCGAATACCCTCGGCTCGATATTGCCGTGCCAGACCTGCCAGTTATGCGTGTCCCCTTCCTCACGGGAATTGTGGTCGTTCCCTCCGTAAGGAGAGCTCGGCCAGAATGTCCGGGAAGGATCCAGCTGCTCCAGAAGCGCAGGCATCAGTTCATGATTGATTTTCTCGCCGTAAAAAGGATGCGGGATGTCTCCGCTCGCATGCAGTGCCTCATACAGCCAGTCATTTTCGTTATTGCCGCACCACAGGGCCAGGCATGTCCGGCTGCGCAGCCGCTTGACGACCTGCTGCACTTCTTCCGCGACGTTATCCATAAAATTGCGGTTATAGTCGGGATACAGGGCACAGGCAAACATAAAGTCCTGCCATACCAAAATTCCCAGGCGGTCACACTCATCATAGAAAATATCCCGTTCGTAAATGCCCCCTCCCCAGACCCGGAGCATATTCATGTTCGCTGCCTTCGCCATGCCGATCAGGCGGGAATAACGGACATCCGGCACCGCGCCGATAAAGCTGTCGATCGGGATCCAGTTAGCTCCCTTGGAAAATACAGGAACGCCGTTCAGCATAAAAGTAAAGGCAGGTTTTCCATCGGCATCCCGCTGCTTCAGCTCCAGCGTGCGAATCCCCAGCTTCTGGCTGCGCTTGTCCAGGGTGATCCCGTCCGCGTGCACCGAAATCCGCAGCTCATATAAATGGGGCGTGCCGAGATCATGGGTCCACCACAGTTTGGGCTTCGATACGCGAAGTTTCGTTCCGCCCGCTAGGCTCATGCCGCCGGCCAATCCGGACAGCCCGCTGCCGGCGGTTCCGCTGATCTCCAACGTTTCTGCAGCCGCCACCTCCCCGCTCTCCCCGTCGAGGAGCTCAACAAGAACACTGTATGTTTTCCGGCGGTCCCATGAAGTCAATTCCACCGAAATATCAACCAGCGCCTCCATCTCGCCAACCTCCGCCGTCCGAGCATAGACATGCTCTATTCTGACAGCATCGTATTTCTCGAGCCGGACTTCCTTCCAGATTCCAGCGCACAGGAGCGGTGGCCCCCAATCCCAGCCGAAATGGCTTTGGTTTTTACGGGTCCAGACCCGTTCCTTGCTAAAACCGGACCAGAATGTGGAGACGGCCTTCCCGCCCACTTTCGCATGGACCGGGTCAAATTTGACGGCGATGACATTTTTGCCCGGCTTCAGCTCGCGGCTGACTTCGAACGTATGGCTGATAAACATGTTGTCCGTCGAACCAAGCTCCGCACCGTTCAAATACACGGTCGCAAAGGTGTCCAGGCCTTCGAACACCAGCAGCATTTTGTCGTCCGGCCGCGGTGCCTCGTCCAGTGTAAAAACGGTCCGGTACCACCAGATCCGCTCCTCCACCCACCGGCACTTCTGGTCGTTGTGCCCATAGAACGGATCGTCGATCAGTCCATGGCGAATCAGTGTGGTATGGACGTCGCCCGGGACCTCCGCCGACATCCAAAAGTAATCGTCATACAGCGGCGAGGCCACTTCAAGATCCTTCGCCTCCCCTTCCCTGAAATCCCGCAGCTTCCAATGGTCTTTGATGATCATGCTGTTCCCCTCACTTCGCCCTTGCTGCAAGCCGAACCGGCTCGTCCGGGCCTGATGTAATAGAACGCCAAAACAATGATTTGTTTTGGCGTTCCGTGTCCCGATCCTAAACTTTGGCTTCGAGGTATTCGAGGCTGTCCAATATTTCCTTCACGCTGAGCTCCGCACAGGCCATGGAGGTGTCCGCAACACCATAGAACATTTTCACCGTGTCACCGTCAATGACGGCGCCGCAGGAAAACACCACGTCCCCAAAAAAGCCCTGCTTTTCATATTCCGCCTCAGGCTCCATCACCGGCTTCCCGGATCGGGCGATCACCCGCGTCGGATCGTTCAGATCGAGAAGCACGGCACCCATGCAGTAGCGGTGATCCGATGTCGCTCCGTGATACAGCTCAAGCCAGCCTTTGTCGGTCTTGAACGGCACGGCGCCGCCGCCGATCCGGCCGCTGTCCCACATCCCGTCCCGGAGGCCGAGCAGATGCTTATGATTGCCCCAATAGAGCAAATTGTCGGATTCCGCGATCCAAATTTCCGGATTTCCGATGCTTTTCATGGTCGGACGATGGAGAGCGTAGTATTTGCCGTTGATCTTTTCCGGGAAAATGAGCACGTCCTTATTGTCCGGACCGAAGATCATGCCGTGATGCCGGGTCGTCACAAAGTCGGTGGTCGACACAAGCGATTCACCGATCCCTACGGGAGACACGACGGAAAAATAAATGTAGTAAGTATCGCCGATCTGCGTGACCCGCGGATCCTCGATGCCGAACGCTTCCTGTTCGTTGGAAGGATAAATGAACGGCTGATCGTCCACCGTGAAGTGGTGGCCGTCCCTGCTGCGGGCGATTCGGATGTAGGAAAGGGATGTCAAATACTCAAACGTGCCGTTTTTGGATTTATTGCGGATCACCCGCGGGTCGGAGAAATCGTACCGGTCATCGTCTTTGCGGAAAGGAATCAGTTCAAGATCACCACGCTCCGCATTGAATACAGGAGCGATGACGACGTTCGGATCGCCGCTGACCGGACGCTCCGCCACACGCAGCAGCATCAGTGTTTCCCCTTGATACTCGGCGATGCCAGCATTAAATGCACCGATCACCTCAAAGCCCTCGCGGTGAGGCTTGACGTCGGCAGGGGTGATTAAAGGATTTTCAGGATATCGATAAATGTTCATTCGGATCAAGCTCCTTCATTGTATTAACTAGGATTCGAATCTCGCAAAAGGATCGGCTATGATCAGACGTTGTGCCTCCGCATCGCTTATTCCCGCATACAGCACCGCCGTCCCGTCGCCCCGGCGCAGGATGCCGCCGCTGAATACGACGTCCTGAAGGTCTTCGCGCTTGGCCGGACCCGGCAGAAAATCAGCCCGCACCGCAATCAGCATCATATCGGAAAACGCAGCCGTCTGCGGATCGAGTACAAAAATCATGGGATAATAATGACGATCGCCTTCGGCATCGTAACAGGCCGTATGTCCCAGCACGCCTAGAAGGCCGTTGCTTAGCACGTGGATTTCATTGGCCCCTCCCCATTCTTCGGGGATAAACTGGCCTTCCAGGAGCGGGGCTTCCTCAATCGCCTGTACAGTCAAGTCGTCCAGTGATGTGGTCTGGAAATAACCGATCTGGCCGCGCCCGCCTTTATCGCCCTGCGGGCGGGTGAACACGCCGATCCCGCCGTCCGGAAGTCCGGTGAGCCGCAGATCCTTCATGCCGTCCGGACCGGTGAAAAACAGCTTTAAATCCGCGATGCGGCCGCCCCGGTAAATTGCCGTGCGCCACATGAGCGCTCCCTCTTTCTCCGGGTGCGGATAAATCTGAACTCCGCCCATGATCAGCTCTCCGCCGATACGGGTATGAAACGGGTCCTGCAGTTCGAGCACCGGCGCTCCTTCAAGCGGCACCCAGGCACCGTCGTTTTCCACGAAGAACACGACCTGGGAATGCTCACTGTCCCGGGATTCCACCCGGCCCGCGATGACGGTCCGCCCATCATCCTCGAACGGAGCCGTGATGTTATATACATCCCGGTCTCCGACGCCAGTAAAAACCAGCTTCTCCGCCTTGTGAGCAGGGGCGGTTCTCTCCCGCCCCGCCATGTACTGTTCCAGCAGCACACGGCATGTTTTTACTTCCGTTTTATTCACGTTTAACACGATGATCCCCCTACCTGGTCGAAGTTAAATTCATTGCATGTTATGGTTCGTGTTCGTTGCCCAGACCGCAGCCTCAAAGGGATCAATAACCAGTGAATGACAGCGATTCGGATCCGCGGACGTTTCTTTGCTGGTCAGCAGTAACCGGTACAAAGCCGCGTCGGCAGCCAAATGGCTCAAATCGCACGGTCGGTTCCCGAAATTAAGCGCAACCCAAATCTCTTCCTCCTCCGATCGACGGCCGTAGTAAATACACTCCCCTTTCCGCTTCAAAAAGGTGTACTTACCGGTTTGGAGTGCCTTATGCTTACCACGCAGCCGGATGAGGGAGCGGTAAAATTCCAGCAGTGAGTCCTTGCTCCCCCACTGCTTCTGGACGTGAACCTGCCGGGACGACGGGCCGAGGGGTATCCACGATCCGTGAAGTGAAAATCCGCCGTAACGGCTCCCATCCCACTGCATCGGCGTTCTGGAGTGATCCCGGCTTCGAAGGATGGCGGCGGCAAGCGCATCGGCCTCGGGCATCCCCGATTCTTTTGCCATCCGGTATGCGGTCAGCCCCTGAATATCGCGCATTTGCCCGATGTCCGCCGGCACGAAGTCCCGCATGCCGATTTCATCACCGTAATAAATGAAGGGAACGCCTTTGGCGGTCAGCAGCAATGCAGCCATCAGCTTGGCGGTGCACAGGTCCACGGAATCGTCTCCAGAAGAAAAGCGGCTATAATGCCGCGGCATGTCATGGCTGCTGAAGAAAATCGTGGGCACCTGCTCCGGCCGGTGAAGCTCCTCCATCCGAACAAGCTCGGCAAACATCTCATGGACCTTCAGTTCCTTGCGGCTGCCCAGGTTAAAATTAAACACCACGTCCAGCAGGTCCCCGCCGCTGTATCGGCGCAGCACCTCCATATCCTCGGAACCGACTTCGCCTACCATCAATACATCTTTGTTCTGAGACCGCACGAATTCGCAAATATCGCGGATGGCCTCCACGATGCCCTCCTGATTTTGGTCGAACCGGTGATCCTGTTCGCCATCCGCCGTGACCGGGTTTTCCTTAAACTGCCCGGACACCTTCAGGAAATTAATGACGTCCAGCCGGAAACCGTCAATCCCGCGGCCGAGCCAAAACGACATCACTTCCTTCATGGCCTCCCTGACCTCGGGATTCGCCCAGTTGAGATCTACCTGCTCTTTGGCGAAGGCATGGTAATAATACTGCCCGGTCGCCTCATCCCATTCCCATGCCGTCCCTCCGAAAAAGGACTCCCAATTGTTCGGTGTGCCGCCGTCCACGGCATCCTTCCAGATGTACCAATCCCGCTTTGGACTCGTCCGTGATGACCGGGACTCCATGAACCAGGGATGCTCGGCGGATGTATGATTCAGCACCAGATCCGCGATCACGCGAATGCCGCGGCGGTGGGCTTCCCGGACGAAATGGTCAAAGTCATCCAGCGTACCGAACACCGGATCCACCCCGTAATAATCCGAGATGTCATAGCCGTTATCTACGCGCGGCGAAGGATAAAACGGGGTCAGCCAGATGGCCCCGATTCCAAGTTCCCGCAAGTAATCCAGCTTGGAGGTCAATCCCTGGAAATCGCCGGTGCCATCCCCGTTGCCGTCACAAAAGCTTGGCATGTAGATTTCATAAAAAACGCTGCTTTTCCACCAGGGTGTCTCTGCAGCCACCGTCTTCTCCCCCATGGAGATCCGCTCCTTCCTATCGCGCAGCGCTTATTTCAAGCTGACCTGCATGCCCTTCTGGAAGTTTTTGCCGAAGATGATGAACAGGATGATGATCGGCAGGGACAGCAGCACCGATCCCGCGTACAGCGGACCCGGATACGATCCGTACGGACCGAACATCTGCGAAAGCAGGACGTTCAGCGTCAGCATCCCGTCGCTGCGAACCATGATCATATCCCACAGCAGCTCGGTCCAGCGCTCCATCAGCAGGAACAGGAAGACGACGCTGGTGATGGACTTGGACATCGGCATCATGATTTTGTACAAAATTTGAAAATCCCTTGCTCCGTCCAGCTTGGCCGCTTCAATAAAGACGGATGGCACCGCCTTGAAGAAGTTCGTGTACATGAAGATCGCCCACAGGCTGACCCCTTTCGGAATGATCAGAGCCCAATAGGTGTCGTACCAGCCCAGCTTTTGAATAATGAGAAAGCTCGGAATCAGCAGAATGATGGCCGGAAAAAACATATGGAACAAAATGAAGTTGTTGACGGTATCCCTGCCGCGCCATTTCAGCTTCGAAAGGGCATAAGCGACCATCACTCCGAACATCATCATGAGGAAGGTCGACAGCAGCGACACGATGATACTGTTTACAAAAGCGCCCAGCCAGGGCCGCGTGATTCCCGTCTCCCCGCCTGTAAACAGCCAGGTGTACGACTTCAGCGTATACGAGCTCGGAATCAGCTTTCGATCCACCTGTGTCCAGTCGGCAAACGAATTCAGCACCATGTACAAATACGGATACACCATCACGAGCAGCAATACTCCTGCGATGATATAGCGGATGGCCAGACTGGACTTGCGGCTGCGTTTAGACCCAACCATTTCGCGCACCCCACTTTTCTAGCAGTTTCCGGATGATAAAGATCGAAATAAAGGTAGCTACCGAAGCGAGCAGCGCCACCGCAGACGCATAACCGGCCTGCAGATTTTTGAACGCCTGGCTGTAAATTTCCATCTGCCACGTATTGGTGGCATTGTTTGGACCTCCGCCTGTCAGCTGGTATACCTCGGTGAAGATGCCGAAAGTGACGCCGAAAGCGAGAATCAGCGTCGTATAGAGCGCAGGGTACAGCAGCGGAAGCGTAATTTTCCAGAAGCGCTGCCGGCCGGTAACTCCGTCGATGGCAGCCGCTTCGTATACTTCGTGATCTATGCTTTCCAGGCCCGACGTCAGAATGAGCGCGTAGTACCCGGTAAATTTCCAAGCCATAATCATGCCGACGATCAGAAGTGCCGACCAGGAAGTCCCCAGCCAGTCGATGTTAATGCCGATTTTGCGCAGCGCCGTGTTGACCGGGCTGTTGAAAGACAGCAAACCTTTTACAATCAGCGCCGATACGACGCCGGAAGACAGGTACGGCAGGAAAAAGCCGATGAGAAATAAGCTTTTCAAACGCGGAAGACTGTGCACCAGAACCGAAACGACGAGCGACAGCACGATCACTAGCGGCACAAACACCATCATGAATTTGTATGTCACCCAAAACGCGGCGTGCACGCCGGGCGATTTGAGTGCCTTGGCAAAATTGTCAAAGCCGACAAAGTCATATTCGGGAGCGATCAGATCCCAGTTCGTAAAAGACAAATAAAAAGACCAAACGAGCGGAATCAGGAAAAATACAAGGGAGTAAATCAGGTAGGGACTGGCAAACAGCCAGCCCAACCGGTTATTGTTTTCTTTCATTTAGAAGACTCCTTTTATTGAAGTTCCCCTTCAATGGCTTTCTTCATGTTCGCCCATCCGGCTGCCGGATCGATCTCCCCGCGGACGACTTTATTCCAGCATTCTTGTCCAATAAAGGTCTGCAGGTCGTTATATTTCGGATTATCCATCGGCGGCACCGCATTCGGCACATTTTCAGCATAAGGCTTCAGTTCCGGGTTTTTGTCCAAAATCGCCTTGAAGGATTCGTTGGTGGTCAGGTCGTCACGAGCCGGAGGCAGCTTCGTTTCATCAAACCACTGGGCGTCGTTTTTCGCATCCGAATAGACCCACTTCACAAAATCCATCGCCGCCTGCTGCTGCTCCTTGGTGGCCGACGCATAGATCACAAGCCCTTTCGTATCGGCAAACGTTTTGGAATCTTTCGGGTCTACGCCGTCAGGTACCGGAGGCATGCTCAGCGTGTAGTTCTGGTTGTATTTCATGTCCGGGAACTTCTCGGCCCAGTTCGTAAAGGTCCAAGGACCGAGGTCGATAAACAGGCTTGTGCCGGTCTCGAACGGATCCTGTACGTTTTGCGCCAGGATGCCCTTGTCCTTGCGGAGATCGTCAATAAACTTCAGCGTTTCGACGCCCGCCTTCTCATCCCCGACGAACTTGTTGCCTTCAATGAATTTATTGCCGCCGGAAGCCGCGTTATACAGCATGAAGAAGTCAAACCATCTCTTCCATGCCGTCGGATCGGCGAGGTCCGCTTTGGCCCAAAAGTATTTGTCCGGATATTTCGCTTTCAGCTTCTTATTCACTTCAAGCGCTTCGCTGTACGTTTTAGGCGGCTCGTTGTACCCCAGTTCCTTCAGCAGGTCAAGGCGCCAGCCGAACAGCATCGCATTGGAGTAAATCGGGAGCACGTATTGATGCCCGTCGGCGAACTTCCATGGTTCAATCGTATTTTTCATATTACGGGTGGTGACGATATCGTTAAATCCGCTTAGCGTATCAAGCGGCACCAGTGCCTTGCTGTTTGCAAGCTGGGCGGCAAAACCGCGGTTGATGTTTTCCGAAATGGTCGGGGCGCTTCCCCCGGCAATCGCAGCCTGAATGCTGGCCTCGGAGCTTGGAGATTCCTTGATGACGCTGACGTTGATTTTCACTTTGGAATTGGTCTGTTCGTACGCCTTGGCCATCTTCTCCCAGAAGGCTTGCTGCGTCGGATTGGCTGCCGCCCAAAACTCAATGGTCGTCACACCATCCGCCGTCGTTGCGCTTTGCTTTTTGGAACCGCAGGCCGCGAGCATGGAGGATAACACCAACACCAAAGCCAGAAGTCCGAGCATTTTTCTTTTCATCGAATCGTTGACCTCCTCAAAAAAATTGTCTCGAAAGATTGAAAGCATCATTCCAAAGACTCGAAACATTATTTTGTAACGTTACAAATTAAGATTACTCAATATTTTGTAAGCGTTTGTGTAACCCTATTATTGTGCATTACAAAAACCTTGTCAACACTTTATTAAAGACGGAATAATCTTTTTATATAAAGGCTCTTTACTTATAGAACTTGTAACGTTACAATTTATCGTAATGTGATTTATTGCAAGACAGGCTTCTTTTTAAGTTTCTTAGAAAGAACTCCAATTATGCAGGCAAAACAAAGATTGAGGTGTCATATGAAGGATAAAGTAACCATGCAGGATATTGCAGAGCAGCTGAATATATCGAAGAATTCCGTGTCCCAGGCGCTGTCGGGAAAAGACGGGGTCAGCGAAGATACGCGGAAGCTGATCCTCGAAACGGCACACCGTATGGGATATGTGTATTCGCAAAGTCGTAAGCGCCGCTCCGGCGAGCTGGAACAGACCGGAAATATTGCGCTGATCGCTTCTGATTTTGCCTTTTCTATGAAAAGTTTCTTTGGTGAAATTTATTTGAGTATCGAACAGGAAACGGTGCGCAGGGGAAAAAATCTCCTGATCCAATCGGTCAGCAAGCAGTCGGCTGATAAGCTGGCTCTCCCTTCGTTTCTGCTCAATCAATCCGTGGACGGCATCCTCATTCTGTCTCACATTACAACTGACTATATCAATACCATTACAAACATGGGTAAACCGACGGTTCTCATCGACCATCACCATCCCTCTATCCATGCTGACTGCATTTTAACCAACAACCGGTTTAGCGCTTATGAGGCCGTCCGTCACTTGACAGAGCTGGGACATCGAAAGATCGGCCTGCTGGCCAACACTTCGTTTTCGCCAAGTTATTACGAGCGCTGGGAAGGATACGTACTGGCGATGAACGACTTCGGGCTGGAGATCCACGAGCCATGGGTAATCAAGGATGCTGTAGAGAACACGGATTATATTTTGCAAAAAATAAAAACGCTGCCACAGCTCCCGACGGCTTGGTTCTGCGTCAACGACGGGCTCGGCTTTTACCTGAATTCGGCCCTGCAGCAATCGGGTTACAGCGTGCCGGAGGACGTCTCCGTCGTCAGCTTCGACAACGGCTATTTGTCCCAGGTGTCCACGCCCCAAATCACGACGATGGATGTGGATCTGAAGCTGTACGGACGCAAGGCCGTGGAGCAGCTGTTCTGGCGGATGGATCATCCCGAGCATCCGTATACCGAACTGCTCTTGCCCACCAAACTGCTGAAGCGCGGGTCCAGCGGTCCAGCGCCTAGCGCCGATATGGAGAAGCTGGAGGGTTATGAAACAGCGAACAGGAACGGGAAATAACCGTAAAAAGACAGCGAAGAACTGAAATCAAAGCAAAAAAGCCGGTCCCTCAACTTGCGAGGGACCGGCTTTATTGCTTTACTTTTTAAAATTGCTAGGAGTAACGGTGGTATTCGGTCAGGTGGCAGGAAAGACCTCAATTATGGGACAAATGTTATCCTCGCAGATTACCGCCGAACGATCCCCTACGTTTACGCCCCCCCGTATAACCGCCGGTAAGCCGAGGGCGTCATCCCCTCATGCTCCATAAAACGCTTGTTGAAATAGCTCACGCTTGGATATCCCGCGTCCTCTGCGATCTGCCCGATCGTCGCACTCTTTCGCTCGAGCAGCCACTGCTTCGCCATCTGCAGGCGGCAGCGCGTGATGAACTCCATCGGCGTCATCTCGGTTACGCTGCGGAACAGCTTGCAGAAGTAGTAGGTGGATATGCCAAGTCTGCCCGCCCAATCCTCCAGGATGAACGGCTTGACCGCCTCCTGCTGCATGACCGGAAGCAGCTCCAGGATCCGGCTGCCCGAATTGTTCGATTTGACCGGAGACAACGGAGTGGCATGCTCGATAAATTCGGCCAGCAGCGCGTAAGTAAGTGTCGAGAGGCGGACCGGGTGGAGCATCCGGTGCTCTTCTGCCTCCAGCAGCAAATTTTCGTGCGCCTGCTCAAACGAAGCCGATTGGCGGATCGTCCATAAGAGGCTGTGATGCAGACCGCGTTCGATCAAATAATCCTGCAGACCGCTCCCGTAGAAGTGAAACCAGCGGATATCCCACGGGTCTTCCTCGCTGCTGTAGTACCGCTGGCGCTGCATGGGAAAATACAGCACGGCCTCTCCCGGCCCCAGCTCATAGACCACATCCTCCACTTCTACGTACCCTCTGCCTGCAGCCACGTAATGAATGTTGAAATTGTTCAAGGCCCCCGCCTCCCGGAATACGCTGTGACCCGGATCGTTCCGGTAAAAGCCGACCGATTCAGGAAAACAGAAAAACGGCATCGACGGAAGGGTCAGCAAATGGCTTTGCCGCTTCACCTGTCCTCACCCCAAATGACAATATTGTTATAATGCATTGCAAAATCGTATTATATTAATTTTAAATACAATCTTCTATAATCGCAATATAATCATAAATAACCTTCTTGAGGAGATGATACACGAACATGAGCCAGAAATTGAAATGGGGCGTACTGGGCTGCGCGGGCATCGCCAAGCGCTCGGTCATTCCCGGGGTGCAGCAGTCCGAGCTGAATGAAGTCGCCGCCATCGCCAGCCGGAACGAGGAGAAAGCAAAGCAGACGGCGGCGGACCTGAATATTCCGGTCGCTCACGGAAGCTACGAGGAGCTGCTTGAGGATCCGTCCATCGACGTCGTATACATTCCTTTGCCGAATCATCTTCATAAAGAGTGGACAATCCGCGCGGCGGAAGCCGGCAAGCATATCCTATGCGAGAAGCCGCTGGCCCTGACCGAAAGCGAAGCCGCCGAAATGGCTGAAGCCGCCGCCAAAGCGGGCGTGTACTTGTCCGAAGCCTTCATGTACCGCTACCACCCCCGCTACGACAAGATTAAGCAGATTATCGACTCGGGCCAAATCGGCGAAGTCCGCGGCATCCGCAGCGCCTTTACTTTTAACAACGCCGGCGACAAAACGAACGTCCGCTACCGCAAGGATTGGGGCGGCGGCTCGATCTACGACGTCGGATGCTATCCGATCAACGCGGCTCGGCTGCTGCTCGGCAAGGAACCGATCGCCGTCACGGTGAACGCCTTCTTCTCACCGGAGCATGACGATGTCGATATGATGGCCTCCGGCCTCATCGAATTTGACGGCTCCGTCGCACTGACCTTCGACTGCGCCATGTGGGCCGCGTCGCGCAATCCGCTGGAAATCCTCGGCACGGACGGCATCATCGAGGTGCCTTCAGCCTACGTTACACCGACGCCGGGCAGCGGCAACTTCTTCTTGACCGTACGCGGGGAGCGGAGCGAAATCGAGGTTCCTCATGTAAACGCATACAGCCTGCAGGCCGATCAGCTCGCCCGGGCCATTATGAACAAAACGCCGCTGCAGTTCCAGCCCGATGATGCGATTAACAACATGAAGGTGATTGACGCCTGCTTGCTGTCTGCTCGCGAGCATACCCGGGTTGCGCTGTAACGAGCCATAAAAAAAACCACAATAGCTTAGGAGGGTATTATCCATGGAATACATTTCCGTCAAAGGTCTGGATAAAAAGGTTTCCCGTTTGATGAAAGGCACGGACTACTTTTTCCACAATTCGTACGATAAAGCCGCTGCCAACATGGACGCGTATCTGGCCATCGGCGGCAATTCCGTCGACTCCGCTCACATCTACTGCGGCGGCGAAAGCGAAGAAGTGCTGGGCCGTTACATG
Source organism: Paenibacillus sp. FSL R5-0378 (assembly GCF_038009285.1). Classification (NCBI taxonomy): domain Bacteria; kingdom Bacillati; phylum Bacillota; class Bacilli; order Caryophanales; family Paenibacillaceae; genus Paenibacillus; species Paenibacillus sp. FSL R5-0378. Next base: position 5,431,064 of record NZ_JBBPAY010000001.1, read on the forward strand.
AAGGAGCGCGGCAACCGGGATCAGATCGTTATCCTGACCAAGGGCGCCCATCACGACCAGAACGGTCCGCGCGTCAACAAGGAAGCCATCCGGCACGATATTACGACCAGCCTGAAGCGGCTGCAAACCGATTTTATCGATCTGTACGCGCTGCACCGGGACGATCCGAACGTGCCTGCCGGCGAAGTGATCGAAATTTTGAACGAATATGTCAAGTCAGGTACCGTCGGCGCCATCGGCTGTTCCAACTGGACTTGGCAGCGGATCAAGGAAGCCAACGATTACGCGGCCGAGAAAGGCTTGACCGGCTTTACCTTCAGCAGCCCGAACCTCAGCCTTGCCAAGCCGAACGAGCCGTTCTGGAAAGGCTGCGTCTCGGCCGATGCCGAAACCTGCGCCTGGCATGAAGCCGAGCAGTTTCCGCTCTTCTCCTGGTCTTCCCAGGCAAGAGGCTTCTTTACCGGCCGGTTTACGCCGGAAGTCCGCGACAACGCCGACCTGGTCCGCGTGTTCTACAGCGACGCCAACTGGGAGCGCCTGGAGCGTGCGAAGCAGCTCGGCGCGGAGCGCGGCGTGACCGCCATCCAAATCGCCCTCGCTTACGTGCTGAACCAGCCGTTCCCGACCTGCGCCCTGATCGGCGCCCAGTCAGCTGAAGAGCTGCGTTCCTGCGATGAGGGCTCCCGGATTCAGCTGAGCCGTGCGGAGCTTGACTGGCTGGACCTGACTTCGGACGAACGCTAAGCTATACAGCAGCTGGTAAGCTGCGTTCCGCGGCATCCAAGTCGTTCCGACGACGAGCATGTCAAGCATAACAACAAGCCGCCTTCTCCCTAGTCTAACAGACCAGGCAGAGGGCGGCTTTTGTTCGTTATCGGCAGACGAGTTTACACGATGACGGCGGCCTGCGGCTTAGGGAGCAGCTTATTTTCCGAGCTGCCGGCCCACTTGCCGTTCCGGGTTATGCCGCTCAGCATGTGCAGGTATATGTCAGGCCTCCAGTCCGGCACACCGGTCAGCGGATTGTGCTCAAACAACGGGAGCCGGCCTCCCGCCTGGCTCAAATCGAGGGTCGCCAGCACGACCGCCTCCTTGTCCTCGACCGGCGCCCCCTTGTATTCCGAGCCGATGTGGCTTGCAGGACCAACGATCATGCTGCCGCCGGGAAAATACGAATCGTAATCCTGGCCGACAAGGTTCGAGCTGACGATAAACGTGCCGTTCTCCAGCGATCTCGATTTGAGCGTCGTGTAATACAGGTCCTGCCATCCCTCCACATTGTGGATCGCCGTCGGATTCAAATATATCCGCGAACCAAGCGCGGTATAATACCGGACCAGTTCAGGGAAGCAGTAGGAATCGTAACAGATGCCGACCCCCACCGGTCCCCATGGCGTGTCGAACATGAGCGGCTCGCTGCCCTTTGTCGCCCACAGCGACTCCTTGGCTGCCGGATGGATTTTGCGGTAGGCGCCGATTACGCCTTCCGGACCGATCACGGCCGCGGAGTTGTAGATGATATCCGGGTCCGCCGCATCCCGCTCCGGCATCCCAAGCACGACATACACACCGTATTCCTTGGACAGCTCAGCAAGGGCCAGCGTCGATTCGCCGGGCACCGTTTCGGCATTCTTGCTCTGCATTTCAGTGTCGTCATCCTTGACACCGTAGCCGGTCAGCGCGGTTTCCGGGAACAATATCAAATCCGCGCCCTGCTTCGCCGCCGTCCGCACATAGCCTTTCATGCGCTTCAAATTATCCGCCTTGTCCCCCCATATGGGATGAAAATTTATCGCAGCTACCGTAACGATGTCCTGAACCTCGCTAGAGCCGAACTTTGGATTTGTCATCGTATATTCACACACCCTTCTACAAATTTTGAACGGCCGCCATTCCTTCGTGTACCAGCAAGCACGCCGCGTGATGACCCTCACCTACCTCAACGAGAGCCGGCACATTCTGTGCGCAGCGCGCTTCGGTGAACATGCACCGCGTCCGGAAGCGGCAGCCGGACGGCGGATTCAGCGGACTCGGGAGGTCACCCTTCAGCAGCACGGTTTCCGGCGCCTTGCGAACGGCCAGGTCCACCGAGGGCACCGACTTGAGAAGCGCCTGCGTGTAAGGATGCCGTGGATTCGCGAAAACTTCTTCCTTCGGCCCCTTCTCCACGACGCCGCCCAAATACATCACCATGACATCGTCGCTCATATATTCCACCACGTGCAGATCGTGGGAAATAAAGATCAGCGACAGGTCGAACTCCTTTTTCAGATCTTGAAACAGGTTCAGCACCTGGGCCTGCACCGATTTGTCCAGCGCCGACACCGCCTCGTCGGCAATGACGATGTCCGGTTCGAGCACAAGCGCCCTGGCAATGGCCACGCGCTGCCTCTGCCCGCCGCTTAAATGATGCGGATACTTCGCGGCATAGGATTTGGGCAAGCCTACCGCATCCAAATAACGGTATGCCTGCGTACTGGCGGCAGCCCGCCCGGTTCCATTCGCCCACAGCGGGAACGCCACATTGTCCAGAATGGTCAGCTTCGGATTCAGCGAAGAATAAGGATTTTGAAACACCATTTGAATCCGTTTCCTCATTTTCTTCAAATCGGAACCGCCGAGCTTCAGCAAATCCTCGTTTTTGTATCGGACCTGCCCTTGGTCAGGCTCAATCAGCCTCATGATCAGCCGGGCCAAAGTAGACTTTCCGCATCCGGACTCGCCCACGATGCCGAGCGTACCCTGGGATTTCAGCGTGAAGGATACCCCGTTGACGGCGGACACCCCTCCCTTGCTCTGTCCGAACATCCCCCGCAGAGGAAAGGTCTTGCTGACATCGGCCACTTCAAGAATGTGCTCCATCTGTTATCCCTCCTTAACCTTTGCTGTCCAGTACATCCGACAAGGCGTCGGATACGATGTTGAGCGCAAGCGATGTGACGAATATAAAGATGCCTGGGACGATCGTAACGATGGGCTCAATAAATATGACTTGTTTCAAATTGTTGAGCATAAATCCCCACTCCGGCGTCGGCGGCGATACGCCGAGTCCCAGAAAGCTCAGACCGGACGCGAGCATGAGGCAGATGCCGATCTGGGTCGTGCTGTAGACAAAAAGTCGGGAAAAAATGTTGTTTAGAACATGAAAACGGATGATGAGCCCCGTTCCGGCCCCGCTGGACAGCGCGGCTTCGATATACTCCTCCTTCTTCACCTCCTTCACGGCCGTTTCGGCAATGCGGGCAATCGGCGGAATGAAGACGATCGTCGCCGAGATCATGATGTTGCTGATGCCCGGACCGAGCGAAGCGGAGATGCCGATGGCCAGCAGAATCGCCGGGAACGAGAACAAAATATCCAGCGTGCGCATGATGAGCGTGTTGACGATACCTTTAAAATATCCGGCAATGATTCCAAGCCCGCCTCCTAGGATAACGGCGATGATGACCGGGACGATGCCTGACAGCAGGCTCAGCCGCCCCCCGTACAAGATCCGGGTGAGCAAATCCCTGCCTTGTTCATCCGTGCCAAGAAGATGTCCCGCCGACCCGACAGGGAGAAGCCTCTCTTTGACGTTACCCGCGTAAGGATCATACGGGGACAGCCACGGGGCGGCGATGCAGGCGAGGACGATCGCGGCGAGAATGACCAGCGCGACCAGCGCCGCTCTCCGCCTGCAGAACGCCCGCCATCGTTCGGCAGCCTGCGAGGGCTGTTTTGGCAAACTAGCGGCCGAAGCCGCATCGGGAACAATGGATTGAACATTGGTAGCCATGCTGCCCACTCCTTTCAAGAATGCCTTACTCTTGGATCAAGAACCGCATGCAGTGAGTCGACTGCCAGATTGATGAGAACAAAAGCGACAGCTACCACAAGAACGCCCGATTGGACGATGGGAAAGTCCCGCTGCCCGATCGCCTGGTAGATCAACTGGCCGATGCCGGGCCAGGCAAAGACCGTTTCCACCAGGACGGAGCCGCCGATCAAATAGCCGAATTGGAGCCCGGCCACCGTCAAAATGGTCGGCATGCCGTTCTTGAGCACATGGCGCAGCACTTTGCCTGCCGGTGCACCTTTGGCCTGCAGCGCGAATACGAAGTCCTGCTGGAGCAAACCCGCGATCGTACTGCGCACCATCCGGGTCATAACGCCAAGCGTCGTCAGGGAAGCCGCAATCGTCGGGAGGATCAGGTGTCTGAAGGTATCCAGCAGCCCTCCACCCCCGATACTCTGCATCCCGGAGGAAGGGAGCCAGCCGAGACTGACGGAGAATATCCCAATCAGAATCAGCGCGGCCCAGAAATTCGGCATTCCGATTCCGGCGAGTCCCAGCACGTTGAACAGGGAAGCCGCCCACGATTTGGGACGGTATGCGCTGTAAACGCCGATGGCCAGGCCGAGGCCGAACGATACGACGGCGGAAGCCGCCGCCAGCAGCAGCGTATTTCCTACAGCCGGGAGCAGCAGTTCGCTGACCGGCAGCCGCTTGATGATAGAGGTTCCCATATCCCCTTGAAACATATGGACGAGCCAATAGATGAACTGCACATAAATCGGCTTGTCGAGCCCAAGCTCTCGTGTTACCTGCATCCGCTCTTCCTCGGTCGCATCCGCAGGAACGATCGTGTTGACGGGATCGCCGGGGACCATTTGGAGCATCAGAAACACGATGACGGATACGCCAAACAGCGTGGGGATGAACAGAAGCAGACGTTTACTGATAAAAGCAACCATGCGCGTATACCCCCTTTTTTACTCGATGGAGATGCCCGTCAGATCCGCAAACCAGGACTGAGGCTGAACAAAGCCGTGAATATCCGGCGCGAGCACCCTCAAGTTCAGGTCATGCACGACGAAGATCCAAGGGGCGTCCTCCGCAATGATCGCCGAGGCCTGCTTCAGCAGCACATCCCGCTTACCGGCGTCGAAGCTGGTCTGCGCCTCGTTCAATATCCGATCCAGCTCCGGATTGGAGTATCCGCCGATATTCAAGCCTTTCGGAAACAGAGCCGCCGACGAGAAGAAGTTCGGGAAGGAGTTCGGAGCAATGGTCGGAAGGGAAATATTTATTGCGCCCACCTCCTTGTCTTTGGGGAACCCTTGAAGATACTGGGTCAGCAGCGACTGCCACTCGATAGATTCGATTTTCACGTCGATCCCCACAGCCTTCAGGTCCTTCTGAACGTATTCGTTCATCTGCACCGGCCACATGTTGCCGGATCCGCTTGTCGGGACCAGGAAGGTGGTTGAGAAGCCATTGGGATAACCCGCTTCCGCCAGCAGCTTCTTGGCTTTGTCCGGGTCATAGGCATACGGCTCCGCATCGGAACTGTACCAAGCATGCCCTTTGTACATCAGCTGCGTCGCCGGGATGGAGGCGCCACCCAGCAAGTCGGCGCTCATGCCCTCTCGGTCGATGGCGTAATTCGCCGCCTGCCGCACCCTTTTGTCTTTCCATGGGCCATCGGCCGTGTTCAGGACATACGGCCAAATGTGCGGGTACGTATTGGTCAGCACCTGGAATCCCATGCTTTTCAGCTGCTCAATCGATTCGGTTGGCGGAATCTCGGCCCAGTTGACCTCCCCGGACTGTATAGCCGCGAGCCGGGCGGACGGATCGCTGATCGGCCGGAGCACCACCCGTTCCAGTTTCGGGGCCGTGCCCCAGTACTTGTCGTTCTTATCCATAACCAATTCCTGCCCCTGCTTCATGCTCACGAATTTAAAGGGCCCTGTTCCGGTGGGATGATTCGCATAATCCCCGCCGTATTTCTTGACCGCTTCCGGGCTTGGTATCAAGATGCTGGCCAAGTCGTACAGCAGAAAGCTGTATGGTCCGTTGGTATAGATTCGAACCGTGTTTTCGTCAGCCTTGGCGTACTTCGCGATAAAACGAAGCGAGCTGCCGGTGGAACCAGCAATTTTTGCATCGTAATACGGGGAATCCGGCTTCAACAGACGGTCGAGGGCAAAGATGACCGAATCCGCATTAAACGGCGTTCCGTCATGGAACTCAACCCCTTGGCGCAGATGAAAGGTCCACTCGGTCGGATCGCTGTTCGAATGTTCCCACGATTCGGCCAGGCCGCCCGTGAGTTCGGCCGGCTTGTCGCCCTGCGTCAAATCCCATTTCACCAGCGCGTCGTACAGCTGATACCCGACAAAACGCATCCCTTCGTAACCTTCGGTCGGCATCGTGTCCGGTACCGGGATGTTCGCGGCGGACATGGCAATCACCAAAGTCCCTTTCGCCGCCGAGCCTTCGGCGGCCGCTCCGCCTCTGCCGCACCCGCTAAGAACCATTGAGAGGCACAGGATAAGCAGCAGTAGAGTGATGGCGTACGTTTTTTTCAAGCTTGAGTATGGTTTCATCTCCGGCACCTCCACAGGGTTCCATTATTTTTATTGGGCGTATCTTTCCCGGCCGGCAAGCTGGAAGCAGGCCGCCTGCTGCGATCGTCCCGCGCTTACGTAATCCGGGACACTCTCCGTGCACCGGCTCTCGGCATAAGGACAGCGCTGTGCAAAAGCGCATCCCGGCGGCATTTCCGTAATGAGCGGCGGCTGTCCTGGGATGGTGGACAGCCTTCCCGTTTGCTTGCTCTGAGGCGTAGCAGCAATCAGCCCGGCTGTGTAGGGATGCATCGGTCTGGTCAGAACCTCCTCCGCCGATCCATACTCGACGATTTTGCCGGCATACATGACGGCGATCTCGTCGGCCATTTCGGCGGCCACGCCGATATCATGGGTGACCAGCACGATCGACATTCCGAACTCGGCCTGAAGCTCCTTGAACAGCCGGAGGATTTGCGCCTGAATGGTAACGTCCAGGGCGGTGGTCGGTTCATCGGCAAGAAGCAGATCGGGACGGCAGCCGAGCGCCATCGCAATGACCGCCCTCTGCCGCATGCCGCCGCTCATCTCGTGCGGGTAGGCACGCACCCTTTCTTCCGGCGAAGGAATGCCGACCTTACGGAACAGCTCGATGACCCTATCCTTCGCTTCCCTTCTCCCCACCTTATGGTGCGCCCTGATCGTTTCCTTCAGCTGGTCGCCGACCCGGTACAGCGGGTCGAGCGCCGAGAGGGCGTCCTGGAATATCATCGCCACCCGGTTCCCGCGGATCGCCACCATTTCTTTCGGCGATTTGCCCAGCAAGTCTTCTCCTTCGAGCCGGACGCTGCCGGCAACATTCGAACCGCGCTGCGTCAGCCGCAGTATGGAACGGAGCATGACGCTCTTCCCCGAACCCGATTCCCCGAGAATAACCGTCGTCTTGCCTTTTTTGACCCGCAGGGTGACTCCCCTGACGGCATCCACCATCCCTTTCTTGGTCGAAAATGAGGTGACAAGGCTGTCGATTTCCAAAAGATTTGACATCATATTCCCTCCTTCGCAGCTTCAGAAAAATGGATCTTCCCGGCCTTTAATCAATCGGTTTTGTTGTAGCATGCCAGGAACGCTGCTTGTGTGATAAATACTAACATAAATTCTGCAATGTTAGGATATCGAAACATTCTATACCTTGTTTTAGCCCCTTTTCGGTGAAAATATGTTATGTTTCTTAACAATTACCTCCCTATTTACAAAAAACGATTGGATTTTTGCGTTCGAGGACCATTATTCTTCCATAGAAATGACACAAATTGAAGGTAAATCAACTATGGGTGAATATCCTTAAAGAATCCATTTGTTCAAGTCATTCGAGAGGTAGAGTACTCATCCACATTTTTTTTCGCAAAGGAGATGTTATCTATGACCACCCTGCATCAGGAGCTGCTGTATGATACGATCGCCGGCTTATCGGAACGGATCCGCAGCCGCCGCATTTCACCCGTCGAAATTACGCAGATGCTTCTCGAACGGATTGAAACGCTCAATCCCCGGCTGAATGCGTACGTAACGGTTACGGCCGATCTCGCGCTCGCCCAGGCCAAAGCGGCCGAAGTTGAAATCATGAAAGGAGAGTACAGAGGTCCGCTTCACGGCATTCCTATCGCCCACAAAGATATTTACAATACCCAGGGAATCCGGACGGCTGTCGGCTCCAAAATCCTCGAAACATTCGTGCCGGATACGGATGCCACCGTCGTCCGTAAGCTAGGAGAAGCAGGCGCGGTCCTGCTCGGCAAAGTGCAGACCCATGAGTTTGCCGCCGGGACGCTGACGAACAGCCCTCATTTCGGTCCCTGCCACAATCCGTGGAACCTGGAGAAATCGCCGGGCGGCTCAAGCGGTGGCTCGGGATCGGCCGTAGCGGCCGGACTTGCCTACATGGGCACAGGCACGGACACCGGCGGCTCAGTCCGCATTCCCGCAGCAGCCTGCGGCATCGTCGGCCTGAAGCCGACATACGGCAGGGTCAGCCGCCATGGCATTTTTCCGCTGTCGTGGTCGCTGGACCACGCCGGCCCGCTGACCCGCTCGACCCAAGACGCCGCCATCTGCCTTCAGGCTATGGCGGGGTATGACCCGCTGGACGATACGTCGGCCGACGTATCGGTCCCGGATTTCACCGGCATGCTGCGCGGCGATCTGCACGGCATTACCATCGGGATTCCCTCGTCCTTTTACTACGACGGCATTGATCCGGAGGTGGAGGCCGCCCTCCAGGCAGCCATGGGACAGTTCAAGCTGCTTGGAGCGAATGTCATTGAAGTGGAGATCCCGCTCCTAAGCCGTGTCAGCGCAATCGGCAACGGCATTTGTATGGGTGAGGTCGCCTCCATTCACGAGAAGTGGTACCGGGAACAGCCGGAGCAGTACGGACCGGATGTCCGGGGAATGATCGAAGGCGCCCGCCTGATCCCGGCCGTCCACTATTTGCAGGCACAGCGGGCGCGCCGGCTCCTGCAGCAGGAGTATATGCAGGCGCTGTCTGCAGCCGACGTCCTGCTTACCCCGACCCTCCCGGCAACTGCGCCCGGCATCCACGACGTCGAAATCAGCATGCGCTTCGCTGAACTGACCATGCCGACGAACGTAACCGGCCTGCCGAGCCTCGCCATACCCTGCGGCTTTTCGGCTGCAGGGATGCCGATCAGCATGCAGCTCATCGGCAAACCGTTTGCCGAAGCGGAACTGCTCGGCATCGGCCACGCGTATGAACAAAGCACCGATTGGCATTTCCATCATCCGGAGCTGGACTAGTCGAAAAACCGGTTTCCGTACATCACCTGATCAGTGGACAGACGGATCAGACCGCTACATACCATACCAGAGGAGGAATACCATGGATAACGAATACAAGCTAACAGCCACTACCCGAAAAGAAAGGGATGCGGAAGAAAGCACCGCGGAGGTTCTGCAGGCAGCGATCATCGGCATCCCGATGGCCAAAGAGCGTATAGAAGCGGCAGCGTCTGCCGCCATTCCGCTCCTTTCGCTTCTTGGCACTTTGTATGACATTGATGTCGAGGGCATCGAGCCCGTCATTCAGCCGATGTTCAGAAACAGTATGACAGCTGCACTCGCTGTACCCGCATCATGATGAATCCGTGCCTGATCAACTTCTTCGTCTGAATCCGCACAGGCAAAAAAGCACCCTCCCGGCTCATTTCATCCTGGAGGGTGCTCCTATTTTGTATTGTCTCCTTATCCATTCAAACCGCCGGAAGCGGCGGTGTGCCCTGCGCCCGGCTTGTATCTGGCAAGCAGCCTGCGCTGCAATTCGCCGATCGGCACGTCGAGCTGGACGGTTTCCGAGTATGCCATGTATACCGGCAGAGCCGGCAGCATGGAACCAAAAGGGATCATTCGGATGGGATAGGCCTCCAGGTACAGCTCAGGGACGTAGCATTTAGGTACGAACGTGTATCCCTGGCCGTTGGCCACGACCCCCAGCATCATATCGCTGCTGTCCACGATTTGGAACTTATCGGGCGTGGACCCAAACAGTCTGGACAGCACCTCCCATACATTTACGTAGGTGGCGATCGGATTTTCGAACAGCACGAACATGTCATGCTTGAGCACATCGATAAGGTCATCATCCTTGCGGATCACGCCCCGGTAAGCTTCTTCCGAACACAGCAGCACCCATTCGTCGTCCAGAAGATGCACCGGCTGCAAATGGCGGCATTCCTTCACATCATAAAACAGCCCGATATCGATGACCCCGTACTCGATCAGATCAATGAGCAGCATGGACGAACGGGAAACATACTTGCACTTCAGATCGGGGCGAATGCGCTGCAATTCGGCAACCAGAGGGTACACGAACCTGCTGGACAGTCCGGTGTCAACGCCGATCACCATCCGGTCCATGCGGGTCACTTCGGCAAGGGAACGATCGAACTTCAGCAGGTCTGCTTTGTTCAGCATCGCGGAGGCATTGTTGAACTGGCTTACCATTTGGATCGCATAATACAGAAAATAATGCCCTTCCTGTGTCAGCTTCACTCCGTCCCACCCCCGGTCCAGCAGCTTGACTCCCATCCCCTCCTCCAGCTTGCGTATTCTCGCGCTAAGCGTCGGCTGGGTGACATGCAGCGTCTGGGCAGCCTTGGAAATGCTCTTCTCCTTGGCGATCGTTGCAAATGAATGCAGACCTTCCAGATCCATTCCATCCCCACCTTCCATAAAAATTGGTTTTACCGATCAGCAGGTCGGAGGAATTCCTGATTGTGTAAGAATAAATAACATATATTATCCTATTTATATCATATTTCATGTGATTCAGGGTATAAAAAAGTGCGATATCCTGTATTCGGAGTTTTAATGTTATATTATTTTACATAAACACAACAATATTTATTTTGGAGGGATTTCATTTGAGTACCCATGCATGGCTTCATCCGGAGGATACCGCCCTGATCATCATCGACATGCAAAACGATTTTTGCCACGAAAACGGAGCCTGCGGCCGCGCGGGAATCGTCGATATCCCGGCGTTCCAGGCTTGTGTGCGGCCCATCCATGACCTTACCGGTCAAGCGAGGGCAAGCGGGGTGCCGGTCATCTACGTACAAATGACGTTGGATGCGGGCACTACCTCCCAGGCATGGGAGCTGCAGCATACGGCCAACGGCAACCCGCTTCGGATCGTCGAGAAGGGAAGCTGGGGCACGGAGCTGTACGGGCTGGAACCCAAGGAGGGCGATTACGTGGTGGAAAAGCATCGGTACAGCGCATTTATCGGCACCAACCTCGATTTGATGCTGCGCTCTCTCGGGTGCAGATCTGTTGTCCTGACCGGCGTCCTCACAAACGTATGCGTGGAGTCGACCGCCAGGGACGCATTCATGCTCGACTATAACGTGACGCTCGTCGAGGACGCCTGCGCCGGTTCCTCTGCCGAGGCCCACGAAATGACCCTATCGAACATTGGGCAGTACTTCGGAAAAATCATGAATGCCGGAGACGTGAAGGCGGTCTGGTCGGAATTAACAGCCGGTGCTGCAGCCGTGAACGGATGAATATCCGCTCTAAAAGGCTAAGCTGTTATTTGTGTGGTTTTCGCTCGATCATCAAAAAAAGGGAGCCCGCCGGCTCCCTTTTTTTCATTAACGATTATTCTAATGCCTTATTTGACCAGCTCCGCTTTAAACACGCCATCCAGCGTCTCGCCGGCGTCCAGCCGTTTCTTTAACGGAACCTTCACATCTCTGGCCAGTTCCTTGAAAAACGTTTGAACATCGCATTTAACGTCGTTCAGATGTACATTGATGGTACCGTCGGCCGTAATGTCGCGATTATCTTCAGAGGGAACCGACACGACAAGATCGTACTTTTTCATCAATGTCTTACTGTACCTCGTGAACACTTCGATCAGCTCCTCGTTTTCGAAGTTCCCGATGGCATTTTTGCCTTTGTTTGTAAAAATCAGCTTCATTTCCATTTCTCATTCCCCTTTTCCTGTATCACCATGGTTTTGTTCGGACCCTGAGTTCCATTGGTCACGCGATGGTTCTAAACAAAGAAAGGGCCCACTTTATCCTGATCAATCATATCTTTGTCTTTTGTATTATAACAGTCTTTATACCGATTAACTAGGCGATGCCACCATTTACAAAAAAAGAAAGCCCCGAAACGGGGCCCTCTTCACTCTTTATTTACTTATTAGCCACTCTATTTTAAAAGCTGTATCAACGTCCCTGCACAATCTCGCGGATCTTCTCCAGCGGAATCTTCGGCTTCCGGTCGTACGTCAGCAAACCGTTAATTTCCTGTTCGACGTCCGTCAGCTGCGTGTAGCAGAAGCCCTGAAGCACGGGCGAAGCGAGAGCGCCCTGAACCACGTCGGCCAGGCGCCGTTCGAAATCTTCCTCATTCGACGCTCCGGAATAACCCCACCCTTCCTGGTTCCCTTTCTGGAATGAGATTCCGCCGAATTCGGTAAGCAGCAGCGGCTGTCCTTCATAAGGATACCCCGGCACCAGAATCCAGCGGTTGCCCGGTTTTGCCTGAAGCGCCTGCTCCACGGTCGAATAGCGGTCCGCCAGCACTTCTTTACGCCATTCGTAATCATGAATAGTAACCAGGTCGGTTTTGACCAGTTCCCAGCCGTCGTTAGAGATGACCGGACGTGACATGTCCAGCGATTTAGTCATGTGATACAGCGCCAGCGCATGCTGCTGCTCGGCAGGACTCACCAATATATTCGTTACGCCCCAGCTTTCATTGAGCGGAACCCAGGCTACGATGCAGGGATGATTATAATCCCGCTCCACCGCCTGCAGCCATTCCCGGGTGATCTGCCCGGCATAGGTTTCCGTGAACCGGAACGCGTTGGCCATTTCTCCCCAGACAAGCAGGCCCAAACGGTCCGCCCAGTACAGGTAACGGGGGTCTTCGATCTTTTGGTGCTTTCGGGCGCCGTTGAATCCCATTTCCTTCGTCAGCTCAATGTCTTTTTTCAGCGCTTCATCGGAAGGAGCGGTCAGCAGGCCATCCGGAAAATACCCCTGGTCCAGCACCATTTTCATATAATATGGGCGGTTATTAAGCAGCACGACGCCGTCCTCAATCGAAATTTTCCGCATGCCGAAGTAACTCGCGACAGTATCCACCACTTCTCCGTCCACCAGGAGAGTCAGCTCCAAATCGTACAGATTTGGACGTTCAGGCGACCACCAGCGCCCCAAGCCATGATCGTTAAAATCGTGCAGGCGGATGCGGCGCATCTCGTCTTTCCCCGTCACCGAAAAGGAATCTTCGGAAACGACTTGCCCCGCGAAAGAAATAACCGACTTTAAATGAAGCTTGGCCCGGGTGTCCCAGCCCTGAACGAAAGCCTGCAGGGACACTTCATTCGTATCGATATCCGGCGTCAGCCGAATCCTACGGATATGGAGGTCATGCACAGGTTCGATCCACACCGTCTGCCAAATCCCCGTCGTTCTCGTATAGAAGATCCCGGCCGATGTTTCTTCCCAGTATTGCTTGCCCCGCGGAAGCGCCGCGTCCCGGCTGTAATCGACGGCTTTGACCACGATCGAGTTGTCCGCACCCTGAAGCAGGTCCGTAATATCCGCATCAAACGGCGTATGACCGCCTTCGTGGATAGCGGCGAGCCTGCCGTTCACCCATACTTTGCATTCATAATCCACGGCACCGAAATGCAAAATCAGCCGCTTGCCTTGGTACGCTGTTGGCACCGTAAAGGTCCGATGGTACCACACGATATCATGGAACGAAGGATCTCCGATTCCGCTCAGCTTGCTCTGATAGCAAAACGGAACCCGAATGGTCCGCGAGAAGGAAGGATGCTCGTACCATTTTTCCCTCTCGCCGGCCGCTTCGTCATCAAATTCAAAATTCCATACTCCGTTAAGGTTGAGCCAATCCGCTCTAACCAATTGTGGGCGAGGATATTCGCCGCGCAGCATCTCTGTCATTTCTCTCTACTCCTTTGAAGTAATCACATTTAGCGCGTACGCTTGGTAACGATCCAGCTGCAAAATCCGCATACGGCGAGCCATCCTGCCGCGTACAGCAAGCCGCCGCCGCTTCCGACGAGAAGATCCGGCCGGCTGCTTTTTACCGTAAAAATCAGCAAATTGCTGAGCACCAGATACAAAAGCACGTTCCGCCCCATCGACTCCAGAAAGCCAAACGCGTACGGAATGCGTTCCAATACCCCGGCCAGCAAATAATAACCATATAATATGAAGGCAGCACCGATTATCCAGAACAACGAAGGCGGAAACCGCGAGGGAAGCTCCCCGGCATACCGCCAATTTGCCGCAAACAGTCCGGTTGCAAGCACCGATCCGGCGAGAACGAGCCAGTCGAAGCGAATCCGGTATTTGGCGAACAAGATCCCAAGCAGGTAATACGGAAAATATTGAACAGGCGGAAACGAGGCGAAATCCCTCGTGCCGACCAATAACCCAAGCTGGGGAATGTGAACCGCTCCATAAGGAAACAGCGTCCCTGCAAGCAGCAGGCCGGCCGCCAGAAAACCAAGCCACTTTCGCCCGGATAGCCAGCGCAGCGGAACGAACAGCACCAAGCCGAGGACCATCAAATACGTAAAAGACACCAAGAACTCAGACCAGCCCGGGATATCCTTCAGCAGCATGATCGGCCGAATCGTGTCCCACTGGAGCGGCGCTCCGTCATGGAACACCCTGAACGCCGTTCCGGATACATAAAAGGCCAGCAGTGTTTTCAGCGCGGCTGCCAACATCCGCGGGCAAGCGCTGCGAAACGGCTTGGAATAATAAGCAAGCTGCGATACATACCCGAAGCTGAACACAAACCCCGAGAAGGTGATGAGGTTGAAGAAATCGATCCAGCGGCTGATGGACGGGTACACGACCGGATCGCTGAAAAATTGCAGCGTGTGGCAGTACACCATTCCGACGATCAGCACTCCTTTGAACAGATCGATGGCACGCTCGCGCCGCTTCGGCTCAATCCCGGCTACGGCAACGCCGCTCACCCTTTAATCCCCGACAGGCTGATCCCCTTGATGATTTGCCGTTCAAAGATCACAAACAGAATAATGATCGGGATGGAAGACAGCGTGTTCACAACCATCGGCTTCACGTAATCCTCCGAGTACTGGCTCATCAAGGTCGGAATTCCCATCGGCAGCGTAAACAGCTTGTCGTTTGTCAGCGACAGGAATGGCCATAGGAAATTGTTCCACGAGCCGATAAAGGTCAGAATCGCCATCGACGCGAGCGCCGGCCGGGTCAGCGGCAGCATGATCACCGCGAATATTTTCCACACGCCGCCTCCATCCATCTGCACGCTCTCAATCAGGTCGTTCGGGATGCCGTCAAAAAATCCTTTAAGCACGATGACCGCCATCGGCGAAGCCAGCGCTGTGACGATCAGCCCCTGGTACGAATTCAGCAAATGCATGTCCTTGGCGACCTGATACAGCGGAATGATGGTTGCTTCGCCGGGAACGAGAAGACCTGCCAAAATGAAAAAGAACATGATGGCTTTAAACCGGAAAGGAATTTTGGACAACGCATAAGCCGCCATAGCCGCAACTAGAACGGTCAGAACCGTGACGACGCCTGCGACGAAGAAGCTGTTCCATACCCACTGCATCAGCTTGGTGCCGCTGATAATTTGTCCGTACACCGCGAAAGAATATGGCGGCGTAAACCAGTCGAACAAACCGGAGACCTTCATCCCTTCCTGCTTGATCGATACGACCAGCATCCAGACCAGCGGTATCAGAAACACGCACGCCGCGATGACAGAAACGATCCGGTATACCCATTTCATGCCTTAAGCCGCCTCCTTCCGGTTGTTAACGACATACTGGATAATCGACAATACGAGCAAAATCGCAAACAGCATATAGGACATCGTCGCCGCGTAACCCAGGTCATTTTTTTTGAAACCGCTCTGGTAAATGTACTGGATGATCGGCCTTGTCGAATCCAGCGGTCCGCCGCCCGTAATGATGTAAATTTGCATGAACACTTTATAGGAAGCGATAATTTGCAGCATCAGAATCATCCGTGTGATCGAATTCATCATCGGCAGCGTGATCCGCCAGAACATCTGCCCTTTGGCCGCTCCGTCCAGCGATGCCGCCTCATAAATTTCGTCCGGGATTTCCTGCATGGCGGACAGATACAAAATAAAGTTGAACCCCACCGTCCACCACAGCGTCAGAGCGGCGACCGCAATCCAGGCCAGCGACGGCTCAGTGAGCCAGAAGATCTCTTTCCCTTCCGCCAGGATGCCGAGTCCATGCAGAATCCCGTTAATGAAGCCGGTATAGGGCTGGAACATAAACAACCCCAAATACGATGCCACCGAAACCGAAAGAATGCTCGGCAGAAAAAACGCACTGCGGTACAGCTTCTGCAGCTTGGATTTCCGGTTCGCGATAAGTGCCAGCGCGATGGCCAGCACGATCATGGTCGGCGTCGTCAGAAAAACGAAAATCGTAGAATGCCATACCGCAGCCCAGAACTGGTCGTCATGAAACATGCGCTGGAAATTGTCCCACCCGACATATTTCATCTTCCGGATCAGGGTCCATTTATAAAAGCTCATCTGCGCGCCCTTAATCATCGGCCAGATCGTAAACAACACATACACAATCAGAAAGGGCAGTAAAAAAATCAGTGCCTGCAAGTCGATCCGAAGCTTCTTCATGACTCACCTTCCTCTCCCGCATCGCTCAGGCAGGCTTGGAGCCAGCCGCCCCAAACCTGTCTGATGGATCATACCCTCATGGTTACTCGCTTAAAACTTTACCGATCTCGGTCTGCATCTTGTCAACGGCATCCGAGCTCGACATCTTGTTGGACCAAACTTCGTTCAAATATTTAAAGAGCGCGTTATCGCGGATCTGCCAGTTCTTGTCGGAATGCTTGTTGAATTTAACTGTGCTTGCCACCGAGACATAGTCGCTCCGGTACGGCATCTCTTTGAATTCCGGCTTGTCGAATACGGCCGGCTTCGAAGGGATATGGCCCGCTTTCGCCCAGATTTCTCCGTGGTCGGCGATCCAGTTGGCGAAAATCAGAGCAGCTTTGCGCTTTTCCGGATCTTCATTGCTCGTTGCCGGCAGAATGATCGTATGCGAATCGCCCCATGTCGCTTCCTGATCGAATACTTTAGGGATCGGCATGGCTCCGAATTCCAGCCCTTTCGTTTTCTCCCACGTTCCGGTCGCCCACACGCCGGTCATCATAATCGCCGCATTCCCGCTTTGGAACGTTTTATAGAAATCCGGGTCGTTCAGCTTGATGAAATTGTACTTATGGTATAAGTCCTTAATATAATCCGCGGCTTTTACTGCTTTTTCTTTGTCGATGTCGGCTGATTTCAGGTCGTCGGATACGACGTCATTGCCGCCCTGCTGCGAATAAAGTGCCCACCAGAAACGGAATGGATCGTCGTTGGAGCTCGAGAGCGCAAACGGATATTTGCCTTTCGGAAGCTTCTCTTTCAGCGTTGTCAGAAACTTGATGAATCCCTCGCCAGATTGCTCCAGAACCGGCTTGCCGTCTTCGCCGAGCAACCCTGCATCTTTAAGCAGCTTTTTGTTGTAGTACATAATAAACGGATGTGTATCGATCGGAACCGCATAATGCTTGTCATCGTAAACGGAAGCTTCCAGAATGTTCTGGTTGAACGTGCTCCAGTCGATGTTGGCATCCTTTGCCGAATCGTCCAGTTCGGTTGCAACCCCCTGATTGATCAGGTCGGGAAGACGGGAAATATGGGAGATGCCCACATCCGGTCCGTTGCCTGCGCCAACCGCTGTGATCAGCTTCGTATAATACTCGCCCCAGACGAGCTTCGTATTTTTCACCTGAATATCGGGATGCTCTTTATTGAACTGGTCTACCATCGCCTGCATGTTATCACCGTCTCCGCCGTCAAACAGCGTCCAGAAGGAAAGGTTCACTTTCTCGCCGCTGCCGCCGCCCGTATCCGTCGAAGCGCTTTCACCAGTACCGCCGGACGCGTCTCCGCCTGCACTGTCCGCCCCGCCACTGCTGCCGCTGCCACCGCTGCCGCAGGCGCTGAGCAATAAGGTCAGAGACAGTAATGTGATCCACATGAAGCTGAATTTTCTTCTCATACGTACCCCCCATTTTCGTCACCGTAGTCGTTCTAAAGAACAACGTTATTGTTTTATTACAACTTTATTGTTCTTATGGGGCTATATTACGGCTAAACTTCTATTTTGTCAACGCATTCATTTCATTTTTTTGTAATAAAAATTTTGAGTTGTTTCTATTCTCGTGCATATCAAATGGGCTTCGTCGCTTTACCAGCAAGAATAAATTGCCTAACCATGCTCTTCTCCCATAAAAATCCACAAGCCCCGTAACAGAAACAAAAAAACCATTGTTACAAACTTGTTGTAACAATGGTTTTACGCTTCGTCCGTGAGGGGAACATATTGGATACGCATCTTGATGTCCTGCTCATAATCGCCGAACTGCCGCCCAAAGATGTTCACCCCGCCTTTATGGACCGCATTTGGATCCACGCCGATTCGCAGGCGCAAATTCGGACGCCCTTCCAGCTGAAGATCGTTGATGCCTACATCCGATACCTTTTTCATATCCAGCGTCGTCCGGTCCTCATCGACCCGCCACGTTTTCAAGAGGCCGTACTGCGTCGTCCAATCGAGCCACCAGGAGGGGTTCAGCCTGCCGCGGCGGTCCCCGAAATCCCCCGGACTCGTCCACATCCCGATCTCAAGCCCGTTCACCCAGACCGATATGTCCGAGGGCCAATCGTTATCGAAGTTGGGCGCCTCCGAGCAGATTTCCATGGACAGCTCAAGCGATTTGATTTTGACGTTTTGCGGAAGCTCCAGCGGCAAAATGTACTCCAAGTAACCTTTGCGGAACCAGATGATCTGTGCATCGATATGCTTCGGATGGTAGAAGCTCGCCGGCTCGTCTTCCCGGATGATCATTTCGGTGCCGCTCGCCATGCCGCAGGTCGGGTATACTTCGCAATCGCTGTACAATCCGATCGGAATTTCGACCTCATACACGCCGTAATTTTCCTTGGTCGATTGGATCGCCGGGTTGAGACTGATATGGATGTCATCATAACTGCGGGTGCATACCTTCATCGCCCCCCGGGCCGCGGGCAGAAGCTCTGTCGTCAGCAGCTTGGCGGCCTCCAAAATTTTGACGTTGTTCGCCACTGTCGACACCGGCAGCTTGAGTGCTTCCGAAATTTCGATGATATTCATGCTCCGCGTGTAGAGCAGTTTCAGCATATCCACCCTCGCCCGGGTGGACAATGCATGAGCAACCTGAACCAGCTGATCCGGCTCATTCACATTCAGATCCAACATGCTAATCCTTCCTTCTTGTTCCAGCTCTTTTTTATGCCTAAGTTTGAGTTTACCTTGTTTGGGACAGCAGAAGCAAGATCTTCGCAAGAAAACAAGAATTAGGGAAAGCCGGGAATCCCGTTTCCTGATAGAGAATGGAGCCTTCGATCCGGAATTTTTTTCTTTTAGAAGGCGTTGTCCCCGTCGTAATGATGATACAAATTGGCTTAATTTTGACTGTTTCCTTCATCGAATTGACGTATACAATCACTGAATCCAAAAAATCCAAATTGATAGATCGAATACGGTTTACCAGATTCTATTCTGGATCACACCGTCATATCCTGATTATGGAAAAGGCGTGATTATGCACGGCATCGATATGTTTATGCACGGCTTACAGCAATCCGGATACGCAAAAAAGGAGCCCGCAGGCTCCTGGAGGGGCTCTAGATTTACCCCCTCTTGGTTATGGTTACCGGCAATCCGCTTTGTGCCGATTCGTTGGCAGCCAGCGTCACTTCCAGCGTATGCATCGCTTCTTCATACGGAGCCAGAATCAAGCTCTGGTCACCCGTGGCAACGGCCCGAATGAAAGCGTCGTCCTGGACTTTGTAGAAATCGGAATTGCCGCGAAGAATGATCGTCTGCTCCGGTTCCAGAATGGTAAGCGACGTTCCTTCGAGCGTCAATCTGAAATCCCTTCCAATGATCTCCAGGGAGGAACGGCTGTCCGGCTGGGGTAGAAAACCGGTGTCAATGTGACCGATTGCGCCCGAATCGAACACCAGGTTGACCGAAGCGGCATCCGGCGTCGTGATCCCGGGAACGTCTCTGTTCAGCAGCAGGGCCATGTCAGCACTGACCTTGTGGACTGTTCCGGCCAAGTACAGCATAAGATCCACATTATGGGTCGTCTGCTCTACCAGCTGTCCGCCCGATTTGGCATGATCCACCCACCAAGGGGTATCCGGCAGCCCGCCGAACCTGTGGGCCCGCACCATGGCGATTTCTTTGCCGGCCAGGTACTGTTTCGCCTTCTGTACCGGCTCCATATACCTTAGGCAGTAGCCTGTGGCCGTCATGACGCCCGCTTTCCGGATGAAATCCGCTTTTTGCCGTACAATGCCCATATCCAGACCCAGCGGCTTTTCCACCAGCAGATGAATGCCTCTTCCTGCCGCCTGCTCTTCAATATCACCATGGGCAAAAGGAGGGACGCATACAAAGAGTGCATCCAGCTGCTCGTTCGCCAGCATCCGCCGGATATCCGTATAGGCGACTCCACCATGCCGTTTTACGGCTTGTTCCGCCTGCTTCGCGGAAATATCGCACACGGCGACCAGCTCCGCCTGATCATGATCGTCAATATGCTTCAAATGCTCGGAGGCGATTCCGCCTGCCCCGACCAAACCAACACGAACCATCATGGGACCTCCTTACATACTGTTTTTCAAACACACGTAATGGGATCATTTGCTCCTGCCGCTAGGCAGCTACAATTTCGAATATCGTCCTTGCGTCTCCTGGTAAAAAGGAAGTGCAAAGGCCCCGTGAAGGGCCCTGCACTCGCTTTAACCTGTCACTTCAGATTGGCGGACCATTTCTCCGCGCGGTCCTGCAGTTCGTCCAGGAACTGCTGGATGTCCGGCGCGTTGCCGGAAGCCGCCTTGCTGATAAAGCCGTTGACGGCCGGGACGATGTCGCTCATATAGAACGGATTGGCTTCATCCATCAGCTCGGAGTGCCCGACATTGGCGATGTCCAGCGCCTTTTTCACATATTTGTCTTCCGGCTTCACAAAATCGGCCTGCTTGATCGTCGGTGTCATCGCGAAGTTCTCATACGTATATTTTTGCGTCATCGGGCTGGTCAGGAATTTGAGAACTTCCCAGGAAGCTTTCACGTCCTTGGCGTTCTTCGCCATGACGAACGGATCCACGGCCACCCAGCCTTCGCCTTTCGGGCCCATATTCATCACCGGCTCGAACCGGTCCAGCAAATCCTTGTTATTGTTTGCGATAAATTCGTTCATCGTCGCGCCGCCGGTGCTGTCCAGCGCAATCGCGATGTTGTTCTTCTCAAGCCCGAAGTTTTCCGCTCCCTGGGCTGTGATAAAGCCGGCCGGCGGCAGCTTTGCGGCCTCCTTCAGCCATTCCATGACCTTGACCATTTCCGGGGTGTTCAGATGCCATTTGATCGACTTTACGTCTTTCAGCGAGCCTTCGGCCCCTTTCGCTCCGAAAGCCAGGGTCAGCGCCACAAAAGTGGAGCCGTTCAGCGAGTTGCCCGACCAGTATACGCCGTAGTTCTGCTCGCCGGTTTTCGGATTTTTGCCGGTCATCTTTTTGGCTTTTTCCAAAATTTCTTCCGGGGTCGCTTTCTCTGTCAAGCCTTCGACGCCCCAGTCGCTGAACAGCTTTTTGTCATAGATCGTCATGCGGCGGCCCAGCACGGCAGGAATGCCGAACTGCTTGGATCCGTCCGGCGACTTGGTGCTGTAGGAATTGTTCATGATGCCGTCCAGATAAATGCCGGGATCAAACGATGTGTCTTCTTTGATCAGGTCGTCCAGATCACGCAGCAGTCCGTCCTGATACCATTGGGAGGCAAAAGCTCCCCCGGTGTACAGCACGTCGGCATCCCCCGACATGAGCATCGCCGTTTGCTTGGCCTTTACGTTCTCCCAAGGAATTTGGTACAGCTCCACCTTGATATTCGGGTACATTTTCTTGAACGTCTTATCCATGTACTCGGTCAGCCCGATCGTCGGATTGCCCGTCTGCGCGTTGATGCCGTTGTCGAGCTGCCAGCCGGCCAGCGCCACCCGGACGGTTCCTTTCATGTCGGAGACTTGCTTGATTTCCACGCCGCCGGTCACGTCTTTGCCTGACCCTTCAGAGCAGGCTGCCAGCGTGAATACGAGCGTGCAGGACAGCAGGAGCAGAAGCCATTTTTTCATGCGTGTTCCCCCTTTTCATCATCAGTGTGTTCGCAATCATCATTGGTGCCGTGCGGCCCCAAGGCCGCGCTTCGCCGGGTTTACTGCTTGATCCCGGACAAAGCAATGCTTTCGATAATGTAACGCTGCAAAAACATATATACGACGACGACAGGAATGAGACTGACCGCCGTTGCAGCCATAATGATCGAGGGCTGTTGGTTGATGCCGTTGTTATACGTAAACATCGCCAGGCCGATCTGGATCGTATATTTGGCAGCGTTCTTCAGCACCAGCAGCGGCCACAGCATTTCGTTCCACACGCCCAGGAACAGGAGGATGATCATGGTGGCGATAATCGGCGTGCAGAGCGGCAAATACACCCGGCCGAACACGGTGAACTCCCCGGCGCCGTCGAGAATGGCGGCTTCGCGCAGACTGGATGGCAGCTGGTCGATGAAGGCTTTGGCCAAAAACGTGCCGAAGGCATAGTTAAGTGCCGGTAAATAAAAAGCCAGATAATTGTCCAGAAGCCCCAGCTTGCTGA
The DNA here is from genome assembly GCF_038009285.1 of Paenibacillus sp. FSL R5-0378. Taxonomy (NCBI): domain Bacteria; kingdom Bacillati; phylum Bacillota; class Bacilli; order Caryophanales; family Paenibacillaceae; genus Paenibacillus; species Paenibacillus sp. FSL R5-0378. The sequence continues at coordinate 5,453,783 of NZ_JBBPAY010000001.1, forward strand.
AGAGCAGGTACTGCGGAATCATGGTCATTTCAAACGGAATCATCATCGTACTCAGTGCCAGCAGAAGCACCAGGCTCGCCCCTTTGAACCGCAGCTTGGAGAGGGCATAACCGGACAGCAGCGCGGACAGGGAGCTGACAACGATGACGCCTGCGCTGACGATGATGGAATTGATGATATAACGGAACATTTTAATGTTCGTAAAGGCCACTTCATACGTGCGTATGGACGGCTCTTCCGGCCAAATTTTCGGCGGAAACGTAATGTTCAGCCGGGCCCCCCAGTCGAAGCTGGTCACGAGCATCCACAGAAATGGCACGATCATGATAAAGGAGCCGAGAAACAGCACGATGGCGAGAATCCACTGACTGACAGGGATTTTTTTACGGCGCAGCGCCTTGGAATCGGCCGTTTGGATCATGGCGGGACCTCCTTTGCTTAAGTATCATGTAGTTCTGATATGACGTCGGTATTGGCCCTAGTGCGTCAGTCGAGGCTGTCTTTGCGGCGGTTTAACAGCATCATAACTGCGGTCAGCACCAAAATGATGATGAACAGCAGATAAGAAGCGGCTGTGGCCAGACCCATTTGCGATGCCAAAAATGCGTTCCGGTATATGTACAGCACCACCGTCATCAGGCTTCCGCCCGGATTGCCTGCCGTACCGCCGATCAGCCACACGTCAGTGAACCGCTTCATGCCGCCGATCGTGCCCATGATGAGCATAAAGACGAAGATCGGACGTAAATAAGGGATGGTGATATGGAGCCATTTCTTGTACCCGCCCGCCCCATCGACTTCAGCGGCTTCGTACAGGTCGCGCGGCACGCTTTGCAGGCCTGCCAGAAAAATGATTGTGTTGTAGCCAAGCGCCCCCCACAGGCTCATCAGCACGATGCTGTAGCGCGACACCTCCGGATTCGTAAACCAGCCGATGGGATGGTGTACCCCGAACCAGCTCAGCACAAAGTTCAGCAGCCCTTCTTTCGATGGGAAAAACAGAAACGAGAACAGGAGACTGGTCGCTACCGCCGACACGACGTTCGGCAGAAAATAGACGGCCTTAAAAAAGTTTTTGCCGAAGTTCCATTTGAGATTGTTGATCAGGCTCGCCAGCACAAAGGATAATACGATGCCGAGCACCACGGACAAGACGCCCATCAAAAACGTATTTGTAAGCGCTTGCCAGAAGACCGGATCCTCCAGGGCATACCGGTAATTGCTGAGCCCCACCCACTTTCCGTTTAGCGACAGGCCCGACGTCTGGTGAAAGCTGATAAACAATGCGGCAAACATCGGATAGATGGCAAATGCGAGCACGCCGATAATTAATGGGGCGCTGAACAAATAGCCGGTCCAATCATTGCGCGTGAACCATCTTTTTCGTTTGGGTGTCATTCTCTTGTCAGCATTCATCTCATTGCTTACTATCAATCGGCCCTCCTCCTTCCAAAAGGATCCCTAATGCCAACAACATGCGTCATCATTGGGTGATCATCAGCTTTGGTACATATTTATGTCCGGGACAGCCGTTTATGTTCGTTTGTTATTTCGATGTAAGACTTAAAAATAACTGGCACACTCGCCCATCCCGTGAATAGACTGTGTACCATCAAAAGGTTAAGGAAGGATTGGCCGATGAACTATCCGTATGCTAAATATGGCGTCATTCACCAGTGCAAGGACATTCCGGTGGCTTTTCCGCCGGATCAGCACCAGCACGGGCAGCCGGGGATTGAATATGTGATGAACCCGCTCCCTATCTCTGAGAATCCGAACTATGTCGGAACCGGTAAATTAAAGGGCAAGGTGGCGATCATCACCGGAGGAGACAGCGGTATCGGCCGTGCGGTCGCCATCGCTTTTGCCAAAGAAGGCGCCGACCTTGTGATCGTATATCTTAATGAGCACAGGGACGCGCAGGACACGGAGCGGCGAATCCGCCAGCTCGGCAGAAAATGCCTTCTGCTTCCCGTTGACGTGCGGTCGCCGGGTTTTGCATCGTATATCGTAGACAGCACTCTGAAGGCATTCGGGAAAATCGACATTCTCATTAACAATGCCGGGGTTCAGTACTTCCAAACCTCACTGCTGGACATTTCCGAAGAACAGCTGCGAAATACGTTCGAGGTAAACATTTTGTCCTTTATCCTTCTGACCAAGGCGGTCCTCCCCCACCTCCGGCCGGGAAGCAGCATCGTAAACACCGCTTCCGTGACTGCGTATCTCGGCAATGATACGCTCATGGACTACTCCTCGACTAAAGGTGCGATCGTCAGCTTCACCCGCGCTCTCGCCCGAAATCTTGCCCCTCAATGCATCCGGGTTAACGCGGTTGCTCCGGGTCCCGTATGGACACCTCTCAATCCCGCTTCGATACCTCCTGAGCGGGTTGCCGTCTTCGGCCGCGACGTGCCGCTGGGGCGTGCCGCCCAGCCTTACGAGCTGGCACCCACGTATGTGCTGCTGGCTTCGGACGACGGGTCGTATATCACCGGAACGACGATCCATATCAACGGAGGGCAAATGGTTACTGATTAGTGCTGAGGCAGCATCGCAAAGAGGCGGCGCTTTAGCATCGATGAAATTCGATCTTTACGGGACGGAGGTCCTGGGTCAGTCAGAAGCGTCAAGCGGTTTGCATGCAAAAAAAGAGAGCTGAAAGACAGCTCTCTTTTTTTGCAGCTTATGATTTTCCTTTTCCGCTGACAAGTCCAATGATCATGACGACAAGTGCCAATAAAGCGATCAGCTGATCGATCGTCATCGCCGCCCGCCTCCTCTGTGCAAGGATGGCTCTTCCCAGACGGCTTCTCTCTCCCGTGCTGCTTGCGTACGTTCCCCATTACAGATATATGAGCGGGCCGGGTGGAATATGACCGATCCATAGAACGGCGATTATAAATCCCGCAGAAATTGCTGAACCCGCTCCTTGTATTTCTCCTTATCCAAATAGCCTTGAAACAGCCTGTTGCTGGTTACCTGCTGTCCCCCGAAGAAAAAGCGTTCGTAGAGCTGCTGCCGCCCACCGAAACCGCTGCTGCTCAGCTCCCAGGCCAGCCGGAACAGCGCAGTCTTATCCCGCGCGTCCATGCTGCTGCCTTTGAGATAAGCCGATAAATAGGGAGCAATCCCGGGTGCCTCAAAATCCTGCTCTGACGGAATCATAATGACGTTGCTGGACCCGAGCAGCTGGATAATTTCCATCATCCGTGCATACATTTGGGGATAGACGACGGCAGCGGACCAGAGCGGCTTATAGTCGGGCATCATGCTTCCCCACCGGTCCACCTTTGCACCCGCTTCGGAGGCGAGCAGCAGCGCCTTGAGCAACTCCAGATTTACGATCACCTCTGTCACTTGTTCGGTGACCACGCTTCCGGTTCTTTCCAGTGCGTCGACAATGGACAGAATGATTCCAAGTACAAACTCGGTCTTCGCCACGTATCGGCAGCAAACCTGGTGCGCTGCATGCACGTGAAAGCCGCTCTGTGCAAAGAAGCGTATGGACAGGCTGTCGTTGCCAAGAATGAATATACGCTCCCATGGAACGAGCACGTGATCGAAAATGACGAGAGTGTCCATTTCCTCAAATCGCGAGCTGAGCGGATAATCGTAACCCGAATCGCCGCCGACCAGGCTTTCCCGGCTTATCCACTTCATCCCCGGCAGGTTGTTCGGGACGGCAAAAGCAAAAGTTTCAGGATTGTCTTCCTCCTGAAACACGAACGATGCCGGCGGATACACAAGTATTTCATCCGCTGTGACTCCCTGGGTCGCCAGCAGAAACGCGCCTGACACGATGACGCCTTCTGTCGTCTGGTCGACGATGCGTGCCGCGGTATTGACGATCGTTCCGTCATCAAGCATTTCGGCGGTACGGCTCGCCGCCGGCTGCACGAAGGCGTGGGATAGCGTAATGTCATTCTCTGAGCAGTACCGGTAGTAATTCCGCATGTTGTCCGCATACTTCGCATCCGCTTCAGCCAGCAGCTCCGAGGCGGCAGCGTAGGCCATAACGGCCGTGTTCATATAATCCGGCGATCTGCCGAGTAGGCCGAAATGCCGCTCACCCCACAGCGTCATCGCGCTCCTGCGTCTGGCCAAATCTTCCTTCGTCTTCGGCTGTAAGTACGATAAGCCTACCGGCTCCCCGGTTTCCGGAGATGTGTATGTCAGAAGCTGCGCATACCCCTCCGCGACCTGCATATCGTACAGTGACGCCTGAGTGCTCATTAACCCGCGGAAAGCCGCATGGTCGGACAGCTTTCCTTGGATTTGCTTACCTCGAAGCCAAACCTCCGGCTGTGCCTGGTCGATCCGCTCTATATACTCCTTACCGTTTTTCACCGGCATACGGATGGCTCCCTTCCTAGGAAATGTTACATTCATCCTATTCCGTGCCGCTGTATGAAGTGAGGTATGACCGCCTAATGATGGAGGCTTCGCATGAACAAAAAAACCTTGCATAAAGTGCAATTCACTCTCTTTAACGCGAAATAGGAACATGATATGATAGCAGAAAATAACGAATATGGGGGAAGCAGACTATTCTTAATCCAAGTCAACTAGGCGATATCTCCGCTCTGCAGGAGCTGTGCGAGCGGGCCGATGCCATCACTCTGAAATTAAACTGGAGCATGCTGAAGTCCCGTCCCGCGGACGCAAAGCTGGACTTTTTTCATTATTCCGGCGATATGCTGACCGGTTTTCTCGCCTTATATCCGCTCGGCGGCGGTCTCGAGGTATGCGGCATGGTACATCCGGATTACCGGCGTCAGGGAATATTTACGAATCTATGGAAGGACGCCATCCGCTCGGCTAACGTTTCAGCCTATAAGACCATCCTTCTGAATACCCCGGCTTCCTCTTCCAGCGGCATAGGCTTCATCGAGTCCCAAGGAGGGGTGTTCTGCCATTCGGAGTATCAAATGAAATGGCATGACGACGGCCAAACTGTCGCGGAAGCGTACCCGTCGGTCCAGCTGCGAAGCGCGGAGCTTGCCGACATGGAGGACATCATCGCCATCGATCAGGAAGGATTCGAGATGAGCCGGGAGGAATCAGCCGAAATCTACTCATCGCTGCTGCAGGAAACGGGAACCCGGCCGCTCATCATTAAGCGGGATGGGGTTACCGTCGGCAAGGTATCTCTTGAAGATACAGGATCCGATACGTGGATATACGGCTTTGCGGTGAAAGCATCTGTTCGGGGTCAGGGGATCGGCCGCAGCACACTGATGCTCATCGTATCCGAAGCGATAGCACGGGGGCGGGACATATGGCTGGAGGTGGCGGTTCAGAACCCCAATGCGCTCCGGCTGTATGAGTCCTGCGGATTCAAAGTGATGAGACAGCAGGACTACTACGAGTACATGGCGTCCCAATAATCGCCACAAGAAAAACCGGCTGCGCTTGGCATGTCCAAGGCGCAGCCGGTTTATTGCGTTGTGCGGGGCGGAGTAGGCGCGGTTTTACACCCGCTCCGCATTCAGCTTGGCTTCCATCGATAGAACGGCCTGGAATTCATAGACCAGCGCCCCGTTATCCGCTACACGTAAATGGACCTGTCCTTTGCGGCGCATCGCTTCCAGCGCCTCGCCGGCCTGCTCCATGCTGAGCGTCGTATTCAAGGCGACGTCCGCTGCGGTCAGCAGGTTTTCCTGCTCCGCAGCCAGGTGAAGAATGCTCTTCTCCATCTCGGGGGTGATCTCCATCCATGCTCTCGCTTTTTTCGTTTTCGTGCGCAGTATAAGTCCGATTCCAAGCGGAAGCACGGCGAAGACAAGAAAGCCAAACCAATCCTTCGTGCCGCCACGGACCGCCAGATTGACATAAAGAATGCCGCAAAACAAGCCAAACCAAGTGAGAATCCACGATATTTTCCGTCTGCTGCTCACCGGCAAGTCCTCCTTTCGCGAGGGGTTATCTTTATTATACCTTTACCCGCACCGAGTATGAAGAAAGTGCATTGTATGTATGAAATGTTGTACAATATAAGCTAAATGAAATTAAAGAACAGAAGGATGGAATGCATTCATGTATGTAGCACGCGATTGGCAGGATTATGAATTGATTGATACCGGGGACGGGGAAAAGCTGGAGCGTTGGGGAGACGTCATTCTCCGCAGACCCGACCCGCAGATTATATGGCCGCTCACCAACGAAACGGGGCAGTGGCGCCAAGTTCACGGGCATTACCACCGAAGCTCTTCGGGCGGCGGCCAATGGGACATGAAAAAGCCGATCCCCGACCGCTGGACCATTTCCTACGACAAGCTGAAGTTCCATATCCGCCCTACCAACTTTAAACATACCGGTTTGTTCCCCGAGCAAGCAGCCAACTGGCGCTGGATGATGGACAAGATTGCCGGGGCGGGCCGGCCGATCCAGGTGCTGAACCTGTTCGCCTATACCGGCGGAGCCAGCGTGGCGGCAGCTTCCGCAGGCGCCCAAGTCGTCCATGTCGACGCCGCAAAAGGCATGGTTCAATGGGCCAAGGAGAACCTGCAGCTGTCCGGCCTCGGAGACCGTCCGGTCCGTTTCATAACGGACGACGTGTTCAAATTCGTGCAGCGCGAACAGCGCCGTGGCAATAAATACGACGCGATCATCATGGACCCGCCATCCTACGGCCGTGGACCCGGCGGGGAAATGTGGAAGCTGGAGCAGAGCCTCTATCCCTTCGTCGAGAGCTGCATGAGCATCATGTCGGACAACCCATTGTTTATGCTCATTAATTCGTATACGACCGGTATTTCGCCGACCGTACTGCATAACATCCTGTCCATGACGGCAGCCCGCCGGTTTGGAGGAAGCATTTCCTGCGGCGAGCTCGGACTGCCGATTACCGCCTCCGGACTGAATCTGCCGTGCGGTATTTTGGGAAGATGGGAGTCTTAAACCATGAGCAGAGCCGATGGTCAGGACGTCCGCATTCCGATTTTGTATGAGGACAATCATTTATTAGGCATCGTGAAGCCGGTCAACGTTCCTACGCAGGAAGATGCCTCCGGGGACGCCGATCTGGTCAGCCTGCTCAAGGAGGACATCAAGATCCGGTATAACAAGCCCGGCAACGTATTTGTCGGCCTGGTGCACCGGCTGGATCGCCCCGTCGGCGGGGCGATGGTGTTTGCCAAGACATCCAAGGCCGCCTCTCGGCTTTCGGAAACGGTACGCTCCCGCAAGTTCCGCAAAGTTTACGCGGCCGTCGTACATGGGAAGCTGCCTGCGCCGACAGGAAGCCTGAAAGACTTCCTGCTCAAGGATGCCAAGACCAATACCGTGTCTGTGGTGAAGCCGGGAACAACCGGCGCGAAGGAAGCGCTGCTGGATTACGAAGTGATCGCAGAGACGGACCGCTATAGCTTGGTCAAGGTGGAGCTCCATACCGGCCGGTCCCATCAGATTCGGGTTCAGATGAGCCATGCCGGCTGTCCGCTCTACGGCGATCAGAAATACGGCAATGGGGTAAATAAGCCGGGGCAGCAGATCGCACTGTGGTCTGTCATCGTCGGCGTCCCTCATCCCGTCACAAAGGAAGAGATCGTTCTTGCCTCGCTTCCGCCTGCCGAGCATCCCTGGAATTTGTGGCCGGAAGCGACCCTGAACGCTTTGACGGACAAGGAATCATAATTCATCCCGCCCGGCGGCTGCAATCGGCCGCAAACAGTATAAAAGCCGGAGAGCCCTGCATACGCAGGCTCTCCGGCTTTTTTATGATTTAATAAGAATAAGTTCTGCGGAACTGACAAAAGACGGTTACGATCCAACTTCGGCATTTTGCCGGCATCCAACGACCTTCTCGTTCCGCCATTCTTTTTCCCGTCAGCTTCTTGTCAGCACCAGCATTGAGGCAGCCCCCCGTTGGAATTCGTAGTCCGACGGCCGTTCCTCGGCCGACCATCCGTTTCCGGCAGCGAACGTCAGCAGCTTCCCTATGTCCTTGTACCTGCAGCTGCTCTGGTCCACCAGCGGAAAAATCCGGATTTCATCCTTCGTCACCCGCATCAACTCAGCCACCGTCTGCTCATGAAATGCGTAATCCAGCTTGTCGCTGTACATAAACAAGAAATGCGCCGACAGCGTCATGTCAAACTGCCGGTCTGCAAACGGCAGCACCGGCAAAACCGCAGCAATGTAACGATCAGGGTGCTGCTTCATATCCTGGACTGTGGCGTTCAATGCCCTCGTACGCTCAGCACGAAGTCCTTCGGGACCACCGAATTCGTCCCACCGATAATGATCGCCCAGGCTCTCCACATGCTGCACCGCATGCCCGATATCGAGCCTTCCCTTCGCCTCAAGTGCCGCAGGGTCAAACTGATAGGCTATATCCACAGCAACGGCTTCAATGCCGATCTGCCTCGCTTTAGCCGTAAACGAGCATGCCCCGCCGGGGCAGTCCAGGACGGTTCGTCCCTTCAAGTCCCCGGGATTCAAATGAAACATCCGCAAATATTCGTCATAGGTTCTTCCAATGAAGACGATCCGCTCCAGCCGGATGTCCCCCGCCTTTCCTTCGGAAAGGCTAATCTGATCACGGCTTGGCTCCTCATCGGCCAGCCCTCTGTTTAACGGCTCAGCCACGGCCGCCGCTTCTCCGGGACCCTCTTCTCTGGTACCGACTTCTTCGGTACGATCTCCGCTCGCAAACTCTGCTCTTCTCAACTCTTCTCGGCTCATCTCCAGGGCCACACACCTTTCTGCTCACATGTTAAATCCCTAACAGGATTTCACAAATTGTATCCGCCGGAGCCCCATGTTGTCAATATCCTCCATTGGGGCCAAGACGCGCTTGATGTGCTTTCGCAACAAGAGCCGGCCTACGGCTTCGATAATGCTGCACAAAAAAAGACGGGCGCTGCAATGATGGCAGCAGCCCGTCCGGCTTGTCTTGGAATTCATGCTATTATTCAAAGTGATAAGTCCAGAACCGCTCTTGGCTGAAGCGCTCCAGCACGGCTTTATCCAGCTCCGACTGTCCGCTCGTCTCCCAGCGGAACTGCGACTGATGGGCGCGGATCGAGGCAAACTTCTGCGGTAAAAAATCGCGCACATCCACGAGGACATCCGGTTTGCCAAGGATCTTCTCGCACCCGTTGGAGAACGCCAGGCAGTGCACTTTCGGCCGATCCTTCTTCGACATGGCCGTCACGGTCCGGATAACCGCGGCTCCGGTCGCGTCATGGTCCGGATGAACCGCGTACCCCGGATAAAAAGTGATGATCAGCGACGGCTTCACTTCGTCAATCAGCGCGCGCAGACGGCTGGTGAGCATCTCCTGATCCTCAAACTCCACCGTCTTGTCATGCAGACCCATGAGGCGAAGATCCTGGATGCCGATCGCCCGGCAGGACTCTTTCAGCTCCTTCCGGCGCAGCTCGGGAAGCGTCACGCGGTTCGCCAAGATGGGATTGCCCATGTTGCGGGCCATTTCCCCCAGGGTTAAACAGGCGTACGTCACCTGGGTTCCGGCCTGGATATGCTTAGCCAGCGTCCCCGACGTGCCGAACGACTCATCATCGGGGTGGGGAAACACCACAAGGATATGTTTTTCCATATGTCTAACCTTCTCTCTCGTTAAAATGGTTGGCGGCTCAGCTGAAGCGCCACGACGAGCTTGCCGTCGCTGTCATGTCCGGCCATGATCAGCCGATCCGTTTCCGTTTCTTCAAAATGGGTCAAGCCTTGGGAATAAACCCAGCCCTGCTCCATCTTGAGGCCGACCCGGTAAGGGCCAAAGCCGGCGATGGAGCCTTGCGAATATCGGACGACGCCGTTATGGATAAACGTCGATGCGGTAAATTTGGATGAATCGTTGTGCGAAGCGTAAGCACCCGTTGTCATTTCAAGGTGTATATAAAGGTCCTGGTTTTTCAGTGAATCTAGCATCTCCTGGACCATGCCGGGATTGATCAGCTGCATATTCCTTCCCCCATTCTGATAGCGTCTAACTGCAACATTATTTATTATAATTCAAAACAACGGGAAATCACAATCAAACCCGTAGATTTAGTCATCTTGGGCGGAAGAACGGGCGTGGCAAAGTCCAAAAATATGCATGACGAAAAAGGAAAGAAGCTGCCCATGACAGCTTCTTCAACACATGACATATTTATTGCCGTTTAATCGGCCAGTTCCCTGCCTTTGGTTTCCTTACCGAGAAGCAGCACTCCGATTGCACCAATCAGCACAATGACAAAAAACATGCCGAAAATGGTATCGATGCTGATGCCCTTGCCAACCATGACGCCTACGAGCAGCGGGGCAATTACGCCGCCGACCCGGCCAACCGAGGTGGCCAGCCCCACGCCGGTGGACCGCACCCGGGTCGGGTACAGCTCCGGCGTATAGGCATACATGCCGCCCCACGCACCGAGGTTGAAGAAGGACAAGCAGATGCCCGCGGCAATCAGCATGCCTTCGGTATCCGCATAACCGAACCACAGCGCACTCAGCGCCGTCAGCGTCAAATAAGTGACCATGACGAACTTGCGTCCGAACTTCTCGATGAAGTAAGCCGCGGTAAAATAACCGGGCAGCTGGGCGATCGTCATGATCAGCACGTATTCAAAACTTTTGACCAAACTGAAGCCTTTGAGAACCATGACCGACGGCAGCCACAAAAACATGCCGTAATAGGAAAACACGACGGTAAACCACAGAATCCAAAGCATCAGCGTAGAGCGGCTGTGCTCTTTAGCCCAAATCGACTTGAATTTGCTCCCGAAGGACAGCTTGGAGACGCTTGCCTGCTGTTCCTTGAAACGCGGCGCATCTTCGATGGATTTACGTAAATATATGGCATACAGCGCAGGTAAGGCCCCGATGACAAACGCAATCTGCCATCCGTACTTCGGAATGACGAAGTAAGACACCAGCGCAGCGACCAGCCATCCTCCCGCCCAGAAGCTTTCCAGCAGGACGACGGCTCTGCCGCGGTCACGTGCCGGCATCGACTCCGAGACGAGCGTTGAAGCCACCGGCAGCTCGCCGCCAAGACCGATACCGGTAATAAACCGCAGCAGGCACAGCACGGCAAAGCTTGCAGCCAACGCGGACAAGCCGCTCGCCACCGAAAAAATGAGCAGGGTCCACAGCAGGATCGTCTTGCGTCCGAACCGGTCGGCCATATAACCGGCAGCAGCCGCTCCGATGACCATGCCGACGGAGTTCATGCTGGTCAGGACCCCGACCTGCTGCGGTGACAGCTTCCATTCGGCTGTTAATGCCGTTACGATAAACGATATGATGCCGACATCCATAGCGTCGAACAACCAGCTGAAGCCGGCGCTAAAGAGCAGCTTTCTTTGCTTGGGGTGGCGCAAAAGCTCCAACTTACTCATCCATGATGACTCCTCTTGAAGAAATAATAGGGGTACAAGCATCGTTATCCATACGATGCCCTAAACGGCGCCTTCCAACACGCCCGGCGCGGTTTAGGCCGTGATTTTGCCCAATAGATACACCAGCAGCTGCTGGTTGTGAAGCGAGATTCGGCTCAGCACGCCGGACAGGAACGCATCGCGGATCTGCAGACCGCGGAGCACTTCGTTCTTGCCCTTTTCCGAAATGGACACCCACACGATCCGCCGATCGTTCAAATCCCGCTCGCGCTGGATCAGCCCGTTCTTCTCCATGCGGTCCAGCAGCATGGTGACCGCGGCAGGGCTTGTCGCCAGCAGCGGGGTCAAATCCGAAGGCTTCATCCGTTCCTGATCGCTCAGCACTTCAAGTACAGTTAGCTGAGACTCTGTCAGGGCCGGAGCGAGCTCGTTTTCCATATGTAATTTGTAATCTTTGCTTAGTTTAGACCACATTTTCGCAAATTCGGAAGTCTGCACTGTATATCCTTCCTTTCGCTCAGTATCTTGTAATCGTCATGATTTACATGATTAAGTTTCGCGCAATTTAAAGCAATTCCTTCTTCACCATGAAAAATTTCTTTGCTTGGTTCGTGAAAACTGTGTAAATTTACAGGAAAAACATCCCCTAAAACGCGGCTCCGATGGCCTTCCCGTGCCCATTTAGAACCTTTTCGGGGAGCCTCGAAATTTTTAAAAATTTTCGGTTAAAAACAAAGGGCATCCCGCAGCCCGGGATGCCCTTTGAGCAATAATTTATGATTTGGACTCCGTCCGGCTCGGCTCAGAGCCGGTCACGAGCAAATCGACAATCTCGTCTTTCTTCTCCACATGCACGAGCAGCTTGCCGATCGATTTCCGCTCGGCGAGCGGCGCCTGCTCCGAATTGAAGCTGAAGCTTTGGCCGGCTTGGGTCATGGCCGTGATCTCAAGCGGCTCGCGGCAATAAAAAGCTCCCGCGATGCGGGATCCGTTCGGCTTCACCCGCTTGCCTTCCTTGAACTCGAACGTAGCCAGTCCCTTGCCGCCGCGGCTCTGCGGCAGATAGTCCGCCAGCAGCGTCCGTTTGCCGTAGCCCAGATCCGTCAGGGTGAGGATTTCGCCCTCGTCCTCTTCTACCCACAGGGCGGATACGACCTCATCGCCTTCCTTGAGCTGAATTCCGCGCACCCCGGCGGATACGCGGCCCATCGCATTAACCTCCTGCTCCTTGAAGCGGATGCTCATGCCGTCCCTGCTGACCAGCAAAATGTCTTTGTCGTTATTGCTCATCGTTACCGTCAGAACCGCATCGTCGCTGCCGACCTTGCAAGCGGCAACCGCGCTGGAGCGGTTTGTCATGTATTCTTTCAGCTCCGTCCGCTTCACTTGGCCCTTGCGAGTCACAAAGACGAGCGATTTATCCGGCTGATCAAAATTGTTGACAGGGATGGCCCCGACAATCTCGTCTTCCTTCGCCAGGTTAATGACGTTGACGATCGCGGTTCCCGGGTCCTTCCACTTGAACTCCGGCACCTGATGCACCGGCAGCAGGAAGAACTGGCCTCGCTGCGTAAAGATCAGCAGATTATCCAGCGTGTTGACCTCCAGCACCCTGTTGACATAATCGCCCTCCTTCACCCCGGAGCTGTCCAGCTCCCCGCCGGAACGCGTAAACGACAGCATGCTCGTCCGCTTGATGTATCCATCGTTGGACAGAGTTACGAGCACATCCTCCGAGCTGACCATGACTTCCAGGTTGACCTTGATTTCTTCAACCTCGCCCTGGATCGAAGAGCGCCGGTCCACGCCGTACTTATCGCGGATTTCGAGCAACTCCTTGCGGATCAGCGCGATCAGCTTCTTGTCGCTCTCCAGAATCGCCTGGTACTGGGCGATCTTCTTATGCAGCTCGTCCAGCTCCTTCTGCAGCGTCGTGATCTCCAGGTTGGTCAGACGGTACAGCTGCAGGGTCAGAATCGCATCGGCCTGACGCTCCGTAAACCCGAACATCCACTGCAGGTTGTTCTGCGCATCCTGACGGTTGCTGGAAGCCTTGATCGCCGCGATGACTTCGTCCAGAATGTTCAGTGCCTTGACAAGCCCTTCGAGCACATGGGCTCTGGCCTCCGCCTTCTCGAGGTCAAACTGCGTCCGGTACGTCACGACCTCGCGCTGATGCTCGATGTAGGCCTGCAGCATCGCTTTCAGTCCAAGCTGCTGCGGCGCCTTGTTGACGATGGAAACCATGTTAAAGTTGTACGTCACCTGCAAATCGGTCTTCTTAAGCAGGTACGCCAGAATGCCCTGGGCATCCGCTTCCTTCTTGATTTCGACAACGATGCGCAATCCTTCGCGGCCGCTTTCGTCACGAACCTCCGAAATTCCCTCGATTTTTTTCTCGAGTCGAATATTCTCCATTTGTGTCACCAGCCGCGATTTGACGACCTGGTACGGAATTTCGGTAATGACGATTTGCTGCTTGCCGCCGCGCAAAAACTCAATGTCCGCTTTAGACCGGAGATAAATCCGCCCCTTGCCCGTCTGGTACGCTTCCTTGATTCCGTCTCCGCCCATGATCAGGCCGCCCGTCGGAAAGTCCGGACCTTTGATAAAGGTCATAATCTCGTCCAGTTCGATTTCCGGCTTCTGCATGACGGCGATGCATGCGTCGATCACCTCGCGCAGGTTGTGCGGCGGAATTTCGGTTGCAAAACCGGCGGAAATGCCGCTGACCCCGTTGACCAGCAGATTCGGATATCTGGAAGGAAGAACGACCGGCTCCTTGGCGGTATTATCAAAGTTGTCCTTGAACTGTACGGTGCGCTTCTCAATATCCCGCAGCAGCTCCATGGCGATCGGCGACAGGCGCGCTTCCGTGTAACGCATCGCTGCGGCCGGGTCATCGTCAATCGAACCCCAGTTGCCGTGACCGTCCACCAGCACATGCCCCATCTTCCAAGGCTGGGCCATCCGGACCATGCCGTCATAGATGGACGCGTCCCCGTGGGGATGATAGTTGCCCATGACGTCCCCGACGGTTTTGGCGGATTTGCGGTAAGGTTTATCCGGTGTGTTGCCCGAATCGTACATTGCATACAGAATCCGGCGCTGAACAGGCTTCAGGCCGTCCCGCACGTCGGGAATGGCCCGGTCCTGAATAATATATTTGGAGTACCGGCCAAAGCGGTCGCCGACGACCTCCTCCAGAAAGGCCGGCAAAAATTGTTCCGATAAGCTCATCCATTCACCTTCTATTCCTCGAACTCTCTAAAGTCCACGTTTTCCACGATCCAGCGCTTGCGCGGATCAATCTTGTCGCCCATCAGCGTGGAGACGCGCCGTTCGGCCTTGGCGGCATCCTCGATCTGCACCTGCAGCAGCGTTCTGGTATCCGGGTTCATCGTCGTTTCCCACAGCTGTTCGGGGTTCATTTCGCCGAGTCCCTTGTAGCGCTGAAGCTCGTAGTTTTTACCGAACTCTTTCAGATAGTTTTGCAGCTGCTCGTCGTTATATGCATAACGGATCGTCTCCAGCTTGCCGGATTTCCGCGTAATTTTGTACAGCGGAGGCTGAGCGATATACACTCTTCCGGCATCGATCAGCGGCTTCATGTAACGGTAGAAAAAGGTCAGCAGCAGCACTTGAATGTGCGCTCCGTCCGTGTCTGCGTCGGTCATAATAATAATTTTGGAGTAATTGCTGTCTTCGATTTCAAACTCGTTGCCGATGCCGGCCCCGATGGCGGAAATGATCATCCGGTATTCTTCGTTCTTCATAATGTCGGCGAGCTTCGCCTTCTCCGGATTCATCGGCTTCCCCTTCAGCGGAAGGATGGCCTGAATTTTGGAATCCCGGCCCTGCTTGGCCGATCCGCCCGCAGAGTTCCCTTCCACGACAAACAGCTCCGTACGGGTAAAATCCTTCGACTGTGCCGGCGCCAGCTTGCCGCCCAGATTCGAGCTCTCGCTGCGCTTCTTGCCGCTGCGCATGTCGTCGCGCGCTTTCCGTGCGGCTTCCCTCGCTTTGGAGGCCTGGATCGCCTTTTTGATCAGCGTCTGCGCCACCTGCGGATTTTCCTCGAGGAAAATCTGCATTTTCTCCGAAACGACCGCATCGACGGTGCTCCGCGCGGAAGCGCTGCCGAGCTGGTCCTTGGTCTGACCCACGAATTCGACCTCGGCCATCTTAACGCTGATGACCGCCATCATGCCTTCGCGCAGATCGTTCCCCTCAAGGTTTTTGTCCTTTTCTTTCAGCAGGTGATTTTTGCGGGCATAATCGTTCATCACGCGCGTGTAGGCCGTTTTAAAGCCTGTTTCATGCGTACCGCCGCCGCGAGTCGGAATCGAGTTAACGAAAGAAGCGATCGTTTCGGTATATCCTGCGTTGTACTGCAGGGCCACCTCGACCTCGACGTCTTCCTTTTCCCCATAAAAGTGAATGACGTCATGCATGACGTCTTTGCCTTCGTTCAGAAATTCGACGAACTGGCTGGCGCCGCCTTCATAGAAAAACTCGTCCTGGCGGTCCGCACGCTCGTCCTTCAGGACGATCCGCAGCCCGGAGTTCAAGAACGCAATTTCCTGAAGCCGTTCGGCGAGGGTATCGTAAGTTACGTTGATACCGCCCTGAAACACACGCGCGTCAGGCTTAAACGTCACCTTGGTGCCGGTCTTGTTCGTATTGCCCAGCACTTCCAGGCCGGTCACCGGCTCGCCGACGTGCTCCTTGCCGTTCTTGTCCTGCCAATATTCAAAACGCATCCGGTGAATCTTGCCTTCCCGGTAAATTTCCACCTCAAGCCATTCCGACAGTGCGTTGGTCACCGAAGCGCCTACTCCGTGCAAACCGCCGGACTTCTTGTAACCCGATCCGCCAAATTTACCGCCGGCATGCAGGATGGTATATACTACCTGCGGCGTAGGGATACCCGTCTTGTGCATTCCTGTCGGTATCCCCCGTCCGTTGTCCAAAACGGTGATAGATCCGTCTTTGTGTACCGTAATATCAATTCTCGTGCAGTATTTGGCTAAATGCTCGTCTACAGCATTATCAACAATTTCCCATACCAGATGATGAAGTCCGGATGAGCTGGTGCTGCCAATATACATACCTGGCCGTTTGCGAACCGCAACCAGGCCTTCGAGCACTTGAATGTCGTCAGCATCGTATCCGGTTTGGCCGTTCGGGCCGCCCTTTGATGACTCTGCAAACATATCGATCTGCTCGACCATTCATGCTCCCCCTTTGTGTTTCTTTATGTAGGATGAATTTCATCCAAAATGCAAACAGATGTTTTGTTATCCTTGTCCATTTTAATTCAAGATATCCCTTTTCGTAAAGACAAGGAAAGAGATTGCAATCGCAGCAGCCCCCCAAACCGTCAGCACGATGAGGGAAAACGTCAAGCTCATGCCCTCGATCGGCGCCGGTGTGCCCGACAGGTAGTTGGTCAGCTGCAGGTTGACCATAAACAAATATTTGGCGCTGTTCCATGCGGACGCCATGTTCGTCAATATAGAGCCGGCAATGAGCGCCGCCATCATGACGACGATACTGGCGGCGGTACTGCGGACAAGCACGGACACCATAAATGCGAGCACCCCGACGACAAGGCTGACGAACCAGGCTAGACCCGCCTGCATCAGCAGGTATTCCCACTGCGGGACGGCATGAACGGCGGTCATATCCACTTCCGAGCCGCGGATAAGAAAGCCAGTGAACACCGGAATCGTAAAGCCTTTGTAGCCAAATACCGCGCCCGAAATCAAATAAGTGATGATGACCGTCGCCACGACGATTAACGAATTGTACATGACCAGCGCGATTAGTTTACTGAGCAGCACCTTCCACCTTTTGACCGGCCGGGTCAGCAGCATTTTGATCGTGCCCGATGTCCTCTCGCCCGATACGATATCCGAGGCGATCGCCATTACCAACAGAGGAATGAACAAGGAAATGGAGTTGTCCAAAAACTCGCGGGTAAAGGTGACGCCGTTCGGCTCGTTCGGGTTCACGTCATGGTCCAGGTAATACTGCAGCTGCTGGATAAAAATTTTCCGGAACTTTTTCCATTCATCCGGAACGCGGTCGCTGCTGAGTGAATTTTCATTATCGGTGATCTGCTGCTGAACTTCAAGCCGCCAATCGCCGTGAAACTTCTCGCGCGTCCGTTCGGCCGAGCGCATCTGGGCATAGGTGAACATGGGCACCAGGACGACCAGGATGAGCAATACGACATAAAACCGTTTCTTTTTGATAATTTTGATCGTTTCGTTTTTGACCAGCGGAAGCAGGTTAATCAATGCTCTCACCTTCCGTCATTTTGAGGAACAGCTGTTCCAGAGTCGGATTAATTTTATGCACGCCATTGACTTCAATCCCTGCTGAAACGAGCTGTCTGACGATGGAGGCGACAAGCTGTTCGTCCATCCGGGTCACGATCGCTTCCTGCCCCATACCGGCGATGATGGCGTCATCGAGCACCTCTTCGGCGTCCGAAATCACCTCTACGCCTGCCTGCCGGCTGAGTAAGGACCTGCCTTCTCCCACGGAAGAGAGATCCCATATGACATATTGGGCATTTTCCGATACCAGCTCTTCAACAGGACCCACGGCCAGTACGCGACCCTTGCTGATGATGGCTACCCGGTCGCACAGCAGCTGAATTTCGCTCAGCAGGTGGCTGGACACAAATACGGCGAGCCCTTCATCGGCCAGCTGACGGATAAACTGTCTCAGCTCCTTGATTCCTTTCGGATCGAGCCCGTTGGTCGGCTCATCCAGGATCAGCAGCTTGGGCCGTCCCAGAAGGGCTTGGGCGATTCCAAGCCGCTGCCTCATCCCGAGCGAATACGTGCTGACCTTGTCATGAATGCGCTGGTCGAGCCTGACGATGTCAACCACTTCCTGGATACGCTGACGGTCTATACCGCGCTGCATCCGGGCAAAATGCTCAAGGTTCTCCCATCCTGTCAAATAAGTATACGCCTCCGGGTTTTCGACGATCGAGCCTACAAACCGGAGCGCCTGCTCCTGATTCTTGTTCACGTCGTATCCGCACACCCGGATGGTACCGCTGGTCGGCTTGATCAAATCCACCAGCATGCGGATGGTCGTCGTTTTGCCAGCCCCGTTCGGGCCCAGAAAGCCGAACACTTCGCCCTCCCGGACGTCGAAGGTGACATCGTGAATGATCCACTTCCGTCCGATCTTCTTCTTCACATGCTCCACCGACAGAACGACGTCATCCTGCGATTTCAAGATGCTTCCTTCAGACATATGCGCGCCTGACGCCCCTTTCCCGCTTCTTTCTCACAACATTCCCTGTACAATTCGCTCTGCAATCCGCTCATATCCTTGATCGTTCGGATGGAAATGATCCGTCGACAAATACTTGTTCAAACTGTGCTGAAACAGGTCGAACGTCGGAACAAACGTCATGTTGTCATATTTATTGATGACCGTGAGTGCGGCACTGTTCCACTCCGAAACGGCCTGATTACCGGCCACTTTAAGATCCTTCACGTCTACAAACGGATTATAGAGCCCGACGTAAATGATGAGCGCATCCGGGTTGATCTTCCGGATTTGCTCCAAAATTTGCTGCAGCTGTTTCTTCGCCTGGGGCAGCGCTTCCAGCAGCTCATCAGGGTCCAGATCCGCAGCCTCTCCGTCGTTGCCCGCGGTACCGGTCTGGCTGCCTGACAGCAGATCCGCCCCCTGGAACAAATCATTGCCCCCGATGGACAACAGAATGATGTCCGCCTCGCCAAGCACGTACCGGGTCCCTTGTTCCTTTAACTTCGGAAGCAATCCGGATGTGGTCAGCCCGTTAATGCCAAGATTGTTCAGCAGGGTCACCTTTTTGCCCGTAGCCTCCGCAAGCTTGGTCACACTTCGCCGCGCGAAGCCGCTCCCGGTGCTGTCGCCGGTTCCTTTGGCCAGGGAATCTCCAATGACCGCAGCCTTCAGCTCTTTTTTCTGTTCAATATTGCCCGGTGCCGTTCCTTCAGGTTTAGCGGAAGGAGCCGACAGGTTTAGCTTGCTGCCTTGGGGATGGTTGATATCCTGTACCGCGTATGCGAAGCCGGCGATGAGGAGGAGCGTTGCCGCGATGGACAGAATGCCGATAATCCGCCAAATCCACTTCGATGAACTCAAGACATAATCCCTCCACAGATCAATCTGAACGGTCGTTTCCGTAAACGTTATGTACATAAACATAAAACTTCTCCCGGCAATTTGCAAATCATGCCATATTCCCGGTTTTAACGCCAGTCTTTTTTGTCGATTTTGTGAACATAGTGGATATCGGGGAGAAACGGAGTTATAATATTCCCTGTTAGACGACGCGGGTTATTAGCTTAGCTGGTAGAGCAGCCGACTCTTAATCGGCAGGTCGCAGGTTCGACCCCTGCATAACCCATCAAAGCAGAATTCGTATGCTGAAGCATGCGGGTTCTGCTTTTTTCAATTCCTATGCAATCATCGGACTCACCGCCCTGACCCGGTTTTCCATATTCCCGAGGGATTGACCGAACTTTTCTTAAAATAAAAGGGTACCCCTGCCGAACGGCCATGGGGCACCCCTTTTGTTTAGATGATATATGAATGATTAGTTCGCAATAAACTCTTGAACCCAGACCCCATTATAGTAGGCCACGCCGATCGTGGTGTAATGGCTGTTCAAAATGTTCGCGCGGTGGCCTTCGCTGTTCATCCACGCATTCATGACGTCAGCCGGATCCTTTTGGCCTTTGGCGATGTTCTCGCCAGCATAGCTGTAAGAAATGCCGTACTTCTTCATCATGTCAAACGGAGATCCGTACGTTGGAGAATTGTGGTCAAAGTAATTGTTGCTGTACATGTCTTTCGCTTTGTCCATCGCCATACCGGACAGCTTCGTATTTTCCTTCAGCGCACCAAGGCCGGCTTTCGCACGTTCCTGGTTAACCAGCTTGATCACTTGAGCGGCATAGCCGGACTTGTCAGCCGTGTTGCTTCCGCTGTTGTTGGACGGAGTCGAAGGCGTCGTAGTCGTTGGCGTCGACGGCTTGCTCGTCTGTGGAGCCGAAGGCTTGCTTGTTTGCGGCGTGGAAGGTTTGGTCGTCGTTGGCTTGTCCGTTCCCGTTGTCGGTACGTTTACTTGCCCATTGGAAGGCAGCTCGTACACGAAGTTCCAATTCAAAGAACCGCCGTTATTTTGCAGCAGCTGCTCCAGGTAAGCCTGCAGGCTGCCGAGATCTTGTTTTTGAGGAGCGGAGGTGGCAGAAGCGGCTGATGCAGATCCGGACCCGATCAGTCCTGCAGCCAGTACGGCAGCGAAAGCTCCTCCGGCGATGGTCTTCATCATTCTGTTTTTCATCTTGCAAACATCTCCTTTTCGCAGTGAATTATCGTAAGTTGATTTCGTTTACACAGGTTACAAAGTTGTAAACAATCTACCCTCACATTGTAACATGTTTGTTTCTTCTGGCTACGCCTCAAATATTGGTAAACCTTCTTACATCAACCATCCGTCCTTCTTTCAGCCGAACTACTCCAGCTCCAGCACAAATAAGCCGCAGCATGAAATGCCGCAGCTTGTTTGCATAACGAGAAGATCGATTCCTTTATGGCCTATTACTTTTTGGCAGCATACTTCCGCATGTCGAAAGCGACGGCCGCTACGATGATCAATCCCTTAATGATGAGCTGCCAGTAAGGGCTGATGCCGATAAAGGTCAAGCCATAGTTGATGATCGTGAAGATCAGCACGCCCACCATGACGCCGGGCACCGTGCCAATGCCGCCGGTGGTCGACACCCCGCCGACGACGCAGGCCGCAATGGCGTCCAGCTCGTACATATTCCCGTAGTTGTTCGTTGCGCCGCCGGTTCTGGAGGCTTCGAGCACTCCCGCCAGCCCGTAGAGGGCGCCTGCGATAGCATAGATATAAATCAGGTACTTGGCGACGTTGATGCCCGATACTTTAGCCGCCTGGATGTTGCCGCCGATCGCGTACATGTATTTTCCAAGCTTCGTTTTCGTGAAAATGACCCACACGATGAACGCCACGAAAATGGCGATCAGCACGATATAAGGCACGGAATATTGCCCTTCGCCGATATATCCTGTACCGATCGCTGTGAAATCTTTGCGCAGACCCCCGATTGGCTGGGAGTTATTCGGCTCCATATCAAAATACAGCGAGTTCAGGCCGTACACGGCAACCATCGTGCCAAGCGTTGCGATAAACGGCGGAACGTTCAGCTTCGAGACGACCAGCCCGTTAACCAATCCGCACAGCAGGCCGACGATAATGGCCAGGACAATGGGCAGCAATACATGCAAATGTGGCAGATTCGGAAAAAAACGCGCAGCATAGTCCGAGCTCTGCAGCATCGATGCCGAGATAACCGCGGTCAGGCCGACGATTCGGCCAGCCGACAAGTCGGTTCCGGCTGTGATCAAAATGAACGCAACGCCAAGCGCGATGATGGCGCGGGTCGATGACTGGATAAGAATGTCCCGCAGCGAGTTTACGGACAGAAAAGAAGGATTGTAGATCGTAATCCCGATGACCAGCAGCACCAGCACGATGTAAATCGCATACTGCGAGGCAAATCCCTGAAATCTCCTGCCTGTGTTGATTTTATTGGTGTTCAGCATGTTAGTTCCTCCTTCGGCTTTCCCTAATGCTGGGCGGCCAGACGCATGATTTCTTCTTCCGTGGCGCTGCTTCCGTCCACGATGCCGGTCAGCCGTCCTTCAGACATCACCATAATCCGGTCCGACATACCGAGCAGCTCCGGCATTTCGGAGGAGATCATGATGATGCTTTTCCCCTGTTTCGCCAGGTCTTTGATGATCGTATAGATTTCAAACTTCGCTCCGACGTCGATACCCCTTGTCGGCTCATCCAGCAGCAGAATTTCGGGTTCGGTCAAAAGCCATCTGGCCAGCAGCACCTTCTGCTGGTTACCGCCGGACAAGTTCATGATCAGCGCCCGGGTGGTCGGCGTTTTGGTGCGCAGCTTCTCCACCATTTGATCGGCTTCCTGCTTTTTGCGTTTGCCGTCCAGCAGGAACAACGCTTTGCGATATCTCCCCAAATTGGCGATTGCCGCGTTTTCGTGCACAGGCAGAACGGAGAAGATGCCGGTGGCCCGCCGTTCTTCCGTCAGCAGCGCCATACCGAGCTTCTTCGCGTCCTCCGGCGACTTGATCTTGACCGGTCTGCCGTTCAGGGAAACGGAGCCCGAGGCGATGTCCCTCAGCCCGAACAGCGCTTCGATCAGCTCGGTACGCTGGGCGCCGACCAATCCCCCGATGCCGAGAATTTCCCCTTTGCGCAGCTCAAAAGAAATGTCTTTAAACGATTTCGGAATGGGCGAAGTCACGCCCTCAACCTTCAAAATCACTTCGCCAGGCACGTTTTCCTTCTCCGGAAACCGGTGTGTCAGGTCCCGTCCGACCATCTTCGCGATAATCATCTCTGTGGTCAGCTCGCTGGCCGGCCATGTGCCGATTTTGCTGCCGTCGCGCATAATCGTGACATCGTCGGAAATTTGCAAAATTTCCTCCATTTTGTGCGAGATGTAAATGATGGCCACCCCGCGTTTCTTAAGATCACGGATGATGCGGAATAAATGCTCGACTTCCACACCAGTCAAGGACGACGTCGGTTCGTCCATGATGATGACCCGCGCATGAAAGGATACTGCCTTAGCGATTTCGATGGACTGGATTTTGGAGACCGACAGCTTGCCGACCATCACGTCCGGATCAATATCAATGTCCAGCTGCTTGAACAGCTCCTTCGTGTCCCGGCACATTTTTTTATGGTCGATAAACCGGATGAATCCCGCGCCCTTTGTCGGAAAACGCCCCAGCCAAATATTTTCCATCACATTGCGAAAAGGCACCGGATGCAGCTCCTGATGAATCATCGAAATCCCCAGGTTCAGCGCATCCTTGGAATTGTTGATCTGGACCTTATTGCCGTCCAGCAGAATTTCGCCCGCGTCCGGCGAATAAATGCCGTACAGGCATTTCATTAAAGTGGACTTGCCGGCACCGTTCTCCCCCATCAGGGCATGAACCGTACCGGGCCTTACCTGCAGCGTAACCCCGTCCAGCGCCTTAACGCCGGGAAACTCTTTGCTGATCCGGTTCATTTCCAGTAAAAATTCACGCTCAGCCATAACTTCCGCTCCCTGCCCTCATCCAGAGGAAAGGACGGACCGCACTTCTCGTCCGCCCTTTCCGGGGATGGTTAGTTTAAGTCCAGCCTGTCGGCTTACTTCGCATCGTCGATGTTGTCTTTGGTAATTTTTTTGTAAGGAATCCACACGTATTGATTATCCGTAATGTCGAATCCGACGTTCTCCTTGGTCGGCGTTTCGCCCTTGGCCAGCAGCGTGGCCAGCGTCACGGAAGCTTTGCCCTGGTTGTTCGCATCGTTCAGCACTGTGCCGAGCAGCGTGCCGTCCTGCAGTGCTTGAAGTGCCGGCGCCGTAGCATCGACGCCGACAACCGGCATCGTTTTTCCGCCCGTGAAGTAGCCTGCCGCTTTCAGCGCCTCGATCGCGCCAAGCGCCATGTCGTCGTTGTTCGCGAGAACGGCTTCGATTTTATCACCATGCGAGCCAAGGAAAGCGGCCATCTTCTCCTGCCCTTTCACACGATCCCACATCGCGGTGTCTTCCGCCAGCTTCTCGACCTTGATGCCTGCGTCTTCGATCGCCTGGATCGAGTACTTGGTGCGCAGCTCCGCATCCTGGTGTCCGGGTTCTCCTTTGAGCATGACGTACTGCAGGACACCGTCCTTGTTTTTATCCGCTTCCGGATGGGCCTTCCAATAGTCCGCGATCAGTTCCCCGGACATCGTGCCGGATTCTTCTGCCTTGGCGCCGACGTAATACACTTTGTCCCATTTCTTCATGTCTTCGGGCAGCGGCTCACGGTTCAGGAAGACGACCGGGATGCTGGCCGTTTTGGCTTTGTCGATAATGACGCCGGCCGCCGTGCGGTCCACCGGGTTGATCAGCAGCGCATCGGTCTTTTTGGTAATGAACAGATCGACCTTGTCGTTTTGGGTCGGCTGGGAGTTCTGGCTGTCCACAATATCCACCTTTGCCTTGCCTTCCGCATTGGTTTTGATGGCATTACGTACACCCGTCATGAACGTATCGTCGAATTTATAAATGGCTACCCCGATGGACGGCTCCTTGCCGCTGTCCGCGCTGCCGCCCGAAGCCCCCGAGGATTTGTCGCCGGAGTTCGAGCAGCCGGCCATGACCGTACCCAGCAGCGCACCGGCTAGGATGACGGAAGTGATTTTTTTCATCGTTCACAGACCTCCTGATATTCTCTTTAACGTGCCTCTCGTATCTCTTGGATACGTTTACATTATGCTGTATCCGCGGGCGGATTCGAATATAAAATTCTCATGTGTTCTATGAAAATTCTCATGACGTGGGGAGCATGATGCGATGAACGCAAAAAAAGTGCCGCTTAAGGAGGTGCGGCACTCGGTTCACCAATAGCTCAGCGGACAAACGGAAACAGCTGCTTCTGATTATCCGGCCAGAGCATATTGTCGAGATCGATAATTTTGGACTTGGTATCGATGCGCTCAGGGACGTCCAGGCCCTCCATCGCTTCAACTGCGTACTGCACAGCCAAATAACCGTTGTTAAACGGGTTCTGGATGACCGTCGCCTGCACGGTCCCCTCCTGCAGCAGTTCCATCACTTTCGCCGGGCTGTCGAACGTGATCAGCTTCACGCGTCCGCCGGCCCCCAGCTTCTGTATCTCTTCTCCGGTGCCGATCGACGCCACTTCGTTAAGCGCCACAATCCCGTTTATATTGGGATGCTCGTTCAGCATTTTGCGGGTAAGCTCACGCGCCAGCTGTTCATTGGACTGGCAGTATTCCACGGCCACGACCTGAACCCCGGGAAACCGGGCGATATAATCCATAAAGCCCTCCTCGCGCTCGTCGCCGTTTTTGGAGCCCTGCACAAAATTCATCACGCCGATGCGGCTGTTCGTTCCGGTTAGGGCGACCATCCGCTCCGCCGCCTTCTGGCCCGCTTCGTAGTTGTTCGTGCCCACGAACGTTTTGACCCGGGCCGATGCAACCTCGGAATCCATTGAGATGACCGGGATTTTGTAATAGGCCGCGCGGTCGGTCACCTGGGCCAGCTTCATGTAGTCGCTCGCAGACAGAATGATGGCATCCGCCTTGTTTTGGATGGACTGATCCATCAGCTGAATTTGCCCGCCGATATCGCTTTCGTTGTCAGGCGCCTTAAACGTCAGCTGAACGTTGAATTCTTTGGCCGCCACCTCGGCGCCCATTTTCACCGTATTCCAGTAGTCGCCGTGGTTCATCTTGACGATCATGTCGATGGTCCGCGGCTTGCCTGAGGCGCGGAGATTCGGAGGCGACGAGGAACAAGAGCCCGTGAGGAGCAAGATGGCAAGCAGCAGCGCTGCTCGGACGATTCCTTGGCTTAAGCTCATGATATCCCCCTCTCCAGTTCCTCCGCACGGTCCGATACCGCCGGCAGCGTGATCGTAACACTTGTCCCTTCTTCCAGTTCGCTCGCAAAATGCAGACCGTAAGGCTTGCCGTAGCACAGCCGGATGCGCTCGTTCACGTTCTTCACGCCGACACCCGATCCGCTGCCGCTGCGGTGGTTACCGCTGAGAATCTGATCCATCACCTGCGGGGTCATGCCAAGCCCGTTGTCCTTGACGGTCAAGACGAGCTGCTCTCCCTGAACCGCCGCCGAGATGGAGATCCAGCCTTCGTCCGGCATTTTCTCGATTCCATGATAAATGGCGTTCTCTACGATCGGCTGCAGGATCAGCTTCAGCGTCCTGCAGGAGCGTGCGGCTTCATCACACTGAATCTCATAATTGAACTTATGCTTGTAGCGGATCTTCTGGATGATCAAATAATGGCGCACATGCTCCAGCTCTTCTTCCACGGTGATGATCGTGTTCCCTTTGCTCAGACTGATCCGAAAAAACTTGGAAAGCGAAGTGATCGTCGTCACGACCTCTTCCTTTTTGCCTTTTTCCGCCAGCCGGATCACCGAATTCAGCGTATTGTAGAGAAAATGGGGATTGATTTGCGACTGCAGCACATCCAGCTCGCTTTTCCGCTTCGCTTCCTGCTCGTGAATGATCTGGTCCATCAGCTGGCGGATGCGGTGCAGCATAAAATTAAACCGCTTGGACAGCTGCACCACTTCATAAGCGCCGCTGACGTAAATCGGCGTGCTGAAATCCCCCTGTCCGACGCTTTGGACCGACCGCTCCAAGCGGCGGAGCGGCTGGGATATTTTCGCCGAGATGAAGACAGCGAGGAGTACCACAGCCGTAATGACGACCACGAGAAACCAGAAAATAAACTGATTCAGGTCCTGCTTGGTCGTCACAATTTCGTCCGGAAAGGCGACCCCGACGATTTTCCAGCCGATGGGCTGTACCGTCCGGATCGTGATATACCGCGGCACGCCGGTCGATTTATCGATATAGCTGCCATAGGCATAGTCAAACACGGGCTCCAGATTTTCGTACTTCAAACCGGCATAGATCAGCTGCTGCTGCGGATGGTAGACGATGTTCCCCAGCTCGTCGATGATGTAAGCATAACCCTGCTTGCCAAGGCTCACTTTGCGGCTCAGCTCATCAATCGTCCGGAAGTTGACATCAACGAGCAGAATTCCGCGCTTTACTTTTCCCTGGTCCCGGTATTCGATCATGCGGCTTAACGATACGACCCACTTGTACTGGCCCTTGTATAAATTTTGGATGTGCGGCGGGGAAAAAGACAGCTTCTGCGGCACCTCCCGGGCCGATTCGTACCAGCTCTGTTCGGTCAGCTTGGTGTTCCGGCGCATTTCGGCATTCGGAATGTCCAGCACCAGCCGGCCTTCGGGCGTAAACAGCGCTACGGATACAAGGTCTTCCCGGGTATGAAGCAGTGTCGTCAGCTGCTCGCGGAGCACCCCGCTGCTGACGTCAGCCGTTTGATCAATCTGCTGCTCGACTACGGCATAAATATCCTGCATCCCTTTGACATACAGCTCCAGGTGGTAATTGACCTGCTCGATAATTTGCTGAATATTGAGGTAGGCGTTCTCCTCAGCCGTCTTGGAAAATTTGTTGTACAACATGATGCTGACCAGGATGACGACGAGCACCGTCATACCGGCAAAGGTCGCGGTGATGATCGTTTGAATGCTCCGCAGCCGGAAGGACATGGGCAGCCGGGGAGCGCGGGGCTTCAGGCGACGATGCGGAATCTTCAAGCCGATTCGCCTCCTCCGTGGCCGCTGCGGTATTCTTTGGGCGTAATGCCGAACTTCTTGCGGAAGCAGAAGCTAAAGTAGTTCGGATCCGCGAACCCAAGCGTTTCGGCGATTTCGAACGCTTTCAGCGACGTCGATCGCAGCATCTCCTTGGCCGCTTCCATGCGTACATGCAGCAAGTAGGCTACGAAGGTCATCTTCATTTCCTTTTTAAAAATGCTGCTGAAATACCCGGTGCTGATGTGCAGATGCCGGCATACTTTGTTGATGGAAATGTCGCTTTCCCGGTAATGCTCATGAATATACGTTTTGGCATCCTCAACAAGCTGGTTATATCCGGACTGCCTTCCCTGCGCGATCGTTATCATCAGCCTTGAGGATACCCGGTGTATCCACTCCCGCAGTTCCTGTAAATTGTTGTAATGGTACATGTCGGCGAACGGCAGCGATCCACGGCCAAACACCTCTTCAAGCTCGATGCCGAACTCCTTCGCCACCCGGATGACGGCGGTCAACACGCCGATGATATACACTTGGCAGTCCTGCACGCTGACCTTGGACGACTCCAGGCCGTCAAACATCCGCCTTACCGTCTCCTCCAGCTCTTCCGCCGTGCCTACGCGGATGCTCCGGACGAGCTCCTGCTCCTTCTGGCTGTCGAATACGAGCGGATCCGCCTTCCGCTGTTCCACATCATCGATCCAAATGACCCGGTTGTTGCCGAGAATAGGACGATAGTCCAGCGCCTGCGACGCTTCCGCATAAGAATCGAACACATCGCCTAACGACCGGTATACAGAGCCGGCCCCTGCCGTCACCGTCAGCTTCAAATATTTGTTCACGTTCAGACGGATTTCCTCCAGCAGCTCCAGCGTCCGCTGCGCCGCCGCACTCTCATCCGCATCGGGCAGCACTGACAGGAGGACGCAGTCGTTATGGTGAATAAACGCCTTGAACCCTTGCCGCAATTGGCAAATCTCTGCCGCCACGTTGTACACGGCAAACAGCAGCAGGTACCGGTCCTCCGAGTATTTTAGCGACAGCGCTGATGCCGGATCCTCCGCTTCCTCCCGGACATCCCGTTCTCTCTGCACTGGATCGGGACGAATGATCGAAGCCATAAAGGTTTGTCCTTCCAGGCTGATCCCGTAACTGGCTCCTTTCTCGATGTATTCCTCAGGCGTAAGCCTCCGGGTCACCAGGGAAGACAAAAAAAGCTCCCTGAGTACAGGTATGCTTTTCCGGTAATGCTCCATCAGCAGCTGGACGTTTTCCTTTTCAGCCCGCTCGGCATCCATATGCGTCTTCACCTTCAGCAGCACATCCACAAGCTCCCGGGAAGAAAACGGCTTGAGCACATATTCGTCAATCTGCAGCTTAATCGCTTTTTGGGCATACTCAAACTCATCGTATCCGGTCAAAATAATGATTTTGGTGGACGGGGCATGCTCTCGGATCCACGCGGCCAGCTCCAAGCCGTTCATAAAGGGCATTTGGATGTCGGTCACGACGATATCCGGCATCTCCTTTTCCATCCATTCCAGCGCTTCGCGTCCGTTTTCGGCAGTACCCGTCACCTGAAAGCCGTGCAGCTCCCAGTTGATTTCTTCGACCAGCCCATCCCGGACGTCTTCTTCGTCTTCCACAAGCAGCAGTTTATACATCATTCATCCCTCGGCTGTTCCAAATTTGTACTCACACTTGTCAGAACATGAACAATCGGCTTCTGCAGCCGCAGACTTCATTGGTCTTGTCGAAAAATGTAACCGCTTTCGAAATATCACTCACGTATTGTATATCAATTCATATGTATTGTAAATATTGAACATTTTTGTAGAATACTTCGGTACTCAAGGATACAGAAAATAGAAAAAAGCCCTCCTCTGCAGGGGGGCCGGTATGTTGGAAATCGGTATTATTTCAGCTTTCTGATGAAGCGGTAGCCGACTTTATCAAAACCGATATGTTCATAGAAGGCATGGGCCGGGGCACGTTCCACACGGTTGCCGCTCGTCAAAAACAGAACCTGGCTGCCGTGGGCTCTTCCCCATTCTTCGCTGCTGCGGATCAGGCGCTTGCCGATCCCTTGGCCGCGGTGTTTCTCGGACACGATCAAAGCGGATACCTGAGTCGCCGTCTCGCCTGTGGCATAGGAGTGAACCTGATTCAACGCCACCATGCCGACAACTTCTCCGTCCAGCTCTGCTACCATCGTGCACAGTTTCGGATTGTCTTCCGAGGCTTCCATCCGTTCGCGCATAACGTTGATCGTCGTTGGATAGTTGAGCTCGCGCATTAACGCCGTTACAGACTCCAGATCGCAATTGCAGTTCGATTTACGGATTTGCAAAGTAGGAGCCGACAAATTACTGTTCATGATCATATTCCTCCACTTTTAAAAGACTGGCGGCTTGCTTAGCCGTGTTCCGTGCTTTCTGAATATCCGGGTCAGTGCTTAACGCTACCGCCATCCTCCGGCCGATCTTCGTTTCAGGCTTGCCGAAAATCCGAACCTGTGTCCGGGGAAGGCTCAGTGCTTCCTCTACACCGCTGACGGCAAAATTCGTACTTGCATTCACCGCTTTCAAAGTTGCCGAAGCTCCCGGTGTCAGCAGTTCAACCGACGTAACCGGAAGTCCGAGAATCGCTCTGACATGCAGGGCGAACTCCGATAAATCCTGCGTCACCATGGTCACCATGCCGGTGTCATGCGGACGCGGGGATACTTCACTGAATATGATGCCTTGCTTGGTAACAAACAGTTCCACTCCGAAAATGCCATATCCCCCGAGCTCGTCTGTGATGGCTTTGGCAATGGACTCTGCCTCCCGCAGCTGCTCTTCACTAATGACATGAGGCTGCCAGGATTCTACATAATCCCCGTCCTTTTGAATATGTCCAATCGGCGGGCAAAATGTGGTTCCGCTCACAGAGCGGACCGTCAAGAGCGTAATTTCGCTCTCAAACGTAACAAATGCTTCAACGATCACGCGGGTGCTCTTCGCTCGTCCGCCTTCCAGGGCTGCATTCCAGCATTCTTCCGCATCTTCTGGTGTGCGGCAAACGCTCTGCCCTTTACCGGATGAGCTCATGATCGGCTTAACCACGCAGGGCGTGCCAAGCACGGCTACCGCTTCTTGCAGCTCCTCCAGACTGTCGGCGAATCGATAATCCGCCGTGGGAAGTCCGAGATCTTCCGCAGCAAGGCGGCGAATCCCTTCGCGGTCCATCGTCAGCCGGGCGGCGCGAGCCGTCGGAATGACGCGGTACCCTTCCTCTTCCAGCTCAAGGAGAGCCTGTGTAGCTATAGCTTCAATTTCCGGGACGATGATGTCCGGATGTTCCTGATGAATAATCCGCTTCAGCGATTCGGGATCGAGCATATCAATGACATGGCTTCGATGGGCCACCTGCATCGCAGGGGCGTGTTCATATCGGTCCACGGCAATGGTTTCTACGCCCAAACGCTGAGCCTCGAGAACTACTTCTTTTCCCAATTCACCGCTGCCTAGAAGCAGCAGTTTTGTAGCATGTGCAGAAAAAGGAGCACCCCACACCACTTCCCAATTCCCCCCTACTAATGTATACCACAAATGTATACCTCTCTATCATTTTCGGGGTTCCGAAGGAAGAATGCAAGAGTGCTCCGACATTTTCCTGCAAAATTCACAATCTCTCCTTATTTGAATGGCGATCATTGGAGAAGCTTGCTTGATTTTACAATTTTGGTTGTTTGTTAATTGGCTGTAAACGCACCGTTAACTTTCGGCGACCGGGGGAAATATAATATCTCCAACGATGTACCTACGGAAGACAGTCCATTTTTATGCGGAAGTTTATCTTTCGGCCAGAACAATTCAGCTCGGCTGAAAGCCTATATAAGTTTTAAAAATGAATGATGATGGTAGCAAGTACGTAAAATGTTCCTACGATCTCTCTTGTTTTCGGATTTCTTGATTTTATGGAACCTACGTGAGGCAGAAAGTCCGAAAGCCAAAGCATATGCGTCCGATGTTAGCTTTCCTTTTGAAAGCTCTTAAGACCGCTTCGCTTCTTCGGAATCATTTTACTCCCTTGCTGGCATCGAATTCTTTAGGTCAACTTATATATTATATCATCCTCAGACAAACCGGAACTGCGCTTCGATCAGACCATGGTACGTTCCCTGCTTCTGCATCAGTTCCTGGTGGTTGCCTTCCTCCTTGATCTCGCCGTGATCCAGTACGACGATTTTGTCCGCATGGCGGATCGTCGACAACCGGTGCGCGACGATAAAGGAAGTCCGGCCTTTCAGGAGCACCTTCAGCGCTTCCTGAATTTTCAGCTCGGTCTCCGTATCGATGCTGGCCGTCGCCTCATCAAGAATAAGAATGCGCGGATCGGCCAGAAGCGCCCGGGCGAAGGACAGCAGCTGCCGCTGCCCCATGGAGAGCATGTTCCCACGCTCCTCGACCTCCGTATCGTAACCGTTCGGCAGCTTCATAATAAATTCATGAGCGTCGACGGCCTTGGATACTTCCTCGATCTCCTCGTCGGTCGCGTCCAACCGGCCAAAGCGAATGTTATCGCGGATCGTTCCCGAGAAAATGAACGTGTCCTGCAGCACGATTCCGATTTGGCTGCGGAGCGTATCCAGCTTCACGTCCCGGATGTCCAGACCGTCAATCGTAATTTTGCCCCCTGTTATATCATAGAACCGGCTGAGCAAATTAATGATTGTACTTTTTCCTGAACCGGTATGCCCGACGAGGGCGATCGTTTGACCTGCCTTGACGTCAAGGTTGATACCCTTGAGTGCCGGCCGGCCCTTCTCGTATTCGAACACGACGTTCTCAAGCTTGATATCGCCGTTAATTTTCGGCATCGGCCGGGCATTCGGCTTGTCGTCGATATGCGGCTTCTCATCGATAAATTCGAAGATCCGCTCCGAGGAAGCCATCGCCACCAGCAGCTGATTGTACATTTGGCCGAGCCGGTTGATCGGCTCCCAGAAGTTGCCGACATAGCTGGAGAAGGCGACCAGGAGACCAACGGTCAGCTGGCCCTCCTGTATCAGGTAAGCCCCGAACCAGAACAGGATCAAGGTGCCGATGCCCCCTGTGATTTCGATCAGCGGGCCGAACCCTTGGTTCAGCGTGGACGCACGGTCCCACGACTTTTTGCTGTCCATGTTCATTTTGTCGAAAAACTTGATGTTCTCCTGCTCCTGTGTGTAAGCCTGCGTAACGCGGATCCCCTGGATCGATTCGTTCAAATGCGAGTTGATCCGGGAGTTCTTCATGCGCACTTCCTGCCAGGCGCGGCGGATCTTGACCCGCAGCTTTGTGGAGATGAAAAACATGATCGGCACGGTCAGAACAACCGCAAGTCCGAGTTTCCAGTTGATCAGCATCAAAATGACCACGATCCCGACCAGCTGGACACAGTCGATCATCAGGTTGACGACGCCGTTGGTGAACAGCTCCTGCAGGGAGTTGACGTCGTTGGTGATACGCACGAGCACGGAGCCTGCGGGCCGCTTGTCAAAGAAGTTGAAGGACAACTTCTGGATGTGCTGGAACAAATGCGAACGCAGGTCGTAGATGACGCGCTGTCCGATAATGTTGGTCAGGCGGATCCGGTACGTACTCGCGATCCACTGAATAATGTAAAGAACAAGTGCCGCTGCCGTAAGCAGATACAAGAGCGTCAGGTTCGTATTACCGTCTTTCGGCGCGATCGCCTTGTCGATCGCCTGACTGGTCAGGAACGGAACGGTCAGTTTCGTAATCGTCCCGAGGACCATCATCAGCAGGACGAGCGGCAGCATTTGCTTGGCATAAGGCTTCATATAAGCGAACAGCCGGGTCAGCTGGGACCAGTTAAACGGCTTTTCGATGACTTCGTCATCCTGATACACGAAGCGTTCGCCGGTTACACCTGGCGTCTTCCCCTTCGGGTTGTTCTTATTTGCGGCTCCCGGCCGCTGTTTATTCGTTTCCGCTGCGGGATTCATGAGCTCACCTGCTCTCCTGCATTCCCATTCATCCGGGCAATGTGGTCTGCATATTGAATATGGTATACATCCTGGTAAGGGCCAGGCACCGTGATTAACTCTTCATGCTTGCCGCGCTGCACGATTTTGCCCTCGTTCAGTACGAGAATCTCGTCGGCATGCCGCAGGGAAGAGATCCGGTGGGCGATGATGAACGTCGTCCGTCCCTTCATAACTTCCTGGAAGCCCGACTGGATTTCGTGCTCGGTCTCCATGTCGACGGCGCTCGTCGCGTCATCGAGGATGAGGATCTTCGGATTTTTCAGCAGCGCGCGCGCAATCGCGATCCGCTGCTTCTGCCCTCCGGAGAGGCCCATGCCCCGTTCGCCGACCACCGTATCGTAACCGTCCGGCATTTCCATAATGAAATCGTGGGCTTTGGCCAGCTTGGCGGCCCGGATGATCTCGTCCATCGTTACGTCCTTCAGGCCGTAGGCGATGTTATTGCGGATGCTGGACGAGAACAGGAACGTCTCCTGGAACACCGACGCGATTTGGCTGCGCAGGCTCCGGACTTGAATATCATTGATGTTCTTGCCGTCCAGCTTGATGCTGCCACTATTGACGTTATACGCATGCATCAGCAGCTGGATGATCGTCGATTTCCCTGATCCGGTTCCGCCGAGCAGGCCGATGACCGATCCTGGAGGCGCATCCAAATTAATGTCCTGGATGGCGGCCAACTTATTGCCATAAGCAAAGGTAACATGTTCAAAGGTGACATGCCCTTTCACTTCGTCGGAAGACAGAGCGACGGCATTGTCTTTATCCTTGACGTCAATCGGCTGGTTCAGGAGTTCGAGCACCCGCTCCCCCGAAGCTTCCGACTGCGTGTAGTTGTTGATGAGATAACCGATATTCCACATCGGTCCGATAATGTACCAGATCAAGCTGAAGAAGGCAACGAGCTCGCCCAGCGACAGCGATTGGTGAATGACCAGCGTGCCTCCGACACCGAGGAGCAGCACAACGCAGATGGACGCGAGAAGCTCCATGACCGGAAAGTAGCGGCTCCACAGACCTGAAGCGAAGATCTGGTTGTTTTTGTAGCGTTCGTTACGCACGGAAAACTTGTCGACTTCGTGAGGCTCACGCGCAAATGATTTGACCGTACGAACACCTGTAATGTTCTCTTGTACCGAAGTCGTCAGCGCACTCAGCGCCAGGCGCATTTCCTGGAACGCCGGGTGGATCTTGCCTTCGAACTTCAGGGCGACAAACACCAGGAACGGGATGCTGATCATGGTAGCGAGCGTCAGCTGCCAGCTGATCGACAGCATCATGACCGCTCCGAACACAACCATGAGGATCGTGTTCAAAATTTGCGGGATGCCGAAGGCGATAAATTGCCGGATCGCTTCGAGATCCCCGGTCAGACGGGACATCAGGTCGCCTGTTCTGGCCGTGTCGTAATAGCGGAAAGACAAGACTTGCAGCTTCTCATAGCAGCCGTTACGCAAACGGTATGCCAGATAGTTCCCTAGTCTTCCGCCGAGCATGCCGCTTAGAAACTGCATGACGGCTTTAAGGGTGACGACACCGATGACGGTGAGCGCCAGAGCGGGAACGAGCTCAAAATGCTGCGGAACGATCGCTTCGTCGATCAGCTTCCGGAGCAAATTCGGGGTAACAAGCCCCAGCGCAGTAGCTATGGCGAGGCAGAGTATAGATAAATAAAGAAAACTGCGCTTCACCCAAAAAAAGCCCTGCATTTGCCTGAGAACATTCATGGTTCTCCTCCTTCGAGTCATGTGAATGCTTGAAAATCATTCGCGTAAGTTGTGAACATTTATGAAGTTTAACACCGTCTCTCAGAGGCGGCAAAGAGGATAACAGCGCATATTTTCGCCGCTTTGTCAATGGTTCGGCATTAACTGGATATAATCCGGGTTTACTTATCAAATCATGCCAAATCCTCTCAATCTCTGCGCTTCCCGATAAAAAGCCGGGTGGTGCTGTAAAAGCGCTTCCTGACTTGGGGGAAAGCTTCCATTTTTCGGTGTCCGAAACGGTCTTCAAGAGGTTAGCGTTACGGTCAGTACCTGGACTTGCCACCCCTACATATTGAAAATAAAAAAGCCCCTGTAACAGGGACTTCGGCATAGAAATTACCGGCTAGCCGGTGATGGAGTATTTACACGAATCGGTGTCCTGCTCCGTGACCGTGCGGTTTCCTAAGATGTCATGCGTTTCTCAATATGAAGCAGTTCGGCTGCGAGGGTATCCCACGTCTCCGGCCGTTCGCCCTGTTCCAGCGAGGCGGTCAGCGCATCGACCGTTTCCTTCAGCTGCTCCTGCAGGGCGCCGGCTTGCCTATGCTGGGCATCCCCCATCCGCTGCGCGTAAAAATCAGTCAGCAGCCCTTCCTGAGCGGATACTTCGCGGCTCAGCGCTTCTTTGATCTGTTCTTCTACAGCCGAACGCATTTTTTCGCGTCCTCCGCCTTCAAAGAAAGCCTTCGGCGATTTAAAATATCCCCAGGCCGCGTTCCAGTCGACGATGCCTTCCAGCTGAACTTCCTTAAGCTCCGGCGTTTCCCACTCCTTTTCCTCCGGCGGATTCAGAACCAAACCGGCATCCAGTGCGGATATATCCTCTGTCGTCTGTACGGCGGCCGCATGCACGATTTGTTTGCCTTTGTTCTCCAATCGAAGCGTCGTGGCCAGCAGCTCCTGTTCCAGCTCACGGACGAGCGTCCGTTCCAGCTCGCGTCCGCACCCGGCAAACACCCGCTTCAGCTGCCCCGCATCTTCACGCAGAACGGAAGGATGAAACGTTTCGTTAAAAAAGTCACCCATTCCAAAACCGATCCGCTGTCTGACGTGGAACAGCAGCTCTTTCGTTTCCTGTGCAATCAGGTTCCCCTGCTGCATTGAAGCAAACTGCCCGACAAGCCCCTTGGCCTGCTCGGCTGTCCGGACCAGCTCCTGCTTGCGCCGCTGCCTGCTGCCTGCATCCTGCCGGGACAGACGCGCCCATTCCTCCGCCCTTTTCCGCGCAGCCGACACCTCGGATGCGGCGGCTTGGAGGGACAGCTTGGGAAGCTCTTCCCCGGCGAAGACTCCGAGCGCATCCTCAAATGCGCCGAGTCCCGATTGCGCCAGCATGGCTTCATCTCCGCCCAGCTTCGCCTCGAGCGCGGTCATGCTGGAGAGGGGGTAAATATGCGGCAGCCGGATGCCCCGGGCTTTCAGGTTGCCGTCCACATGCTTGACGACCTGCTCCAGCTCTTCCGGGGAAGCAGCCAGATCGGCCGCGTTGACGATGAAAAACATTTTATCGAGGGCAAAGCTGTCCTTCACCCGGCCGAGCTGGGTCAGGAACTGCCTGTCGCCCTTGGAAAACGCGTGATTATAATACGTTACAAAAACGATGGCGTCCGCCTGCTTCATATATTGGAACGTCACGCCGGTATGGCGGGCGTGCAGTGAGTCAGCCCCCGGCGTATCCACGAGCACGATTCCCTGCTCCGTCAACGGAGAGCTGTAATACAGATCAATCCGGTCGACAAAGCAAGATTTAGTCTCATCGGCTACAAAAGAGCGGTACTCCGGCATATCAACGGTCTGAACGCTGCCCAGCAGCGGTTTCGCCAGTTCCCAGCCCGCGGCGGCCGCCTTGAGAAATCCGTAATGCGGCAGGCCGGCCGGATGCACACCTTCCGGCTTCATGGAACGTACCGCCTCAAGCCAGCCGTCGCCTTCCGGCTTGCTGAGCTGGAGGATCGAGAAGGAATATGCCAAATCGTCCTGGAAGGCCTCGGCCGACTTCATTTGCACCCTGGCCGTCCCGTGCGCATACTCGCCCTCCGGCGCCAGGATGCGGTTGATCGCCGCTGTCGTCGGATGCGGCGAGACGGGCAGCACGCTGTCGCCAAGCAGAGCGTTGGCGAACGAAGACTTGCCGGCACTGAACGCGCCGAACAGTGCCATCGTGAACGAGCCGCCGGCCAGCGCCTCGGCTCGGCCCTCCAGCCCCCGCGCGGCGGAAGCCAGCGCGGGATGGCGCCCCAGCAGCGCAGCCGCTTCGCGCAGCTGCGCCGCGGCCGCGTCAAGCCGCTGGCGGCGGCCCTTGGCCGCGCCGCCCTGCGGCCCCGCCCCGCCATGCGGGGCGGGCTTCACAGCGGCGCCGCCAGCGGCGCGCCCGCGTCTTCCCCGGCCGGCTGCACAGCCGGCCGGGTTGGGGCGCTCACCCGCGGCAGAGTGCCGGGGGTGAGCGCCTGGTGCGGCGGCAGCAGGCGCGCCGCCGCTTCCTTGCGCGCCGCGATGGCCGCTGCCAGCTCCGTGTAGCGGGCCATCGCGGCGGACTGCTCCTGCAGCGCGGCCAGATCCTGCTGTGCGCGCTGCTTGGCGGGCGCGGCGGATGCCTCGACATCCGCCAGCATCTCTTCCACCGCGTCCAGCGCAGCGCGGCGGTACAGCGCCTTGATTTCTGCCGACAGCTTGCGGCAGTAATTCAGCAGGTATTCGCCGGACAGCACCGCTCCCGGCTCCACCGTGCCCTCCAGCAGTTCCGGCCCGATGACCGGCATCCGATCGGCAAGCTGCTGATCGCGTTCCTCGTTCCAAATCCGGTGGGACTGTCCCCAGCGGCGCAGCAGCTCCTGAAGATGCCACCCGATCTGGGAGGCGCACTGCTCCCGCAGCGAAGACAGAAAGCCTTCCAAGCGCTCCTGCTTCTCCTGCTCCGTCTTCGCCCCGGCGAACAGAAAGCCCTTCTTGAAGCCCGGCTTGCGGCTTTCGAGAAACAGCTGCGCCCTGTCCCGCAGATCGGCCGGGGTCAGGTTGGCATTCTCGAGCAGTCCTTCCGCCTCACGGCGGACCGCTTCCCGCTCCAGCTGCCGGATATTCTCTAACCGGTCGATCTCCTCCCTGAGGGCGCCCATCTCCCGTTCCAGCTCCGCCGCCTTCTCCGCGCCGCCCATCTCCTGCAGCAGCTGCTCCATGTCCTCCTGCAGCGAATCGGCGAACTGCGCCGTATGCTGCTCGGCGATATGACGAGCGGAACAGTCGATGCTGTAAGACAATAGCGGTCCCCGCTGGGCGATCAGCTCCTGCACCAGGCCATCCAGCTGAGCCCGCTGGTTATACGGATGCTCCGGATTCTTCAGCGAGATAAACAGCAAATTCTCGTAATGCACCTGCCACCGCTTGAAAGCCGCCTCCACTTCCTGGCGGTAGGTATCAAAGGATAGCTCCCGCTCCCGGTGCTTATCGATTTGGTTGACGATCAGGTACAGCGGTTTGCCCCAATCCGACAGACTCTTGGCAAACACCAAATTGTTTTCGGACTGGACATGGTTATAGTCCATCACATACAGAACGACATCCGCCAAATGAAGCGCGGAGTGGGTCGCTTTTTGATGGCCGTCGTCCGTCGAATCCACCCCTGGTGTATCCATGAAGACGCCGTGCTCCCCAAGCAGAGGAACATGATCCCACACCTCCACCGATGAATAGTCACCACCGTTGGTGCAGTACTCGTACAGTTCCTTAAGCGAGACTTGAAGCGGGTCCGCGGTCTCTTTCGGGGCTTCATCCCCTGCACCTGCGGCCGGATAGATCAGGGCGCGCGGCTCGCCATTGCGGATGGAGACGACGTTGGCGCTGGTCGGCACCGGACCGGATGGAAGCACCTTTTGTCCGCATAAGGAATTGATCAGGCTGGATTTTCCCGCCGAGAAATGGCCGCAAAAGGCGATGGTCATTTCCCCGGCGTCTGCTTTATGTATTAAATCGTCGATGAGACTCGCCGATCTCGCATCGCCCAAAGCGGCAAGCTGCTCCTTCAGAGGCTGCAGCGCAATAGATCCTTGGCTAGCTGTAGTTTGGACAGTGAACGACATGCTGACTACTCTCCCTTGTGTCAATTGACCGAATGAGGCGGCTCATGACGCTTTTTGCCGAAAAACCCATTCAAATAGTTTTATTTTAACATTCCACCGATGGGTTGGAAATCACTTTGCCGGACAAAAAAAAATAAAACCGAATACCATTCGGTTTTATCCTGGGCCTTACGCTGCATATACAGGCCGTTAAATCGACGCGCTTTCCAGTTCCGGAATCAAAATTTCAAAGACTTTGCCGTGCTGCAAAATCGTCAAACCCCGGGACTTGTCCTTCATGACAACGACTTCAGGCTTAACGGACATCCGGTCCAGGTAATGCTCAGGCACGTCGCCCGAATGGCTCACCGTGATTCCTTCGACTTCCTTCTCTTCGTTTTCGCTCAGTTTGCTTTCCACAACCGCATCAAAAATATCGGAAAACATTTCAAAATTGTCTGTGTACACCGAAATGCATTTCATCTAAATCCCATCCTTCTCCATCTTTGTTCTTCCTATCCTGTATGTTCCTTATCTTTTCTGATTTGGGACGTCTTCATACGTTTTTTTCCTTCACGGCACACATCGAGCAGCGGACATACCTGACATTTCGGATTCTGTGCCTTGCAGTGATACCGGCCGAAGAAGATGAGCCTGTGGTGCGTGATCGTCCACTCATCCTTGGGCACCCGCTTCATCAGCTTTTTCTCCACTTCGAGCACCGAGTCCTTCCAGCCCGCCAGAGCAAGCCGCTTGGATACCCGCTCGACGTGCGTATCCACCGCAATCGCCGGAACGTCAAAAGCATTCGACACCACCACATTGGCCGTCTTGCGTCCTACGCCGGGAAGCTGTACCAGCTTGTCATGCTCTCGTGGAACCTCTCCGCCGTACTGTTCGATCAGAATGCGGCACAGATTGTGGATGTGCTTGGCTTTGTTCCGGTACAGGCCGATCCGGCGGATATCCTGTTCGAGCTCCTCCAAGGGAACCGAAACATAATCCTCAGGCGTTTTATACTTTTGAAAAAGATCCTTGGTTACCTTGTTTACCGTTTCGTCCGTACACTGGGCGGACAACAGAACCGCGATCGTCAGCTCGAACGCATTGCTGTGGTTTAATTCACAATGCGCATCAGGGAACATCGCTCCGATCGTGTCCAAAATATAGCGAACGGTTTCAGCCTTCATGCGAAGTACCTCCTGCAAAAAAAAACGTCCTGACGCGGGTAAGAACCCCGCATCAAGACGGTGTATCTTATGACCATTCCCAAAGCATACTATTGTTTCTGTATTTCTACAATCGTTCCATTGTTTAAATACAATACAATAGTATCATTTTCTTTCAGGGATTGCACGGTCAATATCGTGTCACCTTGGTGAATATATGCTCCAGGCGAAAGCGTGTATTGGTTGGCATCATTGACATTTTGCCGTTTCACATATATTTCCTTCGCATAACTGTCATATTTCCAGTAGGTCTGGGTCGTTACATTCAGCACCTTGACCACGGCATTGCCGCTTTCGTCCTTGCGGACTTCGACGCGGTTGCCCGCCGCCAGGTTCCCCAGGCTCAGCGCGCTGCCGGCGTCATTGACGATTTTCGACCCGGTTCCCAGCTTGAACGTTTCCGTCGTGCCGGCATAATCCTTCACCGTAATGCTTGGCGATGCCGCAGAAGAATCCACCGCCGTGATTTGGCCCGTCGTCAGCTTCACGATTTGTGCGGCAGCCGCGTTTGTTCCGTTAAACGTCACGTTGAGAATCTGTCCGGCACGAATATCCGCCAGCTCCACCGCCTGTCCGTTATCTCCTGTCAGTGCGGCTTTGTCCAGATAGAACTGGCTCGTCACGCCATCCTTCTTCACCGTAATTCGGCTGCTGGTATAGTTCATGTCCACGACTTCAAATTGAACCGTCGATTTCAATAGAATGGACGAAATGGCATCCTGCGTCGCATTCAGCACGAGGGCGACATCACTGCCGATCTTCACGTCGGACAGCGACGCGTTGCTCTTGCCGTATGCCTGTACAGCCGGATTACTGTAAGGCAGTACGAGTGTTTCCCCGCCAGGGGTGACCACAGTCATCTTCTTGGCAGCCGTATCGATCGCGGTTACCTTGCCGTCGTACTGGTAGATGACCTCAAGCGACAGCGCCCGGTTCGTCAGATAGCTGACGTTCACTTTACGGCCGGTCGTCAGCAGCGATTCGATGCCGGACAGCGTCGGATTGGCCGTGTTGTACACCAGCTTGGTTTTATCGTCGAGCGTCACAACGAACGGTTTTTTGTTCGCGTCCATCAGCGTGAGCAGCTTCGTCTTCGGTTCATAGGATACGACCGAGGCTCCGCGTTTTTGCTCCATCTGACGGTTCAGCACTTCGATTTTGGTTACCTGCTCGTCAGGATTCAGCGTAATTTGCACCTGGTCGCCAGCGGTGGAATCCGCGATCAGATCGCTAAGAAGCGGTGCGCTGATGCCGCTGATGACAATTTCCGGCTTGCTGGCAAGAAGCTTCACTTCAAGTGCTCCGCCGTCCCGCTTGTAGGTGATGGTCGAGCCGTTTGCTCCAACCTCATACAAGGATCCGCGGATCGTACGCTCCACTCCCTGTTTTAATTCAATGGATTGAATCATGTTATTCTTGATCGTGTAATTAATGGTCGAACCCGCTTTCAGTTCGGACGGAGACAGAATCTCATTCTGGTAACTGAAGAACGAGTTGGCATCCCAAGTGTAGCTTTCGAGATTGCCCGCGTCATTTTTGATGACGAGCGACTTGGTGGCCGTATCGATGCTCTGCAGCGTTCCGGTGCCCGTCTTGTTCACGATCCCCGATTTCACTTGAACGATGACCGTTTTCTTGGCGGAGCTAAACGTTTCACGAGATACAGATACCTTGCTGCCGACCGCGATGGCGGAAGGATCGATCTTCGCACCGTTCTGATCCAGGAACGTCGTACCCGCATCATATGTAAACTGCTGGAACGTGCTGTTCGTTTCGATCCAGAGAATGTTCCCAGGAGACAGCTTCTGGAACGTTCCTTCCGTACTTTCCAGTTGAACGGTTGGATCCGTCACTTCCACATACCCTGCCTTCGTCCCGCTGCCGATGACCATCACTTTGGTGTACGGCTTCAGTTCCGTAAAGGCAATCTTCGTTTCCGAATCCTTTGTAAAATATCCGGTTGACGCATCAATGGCGTAGCTCTTCACACTGCCGTCTACATACAAATCAAGCTTATTATCGCTCAGCCCGGTAATGATGCCTTCGGCGGAGTTGTCGTACTTAATGTTGTTGTAGGCTTCCGCCCGGCTGAAAAAGGTCGCCAGCTGGGCACGCGTAACCGAACCTTGCGGATCAAAACGGTTACCATCCACACCGTTCGTCAAGCCCAGCTCCAGCGCCACGTTCACAAAGCCGCGTTTTGAAGCGGAAATTTTGCCGTTATCGGCAAACGTTGTGGCCTTCGAGGCTGCGGCGGAAGCTTGGCTTTCCTTGCCCAGAGCGCGGACCAGCACTTCGGTGATCCACTCCCGGCTCGCCTTCCGCTCGCCCCAGGTTCCCTTTTGACCGGTGGCCGCGCTTTCGGACGCCTTGTTCAGCAGGCTTTGCTGGAAAGCGAGTGCAACGTATGGCTTGAAATAATTATTTACGACGACATTCTCCGGCAGCGCAACGGCCGTGTCCGTGCTCAGCTTGTTCTGAAGCCCGGCAAAACGGATCGCCATCGTAACGGCTTCCTGCTGGGTCACATAATCGTTTGGACGGAACAGCCCTTTATCGCCGAGGATGATGCCTTGGGCAGCAAGCTTGTATATATGCTTCTCAGCCCAGAATCCGCTCTTGACGTCACTGAACTGGCCGACGGAAGCTGCTGTTACGCTTGCTCCGGTCGTGGCCGGGGTATCCGCGAATACGGCTGTGCCCGAGCTTAATGCCATCATACCGACCAGGACGGCGGAGACGACTTTTTTAGAAGGTAAGGAATGATTGCTGCGTTTCTGAACCATGATAGTGCCCCTCTCTGAAATAAATAGAAAGAACTAAAGCGGAGGCGCCCGTTCCCCGGGAATCATAGCTCCCACAAAGGATGCGCGACGCTCCAACTTTAGTTCGATACTATCAGCCTTTCTCTAGCTGTATATAATTCGACATCCAGGAGCCGAGCTCCTGCTATATTTCCTGAATTTCCCCAAAAAAATCAGTGTCTTGTCATCGGATGCTCCAAATCGACATGCCCCATCAGGCTTTCCACCTTGGCGCCGTCAACCAGCAGCTCGATCGACTTCACTTCGTCAAACTGGAACAGCGTGTTGTCGAGTGCGTCCAGGGCAAACTGCTCTCCCCCTGCACCAAGACGGGCCTCATCCGGCATATGAATGTCGATGGTGAGCTGACCGTCCTTCATGCTCAGCGATTTAAGTTCCACCTTGCCCCACAGAGGAACGAGGTCCGATTTGTCGCTGGCCTGCAGCGCTTCGAACGCCTTCTTATACTTTTCATCTTCGCTGCTGAAGCTGATTTCCTTCTGGGCTTTGTGCAAATCCAGCTCCTCAGGATCCGTATAATAGACATCGATATTCAAGCTTTTTTGGTTCGAATTCGTCGTTTGCGTGGACGTGGATTGGCCCTGGCCAGTCGCCTCTTGACCCTGTCCTTGCCCTTGCGAACCGGATGAGGTCTGACCTTGGTCTGAACCTTGGTCCTGCCCGCTGTCGGAAGTAACGGCACCGTTGGTGCCTTCGGTTCCCGTTTCTCCGGCTGCCGTATCTCCGCCGCTTCCAGTCACCTGCTGATCGGAGGCCGTCTCCTGTTGCTGATCTGGTGCGGCGGTCGGCTTCTGGCCGCAGCCTGCCAAAGCAACCAACGCCAGAGCCAGAACCCCTGCACACCAAACTTTTTTATTCATTGACTTCCCGCCTCCTTGTTCCTGCGATTCATCATGATTTCACACCTAAATACTCTTTGATACCACTGACAATGCCTTTGGCAACCCGCTGCTGGAAGCTTTCCGAGAAAAGGGCAGCCTCGTCGTTTTTGTTGCTCAGATAACCAACTTCCAGCAGCACAGCCGGCATCTTCGTTTCGCGAATGACGTGGAAATTGCCGTAGCGAACGCCGCGGTCCTTCAGTCCGGTGGCTTGTACCAGGTACTTATGCATCACGTTGGCCAGCGCCTTGCTGGCATCCCGCTGATAGTAGGTTTCACTTCCTGTTGCCACAGAGGAGCCTGCACTGTTCGCATGGATGGAAATAAACACATCCGCCTTCAAATCGTTGGCGATCTTTACCCGTTCGCTCAGTTCAAGGAACGTATCGTCGCTGCGGGTAAGAACGACATCGATGTTAGGATCATTTTTGAGCAGAGCCCCTACTTTGAGGGCAACCGCCAAGTTAAACGCTTTTTCTTTTTTGCCGGAAACGCCTGATGCGCCAGGATCCTGATCGCC
The DNA here is from genome assembly GCF_038009285.1 of Paenibacillus sp. FSL R5-0378. Lineage (NCBI taxonomy): Bacteria > Bacillati > Bacillota > Bacilli > Caryophanales > Paenibacillaceae > Paenibacillus > Paenibacillus sp. FSL R5-0378. Next base: position 5,498,760 of record NZ_JBBPAY010000001.1, read on the forward strand.
ATGGCCTGCATCAATGACGACGATTTTTTTGCCGCCTCCGCCAACTGGAGTGGAAGGAGTGCCGCTGTCTGATGTGTTCAAGTCGATGATATACATCCCGTTTTCATTGGTCAGCTTATAATTTTTCGCATAATTCAGATCAATGACCACGCGTACCGTGGAAGGATTATCGTTATACAGCGAGTAACGGACTTTGGATACATCCGGATAGCCGCTGACGTTGATTGAGCCGTTATAATTGCTGTCCAGCGGAGAAGAACCGCTGAATTGATCCGAAAATTTCGCGTTCGTCAGATCGATGACGACCCGATCGGGACCGGTCATTTTAAAACTGCTGGCCTTAACCGACCCGCTGGTTGCGATCAGCAGCCGGTTGTCGCTGAAGCTGAGTCCATTGACGAGCCCGACGCTGCTGTCGTTATCGCCGCTGCCGTTGCCGGGTACGGTTGTCCCGCCATTGCCAGCACCGGTGCCGGCATTTCCGCTGTTTCCGGAATTCGAATCCGGGGTAATTAAATATACCACTTTCTTCACATTATCCCAGCTGACGGTCAGTCCCATTTGCTCACTCACAAAGCGAAGCGGGACGATGACCGTGTCGGTGCGCAGAATCGGCGCGATATTAAGTGCAACCTTACTGCCGTTAACCGTAGCATTCTTTTGATTAACAACAAGCTTTATGACTGTCGAGCCCTTTTGTATGGTTACCGTGCCGGTCTTCTGCTCCCATGCGACATCAAATCCCAGACTCTCTCCGACCACGCGAAATGGGATCATCGTATTACCCTTCACATTTTCAACCACTGCATTACCTGTTAGCTTCAGCTCATTGTCATTCAAAAAAATCTTTGTGCTCCCTGCCGCAGCCTGTCCATTATGAGGAAACGCCAAAATGAAGACAAATATAAACGCAAACAAAAAACCAAACTTCTTCATTATTCACCCCTACCATTCTCAAATTTTTCAACTGCTTTTTGACGTTTCGGCTTCGGCATCTTCGACATCACCAGACATTTATTAGACGCGAGCCCCCCTGAAAAGTTGCGAATATATTCCTCTATATGCAAAAGTTTTACTATGACTTTGGATGGACAAAACCGGGATTTTATGTATTATCGATTCAAACACCCCTGCTGAAAAGCATGGTTTCCGCAAAAAAGCATGCCGACTCCCAATAGGAATCGGCATGCTTGTTCGTTATGATTGAAACGATGATCTACTCGCCTCTCTTGATCGGATGGTCGAGATCCATGTGGCCCATCAGACTCTCCACGGCTTGGCCGTCGACGAGGATGTCGATCGCTTTGATTTCGTCGAATTGAAACATCGTTTGCTTGAGCGAGTCGAGGGCAAATTGTTCCCCGCCCGATCCCAGCCGGGCTTCGTCCGGGATATGAATATCCATATGCAGCAGTCCCGTATCTGTGTCCAGCGACATTTTGGTCAATTCGATTTTACCCCACAGCGGAACGAGGTCGGTGCTGCCGCTGTCTTGAAGCGCTTTGAACGCCTCAACGTATTTCTCAAGAGGAACCTGGTAGCTGATCTCCTTCTGGGCTTTCTTCAGCTCCATTTCCTGCGGGTCGGTGTAATATACATCAATGGTCAATTTCTGAAAGCTGGGTTGATCCTTAGCTGCCTCACCGGTTGATTCACCCTTGGTTTCCCCGGTCCCTCCACTGCTGTCATTGCCCGAATTGCTGCCTGCCGTACTGTCATCCGGAGCAGTACCTTCCGTAACCGGCGGTGATGTGCTCTCGTCCGCTTGAACCGAGCTCGGCTCGGAAGCGCTCGCTGGCGGAGGAGGAGCCGTCTTCGCTTTCTGACCGCAGCCTGCTCCTACAATCATCACGGCGGACAGAAGAACTGCGCACCATATTTTTTTATTCACCATAACACTCCTTTCAGCCAAGTTCCGAATTCTATAATCCCAAATATTCCTTAATGCCGCTCACGATCCCCTGCGCGACGGACTGCTGAACGTTTTCGGAGAACAAGGTTGCCTCATCCTTCGGATTGCTCAAATAACCAACCTCCAGGAGAACAGCCGGCATTTTGGTCTCCCGAATGACGTGGAAGTTGCCGTATTTCACTCCCCGGTCCGCCAGGCCGGTAGCCTGAACCAAATACTTGTGCAGCACGTTCGCCAGCGATTTGCTTGCATCACGCTGATAATAGGTTTCGCTGCCGCTCGCCGCAGACGAGCCCGCGCTGTTCGCATGGATGGATACAAATACGTCGGCATTCAGATCGTTGGCTATTTTAACACGGTCCTTCAACTCGAGGAAAGTGTCATCGCTTCTCGTCAGAACAAAATCGATATTCGGCTCACTCCCGAGAAGCTGTCCGACTTTTAGGGCAACCGCCAAGTTGAAGTCCTTCTCCTTCGTTTTCGAATAGCCGATCGTCCCGGGATCCTTGGCACCGTGCCCGGCGTCGATCACGACGACCTTCTTCCCGCTGCCCCCGACCGGAACCGACGGCGTCTCCGAAGCTAAATTCAAATCGACGATAAACATCCCGCTTCCGGACGGATCCGGGTATGCGGCATAGTTTTTGGCATAGTTCAAATCGATCACGATCCGAACGGTGGACGGACTGCTGCTGAACAACGAATACCGGATCCCGGAAACGTCGGGATACCCGCTGACGTCCAGCTTCCCTTGAGCGTCAGCGCTCAAGGGAAGCGTCTCGCCCAGTGCTCCTGAGAATTGGGTCTGCGGCAGATCCACGACGATGCGGTCCGGATTTTTCATCGTAAACACTTTCGGGACCACATTTCCGTTACCGGAGGTAGCGATCATCAGGCGGTTGTCGCTAAAGCTGATGCCAGTCAGCTCGGCAATCCCCTCCTGGCCGGTCACGCCGGATCCTTCAGAACCGCCTGACGGAGCGGTGCCTTCCGGATTGCCGCTCCCCGTATCAGGAACCGGTATCGTACCTCCACTGCCTGCTCCTGTTCCCGGATCGGCTCCCGACGGATTCGATCCATCCGTCGACAGATACACAGTTTTGTTGACGCCGTCCCAACTGACCGCAAGACCCATTTGTTCGCTCACGAACCGGATCGGCACAACGACGCTGCCCTTCTGCAGGAGCGGCGGCTGATCCAGGCTCACCTTTTTGCCGTTCACGGTTGCCGATTTCTGCTTGACGACAAGCAGCATCTTGGTGCTGCCTTTCTGAATCGTGACCTTCTGCGACTTCTGCTCCCAATCTACGGCAAATCCAAGATTTTCACCGACCACGCGGAAGGGAACCATAATGCTCCCGTTCACGTTGACAACTCCTGCGTCTGCAGGCATGTCCAGTTGTTTCCCGTCCAGCACGATCTCCGTGCCGCTTGCCGCCGATACCGACGGCGCCTGGGCGCCGACAATAAAGGCGAACATCAATAAAAACAGTAAAAAGCCAAATTTCTTCATGTTCCACCTCTGACAAACTGATTTTTTGCTGCTGCTCGTGACAAGCCGCAGAATGTATGTATGAAAAAAACATTAACGGTATTTGACCTGTAACAATTTCTGTGCGCTAAGCTTATATTCCTGCTTGATTTTACAAATTTTTACCTGTTTTGTTTCCCGATTTATCCAAATATCGACCTCCCTTGACTCCTTCGGCTCCTCGGGTATACTCCAGCGCCCAGCAAAAAAGCCCCCACACTCCTTATCGGAGCATGGGAGCTTATAATGAAGGGCAGTGCCCATCCGGCTGGATAAGTTACGCGAACAAGCGATCCGCGTGCTTTTGCTCATAGGCGGAGATGGCGTCTTCATGCTGAAGGGTCAGGCCGATATCGTCCAGGCCTTGCAGCAGGAATTGCCGGCGGTGCTCATCCAGGTCGAAATCGATACGCAGTCCTTGGGCATCCGTGATCGTTTTGTTTTCCAGGTCGACGTTCAGCTCGTAGCCTTCATTTGCTGCCGTACGCTGGAACAGGTCTTCCACCTGCTCTTCCGACAGTTTGATCGGCAGAATGCCGTTCTTAAAGCAGTTGTTGTAGAAAATGTCTGCGAACGATGGAGCGATGATGCATCTGAACCCGTAATCCATGATCGCCCATGGCGCATGCTCACGGGAAGAACCGCAGCCGAAGTTCGCTCTGGAGATCAGAACCGAAGCTCCTTTATAGCGCGGCTGGTTCAGCGAAAACTGCGGGATGTCGTTGCCCTGCTCATCGAATCTCCATTCATAGAACAGAAATTGTCCGAAACCGGTACGTTCGATCCGCTTCAAAAATTGTTTAGGAATGATGGCATCCGTATCCACGTTCACCCGGTCTACCGGAGCGACGAGACCTGTTAATTTCGTAAAAGCTTCCATGTTTATTCTCCTCCTTAGCTGCTGACCGCTTCCGTTTTGAAGTTCCAATCACGGACATCCGTGAACCGACCCTTGATCGCTGCTGCTGCAGCCATTGCCGGAGACACGAGGTGCGTGCGTCCGCCGCGGCCTTGACGGCCTTCGAAGTTCCGGTTGGACGTCGATGCGCAGCGCTGTCCCGGTTGGAGAACGTCCGGGTTCATCGCCAGGCACATGCTGCATCCGGCATCGCGCCATTCGAAGCCCGCTTCGGTGAAAATTTTGTCCAGTCCTTCCTTCTCCGCCTGGATCTTGACGCGTCCCGAACCCGGAACGACGATCGCCGTTACCCGGTCGGACACTTTGTGCCCCTTGGCTACCTGGGCCGCAGCGCGCAGATCCTCGATCCGGCCGTTGGTGCAGGAACCGATAAACACGTAGTCGATTTCGATTTCCGACATCGGCGTTCCCGGCGTCAGGCCCATATATTCAATCGCTTTTTCAGCTGCTTTGCGTTCGTTTTCGGTCGGCAGTTCCGCCGGCACCGGCACGCGAGACGTAATGTCCGTACCCATACCCGGGCTCGTTCCCCAGGTCACTTGCGGGATCAGGGTTTCCACGTCAAACTCTACAACGCGGTCGTATGCTGCGCCTTCGTCGGTGACGAGCTGCTTCCACTGCTCCACCGCTTGGTCAAAGTCGCTGCCTTGCTGCACGTATTGGCGTCCGCGCAAGTATTCGAATGTCGTTTCATCCGGAGCGATCATGCCCGCTCTCGCACCGCCTTCGATCGACATGTTGCAGACGGTCATGCGCTCTTCCATCGACAGCTCGCGAATCGCTTCGCCCGTGTACTCAATGACATAACCTGTAGCAAAATCCGTGCCATACTTGGCAATGACGCCGAGGATCATGTCTTTCGCCGTTACGCCGGGGTTGCGCTTGCCGACGAAGCGCACTTCCATCGTCTTCGCTTTGGCCTGCTGCAAGCATTGGGTAGCCAGCACGTGTTCCACTTCGCTTGTGCCGATCCCGAACGCCAGAGCGCCGAATGCGCCGTGAGTCGAGGTGTGGCTGTCGCCGCAGACGATCGTTTTGCCCGGATGGGTCAGACCGAGTTCCGGCCCCATAACGTGCACGACCCCTTGATCAATCGTATCCAGATCAAAGAGGGTGACGCCGAAGTCGCGGCAGTTCTGCGACAGCGTGTCGATCTGCTGCTTGGAGATCGGGTCTTTAATGTTAAAGCGGTCCTTCGTCGGTACGTTATGGTCCATCGTTGCGAACGTTAGCTCCGGACGGCGCACCTTGCGGCCGCTCAGGCGCAGGCCCTCGAAGGCTTGTGGGGACGTTACCTCGTGGACGAGGTGCAAATCGATGTACAAAATGCTCGGCTTGCCTTCTTCCTGATGAATCACGTGGTTATCCCAGATTTTCTCAAACATCGTTCTTTTACTCATCACTGTCACCTCTTCATGGTTTCGTTCCTTGGAAGAGACGCCGGACAGAAGTCGATTCAGCCCGGCAGCCTCTTGAATTAAACTAAATATAGCATTTGCAGCTTAATTGATCCAAGATATAATATCTATAAAAGTAATAGGAATTAACTATCAAGCAAAGCGTGGTTTATCCGCTACTTTATAGAAAGCAAAGGAAGGTGTCTCATGGAACTTAGACAGCTGCAATACGCACTCCAAATCGCCCAAGAGCGAAATTTTTCCCGGGCCGCCGAGAAGCTGCACATCGCCCAGCCCTCCTTGAGCCAACAGCTGTCCAAGCTGGAGAAAGAGCTCGGGGTGCTGCTGTTCCAGCGCAATACAAGCACAGTGGAGCTAACGCATGCCGGGGCTTCCTTCATGGAGCAGGCCCAAAAAATTATAGACGCCGTGGAGCTGCTGCGCCAGGAAATGGCTGATATATCCCAGCTGAAGAGCGGCAAGGTGGTCATCGGCAGCATGCCGATTACAGGCGCGCACTTGCTTCCGCATGTGCTTCCCACATTCAAACGCCAGTACCCTGACATCGAAATCACCCTGCTGGAGGACTCCTCCATGAACCTGGAAAAGCTTACGGCGGGAGGCAAGTCGGACCTCAGCCTGCTCTCCCTGCCGCTGCAGGAGCCTTCGCTGACATACGAGGTAATCGGCGAAGAAAAGATCGACCTCGCCGTACCGGAATCGCATCCGCTCGCTGCCAGAGCCAAAGCCGGGAAGCCGGTTCCGGTCCGGATCGATGAGCTGAGCGGGGAATCGTTTATCGTGCTCAAAAAGGGACAGGGCTTCCGCAAAATAACCTTCGACCTGTGCCAGCAGGCCGGTTTCGAGCCCAAGGTCGTCTTTGAGAGCAACAACATGGAGACGATCCAGTCGCTCGTCGCCACGGGCATGGGCATCACGCTGGTACCGCGTTTTATCGCGCGGGCACCGCGAAGCGAATTCGTGCCGGTATACCTTCCCCTTGCCGAGCCGGTGCCGAGCCGGACACTTGTGGTCGCATACCGGCGCGGACGGTATTTGTCCAAAGCCGCGGAGGCTTTTATCGAAACGTTCAAGGATACGCTGAATGATCTGGTCTAAAAAACGTGTAAAGGCCCGGGCGGAGAGCCCGGACCTTTTTTCCATGTGCGGTTTCCGGTTTGATGATTGAGGTTTGAGGTTTGAGGTTACGGTTTACGGTAAATATCGGGGCGGCGGTCCTCGAACACCGGAATCCGGCCTCTCACTTCATCGACCAGCCCAAGATCGAGTTCACCGGTCACGATCTCTTCGCCTTCGCCGCCCTCAGCCACAATCTCGCCCCAGGGGTCGATGATGAGCGAATGTCCGAAGAACTCGGTGCTTCCGCTCACCCCGACGCGGTTGCAGGCGATGACATACATCTGGTTCTCGATCGCCCGGGCCATCAGCAGCGTGCGCCAGTGGTGAAGGCGCGGATGCGGCCATTCGGCAGGCACGATCAGCACCTTTACCCCGTTCAGCGCCTGGGTGCGGGCCAGCTCCGGAAAACGGATGTCGTAGCAGATTGAAGCGCCGGCCTGAAAGCCCTCACGCAATGTAAAGCTGACGATTTCATCGCCGGCCTCTAGATGCTTCTCCTCGTCCATCAGCCGGAACAGGTGAATCTTGGAATATTGGGCCGTCGTGTCACCTTGTTCATTAAAAACGTACATCGTGTTGTAGATGCCGCCGTCCTTCTTCTCCGCGATGGAGCCACCAACGATCGTCACCCCGTGCCGCTTGGCAAAAGCCGATAACCATTCCCGGCTCTCCCTGCCATCCGGATCCGCAAGCTCCTGGATCTGCTCCAGCGCGTAACCGGTATTCCACATTTCGGGCAGCACCAGCAGTTCCGGCTTCGGCTCCGCAGACACCGCCCGTTCCAGCAGGTCTTCCATATGGCGGCGGTTCGCCTCCGGCTGGCCGATTTGAATATCGGCCTGTATTAAAGCGGCTCGCAGCACCACGCGTTCATTTAAAGGCATGATTGGTTCCTCCCCTGGATCATGGCGCGTACGGCTTGATCCGCAAATCTCATTTGTATACCATCATAGTCCCTGCCCATTCCGCGTGCAAGCAGTCATTTCCCTCTATACAGCCCTGATAAATCGTGATAGATTTAAACATATTATTCTCGAGTCCAGACCGGAGTGATTTGATATGCATTCATCAGAGGACAAGGCACGTCCGACATCCGCTTTTCCAATCGTACCCGCCGAAGTGATGACCCAGCTGCCGACCCAGTTTTTCGCTACCCTCGTGCAGAAGGTGAACCGGGAAATCGCCGCTGGGCATGACGTCATCAATCTGGGGCAGGGCAATCCCGATACACCCACGCCGGGACACATCGTATCCGCGCTGCAGGAGGCGGCAGCCAACCCGCTCTATCATAAATATTCGCCGTTTACCGGCTTTGCCTTTTTAAAGGAAGCGATCGCGAAGCGCTATCTCGTTGATTATGGCGTGGAGCTTGACCCTGAGAAAGAGGTTGCCATTTTGTTCGGCGGCAAAACGGGACTCGTGCAGCTCCCGCAGATTTTGCTCAATCCCGGCGATCTGTGCCTCGTTCCGGATCCGGGATACCCCGATTACTGGTCCGGCGTAGCGCTGGCCAAAGCCGAAATGTCGTTTATGCCGCTGCTGGCGGACAACGCCTTCCTGCCGGATTACGGCCGGATCAGCCCGGCGGACCGGGCACGCGCCAAGCTGATGTTCCTGAATTATCCGAACAATCCGACATCGGCCGTCGCCCCGCTAAGCTTCTATGAGGACACGGTCCGCTTCGCCAGAGAGAACGGCATCGTCGTCGCAAGCGACTTCGCTTACGGTGCCATCGGCTTTGAAGGCGAGCGCCCCGTCAGCTTCCTGCAGGCACCGGGCGCCAAGGAAGTCGGCATCGAATTTTACACCCTGTCCAAAACGTACAACATGGCTGGCTGGCGCGTCGGATTTGCGCTGGGCAACAGGGACGTGATTTCGCTCATCAACAACCTGCAGGATCATATCTACGTCAGCCTGTTCGGCGGCATCCAAGCCGCGGCCGCTGCGGCGCTCACCTCCTCCCAGGACTGCGTACAGCAGCTCGTGCAGCGGTATGAATTACGTCGCAACGCCTTTTTCGACGGTCTCGGCCGCATCGGCTGGACGGCGGAGAAGCCGGGCGGTTCCTTCTTCAGCTGGCTGCCGGTGCCCAATGGCTTTACGTCGGAGTCGTTTGCCGACCTCCTGCTGAAAGAAGCCAAGGTGGCCGTTGCTCCCGGCATCGGTTTCGGCCGGCATGGCGAAGGCTACGTCCGCGTCGGGCTGCTGACCTCCGAGGAGAGGCTGCAGGAAGCTGCCGGGCGGATCGGACGGCTGAATCTGTTCGTATAACCTTTTGCAAAGACCGCCGCTTCGTGGTATTCTAGGTGAAAATAAAGCGGATGAACCAAAGGAAGCATCGTTGAAACATAATGAAACGCGTTGACGGGACCAGTAAGAACGGCAACTCGCGCCCAGAGAGTAAATTCCACCGGCTGAAAGAATTTACCGCGAGCCCTTCCGAAACCTACCCCTGAGCGGCCTGCCTGTGTGCAGGACAGTGCCTTCTGTTACAGGGCCCAAAGCCGGATGATCCAATCATCAATAAAGGTGGTACCGCGGAAGTATAAACTTTCGTCCTTTACTCCAAAGGACGAAAGTTTTTTTGTTGTACCAGGAAGTTTTTATGAGGAAAACAGAGCAGTCTTATATTAGAAAAGGAACGTGATATCCTATGCCATCTCGAGTCGTCGTCAAAATCGGCAGCAGCTCGCTCACTAGCGTTGAAGGCGGACTGAACCGCGATGCGGTCGCTTTCTTTGCGGGCGAAATTGCAGCACTCATCAAAGCCGGATGCGAAGTGCTGCTCGTCACCTCCGGTGCCGTCGCGGCCGGTTTCCGGGCGATCGGCTACAGCTTCCGGCCCAAGCTTTTGCACGAAAAGCAGGCCGCAGCCTCCGTCGGCCAGGCGCTGCTTATGCAGGCGTACCAGGAAGCATTCGCCTCGCACGGCATCACCGCCGCGCAAATCCTGCTGACCCGCACCGACTTTTGCAGCCGGAAGCGCATGAACAATGCCAGCATGACCGTCGAGGAGCTGCTGAAGCAGGGGGCGGTCCCCATATTCAACGAGAACGATACCGTTTCGGTTGATGAGCTGAAATTCGGCGACAACGACACGCTGTCAGCGCTCGTCGCCAACCTGGTCAAAGCCCAGCACCTGCTGATCCTGACCGATACGGACGGTCTTTATACGGCCGATCCGCGGAATAATCCGAATGCGATCCGGTTTGACCATGTCGGAGAAATTACCGAGGAGATCTACTCCATTGCCGGCGGCGCCGGTTCATCCGTCGGTACGGGCGGTATGCGTTCCAAAGTAGATGCAGCCAAAATCGCCACCCGCGGCGGCGTGCCGGTCTTCGTGGGCCGCGTGACCGAGAACGGCGATCTTCGCAGCGCCATGGAAGGCCGCGGCAAAGGAACCTACTTCGACACCGAGCTGCACTCGCTGCCGATGAAGAAGCAGTGGCTCGGATTCATGTCCACGCCGCTCGGCACTCTCTACGTGGACCGGGGAGCAGAGGAAGCGCTCGTTCATGGCGGCCACAGCCTTCTCCCCGTTGGCGTGAAGCAGGTCGAAGGCCAGTTTCATGCCGGCGACGTCGTCGAGGTGCTGAACCTGGAAGGGACGGTCTGCGGCCGCGGCATCGTCAATTATGACGATGAGCAGCTCAGGCGGATTCAGGGCTTGGGCAGCGCTGAAGTGATCCGGACGCTGGATACCATTCACCGGCTCGAAGTGATTCATAGGGATGAGTGGATTACCTTAAAATAGGTTACTCACATAATAAGGACAAGGAGGCATTTATGATATGAGTGAAGTAAGATCAAAAGCAGAACGCGCCGGCGCTGCTGCCGCCGTATTAAACCGGCTGAGCACCGACGAGAAAAATCAGGCGCTGCTTCGCATGGCAGAGGCGCTGCGTCAGAAGCAGGATGACATTATCGCGGCCAATGCCGAGGATCTTGAGCGCGGTCGCCAGCAGGGAACTTCATCCTCTCTGCTCGACCGCCTGGCGCTTAATCCGCAGCGGATCGACGCCATCGCCGCAGGGCTCGAGCAAATCGTCGAGCTCCCCGATCCGGTCGGCGACGAGCTGGAGAATATCGAACGGCCAAACGGGCTCCGCATCCGCAAATACCGCGTACCGCTTGGCGTTATCGGCATCATTTACGAAGCGCGCCCGAACGTGACCGTCGACGCCGCCGGCCTGTGTCTGAAGACAGGCAATGCCGTGGTGCTGCGGGGCGGTTCCTCCGCCCTCTCCTCCAACCGCAAAATCGTCGAGGTGCTCCATGGCGCCCTCGCCTCCACCGCGATTCCGCCGGAGGCACTGCAGCTGATCGAGGATCCGAACCGTTCCTCGGTTGACGAGATGCTGAAGCTGAACGGCCTGCTCGACGTCGTTATACCTCGCGGCGGCAGCTCGCTCATCCGCACCGTAGTGGAAAACGCCACCGTGCCGGTCATCGAAACGGGCGCCGGCATCTGCCATACGTATCTGGATGAGACGGCCGATCCCGTGATGGCCGAGGAGATCTCGATCAATGCCAAGGTACAGCGCCCGTCGGTCTGCAATTCGATGGAGACGCTGATCGTGCACCAGGCGTTTGCCCGGGAACATCTTTTGGCACTGGCAGGAACATTCAAGGAAGCCGGCGTCGAGCTGCGCGGCGACGAAGAAACCCGCAGAATCGTCGACTGGGCTCTCCCGGTCACAGAAGAAGATTATGCAACGGAGTACAATGATTACATTTTGAACGTAAAAATTGTAGAATCGATAGATGAGGCCATGCAGCACATTGCTGCTTACGGTACCAAGCATTCCGAATGCATCGTTACCGCCGATCAGCGCCATGCCGAACGTTTCCTTCACGAAGTGGACGCTGCCGCCGTATACCATAACGCTTCCACCCGCTTTACGGACGGCTTCGAATTCGGATTTGGCGCGGAGATCGGCATCAGCACGCAAAAGCTGCACGCCCGCGGCCCGATGGGCCTGCCGGCTCTGACTTCCACGAAATACATCATCCATGGAAATGGACAAATTCGCGGGTAATACCGGAGCTCTACAATACCGGCTTGCCGCGCAAGGAGGAATTATAATGAGTCAACAACAGGCCATGATTGCCCAGCCCATTACCTTTTACGGTGCAGGAGCGATGGCGGAAGCCATCGTCAGAGGTTTGATCGGAAGATCGGTCGTCAATGCCGGAAGCCTGACCATGCTGAACCGCTCCAACTCGGGGCGGCTCGAAGAGCTCAAGCACCGCTACAATGTCAAAACGAACAATGACCCGGCGGAAACGACGGAAATTTTGCGCGAATCTCCGATTATCGTGCTCGCTATCAAGCCGAAGGATGCGGCTAACGTGCTGCGCAAACTCGGTCCGCTGCTCTCCGATAACACGCTGATCGTATCCGTCATCGCAGGTCTCACCATTCGCACGATCCAGGATCTGCTCGGACGCAAGCAGCCCGTCGCCCGCACGATGCCGAACACCTCCAGCTCCATCGGCCTCGGTGCAACCGGCGTCTCCTTCTCCAAGGAAATCAACGACCAGGACCGCCAGACGGTCATGACGCTGTTCCAGGCTGTCGGTACGGTAACGGTCGTGGAAGAAGACAAGCTGGAAATTTTGACCGGCATCTCCGGCAGCGGCCCCGCTTATATCTATTACATGATGGAAGCGATGATGGCTGCCGGCATCCGCGGCGGACTGACGCCGCAGCAGTGCAAGGAACTTACGGTGCAGACGGTTCTTGGCGCCGCACGGATGGTGCAGCAGACTGGCGAAGAGCCTGCCGCCCTCCGGGCGAAGGTGACATCGCCGAACGGCTCCACCCAGGCGGCACTGGAAACGCTTGACAAAGGTGATTTCTTCGAAACAGTGATCGCTGCCGTGAACCGCTGCGCGGAACGCTCCCGGGAAATGGGGGCCGCGCTGAAGGAGGGAATTTCATGAGCCGCTGCACAGCCACGTACCGGCTGTATGACGACAAGGCCGACTTTCGTAAAAAGGCCGAATCGATCGCTGTCGGCATGACCGTCGGCAGCTGGACCGAGCTTCCCCAAGCAAAGCGGGAATCGATGCAGAAGCATCTTGGCGAAGTGCTTCAGGTGGACGTTCATGAGCCGGAAGGCGCCGCACCCGGCGAGCGGTACGCCGATGTCACCATCGCGTACCCGGACATCAACTTCAGCCGCGACATTCCGGCCCTGCTTGTCACCGTTTTCGGCAAAATCTCGATGGACGGCAAAATCAAGCTGAACCGCCTCGGCTTTTCAGATCATTTCGTGCAGGGTTTCCCCGGCCCCAAATTCGGCATCGCCGGCATTCGGGACATTCTCGGCGTCCATGACCGGCCGCTTCTGATGAGCATTTTCAAGTCCGTCATCGGCCTGAATGCGGACGAGCTGCGCGAGCAGTTTCTGAGACAAGCCCTCGCGGGAGTCGATCTGATTAAAGACGACGAGATCCTGTTCGAAAACGAACTGACGCCGATCGAAAAGCGCGTGGAAGTATGCCTGAAGGCGGCAGAAGCGGCGCAGAAAGAAACAGGCAAGAAGCTGCTGTATGCGGCCAATTTGACCGGACCGACGTCCAGCTTGAAGAGCCAAGCGAAGAAGGCGATCGGCGCCGGCGCGAACGCGCTGCTGTTCAACGTTTTGTCCTACGGCTACGACGTGCTGCATGAACTGAGCAGCGATCCGGAGATCAACGTACCGATCGCCGCGCATCCGGCGCTCGCGGGAGCCTTCTACCCGTCGCCGCATTATGGTATCTCGGCTTCGGTGCTGCTCGGCCAGCTTATGCGGCTCGCCGGCGCGGATCTGGTGCTCTTCCCTTCCCCTTACGGATCCGTGACGATGCCTAAGGCGGAAAACATGGCGATCCGTGACGAGCTGATCAGCCGGGAACTGCCAATGAAGGCCAGCATGCCGGTGCCTTCGGCGGGAATCCATCCCGGACTCGTGCCGCTCATCCTGCGGGATTTCGGAACCGACGTCGTCGTGAACGCCGGCGGCGGCATTCACGGCCATCCGATGGGTACGGAGGCTGGCGGACGGGCGTTTGTGCAGGCGATTGCTGCGGCGCAGCAGTCCATTCCGCTCGCCCAGTATGCCGAAGACGGCCATCCTGAGCTGAAGGCCGCCCTGGACGCCTGGGGAGGCGAACGATGAAAGCCAAGAAACGCGTAATCTTTTGCGATTTTGACGGCACGATCACACTGTCGGATAACATCGTGGCGATCATGAAGCATTTTGACCCGGCCGGGTACAAGCCGATCATGGAAGATACGGTCAGCCAGAAGATCACCCTGCGCGAAGGCGTCGGCGCCATGTTCGCCCTGCTGCCTTCTTCGATGAAGGACGAAATTGTCAGCTACGTCTTAAGCCGGGCGGGCATTCGCGACGGCTTCCGTGAATTTCTGGACTATGCCAGAGAGGAAAATATCGGCTTTTACGTGACCAGCGGCGGCATGGACTTTTTTATCGATCCGCTCCTCGAGCCGTTCGGAATTCCGTCCGACCATATATTCTGCAACAGCGCCGATTTCAGCGGAGAGCGGATCAAGATCCTCTGGCCGCACCCTTGCCAGGATCCCTGCCATAACGGCTGCGGGATGTGCAAAACGACGGTCATGCGGCGGTTCCCGGAAGACGAATACGAGCGGATTCTGATCGGCGACAGCCTTACCGACTTCGAAGGCGCCAAAATCGCCGACCTCGTCTACTCCCGCTCCATCCTGACGGACAAATGCGCGGAGCTTGGCGTGAAGCATGTTCCTTTTGAAACCTTTTTTGACATTATCGAGGACATGAAGAAGAAACAACGACAAGGAGTGCTGTAGACATGACCTTTGCCGGCATTAGCCTGGAGCATAAGCAGCAGGTTCTCGGAGAGTTGAGCCTGATCAAACAGCAGTTTGCCGCGAAGAACTGGTTCCCGGGGACCAGCGGCAATCTTTCGATGCGGGTGGGCGAATTTGACCCGGAAGCCTTTTATTTCGCCATTACGGCGAGCGGTAAAGACAAGTCGCTGACGACGCCGGAAGACTTTTTGTTCGTGGACAAAAGCGGCCGGGCGGTGGAAACGACCTCGCTGAAGCCCAGCGCGGAGACGCAAATCCATTGCGAAATATACCGTCTCACCGGCTGCGGCGCCGTGTTCCATGTGCATACGATCTTTAACAACCTGATCAGCGAATGGTTCGGGGAGGCCGGAGCCGTGCCGGCTCAGGGCATCGAGTTGATTAAAGCGTTCAACATTTGGGAGGAAAATGCGCCGATTTCCATCCCTGTGCTTCCGAACTATGCGGATATTCCCCGCATTGCCGAACTCGTGGAAGGCGTGCTGAACCCGGCCGTACCGGGAATCCTGCTGCGCAACCACGGCATTTATGCGTGGGGTAAAAACGCGTTTGAAGCGAAAAAGCATCTGGAGGCGTTTGAATTCATTTTTGAATATTTGTACCGCAGCATGCTTCTTCAGAACAGTGCCGCCCCGCTTACGCTGGATGGCCGGCGTTAAGCAACCGCGGAAGCAGCCTTGCTGCTCTTGATGAAACAAGCAAAAAATCCTTATTCCATACCGGATCTGCCGGCGTCGGAATAAGGATTTTTTTGTCCGGTTAAATACCCGATTCGATTGTTTTGAAAAGGATGGTATAGGCGTTCTCCAGGTTTGAGAAAGGGTCGTTTTGTTCGTCCAAGACCAAGGAAAATGTTTTATTCTGCTCTCCCTTCTTCACATAACCTAACGCAAATTCATTAGATTCGGAAGTATTCTTCCGGAGCAAGCCCTCGCCGCTCAAGAGAGGATCCGGTATATTCGAAGATTGTAAAAAAAAGATCGGAACGCCGTCCTCTAAGTTCAGTTCATTTTTTTCCATGAGAGCCTCAAAATGAGACACATGCTTCTTCATGATAAAAACGGCATCATAGCGGGTTAAATTCGCGGTACCTTTCTCCAGATCTGCTTTATTTAAGGTTACAAAGCTAACGTTGTTCTCCCTTACAGAAGGCGCCCCTCCAACCACTCCGATCGTTAAGCTTCTGCCCTTATACTCAGGCATGCTGTAAGATTGGGGGACGGGAGCACATCCGGTAAGTAACAGTAGAAGCACTAACAGCGAGCAGCCGATGATTTTCAGGACATGTTCCTCCTTATTCAATACGATATTACCATCTATAGCCCGGTTTCGATCTGCCTGAAGATATCGGAGTAAGCGCTTTTGACATTCGTCTCGTTTTTGGTGTCGTTGTACAAACCTGTGCCAAACTGGTGCCGTGTCCCTCCATCGTATCCAAGTACGAAGAAACCGGGCCCCATGTCAGGCCAATCCTCGTAAGAAATCGTAGCATCTATATAGGTGGCAAGATATTTGGAAGATTCGAAGAAAAAAACGGAATTCCAGCAAGTTTATATATTTTGGCGTACTGCGGCGATGCGGCTGTCGGCAGCTCCTCTTTCATGATAAAAACGGCGTCGTATGAGGATAAGAACGAACCTCCTTTTTCCAAATCATCAAACGTAATTTGCTTAAAAGTAACATTACTCTCCCGTACCGTCGGAACTTCGCCGATCACTCCAATCTTCAAGCTTCGGCCTTGATACAGCGGGGTGCTGAACGTATCTTTCTCTGGACTGCAGCCCGCTAAGATGAACACAACTAGCAGGAAAGCAGTCATTATACTTTTCAAAAGAGCGCCCCCTTCAAACGATCCGTCATTTTCTTTATATAAAACGCTTTAAGTGAGAGGAAAGTAACGCCTGATTCCTTTATGTAGGCCTGTTAAGACATCGAGAATCCGGGCTATAATGGGACAAAGGAAAATTCTGGCACAGTCACTTCATTTGATAATTTAAAGGAGGGAGGATATACAATGTTGAAAACATGGTTCATCGGTGCGTCGGGAGCCTTGGTTCTGCTATCCATTATACTGTGGCTCATGCTTCAGACCCATCTTCTATACCCGGCTTTTCCGCTTCAAGGGATCGACAAAAAGACGGCATGGAATCAGGGCATGCAGTCCGGCGATACGCCTGCTGTCCTGCTGTCAGATGGGGAAAATACTTGGTATATCAGCCGGCTCAATTCTCAGCAGAATGGTCAGCGCATCATTTCCATGCTGGAGAAGCAGGGGTGGGACTATAAGGAGCATGAAGGGAGCGGCTATTTTTTTACGAAAGGAGACCGCACCCTCATCGCCACTACCCAAAGATGGGGCAGCCGGTTTGAGCTAACCAAAATCCCCGACAGTTAAGTCGAGGTTTACTGCCTAACACTGGGGCAGCTGGCACCAACATTCTTAACAGGCTGGGGGGCGCTTTTCAAAAAAGTTTCATCCGTCCCGTTGGACCACGACCATACGCTTCCCGAGGATCATTATCGGCCGCTTCAATCACCGGACAAAGCCCGGCGAATACTGGCCCGCGCTTCTTCCGCCACCCCGGCATCCTTGATTTGAACCGCCTGAGCCAAAAGGAGCATCGGAATAAACACGCCGATCAGCTTGGCCAGCAGCCTGGTTTCCTCATCCACTTCGCCATACTGTTCGAAGAACAACTGCCTCTCTGCCGGCCCCAAAAAGCTGTAAGCGATATTGAGATCGCAGCCCGGATGGCCGACATTCAGATCTCCCCAGTCGATCACGCCGCTGATTTGTCCACGCTCGTCTGCCAGCATATTTTTAAAGTGCAGATCGCCATGGAGCATTACTTCCTTCGGGGTAATCCGGTCCACGGTAACATGGTGGTTCAAATATTTCTGGATGGCATCATGCTCCTCCCTTGGCAGATGAGGCTTCAGGCTGGACAGGATGTCTACCATTTTCATCTTGCGTGAAGTTACGTCCGTCAGGTTCCGGTGGTCTTCCGAAGCCCCCGCTTCCCTCGCAATTCCCACCGGAAACGAATGAAGTTTACGCAGAAAGCTTCCTAAAGAAGCCGCCGATAAACGCCGCTGTTCATCGGTCAGTCCAACGGGAAACGTTCCGGGAATATAAGTGTAACCCAGAAACGGAAACGGATATGCCTCGCTTTCCAGTCCGTAAAACACCGGTTTGGGATAGGGAAACGTAATGTAATCACGAAGGAGCGGCAGCAGCCTCCCTTCTGTGCGCAGAAATTCTACGGCGATGCTTCTTCTTGGAAAACGGAACGTATAGCGGTCTCCCACCCGATAAACGGCGTTGTCCCAGCCTTCCCCAATCTGCCTGATCCGAAGTCCCGCCAGATCCGGGAACTGGCTTTCGATCAGCTCGCAGACCAAAGCGTCCGTGATGTGAATATCGGCATCCCACTGGTTCATACGTACGATAACACCTCCATCTCAGTTATGTCCTGGGCAAGCTGCGGGCTTCCATGATAGAAACCTTCATACCCGATTCCGCCCCGAACTCATGCTAGAGCATGGGCTATCATACCATTTCCTGAAACAGGAAAGCAATCGATATCGTGCTCCATTGGTTACCGCTATAAGTCATTTGCTCGTAAGGCCCCAATGCCACCATATCTATCCTCTTTAATCCCCATAAAAAAAACAGCCTGACTCAAGTCAGGCTGCATGAAGTGCCGAACAGTATTTTAGAGTGAATATCCGTTTAAAAATCCCCTTGGCTTCTCTCCCGGCCGCTAGGTTTGGGCCCGGTTAACAGCCGGATGCCTACGCCGATCAGCAGCAGGGCCACGATGGCTGTTTTCAAGTAATGCGAAATCCGGTAATCGATATGGAACTCTGGAAAACGTGCTTCAAGCTCGGGAATGATCAGGCTCGTGGCGATATAATACACGCCGAGTGCCATTAGGCCAATGCCAAGCCACTTCTGGTGCAGCTTGATGCCTTCAATGACAGGCCGGTCGATAAGGGGCTCCCGCCCGTATCGGCTCGTCTGCTGCAGCCCGTCGAAGAAGGCGTAAAACCAGATGAGCGGAATGAGAAACATGAACAGGGACAGACGCAGCAAATCCAAAATGTAGACGCTCCCTAGGAAAATTACCATCAGCTGCAGCCCTCTTTTTTGCAGGCCCAGATACATATGTCCGGCTCCCGGAAAAGCAGACAGCAGCGTGGCGAGCACTTTGCTGCGGCGTCCTTCCGCCCGGCCGGCCTCCATCTCGTCGAACAGGGTGCGGTCCTCAACCCGTTCGCCGGCCTGCTTGCGGTGGATCAGCTGCACGGCGTCAAACATGCAGTACAGCCAGATGATCGGCAGGATGCCGAGGAACAGCATAAAGAACGCATGGCTGGTCAGGCCGGTCAGGAAGAACATGACGGTCCCCAGCCCAAAAAAGGCGATCAGGAACGACAGGCCCCGCTGCATCAATCCCATATGAAGATGTCCTAGCCCCGGAATAAAGGAGAGTAGAATGGTAAAGAAGCGCTCGTTCTCCGGGCTGGGCTGCGGATAAGGAGGGTACGGCTGCTGCGCATACATTCCTTCCTGGGCAAATTCGGGTCCATTCCCCGGAAACCCAGGCTGCCCCTGCCCGCTATATCCTCCCGGATAAGGACCGGCCCCCGGTTCCCAATGCGGAGGATAAGGCTGCGGCGGATACCCCGGTTGCAGAGCAGGCATGCGCACCAGATACACGATCAGGTCCAGCATGCAGATCCCCCATAGTATAGCCGCACACAGCAGGGTAAAAGCAAAAAACATGCCGCCTTCACCCAGTGCGATCGCCACCATTACTCCAAACAAAATGCCTCCAAAAAACAGCATGGGGTATATAACCCCTCTCAGCTTCCGTCCCATGTAATAGTGGCCGAGGCCCGGGATGAAATTGAGAATAAAAGCAGCCATCTTACTGCGTTGTGGATACAAAGTCATCGTTCCTTTCCTCTGTTCTGAATGGTCATCTGTTCCCTCTTTTTATGGCTTCAGCCGGTCCAGCCAGCCTGTCGTCACATGAACGAGCTTTTCACCATACGTCGGCTGACCGCCGGTCCCCGCCTTGTGCAGCGTTTCCGGGCCCAGCTTGTCGAACCATCCGGTCGACAGGAATACGAGCGTAATGCAGGCCGCCACGGCGTAATGGAACATGCGATGCTCGTACCACCGCCGGCGCCAATTTTCGTTTGCTCCGCGCTCCGCATCCTTATCTTCGGAAGGAAGAGCACCCATGACGTTGTCGATGAACCGCTGCTCATATTCGAGACCGGGCAGCTTCGGCCCCAGATCATTCATGACCTGCATGTATGCCGCCAGGGCCGAATCGTCCTCCAGCAGCAGCGACTCCAGCGAATCCGCTTTTTCCGGGGAGCAATCCCCCTGAATGTACTCCACCCAATCCTGCGTCACCGGCTGGGAGCGTCCTTTGTGACTCATTTCCACTCCTCCTCCTTCCAATGGGTGCGGACCCAGCTTCTCGCCCGGTACAGCCGGGATTCCACCGTTTTGACGGCAATTCCCTGCTCCTTGGCGATCTGCTCGTAATTTTTTTCCTGAATATAAAAATGAATCAAAATTTCGCGATGCTGCTGCGGCAGGCGATGTAACCTCCGCTCCAGCGTCTCTTTTTTCTCCTTCTTGACCAGCTGGGCCAGCAGATCCGCTTCACCGGAAGGCCACTGGTTCAGCTGCTCTGCATCCGCAAGCTGGTCTTCCCTGCGCCTGCCCAGCTTTCTTTTAGCATCGATGGCTTTATGTAAAGCAATGCGGGTCAACCACGTCTTGAATCCTTGGGACCGGTATTCGGAGAGAGATTTATACACTTGTATAAAGGCTTCCTGGGCCGCGTCCTCGGCTTCCTTGGCATCTTTCAGCACCGAGTAGGCCGTATGGAACACATGCTGTCCGTAACGCTCCACGAGCGTGCGGAACGCGCTTTGGTCGCCATCACGAATTTGCTCGATCAATGCTTCCTCGTCAATAACTCTCTCCTCCTTCCCGTATCTATAGACGCCGGCCCTCCGGGTTAACCCTGCATCTTTTTCAAAAAAAATTCGTGCCAATATCATCCAAAAGAAAAACAGCCCCTCCCCGAAGGAAGAGGCTGCCCTAAATGGCCGGTTGAATGAATCCGTGCTTGGCTGCCCCAGGCCAGCTGAAGCGCCGCAAATGATTTTCTAAACATTCTCCTGCTGAGATAGCTGCTTGATCAAAGCCGGAACCCACGAGCGGATCGGCTTAAACGAATATCCCAGCCGTTCCGCCTTGGAGGTATCCATCGTCCAGGACTCCGGTACGCCAAAAGGGGAAGCATTTTCTTTCGCCGACTCCCGCTGGATGATGGCTTTGCGTCCCGTTTCCTTCTCGATCCAGCCGATGATGTCCGACAGTTTGACATCCCCCTGCGAGCAGGCATTGATTGGCCCTTCCACACGCTGGGTTCTCAGCCAGCCCAGGAAAGAGGCGGCCTCTTCAGAATCGATCAACGCTAACTTGGCGCTCAGATTCGGCATGCCGATCGGCGTACCGCTTTGGATCCGCCGGATATGGAATTCAAGCCGCTCCGTGTAATCATCCTCCCCCAGCACGATCGGGAAGCGGACGGCGCATACCGGGAAGTCGGCCTTTTGGAAAAAGACAGCCTCGGCGAGCCTCTTGCCTTCCGCATAGGAGAAATCATCCTTGCCTCCCATCGTGATCGGATAAATGTACGGATTGACGTCCTTCTCCTGATTCCGGTGCGAAGAAGGATCGTACACCGACAGAGACGAGGTAAGTATGTATCTTTTGACTTTTCCCTGAAATACGTCACAGGCATCCTGGGCCGCTTGAGGAGAGTAGCAGATGTTGTCATATACGACTTCCCACACCCTGCCGTCTGCCACGGCCTGGGCCAGAGATTCCTTATTCTCACGATCCAGCACCAGCCGCTCTACCCTGTCGCCAAAGGGATCCGGCGTGTTTCCTCTTGTCGCGATGGTGACTTCATGCCCATCCTCCAGCAGCCGCTCAACAAGCCGTTTGCCGAAAAAACGGGTACCGCCAAGGATCAGTATGTTCTTCATGGATATCCTCCTTTAACCTATAAAAGCTTACAGCCCAGCTTCTTAAACACTATGAAATATTGTACCATACTCCTGCCTGCCGATCATGTTCCCGCCGCCCGCCGATCCGCCTTTTTTATATGGAAACGTCCATCGAACCGTCGCATATTCAGACGGAAACCAAACCGCTTCCAAGCAGCAGCTGTCCTTACCAGATTCAAACACACGGCTAATCGTTCTGTTCAGACGCTAAAAAAGCGTACCTTTCCGTTTAACCGGAAAGGCACGCTTTCAACTCTCTGATGTCAGGCTCTGCCGCCGCCGCGGAACTTCTGCGTGTAGGCTCTGGCGTCCTCGGCACTACGCACCCGGTTGCGGCTCCATTCCAGCAGGATCCGGTCTATGTACCGAAAATGGACCTTACCGGCAAAGACCGCCTCCTTCAGCGCCATGCGGATGAGCTCTTCAGGGTAACGGTCCTGGTCCATCCAACCCGAAATCGTTTCGCATTCCATCGGTGAGAGAGGACGGCCGAATTCCTTTTCGAAAACGGTAAACATATTGCTGCTGTCCGTCTCCGGCTTGGCCGCCTTCTTCGTCCGTCTGTTCGCAGCCTGGGTCCGCTGCTTCTCCTCGCTCGCCAGGCACAGGCTCAGCTGATGATACAGACCGGACAAGTTGTACCGTTCATATTGAATACCGCGCAGCTCGTCCAGCTCCTCATCGATGGCGATGAACCCTGCCCTCATCAGCTTCTGCAGCGACTCCGCAATCGACTGGGCGCCGGATCCCGTAACCTCCTCCAGCTCCTCCATCGTCGGAAAGTCCTTCTGCTCGACCTGCTTGAACGCGATCAGGTGAACGAGCAGCATCGCTTCGCTATCCGTCAGCTTCAGCTTGCGGTAATGGCGAAGCAGCACATACGGAATGACCGCCATGCCTGCCCCGAGTCCGGATGATGCTCCCTCGGCCCATGTCTTCCAACCTGCATTGTCCATGAGCTCCACCTCTTCCGGCATTATGGGTACAAGCGGTACAGCGTCCGCGGGAACGGAATCGTCTCGCGAACATGATCCAGACCGCAAATCCAGGCTACCGTCCGTTCCAGTCCGAGACCAAATCCGGAATGCGGCACAGTACCGTATTTACGCAGGTCCAGGTACCATTGGTAGGCGTCCGTGGACAGCTCATGCTCCTTGAAGCGTTCCTCGAGCAGCTCCGGATCGTCGATCCGCTGCGAGCCGCCTATAATTTCGCCGTATCCTTCCGGAGCGATCATGTCGGCACACAGCACGACGTCCGGACGGTTCGGATCCGGCTTCATATAGAACGCCTTGATGCCGACCGGATAGTGCGTAATGAACACCGGCTTGTCGTAATTTTCGGCAATCGCCGTTTCATGCGGAGCGCCAAAATCCTCGCCCCAAGGAATATCGAAGCCTTGTCCATGCAAAAATTCGATCGCTTCATCGTACGTGATGCGCGGGAACGGCGCCTGGATGTTCTCCAGCTTGGATACATCGCGTCCTACCGCTTCCAGCTCTGCCCGGCAGTTTTTGACGACGGACTGCACCACATGCGTAATGAACTGCTCCTGCACACGAAGGCTCTCTTCGTGATCCGTAAATGCCATTTCCGGCTCGATCATCCAGAACTCGATCAAATGGCGGCGGGTTTTGGACTTCTCGGCACGGAAAGTCGGTCCGAACGAATACACTTTCCCGAGGGCCATCGCCGCGGCTTCCATGTACAGCTGACCGCTCTGTGTGAGATAGGCGTCCTCCTCGAAGTATTTCGTGTGGAACAGGTTCGTTGTCCCTTCGGCCGACGTCGGCGTCAAGATCGGCGGGTCCACCAGAGTGAAGCCGTTCTGGTCAAAGAACTCCTGCACAGCGCGGATAATTTCGGCGCGGATCACCAGGATCGCCCGCTGCTTGGACGATCTGAGCCACAGGTGGCGGTGATCCATCAAGAAGTCGACGCCATGCTCTTTCGGCGTAATCGGATAGTTCTCCGTCAGATGAATGATTTCCACATCCGTTACCGTCATTTCATAACCGGACGGGCTGCGCGGTTCTTCGCGCACGACGCCTGTGACATACAGGGAGCTCTCCTGCGTCAAGCTTTTCGCGTCTTCCCACACTTTATCGGTGACTTCGCTCTTGACGACGACGCCCTGGATGTATCCGGTGCCGTCGCGCAGCTGCAAAAATTGAATTTTACCGCTGGAACGCTTGTTGTTGATCCAGCTGCCAATCGTGACGGTTTCGCCCACGTGCTTGCTTACGTCACGAATTACACATTTGGTGGCCATGCTTCAATCTCTCCCTTAACTTTACTTGCCTGTATCCCTTCAGCCTAGGCGTTCAAGGATTGAACGATCCGGTTGGTATCGCGGGCGATCACCAGTTCCTCGTTCGTCGGAACGACCAGCACTTCCACCTTGGAGTTCCTGGAAGAAATGCGGCGCGGTTCGCCGGAACGGACGGCGTTCAGTTCTTCGTCCAATTCCACGCCCAGGTAAGTCAAATTTTCGCATACTTTTTTACGCAAAACAACCGAATTCTCACCGACGCCCGCCGTAAAGACGATCACGTCTACGCCGTTCAGCGCGGCTGCGTATGAACCGATGTACTTGCGCAGACGGTATTCGTACATGTCAAAGGCCAGCTTGGAATGGGCATCGCCCTTCTCCATCCCTTCGGTAATTTCTCGCATGTCGCTGCTGATGCCGGAAATGGCCAATAGACCGCTGTGCTTGTTCAGCATGGAGTTCACTTCGTTGACCGTCAGCTCTTCCTTGTTCATCACGTAAGGAACGATCGCCGGATCCAGGTCACCGCTGCGCGTACCCATCATCAAGCCTTCGAGCGGTGTCATGCCCATGGAGGTGTCGACCGATTTTCCGCCATCCACGGCGGTTAGGCTCGCCCCGTTACCGATGTGGCAGGTAATGATCTTCAGATCTTCCAGCGGCCGGCCCAGGAAGTCAGCCGCAGCTTTGCTGACAAAATCATGCGAGGTGCCGTGCATACCGTAACGTCTGACTTTGTATTTGTTGTACAGCACTCTCGGAATGGCATACAAATAAGCCGTCTCCGGCATGGTCTGATGGAAGGCGGTATCAAACACGACAACCTGCGGAACACCAGGCATATTCGCCTCCGTTGCTTTGATCCCCAGCATGGATGCAGGGTTATGAAGCGGCGCCAGATCAAACAGCTGGCGGATTTTAGACTTAGCTTCCGCATCCACCAGAGCGGATTCCTTGAAGAATTCTCCCCCGTGCACGACCCGGTGGCCGACCGCCTGGATTTCATCCACGGATTCGATCACGCCGTTCTCTTTATCCGTCAGCAGGGCAAGCACTTTGCGGATCGCCGTCGTATGCTCCAAAATTTCGCTGACCTCGGTCACGTCCGGACGGCCGGTAGGTTTATGGGTAACGATGGATGAGTCCATGCCGATCCGTTCTACGAGTCCTTTTGCAAGTACGCTTTCGTCTGTCATATCATACAGCTGGTATTTCAGCGAAGAGCTGCCAGCATTAATCACCAAAATTTTCATACGCGGTCACCATCCTTATCATACTTGAAGAAGCCTACTCCCGTTTTCACGCCCAAATGCCCGGCACGAACCATTTTCTTCAGCACGATGGACGGACGGTATTTCAATTCGCCGAACTCGCGGAACATGCGCTCCAGAGCGGCCAGGACCGAATCCAGACCGAAGCGGTCCGCCATTTCGAGCGGTCCGTGCTGGAACGAATAGCCGATCCGCATAGCATCGTCAATATCTTCCGCGGAGGCGACGCCTTCCTGCAGAATATGCAGCGCTTCGTTAATCATCAGGCAGATCATGCGGCTCGTCACAAAGCCTGGGGACTCATAGACCATGATCCCTTTCTTGTCCACGACTTCCTCCACAAAACGCTTCGTTTCCCCGAACGTGGAATCAGACGTCTTCAAGCCGCGGATAATTTCCACGAGGTCAACCTTGCTGACAGGATGGATAAAGTGCAGGCCGATGACACGCTCCGGATACATCGTCGTGCTCGCAAGCTCCGTTAAGCTGAGCGTAGAAGTATTGCTGGCGAGAATAATATGATTAGGACACACTTGATCCAGCTGGGCAAATACTTCCTTCTTCGCTTCAAGATCCTCCGAAATGGTCTCAATGACCATATCGCAGCTTCCCAGCTCAGCAAAATGGACCACCTTTTGGATTCGGCCCAAAATGAGCTTTTTCTCCGCCTGGGTGATCGCCCATTTCTCCAGCTGCTTATCGAGACTCGTTTCGATCATGCTGTACGAATAATCGAGTTTCTCCGGCGTTTTCTCGACCAGCAGAACGTCCAGGCCTCTGGCGGCCAGCATTTCGGCTATGCCTTGGCCCATCGTCCCCCCGCCGATAACACCAATTTTTTTAAAGTACATGTTTCTGCTCCACCTTCCATGGTCTTCTATATTTATTGTACCCTTCTTGTCGAAAAATACATTTACGACCCAACTTATAATAATAACGCAGCATTAAAAAAAAGTAAAAAAAAGAGCCAGCGCATCAGGCTGGCAGTAGTGAAAACTCATGAAACAGCTTGCGGAATTGTTCGCCGGACAGCGTTTCTTCTGCCAGCAAAATATCCAGAGATTTGTCGAAAATGATCCGGTGGTTCTCCAGAAGGCTGCGCGTTCTGCCCATCAGGTCTTCCAGAATCTCATTGTTCACCTTCATCAGCTCTTCGGTCGTAACCATATCCATGTTTACGATGCCAAGAGACGTAAGGCCGGATCTCATCATCGTCTTGACGATGTCGAGCGCCTGTTCAAAGTCGTTGCTCGAACCGGTACTGCGTCCGCCGTAGAAAATTTCCTCCGACGCCGCGCCGCCGAGAGCAATCATGATCTGCTCTTCCAGGAACGATTTCGTGTACAGGTACTGCTCCGACTGCGGGTTATGGCGCACGTAACCGAGCGCCTTGCCGCGTGGGCTGAGGGCCACCTGGCTGACACTGCCCGGACGTACCAGCTCTGCCATGATGGCATGTCCAAGCTCATGGATGGCGACGCGTTTCTTCTCTTCGATCGTCGATTCACGGTCGGTGCGCTCACCCATCATCACCTTGTCGATGGACATGGACAGATGGCGCTGCTCGATCTCTTTCAGACCTTCACGCATCGTGTAGATCGCGGCTTCGTTCATAACGCTCTCCAGTTGGGCGCCGGAGAAGCCGTAAGATTCCTCGGCGATTTTATCGAGGTTGACATTCTCGTGCAGCGGCTTGTTCTTCGCATGCAGCTCCAGGATGTGCTTGCGTCCCTTCTTGTCAGGCAGGTCCACCTGAATATGACGGTCGAACCGTCCCGGACGAAGCAGCGCGCTGTCCAGCATCTCCTTGCGGTTGGTCGCCGCAATCAAAAGGATTCTCGGGCTGTCCGACGAATAAATGCCGTCCATCTCGGTCAGCAGCTGGTTCAGCGTCTGATCGTATTCGCGCTGCTGCCCGCCTTCGCGCTTGCCGCCGATGACGTCGATCTCATCGATGAAAATGATAGCGCTCTGCTTGTTCTCCTTGGCTGCCCGGTTTCTCGCATCGCGGAACAGATCCCGGACGCGGCCCGCGCCGACGCCGACGTACATTTCTACGAACTCACTGCCGGATGCGGCAACGAATACCGAATCCGTGTAATGTGCGGCCGCTTTGGCCATCAGCGTCTTCCCTGTTCCGGGAGGTCCCGTCAGCAGAATTCCTTTCAACGGGCGAATGCCGAGCTTCTGGATTTCATCATGACGGATCAGGAAGTCCAGCGCCTCGCGCAGTTCCTGCTTGGCATTATCCTGGCCGCCGATTTCTTCAAAAGTGAGCTTCTTCGGCCCGCCCTTTTTACGCTTGCGTTCCGAAGCAGCACCTACCGTCAGTCCGCCTCTCATGTTGGTCATAAACAGGAGTCCGCCTATCATCAGGCCGGCGATAATGAGAGGGATGACATTGACCCCTACAAAAGCTAGAAAGATGAATAATACCGGCACAAATCCGATCAAAATTTCCTTCAGCAATTTAGGCATTATTCCCACACTCCCATCTTGCCGGGATCACGGGGCAGAACAAGAAACTTGCTTGAGCTGCCGTCCGTCAGCGTGATATAGACATTTTTCGTGTCCATTTCGGCTTTCGTCTGAATTCCGGTACCCTTAGCCAGATCCTGCAGCTTGACCGGAATTTCCGTATAGCGCTTGTTTTCCATCGCTTCGGCTACAGAGAACATCGCTTTATCCCAATACTGGTTCAGCTTGTCCGATGAATGATCCACAAAATCGAACTTCAGCGTCCGGGTGCCGACGACGGATTTGCCTTCAGTGGAGATTTTATCCGCCAAATCAGCCAAATTTACATTCGGCTTCAAATCGAGTTTCAAATCCACCTGATCACGGGTAATATTAATATGTGCGTTATTCACGCCCTGATAATTGCTGACGATTTTTTGCAGCGGACCCTGCAGGGTCGTTTGCCGATAAAAGAACCAGCCGCCAAACAGTACGGCTACCGAAACCACAACAGTTATAATAATAGGCAATGGACGCAATTTCACTTGTTGTCCCCCTTTCGAAATGGTAAAGCAAAAAAAAGTAAACTTTAGATGACAAAAATAAATATTTCGTTAGCGGTTCAAGTCCATTGGTCGTCACCATGCTTTTGTTCCAGTCCGATTCGATGGATGGTTTTGCGCTTGTCGCGAAACACAAGCATCTCTTCGTTTGATACACGCATCTGACCGCACTTCTATATACCTGTTTTTCAATAAAGAGCAGAAAAATCTTCTTCCAATCTGAAGCGGGCTTCTGAATTTTACTGAAAAACGCTATCCTCTAATTATAGTACAATCCGGGCTGTTCGTCATATATATCTCTTCAATACAAATAAGAGTATATCACATTGTATATACTAAATCGAAGGTAAAGTGTGAATATATTTTAAATATTATCCTTTGTAAGCCAAAGAACCCCATTTGAGGATGGGGTTCTTTCTGCATGATATGGCCGTTTAAACAAAATCATCGATTGGGCAGCGTGAACGGGCTGCCGATTTCCGCTCCGTCGCTGAACCGGTAAAATTGATAGTAATAGTGATCTTTCACCTTGTAGAACAGCTGCCATACGTATTCTCCGTTATAAACACCCGGTACGAGGCGCATATCTTTGATGCCGGGAATGGAGCTTTTGATTTTGGCCTTCATCTTCTCTTTGGACATACCGCTGCTCAAAAGCTCTTGATGCACGGTATTCTGGCCTTCCTTGGGTTTTCCCTGATCGGTGAACTGCACCCAGACCATGACCTCCTGGCCCGTCTTGTTCGTCCCTTCCACGACCCAGTAGATGCTGTTCTGGTCCCACACCGACTTTTGGGCATCGGCGACCGACACGATTCCGGCTTCCTGCTTCGCTTTGGCAATAGCGGTGTCCTTTTCGCTCCATTGATCCTGCAGCACGTAAATAAAATAACGGTAAGCGCCGAAAATGATCAGCAGCAGGGCGACAATGCCGAGAAAGATCCATTTTTTCTTGTTCTTCAACCTGAACTTCCTTTCTGAAAGGTGAGCTAATCATCCCGGTCTTATCGGGAGAGAAGACCTTCAAAAGCCGCTTGGGCTTCCCTGCGGATGCGTTCCTCGTCCAGGGTGAGACAGCTGCCGTGCTTCACGACCTGCTTCCCGTCCACCCAGACATGCTCAACGTCCTTCGCGCTGGCCGAATAAATGACGTGTGAAATGAAGTCCGTACGCGGCAGAAAATGAGCCTGATCCGTATTCACCGCGATAAAATCCGCCTTCATCCCGGCCTCAAGTGCACCGACTCCCTTCAGGAACAAGGATTGGGCTCCGTAGATCGTGCCCATACGCAGTGCTTCCGCCGCGGGAACCGCCGTCGGATCTCCCGAGACGCCCTTATGTATCAAAGCGGCAAGGCGCATTTCTTCAAACATGTCCAAATTGTTGTTGCTCGCCGCACTGTCGGTTCCCAGGGAAACCGTAATGCCTGCCTGCATCATGTCGGTAACGCGGGCCACACCGCTCGCCAGCTTCAGGTTGCTGCCAGGGTTGTGTGATACCGTCACGTGATGCTTCGCCAAAATGTCGATTTCCTCGTCTGTTAAATGGACCGCGTGTGCCAGAATCGTCGGCCGTGAGAACATGCCGAGCTTCTCCAAATGAATCGCCGGACGCGTTCCATAATCGCGTACATTCTGCTCCACTTCCGCCTTGGTCTCCGACATATGCGTATGCATCGGCAGATCCAGGTCATGCGCCGCCTGAACGAACTTCTCGATAAAATCAGGAGGGCATGTGTACGGGGCATGCGGAGAAATCATCGCCGTGATCCGGCCGTCTGCCTGCCCGTGCCAGTCCTTGGCGAACTGAATGGCTTCGTTCAGCTTGTGCCGCTGCACATCCTCCGGGCACAGACCGATGACACCGCGGGTCAGGGCAGCGCGCATGCCGGATTCAGTCACCACTTTGCCCACCTGATCCATATGATCGTACATATCGAGGAACGTCGTCGTGCCGCCCTTCAGCATTTCAAGCACGGACAGCGAAGTCCCCCAGTAGACGTCACTGGACGTGAATTTCGCTTCCATCGGCCACATTTTTTCCTGCAGCCATTCCTGGAGCACCATGTCATCTCCGTAACCTCGCAGCAGCGACATGGCGGTATGTCCATGGGTGTTGATCAGGCCCGGCATAAAAAATAAATGCGTGCCGTCGACGACCTGTACGCCCTCCTCCAGCTGCGGCTCCTCTTCACCGATATAGGTGATGCGGTCGCCCTCAATGACCATCCAGCCGTATAATACCGGCTGCTCCGGCCGCAAAACGGCAAAGCTGCCGTTCTTGATGGCCCATTTAGGATTGGCGCTCCGGCTGCTGGAGCTCTTCAAATTGTCCGTCATCTTCCGTGTCGTCCTTTCCGTTGTTCAAATAATAAGCGAGGCTGAGCAAATCCGTCGTAAAATCGGCAGCATGGATCCGGATGCTAGCCGGCGCCTTCAGAATCGTCGGCGCAAAATTCAGAATCGCCTCGATCCCGGCCGCAATCAGCTGATCGGCGACGTTTTGTGCTTCGAAATCCGGGACGGTAATGATCCCGATCCGGATATTTTTGCTTTGTATCGTTTCTTTCAGCTCATCCATGGCCTGTACCGTCAAGGTGTTGATCCGTGTGCCGATTTTGGACGGATTGGCGTCAAACACGGCCACGATCTTCATATTTTCCTTCAGGTAAAAGTTATAGTTGGACAAAGCTTGACCAAGATTCCCCGCTCCGACCAGCACCGCGTTGATCTGCTGATCCAAATTCAGAATTTGACGGATCTTCTCGATGAGATAGGACACGTCATACCCTATCCCCTTACGGCCAAAATCCCCGAAATACGCCAAATCCTTGCGGATCTGCGCCGGGTTGAGATCCAGCTTCTGCCCGAGCTCCTGGGAGGAGACTGTGGCCACCTCCCGCTTGTTCAGCTCATTTAGATATCTAAGATATATAGGCAATCTGCGGACAACCGCCTCGGATATTTTCTCCGATTTCATGCATGTTCCCCCTATTGAACGGCTTGAATATTTATTTGGTTATATAGATTGAACTAAAGTTTTGCATTGAATTTCCTGTTCTAACCGCTTTAGTTCAATCTATCTAATGGACTCATTTAAGACACACCGTCCTGATGAAGCCATTCAGAGATGCGCGGAACCATCTGGTCTGTCTGCATATGCTCCATTTTCGGTCCAGGCAGCGAGTACAGGAAGTACTTCCCGTAATACGATTCGATAACGCGCGTATCGTATACGATGACGATGCCCCGGTCATGGGCGGTGCGGACCAGCCGCCCGAAGCCCTGCTTGAAGCGGATGACGGCCTGCGGGACCGACAGCTTCATGAACGGGTTCTTCTTCTGGCGCTGCAGCAGCTCGCTCTTCGCTTCCACCAGCGGATGGTTCGGCGGCTGAAACGGGAGCCGGACGATGGCCAGGCAAGTCAGCGCTTCACCCGGGATGTCCACGCCTTCCCAGAAGCTGCTCGTTCCAAGCAGCACCGAAGCGCTGCTGTCCGTAAACCGCCGGATCAGCTTCGTGCGGCTGCCGCTGTCTACGCCCTGTCCAAGCACGGCGATGTCGCTTTGTGCGAGGGCTTCTTTCAGCGGCTCGTATACCTGACGCAGCATGCGGTACGAGGTGAACAGCACCAGCATCCGGCCGTGGGTCGCGATCGCGGCGTCCGCCAGTGAGCGGGCCAGCGTTTCGACAAACAGGGCGTCCCCGACGCTTCCCTTCACGCTTGGAAAATCCCGCGGAATGACGAGCAGCGCCTGGTCCCTGTACCGGAACGGGGACGGAAGCTGGACCGTCACAAGGCGTCCGCTGTCCTGGTCCTCCTGCAGCCCAAGGTTATCGATCATATACTGGAACGATTTATCTACGGATAAGGTGGCGGACGTTAGGATGACGCTCTTTTTCTTATCAAAAAACAGCTCCTTGAGCTGCTTGCTGACGTCAACCGGAACAGCGTACAGCTGGAGCGATTTGCTGCGGAAATGGCCGCTCGCTTCCATCCAGTACACGACGGTTTCGTCGTTCAGCGTCATAAAGAAGCGGAGATTCTCCCGCTCGGAGCTGAGGTCCTTGAGCAGCCCGCCGATATCGGTGATCAGGCTGTCGGAACCATAATCATCCTGCTCCTCCTTGTATTCGGCCAGCATCTTTTCGCCTTTGCGGACGATTTCCCCTATCGTGACAAAGATCTGGTTTTCGAGCGCCGCCAGCGTCTCCCACTCTTTCGGCTTTTTCCCCGGCTGAAGGCGCAGCGTATACTGGCCGCCGTCGCCGGGAGCAGCGTCGCTCCGTTCCGGAAGCAGGCCGAAGAGCAATTCGCTCAGCTTGTCCCAGTGCTCTTTGACATCGACCAAATCCTCGCTCATCCGGTCGATCACGGCGGTCCATTCACCGGCCTGCTCATAGGCCGACGATTGAAGCAGCTGGCGAAGCGCCGGCAGCTGCCCGCTCCGGGCGTCCTTATAGAGCCGTGTCAGCGTATGGACGACCGTAAAGTACTTCAAATGAAGTCCGAGATGCTTGCCGGCAACGTCTTCCAGGTGATGGGCTTCGTCGATCACGAGCCGCTCGTAGGATGGCAGCAGCTGATGGCCTGCCTTGACGTCCGTAAACAGCTTGGAATGGTTCGTTATGACGACATCCGCGATTCCGGCTTCATGCTTGGCCCGATGGTAATAGCATTTGCGGAACCAAGGGCAGGCACGGCCCTGACAGGAGTCCGAGTCGCTGCTTACGGTCTCCCAGAAGTCTCCCGCACGGCCGCCGAGGCTCAGCTCCTCGTCATCACCCGATTCGGTCTGGGCGAGCCAGACGATCATCTGGGCGGCTGTGATGGTGTCTTCCTTCGGATTGATAAAGTCTCTTCTGTTTATTTTATGTTCAAATTTTCTCAAACACAAATAGTGCTGTCTGCCTTTGAACACGGCAGCCTTGAAAGGAAATGGCACGACCTGTGTCAAGAGTGGGATATCCCGCTCCCGGAGCTGCTCCTGCAGGTTGATCGTATGCGTGCTGACCATCACCTTCTGGTCCTGCTTCACGCTCTGATAAATCGAGGGGATCAAGTAGCCGAGCGACTTGCCCGTCCCGGTCCCGGCTTCGATCAGCAGATGCTTGTCCTGATCCAGCGCATTCATCACCTGGTCGAACATGATCGTCTGCGGCTCGCGCTCCTCGTAATGAGGCATAATATCGCGCAGCCGTTTTTCGATCTCGGCCAAATATTCCTTAAACTCGACGCCTTTGAGCGGATTGTCGTCCACGTCGTCGCGCGGCGGGGCCATTTCGGTCCAGTCTTCCACCTTAAGCGCCAGCTGGCGGTAAAAGGTGTGGCTGTTCAGATCTTGAGCGGGTTCCCGCTCCTTCTCCTGGCAGAGACCGTCGAAATACCAGCCGAGGTCGCTGTCCTCATCGGCAAACAGCTCGGCCAGCCGCTGCAGCGTAATCAACGGCAGGCTGTTCAGCTCATCCAGGCACTTCAGCAGAACGTATGCCGTCGCCAAAGCGTCGCTGTCGGCCTGATGCGGCCGGTCATGCTGAAGACCGAAGTGTCCGGTCACCATGCCCAGCTGATAGGAAGTCAGCGAAGGGAAGCATATTTTGAGCAGGTCGAGCGTGTCCAGAATCCGCCCAGAGAACGGCAAATAGCCGCACCGGTCGAGTGCGTTTTGCAAAAAATTAAAATCGAATGCTACATTATGCCCTACCAGGACCACATCGTCGAGCAGCGGCACGAGCTCCATCATCATTTCTTCCAGGGCCGGAGCTGCGGCCACATCCTCATTCGTAATGCCGGTAAGTCCCGTAATAAACGGAGGGATTTCGATACCCGGGTTGACATAAGAGCCATACACCTTTGAAATCGTCCCATCCTCTTCTATAATGGCAAGTCCAACTTGAATAATTTCGTCTGCGGACTGGTTGCCTGTCGTTTCGAAGTCAAGTACGGCAAATTTCATGATTCCTAAATCCTTTCGTCCAGTCTCCTTAACAGCATAACAGAAGATTTCACATTTGAAAATTCAAGGAAGGAAAAACTTGAACTTCCGGTTCTATAGAAAAAGACGACACCCGGCGCTTTCCGTGCAGCGGGCATCGTCTTCTCACATGCATTACATCAGCGATATTAACTGGCTTCCATAATGAAGCTGACCACACTGTTGCTGGCAAACCTGCAGATTCATTAGCGGATCCGGGAACGAGGGATCATGCGAAAGCGCCAGCGTAAAATAATCCTGGGCCTTGCCAAGCTGCCCTTGCATCGCCTCGACACAGCCAAGCGCATTCAGCACCATCGCCTTCAGCTTGGGATGCTGGGCAAGCGGCAGAATCCACTGGAAATGATGGCGGGCTTCCGCCGGCTCCTCCAGGTGCAAATACGCCATAGCCAAGTACATCCGGGCCAAATAGCTGTCGGGAAATTCGAGGATCACCTGCGCAAATTGCTGGGCCGCCTGCCTGTACATCAGCAGCTTGAAATATCCCTGCCCCCGGATAAAGGAATCCATCTCGACCTCGGGCGTTTCATGCTGCGGAAATACAGGCGCGATCTTGGCCTGCTCCCGGAAAGCGCCCATTTTCTCTTCAAAAGACAACCATTCTTCTATGATGCCGTCGCTCATCGTTTTGAGCAAATTCCACTTTTGGATCAGCTGATGCTTTTGGGCCTCCTGCGCTGTGGGGTAATGTTTCACGATTTCGTCTAACATGTTGTTCATTTCCGCGAATACATGCTGAAACATGGCTGCATCCCACCTTAAACAAAAATGAAATCAGTGCGGTCACCTGAACTCATTTTTTGTTAACCCGGGCTTTTTCATTCCCGCTCCGGGCTGCCATTCCTTGTCTTAGCTTCCCCGCGCATACCCGACGAGTCCTTAAATAATCGTGGCGTGAACCTCTTTGCTCATCGTGTTCATCGGCTTGTTGGATTCATTCACAAAAACTACCGTCGGCTTGTGGCTTTTGATTTCCTCATCGGACATGACGGCGTAGGATATAATAATGACGGTGTCGCCGGGCTGAACCATGCGGGCTGCCGCCCCGTTTAAACAAATCACACCGCTCCCGCGGGGACCTGGGATGACATAAGTTTCCAGACGCGCCCCGTTATTGTTATCCACCACTTGGACCTTTTCGTTCTCCAGCAGGTCGGCGGCTTCCATCAAATCTTCATCGATCGTTATGCTTCCCACATAATTCAAATTCGCTTCGGTTACGGTCGCACGGTGGATTTTGGATTTCATCATCGTTCTGTACATCGGTCAATTCGCCTCCTTGGGATTAAATAAACGGTTATCGATCAGGCGCGTCCGACCGAAACGGACGGCTAGGGCCATCAGGACGGCCTCGTCCTTCCGGCTGATTTCTTCGTCATCGGGATAAGGCTGCAGCCCAGGGAAAGACACGACCTCGGCGTATTCGATATCGGCCAGCGGAGACTGGCTGATGACGCGCTTCAGGAGGTTTCGAATGTCCCCGGCGGTTACCGCCGTCCCCTCGCTCACAGCGGCCGCAGCCTCGCGCAGAGAGCGTGACAGCACGAGCGCCTGCCGGCGTTCCTCTTCGCTCAGGTACACGTTGCGCGAGCTTAGAGCCAGGCCGTCTTCCTCGCGTACGATCGGGCAGGGAACAATCTCCACGTTCATGTTGAGATCCTGTACCATCTGCTGAAGCACGGCGACCTGCTGTACATCTTTCATGCCAAAATAACCTTTATCGGGCTGAACGATGTTGAACAGCTTGCTCACCACCGTCGTCACGCCGTCAAAATGTCCCGGACGGGAGGCGCCGCACAAACGGGTCGTAATGTCCGACACCATGATTTTGGTCTTGGTCGGCTGCGGATACATCGTCTCCACCGACGGAAGGAAGACCAGATCCGCTCCTTCCGCTTCGGCCAGTGCCAGATCTCTTGCTTCGTCACGCGGATAAGTTTCGTAGTCTTCGCCCGGACCGAACTGGATCGGGTTGACGAAGATGCTGACGACGACAATTCCGTTATCTTTGCGGGCACGGCGGATTAAGCTGGCATGCCCCTCATGCAAATAACCCATCGTTGGAACCAGGCCGACCGTGGCTTCCGGTCCCAAATTTATTTGTAGCGCCCGTATACCGCTGCGCAGTTCTTCAATCGTTCTTACAGCTTTCATGCGCGTCCCACCTTCTCCTTTCCTTTGCCGTACAAGTTCTCGACGACCTGATCGTCTGCCGTAAATACATGGGTCTCATCCGGAAAAGAGCGGCTCTTCACGTCATGAACGTACTGGCTGATCCCGTCGCGAACGATCGTTCCGATGTCACCATAGGTTTTGACAAAACGCTTGTCGCGATACGGGGATGCGTACTTAAACAAATCATGGAATACGAGCACCTGGCCGTCGACATACCGCCCGGCGCCAATCCCGATGGTCGGAATCGACAGCTGCTCGGAAATAAAGCGGGCTACTTCCTCCGTTACCAGTTCAAGCACAACGCCGAAGGCCCCTGCTTTTTCGAGAGCCTTCGCATCTTCCAGCAATCTGGCGGCATCCGCCTCGTCTTTACCTTGAATGCGGTAACCCCCGATCTGGTTCACCGACTGCGGCGTTAAGCCGATGTGGCCAAGCACGGGAACGCCGGCTTTGACGATCGTTTCCACCGCGGTGCAGATTTCGCGTCCGCCTTCCATTTTCACGGCATGGGCATGACCGTCCTGCATCAGGCGTTTGACGTTGTCCAGCGTGCTGTCGATGCTTCCGTGATACGTCATAAACGGCATATCAGCCACGATAAATGTATGCCCGGCGCCTCTGACAACCGATCTCGTATGGTACACCATGTCGTCGATCGTCACTGGCAGCGTGGAATCATAACCGAGCACCACGTTCCCGAGCGAATCTCCGACCAGAATCATGTCCACGCCGGCTTCCTCCGCCAAGCTCGCCGAAGGATAGTCATAGGCGGTTACCATGGAGAGCGGGATGCCATCCGCCTTCATCTTTTTCATTTTCACGATATTCAGTGGTTGTTTGTTTGCCATTGTGCTTCTTCCCCTTTCGATGGGTGTGAAAAATAGGATAAAAACAAAAAAACCTTTTAGTGAGTCACTAAAAAGGTCCGAAAGGGCATAAAGGGTCACTTGCGATCGTCCCTTCTGTCTCGGTCCTTCCGGCTCAGAGCAGAATCCAACGTAACGGCAATATTCCATTTGCAGTTATGAGGGTGTTCTTCAAACAAAAACATGCAGAGTGCAGTTCGATCATCCGTCGATACCGCCTCTACATGTCATTATACCAAAAATTCATTATATTTTCATCGTCTAAGTTCGACATCTCCGGAAAAAACAGGAATCTGCTCTCCCGCATCGGTACGAACCCGAAGCGCGCCGCTTGCATCAAGCCCGTCGGCCATTCCTTCGATCGGCCCGCGTGCGGTCTGAATCGACACACGCTTGCCCAACGTTACCGACAGTGCCTCCCACAGCGAGGCGACCGGTTGAAATCCGTCTTTGCGGTACAGCTCGTACAGCATTTCAAACTCTTCCATCACCGTGGCGATGAGCGCCATCCGGTCGATCGGCTCTCCCGCCTCGATCTTCAGGGAAGTTCCGATCCCCGTCAGCTCTTCCGGATAATCGTCGCGGTCCAGGTTGGCGCTGATTCCAATGCCGGCAATGCAGTAGCGGACATGCTCGTCCTCCGCCGCCGACTCCAGCAAGATGCCGCAAATTTTCCGCCCGTCGACCAGCAGGTCGTTCGGCCATTTCAAACCGGCCATGACGCCGGTCACCTTGCGGACCGCCCGGCACACCGCCACTCCGGTCAAGAGCGTAAGCTGCGGTGTGTAATGGAGCGGCTGCTCGGGCCGAAGGACCAGGCTCATCCAGATGCCTTTTCCATAGGGCGAAAACCATTTGCGGCCCATCCTCCCTTTGCCGCCGGTCTGTTCTTCGGCAATGACCAGGGTGCCTTCCGGCGCCCCCTCCTCAGCCAGCGCTTTCGCTTCTTCCTGCGTCGATACCGTCGTCCCCAATATTTTCAGCCGCGATCCCATCACTTTAGACTGTATCCGCTGCGCCAGCTCCTGCTGATCCAGCAGGTCCGGCTTGCTGACAATCCGGTAGCCTTTATGAGGAACCGCTTCAAATTCGTACCCTGCCTCACGGAGCTTGTTGATCTGTTTCCAGACCGCGGTTCTGCTGACCGACAGCCGCCGGCTGATCTCCTCGCCCGAAACAAATTCTTCCGCATCCAGCAGTATATCCAAAAGGGTCTCAGCCTTTTTCATCGGTAACCATCACCCGTTTCACTTCTTCTGTCAAATCCAATTTCGTATTGGGCAGCATGCCTGCCGCCGCTTTAAACAGCAATTGCTTCAGCAGTTCTCCCACCCAAGGCCCGCCCCTCTTGCCCGAAATCGCGATCAAATCGGAGCCGCCGATCTGGAGCTCGTGAAGGTGGAAAATCCTCATTTCGTCCATCCATTCCAGCCCGCGGGCCAGCAGCTCATCCGCTGCCGTCCCCCTGTTCTCCTGCGGCAGCACTGAGCAAAGCAGGAGCCAGCGCCGGATAGATTCTTTACCGTATTTCAGTACTAGACCTACCCACTGCTCTCTAAGATGGGTCTCGCGACTCAACCCTTTTACCTCTTCGTCCAAAAACAAAAGGGCTTCAACCTTCTCGCGGGCATCGTTGGAAAACGTATACTGGCGCATCAGGTTTCCGGCATCCTGTCCGGTTAAGCCGCAGGCCAGCATAAGCAGGGCCCATCTGACAGCGGTCTCCTTGGAAGGGATGTCGCCGATCCTCGACAGGGAGGCGTCCACGGTGCTAGATGTAAACGGTACCCGGGCTTTTTCCAGCAATCGGCTCCTTCCCAGCAGGCTTAGGCCGAGATAAGGATTAGGGCCCTCCATCATTTTGTCGAGCTCCGCCCGGATCCGCTCCAGCGCGATATACTGAATTCCTTCTCTTTCCAGGAGAAGGCCTTTCCAGGTGTTAAAGGCAATGCGGTAACCGAACACCGAGGCAAATCGGATGCACCGCACCATCCGCAGGGCATCCTCCTGAAAGCGGATGCGGGCCTCTCCAACACAGCGGATGATCCCTTTTCGAATGTCATTTTCACCATGGTAAGGGTCAACGATCCGTCCCTGCCGGTCACAGGCAATCGCGTTCATCGTGAAATCCCGGCGGCGCAAATCCTCGGACAGATTTCGCACAAAGGCCACTTCCGCCGGCCGGCGGTGATTTTCGTAAGAACCCTCCACCCGATATGTAGTAACCTCAAAGGCGTAGTTTCCAACCAGAACGGTGACCGTTCCGTGCTCAATCCCCGTAGGCACCGTCCGTTCAAAGAGCCGGGTCACTTCATCGGGGCGGGCCGATGTCGTGATATCCATGTCGTTGACCGGCCGGCCCATCAGTTCATCACGCACGCATCCGCCGACCCAATACGCTTCATGCCCATGCGCTTCGAGGACGGATAGCACCTGCTCGGCGCAGCCCGCCATCCCGGCATCCGCCTGCTTCCATTTCATAACTTTCCATGACCCCCTAAATGACTACCTCTTATCTGCACACCGCATCCAGCTGGGGCACCTCGCGTCCGAGAACGCGATAATAGATCTGTTCATACTTGCGTGTGATTAATGCGTCGGAAAATTCCCGGCATGCCCGGGTCAGACAGGCCTCGCGGAACCGTGCGGCAAGATCGCTGTCCGTCAGCAGCCGCAGCACTTGATCGGCCATCTGGTCCGTATCTCCGATCGGGGATAGGAACCCGGTCTCGCCGTGAACCACCAGCTCGGGAATTCCTCCGGCGAGCGATCCCACCGTCGGAACGCCGCATGCCATCGCTTCGAGCGCAACCAGGCCGAAGCTTTCTTTTTCCGATGGAAGCAGAAGCACGTCAGCCAACGAGATGACTTGTGCGATCTCGTCCTGTTTGCCCAAAAAGTGAACTTTATGCTCCAGTCCGAGCTCCTTGATTTTGCACTGGACCTTCGGCAGCTCCGGACCTTCCCCGACGAACAGCAGCTTGGAAGGCATCCGCTCGTTGACTTTGGCGAAGATGTCCACGACGTCACCGACGCGTTTGACCGGGCGGAAGTTGGAAATATGCATCAAAATTTTCTCGTCCGGTTCGGCATAGTCGCCGCGAAGCGAGGACGTATCGCGCGGATAATAGATGCGCTTATCCACAAAATTGTACGTCAGATCGATATCGCGACTGATATCCAGCACTTCACGGGTTTCCCGGATCAAGTCTCCGGATACCGCCGTGACCGCATCGCTTTCGTTGATCGCAAGGCGAATCAGATCCTTTAAAGATTCGTCCTGCGCCAGTACCGTTATATCCGTGCCATGAAGCGTCGTGACCACCTTCAGGTTGCTTCCTACCATCTGCTTGGCCAAGAAGGCGCACACCGCGTGAGGAACCGCGTAATGGACATGTAAAATGTCCAGCTGCTGCATATTGGCCACTTGTGCCATTTTGGTCGCAAGGGATAAGTCATAAGGAGGATAGCGGAATACGTAATAATCACTGACTTCAACCTCATGATAAAAAATGTTTTTATGGAATTGCCCTCCCAGCCGGAATGGAATGCTGTGGGCAATAAAATGTACCTGGTGGCCCTTTTCGGCCAGCAGCTTGCCGAGCTCGGTCGCGACTACACCTGAGCCTCCGAGTGACGGATAGCAGGTGATGCCAATTTTAAGTGATTGACCCAAGCTTCGTGTCCCCCCTTCTTTACATGCCTTCTCTATATTATGTACCCAGAGAATATTAAAAACGTCTGGCGACGTTTCATTTTACAGCGGACAACCGCTCAACCGGATATTTCGATTGCGCGCTTTCAGCTTATAAAAAGTCAGAACTGAAATCAAGCCTAAAGATTGGGCGCTTGACTTCAGTCCTGTCTATCGGTCATTATTCGGATCCTGAAATGAACATGTCCACGACGTAAGGCGACTTGATCGCAAAGCCTTCCGCGTAGGGAATGAGCCTGCGCTGGCCGGTCAGCCGGTCGCGGGATCTGACGCGTTCGATATATCCCTGATTCAACGGGGTAACCACCGTTTCTCCTTCAACCGGAGTCATCTCAAACTGCGACCGGTAACACAGGAGCGCCTGTTCCTTCATTTCCTGCTGTGCGGTAATATCCACCATCAAATCGGCTCTGCCCATATCATTAATGAAGTAAAAATACAGCTGCTCCACCTGTACAGGCGGCTCGTCCGGCATGTACCGGCGCAGCTTGGCGTTGAACACCGCTTCCTCAACCAGCCTGCTGCAGGCTACATGATCGGGATGGCGGTCTTCCCAATACGGAGCGAAGACGACCCTCGGCGCATGACGGCGGATTTCCGCAGTGATGGCCTCCACATGTTCCGGAGTGATGAACAGTCCACGGTCCGGCAGTCCAAGGCTGCTCCGCATGGAAAGACCAAGAACACCAGCCGCGGCTGCCGCTTCCTGCTTCCTGCGCTCGACCGTTCCATTAGAGGACATTTCCGCATAGGTCAAATCGCAGATCCCCACTTTAAGCCCGGCCTGCACATGCTTGATGATCGTGCCGCCCATCCCGATTTCGGCATCGTCCGCATGGGCGCCGAAAATCAGAATATCCAGCCGTTCACTCATATTTCAGCACCCGGCTTATATTTATGTACCAGCTCGCGCCAGGCAAAATCTCCGCGGTCCAGCGCCTTGACCAAAATTTCGGCCGTTGCGATGTTAGTCGCAAGCGGAATCCCCTGGACGTCACTAAGACGGAGAAGCGCATTGATGTCCGGCTCGTGAGGCTGAGCCATCAGCGGATCCCGCAGGAAAATAATGAGGTCCATCTCATTCTCGGCCACGAGCGCCCCGATCTGCTGGTCACCGCCGAGCGGACCCGACATGAACCGGTGGATTTTCAGGTTGGTGCCCTCCATAATACGCTGTCCGGTCGTTCCTGTGGAATACAGCTGGTGTCCCTCAAATACATGCTCATAAGCCGTGACAAAGTTGACCATCTCGTCTTTTTTTCGGTCGTGTGCGATGAATGCGATTTTTAGCATGTTGTAACCCCTCCTGAACTACTCTATAAAATGGTCAAACCCGTAAACCATACCCTCGTACGTCATAACCTTCTCGACCGCCATTTTGACGCCGGGCATATATCCTGCCCGCTCATAAGAATCGTGGCGGATCTTCAGCGTTTGGCCAAAGCCTCCAAACAATACCTCCTGCTGGGCGAACACGCCAGGAAGGCGGACGCTGTGAATGCGGAAACCGTTATAATATCCTCCGCGCGAGCCTTCAATCGTCTCTTCCTCGTTCGGATTTCCTTGGCGGATCTCCTGGCGGTTCTGAGCAATCATCTCAGCCGTTTTGATGGCGGTGCCGGAAGGCGCGTCGAGCTTCTGATCCCCATGGAATTCCATGATTTCGAGATGAGGGAAATACTTGGCCGCCTGCGCGGCAAATTTCATCATCAGTATGGCCCCGATGGAGAAATTCGGTGCGATCAGCCCGCCGATCCCCTTCTCCTTGCACTGCTTGTCCAACTCTTCGATTTGTTCCGGGGTGAAGCCCGTCGTGCCGATTACGGGACGAACCCCATGGGCTACGGCCAAAGTCGTGTTGGGGTATGCGAACTGCGGTGTCGTAAAGTCCACCAGCACGTCCGGCCTTCCTTCGACCAGTGCCATCTCTAGATCGGAGGTCAGCTTCACGCCGCATTCCGGCAGCCCGGCCAAAGTGCCTGCGTCCGTCCCCTCTCCGGACCGTCCGACGGCGGCAACCAGCTCCAGATCAGGATCCTCGAGTACCAGTTTGACGACTTCCTTGCCCATTCTGCCGGCTGCTCCTGCGACGGCTACTTTGATGGTTGACATGTTAGCTCCCCACTTTCTCATGATTTATAGAATGAACTAAAGAAAGTCCTTTTCTGACACGGAAAAATGACCCGGGGATCCAGACATTACATGAGATAAACTTTAGTTCATTCTATTTAGGTGGATGAATCGTATAAATACGAGTTTAGCCGGCCTTTTAACTGCTCCAGCATATCCTGCAGGCCGTGGTCATGGGGTTGAAGGGCGATGACTTCCTTGATAGCCGATATGGCAAGCGCGTGCTCATTCAGCTGGCTGTAGGCAAGCGCAAGCCAAATATACGCCTCCCCGTAGAGCGGGTCGAGCCGCACCGCTTCCTTCAAAATAGATACCGTTTCATACAATTGATTGGCAGGTGCTACATCGGGAGAATCGATCGTTTTCTTCGCATCCTGCACGATGCGCATCGCCTGCAAATGCTGAACATACAAACCGTATTCCGGCTTATCGGGTGCAAGCCTGGAGGCTTCTAGCGCACGTTCCATGGCCTTATCCAGCCGGTTGCTTCTTGCATAGGTTACGGAGCATCTATAATGAATTTCTGCATCCTCGGGGTTTTCGGCGATCGCTGCTTCAAACCAATGAAGTGCTTCTTCAAAATCATTCTGCAAAATACAATGGTAAGCCTTTTGGACAAAAGGTTCGGACTGCATAGCTGCTCCCCCCGTTCAGGCGGTTTTCCTACAGCATATGTTCATTTCGCCTAATCGGTGTCCTTTTTCGTCCAACGGTCCTTATCGCGCGTATTGAATTTGTGCATGACCTTGTCATGCGCTTCCGTCAGGTCGATCCCCAGCGAATTCGCAAAGCACATCGTTATGAACAATATATCTCCGAGCTCAAGCTCAATGGAATTATCCGCTTCGGAAGGCTTCTTTGGCTTTTCCCCAAACCGGTGGTTCACCTCGCGGGCCAGCTCACCGACCTCTTCGGACATCCTTGCCAGCATCGATAACGGACTGAAATACCCTTCTTTGAACTGGGAGATGTACCGGTCGACTTCCCGCTGCATCTCTGCCAATGACTTCTCCATGATACCGAACCGTCCCCCTCTTTCGTATGTACAATGCTTCACGTCACGCCGGACGCTAGTTTACTCCATATGTTATCGCAAAGCGGAAATGAAAACAAATATTTTTTAATCGCCGGGGAAAAAGGTATACTATGGAATGGAGCGAAGAAAAACCTTTCTTCCTACTTCTGGTATTGCGGGGGATTTCATGAGTTCATCCAAGTTGTTTATTCAGCTCAAGCTCGTATTGCCCATCATACTGGGCTCTGCCGTATATGCCTTCGGCCTGCTTTATTTCATTATCCCTAACCAGCTGATGGAAGGGGGCGTTACAGGGGTAACGGTCCTCCTGAATTATGCATTTTCCATTCCGCCTTCCCTGTCGACCCTCGTACTGAACATCCCGCTCTTCCTTCTCGGCTGGAAGATCCTTGGCGGCAGACAGATGATTTATACGGGCGTCGGGATCGCATCGCTGACGTTTTTTCTGTGGTTCATCGAAAAGCTGATTGATGCCGGGTGGATCACGCCGTTTCAAACGGAAAGAGACTACAT
This sequence comes from Paenibacillus sp. FSL R5-0378, assembly GCF_038009285.1. Classification (NCBI taxonomy): domain Bacteria; kingdom Bacillati; phylum Bacillota; class Bacilli; order Caryophanales; family Paenibacillaceae; genus Paenibacillus; species Paenibacillus sp. FSL R5-0378. The sequence continues at coordinate 5,543,621 of NZ_JBBPAY010000001.1, forward strand.
ATTGGCTTCCCTGTATGCAGGCGTCACTCTCGGAGCCGGGCTGGGCGTCGTATTCCGCTTCGGCGGGACGACCGGCGGATCCGATATCATTGCACGCATTTGCAACCGGCGATTTGGCTGGAGCATGGGACGGGTTATCCTCGTGATCGATATTATCATTATTGGGGCTTCCCTGTTCTTCATCCCCAGAGAGCGGATCCTGTACACCTTCGTAGCCGTCTTCATCGCCTCCAGGGTGATTGACTTTATCCAGGAAGGTGCCTATGCAGCCAAAGCCTTTACGATTATTAGCGACCACGCCCAGGAAATCGCCGACCAAATCACGGTCGAGATGGAGCGGGGCGTTACGCTGATTCCGGCCATAGGCGCGTACTCCAAGCAGGCCAAGCATATGGCCTACTGCGTCGTCGGACGCCAGGAGATCCGCAGGCTCCACGATATTGTGAAATCGGTGGACCCGCGGGCATTCGTCATCATTAGTGATGTGCACGACGTTCACGGCGAAGGTTTTAAGGAAGAATAATCAAAAGCACAAAAAAGCCCCCGGCTGTTGAAGCCGGCGGGCTTTTCCAATGGACAGCAAATGCGGCCCAGTACCCCATATGAACTACAGCTCTTTGGGCTTCACGCTTTTAAAGCTTTCCCGCTCCCCTTTATATTTCCGGTAACCGGTATAAGTCAGGATCAGGATGATGAACGAGCCGGCCCAGAAGGTCCACGGCCACAGTCCGTTGACCTCGTCAATGGGGGCGAAGGCCGGGTTATCGTCTTTTTTCTTACCGAATAAGCCGTTAAACACTTCCTCGCCGGAAGTCACGACATCCTGAATTTCGGCAGCCGAGGACGATGAAGACTGAACCAAGCCGCCTGCATAAGATACCCAGGCATCCGCTGCTGTGATTTCCTCCGGTTTACGCTGAATGATCACGGCCGGGCGGATGATCTCATAATGGTTCTGCAGGCTCTCGTAAGCCGCTTTCATCCCCCGGGAGTCGGCAGCGGCCGCCCGGGCCTTCATTTCGCTCAGGTCCTCACGAAGCACCTTGTAGTACTGCATCCACATCGGCTGTTTGGGGTGACTTAAGCTGTCCGCTGCCAACCGGAATTTGGCCGAAGCCGTCTGCCATTGTTCCTGCTGGATTTGCGCCTGATTCGTCGCTTCCTTCATTTCCACCAAGCTCTCCGATAAGGCATGAAATCCTTCCACACTCGTCAAGCCTTGAAAGGATGAATGCTCAAATATATCGCTGGCCTGCAGAATTTCCTGCCGGACGAGATTGATGTTACCCTCCAGTACATGCTGATAAAGCGAGTCGGCCAGCAGATCGAGCTGCTCCGCCTGCTTCACCGCCTCAGCATTCCCGTCTGAGCCTCCTGCAGCCGACAGCGTATCGGCGTCCGCCGCCACCCAGGATAGACTGCAGCCGAGTCCAAGCAGCACCACGATGACCGCCAGGCTCCATCTGGCAGCCGTGCCTCTACGTAACATGGGACATCCCTCCTACCGTATATGTATGGCAGAAGGGATGTCCCTAGAACTGAACTTCAAGTCAGCGCCTTGCCTGTCTGATGACAAGCCAAGCCAGCAGCGCGCTGAACAGCGTCAAACCGAAAGTAAAATATTGTACGCTCGCGATATCGTCCATCAGCTGAACGGGCAGCCAAGGAAATACCCCGTATGTATAATCCACCGTATCGTTCAGGAATGTCCAGGCCACAGCCGGAATCAGCATCGTCTCGCCTAACTTGAACAGGCGGACGTACAGCAGCGCTTCAATGGCCATCGCTGAATGGGAGAGGACCAGCATCCAGTCCTGCCATACCAGCGGGGAACCCTGTGCATATCCGGCAAATATGATGCTCACCGCCCAGATGCCGTATTTCACCGACGTGACGACGGCCAGCGCCTCAATTAGCAGCCGGAATCCGTATCCGAACTTCGTCCTAGGCGGATACAGCAGCGTATAGACTGCGATCGTAAAAAATAAGCTTGCCGTCGGACTGTCCGGAACGAAAATGACCTGCCAGAACGGGTTGTTCGCCACGGTATATTCCATTTGTTCCGCATACCAATAGTAACCGTATACTGTTCCGAGCAGGTTACACCATAACAGGAGCCATAAAAATCCCCGGTTTCCGAGGAGCGAACGGCTCCAGAAATAAGCGATCGACACGCTTGTCCCTCCTTGTACTCCCACGATCCCTTTACCGCTAAAGCTGGGTTATTGAGCTTCGTTCATTGTGTTTTTAGCATGTAAGCATACTTTCTGATCTCTTAAAAAAACCTGATCGTAAATACGATCAGGTTTTCATAAGTATGGCCGCTTATTGCTCTGCCTTTTGCTTCGAAAGCCATTCTGCCAAATGATCAATGTCTTTGTCGGTCAGGCCTGCAGCGATTGCTGAGTCGTACATGGCAGGCATCTTACCTTCATAGCCCTCTTTGATGATTTTCAGAATGTCTTCTTTGTTATGTTTGTCGCCGACTCCACGGAGAGACGGACCCGCAGCACCTTTCATATCCGCTGCGTGGCAGGTAATGCAGCCAGCTTTTTTATAAGATTCCATTGCCGGATCTTCTTTATCGACGATCGCGATCTCTTTTTGCTGGTTCGCGCTGGTCGTCGGAAGTCCTTTTGCCTTGTTTTCGGCAGCTTTCTCTTCACGCTGGATGTTCTCCGGAATTTGACCGGTTGCAGCCATTTCTTCTTTGTAGTGGTGCCATGCGGAGTTCGTCAGGTACACCACGGCGATCAAAGAGAGAAACATCAGCGAGGAAGCGATCGGTCTGCGGTAAAAACGGCGCTCTTTGCCAGTGTCCAGGAAAGGAGCCAGCAGCAGTGAACCAAACGCTACACCGCTTACACCAATCGTGCCGAGAACGACGTAACTTCCGGATGCGTACGGCAATTTCAGATATTGGTACAAGAACAAGAAGTACCAGTCAGGCATCGGGATAATGGACGCACTTGGGTTCGCAGGGAACCACAGTGGAGCCGGCTCCGCAATGGTGAGCACCAGAAATCCGACAAGTACGACAACACCGACCATCCATTCTTTCAAAAGAAAGTTAGGGATAAACGCTTCCGATTTGCCTGGATACGACGTGTAGTCCGGCGGTGTAATGAACCCGTTGCCTTTACGGACGCGCGAGTCGCCAACATACACCACTTTTTCTTTTGAATTGTTACCGTGTGCCATCGATATTCCTCCCTTCTTATTATAGTGGACCGGAAATGCCCTGTCTGCGGATCATGATAAAATGTCCGACCAGAAGAATGAGCAACACGGCCGGGAGGAAAAAGACGTGAAGTGCGAAGAAACGCGTTAACGTCTCGGCACCTACAATCGTACCGCCCTGCAGGAATTCCTTAATGATCGGCCCAAGCCATGGAACGGAATTCGCAATTTCCAGCGTAACCTTTGTTGCAAAGTAGGCTTTGTTATCCCAAGGAAGGAGATAGCCTGTCAGGCCCAAGCCCAGCATGATAAAGAAAATCAGCATACCCACAACCCAGTTCATTTCGCGAGGCGCCTTATAGGAACCTGTGAAGAACACGCGCATGGTATGTAGGAACATCATAACGATAACCAAGCTCGCCCCCCAGTGGTGCATACCGCGGACGATTTGCCCGAAGGCTACTTTCGTCTGTAGGTACTCAACGCTGGCGTAGGCGTTAATGATGTCCGGAACGTAATACATGGTCAGGAACATCCCCGACAGGATCTGGATGACCGTGATAAAAAACGTCAATCCGCCAAAACAGTATACAAACGCAGAGAAATGATGCGCCGGGTTAACGTGCTCCGGCACTTCATGGTCCGCCACGTCTCTCCAAATCGGCGTGACATCAAGACGTTCATCAATCCAGTTGTAGACATTCTTAAACATCCGATTCTACGCCTCCTATTTTACTTCAGTATTCGGCTCGACTCCGCCAAGGTACACCCAACCGTTTTCAATCTTTATTTTGTAAGTGTCGAGCGGCTTCGGCGCAACGGCCAAGTTCTTGCCTTCTTTGGTATAACGCGCCCCGTGGCATGGGCAGTGGTATTCATCCGGGAAGCTTTTATCATTGTTCCAGCCGACCGTACAGCCCAAATGCTTACAGATCGGGGACAGCGCATAGATTTTTCCCTGTTCATCCTTGCGTATCCAAGCAGTTAATGTAGCAGTGCTTGCATACCATCCATCCTGCTGCTTCAGCTCAAAAGAGAATTCTTGAGGCTCGTCGGTAATTTTGCTTTCTTCGACAACTTTAATGAACTCTCCCTCGCCCTTCTTGTGCAAGATCGGATCCACAGCAAAACGCACCATCGGCAGGACTGCACCGGCTGCCATGTAAGCAGTGGCACCGCCCAATGTATAAGTCAGAAATTGTCGACGGGACATTTCTTTACGACCGGGTGGTTTGTGAGATGGTTCATGGTGCTCATTTTGGTTGCTCATAATGTCTTCAACCCCCTTTGTCAACCAAGTCTTAAAGTGCTTTCAATGATTATTATCACACGACTTACTAGGACATAATAATAATATATTAGCCTTATAAGACCGTCAAGAATATCCAACTCTTTTATCAGGCGGAAGAAGATTTAGCCAATTAAATTGTTGAATTTCTGTCACATTTCCTTCTTGCTGTCACGCTGCCACATTTCCTGTATTTTATCCTTAATCTGGCCTGCTATACCTGCTCCGCCCGTTTCTTCATTGTATACTTTTCGGGACAGAACCAAATCGCAGCCTTCAATCTTTCCTTGGATCAGCTCGATGTCTGCCGTCATGACAATGATGTAAGCAAAGCCCGCTTCCCTAACATTGCGACAAACTTCCTGCAATAACGACAGATCCTCTCCTTGGCCGTATTGTACGGCCGGATATGTAATGATCCTCCCTTTAAACGGGATCTCGACCAGGTCCATAAAATCCCGCAGCCTCGCCAGCGCCTCCGTCGCTTCTATGGGAGACTCTTTGCCCGACAGGCCGGTGTAAGGGATGAGGCAGGTGTCGAAATAGGGGGAGAGCTCACTCCATGTTGCCTCTTCCACTTCGCTGAACTTCATTCAAGGGTTCACCCTTTCCATTATTTTTCACCATTCCATTCTATAATATGCTTGTTCCCCTGTCAGCAATTTGTAAAATTCATTCGCGCAGGCCGTCCCAACAAAAAAGAAATGCAGCATGAAAGCCTGCATTTCTTTTCATTTATTCCACTTAATTAAGCAACTTCAGTTCATCCGTCAGGTTACGGAAAGCCGCCTCGTCTCCGGATGCCAGAGCCCTGTCTATTTCGCGGTAAAGCTCCTCGCTCCGGTGTTTTCGCAACGCTTCGTCCCATACCATTTCAGCCGCCAGCCCCAACATGACTTCATAAGTAGCTTTCATCTTATCCATTAGGATGCACCTCCGAACCTTTGATTAGAACATCCTATACTCTTTACCCTTGTCCACATAGTTTTGAGTGGTACGATACATTCTGCGCAAGTCTTCTTCGGTTAATTCACGGACCACTCTCGCCGGCGAACCCAGAGAAAGCGTATAGGGTGGTATTTTTTTATTTTCAGTAACGATAGATCCTGCCCCTATTAAAGCATATTCACCAATCTCGGCCCCGTTCAGTACGATGGCCCCCATTCCGATTAATGTACCTTTGCCTATTGTGCAGCCGTGAACGATGGCGGCATGTCCGACGGAGACGTCGTTCTCCAGAATCAGCGGCTCGTCCGTATTGACGTGACCTACCGCTCCATCCTGAATATTGCACCGGTCACCGATCACGATGGGTGCCATATCACCTCGAAGCACGGCGTTAAACCATACGCTTGATTGCTGTCCAATTTGAACGTCACCGACAATTTTGGCACCCTCCGCGACATAGACGGATGGGTGGATCTTTGGCAGATGCTGGCCGTAAGGTAACAGCATGTTTTCATCACCCCTTAACTTTGGGAGTGATTGTAACAAGGCGGCTATGACTTGTCAATGAGCGGTTCCAGCTCGCCGCTTCCGAGGTTCAGGCTTTTGCTGGCCAGCTTTTGTCCGAAAGCGGTCATCTTCAAAACCGTGCCGCTCTCCGGACTTTCTCCGATGCGGATCAGCCCAAGATGCATCATCATCGCGATAATTCTTTCATTTAATATCGACTCTGCAGTGTCGTAATAAAACGGTTTGATCAGCCAGCCCAAAGCATCATGCAGGGAAGCGGCGGTTACCCATTCCTTGGCGCATTCCCCGGTCCAATATACGAGGGATGCCAAGTTAGGTATGGCGCTTTTATAAAGTTTTAACCAAAAGCGGAAAATTTGTACCATGCTCTCTTTCGTCACGCTTTCCAGCAGCTCTGCGCCCTTGCCCGACAGCTCCAGCCGGCTGCCGTTTTCTTCGATATATCTATGGTAGAACGCATAGTCATACAGAAGCGCCATCCGGTTGGGGTATGCATTGAAGCTCCTGCCGTAGCCAAAGCGCCATCCCCCTTTGGTCAGCAGGGGCTCGCTGACATGGAACATGTCCATTAGCTGCTGCTGGTATCGCTTGTACATTACGAATTCCTGATTCAGCTCGATCTCCTGCTGGTTCACATACTTCAGCATGTACATCAGATCCTCGGCGCACAGATCCTGCTCTTCCCGGTAAACCGGAGGCTCTCCGGATTTAACGACCTTTCGCTTCAGCGTGTGTCCAAGCTCGGCCCGGAACCGGTCCTTCAGATCACTCGGCATTTGAAACAGATACTTGGTGCTTGATGTCATTCCGTTGAACAGCCAGCCGCTGCGCTTATAGCGGGCGATAGCTTCCCTCGGGGTCTCATGCACCTCGTTTGCCGGGAGGTCAAAAGCCGTCTGCCGGACGACAGCCGCCAGATCTTCTACGCTGTAAAACGATCTGCTGTCAAACAAGACTGAGTTCAGAAAGCGTAAATCTTGAAGGGAAACCGTGTTGACCTGCTGCGCGATAAACTCCCTCCGGTTCAGCGTGACCAGGATGCTCTGGATCAGTTCATGCTTGGAATTCCGTTTGCACTGGCATTGGTAGTGGCTTGCAATGGTAGTCAGCTGGCCGATATCCGCATACGAAAGCATATCCGCTAAATTCATGTCATCATCGCCTCGCCGTTTTACTACCATTATGGGAATTATTACAATTTTTATTCGATCCGGGCAAAAAAAATAACCCGGCGCTTGTCCGAGTTATCCGTTCTTTTCCGCCAAATGGCGGGTGCAGTTATAGAGGAGCGGGATCCAGTCGATATCCTTTTTCTCCAGGATCGTAAGCGACAGGTTGCCAATCCGTTCCGTATATTTATCCCTATACAATGACTTGTACAGCTGTGCCAGCAGCCCGCCGTGACTCACGACGAGCATGTTTTTATCGGGGTAAGCCGTCCACATATCCTCCATAAACGCCAAAGCTCTAGCCTCAATCTGCTCGATCGTCTCCTGGCCCAGGTCATGCACATCCCACTGCTTGCCCCAGCGGCTTTCCCGCTCATCGGCCGTCAGTCCCTCCGCTTGCCCAAAACTCCGTTCATTCAGCCGCTCATCAGGCTCAAGCAGCGGAATGTGGAGCTTGTCGGCCAGAATTTGCCCGGTTTCCCGCGCGCGGGAGAGCTTGCTGCTGATGATAAAATCCCAGTGGTACGGTTCGTGAAGCAGCCTTTCCCCAAGCCGCTCCGCCTGCTGCCTGCCCTCTTCATTCAAAGGGATATCGCTCTGTCCCTGAATTTTGCCGAGCTTATTCCAATCCGTCAGGCCGTGGCGGATCAAACCGATCATCATACGCGTATCCCCTTTCTTCTATATATATATGCGAAAGAACCTATTTTCTGATACGGCTTACCCTTCCCAATGAAAACAGGGCCATTCCTACCCCGAGTACCGACAGGATCATCCAGTACTGTGGATGGGTCGGACCCATGCCGGCGACAAGCGGCTCGATAATCCCGCTGTTCGTCTTCGGGATCACATAACTGACCTGTTCCGTCACCACGGACGAACCCGCAACGCCGGTCGGAAGAATCCCGGTAGGTACCGCTTCGGCTGTCTCTTTAGCAAACGGCTTATCCATGATGGCCCAATACAGAAAGCTCACCAAAAATACCATGACAAACCCGGCAATCCACCAGGACATGCGTTTTCGGGTAGATGCAGGTACGGCAAAAGGTTTGCTCTGGTCCGGAATCAGCCACGGGGACTCCCGGTATATACGGTCCATGACGTTCCGGTTGATTTCTTCCGCCTGTTCTTCCGTCGGCTCCTCCTGCAATTCCATCATGAGAACCCGGCTTTCTTTCCATAACGCCAATTCTGCTTGGCAATCACTGCAAGTGGCTGTATGCTGTTCGAGCTCAATCCGTCTCGGATCGTCTTCTTCCAAATCCAAAACGATGCCGAACAGGCTGTGAGCCTCATCGCAATTCATTTGCTTTTCATCCCTTCATATTCTTCATACGTCAGCTCGTAAAAATACGGCTCCAGCTGAACTTTTACACTGGACCTTGCCCGGAATAGAAGAGATTTTACAGAGCTGACGCTTTGACCTAAAATGTCGGCAATCTCCTGGTAATCGAGCTGATCGTATTCCCGTAAAATGAGCGCGGATCGCTGCTTTTCCGGCAGGTTGTTAATGGCCTCGCGAACCAGCTCCACCTTCTCGGTGCGCAAAATGGCCTGCTCCGGCGCCACCTCCATCGGCGCAACCGGTGTAACCCCGCTCTCCTCCAGCGGCACATTGGCGCTGCGCTGCTTTCTCAGCTCGCTGAGCACCGTGTTCCGGGCAATCGTATAGAGCCATGTGGAGAACGATGCGTCGACCTCACGAAACGAATGCAGGCTCTTGAAAGCCTTGTAAAACGTCTCTGAACACAGGTCTTCCGCCATTAACTCCAAATGTGAACTTTTAAGCATATGATATACAAAAGCCAATATTTTCCGCTGATAACGGCGCATCAATTCAGAGAAGAGCTCTACATTGCCCTTCTTGATGTCCTGTATCATCTGCGAATCCGTCATTTCCATTGTGACCTCCTCGACCGTACACAAGCATCCCCGTTCGATTCAGTTATATGTTTGTACTGAACAGGTGATGAAAAGTTGCGGTATTTACGCCACCGCGCGGCAGTATAAACGTCCAAAAAGCTATGTATTCGGCAAAATCGGCAACGATTCTACAAATATATCATTTCCATTGTAACATATTAATTCCTGCTAGTCAGTCGAACCTCAAGAAGAATTGCCAAATCCAAGGAGATATTAACGCTTTTTGGGACACGCTGAATCATCACTAATCTCTTAATAGACGAATTTCGCACCGTAAATGTTGCTAGATTATAGAAAAAAAATGGCCGCAAAATAAAAAAAGGCAAAAAAAAACCACCCGCATCGGGTGGCTGCACAAAGTGCCATTTATTTGGATAGGAGTGGAGAGAAACCATACTGTACTTTTATTATATGTATACGTTTTCATTTTGTCAACACTAAAGTAAGCGTTTTTTTGTAAACGTTTTAAAATTTACTGCGATACCTGATAACTCATGGATTGCAGCAGTTCCTTGGCCCGCTCCAAATCATGTTCCTGCCTGAAGGACAGGCGCAGAATGCCCGGGACGTCCTCCCGGCTCTCGATGATCTGCATGTTGCTGAGGTTGATGTGCCGAACGCCCAGCTCTGTGGCGATTTTCCCGATAATACCGGGCGTATCCGGTACGTCGAGGTACAGATCAAAACTAGGCGTAATCATGCCCTTGCGGCGTTCCGGAAGCTCGCTGCGGAAATCGTTCGCCTTGGCAAACGCCTCTTGAATGGCCTGTCCATCGCCGTCCTCCAGCATCTCTACGAACGCGGCGATGCCTTCATTCCAGTCCTTGAGCTGTCTGAGCAGCACGTTTTTGTTGCCCAGCAGAATGTCGCGCCAAATCAGCGGATCGCTGGATGCGATCCGGGTAATGTCACGAAAACCGCCTGCCGCCAGCAGCCGGTATAAGGAATTGGAATGATTGTAATCGCACACCTGGTTCACCAGCGCCACTGCGATGATATGCGGCAGATGGCTGATCGCCCCGACGATTTCATCGTGCAGGACCGGATCCACCTTGACGATCTGGGCGCGGGTGTATGACAGCAGCTGCGCCAGCGCGTCATAAGCATGATCAGGCGTGCCCGGAGGCGGAGTCAGCACGTAATACGCGTTCTCAAACAGCAGCGGCGTGGCCGCCTCTACACCGGAACGCTCGGAGCCGGCCATCGGGTGCCCGCCGATGAAGTAAAAGTTCTTGAAATCATGCGCACGCGCCGCCTGCGCGATACTTGCCTTCGTGCTGCCCACATCGGTGATGATGCAGCCCTTTTTCAATGGCAGGGCGCTTAACCGGTCCAGGTATTCTTCCAGCATACCGACAGGAACGCACAAAAAAATGAAGTCCGCATCAAGTGCGGCTTCTTCCATGGACAGCGTCGCTGCGTCGACGACGCCGCGGCTCATATATTTGTCGGCCAATTCAGGGAGATGGGCATGGCCCACGACGGTTAAGCCGGGCTTCCCTTTAAAGCAAAGCGCCAGCGAACCGCCGATCAGACCCACTCCAAATATAGCAATCTTCGTTGTATTCATGTTCCCTCACTCGTTTGTTCGCACTTACTGCACTTGGGCCTTATCTTCGCTCAATACCTGCTCCAATGCGTGAATAAATGCTTTATTTTGTTCCTCGGATCCAACGGTTACACGAACATGGTTCGGATACTTGCCGAATCCGGCGCGAACGATGATCCCCTTCTGAAGCAGCGATTGGAACATTTCCACCGCAGGCTTACGCACATTGACCATAATAAAGTTGCCGTGCGCGGGGAAGTAATCGAGGCTTAGCCGGTCGAACTCAGCCTGCAGCTGCTTGATGCCCTCCGCGTTCGCGATGCGGCAGCTGGCCACGTATTCCTGATCGGCAAGCGCCGCTTTGGCCGCTGCCTGGGCTGCCCGCGTTGTGTTGAACGGTTCGCGAACACGGTTGATCAGCTGAATGACCTCAGGCTGAGCTACGCCGTAGCCGATCCGCAGGGAAGCCATGCCGTAGATCTTCGAGAAGGTCCGGAGAACGACCAGGTTTGGATATTGGGATAGGAGCTTGCTTCCGTCCGGGTAGGAGAGGTCGGTTACATACTCGAAGTAAGCCTCATCCAGCACGACCATCACATTCGATGGAACTTGATCCAGGAAACCGGTCAATTCGGTTTCGGAAAGAATCGTTCCCGTCGGGTTGTTCGGGTTGCAGATCCACACGATCTTCGTCTTACTGCTGAGCTTGGAGAGCATCGCTTCAAGATCATGCTTTCCGTTCACCAGCGGAACCTCGATGCTGACGGCCCCTTCGATGTCGGCGTTGCTTTTATACACGGAGAAGGTTTGATCCGCCATGATGGTTTCGTCGCCGGAAACCAAGAACGCGCGGCAGATCAGGGCGATGACTTCGTCCGAGCCGCAGCCGAAAATGATTTGTCCGGGCTCAACGCCAAGGAAGCGGGCTACTTCCGCCGTAAGCTCCACCGCGCCTCCGTCCGGGTACAGACTGATGTTGTCGAGCTCGGCAAGCACCGCCTCCTTCACACGCGGCGAAGCGCCGTAAGGATTTTCGTTGGAAGCCAGCTTGATGACTTCGCTGAGACCAAGCTCCCGCTTGACTTCTTCAATCGGTTTGCCCGGCTCATAGACCGGAATGTTCACTATCTGGGATTTTGGTTTCACCGTATCCCCCCTCACTTTCAACTCAAGATTATGGTTTTAATTGTGCCACAAATTCACGGATTTGCAAAAGGCCCTGTTCATGCGTATCTCCGCCCTGCAGCAGCGGAATGGCCTCTTCGACCTTGCGGACGATGGCGCTGCCCACGACGACACCGTCGCAGATCCGGGAAAAGCGCACCGCCTGCTCCCTGTTCGAAATACCGAAGCCGATCGCCACCGGAATGTCCGTATACTTCTTCACGCTGGCGATGAAATCTTCCACGCCTTCGTGGAAGCTCGCCCGCTCACCCGTCACGCCAAGCGAGGATACGCAGTAAATGAAGCCTCTGGCTCCTTCCACGATCGATTTGATCCGCTCATGGGAGGTCGGAGCCACCAGCGGCACGACATGAATATCCGAGCGCTCGGCCCGGGCGCGCACGTCGGCTGACTCCTCAATCGGCAGGTCCGGAATGATAATGCCGCTAATGTCATGTGCTTTGACCTCTTCAAAAAAGCGGTCCAGCCCGAACTGAAGCACCGGATTATAATAAGTAAACAGGATGAATGGCAGCTTCACCCCTGCCTTTCGTGCTCTGACCGCCGTTTCCATGCAGGTTTTGATCGTCACCTGATGCTTCAGCGCCCGCTCGGAAGCCCGCTGAATAACCGGGCCGTCGGCCAAGGGGTCCGAATACGGCACGCCCAGCTCGATCATGTCGGCTCCGGCCGCTTCGAGACCGGCTATAATTTCAACCGACGTATCGGGATCCGGGTCACCGATGGTCAGAAACGGAATCAGCGCCGTTTGATTCTCCTGTTTGAGACGGGCAAACGTTTGATCCATCAAATTCATGCCTGTTTACCTCCCGTATAAGCCATGATGGACTCCACGTCCTTGTCTCCCCGTCCGGACAGGCAGATGACGACGATGTCGTCCTCTCCGAGCCTCGGCGCCATCTTCACTACTTCAGCGATCGCATGTGCGGATTCCAGAGCCGGAATGATCCCTTCCGTCCGGCATAGCAGCTGAAGCGCATCGAGCGCTTCCTGGTCCGTGATCGGAACGTATTGGGCGCGCTCAATATCCTTAAGGTAAGAGTGCTCCGGTCCGACGCCCGGATAATCCAGACCGGCCGATATGGAGTGGGCTTCCTGCACCTGGCCGAAATCGTCCTGCAGCAGATAGCTCATAGACCCTTGGAAAACGCCATGAGTGCCTTTGCTCATCGTCGCGGCGTGGAAGGCGGTCTCCACACCCTTACCAGCGGCCTCTACGCCGATCAACCGGACGTCCTTGTCCTCGATAAACGGAAAGAACATGCCGATCGCATTGCTGCCGCCGCCGATGGCTGCGACAACATAGTCCGGAAGACACCCTTCCGCCTCCTGGATCTGGCGGCGCGTCTCGTCGCCGATAATCCGCTGGAAGTTGCGCACCATCATCGGATATGGATGCGGCCCTACGGCAGAGCCGAGGATGTAGAACGTATCGTCGACATGGCTGACCCAGTACCGCAGCGCCTCGTTGCCGGCGTCCTTCAGCGTCCGCGAACCGGACGTAACGGGTACGACTTCGGCGCCCAGCATCTGCATCCGGAATACGTTCAGCGCCTGCCGTTTCGTATCCTCTTCCCCCATGAACACCTTGCATTCCATTCCAAGGAGTGCGGCTACGGTTGCCGTGGCCACACCATGCTGGCCTGCTCCCGTCTCGGCAATGACCTTCGTCTTGCCCATTCGTTTGGCGAGGACTCCTTGTCCGAGCGCGTTGTTGATTTTATGGGCGCCGGTGTGGTTGAGATCCTCCCGTTTCAGGTAGATCTTCGCCTGCCCCAAATGCTTGCTGAGACGCTCCGCATAGTACAGGGGCGTCTCACGGCCGGAGTACTGCTTAAGCAGATAGTTCAGCTCCTCCTGAAAGCTTGGGTCGTCCGAATATCGGTTGTATGACTCCTCGAGCTCGATCAGCGCGTTCATGAGCGTCTCGGGAACGAATCTTCCGCCAAACGGGCCGAAGCGCCCGTTCTTGTCTGGTAATTGTGTTGTCATGCCTGCTTCACCCTTCCCACAAATGCTGCGATTTTGTCTATATCCTTCACTCCGTCACTTTCCACGCCGCTGGAAACGTCTACGCCGTCCGGGCTGTACTTATCGATCAGCTCGGCCACGTTGGACGGCAGAAGGCCTCCGGCTACAAACAGCGGGATCCCATGGTTTCTCGCCCAGTCGCGGTATGCCGGTATCCCCTCCCAGGCAAACGTGCTTCCCGATCCTCCGCCATACACCGGATCGAATGTATCAAGCAGCAGGCCGTCGATCACGCCTGCGTAAAGTTCATGATTTATAGATGCTTCGGAATTCTCATTAAGGGATTGAACTGATAGTACCTTGAATACCCGGGTCCCCAAGCGCTCCTTGACCTCCCGGCAAAATTGCGGGCTTTCCTGTCCATGGAGCTGAACGACGTCGAGCTGGGCCTCCTCCACGATCGCGGCAAGCTCTTCCAGTTCCGGGTTGACGAACACGCCGACGCTTTGCGGAATTTCGGGCGTCTTCCACGCCTTCAACTGTGCTGAAAGCAGGGCAGCCTGCTCAGGCGTTACCCGGCGCCGGCTCGGCGCGAATACGAATCCGATATAATCCACAGGCAAGTTTACCATTGATTTTAGCACTTCAACGTCCTGAAGTCCACAAATTTTTACCGCCGTATCACCCACGATGCTTCACTTCTTCCCCGGATAAGGTCGGCCCCATCAAGTCACGGACCGCCTCCGCGATGTCGTCCTGGCGCATGAAATACTCTCCGATCAGCACGCCGCTTGCTCCCGCCTGCTCCAAATACGCCATATCTTCTTTGCCCGCGATGCCGCTCTCACTGATGACTGGAATCCCTTGTGGAATCAGCTCCCGAAGCTTTGCCGTTGCCTCCAGGGAAGTCTCGAACGTATGCAAATTCCGGTTGTTGATCCCGATCAGCGCTCCTTGGTGCAGATCCGCTCCGAGGCCAAGCACGGCTTCGAGCTCTTCCCGGCTGTGAACCTCAATCAGGGCGTCGAGCCCGAGCGCACCCGCCCGCTGCAGGTATGCGGCGATTTGATCGGGCTCCAGAATGGCCGCAATCAGCAGCACCGCGTCCGCACCGAGGAGGCGGGCTTCATAAATTTGCCGCTCGTCGATGATGAAGTCCTTCCGCAGCAGCGGAAGGTCCACCGCGGCGCGCACATCGCGCAAATACTGCCCGCTCCCCTGGAAGTATTCGACGTCCGTCAGAACCGACAGGCAGTCGGCCCCTGCCGCTTCATAAGCCTGGGCGATACGCACCGGATGAAAATCCGGACGGATGAGCCCCTTGGAAGGCGACGCCTTCTTTACCTCGGCGATCAGCCCCATGCTCCGCTTGCGTCCTTCAGTCAGCGCCCGGTGGAATCCTCTGGTCGCGGGCATCGCCGCGATTTGGCGCTCCGCTTCCGCAAGTGAAAAATGCTCGGCGAGTCGGGCCACCTCGGTCCGTTTGGTTTGTACGATTTTATCAAGATACATAGCTCAGCTCTCCTGTCATTTGGATCAGTTGCTCAAGTTTGGCCGATGCGCTGCCGTTGTCGATGGCCCGAGCCGCCGCCTGCACGCCTTCCGCGATGCTGTCTGCAAGCCCCGCGACATAGATACATGCCCCCGCGTTGGCCAGCACGATGTCGCGGTACGGGCTCTTCTCGCCTGCCAGCACCGAGCGGATAATGGCGGCATTCTGAACTGCATCTCCGCCCAGAACGGCTTCCAGCGGGTGGACGTCCAACCCGAGATCATGCGGGTGAATCTGATAGGTCCGCACTTCGCCGTGACGCAGTTCGGAAATTTGCGTCGGCCCCGAGATGCTGATTTCGTCCAGACCTTCCAGGCTGGTCACAACGAGCGCCCGTTTGGAGCCGAGCTCCTTCAGCACGTTTGCGATCGTTTCGGTCTTGTTCCGGTCGTAGATTCCCAGCAGCTGACGGTCGGCTCCGGCCGGATTCGTCAGCGGTCCCAGCATATTAAATACCGTCCGCACGCCGAGCTCCTTGCGCGGAGCGGCTGCATGTTTCATGGACGGATGGTAGATTTGGGCGAACAGGAAGCAGATGCCGATTTCCTCGAGGCAACGTTTAGCCTGTTCACTGCTCAAGTGAATGTTAACGCCGAGCGCCTCCAGCACATCGGCGCTGCCCGCGCGGCCTGAAGCCGAGCGGTTGCCGTGTTTAGCCACCCGGACCGAAACGGAAGAAGAAATAATCGCCGAGACGGTGGAAATGTTGAATTTGTGGATCCCTGATCCGCCCGTTCCGCAGGTATCCAGCAGCCTTGCGTTATCGGTCGCTACATGGCTCGCGACGCTTCTCATCGCTTCGGCAAACCCTGTGATTTCCTCCACGGTCTCCCCTTTGATCCGCAGCGCTGTCAGCAGCGCCCCAATCTGGGAAGATGTCGCCGCTCCCTCCATGATGCACTGCATCAGTCCGCGGGCTTCCTCCCTTGAAAGATCCGCGCCTCCGATTAATTGTGACAAACTCGCATGTATCAATTCGCTTGCGCTCATGCTCTTTCCTCTCCTTTCCGGTCCATTAAGGTGTATATTCAAAGAAATAATCCTGATTGGTCACTTCCCGCTCCAGTTTAACCGGCGGGAACATCGCTTCCGCCGTCCGGATCGATTTCAGGAGCGCTTTGGCTTTATTCATCGTCTCCTCATACTCTTTCTCCGGAACGGAGTCCCACACGATGCCTGCGCCCGCCTGCACGTACGCCTTGCCCTTGCGGAATATGATCGTCCGGATCGTAATACAAGAGTCCATGTTGGCGTTAAATCCCAGATACCCGATGGCACCGGCATAAGCGCCGCGCGCCTCCCGCTCCATCTCGGCGATGATCTCCATCGCTCTCAGCTTCGGTGCTCCGGACACCGTTCCCGCCGGCAGGCAGGACAGAAAGGCATCGAAGAAATCTTTGTCGTCCCGCAGCGTCCCCGACACATTCGAAACCATGTGCATCACATGCGAATACTTCTCAATTTCCATAAAGCTGTCGCATTTCACGGTGCCGAACGCCGACACCCTGCCAAGATCGTTGCGTCCCAAATCCACGAGCATCAAATGCTCGGCGCGCTCCTTCTCGTCGGCGAGCAGCTCGGCGGCAAGGCGGCTGTCTTCGGCCTCATCGGCTCCCCGCGGCCGCGTGCCGGCGATCGGCCGGGTGCTGACCCGGTTGCCGTCGACCTTGACCAGCGCCTCGGGTGAGGTGCCGACAATGATTTCTTCATGCATTTTCAAATAATACATATAAGGCGAAGGATTCAGTGTTCTCAGCACCCGGTACACATGCAGCGGGGACACCTCCGTCTCGATATGAAAGCGCTGGGACAGCACTACCTGAAAAATGTCCCCTGCGCGAATATACTCCTGCGCTTGGCGAACGTTCGCCATATACTGCTCCTTGGTCATGTTCGACTTGATTTCGCCGAGGTCGATATCCACCGGAATGCTGCGGCCGTTGACATTCTCTCGCGGACCCTGCTCTTGCAGCTGCCCCGCGATCTCCTCCAGCCTGCGGTCCACCTCGTCATACGTTTTGCGGATCGCTTCGTCGTTGTCCCCTTCCTTTACATGCACGTTACCGACCAGCAAAATTTGCTGCTTCACATGATCGAACACGATGACGGTGTCGCAGAACATGAAGCGGATGTCGTCCATCCCCAGATCGTCGACCTGATGCGCGGGAAGCTTCTCATAATACTGCAGCAGATCGTATCCGAAGAAGCCGATCGCTCCTCCCGTGAATGGAGGAAGATCATCGAGTTTCGGGCTTCGATATGTGCGAAGCAGCGCTTTGAGCTCCTCAACAGGCTTCCCTTTCATGAGCTGCTTCTGTCCGCCCTGCTCCAGCACGATTTCCCCCTTCTTGCCGGAGATCATCATGAACGGGTCCGTCCCGATAAACGAATAACGGGCCCACTGGCTTCCTCCCTCTACACTCTCAAGCAGAAATGCGCATTCCCGCTGGGCATAGCGCTGAAATATACGGATTGGCGTTTCCATGTCGGCCAGCAGCCGCTTGACAACCGGGATCAGATTGTACTGTCCGGCCAGGGCGATGACCTGCTCTTTACTAGGATTCAACATCGTGTACCCTCCTTCGATTGATCAGGACTTTGTTGAGCAGCAGACTCGAAAGCAACAAAAAAACCTCTACCGAAGTAGAGGTTTGGATTTCAATAAGTATATGAAAGAGTCCGACAGCATGAACCGCATCAGCATTCACCCATTCCCTAATACAAGGAAACGCCTTGACTGCCTCAGCACGGACATGTTGACGAAATATATGCAACCTTATGGACTCTGCTCTTCTATACTTAACTCATCTCATCTAAACTCTACTCATCTCAACTACCTACACTATACAGGAACATTCCCTGTTATGGCAACCATGTTTTTCAACTCAGGCTTTGGGTGCGGCCAAATCCGGGCGCAGCTTCTTCGCTTCATTCAGGTAGACGTGGTTGATCTCTGCCTGACCCTTCTCGGTATTGACCGTCACCATAAGACGGATGCAGCGCGGCAGGCTTCCCTTGACAGGCACCTCCATCGAACACATCAGGGGCACAAGCTCCCAGCCTTCCAGCTGGCGGATCGCTTTGGCCGGAAAGGCTGCATCGAGATCTTGGGTCAGCGTAATCCAGATGCTGCAAATGTCTTCCGGATTGATCTCGTTGCGGTCGGCAATTTCCTTCATCAAACGAAGGGTTTCATCCAGAATTTCCTGTTCGTCGTTGCGGGTTACTGTCGTTGCTCCCCGTATTCCCCGGTTATACATGCTCAGGCTCCTTTCTTCTCAGCTCTTCGATCACTTCGCGGACCAGAGCCTCCGGAATGTCTTTCACAATGCTGACCTCCCCGATCCGATCCGGGACGATAAACACCATGGTGCCTTCCGTAAATTTCTTGTCATGCTTCATCGCCGCGATCAGCTCATCCGTGGGCAAGTGCTCCGGCAGTACGACCGGAAGCTTCAGTGCCTTCAGCATGGACACCGTTTCCGGATAGATGGAGGCATCGCGTCCCAGTTTGACAGCCAGCATTGCTGAGCCCGCCATCCCGATGGAAATCGCCTCACCGTGCAAAAATTCTCCGTAACCCCCCACCGCTTCAATCGCATGGCCAATCGTATGGCCCAGATTCAAAATGGCGCGCAGGCCGCCCTCGCGTTCATCGGCCGACACGACATTGGCCTTGATGGAGCAGCCGCGTTCCAATCCGTACGCCAGCGCCTCCCGGTCCAGGGACAACAGCTCAGACGCGTGGTCGCGGCACCAGCCGGCAAACTCCGCATCCCGGATCAGGCCGTGCTTGACCATCTCGGCAAGACCGGCGGATACTTCACGCGCCGGCAGCGTCTGCAGCGTATCCATGTCGTATAGCACCAGCTCGGGCTGGTGGAAGGCGCCGATCATGTTTTTGGCGAGCCGATGGTTGACGGCTACCTTCCCGCCGACGCTGCTGTCATGCGCCAGAATCGTGGTCGGAATCTGCACGAACTTGACGCCGCGCATATATGTAGCAGCCACGAAGCCGGCAAGGTCTCCGACTACGCCTCCGCCGAGTGCCAGAACGGCCGAGCTGCGATCCAGACCGCCCTGGATAGCTGTCGTCATCACTTCTTCATACACTGCTAGGGATTTGGACGTTTCCCCCGATTTGACGATCGAGACGACCGCTGTATATCCCTGGCTTTCCAGACTTTGCTTGAGGGTGTCCAGATGGCGGGCCGCAACCTGCTCATCCGTGACGATCAGATGCGTGCTTTTCTTGGTCAGCCCATGCTTCTCCAGATAACTTCCCGTTTCGGGAAGAAGGGACGGGCCAATATAGATCGGATACGAACGGTCGCCAAGCTCCACTTGTACGGTTCTCATCATTAGTACCTCTCCACTTGGGCAAGGTAATTTTCATAGTTGGCTTTGATTTCGTCCATGGAATCGCCGCCGAACTTCTCCAGGAACGCCTTGGCGATTTCCCATGCGACCACATGCTCCATTACCACGCTCGCCGCCGGAACGGCACAGGCGTCCGAACGCTCTACCTGAGCGGTGTACGGCTCTTTCGTGTCAATATCCACGGTCTGCAGCGGTTTGTACAGCGTCGGGATCGGCTTCATCACGCCCCGGACGACAACTGGCATGCCGTTGGTCATGCCGCCCTCAAAACCGCCCAGGCGGTTGCTGGCTCGGGTATATCCCTTGCCTTCCTCGTACAGGATCTCGTCGTGAACCTGGGATCCGCGCAGCACGCCGGCCTCAAACCCGATGCCGATCTCGACGCCTTTAAACGCGTTGATCGACATGACCGCCTGAGCGATCCGTCCGTCCAGCTTGCGGTCGTACTGCACGTAACTCCCCAGACCGACCGGTACGCCCTCAACGACGCACTCCACGATCCCCCCGATGGAATCGCCTTCTTTCTTGATTTCATCGATGTAGGCTTCCATTTTCGCTTCCGTCTCAGGATCTACCACCCGAACCGAAGAAGCCTCGGTGCGTTCGATCAGTTCGTCGACGCTCAGGTTGTTGGCCGGCGCTTCAATCTCGCCGATCCGGATGACCTGCCCGGCAATTTTGATGCCGAAAGCTTCGAGAAACTGGCGGGCGATCGCCCCGCAGGCAACTCGTGCTGCCGTCTCGCGCGCGCTGGAGCGCTCCAGCACGTTCCGCAGGTCTTTATGATTGTATTTCAGGCCTCCGTTCAGGTCGGCATGTCCCGGGCGGGGACGGTGAACGCGGCGTTTCTCTTCATCCGACCCTTCGATCGGCTCCACGTTCATGATGCTGCTCCAGCTCGCCCAGTCCTTGTTCTCGACCACGAGGGCAACAGGCGCTCCCGTCGTATAACCGTGCCGGACACCGCCTACAATATTCGCCGTATCCTTCTCGATTTGCATGCGGCGCCCGCGTCCATGCCCCTTCTGTCTGCGTGCAAGCTGAAAATTGATGGCTTCAAAGTCCAGTTTCAACTGGCTCGGCAATCCTTCGATAATGGCCGTGAGTTGAGGTCCGTGCGTCTCCCCCGCCGTTAAGTAGCGTATACTCATGGTGCTTTCCCCCTTTAAACTGTTAAACATTAACTGGCTAAAATCCGCAGATATCTTTTGCCATTATAGTATAGGTGCCACGCTTTGACAAGAAACCCCTACAGCTATATACAATGTGCTAAAGCTAGGGAAAACACTTCGCTGTATTGAAGATGATTCAAGGAGAAGCTTGGTTCATATTAGCCCGTTATATTGAAAGCCCACGATCAAGGCCAGCTGTTCGGTTCGTTTACAGCTTCAGTCCTTTGCATCGGGGCACCTGAAAGAATAGCCCCGTAACCAAGCACAAAAAAGCACCGTCTTTCCTAGTGAAAGAACGGTGCTTATTAGCGCCAGCTTCCGCCTGCCTACCGGCTGACCGGCTGACCGCTTCGCTGCGTATTCTTCTGACCTTCCAGGGAATCCTGTACCAGGCGGCTCAGTTGGACGCTCTCAATGCCCAGAATCTGTCCGCATTCCTGAATGGTAATAAACCCGCGCTGATACGCGGTAATTACCTTTCGTTTGTCCATGATGTGCAAACCTCCGCTTTGTCTGATGCCGTAATATAATCGTAGTATCGCAAAGAGAAGGTTTGAATATACCTTGACACCTTAAGCGTCGGCCTTTTTCCGGTAAAAAAAGGTTTCGGTCGGCTCGAGCCCGTATTGGCCGGGCGTAAAAATTTGCTCGGTGCTCCCCACAAAAAGATATCCCCCTGGACGCAGGGCAGAGGCAAATTTATGGTAAAGCTTGGCTTTGGCTTCTTCAGTAAAATAAATCATTACATTCCGGCAGACGATGAGATCGTGATTCTGCTCAAACGTGTCGGTCAGCAGATTCTGCTTACGAAATTGGACGTTTGCCTTGAGCCCTTCGCTGAACTTGTACATCGGACCTTCCTGGGAAAAATACCGGGCCGCGACTTCCTTCGGCACGTCCTTCAGCGAACGCTCGAGGTACAAGCCCTGTTTCGCTTTGGCCAGCGCGCCCTCATCGATATCGGTGGCGACCAGCGTACTCGTCTGCAGCAGCCCTTTGCCGTCCAAAATCATGGCCAGCGTATAGGGCTCCTCTCCCGTGGAACATGCGGCGCTCCATACCTTAAGCCTGGACCGCGCACCTGCGGTCAATTCGGGAAGGATCACATCGCGCAGCACTTCCCAGCGGTTCGGGTTACGCCAAAATTCCGAGACGTTGATCGTCATCCGGTCCAGAAACTCATGAAACAAGCGCTTATCCTTTTGCAGCGCCTCGAAAAACTCCGCAAAACTGCTGTATCCGTTCTTTACCCTGAGCGTCGTCAGACGCCGCTTCATTTGGGCTTCCTTATAGTCCGAAAGGTCGATTCCCGTGCTTCGCTTAATATTCTGGATAAACCCTATGTAATCCGGGTCGGGCGTCCCTGGCTCTTCCGACGCGCCGCTATTATATAAAACAGGCTTTACATCCACGGCGTAATGCTGCGGTCGTAATCCACCAGTTCATGCGCTTCGAAGAAATTGGCGATTTCGCGTGCGCTGCTCTCCGGTGAATCCGAGCCGTGAATCAGATTATGGGGCGTATGGGAAGCGTAGTCCCCGCGGATGGTGCCCGGCAGAGCCTCCGTGACTTCTGTTTTGCCCATCAGAATGCGGGACAATTGAATAATGTTATCCCCTTCCCATACCATGGCGAACACAGGGCCGGACGTGATGAACTTTACCAGATTGTCATAAAAGTCCTTGCCCTCATGCTCCGCGTAATGACGCTTGGCCTGCTCGTCCGACACCTGCACCAGCTTGCCGGCCACCATTTTGAAACCTTTGTCTTCCAATCTGCCGATAATTTTACCGATTAAACCACGCTGCACTCCATCAGGCTTGATCATTAAAAAAGTTCGCTGCATAAACTCACTCTCCATTTCCTCAAGTCATTGCGAATGTTGTACATAGTTATGATTTGTATTGTAAACAGAAAGTCGGATCAGCGGAAGTATCAATACGAACGTTTGGTCACAAAATGGGCGATATCGCGCAAATTTTTCTTCGTCCGCTGGTTCGGAAGCCGGTCGAGCGCCTCCAGCGCCTTGTTGATATAGCGGGTAGCCAGCTCCTCTGACCGGGCAATTCCTGTGCTGGATTTGATGAGCGAAACCGCTGCGGAAACGTCGCATTCCCCGTTCTGTTCCCGGATGACGGCGATCTCCTTCAGCAGCGGTTCCCGAACCGCCTCGTCCTCCAGGGCATACAGCACAGGCAGCGTAATGTTGCCCTGCCGGATATCGCTTCCAGGCGGTTTGCCGATTTGTTTCTCCGTTCCGCACAGATCCAGGAGATCGTCCTGAATCTGGAATGCCATCCCTACGTTGTAGCCGTAGCGGTAGAGCAGGTTGCCTACCTTCGGCTCCGCCTCAGCCGCTACCGCTCCCAGCTGGCAGCTGATCGCGATCAGAAGGGCGGTTTTGCGCCGGATACGGAGAAGGTAACGACGGATGCTCTGTTCCGTATTGAAGAAGTCCCGAATTTGCTCCATTTCCCCGATGGACATCTCGACCATCGCTTTGGAGAGGATTTGATGAATCTTCGGGTTCTCCAGCTTGGTGGCAAGCAGCAGCGCCCGGGCGTATATATAGTCCCCCGTATACATCGCGATTTTATTATCCCACTTGGACTTGACGGTCAATTGACCGCGGCGCGTCTCGGCGTCGTCAATGACGTCGTCGTGCACCAAGGAAGCCATGTGGATCAGCTCCAGAGGAACTGCCACATGCTTCAGTTTGTCCAGGTCATAGCTGCCGAACTTGCCGCCCATCAGCACAAACACCGGGCGCAGCCGCTTGCCGCCTGCCTTCAGCAGGTGCATGGACGTCTCGTTCAGCAGCTCGTGATCGCCCTCAATGCTGCGAAAGAGCTCTTGTTCGATTTGATTCATATCTTTTTTCAGTAAGCCGAATATGTCTAATCTCTTCATTCCTTCACCCGTATCAGCGTAATGTTACTCCGCATTTCCCTGTCCGTTCATGTTCAAATCATCGGCTTGAGCATGGCCCGCATAGCAGAAACAAAGAGCACTGGCGTTCTTCCATTCATTTTCATCTTATTTAAATCATAGCATACAATTCGTGCTGCACGAATGGGTTTGGAGGACTGTCTATTCTTTGGTACCGGACTCTGCAGCTTTGGCCTGTCCGGCCAGCCCGCCGTCCCAACGCCTGAACAGCTCATGCTCGATCCGCATCATATCAAGCACCTTTCCCACCTGGAAGTCGATCAAATCCTCGATCGTCCGGGGATGAAAGTAAAAAGCCGGCATCGCCGGAATCATCTTCACTCCGAGCCTGGCGAGCTTCAGCATATTTTCCAGGTGAATGGCATGCAGCGGCGTCTCACGGGGTACTAAAATCAGCGGCCTTCCTTCTTTCAGCATGACGTCTGCAGCGCGGGTCATCAAATTGTCGGACGATCCGTTAGCTACAGCGGACAGTGTCCCCATTGAGCATGGCGCAATCACCATACCCTCCACCTGATAGGAGCCGCTGGCAATCGTTGCTCCGATATCCGCCACCGGATGGTAATAGAGGCTGCCCGGATGGCCGCCGAATTTCTCGCTTAGCACAAGCTCCCTTTGAGCTGTTTTCCAGCCGAGCTCCTCGCCAAGCACCCGCCAGCCTGCATTCGAGACGACGATGTGTACGTCATAGCCCTGCTTCAGCAGAACCTCCGTTAACCGAACCCCATACACCGAACCGCTGGCGCCGGTAATCCCGACGACCCAGCTTCTTCTCTTGTTCTCCGTTTGCGTCACAAGTACTGCACCACCAAATCAATCAGGGTGAATACGAATACGAGAATGCTGAGGACGCTGTTCATCGTAAAGAAGGCGACCTGCAGCTTGCTCATGTCATTCGGGGACAAAATAAAATGCTCGTAGAAGAGAATAATATAAGCGATCAGCATCCCACCAAAATACCACCAGCTCAGCTCGGTCGTAAAGAACAGGATAACGAATCCGATCGCGGTAATGAAATGAAAATACCGTGCGATGAGCAGCGACTTGCGGACGCCGAAGCGTGCCGGAATGGAGTACAAGCCTTCCTTCCGGTCAAAATCGATATCCTGGATCGCATAAATGATATCAAAGCCGGCAGTCCAGAAGGCAACCGATACGTACAGAACGATGGACGGCCAGTCGATTTCGTTGGTCACGGCCACCCAGCCGCCGAGCGGGGCAAGCGCGATCGTTAAGCCGAGCACGATATGGCACAGCCAGGTAAACCGTTTCGTGTAGGAATAAATGACGAGAAAAAACACGGCGATCGGAAGCAGTTTGAGCGCCAGCGGAGACAGCTCATAGGCCGCCCACAGCAGAAGCAGGAAGCAAACGACCGTAAACAGGATCACTTCCGCGCTCTTCAGCAGCCCTGCCGGAATGGCCCGGTTCGCCGTCCGCGGATTTTTCTTGTCGATCACCTGATCGATCATCCGGTTCAAGCCGAAGGCCGCGCTCCTGGCCCCGAACATGGCTAACAGGACCCAGCCGATCTGGGCCCATGATGGAAGGTGACCGTTTACGACGACCGATCCGAGGATCGCGCCCATAAACGCAAAAGGTAACGCAAATAATGTGTGCTCAATTTTGATCATTTCTAGAAAAATGCCGATTTTCTTAAACATGCCGATTCTCCTTGATCCCAATATGTAATGCTGCGACGCCGCCAGTTAGGGGATAGGCTTCGACATTCTGAAGACCGATGCTGCGGAATATGCTTGCCAGTTCCTCTCTTCCCGGGAAAAGAGCCAACGATTCCGGCAGCCATTTGTACTGCTCATATCTTTTGGCCAACACCTTTCCGAGTCCAGGCAGTATATACTTGAAATAAGAATAATAAATTCCTTTGAAAGGCTGCCACGTCGGCTTGGACACCTCCAGGCATACAACCATGCCTCCAGGCTTGACGACCCTCTGCATTTCTTTCAGCACCTGCACCAGGTCAGGCACGTTCCGCAGACCAAAGCCGATGGTGGCGTAGTCAAAACGGTTATCCTCAAACGGCAAATTCATGGCATCCCCCTGAACCAGCGTAATCTGATCCTCGAGGTGTCTCGCCTTGATTTTGTCCATGCCGACCTTCAGCATGTTCGGGCTGAAATCGAGGCCGACCATCTGCCCCGTGCCGCTGGCTTCCGCCATGCTCAACGTCCAGTCGCAAGTCCCGCAGCACAGATCAACCGCCGTATCTCCGGGTTTCATCGCCATTTTCTTCATCGTGAACTTCCGCCAGGCCTTGTGCCTGCGAAAGCTTATAATATCGTTCATCACATCGTACTTCGGTGCAATGCTCTCAAAAACGGATTGGACATGTGAGTATTTGTTTTCCGTCTTCGTGTCCCGTTCACTCATGCTGGTATTCATCCTCTCGCCAATCCCTCCCCTACTGCGGATCCCGGTGTGTTAAGCTGACGAAGGAACGGGTCAAGCACCTGTCCGATCTCCCGGAACATTCCGTCTCCCTTAACCATTTTCAGGATGGACTGCACGCTGTTCACCGCCTGCTGCAGCTTATCCGCCAAATGTTCTCCGGCCTTGTACTTAAGCAGCATCTTCTTCCAGTCTTTCGGCTCAACCCGGTTTTCCTTCAGGGCCAGCTTGTCTTCATCCGAGGCCACATCCAGGATGTGCCAGAACGAATAGCTGTACAAGAATGGCTCCGAGCCTGAGCTCAGCTGCATTTCACGAACGACCGTTTCGCATTCGCTGAAGCCGCGGAGAAGCGATTTCCACAGTTCTTTTAACGAGTCATCCAGAAAAGGGGTAAAAGAAAGAAACAGCTGCATATTCAGCTGTACCCGTTGCCGTAAGTATTCCTCCGCTGACAGGAGAAGGCTTTTCATTTTGCCGTACAGATTCATTTTCAAAATATTTACATCGCAAATGGCCGCACTCAGCGTCGATACAGCCTCGATTTGCCCCTTCTGGGACAGAAGCTGATAGAACCGGCTGCTGAAATAGTCTCCCGCGAGCACTTTAAGCTGACGGGAACGCATTTCTCCCTCGTTCTGTTTGCCCTGGATGGTGTCGATCGTTTCATGCGTGTCAATACCTATCTGAACGAGCGACGTGACAAGCGCCAGCAGCTCTGTATGCACGGAAGGCTTGCGGCTTCCCTGGTTCAGAAAAATATATAGAAGATGAACACGGGCATCCGGATAGGGCGGCAGCTCCGTATGGGTTTGGATCATGTCGTAATCGACATATTTCTTTGCTAGTTGGGGTATGCGGTACGGTTTCATCGTCAGCCTCCGAGCCTATAACTTTCTCACTTCTATGTCGTCTGTTGCGAGCAAGAACTTTTGTTCACAATCTTTTTTATTATAGCACAACTTGTCAGACCACGCACAGTATGCTTACTTCTTTTTACCCGTTTTC
Source organism: Paenibacillus sp. FSL R5-0378 (assembly GCF_038009285.1). Taxonomy (NCBI): domain Bacteria; kingdom Bacillati; phylum Bacillota; class Bacilli; order Caryophanales; family Paenibacillaceae; genus Paenibacillus; species Paenibacillus sp. FSL R5-0378. The sequence continues at coordinate 5,570,832 of NZ_JBBPAY010000001.1, forward strand.
CTGCGGATCGAACCGGTCTCTCCACAGTTTCGTTTCGGTGAGGTGGAATCGGGCTTTGATATCGTCCGCAAGCGGGCCTTCTCCTGCTTCGCCAAGCGCCTGTTTCAGCTCCGGACTCCACTCCGTCCGCCGGACATCCGCAGCAAGCAGCAGATGCCTTGTGCCGAGCCATTTGTCTTCTGCGACGAGCCGAAGGAGAATCTGGTCGACATTGGAAGTGCCGTCAAAGCTAAATGTGAGGATCTCGGCGATATTCGAATAGATTTCAGACACGGACACCTCCGGTGTGGCCACTTTCAGGTCAACCGTCAGCACGCGGGATTCCCACTCCACCTTGCGGATCGGCAGCGTCAGGGGAAGGCTGTCCAGCGCATCCACGATATTCGCATTGTCGAGCGTCCAGCCCGATTGGGGATGAAACGCGGCCAAAGCCCGGCTTTCCCGGGCAAATGTGTGCTCCGCATGGTACAGTGCAGGCAGGATGAGGACCGAGCCCAGCGTAACGGCAAGCACCAGGCCAGGAATGAGAAATCGTTTCAAGTACAGCCCTCCCATCGTCATAGTATCCCTTAGTTTCGTCCGGACACGTGCTGTCCATACCTCATTCTACAACGAAAAAAAGCAGGCTATGCCTGCGTTTGTACAGATTGCGCTTAAGGTAATTTGCCATCCCCTGACCAGCAGCTAATTTGCATTCAAGAGCTGTTTTTATGAGCTCCTTGCTATTAGCTGTCGCTTTCGAGACTTCCGTGTTTCGTCCACACTTCGGCTTTGCCGCGAATTTTAATGGCGGAGGTATGGTCCGTAAACTGGGCGATCAGCACTTCGCCTTTGTCCAGCTTCTCCGTGTGATGAAACCGGGTATCCTGGCCTCGGGTCAGTCCAATGACCTGCACCCCTTGATCCTTCGCCTTGATCACGATAAAATCGCTGTTCCCCGTATTCCCTTTATTTTCCATGAGTGTATCCTCCTTTTTTCAGCGAGCCTTACACACAGCGTATAATTATTTTAAAATCCTCTGGCTATACTACCCAATGTAATAAAGTCCAAGGAGTTGAGAACATGCAATATGAACCGGCGCCCTTACGGGAAGGGCAAATTTCCAAGCTTCGCGAATACGAACAGCAGCTGAGCCAGCTGACGGGTTCTCCCGTCATCCTGATCGCCTATTCGGAAAAGGACGACAACGGCAATCCTCTCGAAGGACATGTCAGCCCTACAGAAAAGAAAAGGCCGTGAACGAGCGTCACGGTCCTCTTCTTGCGTATGGAATATGTAGAAATCTTATTTAATTCCGTCTTTGAGCGCTTTACCAGGCTTGAATGCCGGAATTTTGCTCGAAGGGATTTCGATTTCTTCACCGGTTTGCGGGTTACGGCCTTTACGTGCGGAACGCTCGCGCACTTCAAAGTTACCAAATCCAACGAGTTGGACTTTGTCCCCGTTTTGCAGAGCCTGTGCGATGGATTCGAATACAGCGTCAACCGCTTTCGTCGCATCCTTCTTGGACAGTTCTGTCGTTTCAGCTACTTGGGAAATCAGTTCGGACTTGTTCACTATCATTTCACCTCCCAAAATAATAAATCGATGTTATCAATCTTTCCGTTTTGCCGTAAAATATACGTTCATCTGTGAGATTTACAGATAGAATCGCCATATAGACCGTATTCAGCCGCAGGCGCGGAACAAACTTATAGTAATACAGCAACCGCAGAATTTCAAGAGTTTTACGTTCGCGAGCGGTTTAAAACGTAAAAAGTGACGGCAAGTGCGAGGACAAGAACGATCCCTTTGACGATGTCATGTGTAAAATACTGCAAATTCATCATGGTCAGTCCGTTGACCAGTACCCCGATCAATACCGACCCGATAAACGTGCCGATGACGTTGGGCATGCCGGCGCCGAAGACCGAAAAACCGACGAACACGGCCGCCACGGATTCCATCAAGAGCGGCGATCCCGCGTCGATTTGACCGGATCCGACCCGGGAGGCGTAAATAATCCCGCCAATCGCGGCGAACACGCCGGAAGCGACGTACGCCAGCGTACGCACCCTTTTCACCTTGATTCCGGACAGGCGCGCCGCTTCCTCATTACCGCCCGTGACGTACATTTGGCGGCCGTATTTGGTCCGCGTCAGAAAAATATGCACAAGCGCCACAGCGATAATGAGAAGGACGGCCGAAATCGGAATGCCGAACCATTTGCCCTGTCCAAGCTGCAGAAAGGCTGCGCTCATCTCGCCGGGGGCTTTGGTGCCGTCCGGAAATTCCATATGGTTGTAAATCGTATAACCCGCGGCATACGTTTTGTGAATCCCGCCGACAATGTACATCACGGCAAGGGTCGCCAGAAGATCCGGAATCCGCAGCTTGACGATCAGGAAGGCGTTAACGAGCCCGATGATGGCACCCAGGATGAGCGGCACGATGATGACGACCCACAGCGGCTGCTCATACCATATCATCAGCGACGCAGCGCCTACGGTGGTCAGCGACACGGTTGAGCCTACCGACAGGTCAAAGCCGTCCACGACCAGCGACAAGGTCACCCCAATCGCCACAAAGGTCACGATCGTGATCGAGCCCAGTATGTCGGTCAGGTTCCCGTACGTGAAGAAATAAGGCAGTCTGAACGAAAAAAATGCAATAACCCCGATGATAACGACAACCGCCCCGTACCGGAACGCCAAGTTTAACAGTTTATCCTTCATGGTCTTCCTCCAAGCCTCCGCTCGCATAATATAGGAGCTGGGCTTGCGTCGCTTCCCCCCGAGCAAATACTTTGCTGATGGTTCCGCCGCTCATGACGGCGATCCGGTCGCCGATTCCCAGTCCTTCTGCCAATTCGCAGGTAAAATACAAAATGCCCTTGCCGGCATCCGCCAAATCTCCGATAATGCGGAATATATCGCTTTTCGCGCCGATATCGACCCCTTTGGTCGGTTCGTCAAAAATAAAAACTTCCGCCCCGCTGTCCAGCCATTTGCCGATCGCCAGCTTCTGCTGATTGCCGCCGCTCAGAAACTTCACCAGCTGGCTGCCGGAGGCGGCCTTGACTCCAAGGGCGCCGACCATTTTGGCGGATAAAGCCTTCTCCTTCTTCCGCGAGATGAACCCCAGCCTGCTGACTTGGTTCAGCACCGGTATGGACAGGTTCAAATCCACCGATTCGTGAATAAAGATTCCCTCTTTCCGGCGCTCCTCCGGGATGGAGACGATTCCCGCGGATACCGCGTCCGCCGGTTGCTTAAGCGACAGCTTCCTCCCTTTCAGATGGATGCTGCCTTCGTCCGGCTGATCCGCACCGCTCAGGATCCGGGCCAGTTCGGTTTTACCGGCGCCCACCAGGCCGACTACGGCCACAATTTCACCGCGGCGGACCTCAAGATCCGCGCCCCGCACCTTGTGTCCGCGCTTGACGCCTTCGGCCTGAAGGAGCACTTCCCCGATCACGGTATCCTTTTTCGGAAACTCTTCTTCAAACGTTTTACCGAGCATGTGCCCGATAATGCCTTCCCCGGTGATGTCCTGTGTCCGGCCGGTGTAAACCTTCCTGCCGTCACGCATCACGGTCACCATATCGCTGTGCTGCAGCACTTCCGGCAGGCGGTGTGTAATAAAGATGCACGCCACACCGGCGTCCTTCAGCGAGTGCATCATCCGGAAAAAAGCCTCGCATTCGCTGTCGCTCAGCGGAGCGGTCGGCTCGTCGAATATAATCACCTTGGCGTCCTGGGACAAAATGCGGGCCAGCAGGACAATCTGTTTTTGAGCAAGCGACAGCTCATATACCTTTTTATGAATGTCTATACTGTCATCCAGCCTGGACAAAATCGCCTTGACCTGTTTGTCCATAGACCGGTAATTGACCCACATGCTTCCCCGGCCTGAAGACAAGGCGTCCAGCATGACGTTTTCGGCGACGCTCAGCTGCGGGACGAGGGCTGAATCGACCTCCTGATACACGCAGTGAATGCCGTGCTGCTTGGCCGCGGCCGGAGAGGTGATGTGCAGCTCCGTGCCGTTTGCCGCAATGCGCCCGCTGTCCGGCTGATAAGCGCCCGACAGAATCTTCATCAACGTGCTCTTCCCGGCGCCGTTGGCACCGAGCAGCGCATGAATCTGGCCGCCGTGAACCGAAAAATCCACCGCATGCAGCGCAGGAACGCCGCCAAATTGTTTGCCGATTCCGCTCATTTCCAACTGAAATGATGATGTCACACGGCATTCCTCCTTCAAAAAGTAACCCCACAAAGTGGAGTGCAGCTTGTCCCCTATTCCTGAAAAAGGGCAGCGCCTCAGCACCACCCCAAGACTTGCATTTGCCGGTTTGACCGGATCTTTTGTTACTTGCTGTACTCGTTCATCCAGTCCTGAAGCCCTTGCTTGCTGGCACCCCAGCCGTCTACATATTGAGACAGCTCGGTGGTGGAAATTTGCTCCTTAGGAAGCGCGTCGCGGGAAACGTACACCGGATTCAGAACGACCTTGTCCTCGGTTTGATCCCCATGCAGCTTCTGGTAGCCATAACGGACCTGGATGCGTCCGATATCCTTTGGATCGACAGCAGCGGATGCGACCCACGGGTTGCTAGGATCCTGGATCATTTGCAGGTCCTCGTCGCTCATATCGATGCCGTATACCTTGATTTCATCGCGTCCGGCCTGCTGGATGGCGCGCGCCGCCCCTTTGGCGAATTCGTCCCAAGCAGCCCAAACGGCCGAAATCTGTCCCTTCGGATACTGCTTCAGAATCGCTTCCATCTGGGTCTGCGTGTCCAGTGCCGGGTTATTCGCGGTGCCGAACGTAGCGATTTCCTTGATATCCGGATTCTCTTTCATAAATTTCGCGTAAGAGATTTGGCGCCGTTCCATCGGTGCGAATCCGGCCACCCATACTTTGACGATGTTACCCTTGCCCCCGATGTCCTCCTTCATCTGCTGCAGCGTCAGGTCGGCCATCTTCTGGTCGTCCTGAGAGAGCACGGTCGCGCCGGGAACGTTCACGTCAGCGTCGAAGACAACGACAGGGATCTTCTGCTCCACCGCCTTGCGCAGGCCAGGTTCGAGGAGCGAATCGCCGTGGTCGGTCAGAATCAAGTCAAAATGCTGAGTGATGGCCGAATCCAGCAGAGACGCCATTTTTGCTTTATCGTTGGCGGCCACGAACTTCGTCAGCTTTCCGCCGAATTTCTCCACTTCCTCGGTCACCCCTTGAACGTATTGCTGGGAAAACGTCCCTGTGTTAAACTCCATGATAAGCGCAACTCGTTTGCCCGCCAGAGGCTTGTCCGAATTTGCACCGGATGCACTCCCCGAGTCCGATGCCGGCGGCGCGTTATGACCGCAGGCGCTCATCACCATCGACAGCACCAGCAGAACGGATGCCAACACGAAACCCCTTTTTTTACCTCTTAAACGCATTTCTCTCTTCCCCCTTAAAAGCTTCACTATGTTAAAATGTTATACACTAATATAAAGCCTATATCCAAGTATGTAAATAGGTTTTTAAGAGTTTGTATAAATACTTTCTTTTTTTCATAAAAAACCTGTCATAACGATCCCTTAACTCGGCTCCGAGCAGCCATTTGCTTATTTTTATGTATAAAACAGGAATTACTATCAACAGGTATCCATTTCTGCATTCAAGCACAAAAAAAACCGCAAGCAAGCGGGCGCCTGCCTACGGTTTTTACTTCATGCTGATGGGTTACAAAATAATCGCGATCAATCCGCCAGAGCCTTCATTGATAATGCGTCCGAGCGTCTCCTGCAGTTTATATCTCGCATTATCCGGCATCATGGCGATCTTGCCTTGAATGCCTTCCCGTACGATAGAGTGCAGCGATCTGCCGAAAATGTCTGAATCCCAGATTTTGATCGGATCGTTTTCGAAGTCCTGGATGAGGTAGCGCACGAGTTCCTCGGACTGTTTCTCCGTACCGATGATCGGCGAGAACTCCGACTCGACATCGACGCGGATCATATGGATCGAAGGCGCCGTCGCCTTCAAGCGAACCCCGAAACGGGATCCTTGGCGGATCAGCTCCGGCTCATCGAGCGACATTTCGGCCAGCGAAGGAGCGGCGATGCCGTAACCGGTCGTTTTGACCATCTCCAGCGCCTCGGCGAACCGGTCGTACTCCCGCTTGGCATGCGAGAATTCCTGCATCAGCTGCAGCAGGTGGTCCTTACCGCGGATTTCCACCCCGACCACTTCCATCAGGATTTGATCGTACAGTTCATCCGGAGCGAACAGGTCGATCTCGGCTACCCCTTGGCCCATATTCATGCCGCTGAGCGCCGCGCGGTTGATGAAGTCGTAGTCCATGAACTGGGTGACCACCCGGTCCACGTCGCGCAAACGGCGGATATCCTTGACCGTATCGCGTACGGAATTTTCATAGTTGCTGCGCAGCCAGTGCTTCTCGTTCAGCACCATAACCCAGCTAGGCAGGTTGACGTTGACTTCGTGCACCGGGAATTCGTACAGCACTTCGCGCAGGACGCCGGTGACGTCATCCTCCGTCATTGTGGCCGCACTGAGCGCCATGACCGGAATGTCGTATTTCTCGGCGAGCTCATTGCGCAGCTGCAGTGTTTCTTCGCTCCGCGGCTTCGTGGAGTTGATGACCAGCACAAACGGCTTGCCGACTTCCTTCAGCTCGGCGACGACGCGTTCTTCGGCTTCCACATAGGAGTGGCGCGGAATTTCGGCAATCGTGCCGTCCGTGGTCACCACAACGCCCAGCGTGGAGTGCTCCTGAATCACTTTCCGCGTCCCGATTTCGGCCGCTTCTTGGAACGGGATTGGCTCCTCGAACCATGGCGTCGATATCATGCGCGGACCGTTTTCATCCTCATAGCCTTTGGCGCCTTCTACCGCATAGCCTACGCAGTCCACGAGGCGGACGTTCACTTCCAGACCTTCGGTGACCTTCAGCTGCACCGCATTGTTCGGTACAAACTTCGGCTCGGTGGTCATAATCGTCTTCCCGGCAGCGCTCTGCGGGAGCTCATCGACCGCTCTGGCGCGGTCTGCTTCGCTTGCAATGTTCGGCAGTACGATTGTTTCCATAAACCGTTTAATAAATGTTGACTTTCCTGTGCGGACGGCGCCGACGACACCCAGGTAAATGTCCCCGCCAGTTCGTTCGGCAATGTCTTTAAAAATGTCCACTTTTTCCAAAAGAGATCCCCTCCTCATTTACTCCGAAGGAAAAATGCTTTAAGAGCATCCGCTTCGTGTTCCATCTGGAGCCTCGAGCCATTGCAACGGATTTGAGCCTTACAATGTCGTCAGTAGTCCGCCGCCGGTAGTCAGGTAGGATGGGAAACGGCAAAGCGGCGTTACTCCGTAGGCATTTGGACTAGTATCATAGTATGTACCTATTAAAAACAATATGACGGGTATTCGGAATAAAATTCATATAATCCCTGCGTCGTTCGCATGCCCCTCGTCATCCCTCTCAGATATATGCCGGGGCAGAAATAAATATGTATATGAAGCATGCAGCACAACATAACTACCTGTGCACAGCCGCTTATCCGCTTGTTGATGCTGTTTTGCTAGCGGGAATCCCGAAAAACATAGCAATACGCATAAAAAAAGACCTGCTGTTTCCAGCAGGCCTTTCACTTCCAATCTGTACGTTCAGCTTCACGCCCCTGTCTCCGATTTGGCGACTGGCGCATCCCCGGACCACTCGTACGGCAGCGACTTCACCGGTACATAATCGGAAGACTTGATGAGGTAATCTCGTAAATCCTCGTCTTTGGAAGGCTTCACGCCTTCCTTGTCAATCAACTGCATAATATCAAACGCATAATCCGCGTACACGACGCCCTTGGCATCCATAATAAAGCTCATGTCCTGACCCGAATATACGCTCTTCAGCTCAACATTGTTTGTGCCGGCCAGATCCGGGTCAACGGTATGGATCCCCGGATATATTTCTTCGCCGGCCGGCAGCTGCCCATCATGCTTGGACTTATACAAATCGACAGCCCGCTGCACGTCGTTGACCTTTTGCACCGTGACGAGATCCATGACCTTAACGGTCGGGTCGGTTTCTTCGTTCTGTACCAGGAAGTATGCGCTTCCGCCTTTCTCAAAGGCGGTCGTCGGGATATCGTCCAAGTAGCCCCGTTTTTGGAGCTGGTCCAGGTCGATACGGAACTTCTCAAAGCGCGGCGTCGTCTCATCCGCATTGATGATCGGCAGGATCCCCTGGTCCTTTTGAAAATCGTCCATCGCAGACTGGATGCGCTTCACGCTTTCACGGTAGGATACCCTCGTCTCACCGCTCTTCTGGTCCGGATACATGCAGGCTGTGGCGGTCATGATCAACAGCAGCACCATGACAGCCGTAGCCGCCTTCCGGGCTCCCTTCATCATCTTGTTGGTCAAAGCCGGTGTCATCAACAAATATCACCCTTTGCATATAGTAAAGCCGATTGATACATCAAGCAGCCTGTAACGTGTTTGTCCTGCCTGCCGCTACCACAGGTCGTCCTCCCTGTCACGGTTCCTTGCTGCTTCCAGCTGCTTGCGGACCGCCGCCTTCAGTTTGTCTTCCGGGACTGTCACTGTCACCGCCCCGCGCACTCTGGCTTGACAAGACAGCCTGGTGCCGTTGCGGATCAGGGAGCCGAGCTTTCGCTTCTCCGCCTCGGCAGGAGGGGTAAGCTGTCCGGCGCTGGCGGCGTCAACCTGAATTTTGCACATCAAACAGCCCATTTTGCCCCCGCATCGCGTGGGCATGTATACACCTGCATCCCTGGCCGCATGGAGCAGCGATATGCCTTCACGGACGAGAACGCTTTTGCCTGACGGCTGGAACGTAACTTTATGGTTCATTGGCGTTCCCGCCCGGCATGGCCTGAATCCCGCCCGCTTACCGCAAATCGTACTATCGACTCGGTATGGAGCAGTTGGGAAATGATTTGGATGTGCTCGGATTGGAACGCGTTATCGGTGAGCAGATCCTCAAGAAGCGGTAAATGGGCCTGCAAATCTGCCCGCATGGCAGCAGCAATCGCCGTGTACCGGTCCTCCCGGTTCCGAAGCACATTAAACAGCAGCTCATGGCTGAGCGGCATCAGCGGAATCCGTATTGAGTTTAGTTTCGCATGGACGCCCGCAGAGACCAGCCTCCGGTTAATTTCAACCTTATAATGCGAACCCTCCGCCTGAACTTCGAACCCTCCAACTAGTTCCAGCGTGTACCGGCTCAACTTATAATGGCTTAACACGGACCGGTATTGATCCGTAACGCTCAGGACCGGCTGATCCACCGCCCGCCCTGCGAGGGCATGATGAAGCTCCGATACGGAGGCCGAATCGGCGTAGATGTCGATATCGCGTGGTGGTTTATCCAAATGCACGTCCTGAAGCAATAGCCCGCAGCTTCCGCCAATTAACCAGGAGGATGAAGTTTGCGACAGCGCATGAGAGGCGTCATGCAGGGCTTGCTGTAATTCGGCTGGGATCTGCACGGCACACACTCCAATCTTCCGGTCCATTTAAAAATACGTTTTGTTTCTGGCTACGATTTTTCCCGCCGTCTTGACTACGGCTTGGCACCCTAGACGATAGCCCTCGTCAAACTCTTCCGGGTCGAGGCGAAGATGTTCCGCTTTCGTCGGTTCCTCCAGGTGCTCTGACCCCTCGGAAATCAGACAACGGCAGCGGGCACAAGTACCGCGGGTGCAGAGGTGCTGCCAGTCCACTTTGTTGTCCTTCGCATGCTGAAGGATGCTTTTGCCCGGTTCAGGCACGACAGTTTTCTCGATTGTTCTTCCAATAAGCTGTAATGCTGCTTCCATGTTCGTTATCCACCGTTCCTTTGCTACATTAATGCTGCCATGCCGCCCAAAAATCCGACCACCATAATGACAAATGCGACCAAAGAGAGGGCTCCCCGAAGAACCCCCTTTGTTTTGGTTCGGGCGAAGGTAATGAGAAAGACGGATAGCCCCATAATCAAGATGGCGATCAGGGATACCCACATTTTTGTCATTGGATCCATACGCTAAAACTCTCCAATCTGTTCCATCATTAACCGTATTATAACACGAAACTTGTCCAATTTCGCAAAATGCGCCCACAAAGTAAGGCTCGGTCAGCAGTCCCCGTACTTCTTCCTCTCATCGGAACAGCAGAGACGATTTGACACATATAAAAAAAGAGCGAAAAGCCCTGCAGCCTCCGGCTCCAAAGACTTCATGCTCTTTTTTCGTCAGACCTATATGATTATTTCTTCATCATCATTTTCATCAACGCTTCCATGTTTTCAGGATTCATCCCGCTTTTCTTCACGGCGCTGATGATATCCTTGATGGTTTCCTCGCTGACGGGAACGTTGGCCATCGCGGATACTTGTTTAATCAGCTGACGGAGCTGGGCCTCGTTTTGCATGGTCGACGGCTTAACCGTGCTGGCCAGTTTTTTGACGGCACTTTCAGAGATGTTTTTGCCCGTTTTCTTATTGATCGCCTTCAGCGCATCCCTAGAAATGTTTTTGCTCAATGTCTTCTCCCCTCCTCCGGCATTCCTCAACCCTAATATATGAGGAGGTGCGGAAAAAGGTGAATAAGCATTAACGGTGCCACTGCTCCCACGTTTCCAGCTTCATCGTCTCCATTTCGGTCTTCGGGTCCCGGCCCATGAGCGCCTCGACGGCAATGCGCGGATTCCGGTTCAAAAAGAGCACGTGGTACAGCTGATCGGCTATCGGCATCTGTACGCCGTATTTTTTCGAGATGTCATGCGCCGCTTGGGTCGTCCGGACACCTTCCACCACCATGCCCATCGAATCCAGCACCTCATCGAGGTTTTTGCCTTGACCGAGCATGGAGCCTGCCCGCCAGTTCCGGCTGTGCCTGCTCGTTGCCGTGGCCACCAGGTCCCCGACGCCCGCAAGACCGGAGAACGTGAGCGGGTTCGCTCCCATCTCCACGCCGATCCGGGTGATTTCAGCCAAACCTCGCGTCAGCAGCGCCGCTTTTGCGTTGTCCCCGAAGCCAAGGCCATCCGACATGCCCGCGCCGAGGGCAATGATGTTCTTCAGCGCTCCCGCTAGCTCGACCCCGACCATATCCCGGTTCGTGTATACGCGGAAGTCGGAATTCATAAACAAGTCCTGCGCGGCGACCGCCTCGCTCTCGGTCAGTGATGCGACCACAACGGTGGTCGGGCACCGCTTGACGACCTCCTCCGCATGGCTTGGACCGGACATGACTACGATTCTTCCCTCTTCGCAGCCCAGCTCTTCAGCGATGACCGTAGACATCCGCTTCAACGTTTCGGTCTCAAAACCTTTCGTCGCGTGGATCACGAGCATATCCTTCTGCCAATGAGCGCTTAAATCCCGCGCCACCTGCCGCATCGCTTTGGATGGGGCAACGATCACTACGGCCTTCGCCCCCGACACCGCTTCACCCATGTCGCTTGTCGCTTTCAGATTGACTGGCAGCTGAGCGTCCGGCAGATAGCGGTTGTTGGTATGCTGCTCATTGATTTCCTTGACCTGATCCGGATTTCGGCTCCACAGCACCACCTCCGGATGGTTTGCAGCCAGCACGCTGGCCAAAGCCGTTCCCCAGCTGCCCGCGACCAATACAGCCACTTTATTTGACAATCCCTTTACCCCCTTTGGGCCCTCCGGATCCGATTTTGTTTTCCCGACCCTGAAGAATTTTCACAATATTGCTCCGATGTCTCCAGAAGGCAAATAAACAAATAATGAGACTGGTCCAAAAAATCGGCCAGGCATAACCCAAAATGAGCAAAAATACAGGCGTAAGCGCCACGAACACCAGCGATCCCAGCGACACGTACCGTGTAACCACGATTAGCAGAATGGCGATAATGCCGGCATACAGTGCTGGCAGAAAGCTCAGTGTCGCCATGACGCCAATGGTCGTCGCAATGCCTTTGCCCCCGCGGAAGTGAAAATACACCGGCCAATTATGCCCGACGATCGCACCGATGCCGCATAATGCGGGAACCCATGCCTCGCCTCCGCCCATCCACACGCCGATCCACACCGCCGCGATTCCTTTGAGGACGTCCAGCGCCAGAACCAGAACGGCCGGTCCCTTTCCCAGTATGCGCAGCGTATTCGTCGCTCCCGCATTACCGCTGCCGTGCTGACGGATGTCGATCCCTTTCAGCAGCTTGGCAAGGACGACGCTGAAGCTGATGGAACCGAGCAAGTAACTCAGTATAATGGCGATGATCTGTAGAACCAAGCTATTCTCCCCTAACTTTCATCCGATTTGCGCCGAGTAAAGATGCGTATAGGCGTTCCTTCAAAATCAAAAGCAGACCGGATCTTGTTCTCCAAATAACGCTCGTAAGAGAAGTGCATCAGTTCCGGATCGTTCACGAAAATGACCATCGTCGGCGGCTTGACCGCAACCTGCGTCGCATAGTTGATACGCAGACGGCGCCCCTTGTCCGTCGGAGGCGGATTAATCGCCACGGCGTCAGATACGACGTCATTCAAGAGATGCGTCTGCACCCGCAGCGAATGCTGCTCGGCGACGTGCTGAACGACCGGCAGAAGCTTGTGGAGCCGCTGCTTCGTTTTGGCGGACAGAAACAGAATCGGCGCGTAGGTCATAAACAGGAAGTGATCGCGGATCTTTTTCTCAAACTGGTGCATCGTCTTGTCATCCTTCTCGACGGCGTCCCATTTATTGACGACAAAAAGAGAAGCTTTGCCGGCCTCGTAAGCGTAACCAGCAATATGCTTATCCTGGTCAATGATCCCTTCTTCACCGTTAATGACGACAAGCACCACGTCCGCTCTTTCGATGGCGCGCATCGCCCGCATAACGCTGTACTTCTCGGTCGTTTCGTATACTTTTCCGCGTTTACGCATACCGGCGGTATCGATCAGCACGTAACGCTGCCCGTCCCGCTCAAACGGAGTGTCAATGGCATCCCGGGTCGTACCCGCAATATCGCTGACAATGACGCGTTCTTCGCCAAGAATCGCATTCACGAGCGACGATTTGCCGACATTCGGGCGTCCGATCAGTGCAACCCGAATCACGTCTTCATCGTACTCGTCATCCGTCAGGTCTGGCAAAATATCTACAATAGCGTCCAGAAGATCGCCGATCCCGGTTCCGTGACTGCCGGATATCGCGATCGGGTCCCCAAAACCGAGGCTGTAAAACTCGTAAATGTCGTCATTGCGCTGCAAATTGTCCACTTTGTTTACGGCCAGCACGATCGGTTTTCCGGAACGGAAAAGCATCTGGGCTACTTCTTCGTCAGATTGGGTTACGCCGCTCTTGGCATCGCACATAAAGACGATGACGTCGGCTTCTTCGATAGCAAGCTCAGCCTGCATACGGATCGATTTCAAAATTTCATCGTCACCGTCAATTTCAATACCTCCCGTGTCAATGACACTGAAAGGTTTGCCGTTCCATTCGGCAACGCTGTAAATCCGGTCACGCGTCACGCCCGGCTTATCTTCTACAATGGCCAGCCTGTCCCCGACCAAACGGTTAAAAATGGTGGATTTCCCCACGTTAGGCCTGCCCACGATTGCCACTACGGGTCTTGCCATAGTCACTCCTCCTGTCAATTCTTACGATAATCATCATAGCAAAAAACGTTTCTTTTGGCTAACCTTTCATAGGAATAGCCGAATGTTAATTGTATTTTTCCAAAGCATACACCGAACCATGCATGGCCGATTCTTTGGCTTTCATGATCGAACATCTCGAACCAATTTGCCCGAGTCAGCATACTTGATAATCTAAAAAAAAATCGGTAAACCCGTGTAAGGGTTCACCGATTTCAATTTTGGAGGCCCAAATCATTTAAATTTGCTGAGTTTGTCTCCAAAACGTTCACCGAGTGTAATGCTGAGGCCTTGGTTGCTGAGCGATACGTTCGGGTTGTCTTTCAGATCATCCTTGTGCGCGCTGCTCTTCGGTGCTCTTTCCGGTCTTGGAGCTGCCGCAGGAGCTTCCTCGGTTTCCTTGATGCTCAGGCTTACGCGCTTTTCAGCCGTGTTGATGTCCAAAATTTTGACTTGAACTTCTTGGCCTTCTTTGAGCACTTCATGCGGTGTACCGATGTGCTTATGGGAAATTTGCGAAATATGAACAAGTCCTTCGACACCTGGCGCCAGCTCAACGAAAGCACCGAAAGTGACAAGACGCTTCACTTCGCCTGTTACTACATCGCCGGTATGGAACTTGTCGGCTGCGGATTCCCATGGTCCTGGCTGGGCAGCCTTGATGCTCAGGCTGATTTTGCCTTTTTCCGGATCAACTTTGAGCACTTTTACCTTCACTTGGTCGCCTTCGGACACGACATCGGAAGGTTTGTCCACATGATGCCAAGCCATTTCGGACACGTGAACCAGTCCGTCAACGCCGCCTACATCAACAAAGGCGCCGAATTGAGTCAGACGTTGAACCGTACCTTCGATTTCTTGTCCTTCTTGAAGTTCACCCATCACTTTTTGCTTGTTGGCTTCGAACTCTTCTTCGAGAACGTCTTTTTGCGACAGGATCACTTTGTTGTTCTCACGGTCAAGCTCTTTTACCTTCACGCGCAGCGTGCGGCCTTTGTAGTCGCTGAAGTCTTCAACGAAATGACGCTCAACCATGGAAGCCGGGATAAATCCGCGTGCGCCCACGTCTGCGACGAGACCGCCTTTTACCACGTCAGCTACGGTAACTTCGAAAGCGTCCTGAGCTTCGAAATGCTTCTCGAGCTCATCCCAAGCATTCTCGCTGTCGATCGCGCGCTTGGAAAGAACAAGTCTTTCCTTCTCGTCGTCGATGCTGACAACCTTGCATTCCACTTCCTGACCAACCTGCACCGCTTCGGATGCGTTGTCAAGGTGTACGGAAGACAGTTCGCGGACCGGAATGACGCCGTCATATTTATATCCAATGCTTACATAAGCTTGGTTGTCCTCCAGTTTGACGATCGTGCCTTTCACGGTGTCCCCTTTTTTCAAGGATACGAATTGATCCAATTCCTCTTGGTTTACCGCTTCTGCAGTTTCTTGATTTTTCGTTTCTTCCGACATGTCAATACCCTCCTCAATTCAAAAAAACCCATTTATTCAAACCTGCTGACGCAGAGTTCAAAACATCATAAAGCAGTACGAATCATATGTTTCCAATAAGTGCTTGTGTTCATGCACGCCCGGCTAATTCCCCGAAGGTCTTCCGGTCTTCTCCATTTCATGGATCCGGTCCATGATGCGTTCTGTCACCAGCTCGAGCGGATCGCCATCCACCTCGCCGCTTTTCAGGTCATCCAGGACGATAGGTTGTCCATACACGATTTTCATTTTTCTGAAAATCTTGTAATCGCCGATAATCGCGGCCGGCACGACGGCGGCATTGCCGCGGAGCGCAAACATGGCAGCCCCTTTCTTGGCGGCGCCAGTATCGGAGAAGCGCGTGCCTACCGGAAAGATGCCCATGATTTCACCGCCGCGCAAAATGGAGATGGAGGTCTTGAAAGACTCTTTGCTGACTCCCCCCCGCTTGACGGGAAACGCTCCGAACTGGGTGATCAGCCATCCCAGTACAGGAACTTTGAACAATTCTTCCTTGGCCATGAACTTGACCTGCCGCTTCACCTTGATCCCGACGGATATCGGATCGAGCAGACTTTTGTGATTGGAGCAGAGCAGCACCCCGCCTTCTTTGGGGATATTCTCCGTGCCGACCGCTTCAAAGCGGTACAACAAGGTGAATATGGCCCTAAGGATATCCCGGCAAAAAACGTAAATCTTCAATTCTTCTCCCCACCCCTGTACGTTTTGCAGTAATCAACGATGGTGTCGACAACCTGAGGTATATCCATGTGAGTCGTATCCAGGACAATGGCGTCATCGGCGCAGCGAAGCGGCGAAATTTCGCGCTCTGCATCCAGACGGTCACGTCTTTCGATATCCTTCTCAAGCTGTTCAAGTGTCAATCCTTCCGCATCGTTCATTTCCTTGTACCGGCGGAGAGCACGCTCTTTGACGCTTGCCGTCATGAAAATCTTCACTTCGGCATCGGGAAGCACGGTCGTTCCGATATCTCGTCCATCCATCACTATGCCCTTGTGCAGAGCCATCTGCTGCTGCAGCGCAACGAGGTGGCGTCTTACTCCTTCAATCTGCGAGTATTGGGATACCATCCCGTTCACCTGCAAAGAACGGATGTAAGGGGTCACATCTTCGCCGTTGACCAGAACTTTCTGCCCGTCTTCCCCGGGTATTAATTCAATCACCATCTTTTGGGTGAGTTGAAGCACTTTTTCAGGAAATTCCGGTCCAATTCCTTGTTCCATCATAAACCACGTTACGGCCCGATACATGGCTCCGGTGTCCACGTATATGTACGAGAGGGCTCTCGCCACCAGGCGGGCAATCGTGCTTTTGCCGGCCCCGGCAGGTCCATCGATCGCAATGTTGATTTTCAAGTTATCCTCTGTCCCCTGCCTAACCAAAGGGGCATTCCTCCTCAAACATAAGCCTCAAGAAAAAAGCAGGCATTGCCTGCGTCGAGAAAATTATACCACACAACCTATTCCGATGCAAAAACGTCCCTCCATTTTACTCTTTCCAATCCCTGACATCCCGGTCTTTGACAGGGATGCCGTCAAGCTTGTACACCGGGGACAAGTATGGTCTGACCTGCTTGATATGAAGCGCCCCCTGTATGAGGATCAGCATAACGACAAGCACAATCAAAGCCCTTTTCACCCATTTGGACAAAACGTCAAAGCATTCCCCGAACAGCCGGAGATACTGCCGAACGCGATCCTGTTCATCCATCAGATACACTCCCTGAATTTTCCTACTAGTGTATCCTTGGCATTGCAAAATATTCCCTCACCCGATCTCTCAGCGGTTCCGGAAATCAAACTGGCGCTCGAAGCAGTACCGGATCAGCTTTTGCCGCTCCATATCCGTAATCGCTTCAAACTTCAGCATCATGATTTTCCGGCCGTTGTCGAGCTGCTGGATCCGGACGACGCTGCCTTTAAACGGAACGTGCTCCAGGTTTCCGTTCTTATACGGTACGAGCACCCAGCAGGACAGCATGTCACCTTCCCGGATCGCCATGTCGGCGTCACTATAAAAGGAAATGCCGCCCCCGCCGACATCTTCTGTACGCGTGACGAAGCGGATATTGTGTTCGGTCTGGACCGCCACCTCCAATCCGGCATTGACGCGTAAAAAGCTTCGGCGCTGGACTTTGCCGATCGACTCGGGCTCAGGCCTGCGGATCCGCACCATCCGGACGACGTCTTCCTTGAAGCCGAGCACGTAAGTATTGAAAAAATTTTTAACGCCGCCGTCGGTCAAAAAATACACTGAAAGCTCGTCACCCATGTGCAGCCGCTTCAGCTGCCCGGTCTTTTCCTGGATGGGCACCTCCATCAGAATGGAGTCGTCCTCCACATCCGTGATGCGGGACTTGTACTCCATCCCCGCTTCTTTCTGGTCTCCGGAATCCACGGAGATAAACAATTGATCGCTGATTTTAGGAAACAACAAACTCACCGCCAGCCTGTAAAATAGCATTCTATCCTGATTATACCATGTCTTTGTTCATAGGTAAGCAGTGTTTTTGCGCAATACAAAAAGCCCCTCGACTGATCCGAGAGGCTTTGCTCATCACTTGATCCTTGCAACTTTTTGCCTATTTTACCGCTTTTTTATCCGAATCCTTGAGCTCCTCTACGACCCGTTCAGAGCCGTCATTGGCATCCATGTATATCCGGTATCTGGAGCCGTTAATGTTGCCTCCGAATTCGTAGCAGAGAGCTTCCTGGCCCGAATCGTCCTTGATCAGCGCCAGCCGGTTGTAGTTTTCCTTAAACTCGGGATTCAGCTTCTTTCGCGCCTGGCTCAAGGTCAGCTTCGGTTTTGGAATTTTACGCGCCTGGGATTGCTCGTAAACGAGATCGCTGGCCTGGAACCCGGTCACCTCGCCGTTATCGAGTCCGACCCGAACCGTCATTTTTTCCGGGTACACCAGTACGCCGTCCTGCTTGCGCACATATGTGAAGTTGCCCATATTATCATACTGGTCTGCTGTAACGGCCGTCATATCCTTATAGCCTTTACTTTGCAGAAACTGATCGGCCTTCTTACGGGCTTCTTCCATCGTAACCGCCTTCGGTCCGACTTCCCGGTTATCGGAAAAGGAAATCAAGTGGCCGCCTTGACGGGTGAAGTTCAGCGACAGCGGAGCAGGCCTATTGTTGGATCTGACGGTGGCGGTGTAGGATGCCCATTCGGTTCCTTTACCGTTTTCGGTAACTTGAACGTTGGATTGGCCTCCTCCCGCGCCGGCAAAATCGGCTGCTTTCCGCTTGATATCCTCGGGAGATACCGGCTGTGCGGACAGCTTTTTCACCGATCGCTTGTCATAGATGCTGGATACCGACGGACCCCAGTTCAATTCCGGGTACTCGCCGACCCTTTTGTCTACCGTTTTGAAGCCGTCGATAATGGTGTTGTCCAGCTTCTTGTCTTCCGTAGCCATCGCGCTTTCCACGTCCATCCAGCGCAGCCGGTTGCTGATCACCTTGGACTGCACGTCCTGGAGATCCTTGGTGATTTGTCCGGAGTTGGCGTAGAGCGCCTTCAGGTTTTTGATCTCCTCATTTGACAGCGGCTCTTTCTCCAAATTCCGCATGGAGGTCTGGTAGGAAAACTTCGATATTTTGGACAGAAACTCTTCGGTTTTGTTAAACGGCAGCATGGTGAGCGGCAGCTGGTTGATTTCGTTCTGCGCTTCGCTTGTCAGCCGCCACACGTTGACCAGCCCTTTCCGGTGCATCGCATTGGAAGCCGAGCTTACGGCCAGCGTATTGCCAAGCTCGCTGTGCAGGCGGTCCATATGATAGGACAGGTCATGAAAAGCCCGCTGATACTGGTTTTCCGCCTTGATCAGCACGGCGTTCTTCTCCTGGTTCTCTTGGTACCCCCACACAAACGCTCCGATCATAAACAGGGTGACTATGGGAAATAAAACAGCGCTTAATCGCTTGTACATGTGAAGTCTCCTTTCATCAACTTAAAGCTGGTGTTAGTTTGACTAGAAGAAAGGAGTCTTATGCATCGTTTCCCAGGTATCGGTTCAAAACGGGTCTTCTTCGATATCGAACTGGCTTTGGTTGTTGCACAGGCACTGCTTGAAGCCGGTTTCGATCTTCCCGCGTTCTTTTTTGCCGCGCAGCACGTAGCGTTCCCCGCACTGCCTGCAGACGATTTTTACTTTGACACGCAAAAAAGGACACCTCCATCCTAAAAAGATTGTATCCGAATGCGGATTGTAACTTCTTAGGATAAAGTGTGCCCAATTTAATTACGTATTAACCTCTTCCTCCCGCTTCAGGAAACGGAACGGGGAGCGGTTGTTGGCCCGGTATACCTTGCCCATGCCTCCGTACCATAAAAAAGCCATCAGCGGGACGATAAACCAGATCCAATAATGCGTCATCGTGCTTAAAATAAAGTCGTAGACCCCGTGCCAGAACCACGGGATGATCATCGAATAGACCAGAAAACGCTTGGCCTTGGCTCCGGTCGAAAACCTCGCTCTGCCGAGGTAATAACCCATCATCACCCCGAACATGGCATGCCCCGATACCGGAAGCAGCGCCCGCAGGAACATCGCCCCGAAGGATGCGTGGCTGTACCAGGCATACATCACATTCTCCACAGTCGCGAAACCAAGCGAAATCGCTACGGCATACACGATTCCGTCGTACGGCTCGTCAAACTCCGTATGGTTGTATATCATGTGAAACAGCACGAACCATTTCAAAAATTCCTCAACAAACGCCGATATGACAAAAGAATCCAGATACGGATTGCCGCCGAGCCCCGTTGTAAGGCCCCGCTGGATGATCATGACCGGAACCACGATCATAAAACCAAGCAGAAACACCTTGATCACCATAAGCAGCGGTTCCTGATCGTATCTGTCCTTTAAATAAAAATAGGTCAGTAGGGCAAGACCCGGCGCCAATGCCGACGCAATAACCGAAAACAAAAGCACCGTTCTTAATCCCTCCACTTCCTGGCAGTGACCTTAAGCGGCCCTGCCGAATGTAACTCCAGCTTCAAAGCAAAGTTCATCCCATGAAGATGAATCCTCATGGGATGTCTCAATCAGGACAACGGTGTTAATCCTGGCGCTTGAAATGTGTGCAAATGACGTCGACCGCATTCTCGGCAATGACGACTTTGCCATATTCCTCAAGTACGGCTTCCGTATAGGATGCAGCTTCTCCGAACTCGGCAAGAACCGCGATCAGCGAAGGAAGCTGATTAGCGTCGATTTCTTCGGGGTCCATGTACAGTACCCATTTATCTCTATAATGATAAAGCCGCCCGGCTTCGGTGATATGTCGTTGAAGTACGTGTGCAGCTTCGATCAGCACTTCGAAGTCGTTAAAAGCATACACGATGGAGTCGCTTTGTTCAAGCGTGACTTCCATTTCGTAAACTTCTTCAGGGAGTTCATCTTCACCCAGTTGACTGTACTGATGATGATCGTATTTCCCCCGGGTCACGATGACGACCATTCCTTGAGCAGGAAGGGCAAACACTTCCACGGCGAGCGGTCCCGTTGCATCAAAGCCCAGTTCGTTATAGGCCTGATCCATCATTTCGGTAAACAGCTCGTGCACCTTCGGGATTTCTTGCCACATGTCCTCCTTCTGGATGCCCCGTTCACTCAGGTCGTCAAACGTAAGGAAAATCCGTATCTTATCTGAGCTTAAGCGTTCTATTTTCATGACAGGATCCTCCTTGTAAGCATTGTTATAACAAATTATGATGTCTCCCATAATATGTGCTGAAAATAGTTCTATGTAAGTATGTTATCATTATATAACCATAAATGCACGCTGTAAAATGGACAAAAAAAGAATCATTTGGAGCGGATAACCGCCCTTTAAATGATTCTAATGGGTTTGACGCGTTTACAATCCAGGTATCACCGTATTTGTCTCTTTCAGAATCATGTCCACTTCCCGCTTGACATCCGGATTGGTGCGGATAAAATCTTTAATCTGGGTAACGCTCGATCCCTTGGAATACGAATCGTTGTGGGAACCATGAGCGTCGTGACGATGGGACGAGCCCATGCCGATGTTCGCCATATCCATCATTTTGTCCTTGGCATTGCCGCCAATGACAGACGTAATCATGCTGCGTCCCCGGTTTCTGGACAAGAGCGTCGTTGCAGCAGCACCAATCAAAATACCGCCAATAAAAGCAGAAGTGTTCATTTAGGTACAACCTCCTTATGGGATGAAGTCGAATATATTTTGAGCGAATATGGTCCTGCTCATGCGGCATAAATTCAGGAAAGCGAGATGAAATCATGGTTAAAATCACGGCGGCGCTGGCTCTATGCTCCCTGCTCATCCTTAGCGCCTGCGGAAACGAGGGACAAAAAGACCAAAAGGCGGTCCCTCCGGCTCAAACAAACGAAGTACATACAAACCATCCAGGCAGCACCACAACAAACGGGACGTCCGGCGTTCAACCCGGCGGATCGGTACCGGAAAGTTCTCCGGAAACGAATAAGGATCAAACGAATAACGATCAAACGAATAACGATCAAACGAATCAAGGCAGCGCATCCAAGCCGGATTCCAACGATCAGCAGTCGGGTACAAAAGCGGTAAAGGTGCAGTATCGCATGAATAAAGCTTACGATATCGTTCCGAGTGTTGAAGGGGTTTCGAAAAAAGTCGTACTGCTAACCTTCGACGACGGCCCTAAAAAGGCCGAAATGATCAACGGGTTGATCGATACGCTGGACAAGCATCACGCCAAGGCGATATTTTTTGTCAATGGATACCGCGTCAAGCAGCATCCCGAGCTGTTGAAATTAATAGCGGACCGCGGGCAGACCATCGGCAACCACAGCTGGGACCATATCATCCTCAAAAATAAGCCTGAAGCGGAAGTACGCAGACAAATCGAGGATACGCAGCAGATCGTCAAGGCAACCGTTGGCAAAGCGCCGGTATTTTTCCGTCCCCCCAATGGGGCTGGCGGTGATACCGGCAAGAAAATCGCCAAGGAGAACGGTCTCCTGTACATGACCTGGTCCAACGGTTCGCTCGATTGGACGATGAGCTCCAAAAGCAGCGGCAATGCCGACAAGGTTATCTCACACGTGCTGGACCAGTTGCACAGCGGCAGCAACATTTTAATGCATGAGCTTCCGTGGACCGTCGAAGCGCTGGATACGCTCCTTACCAAGCTGGAAAGCAAAGGCTACACCTTTGTAGATCCCGAAAGCATCGATACTCAAATCAAGTAAGGAATCATGCAATGCATAAAAAAGCAGCCGGCATATCGGCTGCTTTTACTCGTTTATCTGTGTTTTTTCTATGGATTCTGTCCTTAGCGTAAGGACATGCATTTCTGCAGGGCAGCACAGGCGGAGCGGAACGCGTCTTGTGCCGAAACCGCGGCTGATCAGCATGCGCGGCCGGCGGACCTCCGCTTCCGGCTGCTCCCATTCAAACCATCCCGAAGCATACTTGCGGTAAAATTGATTCAGCCGGATCGGTCCGAGCCAAGGCAGCGTAATTTGTCCGCCATGGGTATGGCCGGCAAGCACAAGGTCCGCCTGGATCGTCTTCTGCTTCTGAAGCCAGGCTGGGTCATGAACGGCCAGGATGCGGCATTCCGCACCGGCGTCACGGACAGGCAGCTGTGGAACCGGAGGATAATCGTTTCGTTTGTACCGCGGATAATCAACACCGGTTAACCAGAGGCGCGCGCCGTTTCGCAGGAGAGGAACGTTCTCATCCCGCAGCAAAGTGACTCCGCATGCGTTCATCAGCTTTTCCAAACCTTCGGGATCGGCCTTATAATCATGGTTGCCGTATACGGCATATACCGGGGCGATTTCCGTGAGCAGCCTTAAGTTGTGCTCCACCTGGCTCAGCGGTACATTCCGTTCCATAATATCCCCGCCAAGGATCACCCAATCAACCGTTCCGGCCAGCTGCCGTATCGTCTTCCCCGTCAGCCTTCTGCTATGCAGATCCGATATGAACAGAAGCTTGCAGCCGTCAAAGGGCTTTGGCAGCCTCTCCAGCCTCACGTCGGCCTGCTGAACCAGCTCCAGCCTCGCTTCATACGACATCCTGGCGTAAAGCGCTGCAGCCGCAGCCGCGACGCCTGCCCCTGCCCAGACGAGCCAGGGGGCTACCATAGGTCCTCCAGCGGGGGGGCGCCCTTAATTCCCCAATAAACAAGAAATGCCGTTAAGCCGATAAATAAAAAGATTAAAGAGTTCGTAAAATATTTACTGATCTTGATGCGCCGGGAACCGTAAGTGTCCGCTCTTGCCGGAACGGCGGATTCCTCGCCTGCCTCTCTTTTTCCGGCAGTCCGGTTACTCCGCCGGGACTGCGGGGCTGCCGCCGAGCCGGAAGCGGCTGCAGCAGTTCTGGCGGCCGCCGGCCGCTTCCCTGCATTTTCTGCCGTTTTTCCGCGTCTCAGCGTTCCGGCCGCCCGTGTTGAAGACGTCTCTGCTGCCTTGGACTTGGGCGTAGTCCGTTGACCGGCATCGGCTGAAGGCGCCTTTTTTACCGGGGTCTTCTTCCGATTTTTTCTGTACGTTTCAACTCTGCTCAATTCGCTGTTCATGCTTCCCTCCGAAATCGAATCACTAGCCCGGATACACAATCAATCATAAAATGGCATAAGACCGGGGCAAGCAGTGTTCCGGAATGTATGTAGATATATCCGAGGCCGTAACTGCTCAAAAAAACCCAGCCGGTTGGAATCCAGTGCTTCAAATACCGGACGTGAATGACCGCAAATAATATACTGGTCCAATACGGACCGAATGCATGCTGTACGGCTCCACGGAACAGCAGCTCCTCGCATACCGCCACGACCGCGGAGATGACTATAATATGCCATACGGGACGGCGCTGGAACAGCATGTTGTTGATTCCGCCGTCATCCATCACTTCCTCCGGCGTAATCCGGGAGACGAGGAAATCGACGGCAAACATAACGGCGGCCAGCCCAAGCCCCCATGCCGCAACTTGTCCGGGATGCTGAAGCTGAAACAAGGCAAGCGGATTTCTTCGCTGCAGCAGAATCCATACGAGACCGATCAATAAGGTTAGGCCCTGGGTGATATACAAATTGATCAGAAGTAGACGGTCATTCAGCTGTTCAGGCTTAGCCTGCTGAATTTTGGGTAATTTCCATTTCCTTTTTTTCATGATGAGGCCTGCCTGTCTATTAAGTTTCTGTTACTAGAGTGGTTGCAAACATCCCACAACGTGAAGGCTTTACTCCAACATCTGTTTGTGTTCTGCGGGACCCCCGAAATATACGATTTAACTTTGTTAAAAAAGTCCTCCCAGCATTAGAATCATAGCAGATTAAGAGCAGAACATTCAAGGGAAGCACTTTTACCTATTGACACGCCTGATAGGCGCGTGATACATTATGGAAAAATTAATTGAGCGAAACACGATGAAGGAAAGAAGAGGCTTTATCGTCTCCAGAGAGCCGGTGGTTGGTGCAAACCGGTGACAGAGAAGTCATCTTTAGCGTTCCAGAGCAACTGCATTGAACTACCCAGTAGGTGCAGTCGGATGATTCCGTTATCAATCAGGTCTCCAATCGGAAGACCTTGAGGCTGCCGTTCGCGAAGACGGCGGTGAATTAGGGTGGCACCACGATAACTCTCGTCCCTTACTACGGAAGTAGTATGCGGATCGGGAGTTTTTTTGTTGTCCAACCAAGAATAAGGAGAAAAATCCGGCCAGCTGCACGTTCATCCTTTGGCACAGTACCGCGTTGCTTTACGGAATGAACTTAGGCGTCCGCCTGATTGTCTCCCATAGGCTGCTCAGCGGCTCCACTCTCGGCTTCACGGATATGTTCCTATCGGACATGTCCTTATATATAAGCGTTCTAGATATTTAAGGAGGATGGAAACCAATGTTTAAAGTGTTAGTATCGGATCCGATCAGCGATCTCGGAATCCAGCAGTTAGTCGATGCACCTGATGTTACGGTAGAGAAAAATACAGGGCTCTCCGAAGACGAGCTTGCGGCGATCATCGGGGATTATGACGCCCTTCTCGTTCGCAGCCAAACGCGTGTTACCGAAAAAATTATGGCCGCGGGAACCCGCCTGAAAGTCGTCGGCCGCGCCGGTGTCGGCGTGGACAACATCGACCTCGAAGCGGCAACCCAACGCGGCATCATCGTTATTAATGCCCCTGACGGCAATACGATCACCACCTGCGAGCATACCTTTGCGATGATGATGGCACTGGCCCGTCACATCCCTCAAGCTTATGCCAAAACGATCGGCGGAACCTGGGACCGCAAATCGTTCCTTGGCGTCGAGCTTCGCAACAAAACGCTTGGCGTACTAGGTATGGGACGGATCGGCAGCGAGGTGGCCAAACGTGCCAAAGCGTTCGGCATGAACATACTGGCATTCGACCCGTTCCTGACCCAGGAACGCGCCGAGAAGCTGGAAGTAAAGCTGGCAACGGTGGATGATATTATCCGGAATGCCGATTTTATGACAGTGCATACGCCGCTTACGCCGGAGACCCGCCATATGATTTCCCGTCCGCAATTTGAAGTGATGAAAAAGGGTATGCGCATCATCAACTGCGCCCGCGGTGGCGTCATTGACGAGATGGCCCTGGTTGAAGCGATTGATGAAGGCATCGTTGCCGGCGCCGCATTCGACGTGTTTGAATCGGAGCCGCCGCAGCAGGACCATCCGTTCCTGAACCATCCGAAAATTATCGTTACGCCTCACCTCGGCGCTTCCACTATCGAAGCCCAGGAGAACGTAGCCATTGACGTGTCCGAAGAAGTGCTGCATATTCTGCGCGACGAGCCGTTCAAGAACGCCGTCAACATGCCGCCGGTGGCACCGAGCATCATGAGCCGTCTGCAGCCTTACTTCTCGCTCGGGGAGAAACTGGGCAGCTTTGCCGCCCAAATTACGAAAAACCAGGCGATCCATGAAATTCACGTGGACTATGCGGGAGATTTGTCCGACATTGACACCCTTCCGCTGACCCGCTATATCGTCAAAGGCGTGCTTGCCCACCACCTTGGCAGCGAAGTCAATATCGTCAACTGCATGCATCTCGCCAAAAACCGTGAAGTCAACGTGGCCGTATCCACGGCTCCTAAATCCAAAGGCTTTACGAACCTGCTTACCGTGACCCTCAAAACCTCCGAGAACGAAGAGCGTCTGGTAGCGGGCACGCTGCTTAACGGCTATGGCGAGCGGATCGTGCAGCTGAATAAGTTCCCTGTCGATATCGCTCCGGAGGGTCATCAAATCCTGATTTCCCATAACGACAAACCGGGTATTATCGGCCAAGTCGGAACGCTGCTCGGCAAGAACGACGTTAACATCGCTTCGATGCAGGTCGGCCGGAAAATTATCGGCGGCGAAGCCATCATGATTCTGACCGTCGACAAAGGCGTGCAGAAAGAAGTGCTGAATGAGCTGACGACGATTCCGGAACTCAACAGTGCCGTCGAAATCGTCCTTTCCTAATCGGTCTATACTTTATGAAGAACAGCGTAAGCAGGGTCAAGTGAGCCTGGCTTACGCTGTTTTTTGTTGGTGGGAAACAAGCGATGTTCCACGTTGAACAAGATTAATCTTTTTTCTTCAACAAAAAAACACCCCGTCAGAGGTGTTTCCTGTTCTTTTTCCATTATTTACGGCTTTCGACAGGCAGCAGCATCGTAAAGGCCGTTCCTTCGCCCAGGATGCTGTCCACCTGAATGCTGCCCTGGTGCGATTCTACGATGTTCTTAACAATGGCTAGCCCAAGACCCGTACCGACCGATTCCCCGCGTACCCGTGCCTTGTCCGCCTTGTAAAACCGTTCAAACACGAACGGCAGATCCTCCGGCGGAATGCCTACGCCCTCGTCCTTTACCACGATTCGGATCATCGGCTTTTTGTCCGACAGAACACGGTCGGCAAGGATGCTGATCTTCTTCTCTTCTGGCGTGTGCCTGAACGCATTGTCCAGCAGGTTGGTCATCACCTGCTCCAAACGGTCTTCGTCGGCCTCCTCAAGCACCATATCCTCCGTCTTACGGTCATAAAGGAGCTCGATATTCCGTTCCTTGGCCCGTACCATAAACTTGCGGTATACGCGCTCGAGCAGCTCGTTGAGGTCAAGCTGCTTTTTGGCCATGTCGACATGCCCCGCTTCCATCCGCGCCATGTCAAGCAGATCCTTAACCAGCCGCCCCATGCGAAGGGATTCGTCATGAATGACCTGAATCAGTTCCTGGCTCTCTTCCGGCGACGCCGCCATGCCATCCAGCAGCGCTTCGCTGTATCCCTGCATCATGGACAGCGGCGTGCGGATCTCATGCGACACGTTGGCAACGAAGTCCTGGCGCATTTTCTCCAGCTGCACTTCCTCGGTTACGTTGCGGAGCACCGCAACCGCCCCTCGGATGTCGTTATCCGAATACAGAGGCGCCATATGAACCGACCAGACGCCCTGCTTGACGTGAAGATTCGTGCTCGTGTCGCCGCTGCCTTCCAGCATATTGTCGAACAGGTCCAGCAAAGGCTCAGGTACCTGCTGTTCTTCCTCCCCTTCGGCGTCCTCCTGGTCCAAGTTCCAGTGGATATCCTTCCATTGGGTGATCAGCTTCTGTCCCGGTGGATTCGTCAAGATCACCTTGCCTGAAGTATCGAACGTAATGACGCCGTCGCTCATACTTCGGAGGACGCTCGCCAAATGCTCCTTTTCCTGGTTCAAGTTGCGGATATTGTCTTCCAGCTCAGCCGCCATATGATTGAACGTGTTCGCCAGCTTTCCGATCTCGTCGCTCGTATTGATCGACAAGCGCGTGTTGTACTCGCCCTTACGGATCGCTTCGGTAGCCTGAATCATCTGCTGCATCGGCTGCGTAATCTTCGTCAGCAGAAACAGCGCAAAGAAGGTCGTCATTGAAAACCCGATGATAGCTGTGTACGTAAACAGCCGCTTGATGTCCCCGGAGTTCGAATAATTCATATCGATGTATGGAAGCAGAAATAACCCGAGAATAATCAGGATGCATGCTACCAGGCAGATGATGGTAGCCCAGAGCTTCCCGACAAGAGAGGTCCAGAAATTCATGTTATTTCGGTACCTCGAGCTTGTAGCCTACGCCCCAGACGGTGGTGATCATCGCCGCCGACTCCGGTGATACCTTGTTCAGCTTCTCCCGCAGGCGCTTTACGTGCGTGTCGACCGTCCGCAGGTCGCCGAAAAATTCATAGTTCCATACATCCTTCAGCAATTCTTCCCGGGAAAAAACCTTGTCCGGCGAGACCGCCAGGTAATGCAGCAGCTCGTATTCCTTAGGCGTCAAGCTGACCTCTTGTCCGTTCGCTGTCACCCGGTGGGCATCGTGCTCAATCACAAGATGCGGAAACACGATGTTGTTGCTCGAATTCGTTTCCTTCGACAGGTACGCCGTTGCCGAAGAGCGCCGCAAAATCGCTTTTACCCGGTAAATGACTTCCCTCGGGCTGAATGGCTTCACGACATAATCGTCCGCGCCGACTTCAAAGCCTTGAACCCGGTTGATCTCCTCGCCCTTGGCGGTCAGCATCAGCACAGGCGTCGATTTGAGCTGGCGCAGCCGGTTGCACACCTCGATGCCGTCCATGCCGGGCAGCATCAAGTCCAGCATGATCAGGCCATAATCCTGATTGGAAGCTTTACGGAGCGCGGTTTCGCCGTCCTCGGCCTCCTCGACTTCATAGCCTTCCTTCTCCAAATACATTTTCAGCAGGCGGCGGATCCGTTCCTCGTCGTCCACGACCAGGATCCGGTTTGTATGTTCTGACATAAGACAACCTCAACCCCTTCTATGTTTCTGTGAAGAACTTGTCATAACTCCATGCTAATCTTAACAAAAATCCGTTTCAACATCCAAGCGAGCAATGTGAAACGGATTATTCAGTGCTAAATGGATTGAACTAGAGTGACAATTAACTCCAGTTCAATCTATATAAATTGTCATAACTGGATCAGTTTGTACCCGCATAGGAGTGAAGTCCGGCAATGACCAGGTTCACGCCGACGAGGGTAAACATGACCACCAGGAAGCCGAGAACCGACAGCCATGACGACTGGCGCCCCTGCCAGCCGCGGGACAATCTGAGGTGCAGGTAGGCACTGTAGAACAGCCAGCAGATGAGCGCCCACACTTCTTTCGGATCCCATCCCCAGAAGCGTCCCCAGGCCACCTGAGCCCAAATCATTGCAAAGATCAAGGCGCCGAGCGTAAAGATCGGAAACCCGATGGCGATCGCACGGTAGCTGATCTCATCCAAATCATCGGGGTCGATCCCGTCCAGGAACGGAGAGGCCGCACGTCCAAGCGGCTTGCGCGCGATCAACCGGAGGATTCCGTATAGGATAATGCCGGAGATCACCGTCCAAATTATCGTGTTGAACTTGCGTCCCGCGTTGATCCCGTTCATCCAGGACGGAGCGCTGAACAGGGGCTTCGTCATGCCGAGGAACGGCTGATAGCTTTCGACCTTGCTGTGGTAAGGCGCTACGATCGGCGGCAGCTTGTATTCGACGGTCTGCGTAACGCTCGCCGTTTGCCCGGCCGTTCCGGAAGCCTTCGTCTGGGTGAACACGGATTCATAACCGGCTGCACGGAAGGCAAAGACCGTAATGATAAACGAGATAACCAGAATGATCGAGAAAAATACGATTTCGACCCAGCGCCGCTGGCGTCTGTCCTTTTTATCCGTGCTGCTGAAATTCACCGTGCGCAGCAGGTACATAAAGCCTGCCGCAAATGCGATCGCGAAGAACGACTCTCCGGCCGCCGCCATCGTGACGTGGATTTTCAGCCAATAGGACTGCAGCGACGGAATCAGCGGCTGCACCTCCTGCGGAAACACCGCGGCGTATGCCATGATGATGATCGTGATCGGAACGGCGAACAAGCCGAGTATCGTTTTGCGGTAAATGAGATATACCACCGTAAACGCCACCATGACCATCATCGAAAGGAATGACATGAATTCGTACATGTTGCTGACGGGAATATGTCCGCCGCCCGCCCACCGGGTAAAGAAGTACGTTAGCTCCAGCACCAGGCCGAGAGAGGATACCCCGAACGCGATATTCCCCCACTTCCTGCGGTGCGACTCCGGATCCCTGTTGCTCCACCGGCGGCCCATAATGGCGACCGCGAACAGGATGAACGCCGCGCAGTACAGGAAGAATGCGACGACGAACATGTTGCTGCTGAAATTTAACAATCCACTCATGAGTGATTCCCTCCGTTATCCAAGGACTTCTCGTCCACTTCCAGATTCATTTTGCGAAGTATTGCCGCAATTTCCCGGCGGATGCCGAACCAGTTCTTGTTGGTATGCGCACCGAGGGTCAGGTTCCCGTCGTCAATCCGCAGCCAGATCCGGCGGTGCTGCCAATAGAAGCCGAGTACAAGTCCAAGCATGACGATGGCTGCGCCTACCCAGACAAAAGGCATCGCTTTGTCCACCCGGATGTTCAAATAGGTGGTCGACATCGATAAGTCCACATTTCCCATTCCTTTGACATCCAGCTCAAGTGGAACGCTGCCGCCGTTCATTTTGGCGTTTATGGCATCCTGCTGGAAGCGCTCCTTGTCGATTTGTTTCGGGAAATAGAAATAATGTACGCCTTCGGCTGGCAAATTCGGCCCTTTAATCAGGAAGAGAAAAGCCGGCGCGTTTGGATTCGGAGTTTTCGTGACGGGCTGACCGTTCTCGTCCAGCCCAAAATCGTTGTACTTCTCCTTCAACTCAAGCGAATATGGCCCTACCTTGTAGTTCCGCTCTGGATCCTTGATCTTCAGCTGGAACGTTCCGTAATCTTTGCCGGTCTTCTTGTCCACCAGGGAAGGCTTGACCGAACGGAGGACCGGTGTCAAATCGTAGTCAAACTGATAGGCCTTCAGGCCTTTGTAATCCATCGGGTCATTAACCTCGATATTGTGATGATCAACGGCCTTCAGCGTAGGCTGTTTGGACGGATCATTGCAGTTGGCCGTACATTCGTACAGGGTCGCCTGCGTCTTGAACAGTTTTGGAAGCACCTTGTTTTTGCCCTGAAATTCCTTTGGCAAATCTTGTTCCGAGTAATATTCAACCGTAAACTTCTCGTTCTTCAAATAATACGACGTATTCGGAATGTGCTTGATTTCGCCTTCTGGAAAAGCGACATGCTGATCCATGTGCAGACCGGGCAAGCCGCGGGCCAGCACGGCCAGCAGGAAAATGATCAGCCCGATATGGATGACGTATGGCCCCCAGCGGCTGAAGCGGTACTTTTCTGCGAGTAAAGCGTTATCCAAGGTATGTACACGGTAGCCTCTTTTCTTGATGTGGACGGATGCCTGCTCCACCCATTCCTTGGACTCCAGCTCTACCGGTCCCTGATACACCACGCGCTGACGGGTCAGGAACTGCTTATGCTTCAAAATTCTTTGCTTGGTAAGCGCTTTGTACAGTGGCAGCACCCGGTCCAGGCTGCAGATGACCAGCGACGCGCCGATCATGACGAGCAGGAGGACAAACCACCAGGATTCGTACGTATGCGACAGGCCCAGCTTGTAATAAATCAATCCGGGCGTGCCGTAAGTTTCCTTGTAGTACGTTGAAGGATCGATGTTCAGAAATGTGTTTTCCTGGGGGAAAATCGTCCCGAGCATCGATCCGAGCAGGGTCAGGATAATCATGTATACGGCGATCTTTACAGACGAAAAGAAGTTCCAGATCCGGTCTATGAAATTCGGGTTGGCACGCTGAGAGCGTCGTGCCATCCCGTCATAGCGCATCTCCAGAACTTCGTTGGACTCGCGGTCTTGTTCTTCCAATGGCCTTCCGCAAGCCTCGCAGAGCACCGTACCCACGGGGTTTTGGTGCCCGCACTCGCACTTGGTGTTCTTGAATGCAATAACTTCCTTCATCATCAGGAATTCACCAACTCTTCAATTTGCTGATCGAGAGTTTGCAAATCCAACTGTCCCAGATGGATCTTATTGATCTTCCCGTTAGGCGAGACAAAAAACGTCGTAGGCAGCGGGGATATTCCGTAGGATTGAATGGCGTCCTTCTCGGGATCCAGCATTACCGGAAAGCTGACATGGACCTGCTTCACAAAATTTTCCACGGCCATTTTGTCCTCGCCGGCGTTGATGCCAACGATGACGACATCCTTATCCTTCCACTTATCATACTGGGCCTGCAGAGCGGGCATTTCCTTCACGCATGGTTCGCACCAGGTTCCCCAGAAATTGACAACAAGCGCCTTGCCTTTATATTCATCGAGCGTATGAACCTTGCCGTCCAGCCCGAGCAAGTCAAAGTTCGGCGCCTTACTGCCTTCCGTCGGTTTGCCATTAGAGCCCGAAACCTGTGTCGTAATGGCGTAACCGCCCAAAATGACAATCAACAGCAGGATAATGATTTGAACCTTTTTTCTAGATTTACCCATGCCAAAAGCTCCCTTTCCATGACAAATCACATATTTTAAGCGCAGAGTTTGAACAACCTATGAACAATTATAGCGAAATAATGTCACAGGTGCTCCGGGAGTATTTGAAAATTATGTGTCCTTCCGTTCTATCTTTTGTTTAAATTTCCCGATTTAGCCATATTTAATAAACTTTGCACTTCATCCTTTGTCAGGTGGCGGTACAAGCCGCGCTTCAAATTGTGCAGCAGCAGGTCGCCGAACGCCACACGTTTCAGCCGGATCACCGGGTGCTTGATCGCATCAAACATTCGTCTGACCTGCCGATTGCGGCCTTCATGAATCGTGATGCTGATTACGGCTTCGTTCTTCTCTGTGTCGATATCTTTATATTCGACTTCGGCAGGGGCTGTCATACCGTCCTCCAGCTGAATGCCGGCTTTGAGCTTGTCCAGGTCGCTGCCATGCGGGATCCCCTCCACCGTCGCCAGATACGTTTTGGGCACATGATGCCGCGGGTGAGTCAACAGATTGGCAAATTCGCCGTCATTGGTCAGCAGCAGTAGACCTTCGGTATCGTAGTCCAGACGGCCGACCGGATAAACCCGCTCTTTGATGCCTTTCAAATAATCGGTTACGATTTTTCGTCCCTCCGGGTCGGACGCGCTGGTAATAACCCCTTTCGGCTTGTTGAAAACGATGTAAATCTTCTGCTCGTGCTTGATCGGTTTGCCGTTCACCTTGATGATATCTTGATTCGGGTCCGCCTTGGTCCCCAGCGTGGTTACGGTTTCCCCGTTAACTTCCACTTTGCCAGCCAGAATCAATTCTTCGCACTTACGGCGCGAAGCGATACCGGCCTGCGCTAACACTTTCTGTAATCTCTCCATGTTCAATAGGTCACCTCAACCCTAATGATAACCATCAACCGGATAAATCACAAGTTCGTTCCATGGAAAATCCGCTCCTGGGCAGGTGTCGGAGTGAGGATACAAATAGAGGGGGGAAATGTTGTAGCGGCGTGCCAGCTCCATAATAAGTTTGCTGGCAACGAACAGCTGCTGTTTTTCGGCAGCGCGAAACAGGGTGTATTCGCGGTTGAAATCACCCTGGAGGCAAATATGGATATGGGACGGATCGGTGACGTAAGGGGAAGAAACGACCGAGGCATCCTCCCCGATCCAAAAATCATACCCTTTTCCGTTGATGGAAGGGCATACGGAATGATGAATGATAAAGCCTTCGAATGTCATGCGGATCACCTCAATTAAACTAGCCTGAGCTTGTTACAGTATATGAGGTGTCCATGAAACCGTTCCACACGGCTGGCCGGTTATCCGAAGAACAGCAGGCAGACGGCAATAGCTGCTGCAAATCCTACCGCATCCGATAAGAGACCGACCTTAAGCGCATAACGCCCGTTGCGGATCCCGACCGCACCCAAATAAACAGTGAGCACGTACAGCGTCGTATCCGTACTCCCTTGTATCGTTGAAGCCATCCGTCCGATCATGGAATCCGGGCCGTACACCGAGATCAGATCGGTGGCGAATGCGAGGGACCCTGTTCCTGTCAGCGGCCGCAGCAGACCCAGGGGCAATATTTCGCTCGGAACGCCCAAATGCTGAAGGAAGGGACCTGTCCAGCCCACAAAAAAATCAAGGGCCCCTGAGGCCCGGAAAATACTGATCCCTACCATCATCCCGACCAGGTTAGGAATGATTTGAATGGCCGTTTGAAATCCCTCTTTGGCTCCGTCGACGAAGGACTCGTACACCGGCACCTTCTTGGTAAAAGCATAAAGGGGAATAAACGCGATCAGTACGGGGATCGCCCAGGCCGATATCAAATTGATGAACGCCACCATACGCCCTGCTCACCCTTTCAGCTCGGATTGGGAGGAAGAAACGGGACCCGAGTGCACCGGCGGCTTCTTCGGCCTGCTGCGCATAAATTTGCGCCGGTACCAGCGGTCCATCACGATGGCGGCCAACGTGGCCACGGCGGTCGCCATTAGCGTTGTGCCGACGATATCCGTCGGATTGGCGGACTGATAGTTCATCCGGATCGCGATCAGCGTTGTCGGAATCAAGGTGATGCTGGCCGTATTGAGCGCCAGCAGCGTGCACATCGCCGGGCTGGCGGCCGTCTTATCGGGATTCAGCGTCTGCAGCTCCTGCATCGCCTTGATGCCCATTGGCGTGGCTGCGTTGCCTAGACCGAGCAGATTCGCACTCATATTGGACAATATGTAACCCATGGCAGGATGGTTTTTCGGCACATCCGGAAATAAAAAGGTAACGATCGGGCTCAGCAGCCGGGCTATTTTTTTCAGCAGTCCCGAATCTTCAGCAAGGCGCATCATACCGAGCCAGAAGACCAGCACGCTGATTAACCCGAAACATACTGTCACCCCGGTCTTAGCCCCGTCGAAGGCCGCAGAAGTGACCAGTTCAATCTTCCCCTGGGCTGCTGCAAAACCGAATCCAATCAGAATAAGCCCCAGCCAAATTGCATTGATCATTTCGTATCCCCTCTCCCCAGGTTGTTACGTTAACATCAGGCACCAGGCTGAAGCAGACGCTTCATCACCACGCTGAACCATTGTCCCCAATTACTTTTGTGAGCGGGTGCCATCGTCTGCTCAGCAGCTGTTCCGGACGCGTTTCGTTCCGGCAGCACGCTTCCTTTTCTGTAGACCGGAATTTCTCCGATCTTTTCCCCTTTCAGCGACACCTCGATTTTCCCTCTCAGCCCGAATCTCAAATCCGGCGCTCCTTCCTCCGCTTCAGGATAGAGCACCAGCTTCTTGTTGACCTGAGCTTCCTCGCCATCGGCAAAAGGGTACTGGAACGTTTGGCTGACGACCAAATCCTGACCCTGTACCGACTCCCCTTTTTCGGTCAGCTGTTTCAGCGGGTAGTATTCAAACCCGTAATCCAGCATTCTGCCGTGGTCGTTCCAGTCGTCCCCGTCGTTCAGTGTCACGGCGACCAGCTGCTGGCCGTTGCGGGTTGCCGAGCTGACCAGGCAGCGGAACGCCTTTTTGGTATAGCCGGTCTTGACCCCGTCCGCTCCTTCATAAAGGCGGAGCATTTTATTTTTGTTATCCCATTTGTAGTCCCAGGATTCATTCGGATTCGGAACCTTCTTCGTCGGCGTCTTCACGATTTCCTTAAAAACCGGATTATGCAGGGCATATGCCGTCAGCTTGGCCAAATCGTTGGCCGATGAATAATGGCCTTCCTCGTCCAGTCCGTGCGGATTCATAAAATGCGAATGGGAAAGGCCCAGCATACGGGCTTTCTCGTTCATCAAATAGACAAACCCCTCCACAGAACCGCCGACGTGCTCGGCAATCGCCGTGGCCGCGTCATTGCCTGAACGCAGCATCAGCCCGTACAGCATATTTTCCAGGGTCATTTCTTCCCCCAGCTTGAGATAGATGGAAGACCCTTCTTTGCCAAAGGCGTTTTTGCTGACCTTCACTTCGCTGTCCAGCTTGCCATGCTCAATCGCTACGATGGCGGTCATGATTTTCGTCAGGCTGGCGATCCGGAGCTCATCGTCGCCGTGGCTGGAATACAGCAGCCTGCCTGAAGTGACATCGATCAAGGCTGCGGCCTGAGCGTGGGTGCCGAGAGCGGGTAAATTTTTCGCGGCCGATGCCCGGCTTGTACCGGCAAAGCCGCTGGCGATGAGTGTGATGACCGCAATCCAGCTCCATATTCGTTTATGCTTGATCCACATGTTATCTTTCCTTTCGGTTCAGAAAATCTTGTACAAGTATATGCTTGGCCTAACTCGGGTATGCCAAACGTGCAAACCAGAAAAAATCGATGCCCTTTTTCAGAAACCGTTTCTTCACAAAAAATCCCTTCCGGCTGACGGAAGGGATTGGCACAGGCTTAAAACAATGAAGGATTGATCTCCGAAGTCGTCGTTTGGGCTGGATTGACAGCACCCGTTTGCGTATTCGTTTGGAACATCGACGTGATTTTATCCACCATAGACGGTGCGGAATCAATTAATTTCTCGAATAAATGCGTTTGATTATCGAGCGGAACGATATTCACGCCTGCTTTGCCGACAACGAGAAATGCGATCGGACGAATCGAAACTCCGCCGCCGCTGCCTCCGCCAAACGGCAAGGACTTGGATTCATGTCCGGGTGCCGCGCTCACGCTTTTACTGATATCATCCGCGTTAAAATCACTTCCCCCTGCGGCAAAGCCAAAGCCCACCTTACTGATCGGAAGGATGACGCTGCCGTCAGGAGTTTCTACAGGGTCGCCGACGATTGTGTTGACATCAACCATGCCTTTGATGTTTTCCATCGCAGTCTGCATTAAGCCTTGAATCGGATGCTCTGCCATGTTGATTCCTCCTAGTGTGTTGATAATAAGCTCTGAGCCACAGATGTTAGCTTGCCCATATCCCATTGAAGTATGTAGCTCGGCCTGCGCGACCGGTACCGTTAAATTAAGTAAGCCTTTCTTATCGCAGAACCTGTTTGGCCAATCGGAACCAATGGATCGGACCTCCCGGTACTTTGAGAATTCGGGCCATCAGCATGATGCCGGCATACAAGGCATAACCGCAGGATATGCGGGCAACGCAGGACAGCTCGGTAGCAAACTGCGGCTCATCCTTAAACACCGGAACGACAAAGAGCCTTGGATTGTTTCGCATGCGTACTTTAAAGGAAAGCCAGCCCACCAGGGTCGTTTTGAGCCCCCACACGGTTCCCGTTGCAATCGCAGTCCATGCTGCATCGCCGGTTGATAAATTGGTAGACCAATCCAGCTTCATAATGTTCACATGCTGCATGGTACGGTAAAACCATTCCTTTAAAGAAGCCGTCGACCGGAGCATAATCCTCACTTCATCTGCCCAATGGTCCAGCAGTCTTTTGTTAATATGCGCTTTTCCGACGGTTTGGCCGTTACGGAAACTGTTTTTGCTCTCAAGCCGGAGCATAAAGCCCTTTTTCATATTGGCAAACACCAGGGAAGGCATTTCATAATGCATCTTTACGATTCCATACAGCATCTTGACGTCCAATACGGCCTTGTCATCCTTATTATGCTTGCTGTACCATAATGTAATGGTAATGCTTGACATTATGACGGCAACCAGCAGAATGATCAGGAGAACAATAATGGCGACTACAATCCACACGTATAAACCCCCAAGTCTGTCCATAAATCTTCCTGTGCATAGTATGGCATTCCCCAATGGAAAAGATTCGGCCACAAGCTTTTTTTGAACGCCAAAGACCCACCCGGGGAATCCGGATGGGTCTTGTTATTTATGCAGTTTTACGGCACATCGTCAAACGTCAGCTGTTTTCCGTCCAGCTTCTCGAACAAGAGCTGGGTTTCTTCCTCCAGATTATCCGTATCTTCAAAAATGGCCGGCTCCGGGAGCGCCTGAATATTCGGCAGGCCAAAGTAATCGAGGAACGACTTGGTCGTACCGTACAAAATCGGACGTCCGATCGCCTCCGCCCGTCCCGTCTCCTCGATCAGGTCCTTGTTGACCAGCGTCTGGATCGCCCGCTCGGATTTGACGCCGCGGATCTCTTCGATTTCCACCCGGGTAATCGGCTGCCGGTAGGCCACGATGGCCAGCGTCTCGAGTGCCGCCTGCGACAGCGAGGATCGGGATGGGGAATAAGCGAGCCGCTCAAAATACGGGGCGTGATCGGGCAGCGTAGCCAGCTGATAGCTGCCGGCAATCTGGACGACCTGGATCCCCCTTTTCTCCCTAACAAAATCCTCCTTCATTTCCTCCAGGGCGTCGGTCACCAGCTCGGGACGGTGCTCGACGACCTCGGCAATCTGCTTGGCCGTCAGCCCTTCATCCCCCGCCAAAAAGAGCAGACCCTCAATAATCGATTTCAATGTCGGAAAGTCCATTCGAGAGACCTCCCCCTTTCCATTCCATCACAATGTCGTCGAACAGCTTTTCCTGATAACAAATAATTTGTTTCATCTTCATCAGCTCCAAAATGGCCAGAAACGTCACGACGATTTCATGCCGAACCATCTCATCATGCAGCAGCTTGGAAAACAATAGCTTGCCGCCGGGCCCGCTGGATTCCAGGGCATTCACCACCTCGCGGATGCGATCCTTCACCGAAATTTCGTCCCGCTGGATTTTGGCGTAGCTGGTCCGCTTCGACGCCTTGCGCAGCGCCTTCTGAAAAGCCGCGACCAAATCGGAGGCGTGCAGGCCTTTGACCGGATTGTCCGACACGCGCGGCACCCACGGCGTCAAATCCTCGGGCTCCTTGGAGTAGATCAGGCTCCGTTCAAATTCCTTTTCCTGCAAATGCTTGGCAATCCCTTTATATTTGCGGTATTCGATCAGCTTCTGCACGAGCTCCGCCCGCGGATCGATTTCTTCTTCTTCATAAAAGTCAAACTCGTCCATTTCAAATACCGGAGGCTTCGGCAGCAGGAGCTTGCTCTTGATCGACAGCAGCGTGGCCGCCATAACCAGAAACTCGCTGGTGATATCCAATTCGAGCTCCTGCATGCTCTGCAAATATTCCATATATTGATCGGTAATCTCACTGACGGGGATATCCTGGATGTCGATTTCCGCTTTATCAATCAGGTGCAACAGCAAATCAAGCGGACCTTCAAACGTCTCCAGCTTATATAATACGGTGTTCACGGCTTATCCTCCCGTCACATAAAGTACGCCCGCCAAGCGGGGCTGTGTCCCAATGGGCCCGTAAGGCACTTTGCGGACATAAAAAATGCAGTACCCGGAAAAAGGGTACTACATTAAATAAGCACTATTTTAACTGTTTCGTCAAGTTGGCCATTTCAATTGCCGCCACCGCAGCATCGTATCCTTTGTTTCCGGCCTTCGTTCCGGCCCGTTCCACCGCCTGCTCGATGTTCTCTGTCGTCAAGACGCCGAAAATGGTAGGAACGCCGGTTTTCAGGTTGATCGCCGCCACGCCTTTGGCCACCTCGTTGCACACGTAGTCGTAATGGGAGGTTGACCCCCGGATAACCGTGCCGAGCGTAATGACGGCGTCGTACTTGCCGCTTTCGGCCATCTTCTGGGCAATCAGCGGGATTTCGAAAGCGCCCGGAACCCACGCCACGTCCACTTCTTCTTCCTTGGCGCCGTGCCGCTTCAGTCCGTCGAGTGCGCCGCCCAGCAGCTTGCTGGTGATAAACTCATTGAATCTTCCAACCACGATGCCGTATTTTAATCCTTCGGATACCAAATTTCCTTCAAAAATGTGTGCCATGCTTCATCAGCCTCCTGTAATTATTCGGTAGTCGTCGTCAATGAATCGGGCTGCTCAAATTTCAGCATGTGCCCCAGCTTCATTTGCTTCGTATGCAAGTAGTTCTCGTTGTCCTTATTGGCCTGCATTTGGATCGGCACGCGCTCGACGATTTCCAGCCCGTAGCCCTCCAGGCCTTTGATTTTGCGCGGATTGTTCGTCAGCAGCCGAATTTGGCGGATGCCGAGATCTTTCAATATTTGAGCTCCGATGCCGTAATCGCGAAGATCCGCGGGGAATCCTAGCTTCAGGTTGGCATCGACCGTATCAAGGCCCTCTTCCTGGAGCTTATAGGCTCTCAGCTTGTTAAGGAGCCCGATGCCGCGGCCCTCCTGGCGCATGTACAGCAGCACGCCGCGGCCTTCTTCGTTGATCTGCCGGAGTGCGGCTTCAAACTGCGGACCGCAATCGCAGCGATGGGAATGGAACACGTCCCCTGTCAGGCATTCGGAATGGACGCGGGTGAGCACCGGCTCCCCGGATGCGATGTCCCCTTTGACGAGCGCCAAATGCTCTTTATTGTCCACCGCATTCGTATAGGCGACGACCTGGAACTCGCCGAAGTCCGTCGGCATCCGCACCGAAACCTCGCGGGTAACGAGCTTTTCCTTATTGTTGCGGTATTGGATCAAATCCTTGATGCTGATCAGCTTGAGGCCATGTTTCTTGGCGATCTGCACCAGGTCCGGGAGCCGTGCCATCGTCCCGTCCTCTTTGATAATCTCGCAGATCACCCCGGCCGGGAACGATCCGCTGAGACGGGCGAGATCTACCGCCGCTTCAGTATGACCGGCGCGCCGGAGCACGCCGCCGGTTTTGGCAATCAGCGGAAACATGTGGCCGGGGCGCCGAAAATCGGCTGCGGTCGCTTCCGGATCGGCGAGCGCTTTGGCGGTCAGGGACCGCTCATAGGCGGAGATGCCCGTTGTCGTCTCCTTGTGGTCGATGGAGACAGTAAAAGCCGTGCCGTGATGGTCCGTATTGTTCGATACCATCGGCTTCAGGCCGAGCTCAGCGGCTCTTTCCTCGGTAATCGGCATGCAGACCAGTCCGCGTCCTTCCGTGATCATGAAGTTGATGACTTCAGGCGTTGCCTGATCTGCCAAGGCGATAAAATCGCCTTCGTTCTCGCGGTCCTCGTCGTCTACGACGATGACGACCTTGCCTGCCGACAAGTCGGACACCGCATCTTCAATGCGGTCAAACACAAAATCCTCCTTCATGGGTTCCCCTCCTATTCCTGCATGGGCTTATTGGCCTTTCTGTCCTCTTGCCTGCCTCATGCAAATCCGTGTTGTGCTAGCAGCTCCATGCTGATTCCCGAAGGTTCAGGACGCCCGTTCCCTTCCCCTGTTCGGTAGTGAAGCAAATGGTCCACATATTTCCCGAGAATGTCGCATTCCAGATTCAGCGCATTTCCGGGCTTTTTGTCTGCCAGACTTGTCTCCGCAAGCGTATGCGGGATAATGGAAACGGTGAATGTTGTGGCGCTCGTCTTGACCACCGTCAAGCTGATGCCGTCCAGGGTAATAGATCCTTGCGGGATGATGTAGCGGAGCAGGGCGGTATCTTCCGGCTCCACTTCGATCAACACCGCATTCTGATCCCGGTCCATCGCCCGGATCGTCCCCGTCCCGTCGGCATGTCCCTGCACGATATGTCCGCCGAAGCGGGCACCCACCTGCATGGCGCGCTCCAAATTCACCCGGCTTCCGGCCCCCAGCGATTTCAAGTTGGAGTGGCGGTACGTTTGCGGCATGACGTCCACCGCGAACGTACGGGCTCCAATCTCGACAGCCGTGAGGCAGACGCCATTGACTGAGACGCTGTCCCCGATTTTGAGATCGCCCATAATCCGGGAGGCCTCAATATGCAGGATCATCGCTTCCCCTTTGCTGGAGACACCCCGCATGACGCCGACCTCTTCAACCAAACCGGTAAACATCGCAACCGCTCCTTTCTGTCCTGTAAAGAAGTATTTCATACGATTCATATCGTTAACCGTGTGCAGCCTTAAAAAGTTAAGTATCGTTTTTCCGGATCAGGTCATGCCGGCCAAACCGGCTTTCCGCTGATACAGACGTTATCCCCGAGCACTTCGGTCTCTACGTCTTCTAGCCGGACGGCGTCCGCCATCTTGTCGGCGCCACGCAGCGAGAAGTTGACGGGGGCCGCCGGACCTCCAACGATTTTCGGTGCGAAATAGAGCACGATCCGGTCGATCAGCCGGGCCTCCAGCAAGGCACCGTTCAGCCGGCCGCCGCCTTCCACCAGAATCGAACCGATCTCACGTTTGCCCAGCTCCTGCATCGCCAGGCGAAGATCGACCTGCGGGCCTGATCCGCAGCGGATCGTTTCTACGCCGATCTTCTTAAGGGCTTCCGCCTTATCCGGATCGGCGCGTTCCGTCGTCAAAATGACGGTCGGCGCAGCTCCATCCCGAACCACCTTCGACTCAAGCGGTATCCGCAGCAAGGAATCGACGATGATCCGCACAGGATTCAGACCGATGGCGCCCTGCAGCCGGGTGGTCAGCTGCGGATTGTCCGCGATCACCGTATTTACACCAACCATAATCCCTTGATGTCGGTGGCGGAGCGTATGAACCTGCTCCCTGGCCGCTTCGTTCGTGATCCATTTACTGTCTCCCGATTCAGCCGCGATGCGCCCGTCCAGCGTGCTTGCTGTCTTGACCGTCAAATAAGGAAGCCCGGTTGTAATATACTTGATAAACTTTTCGTTCAAGCGGCGGGACCTGTCACCGAGCAGCCCAACCTCCACCTCAATCCCGCTTCGGCGGAGCAGATCGATTCCTCTGCCCGCCACCTGGGGGTTGGGATCTTCGCAGGCCACGACGACCCGCTTCACCTTCTCGCGTATGAGGCGTTCGCTGCATGGCGGCGTTTTTCCGTAATGGCTGCAGGGCTCCAGCGTTACATAGACCGTACTCCCTTCCGCACGGTCACCCGCCATATTCAGCGCATGTACTTCCGCATGAGCGGTTCCCCGCTGCAAATGCGTGCCAAGCCCAACCATAGCCCCGTCTTTAACGACGACGCAGCCGACAACCGGATTGATCCCGGTCTGACCCTGTGCCCGTTCCGCCATATCGAGCGCAAGCGCCATATAAAATTCATCGTTGATGATGCCGTCCATTCATCTCCCCCCTTGTTCGGAATCGGGACATCCCCTCAAAGCTAAGTCTCGGCTTCGAGCGCTTTGCGGATACTTCGCATGTTGGAATTTCCATGGTAAATCACTTTACCATGCACAGCTTTGGCTCCGCGCTGTTCAAACCGGTATTCTCCAGGGATCCCTAGGTCTTTGTAAAAAAGCAAAAAGCCCCGGGATGGCTTAAACCATCCTCGGGGCTGTGAGAGACAAGTCAGATACACTCCAATAAGGCTGCAGAATCCCAATAATCAGGATCAGCCAAATAAGTCATCGGTAGCGTAAAGTCATCAGTAAACAGAAGCCGTCCCTCCAGGGACAACCTTTTACTATGTGAAAACAACCACGTACACGTGACATCTTATTGGACAGCTGCACTCCGAACTGAAGTGCACGCTTTCTCTCCTTCTCCCATCCAGACTATACTGTCGGTCCCGGATTTGCACCA
This sequence comes from Paenibacillus sp. FSL R5-0378, assembly GCF_038009285.1. Lineage (NCBI taxonomy): Bacteria > Bacillati > Bacillota > Bacilli > Caryophanales > Paenibacillaceae > Paenibacillus > Paenibacillus sp. FSL R5-0378. Next base: position 5,614,316 of record NZ_JBBPAY010000001.1, read on the forward strand.
GGTCCACCGTACGCTAATCGTCAAACGAAGCGTCCGGGTCACGGACTGAGACGGGCGCCAGAACTGATCGGCTGCCGCATCATCACCGCCGGTAGGGAATTTCACCCTGCCCCGAAGGATATAACCAATATCAATATGCAATTGCCAGATGGAATGGCTGCCTAGTGGAAGCCCCATCTATACTAGGAAATGTTAACACTGCCTCAGCAAAAAATCAATACTCCCCCTTTTCCCGGCCCAGAACAAAAAGCCGCTTGTCCCTCTTTGAAACAGGGAAAGCGGCTGATAAATCGTGCGCGACTCGCAGATTAAGCTTCGTATACTTCGACCGTCTTCATCACGTCGCGGCCTTGGAACGCGTCGACGTATTCCATGCCCTTCGTCACTTTGCCGAATACGGTATGCTGTCCGTCGAGATGCGGCTGCGGCTGGTAGCAGATGTAGAACTGGCTTCCGCCGGTGTTGCGGCCGGCATGTGCCATCGCCAGCGATCCGCGCTCGTGTTTGTTCGGGTTGATTTCGCAATTGATTGTGTAGCCAGGGCCGCCGGTACCGGTGCCGTTCGGGCATCCGCCCTGCGCAACGAATCCCGGAATGACGCGGTGGAACACCAGACCGTTGTAAAAACCGGAGTTTGCCAGTTTTTCGAAGTTCGCCACCGTGTTCGGAGCGTCTTTTTCAAACAGATCGAGCAGCACTTCGCCGCCGTTTTCAAGAGTGATTTTTGCTTGCTTGGCCATTATGTCAATGACTCCTTTCATGTCTTTCCTGAGTGTTAACAGACATCTTCTAGTTTACTATGAAATCCCGGGCGAAGCAAAATAATTCCGCATTTCTCCTCGTTCTATAAACGCGCAAAAGGACCCCTCTGCATTCCCCAATACAGAGATGATCCTTTATACTGCGCACCAATTCATTTACCAGAGGCGCTGGCGAACAGCGCCTGCCCCCTTAATGCATCTCCTTACTTAAGCACAGCCTGCTTTGCGATCCGCTCAGGAATGACATCGTGGCCGATGATATCCTGAAGGCTCTCGCGGCGAACGACCAGGTCGCTTTGACCTTGGTTCACGAACACGACCGCCGGTTTGCGGATCCGGTTATAGTTGCTCGCCATCGAATAATTGTAGGCTCCTGTGCACGAAACGGCGAGCAGGTCACCGTTATTGACTTTCGGAAGTTCTGCATCCCAAATCAGCATATCGCCGCTCTCGCAGCATTTGCCGGCTATGGACACGGTTTCTTCCGGCTTGTCGTTGGCACGGTTGGCCAGCATGGCCTCGTACTTCGACTCGTACAGCGCCGGGCGCGGGTTGTCCGTCATGCCGCCATCCACGGCCACGTACTTGCGCACACCCGGAATATCCTTGCTGGTGCCGACGGTGTACAAGGTTGTCCCCGCATCGCCCACGATGCTGCGGCCCGGTTCCACCCAAATTTCCGGCAGCTCGCTTCCCCACTCGGCAAAATGCGTTTTCACCGCGTCGGTAATCGCCTTCACGTACTGGCTGACTTCAAGCGGGGTGTCGCCTTCAACGTAACGGATGCCAAAGCCGCCGCCGAGGTTCACTACTTTGAACTGCACGCCCAGCTGTTCTTTGACACTCTTGGCAAATTCGGCTACACGCTGAACCGCCATCTGAAATCCGTCAACCTCGAAGATCTGCGACCCGATATGGGAATGGACGCCGAGAAGCTCCAGATGCTCCTGAGCGGCAGCTGCTTTGACTGCTTCAAACGCAGAGCCGTTACCGATGTCGAAACCGAATTTCGAGTCGGTTTGGCCGGTTGAAATATATTCATGCGTATGAGCTTCAACCCCTGGTGTGACGCGGAGCAAAATGTTGACCTTCACCTTTTTCTCAGCCGCCACCGATTCCAGCACATGCAGCTCAACAAAATTGTCTACGACGAAGCAGCCGATGCCGGCGTCGATCGCCATTTCCATCTCTTCCACCGTCTTGTTGTTGCCGTGGAAATGGATGCGCTTGGCCGGGAAGCCTGCCTGAAGCGCCGTGAACAATTCGCCGTCGGACACGACGTCTAGAGACATGTCCTCTTCCTCTGCGATCCGGCACATGGCCATGACGCAGAACGCCTTGCTGGCGTAAGCCACCTGGAATTTCAGTCCGGACGCGCGGAACGCATCGACGTATTCGCGGCACCGCGTGCGGACCAGCTCCTCGTCGACGATATAAAGCGGCGTACCATACTGCTTCTTCAGCTCGGTAACGTCACAGCCACCGATTTCCAGGTGACCGTCCGCATTGATTTTACTTGTACCATGTAGAAACATATTATGCATCCCTTCGCTTTCCTTGGAAATGTAAATATTCCATGTGAACTTTTACATCAGTATACCAGACAAGGGAAGAGAATGAATGGATTTTTTTGCACAACATTTGTGTTTTCCTACGACTGTTCGCGGTTGTCCGGGTTCTTCGCCATCCGCGTATTATCCCTCGTTTTGTTGAAAGACGGCCTTTTCTTGCTCTCAAGCACCGGGAAGCGCAGCAGCACTTCAGACAGAGCCTTTGCATTAAACGGTATAAACGGCCATAGATAAGACGAGTTGTAAGACCGGTGCAGCGTCAGCAGCAGGATCAGCAGCGTCGTCCCGACAACGAATCCCTGCACTTTGAAAATGGCCACCGCGACCAGCAGCACAAGCCTCACCATCCGGTTGGCCAATCCCAGCTCATAGCTCGGCGTGGCGAACATGCCGATGGCCGCTACGGCCATGTATAAGACGACCTCATTGACGAACAAGCCTGTTTTCACCGCGATATCCCCGACGAGGATCGCCGCGATGAGGCCCATGGCCGAAGCCAGCGGGGTCGGCGTGTGCACAGCGGCCAATCGTAGGAGATCGACGCCGAACTCGACCAGCAGAAACTGGGCGATAAGCGGAATTTTGCCCGTATCGTGCGGCCCGATGAAATTTAATTCCGGAGGCTTCAGGTGCGGATCGATCACAAGCAGCATCCAGAGCGGAAGCAGAAACATGGAAGCGAAAATGCCCAGAAACCGGACCCATCTGAGGTAGGTTCCCATAAAGGCCGTCTGCCGGTTCTCTTCGGCATGCTGGCACAGGTCGAAAAACGTAGTCGGCATGACCATCACGCTCGGCGAGGTGTCCACGAACACCACTACCCTGCCTTCCATGATATGCGAAGCGACCACGTCCGGTCTCTCCGAATATCTGACCAGCGGATACGGATGCCATCCCTTATTGATAATCGCTTCCTCCAGCTGTTTGTCGCCTTGGGGAAGCCCGTCGATGTCGAGACTTTTGATTTTTTTCCGGATGGAGTCCACTTGAACCTTATCCACAATGTCGTCGATATAGGCGATACAGACGTCCGTCCGCGTCCGCCGCCCGACCTGCACCAGCTCGCTTTTGAATCCGGGGTCGCGGATCCGCCGCCGCACAAGGGCGATGTTGGTAAGCAGTGTTTCGGTGAACCCGTCGCGTGCACCCCGCACCACCCGTTCTATACTTGGTTCTTCGGGACTACGGACCGGATAATTCCGGGTATCTAAAATGATGCACGCCCGTTCTCCCTCGATGAATAGAGCGGACATCCCCATCAGTACTTTATTGACTGCCGCGCTGAGCTTGTCGACAATCTCGACCTGAATATGCGGGATGTAAAATTCAAAAAAGGACTTAAGCGCATCCGAAGTAAGCTGGTCGGCGGACAAATAGGTAAGCCGCTTCAGTATTTCCAGCATGATGTTGTCTTTGGCAAAGCCGTTAATGAAGAACAATCCCGTGTTCTGGCCGGCGAGGGTCATTTCGCGAAACACGATGTCAAAGGATGAACCCAGGCCCACCACTTCCTTGAGCGTGTTTTTGGTCGTCTCCAGGCTTTCCGGAATTTCATCCTTATCCTGCCAATAGATGATGGATTCCTCGACGGTGTCGGACCTTTCCTGGTCGCGTTTTTCCTGCATCCGCTTATCTTCTCCGCCGTCACCCGCTGCCTTATGCTCACCTTCAGCCTGTTCTTCTCCGCCTTCACGCCGGCCCGCCGTCCTCCGGGGCTCCTTCCCCTCCTCCGACGGATGAGAAGCGTCTTCCTTCTTCTCTTTCGATTCGTCCCCGTACTGCATGATCATCGCAATGCCGGCAGGGTCCTCTACGTTGATTTCCTGATCCTTGTCATCTCTCACGAAGCGTTCCTCCTTACTTTCTGTAAACAAACCAGTCAAACAGGGAACCCGCCACTTTTCCCGTGACCATCGCCATCAAAAAACCGAACAGGTAGCGGGTCATCTGCAGCCTTTTAGCCAAAATGGGCAGCACGTTGAGCACTTCGGTGAGCGCGGCGGCCAGCATACCGACGAATATCCCGTTAAACAGCCCGATCAAGAGGCTCGCCAGCGGTCCCAAGGATAGTTTCCAGTTCCAAAAGTCGAACACGGTCCCGACCAGCGACCCCGTTACCATCGCCCCTTCGTACCAGTGAACCCGGTTATAGGATGAAGTCAGCTGAGCCAGCCTTGGAATCATGTCGAGGACGATGAACAGCGCGATAACGCCGCCGCCAACCGCAATTCCCCCGGCAATCCCGAGCAGTATTTGGATGAACCAGCCGACCAGAATCAAGACGAATCCCCCTGACGGCTCGCGGTTTTCATCCGTTTATATTCCTCGGCAACGACGTACTGGTCGATATTTTCCTGGTACAGAAACATTTCCACTTCCAGCGGGGTCGGCTCCTCGTTCCATTTCTTTTTGAATAAATGGTTGAAGAAAACGACCATGCCAAACCCGATGCCGAAGGAATAAGCCGTCTGGAACAAGTAGGGATGCTCATCCCGGCGGCCGGTCACCATTTCCACCGTACGGATTTGCACCTCCTGCATGTTCACGTCCGCATGGAAATTCATGATCGTCAGCGCTGATCCGAAGAAAAGGAGGAGCCAGACGAGGAGGAATAGGATCAGTGACGGTTTCTTCTCCTTTTTTACCACTTCCACCAGGGAGTGCTTGTTCCCCATCGACTCTATGCGGACGCCCGGAATGAGCTCCTGGATCTTCGGTATGATGTGCATCATGTCAATTAACAACAAATTTCCATCCCACTTATGGGGATGAACCAGCTCCAGGCTGCGGAGCGAAGATTCCCACTCGGGGTCGCATAAAATCCGGGCGATGTGGCCGAGGGTCACGACCCTTCCATGGGAAATCGGTACGCGGCTGCGCAGCTGCAGGTAGACCGTAGGCAATCCGTGATCAGACATCCAATCACTCCTTTTGCTGCTGAATTACCGTTAGTATAGGAAAAAGGTCTACTTTCTAGTCCGATTTGCATCGCTGCCCAAAAAAAGGAACCGCCTTCCCATACGGAAGACGGTTCCTTGTTCACTGGGCAATCTGATCGCGGATCAGCTGCAGTATTTTTTTCTCGAGGCGCGAAACCTGTACCTGGGATATCCCGAGCCGGGTGGCTACCTCCGATTGGGTCTGGTCGCGGTAGTACCTTAAATAGACGATCAGCTTTTCCCGCTCCGACAGGCCATCGATTGCTTCGTTCAGCGCCAGTTTATCAAACCAGCGTTCCTGGGATTCGTCGGCGATCTGGTCCATTAGCGTAATGGGATCCCCGTCATTTTCGAACACGGTCTCGTGGATCGAGGTCGGCGGCTTGTTGGCCTCTTGGGCGAACACAACTTCCTCCGGCGTTACCCCAAGCTCCTCGGCCACTTCCTTGACGGTCGGCAGCCGGTTCAGGTGCTTCGACAGCTCGTCCCTTTTCTTGCGTACCTTGTTGGCCATTTCCTTCAGCGACCGGCTGACCTTCAGCGTTCCGTCATCGCGGAGAAAGCGCTGGATCTCGCCGATAATCATCGGAACGGCATAGGTGGAAAACTTGACGTCATAGCTTAAATCGAATTTGTCGACCGATTTCAGCAGGCCGATGCATCCGATCTGGAACAGATCCTCGGGTTCGTACCCCCGGTTCATAAACCTTTGCACGACAGACCAGACGAGGCGGATGTTGCAGTTTACCAGCGTATCGCGGGCCAAGCTGTCCCCGGTCTGGCTGAGTGCGATCAGACGTTTGACTTCGGCATCATCCAAATAAGTCTGCGAACCTTTCTTCACATCAGCATCCATGCGCCCAACCCCTAATTATACAAAGCTTTCTTAGATTCGATCCTCTTCTTCATCTTGATTGATGTTCCGGAACCGGGCTCGCTGGATACCTCGAATTCATCCATAAAGTTCTCCATGATCGTAAAGCCCATGCCCGACCGTTCCAGCTCCGGTTTCGACGTATACAGGGGCTGCTTGGCAAGCTCCAGGTCTTCGATCCCTCTTCCCCGATCCTCCACGGTCAGCGTGACGGTATCTCCCACAATTTCCGCAGTGATCGTGACGATCCCCTCGGGATCGCTGTCGTACCCGTGAATGATGCTGTTGGTCACCGCTTCGGAAACGACCGTCTTCAGGTCGCTCAGCTCATCCATGGTCGGGTCCAGCTGTGAGATGAAGGCGGCCACCGTCACACGAGCGAACGATTCGTTTTCCGACTTGGCTGCGAATTGGAGCGTCATGAAATTGCGTTCCATGGCCTTTTCTTTACTCATGACACGACCTCCAGACCCGAGAGCGCATGACCCTCGTTATCGTAAATGGGCATAATTTTGAACAAGCCGGACATATCGAGCAGCCGGTAGACGGTAGGATTGACGTCGCACACCGCCATTTTGCCGCCCTTGGCCTTGATCAGCTTATACCTTCCGAGGATCACACCCAGGCCTGAGCTGTCCATGAACTGTAAATTTTTCAGGCTGAGCACCAGATGGTCTGTCAGTCCGCGCTGGATCGTCTCATCCATTTTCATGCGGACATGGTCAGCCGTATGGTGATCGAGCTCTCCCGATAAGCGCACAATCAAGATGTTGCGGTGATGCTCCATTTCCACTTGCAGATTCACGTTTGCTCACTCTCCTCCCTGTCATGAACAACGATTTCTACGGAGTAAAACCGGATTCCTGCATCACGACAAAACTAGAAGAAAACCGCTATCAATCTACAAGAAACAATTTTGATGTCGTCCGTTTGAACAGCTTCCACCATCCGGCCTTGCCCACCGCCTCCGGCGACTTCAGCTCAAATTCCTTCAGCACCTTGCCGCCTTCATAGACGACCAGTTTACCGAGAACCTGTCCCTGCTGGACCGGAGCCTTGATCTCCTTCGGAACGACCATTTCGTGGCGGATGTCCGCTGCCTTGGCGTTCTTCTTTGTCAGAACGCTGTAGGTTTGTCCGGCCTTCAAGGTCAGTTCCTTCGAATTGCCCTTGTTCACCTTCACCGTACCCATCACGTCACCCGGATTGAAAATGGTATGCGTGCTGTACTGGGCAAACATATAGTCGAACATTTTGGACACTTCTTCGTTCCGTGTCTTGGTGTTAGGCTCGCCCAGCACTACGGCGATCGCTCTCAGGTTGCCGTTCTTGGCCGTAGCCGAGAGGCAGAACTTCGCCTCGGAGGTATACCCCGTTTTGAGGCCGTCGGCCCCAGTATAGAAGCGGACCAGCTTGTTCGTATTCACGAGCCAGAAGGGCTTTTCGGAATCTTTCCGTAAATAATCCTGATAGGAACCGGTGTATTTCGTAATTTCCGAATGCTTCAACAGTTCACGGCTGATCACCGCGATATCGTGCGCCGAAGAGTAATGGTTCTCGGCAGGAAGCCCGTTACAGTTCACGAAATGGGTATCCTTCAGCCCCAGCTCCTGTGCCTTGTCGTTCATCATTTGGACAAAGGCCTGCTCCGTGCCGGCGATTTTTTCGGCCATCGCCACCGAGGCATCGTTGCCGGATGCCATTGCGATGCCCTTGAGCATTTCGTTGACCGTCATCTCTTCACCCGGCTCAAGGAATATTTGCGAACCGCCCATCGATGCCGCATATTCGCTCGTCCGGACCATATCGGTCATTTTCAGTTTGCCCTCGTCGATGGCCTCCATGGTCAGCAGCATGGTCATAATTTTCGTAATGCTTGCCGGCGGAAGTTTATCATGGCTGTTCTTCTCATAAATAACCGTTCCCGTATCCGCATCCATAAGGATGGCTGACCTAGCATTCGCCGCCAGCTCCACGCCCGGAGCCTGACCGCCTTTTGGCGCTTCTTCGGCATACCCCAGATAAGGCAGCGCCACCGTGGACAGCCCGAAGGACAGCGCGAGCGCCAGTATCGTTTTTTTCAAAATAAGTCCCCTCCTGACCTATTGTATAGATTGAACTAAAGCTTTTTCATTGAACTTCCTGTTATTAAGGCCTGATATGGCCTATAACTTTCATTTCTTTAGTTCATGTCTATATGGTTCAATTGAAATGGTTACTGTCTTTCAGTTTCGTCAGGATCACAGGAAAATATTCCATGCCAGGGGCGGCTTACGCCGAATTATTTTTGATACACGCAAAAACCCCCGCAGGATGTCTCCTGCGGGGGCTGCTTTGAATAAACGTGCCGTGCATATTACATATGAGGGATGACCGCAAGCACCAGGCCGAGGAACTTCTCGCGGACTCTCTCGGTCGTTTCCATAACCTCTTCATGGGACAAAGGCTGGTCCAGAATGCCCGCCGCCATGTTGCTGATGCAGGAAATGCCGAGCACTTCCAGGCCGGCGTGCCGGGCCACGATCGTCTCCGAAACCGTCGACATGCCGACAGCGTCTGCACCGAGCGTACGCAGCATACGGATTTCGGCCGGCGTTTCGTAGGTCGGTCCAAGCAGACCGGCATATACGCCTTCGCGAATCGGGATGTTCTTCGACGCGGCCGTGTCCTTCAAGAGCTGGCGGAGCCGGCGGCTGTACGCCTCGGACATATCGGGGAAGCGGACGCCAAGCGCAGGGTCGTTCGGGCCGATGAGCGGATTCCGGCCGGTCAGGTTCAGATGGTCGGTCAGGACCATCAGGTCTCCCGGCTCGAAAGCCGTGTTGATTCCGCCGGCCGCATTGGTCACCAGCAGGCTCTTCACGCCGAGCTCTTTCATGACCCTTACCGGGAAAGCCGTCACTTCCGGTCCGTAACCCTCATACATGTGGAAGCGTCCCTTCATTAAGACGACACTTCGTCCTTCAATCGTACCGAGCAGAAGCTCTCCCGCATGGCCTTCCACCGTCGACACCGGAAAATGAGGGATATCCTCGTAGGCAATGGATATGCCGTCCTGGATCAGGTCAGCCAGTATTCCGAGACCGGAACCGAGTATGAGGCCCACTTCCGGTTGAACGCCTCCCTTGCTCTGGATAAAGGCGGCTGCCTCTTGAATTTGCTTCAGCTGTGTCGTTGACATGCGTATAATCTCTCCTAATCGGTATTGGAATGATCCCGTCCACGGGGATGGTGCTCTTCATAAACGTCCTTCATCGTTCTTTTCGTACTTGTGGTGTACATCTGAGTCGTCGCCATATCGGCATGCCCCAGCATCTCCTGTACGGAGCGCAGATCGGCTCCGTTCTCCAGCAGGTGTGCGGCAAATGAATGCCTGAGCGTATGCGGCGTAATCTCGCCTTCAATCTCCGCATCGGCGGCGTATTTTTTCAACACCTTCCAGAATCCTTGGCGCGTCAGGCGGCTGCCGGTCAGGTTCAGAAACAGGGCTCTGTCATCCGAGGAGGTTTCCCGTACGAGCGGCTCCCGCATTCCGGTTATATACTCCTTGACCGCCCCGGCCGAAATCCCATTGATCGGAAGCACCCGTTCCTTGCCTGCGCTGCTTGTGCAGCGGAGGAAATGCATGTCCAAATTGACATCGTCCACGTTCAGGGAGATGAGCTCCGATACTTTCAAACCGGTACCGTAGAGCAGTTCCAGCATAGCTTTGTCCCGAAGCCCCTGCGGTGCGGAAACATCGGGGGCTTCCAGCAGCCGGTTCACTTCCCCGATGGACAAAACTCTTGGAGGCTTCTTCTCCAACCGGGGAGCGTCGAGTCCAAGACTCGGATCCTGCCGGATGACGGATTCCCGGATCAAATAATGAATAAAAGACCGTACGGAAACCAGCTTGCGGGCGAGCGTCGCCGGGGCCATGCGCTCCTGCTTCTTCAGGTTCAAATACATTTGGATATGCGTCCGTTTGACCTGATCCGCCGAGTTCAGCCCCCGTTCCTCTACAAATTCCACAAACTGACGGACATCACGGGTGTACGATTCAAGTGTGTTACTGGACAGCCCTTTCTCCTCACGGATGTACCGAATGAAGGGCTGTACATACTGCATCATGTTGTGAAACAGCTCCTTCGGGTTCATTTTGGATTGACGTATCTTCGTCCTGTTCTACTTCGACAGCAGGGCGGACGTCCCCTGCCGGAGGCATTATTCACCGTACCAAAAATAAAAACGGAGCCTGTCCCCCATCCGCTCACCGTACTGCTTCCCGTCACCGGACTGGAACGCCTTGACGGCATGCCCCTCCGGAATGCGGTAATGGTCCACCGGCGTGATCCATGCGGTGAATAGGGTTAGCACATGGTAAAACATATAGGCCAAAGAAACGAACACGATCAGAAACTTTAGCACGGACAGCCATTTTCGCAGCGGAATGATCATCCCGGAAGCACCTCACATTCTTGAAGGAGACGCCTCTCCTTCCCGTTCATCCTTGCTATATCCAGCATATGAACGTTTGTCCTTATGTATGCCCCAGGACGCCCCGACCAAAAAAGCCCCCTTCCGGCAGCATGCCGGGCAGAGAGCTTTGATCGTCAAGATCATATTATAAAATCGTTGTATGATTACTTGTCATCGCTGCCGCCGTTGTCTTCCTTCGCCTTACAGCGGTAGCATACCCCGTGGAAATCAAGACGGTGGTCCGAGACGGTGAAATTGAATTCCCGTTCAACCCGCTCTTCCAGCGGTCCAAGCCAGTCCTCGCGGATCTCATCCATGCTCCCGCATTTCACGCAGATCATATGATGATGGTGATGCTTGGCCGTATCGGTGCGTAGATCGTATCTGGCTACACCGTCGCCAAAGTTGATCTTCTCGACGACATGCAGCTCACTCAGCAGCTCCAAGGTACGGTACACGGTTGCCAGACCGATTTCCGGAGCCTTTTCTTTCACAAGCATAAATACGTCTTCCGCACTCAGATGGTCTTCTTCATTCTCCAATAGTACTCTGAGGGTAGCTTCCCGCTGGGGTGTCAGCTTATAGCCCTGGGATTGTAATTGTTGTTTGATTTTATCGATCCGTGCTTCCATTGTCTCCCTCCCCACAGGAAAATCTCTGCACCTATCTATAACCGCTTCTCTCATTATATGGGGAGTTGCCAAACAAAGTCAAACGCTTTTGCCTCACATGCCGGTGATGGCTGGAGAGTGGATCAGCATGGGCGTCACCCATCTCATCATCGTGGGAGTCACCCAGGTTTCAAACGAGGAGATGCCGAGCATGATCAGGCCCATGACGAGCGTCATCCCGACATACGATGCAAATGGGCGGGTAATGTTGCCCGGGCGCTGGAGCATCACCCGGTTTTTAATAATATGAAGCGAAAAGGCGATCGCCGATACGCTGCAAACGATCAGCACCGGAATGATAAGCAGGTTCGGCGGAGCCACCGACACCAGCGCGAACAGCAGACCGTGCCACGAAAACTGGCCAACCAGGTAGCCAACCGTAAAGCCGACCAGAACGCCTTTCAAAAAATCGAGGATCAGGATGCCCGGCAGGCCGATGACCGACAGGCCGAGAATCCAAATCAACCCAACCCATTTCAAATGCAGCCCGGCGATGTCCCAGTAGGAGTGCGCAGGCTGTCCGGCCTCCGCTCCCTGATTAACGGTTACGAAAAAATTGCCCAAATACCGTCCCAAGTCCTGCTGCTGTTCAAGGGAAAGAGCATTGACCATGAGCGCGCCGAAGATAACTCCAACCAGAAACAGTACGGCGACAAAAATATACAGGATGTTTTGTTCTTTCAGGGCATGGCGGAAAGCTCGCATGCAGTTTCTCCCCTTTCCATTCGCATACCCTTACTGTATGAAAGCAAGTCCCAAACTATGTCTTGGACACGGAAGCCCCTTCCACTTTCCCGTAAGTTCCCCCTCCGCCCGAGGTCAGCTTCAAGGTGCCGTTTCTGGCCATGACGATCATCCGCGCCAAATCGGTGCCCACGACCTCGGCAATTTCTGCTTCAGCCGCATGGTGGAGAATCGACATTTCTGTACCGAACCGCTCCAGCAGCTGCTTCATTTTGGCCTTGCCGAGACCCGGAATGAACTCAAGCGGGACCTGGTAATGATATGCCGGCCGGAAGGCAGGCATGTACGGCTCCTTGCGGTCGGCGATATCGAGGATCCGGTCGAGCACCCCCTGTACCCGCTTGGTGCTGCCGCAGAACGGGCAGCCTGCGCCCCCATGTTCGATGTCCAACACGCGGCTGCAGCCATGGCAATAGGTACGGTGGTACTTGCCCAGGCGCGGATTGAGGCCGTAGTTCCCTGTCACGCACCTGCCGTCCGCCATCTCCAGCGCCTTGCGGAATTCGGCAAAGTTAGGCTCCGCCAAACGGATCCGGTTGTATTCGCGGGCGATTTTACCCAGGGAATGGGCATCGGAGTTGGTTACAAATGTATACGGATCGAGCTCCGATATCAGTCCGGCCATTTCCGAATCGGAGCTCAGCCCAAGCTCGATTCCGCTCACAAGTCCCGGGTCGAGCACTTGCTCCATTCGCGGCGTCATGCTGCCGTACAGGCCTTTATGCGGAGTGAACACGTGGGCGGGAATCATGATGCCTCCCATGTCGTATACCTTGGCCTGCAGCTCCCGACCGGAAACGTAAATGCGCTGTGAGCTGAGGTTTACGTTTTTCATATGGCCCGACATCCAGGCCGTAAAGGCCTGCATCGTCGGCAGGTCCGCAAAATAAACGAGCAAATGCGCAGCGCCCTTACCCTGTTCATAGATTTCAATTTCGGAGCCCAGAAGAATCGTGGTTCCCCGGTAGGCGATCCCGCCGCCCTTCACTTCATTCATTTCACCGGATTCCAGGCAGTCAATAATGTCCTTCTGGACGACCGGCGAGTGGCAGTCGATAATGCCCACCAGCTCGATCCCTTTGCGCTCCGACGCTTCCTTGGCGATGTTCGCGAATGTCAGATTGGAGCTGCCGCTGATTTTGACCGCATGCCCGTCGTTCGTCCTGCCGATATGGATGTGCAGATCTGCAAAGTATTCGCTTAAAATATCCGACTCATATGCAAGCTCTTGGTGACTGACACGTTCCGGACGGCTCATACGCGGAATTCACCCGTCAGCTTGTTCAACTTCCAGGCGTACACCGCCATAAGTGTCTTGGCGTCGCTGATCCGGCCTTGCGAAATCGCCTCAAGCGCCTCTTCCATCGTCAATTCCAGCAGCTCCACGAACTCGTCTTCGTCCGGCGCCGCATCGCCCTCTTGAAGATCATGAGCCACGTAGAGGTGGATCACCTCATCGGCAAACCCGGGAGAAGTATAAAAGGAGTGAAGCAGCTCCAGGCGGCCGCATGTATACCCCGTTTCCTCCACAAGCTCGCGCTTGGCCGCTTCCATCGGGTCCTCCCCTGGCTCGAGCTTCCCTGCCGGGATTTCAAGCTCGCACCGTCCCATGGGCTGGCGATACTGGTCGACCAGAATGATCCGGTCCTCCTTGATGGCCAGAACAGCTACCGCACCGGGGTGGCGGATGATTTCCCGTGTAGCCGTCTTGCCGTCGGGAAGCCGGACCTTGTCAATCTGCAAAGATACGACCTTTCCCTGAAAAATAGATTCGGTGGACAGGGTCTCTTCCTCGAGAGGTTTGGACGGTTTCTTCATATGTGGCAAAGACTCTTTCATTCTATGATCCTCCTTATAGTACGTGCTCAACAACCTCTTATATTTAAAACCTAGCATTTTTGGCCATGCTGACACATATGGTCTTATTATAACAAACTTCACCCCAAGGAAAGAGGGATCCCTTCATGAAAAGTTACCGTACAGCGAACTCGGTCCATATGGTAGGACGAGCCTGGCAGATTAAAATCATGCTCCGCCAATTGCAGAAGGAATGGAACCCTGACACGCCGCTGCAGCATATTTTGCAATCGCTCGCGTCCTCCCGGCGGGATCATTAAGGGACGGATGAATCTTTGTCCTTTAATATCTCCCGAAATCTCCAGGTTTTTCGGATATGATCTGAAAACGATAAGCGATTTAATTTTTTAAACATTTTTTTAGCATTCCGACCAACTATTCACTCACCAGGTTGTTCTATATATTGGAGGGTACAATTATGACCAAAGATGAATTGATGACGCTGCTGCAAGCCTACCCGAATTCCCCGTCCCTGCATTTTAAGCTGGGATTATGGTATAAATCGCGCGGACACAACAGTGAGGCGATGACGCACATTCGGACGGCTCTGACGCATGCACATGATGACTCCAGAAGTTTGCCCCATGCTGAAAGCTTTGACGAAGCGCAGGGATGGCTCGAGTACGGAAGGCTCTTATATGCATGCAGCCGTACCGAAGATGCCGAAGAAGCTTTCCGCCGGGCGATCAATCTCGGACAGCATCATCGGAAAACGCTCGCGGAATGGGGAGCACTGCTCTACGACGCAGGAAAAACAGATGCGGAAATATGCCGACGTCTTCTGGAAATGGTCCCGCTCTCAGACACGACCGAACTGCAGGTCGGCCAAACGCTGGCGGATTTGGGCGCTTACGAGGAAGCCTTTGGCATCCTAAGCCGTTATACGAATGACGTACGGTTCAATGAATCTCTTCAACTCGTTTATATTTTGTGCCTTATTCACACCCATCAATTCAAGGAAGCGCAAGCGCGGCTGACGCAGCGCACGATGGATCCGGACAAGGTCGTGGTCAAATCAGCTTCCCATTCTGTTACCGCATCCCATGCGGCGTATTTGTGCTGCCGTGCGCTTCAGGAGGGCCGGGGATTGCCTGAATTGTCCAGGTTTAACCGGCTGGAAACAGCCAAGTCCGCGATCGTGCTCGGCATAGTGGACATTGGGATGTCCCTTCAGCCCGAACCCTCGTTCCATGAATCCAGCGAATTGATTTATACCCTTTACCGGGAGGGCTATGTGGGACAGGCTAAAACGCTCCTGAACAAACTGGAGGGAATTCCGACGCACGACAGAAGCCAGAGCTCGCTCGATCTTTGCTTTATCGCTGCTGAAATGCTGTACGATCAAGGTGACTTCGCCAAAGCAGCGCAGCTGTTCGAGTCGATTTATGCAACGGATCCGTCCCACTCCTTGGCACGGTTTGCGGCAGCCTCCTGCTTCCTGGAGGAGACCCGTACCTCTTTGGATCACAGACAGGAACGTCAAGTGATCGGAAGTGATCTGTATTTTCAAATTGACGAATATTTGACGAATATCACCCTGGCCCTGCAAATTATCCAATCCACCAGCTGGCATACGGTATGGACCCCGGCACAGCGCAGAAATCATCCTGCCGCGGATCGCCGGCGTTATGTTCACTAACTTGTGAGCCTACCCGTTGTTGTTGGCCCGTAAAGAAGGATGAACCCAGCAAAAAAGCTGTTCCAGCGCGGTTTGCCGCATGCATGGAACAGCCTGTTTGTGCAGGTTTATTCTGCTGTATCGGGTTAAAGCTCTATTTGACGGTTTCCTGAATGATGCTGAGCACCATTTCAGCCGCTTTGACCATATCCTCCGCGCGGATCCGTTCCTTCGTCGTATGTATGTCCTCATAGCCGATGGCCAGATTCACCGTAGGAACTCCAAGCCCGTTGAAAATGTTGGCATCGCTGCCGCCGCCCGAACGGAACACTCTTCCGCTCAGTCCAAGGCACTCAATGGCACGTTTGGCCAGGCTCACCACAGGATCGTTTTCGTTGAAATTAAAAGCGGGATACACGATTTCGCTCCGGAACTCACACTGGGCGCCGAACTCGCGGACGGTCGTTTCGAGCGCTTCCCGCATGTGGGCGATCTGCTGATCGACCTTTTCCTGAACGATGCTGCGCGCTTCCGCATCGAGCTGGACAAAATCGCACACGACATTGGTCGCTCCACCGCCGGAAAATTTACCGATGTTGGCTGTCGTCTCCTGGTCGAGACGGCCCAGCTTCATTCGCGATACCGCTTTGGAGGCGACCTGAATGGCGCTGATTCCGTCTTCCGGATTCACGCCGGCATGCGCCGATTTGCCAAAAATCTTCATTTGGATTTTAGCCTGGGTTGGTGCCGCAACGGCAATCGATCCGACCTCTCCATTGGAATCGAGAGCAAATCCAAGCTCGGCATCCAAATGCTGCGGATCCATCGAACGTGCTCCCAGCAGTCCGGACTCCTCACCTACGGTAATTACGAATTGGATCTGTCCATGGGGAAGCTGCTGCTCCTGGATAACGCGGATCGTCTCAAGCAGCACCGCCAGGCCCGCTTTATCGTCCGACCCCAGAATCGTCGTCCCGTCACTGCGGATCCAACCGTCTTCTCCCAGGATTGGCCTGATTCCTTTACCTGGGGCTACGGTATCCATATGGCAGGTGAACAATAGCTTCGGGGCTTCCGCGCCGCCTTCCCCCTTCCAGGTCACGATCAGGTTGCCGGCGCCATGTCCGGTTTTAGCCTGGGAGTCGTCTTCAACAACTTCCAATCCAAGCTGCGTAAATTTCTGCTTGAGCAGCGCGGCGATCTCCGCTTCATGGCCTGTTTCGCTGTCCACCTGAACCAATTCCATAAACTCCTGTATCAAACGGTCTTGTTTAATCAATGGACTTTCCTCTCCTTCGGCGTTAAGTTACAATAGTACATAGGTTGTCCCGGCTCGACATCGAGCCTTCATTAAAGATGAATAAAGGAGCTATTTATGCAACGAAAAAAATGGTTTCGCGTTTTTGTATACCTCATGCTCATTGCCATGGTCGGATCCGTCGTGTTTGGGCTCGTCGAGTCCTTAATGGCCCGCTGATTTCAGCGGGCTTTCCTCTGCCCGTTGGGCTGAAACGGCCTCAAATCCGAATACCTCGGAAAAGAACGGAACAATCTCCTCCGCCACCTGCTCGACCGCGATCGGCTTTCCAATGCAGTCCTCAAGCGACGTGACGCCATACTCCTGAATTCCGCACGGTATAATTCCCTGAAAGCCTTCGTTTTGAATGCCGGACGTTATGTTGAAGGCAAACCCGTGGCTGGTCACGAACCCTCTTTGGTGTTTGCACTTGTTGAATTTGACCCCGATCGCGCAAATTTTCAGATCGCCTACCCAGACCCCCGTATATTCGGGCTTGCGGCCTGCCTCGATCCCGTAATGCGCAAGGTAATTGATGATGACCTGCTCCAGATTGCGCAAATAGCCGTGCAGATCCAGTCCTTCCTTGCCCGCCAGCAGCAGCAGCGGATACCCGACCAGCTGCCCCGGACCGTGGTAAGTGATGTCGCCGCCGCGGTCGATTTCAAACAGCCCGATGCCCTGCTGCTCCAGCTGTTCCTTGCTGAGCAAGAGATGCTCCGGGTGCCGCTGCGATCCGATCGTATACGTCGGTGGATGCTGCAAGAGCAGCAGGGTTTCCTGCTGCTCTCCAAGGTCTATGCGGCTGACGATGCTTTTCTGCAAATCCCAGGCCGCACCATAATCCATCATCGGCGTATAGGATACTTCAAGTTTGGTTGTCATGACTGCTTCACGCCCTTTCAGATGATGACCAAGCTTTCGTAGACTTTTCATTAGTAAACTTTGGTATCCAGCGTATAGCCCTCCACGTTTTCCTTCACGCGCTGCAGGAAGCGTCCGCAGATGACTCCGTCCAAAATCCGGTGGTCCAGCGACAGGCAGATATTCGCCATCGAACGGACGGCGATCATGTCGTTGATCACGACAGGCCGCTTCACAATCGATTCGAAGGTCAGGATGGCTGCCTGCGGATAGTTAATAATCGGGTAAGACAGGATCGAACCGAACGATCCGGTATTATTCACCGTAAAGGTGCCGCCCTGCATATCCTCCAGCTTGAGCTTGCCCTGCCGCGTTTTGGTTGCCAGTTCTTCGATTTCACGGGCGAGACCGGCAATGTTTTTCTGATCGGCCCGTTGAATAACCGGTGTCATAACCGAGTCTTCCGTCCCGACGGCGAGGGAAATGTTGATGTCCCGTTTCACAATGATCTTGTTGACCGCCCAGACCGAGTTCATGATCGGGTAATCCTTGATCGCATTGACCACAGCCTTCAGAAGAAACGCCAGATAGGTTAAATTATAGCCCTCTCTGCGCTTAAATTCATCCTTCAATTTGTTGCGCAGCAGCACCAGGTTGGTCACGTCGACCTCGATCATCGTCCAGGCATGCGGAATTTCCGACACACTTTGGCGCATGTTCGTCGCAATGGCGTTGCGGATCGGGGTGACGTCGATCATCGTCTCGGCGCGCCCGTTCTGGTCCTCGAGTTCCACGGCCGGAATACGCGGCGATTCGGTCATATGCAGACCTGACTGCCGGCTGGATGCTGGCGGAACCGGGATGTACTGCTCCGGACGGACCGCAGGATTGGCATGCGGCAGCCCTTCGAACGGAGAATGAACCTCTCTCTTCGCAGGAGCTTCCTCAGCCCGGCCGGTTTCCGCTGCCGCACCGCCGTTTTCGATATAAGCAAGGACATCCTTACGGGTAATCCGTCCGCCCATGCCCGTTCCTTGGACGGCGCTCAGGTTCACGCCATGCTCGGCTGCAAGGCTTTGCACCGCTGGAGAATACCGGCCGCGCATCGACTGGTCTCCAGGGGCTTCAGCCTGAACTGGGGCCGGTGTAGTACGCGGCTCCGCCTGGGGCCGTTCCTCCGCCGGAGCCCCCGCGGCGCCTGCCGCCGCAATGCGGCAGATGACCTCGCCGACGGCGACGGTCTGGCCTTCCTCGGCGACCCATTCTCCCATAATCCCGTCCACCGTGGACGGGATTTCCGCGTTGACCTTATCGGTGATGACCTCACAGATCGGCTCATACTGTTCCACCTTATCGCCAGGCTGCTTCAGCCATTTGGCGATGGTGGCTGACACGAGCGATTCTGCCAGCTGCGGCATCACCATATCGGTAAACTTTTGATTTGACATATTTTCACTCCTTCACTCGGCAATTCTCAATAAACCGCCAGTTCGTGCATGGCTTGCTTGACCTTTTCCTTGCTGAGCATAAAGAACTTCTCCATCGGCGGACTGATCGGCATGGCCGGTACGTCCGGACCGCACAGCCGCTTGATCGGCGCATCGAGGTCGAACAGGCATTCTTCCGAAATAATGGCGGACACTTCGGCGCCCACACCGCCCGTTTTGTTGTCTTCGTGTACGATCAGCACCTTGCCGGTTTTGCGGACCGCCTCAATGATGGCGTCACGGTCCAGCGGCTGCAGGGATCGCAGATCCAGAATATGGGCCGAAATGCCTTCTTCTTTCTCCAGCTCTTCGGCGGCTTGAAGGCAGAAGTGCAGCGGCATGCTGTAGCCGATGACCGTGATGTCGGTCCCCTCGCGCAGCACGTTAGCTTTGCCGATCGGTACAGTATAGTCGTCCAAAGGCACGTCGCCTTTGATCATGCGGTAGCATTTTTTATTTTCAAAAAACAGCACCGGGTCCGGATCGTTGATCGCAGCTTTCAGCAGTCCTTTCGCGTCATAGGCGGTAAAAGGCGCTACGATTTTCAAACCGGGGGTGCCGAAGAAGATCGATTCCGGGCATTGGGAATGGTATAATCCCCCGAAAATGCCTCCGCCGATCGGCGCGCGAACGACGACCGGACAGCTCCAGTCGTTGTTGGAACGATAGCGGATTTTCGCGGCTTCACTAATAATTTGGTTCGTTGCCGGCAGCATGAAGTCGGAGTACTGCATTTCCGCGATCGGCTTCATGCCGACCATGGCCGCGCCGATCGCAACGCCGGCGATGGCGGATTCCGCCAGCGGCGTGTCGATGACCCGCTCCTCGCCGAACTGGTCCTGCAGGCCTTTGGTCGTCGTGAACACGCCGCCTTTAACGCCGACATCCTCACCGAGGACAAACACGTTTTCGTCTTTTTCCATTTCTTCTTTCATTGCCAGACGAATCGCATCGATATATTCCATTTCGGCCATTAGTATACCCCCTCTTCGCTATCGCCCGCATACACATGCTTCAGCGTATCCTCGGGTTTCGGGAACGGAGCATTGTCGGCCGATTCGGTTGCTTCCTTGATCTCAAGAGCCAACTGCGCTTGTAAGTCCGCATCCTTTTCTTCATCCCAAATGCCGCAGCTGATCAAATATTGTTTAAAACGGACAATGCCGTCTTTTTTCCAGTTCTCATCCACTTCTTCTTTCGTACGGTATGCCAAGTCGTTATCCGAGGTGGAGTGCGGAGACAAGCGGTACATCATGGCTTCGATCAGCGTAGGTCCTTCACCGCGGACAGCACGTTCACGCGCTTCCTTCACGGCTTTGTATACCGCAAGCGCATCGTTGCCGTCCACCCGGATGCCCGGAAACCCATAGCCAAGCGCACGGTCGCTGACTTTGCCGCTGATCTGCTTATGAAGCGGTACCGAAATGGCATACTGGTTGTTTTCGCACATAAAAATCACAGGCAGCTTATGAACGCCCGCAAAGTTGGCTCCCTCGTGGAAGTCCCCCTGATTGCTCGAGCCTTCGCCAAAAGTGACAAACGAAACGAAATCCTGTTTCCTCATCTTGGCGGACAAGGCTACGCCTACGGCGTGGGGCACTTGGGTCGTGACGGGGCTTGAGCCCGTTACGATCCGCAGCCGCTTGCTGCCAAAGTGTCCAGGCATTTGCCGCCCGCCGCTGTTCGGATCGTCAGCCTTCGCAAAGGCCGACAGCATCAGTTCGTACGGAGTCATTCCTACCGATAACACAAATGAATAGTCGCGATAATAAGGCAAAAAGTAATCCTTTTCCCGATCCAGCGCAAACGCCGCGGCGGCCTGGGCCGCTTCCTGACCGATTCCCGATACGTGAAAGTTAATCTTGCCAGCCCGCTGCAGCAGCAGGTTACGCTCGTCAAATTTGCGCCCGAGCAGCATATATCTGTACATGTCGATGACTTGGCCATTGGTGAGTCCAAGCTGCTCATGCTCATGTGGCGTGTGAACAGTACCCTGATCATTCATGGGAGGTACCTCCTTATTTTAGAGCCTGCAGTCTGTCCCTGATCTACTATTAAAACCTGGTACTAAGACTTGGCTTAACCCTATTATAATCATAACCGCGGCGAAAAGAAAAGAACCGATTCTAAATTTTGGTCTTACATTCCGATGGATTTACCGTCTACTGCCAGCATCGCCTCGCCCAAAATTTCCGAGAGCGTCGGATGCGGATGCACCATCTGCCCGATCTCCCAAGGGGTTGCATTCAAAAATTGGGCCAATGCCGCCTCGCTGATCAGGTCGGTCGCATGGGCTCCGATCATTTGAACGCCTAAAATGTCGTTTGTCTTAGGATCAGCTACTACTTTTACGAATCCTTCCTTGCTCCCCTGTACCAATGCCTTCCCGATGGCCTGGAACGGGAACTTGCCGACCTTAACCTCGAATCCGCGGCTGCGGGCTTCCTTCTCGGTGATGCCGACACTGGCCACTTCGGGTCTTGTGTACACGCACCTTGGAATCAGATCCGCATCCCCCGGGTGAACTTCTTCTCCTGCCAAATGGTTGACGGCCGCAATTCCTTCATGGCTTGCCGCATGCGCGAGCTGCAGCCCGCCAATGACGTCGCCGATGGCATAAATATGGGATTCGCCGGTTTGATAATGTTTATTGACAGCTATAAAACCGCGCTCCACCCGGACATCCGTGTTCTCCAGACCGATGTTCTCCACATTCGCCTGGCGGCCAATCGACACAAGCAGCTTGTCCGCTTGAAGCCGTTCGGTTTTGTCCCCAACACGCACATCGATCTGCACCTGATGATCCGCTGCTTCGTATGTCTCCGTCTGCAGCTGGGCCCCGGTAATAATTTTGATGCCCCGGCGCGAAAACGACTTCTGAAGCTCACGGGCCACCTCTTCATCTTCTGCGGGCAGCAGCTGGCCTGCCGCCTCCACAACGGTAACCTCTACGCCGAAATCGTTCAGCATCGAAGCCCATTCGACACCGATCACGCCGCCGCCAACGATGATGATGGACTTCGGAAGCTCCTCCATTTGTAGTGCCTCGTCGCTGGTCAAAATATGTATTCCGTTGGGTTCAAGTCCTGGCAGCACTCTTGGACGGGAGCCTGTGGCGATAATCAAATGCGTCGGAACCACCGTCTCCATCTCCCCATCCGCAAGCTCCACAGCAACGGCACCGCTTTTCGGCGAAAAAATGGAAGGACCGATGACCCGCCCTTTTCCATGAACCACCTGAATTTTATTTTTACGCATCAGGTATTGAACCCCTTGGTGCAGCTGATCTACGATCGCTTCCTTCCGCGCCTGAACCTTGGGAAATTGGAGTGCGGCCCCTGCTGTTTCGATGCCGTAGCTCTCGCTTTCTTTAATCTCTGCGTATACTTCCGCGCTCCGCAGCAAAGACTTACTTGGAATACAGCCGCGGTGCAGGCATGTTCCTCCCAGCTTGTCCGCTTCGATAATAACGACTTCCTTGCCCAGCTGAGCTGCGCGGATTGCAGCCACATAACCGCCGGTACCGCCGCCCAGAACGGCTACGTCACATGATATAGTCATTGTCCATCCCCCATCTTAACATGTTTATATTGAAACCATTTGGCGCATAACTTATGACAAGTTGTGCCCGGAGTAAGAAGCACTCCATCGCTTTTATATTGTACTCGGTTTTCACCGCATTACAAAATGTTATCACATGTCCGGAAATAGACAAAGATTCGCCGGACGAGTTATGATATAGTGGACTAAAACAGGCCAACAGGAAGGGATTTTTCATGAAACTGATTATTTCCCGCTTTATCGCCATCCTGATCCTCGTCATTCCGGGACTGGCGGCAATGACCGGATTTTTGTTTATGAAAGATGCGGTATTCGAATATTATTCGCTCCACGGCGATGCGAGCGTCGCCCATCCGTCGTTTGCGTGGGGACATTTTGTGCTCGGCCTGCTCCTGTTCGTGGCAGGGATGAGCTTTCTCGGCGGCTGGATTCTGTTCCGGGACCGCAAACGAAACTATGTAGGGCCGCGTTTCAAGGAGAAGCGCAAGCCCAAACCGCCCGTACAATCTTCATAATGCCGGATTCCCAGACCAGGAATCGAACAAAGAACCCCGGACTGCAGATTTATCTCAGAACGGGGTTTTGTTGTTGGTCCGAATCTTGATCGGTTTCGCTGGCGATAATGTCAAGAACGATGTCCTCCTTCACCAATCCGTACTCCGGATTCCCCAGCACCGGAAGATTCGTCAGCGTTCTGCTCGTTAAGACGACCTTCAGCTCGTTATCGCGGTTGTAAAGCACAGATTCGACCACAAAGAAATTGTTCAGTAATCCCGCAATGATGGCGATTTGCTGCGGGCTCAATTTCGGCGGGGGCACGCCGGCTTTGGCATACTTTACAACCGGTTTTGCCGGCTTGCGCCGTTTCTTGTTATCCGTGGACCGGTTCACCCAATCACCCCGCTTCAATGTATTCCTGCTCACTTTAGGATATAGCGGATCGTGTGAATTGGTGTATCCCAATTTGCCGCAAAAGCTGCAGCAAGCGACTAGACATGAACCGGACCGGATAAATTATTCGTACAGCGCCTCTCTCAGCTTGGTGGACATCCGTGATTCCTTCGATGAAGACTTCAGCAGCGTGAGCCGCAGTTTATGGTTTTGCTGAACCGCTTCTTCGAGGTCCGCAAGCAGACTGCTTACCAGATCTTCCACTTGCGGATCCTTGCCGAGCTCTGCTGTCAGTTCAGCGATCCTTGCTTTATAAGCTTCTATTTTTTCCTGCATGATGCCTTCTCCTCCAAATGCTCATTCGATCCTTCTTCTATTAACCATACCACGGCCAAACGCCTGCACGCCACTTTCGGTTATTTTTGTAGCCATGTCCGTTTTAATTGTGGTACTCTATAAAAGTCGCAATTTTTCGTGTTTTGTCATCATATAGAACATGAACGGGTTATGCTAACGGGAAAGGAGCAGGCTGAACGTGAATAAAGGACGGATTACCGTAATTACGGGACCCATGTTTAGCGAAAAATCGGGTGAACTTATCCGCCGGTGCCAAAAACTGATCCAATACGGACGGAAAAAGCTGGTGGCTTACAAGCCCGAGGAGGATCAGCGCTACGCGAAGGACGAAATCGTAAGCCGGATCGGATACCGGCTGCCAGCCATCTCCATTCCGCGGCAGTTGACCGCTGACATTACCGCCAAAATCTTGGCGGAAACCGCTGACGCGGATGTGGTCGCTTTTGACGAGGTTCAGTTCTTCAGCAAGCCGATCCTGGGCCTGGTGGAAGAGCTGGCTTACAGCGGGAAGCATGTCATTGTGGACGGACTGAATCTGGACTATCGTGGAAAAGAATTCGGCTACATAGGCGGGCTGCTGGCTATGGCCGACGACATCCAGCTGCTGACCGCCTTTTGTGCGGTTTGCGGCAGCCCGGAAGCCGTGTTCACACAGCGGATTGTCAACGGCCACCCCGCTCCGCTGGGCTCTGTCATTATGATCGGGGATTCCGATGATTACGAGCCGCGCTGCCGGTGCTGTTTTGTTCCACCGCATAAGGTCAGTGCCAAAGGAAGCGCCTGATCATACAAAAAAACTCTTCGGGATGATGAGCAAGATCGATCAGCACATCATCCGGCGAAGAGTTTTTTTATGATTCCCAAACATCGTCCATCAGCTTTTTGATTTCGTCCGTGCGCCGTTTGGTTGCAGCCGGATCGGTCACCCATTTTCCGTCCTTCAGTTCCACAGCGTCTCCTGCCTTCACTTGAGGATCCACTTGTTCACGGGGAACGGCCTGGATGTTACCGTCCACTTCAATGCGGCAATACGGTCCTTCAAAGCCTTCGACATATCCCGTCATCGTTCTCACCTTTCCGTTCGGAATGTCACCTTCTGCCCATTCGACTCCGCTTCAATCGTTCCCTGAAGATCGTTACGGTATACCTTGACGCCCTGCTGCTTCAGCCGGTTTAGAATGACGCTTTTCGGATGGCCGTATGTATTGTCTGCACCCACCTGTATGACCGCATACTTCGGATGAACCCGTTTGAGAAATGCGAGCGTGGTCGACGACTTGGAGCCGTGGTGCCCCACCAGCATAACATCCGCCTGCAAATCCGTTCCGGCGTCAACCATATCCCGTTCGCTGTCCGCCTCCGCGTCACCGGTCAACAGAAAAGAAGTGCGACCGTACGTTATTTTCACCACGGCGCTCATGTTATTCGAGTCTTCATAACTTCGGCGGGGTGCCAGCATATCGACATGAACCTCATCGTCCATCTCCCAAGAGATCCCAGCCTTCGCCGTTTGTACCTTCAGTTTGGCATTTTTTACGGCGCGCAGAACGGATTCAAACGTTTTCGTATTGGCCTGTGCTTTCGGCATATAAATTCGGCCCACCGGAATGTGGTTAATGACCGCATCCAGTCCGCCGATATGGTCGGCATCCGGATGAGTTCCGATGACCGTGTCGAGCTTGGTGATGCCGTATTGGTCCATATATTGCAGCATCAGCTCTTCTTTGTCATTGTTCCCGGCATCAATCAGCATCGTTTTACCGGAAGGGGAAATAATAAGCTGAGAAGCTCCCTGCCCTACATCAAGAAAAACGACTCGAAGGTTCCCCCCGGTGCTCGCTGGGGTGCTGTTGCTCTCCGGTGCCGGGTTGATCTCCAGACTGCATCCGCTCAGGATCAGTAACGCCGTGATGACGCCTGTCAGCAGTAAAGTGGTTATCTTGGATGTCTTCATCATCGTTCCTTTCACGGCTGTAGCCTTAACAAGTTAGTAATAACTGCCAGAACGTTATCTTATCACGAACCGTACTCGGGGTACAAGGCGAACTGAGCATCACCTGCTTGAAGAAGACCGTTTTTAAACGTGTAGCTTAAGGTTAAATCGCCGATAAATTCGGCAGGGGACACCTGCACGGCCGTAGTCGCTTTCAGGGTATTCCCCTCAAGGGTATAAGTCATAACGCTTCCGATCCCCGGCGGGTGCTTTACAGGGCCGGACTGCAGTTTGGATATAGGGATGACCGTCCGCTCGCCGCGAATATCCAGCTCGACTTGCTTGTCCGTCACTTTACTGTCGAACTGTTTTAAAAATGCCGTATATGCGTCCTCTACAGGTATGGGTTCTGCTGTTTCGGCATACACGAGCGGATTGGAAGTATAAACGCCGGTTCCATATCCTGTCGTTAAAATGATAACAATATCCTTCTTGCCGTCACCCGTCAAATCGGCCCTTTCGATGATTGGAGCATAGCTTGGATTGTCCACATTGTACCCAGGGATGTGACGGCTGAAAGTCTGAGTCTTCAGCGTTAAGTTTTCATAGGTTCCCGATTCGCTGGCATCTCCGCTGATCTGTATCGTCTGGTCGTCGGATTGCGCAAAGGGAACCTGTTTCTTGTCATCAATTCGAACCGTGTTGCTTTGGCTGTCATAGGTGACTTGTTTGCCAAAAAGCTTTCCGAAGGTTTGCAAGGGTATCATAATTTCATCATCTATGTGAACGGGTGCCGCTTCCGTCACCCACTCGGTTCCGTTGAGCATCACTTTGATGGGGTCCGGTTTCGCCATGACCATTATTGACGTTGCCGACAACACCATCGCAGCCGTGGTGGCAATGATCCATCCTTTTGCTTTCAATGTTAAACTCCTTCCCGTATTCGCCCAGCAAGGTTTCCAATTTTTGATAACAATTTAAGTGTAATTTTAATCAGGCTTGATATCCAGATAAAACTTTGTAACTATATGGAATGAACGAAGAAACTGCAAAATTTTAGTTCAATCTATATATTATTACCCTTCTCAAGATGAAAATAATGGATATCGGAATTTTTCTGGAACAGATGGATCTTCATCAAATAAAAAAACGCCATACTATGATCATCGTCATAGTATGGCGTATTCTTTAGGGTCACGCTATTCCTTTCACGACACCTTATGCTCAATGCGCAGCTTGTCGGCCACCATCGCGATAAACTCGCTGTTGGTCGGCTTCGATTTGCTGATGTTGATGGTGTAACCGAACAGATGGCTGATCGAATCGATGTTGCCGCGCGTCCAGGCGACTTCAATCGCATGACGGATCGCCCGCTCGACCCGGGATGGCGTCGTTTTGAACTTTTCGGCGATCGCCGGATACAGCGTTTTGGTAATGGCACCGAGGATTTCGATGTTGTTGTACACCATCGTAATCGCTTCGCGCAAATATTGGTAACCTTTGATATGGGCCGGAACGCCGATCTCATGAATGATGGACGTAATATTGGCGTCAAGGTTTTTCCCTTTCGCCATCGGAACCACATTGGATTTGGTCGTTGATACCGTCATATTGCCTGTCGTGATATGCTGCTGCCCCACGAGCTGACGAATACGGCTGGCTAGAACCTCCATGTCAAACGGCTTAAGAATGTAGTATGAAGCACCGAGTTGTACCGCTCTTTGGGTGATGTTCTCCTGGCCGAAAGCAGTCAGCATAATGATTTTAGGCTGCGGGGACAGATTCATCTCGCGCAGTCTTTCGAGAACGCCCAATCCGTCCAGATGCGGCATAATAATGTCCAAAATCAATACGTCCGGTATTTTTCTCGATTCACTGATCATATTTAGCACTTCCTCGCCATTATAGGCGATTCCCGTTACCATCATATCGTCTTGCTCGGTAATATATTCCGCAAGCAAATTCGTGAATTCCCGGTTGTCATCCGCCAACAATACCTCTATTTTTTGCACTGGCTGCTTCCTCCTTAGAATCGTATTCCCTTATTTTTCTGCAGAGATAAGTTTTCGACACCCAACATTAAATTCCTTCTGTCGAAAATTATTTTTGTTTATTTTTTTACCTTGTTGAATTATAATTAATATTTTCATCCATTATTCTAACTATTTCGCGATGAAACGACAAAAAGTCTTAAGGCTACACGGCCTTAAGACTTTTTTGAGTACTTTTCGATTGAGGGAGAACTCCGGAATCCTGAAGCATCCACTCGATGAAGCATCCGTAACCGGACCGCGGATCGTTAACGAACACGTGGGTCACTGCTCCGACCAATTTGCCGTCCTGCACGATTGGGCTTCCGCTCATCCCTTGGACGATGCCCCCGGTCTTCTCCAGCAGCCGCGGATCGGTAATTCGGATGACTAGTCCTTTGGTGGCCGGCGATTCCTGCTTCGCCACATGGACAATATTGACCTTGAACCGTTCGACCTGCTGCCCATCCACCACAGTCAAAATTTCGGCCGGGCCTTCTTTAACCTCCTGGGCGAATGCTACCGGAATGCCTTCTTTATACAAGCTGTGCTCCGGATTCTGATTCATCTTGCCGAAGATTCCGAAATGCGTGTTGCGCTCAATATTACCGAGGATTTTACTTTCCTTGAGAAAATGCGCTCTCTTCTCGCCAGGTTCGCCATCTTGGCTCTTCGATATCGAGGTTACGCTGGATTGCAAAATTTCCCCGCTGCCGACGGAAATCGGCGTTTGCGTGTTCATATCCGTAATAACATGGCCCAGCGCCCCATAAACGCCTTGATCGGGAGCATAGAAGGTTAACGTTCCGACACCTGCGGCTGAGTCGCGAATATACAGTCCTAATCGCCACACCCTGTCTTCCTGGTCATAGGCGGGGGACAGCTTCGTGCTCATCTCTTTGTTTCCGCGTTTGAATTTGATTTCGACCGGTCGCTTGCTTTTGCCCGCCTCTTCGACTACTTTGGCAACTTTTGCGACATCGTCCATCGGAACCCCATTCATGTGGGTCATTAAATCACCCAGCTGGATTCCGGCATTCTCGCCAGGGGACACCTTTGTATCGGCATCCACGCTGACCAGGTGATGCCCAACGACCAAAATGCCTGCCGATTTCACCTTCACTCCAATGGTTTGTCCTCCCGGTATAACCTTGAGTCCGGGAACGACGTGGATCTGAACGGTTTTAAAAGGGATGGTTCCGAATAATTTCAAGGTTACTTTCGCCATTCCGCTGTGCTGCGGCGTCAGCTGCAATGGACGTCCTGGAGTCACCTTGGCGGTAACGGCGGAACCGTTGAGATGCAGAACGCCCGGACGGTCGACGGTAGCTTGGGCCGTCACCGGCATGGAGAGCGCTTGTGCCGTTCCCGCAAACATCCTGATTTCATTCGGGATGGCGGCCAGGCTTTGTACCGGCTCTGTTGTTCCTAAAAAACAAAGAAAGAAGACAATGAAAAGACCGAGCATTTTATTCCTGAGGCTGGAGTTCAATGGCTGTCACGCTCCCTTTTGCTTCTTTCGCTTGACGAAAGGTGGTCGCCAATTGCGTACCTTTAAGATTACCCCGCCTCTAGGCTTTTATTACTGTCAATCATTACTCTGGTGCGGATTTGACGGCTTTCCGCTCGTCCGCCAGCTTCAGCATTTCTTGGGCATGATGGAGCGTTTTCTTCGTAATTTCCACCCCGCCGAGCATGCGGGCCAATTCTTCAACCCGGCCCTTCGTCGAGAGCTCTTCCACGTGCGTCATTGTACGTCCTTCATCCACATTCTTTTCGATTAAATACTGATGATCCGCCATGCAGGCCACTTGCGGAAGATGGGTAATCGAAAACACCTGGCAGGTCTCAGCCAGCTTGTTCAGCTTCTCGGCGATGGATTGTGCCGCTCTTCCGCTGACCCCCGTGTCCACTTCGTCAAAGATCAGGACCGGAATGCGGTCATGGCGGGCAAAGATGCTCTTCATCGCCAGCATCATCCGGGATAACTCACCGCCTGACGCGATCTTGCTGAGCGGCCGCAGCGGCTCGCCCGGGTTCGGGGATATCATAAACTCAGCGGTATCAAGTCCCTGTCTGGTGAGCCGGATCTTCCGGCCGTCGACCTCGATCCCCCGCGGATCATCAAGCCGCTCCAGACGGACTTCCAGTGACGTTCGCTCCATGTGCAGGTCCTTCAGCTCGGCCTCGACCTGTCGGGCGAGATCCGCAGCGCACTGCTGTCTTGCTTCGCTTAGCTCCAGGGCGGATTCAACCAGTCCGTTCAGCAGTCCTTCCCTTTGGGATTTCAGCTGCTCCAGACGCTCATCCTTGTTCTCCAGCAGGCTCGTTTCCTGCAGGATCGACTCGTAATAGGCCAGAATCTGCTCCACGCTGTCCCCGTATTTACGTCGGAGTGTGGAGATGAGATCCAAACGCTGCTCCACCTCTTCCAGCCGTTCGGGGTTAAACTCGACCTGATCCCGGTAATCCCGGAGCTGAAAGGCAGCGTCCTCCAGCTGGTAAAAAGCGGACTGCAGCTGCTCAAGTACCGGCTTCAGACCCTTCTCATCATACTTCATAACGTCTTCCAGACGGGAAATGGCCGTGCTGATCACGCTGATTCCCTGATGCCCGTTCAGCAGCTCATAGGATCCCGATACTGCATCCATCATTTTCTCGCTATGGGATAGCTTGACCCTTTCTTCGCCCAGCCATTCATCTTCTCCGGATTTTAATGAAGCGGCTGAGATTTCTTCCAGCTGGAAACGATAGAGATCGAGCATCTGATACGCTTTCTGGCTGGATTCCATCAGCTCCCGAAGCTCCTTCTCCACTTTGGAGAACGCCGCATACCGTTCCTGATATTCCCGTTTGATGGGTCCGATCAGCGTATCCCCGTAAGTATCCAACAAGCTGAGATGCCTGTCTGCGCGCAACAGGTTCTGATGCTCATGCTGGCCATGAATGTTGACCAGCTGCTCGCCGACTTCCCGCAGCATCGTCAAGTTAACGAGCTGCCCGTTGATTCTTGACGTGCTCTTACCCTGGGACGTCAGTTCCCTGCGGATAATTAAATGCTCATCATGACTTCCTCCGACACCGATCTTGGCCAAGGCTTCCCACACGGGATGGCCTTCCTGCAGCTCGAACATCGCTTCAATCTCCGCCTTGTCGCAGCCATAGCGGATCAAGTCCGCCGAGCCTCTTCCTCCGGCAATCAGCCCCAAAGCATCGATAATGATGGATTTCCCGGCACCGGTCTCCCCGGTCAGCACGTGAAAGCCGGGATGAAAATGGACGTCGACGGATTCGACGACCGCCAAGTTTCGGATACTCAATGTTAAAAGCATGATAAAAAGCGCACCTCCGCTAAGGCAAATCTATAATTTGTACTATGAAATAAAGCTGTTGATCATCTGGACCAGCCGCTCGCTGTCCTCATTCGTCCGGCAAATGATCAGCGCCGTGTCATCGCCGCAGATCGTTCCCATGATTTCGTTCCATTCCATGTTATCCAGCAGAACGGCAACGGCATTGGCCGTTCCCGGCAGGCACTTCATGACGACCAGGTTGTTCGTGTAATCGATGTGCACGAAGTTGTCCACCAGCGCGCGCTTAAGCTTCTGAACCGGATTGTAGCGCTGATCCGTCGGCAGTGAATATTTATACCTGCCGTCATCCATCGGCACCTTGATCAGCAGCAGTTCTTTGATGTCCCTTGACACGGTTGCCTGGGTCACCTGAAAACCCGCTTCACGCAGAGCCTCCACCAGCTCGTCCTGGGTCTCGATCTCCTGCTGCGTGATAATCTCGCGTATTTTGATATGGCGTTGTCCTTTCATAGTGGCCTCCCAAATGTTAGTTGCTCATATTTAATCATCATAACCATTCCAGTCCTCTTCATCCCAATCAAAATGAATACGCCGGATTTCCCCTTCGTCGGCATCGACGAAGAGCACGCCGCCTGAGCCCGGATACAGCAAAAAATAGGGCAGCAGACGGTCGCGCAGACCGGATCCGGTCCATTCCAGGGGCAGACGCCTTCTGGCGACTTTCACAAGGTACAATACCTCGTCATCGTCCCTCACGACATAATCGATAAACAGGCGGCTGTGATATTCCTCCCCGTCCGCCTCAAACAGCAGCGGGATCTTAATTTTGCCGCCGATCACTTCATAGCCTGCCTCCTCCAGCAGATCTACCGCGGGATGGTCATGTATCTGTTCGTTAATCGGCATTTCCGGTACGCGGGCAGGCAGAGGGTTAAACAGCCATGATCTCAGACCGTACGCGATCCAAACAATCAAGAGCACGCCGATCAGCACCATGACCAGCAAGTCTGCACGTCCCTCCATCCTCATCACCTCGCCTTGGTATTCGCGGAAATGCGGAAGAATCCCTTTTTTAAATGTATAAAAATCCGTTTTTCGAATGTATAAACGCATATAAACAAGCTCATTATAACCCAAACAAACGTTCTCATCAATCGTTATTCCAAAGTTTTTGTTTCAACAGAATGATGACCGTCTCTACAAAAAGAACTCATCCCTTGGATGAGTTCCCTGTAAACGTATGGCGTGCCTGCGCAACTACATCAGCAACCAAAACCTGCAGTTCTTCTTCAGCTACAGGTTGTCCTGCTGTATCCGATGGGCTCGCGGGCACATGCCAATGAGCGAGAAATTCGATATTTCCTTCACCGCCGGTAATCGGCGAAAACGTTAGTCCTTTTAGAATAAAGCCTAACTCCGCGGCAAAAGACAGCACGTTCATCAGCACCTCGCGGTGAACTTCAGGTTCCCGGACGACGCCCGACTTTCCGACCTTCTCCCTGCCGGCTTCAAACTGCGGCTTAATCAGCGCAGCTACGTCGGCCGGTTTGTTCAGGAGCGCCATCAGCGGGGGCAGGATGATGCGCAGCGAAATGAAGGATACATCGATGCTGGCAAAATCCGGGGCCTGGCCTTTCAGATCCTCGGGCGTCATGTAGCGGAAGTTGGTCCGTTCCATCACGCATACCCGCTCGTCATTTCGCAGCGACCAATCCAGTTGATTGTACCCGACATCAATGGCGTACACATAGCTGGCTCCGTTCTGAAGCGCGCAATCGGTAAAGCCGCCTGTGGAAGACCCGATATCCAGCATCGTTCTGCCGGTCAGATCGATCCCGAAGGTGCGGAGCGCCTTCTCCAGCTTCAAACCGCCGCGGCTGACATACGGGTGCACCGCTCCCTTGACCCTAAGCGGCGTATCGCGCGGAATTTTCGTTCCCGCCTTTTCGACCGGTTCTTCTGCGGCTAAGACCAGCCCGGCCATAATCGCCGCCTTGGCTTTTTCCCTGCTCTCGTAAAAGCCCTGCTCAACGAGCAGGACATCGATTCGTTCTTTAGGCAAATTCATCGTTATCTCCTGACTGCACGGCGATTTCGGCGTCCATTAGGAAGGAAACTGGGTTTTGCCGATCTCGTAAGGATGCAGGGACATCAGCTTCTTGATTTCGCCGACGACTCCTGCTGCCGTTAGACCGGTCTCCTCCCGCTGCTCCTTCACGCTGCCATGCTCGATAAAGCGGTCGGGCACACCCATCAAGGACACTTTCGTGTCAAATATATGCTTCGAAGCATAAAACTCCAGTACGGCGCTGCCCAAGCTGCCCGCTTCGCTGGCTTCCTCAAGCACCACCATATTCGTGCCGTTCTCGGCAAGCTCCAGCAGCATTTCTTCATCCAGCGGCTTCATGAACCGGGCGTTGACCACCTGAAGGTGAATACCTTCCCGTTTCAACTGGTCTGCTGCCTCGAGCGCAACCTGTACCATCGGGCCGCAGGCCAAGACGGCGTACCCTTCGCCTTCACGGACGGTTTCCCACTTGCCGATCGGAATCGGCACAAGCTCCTCGTCCAGATGAACCCCCAGGCCGTTGATCCGCGGGTAGCGGTAAGCAATCGGTCCGTCGTTATACTCCAGGGCGGTTTTCATCATATGTCTCAGCTCATTTTCATCCTTCGGCATCATCATGACCATGTTCGGAATGTGGCGCATAAACGCGATGTCAAACACACCCTGATGCGTCTCGCCGTCGGCTCCTACGAAACCTGCCCGGTCGATGGCGAACATGACATTGGCGTTGTGGCGGCAAATATCGTGAACGATCTGGTCATACGCACGCTGCATGAACGTGGAATAGACAGCGAACACCGGCTTCATGCCCTCCATCGCCAACGCGGCGCACATTGTCGCGGCGTGCTGCTCCGCAATGCCGACGTCGATCATGCGGTCCGGAAACCGTTCGCTGAACGGAATGAGACCTGAACCGCTTGGCATTGCAGGAGTTACCGCAATCAGACGCGGATCCTGCTCCCCAAGCTCGATCAGCGTCTTGCCGAATACGTCGGTGTACATCGGATTTCCTACCGATTTGAGCACCTGGCCCGTTTCGATTTTGTATGGTGATGCCCCGTGCCATTTATATGAATCCGCTTCTGCGGGTTTATATCCTTTGCCTTTGGTGGTAAGCACATGCACGAATACCGGTCCGCGCACGTTGTCGGCCTGCTTGAACGTTTCGATCAGCTTGTGGATATCATGGCCGTCCACCGGTCCGAGATAAGTTAAGCCCAGCTCTTCGAACAGCACGCCGGGAACCATCATGTATTTGAGGCTTTCCTTCAGCCTGGATCCGGTCTTAGCCAGCATGCCGCCGATCGCCGGGATCTTCTTCAGCATCATCTCAAGCTCGTCTTTTGCACGCAAATAATGGCGGTCCGAGCGGATTTTGCTCAAATAGTTATGCATGGCGCCGACGTTCGGCGCAATCGACATCTCGTTGTCGTTTAGAATGACCATCAGGTCCTTCTGTTCATGTCCGATATGGTTCAAGGCTTCGAATGCCATGCCGCCGGTGAGCGCACCGTCCCCGATCATGGCGATCACTTTGTTGTTTTCCCCTTTTAAGTCCCGGGCAACGGCCATGCCGATAGCGGCGGACAAAGAGGTGCTGCTGTGCCCGGCTTCCCAGACGTCATGCTCGCTTTCGCTGCGTTTGACAAAGCCGCACATCCCCTTGTATTTCCGCAGCGTGTCGAACTGATCCATCCGGCCCGTCAGCATCTTGTGTACGTACGCCTGATGTCCTACATCAAAAATAAATTTATCGCGCGGGCTGTTGTAGCAATAGTGCAGGGCCAGCGTGAGTTCCACCACTCCCAGATTTGATGCGAGATGCCCCCCGGTGACCGACAGCTTCTCAATCAGAAATTGACGGATTTCGGCCGCCAGAGAAGTGAGCTCGTCAACCGATAGTGATTTCAATTGTCCTGGCTCGTTAATTTGTGGAAGCAGCACGGCAATCTCCCCGCTTTCCTTCGTAATTAGTGTATAGTTATCCATGACATTCTTCCATGATTAGATTCTTTTCGCCATTATATCATAAAATGCCCATCATACATAAAGCATCATGCTCTAATGGTCCCTGTGCATTAAATAATCGGCGATCTCCAGCAGGCGCTCCGGATCCTGAAAACCGGCGTTCAAGACAGCCGCTTTGGCTTCTCGAGTCAGTGATTCGACCTGCTGCTGCGAAGCTTCCAGGCCGATAAAATAAGGATATGTCACCTTCTCCTGCTTGATGTCG
This sequence comes from Paenibacillus sp. FSL R5-0378, assembly GCF_038009285.1. Lineage (NCBI taxonomy): Bacteria > Bacillati > Bacillota > Bacilli > Caryophanales > Paenibacillaceae > Paenibacillus > Paenibacillus sp. FSL R5-0378. Next base: position 5,649,844 of record NZ_JBBPAY010000001.1, read on the forward strand.
CTCTGTGTCTTCTTACCCAGTTTTGCCTCGTCTCCAACCAGGTCCAGGATATCGTCCTGAATTTGAAAGGCGAGCCCAAGGCGGCTGCCAAACGTACGCAGCGCTTCCAGCTCGGGCTCCGAGCCTCCGGCAATCCGTCCGCCGGCAAGGAGGGAGAAAATAATCAGATCGCCCGTCTTGTGCTGGTGGATATACTGAAGATGCTCCAGATCCGTGACTCCCTGCTCCCCTTCCATATCGGCCGCCTGTCCGCCAACCATGCCTCTTGGACCGGCCATTTCCGCGAGGTCCTGCACAATGGCCAAAATCGGGGCCGCATCAATGCCATGCTTCGCCGAGATTCGGGCGATCGTATAAAAGGCATGCGTCAGCAGGGCGTCTCCGGCCAGAATGGCGGTAGCTTCGCCATATACTTTATGATTGGTCAGTTTGCCCCGGCGGTAGTCATCATTATCCATAGCTGGCAAATCATCATGAATGAGCGAGTAGGTATGCACCATTTCAACGGCGCATGCCGCATCAAGGGCCGCCTCCCCATTGCCTCCGAGCGCTTCGCAGGCTGCAATCACCAGCAGCGGACGGAGCCGCTTTCCTCCGGCCATCAAGGAATACGTCATGGATTCCTTTAAAGAAGAAGGAACCTGCCAATGATGCGGCAGGCTGTCCTCCAACGAGGCGGTTACTTTCTCGGAAATCTGCTGCATGTATTCCTGGAACGAAACCCGGTCACTCAAAAACTTCACCGCCGCTCTGATCGAGCTGTCCGCCGCCGAACGGCTTCTTGCGAAGTTCTCCATCCTCTTCAACGATCATCTCGATTTTCCGTTCCACCTGTTCGAGCTTCTGCCCGCACAGCTGGGACAGCTTCATTCCCTGCTGGAACAGCTCGATCGCCTTTTCGAGCGGAACGTCGCCGTGCTCCAGTTCTCCGACGATATCCTCGAGCTGAATCATTGCGTCCTCAAAGCTGAGCTCTTTTTCATTCCCCATGTTCCTGTGCATCCTCCTTCAGTTCCCATACCTGGCAGGATAACTGGCCGTCGTTCACTTTGATCTGGACCACGTCGCCAGGCTGTACCTCATGAATCGATTTAATTAAACGCTTCTCCTGCTCGTCATAAACGAGGCTGTAGCCGCGGGCCATCACCTTCAGCGGACTGAGGGCATCCAGATGGCGCACGCCGGAAGTAAGCTGGGATTTCTTGTCTTTCAGTATGTTCTGCATCGACTGAAGCAGCTGCCGGCGCGCCGCATCGTTGCGGCTCCGAGCCCCTGTCAGCTGCTCCTGCGGATTGTACCGCATCAGCGCATGGTACATGCGGCTTCTCTTTTCCCGGTTCAGCTGAACCCGGGAACGCAGGTTGCCGCTCAGCCGCTGGCGCAGCATGTCCAGGCGCTCCGCATGCTGCAGCATGTAGCGCCGCGGATGCAGCAGCACGGGCGAGCGCTGCAGTGACGCCAGCTGCTGGCGGCTGCGCTTCACCCGCTGCTGAAGCAGCTGGAGCAGCAGCCGTTCCCGCTGCTGCAGCCGCGCCTTCAGCTCGCCTGCATGCGGCACGGCCAGCTCCGCGGCCGCGGTCGGAGTCGCCGCTCTCAGGTCTGCGGCGAAGTCCGCGATCGTGAAGTCGGTTTCGTGCCCGACGGCCGAAATGACCGGAATATGCGAGGCGCGGATCGCCCGCGCGACCATTTCTTCGTTAAAGGCCCACAGCTCCTCCAGTGAGCCGCCGCCGCGGCCGACGATCAGCACGTCCGCTTCATCCAGCTCGTTCATCGTGCGAATGGCCTTCACGATCGAAGGAGCGGCCCCTTTTCCCTGGACCAGGACAGGGGCGAGAATGATCCGCGCCCGCGGGTAACGCCGCTCAAGCGTCGTCATAATATCGCGTACGGCCGCACCTGTCGGTGATGTGATGACGCCGATCGTCTCCGGAAACTCCGGAATCGGCCGCTTGCGGTCTGCAGCAAACAGCCCTTCTTTCTCCAGCTTTTCCTTAAGCTGCTCATAAGCCAAATACAGACTGCCGATCCCATCGGGCTGCATTTGGGTGGCATAAAATTGGTACTGCCCATCCCGCTCGTATACCGTAACATTCCCTCTAGCGATGACCCTTGAGCCCTCTTTGGGTCGAAACGGCAGCCGCTGGTTGTGGGAGGCAAACATGATCGCTTTGATGCGGCTCCCTTCATCCTTGAGCGTGAAATACATATGCCCGCTGGAATGGTGGGTAAAATTCGATATTTCACCCCGGATCCAGACGTCGGACAGCAGACTGTCCGAGTCCATCTTCATCCGGATATAACGGTTCAAGTCCTTGATTGAAAAAATACGCTGCGGTTCCATGGCATCCGCTCCGTTATGCCAATCCGTGGTGGCGTTTGGCCGCGATCAAGGTGTTCTGCATCAGCATCGTAATCGTCATCGGTCCTACGCCGCCAGGCACCGGCGTGATCGGGCCAGATACTTCCTTAACGCTTTCGAAATCCACGTCTCCGGCCAGTTTGCCGTTCTCCAGCCGGTTCATGCCCACGTCGATGACGACGGCACCCGGTTTCACAAAGCTTGCATCGATGAAATTGGCCCGGCCGATCGCAACGACCAGAATGTCGGCCTGACGCGCAATGTCCGCCATGCCGATCGTCCGGGAGTGGCACATCGTCACGGTCGCGTTTTCGCGCTGAAGCAGCAGCGAAACCGGTTTGCCGACGATATTGCTGCGGCCGATGACGACGGCATGCTTACCGGCCAGCTCTACACCCGCACGCTTGATCAGCTCGATGACGCCTGCCGGCGTGCATGGAAGTAGGCTGTCATCTCCGATGACCAGGTTGCCGACGTTTACCGGATGGAATCCGTCAACGTCCTTGTCTACCGCGATCGCGTTAATGACCGCCTTCTCGTCTATATGCCCGGGAAGCGGCAGCTGGACGAGGATGCCGTCAATGGTGTCCTGCTTGTTCAGCTTGTCCACCAATGCAAGCAAATCCTCCTGAGTTGTCGAAGCCGGAAGCCGGTGAACCTCCGAATAGTATCCGAGGTCGTGGCACGCTTTTTCCTTGTTTCGCACATAAACCTGGGAAGCCGGATCCTCGCCTACCAGCACGACGGCAAGCCCCGGAGTGACGCCTTTGGCGGCCAGCTCCTTGACTTCGGCGGCAATTCCGGTCCGGATATCCTCAGAAACCTGTTTTCCATTGATAATAGATGCTGTCATGTCGCTCTCTCCCCTATGTTTTAGATTGGCAAAGCGGACGGCTAAACGTCCTTATGCAAGACTATGACTTCAATTGATCCAGCTCGCGGATCATGTTCCCCAGAACTCCGTTAACAAACTTGCCCGAATCCTCGGTTCCGAAATGCTTGGCCAGCTCGATCGCCTCATTGACGGCAACCTTGGCCGGCACGTCGTCGCGATACAGCATTTCATAGGCGGCGAGGCGGAGGATTTGGCGGTCCACCTTGGAGAGGCGGCTCATTTGCCAGCCCTTCAAATAATTTTCCAGCAGGTCGTCCACCGCTTTCTTGCTGCCCCAAATGCCGTTTACGAGCCCCAGCACAAATTCCTTCAGTTCCGCTTCATCGGTGATGGTCCGCTCGGTATCATTTTCTTCAGCGGCATCCTCCAGCAGCATTTCCAGCGCTTCTTCGCTTGTTGCTTCGTTCATTTCCATCTGATACAGGCACTGAACGACCAGTTCCCTGGCTACACGTCTTTTCATTATGTTCCTCCTAGAACCTTGAAATTTCCTCTTGTCCTTATTATGGGTCACCGCGGGAATAAAAACATCGTGATTTGCACAAAAAAAACCGTGAGCATGTCAATCTCCAGAATATGGGCTTCAAGAAGCTGCAGCTCTTTTTCCGGAGAAAGGCATATCACGGGTTCATTTAAAGGGGCGCCAGCGCTCGGAGAGCCACTGACCCATTTCCCGCCAGCGGAAAAAGGAATCCATCCGAAGATCCTTCCTTTTGCCGGCAGAATATCCTATGAACACTACCAATGCAAAGAACAACATATCCCAAAAACCCGCAAACAAATAAATAAAACCGAAAAAAATACCGCCGGCAATACCGGTAATCCGTCCTTTGTGACTCTCCCAAATTTCTTTCCAGATCACTCGGAGAATTCACCTCTATTCCACTCTACTCTTGATCACTGGTGCGTGGGCCACATTCGCTATATATACCGCCACGTTAGAGACCGGAATGCCTGTCGTTTCCTGAAGGTGATCATGAACCTGCTTCTGCACGTCGGTAGTCATGGCCGGGATGGACACATCGCCGTCAACGACGGCACGAATCATGATTTCAAGGCCCGCTTCCGTCACATGGATTCTGGCCTTCAGGTCCTTGACGCCCCTCACCCGCGAAGCCGCCTTGAGACACAGGTTCTCGATCGTCTCGACCGAGATCTGAATGTCGCCGAATTCGGTCCTCTGGTCAATCGAGTGGACATGCGTTCTGTCCGGGCGAATCGAGATATAGAAGAAGCGGATACTGAGTAAAAAGAGGATCACCGCCGCCACGATGACCGTCAGCTGAAGCTCGGCTGTGTTCAGCAGTTCATCCGGAGACGGAACCAAATCACTCATGAGGAGGATGGCAAATACACATATTACTCCGATACTCAAGCTGTAAATAAACAGCAGAAGTCTGTCCAGTATCTTAGCCACGAACAGCACAGCCTCCTTAAATTAGAGTAAACCCTCGACATTTCGGGTGTCGGGGGTTATGGTGACCAATTGAATCCTTTATTTTACGCGCTGACTGTAATCAACGTCTTCGGCTCTCTCCGCGTTTTTGAAGTAAACATCATGGATATGCACATTGACTTCAATGACCGTAAGGCCTGTCATCATTTCGATGGAGCGTTTGACATTGCGCTGGATTTCCGTCGCCACTTCCGGCAGGCGGTTTCCGTACTCGATAATCACCGAGACGTCCACAGCCGCTTCGCGCTGTCCGACTTCCACCTTCACGCCTTTGGACAAATTTTTGCGGCCAAGCAGCTCGGCGATGCCTCCGGCAAATCCGCCGCTCATGCCGGCGACGCCTTTCACTTCCACCGTAGCCAGACCCGCGATCACTTCAATCACTTCAGGTGCTATTTGAATTTCACCGATGTCCGTACGTTCAAATTCACTCGGTAATGTGCTCATCCCTGAATCAACACACCTTTCAGATAATATATAAAACCGCTTCAGACGAAAGCAGGATTGCCCCTAATCATTCATACTATACCATTTGGGGAACTTTATGACAAACAATCCGAAGCAGGCGTCAGATTTCGTTTTCCTCCAAAAACTTGATGTCAAAATCGCCGCGGTTGAACACCGGATGCTCCATCAGCTTCTGATGGAACGGAATGGTGGTGTGCACGCCCTCGATGACGAATTCGGACAGCGCCCGCTTCATCTTGGCAATCGCTTCCTGACGCGTCGGCGCCCATACGATCAGCTTCGCGATCATGGAATCGTAGAAAGGAGGAATGCTGTAGCCCGGATAGGCTGCGCTGTCCACCCGTACACCAGGACCGCCCGGAGGCAGGTAAAACTGGATTTTGCCCGGAGCCGGCATAAAGTTGCGGTCCGGATCTTCCGCGTTGACGCGGCATTCGATCGACCAGCCGTTAATTTGAACGTCTTCCTGCGTAAACGACAACGGGTGACCTTCCGCGACCGAAATCATCTCTTTGATCAAATCCACATTGGTGACCATTTCCGTAACCGGATGCTCCACCTGAATTCGGGTGTTCATTTCCATGAAGTAGAACTGGCCGTCGTTGCCGAGCAGAAACTCAAGCGTGCCCGCACCCGAATAGTTAACAGCAAGGGCTGCGCGGACTGCGGCTTCACCCATCCGCTGACGAATCTCGGGGGACAGCACCGGACAAGGCGCTTCCTCGATCAGTTTCTGGCGGCGGCGCTGTACGGAGCAGTCGCGTTCGCCCAGGTGAACGACGTTGCCGTGGTTGTCGGCAATCACTTGAATCTCAACGTGCTTCATGCCGGTCAAATATTTCTCCAGATAAACGCCGGCATTGCCGAACGCCTTTTGGGCTTCCTGCTGTGCCGCCGTGATTTGCTTAATCAGCGCCTGCTCGTCCTCAGCGATGCGGATTCCTTTTCCGCCGCCGCCGGCCGTCGCTTTGATGATCAATGGGTAGCCGATGTCCCGGCCGATCATTACCGCCTCATCCAAATCTTCAACCAGGCCGTCGGAACCCGGAATGACCGGTACGCCAGCGCTCTTCATCGTCTGCTTCGCAACCGCTTTATCGCCCATCTTGTTGATGGCGTCGGCCGAAGGTCCGATAAAGGTAATGTTGCAGGACTCGCAAATTTCCGCGAAATCGGCATTCTCGGCGAGAAATCCGTATCCCGGATGAACGGCGTCGCACTCCGTCAACGTGGCGACGCTCATAATGTTGGTGAAATTCAGGTAACTGTCTTTCGAAAGCGTAGGGCCGATACAGTATGCCTCGTCCGCCAAACGGACGTGCAGCGCTTCCTTGTCGGCCTCCGAATAAACCGCAACGGTGGAAATGCCGAGCTCGCGGCAGGCCCGGATAATCCGGACTGCGATTTCACCGCGGTTGGCAATCAGAATTTTTTGAAATTTCATGCAAGTAACCTCCTCCATTGTGCGGTGCCTATTCCGACTTCACCAGAAACAGAGGCTGCCCGTATTCCACCAGTTGTCCGTTCTCCGCAAGAATCTCAACGATGGTGCCTTTTACTTCTGCTTCGAGCTCATTCATCAGCTTCATCGCTTCAATAATGCAAACCGTCGTTTTCTCGTCAACGCGGTCACCGACGCTGACAAACGGCGCGGCGTCCGGAGAAGAGGCTTTGTAGAACGTTCCTACCATCGGGGAGACGATTTTATGTAGTGAGGAAGAAGCCGCATCCGGTACTGCTGCCTGTCCTGCTGCAGGGGCCTGCGCATTGTCGGCGGGTGCCTGTACGTATTGCGGAGCCTGCTGTGCGGCAGGGGCCTGTACAAATTGAGGCGCAGCCTGAACGCTAACCACTTCGGTTTTGCCCGGCTTGCGGATGGAAAGGCGTGCTCCTTCTGATTCAAGTTCAAGTTCATGTACGGAGGTCTCATCGACCAGCTTGATCAATTCTTTTATCTCGTTCAATTTAAACATTCGCAATTCACTCCTTCAGCTGCATGGAAGCCGTGGCTTCGGACAATTCATACACATAACGATAAGTATTATAACATAATCGGAAGAAATGGAAAGAGTCCTGGGCTGTCCCGGACTCTTTCGACGATATTTCTGTTTTTCCGCCATTTTACTCGGAGACGACTTTCACGCTGACTTTGTCCTGGGTCACTTTCAGCTCTTTCATCACCAGCTGAACGATGCCCGCTGCCTGCTTGGCATCCATTTTGTCGCTCAGGACGAGCACCTGGTACTTGTCGTCATTTTCCTTCACGAATGCGTTCGCAAAGGAGAATTTTTGCTCCAGCTCTTCCTCGATGCTTTCGATGATCGTCTCTTTGTTTTCGAGCGCCTGCAGTTCCTGGCTCGCCTTGGCCGAAGCTTCGCTGTCCTTGCTCATGTCATTGATCGCAGCCATCAGGTCATTTGTTTTTTGAGCATTCGTCTGCGACCGCTGCCATTGAAGAGATTCGAGCATGCTGCTGCCTGTCGAAGCCTGGGAAGCCACTTCCTTCAGGATCTCATCGTCCGTTTTTTCCGTGCTTGCGGTTGTCTTGCCGGCGTCTGCTTTACTTGTGGATGCCGTTTTATCGTCCGCAGCTTTGTCGGTTGTCGCTGCGCTCTTTTGTCCGGCGTCAGCCGTATCCTTGGCTGTGTCTTTGGCTGCTGCGTCCTTATCGGCCGTGCTGCCAGCAGCTGCGGTATCCTTTGTCGCGTCCTTAGCCGCGTCTTCCTTCGACGTATCCTGGGCTGTATCCTTCGCGGCGGAACCGTCGGCCTTGCCCGCATCCGCAGTCTTGTCACCCGATTGGCCCGATGTCACGACTTCGTCTACGACAACCCCGTTGTCTTTGCTGCCGGCCGAGGCCGTCGTCTTGGCGTCTTTGTCTGTCTTGCTGTCCACCTGCTGGCTGTCGGCGACCGGCGTCTTCGACGTCCCGGAGTCCTCGGTAAACAGATAATAAGCGGACAGGACTACCATCAAACTGAGCATCGACACCAACCAAATCGTTTGTCTTTTACTGTTCATTCGTTAAATCCTCCTCATAAGTCAACTGGATTATATCGGGGAAATCGGCTTACCCCTGCTTGCGCGGAACGACGGAGATCCGGTAATCCGGTACGTTCAGGCCTTTTTCCACCGCGTCCACAATCAAGTTGCGAACCACTTCATTCTCTGCACCTTTGGCTACGATCAGCACCCCGCGAATTTGCGGCTTTACCTTTTTCGTAATGATCGGCGTCTGCGTTCCCGACTGCTCGTAGGTGACGATCTCGCCATCCCGGGTATACTGGGTCGTATGGCGCTGACCGCCGTTCGCGTCGTTTTCTTCCGACTGCTGCTGGGAGTCTTTCACATTCCGTTGATAGACGATTTCCTCCGTGGAATCCACCGTGACCATGACGTCCACCGTGCCTACGCCAACGATTTTCTCCAAAATGTCCTTCATCCTGCCTTCGGCCGTTTCCTCAATCGCTGCAAAGTCCGAAGTCTGACCTGCCGAGCTCTGGAACGTTTCCTGGGACTCAGCCCCAGCAGGAGGCTCCCTCCCTATGTTTTCGTTATCGAGTTTCTTCACATTGACAAAGGAGTTGAACAGCACGATTGCCACCCCGATCAAGCCGACGATAATCAGCCACCTGAACGTATGTACTCGCTTCGTCCCTCCCTGTCCGCCCCCCAGCCACTGCTCAAGCTTCTTCAGCCACTTCCCCATCGTTTCACCTCCGCCTTTATAACCGGGACTCCTGCCCGGATCCGCTTCGTACAGTGATCACTTCCGGATCGATATTCCATTCGCTTGCCAGCAGCTTGCGGACTTCGCCGGCGCTCTTGTCATCCACAGCGCCTGCGGCCTCCTGCGCTTGATCCTCACCCGGATCAGAATTCATTTGATCTGTTCCAGCCTGCTTCTCATCCGGCTCGATCGTGACCTGCACGTGAACCGGCTTCACCGGCTCGATCTGGATGCCGCTCTCCCCCCGGGTGCCGTCCGAACTGCCCGAATCGCCTTGCGAATCCCTCATTGTAACGGTGACTGCGCTAATGTATGGCTGTGACTGGCCGGCTCCGGCATTCGGATCGTCATTAGACTTCGGCAGTCCGAGAACAACCTGCACGTTCGCGGGTTCCTCGCCGGTTTGCTGCTTGATCTGTTCCTTCATGGTGGAAGCGACCTGCTCTCCCGCCCACTGGAGCGTTTGTTTCTGCTGCCGATGCTTGATCTGTTCGGCCTCGTCCATAATCTGCTCGAGGCTGGTTTTGGAGCCGCTGCCGCCCGGCTGCCGGTCCATCCGGCCGATCGCTGCGCTCAGCTTGTCGAGCGGCGCGTCAGTCACGATCCGGATCAGCGGATTGAGCAGGGTGACCAGCACGAGCAGGCTCAGGACCAGCTTGACGTATCGCTCCATGGATCTGCTCGGCAGCAGCATGTCGACGAAAGTGGCAAGCAGCACAACCATGACGACCTCTTTCAGCCAGTTTCCAAGCCATTCCACGGGCTTCCCCTCCCTTCACCGCATCATGACGGTCACGTTGCCAGCCGTCAGCATGATGGTGATCGCCAGGAAAAACATCAGTCCGACCGCCGCCAGGGCGGCAAAGACGTAAATCATGCTTTTGCCGATCGTGTCCAGGCAGGCGGTGATCGGGGAATCGCCGAGCGGCTGCATGATGGCTGCCGATACTTTATAGATCAGCGCGAGCGTCAGGATTTTGATGGCCGGGAAGGCGCAAAGGAACAGGATGATGATGACGCCTGCCAGACCGATGGAGTTTTTCACCAGCAGCGATGCCGAGATCACCGTGTCCGTCGCATCCGCAAACATTTTGCCGACGACCGGAATGAAGCTTCCGGAGACGTATTTGGCCGCCCGGATCGTCACCCCGTCGGTGATGGATCCCGTGATGCCCTGCACGGAGATAACGCCGAGAAAGATCGTCAGCAGCACCCCGAGCAGCCCCACGCTGATGTTGCGCAGCAAATTCGCCATCTGCGTCAGCTTGTACTTATCCGACAGCGAACTGACCAGATGAAGCACGGCTGAGAAGAAGAGCAGCGGAAACACCATGACGTGGATCAGCGTTCCGATCGTATTGATCATGAAGATGATCAGCGGATGCGTAACGGACACGGTGACGATGTTGCCCATTGAAGCCAGCAGTGCGAACAGCAGCGGTACCATCGCCATCATGAAGTCGATCATCCGGTCGATCGCCTCTTTGGCATAACCGATCGCGACGTTGAAGCTGTTGATGGCCAGCACGATGATAACCATATAGCATAGGGCGTATGCGACTTTGCTGACCGTTTTCCTCTCAAAAGCCGCCTGAAGCGTCTCCAGAATCATGCTCATGATGCTCAGGATGACGATCGTGACGAGCAGCTTGCCATTGTACAGCACCTCATGCCACATAAAGGTCCCTGCAGCGGTCAGCACCGATTTGAGGCTGAAGCCGCTGCCGCCGGGAAGGAGCATATCCATGAAGGATGGTGTTTTCTGGTCCGGAAAAAATCCCCCGTATTCCTTCATCAAGGTGTCCCAGTACTTCTCCACCTGATCCTTCGGCAAATTCTCCGCCTGGCTCTGGATCAGCTGATCCGTGGGTGAAGCCGCAAAGACCCGGGTGATCCCTGCCACCATGAACACGATAAACAAAATAACGATGTGCATCTTGTCCGGCAGCCTCCGCAGTCCCGGCATGTCTTCACCCCTCTCCTTCAGGCTGGCAGCAGCTTAAGCACCGTTTCGATGATAATGCCGATAATGGGGATGGCAAGCACCATGATCAGCACCTTGCCCGCGAGTTCGATTTTGGAAGCGATGCTTTCCTGCCCGGCGTCTCTGACGAGCTGCGCCCCAAACTCGGCGATATAAGCGATCCCTATAATTTTCAGTATCGTTTTCAGGTAGATCATCTGGACTCCCGACGCCTCGGCAAGCCGTTGGAGCTCCTGGATCACCATACCGATTTTGCCGATCAGGAACATGAAGATCAGCACGCCGGTCGCGGCGGCCAGGACGAAAGCGAACATCGGCTTGTGCTCCTTGATGACGAGGATCAGAATCGTGGACAGAAGCCCAAGGCCTACCACTTGAATAATTTCCATGGTTAGCAACCCCTACTGGAACAAAAAGATGGTTTTGATCTCCTGCAGCAGGTTATCGAGCAGCCGGACGACCATGAACAGCACCACGACAAAACCAATGACCGTCACCCAATGAGCCATATCCTCTTTTCCCATTTGCTTCAGCACTGTGTGAATCATGGCAATGATGATGCCGATTCCCGCAATCTGGAAAATTGCGTTCACTTCAAAGTTCATTCCTAGGCACCTCGCTAAAAGATCAAAATAACGATCAATGCTCCGATGAGCAGCCCGAGACTTTTACTGATCTTCTCGTATTTGGCCTGGTCGTCCCTGGCTGTTGCTTCTTCATGCTTCAACTGCTCGACGGCCAGCTGGATGTGCTTGATTTGGTCCTGTCGGTCGCTTGTCCCGAGCGTGAAGCTGAGCTGATGCAGCACCTCGCGTTCAGGTGCCTTCATGGAGGTCCGCTTCCAGTTCTCATGGAGAGAACGCTGGAGGCTCTCCTGGGCGGTCAGTCCTGTGGCCGGCCCCATCTCACGTGCTGCATTCAGAAAAAAGGTATGGAGAGGCTCCCGCATTTGATCCGCTATTTTGCGAAGTGCTTCCGGAAGTGGGGTAAATCCATAGGTGATTTCGGTAGACAGCCGCTGCAGGGCCAGGATCAGCTCCCGGATCTGCTTCGGCCGGCTGGCAAACTGCCTGGCCTGATGGAATCCGGCCAGTGTGCCGGACAGCAGAATCAGCACGGCGCCAAAAAGCTTAAGCAAGAAAGTTCACCCCTCTCTGGCTGCCCGTCTGAAGCTGCAGCGGCCGGTGCTGCTGGTCGAGGATCCGGCAGCTTAACCCTTGTGCCTTCCTTTTTAAAAGAACGTACCTCTCAAACATTCCGGTTTCTACGAGTCCGGCCAGGGCGGGCCGGTGCTTCAGCTCTTCGATGCCGCCGGCATGCGCCGTGGCGACGACCGTAATGCCCGCATGCAGCGCTTCCGTCACCGATTCGGCGTCCTCTCCCCGGCCGATCTCATCCACCATGAGAACATCCGGCGACATGGACCGGATCATCATCATCATGCCTTCCGCCTTCGGACAGGCATCCATCACGTCGGTGCGGGGTCCGACGTCAAAGCTCGGCACGCCTTTGAGGCAGCCGGCGATTTCGGAACGCTCGTCGACGATGCCCACTTTCATCCCCGGCAGGCTGGATTTGCCCAGCCCGGGCAGCCCGCTGCTGATCTGTCTCGCCAAATCCCGCAGGAGGGTCGTCTTGCCCTGCTGCGGTGCCGAGAGCAGAAGCGTATGCCGAATCCTGTTTCCTTCCCTATCGATCAGAAAGGGGAGGATGCCGTCAGCGGCACCCTTCACTTCCCGGGCAATCCGCACATTGAATCCGCTGATATCGCGGATATGCTCGACATGTCCGGCGTGAAGCACCGTTCTACCTGCCAAGCCGATGCGGTGTCCGCCGGGAATGGTGATAAAGCCTTTGCGAAGCTCTTCCTCCATCGTGTACAACGAATGGTTGCTGATCAGATCGAGCAACCTTCGGCTGACCTCCCGCTGCGGCTTGTACGCCTTGTCCGCATCCAGTGTCAGCGTGCTTTGTCCCGTAACATAGTGGTGTGAGCCTGCGCCGTTGATTTCCAGCGGCCTGCCTTCACGGATGCGTACCTCCTCCACGACACTCAGAATATGATGAGGGAGCTGGTGAAGGATCGATTTGACCGGCTCCGGAAATAACTCCAGCCAGTTTGGATTTGTAATAGGACCACCCCCGTGCTGCCTTTCTTCTGCAAGCTTGTTCAACTTCTGATGGATAAACTACTAGATGTTTTCTTACTTATGTCTATGCTTGGCCCTTAAATTTATGACCACTGTAATCTATCATTTTTTGAGAATGCCGATTAAGAGACAGGACACGCCGAAAAAGATCCACGCCATCTTTCCCCAGGAGAGCTTATCAGCCACGCCGATGAGCCCGATGGAAGTCGTCAGGATGAGCACCGTCGGCCCGACGAATGCCAGCAGGGAATTGACCGCCAGCGCCTTATCTACCTGAGCGAGCTTTAGCATCAGCAGCGCGGCGGCGATTTCCAGACTTCCGGAGATAAAACGCAGCGTAGCCATGCTGAGCACGAACTTGTCCACTAAAATGACCCCCTTTTGCGAGATTGTACTTCTAACCTCATAGATATGCGGGACTCTCTCTTTTTAGTTGTCTTTTACAAGAAAGATACGGAAAATAACTTGGCAAAACGGAGCTGCTTCACGGATTATCAAAAGAGTCATGACAAAACTTCTATTTAATAACTCCTATATTCGGAACAAAATGCTCCGGGCTTGCATATATTGTTTGGTGAAATACCTATCCGCTTGTCAGTTGCCTGGGTTGGATCCGTCTGCAGACAAACTGCCTGCATCCGGCCAACCAAGAGAGGACCGTTCAACCATCGGCATCTTCAGGGCTAAGCAGCTGAAAGAGGTGTCGTATTATTTACAGATGCATAAGGAGGATTTATCCATGCGGGTGGATGTCATTGCCAATGTGGACGAAGTAAGATCGGAGGAGTTTGTGCACAAGAGCGCCGTTGTGATTGACGTGCTGCGGGCAACCAGTACGATGATTACGGCTCTGGCCCAAGGCGCTACCGGGCTGATGCCCGTTGAAACGGTTCCTCAAGCCCAGCAGATGCGGGGAGACCAAACGTTTGTCGGTGGAGAACGGTATTATAAAAAAATCCCCGGGTTTCAGGCCGGGAATTCGCCGCATGATTATATGACCCCTGAGGTTGCCGGAAAGCTGGTGGTGCTGACCACATCGAACGGGACCCGAGGGCTGCTCAAATCCCATAAGGCCGCCAGAATATTTGCCGCTTCATTTATGAATGGGACGGCCTGTGCGTCGGCTCTGTTATCGTTCGGGAAAGATGCCATCCTGCTGTGCTCGGGATGCCGCAACGATTTTTCGCTGGAAGATGGCCTGTGCGCGGGAATGATCATCGATGCGATGGAGTCCATTTCGGAAGCGCCGCTTCAGCTGAATGATCTGGGCCTGGCGATGAAGCATGCGTACCGGCAGTGCAAGGGATCCCTGTTTGAAACCGTAATGGAAGGATGCGCGGCGAAGCAGCTGGTCAAGCTGGGATTTACGCATGACGTCGAATACTGCACAGGGATCGACACGGTCCCTGTCGTGCCGTATGCGAAGTCGGAAATGATCCTGACGCCGTTGTTCGCAATTGCTGCGAACCGCGGATAATCCGAGCCGCGCTGAAATAAACAAAGCCGCCCCCTGCTGTGGGGACGGCTTTTTGTATGAGTATTTGCATTCTGACCTAGCGGCGGTCCTGTGGGCCTCCCACAAACACCTGCGCATCGGTATCGAGGTTGTAGGCAGTATGAAGCGCTCTGACGACCTGCTCCAGATTGCCGCCCTCGATGACGCAGGACGTTTTAATCTCGGACGTGCTGACCATTTTAATGCTGACGCCCTGCTTGGAAATGACATCGAACATTTCGGCGGCAACGCCGGGATGGCTGATCATGCCCGCACCTACGATCGATACTTTGACCAGATTGTCTTCCGAGGTGACTTCACGGTACGGAAGGGTGGATCTCAAATCCTTGATGACTTGAAGTGCCTGGCCGCTCTCCGACAGAGAGGTGGTAAAGGAAAAGTCCGCCTTGCCGTCCTGAACGCCGCTCTGCACGATGATGTCCACGTTGATACCGGCGCCGGCGAGCGCTCCGAACACCGTGGCAAGAACACCGGGAACGTCTTCCACTCCCAAAATACTGATTCTGGCCACATTTTTATCATAAGCGATGCCGCTTACCACTACTCCCTGCTCCATGCTGGTTTCCTCCTTCACAACCGTGCCTTCATTATAGTTAAAGCTGGATCTGACGACGAGCTTCACCTGGTGATGCTTCGCGTACTCCACCGCGCGCGGATGAAGAACAGCCGCCCCCAGGTTGGCCAGCTCCAGCATTTCGTCATACGAAATTTCCTCAAGCTTGCGGGCGCATTTCACGATTCGCGGATCGGTCGAATAAATGCCGTCCACGTCGGTATAAATCTCGCACACGTCGGCGTTAATCGCCGCAGCCAGCGCAACGGCTGTCGTATCGGATCCCCCGCGGCCGAGCGTCGTGATTTCTCCTTCTTCGGTCATGCCCTGGAATCCGGCCACGATCACGATGTTTCCTTCCTGCAGGGCTCCGATCACCCGGTCCGGAATGATATCCATAATTCTCGCTTTGCCGTGCACCGGCTCTGTCCGGAATCCCGCCTGCCAGCCTGTCAGCGAAACGGCGTTGCGGCCAAGCTGATGAATGGCCATCGACAGAAGCGACATGGAAATCTGCTCCCCGGTGGTCATCAGCATATCCATCTCGCGTGCAGGCGGATTTGGATTGAGCAGCATCGCCTGATCGATCAAATCATCCGTCGTATCCCCCATCGCGGAAACGACTACTACACACTGGTGTCCTTCGTCCTGTTTCTCGACGATACGCCGGGCCACGCGCTGCATGCGCTCAATATCTCCGACGGAACTGCCTCCGAATTTCATGACGTACAGTGACAACTTCGATTCACTCCCCACTCATTGTACAACTGGGCATTATGCAATCATTTCCCACGCCGGTAAAACCGCCCGATCCTATTTCTATATGCGATCAGCACCCTTTTCGCCAATAGACTGGCCATGGTGAAAAAAGCAGGATCTCATGTTGCAAAATGCTGACAACTGTCTAATTTTACGCTTTAAACTAGTATAATACGAAAGTACGCCCGATTGTTAATGTTTTTTCATGGGATTATACAAAAAATCCTCCTTTCGGAAGGAAAGGAGGATCGGCTAAGCCCTGTCGGGTGTTAAGCAATTCTATCGCCGGCTTTACGCGCGGGAGATATATTTGCCTTCACGGGTATCGATCAGAAGCACATCGCCTTCATTGATGAACAAAGGCACCTGAACGTTCAGGCCTGTTTCCAGCTTCGCGTTCTTCGTCGCCCCTGTAGCCGTATTTCCTTTAATGCCCGGCTCGGTTTCAACAACCTTCAGCTCGACGCTGGTCGGCAGGTTGATTCCGAGAATTTCGCCCTGGTAGCTGACGATGTTCACGTTCATATTCTCTTTGAGGAAGTTCAGTTCCCACTCCAGCTGCTTGCTGTCCAGCGTGAACTGGTCGTAGGTTTCGTTGTCCATGAACGTATGCTCTTGACCGCTTGCATACAGATAAGAAACGCCGCGGTTTTCGATAATGGCACGGCCGATCGTTTCACCTGCGCGGAATGTGCGCTCAACGGTGTTGCCGTTACGGAGGTTTTTCAGCTTCGAACGTACGAAGGCTGCCCCTTTACCCGGTTTAACGTGCTGAAAATCGAGAACGGTAAAGATGTCGCCATCGACTTCCACCGTCAGACCTGTTTTAAAATCGTTAACTGAAATCACTGAAATGCCCTCCTAAAGGTTTAAGTATATATTGCATTTATCACGCCGGTAATACGGTGAAATCTTTAGACGAATGCGTCAAGATCACAATTCCCGTCTCCGTGATCACAATATCGTCTTCAATGCGCACGCCGCCGAGACCCGGCAGGTAAATTCCCGGTTCCACGGTCACGACCATACCCGGCTTAAGTACATCGTCGCTCAGCTTGGACAGGCGAGGCATTTCATGAACCTCCATGCCGAGGCCGTGCCCCGTGCTGTGGCCGAAATTGTCGCCGTAGCCGTACTTCGTGATGATATCGCGTGCAAGCGCGTCCGCTTCGCGGCCGGTCATCCCCGGCTTGATGTTCTGAAGTGTGTGGAGCTGGGCTTCCAGCACAATGTCATAAATTTCTTTAAGCTTCGGATCCGGATCCCCGATCGCAATCGTCCGCGTCAAATCGGAGCAGTATCCGTCAAGCAATGCGCCGAAATCGAACGTGATGAGCTCGTTTCCGGCAATCACCCGTTCGCTGGCAACGCCGTGCGGCATGGCGGAACGTTCTCCGGATGCGACGATCGTATCGAAGGAGGATGAAGTGGCACCGTGGCGGCGCATGTAAAACTCCATCTCCAGGTCGACTTCCCGCTCCGTCATTCCCGTCTTGATAAACCCGAGAATATGCTTGAACGTATCGTCGGCTAAATCCGCCGCTCTCTGCATCACCTTCAGCTCTTCTTCATCCTTGAAGATGCGAAGCTTCTCCACAAGGCCGGAAACCGGCACGAGCTGGATTGGCTTAAGCTGCTCCGCGTAAGCGGTGTATCCGGCAAAAGATACGTCATCCTGCTCGAAGCCAAGCTTGCCGATGTTTGCGGAAATCAGCAGCTCCTTTACCGTTTCCGTTACCTTCGGCCCGTGCTCGACGATCGTAAATCCCTTCGCTTGCTGCGGTGCCTGGGTCATGTAACGAAAGTCGGTCAGCAGGTACGCATCATGCAAAGTGATGAGGACGTATCCCGATGAACCGGTAAATCCCGTCAAATAACGGCGGTTAATGGAACTGGTTACAAACATCGCTTCCACATTGGATTGCTGCATCGCTTCACGCAGCTTGTTCACTCGATTGATGCTCATCGTTACACTCCTCTCTCATGTACAGCTTTCCCCGGGGAAAGAGGCAGCGACTACTGTCCCTGACTTTCCAAGTGGCGCAGCAGTGCCATCATGCCGAGTTCATAGCTGACAGCGCCGAATCCGGCAATTTGACCTACGGCCACGGGAGCAATCACGGAAGTATGGCGGAACGTCTCCCTTGCGTGAATGTTCGACAAATGGACTTCCACCGTCGGAATTTTAACGGAACTGATGGCGTCCCGGACGGCATAGCTGTAATGAGTCAGCGCGCCCGGATTCAGAACGATGCCGTCGGCATGATCCAGCGCGGCGTGGATCCTGTCAATGATATCTCCCTCATGGTTGGACTGATAAAATGTGACGGACACGCCCAGGGCCTCCGCTTTCTCAAGCAGGCCTTCTTCAATCGACGCAAGACTTTGAGAGCCGTACACGCCAGGCTCCCGGAGTCCGAGTAGATTCAGGTTCGGTCCGTTGATCACCCAAATGGTTCTCAAAATGGTATTCCCACCCTTTGTCGTCAAATAACCATCTGCTATTTTAACATAGGGGATGTCTTCTTGAGAAGTTTTTTTGCTCTAGTGCGCCTTCGCCCTGCCGGGTTCCCGTTTGCGCTCATCCGTAAATTCGAAAGCCGCCGTGTATCCGATGAACAGTCCCCACAGCAGGTACAAGCAAAATTCGGTGATGATCGTGTTCCATGTCAGATGGTTGAGACGATTCATCATACCGAGTGCGGGACCCGCCACAAACAGAACGGCCCACCAGCAAATACCGTATACGATACCCGGCCACGGACCGGCCAGCTTCCGGAACAGCAGCGTATAGATGACGGCCGCGACCATGGAAAACGCAATGAAAAAGAGCCAGCCAAGCAGATCTCCTGACCCGCTTTTCAAAAAAGAATGCTTGAAGAAAGGCTCGGCCAAAAAGGCCGGAATGACGATCGTGAACCGCAGCCAATGGAAAACCCAGTGGACCGCCCCCCAGAGCAACCCGGCAAAAAAGCCGAGCTCCAGCGAGAAGCTGAGCGGATTGGTATGGCCAGTATTCGTATGCTGCCGGATGGCAGCTCCCTGTGAACTCACTTTGAATATCACCCTTTTTGTTTTTCTTAGTATGTTCATTTGGGGCCGGGGCTAATCCAACTAGAAATCGTACGGGAAATTCGTTACAATAAAGGCATCACAACTAAACATTCGGGGAAGGTGAATTGTTTGTCGGAGCAATCCAAAACGGTCAGCTACGGTGGCCAAGCCGTCATTGAAGGCGTTATGTTTGGCGGTAAGCACGTCAATGTCACCGCTGTGCGGCGGAAGAATCAGGAGATTACATTTTTGGAGGTGCCGCGCGAGGATAAGCCTTGGGTCGGCAAATTGCGCAAAATCCCTTTCCTTCGCGGTATTGTCAGTATTATAGATGCAAGCGCCAAAGGTACGAAGCACCTGAATTACTCGGCGGAATCCTACGCGGATGACGAAGTGGAGCCGGAGGAGCGCGCCAAGCAAAAGCAGAAAGAAGAATCCGGCTGGAGCTTAGGGATGATTATCGGCGTTGCAGCGGTCGGCGTGCTTTCGTTTCTCGTGGGCAAGCTGGTGCTGACGCTGGTGCCTGTATTTTTAGAGAATTTCATTTTCGGCAAGATGTTTGACAACTATATCCTGCATAACCTTATAGAAGGCGGCATTAAACTGCTGCTGCTGCTCGTTTACCTATGGGGCATTTCCCAGACCCCGGTGATCAAGCGGTTGTTCCAGTACCATGGAGCGGAGCATAAGGTGATCAGCACCTATGAAGCGGGTGAAGAGCTGACGGTAGCCAACGTGCAGAAGCACAGCCGTCTGCATTACCGCTGCGGCAGCAGCTTCATGATGCTGACGATCGTACTGGGCGTACTGATTTATTCGCTCGTTCCGTGGGATAATATGACGCAGCGGGTTCTGCAGCGGATCATTCTGCTTCCGGTCGTCATTGCCATTTCGTTTGAGTTTCTGAAACTGACCAACGCGCTTCGCGACGTACCGGTGCTGCGGTATCTCGGTTACCCGGGCCTTTGGCTTCAGCTGTTGACGACGAAGGAACCGAAGGATGACCAGGTTGAGGTGTCCATCGCCTCCTTCAACCGCATGCTTGAGCTTGACGCCCAGATGGAGAAAGCTCCCGGGGCGGAACAACCTGTGAGAAACGGAGTCTTGGATCCCCTGAAAGGATGAGATGACATGAAAAGGCAGGCTGTAATTTTCTGGATTGCCATTGTACTGGCAGCCATCGGACTGCTCGGCAACATTTTGTTTGGCGGTGCAGGATCGCTTATGAATTTGCTTGTGCCCTTGATCGTGTTCGGTGTGGTTTTCCTGCTGTACAAATTCCCGCCTGCCCGTTACAACAAGCGGCCCAAGGTTAAGCCGTCCCAGCGGACGATGGAGAAATACAATGCGTCCAAACGCGGTCAATCTTCGGCCAAGCGCAAAAATTACCCTTTCCAGGTGATTGAAGGCTCAAAGGGTAAGAATGACGATCAACAACCGAAATACCACTAAGCGCAGTTTGAACATATCAAAAACAAGGCATTCGCCCCTCCTTCTAAAAGGAGGACCAGCGAATGCCTTTTATTTTTTCTGCGATGTCACGGCTTCCAGCCCGCAAAAAACTTTTTCCCGGCCTGCATGCCGGACTCATACAGCTGCTGGCTTTCTTCCGGTGTAATATGAAACTGCGTCGTTCCGACGCCGAGAGTCGGAATTTTGATCGTCCGGAAACGGTTTTCCTGCTCGATGTACCGCTCATCATGAGCGGACAGCATCGTTTCAAACATCGCCTGCAGCATGCTGAGAGGCCCGCGGATCAGATGCGGCTTGTTCGTCGTCCTGCCGACCATTTGGAATCCGATCGTCGGAACCGGCTTTTGACCGGCTCCTTCCGTAGCGTCGTCAAAGAGCCACAGCGGGAAGTTGCTGAGCAGCCCCCCGTCTACTATATAGACAAACTGGTCAACGAACGATTTTCCCCTGGCCGCTTCGCCTGTCATTCTCAGCATGACCGGATCAAAAAAGTAAGGAATGCTCGTACTCATCCGGATGGCCTTGGAAACCGCAAACCTGGACGGGTTGGCGCCCAGCTTGCCAAGGTCTTCGGGAAGCACCAGAATGCGCCCGTTCGTAATATCCGAGGCGATGATCATCAGCTTGCCTTGGGGGATATCAGCAAACGTCTTGACCCCTTTGGCCGCCAAAATATGGTGGATCCAGACTTCGAGCGCTTCTCCGGAATACAGCCCTTTCTTCAGAAACAAACGCGCGGCGGGTCCGATTACTTTGGTATTGAATATCGGCGCGCGGTGAAGAAAGGACTCAAAAGGGGTCGTCTTCACGATCTCGCTCATTTCGTCGGCCGAAAACCCTGCCGCCAGCAGCGCCGCCACAATGGAACCCGACGACGTACCCGCCACCCGGTTAAACACAACGCCGGCTTGCTCCGCAGCTTTGACGGCCCCCGCCAGTGATATTCCTTTCACTCCGCCGCCCTCGAACACCGCGTTGACGATCATAATAAAACCCCCGTGTCTCATTATCCCACAGTAAGATATGAGCACGGGGGGTCATTCATGACAATGTTCTATGAATTTATCATTGCTGGTAATAGGCGGTCAGTGCCTGAACGATGCCAAGTGGATTTTTGATCAAATCCTTGGCGCTGTAAAAAATGCTGCCTTTGACTGCGTCGTATTTGGTGTTGTATTGAAGCTGGTTGATGATCTCCTGCGCCGACTGCCACCCAGCCTCGGCGGTTCCCAGCTTGTACGGGGCATGGCCGATATAGAGATCCACGCCGGTGCCCTGCACTTCTTGCGCCCACCAGTCGACGAGCTTGTCGTACTGGGCGTTCTTGAAGGACATGCTCCAATAAATTTGCGGTGCAACGTAATCGATCCAGTGCTGCTTCACCCAGGTTCTCACATCCGCGGACATGGAGTCGTACGCCGTAACGCCCGCTTTGGTATCAGAACCCGTCGGATCGGTAGACTGGTTGCGCCATACGCCGAACGGGCTGATGCCAAACTGAACGGCCGGCTTGGACGCGTGAATCGACTGGCCCAGCTGCTGCACGAACTGGTTAATGTTATCGCGGCGCCAATCCGCTTTGCTCAAGCCCTGCGTATTGTATGCCTCGAAAGCAGCATCATCGTTAAACGTTCCGCTCGACGGATAGAAATAATCGTCCAGATGAACGCCGTCGATATCGTACTTGCTCACCACTTCCATCACGACGTCGATAATATGCTGTCTCGCATCCGGAATTCCCGGGTTGATGATCAGCTGGTTATTGACGGATACGACCCAGTCGGGATGCTGAACCGCCACGTGATTGGCCGCCAGCTTGCTTGTGGTCGTGTCCAGATTGGCCCGGAACGGATTAAACCAGGCATGGAACTGCATCCCCCGCTTGTGGGTTTCCTCGATCATATACTGGAGCGGATCATATCCCGGATCCTTGCCTTGGGTGCCGGTAAGCACCTTCGACCACGGAACCAGATCCGACGGATACAGCGCATCGCCGGCCGTCCGAACCTGAACGAACACCGCGTTCAGCCCCATGGCCTGCAGCTTGTCGAGCAGAGCGGAATATTCCTGCTTCTGCTGCTCGATTTTGCCGTAAGAGGACGTTGTCGGCCAATCCAGGTTGTACACGGTCGAGATCCAGGCTCCCCGGAGCTGGCTGGAGCTGCTTCCCCCGCCCTCAGCAGGCGGCTCGGTAGGTATGTAAGCACTTGATGTTAAGGTAATCGTTCTTGCCACCTGGTCCCAGTCTACCTGCAGACCGAGCTGTTCGCCGACAAAACGGAGAGGGACCAGCACGCGGCCGCCCCGAAGCTGCACGGAGGCATCAAGGGCGACAGAGGCTCCATCCACCAAAGCCGTCTTTTTGCCGCTGGTCAACGTAATCGTATGACCTCCGCCCGAAATATCAGCGGTTTTCGCACTTTGTTTCCATGCGACGGCCGCCCCCAGCCCTTCGCTGATCACGCGGATCGGAACCATCGTCACATTCACTTTTGGCATGATGTACGGGGGGATATCGCTGACCAGCTGCTTCCCGTCCAGGACCATCGTGATGTTGTTTGCAGCCTTCGCCTGCTGCCCCGTAAACGGAATCAGCAGCACCAACAGCAGCGATGCCACGATCCACCTATGAAACTTCCGAAAACCCATTCTACTAATCCTCCACTATTGATAGATTTGCGGGTAAAAAAATCGGTCATTCACGCTCTATCTTGAGATCACTAGCCGGCATCAGACAACCTTGAAATCATGATCTGCTGAATAAAGCGCAAACGACCGATCGGGCAGAAAAGCTGTAACCTTTGCTGCGTGTGCAATCCGGGTTTTGCCAGTCTTGGCCCTTAAAATTACCGGATTACGTGCTGGGAATGAAAGAGGCACCTGTCGTTTGAGGGTGCGGACAGATGCCTTGTTTACGAATCGCTGACCAATTCATTATGAATGTTCCGCAGCTCCTCCAGACGCTGTCCATCCCGGCGGAAATACTCCACCAGCGTCTCGATACGCGTTATGGAATCCCAGCTTAAGTGATGCTCGATGCCTTCGACATCTCCATAAATATTTTCCTGCTGAACCCCGATCATCGTCAGGAATTCCTCCAGAAGCTGATGCCGGTCAACCAGGCGTTTGCCCATTTTCTTACCTTTGCTAGTCAGAACAAGGCCGCGGTATTTTTCATAAATCAAATATTCGTCCTTGTCCAATTTCTGGATCATTTTGGTAACGGATGAGGGATGAACCTCCAAGCCTTCGGCAATGTCCGAAACACGCGCGTATCCCTTCTCGTCAATCAATTTATAGATACGCTCCAAATAATCCTCCATGCTGGGCGTTGGCATTATATTCCCTCTTTTCTGTAATAAACGTCAATCATCTGGCCCGATTACCTGCTCTTGTAATGATACATGTTCTCAAGAGGACTTGGCAAGTCCTGCCGCCTGCCGCGCTTCCCATCCTGGTCAGTAATTGCCACGGGTTGCCCCTGCTACCCGCACACATACTAAACTGAAGCACCATATTTTCCGCGAAAGGAGCCGTTCTATGGGTACTGGCGTTAAAGAAAAGCCCAGGCGGACGCTGCGGCCGACCAAGCCGTTTGTCCCCGATCTTGTTTATTTTGAACCGGATGCGCTGAACTATCCCAAAGGCCAGCACATCATGGAATGGGTCAAGTCCAAAGACATCCCTTACCGTATGACCAGCTCTCATAACCGCATCACCAATTTACCAGGTGAAACCGATCAGGAAAAATACAGGAACGCCAAACGAACGCTCGTCGTCGGCGTGCGGAAAACGCTGAAGTTCGACCAGTCCAAGCCTTCGGCCGAATACGCCATCCCAATCTCAACCGGGTGCATGGGTCACTGCCATTACTGCTATCTGCAGACGACGCTCGGGGCCAAGCCCTATGTCCGTGTCTATGTCAACACACCCGATATCATTGGCGCTGCCAAGCAATACATTGAGGAACGCGCGCCGGAAATCACCCGGTTTGAAGCCGCTTGTACATCTGACCCGGTGGGACTGGAGCATATTACGGGCTCCCTCGCGGAGCTGATTACCTTCATGGCTGGCGAAGAATTCGGCAGACTCCGGTTCGTGACCAAGTATCACCATGTCGATCCGCTGCTCCCGCTGAAGCATAACGGCCATACCCGCATCCGGTTCAGCATCAACTCGGACTACGTCATCCGCAACTTCGAGCCGTCCACGTCGCACTTCGAGGAACGGATCGAGGCCGCGGGAAAGGTCGCCAGGGCCGGCTATCCGCTCGGTTTCATCATCGCCCCGATCATTTGGTATGACGGCTGGCAGGACGGCTATGCCGAGCTTCTGAAGCGTCTGGCGGATACGCTCCCGGCCGAGGCAACGAAGGATTTGACGTTCGAAATGATTCAGCACCGCTTCACGAAAACCGCCAAAAACATCATTGAGCAGCGCTATCCCAAAACCAAGCTGGAGATGGATATCGCGAGGCGCAAGCAAAAATGGGGACGCTGGGGCCAATTCAAATACGTGTACCCGGATGAACAGCAAAACGCCCTGCGCGAGTTTATCACAGAGCGGATTTTTGAGCATTTTCCGGAAGCTACCATCGACTACTTCACCTAAAACTTAAGCCATTCGGGCGTGATGGCCTGCAGCCAAATCGTAATTTTGGTCATTTGGTTCGTGAACAGCAGTACGCCCATAAACAGCATGAGCGCCCCGCCGATCTTCATCATCATCCCCGAGTACTTCACAATCCATTTGGTGGACCCGATGAAGAAGGCAAGCACAAAAAATGGAATGGCAAATCCGACGGTATAGGCCGTAATCAGCGGAAACCAAGCACCGGGTTCGGTCGTTGCCAAAGCGATGATCGCCGCCAGGATCGGGCCGACGCAAGGAGACCATCCGGCGGAAAAGCCGATCCCGAAAATAAATGAACCTATGTAACCTGCGGGCTTGAACTTCAGATCCATCTTAAATTCACGCATCAAAAAGCGCGGCTGAAAGATGCCGATCAGAAACAGCCCCATCAAAATGATTAACAGCGCCGACAGCTGGCGGATCAGATCCCGGTTGTTGTTAAAGAAGCTGCCGAACAAGCCGGCTCCGACCCCGAGCGTATAGAATACGGCGGAAAAACCTAAAATAAAGGCCAGCGTATGACTCATCGTCCGGTAACGGACTTCTTTTTTGTTCTGCTCCGTCTTCAGCGTTTGTACCGACATCCCGGTAATGTAGGAAATGTAGGACGGATACAGCGGCAGGCAGCACGGAGAAATAAAGGAAGCCAGTCCGGCGAAGAAGGCAAGCCATATATTCAAGTTTGACAAGGACAAGTACCTCCTACGTTGATAATCCCTTCTTGCCCGCCATCGTCAAGATCAGCAGCGCAATCAGCAGCAGCACGATGGTTGCTCCCGGAGCCAGGTTCCAAACGCCGGCAATCACAAGTCCCCCCACAACCGCAATCTCCGAAATGACCACCGACAGGATGACGGAAGATTTGAAGCTTCTGGCGATCAGGAGGCTGATAGCGACAGGAATGGTCAGCAGTGCCGATACGAGCAAAGCGCCGACGATTTTGATGGCCGTGCTGATGACGAGGGCCGTCAGGACGGTGATCAGCATGTTCATCATGCGCACAGGCAGACCGCTTACGCTTGCGGCGTCTTCTTCAAAGCTCAGCAGGAAAAACTCTTTGAAAAAGAGCGTAATAACGACCACGACGACCAGCGTCACAGCCCCTACCAC
Source organism: Paenibacillus sp. FSL R5-0378 (assembly GCF_038009285.1). Lineage (NCBI taxonomy): Bacteria > Bacillati > Bacillota > Bacilli > Caryophanales > Paenibacillaceae > Paenibacillus > Paenibacillus sp. FSL R5-0378. The sequence goes on from NZ_JBBPAY010000001.1 coordinate 5,675,986, forward strand.
GTACAGATCCTGGGTATCCAGCGTATAAATGCTGCCGAACAAATAGCTCATCACATCTGTATTGTAACCCATCCCGAGTGTGAAAAACAAAGAAGCCAGCGCAACGCCGCCGGACATAATGATCGCTATCGACAGCTCGGCATAGCTTTTATAAGCTTTTCTGAGCTTTTCTATCGCAAAAGAAGCCAGAACCGCAAATACAAGACCTGCCCCCAGAGGATACAGATTAATCAGAAAACCGAGCGCCACCCCGGCGATCGTTACATGTGCAAGCGTGTCCCCGATCATGGACAGGCGCCGCAGCACGAGAAAAATGCCGATCAGCGGAGCGGTGATCCCGATCAGCAGACCGCCGGCCAGCGCCCTTTGAAAAAAATCACTGAGGATAATTTCTATAGCCAACAATAACGACTCCTTCGGATGCTTTTAATATTTTGTAAACGATCGTGCTTTTTATGACAATGAGTGCTGCAGGTCCTGAACCTCGCAGTCCTGAATCTCATGGGAATGTCTGACGAAAAATTCGATCTTGCCGTTCTTCTGCTTCGGCTTCTCGCCCAAATATCCCTCGATCATGTCCATATCGTGCGACACCATCAGCAGCGTCATATGATGATGCCGGTGCATGTGGGTAATCAGCTCGAAAAATCCGGCCTGCGTCTCCGCGTCAATGCCCACCGTGGGCTCGTCCAGGATGAGCAGATCCGGGTTGTTGATCAACGCCCGCGCCAGGAAGGCGCGCTGCTGCTGACCGCCGGACAGCTCACCGATCCGTTTGCCGGCGATGTCTTGAATCCGCATCACCTCAAGCGCATCGTCACACTGCTGCTGCATGTGTCTGTTTACCCGGCGGAACAGGTTTTTGTTATTGTACAGCCCGGAAAGAACCACCTCGCGAACAGTAGCCGGGAACAACGGGTTAAACGAATTTTTCTGCGGGACATAGCCTACCCGCTCCCAGTCTTTGAACCTGCGGATCGGCTGGCCGAACAGCCGGATGCTGCCCTGGCCGCTGGGCAAAAGGCCGACGATCATCCGAAGCAGCGTCGTCTTGCCCGCCCCGTTGGAGCCGATAATGCCGACAAAATCGCGTTCTTTTACGGTAAAGTTCAGATCGTTGATGACCTTTTGGTCCCTGTATGAAAAGGAGATGTTCTCCATCTCGATAATCGGTTGATGACAATCGTCAATCATCGGCGTAAACATGCGAAATCCGCCTTTCTGTTAGCTGCTTCATTTTATTGTAATGCGAGAATGAGATTATGCAAATTTTTGTCCATCAAGGTAAAATAGTCGTCGCCCTTCTCCTGCTCCTCCTGTGTCAGTCCCTCGAGGGGATTCAGGACGGACACGGTCGCTCCGGTCTCGGAAGCCAGCGTTTTGGCCAGCCGGTCGGAGACCAGCTCTTCGAAAAAGATATATTTGATTCCTTCCGACTTCACCAGGTTCGACAGCTCCACCAAATCGCGGGCCCGGGGCTCGGCATCCGGCGACAAGCCCATGATGGGATGCTGCTCCAAGCCGTAATCGCGGCACAAGTAGCCGAAGGCCTGATGGGATACGACGATTTTGTGATGCGGAACCTGCGCCAGCTCCGTCTCGAACTTGCGGTCAAGCTCCTGCAGTTTCCGGCTAAGCTCTGCGTACCGCGCTTCGTAAGCCTGTGCATGCTGTGGATCGGCCTCCACATAGCTGTTCTTGATGTTCTCGGCCATAATGATGGCCGATTTCGGGCTGACCCACGTGTGGGGGTCGATGTGATGCTTGTGCCCGGTCCCCATGCCCTCTCCTTCGAGATCATGCCCGCCGTCCTCTTCGCCTTCGATCAGCTGGATGCCCTGGCTGACCTCAACGGCTTTCACCTTGGAGTCCCGGTTCAGCCCTTTCAGAAAATTCGGTACCCAGCCTTCGAGTCCGGCCCCGTTATATAAAAACAATTGCGACTTGGACGTGTTCACAATATCCTGGCTCCGCGGCGTCCAATCATGCGGTTCGACGCCTGCCGGCAGTAGATTGATGACGTTGGCGTCCTCGCCGCCGATTTCCTTGGCAAACTCATAAATCGGATAGAACGTCGTCATGACATTCACTTTATCCGGATCCAGCTGTGCGTTCCCTGAGTTATCGCAGCCGGCAAAAACCAGCATGGCCATCAGAAGAAACGAAGGCGCCAGAATCCGCTTGATCACATTTCTCATATTCACAGATGTACGCTCCCACTAATCGTAACTTTTACTAATAAGATTATGAATGGGCTTATTTTATTTGTCAACCTTGGGTGCAAAATTAACAGAGGAAAGCGAACGATACCTGCCGTGGAGTTCTTTGGAGCTTGGCGTCTCTCCCAAGAGATCGATATACCTGGACGACAAAAAGACGGAAACCCGCTGCTAACGGGATTCCGTCTTCCTATCGACCATACTTACTTATAGGTGCGCACTATACTATACTTCGTGCTCCTACTTCACGACCGCTCCGTTCGGCATGCTGTCCGGCACCGTCGCCAGCGTCAGCTGATCGCCTTGGGATGCTGCCAGAATCATGCCCTGTGACAGCTCGCCGCGCAGCTTCACCGGCTTCAGGTTGGTGACGCAGATGACCTTGCGTCCGACCAGCTCTTCCGGCGTATAGAACTTCGCGATGCCCGAAACGACCTGCCGCTGCTCGAAGCCGAGATCCAGCTGCAGCTTGAGCAGCTTGTCGGCTTTCTTGACAGGCTCGCAGGCGATAACTTGAGCTACGCGCAGTTCGACCTTGGCAAAATCTTCAATGCCGATTTCTTCCTTCAGCTCAGGCGCTTCCTGCGGCGCAGCCGCTTCGGCAGAGTTGCCGGCTTCCGCTTCCTTCGCGGGAGCTTCGGATCCGGTCATTGCCTGCTTGATGTATGCCACCTCTTCTTCCGCGTCCAGGCGCGGGAAGATCGGGTTGCCCTTCACCAGCTGCGTTCCTTCCGGAATCAAGCCGAACGTCTTGCCGCTGTCCCATTCGGTCAGCTCGCCTTGCTGAATGCCCAGCTGCTCCCAAATCTTCAGCGGAGCCTGGGTCAGGAACGGCTGCAGCAGGATCGAGCCGATCCGCAGGCTTTCGACCAGATGGGTCATGACAGACGCCAGCTCTTCGCGTTTGGACTCATCTTTTGCCAGCGCCCAAGGCTGCGTTTCGTCGATATATTTGTTGCTGCGGCTGATAAACTGGCCGATGGCCGTCAGCGCAACGGAGAACTCCATATTTTCCATCGCTTCTTCAACTTTTCCGTAAACATCCTTGGCCGCTTCCTCGAGCGACGCGTCAAACGGAGTCACGCCGGAGCGGTACCCAGGAACCCGGCCCTCGAAATATTTGTCCACCATCGCCACGGTGCGGTTCAGGAGGTTGCCGAGGTCATTGGCCAGATCGGAGTTGACGCGCTCCACGAAGCTCTCCGGCGTAAACGTGCCGTCCGCGCCGAACGGAACCTCACGCAGCAGGTAATAGCGAAGGGCGTCCAGACCGTAACGGTCGATGAGCGTGACCGGATCGACGACGTTGCCTTTCGATTTGGACATCTTGCCGTCCTTCATCAGCAGCCAGCCGTGTGCAAACACTTTCTTCGGCAGCGGCAGGTCCAGCGCCATCAGGATGATCGGCCAGTAGATCGTATGGAAGCGGACGATTTCCTTGCTCATGAGATGAACGTCAGCCGGCCAGTACTTATCGAACAGGCTCGTATCTTCCGAGCCGTAACCCAGCGCGGTGATATAGTTCAGCAGCGCGTCAATCCAGACGTATACGACGTGCTTCGGATCGCTCTTCACCTTGACGCCCCATTCGTAGGTCGTACGGGACACCGCCAGGTCTTCCAGTCCCGGCTTGATGAAGTTGTTGACCATTTCGTTCTTGCGGGACACCGGCTGAATAAAGTCCGGATGGTCCTCATAGTATTGGAGGAGCCGGTCTACATATTTGCTCATCCGGAAGAAATAGCTCTCTTCCTTCACGCGTTCCACCGGCCGGCCGCAGTCCGGACATTTGCCGTCTACGAGCTGCCGTTCCAGGAAAAACGATTCATCCGGCGTACAGTACCAGCCTTCATACTCGCCCTTGTAAATATCGCCCTGCGCCAGCAAGCGTTCGAACACTTCTTGAACGACCTTCGTATGGCGCGGTTCCGTCGTCCGGATAAAGTCATCGTTGGAGATGTCGAGCTTCTTCCACAGCTCCTTGATCCCCGCCACGATATCGTCGACGAACTGCTGCGGCGTTTTGCCCGCTTCAGCAGCCTTGCGTTCAATCTTCTGACCATGCTCGTCGGTTCCCGTCAAATAGCGCACATCGTAGCCGCGCAGCTTCTTGTAACGAACCATCGCGTCGCCGGCCACGGTCGTGTATGCATGCCCGATATGCAGCTTGTCGCTCGGATAATAGATCGGCGTCGTCAAATAAAATGTTTTCTTGTCAGCCATCGTTCATCTTCCTTTCCAAAATCGGCGTTCCTGTATCTTCTGTGCGAACACAAAATAACCCCACGAAGTGGGGCTTTTGCTGTGATACCCTGTTCAGGTACTATGCGGGGGCCCCGAGGATACAAAAAACTCCCGCCCCTAATGGGACGAGAGATTCCTCACGTGTTACCACCCAAATTCCCTGCGCCCTCGCAGGCGGCAGGCTCCATCAGTACCGGCATGTCTCAGCCGCGCACTGTCCATTATCGCTGGATCACGCCGCTCCCTTACGCATCCTCTGATTCAGGATGCTGCTCGAAAGCGGTTCCTCCCGGACCATCTTCGGAGACTTCGCTTATACCGGCTCTCAGCTGCCCCGGCTCTCTGCAATAAGCTACTGTTCTCGTACTCATCCGTTCCTCGGAAATGTCATATATTCCATAATATACTGAACCCGGATACCGCGTGTCAAGTCAGGTGTCCCTCGCCTTCGGAAGGATGAGGGGCGCCTGCGCCCCCCCTCTCCTTCCGCGGGGGAACCAGATCCACGCCGCCCGGATGAAATGGATGGCATTTGGCGATCCGTTTCATGGCGAGCCACGATCCTTTGGCGGCCCCGTGCACCTCGATCGCTTCCATTGCGTACGCCGAGCATGTCGGGTAGAAACGGCAGGTCGGCGGTTTTAACGGCGAAATGTATTTGCGGTAAATGACGATGGGGCCTTGGACGATTCTTCGGGATACGCCCATAGCATTAATGCTCCCCGGTGTGCCCGGACAGCGGATTGACACTCAGCCCCGCATCCGCAGGCTGCCGGCAGTCTTTACAATATCCGAATACTTCAAATTTATGCTTCACGACCTGAAATTCGTCGGGCGTATCCGCCATCGACACTGGGCAGAAGCTGATCGGATACGTCTTCTCGCATTGCAGGCAGATCATGTGATGATGGTGGTGGTCTTCGCTGCAGCTGGCTTTGAATTTGACCCCGTCCTCAAACACGATCTGTTCGAGAACGCCCAGCTCCTGCATAACCCGCAGATTGCGGTATACGGTATCGAAACTGAGTCCGCTGTATTTTTTGCCCATAAACTCATAGACATCCTTGGCTGACAAATAACCCGAATGTTCACCAAATAATTTGGCGAGCGTCTTGCGCTGGTCGGTTATGCGCAGTCCCTGCTCGGACATGGCGTCAATAATCTTCTCCGTCGAAAGCATACGCTCATCCTCCCATTCTATGCTTAAAGCCGTAAGCCACTCTTGTTTACAACATTTGTCTACTATTAATAATGCCTCAAATCCGGGCCTCCGTCAATGAAGCAGGGGACCCCTGACGGAGCCCCCTGTGCGCTTAGATTTTATTTAAAGTAGGATGCCAGCTGGTCTAGCATCAGATTGGCCGCAAGGACCCCGCCTGCGGTGTTCCAGATGGCGTCGTCCACGCGGTGCGCGTTGCCCTTCTTGACCACCTCAAGGTTTTTCCAAAGTTTGTCTTCGGTCCATTCCTTCTCCATCTTGCTGCCTTCGCCGTCGCCGGTTTCATAGGTAAAGTAGAACAGAATGTCGCCGTTCATGTCCGGAATGCGCTCTTTGCCGACATCGTCGGAGAACCCGGGATTATCCTGCACCGCCGGACGGGCGAGGCCCACTTCCTTCAAAATGATGCCGGAGAACGTGTCGTTATAGTAAATCCGTGCCTTGCCCGGCATAAACCGGACCATCGACACTTTCGTGCTCAATTTGTCGCCGATCTGCGCTTTCACGTCAGCCACATGCTTATCATAGTCGGCCAGTACCTGGTCGCCCTTCTCTTTCTCATCGACCGCGTCGGCCCACAACTTGAAGTTCTCCTTCCACTCACCGCGGAGCGTTTCGGAAAATACGGTTGGAGCGATGGCGGACAGCTGCTCGTAAATTTTCTCCTGGCGCATTTTCGTGCCCAGGATGAGGTCCGGTTCGAGCGCAGCGATCGCTTCCACGTTCGGCTGGCCCTCGTCGCCTACATTTTCTACGCCCTGCATTTGATCCTTAATATGGGGATACCATGGATCGCCGGTCCAAGATTTGACGGCGCCCACCGGTTTGATGCCCATGGACAGCAGCGCCTCGGTTCCTTCATTGGTCAACACGACGATTTTCTTCGGATGTGCCGGTACTTTGACCTGCCCCATAACCGTCTCAATTGTGCGGTCTGCATCGTTCGCAGCTCCCGCTTCCGTACTGCTCTCTCCTGTACTTCCAGAAGCGGTGCTGCCGCTGCCGCTGTCTTTGCCGCATGCGGACAGTACCAGCACAGCAGCCAACAGCATAAGTATAAGGCCGTTCCATTTTCTCATAAGTAAAAGCTCTCCCCTTCTAATCTCCTGATAATGATTCTCAGTATCGTCCTAATCCTAATTCATAGCGCCTGTAATGTCAATAAACTTCCTGTATGGAAGTACAAAAAACGGATATTGAAATTGAGAATCAGCCTCATTGACAAGCCTATGCGCTCCACTTAAACTTTAATATGTTACATAGAATGAACTAAAGAAATGAATGATATAGGACGTATCAGGCCCTTATAACAGGAAGTTCAATGCACAACTTTAGTTCAATCTATTTATTTACAGCCTGATTGAAAAGAGGGGTATGCCGTGCAGCCGGAATGGTTACATAGATCATCTGCCAAATGGACCGGTTTGATCGCAGGGCTCGTCCTCCTGCTCTTATGTGTTGCTGCGAGCATCCTCTTTGGCGTGCACAGCACCAATTGGAGGGAAGTTGTCGAAGCCTTTACTTCGTTTAATGGAAGCAATGAGCACATTATCGTCCGGGACGTCCGCGTGCCGCGCGCGCTGATCGCCGCCTTCGTCGGCGGAAGCCTGGGAATTTGCGGCGTGCTGCTGCAATCCCTGACCAAAAATCCGCTTGCGGATGCAGGGATATTCGGTATTAATGCCGGCGCCTCCCTGCTTGTCGTAGCTTCATTCGTCCTGCTCGGCGTCAGCTCGCTTGCTTCCTTCACCTGGATCGCTTTCCTCGGGGCGGCTGTCAGCTGCCTGTTCGTATTTATTCTCGGCTCCGCCGGGAGGCAAGGCTTAACGCCGCTGAAAATCACGCTCGCCGGGGCGGCCATTACCGCCTTCTGCAGCTCGCTGACCAACGGCATGCTCATCATCAGCGGCAGGGCCATGGAGGAAGTGCTGTTCTGGATGTCCGGTTCCGTGGAAGGCCGGAGCCTGAGCATTTTGCTGGGCCTTCTGCCTTACATGCTTGCCGCCTGGATCGTCGCCCTTCTTATCGCGTCATCCGTCAACACGCTCATGCTCGGTGAGGACGTGGCACGCAGCTTGGGGCAGAAAACCGTACTCCTCAAGCTGACCATGGGACTGCTTATCGTCGTGCTGGCAGGCAGCTCGGTCGCCGTCGCCGGACCGATCGGGTTTGTCGGGCTCGTTATCCCGCACATCGCCAGAGCTCTCGTCGGCCGGGATACCCGCTGGCTGGTCGCCTACAGCGCGCTGCTGGGCGGCATTCTGCTCCTTCTTGCGGATATTGCGTCCCGCTTTATCGCCATGCCCCGGGAGATCCCCATCGGCGTCATGACGGCGATCATCGGAGTGCCATTCTTCATCCACGCTGCGAGAAAGGGGTTGCTTCGCCAATGAGCCGTTCATCCAGACCGAAAGGCCCCATCAGCGTCCGCATGGGCGGGGATGCGGTTTCCTTTCTCACATCGAAGCGCCAGATTGCCATTCTGTGCATTCTAGCCATTGTCCTTTTACTTGCGGTCATCATCAGCATCGGCTTCGGCACCAAATACGTGAATCCCTGGGAGGTGACCCAGGCGATCTTCGGCCAAGGGAACAAGCTGGACGTTGTGGTCGTGCAGAAGCTCCGGCTTCCCAGGGTCATCGTCGGCGCATTGGTCGGGGCCTGCCTCGCCATGTCCGGGGCGATCACGCAGGGACTGATCCGGAATCCGCTGGCTTCTCCGGACGTTATGGGCGTCACGAGCGGCGCCTCTGTCGCGACGACGGCCATCATTACGCTGATTCCGTCGGCCAGCGTCTTCTGGCTGCCGCCGGCCGCCTTTGTCGGCGCCGCGCTCACCACGCTGCTGATTTATGTGCTCTCGTGGAAAAAGGGCGTCAACCCGCTTATGCTGGTCCTGATCGGCGTCGGCATCGGGGCGGTCGCTTCGGCTATCTCTACGATGCTGCTCGTCACAGGCCCGACCGACGTCGCCCAGAAAGCCTTCAACTGGCTGCTGGGCAGCGTGTACGGCAGCTCCTGGAAGCATGTCAACATGATGCTGCCATGGTTCATCGCGCTGGGCGCGCTCAGCCTGATCTTCGCCCGGCGCATCAACATGCTGCAGCTCGGCGACGACTTGGCCGCCGGGGCCGGCAGCCGGGTGGAGCGCGACCGGACGATCCTGCTCTTCATGGCCGTCGGGCTCGCCGGGGCCGGCATCTCCGTCGGCGGAGCGATCGGCTTTGTTGCCCTCCTCGCCCCCCACATCGCCCGGAAGCTGATCGGATCGTCTTACGGCTCCCTGCTTCCGGCCAGCGCTCTATGCGGGGCCATCATCGTTGTCGTGGCGGATGTCCTCGCCCGCAACCTGTTCACCCCGCTGGATATTCCGGTCGGCGTGTTTACATCGGCTGTCGGCGCGCCGTTCTTCATATTCCTGTTATGGAAGAGCCGCAGCTCTTCCTAGTACGAATACGGCAGCGAATGCATTATAAAAAAGACAAAGAAGACCCCCATCTACCGCAGCTGCAGTGGATGGGGGTCTTTTCATTGCCTATAAGAATAAGAAAGAATAATTGCTGTCTTCCATAATCATAATCCGTTACTGCTTTTGTTTACTGCTTCATCTGCGGCATCGGCATCAGGAGCAGGTTAATCGGCAGGTTGCTGCCCGGCGCCGCCGTGTACCAAATTTCTACGCTTTGCTCATAGTTTCCGGTACGGTACAGAACGCTCGTTTCGTTCGGGGCGTTGACATCCTGGGTGTTGTTCGCTGCCTGCACCTGCTGGCCGTTCACCAGAAAAATGCCGTTGTATACGCCGCCGCGAGGATTAAGCGTAATCAGCGTATTCGGAGCGACGTGGTTCAGCTTGATTTTGTACAATACACCAAAGTTGCCTGCATTTGAAGCTTCGGTTCCATAGATCCCGTCCAGTCCCTTCAGGTTCGGATCGATGTTATTGTCGCCGAGAACGATACGTGTCTCGGTGCTGCCAAGCACTTCGTCGGTCGACATGTTCACGACGGAATTCGGATACGTGCCCCGGTTGTGTACGTCGCGGTCAAGGGCCGGAAGGAATGGCAGCGACTGCAGCGGATCCTTCGTGGCGTCGAGCATAATGACGCTGTATTTTACCGGATAGTTGCTGAATGCGTCCGCCAGAACGGAAATGCCTTCACCCGGTTTCATTTTAATGTTGTTGATATTCGTCATAATGACCTTGCTCTCGCCAGGGGCGAGGGTGATATCCTGACGGCCCGAACCGCTCGTCATGGAATCAAAGTAGCGCATCACGGATGCTCTGCCGTGGCCCGTCGCATACGGGCTAGGTCCCCCCATGCCGAAGTTCTGGATGTTGATCGTGCTGCTCATGTCCAGCATCGTGTTGGTGGCGATGACGTAAACCTGCATGTTTTTATTCGTAGCATTGACATGGTGGAGCATAAACCGGGTGCTTCCGAGCGCCGTTTCCTGATACAGGAGGCCTTCGGAATATACCGTCTCCGGACTGTTGCTGCGGATCAGCGTGGCTGGATCGGAAGTTGTCGTAAAGGTCGCCGTTTTCCAGCTAGGCACTGATCCGCCGTTGAACGTAAATTTGTCTCCCACCGGCGTAAAGAGCTTGTTGAACTCGTCTTCGGTGTACAACGTTTCGTTCGTAATGACGACGGTCTTCTGGAACTCGCTTATCGCGCCGTGTTTGTCCGTTACTTTGAGCCGGATTGTCTGCGGTCCAGGCTGGAAGAACGCCTTGCGGTCGTTCAGCCATTCGCGGCTGACGATCGCGTCTTCATCATCCGTACTCTGGTCGGTAATGGTGATCAATTCACCCATTTTGTATTGTTCTTTGTCGGTTGTAAAACTAGCCACCGGCGGCTCGTTCGGCTTGAGCACGTTCACCGTGATGCTGTACGGATCACTCCACTGTCCGCTGGAATCCTGAACATAGTGGGTCACTGTATGCAGTCCGGGTTCTTGGAAAATGTCCTCTTTCCCTTCCCAGCGCTCGTCAATAATTGGCAGTCCGCTTGGAGAGGTCGCTTGGGAAATGTAGTTCACCGTCGTCTCACCTGCAAAAATTTCAGTTGGACCAACGCTGAATGTGGCTACCGGCTTCGTCGACAGGTTCAGAATGACGCGCTTTCCGGGCTGGTCGACCGTGTAAGGAATGCCAAGTGCCTGCGTGATCGACGTGAGCGGAACCATAAACGTATTTTTGTACTGATACGCAGGGCCCTTCATCGGTTTCGCCACTCCGTTGACGCGGTAGCTGCTGCTGTTCGTTTTGAACCGGAGCTCGTTGTTATCTTTAATAATAATCGTTTCTTTCGTCTTGGCGTCGTACGTCAGCTTCAGACCGACGCGCTCCACCATGGCGCGGATCGCCACATAAGATACGCCGTTCTTGACGGCCATCGGCTGGCCGGCCAAGTACAGTTTGCCGTCTTGGTACATTTTGTTGCTGTTCATCATGAGGATCAGCTGGCCGGCCTGACCGGTTGTCGTGCTTCCCGTCGCCGTAATTCCCTGCGGATCGGTGGTTGTTGTGGTGCCGCCTGCCGTACCTTCGGACTGTCCTTCGTTTCCTTGCGTGCCGGTATTTTGGCCGTCCGCCGCTTGGCCACCGTCATTCGTGTTCCCGGTGCTGCCGTCGGTTTGACCGGAAGTGCTTGTTCCGTCTGTCGTGCCGCCGTTCTGCACAGCGCCTTGCCCGGTGTTACTTGTGTTTCCGGTCGTTCCTGCGGTTCCCGAGCCTGTGGAGTCTTGGCCGGAAGTTGTCGTAGTGGTGCTTGTACCGCTTTCCATTCCCGTCGTGCCGTTCGTTCCCCCTGCATTTCCGGTTGTACCTGTCGTGCTGGACGTGCCTGCAGTTCCTGTTGTTCCGTTCGTGCTTGCAGCGCCCGAATTGCTGGAATTGCCAGTATTGGTCGTGCTGCTCGTGATGTTATTGGTGACTGCGCTTGCCGCTGCATTGTCTACACCTTGGACCGTCCCCGCATTTTGCTGGACCTGTACCGCGGTTTCCGCGCCGGCCGGCAAGACCAGAGCGGTTTGTGATGCAGCTAACACTGCAATCATGGTCAATTTCTTGAAATTCATCTCCAGACTCCTTCTGCTCCCATTTTTAAATCACGTTCTGTTCTAACGAGCCTCCTGACCCCATACAAAAAAAAGAGGCTGACGCTAGTTCCCCCCGACATCAGATCCATCAAGCTTATTTTTTTCTGATATCATTGAAAAGACATAGTATTAGACGCTTCATTCCCTGAAAAGTTGCTCTCGATTTTACAGATCTCCAAAAGAAAAAAGGAAGGATATCCCAAATGGGCATCCAACCTTTGGTAAATCTATACCGCATGCCTTTTTCTTGCGGATTATCCCGTTCACTAGGACGCCGTGGTTTGACTGCCAAGGCTAACCGGCAGCGTCCCTCCGGCCTTAGCATGCCCCGTTAGAATGGAAGCCAGCCCTTCCATAAAATAAGGCGTATTTTCGTAGCAGCACAGGTATGCCGGCGAGGCCGGTACCGCTGCCAGATCGTACGGGTTGCGTGTGGAGGCCACCACGAGCCGCTGCGGCTGAAGCGCGATCAGCCCTTCGACGAGCTTGCGCTGACCTGCAGGAAGCTCGCTGCCGGCCGTGTATGTAGCGACGACGACCTGACGATATCCTTTGGCGGCGGCCAGCACCTGTTCAACCTCGTGCAGGTCCGGCTCCGCGCTGATCGTCAGCTCATTTACGTCCTGTATGTATTCCGACAGCGCCTGCCCGAGGGTCTTCGCTTCCGTCCATGGCTCATCCACCTGTGTTTCCGAGCGGAGCTCCGGCCACACGACAAGGACCGGCTCGTCTTCCTGAAGCGGCAGCTGACCATCGTCTTTGACGAGCGTAATGCTGCCCGCTGCCACTTCCCTCAGCAGCCGCTCGGTTTCCGGCTTTTCGTGCCGTTCAAGGAAGGCTGGCGCGCTTTCCTGGGTACCCGAAGGCTGCAGCCGCTTCTCCTTCAGTTTCAGAACCCGGCTCACCGCAGCGTCAATAACGCTCTCCGGAATTCTTCCGCTGCGCACAGCCGCCGTGACCGCTTCAACCGCTTCGATTTGATCCTGAAGCGTATGGCTGACCAAGACGATGTCCGCTCCCGCTTCCACGGCAAGCACCGCGCCTTCGCCCACGCCAAAATGCTTGGCAATCGCGTGCATTTCCAGGCAGTCGGTCACGATGACGCCCTCGTAACCGAGCTGGTCGCGGAGCAAACCGGTGAGCACCGCTTTGGACAACGTCGCCGGAACCGCCTCCTTCTCGATGGCCGGGAAGACGACATGTGCCGTCATAATGACGTCCACCCCGTCCCGAATCGCCCGGACGAACGGCTTCAGCTCCACCTCGCGCAGCCGCTCCATGCCGTGCTCTACCGATGCCAACCCCAGATGGCTGTCGACGCTGGTATCGCCATGCCCCGGAAAATGCTTCGCTGCCGCCGATACGCCGTGCTCCTGGTACGCCCGAATGGCGGCCGAGCCGTGCTCAGCCACCTGCTCCGGATCTTCGCCGAACGATCGGACGCCGATGACCGGATTCCGCGGGTTGTTGTTCACGTCAAGCACAGGCGCGAAGTTCATATTGATCCCAAGCGCATGCAGCTCCTGGGCACTTATAGCGGACACCCGGTAGGTAAAATCCGGGTTTCCCGTCGCCCCAAGTGACATGTTTCCCGGAATGCGGCTCACCCTGCGATGGTCGATGCGGGCCACCATGCCGCCTTCCTGGTCGATGGCGATCCACATCGGCAGCTTCCCCTGCTTCGCGGCCATCTCCTGCAGGGAGGAAGACATCGCGGCCACCTGTTCCGGCTCACCGATGTTCCGGCGGAAATAGATGACGCCGCCTACATGGTACTCCTCAATCAGACGGCGGATTTGCTCATCCGGCTCCTGCGCGTGGAACCCGCAGATGAACATTTGCCCGATTTTTTGCTCAAGCGGTAGATCCGATACTAACATGACATGCCCACTCCCTATTCATATATTGCTCCGCCGATCGTCCGCTAACCCGCCGTTCTTCCCTTCGTCTGGTCACGGAATTCGGACGGTGTCAGCCCGGTATGACGCTGGAACACTTTGGTAAAGTACCTCCGCTCCTGGTAGCCGATGCTGCTGCCGATTTGCGTGATGCTTTTGTCGCTGTGGGTAAGCAGATATTTAGCGGTTTCGATCCGTTTCCCTGTCAAATACTCGACAAAGGTGACGCCGAGATGATTTTTGAACAGCAGGCAAAAATAGCTGCAGCTGATGCCCAGGTGTCCCGCCAGCTCCTCGATGCCCAGATCGCTGCCCAGCCGTTCGCCGATATAAAGAATCGCTTCCGACATCAGCTGCTGCGGGGTCTTTCTTGCCCCGCTGTCGCTGCTGTCCTCCTCTATCCGGGCGACGGTCACCTGGAACGGATCGCTCCGCCGTTTCCGGAGAATATCCTCACGGGCGGAGCGGATCGTATTCTCCAGCTCCTTGTAATGGATCGGCTTGCAAATGTACTCCCTGACATTATACTTGATCGCCTGCCGGGCATACTCAAATTCCTGATATCCCGTTAGAAGAATGATTTCAGCGGCGGATCCGCCTTTGCGCAGCTCGCCGATCAGGGTCAGGCCGTCCATCACCGGCATGCGAATGTCGCACAGCACGATATCGGGGGTATGGAGACTGCAAATGTCCAACGCCTCCTGTCCGCTCCGGGCGGTATAGACCTGCATCTGCATGTCGTTCCACGGAATAACGCTTTTCAGATTGTTCAGAATCGGGGCTTCATCATCAACCAGCAGCACGTTCAGAATCATCCATGTCCCTCCACTCGTTGTCTGGTATGATACATTGGATTATCGTTCCGGTGGTCCCGGACGAACAAATGAACAACCCGTATACATCGCCGTAGTGAATCCGGATGCGGTCGGCAACACTGCGTACGCCGAGTCCCCTCCGCTCGTGGTTCACCTGCATATCCTTCGATTCCGGCGGTTCCCCGCCATCGCTCTTCATGTATTCAAAAGCCGCCAGCTGCCGCGGACTGATGCCGATGCCGTTGTCCTGTACCTGCAGTACGAGCCGGCCGCGCTCTTTCCAGCAGGACACATAAATCATGCCCTTATAGCCGATCCCTTCAAAGCCGTGCTGGATGCAGTTCTCGACGAGCGGCTGCAGGGTCAGCTTCAGCACGCTGCGGCTCCGCAGCTCCGGCGGAATATCGATCTCATATTCAAACAAATCCTGAAACCTGAATTTCTGGATTTCCAAATAGCTCTGCAAATGCTCGATTTCCTGGCCAAGCGTAATCTCCTCATTGTCCTGGATGCTGATCCGCAAAATGTTGCCAAGCCGGTGCACCATTTCGCTGACCTTCTCCCCTTCGTTCTGAACCGCAAGGACGTTGATCGACTCGAGCGTATTGAACAGAAAATGCGGCTTGATCTGGGCCTGGAGCACCCGCAGCTCTGCCTTCGCCTTCTGCTTCTGCTCCTTCTGGATCTGTTGGAACAGGCCGTTGACCCGTTCAACCAGATCGTTAAAGCCCTTCGCCAGAATATGCAGCTCGTCTTTGCCCCGGTGGTGCACCTGGACATTGAAGTCCCCGCCTTCCACTTTACGCATGAAGCGGACGATGACCGCGATCGAGCCGGTAATCCGGTTCATGAAGACCATGTTGAAGGTCACCGCCGCCAAAAGGCAGACGAGCGTAATGCCGATAAACCATTTGGCAAAGACCAGCGTTTCCTGTGACAGGGAGCTCCACGAAGTGACGGAAACGAGACTCCAATTGTATTCTTTCATATGATAAATCGAAACGATGCTTTTTTCCCCGTTAAACGCCGTCTTGAAGCTCTGAAAATCACCGCCGAACTTGACGTCCCTCTTCATCACGGACTGGATTGGCTGGCCGTCCAGCACTTTATTCGGATCATACAGAATAAGTCCTTTATCGTTTACGAGCATAAAATCGGTGGACTGCATATCTCGGTTTAAAGACAGGTTGCGGAAGATCAGCTCGATATCCCAGTTTTTGATTTGGGTCACCAAAATCCCGATATTTTTAAAATAGCTCAGCTCCTTGATGAGCCGAATTTGTGTAAACACCGGGTCGGATCCGGTGATTTCCGGGTATTCATGCGGTCCGAGCCATTTGGGGACCCCGTTCAGGGCCATAACTTCTTGATATAACGGATGGGCTTTAAACTCTTCGAATGACAGCGTATTAAAGTCTTCCTTGGTGAAAATGGAGACCGTGCTCGACGGTCCGCTGCCCTGCAGGTTGTACAGATAGGCATAACTGATGGCAGGATGGTTGTACAGCAGGCTCCGGAAGTTGCGCTGGCTGTTGTTCAGGTTCAGCTGCTCGGCATCGTTCAAATCCTGTTTGGTCGGGTCCTTGGCGATGAGCGCCATATGAAACACCGAGGTCGCGATGCCGTTATCCGTCACGTTGTCCATCTGCTTCAGCACGCTGTTGATGCTGTAGCTGATCGCTTTAAGGGAATATTCCGTCTGCCGGCTGTATTTGGTCTCAATCGAATGAGAGGTCACCATAAAGGTGACGACGCCCAGCACGCACAGCGGAACGATGATCAGTGTAACAAATGCCGTAAACAATTTTACCCGCAAATTCATTGGCATTCATCCGTTTCTTCGCATGTTATCCCTTAACACTGCCTGCTGTAACGCCTTCAATGATTTTCTCCTGAAGGATCGCGTAAATCACGATGACAGGTACGACGCTGTAGACGATGCCGGCTGACATCTGCGCGTAATTCATCTGGTATTGATCCCGGAACTGCACCATCCCGACCGGGAGGGTCCGCAGCGAATCATTGGAGAGGAAGTAGTTGGCTAGCAAAAATTCGTTCCAGTTGCCGAGGAAGTTCACGATAAACACCGTAACCATGGCCGGAACCGTCAGGGGTACGACAATTCTAGCAAATATACCCTGGGCTTTCAACCCGTCCATGACGGCTGCTTCCTCGATTTCACCGGGCAGGGACCGCATGAACGCCGCCAGAATGATGACCGAGAACGGGAGCGCATTGGCGATGTAAGGAATGATGAGCGCCAGATGCGTATCCAGGATCCCAAGCTTGCGTACGAGCAGATAAATCGGGAGCATAAGCGCGTTGTTCGGGATGAGCATGCCGACCAGGATCAGGCCGGACAGCAGCGCGCTGATTTTGAAATGCCGCATGCGGGTTATCGCAAACGCAAACATCGCGGCGATCAGGATCGATACGACGGCCGACAGAATCGAGATATACAGACTGTTGAAAAAATAGGTGCTGATCTTGGCGTTGACCC
This sequence comes from Paenibacillus sp. FSL R5-0378, assembly GCF_038009285.1. NCBI lineage: Bacteria > Bacillati > Bacillota > Bacilli > Caryophanales > Paenibacillaceae > Paenibacillus > Paenibacillus sp. FSL R5-0378. Next base: position 5,692,985 of record NZ_JBBPAY010000001.1, read on the forward strand.
ATGCCTCCACGTAATTACCTAACGCAAACTGCTTTGGTATGCCGAACGGGTTCAGGGCGATCGCATTGTTATCCTTTTTGACCGAAGAGAAGAGCACGAACAGGAACGGGAAAAGAATAACTAATAAGTAGGCCATCAAGACGATGTGGGGCAGCAGTTTTTTGAGCCTGTTCATCAGTATTCAATCCTTTCGCTGCGCCTTGCAATCAACAGTTGGTACAGGGCGGTCAGTATTAATGTAAAGACGAAGATGAGAACGGAAATGCTGTTGCCGTACCCGTATTTGAAGTTGGTAATGGCATATTTGATCATGTAGGTGGCCATCACGTCGGTCGAACCCGCCGGTCCGCCCTTCGTCATGACGATGACGATGTCCGCGGCTTTCATCGCGCCTGCGATGGACAGCATAATGACGACGGAGATGATCGGCTTAATGAGCGGCAGCGTAATGGAGAACGCCCGCTGTACAGCCGTTGCCCCGTCGATGGCGGCGGCTTCGTCCAGCTCGCGGGGAATGGAAATAATGGCGGCGAGAACCATGACGATATAAAAGCCGGTCCACTGCCAGGCATTGGTAATCAGGATGGACAGCATCGCGTATTTTTCGTCGGACAGCCAATACAGCGGTTCGATGCCGAACACTTTCAAAATATTGTTCAGCAGCCCGATGTTCGGCTCATAAATAAATCCCCAGAGGATGCCGATCACGGCGGTGGACATAATCGAAGGCAAAAATACCGCCGTCTTGTACAGCCCCTTCAATTTTTTGACATGGGCGATCAGGAGCGAAAAAAAGACGATCAGCGGCACTTGGATTCCGCAGGAAAACAAAATGAAATAGCCGTTGTTTCGGACTGCGGTCCAAAACCGCTTCTCCGTCAGCGCCTTCACGAAGTTGTCGAAGCCGATGAATTTCGGATCGCTGGATACGCCGTTCCAGCTCGTCAGGCTGTAACGGATCGAGCTTACAATCGGATACAGAAAAAACATGGCAAACAAAATCAAGCAGGGAAGAATAAACAGGACGTAGAGCGCAGGATTCTTCAATGCTTTGTTCATGGAGTTCCTCCCAACGCGGGCGCTTGGTCGTCCGCCCGAAAAAATGTCATGCTCCCTCAGACTTGAGGGGGTTGAGTAAAAAACAGGTGCCCCGGTTTGACCCGAGGCACACCGCATCAGCTGCCGTTATTCTTCCAGTGAATTCGCTTCCTCTTGTGCCTTCTGGAGCGCTTCGCCCATCTTCTCAGGCGTCGTCTGGTTGCCGATCAGCTTTTGAATCTGAATGTTGCTGATTTCCGTCGTCACGTCAGCCTGTACGAGCGAGTCGAATGCCGGGAAGGAGGATTGGGCCGAGTTCAGCACGTCGACGATTTGCTTCATCAGATCGTCAGTAATGCTCGACTCCAGCACAGATGCGTCCAGCTTCATGGCCGGCAGGACCCCGTCTTCCACCAAGCCGCGGATCTGCATTTCCTCATTAAACAGGTTCTTGATAAACGCTTTCACTGCTTCCAGCTTGCGCGGATCCTTGGCGACCGCGGACGAGAAGCCGTAGCCGTTGTTGACGTCGCGCATCAGCGCCGTCTGATCGCCTACACCGCCGTCCACCGGCGGAAGGTTGAAGAAGCCGACTTTACCGATCATGCCTTCGCCGGATTCCCCTTGCTTGAACACCGAAGACTTCCAGGTTCCGTCATACATCAGAATGGCTTCCCCGCTCGTAAATTGGGTCGTGTACTCGGCGTATTCAAAGCCCAGCTCGCCCTTTTTGAAATAGCCCTTGTCGACCCATTCCTTATGCTTCGCAAACGCCTTGACCATGTTCGGATCGTTCCATTTGGCTTCGCCGGTAGCGAATTTATTCGTAATGTCCGGTCCCGCGTAGCGCGACCACAGATGGTTGGTCAGCATCAGCGGCACCCAGCCTGCCTTGGAAGCTGCCGCCATAGGCACCTTGCCGTCGGCCTTGATCGCGGCCAGCTGCTCTTCCAGCTCGGCGAACGTTTTAGGCGGCGCCCAGCCCTTTTTATCGTAATACTCCTTGTTGTAGAAGAAACCTTCGCCAGATCCGCCGATCGGCAGTCCGTAGACCTTACCTTCGTAAGTGAACGGCTCGAGCGAGCTGAACTTATCCTTGATCCCCAGCTCCTCAATGATCGGCGTCAAATCAAGCAGCTTGCCCTCTTTGGCGTACACTTTGGAATCGGGGCTGCCGAACAGGTCGAAAATATCAGGCGGATTGCCTGCCGCCATTTCGCCGCGCAGCTTCTCTTTCCGGTTGACGTCGGATTCCACGCCATCCAGCTTGAACGTTAACCCTTCGATTTCGCCCTCCGTCTTTTTCACGACGTCCTGCAAAATGGCAAAACGCTTCTCTTTGTCCTGGCCAACCTGCGTATGTCTCAGTGTCAGCTCGAACGGTTCGGCCTTTTGCGCTTCCTCCGTCTTCGGCTCCGTTCCCGATGAACCCCCGCCCGTCTCTCCGGCCGATTTGTTATCGCTTCCACAACCGGATAACGCGAGCGACGCCGCAAAACATAACGAGATCAGCAGCATCAAACTTCTTTTCATCTTCATCTGGTTTAGCCCCCCTTAGCAATCTGGTTTACATGCTTAATTATAAGAAGCGGCCGCCAGATCCGTAAGGAGAATATTCCGCTAATGCAGGGGGAAAATCTTCTACAACAAGTGAAAATAATCACATTGTTAGAAATTTGACACTTTTCGCCCGCCCGGCGCGCACTAAGCCGCTCGTATTCCCGCTATAATATGGACAAAGGCAATCACATTACAGCAAGTCAAAAAGGGGAAATGAACGATGAGCACACTGCCTGCACTCGAGGACACGGTCCGGAATACATGCTGCTTCTCGGACGCCAACTTCACACGGATGCTTTCCATGATGACGGAAATCAAGATGCCTGCGGGTTCCCACCTGTTCTGGGAAGGGGATGCTGCCGACAGATTTTACTATATCTACAGCGGATGCGTTAAATTAAGCAAATCTTCGGTCGAAGGGAAAGAGCTTATCGTCTATATGTATACAAGCGGCGATATCGTCGGCCAGGCTGACCCGATCGGCAGCCGTACGCACAGCTATACCGCCGAGGTGCTTGAGGACAGCGTCGTCGGCGTGATCGACCAGCAGGATATGGAATTCCTCATTTGCCAGGACGGCGCTTTTGCGATGGACTTTATGAAATGGATGGGCAATCATCACCGCCTCACGCAGACCAAGTTCCGGGATCTTATGATGTACGGCAAGCCCGGCGCGCTCTGTTCGACACTGATCCGGCTCGGCAATACGTACGGAGAACATACCGGAGGGCGTATCATCATCCATAAAAAGCTTACCAACACGGATCTTTCGAACCTGATCGGAGCTACGCGCGAAAGCGTCAACCGGATGCTGGGCGACCTCCGCAAATGCGGTGCGGTGGACATTGTGGACGGCCTGATTGTCATTAACGACATTTCTCATCTGCAGGGCATCTGTCACTGTGAGCATTGTCCGAAGGAAATATGCCGGATTTAAGAAAAATCATCACTTCCCTCTGCGTGCAGCGCAGGGGGTTTTTCATGCGCTACAAGGAGGCTGTATCGCTTCGATTCCTTTCTACCACCCTCTAATTTTTCTCTTTCCACCCTTCCAAATACCTATATTCATTAAAGCGCTTTCTTCATATACTATTAAATGATTCTTAAGACCTATATATAATGCGGAATAAAGAACCGATCAATTGGATAGCACCTATTTCCAAGGACTCATCCACTACGCAGATCTACCTATTATGTCGTGGGCCTGCTATCAGACTACAGATCCTTGTAAGGAGGACTGAGATCCGCCAATACCAGGAACATCATAAGTCATACCCGCTGTCAGATCTGGTCATAAGGAATCGTGTTTGTCGTGAAAGAGGGTCCATCGAATCAGGTAGTACCGCATATCATATAAAGGAGTGTACCGATTGTCATGTCAAGTAAATATTCATTGCGTTCAGGATGGATTGCCGCCTTCGTTGTATTATGGTTTGCCGCAGGTCTCTTCCCCGGAAATGAGGCTAAAGCGGAAGGTTACACCAAAGCCACCTGGCTGTGGAACACGGTGCTGATCAAGACGGAAGCCAAGGAGATGCTGAAATTTTCGGCCGATCACGGCGTCCGTACGATTTATCTCCAGACCAACAGCGATATTCCTGCTTCCTACTATAAGAGCTTCATTAAGCAGGCCGGAGCTTTGGATATCCGGGTCGATGCGCTCAGCGGCGCCCCGTCCTGGGGACTTACGTCGGAACGTTACAAAATCACAAGCTTCCTCGATTGGGTGAAGGCGTACCAGAACGGCGCTGCAGAGGACGAGAAGTTCCAGGGCGTTCATGTCGACATCGAACCCCACGTGCTGCCTCAATGGAAGTCGGACCAGACCTCGGTCATCCGCCAATGGCAGGAGAACGTCCAGTATTTAACCGATCATGTGCGTGAAATGAATCTTCCCGTTGCCGCCGATATTCCGTTTTGGCTCTGCAACTATACGACAGCGGACGGAACAAGCACGCTGAGCCGCTTCATGATCAGCCAATATGACGCCGTTGCGATCATGTCCTACCGGGATACCGCCGACGGCATCTACAGCACCGCCAAGCGCGAACTGGAAGAGGCGAACTATCTCGGCAAGCCGGCCTTTGCTTCTGTCGAAACGAAGCCGAGCAGCGAAGGCGAATTTATTACCTTCTATGAGGAAGGAAAAGCTTATATGGACTCCCAGTTGGGCAAGCTGCAGCAATTGGCGCAGGTCAACACCTCATTCGCAGGGGTGTCCGTCCACGACCTCGACGGCTGGAGATCGCTTATAGACTAACCCGAACCGCAGAAAAGCCCCTGAGTGCCTGAATTAACGGCGCCCGGGGGCTTTGTCTTTTATTTATGCGACCGGATCGATCTGTACGGCAGCCTGCTTGCCGCTCACCTGGATGCCTGTTTTGGCGCGGCCCCACTCCTTTAATTCCCGAACCTGGTCCTCCAGCAGAACCTTGGCGGCGGCGCCCTCCTTGCCCTGCACCCGGACCACCAGCATGACGGCATTTCCCGCTTGTAATATTCGCACGGCCTGCTGCTTCTTCGTGTCCAGATCGTGCTCCTCGATGTTCGGGGTCAGCCGGATCTCCTTCACCTTTACTACCCGGTCGGAAGATTTGGCTTTGGCTGCCTGGGCTTCCTTCTTGGCGTCGGCGGCAGCCACCAGCCGGCAAGGCGGCGGACTGCTCATCAGCGACGTGCAGACGAGGTCTACTTTCAGCTTGCGGGCCATGGCCAATGCTTCCCTGGTCGGGACGACTCCGATATTCTCGCCGTTCAAGCCGGTTAATTCCACCTCGGAAGCCTTGATCTTCTCATTCATCCACATAGGGGTACCCTTCCTTTTACACACGACATGTATCATTTATTCTGGATTTTCATTTCACATTCGCTGTCAGCCAATTCGGGCTTGTCCATTTGCTTCTATTGGGTTTGTCCATTATACGCTTGCCCGTTCCAGCCTGATTTCCACTTCATCCTGCGGCGTCAGCTTCATTTCCAAACCGCTGTCCACCAGTTCCTTCCCGTTCACCTTGACGACCCACTTCTCCACCGATTTGGGACTGTACCCCTGGACGGTGTCTACGTACATTTTATTGTCCGTCAGCTTCACGAAACCGCTGTGCGCCATAACGTCCCTGACGCTTTGATTATTCGTGTACGGAAATACATAAGAATGCGTCATATCAGGCTTCATGGACCCGCCGTCCAGCTTCAACACGGTAAATTCGGGAGCCTTTGCATCTTTCCCGTCCTTTTTGGGATCAGCGTACTGAATGTTGATGGAAATTTCATCATGGTCCTGCAGGACGGTGTCGAGATTATCCTTGCCCAGCTTCTTGCCATTGATTTCAAATGCCCACTCAAATAAAGGATCCAGGGACACCTGGCTGATCGTCAGGACGCTTCCGTTGTCGCTAAAACCGACAATGCCGCTTCTCTTCAACCCTTCCCGGACCGTCACGCCCTGCTGCAAATATTGCTGTAAATTTTGGATGACCGCCGGTGAGAAGAAGCCGTCTTTTTCAGAGAGAGAGACCTCCCCATTGACGTCATTCGAATAAACGTTGGCCGATGCCTCCTCCTGGTCGGCTTGTTTGCAGCCTGTCAGCAGCAGTGCTGCTATGATCAACATGATGAATGCAGCGTGTAAAACCGGCTTCCTCATCGAATAACCACCTTTGCTTCCGCAATCTCGCAGGACTCTTCCAAAACGCAAATAGAGCCCTCCCCTGAGGACTCTATTTTACCATATTCGAGCCGGGCCCGCATAATCCGCGCATTCCGGCAGATGTTTCCTATGAATCGATAAGAGGCTCCATGAACGTCCGAGTGCCGTCGGTATTTTTCAAATAAGGGCCCAAACCGAGAAAATTCGCCTGGTCCACGTATACGCCTGTCATCCACGTGCCCTCCAGCACCTCTCCCCCAAACTGCAGCATCAGCGGCGGAGCTGAAATATATTCCTGGTAGATCGGAAATTTCGTGTTGTGTTTCTTGTAACTTTTGCCAAGCTGGATCAGAGGGGCTTCATGGACATAGGTAGGCACAAAATAAGTGGAGATGACCTCCAGTTCTTCTTCTGTGAAAAAAGGAGTGTCGCCGAGAAAGGGGTGAAACATGGTGATTTCTTCATACTGGGACCAGATGATGACCTGCAGCAGCATGCTCTGATGCCGGCCGTTGTGAAAGATGTATTCATGCTTGGACGTTCCGTCCGAGGCATGATTCGCATCAAGGCTCTCGACATTATGCCGCTCACAGCCGATGCATTTCCAGCCCGTAGGACCTTGAATCCATTTCTGAAAAATCGTACTGCTCTTGTCTTTGTCTTCGTCGGCAGGTGACGCCTGAGCAGGCCTGTCTAAAGTCCAGCGTTTCCAAATCGATTCCGGCCAATACCGGCTCAGCATGCTGAGTGTCTTGTCGTAAATGCCCCGAACCTTGACCGAAGCGCTTTCAAGCTCGTGTACATCGTCCTTGCCGTACCCGATTCCCTGGGAGAATATGATCTTCCTCATCGTCATCCGCCTCCTTATACGCCGAAAAGGCAGTTTTTTACCAATTATACTACAGACTCCGTCATTTGGTGCAAGTCTTTTCCTATAATTAACAAAAACCCTCCTTAATGGAAGGAAGGTTTGTCGTTAACGGGTTTCCCGTAGAACCGTACCTTTCGGACGGTTTTACAGCTCAACCCACTGTTCTGCCCACTCTTGAACCTGCTCCATAACGGGACGCAGCGCTCGGCCTTTATCCGTCAGCTCATATTCGATACGGACAGGCGTTTCGGGATAAACGTGCCGAACCAGAATTCCTTCCGTTTCCAAGTCTTTCATGCGTTCGGACAGCATCTTATCGCTCATCGAAGGAATTAATTTCGATATATCCTTGAACCGTTTCGGACCATCCATCAGGGAAAAGACGATTAAGCCGTTCCAGCGTTTCCCTAATATGGAGAAAGCATTTTCGAATCGCGGACACATGTTAAATTGTTGTTGATTCATGATCTTCACCTCTTTACAGAATCCATGTAAACAGTTACGTCTCATGAACGCTTACATTAAGTTAGTATATTTCATTTTACCACATTTTTGCGCAAAATGAAACAAGACAACTGCTGGAAAGCTCCGCAAATGTTCTCTCCCTTTCAAAACGGGACTCCCGATTCCTTGCTGATCCCATGATCTACAGATCATCCGAAAATCATGCATGCTCTGCAAGCAAGCAAAAAAGCGGCGGTTGGACCGCCGCTTTAGGCTGATGCGCCTTGCGAAAACTTACAATACTGCCGCCGGCTTTAGTTCTCTGACCGGCTGCATGTTGCCGAATACCGGAGCCGGCGTTTGGAGAGGATACGCCCAATTGATCGCGTTGGCGATGACTTTCAGGATTTCCGGCTGGTAATAGGTCGGGAACGTCTCATGGCCTGGACGGAAATAGAAGATCTTCCCTTGGCCTCTGCGGAAGGTGCATCCGCTTCTGAACACTTCGCCACCTTCAAAATTACTGATAAACACGAGCTCATCCGGAGCCGGAATATCGAAAAATTCGCCGTACATTTCCTCATGCTCGAGGATAATTTTGGCGTCAATGCCCATGGAAATCGGATGGGACGGGTTCACGTTCCAAATGATTTCCTGCTCCCCTGCTTCTCTCCACTTGAGGTCGCAGGAGGTTCCCATCAACGCTTTAAACGGTTTGGAGAAATGGCCGGAGTGCAGCACGATGAGTCCCATGCCGCCTAGCACGCGTTTTACGACACGCGCCACCACTTCGTCGCTGACCTGGTCGTGGGCCATATGGCCCCACCATACGAGCACGTCCGTGGCATTCAGCACTTCTTCGGTCAATCCATGCTCCGGCTGGTCCAGCGTTGCCGTTGTAATCGCAAAGCCGTTGCCGTCCAGCCCTGCGGCCAGTGCGGCATGAATGCCTTCCGGATAGACTGCCTTCACTTCGTCGTGAATATTTTCATGAACGAATTCGTTCCAAATGGTTACATTAATCAATGATTTATCCCCCTAGACCCACCACATCTCGCCGAGTGGCTCTTCAATAAGTACTTGCTGCAGGTTTTGAACGGCTTTGGAGAAGCCTTCTTCAACAGACATCAGGCCGTCTTCATGCTCGATGCTGACGACATAATCATAGCCGACGAGGCGCAGTGCGCTGATAATGTCAGCCCACGTTTTTACATCGTGTCCGTAGCCTACGCTGCGGAACTGCCAAGCGCGGTCCAGCATGTTCGTGTAGGACTGCATATCGGTCAGGCCGTATTTGTTAACATTGATCGGATCGATCACGGTATCCTTTGCATGGAAGTGATGGATCGCACCCTCACGGCCCAAAATGTGGATCGCCTGCACCGGATCGATGCCCTGCCACCACATGTGGCTCGGATCCAGGTTGGCGCCGATCGTTTCGCCGGCAGCTTCGCGCAGGCGGAGCAGTGTCGCAGGCGTATGCACCGAGAAACCGCCGTGGAGCTCAAGCGCGATTTTTACATTATGCTCTTTGGCAAACTTCGCTTGTTCGGTCCAGTAAGGGATGACTTTGTTCTCCCACTGCCATGCGAGCACTTCCTGATAATCGTTTGGCCAAGGCGCTACCGGCCAGTTCGGATATTTGGCATCCTCATGGTCGCCAGGGCATCCGGAGAACGTGGTGACCACTTCAACGCCCAATCTCTCAGCCAGCAGCACCGAGTTCACGAAATCCTCGTGGTCGGCCTGAGCCAGATGCTTCTGCGGATGCAGCGGGTTGCCGTGGCAGCTCAGCGAGCTGATCGTCAGGCCGCGGGACTCGATTGCGTCCTTGAATTGCTTCAATGCGGCTTCGTCCTTCAGCAGCTCCGCCGGCTTGCAGTGCGCGTTGCCGGGATTGCCCCCTGTTCCGATTTCAACAGCCTTCAATCCTTTGGAGACGACATAGTCCAAAGCGTCCTCCAGTTTGCGTCCACCAAACAATACCATAAATACTCCCAGTTTCAAGTGTACTCCTCCTCATTCTTGGTTATCGTAGCTATAAATAATTGCTTCTATGCAAAGGATGACTATTCCTCAAAATAAACGGCTTTGCCTGTTTTGGCAGACTCGTAAATGGCTTCGAGGATCTGCGTGACCACATAGGCCTGCTCCGGCTTGACCACCGGCTCTTTATCTTCCAGGATGGCTTCGAGCCACAGGCGCTGCTCCTTGTCGGCATCGGTCTCTGCCGACCCGGAGTAGAAGGCTACGCCGCCGGCGTTCAGATCCACCGTGGTTTCATAGAGGCGGCTCATTTTCTCGCCGTTGATGCGCAGGCCGTCTTTCATGTCAGCCCCGCCTTCCGTGCCGGCAAGAACCGTCTTCGCTTCCCCGGTTTCCACGACGTTCAGCGCCCAGCTGGACTCCAGCACGATCGTTGCGCCGTTCTGCATCGTGATGAAACCGAATGCGGAATCCTCTACCTTGAACTCTTCCGGATTCCAAGGGCCGAACGCGTTGGCCGCATTCTCTTTATGGCCCAGCTTGTGGAAGGTGCTCCCGAGCACGCTCTTCGGCTTATAGTTGTCCATCAGCCACAGCGTCAGGTCGAGCGCGTGGGTGCCGATATCGATCAGCGGTCCCCCGCCCTGCTTCTCTTCGTCAAGGAACACGCCCCAGGTCGGAACGGCACGGCGGCGGATGGCCAGCGCTTTACCGTAATAAATGTCGCCGAGCTCCCCGTTCTCGCACAGCTCCTTCAAGTATTGGCTGTCGTTGCGGAAGCGGTTCTGGTAGCCGATCGTCAGCTTCTTGCCGGTGCGCTTGGCGGCTTCCACCATCGCTTTGGCCTCGGCGGCCGTCTTGGCCATCGGCTTCTCGCACATGACATGCTTGCCGGCTTCCAGCGCCGCCACCGAAATGACGGAGTGGGAATCGTTCGGCGTACATACATGAATGACGTCGATGCTTGCGTCCTTCAGCAGTTCGCGGAAATCTGTATACACTTTGGCGCCTTCTGCGCCGAATTCGGCAGCGGCCTTCTCTGCGCGCTCCTGCACGATATCGCAGAACGCAACCATTTCCGCCTGAGGCTGCTTCTTGAGACTCGGCATATGCTTGCCGTTTGCGATTCCTCCGCAGCCGATGATGCCGATTTTCAGGGTTTTGCTTGAGCTAGACATTTACGGGTCCTCCGTTTCTGGCATAAGATTTGATCCATTCCATGCTGGCTGCAATGCTTTCGAGCGGTGGTCTTTCACAGAAATCCTGCTCCACAACGATCCATTCCACGCCGGCTTGGTCCGCTGCTTCGGCTACGGCTTCCAGATTGACTTCGCCTGCGCCGAGCTCGACCGTCTGCGGCGTGCCGTCCTCTTTCCGCTTGACGTCCTTCCAGTGCACAATCGGAAGGCGCCCCGCATACTTCTCGATGTACTCCACCGGATCGTAGCCGGCAAAATATACCCAGCACGTATCCAGCTCCACCTTCAGCAGGTCGGCGGGCACCGCTTCGTACATCGCGTCGAACACCGTTTCCTCGCCGCGTGTTTCCGTAAATTCAAAATCGTGGTTATGGTACAGCAGTGTGGCCCCCTGCGCGGCGCATTTCTCACCGATACGCTTCAGGTTGTCAAACACTTCGTCCCACTTGCGCTGCTCCTCACCAAGGTAAGGAACGATCAGGCTGCTGCTGCCGATCTCCTTGTTATAGGCGATTTCCTCGTCCAGTGCGTTTTGCATCCGGTCGTACGGCGTATGGGTCCCGATGGCGACCAGACCGTTCTCGTCCAGCAGCTTCTTGACCTCGGCGCTGGAGCGTCCGAAGAAGGTGTGGAATTCCACGCCCTGATAACCCAGCTCTGCTACTTTCTTCAACGTACCCTCAAAATCCTTTTCCATTTCTTCACGAACCGTATATAACTGCAGGCCAAGCTTCAACATATTGGTTCACCCCTGTATTCGCTTATAGGTCACCTTATGGGGATGACCGTTATTCATGGCTGCTCGCAAGTACGACATGGCTGCCGCTGATGGATGACTCTTCAAAAGCATACATGGCTTCCAGCACGTGGTAGGCCAGGTTGCCGTTGGCCCGGTGCTTGCGCCCCGAGCGGATCGCTTCGACCATGTCGTTTACACCGCGGCCGCGTTCGTTCTGGGTGCTCTCAAAAACGGGCGTCAGCACTTCCCATTCGCTGGAACCGCTTCGGCGAAGCTTGACGTCGCCGTTAAAGAAGTTCGGATCCGGCAGGCTGAGCGTTCCTTCCGTACCGTAAATTTCAATCCACGGCAGATTGGCCCCGGCTTTAATATCAAAGCTGGTTATCATCGTGGCGATGGCGCCTTGTTTAAAATCGATGGTGCCTGCCAGATGGGTCGGTGTCTGCACCTGAATCTGCTGGCCGCTCTTCGGCCCCGAGCCGATGGTCCGCATCGGGATCTGGGCACCTACCGAAGCGCTGATCCGGCGGATCGAACCCAGCAGCTCAACCAGCGCCGTCAGGTAATACGGACCCATGTCCAGCATCGGACCGCCGCCCGGCGCGTAGAAAAATTCAGGGTCCGGATGCCAGCCCTCCGGGCCGCCGCCCATCATAAATGCGGTTGCCGCCACCGGTATGCCGATCTTTCCGGCTTCGATCGCCGCTTTGGCGGTCTGCACGCCTGATCCGAGGAACGTATCCGGCGCGCTTCCGGCGCGCAGTCCTTTCTGCTCGGCCAGTTCAACCACGCGCTTGCCGTCCTGCAGCGAGGTCGCCAGCGGCTTCTCTGCGTATACATGCTTGCCGGCTTCAAGCGCCGCCAAATCAATGGAGGCATGGCTGCCGGGAATCGTCAGGTTGATGACGAGCTCAATCTCTTTGTCACCGAGCAGCTCATCCACGGTGTATGCGTTTGCAATCCCAAACTCTTCAGCCCGCGCCTGGGCGCGTTCAGTCACCAGATCGGCAACCGCCACCACTTCAACAACCGGGCTTTTCTTTAAATTCTCCAGGTAAATGGCACTGATGTTGCCGCAGCCGATAATGCCGGCTTTCATTTTGTTCTCCACGAAAGTCACTCCTTACGATGCTGAATGCGTATTCAACAATCTAGTAACATGGTATTCCGAATTTATTTATATTAAAATGAATTATATGATCGAAACATGAACAATCTGGTCATTATTTTTTGGATTGCAAAGGGAGCCCTATCATGTCCACCCAAGATTCAGTGCACATTTATACAGCAGGATTTTCATTTCATCATAAACCGTTCTACATGAGCGAGATGGACGGCGTTAAAAATTACCTCATGCGTCTGCAGACCGACGGAAGATGCCGCGCACTGGTAGACGGTGAGCTTGTTCCCGTCGAATCGGGCGATCTGTTGATTTATTCCCCTGACGAGCCGTACGAGCTGTTGATCGGCGAGGAGCCGAACGCTCAGGGCGAGCTTGCCGTAGAAAGCGGCGACTATCATATTTTTTTCGGCGGGGAATGGATCGACCAGTGGTGGGCCAAGCAGAAACGGCCGACGCGTATCCGCGTCCCGCTTAACGAGAGCCTGATCAGCCTGTTCCGCCAGATCGTGCTGGAGCAGCGGAGAATGTCCAACCCGTATCCCGAAATATCCGGATACTATATGCGGATTTTATGCCTCGAAACGGACCGCCTCCTTAGCGAGCATCCCTCCACGACCCCGAGAACGTACCTGGCTTACCGCATGAAGCATTTTATTGAAGAACACGCCTCGTTATCCTTCAAGCTGGAGGATGTCGCTTCACATGTCGGCATCAGCGTCTCGAGGGCGGTCCATCTGTTTAAGGAGGCCTTCGGGACGAGCATTATGCAATATACGCTGGACGTACGGCTGGAAATGGCCCGCGAGCGGATCGTGTTTAGTCCGATGTCGCTCGAAGACATTGCGGAAACTTCGGGATTCGGCAGCTATACGTATTTCCACCGGGTATTCCGGTCCCGGTTCGGCAAGTCGCCCAAGGAATACCGCATGGAGAACAGGGAGCAGATCCAGACCGGGATCGGCGTCCGTTCGCCGAATTAGAACATCGGATAAGACAGGCTGAAGCCGGCGCGGATAAGCGCCGGTTTTTTTGTGCTGCCGGCTTCAGCATCCGCCCTTTTTTTCCTTTTCAGGTCAGTTGTCCGTGGGGCAGCTTTCACGATACAACCATACACTGGTATGACACTATGCTAAGGCGATGAGGAGGGAAATCAAACGCCATGAACAAAAAAAGGAGCCGCGAGCGATCCCGCCGCACCCAGATCCGTTTGCATCCCGTTACCGAGCAGCGCATCGCCAAAATGGTGGTCCGCGTGCTGAAGAAAAACAGCGGTGGAACACCGCAGGTGCCAGCTCCCCTTCCCGGCGCGGCCCCAAGTCTGCCAGGCCCCCCCGTTGCTGCCGAAACGGAAACAGTGCCTTCCGAGCAACCGGCCGCGGCGCCAACCGTTCTCGCTGAATTGGACGGAGCACGCAACCCCCCGGGCCCGGTGGATACCAAACAAATGAAAGTTCTTGTGCGGTCGCTGCTCTCGGAAGATAGCCATTGGCATACCGAACAGTCCATTCTTGACGGGCTCAGGCTGGTCACACAGGCGGCCGCTCCCGTGAAGCACCTCTATAACCTGCCCGTAGGGCTGACTGCCATTCCGTTCGATCTCCTGCTGGTGCTCGGCAATCCCGATGCGAACTTTTTTGACGAATTGCGGGATCCGGTCCTGTCCGGCTCCCCGGTAAAAGCGGTCTGGCTGGCGGATGCCGCCGCGCCTGCCGAACAGCTGGCTTCGATTGCGGATGCATTCGACCTCGTATTCACGCAAAATATCAACCACATACCTCTATACCGCTATATGGGCTGCAGACAGATCGTATATTTGCCCTTTGCCGCGGATCCATCCGTGTATTTCCCCAAAGCCGTGAATATCGCGTATCAATCCGACATTCTGTTCATCGGAAATGCGGATCCGCGTACCCGGGAGATGTTCGCCGGCATGAAGCCGCTGCTCGCGGACAAAAAAGTGTTTGCCATGGGCTTAGGATGGCAGCCCGAAGACGGCGTAACCTGCGTGCGGCCGCTGGCCGATATCCAGGAATACTATAACGGCGCCACCGTAATCATTTATGCGCAGCCGGAGCCCGGGCAGGTTTTGGCCATTGGCGCATGCGGAGGCTTTCTGCTGGCGGAGAACGATCCCAATCTATACGAGTACATGCGGCCGGACGAAGATATCGTCATCTTCCGCTCCGCCGGCGACCTGCAGGAAAAACTCGGCTATTATTGGGACCGGCCTGAGCTCATGCGGTATGTGTCGACCAACGCTCTGTACGGCAGCAAATACCGCAATTCGTGCTTGCAAATGGTGCTGAAGCTGCTCCATCTCGCCGCTCGGCGCTAGGAATGCAAACCGTCCGGGCAGCCTGCCGGGATCAGGATTGAGCCGCCGTCGAAGTTGTATGGGAGGTAAGTCAACTTGAAGCTTATCGCATTTTTACTACCGCAGTTTCACCCAATACCCGAAAACGATTTGTGGTGGGGGGAGGGTTTTACAGAGTGGACAAATACCCGAAAGGCCGTCCCCTTGTACCCGGGGCACAAGCAGCCCAATGAGCCCTTCGATCAGTATTACTACGATTTGACCGACCCTGCCGCGCGGATGTGGCAGGCGGACACCGCCCAGTCCTACGGCATTTACGGCTTTTGTTATTACCACTACTGGTTCAAAGGAAAGCGGCTGCTCGAAAAGCCTTTTAACGAAGTGCTGCGGCTGGGTGAGCCCCGGATCCCGTTCTGCCTGTCCTGGGCCAACGAGCCGTGGACCCGGAGGTGGGACGGCGGTGATCATCACCTGCTGATGCCGCAGGATTACGGGGATGAACGTGACTGGGAAGAGCACTTTTATGCGCTGCTGGATGCCTTCCGGGATGAGAGATACATCCGTGTTCAAGAGAAACCGATGTTTATCATCTATCGGCCCGGAAACATCCCCCGCTGTGAGGAGATGATCCGGTTATGGAACGATTTGGCCCGGAGAAACGGGCTTGAAGGCATTTATTTTGTACGCACGCTAGGGGGGTTCCCCCTTCCCAACCAAGCTGGCTTCGAAGCAAGCCTGGAGTTCGAACCGCACTATACGTTCGGTCACAGCCGTTCCCAGCAAATCTGGAGCTATGTCAATACGTACGGCAGCGACCCGCACATCGTTGTGGATTATGATCATGTCTGGGAAAACATATTGAACCGTTCGCCTCATCGTGCCGGGGAGACGATTTTCCCGGGCGCTTTCGTCAACTGGGACAACACGCCGCGACTCGGCGCCCACGGGCAAAGCAGCATGGGGGCTTCCCCGCGCAAGTTCGGCTGGTATCTGGCGAGACAGATCGAAAGGGCAAGCCGGCTGTACCGCAGCGAGTTTCTGTTTATCAACGCCTGGAACGAATGGGCAGAGGGAGCTTACCTTGAACCGGACCGGCATCACGGCTATCAATATTTGAAGGCGGTGAAAAGTGCGCTGGAAGCATCCGCGAGTTATACCGGCCGCAAATAACGCTCTCCCGCCCTATGAGCAAAGAAGCCATGCCCCGGATATGGGGCATGGCTTCTGGGCTGCTTTTACCATTCAAGCTGCAGCCAAAGTGCTGGTGCTTATTTTTTGGCTCTCGCCGCAATCGTTTCGGATACGACAAACGCCAAGTCTTCGTTGCCGAACAGCGACAACACGCCAAGCACAGTATCGTCCGGAATCGGCCCGGCCTCCTCTTTAGGTACGGTCAGGTCCAGCACCCGCTGCAGTCGCTCGTTGTCACCCTGCTGCGGGTACGCCTGCCGGTACAGCTCCAGGGGGTCCAATCCGTGGTTAACGCACCACTGGGCAAAAACCAGGATCATCATATCCTCATCCTGCCGGTAGCTTTCCACGATGCCTTCTTCCAGCGACTTCTGCCGTTCATCCATTGTCAGTCCCCCCCTTCTGCTGCTCCGCCAGTCTTGATGCCAGCTCATGGCTGCGCATGACCCGCTCAGCGCGAATAGTACAGTCTTCCGGAGAAGCAAGATGTTCCAGAAAATGATCCACGGCCCCGCTGAAGCCGCGCCGATGCAGGATCGGTTCCCAGCTTCCAAATTCGCGGGTCTCGGGCGGCCTTCCATGCTCACACAGAACCGCACGCTCCAGATTTACGATTTCCGCCGACCGGCCGCTTCCGTGCAGCTCGAGCTTCTCCATATCCGCTCCGGCCTGCCGGATCATACTGTACCTTCCTGTGACGTTCCGACCGAGGCCAAGCTCGCCGGAGGTGTGCAGCAGCCGGCCCTGTTCATCTTCGCTTAGATGGTGATGAAGCAGCTCGTAGTCACTTCCGCCCAGCCAGAGCAGCAGGTCCAGCATATGGATCAGATCGTCGTAAATCGTGTCGCTGCTGCTCCCTTTCTGCAGGGTGGTCCGGTGCTTGGCTGCAGCGGCCTGGACAAATCCGCCGGTCTCCTCGACCCATGCCTTTGCCCGCACATATAATGGAGCAAACCGGCGGTTAAAGCCTACCGCGAGCAGCAGTCCTTTCTTTGAAGCCAGGGCGGCCAGTTCCCTGGACTTGGCGAGATCCGTCGTCAGCGGCTTGTCGACATAGACGGATACCCCGCGTTCCAAACAAGCTTTAACCACGTCATAATGGGTTTCTGTCGGGCTGTGGACAAAAACGGCATCCAGGTCCCATGACAGCAGTTCTTCCAAATCGGTCGTCCCCTGAGGAAACCGGTAAGTCTGCGTCACGCGCTGGACCGTAGCTTCGGAGCGGCTCATCACCCCGGCAACCTCCACCTTCTCGTGGTGGGCCAGCAGCGGAAGATATACCTTGTGGGCGATATCACCGAGCCCCGCCAGCGCAACCTTCCGCTTACGGTTTATCACATTCATGCCTATGGTCCACCTTTCTTCCATCCAACGAACCTTCCGGACATGCCGGACAGATACCCATTATACCGCTTTTGGCCGGCAAATTTAAGTCGTTACATCGACTCTGCCGCCCGGTTTTCCTTCTGCTTTTTCTTTTTGGTCATCAGTCCCAAAGCAACGACGGCGGCAATGACCACCACTTCAAACCCGTACTTCAGGATCGGGCTGGCAAACCAGTCGTGAATCAGCGGCTCTTCCACCAGCATTTTGGATGCCGTCCAGGCGAGCACCGCCGCACCGATCGTAATAATGACCGGGAAGCGTTCCGTCAGCTTCAGGATGATCGTGCTGCCCCATACCATAATCGGCACCGAAATCGCCAGTCCGATAATGACGAGCAGGAAGTCTCCATGGGCCGCTCCGGCTACCGCCAGCACGTTGTCGAGACCCATCATGGCATCGGCGATAATGATCGTGCGGATGGCCGCCCACATTTGGTTGCCTGCGGATATGTCATGCTTTTTCTCGTCAATCAGCAGCTTATACGCGATCCATACAAGCGCGATTCCCCCGACAAGCCGCAGTCCAGGGATCAGCAGCAGCTGCACGACCAGCAGCGTGGCGATGACCCGGATGACGACAGCGCCCACGGTCCCCCAAATAATGACTTTTTTCTGGTCTTCTTTTTTGACGTTCCGTGCGGCGAGCCCGATTACAATGGCGTTATCGCCGGCAAGAACCAGGTCAATGATGACGATGGACATGAGCGCTGCCCAAAATGCCATAGTAAACAATTCCATACGATTTCCACCTTTCTGTTGTTTGAGATAGAATGAACTAAAGTTTTACCTATAACGTTCATTTCTTTAGTTCATTCTATATAGATAGAATGATTAGTCGCCGCACTAAAAAAAGCGCCCCTTACCTTCATTAGGTAAAATGGCGCTTTTTGCCCACCAAAAAAGACCTTTACCTAATGAAAAATCAGGCAAAGGTCTCGCAAAACAACATAATCGTTGCCAATAAAGCCGGGGATACCGATCCCGTAATGACGACTTTATTGCATGAGCTACTCCCCTTTGGGAACTATTCACTTGTTGGAACCATTATAGCAAAACTCTAAGGCAATTACTATGATTTTTATTCATTAATTTTTGGTATGATGGAGATTATAGGCTAAGTGGAAAGGAAATCACCATGAAAAAATGGCTGCTGCCCCTCTTGTACATCCTTCTGCTCGTTTGGGCTTTCCTGTACCGGGACGCGATCATGAAGGCGCTGGGCGAAAGGCCGTCCTTCCTTCTGCTAGTCGGAATTGTTGCCCTGGTCGCCCTGTTCCCTGTCGTTCCCTATAAGCTGGTCATCGCAGCGCTCGGTTACGCTTACGGGACCCTGTGGGCGGCGGTCGTCTCCTGGATCGGAACGATGCTGGCGGCCACGATTCTGTACGGACTTGTCCGCTACCTGTTTCGGGACCGTGGCAGGAGGTATCTGGAACGGATCAAGCCGCTGCAGACTTTCACCGCATTCATTGAAACGCATCCGTTTGTCAGTATCGCCGCCGCGCGGGTTATTCCGATCGTTCCGCAGATGGCGGTCAATATATTCGCCGGGGCCGCCGCGCTTCCCTTCTGGAGCTACACCGCCGCTTCCGGGATCGGCAAAGTGCCGGGCATCCTGCTGTATGCCTACCTGGGCGGCAATCTGTCTGCGCACCCGTGGATCTCCGCCGCTGCGGCCTCCGCTTATGTCCTCTTGCTCGGACTGATCGCGGTAATGTACCGCCGCCTCTCCCGCACGAGACCGAAATAACCGGGCTCCTTGGTTCCCTTGCGCGGATGGATTATAATGGAGTTGTACACCTTACTTACGATTTGAAAGAAACGGAGTGATATCATGAGCTACGTACAGCCAGTTGAACATAAAGCCACTTTTGCGGGTGGATGCTTTTGGTGCATGGTAACCCCGTTTGAGGAGCTGCCGGGCATCGTCAGCATCGTGTCCGGGTATACCGGCGGCCATAAGCCGAACCCGACTTACGAGGAAGTATGCTCTGAAACGACGGGGCATGTCGAAGCGGTGCAGATTACGTTCAACCCGGACATTTTTCCTTATGAAAAGCTGCTCGAGCTGTTCTGGCAGCAGATCGATCCAACCGATGCGGGCGGGCAGTTCTACGATCGCGGTTCTTCCTACCAGACCGCTATTTTCTATCACAGCGAGGAGCAGCGCGAGAAGGCCGAAGCGTCCAAGCAGGCGCTCGAAAGAAGCGGCCGCTTTGACAAGCCGATCGTTACGCCGATTTTGCCTGCCGGCCCGTTCTATGAAGCGGAAGATTACCATCAGGACTACCACAAGAAAAACCCTGGACATTACAAACGGTACCGGAAAGGATCGGGCCGCGATGACTTCCTGGAAAAGCACTGGGCTCCCAAGATAAACAAGGAAGAGCTGAAACAGCGCCTGACGCCGCTTCAATACGAAGTCACCCAGAACAACGCCACGGAGCGGCCGTTCCAAAACGAGTTCTGGGATCATCACGGCGACGGCATTTACGTCGACATCGTGTCCGGCGAGCCGCTGTTCAGCTCCACGGACAAATATGATTCGGGCTGCGGCTGGCCGAGCTTTACCCGGCCGATCCGCGATTACCACATTAAAGAGAAGCTGGACCTGAGCCATATGATGGTACGGACCGAAGTGCGCAGCAAAGGCTCGGATTCCCATCTGGGCCATGTATTTGACGATGGGCCGGGGCCGAACGGCCTCCGCTACTGCATCAACTCCGCGGCGCTTCGCTTTATTCCGAAGGAAGACCTGGATAAGGAAGGATATTCCGAATATAAAGTGCTGTTTGAATAAACGGTTCTGCCGTTCTATTTTGAGACCAGCAAGCGATAGGCGCTGGGGTTCGTTCTTTATACGAAAAGAGGGTAAGGCTTGCAGCCTTACCCTCTTTTTCATGCGCGTTCCCTTTTTCCAGCTGCATGAGGTCAGCCGGAGATAAGCCAGCCGATCCAGAACGCGCAGGGAACGAGCAGCAGCTGGGCCGCGATCGTCCCGGCGCAGCGGGACACGAGCATCAGGCCGAGCACCTGATTCATCCGCCCCAGACGCGACTCTCCCCGCAATGTCCGGTCCGACAGCAGGGCGATCCGCGGGTCGACGAGCAGCGTCAGCAGAATCGTCGCCACCCCGTTGATCAGACCGGAGGAGGTCGATGCCGCCAGCCGGGAAGCCGGCCATAAATAAGCGGCATACAGCGCGGACAGCACGCCGACGGTATAAATGGCCGTGACGGCCATATTGATCGCCATCAGGCGTCTGGGCAGGCGGCCTTGAAAAAGGCTGCGCAGCATCTGGAGATTCGGCAGCTTGACGTACGCCGCCCCGTTCTTCCATTTTCGCCCGGCAGTCAGCTGCCTTACCATTTGCGGGATGGAACCGGCAGCCTCCAAATGGACGACCAGCCGCGAGCAAATCCGCACCACGCTCGGAAACAGCAGCATGGCTGCGGCTGTACCGGCTGTGGCGGCGGCGATGATCCAATGCAGCCTCGACTCCAAATGAAAGGAGGCCGACGCCAGCGCCTTGTCCACCATGCTGCCGACCATCGGCCCCTGCGCCATGTTGGAAGTCCTCGACACGATCACAAGCAGCCCCGACAGGGACAGGGCCAGCGTAATCCGCCGGCTGCGCGGCCCGCCGAGCCGCAGAGCATAGGAAAGGCTGTCCACGGTATGGATGATCCCCGTCAAGAGCAGTACCAGCAGCATCTGCATCATCACGCTTCCCACTCCTTTATTCTCAATCTTTTCCATTATAATGCATATCGGGCGGATGAACATCGTTTGATTCGCACGGCGCCGGGTAATATAGGGGTAAACGAGAACTGGTTTGGAGGGATTGACAATGCCTTGGAATAAGCATGATTACCCAGTATCCATGAAAAACCTGGAGCCCCGGGTGCGGAATAAGGCGGTCGAAATCGCCAATGCGCTGCTCGAGGAAGGCTATGAGGAAGGGCGCGCCATTGCCATCGGCACCGCTCAGGCGGAAAAGTGGAATGAGGACCACCCTGCCGGTGAGGAAGGGCAATCGAAGCATGCATCCGGCCGTTCGGATGACGAGCGGGACGAGCACGCAGGCAAGACTTCCCGTTCCCGCAGCGGCCGGGGCGGCGATGCCGACGTCCATGTCGTCACCCATGAGGACGGATGGGCGCTCAAGGTGGAAGGCAAAGACAAGCCCTTGTCGACTTTTGGATCGAAGAAGGAAGCCATGGACGAGGCGGAAGACTACGCCTCGAAACACGATGTCCATGCCATCGTTCACGGCAAAGACGGCAAAATCGAGAGCAATCGAAGTTATTCGTGATGCTGTTCATACCAGCGTTCACGCAAGACGGCAAAATCGAGCGATTCGTGGTATGTCTTCGCGGGGAGGCTCCTTACGGTGCCCGCCCGCCCTGCCATACCTGCCATAAACAGCAAACCGCCTGATTCCCTCAGGAACCAGGCGGTTATCTATCAGTGGACACTCCGAACTTTGTGAACGGGTTTGGCTGCAGGCTGTACCTGACCCGCGGTCATCTTAGGTGCTGCATTTCCCGCTGCCGGCGAGGTACGATGCGCACGAAACGAGACCGTATACGTAATCATTTTCCCTGCAATACTCACGGCCAAAATCGTAAACAACGTTTCCTGCAGAGGCAGGTAGAACAAGGATACGAGCAGGACGGCCGCATCGAGCAGAATAAATACGGTGCCGACTTTAAGGCCGGTGAGACGGCTGAGCAGCAGTGACACGATATCGTCGCCGCCTGTCGCTCCTCCGAACCGCAGCACCAGTCCGGTTGCAAAGCCGGACAAGACGCCTGACAGCAGCGCTGCAAGCAGCAGGTTGCCGTGAAGATTGATGTCAAGCGCAGAGTAGCGTTCCATCAGATCGTAAAAAACGGAAAACGAAACGGTCGCCACAAGCGTGTTCACAATAAATTTGCGTCCATTCAGCAGCAGCGCAACGAGGATCACCGGAATATCCAGGATCAGCACGGTCACTGCCGGGTCAAATCCGAATGCGTACTTGCCGAGCAGCGACAGGCCAACGAAGCCGCCCTCGGACAGATGATTCTGAAAATTAATGTGATAATACGTAAAAGCCAGCAAAAAAGTACCTAACATCATAATAGCGATTGGTCGAAGCGTTGAAATTACATGGTCTTTCTTCCTCATACAGGTTACCCCTCATCGTAGTTAGTTGGTCAGGGACGCGACTAACTTCCGCGGGAAGAAACCTGTAGGACCGAGTCCTTCGCATCTTAAGCTTCCTTCTTTCGCGAGAAGTTTGTCACAACCCAATATCCGGGCGCTTGTTCTCTACGATGGAAGCTAAGTGTAAGAGAGATCATAACGTTTCCAAATCGTCCTTTGGGGAATGTTCCTTCGGGGACACATGGTATCCTGATCCTTTCTTTTGTTTGATAACTTCTATACTTATTATACCACAGTTGCACTGCCTGCTAAACAGCTTGCTGAGGAGAATGCGTTAGAAACGTCTATCGTCGTGCATTCCAAGAAGCCGGACCGCGTTTATATGATAGTTTTGGTTGCGATATAAGGAAACCAGTCTCCGAAACTTATACCTTTTCTTATATCTAAAAGAAGGGCTTCTATGCCGCAGGCGCTGTCATCCAGATTTCAGGAATGATACCGTGATACCGTGTCATATCCTATGCCCTATTCCGTCGGATCATGTCTTCAGAACGTAAATTCACGTTCACACAATGTCAATTTTTTATGTGACTGAAATCACAATAAAGGGTGGTCGGCTTTTCTATACTTAACGTATGAAATCGTTAAATATTACGTTGAAAGAAGGAGCCCTTTATGCTGAGCCAACAAACCATTGATACGATCAAATCGACCGTTCCGGTACTGGAAGTACACGGACAGTCCATTACATCCGTCTTTTATAACAATCTCTTCAAGGATCATCCGGAGCTTCTGAACATATTCAACCATGCCAACCAGCGTCAAGGACGGCAGTCGGCCGCCTTGGCGGGCGCCGTCTATGCCGCAGCCGCGCATATCGATCATCTCGAGGATATTATTCCAGCCGTCAAGCAGATCGGGCAGAAGCACCGGGCGCTGCAAATCAAGCCGGAGCATTACCCGATCGTCGGGCAGTATTTGCTTGGGGCCATCAAGGAAGTTCTTGGCGACGCGGCCACACCGGAAATTCTTGAAGCCTGGAAAGAGGCTTACGGCGTCATTGCAAACGCATTTATCAGCGTGGAAGCGGAAATGTACCGGGAAGCTGAAGCCGCACCGGGAGGCTGGTCCGGTTTCCGCCCATTCGTCGTGGAACGGAGAGTGAAGGAGAGCGAAGTGATCACTTCCTTCTATTTAAAACCGCAAGACGGCGGACCGATCGCCTCTTATTTACCGGGACAATACATCACGGTCCGCGTTCAGCCTGAAGGCCAGCCGTATACGCAGATCCGCCACTACAGCTTGTCCACTGCGCCGGGCGGTTCTTCCTACCAGATTTCGGTGCGCCGCGAAGATGCCGCGCCGGGTAAACCGGCAGGCGTCGTCTCCAACTATCTGCACGAGCATGCCCAAGAAGGCACCGTCCTTGAAATCAGTGCACCGGCAGGCACGTTTACGCTGGATCAGACCCAAGACATTCCCGTCGTGCTGATCAGCGGCGGGGTCGGCCTGACGCCAATGGTCAGCATGCTGGAGACGCTGCTGAAAGAACAGCCGGCCCGTAAAGTCACTTATGTTCACGCCGCGATAAACGGAAGCCATCATGCGATGAAGGAGCATATCGCCGACCTTGAAGGCGCGCATCCGCAAATGTCCTCCTACCTCTGCTATGAGACACCGCTTGAAGGCGACAGCTGCCATAAAACCGGATATATCGACGCTGCATGGCTGCAGCAAATCGTCGATCCAAACGCTGATTTTTACTTCTGCGGTCCGGTTCCGTTCATGCGCACCGTCTACAGCGCCCTTAAGGAGCTGGGAATCCCCGCAGAGCGGATCCATTACGAATTTTTCGGCCCGGCAGGCCAGCTCGACTAACGTATCGGCGGCGGGCCAAGCTCGGTTAGCTTGTCAGCTCGCGGGATAACCCGCCTATCGGACTACGGTGTCATTTGAAGCCAATGCAACGCACGGATTGGTCAATGCGATGCGCTGATTTAGCTAATGCAATGCACTGAGTTAGCCTATGCGATTTCCAAACCGGCCAATACGATTTACTAAAATGCACAAAAGGGCTGCCCCAGGTTCAGAGAACCTGAATGGGCAGCCCTTTTGTTTGTTTACCGGACCGTTTGCGTATGGCGGATGGCTGGATGGCTGGATGGCGTTATGTTAATGCCCTCGAAGCAGCCGGTTGATCGTTTCCCTGCGTACCCCGATCAGCTGGCCGATCTCCTCCTGGGTCAGCAGCTCGGTAAAGTGGATACCGTGAGCGTAGCTGTCCAGCCAATCGGTCAGCAGCGCCAGCCTCTCGGCCGGAGTTCCGACGGTTAAGTGGTCGATCCGCTGCTGCATAAAGCGCACCTTTTCCTGCAGCAAAAGGGCGATTTCAAGCGCCTTCTCCGGATGCTCCCTGAGCTCGCGGTACCACTCCTCTGCCGGAATTTTCTCGACTTCGCTGCGCATCAGGGCCGTTGCCGTACCGTGGGTATCCTTCGGGGTGATCAACGAATGGTGAGGCACCGTTTCCCCCGGATAAAGCACGTTAAACAGAACGCTGTTCCCGTTTTTGTGGAGCCGTGTTACCTTGAACAAACCGCTCTTGATATGGTATAAAAACTCCCCGCTGTCCCCCTGTCTGAATAAAATTTCTCCTTTGTTCAAAAACATGATTTTTCCTCCAACCTAAAGTTCCGCGATTCCAAGTTTCTTTTGTTCAATGCCGCTTCTGCGAAGCTGACCAGGGCCTCATCGCAAAATACAAAATTTTGGCTTCTGTGGAGCTGACAACCGTTCCCCGGCTATCATCACTGCTCCACGTTTTCCCGGCTGTGGTAAAAATCCTGAGAGTGCATTTAATAAACGCTTCTCTTTATTATACCAAATCCACCCGTCCGGACCGAAACTCTGCGCGCTTCCATAAATTCGTTATTGCCTTCCCGAATACTTTTGCCTTAACATGAGTATAATTAGAACGTATGTTCCTATACTGTTAGTAAGGAAGTGCCATGCCTCATGAAAGCATCCCTCTCCCCTCCGGCCCCCTCGGAAGAAGACGGCCGTCTGGTCAAAGCCTACCTGCTGCACGTGGTTTTGCTTGATGCGCTGGAGCAGGACGTTCGCCTGATCGGCACGGTCCCGCTGAAGATGGCACAGCTGTATATCCGCGCCCTGTCGTCCATCCAGGATCAGATTATGGCGAGCCTGACGTCGATCCGCCGCGAGATGAAGGCCCGAGGCATTCGGGTCTACGAGGAGACCCGGACCGCCAAGGGCATTGAGGCGTCGTATCTGTGCCGCGGATACCAGCGGCGGTTCGCCATGCTCTGGACGTACGTGCAGGCGGAATCGGGGCTCGTGCTCAGCCGTTATCTCGGCATCCGGATGCCGGATGCCTGAAACGAAGCCCCCGGCAAGCGGTGCCTTTTATATCGGTGTGCGATGTACGTTCAACCTTGTGCGGTGCCGAGGCTGCTCTCCATCCACGAAAAAAAGCGTGCGAATGGTTTCCCTCTTCGCACGCCTGATTTCATTTACTGATTGGACTTCTCGGGCTTCTCGTCCGAAGCCGCTGAAGCGATTTTGTCCTGCCAAATTTCATAATGGTGTACCGCCAGTCCGGCAAAGGAAGGATGGCTGTCGCCCAAACTGTTCACAGACTTCATCTCTTCCTCCATCACAGGCACGGCCTTGCCAAAAAACGTGATGTGCGAACCTTCTTCGGTGTCGCCCAGCTCCATGCCGATCCATACCGATTTACCGAGCTGGTCCGCTTCATCCAACTGCTCGCGGGCCACATCGTAAATCTTCCGTCCACTGTCCCGGTACGACATGACGGCGACGGCATCAAACTGGCTGATCATCCACCGGCTCAGGTTCCCGCTGCCGTTGGCATCCTTAACGTTGCCCAGCCAGAAGGGAACGGCCGCACTCATGTACAGGCCATTCTCCTTGCCCTGGGCTACCCATTTTTCCACATTGCTGCTCCATTCGCGGACTACGCCGTCCTGATCCCTCTGCCAGCGTCTTAACTGATAGGGCTCCACATCCAGCTGGATGCCGGTAAACTTCTCGCTTGGGGCTGCTTTTGCATTATAATCAAACACCCACTGCAGAAATTGATCCGCCTCCCTGCTCTGGCGTTCATAGGCCCAATCGGGCTGCCCGTCCAGCGCATGCACGGCAATGCCTTCCTCATAGGCTGCCGCAATAAAGCGGCGGTAGTCCTCATCGCTAACCTTTTTCTGAACCTGAAGGAAGATCGTGCCTACGTTCTGCTCCCTGCAGAATGCTATAATTTTGCCGGGATCCTTGATCAGCTCGGTATCCCACAGCCAGGTCGCTTTTTGATCTTCCATTGTTGACGATTTTAACAGGAGAGGCAGGAGCAGCAAGCCGCAGATGACTATGATCACCGGGATTTTCGCTTTTTTGAGCAGCTCTCCCAAACCATCCCCTCCTTTATTATACGATTAACGCCACATCCGGCTCTTCCACGTGCTGCACCGAATGTCCGATTTTATAAATATGAGGCAGGGTGTAGTTTTTGAATGCATTGCGCGTATCGATGATCGGCACGCCCATCGCCGCGATTTCGCCGTAGTCGAGTCCGCTGTGATTGGTGATCAGCACCATGCAGTCGTATTTTTTAAACTGCGCCGGATCGTAGGCTACGCTGTGCACGGTCTCGCCGTGTTTGTCGCGGAAGCTGACAGCGTACGGATCGTAGTATTCCACATTCGCGCCGTTCTCTTTGAACAGTTCGTAGACTTCAAGCCCCGGAGATTCGCGCAGGTCGCTGATGTCCGGCTTGTAAGCCATGCCGAGGATGAGAATCGACGATTTCTTGATAGACTTCGCGTATTCATTCAGAATCGTCGACGTCTTGCCGATAACGTAATACGGCATGTTGTCGTTGGTCGACTGTGCCAGCTCGATAAATTTGCTGTAGAAGCGGAAGCCTTTCGCCTTCCAAGACAGGTACATCGGATCGAGCGGAATGCAGTGTCCACCGATGCCAGGACCCGGATAGAACGGCATAAAGCCGAACGGCTTGGTTGCCGCTGCGTCGATGACTTCCCAAATGTCGATGCCCATGCGGTCGCACATCATGGCCATTTCGTTGATGAAGGCAATGTTTACGCTGCGGAACGTGTTTTCCAGCAGCTTGGACATTTCGGCCACTTTCGGCGAAGTGACGGGCACCACCGTCTGTACATACTGGGAGTAGAGCGCCGTCCCCAGCTCAAGGCAGGCTTCGGTCGTACCGCCGATAACTTTTGGCGTATTGAAGGTGTTAAAGCGCACATTGGAAGGGTCCACCCGCTCCGGAGAGAAGCAGAGGAAGAAGTCTTCGCCCACCTTGTAGCCGAGCGCTTCGATTTCCGTCTGGATCAGCTCTTCGGTCGTACCCGGGTAAGTCGTGCTTTCCAGGGTAATCAGCATGCCTTTTTTCATGTGCAGCTTGATTTGATCCACAACGCTCGTAATGTAGGACGTATCCGGATCCTGGTTTTCGCTGAGCGGTGTCGGCACGCAAATGCTGAGCGCGTCGATGACGGCGATCATGCTGTAGTCCGTCGTCGGCTTGAAGCGTCCGCTAGCCACGACCGCGGCCAAGTCTTCAGAAGAGATATCCGTGATATAGGATTCGCCCTGATAGATTTTATCGATTTTCGCAGGATCCACGTCGATACCGATTACGGTAAAGCCCTGCTTGACCATTTCCACGGCCAGCGGAAGTCCTACGTATCCCAGTCCTACTACGCCCAATACGGCCTTTTTGGTTTTAATTCCTTCCAACAACTGCTCATATTCGTGATTCACAAGCACTCAACCTCCATTAGATGTAAGTTTTGGTCTGCTGCTAAGTAACGCTCAAGAAAAGCGGATGATTTAGTGAAAGCACCGGTGTATACGGGCATCCAGCTCTACCGGAGAGAAAGGCTTGGTCACATAGTCGTCTACTCCGTGTTTAAAGCACTGGCTGATGGTTTGCTCCACGCGCTGTTCGGTCAGCACGACGATTTTCGGCGTGTTGTCGACCGGCAGCTGCTGGATTTGGTGAATGAACGGCAGCCCGTCAATCCCGTAAAGGTTGAGCTCCGTCAGCACCAGATCCGGCTCCCATTTCTCGATCAGTTCCAGGGCGGACGTGCCGTCATGAGCGGCCAGCGTCTCGTAGCCCTGCATTTTCAGACGAATCTGGAGAAACTCGCGGACGGTGGCGTCATTGTCGACGATCAAAATTCTTCCAGCCTCTTCCGCGGCCTCCTCTTTCGTAAATATATGAATATCGGACGATGTGCTGAGCTTTGTAGACTCGGCCATCTGTTTGAGAACGCCAGGCGTAGGTTCGACCTGCCCCGGGAATACAGTCAGCGTAATCCGCGGATCGGCATCCTTCACCGTCTCTTGCAGCTGCTGCTTCAGAAGCAGCGCCTGGTAATGGGCCGCATCCAGCGTAAGTCCCGGCAGCAGAATCGCTAGCGTCCGGGTTTGCGCATCCTTCAGCACCTCATAGTTGAGCCCGGAACCATGCTGCAAAATCTCCCGAACCCGCTCTTCCAGCTGCGGAGGGTTCGCACTGCTGTACAGAAACATGATTCCGCAAGTGTCCGGCGACGTTTCCTTCAAACGTTCTCCCAGATGGTGGTACACATCGGTCGTCTGTTCTCTCTGTAAAGTTACGGTTTGCGGCATAATCCACTCCCACCTCTCTCAAATGTATAAATCTTTGAATCGGGGCCCATCAGGCCGTTTTGCTTTCTTCGCTCCAGCTTTGCCGGGTCATCGTTCCCCAGGAATTATTGTTCTGGAGATACTGGATATGTCCTTGGACGCGCCACAGCACGCCGAGCTGATGGTATCCGAAAAACTTCAGCGCGGAGAACAGCAGCATTTTCCACAGATCGGACAATTTCTTGTATCGCCGGAAGGCGATTTCCTCCAGGATGATGGCACCGACGCTGAGCAGATAGCCGCTCAGGAAGTTCAGAAGGAAGAAAGTCAATAGAATGCGCCAGTGAGTCATGTCCAGCAGCGTATATCCTACCAGAGCCAACAGGCCCGTGATTCTAAAATAAGGGTTTAACGTTTCAAACAGGACGTTGTAAGGCATCGTGATCATACCCATGACCTTGTACTTCGGATTGAACAGCATTCCGCGGTTCTCGATCATGTTCTTCAGATTTCCCCGCCCCCAGCGCTTGCGCTGGTTGGAGATAATCTTGTACGTATCCGGTGCCTGTGTCCAGCAGACCGCTTCAGGGCAAAAAGCTACCTTGTACGGGATTTTATGGCTGAGCATGTACCGGTGAAGCTTGATGATGATGTTCATGTCTTCTCCCGGATAACCGCCGCGGTACCCGCCGACAGCAATGACGTAGTCCTTGCGGAACAGGCCGAACGCGCCCGAGACAATGATCAGGCCGTTCATGTGGCTCCAGCCGATCCGTCCGCCCAGGAAGGCTTTCATATACTCGATGGACTGGAACATCGGCCAGATTTTGCGCGGTAGCGACACTTTCTGCACCGCACCGTTCTCGATCAGACAGCCGTTGGCAATACGCACGTCGCCGCCGATCGCCACCATTTCCTCCGGATTCTCCATGTACATGCGGGCCATGCGGATCAGGGCATCCTTCTCCAGCAGCGAGTCCGCGTCGATGGAAGAGATCAGCGGATAATGCGACAAGTTGATACCGGCATTCAGCGAATCGGCCTTGCCGCCGTTTTCCTTATCTATTACAAACAGGGAGGGATAATCGGGATTATGATAAACGCCTCGAATCTCCTGCGTGTCGATCGTCCCCCGGAACTCCGGATTCGGCATTTTCTTGAGCCGGAACTCCTTGATGAGCACATCCACCGTATTGTCGCTGGACCCGTCGTTAATGACGATGACCTCGTAGGTCGGATAGTTGAGCGTCAGCAGGCAGTTGACGTTCTCGCTGATGGTCAGTTCCTCATTGAAGGCCGGCACCAGCAGCGATACCGGCGGCACCAGCTCCGAGCCGGACAGCGTATTGTAATTGGAATATTTGGACCTCCGGTAGATGGTCCCGATATTCCGGTACGATAGGATCATAATGGTAAAGTACAAAATGTTAACGATCATGACGTAATACACGGCGACCATGCCGTAATACATAAGTATGTCTCTAAGCAGAGTAATCCCCTCCTACAGCGGCTACCCCGCCAACCCGTTTGGCCGGCTGCTTCACGCCGAAATAACGGTCGTACAGAAGCCGTTTCTTGTTGTAAGCCACCATTTGTTCGATCGCGCTGTGCTCGCGCTCCTTTTCCATCACCAGCTCGATCCGGTGCAGCGCAGCCTCGCGCTGGATACCGGCGCCGGTCAGCGCGGCCTGGCACAGGGCCTCAAAGCCGGCTTCTCCCAGCTCCGCCAAGCTCTCGGCGCTGTTATAGCGCACCTTCCAGCTGGAGTCGCGGAGCGCATCGGTCAGCAGCGGAATGCTGCCTGCGGCGTGCAGCTGGCCAAGCGCTCTCGCCGCCTCGGCCCGGACCTCCCAGCTTCGGTCGCTCATCAGCTGGGCGATCGTATCGTCCTTGAGCGCTGGATTTGTAGTGAGATACAGCTTGACCGCTTCGGCGCGAACGTCCTTCTCTTCCGCACCGACCAAACGTCCCAAAACCGGCATGACTTCCGGTACAGCCTGTCCCCACATGGCCACCAGTCCCACCTTGACCAGGGCGGAATCGGAGTCGTTCAGCAGCTTGAGCAAAATCGCACTCGAATCGAGCCCCGTCTCCAGCATAATATCCGCCGCCAGGTTATGGATCGGCTTGCCGTGAGACAAGAGGGCGCGCAGCATCTGGAGCAGATCCTCGCTGTTATCCGCCGCTTTCGCAATAGAGCGGGCCAGAACGATCGACAGCGAGCTGTATTTGCGTTTTTGCAGGATGTTCTGCAGCATCGGCACCGCCTCCGGTGCGCGCATGCCTCCCAAACGGTAGGCCGCCTCCAGCCTCCGGCCGTACCGGATGCTGCGGAGTGCTTTCAGGTCCTCCTCCACAAAGCCGGCCTCACGGCACAGCTCGATCAGCTTGGAACGGTAATCCCCTTTAAACTGCTCGATCCACTCGATGAATTTATCTTGAATCACTCTCTTCTCAAGCTTCTTCAGCTTGCCGGGCGGAAGCCTCAATTCGACATTGTCCTGCAGATTGGCTTGAACGTACACAAAGTAGTCATGATGCTTCTTCGCATACGCTTCACGGTTCCGCTGTTCCCGGTTATGCGATATTTTCATCTGGAACAACAGCAGAATCCCTAGGGCAATCAAGCCGAGGCACACATAGATGAAAATATAGGCAACGGTTAAATGAAACATGTTAGCAGGTTCCTCCTTTTTAGAAAGTCAATTCTCCTACTCCTTTTTCTCTTTAGGGCCGGAAATTTTCGTAAAAGCATCCTTCATGATGTAATAGCTCTGCTTCAACTGTTCACTGTACTGCACCGTGTCCCACTGCTTCCAGGTATACAGCGGCAGGCTTTGCACGTTCAGCGTCTTCTGGTCTCCTCCGGGCCAGGACACGCCGCTTCCGTCACGCTGGACGATCCACGGAATAAGCCGTATCCCGTCGGTTGTGGTCGTGCCGAAGTAACTCCGTTCCTTCAGCGGACCGTAGTCGATGACCTGAAGGGAGCTCGGATCCGAGAAGCCCAGCAGCATCCACGGGATTCGCATCTCTATCGAATCACCGCTGTACTGCCAAGAAGTCAGCGAGTCGAACGTCTCCTTGCTGCGGTCCGTCGTCCCTCTTTTCAGCGTACCAATCGTCTTGTCGATGAACGGATGCGAAAAGCGCGTATCCGGCGGATTCATGAGCAGGCTGATCGCCAGCTTCCACGGATGGAACGGCGCCGTGTTTCCTGCCTCGGCCTCGGGCAGCATCCAATAACCGTCTTTGCCGTACAGCCGCTGGTGAAAATCATAATCGGCCGCGATTTCCACCTGGGACTCCTCGTCCTTGCCGATTTCGATCAGCGTCTCGGGCGCCCCGCCTTCCAGCTTCCTCCCGGGAAGCTGCTTCGCGGACGGCTGGTTGCCGCCTGTGATCGTATCGGCACCGATGTAGAGCTTCGACTTGGCCGGATCAAATGGATGATCCAGCTTCATGCCGATGTACAGGTAGCCCTCATCATGCGTAATTTTCATATCCTGGACTCCCGGGATCTTGCCCTGCCAGTGCTGTACTTCCCCTTCCGGGAGCCTGTCCCAGTCGGTGAGATTGCCGTCAATCGTAATCAGCTTCTCCTTGCCCGGCAGCATGCCGAGCAGGCCGAACATTTTCTCATTGGTCAGAACATTGATCCAATAGGACCTCCGGTCTTCAGGCAGCTCCATCGGCATCGTGTTCCAGGTTTTCTTGAACCATTCGTCCTGCCACATGAACAGGATGGCGCCAGCGTAGCCTTCGTCGTGAATGTCTTTGGTCAGTGATGCATCGATCACTCCCTGTTCCTGTTCGTTATGGCCGCCTTGGTCGCGCCCTCCGGCGCCAAAATGCGACACGCCGACAGAAGAAGGAACACCGTACTCCGTGACCATCAGCGGCATGTCCTTATACTTGGCCTTTAGCTGACGGAGATAAGCTTTGTAGGTATTGTAGTTCCCCTGGTCGTCCTTGATCGTCTGGAGCGTCGAATCCGTCCGGAAAAAGTCCGGGTAATACGGATAGACGTGATAGGCCGCAAAATAACCGCCTTTCCAGCCGGTAGGCTGAACATGCCGGGCATCAACGCTCGCCATGTCTTCCTCGAACAGCGGTTCGCCAGGGTGGCTGAGCACATCGGTCGTGACCCAGTTGGTGAAAGTCACGGGATGCTCCCAACCGTAATGCTCCTCCTGCTCGGCCGTATAGTCAAGCAAGCTGGCCAGCCAGTTTTCGAACGGAGCCGCGTCTTTTGTACCCGAAAAATACTTGCCCTGATAGGCCTTCACGTCGCTGTGCACCTTGTTCGTATTTTTGACCATACCCGGGTCCCATTCGGTTCCAAGATGCCATGCCATCAAGTACTTGCCGGCATTCGCCTTGTACTCCCCGCTTGCCGCACCCTGCTTCTGCGGGATCGTGACATCGCCGTATACCGCGGCCACCGCTTTCTTGATTTCCTCTTTGAACTGTTTCGTAATATCCCCCGAATAGGCGTCCTGCTGCTCGATCAGCTGTTCTTCAGGCGACCAGATCCCCTGCATAAAGTACAGAGGGTCGTCCCCCTTGTCTTTGTTGTACTTGACGAGAGCCTGATAGAATACGGGCTGGTGAATCGTATAGACCCGTATGACGTTAGCGCCCATGTCGTCAATTTCTTTAAACCAGCGCAGATAATCTTCCTCGGTCGCCGGCAGCTCCCCCGGAAAATGTCCCGGTACCGTGGCGCCAAGATTAACGCCTTTAACGAATATCTCTTTCCATGTCCCGTCCTTCTCGTACTTCAGGAAACGGTCCCCCTGGGTTTTAAACGTAAATCTCGTACCGTCCGGATCTTTGTAGGCCGCAGCCGTCGGGTTCTTCAACATCAGTCCCGCCGCCCCGCCTCCGGCTATGAGAACCGCAGCCGCCGTGATCCAAATAAATAGTGTTTTACGTCTGATCATCGCCTCTTCGTTCCCACCTCGTTTTCGATTTTTGCCTCATCGGTCCGGGGCTTGGCCTTCGCCTAAATCTAATTTTTAACTATTCGGCCCCGATCTGTAAACTAGGCTAGTAGTTGGAAATTTCCCACCCCGTCGACCTAGCCCGCCACTCCCTCGTGCGGACCATAGAGCCCTGCCATCCCCTGTCAACCGGCCCCGTTACGAATAACAAAGAAACGTAAACCAAGCCTTGAGGCGACAGGTTAACTGGACATTTATACGCCTCAAAATTGCTAAAGTTGTGGTCTATTTAACAGCTTTATCCATAAAGATTACAAAATTGATACCATAGTCCGATAAAGCGACAGCGAAAAACCGCGTCACATCAACGTTTGCCAATTTATGTCACATTACAAAAATGAGAACGTGGTCCCGGGTAGGACCTCCTGTCTTTTTTTCACCAAATCATTCCATTTACTGGATTTCAATTACCAGACTTTTCGGTCATTTTTGTGGTCCTTCCTCCCCGTTCCCCCGCTCCTTTTTGACTAGGATCATCGGGCAGGTTTTTCAAAAATCAATCGATATGGGGGCTTTTTTTAAAATCGCAATTTGTTGAAATTTACCATTGGCGGCCTTTTTCCCGCCGAATTGCAAAACGTATGATCCCCCGGATTTCCAAAATAGGAAACAGGCCCCATTCCGTTCCTGGGCGTTCCACTCCCATACCTACCCTGAATCCCGGCGGCTGAACCTGGTAATTTCTGCTGTACGCTTCCTATCCATCGTTATGGCCACAGCGGCCTGGATGTCCGCCGATCCTGATCTCGCCCAGATACGACACGGCCAAAAGCCCGTTGTCTCCCAGACAAGACAACGGGCTCCATTCGGTTATTTCTGCTTATGATCCTGCAGACGGGCGTACAATGCCGTAATCAGCCGGTCCGAGTACCGTCCGATTCTTACGCTGACCTCCGTGCGCATATAATCCCGCGTGATCGTGAAGGTATCCTCATACCCATGAAACGAATACCGGTACCAGATCATCTGGGTGTCCTTTCCCTCCTGGGTCAGATCGATGCGCTCATCGAGCATGGTTTGCTCCACCTTGGACAAATCCTTCTGGATGTCCTGCAGCAGGACCTGGGCCACCTTCGAATAAAGGTGTTTCAAAGCCTCGCTTGACGCCTCGATCGCCTGGATCCGCTTCTTCACAATCGATATCATGACCGGCAGCAGGATTCTGTCCCGCATCAGCTCCAGGTCCTCCCTGCGGGGCGGCCGGTGCTCCTCCGGCTGCTGCGAGCGCCGCTTCAGCAGTTCCTCCCGGTGCTGTGGCAGCATCATGCGGCTGGATTCCCAAATCCCGTTATTCTCAAGCTTCTTGCTCATTTATAATGCCCCCCGATTTTCATGGACCGCTCCGCCGCCTGGCCGGCGCCCGTAAGGGAAGAGGCTCTTACGATCGCCATGCTGCCGTACCGCTGCTTGATATGGTCCGTCGCCTTTTCCAGAGCCCGCAGCCGCTCCTGGTCTTCAAACAGCGTCAGCTGGTAATTCCGGTCGTCGCTGAGCTCGCTCAGCATGACCCCGGCACGCCTAACGGGCATGCGGTCCCAGTGCTTATAAAAAATCGTTTTTACGGCTTCATACACCTTGTTCGTGTTGTTCGTGGGATCCGGCATTTTCATTTGCCGGGAAAAGCCTGTCGGCGCGTCATAAGGGCTGCACATGCAGCTGACCGTGACGACCGAACCCATATATCCCTTCCGGCGGCAGTCGCGGCATACTTCTTCCGTCAGCTCCAGCAGAATCGTGTCGACCTCCTTGGGGATGGCGTAGTCCCGGGGCAGCGTCATCATATGCCCGACCGATTTGGGAGGCTTGTCGAACGTTTCCGGGGTCACCTTGCTGTCGTCCATGCCGTTGGCGGTGCGCCACATCACTTCGGCCTGGATATCCGACTGCTTGCCGAACCGCGCCCGGAATTTATCCTTCAGCTGGGGAAGAGGCGTTCTCGCCACATCCCCGATCGTCGTCATGCCGAGCTTGGCAAAATGGGCCGTCATGCGCGAGCCCACTCCAAACATTTTATGGACCGGCTGCGGCCACAGATTCTTCTCGATGTCGGCTTTGGGCAGTATAAAAATGCCCTCCTTGTTCTTCTTCGCCCAAATGTCGGTGGCGATTTTAGCCAAAATTTTGTTCGAGCTGATGCCGACCCGTACCCAGACTCCCGTCTCCTCCATCACCTTCTGCTGGATCGACTTGGCAATGCTCACGGGGTCGCCGAAGAGAGCCAGGCTGCCGGTCACGTCCAGAAACTGCTCGTCGATGCTGAATATTTCGACCAGATCGGTATATTCCTCGTAAATCCGGGTAATCTGAAGCGAGACATCGATATAATGCTGCATTCTTGGGCGCATAATGACGAGATCCGGGCACTTCTTGAGCGCCTCCCCCAGCCGCTCGGCGGTCGATACCCCGTAGCTCTTGGCGATCGGGCATGCGGCAAGAATGATGCCCGATCTGCGCATCGGGTCTCCGGCAACGGCGAGCGGCCTGTCTTTATACTCCGGATGATCCGCCTTCTCTACGCTTGCATAAAAGCTCTGACAATCGGCCAAAAATATAATTCTCTCCTTTGATCTGCTCAAGCGCACACACCCTCCACATCCACTTTGGCATTTCGTTAAACCGGTTTGGGCCGGGCAGCTCCGAGAAGCTCCAGCTCCCTAAAGACCGCTCGTCGAAAAAAACGATCCGGGCCGCTTCCCTCTCCACGAAGCATGCTCACTCGGTAAGCGAACGTATATTCGTATTATATACCAAACACATGTTCTCTATGCAAATGTATTTTTTGACAGCCTTCCCTTGCTGCTGGCAGACAGGCTGGCGTAAACCGGCATCCCGCGGTACACTGTTTACAACGATCATTCCACAAAAGGGGGAGTGCCTGATGTGCGGCCGTTATACACTGACCGTGTCGATGGAAGAATTGATGCTGCGCTATGAGCTTGAGCTTGCGCTGAACTTTCATCCCCGTTACAATATCGCTCCGGCGCAGAACGTACTGGCCGTCATTCATGATGGAAGCAGCCTTCGCGCCGGTCAGCTTAAATGGGGGCTGGTCCCGTCCTGGGCCAAGGACAGCAGCATGGGGAGCAGGATGATCAACGCCAGAAGCGAAACGCTGGCGGACAAGCCGGCCTATAAGCTGCCTTTTGCGAGGAAGCGGTGCCTGATCCCCGCCGACGGATTTTATGAATGGATGAAAACCGACAGCGGCAAAGTCCCTTACCGGATTACCCTCCGGGGTGGGGGAATCTTCAGCATGGCCGGCCTCTACGACACCTGGCTGCAGGAGGACGGCAGCAAGCTGAGCACCTGCACAGTCATCACTTCCGGGCCCAATGCGCTGATGGCGCCGATCCATGACCGGATGCCCGTCATTTTGCGCCCGGAGGACGAAATGGCCTGGCTGGACCGAGGGCAGACGGACGTAAACGCCCTGCAGAAGCTGCTGGTTCCCTATTCTGCCGAGGAAATGGAAGCTTACCCGGTCGCAAGGACGGTCAATTCGGTTAAAAACGATACGCCCGATTGCATCGAACGGGTGCCGGAAGGCGCGTAACCGTTTTATATGCAAAAAAAGCGCCGCCTTGCGCGAACCTTTACGGTCCGGCTGGGCGGCGCTTTCTCGATTCTGCCTCCTGTGTCGTCAGAAGGCAGTCCGGTGCTCCATCATCTGCCAAGTCAATTTATTCAACAATCAGGGTCCCCTTCATATCGCTGTGGCCGGCACCGCACATGACGGAGCAGTGGAACTCATGCTCACCTGCTTGATCAGCAGTAAATTCTGCCGAGCTTGGCTTCTGCAGGTCCACGTTGAAATCGGGAATGGCCAGACCGTGGTTTCCATCTTTGTTCTCCAGCGTAATTTTGACTTTTTCGCCCTTTTTGACCTTGATCTCGGATGGCTCAAACTTAAAGTTTGACGCCGTCACCTTAATTTCTTTCACGCCGTCCGAGCCGCCGGAAGATGAAGACTCGTCCGACGAGCCGCTCCCGCTTCCGCCGCTGCTTCCGCAGGCGCTAAGCACAAAAACCAGCAGCAGTGTAAGTCCCATCAGCATCCATTTTTTCATGTTAAATCCCTCCATTTAAAATAAATAAGTATGTTGTTCTGTTATCCTTCCTGGCGGCGCCCCGCATCTTGCTTCTCCTCATCCTCTTCCGTCAGTTGCCGCGCAGAGCTGCGGAATTCGTGAAGCGTCGTTCCCACCGCCTTGCCGAGCTGCGGCAGCTTGGACGGCCCGAACAGCAGCAGGACGAGCAGCAGCAACAGCAGCAGCCCCGGTATTCCGATCGTCGAAAGCATGGCCGATCCCTCCTTTTCCATTTTGAAGTCGCATGACCGTCACGCAGTAGCCCGAAAGCACTGCCAGTTCAGACAAGCATGCCTCCCTGTTTCAAATACTTCTGGATCCCTTCCGCCGCCCGGTAGGCAAGCGCGCCGACGGTATCGGTCGGATTGTAGCCGCTGTTATGCGGAAATGCCGAAGCACCTACCACAAACACGTTTTCCGCTTCCCACATCTGCAGGTAACTGTTCACCGCCGACGTTTCCGGGTCCGCGCCCATAATGACCCCGCCAGTATTGTGGGTGGATTGGTAAGGAACGATATTGTACGGATCGAGCTTGTCCTTGACCTCCACATGGGAAGGACCCATCTCCTTCATGACCTCACCGGCCTTGTCTGCCAGAAACTTCGTCAGCTCACGGTCCTGATCTTCGAAATCAAACGTAATCCGCAGCAGCGGTTTGCCGTAAATATCCTTATAGGTCGGATCGAGATCCAAATAGTGGTGCTTCCAGGGCAAGCTTGCCCCCTGCGTCGCTACGGTCAGCACGCGGTTGGCGTACTTCAGCGTGGTCTTCTTCCATTCCTTGCCCCAGGTCGGCGTGCCCTTCGGCGCCGGATTGTTCTCAATCGGGCGCAGGCCGTTCTGGCTGATCCGGATGCCCGCCCCGTGCAGAAACTTCAAATCGGAATGGTCAAAGTTATCCCCGTTGAAATCGTCGAACTCCATCCCGAGCGCGCCGGCGCCCATGAACGTGCTGAATTCCTCATCATCGTAAAAGCCGACCGCGTGCCCGGAGTTGACCTGATACGCATAATTCCGGCCGATTGTTCCCCGGCCGGTTTTCCGGTCATAGGGCGTTCCGAGCTTGGAGCTCAGCAGCAGGCGCACGTTATTCAGCACGAAGCTGCCGAGAATGACCACGTCCGCCGGCTGGGTCACCTCTTCCCCGGTTACCGTGTTGATGTACACGACCCCGGTCGCCTTTTTGCCGTCATGGAGAATTTCGGTCACGTTCGAGAACGTGCGCACCTCCAGCTTGCCGGTGGCCATCGCCGTCGGGATCACCGTCACGACCGGATCCGCCTTGGCGCCGTACTCACAGCCAAACCGCTCGCAAAATCCGCAGTACTGGCAGGCCGCACGGGAGACGCCGTCCGGGTTTTTGTAGTTCTCGCTCAGGTTGGCCGAAGGGATCATGTACGGATGGTACCCGAGCTTTTTCGAAGCCTCCTCGAACCTTTGCAGGATCGGCGTTTTTTTCATCGGCGGCGTCGGAAACGGATGGGACCGTTTGCCAAGCATCGGGTTCGCTTCCGATTCCCCGGAAATGCCGGCCATCTGCTCGAACTTGTCGTAATACGGCTCGATTTCATCATACGTGATTCCCCAGTCCTGCAGCTGCATGCCGGCGGGAATTTTGCCTTTTCCGTACCGATCGACCGTCTGGCTGTAAATCTCAAAGTCATACGGCAGGAAGCGGTGCGTCTGCCCGTTCCAATGCGATCCGGCACCGCCGAGCCCGTCCCCCAGCAGAAAAGATCCATAGCTGCGCATCGGCAGCGCCCTCATCGATTCCGTATTGCGGAACGTGATCGTTTCCTTGGACAAGTCCTGCATCAGTTCAAAACGCCGCGCATACCGCAGCTCATCATGATCCATGAAATAATCTTCCGTACTCCGGCTTTTTCCGCGCTCCAGTCCGACGACCTGGACGCCCGCTTTGGTCAGCTCGGCCGCAATGATGCCGCCGACCCAGCCCATTCCAACAATAACTACTGGTACTTTAGGTAATTTGGCCAATTCTGATGTCCCCTTATATCTGTGAAATTTATTCGCTCATGTGAGCCTGCAGGCTTTTCGGCTGGATCTGGACCAGCCCTTCCTTCGTAATCTGCTGGGCGTAGCTCATCTGGTTGCCCGGAAAATTCCGCATCTTCCACCCGTTCATATTCCGGTTGCCTCCATAGAGCGGATCGGCGTATACGCCCTCGATCGTCAAATTTTTCAGCATGTTGAAGAAGATGCTGCTCGTCACCCCGCGCATGGGGAATTTGTCCCCTTTCTCCATGGCGGTCAGCACTTCGTCCTGCTGCTGGCCCTCAAGCTCCGTAAAAGCCTTTTGGTGCTTTTGCTGGCAGTAGCTCTTCAGTCCCTCCAGGCCCAGCGTGAACATCTCATTGCGCTTCAGCCGCGACTGCTCCCCCTGCGTTGCCTGGGCCTGGACAAAAGGACCCATCATATAGTCCCGCGCGTTATATCCCCATGGTCCTGCGAGCTGATGATCAATAAAAAAAGCGACGCCCAGCGCCTTGGCACCGGGACCATTCTCATCTTCGGGATAAATCCTTTCGGCCGCCGCTTCGGTCATTTTAAACTGCTCCTGGTTAAAGAACATCAGCGCATCCTGCAGCGAAGCCTCAGGCTTGCTGTCGGCAGGCGCCGTCTTGGGGGCCTGATTTTTCTCCAGACTGTCCGTCAGGACGCCCCCGAACACACCGCCGACGACCAGACCGCCAAGCGTCATTCCCGAGGCTTTCAAAAATTTCCGCCGGGATTCATCCGGTTCTTTCGACCGGGCCGGCTTGCTGCTCTTCCCCAATTTCAGTCCTGGCAACATGATCCCTCCAATTATGAATATTGTGGATGCAATAAAGAAGACCACTTCGAATCAGTTACCCAAAATTTCTCTGTTTCAAACGCAATATCTGACATCAGACGTCATATTGCGACCAAATGACTAGGACGAACCTCGCGGTTTCCATCACAACCGCCGCATTGATTTTCAAAGGAAGAGAGTCCGCAAAACACCTGACAGCCGAATACGTCAAGAAGTTCGGGCAGGTCTCGCTGCTGCCTGCTTTGAATACAAAAAAAAGCCCCCCGGGTTTCTCCCGGAGGGCTGCATTCTAAGCGCTTGTATGCTTTTTTAGCGAAACATTCCCCACAACTTGATCAGGTGGAACGTATTATTGGGATCGATCTTTTGGGCGATCACAAACCGGACGATTTGTCCTTCCTCGGCGCCGGTCAGCTTCTCGTTCAGGATGGACGATGCCGACTTGACCAGCCGCTGTACCCTGGCCGGATCCTGCAGGTCCTGTTTGTTTACGCCTTCGATCAATTTTTTAATGCGCTCCTTGGTGGCCGGATTTTTCATCTTCAGCTTGATCCGTGCGACCAATTGGGGGCTGATTCCGTACTGCTGATAACCCATATTGGCACCTCCCGTCTAATGCAGTCCAACTAAGTATATGACGGGAGGGGTTGTCCACTGACCTAATCGACCAAATCTCCTTGAAAAATCTGCTCCTGCTGCAAATAGTCCCGCAGAGGCCCGTACGCCGGGGAGGTCCAAAACGCCGGATCCACCACCAGCCGGGCGGCGTCATCCCTCGCCTGCTCCAGCACGGCAAAGTCGCTGACCATGTCCGCCAGGCGGAACTCGGGCAGACCGCTCTGCTTCGTGCCGAAGAAATCTCCCGGTCCGCGAAGATCCAGGTCGCGCCGGGATACTTCAAAGCCGTCGTCCGTCTCGGTCATGACGTTCATGCGCTCCTGACCGACCTCCGACTTCGGATCGGCGATCAGCACGCAGTAGGAAGCGTGCTCACCACGTCCGACACGGCCCCGAAGCTGATGCAGCTGCGACAGGCCGAAACGGTCCGCGTCCATAATGACCATCAGCGTCGCGTTCGGCACGTCCACCCCGACCTCGACGACCGTGGTCGAGACGAGCAGCTGCACCTCGTTTTCGTAGAAGGCCCGCATCACTTCCTCCTTCTCCGCCGGCGTCATACGGCCGTGCAGCAGGCCCACCTTGTAGGAAGGGAACGCCTGCTGCATCTGCACATGCAGATCGATCGCGTTCTGCACGTCCAGCTTGTCCGACTCCTCGATCAGCGGACAGATCAGGTACGCCTGGCGCCCCTGGTCCACCTCGCGGGCGATGAAGCCCAGCACCCGGTCGAGCATATTGTGCTTGACCCAGTACGTCGTGATCGGGATCCGTCCTTTTGGGCGCTCCGACAGCGTGGACACGTCCATATCGCCGAACGCTGTAATCGCCAGCGTCCGCGGGATCGGCGTCGCGGTCATCGTCAGCACGTCCGGATTATACCCCTTGC
Organism: Paenibacillus sp. FSL R5-0378; assembly: GCF_038009285.1. Classification (NCBI taxonomy): domain Bacteria; kingdom Bacillati; phylum Bacillota; class Bacilli; order Caryophanales; family Paenibacillaceae; genus Paenibacillus; species Paenibacillus sp. FSL R5-0378. The sequence goes on from NZ_JBBPAY010000001.1 coordinate 5,735,733, forward strand.
GCCGCAGAATGCCGCGCTGGTTGACACCGAACCGGTGCTGCTCGTCGGTAACCACCACGCCCAGCTTGCGGAAAAACACGTCCTCCTGGATCAGGGCGTGCGTTCCGACGACGATGTCGGTCAAGCCCATCTGCAGCGAGGCGAGCAGATCCTTGCGCTTGCGCCCCGTAACGCTGCCGGTCAGCAGGCCGACGGTGATGCCGAACGGCTCAAACAGCTTCTGCAGCGAGCGCGTATGCTGCTCGGCCAAAATTTCGGTCGGCACCATCAGCGCGCCCTGATAGCCCGAACGCACCGACGCGTACAAGGCGATCGCGGCCAGCACCGTTTTGCCGGAGCCGACGTCTCCCTGCAGCAGCCGGTTCATGCAGTGCGGCGAGCGCATGTCCTGCAAAATTTCGAGCTCGACCTTCTTCTGCGCATCGGTGAGCTCGAACGGCAGGCTGCGCACGAACTCGCGCATCGTTTTGTTGTCCACCGTATGGACGACGCCGTCCATCCGCTCCCGGTTCAGGGCGCGGAACGCCTGCATTTTCAACTGAAACAGAAACAGCTCCTCATAGACCATCCGCTCGCGCCCCTGCTGCCCTTCCCCGGTATCCTGGGGCTGGTGGATCGTAGCGATCGCCTTTTTCCGCGGCATCAGATGGTACCTCCGCAGCAGTTCCTCCGGCAAAATTTCCGGGATCATTTCCCCGTACTGCTCGAGCGCCTGGGTCATCGTTTTGCGCATCCAGGTCTGCGTAATTTTGCCCCCGACCGAATAGACCGGCTGCACCGTACCGCTGCGCCATGCCCCCTGGTCCGGAAACTCCGACTCCGACACGGTCAGCTGCATACGGCGCTGGTCCCATTTGCCGACGAGCACGATTTCGCGCCCGGAGGTCAGCTGATCCTTCAGAAAATGCCGATTGAACCAGATGGCGGTGAACATCCACTCCTCAGCCATCATTTTGCAGCTGAGGCGGGACTTTCGCCCGTACCGCTGCAGTACGGGAACGCCCATCACCTTCGCCTGGATCGTAATTTTGTCCCCGTCCTTCACGTCCTGCAGCGAACGGAGCCGGTAATCCTCGTACCGGAACGGATAATATTCCAGCAAATCCTTCACCGTAAAGATGCCAAAGGCGTGAAGCTCCCCTTCCTTGAGGGCGCTCACGCCGCGGACCTGCCGTACCGATATTTGTTCAAGACTCAGACTCATGGTTATCCCTCATTTAAGCGGGCCATATAAACACGGCCAGCGTCCCCGGCCCGACATGGGTTCCGACGACCGGTCCGATGTTCGTCAGAACGACCTCCTGCAGCCGGAAGTCCCGCGACAGATCCTCAAGCACGGGCTCGGCTGAAGCCGGGTCGGCCGTATGGCCCACTGCCACATTGATGTTTTGAACGCCGCCCAAATCCTCCCGAAAACGCTCCAGGATCCGGGCCAGCGCCTTCTTGCGGCCTCTGACCTTCTCCACCGCATAAATAATGCCTTCTTCGTCAATGGACAGAATCGGCTTGATGTTCAGCAGGTTGCCGATCATCGCTGCCGCCTTGCCGATTCGTCCTCCCTTTTGCAAATATTCCAGCGTGTCCACGAGAAAATACAGCTTGCGCTGCCTGCGTACCTCTTCAACGGAACGCACGATCTCCTCTACAGTTTTGCCTTCGGCAGCCAGTCTGGCTGCATGCACGACCAGCAGGCCGAATCCGTAGGACGCCGATTTGGAATCGACGATCGTAATATCCGGGTCGCCCTCCAGCATGGACTTGGCAATCGTGGCCGATTGATACGTGCCGCTCAGCCCGGAAGAAATATGAAAGGAAATAATCGGCGAGCCCGGATATTCATTCATAATTTCTTGATAAACCTGCATATAATCTGCTGGAGAAGCCTGCGACGTAGTCGGAAGCTGATCGGACTGGACAAGCCGTTTGTAGAACACCTCGGCAGAAATATCCACGCCGTCTTCAAAGGTATCCTCGCCGAACATCAGCCGGAGCGGAACGACGTGAATGTCATGCTGCTTCGCGATATCCTCGGGTATGTCGGCCGTACTGTCCGTTACAATTACCGGTTGGGTCATCGAATGGGGCCTCCTTCATTTTCATTCAAACTTCGATTTTCGGTCCCAAGGCTGCTCTCAAGATTCAACTGAAAAAATGTAATAGTACAGCGGCTGTCCGCCCTGATGCACTTCAATTTCCGCATCCGGGTACTGCTCTGCCAGCCACGCAGCCAACTCGCCCGTCATTTCCGGGTTCGCTTCTTCCCCGGCGAGAATGGTCACAATTTCGTCCCCGTTCTCCAGCATCTTGGTCAGAAGCTCCTGGCATGCAGGCAGAAGACCCTCGGCAGCCGTCACGATCTTCGAATTTTCGATGCCGATAAACTGGCCGGCTTTAATATCCAGTTGATCGATTTGCGAGTCGCGAACGGCGTTGGTCACTTGACCCGACTTGATCCGGCCGATCGCTTCCAGCATGCTGCTCGTATTCGTCTCCTCGGAATCTTCCTCCGAAAAGGCGAATGCCGCGGCAATGCCCTGAGGCACCGTCTTGCTCGGAATGACCTTCACGCTGCGTTCGCCCTCAAGCAGTTCTCCCGCCTGCTGGGCGGCCAGCACGATATTGGAATTGTTCGGCAAAATGTAAATATGGTGCGCGGAAATGGACGCGATCGCGTTCACAAAGTCCTCCGTGCTCGGGTTCATTGTCTGGCCGCCCGAGAGGACGACATCGACACCCAGGCTCTTGAAAATGTCCGCAATCCCCTGTCCGGAGGCCACAGCGATAAACCCGTAAGGTGCCAGTTCATCGGCCGGCGGCTCGGCGGGCGCCTCTTCCGGCGTATGATCCATCGATTCGACCGGAATATCAGCAAAAATCTCCGGCATCGGTGCGATGTCCATCCCGGCCGACAGCAGATCCCGGTGCTGCTCGCGCATATTCAGAATATGAATCTGGGTAATTTCGCCGTAACGCAGCGCCAAATTCAGCACCTCGCCCGGTGCTTTGGAATGCACGTGAACCTTGATGATCTCGTCATCGGCAATGACGATAATCGAATCCCCGTTCATTGACAACGCTTTCCTGAATTGATCCTCGTCGAAATGCGTACCTGCCGCATCCCCTAACTTCCGGTTAATGAAAAATTCCATATCATATAAAAATTCGATGTCTTCCGTTTCCAGGCGGGACTGCGCAATATCCGGCACTTCTGTCGCCACGGGCGCTGGCTTTACCTGGGTTCTTGCTGTCACCGGTTGATCCTGGGCCGGCTGTACCGCACTCGGTGCCGCAAAGGACTGGTAGTCATAACCGCCTTCGCTGACGCTGTGCAAATATTGCAAAAATCCCTCGTAAATATAAACCAGACCTTGTCCCCCCGAATCGACAACCCCCACCTGCTTCAGGACAGGGAGCATCTCCGGAGTCTGGGCTAACGTTTCTTTTGCTTTGGCGAGCACCTGTTCCATGAGCTCCGTAATATCCGGTGTGCGCCGTGCTAAAAATACCGCATGCTTCGCGGCTTCTTTCGCAACCGTCAGGATCGTGCCCTCCACCGGCTTGACCACCGCCTTGTAAGCTGCGTCAACTCCGGTCTGCAGCGCCTGCGCGAACTGAACCGCATTCAGTTCATCATAGGTTGCGGCATAGCGTCCAAAACCCCGGAACAATTGGGAGGTAATCACGCCGGAGTTCCCCCGCGCGCCCATGAGCAGTCCCTTGGACAGCACGCCTGCGCTGTGCCCGATCGAATTCGAATTGTTTCTCTTCAGTTCAGCGACACCGGCACCCATCGTCAGATTCATGTTCGTGCCCGTATCACCATCAGGTACCGGAAACACATTCAATGAATTGACATGCTCGGCATGCTGCTGCAATTGTTCCGCCCCAGCCAGAACCATAGCGGTAAAATCAGTTCCATTCAAAGAACGCTTACTCAATGATAAATCCCCTTCCTAGCTTGATCCCTAAGCCATTGGCGTCCTTATAAATACGAATCAATGCACGTTTTCGTTTCGCCATTCGTCCAATTTTCGGATAATCCTATTCAAAAAAATAAATGTTAATTGATCCCATCTCAAAATAGTATGGGCTAATCAACATTGTACTATAAGACACCCCAGAAATAAATGTTTTTGCAGGCGGTTGACGAAGCATTTTTTGCTATGATAAAATATACAAGTATTGTTTTATGCAGGTGTTTGGAGCTAAGGAGGTGTAATCTATGTCTCGCAAATGTTATGTGACTGGCAAAAAACCAGGCAGCGGTAACCACGTATCCCACGCTAACAACCGTAACCGTCGTTCTTGGGGTGTAAACGTTCAAAAGGTTCGTATCCTCGTTGACGGCAAACCGAAGCGCGTTTATGTAAGCACTCGCGCGTTGAAAGCAGGTAAAGTTACCCGCGTTTAGTAATGACATATAAGCAAAAAGCACCTAGTTTCCAGCAGGTGCTTTTTTAATGCCTTTGGCCGGTATCAGTTGGCAGCCATGCCGCTGGCATCTGTCAGAGGTTTTTTTTGAAATATAAGGGTCAATCCGCCTGTGTTCTTATACCGGCCTTATATTTCATCCGCGAAACGTGAGCTCCGCCTGTAAGAAAAACGTCTATTGATGCGCTCTCATGGGAAGACAGACCGCGTGAAGCAGAAGTTTTTCTTGCGATCATAGAATCGTTCAGCTCCGCTGAACCTTGTATGTTCTATGATCTTCAATAAGGCGAAGCCGTTTACGGTTGTGCAAGCGGCATACCAAAGGGTATCAAGATCAGCTTTTGTGAAACGTGTTTAAAAGAGCCTTCACGAATCCTCCCAAAAACTTTGGCAGCTTAAACGTATAAAATTTCATATCTCACCCTCCCCATCATTCTCATGTCATCACGGTATGGTATGCCCTGAACCAGATCAATGTTAAGACGGAACAAAAAAAAGGTTACATGAGAACCTTGACTCATGTAACCATATGTATGCTCAAAGAGCACGCCCTATGCCTTAAGCCTCAAGCTGAGGCCGGAGACAATTGATAAAATTGGTAGACCGACAGCATAAAGATAAACAGCAGGTAGTACAGGATCGAAAAGATGACGTAGCCGATCCTTAATCCCTTGCGTTCGTTTTTCCGGAAATAATAAATGGCCAGCACCACCGCGATCAGCGAGGCGATGGCATTAAACGGCGATTTCAGAATGGAAAATATACCGAGTAACAGGCCTGTTCCGATACTGGCCAAAGTCAGATACAGCGCGTCTTTGAATTTCATGAAATTATTTTCCCCCGACGCTGCGGCGAATGGCCGAAATGGCAGCGGCTCTGTCGGACTGTGCGTACACGGCGCTTCCCGCCACCAGCACGTCGGCACCCGCCTCGGTGACCAGCGGCGCCGTCTCGGACGTAATGCCGCCGTCCACTTCGATATGGACGTTAAACAGCGACAGTTCGTTGAGCCGCTGGCGGATTTGGCGGATTTTGTGAACGGTGCGCGGAATGAACGCCTGTCCGCCGAAGCCCGGGTTAACGGTCATGACCAGCACCAGGTCCAGATCCTCCAGCACTTCGCTGATCGCAGACGCCGGTGTGCCCGGATTCAGGGCAACCCCCGCCTTTACGCCCAGCTCTTTAATCATATGCACAACGCGGTGCAAATGCGTGCAGGCTTCCGCATGCACTGTAATGAAAGCCGCTCCCGCCTTGGCGAAATCCGGGATGTACCGCTCCGGATTTTCGATCATCAGATGCACATCCAGCGGCAGGGTTGTGTGGGGGGCAATAGCGCTGACGATCGGCGCCCCCAGCGTAATATTCGGCACAAAGTGCCCGTCCATGACATCCACATGAATCCAGTCGGCTCCGGACTTCTCCGCTTCGGCAACCTCCTGACCCAGTTTGGCGAAGTCCGCCGACAATATCGATGGTGCGATTTTAATCATCGTGTTAATACCTCCGCTTCTTTTCTTTCATTTCCGTATAAAACTGCACATAATGCTCGTAGCGGCTTGATGCGATATCCCCGCTCTCCTTCGCCTCAATGACTTTGCAGCCCGGTTCGTGCGTATGACTGCAGCCGCGGAATTTGCATAGCTCCGCATAAGGCGCAAATTCCCGGAAGCAGGTGGACAATTCCTCGACGCCGAGCTCCAGGAAATCGAGCTGGCTGAACCCCGGTGTATCGGCGACAAACCCGCCGTTATCGAGCTCGATCAGCTCCACGTGGCGGGTCGTATGCTTCCCGCGCCCCAGTCTCATGCTGATGGCGCTCGTCTCGAGGGAAAGTCCGGGAACGAGCCGGTTCAGAAGCGAGGACTTGCCGACGCCCGATTGGCCCGAAAACACGCTGATGACGCCCGTAAGGCGTTCCTTCAGCTCGCTGCTTCCCAGGCCGGAACGTGAACTCGTAACCAGAACCTCATAGCCGATCCGCTCATAAAGCTCCTTGACGGCCATTACCGGGTCCTGGGCATCCGTATCCGCGGCAAGCAGATCCTGTTTGGTGAGACAAATGATCGTCTCCAGGCCGGAATGCTCAATATGGACCAGAAATTTGTCAAGCAGGGACAGGTTGAGATCCGGTTCACGAACGGAAAACAGCAAGACCGCAAGCTCCGCATTGGCAACAGGCGGGCGGATCAGTTCGGATCGGCGGGGCTTGATCTCATCCACCATCCCCTCACCGTTCTCGGTAAGGGAGTACACCACATGATCCCCGACAAGCGGAGAGGTGCCTCTCTTCTTGAAGATCCCCCGCGCGCGGCACTGTACGGCTTCGGCGCTTCCTACGGCTTTTCCGTTCTCCAGCGGTTTGACATAGTAGTATCCGCTCAGAGCTTTCACGATTACTCCATCAGGCATACATTGCAAGGCCTCTCTTTCTTTCCGGCTTCTGCCGGTGAGGCAGGAGCCGGAGATAATATGATTGTTAAAAGTTAACTAACTTTGACATCTATTCAATATGTCCGAATGACACGTTGGTTATCTGTAAATGACGTTTTCGGTGTCGGGCCCCTTGCCCTTGTCCTTGCCTTTGCCCTTCCCCGGGTGGTCGTTCAGAAATCCGGTCTCGTCTGCTCCTTGACCATCCCCGTTGCCGGAATCTCCCTGATCACCGGGATCACCCTCATGGCCCGGATCGCCGGGATCCTCGCCTCCCATGGCCGGGAGCTCGATCTGCGGCACGGTGCCGTTCTGTACATCGGTATACCGCACCGAGTACGTATCGAACACCTGTCCGTCGCGAAGCACCGTGACGACGGCGTCCCTGTTCGGATCGACCACCAGATCGATCGGCAGCACCTGCGTCGTTTGGACGGTCTTCGTTCCCCAATCGACCGTTTTGCCTTCGGTATGGGCGTCCGAGTATTTGATCTGGATTTTCGTATTTTTGCCTTCCTCGACCGGAGCCACAGGCAGGTTCAGCGTATAGTTCAAGGCATCCGCCGGGTAGCCTTTGCTTATCGTGAGTGTGATTTCGGCATTCGGTGTGGCCTGGGTATTCGGATCAAACGGGAACTGCTTGATGACTTTCCCTTTTTCCACCGTATAGCTGTCTTCCTCGACGACCCGCAGCAGCTTCAGGCCGTTTTTCTCGATCAGGTCCGTCGCTTCCTGCTGCGTTTTGCCGATTAGATCCGGCATTTTTATCGTTTCCTGGCCTTTGCTGACCACTAAAGTAATTTGCGTATTATCTGTATCGATTTCAGCATTGGCTCCCGGATCGGAGCTGATGATCAGTCCCTTTTCAACACTGTCGCTAAAATCCTCATCCTGCTTGATGTTATCGTCTTTGATACCCTTGGCAAGCAGCGCCTTTCTCGCATCGTCAAACGTCAGGTTCTTCACGTCAGGCATTGACACCTTCGGCTTCTCCGTGCTCACCGTCAGCTGAATCGCCGCGCCTTCTTTGACGACCGTGCCCTCCGGCCTGCTCTGTTTATAGACGATGCCATCGCCAAAGTCCTTGTTGTACTTCCGGATGACCGGATCTTCCACCAGCAGCCCCTTGTCGCTGAGCGCTTTGCGCGCCTGATCTTCGGTCATGTTAATGACGCTCGGCACGGTGACATTCGGCACGACCAGCTTCTGGTTGACGTACCACACCACACCGCCCAAAGCCAATAGAACGACCAGGGTCAAGCTGATCCACAGCGCCGCCCTGCCCGACTTTTTCTTCTTTGGCTTGCCTTTGCCGACCGCCGGCTCGTCCGCCTCGTCATCGTCCTCCACGGCCTGCGCTTTCGCTCTCGAAATGGAGCGCGGCTGTGGCTTGATGGCCGGAATGACGCGGGTCCGATCCTCATCGTCCATATCGTCAAACTCGATCTTCGGCTCATTCCGGCGCTCCGGCAGCAGGCAGGTCTCCAGGTCTTGAAGCATTTCCTTGGCAGACTGGTAACGCTCCTGCGGATTTTTGCGCATCGATTTCAGAATAATGTTCTCGACACTCTGCGGAATGAGAGGATTCACCTCACGCGGCTCCTCAAACTCCTCTTGAAGATGCTTAAGCGCCACGCTGATCGGGCTCTCCCCCAAAAACGGCAGACGTGCGGTCAGCATCTGGTACAGTACGATACCAAGAGAATATAAATCCGACTTTTCCCCTGTCACCACGCCTTTGGCATGCTCCGGAGAAAAATAATGTACCGATCCGACCACCGAACCCGTCTGCGTAATTGTCGTCGACGTAACGGCACGCGCGATTCCGAAATCCGTTACCTTTACCCGGCCGTTGCGGCCGATCATAATGTTATGCGGCTTGATATCCCGGTGGATGATTTGATTCTGATGCGCATGATCCAGCGCGTCGCAAATCTGCGAGGCGATTCGCACCGCTTCGTCCACCTGCAGGGGAGCCCGCTCCTTGATGATCTCGTCGAGATTATGTCCTTCGACGTATTCCATAACGATATAATGAATGTCGTCTTCCTGGCCCACATCATAAATGCTGACCACGTTCGAATGCGATAGCGAAGCCGCTGACTGTGCCTCCCGGCGGAAACGGCGAATAAATTCCTCATCGTGCACAAACTGTTGGCGCAGCACCTTAATGGCTACGTTCCTGCCCAATAAAATATCATGAGCTTTGTAAACGAGTGCCATTCCGCCGCCACCGATCCGCTCGATCACCTCATAACGACCGCCCAATTCGTGTCCGATCATGAATCCCACTCCTTTATGCTTTGCCCGGCGACTTCGTCTTGAAGTTCGAACAGGGCGACGGTAATGTTGTCATCGCCTCCGGCGAGAAGTGCCAGTTGAAGTAAACGGTCCGCTCTTTCTTCCAGCGGCAGCTCGCGGTTTCCGGATATTTGCCCGATGTGCTCGGAGCTGACCAGATCGCTTAAGCCGTCGCTGCACAAGAGCAGCACCTCTCCGGGGGAGAGGCTGATGGGATACAGGTCCACGGACACGTCGGCGTCCGTTCCAAGTGCGCGCGTAATCGCATTGCGCATCGGATGGACTTTCATGTTCTCCAGGCTGATTTGTCCGCGTTTGTACAATTCATACACCAGTTTATGGTCTTCCGTTAATTGGACGACCTCGCCGCCGGCAACCTTGTAGGCCCGGCTGTCGCCGATATGTCCAATGTAGCCGGATTCCCCGCTCAGGAGCAGGGCCACGACCGTCGTTCCCATATTGTAAAATTCCTCGTGTTTGGAGGCCTCGGTATAAATCACATCATTGGCGTGCAGGATAGCGTCACTAAGCGCGGCCTTCAGGCCTTCCGGCGAAATGCCGGATTCTAGCGAGGACAGGTCGCCCGTCATGGTTTCGACGGCCAGCCGGCTGGCCGTATCGCCTGCCTGATGCCCTCCCATGCCGTCAGCGACGATCCCGAGGGTATAGCCCTGCGGCAGCTGGCCGACCCATACCGAGTCTTCATTGACCGAGCGAACCCGGCCAACGTTACTGACATGAACAGTTTTGATCAAATTCCTCTCACCTCAACTCCATGTGCTTGGCCCGCAGCTGTCCGCAGGCAGCCGCGATATCGTGGCCCTGCTCGCGGCGGATCGTCACGTTCACGCCGCTATCGGCGAGAACCCGTTGAAACTGGAATATATCGTTACGGGACGTTCTGACATACTTCCGCTCCGGTACGTGATTGACCGGAATCAGGTTGACGTGGCACAGCATATCCTTGAGCACGTTCGCCAGCTCCTGGGCATGCTCCGGACGGTCGTTAACACCGCCGATCAGCGCGTACTCAAACGTAATCCGCCGGCCTGTTTTGGCCAGGTAATAGCGAAGGGATTCCATAACATCCTCGAACGGATAACGGCGGTTCACGGGCATCAGCTTCGAGCGGAGCACATCGTTTGGCGCATGAATGGAAATCGCCAGATTGATCTGGGTGTCCTCGTTCGCGAATTTATAAATGTTCGGCACGATGCCGCTCGTGGAGACGGTAATATGCCGCTGCCCGATGTTCAGTCCTTTTTCATGAATCATAATACGCAGGAACTTCATCGTCGCTTCATAGTTTTCAAAAGGCTCGCCCGAGCCCATGATGACGATGCTGCTGACGCGCTCCCCTTTCTCGTCCAGAATCTTCTGGGCCTGCACCACCTGGGCAACGATCTCCCCGGCCGTCAGGTTCCGCTTCAGACCGCCCAGCGTCGAGGCGCAAAAGGTGCAGCCGATACGGCAGCCGACCTGGGTCGTGACACAGATGCTGTTGCCGTAGCTATGCTTCATGATGACCGTTTCAATCGCATGGTCGTCATGCAGGCCGAACAGAAACTTGACGGTTCCGTCCTTAGATTCCAGCTTCGTAATTTCCTGCAGCGTCACAAACTGGAACTGGTCGTCCAGCTTTTTGCGGAGCTCCTTGGAGAGGTTCGTCATTTCGTCAAAGCTGTTGACCCGTTTGACGTAGAGCCAGTCAAAAATCTGGCCGGCGCGGAACGCGGGCTCGCCGTTTTCCTTCGCCCAATCTTGCAGGTCTTCCAAATTCAAATCATATATAAAAGGTTTCATCTTCACCACACCTGTCTTTTCATTCATATGCTTATTGTTTCTCATTCTTCCTATTTTAACACAAATAAAAGTAGCGGTAAAAGAGAAAACCCGCCAAGCTCGCGCCCGGCGGGTTACAGGAAGCAGCGGCTGCCCGTGCGGGCGGTCCGCTAGTTTAGGAGAGTCTCTGAATCCGTGCAATGTAAAATCCGTCGCTATGAAAATGCTGGGGCAAAATCTGCACGCCGCCGCCCCGCGGCAGCGCCGTGCCCAGCAGCCGTTCCCAGGCAGGGGGCGCTTCCGGCGCTATGGCGAACTCCGGGTGGTTCCGCAGGAACCGCTCGACGTTCTCCTCGTTCTCCCGCGGCTCGATCGTACACGTGCTGTACACGAGAATGCCGCCGGGCCGGAGCAGAGCCGACACCGATTCCAGCAGCCGGTACTGCAGGGCCGCGATCTCCTCGATGTCCCCCGGGGTCTTGGCCCATTTCAGGTCCGGCTTGCGCCGGATAACGCCAAGGCCGGAGCATGGGGCATCCAGCAGAATGCGGTCGAAGGACGCTGCCGGATACCGTCCGGCCAGTTCCAGCGCATCGCCGGTTACCGGCTCGATGGCATCCAGCCCGAGCCGCTCGGCCTGCTCGCGGATCAGCTTCTGCTTATGCTCGTGCAGATCGTTGGCGATGATTTTCCCCTCGTCCCGCATGAGCTCGGCCATATGCGCCGTCTTGCCTCCGGGAGCGGCACAGCAGTCGAGCACCCTCATGCCGGGCTCGGGACCTACCGCATCCCCGACCAGCATCGAGCTCTCGTCCTGCACGGACAGCTGGCCGTCCCGGTACCAGCCGGTCAGAGCCATGTTGCCCCCGCTGCGGACGAGAATGCCTTCCGGCGTAAGCGGAGACGGCACCGCGTCCATGCCTTTCTCCTCCATCTCGCCAAGCAGGCCGTCGCGGCTGATCATTGTCGTGTTGACCCGGACGCTGACGGCCGGAGGCTCATTGTTCGCCCGGCAGATCGCCTCGGCCGCTTCTTCCCCGTACTGCCCGATCCAGCGCTGAACCAGCCATTCAGGATGGGAATGCTCCAGCGCGATCCGTTCGGCCGGTCCGAGACTTTCCGGCAGAACCAGCTTGTCGGGACTGCGCAGCACGTTCCGGAGCACACCGTTCACCATGCCGGAAATACCCTGGTGGCCGCGGCGCTTGGCCAAGTTCACAGCCTCATTGACTACGGCATGGGAAGGAATGCGGTCCAGGTACATGATCTGGTACAGACTGAGCCGCAGCAGGCTTCTCACCCAGGGCTGCAGCTTGCTCACGCCTTTGCTGACAAAGCGGTTCAGGAAATAATCCAGCGTGTTCATCCGGGAGATCGGACCGTACACGAGCTCGGTCGCAAGGCCGGCATCCTCGCGGGACAGGTTCGCGCGCTGCAGCGCAGCGTTCAGCTGCAGGTTGCTGTAGGCGCCTTCCTGCTCCACGCGCGTCAGGATATCCATCGCCAGTTCGCGCGCCGAGGGCTGGCGGCCCTTCCGTTCTTGGGTTCCGCGTCCGCTCACTTCAGCACCGTCCCGGGCGTCATGCTGGTTCCCCGGATAAACTGCCCGGCATCCATCGCCTTCTTGCCGCTCGGCTGAATATCAGTCAGCCACAGGGCCCCGTCGCCGGTTTTCACTTCAATGCCCTCCGGCGTAAGCTGAAGCACCGTTCCCGGAGCCGCTTCCTTGGATGCCTTCTCTCCTTTGCGGGAGCCCCAGACCTTGAACACGTCGTCGTTCCAGAACGTAAACGCCCCGGAAAAAGGCACCAGGCCGCGAATTTGATTGTAAATATCACGCGTGGACTTGCTCCAGTCGATTTTCTCGTCTTCACGCTTCAGGTTCGGGGCGTATGTAGCCTGCGAGTCATCCTGTACCGTCACCGGGACGCCGCCTTCCAGCAGCCGCGGCATCTGCTCCTTGAGCAGCGCCGCCCCGGCGGTGCTCAGCTTCTCGAACAGCGTTCCCGAGGTATCCTCGTCGGTGATGGGCACCTCCACTTGGGCGATCATGTCGCCCGTGTCCAGCCCTTCGGCCATGTACATGAGCGTAATGCCCGTCACCGTCTCGCCATTGATGATGCAGCGCTGAATCGGTGCACCGCCTCTGTATTTCGGCAAAAGCGAGCCGTGGACGTTAACGCAGCCCTTGGCCGGCAGATCCAGCACCGCTTTCGGCAAAATTTGCCCGTAGGCGGCCGTAACGATCAGGTCGGGCTTATAGGCCGCCAGCTCACTTACCGCTTCGGGGTTGCGCATGCGCTGCGGCTGCAGCACCGGCAGACCGTGCTCAAGCGCCACTTCCTTGACGGGCGTCGGCATCAGCATCTTCTTTCGTCCCTGCGGACGGTCCGGCTGCGTGACGACGGCCACGACGTTGTAGCCCTCTGCAAGCAGCATACGGAGACTGGGAACGGCAAACGCGGGCGTCCCCATAAAAACGATCTTCATCAGGCATTACTCCTTTCCGGCGCGTTCCGGCGTATACTCATACACTCTTTCTGCAATGTCGGTAAACAGCACGCCGTCCAAATGATCGATTTCGTGCTGGAAGCAGCGGGCCAGCAGGCCGGTGCCCGTAATCGTCACTTCCTTGCCGTTCTCATCCAGCCCTTTCACCGTAACCTGCTCGGCACGGCGCACGTCTCCGTTTAATCCGGGAATGCTCAGGCAGCCCTCCGGGCCGAACTGCTCGCCATCCTTGGCTACGATTTCCGGGTTGACCATCTTGATCAGGCCGTGCTCATCGCCGACATCGACGACGATCAGTCTCTTCAAAATGCCGACCTGCGGCGCGGCCAGGCCAACGCCCTCCGCGTCGTACATCGTGTCCGCCATGTCGTTCAGCAGCTTTTTGACATTGGGGGTAACTTCTTTCACTTCTTTAGCGGTTTTATGCAAAACCTCATCCGGTTCTTTCACAATAATTCGGATCGCCATGCTGACACCTTCCTTATCGGGTTCAAATATTCATTGTTGGTTATTCATCCATGATTCCATATGATGACGGTACGCCGCTTAAGAACGCTACATCAGCATTTGCGGGTCTACATCGATACTGATTTGAAGCTTCGGATTCTGCGCGGTATCCTCGAGCTGCTCGGCGGCTTCCCTGACCAGGCCGACAGCGTCGATGGTCCCACGCCATTTTATCATACATTGAAATCTGTATCTATTTTTTATCCGGGGCACAGGAGATGCCACCGGCCCCAGCACGTCAAAAGCGTCCGAGGTCAGCCGGTCCAGGCTGCCGTACCAGCCCTTCTGCCGGGCTTTGCCCTGGAGGACGGATACCATGTTCTCCGCCATCCGGACGAGAAACGGCAGCTGCTCATGCGACAGCGTGACCAGAATCAGCCGGCAGTACGGCGGATAATGCAGGTTCCGCCGATGCTTCAGCTCCTCCCGGACAAACGAATCGTAATCGTGCCCGCTGGCGTGAATGATCGAATAATGATCCGGCGTATAGGACTGGATCATGACCTCCCCGGGCAGCTGGTGGCGGCCGGCACGGCCGGCGACCTGGGTCAGCAGCTGGAACGTCTTCTCGGCGGCGCGGAAATCCGGCAGGTTGAGCGCCGAGTCGGCCGTAATGACGCCGACCAGCGTTACGTCCGGAAAGTCGAGCCCTTTGGCTACCATCTGGGTGCCCAGCAGCACGTCCGCTTTTTTGTCCCGGAACTGCTTCAGCAGCTTCTCGTGCGATCCCTTCTCCGTCGTGGTATCCACGTCCATCCGGATCACCCGGATCCCCGGAAACAGCTTCGCGAGCTCTTCCTCAACGCGCTGTGTACCGGTGCCGAAATAGCGGATATGCTCGCTTCCGCATTCCGGGCACACGGACGGCGCCGGCTCGGCATAGCCGCAGTAATGGCAGCGGAGGTTGTTCGATTTCTGATGGTACGTCAGCGAAATGTCGCATTCGGGGCAGCCGGCCACGTAGCCGCAGCTGCGGCACATGACGAACGTGGAGTAGCCGCGCCGGTTGAGCAGCAGCACGGTCTGCTCCTTGCGTTCCAGCCGGTCCGCAACCGCCTGATGCAGCGAACGGCTGAACATGGAGCGGTTGCCTTCTTTTAATTCTTCCCGCATATCGATGATTTGTACTCCCGGCAGCTCATTGCCGAGCGCCCGGGCCTTCATCTCGAGCAGCATTGGCGCAAACTCGTCGTTCGCCTGCGATCTCGCGGCATGGTAGCTCTCAAGCGAAGGCGTCGCCGAGCCCAGAATGACCGCCGCGCCGTGCTGCATCGCCCGCTGGACGGCCACGTCCCGGGCATGGTATTTCGGGCTTTCTTCCTGCTTGTACGACGTTTCATGTTCCTCGTCCATAATGATGAGCCCGATCTTGGCAAACGGCGCGAACACCGCCGATCTGGCGCCGATGGCAACGGCCGCCCGGCCTTCGCGGATTTTACGCCATTCGTCGTAGCGCTCCCCGCCCGACAGGCGGCTGTGCATAACGGCGACCTGGTCGCCGAAGCGCCCTTTGAACCGTTCCACCATCTGCGGCGTCAGCGAAATTTCCGGCACGAGTACGATGGCCTGCCGGCCCTGCGCAATGCAGCGCTGGATGCTCTGCAGGTAGATTTCGGTCTTCCCGCTGCCTGTAACCCCATGCAGCAGAAACACCCCGTGCCGCTGCGCATCGAGCACCGAGACAATACGGTCATAGGCGTTCTGCTGCTCCGCGGTCAGCGGCAGCGGATCGCTTGGCTTAAACCAGCGACCCCGGTAAGGATCCCTGAACGCTTCTTTGTCCTCAATCGTAATGTAACCCTTATCCGCCAGCCCTTTCACGGTCGCGGCCGACACCTGCAGCGTCGCCAGGACATCCTTCAGCGCAAGCGGAAGCATCTCTTTCATTTCCACAATAAACTGCAGCACCTCGCGCTGACGCTGTGCTTTCGGCGCGAACGACGCCAGCGCAGCCTCCGCTTCGTCCGGCGTTACCGCCAGATCGACGGCTTTCAGCGTCTTGATCTGCAGCTTGTCCTTGATGGATTGGTTTTCCTGCAGCACGCCCCGGCGCAGCAGCGATTTGATCACCGGTGCGCTGTCCGGAAACTGTCTGCTCAGCTGCTTGGAGGTGACCTCACCCTTTTTTTCGACGAAATCAAGAATCGCCCGCTCGCCCCCGGAAGGCTCCAGTTCCAATTCGAACAAGCCGCCGGAATACAAATCCTCAGGCTCCTTCGGCTGCGGGGTTCCGAGCGAGATAAACCGTTCGGCCTTGCCCTTGAGGGCCGTAGGCACCATGACCTGAAGCGCCGTAATCATCCGGCAGGCATACCTGCGGCTCATCCACCCGGCCAGTTCAACCAGCTCTTCGGACAGCGGCGGAATGACGTCAAGCACTTCCTGGATGGCCTTAAGCTTCATGCCGGCAGCCGCCGGCTCCGGCTCAAGGCCGACCACGAATCCCTGGACCGCGCGGTGGCCGAACGGCACACCTACCCGGCTTCCCACCTCGATCCATGCCCGCATGGATTCGGGAATGAGATAGTCAAAGGGACGGTCGGTATCACGCACCGGGACGTCGACGATCACCTTTGCCACACGCATCTCCATCAGGACAAAGCCCCATTCATCCGGGCCGCAGCGATCGTCAGCAGGCGCCGGGCCACTTCGTCCTTGGTCATTACGGGCATTTGTTCGACCAGTCCGCCGGCATCGTATACCTGAACGATGTTGGTATCGGATCTGAAGCCGGCTCCCTCCGCCGTTACGTCATTGGCCACGATCAGATCGGCGTTTTTCCGTTTCAGCTTATCCTGGGCATATTTCTCCACATCATTCGTCTCAGCTGCGAATCCGATCAAAAACTGCTTTGTCTTCGTCTTGCCGAGCTCCTCCAGAATATCCACCGTTTTGACGAGCTCGAGCGTCATCGTATCCCCCGACTTTTTCATTTTGCTTGCGGCCGTCACCTTCGGACGGTAATCCGCGACAGCCGCCGCCTTGATGACCAGGTCGCTGTCCTCCCAATGTTCCAGCACCGCCCGGTACATATCCTCGGCGGACTGGACTTTCACCGCGTCCACGTCCGAAGGGGGCTCAACGTCCGTATGGCCGTAAACGACATGCACCTCCGCGCCCATGTCTTTGGCGGCCTTGGCGATGGCAAACCCCATTTTCCCGGAAGAATCATTGGTGATGTAACGCACCGGGTCGATCCGTTCAACCGTTCCGCCTGAGGTGACGATGACCTTTTTCCCGCGGAGCAGACCCTGCCCTTGTACGGATTCATTGCGAGCCGCAAAAAAGCGCTCCACCACCTGGACGATCGTTTCCGGCTCCTCCAGCCGTCCCTTGCCCACATAGCCGCAGGCAAGCAGTCCTTCGCCGGGCTCGATCATCATCACGCCCCGGGACTCGAGCAGCCGCATATTGGCCTGAACCGCCGGATGGGCATACATATGCACGTTCATGGCCGGTGCGATCATGACCGGCGCCTCGGTGGCGAGCAGCGTCGTCGACAGCATGTCGTCCGCCAGACCATGGGCCATTTTTGCGATCATATTGGCTGTAGCCGGTGCGATGAGAACGAGGTCGGCCTCATCGGCCAAATGGATATGGGAGACAACGGATGGATCGCGCTCATCGAACGTGTCGCTGTATACCGGATTTTTGGACAGACTCTGAAAGGTCAGCTCCGTAATAAACTGCTTCGCCGATTCCGTCATGATCACGTGGACATCTGCGCCTTTTTGCACCAGCTTGCTGCACAGACTGGCCGCCTTGAACGCCGCGATTCCACCCGTCACGCCGAGCACGATGGTTTTGCCGGTTAACATACGATTTCCCCGCTTTCCGTTTCATTTAGATAGAGAAAAAAATACAACCTTGCGGTTGTATCTGGAAGACGTCTATACGCTCTTGCTGCAAACTTAATATGAGTTCTTGTTAGACCTGCCGCATAACAGCAGAAAAAGCCCCGTCCCGGGAAGAACAGGCTTACGCCTTATTCTCATCCCGTTCGGCGACCGGTTCCGGAATCACCCGAATCATATCCCCATAAATTTCCTCAAGCGCCACGCCCACGTATTTGTGGGATCTTGGATGCTTCAGGTCGGTCTTTGCGCCCTCGCGCAGCTGTCTCGCACGGCGGGAGGCCGCGACGACCAGCGAGTATTTACTGTCGACTTTATTCATCATTTCATCAATCGATGGGTACAACACTTGGCGACACCTCTTTTATTATTCTCAAATGGCTGCTGTCTTCGTTTATTTCTTAATTTTACAATGTTCGGCGATAATAATCGATTCTATTCGTTTGCAGGCGCAATCAATCTGATCGTTAACCACCGCATAGTCATAATGCTGCATCAAATTGATTTCGTCAACCGCCACCGTCATGCGGTGGTCGATCGTCGCCTGGTTCTCCGTACCGCGCCCGATGATCCGGTCCTTGAGTTCGTCCAAAGAAGGCGGCAGCAGGAAAATAAATACCCCCTCGGGAAACTTCTGTTTGACCTGAAGGGCACCCTGTACCTCAATTTCCAGAATAATATCGTTTCCGCTCTCCAGCGTCTTCTCTACGAAATCGCGAGGCGTTCCGTAATAGTTCCCCACGTACTCCGCATACTCCAGGAGCTGGTCATTCTGCATCATATCCAGAAATTCGTCACGGGTTTTGAAAAAATAATTGACCCCGTTCACTTCTCCCTGGCGCGGACTCCGTGTCGTCGCCGATACCGAATAGACCAAATCCGGCAGCTTCCCGCGCAGCGCGCTGCACACGGTTCCTTTACCGACCCCGGAAGGTCCTGACAATACAAACAATATTCCTTTTGACATATTACTCCCCATCTTGTTATTCGTCATTATCGTCATCTTTGCTGGACAGGCGATGAGCCACCGTCTCCGGCTGCACCGCTGACAGGATGACATGGTCGCTGTCCGTAATGATTACGGCGCGCGTCCTGCGCCCATAGGTCGCATCGATCAGCATGTGCCGATCTCTTGCTTCCTGAATAATCCGCTTAATAGGCGCTGATTCGGGGCTTACAATCGAAATGATACGGTTAGCCGATACAATATTCCCGAAGCCGATGTTAATGAGTTTGATTGCCATATTCAGGTTCTTCCCCCTATTCATTTGACTCTCTCCTGTTTTCTGTCGAAATTGTGCCTTACTCTATATTGGCCAGTTGCTCTCTAATTTTTTCCAGCTCCGCTTTCATTTCGACAACACGGTTTACCAGAGTCAGATGATTGGCCTTGGATCCAATCGTATTGACTTCCCTGTTCATTTCCTGAATCAGAAAATCGAGTTTTCTTCCGACCGGTTCATCCGCACGAAGTAATCCTTTGCATTGCTCAAAATGGCTGTGCAGACGTATCAATTCCTCATCGATATTGCAGCGGTCTGCAAAAATAGCAATTTCCATGCCAAATTTATGTTCATCAAAAGCAAACGAACCGTCATTCAGTTCAGCCAGCCTTTGTCTGAGCTTATTGCGGTATTCTTCGACTACGCTGGGTGCGAGCTGTACCATTTCTCCGTGAAGCTTCTCCAGCCGGTTCAGGCGCTGCTCCACATCACGGGCAAGGAAGCTTCCTTCGGAAGTCCTCATCGCAACGAGTCCTTCCATGGCCTTTACAAGACCTTCTTCAAGCACGCGTCCCCACTCTTCAGGCTCCGGATCCTGGTTTGTCCCGACTTCCTCGGGTGTGAGAAAGACGCCCGGCAGGGACAGCAGGTCTCTTACCGTCAGTTCGCCGTTCAGGCCATGCCTCTCGGATACCTCACGCGCCGCCTCCATATAAGTATTGACGGCTTTATGATTTAACAAAACAGGCGGAGCGGTATTCTCTTCCGCCTCCTTGTTAATAAAGACATCGATCCGGCCGCGCTTGACAAACCGCTGTACCGTTCTTCTCAAAGGGTCCTCAAAGCGTGTCCATTCACGCGGCAGGCGTATGACCACTTCGCAGTATCGGTGGTTCACGGATTTCACTTCAATTTCCACTTTATACCCTCCGAAATGAAGGGCGGATTGACCGTAACCGGTCATGCTGAAAGACATCGGCACCACATCCATTACACTATTGTAATTGATAACTATCTGTGAAACAAGGGGGACTGCCGGCGTCCGGATTTCTCCCACACATGGCTGATGAGCTGGGCGCTCATCTCATACAGCATAAACGGCGTCATTAAGTAAATTCCGTTAAAATGCTCCATCGCCACGTCGAGCAGCTCTTTGGCAATGGCAACCCCCATGGCTCTTCCTTCTTCGCCTTCCAGGCCGCTCATCCGGCGGCGCACATCGTCCGAGAGCTGAATTCCCGGCACCTCGTTGTGCAGGTATTCCGCATTGCGCCCGCTCGCCAGCGGCATGATGCCGAGGAAGATCGGAATGTCGAGGTGGCTCGTCGCTTCCTTCAGTGCGCGGATCAGCTCCGGATCGTACACCGGCTGGGTCATAATATAATCGGCGCCGGCAGCGATTTTGCGTTCCAATCGCAGCACGGCTTTATCGAGATGCTTCCCGTGAGGGTTAAACGCCGCGCCGACGACGAAGTTCGCCTTTTGCTTGAGCGGCTTGCCGGAGAAGGCGATTCCCTCATTTAA
The DNA here is from genome assembly GCF_038009285.1 of Paenibacillus sp. FSL R5-0378. Classification (NCBI taxonomy): domain Bacteria; kingdom Bacillati; phylum Bacillota; class Bacilli; order Caryophanales; family Paenibacillaceae; genus Paenibacillus; species Paenibacillus sp. FSL R5-0378. Next base: position 5,756,299 of record NZ_JBBPAY010000001.1, read on the forward strand.
CTGCTTGATCATTCGTATAATCTCAAAAGAAGTCAAATCGTATACGGAGCTCGATCCCGGCAAATCGCCGAAGCGTGCGGGGTCGCCCGTGACAGCCAGCACGTGATCGATGCCAAGGGCGTCAAAGCCCATAAGGTGCGACTGCGTTCCGATCAGGTTGCGGTCCCGGCAGGCGATGTGCACCAGCGGGCGCAAACCGGTCTGCGCCTGCACCAGATGGCCGAGAGCCATATTGCTCATCCGCGTAACCGCAAGCGAGTTGTCGGCGAGGGTCAGCGCGTCCGCCCCGGCATCCTTCAGCACCTGCGCCCCCTTCATAAATTTGGCGATATCCAAATCGCGCGGAGGGTCCAGCTCCACGATGACGGTGTGACGCTCTTTGACGAGGTCGACCAGGTTCGGGCTGCCGCCTTTGCCTTCACCGCCGCCGTCTGGCGCGAGATGTTCATGAATTTCAATCGGGGCAGGGGCGATGTCAATCGGCCCGTACGTAATCGGCTGCGGCTCGTAGCCCTGAAGCGCGGACGAAATCGCCGCGATATGCGCGGGCGTCGTCCCGCAGCAGCCGCCGATGATCCGGGAGCCGAGATCGGCGAATTTCACCGCCATCTGGCCGAAATAATCCGGCTTGGCCCCGTACTGATATTCCCCATCCACATAATCGGCGACCCCGGCATTCGGATACACCGACATCGGCACGGATAAGTGGCCGCCGAGGGTCTTCATCGCGCTCATGATGCCGTTAGGGCCCGTGCGGCAGTTGAAGCCGATCACGTCCGCGCCCTGCTGCTGCATCATCCGGAACGCTTCCGGCATCGTATAGCCGTCCAAGGTCCGGGCTACATCCTCAACCGCGAACTGGCAGATGACCGGCAGCGGGCTGAGCTTGCGCACGATAGACAAGGCCAGATACAGTTCTTCCACATCGTAGAAGGTTTCGAGCAGGATGCCGTCCACTCCTTCTTGCAGAAGGGCCTGAATCTGCTGCTCGAAATATTTCTTAAGCTCGGCCGTCGACACGTTGGTCCGTTTGCCGCCGCGGATGGAACCGATGGCTCCGACCACATAGCCGGCGGTTCCCGCTACTTCCCGTGCAATCCGGACACCCGCCCGGTTGATATCCTCCACCTTCGACTCCAGCCCGTATTTGGACAGCTTGTCGAAGTTGGCCGAAAACGTATTGGTCTCAATGATTTGAGCCCCGGCTTCCACATAACGCCGGTGAACATCCTTGATGACCTCCGGTGAGGTCAGGTTCAGTTCTTCATAGGAAATTCCCACAGGAAAGCCCATTTGATATAGAAAAGTGCCCATCGCTCCGTCGCCGATCAGCACCTGTTGATCCCACGCTTGACGCAAATCCGGTTTCATGTTGGCTCCTCCACCCCGAAAAAGTAGTTTCACATTAATGTATCATAAATCAGCGCACAAGATAAGTCATAGAATCCTCCAGTTATTTTACTAGAGTCGGATTTGGAAGATCTGCACCCCCGAGAAGCAGGAAAGCCCGGCGGATCGTATCCGCCGATACGCTCCCCGGGCTATTAAGGTGTTAACGCAGGTTTTTTAAAGGTCCGGGCGATTAAACGTCCTGGACGCTTCCCGTATACACGACAGCCGCTGGGCCTGTCATATAGACGTGGTTGTCTTTCTCGCTCCACTCGATGAACAGGTCTCCGCCTTTCAGCCGGATCGATGCCGACCGGTCGGTCAAACCGTTCAGCACGGAGGATACGAGGGTTGCACACGCCCCGGTTCCGCAGGCCAGCGTCGGACCGGCGCCGCGCTCCCAGACGCGCATGTCCACGGTACCGCGGTCTTTCACGGTCGCGAATTCGACGTTCACCTTTTTCGGGAATACCGGATGCACTTCCAGCTTTGGTCCCCAGGTGGCGAGGTCGAAGTTCACCGCGTCGTCCACGTAAATGACACAGTGCGGATTGCCCATCGACACGGCCGTAAACCGGAACTGCCGGCCGTCAGCCTCGATCGGCGCATCCACGACCGGGTTCGCGTCAATCGTCGTCGGTACACTCAATCCGTCGAGCACGGGCTCGCCCATATCCACCGTGACGGTGGCGGCCAGGCCGTTGTCCACATGGATCGTTACCGGCTGCACGCCGGCTCCAAGCGTTTCGATCGTAATTTGCTCACTGCTGACATAGCCGTGGTCGTACACGTATTTTGCCACGCAGCGGATGGCGTTGCCGCACTGCTCCGCTTCCGAGCCGTCCGAGTTGATGATGCGCATGCGAAAATCCGCCTTCTCCGACGGCAAAATATATACCAGTCCGTCCGCTCCGATGCCGAAATAGCGGTCGCACCATTTCAAGGCGAGCTCTGCCCCGTTGTCCGGCAGAGCCTTCTCGCCGTAGATTACGATAAAGTCGTTCCCGAGTCCGTGCATTTTTGTAAATTCCATGGATGGTGCCACTCCTTTGTTATGCTAGCTTTTTACTGTCCACTAGCATACCTCAAAGGACCGGGCCGTGCTATTGACTTTATGCAGAAATGTTTGTACTTTTCGCCACGAGGCGGCCGCTTCCCCGCCGCTTGTTGCGTCTTCCGCCCCATACGCTGCCGATGCCCATCAGGAAGGTAGGCACGCCGGCGCCGACGATCGTAATGCACCATTCGCGGAAGCCGAGCGGCACGGTTTTAAAGATCGGCTGCAGCGGCTCGATGTACATGACGCCGAGCATGAGCAGGACCGAGGACAGCACCGCCAGCACCAGGTACTTGTTTTGCAGCGGGTTGCGGTGGAAGATCGATCTGGAGCTCCGGCAGTCGAACACGTGGATGAGCTGGGCCATAACGAGCGTGGCGAAAGCTACCGATTGGGCTTTGGTGACCTGAGCGGCGTTGTGCGGATCCACGCGGAGAGTGAGCCAGAACGCGCCGAGCGTGCACAGACCGATCAGGAAGCCGCGGCTGATGATCTTCCATCCCAGCCGGCGGGCGAATATATTTTCTTTGGCCCCGCGCGGCTTGTGCTCCATGAGGTCCTTCTCCGGCTGATCCACGCCCAGGGCCATCGCCGGCAGGCCGTCGGTCACGAGGTTGACCCACAAAATCTGGATCGGCAGCAGCGGCAGCGGCAGGGCGAGCATCATCGCAAAGAACATCGTCAAGATTTCGCCGACGTTCGATGCAAGCAAATACCGGATGAATTTGCGGATATTCTCATAGATGCTCCGGCCTTCCTCGATTGCCGCCACGATCGTCGAGAAGTTGTCGTCGCTCAGGATGAGCGCCGATGCTTCCTTGGTGACGTCGGTACCGGTAATGCCCATGGCAATGCCGATGTCCGCCGCCTTGATGGCCGGCGCATCGTTGACGCCGTCGCCGGTCATGGCGACGACATGGCCTTTGCGCTGCAGCGATTTGACGATGCGCAGCTTATGTTCAGGAGATACGCGCGAGTACACGTACACGTTGTCGACCTTCGCATCGAGCTCCTGGTCATCGATCTGGGACAGCTCCTGGCCGGACATGGCTTCGCCTCCGCGCGGCATAATGCCAAGCTGCTGGGCGATCGCCTCGGCAGTCGTGCCATGGTCGCCGGTGATCATCACCGTCTTGATGCCCGCGCGGCGGCAGGTGCTGATCGCATCGCGCACTTCGCGGCGCGGCGGATCGATCATGCCGGCGAGGCCGACGAAGACGAGCTGGCTCTCGGCGTCCGCTTCGCTGTCCAGCGAATCATGCGGGCGCAGGTCGCGGTATGCCGTCCCCAGCACGCGAAGCGCGGAGGAAGCCATCTCTTCGTTGGCGGCAAGCACCTTCTGCCGGAGCGTGCCGGTAAACGGCACAACGTTGCCTTCCCACAATATATAAGTGCACTGGTTCAACAGCACGTCTGGCGCGCCCTTGGTGCATAAAATTTTGCCGCCCTGGTGGCTCACCACGACCGACATCAGCTTCCGTTCGGAATCAAACGGAAATTCCTTATCCCGCTGATACAGTGCCGACAAGGACTGCGTCGTCATCCCCATTTTGGAAGCGAGGGTAATGAGCGCCCCTTCGGTCGGATCCCCTTTCAGCTCCCATACCGGGCCTTGAGGCTCCTCCTTGCCTTTGCGCTTGCCGTGCGACTCCGGAGCCGCCGTTTCGTAAATTTCCGCGTTGTTGCACAGCGCGCTGATCTGGAGCAGCCTGCGCAGCCCCTGGTCGTTCTTCACGTCGACCGGCTTCTTCTCTTCGAGGATTTGTCCGGTTGGCGCATAACCGTCGCCGGTGACCTCCAGGCTTCTTCCCCCGACCCATACGCGCGTAACGGTCATTTTGTTCTGCGTCAGCGTTCCGGTTTTATCGGAGCAGATGACCGATGCGCAGCCCAGCGTTTCGACCGACGGCAGCTTGCGCACGATCGCCTTCCGCTTGATCATCCGCTGCACGCCGAGCGCCAGCGCCACGGTCACGATGGCAGGCAGTCCTTCGGGAATCGCCGCTACGGCCAGGCTGACGCCGGCCAGGAACATGCCGACGGCAGGCTGTCCATGCAAAATTCCGGCAACGACGACCATGACCGTAAGCCCCAGCGACAGGATGATGAGCATTTTGCCGAGCTGCTCCAGGCGGTGCTGAAGCGGCGTTTCCTGCGAGTCTGTATTCTGGATCAGATCGGCGATTTTCCCCATTTCCGTATCCATGCCGGTGCGTACGACAACGCCTTTGGCGGTCCCCCGCGTCATCATGGTTCCCATGAAGCCGGTGTTCTTCTGATCGCCAAGGGGCACGTCCGCTTCTTGAATAGGCTTGGCATGCTTGCCTACCGGCACCGATTCCCCGGTCAGCGCGGATTCTTCAATGTAACAGCTGCTCGTTTCCAGCCAGCGGACATCGGCGGGCACACGGTCTCCGCTTTCCAGCAGAACAACGTCCCCGGGAACGAGCATTTTGGCCGGCACCTGAACTACCTTGCCTCCCCGAAGCACCTTCGCTCCCGGAGCGGACAGCTGCTTCAGCGCGCGCAGGGAGCGTTCCGCCTTGAACTCCTGGATGAAACCGAGGACCCCGTTCAGCAAAATGATGGCGATAATGGTGATGGCGTCCAGGTATTCGCCGAGGAGGCCCGAAACCAGCGTTGCCCCCATCAGCACCAGCACCATGAAATCTTTAAATTGGTTCAAAAATAAGGCCAAAGGAGAAATACGCTTTCCTTCCGAAAGCTCGTTCCATCCGTTTTTCTTCCGTCTTTCCTCCGCCTCTTCTTCCGAAAGGCCCTGATGCGGGTGAACGCCGAGGACATGCTGCAGTTCTTCCGCGTCCAACTGATGCCATTTTTTTTGTTCCATAGCTTCCCTTTCCCTCCCGGTCTTTGTGCGCTGCGGGTGTTCAACAGCTTTTCCACCTGTTCTATCGTAAATGTATTCGGACAGGGCCTAAAATATCACAAGCCTGGCCTCTTAAGTTTTTGGCCAAACTATGGCATCATAGTATGGAGGCAATCGTAACCAAGTACAGCATAAAGATGGGAGATACACTATGGCATTAGATGGAATCGTAACGCGGGCCCTTGTCCATGAGCTGCAAAGCATTCAGGGCGCCCGGATCAGTAAAATATACCAGCCCAACGATCACGACCTGCTCTTTCACCTCCGGACCCGGGAGGGCAACGCCAAGCTGCTGCTGTCGGCCAACCCGACGTATCCGCGGGTGCACTTCACCGAGCGAAGCTTTCTGAATCCGCAGGAGGCGCCGATGTTCTGCATGCTGCTGCGCAAGCACTGCGAAGGAGGCATCATCGAAGACATCCGGCAGATTGGAATGGAGCGGATCATTCATATTACCGTCAGACAGCGGGATGAGCTGGGGGACATCTCTTCAAAGCAGCTCATCATCGAATTGATGGGCCGGCACAGCAACATTATTTTGTCAGACCCTTCGAGCGGGACGATTCTGGACGGCATCCACCATGTCACCCCGAGCATCAGCAGCTACCGGGTCGTCATGCCGGGCTTTTCCTATACGGAGCCTCCGCAGCAGCATAAGCTGAATCCGCTTGAGGTTACAGGAGAGCTATTTGCACAAAAATATACCGAGGAAGCGGATGCAGAACCGATCTCGTGGATCGTGGATACGTTCAGCGGCGTAAGCCCGCTGGTTGCGCAGGAGATCGTGCACCGCGCCGGCCTTCAGTCCTACTCGGAAGAAGGGCCCGAAGCTGGCGAAGCACGCCGAAGCGCCCTATGGAACGCCTTTACCGGGCTGATGGACAGCGTCAGACAGCAGGCGTACCAGCCGATGTCAGGGGCGAACACCAAGGGGAAAATGGTTTTTTCCGCCGTCGAGCTGACGATGATTCAGGAAGAGGTCAAACGCTATGAATCCATCAGCACATGCATGGAGGATTATTACGGTGAAAAAGCCGAGCGCGACACCGTCAAGCAAAAAACGAGCGATCTGCTGCGTTTCCTGCACAATGAGCGCGCCAAAAACATTAAAAAGCTGGACCACCTGCACGCCGATCTGGAGGAAGCCGCCGATGCGGACCAATACCGGATTTACGGCGAGCTGCTGTTTGCCTCCCTGCATACGATTGCAAAGGGGGACAAGGAGGCGGTGCTGACCAACTTCTACGACGAAGACCAGAAGGAAGTGGCCATTCCGCTGGACCCGCTGCTCAGTCCTTCTGATAACGCACAGCGGTATTTCAAGAAATATAATAAGTACAAAAACAGTCTGGCCGTCATCGACGAGCAGCTTGCTATAACGAAGGAAGAGATCCGCTACATGGACGACCTGCTCCAGCAGCTGGCCCATGCATCCATGAACGATATCGACGAAATCCGTGAGGAGCTCGTTCAGCAGGGATATCTCCGCGACCGCAGCAAAAAAACGCGCAAAAAGAAGAAAAACGACCGCCCTACGCTGCATGTGTTCACATCATCCGAGGGCATCGAAATTTACGTAGGCAAAAACAACCTGCAGAACGAATACGTAACCAACAAACTGGCCAGCGGCAGTGATACGTGGCTGCACACCAAGGATATCCCCGGGTCCCACGTCGTCATCCGCAGCAGCCAGTTCGGGGACCAGACCCTGGAGGAAGCCGCCCAACTGGCCGCCTACTTCAGCCAGGCCAAGGAATCCAGCAGCGTGCCGGTCGACTGCACCCTGATCCGCCATGTGCATAAGCCGAGCGGCGCCAAACCGGGCTTTGTCATTTATGATCACCAGCGGACGCTGATCGTCACGCCTGACGAGGAATTGATCAAGTCGCTTCCGAGCGTCATTAAATAATCATACAAAGCTTTAGATTTCTAAATATAGAAAGAAGACGGTTGAGCCGTGCTCAATGAACGTCCGTAAGCTTCAGCACCCATAATAGAAAAGGCTATATCCTCCGTTCCTGAGAGCGGGTGGGATACAGCCTTTTTTGATGTCTTCCTGATTTATTGTCTGTCCGGTTTATTTCTCCCGGATTTCCCGGTTTAAGCGCTCGATGATGTCCGGCAGCTGCTGCATGCCAAGATCCCCTTCGCCCCGCTTGCGGACCGCCGCTGCACCCGCCTCCTGCTCGCTCTTGCCGACGACGAGCACGTACGGCACTTTTTCCAGCTCGGCTTCGCGGATTTTATAGCCCAGCTTCTCGTTTTTGGCACTGACCTCAACCCGAATGCCCTCTTTCGCAAGCGACTGCTTAACCTGATAAGCATAATCCAGATCGTGCTCGGATACCGGGACGACCTTGGCCTGGACCGGTGCCAGCCACAGCGGAAAAGCTCCCGAGTAATGCTCCGTCAGAATGCCGATGAAACGGTCGATGGAGCCGTAGACGGCACGGTGAATGATGACCGGGCGATGCTTCTGATTGTATTCACCGACATAGCTGAGACCAAACTTCTCCGGCATTTGAAAATCGAGCTGGATCGTCCCGCACTGCCAGCTGCGCTTCAGGGCATCGAGAATATGAAAATCGATTTTCGGACCGTAGAAAGCTCCGTCTCCCTCGTTCAGGCGGTATTCGATCCCCCTCCGCTCCAGCACGCTGCGCAGCGACTGCTCGGCCTGCTCCCACAGCTCATCCGAGCCCATGGAATCCTCCGGCCGCGTCGACAGTTCGATCCGGTATGAGAAGCCGAATATGGCGTACATATCGTCGATCAGGTCGATAACGCCGGCGATTTCCTCCTCGATTTGGTCAGGTCTGACAAAGAGGTGAGCGTCATCCTGGCAAAACGTCCGCACACGCATCATGCCGCTCAGCGCGCCCGAATATTCGTGGCGGTGAACCTGTCCGAATTCGGCCAGCCGGATCGGCAGCTCGCGGTAGGAGCGGAGGCCGCTTTTGAAAATCAGCATATGCCCCGGGCAGTTCATCGGCTTCAGCGCATATTCCGTCTCGTCCACCTGGGTAAAATACATGTTGTCCTTGTAGTGATCCCAGTGCCCGGATTCCTCCCACATCCGCTTGTTCATCATAAGCGGCGTGCGGACCTCTTCATATCCTCTAGCGGCGTTCAGCTCACGCTCCAGCTTCTCCAACTCGTTGCGGATGGTCATGCCTTTAGGGAGGTAAAACGGCATGCCCGGCGCTTCCTCCGAAAACAGGAACAATCCCTGCTCCTTGCCCAGCTTGCGATGGTCGCGCTTCTTCGCTTCCTCGAGCATGTCAAGATGCTCGTCAAGCTGAGCCTTCTTGGGGAAGGCGGTGCCGTAAATCCGCTGCAGCATCTTGTTGTCCGAGCTTCCGCGCCAATAGGCTCCGGCTACGCTCAGCAGCTTGAACGCTTTGATTTTACCCGTGGAAGGAAGGTGCGGTCCTCGGCACAGGTCCACAAACTCTCCCTGCTCGTAAATCGAAATTTCGGCGTCCTCGGGCAGGTCCCGGATAAGCTCAAGCTTCAGCGGCTCCTGCAGCTGCGCGAACAGGTCCAGCGCTTCCTTCCGGCTGACCGCCTTCCGCCGGATCGGCAGATCCTCTTCCGCAATCCGCTTCATTTCCCGTTCGATCCGGGATAAATCCTCGCTCGTCAGCGGGCTTGGAAGATCCATGTCGTAATAAAATCCGTCCTCGATGACCGGCCCGATCCCCAGCTTGACGGAAGATGCTCCGAATAAACGCTTCACAGCCTGCGCCAATAAATGCGCTGTGCTGTGCCGGTACACCTCGATCCCTTCCGGACTGTCCACCGTCACGATTTCAATGCTGCTGTCCTGCTCCACCGGCGTACTGAGATCCACCAGGATCCCGTCAATTTTGCCTGCTGCGGCATTTTTTACGAGGCTGCTGCTGATCGATTCGGCGATGCTCTCCAGCCGGACGCCTTGCTCGAATGCTCTTACCGAGCCGTCCGGCAGCTTGACTTGTATTTCCTTGTTCATGTTTTTCCCTCCGTCAAATTCGGTCGATTTGGTGAACGCAAAAAAACGCATCTCATCCCAAGGGACGAGTGCGTTCAGCTCGTGGTTCCACCCTAATTCGACCTGCATCCGACGGTTCATCCGAACACGTACATATGCAAAGTCCTTATTAAGCATCCGATATCGGGGATTAACCGGTTCCTTCTACTGCCGCCGCTTGGGACAGCGGGTTCAAAGGGACAGCTGCAAAGGGGTAATTTCTGAACCGGTGTCAGGAGAAGCTTGCACCACTCACTTCTCTCTCTGGGCAGTCCTGGATCGAAATCATGTCTTTGGTCATCGCCTTACAAGTTTGTGTTTGTTGCTTGGTTCAACATTATAGTACGGCCTGCAAGCCCGGCGCAAGCCCAATTTTCCAATTTTGCAAAAAAAGGTTAAAACCCGCCCGGGTACCCATGACTATTTTGTTCCCCGTTGAAGCTGTTCCAATACAGTCACCGGGATTGTACGGCTGCCGATATCGCCATGGAAGACGACGCCCTGCCGTTCCCCGTGAAAATCGGAGCCCGCCGTGACGATCAGCCCATGCTCATCAGCCATCCTCAGGTACCGTTTCTCATCGGCCGGGCCGTGGTCGGAATGGTAGACTTCGATTCCGGCAGGTTTCGCTTCCCTAACAATCCGCTCCACCAGCGCGTCGTCGCCGTAGATCCCCGGATGGGCCAGCACAGGCGTTCCGCCGGCTTCCCGGATCCAGGCGCAGGCATCCGCGGGCGTGATCCGCGGAACGGATACGTAGGCAGGCGCATCCTCGCCCAAAAAGCGGTTAAAGGCGTCCCGCATGTCAGAGGCATAGCCCTTCTTGACCAATACATCGGCCATATGCGGCCGCCCGACGCTTTCATCCGGCTTCAGCTCGCGCCCCAGCCCGGCAATGACCTCCTCGAGCGTGATGGAAATTCCAAGCTGCTGCAGCTTCGCGATCATCTGATCGTTACGCCGTTCCCGAGTCTGTCTCAGCTCGGCGAGATGGTTCAAAAACGGCTCATGTGTTATGTCGATGTAATAGCCCAGGACGTGTATATCCTTGCCGCCGGCACGGGTGCTGATTTCGACGCCGGGAACGACGGTGATGCCGAGCCGCTGCCCGGCTTCCAGTGCTTCCGGAATGCCTCCCACGGTGTCATGGTCGGTAATCGCCACCGCTGCTAGCCCTTTTTCCTGAGCTATCCGAACGTTCTCTGCGGGTGGCTGCATACCGTCGGAAGCCGTCGTATGCGTATGCAGGTCACCATATTTCTGATCTGCAGACAAGTCCATTCCTCCTTCACTCATTCAGTGTTTTAAGCTGTAATATTCCTTTAACTGTCGGCTTGGCCCTATTCCCCCTGCTGATCCTGCTGCTGTTTGAGAAAATTCAGAAAGGTCACGGCAGACAGCGGAAGCAGGGTGGATTTCAAATGAATGGCATAAAACTGCCGCTTAAATTCGGCGTCTCGGATCGGAATGATGGTAACCAGATTCAGTGCGGTTTCATGCTTGACCGAGGCCGGCGACAGCATCGTAATGCCGAAACCGGCCTCGACGGCGGATTTCACCGCTCCCGTGCTGCCAAGCTCCATCGCGGTCTGCAGGCTTTGCGGATCGATCCCCTTGTGGATCAGCACACTTTCCATCACCTGACGCGTGCCCGACCCTTTTTCCCGCAGCACAAACGGATAGGCAAGCACTTCTTCCAGCTCGACCGATTCCCGTTCCGCCAAGGGATGGCCGATGGGGACGATCAGCTTCAGCTCGTCCTGCATGACGGGATCGATGACCATATCCGGATGGTGGATCGTCGCCTCGATCAGGCCGAAATTCAGCTGATGCTTCGTAATCTCTTCGATGATCTGTGTGGTGTTCATCACTTTCATCATAATGCTGATGTGCGGATACTGCTGTCCAAACGGACCGAGCAGCCGCGGCAGGAAGTATTCGCCGATCGTGAGGCTGGAGCCGAGCTGAAGCCGGTCCTGCAGCATATGGGTATGCGATGCCATCGCATTGTCCGTTTCCTTGACCAGGGCGATGCTCTTTGCCGCATACGGCAAAAGGGTGATCCCCGCTTCGGTCAGCTCGATCTTCTTGGTGGAGCGGATCAGCAGGCGCGTCCCGAAATATTCCTCCAGGGACTGAATCTGCATCGTAACGGCCGGCTGGGTCATGTGCAGCGCGCTCGCCGCCGCCGAGAAGCTCCCACGTTCCGCCACGGTATAAAAAATGTGGAGCTGGTGAAAATTCATGGCATGCTCTCCCCCTCGTCGTTCTTATATTGTATCCGATTCGGCCGTGAACCACCAACGCCGTTTAACATTTCAGCGGCAGATAAAGACTGCGAAACCCGGCACATGAATCAACAAAAATGAGCATGGCTTCCCGGAGGGGGAATCCATGCTCACGCTTACAAAACGCGGTTATTTCCGCTTGCGAGTATTTTTAATCAACGTCATTCTCCGCGAATGGCGCAGCCAGGAATAATAAGACTTCAGGTCCCTCAGTTCGATCGTCTCCGACATTTTGCCAAGGAACGTCACGATAATCATCTTGTGCAGCGGATTTCCGCTGATGTCGGTTTCCCCTTCGATCTCCGCAAATTCCGCGACGACGACAAGATCCTCGTCAATCAGGTAAACGTCCTTCTCATTCCGGTAGTAGGGAGCGATCCGGCCCTGCTTCAGGCACTCCCACATCCATGCGGCTATATCATCTATACTATGGATATCACTATGAATCCGGTCGTTGTACCTTGTCTTCGCATGATGGGTAATGACGATGTCGGCCACCCGCTTATCCCCTAAGGTCACAAAAAAAGGTTCATAGGTGCTCCATCTTTCCATTCCTTTGTCGCGCATGGACTATCACTCTCCACTACATAGGACTTTGTATCTATGTATTTATGCCTATTATATTACATCATTACCACGTTCTTCACAAGCTCCAAACTACGTATCCCGGCATATTTTCATATACATAAAAGAGGACCGACACATTTAGGCAGTCTATATCCGTGCAAATCGGATATTTACTTGATGATGCACAGGCTTTGCCGGCGCTGAAGCCGGAAGCCATGATCTAAAAAAAGAAGCAGCCGAATTCGGCTGCTTCCTGACCATACGATTACTTTCCAGGTGGGATTGAAACTGATGACAGGCAGATGAACCTCCTACTATAAGCCATAAAATCTGGTCTTATCCGTTACGTCGCTCGAATATTCCGTTTTGATCTCGTTGCGGTAGGAGCGTTCGATTTTACGCACATAGGAAAGGCGCCGGATATTTTTGGCTACTTCCTCAGCCCGGTCCGCATTCACGTACATGACGACATAGTGCATCCGGCGAGATATATAGTGAACGGTCCCGTACTTCTCCAAATTCCGCGCTGCCTTGATATCGCTAACCCAAATGATATACCCCGTCCGTTCTGCAAACATGATTTCCCACCTCACTTATACTGGCTCTCTATATTTTACCCGCCGCAGGAGCATTTGCCCCCGCCGCCGCATCCTTTCAGATGCGAATCGTTGCCCGGCACCTTGATCGTATCCGATACGGAATAAGCGATCATTTCGGACATTTGGTGCAGCATGTCATCCAAGTTCTGCTCGGCCAGCTTGAAGCGTCTCACTTCCTCGAACTGCTCCAGCTGCTGCTCCACTGCCTTGACCTCATCCTTGGCACTGTGGTAATTCGGATGGAAATGGCCGAAACGCTGGGTCTCTTCGAAAAGCTCCTTCTTCTTCGCCAGAAGCCGGACCAGCTCCTGTACGGCCGGATTGCTGCCAACCTGCTGCTTCCAATATAAATAATCGGACACCTCAACCGACTGATTGATCATATCGCCTAATTCATAGGCGTTCATCAGCACGGCTGCCATGTCGACCGTGTTGATCTCCGATACGCTCATGAACTTCATCCCAATTCTATAAGAATGTTCTCCTCCGTCTGGAGTAGACTCTTTTATCATATCATAACCTTTGGCCCATAAGAAGAGGTTTGAACGCACTTCCTGCTGATACCCTCAGGTGAAAGAAGGCACAATCAACCGGATTTGCTCCCAATCCCCCGGCGAGAGCAGAGTCCCGTCCTCATACCCGTCCCGTTCCGGATCAAAGAGAGTTCCTTCCACCGCCCATGGGTGGCTCCGAATCGCCCGGGGGATGAATTCCAAACGGCTGCCTCCGCGGGATATGAGCACCTTGGTCTGCCATTCCAAGGCCTGTTCCATAATGTGCTGGGCCGTCGTTCCGTGATAGTTCCGGAAATCCTGGGTCCACATTTTCGGAACCTGCCCGTAACCCGGGAACAGGGACTCCGGCTTCGGAATGTCGGAATCCGGCTCGAAATACTGGATATTCCGGCCGCTGTACACCAGACCGCCGGCGGCGGAAAGCCCGGTTTGGCGGAACTTTTCTTCATCGATCCGCTGCCCTGCCAGGTCCGGTGTGGAGTCATGGATCAGCGGATATGCGGAAACGGTCCGGCCGGGTTCAGCGATCGCCTTTAAAGGAGAGAGTCCCGACGAATCCAGAATTTTCCGCACTTCCGGCACCGCGTCAGGGTTCACGAGAAAATGCTTCGGACCGATCCGCTGCAAATGCCCCTTCAGCTTCGGATGCCCTTCGATCCGATCGCCGTCTTCTTCAACCGAACACGACAGCAGCATGGCTTCCTCAAAGCGGGTCCGGCCGATTTCCCGACCCCACTGCTCCAAAGCCAGCCTTACGTTCTCCGGAACGCCGCCGCTCGAGAAGTTGTCCAGCAGCTGCGTCATTTCGGCCGCGCTCATGCCGTTCTCCACCGCCCGGGCCGTGCTGCTGCGGGTCAAACGGTATATGGACATCCGTTCACTCTGTACCCGCTCCGAGCAGGCAAGCAGCTTCCATCGGATCCGGTACGGCACATCCGGTGGAACGATGACGTCAAAATCCGGCTGTACATAGAAGCGCCCCTCTCCCGCCATCTCTCGATCTTCGCCGCCCGAAGCCAGAACGAAGGCCGGATCCATGGCCCACCGGAAACAGCAGCGTCCGCTGCCGTCCTCACCGGTATCGCCCCAGCCAAACCCCGCCATCGCCGTCATCCATGCCCGGGCTCCCGCTTCCGAAACGGACCGGGTGAGCAGAACCTCCCGCTCCATCCAATCCAGCATATTCGTCATATCGTACCAGACGCCGGGTTGGAAAGAAGGATGGCAAAGAAGGTAACGGAAATGCTGCAGCGCCGGGCTGCTCATGCCATATCGGTCCAACACCGCCGGGAGCAGCACCCGGTTCATCTCCTGTTCAGACAGCCCCAGCCACTCGCCGAGCTGCTCTTCTTCCAGCAGAATCCCCTGGCTTTCTTTCACCGCAAGGCCGAGGCACAGCATCATATCGAGCAGCACCGCAACCACCATCGGATAGGTTTCAGCATGCGCGTATTGGAGCTGCAGCGCTTCAAGGTCGGATCCTTTCAGGTGCACGGCTTCCAGCAGCTTCTGGATATTTTTCTTATGTACCGTTCCTTTCGCCGTTAAGGGAAGCCCGTGCTCGGCCGCAGCCGCAAGCGCATGCAGCAGATCCAAGGCGAGGCCCGGCTTGGCTTCGCTGATCCGACGCACATTTGAATCCGGGACAGCTTCCGCTTTGGGGGTGAAAAACTGCCGATACAATAGACCCAGGCTTTCCAGGGGAATGTAGTAGAGCTTTTCTCCCCAAGCCTTTTTCACCGCCTGGATCAGGCCGGCTCGTCTCAAGCGGATAAAGGACAGCTCGAGCTCCGCACCGCTCCGGCCGCTGCTCTTCACCGTGATTCGGGCGTCGTCGCTGAACGGCTGCCCGGCAAAACGGACGATCAGCCGTTTAAGCAGCTCGGCGTCCTCCGGAGCCAGCGTACGCAGGATGGACCGGATCGCGGATTCCTGCGGCCGGTCTTCGTTCATTTCAGTGCTCATGGTCGGGATGATGCCTCCTTTAGGTCTGGAATGGGACGGTCCTTCGCAGGACGGGAAGAAGCCCGCTCATGACTGGACCCCGAACGAAACAGCTCGGGATCCGAATCATATCGGACGGAATACTCGTACCCCTGTTCGACAAGGAACAGCTGACGGCGGATGGCAAAGTCCTCTTCTTTGCTTTCTTGGGACACCAGTGCGTAAAAATATGCCCGGTTGTTTCCGGTTTTCGGACGCAAAATCCGCCCCAGGCGCTGGGCTTCCTCCTGCCTGGAGCCGAAGCTGCCCGATATTTCAATCGCCACGGAAGCGTCCGGCAGGTCGACGGCGAAATTGGCTACCTTGGAAACGGCCAGCACTCTGATCTCTCCCCGTTTAAAAGACTCGTAGAGCCTTCCGCGTTCCTTGTGCGCCATTCGCCCCGAAATCAGCGGAATGCCCAGCGATTCGGACAGCTGCTTCAGCTGATCGATATACTGGCCGATAATAAGGATGCTCTCGTCAGGGTGCTTAGCGAGCAGCCTGCGGACGACCTCGAGCTTGCCGGGATTTTCGGCGGCGATGCGGAACTTCTCCTTGCCCTCTGCATACGCGTATGCTTCACGCAGCTCCGGCTCCATCGCCACCCGGACTTCCGTGCATTCGACCTTCGCAATCCAGCCCATGGACTCCAGCTCCTTCCATGGCATCTCGTAGCGTTTCGGCCCGATCAGCGAAAATACATCCTGCTCGCAGCCGTCCTCCCGTACGAGCGTAGCGGTCAGTCCAAGCCGGCGGGTCGCCTGGATATCGGCCGTCGCCCGGAACACCGGAGCCGGCAGCAGATGCACCTCATCGTAAATGATGAGCCCCCAGTTCCGTTCGTTAAACAGACGCATATGCTCAAACTCGTCCTCTTTGGAGCGGCGGTGCGTCAAAATTTGATAGGTGGCCACGGTGACCGGGCGCACCTCCTTTTTCTGCCCTGTATACTCCCCGATCTGGGAAGGATCGAGCGTCGTCTTGTCGGTTAGCTCCGCGATCCACTGTCCGACGGAGGTCGCGTTCGACGTCAGAATCAGACACTCGCACTGCTGCTTCTCCAGCACGCCAAGGCCGATGACCGTTTTCCCGGCTCCGCAAGGGAGCACCAGCACCCCGCTGCCTCCGCTCCCGGCCACCCCTTCAAAAGCGTCGGCCGCCGCCTGCTGGTAGTCCCGCAACGCAAATGAGCCGCCCTGCGCTTTCCAGCCCAACTGCAGCGGCTGTCCCTCATGATATCCGGCCAAGTCTAGGACCGGATATCCGAGCCGCGTCAGCTCCTGCTTGATCCGTCCGCGGCGGACCGCATCAAGCTCGGCCTGCTCCGGCGCGGCGCGCCGCAGCCCGCTGGCCTGCACGGCGGGTATCGCCAGCACTTCATCCAGCAGCTGCGGATCGGATGCCGTCAGCCGCAGCTTCCCGGCTTCCGCCTTCCCCGCCTCGATCCGGAGCTTCCCGTATCTGCCCACCAGGCTGCGGATGTCCTGGATTAACGCGGATGGAACCTCCCATCTGGAAATCGAAGCCAGGGCGACGACGATTTCCTCCGCGGTCCATCCCAGCGAAGCGGCATTCCACAGCGATAACGGAGTGATCCGGTACGTATGAAACGCAGAAGGACTCTTGACCAGCTCTGCAAAATGGGCCAGCTTCCCGCGGGCTTCCTCAAAGCCCGGATGTCCGCATTCCAGCAGGACGGTCCGGTCCCGCTGCACGATGCACGCTTTTGTATCGCTCATCAAATCCCCTTCTTTCAATCCGAATGGTTCTTTCAGCCTCAAACATATGAAAAAGTTCATCTCCTAGAGCGGAAATGAACTTTTCCTCTTCCATTTCAAGTTTTCCCATCGTCCGCCAAAACATTCGTGCCTTCAGGAACCCACTCCTGCAAGACCGGGGAGACTCGGCGGCCCGAGCCTGCCTATTCCCATCCCTGATAGGATTGGGTCATCGTCACCAGCAGCTTGGCGGCGCTCAGCATGGCCGATTCGTCAAAGTCAAACCTTGGATGATGGTGCGGGTAGACGGCCTGAAGCTCTTCGTTGCCTGCGCCCACAAACATAAAGCACCCGGGGATTTCCTGCAAATAATATGCGAAGTCCTCCGCAGGCATAATCTTCTCGCAGCGCTCCACCTTCGACTCCCCGAACACCTTCGGCGCTTCGCGGAAAAACCTTTCCGTCTCCGCTTCATCATTCACAAGCGGCGGGTAACCCATCAAATATTGAATTTTCGACTCCGCTCCATAAGTCTGCGCCGTAAGCCGAGTTATTTCTTCGATCCGTTCGCGGATAAATTGGCGCGTCTCCTCATCAAATGTCCGTACGGTCCCGGTAATCCGGCACGATTCGGCGATGACGTTCTGCGCGCTTCCGCCCTGGATCGTTCCGATCGTAACGACCGCCGGCCGAAGCGGGTTGACCGAACGGCTGACGATGCTCTGCAGCTGCATGACCAGCGCCGATCCGGCCACCACGCTGTCCACCGTCACGTGCGGCATGCCACCGTGGCCGCCTTTACCGATGATATCGATAAAGAACTCATCCGCTGCCGCCATCATCGGCCCCGGCGTGCTGGCCGCGGTTCCTGCCGGGAACGGCGTCCATAAGTGCACGCCGTACACCGCGTCGGCCCCCTCCAGAACGCCGGCCTCGATCATCCCCTTGGCTCCGCCCGGACATACCTCCTCCGCCGGTTGAAATACGAACCGGATCTCTCCAGGAAGATCTTCCTTCCGGGCGCTGAAGTATGTCGCCACCGCCAGCAGGATCGACGTATGCCCGTCGTGACCGCAAGCATGCATGACGCCCGGAACTTCGGACGAATAATCGCACGACTTTTCATCCTGGATCGGAAGCGCGTCCATGTCCGCCCGGAGCACGACCGTTTTCCCCGGCTTGCTTCCTTTTAATACGCCGACTACCCCGTATCCGCCGCCAAACCGCGTCCGGACGTCGATCCCCAACTCCCGCAGCCTGTCCGCCACGAACGCCGACGTCTTCTCCTCGTGGTAAGACAGCTCCGGATGCCGGTGCAGATACCGCCTCCACTCCACCATTTGCGGCTGCAGCTTGCTCAGCAATGCTTCTTCTTTCATATGTATCCGTCCTCTCGCCATAGAATGGATGTTAAGTTGCCGATATGTCATCCCACATCGCGGTTGTGAACCCTTTTTTCTATTGTAGCAGAAACGCTTAAGATGGGGTATCGCCCCAATACTGCCAAGGCTTGCACAAGTGTTTAAAACATAATATCATGAGTAAAGAACTTTACAGGCAACCAATAGAGGAGGATTTAGTAACCATGATTTTTGAAAATACGGGACTGGACGGCATCAAAGCCGACCTGGCGTTTATGGACGAAGTAGCCGAGAAAGTAGGCTTTGTCCGCTGGCAGTGGGAATACTACCGCGCTACATATGACTATAAGATCGAAGATAAAAACACCAATTCGGAGTATTTCGTACGGATCAACACCCGTGCGGTGGAGGGCAAGCTGGAACACCCAAGCGCTGTGCTGCAAATTGAAGCTGTGTATATGGGCAAAGCGACCTTCCCTCACGGGCTGGAATACGAATCTCCGATTCCGTCGTCCATCATGGGGATTGCAACCAAGAAGCTTCAGCAGTTTAAAGCCGCTCTGGAAGCCTAAGCAGGTCTCTTATGAGAGAAGAAAAACCCCAACAAACCAAGAGAGGGACGCCGGATTTCCAACTGCTCATCCTTACCTTGCTGTTGGTTGGTTTTGGGCTGGTCATGGTATTCAGCGCCAGTTCGAGCTTGGCCATCGCTAGCAAGAAGTTTCACTATGACTCGCTTTATTTTACGAAAAGACAGTTCATATTCGCCGCTCTGGGTACCGTTGCAATGTTTGTTGCGATGAACATTCCATATACCAGGTACAAGAAGCTGTTTGCCCCGCTGTTTATCGTGACGGTCATTCTGTTGGTTTTGGTCCTTCTGGTCGGCCAGGTTAACAATGGCGCCAGAAGCTGGTTCGGCTTCGCTGGTCTCGGTATCCAGCCGACGGAGATCGCGAAGATCGCGATTATCCTGTACCTTTCCGCTTTGATCAGCAAAAAAGGGGAGCGCTTCCGAGACCTGCGGACAGGCTATATCCCGGTCATGGTTATTGTCGGCTTCGTCGCCGGGCTCATCATGATGCAGCCGGACCTCGGCTCCTGCCTCATTCTGGTAGCCACGAGCGCCCTGATCATCTATGCCGGCGGCGCGAGCCTCAAGCATATGATAGGGTCAGCCCTGCTGCTGATCCTCGGTGCGAGCCTCGTGCTCGGAGCTAACGCCCTGATCAAGTCGGTGTCCCATAGCGGGGAGCAGGCGGTGCAATCGAGCAACTATAAGCTCGGCCGGATTAACGCCTTCTTGGACCCGACTAAGGATCCTCAGGGGGAGGGCTACAATCTGCTGCAGTCGCTGACCGCTATCGGTGAAGGGCAGTTGACCGGAGCCGGATTCGGCAAAAGCGTCCAGAAGCTTCATTATTTGCCTAACCCCTATAACGACTTTATCTTCTCCGTCATCGGCGAAGAGTTCGGATTTATCGGAACGTCGATCTTCCTGATCGTCTATATTTACTTCATCTGGCGCGGAATCATCATCGCACTGAGGTGCCCCGATCCGTTCGGAACGCTTGTCGGCATCGGGATTATGGGCTTGATTGCCATTCAGGCGTTCATCAACATCGGAGGCGTCACCCAAACGATCCCGCTGACCGGGGTAACCCTGCCGTTCATCAGTTACGGCGGAACTTCCCTGCTGATCATGATGGCGAGCATGGGGATCATGCTCAGCATCTCGCGGATCAGTACGCTGCCGTCGAAGCAGGAACAGGTGAAGTCGGTGACCGTCAAGAAACCGTCGGTCGCCGTCTCCTCCCGCAATCAGACGCGCCGCTTCAACTGAACCTTCAGGGGATACCCTGAAGCGACTCATACCAAAAAGACTAGAGGACGCCTAAGTCCCCTAGTCTTTTTTTCGTCTTATTCGTGTGTTCGTGTGCTTATTTGGTGCGCGTAGGTACCTCTTCAATCATGTCATCTTTAAAAGCGACGCCTTCCACTTTCACGTTCACTTCGACCACACGCAGACCGGTCATGCTTTCGACAGCTTCACGCACGTTTTGCTGAAGCATGCGGGATACTTCGTGAATCGGGGTTTCGTACAGCACGATGATTCGCAGGTCAATGGCCGCTTCCAGCTGGCCAACCTCCACCGTGACACCCTTCTGCACGTTTTTTCCGCTCAGGCGCTTGGCCCATCCTTCCGACAAACCACCCGACATAGCTGCGATCCCTGGTGTTTCGAGTGCGGCCAGTCCGGCGATTTTCGCTACGACATCATCTGCAATCCGTATGGTTCCATTCTCTAGTTGGAGTTGTTCCGACATGCTCCATCCTCCTTTACATCCATTATCCGTTATTGTAAATCCTAACAGGCCCAAAAAGCAAATCCCAAGCCCTGCCGATTTGTTTACAACCTTATGCAATTTGGGTATATTGAATAAGAATCGAACTTACATAAGGCAAGAGGTGTCAAAAATTGAAAAAATGGATCAGCCCCACCCTGCTCATCGCCTTCTTTATCCTTAGTGCTGTGGGACATTTCGCAGGCTGGGACGCAACGCTGCAGTTTATTCTGTCCGCGATTTCTGTCATCTTTGTGGCCGGATTTTTGGGCAAAGCGACGGAGAACGTATCGCATTATGCCGGACAGCGGCTCGGTGGATTCCTGAACGCCACCTTCGGTAACGCAGCGGAGCTGATTATCGCCATCTTCCTCGTGAAGGAAGGCTTGTTCGACATGGTCAAAGCCAGTCTGACCGGCTCGGTAATCGGAAACTTGCTGCTGGTACTGGGACTCAGCATTTTTGCCGGGGGACTGAAGTTTAAAGTTCAGAGCTTCAACGTATCATTGGCGGGTATGAACGGCTCCCTGATGCTCGTCGCCGTGATCGCTCTGATCGTGCCTGCGGTCTTCCTGCGCAGCCATTCCATTACCGGAAGCGATACCCAGCTGCTGAGCCTTATCGTAGCTTGTATCTTAATCGTGGCTTACCTTGCCTGGCTGGTCTTCTCGATGATTACGCACAAGAAATACTTGGCGGATGTCACCGACGAAGAAGATGAAGAGCTGCCTCATGAACGCGAGCCGGAATGGTCCAAGGGCAAATCGATCCTGTATCTCCTTCTGGCGACCGTTATGGTCGCTTTCGTGAGCGAATGGCTGGTAGATACGCTGGAGACCTTTACGACGCGATTTGGGCTTAGTGAGCTGTTCGTAGGTGCGTTCCTCGTGGCCATCATCGGCAATGCGGCAGAGCACAGTGCGGCCGTCATGCTGGCTATGAAGAACAAGATCGGCGCAGCGGTCGAAATCGCCGTAGGCAGCAGCCTGCAGATCGCTTTGTTCGTCGCCCCCGTGCTGGTGCTGGTCAGCTACTTCTTCGGGCCTACCACGATGGACCTGGTGTTTACGACCATAGAGCTGCTTGCGATTGGCGTGTCGGTATTTATCGCCAAGTCTATTATCCAGGATGGCAAAACGAACTGGTATGAAGGTCTGCTGCTGCTGGTCGTATACGTTATTTTGGGCGTATCGTTTTTCTTGGTGTAGCAAGGCAGCTTAAGCTCTTAACCCTGCATAGCAGGGAAACGCAAAAAAGGCATGCACTCCGCTGGAGCGCATGCCTTTTTATACGTATAAATTTATAAATCTCGGGACCTCCAATGTGAAGGCCAAGCTGCAACTACTCATCATCGTGTGATACAGAAACACAGGTGGTCTGTATTCTGCATCTTATGTAAGCCTGCTTGCGACAGGCTGATGATTTAGGCTTCCCTGTTGTTCAGGGCTTCATAGAGGTTGGCCAGATTCTTCTCCAGCTCACTGACCAGCTGTTTGCCTGTAAGTTCGGGCACAAGACCGGCACGTACGGCAAAATCAACCTCACGTGAAAATCCGTACATCTGGGTGTCCAGCACTTCCTCATAGAGAGGGCAATAGCGTGTGGCCAGATTCTCCATTTGTACTTCAATAAGCTTCTCTATTTTCTCTGCATCATCTTTCAGCAGATTAATCGCCTTAATATTCAACTGCTCCTGCAGCTCAGATGAAGTCATGCATCTTCCCCCCTATGTCCAAAATCCTACAATTACACCCTTGTATTCTATTCTTAATATTAGACGAAATTGAACACCAATACAAGAACCTGGCCCAGAAAAACGTCCCCGGGAAGCCGAAGGAACAGGAAACTCTGGCCCATCGTCCGCAAAGGCCCCGGGTTTCAATGCCAAGCGCGGCGCAAAGGGACTCTAAGGGGAAGGCTGGCGGCGGTGCAAGGTTCTAGAATAACCCCGGTACATATCAAGGTTATGACTTTAAAAAAAGCGCCCTTACTGTTGCCAGCAGGTGCGCTCTTCTTCATCGCTTACTCAGAGACCACGTTGACGTTCAGGCCGTGTTTGGCAAACACTTCCTTCATCGCCGTTTTAGCCTCGTCCGCATCCGGTCCATGAACATGAAGCTCATAGCTTTGGCTGCTTACGAGTGTCGTAAACAGACCGAGGATACTTTTGACATCGATGTACTTGTTTTCCGCTTGAAGTACGATCGAAGAGGTAAATTGGCTTGCCGTTTGGGCGATTTCTACAACAGCTGCGTTGTTACTGGACATAGGATCCCTCCGTAGCTTTTGATATCAAGTATACTATGATTTTACCACTTTTATGATACATTGAATCCGCTTTCTCGCGCAAGGAATTTCTAAAAGCGCTGAACCGTGGGCCTCACGGGCCGGGTTCCCTTCTTCAGCTATTCCTATTTCAAGTTTTCAGGGTTCAGCCCCTGCAGTTCCGGAATGACGAAGATGCCGTCTTTGCGGATCAGCACGTCGTCGAAGTAGATCTCCCCGCCGCCGTAGTCTTCACGCTGAATCAGCACGATATCCCAGTGGATGGAGGAGCGGTTGCCGTTATCCGTTACTTCATAGGCTTGACCCGGGGTGAAGTGGATGCTGCCGGCAATTTTTTCGTCGAACAGAATGTCCTTCATCGGGTGCAAAATGTATGGATTAAACCCGATCGCGAATTCGCCGATATAGCGTGCCCCTTCATCCGAGTCCAAAATGTTGTTCAGGCGCTCGGTATCGTTGCTGGTCGCTTCCACGATCTTTCCGTCCTTGAAGGTAAACTTGATATTTTCGAACGAAATGCCGTTGTATACCGTGCTGGTGTTGTAGCTGATCGTGCCGTTGACCGAATCACGTACCGGTGCGCTGTATACCTCGCCGTCCGGAATGTTCTTCTCGCCTGCGCATTTTTCGGCGCCGATTCCCTTAATGGAAAAGCTGAGATCGGTGCCCGGGCCGACGATACGGACCTTGTCCGTCTTTCTCATCAGCTCGGCAAGCGGATCCTGCGCTTTGTCCATCTTGGCGTAATCGAGGTTGCATACGTCAAAATAGAAGTCCTCAAAGGCTTCCGTGCTCATATTGGCCAACTGCGCCATGCTTGGGTTCGGATAACGCAGCACCACCCATTTGGTGTGGTTGACGCGCTGCCCGCTATGTACCGGATGATTATAGAGCGAATTGAACAGTTTTACCTTTTCGTCAGGAACGTCGGCCAGATCGTTGACGTTCTCTCCGGCGCGGATGCCGATATAGCAGTCCATCTGCTTCATCCGGTTCAGGTCGATGTCCGCCCATGTCTTGAGCATCTCTTCGCTCGCGTTCATCAGCATCGTACGCTGCACCGATTTGTCGGTAATTTGTACGAACGGACGTCCTCCCCGTTTGCCAACTTCATCAATGACGGCCTTCAGCAGGTCGCGCTCCGAGCCGATCATCTCGACAAGGACGTTCTCCCCCGGCTGTACGTTCACGGAATAACCGACGAGGTTTTCCGCCAGTTTTTGAATTCTAGGATCACGCATTACTTATTTCCTCCCCTTGACATAACCTGTAAGCTATTTATTTGAACAAAGGTTAATTCATTCAGACTTATTGTAGCACGCATGGCAAGTCCCGTCAGCATGAGCCCTCCGGATGCAGGCGGAAAGCCCCAAGTCTGCCTGTCGGATGATGACCAAATGAGCAGCCGCCCGATCGTCCGGTATGGAACTTGTCGTCACCGGGCGAGCCTAAGGCTGGAATGATACATCATTGACCATCGTCTCCCGCGTCTGCGCACCGTCCAGATTGATATAGTCGATCGCGCTCTCGGAGGTCAGACGAACCGGAAATCCGGACTTTCGGTTAATCGTCAAATGATAGACCGTGCTGACCTGGGCATCGTTCAGCATCTGCCGCAGCTGCTTGTCCCCCTGATTCCAGAGCGTCTGCAGCTTTTGCTTTTGCCCGGACTGTGCATGGGTGTATCCCGGCTGCTTGCGGAGACCCTCCATTTCCGATTCAAGCTGCTTCGCCAAAAAGTCCTTTGCACTGGAGCCTTCCAGTTCGATCCGCAGCACTTTAGTGCCGCGGCCCGCGCTGGACTCCACCTTGATGCTTTTGGGAAGCCCATGAATGCCGTCGAGCTGCTGCAGAGGGTTTAACCGGGTTAATGAAGGAGAGTTATCCTCAGGGTTCGCTTCACTCGACAGCCTCACCCATCCCCCGTCCTGCCTGCGGAAATTCGTCACCTTTACGGTCTTCCCGGTGATTCCCCGTGCCTGGAGTCCCGTGGTCTGAACCGCCTCCCCAGTAGGGATCACGCTCTCCATGGTCAGCTGGTCGTGCCCCGTGAGCCTGCCGGTGTAAGCAAAGTTCTGCACCTGCCCCTGATCCTGGGCACGAACCGAAGCCAGTCCGCTAAATGAAAACGAATCGATGCCGGCAAGTCCGGTAATCGTCTGGGAAAACCACTCCTCCGGCGATTTCGAGTCCTGAAACATGCCGCAGCCTGTCAAACCGCCGCAAAGGCCGAGCAGCAGCAAGGCGGGAAGTACCATTTTTTTCATCATGGGAAAACTGCCTTTCCGGACAAAATGAACCAAGGTTCATTTTTCGATCATAGGTCCTTTTTGCTTTATAGGCTGTCCCCCGCCCGGCCAGTTCATGCAAAAATAAGGCGCCCCCACCCGAGAGTGAGGCCGCCTGCTACATATCGTTCATGTTTTCCATTTGGATTTGGTTGCGTCCGCTGTTCTTTGCCCTGTAGAGGGCCATATCCGCTCTGTAGAACAAGCTGTCTACACTCACCTGCGGGTCCGTCCAGCACCATTCCGCGATTCCGCTTGAAATCGTTACGGACGGGCTTGTCTCCCGGGCGACCCGGCTCCGGATCACTTCAGCGACTTTGACCGCCTGGTGCACCCCTAGCTGCGGCATATACACAGCCAGCTCTTCCCCGCCCCAGCGTGCAGGCACGTCTTCCTCCCGAATGGAGGATTTCACGATATCGCTGACCTGCCTGAGAATGTCGTCCCCTTTCTGGTGGCCGTATGTATCGTTAACCTGTTTGAATTCATCAATGTCCACCACGATCAGAGACCCGCAAAAATCGCTCACTTGATACTGCTGGATCATCTTATCAAGGTAATGGCGGGCGTACATGTCGGTCAGCATATCCCGGTTGGCCATCCGTCTCAGCTCGGCGTGGAGCAGCGCGTTGCTCACCGACAGGCCGATATGGCTGGACAAGGTCTGCAGAAGCCGGTAGTTGTCATAGGAAAAATAATGAGGGCTGCGGTGCGTCAGCAGAATCGCCCCCATTACCTTGCCGTTTACGGTCAGCGGTGAAGCGATGAGGGATTGCGAATGCGTGATTTCCATCAGCTTTGAGGGGACTTTGCCGTTCAGCGAATAGTCTGACAGAATTACAGGTTCCTTTTTATGAAAAACAAGTCCGCCGAAGCCGTACTCTGCGTCAAAAGACGGGGCAAGACCGGGAACGTTGGATGCCATGACCTCCAGAACGTCCCGCTCCTCATTGTACTGCAGGAAGCAGCAGTAATCCGCCTGAAAAATATCCAGCATCTCCTCGCTGGCAAACTTGTAGATATCCCCCAGCTTGAGGCTCTGGTTCAGCCGGTGGGTCAATTCGTTAATGAGGCGCAGCTCATGAATCAGCAGGTTCGACTGCTCGTAGAGCTTCGCATTCTCGAACGCGTTCCCCGCCGTGTCGACCACCATGCTGATCAGCTGCAGATCTAAATCTTCCCGGAGCTCCCGGGACATCACCAGATGCAGCACCCCGTAGACGCCCTGCTTGCCGCCGAGCGGTATCGCGATTTCGGTCTGGCCTTCCATTCCTTCGCCGCTGCCATCCTGCATCATGAGCCTTCCATCCATAAAAGACCTGACGCAGATATCCTCGCCCCAGGGGTGAAACACGAGCGGTTCTACCCGCGGATTGCGGCTTTGATGGTCCTGGGACATGAGCAGCCTCGCCCGGATGGTGGGGTACAGTACTTCAAGGCTGTCCAGAACTTCCGTCAGCACGGTTTCGACGTCGATCTGATCATGCATCCGCTGCATGATTTGGAACAGGATGGACCGGCGGTTGGCTTCCCGTTCCGTGCTTTCCTGTACCTTCAGAATATCCGATACGAGGGCGAACTTAAAGCTTTTGTACAGGCAGGAACGGTAGTGAAGCGCCATCGCGGCAACGGTGTCCCGGATTCCTTCATCAAAAAAGCGTGCGGGGATTCCGCAGACCAGAAGGCACACCAGCGCATGGTCCCGGCGTGTAAAGACCGGAATAACCGTCGTGACCCAGGAGCTTCCGCGATCCGCCGGGTCATCAGGATGGACCCAGACTTGTTCCCCGGACTCCAGGCAGCGCCCGATCTCTCCCGTCAAACCGCAGAAAGGTTCCGCAAGGAGAGCTTCATCGCCTTCGATCCACCGCCCCTCGTAATCCGTCACGGCCCACAGGGCTTGTCCGCTTAACGTCAGCGCCTGCCCTTCAGTGCGCCATTGGAGAAAGGCTTCCTGAATCACGTGATCCACATAGGGCAAATCATGAATGGACAAGTCGATCTCCTGCAGCCAGGAAGTAGCCGACTCTGAGGGAAACGCCAGCTCGGTATTCGTCTGGAACAGGCTTTGATGCTTGGTTGTTTCTCGTTGGTGTTCTGACATAGACAGGCGCTCCTTTACACCGTGCCCAGAGGGTGTCTTTCAAGGCACCATAGAATCACAATCAATCATTGTCATCCTTGCAATATGAAAATCCCCTGACAAAGTCGGGTTATGTCGGATGTGTTATAATAATCATATTCTACTCTGTTCCAAGCAATTTTGCACTCATATTTCAGATATTCGTCCTACTTTTTTAGGACTATAGCCCTATCGACAAAATTAGACTTTTCCAGCACAATGTCAGGCCTTGACTTTTGCCTACTCTATAATATAAAATCTATTGTTGAAAAAGACTGCAATATAGTCTTGATTTGGGCGTAACGTTGTGTCACCCTCACGTCATTTGTTGCTGACAGGACAGCGGCTGAACTTTCCCGTCAGTTGTGCGGTTCGTACTAGAACGCACAGGTAAACAAATACGGCGCAAATAGAGCCCTACTGTAAATTATTCGAAAAATAAAGGAGTCTACTATAACATGGCACGTTACACAGGTCCAAAGTTCAAATTGAGCCGTCGTCTGGGAATTTCCCTGAGCGGTACTGGTAAAGAATTGAAACGCCCTTTTCCTCCGGGACAGCACGGTCCTAACCAACGGAGAAAAATGAGCAACTACGGTATGCAGCTTCAAGAAAAACAAAAATTGCGCCACATGTACGGTTTGGGTGAAAAGCAATTCCGCACGCTGTTCGACAGAGCGCAAAAAATGCAAGGTATTGCCGGTGAAAACTTCATGTTCTTGCTGGAAAGCCGTTTGGACAACCTTGTTTACCGTCTTGGTTTCGCTAACTCCCGTGCAGGAGCGCGCCAATTGGTCGCTCACGGTCACGTGACTGTTAACGGCAAGAAAGTAAACGTTGCTTCCTACCAAGTAAGCACAGGCGACGTGATCGGTCTTCGCGAAAGAAGCCGCAGCCTCTCTTCTATTAAAGAAGCGCTGGAAAACCGTACGCATCTGCCAGGCTACCTGGAGTACAACGATGGAGCTTTGGAAGGTAAATACATCCGTTTCCCAGAGCGCGCCGAGCTTTCCCAAGACATCGACGAAAGACAAATCGTCGAATTCTACAACCGTTAATATTTGCTGCAACCAAGCCTGGAACTTTATGTTCCGGGCTTTTTTGTTTATTCTGGATGAAAAACAGGGCTGACTGGCAGCCCTGTGTATCGTGGTAGTATCCCCCGGCCTCTCCCAGCCTTCTCACGGCTTCTTACATCTTCTATAGCAGCCGGAGCTTGGCAAATTTGCGTCTTCCCGCTTGAACGATATCGCCGTCCCGGACCGTGATCTCCGCATGGGGATCCTCGATTTTCACTTCATTCAGCTTGACCGCTCCTTGCTGAATGCTCCTTCTGGCCTCGCTGTTGGAAGAAGCAAATCCGATAAGGGTCAGCAGCCGGACCAGCCGGATGGCCCCTCCCTGCAGCTCGTTTTCGGGGATATCGCGCAGCTCGATATCTTCAGGAAGCGCACGCTGCTGAAAGACAGTGACGAAATGCTGCCGGGCCGCTTCGGCCGCCTCCTGCCCGTGATACATCCGGACAAAGGCTGCCGCCAGGCTCATTTTGGCATCCCTTGGATGGATACGGCCGCCTTCCAATCCTTCGCGCAGAATCTGAAGGTCTTCATTCGTTATATCCGTGGCCAGCTCGAAGTATTTCACCATCAGCCCATCCGGCACCGACATCGTTTTGCCGAACATTTCGTTCGGTGCGTCATCGATTCCGATGTAATTACCGAGGCTTTTGCTCATCTTCTGCACGCCATCCAGCCCTTCCAGCAGCGGCAGCGTGACCGCCACCTGCGGCTCTGCCCCGTATTCCTTCTGCAAGGTGCGGCCCATCATGAGATTAAACGTCTGATCCGTACCGCCGATCTCGATATCCGTCTCCAGCGCCACCGAATCCATGCCCTGCATCAGCGGGTAGAAAAACTCGTGAATGCTGATCGGGAGACCGCCGGCATACCGTTTGGAAAAATCGTCTCGCTCCAGCATCCGGGCCACCGTCACTTTGGAACCGAGCCCGATCACGTCGGCAAAGGTCATCGGTCCGAGCCATTCGGAGTTGTAGTATACCTTCGCTTTGTCCGGACTTAATATTTTGAACGCCTGAGCCTGGTACGTTTCCGCATTCCGCTTCACGTCCTCTTCCGTCAGCTGCCTGCGGGTTTCCGATTTCCCGGTCGGGTCGCCGATCCGGCCCGTGAAATCCCCGATGATCAGCTGCACCTCATGGCCCAGCTCCTGAAACTGCCGCAGCTTGTGCAGCACTACCGTGTGCCCCATATGAATGTCCGGAGCGGATGGATCAAGACCCAGCTTTACCTTGAGCGGCCGTCCTTGCACAACCGACCGGATCACCTTGCGTTCCAGCTCTTCGTTCGGCAGGATTTCGACCGTCCCCCTCCTGATGACAGCCAGTTGGCGTTCAACCTCTTCCTTCTGGGCCGGCGTGAGTTGTTCCCAGTTCATCGTCATCAACCTCTCTCTGATCCGTTAGAATGTACAGCAAAAAGGCTCCTTCGCGTCCCAAGGGACGAGAAGGAGCCTGCTCGCGTTACCACCCTAATTAAAGCAGCCGTTACGGGACGATTCCCTTCCACATACTGCTTTCACTTCATTACGATAACGGACTGCCAGGTCCGGTGCCAGACTACTTACGCTCCTGGTGACGCGCGTTCCTCCGGACGGCTCAAGACGGTAATTCAAAGGGAGAGGCTGCCGGTTTGCACCACCCACCGGCTCTCTGATCAGCTCAGGCTCCCTTCTACTGGAGTCTTTCTTTGCCTTTTGACGATATGTTCTTTTTGGATTAACCCTATTTATACCACACACCCGAAAAAAGTCAATGTTTGCCATCCATTTGGCCACGATTCGATCTCTGCATTCAAAATACGCAATTTATGCTATAATAGTTCCGTCAAAAGGAGGATAGCCACGAATGGTTGAAGATAACAAACAAAAGCCGGAAGAGCAGATCGCTCCGAAAAAACGGTCCTACGGCCGCATCATCGGCCTTACCGCGATGTGGACGCTGGTCGTTATCGTTATGGGAGCGCTGTTCGCCGGCGGTACGGCAGCCGGGTACCTCACTTCCATCGTGAAGGATGATCCGGTCCGTTCCAGGGCATTGATTGACCAGAAGATGAGCGAGAACTCCATTACGGGATTCGCCTACTTCCGTGACGGCACCCCCATCGGACAGCTTCGGACCGATGAGGACAGACGCCCCGTGGAGTATAAGCAGATACCGCCCATCGTCATCGACGCCGTCGTATCGATTGAAGACAATAACTTTTTTACACATAAGGGTGTTGACATCAAGGGCACGCTCCGTGCCGTCAAACAGAAGCTTCTGCATGAATCCGTGCAGACCGGAGGAAGCACGCTCACCCAGCAGCTGGCCAGACGCGTTTTCCTGAACCTGGACAAAACGGAAGACCGGAAATTCAAGGAAATTTTGCTCGCGCTCCGGCTGGAGCGGTTTATGACGAAAGAAGAAATTTTAACGGCATACTTAAACAAGGTTCCGTTTGGCAACGGATCCAGCGGCTACAATCTGTACGGTATTCAGGCCGCAGCCAAAGGCATTTTTAATATTAGTGATCTCAGTAAATTGAACGTCGCCGAGGCGGCTTATTTGGCCGGTCTTCCTCAGCTGCCTTCAAGATATTCGGCCTTCAACGGCAAAGGCGAGTTTAACGAAGCTAACTTTAAGCGCGCCATCGACCGGCAGCATCTGGTGCTCCGGCGTATGCTTGAGGAGAACAAAATCACGGAAGCCCAGTATAAGGAAGCGCTCGCTTTCGACATCCGTAAACAGCTGGCTCCCCATGTGGAGAAGGCATACGCGACCTTCCCTTATCTGATGATGGAAACGGAGCGCCAAGGCGCCCAAATCATCATGCAGCTGAATGAGCAGGCGGAAGGCAAGGTTCCCGGGGACGATGCGAAGCAGGACGGCGACCTGCTTGAAGAAGCCCGGCAGCAGCTCAGCACGGGCGGGTATCGGATCTATACCACCATTGATAAAAAGGTGTACAATACGATGCATAAAATCGCCGAGGATGACAGCAACTTCTCCCCTGACAGCAAAACCAAGGGGGCCGAGCAAACGGCGGCCATGATGATCAACAACAAGACCGGCGCCATTCTCGGCATGATCGAGGGCCGTGATTTTAACAAAGAACAGATGAACTATGCGACCCAGATGATCCGCCAGCCGGGATCGACGATGAAGCCGATTGCGGCTTACCTGCCGGCGATTGAGTCCGGCGCAATTCAACCGGCAAGCGTGGTTGACGATTCGCCGATCATTTTGCCGGACTGGCAAAAAGGGTATCATATTCCCAAAAACTCAACTTCGGGATATAAAGGATTGATGACGGCGCGCTCCGCACTCAACAATTCCGTGAATACGGTCGCGCTTAAACTATACAATAACGTTGTCGGAATCCAGAACGCTTGGAGCTTTGCCAAGAAGCTCGGGATCACGACCCTGCAACCGGATGATTATGGTGCAAAGACCGGCGTGCTGGGCGGCCTCGTTTACGGTGTGACGGTTGAAGAGCTGACCAATGCTTACAGCGCCATTGCGAACAACGGCCAGTTTAACGACGCCTACATGATCGAAAAAATCACCGACTCCAAAGGCAACATCGTGTATCAGCACGAAGCCAAGCCGGTGCAGGCTTTTTCCAAGCAGACGGCCTATCTGATGACCGACATGCTGCGGACCGTCATCACCGAAGGAACCGGCGATGTCGTCCGCAAAAATTACAAGCATTTTAAAACCGTGCCGATCGTCGGCAAAACGGGTACGACCCAGAATTACGGAGACGTCTGGTTTTTGGGCTATTCCCCTGACGTGACGCTTGGGGTCTGGGCTGGCTATAAGGAACAAAAGAACACCTTGACCACCAAGGCGGCGAAGAAACGCGCCCAGTCCATCTGGACCCTCGTGATGAACGAGGTGATCGACAGAGAACCGGAGCTGTTCAAGACTTCGAAGTTCGATAAACCGGACGGCATCGTAACCAAGACGGTGTCCGCCTACAGCGGCAAATTGCCGACATCGCTCACGGACCGGTTCGTGACCGACATTTTCAACAGCAAATACGTTCCGACGGAAAGCGACGACGGCATAGCCAAAGAGAAGTACATTACCTACAACGGCGTAAACTATATCCCGCAGGATGGTACGCCGGATGACATGCTCAAGGAGAAGGTCGTCGTCAAACGGGAAAAACCGATTTCCGAGCTGATCAAAGAGCTGGAGAACGCGTTTGCCAAAATGAAGGGCGGCCACAATGCGCTGTCTTACTACATCCCGAGGGATGCCAACAGCGACATGCCGACCAAGATCGATCCGCGCGTAGACGACGGCGCCGCACCGGCTGCCCCATCGAACGCTTCGATCTCGTGGAACGGCAGCAAGGCCGTCATCTCCTTCAGCCCTACCGGACAATCCGATGTCGTCGGCTACCGGCTGTACCGCTCGGATAACGGCGGCTCCTACCGGAGACAGGCCAGCCTCCTCGTCGGAGAAGGGTCATCCTTTACCAGCGCTGCGAGCGGCGGATCCAGCTTCTATGTCACGGCCGTGGACGTGGCCGGCAAGGAGTCCGCACCGAGCATGACCGTCGGCCTGGGCGGCGGATTGACCAACATTATCGGAGGCACGGACAATCCGTCCGGGGAACAAGGACAAAACGACGGGCAGGACAATCCGGACGGCGGTGTGGCATCCGGAGAGACACCGGGAACGGAACAGGCGCCTCAGACGGCTCCAGCCGCCCCTAGCGGGCTTCAAATGGCTGCTACGGAGACCGGAATCCAATTCCAGTGGACCGCCGCAGGAGCCCAGGAAATGGTCACAGAGTACGATGTTTATTACAGTACGAATCCGAACGGTCCGTATGTTAAATTAGGCACCAGCACGGAGCCTGGCTTATCGTACACCACATCGACTCCAATCAAAGGTTACTTCTTCGTATCTGCGGTAAATAGCGCAGGCGAATCGCCAAAATCGCCGGGCGCCTACTTTGAGAAAAAGTAATGGACCTGGCAAGCAGATATAGCATCACAAGAGGCAATCCCGGTATGGGATTGCCTCTTGTATTGTATAGAGCGGTTTATCCGAAAAATCGGGATAACGAAAACAGCCGGCTGTCAGGGTATAACCCTGAGCAACCGGCTGTTCTTTATTCTGTTTACGGCGTTATCCCTTACCGTTAGCAAAGGTAACGCTAGATTCAGTGCTTAGTCTTCAATTGTGGACAAATCGCCTGTCGGAAGGTTTAACTCCCAGGCCTTCAGCACGCGCCGCATAATTTTACCGGAACGCGTCTTCGGCAGTTTATCCTTGAACTCAATTTCGCGCGGTGCAGCATGGGCCGATAATCCCTCTTTGACGAAGCGGTAGATCTCGTCCTTAAGCTCCTGCGACTCGGTGTAACCTTCGCGAAGCGAGATAAACGCCTTGATGATTTCGCCTCTCGTCGCATCCGGCTTGCCGATGACGCCGGCTTCTGCAACCGCCGGGTGCTCGACAAGCTTGCTCTCGACTTCGAACGGTCCGATCCGCTCGCCGGACGAGTTGATGACATCGTCGATCCGGCCTTGGAACCAGAAATAACCTTCTTCGTCCATGTATGCCGAGTCCCCGGAAATATACCAGCCGGTAATTCTGAAATACTCCTGATACTTGGCCGGGTTTTTCCAAATCTGGTTCATCATCGAGGGCCAAGGGGCCTTAATGGCCAGATTGCCCATCGTATATGGCGCCACTTCCTTGCCATTATCGTCCAGGATAGCGGCCTCGATCCCTGGAAGCGGGCGTCCCATCGAGCCAGGCTTGATGGCCATGGAAGGATAGTTACAGATCAGCTGCCCGCCCGTTTCGGTCATCCACCATGTATCGTGAATGCGCTGCCCGTATACCTTCTCGCCCCAGCGGACGACTTCAGGGTTCAGCGGCTCGCCAACGGACAGAACGTGGCGGAGGCTGCTGAGGTCAAACTGGGAGATCACATCGGCCCCGGCCCCCATCAGCATCCGGAAAGCAGTCGGAGCGCTGTACCACACCGTGACTTTATATTTATCAATCGTGCCGTACCAATCCTGCGGACTGAAGCGTCCGCCGCGGATGACATTGGTTACCCCGTTCAGCCATGGGGCAAAAATGCCGTACGATGTCCCTGTTACCCAGCCCGGGTCAGCCGTACACCAATAGGTATCGTCTTCCCGAAGATCAAGGACGATCCGCCCCGTATAGTAATGCTGAATCATCGCATTCTGAACGTGGTATACGCCCTTCGGCTTGCCGGTGGAACCGGAAGTATAATGAATAATCAATCCGTCGCTGCGGTCCAGCCATTCGATCTGCAGGTCCGCAGGCGCTTCGTTCATTTCCTGCTTATAATCAATAATGCTGTCGTCCGTCTGTACATTGTCGCCAACGACGAAAATATGCTTCAAGTCGGGAAGCTCATCCTTCTTGACGCGCCCAAGCAGCTGTGGCGTCGTAATCAGGGCGACGGCCCCGCTGTCTTCGAGCCGATCCTTGACGGCCGTCTCCATAAACGCTTCAAAGAGCGGTCCAACGACGGCTCCCACTTTCAAAATACCCATGAGGGAGAAATAAAGCTCCGGACTCCGCGGCATAAAAATAAACACCCGGTCTCCCTTACCGATACCGTATTTACGCAGCACGTTACCGAATTTGTCGGACTGCTCCTTCATCTCCGCAAAGGTATATGACTCGTCACGGGAAGCATCGCTGTACAGGAGCGCCGTCTTCGATCCGCGTCCTTCCGCCACATGGCGGTCAATTGCCTCGTAAGCCATATTTACCTTGCCTGTGTCATACCAGGTGAAATGTTTCTCCACATCTTCCCATTGAAACTCGGAACGAGCCTGTTCATAATCGCCCATATTGGATGATGAAACCACGCTCGGCAAGATTTCATTGTGAATTTGATCCATACTTTCATCCTCCCTCTGTTCTCCCATGCTAGGGCAGCGCTTACAATCTTGTATGAGTTCATGCCAATAGATTGACACCATACACATCATGACTTGATTTACGAGAGTTTTGAATGATTGCTGAAAGGGTATAGCATACAGGTTAAGCACTTACGGAAACAGCAAAAAATGTGACTAATTTATGTCAGAGATATTATAGCACAGGATGTATGCCCCTGCCATTCCCTTTTCATTTATTTGTTTTTTTGCTATAAGTAGGTTAGAAGCAGAAAGGAGCGTCCAGATGGAACACCTCAAACTGTATCATGTCCATCCGCTGTCCCGCGAGGACCGCTGCCTGATTGTCGAAGGTCCCGTACCGCCGGGAAGACTCGCGGAGCTTACGATGCATCCGGATCTCGACGCTTTCCGCAAGCCGGCCGAGCAGCACAAGGCGTTGATCGAAATCGCCGGCCTTCCGGAAGGGAGAATCATCATTACCCGGGATGAAAACGTGATCGTCGGCTATGTCACCTTCCATTACCCGGACGAGCAGGAACGCTGGTCGCAGGGCCATATGGCCGACCTGATCGAGCTGGGAGCGATTGAGGTGGCCAACAGCTACCGTTCGCTGGGACTCGGGCAGAAAATGATCACAACCGCTTTTGAAGGCGGCCAAATGGAACCCTATATTGTCTTTACGACCGAGTATTATTGGCATTGGGACCTCAAAACCAGCGGCCTCAGCGTATGGGACTATCGCAAAATGATGGAACGGCTGATGAAAGTCGTGGACATGGTATGGTACGCCACCGACGATCCGGAGATCTGTTCCCATCCGGCCAACTGCCTTATGGTCCGCATCGGTCGGGACGTTCCGCTATCCTCAAAGGAACAGTTTGACCGGATCCGTTTCCAGCAGCGATTTATGTATTAACCATATACACAATGTTTCGGAGATGGCCTTTGCCATATGCCGGACAAGCCGAAAAAATCCCCGGTCTCCCGGAAGAGAGACGAAGCGAGCCGATCATCGTGAGGCTCCATCCTCTCTTCAAGGGACTGGGGATTTTTAGTTAGATTCCAATCGTTTCGATGCTTGTCGAGCCGCCGACTACAACCGCTGCACCATGTAATCCAAAATCGCATGGGAGCGGCGTGACGACGCCACCGTAAATTCAGCAAAATTGGCATGTGCCGAACCGTCGGCCTTGTCGGACATCGACCGGATCACAACAAACGGCACGCCGTTCATATAGCAGACTTGGGCTACGGCAGAGCCTTCCATTTCGACGCAGGCTCCTTCCATATGCTCATAAAACCAGGATACCTGATCGACGTTCGCGATAAACTGGTCCCCCGAGAGAATACGTCCCACCTTGCAGTTGACCTCTCCGAGAGCCTGGCAAGCTTCCTGCGCCAAAGCGATGAGACTTGCGTCCGCCTTGAACTCCGATACTTCCTGGTAAGGGATTACGCCACGTGCATATCCGAGCGGGCTGACATCCATATCATGCTGCACGCAGTCCGACGAAATGACGATATCGCCGATGTTCAGTTCCGGATGAACGGCTCCGGCCACACCGGTAAACAGCACTTTGCCGACGCCAAACTGGTCGATCAAAATTTGCGTCGTTACCGCCGCATTGACTTTGCCCACGCCGGATTTGCAAACGATAACCGGCTTGCCTCTGTATGTACCCCGGGCATATTTGACGCCCGCTTTCGTAACCGTCTCCGCCCCTTCCATCCCGGCAAGGAGCAGTTCCACTTCCTCATCCATGGCTCCGATGATTCCTATCATTTCTGGCATGTCATCTCCAATCCTTTCAAGCGGTCAGTTCTCGATGATGCTATTTTTGTGCAAAAATATGATTTCAGACGATTAGGACTTAATGGCTATGAAAACAGGCACATGGCCGCATCGTATCTGTTAAGAGCCGCACATCCCAAAAAAAGCTCCCTGA
Organism: Paenibacillus sp. FSL R5-0378; assembly: GCF_038009285.1. Taxonomy (NCBI): domain Bacteria; kingdom Bacillati; phylum Bacillota; class Bacilli; order Caryophanales; family Paenibacillaceae; genus Paenibacillus; species Paenibacillus sp. FSL R5-0378. Next base: position 5,793,636 of record NZ_JBBPAY010000001.1, read on the forward strand.
AGGAGCTTTTTTCACGAGTATTCAACCTTTTTCATATTTGGATATGTCTATTTATTCCTCGTTCACATGACTTACGGAGAGCCGCAAAATCGTTTCGTGAGGAAGAATGACCCGAGGGTTGTCCACATTTTCTTTCTTCATCAGCTTGGTCAAGAGACGCATCGCTACCGCACCCAAATCGTACATCGGCTGCGCTACAGTCGTCAGCTGCGGACGAACCATCGAAGCCATGCGGATGTTATCCACACTGATGATCGAGAAGTCATCGGGAACCTTCAGACCTTCGTCTTGAATGCTGTGAATGGCGCCGATCGCCATCTCGTCGGTGGCCGCAAAGATCGCCGTAGGCTTCTTCTTCAGCCCGAGGAAATACTTCATCGCTTCCACACCGGACTCGTACCGGTAGTTGCCGATGCGAACCAGGTCTTCCTGATACTCGATGCCGGCAGCTTCCAGCGCTCTCTTGTAGCCTTGGAAACGGGCATAGCCGTTCGCCGGGTCCTGAAGCGTTCCGCTGATCATGGCGATGTCCCGGTGACCGTGACGAATCAGCGTATTTACCGCGTCAAAGGCGGCCGCCTCATGATCGATATCCACGGAAGGATAAATGCCGTTCTCGTCGCGCGTCGCACAGAGCACGATCGGCACAGCCGAAGTCTGGAAAGCCTGAATATGCTCGTCCGTTACGGTTCCGCCCATGAAGAGCAGCCCGTCCACCTGCTTCTCAAGCAGCGTGTTGATGACGCGAATTTCCTTGTCTTTTCTCTTGTCAGCGTTACACAAAATGATATTGTAGTGGTACATGTTGGCGATATCTTCGATACCCCGGGCGATCTCCGCAAAAATGGAGTTGGATATGTCCGGAATCACGACACCCACGGTTGTCGTTTTCTTGCTGGCAAGTCCTCTTGCCACCGCGTTCGGACGATATCCTAAACGTTCAATTGCTTCATATACTTTCTTCCGGGTCTGAGGCTTCACGTTCGGATTGTTGTTGACAACCCGCGATACCGTGGCCATCGATACGCCTGCTTCACGCGCCACATCGTAAATGGTTACCGTCAAATTCCTTCTCTCCATTGCAAATAAATTTTCATTCGTCAACCCATTAAACTCAATGATACGACAAAATTTTGCATTGTGCAATGATTACACTTACAGCTGTTGCAAATGCTCTTTAATCACTTCAGAAGTAATATGAGAATGAGACGTATGCCAGATGGGCGCCTGATTTTGAACCAGAATAACCTGAGGCGATTCATGCTGCACCCCAAGACGATCCGCCGCTTCCATCGATACCGGACGGTCTTCGACAACATGGATCAGACCATACTGTACGGCTTCATTTGGCTGATCTTCCAAGTAAGACATCATTTCCCGATACGCCCCGGCGCTGATCGGGCAGCGTGTACTGTGCTTAAACAGCAGCAGAGGCTTATCTGTGGAGGCTTCCAATGCGGATTGCAGCTGATCGCTAGTAGTCAGTTTAGTCATTGTCGCCATTTGATATACATCCCCTTTTTTCGATTCAAATCCTGAATCTATCGTATCAAAAAGCTCGTGAAAAATCCAACATACCTAGCGAAAAACCCGAAAAAATGCAGTAAAACGTAAATCAGGCGTAAAATTGGTTCAATTCAGGGAGCATCGCCGACAGCTGGGACAGCCGCTCCCGGATATTTTCCACCCACTCGTGGTCCTCCGTCTGTTCGGCAAAGCTGTATAAGTCCAGAAGCAGGTTGATACGGTCCCTGACCTCGGTTTCAATCTGCAGCTCCAAATCTTCGCGGGACAGGCTGTCGGGACGCAGGAACACCTCGCGAACCATTCCTGCCAGCTCATGGTGGTCTGCCAAAGAAAAGCTTCGACGGGAAGGACGCTCCCCGAGCGTCTCGACGCATTTCTTCAGCACCGGTCTCATGCATGGCAGCAGCTCATAATTCGAACAATCGTCACAAGCAAGCACCGGAACATGCCGTATGATTACATTACGGGTATACATCACCGTGCGGAGGTCAAGTCTAAGGACTTCCCCACATTTACATTTTGATCCCATATTTCCACCCCATATATCTTTTTACATCTTTATATAGTCATTGTAAAAATCATCGTTCCCCTTCGTATTCGCCCTGCCCGCGCTGGATTCCTTCCTCTCCAGCCCACCTGTTTTATTTACCAAACGGCCCATCCCTTTCTTGTAAAGCATGATTGTTCTATTCATTTTTGTTACACTGGAAACATAAGGACATTTACTCAGGAGGGAGCATGCTGAACATGAGATTAGCCAGAAAGAAGGTCATTGCGCTCGTCGATGACCAGTTTGAAGACTTGGAGCTGTGGTATCCCGTATACCGGGTGAGGGAGGAAGGCGCCGAGGTGCACCTGGTCGGGGACAAGAAGGGACATTCCTACATCGGCAAATATGGCGTTCCTGCCGTATCGGACTATTCGTTTGAAGAAGTGGACAGCCGGGATTACGACGGCATTTTGGTGCCCGGGGGCTGGGCGCCGGACAAGCTGCGCCGTTACGGAAAGGTGCTGCAGCTGGTGCAGGAAATGCACGAGGACCGCAAGCCTATTGGGCAAATCTGCCATGCAGGCTGGGTGCTGGTCTCGGCTAAAATTTTGCAGGGCGTTACCGTGACCTCCACTCCGGGCATCCGGGACGACATGGAGAACGCCGGCGCGATCTGGAAGGACGAGGCGGTTGTCACTGACGGACATATCGTGTCCGCTCGCCGTCCGCCGGATCTTCCGCCTTACGGCAAAGCCTTTTGCGATGCGCTTGCGGGGCAATAAGCAGCAGGCCAAAGGCAGTCAGCCGGGTCAAAAAAAAAGAGCCTGACCGTCCACTTGGTGGATCGGCGGGCTCTTTTCTGTATTTAGACGGCAGGGGCAGGCAGGCGGTCAGGAAGCGTTGCTGCCCTTTTCGCCCCGAGGCTGATTTACGCTTTCGTTATTTCCGCAGGCAGGCTCGGCAAATTCGGTCAGCAGGCGTTCGATTTCGACGCTGCTCTTCAACTGGTAGCATGTCTGCGCCGTCCGCTTCGCATCGGAAGCCGTCGTGTTAAGTATCCGATGCTTCAGCTTCAGCAGGGACTGGATCGACATGCTCAGATGGTCCACGCCCAGCTCCAGCCAGATCGGTACCGAGCGTTCATCGCCGGCCATTTCGCCGCACACGCTGACGGGAATGCCCGCCCGGTGCGCGGCTTCCACCGTCGTGCGCAGCATCCGCAGAATCGCCGGATGGAACGGATGATACATATGGGCGATCTGCTCGTTCATCCGGTCAACAGCCAATACGTACTGCACCAGATCGTTCGTGCCGATGCTGAAAAAGTCGCATTCTTCCGCGAGTAGATCGGCGATGATGACCGCCGCGGGAATCTCGATCATGATGCCGACCGGGATGTCCTTGTCGTAAGCGATGCCCCTTGCGTCAAGATCGGCCATGGCCCGATGCAGCACTTCATTGGCTTGTCTGATTTCGTCGACCGATGAAATCATCGGGTACATAATTTTCACCCTGCCGAACGCGCTCGCCCGAAGAATGGCGGTCAGCTGCGTCTGAAAAAGCTCCTGGCGGTCAAGGCTGATCCGGATCGCCCGATAGCCTAGAACCGGGTTATCCTCATCCGGCAGCGCAAAATAATCCAGCTGCTTGTCGCCGCCGATGTCGAGCGTGCGGATCACCGCCCCAAGCTCACCCACTTGCTGGGCTACCTGGCGGTACACCTCAAACTGTTCTTCTTCGCTCGGAAACGTGCTGCGGTCCATGTACAAAAATTCCGTCCGGAACAGCCCTACGCCATTGGCGCCGTATTTCAAGGCCGATTCCACTTCTTTGGCGGAGCTGATGTTCGCGGCCAGGTGAAGCTCGCAGCCGTCCTTCGTGATCGCTTCGACGGCAGCCAGCAGCTCCAGCTGCTCCTTCTTCGCCAGCTGGCGTTCCCGGATCCGCACATATTCTTCCACGAGAGCATCGTCCGGATTGAGATACAGCGCTCCTGTATCTCCGTCAATGACCAGCAAATCCCCGGTCTGGATCGGATCCTTCAGCTTGTTCTCCAGCCCCGCAACGAGCGGGATACCGAGAGCCCGTGCCATAATGGCCGAATGGGACGTCTTCCCGCCGACCATCGTCACGATGCCAAGCACGTGGGAAGGATTCAAATGCGCCAGCTGGGACGGGGACAGCTCCTTGGCCACGAGGATATACGGCTGGGTATCCGCAGGCAGCGTAATCTCCGGCGCGCCGAGCAGATGCTTGAGCAGGCGGTTGCCGACATCCTTGATGTCCATCGCCCGCTCCTTCATGTATTCGTCATCCAGCAGGTCGAACATCGTGACGAAATGATCGATCGCCTCTTTTACCGCGACCTCGGCCGCTTTATACTGGCGCTCAATAACGCCCTGGATTTCATCCATGAACACCGGATCGTCCAGGATGGCCAAATGGGCGTCAAAAATGCTCGACTCCTCTTCCCCGACCATATCCCTGAACTCGTTTTTAATAAACTCAATCTCATTTTTGGAGGTGCGTATCCCCTCATACAACCGTTCAAATTCGTTGGCCAGATCTACTGCGTCGATCCCGGTCTCGGGCAGGTCCCATTCCCAGTTCGGCAGTACAAATGCTTTTCCAATCGCTACCCCGGCAGATGCACCGATGCCTTGTATCATGATTCCAAACCTCCAACATTTCTGTCGTGTAAAACTACGGACATAACCGACGTCTGCCCCTTCTTGACGGCTTTGAACGGAGCGAAGCTCCATGACTTAACGCGGTCCGGGTTGGTGATCACCATCGGCGTGGCAAGCGATGAAGCATGACTTCGGATATAGTTGATATCAAATTTAACCAGCAGCTGGCCGGGCTCCACCGCGTCTCCTTCTTGTACGACCGCAGTAAAATGCCCGCCCTTGAGCTGGGACGTATCGATGCCGATGTGAAGCAGCACCTCGAGCCCTTCCGGTGTCGAGATCCCGATGGCATGCATCGTCGGGTACAGGTGCATGATTGTCCCGTATACCGGAGACACGAGCTCCCCTTTCTCCGGCATGAACGCCACCCCGTCTCCCACCAGCTTCGCGGCGAAAATATGATCGGGCACTTCTTCGATCGGGATCATTTTCCCTTGGACCGGCGCGCTGAACAGAACCTGCGGCAAATCCCGGTGCAGCAGCTTGTTCACTTCCTCGCGGATCAGCTCCGAATAGGTGCCGAATACGACCTGCACGTTGCCCCCGCCGAGCTTGATCAGCCCCGCGGAGCCGAGCAGCTTCAGCGCATTGCTGTCGATCATGCGGTCGTTCTTGACTGTCAGCCGCAGCCGGGTGATGCAGGATTCCACCTGAACGATGTTGTCCTTGCCCCCGAGCGCTTCCAGAATGAGCGGCGCCTGATAAGGGATGTTGCCTGCCCAGTCCTCCAGCGTGGAGCCTTCCTCGCGTCCGGGAGTCGGAATCTGAAACCGCCGAATGGCCCAGCGGAACAGAAAATAGTACATAAGGCCGTATCCGAGCCCGATCGGAATAATCAGAAGCGCGTTATGCGACAGATGGAAGTTCAGCAGATAATCGATCGCCCCTGCGGAATAGGAAAACCCGTGATGAATATCGAGCGCATACGTAATCCACATCGCGATCCCCGACAGGATCGAATGCAGGATGAACAAATAAGGCGCTGCGAACAAGAAGGCAAACTCGATCTGTTCGGACACCCCGGTCAAAAAGCAGACCAAGGCCGCCGTCAAAAACGTCTTCTTGACCTTCGGCTTCAGATCTTCCCGCGCTTCCTGGATGATCGCCAAGGCGATGCCCGGCAGTGCGAACATCATAATTGGGAACAGTCCGGCCATGAATGTACCGGCGGTCGGATCCCCCGCAAAATAACGCGGCAAATCCCCCTGCACGATGCTGCCCGACGGGGTTTTGTAAGTTCCCAGCTGGAACCAGAAAACATTGTTGAGCAGATGATGAAGGCCGAACGCCGTCAGGATCCGGTACAAAATGCCGTATAAAAACAGACCGAATCCGCCCATATGCGCCATGAGCATGGTCAGCTCGTTCAGCGCCTTCTGCAGCAGCGGAGCGATGAAGACCATTACCCACGAAAACAAGGCGGAGAACAGCCCCATAAACAAAAGCACGAAGCGCGAGCCGCCAAAAAACTGGACAATCTCAGGCAGCTTGATATGTTTATACCGGTTATAGGCAGAGCCGGCGATCATGCCGAAAATGATGCCGATCAGCGTGGAAGGCTGAATGCCACCATTACCCAGATGCCTCGTAATTTGATCATAGATAAACATCCCGGCCAGAGCCCCAAGGCCAGCCGGTCCCGCCTGGTTCGCCAGTCCCCAGGCCACTCCTACCGCAAACAGATACGGGAGGAAATAAAAAATACCCTGTCCTGCCCAAGTGCACACCTCTGCGACGCCCGGCAGCCCCCAGGCTGCCCATGGCAGACTGCCGACACACAGCAGTATGGCGGCCGACGGCAGAACCATCGTAGGCAGCATCACTGCTCTGCCGAGCTGCTGCAGCGATCCAAGCCAGTTCAAGACATGCACTCTCCTCTCAACACACACACATATTTAAAATGGTACGCGTTGTTCAACTTTTTGTCAAAAAGAAAAAAGGACCTGCAGATTGCTCTGCACGGCCCTTTCTTGCCTCGTATTCAGTGAAGGTATTATCCGTTCTTTTGGCCGGGACGGTTCGGCCGGGTAACGGAGTCCTCAACCTTGATGCAGCGGTCCATAATGACCCGCATGCCGTTCTCTTCGCCGATGCTGGCGGCTTCATCGTTGACAACGCCGAGCTGCAGCCACAGTACCCGCGCGCCGATGTCGGCAGCCTCCCTGGCCACGTCCGCGCAGTATTCGCTGCGCCGGAACACATCGACAATATCGACGGGTTCGGGAATGTCTTTCAGCGAGGCGTAGACCGTTTCGCCAAGGATGGTTCCCTGAACGGTCGGGTTCACGGGAATGATCCGGTAGCCGCGCTGCTGCATCGCTTCCGCAATCATATAAGAAGTGCGGTCCGGCTTGTCGGACAGGCCGACGACCGCAATGTTGCCGGCCTGCTCCAGAATTTCCTTGATTTCTTCCCGGGTCGGATTTTCAAATGACATCGTTCATCCCGCCTTTGCTCTTTTTTTCTTCAAGATCGGATTTACTTGTACTTATAACTTATGAGTTACTTTACCCATTCCACCTGGGCGCCAAGCGCCTTCATATGGTCGAAGAACTGCGGATACGATTTGGCGACGTGGTGTGCGTCCTTGATCCGCAGCGGCTGCTTGGAGCGCAAGCCGACGATGGTCAGCGCCATGATGACCCGGTGGTCGTAATGGGCGTTGATCTCGACGCCCCCCTCGACCCCTTCCGGCCGCCCGTGGACGATGATCTCCGCCTGGCGCTCCTCCACGTTGGCCCCGGCTTTGCGCAGCTCAGCCAGGTAATCGGTGATGCGGTCGCATTCCTTGTAGCGCAAATTTTCCACGTTATAGAAGCGGGAGGTTCCTTCCGCAAACACGGCGGCCGCCACCATGGCCAGCACGGCATCCGTGGCTGCGTCCCCGTCAAACTCGACGGCTTTGAGCTTCCCGTTGCCGCGAACATGAACTTCGTCGTTCTCATGCGTCAGGGGAGTCTGCATCATCTGAAGCACGTCGACAACCGCGCGCTCTCCCTGCTTGCTCTGCACCGGCAGGCGCTTGATCAGCACGTCCGATTCCGTGACCGCTGCCGCGGCCAGCACCGCCGCCGATCCGGGGTAGTCGCCCTGAACGGTATAGGTTTTCGCCTGATAGGACTGGTTGCCGGGAACGCGGAAATGCGTGTAGTCGTCGCTGGCATGAATGACGATCCCTGCCTGCTCCAGCACTTCCAGCGTCTGACCGATGACGACTTTCGATTTCAGGTCGCCCGTCACCTCAATCTCGCTGTCCTCCGCCAGCAGCGGCGTCAGGAACAGCAGAGAGCTCAAGTACTGCGAGCTTACTTCGCCCGATACCGTAATTCGGCCGCCTTTCGCCTGCCCGCCTCGAATCGTGATCGGCAGGCGCCCGTTGTTGTGCTCCACCTGCACGCCGATTTGCTCAAGCGCAGTGATCAGGTCGTCGTGCGGGCGCTTGCCCAGCGAGTCCGGATACGTATTGACGAACGTCACCTCCGGACAGAGGGCGGCGGTCCCCATCAGGAAGCGCAGCACCGCGCCGGCGTTGCCTACGTTCAGCTCCTTGACGTCACGCGGATGCCTGCCGAAGCCGGTAATGACGGCCTTCTCGTCGTCTTCGACGAGCGTGGCGCCGAGGTCCTGGATACAGCGGCGCATGGCGTCGCTGTCCTCGCTGTGAGCCGGGAAGTATACCGTGCTTGTCCCTTCGGCCAGCGCCGCCACCAGCAGGTAGCGGGTCGTATAGTTTTTGGATGAGAGAGCTCCGATTTCCCCGCTCAGCCGGGGAGTCGGATGTACGATCATGTCCATGTGTAATCTCCTTTGCACTAGTCGGTAGTATGGCTCTTCCCGCGGGTCTGTCCGGATTGACAGCCGATTTACTGCTTGGTTATCATAGGTGATGAACAGTATGATTACAGTCGAAAAGAGGTTTTAACATTGTCAATGTTTCGTGAAATAGAGCCTTCTGAGGTGAGACGCCGCCTGCTTGCCGGCGAGTCCCTGCAGATGATCGACGTCCGTGAGGACGATGAAGTGGCCCAGGGCATGATCAGCGGCGCCAAGCATATCCCGCTGGGTGAAATCCCCGCCCGTCTGGACGAAATCCCGAGAGACGGCGAAGTCATCATGATCTGCCGCAGCGGCGGCCGCAGCATGCGCGCCTGCCAGTACCTGTCGCAGCACGGCATCGACTGCGTCAACATGGTCGGCGGCATGCTTCAATGGAACGAGGAAGAAGAAGAATAATCCCCACAAAGTGAAGCTTTTGCTTCGATGCCTATTCAGGTACTTTGCGGGGAGCCCCGAAAACATTATCCCCACAAAGTGAAGCTTTCGCTTCGATGCCTATTCAGGTACTTTGCGGGGTGCCCCGAAAAACATCATCCCCACAAAGGGAAGTTATGGCTTGGATGCCCTTCCGCAACCTAAGCTACTGCAGCAGCAGCTTGACCCCGGTCAGGCTGCTGCTGCTTTTCACAGAGATAAGCTTAGACGCGGTAATGCGCTAAAATTGCACGCATGACTTCTTCCGCCGCAAGGCCCGATGTGTCCACCGTGCAGTGGGCAAAGCGATATGCGTCTCTCCGCACCTCAAGCAGCGCTCTCACCCGCTCCTCCGCATTGCCCGCAAGCAGCGGCCGGTTCCGGTCTCCTTGGACCCTGGCAATAATATGCTCCGCATCCGCGGTGAGCGCCACGACGAGACCGCCCTGCAGCATCAGCTCGCAGTTGTCCGGGCGCAGCACCGCGCCGCCTCCCGTGGCGACGATCACTCCTTCTCCGGAGTCGAGCACCTGCCGCAGCGTCTCGTTCTCGAGCTCGCGGAAATGCGGCTCGCCATGCCGCTCGAAGATCTCCGGGATCGTCATGCCGACCTTTTCCACAACGGCGGCATCCAGATCGATCAGCCGGTATCCGAGCTCCATAGCCAGCAGATCGCCGACGGTTGACTTGCCCGTGCCCATCATACCGATCAAGATAATATTTTGTTTAGTCCGGTTCAATAGAACACCCCTTTTTGCACTTGCTGCTGCCCATGCCGTTACTTGCTACATATCATAACACAGGCCAAAAACTTTCGACAATGCCGTCCTTCGCCTGCAAGTCTATTTGCAGGAACTCTATCATATACATACATCAACTTGATAACCAGTAGAATATGAGGAGTGGTCGAGAGGAGCCATGCATGATTCCCATAGCCCTTTACTAGGAGGCCCCAAACGGATAGAGCAAATTTTCGATCCCCAGCACATTTTGTGCCGGGACGATCTGCTCTGGGTGCTTCATTACGTCCAAAAAAAAGTGGCCCAGAAAGATCCAGCCCTGCTGGAGCTTCCCAAGCCACGTCTAATGCGCAATTTTCAATATTTCGGCGAGGCCGCCGTCCTCCTGCTCAGCCGGTCATCTGCCCAAGGGCTCGACAACGAGAGGATCCGCGTCTGCCTGCTGGAGGCGATGCACGGTCTTTTCCAGAGCGGAGAAAACGAAGCGGCTCCCCCAAGTAACGATTACTCCTGAATCCAGTTGTGATGGAAGACGCCTTCCTTGTCCACGCGCTTGAACGTGTGGGCCCCGAAGTAATCGCGCTGCGCCTGAAGCAGGTTCGCCGGCAGCCGCTCCGTGCGGTAGCTGTCGAAATAGGCCAGGGCGCTGGCAAAGCCGGGAACCGGAACGCCTTGAGCCACGGCCGTCGCTACCGTCGTACGCCATGCTTCCTGGTAGTTCTCGATGATGTCCTTGAAGAACGGGTCCAGAAGCAGGTTTTTCAGGCCCGGATCTTTCTCGTAGGCGTCGGTGATGTTCTGCAGGAAGCGGGAGCGGATAATGCAGCCGCCGCGCCAGATTTTCGCCAGGTTGCCGTACTGCAGATCCCAGCCGTACTCGTCGGAAGCGACGCGCAGCTGCGCGAAGCCTTGGGCGTAGGATACGATTTTACTTGCAAACAGCGCCTTGCGGACGTTCTCGATAAACTCGGCTTTGTCTCCTTGGAACGGTGCTTTTTTCGGGCCGTTCAAAATTTTGCTCGCTTCTACGCGTTCTTCCTTCATGGCCGACAGGAAGCGGGAGAATACGGATTCCGTGATCATAGACAGCGGCACGCCCAAATCCAGGGAGCTTTGGCTTGTCCACTTGCCCGTGCCTTTTTGGCCGGCTGAGTCCAAAATAACGTCCACCATCGGTTTGCCCGTCTCCGGATCCTTTTGCGCGAAAATATCGGCCGTAATTTCGATCAGGTAGCTGTCGAGCTCGCCCTTGTTCCAGTCGGAGAAAATTTCATGCAGTTCTTCGGCGCTCAAATCCAGCGTATCCTTCAGAAGCTGGTAAGCTTCACAGATCAGCTGCATGTCGCCGTATTCGATGCCGTTATGCACCATTTTTACGTAATGTCCGGCACCGTCCGGTCCGATATATGTACAGCAAGGCTCCCCGTTCACTTTGGCGGAAATCGCCGTCAGAATCGGTTCCACCAGTTCGTAGGCGCTTCTTTGTCCCCCAGGCATAATGGAAGGTCCCTTCAGAGCTCCCTCTTCCCCGCCGGATACGCCTGTCCCGATAAAGCGCAGTCCTTTTGCTTCCAGCTCCGCGCTGCGGCGCTGTGTATCCGGGAAGTACGCGTTGCCTCCGTCGATGATGATGTCCCCTTCGTCCAAGTGAGGCACCAGCTGCTCGATCGTGGCGTCGGTCGCCTTGCCGGCTTGTACCATAATTAAAATTTTTCGCGGTGTTTCCAGCGAGTTCACAAATTCCTCAATCGAGAAAGTCCCCGTCAGATTTTTTCCTTCGGCTTCCTTCAAAAGATCATGCGTTTTTTCTGGAGAGCGGTTAAACACGGAAACGGTGAAGCCTCTGCTCTCAATGTTGAGTGCCAGATTTTTGCCCATGACAGCAAGGCCGATGACACCAATTTGTTGTTTCGACATATGTTTTTTCTCCATTCTTTGCGATTTTTTGATGAAAATTTTAGAACAAGCCTATTTTAACGTGTTTACGCGTGAAAGTGAAGTCCGGGTTCGGCAGTCAGCTGCCCGTGATAAAACACCCCGCAGCGCATCCGAGGTGTTTATGAACGATCTTCCATTCTATTGTCGTACAAAAGGTAAGTTACCATTCAAGCATCATTAAATCCTTGGACAAGGCGGCGAGCTTCTCCTTGCTTTTCTCCGCTTTTTCGGCATCTCCAGCCTGCATCGCCTCGTACAGGCGCTCCAGCTCGTCATCCAGCTCAAGCCTCAGGAGCTGCAGGCGCAGGTCGCCCTCTTTGGAGAAATACATTTTGGAAATCTCCTGCTCCGTCATAAAAGGACCCTTCTGATACAATACTTTTTGCTGATAGCCTGAAATTTCGACAAGCCGGATCACCTCGCCGAATAGAATGCTCTCGATCAGAATTTGGCGGTCCTTGAAACGTTTGACGATCGCATGACCGCGGGTATCCTCGATCAGCTTCTCCATCCATTCCGCCAGCTTGGCGTCCCGGATCGTGTAATCCCCAACCATCTTATAACCGTTTTTCGTCCGGTTAAACCGCAGCTTGACGAGTTTGCGCCCCGTTCGGACGGAGATGATGAACAGGGTTTCGTTTTCGCTCCAGTACAACGAATAGCCGTCTTGAATCAAATCCTTGATCAGGTCCTGAATATGCCGCCGGTTAAACCGAAGCTCCAAATTGCAGTATTCCACTTCATAGCTCTTATTCACGGCACTCCCTCCTTCAAAATTGGACCGCCTTTGGCTATTTCCTTCTCCCGCTTCTTAAGACCGGCGGGCTGGAATCGGCCGGTGATTCTTCAGCTTCGTTATCAAGCTGATGGCTAAACAGCTTTGCTATATTTTATACTTTATCCTATGTAACGGTAACTTGGTTTATTGACTATTTTTACCCGACAGGGCGCAGCATCAAACGGAAAAGACCGGCCGGAAGCCCTGCCAATTAAAGATCCGCCGCGGATTGTGGTATAATGGGACAAAAATTCAACACGCATTTGGATGGAGGAGGCAGCAAGAATGCCGTTTGCAGGATTTAACGCGCAGGATTTTGAAGTGTTTAATGTGGAGGGACTGGAGCCCCGGATGGAAGTGCTCATTGAGCGGGTTCGCCCCAAACTTGAAATATTAGGCAGCGAAATCGTACCCTTCCTGTCCGCGCTTTGCGGAGAGGAAATGTTCGTTCACGTGGCCAAGCATGCCCGCCGGACGGTAAACCCGCCGAACGATACCTGGGTGGCTTGGGCGGCCAACAAACGCGGCTACAAAGCCCTCCCCCATTTTCAGGTGGGCATGTTCGGCACGCATCTGTTCATCATCTTTGCGATCATTTACGAGAGCACGAACAAGTCGGTATTCGCCGATCATCTGGAAGGGAAGAAAGGAATCGCGGCTGTCAAAAAGCTCCCCAAAACGTTCTATTGGTCGATGGACCATATGGATCCCGGCTTTACCCCGCAGTCTGAAATGACGGCCGCAGACTTCGCCAAAATGGCGGACAAGCTGAAGAACGTCAAAAAATCCGAGGTGCTGTGCGGACTCCGGATTGAAAAAGGGGATCCCGTGCTGGAGGACAGAGACCAATTGGTGTCCGTCATTCATTCCACCTTTGAACAGCTGCTGCCGCTGTATAAAATGGCGTTCTAACCGCCGCTTACGGTGCAGTCAAATATTAAAGGATAGAGCAGCCGGTACGCATAAGCGCGCTGGCACCCTATCCTTTTTTTTGTTTGTTACTGCGCCTCTGCCCGCTTTTTGCGCGACAAAACGAGGTGGATCACAAACAGCACGGCCATGACGATGCTGCTGGCGACAAAAGGCACCGAATGCCCGATACGGTCCCAGAGCTGACCTGAAACGATCGGCCCGACAACCATGCCCGAGCCCTGGAGGGTGAGGAAAAATCCCCAGACCGCTCCCCGCTCGCCTTTCGGCACATGTGTCGATACAAAGGTATTCCAGGCAGGCAGGATCATGGCATAGCTGATGCCCACCACGCCTACGGTGGCGAACACAACCGGCAGCGAGCGCACCGCCGAGAACATGATGAGGGAAATAGCCGCCAGCAGAAACCCGGCATTCAGGAAGGGGGCGGTTCCGAACCGGTCGACCAGCTTCCCGCATGGAATGATCGCCAGCACCGTAATGCCTCCGCCCGCGATCAGCAGCAGGCTGTACATATTTGGAGACAGGTGCAGCTCATTTTGAACGTACAGCGTGATCACCGGGCTGAGCAGCCCGATGACGAAGGATTGGAGAAACAGCGCCGGAAATACCAGCCAGCTGACCTTCAGGTTGTGCCTGATTTCGTACAGCGTCTTGCGGATGCTGGCAAAAAGATGATTCACCTTCCCGAGCAGTTGGGGAAGGACCCCCCTCGCAGATTCCGTCCTTCTTTCCATCCCCTGCCCATTGGCCTTGACTCTTCCCGGGAGGAGCAATGCAACCAGAACTACGATGATGCAGCAGCCGATAAGGATAAAAAATAGCGTCTGATAGTTTTTGTTCGTACGGTCCATCAAAAAATTCATGACGATCGGTCCTGCGCCTGTTCCGCCCAGCGAAGCGATCTCAAGCATGCCGATCATTTGTCCGCTGTTGCCTCTCGGACCCGAAATGGCCGTCGTCCCGGTCATGGCGCATGGCCACAGCGGCGAAGTGCCTACCCCAAGAATAAAACAGGCAAGCGACAGCCAGCCTGCGCCGGATAAGAAGGCGATCATGCCAACCGCGACGATGGTCAGCACCAGCGCCCCTGTCAGCGTTCTGCGGTACCCCAGCCGCTCGGCGATCCAGCCCGACGGGCTGCGGAACAGGTTGTCTCCGATATATTGAAGGGAAAAAGCGAGACCGATCGTATGGGCGCCGAGACCGAGCGAGTTTTTCATATAAACCGGCAAAATGGCCACCAAAAGCGACCCTTTCATAAATTCCACGAGAAATAGAATCGTCAGCAGCCCGATGAAAAAGGGCGAAATCAGCCGGCGGGCTGCCGCCGCTTCCGTTATTTGCGACACGCGTTTCACCACTTCCCTATTTTGGTTTGTGCGAATCCTCCCAGCAGTATGGTCTATACTAATAGTGTACCCCATATGGGGACGAGATTTTCACAGGGTCAAAAAGCCGCTTGCATTCGCCCCCCGATTTGCTATACTGAGCTTTGTAATTTTAACAGATGAAAGGTTGTGACAGCATACATGGACCATAGCCGTACCCCTTTATTTACAGCACTCACACAGCACGCGGCAAAAAATCCCGTTCAGTTCCATATTCCCGGCCACAAGAAGGGAATGGGGACCGATACCGAATTCAGAGAATTTATCGGCGATAACGCCCTCTCTATAGATCTGATCAATATTGCCCCGCTGGACGACCTTCACCAGCCGACGGGCGTCATCGAGGAAGCCCAGATTCTGGCTGCTGACGCCTTCGGCGCCGATTACACGTATTTCAGCGTACAGGGGACCAGCGGCGCGATCATGACCATGATTCTGACGATGTGCTCTCCCGGCGACAAAATCATCGTTCCCCGGAATGTCCATAAGTCGGTCATGTCCGCGATTATTTTCTCCGGTGCCAAGCCCGTCTTCGTTTCGCCGGCCCGCGACGAAAATTTAGGGATCGACCACGGCATTACCGTCCGCTCCGTGCAGCGGGCCTTGGACCGTCATCCGGACACCAAGGCGGTTCTCGTCATTAATCCGACGTACTTCGGCGTCTCCGCCAATCTGAAGGAGATCGTGGACCTCGCCCACAGCCGGCATGTACCCGTCCTCGTGGACGAAGCCCACGGCGTGCTGACCCATTTCCATCCGGAACTGCCGATGTCCGCTATGGATGCCGGAGCGGATATGGCCGCGACGAGCGTGCATAAGCTGGGCGGCTCCATGACGCAGAGCTCCGTGTTGAATTTGAACACGAAGAACGGCTATGTCAATCCGCAGCGCGTGCAAACGATCATCAGTATGCTGACCACGACGTCGACTTCCTACATTTTGCTCGCTTCGCTGGATACCTCAAGACGGAACCTGGCGCTGAACGGATATGCCATGGCCCAAAGTGCCATCGACATGGCGCAGTCCGCCCGCAAGCAAATCAATGAAATTGAAGGTCTCTACTGCTTCGGCAAGGAAATTCTCGGCGGGGAAGCGACTTACGATTATGATCCGACCAAGCTGACCATCCATGTCCGCCACCTGGGCATCACCGGTTATGAGACCGAAAACTGGCTTCGCGAAAAGTATAATATCGAAGTCGAGCTGAGCGACATGTACAACATCCTGTGCCTGATTACGCCAGGGGATAACGAGGAGACCATCTCCATCCTGGTGAATGCGCTCCGCGAGCTGGCACAGACCTATTATAATGTAAACACAGCCAACGAGCTGGTTGTTAAAATTCCGGAAATTCCGCAGCTGTCCCTCATTCCAAGGGATGCCTTCTACGGGGATACGGAAGTCATTCCGTTCAAGGAATCGGCCGGACGCATTATCGCCGAGTTTATTTATGTGTATCCGCCGGGCATTCCGATCCTTCTTCCGGGAGAGGTTATCTCCCAAGACAATATCGATTACATCGTCGACCATGTGGACGTCGGGCTGCCGGTAAAAGGACCGGAAGACCGGTATATCCAAAACGTCAAGGTCATTGTGGAAACCGATCCGATTTTTTAATACGCGCGGCTGTTTACCGCCTGCACCAAAAAAAGAAACCCCCGGTCCCGCTTTCGCTGCGGTTCGGGGGTTTCTTGGTGTAGGGCTTGTGGCGAAAAGGATTACTCCTGGTCCAACTGGGCAACCAGCTCGTTATAAGCGGCTTCCACTTTGTTCCATTCTTCTTCGTCTTCAATATTGTAAAGCATCATTTCCTCGTCCTCTTCCTCGACGCGAAGGATGATGCCGTCCGCTTCAGGATTCTCACGTTCCAGCAGCAGTGCATAAACGTTCTCGCCTACATCGAATGTTTCGACAAGAACCATTTCCACGTCTTTGCCGTTCTCATCTGTCAGCGTCAGAACAAATTCCTCATGCTCGTGATCATGGTCATGATCATGATTGCAGGCTTCGCCGTGTTCATGCTTGTGATCGCTCATTTTAACAAAAACCTCACTTATGGTTGGAATGGATCATACCACCGTATCGTATCACGTCCGCATGATCTGGTCAATTTATCCTCCTTGGGGTTGTCAGTTCAGCGCAGTGATCACTTTTTGCGATACGAGGACGTAATCGCTGGTCTTGGTGGCTTTAATGTAGAACCCCACTTTATATTTGCCCGCGCTGCTGAAATCATACGTAAAATCGTAAGTCCGGAACCAGAAATTATCCTTCTGGCTGCCGCTCACGTCCTGAGACTGGATATCCTTGATCTTTCCCGAAGGATCTGTAATAGCCACCTTTACGCTCGCCACATCGTCCGATAGGCTGTCCACCTGGCAGAATACGTTAAACTTGAGCTTCCCTTTATTGACGTTACCGAAGACGGTATCTCCATTAAACAGAAATATATGTACGTTAGGCTTAATGAATTCAACCTTGTTCGTATCTGAATTAAACTTTACGACCCCGTCAAACTCCCGAATCGGGACATAGGTTTTGCCGTCGATGATATAACCGCCGTCCTGGATTTCCTTGCCGTTCATCCACACCCTGACTTTTTGGGTAATTGAATCTGCAAACACAGAACCCCCCATCAGGGAAAAGGCGAATACGCATACCATAACTTTCTTCCAATTCATCTTGTTCGTTTCCCTCCATTTCCATCGTGATGTTGTATGTATATACGAAAAGTACAAACGCAAGTTGCGCTGTCCATACGGGCAAAACTCACATTTTTTCTCAAAAGTGAAGGAATTTTGTTCCAGGAATACAAAAAAAGCCCCACCTTGTGGGACTATAGCTCCAAATTTTGGTTCAGTTACTAATTTCTCTCCTTATTTCTTGGTTAAAATACAGGGCACCCCTTTGCCGATCGCACCCGGAACTCTCATCCGTGCCGCGTACGCCATTCCCCGGGCACAGGGCGTTTTACAGGCCTCGCATACGTCGGAGGTCACGAGCCTCATGCCTCGAATGACCTTTTCCCCTTTGGCTTGTGCCGGTTTTTTGCTTTTTCCCTTCGCCATGACAAAACCCCATTTCGCGCGTTTACAGCATATTATGGGGGTAGATGGAAATTGGGAACTGTGGTGTATAATGAAAGAAAAAAATACGAACGGCATGCTCGGCATGCCGCTCATTCACAGGAGGATCAACCGATGAGCTTGCAGCTTCAGATGCTGGGGACAGGCAGCGCTTTTGCCAAAAAGTATTTCAACAATAATGCCCTGCTCGGGGACGGGTCGTTCACTTTGCTGATCGATTGCGGAATTACGGCCCCCCTCGCCCTTCACCAACTGGGCAAAACGTTTAATGACTTGGATGCCGTGCTGATCACCCATATTCATGGCGATCATGTCGGCGGCCTGGAGGAGCTTGCCTTCCAGATGAAATATGCGTACCATCGCAAAATGAAGCTTTATATCGCGGAAGCTTTGCGTGATGTGCTGTGGGAGCACACGCTGAAGGGCGGTCTGTCCCAACCCGGCCAAATCACCTGCCTCGAGGACGCCTTCGATGTACATACGCTTCAGCCGGGAGTTCCCTGCCGCCTGTCGGAGCAAATCGAGCTGGAGCTCATCCCGAACCGCCACATTCCGGGCAAAGACAGCTTCTCCCTCTATATTAACGGCCGGATTTTCTACAGCGCGGACATGACCTTCGACCCTGGGCTGCTGGACAAGCTCGTAGGGGAACGCGGCTGTGATACGATCCTGCACGAGGTCCAGCTGGAAGGACCGGGCGAGGTGCATACGACGCTCAGTGAGCTGCTTTCGCTGCCGGAGCCGGTTCAGCGTATGATCCGATTGATGCATTATGCGGATAATAAAGACGAGTTTGTAGGAAAAACCGGAGAAATGACCTTCCTTGAGCAAGGGCACGTAAATACGCTGTAACCCTTGCTGGTCGATGTGGATTACGGGTGAAAAAACACAGCCGGCTGCAGAAAGATGAACCTTCTCTGCAGCCGGCTGTTATTTTTGGAAACATGACGCTCGTCTTTTATTCAAAAGTAGGCAAGTTATCGAGATTATTCGACGGATCGCCGTCGGCGTCCCCGCGGATGTACATCTCGCCGTCACGGCCTTTAAAGACGTTTACTCCGGCAATGGCACCCGCTTTTACTTCCTGCAGCGCCTGCTCGTAATCGAGCACCCGGCCCGACGACGTTTGAAAGGCCGTCAAGTCGCCGTCACCGTTCTTCTGTACTGCGATAAATTGTTCTCTTCCCGGGTTTCCCATCGATATCCACTCCTTAAGTTGTCATGATATATCAAGGTGACATATGGATATCGTTCCCTGAGAACATGGATTTATACGAAGAAACGAAGCCTACAGTGTTTTCTTCATACGGACATGCGGAATGCCCGCGTCATCGAACGGCTCCTTGGAAATGACCTCGTAGCCTTGTTTTGCATAGAACTGTTCAGCTTGGCACTGTGCATCCAGGATGGAATAGGCCAGCCCCAGTTCCCTCGCCCGCTCTTCCATCGCCATCAGCAAAATGCGGCCGAACCCGTGGGTGCGGAACTCGCGGCGAACCGCGATTCGCTGCATCTTGGCGGTATCGCTGTTATAATAAATGATCCGGCCGGTGGCCACATACTGATCCTTGTCCTGAAGGAGGATATGATGAACATTGTCGCTGATCACATCGTATTCGTCGATCTCCAGGTCGGCGGGCACGTTTTGTTCCTTGACGAACACCTCCTGGCGGATGTCCAGCGCATGTTCCAGCTGCTCGGGGGTCGTCACGTATACTATTTCTGCAGGCATCGGTTACCCTCTCTTTCATGCAATCAATATAAAAAACACGATTGAATCATTATACAAAAAAATGATTTTCCTGTATAGTTGACTCATGAGAGCTCTATGGAAGGGAGACCATGGATCGTTATGGGCATGACCATTGCGCTGATCGTCATTTTATCAGCCATCTTAATCTATTCTTTCATTTATGTCATCCAAAAAGGGTATTCGCGCAAATGGGATGAGGAATAAGAAAAACGTTTATCGACGAACACTCACGGAAGATAGGCCGCGTTTTGCGGAAGTTTTTCTTGCGATATAAGGAAACCGAATCTCCGATGTAAATACTTTCCTATATCTAAAAAAACAAGGGCCGGTGCAGTCGGAGCACGGGCCCTTGTCTTGTCCAAAGAATCAGGGCGGCGTAATAGGGCCCTTGGAATACACATCCTCGCTGACCGATTTGCCGTAAACGTCCAGCATAATCGGTGAATCGGCCATGGTTGAACCGGGCTTGATCGGCTCCTGCGCATCCGAAAACTCACCCGCGGGGGAGCATCCGGCAAGCAGCAGGCACATCCCTGCCGCGAGCAGCCCGCCTTTGTTCGGCATACCGTGCCACTCCTTCTGTTTCGAAATATACTTTAGTTTTCGCCCGTTTGGCTAGCTTCTAATCATGAGCGGCAAACAAATTGAGCATGCCATTCACCGTGAGCAAAATAAAATGATTGACAGCTAACTATGGCGCTGTTATTATATTAAATGTATCTGACTTATACGATCTGCTAGCTCAGCTGGGAGAGCACCATCTTGACAGGGTGGGGGTCAGTGGTTCGAGCCCACTGCAGATCATCTATAGAAACTCTTGAAGCTTAAGGCTTCAAGAGTTTTTTTGTTCACAATTAGCCGCAGAGTTTTGGCCCTGTCCCGTTAAGATAATCATCTATTTTGTTCCCACATGGACCTCCGCCGTGTTTGCGAAGGAAACCATTACATACGATATCTCAGGTTTCACATTTTCCAACAAAGGTGGGGTAACCAAATGGGTAAATTCTTTTTCCACGAACATGATCACCGTCGTGACTGCCATGTCCGCAGACCAAAACCAGTCATCCTTAAAAAAGAAATCAAGAAAACGATATTCGTCAAAGTGGACTGGGAGCCTGTAATCAAAAAGGTCCACAAAGAAAAGCATGTTTCCTGCCATAAGATTCACAAACAGCACCACCACTTCAAAAAACGCCACCATAAAAGATGCCACTGTCGCGATCACTTCGGTGGAGACATGTATTAATTCCGGATTTTTCGGATGAAATCAGCATGACACCTCCCTGATCGCACGCCCGGGAACTTGGTTCCCGGGCGGCATCTATTTTATAAATCACACCGAACATCCGATAACATAGATGTTACCCATTTTACATAGAGGAGGCTTATGATGGATATCCCTGCTTTATCGATGGCCATGAGCCAGTCCCGGCTGGCTCAAAATGTGAGCATCCAGGTGCTTAAAATCGCTAAGGATCAAGCCTCGCAGGACGGTCAATCCCTGGTCAAAATGCTGGATAGCAGCGCCGCACCCCATTTGGGAAACCGTCTAGACATCCGGATTTAACTGCTCGGCATTCTTTTCTGCCCCTCCAGACGGAGGGTTTTTTTATTTTTCAGCACAACTGTTCAAATTAAATTCATATTTTAGGTCCATATCCCCACCAATCAAACATCCGTTCTCTATCCAACAGACGAAAATTATCTTATGATAAAGATAGTTATTGATACAAAAGTCTTACCAGTATGTGGATACGGGAGAATAGTCTCATGGAAAAGGAAATTGAAATGGCGATCCGCCGCGGCCATCAATTATTCGTTCAAAATTTGGATGGTGAATCCATTACCGGCATCCCCGAGAAATCCGATGATCCGGGCACTTTAAAGATGCGGACGGTGTACGGCTCCATGTGGATTCCGCTGGATGAAGTCGGCTATCTGTCACGCCTCATTCATATTCGTTAATATTCGCTGCCCTGCCTGGGCGGCTTTATTTTTTTATATAACGATTAATCTTTCAGCTCGGAAGGTGCAGGAAAATGTGGTTCAGCAGCGCTTGGAACGGTTTATCCTTACATATAAGGAACACACTATGGAAGTACCAACGATTCTATAGGAAGGACGTGTGGCGATGAATACACCGAATGAAGAGGATCGTTTCCCCGGGGTCGACCCCATTCCGGATCCCGATCATGAAACGCCGTCATCCACGGACATGATTGAAGACGTGCTGGAAGAAGGGGCGCGGGAATTGAAGAAAGGTAAACATCCGTCGAACGAGGATTCACCGGATCATCAAGGGTGAAGCATTCCCTCACTGTTCTGGAGACGTATACGGGCACAAAATAACCCGATGCCGCCGTGGCATCGGGTTATCATTGTTTAAGAGCGCACTGAAGCGCTCAGCAGCGCCGCCAGCTTATCCGGGTAGTCGGTGATGATACCCGCTGCCCCTGCGTCGATAAGACGCCGCATTTCCTCTTCTTCGTTGACCGTCCATGGGTGGTATACCTTACCGGCCGCCTTCGCTCCCGCCACAAATTCAGGCAGCACCGCAAAATGGTAGGCGTGCAGGGCGTCGGCTTCAACGCTGCGGGCATATTCCCACGGCTCATACAGTCCCTCCATGTACAAAATGCCGGTGCGGATTTCAGGCGCGAGCTGCTTGCAGAGCCGCAGGGAATAGTGATTGAAGCTTGAGATGACGATCCGCCCGCTCAGGTTATAGCTTCTTACCAAGTCGATGACCTTTTCCTCAAGCCCTGCATAAGGTACCTTCGTATTTTTCAACTCGATGTTGACGACGGTCCCGGTGTCCTGAACCAGCTCCAGCAGCTCTTCCAGCAGCGGAAGGCGCTCCTCCGCAAAATCGGGATGGAACCAGCTGCCGGCGTCCAGCTTGCGCAGCTCTTCCAGGTCGTGGTCTTTGACCCACCCGCTCCCGTTTGTCGTCCGGGACAACGTTTCGTCGTGAATCAGGACAAGCCGGCCGTCCCGGGTTAACTGAACATCGGTTTCAATCCCTGTGGCACCAAGCTCCAAACTGCGGGCAAAAGCGGCCATCGTATTTTCCGGACATACCGCAGATGCGCCCCGGTGGGCAAAATTAATAATCGAATCCAACTTCTCACAACCTCCCGACTGGTATTCTCGCAAACCTTACCAACTTATCGTACCCGTCTTATGTAATGCGAGTATAAACCGTAGAGTTTACAAACCGCTCCATCCAAATTGATTCCTCTCTGATGATTGTATTTTATCATGGATTTATCCCGCATATAAGGAGGTATTCGATCATGATCGTGTTTGACGTCATCGTCCACGGAGAAGTCAAAGAAACCATCCGGCCGGCCACCCAGCGGCTGCAGCATATCCTCGCCTACGTCACCGAAGAGGCCAAGATCCTCAGCAAAAAATACGGAACGGCCGTTAACTTAAGCCGGAGAATCATTTATTGACCGGAAGGGGATCGGTACTCGATCGCCTTTTTTTATGTCGATACACGCTTTTCTTTTCTCGTCTCTACGCACGGATGGGCCTCAAGAACATGCTGCGCCTCGATGCTTCGCTCCTTACTGCACTCCACTATGACCATAAAATGCCCCTGAATCAGCAGCTTCTCATAGTTTTCTGCATCCCCTTCGGGGACGCCAATCCCCACCAGACTGACAATCAGCCCGTCGTTCTTCCCGCCGACTTCCGCCCCCCCAAGTTTGGCCGCTGCCGGTCCCGATGCCCAGGTGACTTGATCCCGCAGCGTCAGGCTGGAGGTTAAATCCCGGATTTCGCCGAACAACCCGCTGGTACCATGCCTGGACACGGGTTCTTTCAAGCCGGTATCCCGGCATACGATAGATAACTGTCTCTTGTCAAGGGCAAGCAGCGACACGTCCTTTTTGTCAAAATGACGCTCCCAAAGCGCGCTGACCGCCAGCGCCGTATCCTGTCTCGTCCGGAACAATGCGATCACGAGTTGGTTCATCCTCAATCCCTCCCAGGTTAAATGACTGTATGTAATTAGGTAAACTAACGCGGGCATAAAAAAACATCCCGGCCGAATACCGCCAGGATGTGTTGTGTTACGCCTTAACAAAAACAGGAGCTCAAAATAATGACCAAAAGGATGAAAAGGACCAAGATCGCTCCCGTCGATTTGAAAACTCCGCCTGGATAACCAACGCCGCCTACGACTCCGCTCATAGGTTTGAACCTCCTTTTTCATGGGGTCAACCTATATTATGTAGTTCACCTGCGGTTTGACTGTACGAATACCCGGATTGCCTCAAACGGTTACCGCTTCCAGAAGCGATGGCAGGAGCTCCCTGAATCATCCTTATGACATTTGGTTAATGGGTTGTAAAAGAGGAAACAGACCGTTACATAGGCTGGTCCATGAAGGCTGGGGGGATTTGATTGCTGCAGAGCAAATATTTTCGTACATGTCTGGGTATCATCGCGGCACTTTTAATTATTTATTTGGGTGCCAAAGTAAAGTTTATTTTCAATCCGATCGTGCTGCTGTTCAAGCTGCTGCTGGTCCCTGTGATGCTGGCCGGTTTCATGTACTACTTGCTGAGGCCCATCGTAAATTACTTGGAAAAGCACCACTGGAAAAGGTCGCTTTCGATTCTGTCGATCTACCTCGTGTTCGTTGGTCTGATCGCCCTGTTTTCGGTGCTGGTATGGCCAACACTGCGCGAGCAGGTGATCACTTTTGCCGAAAACGCGCCTTATTTCGTGGAAGATTTGCAGAAGCAGTTTGAGGCGCTTCAGAAAAACAGCTTTTTCGCCAGGGCGCTGCCAAGCGAGTCGGAAATTTATGCCCGCGTGAGTGAATATCTCAACGGACTGATTATGGCCGTAACGGATTCGATCTCCAATTTTATATCCGTCGTATCCAATGTCGTGGTCATTATTGCTACCGTTCCGATCGTGCTGTATTACATGCTGAAAGAAAGCAGCAAGCTTCCCCCTAAAATTTTGCACATCCTTCCACGAAAATACCGGAAGGAAGGGAAAGAAGCGCTGCGGGAAATCGATACGGCGCTCAGCAACTTTATCGTCGGCAGGGTCGTGCTGAATCTCATTCTAGGCGTGCTGATGTACATCGGCTTCCTCATTATCGGGCTTCCATACTCTCTGCTGCTCGCGCTGATCTCGATCGTCCTGAACCTGATTCCATACGTAGGTGCGATCATCGCTGCCATTCCGGTCGTTATCATCGGTTTTATCGATTCGCCTTCCGTTGCCGTATGGTCGCTCGTCGTGATCATCATCTCCCAGCAGATCCAGGATAATCTGCTGACACCGATTATTTACGGCAAGCAGCTGGACATTCATCCGATGACGGCGATCGTCCTGCTGCTGATCGGCGGAGACGTATCCGGGATCATCGGCGTCATTTTGGCCATTCCCGTCTACATGATTGCCAAGATCATTATCGTCCGGGGGTATGGGCTGTTTTTGGCGGAAAAGGTCGATGACATGAAAGAGTAAAGAAAAAAAGCATGCCGCAGGACCAATGTCTCACAGCATGCCACGTAATGACCGGACAACGCAAGTGCACTCCGCTTTCCGAAAAGTCCGGCCGTCCGATAGGGTCACCGTCTCCGCATTATGCGAGCTCAGGGTGGCCCTGTATGCTTCCAGACGGTCCTTCCGCCAGATCATGACCTCGGACCCGAACAACACGGCGTTATCGAACTGCCGTTTGTCCTTCATGATATATCCGACCGAATGAGGCGCGGCGTCAGGGGCATTTTTCCCTTCGGGAAGAAGCCGGATCGTACAAACCTCACCAAACGGCAGCTTCAGGTCGTGCGGCCCGAGCACGAGCCATTCGTTATGTTCATCCCATTTGCGAAGCGTCCCCTTGACCCGGGAATGCAGCTTGTCGTTGCACAGGATGGTAACCCGCCTGCCGATCCAGTTCTTCATGGCCCTTTCGCCTCCTTTCTCATGAAAATGAGTTACCTGTCAGGAATCGCCCAATCGACCGGCTTGATCCCATGGGCTGCTAAAAACGCGTTGGCTTTGGAAAACGGCCTGCTTCCAAAAAAACCGCGGTGCACCGACAGCGGACTCGGGTGAACCGACTGGATCACCAGATGCTTTTTCCGATCGATAAAAGCTCCTTTTTTCTGGGCATGGCTTCCCCATAGAATGAACACGACCGGCTTATCCCGCTCATTCAGCTTCTCAATGACAGCATCGGTAAATCGCTCCCATCCTAATCCTTTATGCGAATTTGCCTCGCCATCCCGGACGGTCAGCACCGTATTGAGCAGCAGCACCCCTTGCTCGGCCCAATGCACCAGCGTCCCATGGCTTGGAATCGGCACGCCCAAATCGCTGTGCAGCTCTTTGTAAATGTTCACGAGGGAAGGCGGAATCCGCACGCCGGGTTTGACCGAAAAGCTAAGGCCGTGGGCCTGTCCGGGTCCATGATAAGGATCCTGTCCCAAAATGACCACTTTGGTATCCTCATAGGGGGTCAGCTTGAGCGCTTTAAAGAGGTCCTCTTTCGGCGGGTACACTTTGTGAAGCTTGTATTCCTTGGCCAGCTTATAACGGAGTTCCTGAAAATAGTCCTTTTCGGTTTCTTCCTTCAGCTGCTCGTCCCAATCGTTATTAAATATCATGAAGCATTTCTCCTCTCTCGTAAATATATAAACCTATTTTTATAGAAAAACGTCTTCCGACGCACAATCAATGAAAGTCAGACCGCATTGAACGGCAGCTAAAAAAATAAGCCGGCCCCGATCCGGACCAGCTTACCCTGTTCATCTTGTTCCAATCCAATGCCGAGAACCGGGCTCGAACCGGTACGGTAGTCACCTACCGCAGGATTTTAAGTCCTGTGCGTCTGCCAATTCCGCCATCCCGGCTTGTCTATCACTTTTGTGACGACAAAATTTAATATAACATGTTTTGCCTATACCGGCAATCCTTTAATTGCCATTCCTTTTACCGCCCATGAGCACAAAAAAACCGGCTCAGTCAAAGACTGAACCGGCTTCCTTCGAATGGTTTACCTGTATGCCGAGGACCGGGCTCGAACCGGTACGGTAGTCACCTACCGCAGGATTTTAAGTCCTGTGCGTCTGCCAATTCCGCCACCCCGGCATGCTGTTTCTTACATATTGCTATATGGTGGGCCCTGAGGGACTCGAACCCCCGACCAGTCGGTTATGAGCCGACCGCTCTAACCAACTGAGCTAAGGGCCCTGATCAAGTATATACCGTACAGATAATGGCTGTTAAATTGGTTGCGGGGGCAGGATTTGAACCTGCGGCCTTCGGGTTATGAGCCCGACGAGCTACCGGACTGCTCCACCCCGCGTCATTAACCATATCAAATAGCGACAAGAATTAATATACAGCATATGTACCCACTGCGTCAAGTATTTATTTATGGAATTGGTGTTAGGACACTGGAGCCTACCATGTCATGGCAAGAAGCGGACACCGTACCTGCCTCTCCTTGAACGGAAAATTTCAACGAGCCGCGGCTCTTCATAACCGTAAATCCAGCTGTCCTGCTCCAGCCTCTTCGCCAGGCACCCTGCCTGGAATTTCGTCCGGTAGAGCTTGCCGAAATACACCCACCGCATTACTGCTAACCCTCCTTTCATAGATGAGCTGTTTTGATGCCTATTGTTGCCGCAAACGCCATGGTTCATTCATAGCAGCAGAAATCTCGGCTAGTAAAATGTCGAAAACGTTCGAAAAAAAGCGAGATTGCTTTGTGCTGAGCGGAAAAATCGTTTATACTGATAACTAAGTTGTTTAACATTTTAATTTTCAGGAAAGCGGGGAATGTCCATGGCAAAAACACATAAAAAGCTGTCTTTTGCGGATCTGGTCAAAAAATTTGTATTTATTACGGTAGGGGCCGTGCTTATGGCCGTAGCGCTCGAGGTATTTCTGGTTCCCAATGAAATCATCGATGGCGGCATCACCGGGATTTCGATCGTCTTATCCAAAGTAACGACCTTTCCGCTCGGTATTTTTCTGTTTATTATCAACCTCCCCTTTTTATTTCTGGGATACAAGCAGATCGGAAAAACGTTCGCCTTTTCTACCCTTTACGGCATCGCCGTCATGTCTGTAACGACGCAGCTGCTGCATCATGTCAGTCCTTTTACCAATGAGAAAATATTAGCGGTCCTGTTCGGCGGCCTTATTCTGGGCCTTGGCGTCGGACTCGTCATCCGTTTCGGCGGCTCGCTCGACGGAACCGAAATTGTCGCGATTCTGCTGTCTAAAAAGCTCCGCATGCCGGTCGGCCAAATCATCATGATCATGAACGTCTTCATTTTCATTGTTGCCGGATTCGTTTTCGGTTGGGATTCCGCGATGTACTCCATATTTACATACTATATGGCCTCCAAAGTGATGGATATCGTGGTTGAGGGCTTGAACGAGTCCAAGTCGGTCACCATCATCTCGAACGAATACGAGGAAATTTCCCAAACGATTCAGGATCGGCTGGGACGCAGCACGACCTTCATGTACGCCAGAGGCGGCTACTCGAAGGAAGATACACAAGTCATCTATTGCGTCGTCACCCGGCTTGAGCTGGCCAAACTGAAGGCGCTCGTGCAGGAGATCGATCCCAAAGCCTTTATTGCCATTGAGCATGTGTCCGATGTGCTCGGCGGCAATTTTGAGAAAAATGCCATCCACTAAATCATTTGCAACCTCAAGCTTAAGGTTACGGCAAGGTCGATCATCCGTGTAAACAACTTAAAAAGGCAGCCCTTAGGGCTGCCTTTGCTGTATCATTTTATAAAGCCATTTGAGGAAATTCACACAAGCGTCGTCCTCTTAGTTTCCGAACGATGACGGATCTTCTCTCCACGCTTTGAGCGCTTCGACGTCCTCCTGCTGAATGGCTCCCTTTTCCAGGGCCACTTCCATCAGCGCTGCATAGTTGGACAACGTCTGCAGCGGAATCCCTGCTTCGGCAAAGGCTTGTACCCCTTTATCGAGCTGATAGCTGAAGATGGCGAGCACGGCAAGCGGCTCGGCACCGGCATCCTTCACGGCTACCGCCGCTTTGAGCGAGCTGCCGCCGGTCGAGATCAAGTCTTCGATGACGACGACTTTTTGCCCCGGCTTGATGATGCCCTCGATCAGGTTCTCCTTGCCGTGCCCCTTCGCTTTGTCGCGGATATAGGCCATCGGCAGATTCAGCTTCTGGGCAACCCACGCCGCATGAGGGATACCGGCCGTCGCCGTTCCCGCAATGACTTCCGCGTCCGGATACTGCGCCCGGATGATCGCAGCGAACGATTCGGCGATAAGCTCCCGGATTTCAGGGTAAGACATCGTCAGACGGTTATCGCAGTAGATAGGCGACTTGATGCCCGAGGTCCAAGTGAACGGCTGTTTCGGCCGGAGCGCCACCGCTCCGATCTCAAGCAAATGGGATGCGATACGGGCTGGAATTTCTGCTAGGGTAGTCAAGCTTCGATCATCTCCTTGATAATGTGTTCGGCAGCTTCACGCGGGTTTTCCGCCGCCGTAATCGGACGCCCGACGACGATGTAATGGCTGCCTTGGCGAATGGCTTCGCCCGGCGTCAGGACGCGCGCCTGGTCGCCTGCTGCGGAGCCCGCAGGCCGGATACCCGGCGTGACCGTGATAAATTGCTGGCCGCAAGCCTCGCGGATCAGCGCCGATTCCTGGGCCGAGGCGACGACGCCGTCCAGTCCGGCCGACTGCGTCAGCTTGGCGTAGTGTACCACGGCGTCCTGCACGCTGCCTTGAATGCCGATCTCGCTGTTGAGCGTCTCCTGGCTGGTGCTGGTCAGCTGGGTGACCGCGATAATGACCGGCCTGCTCAGGCCGGGATCGGCCACAAGCGCGGATTCAGCTCCATCAAGCGCGGCTTTCATCATCGCCGTACCTCCGGCAGCATGGACGTTAAACATGTCCACACCAAGACGGGTGATGCTCTCTGCTCCACCCCTTACCGTATTGGGTATGTCATGCATTTTCAGATCAAGAAATACGCTGTAGCCTTTAGACTTCAATTCCCGCACAAAAGCAGGCCCTGCAGCATAATACAGCTGCATGCCCACCTTCAAGTAGCAGGGAATACCTTCCAGTTCGCGGACCAGCGCGGATGCCGCTTCGGCATCCGGGTAGTCCAGGGCCACGATCAAGCGGCCCGCCATTTCTGTATACTTATCATTCATGCTTCTCGAATATCCCCCTTCTCAGTTCGCAAAAGCCGGCATAGCCTGCGAAGAGAAGTTGAGGGTATCCAGCATATTCATCAGCGCTCTGACCGTGTCCAGCGAGGTCATGCAGACCACGCCGTTCTCTACCGCTTCCCGGCGGATACGGAATCCGTCGCGCTGCGGCGTTTTTCCTTTGGTCAGGGTGTTGAATACGAACTGCGCCTCACCATTGCGGATCAGATCCAGAATGTTCGGTGTGCCGTCGCTGAGCTTCTGCACGGTCGTCACGTTGAGTCCGGCTTCGTTCAAAGCTTGAGCCGTACCTTCGGTTGCATAGATCTTGTAACCAAGGCGCTTGTAGCCCTTCATGAGCTCCACAGCTTCTTCCTTATCTTTGTCGGCCACGGTGACGATGATCGCACCCGATGCCGGAATTTTCATGCCTGCGCCGATCAAGCCTTTGTACAGCGCTTTGGCGTATTGCAGGTCGCGTCCCATAACTTCGCCGGTCGATTTCATTTCCGGTCCGAGTGTCGGCTCGACTCTACGCAGCTTCGCGAAGGAGAACACCGGCACTTTGACGGAAACGTAGTCGCTTTCCGGCCAGAGGCCTTCCTTGTAGCCTGCGTCCTTCAGCTTGCGGCCGAGGATCGCCTGCGTGGCCAGGTTCGCCATCGGAATCGTCGTCACTTTGCTCAGGAACGGTACCGTCCGGGAAGAGCGCGGGTTTACCTCAATGACATACACTTCGTCGTTGTAAATGACGAACTGGATGTTGACCAGGCCGATCGTTTTCAGTTCCTTCGCAATCCGCGTCGTGATGGATACGATCTTCTCCTTGAGATGATCCTCCAGGTGCTGCGGCGGATATACCGCGATCGAGTCGCCGGAGTGCACGCCTGCGCGCTCGATATGCTCCATGATGCCCGGGATGACCACGGTTTCGCCGTCGCAGATCGCGTCGACTTCCACCTCTTTACCCAGCATGTAGCGGTCGATCAAGACCGGATGCTCCGGATTGATCTTAACAGCCTGCTCCATATAGCTCAGCAGCTCGTCATCGGAGTAGACGATTTCCATCGCGCGTCCGCCAAGGACGTAGGATGGACGGACCAGCACCGGATAGCCGAGCGATTGGGCCGTGTCTACGGCTTCGTCGACCGATGTAACCGTGCTGCCTTTCGGCTGGGCGATTTGCAGTCTCGAGAGCAGCGCCTCAAACTTCTTGCGGTCCTCAGCTTCGTCGATACTTTCGAGGCTGGTGCCGAGAATGTTCACGCCCGCTCTGCTCAGCGGTCCGGCCAGGTTGATGGCCGTTTGGCCGCCGAACTGCACGATGACGCCGATCGGCTTCTCCTGCTCGATAACGTTCATGACGTCCTCGAAGAACAGCGGCTCGAAGTACAGGCGGTCTGACGTGTTGAAGTCCGTGGATACCGTTTCCGGGTTATTGTTGATGATAACCGCTTCGTATCCGGCCTTCTGAATTGCCCACACGGCGTGTACGGTCGAGTAGTCGAACTCGATGCCTTGGCCGATCCGGATCGGTCCGGAGCCCAGCACGACCACTTTCTCCTTGTTGGACGGCGTTACTTCGTTCTCCGTCTCGTAGGTCGAGTAGTAGTAAGGCGTTGTCGCTTCGAATTCGGCCGCGCAGGTGTCAACCATTTTGTAGACCGGACGCAGACCGTTCGAGAGGCGGAACTCGCGAACTTCCGTCTCCGTCGTCAGGCTTCCAGCCTGGCTCTGGCTGCGGATCTCGGCAATCGCCCGGTCGGTGAAACCGCGGCGTTTCGCCAGGTACAGCGTTTCATAAGAAAGCGTGTCTTCCTGAAGCTGCTCTTCGAACGCGATCAGTCCCTGGATTTTATCGAGGAACCACCAGTCGATCTTGGTCAGGTCCTGAACTTCCTGCAAGCCGTAGCCGCGGCGGAACGCTTCCGCGATCAGGAAGATCCGCTCGTCGTCGGCTTTGATGAGGCGCTCGCGGAGCACTTCCTCGCTCAGCTCTTCCGTACCTTTCAGATAGAAGCGGTGCACTCCGATTTCCAGGGAGCGGATCGCTTTATGGATCGATTCCTCGAACGTGCGGCCGATAGCCATTACTTCGCCGGTCGCTTTCATTTGCGTACCCAGCTTGCGGTTCGCCTGTACGAATTTATCGAACGGCCAGCGCGGAATTTTGCTGACGATGTAGTCCAGCGTCGGCTCGAAGCAAGCGTAAGTCTGCCCGGTTACCGGGTTGACGATTTCGTCCAGGGTGTAGCCGAGGGCGATCTTTGCCGCCATCTTGGCGATCGGGTACCCGGTCGCTTTGGAAGCGAGCGCCGAAGAGCGGCTGACGCGAGGGTTAACCTCGATGACATAGTATTGGTAGCTGTGCGGATCCAGGGCGAACTGCACGTTACATCCGCCTTCGATGTTCAGCGCGCGGATAATTTTCAGCGACGCCGATCTCAGCATTTGGTATTCACGATCCGAGAGCGTTTGGGACGGGGCTACGACGATACTGTCACCGGTGTGAACGCCAACCGGATCAAAGTTCTCCATGTTACATACGACGATGCAGTTGTCGTTGGCATCGCGCATGACTTCGTATTCGACTTCCTTCATACCCGCGATGCTCTTCTCGATCAAGCACTGGCCGATCGGGCTGTAACGGATACCGGAACTTACCGTCTCACGCAGTTCTTCTTCATTCGCGCAGATGCCGCCGCCGGTTCCGCCGAGTGTGTACGCCGGACGGACGATCAGCGGGTAGCCGATCTCTTCGGCGAAGTCGAGCGCTTCTTCCAGTGTAGTGACGATCGTGCTTTCCGGTACCGGCTGTTCCAGCTCGCGCATCAGTTCGCGGAACAGGTCGCGGTCTTCGGCTTTTTCGATCGAATGAAGCTGGGTGCCCAGCAGTTTAACGTTTTCCTGCTCCAGCACGCCTGCTCTCGCCAGTTCCACCGCCATGTTAAGGCCGGTCTGGCCGCCGAGCGTCGGCAGCAGTCCGTCCGGGCGCTCCTGGCGGATGACCTGGGTTACAAAGTCCAGGGTGATCGGCTCGATGTATACTTTATCCGCCGTGTTCGTGTCGGTCATGATGGTCGCCGGGTTGCTGTTGATCAGGACAACCTCAACGCCTTCCTCTTTCAGCGCTTCGCATGCCTGCGTGCCCGCATAGTCGAACTCAGCCGCCTGGCCGATGACGATCGGTCCAGAACCGATAACGAGGATTTTCTTAAGCTGTTTATTGATAGGCATATTATCGTGCTCCTTTCACGGCTGCAGCCAGTTCAGCCTGGCGCGGTTTTGCAGGTTTTTGCTGTTTATGATCGGCAATCATTTTCAAGAACTCGTCAAACAGATAGCTGTTGTCGTAAGGGCCAGGGGCCGCTTCCGGGTGGTATTGCACGGTAAAGGCCGGGTATTTCTTATGTTTGAGCCCTTCCACCGTCTTGTCGTTGTTGTTGATATGCGTAACCTCGAGCTCTGTGCCGGCAATGGAGTCATCCTTAACCGTGTAGCCATGGTTCTGCGATGTGATATAGCAGCGGTTCGTCGCCAAGTCCTTCACCGGATGGTTGCCGCCGCGATGGCCGAATTTCAGCTTCTCGGTGTCGGCGCCGCAAGCCAGGGCGAACAGTTGGTGACCCAGGCAGATGCCGAAGATCGGATATTCGCCGAGCAGTTCCTTGATCGTCTGGATCGCGTGTGGTACATCTTTAGGATCCCCAGGGCCGTTGGACAGCTGAATGCCGTCCGGATTCAGGCGGCGGATTTCCTCGGCCGTCGTATCATGCGGAACAACCACCACGTCGCAGCCGCGGGAAGTCAGTTCGCGCAAAATACCGCTCTTGGCGCCGTAGTCGATAAGTACGATCCGTTCTCTAGCGCCCGGGCTGCTGTAAGTATGCTTCGTGGACACGCGCGACACCTGATCGGTCATCAGGGTGCTCGCAGCAAGACGCTCTCTCAGCTCCTCGACGGACTGAGCGGATGTCGTCAGAATCCCCTTCATCGTGCCGTGGCTGCGGATAAGGCGGGTCAGCATGCGGGTATCGATGTCGCTGATGCCGACGATCCCGTATTCCTTCAGCAGCGTATCCACGCTGTACTCGGCGCGCCAGTTGCTCGGCACCGTTTCATGGCGGCGTACGACAAATCCGTGCACATATGGCGCAACCGACTCAAAATCGTCGCGCGTAATGCCGTAGTTGCCGATCAGCGGGAACGTCATCGTGACGATTTGCCCGCAGTACGACGGGTCTGACAGCACCTCTTGATATCCCGTAATCCCTGTATTAAACACGACTTCGCCCGTCGTTTCACCTTCTGCTCCGAAAGCACTGCCCGTAAACAGTGTTCCGTCCTCCAGCAGCAATCTTGCCTGCATCCCACTCACTCCTCTGTCAAATTACGTTAAGTTAGTATCTAGTAGTATCTATATCTGTTTCTTTTTTATCAACCGATCCGGCCCGGTTATATCCGGTTTTAGGCTTCAAACACGACTTTGCCGTCCATCCACGTTTTAACCGGCCAGCCCTTCAGCTTCCACCCGGTAAACGGCGTGTTCCGTCCCTTTGAGGCAAACTCTTCCGGATTCACCGCTTTTTCGGTTTCCAGGTCAATCATCGTCAGGTCAGCAGGAGCGCCTTCCTCAAGCCGCCCGGTGTTCAAACCGAACACCCGCGCCGGATCGGAAGTCATCCGCTGAACCAGCATGGCCAGATCCCATTTGCCAGTCGCCACAAACTTGGTGTACAAGAGCGGGAAGGCCGTCTCGAAGCCAACGATGCCAAAAGGCGCCATTTCCATGCCTTTCGCTTTCTCTTCCGCCGCATGCGGCGCATGATCCGTCACGATGATGTCGAGCGTTCCGTCCAGCAGCCCTTCGATGCAGGCTTCCACGTCCCGCGGCGAGCGCAGCGGAGGATTCATTTTCCAGTTGGCGTCCAGCCCCGGAATGTCTTCATCCGACAGCAGCAGATGGTGCGGACACACCTCGGCGGTGACGTGAATGCCGACTTCCTTGGCCTGGCGGATCAGCCGGACTGATTGTTCCGTGCTGACGTGGCATACATGGTAGTGCACGCCCGTCGCTTCTGCCAGCAGGATGTCCCGCCCCACATGAATCGCTTCCGACTCGTTCGGAATACCGATCAGTCCGTGCTGCTCGGCAAACTTGCCTTCCGTCACGCTCCCCCCTTCGACCAGGGAGTTCTCTTCACAGTGCGCAATCACCGGCATGTTCAGCTCTTTCGCCCGGCGCATGGCGTCTTTCATCATCTTGGCGTTCTGTACGCCAACGCCGTCGTCGGTGAAGCCGACCGCCCCCGCTGCTTTGAGCGCTTCAAAATCCGTCAGCTCCCGTCCGAGCTCCCGTACCGTTATCGCAGCATAAGGGAGCACCTTCACGATTCCCGCCTCGCGGGCCTTCTCCAGCACCAGCTGGACCGTTTCCGGGTTGTCGGTCACCGGTTTCGTGTTCGGCATGCAGGCGATGGTCGTGAAGCCGCCTTTGGCAGCCGAGCGGCTCCCGGTCTCGATCGTTTCCTTATGTTCAAATCCAGGTTCGCGCAGATGGACATGCATATCGATCAAGCCGGGCGTAACCAGCTTGCCGGCAGCGTCCGTCACTTCCGCCCCTTCGGGAGCACTCCAGCCGGCATCGGGTTCGACCAATGTTTTGATGATGCCGTCCTCGATGACGATATGCTTGCTTACCTGTTCCCCTTGTTCGTTCAGTACGCTGGCGTTCGTTATGATCTGTATCATGAGTACCTCCGGTCGTTGATTGGCACTGTGGCTTCCAATCTATTGTATAATAATAATTCATTTTTGTGTATATTTATTAATAATTTTTGTTTATGCCTATATATCCCTGATTATTTCATCGCCCGTTCCATGACCGCCATACGGATCGGAACGCCGTTGCTCATTTGCGGGAAGATCGCCGACTGTTCACTCTCGACAACCGCATCGTCGATCTCCACGTTCCGGTTCACCGGAGCAGGATGCATAATTAGTGTATGCTTGGACAATTTGGAAGCCCGCTCCTCCGTCAATCCGTACTGCGCTCTGTATTCCTCCGCCGATTTCAGCATGCCGGTCGCATGACGCTCAAGCTGAACCCGCAGCATCATGACCACATCCGAGCGGAGCGCCTCTTCCATCGTTACGTATCTGGCAAACGGCTCCAGCTCCGGTGCCGTCATATTATTCGGCGCGCAGAATTTGACTTCGGCCCCGAACTTGCGCAGCGCCCACAGGTCCGATCGGGCCACCCGGCTGTGCTTAATGTCGCCGATGATCGACACCGTCAAGCCTTGAAGGCTGCCGAACCGTTTCTTCATCGTGTACAGGTCGAGCAGCGCCTGCGTCGGATGCTCATTGTTTCCGTCCCCTGCATTGATGAGCGGAACCGAGATTTTGCTGGACAACTCCTCCAGTACCCCGGCCGGCTTCAGCCGAATGACGCCTGCGTCAATCCCCATCGATTCGAGCGTTCTTACCGTGTCGTAGATCGATTCGCCTTTCTCTACGCTCGAAGCAGCCGCCGTAAAGTTCAGCACCTGGGCGCCCAGGCGTTTCTCTGCCATTTCGAAGGAAAAGCGCGTCCGCGTGCTGTTCTCAAAAAACATGTTGGCTACGAATTTGGAGGCCAGCACCTGCACCAGCTTTTCGTGCTGTGCTTCCCAGTATGCGGCCCGGTTCAGGATCGATTCGATTTCGTCGCGGCCCAGATCCTTCAGTCCGAGCAGGCTCCGGTCCTTCAGCTGCGTCATCGTTAGCATGTTATTTCTCCTCCCGGTTTTGCATAATCGTCACTTCGTCCTTGCCGTCCGTTTCCGTGAGGGCTACTTCAATTTGCTCGGACCTTGCCGTCGGTACGTTCTTGCCGATATAATCCGGCCGAATTGGCAGCTCCCGGTGTCCCCGGTCCGCCAGCACCGCCAGCTGGATCATCTGCGGCCGGCCGCAGTCCATCAGGGCGTCCATTGCGGCGCGGATCGTCCGTCCCGTGTACAGCACGTCGTCGAACAAAATCACTTTTTTATCATGAATATCGAGCTTTTCCAGGCCAATGTTTGCTTCAGTCAAGGAAGCTGCGCTGTCTTTCTGGTCGTCCCGGTACCGGGTGACGTCAACAGCGCCCCACGGAACCGGTGTGCCTTCGATTTCGAGAATTTTGCCGGCGATGCGCTGGGCCAGAAATTCTCCCCTGGTTTTGATGCCGATGAACACGCAATTTTCAATCCCCTTGTTCTTCTCCAGTATTTCGTGTGCAATCCTTGTCAGTGCACGGCGGATTGCCGTTTCATCCATAATGACATGCACCTCGTTGCTCATGCTCCACACTCCTTCTTCCGTCTAAAAGGGATTTAAATAGCTGACCCGTGAAGGTTCCCCACAAAGCGAGGCTTTGATGCCTCTTCAGATGCTTGGAGGGGACCCAGATAACAAAAAAACTCCCTGCCCGTAGGCAAGGAGTTAGAAGCCATCAGCATGCGCTGATAGACATAGAGATTCGCTGGGCGGCTTAAAGCAGACAGTATGCTGCCGCGAAGTGAACCTCGGTTCACGTTACCTTGCCAGTCTCACGGGACTGATTTAAAGGTGCTATTCAACTAAAGATGATTATGACAGACTGAACGTCTGCTGTCAACCGAGCTTAGCCTTCCCGATCCGTGGAATTTTATTCCGGCAGACGCGGGGATGCGGCGGATTCCGTCCGAGCCGCTTGAGGCTGCTGCCCCTGTTCCGTTATGGGCTCCTGGGCGGAGCTGCGCTTCTGGCGCGGCGAGTCGCCCATAATGTCGCTCATTTCGTTTTTAAATTCCCGCAGCATGCGTCCGGCCGAGCGGCCCAGTCCGGGCAGCTTGTTTGGTCCGAATAATAGCAGCGCAAGCACGGCCAGCAATATGAAACCCGGCAAACCGATATCGCTTAGCATAACGTAAATCGTCCTCCCTTAAAACCCAATTTATAAACCATCTTCTCCACTTGATTTCAGTACACTTTCAACGCCCACGGTCGAACCTGCATTAAGCAGATCCATAATTCATCCGGTCCTTGGTTCCCGCATCCATCTGCATTTGCTTGCGGTATACCAGCTTGGACATCAAAACGCTGATTTCGTACAGCAGAATAAACGGTACCGACACCGAAATATGCGAAAAAAACTCCGGCGGAGAAATCATGCACGCGATGAAAACCAGCACCATGTACGAGACTTTACGCATTTTCCCCAGCAGTCCCGGGTTGATGACACGCAGCCTTGTCAGCAGCATCACCAGCACCGGCAGCTCAAAGGCAAGCGACACCGGAACCACGATGTTGGTCAGAAACGTAAAGTACTGCGCAATGCCGTACGTCTCCACCAATCCCAGGTTTTTGGTCATACTCGTCGTAAAGCGAAACGCCATCGGGAACACGACAAAATAGGCAAAAGCAAACCCGACAAGCAGCAGTACGAACGCAGCTGGCACATACTTTAGCGCCGCTTTCTGCTCGCTCTTGCGCAGTCCCTTTTTGGCAAAAGCCCAAATTTGCAGCATCGTAAAAGGTACCGCTACGACCAGCGACAAGGCTGCGGCAATGTACATATACATGCGAACGCCTTCCCACGGGCTGAACGCGTTCCATTCGACCAGTGAGGCCGGCGGCCTGCCCCTCAAGAAGTGAAGCACGTCGCCCACCACGAACAGCGCCGCGATCATTGACACCAAAAACGCGCCCAAAATCCAGAACAGGCGCTTCCGCAATTCGCCCAAATGTTCGACATACAAATCCCATTTCCAATGTTTAAACAGAGCTGCTCAACTCCCACTTCAGGCCTTGTTCTCAAAAACAAGCGCCCGTATTGCTATGTCCACTTTACCATGTTTGGCCGCAAAAATCATGGGCTTGTTTCCAGTTCCTTCAGCCGCTCCGGCAGGCTGTTTAACGCTGCGGCCAAAAAAAAGATCCGCCCTGCATGTCAGGGACGGATCTTGCTGCACATTGAATTAAAACTCGAATTCCACGTCGCTCAGGCGGCGTTTAATTTCGGCAATGACGCGCTTCTCGTCTTCTTGGCCCTTCGCTTCGAAAGTGACGGAGAAACGGACAAAGCTGCCGGCATCATCCCAAGGCACGGTGGAGATCAGCTTCTCGCGGATCAAGAACTGGGAGAAGTCCTCGCCGGAATTGAAGCGGACTCCGCCTTTAATGCCTTTAGGCGCTTCCACATAGAGGAAGAAGGAGCCTTTCGGTTTCTCGGCCTGGAAGCCCAGCTCGTTCAGCACGGCTACCAGCATATCGTGGCGGCGGGAATATTTCTCCGCAATTTTCTCCGTAATTTCCGGATGGGCGAGACCGTAAGCGGCCGCTTTCTGGATGGCGATAAACTGGCCGGAGTCGTTGTTGTCTTTCACGTCGCCGAAGGCTTTCACCACGAGCGGGTTACCAGCGATAAAGCCGATCCGCCAGCCGGTCATGTTGTAGGATTTGGACAGGGAGTGCAGCTCGACACCTACGTCCTTCGCACCTGGAATCGACAGGAAGCTCAGCGGCTTCAGTCCGTCATAAGTCAGGGCTGCGTAAGGAGCGTCATGAACGACGACGATGTCGTACTTCTTCGCCCATTCCACCACTTCGGTGAAGAACTCGACCGTGGCGCTTGCGCCCGTCGGGTTGTTCGGATAGTTCAGGTAGATCAGCTTGGCGCGCTGAGCGATGTCTTCCGGAATGCTCTTCAGATCCGGCAGGAAGTTGTTTTCCTTCTTCAGCTCAATGGTGTATACTTCCCCGCCGAGGTATTTCGTGTGGGTTCCCAGAACGGGATAACCAGGCACGGTGATGATAGTCACGTCGCCAGGGTTGATGAACACCGATGGAAGCATCGCCAGGGCTGGCTTGGAGCCGATGGAGTGGAGCACTTCTGTCTGCGGATCGATGCCGTCCACGTTGAAGACTTCCTTCAAGTATTTGGCTGCTGCTTCCTTGAATTCAGGAATTCCGTTATCTGCATAGCCGCGGTTCTCCGGCTTGGCCGCTTCTTCCGCAAGCTTGGCCACGATGCCGGCATCAGCCATTTCATCCGGTTCGCCTACGCCAAGGTCGATCAGTTCTACGTCAGGGAAGTCCTTTTTAGCCTGGGCTTTGGCCCGCTTGATTTTTTCAAATTTATAGATGGCTGTGTCTTTACCATAATTGGAACCGCCGATCCGGTCCGCAAAGCTGTTCTGAATGTACGTTTGTTGGTACTGTTCGATGCTCATGTATTCTTTCATCTCCTACTTCAATTTCTACACCCCTAAATATGAAGGAATCCATGGCGGAATGCCATGGACTAATTATCGTATGATTTGTACTTTCAACGGCTGCGCAGCGATGTCAGCAGATCCTCCATATCGCCGGGAATCGGCGCTGAGAACTCCATATATTCGCCGCTTGCCGGATGGATGAACCCAAGCACGCCGGCGTGCAGCGCTTGTCCGTTCATTTTGATGCCTTTGCTCCGTCCGTACACCGGATCTCCTACGAGCGGATGGCCGATGAACTTCATGTGCACCCGGATCTGGTGAGTCCGCCCGGTTTCGAGCTGAAGCTCCAGCAGGGTGTAATCGCCAAAGCGCTCCTTGACCGTAAAATGGGTGACGGCGTGCTTGCTGTTCTTCTCCGTCACGGTATACATTTTGCGGTCGATTGGATCGCGCCCGATCGGAGCGTCTATCGTTCCTTGATCATGGCTGACATTGCCGTGGACCAGGGCATAATAGCGCCGGGTCACGCTGTGGTCTTTGAGCTGGGCGGCCAAAGAGGCGTGGGCCATATCGTTCTTTGCGGCCATGATCAAGCCGGAAGTGTCCTTATCGATCCGGTGAACGATGCCTGGACGCAGCTCCCCGTTAATGCCGGACAAATCCTTACAGTGGTACATCAGCGCATTCACCAGAGTCCCCGAGGCATGCCCGGGCGCAGGATGAACGACCATCCCCCGCGGCTTGTTGACCACGATGACATCCTTGTCCTCGAAAGCGACATTCAGTGGAATGTCCTCCGGTACGATCTCGACGGCGGCCGGCTCCGGGACGGTCACTTCCAAGCGGTCGCCCGCCGCCAGCTTATAATTGGCTTTGACCGGCTGACCGTTCACAAGCACATGGCCTGCGCTGATCCAGAGCTGGACCTGGGACCGGGAAATGTCCTCCTCCCAGGATTCCGTAATATATTTATCGATGCGTTCTTTGGCATGGACAGGGTCAACGACCCACTCCCTGATATCCGCACTCTCCGGGTTTTCCCCCGCTCCGGATGTTTGTTCTTCGATCAAACCGGTTCATTCCCTTCATTGCTCTTGTTGTTCGATTCGGTTCGGTTCATGTCCATCAGCGAATCCAGTATAATGAGCGCCACCCCGATCACGATGCAGGAGTCGGCCACATTAAAAATCGGAAACGTATAGCTGCCGAAATTGAATTGTAAAAAGTCCACCACTTCGCCGTTCAGCGCACGGTCGAGAAAGTTGCCGATCGCCCCTCCCAGGACGAGGCTAAGCGCTACCGGAAGCAGCTTGCGCGAAGACGATTTTCTCACCCGGTTCATATACCAGATAATCGCCACCACCACGACGATGGTAATCACGATAAAAAACCAGCGCTGGTTGGGAAGAATACC
Source organism: Paenibacillus sp. FSL R5-0378 (assembly GCF_038009285.1). Classification (NCBI taxonomy): domain Bacteria; kingdom Bacillati; phylum Bacillota; class Bacilli; order Caryophanales; family Paenibacillaceae; genus Paenibacillus; species Paenibacillus sp. FSL R5-0378. The sequence goes on from NZ_JBBPAY010000001.1 coordinate 5,835,049, forward strand.
GAAGGCTGCACCCGTGTTCCGGTGGGAGGTAATCAGAAAAAAGTTGCCAATCACCGGAATTTCCTCTGCTAATTCCAATCTGGTGGCAATTAAATACTTGGCGCCCTGATCCACCAAAAACACGATTAAAGCGATTAAGTAGTACACCACAGCCATTTGTCACTCCGTTCTTATTCATTAGGCCCGTCCGCTCGGACACAGCCTTTCACGTCATGTAAAGACTTGTTTATTGTAGCATAGGGCGCCGGAAACCGTCCATAAACGGGGAATGGCGAAAACAATTTCCTTCTGTAAAACAGGCTTCATCAGCACATTCTAGATATGAAAAGAAATCGTCTTTATCGTTTTGTTGATCCGAAGCGGAAAGGGGCTTTGTCATGCAGCATCTCACACAATCACAGCTGGATCATTTGCACAGCATGCTTAAGGAACAGCAGGAATCCATCCGCCAAAAGGATGACAGCAACGAGCATTACGGCCTGGAAGACTCCATGCGCGACCAGACCGGCGAGCTGTCGAACATCGACAACCATCCCGGCGATGTGGCTACCGAGCTTTACTCCAGGGAAGTCGATTTAACGCTGCAGGACCTTGATGACCATCACATGGACCGCATTGAAATGGCGCTGGACCGATTCCAGCAGGGAACCTATGGCGTCTGCGAGGAATGCGGAAAGCCAATCCCGTACGAGCGGTTGGAAGCCGTTCCGACGACGTCTTTTTGCAAAGAGCATTCGCCTAAAGTGCATGTCGAGAATTACCGCCCGGTTGAAGAGGAATTTCTGATGCCTCCTTTTGGCCGGACGAGCCTGGACGAACGCGATGACCAGAACGGTTTCGACGGCGAAGACGCGTGGCAAATCGTAGAAAACTTCGGCAGCTCCACCAGCCCGGCTTATGCTGAAGACCGTGAGGTCCACAGCTACAACGAGCTCGAAATCGAAGCTTCCGACGAGCTGGAAGGCTGCGTAGAGCCGTATGAAGCTTTTGTCGCCACCGATATTTACGGGAATCAGATCGAATTTGTCCGTAACCAAGAGTACCGAAAATATATGGACCAAGGCGAAGGGGTCAGTATGGACCAGCTCGGCGAAGAGGATGAAGGGTTCATTTAATACGTTTTCAGCTCAAGCTGCCGCTGGACGATCCGGACGATATCGGCAATATAGTCTCCGATAATCGGAAGATTGAGCGCTCCCAGCACCTGCAGCACATATATAATTGTAGCGGCAAAAAAGGTGAACCCGATGGCGACCCCGACGCCGCGCGCCGCACCGGACAGCAGGTTTAACATAATCAACCGGAAAGGTCTGTGCAAAAGCTGGGTATATTCCGCAATCCGGGCCTGCTCCAATTCTTCGGCAATCCGCACGGTCAAGCGATACACGACGTTCAGCTTCTCCTCTTCCGATTCGGGAATGATGCTCTTCTTATTCGCCATCTCTGCATTCTCCTCTCGGATCAGCGCGGTATCCATCGTTCCGATGAACAACAAACGAGCCGAAGCCGACGCGAAAATGGTCTTTCATTTCCGCACGGGCCAGAAGGCTCGTTTGTTCGTTTGTTGTGCTATTATGCGCCAAAGCGGCGATTGCCATTCAATGGCGGTAAAAAGGCAGATTATCCGGCAATGCGGATACCCAGCGTTTTGCCGGCGAGATCAACGCGCTCCATTTCGGCTTCTTGCCCGAACGCAAGCTCGTTCACCAGCACGTTTTCCCGGAGCACATGCTCAAATGCCTGGATGGCAGCCGTCAATTCTTCATCCGCATCAAGAACCAGGGTGACGCGTTTTTCGATCGGCAGGTCGAGTTTTTTGCGGTAGTCCTGTACGGCACGCACCACTTCGCGGACCCAGCCTTCCTGTTCCAGTTCAGGCGTGATTTCTGTATTGAGGGCAACGGTGATGCCATAGCCCGAGGCCGATGCAAATCCGGCTTTCGCCTGCTTCTCGACGAGCAGCTCGTCGGCTGTAATCTGAAGCTCATCACCATCCGGCGAAGTGACGTTCAGGCTGCCGGTATTGACGACGTTCCGCGTATCCTCCGGACTCATCGCTTTCAGGAAGCCCTGGAGGAACCCGATGTTTTTACCGTATTTCTTGCCGGCTACCTTCAGGTTCATCTTCAGCGTAAAGTCGACGAATCCGCTGTCGCTCGTCTCCACGACGATGTTCTTCACGTTGATTTCTTCCTTGATGATCTCCTCGTATCCGGCCACATCAAAATCGCGGTCCAGCGACACAATCAACTCGGACAACGGCTGGCGGGTCTTGATTCCCGTTTCGTTCCGCACGTTGCGGGCGAGCTCGACGACCTGGCGGGCGGTTTCCATATCTTCCTCGAGCGCCTTGTCGATCCGAGCCTCATCGGCAACCGGATAATCGGTCAGATGAACGCTTTCCCCGCCGGTCAGGTTCGTGTAGATATCTTCCGACAGCAGCGGCGTGTATGGCGCCATTAGTTGGGCCAGCGTGACCAGCACATGCGTCAGTGTGCCGTAAGCGGCCAGTTTGTCTTCTCCGAGTCCGCTGCCCCAGAAGCGGTCGCGCGAACGGCGGATATACCAGTTGCTCAGCTCGTCGACGAATCCTTCGATGGCCTTGGCCGAGTTGAGGAAGTCATTGCTTTCCAGCGCTTTGTCCACCAGCAGGATCAGGCTGTTCAGACGGGACAGGATCCAGCGGTCGAGTTTGTTTTCCGACGGTTGGTACGGATGCTCCGCCGGGTTGTAGCCGTCGATGTTCGCATACAGCGTCAGGAACGCGTGCGTGTTGACCAGCGTGTCGATCACTTTGGATTTGGCTTCACCGACAATGCCTTTGGAGAAGCGTTTGCTGTTCCAAGGCGCGCTGTCCGAAAGGAGCGCCCAGCGGAACGCGTCCGTGCCGTATTCGTTGATGATGTCCCAAGGGTCGATGACGTTGCCCTTCGATTTGGACATTTTTTGGCCGTTTTCGTCTAGGATATGCCCCGTGGCGATGACCGATTTGTAAGGCGCAACGCCTTTGAACAGGGTGGAGACCGCCAGCAGGCTGTAGAACCAGCCGCGGGTCTGGTCGATCCCTTCGCAGATCATATCCGCCGGGAACTGCTCCTCAAACGTGTCCACGTTCTCAAACGGATAATGGTGCTGCGCGAACGGCATCGAGCCGCTGTCGAACCAAACGTCGATCACTTCGGATGTCCGCTCCATCACGCCGCCTTCGCAGTGCGGACAGCGCACTTTGACCTCATCGACATAAGGCTTATGCAGCTCCAGATCGTCGCTGATTTCGCCGACCGCCTGCGCCTTCAGTTCCGCAAAGCTGTGCGGCGAAAATTCGCCTTTACACGATTCGCAGACCCAAACGTTTAGCGGCGTGCCCCAATAGCGGTTACGGCTGATATTCCAATCCACCAGCTCTTCCAGGAACTTGCCGAAGCGTCCTTCACGGACATGGGCCGGATACCAGGTAACGCTATTGTTGTTGGCGATCAGCTGATCCTTGACGGCCGTCGTTTCGATAAACCAGCTCTCCATCGCATAATAGAGAAGCGGAGACTTACAGCGCCAGCAGAACGGATAGCTGTGCTCATATTTTTCCTTGCTGTACAACGTTCCTTTTTCCGACATCATCTTCACGATGTCCAGATCGCAATCTTTCACGAAGCGTCCCGCGAAGTCGGTAACCTCATCGGTATAGCGTCCTTGGGCGTTCACTACGCTCACGAAGCTGATGCCGTTTTCCCGGCAGGTTTTGTAGTCGTCTTCCCCGTGGGCCGGCGCCATATGCACGATCCCCGTACCACTCGAATCCGTAACAAAGGATGCGCCGACGATGATGTTGCCTTTTTCCGGCTTGAAGTAAGTAAACGGCGGCGTGTAGCTCTGGCCGACAAATTCGGAGCCTTTGTGTGTGGACAAAACCGTATAGTCGCCTTTCATCACGTCTTCAACCAGGTTTTTGGCGACGATGTAGACGCCGTCGTCCTGCTGGACGCGGGCATATTCCATATCCGGGTTCATGGCCAGCGCCACGTGGGACGGCAGCGTCCAAGGCGTGGTCGTCCAGGCCAGCACATAATCGCCGCTGTCATGCAGCTTGAATTTGGCCGTAGCACTCAAATCCTTGACGTCTTCGTAGCCCTGCGCCACTTCGTGGGAGCTGAGCGTCGTCTGGCAGCAAGGGCAGTACGGGCTGACGCGGTGTCCGCGGTACAGCAGCCCTTTGCCGTGAATCGTGGACAGGATGTTCCATACGCTCTCGATGTAATTGTTCTCCAGCGTGATGTACGGATGGTCCAGATCCGTCCAGTACCCGATCGCTTCGGTCAGCTCTCTCCACTGCTTCTCGTACTCGAACACGCTGTCCTTACATTTCTTCACAAACTCTTCCACGCCGTATTTCTCGATATCCTGCTTACCGGAGATGCCGAGCTGCTTCTCTACGCCGAGCTCCACCGGCAGACCGTGGGTGTCCCAGCCGGCTTTACGCACGACGCGGTAGCCCTTCATCGTTTTGTAACGCGGCACAAAATCCTTGATCACGCGCCCCAGCACGTGCCCGATATGCGGAGCCCCGTTGGCTGTCGGCGGGCCTTCGAAAAATACGAAGTTCGGCTTGCCCGAACGGTTTTCGATGGATTTTTTGAAGGTGCCTTCTTCGTTCCATTTTTTCAGGATGCGCTGATCTCTCGTGCGCGCTTTTTCTTTGACATCGACCTTATGCATGATTATCCAACCTTTCGTAATCTTTAAAAGATTTCCCATCTCCCTAAATCCCTCTTCGTAAGAGGGACCCCGAGGGCGCTGCCCTCTGGACACCCGGAAACCTCCGTGGCGCATCATTTGGAGCGGACTTAGTTGTGCTTGAGCGTATCCCCGCTTGCCGCCCATCTTCCTTTGCCCCGCAAAGTGAAGATGGGCACTCTTGACGTTGGTGTTACCTTGTTACTGGTTTAGTTAGATTAGCTAGCTACTGGTTAGTTAGATTTTCTACATACTTCCCCATTCCCAACCTAACGCACGCCCCGTACGCCAAATGATCTCCGCCAGCCCGGCACACAGCCTGCGCATGTGCCCCAGGTCGAGCGGGTGCGAAGCCGCGTAAGACCCATCTCGCATGAGAGGTTCCGAAGGCGGTCCCCTAAAGGGGGCAGCCGGAGAGGAACCGGGCACCTCACCTACCGTAGCATCAATACTCCAAACCAGCTCCGTCCTCGGAGACTTTCGGGTGTCCAGAGGGTAGAACCCTCTGGGGTCCCCCTTAGGATAAGGGGGATTTAGGGGGATCCGAAACAAAACAAATAAGCCTCATCCCCTAAGGGACGAGGCTTCTGCTCGCGTGACCACCCTAATTCCATTCTTTCAACAATCGTCCTTGAACCGCAAGGTCAAGCACATTGATCAAAGAATGACTCCTCAGTCCATGCCAAGCTTCCGGCATGGAGCCGATATAACGTTCGGCGGCCCGGTTCGGCTTACGCACGCAAACCTGCGTTTCAGCTTCACTTCTCAGGGAGGATCTTCGGCTTCGGTCTGAACATTGGCTTTCAGCATACGCCAACTCTCTGGGGAACAAATCCCAAGCTTACTTATCCCGTCATCGAATTCATATTACGTTTCAAGTCTAACCCAATCACTTGTAAAAAAACCGATATGAATATATTTATATTCCTTTTTGCCGCAAAAGTCAACCAAGCAGAAGCCTAGTATACTTCGTTCGCTTCGCGCGTCTCCCGGGTTTCCAGCGCTTCCCATCCATCCTGGCTGAGCAGCTCGAGCTGGGCTTCCACCAGCGTCCGGAAACGGGTACGGTAAATCGATGCTTGCTTCTTCAGCTCTTCGACTTCCATCGCGATCTTGCGGGCCTTCGACAAGGATTCGTTAATGATGCGGTCAGCATTCTTCTCCGATTCCTTGATGATGAGCTGCGCTTCCTTCTTCGCGTTGTTCTTCACTTCATCCGCAGCTTCCTGCGCAACGATGATGGTCTTGGACAGCGTCTCCTCGATGTTCACGAAATGGTCAAGTCTTTCCTGCAATGAGGCCAGCTGACCTTGAAGTTCCTTGTTCTCGCGGATCACGCTCTCATAATCCTTAATGACTTGGTCGAGAAACTCGTTCACTTCATCTTCGTCATAACCCCGGATTCGGCGGGCAAACTCCTTGTTATGTATATCCAGTGGTGTTAATGGCATTGATGCGCACCTCCTAAAATGTTCAGGTTTCCCTGTCGACGAGCGGTCCTGATGGGCCTCACCCAAATGTATCGGTCAAAAGTTACGATATCTTTAATATTCTTGGATAATTCATTTCGACAGCAAAAAGACAATTCCTGCTGTAGGTCTACACAAATTTCCCTATTTTTACGCGCTGGCGTCCTTTTTTCGTCATACCGCTCGCTTCGATCACTTTAAACCGCCCGAACCCCTGCATCGAGACGAGGTCGCCTTCTTTGAGCAGATAGGAAGGATCCTCGACGACTTTCCAATTGACGCGGCAGCGGCCGGCGCGGATGGGAACGACCACTTTGGTCCGGCTGATGCGGTAAGCATCAGAAGCAATTCCATCTAAACGCAAAGAAGCGACCGTAATATCCTGCAGCTCCAGCTCAACCTGGCTTGTCCGCAGTTGTTCGATCGGCAAAATTTCGCGCAGCACGTGAATCCGGTGCACCTGTGTTAAGTTCATGTCGAGAAACATACTGATCTCTTCGCAAACCACGGTGTGGCATCCATCCTCAAGGACATGGATATCCCCGATTTTGCTTCGTTTTACGCCGAGTCCCAGAATGGAGCCCATATAATCGCCATGCTCCAGCGATAAAAATTTCTGATCCCCGGAGTAGATGCTAAGCACCTTCAGTCCCATATCCTCTTGGCTTAAATCCCGGTAATCGGGAGCCACCAGCGCCCGGCAGCGCTCCGCTCCCTCATATCCGCCGTCCAGGCGCACCTGAACGTCGGGGTGTCGGTTCACCAGCGACTGCAAAATAAAAGCCTGCCGCGGGTCCAAAAAATCGGTAAGCTTGACTTCGTGATATTCCCCGGCGTGAACGACCCATTCCCATGCCCGATCCACAAACTCGCGTTCATCCGGGTGAAAGTGATCATAGATGTCTAATTTCATCTCAGTCACCTAAAACAATAGTGAAAAAATAATGAACCGCAATCCCTGCATAGCGAACTGGAGCACGAACAGAGCGACGATCGGGGAAATATCCAGCATGCCGAAGATTGGCGGGATAATTTTGCGGAAAGGGGACAGGTATGGCTCCACGAGCTTGCCGAGCAGCTCACCGATAAAGCTCTCGCGAATGTTCGGAAGCCATGACATGAGAACATAGATGATGATCATGTAGAAGTAGATATTAAAGAGCAGCGTTAAAATCGTATCAATGTTTTGGGCCAAACTTGGCTCACCTCATTCTGTTGTAATCATGTTCCTCGGATAATAATTCCGAAATGGCACCCTGAATCTCGACCGTATCCGGTGTGCACAAAAAGATGTTATGGCCGATCTTGGAAATACCGCCGTTCAGGGCATAAACCGTCCCACTGAGAAAATCGATAATGCGGAGCGCCTGATCCGAACGGACCCGCTGCAGATTGACAACCACCGTGCGGTGCGCACGCAGATGGTCGGCAATGGCCTGTGCTTCGTCATACGAATGCGGCTCATGCAAAATGACCTTTACATTTTTCTGGGAGTGAATGCTGACCACATTGTTGGTTCTAGTATTTCTACGTGTCTCAATGCTCGGGGTTTCAACTTCTTCTTCCTCCACCGGCAGCTGCTCCCGTTCTACGACTTCCTCCTGCTCTTGTAATCCCAAAAAAGACATAAACTTGTTCATCACGCTCATCATTCCCCTTCCTGTTTACCTACTAGAATCGAGCCCAAACGGATCCAGGTGGCTCCCTCTTCAATGGCCACTTCGAAATCGTTGGACATTCCCATGGAAAGATCGATTAATGGCTCTCGCGTAATTGCATGCCGGTTTATGTCGTCTCTTAGCTCCCGCAGCCCGCGAAAAACGGGCCGGGTATCCTCCGCCTCCCCTTCAAAGGGGGCCATGGTCATCAAGCCGGCGACCTTGATATGAGGAAATTGATGAAGTTCTTTCAAAAAAGGGACGGCCTGCTCCGGCTCCAAACCGTATTTGGTATCTTCTCCAGAAATGTTAACCTGAACAAAGGTTTTAATTTCCAGATTCCGGGCTGACGCCACCTTCTCCAGCTCTTTGGCTAATGAAAGCCGGTCCAGCGAATGTATATATTCGAATTTGCCTGCCACGTCTTTGACTTTGTTGGTCTGCAGATGTCCAATAAAATGCCAGGTCCCGCGGGAACCAAGCGCATTCCATTTCTCCTCGGCGTTCTGCCAGCGATTCTCGCCGATATGCGTCAAACCGCTGTCCAGCACTCGTTCTGTCATGGATGTCGACACATACTTGGTTACAGCGATCACATTGACGTCTTCCCTGGATCTACCGCTGCGAAGGCAGGCTTCCTCGATGCGCGCGTTGACTTCTCTTATCCGTTCTTCCAATGTCAAGGAAGATTCACCCCTTCTCTAAGCCCGATCCAACTCGCCATACGCCCTGTCGTTCCACCGTCTTTTCTGTAGGAAAAGAACAAATCGTTGCGACAGCTCGTACACCATGATGTACATTCGATATGAGTCGGCAATATTCCTGCTTTCATCATAATCTGTCGATTTAATTCTTTCAAGTTCAGCATGCTTTTGCCGTCGGGTTTGGCAATGTAAAAATCGGCAGGGGAGTACTGTTCATTACCCAGGAAATGACTTGCCAAATCGTGCACATGACTCATCACTTTGTCATCTACCTCGTAACAGCAGGAGCCGATGGACGGACCGATTGCGGCGCGTATCTCCTCAGGCCGGCTGCCATAAGCCTGCCCCATCTTCTCCACCATAGCCGCGGCAATCCGGGCCACAGTCCCTTTCCAGCCGGCATGGGCCAGTCCGACAGCCTGGTGAACGGGATCGTAAAAATATAGCGGTACGCAGTCCGCATAAAACGACGTCAGCAGCACCCCGGGCACGTTCGTCAGAAGCCCGTCTGTATCCTGAAATCCCGACTCTCTGTTCCGGCTGCCGCGTCCACGGCCTTCATTCGTCACCACCGCGATGTCCGCCCGGTGAACCTGTTCCCCGCACGTCCAGTCATCTAACGTAAAGCCCAGCTCTTCCGCAACCTTCAAGCGGTTGGCTACCACCGTCTCCGGCTGGTCTCCCACATGAAAGGCGGTGTTAAGCGTATCGTAAGGCGCGCTTCCCGCGCCGCCATGCCGTCCGGTAAATCCGGCGCTGATGCCGTTCCATTCATGAACCCACGGCTCCAGCATAAATAACGAAGGGCGCGAATCGCCCTCTTTTAACTTGAACGGTTCCAATTTCAATCACCTCAACCTCCAGTGTACCACATGGACACGGCTTGCATAAAACCAAAAATGGTTGGTTTGACAAGGCGGTCCTTTCCTTACACATCCCGGTAGCCGCGGCGGTCCGCCTGCTCCGTTCTCTCTCTGTAGGAGGCGGCTTCCTTCTCGTCCTGGAGCGTCCGCAGTTCCTCCATCTTGACGAGGACGACATCCGATCCGATTTTGACGATATTGCTCCAAGGAATGATCAGGTCGCTGCCGCCTCCGAACAGCCCCCTGAACTTGCTGTAGCTTGGGACAACGATCGCTTCGATCCGCCCCTGGCGGAGGTCGAGCTCCAGATCGCTGATCTGCCCCAGCCTTTTGCCGTCCACGATGTTGATGACATCCTTCGTTTGAAAATCGGATATTTTCATGTTTCTGTCCACCGCCCAACGTTCTGGATTCACATGTTCCTCTCCTTTAGCAGTCTATTCATCAGACTCGTTCAATATATATGATTAATATATGCCGGCGCCGGGCAAAATGCCCATGTTTTGATGCGAAATCCTCCGCAATACTCAGCCTCTCCGTGTTGGTTTGAAGGGGCTTTGTGTACGGTTTCTCAGAACTTTAAGTTGACGACCCATGACAGAAGCCGAGCAGCAGTCAGCATCTCATCCATAAAAAAAGACGGCCCGTAGCGCGGACCGCCTTGCTTTACTTCATCTATTCACGATTTCACGTGCTTTTGCATTTGCTGGATGGCCGATTTTTCAAGACGTGATACTTGAGCTTGGGAAATGCCGATTTCATCGGCGACCTCCATCTGGGTTTTACCTTCGAAGAAGCGCATGGACAAAATCATTTTTTCCCGCTGTCCCAGTCTCTGCATCGCTTCACGCAGCGCGATCTCCTCAATCCAGGAGACGTCCTTGTTTTTGTCATCGCTGATCTGGTCCATCACGTAGATCGGGTCGCCGCCGTCATGGTAGATCGGTTCGAACAGCGACACCGGGTCCTGGATGGCATCCAGTGCGAAGACGACGTCCTCTTTGGGGACGTTCAGCACTTCCGAAATTTCGAAAATCGTCGGTTCCCTTGAGTTTTGATTCGTTAAGGAATCACGAACCTGCAGCGCTTTGTACGCAATATCCCGCAGCGATCGGGATACCCGGATCGGGTTGTTGTCCCGCAAATACCTGCGAATTTCCCCGATGATCATCGGCACCGCATAGGTTGAGAATTTCACATTTTGAGACAAATCAAAATTATCAATGGCTTTCATTAGTCCGATACAGCCCACCTGAAACAAATCGTCGACAAACTCCCCCGATTGTTGAATCGCTGGATGACGCTGAGCACCAGTCTCAGGTTGCCGTTCACCAGCTTTTCTCTGGCTGTACGTTCGTTGTTTTGCTGTAAGTCATGGAACAGCTCCCGCATTTCCACATTGGTCAGGACGGGCAGCTTCGAAGTATCCACACCGCAGATCTCGACTTTGTTTCGGGTCATGATGATATACCTCCCAAGGAGAAACTAATGTACATTATCTCCCTGGAGGGTCATTTTATTCCTGATAAAAATTTTGCCTAGACCATTTTGTTGAACTCCTTGCGCAGCCGCTTGATGATGCGTTTTTCAAGTCGGGAAATGTAGGATTGGGAAATGCCTAGCATATCCGCCACGTCCTTTTGCGTCTTCTCCTCCCCGTCCTGAAGGCCAAAACGCAGCTCCATAATGGTTCGCTCCCGGTCGGTCAGCTTGTCGAGCGCCTTGTGCAAAAGCTTGCGGTCGACCTGCTCCTCAATGTTCCGGTAAATCGTATCATTTTCGGTTCCGAGCACATCGGAAAGCAGCAGCTCGTTTCCGTCCCAATCGATATTGAGCGGCTCATCGAAAGAGACCTCGCTCCGGATTTTGCTGTTTCGCCGCAGATACATCAAAATTTCGTTTTCGATGCAGCGGGAGGCATACGTGGCCAGTTTGATTTTTTTCTCCGGGTCAAACGTGTTGACCGCCTTAATCAGACCGATCGCTCCGATGGACACCAGGTCCTCGATGTTGATGCCCGTATTCTCGAACTTGCGGGCGATGTACACGACGAGCCGCAGGTTGCGCTCGATCAGCATCGCCCGGATGGCCGCATCCCCGGTGGACAGCCGCTGGAGCAAATATTCTTCCTCTTCGCGTGTCAGGGGAGGAGGGAGAGCCTCGCTGCCGCCTATGTAATAGATTTCTTCGCTTTTGAGTCCTAAGAGAAACAGGAATCTGTAGTACTGCAGCTGCGCCACCAATCTCCATTTCACACGCATAATTGATCCTCCTATACGTTTTCCGCAGGAAAACGATCTTCGTAAGCATAAGCATTAGTTTTCCATAGGAAAACGATCTTCGTAAGCATAAGCATTAGTTTTCCATAGGAAAACGATCTTCGTAAGCATAAGCATTAGTTTTCCATAGGAAAACGATCTTCGTAAGCATAAGCATTAGTTTTCCATAGGAAAACGATCTTCGTAAGCATAAGCATTAGTTTTCCATAGGAAAACGATCTTCGTAAGCATAAGCATTAGTTTTCCATAGGAAAACGATCTTCGTAAGCATAAGCATTAGTTTTCCATAGGAAAACGATCTTCGTAAGCGTCTGTTTCGTCTTCCGCAGGCAAACGGTCTTCGACCTTTCCCTGCGATCACAGGTTACCCGCCTTTTCCAATGGCTCCGCTGCTGGACTCTGGACATCATCCTCAACCAGCTTCGGATGGATAATGGCCTGATACGACCGGTCGCCCGACAACTGCCCGCCGTCCAGGCCGATTAGCACCTTGCTGGAACGATGGACGCCATCGCCGATCCGAACCTCAACGGTGTCCGGCTTGATGGCCAGCATGAACGAGGCGCTGCGGTTCACCCCCCGATAGGGAACGAGACGAAGCCGGTCCTGCCACGCAAAATCCATATGTTCCAGCTCCATTACCAGTTTGTCCGGCTCTCCATCGGCCAGTCTTTCGCACCATCCCGAAGGCAGGCGGTCCGCCCACAGCGAAGCTTCCATGACCATCACCGGCGTTCTCGTCAGCGGATCGCTCAGCTGATTGCCCGTATCCAGCAGCCCTCTGCAGCTCACCCGGTGACCGCCGATCTCGACGGCGACCTCGCCCATAAATACGGAACGGCTTTCCAGCTGCTTCCGGGTCGAGTGAACCATTTTGAACCACAGCAGCATGCCAAACACCCCGATGAAGGTAAACCAGAACCCGATCTTCAGCTCAAACGACATGCCGCCGGAAGCCGTGAACCAAATCCCGTTAAAAATTTCTCCCGAATTTTGCAGCAAATAATGTATCCCGATAATCCCCCCGGCCACCGCAAAATTGATAATATAAAAGGCCCCCATATTCCGGATATAGTTTTGAAGACTTCCAAAACCGAAGGTTATCCATAACATCAGCAGGGATAAACCCAGCTTGACTAAAAAGGTATACATAAACGAGAGCTGCGGCACAAACATCATGACGACATACAGGGCACCCACCACAGCCGCCACAATCAATCTCCACCACGGGGGCTTCAGCTTCCGCATCCAGGCTGTAAGCCAGAGCAGTGCACCGTCGATCAGCAGATTCGTGATGAATATCAAATCAATATACACAACCAGTGCTTATCACCTGCCTGACGCCTTTCATGTTTATGGAATGATTGGATCCATAACGCATACACGGGTACCGCCGATATTCTCTTAAGCATTTTTGGGAGATGTGATTAGTATAAAAACAATACGGTTCAAAGTCTGTCTAAAATTGGAAGGGACTCCTGAACTTTTTTTGTCGAGTTCCGTTCTTTTATAGAGGAAGTTTCGGGGAAAAAGAAGCGTAAGCCGCCGTTGGCATGGGATTCGACACTCCCATATCTATCATCAAATTGTTATAAGTATTACATCCGGCTTTAATGACATATGATGAACTCTGTAAAGAGGAACGCCTTCAGGCACTGGCACGGATGACAGAAATGACCGAGCCCGCTCACACAAAAGTTTTTTGAGCAGCGATGTTTCGTTTCCTACGGATTCCCGCTTCCACAAAAAAAACACCCGCATTTCCGAAGAAATGCGGGTGTTTGACGGATGGAATGACATCCTTAGTCGTTATTGTTCTGACGGGAACGATTCCGCAGGAACGTTGGAATGTCCAATTGATCGCTGCTTGTCTGGTTCCCGAACGGACGCAGATTGTTCGTGTTGTTGCTGCGCGATTCCGCAGGTTCCGACGGCGCCGGTGTTCCCTGCTTGCGCACCTGAGGCTGCTGCACAGGACGGTTCTCAAACCCGGTCGCGATGACCGTTACTTTGATTTCATCCTTCATGCTCTCTTCAATAATAGCACCGAAGATCATATTGACCTCCGGATCCGATGCCGAGGTAACGATTTCCGCCGCTTCATTGACTTCATACAGCGACAAATTCGCGCCTCCCGTAATGTTCATGATGACGCCGAGTGCGCCTTCGATCGAAGTTTCGAGCAGCGGGCTCATAATCGCTTTACGTGCAGCTTCAGCTGCACGGTTTTCGCCTGTCGCTATGCCGATCCCCATCAAAGCCGAACCGCGTTCGGTCATGATCGTTTTGACGTCGGCGAAGTCAAGGTTGATCAGGCCGGGCACTTTGATCAAGTCCGAAATGCCCTGTACCGCTTGACGCAGCACGTTGTCCGCCTCGCGGAATGCCTCCATCATCGGTGTTTTTTTATCAACGATTTCTAATAGGCGATCATTCGGAATAACGATAAGTGTATCGACTTTTTCCTTTAAGGCTTCGATACCGAGCACAGCCTGGGTGGAACGCTTGCGTCCTTCAAATGTAAACGGCCGTGTTACCACACCGACCGTCAGTGCGCCGCATTCCTTGGCGATTTCCGCGATGACAGGAGCGGCACCCGTTCCGGTACCTCCGCCCATCCCCGCAGTAACGAAGACCATATCTGCACCCTTCAGCGTATTCATAATCAAATCGCGGGATTCTTCGGCTGCTTTCTTGCCGACCTCCGGATTTGCGCCTGCGCCCAATCCGCGGGTCAGTTTGTCCCCGATTTGCAGTTTGTGTTCCGATTTGGCCATATGCAATGCTTGGGCGTCTGTGTTCACCGTAATGAATTCTACGCCTTGCACGCCATTCTCGATCATCCGGTTTACAGCGTTGCTGCCGCCGCCGCCCACACCGATCACTTTAATTTGAGCCAAGCTCTCCATTTCAAAATCAAATTCCAACATATTTCCCCATCTCCCCCTCATTGTGCATGGATGGCCCGTCCACGTTATATGGAAAACCTGCTTAGATGAATTCGCTGAACATTTTCTTCAACCGTTCGATAATACCCGGATTCTGGGCTGACTCCGAGTTGGTAGCAGGATTCGCTTTCGGTCGGTTCACTGTTTTCTTCACATTGCTGGTATTGGCACTCGCCGTGTTGTTGGTGCTGCGCACGCGAATGTTGCGGATCACGTTGTGCAGAACCCCCACACCGCTCGTATATCCGGGATCTCTGACCCCGATATAATCAGGCACGGCGATTCGGACCGAAGCCGCCAGCTCGCCCTGTGCCACCTGAAGCACACCAGGCATGGAAACAGTTCCGCCTGTAAGAATATAACCTCCAGGCAGCTCACTGTAACCAAGCCGCTTCACTTCTTCGCGGATCAGGTGGAAAATTTCCTGTACCCGGGGCTCAACGATAGCCGCCAAGTCCTCCTGGGTAAACTCCTTCTCCACGTTGCTTCCGATGCGGACCACCTTGAAGGTGACGTCCGGAGCGGCATCGGCCATTAACGCACAGCCGTATTTCAGTTTCACTTTCTCAGCCTGGTCGGTCAGCGTCCGCAACCCGTAAGCGATATCGTTGGTTACGAATTCCCCGCCGATCGGCAAAGAGGATGTCGCTGCGATCGTTCCCGCTTCAAACACGGCAATCGTCGTTGAGCCCGCTCCGATGTCGACCAGAACGGATCCCATCGTCTTCTCATCCTTGGACAAAGCCAGCTGGCCCGCTCCCAAAGACATCAGGACCAAATCCTTGATCTTGAGTCCTGCCTTCTCCACACAGCGCAAAAGATTATGTATGGCTGTCTTAGCGCCGGTAATAATGATGGCCTCCACTTCCAAGCGGACACCGATCATGCCGCGCGGGTCATGAATTCCCTCCAGCCCGTCTACAACATATTGTTTGGCAACTACATCAATAATTTCCCGGTCCGGCGGTAGAGCGACAACTTCAGCGGCCTTAAGCACGCGTTCGATGTCTTCCTCGCCGATTTCCCGATCCTCATTCGATACCGCCACAACACCGTGGCTTGATTGAAGTCCGATAGTATTCCCCGAAATGCCGACATAGACCTCCGATATTTGAATACCGACCATACGCTCCGCGTGGTCAACGGCACTGCGGATGGATTGTACAGTCTGGTCAATATCTACGATTGCACCCTTGCGAATTCCTTCCGAGTCGGCAGATCCAACTCCAATAATATTAAAGGTTCCATTATTAACTTCCCCAATAATAGCACGAACTTTGGATGTACCGATGTCCAAACTAACAATGATGTCATTGTTGCTCAACCGTGGCACCTCCTGTTTTTATAAAATAACTGCGTAAAAAGACACTCAACTTTACATATTCAACATACATGATTCTTTCCCTCTTTTTTCTACAAATTTTTCAATTGCCAATCTTTGTTACGAATCTCTTCAAAATCAGAAGAAAAAAGAGGGAGATTTCATACTTGTCCGTAATTTTAATTGTAGCATTTTTTACTATTCATGAGTAGTGGCATTTTGGTCGCCGTTTTCCTCGCCGGAAGGCTCGAAAGGAACGTAGGAATCAGCCTCCAGCATTGTGATGATACCCGGCTCTTCCGTCTCTATGACTTGATTAAGATATTCGACCTTGTCTTTTAATAGCGAGATGGCCGTAATGACCTCAAACCGCGAGCGGGTGTACAGCTTGATCCGGTCCGGAAAGGACTCCGTCGGCGACGGGATGATCTCCGAGATGTCGGAGGTCAGTTCATTCGGAATTTGCCCCAGCACCTTGCAGAGCGCCGCTTTGTTCGGATCGGAGGCATTCCACTTCGTCAGGATCGGCTTCTCCACCGCGATTCCGGTGTTGTTCACCGACACCGTCGCACCGCTGGAAAGGATCGCCTGCAGATCCCCCTCCGCGGCAAGCTCGTACGCAACGGTAGGATACTCCTCGATCGTGACGTTAATGACGCCCGGAAACTGCTTGTCCACCATCGCCTTTTGGATCGATTTCACCTTAAGCAGGCTGCTCTCCACCTTGGACGGAGATACACCGAAGAACTGGCTGCCAACCTGAAGACCGCTGGCCTTCAGCAGCTCGTCCCTTGTCGTAAATGTATTGCCTTTGAAATGAACCTCCGTGACCTGGCTCATCGTCGAACGAAAGAACAGGACGGATAGGATCACGATAAATAGCAGCAGCAGGATCCAAATAATACGTTTGCTGGCTTTTCTTTTAGGCTTGTCTTCTTTTAAAACAGGAATTTGGGCGTTAGGCATAGGATACTCTCCATAAAATGCCTCTTATCCCCTTCAACTGACGAAGGGGATAAGCGTGGCGTTAATTAGCTAAATCAAGCGGTTTGGGTACCGGCGTAAACCGATGTATATCCGCTCCTAGTTTTTGGAACAGCATTTCGATATGATCATAACCGCGGTCGATATGATGCACCTGCTCCACAACCGTTTTGCCCTGCGCAGCCAGACCGGCAATGACCAGCGCCGCGCCGGCCCGCAAGTCCGTGGCTTCAACCGTGGCCCCGTATAGGCGCTGCACCCCGCGGATAAAAGCGCTGTTCAGGTCGATTGTAATATCCGCGCCCATACGGGTCAGCTCGTCGACATGCTTGAACCGGCCTTCAAATACCGTCTCCTTCATGACGCTGAAACCGTCGGCTAACGACAGCAGCACCATGACCTGGGACTGCAAGTCGGTGGGAAACGACGGATACGGTGATGTTACGATCCGTTCCACCGCTTTGGGGCGGCTCATGCAGCTTACGCTCATTATATCATTGAGAATACTGATTTGAACACCAGCGCGCTTCAGCACGTGGATAAGCGAAGACAAGTGCGCGGGATTGCAGTGCGTCAAAGTGACGTTCCCCCGCGTCGCCGCCGCGGCAATCATGACGGTTCCGGCTACGATCCGGTCAGGAATAATTTCATAAGTGCACGGGGTCAGCTGCTGAACCCCTTGGATCGTGATCGTATCGGTACCCGCGCCGATAATGCTGGCTCCCATCCTGTTCAAGAAGTTGGCCAAGTCCTGGATTTCCGGTTCGCGCGCAGCGTTCGAAATCGTCGTCGTTCCGCTGGCGGTGGCCGCCGCCATCATAATGTTTTCGGTAGCCCCTACGCTGGGAAAATCCAAATGGATGTCGGCACCGGTTAATTTGCGCGCCCTGCAAATAATTTGCTGATCTCTCTCCTCAATTTCCGCACCAAGCTCCTGAAGCCCCCGCAGATGAAGGTCGATTTTCCGTTCGCCAATCGCACATCCGCCCGGCTGATAAACGGCAACCTCGCCGAACCTGGCCAGAAGGGGACCCATCAGAAATATGGAGGAACGCATTTGCCCCATTAAGTCTTCCGGCACATGAAACGAATTGGCGGACGATGTATCCACGGTGACCGTCTCCTGCTCATGCAGCGTCTTGCAGCCGATCCTTTCGAGAATGCCCAGCATCACATCAATGTCCAGCAGCCGGGGGACATTATTCAGCCGAACTTCGCCTGCGGCCAGCAAGCTTGCTGCCAAAATCGGCAATGCGGCATTTTTTGCTCCATGGATACGTATGGTTCCTGATAGGGCTTTGCCACCCTCAATCACCAATTTGTCCAATGTATCACCTCCGAGTTTACCGCTCACCAACCGCATACACTTCCGGCATCAGTTCGATGCCGTATTCAGTTTGAATCGTCTCCTGAATGTGATGCATTAATGTGAGCACGTCCTCTGCTGTCGCTTGACCGGTGTTTACAATGAAATTGGCGTGCTGCATGGACACTTCTGCCCCTCCGATCCGTTTGCCCTTCAAACCGGCATGCTCCACCAGCCTGGCGGCATGATCGCCTGGAGGATTGCGGAACACGCTCCCCGCGCAGGCCATCTGCAGCGGCTGGGTGCAGCGCCGGTATTCTTTGAAGCGGGCCATCGCTTCCGCAATTTGCTTGCGGTCTCCAGGCCGCAGCTCAAACACGGCTCTTGCCACGATCCCTTTGCGCTCATGAAGGATGGAGTGACGATAGGCAAAGGCCATCTCTTCTGCAGTGTAAGTCACCAATTCTCCTGTATCCAGTACAATCTCAGCGGACTTGAATATGCGTGACACATCAGATCCGTGGGCTCCGGCGTTCATATACACGGCACCGCCTGCACTTCCGGGTATCCCTCCCGCAAACTCGAGGCCTGTTAAACCTTCTTTTCCGGCCAGGACACTAAGCTTTACGAGGGAGAAGCCTCCTCCGGCGGTAACCCGGTTTCCCTGAAAATGGGCATGATCGAGCTCCCCGCCCAGTTTAATCACGACGCCGCGAAAGCCTTTGTCGGCAACGAGCAGGTTGGAGCCGCGGCCGATCTGCAGCCAGGGGATTTGATTCGCATGCAGCAGGGAAATCAGGCTTACCAGCTGCTCCACGCTGCCCGGGATGACAAGCGCGTCGGCAGGACCGCCGATTTTCCAGGTGGTATAGCTCTCCAGAGGTTCATTCCAGCGAATCGTTCCGACATGGGCTTCGGACAGTAGGGACTTCCACTGCTGCATCGCAAAGCA
Organism: Paenibacillus sp. FSL R5-0378; assembly: GCF_038009285.1. NCBI lineage: Bacteria > Bacillati > Bacillota > Bacilli > Caryophanales > Paenibacillaceae > Paenibacillus > Paenibacillus sp. FSL R5-0378. The sequence goes on from NZ_JBBPAY010000001.1 coordinate 5,854,264, forward strand.
TCCTCCTTTATCGTTAAGCGGGAAAGAAGCGGTGTGGACCGGTATACTGCGGCCGATCGTAGAACCGTGCCGGTATTCCATGGGTGATTGTCACGATTATAGAGTATCTTATGTAGTACATACCGCGTGTGTGACAATCGCCCACGGCTTTCAGCGGCCCTGCGACAGGCGGCGCATTTCTTCAACGATCACCTTGGCCGAATTCGGTTTGCCCAAGCTCCGGGAGCTTGCGGACATTTCCTGCTGCAGATTGTAATTCATCATGATATCTTCAATGGACTCATAGAGCCGCTTGCCCGTCAGTTCTTTCTCCAGGATGACTTTGGCCGCGCCGGCCTTCTCCAGCTGTCTTGCGTTGGCCACCTGATGGTTGTTGGTCACATTCGGGGAAGGAATGAGAACGGATGGAATCCCGAGCGATGTGATCTCCGCGAGGAATGAAGCCCCTGCACGGTTGACAATCAGGGAAGTCGCCGCAAGCACTTCCGGCATGTTATGAATATACGGCAAAACGTGAAGATGATTAGGAAGGCTTCCAAGCCGGCTCCTGATATCCTCACGCGTTTGGTCAAAATAAGTTTCTCCGGTCACGTAAACGAAATGGATATGCTTCAGCTTCTCAAGCCGCGGCGCCATTTCGATCATGGCGTCGTTAATCGCCTTGGCACCTCTGCTGCCGCCCACAATCAGAACGACGGAGCTGTTCATCGGAATGCCCAGGGTGGCAAAACCTCTTTCCCGGTTCGCCGTCTGAACCGTCGTCGCCCGCGGATTCCCGGTGTAAATCACCCGTTTGGCTTTGGGAAAGGCGCCTTCGGAACCTTCAAAGCTTACGGCGACCGTGCTGACGTACCGGCTCAGAAACTGATTCGTCAGCCCGGGGATGGCATTCTGTTCATGAATGATGCTCGGAATGCCGAGCTTCGCAGCCGCGTACACCACGGGACCGCAGACATAGCCGCCGGTGCCGATGACAACGTCCGGCTTAAATTTCTTCAGCAGCTTCTTGGATGTTTGGACTCCTTTTAGAAAACGCATAACCGTTTTCACATTGTCCATCGATAGCTTACGGCGAAACCCCGTAATGTCGATGGCTTCGAAAGGGAGATTTTCTTGAGGGACGAGCTTGCTCTCCAGCCCCCGGGTACCGCCAATATATAAAAATTCGGAATCAGGATCTTCCGCTTCACATTGTCTCGCGACAGCGACGGCCGGGTAGATATGTCCTCCCGTTCCGCCGCCGGATAATACGACGCGCAATGTATTCACCTCGCATAACGTGATAGATTAAGTAAAATGCCGAGCGCGGTCAGCATCAGAGTTAACGACGAGCCTCCGTAACTGATCAGCGGGAGCGTAATTCCGGTGACCGGCATCATGCCGATGACCACGCCGATGTTAATGACGACCTGGACGGCAACCATGCCGATAATGCCCACGGCCAGTAGGCTTCCGAACCGGTCGGGGATCGTCATGGCCACACGCATCCCCCGCCATACGAGCACGAGGAACAGCAGCAGTACGATCAGACCGCCGATGAATCCGAGCTCCTCCGCCAGGATGGAGAAAATAAAGTCGGTCTGGGGCTCGGGCACGTAGCTGTACTTCTGCCGGCTCATCCCGAGTCCGAGCCCCCCGAGTCCGCCGGGGCCGATCGCATACAGCGACTGGATGATCTGGTAGCCGGCGCCGAGCGGATCCGACCATGGGTCAAGAAAAGCGGTAATACGCTTCAGCCGGTAGGGCGCGGCAATGATCAGGCCCGCAAAGCCGGCTACCCCGCCGAGCCCGAGAAAGCCCAGATGGCTCAGCTTGGCCCCTGCCGTAAAAACGATCATCATCGCCGCGCCAAGCATCACCGTACCGGTTCCCAAATCCGGCTGCATCATGATCAGCCCGAAGGCCAGTCCAATCAGACCGAGAGGCGGGAGCAGGCCTTTGCCAAACGCCGTAATGTTGAAGTTCTCGCTGCTCAGCCACTTGGACAGGAACAGAATCATCCCGAGCTTCATAAATTCCGAGGGCTGAATGCCGAAGGAGCTGATCCCGAGCCAGCTCCGTGCACCCCCGCGCACAACGCCGATGCCCGGAATCAGGACGATGACGAGCAGCCCGAAGCAGATGATCAGTCCCGCCTTGGCGTATTTTTTCCATACATGGTAGTCCAAATTTGCGGTAAAAAACATCGCGACCAGTCCGAGTCCGGCAAACAGCATCTGTCGCTTGACGAAATAGAATGAGTCGCCGTAATCGTGAAAGCCCAGTACGGAGCCTGCACTGTATACCATGATCATGCCGATCGTCAGCAGGCCCAAAATACAAAGAAGGAGCCACAGATCCGGCGCCGGTCGTGTCTTGTTCATGAGGAGGCCACCTTTTGCCAGGAAGTAGGGGCTTATCCACCCCCCTACTTAAAGATTATGCACCGCCTCTTTAAAAATGCGTCCGCGCTCCTCATATGAGGTAAACATGTCCCAGCTCGCGCAGGCCGGCGAGAGCAAAACGACATCCCCGGCTTCGGCGAGAGCTGCGGCCTCTTGTACCGCGGAACGCAGCACAGCGGCGGCGTCCTCACCAGTATCGGCCTTGCGGATATGCTTTAATCCGGCCATTTCGGCAACTTTCGCGATTTTATCCGCCGTTTCGCCGAGCACCACAACCGCCTTGACGTGCTCGCTCAGCAGCGGCATCAGCTCCATGTAATCCGAGCCGCGATCCAGACCGCCGGCAATCAGCACGACCGGCTGATGGAACGAGGTGAGCGCCATGCCTGTAGCTTTGGCGTTCGTCGCTTTGGAATTGTTGTAATAGGCAGCGCCGCCGACGTCTCTGACATACTCCAAGCGGTGCTCCACCCCGTGGAACGAAGCCAGGGGTTCGGCCAAGCGTTCTGGTGCGGCGCCGGCTGCAATCGCGATCGCGCAGGCCGCTGCGGCATTTGCGACATTAAACCGGCCGGGAATACCGATTTCCTTCACGGGGATGATTACCTGGGACCGCCCGTCCGAATCGCGGTATACGATGCTGCGCTCTAGGTCGTCTTCCGTGTCCGGAATATAAGGCGGGCTCACATACACGCCGACTTGCAGTTCTTCCGTCACCGAGAACGGAAGCAGCTTGGCCTTTATATAAGGCACCAGGCTGCGGCAGTAAGAATCATCCCAATTGAGGACCGCGGTATCATCCTCTTTCTGGTTGGCGAACATTTTCGCTTTGGAAGAAGCATAGTCTTCCATGCTGCCATGATAATCAAGATGGGTTTCCGTCAGGTTCAGCAGGCAGCCGATACGCGGACGAAAATCCGTCGTCCCTTTCAGCTGGAAGCTGCTGAGCTCGGTCACCATCCAGTTGCCCGCATCGGCATGCTGCGCCGCTTCACACAGCGGCGTGCCGATGTTGCCGGCGACGATCGGACGCATACCGGCCGCTTCCAGCATGTTGCCCACCCACGTCGTGGTGGTCGTTTTGCCGTTGGAGCCGGTGATCCCGATAATCGGCGCCTCGCAGATGTGATAGGCGACTTCCACCTCGGTCACCACTTCGATCCCGAGCTTCAGCGCCTCCTGCACCGGCGGAGCTGTGTACGGAATCCCCGGATTTTTGACGAGCAGAGAAATACCGGGATGAACCAGCCCCTCGGGATGACCACCGCAAATGACGGTGATTCCCAAGGGCTCCAGTTCCCCGGCTTCGGGACATTGATCCTTTTCCTTTCGATCATTCACAGTAACAATCGCTCCGGCCTGGTGCAGTACTTTGGCGACCTGCACGCCGCTTCGGGCAAGCCCGAGCACTACGATTTCTTTACCCCTGTACGAATCTGGATGCTTCATCTTCTACAACCCCTTGTTCAAGTAAAGTCCAAGTCCCGCGAGCACGATGCCTACCGCCCAGAAGGTCATGACAACCCGCCATTCGGACCATCCGGTCAGCTCGAAGTGATGGTGAATCGGACTCATTTTAAAGATGCGTTTGCCCCGGGTCTTGAATGATGCGACCTGAAGAACGACGGACAGCATTTCGATGACGAACACGCCGCCGATCACGATAAACAGCAGCTCGGTTTTGGTGACGATGGCGATGCCGCCGATGGCTCCGCCAATGCCGAGCGAACCTGTATCCCCCATGAAAACTTTGGCCGGGTGGGCGTTAAATACAAGAAACCCGAGCACCGCCCCGATCATGGCAGCGGCACAAACGGCGGCCGACAGCGAGGTCGCCTGCATGGCGACGATGGCGAATGCGGCAAAAGCGATGGCGCTGACGCCGGACAGCAGTCCGTCGACCCCGTCCGTGAAATTGACCGCGTTGGTCACGGCCATCATCATAATGACGATGAACGGATAATAGAACCATCCGCCCCAGTCAAACGACCACGACGTTCCCGGCACGCTGATCGCCGTACTGTGGCCGTTCTTGATGAGCAGGTAACACATGATCGCGGCGAAGAGCAGCTGCAGGATAAGCTTCTGTTTCGCCGTCAGTCCGAGCGAACGCTTGAACACGATTTTAATATAATCATCAAGAAATCCGATCAGGCCGAAGCCAAGTGTGGCTACGAGCAGCACGTAAAAATCCGTATTAATGACGGAAAATTTCAGAAAAGCAAGCGTAAAAGCCAAAATAATGACGATTCCGCCCATTGTCGGCGTTCCCGCCTTCTTCAAATGGGTTTGCGGCCCGTCGTCGCGGACCTGCTGGCCGAACTTCATACGCCTGAGCAGCGGAATAAGCAGCGGAGCGGCAATCACCGCGAGAATAAAAGATACACCGATCGTTAACAGCAATAGTTGATAGTCCATGGATTCACCCCCTCGTGCGCTATTTCTGCAAGTTTTCCTTAACTAGAGCATCCACAATTTCCTCGAGCTTCATACCCCGCGACGCCTTGACAAGCACCACATCTTTGGCATGAACGCGCTTGATGAGATGAGGGATCAGCTCAGCTTTATCCGTAAAAGAAAATACGCTCAGGTCCGGACGAATCTTCCGGGCCGCTTCAGCGGTCTCCTCCGACAACGGTCCGTATGTGTACAGCACATCCACCCGGTCCGCCGCGGCATACTGCCCGATCTCGGCATGGAACTCCTTCTCCTGCGGCCCAAGCTCCAGCATGTCCCCCAGCACGGCTACCTTGTGATGATAGCCTTTGAGACTATGAAGCGCGTCGATCGCAGCCTTCATGGAGGTCGGGCTGGCGTTGTAGGCGTCGTTCAGAATGGTCAGCCCGCTCGGCGCCACGATTTGCTCGATTCGCATCCCGGTCAAATGCAGTCCGGTCAGTCCCGTGCGGATGTTCTCCTCGGTAATGCCGAAATGGCGGGCCACCGCGAGAGCTGCAAGGCAGTTAATGACGTTATGCTGGCCGAGGAGCGGCAGATCCAGCCCTTCCTCCGGATGCAGCAGTGACGTAAAAATAATCCCCTTGCTGTGGAACATCATCCCTGTGGGGTAATCATCGTTGCTCTGATCCAACCCGAACGTAAAGGTCCGGAGCCCTTCGGGTTTCACCGTCTCGGCTTCGCCGAGCACCGTAGGAATCAGCGGCTCGTCGCCATGGTAGATCAGCAGGCCGCCGGGCTTCATGCCGCTGATAATTTCCACCTTGGCCCGGGCGATTTCATGTCTTGAACCGAGCTGAAGCAGATGCGCTTCCCCGATATTTGTAATGACCGCCACATCAGGACGGGCGATTTGGGAGAGACGCTCGATCTCATGCCGGCCGCTCATTCCCATCTCCAATACGGCGATTTCCGTATCCGCCGGCATCTCTAAAATGGTTAAGGGCAGTCCAATATGATTATTGAAATTGCCCCCGGTTTTATGAACTTTATAGGTCGTAGACAGAAGGGTATACACCATATCCTTCGTCGTCGTTTTGCCGTTGCTGCCCGTAATGCCGACTACGCGGCAGCCTACTTCCGCCAAATAGGCCTCAGCCAGGGTCTGCAGCGCCGCAAGCGTATCATCGACAAGAATGACAGCTCCCGCCGGCGCCTCGCCCCGGTCGCGCTGCCACAGCGTCGCGCCCGCTCCGTCCTTCAGTACGGATTCGGCATAAGCGTGTCCATCAAAACGTTCCCCGACGAGCGGGACGAACAGGCTTCCTTGCTTTATTTGTCGGGAGTCCGTAAACACGCCTTGAATCGGCAGCTCCCGGTGTTGTTCCTGCGAGAGTGTTCCTCCGCACATGGCGGCCATTTGGCCTAAAGTCGTCGTAATCACTTATCCAATCCCCTTATCGCTTCCTTGGCAACTTCACGGTCGTCGAAGTCATAATTCGTCGTACCAATGGTTTGATAGGTCTCATGACCTTTCCCCGCAATCAATACTACATCCTGAGGGCTTGCCATTTCAATAGCCTTTTGTATAGCCGTCCGCCGGTCCACGATCATCTCGTAGCGCTCCTGCGGAACGCTGTCATCCTTCAGACCCTGCTCGATGTCCTTCAGAATCAGCTCCGGATCTTCCGTTCTCGGGTTGTCGGATGTGACAAAAATGAAGTCGCTGTACTTGGCCGCGATTTTGCCCATGATCGGACGTTTGGTCCGGTCCCGGTCTCCGCCGCAGCCAAACACGGTGATGACCCGGCCTTCAGCGAATTCGTTGACCGTCTTCAGCACGTTCTCCAGACCGTCAGGCGTATGCGCGTAATCGACGATAACGGCAAAAGGCTGTCCGGCATCCACCGATTCGACCCGTCCGTCCACGCCCGGTACCGATTCAAGGCTGCGCTTGATATTGTCCAGTTCAATGCCTTCCAGCAAGCCGGCGGTGATGGCGGCCAGCGCATTGTAGACGTTGAACTTGCCGACCATTCTCAGCTGGATATCGGCACTGCCCCGGAAGGTGTCCACATGGAAGGAAGTTCCCTGCGCCGTTACCTTGACGCCGGTTGCCCGGACGTCCGCGCTGTTCTCAACACCGTATGTAATGACTTCGGCTGCCGTAATTTTGGCGAAGTAGGAGGATGCTTCATCATCCGCATTCAGCACGGCAAACTTGCGCTGCTCCGGCTGATGGGCGAATTTGTTGCCCAGGCGGGCGAAAAACAAGCCTTTGGCCGCGCGGTATTCCTCCATCGTTTTATGATAATCGAGGTGGTCCTGAGTCAGGTTGGTGAAAATGGCGGTACGGAAGTCGGTGCCCTTTACCCGTCCCTGCTCCAGCGCATGGGAGGAAACCTCCATCACGCAGCACTCTACGCCGTTCGCCGTCATGTCATCCAGGGAACGCTGAAGCTCCAGCGCTTCCGGCGTCGTGCCCGACATCGGGAAGGTCCGTCCGCCGTAGCGCATCTGGATCGTGCCGATCAGACCGGTGTTGACCCCTTGGTCGCTCATCAATTTTTCGATGAGGTAGGTTGTGGTCGTCTTGCCGTTGGTTCCCGTCACGCCAATCATTTTCATATGGGAGCTCGGCGACCCGAAAAACGCATCGGCCAGAACGGCCATGGCAAACCGGCAGTCCTTGACCACGATCTGCGGGAGGTCAATGTCCAGCTTCCGCTCGACAACGAGCGCCACCGCCCCTTGTTCCGCAGCCTGGCCGGCATAGTCATGACCGTCGACCGTGTGGCCCGGGAGGCAGATAAACAGGTCTCCCGGCGCCACTTTACGCGAATCCACCTGGATGTTCGTAATCGTAATGTCGCCGTCTCCGATAATTTGTGCCGTCGTTAATGCTGATGCCAGTTCATTTAGTTTCATCTCTTGATCCCTCACTCTAGTTCTATTAGTCTCGAATATCGCCGCAATCAATTATGGGTTGAGGCATCATTCTGCTGTGTGCCGGTTCCGTCCTGAGGCGCTTCCGGATCATCCTGCGCTTCGTCCGCATCGCTATGATCCTTCACGTCCGCGTTCGTTCCCATATAAATCCGGATCGTCGACCCCCGCTCGACCCGGCTGCCCGGTTTGGGCGCCTGGCTGATGACCGTGTTCCCGGTACCGGACTTAGCCAGCGTAAAATTCATGTTCAGATCCTCATATAAATCTTGAACCGTTGCCCCTACCAGGTCAGGAACGGTGTCGATCGGCGTATCCCCGTATTTATAAGTTTTCGGCAGCTGATCCTTGCGCTCCGGCACCTTCAGCACATGCAGCGAATCCTCGAGAATGTGCTGGACAATCGGCGCCGCCACGACGCCGCCGAATTGAATACCGGCCGGATTATCCACCGCGGTGTAAACAACGATTTGCGGGTCGTCCGCAGGTGCAAAGCCGATGAACGAAACGATATGCTCCGTGGAGGAGTAGCGGCCGTTGACGACGATCTGGGCGGTACCCGTCTTGCCGCCGACTCGGTATCCGTCGATAAAAGCGGGTCTGCCCGTCCCTTTGGCCACTACGCTCTCCAGCGCTTCGCGCACCTGCTTGGACGTATCCTCCGATATAACTTGTCTGACCAGCGTCGGCTTCGTTTCGCTCACCGTTTCGCCGGTCTCCGGATTAATCCAGGCTTTGGCAACGTAAGGCTTAAACAGCTTGCCCCCGTTGACGGCAGCCGACACGGCGGCCACCTGCTGGATCGGCGTCACGGACACCCCTTGTCCGAAAGCCGTCGTGGCCAGTTCGACCGGGCCCACCTGGGACGGCTTGAACAGGATGCCGTTTTCTTCCCCGTTCAGATCGATGCCCGTTTTGGAGCCGAATCCGAAATTGCGGATATAGTTAAACAGCGAATCTTTGCCCAACCGCTGGCCCAGAACGACAAAACCCGGGTTACAGGAGTTTTCAACGACCTGCAGGAACGTTTCGCTGCCGTGGCCGCCCCGCTTCCAGCACCTCAGGCTGGCTCCCCCGACCTTGATATATCCCGGATCAAAAAACTGCTCATTCTTGAGGTCCACCTTCTTCTCCTGAAGGGCGGCCGCCAGCGTAATAATCTTGAAGGTCGAACCGGGCTCGTACGTCATCCAGATCGGCAGGTTCCGGTTGTACACTTCGGATGGGTATTCCTGATAGTTCGCCGGCTCAAATCCCGGACGGCTGGCCATTCCCAGAATCTCTCCGGTTTTCGGGTTCATGGCGATCGACCAGGCGCCGCGGGCCTGATACTGAACCATAGCCTGATCTAGCTCCCTCTCCATAATCGACTGAATCGATTTGTCGATCGTCAGCTGGAGGTTAAGGCCGTCTCTGGGCTCCTCGTATTTCTCGGAAGATCCCGGCATGAGCCTGCCCCCCGCATCGGACAAGTAGGAGACGCTGCCGTTAATCCCCTGCAGCTTGGTGTCATATCTCTGCTCGATTCCGGTCAAGCCCTGGTTGTCGATGCCCGTAAAGCCCAGAATGTGCCCGGCCAGGTCGCCGTAGGGGTAAAATCGCTTATTGTCCTCAGCAACGACGATACCCGGCAGCTCTAAATCACGAATTTTCTGAGCAAGCTCCATCGTAATTTTGCGTCCACCGGGTTGCAGTCGTTCAATCCTTGATTTCTTCGTAATAGACTTCATAATCTTGTCTTCGCTCATACCCAGCAGAGGAGCCAGCGTCTTCGCCGTTTTCTCGGGCTCCTTGATCTGAACAGGGATCGCCATGATCGTCGGCGTGCTTATATTATAAGCCAAGGGCGTCCCATTGCGGTCCTGAATCTCGCCCCTCTTGGCCGTTGACGGAATTTCCCGGCGCCAGTTCTCCTCGGCCTTGGCGGATAATTCGCTGCTCTTTCCTAGCTGCACATAGGCTAGCCTAACGATCAGAGCAGCGAACAACAGGCACAGGATCAGCAAGCTCCACAGCAGCCTCCGCCTCATGGTGACGTTTGAAACCTTCATTTGTTATCCCTCCCCGCTTCCCTACAGCTTCATGACTGTTCATATCATGAATATTCGGGACAACCAGGGGATAGAACAAGCTGTTGCCGCTTATCAGTTATCGCTGGCTTCTTCGCCGGACTTGCCGTCGGCCGAATCGCCGGCCGACGTATCCTTCGAACCGGAATCGTCCTCCGTGGAGGAGGATGAGGTATCCTGCGATGCCTCTTCATCCTTGACCGGCTTCAGCGTCAGCTGGACGGAACGCTTGCCGTTCTTGTCCGTGACCAGCTGCTCGCTGACGTATCCTTGGCCTTCGACGGTAACCGAGCATTTCAGCAAGGTCAAAATATCCAGCGCATCACGCAGCGATTCGCCTTTTAGGTCCGGCACGGTCATCTTGTCGGTCTCCTCGGTGAGCAGATAGATACGCTGCCCCGGGCTCATCGGCGTTCCCGCTGCCGGATACTGCCGGATGACCGAGGTACCCTTGCCGATCGTCTCGAAGTCAATGCCTGCGTTCAGCAGCTTTTGCTTCGCGTCCTTCACGGCCAGCTTCGTGAGCGTCGGAGCGGCTGGGCGATCCACTGTCGTTTTGCCGTCCGACGTCTTCTTCGTGGTGGCCTTCGGCACGCCCATGTACGGCAAAGCCTGGGACACGATTTTCTTAAAGATCGGCGCCGCCACCGTTCCCCCGCCGACATCAGGGTCATTCGGCTGGTCCACAATGACAATAAGGGCGATCTTCGGATCGTTCACCGGAGCAAAGCCGATAAAGGAGACGACGGATTTCGAATAATCCGGTTTGCCGTCGGCGCCGTATTTGACCGCGGTTCCGGTTTTACCGGCAACGCGGTACCCGTCGATGTAGGCGTTGCGTCCGGTACCTTTTACCTGGTCCGCGACGACCTGTTCCAGGTAGCTGCTCGTTTCCTTGGCGGCTTCCGGTGAGATAACCTGACGGACGACCTTGCTCGTATCCGGAGCTAATACAACTTTGCCTGTATCCGGATCGGTAATCTCTTTGATGATATGCGGTGTTTTCAATTTGCCGCCGTTCGCCACCGCGCTGATCGCCGCCAGCTGCTGGATCGGCGTCACGGACACACCGTGTCCGTAGGAAGCGGTCGCCACTTCGACCGGACCTGGCAGATTGATCGTCGTGGTAACTTCGCCGGGAAGCTCGATGCCCGTCTTCTTACCGAAACCGAAGTCGTTGATATATTTCAGCAGGCGCTCTTTCCCGAGCATTTCCGAGCCCAGCTTGACGAAGGCAACGTTACTGGAACGCTTGACACCTTCCAGAAACGTGATCGGTCCCCATCCGGAACGGTTGATATCATGAAGGTACGTATGAGTCCCTTTAACCTGGATCTGCCCTGACTGGTAAATCGCATTTGGATTAAACAGCTTTTCCTGCACCGCCCCTGCCAGCGTTACGATTTTGAACGTGGAACCCGGCTCGTACGTAGCTTTTACGGCATAGTTGAAGAAGTCCTTCTGGTCCTTCGTGTTCCAGTACGTATTCGGGTTGAATGTCGGCAGGTTGGCCATCCCGAGTATTTCCATCGTCTTCGGATCGGCCGCAATGACCGTCATGCTGATCGGTTGGTACTTTTCGTACGTCTCTTTCATCGCGTCTTCGATATAATACTGGATCGTGTCGTCGATCGTCAGCTTTAAATTTTTACCATTGACAGCCGGCTTGTACACCATATTCGCTTCGGGAAGCTGGTCCCCTTGCCGGTCGCTTTCGTATTTCATGAGTCCTGAGGTGCCTTTGAGGTAATCATCTAGACTTGCCTCAAGTCCGGCGACAGCCTCACCATCCCGGTTCGTGTAACCCAAAATATGAGCCGCAAGCGTCCCCTTCGGATAATAGCGCTTCTGCTCCTTGATCATGTCCAGCCCGGTTTCAAGCACCTTTTTTTCTTTTTTAAGCTGTGCCTTCAACTCTTTGTTGAGATCTTCGATCTGGGCCTTCTTCGTTTCGTCAATTTTCCACCCTTCGTTCCGGACCTCCCGGTTGGTAAGGTACTCCCCGTCCTTGTCTTTGGCGTTTACAAGTTCCTTAAGCTCGCTTTCATCCTTGCCTAAAATCTTGTGCAGCCCTTCGATGATTTCGTTCTCCAGCCCGTTCTCGTGGATAACGGCCGGATTGACGATAACGGTATAGGCCGGGACGTCGGATGCGAGAATATCGCCATTGCGGTCCGTAATCGTGCCGCGGGATGCCGGAATCGGGACTTTTTTCGTCCACTGGGCGACCGCCCGATCATGCCAGTCATCCCCGTTAACCACCTGCAGTGCAAATACCCGAATTAACAGAACAACAAAAAGGAGGGTGATGAATCCTCCTAGGAGCAGTGTGCGAAGTTTTATTCTTTTTACCATGCTCAACCCTCACAAGCTCTATTTTTTTGCCGTTTCCGACCCTGTTCCGGCGTTATCCGTACTTGTCGTATTGGAACGCGGAACGGTAAGCGCCTCCTTGCCCGGTTCTTGGTAACCAAGCTGGATCGCTTTCTCACGGATTCCGACCTCAAGGCGCTGCTTCTCTGCCTTAAGCTCTTTAATAGTCACGTTCATGTTCTTAATGTTCTTGTCGACCTTCTGCCCCTGCTTGTTCAGGTCGTAAATGTTGGCGTTCTGCCAGATGATCAGGCTCGCCACCATGACGCATATTCCAACCGTCAGCAAATAGAGCAGCTTTTCCTTGATCGGCAGATATGTACGGTGAGTAACGACTTTCGTCTTCTCCCGGTACCCGGGAGAAGTTCGTTCAGCGACCTTCTCCTTAACTGCCAGGTTACCACGCGTATAGGCCATGTCTGATTCCCCTTTGTCTTAGTCTCTACGCCCTGAACATGAGTCCTTGCCTTCAAAAATATGAATCGTGTGTCAGATGCGTTAGGTTATATTTTCTCAGCAACTCTCAGCTTGGCTGAACGCGCACGCGGGTTCTGTGCAAGTTCATCTTCACCCGGCACGATCGGCTTGCGGTTGACCAGTTTCATTTCACCCTTCCCGCCGCACACGCACATCGGAAAGTCCGGCGGGCAGGTGCATTTGCCTACGTAGCTGTTCAAAATTTGCTTGCATATCCGGTCCTCCAGCGAATGGAACGTAATCACCGATACCCTTCCGCCGGGAGCAAGACAGCGCACCGCTTGATGCAGCGCTTCTTCAAAAGCGCCAAGCTCGTCGTTCACCGCGATCCGAAGGGCCTGGAAGCTTCGTTTGGCCGGATGACCGCCTGTTCTCCGCGCTGCCGCCGGAATGCCTTCTTTAATAATATCGACCAACTCGCCCGTTGTTTGAATGGCTTTCTGCGCTCTGCGCTCGCTGATCACTCTGGCAATCCGTCTTGAGAACTTTTCCTCCCCGTATTGGAACAAAATCCGGGCAATTTCCTGCTCAGGCCATTCGTTTACAATTTCGGCAGCCGTCAAGGACGCCGACTGATCCATCCGCATATCGAGCGGCGCATCGTAATTGTAGCTGAATCCCCGGTCCCCTTCGTCAAACTGGGGAGAGGACACGCCCAGATCGAACAAAATGCCGTCCACCTGCGGAATGCCGTCCTTGCTCGGAACAGCCAGCTCCCGGAGGGTTTCCTCCAGATGCCGGAAATTCGTCTTGACCAGGGATACGCGGTCTGCGTACGGGGCCAGCCTTTCCTTTGCGTTATCGAGCGCCCAGTCATCCTGGTCCAACGCGATCAGCCTGCCGTATTCCCCCAGCTTGGACGCGATCAGGGAACTGTGCCCCGCCCCCCCAAGCGTGCAATCGACATATATGCCGTCTCTCTTCACGCGCAGCCCTTCTGTCGCTTCTTCTTTAAGCACCGTGATGTGATGAAACAAGCTGCAGCCCTCCAAACTCTCTACAAATCAAAATTCAAATCAACCAGCTTCTCAGCAATATCGTTAAACGTCTCTTCGGATTGCTGGAAGTATTCCTCCCAAGTATCCTTGCTCCAAATCTCCACCCGGTTCGATACGCCGAGCACCACGCATTCTTTCTCCAGCTTTGCGTATTGGCGGAGATTCCCCGGTAAATTTACCCTTCCCTGTTTATCCCATTCGCATTCCGTTGCACCCGAGAAAAAAAACCGGGTAAACGCACGCGCGTCGGATTTCATCAGGGACAGTGACTTCAGCTTTTGTTCCAAAATTTGCCATTCATTCATAGGATATACAAATAGGCATTGGTCCAAGCCCCGGGTGACCACAAAGGAGGAGCCAAGCAGCTCGCGGAATTTGGCAGGGATGGTGACGCGGCCTTTATCGTCTAAGCTGTGTTGATATTCCCCCATAAACACCGTTCACTCACCCCTTTAACCCCAAATCCCCACTTTGCACCACTTTCCACCACTTAAGGATACTAGATTCGCCGGATAAAATCAAAATCCTGCCTTATCCACATGTTTTTTTGTGGATAATTCCATTACCGTCCTGCGCGGAAAAACAGCAAAAACCCCCTGATTCGCGAAGAATCAAGGGGGTTTTCCACATGTGGATAACCACAATTTACCGATTATTCGTGGGTGGACCAGCTTTCCAAATACCGGATCTGCTCCTGGCTCAGCCGGTCGATCTGAATCCCCAGGCTTGCCAATTTATGGCGTGCGACCTGCTCGTCGATTTCGAGCGGCACATTCAGCACCTGAGCACCCAGGTTTTGATAGTTGTCATTCACGTATTTCAGAGACATCGCCTGGAGGGCGAACGTCATATCCATAATTTCCGCCGGATGCCCGTCTCCCGCCCCAAGATTGACAAGGCGGCCTTCGGCCAGAAGGTAAATTTTGCGGCCGTCCGTCAGCTTGTATTCTTCAATGTTGCGGCGCACGGTGCGTACCGACTCGGCTCGTGCCGCCAGCTCCGGTTTGTTGACTTCGACATCGAAGTGGCCGGCATTCGACAGGATCGCCCCGTCCTTCATCACGTCGTAATGCTCACCGGTGATGACGTCCCGGTTGCCCGTCACGGTCACGAAGAAATCGCCGTGCTTCGCGGCTTCCAGCATCGGCATGACTTCAAAGCCGTCCATATGTGCTTCCACCGCGCGGATTGCATTGACTTCCGTCACGATAACTTTGGCGCCGAGTCCTTTGGCCCGCATCGCTACGCCTTTGCCGCACCATCCGTAGCCTACAACGACAACGGTTTTGCCGGCTACGACGAGGTTTGTCGTACGGTTGATCGCATCGAATACCGATTGTCCCGTACCGTAACGGTTATCGAATAAATACTTGCAGTAAGCGTCATTAACGGCCACCATCGGAAACTTCAGCAGCCCGTCTTTTTCCAAGGCCTTCAAGCGAATAATACCGGTCGTCGTCTCTTCCGCGCCCCCGCGGATCGTCTCCAGCAGGTCCGGCCGTTCCGAGTGAAGGATCGTCACCAGGTCTCCACCGTCATCGATAATGAGGTCGGGTTTGGTCTCCAGCGCCCGGATCAGAAATTCCTTGTACTCCACCGGATCCGGATTGTATTTGGCCAGCACGGTCACACCGTCTTCCACGAGCGCCGCACAAACATCATCCTGTGTGGACAACGGGTTGCTGCCTGTGATCGTTACTTCCGCACCGCCGGCCTTTACCACTTTAGCCAGGTATGCCGTCTTGGCCTCCAAATGCAGCGAAATGGTGACCTTCAGCCCCTTAAACGGCTGCTCCGCTTCAAACTGCTTGCGGATTTCGTTTAACACCGGCATATGGACCTCCACCCAATCGATTTTCAAATGGCCTTCCGGTGCCAGCGCCATATCCTTGACCACGCTGTTTTGCAGTGAAGATGAACTCATCTCATTGCCTCCCTATCCTCTATTTGATTAACATTCGATAATGCGATGCTCCGCCGTAAAATGATCCGAAGTGCGGATCAAGTCATGAATCCATTCGAGGCCGTAGCGGTTTAAATAGTAGAAAATATTAAACACCCGTTCCTGCGGCTTGCCCAGCGGAAACAGGGAGACACCGATCCGGTCCCACTGCCGCAGCTCGGCTTCATGCTTCTTCTCCACCGCTTCGCGTGTTTTGCGTTCCAGATAAGAAATTTGCTCCAAAATTTTGCCCTTGTTTTTCTCGCTGAGCGGGATCAAACCGGACTGAATCGTACCCAGCTCGCGGATCAGCGGTTCGTACAGCTGCTCAAAAGCCCGGCGCGTCTCGGCGAATTTCGGCTCGATATGGAATTCCTCCTGGCTCGAAAGCCACTGCTGGCGGGCTTCTGCAAACCGGTGCTGAACATCCTGGAAGGTCACGCCGAACTTATCCATGTATTTCTGCAAGGCGCCTTCGATCAAGGTAAAGGACATCCGCGGCAGCAGGATCGGCATCCGGAGCCCAAGGATTTCAAAAGCCTGCTTCGTAATAGCCCAATAGGAAATTTCTCCTTGCCCAAGCACGGTACAGAGTACCGGGAACATCGATTCCTGCATCATCGGGCGCGTCAGCACATTGTTGCTGAACCGCTCCGGATGAGTGCGAAGCTGCTCCAGCAGCTCACTCTGGCTTAAGCTGACGATCCCTTTGCGATCGGTGAACTTGCCATCCTGTTTATACAGCAGCAGACGGTTTCCTTCATATATATAGAACAAATTGGCCCCGCCGGCCGCAACTTCCGCCTGAAGCGAGTAGCCTTTGCCGGTAATACACGCCGCCGCCTGCTGATAAGCCTGTTCCAGCCCGTCGTTGCGCTCGATCATTTTTTCAAACACCGGAACTTCCAGCTTGCGCAGTTCAGGATCCGCCGAATCGAGCAGAATCAAGCCGTACTCGCCAAACAACCGGCCCAGCAGCTTGGCGAAAGCGTCGCTGAGATTATCCGACTGCTCCGACGCCTCATGGATCCATTTCAAAATCTCCGGCTTGTTTTCACTGTCCGGAAGCCATCTGCCCAGCTGGTCGAAGGACTGCTTCCATTCGTTTGGACCGATCGGAATCGCACTCACCGACGAGCGGGGTCCCGGCTTCGCTTCCATCTTGATTTTGGCGACCTTCAGCTCCGGTGTCATGACGTACGTATGGTTCACTTCATCGAAGTCATGGTCCTCACCCGCGATCCAGAAGACGGGCACCACCGGCCGGTTGAATTTCTTGGCCGCTTCTTGCGCCGACTGGATTATGGTCATGGCTTTATAGATCACCAGCAGCGAACCGGTAAACAATCCGCTCTGCTGTCCCCCCACCACGGCCAGCGTTCCTTCCTTCGCCAGCAAATCCAGTGCATTATGTACCGCCTGATGGTTATTGTGCCGGCTGTTATACCGCCGTAAAACTTCTGCCAATTCGCCCCGGTTTACCCGGACGGACTCCGATTGGTCAAGCCATTCCACACGTTTCAGCCAGCTTGCTTCATCGCGAAAATCTTCACCGTATAAAGGCTGTACTTCGCTAAAACGGTTTATATAATCATCTGCAAGAGCCGAACCGCTCTTGAGTGAGTCGGAAACCACATTCATGGGTATGCCTCCTATTCTGTGCCCAATCACTTCCATGCTTACTTTATACTACCGCAATCTTTCTTGATTGTAACCAATGTTGTTGTATCCGTCAAAGCAAACAAAAAACCGCCGGGATCACCCGGCGGTAAAGCTGTCATAGCTTAGGCATATGGAGCAGCGACCCAATGGCCTTTGGAAACTTCCACAAGTCTCGTGTCTTCCTGATCCGCTGCATCTCCGCCTTTGGCGGAGTGAATCGGACCCGACTTTTCGTCGTTCATCAAGATCCGCTTCTTGTTCTCCTCCACTTCGGGATCCGGGATCGGAATCGCCGAGAGGAGCGTTTTTGTATACGGGTGAATCGGATTGGCATACAGTTCCTCACTGTCTGCCAGCTCTACCATTTTGCCCAGGTACATCACCGCTACGCGGTCACTGATATGCTTGACCATCGACAGGTCATGGGCAATGAACAGATAGGTCAGCCCAAGCCGGTCCTGCAAATCCTTCAGCAGGTTGACGACCTGTGCCTGAATGGACACGTCCAGCGCCGAGATCGGCTCGTCGCAAATAATGAACTTCGGATTGACGGCAAGCGCACGGGCAATCCCGATCCGCTGCCGCTGACCGCCGGAGAACTCATGTGGATAACGGGTGGCATGATCCGGATTCAGACCGACCATATCCAGCAATTCCTCCACGCGCTTCTTCCGCTCTTTGCGGCTGCCGGCCAGGTTGTGGATATCCAGCGCTTCGCCGATAATGTCCGACACGGTAAACCGCGGGTTCAAGGAAGCGTATGGATCCTGGAAAATCATCTGCATGTCGCGGCGCATCGCTTTCATCTTGGAAGGCGACAGCTTGTAAATATCCGTTCCGTTAAACTTGACGCTGCCGGCAGTCGGCTCGTACAGGCGGAGAATCGTACGGCCCGCGGTCGACTTGCCGCAGCCCGATTCGCCCACCATGCCGAGCGTTTCGCCTTCGCGGATGAAAAAGTTAATGTTGTCCACGGCTTTGACGATCTTGCCGCCGCCGACGTTAAAGTATTTCTTGAGGCCTTCGACTTCGATCAAATGGTTCTCTTTCATGACGATTGAACCTCCTTGGCCATCGGATGAAGATTCCAGCAGCGCGCCATTTGGGTGTCGCTGAATACCGTCGCTCCCGGATTGATCCGTTCGCATACTTTCATCGCTTCATCGCAGCGGGCGCAGAACGCGCAGCCGACCGGCGGTTTAATCAGGTCCGGCGGCGTACCGATAATCGGAATCAGCGGCTCGCCCTTCTTCTGGTCAAGACGCGGCATCGAACGCAGCAGGCCTTTCGTATACGGGTGCTGCGGGTTTTTGAAAATCTCCCACTTCGTCCCCGTCTCTACCACTTCACCGGCGTACATGACGATAACGCGGTCACACATGCCGGCAACGACGCCGAGGTCATGCGTAATCAGGATAATGGAAGTTCCGAGCTTCTGCTGCATTTCCTTCATGACGTCCATGATTTGCGCCTGGATCGTCACATCCAGCGCTGTCGTCGGTTCGTCGGCGATCAGGAGCGCCGGGCGGCACGCCAAAGCGATTGCAATCATGACGCGCTGGCGCATCCCGCCGGAGAATTCGTGCGGGTATTGATTGAAGCGTTCTTCCGGGTTCTTGATGCCGACAAGTCTCAGCATTTCCAAACCGCGCTCTTTCGCTTCTGCGGAGGACAGCTTTTGATGCTTGATCAGAACCTCGGTAATTTGCTTGCCGACCTTAATCGTCGGATTCAGGGAAGTCATCGGATCCTGGAAAATCATGCCGATGTCTTTCCCGCGGATCGCTTCCATTTCTTTATTGGTTTTCTTCAGAATATCTTCGCCCTGGAAAATAATCTGACCGCTCTTGATGTCAGAAGGAGGAGACGGGATCAAGCGCATGATCGTCTGCGCGGTCACACTCTTACCACTGCCGGATTCACCGACGATCGCCACCGTTTCTCCTCTGCCTATTTCAAAATTCATGCCGCGGACGGCTTTGACTTCGCCGCCTTTGACGTGAAAGGATACATGCAGGTCTTTTACTTGTAAAATCGGCTCCATGATCTCACCTCCTGTTATTTCAATTTCGGATCGAGCGCATCGCGGAGGCCATCACCGAAAATGTTAAATGCGAGCATTGTCAAACTGATCAGAATGGCCGGGAACAGCATCCGCCAAGGATAGTACATCCAGCCAGTCAGTGCGTCGTTGACCATCGAACCGAGCGAAGCGATCGGTGCCCGGACACCAAGACCGAGGAAGCTAAGGAAGGCTTCCGAGAAAATCGCGTTCGGTACCGACAGCGTCAAAGTGACGATGATCGGACCAACCGCATTCGGCAGCAGGTGGCGGAACAGCAGCCGGCCGGAGCCTGCTCCCATGGAACGGGATGCCAGAACGTATTCCCTGTTCTTCAGCTGCATGATTTCACCGCGGACGATCCACGACATGTTAATCCAGCCGGTAATGGTCAGCGCCAGAATAATCGTTCCGATACTCGGCTCAAAGACGACGAGCAGCAGAATCGTAACCAGCATATAAGGAATGGAATACAAAATTTCGGAAAACTTGTTCATGATGGCGTCGACGCGTCCACCAAAATACCCCATGATGCCGCCGTAAATGACACCGATCAAGAGGTCAATGAGTGCGGCAGCCAGGCCGACGACCAAGGAAATACGGGCGCCCATCCACGTCCGGACGAACATGTCGCGACCCAAGTCGTCGGTGCCGAACCAGTGCTCCTTGGAAGGAGGCTGATTCGTTGCCAGCAAATCGTTGGTTGCCGAATCGAATTTCGAAATGATTGGCCCGATAATCGCAGCCAGAATGATCAAGATGAGAACGACCAAGCTCGCCATGGCGAGTTTATTTTTACGTAGACGCTGCCACGCGTCTCTCCACGCCGAAATACTTTCCCGCTGAATAATTTCAGCCTCTTTCTCATCGGTACCGATTTTCCGGAAGTCTTCGGGCGTCAGCTCTACGTTGTTATTCATCAAGGTTGGTTCCTGTACAGCCATCGTTAGCCCTCCTTCCCGCCGGTTAATTTAATGCGCGGATCAACCAGCACGTATACGATATCGGTGATGAAACGGGCCAGCATCAGCAGTACGCCGTAGAAAATCGTCACACCCATAATCATCGTGTAATCCCGGTTGGTAATACATTCGACGAACACTTTACCAATCCCGCCGATTCCGAAAATCTGCTCGATAACGACGGAACCCGTAATGACGTTGGCGGTCATCGGTCCGATATAAGTAACCACAGGCAAAATGCCGTTACGGATCACGTGCTTGAACATAATGGTCATCCAGTTGAGGCCCTTGGCCTTGGCTGTCTTGATATAATCCGCATGCAGCACTTCGAGCATGCTCGAGCGCGTCAAGCGGGCGATAAAGGCAATCGGCTGCGCCGACAACGCGGCGACCGGCAGAACGTAGTCAAGCGGGCCGTCAAAGCCCATGACGTTGAACCAGCCCAGCTTCTGCGCAAACAGATACTGGATCAGCGATGCCAGCACGAAGCTCGGAACGGCGATGCCCAGCACCGCCAGCACCATAGCGATATTATCAATAAGCTTTCGGTGGTACAGCGCGGCGAGCATGCCGAGGAGCACACCGACAATTACGGAAATAACGATGGCGAAGATACCCAGTTTCAGGGATGCAGAGAAGGTCTGCAGAATAATGCCCCCTACCTCCTGGTTCTGATGCTTCATGGAAATCCCCAGGTCACCTGTTGCAATATCCCCCAAGTATTTGAAGTATTGCTGATATACCGGCTTGTCCAATCCATACTGTTCCATCAGCCGGGCTTGGATTTCAGGCGGTACATTTTTCTCGGACATAAAAGGGTTACCAGGAATGGCCTTCATCAGAAAAAATGTAGCCGATATCAAAATAAAGAGCGATACCAGCATATAGAAAAACTTGCTCAGTACGTAACGTACCATGTCCGATTTACCCTCCCCGCTAAACTTCATATAACATGGCACCAACCATCGCGGACCATATTTTAATTTTAAAGAATGCCGAATCTATTTGTCCATGCTATATATTTCAAATTGAAGAAATCCTTGGTAAAGATATATACTAAGCAAAAAAAACGGGATATATATGGAAGCTCCACACATATATCCCGAACAGTATTTATCAAGCTAAGCTGCTTTTGTTAGACCATTCGAAATTTATTCGAAATAAGCTCTTGTAAAGTCTACTTGACCGGCATAGTCAATAACAACGCCTTTAAGATTCGGTTTGATCAAGGCAACGTTTGTATAGTAGTAAATTGGCAGCACGACCTGCTGATCTTTAATAATCATCGTTTCAGCCTTTTTAAAATCTTCCATACGTTTTGCTGTGTCAGGTGTAGAGAATGCGTCTTTGATCAAAGCATCATACTCTTTGTTTTTGAAGCCGGAATCGTTGTTGCCGCTGGTCGAAGTCCACAGATCGAAGAAAGTCATCGGATCGTTGTAGTCCGGGCTCCAGCCGGCACGTGCGATTTGGTAGTTCAGGTTTTGACGGTTCTTGAGGAACACGCCCCATTCTTGGTTTTCGGTTTTCACTTCAACGCCAAGATTTTTCTTCCACATATCTGCAATGGCAAGCGCAATTTTCTTATGCTTGTCATCGGAGTTGTAGATCAAAGTGATCGGAGGAAGCGTCGTGTATCCTTCTTCCTGCATGCCTTCAGCAAGCAGCTTCTTGGCTTCTTCCATATCTTCGGTGAAGAAATCGTCCTTGAATTCGGTACGGTATTCACCCTTGTCACCGGAAATGCCTGGCGGCACGAATCCGAACGCAGGGGTTTCTTCACTCATCGTTACTTTATCGACGATATCCTGACGGCTGATGGCCATCGAGAACGCCTTACGGATTTTTACGTTGTCAAACGGTTTCGCTGTTGTGTTGAACACGTAGTAGTAAATGCTGCCGATCGGTTTCAAATCGAGCTCGTCCTTCAGCTCGTTCTTCACTGCAGGCATTTGGTCCGTAGGAATCGTTCCATTCGGGTTACCTGCATAGTCAAGCTGGCCAGCCTTATAGCTGGACAGTTCCGTTGCACTGCTGTTGGACAGCGACATCGTAACTTTGGTCAGCTTGATGTTCTGGTTATCCCAGTAGTTTGCGTTTTTGGTCACTTCGATCTTCTGACCGGTTGTCCAAGTTGTGAGCGTGAATGGTCCGTTCGTTACCATCAGCTTCGGATCGGTTGCCCATTTGGCGTTGTCTTTCACCGATTGGTGCACCGGATAGAACGTGTAGAACGAAGTCAGACCCAGGAAATAAGGAGTCGGATTGTTCAAGGTTACTTCCAGTGTGTTGTCATCTGTCGCTTTTACGCCAACTTGGTTAAAGTCGGTAATTTTTTTGCTGTTGTAGTCTTCTGCGCCTTTAATGTAATAAAGCTGATATGCATAAGGCGGTGCTGGGCTTGTAGCCGGATTCAAAACCCGCTCCCAAGCGAAGACGAAGTCTTTTGCCGTTACAGGGTCGCCGTTGCTCCACTTCGCGTCTTTACGCAGATGGAACACGTACTTCAGACCGTCGGAGGAAACATCCCACTTCTCGGCCACACCCGGAATCGGGTTGTTATCCTTGTCAATACGCACAAGGCCTTCGTACATCATTTTCAGTACGGTGTTAGCTTGAGTGTCCTGGGCTTGCGCCGGGTCAAACGTTGGCGGCTCAGCGCTCAGGTTAATGTGAAGTACTTGTTCTTTAGCAGCCGACGAACTTCCTTTGTCGCCGCCGCTAGCCGTGCTTCCGCCATTGTCATTCTTGGAACCGCACCCAGCAAGTACAGTGCCAACAACGAGGATCAGCGTCAGAAGCATGAGCAGGCTTTTCCTTTTCATTAACTGTTCCCCCTAAAGGTAAATTAATTATGTGTATGGTAAGAAATTATACAACCAGTGGTCAAAAAAATCTACACAGAAAAACATGAAAATTTTACTTTCTTGTGACAAACGGCCAAAAACAACGATTTCCCCTGTCTTTTTGTTGATTAAAATTGTAAAAAATTAGGCCCCAGTCTGTATTATGTATTTAAAAATACCGATTAATGTAAATATGATGTAGCTTGCGCTCATGAGCATAAAGGACATTCTCCATACGACTTTGGCGATTTTCCTGGCATCAATCCTGCCTTTGAGCCGGTTCTGCGCCCCGCCGATCAACCCCACCGCGATGAGCATGAACAAGAGGATCAAATAAAAGCCGAACCGGGTATGGAACGTATTGTTGAACAGCGCCGCAACGGAAAAGATCAAAAACAATGTAGTGACGTCCATGGCCAGCAGCAGCGCGCGGTTTCTGCTGTTTTTCCGCCAGTAATATCCTCCTAAATACACGAGCAAAAACGGGAAAAACGGAAGGATGCTCAAAAAAATAAATGAATTTCTCAAGAAATCCAAGATTCCTCACTCCTCCTCTGCGATTAATCCTTCGATGAGCCGGGTCACCAGCTCGTTGACAGGAGCCTGAACCCCCGCCTTCAGCGCCATGTCCGCGATGCTTCCATTAATCCAGCCGATTTCCGTCGGCGAACCGGCAAGCACATCCTTCAGCATGGACGAGGTATTCCCGGAAGTCGCTCTGCACACATTCAATATTTGATCCCACATGTCGTCCTCATACCGAATTCCGCATGCGTCGTAAACCGCTATGGTCTCTTCATATAATTCCTTCATCAGCTTCATCCTCATCGGACTTTTCAACAGCTCTCCGTTCGGAATCCTCCAGAGTGCGGTCAGCGGATTGATCACCGCGTTGATCAGCAATTTACGAAACATCATGTTATCGATGTCATTCGACAATACCGGGTAAAATCCTGCTTGTTTTAGGGCCTGAACAAGATTTAACCATCGGCCGCCAATCTTGTTGGAGACATGCCCTATACCGCTCTCGCCGATCACCGTATCCCCGGATCCCGCATGAAACACTTCTGTATACGATGTTCTCTTTGCACCTTCAGTCGTCACCGCAGCCAGCATAGTCCATCCGGGCAGAATCGCCTTCAGCCTGTCCATATGCCCATGGCCGTTTTGAAAACAAACGACGACCGGCCGGCTGGATCCTTGCGGAAGCCTGACTTGTGATAAATAGCGGCATACCGCCTCCGTATCCTTTTGTTTGGTCATCACAAGCACATAATCTCCCGGCTTCGTCTCCCAAGCTTGTCCGAGCTGTTCGACCGTACCGGATTGAAAATGCGCGGGGTCCACCTTTAATCCGCTCTCACCGTCTTTGGCGATATGAATACCGGAATGACGGAGCTCCTCCGCCTGCCCGGCGCTGCGGCTCCAGATCCGCACTCGGCTGCCGGACCCGGCCAATTTTCCCCCAAACAGCAGTCCGAGCGATCCCGCGCCCACAATATCGATCAGCATTAGCCTGCCCTCCGTGTCTAATGGTTACTATCCGTGTCCCTATTATAGCGCATCCGGCATCACATAAGGCTTACACGCACGAAAAAACCCGTTCGGTCTGCGCAAACTTCACGCATCCGCACGGGATCTGTATTGCATCGTTGTGTATGACTTTTACTCAATCCGCTCCAGATTGCCGTTGGCATCCATCTTGAACCGCGACTTCAGTTCCTCGTCCTCTTCGTTCAAAAAGGCAAGCCTCCGTGCCCGGTCCATAATTTGAATAAGCGCTTTGTAGTCGTCATTAACGACCCTGTAATCGGTTTGGACTTCACTGACTTCCCTGGAGAGCCGCTCGTTGACCCTTCTCAAATTGTTCAGCTCTTCTTCCTTTTCACGGAGCTCCTTCTCCAGCATTTTCAGCTGGCGTCCGTTTTCCTGGAGGCTCCCTTTCCACTGCTTCAAAAAGCGGATGACCGCATCGATGGAGAGTGTCTCTTCACTGGCTCCCTCCATTTTGTAATAACCCGCCTCAGCTTCGGACAGACCTAAACCGGCCACCTGGATCCCCGAATTTGCCGGCTGCTTCTTATAGTAGCTCCGTTTCTGGCGCTGCGTCTTGGCCAGGCTGATTGCTTCCTCATACTTTTTACGGACACAGCTGTTCCATCGGAATCCGCAGGCTGCCGCCGTCCTTCCGATTTTTTCGCCTACTTCCTCAAAAGCGGCCAGCTGAGTGCTTCCTTCCCGGATATGCCTTAAGGTTACTTCCGCCAAAATAAGGTCATCCTCGCTGCTCCATGCATCTTGTCTAACTGCTGTCATGCAACAAAACCCTCCTAACAACATCCTAAAATAACCCGTCTCCATAACCGGATTGTTCACCGGGTACTGAATAAGGTATAACAGCTGCTTATTTTCATTTCTATGCTTCTCATAGAGTTCATAGAATCTATTTGATACTAAATTGTATTGCCAATTTGCAAAGTGCTCATACCCTCATATTGGAAATTTGCCGATGCATGGCGATGTATACTTTGTCATCATGGGACCACAATAATAAAAAGCAACTTTTTCGTTTACACAATTTTGGGTTAACGATATAATGATACGTAGCTTAGCTATGACCGTACATAAGGAGAGGGGGATATAACGTGGCACGCATGTTTCGAGTACTCGGGTTCTTTACGCTCGCAATCGGGCTTATGGCATATGCCGGCAACATGGTCGAGATGGCTCTGTTGTTCTTCGTACAGACCGCATTTTTCGTCATCTTGGGGTATCTGAAATTTACGGAGAGAACTTACATTCTTCTCTTCTGGGGCTATATGATCGTGACGTTTACCGGTTTCAGCTATTGGACAGTATTCAAAATGGGCTTACCGCTTTAATCCGATCATTAGAGAACCCAAAGGAAAGCGATCCGACATCCAATGCCGGGTCGCTTTTTTCGCTTTTGCCGACTTTTATCGGGGGCACCTGCATAAATCTGTATCTGCCTGCTGGGGTTATTTGGCTTGCCAAATCTGACAGGCTCCAAGAGAGATGATATTTTTTACCGTTGAATCATATATTTACAATGGACAACCATGGGGGAGGGATCAAATCCATTGAAGCCTTACAATCGACGCCTGCGAATCCTCTGCCTGCTTCTGCCGATGCTCTGCCTGTCGCTGCTCCGCCCCGTACCAGAACTTCGGGCCGACCCGTCCGCCGGCGCCAGCACAGACGACCGAGAAATATTGCAGAACAGCCTGTCTGTTGTGGAAATCGACCGGGAGATTGAGCGGATCACCGCGCAGCAGGAGACCATCCAGCAGGAGCTGAACAAGCTGTCCGGGCAGCTGGAAGACAAGCTGCTTCAGATCCAGGATCAGCAGAGCCGCGCGGGAGCCGTCATTCGTTCTTATTACATGGGGGAAAGGGAAGGCCTGCTCGTTGCCGTGCTGTCCGCCAAAGATTTGGGCAGCCTCATTCATATGTATGATGTCTACGATATGATTATGGAGCATGACCGCACGGTTCTTGATGCGTATCAATCGGAGTACAAGGAGATTAAAAACACGAAGCTGGCCATGGAGAAAAAGACGGCCGACCTGGAAGAAATGAAGTCCAATCTCATTGAGCAGCGGGCACGGGTATCGGCCCTGCAGCAAAAGGTCGATCAGGGAATCGCCTCAAGCAGCGATCCGGAAGCGCTCAAGAACATGATTGAGGAATTTACGCTTTATTGGGAAAATGTCGGGCTTAACGAGGTAAAAACCTATTTTGACGCGCTCGCCTCTGCCATGAACGACCTCCCGGAGTTTATTCAGAATCAGGACGGAGCGATCCGCACCAACGGAACGACCTATAATATCGACATCAAGGAGGACGATCTGAACGCTTTCCTCCGCTCCAAGAACGATCTGTTCAAGCAGTTTGCCTTCCACTTTAGCGAAGACGAGATTACGGCCTCCGGCCAAAGCGGCACGCTGTCCCTCGAAGTTCAGGGCCACTACAGCGTCGAGGAGCAGCCGCAGAACTCCATCATGTTCCATGTGGATAAGCTCGTATTTAACGGCTATGAACTGCCCGATACGACATGCCGCCAAATGGAGGAAGAGTTCGATTTGGGATTTTATCCGCAGCAAATCGTCTCCTTCGTAAAGGCGACCGAGGTGAAAAGTACGGATAAAAACCTCCATGTTACGCTTAAGCTGTCCATGTAACACAAAAAAGCCGGAGACGAACTGCCCGCGAGTATCGGATCAGCTTCCTCCGGCTTCCCCTCTAACAGCCTCAACGTAATCTGCGGCCGCAGATTTGCCTGTAATATAATCGCCTGATGCTTTGACAAACACATCCCATTTCGCCTGCAGCCTGCCTGTGTCCTTATCGGTACCTGCCGTCTGAAGCAGGGAGTTGAGATGGAACGGCAGTCCGGCCGGATTGAATACCGTATCGTCGTACAGGCTCTTCAGCGCCGGAAGTTTACCCGTAGCCTGGTACCATTCCTGCTGAACGACTGCTGAGCTCATATACGCGATCCATTCGGCCGCTTCCTTGGCATGCTGCGATCCCGCCGATACGGCGTAGCTTCGGCTGCGCAGGAGCGACGGATAGATGGCGTACAGCTGCTCGGGCATCCGCAGTTCCGTATTTGCTGTCTGGGACTTTGCCGCTTCCGAAACGGCGGAAATGGTTAGCGGAAGCTGGGCTCCGTCAGCGCCTTGCTCGGTCTGATCGATTTGCATGAATGCGCGTGCCTTGTCGATCCATTCCAGGGATGCCTGGCTCGGGCTTAACGGATCGGTGCCCAGTGCTCCCATCAAAGCTGCAGCATCATAGCCGTCCCCGGACGAAATCTCAAGCAGCTGCTGATGTCCTCGGTTCTTCGCTTTGCTCAGCAGCTCTTTCCAACTGCTAATACCGCCTGGAATATCCGTCACTCCAAGCGAATTCAACGCTTTCATATTCCATGCCAGCACATAAGGATCCATGTCGGCGGGCGTTCCCCACTGGTAGCCGTTCCATTCCACCTCTTGCAGCAGCGGGTTGATGGTATCACTATCCGCACGATTGCTTGTATAGAATTCGACTGGCAGCAGGTAGCCTCGGGAAGCCATCGGGCGGACCCACGAGCTGTTGATGAGCATGACATCGGGGCCTTCCCCTACGGCCAAAGCGGACGTCAGCTGAAGGTACGAATCGGCATCCGGGATGTTGTTCAATTCCACCGTGGCTCCCGTGTCGGTAACATATGTATGATTCAGCTCCTCGAGCTGCTTAAAATCCTCATCGCTCAGGTGCACGGTGACCCGGATGGGGGATTGGGACGTTCGCTCTTGTGTGGAAGGCTGCGGAAACAGAGACGCGTCATCTTCCTCTTCATGACCCGATGGGGTCTGCGATAAATCCTGCCCCTGGGATAAAGCGGTTAAAGAGAGCAGCAAAATGGCAAACAGAAGCCAGTAATTTTTCCGCCTCAAGTCTCTAGGCCTCCCCTCACAATACTTATACAATATTTTAGCAAATTCATAGGGCGCTTGTCCTATTTTTTTCTGGAAATGTTTAACGGACGGGCAAGCAATAAGCCGATGAGCCACACCATGTGGCTAACTGCGAATGTCCTTATTGTAATTCGAGTATATTTGATCCGGTGCCTGAAATTGTTAAAACTAAAGAAAGACGTCTATCGACATATCTTCTAAGAAGACTGACCGCTTTAAGTGGAAATTTCCTTGCGAGATCAAGAAGTGGAGGCTCTGAAATGGATACGTTCTGATCCCCTCTAAAAAAGCCCCCAGCCGGTTCCAATGAACCGGACAAGGGGGACTTCTTTTTATGTGCTGGCAGGTGGTGGCATCATTTCTCGGGAAATAGTACCAGCTTATGAAATCACAGCAGATCGGCTGCGAGCTGGGCCAGCTTGGAGCGCTCGCCCTTTTCCAAGGTAATGTGCCCGCTGATCCCTTCCTGCTTGAATTTCTCCACGATATATGACAGGCCGTTGCTCGATGCATCCAGATACGGGTGATCGATTTGCTCGGGGTCCCCCATCAGAATAATCTTGCTTCCCTCCCCTACCCTGGAGACGATCGTTTTTACTTCGTGGCGGGACAGGTTCTGGGCTTCGTCCACGATGATAAACTGGCCGGGGATGGAGCGTCCGCGGATATACGTAAGCGCCTCGACCTGAATGCTGCCCAGACCCATTAAAATTTTATCGATATCGCCCGACTTTTTCGTATCAAACAAAAACTCCAGGTTGTCGTAAATCGGCTGCATCCACGGACGGAGCTTCTCTTCTTTCTCACCGGGCAGATAACCGATATCCTTGCCCATCGGAACGACCGGCCTTGCGATCAGCAGCTTTTTGTACTTATGCTCATCTTCGACCTTCATCAGCCCGGCTGCCAAGGCAAGCAGCGTTTTGCCCGTACCGGCCTTTCCGGTAATCGTTACGATCGGAATATCGTCGTTCAGCAGCAGCTCCAGCGCCATGCGCTGTTGTGCATTGCGTGCGCTGATTCCCCATACGGACTCATTGCTCAAAAAGAGCGGTTCCAGCCGGAGCGCATCCGTATTCACCTTCAGCAAGGCCGATTTCGTGCTCCCCATCTCGTCCTTTAGGATGACGAATTCATGCGGATACAGCGGATATGGCAGCTGCAGCGGCTTGATGGACAAAAAACGGTACGAATAAAACTCGTCGATGATGGAAGGATGCACCTTAAGCGTAGAATATCCGGTATACAGATCTCCGGGACCTACGGTGCGGTCGGATAAGTAATCCTGGGTCACCAGACCAAGCACGTCCGCCTTGATGCGAACGAGCACGTCCTTGCTTACCAGCACTACCGACGTCGGGTCCTCCTTGCCCTGCTCCTCCAGATGATAATTTAAGGCGACTGCCAAAATGCGGTTATCATTGGACATTTCGCCGAACATTTCTTGTACTTTCACAAAACTGCGGTGATTCAGCTCCACTTTCAGGCTGCCTTTGTTTTCCAGAAGCACCCCGCTGTGCAAATGGCCGCCGTTTTCCCTCAATCCGTCCAGCAGGCGGGACACCGTCCGCGCATTTCTCCCGATTTCGTCGGCATTCCGTTTCTTGGAGTCTATTTCTTCCAGTACGACGGCCGGAATCACGACTTCATGTTCATCAAACGCAAATATCGCCCGGGGATCATGCAGCAGCACATTGGTATCCAGTACAAATATCTTTCTCATACTTTCTCCCTCCACTGAACTCATAATAAACACATAAATTATTTCGTCATGGACATCCTAAGTTACAACCCGTCATGCCAATTTATGACCTGGAAAGGACGATCACATATGAGAATGTTTTTGCTCGTTGTGTTAACTATGGCTCTACTGAGCGGTTGTAATCATCAGAACACTGCATCACCCTCTCCTCAAAGTCAACAGGGGCCGACAGCCGCATCAACCGGCGACCATCACCGCCTTTCACTCCGGTCTGCAGGAAACACAGCCGTGCGTTCCGCAGAAGATACAACGGACCTGGCTTTAAAAGACCATTTGGAAAACATCGCCGAAAAGGTGAACGGTGTGAAAAAAGCGCACGCAGTCGTGTTAGGCAATACTGCCGTTGTGGGCATCGACGTAGACGGCAATTTGACGCGTTCCCGCGTCGGAACCATCAAATATACCGTTGCCGAAGCACTCAAAAAGGATCCTCGGGGCAAAAACGCCCTCGTGACGGCCGATATGGATTTGTCCAGCCGGATTGCCGAAATCGGTCAGCATATTCAAAAAGGGGAACCCGTATCGGGATTCGCTTCCGAACTGGCGGATATTGTCGGCCGGATTGTGCCGCAGCTCCCGCGCGATGTCAAATCGCGTCAGAATAGCCCTTCTTCGCCAAGCCCAACCCGCTAAAGCACAGGACAGGCGAAATACCAGCCGAATTCAACAAATTTTGCAAAAAAAGAAAAAAGCCCAGTGATCAGATCACTAGGCTTTTTTGCATGGCGCGTCAAAACATACACCGGATTCAGCAGAAGTCGGCACAGAGAGATGAACAGCTGGTTGACGTTGCATTTCATATATTGGAGTCCACTTCGTAACCGTCTCGGACATCGCACTGACCTCCTGTACAGGTTCCATTGTACTCTAGTATATTATATGTCGTCCCAAAACTTGCACCCAACTTTACGGATTCGAGCTTTCATCCGCTGAAGTACCGGCTTCCACGGCAGCCTTGCCGGCAAGCTCGTCCTTCAATGCCTGCTTTGCTTTATCCAGCTCGTCATCGTCTACATACACATAAGGACTTTTCCAGTTGCCGGTAATCGGCATGAATTTGACGTCTTCTTTTTTAATTTTCCAATAGGTTGCAATCATGTTCTTCAATTGATCCTTCTCGATGTCGGTTTCCATGTTGTTATTCATGGCATCCAGCACTCCGCCCAGGCTCGTAACGCCCTTGAACGTCTGCATCTTGTCGATCAGGGAGTGAAGAACTTCGTTCTGTCTGCGGTTGCGGTCAAAATCGTCGGAAGCGTCCGTTCTCGGACGGCAGTTGGACTTCCGGTAGCGCACAAAATCGAGCGCCTGCTTCCCGTTCAGTTCCTGCTCACCCTTCTTCAGGTTGATGTCCGTTCCGTCAGCTTTATCCCGGTAGCACATGTTCTTGTCGACTGTCACGTCAACGCCGCCCAGTGCATCTACCGCATCACGGAAGGCCTGGAAATTCAGCACCGTCACGTAATCGATATCGATGTCCAAATACTTGGAGAACATCGTCTTCATCTCATCGGTCGCCTTGATCCCGGATTGCTTCTCATCGGCCAGGAAATTCGGATAATAGGCATTGGCCTTGTTCTCCCGATAGCCCTTCAGCTCGATCTTGGTATCGCGCGGAACCGACACTAACGTTGCCGATTTCGTATCCGGATTAAAGGCGGCGATCATGATGACGTCAGACAGGTGTGTCTTCGTCTCCGGACGATAGTCCGTTCCAAGCAGCAGCATTGTAATCGGTTTGACCTTGGCGGATTGGGAAGGAGCGACCGGTGCATCTACACCTGTGTCCAGAACGCCATGATCCGCTTTATAGTACAAATATCCCGCGTATCCCGCTACGGCGAGTACAGCTAATATAATCAGAATCAATACGAATTTCAAAAACGTTTTGAACCCGCTTTTCTTCTTTTTCTTCTTTGGAGGCACTTTCCCTTTCGGGGTGCCGCCATGAGATCTTGGAGGTAGACTCGTATTGCTGGGACTCATCTCAAACACCTTTTTCATTTATTTTGAGGTAATCTCTCTATAAACGATGACGACCTTCGTAAAGTTGCAAAGAGCCGGGCCACAGCGGGCGCATTACACCCGCTTGGCAGCCGCTTCGGCTTTCTTCTTCTGCCGCGCTTCCACGAAATAGCGGATGCGCACCGTGAACATCAGAGCTACCGCGACAAGCAGACATTGGATGATCGGAAGCTTGTCGTGCTGAAAAATCAGCAGCATCCCGGAGCCGATGGCCATCAGAATATACAGCAGAATCTCTTTGAGAAGCGGAAGCTTCTGTTTGACCCGAAACACCTTGTTGTATACATAGGTGATCAGCACAAAGATGATGATGTAGGAGATAATCGGATGCGCTGCTAACCAAGCTTGCACGGACAGTTCACTCCTTCCAGAAATGAGGTGAGGACCTTACCCGGATTACATGTTGGCTTCGGCCATCTTGCGGTGCTTCTCGGCACGTTCGCGCTCACTCTTGTTCAGAATCTTCTTGCGCAGACGGACCGATTTCGGCGTGATTTCACAGTACTCGTCGTCATTCAAATATTCAAGCGCCTGTTCAAGTGAGAATAGACGAGGCGTCTTCATTTTTACTGTATCATCTTTTGTCGCGGAACGCACGTTTGTCAGCTGCTTCTCTTTGCAGATATTTACGACGATGTCGTTATCGCGCGTATGCTCGCCAACGATCATGCCTTCATAAATTTCAGTTCCGGGCTCCAGGAACAGGATACCCCGGTCTTCGACGCCCATCATGCCGTAGAAGGTGCTCGTTCCGGTCTCGCTGGAAACCAGCACGCCCTGATGGCGTCCGCCGACTTGGCCGCTGTGCAGCGGACCGTAGCTGTCAAACGCATGGTTCATGACGCCATAACCACGGGTCAGCGTCAGGAAGTGCGTACGATAACCGATCAGACCACGTGCCGGAATCAGGAACTCCAGACGTACCTGACCGTTGCCGGTGTTGACCATGTTCACCATTTCGGCCTTACGGGAACCGAGGCTTTCCATAACCGCGCCCATGCTCTCTTCAGGGACATCGATCAGAAGACGCTCGATCGGCTCCATCTTGGCTCCGTCGATTTCCTTGACGATAACTTCAGG
Source organism: Paenibacillus sp. FSL R5-0378 (assembly GCF_038009285.1). Lineage (NCBI taxonomy): Bacteria > Bacillati > Bacillota > Bacilli > Caryophanales > Paenibacillaceae > Paenibacillus > Paenibacillus sp. FSL R5-0378. The sequence goes on from NZ_JBBPAY010000001.1 coordinate 5,887,732, forward strand.
CTTGGAAACCTGCATTTCGTACCCTTCGCGGCGCATGTTCTCGATCAGGATGCCGAGGTGAAGCTCACCGCGTCCCGACACGATAAACGCATCCGGACTGTCCGTCTCTTCAACGCGCAGGCTGACGTCTGTCTCCAGTTCCTTCATCAGACGCTCACGCAGCTTGCGGGACGTAACCCACTTGCCCTCGCGTCCGGCAAACGGGCTGTTGTTGACCAGGAAGGTCATTTGCAGGGTCGGCTCGTCAATCTTAAGAACCGGCAGTGCTTCAGGATGGTTCGGATCGGCGATCGTCTCCCCGATATTGATGTCCTTGATCCCGGCGATCGCGATGATGTCGCCTGCTCCGGCTTCTTCCTGCTCCACACGCTTCAGTCCTTGGAAGCCGAACAGCTTCTCGATCCGGGCGGATTTGCTCTTGCCGTCGCGCATGATGACCGTAACGGCTTGGCCTTGCTTGATCACGCCGCGGTTAACCCGGCCGATCGCAATCCGGCCAAGGTACTCATTGTAGTCCATCAGTGTAACGAGGAACTGGAGCGGCTCATCAACCTTCTCTGTCGGAGAAGGAATGTGCTCGGTAATCGTTTCATACAGGGCAAGCATGTTGTCGTCCTGCTTGTCTGGATCCAGGCTCGAGGTTCCGTTCAGCGCCGAAGCGTAAACGACCGGGAAGTTCAGCTGGTCGTCGTTTGCTTCAAGCTCGATAAAGAGGTCGAGCACTTCGTCAATAACTTCGGCCGGACGGGCTGCCGGACGGTCGATCTTGTTGACGACGACGATCGGCGTCAGATTCGCCTCAAGCGCTTTGCGGAGCACGAATTTGGTCTGAGGCATGCAGCCTTCATATGCGTCAACGACGAGCAGTACGCCGTCGACCATCTTCATAATCCGTTCCACCTCGCCGCCGAAGTCGGCGTGTCCCGGGGTGTCCACAATGTTAATCAGAAAATCTTTATACGTAATGGCCGTGTTCTTGGCCAGGATGGTAATGCCGCGTTCGCGCTCCAAATCGTTGGAGTCCATGGCGCGTTCCTGCAGGTGTTCGTGCTTGGCGAATATCCCCGATTGCTGCAGCAACTGGTCAACCAGGGTCGTCTTGCCGTGGTCAACGTGCGCAATAATCGCAATGTTGCGAATTTTATCTCTTGAATGCATGGCTTTTATCCAGATCCTTTCCCTTTCAAATCGTAACGAAGTCTTTCAACAAATGAAGCGTCAGGCGGTAGCGCCGACGCTTCTACATCCCTTATATTATAATGAAGTTTCAGAAAAAAACAAGTGTTTTACAGAAAATAGAAGGCCTGATTTACCAGCCGCTCTTCCACTTCCGGTTTCTGGATTTCCCCCTTCCGGCAATCAGCCAAATGCCCAAGGCAATCAGAAGCACGGCGAGGATATAGATCACCGCGGTATGAAGAAGGCTGATGAAGAACAGTACCAGCGAAGCCAGTCCCAAAATGACAGAGGCAGGAAGCAAGGAGGACGGACGCGTCTTTTCAAACAGGTAATACTCGTACAGCCCGACCGCGATCCCGAGCAGAAGGGCGGGCCACAAGTAGGACATCAGCCCCCAGCTGATCGTGCTGCACAGTAAAAAGAGCAGCCCGTACACCGTCAAAATACCGCCGGGTACAAGCACCGTTGCACGCGCCCGGTTGCCGAAAAACAGCATATGCAGAACCAGTCCGGGAATCAAAAGGACCAGCGGCCACAGCGTGCGGCCCAAAAAACCGAAAACTCCAAGCTTGCCAAGCAAAATGACGATCCCAGCAATGACAATGAACAGGCCCAGCTTCAAGTCGTTCCTTGAGGACATTCTCCCACCCTCTTCTCTATAGCCGTCCCTTACGCCATACGCAAAAAACGACATATTTTCATCTTTAGTTTATCTGAAACCTGTGAAAAAAACCAGATTGCGCCTGTAATTTTTTAGGCACTGGAGCCCAAAATAACCCCGCAAAGGAAAGGTCCTGCCGCAAGCCCGAATGATTCCAATACTTTGCGATTTTTATGTCCATAACAAGAAAAAAACCGGGTTCAACCCGGTTTTTAACGAGATTGTCCTGCTTATGAGCGCGGCCGCAGCAGCAGCTGCTTGATACCGCCGGAGACGATCACCAAGCCGGCCAATACGCCGGGAATGAGATGGTGGAGTTCCGGCAGAGATGCGGAGAGGAGAGCCCCAAGCCTGTGGTCCTGGAGGAGCATCTCACCGGCTGTATAAGCTAGAATGCCCGCCCCGATGTACACGAGCACCGGGAAACGGTGAAGCCAGGTGACGATCAAATTGCTGCCCCAGACGACGATCGGTATGCTGATCGCAATGCCGATCACGATCAGTGCGAGATCGCCGTTGGCGAGTCCGGCAATGGCCAGTACGTTGTCGAGGCTCATAATGAAATCCGCCGCAAGAATAGTCCTGACCGCTTTCCAAATGGTGGAGGATTCCTGCAGCCGGAGCTCATCCTTGTTTTCGATCAGCAGATTTAAGGCGATCCAGATGAGCATGAACCCGCCGACCGCCTGAACATAAGGGATTTTCAGCAGAATGACCGCAATAAAAGTCAACAAGCACCTTAGGATAACAGCGCCGAGCGCTCCCCACCATACCGCCTGTTTACGCTGCTTCTCCGGCAGGTCCTTGCTCGCCAGAGCAATCACGACGGCATTGTCGCCGCTTAGGACCAAATTGATCATCAGGATCTGAATGAGCAGCCAAATCGATTCCAAAGGTCAACACCCCCACTCTACATCTATGTGGGAGTTGGCCAGGCTATGCTTGACTTCACATGAAAAATTAGCCTATAATGAATCGATTTGCTATTGAACTCCGTATACAGTCATAATAAGGAGTGACCTGACTTGGACAGTGTAACAGAATTTTTAGTTAATTTGATCAAAATCGTCTTTTTGGATTTAATATTGGCTGGCGATAACGCCATCGTAATTGGCCTTGCTGCGAGGAATCTTGCCCCCTCGACTCAGAAAAAGGCTATTTTTTATGGAACCGGAGGCGCAGTCCTGCTTCGGATCATTGCGACGATCGTCGTCGTCTGGCTGCTGAAAGTGCCGTGGCTGCTTGCCGTTGGCGGTATCATGCTCGTATGGATCGCCTACAAGCTGCTGGCCGATAACGACGATCACACGGACATCAAGGCAGGCCAAACGTTATGGGGAGCTGTACGGACTATCATCGTAGCGGATGCCGCGATGGGCCTGGACAACGTGATTGCCGTGGCCGGCGCAGCCGAGCAGAATATCATCCTCGTCATTCTCGGACTGCTTATCAGCGTTCCGATTGTCGTTTGGGGAAGCACCCTGTTTATTAAGCTGATTAACAAGTTTCCATGGATTATTTACCTTGGTTCGGCGGTACTCGGTTACACGGCATCCAACATGATTACGGAAGAAAAGCGGTTTGCTCCGTTTTTTGAACAATATCCGGTTCTCCGGGTGCTGTTTATCGTGATCGTCGTCATAGCCATTCTTGCCCTCGGATACCTGAAACGCGCGTCGATGAAGAAACGGAAAGACGAACATTCGTATAGTTAGAACACACATATCCGGCTTGTTGTCATACAAAAGGAGGCTCTTCAATGAAGAGCCTCCTTTTTTTGTTTCCTAATCCTCTGAGTTTTAGAACCAATCCTCGTTAACGCCGCCTGCTTCTTCTTCCTCTCCAATCACATAATCCTTGGTGAGCACCAAAGTTTCGGTCCGCTCAAAGGCGTCTTGGATCAGCTCAGGGAGCTTCTCGATCGACGCCTCTACGTTCTCGACAACCCGCAAATTCGGATTCGTCGTCGGTGACTTGGGCACGAACAGCGTGCAGCAGTCTTCATAAGGAAGAATCGAGGTTTCGTATGTGCCGATCTCTTTGGAAATCCGGATGATCTCGTTTTTGTCCATCATGATCAGCGGCCGCAGAAGCGGCAGCTCGGTCGCCCGGCCGATCACGTTCATGCTTGGCAGGGTTTGGCTGGCGACCTGCCCGAGGCTGTCTCCGGTAACGATCGCAAGTGCCCCTTCACGCTTGGCCAGCAGTTCGGCAATTCTGAGCATCGAACGCCGCATCAGGGTAATGATCAAATTGTCCTGTCCAATGCCCGTAAAGGACGTCTGCACTTCGGTAAACGGCACCAGATGAATCTTGATCTCCCCTGCATAACCTGAGAGCACCTTCGCCAGCTCGATGACCTTCTCTTTGGCGAGCCGGCTTGTAAACGGGTAGCTGTAGAAGTGAACGCACTCCACTTCCAGCCCTCTGCGCATGGAGGACCACCCTGCGACCGGGCTGTCGATTCCGCCGGAGAGGAGCAGCATGGCCTTGCCGTTGCTTCCCCGCGGAAATCCGCCGACGGCGGGAATCGTCTGACAGAATATATAGGTTCCCTGCTCGCGGATCTCCACATTCAGGGTGAGCTCGGGATCCTTCATGCTCACTTTTAACAGGGGATACTTCTTCAGCAGCGGCGCACCCACCAGATGGTTCATCTCATGGGACGAGTGCGGGAAAGCCTTCCACACTCTGCGGGCATGAACCTTAAAGGTGACCTCTTCCTCCATGTCCATCTGCCCGATAAATGCTGATGAAGCTTCCAAAATAGAATCCAGCTCCGTAGAGCTGACAACTACCGGGCTGATCGACGTCAGCCCGAATATTTTTTGGAGCGAGGCGATCAGTGGTTCCACCTCTTCCCCGTTCAGTTCAACGTACAGTCTTCCGTATTCCTTGCGAATTTTCGCTTTGGGAAAATCCTTAAGAACGGACCGGATATGCGAGATCACCGCATTTTCGAAGCGCCCCCGGTTTTTTCCCTTGAGTGTAATTTCTCCATAACGGAGCAGAAGCATATCATATTTCAATGGATTTCATTCCTTCCTGTCATTAAAGGCGTCAGCCGTTCGACCGCATCCTGAAGCGCGTTCTTCAACCGCTCTACATCATTCTTGGTGTTGGTAAGTCCCATGCTGATCCGGATTGCGCTGGAGGCCTCATCCTCGCTCCGTCCCATGGCAAGCAGGACACGGCTTGGCTCCGCCGTCTTGGAAGAGCAGGCCGATTTGGTGGACACGAGCATGCCGTGCTCCTCAAGCGAATGCAGAAGGACCTCGGCTTTCATTCCGGAAAAGGACACGTTAACGATATGCGGCGCCCCGTCTTCGTCGCTGTTCAGCGCAAGGGCCGGTATCGTTCGGATAAATGCGAGCAATTCGTCCCGCAGCGCCCCGACCTGCTCACTGAAAGTCCCTAACTGCTCTTTAGCCATCCGCATGGCTTTCGCCATGGCGACGATCCCCGGATAATTTTCCGTCCCCGAGCGCATGCCGGACTCCTGCTTGCCTCCCGACAGCAGCGGATGAAGCTGAACGCCTTCCCTGCGAAATAATACGCCGGCTCCTTTGGGACCGCGGAGTTTGTGTGCGGATAACGTATATAAGTCTGCCTGCCACGCCTGCAGGTCGACAGGGAGCTTGCCGAAGCCCTGAACACCGTCCACATGGAACAGGGTCAGCGGGTTGCACTGTTTAATGATCCGCCCCGCCGCCTCCAGCGGCTGCACGGCTCCGGTCTCATTGTTGACATGCATGATGCTGACCAGGATGGTGTCCTTTCTAATGAGGCTGCGCAGCTGGTCAGGATTGATCCGGCCTTTCTGGTCCACATCAAGAAAGGTTACCTCGAATCCGTGTTCCCGAAGATATAAACAGCTGTCGTAGACGGACGGATGCTCCGTTGCAGTTGTTATGATGTGCTTACCCCTGCCGGCATATTGAAAGGCTGTACCTTTAATGGCCATATTGTTGCCTTCCGTTGCGCCTGAGGTCAAGATGATCTCGGCCGGTTTAACACCAAGGGCGGCGGAGCATACTTCCCGGGAACGCTTGATTAGCTTGGCAGCGTCCTCGCCCATCCGGTGAATGGATGAAGGATTGCCGTAATGCTGTCTCATCACTTCCGCCATCGTCTGGATCACTTCTTCGTAGGGTGGCGTACTTGCCGCATGGTCCCAATAAATCATCACGTTTCCTCCTTTACACGGATCACCCGAAGCAATATAAAGAGATCAAACATCGGAAGAAGCGCTTCATATCGAGCCGCTTCCCGTTCTCCCGAGTTTGATCCCGTAACTTAAAACGCTATGCGATTGGTATTAACCTTCATATTTTGCCCTGGCATCCGCAATTTTACGGATATAGTTCCTTGTTTCTGCAGGAAGCCGGTCCAATTGCTGCATCAATTCGGCATCGGTCGATACTCCGAGTTTGAGCACCCGGTTAGGCCCCGCATTGTATGCCGCCAGCGCCATATTTTCCTGCCCACCGAAGCGGCTCAGCTGATACGAAAGGTATTTCGTGCCGGCATCGATGTTCTGCGCCGGGTCGAACGGATCGCTGACCCCGAGTCCTTGCGCCGTGCCGTCCATCAGCTGCATCAGGCCTTTGGCCCCCGCAGAAGATACGACATTCGGATTAAAGGTGGACTCCGTCTCGATGACGGCCTTGATTAGCGATTCGGACACACCGTACTTGCGGCTTGCCTGTTCAATCAAGTCGTTGTAAGCGGTCGATTTGCCGGAGCCGGAATCGGAATGAGCCGGCTTGGACACTTCGTCAACATGTTCCACCGGCGAGGTATTCGCCTCTCCCAGCTGCTGCCACAGCAGACCGTCACTCCACGATACGCCGGGCACCGTCGGTTGTACGGAAGCATCGATTTCTGCAGCTGCCGCGCTGGAGTCATCCAGCAGCTGGTTCAGAATAACACCAAAATCAGAGGTGCTGCCATTCTCGATAATGTCCTGGAGAAGCTCGTCTCTATTTTGAATACGGCTGTTGTCCTGCATTGCCAACAACTGCTGCGCTGCAGCCGGATCGATTTGCATCATCTCAAACCTCATTTTCCTTCATAATCTCGTCCATGCGGATTGGATTTATTTTACCATGATTCCGCCGTCTTGCGCCAGACCTCTTCCAAAAAACGCTGACATGAAAAAAGCGCCCTCAGCCGCTTCATCAGCGGCCAAAGACGCTTTATGCCCGTTTGATTTACCGTGCGAATGGAACCAGCACAAAGTAGCTGATCGTCGCCAAAATGCCGAGTCCCATCGCCCATCCGCCCCATACCTTGCTGCCTTGGCTGTACGCATAAAAGCCAATGACCGCAGCCAGCGGGCCCAGGATAATGGACCACATAAACAAGGACAGGACGCCGAAGCCTACACCGACATAACCGGCTGTACGTCCATAGTTTTGAACGGCGTTCCGGTTTTCGGCATCATCCGAGGTACGGACCTCGTCCCTGCGGACCGATGGTGCCGGAGCTACTTCTGCCGCGTACTCCTCGCGATCTTTTTTGTACAAATCCGTTCTCTTCACAGCGGCATCCGCCTTCCGGTCGTCCCGGACCGAATATCCGGCCTCACGGCTTGTGACTTCAGGGGATGTTACCTCTGAGGCATACTCCTCTTTATGGGCGTCCCTGCGCGGGTAATCGGTACGGATCCGTGTGGCGATCGCCTGCCGGAACTCGTTATCCCGGGTTGCAGAGGGAGTAGTACCCGCTTCAGCTGCATATTCTTCTCGGTGATTCGTGCGGGAAACGTTATTCGTTGAAACGGGAGTGATTCCTTGTCCTGCGAATGGGCTGTCCGTCTTGTGTTCCTGTTCACGTTTGTTGAATTCATCCATGATTAGAAGCCTCCTCACGACAGATGGATAAGTGCATAAATGGAGTCGGGCGCTTGAATTAAGAAGTTTTGGGCTTGAAGGTCAGACAGCAGGTAGCCGAAGAATTTACAGCCCGGTCTTTGTGCTCTCCAAGCTCGCTGCCGTACTCCTCGCTGTACTTGGCGGAGGCGTGCTTGTCGATTTCGATCAGGATTTGCTCGGCTTTGCAGACGTTCTCTTCACCCCAGTAGCTGCAGTTGCTGACGCTGCATTTTACGTAGGTTCTTGGATCCTTCATTATTTATCACCTCAAGCTTCATTGTCCCCTGCTCCATATCGGCGTATCCCTGCTGCATCTTGTCAGTTGATGGTCGTCATGAGGAAAATAAAAAAAGATGCCATCATCAGGCATCTTTGGTGTAATCGTATAAGGTTTAAGCGTGCGAACGCTGGTTGTGCATCCGGCGCTCCGTTAAATAATCGCTTTCGTAATAAGTCAGATCGTCCCGAAGCTCTTCATATACTTTGGTGATATCGAGAATGATGTCTCTTACCGGCCGAACCGGTTTTACCCGGAAACGGATAGCGTCCTGTCCCGTGTATGCATAACGCCCATCTTCGGAATAGCTTTCGCTTTTCGGATAAAAGAAGTTGTTAACGCAATGATGATACACATTATAGAGAGCTTTTTCAGCAAAATCAGTGTCAAAATTGGCACGGCGCAACGCAATTCCCAGTTTCTCGGCTGATACTTCGGAGAAAACCAGAAGATGCCGCAGGTCAGACAAAAATCCTTTGTAAAATTGCAGCGTTTCCTCATTATTGTCTGGCGCAAGCTGCGGAATCGAATTCTCATTGAGGAATTGTTCCAGTTTCTCGATCGCGGATTTCAGCTTCTCTTTCGTGGTCTCACACAATTTTTGAACATTACCTGCTGACATAGCTAATTAGCTCCCCCTTAATTTGTTCCTTTCGGTCCTGGAGAGGATCCGAAATTTCATCACCATCGTTTGAAGCAAGGATCAATTTTCATGTACTATCCTAACATAAAACAAACTGGAACGGTATCCCTTTCTGGTCACGATTTGGACGAATTGAGCAGGTTTTTGCCTGAGTCGGCCGCCGGGGTATAAAATAGCTTCCCATTTCTCACGCTAAAGGTACTTATCATTCTCAAGGAGGTACTTTTTATGTCGAAAGGAAAATGGGTGGGCATCGGAACGGCAACCGTTTGCGGCGCGCTCGCGTTATTTTTGCTGCTCCCGCGCTCGGACAGCCGGCAGCAGGCCGCCGAATCCCCTCCGGTCCCGGCTCCGCATCAGGAGCATCGTTTAAAGAAGAGCATGATGGCGCAGGATATCGCTTCAACCGACCATTTGACCCGGCTGGATGCGAGACAGCATCTGACGGCGATGCTGAACAATCTGGACAGCGCAAAGCCAAAGCAGATTACCGATTATGTACGAAATTTGCAGAAAACTCATGACCATATTTCCATGCTGGTGTGGCAGGATCCTAAGCTGAATCAACCGCTTAAATTTGCCAAAAAAGAAGACTCTTGGACCTCCCAGGACAGGAAAAGGCTGGATCATTATTTAAGTATAGCCAAGCAGCAGGTAAAGAATCACCAGACGTACCAGTCCCCCTCCTTCAAAATGGCGGGCAAGCAGTATTTCGTCATCGCAGAACCGTCGGCCAAAAGCAATCAGAGCGTCATCGCCTTAATGAATCAAAAAATACTGCTCGACGTGGAAAATCATCAGAAGAAAAACCTGCGGCTGATCCCCTACCCGAGAGAGGGCAAATTTAAAGTCGAATCGGTTCACGCCGACACGCTGCGCGATTTGACCGTCAAGACGGGACATGATAACGAAAACGCAAGCCACTTCTACGAGAACGAAATCGTCGTCCGCTTCCGCCAGGACCCGTCTCCGGACGAGATGAACCGGATCAAAGGTGACGTCAAAGCGGAATCCGCCCGAAAACTCGGATATGCTTACGTCTTCCGTTCCAGTACGATGGATTACAGCCAGTTGAAAGTATATTTCTTAAACCACTGGAATCCGCATTATGTAGAGCCGCATTATTTATATTTAACCAACGATACCGTGCCGGAAACAGGCAGCCTTCCGAACGTGCCGAATGACCTGCTGTTTGCGAAGTACCAGTGGAACCTCCCAGCGATCGAAACGAACCAGGGCTGGGATTTATCCAAAGGAAGCAACGATGTTATTGTCGGTATCGTGGACACCGGTGCAGACATTAACCATCCGGATCTTCAAGGCCAGCTGCTGTCCGGCTACAACGTCGTGGATCCCGGCAGCGACCCGCTGGACGATGTAGGTCACGGCACGCATGTGGCCGGCATCATCGGGGCCGTCGTCAACAATAATGAAGGCGTGGCCGGTATCAGCTGGTATAACAAAATATTGCCGGTGAAGGCGCTCGATAAATCCGGATCGGGCACGACTTATTCGGTGTCGGAAGGCATCATCTGGGCGGCGGATCATGGAGCCAAAGTCATTAATCTGAGCTTGGGCAACTACGCCGATTCCCAGTTCCTGCACGATGCGGTGAGATACGCCTACGACAAGGACGTCGTGCTCGTTTCCGCGGCAGGGAACGACAACACCGAGCGGCCGGGCTTCCCTGCGGCCTATCCCGAAGTACTCGCCGTTGCTGCGACCGATGCGAACATGAAGAAAGCCTCCTATTCCAATTACGGGGATTATATCGACGTAGCCGCGCCTGGGACGAGCATTGCCAGCACCTATCCGGGTAACCAGTACGCCGCCCTGTCCGGTACGTCGATGGCCAGTCCGCATGTCGCTGCCATGGCCGCGCTGATCCGCTCGCGGAACCCGGACTTGACCAATAAACAAGTGATGGACATTATGTGCCAAAGCACCATTGATCTTGGGCCGAAAGGACATGACAAATATTACGGCAACGGTCAAATTGATATCTATAGAGCGCTGCAGGCAGCAGGTGGCGGCAATTCTCCGCTTCAGCTGTGGCCTCAGCATGTACAGAACCAGATGAATTCGATCATGGGCAGTGAGAGCATGAAAACCAAATAAATTCCGGCAAAAAAAGGCAATCCGCCCCTTTCAGGAGCGGGTTGCCTTTTTTAAAGCAGAAGTTACCGTGTACGTTTGGCTCTCGACTTGCGGGCTGCGCGTTTCGGACCTCTGTAAGCGGAAACGGTACCTACAATGTTTTCTTCGCGAACGACATAGTTATAGCAGTGTTTAGGGACGGGGACACAGTGATGTCTTTTTACAATTTCAACCGTGTGGACAATCGGAACGACCTGCGGATAGTAATAATCTTGATAAACCACAGTCGGATCGGTATAAACCGGATCTGCAGGAGGACAATTAAAGCAGTGGCTCATTCGATAAGCATCTCCCTTCATAAATTTAATATAGTCTATTATGGAGATCCTAATCGGGATTGTACGTCTGTCCTTAGCTGAAAGGTATCCGTCTAAAACAGGCTTGGCCCGGTGACCGGACAGCAAAAAGGCGGTATCCCGTAAAATTACGGGATACCGCCTTGATTACGTCATCCTAATAAGAACTGTTGGCAGTTAGGAAAGTTTTACGTAAGCCGGGTTCTGTGCTCGTCGTGGTGCATTCGGGAACTACCCTCCCACGGATAAGCGACAATCATCTATCTAGGCCAACCATTACTGATTGGCTCCAGCGACCAACCCGAACGCGCCTCGGGCAAAGGCTGCTTCTCGAAGAAGCTGCGTTCCATTAGGTCTTGCTCCAGGTGGGGTTTACCAGGAACGAAGTCACCAACGCTCCTCGGGGTCTCTTACACCTCGGTTCCATCCTTGCCTGTGCTGCTGCAAGCAGCAGCCATCGGCGGTCCATTTCTGTGGCACTATCCTTCAACTCGCGCTGACTGGACGTTATCCAGCACCCTGCCCTACGGAGCCCGGACTTTCCTCTCGCGGCGCCTTACGCGCCGCCAGCGATTGTCTGTCAAACTTTCCGGACAACAAAAAATATTATACTAGGAATTGCCGCCGGACACAATGGCAAATGCCTATTAATTTAACGGAAATTACCGTTTTTACATAAAGCGGAACGGCTCGGTGTTGATTTGGGACGCGGCGACTTTCGTATCATAGCGGCTGTCCGACAGCTTGGCCTGCAGCCATTCGGCTGTTTTGGCCTTCATGATTTTCTCGGCATTGTGCCCCGGATCGATCAGGGCAATCCCGGCCATTAGCGCATCCTGCGCGGTGTGATAATCGATGTCTCCGGTCACGAGCACGTCAGCCCCGCGGAATATCGCGGAATTCACGTAGCGGCTGCCAGATCCGCCAAGAACGGCGGCCTTGCCGATCATACGGTTCAAGTCGCCAACGACCCGGACATGCGGCACATCCAGCTTTTCCTTGACCACGTCGACGAATTCGGCCAGCGTCACCGGTTCCCGAAGCTTCCCTACCCGGCCAAGCCCGTAACTGCGCCCTTTCAAGTCAACCGGATACAGATCGTAAGCCACCTCTTCATAAGGATGCGCCTTGATCATTGCCTGAACGATCTTGTTTCGGATCCCTTGAGGGACGATGGTCTCGATCCGAACCTCTTCCACCTGCTCCAGCTTCCCTGGCTTGCCGATATAAGGTTCCGTTCCTTCCTGTGGCAAAAAGGTGCCCGTGCCCTGCACGTTAAAGCTGCAGTGGCTGTAATTACCGATAGCACCGGCTCCTGCGTCCAGCATGGCGGTCCGGACCTTGTCGGCATGGGCAGCCGGAACAAACACGACCAGCTTGTACAGCTTCTCGGCATGCACCTCATCCAGCGGTACGCCGTCCGCAATGCCAAGCACTTCAGCCATCCAGTCGTTCATGCCTCCCTCGGCAATATCGAGATTGGTGTGGCTGATATAGACGGCGATGTCATGCTTGATCAGCTTCTCATACATTTTTCCCATCGGGTTGTCGGTCTGAAGCTGTTTGAGCGGACGGAAAATGATGGCGTGATGCGCTACGATCAAATCCGCGCCCATCGCAATAGCCTCCTCGACCACCTCGTCATTGACATCCAGCGCCACCAGCACGCTCCGGATCTCCTTCTGCAGGCTGCCCAGCTGCAGCCCGATCCGGTCGTCCGGCACCGCCAAGTGCTTGGGGGCCAGCTGCTCCATATATTGAATTACCGTTTGTCCTTTTGCAAACATGCAAGCACCTCCCTGATTTGTTTCATTTCCTCGGTCAGTTCTCTGGCCTTGGCTGCAGCAGAAGGTAGCTTGGAGGACGACACGGACTTCAGGATGCCTTCCATCTTCACCAGTTCGCCCTGCCATTTGGCCACAAACACTTCATTTGGCTGCTCCAGCAGCCAAGGACCCATGCGGATCAACAGCTCCCTCGAAAGGATTACGTCCCCGCTGGCTTCCCCGGCTTTCCATGAGCGCTCCCGGTACAACTCCTCATTCGACCGTAGGGGTGATGAATGCTCCGGTACAGCTGTCAAAATCTCATATATTTTGCCGTCTTCCTCGATAATCATCTCGGACACCAGCACCCAGGCATGATCGAGCAGCCACCGGCGCAGCAAATCTTCGCCGACGTTCGGCTGCAGGATGAGCCGCTTCACCCCGGACAGTTTGTCCTGCCCCTCGTTTAAAATGCTCGCGATCAGGCTTCCGCCCATGCCGGCGATCGTAATCACATCCACTTCCCCCGGCGAAATGACCGCCAGACCGTCTCCGAGCCGCACCGAAATGTACTCACCCCGTCCAGCTTCGGCCACCTGCTTGGCCGCCGCCTGTAGCGGGCCTTGGTTGACTTCTCCCGCCACGGCTTTTATAGCTCTCCCCGCCTCAACGGCTGCTACCGGAAGAAGCGCGTGGTCCGAGCCAATATCCGCGAGGCGGCTTCCATCGGGAATTTGCTCCATAATAAGCTGTAATCTTCTTGATAATTTCATATGTCCACCGTCACCATCAGTTATTTTTATCCCTTCCTTTACCCTACCAAACGGCAGGTCCTTTCTGCAAATCGGCAGCGGCAGAAGCGGAAGCGGCCCCCTGCAATATACACTTCCAATCTTTGGATAAATGTCCAGATCATTTGCATTGGCTCGTTAAAAGCGCTAAAATAAAAACAAATTAAGGAAATAATTCTAAAAGAAAACAGAACTTACAAGCAGGCTGTCCGGCCGAAGCCTAAGAAATACATAGCCTGCTCGCTGCGATATAAGAAAGCCCAACCTCCAAAGCTTATATCCAATCTTATATCTAAAAAAAGGACCTTGCTGGCGGCACGCCGCAGAAGGTCCAAGTTGGTTTCGCTATTCGAGAAAATCCTTAAGCCGTTTGCTGCGGCTTGGATGGCGAAGCTTCCGGAGCGCTTTGGCTTCGATTTGGCGAATCCGTTCACGGGTAACGCCAAACACTTTGCCCACTTCCTCAAGCGTCCGGGTCCGGCCGTCATCCAGACCGAAACGAAGCCGGAGCACATTCTCCTCACGTTCAGTCAGCGTATCGAGCACGTCTTCCAGCTGTTCCTTCAGCAGCTCGTAGGCCGCCGCATCCGCAGGAGCAAGCGCCTCCTGATCCTCGATAAAATCCCCCAGGTGGGAATCATCCTCTTCCCCGATCGGCGTCTCAAGCGACACCGGCTCTTGGGCAATCTTCATGATTTCCCGGACCTTCTCCACACTGAGTTCCATCTCGGCCGCGATTTCTTCCGGCGTTGGTTCGCGCCCCAATTCCTGCAGCAGCTGACGGGATACCCGAATCAGCTTGTTGATCGTTTCCACCATATGAACCGGAATCCGGATCGTTCTCGCTTGGTCCGCGATCGCGCGCGTAATGGCCTGGCGAATCCACCAAGTGGCATACGTACTGAATTTGAACCCTTTGTTATGGTCAAATTTCTCAACGGCCTTGATCAGGCCCATGTTGCCTTCCTGAATCAAATCAAGGAAGAGCATGCCGCGGCCGACGTAGCGTTTGGCGATACTGACAACGAGACGCAGGTTCGCTTCAGCCAGCCGGCGCTTCGCTTCCTCGTCCCCGTTCATAATCCGCTTAGCCAGTTCCACCTCATCGTCAGCGGACAAGAGAGGCACCCGGCCGATTTCCTTGAGATACATCCGTACGGGATCGTTGATCTTAATGCCTGGCGGCAAAGACAGGTCATCGTCAAAATTAAAGTCGTCGTTGTCGCTACCTTCATGGTCGTCGCCTTGACGCAAATTGCTGACTTCCTCGTCATTCTCATTGACCACTTCAATACCCAAATCGCCCAGATGCTCATAGAACTCATCCATCTGTTCAGGGTCTTGGTCGAACGGCGATAGTTTTTCCATAATATCTTTGTAATTCAGTGACGATCTCTTTTTACCCTGCTCAATCAGCTGATCCTTTACCTGATCAAGCGTAAATTCTGTCTCTAGTTCAGTATGCTGATCATTCGCCATATTTCGACTCCCTCCTCCCTAGAAACCATCGAAGCCAACGATTACTGTCTCTCTAGGGCTATAATCTCACTTGCAATTTGTGCAGCACGCAAAAAGTCTCCGGACCGTTCGGCAGATATCATTTCTTCTTTCTTCTGCTCTATTTTCCGTTGTTGCGGGACCTTTTGTACCTCCCGAATGCAATCATCCAGCTCTTGCACGCTCCACTCCCGCGGCATATCCATCATGGAGATGGAGCTGACGGTTTTCTCGAGGCGATCGTCGTGGAGCGACGACATAAACCGGCTGATATCCGGTGATTTGCCCTGTGCATAATAGGCATATAGATAAGCAGCAATCGCTGCATGATCATCAATGTTAAACGCGTCCCCAAGCCGTTCTTCCACGTAGCGGGCGGCCTCGGCATCCTGCAGCATCATGGCTAAAAGGCGACGTTCTCCGGTATGATAAGCCGGCAGTAATGTCGGGGCGGGAACATGCCCTTTTTTATGCCTACCATTATTCCACCTTTTGTCGTTATTATCCCCATCCGGCATGTTTTTTTGCATCGACTGGCGGATCTCGTTGCAATCCTGCTTCAAGCTGTCAAAGGAAAGCTGCAATTCTGAAGATAATTCCCTTAAATATACTTCCCGTTCGGTGGAAGAAGGCAGCACCGCGATGATGGGCAGGACTTCCTTCGTGTAGGCGATTTTTCCATCTTCTTCTAGGAGTATATGGTTTTTTTTCAGATATATAAGCTTAAATTTTGTAGTTGAAACGGCGCCCTCGATAATCTGCCGCATGAACCGTTCCGCCCCGTATTTACGGATGAATTCGTCAGGATCCAGCCCATCGCTGAGCACCGCGATCCTGATGTTCAGCCCCACGTTTTCAAGCAGCGGAATCACCTTCATTGCCGCAGCTTGTCCGGCCCGGTCTCCGTCGTAACACACCAGCACTTCGTCCGCCATCGTCTTCATCAGAGAGGCGTGATTCTCCGTTAAGGACGTCCCCATCGTGGCTACGCCGTTCTGAACCCCTGCCTCCCATGCCGAGATCACGTCCCCGTATCCTTCAAAAAGAACGATCTGCCGCGATTTGCGAATGGACGGTCTGGCCTGATGCAGGTTGTACAGCGTCCGGCTTTTGTTAAAGAGCTTGCTCTCAGGCGAATTCAAATACTTCGGCTGCCCTTCGCCGAGAATCCTGCCGGCGAAAGCGATCACCTTGCCGCTGCGGTCATGGATCGGAAACATGATCCGGTCCCGGAAACGGTCCAAGTAATCCCCGCCGTCACTGCGCTTGGTCAGCAATCCGCCCTTCTCCGCCTCTTCGAGATCAAAGGAGCGCCTGGACAGAAACTGGACCAGCGTATTCCACGTATCCGGAGCGTACCCGATCTGGAACAAATCGATCATCTTGTCAGTGAAGCCCCGCTGCCGCAAATAATCCATGGCTGCCTTGCCATGCTCCGTATTTTTCAGTAAATAGTGATAAAACTTCGCTGTCCATTCGTAGGCCTGAAGCAGGCGGTCTCTCTCGGGATTCGGCTGATGCGCCGGTCCCCCCAGCCCTTCCGGTACCGCGATGTGGCTCTCTTCCGCCATGACTTTAACGGCTTCGGGAAAAGATAATCCTTCGATTTCCATCCTGAATTTGATGGCATTTCCACCCTTGCCGCAGCCGTAGCAGTAAAAGATTTGCCGCTCAGGCGTGACCGTGAAAGACGGTGTTTTCTCCGAATGAAACGGGCAGAGGCCTTTCATGTATTTCCCCTGCTTGGTCAGATGAACGTACCTGCTTACCGTATCGACGATATCATGCTGCTCCAGCACCGCGTCGATGACCTTCTCCGGAATGCTTCCATGTCCGGCACTCATCATAACCACCTTCATCTCTTTTTGCACGTAAAATATAATTCGCTATCGTTATACGTTCTCCTGCAAATCCTGCAAAAGTTTTGTCAGTTTCTGTTGAAAAATTCTTTTATCCTCCGCCGTGATCGGTTTCGGACCTTTGGAATGCTTGCCGTTCCTACGCGCTTTGGCCTGATGGTGCCTGCGGTCGAGCATAAACTCGATGTCCTCGTTATGAAACTGCATGCCCCGAAAGGAGAGCACATAGCAATGTTTCGACAAGGCCAAGGCGGCCAGTCCGTAGTCCTGGGTAATCACAACGTCCCCCCGGCGGATATGATTGGCGATGTATAGGTCGGCGCTCTGATCGCTCCGGTCCACCTGAACGGTCCGCACACCCTCCCCGGCCTGGATCAAGTGATCGAACGAAGAGACCATCAGCACAGGAACGCCCAAAGCCTTAGCCGCTGCGGCAATCTCCTGTTTCACCGGACAGGCATCGCCGTCCACAACGATTTGTCTGTCATCCATAGCCGATTCGAGCCCACCTGTCATTCTTGGTATTCCGTACTATTATATACGAGCCTGTCCTATAAAAATCCTTCCGGGACGGACATTACAACTTCTGACAGTGCTGCAGGAAACTTTTGGGTGCATAGAATGAACTAAAGAAAAATAAAACAGGAAGCTGAATGAAAAACTTCAGTTCAATCTATATACATGAAAAAGATACGAAAACGGGACCGATTTGTTTCGTCCCGCTTCCGTATTCTTTTACCCGAAACCTTTACAGGTTTACCACACCAGCTTGTTAAAATCGGCAAACTGCTTCAAATCGCGGTCGATCGATGCCAATAGACCCAGACGGTTAGCCCGGACCCGCTCATCCTCGGCCATGACCATGACGGAATCGAAAAACTTCGTAACGGCTTCCTTAATGTCTGCAAGAAGCGCA
Source organism: Paenibacillus sp. FSL R5-0378 (assembly GCF_038009285.1). NCBI lineage: Bacteria > Bacillati > Bacillota > Bacilli > Caryophanales > Paenibacillaceae > Paenibacillus > Paenibacillus sp. FSL R5-0378. The sequence goes on from NZ_JBBPAY010000001.1 coordinate 5,905,650, forward strand.
AGGGCTTTGGCGCCATCCCGCTCCGACAGCGCTGCATGGTAATCGGCGGTGATGGACTGCCATGCGCGGAACAGATTAGACTCGGCCTCTTCCACGAAGAGTGGCTCCTGAACTTCTGCCTTTTCCGCTTTGGCTGCCAGATTGCTGACCCGGTTGAAGGATTCAACCGTCGTCTTGAAGTCGTCTCCGCTGTTAACCGCCTGCATCAGCGCTTCCCCGCGGGATACAACGGAGATGACATCGTCGAAGCCGGCGGAAATGACCGCGTCCACCACGTCGTAGCGGAGCGTCTCGGAGAGCAGTTTCTTCACGCGAAGGCTGAAGAACTCGGCCAGATCCTTGCGGATGTCGTCCGGCTGGCGGTCCAAGCTGCGAAGCTCTGCATGCACGCCGAGCGCGATGCCGAACAGCTGGGACAGCGTGAGCGGCATCTGCTTAGCCAGCAAAATCTGCACGATGCCCTGGGACTGACGTCTCAGTGCATAAGGGTCCTGGGAGCCGGTCGGGATGATACCGATCGAGAAGCAGCCGACGATCGTGTCGATTTTATCCGCAATGCTGACGATGGAACCCACCAGGCTTGATGGAACGTCGTCCGATGCCGAACGCGGCTGGTAATGCTCGAATACCGCCTTCGCGACGTCTTCCCGTTCGCCGGCTTTGCGGGCATAGTCTTCGCCCATGACCCCTTGCAGTTCAGGGAATTCATACACCATTTGCGTAACGAGGTCGAACTTGCAGATGTCCGCAGCGCGGCTTACCGATTCACTGTCCGTGCCGGAAATTTGCAGCGCTTCTCCGATCTGGTCGGCGATACGGCGGATCCGGCGGACCTTATCGCCAACCGTGCCGATTTCCTCGTGGAAGACGATGCTTTCCAGTTTGGAGAGCGCGTCCTTGATCTCCAACTTCTGGTCTTCCTCATAGAAGAACTTGGCGTCCGACAGGCGGGCGCGAAGCACCTTTTCGTTCCCTTTGGCGATCACGTCAAGCGACCGCTTGTCGCCGTTGCGCACCGTTACGAAGAACGGCAGCAGCTGCCCCTGGCCATCCAGAACAGGGAAGTAACGCTGATGCTCCCGCATGGAAGTGATCAGTACTTCCTGTGGAATGTTCAGGAAAGCCGGATCGAATGTTCCGAAAAGCACCGTCGGGGTTTCCACCAGAAACAGCACTTCTTCCAGCAGATCGTCCTTGACCGCAATGGTCCAGTTTTTCTCTGCAGCAAGCGACTCGATCTGCTCCAGAATCATGCCTTCGCGTTCCTTCACGTCTACGATGACGTGCTGGCCGCGCAATACTTCCTGATAAGCGCCGGCTTCCGGCACGACGGCTTCCGTTCCGAGGAAACGGTGGCCGCGGGTCACGTTGCCCGACTTCACGCCGGTCACTTCCAAATCAATGACGTCTGTGCCGAACAGGGCTGTAATCCAGCGGATCGGACGGATAAATTTATATTCATAGCTGCCCCAGCGCATATGCTTAGGGAATGTCATCGAAGGGAGAATGCCGAGCAGTGCCTCAGACAGCAGCGCAGAAGTTTCAACACCGTTGCTGCTCTTCGTGACGTAAATGTATTCCACGCCGTTCAGCTCTTTGAACGTAAACTGCTCGGGATCTACGCCTTGTCCGCGGGCGAAGCCAAGCGCGGCTTTGCTCCAGTTGCCGTTCTCGTCGAGGGCGATTTTGCGGGACGGGCCCTTCACTTCCTCCTGCACGTCCTCCTGCTTCTCCGCTACCGATTTAACAAGCACGGCCAAGCGGCGGGGGGTTGCGTAGGAGTGAACTTCGCCGTAGGCGATCCGGGACTGCTCCAGCCATTTCACCATGCGTTCTTCCAATTGCTCCATCGCTGCACGTAAAAACCGTGCCGGCACTTCCTCCAGGCCGATTTCAAACAACAGGTCCTTAGACATTCAGGTCGCCTCCTTTCTTCAGCAGCGGGAAGCCGAGCTTCTCGCGCTCCTCCATGTAGGTTGCCGCCACCTGGCGGGCCAGATTGCGCACCCGCGTAATATAGCCGGTACGCTCCGTAACGCTGATGGCTCCCCTTGCGTCGAGAAGGTTGAACGTGTGCGAGCATTTCAGGACGTAGTCGTATGCCGGAAATACGAGATTCCGCTCCATCGCCTTGCCTGCTTCCTGCTCGTACATGTTGAACAGCGTAAACAGCATTTTCACGTCGGACACTTCAAACGTATACGTGGAATGCTCCACTTCCGCTTGATGGAACACATCACCGTAAGAAATGCCGTCAACCCACTCCAGGTCAAATACGTTCTCCTTCTCCTGAATGTAGGAAGCCAGGCGCTCCATCCCGTAGGTAATTTCCACGGCGACCGGGTTCGTTTCGATACCGCCCACCTGCTGGAAGTATGTGAACTGGGTGATTTCCATACCGTCCAGCCATACTTCCCAGCCGAGACCCGCGCATCCTAGCGAAGGGTTCTCCCAGTTGTCCTCGACAAAGCGGATATCGTGGTCGAGCGCATCCACTCCGAGCGCCTTCAGGCTGTCGAGATACAGCTCCTGAATGTTGTCCGGGCTCGGCTTGATGATCACCTGGAACTGGTGATGCTGATAGAGCCGGTTCGGGTTCTCCCCGTAACGGCCGTCCGATGGCCGGCGGGAAGGTTCTACATACGCTACCTTCCAGGGTTCCGGTCCGAGAGAACGCAAAAACGTCATCGGGTTCATCGTGCCGGCCCCTTTTTCCGTATCATAGGGATTCACGATAATGCAATTCTGATTGGCCCAGAACTGCTGCAGCGTCAGAATCATCTGCTGAAAGTTCATATACGACTCTCCTTCATTGAAAATTGGGGGGAATGGACGGATACCCGTCAAAAATGATCACATTTCTGTACAACAAAAAGCTCCCGCCCTATGCCTGTTGTACAGACATAGGGACGAGAGCTGATCCCGCGGTTCCACCCTACTTGGCTGCCCCTCGCTTTAGCTAAGAACAACCCACTTTTCCGATTTCATTTCACACTCCCGAAGTGCCGGTTCATGGATTCCTTCCGCCAGGCTTGCACCCTCCCCGGCTCGCTAACAGGAATGGAAGACCCACTACTTCTTCGATCATTGCGTGTCAGACAATTTAATTAGAAACTTAATATATACTACAGGAAATGATTCCGATAGTCAAGATCTACTGCAACAGATCCTACAGCCCGTACTTCTCCATCTGATCGAGGAAACCCCGCGACTTCAAATTCAGCCCCAGCTGCATATCCATAAATGCCCGCATGACGGCTTTCAGCTCCGCCTTGGTCTCTTCCTTCACATCGACGTGGCCGAGGCGCCTCAAATCGAGCTGGGCAAACAGACGCAGCAGCTTCATCGTCCGGGGCGAAATCCCCATGGCCTGAGAATCCAGGTGCTTGCACGCCCGGCACAGTACGCCTCCGAGCCGCGGACTCACCCAATACCGTTCCTCCTGTGGTGAAATATCCATTCCACAAGAAATGCAGGATGACAGTTCGGGACCGTATCCTGCAGTCTGCAATATTTTCATCTCATACAAGTTGATAATGACGGCGGGGTCTTTGCCATCTTCCAGCGCGTCTAGACACGCCTTAAGCTGCTGGAACCAGAAGCTCCCCGTCTCCTCGTCCTGAAGCACGCGGTCAAGCAGCTCGCAGGCGTAGGAGGCAAAAGCGGCAAGAACGATGTCCTCGCGCAGCACATGATGGGACTGCATAATTTCCCCTGCATTCAGCGTGCCGAGTCCCGTGCCGTTTCTGAAAAATACGTATTCCGCTGTCGTAAACAGCTGTGTCAGTGCAGCATGGCGGCTTTTCACCTTTTTGGCGCCACGGACAAGTACGCCTACTTTACCCGCGTTTTCGGTGCAAATCGTAATGATTTTGTTCCCTTCGCCGTAGTCCATGCTGCGGATGACGATCCCTTCCACCCTGTATAGCATGCTTCTTCCCCCAGCCATTCCCGGAGCAGCCAAAGATCATTCGTTCTCTTCATAGGTATCCGTCTCATCCAGCAGCTGCGTAGCAGCCGCCGTCTCCGCTTCATCCGCCGTCATGCCGGCGGCCTGTTTATAGAGCAAGTAAGCATCCACATCTCCAGTCATCGCAAAATACTTCCACGAAAAATCTCGCATTCGTATTCATCCTTTCTTCGGAAATGGCGTCTGCATCTTCAAAAAATAGGATGTTACGAAAGCCGTGAAACTATGTGTTGCAATTCCTGCCAAGCCGGGATTCCCCCCGCCTGGCATCGGATGCTCACTAGTCGCGGTTAAAGCCCAGATCGCGAAGAACCCGCTCTTGGTTGCGCCAGTCTTTTTTCACTTTTACCCACAGCTCGAGGAAAATTTTCGAGCCAAGCAGGTTTTGGATATCCTGCCGCGCCTGCTTGCCGACTTCCTTCAGCAGCGAGCCCTGCTTGCCGATAATGATACCCTTCTGCGAATCCCGTTCCACGAAAATCACCGCCGAAATATACACGACGCCGTTGTCCTGCACGCGCATATCCTCGATCGTGACCGCGATGGAATGCGGAACCTCTTCGCGGGTCATATGCAAAATTTTCTCCCGGATCAGCTCCGCGCAGACGAACTGCTCGGGATGGTCCGTGACCTGATCTTCCGGATAGTACTGCGGCCCTTCGGGCAAATACTTCTCCACCTGCTCGAGCAAGGTGTTCACGTTATTGCCCAGCATGGCCGAAATCGGCACGATTTCGGCGAAATCATGCAGCTTGCGGTACTCCTCGATAATCGGAAGCAGCGCCGGAGGTTCGATTTTGTCAATCTTGTTGAGCACGAGAATGACCGGCGTCTTCACCTTCTTCAGCTGCTCGATAATAAAGCGGTCCCCGCCGCCGAAACCTTCGGACGTATCGGCCAGGAACAGTACGGCCTCCACCTCCTGCAGTGTATTCAGCGCGGTATTGTTCATGAAATCGCCAAGCTTGGACTGGCGCTTGTGAATACCCGGCGTATCAAGAAACACGATTTGGGAGTGATCCGTCGTATATACGCCGTGAATTTTGTTGCGCGTCGTTTGCGGTTTATCCGACATGATGGCGATTTTCTGGCCGATGACTTGATTCATCAGCGTCGATTTCCCCACGTTCGGTCTGCCAATAATGGCTACAAAGCCTGATTTGAATGACGGTTTCGCCATGTAAGTCATTACCCTCCTATAATGCTTCCTTAAGCAGGAAGACCATCAGGGCCCGCATTCTTCGTACCGCGGCGAAGCATTGATGCTCACCGGCTGCCAAAGATGGGGCCCCAGGTTTTATAAGTGTGTATTCCAATAGATCGTGCAGCTTATTCGTTGTCACTATGTTTCAAGTCGGAAGGTCCGAACGCACCCGGCAGCAGATCCCGCACCGTGGTTTCCTGGATGTCCCCCTTCAGATTGCCCATGATGACTTTCATGTCGGGAGCACACAGCTCCACCAGGACCTGGCGGCACACGCCGCACGGCGAGATCGGACCTTCGGTATCTCCAACAACGGCAATCGCCTGGAAGCTGCCCGGCTGATGTCCGTCTGCGACAGCGCGAAACAGCGCGGTCCGTTCCGCACAGTTGGTCGGCCCGTACGCCGCGTTCTCCACGTTGCAGCCGTGATGGATATGGCCCTCGGCGTCCAGCAGGGCCGCTCCTACGCCGAAGTGGGAATAAGGGGTGTAGGCCTTGGTCCGTGCCTTAATCGCTTCTTGCATTAATTGAGCTGTGTCCATAGTATGATTCCTCCTGTAACTTCTAATGTTGACTTCCCAGCCATGCTGCGACAGGCTGATAGAACACAATAATGGCGACGACGACGGCAAAGATAGCCGTCAGCAGCACGGCGCCGGCTGCGGTATCTTTCGCCGCCTTCGCCATAGGATGCGGCTCCGGTGAAACCATATCCACAACGACCTCGACGGCGGTGTTCAGCAGCTCGGCGGCCATCACCATCGTGATCGCGACGAGCAGGAACAGCCACCTCTGCCACGTCAGCTGCAGCAGGGCGGCAGCGGCAATGACCACAACCGCCGCCACGGCATGAAACCGCATGTTCCGCTGGGTTTTCAATGCATATCCGATTCCTTCCGCGGCATAACTGAATGAAGCAAGGAAGGAGCGCTTGGCCATTACCGAGTCAACCCCACCTGGGCCAGGACAGCCTCCTGTTTGCCCATCATCTCCGCTTCGCTTTCCGCATCCTGATGGTCGTACCCGAGCAAGTGCAGAAATCCGTGAACGAACAGGAAGCCGATTTCACGCTCCACGGAGTGACCGTATTCTTCACTTTGCGCCTTGGCCCGGTCGAGGGAGATAATGATGTCGCCGAGCACCTCCGGCATATCGTGCAGCTCCTCGTCCTCTTCCAGCTCATACACGATGTCCAGCTCTTCGTCCAGGCTCTCGTTCATTGCGAAGGACAAGACGTCTGTCGGACGGTCGATGCCGCGGTACTCGAGGTTCAGTTCATGAATCTGCTTATCGTCGACGAATGTGAGCGCCACTTCGCCGTCCTCCACGCCTTCCGCTTCTCCCGCCTTCTGCAGGATGACCTCCAGCGTGGCAATCAGCTCCTCGCTGACCGGATGCTCATTTTGTTCATTGTTCCAAGCCAGATGCAGACCCATCTTTCAACCGCTCCTTCTATTCTCTTCATCCATCTTCGTTTTCTTGATTTCTTCCGGATACTCGATCCGGGAGTGGAAAATCCCCATGACGCTTTCTTTCAGCGTCTTTGCGATAATATCCAATTCCTTCATCGTCAGATCGCACTCGTTAAACTGGTGATCGTCCAGCCGGCTCTTGATGATTTTCTCGATCACCGATTCCACCTGAGTGACGGTCGGATTACGGAGGGACCGCACGGCAGCTTCGACGCTGTCCGCGATACCGATGACGGCCGACTCTTTGGACTGAGCCTTCGGACCGGGGTAACGGAAATCCTCTTCCGTGAAATCCGGCTCTTTGCCCTGCTCCTCCGCCAGACGAAGCGCCTTGTGGTAGAAGAAATGCAGGAAGGTGGTGCCATGGTGCTGCTCGGCGATATCACGAATCGGCTTCGGCAGCTTATAATCCTTGAGCATTTCGACCCCGTCCCTCGCATGCGCAATAATGATCGACTTGCTCAGCTTCGGATCGATCGAGTCGTGGGGGTTCTCCATATTGTTCTGGTTTTCTATAAAATAGCTTGGCCGTTTCGTCTTCCCAATATCATGGTAATACGATCCGACCCGGCACAGCAGCCCGTTGGCGCCGATCGCTTCGGCCGCCGCCTCCGACAAATTGCCAACCATGACGCTGTGGTGGTACGTTCCCGGCGTTTCGGTAAGCAGCTTACGCAGGAGCGGGTGATTCGGATTCGACAGCTCCACCAACTTCAGGGCTGACAGAATGCCGAACGTGACCTCAAAAAACGGCATGAGGCCGATGACCAGAATCGCAGTCAGCAGTCCGCCTGCAAAGGCAAACCCCAGCGCGTACAGCGTCGACATTTGCTGCCAGTCATCATTGTCGATCAAATTAATCAAAAATACAGTCAACGAGCCGAACAAGCAAACCATGATCCCGCCCTTCAGCAGGGTCGACCGCTGGCTTGCCTTATGGATCGTAAAAATCGCCACGTAGGATACGATCAGCGAGAACAAGCCGAACTTAAAATCAAACATTTGCCCCTGATGCACATTCAGGATGACGCTGGATAGAATACTGAAGATCATGGCGCAGAAAAACGCGAGCGACATGTCCAGCAGCAGCGTGACCAGCATCGAACCGATGGCAACCGGCGCCAAATAGCCCAGATAGGGGCGCTCGCTGCTCTGCAAAATGCCGGCGACATGCATGGAAACGATCGTAATAATAAAAATAAGAACAAGCATCAGCAGCTGGGAATTGTTATACCCAAACTTGCCCCCGTTAAGCTGCCGGATAAACATCATGAGTCCTAAGGCCAGCAGAAGAGACAAAAGCAGCAGCCCAAACTGCGGCCAATAGTTGACGTCATTTTTGAGCAGGCCGTTATCATCCAGCAGGTTGTACAGCTCTTCCGTAATCAGCTCGCCTTTGGCGACAAGCACGCCGCCCTGCTTGATATATACCGTAGGGGTATTTTCCCGGGCCTGAACTTTGGCTTCCTTCGTCGCCTCTTCGTCATAGAACTTGTTGGCCGTAATCGCGATCTTCGACAGCTCCTGCACTACCTCGCGCGCGGTGCGCTGGCTCAGAGAGCTCGTGCTGACCAGCTCGGCCACCTTGGCCCTTGCGGTCTGGGCGTCCACGATCTGGTCGTTGGTCAGCCGCGATACGATTTCACGCGCCACCGGCTTCATCTCGGTAATATCGGCAGAGGTCAGACGCGGGATTTTGATGAAGGTCTCTTCCGGAATTTTATAGACCTGCTGGTTGGTCACCCTCAGCATTTCGTTCAGCAGCGCTTCGGAATAGGTACCCGAACTCCGCGTATTATTAACGTAGTTCTGCACAAAGTCCTGGGCGCGCTGCGGAATCTCCTGACGGTAGATCGCCACCTTGTCCTCCCGGGAAACCTGGTCGTCCTGATTGAGCTTGTCGATCCGGTCAAGCAGCGAGGCGATCAGGCTGTCGTTCCGGATCGGAACGATGGTATAAATCGGCTGCACGCGTTCAGCAGCTTCCTCCTGCGCCTTCAGGGTCGCTTTGTTGTTCGGAATCTGCATCGGCGCCGTAATTTCCTTCTCGCTGTGCGTGCCGACCTGAATATTGTATTTTTCCGGAAGCAGATCCGGCGCCAGGCTCACGTAGAACAGAATGGCCAGACATAAAAAGAGAACATAGCGGGTTGCCGCGCTATGTTTCCATCCGATATTTTTAGTTGAGAAAGATTTGCCTGATGACGCTTCTTTCGAAGTCATAAAGATAATCCCCTCTAATCTTGGTTTTCTGCAGCTTTGTCGTAAGCAACAATGATTTTCTGCACTAGGGAGTGACGCACGACATCCTGCTCGGCGAACTGCACAAACCCGATCTCTTCAATGCCGCTCAAGATCGACTTGGCTTCAACCAGCCCGGACTTCTTGCCTCTCGGCAGGTCAATCTGGGTTACGTCGCCCGTGATGACCATCTTCGAGCCGAACCCAAGACGGGTAAGAAACATTTTCATTTGTTCAGGTGTCGTGTTCTGGGCCTCGTCCAATATGATAAAAGAATCATCCAGCGTCCGTCCCCGCATATAGGCGAGCGGAGCGATCTCAATCAATCCCCGTTCCAGCGACTTTGCAGTCTGTTCAGGTCCCATAACGTCATAGAGCGCATCGTACAGCGGACGCAAATACGGGTCTACCTTCTCCTGAAGGTCACCCGGCAGAAAGCCCAGGCTTTCCCCCGCTTCGACAGCCGGACGCGTCAGCACGATCCGCTTGACGGAGCCCTCCTTCAAGGCCGCAACCGCCAAAACAACCGCTAGATAGGTCTTGCCTGTTCCCGCAGGCCCGATGCCGAATACAATGTCACGCTTGCGGATCGTGGTGACGTAGTGCTTCTGGCCGATCGTCTTGACCCGGATCGGTTTGCCCCGGAACGTGGTCGTGATTTCACCCTTGAACAGGTCGAGCAGCTGATCCGCCCGGAAGTCCTTCGCCAAGTCGATCGCATAGGATACGTCGCGTTCGGTCAGAATGTAACCGTTGCGGACAAGCTGGAGAAGCACCTCAAACAGCTCGGTCAGCACCTGTACGTCGCGGTCGCTGCCGCGGACGGTAATTTCCGCTTCCCTCGACACGATCTGGGCGGGAATCTCCGCTTCGATCATCTTCAGAAAGGTGTCTTGCGGTCCGAAAATGGACATCCCTTCGCTTGCACTTTGAAGTAAGATTTGTGCGCTGTGATTTTTTTCTGACAAATAGCCTCATTCTCCTTGGTTGTGAACTATGGGAAGCTCTTCGGCAATCTTCTCTTCCACCTCGAAAAGCACTTTCATATAAACTTTACCATTCTCTTTCTTCTCATGCAAAATTTTTTGGCTGATGATCTGCGAATCCGTCCCATATTTCGCCAAAATATCCCGCACGGCTCCGTCCAATCCCTGTTTTTTGGCCTCTTCGACGGTCAGTGTTTCTTGGCTTTCCCGCACTTCCATGACTTTTTCCGTCATCCATCCGACGGGGAGCTTGAAGGAGCGCCAGGTTAGAGGATCATGCTCCGTTAGCGTTTCGGAAGCCTTGTACGGATCCTTTCCGTAGCCCCACAGCTGCACCGCGCGGTCACCGATCACAAAATAAGACTTGGTCTTTCGTTCCCCGGTATACACTTTATGCTTCTGGACCAGCGGAACCGTAAGGCTGTATTCGTGCCAAACCAGCCCTTTGACCTCCCCTTTGGCCACGACGACCTCGGTGTTTCCGCCATCAACGCCAAGAATGCCCGATATGAGCACCTGTCCCTTTTTCACACGGGAGTTCTTCTCGACGAGCGGCCGACCCTGCTCCGCATAGATGCTCGTGACGACCGCGTCCGTCCGGCTGACCAGATGGCGCGGGTCGGTCAGCGGCTGCTTCGGCGGTTCGGCCGCCTCCACGATCTGGATCGTAATGGTGGTGCCCTTGCGCTCCACCCCGATCCAGGACGTGCCCGGAAGCCGGATGCTCAGCTCACGCGACAGCTTGTCCGGCGAATCTAAGCGAAAAATCCACTGGAACGGGCGGACCCCCTCCTTCTTCGCCGCTTCGAGCACGTCTTCGGTCGCGATCTTTTCGTTGCCAGTTACCCTGACGTTCCACACCATCGACGACAGCAGAAAGAGCAGAACGAAAAACAGCACGATGCCCACCATAAAAAACTTGCGCTTATACAGCTTGACCAGCGTAAAGGGCAAACCGATCCGGCCCTGTACATGCACCCGGCAGCCTGTCCGTTTCAACAAGGGACGAAGAGCATGAAAATCCCTCAGCAGCACCTTCATCTCTGCCAAATTTCCGTTTTTGGGCTCGATGTCCCATACCGGTACACCGTTCTCCGCCAATGCATTGATGAAATACTCCACATGCTCCCCCCGGACAGCAATCCGCACGCAGCCGCGAACCCGGGTTAACGTCGGGATTTTCATGGACTCTCCTCCGTTCCTGTATATTTAATGTTCGTTACCGATCCTTCGATCATCACTTCTTCCGGCAGAATCGACCGGATCATAAGCCCGGAGCCTTCGATCTCGAGCAGTCCCTGGGACAGGGAAAGGACCATTTTATCGGGTGAAAAATGCCGGACGCCCCGATGATTTTCGATATAGAGTTCTTTGTTTCCCACCATAGTGATGCGCGGCAGATCGAACAAAACGTCTTGCGGAACATCCAGCATTTCGTTCGTCCACTTCCGCAGCCTGCGGCTGATCCCGGCCATACGAAGGTCTTCCCCCTTCCTGTACTCTACACCTTATGCGCGCAAAGCCCGGTTTATGAAGCTTTTCAGGGAAGTTCAAGCCATAAGATCACACGCCTTGCGCAGCACGAAAAAAAACGCCTCTCGGCGTTAGATCACAGCGGACAGGCTGTGCGATCCAAAATGAAAAGCCTCTTCCGCTGCCCGAAAAGATATCATGATCTTCCCGGGCCGAAAGAGGCCTCTCTTCTAAATTATCGTTATTTTCGCGGATTCAACGGGCGTTTGGAGCGGGGCGGGCCGAGAATTTCAGCCCAGATGATCCCTTGTCTGGCCTGCTCGGCCAAAGGGGATACCGGGACAGCTGCCTCACGGTCAGCCGCCCTGTCAGCCCCCATATCCATTTGCGTCGATATTTTGTCCAGAGAAGCGTTCACCCTGTTGATCTCCTGCTGCATGGTACGGGTTCGATCCTCCAGCGTAGCCTGTACCGGGGACGGCTTCTCCTCCGCCCACATCGAGGATACTCCTTCGCCGGTATCATAGTCCGGAGCCGGACGGTAGTCTTGGGAATATACAGGCGGTTCAGGGGCTGACGAATCATACGATCCGAACGGAGAGCTCCTTCTGCCGGCAGGTTCCTGGGGCCGTGGCCGGGAGCCGTATGCCGGATCTGGACGGCCCTCATCGTATTCCTCATCCTCGTCCTCATCGTAATCGTCCGCTTCGTCCCGTCGTTGATACGGGCGGCCTTCTCCCCCGAACGTGGGCATGCCTCGGGGCTGCTGCCTCTGCTTCGATTTGTTTCCTCTTTTGCTCAGCGCAGAGATGACCGCAAATCCAATGATCAGGATCCAGTAAAAGTGTTCAATGATCCACATGGATGCTCATTCCCTACTTGTTATTTTTCGGACTGCCGCCGCCATCTCCGCTATCCCCCATTTTGCCCAGCGAGCCGCGCATTTGGGTATCGGCTTCAATGTTCTTCAGGTTCATGTAATCCATGACGCCAATCTTTCCTGAGCGAAGGGCTTCCGCCATGGCGAGCGGCACTTCGGATTCGGATTCCACAACCCGCGCTCTCATCTCGACGACGCGAGCCTTCATTTCCTGTTCTTGAGCTACAGCCATCGCGCGGCGTTCCTCGGCTTTCGCCTGGGCGATCCGCTTATCGGCTTCGGCCTGCTCGGTCTGCAGGTAAGCCCCGATGTTCTTGCCTACATCCACGTCGGCGATATCGATCGACAGAATTTCAAAAGCGGTTCCCGCATCCAGCCCCTTGGCCAATACGGTCCGGGAAATGGAGTCCGGGTTCTCCAGCACGTCCTTGTGCATGTCACTGGAGCCGACGGTCGTTACGATCCCTTCGCCTACGCGGGCAATAATCGTTTCTTCACCCGCACCGCCGACGAGACGGTCGATATTGGCACGGACCGTAACCCGGGCCTTAACCTTCACTTCAATCCCGTTCTTCGCAACGGCGGCTACGACCGGAGTCTCAATAACTCTCGGGTTGACGCTCATCTGAACGGCCTGCAGTACGTCGCGGCCAGCCAGGTCGATGGCGGCGGCGCGCGTAAATTCGAGCGGAATGTTGGCGCGCTGGGCCGCAATGAGGGCGTTAACTACCCGGTCCACGTTACCACCGGCCAAATAGTGGCTTTCCAGCTGATTGATGTTAAGACCCAGCCCCGCCTTCGTCGCCTTGATGAGCGGATTGACGATCCGGCTCGGCGTGACGCGCCGCAGTCTCATGGCCACCAGCGTAATAATTCCGATCCGGACGCCGGACGCTAAAGCCGAGATCCAGAGCATGACCGGGAAAAAGCTGAAAAATACGCTGAGCACAATAATGATGACAACCGCAATCAGTAATACCGTGATAAGAGAAGTTCCATCCATACTGCCTATCAACCTCCAGGTAATCAATTGGTTTCATGTGACATTCTTTCCAGGTTCTTTACAACATGTTACACGAATCTCGCTAAAAAGCCAGCATTATTCCGGCTTTACGACAATTCTCGCACCTTCGACGCGAACGACCTTGACCGGTGTGCCTGCCGCAACAAACTCTCCGTCCGTTACGACGTCGATCCGCTCGCCTTCCACATCCACGGTACCGGCCGGACGGAGCGGAGTCACGCTAACGCCTGATTTTCCAAGCAAATCCTCCTTCGCATCGGTCGGAACGAAGCCCTGCTCCTTGGTCAGCGATTCTTTCAGGATGAAGCGGTTCCAGATGCCCTTCTCCTTAAATATGATCGCGACGATCACCACGACCACGACGGCCGCCGCAAATGCGATCCCGAGCGAGAACAAGGCGTGCGTCGTATCGTAAGCTGCCCGGACAACGCCCGCAATCAGGCTGACAGCGCCCAGAATACCGAGGATGCCGAAGCTCGGGACAAACATTTCAAGAATCATAAGAATGAGCCCGATAATAAAGAGCAGCCACGTCTCGGATCCTGCGAAGCCCGCCACATAGTTACCGAAGAAATACAGTACAAAGGCAACTACGCCCACGATCCCCGGAACGCCAAAGCCAGGTATCATCAGCTCGATGACGACACCGGCGATCCCCAGGAACAGCAAAATGATCATTACGGTTGGATGTGTCAGAAAGGCTGCCACCTTCTCCGCACCGGTATGCTCGACCCGGAAAACGTCATCCGTCGAGTACCCCATCCATTGAATCGCTTCTTCAGGCGTTGATGCGATATGATCGGCATATCCGACCTTCAAAGCCTGTTCGCTCGACAAGGCGATAATATCGCCTTTCTCTTTCTTCTCACCGATCGCCGGCATGTCGACGACCATGTTGATATCCGCCATACCCTCGGCGATTTTGCTGTCCCGTCCGCTGGACTCAGCCGCTGCGCTCATTTTCGACTTCCAGTACGCGACCAGCTTGGCATCATCCACGCGTTTTCCCGTACGGTCCACCATGGCGGCGGCACCGATCATGCTGCCTGGCTTCATGGCGATTTTATCGGCATTCAGCGCGATATAGCTGCCGGCCGAAGCGGCATTGCCTTGAATGTAAGCAAGTGTAGGGATCTTGCTGTCACGGATCATCTGCCCGATTTTGTCGGCGGTATCGACAAGCCCGCCCGGCGTGTTGATCTCGAGCACAACGAGCCCGGCATTCATCTTGGCCGCTTCGTTAAAACCGCGGCGCATGAACTTCTCAAGCCCCGTCTCAATTTCCTGGTCTACCGGTATAATATAGACCGGGCCGCTCTTCTCACCGGTTTCGGCGGATGCCCACCCGGGAAGCCAGCTGCCGGCAACCAAAAATATGAGCATCAGCATCATTACGAGAGACTTAAGCCCCTTTTTGGCCAAATTCACCTTACCCCTCCTTTCCACATTCCCGTTATATTGTCCATCATATGGTAGTTATTACGCATCATAGAAGGGAATCGTTTCACAAAATGAAAAAACACCCCTGAAATCAGGGGTGTTTCACTTATGTTTATTGCAGAAATTGTTGAACCACTTGGTTCACAAGTTTGCCGTCTGAGCGTCCCTTTACCTTCGGCATGAGCGCGCTCATCACTTTCCCCATGTCGGCTTTCGAAGAAGCACCGGTTTCCTGGATGGTCTGCTGTACAATAACTTTAATTTCTTCTTCGGAAAGCTGTGCGGGAAGATACTGACCGATAATCTCGATTTCTGCTTTTGCATGTTCCGCAAGGTCCTCGCGGTCTGCTTTTTGAAATTCTTGGAGGGCATCTTTGCGCTGTTTGATTTCACGACTGAGGATATCAAGCACTTCGTTGTCATCCAAAGTTCTTTTCAAATCTATTTCAAGATTCTTGATCGTCGAACGAACCATTCGAATCGTGGAGAGTTTGAACTTGTCTTTACTCTTCATCGCCTGCTTCATATCTTCGTTCAATCGTTCGCTAAGATTCATGCTAGTTCAAATCCTCCTAAAACTTTCTCTTACGAGCAGCCTCGGACTTTTTCTTGCGCTTTACGCTTGGCTTTTCATAATGCTTACGTTTCTTCACCTCAGCCAATACGCCATCCTTAGCGATGGAGCGCTTAAAGCGGCGAAGTGCAGCATCAATAGTCTCGTTTTTGCGAACTTTAGTTTCAGACACCAGTTTTCCCTCCCTCCGACCAGACCGTCCAAGAGCAATAACACGGTTCATCAAACTTAATTATAGGTGAAAGAGAAATAGGGTGTCAACCTCAGGGCCTATTTTTTCACCAAAGGCCGGATTTGCCGGGGTACAAGCTTATGCGTGAGAGTCGGAAATTCCGGTCAGGGCGCCCAGTTTGGCCCCTCCGAGCAGGTGATAGTGGATATGATGGACCGCTTGTCCGCTATCCGGTCCGCAATTGTTGATGAGCCGGTATCCCGACTCATTGACGCCCAGATCCTTGGCAACCTGCTGGGCCACCTGATGCATTTCGGCGATCAGCGGGAGATCCTCCTCCTGAACCTCGTTCATTGAGGCGATATGCTTTTTCGGGATGATCAGCACGTGAACCGGCGCGGCCGGCTGAATGTCACGAAATACCAGGATCCGTTCGTTTTCAAAGACTTTCTGGGAAGGGATGCTCCCTTCAACGATTTTGCAAAACAGGCAATCCATCGGATTGTTGCCTCCTTTAATATGTAAGAGATTTTCTTTTCTTATCATACCGGATATAAAATGACCCGTCCAATGTCCCCGCTGTATCCTACTTAGAAATAGTTCGGCTGGCGCGCCGAATCCAAAAGAAAAGGGACGCCGGTTCTCTCGGTATCCCTCTTCAGATTCGTACGTTATATCACATATTAAAAAAATGGCAGCAGCGACAGCGCCGTCAATCCGGCCAGAGGCAGAATCAAACGGTTAAAGCGGCGTCCGTAGAACGGGTACCCAAAGCCGTAGCCGTATCCAAACGGAGGATAGAACCCTGGGAAAAATGCTCGGTAGTCATATCCCGGGAAACCTCCGCAAGGGTGGTAGCAGCCATGATGGACCGGCATGACCGCTGGCGCCACGTTGGCCGGAGCTACATGAGCCGGAGCCACATGAGCCGGAGCCACGTTTGGTGACACGTTAGCAGGCGACACATACGTCGGAGCTACGTTTGCGTTCGGTGACACGTTTGCAGGCGACACATACGTCGGAGCTACGTTCGCGTTCGGCGACACATGTGCAGGTGACACATACGTCGGAGCTACGTTCGCATTCGGCGACACATGTGCAGGCGACACGTTTTCATGGCCTACCGGTACTGCCAGATACAGCTTCTCCTCATCAACACTTTCCACAAATCCGTCATGTACGCTTCCGTCCGCCATTGTCGCGCGGACATAGCGGTACATATGTTTTTTGCATAACTCTATGGCCTCAAACTTTTCCATTGCCCTTCACAGCCTCCCAATTTCAGAAGATTTACATCAACATCGTATTCAAGGCTGGGCGAATGGCTACTGTCTTTTTCAAAAAATTATGGATGATGGCCTACAGCGTTTCAGGAACGATCCGCGAGCCGCCTCCGGCCTGCTCGGCAGGCATCACGATCAGCTTGCGCGGAAGACGGGCCCGCAGCTCGGGCACATGGCTGATGATGCCGACCGACAAATGATCGTTATGCAGCTTCTCCAAAGAAGTGATTACCGTATCGAGCAGCTCGGGATCCAGCGTACCGAATCCTTCGTCAAGGAAGAAAAACTGCAAAGGATATTGGCCCCGGAGCTGAATTTGCGCAGACAAGGCCAGCGCAAGGGACAGGGAGGTCAAGAAGGTCTCGCCTCCGGACAGGGTGGACACCGGACGGCGCACCCCGCCGTTGGCATCATCCCGAATCAGGAAGCCTCCCCCGGAATCGACCTCCAGCGCATAGCGCTGCTTGGTCAAGAAGCGCAGACGCTGTGAAGCAGCCTGGCTGACCTGCATCAGCTGCTCCTCGGCAATGTATTCGACGAAGGCATTGCCCCGGAGACAGGACTGCAGCTTGGAGAGCTTCTCGGCTGCCTGCTGCCGCTGCTTGCGGATCAGTTCCAGCTGCGACCAGCGGACATGACGCTTCTCCACGTCGTCCAGGTCCCGCTCCGCCCTTGCCCGCTGCTGAAGCGCCGTCTCATCGCGCTCCCGGCAGGCAGCCAGCTCCGCGGAGATCCGCTGCCACTCTTCTTCGGTCACGCCGCGGCCGTCCAGCTGCTCTGCCAAATGGCGGAGCTGCACCTTGATCTCCTGCTCCCGTTCGCGGTGCAGCCGGACCCGCTCCGCGCTGTGCACTTCTTCGTCAGGCGGCATGCAGGCGTCTGCCACTTCCTCCGACGTGGCGAACGGAGAAGCCGCCAGCTGCTCGTCCCAGCGGGCCTGCGCTTTTCGGCAGTGCTCCTCCGCGGATTCCGCCGCCTGGGCTGCCATCGCCGCCGCTTTGGCTGCTTCATGCTTAAGCTGCTCGGCTGCCTGGCGCTTCTCTTTGGAGCGCGCCGCAGCTTCCCGAAGGGAGAGCAGGCGCTGCTTGCAGCCTTCCAGCAGCCGGTCGGCGGACTCGCTGCCGACCCATGCCTGAAGGCGCCGCTCCTTCTCGGCCAGCAAATCCTGCTTGCCCTGCAGCTGGGCATCCCATTGAATGAGCGACTTGTCGAGATCGTTGATCTGCCGCTCCAGCGATTGGACCGAGGCCGTTTTCTCCTCGATAAAAGGGATGCTGATCTGCAGCCGCTCGCGGATCTCTTCGGCCTGCGCATCCTTCTGCTGGATTTCCGCGGACAAGCGGTCCGCCTGCTCCGGCTGAAGGTCCGGAAGCTCCCGGCGCCACTCCTCCTGAAGCCTTAGGTATTCCCGCTTCTCCGTTTCAAATCGGTCGCCCAGCTTGGTGAACGTTTCCCGAAGCGACTCGATTTCAGCCGTTCGCTTCACCTGCAGCGCGCTCAGCGCTTCCCCCCGCTCCTTCAGCGCGGCATGCTCGCGCTGAAGCTGTCTCGTGGATGATGCCAACGCTTCGGCGTCCTCCTCCATTTTCCGGATCCGGGATTCCCACGCGGGCCTGGAAAATGACTCCACTTGCTCCGGATCCGAGACCAGCTCGAGGGCAGCGGCCGCTTCGCCTGCGCCTTCCAGCGGGCCAGAACCGGCCTGGAAGGGTGCCCCTGCCTCCACCTGGACCCCGGGCTCGTACGATTCGAGCAAGCTCCGGGTCTCATGTACAAGCTGACGCCCGCTGAGCCGCAGCTCCTGCAGCTGCTGGCGGAGAAGCCGCAGCAGTTCCAGCAGACCGTCATCCGCAACAGGCGCATCCTGATCCGGAGATACCGGTGCCGGATGATGGGATGAACCGCATACCGGACACGGTTCTCCCGGGCGCAGCTCGGCGGCCAGCGCCAGCGAAAGCGCGTGGAGCTCCCGCTCTTTGGAGGAAGAACGGACCAGCGCCTCTTCCTGGTCGAGGCGGGACAACGCCGCCTCCATCCGGCTGTCATGGCCCAGAACCTGCTCCATATGGGCCGAAACCGCGAGCGCGAACCGCTTCTGCTCCTGCAAATGCTGCTCCCGCTCCTGCGCAGCCTGCTTCAACAGCGCTTCGGCTCTGCTTTGCTTCTCGCCATGCTCTTTAAATTCATCCTCAGCGCTCCGCAGCCGCTGCTCGCTTGCTCCCAGCTGCTGAACGTGCCGCATCGCCTTATGCAGCCGTTCACGGTCTTTCGCTTTCACTTCCAGCCCCTTCAGGCTTTCCTGCAGCTCAGACTGCCGCTTGAGCCCTTTGGCGAGCAGCTCCTGCTCCTTGGCCAGAGCTTCAGTCCGTTCCTTGCTTTCATGGGCCGTCTTTGACCGCTGCTCAGCCAGCTGCTGCAGCACAGTCTTCAGCTCGTCCCGCTCCCGCTGCAGCAGTACCGCCTGCTCCAGCTGCTCCTGGCGCTGCAGCAGCTTCGGCTCCTCAGCGGCAAGCTCCCGGTGCGACGCATCGTCGGCCGCAGCGGCCTCCCGGGCCGCCGTATCCGCGGCCTCAGCCTTTGTCTGAAGCTGCTCCGCCTCCCGGGTGCGTTTGTCCCATTCCTGCCTGCTGTCCGTCCACTGCGTATACAAAGGCATGATCGCCCGTGCCGCAGCAGACTGTCCCAGCTGGCGTTCAAGCCGGACAATCGCTTCTTCTTCAGCGGACAGCCGGTGGAGTTCCTGTTCGCGCCGCTCCTTCTCCAGCTGCATCTCCCTGAATTTGCCGGCCTTCTCAGCCTCCTCGGTCATTTGCCGCAGCTTCAGCCGCGAAGCCTCCGCCTCCAAGGCGGCTTCCTTGAGTCTGTTCCTCGCTTCGTCCACCGCTTCCGCGCCTGCGCTGCCGAGGCCTTGCTGCTCCGCCTCCACTTCCTTCAGTGCAGCATCGTTGTCCTTCACCCGCCGGCTGAGCTTCTGCGCGAGCAGGTCGCCGTATTTTTCCAAATGGAACAGGCGCTGCAGCATCTGCCTGCGCTCACTGCCCTTCAGCGACAGAAACTCGGCAAACTTCCCCTGGGGAAGGACGACGGCCCGCGTAAAGTCTTCCATTTTCAGACCGATTTTGTCTTCCACGCAGCGGGTGACTTCAGCCAGCTTGTCTGCCATAACCGTTTCACCTTCCGCGGTGACCTCGATAAACCGGCTAACCGTATTGCTGACTGACAGCTCGTTGGTTCTTTTAAAACGGCGCTCCACTCTGTACCGCTTCGGTCCGTCCGCGGAACTGAGTTCAAAGGTAAAGGAGACGTACAGTGCATCTTCCGAATGGTTCATGATGCCCTGCGTGCCGTTCACCGCACGTTCGACTTTGCCGTACAGAGCCAGGGTCATTGCGTCCAGAAGCGTCGATTTGCCGCTGCCTGTCGGTCCAAAAATACCGAACAGCCCCATCTGGCACAGCTCGTCAAAATCGATCTGCTGCATTTCGCGATAGCTCTGCAGACCCGACAACTTCAGTGTGATCGGCTTCATGTTACGCTTCCTCCTTTACCTCTGCGTCTTCCGAAGTGAGCGCAAGGAACAATTCAACGAGCGCATCATCCGGCTCGGCTCCTCCGGTCTGGCGCTGGTAGAACTTCCGGAAGAGCTCCGGCACCGGCAGGCTCGACCGGCTGTACTCCACCTCGACCTGTTCCATCTCGGGATACACGGGACGGATATGTACGAACCCTTCGTGACTTTTGCGCAGCCTGTGAATATCCCCAAGAGACATCGCTTCGGTCAGCGAAATCTCCAGATCGATAAAACCGTTCGCATCCCTGCCTTCATCCAGCCAGCGATGAACTTCCTCCAGTCCACCCTTTGCTTTCCACCGGATTAACGGCCGGCCGCAGGACAAATAAACCTCCTCCATTACGGGCTGCTGCCCCGGGGCCACATCGATGATGGAAACGGACTTCGCTTGACCGGCCTCGGAAAAGCTGTAGGCGAGCGGGGACCCGCTGTAGCGGATCATTCCATCACCCTTGACCGCCTGAGGCCGGTGCAGGTGGCCAAGCGCCGTATACTGGGCTCCAACCGCAAGCGCCGATGGGTCCACCGTATACGCGCCTCCGACCTGTATCGGCCGTTCCGAGTCGCTTTCCACGCCGCCAAGCACGTAAATGTGGCTCATGGCCAAATTGACGGTCTCGGGCGTAAAGCTTGACGCCAATTTCCGCATCAGCATGCCTACGCGGGCGCTGTATGCCCGGCGGAGCTCCTCTTCGTCGCCTTCGGCGGCGAGCAGCTCATTTAAGCGGGCTTCGGACGGATAAGGGAGCGCCGCAATCTTGGCGATCTCCCCGGTCCGGACCGCTTGAACCGTGACGGCTTCGGCCACGGGAAGCCCGACCAACGTGATTCCCTGCCGGGCGACCAGCGGCGTTACCGACGAAACCCGCTCGGGCTGATCATGATTGCCCGCAATGACCACGAGCGGCGTCCCTCCTTCCGTCAGCCGGGCCGCCGCCTCATAAAACAGCTGTTCCGCTGCCGCCGGCGGATTGACCGAATCATAGACATCCCCGGCCATCATGACCAGATCAATCTTCTGATCGTGTACGATCCGGACCAGTTCCTCAACGAAATCTTCCTGCTCTTTCATCCGGCTCCGGCCCTCGAGCGTCCGTCCAAAGTGCCAGTCACCCGTGTGAAGTATGCGCATCCTGCTTCTCCCTCCTGAACTTGCTTTCGCGCAAGCCGTGAACCCAGACGGATTCATGCCGTGTATGGGTCACACCTAAAAATGAAAACACTCAGCCAACGATCCATTCCTAAACCCGATCGCGTCTGAGAATACATTCAAATTCTACTAAACGATCGATTCTATTAAACTATCGACTCTATAAATTATCAATTCTAAAAAACGATCAAACTGCCATTTAAAAAACAATCAGATCAAGAAACCTATCAACCGAAGAAACCTGTCCAATCGAAAATACTACCAAATCAAAAAGCACTGAACACTCCACTACAGCAAGACGGACTGCTTGGCATCCACAAAGTACAGCCATTTCTCCTGGACCGCCTCACCTAATATATCTTCCAGCGCCCGGGCGTACAGTTCCAGCTGGAACCGATAGCTCTCCGCCAGAGCGGCTATTCCGCCGCGGTGTTCCAGCACCCGGTCGGTTTTATAGTCGACGATGACATATTTACCGTCCTGACGGAACAGGCAGTCGACGATCCCTTGAATGAGCACCACTTCGTCCGAAGCCCGGGTTCCTGCATCCGATGCCTTCATCGGTATGATGTTCCCTTCGTTAAAACGCTCGGTCGCAAGCAGCGCTTGATGCGCCTCATGAGCCGGAAGACCGTAGCTGAAAGGCATTTCCCTCGACACCCACTCCGCCGACTGCAGTCTCTTTCCGATGTCGCTGTCAAAAAAGGAGGCGATTTGCTCCGGCTCCACGATCTCCGCCTGCGAGCTTGTAAGGATCGCCAGGTCGACCAATCGCTGCAGCGTCGCTTCCACGACCCGCAAATCTACCAATCCCGCATCCAGAGGGATGTGCTGCATGACGGTATGGTACACCGTTCCCCGTTCCGTAGGACTCATCCGGCTCTGCTCCATAAATTTGGGCCGGCGCAGGGCAAGCGTACCTGTCTGCTGGGAGGCAGGCAAACTATGCTCCCGCCGAACCCGGGTCTCCTCGACCCAGTCCAGCGTGGGCCCGTCCTGCAGGGCAAGCAGCCTTTTCATTTCGGTCACGGACGTTTTGGCCGAGAGCCGGCTGGCGGCAGCATGCGGATACTGCCAGTTCAGCCGGGCGGATATTTGGTCAGGTGACAAAAAAGAACCTCCATCCGGCGCATCGCTGCCCGGGAGTACCGTCTCTCTGCGAAGAAGCGAATTCAGCTTGCGCCGGCGCTCCGGCGTCGATTCTTCCGCTTCCTCCCAGCCCCCAAGCGCCGCCAGCGTGAGATCCTCTGTGGAGAGGATCGAAATGCGCCAATCCGCCGGATCGCTCTCCAGCGCGGAGGCTGTCTCGCTTTCCAAACCGCCGAGCTCGCGCAGCTTGGCGGCCGCCGGGTGGCGGATCAGAGCAGGCCCGACCCAGTCGAGGTAGCTTCTGCCCCTGGCCAAGAGGTAATCGGGGAGCATCAGCTCTGGCCGGCTCTGCACCTGGGCCCAGGAGGACACCTTTTTCTCCAGATCCTTCACCGTCCCGATCAAGATCATCTTTTCTTTCGGCCGGGTCAGGCCTACGTAGAGCACACGCATTTCCTCGGCAAGCAGCTCAAGCTGGGATCGGCGGCGGATGGCCAGGTTCGGGAGCGTCGGATAGCTGACCCTCTTCTCGGTATCCACAAATTTCGGTCCGAAGCCAAGCTCTTTATGCATCAGGAACGATGCGTTCAAATCCTGCTGGTTGAACATTTTGGACATGCCTGCCAAAAACACGACCGGAAATTCGAGGCCCTTACTCTTATGGATTGTCATAATCCGCACTGCGTTGTCCCGGCTTTCAGCCGTGCCTGGTCCGCCCAAATCCGATCCGTTGTCACGCAGTCTGGAAATAAACGTCAAAAAGCGGAACAGTCCGCGGGAAGACGTCGTCTGTTCAAACTGGACCGCCCGGTCGTGCAGCGCCTTCAGATTGTCCTGCCGCTGCATTCCTCCCGGAAGGCCGCCTACCCAATCCAAATATCCCGTTTCCCGGTACAGCAGCCAGATCAGATCCCCCAGGCCGCCTTGACGGGCAATATTTCGCCAGCGTTCCAGCGAAGCCAGGAACCCTGCCAGCTTCCGCTGCAGTTCTGGAGAGAGGCTGAATTCCTCATCCACTGATTCCGTTTGTTCCGCCCACTCCAGGGCGGCGGCACTTTCAGCGTAGGCAGAGAGCGTCCCTTCTTCGTCCGGAATCGAAATTGAATCTCCAGGCTCCGCAGACGCGGGAACCGTCCCTCCTGCAGCCGCCATGACGGCCTCATAGAACGTCCCCTTCCCGCATAACCGGACCTGTGCCAGATCTTCTTCGGTCAGGCCGACGATCGGCGAGCGCAGCACGCCTGCAAGCGGAATGTCCTGCCGGGGGTTATCGATAATCTGAAGCAGGGACAGCATAATTTCCACTTCGGTCGCCTGGAAATACCCCTGATTCTGCTCCCCGTCGGCAGGGATGCCGAGCTGGCGCAGCTCCTCCATGATCAGCGGCCCCCAAATATAGGCGGACCGAAGCAGGATGACCATGTCGCCGTAACGGACAGGCCGCATCGCTTTGGTCTCCTTGTCGAACACCTGCATTGGCCTAGGTGATGTGTCACCCATGAGCGCGCGTATTTTTTTGGCAATCGCTCTGGCCTCAAGCTGAGCCGTCTCCATTTCGGCGGCCTCGCTCTCCTGGATCAGACCTCCGTTGTCGCTGTCCTGAGGCTCTTCCTCAGACACCTCCCCGCCTCTGGCCTTGTCAATCAGCACCAGCTCCGGCACGTACGGAGACGGCCCTGAAGCCCCTTCAGGCTGGGCTTCCGGATAAGAAGCTCCGTAAACGAGCTCCGCCCGCTCATCGTAGCTGATCTCCGCCACCGTCTCATTCATCAGCTGGCGGAACACCATGTTCACGGCATGCACCACTTCCAGCCGGCTGCGGAAGTTACGGGCAAGGTCGATACGGATGCCGCCGCCCTCGGCGGAAGCATACCTGCGGTACTTGTCCAAGAACAGGCTAGGCTCCGCCAGGCGGAAGCGGTAGATGCTCTGCTTGACGTCGCCGACCATGAACCGGTTCCCCGGCAGCTCGCGCGAAATCAGCTTGACGATATCTTCCTGCACACTGTTGGTGTCCTGATACTCGTCCAGCAGCACCTCGTCGAACTGTTCCTGATATTCCATGGCTGCGTCCGAAGGGAGCGGCTGACCCGGCACCGAATCCGGGTGGCGCAAAATTTGCAGGCAGTAGTGCTCCAGATCGCTGAAATCCACCGCGTTTCTTCTCTGCTTTTCATGAAGATACCGGTCGCCGAACTCAATGACGAGCTCCGCCAGCTCCTTCATGAGCGGCGCCGCCCTGTGCAGCTCGGCCAGAAAGGCATCGGCCGGCCGGCCAAACAGCGCCCCCTT
This sequence comes from Paenibacillus sp. FSL R5-0378, assembly GCF_038009285.1. NCBI lineage: Bacteria > Bacillati > Bacillota > Bacilli > Caryophanales > Paenibacillaceae > Paenibacillus > Paenibacillus sp. FSL R5-0378. Next base: position 5,930,471 of record NZ_JBBPAY010000001.1, read on the forward strand.
CAGATCCTGCACCGTTTTCTTGACCGCTTCCCGCAGTTCCTTGACCCTCTCCTGCAGTGCCGGGTCGGTCTCCTCCTTGCGGCAGCTCTTCAGCTTGCTGAACGACACCGTCTGAAAGCGTTCGAACAGCTCGTCCCACGGACGGTTGTCCAGCGCATCCCTGAGCGACTGAACTACCTCCAGATCCGCGTTCAGGTTATCCAGATAGGGCCCCGGTCCTCCGGGCAGCAGTGTCAGACGCCGGGCCTGCTCCAGCAGTCCTTCGGCCCCGGCAAGCGCCAGCTTCGCATCCTGAAGGATGCTCTTGACCCACTGGCTTTCGCCCAGACTTGCCGTATCCGGCAGCAAAAAGGACTCGGCCATATTCCGCAGCCACTGATCGGGCCAGGAGTGGCTGCGTGAGAAATCGTAGAGCCTCTGCACTAAATGGCGGACGGCATCGTCCGTACGCTCACCGCTGAACCAATCCACCAGCGCGATAAAATCGCTGTCCTCCGGCTGCTCCCCGTATTTCTCCTCGAACAGCTCCTCCAGGATTTCCTGGCGCATCAGCTCGGCTTCATTCTCGTTCAGGATCCGGAACCCCGGATCGATCGGGATCATCTGATAGTACCTGCGGATCACTTCAAGACAGAAGGAGTGAAGCGTCGTGATGGAAGCACGCCCGAGCAGGGACAGCTGCCGCCGGAGGTGGGTATTCTCCGGATCCTTCTCCAGCTGCCGGTCCAGCGCGTCGCGGATGCGCTCACGCATCTCGGCCGCAGCCGCCTTAGTGAACGTGGCGACAAGCAGCCGGTCCACGCTGAAGCCCTGCTCCTCATTCAAAATTTTCCGGATGATCCGTTCGACCAGTACGGCCGTTTTCCCTGAGCCTGCCGCCGCCGCGACCAGAATGTGATCGCCGTGAAGCGAAATCGCCTTCCACTGATCGTCGCTCCACATGCTGCCTGCCGGCTTTTCAATTTCGATCATGCGCATCTCCTCCTTGGCGGCTGGACATCATTTCCCATACCTGCGATTTATTTGGCTTGCCGAGCATATGGTAATGGTTACCCTCGACATTTTCGTCAAACTGGCACACTGGCTTAAACGGACAGAACGTGCATGCCGTCTCCTGCTGGATGCGGTAAGGCTCGATGTCCACGTCCCCCTCGGTAATTCTCGTTCCAATCCGGGTGATATTGTCCCTGACGGAAGACAGCAGCGTATCCCACTGCTCTGGCGTAGCGACCGATGCGGAGCTGTAGAAGCTTCCGTCCGATTTGACGGCAACCGGAAGGATGGATGAATGGCCTTTGTCCAGAGATGCGTCCATTTTGGATATGACGTCGCGGTCGGCCAGCAGCAGCCCCTTCATTTTAAACCGTTTGAGCAGCTCTTCCGCCGCCTGCTCCATCGTCAGCCCGTTGCTCGACTGCAGGATCGGATCATGCACGTGAAAATACAGCGTTCCCGCCGGCAGCGCCTTGCTGCCCAGCCAGTGCTCCGCATAGGTCAACAGCACGTCCAGATAGGTCAGCATCTGCAGGGACAAGCCGTAGTAAATCTCATGAAGCCGCAGGTCCTTCTGTCCGGACTTATAATCGATTACACGCAGCAGCAGTCCGTTTTCACCTTGGGCCATATCCACCCGGTCGATTCGCCCGATGACCTCCATCACCGTTCCGTTCTCGAGGGAGAAGGTCAGCGGAGGCAGCGGTTTACCCGGGCCAAAATCCAGCTCCAGGCCGATCGGCTCAAAGCTTCCCCGCCGTGCCTGTTCGCCCAGGATGACGGAGGCGCGGCTTACGATATTTTTGAGCTTGCGTGAAATGTAGCCGTACCGCTTGCTGCTCATCAAAATCTCTCCTTGCAGCATCGGAGCGAGGCGCTCTACCGTTGTTTCCGCTTCGCGCCGGCACTCTTCGGCCGTCAGGCTTCCCCAGCTCCGCTTCTGTTCCTGCAGCCGCAGCGCCATTTGGGTCAGCGCCGCGTGGAACAGCTGGCCGATATCCGGCGCCTGCAGGCGGTACAGCTGCCGTTCGCGCAGCTTCAGCCCGTGTGAAGCGAAGTGCGAAAACGGGCAGGCCACGAACCGCTCCATGCGGGATACGCTCGTCCGGATTTTGGCACCGTACAGCCTGCGGCTGGTCTGCGGCTCCAACTGGCGGGTATCGTTGCGGTAAAACAGCGACCGCAGCAGCATATCCAGCGGTCCCTTCCATTCCCGTTCCCGGATATACCAGTTGTACACATCCCACCACAGCTGCGGAATTTCCGCGCCCTGCTTCCATTTGCGCAGCTGAATGATCAAATGGCTGAGGCTCTGGCGGGGGTGGGACAAATACGCAAGCAGCTCTTCTTCCCGCTGCTCTGCCGATGGCTGCGCCGACAGGCGGCGAACCGGCAGACCCGGGAACATTTTACGGACATGCCGCACCACTTCGGACGGCAGCAGCTCCTTGCCCTCATCGTCTGCGGCCGGATAGCTGACCCATACATGCCTGCTGGCCGAGGTCAAGGCGTTGTAAATCAGGAACCGTTCGTCGAGCAGCTTGCGCGAAATGCCAGGCGCCAGCTCCATTCCGGTTTGCGACAGCAGGGAGCGCTCCTGTTCGGTCAGCACCCCGTCATCCTGAAACACGGCCGGGATGACTCCGTCGTTGACGCCGAGCAGAAACGCGTACTTTACGCCACCCGTCCGCGTCCGGTCCATATTGCCGACCAGCACCTGATCGAGCGCAGGCGGAACGAGGCCCAGCTTCAGTTCGCTCAGTCCCGTTTCCAGAATGCCGGCAAACAGCTCGAAGGCCATCTTCTCCGTACCCATCATTTCCACAATCTGATCCAGCAGCTCCAGGACCGCATCCCACAGCTGGCGGTGTTCCCTCGCCGCCTCCGGGCGCCCGGACTCCAGCGCTTCGCGGCTCCACAGGTCCAGCTTCTCGGGAATGTCGGCTTCCTCGAGCAGACGGAAGACCGCTGTGCTGAGCTCCTCGGCGCTGCCCGCCTTCTTCACCCGCTTGCCGAAGGCCAGCAGCGGCTCGCTGACCACCCTCCGGCAGTGCTCCATCAGGCTGAGAAGCTGCTCTCCGGATCTGCGTCGCTCTCCGCCGTTTTCCTCCAGGGACAGGCTCGGAATAGCTTTCCACGGGCGGCCGTCCGTCCAGCGGTATCCCTGAATTCCGCAGGCGAGGGCATAGTTCTCGAGCACGTCCATATCCTCCCGCCCCAGCGACCCGTCCAGCGGAAGCAGCAGGTCGCTCTTGATGCAGCGGAATACGTCCTCATGCCGCCAGTTCCGGCGCACGACATCCAGTGCGGAACGAATAAACTCCACCAGCGGATGGTGCAGCTCGCTTCGCTTCTGGTCGAGAAAGAACGGAATGCCGTAGTCCCGGAACAGGGGCTCCACCAAATGCTCGTAATCGCCCAAATTACGGACGAACACGGCCATTTCGCGGTATCTCGCCCCTTCCTCTCTGGCCAGGCGCAGCATCTCCCTCAAAGCCCCTTCCACTTCGGTACGCCGATTCTCGGCGGCATAGAGGGAAATCCCTTCGGTTTCCTGAACCTGCTCTCTCTCCTGCCCCTTCCAGGGAATCCGCCGGTCATAACCGCGCTCTAAATGAGCAAGCCGCGGGCTGAGGCGGAATTTGGGCAGGTCCGATGCCGGCAGTATCGAATCGTTCGTTTCGATGCCCAGCTCGTCGGCCATTCCTCTCAGCTTGATGTAAGTCGTGGCAGTCGGGTGAAACAGGTCCAGCTCATGCGGCTGCATGCTGCCGTGGTACGGCTTGTCCAGCGTGAGCACAATGGTGACCGATGACGCATGGGCCATCAGCTCGCGAACAACCCCGTATTCCTGCGGAGTCATCCCGTGGAAGCCGTCGATCCATACGTCCGCACCTTTGACATACGACGAGCTGCGAATCCCTTCAGCCAAAGTGACGAGCGTATCTTCATCATCTATATAAAGCGGTGATATTTCCTGTTCAAAGTCGCGGTACACCGTCCATAAATCCTCAAGCTTATAGCGCAGGATCGGGGCGGCCGCCTTCTGCTCCGTCAGCTGGGTCAAATGCTCTTCCAGCACGGCGGAATCTACGCAGTACCGCTTGAGCTCGGTATACAACTCGTTCAGCTTGCCTATGAAACCCAGCTGGTCACCGGAGGCGCCGAACAGCTTCAGCTCCTCTTTGCGGCGCTGAATGATTTTGTACAGCAGCATTTTTTTGCCTTCTTCGCTGATGCCGACTCTCGCCGACCCGCCGGTCTCCTGCATCACCCGGTACGCCAGGCGCCGGAAGCTGAGAACCTGCGCACGGACGCTGCCTTTGACAGCGCCCGACGATACCAGGCTGTGCTCCGCCTGGAATGAGCCCTGCTCGGGAACGAGCAGGATCAGCGGGCTGCCCTTAGGCTCTACTTTCAGCCGGGACGTAATCTCGCTTAGGATCGCCGTCGTCTTGCCGCTACCGGATCGTCCGATCAGAAAATGAACCGACATGGTGTTGCCTCCTTCGTATGTAAACCTTGAAAACTATTAAATATAAGTATAACACAACCTTTTTTGAAAAGAACGTATGTTTGCGGAACTGTAAAAAGGAGGCACTTACCGTTTTTTGCATTTATCCGATACGCTCAACCCGAAGGAACGCCGTGTCCCGGCATGCCAAACAGCGGTACAGGAGGAGGTGATCCTCTTGTACCGCTGTCTCTTGTTTTGCTTGATTTGTACGAATGCTAGTTTCCATGGCCATCATGCAGGGATCATGGTTCAGTATAGAGCGATTGAATCACCGGCTAATTTTGTTCCTTCTCCTTATCCACAAGGGTCAGCGGGGCAGGGAAGCGTTCGGAACCATCCGACTCCACGAAGTGCTGCAGGGCTGCCATCTTGTTCTCCCAGAAGCGTTCAAAATAGGAGTACCAATCCTTGAGCTCCTGCAAAGGCCCCGGGTCCAGCCGGTACCTCGTCTCGCGGCCGACCTTCCTTTCCTTCACCAGCCCTGCCTCCGACAGAATCCGCAGATGCTTGGAAACCGCCGTCCGGCTCATCGGAAAATGGCTGCTGAGCACCGTTACGGGCATCTCCTGATCGGACAGCAGCTTGAGCAGCTGGCGCCGGGTCGGGTCGGCCACGGCCTGAAACACGTCGTGCTTGGACGCAGTCGCCGTCATGCTTAAGCCTCGACGTATCTGCCCAGCTTCTGGTGGAGTCCGGCCCAGCCTTGGTCCATCGTCTCGCGCACGACCGTATGCGGCTGGTTGAACTCGGTCACTTGGTCCGCGCTCCAGCCGGAGTGGATGAGCGTCACTTCCGTTTTGCCGTCCAGCTCCTTCAGCTCGAAAACAAGCGTCCAGTCCTTGCCCCAGCGGAACGCCAGCCGGTGCGGCGGATCCACTTCGGTCACCTTGCACGGCGACATGCCGTACGGACCGGCATTAATGTGAAATTCGTGGCCTACGACGGGCTGCATGTCATTGGGCATGAACCAGGCGGACAGCCCTTCGGGAGTCGCCACCGCCTCCCACACTTTCTGGATCGGAGCCTGGAATACGCCAGTGTGGCGGATATCAGGCAAAGCATTGTTTGTTGAGTTTTCCATGTATAAGTACCTCCATATGCAGTCAATCAACCCGGTTTACATTCGAATGCGAAACCATTTGGTTTCATATGAATTATACGAAACCTTTTGGTTTCATGTCAACCCCTTGTCCTTCTGCGGCCCGTAAGCCGGAATTCAACGAAAAAAGGAGCCTTTCGGCTCCTTATATTGTTATTATAGCTCATATTTCCAAAAACAAACAGTCTACCATTTTTCACCTGACATTCTATAATGAGGACGTTCTCACTTTAAGGCAAAGGGAGGAAAGACGGTGGATATCAAGGATTCTTCAAGCTCGTCTGAAAATCAGCCCGGGACGGTCGGTTCCGCAAGAGCCGCTGCAGCGGACTGGGTGATGCACCAAGCCTCAAAGGAAAAAGGATTTATGGGCGCTTATTTCACGGGTTCCACAATCGGAATGCCGGAAGATGCCCCGATGTCTCCAAGCTCCGATATCGACGTGATGGTCGTGTCTGAACTGGCGGAGCCGCCGTTAAAACCGGGTAAGTTCATATATCGGAATACCCTGATCGAAGGCTCTTACATCTCCCTATCCGAGCTGTCCTCGGTGCAGAAGGTGCTCGTCTCACACCATCTGGCAGGCCCGTTCCGGGTGAATACGATCATCTCCGATCCCCATGGCCATTTGCATCGCCTGTATTCAGAAGTATCCCGGCATTTTGCCGATGAGGTCTGGGTGAGGCAGCGGTGCGAAAACGTCCTGCAGCAAATCAAGCGTTCTCTGCTCGGCCTCGACTTGTCCCTGCCGCTGCATGACTTGTTCACATCCTGGCTCTTCCCTACGGGCATCACCACGCATGTGCTGCTGCTCGCCGCCCTGAAAAACCCGACGGTGCGGCTCCGCTATGCAGCCGTCCGCGGCGTATTGGAAGATTACGGCCTGAGCTCGCTGTACCCCGAGCTGCTTCGCCATCTCGGCTGTGCCGATTTGGAGCCGGAGCGGGCGATGCAGCATGTCAGGTCGCTCGAGCGGACCTTCGACACCGCGGCCGCGGCCGCCAAAACGCCCTTTTTCTTCAGCAGCGATATTTCCCCGGTTTCCCGCCCGATCGCCATCGACGGGAGCATAACGTTAATTGAACAAGGACTCCACCGCGAGGCGGTGTTTTGGATGGGAGCCACCTTCGCGCGCTGCCATAAAATTCTCGCCGCAGACAGCGATCCGAAAGTGCAAAAGGAGCTTGCCCCCGGTCTGGAAGCATTTCTGGCCGATCTCGGCTTTCACTCCGTCCAGGACTTCAGCACGCGTGCCGCTGCGGTCATCGACTTTTTGCCGGAGATATGGCGCGCGGCGGAAACGATCATGGCGTCCAACCCTGAAATTACCGGCCGTTCCACGTGATCTCCTAGCAGCCTATTCGGATTTCCCTTCCTTTCAATGATTTTTCAGTCTATTTAATGTGTACCAAAATATAAATAATGGTTTTTGCCCTCAATCCAGCCTTTGAATAACACACCAACCTCTTGCCTCCATCCCTTATACTTATAGAAGTGCCTATCACTAGAACATGAATTGCAGGAGGAGGCAGAAACTGTGGATGTGAACGCATTTCAGCAGTGGGTCAAGGAGTATTACGAACAGCGGGGCTGGTCGGAGCTCGATATCTTTATCCGGATCGGCTTTTTGGCGGAGGAGACCGGCGAAGTGGCCCGGGCGATTCGGGCGCTTGAAATCGGCCGGGACCGGCCGGATGAGGCCGCGGGTACGTATGACGAGCATAAGCAGGAGCTTGTGGAAGAACTTGGCGACGTGCTGGGGAATCTGATTGTGATCGCGAACAAATACGACATCGGCCTGGAGGACATTTTTGCTTCCCACCGGGACAAGCTGGTTCATCGCTATAAGGAGGAATGATGGTAACCCGGACAAAGCAATAGCGCTAGCCCTGGAATTGAAAAAGCACACTAGCCTGGGTAAAAAATTCAAAAATCCCTTTTCGCATCCGGCGAGAAGGGATTTTTAACATTTTGGCGTTCGGGGTTTGGATAAATGATACGCGGATCATCGAATGCATCATCATTTTGCCTCGCTTGGCATATTACATACCGCTGTAATAGACCGGCAGCTCCGAGCGGTTGGCCGCCAGCCACAGCCGGTTATCCTTCGTCCAGCGCAGCGGATAGCCGACGCCTGCTTCGAGCGCCTTCCCTTTCAGAATATCGACAATCCATACGTCACGATTGGCCAGTTGGACCGCATACAAACCGGAGGGATTCCCGGATGCGGCGGTAAATCTGGTGATGTCCGTTTCCTTTGCAACCCTTGCGTGCTGAGCTAATATTCGCCTGGCCGCGGCCGGCAGCTTGGGATCGGCTTCGTAGGACGCCTCCTCCCGGTTCAGACGGATATGAAGAACGCCACGGGTTCGGCCCTCCTTATATCCGTCAACAGGGACCGAAACGGTCTCGTTATCGTTCCAGGCTAAAGGATAAATAAACAGGAATCCGTCGCTGTGTGACAAATAGCTCACTCTCGGCCGGTGGAGCAGCTGGTTCCCGTCCCGGTCCAGCACAATCAAGTCGGCATCCGGGCCAAACGTGTCGTCCGAAGCAACCAGCAGCGCCACACGGTCGTTGTCAGGTGATGCGGCTATACCGTAGACCGGGCGGGCGGACTCGTACAGCTCCTGGGACACTCCGGATCGGGTATTTACCCGGTACAGCTTCAAATGGCCATTGACGGCATAGATCTCATGCTCACCAAGCCGGTCCGCATATTGAACATTCAGCCCAAAATCGTTCGTAAACTCCACCTGAGGCGGCGCCCATTTCGGCTGGGATAGCACGCTTATCGAACCGTTCTGCTGCAAAATCGAAGGCAGCCTGCCACTCAAGCTGTACACCAGCATCCCGGGTCCATGCTCCTCCTCATCGTCCCAAACGGGTTGATACGATGTTAAGGAATCAAGCGGCCACTCCTGAACGGTCGTTCCGTCCCGGTTCAGAAGGCGCACGCCATAGAACGGCTCCTTCACCCCGATCGGATCGATGGTTTTCTGTTCTAAATTCGAAAAGCCTGCAGCGTCCCGGTATTGCCCCGGCGCCGTCTGGGTAACCGGGTATGTACAGCACCCTTCCGAATGGTTGGCAGCTGGTGAGGTGCAGCCTGAGGCTGCTATTGTTAACATCATCAGTAAGGTTAATGCGATGACTGCTTTTTTCATTACGTCACCCCGTCGTATGCTGAATCCCTTTTTTTGGAACGTCTTACTTCCTAGACGCTAACAATCCCCCGAAGGTTACGCTTGCTTCTTTTTCAGCTGAGCTGCCGCTGCGAAAACAAAAAAACCTTTCCGTCCATCACGGAAAGGTTTGGTCTTTCAAGATCAAAGTTAAGCCCTGCTGCGAACTTCAAATACAGCAAACTTGAGGTAATGGCCTTCATCGACGCCGAGAATTTGCGGATGGTCCTTGCCGGCCGCACGCCATTCGATCAGGCGCAAAATTTTGCCGGCATCGGCTGCCGCTTCCTGGATCGTGGCCAGGAACAGGTCCGGGCGCATATGGTACGAGCAGCTGGCCGTGACGAGGTATCCTCCCTCGTTCACCAGCTTCATGCCGTGCAGGTTGATATCCTTATAGCCGCGGCAGGCGCCCTTCACGGCGCTTTTCGTCTTGGCAAAAGCCGGCGGGTCCAAAATAACGACGTCCCACGTCCGGCCGCCCCCTGCGGTCATTTTCTTCGAGGTATCGACCTTCTCCTCGTTCCCTGCCGCCCGCTGCCGCCGTTCCTCCACACCTTTAACCTGATCACGCAAATATTGGAAGGCGTCGGCGACAACAAATTCCACCCGGTCCTCAAAGCCGTTCAGCACGACGTTTTCCCTGGCGCTCTCAATCGCGTGCTGGGAAATATCGAGGCAGGTGACCTTTTTGGCTCCATATTTGCAGGCGTTCAGCGTGAAGCTGCCCGTATGCGAAAAGCATTCCAGCACTGTGGCCCCGTCCCAATAAGGGAAGGTGACGACTTTGCCGCTTTTGTTCACCGGAAGGCTGACGCGCTCTCCGTCCTGTTCTACTTCCTGCAGCGTAATTCCACTGTGGCCTCCCCAGCCGGTCATCAGCGGAGCGATCGAAGCCCGGTTTTCCCGCTGGTCGAAGAAATAGCCCGTTTTCTGGCCTTCTTCAATGTCGACCTTCACGAACAGACCGTTCTCCGTCACGGTCACGTGGCGCGGGCATTCCCCGTACAGCGGTCCCTTGGTCTGCTCAAGCCCTTCCAGCTCGCGCACGGGAACGTCGCTGCGTTCATAGATTCCCTGCGGGCTCAGCACCTCGACCAGCGCGTCGACGATATCCGTACGATGCACGTCCATACCCAGCGTCAGCAGCTGTACGACCAGTACATCGCCGAAGCGGTCCACGATCAGCCCGGGAAGAAAATCCGCTTCCCCATACACGAGGCGGTATGCATTGTCTCCTTTCAGGAAACGCTCCCGGTGCTCAAGGCAGCCGCGGAAGCGTTCGGCAAAGTAGGCACGGTCCATCGTCTCGACGGGACGGTACGAGATGACCCGGACCGTAATTTGCGAGGCCGGATTGTAATAGCCTGTGGCCAGGTACCGCCCTTGATGATTGACCACATTCACGAGGTCGCCCGGCTCCGGGCTGCCCTCCACCGAGGCAATTTCATTGTTGTAAATCCAGGGATGCCCCTGTTCCAGCCGCTTCTTCCGGCTGCGCTCCAATACGACCGATGCCAATCGATTCACTCCTTCAACGTTTCAAAAATGGATATATGGATTCCGGCAAGTCCCCGGCTGAAGCCCCTCTTGGAGTCATGGTTGTCCAGGGCTGGACATATACGTAATTATGGTTGACTCCATAAACAACCCCAAGGAGGACTTACCGCGTGTTTCAAACTGTCGTGTTTCCCGTCGTGTACGGGTTTGTTATTTTTATGGCCGGCATGAAGGTGATGGAGGCGGCCCTCGGCAAATGGGCAGGGCCCCTCCTGTCCGCCTTCCTGCAAAAGGCTACCGCTTCGCCGCTGAAGGGGCTCCTCTTCAGCACCGGCATCACGGCCGTCCTGCAGAGCAGCACGGCCGTCACCGTCATTACGATGGGCCTGGTCAACGCCGGGCTGCTGACGTACGAACGCACCCTCGGCATTATACTCGGCAGCAACATCGGCACCTGCCTGACCACCGAGCTGATCGGCCTGCAGATCGGACGGATCGCCCTGCCGCTCTTGACCGTCTCCCTGATCGTGTGGGCGGCCGCCGTCTTTTTCAGCGAGAGCTCCCCGCCGGGAATCCGCCGCATTCAGCACCTGATGATGCCCGTCCAGTTCCTGTCGCTGGCGATCGCCGGCTTTGCCCTGGTCATGCTGGGCATCCGCGTCATGCAGAAGATTGGTCCGGCCCTGGAGCAGTCCGGTTTGTTCAGCTGGTTCCTGGACCGCGCAGCCGACAGCGTATGGTGGGGCATTGCCGCCGGCGCGGTACTAACCGCCCTGATGCACAGCAGCGCCGCCGTCATCGGCCTGGCTATCGCTCTGGCCTCCTCGGGAACGCTGCCAGTCGACGTCGGCATCGCCATCGTGCTCGGCGCGAACGTCGGCACCTGCGTGACCGCAGTTCTCGCCTCCATCGGCAGCTCTGCCTCTGGCCGATTCGTCGCCTGGACCCATGTGGTTCTGAACGTCGGCGGAGCCCTCGTCTTCATGCCCTTGATTCCGCAGCTGCACTGGGCTATAGCGGCCATCACCGGCAGTGAAGGCGCGCAAATCGCCCACGCCCAGACGCTGTTTAATGTGATCAGCTCCTTGGCCGCTCTGCCTCTATGCTACCTGCCCATCTGGAAAAAAGCCGCACACGCCTGAGTGTATAGCTCACCCTTAAGCGCTTCGTAGGAGGACAGTTCCTCAGGCCGACCTAAGATAAGTCTTAAACCTCGATGCCGAGCAAGGACAGCCCTTTCCGCACGATCCGGTCATTATTATCATACCCGTTCTGATCCTGCCGGAGCCATGCCTCCAGCGGCTCATACCAGGCCACACCGCTGATCTCCTCCACCTGAGGCCGATGCGATCCGCCGACCGCCTCTACCAGGTAATAATGAACTTCTTTTTGAACCTGGCCATGAATCGGATGGTTGTACATATATTTAATAATGTCCACGGGGGAAATGATGCTGCCGATAATGCCCGTCTCTTCCTCGATTTCGCGCAGCGCGGTCTGCTCAACGGTTTCGCCCGGCTCCATTTTGCCTTTGGCCATCGAAATTTTGCCGTAGCGGTCCAGAATCAGCTGAATCTCCAGCTGGCCGCCGATGCGGCGGAACACGACACCTCCTGCCGATATTTCCTTCCTCATCACCCGCTCCTCCTCCTCATGCCCTAGTACAAACAAGGATTTCACCTCCGGTGCTGCCGGAAATGAAATCCTTGCCATTCGCCCAAGATCCCGAAATGCACAGGGACCTTGCTATATACAAATTAAACCGCTTGTCCCGGTCTTTCGTCCAGCACACGCACCAGCTGACCTTCGCACTCGTGAACGCCGGCTTTGGTCAGCTTAACTCGGCACAGCTTGCCTTGCAGGTCTTCCGGACCGTCAAAGATCAGCTGCAGATAGTTATCGCTGAAGCCGTGCATTTTGCCCGGACCATGGGTTCCTTTGGAAGTGCCTTCCGGAATGACGTCCAGCACCTGGCCGACGAATTTTTGGGCATACGCCAGCTGCATCTGCTCGGACAGCGCGATTAATTCGCGCACCCGCGCATGCTTCACTTCCTCGCTCACCTGGTCGGTCATCCGCGCGGCCGGCGTGCCGTTCCGCTGGGAATACGGAAAGACGTGCATTTCCGAGAACCCGATCGCCTTCATCAGCTCATAGCCGTTCCGGTACATTTCGTCCGTTTCGCCCGGGAACCCGACGATAACGTCCGTCGTAATGCCGACATCCGGCATCGCCTGGCGGATCAGCTGCATTTTGTTGTAAAACTCTTCTGTCGTATACTTGCGGCGCATCCGCTTGAGCACCGTGTCATCCCCCGCTTGCAGCGGAATGTGCAGGTGGCGGCACATTTTCGAGGAACGGTTCAGCACGTCGAGCATCCGCTCGTCGATTTGGCTAGCCTCGATGGAGCTGATGCGTACGCGTTCCAGCCCGTCCACCTTGTCGAGATCCCACAGCAGGTCCGACAGGCGGTAGCTGTCCAGGTCGTCGCCGTAGCCGCCGGTATGGATGCCGGTCAGAACGATTTCCTTGTATCCCGCTTCCACCAGCTGATGCGCCTGAGTCACGATGCTCTTCGGATCCCGGCTGCGTGAAAGCCCGCGCGACCATGGAATGATGCAGAACGTGCAGAAGTTGTTGCAGCCGTCCTGGATTTTCAGAAACGCCCGGGTTCTGTCAGCAAAATCAGGAACGTCCATTTCTTCAAATACGCGCGTCTTCATAATGTTGCGTACCGCATTGATCGGCTCGCGGGACTGGCGGATTTGATTCACGTACGGAATGATTTTATCCCGATCCTGGTTCCCGATGACGAGGTCAACCCCGGGAATGTCCAAAATTTCGGCCGGTGAGGTCTGCGCATAACAGCCCGTCACGGCGACGATCGCTTCCGGATTTTGGCGCACGGCGCGACGGATGATCTGCCGGCTCTTCTTATCGCCTGTATTGGTTACGGTACAGGTATTAATTAAATAAACGTCTGCGTTTTGTTCGAAATCCACCTGCTCGTAGCCTTCATTTTTAAACAGCTGCCAAATGGCCTCTGTATCGTAAAAATTCACTTTACAGCCCAACGTATAAAATGCAACGGATGGCATGTTCAAGCTCCCCCCATTTCTCCGGATTCATAAAGTATGCAGGCCAGGGCAACCATACCCGCCGTCTCGCAGCGCAGGATTCTCCGTCCCAGGCCGATGCTGACCGCGCCGGCTTCCTCCGCCGCCCGGCACTCCTCTACGCTGAAGCCGCCTTCCGGCCCCACGATCAGAAGCACCTGCAGGCCTGCGGCAGCGCCGGTCTTCTCTATCCAAGGCTTCACTGCATCCCGCAGCTGAAGACCGTGTTCTTTCTCATAGCAGAAATATACCGCATCATACGCCGAAAACGAAGCCAGCAGGTTTTTCCAATGGATCGGATAACCGACCTCGGGCACCCGGTTGCGGTGGCTCTGTTCAGCCGCCTCTTTGGCGATTTTGCTCCAGCGGACGATGCGCTTCTCTTCCTTCTTGGCATCGTACTGCACGATGGTTCGCTCCGACAAAAAAGGAACAAATGCCGCCGCACCGATCTCGGTGCATTTCTGGATCACCGTCTCCATCTTGTCTCCTTTAGGGAGGCTCTGGGCAATAGTGACTTTAACCCGCGGCTCCTGGGTCATCGCCAGCATCTCGACGACAGCGGTGGTGACAACCCCTTGGTCGATCGACCGGATTTCCACCAGCGCTTCCCGCTCGCGGCCGTCGCTGACGATAAAGGTGTCCCCTTCTTTGCTGCGCATAACCTTGGCGATATGCCGTGCATCCTCACCGGTAATCTCGACGGTATCGCCTTTAAACTGCTCCTGTGATACAAAATATCTCTGCACCTTTATCAACATCCTATTTCCAAAATCACAAACTTCATCATACAACTTTTAGGTTCGCATGACCAGACCCTATTCAACAAGCGAATACGGCCTCGAACGTTCGCGTTCCCGCTCCGATTATATCGACACGCCGAACAATTTCAGGAAGGAGAACACGAACTGGTAGTTGATGCTGTTAGCCCACATATACAGCGGACTGATTGTATACATCTGCAGCACCGGAATGAACAGAATCAGCAGGAAAATAAAGATGGACCACTGCTCAAACTGCTGCAGCTTCATCCGTACCCGCGGCGGAACGATATCTTCGACGATGCGGTATCCGTCCAGCGGCGGAAGCGGGATAAGGTTGAATAAGAACAGGAAAAAGTTCATGAAGCAGAAATAGCGCAAAAACGTCGTGATCGCGAACAGCAGCCTTTCGTTCGTAATCCCGTCCAGCACCCCCGTGGCGATCAGGAGGGCGTAAATGAATGCCCCGATGATACCCAGAACGAAGTTGCTCAGCGGCCCCGCCGCCGACACGACCACGCCCATGAGGCGGGGATTTTTGAAGTTGTCGCGGTTGACCGGGACTGGTCTGGCCCAGCCAAACCCTGCGATCACCAGCAGCAGGACGCCGAGAAAATCGAAGTGAACCGCCGGATTCAGCGTTACCCTGCCCAGCAGTTTGGCTGTAGGATCTCCAAATTTATAGGCAAAATACGCATGCGAAAATTCATGCACCGTAAAGGCGATCACCAGCACGATCAGGACGAACGGAAGCTCTTCCAGCGGAAACCTGAGAATATTGTTCAGAAAATCCATCACGACCTCTTTCTCGCGACAAAGGCTACCCAGTCTTCGTCACGGCAAACGTCCTCGATCTCAAACCCGGAGTCCTTCAGCGCCTGCTGAACGACGTCTTCCTTATTTTTGTAAATGCCTGAGGCGATGTAGACGCCTCCCGGCTCGAGTGCACGGTACACGTCGTCGATAAAGAGCAGAATGATTTCGGCCAAAATGTTGGCGACGATCACTTGGACCGGCAGGGTAACGCCCAGATCTTCGCGCTGATCACCGCTTAACAGGGACAGCAGATCGCTTTCCTTGACCGTAATCTGATGATCCAGCATGCCGTTCAATTGGCTGTTTTCCTTGGCGCTCGACACCGCCACCGGATCCAGGTCCAGTGCAAGCACATGCTTCGCGCCGAGCAGGACGGCCCCAATGGCCAAAATGCCGGAGCCCGTTCCGACGTCGATAACTTCCTCCCCGCCCCGGATAACCTTCTCCAGCGTGCGCAGGCAGAGCGCCGTCGTCGGATGGGTTCCTGTGCCGAACGCCATTCCAGGATCGAGCTCGATGATTTTCTCCGCCTCATTCGCCGGCGTGTAGTCCTCCCAGGTCGGCTTGATCGTCAGCCGCTCCGATACCTTCAGCGGTTTAAAGTAAGCTTTCCAGGCGGTAGCCCAGTCGTCCTCATTCACTGTCTTGAGCTCGTAGCGCAGTTCTCCCGTGTCGATTCCGTACTCATGCAGCTGCCCGATCCGTTCCTTAACCTCGGCAATGATCTGCTCCACAGGGGACTCCTCGGAAAAATACCCTTTGATTTCCGCCTGTCCTTCCGGAATATCGTTGAGAGGCATCTCGTACCATTGCCCGAACGACGTATCCCGTTTCTTGTTCAGGGTTCCCGACTCTTCGATGGATACACCGCCAGCGCCGGCCTCATGCAAAAAATTTGAAATCATTTCCACGGCTTCTTCCGTGGTATGTATTGTAAATTCATGCCATAACATAATTCGTTAAATTCCTCCTCGACCTATGCATAAGTACCATTGTACTATACATCGGCGGCCGAGTACAAAATTTAGGGCTCCCCGCTAACAAAAAAACCGCAGGTCCGCATCGCGCTTTCCCACGGTTTTATGCATTCTTAATCTTCATCCGTCCAGCCGGTATCCATTTTGCGGAGCTGACGCTCGTCAGCCTCCTCGCTGCGGCGGAGCGCTTCCACATCGTCCGCATCGGCCAGAACGCCTGAGAACTCGACATCCTCGTTTTTCATCGACATCAGTTCCTTGATTTTTTCCGTCTTGGTCATGATTTTGCCTTTTTTATCGCGGCTAGCCATCAAGCTCCCATCCTTTCCTTGAACGAAACTATTCACCTTTAGAAAATGTTACGGTCCCACTTTCGCGCCTAGACGAAGCCGCCGGCTTCCTCGACGATTCTCCTTGCCTTCTCGAACGATTCTTCCTCGACCACAACGCTCAGAATGATATCCCGGCCGGTCGGCCCTCCCTGTCCGCCGTCGCTCATCCCGCTTGCGGACGGATCGGCTGCGGCCAGAATGGAGACATCCTTATCGCTGTATGTTGTGCCATAAGTCACAGACGTCAGGCTGGGCATCCCACCCGTAAATGGGCCGGTGCTGTACATCGAAGCCCTCGGAAACCGGCTGAAGCGGTCGATGGACAGGTCTACCACCCGCAGGGCGCGCAGCTTTTTGGCTACACCCTCGGCTTCTTCCGGACTTTTAAAATAGGCCAGAATGCTCTTTTCAGACACTTGCATCACCTGCTTTTTATATGGATTAAGCGTTTACGGCTTCTCACGTGCGGTTTTAGGCTGTGCAAGCGCGGTCCCTTTTATGCGCAGGAAACAACCGGGCCGGGAACTGGAAACGTCTATGGGTTTGCATGCAAAAAAAGCCCGGCCGCCACGGCCGGACTTTCTAAATACGATCCATCTTCCTGAAGGTTATCGGAAGACGTCTTACCTATATACTGCAATTGCGCGGTTACTCCCCGCGGAACGCTTTTTTCATGCGGTCAAAAAAAGACTGCTCCTGCTCATGCGTCTGCTCGCCGTCCAGGGAGGCAAACTGGCGCAGCAGGTCCTTCTGCTCGTCACTGAGCTTGCTAGGCGTAACGACGACGACCTTCACGTGCTGGTCGCCCTGTCCGATGCCGCGCAGACGCGGAACGCCTTTGCCTTTGAGTCGGAAGAACGTACCCGTTTGCGTACCGGCTGGAATTTTCAGCTTGACCTTCTCGGTCAGCGTCGGGATCTCGATCTCGTCGCCAAGCGCCGCCTGGGCAAAGGTGAGCGGAACCTCGCAGTAAATATCGTCGCCTTCCCGCTCGAAGAAGTCGTGAGGCTTCACGCGGATGACGATGTACAGGTCGCCCGACGGGCCGCCCCGCAGACCGCCTTCCCCTTCGCCGGTCATGCGCAGCTGGGCGCCGTCGTCCACGCCCGCAGGAATGCGCACGTGAATTTTGCGCTGCTTTTTCACTTTGCCGCTGCCGTGGCAGGTCGTACATTTGTCCTTGATGATTTGAC
Source organism: Paenibacillus sp. FSL R5-0378 (assembly GCF_038009285.1). Lineage (NCBI taxonomy): Bacteria > Bacillati > Bacillota > Bacilli > Caryophanales > Paenibacillaceae > Paenibacillus > Paenibacillus sp. FSL R5-0378. The sequence goes on from NZ_JBBPAY010000001.1 coordinate 5,947,960, forward strand.
CCGTACCGTTACAGTTGGAGCAGGTACGACGGTTGACCATCCGTCCGAACGGCGTGTTCTGGACGACTTCCTGCTGCCCGCTGCCGTGGCAGACGGAACAGGTTTGCGGCTTCGTTCCCGGTTTGGCTCCCGAGCCGTGGCAAGTGTCACAGTTTTCGGTTCTAGGGATGGTAATATCCGATTCCTTGCCGAATACCGCTTCCTTGAACTCGATCGTCATCGTATACTGCAGATCGTTCCCCCGCTGCGGCGCGTTCGGGTCACGGCGTCCTCCGCCCCCGAAGAACATGTCGAAAATATCACCGATGCCGCCGAAGTCCGCACCGGAGAATCCTCCGCCCATGCCCTGGTTCGGATCGATATGGCCGTACTGGTCGTAGGTCGCACGCTTCTGCCCGTCGCTGAGCACATCGTAGGCTTCCTTGACCTCTTTGAACTTGGCCTCGGCGTCATCCGCCTTGTTCACGTCCGGGTGATACTGCCTGGCCAGCTTCCGGTAAGCTTTTTTGATATCATCATCCGAAGCGTCCTTGCCGACGCCCAGGACTTCATAATAGTCACGCTTTTCAGCCACTCTTCCACCCCCAATATTTCAGTCATGCTCCGGTTCATGGACAAAAGGAAAGCCAAAGCAGCGGGATGCCCCGGCTTTGACTTCCCTATTCCTGAACATAACTTTCTATAGGTTAACCTTGATTTTTGTCCTCGTCAACAACCTCGTAGTCCGCGTCAACGACATTGTCCTTCTTCGCGGAGCCTGCTGCGCCGTCGGCATTGCCTTCGCCGCCTTGAGCCTGCTGTGCTTGAGCAGCCTGCTCATACAGCTTCACGGACAGCTGCTGCACGATTTCGGTCAGCTCTTCGGTAGCGGATTTGATCTGCTCCAGGTCGTCGGAGTCGATGGCCGCTTTGACTTTGTCCTTCGCAGCATTGGCTTTTTCGACTTCGGAAGCGTCGACTTTGTCGCCAAGGTCCTTAATCGTTTTTTCGGTGGAGTACACGAGCTGGTCGGCGTTGTTCTTCGCTTCGATCAGTTCTTTACGCTGACGGTCTTCCTCGGCATGCGCCTCGGCGTCCTTCATCATGCGTTCCACTTCGTCGTCGCTGAGACCGCTCGAAGACGTAATCGTGATCTTCTGCGTTTTGTTCGTTCCTTTATCGGTAGCCGATACGTTCACGATACCGTTGGCGTCGATGTCGAATGTAACTTCGATTTGCGGTACGCCGCGAGGTGCTGGCGGAATGTCGCCCAGGATAAAGCGTCCGAGCGTTTTGTTGCCCGCCGCCATTTGGCGTTCGCCCTGCAGTACGTGGATTTCAACGCTTGGCTGGTTATCCGCATACGTCGAGAAAATTTGCGATTTGCTGGTTGGGATCGTCGTGTTGCGCTCGATCATTTTCGTAAATACGCCGCCTGCGGTTTCGATACCGAGGGAGAGCGGAGTGACGTCGAGAAGCACGACGTCTTTCACGTCGCCTGTCAGCACGCCGGCTTGCACCGCAGCACCGAGGGCCACCACTTCGTCCGGGTTAACGCCTTTATGAGGCTCTTTGCCGGTCAGACGCTTGATCGCTTCCTGTACGGCCGGAATCCGCGTGGAACCGCCGACAAGGACGATCTTGTCGATGTCGCTGGAGCTCATGCCCGCATCGCTGAGCGCTTGACGGGTTGGTCCAAGAGTACGTTCCACCAGATCGGCAGACAGCTCTTCAAACTTGGCACGGGTCAGGTTAACCTCCAAGTGCTGAGGTACGCCGTCCGCCACCGTAATAAATGGCAGGGAAATCGTCGTCGTCAGAACGCCGGACAATTCCTTTTTCGCTTTTTCCGCAGCGTCTTTCAGACGTTGAACTGCCGCTTTGTCCTTGCTCAGGTCGATGCCTTGGTCTTTCTTAAATTCGCTTACGAGGTAATCGATGATCACTTGGTCGAAGTCGTCGCCGCCGAGGTGGTTGTCCCCGCTCGTCGCTTTAACTTCGAAGAAGCCGTCGCCCAGCTCCAGGATCGAAACGTCAAACGTACCGCCGCCAAGGTCGTATACGAGGATCGTTTGATCTTCCGCTTTTTCCAGACCGTAAGCGAGAGCCGCAGCTGTCGGCTCGTTGACGATCCGCAGCACTTCCAGACCGGCGATTTTACCGGCGTCCTTGGTCGCTTGGCGCTGGCTGTCATTAAAGTATGCCGGAACCGTAATAACCGCTTGGGTTACCGGTTGGCCCAAATAAGCCTCGGCATCGGATTTCAGCTTTTGCAGAATCATTGCGGAAATTTCTTGAGGCGTAAACTCTTTGCCGTCAATCGTTTCCTTATGGTTTGTACCCATGTGGCGTTTGATCGAAATAATTGTACGGTCAGGGTTCGTAATGGACTGGCGCTTTGCCGTTTCGCCGACGATGCGCTCGCCGTCTTTCTTGAAGCCGACAACCGAAGGGGTCGTACGCGCACCTTCCGGATTCGGGATAACGACAGCCTCGCCGCCTTCCATGACGGCTACGCAGGAGTTAGTCGTACCAAGGTCAATACCGATAACTTTACTCATGTATGGTTTCCTCCTCTGGGATATAAGAAATGGTGGATCAATACTTATATGTTAAACAGCAGGGATTTACATGCTGACTTTAACCATGGCTGGACGAAGCACTTTGTCTTTCAGCATATAGCCTTTTTGCACTTCCTCAACGACGATGCCTTCCTCGTATTCATCGCTTTCCACCTGCATGATGGCTTGATGATATTCCGGATTAAACGGCTCGCCGACGGTAACCATAGCCTGCAGCCCTTCCGCTTGAAGCACGCCTTCCAATTGGCGGAAAATCATGCTTACGCCTTTCGTAAAGGACTCTATTTCGCTGCCTTCGCCGGCAGCGGCGAGAGCCCGTTCGAAATTATCCACGACAGGCAGCAGCTCGGTCACGAGTTTAGTGGATGCATACTTGGCCAGGTCCTCTTTTTCCTTCTGGGTCCGTTTGCGGAAATTGTCGAAGTCGGCCTGCGTACGGATGGCACGCTGCTGATAATCGTCAGCCAGCCCCTGCAGACGCTCCACTTCGCTCTTCAGAGCAGCAGCGTCCAATGCTTCATTCTCCGCAGCCGTCCCTTCAGAAGCATCCTCCGAAGCTGTCTCACCAGCTTGGCTAGCCTCCGCCTCGGCTGTATGTTCATTCACTTCTTCATTGGTTTGTTGGTTCAATTCGTTTTCACTGTCTTGAAATGGTTGATTTTCGTTCAAGATGTCTTCACCTCCTTGGTAAACTGATCATGCTTTTGTTCATCGGTTCATGCGGTCCGAAGAACTCAATCTTCATCCTGACCGCCATAGCCTCTCATTTTGATGACATTATGAATGCGGAGCACGGCAGCCGCCACCTCACCCGCGGCCTCCAGCCCATGAATCTTCACCAGGGCCGGATCGACGATCCCCCGCTCCTCATAGCGAATGACGAGCCCGGTATCGCAGTCGATGCCCATGGAGTCGGAGTCTTCCGCAAGCTGGGCGGCACGCGCCTCTTCCATCTTCTCCAGCGGGTTGTAGCCGGCGTTCAGCAAAATCTGTGCCATGGGCTTGCGCAGTGCCGCTGCCACGGCGGCAATGCCGAAGGCTTCCATGCCCTTCACCGCCTCCCGCTGATGCTCCAGCTCGTAGGAGACGGCCAGCTCGGCCGTACCTCCGCCCGGAAGCACCCCGCCGGAAACGGCGGCTTGTACAGCCGAGGCCGCATCCGCGGCAATCCGGGCGGATTCCCCGACGACTTCCGCGGTGCTCGCCCCGACGATCAGCGTGACAAACGGCTCGCGCTCCTGCCCCCCGCTGCTGACCCGCACGCGTTCCAGCCTTTCGTCATAAGCCACATAGGGGGAATTCCCCAGAAGCTTGGCAAGCGAATCGCGCTCCTTATGTAAGGCGGTGCGCCGCATGGGCACCGCCCCTGTCATCTCGCTGACGCGCAGCAGGTCGCTGCGGCTCACGCGCGGCACCACCATGATGCCGTGGTCCATGCAGAACTGCTCGGCATCGGGATGGATTCCCCGTTCCAGCAGAACAAGCCCCACCCCGAGGTCGGCCAGCACGTGAAGCTCGCTGCTGAAGCGGTCGCGCAGCTCCATGTACCGGGCAAAGCCGGCTTCCGTCGTCAAAACCTCTTCATCCAGCGTCTCCGGCTCGAGCGCGTCGTGCAGGACGAGAATCTTCGTGCTCTTCAGCACGGGTCTATCATGCGAATGAAGCGGCTTCTGCTTCAAAAGAATGCCTTCATATACTTCATTATCGCCTTTCTCGTGGGCGGTAACCGCATCGGCTAGCAAATAGCCGGGTTCCCTCAGCTTCCGGGTCCCCACCTTCGAAGCGGCTTCCATGACAAGGCGGACGATATCCTCGCGCTCGCGTCCGGCGACATAAGCCGCCTTGGCAAGCAGCGGATCGTCCAGCCCTTCAATAACCCGGGTCCGGCGCCGCAGCGCTTCCACCGCCATGCGAATGCCCTGCTGCATCCCGGCGACCACTTTGGAAGCAGGGACACCTCTGACGATTTGCGCAACGCCTTCCTGCACCAGCGCTCCCGCGAGCACCGTTGCCGTCGTCGTTCCGTCGCCGACCTGCTTCTGCTGGCTGCGGGCCACCTGGATCAGCAATCTGGCGGCGGGATGCGTTACGTCCATTTTGTCGAGGATCGTCACGCCGTCATTGGTAATAATGACTTCCCCGCGGGAGCCGACCAGCATGACGTCCAGCCCCTTGGGGCCGAGCGTCCCTTCCACCGCAGAGGTGATGGCACGGACCGCATTGCTGTTGTTAAGCAGGGCTGCGTAGCGTTCTTCACCCTCGCGAACCGGCTGCTGGCCTTGACTCATCCGTCCTCTCCCCCTTATTTATACCAGTGTGACAGCATGGCCGTCAGATCCTTGGACAATATGTTCAAAATGCTCATGACCCTTGCGTATTCCATCCGCGTCGGGCCCAAAATGCCGATGGTGCCGAGCGCTTCCCCTTCAAGCGAGTAAGTCGCCGTGATCAGGCTGCAGTTGGCAAACGCCTCATGGTCGTTCTCCGTGCCGATCCGCACCTGAATGCCGCCCCCATCCTGGGGCGCCATCATCTTCGTAAGCGTCGGCGTCTCTTCGAGCAGGTCCAGGATCGTCTTCACTTTATCGACATCCTTGAACTCCGGCTGGGTCAGCATGTTGGTCGTTCCGCTCAAATACAGCCGCTGATGGTCGGCCTCACCGTCCAGGAATATGTTGTCCAGCACCTTCATGATTTCTTCATAGTTGGAAATATGGCGCTCCATCTCCTGGCCGAGTTCTGTATATAATCTTGTCTTCAGCTTATATATAGGTACATTCATCAGCTTGCTGTTCAGCAGGTTGACGACTTTCTCGATCTCGGAGACCGGCACATCCGGCGGAAGCTGAACCGTCTTGTTCTCCACCTGTCCCGTGCTCGTCACGATAATCGCGACGGCGGTTTCCTCGTTAAGCGGAAGCAGCTGAAAATGCCGCAGTGAAGTATGAAAAACTTCCGGTCCAAGCAGGATGGAAGTGTAATTCGTCATATGGGATAGTATCATGGCTGCATGCTGGATCACCTGCTCCATCGCGCTGAGCTTCTCGGCAAAAAACTTGCGGAGCAGCCGAATTTCCCCCGGAGGCGCCGAATAGGCCGGATCCAGATGATCGACATAATACCGGTAACCTTTATGAGATGGAATGCGGCCGGCCGAAGTATGGGGCTGTTCCAAAAAGCCCAGCTCTTCCAGATCAGCCATTTCGTTGCGGATTGTCGCCGGACTGTAGCCGACATCGCCTCGTTTCGAAATGCTGCGGGAGCCTACGGGTTCAGCGGAGCGAATATAGTCGTCCACAATGGCATTCAGTATCATTCTTTGACGTTCGGTAAGCATACCATTCCCCCCTTGGTGACCTTTATTTCGAGCATCGTTAGCACTCTAAAGAGATGAGTGCTAACCGTTAATACAAAAATACCAAACTGACATGAGCATTGTCAAGTCAGTTCAGCATCTTAAGAACAGCTATTTCATCGCATGCATGCTGCTTGGCGCAGTTCACGCAATCGGTCCAAACCTTCTCGGGAAAAATCTCTTTTTCCACAACCGAAAATCCGTTTTTCAGAAAAAACGATACTTCGTACGTCAGGGCCATAATTTTGGGAATGCCTTGTCTTCTCGCCTCTTCCGTGAGCTTGCTCACCAGTTTGGAGCCGATTCCCGTCCCCTTGTGCCCTTCCGCAATTCCCAGGGAGCGGATCTCCACCAGGTCTGCGCCTAACTGGCAGAGCGAGCCGCAGCCGATCACTTTCCCGTCCGCCTCGGCCACGACAAACTGGTCCAGCTGCTCCTCAAGCACTTTGCGAGAGCGCGGCAGCATGATCCCCTTCTGTGCATAACCATCGATCATTTCGAAAAGCGGTTCTACGTCCTCTGGCACCGCTTTACGGCAAATAACTACCGCCGGCATGGCCATTCCCCCTCACACGTGCTGTCAATGATATGAATAAATATACAACAACACGCATAGAAGTTCAAGCGGTTATTTTACGGTGAGCGAGCCTATAAATTCGCCGAAAACGTCATTGCCGAACAGGATTCCCCGTTCGCTGAGGCGGTACCCGTCGCCCGTCTCCTCGAGCAGCCCCGCATTCAGCATTTTATGCAGCGGTTTGGCAAACATGTCTTCCATCGATACGCCGAACTGCTCTTCGAAATGCGTCCGGGACACTCCCTTCAAGACACGCAGGCCGACCATGAGGAAATCCTCCATCGCCTCTTCCCGGGGCACCTCGAAGCTCTCCATTCTCGGCAGTCCCTCTTTGGTCGCTTCCGTATACGGATTAACCCCTTTGATATTCATATGCCGCATGCCGCCGACATACCCGTGGGCACCCGCGCCAAGGCCGTAATAATCTTCGTTCAGCCAGTAGGCCATATTGTGGCGGCTGTGGAATCCGGGCTTCGCAAAGTTGCTGATTTCGTACTGCTCGTAACCCGCTTCCTTCATTTTCTCCATCAGCAGCAAATACATCTTTAGCTCGTCGTCCTCATTGGGCAGCGGCAGTTGATTCTTCTGGTACATCGTATGGAAAAGCGTGTTCTCCTCAACCTTCAGGCTGTAGATCGAATAGTGCGGCAAATTCAGCGCAAGCGCCTTGCTCACGCTCTCTGCCAGCATGTTCACCGTCTGGTTTGGCAGGCCGAACATCAGGTCGATCGACATATTGTCAAAGCCGGCTTTGCGCGCATTCTCCAGGCTCTGGTACACATCATCCGTATCATGGATACGCCCGATGCCGCTCAGCAGCTCGTTCTGAAACGCCTGTACGCCGAAGCTTACGCGGTTAACGCCGCCCGCTCTCATCACAGCCAGCTTCTCGAGGTCAGTTGTCCCCGGATTGGCCTCCATCGAAAATTCAATATCTTCCGACCAGTCCGGAAAATACGTCTTGACCGTCTTCAGGAAATACTCCATTTCGTCCGGCTTCAGCACGGTCGGGGTTCCCCCGCCGACGAAAATGCTCGTTATTTTACCGGGAGGAACCTCTTTGACGGTTCGTTCCATTTCCCGCTCCAGCCCCTGCAAATATTCCATCACCGGCTGGTTCTTCAGCACATAGGAATTGAAATCGCAGTAAAAGCATTTATTCGTGCAAAAGGGAATGTGCAGATAAACCGCTTGGGGTTTACGGTTCCCCTGATACTTAACTCTTGGCGTCCCTTGCGGATTCAACATCGCCATCGCAAATTCCCTCCTTATATTTAGAAAGGGAAAGCCGCAGCGGCTCTCCCGTGGAATGGTCCAATGATCTCTATAAGCTTGGTAAAAACTGACTAGTTGTCGTCGATTTTCAGGACAGCCATAAAGGCTTCCTGCGGCACTTCGACGCTGCCGACCTGCTTCATGCGCTTCTTGCCTTCCTTCTGCTTCTCGAGAAGCTTCCGCTTCCGCGAAATATCGCCGCCGTAACACTTGGCGAGGACGTTCTTGCGCATCGCCTTGACCGTCTCGCGGGCGACGACCTTCGTCCCGACCGAAGCCTGGATCGGCACCTCGAACATTTGCCGCGGAATGAGCTCGCGCAGCTTCTCGCAGATGCCGCGTCCGCGGTGGTATGCGCGGTCGCGGTGCACGATGAAGGAGAGAGCGTCGACCTGCTCCCCGTTCAGCAGGATGTCCATCTTCACGAGGTTGGAGCGGCGGTAGCCGGACAGCTCGTAATCAAAGGAAGCATAGCCCTTCGTGCCGGACTTCAGCTGATCGAAGAAGTCGTACACGATTTCGGACAGCGGAATTTCGTACGTGATCGTAACCCGGGTCGTATCCAGGTATTCCATATTGACGAATTCGCCGCGTTTGCTCTGGCACAGCTCCATGATGGTGCCCACGTAATCGTTCGGCACGATGATCGCCGCCTTGACGTACGGCTCCTCGACGTATTCGATTTTCCCGATTTCCGGATAGTTGGACGGGTTGTCGATTTCGATCGTGTCGCCGTTCGTCAGCGTAATGCGGTAAATAACGCTCGGCGCCGTCGTAATGAGCGGGATGTTGAATTCGCGTTCGATCCGCTCCTGGATAATCTCCATATGAAGCAGCCCGAGGAAGCCGCAGCGGAAGCCGAAGCCGAGCGCGCTCGACGTCTCCGGCTCGAAGCTCAGCGAAGCGTCGTTCAGCTGCAGCTTCTCCAGCGCCTCGCGCAGGTCATTGTAATCGGACGTCTCGATCGGGTACAAACCGCAGTATACCATCGGGTTGATTTTGCGGTAGCCGGGCAGCGCCTCGGGTGTCGGATTTTTGGCATCAGTGACCGTATCGCCGACCCGGGTATCACCCACGTGCTTGATGCCCGCTACGATAAAGCCGACATCGCCGACCCTAAGCTCGTCCACGATCGTCATCCGCGGTTTAAACGCGCCGACTTCGATGACCTCGAACGTCTTGTTCGTAGCCATCATCTTGATTTTCGAGCCCGCTTTGATGCTGCCGTCAATGACGCGCACATACACGATAACGCCTTTGTAAGGATCATAATGCGAGTCAAAAATGAGCGCCTTCAGCGGCTGATCCGGATCACCGTTTGGCGGCGGTACCTGCTGGACGATCTGCTCCAAAATTTCCTTGATGCCGATGCCGGCCTTCGCCGAGGCGAGAACGGCGTCGCTTGCGTCCAGACCGATAACGTCTTCAATTTCCTGCTTCACGCGGTCCGGATCGGCGCTCGGTAGGTCGATTTTGTTAATGACCGGAAGAATCTCCAGGTTGTTATCCAGTGCCAAATAGACGTTGGCCAGCGTCTGCGCTTCGATTCCCTGGGCGGCGTCCACCACCAGCAGCGCGCCTTCGCAGGCGGCCAGGCTTCGGGAAACTTCATACGTAAAGTCGACGTGTCCGGGAGTATCGATCAGGTTCAGCAAATATTCCTCGCCGTCATCGGCGCGATAAGTCAGGTGAACGGCCTGAAGCTTGATGGTAATCCCCCGCTCGCGTTCGAGATCCATCTGGTCCAGCACCTGATCCTGCATTTCACGCGAGGTGAGGGCGCCCGTATATTCAAGAATACGGTCCGCAAGCGTCGACTTGCCATGGTCTATATGGGCGATAATGGAGAAATTTCGAATGTTCTTTTGCCTTGCTTGTACGTCTGTCATGCCTTACCCCCAAAAACAGCCTGATGTGTAATCAATTCATTATAACAGTTGGAGGAAAGGCCAGCAATCCCACCTGCCGCATTATTCCGTCACGTTGCTGAAGAGGGAGACGACGAGGCGGATTCCCTTTTGGGACAGCTCCTGCAGCAGGCCTGCCGTCTTATCTGCCAGCACGTCGACCGTCGGCGTGCCGCCCTGGTCCACCAGCAACTGTTCGGGAGTCTTCTCATGCCAGTCCTGGACCTCGACCTGTTCCTGCTGCGGCTGCTCGTCCGCCGCCTTGAACCGGTTCGAGCTTTGGCGCGGCTGGGAAGGCTGTTGCCGCTGCTGCGTAGAAGCTCCCTGCTGCGGCCCGGCCTGCACCGCGGCAGCCGCCGTCTGCGCCTGCGGCGCGGGCGCCGGAGCATCCGGACTGGCCAGCTGCATGCCGACCAGTACGCCGATGCCTGCCCAAATTCCAAGCACGCACACTTTTTTAGCCCATTTTGACATGATCATACCTCCCTTGGCTCATTGCTTTCTCAGCTTTTATTATCTTTCTTGGCGGGAGCCGTTTGATCGGTGCTGGCCTTTTCCGCCTTTTGATCCGCGTAATAGACGTCCGCGATCGTCTGTGCCAATACTTCCGACGTCCGCTTCAGCTCCGCATCGGTGCTGTCGATCCCGCCGACCTCGATCAAAATGCTGTTCTCCGACAGCGATTGGTTATATTCCCCGTTGCCCATGGAGGAATCTTTCCCCCAAATGCCGCGGGACAATCCGGGATAGGCTTTTTCCAGCCGTTCATGGATGGAATTGGCGAAGGCTTCGTTTTTGCGCCAGTTTTTGTTGCCGTGCCCGATGATGAAGAAGACCTGTGCGTAGCTTTTGCCGTTAATGTCTTTCGTCGTCCGGCTGTGCCCTTGAGAATCCCGGTGAATGTCGATCAGGTATTTCATGCCGCTGTTCTGGCTCATCGCAGCCTTCACCGTCTCGCGGGAATATTTATAGGAAAAGTTATAGTTATAGTCGGCCACCGTCGTCATGTAATCCTGCTCCGAATGGGCGGTGCCGATGCCGAGCTGCTCAAGCTTCTTCGCCACATAGCTTCCGACCAGCATAACGTTTTGCGACGGAGACGTAGAGCTGGGGTTGTCGCTGGTTTTACCCAGCAGCGGGTTGTACGCTTCTCTCGGATGAGAGTGATAGATCAGGATCGATTTGTTTTTGGAGTTCACCGCCGAAGATTGTCCCGTACCTCCATTGTCCTTGGAAGGCGTTCCTTCTCCGGCACCTTTCTTGCCGCCGGCGTCCGGTACCTGACCGGACGGCGCATCCTGCTGCTTGTCTGTGCCCTTGCCGGAGTCGGTGATCTTTCCGGGATCGGTTCCGGCCTGACCCGCACCGTTCTTCTGAGGATCGGCTGAAGCGTTATCGCTTTGTCCGGCCGTATCCGTTTGTCCCGCCGTTTCCGCAGGCGGATTATAATCTTCGGGAGGAACGACGTTGTCATTGCCTGCCGAATGCCTCAGCAGCACCGGATCGTTCGCCCCCATGCCCGGCATTTCCCGGGCCAGCAGGCTTTTCGGATCCTTAGGGTTGACGCTGGTCAGCATCTGGAATACGAATGTCGTCATGTTTTCCCCGGAGAAAGTCGAGTTCCCTTTTTCTTTATTCAGGTGGGGCAGTTCCATGCCTAACATATCAATGAAGAAATTGCTTGATACGGAGCCGGCGAATCCTTTCATAGAAGAAACCGGAGAATCGTTGATTTTCTGCTCGGCCATCCCTCCCAATCCCAGAAGTAAGAAAAACAGCAGCGATCCGACCACCAGCAGCACAAAGGTACGTCCCATAGACAGAAAATACAGCAGTCTGGCTCTCCATTTGCCGATATTCCAAAGCTGAAAACCATTCCTCTTCATTCTGTTGTCCTCCTGAAATCTCTTATACTTCAACTCTATGAGCCGGAGAGATTCGATAGAACCAAAAAAAGAAAGCCCGATAGATTCGGGCTCCCTCATTTATGATAGAAGAGAGAGAGGAGGAGCTGCACCTCCTAGTGCGTGTAGGCTCCCGTGTTTCCGGGGTCTACCGCGTCATGCAGGGCGGCGTTCAAACCGCTCGCGACAATATTGGCGATATCTTCGATAAATTCGTCAATCTCTTTCGGCGTGACGATCAGATCGTGGCCGAGCGGTTCGAGCACTTCCTTGACCAGAGCGAGGCGCTCCTGCTCGTTGATATCGTCCAGCATCCCCATAATTTGCCGGGTCTGGTTCGTCTCCTGGCCGAAATGATTCTTCATCATTTCCATGACATTGTTCACAATCGTCGAAGCGTAGCATACGGTCGGCACGCCGATGGCAACGACCGGAACGCCAAGCACTTCCTTGGTGAGGCCGCGGCGCTTGTTGCCGATGCCAGAGCCGGGATGGATGCCGATGTCGGCGATCTGGATCGTCGTGTTGACGCGCTCCAGCGATTTGGATGCCAGCGCGTCGATCGCGATGATCAGGTCCGGCTTCGTCCGTTCCACGATCCCCTGCACGATCTCACTGGACTCGATCCCCGTCAGTCCAAGCACCCCCGGGGCGATGGCGCTGATTTCCCGGTATCCCGGGGCCACCTGATCCGGCATCAGCTGAAAATACTGCCGGGTGACGAGAACGTTCTCCACCACAAGCGGTCCCAGCGAATCGGGCGTCACATTCCAGTTGCCAAGCCCGACGATCAGAACCGTCTGTTTCTTCTGAATCCCGATCAGCGCCAGGAAATCCTCAAACTCGCGCGCGAAGGCCTCAGCTACCTGCTCCTGCAGCTTCGTGTCCCCGTTGCGGAGTCCGGGAACCTCCAAGGTAATATAATGCCCTTTGACGCGGCCGATGGCCTGGGAACCGGCCTCATTCAGCACGTTAAGGCGGGTAATCTTGATGCCGTCCTTCTCCGTAATCTCTTCATCGACCCCCGGGATCGGTCCGGCATGGCCCGCCATTTCCCTGGCGTCGACCGCCAGGTCGGTCCGCACGGAATAGCGCTGCAAATCCAACTCCATATACATCTGCCTCCTTTGGCTTGTTATGGATAGTTTGCGGGAGCGGCGGCCAGTTTATGCACAACCTTTTTACACCGGACACCGTTCATACGACGCCGATCCATGTGCCTCTTAAAATCCAAACCTTTGGAACGCGATGATAGTATTGCTTTTTAGAGTACCCCATGCTAAACTATTTTAAGTTGTGAATCATTTCGAGCTATTCGAATGCCTTACAGGAGGTGAATGCAATGCCAAACATTAAATCCGCCGTTAAACGCGTGAAAACAAGCGACAAACGCCGTGCGCTTAATGCTTCCCAAAAATCCGCGCTTCGTACAGCTGTGAAGGCTGCCGATTCTGCGCTGACGAATAATGAAGTCGAAGCTGCTAAAGCTGCTGTTCAAGCTGCATCCCAAAAACTGGACAAAGCCGTAACTAAAGGCCTGATCCACAAGAACGCAGCCAGCCGCAAGAAGTCCCGCCTGGCGAAAAAACTTAACGCTCTCAGTGCACAAGCCTAAGGGAGCGCTATCCATACGATGAAATGGAAAAGTCCTGAGCAGCTCCCAAGCTGATCAGGACTTTTAAATTTTCTTTCGAAACGCGTACAGAGCTGACAACGCCATAGCGGCGCGCCTTTTGCTCTTTTATATAGCACGGACAGCCATGTTCGAAGCAGCCTCATGAAGCAAGTGGACAACCCATGTGCTGTATACTAGGTTTAACAGGAGATGACGTCTATGGAAAGCTGGAAGAAAAATCTATGGGTTTTATGGTTCGGCTCGCTGATCGTGTCCTCAAGCTTCTCGATGGTGGTACCCTTTCTTCCCTTGTTTCTGATTGAAATCGGTGTCACCAAAAACATTGAGATGTGGTCCGGTCTGCTGTTCAGCGCAGCGTTTTTTGCGGGAGCGCTTTCATCTCCGTTCTGGGGATCCGTCGGCGACAAATACGGCCGCAAGCCGATGATCATCCGCGCAGGTTTTGTGCTGTGCATCATTTATTTGCTGACGGCGTTTGTCACGCATCCGGTGCAGCTGCTCATCCTGCGTATTTTGCAGGGGCTTCTCTCCGGATTTATTCCGGGAGCCATTGCAATTGTCGGTACCAACACCCCGGAGAAAAGGGTGGGCTACGCGCTGTCCACCATGTCCACGGCCACGGCTACGGGAAGCATCATGGGGCCCCTCCTCGGCGGCGTGCTCTCCAAGGTGTTCGACAACCGGCTGGCCTTCGGCAGTGCGGGCGTGCTGTGCTTTCTGGCCACGCTGCTCGTTATCTTTTATGTCAAAGAGGAAAAATTCGTCCCGAGCAAAGGCAAACTTTCGGTGTTTAACACGCTGAAGCAGGCAGCTGTCAACAAAATGCTGATGATTGTCCTGGTGCTCACCATGGTGACACAGTTCTCGGTCATGACCATCGAGCCGGTGCTCTCCCTCTATATTGTGGAGATCGGCCACTCGGCATCGGATGCGTCCATCCTGGCGGGCTTCATCTTCTCGCTCGTCGGAATCGCCAGCATCATCTTCGCCCCGCGCTGGGGCAAGCTGGCCGACAAGGTCGGGTTCCAGAAAATACTGATGATCGGCTTGTTCGCCGGAGGCATAGGTTCGCTCCTCCAGATCCCGTTTCATAACATTTGGGCGTTCTCGGTCGTCCGCTTCCTGTACGGCTGCTTCTTCTGCGCCGTATTCCCGGCGCTGAACGGGCTTGTCGTCCGGTCTACGCCGAGCGATTTCCGCGGAAGGGCCTTCAGCCTCAACCAGACCGCGAACCAGCTCGGCGGCATGCTGGGACCGCTTGCGGGCGGCGCGATCAGCGGCGTGTTCAGCATTCATACCGTGTTCCTCATTACAGGGTTATTCCTGCTGCTGACGATGGGCCTCGCCTACTGGTCCCAGCGTTTCGGGAGCTTGTCCGCTCAGCAGGCCTCGACTAAAGCGATTGACGGCTAGAACCGTTTTGTGTCTCGTATAAGATTGATCCGAGTCATAAAACTAATCGAAATAGCCCCCTCTGCCGTTCTTCCGGTTTGGGGGCTGTTTGCCGTCAAGAACACGTAAGCTAAAACAGCCCTAAGCAGCCGGCCGACGCTCACGCCGTTGTCGTATATTCCGTGCCGTCCGGAGCGGGTTCGCCTTCGTGGATCACCAGCCCGATCCCCGCCTGGCCGAACAAATGCACCGCGTCCTCATAGCCGCGCTCAATATGCTCGATGCCCGTGATTCGCGTTGCCTGCTCCGACTGCAGGCCGGCCATGATCAGGCAGGTTCCCGCCCGGACATCGGTCGCATGGGCGTAGCCGCCGTGCAGCGGTCTGCCGCCTTTAATGATGGCATAGCCGTTCTTCGCCTGGATATCGGCGCCAAGCCGGTTTAATTGGGCAACATGACTGAAACGGTACGGGTACACCTTTTCCCTAACGGCACTGTAGCCCGGCGCCTTCAGGAGCAGGCTCGTAATCGGCTGCTGCATGTCGGAGTTGAACACGGGATACATGCCCGTCCGTACCCGCGTCGGCTTGATATTCCCCTGGCTGCTGGCGATAATGTAATCGTCCCCGCTTTCAAATTCAATGCCGATTTCGCTCAGCTTGGCCATGATGGACCGCATATGCTCGGGAATGACCTGCTTTAGTGTCAGCGTACCGCCCGTGATGCCCACCGTCATCATAAACGCCCCCGCAATGAGACGATCGGGGATCACCCGATACCGGCATCCTGTCAGAGACTTCACGCCGCGTATACGGATCGTGTCCGTACCGGCTCCAGTGATGTCGGCTCCCATCCGGTTCAGCAGCTGGCAGACGTCCACCACTTCCGGATCCGTCGCGCAGTTGTGCAGATGGGTGATTCCGGCCGCCAGCGAAGCGAGCAGCACCGCATTGATCGTTGCGCCGGATGTCAGCAGATCGAAGCAAAAGTCGGTGCCCGTGAGCTTTTCTGCCGATACCGTGTACTGTTTCTCTTCCAGGGTCACGTCCGCCCCGAACGCCCTGAATATTTTCATATGCTGGTCAATGGGCCGCTCCACGAAATTATCCCCCCCCGGATAACCGAGCGTCACCCGCTTGTACTTACTAAGAAGCCCCCCGATCAGATAATAGGAAGCGCGGAACGAAGACGTCAGCGCCTGATCGAGGACGGATGAATGAATCCGGGTTGAATCCACAACAAAATGGCCGTCATCATTTTTGCTCACCTGCAGGCCGATGCGGCTTCCAATTTCTCCAATGGCGCGGATATCGTTAATATCCGGTATGCCCTCCAGTATTGTCGGTGTGTCTCCAAGAACGGCAGCGGCGATGAGGGCGAGGGAACTATTCTTGGACCCTGGAATGATCACGCTCCCGTCGAGCGGGCCTCTCTGCTTCACTTCTAACCAGCGCATGCGAACTCCACCATTTCTATATAGTTTTTGGTCTGGAACAATCATAAGGTAGAATATGCTGCACACTTGCCGGAGGACAATCTGAATTAGAGAAATAGCCTCGCACCCCGGTTAAGGCACAGCAGCATGCCTCCTTGCCCTCTGACCTGATGGAATGAATGATAGAATAAAAAACACCGCCCTTACGCTCCAAAGCGCAAAAACGGTGCCTCCTTCACATCAATTCGATTGTTACGCTGCTACCCCGCCAGTCTGAGCAGGAACAGCTCCAGGCCGAGCACTTTATCAATAGCCCCGGTCTTCATCTGGTAATCCAGATCTCCGAGCCTGCTGAGGATCGCCTTCAGCTGGTTCGGCTGAAACTTGCGCGCCTGCTCCCCGGCAATCTTGACCGCATAAGGATGCAGTCCCAGTTGGGAAGCAATTTGCTGCTGCGAAAAGCTTTGGCCGCCGAGGTCCTTCACCTGCAAAATAATGCGGAATTGGCGGGCGATCAGCGCGGCGATTTTGATCGGCTCCTCCTTCTGCTTCAACAGCTCATAGAAGATGCCCAGCGCCTGGTCCAGCCGCAGGTTGGCGATCTCCTCGACGAGGGCGAATACGTTCTGCTCCGTGCTCCGCGCCACCAGCCGGTCCACGATGTCCGTCGTCACGGTGCCGCCGCTGCCGGCATACAGGCACAGCTTGTCCACTTCGGCTGCAAGCGTCTGCAGCTGTGTGCCCGCGTTGCGGACCAGCATCTCCGCCGCCCCCGGGGCGAAGCTGCATTCGCGCTGCTTGGCCTTCTTCTCGATCCACCGCAGCAGCTCGTCGCTGCCCATCGGCATAAAGGAAAGCACCGTGCCGGCGCTTTTAACGGCCTTAACGACCTTTTTGCGCTCGTCCAGCTTCTCGTTGTTCACCAGGAAGATCAGCACGCTGTAATCTGCCGGATTGCCGATGTACTCAAGCAGTGATTCCATGCGGTGTTCGACTTTGCCTGAGTCCTTCCCTGCGGTAAATACGGCTGCATCCCGAACGAAAATAAGCTTTCGCTGCACCATAAAAGGAATCATTTCTGCCTCTTCCACGACTTCCTGGATCGGGGTGTCGGCCAGATCATAGTGTACGATCGCAAAATCCCGCTCCTCCTTCTGCAGCAGCTGGTCCTCCATCAGTGAGGTAAATTCATTCATCTGGTATTTCTCAGTTCCGTACAGGAGGTAGACCGGCGATACATCACCCTGTCTGATCGCTTTCACCGCCGCCTTTACATCCATTGTTGCTCCCCCTTCTCTATCCATGCCCATTGATATCTGCTAATCCCGTTCCGCAAGGTACATCATTCCGATACCCTGTCCATCCGGCCAAAAAAGCGATACATCCATTTTACCAAAAACGGCGGGGAAGAAAAACAGGCCTCCCCCGTCAGGCCGAATTACGGTGGGTGAACGCGCAACAACAAAAGGACCCCTGCGGTTCGCATAAGGTCCCTTTGTTCCAGCACATCTATTATAAACACCGGCGTGAAAAGCTCTAGAAACTTAACCGCCGGTGGTCATACGACGTTTTGGATCCTGCGTAATATAACCTATTCCATATCTCTATCATGTGTGCATCATGAGCAGCACATTTTTTATGCTTTGTCATCAGGCGGCTTACGGTGTGGAGCCGTCCTGTTTGCCCACCTGATACGTCTGGCTTACCGTCGAGCCGCTGGCATCCGTGGTCTGGTACGTAAAAACGGTGCTGTCGGCAGACCACACGCCCGATACCCACGTTCCCGGCAGATCAAGGGAACTTACCTGCTTGGAGCTTCCGTCCGAAGTTACGCTGTAGATGACCAGCTTTTTGTTTTCGACAGAGGCCGCATACTGACCGTCAGGAGAATAGAACTTGTTCGAATCTTCCTTAGGTTTGATGGCCATAATGCCCATTTGTCCCGACGTGTCGCCTTCTTGAGATCCGTTAACCTCAGGGGCGGTGCTATCGGCCGCTTGACCACCGTCTCCATTCGGAGGAACGATATCCTTCTGAACCCCATCCCCTTTCGGAGGCGGGCTCTCCGTGTCGGTTGGAGCGCTAAGCGTCGCCTGGCCTCCATCCCCTTCCTGGTTGCCGGTGCTATTGTCAGCCGACTCGGTGGACCCGGCTTTGCCGGCATTGTCCTGGCTCCCGGTGTCCGCTTTCCGGCTGGTCTCCGGATCCTGGGCCGGAGTGTTGGACGAGTCCTGCTGCTGCGCATAGGTCTGGGCCTCCTGGCCGGTGGCCTTGTCGCTAGACGCTGCGTCGCTGCCGGCGTCTTGGCTCTCGCTGAGCTGCGAAGGATCCGATGATGCCGGCGTTTTCTCTTCTGAAGGATCCTGTGCGGGCTCGGAAGAACCCGTATTTTGTTCGACAACATTGCTCTTGGATTGTTCTGCGCCTGAGGTCGCCGCCGCGTCCATGCCGCTTGCCTCCTTGGAGGCTGCCGTATTAACAGGCGGCTCTTCCGCCGTAGATAGTTGCTTCGGATTATAATTCAGCACCGCCACCCCAAGAATGACTACAGCCGCAGCGCCTCCGAGCGCTGTACGTCCAGCTACCGTATTCCAGAACTTGCCCTTGCGGGCCGGACGGGACGGAACAGGTACCATTTCGGCAGGTGCCGGCATTTCTTCGAGCGATGCGCTCTTCTCGTGGCGCGCCTGATCGATCGCATCCAGCTGAGGCATGATGGCATCGACGAGACTGAACTTAGGCGTTACTTTTGGCAAATCTTCGAGGTCTCTGGACAACGATTTCAGCAGCCGAAAGGTATCCGCACACTCAGGACATGTCTTCAAATGTTCATAGAGCTTGACGGTTTCCTCTTCGTCCAAGTCGTAATCCAAGTAACGGTGCATCCACTCCACCACCTCTGGACACTTCATCCTGATACACCACCTTTCTGATGCTCTTGGAGCATGTTCTGTAGCTGCTGTCTGGCCCTGAATAAATAGGATTTCACCGTATTCAGCGGCAGGTTGAGACAGTCAGCGATTTCATTGTAGGAGAAATCCTGCAAATATCTAAGGACGATCACAGTCCGGTGATGATCCGGCAGTTGATTGATGGCCTCCTGGATGTCCTGGGCCAAATAAGAGGATAAAACCTCTTTCTCAACATTCTGTTTGTCCTGAAAAACGAGCTCATGTTCGTCGATCGAAACTGTAGGCTTCGTCCGCCGGAACTTGTCGATACAGATGTTCGTGACGATCCGCTGTATCCACGTTTTAAACTGTGCCTTCTCTTCATAGGAATCGATTTTGGTATAAATCCGAATCAATGCTTCCTGGGAAGCGTCGAGCGCATCCTGCTCATTATTCAGAATATAAAAAGCTGTCCTGTAAACATGTTGTTCAATTTCTCTTAATAGGGTGATTAGAGCGTCGCGATCGCCCGATTGAGCGGCTCTGATGAGTCCCTGCTCTACCACAAAGGATCCCCCTCTCCCTGCAATCTTACAGACGTGTAAGACCAGCAAATTGTTGCAATTTGTAACCACATTTTTAAAGTTGCTGAAAAGGCAGGCCCCGGGAGTGCTTGCCATTCCTAATAAAACCGGATATAACCTTCAACCGAAAGCGGTTTTTTCTTCTGCTTCGATCCACCCGTAATCGTTTTGTTAAATCTGCTTCCCGTAAAAATCCGGAAGGTATGTACGTCAAGGGTGACACCACCGTTTTACTTCATCTCTGCTGATGAAAACCACAATTAAGAATACCAAATTCCAGAGGCGGAGTCACCTGAAGATTCTGCGGCCAACTTCATCATTCTAAGCGTTTTTCATAGACAAATCATTACGATTTTGTTATCAGCTTGGTTCTGACACGGATTTTCCCGGATTTTACCGAAAATTGGATTTCCCCCTGCAGATCGGTCCTGTAAACGGCCGCTCCTTCCTCGGAAATCCGCTGCAGCACATCGGCATGCGGATGTCCGTACAGATTGTTCACGCCGGCCGAAATAACGGCTGCGGCGGGATTCCACCGGCTCAGCCATTCCGCTGAACTGGCTGTCTTGCTGCCGTGATGGGCAATTTTAATCACATCCACGGGTGCTTCCAGCAGCTCGCTTACGGTTTGCAGTGCCCGATCATCGACGGTTTGCCCATTATCCGCCACCGCCTCACCAAACCGGCCAGAGTCCAGTGTCTCAAGAAGCTGCTCCTCGGACGCCTTGTCCATATCTCCGGTGAACAGGAAGCGTCCCCCGTTCATTTCGAGCAGGAACACGACCGAGTCATGGTTCTGGTCCTTGACGACCGGCAGCGCCTCCTGATCGGTCTGCGACAGGACCGGGCCGAGAAAAACCAGCTGCGTCCGGCCGTCCGGGTCATAGTTCATTCCTTGGTGAATGGCATAAATCGGAATATCCTTGTCTACGGCGGCAGCCATCAGCCGATCAAAGGCAGCCGTACCGGCCATCGTCCCATTGAATAAAAACGCCCCGACCGGAATCTGTTCCAGCACCGCCTGCATACCTCCGGCGTGATCCTGGTCCCCGTGCGTCACGATGACCGCGTCCAGCCTATGGATTCCCCGCTTCTTTAATAATGGAACAAGAACCTTGGCGCCGACCTCAAACGGCTGCTTCCGCTCCTTCCACCCGTCCTCCGCCTTGCGGAAGCTGACGGTTCCGCCCCCGTCGACCAGAAGGTGCTTTCCTTGCGGAGTCGTGATCAAAATGCTGTCACCCTGCCCCACATCCAGCACCTGAACCGCTCCGGCCCCGCGGAAGTGCTCCGGCTGGTATCCCGCGTACAGAAGAACGATGAGTATGCATAGTCCCCCAAGCGCTCCGGCGGCAAGCCGGGTTTTCGTCCTGGACGGCAAAGCCGCTTCCGGGCGGCGGGCTGCAGGGGGCACGCCCAGCGGCACGGTCGCGTCCGGCTCTACTGCCATCTGCCGCCGGCTCAGCGACCACCCTTTTCCGAAATAGAGCAGCCCATACAACGCTATAAAATAGGAAGCGATCCAAACTGGCGAAGGTGACTTCCAGATCGTCACGAATTGCGGATACCCGTTCATCCATTTCACCAGCCAGAAAGACAGATCGTCCAGCCACTCGGCTGCCGCCGCCAGCATCTTGCCCCCGGGCAGCCATAGCGAGCCGATGAGCAGCGCTGCCGTCCCCACAGGGAGAACGAGAAAGGTAATGAAGGGAACGAGCACAAAATTGGCTGCAAACGATAGTAATGAGAACTGATTGAAGTAATAGATCGTCAGCGGAAAAGACACGAGTTGGGCAATGAGGGTAACGCCGACCGCACCGGCGATTTTGGACGGCAGAAAGGACAGCTGCGGATGTATCAAGGGAACATAGACCATCAGGCCTGCCGTCACGAGAAATGACAACTGGAAGCTTACGCTCAGCAGATAATATGGATTCCAGAGCAGCATGAGCAGCGCCGCCGCGCTGAGGATGTTCAATCCGTCCTTCAGCAACCCCTTTCTGGCTGCATACAGCCCGATCATACTCATAATCCCCGCCCGCACGACGGACGGACTGACACCGGACAGCAGAACGTACAGGGGTACGAGCAGCATGACAAGCAGCAGCGATTTTTCACGGGAGAGCCGCAGCAGGGAAAAGATATAGAGCAAACAGCCAACGTACACGGCGACGTGCATACCCGAGATCGCCAAAATATGGGTCAGGCCCAGTTGAGAGAATTCTGCGTAGGTTTCGGGATCCAGGTCGTCTTGAAGCCCGATGATCAGCCCCTTCATATAACCGGCATGGGGTTCCTGGAAAATCCGGTCGATCATTCCGCTCAGGCCGTTCCTCGCCTGATCGTTCCAGCGCAGAAGAAGGGTCATGCCAATGCCGGACGGAGCTGAAGCCTGAACATTGGAGGCACCAGCCGCTTTAAACAACCAGTGAATTTTCTGGGTCACCAGGTACTGACGGTAATCGAAGCCGCCGAAGTTCCGTGCGCTCTGCGGCTGCGCAAGGCTGCCGGAAATCCGGACCCGGTCCCCCCGCTGCCATTGGCGGGCTGCTTCCTGCTCCTGCCGGCTCTTTAGCTTGACCTGCACCATGACCTTTTCGGACACCATAGGCTCGCTGCCCGTACTCGTTCCGGCATCCCGTGAGTTAGGTTTGCCGTTCGCTGCGGTCCCGCCGATGGGTACCGCTTGCCGTACGCTCATGACAAAATCGGCTCGGTCTCCGTCGACTTCGACGGCGGAGGCGATCATGCCTGTCATTCGGGCACTGGCTCCGTCCATTTGGGCAGCATCAGCCGCCTGAAGGGCTTCGGGAAGCTTGGATACATTTGCGGCTTCCTGCAGCTCCCAATACGCTCCCGACGCGGCTAAGGCACACCAGATGATGATCACGGTCCGGAGGAAGTCTCTCCGGTACATACCGAGCGCTGCCAGCAGCAGCGATGCGCCTGCGATCAGAAGAAGCAGCCTTGAACCCGAGCAGGCATACGCTGCGCTGCTGCCGGCGATCCAGCTTACCGTGAATACGATCAGCGGTCTTTGTTTCATATCACACACTTCCCTTCTTTGCATATAGGCTTCCGACGGTTTCTCATGCGCACTTCGCCTGCGCCTTCTTTTACAAAAACCAAAAAAGGACCCCTGCCGGCAGCCGTGCTGCGGACAGAGGTCCTTCCCCTATTGATGATTTATTCCATATTTCCGAATATTCCTGTGTAACCGTATGTTCAGTCTTACCGCCAATTTTTAATCCGCCACCGTCATCACCGTTTCCCGTGGCGGCTCATAGACCGGCAGCCGGCGGAAGGTAATGCCCTTCTGCCGCATCATTTCCGTCACCTTCTCCGTATCCTTAGGATACGGACGGTGATACACGATCTCGGTCACGCCGCTGTTCGCCAGCATGTTGGCGCAGGTCCAGCAGGGCTCGTCCGTAACATAGACGGAGCTGCCTTCCCGGTCGATACGGTCGGTGAACAGCAGCAGGTTTTGCTCGGCATGAATCGTCCGGACGCAGCGCTGCTTTTTCACCATTTCCTGCTTTCCGTCCACGTCCACAAGCTCGTACTCCTCAGCGATCATGCAACCCGCTTCCGAGCAGTCCGGCACGCCCATCGGCGCTCCGTTATACGCGGTGCCCAGCAGCTTCTTCCCCTGAACGAGCACGGCTCCGACATGGCGCCGGGAACAGCGGGAACGCGTCGATACCATATATGCAATATCCATAAAGTAAGTGTCCCAGTCTTTTCGGGTATCAACCGTCATGAATCCATCACCTGATTTCCGTAGAATGTGTACATATTGTATCACAAGAAAAACGTTTACCGATATACCTGCATGGGAGACAACGCATTTAGCGTCTAACGGATAACCTACAGCTGGATGTACGGCTTCATTTTTTCCAGCATTTTGGGTCCGATGCCTTTGACCTTGTCCAAATCCGCAACCGATTTGAACGGCCCGTGCTGATTGCGGTATTCCAGAATGGCTTTGGCCTTGGCCTCACCGATCCCCGGAAGATCGGTCAACTCCGTTAGTCCTGCGGTATTGACGTTGACCTTTTTGCCCTGCCCTCCGGCATCTGTCTGCGAACCGGACACCGCGTCTGCCGAACCTCCAGCCGGTGGCTGCTCGGACGAAGTTTCTGACGGCCCCGAAGCGGCATTCGCCGCAAGTCCAGCGTCAGAATGAGTGCTTCCGTTTGCCGCTTGGCCCGCCGCCGCTTCATCCCCCGAACTCTGCGCTTTATCTTCCGTATTTCGGCTTTCATTCGCCTGCGCGGGTCCTGAGGGTACGGCGTCCTGTTTGGCAGCCGGGTTGGCGTCCTGCTTAGAACCTTGCTCCTGCTTTTGTTTGTCATCCGCTGCCGCGGCGCCTTTAGGCAAATCGCCTGCCGAACCGCCCGCTTTTTCGTTCAGCACGCTTTCAACCCTGCCGTTGAGCGGCTGCCACTGCTCCATGCCGCTGCTTGTATGAACTCCAGACAGCAGAATGGCCCCGCTTCCCAGCACGGCACAAACGATGCTGACGACTGCCGATATTCTTTTCACAACATGACACCCCGATTCTATGAAATGACTTGAAATGACTCGCTGTCGGTCCATAGATGAAGTACAGAATAACATACACTGAAAATTTATAACTCTATAATGCGGAATTAGCCGTCATGGTGGCCAAGTTATAGCGCATACACTAATGGGAACGATCATGTCGTTACTGCGAAGCACGAAAGGAGGGAACCTATATGAAGGTAGGATTTATCGGAACCGGCAGCATGGGCAGCCTGCTGCTTGAGGCCCTGATTGATTCGGGTTCGCTCGCTCCAAACCAGGTCTATGCCAGCAACCGTACCCCCGAGAAGGTTATCCGGCTCCAGCAGCGACACCCCGGACTGCATGTATGCACCAGCAACGCGGAAACCGCGCACAACAGCGATCTGATCTTTTTGTGCGTGAAGCCGCTTCAATTTAAAGCAATTCTGGATGAAATCGGAAGCACGCTTCGGCCCGATCAAATGGTGGTATCCATCACGAGTCCGGTGCAGATCCATCACCTGGAGTCGGCTTTGTGCTGTAAGGTGGCCAAGATCATTCCGAGCGTGGCCCACCGCGTTCAAAGCGGCGTCTGTCTATGTATGTATGGCAGCCGGATAAAAGAGGAAGACAGGCAGCTCATCGAGCATCTCCTGTCTCCCATCAGCAAGCCCATCCTCATCGATGAATCCTTTGTCAGGATCACATCGGATTTATCCAGCTGCGGGCCTGCCTTTTTAAGCTTTTTTCTGGATCAGTGGATCAACGCCGCCGTAGAAACGACCGGCATGGACCGCGGCGAACTGACGTGGATCGCCGGGGAAATGCTGCTCGGTACGGGTAAACTGCTGACGCAGGGAGGCTTTACGCCCCTTGAGCTGCAGAAGCGGGTAACCGTTCCCGGCGGCATTACCGCCGAGGCGCTTGCCCTGCTGGACAGCAGCTTAACCGGCGTCTTTCACCGTCTGATCGCCACAACCCACGGCAAATACAAAGAAGATCTGGAAAAGTGTGACGCCCAGTTCGGCGGCCCCGGTGCCGATTAGTTCGCGACGATGTTCACAAGCTTGCCGGGTACTGCAATGACCTTACGGACGGTTTTCCCGTCAATGGCCTGCTGTACGTTCTGCAGCGACATGGCGTGTTCCTGCATGGCTTCCTGGCTCATGTCTTTGGCGATCATCGCCCGCTGAACGATTTTGCCGTTGACCTGAATGACGATTTCGACTTCCGATTCCACAGTCCAGGATTCGTCATAGGACGGCCACGGTACGTAAGTAATGCTCTCCTGATGGCCCAGACGCTCCCAAAGCTCTTCCGCGATGTGCGGAGCGAGCGGCGACAGCATCTGCACGAAGTTCTCGATCGCCAGACGCGGCAGCGCATCCGCTTTGTAGGCTTCGTTGATAAAAATCATCAGCTGGCTGATCGCGGTGTTGAAGCGCAGATTCTCCAGGTCGTCGGTCACTTTCTTAATCGTTTTATGCCATGTCCGCTTGAATTCATCGCTGCCGTCGCCGTCCGTAATTTTGCTGCTGAGGCTGCCGTCCTCGCTGACGATCAGGCGCCACACGCGGGAGAGGAAGCGGTGCGCGCCTTCCACGCCGTTCTCGTTCCAAGGCTTGGTCGCTTCCAGAGGCCCCATAAACATTTCGTACACGCGCAGCGTGTCGGCACCGAACTGCTCGACGATTTCGTCCGGATTAATGACGTTGCCGCGCGATTTGCTCATTTTCTCATTGTTCGTTCCCAGAATCATGCCTTGGTTGATCAGCTTCTGGAACGGTTCCTTGGTCGTGACGACACCGAGGTCGTACAGGAATTTATGCCAGAAACGGGCATACAGCAGGTGAAGCACCGCATGCTCGGCTCCGCCGATGTACAGATCGACAGGCAGCCATGCCTCCTGCTTCTCCGTCGAGCACAGCTCATCCGCATTATGCGGATCGATGTAGCGCAGGTAATACCAGCAGCTGCCGGCCCATTGCGGCATCGTATTGGTCTCGCGGCGGGCTTTCATGCCCGTCTCGGGATCGATCGTCTCCACCCAGTCGGTGACGTTGGCCAGCGGCGACTCCCCTGTACCCGACGGCTTGATTTGATCCACATCCGGCAGCAGCAGCGGAAGCTGGTCCTCCGGAACGGTCTTCATCGTGCCGTCCTCCAGATGCAGAATCGGAATCGGCTCGCCCCAATAGCGCTGGCGGCTGAACAGCCAGTCACGCAGGCGGTAGGTTACCTTGCCCTGGCCTTTGCCGTTCTCCTCAAGCCACGCGATCATTGCAGCGATGGCTTCTTCGGTGTGCAGTCCGTTCAGCGGGCCTGAGTTCACATGCTCTCCGTCCCCGGTATAAGCTTCCTCCTGCACGTTTCCGCCTTTGACCACTTCCACGATGTTCAGGCCGAATTTCTTGGCGAATTCCCAGTCGCGGGAATCATGCCCCGGCACCGCCATAATGGCTCCGGTTCCGTAACCTGCCAGCACGTAATCCGCAATCCAGATCGGCAGCTTCTCGCCGCTCACCGGATTGACGGCATAGGCTCCGGTAAACACACCGGTTTTGTCTTTAGCCAAATCGGTGCGCTCCAGATCGCTCTTGCGGGCTGCCTGCTCCTGGTAGGCCTTCACCGCATCCTTCTGTTCAGGCGTCGTAATGCGCTCTACCAGCTCCTGTTCCGGAGCGAGCACGCAATAAGTAGCGCCAAACAGCGTGTCGGGACGGGTCGTAAATACCGTCAGCTTGGCGTCATGCCCTTCGATGTCGAACTGCACTTCAGCTCCCTTCGATCTTCCGATCCAGTTGCGCTGCATATCCTTCAGGCTTTCGCTCCAATCCAGGTCATCCAGATCTTCCAGCAGCCGGTCGGCATACTCGGTAATCTTCAGAATCCATTGGCGCATCGGCTTGCGGACGACCGGATGGCCGCCGCGCTCGCTCTTCCCGTCGATGACTTCCTCGTTGGCCAGTACGGTCCCGAGGGCTTCACACCAGTTCACGGGCACTTCGGCAACATAGGCGAGGCCGCGTTTGTACAGCTGGATGAAAATCCACTGCGTCCATTTATAATATTCCGGATCGGTTGTGCTGATCTCGCGGTCCCAGTCATAAGAGAAGCCGAGCGACTTGATCTGACGCCGGAACGTGTTAATGTTCTTGATCGTGATTTCACGAGGGTGCTCGCCCTTATCCATCGCATGCTGCTCCGCCGGCAGGCCGAATGCGTCCCAACCCATCGGATGCAGCACGTTATAGCCCTTCATCCGTTTGAAGCGGGAGACGATGTCCGTCGCCGTGTACCCTTCCGGGTGGCCGACATGAAGTCCGGCTCCGGACGGGTAAGGAAACATATCCAGCGCGTAAAATTTCGGCTTTTCAGGATCCTCTGTCGTCTTGAATGTGTGATGCTCATCCCAATACTTCTGCCATTTCGGTTCAATCACCTTGTGCTGGTAGCCCTGGCCTTGAACCTGCTCTTGGTTACTCATGCTCATTTGCCTCCTAAAATGCGCCCGCTGCCCGCCCGTTATTACGGTACGGCACGGCGCTCGTCTTTCATGTTTGCAACAAAAAAACCTCTCATCCATAGCGTATCATCGCTAGGGACGAGAGGTTTGATTCCCGTGGTACCACCCTAGTTAGCGGAGGACATGCTTTATCCCCGCTCCCTTTGCACCCTTAACGCGGGTGAATCGATGATCCTTGACGCGCTTTCGCACGCGCTTCACATCATAGCTCAAAGGCGAGTTCATCCCAAATCGTCAACCGGCTTGCACCCACCGCCGGCTCTCTGTATGACATCCCTGGAACTAATACCCCTTATCATCGCTTCATTTACAGTTTTTCATGGTTGAAACATTGAAACATATTATATATAAAAAAATCCATCGAGTCAACGTATCCAGCCTGGCGGACAAGCCCCGCTTTTCCCGCCGAAACCCCCGCCAGCCGGAATTATTCCATGTCCGATAGGGAATTTTTTGTTATGATTAAACCAAAGGGAGGCGGAAAGTTTGAAGCGTAACCTCAGAAGGTACTTGAAATCGAAGCTGTTTTTAAAATATATATGGTCTTATCTGTTTATTTTGCTGCTTCCTCTCGTTTTTGTAACCGTCTTCATCTACCAAAGCGCCGCGGGCAACCTCCGGGAGGAAATCGAACAAAGCCATCTGAACCAGCTGACGCAGGCGGAAAGCATCGTCGACGGCCGGATGAAGGAGCTCGGCGACATCGCCTCAAGGATCGCCTATGACGACCGCCTGATCTCTTACCGGGTTCATGATCCGTTCTATTCGCGGGAGGCGATCGACGCTCTGGATCAATATAAGTCAACCAGCTCCATCATCGGAGATGTATTTTTATATTTTCATCATGACGACCGGATTTACTCCTCGCAGGGGCTTAGCAGCCTGGACGTGTTCAGCGAGAAGTACATATTCCAGAATTGGTCCAAAGACAGCCTGATGGGCGATTTGAACGACGTGTCTTTTCCCACCATGCGTCCGGCGGACCGGGTGATCCGGGGCACTTACAGGCAGCAGTCGCTGCTTGCCTACCTGGTGCCGATTACGCCGAACAGCCCGAATCCCCATGCAACGGTCATGTATTTGATCGATGAGTCGGAGCTCACGGGTCTGATCGATTCCATTCTGGGCAGCTACAAGGGGCTGGCGTACATTTTTGACAATCACGGACAGGTGCTGGCCGCCAACAATCACGGTGAAACGATCAACGGCTTGGACACGGGACATCTGTTTTCCCTCGATCCGGGCATTCACAGCGTGGAGCTGGGCGGAAAAGCGCATTCCGTCGTGTCCACCAAATCGGACATGAACGGCTGGACGTATGTGACGCTGATGCCGAGCGATCAGTTTTTCAGCAGCGTGCTGCACATCCGCAGCTTTATCATCATGCTGTTTAGCATCGTGGTGCTGGCAGGCATCGGCATAGCCCTGCTTCTGGCCCGCAGACAATATCACCCGATTTCGGCCCTGGTCGATTTCGCCAATTCCAAGTCCAGAAACGACCGGGGAACGGGAGATGCGCTCCTTCCGGGCAATGAACTGGAGCATATCCGCTCCGCGCTGCAGGAATACAGCTCCCGTGCCGATCTGCAGGAACCGTACGCACGGAACCATCTTCTGCTGAGACTGCTCCAGCAGGGAGAAGACCGGGAGCTCGAGCCGAATCTGCTGGAAGCCTTTAATATCCGGTTTGACCGTTCGCAGTTTTTTGTCATCGCCATGGAACGAGGCGAGCTTGCTGACCCTTCCCAGGATTACCAGGATTGGCAGACGCTCGCTTCCCTCCTAGCCGAAGTGGACATCCCCGGGCTCCGGGCATCCGCTTACAGCGTGGAGCTCCCGCGCCGGGACCAGATGGCCCTCATCGTCTCCTTTGACCCGCACCCGGCGATGGGGAGCTTCATCCATATGAGCCGGATCGTCGATGCCGTCCGCAGCAATATCCTGGAGGCGTTCGACTTTAACCCCATCATGGGGGTAGGTACCGGATATTCACAGGCGGGGCAGCTTAATCAGTCGTTTATCGAAGCCTGCTCGGCGCTGGAATTCCATACTCCGTCGGAGAAAGGCGGTATTACGTTTTTTGAAAAACTGGCGCCGGCGAGCGAGGAAGCCTTCTGGATTCCGAAAAACGTGCTGCTGAAGCTGTCCCAAAGCTTGAAACAGGGCAGCCATGACGTCTCCGCCCATATGATCGGCGAAGCGATGACGAGCCTGAAAGAGGGCAGCCCGTCACCGCTGCTCTCCCGCTGCATCTGCTTTGACATTCTCAATACGATGCTCAAGACCGCATCAGAGCTTGGCATCCACCATATTACGCAGGAGATTCCGACCAGCAGCGCCTTTCAGTCCCTGGATGAATTCGAGGGGCAGCTCAGGAAGCTGGCCTCCCATATTTGCACGCAGGTGCAGCAGGAGACGAAGCATAAGGAGAGCTCGCTCAAGGACCAGATGCTCGGCTATATTGACCAGCACTTTATGGATCACAGCCTGAGCCTGGAGAGCCTGGCGGATCTGTTTGAAATTTCTCCTTCGCATTTCAGCCGGACGTTTAAGGAAAATGTGGGGCTGAACTTTACCCAGTATATCTGGCAGAAAAGGATGGAGGAGGTCAAGCGGCTGCTCATGACGACCCAGGAACCGCTCAAGGAAATCATCGGCCGGGTCGGGTATGCCGACACCCCGAATTTTATCCGTAAGTTTAAAAAGGAAACCGGCTACACGCCGGGACAATTCCGCAAGCTGAACCATCCGGACGGCGTGTTGCTCGGCGAAATGCTCCAGGACTGACAACGAACAGCTGATTTGTTCAGCTGTTCGTTTTTCTTTTAGGAAGTGCAGCGTATGGGGTAAGGCAAGGCGGAATACCTGATATTTCTGTGCATGGAATGCAAGGCTTTATTTTCGGTACTCCGTAT
The DNA here is from genome assembly GCF_038009285.1 of Paenibacillus sp. FSL R5-0378. Classification (NCBI taxonomy): domain Bacteria; kingdom Bacillati; phylum Bacillota; class Bacilli; order Caryophanales; family Paenibacillaceae; genus Paenibacillus; species Paenibacillus sp. FSL R5-0378. The sequence continues at coordinate 5,978,448 of NZ_JBBPAY010000001.1, forward strand.
AATTAATGTTGAAGGGATGATCTGTATGGATTGGCTGAAACGCATGAATCATGCGTTGGAATACATCGAAACGCATCTGTCGGAAGAGATCGACTATGACCAAGTGGCCGGAACGGCCTGCTGCTCGGCTTACCATTTTCAACGCATGTTTTCGTTCATCACAAACGTTTCGCTGTCCGAGTATATTCGGCGCAGACGGCTTACCCTTGCCGCTTTTGAACTGCAATCCGGTGGCGTAAAGGTGATCGATATGGCACTGAAGTATGGTTACGAATCACCCGAGGCGTTTTCCAGGGCGTTCAAAAAAATGCACGGAGTCATGCCAAAGGCTGCTCGCGACAACGGTGTATCCCTTAAGGCTTATCCTCGCTTATCCTTTCACATTTCGATTCGCGGAGATGTCGAGATGAACTACAGAATGGAAGGAAAACCTGCCTTTGAAATGTTCGGTGTTTCGACTGTGATCCATGCCGACGGCGAGAATCCGTTTATCGAAATACCCGCGTTTTGGCAAAAGTGTATTTCCGATGGAACCGTCAAACGAATCCGCGCTGCCGCAGGTTTAGGCGAACACGGCCAGCTCCATGCAGTTTTATACAACAAGCAAGGAGAACAACTTTCGTACATGATCGGTTACTTTTTACCCCAAAGCGGCTTGCCTGAAGGATTTGAAAAGCTGCAAATCCCCCCGCAGTCTTATGCGATTTTTTCAACCGGAATCAATCCGAGTGGACAGAATGACATTCATGGATTGTGGAGGCGGATCTGGGGCGAGTGGTTTCCAAGCGCTCATTACGAAGCTGCAAACGGTCCCGAATTTGAAATGACTTACGATCGCGGTAACAACCTGTACGAAATGGAGGTTTGGATTCCTGTCGTTAAGCTGTAGTTCAGCTCTAGAGCGCAGTATTATATCAATCCCCCGGTGTTAGGGGCTATTTCCTTTAGAAGGTGTGAATCGAATGGATCTTGCAATCATCGCGCAGCATGCGCTTGCCCAGTACGATATAAATGCTGTATCCGTGTCGCCCGTAGCACAAAGCGGTGCCATGGTTTTCAAAATTGAAGATCATCATGGGCTGCTGTACAGCCTGCGTGTTCACAAATCTAAAATCAGTACGCTTGAAACCATGTGGACGCGCCGGGATGTACTGGAATCTGAGCTGGTATGGCTGGATGCGCTTAACCGTGACACCCATCTCACCCTCCCTATGCCAAAACGCAATCGGCTGGGTTCTTATGTTACACAAGTGGACGATATAAGTTGTACGATGCTCAGTTGGGTGGAAGGCGAGCAAAAACAATATTTTACCAGCGATCAGGAATTGAAGTCCACCGCTGAAATGACGGCAGCTTTGCATCAGCATGCCAGTATGTGGCAGCCCCCTTCGTCTTTTATCCGGCCAACGGTTCATCGTGAACGCATACAGAATGCGCTGGACCTGCTCAAGCCGAAGGTACGGGAAGGCTTATTAGATGCACATGATGTTCAGATTCTTGAAGCCGCCGGGGAAAAAGCGATGGCTTTGCTGGACACACTCCCTCAAAACAAGATGACTTGGGGTGTATTGCACGGCGATATCGTTCCTCCCAATATCGTGTTTGCAGACGGGGCTGCCCATCCCATTGACTTTGGCGCGTGCGGATTCGGTCCTTTTCTCACTGACCTGGCCATCACATGTACCTTTATTCATCCCACTGCCAGACAGCAGTACATCGATTGGTACGGAAAGCACTTTCCGCTGCCCAATGAGTATGTGGCCCAGATCGAAGCATTATTTATTTCGCTAGGGCTAATCGGGATGAGGAACGCTCTTGGTATGCCTGAATCGAAGCAGGGATTGCCGACGCATGCGAAAAAGTGTGCTTCTCGCGAATTTGGCAGGTATGTAAATGGGGAAGGTTTTTTATTTACAGGTACGCCATGTTGGGAATAAAACGCCAATAGACTTATCCATTCTCCAGATTGCTAATTATACGTTTTAAACGCGCAGCCGTATCCCTTGAAGCTGTATAAATCATAATTTTCACGTCCGGATTGGCTGACGATTGCAAGGTCACATGTTCAAACTCCATCTCTCCGATTCGAGGGTCGTACCTTTGTTTGTGGCGATCCGTTACGGCCTGAACGTCATGCAGGGGCCAGAGCTCGCGAAACAACGGGCTGTTCTGCATAAATTCCTCAATAAGCTCTTTAAACCTCGTATCATTAGGAAAATGCGCGTAATCTGCACGAAAGTGTGCAATCAAGACCTGTACTCTGGATTCCCAGTCCTGTATGTCCGATCCGAGCTTGGCATCCATTAAGAGATGTCTCATCCAATTGGGTCTCAGCTGCATATGATTTGAAAGCGGCGGGATTCGAAAAACGATCTCAGCTGCTTTGTTCCACAGCAATAAATCCCAGTATCTTCCGATTACGAATGCCGGATTAGGTTCAAGAGCCCTTATTACCCGTTCCAAACCAATATTTAATTGCTGATCTTCTACCTTTTCCTGTTGCACCGGTCTTGCAAGAAGATGGAGATGGTGGCGTTCATCCTCCGTCAAACGCAGCGCTTTGGCGATGTTATTAAGTACGTCCTCTGATGGATTGACACTTCTGCCTTGTTCCAATGAGGTATACCACGACGTTCCAATATGGGCAAGCTGGGCAACTTCTTCCCTTCGAAGGCCCGAGGTCCGTCGTCTTCCATAGGATATTAACCCGACATCTTCTGGTGTAAGACGTTCTCGCCGCGAACGCAAAAATTCACCTAATGACATTCCGGAAGAAGTCCCTTCCATGATTAACTCCTCCTTATCCTGACACTTTCAATCGTACGATAAACGCAGGAAGGTAGCTGCTGGCTCATTCTATTATACTGCCGATATACCGTTTAAAAAACTTAGGAGGATATGAAAATGAACCTTTTCGTAACAGGAACCACGGGTAAAGTAGGAAGCCGTTTTGTTCCGCGTATGTTACAGCGCGGTCATCACGTTAAATTGTTGGTTAGGGACGCTGCCAAGGCGGATTGGCTTCAGCGGCAAGGGGCTGACGTTGTAGAAGGCGATCTTTTACAGCCGGACAGTTATGCTGATGCTCTCCGGGGCACGGATGCAGTGGTTCATTTGGCAGCACAGTTCCGTGGTGTGGACGAACATACCACCAGAATTTCAAACATCGATGGCAGCATAGCTCTAGCTCGCGCTGCACTCATGGCGGAAGTGCCAAGGTTTGTTTTTTCCAGCACCAATCATGTGTACGGTTCCGGGCAGCATTCGAGACCCAACCGTGAAGATGACGAGCCTAGGCCTGCCTTTCCTTATCCTCAATCCAAAGTTGAAGCCGAAGCGGCACTGCTGCGGCTTCATCGCGAACAGGGATTAGGCGTACGAATTCTACGGCTTCCATTTGTCTATGGTGATGGCGACCCCCATATCGCAGAATTTCTGCCGATATTGCGTAATTGGAATCCAGCCAAACGATTCTCTATGGCGCACCATGCGGATGTAAGTCAAGCCCTGATGCTCGCAGCTTCCACACCAGGTATTGATGGGCGAATCTACAATGTTGGCGACGATGCCCCGATCTCGGTTTCGGAGCTGCTTCAGCTTTATCATAGCGATATATCGTGCGAAGCGCTGCAGCAGGATTTTGATCCATGGGACATGGTCGTCGATACAACGCGTATAAGAGATGAATTACACTATCGACCAATTTACCCGTCGTTCTATTCGGCAAGGGATGCAGGTGCAATATAGATCAGTCCCCATTTATCAAAGAAAGGCCGCCATATCGGCGACCTTTCTTTTTTATGCGTTGCATAGTTCACTGGCTGATCTACTTGGATTCCTGACCGTCCCAACGGTCGTAGGCTGCCTGATAGATTTCCACGATGCGGTCTCCGCCCATTTTCTTCACCTGGGCTTTATACTTGTCCCAGTTCGACAGCGGCTCCTGCCCGGTCACAAACTTGGCTTCCATCTGCTCGACGTAGTTGTTCAGGTCCGACAGCAGCGAAGTCACCTCGGTTTGTTCCTCTTCCGTCAGGAATACGTTCGGATACGGCACTTTGGCATATGGCAAAATTTTATCCTGGTTCTCCTTTTCGACCCATTCGTCGATGTCGGAACGGAGCCCCTTGCTCACTTCCGGAAGGCTGACGCCCGGCGTCGTGATGCCGTAGTTCGGAGTCAGCTTGCCGCGGTAGTTTTCGCGGTCGCCTCCATCCGGTACCGGAAGCCATTCTTTGACGTGGTTTGCCTCGTCTTTGTATTTCCACAACACGCCTTCCGGCCCTTGGTTGAACAGCGTAGAACCTTCATAGCTGTACTGGTAGTCCACCCAGCGCATCGTTGCCTCCGGAGCAGGGTTGGTGCTCGAAATGGCAAACGTTCCGTTCTTCGAAATTCCCGAATTCTTGGCCACCACCGGCGAGTCCGGGAAGCCCGTTTTCAGGGGCTCCATAAACGGGTTGTCGGTGTTCGGCTCACCGCCCAGCATAAAGTACGGCAGCCAGTCGTTGAACAAGGCCACCTGATTGTTTTTGCCCTTGGCTTTCTTCTGGTCGTCGGTCTGGGAGAACGTTTCATGGTCAAGCAGATCGTCCTTCCACAGCCGGTTCAGGAAGGTCAGATACTCTTTGAAGCCTTCCTCCTGCGGTGTGTAGTGAACTTTCCCCTGCTTGTCGGCATAATACACCTCGTCATAGATGCCCCAGAAGCCCAGCATCTGCACACGGATATCCTTCAGCTTGGTCGACGTGAGCGGAATTTCATCCGCCTTGCCGTTGCCGTTCGGATCCTCGGTCTTGACCCGTTTCAGGTAATCGTACAGCTCGTCCGGCGTTTCCGGAAGCTTGGTTACGCCAAGCTTCTTGAGGAAGCTGCCGTTATAGTACAGCGGGCTCTTGTACCATACCGCACCTTTATCCACGTAAGGCAGGGCGTAAATATGACCGTCGGGGGTCGTGATCGACTTCCGCACGTCCGGATTTTCGTCCAGCAGCTTCTTGATGTTCGGCGCATATTCATCAATCAGCTTTTCCAGCGGAATCAGCGTTCCCTGACTTCCGTACGTCACCTGCTCAGCCGGCGTCAAAGCCGAAGCGTAGAAAATATCCGGCAGGTCGCCGCTCGCAAAAATCAGATTTTTCTTGGTCTCGAAGCTGTCGACCGGAACCGTTTGGAATGTGAGCTTGATGTTCGTCATTTTCTCCATGTCTTTAAATACCTGCATCGTATCCCACTTGGCGCTGCCCACGTCAGGCGCAAATACCGACAGCGTAATCGGCTTGTCGACGATCGGGAAGCCCTCCTTGTGTACACTATCCGCCGAGCCGGAGGCTTGACCGCCGTCCCCGCTATCTTTCGAGCCGGAACCGCATGCGGCCAGCAGCGAGACGACCATGGACAGGCACAATACGATGGCCCAAGGCTTTAAACGTTTTCTCATCAGATGATTCCTCCTGTTCATTGTTGTGCGCGGCTTTACGTTGGCCCTTCGGAGTTTCCCCCCTTGAATTCGGACTAAAGCCTACTCCACGCTTTTTCTCCGCAGCTCTGGGTGAAGGATGGTTTCGGCTGCTGCTGCGCTTTGTTTGTTAGCGTTTACAAAAAGTGTAGTAACAGGCCGGTTTCGCGTAAATATGTTATTTTTGATATGTTGAATATGTATACAAACTCCAATGTTTAACAGGGATGCGGAAAATAGCAGTGCTAAGCCATTGTATAGCAAGTATGTCAAATATGCCATTGGGAAAATCTACATATCGGTCTGAATTCCACCCCCACCATGTTTGCTGGCGGTGAATAATTCGCCGGACGGTAAACAAAAATAACCTTTGTCTATCCAAACCAACAGCCAAAGGAGTGTCGTCATGCGTGAAGGAATGATTCCTGCCGTTCTTGGAACTGTAGTTACCGCTTCCGGCGCCGCACTGCTGGGCAGCAAGTATAAGCTTGCCGCCACGGGGATTGTCGGATTCGGTCTGGCCCACATCGTACTGGGTGCGATCGATCTGATCGAACACCGGTAATCCGTTTGGAGGACCGTCCGCAAGTGTTACGCGCTTCGGACATAAAGAACCTTGGACATTCCCTGTCCAAGGTTCTTTATTTGTGCAGGCGGCCGATCCCAATGGAGACGCACACCCTGCGGCTGCCTGTTATTTTCCCTGCTTGAGCTTCCGCTTTGCACGGTTTGCGGCGATTTCCAGCAGAATGGCAAAGCCCAGAATAAAGTAGGTGATCGCTCCGATTTCCTGCAGATCAAAATAAAAGCCGCTGGCCATAAACATATCGTATCCGATCCCCCCTGCCCCCGCGGCCGCTCCCATGGCAACCGCCACGGAGAAGTTGATTTCGAACCGGAGCAGCGTCCAGGACATCAAATAGGATAAGGAGGACGGAATGACAGCTTGGAACACGATTTGCCACCAGTTCGCACCGCTGGCCTTCAGCGCTTCGATCGTGCCCTTGTCCATCTCCTCAAAGGCTTCCGAGTAGGCTTTGATCAAATAACCGATGGAGTGAAAGGTCATGCCGATGACGGCGGCGACGCTGCCAAGTCCTGCTGCGACGGCAAAAATCAGCACCCACATGACCGTAGGCACCGCGCGGATGAACGCGACCAGGCCTTTAATGACGGCGGACACGAGCGGCGATGACAAATTGCGGGCCGAGAACAGGCCGAGAAACAGCGCAATAACCGCTCCGAACAAGGTGGAAAGAAAAGCAAGCCCCAGCGTAATCAGCACTTCGAACAAAGCGGCGGCAAAGGTGAAATGGTGTAAACGGGGCTGCAGAAACATCGTCTTCAGGTTCAGCAGCGTGGCGTAGATGCCTTGAAAGACCTGGATCCCTTTGTAGTCAAAGCTGACGAAGGCGAGCACGGTCAGCAGGCTTAGCCCTATTAAGGTCAGCCTGATCGTTAAGTTGGTCTTGCTAAAAGGCTTCTTAAGCGGGATGTCCGGAAGTCTTCGGTCCGGACGGAGATGGAGTTCGGCGGCAATCATCTTGTCGACGGCCTCGGTGCTCATCCGATCATCACCTTTCGGATATAATTCGAGGTGAATTCGATGACCAATATGGAGATCACGATGACGAATACAATCAGGCTGGCTGCGTTGTAATCGAGATTTTTATAGTACAGATTGAACAGGAACCCAACGCCGGTGCCGGTCAGAATGCCGATCAGCGTCGCGTTGCGGATGTTCGTTTCGATCATGAACAGGATCCAGCTGATGAGCTGGGGCAGCGCCGCCGGGATGACGGATTGGCAAATGACGGAGACATAACCGGCCCCGGTTGCCCGCAGCGCTTCCGCCGAATGGCCTCCCGTCTCATCGATGGACTCCAGGAAGGCGCGGGTCAAAAACCCGAAGGATCCAAAGAACAAGGCGAAATAACCGGTCATTACGTTTTGCCCGAATGAAAACAGAAGGATCATCGACCACGCCGTGACATCAATATTCCGGAATACGGTCGCGATCGAACGGCTGACCAGCTTAATCCCCGCGTGAACGCCGATCGTCTGGGAGCCCAGAAGGGCGAACACGAGCGCAAACACCGAAGCGACGGTTGAAGCGGCGATGGACATCAGCAGCGTTTCGACGAGCGTGCGGAGAACGTCGGGAAACTTGGCCAGAGATTCGGCATTGGGATAAAAATGGGTGACGCCCCATACCAATGCGCCCGGGATGGAGCTCAGCCCCTGGACGAAATCATACTGGGTCAGTACGGCTGCAGCATAGGTTACAAACAGAAGAAGCCCCCAAAACAAATACGCATGCCTTCGTTTGGCCGTGAAGTAATCAACCTGCTTGCGTCTCGCCTTGATCAGCACGCGGCTCTCTCCTCTCGCTTCCGTAAATTCGCTGGAGCTCTTCGGATGTCATTTGTCCCGGTGTTCCGTTGTAGACGATTTTCCCTTGATTGACCCCGATGATCCGGTCGGAATATTTCAGAGCGGTCTCCACCTGATGCAGATTGACGATCACGGTGATGCCCAAATTCGTGGAGATGTGCCTTAAATGATCCATGATCACCTTGGATGCATTCGGGTCCAGGGAAGCGATCGGCTCATCGCAGAGGAGCATTTTGGGCCCCTGAATCAGCGCCCTGGCGATACCGACCCGCTGCTTCTGTCCCCCGCTGAGCTGGTCGCAGCGCTTGTAGACCTGCTCTTCCAGGCCGAGAATGCCGAGAATTTGGTACGCCTGCTGCTTCTCCTCTTCACGGTACAGCCCCAGCATGCCGGCAAGCGTGGATTTGTAGCCGAGCCTGCCGTGCAGGACATTTTCCATCACGCTCAGCCGGTCTACCAGATTGTAGTGCTGAAAAATCATACCGATGCTCGTCCGCATCCGCTTCAGCTCTTTCTTGCTAAATTCCAGCACATTTTTGCCTTCGATGCATATTTCTCCGCTGCTGGCATCGATCATGCGGTTGATACACCGGAGCAGTGTCGATTTCCCGGCCCCCGAGGGGCCGATGATCGATACAAATTCCCCACTCCTCACCGAAAAGCTTACATCCGTTAATGCCCGTGTTTCAGATCCATACTGCTTGGACACATGCTTGAATTCCAATAACGCAGTCATCGTACACCTCCAGGCGGTTTGGTATGGAGTTCATATGCCGGCTGCCGGTTATTTGGACAGCTCGCGGATCGGTTCGAACCAGGCGTCGTCGACCGGCAGGAACCGTTCATTCCCGCTTTTTTGCTTGAACAGCCCGCTGTCTTTGGAATCTTTGGGAAGGAAAATTTTCGGATTATGCGTCACGTCATCGGATGTAAACGCCTCGGTAATCTTCTTCTGTTCATCCTCGCTCACCGTTTTCGTGTTCGCCACAAACGGGGAATTGAGGACCGGTGTCACGGAAATCACCACAAACTCTTTTCCGGAGAGCGTATTGAAAGGTTCAGAAGCGCCATCCTTTACTTTATAGACAGCCCCGGGTTTGTTGGCCGTTCCGTCCGCCAGCTCCACGTAATTGGATACGCACGTATCGCAAAACGCGGCGACGTCCGCCTTGCCGGTCAGCAGATTCACCGCCGAACCCTGATGGGAGCCGCCAAACAGAACGTCGCTAAAAAATTTATCTTTGCCGCCCTGCATCAAATCGTCTTCCTTCAAATCCTTGTACTTGTCCATCTTTCCAAAATAGCTGATGATGCCTGCAGACGGCACCTTGAATCCCGAAGTCGAGCTGTTCGATACAAAGGAGAACTTTTTCCCGGGAAGAGGGTCCAGGGTAAAACCGTCCCCGCTTTTAAACTCGCCTTCGTCGCCTTTCCGGACGTTCAGCCAGGAATAATATACGGCGTCGTCCAGCGTTCCCGATTCCCCGCTGTTGGTGAACAGCGGCTTCACGTCCTCGGTCTTGTTTCTTGCTTCCACATAACCCTGAGGGCCCATATAGGCCAGGTCTGCGCTTCCGCTTGCAATCGCCTCGATGGCGATGTTGTAATCGGTCGTCATCTTATGCTCCACTTTTTTGCCTGTAGCCTGCTCCACGATCTTTCCGACCTCGTCGCGCGCATCCTTCAAATCCGCTGCGGATTCGTTCGGATACCACACGATTGTCAGGGTGTTTTTGTCCTTCGAACCGCCAACGTTCAGGCCTAATGAAGCCGCCCCTGAAGAACATCCGGCAACGGTCACAGCCAGTATCAGCATCAAGAGAAGTGAAATCGATCTTTTCATGGTTTCAGCGCCCCTTTTTCCTTGGATAATGGGATACAATTTCATGATGAAGATGAACGGTCAGCAGAAGATTAACGGGGGGACATGTTTGTGTAAGAAAAACGTCCATCGCAGTACCTTCAAAGTAGACAGACCGCGTTTAAAGGAAGTCTTTCTTGCGAGATCAGGAAGCCAAGGCTCTGGTGTTTATACTTTCTGATATTATAAGAAACGTCTATCGACGTACCTTCAAAGTAGACAGACCGCGTTTAAAGGTAATTTTTCTTGCAATATCAGGAAGCCATGGCTCTTGTGTTTATACTTGTTGATATCATAAGAAAAACGTCTATCGCCGTACCTTCAAAATAGACAGACCGCTTTTAGCGGAAGTCTTTCTTGCGAGATCAGGAAACCAAGGCTCCGAAACTCATACTTTCTGATCTCTTAAGAAACGACCCGCCACTTCCGGTCTGCCGCCTTCATGAAACCGGCCGTCCTGCATATGGTATTGGCGGCTGCACAGGCCCTCCATAAATTCCAGGTCGTGAAAGATCCCGAGCATCGTCGTTCCTTCGTGCATCAGCTGCTCGATCAGCGTTTTCACCTTGACCTTGGAGGCATGGTCCAGACTGGCGGTAGGCTCGTCAAGAAGGAGCAGTCGGGGCCGCTTCACCATTGCTCTGGCGATGTTGAGGCGCAGCTTTTCCCCTCCGGAGAACGTGGCGGGATAGCTGTCGCGGAGCTTGGCATCCAGCTCAAAATGATCCAGCATGCGCTCTGTCTCCCGGGCAGCCTGATGGGGATCCTTGCCCATTTCCAGCAGAGCCTGCGTGACCAGCTCCCGGGCCGTCGTCCGCGGCATGACGTTCAGAAACTGCGAGACGTAGCCAATCTCCCGCTTTCTCAGGTCGATCATCACCCGGTCCGGCGCAGAGGCCAGATCGATTTCACCGTACGCTGCCGATTGGTACCGGATGGTCCCTTTCTGGGGGAGATAGGTCCGGTAAATACAGCGGAGGACGGTCGACTTCCCACTCCCGCTTTTGCCCGTAATGCCGATAAATTCGCCTTCGTCCACATGCAGGCTGACGTCTGCGGCGGCCTCGATCTGCTGATCCAGGTTATACAGAGTGAACGTTTTGGACAAGTGTTCGATCGTGAGCAGACTGTTCAATCCCTTTACCCCCTTCATGATCCCTGTAATGGGTTCTCTGAATGAGCTTTCCGTCCACAAATACGGCCGTAATGACCGGGAAATCCCCGTCGATCTTCTCGATCAGGATCAGATCCGCTTTTTTTCCCTCGCGCACCGAGCCGATTTCATGATCCAGATTGACGGCCCGCGCGGGATGAAGCGTCACCAGGCGGAACATGTCGGCCAGTTCCTGCCCGCAGCGGTCCACGAGGTAAAATACCGCGTGAAGCAGTGCCGCCGGATAATAATCGCTGCACAAAATGTCGATGCTCTTCTCCTGAATCGCCTCAGCTGCGGACAAGTTCCCGCTGTGCGAGCCGCCAAGGATGACGTTCGGCGCCCCGGCCACGGTGTACATGCCCTGCTGTTTGGCCCGCCGGGCAATCTCCAGCGTAATCGGAAACTCGCTGATCGTTGCGCCGAAGCCCTGGACGAGCTCCAGCTTATCGAGAGAGTCGTCATCATGCGAAGCGACCGCGATTCCGGCTTCCCGCGCCAGTCCGGCAATTTCGCGGATGCTTTCGATGGTCATTTTCTCCTTGCTCTGGTGCTTCCGAATCAACTCGTCGATCCCCTCGTCGGTCATATCGTCATAGCCTTTCACGGTGGCCTTGTAAATCTCCAGATCCCTGTATTGTCCTTGGCCGGGAGTATGATCCATAAACGAAACGAGGTGAACCTTCTTTTCGGCAATGTAGTTTCTAAGATTGTCTACCTCCAGCAGGTTATCGATTTCAAACCTTGCATGGAAACGATGGCGTACCAAATGCTGGCTCGTATGCGATTCCTCGATCAGCTCCAGCAGCTTGCGCACGTTTTCCGGCTCGCGGATCGGGCGGTATTTGTACTCCGACCCCCTGAAAATAGACAAGGAATGAAACATCGTCGTAATGCCGTGCGTGATCAGCTCTTTTTCCGTTTCCCTGAGGCTCAGACGAAAATCCATCAGCGATGTCGGCCTCGGGGCAGCCATATGCTCAATGTAATCGGAATGAATATCGATGAACCCCGGGGACAGATACCCGCCTGCGGCGTCCAAGACCTCCGTTTGCGTATCCACAGCAATGACGCCATGCGGGGCGATTCTGCCGATGCGGTCTCCCTGAATAAGCAGGTCGTATCCGCTCAGAACCCCTTCCTCCGTGATAATGCGTGCGTTCGTAATGAGATACAAAGGCGACTCCTCCTTCGAAAATAAGCTAGAGCAGGGAGTGAACCAGCTGCTGGGTATAAGCTTCCTGCGGGTCCTCCAAAATTTGATCGGTCAAGCCCTCCTCCACGACTTTCCCGTCGAGCATGACCAGCGTCCGGTCGGCGAGCATCCGGACCACGCCGAGGTCATGGGAGACGAGCACAATGCTGATGCCAAGCTCCCTTTGCAGCGCCTTGATCAGATCCAGCACGCTGGCCTGAACGGACAGGTCGAGGCCGGTGGTCACTTCATCGAGCAGCAGCACCGGGGGACGGTTCGACAACGCTTTGGCAATCTGGACCCGCTGCTGCATCCCCCCGGAAAAATGCTTAGGCGCTTCCTTGATCCGGTGAAGCGGGATATGGACTTTTTCCAGCAGCTCCATGCCCCGATCTTCCATCTCGGAGACGCGGCGGCTGCCCGCAGCGATCATTTTCTCCGCGATGTTGCCGATGGACGTGAAATCCATCCGCAGACCGAGCATCGGGTTCTGGTACACTTTTCCCATGAGGTGATTCCGGATATAACGCTTCTGCTGCGTCGACTCTGCAAACAGGTTTCGAGAACCGTCTTTGTAAGCCTGGAGATAGACTTCGCCGCTCGTCGCCTCCTGGTCAAAATAGAGGCATCTCATCATGGTGGATTTTCCGCTGCCGCTTTCCCCCACCACTCCAATGATTTCTCCCGGATAAAGGTCAAACGACACGTCTTGGCAGGAATATACGGTATGGCAGACGGTGCAAAAGTTTTTGTGAAGCTTCCGGCTCTCCGGATTCATGCAGTGCGGACAGCCCGGCCCGAACTGCTTGTTTAAATATTTTACGGAAATCATCGGTTGTTCCGTCTGGATCATCGGCTCTCAGCACCTTCCCGCCACGATTGTTCATTCATCCGCTCCAAACAGTAGCTCGTATCATTACATTGAAAATAAGCCGTGCCGCTGGCATCATCGTACAGTTCATCCATAAACACGCCGGTAGCTCCGCATAGCCTGCAGGACCGGTCTTCAAATGACTCCGTTTCAAACGGGTAGTCCTCAAAATCAAGAGATACGACCCTGGTGTAAGGCGGCACCGCGTAAATCTTCTTTTCCCGTCCGGCCCCGAGCAGAATGAGCGCTTCGGAAGCATTCAGCTTCGCATTGTCGAATTTGGGGATCGGGCTTGGTGCCATCACATACCGGTCATGGACCATCACCGGGTGGTCAGCGCCGGTCGTCATGCTGCCGTAATTCATAATTTGCTCGAACAGCATGAGCCAGGCACCGCTGTATTCTTTTTCGGAGTGCAGCTTCTTCGTCTCGGCTTCCCGCGGTTCATACATCCGCAGCGGTTCCGGCATGGGCACCTGCAGCACCAAAATTTGACCCGCCCGAAGCGGAATTTCCGGAACGCGGTGCCTGGATTGAATCAGCGTCGCCTCCGCCGTCTCATCCGTCGTGCGGATATCCGTCGTGTTCCGGACCAGCTTCTTGATGCTGACGGCATTGACGGACTCATCGGAGCCTTGGTCAATTACCTTGACTATATCGTCTCGACCTATCAATGACAGGGTGAGCTGCAGCCCCCCGGTTCCCCATCCCCTGGCAATCGGCATTTCCCGGGAGGCAAAAGGAACCTGGTACCCCGGAATGGCGATCGCCTTTAGCGTCGCTCGGCGGATTTCCCTTTTGGAGCCTTCGTCAAAAAACGCGAAATTGTAGTTTATTTGCATAGTTTCTCTACCTCCTCCGTTTCGTCCGCCTCAGGAGTCGTCGCAGTCGTCTTCGTTTTCCGCACGTCGTTCATTTTGGACTGGAACGTGACGTAATGCGGCAGCTTCAAGTGGGACATGAAACCGGTGGATTCCACGGAATCGATATGGTACAGCACAAACTCCTGATCCTGGGTCGGAAAACGGCTGTCTCCCTGCTCCAGGCTGTGATCCAGAATGCCCATGGCAATCGCCTTCGTCTCGTTTTGCCCGTAGCAGAGCCCGTAGCCAATCTCAAAGGACAATTCCTTCCCGCCCTGCTCCTTCACCACCGCGGCAGACATGAGCATTTCCGCCTCCGTTACCTTGATTTCGCCGATGTAATAACTGTCCTCAGCATCTGCACTGGATCCGAGTGGATCATCGATGCATACCGGCACGCGCCCGACCCGCAGCTCGCCAACGGTGGGATGCGATACGCCGTATCCGCGGATGACCGCGTAAGCGAGCGAGGTAACCGTCCCGGTCTGGCCCCGGGTCAGCACCTGCAGCTTCTGGCTGCGGCTTGCCGGAAACGTGATGCTTCGGCGCGTCACATCATCCGGTTCGGTATGATCGTCCACGGGACAGGCCATGAGTCCCTGCTCGATCAAATAGTCCATGACCTTCATCAGCTCTGGCGGGCGGCCGGCCTCCGGCAAGCTTCCGAGCTCACCCGCAAAAGCCTCCAACCACCGGGCGGCATCCTCATCCGTTTCATGCATCAGGTCAAAGTCCAGGAGCCGATGGCTGTAATCGACCGAAGCGCCGAGAATTTGCCCGCCCGGGATGTCCTTGAAACTGGCGGAGATCCGCCGCTCAACCCTCATCTCGCGGGTGTGCACCGCTCGAGAATAATGCTTCCGGGGAAGCGTAGAGCGGTAGGCCCTCAGCAGAAACACCGCTTCCTCCGGGCTTCCTTCCGCCTGCTTGATTGCCAGCGCCGCCAGCGTTTCATCGTACAGACTGCTCTCCGACATGATCTGATCGATCAGCCCTCTCATCCCGCCTTCAATGCGGGTGACGTCCAGTACCTTTCCCTGCTTGATCCGTTCGAATTTGATCCGCTTCAAGGATTCCTCGATCGCAAGCGTTCCGCCTTTTACCGCTACATATCCCATAGAAGCACCTCCCTCTCCTCGATTTGCGTCGTCCGGGGCAGGCACAGCAGCTTGTTGTTTTTGTCGACGACCAGCATGTCAATTCCCAGAGGATACTCCGCGTTTTTCTCCGCCCGCGCCTCCAGCCAACCGGGAGCCAGCGGAATCCGGACAAAGCTTTCACCCTCGATGCCCGGCCCTTTGAGGCTCAGCTCAAAGTCTCCGGACAGCTCCCCCGACTCCACGATCACAGTGGCAGAGGCATGCGGATCGGCCAGCGTACCGACTTTGGCGCTCTGCAGAGCCTTCAGCAACTCCCCTTCCTTGGCATCATGCAGGACAAAAATGTAATCCGCTTTCTCCGGCTCCGTCCGGACGGCGAAGGTCAGCTGGTTCAGGAGCCGCGTAAGCTCCGCTTCCCGCTGCGAGCAGATGCAGAACGTAACCTCCGTATCCAGCAGCATCAATGCGAGCACCCAGGTGACGGGTAGCCCTCCCCACTGTGCGTCGGCCTTAGCCGCTTCCGCCGTCAGATCCGAAATCAAGCCGGGTCTCGACATGGAATCTACCACTTTGCGGTAGGCGCGCTGTATATCATGAACTGCGTCGAAGTTCATCGCTCTCTCCCCCTAATCCACATCCATCGTTTCAAAATCGACCTTCGTTTTGGCGATCTCGGCGAAAGCCTGGCTGCGCGTAGCAGCGATCCGGGCTTCTTCGTCCAGCAGCGTCTGATCCCATGCCCTGGTCTCCTGCAGTCCGGCCTGATACGCCGCATCGATGAGTGCAAGCTGATAGGCCAGCTCATGGTCATGCCCTTTGACCACGCCGATGCCCATGCTGCCTTCGACCTGCACCTTGCATTCGCTCACCAGCACTTCCCCCAGATAGAACAAGCTACGCTTGGCGGTCTCTCTCACTTTGACCATGACCAGTCCCTGGCTTGGCTGCTCGACCAGCTTCACTTCATAACGGTCAGCAATAGCCTGCGCCATACGGGCGGCGAGTTCCCTGGAGCCTTCAACCAGAATTTCAGTCCGTTGTCTTCGTTTCATCCATTCCCGGCCTCCCTGTTTGAGGTTGTTCAAAAAATCCGCTTTTGAGCACGCACTTTTAGAGCTCGTACGTAAAGTAGTCGCTCCGGTACATAATTCTCGTATATTCCAGCGGCTTGTTCGTCTGGCTGTCCAGACAGCCGGTCTCCACGACGAGCAGTGGAATGAGGCTGGTGCAGGCGAGCAGCTCCCTTTCTTTCCTGCCGGGATAGGTCACGCTGAGCAGCGTCTTCATCGACTCGAACCCCGTATACCCTTTTCCCCGGTAGAAATCGAACATCGAGGTAATGTCCCTGCCTGTCCGTCCGATGTCCGGAAACATCGACTCCGCCACATACGACGTGTGAATCGCAATCGGACGGTTGTCGATGAGACGGAGCCTGCCGATGCGGTATACCTTCTCTTCCGGCTGTGCTTCAAGCGCTTTATACACTTTGTGGTTATACTCGATGGGATCGCAAAAAATGTTGCGCGACTGATAGTCATACCCCATGTGGATCATTTTCCGGCTGAAGCTTTCGTTACCCGAAAAGAGGAGCGGGATGCGCTGATGCTGGTCGCGGACAAAGCTGCCCTTGCCCTGCCTGGAGTACACATACCCCAGGTCCTGCAGCTTCTCGTAAGCTTTTCGGGCCGTCATGCGGGGCACTTTGAACAACCTGGCCAAATCGTTCTCCGACGGCAGCTTGTCATCCGGCTCATAGATGCCTGCCTCCATATCGGCTATGAGCTTATCCATGATCTCCATTTCGTCATGCATCCCTTATGCTCACCCTCCTCTTTTAAACCCCGTACTTCCGGATAAAAGAATCCGTATCGTTTAACTCTTCGAACCGCTCCTGGATGACCTCCCGCGGCCAATCCCACCATGCGACCTGCAGGAGCTTCGCGATGACATCCTCCGAAAATCTCTTTCGGACCGGTTTGGCGGTAACGCCGACGACGATGGCATACGGTTCGACATCTTTGGTGACGATTGCTCCGGATCCGATCACCGCTCCGGTGCCGATATGAACCCCCTTCATGATGATCGCGCCGTGACCGATCCAGACATCGTGCCCGATCGTTACCCGGTTGCCCCGCCTCCGGTTGAAAATCGCCTCGTCATCGGTGCCGGCAAAACCGTAATCCCTTCTCCGGTAAGTCATATGATGCTGCGAAACCCGCTCCATGGGATGATCCACCGGGTTGATGCATACATGCGAGGCAATCGAAGTATATTTGCCGACTTCCGTGTAGTTGATCGTCACGTCGTCCATGGTGTAGGTGTAATCCCCGATATCGGATTCGATAATTTGATTGCCTGGACCGACGGAGGTCCAGGATCCGAACGTGCTGTGAAGAATATGCGCGCTTTCGTGAATATCAGGATCCGGGCTCAGCCGTTTATTTTCCGCGGGGCGATGAATCGAATGCTTTTCCATGAATGTTCCCCCTTTACTTCGGTCTGCGCTTCTTGAGCTCTTCGACACAGGAAATGCCCGGATCTTTGCTTCCCAGCCGAACCTCCTTCTCCCCATAGAACCCGTGAAAGTCGGATCCTCCGGTCATGACGAGATCGTAACGGCGCGCAAACTCCATGGCCCGCTCCTCGTCATCGACACCATGCAGCGAATGCCACACTTCAATACCCTGAAGCCCCATGCCCACCAGCTCGCGGACATATTCAAAGTTGCCGTATTGGCCAGGATGGGCCAGAACGGGCACCCCGCCAGCCTGAATGACGGCCTCAATGGCGTCACGGGCGTGAAGGTAGTCCAGCTTGACGTAAGCCATACCGGGCTCTTCTCCGTTTCCTCCGCGGGAAAACAATTTTTTGTACAGCTCACCATATATGGATTTGGCATAGCCATTGTCGATCAGCGCGTGCATAATGTGCTGCTTGTATACGCCGGTTCCCCCATCCGCATACCGCAGAACCTGGTCCCAGGTGATGCCGTACCCCGCCTCAATCAGCCGTTCCACCATCACACGGGAAGCTTCATGCCGCTTAGCGATCATCGGGCTACATAGCTGCTCCAGAGCCGGATGCCCCGGCTCGATGAAATAGCCCAGGATATGTACCCTCCTGCCTCTTTCCATGTCATAGGCGGATATTTCGATCCCCGGGATCATGTCAAGGCCAAGGTCTCTTCCCCGTTCCAGCATGGCGACAAGTCCCTTTGTCGTATCGTGGTTTGTGACCGCCAGCACACCAATGTTCTCATTCAATGCTGCCTCGGCCAATTCCTCAAATGAATACGAACCGTCCGAAATGGTCGTATGACAATGCAGTTCCGTCTTGATCGCTCAGCACCACCTTATCTTGGATAAGCAGACAACCGACGCCACAACCGATGATTCACGCCCGCTGCATCGCTTCGGCTGTCTGTAGTGACAGTCTAACTTGGTGCCAAGTTGCAAGGGTTAAGGCACGGTAAAGCTTCTGTAAAAATAAACGCCGTAACCGTAAATTTTGCCTCGTCTCTAGATTTTTCGCACAAAAAAAGCCTGCCTCTTAGCAGATCGGCTTCCGATCCATAAGAGACAGGCTTACAGTCCGTACAATGTTGTTATTGCGGGTTGGTCGTCCAGATGCCGGCCGATTTCACAAATACGCGCTGCGGCAGCTTCAGCGTGGCGAGCGCCAGCTCGGCCACGTCTTCCGGCTGCATCATGCGGTCCTCATCGCCGATCTTCAGGTTGTTGTCGCGGGCCAGCGCCGTATTGACGGTGCTTGGCGTCAAGGCAACGACGCGGATGTTGTTCTTGCGCACTTCCTGAAGCAGCGATTCTGTCAGCCCCATGACCGCAAATTTGGACGCGCAGTATGCAGAGCCCGTGGCAAAGCCTTTTTCCCCGGCTGTGGAGGAGATGTTAATGATGCTGCCGCTGTTTTGCCCCACCATATCCGGCAGGACGGCCCGGGACATGTAATATGTACCCATCAGGTTTACCTGAATGATTTGTTCCCACTGGGCCGGATCCATTTCGAGTACGGTCCCGAACGAAGCGATGCCCGCGTTATTGATCAGAATATCGATCGTGCCGAGCTCTGCCTTCAGCGCACTCACCGCGCTTTCCGCTTCCTCCCGCTTTGATACATCCGCCGCTGCTGTCGCAACACGGATGCCGTGTTCGCCGGCCAGCGAAGCCTTCAGCGCATCCAAATCGGAGGCGGTGCGGGAAATGAGGCCCAGATTCACGCCTTCTTTGGCCAGCAGCTCAGCAATCGCCAAGCCGATTCCTTTGCCCGCTCCGGTAATAACCGCCGTTTTTCCTTGTAGATCCATCAAACTCATCATGTTCTCTCCGTTTCTGTTTGAATTTGTTGAAGACGATGCCTCCATGTAGGCATCTCCCATTATACTATTAGCCGCAAATAGCCCCGGAACCTTCGTTCCGAGGCAAAATCCCGCAAAGCATCCTCTCCAATATAGACCAGATGCTTTGCAAGGACATGATATTCTCAGCCTATTTGACCGCGACGAAAAACAGCCGCTGCGCCTCGTCGTCCGCTTCCACCCACTCAAAGTCGGCATACGTCTGCACGTCCCGGAATCCGGCCTTGAGCAGCTCGCTCTTCATCCATTTTGGATCATAGCCCCGCTGCACGTGCACTTCTTCAAAGCGGCGGTACAAATCGCTGTCTTCTTCCTTCGCAAAGATGCTCAAATGATGCTCGATTTCGCACCGCGGCGCGTCCAGGTCGCAGGTCCAGATGTACGAAACCGACTTGTCGTCCCATACGAACGGCTGCTCCTCGTCATAGCGGATGATCGTATTCGGATGATGCACGTCAAACACGAAGATCCCCTTGTCCTTCAGCCCGTTGTAGGTCTGTCTAAAGGTCGCGACGATATCGGCTTCTTCCAGCAGGTAACTGATGCAGTCGCAAAATGAAATGACCGCATCGACGGGCTCGGGCAGCTCCCAAGCGCGCATATCCTGCTGCACCCAGCGGATGGAGCCCTCCCGGAACAGCCGGCTGCCCTGCGGCGTCTTCTCCATCTTCCGCCTTGCTACGGACAGCATGTCCGCCGACAGGTCGATCCCTGTCACTTCGAACCCCGAGTTCACAAGCGGAATCGTGATGCTGCCCGTGCCGCATCCCAGTTCTACCACACTTTTCGGCATGCCGTATTTTTCCCAGGCCTGTCGTGCAAACCTGAGCCAATCGGGATACGGCATATCTTCCATCAGTTCATCGTAAACATATGCAAATTTTCTGTAAGAGGACATGATGACACCGCACTTTCTGTTAACGTTCCGAAAATCCTCCCAGCCCTGTTAGGACGGATCGGCGTTCCCGCCCGTTTCCGGTTTGGAACTTTCCGGCTGAACCAGATAAGTCCAGTTCTCCTTCTGCGTGATAAGACCTTCCTTCATCAATTTGCCGAGTGCGCGCTTGAATGCCGACTTGCTGATGCCGAAGCGCTGCTTGATAATGTCCGGAGGCGTTGCATCCGAATACGGCATGCCTCCGTTCGGACGTTCCTTCAGGAACTCCAGCAGGCGGTCGGCATCCAAATCCCGGCCAACTTCCTTGCGCTGCGCCATGGATAGGTTGACGCGTCCGTCCTCACGAATGTGGCTGACCCGCACCTGCAGCTCTTCGCCCAGACGCAGCATGCGGGTTCGCTCCGAGGAGTGGATCATGCCGATGGCGCCGAAGCCGAGCACTCCCCCGTCCACGATTACAAACGTTCCCATCTGCAGCGGGCGGTACACCGTGGCGGTGAACCACTGGTTTACCCAGGACTGCGGCGCCTGGAACGTATGCTGCGACAGCTCCTGTTCGCCGGCCAGCTTCGCCCGCAGCCGTCCCTGCTTGTCATGCTCCATAATGACGAACACCGAGTCCCCGACCCGTGGATGAAGCTCTCTCAGTTCGGGCAGCTCGCGGATCGGCAGCAGCAGCTGACGGCCTAGCCCCATCTCGAGAAAGCATCCCAGTCTTGGATGCACGTCCGCCACAACCAGCTTCGCCATCTCGCCCAAGGTCAAATACGGCTTTTTCATCGTTGCCGCCAGCCGGTCTTCCGTATCGTAAAAAATAAACACTTCCACGCGATCTCCCGGCTCGATCTTCCGGGTCAGCTCCGTGTAATGGAGCAGAACATCTTGTCCGCCAGCATCGAGAAAATAGCCGTAAGGCGATACTTCGCGCATCACCTCATAGGTTTGAATCGTTCCTGCAATCGGACTCATACCGTTTCCACGACCTTGGCATCCGACCACAGGCGTTCGATGTTGTAATAATCCCGTTCATCCCGGTGGAAAATGTGCACGATCACGTCGCCCAGGTCCATCAGCACCCAGCGTGCGGAATCCATTCCTTCCACGCCGCGGATTTCGAGGCCTGCTTCATGCACGCGCTTGCGGATTTCGGTCGCGATGGATTGGACCTGGGTATCCGAATTCCCGTGACAGATGACGAAATAATCGGAAATGAGGGAAATCCCCCGCAGGTCGAGCGCCACGACGTTCATGGCCTTTTTATCTTCAGCGGCAGCCACGGCCAGGTTTAACAATTCTTCAGGTTTCAAGGTCATACATTCGCCTCCAACTGTTTAATAAGATCATTGCGGGCAAATACGGTCAGCGGGTAAATGATCTGACGGCGGGAGATGAGCAGACTGATCGTGGAGTCCAGCCCGGCGATCAATCCCTCTTCAAGGCTATGGTTGGCCAGTTCCCGGATATTATTCACGCCCGGAAAATCCCTTCCCGGTTCGATGTAATCCGCCAGGCACACGACCTTGTCCAGCAGGGTCATGCCGATGCGGCCGGAGGTATGATACCGGATCGCATCCAAAATTTCAGGATCGGTAATCCCGTAATCCCGTTCCGCTACAAACGCACCTACTTCGGCATGCCAGAGCGGTTTATCGTAAAACAGCAGATCCTTGGACAGATCGTTTTCCTTAATGATCGCTTCCATTTGCTTCACGGGCCAGTATTTGGCCACGTCGTGAAGAATCGCCGCCGTTTCGGCCTTAACAGGGTCCGCTCCGTAACGCTCCGCAAGCATGACTGCGGATTGCATCACGCCTTCTGTGTGCTTCCAGCGCATGGCCGGCATTTGTCCGGACACGGCTTTAATCAGTTCTTCGCGGCTGAATGCCATACATTCCCCTCCTTCTGATATAGTCGTAGACACTGTCTGTCACCATATAACGAATGGAGTGTCCGGTGGCCAGTCTTTCCCGGATTTCGGTCGACGAGATGTCCACCTCGGGCATGTCGGCCAGTAGAATTTTTCCCTTCAAATAAGCGGGGAGCGCGTCCAAGTTCAGCGTGGAGCCCGGACGCCCGACACCGATAAAGCTCATCAGTTCAACCAGTTCCTCAATGCCCTCCCACTTCGGCAAATAATTGACCATATCGGCCCCGATAATGAAATGAAATTCGATGTTGTCAAACGAGCTGCGGATTTCCTTGACCGTGTCGATCGTATAAGAAACCCCGCCTCTTCTGATTTCAATATCGAGGGTCCGAAAGCAGGGATGGTCCGCAATCGCTTCAGCGACCATGCCGAGACGCTGTTCGCCGGTAGCTCCCGCCTGTTCCTTATGGGGCGGAATATGACTGGGCATAAACCAAACCTCGTCCAGTCCGAACGTGTCCCGGGCCGCCTCGGCAGCGAGCAGATGTCCGATGTGGATCGGATCAAAGGTACCTCCCATGATACCTACCTTCATGCTGATCCCTCCCGCTTATGGCAATTCAATCTGCTTATGATCTTTGGATTCTTTATATAAAATAATCGTGCTGCCGATCACCTGCACCAGTTCAGAGCCCGATTTTTCGGCCAATTCCTCGGCGATTTCGTGCTTGTCTTCCAAGCAGTTGTTGAGAATGCTGACCTTCATCAGCTCCCTCTTCTCAATGGCCTCGACGATATGACGGATTAACTGGTCGTTCGTTCCGCCCTTGCCGACTTGAAAAATCGGGTCCAAATGATGCGCCTGGGACCGGAGATAGCGTTTTTGCTTACCTGTTAACATAAAATGTCAAAACTCCTTAATCTTCAATGTACAATTCAATAATCATGATTCCTTCATACTGGCCAGAACCGCGCTGCGCATCGCCTCTACCGGGGCGGGCAGTCCGGTCCAATACTCCAGGGCAAAGGCTCCCTGATTCACAAACATCCCGAGACCGCCGTGAATGACGCAGCCCTTCTTCTCGCTGTCAGCGAGCAGCCGGGTCTTCAGCGGATTATAGATCAGGTCGCTAACCACGATTCCCGGAGGAATCCGCTCGGAATCTAGCGGTGTTCCGTCCATATGCGGATGCATGCCGACCGATGTCGTATTAATGATTACATCTACTTCGCCTAGAATGGCCGGAATGCCGTCCATGGCCATCCCGCGAATGTCCGCCAGCGCTTTCCATTCAGCCGCCAGCGCCTCGGCTTTATCGGCCGTCCGGTTGGCGACATAAATCCGGTCCGGATGCTCCAGCGTCAGGGCGTATACGATACCGCGAGCGGCACCTCCGGCTCCGAGCACCAGAATGCTTTTGCCTTTCAGCTCGGCAATCGCTTCTTCCTTCAGGGAACGGACATAACCTATACCGTCTGTATTATACCCCGTGAGGTAGCCTCCGTCATTCACGATCGTGTTGACGGCTCCGATCTTCAAGGCCGTTTCGTCCAGCTCGTTCAGGAACGGAATAACCTCCAGCTTGTGCGGAATCGTGACGTTGATTCCCCGAAAGCCAAGCGCCTTGATGCCTTCCAGCGCCTTTCCGACCTGCTCCCGCGATACGCGCATCGGAACATAGGCGCCCGGGATGCCGAGTGCGGCCAGCGCCGCCTTATGCATCACGGGCGATTTGGAATGGGCGATCGGATCCCCGATGACGCCCAGCAGCAGCTCCCCTGTATGTTTCAGTAACTCCGGTTTAGCCAAATTCATGGTTTCCCCTTTCCCTGCTCTCACCTGTCAGCTCTTGCAACGTTCAAAGGCAGCGTCAGATTAAAGAAGGTCTTGCCAGCACCTTGACTCCCCGCGGCGCATGAATAGCGCACAGGGCTCCCTGATCGCTGTTCACTTTAACCCAGCCCAATCCGGAGACGAACAGATCCATGCGCATACCGCGCTTGATGCGGAATTCATGCCTTGTCCATTCCGGCAGCTTCCCGATGTTCTCCCGGTTCGGCGGGGACAGCAATTCTCCGGCATGCTCCGCGTAAAGCTCATCGGCACGCTCCAGCTTGGTGCGGTGTATGCCTACGCGGCTGCCGACAAAGCAGGTAAACGACTGGCGCTCGCCCTGAATAAAGTCAAACCGTGCCATGGCTCCGAAAAACAGCGTCTGTCCTTCGTTCAGCTGGTACACGGCCGGCTTCAACGGGTTGTCCGGCATGACGGCGCCCAGGTCCTCACGAGTGACGAGCTCACTGTAGCGCCAAGGGTATACGATCCCCGGCGTGTCGATAATAAAGCGGCCGTCGTCGAGCGGAATGTTGACCATATCCAGGGTCGTTCCCGGATAACGCGATACGGTCAGCTCCTGCTCCAAATCGCTGTAATCCCGGATCAGCCGGTTGATCAGCGTCGATTTGCCGACATTGGTCGCCCCTACCACATAAACGTCGCGGTCTCCGCGATATGAGGCAACCGTGTCCAGCAGGCGGTCGAAGCCCTGATTTTTCTTGGCGCTGCAAAGGACGATTTCTTCTGTCTTGAGGCCGTGCTCCTTGCATTGTTTCTGCACCCAGTTAAGCACCTTATTCCAGTTCGTCACTTTAGGCAGAAGGTCGATTTTGTTCACGGCGAGAATGACCGGATTGTTACCGACAAACCGCTGCAAGCCTGAAATGAGGCTTCCTTCAAAATCGAACAGATCTACAATATGAATAACGAGCGCGTTCTTCCCTCCGATTTGGCTGAGCAGACGCAGGAATTCATCCTGGTCGACGGCAACGGAAGAAGCCTCGTTGTAGTTTTTAATCCGGAAGCAGCGCTGGCAGATGACCGGATCCCGGTCCATCGCTTTCTCCGGGGTATACCCCGGTAGCTCGGGCTGTTCCGTTTGGATGGCAATCCCGCAGCCGCTGCATTTTACGGCTTGACTGCCGTCTATCGGGTCTTTCATTGTTGGTGTTCCTCCTCCAGCCATAATCCCTTTTTCCGCAATCGTGCGAGCGCAATTTTCTCCAGACGCCGGTTCATGCGCGTACCCCAGCCTTCATCCTGAATGGATATCGGGAGCACCAGCACGGTAAACAGGCCGAGCCGGTTACCGCCATACACATCGGTCAGCATCTGGTCGCCGACCACGATCGTCTCCTCGCTCTTCAGGCCCATCATCTGCATGGCTTTCCGGAAAGGCGCGTTCGACGGCTTGCGGGCTTCATGGACAAACCGGATATCCAGCGGGGTGGCAAAAGTCGATACCCTCGCCATTTGGTTATTGGACACGATGACAAGCTGAAACCCTGCCTTTTTCACCTTTTCGAACCAAGCGATCAGCTCGGGGGTGGCCAAGGGAGCCTTGGCACCGACCAGCGTATTGTCCAGATCCGTGATGATTCCACGGAATCCCTGCGAGTACAGCCGCTCCAAATCCAGATCAAACACCGTTTTTACCTTCATTTTCGGGATAAGCATTTCAAACAAATTGATGTCACCTCAGTTTCATAGGACAAACTATACCATAATCTGCGTAGTTAGTAAAAAACTTATGTTCGGGCGAAACAAAAAAGAAAACGCCCGGAGGGCGCCTTCTAAAAAGTCCATCACGCTGCATTCTTCGGTATCTTTTTCATCGCAGCTTTCAATTCCTTCGCATGGGCATGGACGCTTCTCCATTCCGATTCTGACACCGATGAAGGGCTGTAGCGCGCCTTCTCGAACAGCTGCAGCAGGGGCTCCAGGAAGGATCCGAGCGCCGGGGACCGTCCTTCCCAGCGGCTGACCGACTCCCGGAGCGTTTCGTCCGCGCCGCGTTTGAGTCCTCTTCGGCGCAGCTCCTTGATCCACCGTTCGGTCATGACAATGACCTTCTGGTCGGGAGACAGCTTCTGTCCCGTACGAAGCCGAAGCCATCCAAAGCGGAGCTGGAGCCGATTCCGCCACAACACATACACTGCAAATGCTGCAAGGATGAGGAGGGAAGCGCCGTATACGATTTGCACCACGGGTCCGCGATCCTGGCCTTGCGCTGACTGTTGCGGCGCCTGCTCAGGCTGGTCCTCCTCCACTTCCGGCTGTTTCTCCGGCTCGGCCGGATCTTGCGCCTGGGCGTCATGCGTGAGCAGCGGCATGCTGAAGCCGGGGGTCGCTTCCACCGGAATCCAGCCGTACGGCCCGAAATAGACCTCGGCCCACGAATGCGCATCCGCATTGGTCACCGTATACACGCCGGAGTCCGAGGTGCCCTGTACGCCTTGGACCTGCACGTCGGCGCTGCTTCCCTGCACCTGGCCGGGAGCGTACCCTTTGACCCACCGCGCCGGGATGCCGAGGGAACGGGCCATCATCACCATCGAAGTCGAGAAATAATCGCAGTATCCTTCCTTGATCTCAAACAGGAAGCTGTCCACGAAATCGTCGCTCACCTTTTTGGACAAGTCGGGCTCGTTTGTATATGTGTAATTCGTTGTTAAATAGTTTTGAAGCAGACCGATCTTTTCATACGGCGTTGCCCCGGAAGCCGTCACTTCTTCCGCAAGGTCGCGGGCCCGCTTCGGAAAATCGTTCGGCACCTGCAGATAGGCATCCTCGGTCCCTTGGGAGCCGTACAGGTCGGCGAACGACTTCTGGCGGATTTCATCCTCCGAAACGACCGGAACCTCGGACACCACCGTGTAGGTTTTCGGATAACGGTCCCGCTTTGACTCGGCGGTCCAGCGAAGCTCCGACTGGGAACTGTTCCAGCGGAGGCTGCCTGTATTTTTCCCGTCATCGATAAGCTCTACTTTGGACAGGTTATACGCACCGAACAAAACGGGGTATTGATTGTCACTCAGCATCGTAACCGTCTGTTTTACCGTCATCGAATCGCCGGCGGTTGGTCCATCTCCGGAAAGCTTCGTATCCGCCGTCACCTCATCGGTCTCCCTGCCGGAATTGCGCTCGTCCCCCCAGCCGCTGCCGGTATACAGCCTGCGGGTCTCCCCGCGCCAATAGCTTCGCTGGTCGGAGCTGATTTCCATCACCGGCGTGTAGTCAAAGTTGAACCCGCCGCCGAGTTTGGTATCATTGCGGCTGTATCCCGAGGAAGTCCGCAGCACCGATTCGGCCGGATCCCCGTCAATGCCTGCCGTTGCAGCCGTCTCGCCTTGGACAACCCAAGCCGTATAGGGATCGGTCAAGGACGGCGGCACTTCCGGCATGTTAACACCGACGGCAAACACGAGCGAAAAAATGACCGCTACGTTCAGCAGCATTTTTAGCGGGTACTGCCGAAGATAGCGCCAGCCATGCGGGTATTTCTGCTGGAAGCGGCGGAAATGTTCGCTGACCAGCCAGCCGAGCGCCGCAAACACCGTCCAGGCGACTTCCTTCCATAAATCGTACACGGTGAAGGAATCCAGTATGGAGAACGCCACGATCAGCATGCCTGTGAACACGAGGATTCTGCGCTGATTGTTGACCAGCTTGGCGCTGAACAGCAGCAGAATCCAAGCGCCTACGGCAAAACCGAGGTACGGCAGCGCGTTGCCCGTAAACTGCTGAATCCGGTTCGGCAGGCTTCCTGCCGGAAAGTAAATCCAGTACGCGATCATCTCCCGGTGAATGATGTACAGCACGGCGATGCCTTCCAGCGCGTACCGGTAAATGCTTTTGATTGGCAGCAAAATTTCGATCGCCGTGATGACCGTCACGCTGATGATGACGATGGCCGTCGTCTCGCTGTACCAAATGTTGTTCATAAAGTAAATCCACTGCAGCGCCATAATCCACAACCACACCAGGGATAAGGTGCGGAAAAACGAAGTGCGCAGCGAATACAGCCAGTTGATCAAACCCTTCCACCCCCTAATGCGGCCGGCAGCTCACTCAGCGATTGAATGCTGCACGCAAAGGTTCCGCGGGAAGCGAGCATCGCTCCCCAGCCTTCTACGCCCTTTTCTCGTCCTGAGCTGATCCGAATGTGCGAAGAGCTCATACCCCGGGTTTCAGCCCAGCGCAGAATGTCGAGCACCTGCTGGCCGCTGGCCGGTGAAATGAAAACGAGGAAGGCCCCCGCCGGAAGAAACCGTGCGTTCTGCTCCAGCTTCGGGAGCAGCTTACCGTAACCGTCGGCAGACAGGTCAACCAGATGATGCATCATCCGCTGGCGGTCTCCTTGCACACTGCTTGGCGGAAACAATTTGAATGTGTCGCCGAGGGTAGCGAGGCCCATGTTCATTCTCCCGCGCCCGCCATACTCGAGCAGGGAAGCCGCTGTGGAAACAGCCAGCTCAAACTGCGCGTCGGAGCCGTAGTGAGCCTTCGTGGCGTCCAGCAGAAGCATCGTTTTCGGAACGGAATCGTACTCGAATTCCTTGGATTTCCACTGTCCGGTCTTCGCGGTAGCGTTCCAGTGAATCCGGGAAATCCGGTCCCCGTACACATAATCGCGGACGCCGTTAATCTGGGTCGTTTCTTTGCGTGAAGCTGCCGAGGCGGTTTGCGGCCCCGCAAGCGGGGAATTCCGGTCGAACAGCTTCCAGGTGGGGATAAACACGGTCCGGGGCATCACGCGAAACTGGCCGGGCACATGAAAACGGCCTTTATGCTCGATAAAACCGAAAATATCCTCGCTGACACATTCTGTTTCGGTAAAATAGTATCTTCCCCGCTCCAGCGGCGGCGTCTGGAACATCAGGGTACCGCTGCCTCTGTAACTGGGAATGACGCTTTCCTCAAACGACCAGGAATCTCCGTTATGCCGCTTCATGACTTCACGGATGATGATGTAGGGCATCGGCAGAAATCCCGGAATCGAAAAATGGAGCCTGACCTTGATCTGCTCGCCGGCGTGAAGCACGGTGCCTTGTCCCCTTTCGGTGGACAGCTGGCGCGTTCCCCGCGTCAGCCGGACGCCGCTGATGCCAAGCACGATCAAATACAGCACGATGACGCTGATCATGACAAACAGCATCAGGGACGTCTTGCCCCCCTGAAACAGAACATAGAACAGGCTGGCGACCCATACGAGCAGTACGGCCCAATACCTCGGGGTTTTGAGTCCGGATCGGATACCGGTTAACAGCCTTGTCATCATTTATCGCTCCATCGCCACAGGCACATGCACCTGCTGAAGGATGTTTTTCAGCACGGATTCCGGACTGACGTTGTCCAGCCGGGACTCCGGGCGAAGGATGATGCGGTGGGCGAGAACATAAGGAGCGAGCGTCTTAATATCGTCCGGAAGGACGTACTCCCGCTGCTGCAGGAATGCAAACGCCTTGACCGCGTTCAGAAACGACAGGGAAGCGCGCGGGCTGGCTCCGAGCAGGACGGAGGCATGCTCCCGGGTACGGCGGACGATGCTCAGCAGATAGTCCGTCACCGCCTCGTCGATATAAATGCTGCGGATTTCATGCTGCATCTCCGCGATCTGTTCCATGTTGGTCACCGGAGTCAGCCGGTCGACCGGCTGGCCCTGCTTGTGCTGGTACAGCAGGCTTTTTTCCGTGGCCGCGTCGGGGTAGCCGAGGCTGATCTTCATCATAAAACGGTCAAGCTGCGCTTCGGGCAGCATGTAAGTGCCTTCAAAGTCGATCGGGTTCTGGGTGGCGCACAGCATGAAGGGACGGGGAAGCTCATACGTTTCGCCGTCCACCGTCACGTTGCGCTCTTCCATGACCTCAAGCAGGGCCGACTGGGTCTTCGTCGTGGCCCGGTTAATTTCGTCAGCCAGCAGAATGTTGGTCATCACCGGACCCGGACGGAAGTAGAACCGCTCCTCGCGCGGATGAAATACGGAAACGCCGGTAATATCGCTCGG
Organism: Paenibacillus sp. FSL R5-0378; assembly: GCF_038009285.1. Taxonomy (NCBI): domain Bacteria; kingdom Bacillati; phylum Bacillota; class Bacilli; order Caryophanales; family Paenibacillaceae; genus Paenibacillus; species Paenibacillus sp. FSL R5-0378. Next base: position 6,008,327 of record NZ_JBBPAY010000001.1, read on the forward strand.
CAGAATGTCCGGGTTGCACTGGACACGCCGGTAATCGCCGCTCATGGACCGGGCGAGCGCCTTGATGAGCTGCGTCTTCCCCGTTCCGGGTACATCTTCGATCAAAACATGCCCTTCGGCCAGCAGAGCAGTTAGAAGGAGCTGTATTTCAAATGATTTTCCCAATATGCAAGATTCGAGATTGGATCTTACTGCTGCAATAATGTGAAGAAATTCGCTGCGTACGGGCATATCAGTTCCTCCTAGAATTCGTAATCAATGAACATGCTCGCAGATGCGTTCACTGGTAAATCGATAACATCGTAAAATAGCTGGATACATATAAGTATATATTTTACATTGTACATGAAGGAAGAACAGAAAGTATATTGGGCACATTTCCTAAAATCGTCGTATACCCCCACATACCCGCCGAAATGAACGGCAAAACACCCCGGAATACACAATTCCGGGGTGTTTATTCTGGCAACCCATTTTCGGTTCAAGCAAGGAAATGCAAACGGCGGATTGGTGGAATTACCCGCGGGGACGGACGAACAGCGCGGCGATAAACGAAAAGATAATCGCCGCCGATATCCCCGCGCTGGTGACCTCGAAGATGCCTGTCACAACCCCGATCCAGCCGTCCCTCTGAAGCTCCGACAGCGCTCCGTGAACAAGCGAGCTGCCGAAGCTGGTGATGGGAACGGAAGCGCCGGCACCGGCAAATTTGACGAGGGGATCGTACCAGCCGAGACCGTCAGCCACCGCTCCCGCCACCACCAGCGTGCTCATCGTATGCGCCGGCGTCATCTTGAACAAGTCCATCATGAGCTGGCCGATAACACAAATCAGACCGCCGATAATAAACGCCCATAAAAACTGCATTGGTTAATCCTCCATTTCCAGCGCTACGGCGTGGGCGATGCACGGAATGCTCTCTCCCTGCTGAACCGACAAGGGGGAGTGCAGCGAGCCGGTCGCCACGACCAGCACTTTATGTAATTCGCGTTGTAACATCCGTTTGACCAAATGGCCGTAGGTCACCGCCGCCGAGCAGCCGCAGCCGCTTCCTCCGGCCAGGACGGCCTTCTGCTTCTCACGGTTATAAATCATAAGCCCGCAATCGCCGAATTTCGTCTCGTCCATCTGGTAACCTTCCTTCTCCAGCAGCTCCTGCGCAATCGGCAGACCGACCGAAGCCAGATCGCCGGTTACAATCAAGTCATAATAATCGGGAGACAGCCCCGTATCCCGGAAATGCGCGGCGATCGTATCGGCAGCGGCCGGCGCCATCGCGGCGCCCATATTGAACGGATCTTTGACCCCAAGGTCCATGATCCTGCCGATGGTCGCCCGGGCGATTCTCGGGCCGGTTTGGCCCTGCCCGCCTTTGGCGATAACGCCGCAGCCCGCCCCGGTGACTGTGTATTGGGCGGTCGGCGGCTTCTGCGAGCCGTATTCGGTCGGATACCGGAACTGCTTTTCGGCCGTGCAGTTATGGCTGCCCGTTCCGGCCATCACCCGTTCCGCGGCCCCTGTGTCGACCATCAGGGCGGAAATCGCCAGACTTTCCATGGACGTCGAGCAGGCCCCGAACACGCCCAGGTATGGCACGCCAAGCTTGCGGGCGGAGAACGTGCTGCTGATGATCTGGTTCATCAGATCCCCGCCAACATAGAACTGGATCTGTTCCTTGTCCAGTCCCGACTTGATGACGGCAAGCTGGGCGGCCTGCTCCAGCAGCCTCCGCTCCGCTTTCTCCCATGTTTTCTCATTGATTTCGAGATTGTCATACACATAATCGAAATCGGGAGACAGCGGACCTTGTCCCTCATCAGGACCGACGACGGCGGCGCTTCCGATCAGAACGGGCCTGGTGTCAAACTCCCAGGTCTGGCCTGTCAGCTTCATGGCTGATGCACTCCCTGGATGCCGAAGATGGCGTAGACGAGTCCCACGACGAAGGCGGCGACGGTTCCGAACACGATCACGGAGCCGGCGAGCTTGAACATGTTGGCCCCGACGCCAAGGACATAGCCTTCCGCTTTATGCTCAAGCGCCGCCGAGCACATGGAGTTGGCGAAGCCCGTAACCGGTACCGCCGTTCCCGCTCCGGCCCATTGGGCGATTTTGTCGTACACGCCAAAGCTGGTCAGGATGACCGATATAATAATGAGCACCGCAACGGTCGGATTGCCCGCTTCTTTGACCGTCATGTCAAACCAGCTCATGAACGCCCGCTGAATCGCTTGTCCGATCAGACAGATCAAGCCGCCGACCACAAAAGCACTTACGCAGTTTTTGAATGTGCTGCGCGAAGGAGAATGCTTTTTGCTGATGGATTTATATTCCTCGGGCGTCAAGGAATCGATCTTGAATCCGGTTCCCCTGTTCTTCGTATTGGCAGGCATTACAGGCACCTCCTATTCATCATTCCTTTTCATTATTTGTCATTTGCAGGAGAGTTATGTATGTTATGCGGAGGCGGGCAGCAAACAGCGCCAGGCAGCCGGGCGCTAATATTTGAAACCTGGCGGCTGTTTAATGAGGGCTATCCATGGCAGGCGGATTATAATAAGAAGAGAAGCACAATGACCAGCAAAATCAACAATACGAGGATCAGGATGTTTTCTTGGCGGCGATCCATGTGTATCGGTTCCATAACCAGGCTCCTTCCGGCTGACTTCAGGGCATCCGTCCAGGATATCCTATTCATCAGGTTCGCCATTTGTGCTTCTGCCCGCCGGACGTGGACATTCGGATCAAGTGGGTTCATACTAAGGAGTGCAGCCAACTGCATAGAATGAACTAAAGAAATGAATATTATAGGCCTCTAAGAGCCGTAATAACAGGAAGTTCAATGCAAAACTTTGGTTCAATCTATATACATAACCACATTCATGATAAAGGAGATAAGGTACAATGGATCAAAAAACGAAAGATATGTTCCGCAAGCTGACGGAATTCCCCGCGGCTTCCGGATTTGAAAAAGACCTGCGCGCATATTTCAAGGAGGCGGTGAGCCCGTTCACGAACGAGTTCGTACAGGATCGCCTCGGCAGTCTGTTCGGCGTTCTCCGCGGGGATGAGAACGGCCCGAAAGTCATGGTGGCCGGCCATTTTGACGAGGTCGGTTTCCTGGTCACCGGCATTACCGAAGCCGGAATGGTGCGCTTTCAGCCGCTCGGCGGCTGGTGGAGCCAAGCCGTGCTCTCCCAGCGGCTGCAGATCATCACGCCAAACGGTCCGGTATTCGGGGTCGTCGGATCGACGCCGACCCACCTGCTGGACGAATCGCAGCGCAGCAAACCGGTGGACATCAAAGCCATGTACATCGACATCGGTGCGGATAACCGCGAGGAAGCCGAATCCTTCGGCATCCGTCCAGGGCTTCAGGTGCTGCCGGTCTGCGAATTTACGCCGCTGGCCAATCCGAAGAAAATCATGGCCAAAGCCTGGGACAACCGCTACGGGGTCGGCCTTGCGATCGAACTGCTGGAGGCGCTCCACCAGGAGAAGCTGCCGAATACGCTGTACTGCGGCGCAACGGTTCAGGAAGAGCTGGGACTGCGCGGCGCGCGCACGTCGGCCAACCTCATCCAGCCGGATATTTTCTTCGCGCTGGATGCGAGCGCAGCCAACGATATGACCGGCGACAAGAGTGCCTTCGGCCATATCGGACAGGGAGCGCTGCTGCGCATATTCGACCCGACGATGATCACCCACCGCGGACTCGTGGAATATGTGCAGGATACGGCCGATACCCACAACATTAAGTATCAGTATTTCGTATCCCCTGGCGGCACGGACGCCGGGCAGGTGCATTTAAGCGGAATCGGTGTGCCGTCTACCGTCATCGGCATTTGTGCCCGCTACATTCATACGTCTTCGTCGATTATCCATACCGACGATTACGATGCAGCCAAGGAGCTGCTGACCAAACTGGTCAAAGGCCTCGACCGCACGACGCTGAACACCATTATCGAAAATGCCTGAAGCACGGCTCTCCCTCCGGCGGCGAAAGCTCATTGCTTGCTAAACAGCATGCTTCCCCGTCCGAAGTTCCGACACGGCAACACAAAGAAGCCTGCGCGCTCCAAATCTCAGAGTTGGAGCGTTGCAGGCTTTTGTATTTCGAAATGCGGTTATCTAACTTACCTGAACCCGTTCATACCATTTGCAGCTGCCTCTCGTACAGCCTCTTCCAGCTTCCCGAGCATGCCCTTCAGCCTCTCGTTCAGCTCCTCATCCTTAATCTCTCCGCCCCGAAGTTTCTGATTGAGGAAAGGTATCGTGAAAGACCCGCCCTCCACCAGGTCAGCCGTCATCATCCTAAGGGTCATCTGAAGGGATTCATGCGCCTTCTCTCCACCGGTTTCCATCGGCGATCCGCTGACGACAGCGACGGGCTTGTAGACGAATTCTCCGGACGATACCAGCCAGTCGAGCGCATTCTTCAGCACGCCGGGCACGCCATGGGCATATTCGGGGGTGCTGATGATCACGCCGTCCGCCTGACGGATCGTGTCACGAAGCCGTGCCACCGAAGGGGCCGGGTCGTCTCCATCCATATCCGGGTTAAAATGGGGCAGGTCTCCGATGCCTTCAAATATCGAAATCTCCATCGTTTCCGGCGCCAGCGGATAGAGGGCGTGAATCAGGCTCGTATTGGACGATTGTCTCCGGAGGCTTCCGGAAATCGCCGTGATCTTTATAGGACTTGAATTCAAAGGCATTCGTCCTTTCTCGGTTTGACATTGGCGGGCGGCCGCGCTTATCGCAGCCGTCTATGACCATTGTGGCCGTAATGGAAAATTTGGTCAATACCGCGAGCGCTTTTGTCCAAGTTCACAAAAAAAATCATAAAATTCACAAATTTACTCTTATGCAGGACGAAAAAGTGTGGTAGAATGAAAGCGCTAACACTTTATCATCTTCTAAAAGGGGGCTTTGGTAAGATGACTTCATCCGACAAGGTGCTGCAGGAATATCATCAATTTGATCCGGTGACGGACGCGTTTTTCTTTAAAGTCGGCGGTCAGGGACAGGTTATTTTCCACGGCAGAAACTATATTATCAAGAAACGGTTAACGAGCCAGGAAATCTCCGCTTTGATCTCGCAGCCCAATTTTGTCCGAGCCGCATCCAACATCCATGTCAACGTGAATAAAATTACTTCCTTTGAAGGCAACGTCCTTCACTTCCGCGATGATTTTGCTTACCCCCGCACCATTTCCGTTTCCAAACGCATTTTGGAGCAGATTAAGAAACGGATGTCCAGCCCGCTGACGGATATGACGCTGAAGAAATAACACAAGCCAGAATCAAGGGGTCATCACAGAAAAAAGCAGCAGTTGGCCGGGCTTTCCGGACACTGCCGCTTTTTTTATATCCGAAAGTATAATCTTCCTGGGCTAAACATCCTGATCTCGCAAATCATTTTCCGCTAAACGCGGTCTGGCTTCTTGGCATGTACTTCGATAGTCTTTATGAGATTGCCCTTTAAAAAGACGATTCGTTGACGGCATATTTCTACCCGCTGACCATTCCGGCAAAAGTCCGGATCACCTGCTCGGCCGACATCTCCAGCAGCTCTCCGGCCTGGGCCATCGCTTCCTCCAGTGCCATCGGTCCGTTCACGATGCTGTGCACGCTGAGGATTCCCGCATCATACAGCGGATCGATCCCCGGCCCCACCGATCCGGCCAGGGCGATGACCGGAACCCCGTGCCGCCGCGCTTCCCGGGCGACGCCCACCGGCGTCTTGCCGGATGCGGTCTGCGCATCCATCCGGCCTTCGCCGGTGATAACGAGGTCCGCGCCTTCCAAGTGCGCCATGAATCCCGAATGCTCGATCACGAGATCGATGCCGCTCCTCATTCCGGCTTTGAAAAAAGCGAGCAGCGCCGCTCCAACGCCGCCGGCTGCGCCCGCTCCTGGCAGGTCATGCACGCGCAGGCCCGTCGCCTCCAGGATGCGGTCCGCCCAGACGCGCATCCCCTGCTCCAGCACCGCAACCATCTCCGGCGTTGCGCCCTTCTGCGGGCCATACACATGGGACGCGCCGTAAGGGCCGAGCAGCGGGTTCTGCACATCGGAAGCGATCACGAAGGTGGATTCGGCAAGCCGTGCATCCATTCCGCCCATGTCGATCGCCGCCACGCGCTGCAGCTCCAGGCCCCCGCGTCCGACCGGCTGCCCGTCCTCATCCAGCAGCCGCACGCCCAGCGCCTGCAGGATGCCGGCGCCTCCGTCGTTCGTGGCGCTGCCGCCGATCGCCATAATATATTGGCGGCAGCCCGCATCGAGCGCTCGGCGGATCACTTCGCCGGTTCCGTACGTCGTCGTATGCAGCGGGTCCCGCTCCTCAGCGGCGATCAGCTCAAGCCCGGACGCGCTGGCCAGCTCCACCACGCAGGTGGACCCTCCGTGGATGAGGCCGTACTCGGCGTCGACCGGCCTTCCCAGCGGATCGGACACCTGCACGTTGGCCTTGGTACCGCCAAAGCGGGTCAAGCTGTCCAGCGTCCCCTCTCCGCCGTCCGCCATGGGAACAAGTACCGTTTCCGCGCCAGGCAGTGCGCGTCTTATGCCCCTGTCAATGGCGGCCGCCGCGTCGGCGGCACGGATGCTGCCTTTGAACGAATCCGGAGCGATCACGATTTTCATTCGGCTAAACCCTCCTTTTACAATCTTCCCTTGCATTATGTCTATGCCTCCCTTGCACGGATCCTCCCCGCACAATCAAAAGAGCCTTCACGCCTTCCGGCAGTACGCCATTCTCAGCGGGAATGCGGCCCAACCGTGTTCACCGGCCGGCCTTCCAGGAACGCGGCGACGTTACCCACAGCGATTCTCATCAGCCGCTCCCGCGCTTCCACCGCCGCCCATGCCATATGCGGGGTTATGATGCAGCGCGGGGCATGCACAAGCGGATGGTCTGCGGCGGGAGGCTCTGCCGCAAGCACGTCAAGTGCCGCGCCCGCAAGCCGGCCTTCGTTCAGCGCATCAGCCACATCCTGCTCCTGCAGCAGCCCGCCGCGGGCGGTATTGATCAGGAAGGCCGAAGACTTCATCAGCGCCAGGCGTTCGCGGTTGATGAGCCCGTCGGTTTCCGCCGTCAGCGGACAATGCAGGCTCACCACGTCCGACTCGGCCAGCAGCTGCTCGAGAGGGACACGCCGGACGCCCCTGTCTTCGTTCCCGCCCGCCTTCCCCGGTCTGCCGGATACCAGTACACGCATGCCGAAAGCCTCCGCCAGCCGCGCGACCTGGCGGCCGATCCGGCCATAACCGACGATCCCCATCGTTTTCCCCCAGAGCTCGATTTGCGGAGTCAGCGCATAGGAGAAATCCACCGCCTTCGCCCAATCTCCCGAGCGTACGCTGTCTCCATGCCGCCCGATCTGGTGGCAGAGCTCAAGCAGCAGCGCGAACACAAACTGCGCGACAGACTCGGTTCCGTATGTCGGAACATTCGTCACCGTAATCCCGCGCGCAGCAGCGGCTTCAATGTCAACTACATTGTAGCCGGTCGCAAGCACGCCGACGTAGCGGAGGTTCTCTGCCGCCTCCAGCACCTCCCGCGTCAGCGGGGTTTTATTCGTCAGCACGATCTCGGCGAGCCCGATCCGCTCCTGAATCAGCCCGGCAGGAGTACGGTCATAGACCGTCACAGAACCGAGCTTTCCCAGCTCGTCCCAGCTTAAATCCCCAGGGTTCAGCGTATGTCCGTCCAGCACGACGATGTTCATTACAGTCAACTCCTGTTCCTGAAAGTGTAATAGATTCCCGCCTCTTCAGCTAGCAGCAGGATAGTTACATCTACTATACCATTCAGGCAGTACCGGGTGAACAAGTCCGTTTCGACAACAGTCCCGCCAAGCGGGAAATCATTTTAAGATCCGGATGCGAAACCTTTGCTGAGAACTAGACTTTTCCTCATAAAATAAAAGCAGCCCCCCGCGAAAGGAGGCTGCTAATTAGGCAAGCGGTGACGATGAAGGAACGTTATTCGTCCGCGCCAATATTGACGCTTGCCCCTTGAACGCGGGGCTGCCCGTCGATATCGAGCGACCCGATGTCCGAATTCGTCAAGCCCTTATCAATGGCAGGAGACCCTGCCTTCAGATGTAAATCGCCGGCAGCGGCGTTCACAAGGAGTGGATCGGCGAAGACGGAATGGGCATCATTGCCCGTTCCATTTTTATAAGCGGCAAAGCCGGTGTATTCTTTGTTTTTCCAGGTCCAGCTGGCATCCGAACTTCCGCCGGGAGCGAAGTACAGATTGTAATCCACGACGTTGCCGGAATTTTTCGTGTATTCATTATAAATGAGCACATCGGTAGAACTGGCCACAAAAATGTTGTTACGGATGACGTTGTTCTGGGTGTCATACTGCACGTAGAGCTGACCGCTGCCGTCGCCAATGGTGTCATTTTTGTACAGCGTATTGTTGACGATGTGGCAGCCTACCGTCGAGCCGCGATCTGTGTCGTATCCGCCCATGGCGATACCCGTCAAACGGTTGTTGTAAATGAAGTTGCTGCGGATCGTAATGTTGCTGGTCGCCTTGCCGGCATGCTCGGAGGCGATTTCCACCCCGATATCGTTGTTATAGCTGTAGTTTCGCTCGATAATGCTGTCCTTACCTCCATCGACATAAATGCCGTCCGCCGAATTGCTGTTGTTCGGAAGCTTTTTGCCGTAGGAAGGATTGTTATTGGAGGTGATATTGTACACTTTATTGCCGCTGATGATTCCGTTTCGTGCCTGGTCGTAGGCGGAGTTCGGCGACTTCCCTTCGAATCCGATCACGTCGATACCGATGTTGTCGTTGTCGTGAATGATATTGTTCGTCACGGCAAAAGTATCCACATTTCCGTTAAGAACGAGCGTTTCGCTGGACCCCAGCACCAGATTGTACAGCTCATTGCCGTCGATTGTCACGTCATGAATGGATTCCGGCGCCTTGGTTCCGTACACGGCGATGCCGTGCGCATCCCGGCCCAGCAGGTCGGTGCCGGCAGGAGTCGACGTGTTTTTGATATCATGGATCTTGTTTTTGGACAGCGTAATGTTGCCGCCTGCGCCGTGAACATAAATCCCAACGGGCATGACGTTGTTAGCAGTCGTCGTATAATTGCGAATTTCGAAACCTTGAATGGTCACATAGTTGACGTCGGCAAGGTCAACGATGCCTTCCGTTCCGCTTACGGAAAGTCCCGTACCGTCAATAACCGGCGTCTCGCCGCTGTAATTGGCAAAGGTGATCGGCCCTTGATCCGCGGAACCGGATTTGGTGACCTTCAGCTTTTGGTTATACACCCCGCCCCGGACATAGACCGTGCTCCCCGGCCCGGCCGTGTCCGCTGCATGCTGCAGCGTTGCCCACGGTGCGGCGCTCGTACCCGCATTCGAATCGCTTCCGTTAACAGCAACGTAGTACTCGGCGCCCGAAGCCTCGACGGTCTGCGACGCCGCATACCCGATGCCAAGCCCCAATACAGCCAGACTGATACCTGCAATCAGTGTTTTACCGAATTTCACGAAATATCAACTCCCATGATTAAAGTTTGAACTGAAATGAAAAAATCCGATTTAGACTTGCTATGTAATGTGTCGATCACCCCCTTTGCCCGGACTCTCATGAACCTTTGCCTGAGCTTCCACCGCCGAGGCGCTTACTGGAGCTGCCGCCTTCCCTGCAGGGCCGATACCGCCGCTGCTGTCGGCAAATGGCCGGTCCCCCCCACGCCCAGCGTGGATAACGCGCCGCAGGCATTGGCGTACTCAAGCAGCTCTCTGCCGGTCAAGCCTTGGAGGAAACCGCAAATCAAGCCGGCATTGAAGCAATCCCCCGCTCCTGTCGTGTCTGCGGGGGTAACCGGATAAGGGGGCGCCGACACGACAGAACCATCAGGAGACCGGAGCGATGCACCCTTTGAGCCTTGTTTGACGGCGATCAGACCGGGAACGGCCGCCAATTGGCCGAATACCGTTTCTACGCTGTCCCGCTCAAAAATATGCAGCGCCTCCTCCTCGCTGGGGATAAACAAATCTGTAACGGCCAGCAGTGCGCGGATCCCGGCAGCATCCCACCGGCCACGGACATCCCATCCGGTATCAAAAGATGTGCTCACCCCTAAGTCCTGCGCCTTCCCGAACAGCTCTTTCCAATGCGGCCGCATGCCGTCCTGCAAATAGTAGGAGCCAAAATGCAAATGATCCGCCTCCTGAATCAAAGCATCGGGAATATAGCCGGGCGTCAACAGCGGAATACTTCCGGGATACGTGATCAAACCGCGGTCGGAAGGCGTCGTAAACGAGAGGGTAACCCCCGTTGTGATCTCCGGCAGCACCGCTACATGATCGGTGTTCACCCCCAGCCGCTGCAGCTCGCCCAGGCAGAAGCGGCCGAAGTCATCCGCCCCCACCACGCTGACGAACCGCACGTCCAGGCCGAGGCTGGACAGCGCGCTCGCGGTAATCGCCGATGAGGAGCCGAGAACGACGTCAAAACCGTCGACGATTTTCTCCCGGTTCCATTCCGGGATCACGTCCGTTCCTGAAATAATGATATCCACGTTCAGCTCGCCGGCCACAACGACAATCGGTTTATTCTTGTCCCCTCTCATCATTTCAGCACCGGTATGAAGTCGCGCTCCGCTTCATACAGCTCCTCGAACATGCCGCTGATCTCATCCAGCGAACAGACAGCGGCGGACAGCGGGTCGACCATCAGAGCATGGCGGGCCATTTCCTTGTCGTTATTCAGCACAGCGCCGACGGCCAGGTCAAAGAACGCCATGTTGGACCGGCACAGCGCGGCCAGATGCTCAGGCAGGCTGCCGAAACGGCATGGATTGACGCCATTACGGTCGACCATGCAGGCTACTTCGACGATCCCGTCCCCGGGAAGATTGTGAATCAGCCCTTCGTTCGGCACGTTTCCGTAAATCACCTTCGGTTCATTTTTCAGCATCGCTTCAATAATGATAGCCGCGTATTCATTGCTTGGCGCAAGCTCGATCGGGAGCGAGCCTTCCAGCTGCTTGACGATTTTTTCGTCGTTTTCCTTGCGCCAGATCGGCCAGTTATCCGCATAGTAGCCTGTCGCGCCATTATACCCGGTGCTGCAGTGCTTGTCGATTAAGGACTGCCGTTTGCGGTAGTACGGAATGTACTCTGAAAAGTGCCCGCTGGACTCCGAGACAAAAGCGCCCAGGTACTTCATGGCGTCAAAGCGCACAGGGTCCTTTTTCAGCAGGTCGGGATTCTGGATCTTGTCCCGAAGCACAGGATACAGATCTTTTCCCTCGTGGGTCAGCTCCACAAACCAGGACATATGGTTGATTCCTCCGGCCCTCCACTGCATGTCTTCGTAAGGTACGCCGGCGTATTTGGCTAACTGCCGGGACGTATTCTGGATGGAATGGCACAGGCCGACGACCGGAATGGAGGTCACCCGCGACGTCAGCAGGGTCACCGCCGACATCGGATTCGTATAGTTCAGAATGGTCGAATCCGGGCACAAATCCTCCACATCGCGGATGATGTCCATCCAGCTCGGAAGCGTGCGCAGCGTTTTAAACAGTCCGCCCGGCCCCAGCGTATCGCCGATGCATTGATTGACCCCGTATTTCAGAGGAATCTCGTACTCATAGCGGACCGTTTGCAGCCCGCCCACTTCGATTTGGTTGATGACGAACTGCGAGCCCCCGATGACCTCCCTGCGATCGGTCGAAGCGATAACGTTCCATCGCTTGCCGGACAGCTCAATGATTTTCTCGACCAGCTTGCGGGCGATCTCCAGCCGCTCCGCGTCGATATCCACCAAAGCGATCGTACCGCCCTCAATGCCTTCAATCAGTAAAATGTCCGTAGCGATGTCCTGCGTAAAGGCGCTGCCTGCGCCGATAATCGATATTTTAGTCATGCAGTTTCTCCTCCTCATGGTCTCTTCTCTTTTTATTTCATGCCTGTCATCGTAAGTCCTTTAATAAACTGCTTCTGGAAAATCAGGAACACCACAATGACCGGCAGGGTGATGAGCACAGCCGCCGACATGACGACGTTATAGTTGACCATATGGGTTCCGTTAAAATAAACAAGGGCGAGCGGCACGGTCATTTTGCTCTCGTCGTTCAAAATAATGAGCGGCCATAAATAGTTGTTCCAGGCATTCATGAACGTAAAAATGCCAAGCGCCGACAGCATCGGCAGAATCAGAGGCGCAATGATCCGGACCATCAGCCGCAGCTCGCCCGCCCCGTCGATCCTTGCGGCATCGAGCAGATCCTGGGGAATGTCCTCGATAAACTGCTTTGCCAGAAACACTCCGTAGGAGCTGACCAGATTGGGGAGGATAATCGCCAGCAAATGATTGACCAGCCCCAGTTTGGCCGTAATTAAATACGTCGGAATCATGACCACCTGAAACGGAATCATCATCGTAGCCAAGATCAGGATGAACAGCAGCTTCTGCCCCTTGAATTGATGCTTGGCGAAAATGTATCCCGCCAGGGCGCTCGTAAATAACGTCGCGGCCGTAATGACAACCGACGTCATCGCGCTGTTCAAAAACCACCTTCCGAACGGTGCGTCTTCAAGGACGGTCCGGTACCCCTCCAGGCTGGGATGCTGCGGCAGAAGCGCATGCGAGCCGGACACGATTTCCATGTTGCTTTTTAAAGAAGACAAAACCATCCACAAATACGGCAGCAGCATCAGGCATCCGGCTGCGATCAGCACGAGCATGACGATGCCGTCGAACCATCTATTCCTCCGGTGCATCGAAAGTCCCCCTTGTCAGTACTCCCACTCGGTGCGCCCCAACTTCAGCTGCAGCAGGGTCACCACTAAAATAATGATCAGAAACACCGTGGCCATCGCGGACGCATATCCCATGTTGGAATTGGAGAACGCCTGCTCATAAATATGGAGCGCCAGCACCCGGGTCTCGTTAAACGGCTCACCCTTGGTCATGATCTGGAACTGGGCGAAAGCCTGGAAATAGGAGACGACCGTCGTCACCGAAACAAACAGCATCGTGCGCCGGAGCAGCGGCAGCGTCACATGCCAGAACGAATGCCAGCGGCTCGCCCCGTCCAGAATGGCCGCTTCATAATACATATCCGGAATGGAATCCAGACCGGCGATAAAGAGCACGATGTTATACCCGATATCAGCCCACAGCGTCATCAGAATTACCGAGTACAGCGCATAATGAGGATCGCTCAGCCACTGCACGGGAGCCATGTGGAGCTGGGTCAGCACGATATTAAACAATCCGTGATTGTAATTGAACATCGTGCTCCATACGATCGCCGTTCCCGCCAGCGGCGCGATCGTCGGCAGAAAAAAGACGGTTCGCATCAGGTTCCGCAGCCACCCCGTACGGATCCGCTGGATCGCGACGGCAAACATCAAGGTGATAAGGATGTTGACCGCAACGGCAATGACGACGAACTTAAAGGTGACCCAAAGCGACTTGATAAAAATGGAATCGCCCAGCATGCGGATATAATTGTCCGCCCCGACGAACAGCGCGCTTGCGCTGAGCGGATTATACTTAAATACCGAAAGTCCCAAGCTCCATCCAATAGGAATGAAAGCGAATACACCAAATAGCAGCAGGATCGGCGCCAGCGATAAATAGATGAACCAGCGGCCCCTTCCTTTCTCCCCTCTGCGGTTCGGGGTACCGGGGACGATCCCTGGACTGCTGCTTGCTGCAGCATCATGCTTCATGGAAACACCACTCCGATCATTTATGTTGATCCTGACTGTCGTTGATGGTTTTTTCAATCTGCTGCAGACCGCTTTCCACCGATTCCTGGCCGGTCGCCATCAATTGGAAATGATCATTGATCGTTTTAAAGAAAAAGTCCCGGTCGGCAATGGGCCCGATCCACTGACCCAGCTCCAAAATATCCAGCGATGTTTTCATGTAAGGATTCGCTTTGACGTAATCGGGATTTTGCGCCACCGCTTTTTTGGCCGGAACCGTAAACGTTCCCTGGTTCCACTCGAGCAGATTATCGTCGGATGACATGAATTTGATAAAATCGACGGCCGCATCCTGATGCTTGCCCTTCTGGGAAGCTACGAGCCCCCAGCCTGATTCGGCCGCATATGAAGGCGGATTTGCCGTAAAGGAAGGAACGGGCACATACTCAAAGTCTTTCACCTTGTATGTATTCAGCCCTGCAGCAATCGTCCATGGACCCCGGTAGGTCATTGCCGAGCTGCCTTGAAAGAAGTAGTCTGAGGTGTCAAGTTCACCGCCAAACGTGATGAGGTCCGCCACTTTATCGGTGGCGATCAAAGAGGTTAAGGCGGTCATCGCCTTTTGTGCTTCAGGGGTTTGAAAGTCCACATGGTCATTATCGCCCCAATACTTGCCGTTTTGCTGCAGAATCAAGGAAAGGAACGTGAAGGTAATATTGTCGCTGGAGACGAAATCGAATCCCTTCACCTTGATGCCGTTTGCGTCCCGCACCGTCAGTTTCTTGGCGTCTTCAACCAGTTCGTCCCATGTAGCCGGAGGGCTCGCGATGCCCTGATCCTTCAGCATTTGCGGGTGAATCAGCATTCCGCCGTTCTCGATGTTAAATTCGAGCGGCAGTCCATACAGCTTGTCGTTCAACGTGTACCCTCCGAGCGGGGCTTCGTAATACTCCTTCCGCAGCTGCTCGGCCTCCGGGATCTCCACAAGCGCCCCGTTTCTCGAATATTCCGGTACCCAGGTACCGAACATTTCTGCGATATCGGGCGGATTTTTGGCGGAGAAGGATGCCTTGAGCTTCTGATTGTACACGTCGTAAGGGAAAGTCTGGTAGTCGATCTCAATGTCGGGATGCAAAGATTGATACTTGGCGATCAGCGCTTTATAAGCGTTCATAATGGCATCTTCCTGATGACTCCAAAACACAAGTTTGGTTTTGCCTGTTGAACCGGCAGAGGTAGCGGAAGCATCAGAACCATCATTCTTTGCGCAACCAATCAGCAAAAATAACACGCAAATTAGAGCAAAAACAGAGAAACTTTTGAAATATCGCAATGACATAACCCCTTTCCCTTTATTTTTTTGCTTATATCACCTCAATCTCATGAAAATCATACCTCTGATGAAAAAGTTAGTCAATCAATTTTTGCAACTATTTTGCAATAATTTTATTATAATTTGCAAAACATTATCACCGTTTTTCAGTTGACCTGTGATTTTATTTTACTTAACATATAGAGTAAGCAATCCAAACGACAGGTTTTGCAGAATCCTCATCTGACATTAAAGGCAGGTCATGACATGCCCACATTAAAAGATATTGCCGAACGCGTCGGCGTCTCCATATCGACCGTTTCCCGCGTACTGGCCGACGATTCGAATCGCTCCTCAAGCAGCGGGACCAAAAGGAAGATCTGGGACGCGGCGCAGGAGCTCGGATACATGGCGAAGGTGCCGCCCCAGGACCAGGCCGCAGTCAAAAAAATCGGATGCGTCGTATCCACCATGCAGGGACGGCGCTACCATCCCTATTTTTCGGTTATTTTTGAAGGGATTGAGAAGGAACTGGCCCGTCACGGATACCAGATCGCTTTTACCTACACGCAAGAAGATTTGCAAAAAAATGAAATTTCGCAGCAAATCTCCGGCAAAGATTCAATCGACGGTTTAATCGTGATCGAGGGCATTGAGCCCAAATTATACAGCTATCTCAAAAAACACGTTCCGCATGTCGTCGGAATCGACGTTTCCGACCCGAGCATCCCGACCATTTCGTACGACCGCGTCGAAGCGGCGTCGATTGCCGTCAAGCATTTGACCGGACAGGGCCACCGCGAGATTATGTTTATCGGAGGTACGGGCTTGTCCGGCCAATTCGACCGGGAGAAAAGGTACCGGGGGTACAAGCAGGCTCTGGAGCAGGCCGGCTTGCCGGTTCAGCCGGAGTATGTGCTGAATGCCGAATGGGAGCCCGACCGGGCCTACCGACTCATGCTGACCTTTTTGGAGGAGCATCAGGGTAAGCTCCCGACGGCGGTCTTCGCGGCCAGTGACATCATGGCGATGGCCGCCATGCGGGCCATATCCGAGAAAGGCTACCGCATGCCCCAGGACTTCGCCGTCGTCGGCTTCGACGACAACGAACCGTCACGCTATACCGTTCCTCCGCTCTCCACCATTCATATTCCGACGTTCGAAATCGGCGTCATGGCCGCGCGAACGATCCTGCAGATCACCGGGGATCCCTTCCCACTGCCGGTCAAAATCGTGCTGCCGTATGAACCGATCTTCCGCCAGTCCAGCATCTGGCAGGTGTAGTCGCAGCGCAAAAGGCCCCTCTTTCCGCTCTGAAGAATGAACTTCAGACGGTAAGAGAGGCCTTTTTTCGGCTGCAGGGGCTTCCTTCATTAATTATGTACTAGTCGATCCAGAAGTTCTTGACAAGGGGCATGGTTCAACATAATATATGGAATGACTGATCTATAATTTGACTGAACTGGAAAACCCATGGTTTTTCTATTCTTCTGTAGGGGATGTGTCGACAGATGATAACCTTTAGAGACAAAACATATCGCTGTACCTCGGAAATTATACTAAGCTTAGTTAGCGGTAAATGGAAGATATCCATATTAAACGAATTAGCCAATGGTCCGGTACGGTTTAATCAGCTGCAGCGGCTGCTTCCCGAAGCGACCCAACGCATGCTCACGATGCAGCTGCGGATGCTGGAAAACGACGGACTCATTATTCGCAAGGTTTACCCGGTTTCGCCACCAAAAGTGGAATACGGCTTGTCCAAGCTGGGCGAACAATTTGCTCCCATGCTCACGATGTTATGCGATTTTGGCACTGCCTATATCGAAAGTTATCCCGATGAAGTATCCTATACCAGCCCAAAGCATGCCTGAACAGCCGCTTCGAATGTGGAAAAAAGAGGTACCCTGGAAGGGTACCTCTTCTTCTTATATTCCGTGATCACCAACTTCCTTCGTATTGGTGCGCAGCCCATTCTTCTCTCTAGATACGCTGCGGGCTCCCCGATCTAAACGATAGGTCATCCAAGCCAATAAGGATGCTAAAACAGCCATCATTCCCCCGGACCAGGAAAGATCAATGAGCTCCATATTCTTCGTGACGACACCTCCCAAAGCGGATCCCATCGCGATCCCGACATTGATGGATACGGAAGTTAAGGAGGAAGCCAAGTCTTTGGCCTCGGGAACGTGCCGATCGGCCCAATCCATGAAATACAGCTGCATCGTCGAGTTCATAAGGTACACAGCGAGGGCGATCAATGAGATGCTGACGAGCCCCCCGGCAAGCGAGCCGGAAGATACATAAAGCGACGCGAGAATGACAGCCTGGGCCAGGAAGATATAGCGAATTTTTCCCATCCCGCCACCGGCAGCCAGCTTCCCCCCGATTAAGGTACTAAAGATGGACACGATACCATAAAGCAAAAAGACTAGGCTAATATACCGTGCCGGCACAAAAAGCACATCCTGCAGCATAGGAGCTAAATACGTATAGACGCTATAGGTTGCCGCTATGCTAAATGCTGGAATAAAGAAGGCAAGCACAATTCTGGGATAGGTAAATAATCGAAGTTGGTTTTTGAGTGAACTCCGCGCCCCCTTCAGTCCCCTCGGGATCGTTGCAGAGCTTGCTATCAGTGAAACAATCCCCAATAGCGTCGTAAACCAATAAGACATATGCCACCCGCCCCATTGCCCGATGAATGTGCCAAGGGGGACGCCAAGAACGCTGGCCACAGTGAAACCCGTAAAGATGATAGAGATCACAGGCCCTCTCTTTTCCGGTGGCAGCGTTTCGCTGGCCACAGCCATCGCAAGTGCAATCAGGACGCCAGTAACCACGGCGGTGATCACTCTGGAAAACAGAAGCAAACCATAGGATCCGGATATCGCCGTGATCATATTCCCGATAATAAATACGCCGATCAGAGCAAGGATGAGCGGGCGCTTGGAGAATCGGCTGAATAACGCCGTGAAGATCGGGGTACCGATGGCAAAAGACAGGGCAAAGGCCGACACCA
This sequence comes from Paenibacillus sp. FSL R5-0378, assembly GCF_038009285.1. Taxonomy (NCBI): domain Bacteria; kingdom Bacillati; phylum Bacillota; class Bacilli; order Caryophanales; family Paenibacillaceae; genus Paenibacillus; species Paenibacillus sp. FSL R5-0378. The sequence goes on from NZ_JBBPAY010000001.1 coordinate 6,026,374, forward strand.
AGGAACCTGCGATCGATATGGCGATCTTCATGTCCGTGGCCACTTCGGTTAACAACCCGACCATCACAAATTCACTGGTTCCCAAGACAAAAGTCAATAAAAATAAATTCAAAGTCAGAAGCTTATGTTGTCTAGTCAATATAAATCCCCTCCTACTCTATCTCTATGGACAGTGCCGTTCTTATCTTTCAAAGTAAGCTAATATTTCTGCATACCTTCGCACCTCACCTGTGATTTAAACGACCGCACCGCTCGGCGAAATCTGGATCGATCGTTCTATAGGTAAGATTATCAAGTTCCTCTACGCCTGAATAGTACGCACTTTTTTGTATGGTCCGATCATTTTTGTAAGGTAGGATACTTTTTGATACTGGATTATGGGAGTCATCAAAGACCATCGGCGAGAAAAAGAAAAAGGCCCGTGACGTTAAACGCCACGAACCTTCGGACTATCAATCATTACTTTATCTTCTCAAACTCACTGCTTCCTATGTCAATTAGACAAAAGTATCGGTGTTTCCTGCGCTGCAAGCTATTGCTTGGATTTATAAAATTCATGGTACAGCTTCATCAGGGCACGCTTCTCGATCCGCGACACGTAGCTGCGGCTGATGCCGAGCTCCCTGGCGATTTCGCGCTGTGTCCGCTCTTCTCCGCCGTGCTCCAGGCCGAAGCGGCCTTTGATGACCTCCTGCTCGCGCTCATCGAGAATGTCCAAGTTCCGGTAAATTTTGCTCTTCTCGATCTTGAGCTGGACCATGTCGGCCACGTCGTCCGCCTCACTGCCCAAAATATCAATCAACGTGATTTCATTTCCCTCTTTATCCGTTCCGATCGGATCGTGCAGGGAAACGTCCTTCCTCGTTTTCTTCAAGGAACGCAAATGCATCAGGATCTCATTTTCGATGCAGCGGGCTGCGAACGTGGCCAGCTTCGTGCCTTTATTTGCCTGAAAGCTCTCAATAGCTTTGATGAGCCCGATGGTACCGATCGAGATCAGATCCTCCAGATCCTCGCCGGTATTATCGAATTTTTTCACAATGTGCGCCACCAGCCGCAGATTATGCTCGATCAGCATATTGCGGGCGTGGGCGTCTCCTTCCGCCATCAATTGAAGGTACTTACTTTCCTCTTTCTCTGTCAGCGGCTGCGGAAAGGCGTTGTTTTTGACGTACGATACCAGCAGCGTTAATTCTTTAATGAAAAGGGCGATAAAGCTGAAAAGTCCGGGCAAAGATGACACCTCCTGCTGAATGACTGGGCACCGCGAAAACATGGCTGCTGCTTCCTGCTGTTAGGCTGCGGTCTGTTCATTCTATGTGGGCGAAGGCCCATCTGTGCCTGTACGTATAAAAGAAAATCCTGCCGTTTTAGGCCTGCATTGCTTGCGAGGATGTGTCCCCGGCGGCGTCCTCTGCGGCTTCGCGCAGCTTCTCGAGGGTAAACCGCTGGACAAAACGGCGGTAGGACTCCTTCCTTTTTCCATGCTCCTGAAACTGGGCAATGAGCCGAGTGACGGCCGGAATCAGCTGTTCCGCCTGAAGCCCCGTCAAGAGCAGCTTGGCCAATTCGGCCTTGATCCCTTTCGGCTCACCTCCGACATAGAGATCGTAGCTGTCTTTCATCTTGACAACGGCGATATCCTTCAGCAGCGGTTCGCTCGTTCCGAGTGCGCAGCCGGCGTACCCGATCCTCAGCGGACTCGGTACCGCTATGCCCGCGATCGCCAGATCCAGAGCTCTCGCCACATCCAAACCGGCCTCTTCCGCTCCGCGGCAAAATTGGCAGGCGATCAGGCTCTTAGTCACAAAGCCCGCCGGGTGAATTTGAAGCCCGGCGGCCCTGAGTTCCTCCTGAACCTCTGCGAGACGTTCTTCTTCTGCCGTCACGTACAGCTGTTTGAAGCCGGTCATTTCCACGTTGACGACTCTGTCGGCCATGCCGCCGATCGCTGCAAGCTGTTTCGGGGAGAACACGGTTCCCCCGACCCCGAAGCCGGGGGTAACCGCAAATTTGCGCTGACCCAACCTTCCTCACTCCTTATCGCTTCGATGAATATACCTGGTACCTGGTGACAGTCGGCAGCAGATTACGGCACGTTCACGACGAAGGGAACGGTAATGACGCGTCCGTCACGCTGGAATTGCCCCCATATTTTATAGATGCCGGCGTGCGGAAAGGTCGTCATAAACTCGGCCTTTGGCCCGGAGCCTTTTTCATCCATCGGGTGGACGTGCAGGTACTGCTCCGCATCCTCGGACAGAATGACCACGTGTCCGACGGCGCCCAGGTACGGCTGCAGGTCGGTGACCGGTGCGCCGGTCTCGGCATCCTCGATCGTGTACGTGAGCATCAGCTCCTGCCCTGCCGCAAGCCGGTCAAAATCCAGGGTCACCCGCAGTCCGTCCACCGTTTTGACCCGCTCCCCGTCCGGCTTCACGGGAGCAGCCGGCAGCGGTGCACCCTTCACCTGAAGCCACGCCGATTTATTCATCGCGCCTCCGCCTTCCGGAACAAAGTCGGCGATCAGCTTGTAATCTCCGCCTGCGGGGAAGCGGTTGTTCACTTCAAACACGCCTCCTCCCTGGTACTCCGGATGAATATGGTGAAAGTATGACAGATCTTTGCTGACGATAATGAGATGCTCTTTTTGTTCATGCGTCGTTTCGAAGGATTCAATCGCCTTGCCGTCATGCGTAAATGCCATGGTGATCTTCGTATCTACACCGGCTTCCGGCGCTTGGCCATCTGCGTACGTCCAACTTACGTTCACGTCCTTTTCCTGAAGCTCTCCTGTTTGGCCGCCGCCGTGGTTATGCGTACTGCCCTCTGCGCCGTTCGTCTTTGCCGGCCCATGGGCCGAGTGATGATCATGTGACATGTTCATTTGTTCTCCATCTCCTTTTATCGCTTTTGTTTCGGACTCGCAGGCGGTCAGCACCGCGAGTCCGAGCAGTGCGGCGAGTCCCAATGAACGTTTCATGCAGCCCGCTCTCCTTTCGGGTTCATCTGCAGTTTCATCCGCTGCAGTCTGAGTGCGTTCAGGACAACCGAGACCGAGCTCAGCGCCATCGCTGCCCCTGCAATCCAGGGAGCGAGCAGTCCGAGGGCCGCGACCGGAATGCCCAGCGTGTTGTAGCCAAGCGCCCAGAACAGGTTTTGGCGGATATTGCGCATCGTTTTCCGGCTCATTTCGATGGAATCGGCAATGCTGTTCAAATCACCTCGCATCAGCGTCACATCCGCCGCTTCCATGGCGACGTCCGTCCCTGTTCCGATGGCCATGCCGATATCGGCTTGCGCCAAGGCCGGTGCATCGTTGATGCCGTCGCCGACCATCGCCACTTTTTTGCCAAGCGACTGCAGCTTTTTAACTTCGGCGGCTTTCCCTTCCGGCAGAACCTCCGCAAGCACCTCGTTAATGCCCGCCTGCCGGGCGATCGCTTGGGCGGTACGTTCATTGTCCCCGGTGATCATGACCACTTGAATGCCTAAGCCTTTCAACCGGCCGACCGCCGCCTTGGAGCTTTCCTTGATCGTATCCGCAACGGCGATCAGTCCGGTGTACCGACCGTCTACTGCGACGAGCATCGCCGTTTTGCCCTCTTCCTCCAGCTTCGTCATGCTGCTCTCGGCATCCCGGGCAAGGATGCCATGCTTCTCCATCAGCTTGCGGGTTCCGGCGAGCACCTCACGGCCGTCCACGACGGCCCGGATGCCGTAACCCGGGATCGCCTCGAATTCCCCGGCTTCGGTAAGCGCAATGCCGCGGGCCTTGATGCCGTCTATGATGGCCTCAGCGAGCGGATGCTCCGAAGGCTTCTCCGCCGAGCCGGCCAGCCGCAGAAACTCGCGCTCATCCATTGATACAGTGAGCACATCGGTCAGCTCCGGCTTCCCTTTCGTGACCGTGCCCGTTTTGTCCAGGATGACCGTATTGATATGGTGCGTCGACTCCAGATACTCGCCGCCCTTAAACAGGACGCCCAGCTCGGCGGCGCGGCCCGACCCGGCCATGATCGACGTCGGTGTCGCGAGTCCGAGGGCACACGGGCAGGCGATAACCAGAACCGCAATCGCCTTCTCCAGCGCACTGGCAAAGTCGTACGGGGAAACCCAGAAGTACCAGACGACGAACGTCAGGAGGGCAATGCCGACCACGATCGGGACGAAGATGCCGGAGATGACGTCCGCCACCCGCTGGATCGGCGCCTTCGAGCCCTGCGCTTCCTCCACCACTTTGATAATTTGCGCGAGGGCCGTTTCCCGGCCGACCTTCGTCGCCTGAATTTTCAGCCGCCCGTTTTTGTTGACGGTCGCTCCGAATACGGAATCCCCGGCCTTTTTCTCAACCGGTATGCTCTCGCCGGTCAGCATCGATTCGTTGACGGCCGACGCCCCTTCGAGCACGAGTCCGTCGACCGGAATTTTTTCGCCCGGCTTTACAAGGACGATGTCCCCGGCCAGAACCTCTTCGACCGGAACGGTGAGCTCTTCACCGTTTCTGATAACGACGGCATTCTTCGCCTGCAGCCCCATCAGCGTTTTGATCGCTTCGGACGTCCGTCCTTTCGCGAGCAGCTCGAACAGCTTACCCATAATGACCAGCGTAATCAGCACGGCGCTTGTTTCATAATACATTTCCGGGCCGTGATGAAGGCTTCCGCCTCCGGCAGCCCACTCGATGGTTAGATACAGGCTGTAAAAGTAAGCGGCCGATGTGCCCAGGCTGACCAGAACGTCCATATTGGCGCTTTTGTTGCGGAGGGCGTTGAACGCCCCTTTATAGAACTGCCTTCCGATATAAAACTGTACCGGGGTGGCGAGTGCGAGCTGGAACCACGGGTTCATGAACAACTCCGGCATCCAGATCCAGGACAGGAAGGAGAAGTGGCTGACCATGGACCACAGCAGCGGCAGAGACAGGAGAGCGGAGATCAGCAGCTTGCGCTTCTGCTGCGTGATTACCCGGCTGCGCTGCTCTGCCGGATCAGCGGTCTGTTCCCGCTTGGGAGTCGCCTTGTATCCCAGCTTGTCGATCCGCTTCTCCATGTCGCCCGCGTTGACTTCCAGCGGGTTAAATTCCACTCTGGCCGTCTCCATCGCAAAATTGACGTTGGCGCTCTTTACCCCAGGCATCTTGTTGAGCGTTTTTTCAATTTTGACCGCACAGGCCGCGCAGTACATCCCGGTAATATCCAGATCGACCACTTCTTTGGCCGTATCGTACCCCAGCTTCTTGACGGCTTCCTCCATATGATCCATGCTGGTCCGGTCCGGGTCATACGTAACCGTGGCGCGCTCCATCGCAAAATTCACGTTGGCCTCAGACACGCCATCCAGCTTTTTCAGCCCCTTCTCAATCCGGTTGGCACATGCGGCACAAGTCATGCCTGTGATCTGCAAAGACGCTTGCTCCTGCTCCCTACCGTAAGTTTCCATTGCAACGACACCCCGTTTCATTTATTCGTTAGGCGACCTCATAGCCTTGATCTTCAATGGCTTCCTTAATGGATTGAAGCGACAGCTTGCCGCTGTCATACGCAACCGTGACTGTCCCGTCGGCCAAGTTGACCTTGGCGTCCGCACCCAGCGCCTTCATCGAGCCTTCGATGGAATTGACACAGTGCATGCAGGACATGCCGTTAACCTGTAATGTAACTTGGTTCATATATCATCTCTCCTCGGATCGTTTTAGTTGGAAGATGGTATTGGCATGAGCCCGAATCATCGATCACCATCTCCTTGTAATGAAGTACACCCCCCTACCCTATAATTAGTCAACCATTATTTTACTATACCCCCCTAATCTATATTTTTGCCTACAAAAAAAGGATTCTTTCGAATCCTTTGATCATCCGAGCCGTATTCGATTATTTCATCAATTTATTAATCGTTATGAGCAGCTCGTCGATTACTTCATTCTCCCCGTCCTGAATGCGTTCGATCAGGCAGCTCTTCATATGATGCTCGAGCAGAAGCTTGCTGACCCCGTTCAAAGCGGATTGGACCGACGAAATCTGGTTCAGCACGTCGTCGCAGTACGTATCCTTTTCGATTAAGCCTTTAATGCCGCGGATCTGCCCCTCGATCCGGTTCAAGCGGCTGATCAGGTTGTTTTTCGTTTTGGGGGAATGGTGGCTCTTCCGTTCGCCTGTTCCGCAAGACTCGTGCTTGACGGATTCTTCCATGGTCTCTTCCACACGCATCCATCCTTTCTTACTGGCTATCTCTATTGTACCATCCGTTTCCCCGATTGATGAGTCCGGATCGTGCATCCGGTGTCCGGTTTCGTAAAGATCTTTGATCAGCCGGGCATCGAAAGCCCGCCGGATCTTCAGGGGAATATCGTTTTAGAAGCGGACAGCCCACACGCAGACCGGTTTGGACACTTCGACCGAATGGCCTGTATACGTTAATTTGCCGGTATCCTGGTCTACGGTGAAGAGCGTCAGGTTATTCGTATCCCGATTGGCCGCGATCACATGCTTACCGCCGGGAACGATGGAAAAATGGCGCGGGTGCTGGCCTTCCGTCGACACGTGCTGCACCGTTGTCAGCTTGCCGGATTCCGGATCGACCGCATAGACGACAATGCTGTCGTGACCGCGGTTGGAGCCGTACAGGAACCGGCCGTCGGCAGAAATCGTAATTTCCGCGCAGCCGTTATTCCCCGTCCACTCGGCAGGCAGCGTCGGCACGGTTTCCAGCGTCTCGAGCGTTCCGTGTTCCGCATCGTATTGAAAGGCTGTAACCGTCGAATTCAATTCATTGATGACATACGCGAATTTTCCGTTCGGATGGAAAGTCAGATGGCGCGGTCCGGCGCCTTTCTCCACCCGGGCGTCGCTCACGGGCACGAGCTTGCCTTCGGCTTTGTCGATCCGGTATGTACGGATGAGATCCAGACCAAGGTCGCACGCAAGCAAAAAGCGCTGATCCGGGCTGTAGAACGAGGAATGCAGATGCGGAGCCACTCCGCTGTAGTCGCCTTGTCCGACATGCTGCTGGATATCCAGCACGCTTCCCACCTTGCCGCCGGCGGCAAGCTCCACCAGGCTGATCGTGCCTTTATGATAGCTGGTCAGCGTCAAATATTTGTTGTTTGCGCTCCGCTGAATGTGGCATGCCGGACCGTTCAGTCCGTACGCCCGGCTGGCTTCGGTCAGCTTGCCTGTTTCCGGATCGATCGTATAAGCTGCGGCCTCGCTCGTCTTCGTTCCGTCTTCGTCTGCCGTTTCGCCGATCGCGTACAGCAGGTTTCCCGCCTGATCCACGTTCAGGAACGTCGGATTTTTGTTGCCGTCCACCTTGTCGAGCAGCGTCAGCTCGCCTTTCCCTTCATTCAATTCGTATACGTAGATTCCGTCGGATGCCGCTTCGGCATATGAACCGACGAACACCAGCATGCGATCGTTTGCTGTCATGATCACTTCGCCTCTCTCTTTGTGTTTGTATAAATGATTGTATCATTGTTAGTGGAATACGGCAAAAGGGGCTCAGCCTTCTTTTTCACCCATCCATAAGGGAAAGGGACGGATCATCGGGTCCATGGTGTAATTATCCTCGGGAAGGAACATAGTAATACGGTCGGTGTTATTGGCGGATGCGTGTAACGGGAATTGCTGCATCACTGGCGGATCTGTTCAATCGTCTTACAGTCATTATGGTACGGGCGACATCATCCTTAAACATAAGGAATATCTGGGATCACAGCCGGATGTAAAAATCATTACGGCGCTTCGGATAGAGCGATCGAACGCAAACAAACCCAACATCAGGAGGCTGATCAAACCTATGAAATTAGCGGATCATACGATTCTCGTCAATGGGGGCGCGGCGGGCATCGGCAGGGGGGTCGTTATGGCTCTCGCCAAAGAGGGCGCCAGGGTAGCCTTTTTCGACAGCAGCGAAGAAAAGGGACGCATCACGGAGAAGGAGGTTAGTGAAAGAGCGGAATGCATGTTTGTGAAAGTCAACCTGCTCGATAAAGATGAGGTCGCTCAAGGCTTCAAGCAGGTTATCGGAAGGTTCAAAACGCTCCACGGATTGGTGAACTGCGCGCAGGCTTCCAGGAACGTGCCCTTTCTGGATACGACTGAAGAAGAGCTCAGACTGGCGCTGCATACAGGCTTTCTGCCCGCTTTTCATCTGATGAAATGGAGCTACCCCTATTTAAAAGAAACGCAGGGCTCGATCGTGAACTTTGCATCGGGAGCGGCGCTCGAAGGCATGCCCACGCAAACCTCCTACGCAGCCGCCAAGGAAGCCCTGCGCGGCATTTCCCGCGTGGCGGCCAAGGAATGGGGGCCGGATCAGATCAATGTCAACATCGTCTGCCCGATCGCAGCTTCCGAAGGCGTGCTGGAATGGAAAGAGAAGATGCCCGAAGCTTACGAAAAAATGGTCAACAACATCCCTTTGCGGCGGCTTGGCGACTGTGAGCACGACGTCGGCCGGGTCGTCTGCTTCCTGCTAAGCAGGGACGCCAAATTTATTACCGGGCAAACCATCATGGTTGACGGCGGCACCATAATGCTGCGGTAGCGTTCAAGCTTGATGGGGAAGCAGCATCCCGCTGCGTGGATTGGCGGCTCCCGGGCACAGCGGTGTAAGCAAGTCGCCTGCTTGTCCGTTGAGCGGTGACACCTTCCATAGCTTCAGATATACTTGGGAGCAAAGGAGTGAGATGATGAATTCACACATTCAGCTAGGACATGGTGTCCCGGAAGCCGAGGAGTACAACAAGCTGCGGGTAAAAGCCGGTCTCAGTCCCAAGGATATCGAGGCCTCCCGCAGAGGACTTCAGGGCTCCCTCTTCATCGTGACCCTCCGCCTGGAAGGGAAACTGATCGGCATGGGCCGAGTCATCGGGGACGGCGGCTGCATGTACCACGTCGTGGACATCGCTGTTGATCCCGATCATCAAGGCCAAGGCCTGGGCAAGCGGATCATGGCCGAAATCACCGGCTACCTGGACCATAACGCTCCGCCCACCGCCTATGTCAGCCTGATCGCCGACGTGCCGGCCGACCGGCTGTACCGGCAGTTCGGCTTCGAGGAGACGGCGCCGGCATCGGTCGGCATGTACAGGCGGTTCTAAGGCGGAGCGGCCATCGGCGGCAGTCTCGGTGAAGTCCTTAGTCCACCTTGGCGCCGTAGGCCCGGGCTACGCCGACCGCCTGCTCCAGGTCGATCCGCACCCCGGTGAGGTCGATCGACCGGAAATCAAAGCGGTCCAGCTTCGCGCCCCGGAGATCCGCACCGTTCAACGCGGCCTTCGCCAGCCGGACGCCGCTCAAATCCGCCTCACGGAGATCCGCTTTTTGCAGATTGCATTCGGACAAGTCCGCCTCTACAAAACGGATGCCCCGCAGCTGCTGCTTGACGAGATTGGCGTGCCGCAGGTTCGTGTACGACCAGTCCCCGCCCTGGATTGTGATGCCGTCCAGCGATGCGCCGGAGAAGTCGCTGCCCGTCATTTTGCAATCCTCAAACTTGCTTACGAACAAATTGGCTCCCGCAAAGCGGCAGTTTGTAAACGCCGACCGGGCATGAACAGAAGCGTTCAGCGTCGCTCCCCCAAAGTCGCATTCGATAAACCGGCAGCCGGTCGTCCAGACCTCATCCAGCGCGGCTCCGCGAAAGCTGCACTGATGGAAGGTGCATCCCTTCAGTTCCCCTTCCTTCAGATCGGCTTGGCCAAAGTCCACCTTTACGTATTCCTCATCTATGTACTGATACATCCGCTCATCCCCCACGTTTTATTCGATAACCCTTAAGTTTGTTTAGACAGCTTATTTTCTATCCTATCAAACATATGTTCCTTTCTCAATCGTCGTGAAGCCTTATGGTGCACCATTCCGATGTCCTCCCCTGAAAAAAAACAAAAACAGAAGGCCGGGGTCATATCCCGGGCCTTCTGTTCTTTACCCTGCGTAACCATTGCTGGGAATGGTCTGTTTCTAATCGTCTGTACAGCGCTCTGAGGTGCTGCCGCCTGCTTACAGTGTCATCCGAATATGCGGCTCATCGCGGATCACCGTCTGGCCGGCCCATTCGAGGATAACTTTCAGGCCACCGGGATTCGCGATATCGGCATGCAGCCGTCCCGCCTCGGAGCGGAGCTCCAGGTCGATCACTGCCTGGCCGATATGCAGCTGCTGAAGCGTCATCTTTTTTCCATTCCAGACGGACGGAATGAGCGGCGCAATGTGCACGGTGTTCAGATGCGCATGCGGCTTAACGCCGAAGAAGTGGCGGATCAGCGGAACGGCCATCGCATACAGCGTCCATGCCTGGACTGCGCAGCCGTAATCCGGCGACATCTCGTTCATCGAGCCCGGCAGCGCCATCGAGAACGTGCGCATCATCCGCCGGAGCAGATCAAGCGACTCATCGGCAAAGCCGTATACCGCCTCTGCCACGGCGTGCACGCCCGTAGATATCGTCATCGTTTCGGTCCGGTATACCCCTGAGAGGTATGTGCCGTACGGACCAATGAATTCCTCCGTTCTCATGTTGCCGAGAGCCCGGACCGCCTTCTCCCGCTCCGCGATCCCCGTTTCCATCGGGGTCACGATCACCCAGTTTTTGTTCAGCAGCCAGCCGCGGTCTTCCTGCTCATCCTGCACCCGGCCCAGCACCCGGTTCAGAACGTCCCGGTAGCCCTGGACGCCGTGCTTCTCCGCAACGGACACCAGATGGTCGACCTTCGGCACAATGTCGCTCTTCGGAGCGACCGCATCGGCGTATAGGCCTTCCTCCTCGGACCAGTATACCCGGTTGATGGCTTTCTTCATCCGGTCTGCCAGCGCTTCGTACGCCTCCGCCCGCTGCCTTTCGCCAAGCGCCACGCTCATGCTGGCGAGAGCTCCGGCCGCCTGCGCCGAATACACAGCGGTATCGATCAATTCCATATTCAGGCCGGAAATTTCAATGATTCCGTAGCCGGATGGGAACAGATCGCCGTCCGGGTCCATTTCATGCAGCAGCCAATCCATACCCTGCACGCAAATGTTGTAGTTCTCTCTCAGCATCTCCAGGTCACCGGTCCAGGTGAACAGATCCCAGATCATCGTGATGAAATGGGCGGTTTCCTGCGTATTCCCCGGGTTGGCAACCACACCCATCGTCGTAATTTCGTGAACGATGCGTCCATTACCGTTGGCTTCCTGCGAAATGCTTCTGAGGATATCTACCGTATCCTTGGCGAGCCGAAAATCCCCCATAGCGGCAAGTCCCTGCACCGTATAGGAGTTGTCGCAGCCAAACCACCACGGATAATGCGGGGAGCCCGCAGTCAGGCCGCGCCCGATAAAATCGACCTTTTGCACGAGCCACTGCGTATTCCATTTGGTCCAGGAGAAGATTTCATTCAGCTCGTCTTCCCCCTCGATGATCAGCTTGGATTTCTGATCGATGCTCTCCAGCAGGCGCAGCTTTTGTTCAAACAGCCGTTCATGCTCCTGCTTGAGACGGTCGAACGTGGCGATGCATTCGTCTCGGGATGTGTAGGAGCCCGCGATAAAGGCGTGAAAAGCAAAGGTTTCGCCTGGATCCAGCTTCAGAGAAGCAGTGAGCGAAGCCCCGGAACCGCCGCCTGCGGTCCGCTCCGGGCCGAACAGGGCACGGTCTGTGGTCATCTGGACCGGTCCGATGCCGGGCATTTCAGCACCCACCATCACGTACCATTCGCTGCCGCTGTCTTTGGCAATCAGGGCCGATTCCGACACTGCTTCAAACCGGTCCTCTTCCCCGTCCTCGATACCGATTTGCTCCGAAAACCACACCGGGCGCAGATCGGAGCGAAAGAGCATTTCCAGCTCCAGCACCGTTTCCTCTGCCGCATAGTTTACGATTTCGTACCGGACGACCATGCCCTTTTCTTCGTCAGGCGCAAACTGGACGCGCTTCATCGAGACCGGGATATGACCCAGGCCATGATCGTAACGGAATTCCGCGCCCCAAGGATGATTGATGAACTCGTCCGCCTTGGACCAGACGGAAATGTTCCGGCGGTGATCGGTCAGCCGGAGCCAGAAGCCGTCCAGCAGCTTGATGGGATGAAGCCATACTCCCCCCATTTCACCGGCAACGTGATGTCCAAAGTCGGGGAAATAGCCGTCCTGCGTACCAACCGCCTTGATATATTCACCCGCCGTCAAATAAATCGGGAATGGATGCCTGCTGCTTTGCTTTATCATTCGGAATCTCCTCTTCTTCTTGTGTATTGGTCTTTCGCGAAGGCTAGCCCTTCATCGCGGACGAGAGGGAAATCCCCTCGATGAAATACTTCTGCAGGAAGAAAAACACGATGATCGCCGGCAGCATGATCAGCACGGTAGCGGCCATCAGCATGTTCCATTCGACGTTATAGAGCCCCTTGAACATGGACAGCCCCAGGGCCAGCGTATATTTTTCGTTCGAGTTCAAATAAATCAGCGGCCCCTGGAAATCGTTCCACACGCCCATAAAGGTAAAAATCGATACCGCGATAAGCGGCGGTTTGCTCAGCGGAAGCATGATCCGCGTAAAAATGCTCCACCGGTTGGCCCCGTCCATATACGCGGCTTCATCAAGGTCCCGGGGAATTCCCCGCATAAACTGCCGGATCAAAAAGATGTTGAAGGCGCCCCCGCCAAAAAAGGACGGAACGATCAGCGGCAGGAACGTATCGACCCAGCCCGCCTCCTTGAACATGATGAACATCGGAATCATCGTCACCTGGCCCGGAAGCATCATCGTCGCCAGCAGCACGAGAAACAGCCAGCGCTTGCCCTTGAATTTGAATCTAGCGAAGCCGTATGCGCACAGGGCTGAAGTAAACACCGTTCCGATCATGACCGGAATCAGGATCAGCACCGTGTTTTTCAGGAACAGAAAAAACGGCACCGCGGTCACTGCGTCCCGGTAGTTCCCCCACTTCCACGTTTTGGGGAAGAACGAATCCTGAAAGACCTCGGCCGGCGTTTTCAGTGAGGTGGATACGGTCCAGAGCAGCGGCACCAGGACGATCGCAGCGCCCGCAGTCAGCAGCAGCAGCGTCAGGATCCGCGACAAACTCCATTTTCGAATTGCCGTATGCATACGCGATCCCTCCTTTTAATCCCGGTCGTCATCGCCGTTGTAGTACACCCACATGGAGGAGCTGCGGATGACAATAAGCGTGAAGAACAGGATGATCGCAAATAAAATCCAGGATAAAGCTGAAGCATATCCCATTTCGTAGTTCACGAACGCCTTGTTATACAAATACAGGTTGTAGAACAGCGTTGAGTTGAGCGGGCCTCCATTTGTCATGACAAAGGCCTGGGTGAAGTACTGAAAGCCCCCGATGATCCCCATGATCAAATTGAAAAAAATCGTCGGGGAAATCATCGGCATCGTCACGCTGAAAAAGCGGCGGATGCTTCCCGCACCGTCTAGCTGCGCCGCCTCATGCAGCTCCTCGGGAACGCCCTGCAGCCCGGACAGGTAAATGATGATCGTGTTGCCGACACCCCAGATGCCCATGACGATCAGCGCCCCAAGCGCATAGCTCGGATCCTGCAGCCAGGCCGGACCCTGAATGCCGAACCATCCCAGCGCCCGGTTCAATATGCCGTATTCCGGATTGAAAATCATGATCCACATCATCGACACGGCTACGGCCGGAATGACCGACGGCATGAAATAGATCAGGCGGAACAGCTTCATGCCCCGGGTCCGCATGTTCAGCAGCAGCGCGATGAGAAGAGAGACAATCTGATATAAAGGGACGGAGACGAGGGCAAAGATGAAGGTGACTTTCAGCGACTGGTAGAACAGCTCATCGTGAAAAATCGCCTTGAAGTTGTCCAGGCCGACGAATTCGATCGATCCGATGCCGGTAATGATGTCCCACTTGCTGAAGGACAGGACAAACGAGAAAAGCATCGGACCCAGCGTAAACAGCAGCAGGCCCAGAAACCAAGGAAGAATAAACAGGTATCCCGCCCTTTCCGATCGTGAATTCCGCATAAAGTAACCTCCTTGATGATACGGATGGCGCCCGGCTGGTGCAGCACGGGCTGTTGCATCTGGATGTTCGACGAAGGAGGAAGCCATGAATCGGAGACTCATGGCTTCCTGTGTCATCCTTACTTCGCGATCTTGCTGTCCACATTTTTGGCCGCCTCATTTAAGGCGTCCTTCACCGTGGATTTATTCAGCAGCACCTTTTCAACCGCCTTATTGAATTCCTCCGTAAAGGTCGGCGCATTCGCCGAACGCATGGATATCGGCTTTTTGGCATAATCCATCATTTCGATGACCGGTTTGTCGACCACTTCCGTACTCTTGACCTGATCCAGCTCCGCAATGGTAGCCGGAAGCACCTGACCCTTTTCGGAGCGGGCCTTTTGCGCCTCGGTGCCGGACAGCCATTTCATCAGCTCATACGCTTCCTTCTTGTGCTTGCCGTTTGCGTTCATCGCCCAGCCGGCGGCGGCAATAATGCTTGCGCGTTCTCCGCTTGCCCCTTTCGGGATCAATGCCGAACCGTACTGCACGTCGGATTTGTCGAGATCGCCCTTGACCCAACGTCCGGTAATCATCATGGCCAGCTTGTCGGTCATGAACATCGACGAGTCCCCGCCCAGCGTCTCAGTGTCCTGCGGCGTCGGGGATACGCGGTCGTCGCCTTGCGCCAGCGCCACGTATTTTTCCATGGCTGCCACCGTCTTCTCGCTGTTCATGAAGCCTTCCGCTTTCGTTCCGTCTTCATTGCCGATGTCGGTTCCGTTCAGCCACAGGTATATGTAAATCGGATATTCCCATTTAGTTGCGTTAAAGCCGAATTCCTTGATTTTGCCGCTGCCGTCCTTCTGAGTCAGCTTCTTGGCTGCGCTGATCATGTCGTCCCAGGTCCAGTCGTCGGTCGGATAAGGGATCTTGGCGGCGTCGAACATGCGCTTGTTGTACCATAAAGCGAGCGGATTGAAGTCTTTCGGAAGGTAGTACAGCTTGCCGCCGATTTTGCCCATGTTCAGCAGATCCGGCTGGAACATATCCGTCTTGAAGGAGCTGTCCTGGCTGATGTACTCATCCAGAGGCTCCACCACGCCCTTGTCGACGTATTTGAAATAATCCCCTTCACCGATCAAAAAGACGTCCGGTGCCTGCCCCGCCGCCAGCGAAGTCGTCAGCTTCGTGGCATAGCCGTCTCCTGGAACCGGTTCAAACGTGACCTTGATGCCCGGGTGGGATGCATTGAACTCGTCGGCCAGCTTTTTCTCTACCGAATCGGCCGACAGCTCTCCCCAGGTCGTAAATTTAAGCTCAACCACCTTGCCGGACCCGCCGCCATCAGAAGAACCGCTCCCCTGGGCGCTGTCGTTTCCCTTGGAACCCGAGCCGGATGAGCAGGCGCTCAGGATGACGCTGAACAGCAGAACAAACGCAACACTTGCAGACCATTTTTTCATTGGATAGACCTCCCTGTTTTTTCACTGGAAACGATATGAAAGCCGTGCAACCCAATCACCTAAAAAATGAGTACTGATGCGGTCCCAAATCGATTTCGGAACCTTGAAAAAAATATTCACCCTCCCTGCAGTTTGGCCTGTCGGCTCCTTGTTGGCATGAAGGTGAAATGCATTGGTACCCTTGATCCGAAATCGATTTCGATTACCACAAAAAAATATGAAAATTTGAAAGCGCTTCCGTGCAAATTATAGCATCGCCGTCGTTTCCCTGTCAACCACTTGAAATGGAATTTTCAAATGTTTTCCTGTGCCTTTGTGCTCCAGCAGATGAATGACCTGCTCGAATGCCGTCATAGCCATCCGCTTAAAATCCTGCCTTACTGTCGTCAGCTTGGGTGACGTGTAGCTGGACAGCACGATATCGTCAAACCCGATCACGGACAGCTGCTCCGGTATGCGGACGTTCAGCTCGCGGCAGCGGTTCATGAAGCCGATCGCCATCAGATCGCTTGCGAAGAAAACGGCCGTCACGTCCGGATGATCCTGCAAATAGGACTCTGCAGAACCATAGGCATACTCCTCTGTATAATCGCCGTTAACGATCAGCCCTGGATCGAATTCGATGCCGTTTGCTTGCAATGCCTGTCGGTAACCCTTCAAACGCTCGTTGCTGACCACGGCAAAATTATGGCCGTTGACCATGCCGATCCGGCGGTGTCCGAGATCGACCAGATGCTGGATGGCCGCCTGAGCCGCCCCGACGTTATCCGTCATCACCGAACTGGTGTGGCTTCCCGTAATGTCAGCGTCGATCACGACGCACGGAAAATCACTGTCCACGATTTCCTGAAAATACGGATCGGTCGTCTTCAGTCCCGTTATAACCGCGCCCGATACCTTGTGCTCCTTGCAGAACTGCCAATAGGACTTGTCCTGCTGCTCCGACAGGTTCCGTGTGTACAGCAAAACCTCGTAATTGTAATGCGACGCCGCCTCGAAAATCCCCGTCATCATCTGAAACAGCACGCCGTCCTTGCCGCTTGAACCCTCAAAATTGGAGAAGATCAGCGCGATCGATTTCGTGACTTTTTGCTTCAGATTTTTGGCCAGCATGTTGGGGGAGTAGTTCAGCTCCTCGACCGCTTTCAGCACCTTTTTCCGCGTCTCCTCGCTCACGTCCGAATACCCGTTCAGCGCCTTGGAGACGACCGTCGTCGATACGTTGGCATGCTTGGCCACATCCTTGATCGTTGCCATGTTTCTCTCACCTCCCGTCCCGGCTTAATATTTTCATATTAAAGCATAGAGCTGGCATCATGTCAAAATACGGCAATTCGGACGTTCCATCTTTGACTCGCACATTCCCCATATCCACAAATCCGCTTTTACAGTATAATTATTCCAGCATTATTACGCTTTTGTGAACAAGGACCCTGGGTCCGGAAGCCTTACGGCATCGAACAAAAGACAGGGGGCATACCATGTACAAAGTATTCATCGTCGACGATGAAGCGGTTGTCCGCGACGGGCTGAAGCGAACGATCGGCTGGCAGGAGCTCGGCTTCGAGCTGATCGGCGATTACGCCAACGGCCGCGAGGCGCTGGAGGCGATCGATCTGAACATGCCGGATCTCATCATTTCGGACATCTCCATGCCGTTTATGGACGGTCTTGCGCTGACGGCCGCCGCTGGCTCCAAATATCCGCATATCAAAATGATCATCCTGACCGGTTACGACGAGTTCGAATACGCGCAGCAGGCCATTCGCCTCAAGGTTTCCGATTTTATTTTGAAACCGATTACTGCCCAGGAAATCCGCGAGCTGCTTCTGAAGGTCAAGACCGAGATGGACGAAGAGACGCGCAGGCGCGAGGATTTCAGCCGGCTCTACAGCCAGCTAAAGCAGAGCCTGCCGCTTCTAAAGGAGCGCTTCCTGGAGCGTCTCGTCGTTACCGGGATGAAAGCCGAGGAAGCACAGGAGCGCTTCCGCTATTTCGGCCTGACACCGCTGGCTTCGCCGTGCCTGGCCATGGTGGCTGATATCGACGATTTCGGCTCCCGTTCCCTGCAGAGCGAGAGCGGCCAGGACACGGAAATTCTACGCTATGCCGCTTACAACGTGTTCGAGGAAATCGCCCTCCGCGAGGACCTGCTGCTGTTCCGCACACGCGAGGAGCGCATCGCGCTGGTCGTCTCGGACGGCGCCGAGGATACCGATGTGTACGAAAAGGCGTTCCGGGTGGCCGAAGAAGCACGCTTCTACATTCATAAATATTTAAAATTCACCGTTACCATCGGCGTCGGACAAGCAGTACAGGCAGCGCAGCAGCTTCCCGCATCGTACACAAGCGCCCTTTCCGCGCTGGATTACCGCTTTCTGCTCGGCAAAAACCGGGTGATCAGCCTGCTGGACATGGAGGGCCGGCCCGCCCTCGCCGGGAGGCTCCGCGCGGATTGGGACCGCCAATTGGCTTCCGCCGTCAAGACCGGCTCCCTGGAGGAAATCCGCCAGCTGATCCGGGAATTCGTCTGCGACCTGAAACAGGGCATGGAACCGATGGATTCATGCATTTTTCACATCCAAAAGGTCATCCTTTCCCTCATGAACACCATTCAGGAGCTGGGCTTGCACGAATCGCGCTCGATCCTGCTGACCGACGTCTACAAATACAAAACGCTCGACGAGATCGAAGCCTGGCTCACAGAGACGGTCACCTCCGTCATGAACGCCGTTGCTGAAAACCGCCATCATTTGACCCGTATGCAGATCCGCAAGGCCGTCGACTACATCGAGACGCATTATGCCGATGAAGACATCTCGCTGCAGCACCTGTGCCGCCACGTCCTGATGAGCACCAGCTACTTCAGCCTCGTCTTCAAGCAGCATACAGGCGAAACCTTCGTCGAGTACCTGACCCGGACCCGAATGGACAAAGCCAAGGAGCTGCTGGCACACACCGGACTCAAATTTTACGAAATCGCCGGTCAGGTCGGCTACAACGACCCGAACTATTTCAGCATCCTGTTCAAGAAGCATGCGGGCATGACGCCGCGGGAATTCCGCGACAGGCAGGCCAAGGAGAGCTCGCAGCCATGACCAGACAGCGCGCCTCCCTCCTTCCTTTTTTGCCGTTTAAGAGCATCCAGTCGAGCATCTTTTTCACCTTCTCCTGCCTGATCCTGATTACCGTCCTGGTCATCAGCCTGAACAGCTACAACCTGTCGGTCGCCGCGATGGAGACCAATTCGGAGAGCTACGTCCAGGAAATCATCACGCAGGTCAACTCCAACATCCAGTCTTACATCGACAACATGGAAAATATCAGCCTCTTGGCCATGACCAACAAAGACGTCAAGTATTACATCTCCAACAACACGTTTATCAGCACAAGCGACCGGCGGCCGTACGAAAAGCGCATCTCCGACCTGTTCCAGGCCATCCTGTACTCGCGCAAAGATATCTCAGCCATCATGGTGTTCGGATACAACGGCCATTACGTGTCCGACCGCCGGATTACCCTGCTCAACCCGAACACCAAGCTGGAGGACCAGTCCTGGTACAAGGAAGCGAAGAGCAAGGGCGGACAATCCGTCATTTCGCCGCCTCACGTGCAGAACGTCATCCAGAACGAATACCGGTGGGTCGTCTCCCTCAGCCGCGAATTGAAGAGCACGGACGGGATCCGGGGCGAGGGTATTTTTCTCGTGGACCTGAACCTGAGCATCATCAACGATATTTGCAGCAAGATTAACCTGGGCAAAAAGGGCTACGTATTCATCGTCGACCAGAACGGGAACATCATTTACCACCCGCAGCAGCAGCTGATATACAGCAACCTGCGCACGGAGCAGATCGCCAAGGTCACCGGTGCCAAGAGCGGTACCTCCTTCACGATCAACGACGACAAGGGCAAGCGCATCTACTCGGTGCATGACACGAACTTCGGCTGGAAAATCGTCGGGGTGGCCTATGCGGACGACCTGATCGCGAACGAAGGCACGATCCGCAGGTCTATCCTGCTGTACGCCATCATGGGCATCCTCTTCTCCCTGCTGCTGTCGCTCGTGCTGTCATACCGCATGTCCAAGCCGATCCGCATTCTGCAGCGGGATATGAAAAAGGTCGAGCGCGGCAACTTCAATATCCGCACGAAGATCGACCAGCCGAACGAAATCGGCCAGCTCGGACGGTCGTTTAATTTGATGCTTGCCCAGATCAAGAACCTGATGCAGGAAATCATCCACAACCAGGAGAACAAACGAAAAAGCGAGCTGATGCTGCTCCAATCGCAGATCAATCCGCACTTCCTGTACAACACGCTCGATTCGATCGTATGGATGGGCGAGCAAAAGAAGCACGAGGAAGTCGTCCTGATGACCTCGGCTTTGGCCAAGCTGTTCCGCGCCAGCATTACGAAAGACAAAGAATTGGTGCCGATCAAGGTGGAAGTCGAGCATATCACCAACTATCTGCTTATACAGAAGATGAGGTACAACGAGCAGCTGGAATACGACATCGACGTGCCGGAGGAAATCAGAGGTTTCATGACGCTCAAAATTTTGCTGCAGCCCTTTGTGGAAAACGCCATTTATCACGGCATCCGCAACAAGCCCGAACCGGGGAAAATCGTCATCCGGGCCCGCGACCTGGGCCAGATGATCCAATTTGAAGTGGAGGACGATGGGCTGGGCATGACGGAGGAGCAAATCGGGCGCATCTGGAACCCGCCGGAGGACAGGACGACCGGCCGGACGAAATCCAGCGGCATCGGGATTGCCAACGTCAACGAGCGCGTGAAGCTGTACTTCGGCGATACGTACGGGATCCAAATCCGCAGCGAGCTGGAAGAAGGGACCTGCGTCACCATCACCATCCCCAAAATGAAGGAGTAACACCCATGCGCATACAACGTGCCACGCTGCTGTTGGCCATCATTTTTGTCATATCCTGCGTCTACATCATCCTGTACTTCAAGCTGTTTATTCCGACGCCCCCTCAGGAGCGAAGCGTGACGGTGATTCTCAAGGAGCACAACATCCGCTCCGAATTCTGGCAGACGGTGAGCGCCGGGGCCGAAGCGGCCGCCAAGGAGGCCGGGGCCAGCATCAGCATCACCGGCCCGCTGCAGGAGACGGACGCCGAGTCGCAGCTCCAGCTGTTGAAGGGCGTCCTCAAGCAGAAGCCGCAGGCCGTCGTCGTCGCCCCGATCAACGACGACCGCATCATGGACGAGCTCAAGAACATCCAGGATGAGGACATCCCGCTCGTCATTATCGATACGCCCCTCAGCCTGAAATCGCCGCCGGCCTTCGTGTCGAACGATCATGTCACTGCCGGCGTCCAGGCCGGCAAAGTGGCGCTGGAGCAGACCGGCGGTTCGCTAAGGGCAGTGATCATCAGCGATTTCGTGACGTCCGGCGTATCGGCCGAGCGGGAAAAGGGCATCCGCCAAGCGCTTGAGGCCTCGTCCTCGGCGATCTATGGCACGTTTTACTGCTCCGATTCCGAGGAGCGTTCGTACCTGATCGCCAAGACGCTGATCCGGGACCACCGCGACATGAACGCCATCATCGCGCTGAACGAATCCGCAGCCCTCGGCGCCGCCAAAGCGGTCAAGGAAGCCCATCGGACCGGGCTTGTCCAGCTGATCGGCTTCGACACGTCCGCCAGTGAAATCCGGCTGCTCGAGGAAGGCACCCTGAACGCGACCGTCGTGCAGCAGCCTTTTAACATCGGATATTTGGGCGTACAAACCGTGCTCGACCTCATCAACGGAAAAAAGGTCAAGCCGGAAACCTACACCAATTCGATCGTCGTCACCAAGGCCAACATGTATTCCCCGGAAAATCAGAAACTCCTCTTTCCATTTATCGATAAATAAACAATAACCATCGAAAGGTGCGAGAGCCGATGACTTCCCGTTTTCTGACCCGGCTTGCCGGGATCTCCCTCTGCCTGCTGGGCATTCCGGCGCTCCTTCTCTCCTGCTCCGGCCCGCAAGATTCCAAACCGGTGATGAAGCCGCCGGAGGAGCAGACTGCGCTCATCAATTTTGTCGCCTCCGAGTACAGCTCGGAGACGCGGCCCCTGCTCGAAAGCCTGGTGCAGGACTTCATGCTGAAGAACCCGTCGATCGTCATCAATTTGCAGGTGGCCAACTGGGATATCCTCGACGGCATCTATACTACGATGATCAGTAAAAATCAGCCGCCGGACCTGCTGAACACGAACGTGTACACACATTTTGCGAAGGACGGCCTCCTGAACGACATGGACGAGATCATTTCGCCGGAGCTGAAGCGGAAATTTTATCCGGACCTGATGAAGCTCGACCAATGGGACGGCAAGCAGTATGCCATTCCGTACGTTTCGTCCACCCGGAATATGTATTACAATCGGGACCTTTTCGAGGCGGCTGGCATATCCGAAGCACCGGCCACCTGGTCGGAGCTGAAAAAGGATGCCCTCAAAATCAAAAACACCGGCAAGGCCCACGGCTTCGGCGTCGATTTGAGCGATAACGAAATCCAGGCCTATCTCTCTTATTTCTTCCTTGGGGCGGGCGGCGGGTGGTTCCGTGACGGGAAATGGACGATCAATTCGCCGGAAAACGTCGAGGGCCTGGCCTTTCTGAAGGACCTGTACGACGAAGGATTAACCGATCCCGAGCCGACCGTCACCACCCGGGACGAGAAGCAGCGCATCGTCGGGGACGGGAAACTGGGGATGATGATTTCGGGCAATTATTTCGGCACCGTCATGCCGAGGGAGTTCCCGAATCTGAAGTGGGGCACCGGCCCTATTCCCGTCAAGGACGGCCGCAAGCCGCTCCTGTTCGGCGTGCATGATAACCTGGTCTCGTTCAAAACAGACCATACCAACAAGGAGGCGCTCTCCGCGTTCCTGGATTATCTGTATTCCAGCCCGGTGTATGAGGAAATCATCGCGCAGGAAGGCTTCCTGCCCGTGATGGAGGAGGCCGGAGCCAAGCTGTCAGCAGCGGATCCTATGGTGAAGCAGCGTCTGGCGGAGCTGCGGAAATCCAGCTTTTATCCGATCCAGCAGCCGGAATGGCAGTCGATCATGGATACCGCACGGAAAATGGGCGACGCGGTCCTACACGACCACGTCTCGCCGAAGGAGGCGCTGGACGAGCTGCAGCGTTACGCCGAGAAGGTGCAGAAGGAGGTCCATGGAACGGAGTAAGGGGAAAGCGGCAGCGGCCCAGCAGCACTGCACGGGGCCGCTCCACAACCTCACATTTTCCTGCCTCATCCCAAGTAGAAGATTATCCTCCTTTTTTCCCCACGAACAGAAAATAACAAAGAATTCATGGAAGATATTCGATAGAGCCTCTCCCCCCGAATCCTTATGATGGTTTTAGGCGCTGTAATCCAAGTTAGACAACCACTATGGCGTTGAACAATCACTTAAGGAGGGTTAGCTTTTATGATGTTCAAGAGACATTTGGCGGCACTCAGCCTTGCGGCTTTGATGATCGTCGCCCCGCTGGCCGGATGCGGCTCCAAGGACTCGTCTACTTCGACGAAAACCGAAGACGCGTCCTCCTCAACCACCGCCACAACGACCAACACCGATTCCAGCTCGAACACGACGAACGATGACAGCACCAAAAAACTGACCGGAGACTTTGAAATCCAGTACTTCGTCGGCGGCTACGGCGATAAGTGGTGGAAAAAGGTCATCGCCGACTTTAAAGCGGCCAACCCCGATTTGAACGTTAAAGAAAGCGGCGGGCCAAAAATCAACGACCAGATGAAGCCCCGCTGGGTCGGCGGCAATCCGCCGGACTTCGTGTATATTGACGGACCGAACCTGAACGACCGCCAAATGGTGGAGGACGGCCAGCTGGAGGACCTGACGGATTGGATGAAGGACGCCACGAACATCGACGGCACCAAAATCAGCGACATTCTGGCGCAGCCGCCGCAGCTGTTTGACGGCAAGGTCTACGACATCCCGCTCGTTTTGAACTCCTGGGGCGTGTTCTGGGACAAAGCCCTCTTCCAGGAAAAAGGCTGGGAAGAGCCCAAAGACTGGCAGTCCTTCTTGGCCGTCAGCGACAAAATCAAAGCGGCGGGCGTGACTCCGTTTATCCATACCGGCAAATATCCGTACTACATCAACGGTGCGATTTTGTACCCGGCGATCGTATCCGCCAACAACAACGATATTTCCATTCTGCAGGACATGGCCGATTCCAAAGTGGAAGCCTTCCAGCAGCCCGCCGTGCTGACCGCACTGAACAAAATCGTCGAGCTTCGCGACAAAGGCTTTATCGACAAAGCCTCCATCCAGATCAACCACACGGATTCGCAAATGCTATTCCTGCAGCACAAAGACGCCTTCATCCCGAACGGCCTCTGGCTGCCAAACGAAATGGCCAAGGACGTCCCGGGCGGATTCTCCTTCGGCTTCATTCCATCGGTGACGCAGGATTCAGGCGGCAAGGTCGTCGCCAACACTTCCACCGCCAACGTGGCGATCGCCAAGAACGCCAAAAACAAGGAAGCGGCCAAAGCATTCCTGCAGTTCATCTTCTCCGAAGCCCAGGCTTCGCAGTGGGCCGAGCTGAGCGGCGCTCCGTCCAACATCAAGGGCGACATCAGCAGCTCCAGCGCGCCAAGCCATGTTAAAGATGCAGCGCGGTATTTAACCGATTCCAACACCGTCGTCGTTCCGTCCATTACCTTTAACGCGGACGTGGATAAGGCGATGCAGGATGCCACGGATGCCCTGACCATCGGCAAAATTACGCCGGAAGAGTGGGTACAGCGCGTCGTGGACGTCGCCAAGAAAGTGAAAAAATAATGCGATAGACCGGCAGGAAACGCGGAGGATGACGGGGATGAACGCTCTCTGTTATCCTCCGTACATTTTAGGTGAAAGGCAGGGAGAACGAAGATGAAATTGGGGACGAACGCCTGGCAGCGCAACCTGTTTATCGCAACCTTCATCATTCCCACGTTCCTGTTCTTCTGCGTGTTTACGGTATACCCCGTACTGCAGGCGATGTATTACTCGCTGTATGACTGGTCCGGCTCCTCGGACAATAAAACGTTTATCGGCCTGGACAATTTCAAGGAGATGCTTCACGACCCCATCATCTGGATCGGGATGGGCAACGACTATTTTCTCGTCGCGGGCAAAATTATCGGCATCATGATTCTGGCGACGTTTTTTGCGGTCGCTCTGACCCGCTTCAAATTTCGGCTCGCCAATTTTTTTCGCTCGATTTTTTTCATTCCGAACGTCATTTCCGTCGTCGTCATCGGCGTCCTCTGGAATTTTATCTATAATCCGCAAATCGGCTTTCTGAACTCCTTCCTGTCCTTGTTCACCAAAGACAAAGTGGACATTACGTGGCTCGGCTTCACCAGCCACACGATCTGGATGCTGCTTCCGCCCGCCATCTGGGCCGGCATCGGCTTTTATATGATTCTCCTGATCGCCGCGATCCAGGGGATACCGGAATCCTACTACGAGGCCTCAAGCCTTGAAGGCGCTGGCCAGTGGCACCAATTCCGCCATATCACGCTGCCGCTGATCTGGGAACAGATGAAGGTGTCCATCCTCAACATTATGATGACCACGCTCAACGGCTCTTTTGTCATCGTGATGATTATGACGAACGGCGGGCCGGACAACACCACCCAGGTCATGGGGTCCTACTTGTATCAAATGGCCTTCACGCAGTACCACTTTGGCTATGGTGCGGCCATTGGCGTGCTGATTCTGGTCTTATCGATGATCACGACGATCATCCTGCAGCGGCTCATGCGCCAGGAAACGATCGAAATCAGCTGATTTTTCTAGGCACAGGAGGAACAAATAATGAAATCAGGCCTTTCCAATCCGATGGTCAAAATCGTGTTTTACGCCATCCTGATCCTGTGGGGCATATCGGTGATTTATCCGCTGCTGTGGACCCTGCTGGACTCGCTGAAAAACAACGACCAATTTTTCCGCAAAATGCCCTGGTCCCTGCCGGACTTTCCGCTGCTGTGGAGCAACTTCAGCTACGTGTGGCGGGAGTTCAGCTTCGGTGATTACTTCCTGAACTCCGTCGTGGTGACGATCGGTTCCACGCTGCTCGGGCTGCTGCTGTCGGCCACTACCGCCTACGTTCTGGCCCGCTACCCTTTCCGGGGAAGCACGGCGCTGTTCCTGCTTTACATTGCCTCCATGATGATCCCGTTCAGCCTGGCGCTCATCCCGCTCTTTTTCCTGATGAACTCCATGCATCTGACGAATTCTTCTTTAGGGCTGATCCTGGTGTATGCCTCTACGCTGATTGCGTTTGGCATTTTCGTGCTCGTCGGATTTTTCAAAAGCCTGCCCAAAGAGCTGGAAGAAGCCGCCGCCATGGACGGAGCTTCCTACTTCGGCATCTTCTTCCGGGTGATGCTGCCGCTCTCGCAGCCGGGGCTTATTACCGTGGGCATCGTCAACGTCCTGAACATCTGGAACGAATACATTATCGGCACGATTCTGGTCAACGATCCGAAGCACTATACCCTCCCTGTCGGCATCGCAATGATGCAGGCCCAGATGCAGTACCGTACCGAATGGGGCCCCCTTTTCGCCGGTCTGCTCATCACCATCGTCCCTGTCCTGATTATGTACATGTTCTTCCAGCGGCAGATCGCCAGCGGAATAACGGCCGGGGCCATCAAGTGATCCCGGGTTGCCGGGTGACATCGCTCACAGCCGTACAGAAAAAAGCCCGGAATCCCCGGGCTTTGTTTTTGTTCTGCACGTCAACAAGCTATGCGGTTGTATCCGTGCTCGCTCTGGCACCGGATGCCTGCAGCCCCCACGAGCCGCCAGTCGTTTCCCGCCCTAGCACTCTTTCAGCGTCACTTCCGGCCCCAGCGTAATCTCAAACGCCCGCTCCCAAATGAATGCCGGATTGTCGTAGTCCAGAGTCGCGCAAGCATACGTCGCATATGACCATCCGGACGGTTTGATCCGCCACACGTTCTGCGACACGCCGAGCTCGAAGGCCTTTCTGGCAGCCAGCGCCTCCGTGTTCGCCTGCATGCGTTCGCGAAGCATCTCGACCAGAACCTTATAGTCTTCCGGCGAGTTAAACAGGCGAATGTTTTGGTCCGCATACGGTACGTTGGAGTATAGAGTGTGTGCCCGCGAGTACGTCCGAATTTCGGCAATCGTGATCTTCTTATAGTAGTAGTCCTTGAGGAATCGCTTGAACAGCAGCGATCCGTGTGCATTCACTGCCTCCTGCAGCGCCGGCGGCCGCTTCTCCGTGCCAAGGTATACGAATCGGGCCTGGGCCATGCCGAGGGCCATACCGATTTTGTTGCCGGCCGTGTTCCACGCGCTGTATCCCAGAAGCTGTCCGGTGGACACGCTGTCGAGCAGCGCTTCGGTTACTGTCGCATCGGCGGCGCCTCCCCCGACAAAATCAATCACCAGCGTCGGGATCCGGCCGGCGCTGTTCTCTTCCATCCGGCTCACGGCGGCGCCGATCTCGCTGGCACTGGTCACCGCCACGATTTCGATATCATAGGCTGCCGTGTCAACGAACTCCCCGCCGACGATATCCACATGATGCCGGATATTATCGTGCACGCTCATATACTCGTAAGGATTGACGATGGTCGACCCGTCCGGCCCAAAATATTTGACGCCGTATTTCGGACGGGAGCTGTACCGGTGAAGCTCCTTCGCCATCCGGCCCAGCAGCGAGTATCCCAGCGCATCGGCATCGGGGAGAATAATCGCTTTGTCCGGATTCTGGCCGCCGGTGCCGCCCAAATGCTCATTCACAAAGGCTTCCAGGTAAGCAATCTCGTTAGCCTGTACCCCTTGGGTGTAGGAGTCATCCACCCCCACTGCGAGAAAATCCACGTATCCCTCACGGACGAGCCTTTCAATGATATATCGGTTGGTCTTGAATTTATGCCTTCTGGCATTATAGTACTGCTCTTTGTCAAAAAGGGTTGGCTCTCCAAACGAAGTGCCGTCGGGCTTCGTGTCATACCCTTCCAAAATGCCCTCGAACGTAGTTGCGACCGCCCGCGGCTGCTGGGCAAAGGCTCTGGCTTCATCGTATGCAGCCTGGGTCAGGCCTTCCACAAACACGGTGGTCGCCAGCCGCATGATCGTATCCAGCACATAGACCGGCTTATGCGGGTAGGCCCGCTTCACTTCCCGAACGACGTCCAGCAGTTTGGTGGTCTCGGGGTCGTAATCAGGGTAGGCGCCGCCCGCGCTTGAACGAAGCCGTCTGCTGCCGATTAACCCGCCGTAGGCCAGCATATCGGTCGAAATGATAAATCCGTCTGCCTGAGCGGCGTGTTCCCTGATAAAACGGCGGATATTCCGCGTCTTTCCGTACGTCGGCGATGAGGTGCTCACCAGCTGGCCGCCTTCGGCCACGGCCTTGGAATCGAGGCGATTGGCAATATCCTCGCGGTCGGGGACTATCAGCTGGATCCCTGCGGATCTCCCCTGCACGATCACATCATCCAAATTGGCAGGACGGTCGTCCAGCGGCACATAAAGCACTTTTTTCATAAGAGAACATCTCCTTTGCATGCTTGATTTGTCCTATTACGCGGCGCTGCTGAATACGGTTAAACTCAAGATGGCTTATCATGCCGAAGGAAAGCTTACTCCATGGACAGCTGCATCGGACTTCCGGATATCCGACGCTGCCGCGTCGTTCTTTAAGGGGAGGCACCTTCCATCTTCGGCTGATTCGGATCCGTGAACCTATAATATCATATACCGTTACGATACGCAATATAATATTTGGTTTTTTATTCCTCCAATGAGAAGGATAGCCGCCCTCTAAATTTGCGCAAGCAGACGGAGCATTTTCCAGTATTTCTCGGATTCATTCTCATCTATAGACCGCATCGAAATGGCGTCTTTCAGCTAAGCTATTAGGAATCCTCCCTTCACTTACTATACTTTCAAGTTGACTATGTATGCCCTGTTCATCTACAATATATAAGGTAAATTTACAAGAACAGGTGAAGAAGCAATGACAACGAAGCAAGAATACCGTATTTTGTTATATTATAAATTCGTCAACATCCCTGATCCTGAGCAGTTCACTGCGGAGCATCTGCAGTACTGCAAAGATCTGGGCGTCAAAGGCCGCATTCTGATCGCCTCTGAAGGCATCAACGGCACGCTGTCCGGCACCGTGGAACAAACCGAGAAGTATATGAACGACCTGAAAGCGAATCCGCTGTTCTCTGATATCGTCTTCAAGATCGATGAGTCGGAAGGCCATGCGTTCAAGAAAATGTTTGTCCGTCACAAGAAAGAGCTCGTCACGTTCCGTTACGAGGAGCCGCTTGATCCCAACGTCATCGGCGGGAAGCGTCTGTCTCCGGAAGAGTTCCATGAGCTGCTTCAGCAGGATGACGTCATCGTCCTGGACGGACGCAACAGCTATGAATACGAAATCGGACATTTCCGCGGCGCCATCCGTCCGGATGTCGAATCGTTCCGCGAATTTCCGGAATGGATTCGCAACAATATGAGCCAGTTCAAGGACAAGAAAATTCTGACCTACTGCACTGGCGGCATCCGCTGCGAGAAGCTGACCGGCTTCATGATCAAAGAAGGCTTTCAAGATGTTGCCCAGCTTGAGGGCGGCATCGTAACATACGGCAAGGACCCTAAAGTCAAAGGACATTTGTGGGACGGCAAATGCTACGTCTTTGACGAGCGCATTTCGGTGCCGATCAACCGTACGGAAGAGGACGTCGTGATCGCCAAGTGCATCCACTGCGGCAAAACGCATGACCGCTATATCAACTGCGCCAACCCGACCTGCAACAAACAGCATGTTTGCTGCGAAGAGTGCGAAGAGATCCATCAGTCCTTCTGCTCCGACGAGTGCCGGGACGTCATCATGGCGGCCAAGACCAACTGATCGGGTCCACCTATCCAAATAAACGGCAGTTCCTCTCTCTGAGAGGAGCTTGCCGTTTTTTTGTTAATACGTAGCGGGCGGAAAGCCGCTTTCTTCCATCCTCCAGGCATAAAAACAGCCCGTCCCTCGAATGCCAGGGAACGGGCTGCTGCGGATTTACGTGGTCATCTCAATCGTTATCGTTATTCCTTGGGCGGTGCAGTTGACGATTTGGCGTATGCTAGAACGCGCCGGTTCCCCCGCCTCCGCCTCCCCCGCCGTCACTGAAGCTGGAAGAGGAGCTGCTGCTGCTTCCTCCGACGCCCATCGGCTTCAGGAGCAGGTGATTTTGCGTATAATTCAGGGATTCCATAATTTCCACGCTGAATAGTGCGGGCACGGCTGCGGCCAAGGCGGCGCCTGACGTTCCGGTCTGCTTACGGTGTTTAATATACCGCGGAACGGTCCCAAGCAGGGCGGCATATTCCGCGGCCTGCTCTGTTTCCAGCGGTTCGCCTGCGTAGGACATCTCTCCTTTTCCGAGCGTACTCCGAAGTGCCTTGAGTGCATAACGATAGCGATGCGTCTCCCAGGACAGCACATGAACGGGAATGCTCCATACAAACAGAGCGGAACATACCGTCAGGATCAGGTAGTCGCCCGAAATATCATGCACGATTTGGGAGCCCATAATAAAGCATGCGAGCAGAAACAGGAAGATCCACAGCTTATTCCGGAAACGGATGGACGCCCATACCCCTCCGGCACCAAGCAGCACGGCGGTTAGCACGATCATGAGCGTGGACGCCGCGTCGGTGAACAGCAGATACAGCAGCAGGCCGTAATTCACCGCAGCCGTCAGCGGAATGAACAGCTTGAGCAGCGGATTAGGCCGGACCTGCCCCGAATAAGGCTGGGTACGCGACAGCAGCCTGATCCACTTCATCAGCCGGTCGGCATGCTTAACCGACTTTGCCCGGTACTGCTTGACGATCCTTGCGCTCTGCCGCTCCTTAAACGTTGGTCCCGCCAAGGAATCCAGCTTGAAGATCAGACTGCCGTTGATTTCTTCGAACAGCCAGCCGACAAGATGCTTCTCCGCCGGGTTGAGCTGGTCCATCCTGCCCGTAAAGGTGAACTGCAGCGTGAATTCGGGCGCCGTCGGCTCTTCCTGGAAGCGTTTGGAAGCCGGGACCTGCTTCACGGTCACGTAACCCTTCTGGCGCAGCGATAACAATCCGGCCATGAAGTCTTCCCTTTTTAACCGGCCTTTGCGCAGCATATACATGAGAAGCAGCGGATCCGCTTCATCGATGTCCTGCCGGGTGACATCCCCGCGCCGCAGCCAGGCCGAAATTTTTCTCCACGACAAAGCGTACAGCAGCGCACCTACAATGAAAACAGCCATGCCGACTTGCACAACCGGACGGATGGCGTTCATTCGATCGTCACGGGCGGCAAGCCGCTCCTGGTATTTCTGCTCGGCAGACAGCTGCTTTTGCAAAGAAACCTGTTCCTCGGAAGCCGTCATTTGGGATAGCTGATCCGGTGGAAAATAGACCACCATATGCGCCGTGCCGTCACTCTTCAAATCATCGGTTTCATAGTGAACCGCCGGCGGCCCTTCGCTTGTAATCTTCCCGCCCGAACGGTCATGCAAAAAGGCATGAACGTCTCCGTCCTTATAATCGCTGGGCATAAACAAGTCGACGGACACCTGGTGAAGATCCTCTTGGTTATTTTTGAAGAAGCTCCATTCCAGCTTGCCCGTTTCGCCATACCTGACTGCCGCATGGTCAATCCGGTAACGGTAATAAACCTGTTTCGTTTCGTTCTGCGCGGCATCGTATATGTAATACGTATCATCGTCGTCGTCCCATTGGACATCCAGCCGCTGCAAGTTTTCGTAGGAGAAACTGCCTAGCTTCGGATGTTCCGGGGGTACATAGGCTTCAAAAAATTCAACCCCCTTCTGATCCGCCCGATCAATCGCACGCGTCATTCCGTTAAAACTGCCCTTAAAGGTATACGTAAACAGTTCTTCGACATACAAGTCTCCATCCGGCCCGAGGTAAGCCCTGGATTCCACGCGGTCCATTGAGTAGCTCTTCTTGTCTCCGCAGCCGGTTATCCCAAGGACCAGGACTAGGCTGCCCAGCAGTAGCCACCATCTCCTCATGCGCTCACTCCCATCTCCATACTTCTTGCTCTCTCTACTGACTATGCACAGATTCAAAATGCCGCTTCCCTGTCATTCAAAGAGCTGTATTCTCCGTTTACAGCGGCTGCCATAGACCTTTGCTATTATATTAACAAATGCCCCCTAGTGGAAAACAAGTGCATATGGTACCAAAATATGAGTTTTTTCGCCATTTATTGTTGGAATATACGTCTTCCGTCGCATACTGTCAGCGTCTTTCGGTATGTGTTCATTGGAGGACAGATTGCTCATTTTATGCGTTATAACCTAAAAAAAACTGCCCCGGATGATCAACCGACACAAAAGGTCAGTCACCCAAAGGCAGCCTACAGTAAATGAACATGCTGATTACAGAAGGTCGTCAACCGCTTCAAAACCGGTACCGGGATCGTACTCCATCCGGTGAGCGCAGTGCATCAGTGCTTCCAGGCAGCGTTCACGTCCTGCATGATAGCCGGCAAAAAATTTCCGCTCGATGCGGATCGACAGCACCGTAATGTATTCCTCCTGCCCGGTCTTTCCGTTCAGTTTGGTGTCCCTCGCCTGCACGACGACCGACTCCAGCGGGAGCAGGGCAAACAGCTCGCCTGCAATCCGGAGGACGGAGCCGCAGATGTATTTCAGCTCCAGTTCATTGCGTTCGGGAACGGTCAGTTCAGGCGAAGCTACCCCTGCTTCGGTGCGGACTTTCGCCTCGCGCGGGATCACCTGCTGGGAATTGACATCCAGTTCCACTTCCACCTCGGAGCTGCTTCGGACGCTGAACTCGAGGCCGCTCCCAAGCATCGTCAATTCCTGCAGCGGGGCCATCTCTTCCAGAACCCGCAAATAGGCGGTACGGTTGCCGTCCAGGATGTCGTGTGCAAAATCGTTGGCTGCTTTCCATGCCAGATAGTCTTTACGATCCTCTTCCCGGGCCAGCTGAACCTGCCTTTCGAGCTCCTCCCGGATCATGGCGTCCTGCTTGAGGAGCTTCTGGATACGGGTCGGCTGGAACGCAGCCAAATTCCCCTCAGCCAGCTTCTCTTTCGGTCCCTGTTCCCCTCTCGGGAACGGAGGAGCCATGGCGGCAAGAA
Source organism: Paenibacillus sp. FSL R5-0378 (assembly GCF_038009285.1). Taxonomy (NCBI): domain Bacteria; kingdom Bacillati; phylum Bacillota; class Bacilli; order Caryophanales; family Paenibacillaceae; genus Paenibacillus; species Paenibacillus sp. FSL R5-0378. The sequence goes on from NZ_JBBPAY010000001.1 coordinate 6,059,016, forward strand.
CATCCCAGAATACCGGCTCCCCGTAAGTTTGATCGATCGTCGCGATCCACTCCAGCTGATTGTCATACCAATCGGCCTCAAACGCTAACTTTTCCGCCTCGTTCCAGGCGGTCTGCCCCTGCTGCCGGTTTATAAGTTCACGGCGCTTAAGATAAGCGCTGCTGTATGTCGGTGTGGTCGAAAAAAGAGAGGCTATAGAGCCAGCTGCCGCTGACGCAGCCGCATGTTCGTCACGAGGCATATATCCGCTGACAGGCGTCGAATCTGCGCCCTGTTCGCGGCTTCCCCCTGTATCCATGCTGTACAGATGAGGCCCTGAATTGGTTAGGATACCGTAATTGTATCGATTTCGCATACATTCTTCTCCTCATTCCCAAGTCCGTGAATGGATCACAAGTAATAGGTCATTTATACTAAAGCATAGAGGTAAATTTCGCCATTGCCATTCATATTCCTGCATCTTTTTCATGAAAATTTATCGGGATCAAAAGGAGCTCAGCCGGTTCTCGCAGCTGGACAAGAAAAAAAACCGGCCCCTCCCAGGTCCGGTTCATGGTACTTCCATGAATAAAAATGACTCTCTATAAGGCAAGCAGCTCGCGGATTTCCTGCTCAGTCAAGGTCGTGACCGCGTCATCCGCCGACTCCATCACTTCGCGGATCAAATCCTTCTTCCGCTGCTGCAGCTCCAGCATCTTTTCCTCCACGGTGCCCTTCGTCACCAGGCGAATAACCTGGACCACGTTTTTCTGCCCCATCCGGTGGGCGCGTCCCGCGGCCTGCTCTTCCACCGCCGGATTCCACCACAAATCGTACAGGATGACCGTGTCCGCTCCGGTCAAGTTCAGCCCTGTCCCGCCCGCTTTGAGCGAGATCAGGAATACGTCGTTCTCTCCCTGGTTAAACCGCGAGCACGTGTCTACCCTCTCCTTGGCCGGAGTCTGCCCGTCCAGATAAAAGACCGGAATCCCCCGCTGACCCAGCTCGCTGCGGATGATCCGGAGCATGCTCGTAAACTGGGAAAAGATCAGGATCCGCCGCCCGCTGCTGAGGCATTCGTCGACCACGTCCAGCAGCTGGGAGAGCTTGCCGGCCGGACCTTCGTACCCGTCCACAAACAGCGAGGGATGGCAGCACAGCTGACGAAGCCTCGTGATGCCGGCCAATATTTTCATCCGGCTCTTCTGGAACCCCTCCATCTCCAGGTCACGGATCGTCTCTTCTTTGAATTCCTCGAGGTAAGTTGCGTACAGCTTCTTCTGCTCAAGGCTGAGCTCCGAGCGCTGAACCGTCTCGATCCGTTCCGGCAGCTCGTCCAGCACATCAGCCCTTAACCGGCGTAAAATGAACGGCTGCACAATCCGGGAGATCTGGCCGCGGGTCAGGCCGCGGAAAGCTTTCTGACCCGTAAAAAGACCCGGGAATACCGCCTCGAAAATCGACCACAGCTCATCCACCGCGTTTTCGATCGGCGTGCCCGTCAGCGCAAACCGCCGCTCCGCACGGATTTCCCGCACCGCTTGAGCGGTCTGCGTCGCGTAATTTTTGATCATCTGGGCTTCGTCAAGAAACAGAGTGCTGAAGCCCATCTCCCGGTACAGCCGGATATCCTTGCGCAGGGACGGATATGAGGTGATAATTACGTCCGCCTGCTGCGCAGCAAGGCTGTCAGGAGATTCGGTTTCTGCGCCCGCAGCCGCTATGCGAAGCAGGGAATCGCTGCGCTCCTTCCGTGCGCCAAGGGCCACATGAACCTGAACGGACGGAGCGAATTTCTGGAACTCGCTCTCCCAGTTATATACGAGCGATGCGGGGGATACGATCAGGACCGGAAGGTGCCCGCCTTCCTTCTCCCTGCGTTCGGACACAATGTAGGCAATGCTTTGCAGCGTTTTGCCCAGTCCCATGTCGTCGGCCAGAATCCCGCCGAACCGGTAATGGCCAAGCGTCTTCAGCCACTGGAAGCCGTCGCGCTGGTAATCCCGGAGCACGGAGGCAAGCTCCTCGGGCACATTGAAGTCCATCTGCTCGGGATGCGTCATATGATCAATCAGCTGCCGCAGCGATTTCCCCATCTGTACCCCATAAGCCCGGCCTTCCTTGTCACGGAGCTGCAGACCCTTGACCAGAGGAAGATGGATACGGCTGCCGGTAATATCGCCTTTTTTCATCCCGAGCTCGTCATACAGCTCGCCGAAGGTTTGGAAGGCTTCCTTTTCCAGGGACACATACGCACCGCCGGGAAGACGGTAATACTTCCGCTTCTCAATCACGCTCAGCAGCAGCTTGCGGATTTCTTTGTCGCTCACATGGTCCAGCTCAAAGTTGATCTCGAGCCAGTTGGTCGCATGGTCCGTGTCCGCCTTGATTTTCGGAGGCTTGTTCGGATTGTGCATCAGCTGCTTGACAGCGGGAGTGGCGTATACTTGGACCCATTTCTCCAGCTTGGGCAGCAAATGAAACAGGACGTCGTATACGCTGTCTTCTTCCGACAGGTCCAGCACCATTTCGTGTCCGTTCTGCACAAAGTCCGTTCCTTTCAACGCCTCGATCATCCGCCGCTCCTTGTCCGTATCCCGGACCAAAATAAAGTCGCCGTCTTTCCGGGCATCCGTATCGGCAAATGCGTCGATCACAATCCCGTCGTACACGAATTCCAGCCTTGCGGTCAGCTCGGTTTCGTCCCTGTCCAAATACAGCTTGGCCACGAGGTCCGGCTGCACCAGCTGATCCCGGACGCTGGCGTCCATGCCGACCTTCCCAATGCGCCGCAAGCCGGGAACCACCTTCTCCATCAGTGCGTCCATCTGGTGCGGTGATATGTTAATCCGCTTATGGTCATAGCGGTATATCAAGGTTTTCATCTCTGACAGCAGGAGCAGGTCGCGCACCGGCAGCCGGTATATCGTGCCGTCAACAGCTGCGCAGCCGTACGCGGTCATCACAACGACCCGCTTCAGCCCGTTGATTTCCAGATGATAGGCGTCGCCGCTATCGATGCTGCCCACATGGAACGACAGCGGGATCTGGCCTTCACCCAGCTGAATCGGCTGAGGTGAAGCATACTCGCGCTCCATCGCAGCCCCGGCCTTGACCAGCAAAGGCAGCAGCTCGTTCCAGCCCAGCGGCGGGATCGTCAGCATCCGCTGGCTGCCTGAGGCAGCGAAGCCAGGAATGGATCGTCCTGCTTCATCATACGCGAACTCGCTGCCGCAAATCCGGATCAGCATGTCGATGACCGCCCAGTCCTCGGGCCGGAACGTGTGCTGCTTCGGGTTGTAAGTGAACAGCTTGGTAAAGGGCAGGCTTCTTCCTTCCTCGATGTGAAGCAGAAACTGCCTGATATTTTGCACGACGTACAGCCGGTTCGGTCCGACCTTCATCTCGATCCGGAACTTCGGTTCCGGCTGATACTCGTCCGTCACTTTGCAGGTCCATTCCACAGCCAGCGTTTCCTTAAGCACGCTCGCCGCTTTCTGGCCGGTCTTCAGCCGTTCGCTGTCCGCCATCTGCTCAAACAGCTCGATCAGTCCGCTGGTGAGCCGCACGTCCCTGGAGGAAACCGCAGGCGTCGGAATCGGGACGACCTCCCCCCGCGGCTGCAGCCGGTCCGCCCCGCCCTTTTCTTCTTCCAGCAGATAGATCAAGACGCCGGCGATATGCTTGCAGTAAGGATAATATCCGCCGAAGCCCGCACAGTGGCAGGTTGCGCTGAAATCCGCTCCGTCGATATCGACCTCCACCCGGTATATATCCTCGTCCTGCACTACCGCTTCAATGTAACGGTTATCGTCATCGCGTTCCACGATCATGACCTGACCGTAGGCGCAGTATTCCTCACCCCGTTTAAAGGCGGATGCGCCGCATAATGATCTGATTCTTTGCGAAGTAAAAGCCAGCATGTCTTCCGTCCTTTCCGGTCTCCTGTCCTAAAATCTCGTGTACTCAATATACCATAGTTCGGCTCAGGAAAGCGAAAAATTAGGAACTCTTGTTCTCTATCCGTTCAGGTAAAATAAGGTTCCTTTTCTTGGCGCAGACGATCTTTAACGGCTTTTTGCGGTTTCTTTGATCAGCTTGAATACTTCCGCAAGCGCGTCCGTCTTTTGGCCGCTCGCCATGGCCGATACATAGGCATCCCGATGGGCATGCAATGCCCGAACCCGCTCGAGCAGCGTTTGCGGAGACAGACCTTCCTCTTCCAGCACTTCGGCATAACCCGCTTTTTCGAACGAATGCGCGTTAAGGATTTGATCGCCCCGGCTTTGCTGCCGGGTCAATGGGATGAGAAGCATCGGCTTGCGCAAGGAAAGGAACTCAAAGATCGAATTGGAGCCGGCACGGGTGATCACCAAGTCCGACATCGCCAGCACATCCGGCAGTTCATCGCGAATGTATTCGAATTGACAATAGCCGGGAACCGTCAGCGCCGGATCGAGCTGCCCTTTCCCGCATAAGTGCACGACTTGAAAAGCTTCCGTCAGCTCAGGCAGCGCCTGGCGCACCGCCCGGTTAATGCTCTGCGCGCCAAGACTGCCGCCCATCACCAGCAGAACGGGCCTCCCCGGGGTGAACCCGCACAGCTTCCGTCCGGCGGCAGCGCTGCCCTGTTTCAGCTCATTCCGGATGACGGCGCCGACATGGCGGCCCTTGCCCTTGCCGATATGCGCAGCCGCTTCCGGGAACGTCGTGCACACCGCTTCAGCCATCGGGATGGCAATCCGGTTGGCCAGCCCCGGCGTGATGTCCGACTCGTGAATGATAACCGGCACCCGGTTCAGCCAGGCACCGATGACGACGGGCACCGATACGAACCCGCCTTTGGAAAATACAATATCCGGTTTCCGGCGGCGGATGAGACGGTATGCCTGATAGACGCCCTTGGCGATCCGGAACGGATCCTTGGCGTTTTGCCAGTCCAAATACCGGCGCAGCTTGCCAGTCGATATCGGAAAATACGCCACGTCCGGCAGCGGCGACACCAGCTCCCGCTCGATCCCATTGACCGAGCCTATATACTCCACCGCCCAGCCTTCCTGCCGGAACAGCGGGATCAGCGCCAGGTTGACCGTGACATGTCCGGCGGACCCTCCGCCGGTAAACATTATTTTTTTCTTCATGAGGACCTCCACTCGTTTCAACCACTGCATCTTATTGTATTATAATGCCGGTCTGGAGATAAATGCCCGTCCCGCTATTACAAATCAGCTGTACACACCGACACCCCTTCGACAGCCCGAAGCCGAATTGGAACCACACATCCAAAGCCTGCTGAGGGTTCTGATCCGGGTGATATGGCCATTTTCATAAAATGTTTCATCCATTGCTTGCTTTTAGCACTCGTTGTGGATACAATAAAGCTAACTTTTTTTAACATGGAGGTGAGGTAGAAGTGGTACGCAATTTTGGAAACGACCGGATCAATCAACTGCCGATGATTTTGTCCGGCATTTTTTACAGAGTTCCCGTTAACGGGATCCGTCTGTCCATTTTTAACAATCCGGTTGTTTTACAAAATTGCGAAATGCCGCTCCTACCTTAACTTCAACGGATAAGCGTTGAACGTTCAAGCCGCAGGGACATTTCCCTGCGGTTTTTTTCTGTAGATGCGGCATCTATGGAGGAAAATACAATGATGATTCAATGCAAAAACATACAAAAATACCATGGTGCCCAGCTCGTTTTGTCCGATGTATCCTTTGAAATCCGCGAAGGGGAAAAAGCGGCCCTGATCGGCCGCAACGGCTGCGGAAAAACGACGATGCTCCACTTGCTGAACGGCGGAGACAAGCCGGATCAAGGCGAAATCTCCATTTCGCGGGGCGCCAAGCTTGGCTTCCTCGCCCAAATTCCCCAAGCCGGAGACGGCGAAACGGTGTATGACATCCTGCTGCGCGCTTTTACGGCGCCGCTTGAATGGCAGCGGCGGATGCGCGAGCTGGAGGCGCTGATGTCCGGCCCCTCCGCTTCCGGCGCCAAAGAGCCGGAGCAGTGGCTCGCCGAATACGGCAGGCTGCAGGAACGCTTTGAAGCAGCCGGCGGTTATGAAATGGAAGCGACCATTGACCGCATCGCCGGCGGCCTTGGCATCCCCGCGGGCCAGTACACCCGCCCCTTCGCCTCCCTCTCCGGGGGAGAGAAGACCAAAATCGGGCTCGCCTCCCTGCTGCTTGAGCAACCTGATGTGCTGCTGCTGGACGAACCGACCAACCACTTGGACATGGCGGCGATCGAATGGCTGGAGCAGTTCCTGAAGGAATACCGCGGCACCGTGCTTACGATATCGCATGACCGTTACTTTCTCGACAAGCTCGTGACCAAGGTGGTCGAGATTGAAGACGGAGAAGCTTTTACCTACCACACCGACTACAGCGGTTATCAGAAGGAAAAGGAAGCACGGCTCCTGCAGCAGTTTGCCGATTACCAGGAGCAGCAGAAAAAAATCAAAAAGATGCAGGAAAGCATCAAACAGCTGATCGAGTGGGGCAACCGGTCCAACCCGCCGAACGCCGGGTTCCACCGCCGTGCCGCCTCCATGCAGAAGGCCCTCGACCGTATGGTGAAGCTGAAGCGGCCAGTGCTTGAACGAAAGACGATGGATTTGTCGCTGCAGCAGGAAGACCGCTCCGGCAAGCAGGTGCTCGTGTTCGAGGAGCTGGGCAAATCGTACGGCACGCGCACCTTGTTCCAAGGCGTCAACGAAACGCTCCGGTACGGGGAAACCGTCATGCTGCTCGGCGGCAACGGAAGCGGCAAGAGTACGCTGATCAAGCTGGCCCTGGGCGAGCTCGAACCGACGGAGGGGAGCGTGGCCGTCGGCTCGCGCGTCAGCATCGGTTACCTCGCGCAGGAGGAAACGCCGGAATCCGTCAAGCAGAACGTGCTTCAGTACTACCGGGAACAGGCCGGCATCGAGGAAGGTGAAGCCCGCGGCCGGCTGGCGCGATTCCTGTTCTACGGCGCCGATGTATTCAAAGACATCCGCAGCCTCTCCGGCGGGGAATGGACGCGGCTGCGCTTCGCCATCCTGATGGAGCAGAAGCCGAATTTGCTGATTCTGGACGAACCGACCAACCATTTGGACATTGACGCCAGGGAAGCGCTGGAGGAGGCGCTCGAGGAGTTCCCCGGCACCATCTTCGGCGTATCCCACGACCGGTATTTTATCAACAGGCTGGCGGCCAGAATTTGGAGCCTGGATCACGGGCGGGTCCGTTCCTTCATCGGTAACTTCGAGGATTACAAACAGGAAATCCGCAAGCTGAGCGAAGCCGAAACGGCGGCGCAGGCGTGGAAGGCAGAGGCCGCTGGCTCAAAGGGCGCGGAAGCCGGCAGCCAGGGCAAGGAGCCGGTATCCAAGCCGGCTGCTGCGCGCCCCGATACCGGCGAGCGGCGTTCCCGGAAAAGCGACGCCTCCGCCTCTATTTCACTCGAGCAGTCGATCAAGGAGCTTGAGGGCCGTCTGGGGCAGATCGACGCCGACATGCTCGAGGAAAGCGCCGCCACGGATCTGGGGCGCCTGCAGCAGCTTCATGCGGAGCGGGAGCAGCTGCAGGCACAGCTGGACGCGGCGTATGAGCAGTGGCTCGAGCTGCAGGACGCGTAAGCAGGTGATGCTTATGCGGGCGAAACGTACACAGGCGATTCGCAGTGCATCTCACACATGTCTCATGCAAAGAAACCCCTGGTCGTGAACGACCAGGGGTTTTCCTGCACAAGCATGTATATGATAAGACGTTTTATTCGTTGTTGTCTTCTGCAGCCGTTTCCGCCGCTTCTTCTCCCTCCGCTGCCACGGATTCGTCCGCAGCCTGTGCCTCCGTCGCCATGCGGGATGCCGTTACGGAAGCAACCAGCTCTTCCGGTGAGGCTACGAGCGTTACGCCGGATGGCAGCTGGATGTCTCCGGCTACCAGCTTGTCGCCGATTTCCATATGCGATACGTCCACGGTGATCGCGGATGGCAGATTTGCAGGAAGCGCCTCGACTTCAAGCTCGGTCTCCTGATGCTGAAGCACGCCGCCCACCTTGGTGCCGGCAGCCGTACCTTGGAAGTCGATCGGAACGCGAACCTTGATCGGCTTGTTGGCGGAGATGTGCATGAAGTCCACATGCATCCACTCACCGGCTTTGCGCTGGTAATCCTTGATGATCACGTCCAGATCCGACGAGCCTTCCACCTTCAGCTTGAACACTTCGGACCGGCCTGTTCTGGCAACTTTCGCCAGCTCCTTCGCATCGACGCTGACCGGCATGCTCTCGGTCTGTGTCCCGTAGACCACCGCCGGAATGCGTCCGCTTTGTCTCAAGCTGCGCAGGCTCGAATGCTTCGTGTCGGTTCTTCGTTCTGCTGTAAGAGAATGAGATGTCATCTTTTACAACCTCCTCTGATATTTAATCTGTCCCCTGCAGTACACAGGCATATCTATGTATTACCCATTTTTGGCGAAATCAAAACCTTGCAGCGCAAAACAGCCAGCTGCTTTTGAGACAAACGGAGTACGCTGCTTAGCCTGGAGTACACTGAAGGAAGGAGCAGTATATCTAAATAAAAACGTCTAGCAGCGGTCCTTTCCAATATCACAAAAAATCCCGCATCGGTCATTTCAACCGTGCGGGATTTAGGCTGGCCCGGCGAAGCGGGACATGCCGCTGCCGAAGGTTTTATTTTCCGGATATCATCGTAAAATCGTCAAAATGAAAGCCTGGGGAAACGACGCAGGAGACGAACACCGGCTCGTCGCCCAGCGGCTTGGCCGCCTGCCAGACATTGGCCGGAACGAGCGCCTGCGGCACCTGGCCGTTCTCAACGTCCATTCCCAAAATGATTTTGGTCTCCCCGCCCGGCTGTTCCCCATCGCCTCCGAGCAGCAGCTCGAGCGGACTGCCGGAATGCCACAGCCACAATTCATCGGAATAAACGCGGTGCCACGCGGAGGATTCCTCCGGATGCAGCAGGAAATAAATCGAAGTCGCCGAAGGGCGCGAACCCGAATACTTGGGATCCAGCACGTCTTTCGGGATTTCAAAGGACGCTTTCCATAACTCCTTGTACCACCCGCCCTCGGGATGGGGCAGCATGTCAAAGGTTTTCACCAGAGGCGACAGCAGTTTCTCGGTCATCGTAAGCCTTCTTTCTCTGTTATATATCACCCTATCCAAGGGAATCTCACTTTACTTTATAGGAATCACCCGTTTTTGTAAAATGCATTCATCCCTATCCCCGGATACAGAAAAGAAAGCTCCATATTTCCGTCATACCGTCGCCCCAAGCTTCTAGGCTTCTCAGCTTGCAAGCTTCTAAAGCGGCCAAACCTTCCAACCTGTTAAGCAGCTCCATTCCCAGGTTGCCGTACGCTCCAGCCAGCCCCCCTTACACAGCCGGCCGCACTCCTCCCGGCACCCGGGCGTCAGCTGATCTTCTTCCAGTCGTCCGATCCGCTCCGGACAAGCACCTTCAGCTTGCTGTGATGCCATCCGAGCTTGATAAACCGGTCCTGGTCGCAGTCCTTCGCCTCCCACTCGTTCAGCCGCACGATATATCCGATTTCCTGCACGTTCAGCGGGACATATATCGTCGCCACAGCGCGTCCGTCCTCCATCCGGTCAAAATCGACCCGGCGTTCCCGCATGCCGCTGCCCCATACCCATAAGTTCCAGCCGTCATATTTGCGGTCCTGGCGCTCATAATGCAGCTCCACCGTCTTGAGCAGGCGCGGACGGCCGCCTTCTTCCTCATACAGAACCATGACCGACAGGCCTGGGACGCTCACCGTTTCGTCGACGATCATCTCCAGCGCCCCGTTCCGGGCCTGAAGGTTTTTGACGGCTACCTTCCAGCCGGTAATGGAAAACGGAATGTCGACCTGCGCCTCCCGAACGTTTGCGTTGTAGATGACGATGATATTTTTCCACGTATCGCCGTTGGCATGATCCTTCAGCCGGTAAGCGACGACATTGCCGTCGCAGCGCATGACCTCCATGCTCCGTTTGATCTGCTCCTTGTCCGTCATACGGAACGCCCGGTGGGCGCGGCGCAGCGCGATCAGCCCCTGGTAGTACTCGAATACCGGCAGGAACCGGGACTTGTTGCCCCAGCGGATGGCGTTGATCGCATCCCCGCTCCGGTAGCTGTTGTGGTCGCCGAATTTGCTGCGGAGCATCTCGTCACCCGCATGAATGAGCGGAATCCCCTGAGAAGTCAGCACGATGCCGTTGGCCAGCAGCGCTCTCCGAACGCTTTCGTTCTCCAGCAGCAGGTCCTGGTCGATGCTCCGGTAAGGATCGGTGGCTGCGACAGCTTCTTCGAGGCTTCCACCTCCGGCAAGTTGGCCGTTATCGATACCCCGGATCAGATCACCTTCCAGTCCCTGCGTAATCAGTACTTTATCCCACAGGTTAAGGTTGTCGTGAACCGTCACATAGTTGATCGTCTCTGTAGGTGATCCGGTGAAATCGTCGATTGCCCCCTGAACGCCGGCCAATACCGCCGCTTCCTTGCCGGGCTGCCCCGTGGCAAAGCCCTTTCCCGCACCGTCGCTGTCTCCCTTGATGGCCCCCCGGAAATTGTCGTTGAAAACGGCAAAGCCTTTGCCCCTTTGGGATCCTTTCAAGGTTTGCTGCTTCAGCGGCGTTTCACCGCCTGTCCAAGGCTCCCCGTAAATCAGCAGTCCCGGATGCTCGCGGCGGAGCTCCTCGGTGATCTGCGCGATCGTGTCCGTGTCGATCAGACCCATCAGGTCAAAACGGAATCCGTTGATATGGTATTCTTCCGCCCAATACCGCAGGGAATCCTTGATGTATTTGCGGACCATCGGGCGCTCGGTTGCCAGCTCGTTCCCGACGCCGGAGCCGTTGCTGAACCGCCCTGACGCATCGGTCCGGTAAAAATAACCCGGCACAAGCTTCTCAAATAGGCCGTCCCCTGCGGAGTAGGTATGATTGTACACCACATCCATCACGACCCGGATTCCTTTGCGGTGCAGCGCCATGATCATCTCCTTGCATTCCCGGATCCGGACTTCGGGGCTTGACGGGTCGGTCGCGTAGGAGCCTTCCGGCACGTTGTAATGCTGGGGATCATAACCCCAGTTGAATTTCGGTTCTGCCGAGTCCGGATCATCGACCGTCAGCTCGTTCACCGTCGCATAATCAAAAATCGGCAGCAGATGGACATGTGTCACGCCGAGTTCGGCCAAATGATCGATGCCGAGCCGGCTCCCGGCTGCGTCCCGCACACCTGTCTCCGTAAACGCTTTGAACTTGCCTTTATACTGGAGCCCGGAATCCGGGCTGATCGAAAAATCCCTGACATGCAGTTCATAGAGTACCGAGTCTTCCACCCCCAGAAGACCGGGAGTTTCATCCTCTTCCCAGCCCTCCGGGCTTGCGGCCTTCACGTCGACGATCGCCGTCCGCTGCCCGTTGGCACTGACCGCCCGGGCGTAAGGATCGGCCGCATAAACTTCCCGTCCGTCCGGGTGCTCCACCTTGTACATATAATATTTTCCGGCCAAATCGCCTCTGAAATGAAGTGACCATACGCCGCCTTCCCCGCGTCTCATGCCGATTTCGAACCCTCCGGCGTGATCGGTAAGCGCTCCACCGTCATAAGTTCCGGCATCGTCATACAAGGCGAGGGTTACCTTCGCCGCCGTCGGCGCCCAAACTTTGAATATACTTTCAAGATGCGTATAATGACATCCCAGGTCGCCGCCTTCATATATTTCCACGTTATTCATCATCATTCATCTCACCACCATGGTTTACCTGAATAAATGCCTCAAAAAATCGCTTTCACTACATCCTATGTTACTTTCTTGCCATTTGTAAGGGGTTCTATAAGCTTTTCCCTGCCCAAATTTACGGGACAGCTGTGACTGCATGGTTAAATCATTATATGCTTGTACGCTAGCATTTACCCCATAGTTGCACGGTTCTTTCAAATCATAGAATAATAGATGCAGGGCAGCTTCCATTTAACGGCGTATGTACCCTCCTCTTGTTCTTGTTATCGACAAACCGAACCTTGGTCATAAATAACCCGCGCTGCAGGTGGAATAAGCTGCGCGGGGATATCGGGCCATCGTATAAAATCGTCGTATAAAATCAAAGAGGCTGCGGCACGATGTGCCCCAGCCCCTGTCTCGATATCGTTATTATTCGTTCAAAAATTGCTCATACTGCTCTGCCGTCAGCAGCGATTGCAGCTGCTCGTCCAAATCTCCTTCAACCTCTACCTCGATCATCCAGCCTCCGTCGTACGGCTCGCTATTGACGAGCTCCGGCTCGCTTTCCAGCGCATCGTTGATTTTGGTCACTTTCCCGCTCACCGGACTGAACAGATCCGACACGGTTTTGACCGACTCGATCGTTCCGATGCTCTCTTCGGCCGCGACGTCGGCGCCGGCTTCCGGCAGCTCCACAAACACGATGTCCCCCAGCTGGTGCTGGGCGAAGTCGCTGATCCCGATGCGGACCACAGATCCGCCTGCCTTTTCCACCCATTCATGATCCTTGCTGTACCAACGGTTCTCCTTCACATTGCTCATCGATTTCGCGTCTCCTTTGATTTCAATTTTGGGGCTGCCGTTAATAAGTTAATCTTCCTTGGCAGGCGCTTTGGCTTCTTTGGCCTTTCTGCGCCGCTGTTCCACCAGTTCCTTGGTCAGCTTGCGGCCAGTTGGCGTCTGGGCGAGTCCTCCCTTCCCGGTCTCGCGGTGCTTGGCCGGCATGGCGCTTCCGACCTCCAGCATGACGCCGATCACTTCATCGGCCGGGATAACGCTGCCAACGCCGGCAAGAGCCATGTCCGAAGCCGCCAGGGCCGTGACGGCCCCCAGCCCGTTCCGGACGATGCAGGGAATTTCCACCAGCCCGGCGACCGGATCGCAGATCAGGCCGAGGCAGTTCTTCAGCGCCAGGCCAACAGCATGAACGGCCTGCTGGGCCGTACCGCCGCGCAGCTCGACCATCGCGCCCGCGGCCATGCCGATCGCCGAACCGACTTCTGCCTGGCAGCCGCCTTCCGCCCCCGAGATCGAGGCGTTGTTGGCTATAACATAACCTATGGCGCCGGCACAGAACAAGCCCTTGACCAAATGTTCGTCTTCCCAGCCGAAGCGTTCCTGGGCGCTGACGAATACGCCGGGGATGATTCCGCACGAGCCCGCTGTCGGCGTCGCGATAATGCGTCCCATCGAGGCGTTCACTTCCGACACCGCCAGCGCGTAGGCCATCGCCTCGGCCGCAGGGCCGCCAAGCGATGTTTCGCCCTGCTGCATATAATCGGACACCTTTTTGGCATCGCCGCCGGTGAGTCCGCTCCGCGACTTGGTATTGCCGGTGAGCCCCTGGCGCACCGCTTCCTTCATCACACCGTAATATTCGGCCATTTGCCGGAATACTTCCTCGCGGGAGACGCCCGTTTCTCGCGCCTGATCCTCAAGCATAACCTCGGCAATCGTCTTGTTCTCCTGGCGGCAAATGTCCGCCAGCTGTTCGAGGGTCTCGAATCTCATATGATGGTTAGCTCCTTTTGGTCAAATCGATCATCGTTACTTCCTTGATGTGGGGAAGCTTGCGGATGGCCTGAATCGTGGTCTCCTCCGGAGCGGAATCCAGCTCGAACACGGTCATCGCATCCCCGCTGCGTCCCTTGCGGTCCACATCCATATATCCGATATTATATCCGTCCCGGCTGAGCAGCGCGGTCATGTTGGCCAGAACGCCCTGGCTGTCGGAATGCTTCACCGCCAGGGTCGGGTATTCGCCCGTGATCTGGACGTCAAAACCGTTCAGCGAATATACCGCGATCGTCCCGCCGCCAATCGAGGCGGCTACGATTTCAGCGGTCCGGCCGCCCCCGGTCAGCTGGATTTTGACCGAGTTCGGATGCGGTCCGTTGCCCCGGCCCTGAACCCATTCCAGGGTCATGCCTGCTTCTTCAGCCAGCACGTCCGCCTGCGGAATCCGCTGATCATCCGTTTCATAATCCATCAGCCCGGCGGTCAGCGCCAAATCGGTTCCGTGTCCCCAATACGTCTCTGCAAAAGAACCGAACAGCGTCATCTTGGCCGTCTCCGGCTGGCTGCCCAGCAGCTGACGCGCCACTCTGCCGATGCGTACCGCTCCAGCGGTGTGCGAGCTGGAAGGCCCCACCATGGAGGGACCGATGATGGAAAACACATTTTTAAATCTCACTTCGTTCTACGCTCCCCGTTAGCTATTTTTCGACGCGCTTTGCGATGAATTAGACAGAAAAAAAGGACAGCAAAAAAGGCGTCAGCACCTTTTCTCTGTCCCTTGTACCTGAGAGTTTGTGCGGCATCGTGCGCCGCGTTCCCCTTGGGTGGCCGTATAGCTCTCTCCAGAGCCGCGTCCCGCGGCGGTTCCTTGTACCTGAGAGATTAGCTGCCTGCATGTGCCTACCTGCAGCTTGCTCCTTCGGTGCCGCCCTTAAACGATGGGCGGTCTCTCCCGCGCGCGTTCATCCGCTGAATATTCAATTACTTTCCAAGCATCCGCTCTACTTTTCTAAACTCTGAACTAAGAATAAAGCAGAGCGAATACGGGTGTCAATATAACATATGCGGCCTCGTCTAAAACTCCATTCCCGTGCGCAAAAATTGCATCGCTCCGAGCGCCGCGATCCGCTTGCCGTCTTTCGGGGATGCGAAGGAGCACGCTTGGAACATGTCCGGCAGCGTATGCTTCTCGGCCGTCCGCAAAGCGGTGTCCATGTATCCCGGGTAAGTGGAGGTGCTGCCGCCAATCACCAGAACGTCCGGGTTAAACAGGTGCAGCACGTTGGTGATGGCCAGCCCGCAGTAAAAGCCGGCACGTTCCAGCAAGGCCAACGAATCGCCGTCTCCATCCCGGATCTTGGCGAGGAAGGCGTCGATATCGCAGCCCGCCCTATCGAGAATTCCGATGCCGCCTGCCAATTCGTCCACCTTGCGCGGCCCGGCTTCAGTCGCAATAACGGTGTAGCCCAGCTCCCCGGCAAACCCGCCTGCACCGGTATACATCCGCTGTTTGGAGTAGACCCCGAGCGCCAGCCCCGAGCCGGCCATCATCACCGCGACCGTATCCTTTTCCGGATAATTGGCCGCCTCGGCAACTGTCGCCGCTTTCACGTCATTGATCAGACGGCAGCGAAAGCGCCCTTTGGCAAAATCGTCAGCCGTCACCCCGCACAGCGCGCGGATATCGGAAAACTGCAGGCGGCGGTCTCCCTCTACGAGTCCCGGAAGCGCGATTCCCAGCCCCTCCGGCTCATACGGGAGCCCTGCTATAAAACGGTCAATCTCCCCCGCCAGATATTCCAGCGAACAATCAAGCCCGGTAGGGACCTTCCCCTCGACAAGCTGCCCATCTACCTCGGCAACCATCAGCATTTTCGTACATCCCATATCGACGCCTACTACGTTCTTCATCATCACGGCTCCTCCCAAATATTCTAATTCGCTTCACCTTCGGCGGACAGCTCTGGGACGATACAGTCTCCCCGGAGTGCCGCTTGGACCAAAATACCTAAAATCGAACATTATGAACATAAATTGATTGTAATATTCGTAAATAGGCATTATGATAATGTTGTTGACACCGGTTTGTACTTTGAGTATTAATAATATATAGAACGAACTCGAACATTTGATTCGAGCTTTATGATGTCGTGAACAAACAATCGTATAGCGGATGATGGTAATGGGAGAGATTACTGCCGAGCAGTAACGCCGAAGGAGTAAGCCCGGACCCGGGTGAATCTCTCAGGCAAAAGGACGATTACCGGACGCATCTCTGGAGAGAATTCTGAACGTAAGAATCACCCAAGGGGAAACTTGCTTGTTGCCCGGGGTTGATGTGGAGCCCGAATTTCGCCTGTGAAGTCCCCGGGCCGCTCCATTCACCGGCATCCGTAAGGTAACTCTCAGGTACCAAGGACAGAGCTTGAAAGAAAGTATGCGAGCACGCATGCTTATTCTTTCGCCCTGTCCTTTTTGTGCTGCTTGGAAGAACTTTTATGATGAAAAGCCTAAACAATCCGTGGTAACACGTGAAAACCGAGGTGACTCATGTCCGAATTGAAAAGAACACCGCTTTTTCCGCTCTATGCACAGGTTTCCGGCGTCCGCTGCATCGATTTTGGCGGCTGGGAGCTGCCCGTCCAGTTCAGCGGCATCCACAAAGAGCATGAGGCGGTCCGCGAGGCCGCCGGGCTCTTCGACGTTTCCCACATGGGCGAGTTCAAGGTGGACGGCCCGGGATCGGAAGATTTTCTCCAGCTCGTGACCGTCAATGACGTATCGGTTCTCGAGCCGGGTCAGGCGCAGTACAGCGCTTTGTGCTATCCGGACGGGGGCGTTGTCGACGACCTGCTCGTCTACAAGCTGGGCGTGGAGTCCTACATGCTGGTTGTGAACGCCTCCAATATCGACAAGGATTGGGCCTGGCTTCAGGAGCACCGGCCGGACGGCGTGAACATGGTGAACGAGTCCGATGGAACTGCACTGCTGGCTCTACAGGGGCCGAAAGCTGAAGCGGTGCTGCAGCCGCTCGTCGATGCCGATTTGGGGCAACTTTCCCCGTTTCATTTTATCCAAAATGTGAAGCTGTTCGGCGCTAGTACGTTGATTTCCCGCACCGGTTATACGGGGGAAGACGGCTTTGAGATCTACCTTGCCGCACAGGATGCTCCTGCGGTCTGGAGCGGATTGCTCGAGCAAGGCGAAAGCTCAGGCCTGATTCCAGCAGGGCTCGGCGCCCGCGACACGCTTCGCTTTGAAGCGAAGCTGCCGCTGTACGGACAGGAGCTGTCCAAGGACATTTCCCCGCTCGAAGGCGGCATCGGCTTCTTCGTCAAGCTGGGCAAAGCGGCCGATTTTATCGGCAAGGCGGCCCTGCAGCAGCAGAAAGACGCCGGCGTGCCGCGCAAACTGGTCGGCATCGAAATGATCGACCGGGGCATCCCCCGCCCCCATTATCCCGTATATGCGGGAGATGAGCAGATCGGCGAAGTGACGACGGGAACCCAGTCCCCGACGCTGAAGCGTAATCTCGGTCTCGCGCTCGTTCAAAGCGGCTATTCCGCCCTTGGAACCGAAGTGGAA
The DNA here is from genome assembly GCF_038009285.1 of Paenibacillus sp. FSL R5-0378. Lineage (NCBI taxonomy): Bacteria > Bacillati > Bacillota > Bacilli > Caryophanales > Paenibacillaceae > Paenibacillus > Paenibacillus sp. FSL R5-0378. Next base: position 6,076,127 of record NZ_JBBPAY010000001.1, read on the forward strand.
GTCGACGTCCGGGGCAAGCGGCTCAAAGCCAAGGTCGTAAGCACCCCTTTCTACAAACGCGAGCGCAAATAAATAGCAGGCTAACAGCATGATACGATTTTCAACCTAATCTAAAGGAGCTGACTCCACTTGAAACACCGTTATCTGCCTATGACCGAACAGGACCAGCAGGAAATGCTGGATACGATCGGCGTCTCCTCTCTGGAGGACCTGTTCAAGGACATTCCTGAAGAAATCCGCTTCAAAGGGGACCTGCCCGTATCCCCGGGACTGAATGAATACGCGCTGACGACGCACCTGTCGGAGCTTGCCGCGAAAAATGCCAATACGGACCAATATGCCAGCTTTCTGGGCGCGGGAATTTATGATCACCACATCCCTTCGGTCATCAACCATGTCGTGTCCCGTTCCGAATTTTACACGGCCTACACGCCGTATCAACCGGAAATCAGCCAAGGCGAGCTGCAGGCGATCTTCGAGTTTCAGTCTTACATTTGCGAGCTGACCGGCATGGCCGTCGCCAATGCGAGTATGTATGACGGGGCCACCGCCCTCGCTGAAGCCGGCTCTCTGGCCAGCGCCGCCACAAAGCGCAAGCAGCTGCTCGTGTCCAGCACGGTGCATCCGGAAGCCCGTCAGGTTGTCCGCACGTATGCCAAAGGGCTCGGTCTCGACGTCGTGGAGGTCCCTTCCGCAAACGGCGTCACCAACCTGGCCGAGCTGGCTGAAGCCGTGTCCGACCAAACGGCCGCCGTACTCGTGCAGAGCCCGAACTTCTTCGGAGCGATCGAGGATTTGGCCGCCATCGGCGACCTCATCCATGCCAGCAAAGGGCTGATGGTCGTCAGCACCAACCCGATCTCCCTCGGCATTCTCGAAGCGCCGGGCAAGCTCGGAGCCGACATCGTCGTCGGCGACGCGCAGCCGCTCGGCATCTCATCTTCCTTGGGCGGGCCAACCTGCGGATTCTTTGCCGTATCGCAGGACCATATGCGCCGCATGCCCGGACGGATCGTAGGCCAGACGGTCGACCGGAACGGCAAGCGCGGCTTCGTTCTGACGCTGCAGGCCCGCGAGCAGCATATCCGCCGCGAGAAAGCGACGTCCAACATCTGCTCCAACCAGGCGCTGCTCGCCCTCTGCGCATCCGTATACCTGTCGGTCATGGGCAAGCAGGGCATGATCGAGGTCGGCCAGCTGAATCTGCAGAAGAGCCATTACGCCGCACGCCGGCTGGGCAGCATTTCAGGGGTAAGCATGCCGTTCACGTCCCCGTATTTTAACGAATTTGTCATTAAGCTGCCGGAAGGAACCCGCGTGGCCGAAGTCAATGCGAAGCTGCTGCAGAAAGGCATCCTCGGCGGCTACGACCTCGGCAGAGCTTATTCCGAACTGGAAGGACATATGCTGATTGCTGTCACGGAACGCCGCACCAAAGAACAGATCGACCAATTCGCTCAAGCGCTGGAGGGCTGCATATGATTCAGGAAAAAGCGTTGATTTTCGAGTTGAGCCATCCCGGACGGATTGCCTACTCTTTACCGGAGTTTGACGTCCCTGTTGAGGAAACCGAAGAGCTGATCCCAAGCTCGATGCTGCGGTCGGAGCCGGCCGCGCTGCCTGAAGTGTATGAAGTGGACGTCATCCGTCACTATACCGAGCTGTCCCGCCGCAATTTCGGTGTGGACAACGGCTTCTATCCGCTCGGCTCCTGCACGATGAAATATAATCCGAAAGTGAACGAAGATGTCGCCCGTTATCCGGGCTTTGCCAAAATCCATCCGTATCAGCCGGAGGACAGCATTCAGGGCGCGCTTGAGCTGCTATACCGCCTGCAGGACGATTTGGCCGGTCTGACCGGCATGGACGCCGTGACCCTGCAGCCGGCCGCCGGCGCGCATGGCGAATGGACCGGTCTCATGATGATCCGCGCCTACCATGAAAGCCGCGGCGAGCAGCGCGACAAGGTCATCGTGCCGGATTCCTCGCACGGCACCAATCCGGCCAGCGCCACCGTCGCGGGGCTGAAGACGATCACGATCCCGTCGACCGACAAAGGCCTCGTCGACCTTGACGCCCTGCGTGCCGCCGTCGGCAGCGACACCGCGGCGCTGATGCTCACCAATCCGAACACGCTCGGCCTGTTCGAGGAGCAGATCCAGGAAATTGCCGCCATCGTCCACGAGGCAGGGGGCCTGCTGTACTACGACGGAGCCAACTCCAACGCGATCATGGGCATCACCCGCCCGGGAGACATGGGCTTTGACGTCGTGCACCTGAATTTGCATAAAACGATGAGCACGCCGCACGGCGGCGGCGGTCCGGGAGCCGGTCCGGTCGGCGTGAAGAGCCGCCTGATTCCGTTCCTGCCCCGCCCGCTCGTATCGAAAACGGCTGAAGGCAAATACACGCTCGAAGGCGGCAGCGACCAGTCCATCGGTCGGGTCAAGGCGTACTACGGCAACTTCGGCATTCTCGTCCGCGCTTACACCTACATCCGCAGCTACGGCCCGGAAGGTCTTCGCCGCGTATCGGAGTGCGCCGTGCTGAACGCTAACTATATGATGAGCCGGCTCGCGCCATACTTCGACATTCCGTATCCGGGCGTCTGCAAGCACGAATTCGTCATGTCAGGCTCCCCGCTCAAGCAGTACGGCATCCGGACGCTGGACGTGGCGAAACGCCTGCTGGATTTCGGCTATCACCCGCCGACCATTTACTTCCCGCTGAACGTGGAGGAGTGCATTATGATCGAGCCGACCGAAACGGAGAGCAAGGACACGCTCGACGCCTTTATCGATACGATGATCCGCATCGCGAAGGAAGCGGAGGAGCAGCCGGAGCTGCTGCTGAACGCGCCATACGATACGCCAGTGACGCGGCTGGACGAAACGACCGCGGCACGCAAGCCGGTGCTGAACTGCGCCTGCAGCTGATTTTCGGATTTGGATTCGGATTCGCTTTAATTCGGATTCAATGCGGATTCAGATATTGGAGAGAATACCTAAGAACACCCTTTTGAGGGTGTTCTTTTTTATATACTTTCTGTAAACCGGAGACATACCCGCATGAAAAAAGGCCGGCATTCCGAAGAATACCGGCCAAGCTCGGATAAAGATATGCGTTATGCGTGCAGAGCTTAGCTAAGCTCAGGTTGATAACTAAGGGTTATCAATCGTGATGCCCTTCTAAATCCCGCGGGTCAACAGCAGAACCATCCACTACTGAAGGCTCTGCACCAGCTGCGTCACTTCCTCCGCCGTGCCGAGCTGCAGCGCCTGTTCGGCGAGCCGCTCCATGTCCGCCCGGGACAGCTTGGAGATCTGACTGCGCGCCGGAAGAATGGACGAGGCGCTCATGCTGAACTCGTCAAGCCCGAGGCCGAGCAGAATCGGGATGGCCACGGCGTCCCCGGCCATTTCACCGCACATGCCGACCCATTTGCCCTCACGGTGCGCGGCATCGATGACCATTTTGACCAGACGAAGGATCGCCGGATTATAGGGCTGATACAGGTACGATACCTGTTCGTTCATCCGGTCGGCCGCCATCGTGTACTGGATCAGGTCATTGGTGCCGATGCTGAAGAAATCCACTTCCTTGGCGAATACGTCCGCCAGGACGGCTGTCGAGGGAATTTCGACCATGATTCCGATCTGGATGTCGTGTGCGACGGCGATGCCTTCCGCCGCCAGCTTGTCCTTCTCTTCCAGAAGAACGGCCTTGGCTGCCCGGAACTCGGCAAGCGTGGCGATCATCGGGAACATGATGCGAAGGTTGCCGTGCACGCTGGCCCGCAGCAGAGCCCGCAGCTGGATCCGGAAGATGTCCTGCCGATCCAGGCAGAGGCGAATCGCGCGGAATCCGAGAAACGGATTCATCTCCTTCGGCAAGTCCAAGTAAGGCAGCTCCTTGTCGCCGCCGATGTCCAGCGTGCGCACGACCACCGGCTTGCCTTCCATCTGCTCCAGCACGGTCTTGTAAGCGTTGTACTGCACATTCTCCGAAGGCAGCTTGTCGCGGCCCATGTAGAGGAATTCGGTCCGGTACAATCCGACCGCTTCGCCGCCGTTGTCAAGAACGCCCGCCACGTCGTTTGGCGTACCGATGTTGGCCGCCAGCTCCACATGAATCCCGTCCTTCGAGACGGTCGGTTCCGTACGGAGCTGCTTCCATTCCTCCATCTGCTTCGCATAGGCCTGCTGCTTTGCCGTGTACTCGGCGATCACCTCTTCGGTCGGATGGATGATGACATCACCTTCCATCCCGTCCACGATCACCAGCTCACCGCTCTGCACGGAGCTTAGAACGCTTTTCGTGCCGACCACCGCCGGAATTTCGAGCGAACGGGCCATGATGGCCGAGTGCGACGTTCGACCGCCGATATTCGTCGTAAAGCCTTTCACGAACTTGCGGTTTAAGCCGGCCGTATCCGATGGAGTCAGGTCCTCGGCGATCACGATCACTTCCTCATCGATCTCCGACGGGCTCACGTATTGAAGGCCGAGCAGATGCTTCAGAATGCGCTTGGTCACGTCCCGCATATCCGCGGCGCGTTCCTGAAGATAAGCGCTTTTCATATTTTCGAACATCCGGATGAACTGCGCTGCCGTCTCATCCAGGGCATATTCCGCATTGACCGATTCGCTCCGGATCTTGTCCTTCACCGGGTCAATGAGCTCCGGATCGCTTAAAATAAGCAGATGCGACTCGAAAATTTCCGCTTTTTTCTCGCCCAATTCCGCCAGCGTCCGCGCCTTGATGGCCTCAAGCTCCACCCGCGACTTGGCCAGCGCATCATCCAGCTTCGCAAGCTCGGACTGAACGTCATCCGCCTGCTTGCGGCTTACCGCGTAATCCGGATGCTCCAAGATGAATGCGCGGGCGATCGCAATTCCCGCCGATGCCGCGATTCCCTTGATCTTATTCATGAATCTCGCCCAGCCCCTCGCCAACCATAACCTGCTCAAGCGCTTCCAGCGCTGCGCGCTCATCGCCGCCTTCCGCGATCAGAGAAATGATGTCGCCCTGCTCCAGATCCAGAGACAGAACGCCCAAAATCGATTTTAAAGTAACCTTCTTCCCGCCGGACTCGGCAAAGCACTCCGTATCCTTGAATTTGGTAGCTGTATTGACAAGCGCTGTCGCCGGACGCGCATGAATTCCGTCTTCATCGATAATTTTAAACGTTTGCTGCATGAGGATCATCCTGCTTTCTGCTGAGATTTTGTAAATACCAAAAAGGCATGAGTATCCGCTCGGGATCCTGGTCTCTACCGCTAAGCGTTAGATTGCCCCAGTATTGGGCAAAACAACCAAGATCTACAGGTTTACTCATGCCTGATCGTATCAGTAACACGTATGCATGTTCAATTGGGTTCATTACAGTCAGTATTGTAGCACCCATCCCGCCAAGTTGCAAGCGCTTGATATTCGAAAAAGGCGCCTGCGCTTCTTCCAATTCGAACGCGGCGGTACCCTTCGTGATCAAAGGCGCAATACGCTACTCACGATCAATCGATCATTCCACGCGCCCCTGCTTTTTGTGAACCAGACGCTGGAGATGGATCGTCAGATATCCCACTTCCGCCGGATATACAGGCCGGCCGAGGCGCTCCTCCATCACTCCGGTCAGCTTTTGAGCGAGCCGGTACGTATCCGGATATTCCCGCTGCATCAAGGCGTCGAGCGTGTCTGTTTCCTCTACGGCCTCGCCTCTGCGGATTCGCTCCAAAGCAAAGCGGAGGTGCGTAATCAGGCGCGAGTAGTCCAGCGAATCCCGCGGGACCCGGAAGTCCATCTCCGTCTCCACGATGTGGACCAGATCGCTGATCAGCTCGGAATGCTTGCGCACTTCGGAAATATGCTGGTTGGTCAGCGCGCCGTGGATGTGCAGCGCGATGAATCCGGCTTCCTCTTCACCCAGATCCACGCCAAGCTTCTGATGAATCAGCCGGACGGCGAACTCCGCCATTCGAAACTCCTCGGGGTACATTTCTTTGGTCTCGTACAAAAAGGGATTATGGATATGAATGCCCTGCTGCATGCGCTTGATCGCAAATGCGATGTGATCCGTCAGTGCGATATGGACATGCTCGTTCAATGCCCCTGAGCTTGTCTGGTCGGCATGCAGCAATATTTCGTTGACTGCTTCAATCAGTTTCTCGTCGACCTGGGGCAGCAGCTGTTTGTACTGCTCCTGCTCCTCCGGCTTGGTCAAAATAAACATCTTCTCTACCTCAGCCAGCGGAATGGCCTGCCCGGACTTCCGATTAAAGCCGATCCCTTTGCCGATGACCACCACCTCGCCGTGCTGGGGATGTTCGGCAATGATGACATTGTTGTTTAACACCTTGCTCACTTGCAGACTGCTCACACTATGCACCTCGTTTGCTGACGCCTGATAAGTTTATCATCTCTGACAGACAGAAAAAATATCAGAAATCGGCCGATTCGTCAAACCGGGCGGACATGAACCGTGCATTCCCTGTTTTAATCGCCTCGGCCACCATCTTGATGATGCGATGCAGCCAGCCTGGCAAAATAGTTCACGGCAAAATCGCGAAATAGCGCAGCGGTATGCGTCAAATACCGTTCCTGCGGCCAGGACAAGGCAATCGAGCGTCTGCACCAGCTTTCTTCGAGCCGCAGCAGAACGACGTCCGGCCCGGTTGAGCCGCCCCAAGTAATAGCCGGCAGAAACGCGACGCCTTGACCCGCGCGGATCAAACCGCGAACCATGGCCGGGTCGTCGCTCTCAAACTGGATACGCGGAGTAAAACCGGCTAGGCGGCAAAAAGCATCCGTCGTTTCGCGCAGCGATTTGCCCGGGGGCAGCGAGATGAAGCTCTCCTCCCTCAGCTCCTTCAAGCCGATTTGCGTCCGGTCAGCGAGCGGATGGTCCGCGGGAACCGCAACGAAAATTTCCTCTTCCAGCAAAGAAAATGACGTTGTTCCCGGCGGCAGTTCGGCCCCGTCGGAAAGGCAAAGATCGAAGCTCGCCGCCCCTTCGAACGTCGAATGCTGCAGCAAATGGAACTCGGCGGCCGGGCATTCTTTGCGGAAATCGGCCAGCAGATCCGGCAGTAGATGCGAGGAAACACGGACGTCGAGCGAGACGGCGGGAGAAGCAGTACCGCCGAGGTCCTGCAGCTGCAGCTTGCCGTCCTCAAGGGCCTGCAGGGCGATATCCACCTGGCGCAAAAATAACTTGCCGTGCTCGTTCAGCCGTATGCTTTTGGGCTCCCGCTCAAACAGCTTCGTCCCCAGCTCGGCTTCCAGCGAGGCGATCATTTTGCTGAGCGCCGGCTGCGAAATATGCAGGCTGCGGGCCGCCTGGGTCATATGCTGCATCCGGGCGGCAACCTGAAAATATTTTAGCTGCAGCAGTTCCATTCCATATCCCTCTTTCGATCTCGATAATAACCTTTAAGTTATGATAAATATAATTCAATATATATTATAGTTCATGGCATAAACAAGTTATAATAGTTCACAAATCAACAGGAATAGGAGTCGAGCACCTTGATCGTACAAACCGCATCAGGCAAAGTTTCAGGAGTACCTTTACAAGGGGCCTATGTATTTCGGGGCATTCCCTATGCAGCGCCGCCGACGGGCAAACGGAGATTCCAGCCCCCGGCGCCTCCGCAACCATGGCCCGGCGTAAGAAAATGCGATCACTTCGGTCCGCTCGCCCCCCAGCAAACCGATCCTTCAGTAGGGGCTGCGCGTATACAGTCCGAAGATTGTTTGTATTTGAACGTGTGGACCCGGGGATGCGAAAAAGAATCGATGCCCGTATTGGTGTATATTCATGGCGGCGGATTCGTATCGGGCACCGGCGCGGACTGCGACGGTTTGCGGCATGCGGCGGAGGATGGCATCGTCTACGTATCGGTCAATTACCGCCTTGGCGCGTTAGGCTTCCTCTACTTGGGCGAAGTGCTGGGCGAGGAATATGCAGCCTCGGGAAACAACGGTCTGCTCGATATTGCGGCCGCGCTGCAGTGGGTTCAGCGTAACATTTCCGCTTTTGGCGGTGATCCGGCCCGCGTGACTGTGATCGGGAATTCCGCCGGTGCCAAGTGCACCGCTTCGCTTTATGCCACGGAAGCGGCACGCGGGTTATTCCACCGGGCCGTGGCACAGAGCGGCGCCACCCAAGCAATCCGGGATCGGCGCACCGCCAACGTCACCACCCTCCGGATTCTCGAGGAGCTGGGCTTGTCCGGTGCAGATCCAAGCCAACTGCTGGAGCTTCCGTTCGAGCAGCTCATCGCAGCGCAGTCCGCCGTCGGATCGGATACGTCGCGCAGCCTGCACATGTTCGGCCCGGTGGCAGACGGCCGGGTCATTCCCTTGGACCCTTTGGCCGGCATTGCCGCAAGTTCCGGCCTGCCGCCGCTCCTGATCGGCACGAACGAAAACGAAGCGTCGATCTTCATCCGGGACGATTCCATGCTCCACTCCCCTGGCATGGAACCGCTCGACAGATTTTTTGGAAGCCATGCTCCCGCCGTATGGGATGCCTATCAGCATTATGCCGAGGGGATGTCCCCAGCCGACGCATGGTGTACAACGTTAACCGAGCATCTGTACACGATTGGAGCTGTGCAGTTTGCACAGGCCCTCGCTTCCTCAGGAACGCCGGTATGGATGTACCGGCTTCGCGCTGGCGGCGCTCTCGGAGCGACGCACGGCTATGAGGGCAGCCTAATTCATTGGGATCCGGAAGCGCAGCCTCCAGCTGCCCTTGCAGCCGGCGACCCGTACGCAGTACCTGCTGAGCAATACCCGCTCGCAAGAAGTATGCGGGAAGCCTGTGTCACGTTCATACGAAGCGGGGATCCCAATGTCGATGCGCTGCCTGCATGGCCGGTCTATGGGACAAAACCAGCCATCATGGTGCTGGACACAGCCAGCCGCGTTGCTGATGACCTGCCGGAACCGGCTGGAATCGGCGTTCCCCATCAGGTGTGGAGGGTGGACCGATGAAGTTGATCGATATCTCTGCCGTTATGATTCTGCTCGGTCTGCTCTTGGGCTTCGTGGGCGCGGGCGGCTCCGGTTTTATCATCTCGATCTTGACCGTTGTGTTCGGATATCCGATTCATATCGCGCTGGGGACCGCGCTGGCGGCGATGTTCTTCTCGTCCCTTTCCGGTTCGGTCAGCCATTACCGCGAAGGAAATATGCTGCTGAAGTCGGGCGCGGTCGTCGGGTTGGCCGGAGCGGCGGGGGCGTGGGTCAGCTCCAGCTGGTCAACGCTCATTCCGGAGGATAGACTGGGCTGGATGACTTCCGGCATGCTGTTCGCCTCGGGGCTCGCCTTGTGGCTGCGGATGGCCGTCGTTTCGCGTCGGCCGGTTGCGACCGTTAACCAGGCTCCGCCTGTCGCCAAGGGACTGCGGTATTGGTCATTCGCGCTGCTGATCGGCGTCGTTACCGGCATGCTGTCCGGCCTGTTCGGCATCGGTTCCACGCCGTTCATCCAGCTGGGGCTCATGCTGCTGCTTGGCATGCCGATGCGCTATGCGGCAGGAACGACGATGATGGTCATCATTCCGATCGCGCTGGCTGGCGGAGCAGGCTATTTTACGATCGGGTACCTGGATTTCCGGCTGCTCATTGCGGTGGTGTGCGGAACGATGGTCGGCTCTTACGTCGGGGCGAAATTTACGAAGCGTGTTCCCGCCCGTTGGCTGAAAACATGCATGGTCATCACCCCGATGATGGGTGCGGCGATACTGCTGCTGTAATGTAAATCCATGCTTATGATAAATCCCTCAAACAAAAACGGCGGCTTTTCTTTGGAAAAACACCCAAAGCCAAAGCCGCCGTTTAAACTATCTTTCTTTTACTGTTTGATCGAGGATCGGATCCCCGTCGTCTGCTTCGCATGCCGATCATTCGGCTCGCGAAGCGCCGGTTATCCCGCGTAGAGTTCTATGATTCCTTCGTTGCCCCCACTTCCAGGGTAACCAAATCCTGCTGCACGGCCGCAGGCGCCGCGGATGCAGCCGGAGGCGTTTTCCGTCCCGTCAAGCCTTGGATGAGGCTCTCCACGTCGATGCCAGACACGTTCTTGAGCATTTCCGGAGCCGTCGACATCAACTCCGTAACGTAATTGCTCACGCGTGCCGCGCCCTCTCCCTTGCCGGTGTCCACCACCGTCAGCTTGTCGATGGAAGCGATCGGCTCGGCGATTTTGCCCGCCAGGTCCGGCAGCATTTTCACGATAATATCGAGGATGGCCGCTTCGCCGAACTTCTGGAAGGCTTCAGCCAGCTTCTCTTTCGCATCGGCTTCCGCAAGACCACGCAGGCGGATGACTTCCGCCTCGGCGGTACCTTTGGCACGTTCTGCATCGGCAATGGCCTGGCCGTCCAGCCGCTTTTGCTCGGCCGATGCCTTCGCCTGGGTTTCGATGGAGTACTGCAGCGCCTCGGCCTCCAGCATTTTTCTCGCCTTGTCTGCTTCGGCCGCGACTTCGACTGCATACCGGTCGGCGTCCGCTTTTTTCTTCACTTCGGCATCATACTGCTTCTGCCGCACCAGAATTTCCTTCTCCTGCAGGTCGATCTCCCGCTCCTTGCGAACGAGCTCTACCTTCATCTGCTCTTCCACCATCGTCTGCTTGGCGCGGGCTTCCTGGATGTGGTACGCCTGGTCGGCTTCCGCCTTGGCAGTGTCCTGTTCCTTCTTAAAGGAAGCTACCTTCAATTCCTTCGCCTTCGTCGCTTCGGCGATATTCGTATCGCGCAGCAGCTCGGCCTTCTGCCCCTGTTCCTCGGCGTTCGCCTTCTGGATCCGCGCATCGCGCATCGCTTCCGCCTCGGCGATCTCCGCGTCCCGTTTCACCGCTGCGATCCGCGGCTTGCCGAGCGCATCGAGGTACCCCTGCTTGTCGCGTACGTCCTTGATCGTAAAGGAGACGATCTGCAGGCCCATTTTTTTCAAATCTCTCGCCGCTACACCCTGAACCTCCTGGGCAAACTTATCGCGGTTCCGGTACACCTCTTCCACGGTCATCGAACCGAGAATAGCCCGCAGATGCCCTTCCAGCACTTCCTGCGCCTCGCCCTTCAGGGCTTCGATCGGCTTGCCAATGAACTGCTCGGCTGCGGTCGCGACGTCCTCAATCGAGCCGCCTACTTTGATGATGGCCACGCCGTCAGCGATGACGGGCACGCCCTGCTCCGTGTATACCTCCGGCGTAGACACATCCAGCTTGTGGGAGAGCAGTGATATGAATTCCGACTGCTGGAAGACGGGCAGAATAAAAGCCCCTCCGCCCCGAACGATTTTGATTTTGCGCCCGGATTCATCCTCCGATATGTTTTTGCTTCCCAGAAACGATCCCGTCACGATCATGGCTTCATCCGGTCCCACCGTTTTGTAACGGGCCCAGAAAGCCAAGCCTAGCACGACGATTACCCCTATGACGATCAGCGGTATTACCAGGTATTCAGGCACTGTCATCAAACCACATCTCCTTTTCTCTCTTCAAGTCCGGTCACGCGCAGGACGCCGTCCAGCACATCCACGACGACGACGCGGGTTCCGGCGGGCAGCGGAAGGCGCTCCAGACTGGAGGCGATGTGCAGCGTGTTGCCTGCCCCCAGCTTCACCATCACCTCACCGAACCCTTCCGGCGGAATGGGAATCGTCACTTCACCGATGCGGCCTTCGAGCTCGCGGATGGAATATCCCGTGGAATTTTCGCTGTTCTCCATCGGCCTGACATACGCCACATAGACGACACCCGCCATAGCAACGGCGCCGATTCCAGCAATGAGTGCGCTTAAGCCCTGGTGCAAATTGGTGTAACGCAGCAGCAGAATCCCTGCGCCACCGAATACAGTCACCGCCGTCGCAATCACCATCGGCTTCAGCACGTCAACGGACAAAAAATCGAGAAACCCATCCAGCGCATGGCTCAAAATATCGCCGAGCACCACGCTGACCACCGCAAAAATAACTCCGCCTGCCAGGCAGCTCCAATAAAGCGTTTCCATCCACCGTTCCCCCCTGCGCGTATTCCTGACTGTCTATATAAGGGTATACGTTAGAAGTGCCTAAATTGTTTCAAAATTTTCCTTTTTCGTTAAGATTCCGGGAATTTTCCGCCAAAATCCTCCTTTTCTTTTCCTTCCGGCTGGCTCACGGTTTCAAGCTCAGGAAGCCGAATCGTTTCGGCTGGTCAGCCAAACCACACTCCGCTTCAGGCGCTGTTCCAATCACCTGAGAATCAATGAAATCCAGGATCTGCTGAAGAGAGTCCATCTGTTCCCTGATTTTTGCCCGGTGCTCCAAAATCAAACCGTGCAGCTCCGGATACTCGCTGATGTCATCGCCGACCGACAGTTTCAAAAACGGCTTCATCTCCTCCAGCGGCATACCCGTCTTCTTCAGGCAGGTGACCAGCTTCATCGTCTCCAAATCCTTTGGCCGGTACACCCGGTGGCGGTTTGGTTTGCGCTCTGCGCGCGGCAGAATCCCGATCCGTTCGTAATAGCGAATCGTTTCTTCGGGGATGCCGGTATGCTCCGCGGCTTCTTTGATCGTATATGCATCAGTCATGGCTTTCTTCCCTTTCGTTTCTGGTCTGTTCATACCATCATACAACTTGGAGCTGACTCCAGGTCAAGTCCGGTAGGTTTTTCGAAAATAGGGATTGACTTGTAGCCGACTACAAGTTGTAGAGTGGCTTTACCGCAAATACAAAAACCTATTCATCTGCTAGGAGGCACATATGAAAACCAACTCAATTGCACTGATTACCGGGGCAAACAACGGCATCGGCCTGGAGCTGACCCGCAGACTGCTGGGTGAAGGCTGGACTGTCCTTGCCTTGGTTCGTTCCGCTTTCCCCAGCGACGACGCCTTAATCCAGAAAGCTCTCGCCACCCGGCAGCTTCGACCATATAAAGCCGATCTCGCCGATTTCTCCGCCTTACAGCGCACGCTGGACGAGATCAAGAGCAAGGAGGACAAAATCGACATACTGTTTAACAATGCCGGGGGCAGCTTCCCTGAGCTTGTGTATTCCAAGCAGGGACGTGAGATGCACTTCGAACTTCAAACCGTAGTTCCCTATATCATCTTTATGGAGCTGAAAGATTTGGTAAAGCAAGGTTCCTTCAAAACGATCATCAACACGTCGTCCTCAGCAATGAAAATGGTCCGCCGCTTCGAGCCGGCAGAGCTGGCCTCTCCGCGGACGTTCAAGAAGTTGTTCGGTCCCTACGCCGCTTCCAAGCTGGCGTTGTCACTGTGGACCCGCGAAATCGCCCCCTTGGCAGCCGCCGAAGGCTTGACGATCCGCAGTGCCGACCCCGGGGGTAACAATACGATGCGAAAAGGAAAAAATTCCGGGCTGCCCTGGTATATAAAAATAGCGATGAAACTGGTCATGAGTCCTCCTTCAAAGGGCGCTTCGCTTCTGTATGAAGCGGCTTTCGGCAAGCACAAGAACCTGAACGGCGTATTTCTGTTGAAAAACGAGCCCACGGAGTTGAAGTATGCCGAAGCCGGCAGACCAGTGCTGGAACTTGTTCAGGGCATTTACAAAAACGAGTATGCCGCACGGGCACAATGATTATGAGACGGGAATAACACGACGACCCACATCGCAACCGGGGTCATCAGCATCCTGAATGGGCAGCCGATAGGTGGATCATTTCTAAGCATTATGCAGAAATATCTGCTTGTTAACGGAATTATAATCATACTCAGCGCGTGGTTATTATACACGGTCGCTCGAACCGCCAGGAACTGCCTTGGACCATGGAGACCTGACCCTTCCGCCTCGTCCGCAAAATCTTTCAAAGTGATAGCCAACATCGTTCTGGAATTCGCAGGTTTGTTTATTGTGCTCATATTGAGCATGACTCAGGTCGTGCCGGTTTGGCATATTGCAGAAATTTATCAGCCGGACGTCATCCTTTGGCTGAAGATGATGGCCGTTCTTCTGCCACTGAAGGGAATGATGAAGACGATTTGGTTGGTCCGGCTTCATTATTGGGTGCGGCGAAGCCGCCCGGTGAACCATTGAGAGCTCTCGTTCATTCCTGTCTGATTGCGTGATTCGAATGATCCCCTCGAAACGCAATCAAACGTCCGGTATAATCGTCGTCAGAGGTGATGATTGTGGAACCGTTGACTTCCATTTGTCAGCGATATTTCGGTGAAACCTTATTCGGCCAAAACAACGGAATCTCTTATAAGCTTCGACCCGAAGTCGGCACCGGCATAGCATACAAGGTCACGACTTACAGCGGGATCGAAATCGTATACCATGAGGTTCACTATCACAAGCCGTATCCTTTTCGTTTTGCCTCAAAAGGGCGTATGGTTGAACTTCAGTTCACTCTGTCCGGTCAACGGCAGGTGGTGGTATCGGGCCGGGAACACGAAACTCCGGTCGGGCGGGGTACGCTTGCCTTCGTTCAGGACTTTCAAGCCCAGTTTTATCCATCGGCTGAAGAGCCGTATACTTCATTATCACTGGCTATCCCGGTAGCTCTATTCGATTATGCGGCTAGTCCCTCGGCAGCGTCGCCAAACAACCATTTGGATTTTAACCGGCTCCTGCAAGGGCAAACATTCCGGTCTTTTGATGTTGAACCCGATGCGAGAAGCATGATATTGATAGAGCAATTAATCTCGGATTTAAAACATGCCGACAGATCCCCGCTAATGATGGAAGCAGTTGCACTGGAGCTGCTGAACCGGCATATGCATCAACTATTTGTTGTGACGCCTATTCCGAGCGGTTTGTCTAAAGGGGATGTCCAAAAATTGCACCAGGCAAAGCAAATCCTTGAATCGTGTATGGCAGACCCTCCTTCGCTGTTGGCATTGGCAAAGATGGTCGAGTTAAACGACTTTAAACTGAAGATGGGATTCAAGGCATGCTTCGGCTTGACCGTGTTCGAATATGTAAGACAGATCCGCCTCGACCATGCGATGAGCCTTTTGCGAAACCGGGCCGCCAATGTGACCAAGGCTGCGATGACCGTAGGGTACAGCAACGTTAGCGCATTTTCCGAGCAGTTTTTTCGGAGATACGGCATGAAGCCTTCCGAGGTAAAAAAACAATTTTAATCCGTTTGACCGCAGTTCCATCCGTAACGAGGGAGAACACACAGCCCACTTTGCTTATACTCCTACTCAAATGATCCATTTGAGAAAAGGAGTGCAGCGAATGAATAAAATAAAGGGAAGTGTCTTTTTCAGCGTTTTTGTAGCGATGTTAGGGCTTATGCTTCTTGCTCCAATCACACCCTCACTAATACGGGAATTAGGGCTCAAGGAAATTTACTCCGGAATCCTGATTTCCAGCGGATCGGTCATGATGGCCGTCATGGCTCCGGTATGGGGGAATATCAGTGACGCGAAAGGACGGAAACCGGTTATACTGATCGGGTTTATCGGCATGTGCATCAGTACTTTATTGTTGACGGCCGTGTTTTATGCCGGTCTCCAACACTGGCTTAGCGGCGGGCTCCTGCTGTCTCTTATGATTGGTGCCCGCAGCCTGGTCGGTTTCTTCATTCCGGCCATCCTGTCCTCCTCACAGGCTTATATCGGCGATGTGACTGAGGGGAAAAACAGAGGAAGCGGTATGGCGATCATCAGCGCTGCGAATGGGCTTGGGCTTGTTCTGGGGCCGGCCGTTGCCGGCATCTTCACCATCATTGGTTTATTGTGGCCTTTATATTTTGGCATTACGATGGCAGCTGTCGCCTGTGTCGTCACTCTGCTGCTAATGCCTGCAACGAAACCGGCGCTTCGGGGTGGGGGCGTCAAAGTCAGTCCGTTCCAACCCGGTTTACGGCTCTATTTACTTGCAGCGTTGGTGACAATGATCGGGCTCGTCACGGTTCAAGTCGTCGGTGGTTTTTATTTGCAGGATCAGCTCGGTCTCCCGTCTGACCGGTTGGCAGGGGTCGTTTCCTTCGGGCTCATGTTTACGGGCCTGGCTATGCTCATCTCACAAGTCGTTCAGTCCAAATGGCTGAAATGGGGACCACGGGCGATGATCCTGCTCGGATCTTTGATTCTCGTCGCAAGCATGCTCCTATTCCTTTTTGCCATTCAGCTTCCCTTTTTCTATTTGGCGTTTTTGGTGTTTGGTTTAGGAGCTGGGCTTATGATGACCGGATTTATGGCAGGCGCTTCTCTGTCGGTAAGTCATGAACAGCAAGGAGGCGTTGCCGGCATGGTTGCAGCCATGCAGGGGATTTCCGCCATTATCGCCCCTATTGCAAGCACTACTCTCTATCAGGTCAACCGATACAGCCCTATGGTCATGATTGCCGTTCTGACAGCCCTCCTGGGCTTAGTGATGCTGGCGCGCTCCCGAAAGAGACTGGGCTATCATGAGGCCGACCCTATGGAAGGCCGAGAGATCCAAGCCGGATCAGGAGGTATAAAGTAAGCCGTGAATTCAGTGACCTAGGCGTGGGCAGCATCAACCCGAACCCTCGACACGGGAAAGATGTGGAACGGCAAAAAGGGGCTATCCCGGGTCGGATCGACCTTATGGGAAGCCCCTTGGCTATATTGGCAGAGAAAAGAAGTATGCTCCAACTCTCCGGTCACTGACGGATCGCTTATCGGCTTACAGCGACATTTTGTAAATTTCGATGACGTCTTCCTTGTTCAACTTGCGGAAGTTGCCAAACGGACCGAAGCGGACCGACTTCTCAGCCATCACTTCGATCTGGCTGTCGTCGATGTCGTAATCGGCAAGGCGGGCCGGCGCACCGATAGAGCTCCAGAAATCGCGAAGCGCCTGGATGCCCTCTTCCCCGACCTGCTCGTCGCTCTTGCCGGCCGGATCCACGTTAAACACGTTGACGGCAAGGCGCTTGAAGCGGCCTGGATCCACGCTCAGGTTATATTTCATCCAGTTCGGGAACAGGATGGCCAAACCCCCGCCGTGCGGAATGTCATACACGGCCGATACGGCGTGTTCAATGTTGTGGGTCGCCCAGTCGCCGGACATGCCCATGTTCAGCACACCGTTCAGCGCCATCGTGCCGCAGTACATGATCGTAGAACGGTACTCGTAGTTTTCCAGATCGTTAATCAGCTTCGGCGCGGTTTCGATGACGGTACGAAGGACCGTTTCGCAGAATCCGTCCTGAACCGGCGTGTTGGTCTCCTGGTGGAAGTAATGCTCCAGCACGTGGGACATCATGTCTACCATGCCGTAAACGGTTTGGTCTTTCGGCAGGGAATACGTGTTCACCGGATCCAGGATGGAAAATGCCGGGAAGGCAAACGGGCTGCCCCAGCCCATCTTTTCTTTCGTTTGCTCGTTCGTAATGACCGAGCCTCCGTTCATTTCCGAGCCTGTCGCCGCCATCGTCAGCACCGTGCCGAGCGGAAGGGCAGCCTGCGGAGCGGCTTTGCGTTCCACAAAGTCCCACATATCGCCGTCGTATTTGGCGCCGACCGCAATCGCCTTGGAGCAGTCCAGGACGCTGCCGCCGCCTACCGCAAGAATCAGCTCAATGCCTTTTGTCCGGCACAGGTCCACCCCTTTATGTACAGTTGATAAGCGCGGATTCGGCTCTACGCCTGCCAGTTCGGTCACCTCGGCGCCGATTTCCTTGAGCAGCGCAAGCACGTTGTCGTACAGGCCGGAGCGCTTGATGCTTCCGCCGCCGTATACCAGCAGCACCTTTTTCCCGTATTTCGGAACTTCGGTTTTTAATTTATCCAGCTGACCTTGGCCGAAAATCAGCTTGGTCGGGTTATGAAATTCAAATGCTTTCATTGTCGGATTCGCCTCCATGATGTAATGAGTTGCCCTAAATATTATAACCCTCCGGCCGCAGAAGAAACAAACCGCCCTTCCCGTGCAGGGAATAAGCGGTTTGTAAGGAAGGGGGCGCATCCCCCGGATATAAGAAATTACGCCTCGGTATAACCCATCGCAGTAAGGAAGCGGCGGAACGCCTGCTGCCCGGCCTCCGTCCGTTTGTAGACGCCGGCGTGGCCCAAAATCTCCACGAAAATGCGTCCAACCTCCTCGCGGACCCATTCTTCGGCGGCAGCTTTGTCCCGCTCCATGCCCTGTTCTTCCACCAGGCGGGTGATCCACGGTTTGTGGACTTGGAGCGGATGGTTGTCGTCCTGGAGCAGCGCTTCATACAGCCCGCGGTTTCCGGACAGAATATCCGCGACCTGATCCAGCTCTTCCTTCAGCCGTCCCGGCAGAATCGCCAGGCCCATCACCTCAATGAGGCCGATGTTTTCCTTCTTGATATGGTGCATTTCGGCATGCGGGTGGAAAATCCCCGCCGGATGCTCCTCGCTGGTCCGGTTGTTGCGCAGCACCAAGTCCATTTCGTAAGCCCCGTCCGGCGTCCGATGGACGATCGGGGTCACCGTGTTATGCGGCACCCGCTGCCCGCCTTCTTCTGTAAAAGCATAAATCTCGGCTTCCGGATCGCTGTACTGCTTCCAGGCTTCGTAGATGGAATCGGCGCATTCCAGCAGGACGGCACTGTCCGCCGACGCAAGCCGCAGCACAGACATCGGCCATTTGACGATGCTGGCCGTCACGCCCGGGAACTGCGGGTGAGCGAAGGATGCTTCCTTCGGCGCGTTCTGGATCGGGAACGTATGGCGCCCGCCCTGGAAGTGGTCGTGGGTTAGAATGGACCCGCCCACGATTGGCAGATCGGCATTCGAGCCGATAAAATAATGCGGGAAGACGTCTACAAAAGCGAGCAGGCGACGCAGGCTGTCCTTCGTCAGCTTCATCGGCACGTGATCATGGTGGAACACGATACAGTGCTCGTTGTAGTACACGTAAGGCGAATACTGGAAGAACCAGTTTTCGTTGTTCATCTCAAGCGGAATGATCCGCAGGTTTTGGCGTGCGGGATGGTTGACCCGGCCGGCATAACCGACGTTCTCACGGCACAGCTGGCATTTGGGGTAGACCGGCGGCGGCAGCAGCTTTGCCATAGCGATTTCCTTCGGACTTTTCTCCGGCTTGGACAAGTTGATGGTCATTTCGATATCGCCGTATTCCGAAGGATACGTCCAGTATACGTTTTTGCTGACCCGGTCCATCCGGATGTAGTTCGAGTCGATCGACAGCCGGTAAAATCGGTCGGTTGCCGCTTCGATTCCCTGTTCTCGTGCCGTGCGCTCAAACTCCGCAATCACTTCCGAAGGCCGCGCCATGAGCAGGCCCATGATTTTGGCGTCGAGCAGGTCGCGGTAGGTGTCGGTGTTTTCCGGCATCAGTCCGATCTCAAATGCGTAATCCAGCAGCGTGTCGATCATCGGCTGCGGGCTGTCCGCGGCCTCCGGCACAGCTTCGTTCAGCGAAGGCTCGCTTGCTCCGAACATATCCAGCAGCAGGTTGCGGCTGTAGTCGGCGTCTTCAGCCTGAATGAGCCGGTGATCCAGGGCGAAACGCACGAGGCGGTCGATTGCCTGCAAGGCTTGCTCTTTCAAGGGATTCGTGGTGTCGGTTTGTGAATTCAATGCGCTTCCCCCTTATTCTTTGCCGTATCCGTCAGGATGGCTTTGATGCCAGCTCCAGGCGCTCTCGATAATGTCCTCCAGCTTGGTGCGCGAAGGGTTCCATCCGAGCACGGTGCGGGCTTTTTCAGAAGATGCAACGAGCACAGCGGGATCGCCGGCACGGCGGGCCTGCATTACGACCGGAATGTCCAACCCGGTGACCTTCTTGGCCGTCTCGATCACTTCCTTCACGGAGAAGCCTTCCCCGATCCCCAGGTTAAACACGTTGCTGGCCTCGCCCTTGCGCAAATAATCGACCGCCCGCAAGTGCGCGTCCGCCAGGTCGCTCACGTGGATGTAGTCTCTGACGCAGGATCCGTCCGCCGTCGGATAGTCGTCGCCGAAGACGGCAATGCTCTCGCGCTGCTTCAGCGCGGTTTGCAGCACCAGCGGAATGAGATGGCTTTCAGGACGGTGGTCCTCGCCGATTTTGCCGCTGTCATGGGCCCCTGCCGCATTGAAATAACGCAAGGCTACGTATTTGATGCCGAGCACCTGGTCGAACCAGGACATCATACGCTCCATCATCAATTTGGTCTCCCCGTACACGTTCGTAGGCTGCGTACGGTCGCTCTCGACAATCGGCACCCGTTCAGGTTCACCGTAAGTCGCTGCTGTGGAGGAAAAGACGATCCGGCGCACGTTCGCCGCGTCCATCGCTTCCAGCAGGCAGAGCGTGCCGTAGACGTTGTTATCATAGTACTTCACCGGCTTCTGCATACTTTCGCCCACGAGGGAATTCGCCGCGAAATGGATCACCGCGTCGATCTCGTTCTCGGCGAACAGCTTCGCCAGCAGCTCCTTGTCCCGCAAATCTCCTTCGTACAGCTTGCCGCCGAGCAGCGCCCCGCGGTGCCCCGTTTGCAAATTGTCCAGCACGACTACTTCCTCGCCGCGCTCCAGAAGAGCCGCTACCGTATGCGACCCGATATATCCTGCTCCACCCGTTACGAGAATAGCCATGTTAGTGATCCCCCTTCAGTTCTTTGACTCCGTCGCCTGCGCTGCACACATAGAAATCGGCCTTGAGGCCCGTTCTCGCCTGATACGCTTCGCCGACCTGCTGAATGAACCGTTCCACCGCATCTTCATGCACGAGCGACACGGTGCAGCCGCCAAAGCCGGCTCCGGTCATCCGCGAGCCCAGCGTGCCTTCGATCCGCTGCGCTTCTTCGACCATAACGTCCAGCTCTTCGCAGCTGACCTCGTACAGGTCACGCAGCGATGCGTGCGAAGCGTTCATCAGCTGTCCGAAGGTATGCAAATCGTTCTGCTTCAACGCTTCCACGGAATCCAGCACGCGCTGGTTTTCTTCGACCACGTGCCGGGCACGTCTTACGACCGTCTCATCGGCGATAGCATCCTTCAGCGATTCGAACTGATCGGGCGTCAGGCCGGCCAAATACTGAAGCGAAGGCATCTTTGCCTGAAGCTGGGCCAAGGCGGTTTCGCACTGCGAGCGGCGTTCGTTGTAAGCCGAATCCACCAGGCCTCTGCGCTTGTTCGTATTGCTGATCACCAACTTGTAGACCCCGGTCTGGAACGGAACATGCTTGTATTCCAGCGTGTCGCACATGAGCAGGATCGCGTGGTCCTTCTTTCCGTTCGCGACGGCAAACTGGTCCATGATACCGCAGTTGACGCCGACGTACTGGTTTTCGGCCTTTTGCGACAGGAGCGCAATCTGCACCGTATCCGTACTGCACCCTTCCATCGACTGCAGCGCATACGAAGTGACCACTTCGATCGAGGCGGAAGAAGACAATCCGGCGCCGTTCGGAATATCGCCGTGATAGAGGATGTCATAGCCTTTCGTAACCGGACAGCCGATATTCGCGTTCTCGACCATGACGCCGACGGCATAGTCCACCCACTCGCCCGTTTTGTGGCTGCCGATTTCCTTGACGGCTAGTTTGTATTCATAAGGCAAATTTGTGGAGGCCAGCTGAATCACATCGTCCCCGCGCTCCCGAATGAGCAGCGTCGTGCCGAACTCCAGCGCTGCGGGAAGGACGTAACCTCCGTTATAATCGATATGCTCCCCGATCAGGTTAACCCGGCCCGGAGCATGAAACACACGTACTTCCTCGCTGCTGTCACCGTATTTCGTCATGAATTGCTGTAATAAAGTTTCCGATGTCATAGGGATATGCACCCATCCTTTCCTTATGGTTCTGCTCTTTCATTATAAAAGGACTTCCTGTCCGCGTTAATGCAATTATGTTGACTGGATATGGATTTATGTGACCTTGGAGCATATAATGGTGTAAGAAGGACCGCATTTATTTTGATGGTTGTGAAAGGATCGATGAATCCATGATTCCGCAGGAGACCTACTCCGTTGCTTCAAACCCCGTCTATCATGACGACGGCCCGCTGCACGTGCTGTTTGCGGGAGAGAGCCAGACCAGGCCTGTGCATGCCGTCGGGCCAAAAATTTATGATTACTATCTGCTTCATTATGTAGAAGAGGGAAAAGGGACGTTCCGAACCGAGCAGCGCACCTACGAGCTCGGACAAGGGAGCTGCTTTCTCATTCATCCCGGCCAGCTGGTCAGCTACGCCTCCGACGCCGGCGAGCCTTGGCGCTACCGCTGGACCGCCTTCTCCGGCAGAGAGGCGCAGGGTCTCCTGGTGAACGCCGGCTTCGACCCGCTGCATCCGGTGCTTTTTACCGACGGGGACACCATGATCCCCGGCTCTATTGAACGGATGCAGGAAGCGTTCTATACGAAGCAGGAAAGCGCCGATCTGGCGTCGCTCGGCTATCTGTACCTGATCTTCTCGGAAGCGCAGAATATCCTGTCCAGCCATTCCCGGCTGACGGGAACGGAATCGCAGGTGCAGCGGACCGTCAAGCAGATGATCCACTACATGTCGGCACAGTACGCCCATCCGGTCTCCATTGAGCAAATGTGCGACAGCCTCGGCTATAACCGGGCTTATCTTTCGCGGATTTTCAAGAAAGAAACCGGATGCTCGCCGGTGACCTATTTGCTTAAGCTCCGCATCGATAAGTCGCGCCAGCTGCTGCGCGAACGGCCGGAGCTGTCGATCGAGCAGGTGGCCGCCTCCGTCGGGCTGACGGACGCTCTGTATTTTTCCCGCCAATTCAAGCGGCTGTGCGGGCAGTCCCCGACGGCGTACCGCGCCGTCGTAACGGCTCCGGACCTCGTCGCTTCCGCCCGGCCGGACTCGCAGCGCGGATCCTAAGCGCCAGGCACACAATAACCCGCATGCCCTGCCCTCTGGCAGACAAGCGGGTTATTGTGTGTTAGGCCCATGACAAGCGGGTTATTCCGCCTAAGGGCCAGACAAGAGAGTTATTGCACCTAAGATGTGCGTAAGTTTAGTCCAGGCCGGTCATACACCTGATATACGCCAAGGTCAACCGCAATCGAGTTATCCGTGTTAACGGGTTAATCGAGGATGGTCGCTAATATGGACTTAAGTTTCCGTCACCGGAATTTGCCTCTCATCGATCCGCAGGATATACACAGGATCAGGATTCGGTTTCCGTCTTCAAAATCGCTTCGATCCGGTCCAGCTCTTCCTTGCTGAATTCCTGATTCTTCAGTGCAGCCACGTTGTCTTCGATTTGGCTGACGCGGCTGGCTCCGATCAGGGCTGAAGTCACGCGCCCTCCGCGCAGTACCCAGGCCAGCGCCAGCTGGGCCAGGCTTTGGCCGCGGGCGGCCGCAAGCTGGTTCAGCGCCCGAATTTTGCGAAGCACATCCGGCGTAATGTTGCTCTCGTTCAGGAAGACCGACGGGCTCGCGGCACGCGAATCTTCCGGAATGCCGTTCAGGTATTTGTTCGTCAGCAGCCCTTGAGCCAGCGGGGTAAAGGCAATCGTGCCGATCCCCTGCTCATCCAGCACGTCCTGCAGGCCGTTCTCGATCCAGCGGTTCAGCATGGAATAGCTTGGCTGGTGGATCAAGAGCGGCGTTCCCAGCTGCTTCAGGATCGCGGCCGCTTCCGCCGTCTGCTCCGCCGAATAATTCGAAATGCCGATGTACAGCGCTTTACCGGAACGCACAATATGGTCAAGCGCCATCATCGTTTCTTCCAGTGGAGTATCCGGGTCAAAGCGGTGCGAATAAAAAATGTCGACATAATCGAGACCCATCCGCTTTAAGCTTTGATCCAGGCTGGAGACGAGATACTTGCGTGATCCCCACTCCCCGTAAGGACCGGGCCACATGTAATACCCGGCTTTGGACGAGATAATCAATTCATCCCGGTGGCTCTTCAGGTCTTGGGCCAGAATCCGGCCAAACGTTTCTTCCGCCGAGCCTGGTGGAGGACCGTAGTTGTTCGCCAGATCGAAGTGGGTAATTCCTAAATCAAACGAGCGGGTGACCATGTTCCGCGCATTTTCGTACGTATTGATTCCGCCAAAATTATGCCAGAGTCCCAGCGATATGGCCGGGAGCTTCAGTCCCGAACGGCCACAGCGGTTATAAGTCATCTCTTCATAACGTGATTCGCTTGGTGTATATGCCATTGATATCCGCCCTTCTCTCTCACGGTTAATAGACTACTAGAACCATCATAAATCCTCGGCAAGGCATTTGACAAGAAACCGATTACACGGGCTGGAGGTCCCGACTGATATCCTTCCTGTTAAAAAAGGGATGGACTAAGCTGTTACCACGCTTACCGCGCTATGAACATCTGCCACCCATTAAATACCCAGTTTCCGCTCCACTTGCTCCATCACTTCGCCGATTTTATCAGCGATCAGCAGATCCGCTTTGCGGTCATATGGAGTAGGGTCCATATTCAGGAGGACGGTGCGGCTTCCTTGAAAATAGGACACCAGGTCCGCTGCCGGCTGAACCGTCAGGGAGGTGCCGCCGATGATGAGCAGATCCGCCTGGGAGATCGCCTCCACCGCACCAAAGAGCACCTGCTGGTCCAGCGGCTCCTCGTACAGGACGACATCGGGCTTGATGATCCCGCTGCAGCTTGGGCAGCGCGGAACGAGCTTGTTCGTCGCCATGATGTGCTCCAGGTCGTAAAACGCCCCGCAGCCCATGCAGTAGTTGCGGTGAACAGAACCGTGCAGCTCCAGCACCTCTTTGCTTCCCGCCTTCTGATGCAATCCGTCGATGTTCTGGGTCACGACAGCCTTCAGCTTGCCGGCTTGCTCCAGTTTGGCCAGCATCCGGTGGCAGCCGTTCGGAGCCGCATCGGGATGCAGCATTTTGCTGCGGTAAAAATCAAAGAACACCTCGGGAAGCTTCATAAAAAAGGACCGGCTCAGCATTTGCTCCGGCGGGTATGGAAGATGCTGTTCGGTCTGATACAGCCCGGCGGCGGAACGGAAGTCGGGAATGCCGCTTTCCGTCGACGTTCCCGCTCCACCAAAAAAAACGATATTGCCGCTTTGTTCAATCCAAGAGGCAAGCGTATCTATGTTCTGCACGATATGGTGCACCTCCACAAGTGTTGGTCCTTTTGATCCGATCCGCGGCTTCTCGCTTCAAATGGAATAAGGGACCAGCCCGCCTCCACATGCGGGACGGCAGGCTGTATGGTGTAGTACCCGTTACGATCGGGTTTGATTCACAATGCTTCGGTTTTACTTATGATACAATAATTCCGCTCACAACATTCCGGCCGGCTTACAGCTCCGACTTTGCCTTGCGGTAAGCCTCCATGTACTGCTCCGCTTTCGTGCGGACATGGCTTAAATCCCCAGACTTCACAGCCTCGTTGGTCAGGTCCGAGCCGATGCCCACAGCCACCGCCCCGCCTTTGATCCAGTCGCCGAGATTGGACAGCGATACGCCGCCCGTCGGCATAAAGTCCGCTTGAGGCAGAGGCCCCTTCATCGTCTTGATGATGGACGGATCGTACAGGCTGCCAGGGAACAGCTTCACGATGTCGACCCCGAGCTCGAGTGCCTGCTGCACTTCGGCGATCGTCATGACGCCCGGCAGAATCGGCACCCGGTACAAATTGCACAGCTTAACCGTGTCGGGATTCAGCGAAGGACCGACGACAAACTGGGCTCCGGCCATGATGGAAGCGCGCGCCGTCTGAGGCTCCAGCACCGTTCCCGCTCCGATGATGGCGAATTTGTCCGGGTCGCTCGTCTCCCAGCTGTACATCCGGCTGAGCTTCTCGATCGCATGCAGCGCCCCCGGCACGGTCAGCGTAACCTCGATGACCTTGATCCCGCCGGCAATCGCCGCCTCCGCCATGTCAAACACCTGATCGGCCGAATCTCCGCGCAGAACGGCAACGACGCCGTTATCGATAATTTTTTGCAAAAGCTGGATTTTTTTCACAATGACCGCTCCTTTGTGTTCATTATATGGAAAAGCCTGAAAGATGTCTATTTCCAAAGTACCCTGCAAACATTCGCTTTATCTCTCAATATGCGCCTTGTTGCCGAGCTTCGCCTCGACCTGCTCCCAAGTCGGAAGCGCTTCCCAATCACCCACGGCTTGAATAACCATAGATCCGGTTAGATTCCCCAGACGGGTCGCTTCCACGGCGCTTTCGCCCTTCAATAGCCCGGCGATAAAGCCGGCACAGAAGCCGTCACCCGCTCCGACGGTATCCAGTACATTATCGGCTTTAAAGTACGGAACCTCCGTTACGTTCCCCTGCTCCAGCACATAAGTCAGGTCGGGACCGCCTTTGACGATCGATACGGCTTTCAGCTTGGAAAGGCTTGCAAAAATCGCCGCGTCATCGTCCGTATCGTACAGCAGCTTCAGCTCGTCGAGGCCCGGTAAAAAGTAATCCGCCTTTTCGGCCAGACGCAGCAGCACGCCCCGCGCCTCTTCCAGGCTCCACAGCTTTAGGCGGAGATTGGGGTCAAAGCTGATTTTGACGCCGGCTGCCGCGGCGATGTCTATAGCCGCTTCGACGCAGGCCAGTCCGGACGGGCTGATCGCCGCCGTAATGCCGGTCACGTGCAGCATTTTGGCCCCGGCAATATAGGAAGCATTCAGCTGATCCGGCTGCATCCGGCTTGCCGCGGAGCCTTTCCGGTAATAGTACACCGATGTGCGGCCCGCCGTATTTTCACGGATCATCATGCCTGTTGGCGCGTCAACACTGCGGACCGTTTGCGACACGTCTACGCCTTCGCCGCGGATTGACTTGTAAATCATATCCCCGAGAGGATCCTTTCCGAGCGCCCCGAACCAGCCTGAGGTGTGACCCAGACGGGCGACGCCGATGGCCACATTGCTCTCCGCTCCGCCAAAGGATTTATGTAAGGTGGAAGCATACTCCAGGCCGCGGGAATCCTGCGCCGTGAACAGCCCCATGCTTTCTCCGAACGTGACAAGCTCGGGTGATCCAGGTAGGTTACTATCCTGCATGTTTTCTTCCCCTTTCCGTTACTTGGTCTGTCCCTATTGTCAGCGGAGGAAGAAGGGTTGTCAATATGTAACAATAGAAGCGGAGCCGTATTTGTCTCCTCCTCTCCACGGGCTTATCCGCTAGGGCTGATCTGATATGCCTCCTTCCGACGGGGCTGTATCCAAGCAAGTTATTTACCAATGATTTCATAATTTAATTGTTTCACTCCAGTAGGGCTGTGGTAAGTAAAGGATGCGCGCAACTAATATAGAGTGAGCTAAGGCTAACGTCATCCGCGCCTTCTTCGGAAGGCGGGCACGGACTTCGGGTCCGGAGGTGCACTTTAGTTCAATCTATATCCATCAAAAATACTTTCCAAGGAGTGATTTGAAATGGCACGTAACAACGATAATAACGGTAAAATGAGCAGAGAAGAAGCAGGTCGTATGGGCGGGGAAGCAACGGCCAAAAATCATGACAAGGAATTTTATCAGGAAATCGGCCGCAAAGGCGGCGAAGCCACTTCCAAAAACCACGACCGTGAATTCTATCAGGAGATCGGCCAAAAAGGCGGCGAAGCCACTTCCGAGTCTCACGACAAGGAGTTCTACAAAGAAATCGGCCGCAAAGGCGGTAAAAACTAATCCCTGCCTGACCATCAGCCAACAACGAGTGATGGATTGAACATAAGCCAACAGGCACCTTCATTCCCAGCGAATGGAAGGTGCCTTTTCCTGTTCGCCTGCCTGGGCCTAAAGTTCCCCGAATCTTTCGAACCATTGCTAGAAAAAGCTTTCATTTTGTGATAGACTCATTTAAAACCGTTTCGTTCTATACGGGCACTTTCATAGTTAACCGCGCTAAAGCGCGATACTTACAGTTAGGGGGAAAAAGACATCATGGCAGCTAATAAAATGCGCTCTGACATGATCAAGAAGGGCTTTGACCGCGCGCCTCACCGCAGCTTGCTCCGCGCGGCGGGCGTGAAAGAGGAGGATTTCGGCAAGCCGTTTATCGCCGTGTGCAACTCATACATCGATATCGTTCCCGGCCACGTCCACCTTCAGGAATTCGGCAAATTGGTCAAGGAGGCCATCCGCGAAGCCGGTGGCGTTCCGTTTGAATTCAACACGATCGGCGTCGATGACGGCATCGCCATGGGGCACATCGGCATGCGTTATTCCCTGCCGAGCCGCGAAATCATCGCCGACTCGCTCGAAACCGTCGTCTCTGCACACTGGTTCGACGGCATGGTCTGCATTCCGAACTGTGACAAAATTACGCCGGGCATGCTGATGGGCGCGCTGCGCGTCAACATCCCTACGATCTTCGTCAGCGGCGGTCCGATGAAGGCCGGCGTAGACAGCAAAGGACGCCGCCTGTCCCTGACATCCGTATTCGAAGGCGTCGGTGCCCACCAAGTCGGCAAAATCAGCGACGACGATCTGCTGGAGCTTGAACAATACGGCTGTCCTACCTGCGGTTCCTGTTCGGGCATGTTCACCGCGAACTCCATGAACTGTCTGGCGGAAGCCCTTGGACTGGCAATGCCGGGCAACGGCACGATTCTGGCGGTAGCCGAAGAACGCAGAGAGTTCGTCAAGCAATCTGCACGCCAGCTGATGGAACTCGTGAAGATGGACCTGAAGCCGCGTGACATCGTGACCAGGGAATCCATCGACAACGCCTTTGCGCTCGACATGGCCATGGGCGGCTCCACGAACACCGTGCTTCACACCCTGGCTCTCGCTCAGGAAGCCGGCATCGATTATCCGCTGGAGCGGATCAATGAAGTCGCCAACCGCGTGCCGCATATCTCCAAGCTCGCACCGGCTTCGGATTACTTCATCGAAGACGTTCATACCGCAGGCGGCGTAAGCGCCGTGCTGAACGAGCTGCTCAAGAAGCCGGGCGCATTGTACGGCGACTGCATGACGGTTACCGGCAAGACGCTGGCCGAGAACGTAACCGGCTGCGAAATCCAGGACAAGAACGTCATCCATCCGATCGACCAGCCATACTCCGAGCGTGGAGGCCTGGCGGTCCTCTACGGCAACCTGGCTCCGGAAGGATCCATCATCAAAGTCGGCGCCGTGGATCCATCCGTCGGCGGCTATCATAAAGGTCCTGCCATCTGCTTCGACTCCCAGGAAGAGGCGCTGGAAGGCATCGCAAACGGCAAGGTTAAAGAAGGCCACGTCGTCGTTATTCGTTACGAAGGACCTAAAGGCGGCCCAGGCATGCCGGAAATGCTGGCGCCTACGTCCCAAATCGTCGGCATGGGCCTTGGAGCCAAAGTCGGCCTGATCACGGACGGACGCTTCTCCGGCGCATCCCGCGGTATCAGTATCGGCCACATCTCTCCGGAAGCAGCTGAGGGCGGTCCGATCGCCTTCGTCGAAGACGGGGACATCATCGAGCTCGACCTGAACAACCGTAAAATCGAGCTTCTTGTCAGCGACGAAGTGCTGGCCGAGCGCCGCACCCATTGGAAAGGCTTCGAGCCGAAGGTGAAAACAGGCTATCTCGCCCGTTACTCCAAGCTCGTTACCAACGCCAGCCAAGGCGGCGTCATGAAAATCTAATCCACTCTGCATCGAAGTGAGATGCATCCGAGGTGCTTCATAAGTCGCTCCGACTTATGAAGCACCTTTTTTATATCAAGCATAAAGCTTTAAATAGTAAGGCTGCTTCATTCGGTTTCCGGTTCAACATCAAAAGGGCTGTCTCCAGCTGCGGTCTTTACCACAGCCGGGACAGCCCCGATCCATATTTTCGTATAAGTGCTGTTTGATTTACATAGCAGGCGGCGTGCTGCCGATACCCTGCGACGAAGCAACCAGATTCAGGTCAAGCAGCTCGCCCTTCTTCTCCTCTTGCGGATCGGACGGCTCCTTCACTTGCTGCCGGCGGTGAGATCCGCTCTCGGAAAACCGCTCGATTAGCTGAGCAACAGACATGACCAGCAGTTTCGGAACCATCTGTTCCGCATGGTCCTTCAGCCGTTCCTGTCCGGACGGATTAATGATCCGCAGCAGGAACTTCAAATACATCGTCGTCGATCTAGCGAATAAGCCGTCTTTCAAATCGACGATTTTGAAGCCAAAGTTCTTTGGCCCCCGGTTAATCATCGTGATTCCGTATATGGCCTTCGCCTGCTGCAGTTCAGGGTCGCTCAGGATGATCCGGGCCAGTTCCGGGAACTGATCTTCGGTGGCGCGGATCATCTGGATGGCCAGGTGCACCATCGATCTGGACCGGACACCGAGCCGGAACAGCTTCTCGTTATCGAAGTGCAGCTCGATCACTTTATCTCCCTTGGACAGCGTTGCGCCGTCATTCATCTCCACCGTTTGTCCCTTATAGGTGCGCAGCCGGTAATGGATGAACGGATCATAAGGCCGGATTGATTTCAACCGGAACATCGCATGAAACAGCGTTTCCCACAGCAGCCAAACTTTGACCGAAGCCCGTTTCAGCCGCGGCAGCTTTCGCTCCGGCGCTTTCTCCTTCGCTTCGATCATCTCGTCGATCCGGATGGCTTTCATTCCGCGGCGCTCCGCTTCCTCCAGCACCCGCTCCAAAGCGATTAGCATCTGCTGCGGCGCGTCCGGGTTAGCTCCGGCCGTGAGGCCGCAATCATGCAGCAGCATCACTTCTCCGGGCTGAAGCTTGTTCAGCATCCGCTCGGTCAGCCGGTCCGCGCCGATGCGTTCCCGCCAGTCGCCGAACATGGACGACCACAGGACGATCTTGAACTGGCTCCGCTTGGCAAAATCGAACAGATTCACGATTCCCCACGGCGGACGGTAATAAGAACTGCGCTCCCCGGTAATCGTATGAATAACCTTGTCGGTCTTCATAATCTGTTTCTTGACCGTTCCCGGCCGCATGAGCCAGTTCGATTTATGGACATAATTATGAATGCCGATCAGATGGCCTTCGTCATAGATTCGCTTGACGATTTCGGGATGCTGCTCCGCGTGCGAGCCGACGACGAAGAAGGTGGCCTTGGCGTTGTATCTTTTCAGCAGGTCCAGCAATTTCGGAGTGTACACCGAATCGGGACCGTCATCGAAGGTCAGCGCGTATTCATGCTCCGTGATCCCTCTGCGAAATACGCGGAAACCGAATATCCGGGTGATCAAGCCGGGAATAAACGCGTAAAACGATGAGATGTAAAATAACCAAAGCAGCAAAGTCTGCATGTCATATCCCCACTTTTCTCTGTATTGACTTTGACTTGCCGAAAGGCATGTGTTATTTAATAACTTTAATTTTCATAGGCACCCTATAAAAATCGCTACCTCTTATTTTATCACAGTGACTGAAGAAATAGGCGTTTTTTTATAAATCGTGTACAATGAAAAATAATCTGTTGTGAAAAGGAGAGATCCGCCCGCGATGCTTCCACTGTACAAAAAATACTGGCGAACCTTTGTGGATATCGGGTTCATCGTACTTACCGTTTTCCTCGTCATGTACATATTCAGCAAGCTGTACCAAATCGCCGCGCCCGTATTTTTATCCTTCGTCGTCTTCTTTATGATCGAACCGCTGGCCAAGTTTTTACACAAGAGGGGCATGCCCAAACCGTTCGCTTCCGCCATTTCCGTACTGGTGTTTATTCTGGTGATTCTGGGGATCCTGTTCGGGGTCGGACTGATCGTCGTTTCCCAGTTCGCCCAGGTCCAAGATAATTTGCCCAAATACACGCATATGATTCAAACGGAATTTACCAAGCTGACGCAATTTCTTCAGGAAAAAATCGCAGCCCTGCCGCCAAATGTCACTGCAAAAATGAATGAGTATTTTACAACGTTAACGGATTATGCCAGCGGGTGGGCCACCGCTTTCTTTAAATATATGGTCGGACTGTTCAGTTCGTTCTCGTCCTTTATGGGCAACTTCGGCATCGCGATCATCCTGGCGTTTTTCCTCAGCACCGAAATCGGCAGCTGGAGAAAAGTGATGCGGGACAAGTCGCCGAAGACGCTGAAGAACGCCTATACATTTCTGAAGACATATGTCCTGAAAGCCATCGGCTCCTACATCAAGGCCCAGCTGATTATGGTGCTCATCACCCTCGTGCTCGTATATGCCGGGCTGTTGATTCTGCGCACAGGCAACGAGCTTGCACTAGCCTTGGTTTGTGCCGTATTTGATATTCTGCCGCTCGTCGGGGTTCCGGTTATCCTGATCCCATGGATCATTTATTTGTTTATTGTCGGCAATCTCAGTCTGGCGATCGGCCTTTCCGTCCTTCTCGTCGTGGTGCTTCTCACCCGCCAGCTGCTCGAACCGCGGATTACAGGCAATTCGATCGGCGTGTCGTCGGCGTTCCTGATGCTCTCGTTCATGATCATCTCCCTGTCGATCTTTGGCATCGCCGGACTGATCCTCTCTCCCGTGCTGCTGATCCTGATCAAGGAACTGCTCCAGCAGGGATATTTGCAGAGCTGGATCCGCCTTCCGAAGGAAGAGTTCGACGTCTCGCCGTTTGATATGACCACCCGCACGCCGGATGCTACGCCGCCGGATGAGCCGCAAGCAGGTTCATAATGCGTCCGAACAGCACCGTCGCCTGGTTCCGGGAGGACGGCGACATATTTTGATACAGTACTGCAGCCGCGTATTTCGGTTGGTTCAAGGGTCCGTACCCGATGAACCACTGATGATTACGCGGCTGCCCGTTTATGGTCACCTGGGCCGTTCCCGATTTGCCGGCAAGCGGCCATGCCGCGCCGCGGATCGACTGACCCGTTCCTTCGGTGACCACCTTTTCCATCCAGCCGGTAATCAAATCCGCGGTTGCCGGCTGGACGGTACCAAGGGACGACGGGGCCAAATGGGGCTTCAGCTCTTTCATCAGCTGGCCGTTCGCATACGAAACGCTCTCCAGAATTCGTGGCGCGTGGACTTGTCCCTGCTGAAGAAGCGTCACGATCATGTTGGCGGCCTGCAGCGGGGTCACCTGTACATCGCGCTGACCGATGCCGGTCTGTGCGCGGATCCCCCCGTCCCGGTCGGCCTTATCCGGATCGGCAAAGACTTTTCCGCTGTCCTCATGATCGAACGGGCGCAGAAGAGGCAGGCCGAGGATGTCCTTTTCCTCCCACCCCACCATTCTCGCCAGGCCCAGCTTATGAGCGGCCGCTTCGATTTCGCCCGCTGTCAGCCGCTCCGCCAGTTCGGCAAACACGGCGTTGCAAGATTCGGCATAAGCCTCCGCGAGCGTAATCACGCCATGCTCTTTGGGGCAGGAAAGTCCATATTTACCGTATGCGCCGGTGCACGTAAAGGTTTCACCCGGAGTAGTGACGCCTGCCTCCAGCGCCGCTGCCGCGATGACCGTTTTGAATATGGAACCAGGCACGGCTGCCTGCAAAGCGCGGTTATTCCATGCCCTTTGCTGCGGATTAACGTCCAAGGGATTGTAGAACGGTAACGATACCATGGCCACCACATCGGCCGTCTGTGCATCAAGGAGGACAACGGCTCCCTCCTTCATCCCCGATTCCTTGGCCAGCTGCTCGATCTGCCGCTGCAGCTCCAGATCCACCGTGGTGCGGAATTTGAGCGGATAATAGGCGTTACCCGGTCCTTTAATCCGGATGCCCGTACCCGGAATGGGGTGATCGCTTCCATCGACCGTATAATAGGCGGTCGTCGGACCCATCCCGCGCAGAAGCGGCTCCAGCGTCTTTTCCAGCCCGGCCGCCCCTTCCTGGAAGGCATATCCCGTGTGGATCAGATGCTTCTGCCCGGGCTGCTCCGTTAAATAGCCGAGCCACTGCATCCCGCTGGAAGCATCCTCATACCGCTTGGTATACGGGAGCACTTCGATGCCGCTGATTCCGGCCGTCCTTACCTGCTTCGCTTCGCTGTCCTTCAACCCCAGCGGATCGCTCTTGCGGGAGTCCGGCCACACGAGAGGGACGCTCAAGTGGTCCCATACCTTCAGGAA
Organism: Paenibacillus sp. FSL R5-0378; assembly: GCF_038009285.1. Lineage (NCBI taxonomy): Bacteria > Bacillati > Bacillota > Bacilli > Caryophanales > Paenibacillaceae > Paenibacillus > Paenibacillus sp. FSL R5-0378. The sequence goes on from NZ_JBBPAY010000001.1 coordinate 6,109,980, forward strand.
GCCGGCCTGATCCGTCTTCAGGACCCGGGTGACCGTATTCAGCTTGTCCTTCGCCTCTTGCCGGATGGAGCCGGAAACCGGGAACAGCACGGCGGCGGAAACCGTCTTCCCTGTTAAGGGCTCGCCGTTTCTGTCATAAAACTTGCCCCGCCCGGAGTCCAAAACCACGCCTCGCTCCCGCTGCAGCACCGACATTTCCTGCATCGTAAACCGGCTTCCGGGCAGCTCCGACACCCTCATAACGAGCTGGATGTAGGCTAACCTCAATATGAGTACCGTCATCATAAACGAAAGGATGACCAGCACATAGAAAATGCGCTGCTTATGTTTTACGCTCAAGAAGAACCCCTCTTTATGCCTTTTCCACTCAGTATATCCTTCAGCAGGCATGTCCAACCCGCCAAGCTTAGACCAGCCCATTTCCCGGAGAGAATCAGAAAGCCAACGCATCCCCGAGCGGAGGACACGTTGGCTCACTGTGAAAACTGTTTATTGGGTTGGCTCTACACTGCAAACGTTGCTGCTTGCGAATAAAGCTAAGTTTTGAACATGCTTCCGTATGTTTCGTTTAGTTCAGCGTAAACCGGGACAGCGATTCCTTCAGCTGAATCGATACATTTTCCAGCTTGGCGGAGAGCTCAACGAGATGATCGCCCACGCTTTGCTGCTCATTGCTGAGCGAGGCGACTTCCTCGGAGGTCGCTGAGGATTCCTCTGCGACCGCGCTGACGTTGCTCATGCCTTCCGAAAGAACGCTGTGCGAATCATGCAGCGCCGATATCGACTCGGTTACGGATTGCAGCCGCTGCGTGAAATCGCCCATCTGTTCCTGAACCGATACGAAAATTTCGTTCGTTTCTTTCACCGCAGTCATTTGGTGCTGGAACAGCGGATAAGCGTCCGACAGCGCTTCGACCGTTTCATTCATCTCGGACATGATTTGACCGGTGATCTGCCCTACCATGTCAATCGATTGTCTGGACTGGTCCGCAAGCTGGCGAATTTCGTCTGCCACGACCATAAAGCCTCGTCCGGCCGCCCCGGCCCGCGCCGCTTCGATCGTTGCGTTCAGGGACAGAATATTCGTCTGCTTCGTAATATTTTGCAGCACGACCAGCACTTTGTTGACAGAGCTTGCCGTCTGCTTCAAGGCATCCACCTTGTGCATCAGCTCACGCGTCATTTCTTCCGTTTGATGCGTTTTGTCCAGCAGCTCGTTCAGCTGTTTGGTTCCGTACTGGCTGGATTGTTCAACATGCCGCGCGGCGCTGCCCATTTCCTCATTGGCCGTGATCACCAATCCCATCTGCTTGGCCATATGCTCGGTCATCTCGTTTCCGCGCTCCGCCTCGGTAGCCAGACTGCTTGCCCCGTTGGCGATTTCCTCGGTCGCAATGGCAATTTCTTTGGCCGAGATCGCCGTCTTCTTGGAAGCATCGGTCAACTCGCCCGCCGTTTCAAGCACGAGCTGGGCCGTCGTATTCGTCTGCTGAACGAGCTTCGTAATTTGGTCCACCATCAGATTGAAAGCCTGTCCCAGCTGGCCGATTTCATCCTTGGACTTATGCTGCGTCCGCACGTTCAGGTTGCCCTTGGCTCCCTCCAGCATCAGATCCTTCAGCTTGCTGAGCGGGGTTGCGATCATGCGGGCCATCCAGAACCCGATCAGGATGGCGACCACGATCGCTCCAACGGCCATTCCCATGGTCAAAACCAGAATTCCCTTAGCGTCCTTGACCAGCATTTCGACCGGAACGGTTCCGACTAGCCTCCAACCTGTCGTCTCGAGGGTGTTGTATACGGCAAGGATTTCATTCCCTTCGTTATCCTGCGTTTCCAGGGTCTTGGTCGGTTCTGTCTGTCCCTGCATGAACGAAAGTGTGGCTTTGGTTCCTGCTTCACTGTTCACGGTAGAGGCAACGACTTGACCGTTCGCGTCGCCAACCTGCAGCTTGCTTCCGTCACCCAGGCTGATTCCGTTGAGCTGGTTTTCGATGACGTCGGTCTTAAGCTCCACGATAATGACGTAGGCTCCGCCGCGGGACAAGCTCTGCAGCGAGCGGACCAGCTCGAAGGAAACGCTTCCATCCTTACCCTTTGAAGAAGGAACCCATGATGTCTGATTTGTTTTCTTCGCATTTTTAAACCAGTCGACTTCGCGGATCGTATTGATGTCCAGGCCGCCTGAACCGGAAGAGATGATCCGCTGCGACTCTTCGGGCGGAACCAGATAAATCGCTTTGATCGAAGAGTTGCTGTTCAGCTGGTTTGACAATTTTTTATTGATCTGATCCGTAAGCACGAAATTCTGGTATTCATCCTGCCGGTTCCGTGCCAGCTCGTCGATGACGCTCTGCATTTCCGGATCAAAAAACATCTGCATCGCCATATCTTCATACTGCTTCAGAATGATATCCAATTTTTCCTGAGTTTGCTGGATCGTCTGGCTGTTCGCCAGCGCCGTATTGTTCTTGATGGTGCTTTTGGCTTTGCTATAGGATGTTAGACCCAGGGTCAGCACGATCGCCGCTATCGCCACGAAAAAAATCAGGAACAGCTTCACGCCCACCGACTTGAACGGGTTTAAATTTTGCAGCTGTGCCCCGCTGATGCCCGGCAGGCTGGCGAACCGTGACGGCTTTTTCGGATCTCCCGGCCCTCCTGATGCTGCTGAAGCCTTCCGCTTGCTGCCGCTTCGCTCCTTTGAGCTGGAGCTATTCTGTTTCTGTTTTTCTTCCCCCATATCTTTCTTTCGAATCCATCCCACTCTCACTCACCGCCGTTTCAATTTCTTGCATTACGTCGTATGTAAGTTTAAAAAACGAATGCCTACTTTATTCTTCGACATTTTACATCTCGAACCTTTGCTTTTTTGGCAATTTTTTTATAACTTTTTTCCTAAACCTCATAATTCTATTGAACTATGAATTGGAATGCCCATTAAAGATGATGAAACAGAGGCTGCCAGAGGCGGAAGACCTTATTATTCGACGAAAACAGTCAAGCCTCTTCTTTCTCTTTCGTATGAGAAAGGAACCATGCGGATGCTGCGTTCTCCTTCTAATTACATATTTTTTACATTTAAAATATTATTTTACAAAATAACATATTTATTTTATGGCTAATATGGTATAAATTGTATTACATCAGCTGATAGATTTGGAGATCTCCCAAAATATCGACAAAGGAGCGTGAATTCTTGCGGAGGTTGTTTGCCTTAAGCTGCGGATTTTACCTGCTGATCGGAATCACCAGCGTGGTGCTCGGCGCGATGCTTCCCGTCCTCCTGGCCCATTACCATAAGGATTACGGTGACGGCGGAACGCTGCTCTTCCTGCAGTTTCTCGGTTTTCTCGCCGGAGTTACGGCTTCGCCTTTCATGTCGGCCCAGCTCGGCCGAAAGCGGATGCTTGCTGTTTCCTTGGCCTGCATCACCGCAGCCTGCATTGTCATGGGAAGCCTTCCGTCCTGGACCTGGATCATTCTGATGACCCTGCTCGTCGGTTTCGGTTCCGGCATCATTGAGTCTTCGATCGGCGCGTTTACGATTGAATTTGCCGAAGAACAGAAAGCGGTCGCCATGACCAAGCTCGACGTTTACTTCGGTCTGGGCGCGCTCCTTATTCCCGCGGCAGTCAGCCTGTTTCTTACGATGGACGCCTGGTTCCTCACCTTTTTTACGGTTGCCCTGGTATCGCTGATGCTGTTGATCCTGTGGCTGGCCATGCCGGCAGAGAGCTCCGCACGGCTGGGCAAGGCGGTAACCGCTGGTTCTCCGGAGAAAAGCCGCTACCGGGGTAGATACGCCGGGCTGCTGGGTATATTCATCATCTTTTTCTTTGTATATATGGGTCTTGAGCTGGGTCTGATGAATTTTCTGCCTTCCATTCTGATCGAGAAGGTGCACGTTAAAGATTCACTCGCTTCCCTTGGCGTCACCATCCTGTGGATTGCTATGGTCATCGGGCGGCTGTTCGTGGGTAGAATCGCGGAAACGGTAAGGTATATCCCGTTTTTGGTCTGGAGCACGGCGGCTACCCTCGCCTTTACCATCGGGTTCGCTCTATGGGCGAACGCATGGACGGCCTACCTGCTCGTCTTTGGAGTCGGCGTCTCGATGTCCGGGCTGTTTTCCATCGCCCTCGTGTATGCCAACGTGCTCATTCCGGGAATGACGGAGACAACCACCAGCATCCTGATCGCATCCGGCGGGATCGGCGGCGCGGTGCTGCAGTATCTGATCGGCTGGTCGATGGATCAATGGTCGGCCGGAATGGCTGTCTGGATCCTTGCCGGATTCAGCTTGATCCTGCTGGCGTCCCTGATCCTGACCAAGCAGCAGCAGTCCAGGAAACATAAGCTGGGAGGCAGCCTTATAGGGCACGGCCACGAGGGATGATGGCCCCCTTTTTGGGAAATTCGATGTTCCATACGGAAATACAATATTCTTCTAACAACGTATTATCGTAATCAAAACTAACCTTTGGAGGGAAGACGGATGCAAACCTTAACCACAAATCGTTTCAAGTTTGGAAAAGGGATTACGTTGGTCGATGATGCAGGCACGGAGTATTTGGACGGCGTGTCCGGAACGTTCAATCTTTCGCTCGGCTACAACCATCCGCATGTCGTCGAAAAGGTTCAGGAGCAGGTGGGACGCCTGACTCACATGTCCTCCACTTTTACCGAGCCGTATGTGAACGAAGTGCTGGACCAATTGACCGAGCACGCCCCGAATGGGATCGATACCGGCTGGATGCGGGATATTACCGGCTCCACAGCCAACGAATGCGCGACCAAGATTGCGCAAAAATATACGCAGGCCACCGACATCGTCAGCCTGTTTCTGTCCCATCACGGCCAAACCCAGTTTGCCACCGCCATCTCCGGCAACGCCTTCCGGCGCAAGCACTTCCCCAACTCGACCGCAGCGAACAGCATACACGTTCCCGCTCCTTACTGCTACCGCTGTCCCTTCAACGCCTCCCGCCCGAACTGCGGTTTTCAATGCATCGAATCGATCCATGACCACCTCGAATACGCAAGCTCCGGATCGGTCGCCTGCATCATCATCGAGCCGATCCTCGGCAACGGAGGGAATATCGTTCCATCCGAAGGATATTTCAAGCTGCTGCGCAAGCTTTGCGACGAACACGGGCTGCTTCTGATCGCCGACGAGGTTCAGACCGGAATCGGGCGGACCGGTTACATGTTCGCCAGCGAACGGTTCGACATTCAGCCGGACATGATCACCCTTGCCAAGGGCCTGGGCGGTATCGGCGTTCCGGTGGCGGCCGTGCTGATGCAATCCCGCCTGGACGTGCTGGAGAAGCATGAGCATTCCTTCACCTCGGGCAGCAATCTGATATCCGTTACAGCAGCCAAGTCCACCCTGGAGGTCGTATCCGAGCCTGGATTTTTGGATGAAGTCAAACTGAAAGGGGAAATACTCGGCGACCTGCTGCATGAGCTTGAGACCAAATACGGCTGCATCGGCGAAGCACGCGGAGTCGGGCTGATGTGGGGTTTGGAAATCGTGGACGAGGACGGGGCACCGGATGTCGCCAAGACCAACGCGGTCATCGATCGCGCCTTTGCCGATCAGCATCTGATCCTTCGCGGGTCCAGATACGGATTCGGAAATGTGGTCAAGGTCAGACCGTCCCTGACCGTAACGACGGATGAGATCGTAACGATCGTGGAAAGACTGGACGCGGTTCTGGCCAGCGTCGGTTAACAGGTCTGCTAATGTTCGCATAAGTCAAATAACCATATCCAAGGAGGTAATACGTGATGCAGGCATTGGTATACAACTCGGCATGGGACGTAACGCTTGAGGAACGGCCGGAGCCGTCCATTACTGAGGAACATCAGGTTCTCGTCCGCATTCGCGCCACCGGCGTGTGCGGAACCGATCTGGGCATTGTGAGCGGCAAATATCATGCGGTATCTTCCGTCATCCTGGGCCACGAATCGGCAGGAGATGTCGTTAGCGTCGGCAGGGGAGTCACAACGCTGAAGCCAGGCGATCGGGTCGTAATCGACCCGACTTATTACTGCGGGCACTGTGAGATGTGCCGAACCGGCCGGCAAAATCACTGCATCCATAAGTCTGTGACGGAAACCGGGGTCAGCGCCAACGGAACCTTTACCGATTATTACGTCACCGAAGACCGCTTTTTATATCCATTAAAAGATCATGTCAGCTACGAGGAGGCCACCTTAACGGAGCCGCTAAGCTGCATTCTGACAGGAATCAACCAAATCCGGCTCCTGCCGAATTTTCGTACGGTCGTTCTCGGCGCCGGGCCCATCGGCATTCTGTACAGCTATGCCCTGGCCTCCAAAGGCGTAACGGGAAGCATTGTGGACATCTCCAAAGAAAGGCTCGCCATCGCCGGGAGTATCGCCCCGGAACGCTGGAGAACTTACGATTCGTTCGAAACGGCCGTAGCAGAGGCTTCATCCGGCGGCGGCCAAGTGGATCTTATCGTCGATACGACCGGCGTGGTCGGAACGCAGGTGCTTCCAAGCCTGGCAAACGGCGGTTACCTCATGCTTGTCGGCTTAAGAGACGGCGTCAGCACCTTTAATCCCAAAGAGGTCGTCGACCGGAGCCTCAAAATCATCGGCTCGATCGATTCCCTGGGCACCTTTTCCACCGCTCATTACATGATCGAGCGCCAAATTATTCCCGCGCAAAAAATCATAACCCACACCTATCCCTTGGCCCGATACCGGGAAGCCTTCCAAGCCCTGGGCTGTGATCTGGACGGGCGTTCGCTGAGCCCTTCGTCCCAGGCGATCAAGGTCATTCTGCAATCGGTCTGAAGCCGTTTATCCCGAAAAATAACGACAAAGGAGCGTTAAGCTTATGACATTGCAGAAGCAGGAATGGCAGGCCCCGCCGGTAAAGGCCGTTATTTTTGATATGGACGGCGTGCTCGTAAACAGCGAACCGATCTATTTTGAGATTGAGCGCAGCTCTTTCGCCCACTTCGGCGCTCCCGTAACGGAAGAGGAGCATCACGGCTACGTGGGAGTAACGCTGGAGTCCATGTGGAGGCAGGTGCTGGAGAAGCATAAGCTCTCCTTCCCGCTGGAAGAAGTGCTCGCCTATCATCAGAACAACGTGCTGGACATCATGGCTGCACACCCCGAACTGCAGCCGATTCCCCACGTAACGCCTTGGCTGGATTGGCTGCGCAGCCGTCAGGTGCCGCTTGCGGTAGCTTCTTCCTCGCCTCCGTCCCTGATCCGGCTCATCTTGGAACGTACCGGACTTGGAGCCTTTTTCAGCGTGCGGCTTTCCGGGGAAGAAGTGAAGTCCGGCAAACCGGCACCCGATATTTTTCTGCAGGCCGCCAAACTGCTGGGAGCCGAGCCCTCATCATGCCTGGTCATCGAGGATTCTCGCAATGGGGTCAAGGCTGCAAAGAGCGCAGGCATGCGCTGCATCGGATACCTTAACCCCGGATCCGGCCGGCAGGATTTGTCCCAGGCGGACCATGTCATCACCAGCTACCTTGAAATGGAAGCGATCCGGGACATGCTGTCCATCGAACCGCTCGCTCCAGTCCCTTTGGATTTGCAGGCATAACGCTGGCGGCTGTTTGATACGGCCCGGCTTCAAGATACAACCGATCTGAAATCAACCATCAAAAGGCTGCAGCCTCCGTCCGGGTTCGGACAAGAGTCTGCAGCCTTTTTTCGCCGATGAAGTCGACCTGCTCCAGCGAAGGGCAGGCTCAGCCGTCAGGCATGGCCGTCAGGCATGGCCGTCAGGCATGGCCGTCCTTACAATTTCGGCGGCTGTTCATGCACATCCGCATCCGGCTGGGCCGTTGCCCATCGGGTAAAAGCCACTTTGAGCCCAGCACTCGTCGGCGCGCACAAATACGGTCCCGCTTGCCATTCATCCGGAGTAAGCCGGCATACGCGGACGGTTCTCCAGTCTTCCCCTTCCGTCCGGGCTCTGATAATAACCGCATCTTTCAGACGGGACGCCCGGATCGTCACGATCTTCTCCATCCACTCCGGGACGGGCGCAAGCGACCAATCCGAATAGCCGTGGGTCACAACCGCTCCGAGATGAGGGACTCCGTCATTCATCTCGATTCCAGCTTTGATCCACTGCTGCCCATGGCTCCATAACATCAGCCCTGCCTGATCATACAAATGATCGAAGGCGGTCAAACGAAAGGTTACCTCTACCGCCTCTTCCCCATCCCATGGCAGCAGAAGCGAGTGGCCGTTGTCCCGTTCAAAACCGTACATGGTCGTTTGCCAATAGTCACTGCCCTGGCACGCTTCAACGATCAGCTCCCCGTCCTTCTCTTCATAAGCAGCCGGTTCCGTCGACCAGCGGCCGCTAGCCCACGGTATCACTTGTCTAGTCATCTTCATGCCACCCTCTCCCCAATCGAATTTTACCATTTTGAACGATTTCCATGACGAATCCACAGTACTTAAAAAGCACCCCGGACCCGGCGGAAGCGCGTGTCTCCGGCAGAGTCTGAGGTGCTTTGGTGCTCGCAGCGGCAAACGGACTTTAGTCGATCATTGCCCTGCAGCTACTGCTTTGCATTGCTGTTGCTTTTCTTAATGTTGTTCAAATGCTCCTGGTACGTCTTCGCAAATAAATGCTCATGCGAGCCGTCCTTCTTGGTCACGTAATACAAGTAATCGGAGGCTTCCGGCGATAATGCGGCTTCGATCGAAGCGATGCTCGGACTGCAGATCGGTCCTGGCGGGAGCCCTGGATGCAAATACGTGTTATATGGACTGTCCACCTTCAGGTCCTTATACAGCAGCCGTTCCTTCGGCTCCTTCAAAGCGTACTGCACCGTAGCATCGATTTCCAGCTTCATCTCCTTGTGCAGACGGTTGTAGATGACCCCCGCAACAAGCGGACGCTCCTTGTCGGCCACAACCTCCCGTTCGACGAGCGAAGCCACCGTCAGCATCTCGTGCAATGTAAGGCCATGAGCCTTCAGCTTCTGCTCCAGATCAGGGATCTGATCCAGCTTGCTCTGCATTTGCTCCAGCATTCGGGTCAGGATCTCTTCCTGCCCGGTTCCTTTTTTAAATTCGTACGTGTCCGGGAATAGGTACCCCTCCGCCTTATGCTTTAACGAAGTATCCGCGGGGATCTCCTTAAAGGCCGGTACGTCCGTCTGACCGCCGGTATCCGCCAGCTTTACGAACGCGGCCGGATCACTCTGGCTTGCTTCTCCCACCGTCTTTGCGATCTGCTCCAGCGTATAGCCTTCCGGAATCGTAATGCGGATCATCTCCGCCTTTACCACTTCGCCGCTGTTCAGCTTGGCAATCAGCTGGTCGTAGGTTACCCCCGGCTTCGCCTCATAGGTTCCCGCCTGAAAACGGGAGCCCTGGTTTTTCCATTTCAAGTAGATTTTAAAGAACATATCGTTTTTAATGAGTCCACTTTGCTTAAGAACCCCGGCAATTCGCGAAGTTCCCATCCCCTGCTCAATGGTGAACTTGACGGCATTCTGCGAAGCCTTCACCGGCTGCATGCCGTTCCAGACGTAATAGGCCCCGCCGGCAATGATCACCAAGACGATCACCAGCACTACCAGAGCCTTTTTGGCAGCTTTCAAACCGATCCAACCCTCCATAACCAAAAAAATCCCCACAAAGCAGCGCAATGCTCCGTTTCACGCATTCCGCTGTCTTTGCGGGGACTCCGGAGTTATCAATTTTGGTACTTGATCAAACCTTGTGCCCGATTAATCTTCGCTGTCCTCAGGAAAGGTCATTTCGTCGTACAGCTCGCTGATATTTTCCCATTCATCGTCATCATCTATGGTGACAAGCCCAAGAGTTCCTTCAGGCGAGGAGACCACTTTCAGGATATCGAATTCTCCGCTTTGATCTCCTGGCTTTTGGAGCACAGCATAGCTCTGACCGTTGATTTCAAACTCAGCTGTAAGATCATAGACGGAAGTCGCTCCGTTCTCATCTTCCAGTTCCACAGTTGGACCAAAGGCTTCCTTCAGTTTGGAAGTCCATACGGCCTGATCTGCAGAGAAATCATTCATGTTCATTCCCTCCATCAAGTTCGGCAACCAGCGTATTGAACGTTTCCTCGACGATTTCCCACTCTTCGTCGTCCTCGATCATATACAGCTTCAGATCGTCTCCGTCCTCCTCATAGCGGAAGGCATAGACCTCGTCGGAGTCATCATCCTCGGAGTCAAGCGGAACGACCATCATATACTTGGAGTCCGAGCCGTCGACCTCGAATTTCATGATGACTTCAAACTCCTCTTCATTGCCTTCGTCATCGGGAATATAAATAATTTCCGGTTCTTCTTCTTCCATACGATTACGGTCATTAGCCATTTGTATCACCCTCACCTTTTACTCTTAGAGTCCAAATAGTTTTGCAAAATCAAGCTGGCAGCCATTTTATCCACGACCTGCCTGCGTTTCTTCCGGCTGACATCCGCTTCAAGCAGCGTCCTTTCGGCGGATACCGTCGTCAACCGCTCATCCCACAGATGAACCGGCAAGTTCAGCATGTCTCTCAGCTGATCTGCAAACGCAATGCAGATTTCGCCGCGCGGACCAATGCTGCCGTTCATGTTCTTCGGGAGGCCAACCACGATTTCTTCCACTTCCTGCTCGCGGACCAGATCCGCAATTCGCTGCATTTCCGCCCCGTCGCGGCGGCGTTCGACCACTTCAAGCCCCTGGGCGGTCCAGCCGAACATATCGCTCACGGCCACCCCGATTTTGCGGTCCCCGTAATCGAGTCCCATAATTCTCATAAAGCTCTCCTATCGGTGATTGGCTAGATAGAACCGGACCAGCTCTTCAATCAACTCATCACGCTCTTTTTTTCGAACCAGGCTTCTCGCGTTGTTCTGGCGCGGTATATAAGCGGGGTCTCCGGATATCAGGTAGCCGACGATCTGGTTGATCGGGTTATAATCCTTCTCCACCAGCGCGTCGTATACCGTCAGAAGGATATCCTTCGCGGAGGCCTCCTTCTCATCACCCTTCACGTTAAACTTGACTGTCTTATCCATGGAATCCATTTGTGACACCTCGCTTCTTCAAAAACATGTCCATGCATGTTTTGACGAATTGAATCTTTAAGGTTTCCTACTTTTTCTATCATACCATACCGGGCCGCGCCGAAGGAAATTCCACGGAAAGAAAAAACAAAAATTTTACAAAGTTCCGGGTAGCCGCCGGAGTCTTTACAATGTATTGGATGCAGAAGGCAAAGATGATATGCCTAAATTCCAGATCCAACCAATTGCTCAGCCAGCTTCAAAGCGTCTTCCAGTTTGCTGGCGTCCTTGCCGCCAGCCTGGGCCATATCGGGACGTCCGCCGCCTCCGCCGCCGCAGACTGCCGCGATCTCCTTCACCAGCTTGCCTGCATGAAGCCCTGACTTCACGAGCTCCTGCGGAACGGAAACGACGAAGTTCACCTTCTCGTCCATCGCTGCGCCGAGAACCAGCACGGCATTCGGGAGCTTGCCCTTCAGTTCGTCGGCAATCGAGCGCAGGGCGTCCATGCTTCCCGCATTGACGCGGACAGCGAGCAGCTCTCTTCCGTTCACCTGCTTCACCTGTTCGGTGAGCTGGCCGGCTTCGATCGTGCTCAGCTTGCTCTGAAGCGACTCGTTCTCGCGTCCCAGCTCTTTCAGTTGGCCGTGCAGCGCTTCAATCCGTCTCGGCACGTCGTGCAGATTCGATTTAAGAAGCTCTGCGGACTGCTTCAGCAGCGACAGCTGGCCTTCCAGGAATTCGTATGCCAAGCGGCCGGTTACCGCCTCGATCCGGCGTACCCCCGAGCCGATGCCGCTTTCGCTGACCAGCTTGAAGATTCCGATCTCGGACGTGTTGTTCACGTGGCATCCGCCGCACAGCTCCAAGCTGTAATCGCCGACCTGCACGACGCGGACGATGCTGCCGTACTTCTCGCCAAACAGCGCCATGGCGCCCATTGCTTTGGCTTCGTCGAGCGATTTATATTCAATTGTTACATTAGTGCCCTTCCAAATTTGTTCATTCACGCGGCGTTCGATATCCGCCAGTTCTTCCGGCGTAATGCTGCCGAAATGCGAGAAGTCAAAGCGCAGGCGCTGCGGCTCAACGAGCGATCCGGCCTGATTGACGTGGGTGCCGAGTACTTCCTTCAACGCTTTATGAAGGAGGTGGGTCGCCGTATGGTTCTTCTCGATGTCTCTGCGTTTGTCATGATCGACCTCTGCCTTGACGGTCTCGCCGACCTTGAGCTCCCCGGCTTCCACCGTCACCTGGTGCACATGCTGTCCATGCGGCGCCTTGAAGAGGCCCTCCACTCTGGCCGTCACCGATCCGCCGCGCAGCAGACCCTGGTCGCTGACCTGGCCGCCGCTCTCCGCATAGAACGGAGTGACGTCAAGCACCACCTGGGCGCTCTGTCCTTCCCCGGCGATGTCCACCATGGCGTCATCGACAATGATTGCCACAATTTTCGACTCGGTTACGGTGTCATTATATCCAACAAATTCACTTTTAACCGTATAATCGGACAGGACGCCGCCCTGAACCTTCATGCCGCCGCTCTCCTGACGGGCTGCACGCGCGCGGTCGCGCTGCTCCTGCATCGCTGCGTCAAAGCCCTCGCGGTCAACGGTCAGCCCATGCTCAGCCGCATAGTCTTCCGTCAGGTCGAACGGGAAACCGTACGTATCGTACAGCTTGAATGCGTCGCTGCCGCCGATCTGCTTCGTGCCCTGCTCCAGCGCCTGCTTGCTGATTTCCTCGAGGATCGCCAGGCCGTCGGACAGCGTCTCATGGAAACGTTCTTCCTCCGTGGAGATCACCTTCTCGATGAATTCGCGTTTCTCCACCACGTTCGGGTAATATACGCCCATAATGTCGCCGACGGTTTCCACCAGGCTGTACAGGAACGGACGGTCAAGACCCAGCACTTTGCCGTAACGTACGGCGCGGCGCAGCAAACGGCGGATGATGTAGCCGCGTCCTTCATTTGACGGAAGCACGCCGTCGGCCACCGCAAACGTAACGGTACGCACATGGTCGGCAATGACCTTCAGCGCGACGTCGCCCTCTACGCTGGCATTGTATTTAACGCCGGCCAGCTCTGCCGTTTTTTGAATGATCGGCTGGAACAGGTCGGTGTCGAAGTTGGAGTCGACGTTTTGCAAAATGGATGCAAAGCGTTCCAGGCCCGCTCCGGTATCGATGTTCTTGTTGGGAAGCGGCGTGTAGGAGCCGTCCTTGTTGTGGTTGAACTGCGAGAAGACGAGGTTCCACACTTCCAGGAAGCGTTCGTTCTCCCCGCCCGGGTACATTTCCGGATCGGACAGGTCGCCATAGGCTTCGCCGCGGTCATAGAAAATTTCCGTACAAGGACCGCAAGGGCCTTCGCCGATGTCCCAGAAGTTATCCTCCAGCTTCACGATCCGCTCGGCCGGCAGGCCAATCTTTTCGTTCCAGAGCTTAAAGGCTTCTTCGTCCTCCGGATATACCGTGACCGACAGACGCTCCGGATCGAATCCGATCCATTCCTTGCTGGTCAGAAATTCCCATGCCCATGTAATGGCCTCTTCCTTGAAATAGTCGCCGATGGAGAAGTTGCCGAGCATTTCAAAGAAGGTGTGATGCCGGCGGGTCTTGCCTACATTTTCGATATCGTTGGTACGGATACACTTCTGCGAGTTCGTGAGCCGGGGATTTTCGGGACTGATGCGTCCGTCAAAATACGGCTTCAGCGGGGCCATCCCCGCGTTGATCCACAGCAGGGAAGGATCGTTATGCGGAACGAGCGAAGCGCTCGGCTCGATCTGGTGTCCCTTGCTTGCGAAAAATTCAAGCCATTTGGAACGAATTTCACTTGCTTTCATAGTAAACAGCCTCCAGCTCTCTCGTAAATTGCATGCAAATGGACGGATAAACGTAAAAACGCCCCTGATCAGATCAGGGACGAATGAATTCGCGGTACCACCCTGGTTACCGCCTGAACGACTGCCGGGCGCCATACGCCGGCTGCCAGCTTGAATGATCAGGCGATCGCCTTGTTAAGGCCGTTAACGGGGCCAGCCGGTGAATTTGTCACACTCCGAAATCAGCTTTCCGGACAGTATCGCTTGGGGGCTCTTGCAGCCGTCACGCTTACCGTGAAGGAGCCCTTCTCTGAACAAGGAGGAACTGCCGTACTTCATTTCATCGCCGTTTTGTCCATTTTTGCATAGTATTGTCTGAATTATATCCGATAGCGCGGACGCTTGTCAAACCGCTCTACGTCGTCTTCCGCTTGACGTAATAGGCAAAGAAGTGCTGGATGATGACCTTGAGCACCGCGAATAAAGGCACTGCCAAAATGAGTCCGACGATCCCTGCGATCTCCCCGCCGACCAGAAGGGCAAAAATAATCAGCATCGGGTGAAGATGCAGCTTCTTCCCCACGACCTGGGGCGATACGATATTGCTCTCCAGGAGCTGGCACAGCCAGTTCACGATGATGACCATCAGCACCATTTTCCAAGATATCGTCGAAGCCATGACCACCGCAGGCGCCGCGCCCAGGAACGGGCCCAGGTAGGGCACGATGTTGAATACCGCAACGATGCTCGCCATCAGCAGGGCATACGGCATGCCGACGATCATATATCCGATATAGGCCAGAATGCCGACGATGAGACACACCAGGAACTGCCCGCGGACATAATTCCCGAGCGCCTCATCGATCTCCTTCAGCAATCTGACGGAAGCCTTGCGCCGGGTGCGCGGCAGCAGCGATACGACCGCCCGCTCAAAAACGTCGAAGTCCTTTAATATGTAGAAAATCAAAAACGGGATGATGAAAATGTTCAGCACGATGTTAATCGTACTGCCGATATGGTCCATGAAATTGGAGATGCCTTTGGCCAGGCGGTCCTCCCACTGCAGCAGCCACTGATCCACGCCCTCCTTGATTCCCACCGGAACCCCCCGATTATCCAGGTTGTTCATGATGTTCTGGGCATGCATCGTCATCTCCGGCAAATGCTCATTCAGTTCCTCCATCTGCTCGATCAGCATCGGGATCAGATTGATCAGAATCACCGCAAGGCAGGTCAGAAAGACGGCGTAAATGAGCAGCACGGCGATTCCCCTCGGCATTTTCCGCGCGGCCAGCATGCATACGACCGGATTGAGCACATAGGAAATGATCATCGCCACGACAAAGGGGGCCAGGATCGCTTTCAGAAATTGATAGATATTCATGAACATCGGCCGCAGCAGCCAAACGAAATACAGAATAATCAGACCAAGCAGGACCCAAATCATCCCCCGGAACCATTTATTGGCCGTCAGTTTATCCACCTTGTCTCCTCCTTCCGGACGTGCTGTCAAGTTAGTATATGTCCCGAAATTCGAATTTAACCTATTGGCGGCCACGGGAGGAGAACTATGGGTAAAACGCAAAGAAACCCGGATACCTGATTCTGCCGTGTAGGCAAAAACGGGTACGGGTTTCCAAGATGACGGCAATAAGACCGTGTATGGTACTTCCGCTGTGGGTGCTATGTAACCAATAATAGGATTGAAGCTGCCGGGTGAATCCCCCTTGCGGGCCGTGGCAAAGTGAAGACAAACCACAATTAGCGGAAGGGGCGGCTCCATTACACAGCATAAATCAGAAAAATATTCGTTAGGACCCGAAGGTCTGCGGAAATGTTCTGACTGGTACATGCATATTGTTTAAGAGGAAGCGTGCAGATGAGGAAAATCCTGAGGAATCTCCTCAAAGAACAAATCGTCCAGCGAGCTGAGCGTACCGTCCTCTTCTACCTGGTATACGGACATTTTCTCCCCGTTCACCGTCAGTTCGATAAAGCAGCCCCAGCAGTAAAATTGGTGGGAACCGATTTTTCCTATATCTTTGGAATTGCAGTTAGGACATCTCATATTCATTGATCACCTATCCGTTAACAGAATTAATGGCTTTTTCCAAACGCTGTTCGCTCATAGGCGGAACCATGACCGCATTCTCCCCTATGGACATTTCCGTGGTGCAAGGCAGCCATTTCCGCCCTTCAATCAAATCCGAAACAAATCCGTCGCTTATTTCGAGACCTAATATTGTATTTCCCATTTCCTGGTCAAAATAAACGTCCGTCACTTTACCGAGCATCGTACCGTCCTCAGTAAGTACGTCCAGATCCTTTAATTTATTTTTACCCAAAAGATAGGTGTATTGTATGTCGTCGGCATCCGTCTTGCGAACAGCCTGTTTATTACGAATCATCACAGCATCTTCGCCATAAGCAACGACGTCCTCCCAGGACACCGTCTTCGCTGTGTTGGAGAACAACCCTTTGCCTTCCAGCTCAAGGCCTTGAATTTTCCAATCTTCGGTGATGATAATATCGTATATTTTGCCGATCTCCTTGCCTTCTTCCACATCAAATACGGCAAGTCCGATCATCTCTTGGAATTTCATGGCCAGGATCCCACCTTACCCTCTTCAAAATTGAAACGAACCCCTTCACGTTACCACCGAAGTCAGTCAATCCAATGCGGCACGCTCAGGTCGATTTGTCTCGCGAACGGTATGGAGCACTCATCCCTCCCTCTCCATCCATGGAGAATCCCTACCTTTCTTACGTAAGACGACGCAGAATGGTTTCAATTTTTTGGGCTGTGTACTCCATATCTTCAGTAGTATTACCCAAACCAAAGCTGAATCGAATCGCCGAACGCAAAACATTTTGAGGCAGCTGCATGGCCTCCAGCACATGGGACAGCTCCAGCGAGCCTGAAGTGCATGCCGAACCGCTGGCGGCGGCGATGCCCTCCATGTCGAGGTTCATCAGAAGCGTCTCCGTATCTGTCTGCGGGAAGCTGATGTTCACGATGTGGGGAAGGCATTCCTCTTGGTGGCCGTTGATTACAAAAGCGTCCCTGCCGATCTTCTGCTCCAGCGTGCTGATCAAGGCCTGGCGCAAACGAAGATCATGCTCTCTTCGCTGCTCCATCTGGCGGGAAGCAATCTCCACGGCTTTGCCGAAGCCGGCGATTCCGGCCATATTTTCTGTTCCGGCGCGCCGCTTTTTCTCTTGGAGTCCGCCGTGAAGGCGCGGTGCGATGACCAGTCCTTTGCGGACGTACAGCGCTCCTACACCTTGAGGTCCGTTGATTTTGTGCGCGGAAAAGCTCATCATGTCGACCGGAAGCTCATGGCAGTTGATGGGCAGCGCTCCAAGAGCCTGAACGGCGTCCACATGAAAAAGAATGTCTCTGCTTCGGGCGATTCTCCCGATTTCTTCAATCGGCTGAATCGTTCCTACCTCGTTGTTCGCATACATGATGCTGATCAGAATCGTATCCTCCGACAATGCAGCCTCCAGATCCTCGGGCCGAACCCGTCCGGTGTGGTCTACCGGCAGGTAAGTGACACGGAATCCTTCCTTTTCCAGCTCTTCGCAGGCGTGAAGCACAGCATGATGCTCGATGGACGACGTAATGATGTGGTTCCCCTTAGACCTGCGCATGGAAGCTGCGCCGAATAAAGCGAGGTTGTCGCTTTCCGTTCCCCCGGCGGTAAAGACGATCTCATCGGGCAGGCAGCCGAGAAACTTAGCGATCCGGTCCCTTGCCCCGCTGACGGTGCGCTTGGCCGCACGGCCGAATGCGTGAACGCTGGAGGCGTTGCCGTATTGTCCGGTCATGACGCGCATCATTTCTTCTGCCACTTCCGGATGTACCGGAGTGGAAGCCGCATGGTCCAAATAGATTGATTTCATGATTACACCACCTTGGTCTTGTGTAGTATTTCGCTTATGATGTCCAGTGAAATTGTTGTATTCAAGTCAGGAATTTGGAGCCTGTTCATACAGGGTTTGGCTCGGATAGAACGGTTTCCGGGTAGTCATAATATGTCGGTAATCCAATCCCGATATGGAGGTCATGACATGAACCCGTATTCCCAATCCCAGCAAATCAACCAAATCATTCATCAGCTGACGCAGCAAACCCAACAAGCTTCTATGGCTTACCAGCAAATGCTGAAGCAGGAGCAGCAAAATGCGATGCAGCTGGAGCAGCTCGCTCAGCGTGAGCAGCAAACGTCGCAAATGATTCAATCCGCCCTTCAAGGCCACCAGCGCGCCATTCAACAGCTGCAGCAAATCTCCAGCCTGGCCCAGCAAATGGTGAGCTCCGTTTCCCAGCCGGTATCGGGATATATGGAAACGCAGCAGCCGCAAGGCTTCCAAACGGGGTTCAACAACCAGTTCCGTCAACAGTAACAACCGGAAACAGACTCGCCGAAGCGGGTCTGTTTTTAATTTGGAAAACATTTACTTACAAAACTTTGGAAGTTGACTATCCTTACAGAAGGTACACCCGGAAGGTACGCCGTTTGCAAAGCCGAATGCCACTCGCAAGGGGCGAGTGGCTGCAGCTTTAGTCTAGATGTAGAACATATAGTTCTCGGACGTCTCTTTCTCCTGGTAGGAAATCAGGTCGGCAAGCGTCGTCGAATCCAGCACGTTGGCGATTCCGTCACGGATCCGCAGCCAAAGATTACGTTTAGCCGGATCATCCTCTTCTGTAAAATCGACAGGCGAAATCGGCCCCTCGAGCACGCGAATGACATCACCGGCTGTAATCTCGGAAGCTTCACGCGATAAGATGTAACCGCCGTAAGCGCCGCGGATGCTCTTAACGAGTCCGGCGTTCCGGAGCGGAGCGATCAGCTGCTCCAGATAGTGCTCGGAAAGTTGGTTTTTCTCGGCAATGCTCTTCAGGGATGTCGGCCCTTCGCCGTATTTGGCGGCAAGCTCCATCATGATTGTCAAGCCGTAACGGCCTTTTGTCGATATTTTCAAAGGTGGCACCTCTCTCAAGTAAAATTCATGGTATCTATATAGAATGAACTCAAAATCTTCATGTTGAAGGGCTTGGATAAGCCTATGACAACAGGGGGTTCAAATTTCGAAACTTGAGTTGCATCTATTTAGCTCTTCCTCATGTATCGTTATCAATGGCTTTGGTTCAGCATGTCGGTGAGTTAATCCAAGAGAATACAGCTTATGTAAGCTTTTCCATATCTGCGTATTCCGATCATTTCCCTAGCCTATGTTAACATATCCGGCTCCGTTTTGGTTTAAAAAACAATGACAAAACAAAGAAATGTTCGCGTCCGGTGGACAACCTATGTGGTGTGATCTGTGGACAAATGTGTTAAAATAGAGGCTATGGGCACAATCTCATATGAAAATGGTGATGACTTTTGTCTACAGATAATCAAAATATACGTGTCGTCGTCGGGATGTCCGGCGGTGTCGACTCATCCGTCACCGCGCTGCTTCTGAAGCAGCAGGGCTACGACGTCATCGGCATTTTTATGAAAAACTGGGATGACACCGATGAATTCGGCAACTGCACCGCGGAAGACGACGCCGAGGACGTCCGCCGCGTCTGCGAGCAGATCGGCATTCCTTATTACACGGTGAACTTCGAAAAGGAATATTACGATAAAGTATTTTCCTATTTTCTCGATGAATATAAGTTGGGCCGCACACCAAATCCCGATGTCATGTGCAACCGCGAGATTAAATTCGGCGAATTTCTGACGAAAGCGCTGAATCTGGGCGCCCAATATGTAGCCACCGGCCATTATGCCCGCGTTGTTGAGCAGGACGGCGTCTATACGCTGCTGCGCGGCGTGGACAGCAACAAGGATCAGACCTACTTCCTGAACGCGCTCAATCAGCAGCAGCTGTCGAAGGCGATGTTCCCGATCGGACATCTGCCTAAGCCGGAGGTCCGCCGAATTGCGGAGGAAGCCGGGCTCTACACCGCCAAGAAAAAGGACAGCACCGGGGTATGCTTTATCGGAGAACGCAATTTCAAAGAGTTCCTGAGCCAATACCTGCCTGCCCAATCCGGCCAAATGGTCGATATCGCCACCGGCGAAGTCAAAGGCCGCCATGACGGCCTCATGTACTACACGCTCGGACAGCGCCAAGGCCTTGGTATCGGCGGTTCCGGCTCTGGCGAACCATGGTTCGTCGCCGACAAGGATTTGGAGAAGAACATTTTGTACGTCGTGCAGGGGGATCAGCATCCCAGCCTGTACTCTACCGGACTCATCGCTTCAGGCGTGAACTGGATCGCGGGACAAGGGGCCGTGCCCAAAGAGCCCTTCCAATGTACCGCCAAGTTCCGCTACCGCCAGCCCGACCAGAAGGTTACACTGGAATGGCTGCCGGACGGCAGCGTCCACGTTACGTTTGCCGAGAAGCAAAAAGCCATTACACCCGGCCAAGCCGTCGTGTTCTACCAGGACGATGTGTGCCTGGGCGGCGGAACGATCGACAAGGTGGAAAAAGTTCAATACGAAGCTGCCATCTAAACGCAAAGCATATGTGCAAACCGCCGGCTCTTTCGAGGGCCGGCGGTTTTTTTGCATGCCGTCCTTAAAGATTCTCCCCGCCAGCATTATTATCCTGCTGTCATTGCAAAACTAATCCCCAATCGAAGGATGTTCCCAGGCACCTGCAGTCTAAGACTGATCCTTCCGAAGCTGCTGGTTATGCCGGATTTTTGCCTCGTTGCCCTGCTCCGACGCTTCATAGAATACCCGGCCGGCGATTTCCTTCGGCAGGTAGTCCTGCTTCACATAATGGCCGGGATAATTATGCGGGTACTTGTACCCTTCATGGCCCAGCTTGACGGCGCCCTTATAGTGCGTATCCCGCAAGTGAAGCGGCACTTCCGCGGATTTGATCTCGTCCATAGCGGACATCGCATTCGAAATCGCCGTATAGACCCTGTTGGATTTGGGACTCTCCACCGCGAACAGAATCGCCTGCGCGATGTTCAGCTTCGCCTCCGGCCAGCCGTTGTTTCGGTAAGCGTCCAGCGCGCTGACGGCCTGAACCATCGCCTGCGGGTTCGCCAGCCCGATATCCTCGCTGCTGGCGGCAATCAGCCGGCGGATGAACACCATCGGGTCCATGCCCAGCTTCTCCACCGCGTAGAGGAACCAGAACAGCGCGGCATCGCTTGAGCCGCGGATGCTCTTATGAAACGCGGAAAGCACGTCATACTGGGTCGACTCGTCCGCGCGCACGATCGGCCGGCGGATGGACTCCTCCGCCACTTCGAGCGTGATATGGACGGTTCCGTCCGCCTCGGGAGGCGTTGTCAATGCCGCCAATTCCAGCGCATTCAGCGCGCGCCGGATATCCCCGTTCGCCATCGTCGCAATATGATCCAGAGCTTCATTGTCAACCTTCAGGTTCATGAAGCCTAGCCCCTTGTCCGGATCCTGCAGCGCCCGTTTCATCGCCAGCATGGAATGCTCTTTGGTAAGCGGATGAAGTTGGAACAGCGTCGAGCGGCTCATCAAGGCGCCGTTCACATAATGGAACGGGTTCTCCGTCGTCGCTCCGATAAAAATAATCGTCCCCTTCTCCACCGCAGGCAGCAGCGCGTCCTGGCGTGAGCTGTTAAAACGGTGCACCTCGTCCAGAAAGAGGATCGTTTTCGTTCCGTACATCGATTTATTGGTCTGGGCCTGGTCAATCACCTCGCGGACATCCTTGACGGAAGCGTCTACCGCATTCAGCCGGACGAAGTCCGCCTGCGTATGCTGCGAAATAATATGGGCGAGCGTCGTCTTGCCGCATCCCGGAGGCCCGTACAGGAGGATGGAGGATACCTGGTCGGCTTCGATCGCCCTGCGGAGCAGCTTGCCCGGGCCGACGATATGCTCCTGTCCGATATATTCATCCAGCGTGGTCGGCCGCATCCGGTCGGCCAAGAGCCGTGCGCCCGGATTCGCGTCCTGCTGGAAAGAGAATAAGTCCATTCGATTCACGTCCTTGAAAGTCTAAAATGCTTGTCCCTGCGGACCAAAGCTGTTCTTCTATCATACCATACCCGGCCGGGAGAGTTCATTCCCTTCTGTTTCCGGGCGAACAGACGGGGCGCTTATGACTTGCTCGGACGGCGGTAGGCCTTTTCGTGAAAGCGCAGGATCGACTGAAACAGCTCCTCGCCGCCGTCATGCGATTCGACGGGATTCTCGGGATCAAGGCTGAGGTACATCGCCCGGTACGTTTCAGGCACCCAAATGTACGAATGCACGTACGCTGTCGGCGTAAAACCGGCCTTTTTCCAAAAGGCGATTCTGCCGGCGTTTTCTTCCGACGGATCGGCTTCCGCTTCGATGACGATGCCTCTGAAGCCTCTTCTGCCGGCCCATTCACGCAAATCCCGGAGGCAGGCAAGTCCGGCACCTTGTCCCCTGGAACTTCCCCGTACCGCAATATAATCGATGACCAGCAGGTTTTCCTTGGCATCCATCCCCGTCAGGGCCATGGCCGCTGCGGTTTGGCTTTCGCTCCAGACGTGCAGTGCACACAGTCCCCTTTCAAACATGCGCATGATGATCGCTTTCGTTTTCCGCCCATGCTCCGGAAAAGCCTCCTCATAAATCGGCTCCGCCTGCTGCCACATCGCTTCGTCCCAATGTTCCGTCACCTGATGCTGCATCGTTCGTTGTTCTCCTTTTTTGTAGAAAATGGATGGTCATGCCTTTATTATAATGGCCCGCATGACGAAAAACACCGCAGAGCCGGCCAGCCGGACTGCGGTGTACTATTAACAACGGCTCTCGTCATTACGGCGAGCTGCTAAGCTTCGGGCTTCACTTCAAGCGTCGCTTGAACCAACACGGCGATCGCCCGGTCCAAGGCTTCGGCAAAGCCTTCAGGGTCCGTCATCGCCACCGGCCGGGATTCGCGGACAGCAGCCATGGCTTGCTCCACCGTCTCGTCCCGGATTCCGGCGGCTTGCAGCAGCTCCAGCCCCTTCTCCAGCGTATCCGCGAGCCGCATCGGGCCGTAGGAATGGGGCTCACGGTAGAGAGCGCGGGCGCTGGTCAGCACATAGGCCGCAAAATCCAGCATGCGCTCCCGCATATCCCCGGCCTGGAGGTTAGTTTCCATAGCGTTCAAATGAAATCATCTCCTTCGGCGGCTTGGACGTTTTCGGACGCGGAGGCTTGTCGGCGTAGCCGAGGCTGATCAGCAGCTCGGGCTTCACTTCCTCCGGCAAACCGGTGATGGCCGAAATGGACGGTGCGTGAAACGACCGGACCGGACAGCTGGACGCGCCGAGCGATTGGGCGGTGAGCATGATCACGGAAGCAGCGACACCCAAATTAATGAAACGCAGCGTGTCGGCACTGTCTGCTCCGCCCCGTGCCAGCGCCTCCTGATGATTGCTGCAGAGTACGACCACCGCCGCCGGCACTCCTGACAGCCCCTGTGCAAACCGCTTGATATGCCGGATCCGCACTTCGTCCTGAATGATCACAAAATGCGATTCCTGCGCATTGCTTGCCGACGGGCTGTGAAGAATGGCTTCCTTGATCGCCTCCACGATATGCGGCTCAAGCCGCTGGTCGGTAAAAGAACGCGCGCTGCGCCTTGCCTTGATGGTTTCCAGTACATCCATGGTGTTATCCCCCTCTCGCCTAACACAAGGAAAATCCTCTCCGCATCAAAACTTCCCGTAAATTCTCTCTTAAGCTTGACGATGCCGCGATCGTCTCCGGTCGCGTGCAGCGTCTGGCCGTGTGCTCACACCAGCCATAATCCGATCCTTCCTTCTCCGGTTCGCCGGCAATCGAGACCCGGCGGCCGTCATACGATCGGCGTGATATCATTTGCTCATCGTACGCATTCAGCCCTTTGTCCAATGCGGCGGCCGAATACCGTTCTTCATGAACCGTAACGCTCCGCGGCAGACGGGGCTTCACCCCTCTGCGCACCCCTTCACGCTCCCGACCGACCGCCAGGCCGACCACGGCAAACATCCCCTCGGGAAGGCCAAGCTCAAGCGCCAGCTCCTCCGGATGGTTGCGGACAGACCCGACCGGGACGGCGCCATAACCGAGCGCTTCGGCAGCGACCAGGGCATTCTGCATCGCCAGTGCGGCATCGACGGAAGACAGCAGGAACATTTCAAGCGTGTCCGCCTTAAAGTCGTAGCCCTGCCGCTGCGTTACATATTTCAGTCGATGAATGTCCGCGCAGAAAACCAGCATCACCGGCGCTTCCTGGATAAAACCCTGGTGGCCGGACAGTGCCGAAATTCGCGATTTCCGGTCCGCGTCCCGGACAACGATGATGCTGTAAGCCTGCAGGTTGGAGGAAGTTGGCGCGCTTCTGGCGGACGTCAGGATCGCTTCGAGCGCGGCCGGCGGCACCTCCTCCGGCGTAAAGCCCCGGACGGACTCATGGCTGGTCAGAACCTGGATCGTCCCGTTCAGGTGCGTTTCGTCCGTCACGCTTCCCTCCAGCTCGAAGCGGTTTCGTATCATGTTCCGTCCCATGTCTCTCCCCCTCAAGCAATAGGCATTCAACTAGAACATCATAGGGTTCAGCCGTTCAATTCCCCATTCTTCATAATTTGACGGCCGTCCAGATACACATCCGGCTTGCCGACCACGCAATCGATATGCACGCCTGCGGCGACGACGCCGCCGAACGTGTTGTTGCTGCCGAAGGCCACGTGGATGGTGCCGTACACCTTCTCGTCTTCCAGCACGACGCCGGTGATCCGGGCCTTCTCGTTTGTGCCGATGCCGAACTCGCCAAGCAGCCGGCCGTCCCCATCGCCGAGCATCTGCAGCAGCTTCTCTCCCTCCGGTCCCCCTTCGGCCGCGGTCAGGCGTCCCTTTTCCACGGTCAGCACGATCGGGCCCGACAGCTTGCCGATGCCGGCAATGGAGCCATCAACGACGATTTGACCTTCGGCCGTTCCTTCGATCGGAGCGATATAGGCTTCTCCCGAAGGCAGGTTTCCGGATTGTCCCGGCTCCAGGTACATGCCCGTGCTGGGCACCCCGTCCCGCCCCTGGATGGAAAACTCCAGCGAACGGCCGTCCTTCTCGATGCGTACCGTTTGAGCGCCTGTCAGCATATCCGTCACTTTTTCGGTCAGCGCTTTGACTTGCGTATAATCGGCGGCAATAGCTCCTTCCAGGAACATGTCCTCGGTGATGCCCGGCATGGTAGCCAGACGCGCTCCGGCGGCTGCCGCCTGCTTGCGGGCCTGCGTATGCGTCAGCGAGTGCTTCGTAATGCACACCACGACCTGCGCCTTGGTCATTGCGGCCGCAATCGCCTCAGGCGGCTCCTCCCCCGACTTCGCACGTTCTGTCATGACAGCCAGCATCGACTCGGCTCCGAGACGCTTTCCGGCTTCATGCAGCGCTTCGGCAAGCTCCTTCCGGCTCTCATCGGTAACGACCAGAAAAGTCTCTCCGGATTTCAAGCCAAGGCAATCGGCCAACGTGTTCATACTGATTTCAACGATCTTTTCATTCATTGCGAAACAGCTTCCTTCCTTATAAAAAATAGGGTTCGACCGGCTCAAATCATTTCCGATACGATTTTAGCCATAATAGCATTCGACAGAATGACCGGCAAGCCGGAGGCTTCGGCCACGATACGGCGCGCTTCCTCCGTATATCCCATGCAGTCCAGCAGGATCAGATCCGTCTGATCCTTCAGCGCGCGTGCGGCGGCTTCGAAATTCCCTTCCTCAACCATGTACGGCGAAGCAACGGCAAACACCGGATGCAGTCCATGAAGCTCAAACTTCGAGTTCATGCTGTCCTTCTGCTCCTCCAGCGGAACGATGACGCCCAAACGTCTTGGGCCGACCATCGCCTTCACCGCCGGGGGAATGATATGATCTGGTTCGATCAAATAGGAAGATTGGGTGGCGAGTCCCGGAAATACGCCTGTGCACAGCAGCAAAATCTGCCGGATGCCCTGCTCTTCCATCGCATAAATTTTCTGCTGAAGCAGCGGCTGCATCTTGCTTCTTCCCATGACGACCGACTGCCCTGTCGTTAACCGCGAGGTGAGCGTATGGTCCCCCTCCTCCGGCTTCAGCTTTGCGTCGATTTCCTCCTTGGTCATTCCGTCCAGCACGCCGGCCTGAACGATATCCACCCGGCTTGGCAGATGCTCCTCCAGAATCGGCGTAACGTCCTTCCGTGGCGCCTGCCCGATCGTAATTACTCCCAGTTTCGTCATACCGCTGATCCTCCTTCACCATGATCGATATCGAATGAAGCTTCCCCACTACACATTGTTCGTATCCCCTGGTTACGTCATGATTGAATCGTACCCAAACGGGGATCTCCCTGCTGAAAAAGGGAAGACAGCCGTATGGCCTCTTCCCTCTTCCGTGGCTGTCTCAGGCATTCCCCGCCGTCTGCAGCACCTTCATCGAACCGTACAGCTTGACGATCCGGTCATATTCATCCGGATTATAAAACGCGCAGGTTCCGTTCGTGACCTCTTTGGCGACTTCCACCGCAAAGCGGACCGCGGCGGCGATGTCGATCTCGTGGCTCGCCCCCGTGCCGCATCCCGGCACGACCGACTGGGCCGTTACGGCTACCCCGACGACCGGTGCCGAGGTGGCCACGGCAGGCTGCAGGATCGAGTTGATGTGGTACAAGTCGTTGCCGTAAGGCGTAATGTCCTGCATCGTGATCGGGAACGTCACCGGCAGCAGTCCCGTCGTCATTTCCATAATGCGCAGCAGGTCCTCGCTCACCCGCAAAATGTAACCTTCCTTGACGGTCGGCGAAATGGCGAAGCCTTTATGGTTGATGACCCGGTTGCCCTTCGTCGTGTCGATCGAGAGGACCGCGTCCATTTCCGGCAGCACCTCGTGGGCGTTCATCGCACCGATATCGACCGGCGAATCCATAAAATCTACCGGCTCATGCGGACGGGTCGGGGCGTCCGGACAAATATGCGTCGTCACGATGACGTCGCCTTTGAGGCGGTCACCCTTGACCTGCATATCCGCGAGCTTAAGCGCGGAAGCAACCGCCGCTACTGCCCCGTCAGCGTCGGAGACGAGTCCGATCCGGCTTGGACGGGCGCCAATGCCGCCAAGGCGTCCAACGATGCCGAGGGTCGGAACCGAACCGCCCTTGGACTTGCCCTCGGTTCCCGGAATGACGATTTTAATAAAATCGGTGCTTCCCTTTTCGCCGGTTACTGTTTGTACTTCGACGGAAATCTCCGCATAGTCGGCGAACAGCGCTTTGACCTTCTCTCCCGTTACATAGCCATCATCCATCGCATCCAGCGAAATCATCGTTTGCTTGAGTGTCATATGACCGATACCTCCATCTTCTGTCTGTTGTGCGGGTGTTCTCTCTGTAACTTTCGAACCATCCGTAACGATTTAGAACAAATAATCCAGAACCGGCTTCTTGATAATGTCTTCCACCGGCAGCATCAGCTTCTTGTTGCGCATCGTGGTGCTGAGGAGCAGCTTCTCCTTCGGCACGACGATCACGGCGAGCTGCTGCCCCTTCTCCAAAGCGGCGGTCACGACCGGTCTGGCCGTTTTGGCGTCCAGGGTCATGATCAGGTCCGGGAATGTCGCGAAGCGTTCCCCGTCCTTTTCCAGCGTCATGTATTCATTCCAGAAAGTCATTTCGAACCCGTCGATCTGCACGGTCCCGACATCGAATCCGCCGGTCGTCTCGATCTGAAAATCCGTCACTTCTCCGGCCGCCACGATCCGGCCGCCGAGCTTGGCAACAACTGCTTCGATAGCTGCTTCGCCTTTGGCGCCGAGCAGCGCCCGGCCGACTTCGATCGCCTGCGAGATGGCTCCCGGAGCGCCGTTTTGCTTCGCATAAGCTGCGGTCACCGGATTTCTCGCCACTGCGACCAGGCCGCCCGCTTCAACCGACGCCTTGCGGATCATCGACGCCGCTTTGCCAAGGGAACCGGAGACGCTGAACTCCAGATAGTTGTCACCTTTACCGCCGATGGCCGTTTGGTGGGACACGTAATCTTCAACCTCCGTCAGATTCAGGGCACCCATCGTGCCTGTCGGATGCGCTCTGCCGTTGCAGGCGAAGTCGACCAGCGGAATTCCGGTAATGACCGACTGCAGCCATCCGTTGACCGTTGTGCCAGCCCCGTTCTCGTTGGTGTGAATGGCCGAGATCGGCTTGCCGAGCAAGCCGGTCAGCATGTCCAGCGCTTTGGAGTAGTGAATGGGCTTCAGGTACTTATCCTTTGCCCCCGGTGCACCGACCAGCGATACGGTCACGAGCGTGTCGTTATCGGCGAATTCGTCGATGGTGCGCAGCTCCGGCTGCCCCAGCTCGAGCGCGAGCCGGCCGATCTGAAGGCCTTCCTCGATCCAGCCGCCACCGCCGCCGCCCAATACTGCGCCGCCATAAACGGCGCTCTCCATCATGCTTTCATCCAAAGGTATACGTGCCATTGGTGTATGCACCTACTTTCTGATTTTGAATATCGAGTTAAAGAAGCTGTACAGCGCGTCTCCTGCGATAAAACCGGCCGCCAGGATACTCATTGGCGTTTCGGCTTCCTTCCCCTTCACTTTCAAGACAACGATCCGGATCAAGAGACCCGCAAGGACCGCCCAGCAGGCGTTCGGTGTCGCAATGAGGAGGCCTGTCGCGAACATGACGCCGATCTGGCGCTTGGCGCCGCCGATGAGCTGCAGAATGGCGCCAGGAATGGCCCACAGCAGCAGCTTCATTGCCACGTCGCCCGAGGTTCCCGCTTGAATCGTCGATACGTAAACCGTATCGATCGGCGGAACGAGCTTTTGCGAGAAGTAGGAGTTATACGTCAGGGCAACAACGATAACGGCTACGCCGAAGGCGATCATGCCTGTCATGTACTGCTGCTTTCTGCCCCGCTTTTCAAATTCGGGGTCTTCCCCGTTGCCGCGCAGAATGTAGCCTGTCTTCAGGTCGTATCCCATGTCCGCAAACGCCGGGCCGGTAGCGGCACTGAATCCGGCCAAAAGGGCCAGCGCCACCGGTGGAAAGCCGATCAGCATGCCGAACAAAAGCGTAATGAACGCGACGGCAAAGGCCGGGAACCAGCCGGAATGCATGGCCGCGATGCCGACGATAATTTCGTGCACAAACGCGGCAAAGGCCGCAAAGAACAGGAAGCCGATCAGCATGCCAAGGGACATCTTCGTCATCAGGCCGCCGATGATGGCAATAATAAGTGCGATGATCAGGTAAGCGACAAAGCCCAGTCCCAGGGAGCGTCTCGCTTCACCCTCCGTACGGGTATACTTCGAATCGTCAGCTTCCCGTTCCGATTTTTTCGGCCGCTTGAAAATCAGAATCGCGGCTTGAACGAGGGCGACGATCCCTGCGCCGATCATGACGCCATGGGCGATATAGAGAGCCTCCACGTTAATGTTGAACCACGGAATGGAATACTGCCGGATCAGAAGGCCGATGCCGAACATGCTGAGCGCCCAGATGTTGCCGATAAAGGCGACGCCGAAGGCCGACATCGAAATGTGGAAATAGGAACCGATGAGTCCGAGTACCGTACCGACGCCGAGCAGTCCGGCGCGCTTGCCGCCCTTATCGCCGGCTATGATCGATTCGGCTGTCGCTACGCCCGGAGCCCATGTCCCTGACGCGGGGAACAGCTTCGAGTCGAACAGCTTGTACAGCAGCGCCGCATCCACGAACATGGCCAGCGCTGCACCGATCAGCATCGGAACGATCAGCTTCGTTTCCCCCATCACGAACGGAATGCCGATCGGAATAAACAAACTGTTGGCCGCCCCGAACGTGGCCGAGGATATCGAAGTCTGCACCATATTTTGCCGGTGTACCGACTTGTATTTCTTAAAGACCGCAATCGGAATCCTCGCGATCAGCATCGCCACGAGCGCTCCGATAATAGCCGTATTCGGCGTAACACCAAGCGTGGTAACGATTTGAATCCCGACGATAGCACCCAGGATGGCGGTAACGATGTTGAGTATCAAGCCAAAGGGCTCAAAAATGCTGGGGTGCTTCTCTTTGCCGCCTGCTTGTTCTGCTTCGTGTTTTACTTCGCTCATGATAACGCCTCCAATATATATGAATTTCACTTGGCACTTTAACATTCATTTCTATAGTTCAATCTATATTGCAGGCCGCATTTGAAGGATATGTTTTATGCCATGCCCCAAGCGGTGTTGCTGGGCCTGGATGCCCACTCAGAGGTTAAGGAAAAGTATCTTCTTCCCAATCCTTATGAGAAGGGAGATTTCACCGCCTCGCATCAGGGTAATACAGTACTGGCAAATTCGAGCGATCAGGAAGCGGAAATAATCTGCTTATAATAGTTGGCGGCCATCAAGCCTTCCGCTTCGACGATATCAACGACGGGAACCTGCAGCTCTTTCCGGATCACATCGGCAAAATGAATAGTAGAGAAACCGGTGCAAGCGAATACAATCGCTTTTGCTCCCTTCTCCACCAGGGACCGTGCTCCTTCCAGCGCTTTCTGCCGTCCCGCTTCCGTCATCAGATCCGTCGTATTGGTCACGCCTTCAGGCCGGGAGTATCCTACGATCAGCTCATCCAGCAATACTTTCATGACCGGTGGGATCCCTTCGGTGATCCCCATTAATCCGACGGGCTCGCCGAGCGAGAGAGCGACCAAAGCAGCCGAGCTTCCGGCCCCGATGACGGGGATCGACACGCGGCTGCGCAATTCCCGGACGCCCGGATCGGCGGCGCAGCTGACAATCAGCAGGCGGCAGCCTTCCTGCTCCATCTGGATGCCCAGCTCTACGATTTTCGGAAGTGCTGCTTCCTCCGACGCATCATCGTAAATGCCCAGCGGTTGATCAGGTATGCTTCTGCTCATGACAGGGACTTCAAATTGCTCTTGAATCATGTTTCCGTGCGCTTGCAGCACTTCATTATCTTTCGCCGTAAATACACGAATTAATCCTATCAAGTCGATCACCCCTTCGTTCCTTTAAACTATTGATGTTAAAATATATTACATTAGATTTTATGCCTTTCACCCCGATGGAACAATGTACTCATCCACCAAAACTGAAAGCGACCCTTTGTGCTCATGGCACAAAGGGTCGCTTTGATCCGCTAATGATTTATTAAATAAAATGTCGTACATAAGTACAATTCGAAACGGCACCTTGGATTGTTCAAATCCATGCCGAGAATCGATTTAATCCGGTCCATCCGGTAATTTACCGAATTGCGGTGAATAAACATCCGCAACGACGTTTCGTTCAGGCTGCCGCCTGTCGCCATATAATGATATAGCGTCCTGACGTAATTTGTGCCGTGGGTCCTGTCATGTTCAGCTAGAACGCCTACCTTTTCCTCAACGAACCGGTTCAGGCGGGCAGGGTCGGTCGATTCCTGCAGCAGGTGGATCATCTCCACTTCCATGTAGGTGAACATCCGGCGCTCCTGGTTCAGCCGGTATCCGATTGACACCGCCGTTCGGGCTTCGCCATAGCTTCGGTGTGCCTCGACTAGGGAGCCCGGACGGCCGATGCCCATCCGCACCCCTTCCCAAGAGCTCAGCTGCCCGGAAAGGGCATCGCACCATGGAAGCGGCACATCCTTGTCCACGATCCGCCGGTCCTGTCCCGAAGGCTTGGCGGAGGGCAGAAACAGCACGATCCTTCCCCCATGGATTTGGAGCTGGGACCGGACTTTCCGCGCGGCAGACTCCTTACGTATGAACGCCTGAATATTCGTGACGACCGTACTGTCCTCATTGTAAAAAGGCTCGTCCGCCTCGACGACAGCCACTTCCCACAGCCACTCGGGCGAAAGACCGAGCTGCCGTCCCCTGGAGGCCGTCACCCGCTCATCGGACACCGTGTTCAAAATCAGCTCCTCGAAAAACGTGCCCCGCAGCCGGTTTTCCGTGTCCTTGGCGATTTTGTTCCTCATCAGCTCAAGCGAGAAAACGAGCCTTGCCTGCTCAATCAGCATGAGATCCAGCTCATTCAGCTCCCGCTTCTCCACCACAAATTTACCCAGCATTTTGTTGTCGACGCTAACCTCCCACTGATGATGCTTCCCCGAAGACCGGTAAGGGTACCCTTCCGGCGACGACGCCAGCACCTCTCCGGCCTTACCGATGATCCATATCGGCGAATCAATCAACTCCGAGACGTTGTCAGCGACGACTTGAATGCCTTTATTGTTTAATACCAGCCGGGTCAGCGCCTTATTGACCTCTTCGGCCCGCCTCAGCAGCACTGCCTGTCGGTTTAAAATTTGATCCATAACATGATATGTTATGTCGATGTAAGCCATCCCGATAGGAAGCTGAATGATCGGAATATCGTATTGGTTGCTTTTATCGATCATTTCCTGCGGGATATGGGGAATAAAGCGTTCCGGCTTAATGGCCACCCCCGCCCCGTTCACTTTGGCGAGCTGTTCGATCATTTCGACCAGCAGCGACGGGTCGTTCCGGGTCGAATAGCCTGTCGTCAGCACCATCTCGCCTTCCCGCAGCCAATTTCCGATATCGGGAACCTCCCAAATATCTATATATTGTACGATACGGTCAAGACCGCGTTCCCCGCTGATCAGCTGCGCATGCTCCATCACCGGCAGCTTCAGCATTTCCCTGACCGTCAAACCTTTCGGACTCATTGCATCACCTCGCGGTTCACGGATATCTGGGTGCAGCATGTCCTTTTGCTTTCGTAACCGCTTGAATATGCCCCCTCTTCATTGTACCTTACTGCTTAGCCCCGATGCTATTGCTTTGTAACCGCACCCAAAAGAAGGAAAGAGGCGGACTTCCGGGCATAAGAAAAACGTCTATCGACGTACTTCCAAAGAAGACAGACCGCGTTTAGCTGAAGTTTTTCTTGCGATTATAGAATGGTTCAGCTTCGCTGAAATTTATAAATTCTATAATCTTAAGAAAAACGTCTATCGACGTACTTCCAAAGAAGACAGACCGCGTTTAGCTGAAGTTTTTCTTGCGATTATAGAATGGTTCAGCTTCGCTGAAATTTATAAATTCTATAATCTTAAGAAAAACGTCTATCGACGTACTTCCAAAGAAGACAGACCGCGTTTAGCTGAAGTTTTTCTTGCGATTATAGAATGGTTCAGCTTCGCTGAAATTTATAAATTCTATAATCTTAAGAAAAACGTCTATCGACGTACTTCCAAAGAAGACAAACCGCGTTTAGCTGAAGTTTTTCTTGCGATTATAGAATGGTTCAGCTTCGCTGAAATTTATAAATTCTATAATCATAAGAAAAACGTCTATCGACGTACTTCCAAAGAAGACAGACCGCGTTTAGCTGAAGTTTTTCTTGCGATTATAGAATGGTTCAGCTTCGCTGAAATTTATAAATTCTATAATCTTAAACAGCAAAAAACCGTTCAGCATCCGAACGGTTTCTTTAGAAACGGCCCGCCTGCTGAGCCATTTCGAGCATATGAAAAAGAGGGTTTAACGCTGCGCGCACTCTTTACTGCTGCCGCATTTTGGAGCGGAACAAACGCGAGAGCATACCTGGCCATGGACTGTTCCATCCGCCGTACAGCTGTACTGTGCTTTCCACAGGTTTTTCCGTTGCACGCAGCAACCGGCTCCTTCGTCTGTGCAGATCCGCGTGCTTGTATTCCATCAATTTCTCTTGTACATAGTGGTGTTCCATCATATTTTTTCTCCTCCGATCTATATTACGCATAGATGGGGAGGTGTTCGCCTACTGGCGTGCCGACACTTTTTGTTTCGAGGCATCCGCGGCATGTTCCGACCGTTTCTTAAAAATCACCTTACGGATGCTCTCCTGAGACAGGTGGAAAGCCTGTTTCAAGTATTCGATTGAATGACCTTGGCAATGAAGAGCAAAGATCTCCTCGTTTCTGCGTTCGATCATTTGCCGTGTCCCGCTGTTTACACCCCATCCGACGCGTTCGTTGCTTCTCTTCGGGATGTAAATCAGCTCGCCCTCAATATGTTTCTGAAGTTCCTTCAGCAAACTAGGGGGAAGCACATCCCTCCCGTTTTTGTAATTCACGATAAACGTCCTCCTTAAACTTCAACAGATGTCCAGTTCCGACGGTTGTTTCAAACCCGCTAAATGCTTGGATCATGCTGTTTTCGCCTCCTTTCGAATTATGTACCCATATATTTTAATAAGACGGTATAAGGGGAGCCGATCGGCCCCCCGATACTGCGGGGCTTCGCTTACGCGAAGACCACCTCGTATTGTGTGATCAAATTGCATCAGCCTCCTTTCGTACAGAATCGTCGGCCGTCCGACACCTTTATTAACTCATATTTTGGGAATTCCAGCAAGTGAAAGAACGGATATAAATATTCTTTACCTCTTCAATGATGATAGGATATTCCTCACCACCGCTGCTGTACCGGGCTACCGGAGGAGAATTCCCATCAGAAGGCCGCTCTCATTCCGCCAATAATCCGGCTGTCCCGGTACCTCCTGCAGCATTAAGCCCGTCAGCGCAGACAGATAGAGAAACAGCAGCCGGCGGGGGTCTCCTTCGCGAAATTCGCCTGCTTCCTGGCCTTTGACCAGAATCGGGACCAGCTGCTCAATCGTATCCTCCGGCGAATACCGCCCGATCATTTCCTTCGCCCGCTCCGGAACATCGCTCGAGGTTTGAGCCTGGTGGATCAGCAGAAAGGCATCCTTATTATCACCCTCCAGCATAGCCTCCGTCAGGACGCGGATTTGCTCGGCAGGGCTTCCCGGCATACGCCCCAGCTCCTTCATCGAGTGCTGCGCCTCCTCCATCGCCTCCTGCACGAGTTCGGTAAACAGCTCTTCCTTGGAGCTGAAGTAGCGGTAAGACAGCCCTTGGCTGATTCCAGCTTCGGCGGCAATCATGCTCATTTTCGTTCCGTTGATTCCGTGCCGGGCGAACACCTTCAGCGCCGCCTTCTTGATCTGTTCCCTGCGTTCATCATGAATTTGTTCCAATTGCTGCTCGTTCAGCGGTGCCACGTTGGCGCCCTCCTTTTTATCAGTCTTCCCTGCTTTTATTGTATCCGTCGTAAGCCCGGTCCGGCAAGAAGTCCGGTCTGTTCTTCACTCACCTGCCATAGACGGCTCGCGCCGGCTTCATCCCGCGCAGCATTGGATGGCGTCTGCAGCTTCATGTCCGCGTAATAACCGCCGCTCTTCAGCAGAAGCTCCGATGATTCTGCGAGCCATACGAGCGTCTGGGCCCCTTGTTCAGGCGTTCGGGAAAAAGGCTTCATGCAGGCCATCGTCAGCCGGGCCAGCCCTCCGTTATCCTGGTTGAAGTTGGTCGCCACCAGACCGGGATCAAAACAGTGAGCCGTAACTCCCGTACCGTTGAGCCGTCTGGCCAGCTCGGCGGTGAACAAAATGTTCGCCAGCTTGCTCTGGCCGTAGCGGAGATTCGCACCTCCGAGAAGCGCCTTTAGTCCGCTGTACAGGCGGTCACCGTTCATATCATTGAAGTCAATGCCCCTTCTCGCCATTTTATGACCATGGGAGGAAGTCGTAATAATCCGGGCATCGCCGCTCGCTATCAGCCGATCCAGCAGCAGGCTGGTCAGGAGAAACGGGCCCAGATGGTTCACCGCCCAGGTCATTTCCAGGCCGTCCTCGGACAGCTTCTTCTTGACAAACATCGTTCCCGCGTTGTTGATCAGGCGGTCGATCCGGGGAACGCGGTTCAATATTTCGGCCGCTGCGCGGCGGATATCCTGCTGGGATGACATATCCGCAATGAAGCAGTCTACCTGGGCTTCCCCGTTTGTCATCTTACCCAGCTCTGCCGACAATTCAGCAGCTTTACTGCGGCTGCGGGCCACGATGCCCAGCTTCGCCCCTCTCAGGACCAATGCCTTTGCCGCCGCGTAACCAATGCCGCTGGTCGCTCCCGTGATCACGATATATTTACCTTCAAGCGTCCGGCTATTGTTGAACCGTACCGTGTTGTTCATATTCGATCGACCGCCTTTTCCTATTTTTATGAATGAACCATTCATTCATTTGTCTTCAGTATATCTCCCCTCCCAGGTACTGTCAATCGTATTTTGAAAAGTTGGGCTGCAACGGTTATCACAAAAAAAGGACCGTCCCTTGTGAAAGGAACGGTCTTAAGTTCGATGCTATTTCCACCCGCTTGTGACGATATCCTCCTGCGGGTTGTTCAAATATTGCGGCACCGCATCCTCATGCATGATCCAGAGCTCGTGCAGCGCGCGCGTACAGCCGACGTACATCAGCTTGGCATCCCAGGCCTGATCGCCGTAATGGGCAAGATCCGCATCAGCCACGATGACGGCGTCGAATTCCAGACCTTTGGACAAATACACGGGGAGAACCGATAAACCGCCTTCATACGCCTTTTTGCCGCCGTCTATCAAATGCAGGTCAGGTATTCCAGGGGCCAGCTGCTCATGCAGCCGGGCGGCGTCGGACAGCGTCCGCGTGAGAATGGCTACCGTCCGGTAATCGCCGCCGGCCAGCTGCTGCAGCCCTTCCTGAAGGGAGCGGACCCTCCCCGCTTCTCCCGTATGATACGGAAGAATGCGCACCGGATTGCCGCTGCGGAATACGGGTACGGCGAGCAGATCGCTCTTCACGCCATTTTCCAGGATACCGTTGGCGAATTCGATAATTTCCATCGTCGAGCGGTAGCTTCGCGTCAGGGCAAAATAGGCGGTGTTCTCCGGAGCAAACAGCGAGCTCATTTCCTCCCAGCTGTGGACGCCGCGGTAGGCGTGGATCCCTTGCGACAAGTCGCCCAAAATCGTGAAGGAGTGTCCCCGCACAAACAAGTCCAGCACCGCCACCTGAAACGGGGAGAAATCCTGCGCTTCGTCGATGACGATATGGTCAAAGCGCTGTTCCCCCGTAATGTCATTCAGCAGGTAGTGCATATAAAGGAGAGCCGGAAGATCCTCTTCCCGGATGACGTCCTTTTTCAAGTCGGACTGGGTAGATTTCAGCACTGCGGCAGGGATGCCGCTCAGCGCTTCCTCCGGCCAGCCGCCGGTCGTTTTGACGGCTTTGAACATCTGCTTGTACAGCAGCAGCGGCTCGTATTTCGGCCATTTGTTCGCATACGACTTTTCACGCTGCGCCGCCTTCTTCTTCCGGTCCTTGAGCGCTGCCGCCGAAGGTGACTTTTTCAGCTCCATTTCGATCCAGCGGTGGATTCTGGCCATGACCCTTTCTTTTCGCTTCGCCAGCGGGTACGGCTTATATTCCTCATTGAACCAATGCAGAATCGTCTCTCTAGCCAAGGTTGCCCCTTCCCACGGCATAAAATCGCCAGGTGGCACCGAACTCGATTCCATAGACGACAAGCAGTCACGGATCATCTGCATGAACACAATCGACCCTTTGAACCGTCCCGGCACGTTATCGGTGATTTCCGGCATGCCCCCCGGCGTCTCGAACCAATACCGCAGCGTTTCTTCGTTATCGGCCAGCGAAAGGTCAAGTCCCAGCAGCTGGAGTGCCCAGTCCGCAAACGTACTCTGCTGAATATCCCCGACCCCGAGCTCAGGCAGCACGTCGGAGATGTAATCCAGAAACATGTGGTTCGGGGCAAAAATGATCATTTTGTCCGCCGACACCTGGTCCTTGTACTGGTACAGCAGAAAAGCCAGGCGGTGCAGCGCCACGGTTGTTTTACCGCTTCCCGCCACCCCCTGGATGATGAGCGCCGTGTTCCGTGCGGCCCGGATGATCCGGTCCTGCTCCGCCTGGATCGTCGACACGATGTCCCGCAGGCGATTGTCCTTGTTCTCGCCCAGCCGGTACACGAGAAACTCGTCGGACACGGCGGGCTGGTCGCTCTCGCGGTTGTATGTATCGGCCACCCTCTCCAAAATCTGCTTGCGGATCACCACGTTCCGCTTCAAATACACCAGCCCTTCAATGATGCCCTCAGGCGCTTCGTACGAAGCCGTTTCTTCCCCGCCCGTAAACGAATAGAACAGGCTGGCCACCGGCGCCCGCCAGTCAATGACCATCGGGTGGTCGCCGACCTCCGCTTGGTCTACGCCGATTTTTCCGATGTAGAGCGGCTTGCGCTCCCCGCTTCCTTCCTGAAAATCCAGCCTGCCGAAATAAGGCTCCTGCAAACTTTTGGCAAGGGCCTGGCGCTTCTCTTCCCGGCCCGCTTCCAGCACCTGCTCCGTAAAATCATGCCCGGTGTATACCGGAATGCCGCCCAGCCTCTCAAGCTGGCGGTCGATCTCGGCGATCGTCGCATTCAGCCTACTCTCTTCCTCTTGATAGGCACTTTGAAAATCGGTCTCCACTTTCAGTTACCTCCTAAAAGTATTAAGGAGCGGGTTAACCGCTCCTGCTCTTGTAAGCCAATGCTTAAGGTTTATCCATAAGCCGCGCTTAAAAAGGATATTCAGTATATCATAATCCGGAGGCATTTTACCATAGGGATTTCAGATTCCCGGGGACCGGGGAAAGGAATAAAGACGGCCTATGTTCCCCGTGCTGCGACTTTTGCGGCGTTACTGCAGCTTATGCTCGTACCTGACCTTTCCCTCCCGGTCCAGTCCTTTGATGGATTGCCATGAGAAATCCCGTCCCTCCGTTTTCCACACAAACAGGAACATGCGGTCATCCGATATGCGCTGCCGCTCCGATCCGGACGTCGCCGTATTGCTGCCGCGGTCCTCCATCACCACATCCAGTTCCACGGTAACGATGTCGGGATCGTTGACATAACCGTAAAATTTGGCCAGCCCGCCATCCGATCCGGTGCTCTTCATATCCCAGCTGTAGGCCAGCGGTTTTTCCGGGTTTTTGGGCACACCGGCGACACCTCCGCTGGGATGCCATTTAAAATGGCTCCAGGTGACCGTATCGGCAGAAAACCACTGCTTGTAGGTGCCGAGGAACACCACCGTATCCTGATCCACCTGGACCTTCCTCACGACCTTGGACGGCCCGTAATGATAGCTTCGCTCGGAAAGCTCATGGGCGCCCTGCGCCGTAAAGCTGCCGCGATCCAATCCGGATACCCACAGCAGGATGATGAACAAAATCAGGACCGCGCACCATTCCAGCACTCCACCCAGCCTGCTGATCTTCATTGGGTGCTCTCCTCCTTCTCCAGGAGAATCGGCAGCTCACTCTGCCGGTCATACCAATCATAGCGGAGGGTCAGCTTCTTCGTCCCTGCAGGCAGAGGGTCAAAATAGATCCATCCGTTCTCTCCCCATGGCACTCCGGTGCTGCTCGCCCCGTGCTGGATCAGTTCGTTGCCTGACGCGTCCAGCAGCTTGACGGAAGCCGTCGGGAAGGACCAGCCGTCCCGCACCTTTTTGCGGAAAGCGTAGCGGATCGCGGTCCGTTTGGACGTGGTGTACAGCTCCTTTAAAGTAAATGTATCGTCATCCATGCTCAGTTTCCGGTTCACCGGATACGCCGTAACCCGGCCGTCGTTTTTCAAGTCCGCGATCATAAGCCGGTTGCCGTCTCTCCATGGGAGCCAGTCGACCAGCTGGAACAGCAGCAGCGCGGCCAAAACAAAAATAAGCAGCCTTCGTATCATCATTCCCACCGGTACATTTCTCAAGGGCATGCTCCTTTATTTCATCATGGATCTCAATAGCCATTTGTATTGGTGAAGATTTTACCATAAACCGGAAAAATCGCAATCGGATTCCTGTGCAGTAATCGTCCGTCCGCTCCAGCCGTTTTTTACGCGATGTAAGATCCGGCTGCCC
The DNA here is from genome assembly GCF_038009285.1 of Paenibacillus sp. FSL R5-0378. Lineage (NCBI taxonomy): Bacteria > Bacillati > Bacillota > Bacilli > Caryophanales > Paenibacillaceae > Paenibacillus > Paenibacillus sp. FSL R5-0378. Next base: position 6,149,587 of record NZ_JBBPAY010000001.1, read on the forward strand.
CATGCGTTATTTGCCGCTGAAGATCAAAAAACAGCCAGGGCGGGTCACCGCACACTGACTGTTTTAACATTCCCCATTATTTATGAATTCAGGATCGTATATCGTATAAAGTCCGGAAATCAGACGAAAACGCTCACAACGTTAAGCCTTGCCGTATTTCGAACGGTAGAACGCCTTGTTCTCCAGCGCCCGTACCGGCGTGGTCCATTCATCCGTCATGGACATCGTATCGATGGCGTCTTCGGCGGCCTGCAGCTTGGCATCCATCTGGTCGATGAGATGCAGGGCAAGCGCCTCCGGGATTTGCGGCTGCACCGGACTGCCCCACTCGGCCAAATTATGATGGGCCAGAATAACGTGCTGCAGCAGCACGATTTTCTCCGCGTTCAGGTCCATGCCGTGAAGCACCGCCGCCTCCGTGATCCAGCTGACCGCAAGCGGAATGTGGCCGATCAGCTTACCGGTGAAGCTGTACTCGCTGACGATGCCCAGCTCCGCCGTCAGTTCTTCCGTCTTTGCGATATCATGCAAAATAATACCCGCCACGAGCAGATCCCGATTCAAAAACGGCCGCTGCATGCACACGAACTCGGCCAGCTCCAGCATCCGCACGACATGGTAGGCCAGGCCTGCGTAAAAAGCATGGTGCATGCCTTTGGCAGCCGGATAATGCATGAGCTTATCCCCAACCTTGCCGTAGCAGTGCTCGATAATTTTGCGGAGCTCGGGATCCTGAACGCTTGCCGCCGCCGCCTTGATCGTATAGACCAGGTCCGCCGGCTGCACGGGAGCTGACCGTACGAAATCGGTAATGCTGTACCCGTCTTCATCCTTGGCCGGCCGGATCTGCGTTACTTTAAATTGCAGCCGCTCCCGGTACAGCTGGACGATACCCCGCACTTTGACGAGCATCGGCGCGAAGAACGTCTCCTTGTCCGTCGAGGAGGTGTCCCACAGTTTCGCCGGGATTTCCCCGCTCGTATCCGATAAGATCATATCCAAATAATCCTTGGGCGGCGTGGCGTTCGTCTGTTTGACCTGCAGCGATTTCAGCAGATAGAAGCCCGTAATTTCCTGCCCTTCGGTAAACGATTGAATAAGTGTCATCTCTTGAAATCCTCCTAAATAATTCACTGAAAAACGGTTCAGGACAGCTGCTTAGCTGTCCCTATCCATTACCCCAAACCGGAAAGATCCACCCGCCCTTAAGCGGGTCCCCTTTAACGGGATTCCACTTCCGCGATTTATGCCTTAGAGGAATGCATGCAGCACGAAGTTTGCCACAAACAGTACGGCAATGCCGTACAGCACAGGCGAAACCTCCCGGCCTCTGCCCTGGGCCAGCTTTACCACCGGGTAAGCGATAAAGCCGAAAGCCATGCCGTCCACAATGCTGTACGTAAAAGGGATCATGACCATAATGAGAAATGCCGGGAACGCTTCGGTCAAATCCGTAAACTCCATCTCTTTGACGTTCTGGACCATCAGCCCGCCGATCACGATCAGTACAGGCGCGATAGCACTGTCCGGTATGTAGCTCAGAAGCGGAATGAAGAAAAAGGTCGCTCCGAACAGCAGGCCGGATACGAGCGCCGACAGCCCGGTTCTCCCCCCGGCGGCAATGCCGGCGGAGGTTTCTGCAGCCGCCACCACGGGACTGCTCCCGAATATTCCGGCGAAGATGTTCGATATCGACAGCGCTCGGAGGCTGCCTTTAAAATGTTCCGGCCGGCCGATCATCTGGGTTTGCGCCGCGATGAGGCCGATATTTTCAAAGACGACGATCAGAAGCAGCAGAAAGACGGCGATCCAGAACACCAGGCTGCCGATCCCTGCCGCTGACAGATGGCCGAACAGTTCCCCGTACTGGCGGAAGGTATGTCCGGATTCGAGCTGTACCGGCTTGACGGCACCGAGCAGATAAGCCAGTCCCGTTCCCAGCAGAATGCTGATGAGCAGTCCTCCCTGCACGCCCCGGATAAACAAAATCAGGGCAAGCAGCAGCGTAAAGCAGGACACGATGACGGCCGGATCGCTGAAATGTCCGATGGTGACAAAAGTCGTCTGGTGGGCGATCACGATTTGGCTTTTTTGCAGCCCGATAAACGTCAGAAACAGCCCGATCCCTACCGTAATGCCGTGCTTCAGGTTGTGCGGGATGGCCTCGCTCACGATCCGGTACAAGGACGTAAAGGATACGATCGAAAATAATACGCCCGTGACCGCGACGACCATCAGCGCTTCCTGCCAGGACAGCTTCATGGAATGCACCAGGGTGTACGTGAAGAAGGCGTTGATGCCCATGCCCGGTACGACCACAATCGGCGACTTGCCGCCAAAGGCCATCAGGAGGCAGCCCACAACCGACGTCAGCAGTGTTCCCACCATGGCGGCCTTCAGCGGCATCCCCGCATCGTGCAAAATATTCGCGTTAACCATCACAATATATACGACGGAAAAATACGAAACAGCACCCGCAATCCATTCTTTCTTCCAGCTGTCCCCCGGCAGCAGCCCCAGGCTGCGGTGCCAAAAACTAGATTTCAACAATAGTCCTCCTGTTCGACAAACGGTGTCCAACCTATTTTATTTATACCATATTTGTAAAATAAAAGGCGCGAGCGCCGTTATACGGCCTCGCGCGCCATCACTTGCTTCAGTTATGCCCGTTATTTCGCGAGCGTCTTCCCGGTCGGCTCCGGAATGTTCGTTATACCTGAATCCCTGCTTTGGCGAGCAGGTCCTTCACGGCAACGCTCACCATGATGAGGCCGACGACAGGAGGTACGTAGGCGTTGCTGGCCGGCGGCTGCTTTGCCTTACGGATCTCCGGCGCGTTCTCCGGAACGATTTTTTCCGTCACGTCCACGCGCGGCTTGATCGGCTCTTCGGTCGAGAACACAACCTTGACGCCTTTTTTGATGCCGTCTTTGCGCAGCTTTGTGCGGATGACCCGGGCGATCGGATCCATCGTCGTCTTGGAAATATCCGCAACCTGGAATTTGGTCGGGTCCATTTTATTGGCCGCGCCCATGCTGGAAATGATCGGGATTTTACGGTTCAGGCACTCTTTGATGAGATGGATTTTGTAGGATACGGTATCCGATGCGTCCAGCACGTAATCCAGCTCATACTTAAACAGCTCCTGATAGGTTTCTTCCGTATAAAACATGTTCAATGCGATCGCATCGATGTCCGGGTTGATCAGTTTGACGCGCTCTACCATCAGATCCGCCTTCTTCTGGCCGATGGTCGTCGTCAATGCATGGATCTGGCGGTTGATATTGGTAATGTCAACCACGTCTTTATCGATCAGAATAATGCGGCCGACCCCGGTGCGGGCCAGGGCTTCCACCGCAATGGACCCCACCCCGCCGATGCCGAGGACCGCCACCGTGCTGTTTTTCATGACTTCCAGGCCTTCCGGCCCGATGGCCAGCTCCGTACGTGAAAATTGATTAAGCATATCGTCAGGTGGCCTCCCTTAACTTAAGAATGAACTTTCTTCTCTTCCCCCGGCTTTTTCACGAGCTTGATGTGAAGCTGTTCAAGCTGCCCTTGGTCGACCGGCGACGGTGCATCCATGAGCAGATCGGTCGCGCTGGCTGTTTTCGGGAAGGCGATCGTTTCGCGCAGGTTGCTGCGTCCGGAGAGCAGCATGACGAGCCGGTCCAGGCCAAATGCGATGCCGCCGTGAGGTGGCGTGCCGTATTCAAAGGCATCCAGCAGGTGGCCGAATTTGTATTTGGCATCCTCAGGCGACAAGCCGAGGGCCGCGAACATTTTCTCCTGCATGTCGCGCTTGTAGATCCGCATGGAACCGCCGCCGACTTCGTAACCGTTCAGCACGATGTCGTAAGCCTGGGCCAGAATGCTGCCCGGATCGGTTTCAAACAGATGCTGGTCTTCGTCGCGCGGACGGGTGAACGGATGGTGCAGAGCAACGTAACGTTTCTCTTCTTCATCCCACTCGAGCAGCGGGAAGTCGACCACCCAGGCAAATTTGAACTCATTTTCGTTGATCAGGCCGAGCTGTTTGCCGATTTTCAGGCGAAGCGCGCCAAGCACGTCAGCTACGACTTTTTTATTGTCAGCGGAGAAGAGCAGCAGGTCGCCTTCTTCGGCCCCGGTACGCTCTTTCAGCGCTTCGATCTCTTCAGGCGTAAAGAACTTCACGATCGGCCCTTTGAACTCGCCTTCCTTGACTTGAATCCAGGCTAAGCCTTTGGCCCCGTAACGGGCCGCGAACGGACCCAGATCGTCGATTTCCTTACGGCTCCACGTGCCGCAGCCTTTGGCGTTCAGCACTTTGACTTCTCCGCCTTTTTCGACGACGGAAGCAAACACCTTGACGCCGCTCGAAGCTACCAGGTCGCTGACTTGGATCAATTCCAGCCCAAACCGGAGGTCCGGTTTGTCAGAGCCGTATTTGTCCATCGCTTCGGCATAAGTCAGGCGTTGGAATGGCAAAGGAATGTCTACGTTAATCGTTTCTTTGAACAGGCGGGCCATCAGCTGCTCCATCATGCCCAGAAGCTCGTCCTGGTTCATAAAGGACGTTTCGATGTCCACCTGCGTGAACTCCGGCTGCCGGTCGGCGCGCAGGTCTTCGTCACGGAAGCAGCGGGCGATTTGGAAATAACGCTCGATGCCGCCTACCATCAGAAGCTGTTTATACTGCTGAGGGGACTGCGGCAAAGCGAAGAACTCGCCTTCATGCACCCGGCTCGGTACGAGATAGTCGCGTGCGCCTTCCGGGGAGCTTTTTGTCAGGATCGGCGTTTCGACTTCAATAAAGCCTTCTCCGTCCAGGAAGTCACGGAAGATCTTCGATGCTTTGGAGCGGAGCAGCAGCGTTTTTTGCATTTCCGGACGGCGAAGGTCCAGATAACGGTATTTGAGGCGAAGCGACTCGTCAACTTCCACACCGTCTTCGATGAAGAACGGAGGCGTTTTGGCGCCGTTCAGCACTTCGATCTCGGTAATCTGCACTTCGATTTGGCCGGTCGGCAGGTTCGGGTTGACCGTTTCTGCGTCGCGCTGCACAACTTTACCTGTGACGGACAGCACGTATTCGCTGCGCACTCGGTCGGCGATGGCGAGGGCTTCGCCGGAGTATGCCGGATTGAATACGATCTGCACGATGCCGCTGCGGTCCCGCAGGTCGATAAACAAGACGCCCCCGAGGTCACGGCGGGTTTGCACCCAGCCGTTTAATGTTACCGTTTCTCCAATGTTCGCGGTGGTCAGGCTACCGCATTGATGGGTCCTATGCATGTTTTGTCATTCCCCTTTTAATTGGTATATTTATTCAGCCTTATCGGCGGATTTACGTAATGCCAAATGCAGTTCGCTGAGCTTCACCGTCTGCTGCTCGCCGGTTTCCATCGACTTCACGGCGATTTCCCCGCGCGACAGCTCGTCGTCCCCGAGAATCGCGGTATAACGCGCCTTCAGGCGGTCAGCGGACTTCATCTGCGCTTTCATCTTGCGGCCCAGGTAGTCACGCTCTGCGGCAAAGCCTTCCTTGCGCAGCAGGTACAGCTGCTTGGTGATTTCGCGGTCGGCTGCTTCGCCTAGGGCCACCAGGTACACGTCCAGCGGCTTCACCGCTTGAAGGTCGATCTCCTGCTTGTCGAGGATCAGCAGGATCCGCTCGAGGCCAATGCCGAATCCGATGCCCGGCTGGTCCGGACCGCCGATTTCGCCGACGAGGCCGTTATAGCGCCCGCCGCCGCCGATCGTATCGATCGCGCCGATGCCCTGCGCCTTGTATTCGAAGGCGGTGTGGGTGTAATAGTCCAAGCCGCGCACCAGCCGGTGGTTGACCTTGAAGTCGACCTCCATCGCGGTGAGGTACGCCTTCACCTGCTCGAAGTGGGTGGTGCACTCCTCGTCCAGACTGTCCAGAATCGATGGCGCATCGACGAATTTGTCCTGGTCGATCTTGCAGTCCAGCACCCGCATCGGGTTGCGCTCCATCCGCGACTGGCAGTCCTTGCACAGCGTGTCTTTCATCGGCGTCAGAAACGCGAGCAGCTTCTCGCGGTACGCCGCCCGGCTGGCGGGATTGCCCACGGAGTTGATTTCCACGGTCACGCCCTGCAGGCCGAGGTCTTTGCAGAACTGGTATCCGAGCGAGACGACTTCCGCATCGATGGCCGGATCCACTGCACCGAACGCCTCGATCCCAAACTGGTGGAACTGGCGGTAACGTCCCGCCTGAGGACGCTCGTAGCGGAACATCGGGCCGATGTAGTAAAGCTTGGTGACATCGGGTTCACCGTACAGCTTGTTTTCGACGTAGGAGCGGACCACGCCGGCAGTGCCTTCCGGGCGCAGCGTCATGCTGCGGTCGCCCTTGTCCTTGAACGTGTACATCTCTTTTTCGACGATATCCGTCGTTTCGCCAACGCCGCGTTCAAACAGTTCGGTCTGCTCAAACATCGGCGTGCGGATTTCGCGGTAATTGAACCGCCGGCACAAATCTCTGGCTTTTTCTTCGACAAACTGCCATTTCTCCACCGTGCCCGGCAGCAAATCCTGCGTGCCCGTCGGTTTTTGGTAAGCCATAGCAACCCCTCTTTTCATAGATCATTTGTGGCTAGACAAAAAAATCCCTCACCCCTGCGCTTGAACAAGCCAACAGGGACGAGAGATCGTTATTCTTTGATTCCCGTGGTACCACCCACATTCCGGATACTTCTTATGTATCCGCTCCAAACGATTAACGCCCGTTCAGCGCAGCACGTCTACTCATGATCTGGAACAGCGCACATCCTGCGCTGCAAGCCACTTTCGCCGCCTGTTCTCGGGGAAGTCATTCATCCGGTCATCCATAGAATCCTCTCAGCCTAAGGGATTCCTCTCTGCATGGTGGGGCACGGACTACTTGGTCCCGTCATCAAATCGATTTTAGATTATTTTTAGATTGTAATGAACCGCTGCACTAAAGTCAAGAGCCTCTGTCACAAATTGGATGCAGCTGTCAATTTACAGACTTTTCAGCAAAGAAAAAACCTACAATCCATATTGTAGGTTCAATAAGGTAATATATTAAAAAAGGGGGTCATGCTGTTATTATAGACAGCCAATATTAAGGAAATATGAAACTAATATTACAGTTATATTACATAAAAGAAAGCGCTTTATCCGGCGCTTTCTTTGCATCGGTTTGTGAGGAAATCAGTCGAAAATTTCCACATAACCGCCGCTTGCCCGCAGTTTATTGACAACGTCCTGATAAGAATCGTCAGGCACTTTGGCAGCAAGGACGTACTCCAGGTCCCGGTAGTCCTCATCGTCCCGGGACACGTCCACCGCTCCCGAGAGCAGGTCGCCTCCCTCGTCCGCACGGCGTTCGCGGTCCTCCTCGGACAGCTCGTCCGGATCCCGGTCGTCCACCACAGGGATGCCTGCGGCCGGGTAAGCGGTAGGCACGCCTACCGCACCTGACGTTCCTGCAGCATTGGAGCTGCCGCTAAAATTGACGGGGGCGATTGGAAGCAGGATGCGGCGGTCACTGCCGATGCCCTCCCCAAGCCGGCTTACCTCCAGGTGCTCCGTTTGGAAGCCAATCAGCTTCGTTTTTGCGCTTTCCGCGTCATCCTCGGTTTTGAAGTACGCTTGAATTTGCTTCGTCATGATACATTACCTCCATCTCTATTTAAAATCATGAATCACAAAACGAAAGCTTCCAAGGCACTCCCGGAGCCTTACAGCACGTTCAGCAGTTCCCGGACAAAGGCCGGTTCGTCTTTGGGAGTCCGTGAAGTGATGAAGTTGCCGTCCAGGACGACTTCCTCATCCTTAAATTCCGCGCCGGCGTTCACCATGTCATCCTGCAGCGGCGGGTACGAGGTGATCGTTCTACCTTTCAGCAGACCGGCGCTGATTAAAATTTGCGGGCCGTGGCAAATCGCGGCGATCGGCTTGCCGGCGCTGTTGATCTCCTTCACGAAGTTCAGCACATCCTTGTTCAGCCGCAGGTTCTCCGGAGAAGAGCCTCCGGGAATGACGACGGCATCATAATCGGCCGCCTTCGCGTCCGCGATAGCTTTGTCCGCCGTATACGAGGCTTCGCCGTTTTTACCGGTCAGCTTCTCACCCTGCTGGAGGCCGATAATATCCGTGTCATGGCCCGCTTTGTTGACTTCATCATATGGGACTTTCATTTCCGAATCTTCAAATGCGTTCGCTAGTAAAAATGCAACCTTGCTCATGGAATATCGTTCTCCTTTCATGGATAAGTGGTCCACGCCTTGTTATTACCCGAAACGAGCACGTTTATAACATGCTCGCGGATTCCATTCGCGAGGAAAGAAAGGAGAAGAGGCGGAATTTTCGGTTTGCAAGCTGATCAAGTCATTTTGGAGGTGGATATTCGTAATAAACTTGGGGCCGATCATCTCAAATAACTGCAAAGGGCTCTTTTCCACAGAAAAGAACCCTCTTTCGCAACAAAAGAGGGTTCTGCTCGGTTCTATTTACTTGAAACAATCATGGGCCGACTACCGGATGGTCTGCTGCCGACCGATTCCCTTCGTGTACAAGGTCCATAAGGGAAAAGGGATTTCCCGTACAGCCTGCATCGTCTTGGCGGCCTCGTGCAGCGAGGCGACCGGCGCAAGCGGCAGCGACTGCAGCGTCTGGGTCTGAACGGATTGGCGCATATTGGATGAACTCCTTATGTGTATATAAATGGCGGATGCTCATCCCTATTTTGCCCGATATTTACCGTTTCTATGCCCCTTTGCTGTCGATAATCAGCGTGACCGGCCCCCAGTTGGTAAAGGTGACGTCCATCATCGCCCCGAACCGGCCGGTGGCGACCTCAAGCCCTTTGTCTCTGAGCTCGCGGTTGAATTGTTCGTACAGCCCCTCCGCGATATCCGGTTTGGCCGCGGCCATGAAGTTCGGACGTTTGCCTTTGCGGCAGTCGCCGTACAGGGTGAACTGCGACACGGACAGTATGCCCCCGCCAACTTCCATGACGCTGTAGTTCATTTTCCCCTCATCATCTTCAAAAATGCGCAGCCCGGCAACCTTATCAGCCAAATATTTCGCGTCTTTCTCCGTATCCTCATGGGTCACGCCGACGAGCACCATCAGCCCCTGGCCGATCGCCCCCATGACCTCCCCATCTACCGTAACCTGCGCTTCCTTACAGCGCTGTACAACCACTTTCATGCTGTCTCTCTACGCTCCTTCGCTTGTTCCGCTCCCTGGGCACCTGAGTTGTCAACGTATGCTCCGGTGAGCAGTGTGCATTCCCCAGGCCCCTTACTGAATATCCTTACTGAATGATCCGGTGTACGGTGTACACATCCTTCACGCGCTTGATCCGTTCCACGACCGACTGCAAATGATCGGTGTTGCGGATCAGGATCGTCATGTGGATGAGCGCCATTTTGTTTTTGTCCGAGCGCCCGGTCACTGCGGAAATGTTCGTTTTGCTCTCCGATACCGCCTGAAGCACCTCGTTCAGTAGCCCGTTCCGGTCATGTCCCGTAATTTCGATATCGACGCTGTAATTCGCCTCGATCTCGGTTTCCCACTCGACTTCGATCACGCGTGCGGCTTCTTCACCGTCGCCCGACGCCGGAATGTTCGGACAGTCCGAGCGGTGCACCGATACGCCGCGGCCGCGGGTGACGTAACCGACGATGTCGTCGCCGGGCACCGGATTGCAGCAGCGGGCGAACCGCACGAGCAGGTTGTCGATCCCCTTGACCCGGACGCCGTTGGTCGGGCGCGATCTCTTCTCGGCCGGCTTGATTTCCTTCTTCTCGGTCGTGAGCTCCAGCAGGCTGGCTTCCTCCTGCTCCTTACGGAGCCGCTCCGTCAGGCGGGTACAAATCTGCGCTGCGGTAATGCCGCCAAAGCCGACGCCCGACAGCATGTCTTCGATATCGTTGAACGAAAACTTTTTCGCCACTTCCAGCAGCTTCTCGTCCGTCATCCATTCAGAGATGTCCAGGCCGCGGCCCTTCAGCTCGCGCTCGACCATTTCGCGGCCCTTCTCCACGTTCTCTTCCCGTTTTTCCTTCTTGAACCACTGCTTGATCTTGCTTCGCGCATGCGAAGATTGGGCAATCTTCAGCCAGTCGCCGCTCGGTCCGTAAGAATGCTTGGACGTCAAAATCTCAACGATATCCCCGGTTTTGAGACGGTGATCCAGCGGTACGATCCGCCCGTTCACCTTGGCCCCGATGGTCCGGTTTCCGACCTCCGTATGAATCCGGTAAGCAAAATCCAGCGGCACCGAGCCGGAAGGCAGCTCAATGACTTCGCCTTTTGGCGTAAACACAAAAACAAGATCCGAGAAAAAGTCCATTTTGAGCGATTCCACAAATTCCGAAGCGTCCTTGGCTTCATGCTGCAGCTCCAGAATTTCGCGGAAAAAGGTCATTTTATTCTCAAAGTTGCCGCCGACGGCGGTTGTACCTTCTTTATAAGCCCAGTGGGCCGCGATCCCGTACTCGGCGGTGCGGTGCATTTCCCAGGTCCGGATCTGAACCTCGGTCGGCTCACCGTTAGGTCCGACTACGGTCGTATGCAGCGACTGGTACATGTTGGCCTTCGGCATGGCGATATAGTCCTTGAACCGGCCCGGCATCGGCTTCCACAGGGTATGAATAATTCCCAGGGTGGCATAACAGTCCTTAATGTTATCCACAATAATACGGATCGCGAGCAAATCGTAGATTTCGTTGAACTGCTTGTTTTTGGTCGTCATTTTATTAAAGACGCTGTAGATATGCTTTGGCCGTCCCGACAAATCGCCCTCAATGCCCATTTCCTCCAGCTTTTCGCGGATCCGGACGATGACGTTTTCGACGAACTGCTCACGCTCAGCCTTTTTCTTGTGGATCAGGTTGGCGATGCGGTAATACTGCTGCGGATTGAGGTAACGGAGCGACAAATCCTCCATTTCGCTCTTGATCGCTGAAATACCGAGACGGTCGGCGATCGGACAAAAGATTTCGAGCGTCTCATAAGCGATCCGCCGCTGACTCTCCTCGGACTGGTATTTCAGTGTCCGCATATTGTGCAGGCGGTCGGCCAGCTTGATGACGATGACACGAATATCCTGCGCCATCGCGATAAACATTTTACGGTAATTCTCGTTCTGCTGTTCTTCCTTGGAACGGAACTGGATTCGCTCCAGCTTGGTCAGTCCATCGACAAGCATGGCACAGGTGGCGCCAAATCGGGTACGGATATCCTCGAGCGATACGGTCGTGTCCTCGACCACGTCATGAAGAAGCGCGGCGACGATGGAGGTCGTATCCATCATCAAGTTCACGACAATATCTGCAACCGCAAGCGGATGCAGGATATAAGGCTCGCCTGATTTGCGCACCTGACCGTGATGGGCCTGTTCCGCAAATTCATAGGCTTCCCTGATGCGGTCCAAATCCGGCTCTTTTATATAGGCTCCAGCCTTTTCAAGTAATCGCTCTATGCCCATTCTAGTCGTTTCCGTTTCCCTTCTATATAAAATAGAACCCGCGTCATAATCCATCTTTGCAGGTTCTGTCATGTAATGATTTTATATAATTATGACGCTTGAACGGCGTTACGTCAACATTTCCTGCCAGGAACAGGAAGCCTGGGAACAACAAACAAGTTTTTTGGCCAAATTGCGCCCCGGGAGTGAAAAAAAAGATTGAAAAATGTCATAATTCCAGATAAATTAGATTGAATGAATTTATTGATATGGACGAAATCACGTATGGGAGTGAACGAATTGCAACGCGAAATTCAAGTCAATGAGAAGCTTCCGTTTGGACCGGGGCTGCTGCTCAGCCTGCAGCACCTCTTCGCCATGTTCGGAAGCACGGTGCTCGTGCCGAACCTGTTCGGCGTCGATCCGGGCATGATCCTGCTGATGAACGGGATCGGCACCCTGCTGTACATCCTGATCTGCCGGGCCAAGATTCCGGCGTATCTGGGCTCCAGCTTTGCTTTCATTTCTCCGGTGCTGGCCGTGCTCGGCAACAATCCGAAGGAAAATTACCCGCTGGCCCTGGGCGCCTTCATCATTACGGGTATCATCTTCGTCATCGTGGGCCTGATCGTCCAGTTCGCGGGAACGGGCTGGATCGACGTCGTGTTCCCGCCGGCCGCCATGGGCGCGATCGTCGCCACGATCGGACTGGAGCTGGTGCCGACTGCGGCAGGCATGGCCGGACTGCTTCCGAAGGCAGACGCGGCTTCCGGCGCGATGACCTATGACATGAACAGCATCATTTTATCCATGACGACGCTCGGCGTAACTGTCATCGGCGCGGTTCTGTTCCGCGGATTTCCGAAGATCATCCATATTCTGATCGGTATCGTCGTCGGATACGTCCTGTCCTTCTTTATGCCTGGCATGGTTAATAAGGACGCGATCGCCAGCGCCCACTTCCTCACGATGCCGACGGTCACCACGCCAAGCTGGGACTGGGCCGCCATCATGACCATCATCCCGGTATCCCTGGTTGTTATCGTCGAGCACATCGGCCACCTGCTAGTAACAAGCAACATCGTCGGCAAAGACTTGTCGAAGGATCCGGGACTGAACCGCTCGCTGCTGGGCAACGGCATTTCGACCATCCTTTCCGGCTTTGTCGGCTCCACGCCGAACACGACGTACGGGGAAAATATCGGCGTCATGGCGCTGACCAAAGTATATTCGGTCTTTGTCATCGGCGGCGCGGCCGTCATCGCGATCCTGCTGTCCTTCTCGGGCACGGTCTCTTCGGTTATCGCGAACATTCCGACGCCAGTCATGGGCGGTGTATCCCTGCTGCTGTTTGGCGTCATCGCCGCTTCCGGTTTGCGAATCTTCGTCGAGCAAAAGGTCGATTTCTCCAAGCCGACCAACATGATCCTGGCGACGCTGGTTCTGGTCGTCGGCATCAGCGGCGTTCAGCTCAACATTGGCCCCGTTCAATTTAAAGGCATGGCGCTCGCCACGGTCGTGGGCATCGTGCTCAGCCTGTTCTTCAAGCTGATTGAGGTCACCGGGCTGTCCAATGAACCGGGCGGCAAAGAGCAGGAACTGGTAGAGAAAATTCCGGATTGAGTAAAAAGGGATCGGAACAACAGTTGAACCGCCAACCCACAAATAAAAAGCAGACGTAACGCAAGAAAGCCGGACAAGCATCCGAAAGATGCCGTCCGGCTTTTTCGTATATTTATGGCGTAAATCAGGGCATCTACATTTCCAATGTCCCTTCCGGCCAGTGAAGCTGAACCCCATATCGCTCCAGCATCGCCTGGTAATCGCATAAATGCGCTGCCGAGGCCCTTACTTCACGCGGAGGAATGCCGTGCATCACCGCATAAGCGGCTAATAGTCCCGCGGATTCGCCGATGTTCCATTCCGTCTGATGCAGCCGGTAGCAGCCATTGGCGATCTGCGTCATGCCGATATTTTTGCATGCCGGAAGCAGGTTGGTCATCCGTACCGGAATCAGCGATCCGAGCGGAATTTCATAAGGATAGTTCGGAATAAAGAAAGCCCGCTGGTTCACCGTCGTCGGATGCAGGTCCAAATAATAGCTTCCGACACCGACGCTGTCCTCATACCGCTTGATTCCATTAGCGCCGCGAAGCTCCTGACTGACATCATGCTCGGTGATCGTGTACTGCGCGCGGATCCGCCGCGACTCCCGGATATAAGGGGATTTCGCCAAGCCGTCTTCCGTGCCGAGTACATCGCCTCGCAGCCGGATGCCTGGATACCCGTATCCCCCGTCAAGCCGGGGAGCTTCGGTCTGCAGCCAGTACACAAGCGACAGAGTAAGCCCGCGGGCCGCCTCCAGATGACGCTTGCGCTCCTGCTCCGATACACCGATCACAGGCCCCAGATAATAATCGTTCATCGGCCAGTTAAGCAGCGTCACCTCGCCGTCGCTCAGCGGCACGCGCCACAGGGAGGGGTCCACGATCCGCCGGTAATCCCACAGCGACATGATCCCCTGGTCGTTCGGAAACATCGTAAACCGCCGCAATTTGGACGTATCCTCGGCTTCGTTCGCATACCAGCTTAAGATCGGATACGTGGAAAATGAGGGCTTGTATTCATGCCAAAAATCATAGCTGTCGGGCTTCGGGATCGTAAAGTTGCCGTCTGGGATGTATTCCACAGCCGCCACATGGGTGATGGACTGCATATCGAGCGGATCGGCTTCCTCCAGCGCGTGCGGCTCGTTCGTTTCGCTGCGCGCCTCAGCTCCGCTCACATATTCCGCACCGGCCAGGGGAAGAAGCTCTCCGTTTTCCGTAGCGTCCAGAAAATACGCGCCTCTCAGCTTATAGCTGGTCTGCCCATCTGTCTTCTCCACCGTTACCGACGCCACCTGATCACCTGCCGTCTCGCAGTGAACAGGGCGCGTGTTAAGCAGCACCTGGATCCGGCGGGTATTGACGTACGGGGCCAGCATATCCTCCAGCACCTGCAGGGCAACCTTCGGCTCATGCGCCACCCTGCTGACCCAAGCGTTCCCCGGATTGAGCTCCGGGTCGTTTAGCGCCTTCTCGTTGAGCGGGTAGTTGCGTTTGTAATAATCCCTGACCCGGTTTCTGAACTCCCGGTAGGATGCCGTACAGCCGAAGCTTTCGATCCAGCGGTGCTCATCGGGAGGAACCGCCTGCGAGGTCAGCTGCCCTCCGATCCAATCGGTCTCCTCGGTCACGACCACCTTCATCCCGGCTTTGGCCGCCGCCAGGGCGGCTGACGTTCCGCCGAGTCCTCCGCCGATGATAATGACATCAGCCACCAGCTCTTGAATCAACGTTATCCACGCTCCTTTCCTTATTAGCCAGTCATATTCAGTGGACGCCCGTCCTTCTCATGCTCTCAGCGACTGGGCCGCCTTCCGGGCCGCGTTCGAGAAGCGCCGCGTGATCTGCTGCGGTCTGGAAATGGCCCCGCCCACCACGACGGCGTGCGCGCCGAGCTTGAGTGCCTCTTCGACCTGGTAAGGCTCGTGAATCCGGCCTTCGGCAATGAGCGGAATGCTCAGCCGGGCCGCCGCTTCTTCAACCAGCTTCAGGTCGGGACCTTCGAGCTGCGGCGAATAATCCGTATATCCCGACAGCGTCGTCGATACGCAGCTGACGCCGAGGGAAGCGGCATGAACGGCCTCATCCAGCGTCGAAACATCCGCCATGCTGGCAACGCCCGCCTGCTTCATCAGCTGGATCAGATCCTCCAGCCGGGCTCCGCCGGGCCGACTACGTCCCGTCGCGTCAAAAGCGATCATGTCCGCACCAGCCTCAAGCAGCTCCTCCACCTCCTTGAGCGTAGGCGTAATATATACGTCCGATCCCGCATACTCCCGCTTGATGATCCCGATGACCGGGATCGAAACCGAAGCCTTGATCGCCCGGACGTCGTCCGCCCCGTTGGCCCGGATCGCCGAAGCTCCGCCTTCTTCGGCGGCCTTGGCCATGCGGGCCATAATGTGCGCACCGTGCAGCGGCTCATCCGGCAGCGCCTGGCAGGATGCGATCAGGCAGTATCGCAGAGATTGCAGTATTGGCTCCAGTATGTCCACCCTCTCTCATCTTTTTATGTGGCTTATCAAAGCCACTATTATCTATATATCGGCGGTTTCACATGAAAACGCGCTTGTAGTCCTACTTCGAAAGTACGGTTCCAGGGCATGAAGCAATCCGTAATCTCCACCACCCCTTGATCGCTGTTAATGCGCTGATCCAGCATTTCCCCAAGGCGTTCCTTGACCAGCCTGGACACTTCGCCGCGCTGGCCGTCCAGTTCGAATACGCTGAGCCCCAGCTGCTCAACCAGACCGGCGTTCAGCTCCATCCGGACACCCGCGCAATAGCAGACATCCTCGGCATACCGCAGCGCCAGAAAGTCAAGGTGCTCCTGCGTCCTGCCATAATGCAGGTACAGCATGGATTGTGAAATGACCGTTCCCAGCGAATTGGAGCTCGTATTCCATCCGGCATAACCCGCCAGGTTAAACAGCATCCCTTTTTGCCGCAGCAGCTTCACCAGCTTCAAATCGCCGCCGTTCGCATATCCGACGTCCGCGACAGCTGTCGGCGTGCCGTGAACCTTCATCACATAATCCCCATACTCCACCAGCTCGATAATATTCCGGTTGATGTCATAACCGAAGAACGGGTGCTGCTGGGACACGGCTTCGACCATCGTTTCACCCGGCGTATTCACGAGCAGCACCAAGTCTGACTCGCTGCAGCCGGACCCGATTAAGCCGCCCGCCGCCATGATTTGATACTTCAGCGTCTCATAGAAGTACCGGTCCTCGTACAGCGGTGTGACAAAGCTGCCCTGAACCGCAGCAAGGCGCGGATAAATGAGCGGCGTGCTTCCCTTGATTTCGTTGACCATGCGAGCCAGCAGGGTGCATCCGACCTCATCGGCGCCGGGATACATGTAAGCCCGCAGCTCCACATCGAGCTCAGAGATTTGCGCTCTGACCTTCTGCTGATCCTTGGCCGTATAACCGTATGGCGCCGAATCGTCTTGAGGGAAAATCATAAAATCAATGCTGCCGTCTGCAATCACATCCAGCACGCGGCCGATTGCCTCGATGTTCACCGCCCTGCGGTCCAGATAATCCTGCAGCACATCAGCGGGCAGCCGGGTATCGATCTCGGCCAGTTCCATGCTTTCTTCCGCCGTGGCCAGCCCCAGCTCCTGCCGGTGGCTGATAAAGCCTTTGCGGAAGATTTCCCGGCCCCAGTCGCCATAGTACTCCGGCTCCTCATCGGCGATCGAATACTGCGGACAGCGCATGATCAGCTGAAAGGCAAAGAGCCGCAAGTTCGGATTCCGTGCCTTCAGCCGCCGCAGCCGGTCCACCCGGTTCGCAAGCTCCCCCGGCTTCAGGTAATGCAGGCGCGACGGGATGATGCCGCCGTACAGCAGCGTGTCTATGGCGACGATGGCCCCGTCGGCGTCAGCGGCCTCCTGTTCCAGCCAGGCCCACAACCTTTCGGTATCGCCCGGGCGCTTTTTGAGACCCATCATGTCCATCGGCGGCCGGACCATCTCAAACTCGGTTCCCTGCGCCAGCATATACGGGAATTCATAGTTGCAGGGACGTTCGTCCAGAGGGACGAACACCAGTTTGTGACTTTTCTCCATGTCTGCAAGCTTCCTTTCCTAGCGTAAATTAGCCCATCTTACCCCTTGATCGCGCCCGCCATGCCTTCCATGTAGTAACGCTGGGTAAACAGGAACACGATAATAATCGGCAGCACCGAGATCATTGTTCCCGCTGCGATCCATCCGAAATTGTAGGAGAACTGGCCGTTCAGGTACGTCAGCGCCGCGGCGAGCGGATACTTCTGCGGATCGTCCAGCACGACGATCGGCCACAGGAAGTTGTTCCAGAACGCCATCATCTCCAGCAGCGAAATGACCGCAATCGCCGGCTTCACCAAGGGCAGAATCAGCTGCCACCAGATCCGGAACTCGGAGGCACCGTCCATTTTCCCCGAATCCCGCACGTCCGAAGGAATCCCGAGAAACGTCTGGCGCATCAAAAAGATGTTGAACACCGACACGGCCGAAGGCAGTACGACCCCCAGAAAGGACCCGGTTAAATGCAGAGACTGAATCGTCAGATAATGCACGATCATCGCCGTCGAAGACGGGATAATCATCGTGGCCACCAGTAAGGTAAACACGAGATCCCTTCCTTTGAAGCGAAAGGTCGCCAGCGGATACGCGGTCAGGCTGGAGAGAACGACGTTCGTCACAACCCCGAGCACCGTGATCACGACCGTATTATAGATATACTTCGGAAAGTTCATGAACTGCCAAACCTTCACGTAATTGTCGAAGTCAATGAACGTCGGCAGGATGGCCGGCGGGTTGGCGAACACGTTTTTCCCTGGCATCAAAGACACGCTGAGCAGCCAGAGAAACGGTCCCATCATAAACAGAGCCAGCGCGACCAGCAAAATATAGACGATCGTCAGCCGAACCCCTGTCTTCACTTGCTTCATCCCACGATTCGCTATCATCAGTATGGATTGACACCGCCTTTCCGGTTAAATCGGAACACGAGCACGCTGAATATGGCGATAATGACGCTGACGATGAGCCCCAGCGCCGAGGCGTACCCGAAGTTGAACTGTTCCAGACCTTTTTGGAAAATATAGACGCTCGATGTCAGCGTTGATGTACCCGGTCCGCCTTTGGTCAAAATATAGACCTCGTCAAAGACGCGGATCGCCCCCATCAAAGAGATCAGGGTACAGAATAAAATGTGGGGTCTCAGCAGCGGAATCGTGATGTTCAGAATCAACCGCAGCCTGCTCGCTCCGTCCACCCGCGCCGCTTCGTACAGATCCGAAGGAATGCCCTGGAGTCCAGCCAGGTACAGCATCATGTAATAGCCCAGGCCCTTCCACATCGTAATGAACATAAGCACGAACAGTGCTGTACTGCTGGTGGCGAGCCAGGATACCTGGTCGCTGATGATTCCTACTTTAATCAAAAGAAAATTGACGACCCCGTTGTTGCTCAGGAGCCAGCTCCAGATCAGCGCCACGGCGACCATGGAGGTCACGACCGGAATATAATAAGCGGTTCGGAAGAACTTCACGCCCGGGATTTTCCCGTTGACCAGAATCGCCATCAGGATGGACAAAATCTGGATGATCGGAACGACGATCACGTACAGCAGCGAATTCCACAGCGAAATGATGAAATTGTGGTCTTTAAACGCGTTCACAAAGTTATCGACACCGACATAATGCGTTTCGGAAATAACCGAGTAGTCCGTGAAGGACAGCGGGATACCGTAAATAATAGGCCAAAATACGAATACAGCGACAACCAGAAGTCCCGGGGCCATAAAAGCCCATGCCGTGAATGACTCCGACCGCATCCATTTGTACACTCTGTGATCACCACCTAACTAGAATGTACGGGGGAACCCAGTCCCCCGTACGCCTTCCGTCTAAGGGTCCCTTACTTCTTAAGCACCCCGTTGACTTCCTGTTCCATTGCATCCACCGTCGCTTTGACATCAGCCCCGTTCAGGAAAATTTTCTGCAGGCCGCGGGCGATGGCGGAGTTGATATCCCCTGCGTTCGGCACGCCGACCATGTAGTCGACCGCCTTATCCAAGCTGTTGGCCGAAGCGATCTTGGCTTCCGCCTCCAGCGATTTGTCGGTTTCCGTAAAGAACGGATCCTTGATCGATTCCTTGGTGGACGGCAGCGTGTTGGCCGCTTTGGAGAATGACGTCTGATTTTCGGCATTCGTTACGAAGACCGCAAACTCGACCGCTTCCTTCTGATGCTTCGACTTGGCCGGAACGACCAGGTTCATGGAGTTGGACAAGCGGACATCGGCTTTTCCGGTCGGCAGCGGTACGGCAATCGTGTTCTTATACACGTCCGGGGCCGAAGTCTTCAGGAAGTTGATGAAGGTCGGACCGGCCAGCTCAAAGGCCACCTGCTCCCCGGAGTAATATTGGATCTGCTTCGTGAACGGAACGTCTTCTTTCATGATGACGCCGTCGGCGATGTTTTTCTGAATCGTTTCGATCATGCTGGTCATCTCAGGTGTGTTAAAGGCTGCGGCCGTTTTGTCATCATTCAGAATCGGAATACCGTTGACCGGAAGCAGCTTCGAGGCAAACTGCTGCGAATATCCGAGCTTACCGGTTTTCGCCTTCACTTGGCGCGCCCAATCGGCCAGCTCCTCCATCGTTTTCGGCGGATTCGCCGGATCCAGGCCGGCTTCCTTCACGATTTTCGTGTTCATAAAGAGAACCTCGGTGCCTGTATACCAAGGTAGGGCATAAGCCTTGCCGTCGATAACGGTGGAGTTGAAGATGCCGTCGAAATAAGCTCCCTTCTCTTCATCCGTCAGGAACCCGTTCAAATCGAGCACGGCTCCTTTGGAGCCCATCTGGCTGGCAAATTCGGTGTTCAGGTTCACGACATCCGGGCTGTTGCCGCTGGCGATGCTGGTCAGCAGCTTGTTGGTCACCGCGTCATAAGGATAGTCTTTCCAATCGATCGTGACGCCCGGATGACTGCTCTGGTAATCGGCAATGAGCTTATTGAAGTAGTCCGTGAATGTAGGCTGCAGCGCGATGGTCCAAAACTCCAGCTTGACCGGATCGCTGCTCTTCGTCTCGGTGGACGGCTGCGGTTCGGAGGATTGCGATGGCGGAGCATCCGCCTTATTCCCTCCTCCACAAGCGCTGAGTACGACCGACAACAGCATGACAGACAGCAAAGTCAGAACAAATCCTCTACTTCTACCTCTTCCCTGTTTCCTCATTAGCAATGGCCTCCCCTTTGATCATAAAAGATGATTCCAAGCATGTGTTTCCTGCTTTAGGCAGATTATAGCAAACCGCATAAAAATAAAAAAGATATTTTTCATATTTATTAAAAAAAGTGGAGTTATTTTCCCAAATAGATTTATCAAGCTCCGTTTCTAATGCAGCCACTTTTCAACAAAAGCTCAATATATGGCAGCGGCAAACTCTGCCGCTCCACAGCGAACCTGCGTTCAAGCCTGATGAGACGAAATCAGCGCTGCTCCTTTATGTGCGCATAATTCCCCGGATCTTATTGTAAGTAGACTCAGACGCAACTATATACTGAGTGCACAGGGGCGCCGGCATCCTATCACAAGAACAAAAAAAGAGCCGCCTGAAAGTCATTTCGACTTCAGACAGCTCTTTGTTTATTTCCCGGGAAACGAACTCCCGGTTTTTAATCTTCGTAGGACATGAGGGAGAATACTTCCACGCCAGGCAGCTTGTCGCGTCCCTTCAAAGCTTCAAGCTCAATCATGAACGCCGCCCCAACCACGTTGCCGCCCAGTTGGTTAACCAGATTTACGGATGTGGAAATGGTTCCGCCCGTGGCAAGCAGATCGTCAGCGATCAGAACGTTTTGGCCTTTCTTGATCGCGTCGGTGTGCATGGCCAGCTTATCCTTGCCATATTCGAGATCATAACCGACTTCAATCGTTTCGTAAGGCAGCTTGCCGCTCTTACGGATCGGCGCGAATCCGACGCCCAGCGCGTATGCAAGCGGCGCCCCGACGACGAAGCCCCGGGCTTCCGGACCGGCAATGACATCGATCTGCAGATGAGACACCATGGCCTTGATGTCATCGATGGCCTTTTTGTACATTTCCCCGTTTTGAAGCAGGGTCGTAATATCTTTAAAACTGATTCCAGCCACCGGGAAGTCCGGAATCACCCGGATATAATCTTTGTAATTCAACATAATCTCTCCTTCTAGAGTTTTACGAAGTAAAACAGACTTCGTAAGCGTTACTTGGTTTTACGAAGAAACGGACCCTCGTAAGCATTCATTTCGACCGATTGTCTCCGGTCACGAAGCTCCCTGCATGCGGGCAATGAACCAGCTCGTGACCTGCGGCGTGCTGGCATACAGCAGATGCTGTTCCATTTCCGCCAAGTTCCCTAGCGCAAGGAAATGGCGGGATGAAGCCAAATCACGCTTGGGCGGTTTAGGAATAAAACGGATAAGGCCTTCCTGCCTGTCTATAAAAGAAAGCTCCTCGAACACATCCATCATCTTCGTCACCATGCGGATGCTGCACGATGCCTGCTGACTGAGCCTCGATAAGGCGGTTTCTTCTTGGACGGGCTCGGCTGCGATTCTTGACAACAATATATAGAGCTTCTTAAACTGATCCCTGTCCGGCACAGAGAGTCTTTCCCTCTTATGTACCTGATGAAGCAGAAATACGTTGGACAGTTTCGGAAAAGAAAACAGAACCGCATCCAGCTGCTCCGTCGTCTCCGGCGCGTTCAGCATGAACAGCGTCGTTACGTCGTCCTGGCCGGACCGCTCCTCGTTCGGATGATACGCCAAAATTCCAGCATTCTTATCATATACCCAAAGGGTGGATTCATTCAAACGGATTTTTGCCGGATCCAGAATCTCCCGTTCCAGCACCGCCGCCACCTGCGTCGGCCCCAGTCTGAAATGCGAACCGATCAGCTGGCTGACCCGGTCGATCTCCTGCCAAGGATCCTTGGATCCGCGCAGGTCAAACACCTGCGGCTGCGTAAGCTTCAGATCCTGCAGCATCAGCTGCGGTCTGCGCGATCCGTTCCATTCATTGACGCTCATTTCGCCGAGCAGATCGAGCTCCGCGCCTTCCATCAACACTTCGGCCAGCTCGCCTTTGCCGAACGCGACCACTTCCAGGCGGATGCCGTCCTGCTGAACGAGCAGCTTGAGGTGCTTGCTGTCACGTCCCATCTTCCGGGTCTCAAGAAGCCTGCAGTTTCGAAAAATAAACTTGGGCACAGGATTGGCCATACCGAAGGGCGACAGCATTTCCATCTCATCGATGACCGACAAGGGAACGTCCGACAGCCGCCATTCTCCGTCTGATGCCGCGACGGGAATAAAATCGGATTCGGTCAGAACCCCGGCGGCATACTCGTTCAGCGCCTGCTCGAACGCATCCAGCTGATCCCTGTGCAGGCTCATGCCCGCAGCGGACGGATGGCCGCCATAATGGTCCATCAGCGATTTGCAGGAGGTCAGCGCCTCATAGATGTCGAGCCCCGGAATGGAGCGGGCTGACCCTTTGCACATGCCGGTATCCGGATCTATACCCAATATGATGACCGGGCGGTAATACCGTTCCAAAATTTTGGAAGCGACAATGCCGACGACGCCCACATTCCAGCCTTCTCCGGCCAGCACGATCACGTCGGGCACCCGGCTCCCATCGGTCTTGGCCAGAAGCTGGCTGGTCGCCTCCTGGACGATATCGTCGACTACCTGCTGCCGCTCCTTATTGAGTTCATCCAGCCCATGGGACAATCTTAATGCCTCATCCTCGTCTTCCGTCGTCAGCAAGGCTACGGCCGATCCTGCATGATCCAGCCTCCCGCTGGCATTAATGCGCGGGGCCATGCCGAAGGCGACATTGGTCGATGTAACATTCCGCATCGTAATGCCCCCGACTTCCATGAGGGCGCGGATCCCCGGAAACGCAGAGCTGCGCATCTGCTCTAAGCCGCGGCTGACCAGGATGCGGTTCTCGCCGCTGAGCGGCATCAAGTCCGCAATGGTACCGATGGCCACAATTTCCGTCCATTCCACTGGCGGCTGGCCGAGCATCGCCTGGGTCAGCTTGTAAGCCACCCCGACCCCGGCCAGGCCTTTAAACGGGTATGGGCAGTTCGGCTGCTTCGGATTGATCAGCGCATAGGCGTCGGGCAGCACTTCCGGAGGCTCGTGGTGGTCGGTGACGATCACATCCATCCCGAGCGAGTTGGCATACGCGATCTGCTCGACGGCGCTGATGCCGGTATCAACTGTGATAATCAGGCTGACTCCCTGCTGATGCGCCCAATCCAGCGCATGGTTGTGCAGTCCGTACCCCTCATTGGAGCGGTGCGGAATATAGATATCGTAGGACGCTCCAAGATAGCGCATGAAATGAATCATGAGCGAAGTACTGGACACGCCGTCAGCGTCGTAATCCCCGTAGATTAATATATGTTCGCCGGTCTCGACCGCTTTCTGAATCCGTGGAACAGCCTCCTTCATGCCGAGCAGCAGGAACGGATCATGCAATGCGTCCAAACTTCCGTTTAAAAACAAGGCGGCTTCCTCTGCACTGTTAATTCCTCTGGCCGCCAACAGCGAGCCTACAAGAGGAGAAACCGACAGCTCCTGTGCCAGCAGTCCCGCCTTCTCCGGATCCGCTTCGGAAGTCCGCCATTCATATTTTGAATCAAACAATCGTCTTCACCTTTCTTTCCCCGCCCCGTCTTCTGTTCGTATAAGTCATGAGCAAGCTATTGGAGCAGTGTCGGCTGCTCATTATCCGTCAGATGATGGTTCGACTTGTACGGATAACCGGGATCATAAGGGACGACCTGGATATTTACGATGCTGACATGCAAAAAACGGTGCATCAGAAGCTTCTTGACCCGGTCGGCGATCTCGGCGCCTTCCTGGACGGTAATCCGCGGATTGACGCTGATCTTCAAATCGATCGTAATGTAATGTCCCTGCTCCGATGCTTTCAGGTCATCCACCGTAATGACGCCGTGAACCCGCTGCACCGTATCGATAAAATTAATCGCGTCCTCCTGCTCGGTCTCCTGCACCAGCTGTCCGTACACGGAGCTGACGATGAGGCGGTAGCCTCTGCGCAGCAGCAGCGCCGCGACGATTAGAGCCGAGATGGAATCCATATACTGCAGCATGGACCAATGAAAGGCGCTGCCGGTCATCGCCAAAATGACACCGATCAATACCGTGATGGACGAATACAAGCTGAAGCGGTGGTTGTCGGCGTACACCGTATGCATGCCGTCACCCTGCTTCTTGGATTGGCGGTACTGGAACTGAAAGAGCGCTTCTTTGACCGCAAGCGAGACGAGTATCGCAATCAGCGTAAACTGCCCGGGTGTCTGCACACGGCCTGAAGCCAGGTCCCGGACCGCCGCTACGGCAATTTGCAATCCGCCCATCAGCACAAGAACCGAAAACAAAATCGCCAGAATCGGCTCTGTTCTTCCGGCCCGCAGATCAGACTGCTGCGCACTCCGGAGCTTTGATGACGTCCGCCATGGAATGCGCCGGGCCAGTGCGCCGGCTGCGTCCGATGCGGAATACAGCGCATCTCCCAGCAGTGCCTTGCTCCCTGTAAAATATCCGACCACGCCTTTGAACAAGGCAAGTAACAGTTCACCGGCAATTCCCGTCCAGGCGACGGTACCCGATGGATTTGAACGCTCTATACTCATGAAAGCCTCCCCCCGGCAATCTGAATACCGATTCTGATCTGTTGTTTGAAAAAGATATGACATTCACGACAATAAGTTTAGATAAAGTCAGATAAGTTCCAGCGGAAAAGCCGCGCCCAATCAGACGCGGCTTTCCTTCATAACATTCGCTTCACAAGGTTACGCCTTGGAAGGTTTGGCTGGCTTGGCACTGGTCTTTTGTTTGCTTTTGAATACGAGCCACAGCGGACTGGCGATAAAGATCGAAGAATACGCTCCGAACAACAGCCCGATAACCATCGCCAACGAGAACATCTTGATCGATTCCCCGCCAAACAGGAACAGGAAGAAGGCCGCAATAAACACCGTCAGCGCCGTATACAAGGAGCGCATGAGCATCTGGCTCACGCTCTTGTTCATAATAGCTTTCAAATCGTCTTTGGTCTTCTGCTTGCCGAACCGCAGATTTTCGCGGATCCGGTCGAAAATAACGATCGTATCGTTAATGGAGTAACCGATGATCGTCAATACCGCCACGATAAACGTCAGGCTGACTTCCAATCGGAAGATCGAGAAGACGGCCACGACCATGAAGGCGTCATGCAGCAGGGCCACGATGGCCGCCAGGGCGAACCGCCATTCAAACCGGATACTTACATAAATGATAATCCCGATACAGGAAATCAGAACCGAGTAAATGGCATTCCGTCCGAGCTCCTTGGCCATTTCCGTATCGACCGTGTTGATTTCGAACGATGCTGTTTTATCCAGCTCCTGGATCGCGGACTTGAGCTGTTCACTCTGGTCTTCGTTAAGCTCCTTGGTAAAACGGATGTTGACCCGCTTGTCCCCAGGAGCAACCGTTGCGCCGTCGCTGAGGTGGATCTTGTCCAGCAGCGGCTCAACTTCAGCCTTCGTCACGTTCTTCGACAGCTTGACGTCCACATTGGAGCCTGCTTGGAAATCAACGCCGTAGTTTAATCCAAAAGCGGAAAGGGTAATGATTCCCGCAATCGTCAGGACGATGGAGAAGATGAACGCATACTTGCTCATCTTCATAAAATCGTAATCTTTTTTAAAGTGCACGAATATCACTCTCCTTTACCCCGAACTGCTTCGGCTTCTTCAGCACGCCGGCTTTAACCAAGAGGTTGAGCAGGTAATGGGTGAAGTACACATTCGTGAGAATACTGAGTACGATTTCCACGATCAGTACCAGCGCAAAGCCTTTGACGGCGCCTGTACCGAAGGCAAACATAACCGCTCCGACGATAATGGTTGTAATGTTGGAATCGAGAATCGTACGGAAGGACGACTTGTTCCCTGCTTTGACCGCAGACATGACGCTCTTGCCGTTCCGCATTTCTTCCCTGATCCGTTCATTCGTAATGATGTTGGCGTCAACCGCCATCCCGATACCGAGAATAAACGCCGCGATCCCCGGCAGGGTCAGCGTAAAGTCGGCCCAGACGAAGACGAGAATGAGCAGCCAGGTGTGGGCAATCAGTCCGAAGCTGGCGATGACACCCGGCAGGCGGTACATGCCGATCATGAAGATCAGAATCAGGATGGAAGCGATGATACCCGCTTCGATCGTTTTATGCAAAGACTGCATGCCCAGCGTAGCGCCCACGCTCTGAGAGTACTTCTCCGTCAGCTTCAAAGGCAGCGCCCCGAGGTTGATCGTATCGCGGATCTGGTTCGCTTCGTCAATCGTATAATTGCCCGTAATCGATGCTTTGCCGTCCGTCAGCTCCTGCTGTACGGTCGGAGCGGATAAAAGGGTATCATCCAGGAAAATGGCAAGCTCTTTGCCAAGCAAACGTTTGGTCACGTCGGCAAATTTCTTTTTATCTTTGACTTTGATATCGATTTGCGGCTGGTTCAGCTGGTTATAACCCACCTGTGCGCCGTTTTCCACGAAATCGCTTCCGATGAGTTCGATTTTACAATAGAGATCCTTCGGATCTACCGTGCCGTCTTTCCCCGCTTCGGGAGTCTTACAACCATCCGCACTGCGGAAAGTCAGCGACGCCGGCTCCTTCATTTTCTTGCGGACCTCGGCTTCGTTCGTCACGCCTGCGATTTTCAGACGGATCCGGTTTGTGCCCTCAGTGGTAACTTCAGGCTCGCTCGTTCCGAGTGCGTTGGCGCGTTTCTCCAAGCTTTCCGCCGTCCGTATGAGGGACTCTCTCGTAATCTTCTGCCCCTGCTCCAGCGGCTGGGCCTCATACAGAATCTCAAAGCCCCCTTTAAGATCGAGACCGAGTCGTACGTTGTCGAGCAGCGCAGGGCTTGTCCCAGCCATGACCGCAATCGATACGAGCACGACGATGATGAAAGTGACAATTCTTTTCATGCCGTTCCTAGTTCCCCTTTCGTTCTCAATATTCCTATTATAGCCATGCGCCAAAAGGCAGTCAATTTATCAATATTTGTCGTTTTCCGATTTTACTGTATCCCTCATCTCTTTTAACACAAACAGAAAAAAAGATCCCTTTCAATCGAAAGTGGATCCTTTATATGCGGATATAGTCATAAAATTCATAAACGTCATCACTTTCAAAGAGAGTATATCATTGACCAGCATGTAGAGCGGAGGAATCCCTTCCTTCTCGTATTTGACGCTGACGCAGTTCCAAATATCCTTGCTGGTTACATGCTCGTAGCCGACGAGTCTGAATTCCTCCGCCTTGCTGCGGCAGAGCGATTCAATCGCTTCCTCCAGCTGCCTGTCGTTCATTTCCTCAGAGCTCACTCTACGGCCTCCTCTCGATTGCCTCTTTCCACGCACGATCTGTTCTGGATGTCCTACAGTCCATTGTAGCACTGATTGGTTCTGTATTCGACCCCATCGCCTTCGATTCCTTCTTTTGTCCAAATGTTACCGGAAAGGATGAATGAGTTGGGACAGGTTCAGCATATCCATTAAACAAGGTCTGACATTACCAAAAGTGGCAGCACAGCTTCGACACGGGAAGAGGGAGTGGACAATTGAACAAGCATCCTAAAAATCCAGGCATCAAAAAGCAAACCTTTATCCAAGGCACGATGATTTTGCTTGCCGCCGGCATCGTGAACCGCATTCTCGGGTTTATACCGCGCATCGCCCTGCCCCGGATCATCGGCGCCGAAGGGGTGGGGATTTATCAGCTGGGTTATCCTTTTTTCCTGGTGATTATGACGCTGATTACTGGGGGTGTCCCGCTGGCGATCGCCAAGCTGGTGTCGGAAGCGGAAACCGAAGGTAAACCGCAAAATTCAAAGTATGTCCTGCGGGTCAGCCTCGCGTTGACGGTGGGTCTCAGCGTGCTGTTTATGGCTTTATGCCTGTGGCTGGCCCCTTGGATCACGACAACGATTATAACGGATTCCCGCGTGTACTACACCTTTGTCAGCATGACGCCCATGCTCGTTATCGTGGCCATCTCGTCCGTCTACCGCGGCTATTTCCAGGGAAGGCAGAACATGATTCCGTCTGCGACCTCTTCGATTATCGAGACCGTTTTTCGGATCGTGTGCACGCTGTGGTTCGCCTACCTGCTGCTGCCAAAAGGAATAGCTTATGCGGCTGCCGGAGCCATGCTTGGCGTGATGGCCGGGGAATTTTTCGGGCTGCTCGCCCTGCTGTGGCAGTACCACCGGGACGAAAACTGGCTGTCGTCCAGGCAAGCCCGGAGAGAGAAAGCAGAGCAGCACAAAAAAGCCGGCCTTGAAGACAGTTCCGGCAGCCAGGTCAGCCGCGGATTGTTTCCACGTCTGCTTGGCATCACCGTACCAGTCACCGCCGGGCGTTTGGTCGGCTCCTTTTCTTACCTGCTTGAATCGATTATTACAGCCCAGAGCCTAGCGCTCGCCGGTGTTGTCACTGCTGTAGCAACTGCCCAGTATGGCGCGCTGCAAGGCATGGTCATCCCGCTGCTGCTGCTTCCGGGCGTACTGACCTCGTCCCTCGCGGTCTCGCTTGTGCCTTCGCTGTCCGAAGCCGCCGCCCGCAAAGACAAGCTTACGATTCACAAACGGTTAAACCAGACGATCCGGCTCGCGCTCGTCACCGGCGCCCCCTTTGCCGTCATTATGTATGTCCTTGCAGAGCCGCTGTGCCTGCTGCTGTACAACAATGCGGACATCTCCAACATGCTGCGCACGATGGCGCCATTTGCGCTGTTTCTGTACGTTCAGGCACCGCTTCAGGCCACCCTGCAGGCGCTGGACCGGCCAAGCCGCGCCCTGTTCAACACCTTGATCGGAGCCGTCCTCAAGCTGTTCCTGATCTGGTACCTGTCCTCCCAGCCGGAGTACGGCATTTACGGGGCCGTTATCGCGATTATCATCAACAGCATCGTGGTCACGTTCCTGCACGGGTTCAGCGTCAGCCGGCTGCTCGCCTACCGATTCCGGATGTTCGATCTGCTGAAGCTGGCGGGAGCCATGATTATCATGACGGGCATTACCCAATACGGCTATCTCCATCTGCCACTGGGAGGAATCGTTTGGATCCGCTTTTTGGCAGCCATGTCTATAGGCATGATCGCTTTTCTGGCCGCCGTATTTGCTTTAAAGCTGGTGTCCTTGCGGGATCTGTCCCGCATGCCCTACCTTGAAAAATGGTTCAAACCTAGAAATCCAAGAAACCCCAAGACGCCTGCCGCCTGATCCGCAGCACGGAAATTCCCGTCTTATTTGCGGTCGATGTAAAGCCGGCCTTTATGGTCGATGGAGCAGAGAAACACGTCTTTAAACTCTTTGATTCCCTGCTGCCGGATCTGATTTTTCAGCCAGAAGCGATTTTTGTTCAGCCGCTCCAAATTGTCGTCCTGTACTTTTCCGTCCATGATGAGCGGGATCGGCAGTATGCCATAGGTAAATTTTCCGCTGGGAACCAGAATTTTTTTACTGCGGTTTCTCGCCGGGACCCGGGACGGATCGGCATATGGGGTTCTATAAATCTGTTTCGGCTTGCCGGCGGTCTCCTCTGAACGTGAAATAGCTAACGCATTGCCGGCGGGGCTTTGTGGTTTACCGTTTCGATTTGGCTTCTCCTGGGGAACGGGCATGTCGTACTTTTCTCTTTTTTCATTCCGTTTGGATTTAGGAATAACCGTCAACTGCCCGGAGTTTTCCAGAATCGCAAATTCCACATCCGCCACGTTTTCGATACTTCGCCCGCGCAATTGAAGAAGCAAATCGTCCAGATTATACCGATGCTTCCTCATTTCTTCACGGTTGAGCTTGCCTCCCGATACGAGGATGGCCGGTTTTCCTTCGAATAACAGGCGGATTTTCCGGCTCTTCAAGCTGATGAAAGCAATCGTGATCTGAATCAAGACAAGCGTAGCCATCGGAAAGAGTCCGTCCGTGATCGGACGCGCCGTATCCTCCAGCACAAAAACGCCGATTTCAGCGATCATGATCGAGATGACCAGGTCAAAAATGGACAGCTTCCCGATCTCCCGCTTGCCCATGATCCGGAGGGTCAGGTAGATGACAAAGTACATCAGGACGGTTCGGAAAACAGGAATCAGTATATCGGATATCACGGCCACCTGCTCCTTTCTGCGCCATTCATCATGCCAATTAAGGATATTTTGACCTTTCGGGAGCACGGACATTCAGAAGCCGGAGCGATAAATTATTGGAAAATTACTTGTACTACTGGGGCAAGCCGTCACATAAATTTACATTAAATTGTGGAACTATGAAGGGGGTTCTCTTATGCATTTGATCCGTCGCCTGTTCTCTTTTCGGATCTCCAATCCCACTTTGTCGGGACTGTATTATTCCTTTTTCTGGATGATGGTCGGGGCGCTTATTCTTTCTTTCCTGTTGTGGTCCAGCGGCATGAAAGAACAAAGCCTGTCCCGCTACATTTACGTGGTTCATGCTGTCGCCGCGGCATTTGGAGGTCTTGTATCCGGGAAGCGTTCAGGCAGACGGGGTTGGTACCAGGGCGGATTAACCGGCATTTTGTACGGTCTCATGATCATCATAATCGGATTTCTGGCCCTTGACAGCAGCCTTCGGCTTGGAGATTTGCTGTTGATCGCAGCCGTTATTGCTTCGGGAGCCATCGGGGGCATGTTCGGGGTGAATTTAAAAAACAAATCGTAACCATTAAACTCCTCGCATGTGCTACACTAAGTGCACTTAAAGCAAGAGGAGGACGTCCCCGACGTGTTGTATGACTCTATGAATTATATTTCGGCAGCAACGCTTGTTATGGCGATCGGGCTGATCTGGCTGGGCACCCTGCGCAACCCTCTGAGGGCCGGATGGCTGCTGATCCGGGAGTTTGGGACCAACCGCAAATTTTTGGGTCTATTCGCTTTGATGGCTGCGATCCTCCTGTTCAACAGGTATGAACTGCAAATCGAAGCAGCCATGCATGTGAAGCAAGACTTCACCCCGTGGGTATTCGGGATTGAGGGGCATTTCGTACAGCACCTGCAGCAGTTTTTTCACAGCCCTTACATTACGCCCGTATCGGTATTTTTTTACGTAGTGGTGTTCCAATCCTTACTGATCGCTATGCTCGGAATCTTTGCGGCCGACGGGAACAAAGCCTTTCTCATGGCTGCCTGCATAGCCGTCTTCATCAATTATGCGGTGGCCATCCCGTTTTACCTCTTCTTTCCCGTGAACGAGGTTTGGTCCTTTCCGCCATCCGGCACGTCGTTCTACATGCTGGAAGTTTTTCCGAAATTCGAACAGGCGTACCGGCCGCTATCCGGTATTAACAACTGCTTTCCAAGCCTTCACACTTCGATTTCTATCACCATGCTGGTGCTCGGGATCCGTTCGGGGAATCCACGACTGGCCCTCATGACGCTGGTCAGCGCCGTCATCATCATTTTCAGCATCTTCTACCTCGGCATCCATTGGCTGACGGATTCGGTCGCCGGTACCCTG
Source organism: Paenibacillus sp. FSL R5-0378 (assembly GCF_038009285.1). Classification (NCBI taxonomy): domain Bacteria; kingdom Bacillati; phylum Bacillota; class Bacilli; order Caryophanales; family Paenibacillaceae; genus Paenibacillus; species Paenibacillus sp. FSL R5-0378. The sequence goes on from NZ_JBBPAY010000001.1 coordinate 6,181,257, forward strand.
CTCGGTCTGCTTGCCGCTTCCGCCGGGATCTACTGGGGACGGAGGCTTGCGCACCCGAAGCAGCAACAAGTAAAGCCCATCGTATCCGATCTCTAATACAAAAAGGCTGCACCCTTGTCCGTAGACAAGCTGTGCAGCCTTTTGTCATCCGTAAGTATGAACATCGGCGACAGCAGCAGAGCTCCCTCTGCCGCTATCGTTATGTGATGTGCCTGGTCTTACTGGAAATGTTGCTTATGAACGCTCTCCCCGTGTAGTACCCGGATCGTCTTAGGACGATTTCTCGGATTCGCCGGAGCTCGAGCTAACCGCATGGCTGATGGAACCGCGATCGAAGGTCAGCTTCGTCACGTCGTTCACCCGCAGGACCACGATATCGTCCGTAATTTCCATAATCGTTCCGTGCAGGCCGCCGATCGTGACGACCTTATCCCCCTTCTTCAATGCGCTCAGCATGGAAGTCCGGGTCTTCTGTTTCTTCTGCTGCGGACGGATCAACAGGAAGTAGAAGATCGCGAACATCAGGACGAGCGGCAAAATCAAGCCGACAAGGCCGCCTCCTCCGGAGCCGCTAGCACCAGCTGCTAATTCAAAGGTTTGAGTTTGGTTGAACATATGCTTTTCCCCCCTTTCAAATACAATACTGCAGTTGAAGCTTAAAACCCTTTATCATTGTCATAAAGCCCATATTGTTCAAAAAACTCATCGCGAAAATCAAGCAGCCTGTCCTCCATAATGGCCTGGCGCACCTGCTTCATCAGATTGATGAGGAAATGCAGGTTGTGGTAAGTGGTCAAACGGAGTCCGAAGGTCTCATCCGCTTTGATCAAATGCCGCAGATAGGCTCTTGAATAGTTCCGGCAAGTATAGCAGTCACATGCTGGGTCAAGCGGGCCAAAATCTCTGGCGTATTGCGCATTGCGAACGACTAGCCGTCCCTGGCTGGTCATGGTCGTTCCGTTCCGGGCGATCCGTGTCGGCAGGACGCAGTCAAACATGTCCACGCCACGGATGGAGCCTTCGATCAGCGCGTCCGGCGACCCTACGCCCATCAAATAGCGGGGCTTGTTGTCCGGAAGCAGCGGAACGGTGTAATCCAGCACTTCGTACATCAGCTGCTTGGACTCTCCTACGCTGAGTCCACCAATAGCATACCCCGGGAAATCCATGGAAGTCAAATCACGTGCGCTCTGTTTGCGCAAGTCTTCATACATGCCGCCCTGAACGATGGCAAAGAGCCCCTGATCATGCGGTCTGGCATGGCTGTTCAGGCAGCGCTCTGCCCAGCGGGTCGTGCGTTCCAAGGATTTCTTAACATAGTCGTACTCGGCCGGATACGGCGGACATTCGTCAAAAGCCATCATGATGTCCGAGCCAAGCGCGTTCTGGATTTCCATGGCCACTTCCGGCGACAGAAACAGCTTGTCTCCGTTCAAGTGGGACCGGAAATGCACGCCTTCTTCGGTAATTTTGCGCATTTCGCTCAAGCTGAACACCTGAAATCCGCCGCTGTCCGTCAGAATCGGACGGTCCCAGTTCATGAAGCGGTGCAGTCCCCCGGCTTCGCGGATGATGTCATGGCCCGGGCGCAGGAACAGATGGTACGTGTTGCTCAAAATGATCTGCGCATTCATTTCCTTCAGTTCTTCCGGGCTCATTGTCTTGACCGTGGCCAGCGTTCCAACCGGCATAAAGATCGGCGTCTCGATCACGCCGTGGGGCGTATGCACACGCCCCAGCCGGGCTCCGGATTGCTTGCACGTTTTAATATGCTCATAAGTAATTGCTGCTGCCATGATTAAATACCATCCTCTTATATGCCGATCAACCGGTCTTAATAGATAAACATCGCATCGCCGAAGCTGAAGAAGCGGTATCTTTCCTTCACAGCCTCCGCATATGCGTTCAAAATATGCTCGCGTCCCGCCAGCGCGCTGACCAGCATGACCAGCGTCGACTTCGGCAGGTGGAAATTAGTGATCAGGGCGTTTACGACTTTGAAAGTATACCCTGGATAGATGAAAATATCGGTCCAGCCGCTGCAGGCTTCGAGCAGGCCGCCTTCAAAGCGCGTCCCGATCGTCTCAAGCGTCCGGCAGGAGGTGGTCCCTACGGCAACGATTCTTCCTCCGCGGGCTCTGGCCTCGTTCAGGATATCCGCTGTCTCCTGGTTCACCGAGTAATACTCCGCATGCATGACATGATCCTCGACACGCTCAACCGACATCGGCCGGAACGTGCCAAGACCGACATGAAGCGTAATGAAAGCGACCGTCACGCCTTTGGCACGGATTTGATCCAGCAGCTCTTCGGTAAAATGAAGGCCGGCGGTCGGAGCCGCAGCGGAACCTTCATGCTTGGAATAGACCGTTTGGTAACGCTCCTTGTCATCCAGCTTCTCCTTGATATAAGGCGGGAGCGGCATTTGACCCAGCCGGTCGAGAATCTCCTGGAAAATCCCTTGATAGGTAAAGGTCAGCTTCCGCTCACCCATTTCCCCTTCATCCTCTATGACAGCCTGCAGCTCGTCGCCGAAACGGATCACGCTGCCCTTTTTCAGCTTTTTCCCAGGCTTCACGAGCGCTTCCCAGGTGTCCCCCTGCAAATTTTTCAGGAGAAGCACCTCGGCTTTGGCCCCCGTCTCTTCTTTAACGCCGAACAGTCTCGCCGGAATGACCCGGGTATCGTTGAGAACCAGCGTGTCGCCGGGCTGAAGCTCGTCTGCGATATCTTTGAAGGTGCGGTGGGCGATCGATCCGTCCTGCTTGTTCAATGTTAACAGGCGGGATGCCGTCCGCTCCGGCAAAGGAGTCTGTGCGATTAATTCTTCTGGCAACTCAAAATCGTATAAGTCTACATTCATCTGTTCGTCATTCCTTAACAATAGTTACATTCTGATAATAGTGTTTCAAAATGTCCTGGTACCCATACCCGGCGTCCGCCATTCCTTTGGCTCCCCACTGGGAGAGTCCGAGGCCATGGCCATTGCCGCGGCCCACAAACAGAAATGCTTCCCCGGCTTCGATCCGGCGCGCCTTCGAATCCCCGTTCATGACGATCGTGCCTTTTCCAGCGATGGAAGAAGTCCCTGAAGCCGAAATGACCGACGTGTCGGACGTGCCGGAAACCTTCGTCGTTGTCCCGTTTGCGCTTAATACAGTATAGCTTCCTGTTGGTACAATATCAAACAATGTGCTTGGCAGACCGTTCAAAGCCGAACGGAACATATCGGGATATTTCACATCTAAAATTTGCCCGTTGGCCTTAATTTGGATCGCCCGTCCGGACGGTCCGCGCTTGGTAACCTCCAGCGTGCTGATCGTGGAAGGTGCAGCCGTTGAGGTCTTGCCCTTCAGCGTTGCGACCAGCTCGGCCGAAGTATAAGGTCCCCGAACCCAGTCGTAGGTTCCCGATTCCTTCACCTGCTCCAGAACGATGGCGGTATCGCCGGGGTTCATCTGCGCGGCAGGCCCGACGTTCGATTGAATGAGCGGAAGCGGACGCACGTTGGTGTTCTTGGCCGTCACCGTGACTTTTGCAAGTCCGGCAGCCGTCGCCGTACCCAGTTCCTTGACGTTATCCTCTCTGACATAACCAGTAATCCCGTTGCTGAGAAGAACGTGATACCAGGTTTTAGCCCCGTTTTGCGCGGCTACGTCTTCCTTGCTCTCGACGGTGCCGAACGCAGCTCCACCGCTGTTCCATACTTCGGTCGGGTCGGCCGATGCGCCCCCGGCATTGGAAGAGAAAACGGCCTCGACAACATTGCCGTTTTGCAGCAGCACTTCGCCCTCTGTGGCGTCTACAGCACCGATGACGCTCGGCGCTTCGGAGGCAACTCCGTTGTAAACTTGGCTCAGCGTCGTATCCACGACATCCGCCACCTTGAACTTATTATTGCTGCTGCTGATCTGGAAAGCTGCATAGCTGCGCGCAGCAACGGCTTGGGCTTTGAGCGACTCCTCCGGCCAGGACGACGGCACTTCGCCGCCGACGACCGCATAGAGGTATTGCTCAAAAGGCAGTTCGTTCACGAGCGCCAGCTGGCCGTTCACCATGCTGATCTCCATGCCGCCCCGGTATGTCCGCCCCGATCTTTCCGCCACTTTAAGTTGGTCACCGCTGCTGGTAATCCAGCCTTTGGCATTGGTCCCGCTGACCACGATATGTTTCACCGCGGCGGTGCTTCCCGGGCTGCTCCCGGCATCACTGCGGATGATCAGCGCCGGCTGCGATGCATCCACCTCCGACAGCGTGGCCGCTGGAAGCTTCGCGCTTACCGCGCTGCGCACCGCCGCCAGGCCGGATGCGTCTGCCGCTTCGCCGACCCATACCGCATAACGGCCGCCGCCGTCTCCGCCCGGCTGAACCGCCACAAACGCATCGGCGCCGGCTGCCTGGATTTGCTGGACCGCAGCTGCCGCTTCAGCCTCCGATGCATAGGTCCCAGCCGACAAGTGATACCCGCCGGTCACGACCGGAGTCTGTCCGTTCAGCTGTCCCGCGGCTGTCTTGGCTGTCCGCGCTGCGGCATCGTTAGCCGCCTGCAGGCTCACATACATGCCGGTATACACCTGATACACCGTTCCGGCACCCGTCGTTGCGGCAAAGATGACCGGCTTGTCGGCCGTCGCGTTCAATTTTTTATAGGCATCCGCCGCCGTTTTGGCATCGGAAGTGGCGAGTACTTTCACGCGGAATCCATCCACGCTGAATTTAGCCGCTTCGTTAGCCCCAAAGGACATAAGAGCCGGAGCCCCCGCAGAAGCCGATACCCCTGCAGACCATGACTGTCCCGATGACAGTGTGACGACAGGCGTCGTTGATTTATAGGTACTTCCCAAGTCGAGGAACAAGCCTACGCGGATTTGATCCATGCTCGTTCCCGCGGCTTCTGCGGTCACAGCCGGCAGCTGCAGGACTCCCGTTGCCAGCACGGCAGCCAAAATCCCCTTGCTTCCCCACTGGCCCGCTTTCGTTCTCCACCAATTTCCCACTCGTCATTCTCCTCCCTCTTCTGTCTGAAAATGTGTTCGAACCATTTCACGTCCGGCAGCCTCGTAACAATTACGCTTTACTGGTCAGTCGGCATCGGCAGACCTAAATGCTGATAGCCCGCAGCCGTTACCATTCTTCCCCGCGGCGTCCGCTGGAGAAATCCGATCTGCAGCAGGTAAGGCTCGTATACGTCTTCGATCGTCTGGCTCTCTTCGCCGATGGTGGCCGCGATCGTATCGAGGCCGACCGGACCGCCACGGAAGCTCGTGATCATGGCGTGAAGCATTTTATAATCGATCTGATCCAGTCCTTTCGGATCGACCTGCAGCATCTTCAGCGACTCCTCCGCGATGGCCGGCGTAATCATGCCGTCCCCACGGACCTGGGCAAAATCCCGGACCCGGCGCAGCAGCCGGTTCGCGATCCGCGGCGTCCCCCTGGAGCGCAGGGCGATCTCGTCGGCCGCATCCCCGATAATTTCAATGCCAAGAATGTCGGCACCTCTGGAGACGATGTAGCTGAGCTCGTCCACCGTATAAAACTCGAGGCGGCTGACGACGCCAAAGCGGTCCCGCAGCGGTGCAGACAGCAGCCCGGCCCGTGTCGTCGCTCCGATCAAGGTGAACGGGGGCAAGTCCAGCCGCACAGACCGTGCGCTGGGCCCTTTACCGATCATGATGTCCAGCGCAAAATCCTCCATCGCCGGGTAGAGCACTTCCTCGACCGTCCGGTGCAGCCGGTGGATTTCGTCAATGAACAGCACGTCCCCTTCCTGGAGATTCGTCAGCAGTGCCGCCAGGTCTCCCGGCCGCTCAATGGCTGGCCCCGACGTCGTCCGCAGGTTCACGCCCAGCTCGTTGGCAATGATATTGGCCAATGTCGTCTTCCCGAGGCCCGGAGGCCCGTACAACAGCACGTGATCCAGCGCTTCATTGCGCATTTTAGCCGCCTCAATATAAATTTTCAGGTTTTCCTTCACCTGGTTCTGTCCGATATATTCCGCAAGATAACGAGGACGCAGGCTAAGCTCTACCGCCTGGTCCTCCATCATCAGGTTTGCCGATATGATACGGTCATCCATTGCTATCGCTCCTCTTGTAACGCCCGCTTACCATAACTATCCCGCATAGAGCTGCTTGAGCGCCCGTTTCATTAAAATGTCCACCGAATCCCCAAACGCCGTGTCATCCTTGATCTTGTGCCATACCCGGTCCAGCTCGACGTCGGTATAACCGAGCGCCTTAAGACCTTCGCGCGCTTCGGACCAAGCCGATCCGTCTCCTTCCACCGGTTCAGGAACCGCAAACAGACCTGTCGCCATAGCCGCCGTACCAAAACCGTCGAGCTTGTCTTTCAGGTCCAGAATCATGCGCTGCGCGGTCTTCTTGCCGATTCCCGGCAGCTTGGTCAGGAACGTAATGTTCTCCTGGTAAATGGCCGTCACAACATGATCCGGCGTGCCCCCGCCGAGAATGCCCAAGGCTACCTTAGGGCCGATCCCCGACACATCGATCAGCTTGCGGAACAGCTGCTGCTCCTCGCGCGTCGGAAAGCCGAACAGCAGGATGGCGTCTTCCCTGACGTGGTGGTGGGTATATACGGTGACCGGACCATCCGCCTTGGCGAACACAAAAGGGTTCGGGCAAAATACCCGGTAGCCTACTCCCTGCACGTCAAGCACAATGTACTCATTCTCCAGATGGACCACGGGTCCTCTCAAAAAATCGATCATTTTCTCAATACCTCATTTATTCTGGAATTTAATGTGTACGAATGGGCGTGGCAAATCGCCACGGCCAGCGCGTCGGCCACATCATCCGGCTTGGGCACCGCCTGCAGCTTCAGGAACATGCGAACCATTTCCTGCACCTGCTTCTTCTCCGCTTTGCCGTATCCGACGATGGCCTGCTTCACCTGCATCGGGGTGTACTCGGCGATCGGCAGCCCGCGCTGCGTTGCCGCCAGAATCAGAACGCCGCGCGCCTGACTGACGGACATAGCCGTCGTGACGTTTCTATTAAAAAACAATTTCTCGAAAGCTACCGCTTCCGGCTGATACTTATCAATAAGCTGGAGCATCGCCTCATAGACGTGCAGCAGCCGTTCTTCATCAGGGGTATGGGCTTCCGTCTGAATACATCCATACTGAACCGGAGTGACCTTACTTCCGTTTTTATCGATAAATCCGAATCCGACGATCGCAATCCCCGGGTCAATTCCTAAAATTCGCAAGTCATTTCTCTCCCTTGGTATAAAGCGAACATATGTATTCGTTCTCTTCATTATAATGTAAAACTTCATACCAAGTCTATGATTCTACTAAAAGAGGTATGCTTGCATCCGGGACAAGCCTACATAGACTCCGTCCCGGAAGGAGTGAACGTCCGGATGAGCTCGTTGATAAAAGCAAGCATCGCTGTGCTCAGAAACGTCTGCTTCCGGTAAACGATGCCGACCTTTTTCTGGGGGACGGGCTCAACGATCGGTACAGTGCGGATCGAAGGATCGGAGCCTTGTAAAAGGTAGGACCTGGGTAGTATCGTCGCACCGACCCCGAGCCGGACCATCTGCAGCATGGAGTCCATCGTCGACAGCTCAAACGCCGGTTGAAGCTGCACCCCTGCTTGAGCGCTGTAGCTGTCCACCATTTGACGTACCAGAAACTTTTCAGGAAAAAGAATCAGCGGCACCTCTGTCAGTTGGTCCAGTTTCACAGCCTCTGCGGCTGCAAGGGAATGCTGCTTCGCCACAGCCAGGCACAGCTCTTCGGTGTAGAGCTCTTTGCTGACCAGCTGCTCGTCCTCCAGCGGGAGAAAAACGACTCCAAGATCCAGCTTGTTAGCCAGCAGACCGGCCCTCGTTTCCTCCGTCGCCAGCTCCACGACCGAAATCGAGATGCCAGGCTGCTTCTGGTGAAAAGAAATCAGCGTCCTCGTCAGCAGATGGTTGCCTGAGCAGCCGATCGTCAGCCTCCCCCGCTGCATCCCTTTCAGTTCATTGATTTCGGACTGCGCCTGCTCCAGCTCATGAAAAATGTTCAGCGCATGCTCCTTCAACGTTTGCCCCGCTTCCGTCAAATAGTTCCGCTTTCCGATCCTTTGAAAGAGGGGCATGCCCACCCTCTCCTCGAGCAGGCGGATTTGCTGGCTGAGCGTCGGTTGGCTGATGCCCAATTGAACGGCTGCTTTCGTAAAATGAAGCTCTTCGCATACGGCAAGAAAGTATTCCAGCAGGCGGAAATCCATAAGCCTCCCCCTTCACCCTAACCATAGTTAATAACTATTATTTTAATTGATAACATTGAATTGACCAATCATTTTTTATTCCCTATAGTGAGAATAATAAATTTCTATAGATGAGGTGAGCGTTGCAATGACACAAGAGATCAGCATTCAGTTAACCACCGAGCCGCGAACACGTCCGGACAGCGAGAAGCTTGGCTTCGGCAAGTATTTTACAGATCACATGTTTATGATGGATTATACGCTGGAGCAGGGATGGCATAATCCGCGGATTGTTCCTTACGCCCCGCTGCAGATGGATCCGGCTTCGATGGTATTTCATTATGGGCAGGCAGTGTTCGAAGGTCTGAAGGCATATCAAACTTCTACCGGCGAGCTCCTTCTGTTCCGTCCTGACAAAAACATGAAGCGGCTGAACCGCTCCAACGAACGCTTGGGCATTCCTGAAGTGTCGGGCGACTTTGTCATTGAAGCGATCCGCACCCTCATTAACATCGATCGTGCTTGGGTTCCGACGGCTCCTGGAACATCGCTGTACATCCGGCCTTTTATCATTGCTACGGAAGCTTGCCTCGGCGTGAGAGAATCCCACACCTACCAGCTGATCGTCATTCTGTCGCCTGTAGGCGCTTACTACTCGGGCGGGCTTGCCCCGGTAAAAATTAATGTAGAGAGCTCTTATACCCGTGCCGTGCAGGGCGGAATCGGGCATGCGAAGGCAGCTGGCAACTACGCCGCAAGCATCAAGGCCCAAAGCAACGCCAAGAAAGGCGGCTACTCCCAGGTGCTGTGGCTCGATGCACTGGAAAAGAAGTATATTGAAGAGGTCGGCAGCATGAACATCTTTTTCAAAATCGGTGGTAAAGTGATCACCCCGGCCATTAACGGCAGCATACTGGAAGGTGTGACCCGGGCTTCAGTTCTGGAGCTGCTCGGCAGCTGGAACATCCCGGTGGAAGAGCGGAAGATATCGATTGAGGAGATTTTTGAGGCGAATGCCAAGGGCGAATTGGAGGAAGTGTTCGGAACGGGAACTGCGGCTGTCATTTCCCCTGTCGGCGAATTATATTGGAATGACCGGCAAGTCCTCATTAACAACGGCCAAATCGGCCCATACTCGCAAAAGCTGTATGACACCCTAACAGGTATCCAGACCGGGCGGCTTCCAGATCCATTGAAATGGACGATGCCCGTTTAAGTCCCCATAGGATGAATGCAAAAAAGCTTTCCTGTTCGCCTCATCGCTGGCAGGAAAGCTTTTTCATTTGCGTTCTATTCCTTTTATCGAAAATCCGTTTAAAGCAAAGGACATCGAACATCCCGGTCTTTACCCTTTTCGGGCATAATCGCTGAATGTGGACAGCACGCTGTTGTATTCGTCAATGTCCTGCACCCGGATGCCGTCATAAAGCTGCTGTACGGCTCCATCCGGCAGGGAGGATTCCATCGAGTTGATATCCAGTTGGAAAAAGGTTTTAATGACCTTTTCGTGTGTCGGCGGTCCCTCGAACAAGGTCAGATTCCCATCTTTGTCGAGGCTGATGTAAGCCTGTTCCTTACAGGTCGGGGAAAGATCCGAAATGGTTTCCTCAAACCGGATTTGTCCCTTCCCGGTAAACTCGCCTTTCCAGGTTGGATGCTCATTCATCAAGGAGTAGATGTCATCGCTGCTCAGTTGTCCGAGCACCTGTTCCTCCTCACCGCATATATAAACTTGGCGAACGGTTACTTCGTTTGTACCCTTCGTTTGATTCAACGTCTTCCAGAATTCCGAATTATCCACGGTGTCATCTGAACCTTCCGTCTGCTCATAATGCTGAAGCGTTTCAATGGCAACCGGCGGTTTCGTGCTGAGCAGGCTCTGTACCTGATCCGGAAGATAGGATCCGAGCCAGACCAAGGCAAGCATTAACGAAGAGATCCCAAGCGTCAACGCTCTGCGTCTCCAACGTCTCCATTGCTTTTGTATTTTCTTTTTGATTCGCGCTGCATTCACGATAATCCCCTTCTATTCTCTATCTTTTTCCTTTATTGTGACCGGGGAAATACCAAATTATACAGCAAAAAACCACCGAAATTCATTCGGTGGTTGATCTGATCGGGACGACACGATTTGAACATGCGACCCCCTGGTCCCAAACCAGGTGCTCTACCAAGCTGAGCTACGTCCCGTTATTCATTTGAAAATGTTAAAATGCCGGTGAAGGGACTCGAACCCCCACGGTTTCCCTCACGATTTTGAGTCGCGCGCGTCTGCCAATTCCGCCACACCGGCTCGGTAAAACATAAGTACGCGCCCTAAGAGATTCGAACTCCTGACCTTTTGATTCGTAGTCAAACGCTCTATCCAGCTGAGCTAAGGGCGCCGGTAAAGGCAAAAAAAAAATGGAGCGGACGACGGGAATCGAACCCGCGACCCTCGCCTTGGCAAGGCGATGCTCTACCGCTGAGCCACGTCCGCAAAACCAAAAATAAAACTGGTGAGCCATGAAGGACTCGAACCTTCGACACCCTGATTAAAAGTCAGGTGCTCTACCAACTGAGCTAATGGCTCTTAATTCAAGAGGATTCTCATCCCTGAAGTAAAGATCATGGTGGAACCGACGGGATACTCTCTCTTCGTTCGAGACTGCGATGCAGTGCTAACGAAGTGAATGCTTCGACGAACCCGTATCCGGATTCTCATCCCTGAAGCAATTTATAATGGCGGAACCGACGGGATTCGAACCCGCGATCTCCTGCGTGACAGGCAGGCATGTTAGGCCTCTACACCACGGTTCCACGGCCTTTGGGATCTCCATCTTAAGGAGATAATTGCGGGGGCAGGATTTGAACCTACGACCTTCGGGTTATGAGCCCGACGAGCTACCGGACTGCTCCACCCCGCGTCATTAAAAAATCACTTATTTTCTTTTGAAAATCATGGTGGAGGCTGAGGGGATCGAACCCCCGACCCTCTGCTTGTAAGGCAGATGCTCTCCCAGCTGAGCTAAGCCTCCATAATCTTTTGAAACTTATAGGGGATTCTCATCCATGATGTTAATAAGAAAGTGACCCGTATGGGATACTCTCACTTCGTTCGAGACTGCGATGCAGATGCTAACGAAGTAATGCTCCGACGAACCCTTTTTGGATTCTCATCCCTGATGCTATTAAAGAAAGTGACCCGTATGGGATTCGAACCCATGTTACCTCCGTGAAAGGGAGGTGTCTTAACCCCTTGACCAACGGGCCGCGCTATTAAAATCCAAGCTGGCGGAGAGAGAGGGATTCGAACCCTCGAGACGCTTTTGGCGCCTACACGATTTCCAATCGTGCTCCTTCGGCCAACTCGGACACCTCTCCACAAGTGGCTCCCCGAACAGGACTCGAACCTGTGACAACTCGATTAACAGTCGAGTGCTCTACCAACTGAGCTATCAGGGAATATGTATCGCTTGGCAACGTCCTACTCTCCCAGGACCCTTCGGTCCAAGTACCATCGGCGCTGGAGGGCTTAACGGTCGTGTTCGGGATGGGTACGCGTGGAACCCCTCCGCTATCGCCACCAAACGGAGCATTGGTTAATCACCAAATGCATAATTCAGGTTTCAGCATCGCCAAATGCTGAAAGTCATGCACGCTTCTCTCACCCACTTGGAGTGAAATCAGCAATTTTGACTCCCTGAAAACTAGATACGAAACGAATCTGCGATTTATTTTATTGGATAAGCCCTCGACCGATTAGTATTGGTCAGCTCCATGCATTGCTGCACTTCCACCTCCAACCTATCTACCTCGTCGTCTACAAGGGGTCTTACATACTGGGAAATCTCATCTTGAGGGGGGCTTCACGCTTAGATGCTTTCAGCGCTTATCCCGTCCGTACGTAGCTACCCAGCCATGCTCCTGGCGGAACAACTGGTGCACCAGCGGTACGTCCATCCCGGTCCTCTCGTACTAAGGACAGCTCCTCTCAAATTTCCTACGCCCACGACAGATAGGGACCGAACTGTCTCACGACGTTCTGAACCCAGCTCGCGTACCGCTTTAATGGGCGAACAGCCCAACCCTTGGGACCTACTTCAGCCCCAGGATGCGATGAGCCGACATCGAGGTGCCAAACCTCCCCGTCGATGTGGACTCTTGGGGGAGATAAGCCTGTTATCCCCAGGGTAGCTTTTATCCGTTGAGCGATGGCCCTTCCATGCGGTACCACCGGATCACTAAGCCCGACTTTCGTCCCTGCTCGACTTGTAGGTCTCGCAGTCAAGCTCCCTTCTGCCTTTGCACTCTTCGAATGATTTCCAACCATTCTGAGGGAACCTTGGGGCGCCTCCGTTACTCTTTAGGAGGCGACCGCCCCAGTCAAACTGCCCACCTGACACTGTCCCCATACCGGATTACGGTACCAGGTTAGAACCTAGATACGATCAGGGTGGTATCCCAACGGCGCCTCCACCCAAGCTGGCGCTCAGGTTTCAAAGGCTCCCACCTATCCTGTACAGATCGTACCCAAATCCAATATCAAGCTGCAGTAAAGCTCCATGGGGTCTTTCCGTCTTGTCGCGGGTAACCTGCATCTTCACAGGTATTAAAATTTCACCGGATCTCTCGTTGAGACAGCGCCCAAGTCGTTACGCCATTCGTGCGGGTCAGAATTTACCTGACAAGGAATTTCGCTACCTTAGGACCGTTATAGTTACGGCCGCCGTTTACTGGGGCTTCGGTTCACAGCTTCGGGATTACTCCCTAACCGCTCCCCTTAACCTTCCAGCACCGGGCAGGCGTCAGCCCGTATACTTCGCCTTGCGGCTTCGCACAGACCTGTGTTTTTGCTAAACAGTCGCTTGGGCCTTTTCACTGCGGCCCCCTCGTGCTATTCACACTACCGGGGCACCCCTTCTCCCGAAGTTACGGGGTCATTTTGCCGAGTTCCTTAACGAGAGTTCTTCCGCGCGCCTTAGAATTCTCTTCTCGCCTACCTGTGTCGGTTTGCGGTACGGGCACCTTCACCTGGTTAGAGGCTTTTCTTGGCAGTGTGAGATCATGACCTTCGGTACTATAATTTTCCCTCCCCGTCACAGCCCAGCCTTAAAGTGTGCGGATTTGCCTACACACCAGCCTCACTGCTTGGACGAGCATCCATCAGCTCGCGTCACTACCCTCCTGCGTCACCCCATCACTCATAACGGTTTACGGTGGTACAGGAATTTCAACCTGTTGTCCTTCGATTACGCCTGTCGGCCTCACCTTAGGTCCCGACTTACCCTGAGCGGACGAGCCTTCCTCAGGAAACCTTGGGCTTTCGGCGGATCAGATTCTCACTGATCTTTTCGTTACTCATACCGGCATTCTCACTTGTATACGCTCCAGCGCTCCTTCCGGTACACCTTCAACGCTGTATACAACGCTCCCCTACCCCTGATGCAAGCATCAAGCCATAGCTTCGGTGGTGTGTTTAGCCCCGTTACATTTTCGGCGCAGAGTCACTCGACCAGTGAGCTATTACGCACTCTTTCAATGGTGGCTGCTTCTAAGCCAACATCCTGGTTGTCTGTGCAACTCCACATCCTTTCCCACTTAACACACACTTGGGGACCTTAGCTGATGGTCTGGGCTGTTTCCCTTTTGACAATGGATCTTAGCACTCACTGTCTGACTCCCGGTTACAAGTCAATGGCATTCGGAGTTTGACTGAGCTTGGTAACCCTTGCGGGCCCCGCACCCAATCAGTGCTCTACCTCCACGACTCTATTCACCGAGGCTAGCCCTAAAGCTATTTCGGGGAGAACCAGCTATCTCCGAGTTCGATTGGAATTTCTCCGCTACCCCCACCTCATCCCCGAATTTTTCAACATTCGTGGGTTCGGGCCTCCAGTGCGTGTTACCGCACCTTCACCCTGGACAGGGGTAGATCACACGGTTTCGGGTCTACGTCCACGTACTTAATCGCCCTATTCAGACTCGCTTTCGCTGCGGCTCCGGCTTCTCACCTTAACCTTGCACGGGAACGTAACTCGCCGGTTCATTCTACAAAAGGCACGCCATCACCCATAAACAGGGCTCTGACTTCTTGTAAGCACACGGTTTCAGGTTCTATTTCACTCCCCTTCCGGGGTGCTTTTCACCTTTCCCTCACGGTACTGTTTCACTATCGGTCGCTAGGGAGTATTTAGCCTTAGCAGATGGTCCTGCCAGATTCATACGGGGTTTCACGTGCCCCGCACTACTCGGGATCCGTCTCGGAGGGAACTGACTTTCGGCTACAGGGCTTTTACCTTCTATGCCGGGCCTTTCCAGACCTCTTCGCCTAACCAATTCCTTTGTAACTCCATGTGAGACGTCCCACAACCCCGGCCAGCAAGCTGACCGGTTTAGGCTGTTCCGCGTTCGCTCGCCGCTACTGACGGAATCACTCTTGTTTTCTCTTCCTCAGGGTACTTAGATGTTTCAGTTCCCCTGGTATGCCTCAATCTGTCCTATGTATTCAGACAGAAGTGACTGACTATTACATCAGCCGGGTTTCCCCATTCGGACATCCCCGGATCAAAGCTTGCTTACAGCTCCCCGAGGCAGTATCGTTGTTCGCCACGTCCTTCATCGGCTCCTAGCGCCTAGGCATCCTCCGTGTGCTCTTAGTAGCTTAACCATTTGACTCCTGTTTTGCCCGATTCGTTTTCTTGTTTTGCGCTGCGCGCAAAGCCAAAGACTCTCATCGTTCAAAACACTCGTCTGCTACTTAAAACTTAACTTGTTGTGACACAAGTTCAGCTAAAAGGATATTTCTAAAACGCAGATTCGTTTCGTTATCTAGTTTTCAAGGATCAAATCATCCAGTCTTGCGACCGGACTTATATCATACCAAACCCCGAATCGCTTGGCTACAAGCAAGTTCTGGAAATCGTATGTGAGAGTTTGAACTCTCAAAACTGACCAACGAGTGAGTAGTTGCTTTGCTTACGCAAAGCGGTTACGGCGACTTACGTCGACCGTTATTTGAATGCTTCCGTTGCAGGAAGCGATTCTCCATAGAAAGGAGGTGATCCAGCCGCACCTTCCGATACGGCTACCTTGTTACGACTTCACCCCAATCATCTACCCCACCTTCGGCGGCTGGCTCCTTGCGGTTACCTCACCGACTTCGGGTGTTGTAAACTCTCGTGGTGTGACGGGCGGTGTGTACAAGACCCGGGAACGTATTCACCGCGGCATGCTGATCCGCGATTACTAGCAATTCCGACTTCATGCAGGCGAGTTGCAGCCTGCAATCCGAACTGAGACCAGCTTTGATAGGATTGGCTCCACCTCGCGGCTTCGCTTCCCGTTGTACTGGCCATTGTAGTACGTGTGTAGCCCAGGTCATAAGGGGCATGATGATTTGACGTCATCCCCGCCTTCCTCCGGTTTGTCACCGGCAGTCATTCTAGAGTGCCCACCCGAAGTGCTGGCAACTAAAATCAAGGGTTGCGCTCGTTGCGGGACTTAACCCAACATCTCACGACACGAGCTGACGACAACCATGCACCACCTGTCTCCTCTGTCCCGAAGGAAAGGTCTATCTCTAGACCGGTCAGAGGGATGTCAAGACCTGGTAAGGTTCTTCGCGTTGCTTCGAATTAAACCACATACTCCACTGCTTGTGCGGGTCCCCGTCAATTCCTTTGAGTTTCAGTCTTGCGACCGTACTCCCCAGGCGGAATGCTTAATGTGTTAACTTCGGCACCAAGGGTATCGAAACCCCTAACACCTAGCATTCATCGTTTACGGCGTGGACTACCAGGGTATCTAATCCTGTTTGCTCCCCACGCTTTCGCGCCTCAGCGTCAGTTACAGCCCAGAGAGTCGCCTTCGCCACTGGTGTTCCTCCACATATCTACGCATTTCACCGCTACACGTGGAATTCCACTCTCCTCTTCTGCACTCAAGTCACCCAGTTTCCAGTGCGAACCAAGGTTGAGCCTTGGCCTTAAACACCAGACTTAAATGACCGCCTGCGCGCGCTTTACGCCCAATAATTCCGGACAACGCTTGCCCCCTACGTATTACCGCGGCTGCTGGCACGTAGTTAGCCGGGGCTTTCTTCTCAGGTACCGTCACTCCGATAGCAGTTACTCTACCGGACGTTCTTCCCTGGCAACAGAGCTTTACGATCCGAAAACCTTCATCACTCACGCGGCGTTGCTCCGTCAGGCTTTCGCCCATTGCGGAAGATTCCCTACTGCTGCCTCCCGTAGGAGTCTGGGCCGTGTCTCAGTCCCAGTGTGGCCGTTCACCCTCTCAGGTCGGCTACGCATCGTCGCCTTGGTGAGCCGTTACCTCACCAACTAGCTAATGCGCCGCAGGCCCATCCGCAAGTGACAGATTGCTCCGTCTTTCATCATTCCCTCAGGAGAGGAAATGAGATATCCGGTATTAGCTCACGTTTCCGTGGGTTATCCCGGTCTTGCAGGCAGGTTGCCTACGTGTTACTCACCCGTCCGCCGCTAACCATCAGGAGAGCAAGCTCTCCATCAAGTCCGCTCGACTTGCATGTATTAGGCACGCCGCCAGCGTTCGTCCTGAGCCAGGATCAAACTCTCCAAGAAAGTTGGAAGAATCTGCTCACCCGAAGGGAGTAGCTTTCCAACGAAAGTTTCTAGCTCATTTTGAATCTGACGAGATTGATTTAATCTCAATCGCTCCGGTCATAAGACCATCGCGTTTATACTCACTCGTTGTTCAGTTTTCAAAGATCAAACTTCGTTTCGTTACCGCTTAGCGTTTCAGCAGCAACTCTTATAATATATCACAGACTCGATAGATTTGCAAGACTTTTTTTGAAAAAGTTTTTTCTATCAAATCTCATTTTCCCCGACCTGCTAACTCGTTAACTCGGCCGGACTTATAATTTATCACAGTTCTCACTACTGTCGCAACACACAAAATATTCCATCGAATCTTCATACTATACTTTTACCCACAACAAAATAAATTCTAGCATATTTCAAGCATCTTTTTCATATATTCATACTAGTTCTTTTATAAAATTAATACAGCATTCATAGAGTTCAAACTGCCATTAAACGGAAATGTTCTTGCTGAAGAATGGTTACAAATGATACGAACCTTGAATTCAATTAGAAGCAGGCATTCCGGCGATCACCTCGAAATGCCTGCTTCTGCTCATATTGACCTGCTATCATCCATTAATCCATGGGTTTTTACGCGGTCTGTCAGCAGCTGTGCTTTTTCTTTCCTTTTTGGCGGCGGGAGCTTTCGATTTATTAACCTTCGCTTTATCCTTCGGGTCGCTGAGCGTTTTTACCGTCTTGGATGTAGTCTCATCGGCCGCAGGCTCAGAATCCTCTACCTCGGATGTCTCATGGACCGCCGCCTCATTGATGGTAGCTGTCGCTTGGGTCTCCTCTTCCCCAATCGGGGCTGGGTAGGCAGGCGCCGGGTTACGGTCCCAGTACGCCGCGTTCTCGGCGGCCCCTACAAAAGGGGCGTTGGGCCCTGCATGCTCATAGGCTCCCAGCGTCGAGGGAAACCCCATTCCATAAGGTGACGGGTAACACCAATCATATGGAGTGGGATAAGCATGATGCGGATAGGCGTATGCCGGATCCACTTCTGGATAATGAGTCATCGGTGCGTAATTCGGATAAGCTTCCGCCGGAGATACCATCGGCATTTGGTTTGGATAGGCCGCTGCCGGGGATACCATCGGCATTTGATTCGGATAAGCTTCCGCCGGGGATACCATTGGCATTTGGTTCGGATAAGCTTCCGCCGGAGATACCATCGGCATTTGATTCGGATAAGCTTCCGCCGGAGATACCATCGGCATTTGATTTGGGTAGGCCGCTGCCGGGGATACCATCGGCATTTGGTTCGGATAAGCTTCTGCCGGTGATACCATTGGCATTTGGTTCGGATAAGCTTCGGCCGGAGATACCATCGGCATTTGGTTCGGATAGGCTGCAGCCGGACTTACTTGAGTATTCGGAAACATGGCATTCGCGTTTGGATATGCTGCTATCGGCTCACTATAAGGCTGAGCGTAGAATGGATCCACTCCCGAATACGGGGATACCACTCCTTGGCACCCACATGGACTATACGGCGCAATTCCAGCGGGTACCGGATGATAAAACGCCGGCTCTACACTGTGCGGAAACGCCTCATTTGGCTGGTAATGGGCCGGCCCCACATGGATGGGCTCATAAGCGACCGGATGCTCGTGATTTTCCCAATGCGGCGCATAGGCAGGGGACACACCTGTCGGATAAGCGTTGGGGCCCGGTTCATACTCGGTACCCTGAACGATTCCCGGATAATAAGGTGTTTTCTGCTTGTTTTCTTGCATGGCGTGCTGCAGGTTTGCGTTCTCGGCATTCGGCATGTCGTGATAGGAAGCCACTTCGTGCACGGGACCCGGGTACTGAATAAAGAGGTTATGCGTAACTTCGCTGTAAATGGTCTCTTTACTGTAGGTCGGCTTCTTCTCGGCTGCCGGCATCACGTTCGGTTGATTTTCCACCGCAGGCATGATATTAGGTTTGTTCTCCATGATAGGCATCACATTGGGCTGGTTTTCGGCAGCAGGCATGACGTTAGGCTGGTTTTCCGCTATGGGCATCACGTTTGGAAAGGTGTAATTCGGCGAGGTCATTTCCGGCATTTCCTGGTTCATCGACAGGTTGGGGAGCGGGGGTGGAGACGGTATGTTCGGCAGCTCTGGAAGCTGCTGCGGCAGCACCTGCGCATTGTTCTCTTCCTTATTTTCTTCCATAGGCGCGGTAAGCTCTTCTTTATTCGGTTTTTCCGCCTCTTCCGGCTCCACATTCTCCTCAATCGGTGCCGTCAGTTCTTCTTTGGGACCGGTATATGTTTTGTTGCCGGGGATCGTTTTGGCATTCGCATTCCCGTCTACACTCTCGGCTGTGACGCCACCGACTTTAGGAATGTTGACCACTTCCCCCACAAGGAGCGCGTTCGGATTTTTGAGCTGCGGGTTGGCGTCGATCATATCCTTGAGCGTCACACCCCAGGCTTTGGACAATTTCCAAAGGCTGTCTCCCTGCTTGACGACATGCTTATGGATGATTTGATCGTTGTTTGGAACCTGTATCGGTTCCGCAGGAATTTTGACTTTCTGTCCGACCGTTAGCTGGTTTGGATCGGAGATTTGCGGGTTGGCGTCGATAATTTTTTGCAAAGGAACGCCGTATTTTTTCGAAAGCTCATATAATGTGTCGCCACTTTTGACCATGTGTATTTTCACGCGGCAAATACCTCCTAAACTTCTTGTAGGCGTGGGTTCGCCTCCATTCGTTACTACATCTTATGCAGGGGATAGGCGGATGACATCCCTTTAGACAAAAAAATCCTTCCACGAAGAAGATCGTGAAAGGATTTTAGAGAAAAACAGGTCATAAAAAGGCTGTCGGAATCAGGATTCCCAAACTTTGTAGCCGTCCTGCGTAACGATTTTCCGGAATTCTTCAAGAAGCTTCAAAGTGACCGGTCCAGCCTGTCCCTGTCCGATGACGCGTCCGTCGATTTCGCGGGCGGCGATGACTTCGGCAGCGGTTCCGGTAAAGAATACTTCGTCGGCAATGTACACGTCGTGCATGCTGAACGGTTCTTCCTTCAGCTTGTAGCCCAGCTTCTCACAGAGCTCGATAATCGCCATGCGCGTAATGCCTTCCAGCGCTCCAAGGTAGCAAGGAGGAGTGTAGACGACACCGTTTTTAACGAGGAAAATGTTGTCGCCCGAGCCTTCGGTCACATATCCCTGCGCATTCAGCATGATTGCCTCGTCTGCTTCCGCGAAATTCGACTGGATTTTGACCAAAATGTTGTTCAGGTAGTTCAGGGACTTAATCTTCGGATTCAGTGCATCAGGCAGGTTACGGCGCTGCGATACCGAGACTGCTCTCAGTCCGTTCAAATAGGCTTCCTCCGAATAAATCGCCAGTTGCTCCACAATAATAAGAACGGTTGGCTTCGGGCAGCGTCTCGGATCCAGGCCCAGGTTCCCCACACCGCGCGATACGATCAAACGGATATACCCGTTGCGCATATCATTCCGGCGAATCGTTTCCGCCATGGCGTCGCGCATTTCCTCGAAGGACAGCGGGATGACCAAATCGATCGATTTGGCGGAATCATACAGGCGGTCCAGGTGCTCTTTGCATTTGAAAATGTTGCCCTCATAGATTCGGATTCCTTCAAAAATGCCGTCCCCATACAGGAAGCCGTGATCAAACACCGAAACTTTCGCGTTTTCTTTCGTTACAAATTCTCCATCTAAGTAAATCCACTGTTCTGACATCTGTTACCGCACCTCCGAATTTTGTTCCTGATCCTGATAAGTAAAGCTCGGGTAAGATCCCAGCACGCGTACCTGGCAGCCCAGCGCTTCGATCTCGCCGAAGGCCGCCGTCAGCAGCACCGAGTCCACGGATTCGAGCACATCGATATAAAAGTAATAGCTTCCCAGCTTCTTCTTGGTTGGTCTGGATTCAATCCGCGACAAATTCAAACGCCTCCAAGCAAAGGCTGCAAGCACCTGATGCAGCGCTCCCGCAAAATCCTCGGGCAGCGTCACCAGCACGCTCGTTTTTTGCTGTTCTACCGGCCGGTTGAGCGGCGGAAGTTCCTGATGGCCGATCAGTACGAACCGGGTAAAATTGTTGTCATGATCGGTAATGCGTTTGGCCAGCACGTCGAGCCCATGAGTAGCCGCTCCGAGTGTTGTGCCGATGGCGGCCCAGCCTTTGCCCGGATTGGCTTTGACGATGCCTACGGCTTCGGTTGTGCTGCCTGCGTTGATCAGCTCGGCCTGCGGAGCATGCTGGCGGATAAACTGCTGGCACTGGGCCGTGGCTACAGGATGAGACAAAATTTTCTCAATCCGGCTGTAATCGATCTCCCCTGCCTCGGATATAAACTCCTGGCGGTCACCGATCAAATTCTGGATCGACGGATAGACCCACTCCACCCGCATTGGAATGTCGACTTCATTCACCAACCAGTCCATATGCAGGCTTACCGAGCCCTCAATCGTGTTCTCAATCGGAATGACGCTATAATCGGTTTTTCCCTGGGCCGTCGACAAAAATACGTCGGAAATCAGCTTATGATAGACCAGCTCTACCGGCTCATCCCCGAGCAAATACGCGACGGCCTCGTGGGACACCGACCCTTCCGGCAATAATGCAATTCGTTTCATGCGCTTACTTCCCCTTTACCATATCCATAAATGAACGGGACGGCATCCCGGAAATCTCAACGACTCCTTCCACGTCGGGAAGCAGCCATTTGGCGGATGCGTTGATGCCCTCAGCCCTCATCGTATTCAGGAGGAAGGCTTCCAGTTCGTTCTTTCTGGATTGTTGGCGGTCCACCAAAGCGAGCAGCGTAGGACCCGCACCGCTCAGCGCCACACCAAGCGCGCCGTGATTCCCCGCTTCCTCCAAAATCCGGGTCATGCCCGGAATGAGGGGAGCCCGGTACGGCTGATGCAGACGGTCCGACATCGCTTTGCCGATGAGGTCCAACCTGCCGCTGGCCAGCGCTCCGACCAAAAAGGAGGCCCGACTTACATTATACACTGCATCCTTACGGCTGATATGATCCGGCAAAACTTTCCTGGCTTCCGAAGTCTGCAGCTCAAAATCCGGGACGACGACCAGCACTTCCAGATCCTCAGGCGGATCGAAGCGGATGCATTCGGCGTGAACACCGTCCCAAATCGCCGTAATGATGCCGCCATACAGAGAAGCCCCGACATTATCGGGATGGTCCTCAATCCCTGTGGCCATATCAAACAACTCCGCTTTGCTCAGCGGTGACCCGATGAGTGCGTTGGCCGCAGCCAATGCCCCGACAATCGCCGTGGCGCTGCTTCCGAGCCCACGGGTCAAGGGGATGTCGGAAAACATGGATATTTCGAGTTCGGGGACTTGAACTCCCGCCCGCTCGAACACCTGCTGCGCGACTTGATACAAAAGATTGCTTTTATCCCGGGGAATTCCCTGCATTTCGTCTCCGTACAAATGAAATACGGTCTGCTCCGCTTCCTTCATCTCGATCCAGGCGTACAGCGACAAGGCCATACCCAGCGTGTCAAAGCCCGGCCCGAGATTCGCGGTACTGGCAGGAATTTTCACCCGTACCCCGTCAGGCTGAATCATACCCGCTCCTCTTCCAGCTTCGCGATCGCCTCCATAACGGCTTCCTCCGTATCCGGAACGACGATAGGCTCAGCGTTGACCGTTTTCAGCGCCACGTTCGGGTCCTTCAGTCCGTTCCCGGTCAGGACGCAGACAACCGTCTCCCCACCTTTGAAAAATCCTTCGCGCTTCAGCTTGTACACCCCTGCTACCGATGCGGCGGAAGCCGGCTCGGCAAAGACGCCCTCACGTGCGGCAATGGTGCGGTATGCGCTCAGGATCTCTTCGTCAGTGACGTAATTGATCTGACCGTTGGATTCCTCCGCCGCAGCAACAGCGGTCTTCCAACTGGCCGGGTTGCCGATCCGGATGGCGGTTGCGACCGTTTCCGGCTCGAGAATCGGCTCGCCCTTCACGATAGCCATCGCGCCTTCTGCTTCGAAGCCGACCATGCGCGGCAGCGAGGAGGCTTTGCCGGCTGCGTGGTATTCCTTGAAGCCTTTCCAGTACGCGGAGATATTGCCTGCGTTGCCTACAGGAATGGCCAGCACGTCCGGCGCTTTGCCCAGCTGGTCCACCACTTCGAATGCGGCCGTCTTTTGTCCTTCAATGCGGAACGGATTGACGGAGTTTACAAGTGTAATCGGATGCTTGGCCGTAATGTCACGCACGATCTCCAGGGCACGGTCAAAGTTGCCTTCAATGGCAATGACCTTGGCACCGTAAATCATGGCCTGTGCCAGCTTGCCGAGGGCAATGTTGTTGTTCGGGATGAGAACGATGCAGTTCAAGCCGCCGCGTGCCGCGTAGGCCGCCGCTGCAGCCGAGGTGTTGCCCGTGGAAGCGCACATGATCGTACGGCTGCCTTCCTCCATAGCCTTGGCAACAGCCATGACCATGCCGCGGTCTTTGAACGAACCGGTCGGATTCAGCCCTTCATATTTAAAATAAAGATCGAGTCCAAGCTCCTCTGACAAATTTTCGGCGCGGATCAGCGGGGTGTTGCCTTCCTTCAGCGTCAGGAGAGGCGTATTGTCGTTCACGGGTAAATATTCCTTGTACGTTTGCAGTAAACCTTGGTATGGCATCGTAAAACTCCTTTTCTGTATTCGAGGTAGTTATTTGAATGGGCGGGGTTACCCCTCAACCCGGTATACGCTCTTGATTCTGCGGATGACGTCCAGCCCTTCAAAATGCTGAAGCACCTTATCCATGCTAGCTTTGTTGGCTTGATGTGTCACGATGATGATCTCCGCTTCGGGATTGTGCTCGTTCGGCTGCTGTACGACCGATTCCAGGCTGACTCCGAATTCGGCGAACACCTGCGTAATTTTGGCGAGAACACCGGCTTTGTCGTCAACATGAAGCAGGATAAAGTTTTTGTAACTGATCTGTTCATCGGTCTTCAGCTTCTTCGGCTTGTAAGGAACGATCGCTTTCAGGCCGTTGACGCCCAGTCTAAGGTTTTTGATGACCGCCATCAGGTCGGCCACAACGGAGGTAGCCGTCGGCATTTCGCCGGCGCCAGCGCCGTAGAACATCGTCTCGCCGACCGCTTCACCGTACACGTATACGGCATTGAAGACACCGTTCACAGCTGCGATCGGGTGCCCTTTGCGCACCATTGTCGGCTGAACGCTGATGCTGAAATGATCGTCCTGCCGGTCAGCAATGCCAAGCAGCTTCATTTCGTAGCCAAGGCGTTTGGCATACGTAATGTCTTCCTTGGTCACCTGCGAGATGCCGCGCACGCTGACGTCCTTCAGCTCGATGTTGGAGCGGAAGCCGAGCGTGCCCAGAATCGCCATCTTGCGGGCGGCGTCCAAGCCTTCGACATCGGAGGTCGGGTCGGCTTCGGCATAGCCCAGTTTTTGCGCTTCTTCCAGCACATCCTCATAGGACGCGCCTTCTTGGCTCATTTTGCTCAAAATATAGTTGGTGGTACCGTTCACGATCCCCATGATTTTCAAGATGCGGTCCGAAGAAAATCCTTCGATCAGCGTCCGGATAATCGGAATGCCTCCCGCCACACTCGCCTCATAAAAAACGTCGCACTGTTTCTCCTGAGCCTTGGCCAAAATCTCCGCTCCGTGCAGCGCCATCAGGTCCTTGTTGGCCGTGACGATATGCTTGCCGCGCTCCAGCGCCTCCAAAATGTAGGACTTCGTCTCATCAATACCGCCCATCACTTCGACGATGACGTCGATTTCCGGGTCACGGATCACATCCCACGGATCTTCCGTCAATTTGCCTTGATCAACGGCCACGCTGCGCGTTTTTCCGGAGTTCTTCACCGCGATCCTTTCGATGACGACCGGAGAGCCCACCTGGCTGCTCAAATCCTCCTGATGGCCTTCCACGATCCTGACGACCCCCGTACCGACCGTGCCCAGACCCAACAATCCAACTTTAACCGGCTTCATTCTCATACCTCCCGTGAATCTCCAAATAACATTCTTTGTCTTCTATGACACCAGGCACGGACTTACCCCTGTCCGATCAAATTCGCCCGCTTGACTCCCGCTACGTCGCGCATGCCTTCCAGCATGTCCCCAAGCTCGTCGCCAAGCCGCGTCACTTCGACGGATATCACCACGTTCGCCATCCCCTGCAAAGGAATGCTCTGGTGGATCGTCAGCACGTTTCCGCCATAACCGGCCACCGTGCTCAGCACTTTCGACAGCATGCCCGCCCGGTGCTCCATATCGATGGAAATCGTCACGATCCGCTCGCGCTCCAGCTGGTTGATCAGGTGGATTCCGTCTTTGTATTTATAAAAAGCGCTGCGGCTCAGCCCGACTTGTTCCACGGCTTCATGAACCGTCTTCGCGTCCCCGGCCGCTAGCAGCTGTTTCACCTGCATCGTCTTGACAACGGCTTCCGGCAAAATGTCTTCCCGGACCAAATAATAGCGTTCTTTCACGAACGTCCTCTCCTCAAAGACTGATGTATTCATATAGTGGACATTATATAGGAACCTTTGCCTGACGGTCAATAGTCCGACGCCTTTTTAATCTCCATCATACAAAAAATTGCCCGCCATGTAACGTAAAATGTCAGAAAAGGGGCTGCAACAAAAAACCGGACGCCGTATACGAAATATACGGTGTCCGGTTCTTGTATGTTTAATAGTAGCTGCTGCCTTCTACAAACTCGAATTCAAAATCGCCGATTCTCACAATGGTGCCCTCAACGGCACCGCGTTTGCGAAGCTCATCGTCGATCCCCATATGGCGCATCGTCCGCGCAAGTTTCAGAATCGCTTCATGCGAGTTCATCTGCATGCGTTTGAGCAGGCGCTCAATTTTGACACTGTGGACCACATAAGCCTCGTTGTCTCTCGTAATGGTGAACGAGTTGTCCTCGGTCTTATCCAGCTTGTACACTTTTCTTTCGGTGATTTCGGGTACTTCTTCCAGCGCGGCTTCCACAGGAATCTGGTCCAGCAAATCCGCCGCACGGTAAAGCAGCTCCTGAACGCCCTGCCGGGTCAGCGAGGAGATCGGCATGATCTCCAGGTCGGGTCTGTCCTTGCCGACCTTATCACGGAATTCGGCCAGGTTATCTTCCGCTTCCGGCATATCCATTTTGTTCGCTGCTACGATCTGCGGCCGCTCGGCCAGGGTGGCGTTGTACAGCTTCAGCTCGTCGTTAATTTTGACCCAGTCCTCGTATGGATCCCGGCCTTCGGACCCCGCCATATCCACCACATGGATAATGACGCGGGTCCGTTCCACGTGGCGGAGAAACTCATGCCCGAGGCCGACCCCTTCATGAGCACCCTCGATCAATCCCGGCAGATCGGCCATGACGAAGCTCCGGCCTTCCGCGACCTCCACGACGCCGAGGTTCGGCGTAATCGTCGTAAAGTGGTACGCCCCGATTTTCGGTCTCGCACCGGAAACGACCGACAAGAGCGTGGACTTCCCTACGCTCGGGAAGCCGACCAGACCGACGTCGGCCATCACTTTCAGCTCCATCACCACATACCGTTCCTGGCCTTCCTCCCCGTGCTCGGCGAGCTCGGGAGCCGGGTTGTTCGGGGTGGCAAAACGGATGTTGCCTCTACCGCCGCGGCCGCCTTTGGCAACGACCACCTGCTGTCCATGACGCGTCAAGTCGGCAATGACTTCGCCCGTATCATCGTCAATCAGCACGGTACCCGGCGGAATGCGGACGATCATGTCCTCCGCCCCTGCGCCATGCTGGCTCTTATTGCGGCCCTTCTCGCCGCGTTGGGCTTTGAAATGGCGCTGGTATCTGAAATCCATCAGCGTGCGCAGACCTTCGTCCACACGGAAGATGACATCTCCGCCCCTGCCGCCGTCACCGCCGGCAGGCCCGCCTTCCGGCACGTATTTCTCCCGGCGGAAAGCCACCAGGCCGTCACCACCGTCGCCGCCTTTGACATAGACTTTCGCTTTATCTACAAACATGACTTCACCTTCCTCATGCTCCACACGGCACGCGCAATTCAAATGAAGCCTGAGTCGGATCGATCTGCTCTGCTTTCATTTTCTTGCCTTGTACCACATTATATATTTGCTGCCGAAGCAGTTCCGGGTCCCCAAGGGAACCTTCTTCCTCAAACCTTACGATCAGCTCCGAGCCTTCCTCATAAAGGCTCAGGAACAGTTTGCGGGACTCGCCCCGCGAAGACTTGCTGCTGTATTGATATGCCCGGATCGTTTGGATGACGGCCAAGGCCAGATTGGCCCCTTCTTCCTGGCTGAGGTTGTTGATCAGCGTCATCTGGTCATCCACGTGAACGTCCAGCTCCAAATTGCTGCTGGTGCTGCGAAAAGACTGAAGGTAGAAAATAAGCGAAGGAATGCCCAGCTTGGCTATTTTGCTTTCGACAGCCATCTGTTCCTTTATTCTTTCCACACATTGAACCGCTTTATCACTTTTTCCGAGCTTGATATAACCATACAAAATTTGCAAATCATTCATCCAGTCATGGCGGTGATGGTTGAGCGTCCGGATGGCCGTCTGCTCCAGACTGCGGACTACGGCATCATGATGACGCGAAGTACTCCGGCGTATCTGCGCATATCCGAGAAAAAGCACCGCTAATATCCACAGCGGAAGGATCATGTACCAAATCCACGAGCCACCACGGTATATAAATACTAACGGAATCACGATTGAAATGACCGCAGCGGCCATTATGCTCTTCCCAAATCTCATAGCACTCCCCGTCCCCGTCCCACACATGAGATAGTTAACATCATTGCCCAGTATACCATAATTGTCCAGTTATGTTCATATCAATAATACACAGCCTACAAAATAACCCCACCAAGTGGGGCTTTTGCTCCAACGCATATTCAGCTGATTTGCAGGGGGGCTCCCAAGAATATGTTTTAATTCAAAAAGAGCCCCCGGCAAGCATTGCCGGAGGCTTCTTGTTCATTCTGCGTTCGCAGACAATTAAGCTTCTACTGCTGCCGCTACAGGAGCGACATCCACAGGATAAACGCTCACTTTCTTGCGATCGCGGCCCCAACGTTCGAATTTCACAACGCCGTCCACTTTAGCAAACAGAGTGTCGTCTTTGCCGATGCCCACGTTCGTACCAGGATGAATTTTCGTTCCGCGTTGGCGAACCAAGATGCTTCCGCCAGTAACGGTTTGGCCGTCAGCACGCTTAACGCCGAGACGTTTCGCTTGGCTGTCGCGTCCGTTCTTTGTGGAACCAACACCTTTTTTCGAAGCGAACAATTGAAGATTCAGCTTTAACATGTTGTCTCCTCCTTCTGTTAGTAATGTACTTCTTGTATTTGAATATACTTCCCGTATGATTCTGCTATGGAATTCAGCATAACCACCATCGATTCCAGCAGCAACTGAACCTGTTCGTGCACGCCTGATTCCTCCATCGAAGGAACGTCCGCGCTCAGAAAACCGTTGTTCATTCTGCTGTCCATGACCGTTCCGGTTAATGCTTCCACCGAATTGACCGTTCCCACCGTGACCGCCGATACTCCGGCGCATACGATGTCTTCTCCGGCCTTCGCGTAGTTCGCATGCCCCTTCACTTCAAAGCCACGAATCTTGCCGTCTTCCCGGCGTAATATCCGTACGTTAATCAATTAGCGCACCTTCTTACGCTTGGATCTTCTCGATCGTAACTTTTGTGTATGGCTGACGATGACCTTGCTTCTTGTGGTAGTTCTTCTTAGGTTTGTATTTGTATACAACAACCTTCTGGCCCTTACCATGCTTCTCAACTTTAGCGGTTACGGATGCGCCGGCTACGACTGGAGTTCCTGCCACCAGACCGTTGTCACCGGATACGGCCAATACACGGTCGAAAGTTACACTTTCGCCATCGGCTGCGTTCAGCTTCTCGATGAACAATACGTCGCCCTCTTGAACTTTGTATTGTTTACCGCCTGTCTCGATAATTGCGTACATTTGCTTGCACCTCCTCATGTCTCAGACTCGCCTAATCCAGGTGGCCCGCCGTCTTAAGCAGCGGCACTTGTAAACCCGACCGGAGCGGTTACAGCATGTGACAAGCAATAAATACTGGACACATACTCATAGATATTAACATATCCGTCCATCATAAGTCAATGCGCGCTCAGAAGGTTTATTTTCCCCGTTCCGCCGCATACTTCGCATGATTTGGAAAACATGACAGCCGTGTCCTCTCTTACTTTCTTCCGGGTAAGCTCCAGCAAGCCAAGCTTGCTCCAGCCGACGACATGGCTCTTGGTGCGATCCCGGCTCATACCCGCCTCCAGCCGGTTGACAACCTCCTGCCGGTTCTTCTCTTCTTCCATATCGATAAAATCGACGATAATGATGCCGCCGATGTCGCGGAGACGGATCAGCCGGGCGATTTCTTCAGCCGCCTGCAGATTGGTCTTCGTGACCGTCTCTTCCAAATTGCCGCCGCCGGTATATTTCGCCGTATTGACGTCGACCACCGTCAGCGCCTCGGTCTGGTCCAGCACGATCGTGCCTCCGCTCTCCAGCGTCACCCTGCGCGCAAAATCCCGCTCCAGCTGCTCTTGAACGCCATGGGCCCTAAAAATGTGCTCGTGGCCCTGGTGCATTCGAACGGGCCGGTGTCCGCCGTGGGCAATTTCCTCCAGAAACAGCTCGGCTTCTCTCGCTTCCGGCCTGCTGTCAATCCAGAGCTCGTCCTGCTCCGGATCGAACACGTCGCGGATAAACCGCTGCACGATGCTCAGATCCCGGTGCAGCAGGCACGGCGCCGCGCAGGCGTCAGCCTTCTCCTGAATGCTTAGCCACCGCTCCCGCAGCGCGTTCAAATCCCCTTCGATGGCATCCGGATGCTCATCCTCGGAGACGGTCCGCATGATGACGCCCTCTCCGCTCCTCCGGAGGGAATCGCCCAGCACCTTCAGCCGGTTCCGGTCATGCTCCCGGTATACCTTCTTGGAGACGGCCACATAATCCGCATGCGGCATATAGACGATCCATCTGCCCGGAAGCGAATAATGCGTCGTCACCCTCGGGCCTTTGCCGCCAAGCGGCTCCTTCATCACCTGGACGACGATTTCCTGCCCGACGCGCAGCAGCGATTCGATATTCGGCTTGTCCTTCGGCTGCTTCTCCAAATGCGGATGCAGCACGTCGTCCACGTATAAAAAGGCGTTTTTTTTCTGGCCGATATCCACAAACGCGGCCTGCATGCCGGGCAATACGTTGACGACTCGCCCTTTGTAAAAGCTCCCGACCAGACTGTGCCCCTGGCTCCGCTCGGCAGCGAACTCCACCAGCTTGCCTTCCTCCAAGAGCGCCATCTGGGTCAGCTTCGGTTCGATGTGAACGATCATTTGTTTCATGGCTTCACCCCTGCCAGAAGACATATCTTTTTCATTGTACCATGAAATCTCCTTTAAATTAGCTCCATCCCTGAGTTAGGAGCAGCCCGCATTCACACCTTTTTCACGTTCGTTGTTCCTTGCGTATTTATATCCACGAAGTACGATCTGTCGCAAAATAAGCAGAAATAATGCGCTGCTCGGGAAGCACGGCAATGATTTTTCCGCGCTCGTTCATCACATAAATAAGATGGTATTTCTCTCTTTTTAATAGACGCAGGATACTGTCCAAATGTTTCGCCGGATCGGCAACGATGGGCTGCGCGAGTTCCCCGTCCGCTCTGGAGCGGGTGTACATCGATTCACGGTGCATGAGAAATCTTGTAAATCGGTAAGGCAGGTTCCGGTAGTCGACCCAGTTCGAGTACAGCAGAAAAATACCGATTAACAGCAGGTTGAACTGAACGCTGCCCTTCCCTTGAAAAAGCGGTGCCAGCGCGCATATAATGACGATCACGCTCGCCCCAACGCTGATCCTCGAGGACCAGAGAAGCGTACGGTGATAAGGGAAAAACAAGCTGGCAGCCGACTGTAATATTTTGCCTCCATCAAGGGGTAAAATCGGCAGCAGATTAAACAATGCAATCATCGCGTTGCCATAAATTACATAAGACAGAAAGGCGCCATCCCCCCAGCCGGCCAGACGGAGGAGCAGCGCGAACAGGATCATCATTCCGTTTTGCAAAGGCCCCGCTGCCGCGATGACGATTTCCTTCCACGCGGACAGCCGGCCCTGATCTTCGATTTCCACCACCCCGCCGAACGGGAGGAATTGAATCGAACGGATGCGAACGCCGTACATCAGCGCAGCCCCGGCATGTCCCAGCTCATGAATGAATACGATGACGAACAGCGTAATTAGCTCGAGGAAATGCCCGGTAACGACCGAAAACAGCATCAGGATCACGAAAAACGGGTGCAGCGACAGGGTCATTCCGCGAACGTTAATCAATCGGGATCACATCGGCCGGATCCACATAATGGCCCCCTTCTTTGACCGCAAAAAACAAGGTCGGCGTTTCACCGTCACTCCCCTGTCCGAGCGACCCGACCGGGTCTCCGGCCTCGACCCAATCGTTCTTCTGCAGTTGCGTCTCCTGCAAATGGCTGTATGTCGCTACCAAGCCGCCGGAGTGCTGGATGGTCACCGAGACTCCGGTTTCCGGCGAATCCGACACTTCCATAACACGTCCCGTTTCTACACTTTTCACCTGAAGCGCCGTACTTGAAACCTCATCCGGAGCAATTTCCACTCCTTTGAGGTTGACGGCGAAGGCCTGTACGATTTTCCCTTCGATCGGGGGCACCATCGATTTGGACGCATCGACTTTCAATGGGGACACCGGATCCTGTTTGAAAATAGGGATGAAAGAGGGAGCTTTCCCGAAGTATGTTTCATACCAGGCTTCTGCAGCCTGAAAATCCATTTCCCGGTTCAGCGACTGAACGACAAAGCTCTGCACTTTGCCGCTCCACGGCTGGTTGATCGGAAAGTGGAAGACGCCCCACACTCCCGCAAACACGATGGCGCTGAAAAACAGGCGCCACATAAAGCCGGAAACAAAGTGGTGCTTTCTATGAAAGGGGCCGCCGGCCTGATAACGTTCCTTTTTCCACTGCTTCTCCGGATCGGGCTCGGGCACGTAGCTTTCGGGCAGTTTGCCCCGGCTCCACAGCCTTGGCTCGTCCTGTATAGACAATGGTGAAGGCTGCGAGGGCGGCTGGATCGGCATCGTTTTTGATAAATCGTCTCTGGTCAGCAGATCGCGGATCCGTTCTTCTCTCCGCTGTTTGATGGAAGATTTCATGTCCACTTGCGCTCATCCCCTTTTCGAGGCTTGTTTTATACCAGTTTATGTGGGAAAGTCCCGTTTTTAGAACAAGCCTGTTCCACCATGTGATTCCATAGCATTGGCTATTGGCGTTTCAGGATCCTCGCTGCTACAATGCCTATTCGCACCGTTACGGAACACAAAAAAAGCAGCCCCGGGACATTCCCGAAGCTGCTTTTGCTTCCATTCCTCACACCTTCTGAATTTTAGGCGGGACCGGGGCGGCGCCTGACGACTTCCGTTTGCTCAGGTCCAGCTTCTTCTGCAGGTAGCCCAGCACAATGTCCGCCACAATCGCCAGCAGCGCCGCAGGGATGGCCCCGGCAAAAATCCGCAGCGAGTTGTTGCTGTTCAGGCCCGCATAAATTTCCCGTCCCAGACCACTGCCGCCGACCAATGGCGCAATCGTCACGACACCGATCGCAATGACCGCAGCGATGCGGATCCCTGACATCAGGTAGGTCAGCGCCAAAGGGAATCGGACTTTATAGAGCAGCTGAAAAGGACTCATGCCGATGCCTCTGCCGGATTCCATATAGCTCGGGTCCACCTGCTTGAGCCCGACGTACGTATTGCGAACGATCGGGTTGAGCGAATACAGGAACAAACCGACCATCACCGTCTTCATGCCCAGGCCGAGCCACAGCATCAGGATGACGAGCATCGCCAGACTGGGAATAACCTGCAGAATGTTGGTGATGAACAATATGACCTTCGCCGCCCAGCGGCTTCTGGAGCACAAAATACCGAGCGGTACCCCGATGACGATCGCAAGCCCCAGTCCGATCACCACCATCAAAATATGCTGGATGAAATACTCCCATAGTAGCCCGCTGTTCCGCGAGACATAAGATACGAAATCCATAAACGTTAGCTTTTTCTCGTCCATGCTAACCCTCCTCTAGCTCTTGATCAAACCTTTCTCCTTCAAATAGGCAATCGCGACTTCCCGCTCGCTTTTCTTCTCGATATCCACCTGGTAGTTCAGCGAAATCATCGTGTCGGCATCGATATGCCCGATCAACGGAGCAATGGCGTCTTTGATTTCAGGATGCTTTTGGAGGATGTCCGTCCGGATCACCGGACTCGCGTCGTACGGAGGGAAGAACTGCTTGTCGTCCTTCAGCGTCTGTAGCTGATAGGCTTTCAAGCGGGAATCCGTGGAATAAGCAAGCACGATATCGACCTGGCGGTTCGCCACCGCGCTGTATACGAGGCTGATCTCCATCGGGAACACCTGCCCGAAATGGATGCCATAAGCCTTGGAAAAGGCCGGGTAACCGTCCGCTTCCCGTTCCAGCCATGTCGTATCCACGCCGAGCTTCATGGACGCCATATCTTTTTTAACATCCGAAATCTTCTGGTAGCCCTTCGAATCGGCAAGATCCTTACGGACCGTAAAGGCATACGTATTTTCAAAGCCTAACGGATCCAGCCAGGTAAAATGAAAGTACTTGTCAAAGCCAGCCTTGGCTTCTTCGAGCACCTTCGCCCGGTCCTTGGTTTCGCTGATCGGAAAATGGTTGTTGAAAATTTCGCCCGTATAGAGCGTGGACATTTGAATGTCGTTTCTTTTCATCGAATTGATGACGATCGAGCTTGAAGCCAGGTCGGGAATGATGTCGACGCTGACGTTGGTTTTATCTTCAATCAAGGCCTTGTACATTTCGGCCAAAATTTTCGTTTCGGTGTAGGTTTGGGTTCCGATAACCACATCTTGCTGGATCCCGCAGGCCGAAGTGATGCCTGTCAGAAGGATGGCACAGCACAAAAACAACGACAATTTGAACGTTTTCAGTTTCATCACGCCTCCTCGGATCAGTCTAAAGGGCTTCGTCAGCCTTGTCATACGGCAGCACTCCGGGTTTGACGGTAGCGCCGGGTCAGCCAGCCTTCCAGCAGCCCCAGCAGGCCGTCGGCCACCAGAGCCAGCACAACTGCACCGATGCCGCCGATAAAGATCATTTCCGGCTTGTTGACGCCAAGCCCCGAAACGATCAGCTGCCCGAGCCCGCCGGCCCCGATCAGGGAAGCAAGCGTCGCCCAGCTGATGATATACACCGTCGTGATCCGTATGCCAGACATGATATAAGGAAGCGATAAGGGAAGCTGGATTTTCAGAATCGTCTGGGCTGCACTGTATCCCATGCCTTTGGCGGAATTCAGCACGCCTTTATCCACCGACTGGAATCCGTCGTACGTGTTCCGCAGAATCGGCATGAGGGAATACAGCAGCAGCGCCAAAATCGCCGGCTTCACGCCGATGCCAAGCAGAGGAATCAGAATGGCCAGCAGCGCCAGGCTCGGGATCGTCTGGAACAGGTTGGCGATAAAAAATACGACGCTGTTGATCCATCCAACCCGGTTGTATACCAGCAAAATGCCGATAGGGACCGCCACGATCGTCCCGAGGATCACCGCGGAAAAGGAGATGGTCAGATGCTGCCGGAGGGCCAGCAGGATATCCGGGTACCTTTCGGTGATAAAGCTCCAAAATTCACTCACACCGGCTCCCCCTCTCCGGCAGGCTGCGGAGGGGCCAGATTCGGATATACCTCGGCCAGATGCTTGACGACACTGCCCCGGGTTACCAGTCCCAGGAACCGGTTATTCCCGTCGACCACGGGGACATTGCTCAGCTGGTGGCTGTCCATGAGCTCAATGGCCTGGGGCAGCGTACTCCCTGAAGCAACCGAGAAACGGACAGGGATCATGACGTCGGCAACTGTCTTGCCCTCTTCCCCGTACATGTCCAGCACCCGGTAAATCGAAACCGCGCCCTGCAGCTGCTTGTTCCGGTCCACGATAAACAGGGAATCTACGCGCTTGGACTCCATCATTTTGATCGCTTCCGCCAGTCCGCGGTTTGGAAAAGCCGTTACGGGATTCGTAATCATGACGTCGTCAACGAGCGGAATTTCATAGGATAACTCGTTCTCGCTCTGCAGTCGCTTCTGGCCGATAAAGTTGCGGACGAAATCGTTCGCCGGATGGCGCAGGATCGCCTCGGGTTTCCCGGTCTGCACGATTTGCCCATCCTTCATCAGCACGATCGTGTCCGCGATTTTGATCGCTTCGTCCATATCATGCGTCACGAAAATGATCGTCTTGTTCAGCTCCTGCTGCAGCCGGATAAGCTCATCTTGGAGCTGCTCCCTGCTGATCGGGTCGAGCGCCGAGAACGGCTCGTCCATCAGGATAATATCCTGGTCGGCCGCCAGCGCCCGGATAACCCCGACCCGCTGCTGCTGCCCGCCGCTGAGCTCGGAAGGATAACGGTTCCGGTATATGGTATGGTCGAGACCAACCAGGTCGAGCAGTTCGTTCACTTTCCGGTCGGTTTTCTCTTTATCCCACTTTTTCAAATGAGGGACGACCGCCACGTTTTTGGCGATATTCATATGAGGAAACAAGCCTACACTCTGAATGACATATCCGATATTCCGGCGCAGTTCCACCGGGTTAAGCCCGGAGATGTCTTTTCCGTCGATCAGTACTTTTCCGGAGGAAGGGGTGTTCAGGGCATTGATCAGCTTCATGGTCGTCGATTTGCCGCAGCCGCTGGGGCCGATCAAGACTGTAATTTCACCCTTCTTAAACTCCAGGTTGATGTCTTTGAGGGCATGAAACCCGTCATCATACACTTTGTTTACATGTTCCAGTACAATCATTCAATCGCTCCTTTAGCCAGCTGTATTCATAGTATGTGGAGCATTTCGCATATCATCCGCCATCCGGCGCAAAGACATGGTCCGTCCGCAAAAGGGAGCGGGTCCATCAAACATGGCTTCAATCTTCAAGTAACCGAGCTTGTTTCATAGATAGGCTCACGGCCTGTTATGTAGTGGAAAAGCGGTTTTCCTAACGGGGAGTTAAAGGAATCATCCAAATACTGCGTGAGCGTTGCCATATGCAACGAATGGATGAAGCTAAGCATCCGTGCATCCTTAGATTCTCGCGTTCAACAGACATGCCAAACTGCAAATAGACAAGCCTAACTCTTTTGGACCTGGACGGAAGATTGGCGAAATGCGACTGTGGATCCGGTTCCAAGCAACAAATTTGGGACCTCCTGCCTGGCTGGCTCACAGCAGGTTTTAGTTTATTACCCATTCTGCTGCAAAATGAAACAGGCAGGGGGCTTTTTTTTATAAAAAAGAACATGCAGCCTCTGCAGCATCGGATCGTCTCCCGATCCCGTAATGAAACGTCCGCCGGCACTATTTTTTTGTTCCCCGGGTCCAGAATCCCCCATGCAGCATGACAGGCTCGGTGACGACAATGAATGCCTTCGGGTCAAGCTCCAGAATAGAGTTGTAGAGCTTCTTCTGGTTTTTCCGTTTGGCCAGCACTTCGAAGACCAGACGATGGCCGTCGCGGCCGCTGCCGATCCAGGAGGTGACGCCATACCCGATGTTGCGCAGCGTGTTGGCCATATCGCTCCCGGGATCATTGACGATGACCTTCATCGTAATATAGCCGAGCGCAATCCGGTTTTCGATCCACGAGCCCACCAGAACGCCAAGACCGTAGCCCACGGCATACACGATCAGGGACAGCGGCTGATTGACATACTTCAGTACAATGCTGAGTCCGAGCACATAAATCGTTATTTCAAACATACTGAGCACCGCGGCCAAATACTTTTGGCCTTTCAACGTCAGGATCATGCGCAGCGTAAAGAAAGAGACGTACACGATTTGGATGACGAAAATAAAAATCAGTATTCCGAGCATAGTAAGCACCCCTTGTCTATTCTCAGGTTGTCTTTGTAGTAACTTAACCCAATTCGCCAAGCCTCTATTCACGCCCGGGATCGATGAATGAAAGGAAGTGGCCTATACATCAAGGGGATTTGGAGGAAATGATGCGGGAGCTCAAACGCAAAAAAAGGATGAAGCCGCTGGGCTCCATCCCTTCTCTATAGAGTAATCATCGTATAAAAGAATCCGGTCATCCCATTCCGAACAGCTTTTTGAAACGGGTGAACATGCTTTTCTTCTGGTCCAGCTGCATCAGCGGCACCGTATCGCCCAGGATGCGCCGCGCAATGTTGCGGTACGCGATCGCGGCCCGCGATTCCGGGTTCATCACCGTAGGTTCCCCGCTGTTGGCTGCCTTGATGACGTACTCGTCATCCGGCACGATCCCGATCAGATCGATGTTGAGCACCTGGAGCACATCCTCGATGTCGAGCATGTCTCCGGATTTGACCATATTCGGCCGAATCCGGTTCACGACGAGCTTGGGCGACTCCACAGCAGAGCTCTCCAGCAGCCCGATAATACGGTCGGCGTCACGAACCGCGGCGTTCTCCGGCGTGGTAACGACGATCGCCTTGTCCGCTCCGGCAATCGCGTTCTTAAACCCCTGCTCGATGCCGGCAGGACAGTCGATAATGACATATTCGTACTCTTTCTTCAGCTCAAGAATGATATCCTTGACCTGTTCCGGCGACACCGCGTTTTTGTCCTTGGTCTGGGCGGCCGGAAGCATATACAGCTCGTCAAAGCGCTTATCTTTCACCAGCGCCTGGTTCAATCGGCAGCGCCCTTCCGCCACATCGCATAAATCGTAAATGATCCGGTTCTCCAGGCCCATCACGACGTCCAAATTGCGCAGGCCGATGTCGGTATCGACCAGGCACACTTTTTTGCCAAGCAGCGCAAGCGCGGTTCCGATGTTCGCCGATGTGGTCGTTTTGCCCACACCGCCTTTACCGGAAGTAACGACGATAGCTTCTCCCATGTGTTACACCCCTTTAAACACGTTAAAATCCCGCCGTATCCGGACAATATTGCTAATTTTATCGATTTGCATGGCTCCGTCGCGCAAAAACGCAAACTCCATGCTCGTCTCCCGAATGTTCCATTCGTCCGGAGGCCGGCTGATTCTTTCGGCAATCCGGAGCTGGGTGGGGGCAAAATAGGAGGCTGCAATGATCGCTTCCTCATTTCCCTCAACGCCTGCATGGGCCATTCCACGCAGAGCCCCCAATATATAAATATCACCCGTACACAGAATGCTTCCGCCCGGGTTCACGTCGCCCAGGAACAGCAGGTCCCCGTGATGATGCAGCACCTGGCCCGATCGGACCATTCCGCTCATGACCGCATAAGCCGGCTCTTTCCCGGGTTCGTTTTCCCCCTCAGGCATCTCCACGGAACGGATCAGCAAATTCCCCTTTTGCTTCAAGATGTCCAGCATGGATTGTTTCTGGTCTTCCGATATACGCCTTGACCCAAGCTTTACGTCTACATGAATAATCGGTCCGGTCAAAATATTTTGATGAGTATGCTCCAGCTTATACCTCAGCTCACCCAGCAGTTCCTCAAATTCACATTCGTCATCGAGCAGGAAAACCAGGCCATCTTTGATGCCCTTAATCGTCACATGATTCGATTTGACTGCCATGCCTGTCCCTCCCATCTCTATACATTTCGTTCCCGGATGCATAAGTTCCTGCCTGATTATGCAAATTGTAAGGGCGGTTTACGCCGCCTTTTCCACTTTTGCGCGTTTACCAAGCTTCTCGAGCTGCTTGCGCAGCGGAACATAAATGATTAACCCGAAAACGAAATGAACGACCAGATCGGGCAGAATATGGTGCAGCAGGTTCCAGTTATACGGAACGGCCGTGAGCGAGAACACCCGGTAGATCCCGTACAGCAGGCTGTCAAACAGCAGGCTTCCCAAAATGATGACCGTCATCATGACCGGCATTTGGGCGCGCGGCATCCGAAAAATAAAGCCCATAATATAAGCCGTAACCCCCATAACAAAGGAATACGTGCCAATCATATCCCCGTAAAAGACGACGTCATGCAGCATGCCGAAAATAATCCCGAGAACGAGCGCGGTGTGGCGGTGATGGTATACCGAAACGAATAACAGGACGATAAGGACCAGATTCGGCGAAATGACGTTCTGCCAGGAGCCCGGCAGCAGCCAGGGAACGACCGTCCCTTCGAGAAGAAAAAGGACGAACAGCAGCAGGATCAGCACTTGCTTGCGGACCATTATTGCGGTACCTCCGGTTGAGATACGACAAATAGCAGCTTCCAGTCCTGGAACTCCGCCGCAGGCTTGATTGTCGCCGTCTTCGTTTTCCCGAACGGACTGACCTGTACTTTTTCGACAGTTCCGATAATAAGACCTTGCGGATACTTGCTCGGATCTCCTGCGGAAACGATGGTATCCTTTTCCTTAATCGGATCGTCCTCTTTGATCTGGGTCATCTGCAGGGTCTTGCTAACCTCGTCGTAACTTTCGATAATTCCGAACACGTTATGATTATTTAGTGCCGTTGCCGAAATGCCGTTAGAATTCGGGTCCTTCGCATCCATCGTCGTAATCAGCTTGACGGTCGACGTAAAGTTGCTGACATGGCTGATCACTCCGACAAGGCCCTCGCTCGAAATGACCGACTGGCCGACCTTGATGCCGTCCCGCTCGCCCAGATCAATGACCAGGGAGCGGTTTACCGTATCCGAGTTGACGCTAACGACCTGGGTAATATGATAAGTATAATTGTTTTGCTCTTTCTGGGCATTCGTAAAATGCAGCGCTTCTTCCAGATCCTTATTTCGCTTGTCCATAAGATTATATTGGACTTTATCGCGCGTATAATGGGCAAGAGCAATTTTGAGCTCCTCGTTTTCTTTGTAAATGTCCCGCATATTGGCAATATCTTTAAACAAGCCCGCTATGTAACCAGCGGGCTTATAAAAGATATTTTGGGCAAATCCAACCGTATCCCTCAGAAACTTCTCGGGCCAGGATAACGAGGCCCGGGGCCCCAACGTAAATCCCATGAGCGCAATAAACATAACCAAACCAATCAGTATGACAAACAATCGCTTATTACCGAGCAGTTTAAACAGTTCTAACACCCTCTAACTTACTGATTTCTCTCCCATGATCAGGGGTGACCCGCTTTATAACTGCCTAGCGTTTGGAACGCACGGCCGAACTGCTGCGGGATTTGAATAGATGAATGTTCTCCAGGGCCTTGCCTGTACCGATGGCGACGCAGTCCAGCGGATTGTCCGCCACGATGACCGGCATGCCGGTTTCTTGTGCAAGCAGCTTGTCCAAGTTGCGCAGCAGGGCTCCGCCTCCGGTCAGGACGATACCGCGGTCCATAATGTCGGCGGCAAGCTCCGGCGGACATTTCTCCAGCGTCACCTTCACCGCTTCAACGATCGCATTGACCGTGTCAGACAGAGCTTCACTGATCTCGTCGGATGTGATGGTGATCGTCTTCGGCAGGCCGGTTACGAGGTCACGCCCGCGGATTTCGCTCGTTTCCACCTGTTCCAGCGGCAGCGCAGAGCCCACTTCCATCTTCAGCTGCTCCGAAGTCCGTTCCCCGATCATTAAATTGTATTGCCGTTTAATATATTGAATGATAGATTCGTCCATTTCGTCGCCGGCCACTCTGACCGAACGGCTCGTAACGATACCGCCCAGGGAAATAACCGCAACTTCAGTTGTACCCCCGCCGATGTCAACGACCATGCTGCCTGTCGGCTCCCATACCGGAAGGTCTGCACCGATGGCTGCCGCAAACGGCTCTTCGATGGTGTAAGCCTCACGCGCACCCGCCTGCTTGGTGGCATCTTCAACCGCCCGCTGCTCTACCGCAGTGATGCCCGAAGGTACACAAACCATCACGTTCGGATGGCGCTGGAACATAGAGCGCTGCTTTTGCGCCTGACGGATGAAATATTTAATCATAGTGGCCGTCGTGTCAAAATCAGCGATAACCCCGTCCTTCATCGGACGGATGGCACGGATGTTCCCCGGCGTGCGGCCGATCATTTTCTTGGCGGATTCACCAACGGCTTCAATGCTCTTCGTATCGGTGCGCAAAGCGACTACCGAGGGCTCTCTTACGACAATTCCTTTTCCACGGACATAAACGAGCGTATTCGCCGTCCCCAAGTCAATACCCAAATCTTTCGTGAAGCTCCCTAACATGCTGTAATCTCCCTTTCTTCGTCAATCTCAACTATTATATTACATCAAGCCTTGCTCCTTCAAACTGACGTATCCTCCATCACCGATAATCAAATGATCCAACACCTCTATGCCCACAATGTCCCCTGCCTCCTTCAACCGGGCGGTCAGGGAAATATCTTCTGGACTGGGGGTGGGATCTCCACTGGGATGATTGTGTGCACAAACGACGGATGCGCTGCTGCATTTAATGGCTGCGCGAAACACCTCGCGAGGATGCACGATGGAGGCGTTCAGACTGCCGATCGAAAGCGTCTCTTGAGCAATAATGTGATTTTTCGTATTCAAAAACAAACAGACAAAATGTTCTTTTTGCAAATACCGCAGCTGCTCTGAGAGCACGTTCGCGGCATCCTTCGGGCTCCGTATCGTAACGGGCTCCTCTTTACGAGCTCTCGACAAACGCTGTCCGAGCTCGATTCCGGCTTTGAGCTGCAGCGCCTTCGCGCTGCCGATGCCCCGGATGGACATCAGCTCCTCGACGCTCAGGTCGACCAGATTTCGCAAACTGCCGACTTGCTTCAGTATCCGCTGAGCCAAATGTACGGCTGACTCCTGGCGGGTTCCCGTCCGAAGCAAAATAGCAAGCAGTTCGGCATGGCTTAAAGCACTCGCCCCATATTCAAGCATGCGTTCTCTCGGGCGTTCTTCATGGGGGATGTCGCGCAGCAGATAAGTTTGCGACTCCATAAGTTCCCCTTCTTTCCCTTCATTCAAATAACATCCGCAAGTTTTACAAAACGTCGATTCCGAACTCGCCCAGCATGTCCGAAAGCAGGGACAGCGGCAGTCCGACCACGTTAAAATAGCATC
Organism: Paenibacillus sp. FSL R5-0378; assembly: GCF_038009285.1. Taxonomy (NCBI): domain Bacteria; kingdom Bacillati; phylum Bacillota; class Bacilli; order Caryophanales; family Paenibacillaceae; genus Paenibacillus; species Paenibacillus sp. FSL R5-0378. The sequence continues at coordinate 6,223,169 of NZ_JBBPAY010000001.1, forward strand.
CTTCGATCCGTTCGACGATCGTTGACCCGAGTCCCTGGATCGCATAGGCGCCCGCTTTGTCATCAGGCTCTCCGCTCATGGCGTAAGCCTCTACCTGGCGCCCGGTGAGCGGCTTCATCGTCACCGACGTCACACGATGGCGCACCATCGTCTTGCCGTTCATAACATCGATGACGGCGACTCCCGTATATACCTCGTGGGTCCGGCCTTGCAGTGATGTCAGCATGCGAATCGCATCCTGCTTGTCGACCGGCTTGCCCAGCACCTGATTGTCCAGCACAACAACCGTATCACTGCCGACGATCACGGCATCCTCCTTATCATCATGAAGCGAGGCATGAACGGCTTCCGCTTTGCGTAAGGCCAGTCCTTCCACGACCTGCTGCGGTGTCCAATCTTCGGGTGTATGTTCTTCAGCGTGACTGGGACGGATCTCAAACGGAATATGTAGAGAAGCGATCAGCTCCTGCCTTCTCGGTGAAGTTGATGCCAGAATAATGCGGCGTGAATGGTTTGATTTCAATGAAAGGATCTCCTTTGTCCGGTAGTTAAAGCCTGCGATACAGCCACACGGAGACAATGATGCCGATCAAACTCAGCAGGCTTAGTTTCATTTGAATGGTAATGTCGTAACTGATAATGTCCAAATTAGCTTGCGGTGACCATTTGATCATCGTGGATGCGGTCAGAAAAGAAAGAGCTTGTACAGGCTCCAGCGCTTTGGCTATCCATGCTCCCGCCAGCCAGCCAAGCAGCAGAAACAGCAGTAATATTCCAACATTCTTCTTCATTCTTCTCTTCCCTCGCCATAATTTGACACCCACATTATTATACGGTTATTTGGACGTCAATACAAACACAAATCCGGCATGGGGAAGTATTTCCATTTCCACGCCGGATCTTTGTGTTTTATGCTTTTTCCAGGGAAGCGACAAGCTGCTTCTGCAGCATGATGAATTCCATCATCCTGGACTGGATTTCCCATAAATGCCCCTTCGCCGTATTTTTGTTGTATTCCTCGACGGACGAAAGCGAGCTGTTCATCGCCTGCTCCAGCTGCCTGCCCATCTCCTGCTGATCCGCGCCCAGGCCGGCCTGGAACGGCTTGGCCGCCTCGGTCCACTGCCGGTGCAGATCGGTCAAACGGCTCATATCCTCGGCACCGATTTTCCCCGGAAGATCCTTGCCCAGGAGGCTCGCCGACGTTTGGCTCAGCAGCGCAACCAGGTCCGCGCTCACCTGAAAGTATTGGTTAACGGCCTCAGCGTCTCCGTTAAAATGCAGGGAGGTTGCGGCCGGGAGATCCACCTCCCGCACATACAGATCAACCCCTTCCGCCTTCAGTTGATTGCTGAGCAGCTTGGCCTGTTCGCGGTCTGTGGACAGGCCCGCATACACCCGGTTTTCCTCATCCGGGTCGTTCCCTGCGGCAATGCCGTACTGCTCCAGCTCATCCTTCGCCTGCTGAACCCGGTCGGCAGTGCTGAAGACGCCATACTGCAGCATGTAGTAGGTTTGAGGACCCACCTCGACGGCGACCGCCGGCACAGAAGCTTGATCCTCACCGGACTGCGCAGAGATGCTTACAGCACTCGGGTTCCCTGTGTTGCCGCCCGGGTCCATCCCCGCAGATCCGTCCTTGAAGAAAGAAAGGACCACCAAACCGAACAACGCCCCGGTGACGATGGCTCCAGTTACGGTTCCGACTACTTTCCATATCGATCCCGGCCGGTGAGGCCGGTAGGAATACTCCTCGATGATGGGCCCGGGCCCTGCTTCATCGAGTCTGTTCTCGATATTATCGTAGGCATCATAGTCCTCCCTGACCGTGTACCTATTATTGGCACGATCCAGGTCCCAGTCTTCTGAGCTGTCCGGATAGCGATGATCTGGCCCGTCCGCAACGGAATCATGCTCAGGAGTATCGTCTGCCCGCTCCTGGATTCCGTAACCCATCCTCTCCTCCAGACGCTCCCAGCTGTCCTCCCTGTTGAACGGGTCACTCCATCCCTGCATCGAAGCAGGCACAGCCGATATCGGGGTACGCTTTGTTTCAACATCGCGGCGGTTGCTTCCGGAATTACGATCATCCGCCCATGCAGGATTCTGTGCAGCCGATCCCGCAACCGTCAGCTGTCCGCGGTCCTTCTTATCTTCAAGCTGGCGCCCTTGTTCTTCATCAAACCGGAACGTCATTCTCGCCTTGTTCACACCCAAACACCTCACCCTTGTCCGTATCTACTATGTATATATGATAGATTTCCAGAAGTTATGTTTGATTGTCCCACGAAAATGACAAGAGCAAAAAAAACCGTAATCCCCATCAGAATCAGGGAATTACGGTTTCTTCGGTCATGATCCTATGCAGCCCGTGCCCATCCGGCAGAGGCATTCCTTACATTGTCTTGGCGATTTCCGCCCCGACTTTCCAAATGTCGCCTGCCCCCATGGTCAGGACAAGCACCCCTGGCTGGAGCCGCGGCTTCAGATCGTTCAGGACATCTTCCTTCGTCGGCAAATAACGGGCACCCGCATTGCTGTTTTTGACGATCAAATCAACCAGCTTGGAAGAGCTCACGCCCTCGATCTGCTTCTCGCCGGCTGGCGAATAAATGTCGGTAATGATCACTTCATCGGCTCCGCCGAACGCACGGCTGAATGCATCGAGCAGGAAGAAGGTCCGTGTATAGCGTTGCGGCTGGAACACGGCGATAATCTTTTTGCCCGTAGCCTTGGCGGCGCTGATGGTAGCTTCGATCTCCGTCGGGTGATGCGCGTAATCGTCGATGATCAGAATATCGTTCTTCTCGCCGAGCACCTGGAAACGGCGTTTGGCGCCGTGGAACTTCGAAACGCCCGCAGCGATGGATTCGAACGGAATCCCGGCCTTCAGGCAGGCGATCACCGTGGCCATGGCGTTATAGACGTTGTGGCGTCCCGGAACCGAAAGCTCGACGGTTCCCAGCGTCTGTCCGTTATGCTTCATCGTGAAGGATGCGTGACGGTCGCCCAGGACCAGATCCTCGGCGGTATATTCCGCATCGGAATCGATCCCGTAGGTGGCCACATTGCAGCGGATCGAAGGAAGGATCGCGCGGATATTCGCGTCATCAGCGCAGACGACGGCCGTGCCGTCTTCCTTGATCTGGCTCAAAAACTGCACATAAGCGCTCTTCAGCTTCTCGAAATCGCCGTCGTAGTTTTCAAGATGATCCGCCTCAATGTTCGTCACGATGCCGAGCCACGGATGGTACTGCAAAAAGGAGCCGTCGCTCTCATCCGCCTCAGCCACCACGTAGTCCCCTTTGCCGGCTTTGGCGTTCGTGCCGACGTTCATAATTTCCCCGCCGATAATAAACGTCGGATCTGCGCCGCATTCCTCCATGGCGAGTGCAATCATGGACGACGTAGTCGTCTTGCCGTGTGCTCCCGCAACGGCGATGCCCTTGCGCTCATTCAGCAATCTGGCCAGCATTTGCGAGCGGTGAAGGATCGGAATGTTCAGATGCTCTGCCTCTCTTCGTTCCACGTTGTCCTTGGGAAGCGCCGTCGAATAGACGACCAAATCCGCTCCGTGAACCTGCTCGGCCGTATGGCCTATATAAATTTTGGCTCCCTTGGCAGCCAGTTTTTCCGTTAATTCCTGGGCAGCCACGTCCGAACCCGTGACCGTGTATCCCATTTCCAGCATAACCCGTGCGATGGCGCTCATCCCGTAGCCACCAATACCGATAAAATGAACATGTTCAGAATTCAACAGATTTTCACCAACCTTTTTCAGAATCGGTCTGACCCAGCAGGGCTGCCCGCACATCAGAAATCAAATACAGCGTGCCGGACACCACTGCCAAATCCCCCGGTTCTGTCCGTGACTTAAGTATGTCTAGCGCGTGTTTCCAATCCGGTTCTACGATGATCTGCAAACCTGGTTTGCCGTGAGAATGCTTCAGCCGCTCCACAATGTCCAGCAAAGCATCAGCGTCCATTTTTTTCCGGAAATCCGGCTCGGTCAGGATAAGCGTATCCACTATTGGAAGTATATGCTTCAAAGAGGACTCATGATGCTTATTTGACAGCATTCCCATCATCAAATTTAACTGTTTAAAGTGATAATGCCTTTGCAGGCTCTTGCTGAGGCTCTCCAGCCCCTCCGGATTATGCGCCCCGTCCAGAACAATCCGCGGAGAATCGCCCACTTCTTCGAGCCGGCCGGCCCACTTCGTATCCCGGAACCCCTTCAGCAGATCCTCATCGTCCATGACAAAAGCCATGTACTGCCGCAGCACTTCCAGCGCCATCATCGCGCCGGCGGCATTGGCAATCTGGTGCTCGCCCTTCATCCCGATGCTCAGATCCAGCTCGCGGAAAGGACCTTTGAAATGGAACGTCTGCAACGAACCGTCCAAACCGGTATATTCGTAGGTGAACTGCTCTCCCGCCAAATACAGCGTGGCGCGGCACTCTTCGGCTTTTTGCTTCAGCACCTCAATGACTTCCGGCTGGTTCACGCAGCTGACCACCGGAACGCCTGGTTTGATAATGCCGGCCTTTTCCGTGGCGATTTCCACAAGCGTATCGCCAAGAATATCGGTGTGGTCCATCCCGACATTGGTGATGATGGAGACGATGGGGTGAACGATGTTCGTTACATCCAGCCTTCCCCCGAGCCCGGTCTCCCATACAACCACGTCAGGGTAGCATTCCTCGGCATAATACAGGATCGCCAGAGCCGTGGACACTTCGAACATCGTCGGCGATCCGAGCTCCGTGGCCGCAATCTCCTGCACCGCAGGGTACAGTCGGTTCGCCAGGGAGAGCAGCACCTCCTCCGGAATGTCTTCCCCGTTGTACTGAAAGCGGTTCGTGAATTTGGTGATATACGGCGAAGTATACGTGCCTACCGAATAACCGCTTTGCAGAAGTACACGGGTCAAGTAAGCGCATGTCGACCCTTTCCCGTTCGTACCGGCGACATGAATGAATTTCAGCCTCCGGTGCGGGTTCCCGAACTTCTCCATTAACGTTTCGATCCGCTGCATCCCCGGTCGGATCCCAAACGGGATCAGACCGTTAATCCAATTCGCCGCCTCTTCATATGTGCGCAGAGAAGCCTCCCGTCCGGCTTCCAATTGATCCCCCATACCATTCACCTTCTGAATTTTAGTTAAGTTTCTGCTGCGTCGTGATCAGCCTCTCAGCTCTTCGATCCGTGCGATGACTTTGCTGCGTTTATCGGAATAGTCGGCCATCTTGGCCTTCTCCTCTTCAATGACTTTTGCCGGCGCTTTAGCCACAAAGCCTTCATTGGCCAGCTTTTTCTCCACCCGCTGCACTTCGCTGTTCAGATGCTGCAGCTCTTTCTCCAGCCGCGCAATCTCCTGGTCAATGTCAATCAGACCGGCAAGCGGCAGGTACAGCTCGGCACCGGTAATCACGGCGGTCATCGCCTTGTCCGGCGTCGTCAGGTCGAGACCTGCCGTAAAGCTCGAGGTGTTGCAGAAGCGCTGAACGTATACTTCGTTCCGGTTCACGATCTGCAGCACTTGCTCGTCGCCCGCCTTCAGCATCAGCTCGATCTTCTTGCTCATCGGAACATTAACCTCTGCGCGGATGTTGCGAACGGCACGGATGGCATCCATCAGCAGCGACATCTCGGCTGCAGCTTCGGCATCCTCGAAGGCTGGATCATACTCCGGCCATGCCGCAAGCGTGATCGTTTCCCCTTCGTGAGGCAGATGCTGCCAAATTTCTTCGGAGATGAACGGCATAAACGGATGAATCATCCGCAGCGTGCGGTCCAGCACATAGCTAAGCACCGACTGCGTCGTTTTCTTGGCGCTCACATTGTCTCCGTACAAAGAGAGTTTGGCAAACTCAATGTACCAGTCACAGAGGTCATCCCAAATGAAGTTATACAGGAGCCGGCCCGTTTCACCAAATTCGTAGGCATCTATTAGACGCGTAATGTCACGGGAAGTTTCGTTCAGGCGGTGGAGAATCCAGCGGTCCGCCGTGCTGAGCTCTCCGCTTATGTCAATGTCGTCATATGTGAATCCTTCCAGATTCATCAGAGCGAAACGGGAGGCATTCCAGATTTTATTGGCAAAGTTGCGCGCCTGCTCCACGCGTTCCCACCGGAAGCGCAGATCCTGCCCCGGCGTGCTGCTCGTGGAGATCATGTAGCGCATCGCATCTGCGCCGTACCGTTCGATGACGTCGAGCGGATCAACGCCGTTGCCGAGCGACTTGGACATTTTCCGTCCTTCGGAATCCCGGACCAGACCGTGCATCAGCACGTCCTTAAACGGAATTTCGCCCGTAAATTCCAGCGCGGTAAAGATCATCCGGGCTACCCAGAAATAGATGATGTCATAGCCCGTAACGAGCACGTTCGTCGGATAATAACGTTCCAGATCCGCCGTCTGCTCCGGCCAGCCGAGGGTAGAGAACGGCCACAGCGCCGAACTGAACCAGGTGTCCAGAACGTCGTTGTCCTGCGTAAGCTCGGTGCTTCCGCATTTGGAGCATTGAGTTACATCCTCATGGGCTACGTGGATCTCGCCGCAGGATTCGCAGTACCAAGCCGGAATCCGGTGTCCCCACCACAGCTGACGGGAAATACACCAATCCCGGACGTTTTCGATCCAGTTCAGGTACGTTTTCTCGAAACGATCCGGAACGAAGCGTACCCCTTTGCCCGCCTTTTGCGCCTCGATGGCTCTTTCCGCGAGCGGCTGCATTTTAACGAACCACTGCGTCGACAAGTAAGGCTCGACTACGGCTCCTGTGCGCTCGCTGTGCCCTACCTGGTGCACATGGTCTTCGATTTTGATCAGCACGCCGAGATCCTTCAAATCCTGAACGATCTGCTTGCGGCAATCGGCCCGGTCCATGCCTTCGTACTTCGCGGCCTGGTCATTCATCGTGCCGGTCTCGTCCATCACGATGATTTGCGGCAGATCGTGGCGCAATCCCACCTCAAAATCGTTCGGATCGTGTGCCGGAGTAATTTTCACGGCGCCGCTGCCGAATTCGCGTTCCACGTACTCGTCGGCGATAATCGGAATCTCGCGTCCGACAATCGGAAGCACGAGCATCTTGCCGATCATATCCTTGTATCGCTCGTCTTTTGGATGAACCGCTACCGCCGTATCGCCAAGCATCGTCTCAGGACGAGTGGTCGCTACCGTAATGTGGCCGCTTCCGTCCTTCAGCGGATACTGCAAATGATACAGATGGCCGTTGACTTCTTTATATTCAACCTCAATATCGGACAAGGCGGTTCTGGCGGCCGGATCCCAGTTGATGATCTTTTTACCGCGGTAGATCAGCCCTTTTTCATAGAGTTTCACGAAAACTTCGCGAACCGCCTTGGACAGACCTTCGTCAAGCGTAAACCGCTCTCTGGAGTAATCCAGCGAAAAGCCCATTTTGGCCCACTGTTCATGAATCGTTTCCGCGTATTGGTCCTTCCATTCCCACACTTTCTCCAGGAACTTCTCGCGCCCCAGGTCGTGGCGGCTAATATTCTGCTCACGCAGCTTCTGCTCCACCTTGGTCTGCGTCGCGATGCCCGCATGGTCCGAGCCCGGAAGCCACAAGGCGTCGTACCCCTGCATCCGCTTCGTGCGAATCAGAATATCCTGCAGGGTAAAGTCGAGGGCGTGCCCGATATGGAGCATCCCCGTTACGTTTGGCGGCGGAATCACGATCGTATACGGCTCCGCCTCGGGCTTCTGCCCGGCTTTGAAATACTGGCCGTCGATCCAGTATTTGTACCATTTCTTTTCGGCCGATTTCGGGTCATACGTCGTCGGCATCCCGGTTGTTGCTTGGTTTTCCTGGTCTGTCATATTGTTCATCCTCCATCACAAGATCAGCTTTGCCAAAAATACAAAAAACCTTTCGTCCTCAAAGGACGAAAGGCTGTTCTTTCGCGGTACCACCTTTGTTTTGCGACAGCAAGCACAAACACGCATGCCTTCGCAACACTTCGTACAGATAACGGCTGCAGCCGGCCGGCTCTACCTCCCGCGCTTTCGGCGCAAGTGCTCAAACCGACAACTTCCGGGCGACTTCGGACAGCTGCATCCTGCGGAATCTTCCAGCGCTGCAATTCCGCTCTCTGAAGGGCAATACCGCCTACTCTTCCCGTTCATCGTTTTTGTGAAGATGGTGAAATGGATCATTTTTCAGCGAAGCTGAAGCGTTTCATATCGCAAGAAAAACTTCGGCCAAATACGAGATGTCATCTGTACTTGACTTTCGTTGATTGTTTTTCTGCAAAACATATACTCCATAATAACGCGCTTCATGTCGATAGTCAACTTCCCTTGGCCCAAAGTGCAGGACCATTTTCCCGTGTTCAATCAGGCCGCATTCCGGGCACAAAAAAAAGAGCCCGGCGCCGTAAAGCGCCAGGCTCTTCTGATTGCCTCAAAATCGTTACGGGATATACAGAATTTGACCTTCCTGCACGGTCTGATCCGCCAGCCGGTTGTACAGCACAAGCTCCCGCGGCGTCAGCTGATAACGGTCGGCGATCGTCTCGAGCGTCTCCTCCCGCTGAACGATGCACAGCCGGACCTTACGGAAAGGAGTCTGCTCGGAGATACTGCCGAGGAACAGGTTCTTCCATTTGATATCATCGGCTTCAGCAGCACCCGCGCTGGCGACGGCATCAGCAGCCTGCTGCTCCTCCTGCGCCTGCTGGTACTCAAGCTCCTTGATCGAACGGCTTGAGGACAAGATCGAGGAAAAACCGATCGCTTCCTTCTCGCCGGACTCGGGTTCCTTCTTGCTTCCTAACGCGATCCGCATTTCCCGGTCTTCAGGCGGTTCTTCCTGCTGAACTTTATCCTGGAAAGCTCCAAACGGGAACGTAGGCTCGCTGAACGGGTCTTTACCCGCTGCGTTCAAATAGATGTCTTCTTCCTGCTCTTCATCTGCCTGAACCGCCGTCGCTTCCGGATGCAGCAGCTCCGACTCCTCTTCATGCTCAAAATGCCACTTGTTCGGGTACTGGGGCTCCGCTGTCCGGTCTGATGGTTCCTTGTCCGTATGTAAAGCGGATAATCCGGCCACCTGCGGCGGAGGCGCTGCCACTTCCCGCTCAGGTTCGCGGGCAGATTCCCATGCGGTAGACGGCGCAGTTTCGCGGGAATCGGACGCCTGAGGCACAGCCGCTTCCTCCGGCTCGGACGGAGGAACAGCAGCCGCTTGCCATGCGGCTTCCCAGGCTGCCGCTTCCCGTGCTTCATCCGAGTCACTGGTTTCCGCGGCTTCGATCGGAGCCTGTTCCGGCTGCTCTGCCTGAATTTGGGACTGAGGCGGCGTAAAGGACGGAGCCGGTGCGGTCCAGACAGGCGCAGGGTCGTCCGGCGGCGTGAATTCACGCTGTTCCGGTTCTGCCGAAGCCGGTTCTTCCTCCCGCTCTTGCGCGAAGATCGCCGCTTCCTCCGGAAGGTCCTCATCCGGTGCATGAACCACCGTGAATTCGTCCGCTTTCCAGGCGGGTGATTCCGCGGCCTGAGTCTCGATGCCGCGCAGAGAAAGAACGCCCGTAATATTCAGGCTCCGTTTGGACAGCAGGTCGACGTCAAAATTCTCGATTTCCACCGCAATGTCATCCAGCGAGGTTACCCGGTTCAAGGGAACCGTAATCTCCACTGGAATGAAATGCTCCAGCCGCTGCGTCCCTTCTTCCTCACCTTCGCTTCTGTACAGCCCCGACAGGAGCAGATGCCCGCGCAGACTGGCTTGTTCGTCCTGGCTGATCACTTGAATATGCGGAAGCAGCTCGATTTCCTCGAGTTCTTCGATACCCGCCACGTCTTCGTTTAAATGGATGCGTTCGTAAATGTCAAAGCGTAAACCGTAGGACTGGTCAAACACAAATAACGTCCTCCTTTTCGGCATATTTCTAACCGTGGGCCATCCCCACAGCACGAGCCAAAATCGTTACTCGTTCTATTTATATGCTTTAAAAAGAGGAGCATGCCAGTTTTCATATGATACTTAGGTTTACGCTCTCACAAGGGCTTTGAGACGCTCCATATCCTCGGGCCACGGATCGCTCACCTCAATCTGCTCGCGTGTGAGCGGATGGGCGAAAGAGAGACGCTCCCCGTGAAGCGCCTGCCTGCCGATGGCGGACATGCTTCCGCCGTACAAGGCATCGCCCAGCAGCGGGTGGCCGACATGACTGAGATGAACGCGGATCTGATGCGTCCTTCCGGTTTCCAGTTCCAAATAGACGAGGCTGGCTTGATTCCCGGCTTCTGCGTGGAGAATCCGGGTCACCGCAGATTGCCCTCCCAAAGACACCCGTCTGCGCTGCTTGTGATGGCGGTCCTTGCCGATGGGCAGGTCGATGACCTTCAGCTCCGCAGGGATCCGCCCCTCGACAAAGGCGGCGTAAATCCGCGAAATCCGCTTGCCGCTCATCTCCTTGTCCAGCAGAAGCTGCGCCCAGTCATTTTTGGCGTACAGCACAGGCCCGGTGGTATGCTGGTCGAGCCGATGAATATGCCTGACCGCAATCTCTTCCCCTTGCATCTGATAATGGGCGGCCACGGCATGATCCAACGTGATTTCGTCGGAGTGCCCATCCGGGTGAACCTTCATCCCGGCAGGCTTGTGAACGACCAAGCAGAAGTCGTCCTCGTACAGCACGGTGAGATCCGTCCAGATCGGCTCGATCCCCGCCTTGCGGGAAGCAAAAAGGGCCAGCCGAAGCCGGTCCCCTTTCCACTCGATGCCATTTGATGCCTGAAGCTGTCCAAGCAGCTTCTCCGGCATGCCTGCCTCGTTCAGCAGCCACGCCGCGGTCGCCGCTTCGCGGTCCGCGGCCGATGCGATTTTTTTGCCCGGAGCCAGCTCCAGCCATTCCCCGCGCCGGAGCCAGTGGTTCACGTTCACAGCTGCTTAAGGGCGTTGTAGTTGGCTTCAATCGTCGCATCGATGTCTTCGATGCTGTGGGCAGCCGATACAAACATCCCCTCAAATTGGGAAGGAGCCACGCTCACGCCTTCCTCAATCAGATTGCCGAAATATTTGGTGAAGCGCGGAATGTCGCTCGTCTTCGCCGTATCGTAATTCACGACAGGCCCTTCCGTGAAGAAAGGACATACCATGGAACCGACGCGGTTAATCGTCACCGGAATGCCGAGCTCTTTGGCATTTTTCACAAAACCGGCCTCCAGACGGGCTGCGCGCTCTTCCAGCAGGTCATATACAGCAGGCGTCAGGAGCTTCAGCGTCGTAAACCCAGCCGCCATGGCCAGCGGATTTCCGCTCAGCGTGCCCGCTTGGTAAATCGGACCGGACGGCGCCACTTTCTCCATAATTTCGCGTTTGCCGCCGTATGCGCCGACAGGCAGTCCGCCGCCGATGACCTTGCCCAGGCAAGTCAGGTCAGGCGTAATGCCGAACCGGCCTTGGGCACAGTTCAAATGAACGCGGAACCCGGTCATGACCTCATCAAAAATGAGCAGGCTGCCATATTTTGTAGTAATTTCGCGCAAGCCTTCCAGAAAGCCCGGAAGCGGAGGTACGACGCCCATGTTGCCGGCTACCGGCTCCACGATGACGCAGGCGATCTCCTCGCCAAAACGTTCAAAGGCAAGCTTTACGGACTCAAGGTCGTTATACGCGACCGTGATCGTATTGCTGGCCACGCTTTCCGGCACGCCCGGGCTGTCAGGCAGACCCAGCGTCGCCACCCCGGAGCCGGCTTTGATGAGCAGGCTGTCCGCGTGTCCATGATAGGAGCCTTCGAATTTCAAAATTTTGCTGCGTCCCGTGTACCCGCGGGCCAGTCGAATCGCGCTCATCGTCGCTTCCGTACCCGAATTGACCATCCGGACGATGTCGATCGAAGGGACACGCTCGCACACGAGCTTGGCCATCTCCGTCTCAATCAGCGTAGGCGCGCCGAAGCTCGTGCCTTTGGCCGCCGTTTCCTGAACCGCAGCAATCACTTCCGGATGGGCGTGTCCCATAATCAGGGGTCCCCAGGAGCCGACGTAGTCGATAAAACTGTTGCCATCAATATCGTACACGCGCGATCCTTGGGCATGGTCCACATAAATCGGCGTAAGGCCGACCGATTTAAAGGCGCGGACCGGGCTGTTCACCCCGCCGGGGATATATTGCTTGGCTTCTTCAAAGGCTGACCGGGAAGCCTCCTCCTTGCGCTTTCCTGACATACTGCTCATGTCATTCACTCCAATCTATCGGTTTAAATCACCCCGCTAAGCAGGGATTTTGCTCCGATGCTTCGGTTATCCCTTGATCCACCGGGCCACGTCTTTGGCAAAATAAGTAATAATGATATCCGCGCCGGCGCGCTTCATGCTCGTCAGCATTTCCTGCACTACGGCTTTTTCGTCGATCCAGCCTTGAATGGCCGCCGCTTTGACCATGGAGTACTCCCCGCTCACATTGTAGGCGACGAGCGGAAGGTCGAACTGATCTTTCAGCGTGCGCATAATGTCCATATAGGACAAAGAAGGCTTGACCATCAGCATGTCGGCCCCTTCAAGCACATCGGATTCCGCTTCACGCAGCGCTTCGCGCGCGTTGGCCGGATCCATCTGGTACGTTTTGCGGTCGCCGAACTGAGGTGCCGAGTCGGCTGCCTCGCGGAATGGGCCGTAGAAGGCGGAAGCATATTTGACCGAATAAGACATGATCGGAATATGCTCAAATCCGTTCTCGTCAAGCCCTGCGCGGATCGCCTGCACGAAGCCGTCCATCATGTTGGACGGGGCGATAATATCGGCGCCGGCTTTCGCCTGGGACACTGCCGTTTTGACCAGCAACTCCAGCGATTCATCGTTCATGACGTCGCCGCACACATGGCCATCCCGTTCATAGGTATGCACCATGCCGCAGTGTCCATGATCCGTAAACTCGCAGAGGCAGGTGTCGGCTACGACGAGCAGGTCCGGATACCAGGACTTGATCAGGCGTGTGGCTTCCTGCACGATGCCGTCTTCCGCAAAGGCCGAGGAGCCGATGCTGTCCTTCGTTTCCGGAATGCCGAACAACAGCACGGCCGGAATGCCGAGGGAGGCAATTTCGTCCACTTCTTCTTTCAGCCGGTCCAGCGAAAAATGATAGACTCCCGGCATGGATGAAATCTCGTTTTTTATGTTTTCTCCATAGGTTACAAAAATCGGCATGATCAGGTCATTCACGTTCAGCACCGTTTCGCGCACCATGTTCCGCATGCCCGCGGACTGGCGGAGGCGCCGGTGTCTTACTATTGGAAAACTCATAGCTGTAAACCTCCTATTGGTAGATATTTACGAGTCTAGGGTCATCCCAGACCCTTCTATTCTGATGCGGCCGCAGCTTCCGCGTTCCACAGGCACAGCGACCGGACAAGGCTGTCCAACGTCGCTTCTTCGGCAATGATGCCTACTTCAAGTCCCGCGTCACGGGCTGTCTTGGCCGTAATTTCTCCAATACATGCAACTTCCACGCCCTGCAGCAGCGCTGCCGGGTCCTGCACTCCCATCCGCTGCAAAATCGAGAGCAGATTGTTCACCGTCGACGAGCTGGTGAACGTCACGGCATGAATTCCGCCCTCTTCCAGCAGCCGGATCAATTCGGGATCGTCCTCCCGCCCTGCGATCGTCTGGTACATCACCGCGCTGGTGACCTCGAGGCCCATCTCCGCGAGCTTGTCAGGCAGCCAGTTTCGTGCCAGATCCCCGCGCGGAAGGAAGACCTTCTGGCCGGCGAGCAGTTGGCTTCCCAGCGACTCGATCAGTCCTTCCTGCTGGAAGCGGTCCGGCAGCTCCACGGGGATGATGCCCCGCTGCCCGAGGGCCTCGGCTGTGGCCGGGCCGACCGCCGCAATCCGCGCCCGGTGCAGCTGCCGGATGTCCTTCCCCTGCTCCTTCAAATGGCGGAAGAAGTAGTCGACGCCGTTGGTGCTGGTGAAGAACACCAAGTCGTATTCACCGAGCCGGTCGAAGGCGTCCTTGAGGCCCTGCTTAAGCTCGGGCGCTTCGGGATACACTGTCTCGATCACCGGAAATTCGTAGGGCTCCCCGCCGAGCTCCTCGATCCGGTTGACCAGATCGCTTGCCTGAGCCCGGGAGCGGGTGACGAGGATCCGCTTGCCGAACAGCGGCAGCGACTCCACCCATTTGAGCTGCTCGCGCTGCCGCACGACGTCGCCGACAACGATGACGGCCGGCGGCTGAAAGTCCGCCTGCTCCACTTTCTCCGCGATGTCGGCGAGCGTCCCGGCGAGCACCGCCTGCTCCGCCCGCGTCCCCCACCGGATCAAGGCCACCGGCGTGCCGGGCTTGCGTCCATGGCGCATCAGCTGCTCGGCGATATAACCGATCTTGGCCACGCCCATCATAAAGACCAGCGTTCCGGTCGCGTTCGTAACCTTGTCCCATTCGATCATCCGGTCCAGCTTGTCCGGGCTTTCATGTCCGGTGATGATGGACAAGGAAGATGCCAAATCCCTGTGGGTCACCGGAATGCCCGCGTACGCCGGTACCCCGATCGCCGCCGTAATGCCGGGCACGATTTCATAAGGAATGCCGTTTCGCCTTAGCAGCTCGGCTTCCTCACCTACGCGTCCGAATATCGTCGGATCGCCGCCCTTCAGCCGCACGACCGTTTTGCCCTGCAGGGCAAGATCCACCAGCAGCTGGTTGATCTCTTCCTGCTTCATCGTATGGCGGTCCGGGAGCTTGCCGACGTATATTTTTTCCGTTCCCGGCTTGAGCGAATGCAGCAGCTGCGGCCCCGCCAGGCGGTCGTATACGACGACATCCGCCTTTTGCAGGCATTCCAGCCCTTTTACCGTAATTAATTTGGCATGCCCGGGCCCGGCTCCCACCAAAAATACTCTTCCCGCCATGTTCTCATCCCCTACTCCCTGGTCTGTTCCAGAATTCTCTCGGCTCCCTGGGCAATCAGCTTATTGGCAACGTCTTCCCCAAGCTTCTGTGGATCCGTTCCCGTCAGCGTTTCTTTTAAAATGACGTCCCCTTCGGGAGATCCTACCATTCCCGTTAATTGTATAACGGGCGGAGTCTCTTGGGAATGCTCCGTCTCGGACGGAACGAGTACGGCGTGTGCCCCGATCGGCACCTGGCAGCCGCCGTTCAATACGGCGAGAAACTTGCGTTCGGCAGCAACGGTCAGCTCCGATTCCTTGTCGTTATATAAATCAAGCAGTTTGCGCAGATCCGCATCATCTTCGCGGCATTCGATGCCGAGCGCTCCTTGGCCAACAGCCGGCAGGCAGGTCTCCACCGGAATATACGAGCTGATTTTATCCTCCCAGCCCATGCGGTACAGCCCGGCAGCGGCGAGAATGATCGCCTGAAAGCCTTCCGTCTCGAGCTTGCGCAGACGCGAGTCAATATTGCCGCGAACCGGCTCCAGTTCCAGGTCCGGCCGGTGAGCCTTCAGCTGGCTGGAGCGGCGCAGGCTGCTCGTTCCTACTTTCGCTCCCTGCGGAAGCTCGTCAATGCTTTGCCCATGAAGGGAAATGAGGCAGTCCCTCGGATCGACGCGGCGGGGCACCGCACCGTTCATCAGACCCTCGGGGAGAACCGAAGGCATGTCCTTCATACTGTGCACGGCCATATCGATTTCACCGTCCAGCATAGCCTGTTCGATTTCTTTAACGAACAAGCCTTTCCCGCCGACCTTGGACAACGTCACATCCAGAATGCGGTCGCCTTTCGTCACGATCTTTTTCACTTCAAATTGAAAATCAAACCCATGTTCCACGCACAGCTGCTTCAGCTGGTCGATGACCTGCCCTGTCTGCGTTAATGCCAATGCGCTTTGTCTGCTGCCTACTACGATTGTCCGCATCATGATTCCTCCTGGTTGTTCGCTATCCATTGCTTGATTTGTTCCGTATCCCACGGCTCAAACGTGCCCTTGCGGATATCATCCAGCACTTCAAGCTTTGCCGCTTTCATTAATAATCTTTGCCGGGTTTCCGGGCGCGTAACCTGCCTCTTGATGCTGCTGCGCATCCGGTACATCCATTCGAGATATTCCTCGTATTCGGGGCCGTATTCTTCCTCCAGCCTGTCGCAAATCTCCGCAGCCAGCGCCGGTCCGGCGCCCGAGGTGGACACGGCGATCACCAGCCTGCCCCGGCGAAGCACGCTCGGGCTGATAAAAGAACCCGGCTTACTGCCGCCGGCCGCGTTTGCCAGCGCACCCATCCGCTCTGCCTCATCGATCACGGCACCGTTCACGTCAGGCGAGGAGGTTGCCGCATAGACCAAAAAGGCCCCCGCCAAATCTCCCGCCGCGTACTCGCGGGAAATCCAGCGGATCCGGCCTTCCATTACAAGCTGCCGCAGTCCTTGTGTCACTTCCGGACTGATCACCGTCACATCGGCCGAAGCCGCAAGCAGGGAGTTTACCTTTCTTTCGGCCACGGCCCCGCCGCCCACCACGGCGCAGCAGCGCCCCTTGCAATCCAGCATTACGGGCAAATATACCGACAAAGGGCTCACTCTCCTGTCCAACGGTGAAAATCGGACCACGTATTCAGTACGAAAATAAAGATAATAAACGCATATCCGATCAGAATCCACTGGGCCATCACTTGACCGGAATGCTGTTTGGAACGTTTACGAATCAGAAAAAAATAATAAATCGCCAGTCCGGCAAGCGTAGCCACTACTTTCAAGTCCAGCAGCAGGCTGAGCTTGCCTTCGGAAATAAGCGACAGCACCGCGACGATGAACGAAACGGATAAGAGCGGGGTTCCGATCGATGCGAGCAGGTACGTATACTTGTCCATCAGCTCAAGACTCGGAAGCCTGCGGACGGTGTCGCTCCATTTTTTCCCTTTCAGCCTTCTATGAAGGAACAAATACATGCCGGCAAATACGGCGGCAATGGTGTAAACGGCGAAGCTTAGGTTGGCAAGCGTGATATGCAGAATGAGCAGGCCGTGTACCGTCTCCCAATGACGCAGCGGGTTATTCCCGGCCGCAAACCATAAGCGGTTCAGCACCATGGCGCTGAATCCGATGATGCCGAGCAGCAGGACGGCAAACTCCGACCGCTGCACCCAGTTCAGGATCAGCGCGGCGATGACGAGACTAAATGAAAATAAGAGCAAAAAATCAAATGGGGTAAAGATCGGCAGCATGCTCTCCTGCCACGCTCTAATCAGAAGCGCGCCTCCCTGCAAAACGCCAACTACAACAAGAAGCCCTGTACCCATCCGCTTTGCCCCCTGATTGCGTCGTATGCAATCCGAGATAAAAAACAGAAGGCTCAGGGCGTAGATATAAATGCCGGCATCGTAAAAACCAGTGAGCAATGTCAACTCCCCCTACCGGCTTACAGGCTTGCAGGAGTCAAAGAAACCTTGGACAGCTTCATGTCCGATGGGTTCTTGCTATTCCCTTGCGGGACCTTGCCGGATTTCTCCATGACGCTGCTGCCATGACCGGACGCATTCATGTCCTCTTCCAAAGCAAATATGTGTGTGAAAAACTCTAGCGCCTCGTTGCCTTCCTTGCCGCCGGCCATTTCCTTCAAGCGGTTGATCGGATCGTGCATCATCTGATTGACGATGCTCTTGGTCAACCGGCGGATGACTTTGCGCTGATGGTCGTTCAGTTCAGGCAGCTTGTTAAACAGGCTTTCCAGCGTTTCTTCATGAATCGCCGTGGACTTCTCCTGAAGCGCACGGATCGCCGGCCGGATGCCGAGCGTCTTGAGCCATTGATAGAACGCCGTCTTCTCCTCTTCGATCATCACTTCGATTTTCGCGGCTTCGGCCCGGCGCATTTCGAGGTTGCTCTCAACGATTCCTTCCAGGTCGTCAATATCATACAGGAATACGTTGCTAATCTCGGCGATAGCCGGATCAATGTCCCGCGGCACCGCGATATCAATCATAAACAGCGGCCGGGATTGCCGCTTCTTCATGCTCTCGCTGACCTGCGCCGGCGTAAGGACGTAATCCTTGGCACCCGTCGAGCTGATCAGGATGTCCACTTCGTGAAGCCGGGCAATCGCCTGCTCCATCGTGCACGGCGTACCTTGAAACTTGCTGGCCAGTTCTTCCGCCCGCGCCAGGGTCCGGTTGGCGACGATCACCTCTTCGGCCCCGTTCGCGTACAGGTGCTTGACGGTCAGCTCGCTCATTTTGCCGGCACCGAGAATGAGCACCTTCTTGTCGTTGAACATGCCAAAAATCCGTTTGCCCAGCTCAACGGCCGCGTAGCTCACGGACACTGCGCTTTCCCCAATGGAAGTCTCCGAATGGGCTCTCTTGCCAAGGGTTACAGCCTGCTTGAACAGCATGTTGAACCAGGTGCCCGTCGCTTTCTCCTCCTGGCTTTGCAGGAAGGCGCTGCGGACCTGACCCAAAATTTGCGTCTCCCCGATCACCATGGAGTCCAGGCCGCAGGTCACCCGGAACAAATGGGAAATGGCCTGCTCGTCTTCATATATATATAAATGCTTTGTAAATTCTTCTCTTGGGATATCAAACCATTGCTCCACAAAACTGCGGATGAAATACCCGCACATATGAAGACGGTCTACCACCACGTATATTTCAGTGCGGTTGCACGTAGCCACAATCACGCCTTCCATTACACTTTTCGTCAGCATCAGCTGGCTGAGTGCCTTTGGAAGTTCGCTTTGATCAAATGTAAAACGTTCCCTCACTTCTACAGGCGCTGTACGATAGTTTAATCCGACAACGACGATGTGCATTACGTGTTCACCTGCCTATGTTTCATTTCAAAAAAAAAGATCCAGTTCAGGACGTTTTTTCTTACGGTACGTTCATTAACAACGTGTTCATTATATCACAAATGTCCTGCTCTCTCTGAACTATTTTTGAAATGTTTATGAAATTACATGTGATTTATTGTGTCACAAAGCACTGGGCTTTATACCCTCTTTATTGCGTTTCTTCCAGCGTCTTGGCGAGTTCTTTGCCGATTTTCTTCAGCTGGCCCGCTTGCGAGGCGATCACGTGCCCGTCCTCGCTCAGCAGCTTATCGTATACAGGTATGACACCTGCATACAGCTGGCTGTACCGAAGCAGCATGTCCTTCTCCGCATCGGTGAGGAGGCGGTTGCCGCCGATTTGCCACTCTGTGATTACATTAACCAGATCACCGACCGGTTTAAGCGGATCGACGGCACCGTCCCCAAATGTTTTTGCCAGCCGGTCGTGAGCATACGACGCCGAATAAGCCGCCAGCTTGAGGGCGTTCAGCTCATCGGTACGCGAACTGCCAGCCGCATCCGCCAGGGACGTTCCCAGCACCTGCATTTGAAACTGGGCCACCTCGAACAGCATCCTTTCGGCATTCTCTCCTTCGGTATGAGGCCACATCATCCGGTATCCTTGGTAGACAAGGCTGACAAGCAGGACCAGCAGCAGACCGACAAACAGCAAATCCCTCTGTTTTCTCCTTCTCACGCTTAAGCGAACCTCCCTGTTAACAAGCTTACTACTCATTGTATGGGGGTCCAAAAAAACAAATAACCATGGAGATGTCCATGGTTATGATTTAGATATCGTTATTCGTGCCGCGAAGTTACACCAGCTCGGTCTGTTTCAGTTCAGGGGTTTCTACCGTCAATTCACCCAAACCGCGCACCAGTTTCTTGGCGTAAGTTTTCTCAGGTTTCAATACGGATACCAGGTAATCAATGGCCAACTGTGGATCTACCGTCTCACCGCAAGTGTAGCAGTCGATCGCTGCGAATCCTCTCTCAGGATACGTGTGGATCGAGAGGTGGCTTTCTGACAACAATACGAGTACTGTAGCGCCTTGTGGTTCAAACTGCTTGGATTGTACCGACATGACTGTAGCACCGCATGCTTCGGCTGCCTCAACCATTTGAGTCTGCAGAAATTCCGCGTCATTCAGCATGTCAAAATCTACACCCCAAGTATCAACAGCAACGTGTCTTCCGAAAGTTGAATATTCCATCCTTCGGTTCCCCCTTCCTAGGAATAAAATGTTTGAAAATTTCATCCGCTAGGACCTACGTCATTCACTTCCCGAGGGAATAATCTCTCGCAACATTCAATGTCCTGAGTGAATCCTGGTTCCTATATAATTCTTTTCAACGAGATTAAAAATAACATCTATCCGCCCTAATTGCAACCCTTTTTTATCCTTTGCAAATATTTATTTTCAGCCACTCATCCCCGCGTCACCTGACCCGTTTTACCGGGCATTTAAGACGTAAAAAGAACCCTTCAGTTACCGAAGGGTTCTCTTTCTCCGAGGCCATCTCAAGCCTCAAGTGCAAACCATTTATGTGTGGTGAGGCGCAGTTTCTGGTCAATAACAGCAATCTGTTCAGGGGTCACCGCTTTGTTCCGTTCATCGAGCCAAAAATTAATATCTTGGTACAAACGGGATATTTCCTGTTCGACCTCGGTGAGCTGGAACATTCGCTGGAGTTCTCCGGCCGTATGCTTATATTCATACACCAGCTTACTCTGGGAAGTCGTAACTTCCGCAATTTTGCGAACCGAGCCTTTTTCATAATAATACATCATCGTGAATCCTTGATAAATGCGATTGACGATTCCGTCTCCTTTGCAGGCGACGAACAGTTTGCGGACCGCGTTTGTCAGATGAGGGTTCACCAAGCGGCAAGACAATTCACAGATGTATAACGAACCTTTACGCTCCAGAGGGAGATGAACCGCCTCGCCGCTTTCGTCTTCAAGCACAATTTCTTGTCCTCCGCCGTCCAGTACTTTCACATAAGGATGCACATGACAGCTTTCCGCCGAATGCAAAAATTGGTTCAATTGCTGCTCCGTCATTTGTAAAGTCGTTTGAACATACTCTGTGGCTAACCGCTGAGCCATAAAAATCTCCTCAATTCTTTTTTATGATTACAGAACGATGTGCTCCAGCACGGTTCGATTCTATAATCGCAAGAAAAATTTCCGCCGGACATGGCGGGTGAAGATCGTTAAAGGAGCTTAAGGCCTCTTTAAACAACCTTTAGTATTATTATACAGCACATCCTCGAGCATTGGCTTGCTGAGCGAACCATGAATTTCCTTCATATTTCATAAAATAACGGATTAAACCGGATTGTAGCCGAAAAATCTTATGGGATGCTCACTTTCCTCCCGTGAAAAGTCTGAATCCCTATAGTATACAGCGAATTTATCGCATTTTCGTTAGGTTGAGGCGTTACGGGTTCTCCTGCTGCTGCCCTTCCTGCGGAACCGCCCCGGACTGCGGAGAGTCGCCGTTTTCCGTAAATGACTGGATCACAGCCCATAACTCTTCTTTACCCACACCCAGCTCCGAAGAAAACATGACGAACAAATCAGTGTTGCGGAGAAGGAGGCTCTCCTTCATTTGCTTGACATGTTTCTGCCACCGGCTCTTCGGTATTTTATCCGCTTTCGTAGCCACGACGCAGATTGGAATGTCATAATGCTGAAGCCAGTCATACATCATGACGTCATCCTTGGTCGGCGGGTGGCGAAGATCCACCACCATGAGAACCAGCTTCAGCGTCTGCCGCTCCAGCATGTATTTCTCAATCATCTTGCCCCAGGCAGCCCGCTGCGTCTTGGACACTTTGGCGTAGCCGTACCCTGGGAAGTCCACAAAATACAAAGCCTCATTAATACGATAGTAGTTCATATGCTGGGTTTTGCCCGGGGTCGAGCTTGTTCTCGCGAGGTTCTTCCGATTGATCATCCGGTTGATGAGCGAAGACTTGCCGACATTGGAACGCCCTGCCAGAGCAATCTCCGGCAAGGCGTCCACAGGATATTGGTCAGGGCCGACGGCGCTGATAATAAATTCTGCATTCGTAACTTTCATGTTAAATTAAACCCTCTCTAGTGCACTCCCGCCTGCTCCACCAGTGCATGCTTCAGCACCTGGTCCATATGGGACACCGGAACAAACTCCACTTCTTCTTTGACACTGTCCGGAATCTCGCGCAGATCCCGCTCGTTGTCTTTGGGGAGCAGTATTTTTTTGTAGCCGGCGCGGTGCGCAGCCAGCGATTTCTCCTTCAGTCCGCCGATCGGCAGCACCCGGCCGCGCAGGGTGATTTCACCGGTCATGGCGATATCTTTGGAGACATGTTTCTTGGTCAGGGCCGACACGAGGGCCGTGGCAATCGTAATGCCTGCCGAAGGTCCATCTTTCGGAATCGCCCCTTCAGGGATATGAATATGGATATCATTCTTCTCATGAAAATCGGGGTCGATGCCAAGCTCATCGGCTTTGGCACGCGTGTAGCTGAAAGCGGCCTGCGCCGATTCCTTCATCACGTCCCCCAATTGGCCGGTCAGGGTCAGCTTGCCGGATCCCGGCACGACCGTGACTTCGACCATTAATGTTACGCCGCCGACCTCGGTCCAGGCCAGGCCGGTTACCGCACCAATCTGATCCTCCAGATCGGCCACGCCATATCTGAAGTTCGGACTGCCTAAATAGTCCTTGACATCGTCCGGCTCAATGGTAATCTTATCGGTCTCTTCGGATACGATGATCTTCGCAGCCTTCCGGCACAGCGCCGCGACCTGCTGCTCCAGGTTCCGTACGCCGGATTCCCGGGTGTACTCGCGGACCACTTTCATGAGCGCCTCTTCCCCGATCTCCAGCTGGTCTTCGTTCAGGCCATGCTCCCGTTTCTGCTTCGGCAGCAGATAGCGCATGGCGATTTGAAGCTTCTCCAGTTCCGTATAACCCGGGATGTTGAGCACTTCCATCCGGTCCAGCAGCGGACGCGGAATATTATGAATGGCATTCGCCGTCGTAATAAACATTACTTGGGACAAGTCGAACGGAATCTCGATAAAATGGTCGCTGAACGTATTGTTCTGCTCCGGATCGAGCACTTCCAGCAGCGCCGAAGACGGGTCTCCCCGGAAATCCGAAGCCATCTTGTCGATCTCATCCAGCAGGAATACCGGGTTCAGCGCACCCGCGTTCTTCATTCCCTGGATAATCCGCCCCGGCATCGCTCCCACATAGGTGCGCCGGTGACCGCGGATTTCCGCTTCATCCCGCACGCCGCCAAGCGATATCCGGACAAATTTGCGGTTCAGCGATTTGGCAATCGACCGGGCAAGCGAAGTTTTACCAACGCCCGGAGGTCCGACCAGACACAGAATCGGCCCTTTCATCCTCTTCACCAGCTTCTGAACGGCCAGGTATTCGAGTACGCGCTCCTTCGGCTTGTCGAGGCTGTAATGATCCTCGTTGAGCACCTGCTCCGCCTTATGGATATCCAGATCGTCCTCGGTTTTAGCCGACCAGGGAAGGCCTAGCAGCCAATCGAGATAATTGCGGATCACGCCGCCTTCCGCCGAGCTTGCAGGCATTTTCTCGAGACGGTCGATTTCTTTCTCCACCTTCTCTTTGACCCTTTCGGGAAGCTCCTGCTTGTTCATCTGCTCACGCAGCTCTTCCACTTCTCCGGCGCGGCCTTCTTTCTCGCCCAGCTCCTTCTGAATCGCCTTCATCTGTTCGCGCAAATAATATTCCTTCTGCGTCTTTTCCATCTGCTTCTTGACGCGCTGGTTAATTTTGCGCTCGAGCTCCAGCACTTCGCGTTCGTTATTCAGAATGTCGAGGAGCTTCTCGAGCCGTTTGCCAACGTCGACGGTCTCCAGAATGTCCTGCTTATCCTTGATTTTTAACGACAGATGGCTCGTAATGACGTCGGCCAGCCTGCCGGGCTCGTCGATATCGGACACCGCGGCCAGCGTCTCGGGCGTTACCTTTTTCGATAAATTAATATAGTGCTCGAATTGACTGAGTACCGTACGCATCAGTGCATCCACTTCAGGATCGTCGCTGTCTTCCTCCTTCAGCTCGCGGGCAATGACTTCGTAATATTCTTCATTGTCCGTGTACTGAATGATCTCGGCGCGCTCCATCCCTTCTACCAGCACCCGGATGGTGCCGTTCGGAAGCTTCAGCATCTGTCTGACGTTGGCGACTGTGCCAACCCGGAAAATATCTTCCTGCGTTGGTTCTTCTATGTTCACCTCGGACTGAGAACAAAGGAGAATCAAATTATCTTCCACCATTGCTTTTTCCAGCGCTTTGACCGATTTCTCCCGGCCTACATCGAGATGCAGAACCATGCTCGGGTAGACTAGAAGGCCTCGCAAAGGCAGTAAAGGAAACCGGCGGCCTTTTGATTTACTGGGCCCCATCGCTTTTGCACCTCCAGCCGTTCTCAGGGTTATGACATTCGATTTTATTTTAGCAAATGTTCACATAAAACACCAATCTTTGTAGCCTGATCAGCAGGAACCGGCATCCGTTATTTGGCTGTTACGCGCAGGCTTGGCATGCAGGAAGGAAGCTGAAGCTGCCGGGAATGTCTCCGGGGCCGCGCTGGGTTCGATCGTTTCCTCTGCGCTGCTGTCGACTTGACGGTCCAGCTCGCCTCCGAAAATATGCCCGAACGCTTCCTGGATCGACTCCACCGGAATGACGCGCAGTCCGTTCAAATCCTCGAACAGAGTCTGCCAGTTTTCCTTCGGAATGATCACTGTCGTCGCTCCTGCCTGGAAGGCCGCCTCGACTTTGGCGATAACGCCCCCGATCGGCTTCACTTTGCCGTGAATGCTGATTTCGCCCGTCATGGCCAGTCGATTGTCAACCGGCAGCCCTTTCATCGCCGAAACGATGGCGGTAGCCATGGCGACGCCGGCAGAAGGACCGTCAATCGGCGTTCCTCCAGGGAAATTGATATGCAGATCGTAATCGCCCGGCGAAAGACCCATGGAGCGCAGAACGGTAAGCACGTTTTCGATGGAACCCTTCGCCATGCTCTTGCGGCGCAGCGTTCTGGAACTGCCCCCGCCGATCTCTTCCTCTTCGACGACCCCGGTAATATTGTAGATACCTTGTCCTTTGGCGACAGGAACGGCAGTCACCTCGATTTCAAGCAGCGCTCCCATATTCGGACCGTACACGGCAAGGCCGTTGACCAGGCCAACCTGCGGACGCTCCGGAACCTTCCGGTCCGGACGGGGCTGAAGCTGGCTGCTGCTTGCTACCCATTCGACGTCGGAAGCCGACAGGGAGTCCCTTTTTTCCGTCAAGGCCAAACCTGCTGCCAGCTGAATGATATTGACCGCCTCGCGTCCATTGGTGGCATACTGCTTCACTACCTCGACCGCCTCCGGGCATGGCTTCAGACCGATTTTTTGAATCGCATCTTCCGCAATGCGGCTGATCTCCTCAGGAAGCAGCGGGCGGAAAAAGATTTCCATACAGCGCGAACGCAGTGCCGGCGGAATTTCCTGCGGCGAGCGTGTCGTTGCCCCGACCAGACGAAAATCGGCCGGAAGGCCGTTCTGGAAAATATCGTGCACATAGGCCGGGGTGTTGCTGTCCTCCGAATTATAGTATGCACTTTCGAGCAGGACCTTACGGTCCTCAAGTACTTTTAACAATTTATTCATTTGGATCGGATGCAATTCCCCAATCTCGTCGACAAACAAAATTCCCCCGTGCGCTTTCGTAACCGCACCTGGCTTAGGCTGGGGAATGCCGGCGACGCCCATGGAGCCCGCCCCCTGATAGATCGGGTCATGGACCGATCCGATTAATGGATCGGCAATCCCCCGCTCGTCGAAACGGGCGGTGGTCGCATCGATTTCGGTGAATTTGGCGTCGGCTTTAAATGGCGAGGCCGGATTTTTTTTGGCCTCCTCCATCACGACCCGGGCAGCTGCGGTTTTCCCGACCCCTGGTGGCCCATAGATAATGACATGCTGCGGATTCCCGCTGCACAGCGCGGCTTTCAACGCACGAAGCCCGTCCTTCTGTCCGACGATATCCTGCAGCGACTGCGGTCTCGTTTTTTCGGCCAGCGGCTTGGTCAGCGAAACCGAACGCAGCTTGCGCAGCTTATCCATCTCTTTGCGTGATTCCCGATCCACCGCGGTGCGGTTCGTCTTCTGCCCGCGGAGCAAATTCCAAAAATAGACGCCGATGATGATCGCAAAGAAAAATTGTACCAGCATCATAATCATGGTTAAATCCATAGTAAATCCCTCCCGATTCTCAGTTCAGTGGCTTCTCCTCCGGCATGGTTTTAGATTAATCAATCATCTTGCCGGAAATAGGTTCGTTAGCCTGATACATGGTAGTATAGCCTTTTCACCCATGAGTAAACGGGATGGGCCGGGATTTTTGCATCTTTTTTGGAAAATGTCCGCCTTCATTCAAAAAAGAAGCCGCAGCACTGCATAAGCAGGACTGCGGCTTCTTGCGGCAAAATTAGTGTTTGCGCCCCGGGATCGTTCCGGTTTCTTCGTATACTTTAACGATGCTGTCGATTTCCTTCTTCAATTCGTCCACCATCTCGGCTTCCGGCACTTTACGGATCATCTCTCCGTAACGGAAAAGGAGTCCTTCGCCGCGACCGCCGGCGATGCCGATGTCCGCTTCACGCGCTTCGCCCGGACCGTTGACCGCGCAGCCAAGCACGGACACTTTAATCGGCACCTTCAGCTGGGAGATGTAGGCTTCCACTTCGTTGGCGATGGAGAACAAGTCGATGTCCAGCCGCCCGCAGGTCGGACAGGACACGAGCGTTGCGGCGTTCGAGATCAAGCCGAAGGTCTTGAGCAGCTCACGCGCCACTTTGACCTCTTCCACCGGATCTGCGCTCAGGGAAATACGCACGGTGCTGCCGATGCCCATCGAGAGCAGGGCGCCGATGCCCGCCGAGCTTTTGATCGTACCGGAGAACAGCGTTCCCGATTCGGTAATACCAAGGTGCAGCGGATAAGGAATCACTTCGGCCGCCTTACGGTAAGCTTCGATGGCCATCGGCACGTCAGAGGCTTTCAGAGACACGATAATATCGTGGAAGTCGAGCTCTTCCAAAATGCCTATGTGATATAGGGCACTTTCCACCATAGCTTCAGGCGTCGGATACCCGTATTTCTCCAGCAGGTGAGCTTCGAGCGAACCGGCGTTGACGCCGATCCGGATCGGAATCCCGCGCTCTTTACAAGCCCGGACGACCGCTTCCACCTTCTCGCGGCTGCCGATATTGCCCGGGTTGATCCGGACTTTATCGATGCCGTTCTCGATGGCTTTCAGCGCCAGCTGGTAGTTAAAATGAATATCCGCAACGAGCGGAATATGAATGCGTTTCTTGATCTCTTTAATGGCTTCCGCCGCTTCCACATTATTGACCGTAACCCGGACAATCTGGCAGCCGGCTTCTTCGAGCCGAAGGATTTCCGCCACCGTGGCTTCCACGTTAGCGGTCTTCGTCGTACACATGCTTTGGATAATGACTTCGTTGTTACCGCCAATCGTCAAATTACCGACCTTGACCGGCCGTGTGTCTTGTCTCAAAAACATGATTGTTCTCTCCCATAACGCCAAGACTCCACCCCGTCCCCGCGAAGCAAGCGGCAGGGCGGAAGTGGAGAATCGGCACCTAAATTTGGGAAAATGGCATCTGTTTTACAATCAGATTACGCACTTTCCTCTTGTTTTTTATCTTTTTTGCTGATCAATTCCGGAATCATCTTCTCTTTGACAACCTGCTCCGTAATGATGCAGTCCTTGATATCCTCGCGGGAAGGAACTTCATACATTACGTCCAGCATGATGCCTTCAATGATGGCCCGAAGTCCGCGGGCACCCGTATTGCGTTTGATCGCTTCGCGAGCAATCGCTTCAAGGGCTTCCGGCTCGAATTTCAGCGTTACGTTATCCATTTCGAGCAGTTTCTGATACTGCTTCGTCAGCGCGTTCTTCGGCTCGGACAGAATACGCACCAGCGTCTTCTCATCGAGCGGCTCCAGCGTCGAAATGATCGGCAAACGTCCCACGAATTCAGGGATCAGGCCGAATTTCAGCAGGTCTTCCGGCAGAACCAGACCGAGGTATTCACCCGGTTTCAGATCTTTCTGGTTGTCGGTACCCGCGTTAAAGCCGATA
Organism: Paenibacillus sp. FSL R5-0378; assembly: GCF_038009285.1. Classification (NCBI taxonomy): domain Bacteria; kingdom Bacillati; phylum Bacillota; class Bacilli; order Caryophanales; family Paenibacillaceae; genus Paenibacillus; species Paenibacillus sp. FSL R5-0378. The sequence continues at coordinate 6,251,143 of NZ_JBBPAY010000001.1, forward strand.
ACTTTCTTACCGATCCGGCGCTTGATCATTTGCTCCAGGCCGTCAAAGGCACCGCCGCAAATAAACAGGATGTTCGTCGTATCGATTTGGATAAACTCCTGGTGCGGATGCTTGCGCCCGCCTTGTGGCGGAACCGAAGCGACCGTTCCTTCCAGGATTTTGAGCAGCGCCTGCTGTACCCCTTCACCCGATACGTCACGGGTAATCGAAGGGTTCTCGGATTTACGCGCCACCTTGTCGATTTCGTCGATATAGATAATGCCGCGTTCGGCTTTTTCCACATCATAATCGGCTGCTTGAATCAGCTTCAGCAGGATGTTCTCAACGTCCTCGCCCACGTATCCGGCTTCCGTCAGGGAAGTCGCGTCGGCGATGGCGAACGGAACGTTCAAAATTTTGGCCATCGTTTGGGCAAGCAGTGTCTTACCCGAACCGGTTGGACCCAAAAGCAGAATGTTACTCTTTTGAAGCTCGACGTCTTCAATTTTGCTGCCGGTATTGATCCGTTTGTAGTGGTTGTACACGGCAACGGACAGCGATTTCTTCGCTTGTTCTTGACCGATGATATACTGGTCCAAAATATCGCAGATTTCCTTCGGTTTCGGAATATCCTTCAGATCCAGCTCTTCCTCATGTCCGAGCTCTTCCTCCACGATCTCCGTGCAGAGCTCGATACATTCGTCACATATATAGACACCGGGGCCAGCAACAAGTTTGCGCACTTGCTCCTGGGATTTCCCGCAAAAAGAGCACTTCAGCTGCCCTTTTTCATCGTTAAATTTAAACATGTAAACACCCCTTTAAGATTTAATCGGTGAAGTGAGAACCTGGTCAATTATGCCGTATGCTTTCGCTTCCTCCGCGCTCATGAAAAAGTCACGATCCGTATCGCGCTCAATTTTTTCAAGGGGCTGACCCGTGCGCTCCACGTAAATTTGATTGAGCTTTTCCCTGGTTTTAATGATCCAGCTCGCATGGATTTGGATGTCGGACGCCTGGCCCTGAACACCGCCGAGCGGCTGGTGAATCATGACCTCGCTGTTCGTCAGCGCAAAACGCTTGCCGGGTGCTCCGGCCGTCAACAGCAGGGATCCCATGCTCGCCGCCATACCAACGCAAATCGTGGATACATCAGGCTTGATAAACTGCATCGTATCATATATACCCATCCCCGCTGTGACAGAACCACCCGGTGAATTGATATACAAATGAATATCTTTCTCCGGATCCTCCGCAGCCAGGAACAATAATTGAGCTATGACGAGATTGGCAACATCATCATCAATCGCACTGCTCAGGAAGATAATGCGGTCCTTGAGCAATCTGGAGTAAATATCGTACGATCTCTCGCCTCTATTGGTTTGTTCTACAACCATAGGTATCAGACTCATGTGTCCAACCTCTTTTCCATGTAAAAGATGTGATGCGTGCTTCAATCAAGTTTACAGCACTATTCTAACATGTTCAAAGCACGATGTCATTTTTTCACTCCACACCATTTAATACAGTGTATGAGTCTTCTAACAATTATAACCCGAAACGGACTCTTGAATCGAATATGTATGGAAACAAAGCATCCATTTTCATGCAAGATTTAGATATAAATGGATACTTTTAGTTAAAAATAAGGCACGCAAATGAATATACGTGCCTTATCTCTCTATAGGTCCCTTATGTCAGCCTCCGCACTTAGATCAGATGCAGATGACCGCGTCCGTTTCCTTCTTATTTTTCTTCAGCAGTTTCAGCAGTTTCAGCAGTTTCTTCGGCTGCTTCCACTTCTTTGCTGTTCTCAACCAGGAGATCAACCGTTTTGCGAAGGGAAATTTCTTCGCGCAGGCTACCCAGCGAACCGTTTGCTGTAAGGATGTTGCGGATCTCGTCAGCAGTACGCTTGTAAGATTCAGCCATCACTTCCAGCTCTTTGTTGATGTCTTCCTCAGTTACTTCAATGTTCTCTTCTTTGGCGATTTGCTCCAGAACAAGGTTGTTGCGAACCCGTTTCTCGGCATCGTCCTTCATTTGCTCTTGCAGATCGGCCGTCGTTTGGCCAGAGAAGCTGAGGAACATTTCAAGGTTCATGCCTTGATTGCGCAGACGGTTGTCAAAATCACGCATCATGTTTTGAATTTCGCTGTCAATCATCGCTTGTGGAATTTCCACCTCGGCGTTGGCGGCAACTTTGTCTACGACAGCTGCTTCCTTATTGCCTTTGGCTTCTTGTTCCTTGCGGGCCAGGAGCTCTTTCTTCAGGTCTTCCTTGTACTCGGCGAGCGTTTCGAATTCACTTACGTCTTTGGCGAATTCGTCGTCCAGTTCAGGAAGCTGTTTGCGCTTGATTTCATGCACTTTCACTTTGAACACGGCTTTCTTGCCGGCCAGTTCTTCTGCATGATATGTCTCAGGGAAAGTCACTTCCACGTCTTTGAAGTCGCCAGTCGCCATGCCGACAACCTGCTCTTCAAATCCAGGAATGAATGTGCCGCTTCCCAGTTCCAGAGAATAACGCTCAGCTTGTCCACCTTCGAAAGGAACGCCGTCAACAGATCCGTCGAAGTCGATTACGGCGATGTCTCCGTTCTCGGCAGCGCCTTCGTCGATAACAGACAGTTCGGCATGACGTTCTTGCAGACGCTTCAGTTCAGCGTCAAGCTCTTCGTCCGAAACCTCAACCTTTTGTACCGGAACTTCCACGCCTTTGTAGTCGCCCAAAGTCACTTCAGGCTTAACCGTTACTTTCGCTTTGAATTTGAACACTTCGCCTTTCGCGAATTGGTCAATCTCCACTTCAGGACGGTCTACAGGGAAGATGTCGGTTTGGTCGACAGCTTCTGTGTATACTTCAGGAAGCAAAATGTCGATTGCGTCTTGATACAGAGCTTCGACGCCATAACGGGCTTCGAAGATCGGCCGAGGCACTTTACCTTTACGGAAACCAGGCACGTTAGCCTTTTTTGCTACTTTATTAAAAGCTTTGTCGAGGGCTGCAGCTACGCGGTCTGCTTCCACTTCAACTTCAAGAACGCCAAGGTTCTTCTCTATTTTTTCCCAGGTTGCTTTCATTTTATGCTTTCCCCTCCAAAAATAATTCACATGTACTTAAGTTATCAGCACGCACAGAATAACCATTATAGTATAAACAACATTGCCGTGTTTTTCAAGGGCAAGCCCTTGGCAACTCTTCAGGTAAACGTTTCCGATCGCCTACTCCTGCATGCCGGCCGACACGAACTGCCTGAAGCTTCGATAAGCCTGCTCAAAACGGAAGCGCATCGTGTCCGTGATCCCATACATCGCCCGGGACTCCTCCTCGTTGCGGCTGCCTGTAAGGCTCTCGGTGACGATCTGATGCAGGGCAGCCGCCCAGATGTCGATCGTCGTGTCGTCCTCGTCAAGAATCGACCGGTAATCCTCCGTCCCGTAGATCGCCATAATAAACTGCGACCACAGCTCCTGGGCAAAATAATACAGCGTCGGCTCCTGCACCTCAGTTTGGGCAGCCACACGCTCCGTTACCATTGCCACCTGCGGCGGAAACTCCTCCGGCGTTAAAGGCACCGTCTCCATATCGACGCTTACCTGCTCCTGTCCGCGCTTAAACTGCACCGTGCCCTGCATACCACGCTTGCGCAGCGTTTGAAGCACCCTGAACTGCAGCAGCGGATGAAGGCGAGCCTGCATCAGCCACCCCACCAGCTTGTCGTCGATATCCGAGCCTTCCAGATAGGACAGCTGCTCGAGAGCGAGCATGGTCTGCTCCGATAAAGGCTCTTCCATGGCGGTGTGCAGCAGCTTGTCGGCGTAATGCTGGTCTTCGGCCAGCTTGGCCCGCACGTTCTGCCGTTTCATTTCTTCCTCGTCGGGCTCTTCCTCATGCTCATCAGAGTCCAAGCCTGCACCCTGCCCGCCGCCGTGATTCATATATTGTGGAAAAGCGGCTTCCAGCCATTCCAGAAGCGCCTGCCATTCTTCATAATGCCTCTCATCCTGCCCTTGGCACTGCAGCAGGAAACGCAAAAGCTCCATCGCTTCCCCGTACCGTTCATTTTCCAGCATGACGGTCAGCTGAATCTGATAGAAGTCGAGCGTCTTTGGAAAAAGAATGACGTTGTCCTTCGCTGGGGAAATATGTTCTTTAATATGTATTCCCTCCTTTCCCCGTGCTTGTGCAAATAATTGTTGATTATAGCATACCTCTTTCAACTTGAAAAAAAACATGTGAATGGACGGGGAAACCATTCGTTCTATGAAAAACGTATAGAAACCATTAATAATATAAACGGGGATTGAAACAACTTTTTTCTCTTGCCCTGAGAACAGATGAGGGGGACTATGAGAAAGGAAAGAAAAACATGTTGATGTTATCTCAAATATATGTTATGATCTTTCTTGCTTGAATTTTTCATGTCCCAGTAGCTCAGCTGGATAGAGCAACGGCCTTCTAAGCCGTCGGTCGGGGGTTCGAATCCCTCCTGGGACGTAAAATGACACCACTCTATGAGTGGTGTTTTTGCGTCCATAGGGATGAGAACCCCAGCAGGGGTTCGTCGGAGCATAAACATCGATAGCACCCGCTTCGCAGTCCGCCCGTTAAGGCGGTATCCCGAGCTGGGACGTAAGAAAGCTCTCCTTATTGGAGAGCTTTTTTTAGTTCCAGAAGGGAATTGAGAACCCCTACAGGGGTTCGTCGAAGCATAGACTTCGTTAGCATCCGCTCCGCAGTCCGCCCGCAGGGCGGTATCCCGAGCTGGGACGTGTTTTTGCGTCCATAGGGATGAGAACCCCAATAGGGGGTTCGTCGGAGCATAAGCTTCGATAGCATCCGCTTCGCAGTCCGCCCGATAGGGCGGTATCCCGAGCTGGGACGTTTGGAAGCTCTCCTTATTGGAGAGCTTTTTTAGTTCTAGGAGGGAATTGAGAACCTCATTAGGGGTTCGTCGGAGCATACGCTTCGTTAGAGCTGCTTCGCAGTCCACCCATTAGGGCGGTATCCCGAACTGGGACGTATGGAAGCTCTCTTTATTGGAGAGCTTTTCTTGGTTCCAGAAGGGGTTATGAGAACCCCTAGGGGTTCGTTGGAGCATACGCTTCGATAGCACCCGCTTCGCAGTCCGCCCGTTAGGGCGGTATCCCGAGCTGGGACGTTTGAAAGCTCTCCTTATTGGAGAGCTTTTTTAGTTCCAGGAGGGAATTGAGAAGCCCTCAAGGGGTTCGTCGAAGCATACGTACCGATAATCTCCTCTCCTATAACCTTCCCCACCCATTCGCTCAGCTGAACACAAAAAGGAGGACCCCAAGGTTACCCCAAGGTCCTCTTCTATTCCATGCTTGTTACAGTTTAACGATTTTACCTGTGTCCTGCGATTCAAACGCGCCCAGGATGACATTCAGGGAACGCAGACCTTCTTCGCCGGAAATTTGCGGCGGCGTGTTGGTCAGGATCGATTCCACGAACGCGTCGATGACGCCGCTCGGTACTTGCTTTTCGTTCGTCGCCATGGCGCCGACTTTGTATGTCTCCACTGTGCCGTTGGTCAGCTCGACGATAACCTCGTCGCCTTCAACGGTTCCGATCTTCATGCAGCCGTTTTCGCACCAGAGTACCGTACCGTTGTCGCCGGAACGGTAATGTGTCCAGCTCGCCATCAGCGTACCCACAGCTCCGCTCTTCATGCGCACGATGCAGGTCGCATTGTCGTCCACGTCCGTACCTTCTTTATGTACGGTACCGATAAAGCCGGCCACTTCCACGATTTCATCGTTCAGCAAATAGCGGATGAAGTCGGATTTGTGCACGCCGAGGTCGCCCATAGCGCCCATGATCGCTTCATCCTTGCGGAAGAACCAGCTGTCGCGTCCGTCGACGCTCCAGCTTTCCGGACCACCGTGGCCGAAAGACGTGCGGAACGTCAGCACTCTGCCGAGCTTGCCGGAATCCAGAATTTCTTTGGCCTTCACGTGCGGAGGCATGAGGCGCTGATTGTGGCCCACCATCAGGAAGACGCCGTTTTTGCGGGCCGCTTCGATCATCTGCTCCCCTTCTTCCTTCGTGGTCGCCATCGGCTTTTCCACCAGGACGTGCAGCCCGGCATTCGCTGCATCGATGCTCATCGAAGCGTGAAGGTAGTTCGGCGTACATACGCTGACTGCGTCAAGCTTCTCGTTCTTCAGCAGTTCCTTGTAGTCGGTGTATGCTTTGGCACCATATTGTGCCGCCACCTCTTCAGCGCGCTCCTTGAGCGGATCCGCGAAAGCAACCAGCTCCACATTCGGGTTCGCTGCGTATTCAGGAATATGTCTGCGCTGGGCGATGGCGCCGCAGCCGAAAACCGCTACTCTAATTTTACTCATGGATACAAATCTCCCTTTCTTCGGCTCTGATCTTCATTAAATTAAAATTGGTTCAGGTAGTTCTGTTTCAGCCAGTTCATGCTGTTCTCCACACTTTGCAGCGGAGGATTCTGGCACACGTCCTGCTCGACGATCAGCCACTGCGTACCAGCATCGGTAGCGGCCTGAATGACGCCCGGCAAATTCACGTCCCCTTGACCAAGCTCAAGCGTCTTCATGTTGCCTTCGGCATCCCTGCTGAAGTCCTTCAGGTGAAGGAGCGGCAGGCGTCCGGCATATTTCGGAATATAGGTGAGCGGATCCTGTCCGGCATACTGTACCCAGCATACGTCCATTTCCACTTGAACGGCTTCAGGCGAAGTGGAGGAATACATGGCGTCGAATACAAACTCGCCGTCAATCTTGTCCGCGAATTCAAAATCGTGGTTGTGATATCCGAAGGTCAATCCTTGTTTGCGCGCCTCGGTACCCACTTCCTCCAGGAAAGCGAACAGTTCCTTCCACTGCTCGATGTTCTCCCGGTCTTCCGGTGCAACGTAAGGACACATCATCGTTGTCGCGCCGATCGTTTTCAGGTAATCGATCTCTTTCTGCAGGTCGGCCCGAAGCAGATGCAAGCCCACATGAGCGCCGATCGCTTGAAGACCAAGCTCTTGAAGAAGCGTTTTCATTTCTTCGGCAGGAATGTCACCGTATCCGGCAAACTCCACACCTTCATACCCAAGCTCAGCCACTTTGCGAAGCGTTCCCCGGAAATCCTTAGCCGTTTCATCACGAAGCGTATACAATTGCAAGCCAATGTTCAATTTTTTCATAAAAAGGGCACCTCGTTTCCCAATAAAATGATTGCTCTATCTGCTACTATCATACATGCAAGTAAGCTAAAATGAACATAAACAATATGATTGCAACATGAACTATTTGCTTGTTTTTTTGAGAAAGGGGAGTACATGATGGAAGCCAGACTGCTGATTTGCGATTACTCCTACCATTTCCAGCAGTTCAGCAACAGCCACCGCGCGGGCTTGACGACCTATTTGTTCCGGCTGCAGACAGAAGGATCCTGCACCGTATTCTGCAACGGTACCGATTACCATGTCCAAGGCGGGGACCTGCTGCTGCTGAAACCGGGAGACGAATACGAGCTTATGGTGCATGAAGATGCCGGCGGGGGACGCGTCTCGAGCGGGGATTATTTTCTGTTTTGCGAAGGCGGCTGGATCGATGCCTGGTGGAGCCGGATGAGCCGGCCGGTTGTCAGCCGGATTGGCAGCGACGATCGCCTGCTCGGTCTGTGGAGGCAGCTGCTGCTAGAAAAAAGACGCGGCCTGGAGGGGGAGAACGTGGAGCTCACCGGTTACCTGCTGCGAAGCTTGTGCCTTTGCCTGGACCGGGCCATCACGGAGACGAAGCCGGCGAACCGCACCGCTTATACCGCGCTGAGGCTGAAGCGTTTCGTCGAGGAGCATGCCACCGTTACCTTTAAATTGGAGGAAGCCGCCGCCCATGTTGGCCTGAGCCTGTCCAGAGCCGTCAAAATCTTCAAGGAGCAGTACGGCAAAACGATGATCCAATACGCCTTGGAAATCCGGCTGAACGCCGCCATCGAACGGATGAAATACAGCACCATGACCCAGGAGGAGATCGCTGAAACCTGCGGTTTTGCCAGCTACTCTTACTATCACCGCGTGTTCCGCAGCACCTACGGGATGTCGCCGGCCCAATACAGGGAGAGCTTCGCACCTGATGCCAAGCCGCAGCCGGACAAATAAACGGTTATACCAAAAAGCAACCCGCCCGGTATGAACCGTTGACGGATTGCCTGATTTTACGCGAGCAGATTGTTTTCGATCATGGAACATCCACCCTATCCTTTGGTGGAGCCGGCCACCATGCCCTTCATGATTTTCTCCTGAAGGATCAGATAGATGACGATCGTTGGAAGCACCGCGATGGCCATCGCCCCCATCGTCAGGCTGTAATCCGTGCCGAAACCGTCCGAGAAAAGGGACAGGCTGAGCGGCAGCGTCTTCAGCGCCTGCGTGTTGATAAAGACGAGCGCAAAGGAAAAATCGTTCCAGAACCGTAGAAACGCCAGAATCGAAATCGTCGCCACGATCGGCGTGCAGAGCGGCAGGATCATCCGGCCGAATATTCCCCACCATCCGCTGCCGTCGATCATCGCCGCCTCTTCAATCTCTTTCGGAATCGAGGACATGTAGGCCATGGACAGAAACACGGCGATCGGCAGCTCAAACGCTGTATAGGGCAGAATGAGCGCGCCGTAGGTGTCGAGGAGTCCCATGTTTTTCATCATGATAAACAAGGGAACCAGCGTGCTGTGGATCGGAATCAGAAGACCCATCGTAAACAGCACGACGACGACTTTTTTTAACGGGAACGAAAATCTCGACAGCACATACCCCGCAAGCACGCTGAGCAGGACAGTCAGGATGACCGCCGAGACCGTAACCACCGCGGAATTCAGCATCGCCCTTCCCATATTCCCCAGATCCCAAGCCCTCACCAGGTTTTGCGCCATCCACTGTTTCGGCAGTCCATACGGATTGGCAAAGAAGTCCTGGTTTGTTTTAAAGGCGCTCGTAAACAGCCAGTACAGCGGATACAGCGTAACGACGGCATACGCCAGCAGGATCAGCTTGCCGAAGCCGGCCAGCCCTTTGAAGACGGCTCTTTTGCCCGTGCCGCTCCGGGAAGCGGCCGTAATCGTTGCATTCATCCTAGCTTCTCCTCCCCTCAGCTGCTTTTGCGGCGCGTCGCCAAATAGTTCAAGGCGATCAGCACCGCGCTGACGATCATGATCATGGTGGATACGGCCGAGCCGTAACCGTACCGGTAAACGCTGAACGTGCTGTTGTACATGTACGTCGCCAGCAGCTCAGTTGACCGCGCCGGCCCCCCGCCCGTCATGACGATGACATGGTCGAAGGCTTTCAGGCTTCCGGAGATGCAAAGTATGATCGTGACGACCACCGTCCCCCAAATGATGGGGAGAGTGACGTGAATCAGCTTGTTCCAGCCGGCGGAGCCGTCGATTTTGGCCGCGTCGTGGATTTCGGGTGAAATATTTTGCAGCGCCGCGACAAAAATGACCAGGTAAGGGCCGATGTTCGCCCAGTTGATCGGAATGGATATAGCCAGCATGTTGACCTTCGGGTCGGACAACCAGGCCCGGGTCCAGGAGTGGAGGCCGAGCAGATCCAGCACATGGTTCGCAACCCCGAACTGCGGGTGATAAATGTATCCCCAGATGAGGCCGACCACGACGGTCGACAGCACCATCGGCATAAAAACGGCCGAACGGACAAACCGGGAGAACAGCGAGTTCTTGAACAATACGATGGCCAAAACGAGCGCAACCGGAACCTGGCCGACGATCGACGATACGACCAAAATCAGATTGTTGCGCAGCGCCCGCCAGAAAATCGGATCCCGGAACATCTCCTTATAATTGTCCAGCCCGATGAATTTGGCGTCGCCAAAGCCTTTCCAGCTGAAAAACCCGTAATACGCCGACCAGAACACCGGAATAATGACGAAGATCAAAAACAGCAGAAGCGCCGGAAGAAGAGCTAGCGCTATGAATCCTTTACTTCGCATCGCTGTTGGCATGGCAGCTTCCTCCCTTTCTCATGTCCGTCATTAAGGCGCGGCCGACCGGGCCTGCGCGTCCTGCAGCTTCTGTGCGACGCCTTCTACGGAGCCGCCCATCATGATTTCCTGGAGGCCGTTATTAATGACCTCGGCCGCTTCCGCCGACAAATAAGCATCATAGACCGGCGTGACTTCGGTCGATTTGACGAGGTTGAAGGCTTTATAGTAGAGGGAAGTTACCTTAGACTTGTCGATATCGGTGTCGTACATCACCATGGAGTTGCTCTCGGCGATCGCTTTCTGGGCATCCGGCCCGCTGACCGCATAAATCAGCTCCAGCGCCAATTCCCTTGCTTTGCCTTCCGTCCGGCTGCTGAGCGCAAGTCCGCCGCCGGCACCGCCGGAAATCGTGCCTGCCTTCCCTTTCCCTCCGGGGATTGGCGGCAGCACCGTCACTTCGATATCCTTCATCTGGTCTTCCGTAGAGGATGCCGCCAGGTTCGTGAGCGTCCATGCGCCGCTGATCATCATCGCCGCGTTGCCCTGTATGAAATACTGCTCAGCCTGCGTATTGTCGATGCTGTTGGCGCCGTCCTGGAACGCCTTGTGATCCACCAGCTCCTTAAAATGACCTAGCGCCTGGATGAATTCCGGATCAGTGAATTTGGCCCCTTTCTGCGCAGCGGCGTTCTTGAACCATTCCGTTCCCGTTACCCGGTCGGCGAGCGAACCGAGAATAGTGGACTGCGCTACCCACGGGGCTTTGTTGCCCAGCGCAATCGGGGTGATGCCTTTGGCATTGAATGCGCTGACGGCCGTCATCATCTCATCCCACGTGGTCGGGACTTTCACGTTGTTTTTTTCGAACAAGGCCTTGTTATAGTACAGGATTGAGGTGGCCGACATGCCCAGCGGAGCCGAGTAGATCTGACCTTGCTCGAACTCATACGGTTCAAAAGCGCCTGGCAGGAACTTGTCCTTCCAATCCGAATGCGCGTCAAGCACCTCCGTAATCGGCTGAAGCAGCTTGGCCTGATACAGCTCGGAGGACTGGCTGCCCGCATAGACGAAAAATACGTCCGGCATTTCATTCGCCGCGGCAACCGTGCTCAGTCGCTGGCGGTAACCGTCAGGCGGGATGGCCTGGGCGTCGAGTTCTACCTCCGGATGGTCTTTGGCAAACTGCTCGATGAAGCTCCGGACCGATTTGGCCCGCAAATCATCCCCTGCAAAATTGTGCCAGATCGTCAGTTTCACTTTCTCCTGACCGTCCGCGCTTCCCTCTGCCTGCTTTCCGCTCTCCCCGCTGCCGCAGGCGGCAAGGAGCATCGTCATAAGCAGCAGAACAATGCCTAATTTACGTGTAGTTTTCATGGTCATCCCCCTCTGATATAAATCTGAAGTTCAATCAGCCTTGCGATGATTAGCCCAAGTATAAAAGAGGATGAACGTCTCCCACAGGGGATAGAATTCAGTCAAGGGAGGGACAAACTTCAGCACTTGCCCTATATTCCGAAGGGGTCAGACCGGTGAATTTCTTGAACAGGCGATTAAAATACTTCAGGTCTTCGTAACCGATCTCGCCGGCGACCTCGCTGATTTTGGCCGGCGTTTCCCGCAGGAGCCTCATCGCCTTGCGAAGTTTCGCCTGCGTGACGTATTCGAGATAGTTGCGGCCGGTCTCCCGCTTGAACAGCTCGCTGAAATAGTTCGGGTTCATATGGACGTGCTTCGCCACCTGCTGCAGCGACAGGCTTTGGTCCAAGTGGTCGTGAATGTACGCAATGGCCCGTTCTACCGGACTGGACGCCGATACCATCCCGCTGTACTGCTGCATGATCTGTTTCAATTCATGAACCATGATTCGTTCTGGCCACTTGGCCAGCTCGTAGATATCGAATGGAGTCCCGGAAGGAAGCGGACTGGAGTAACCGATCGAAGCGGCGGCCCGCTCCAGCCACCGACGGGCCGAGACAAGAATGGAATGGAGGTAAGCCTGCATCGATCCTGGTGTAGCCTCGGGGTCCAGTATGATCCGTTCAAGCAAATCTGTAATCCAGGACCGCAGGCGGAACGTGTCGCCCGCCCGGAGCAGGGCAAACAGCTCGGATTCTTCCTCCACCGTGCATACCGTCCGGATGCCCCGGCGGGAGGCTACCTCTTCATACCGGATGCGCCGTTCTGCACGCAGCAGCCATGCATAGGAGCCGGCCTCCGCTGCGGCAGCTAAGGCGCCGGGCAGATCCTGAAGCTGGGTGAACGGCAGCCCGACGGCAGCCGTGACCCGGCAGCCCAGCTCAGCCTCCACATGGCCCAACACCGGCCTCATGCGGCTCCAGTCGTCCTCGCCCCGGCTTTTTACCAGAAGAAGCAGTGCACCGTTCCATTCGAGCCATGCGCATGGCAATCGTTCGGCCAGCCGGCTGACGAGGATGCGGTATACATCGCCGTCCGGGCGGCCGCCCCTCTCCCCCGAGCCGGAGGAATGGACCGACAGCAGCCAAATCCGGAGCACCGTGAACCCGTCAGCATCGGGCCGAAGGTCGGGGAACCGGTCCCAAAACTCGGCTTCGGTTCGGGCATCGGATGCGGATCCCGAAGCCAACAGTCTCCTCAAGAACCCGCGGTTCACGATCGTCTGCTGGACCCTGCCGCCCTCCTCGTTCCGCCGGCGAGCCTCCAGACGCTCCCTGGCCTTGGCCGCGGACTGGATGATTTCCCCCGGTCTGCTCGTCTTCAGCAAATAGTCGCTGACTCCTTCGCGCATCGCCTGCTGGGCATAGGCAAACTCGTCGAATCCGGAAATGATGATGATTTCGGTATCCGGGAACTGCTTTTTCACCTCCCGGGCCATATCGATACCGCTGAGCCCCGTCATCCGGATATCAGTAAATATAATTTCGGGCTGCTCATCCGGAATCCGCTGCAGCGCTTCTTCGGCGGAAGCGGCCGGCTCCAGCACCGTAAAACCGTTCTCCTCCCAATTGACCACCGTGCTTAGCCCGTTTCGGATAATCACTTCGTCATCAACGATCATAACCTTCATCTTCGTTCTCCCCTTTGCTTGATTGTTCCCGAGTCCACTCCTTTGCCTCCTGCACGATCGGGATCCTGAATGTAATCCGCGTGCCCGCTCCTTCCGCACTCTCTACCTGAAGTCCGGCATCCCTGCCGTAATGCAGCGCCAGCCGCTTGTTGACGTTGCGCAGCCCGTAGCTCCCGCGGGCGTCAGGCTCCTGCCCGTAGGCCGCCGGATGCTCCGCCAGCCGGTTCCGGAGCCACTGAAGCCTCTCTTCGGGCATTCCGATCCCGTCGTCCTCAACGGCGAAATCGAGGAACCCCCCGCTGCGCTCCACCGCGATCCGGATCATGCCCCGCCCGTCTCGGCCGAGCAGGCCGTGAAGGATCGCATTCTCCACCAGCGGCTGAAGCAGCAGCTTAAGCATCGTTAGATGGTGCAAACTCTCAGCCGCATCAACCCGAAAATCGAATTTGTCGGGATACCGGATCGACTGGATATTCATGTAATGGCGGACATGCGTGATCTCCTGCAGCACCGTGCAGTATTCCTGGCCGGCATTTAAGCTGAACCGCAGAAAATCACTCAGCGAGCCGACCATCTCGGCGATCTTGGCACCGTCCTGATTCATCAGCGCCAGCCATTGCACCGAGGAGAGGGTGTTATACAAAAAATGCGGGTTAATCTGCACCTGCAGCGCATGCATATCGGCTTCCTTCTTTAGTGATTCATTGCGCTTGACCTCATCGGTGAGCTTCACAATCCGCGAAGTAAGCCGGTTATAGCTGATGATCAGCTGACCTACCTCGTCTATCGTTTTGACCGGCAGTGCAGGCAGAGGTTCTTCCGGCCTGGCGTTTCTAAGGAATTTGGTGAGCGCGGAGAGCGGGTTAGTAATTTTTTGAATCAGAAAAAGAACCAGAATGATGACAAACAGGATCGCAGCGGTGACAGCGACAGCCGTAAGCCTTAGAAAATACTGGTTTTGCGAGCTGTATTCCGCAGCCGGTATGATCCCGACAAGCTTCCAGCCCACGCTGGACATCTTTTTATACAAAATCGTCTTCTTGCCGCTCCCCTGCCCGTAGACCAAATCCCCGCTCTGTCCCTCAAAAGGGCCGATCGAAGGATAATAAGCGTCCAGCGCAAGATTCGTTTCCATATCCGGGGGGCCTGCGAGAATCCGGTTGTTCTCGTCCAGCAGCAGCACGAAGCCCGTTTTTTCCAATGCCACCTGCCGGACCTGGCTGGCGATGACCCCCTGATCCAGATTGATCTGCAGGTTTCCGATCGGCTTGTATTTATCGGTGCTGCGGATCGGTCTTGCCAGCGTGATCATCTTCCTCACCCCTTCAAAGGTCCACTGCCGGTGGACCGAAGACCACCACTTGGGATGCTCGGCATAATAATCAGGATCCCTCTCCGTTACATCTTGGAACTCCGACCGCACCAGCGACTTGTAGGAGATCGAGTCCTTGGCCCCAAGCGGCTCGACGATGATGTTCGCGATATAATCTTTGGAAAAGGCGAGGCTTGTCAGAAAGTTGATGACGGCGGTCTGCTGCACGTAATTGCTTTCCGAGCTTTTTAAATAGGACTGCACGCCTTCGTTGCCGATCAGAAAAAGCGAAATGTTCTCAACGTCCTTGACCATCGTCTCCAGGTAGACATCCAGCTGCCTGAGATTGTTCATCCCGGAGGTTTTGGCCTTTTCCTCGGTCAGGCTCTCGGCCATTTTGTAGGAGAAAATGCCGAGGAACAGCAGCGGAACCAGCGCGGCCAGAATGGTGAGCAGAGACAGCTTATGCTTCAAGGATGTTCCGAACCAATGCTGCATATGATCCCTCCTACGTCGGTTTATGAAATGGTTATGTAATATTATATAACATTGAAAACGCTTGCTAATAAACCAATTGGCTTTATCACAGAGGTTCATGTTAGGTTTATTCACTATCTTAGAAGATCACTAGGTCTTAAGTAAATGGTTAAAAAGTCGCAGTTGAATCCGTTTTGCCTCTAAAAACTCGTCGGTTGAGGGAGTATTTTACGCGTCAGAGCCTGCGCCCAGGGGAGCGCCGCAGCTACAGCTATGATCCGATCCTGTTACGCTGGCGGCCTCGTTTTCCTGTTAGCAAATAAAACGGGGAAAGAGCATCGCTCTCTCCCCGTTTCTATTTCTATACATCCGGCTCAGCCGGCCTCCAATCGGCCCCTGCATCCCGGGCTACTCTTCATCGGCCGCCTGTCTTGCATGATTGTACAGCTGTTCATAGTATCCGTGCATGGCCAGCAGTTCGTCATGGGTGCCTTCCTCAATCGCCCGGCCGTCTTTCATGACCAGAATGCGGTCGGCGTGCATGACCGTGGACAGCCGGTGGGCGATCACCAGCGTCGTCCGCCCTGTAGACACGTTCGCCAGCGCGCTTTGCACCAGCTGCTCCGTATGCGAATCCAGGTTGGCGGTCGCCTCATCCAGGATGAGGATCCGCGGCTCAAAGACCATGATCCGCGCGAAGGAGATCAGCTGCCGCTCCCCGGCTGACAGGCCGCTGCCCCGCTCCGATAGGAGCGTGTCGTATCCGCCGGACATCCGCATGATCATGTCGTGCGCGCCGACGAACCGGCAGGCATCCATCACCTTTTCACGGGAGATGTCCTCCTGAAACAGCCGGACGTTATCGAGAACGGTTCCCGCGAACAGATAGGGCTCCTGCTGGATCAGTCCGACGAGACGGTGGAGCTGCTGCTGCGGAATATCGCGGATATCCGCCCCGTCGATTTTGATGCTGCCGGAATTAACGTCATAGAACCGGTTCAAGGGGCTGATCATCGTGCTCTTCCCCGCTCCCGTCGTGCCGACGATGCCGACCATCTCCCCGGGCTTCAAATGAAGGTCGAGATGGGGAATGACCGGCTTGGATTCCGAATAGCCGAAAGAAATGTGGTTGAAGTCGACCCGGCCGCGGGCTTCGGACAAGCGCAGCCGGCACGTTTTGTCAGGCTCCGGGTCCTTCACTTCCGGCTCGGTACTGAATATTTTCCAGATCCGGTCCATCGATACGGTCGTCGACTGGAACGTGTTCCACTGCATCGTGATCTGGTTGATCGGCTGGAAAAACTGCCGGATGTAGCTCGTAAACGCGTACAGAACGCCGACGGCCATATGCTCATGGAATACCGCCAGTCCGCCCAGCCAGACAACCGTGACGAGGGCGACGTTGCCCAGAATGTCGAAGGTCCGGTTAAACAGCACGTTGGCGCGGACCTCCCTCATGTTCGCTTCCCAGTAGCTCTGGTTATTTTCGTTAAAACGCCGGGTCTGCTCCTCTTCCTGGCGGAACGCCTGAATCAGCCCCATCCCGGACAAATTCTCCGCAATGAATCCGATTAACCGCGACAAGCGGCTCCGGGTTACCTGGTACGCCTGGCGTAGATATCGGCGGAACAGGAAGGCCACGAGGCCGATGACGGGCAGGACGATCATTGAATACCAGGCCAGCGTCGTATCGAGCTGAAACATAAAGACAATGATCAGTACGAGCGTCATGCCGTCGCGGATCAAGCTGAGCAGCACCTGCGTGAAAAACTGGCTGATCGTCTCCGTGTCGCTGGAGACATTGGTCACCAGACTGCCGCGGTGCACGCGGTCGAAATAGGACATCGACAGCTTGGAAATATGCTGGAACAAATCCTTCCGGATCCGTGCCACGATGCTTTGACCCGCGTACTGCAGCAGGTTATTCTGCAAATACGTGAATAAGAAGCTGACGATCGAAATGCCGAGATAAATGCCGGCGATCGTAGCGATATAGCCCATGTCCCTGCCGCCGACAGCCAAATGATCGTCGATCACGATCTTGACCAGATACGGCTGCAGCAGATCGGCGGAAATGCCGAGGACCGCGCAGACAAACACGCCGGCAAAAGCCCACTTGTGCGGTTTGCCGTAAGCCAGTATCGCCCTGAAGGCTTCAAATGATTTTTTCTTGTCCGCTGCATCCTTTGCTTGCGTTGCCTTGAGGGCAGCGGCTGAAGAATTAGGCATGCTGCAGTCCCTCCTGTTGGATCCGGTATAAAGATGCATATGGCCCGTCCGGACAGGCCATCAATTCCTCATGGCTGCCCCGCTGGACAATGCGGCCTTGATCCAGCACGATGATTTCATCGGCATGCTGGACGCTGCTGATCCGGTGCGCGATAATGAGCGTCGATTTGCCGCTTCGCTCCCGGATCAAATTGCCGAGGATGCCCGATTCCGTCATCGCGTCGACGGCGCTCATACTGTCGTCGAGAATCAAGAGCTCGGGCTTTTTCATCAGCCCTCTCGCCAGGCTCGCGCGCTGCCTTTGACCGCCGGACAGCGTAAGGCCCCGCTCGCCGAGCCGGGTCTCAAATCCCGCTTCAAAGGAGTTGACGCTTTCCAGCAGCAAAGCCTGGGCCGCTGCCTCGCGGATTTGCTCGATGCTGGCGGAGCGGTCGCTGAAGGCGATATTGTCGGCGATATCCGTGCTGAACAAAAACCCGTCCTGCGGCACATAGCCGATTTTGCGGCGCAGCGACTCCAGGGTCACACGGGTAATATCCTGGCCGTTCACCTTAATGCTGCCGGCCGGAGGCTCATAAATGCGCAGAAGCAGCTTTGCCAGCGTCGATTTCCCGCTGCCGGTGCGGCCGATGAGCCCGACGGTGCGGCCTTCCGGAATGGTGAAGCTGACGTCCTTAAGCGCTTGTTCCGACGTCCCCGGATAAGAGAACGTCAAGTTGTCCACGGCGATATCCCCGATGCGGGCAAGGTCCGAAGCGTCGTCCTTGTCCCTCACGCTCGGCACCCGGGCCAGCAGCCGGTTGACGCGTTCCAGGGAGGCTCCCGAGCGCTGCATCATGTTAATCACGTTGCCGATCTGCTGCAGCGGTCCCGTCAGCATCCGGAGGTAGAAGGTCAGCGCAACGAAGCTTCCAAGGGTCATCCGGCCCTGAATCGTCATATATCCGCCGACCAACAGCGAGACGACCAGGGATAACGCTCCCAAGAACGGAAGCAGCGCCTGGAACAAGGATGACATCCTCACCAGATGCAGCTGCGCGCCGCGCACCCCGTCGACCGTCTCGTCAAACCGGCGTTGCGCCGTCTCCTCGATGGCGAACGTCTTCGTGACGCGGATGCCCCCGATTTGCTCATCGGCGGATTCCGTCATCGTGGCCAACCCTTCCTGCACATCCATCGACCGGTTCCGGATACGGGGACCGAAATAAATGACCAGAAACGGAATGGCGACCAGCGGGCACACGCTGACCAGAATCAGAGTTACCGGTATACCTGTAACCAGCATCATGACAACACAGGAGATGACCATGAACACGGCGTTGGTCGTCTGCGTGACTCCGAATGAAATCGCTTCCCGAACCGAAGTCACGTCGTTCATGACATAGCTGAGCAGCTTGCCGGTCCCCTGTTTGGAAAAAAAGTCTTCACTGAGGCGGGAAAACTGGGCAAAGATCTGGCCCCTTGTCAAAAACTCGAACCGCCGGCCGAGACGCATAATGGTAAACTGCCCTAAGCCGAACAGCACGCCATAGGACACGGCGATCCCCAGCAGGATCAGGCTGTAGCGGATGATGTCCTCGCGACCGATCGAACGTTCCTTCAGTCCATCCGTCACCTTACCGAGAATCTGCGGCAGCAGCGCCTGATCCACGTTGGACAGGATGATCAGGATGACGGCGGTCAGGTAGAGAAGCGCGTTTTTCTTCAAATAATTGGTGAGCAGTTCGAAGCTTTTCAAGAGTTCCATTCCCTCCTTTGGTTTCAATTGAATTGATATTTCATCATTACCCGCTTCCGACCCATCCATTAAAATATACCACAGAAAAAAAAGATTGGGCTTTTCCCAACCTGGCAGAGCAGCGAAAAAACCGTGTCCCGGAACGGATAAATTTTTTTTGGAGTCTTACTTCTGCCTGCAAAAAACCGGCCGTCCATTAATTTTGCCGCACTGGATAAATGTCCACGATCCGCAGCTCTCTCCGGCATAAGATGACAGTATGCGAAATTGCTATCAGCAAAGGAGGAGGACCGCTTGAAGATTCGTAAAGCGATCATTCCGGCAGCCGGTTACGGAACGCGGTTTCTTCCCGCCACCAAAGCAATGCCCAAAGAGATGCTGCCGATTATCGATAAGCCCACCATCCAGTTTATTATCGAAGAAGCCGCGGCTTCCGGGATTGAGGAAATTTTGATCGTGACCGGCAAAGGCAAAAAGGTGATCGAGGATCACTTCGACTCGGCGCTGGAGCTCGAATATTATTTGGAGCAAAAAGGCAAGTTCGAGGAACTCCGCAAAATCCGGGAATTTACCGGCATTGTCGACATCCACTATATCCGCCAATCAGAGCGTAAAGGTCTGGGGCACGCCATCGGGGTAGGGCGAAAGTTTATCGGAAACGAGCCCTTTGCCGTCCTGCTTGGCGACACGTTTTTTGACGCTGATCCGCCGTCGCTAAAACAGCTTATGGATGGGTATGACCGGCTGCAGACGTCCATCGTAGGCGTGCAGAGCGTGGCGGCTGACAAGGTATCGAGCTACGGCATCGTCGACGCCAAACCGCTGGTCGATTCGTTTGCGTATGTGAACCGGTTGGTGGAAAAACCCGCGGTCGATGCCTCTCCTTCGAGGCTGGCCATGGTAGGCCGTTACATTTTGACTGCATCCATTTTCGATATCCTGGAAAACCAATCCCCGGGAGTTGGCGGCGAAATCCAGCTGACGGACGCATTGAATCAATTACTTGTCAAAGAAGCGATTTATACCTGCGAGATTAAAGGCCGCTGGCATGACGTCGGTGATCCGCTGGGTTATGTGAAGGCCATTTTGGCACTGACGAAGCAAAGAGCGCAGCTGAAGCAGCACCTGCAGGAAGAAATGAGCGAGCTGTTAAAAGAGGACCCGCAATCACCGGATTCCGGTTCCGGTGACCCTGCGCCGTAAGCCCATGCTTCATCCGCCTGCCTTCTCGTGATGCAGGTATGTAACGGAAAACCAATTCTAAAGAGAGGTGTCCCTGCAAATGATTGAATTGGCTTTAGCTTTTACGGATAAGGACGGAAGCTATTCCGAGCACGCTGCCGCCGCGTTGGCTTCGGTGTTCCGTAATACTTCCTCCGAGCTTCAGGTTCACATCCTCCATGACGATTCGCTCCTGGAAGAAAACAGGAACAAGCTCGCCCAGCTGGCGGCGGATTTCAAGCATCCGATCCACTTCTATCCTGTGACCCTGCCTGTCGAGATGATGGACGTTCTCTCGGGAACCGGCTCCATCGACCGATGGACATGGGGCAGTCTTTATCGGCTGCTGCTGCCAGCCGTGGTACCTGCTGAACGGGTAATCTATCTCGACTGCGACGTGATGGTCAATATGGACATCACCGAGCTGTGGGAGATCAACCTGAACGGGGGCTACCTTGGGGCTATCCACGACCAAGGCATCCACGGCATCGCAGAAGTTGTGGCCGTACAAGGTTTAAACCCCGAAACCTATTTTAACTCCGGGGTCCTTTTATTTGACCTCAATGCCATTCGGCAGCACGTGACGTGGTTTGAAGAAATGCTGAACTTTTTCCGCGCCTTTCCCGGCACCTCGATGCCGGACCAGGACTGCCTGAACCATGTATTCGGGGGAAACTGCCTGCTGCTGGACCAACGGTTCAACTGGTTTTACGTCCCGGGTGCCGAAATGGACCTTCAGCAAAAAATCGTTCACTTTGCCGGTGACATGAAGTGCTGGGACCCGCTTTCCCCAGGATATGTCCTCTATCAGGATAATCTGAGATTAACGCCATGGAGCAAGGAGCCGGTACTCCCAGCGCCCATCAAAAGAAGCACGGACAGAAAAGCCCGGCATCTGCTTATGAAACGCAAAACCCGCAAACACTCGCCTAGAAAACCATCCTCCCGCCACCGGAGCGAAAGGGAACAGAGTGAAAGGGTCGTCTTGAGGAAGCGGAGAAAAGCCTCCAGACACTCCAGGTACTCCCGGCACAAATCTGCAACCGGCAGCCGCAGCAAGTCCCGCATCCTTACGATGCGCCGCAGCTCCCGCAGAAAGCATGCCATGTACATTCAGGGCTTCAGCAGCGGCATCTATTTGTAACGGCCGTCTCAAGAAAAATGCAAACAACCTCCGCCCTTCCGGCGGAGGTTGTGCTTTATTCTTCAATGTAAGTGTTGTTTCCAGCGCCCCATCCGGCCAGCATATAGACGATCGCCACGATCAGCAGGACCGAGGTCGCGGTCGTCCAGCTGCCGCTCAGGTCATGGACAAGTCCAATCAGCAGAGGTCCGACAGCGGCCAGCAGGTACCCGACCGACTGGGCCATACCGGACAATTCCGCAGCCTGTTCGGTCCGGCGGGTGCGGAGCATGAAGAACATCGTTACGAGGCCGAAGGCCGCACCGGTGCCGATTCCGACCAATACGACCGCGACCGGAACGATCGCGTTCCATCCGCTAAGCAGCAGCACAAAGCCCAGAACAAAGCAGAGGAACGTCCCGACGACCAGCCCGCGCTGGTTCTGAAAGCGTCCCGCCAGAATCGGCACGAAGAACGTAACCGGCACGCTGAAAAACTGCATCAGCGACAGCATCCAGCCTGCCGTCGAACCGCTCATGCCCCGATCGGTCAAAATTTCAGGCAGCCAGGACACGACCGAGTAAAATACGAAGGATTGCAAACCCATAACAATCGTGACCTGCCACGCCAGTTTCGAGCGCCAGATGCTGCTTTTCGACGAAATCCGCACCCCGCCGGTCCGATGCCGGTACCGGAGCTGCGGCAGCCAGACGATGAGGGCGATCAACGACAGGATTCCCCAGATGAGCAGGGATCCCCGCCAGCCGGAAGCGAGATGATTCGACACCGGGAGGCTGACGCCGGAGGCGATAGCCGCAAAGATATTCATCGAAACGGAATAGATTCCCGTCATGACACCCACCCGCAGCGGAAAATCCCGCTTAATCAGGCTCGGCAGCAGCACATTGCTGACCGCGATGCCGAGGCCGAGCAGAATCGTGCCGGCAAATAAAGCGGCGACCGAAGGAACGAACCGCAGGGCAATGCCCAGCGTTACAGCGGCCACTCCGCTAAACAGCGTCTTCTCCATGCCCCATCTCCGGGCCAGCTTCGGAGCAATCGGGGAGACGACGGCAAAGGCCAGCAGCGGGAACGTCGTCAGCAGCCCCGCAAGGGTATGCGACATTCCCGTATCGAGCCGGATCGTTTCAACGAGCGGACCCACCGAAGTGATCGGCGCCCGCAGCGTCGTCGCGATCAGGATAATTCCAAGAACCAGCAGCAGCGCCTTCATCCCTGTGGAAACCTGGGGATTCTCCGCCGGCTGCGTAGATATTTCGTATGTTTTATTCATGATGTTCTGTATTTCCTCCTTCAGACAAATCAAGCAAGGCATCTTGGGATGCCTGGATATAAGACCTGACAATTTCACCCGCCTCCGCCGCGTCCCGGCGGATGATGGCTTCAAGCAGACGCTCATTGAGCCGGCCGTGCACAAGCACCAGATCCCAGCTCAGGCTGCCCAGCGAGAGGGAACTCGTCACGGATTCGCTAATGCTGTCATACAATTCGCTGAGCAGCCGGTTATACGCAGCGGCGATCACCTGCTTGTGAAAGGCCAAATCGGCGATGAGATAAGCTTCTATATCTCCGGACTGTTCTGCGGCGCTGCAGGCCGCAAGCGTAAGCCGGATCTGCTTGATATCATCCGCCGTGCTCCGCTGGGCGGCGAGCCGGGCGGCCTCCTGCTCCAGCGCAGCGCGAACCTCCAGCGTCTCGCTCAGCTTGGAGCGCTCCATCCGCCGCTGAAGGACGGGACCGAGGCTGCTCGACGCGACGACGTACGTCCCGTCCCCCTGCCGCGTCCGGAGCAGTCCCGCATGAATCAGGGCACGGATCGCCTCACGGATCGTGTTTCGGCTGACGCCCAGCTTCTCCACCAGCTCCGGTTCCGGAGGAATGCGTTCCCCAACGGGCCACTGCCCTTCTTCAATCAGCTTCTCCAGCTGGGATGCGACCTGCTCGACAAGCGTTGAACGCGTTGGACGCTGCAAGTTCATTTGAATACCTCCAAACATAGGATGTTTGGTTCATTGTAGCATGAACTTCGGTTTCCTGCACATTTTTTTCGTTTTTGCACCATCTTCAGCCCTGAAACGCAGCAACGGCAGCCTTCACTCGGAAGGCTGCCGATCTGGTGCAGCCGGGCTCTGTTAGAGCATGCTGCCTTATGCTTGAAGTTCCTTCTGCTGCCGTACTTTCTCCCGGCTGCGGTGTGCCCCGGGCAGGACATAGATCACAAAGTGGTAGATTTCAACCATCGCAATCGCCGCAACAGCGTCCCAGAGGACATGCTGTTTCACGAACTGTGTCGAAGCGATGATGAGAATCGACATCGTGCTGACGAGAATCATGATCACGCGGCTCCGGGACTTGCTTGTCAGAAAGAGTCTCATAACCATGTAACTCGAGAAGCAGTGAATACTCGGAAAACAGTTATAGGGCTGATCCCGTTTATAAATAAATCGGACAAGCTCACTGAACGGATCGCTGCCGGTCACGACCGGCCTTGGCACCGTCGTTTGAAACACAAGATAAATGCCGTAGCATGTCATTGCGCATACCGTGTACAGTATAATGCCCCGATAATACAAATTCCGGTCCTTAAAGAAAAGGTAGACCAGGCAGGCATAGATATAGAAGATCCATACGCCGTAAGGGAGCGCAAAATATTTTATAAATGGAATAGCCAGATCCGCTTGCGTGACAAGGGAATACACGCGGTCATTCGGGTGGTTCACCAGCTGGTAAATCGACCCCAGAACGGGAAAAACGAGCATCAGTACTAATGGGGCGAGAGGACGCAGCCTCTGCATCATTGCATTTACCTTCGTCACCATATCAAACCTTTCTCTGCCGGTTGCAAAAGATGTTAAGGGATTCCTTCGAGAACCGCTGCCTTATTGTACTGCTAGAACCGGTTTCCATCAACCATATTTATGTATGAAGCCTTTTCCAGTTTCTTTTTCATTTCCCCACAGTCTCCTCACCGAAGGATAACGGCTATGTTAACGAAAACTGAAACAGATCCTGCAGTACGACAGCGGCCGCACCGATTAATTTGCCGTCATCGCCAAGCGAAGACTGCCCAACAACCAAATCGTCCTTCAAAATACGCATGGCATACCTTGAAATATGCTCCTCAACCTTATGGAGCAGAATAGGATTGTCCTGAGCCACGTTCCCGCCTAACACGATCGCTCCCGGATTAAACAGGTTCACCAGGTTGACGATGCCTGCGCCCAGATGCTCGGCGATCTCCTCGGTGATGTCCATGGCCAGCCGATCCTCTCTGGACAGTGCCTCTTTATACACCGCAGGCTCGATCCGGCTGATGTCGCCGCCTGTCAAATCGTGGATAAGCGTCTGCCGGCCCGAGGCCATCGCCGCCATCATTCGGGAGTGCACGGCAGGCCAGCTTACCGAGTTCTCCAGGCAGCCGACGTTTCCGCATTCGCAGCGGATTCCGCTCCGGTTGACGCTCGTATGGCCGAATTCGCCCGCTCCCCCCAGCTTTCCCCGGAGGATCATGTCGTTGACAAGGATACCCGCCCCAATCCCATTGCCGACCATAATATAGATCAGATTGGCAAAAGAGCTGTAGCTCCCGAACCGCCGTTCCGCAAGCACGAGCGAGTTGGTATCGTTCTCGACCCAGGTTTTAATCCCATAGCGGCTTTCCACGAGTTGCTTGACCGGAACGTCATTCAGGCGGAGCTTGGAATTATAGTAGACAACCCCCTGCTCAACATTAACCACGCCCGGTGTCGTGACGGCTATGCCGATGCAAGCGTCCAGGCTGCCGGTTTCGGTGACGAAGCGGTCGATCATGCCGAGCATCAGCTCGATGACGCCTTCTCCCTGCCGCGTTCCGACAGGGGCGGATTCTTTGCGCAGGATATTCGCCTCCAGGTTTAATTGGGCAACCTCGATGACCGTGTTTGAGATCGATGCGGCAAACAAAAAATGGTTATCCGGCGCAAATCGCAGCAAAATGGGCTTGCGCCCGCCGCTGGACTCTCCTCTGCCGATTTCAGTCACATAGCCTTCCCGGATCAGCTCCTGAACCGCCGCAGCCACGGTGGAGGGGCTAATCCGGTTTCCTTTGGCCAGCTCGATCCGGGAGATCGGGCCGTCCAGGCGGATTTTATTTAAAATGATCGACCGGTTCAGCTCCTGAATCAGTTTCCAATCGCCTTTTCTCATCGTTTTCAACCATCTTCCCCTTTCTTCGGCAAAATGCATCAATATATTCCATCTTATTCCATATTTGCAGTAAAATATAGTTCCCAATGCTCCATTCCATGTAACATATTCCAATAACCAAAATATGCGGAAACCGATACTTTCCACTTGAAAACGCCGTTTTCCTGCCTTCCAAAAGTTTTTATGCAAATATTTATCAAACTATTGAAAATAAAAATCACCAAATATATAATCTTACGCAAATAGATGCCATTCTTTTCCTGAAACCTCACATCGAATGGTCAGTTGGCATCTACTTATTTTGATTATTGGAATAAGTATGGCGATGGATTTTCGCAAGGTAAGGGGGGAGAATTCGTACATCATTGGAACTGCGGCAGATCAAGAATGAGTGCAAGAACCATATTTAGAGGAGGTTATTGGAATGGCTAGAAAAATGTCGATCATCCTCGTGTTCCTGTTTCTGTTCACTGCTGTAATGACGGGCTGCGGCGGCTCTTCCGGAGAAGCCGGCGGCAAAAAAGTAATCAACGTGGCTCTATGGGATGAGAACGTGAAGGACACCGTCAACAAAT
The DNA here is from genome assembly GCF_038009285.1 of Paenibacillus sp. FSL R5-0378. Taxonomy (NCBI): domain Bacteria; kingdom Bacillati; phylum Bacillota; class Bacilli; order Caryophanales; family Paenibacillaceae; genus Paenibacillus; species Paenibacillus sp. FSL R5-0378. The sequence continues at coordinate 6,277,036 of NZ_JBBPAY010000001.1, forward strand.
CGATTGAGCTGTACAAGAAAAACCACCCCGACGTGGAAGTCAAAGTAACTTACACCCCTTGGGCCGACTACTGGACCAAATTGAAAACAAGTCTCGCCGGCAACAGTGGGCCCGATGTTTTCTGGATGAACGGCCCCAACTTCTACGCTTATGCCTCCAAAGGCTGGATCAAGGATCTGCAGCCGCTTATTGATGAAAGCAAGCTCGATACCTCCGTTTACACTGACGCCCTCGTCAATCTGTACACCTACAACGATCATCTTTATGGACTTCCTTATTTCCTCGATGCGGTTGGACTCTACTACAATAAAGAGCTTTTCGACAAAGCCGGCGTGTCTTACCCGGACGGCAGCTGGACCTGGGATACGATCGAGCAGAATGCCGCCAAGCTGACGGACAAGCAGAACGGCGTGTACGGCTACACCGCTTTGATTGACAGCCAGTCCGGATATTACGATTTGATCCACCAGGCCGGCGGTTACATCATCTCCGAAGATAAAACGAAATCCGGCTTCGATTCGCCCGAAGCGCTGTCTGCTTTTCAATGGGAGAAAAAGCTGATGGACCAGGGCTATTCCCCGAACGCCCAGCAGCAGCTTGAGACCAAGCCGCTTCAGCTGTTCGGATCCGGCAAAGCCGCCATGTTCCCCGCCATTTCCGTCAGCGCGCCCGAGCTGTACAAATTGCTGGGAGACAAGCTGGGGGTTGCCCCGCTGCCCGCAGGCAAGCAGAAAGCGACGATCGTTCACGGCCTGAGCTGGGCGATGAACGAAAAAACGAAGCATCAGCAGGAAGCATGGGATCTGATCCAGGTGCTTTCCGGCAAAGAAGGCGAGCAGTACCTGGCCGAATCGGGCTTCAGCATTCCCGCTTATAAAGGAACGGAGGAAGGCTGGCTGAAGTCGATCCCTTCCCTTGACCTGAAGGTATTCGTGGATAGTCTGGACTTTGCTGTGCCGTATCCGGTGTCCGAGCGGACGGCCGAGTGGCAGGACGTGGAGACCAAGGAGCTTCAGGACGCCTACCTCGGGAAAAAGTCGTTTGAGGAAGCGCTGAAAACGATAGCCGATAAAATGAACGAGATTCTCGCGGAAGAGAAGAAGGATTAAAGAAGAGTCAATACTTGTATCCACTTAACTTCGAGAGAAAGGATGGTGCTGCCGGTGAATACGCCGCTGGCCGTCAAGTCGAAAGACCCGAACCTGCCTGCAGCCCGGAAGCGGAAAACTTCCAAGCTGGCCATCCAGGAGGCGGTCTGGGGGTACGTATTTATCCTCCCCGTCGCACTGGGTCTGGCCCTCTTTTATATGGTGCCTTCCGCCGCTTCCCTGATTCTGTCCTTTACGAACTGGGACGGCATGTCCGCTCCGGCGTTCAACGGGATCGACAATTTTACCCAGCTGATGCAGGACGAGAAGTTTACGCATTCCCTGCTGAATACGCTGCTCTATACCGTTGCGACCGTCCCGCTGTCCATCGTCTTTGCCACGCTGCTCGCCGTGCTGCTCAATCAGCATATCAAAGGGATGGTCGTGTACCGCACGTTCTATTTCATCCCGGTCATCACCATGCCGATCGCGGTCGGCATGGTGTGGAAATGGCTGTACAACTCCGAGTTCGGCCTGATCAATTACGTGCTCGGGGCGATGCATCTGCCCCAGCCGAACTGGCTGTTCGACGAAAAGTTTGCGCTCATGTCGATCGTCATTGTCAGCGTCTGGACGAGCGTCGGTTACAACGCCGTCATCCTGCTGTCGGGGCTGCAGGGAATTCCGTCGAGCTATTACGAAGCAGCGTCGCTGGACGGCGCCGGCACGGTCTACCGCTTTTTCCGGATAACGCTGCCGCTGCTGACGCCGAGCTTGTTTTTCGTGCTCGTCATGTCCTTCATCAACTCTTTCCAGGTATTCGACCTCGTCTTCATCATGATGGGACAGCAAACCTCCCTGCTCGATTCCACGCGCACCGTCGTGTACAGCATTTGGGAGGACGGCTTCAAGTACTTCAACATGGGCTACGCTTCGGCGGAGGCGTTCATCCTGTTTATCGTCATCCTGATCATCACCGCGTTTCAGATGTATTTCCAAAAACGCTGGGTTCATTATCAATAACCTTCATGAGGAGGAGAGGCTGTCATGATAACCCGAACTTCCGACCGCGGAAGACGGCTGGCCGTTCATATTCTGCTGATCGCGGGAGCCGTCCTGATGGTGACCCCTTTTGTCTGGATGCTGTCCACATCGTTTAAGTCCTTTGCGGATTCCATGAAGGTGCCCCCTACGCTGCTGCCGTCGGAATGGCATTTTGAAAATTACGCCAAGGTGCTGACCACCATCGATTTCGGCACTTACTACCTCAATACGATTCTGGTGACGCTAGGCCGCACGGCCGGACAACTGCTGCTGTGTTCCCTGGCCGCATACTCCTTTGCCTGCCTGAAATTCCCGGGGAAAAACGTCATTTTTCTCGCCCTGCTGGCCGTGCTCATGGTGCCGTCCCAGGTCGTCATGATCCCGAGCTTTGTCATCATGCGGCAGCTGAACTGGCTGGATACCTTCTATGTCCTGATTATCCCCGGCATCTTCAGCGCATTCGGCACCTTTTTGCTGAGGCAATTTTTCATGACGCTGCCGAAGGATCTGGAGGAAGCTGCCAAAATCGACGGCTGCAGCTATTTCCGGATTTATTGGAACATCTACCTGCCGCTGTCCAAATCCGCTCTCGTCTCTTTGGCCATTTTTACGATTCTGGCGGCATGGAACGACCTGCTGTGGCCGCTCATCATGACCAGCTCGGAGGATATGCGCGTGCTGTCGATCGGCATCTCCTCCTTCCAGGGGCAGCATTCGACCGATTATCCGCTGCTGATGGCGGGTGCAGTAATGGCTACGCTGCCGATCATCATCCTGTTCATTTTCCTGCAGCGCTATTTTATAGAAGGAATCGCTATGAATGGCATCAAAGGATAAGAAAACGAATACACCTTTTACAAGTGTAACCGGTCTATCATAAAAGGAGCTGAAAACCGTTATGATTCACGTACTCGTTATAGGCGCAGGGGCGATGGGGAGCACTCATGCCGCAGCCTATGCCGATATGCCAAATGCGCACTTCGCCGGTATCGTCGACACCGACGCCGGCAAGGGAGCGCGGGTTGCCGAGGCATGCGGCACCTCTTCGTTCACTTCCTACGCGGAGGCGATGGAAGCGCTCGACCGCGTCGATGTCGTCGATGTTTGCCTGCCGACGCCGCTGCACAAGAAGATTGTTCTTCAAGCGGCCGACGACGGCAAGCACGTCATCTGCGAGAAACCGCTGGCGCGAAGTCTGGCCGACGCCAGGGAAATGATCGACCACTGCCGTTCGCGTGGTGTCCGGCTGTTCGTCGGGCATGTTCTCCGCTTCTTCCACGAATATGCGCATGCCAAGCAGCTGCTGGATGATGGCGTCATCGGCAAGCCGGCCGTCATCCGCGCGGGCCGCGGTGGAGGGTATCCGATCGGCTGGCAGCATTGGTACAGCGATTTCGGCGCCAGCGGCGGCATTACGTTGGACGCCATGATCCACGATTTCGATTTTCTTCGCTGGTGCTTCGGCGAAGTGGAACGTGTGTATGCCAAGGGGCTCCATGGGAGGGTTCACGCCCAGCTGGACTATTCGCTCGTGACCCTCCGCTTTCAAAGCGGCGCCATCGCCCACGTCGAGGGAACCTGGTCGCATGAAGGCTTCTCCATGAATCTGGAGATGGCCGGCACGCAGGGGATCATCGGCTATGACAGCGCCCGGGATCAGCCGCTGCTGTCTTTTCAGCGCGGCGGTCATGCGGGCGGAGGCGGCGGCGTACCCGTTCCGGAAAGCCCGGTCGAGGAAAACCCGTATTTCCAAGAGCTTCGCCATTTCCTGAATTGCATCGAGCAGAATGAAGAGCCGATCGTAACCGCGGAAGACGCCTATAAGGCGCTTCAGATTGCGCTCTCGGCGCTGAAATCGATGGAGACCGGGCGGCCGGTTCATCTGGGGACCGGTGCAGCCGACCCGAGCAGCAAAGGAGTGATCGGTTCATGAAAATCGGCATCGCCAGTTTTGCCCATATGCACGCATACAGTTATGCGAAAGCGCTGATCCAATTGGAAGGAGTGGAGCTCGCCGGCATTTACGATCCCGATGAGCAGCGGGGTCAAAAGTTCGCCGGCATCCTTGGCACCAGCTATTACAGCAATTATGCGGAGCTTCTGTCGCAAGGCCTCAGCGGGATCATCGTTACGTCGGAGAACGCAAACCATAAGGAGCATGTCCTTGCGGCCGCCAAGGCGGGAGTTCATGTGCTGTGCGAAAAGCCCATATCGACCAATGCCGCGGACGCCCGGGACATGATCGAGGCCTGCAAAGCCGCCGGCGTCATGCTGCAGACGGCCTTCCCGGTCCGGTACAATCGGTCCGTCATCCGGGCCAAGCAAATGATCGACGAAGGCAAGCTCGGCCGGATCCTCGCCATGAAGGGGACCAACCGCGGGCAAAATCCGGGCGGATGGTTCGTCGACCCCGCCCTGTCCGGCGGCGGAGCGGTCATTGACCACACCGTTCATGTCGCCGATATCATGCGTTGGTTCACCGGCGCGGAGGTCAAAGAGGTGTACGCGGAAATCGGGCAGCTCATGTCCGCCGCCCCCATCGATGACTGCGGAATTCTGTCGATCGAATTTGACAACGGCGTCTTTGCCACGCTGGACTGCAGCTGGTCCAGGAATCCTTCCTTCCCGACCTGGGGCGACGTGACGCTGGAAATCGTCGGGACGGCCGGCACCCTGACGATCGACGCCTTCGGACAGAAGCTGAACGTATTCAGCGAGGAGCGCGGTTACCGGCACCATTTCTGGGGCGACGATATGGACTTCGGCCTGGTCCGGGATTTTGTAGCCTCGATCGCGGAAGGCAAGACCGAGGCGAACGTGACAGGCGTCGACGGGCTCAAGGCGCTCGAAGTGGCCCTGGCTGCATACCGCTCAGCGGAGCGATTGGCCGCCGTTTCGCCTGCAGAGCTCTGAACCTAAACCTGACAAAGGGGTGTATGAAGCGATGCTGAAGTCGATAAATCAATGGGGATTTCCGGAGGGAACCCCGCTCGAGACGATTTTTCTTCATGCGGAGCAGGCGGGTTACGATGCCGTCGAGCTGAACCTGTATCCGTCCGGCGGAACCGGGCTGACCATGGACACCACCGCCCAGGAGGCGGAGGCCGTACTGGCCCTGGCTTCCCGTCACAGCATTCAGCTGCGCAGCCTGTCGACAGGCATGCTGTGGAAATCCCCCCTGTCCGCGGCGGATCCGGATGTCCGCGCCGGCGGACGGGAGATCGTCACCCGGCAGCTGGAGCTTGCATCCCTGCTCGGGATGGACACCGTGCTGGTCGTTCCCGGGGCGGTGACGCCTTCCGTCACCTATGAGGAATGTTATAGCCGCAGCCAGGAAGAATTGCGGGAACTCATTCCGCTGGCCGAACAGCACGGCGTTCATATCGGCATCGAGAACGTCTGGAACAAATTTCTGCTCTCCCCGATGGAGATGGCCCGGTATATCGACGAGCTCGATTCGCCCTGGGCCGGAGCCTATTTTGACATCGGAAACGTCCTCCTCTTCGGCTATCCCGAGCATTGGATCCGGACGCTGGGCGAGCGGATCCGCAAAGTCCACGTGAAGGACTTTAATCCGGCAGCCGGACCGAACGGCTTCGTCCCGCTGCTGTCGGGCAGCGTCAACTGGAACGAAGTGCGGCGGGCGTTGAACGAGATCGGCTACACGGATACCGTCACGGCCGAGCTCACTCCGTACAGTTCCGACCCTTACCAGATGGTATATGATACTTCCGCACAGCTGGATATTATTACGGGCCGTTGAAGGCACAATGCTGACCACCTTCAGCCGAAAGTTAATCGCTTGTAGCAATCCCAAGCATTCAGCTTCGCTGAATAAGCTGATCAATCAGTCAACCTTAAAGGGCTGTCTCGCCGACAGAGTCATTCTGCCGGAAGACAGCCCTTTTTTTCCTAGATCAAAGCTTATTTCGGTATGAATACATATAAATGCATGTTCGAAAAGGTCGGTTTTCAGCACCGAGAAGATTGGATGAAGCTCGGGGCTGAGGAGCAGAGCGTACGTAGTGGGTACGTGAGCACCGGAAGACCCGGCTGAATTCAAGATTCGATGCCGAATCAGCTTCCCGATTTACTTCGTGCTAGATATAGAATTTATTCGTTATCAGCAGAGCTGATGAAATTCGATATCGCAAGAAAACCAACATTTTAATCGCGGTCACTCATCCCTGATTGGCCTCGATTGGTTTTCTTATCAAAAGCGGACTTTTTGAACAACCTCTAGAAGGCCCTATTTCTTCAGGCGCCGGTTGCTGATCCACAGCGGAATGCGGAACAGCAGGTTCATCAGGAGGACGACGATGACCAGCACCGCGGCCGACTTGTCGGCGATCTGGCGGGCATCCTCCACGATCGCTTCCGACTGCACGTACCAGAGGTGTACCGCCAGCGTCTCACCCGGTGAGAACAGATTGAAGTCCCACATCTCCCCGGAGGTGCTGAGCCCAGCGGTCAGTAGGATGACGGCCGATTCTCCGAAGGCCCGGCCCGCCACGAGGCAGATGCCCGTCACAATTCCCTGCATGGCCATCGGGATAACGACAGTTCGGATGCATTGGAATTTGGTCATCCCGAGGGCATAGGATGCGTTCTTTACGTCATTTTGCACCGCGCGCACCGCTTCCTCCGTCACCCGGGCCAGCATCGGCAGGTTGAGGAAGGCCAAAGAAACCGCTCCACCGAGAATGGTCAAGCCAATTTGAAAATACTCGGCAAAAATGGCCAAGCCCAGCATCCCGAATACGATCGACGGAACGGAGGAGAGGCTCTCGACGCAAATCCGCAGCACCTCTGTAAATTTATTCGGCGGGGCGTACTCCGCCATGTAGATCCCTGCTCCGACCCCAATCGGAACGGAAATAAGCAGCGACAGAATCAAAATATAAAACGAGTTGAACAGCACCGGCCCGATACCGCCGCCGGGGTCCATGTCCTCGGGCAGCTTCATCAAAAACTCGAGGTTCAGCCCGGGCAGCCCTTTGCCCAGGATGGTCAGCAGCAGCCAGAAGATCATCAGCAGAACCATGATGCCGAGCCCGTAAAACCCGTACGTTGCCAGCCGGTCGTACACAAGCGATCTTTGCATTTTGCGGGTGCGCGTCCATTCGCTCATGCCTGCTCCCTCCCTTTGCGTCCCAAATAGCGGATGAACAAAATCAGGATAAACGAGATGATGAGCAGCAAGAATGCCATCATGTGCAGCGCGTAATTCCAGGTGGAGTCAAACTCCACGTTGGAAATCTGCATCACGATGTTGCTGGTCAGCACCGAAGCCGGCGTAAACAGGGACTTGGCGAGCTGCGCCGTGTTGCCGATGACCATCACCACCGCCATCGTCTCCCCGATCGCCCGGGTCATTCCCATAATCACCGCCGCAATGATGCCTCTGCCGGCGGCGGGAAGGACAACCCGCATCATGACCTGCAGGCGCGTGGAGCCCATGGCATACGCAGCTTCGCGGTATTTTTTCGGCACGGCGGAAATCGCGTCGTCGCTGATCCGGCAAATCGTCGGCAGCACCATCAGGGCGAGCACGAGGGCCGCCGCCAGCAGCCCGTCGCCCAGATTCTCCCCACTCAGCCGGCGCAAAAACGGAATCAGCACCGTCAGGCCGAGGTAACCGTAGACAATGGAAGGAACCCCGACCAGCAGGTCCAGAATCGGCCGCATGGCGTTTTTCAGCCAGCGGGGCGCGATTTCGGCGATCAGCACCGCCAGCCCGACGGATACCGGCACGGCCAGCGCAAGCGTAAGCGCCGTCAGGGACAGGGTGTTGATGATAAACGCGGCTGCACCGTAGTGCTCCTCTTCCGGAGTCCAGTTAAAGGAAAGGAAGAAATCCGCAAAAGAGATGTCGCGGAAGGTCAGAAGCGCGGTTTTGCCGATAAAAAAGATCACCAGGCCCAGCACCAGGCACAGCGCCAATATGCTGAACCAGAAATAATACGTAAACATGCGGTTGGTGAAACGGACCCTGGCGCTGCGGCTGAACCTGCGACGCTTCGCGGGCGGGGTCAGCACCTGACGTTCCTCGGGCACGTACTGCTGCACGGGGGTGCTCAAACTGGCTCTCCTCCTATAAAGCGGACAGCCCCATCAGTATTTGAGGGCTGGCCGCGATCATGAATATGGTTTGGCATGGATCAGCTCAATCCACTTGCCTTAACGCATGGCGGAAATCGGAATGAATTTCAGTTTTTTCAGGGAACCCTGCTGGAATTTCGCGCTTTGAACATACTCGATAAATGCTTTGGTAGCGCCGGTCGGCTGGCCTTTGGTCATGTAATATCCGTATGCCCAAATTTTGTAGCTGCCGTTGATGACATTGTCCGTTGTTGGCTGCACGCCGTTATAGCTCAGCGCCTTGATGTCGCTGTTTACGTACACCAGGTCGATGTATCCGATGGCGTTCGGCGTTGTGGCTACGGCGGTTTTCATGTCGCCGCTGGAGCCGACTTCCTTGTAGTTTTTAGCCTTTTTGACGATGTCGCCGCCAGCCAGCGCTTTGGCCTGATAGTTGACGCGGGTGCCGGAACCGAAGGCGCGCGTGATGACGACGATGTCCGCGTTGTCACCGCCGACTTCTTTCCAGTTGGTGATTTTGCCGGAGAAAATCCCTTTCAGCTGTTCGGTGGTCAGGTTGTTTACCTTCACGTTTTTGTTGGTGACTGTCGCAAAAGGAATGACGGCCACCTTGTTCGCTACCTGGCCTTCAAAGGCCTTGAAGCCCGGTACGTCCATGCTGGCGTCCCAGTCGCACGCCCCGATGTCGGCAATGCCCTTCTTCACCGCCTGCGGTCCGGTTACCGAGCCTTTGCCGGAAGCGGAGATTCTGACTTTCGGATTGATTTTCTGGAATTCCTTGGCTGCCTGAAGCGTGAGCGGAAGCAGCGCAGTGGACCCGTTAATCGTAATTTTGCCGGAGATGCCGGAGGCGGCGCTTGCGGAGCCGACCAGAGTGGTTACCGCTACCAGGGAAGTGACGGCAGCCAGCGTTAATTTTTTGAACAGTTTCATCGTTTATTCTCCTTTTCGGTTAAGAACCGCTTTTATTTGGTAAGCTGAATGGTCTTTCCGCCTGTTATGACTACAATCCTGCCGTCTTCGATCAGGGCGATCCGGCTGCCGTCCGCAGACACCGCCAGCTCGCTGACGGTTCCGGACGTGCTGTAAAGCTGCGCCTGGCTGCCGCTATCGATCTTCAGCACTTTCGTGCTGCCGTCGGCGGCGATGCCCGCTGCAGCAAGCGTTCCGGATGGCCCGGCCGCAATGACCGTCACATCGATGATGCTAGGCAGGTCCTGGACGCTGCTGCCTGGGCCGATTACCTTGATCACGTCCTTGGCAGCGACGCTATCCGGATCGGCGCTCAAATACGCCGCTTTGCCGCCATCCAGTGCGACAGGATACAATTTATTGTCTTTACCGGTTGTTAGCTGAACCGGTTTAGCTTCTTTATCCGTGAGGTCCAGGGAATACAGCTGCTGGCCCGCGCCCGAATAGTCGATGCTGAGCGATTCTTCCGTACTGTCCTTATCGCTGCTGGCCACGCCGGTCACATTGACGATATAGACCAATCGTTTGCCGTCCGCGGACAGGCTCACGTCGGACTTGTTCTCCACTTTGTCGGCCAGCACTTCGGTCACCTTGCCGTCGCCGACATTCATGTAAGATATTTTTTCCTGCTTGTCGCCCTGGATGAAATAAATCCGGCTGTTATCCGCCGACCAGGTCAAATCTGTCTTGACGGAAGTGTCGGAGCCGAGTTTTTGCGACAGCCCGCTGGCAAGGTTCATCAGGTAGAGCTGGCCGGCGTTATTGGTATAAGCTCCCCACTGCCCGTTCGGGGACACCGCCAATTCCGCAGCATATTCGTCCGTCGAGATCACCGTGCTGCCATAGCTTGCCGGGTCCAGTTTAACGATTTGGGCGGACTCCGCGTCGTCACGGCTGGCAATGATTTGCCCTTGGGCGTTCCAGCGTACCGAAGAATAGCTTCCTTCCGCTCTTTGAACCGTCAATACCTGCTGCGTCTGCCCGCTGCCTGCGATCCATTCCCCGCCCAGTGCTTCCACGAGCGATTGAATCTCTACGTAGGTTTTGCCATCTTGAAGCAGAGGAGCGTTCGTAAAGGCTGCGGCCTCTCCATTCACCTTATAGGACTTTACTCCTGCCTGCAGCTGAACGACGCGTGAACCGGTCGCATCCTTTATCGTGACGATCCCTTTGGCGGCGCTTGCGCTTGCCCCGAAAGCCTTGACGATGTCTGACACGGCTACCAGGTACGCCTGGTTGAGCTGGACCGCATTGACGGAGACACTCGCGCCGTTCACGCTGAGTTCCACCTTGACCGCTTTCAGTTTTGGCGACGTCATCTTTGCAGCCTGACCCGCAGATGATGATTTTGCAGCGGAAGCAGCTTCTGCCGTTCCTCCGGCCAGTACTGAAGTTACAACCGCAGCGGCCATCAGTACCTGAAACATTTTATTTTTCTTCAACATCGGCTCACCCTTCTTCTATTAGCATAAGTGCTATAGACCTATTTTCTACTAGAATTGTAAAAAGCGGTTGATTGGAATGTTATGGAAATATTAAATATTTTATCGTTGTATTTTGCAAAAATAGCGATTATTCTAGTTAAAAATACAAATGCTACATCTATGTAAAATGAACTAAAGAAATAAACGCCTAATTGAGCCGCTTTACCAACTATTTCGATAATAAACTTTAGTTCAATCTATTTAACCCTATCCGAAAACCAACCAGAGACTTTGAATGAAACGACAGCAAATTGCAAAGCTAAGTATTGGAGGCCTGACCATTGTGTATGTAATTGGATTTATTGTGTCGCTTGTTATCGTTTTGGCTTTGATCCCTCCTTTAAGGAAGCTCGCGATCCGGGTTGATTTCGTCGACCGGCCCACCCATCGCAAAATACATAAGGAACCCGTACCGCATCTGGCAAGCATCGCCATCTTTCTCGGCTTCATGGTTCCCTACATCGTTCTCACCGGACACTGGGACAAGGAAATGGCCGGCATTGTGGCCGGCTCGCTGCTCATCCTCGGCATCGGCATGATCGATGACTGGTACAAGACGAAAGGCAAGGATTTTGCCGCTCTGCCCAAAACGCTCGTGCAGGTAGGCGCTGCGGTGATCGTCTACTATTCAGGGATCTCATTCGAAGGGATCACCGTTCCGTTCGCCGGCCATATGGTCGTGTTTCCGGAGTGGCTGCAGTTTATTCTGACGATTCTGTGGATCTTCGGCGTCACGACGGTCATTAATTTTATGGACGGTCTGGACGGGCTGTCCGGAGGCGTGGCCGCCATTTCGGCCTTGACGCTGTTTATCGTTGCTATTGCCAAAGGCCAGTCCCATTCCGCAATCATGGCGGTGCTGCTGGTCGGGGTGACGCTCGGTTATCTGAGATACAACAAGCCGCCCGCTAAAATTTACATGGGGGATGCAGGCGCGACGTTTATCGGGTTCATGCTCGGTATCATCGCCCTGGACGGAGCCTTTAAACAGGTGACCGTCATTTCCATTCTCGTTCCTGTGCTGGCGCTTGGCGTGCCGATCTTCGATAACATTTACGTTGTAATCAAACGGTATCGGGACGGCAAGCCGGTGTACAAGGCCGACCGAAGCCAGCTCCATTACCGGCTGCTGTCCTGGGGGTTGAGCCCGAAGCAGGCGGTCGTGTTCATCTATTTGCTCAGTGCCTGCCTGTCATTGTCCTCGATCATCCTGATGTTGATCAGTTAGCGTGGACCTTCCGGCTAGGCGTGGTTAACAAGGAAGTCAGCAGGAATCGTTCGATGGGAGCGATTGAAACTCAATGACAAAGGGGCTGCCCACCGTCGTGTATGACACGACAGCATGGGACAGCCCCTTTTATTATAGCTAACCGGCATACGCCTATTTAGATCGAATTAGGCTTGAGAAGCGGATTGAAGGGCACGAATGGACAAATCCAGCTCCACCATGCCGTCCGGAAGGTCGCGCGATCCGGCAATCACCCAATTTACGGCCAGTGCTTTTTGCAATGCAGCCAGCTGCTCCAAGGTGAGCCGCAGCCCGTGAATCACGCCCTCGCCAACCTCAAAGTCCTTTTCCTCATCCAGGCCAAAACGCTGCACCAGCCAGTTTTTCAGCCCGTTCCGCGTGTTAAACGTCATGCGGTAGCCTTCCGTTGCCGCCTGGGCCAGCGGCTCCCCGTGTTCCTCCGAGTAGCCGAACAGGTTGGCATAACGCTCGCCCTCGAGCCCTGCTTGGATAAACGGCTCAGCGTCCTTTTGATGGACAGCTTCAGCGATGGCGGCCGCAGACAGTCCGGCCCGCTTCGCCTGCTCGATCAGAATTGCGGTCCACTGTGATACTTTAATATCCTGATTCATCCGGTCTCTCTCCCTTCTCGCTCCACTTGCTTATATCTAAAGAAAAAGCCCTCAAGTGAGGGCTTTCCTTGTACGTCCCAGGAGGGATTCGAACCCCCGACCGACGGCTTAGAAGGCCGTTGCTCTATCCAGCTGAGCTACTGGGACTTGTTATGTAATAAAAAAAGCGAATGCGTTATTTATTATACCGCATTTAGCCAATTTTTCAAGAGGAAAATGAGAAAGCCGATTGGCGGGAAATACTATGGGTAATAACTTAACAAAATAAGTTGTAAAGGAGCATTTCCATGCGACAGTTGTTATCTTCACTTTCCTACTTCAGCATATTTTTCGCCCCGTTTATCCTGCCGGTGATCGTATGGATCGCCGTCCGGGACGAATACGTCGCCAGGCATGCCAAGCGAGCGCTGCTCTCGCATCTGCTGCCATTCATTGCGGCCGTACCGCTGCTGTTTTTTACTTTGGCAGCCCACCATGCCGGCTCGATCCTGGGATATATCCTGCTGTTCTGCGTTATTTACTTCGGCACGTTCGTCTACAACATCGTGAAAGGCATTCAGGTGCTTCGCGAATATGCGTGAAGCGTGAACAGCTAAGAACAGCTGAACAAACCTCCGGGGATATCCCCGGAGGTTTGTTCATGATTCAAGGAGGTTATTGGTTGCCAAAACGTCTTGGGTTATGGGGCACAGCCAAATTTCTCGAATTTCTGCTCGTCACTCCACCCGCAAAAGCGTTTTGTCGGGCGTACTTGCTTCTCTTGCCTTTTTTGTTCGTGAAGTCCGCCATTTAGCTCACCTCCCCTAAACCATAGTATGGGGAGGGAGTCTGCCGGCTATGTTTCTTAAATTATGGCTGCGTTTACTTTGCGAACCTGCTCCGCAGATCCTCCTCTATGTTCCCAAAAGAGATCAGATCGCGCAGGAACAGATCCCGCTCCTCGTCGGCCGTCAGAAAAAAGCTGCCTTCGAACGCCTGCATCGTCACATCGATATACGCCTGATGCATGCTGTTGTCGTACCAGTCGAGCTCTGTGTCGGCATCGTTGCGGATCAGCCGGATCAGGTCGTAGCAGCCCGGCGTCTGCTCGGCCACATAAGCCAAAAGCGCGGGATCGCCAACCGCCCCTGGCAGCACGCCGATCTCGGCGCAGCGGACCCCGTCCAGTTCCGTCATCCGCCGCACCTTGGCATCCTTAATATAATACATGTTTTCCTCCTCTCCCGGTCAGCTTGAATTCAGAAATCAAGTATAACCCAGCATTTTGTTCTCCGTCAGATGCTGGCGCGTTTCTGCCGTGCCGTATTCGTATATTTTCCGGTACAGCTTGTTCAGGCTCTCCGTGTACTGCGAATTGACATCATCCTCCGGCGTATCCGGCCATGGAAACGTATAAGCCAGGAAGGAGTCTTCGGCATGCTCCTGCATATCCTCCATCATCTGCTGCACTTCCCTGGCCTGCCCCACCGTGCAGTACATCACCAGCTCATAAGGAGCGGCGCCTTGTTCGGCAAGAACGCTTCTGCCGTGTACCGATACATAAAAATGCTGCTTATCCATGTCACATTACTCTCCTTTGTAAAGATCATAGAAATTTATAAGTTTTCAGCGGAGCTGAACCATTCCATGATCGCAAGAAAAACATCCGCTAAATGCGGCCTGCCTGCTGTAGAAGTACGTCGACAGACACGTTTTTCTTACACTGCCTTTCCTATAGTTTTCGTTAAAGGACAGACATTTTATGCCCCGATTCGGCATATAACTGTATCACTTTGGCAAACAGAAAGGACAGCGAGTGGACAAACGACAAAGAGAGGATGACCCATCATGTGCGGAATAACCGGTTTTATACAATGGAGCGGCGACTTAACCCAGGATTCGCAGATCCTTGTCAAAATGACTGAAACGATGTCGGATCGCGGACCGGACGCTTCGGGAACATGGATCTCCAATCCATGCGCCTTCGGCCACCGCCGTCTGAGCGTCATTGACCCCGAAAACGGCGCACAGCCCATGATCGTTCATGATGATGATGATGTGTATGCGATTTGTTATAACGGGGAGCTATATAACGCGGCCGAGCTGCGGAGCGAATTGGTCAAAAGAGGACATCACTTCCGGACCCATTGCGATACGGAAGTTCTTTTGGTTTCATACATCGAGTGGGGGCCGGCCTGCGTGGACCGGTTCAACGGCATTTTTGCCTTTGCCATCTGGGACAGCGTCCGGGAGCAGGTGTTTATAGCGCGGGACCGCCTGGGCGTTAAGCCCCTGTTCTACGCCTACATCGACGGCACTTTAATATTCGGCTCTGAGCCCAAAGCGCTGCTGCAGCATCCCAAAATGGAGCCCGTGGTCGGCCCGGAAGGGCTCGCCGAAGTGTTCATTATCGGCCCGGCGCGGACGCCGGGACAGGGCGTCTATAAAGACATGAAGGAGCTGCGGGCAGGGCACGCGATGATCTTCAGCCGCGACGGGCTGCGCAGTTACGCCTACTGGCGTCTGGACAGCCACATCCACGAAGACAGCGTGGAGGAAACGGCGGCCAAGCTGCGCGAGCTGCTGCAGGATACGCTGGAACGGCAGCTGGTTTCGGACGTTCCGGTCTGCACGCTGCTGTCCGGAGGGCTGGATTCCAGCGCCCTGACGGCCCTTGCCGTTCAGTATTATAACCGGACCAACCAAGGGCAGGTCCACACCTACTCCGTCGATTACGTCGGCAATGAGAAGCATTTCAAATCGCATGCCTTCCAGCCGGGAGCCGATGCTCCGTTTATCCAGCGGATGGTGGAGGAGCTCGGGACACAGCACCATTACATCGAATTTGATACCCCCGAGCTCGTGGAATCGCTGAACGCCTCTACCCTGACCCGGGACCTGCCCGGCATGGCGGATGTGGACGGCTCGCTCTACTTATTTTGCCGTGAGATCAAAAAAGGGGCGACGGTAGCCGTCTCCGGCGAAGCGGCCGACGAAATTTTCGGCGGCTATCCCTGGTTTCACCGCGAGGAAATGCTGAATTCCGGCACGTTCCCTTGGTCGGTCGCACCCGACATGAGGGCCAGCCTGCTGTCTCCCGAAATCCGCGAATGGATCCGTCCGCTGGATTACCTGGGGGACCGTTACGCCGATGCGGTACGGGAAGTTCCCAAGCTGCGCGGCGAGACCGGCCAGCAGGCCAAAATGCGGGTCATGTCCTACCTGAACATCACCCGCTTCATGCCGACGCTGCTGGACCGCAAGGACCGCATGAGCATGGGCGTCGGCCTCGAAGTACGCGTGCCTTATTGTGATCACCGGCTGGTCCAATACGTGTGGAATATCCCTTGGGAAATCAAAATGACCGGCGGTCGGGAAAAGGGCATTCTACGCAAGGCACTGGAAGGCGTGCTGCCGGACGACGTGCTCTACCGCAAGAAGAGCCCGTATCCGAAAACCCACAATCCGGATTTCCTTGCCGCCGTCAAGCAGCAGATGCTCGACATTCTGGACGATCCGTCTGCCCCGATCCTGCCGCTGATCGACAAGAACAAAATTCTCGAGATCGCCGCTTCCCCTGAGGCGTCCTCGAATCTGCCATGGTTCGGCCAGCTGATGTCGGGGCCGCAGCTGTTTGCTTACCTGGCCCAGGTCAACAACTGGTTGAAAACCTACAACGTGGCCATTCGTTAACGTAAAATGAACATGCAAAAAGGGTATCCGACAGGCTCTAGTCAGCCGGATACCCTTCTGTTTGTTCACCGCGGTGCATTCGTGCTTCATCTAGCCACGTTAACCTGCCGGGCGCTTTTTCCGACAGATTCCCCTTTGATCAGCGTGACGTAGATGCGTTCATGCTCCACTTCCTCACCGGATAAAATTTTGATCAGCTGCTCCGATGCCAGCGCCCCCCATTTCCGTTTGGAGTAGTTGATGGTCGCCAGGCGCGGCTGCATGTAGCTCGTCAGCTCAATATTATCGAAGCCGATCAAATGCACATGCTCCCCGATCCGGTAATCGGTCTCCGCCAGCCGGTTGCAAAAACCGATGGCCATTTCGTCATTGAGGCAGAACACGGCCGCCGGGCCGGTATACTCACCGATGACCCGTTCGGCGGCGCGTTCCCCTCCGCTTTTCTTGAAATCGCCGGGAATCTCGATCCACTCCACATCTTCCGTGCGGTCCGCAACCATTTTGACCGCCTTCATGCGCTGAATGGAGTCAAACGAGTCATCTGGCCCCGTCACGATGTAAATCTTCTTGTGGCCCTGCTCGACCAAAAATTCGGTGGCCAGCGTAGCCCCTGCCTTATTATCCAGCAGCACCTGATTGATGTTGGGATGCTCGAGCTCCCGGTCCAGCACGACGATTTTGTGGTTCCGCTCGGCATATTTGAGCAGCTCGGCGTTCGTGAACGCATGGTCCAGAATGATAGCTCCGTCGATCATCCGCTCCGGAAGCATCCGGTGGGCCTGCTTGCCGCTGCATACGATCAGGTCGTAGCCCTGGGCGTTGCAGACCTCCTTCATCCCGTCGAGCAGGTCGCCATACACGTCCCCCTTAAAATCCGTCAGAAATACCCCGATGATCCGGGACTCCCGCTTCTTCAGCGATCTCGCGGCCGCGTTCGGCACATAGTTCAGTTCCTTGGCGATCGCCAAAATTTTCGAGCGGGTTTCATCCGTCACCTTGCTGCTGCCGTTCAGGGCATATGATACCGTCGATATGGAAACCCCGGCTTTTTTAGCGATATCCTTAATACTAACCAATGTTCCTCGCTCCCCCGTATCAAACCATTGCTAGGTCCAAAATTATCCATATTCCAGTTCTCATGGAAAAGGGCGATCCGTGAAGATCGCCTTAAACTGCTACATAAAAATCTCAACCACATTGTGGCCGTCCGGCTTCATTCCCTGCTCAAACACGTCCTTCGAAATCCGCAGTCCGCCCTCGCGGTACGGATTGCTCACCGCCGAAGCTTCCAGCTCCCGGCCGTTCAGCTTCACGCGGCGCTCGCCGGTGCCGTTCAAATGGTAAATGAAGGCCACGTCCTGACCGTCGTAGCGGAAGTCGAAGCGCAGGCCGTCCAGCTTCTGCGGCAGCACCGGATCCACGATGAGATCCTGCTGCTCCTGGCGGATGCCCAGCGCGTTCGAGATCAGCTGATTCATGTAGATCCCCGGGCCGCTGGAATAAATACGCCATCCGCCCTTCACCTGCACGCTGCCGCTGCGCAGCTCATCAAAATGCGCCTGCGCGTCATAACGCGTGTTGAACTTGCCGTCGGAGCTGCTGAAATAAGCGTTGCTTTGACGCAGCTCGGCATTCGGCACGACATTGCGGATGCCGACCGGGTTGATCACGTTCAGGCCGTTCCATACATCATCCGCATGCCCGAGCTTCGCCATCGCTTCAATGAAGCGGATATGGGCGTGAACATACTGCAGGCCCACTTCGCGCCCGAAGTTCGACGCCTGCTCCGCCCGTTTGAAGTGCGTGCTGACGCCGCCGGCATACTGGGCTGGACGGTTCATGAGACGGACGCCGTCCGGGAAGAAAAGCTTCTCTTTGATCAGCCCATAATGCGCCTTGGCGCGCTCCGGATCCAGCAGCTCCGCAATCATGCTCCGGGTCATCGGCAGCAGGCGGTACTGAATGCCGGTCTCTTCGTCGGTCGGGTGGAGCATCAGCTTCACCTCGTCCGGATTCTCCATATAGAGGAACCCAGGAATGACTTCCGTTCCGAGCATGTATTTTTCGTAATCGCGCTTGATTCCCTGCGCCATGTCATGAAGCTCCGAAGCCAGTTCCGGCTTGGTGGATTTCAAGGCCCCCGACAGCTGCGTCATCGTCTGGTATGTCAGGGCGACGGTCCAGCTGCTGACCATGTACTGCTTCAGCTGGGCGTTGGCCGGCTGCAGTGTATCGTCCCAGTCTCCATCCCCATAAGAGGACAGGTGGGTATCATGCAGGAAGTGGCTGCGAATGTAACCGATCTCCTTGTACACGTGATCCAGAATCGTGGCTGTTTCTTCGGTAAAATGGAACTTGTGCTTGACCGTATACGGAACCTTTTCCTCGAGAATGCCGAAGTCTTCGGTCGCCCGCAGGTAATCGCTGAGCACCTTCAGCGGCCATACGATGATATCGCCGTGGCTCTCCTCCTGCTGGACGGTAAAGTAGTTATCGAACATGAACCACTGCGGCCAGTTGCCGTCGTCTTCGTACTGGTGGGAATACACCATTTTCAGAATGTCGCGCACCTGTTCGAATTTTTGCGTCGCCATAAAGTACTCGGTCGGCCCCTGGCAGACGTCCCGCGTTCCCCAAGCCGCGCCTCCGTACTGTTCCAAGCCATGCGGCACCGAATAATGAACCAGCATGTTATGGGTGTACCACCAGGCCAGCGCATTCACTTTGAAAAAGTCCTTGCCTTCCGTGCCATCCCCGCCGGTTAAGCGGAATCCGTTCATCACGTCCCGGAAGAACTCCCGGTACTTCGCGATTTCATCCTCTGCGCTGCGGTTAGCTTCAGGAAGGTCTTCCCCGTCCAGCAGCCCCTGCATCGTCAAAGTCCACTCCGGGGCAGCATCCAGCTTGAGCGTCACTACCGATGCTTCCCCAGCCTGAACGCCGCTTGCAAGTGCCGTTTCATCGCTAACAGCCGCCTTGGCGCCGTCGATCCGCATGGTGTATTTCAGGTTCGGATAGGCTTCCTTCCGGAGCGCGTCCTGGGCGCCGTGGAACGTCAGCACACCTCCCGATTCCGCCATGCGGACCGGCGCTCCGAACTCGTTGACGTCCATGGTGACCTGGCTGGTCACCAGGAATTCATACGCTTTGCCGCTCTCCGAGCGCACATGAAGGCGTACTTCAGGCGCATCCGCAGCCGCGAAATTGGTGATCACCAGCATGTCATCCGCCATTTTGTAATACCAGCGCACATAGTTGAAGCCGATCTCGAACAGGGACGGCATCGTCAGGAGTCGGTACACTCCTTCGATGTTTACGTATATCCGCTGTCCCGCCGTCTTCGGCACGTTCAAGGCGCTGCGGGCATTGCTCATCATTTTGTTGAAGTTGGTATTGCCCACCACCAGATGGGAGTTGAAAATGCCGTACATATAAGAAGTCGTCGTCACGACTTTGGCGCCCAGCTTCACGCTGCCGCCGCTCATCAGGATATGCCCGTGCGGACGCTCCACCCGCAGCTCCTTCTCCTTCAGCACGACATGCTCATAGGTGTCGGTAAAGAACGCAAGAAGCTGTCCGTTCTCGGTTTCCTCCTCCTGTCTTCCGGCTGCCGGGAAAAGGGTTTCGAGCTCCTCCGCGGTAAGCGGCAGGGTGCGCAGCGGTTCGCCGATCTCCGGATTCAGGCGGACCTGCGGCAGTTCATGCAGCGGACCGTCCGCAGCGGCCAGATTTGCCTGCACCTGATCCCAGGCTTTCAGCACCTCGTCCTTGAATTCCAGCTCGGTTACCGCAGCCGCATGATCCGGCTTGAACAAGCCGTAGAACACGAAGCGTGCTTCCCCGTTCAGCGTTACCGATTCGGACTGAAGCGCCGTGTAGGCGAACTCGTATTGATAGACCTCGTTCGCCAATTGAGGCTGGCTGAGGCATGCCGGCACGTTCGTTTCTTTATAAGACAGGCCGAAGAACTGGAAGCCGTCCGTAGAGAACCCCGCGGCACGCGTCAGCGAACCCTGCTGTATGTAAGGGAACGCTCCGCCCTGCGGCTGGTTTTGGCGCGAGCACACCACATAGCCGTGGTCTTTGTCTTCAAAGACGGTATGGTCGATATATTGGGACAGGTACGCCTCGTTGCTGCGAACGGCGCCCGGATCCGCGTCCCCGATATCCTGGCCGTAAACGACGTCGACCTTGAGGCCATGCCCGGTCGCCCGGACATCCCAGAACCATACGCCGAGCGGACTGAGCGCAAACGTCACGCTGTACGCTACCCCTTCGGCTTCGCCTGTCCAGACGATACGTCCCTCGCCTGTGCTGACCCGGCTGTCCGAACGGATGCCGAGCAGCGGGTAGAAGCGGATGGCAGAATCGTCATGGATGCGAAGATACAGATTATTTAAAGCCCCATCGAGCGGGCTGCTCATCAGCTGGTTGATCATCGTCTTGCCGCTGACGGCTTGGAACAGGTCGCCGCTTTCCCAGAACGTAAAGGACAGATCGCCGGCCTGGACGTGAAGCTTCGAATTCGTAATGGTTGTCATAGTTGTTCATCCTCCTATCCCGGAAGCCGGCCGGAACCTGTCCGGTACGGCTTCGAGGCAGCTTTTACAGTATTTTTCATCCTGCATCGTCTTGTTGGTCAGCTCTCTCCAAGGCCATGCGCTGTTCTTTGTGTACGCGCATGGCCGTCTGTTCATCTAAACCAGCCGGAACGACTCAGCAAGGGTGTCCCGGCTGTTCGGACCGACAAACACCTGGAACGTTCCCGGATCGCTGGCTTGCGTAAGGTCGGAATGATGATATCGAAGCTGTTCCTCCGTGATCGTAAAGACCGCATCCGCGCTTTCGCCGGGAGCAAGCTCGAGACGTACGAAGCCTTTCAGCTCGCGCATCGGACGGACCACTTCACCGGCCACGTCGCGGATATACAGCTGAACCGTTTCGATCCCTGCGCGATCCCCGGTGTTCGTTACGCTCACGCTGACCTGAAGCGGCTGATTGGCCGTTATCTCGTTTCCGGACAATTTCAGCTCGCCGTATTCAAACGTCGTATAGGATAGGCCGTATCCGAACGGAAGCAGCGGATCATTTGGACTGTCGATATATTTGGACACATACCGCTCTTCCGTTTTGTCCGGATTCATCGGACGGCCGGTATTGTAATGGTTATAATAGACCGGAATTTGACCCACCGAATGCGGGAAGGACATCGTCAGCCGGGCCGAAGGATTCACGCGCCCGATCAGAATGTCGGCGATCGCGGCTCCGCCTTCGCTGCCCGGGAACCAGGCTTCCAGGACGGCGTCCGCTTCGTCAATGATTCCGTGCAGGTCCAGCGGGCGGCCGTTGAAGATCACCGCAGCCATCGGCTTGCCAATCTTCTTCAGCTGCCGCACCAGCTCCAGCTGGGCTTCCGGCAGGCGGATGTTCGTGCGGGACCCGCCCTCCCCGCTCATGGCCGAATCTTCGCCAAGGGCGAGCACGATCACGTCTGCGTCTTGAGCCGCGGCGATGGCAGCGTCAATCTGCGATTGCTCCACGCTTACGACGCCGGAGCCTTCGGCAATGACCAGCTGTCCCTCAGCCAGCCGCTCCTGCAGCGCGGTTCCGAGCTTCACGGCGTCTTCCTTCACGCCGACGCAGGACCACCAGCCGAGGATGTCGTCGCTCTGGGCGAACGGCCCGATCAGGGCAACCTTCTTCCCAGGCGCAAGCGGCAGCAGGCCGCCTTCGTTTTTCAGCAGTACGCTCGATTTGGCTGCCAGCTCGTAAGAAACGTTTCGATGTTCCTGACAGAACAGCACTTCGCGCTCACGCTCCGGATCGGCTCCTCGCAGCGGATTGTCGAACAACCCGAGCTTGTCTTTCAGCCGCAATATCCGCAGCACCGCTTCGTCGACCAAGGCTTCGTCCACGCGTCCACTCTCGATGAGGCCCGGCAGATGCTGTACGTAACAAGGTGTCATCATCTCGATATCCACGCCGGCCCGGATCGCCCGGTAAGCGGCCTCGCCATCGTCCTCCGCCGCGCCGTGCGCGATCATTTCGCGGATCGACGCCCAGTCCGAAATCAGGACGCCGTCAAAACCCCACTCATCGCGGAGGATGCCGCGCATCAGCTTCTCATTGCCGGTAGCCGGAATGCCGTCCACGGTATTGAACGACGTCATGACCATCTCGCAGCCTTCGTCCAATGCCGCTTTATAAGCCGGCAGATACTGCTCCCGCAAATTGCGTTCCGACATGTTGACCGTGTTGTAGTCGCGTCCCCCTTCAGGAGCGCCATAGGCGGCGAAGTGCTTCACGCAGGCAGCCAGCCGCTCCGGCTCATCCTTCAGGCTCCCGCCTTGATAGCCGCGGACAAAAGCGCGGGCAAACAGGCTGTTCAGGTACGGATCTTCGCCGGTCGTCTCCATGACGCGTCCCCACCGCGGATCGCGCACCAGATCGACCATTGGTGCAAACGTTACATGAATGCCGGATACCGCCGACTCTCTCGCGGCAATTTCGGCGCTCTTCTCGGCCAGCTCCGTATCCCAGGAGCATCCGATCGCCAGCGGGATCGGAAAGATCGTTTTGAAGCCATGCACCACATCGGCCATGAACATCAGCGGAATGCCGAGCCGGCTTTTGCTTAAATATGATTTCTGCACGTCGATGACCGACTGGGCTCCCGATAACCCCAGAACGGAGCCGCTGGCGGTCACCATCGATTCGGTGATCCCCATTTCCTCAAGCGGTCCGGTAATTTGGCTTTCGCCGCCTTCATGAAAATTGGCGGTCAGCTGGAGCAGCTGCGCAATCTTCTCCTCCAGCGTCATCTGATTCAACAGTTCGGTTAACTGCCGGTTGTCCATTCCATTCCCTCCACAACAAAGTCGTATGATGATCCAGGCCTTCCGGACACGAATGGTCCGGCTCTTTCAGACCCTTTCTCCTTTCTCAGGAGCTTGCACAAAACCTGGCTGACAAGGGCAGCAAGGATGAAACCCGTCCTTGGCGCTTATCTTTTGTGCAAATTCCTCATGAAGAAAAGCGTCTATCGATGTACATTTGCGTTCTTTAATCGTTATAAGAATCTATGTCTCCTCCCTGTGGCCAGGCCGGCCTATTTATAATAGAAGAAACCCGGCCCGGCACCACCGTGGAAGAGAAGAACCCGGCTGCATCAAAATGTGCTGCACACCGGGTTCCTTAGACTCGGACTGCGTATAATGCTCAGTTCTTATCCTTATTTCAGAACGATCTGTTACTTGGCAAATTTGCTGTTCAGTTCATCCAGAACCGGCTGAACGAGGGACTGTTTGCTTTGTACCCATTTCTTCCAGTTTGCTTCCAAATCGCCGCCTTGCAGGATCAGGTTGGCATACTCGTTCTGGTAATCGAAGGATGCCTGGCTCTTCGCTTTGGAATCGTACAGCTGCACATCCCAGTCGTAAGTTGCCAACTTGCCGCCTTCGCTGCCCAGTTTCGCTTTCTCTTTAAACAGCTCAACGGCGCGGTCACGGTATTCCTTCTTGATTGCAGGGTTCACGATACTGAAGTCGTCGCCCAAAATGTACAGTCCTTCAAAACGTGCCGGATATTTGTCTTCCAGAGTCGTTCCTTCCGGAAGAAGGCTGACCGGCTCTTTGTTCTCGTCGTACTTCCAATCCTTGCCCTCAAAGCCCATGTTCAGGAGCATTTGTCCTTCTTTGGTCGTCGAGTAATCGATAATATCCATGATGCGTTCGAACTTCTCTTTGCTGATGTTCGGCGAGAAGATCAGCGCAGACCAGAAGTTCGGCTGCTCCAGATTGCGGTATTTGCCGTCGTCACCCAGAACGATCGCCGTATGGACGAGGTCGTCGCTGCTTACGCCCAGGTTCTTCTGCATGTTCTTGTCCATGTCTTGTCTGTACGAAGCCAGACCGCCCAGGGACATCATCGCGGCAACGCCTTTAACTCTGAAGTTGTCGCTGCCTTCGTTGTTTTTCCAAGTGTAGAATTCCGGATTAAGCAGGCCTTCTTTGTACGCTTTCTGCATCAGCTTCAGACCGGTCAGCGTCTCCGGATCGGCTGGTCCCCAATGGAACTTGCCGTCTTCTCCTTTGTAGAACGCCGATTCCACGCGGGAGTGCTCACTGTTGGCCATGATGATGTTGGTCAAAGCGTCATCCGCTGTGTATGAGATCGGAACGAGCTTGGAGCCCAGCTTCCCTGGGTCTTTCTCTTTGACCAGTTCCGCATAATGGATCAGTTCGCTTGTGGTGTATGCATCCTTCAGTTCAAACCCGACAGCTTTGGCCCAGTCTTTGCGGATCGCAATGACGCCGATTTGGTTCACAAGCGGATCAGCCGGTTTGTTCTGGTAGTACACCGGTTTCGGCAGAATGTAAGTACCGCCTGTCAGCTCTTCCAGCTTGTCGCCGAGGCCGGTCAGCTTGTAGGCCGCCGCCACATTCGGCCAGCGCTCTTTCCAGTCATCCGGGAATTTGTAGAGCAGTCCTTGATCGACATAGTTCATAAAATCGCCGTGCACGTAGTTCCAGCTGGCCACGTCAGGCAGGTCGCCTGAGTTGATCCACAAGCGGAGTTTTTCCGGCCAGGAATCCCACTGTACGTAGTTGTAATCCCACTCGACGTTGAATTTGTCCATCCAGTACTTGTGGAACTCGTTGTCGAGCACACCGTCTTTTACTTCCGTGGTCTGCGCGACGGAAATTTTTAATTTGTCCTTGTAGTTCCCGTCCGCGTCTTTTTCGTTGCCGCCGGTAGATGCCGTGTCTTTCCCGCAGGCAGTCACCGTCAGCATCACCGCCGACAGCGCAACGGCCAGAAGCGGTTTGAACAGCTTTTTGGTGTTCATGTTTTTTCCCCTCTTTTGATCAGATTTTTTGTGGTAAAAAAAATCTATTGTGTAATCAGGTCTTGATAGCCCCTGTTAACACCCCTTTGGCGAAGTGCTTTTGCAGCATCGGGAAGAAGCACATGATCGGCACCATCGATACGAAGACCGAAGCCATCTTCATTCCCGTGGAAAAACCGGATTTGTTCAGGGCGTCCACGCTGGCCGCATTCGAAACGTTTGTCGACGATTCGACGATAATGGTCCGCAGGACGTTTTGCAGCGGAAGCATTTCCGCTTTTCGCAGGAAGATCATCGCATCATACCATCCGTTCCAGAAGGCCACGCCGTAGAACAGCGTAATGGTCGCCATAATCGGCGCCGCGAGCGGAAGGACGACGGAGAACAAGATGCGCCATTCGCCCGCCCCGTCGAGCCTCGCGGATTCCATCAAGGACTCCGGCAGGCCCTGGAAGTAGTTCATCATCAGGATCATATTGAAGGCACTGAAGCTTCCTACCAGGATGACAGACCACAGGGAACCGGTAAGGTGCAGCGATTTCATGACCAGATACAGCGGCACAATCCCGCCGTTAAAGATCATCGTGAACAGGACGAGGAAGAAGATAAACTTTTTCCCCGGGAACTTGTTGCGGCTGAGGCCGTAAGCCATCGTGCTCGTCAGGAACAAGCTCAGCGGCAGGCCGACCACCAGAATTTTAATGGTGTTCCAGAAGCCCGTCAGCAGCCTGCCGTCCTCGAACAGCGCACGGTAGGCGTCCAGCGTCGGATGCTTCGGCCACAGCATCATCGGATTATCGGCATACTCCTTCTGTGAGGCGAGCGAAATCGCGATCACGTTCAGGAACGGAATCAAAATAATTAAAGCCAACACAATCAGCACGATAAACATGATGTAATCGAGAAGCGTCATTTTACCGACCCGGTATTTATGCCGTTTCTCAGCATGCGTACTCATCTCTCTAACACTCCTTTCCTAACGGAACAATCCGTCTCCGCCCATCAGTTTGGCCACGCGGTCCGCAGCAAGCAGCAGAATCATGTTCACGAGCGAACGGAACAAGCTGACCGCCGTCGAGAACGAGAAGTCCGTCGAAGACTGGAACGTGATCCGGTAAATATACACGTCGAGCACCTGGGACACGTTCTGCGTCGCCGCATTCGCCAAGTTGAAGATCTGGTCGAAGCCGGCGGACATCAGGCCGCCCACGTTCAGGATGAACATGACCGTGACGGTCGGCAAAATGTTCGGCAGCGTAATTTTGAAAATTTGCTGCATCCGTGAAGCGCCGTCGATCTGCGCCGATTCGTATTGGTCCTGGTCGATCCCCGAGATAGCAGCCAGGAAGATGATGGCCCCCCATCCGGTGGATTTCCAGATGTCCGTCAAAATCAGCATCGGCAGGAACATGGGCTCGGAGCCGAGGAAGTTGATCGTCGGAAGTCCAAGAAGCTGCAGCGCGCTGTTCAGCAGGCCGTCATAGGAAAGGACGTTGATCACGATCCCTGAAACAATGATCCACGACAGGAACTGTGGAAACGTAAAGATCGTCTGGAACAGCTTCTTCGTCTTCCGCATCCGGAGCTCATTCAGCAGGAGCGCCAGCAGAATCGGGAACGGGAAGGTGATGATCAGCTTGATAATGTTGATGTACAGTGTTCTCCACACCGCTTGGGCAAACGTCGGGTCGCGGAATACATACTTGAAGTTCTCCAGGCCGACCCAAGGGCTGCCCCAAATTCCCATGTTGGCTTTGTAATGCTTAAACGCGAGCGACAAGCCGCCCATCGGCAGATAAGCAAATAAGATCAGCCAGATGATGCCGGGAATAAGCAGCGTATACGTCATCCGGTGCTTCCAAATTTCCGTAAACAGATTACCGGTTTTGGAACGCTCCTTTGCATTTTTGTTCGGCCCTAAGGCTGCGGGTTTCAATTGGCATCTCCTCACTATTCTTGGGTCTTGTCTTCAAACAGAAAATCAAAAGCGGTCTTTAAATGCTCTTCCCAAAAGAGCCAGTCATGCGTTCCCGGTCCCTCAACGTACCGGAAATCGAACGGGCTGTTCTCCATGCTGGCGGCAAACTGCCGGTTCATTCCGACGAACGGATCCTCCGATCCGCAGCAGCACAGCATCGGCGGCAGCCTTCGGCCCTCTTCGATCAATTTCGCGGACAGCGCATACACATCCTGATCCGGCTTCACCTCAAGCTCCGGTCCGAAGACGGCCTGCATCTCCCTGCGCATCCCTTCCGGCATCGCCGGGTCATTCAGACGCTGACGGATGTCGGTCACGCCCGAGAAAGATACGACTTTGGCGTACCGCTCCGGGTAGGTGAGCGCGCATTTGAGCGCTCCGTAGCCGCCCATCGACAATCCCGCCACAAACGTTCTTTCGGGATCGGTATTCAAATGCAGCAGGCGCCCGCACAGCTCGGGGAGCTCCTCCGTGATGTAGTGAAAATAGTCCAGCCCGTAAACCATGTCGGTATAAAAGCTTCGTCCTGCTTCCGGCATGATCACCGTACAGCCGTGCCTCGCCGCGAACATTTCCACGGTCGTCAGGCGGTGCCAGGTGCTGGCGTTGTCCCCCGCTCCGTGCAGAAGATACAACGTGCTTGAAGTGGGGACGCCGGTATCCACCGGAGAGATCACATGGATGCTGGTCGTCATCCGCAGCGTAGGCGAGCCGGTATCGATCGTTAGATGCGCCATATGTAACCCCTTTCATTTCAGTTCGACTGCTCTATCGTGTTGTCCGCCTTAGTCAGCAGCAGCCCCCTTTCGGGAAGCCGGCCCGGCTGAGCCGATAACGGACAGTTTCGGCCCGTCATTGGTTCTTCTGATCGCCGATTGCGCTCCCGCCTAAGCAAAATCCGATTCAGCCTCATCTAGCGTTATCGGTAGCTGCCGCAGGAGCGTCAAAAGCGATGAAAGCGATTTTTTCGAATCGTTTCGATTAACATCATAAGCCCGTTGTCTAAACCTGTCAACAACCTTTTTTACAAAGGCCCAGCGAACTGTATTTTTGTGCAAATCCTTGATCTCACTTACGTTAATGCGACAAAATCCCTAGCGGACGGCAAATGGTAACCGCTTACAAAATGGAGTTGACAACATAAAGTAATCTGTAATAATCTCAAGATTAGCGAGTCAATGTGGAAACGTTTCTATAGATTTCATCCTATTCCTGACGGCCGCAGCGGAAAGGCATATGCAGTAACCCGTTTCAGCCATAGGGATCAAGCGGAAGGAAGGCTTAACGATGACATTTCAAATCGGCGGTTTTGTCGATAACGCAGGCAGCAGGAAACTGAACGTTTTATCCGTCCGGGTGCTGCAAAATGGGCAGCTGCTGGGGCTCTGGGACCGGGATGGCGACGCCCGCCGGCTTCAGCATTCGGTCAGCAAGTCTTTTACAAGCATGGCGGTCGGACTTGCCATCGCCGAAGGAAAGCTGACGCTGGATGCACGGTTAAACGATTTTTTCCCGGACTATGGAAAATCGGTGAAGGATTCGGCCTATCCACCGGGAGAGCTGACCCTCGGTCATCTGCTCCGGATGGCTTCCGGCCACGATGCCCCGCCGCTCTGGGCGGAAGAACGGGAAACGCTGCAGGAGAAGGATTGGGCAAAATACTATATGTCCCTGCCCTTGGACCGGATGCCCGGTGAGACCTTCACATACAGCAGCGGCGATACGTTTATGATCTCGGCTATGGTTCAGGCAGCCGTCCTAGAGACGGTGCGCGATTATTTGGTGCCGCGGCTGTTCGAGCCGCTCGGTATCCGGGATGTCCGGTGGGACACGTCGCCGCTAGGCGTCACGCTCGGCTGCACCGGGCTGTGGATCAGCTGCGAAGAACTGAGCCGGTTCGGCCAGCTGCTGCTGCAGAAGGGGTGGTGGCAGGGCGTCCAGCTGATCCCGGAGGCTTGGATCGGCGAGGTTACGCGGAAGCAAATCGACACGCCGGGAACGGCGGACTGGGGGGCGGGTTACGGCGGCCAATTCTGGATGTGCACGCACAGAGCATACCGCGCCGACGGCATGCGTGGACAGTTCTGCGTCGTCATCCCGGACAAAGAAGCCGTGATCGCCATCAACAGTGACGAGGATGATATGCAGGGCATTCTGGACGCCGTCTGGGCGGATATTTTGCCCCAGCTCTAAGCGTGTTACAGTTTCGTGACATGTCAGAAAATACAACAAAACGGTGCGTCCTCTTAGGCGAGGAGAGCACCGTTTTTGCTTGCTTGGGGGTGAGGAATCTGGACCATTCGTATCTGTCATTCCCTTAAGAAATGACCCCTTTGGACAAAATCAGGTTGCCGTACAACGCACGTTCTCCGGTCGCCACGACCGCATAGGCTTTCTTCGCGCGTTCATAAAATTCGAAACGTTCCAATTCGGTGAACTTGATGTCTTCCCCTTCCGTCTCATGCACGATCTTGCGGTATACTTCCCACACCGGCGTTTCCACCGGATCTCCCGGCACCACCTGCATCAGCATGACGGGGTACTCCACGTACCTGTTCAGGGGCAGCAGCTCAAGCGCAGCCTGAAGCAGCTCGGGAATGCCGTGGCCGTCCGCCCGGACCAGCCGCTTGGCCAGACTGGCGGAAGGGAAATTTCCGTCGGCGAATACGATCTCGTCCCCGTGCCCCATTTCGCTTAATATTTTCAACAGCTCAGGAGACAGCAATGCAGAAATTCCTTTCAACATGACAAAAACCTCCTATTATGTTCCCACTTGGGGTGTCCTGAAACATAATACGACACGCGGCAGGAATATCCTTCCTGAAATAATTTTTACAATCGCATGAAGCTACCGGATACACTGCCGTTGTATAATAGTGGAAAATGACCCCTAACACGAAACGGAGGATTTGTCGTCCATGAAAAAGACCTGGCTGCTTGGCTTCGGATTTTTCAGCATCAGCATCACCTGGGCGCTGTACAATGCGTTTGTTCCGTTTTTCCTCGATCCGTATCTGAAGAGCGCCGCGTGGATCGGCTTCATGATGACCATCGACAACTATTTCGCCCTGTTCCTGCAGCCATGGATCGGCAACCGGAGCGACCGGACCGTCTCCCGTTTCGGCAAGCGGAAGCCCTACCTGCTTATCGGGATGCCGCTCGCTGCCCTGTTCGTCGTCCTGATCCCCTTTCACACCAGTCTGCTGACGCTGGTCCTGTTCATGATGCTGATGAACCTGGCGATGAGCCTCTACCGCTCGCCAACGATCGCGCTCATGCCGGACATCACGCCGGAAGGGAAGCGGACCAAAGCCAACGGCGTCATCAACTTCATGGGCGGCGTAGGCGGCATTCTCGCGTTTGCCGGCGGATCGCTGCTGTACAACCAGAACCGCTCCTTCCCGTTTATCGCCGCGGCGATCATCACCCTGCTGTCGCTGTGGATCCTGTACCGCTTCGTCCCCGTTCGGGGAAGCGGTTCCACAGCTTCCTCCGCGCCGCAGGAAGGAAGCCGGATCAAGCTGCGCGGCGAACTGGACCGGACGACGGTGCTGCTGCTGATCGCGATCTTTTTCTGGTTCGTCGGGTATCAAGGCGTCGAATCGTTGTTTACGCTTTACGGCAAGCATCATATGGGGCTGCAGGAAAGCGCCGCTTCCTTCTCCCTGACCTTCTTTTCGCTGTTCTTCGTTCTGTTTGCCATCCCGAGCGGCTGGCTTGGCAACCGGTACGGGAAGAAGAAGATCATCCTGACGGGCGTCGCCGGCCTGTTTCTCGTGTTCGCGGCCGTTCCGTTCATCGGGACCGTGGGACCGCTCCGCGTGCTGCTTGCCCTCGGCGGCATCTTCTGGGCGTGCATCAATATTAACTCCTATCCGTTCATCGTATCGACCGGAAGCGAAGCGAGCATCGGAACCCGAACCGGACTGTATTACCTCGTCTCCTCCCTGGCCGCAATCACTTCGCCGCCGCTGCTCGGGCTGATCATCGATCAGTTCGGTTACGCCTCCTTGTTTGTCGTCGCGTCGGCCAGCCTGCTGATCGCTCTGCTGTTCCTGACGATGGTTCGCCATGACGGCAAAACGGCCGGCGCAGGGTCCGAGACGGCGACGCTAAACGGATAAACAGATGGCGTATGACAAAAAAACATCCGCGGCTGACGAAGCCGAGCGGATGTTTTTTTGCTGACATGCGAATTGCCAATGCCTGCTACACCAGCAGGTCGGCGACCACCGGAAAATGGTCTGACGGCATTTTGCCCTGGCGGTGGTCGGTGATCACGCCAAAATTGCGCACCCGTACCCCGCCGGTTACGAAAATAAAATCGATGGCGCTCTCGAACTCGAGACCATGCTCCTGGCCCGAGTTCAAATACGCAGGGAACAGCCGCGCGGCCGTTTCCCGGGAGTCAAAGCCCTGGAAGGTGAATGTCGGGCCGAAATGCCGGTAATCTGCGCTGACCGCCGCATCACGCAGCAGAGCCCCGCCCTCTTCTTCGCCGCAGAGGACGCGGTAGGCTTCCGAATCGCTGGTGACGTTGAAATCCCCAGTCAGCACCGCGGCGCCCTTTTCCACCAAGTCCCGGATCCGGCTTTTGATCAAATGCGCGCTCTGCTTGACCGCCTCCACACCGATGTGGTCAAAATGAGTGTTCAGATGGATAAATTCTTTTCCCGTATATGTATCTTTGAACCGGCACCAGGTTACCATCCGGGTGCAGGCTGCGTCCCAGCCCAATTTGCCCGGCTTCTCCGGCTCTTCGGACAGCCAGAAATGTCCATGCTCCAGCGGCTCCAGCCGCTGCTTCAGGTAAAAGATGCAGGCGTATTCGCCGTCCTGCTTCCCGTCCTCCCGGCCGGC
This sequence comes from Paenibacillus sp. FSL R5-0378, assembly GCF_038009285.1. Taxonomy (NCBI): domain Bacteria; kingdom Bacillati; phylum Bacillota; class Bacilli; order Caryophanales; family Paenibacillaceae; genus Paenibacillus; species Paenibacillus sp. FSL R5-0378. The sequence goes on from NZ_JBBPAY010000001.1 coordinate 6,308,944, forward strand.
TCCGATCCAGCCGTACTCCGGCAGACGCTCTTCCAGATCCGTCAGCTGGTTATGCAGTACCTCCTGCATGCCGACCAAGTCGGCGCGGTGGAAGCGGACGATTCCGGCAACCAGGTCCCGCCGGCTGTTCCATGTATTCTCGCCTTCCTTGTCATAGTCGTTTTTGATGTTATACGACATGAACCGGAGCTCCATCTCCGGTTTAGCTGTGTTGCTCACATCAACACCTCATTTCTCAAAGTTTGCGCACGCCCATTCTACCATAATCCGTCGGAAAGCGATCACAAAATTTGGTTAAAGGCACGATTCATCCCCTCCAGACGGGTTCACAGCTTTGATATGATTTTGCTCTGCTTTGCGGGATCTCCTAGGTGGGACGCCAATACAGGACACGGCGAAAAGGCCGCCCCCTTGGATCGGGTAGATCCAAAGGAGCAGCCTTCAACGGAATCATCTTTATTTATGGGGTCAGCTTGGCCATCAGGCTGCGGAGCGCCGCTCCGCGGTGGCTGATCGCCTGCTTCTCCTCCATCGTTAGCTCGGCCATTGTTTTCCCGTATTCGGGAAGATAGAATAGCGGATCGTACCCGAAACCGCCCGAGCCGGCGCGGTCGGCGGTAATCCAGCCCTGAACCGAGCCGGAGGCCTCAATGAAGCCGCCCGTTGCCGGATCATACAGGATCAGCGTGCAGACAAAGCTCGCCGGGCTGAGCAGCGAATCCTGAACGTCCGCGCCCATCTTTTTGTCCTCCAGCATTTGCAGCAGCTTCTCGTTGTTCTGCTCATCCGTGGCATGCTCACCCGCAAACCGGGCGGAGTACACGCCCGGACGGCCCTCCAGCTCGTCAACGCATAAGCCGGAATCATCGGCCAGCACCGGAAGCCCGAGGGCATTGCCTACGGTTTTGGCTTTCTTCAGCGCATTCTCCGCAAACGTGCTCCCGTCCTCTACTACATCCGGGATGCCGGGATAGTCGAACATGCTTTTCACCTGTTTGCCCAGCGGGGCGAAAGCATGCTCAAACTCCTTGACCTTCCCTTTGTTCTTCGTCGCCACAATAATCGTATCGCCCGCAGGAATCATGCTAGGCCTCTCTTCCGGCTTGTCCCGAGCCGATCATCAGCGCAATGGGGCCAAGAGCTTCCTTCTGCTTGGCGATCAGCTCGCGGATCCCCTGCTCTCCAAGCTTCAAAAGCTCATCAAGCTCCTGCCGCGTGAACGGGCTTTCCTCGCCGGTTCCCTGCAGCTCGACGAACGCGCCGCTGCCGGTCATGACGAGGTTCATGTCCACCTTCGCCTTCGAATCTTCCTCATAATTCAGATCAAGCAGCGGCTCTTCACCGACCACCCCGACGCTGACCGAAGCCAGAAAGTCGGTAATCGGGAACACCGGCAGCTTGTGCTGCTGGGCGATTTTGTTAATCGCAATGGCCATCGCCACAAACGATCCCGTAATCGACGTCGTGCGCGTACCTCCGTCTGCCTGAATGACGTCGCAATCCAGCGTGATGGTCCGCTCGCCCAGCGCCTGCAAATTCACAACGGAGCGTAGCGCTCTGCCGATCAGCCGCTGAATTTCCATCGTACGTCCGCTGAGTTTGCCGCGCGCGGCTTCCCGCTGGTTGCGGGATTGCGTCGCCCGGGGCAGCATCGAATACTCCGCCGTTACCCAGCCTTTCCCCTGTCCTTTCAAAAAAGGAGGAACCTTCTCGTCCACCGTGGCGGTGCAAAGGACTTTGGTGTCCCCCATTTCAATGAACACGGAGCCTTCCGCGTACTTGTTTACGTTCACTGTCAAATTCATCGGCCTAAGCTGATGGCTGCTGCGTCCGTTTGATCTCATCATTTCTGCCTCCTACTTCGTTCGCATCCTGTTTAAGCAACCTTTATTTTACCAAAATGGAGGGATAAAAACACCCTGAGCTGCCCTTAAAGCGGGATTTCGTTAATATAATCGGGGCGTGTGACCGGCTGGCTGTAGTCCAGATTGTCGGTTCCGACGACCTTGGACTCCCCGTTCAGCTCGATTTTGACCTTAGGATTCCCCGCGTTTTCCGCCACCGTCAGCACGACGGACTGGAGCATTTCGGTCGGTACCGCATCGCCTTCGGCGAACATGTCTTCCTTCAAGGATACCGTTACCGTGCCATCCTTCTCCTTCTTCACGGACTGCAGCTGCGTCTCGTCGGTCATGACTTGTTCCAGGCCGTCTGTCTCCTGCGGACCGCGGATCAATTCGGCGAGTGCCGACTGCAGCGCGTCCTGTCCCGGTTTGACAAGCCGCGTTACCGGAACGTAATACTGGATGCCGGCCGGCGATGCCGCCGAGAAGTAAACGGTGACTGGCGACGAATTCGTCAGCGTGGCCCCCTGCCCGACTTCCAGATTGATGCCCATGCTCCGGCTGAGCGGCTGATCCAGCGGAGTGCCCCCTACAGGCATTTCCGACAGCTTCTTGCCGTCAACCCACAGCTGGACCTTTTGCACATCCGCATTACCGGTCAGGGTCCAGGCCAGCGATTCGAGAATTTTGCGCTCATCCGGCGCTTTGTATTTCGTGAATGCACTGTTAAACTCGACAACAGCCAGCTTGTTATCCTTGTCCACCGTGACCTTCTTGACCTCGGTTCCTGCAGGCAGGACGCCCGTGAAGCCTTCCGGAATATATTTGGCATAGGCTCCGCCGGAGACGAGCGTTTCCACCGACAGCTGAACCGAAGTTTTATCCTTTACTTCCGGCAGACCGAGGGTGACGGGGGCAAGCATCCCGTTCCCGTCCGCCAAATACACGGTCGTCGGGGTGCCGGTGAGCTCGGCCTTAGCCTTGGCGCCTGTGGTGCCTGTGCCGTCCGACATATTGAGCATCTGCTCCTCGACCGCCTTCGGCGGCGCATCGATGTCTTCCGAAGCCGAATGGGTCCCGAACAAACCGCAGCCGGACAGGATAACGGGAACGGCCAGCAATCCGGCGGCGGAAATGCCGCGAATTTTGTTAAGCTTGGTCATAAGTCTGGTTCCTCCTAATCATTTTGTACAGTTTGTACTACCATGTATACGAGCCCCCTTCCGAAAAAATAACAGCCGGTCCATATTAATTTTATTCAGGCCCCTCGCGCCTACCCTGCTGCTTGAGGATGCGCCAAAATGGGCATAACTGGACAAAGATATACTGCAAAACATACAATCAAATTGCGTGAAGTTACATACTACTTGGATGACGGGGTGACGTAATGAGTGAAGCAAATGAGGCAAAGCAAGCAAAAATTCCTTACAGCTTAAACAGTAAAAAGGTATCCGAAGCGACGCGGGAATGGCTTCATAACCGGGGCGTGAGGGTGGAGGAGATCGCCGAGCTCGTTATGCTGCTGCAGAAAAAGTACTATCCGAACCTGACGATGGAGGAATGCATCCTGAACGTGGAGAAAGTGCTGAGCAAGCGCGAGGTGCAAAACGCGGTCCTGACCGGCATCCAGCTCGATATGCTGGCCGAGCAGGGCAAGCTGCTCTCCCCGCTGCAGGACATGCTGGAAAATGACGAGAGCCTGTATGGCGTCGACGAAGTGCTGGCCTTTTCCATCGTGAACGTATACGGAAGCATCGGCTTTACGAATTACGGGTATATCGATAAGCTCAAACCCGGTGTGCTGGAGCGCCTGAATGACAAAAGCACCGGGGAAACCCATACGTTCCTGGACGATATCGTCGGCGCGGTCGCCGCGGCGGCCAGCAGCCGGATCGCGCACGGCAAGCAGGCGGAGAAGGAAACGGGCGACGGGCCTGAAGAGGTTCGGCTTCCCGAAGATCACTAAAACATCTTTCCTCATCGAGGAGGGCTGATTCGTCAGCCCTCCTCTTGTCATTTGGCGAGGAAAATAACGCAGAAGGTTCGGAGCCGGACTAATGCAGCGCTCCGAACGCAAACAAGGACGGCCTCTTGGCCGTCCTTCCCGCTCTTCCTGCCGCTATGTAACGGCGGCTTCATATCGGAAGATGCCGTCTTCACCCGGCATCTTCCTGACCTGGCCGCGCCGCTCCAGCTCCTGCGTATGCGCCAGCGTCTCGCACATGGCGAAGCGCATCTGGTGAATGCCGAGCGCGGTGCCGAACAGGGCGGCGCACAGCTCGAAGCCGGTCGCCGGCCCCGTCTGAATCCGTCCCAGCACCCGGACCAGCCGCTCTTCGTGATGCTGCAGGAGGGCTTCAAGCCGGGCCTCAAAGTGGTCAAACGGATTCCGGTGTCCCGGATAGGCCCGTTTTACCTGGAAGCCCTGCAGCTTCCTGAGCCCGTTCAGAAACGAATGCAGCGGCTCAGGATCGCTTCCGGGCAGCAGGCTGACGTTCGGGGAGATCTGCGGCAGCACCGCATCTCCGCACAGCATGACCCCGCTCTCCTCATGCAGCAGCGACATATGGCCTGGCGCATGGCCCCACGTTTCGATGGGCATCCATCGCCGCTCGCCCATCTCCAGCGGTTCCCCTTCGGTCAGCGGCAGGGCCGAAGGCAGCGGCTCCACCTGCGGGAAGAAGCTCTCCAAGTGGGCGGGGAGCTGGCTTGTCCACGCCTCCGGCATGCCGTGCTGCCGAAACAATAACGGCAGGTCGTCATTCATCGTGGATGCCTCGCCCCACATCCGCTGCATTTCCTCCGCCGCCCGCGCGGACATCCGGACCGGGCAGCCCGCCTTCTCCTGGAACCACCCCGACAATCCCAAATGATCGGGATGATGGTGCGTAAGCGCGACCGACTCCACGTTCCCGAAAGGGATGCCCAGCTCATCCAATGCCTTGTTCCAGGCAGCTTCATTCTCCGCGGTCCGTGGTCCCGGATCGATCACCGTAACCCCGCCTGAAGGCCCCCGCAGAATATAGCTGTTTACCCAGCGCAAAGGGTATGACATCGCCATCTTTACCTGAATGATGCCGTCTTCGTAGTGCGTAATCTCGGGTATACTCAATGCCCCGTCCTTCTTTCATTTATGCTTTCTCTTCCTGCAGGCGCCGTCCCACAAAAATCATCCGCTGTGAGCGCCCCTCGTCATAATCGACTTCCTCATTATAGCCGCCGTACACTTCGTCTGTCATGAGCCCGACTTCCCGCAGCATTTCCTCCAGCCGGCCGCGCGTGTACAGCTTCACCCGCTCGTGATACTCCCGTGTGCCCTTGGTGCCGTGCATATCCGATATGGAGATGTCCTTGATTACAAAATCCCCTTCGATTCGGCGCTTCTCCACGATGCGCTGCCCCTCTTCCTCCCGCTCCGACGACGGAACCAGATGTCTCCGGACATAAGGAGAGTTCATGAAGTCGATGATAAACCACCCTCCGGGTTTCAGCATTCGGCGAATCTCCCGGAGTACCTTAAGCTGCTCCCCGTCCTCGCGGAAATACCCGAACGACGTAAACAGATTGACGACCGCATCAAACCCGCCTTCCAGCGGAAGTTCACGCATATCGGCCTGCCGCCAGTCCACCCGCTCCTTCGTGTCCAGCCTCCGGGCTTCCCGCAGCAGTACGTCGGAGAGGTCAACCCCGGTGACACGGTAGCCCGCGTCCACCAGTGCGAGGGAGTGTCTGCCTGTTCCGCAGCACAAGTCGAGCACCTGCGCCCCTGGCGGCAGGTCCAGCCAGGAGATCATCGTCTTGACCTCCCGGGCTGCCCCTTCGATGTCACGGTGCTTATATACCAGGAGATAATCCTCTCCAAAGCTTTTTTCATACCAATCCTTCATCCTCTGCGTCATCCTCCTGTGTATGTGAGTCGGTTCCATGAATTATTACATTCAAAAAGGACGGTTGAAACCAGCCGGCTGCCAGCCTGTGCCCGCCGTATGCAGTATAGGATTCGACGCGCCATGGGATTGTATGAATCGAGCCGATATAGGACTGTCCCGGTTTACGACTCAGGCATATATTCATGCGATAGAATCGAATACAGCCAGGAATTCGCAAAGCCTCCTTTGTTCGTCGGCATATGCTCGCGGAGATAGCCTTCCTTTTGCATGCCGATCTTCTGCATGACCCGCTCGGACCCGATATTTTCCGGGCGGCAGGTCGCATAAATCCGGTGTACTCCCAGCTGCCGGAAGCCGAATTCCAGCATCGCCTTCGCGCATTCCGAAGCATAGCCTTTGCCCCAATGATCCGCATGGAAGCAATAGCCGATTTCTCCGTTCGAACCCGAGACGTTGATTCCGCAGCCGCCGATCAGCTCCCCGTCCGTTTTGCGGATTACCGCCCACTCGTAATGGGTCCTTGGCTCTTTCTGCTGCATCGCCTCCATGCCTGCGACATAGTCCTTCGTTTCTTCCTCGGTATTCGGACCCCAAAGGGTATAACGGGTAACTTTGGGATCTGATGCGTACCGGTGTACGCTCTCCCAGTCTTCCGGCACAAACTCGCGGATGACCAGCCTGTTCGTCTCCAGCCTCATTTCATGTCTCCTCCTTCGAACCGCATTGAATGAATTGAATCCAGATTAATCCATCTGCCTTTCGGTGTCGACCCCCTTAAATGAAAAGCATTAGGAGAGCTGCCACAGCCGCCATCCTTTGCCGAAATATAGCGGAAAATAATGCGGAACCCGGCCCATATTGCGACAAACCTTTTACCAGACTGGTGATATAGTAAATATGCACTAATCATAGTGTTTTAAAAATTGGAGGGATTAGATATGGAACATTTGGAATTGGACATCTTGATGGCTGACGAAGAAGCAGAACAGGAAGAGCAGATCGACGACATCGAAGAAGAAGATGAAGAGGCGGAAGACGAGGAAGAATCCGAATTCGTAGAAGAGGCGGATGAGGACGAAGACGAAGAAGCCGACGATGAAGAAGACGACGAAGAAGCTTAACTGGCAACACAATCCCTTCTCCCAGATACACAGAAGCTAATCCAACAGACCTGTTCAGCGATGAACAGGTTTTTTGATTTCGATCGCAAAAATAGAACGAGCAGGCCGTCCTCCCCTTTCAAGGAATCAGCCTGCTCCTGTTCAGCCGTTCAATGTAATTATTTGCTCAGCGTTTCGGTCAGCACCGGTACGATTTGCGATTTACGCGACACAACGCCTTTCAATACGGCCGTATTGTTCTCAAGCTTCACGTTATAAGCCGATTCAACCGCAGCAGCGGATTTTCCGAGGGCCAGCGCCACGGAATCGTTGTTCAGGATATCCGTTACGACAAACACGAACAGATCGAGACCTTTCTCGCTGATGATCGCGTTCAGGGCGTCCTCCAGTTCAGCCTGACGGTTCAGGACGTCGTTAGGGTCCACCGTGTTCACTTGGGCGATTTCCACTTTGCTGCTGCCCATTTGGAATTCTTTGGCGTCCAGGGAGATCAGCTCGGCAATCGTCTTGCTGCTGACATCTGCACCCGCTTTAAGCATGTCCAGTCCGTACTGCTCCAGGTTCACTCCGGCGATGTCGGCGAGCTCGCGTGCAGCGGCTACGTCCTCCTCGGTGCAGGTCGGGGATTTCAGCAGGAGCGTATCGGATACGATCGCGGATACCATCAGACCGGCGATTTGCGGCGTAACTTCAACGCCTTTTTCCTTGAACAGCTTGTTCAGGATCGTTGCCGTGCAGCCTACAGGCTCTGCGCGGTAATACAGCGGATGGCTTGTCTCGAAATTCGCGATGCGGTGGTGGTCGATGACCTCGCTTACGCGCACCTGATCGATGTCGCTAGCGCTTTGCTGGCGCTCATTATGGTCAACGAGAATAACCTCGCTTGCTTCGTTAGCCACGGTTTCCACTTGGCGAGGGGCCTCGGCTTTGAAATAATCCAGCGCAAACTGCGTTTCGCCGTTGACGGCGCCCAAACGAACCGGCTCCGTATTATGGCCGATCTTATTTTTGAGGTAAGAGTATACGATCGCCGATGTGATCGTGTCCGTGTCCGGGTTTTTGTGCCCGAAAATCAATGTTTTTGCCATGGTTTCAACTGCTCCTTTATCGTTTGGAATAAATGAAGACTTGGTTCATGCCGTAATCTACATACGATTATAGCGGGAATTGGGCTATATTCCAATTCCTTTACAGAGATTTATTCCTGAAGGCTTGATTACAGCCTGATTTCGGGAGGCGTCTTGGCCGGAATCCGCTTCAGCGGCTGGCCCTCTTTATAATACAGCGACGGATTCAGCAGCACATAGAAAATATGGGTATGCGGGCATCCGAGGTCCTCAAGGATCCGGTTAATGTTCTCGGCGATTGCATGATGCTTCTCTTCCTCGCGCGGGAACATGAAAATTTCCACGGACCGGGGGCTGTTTGTGATTTTTTCCACATGTAAAAGCTCAATTTTGACGATTTCTTCCGGAATGTTGGCGATTCCTGAAATGCATTCGATAATGGCCGGTGCGGCGGTCTCCACCACATTCTTTTCAAAACCTGTAAATCTGACAAAAGGCAAAGCCGTTCCCTTCTTTCTCTTTCTTTCTAAAGCTGTGCCCGATCTAAATATATCGGCATTACTAACCTACCATAAAAACGGCAAAGGAGTCACCTCCCCAAGAGATCACTCCTTAATGCCATGGATGCTGCCGATACCCAAATCCAATACCTGACGCCGTTATTCCATAATTTTTGACGGGTTGGCGACGACGTCGATTTTCTCCTGCACGCGCTCCGGGCTCCCCAGAAAATGGCGGTTCAGCGGCTTCAAATCGTCGTCCAGCTCGTACAGAATCGGCACCGCGGTCGGGATGTTCAGATCCACGATGTCCTCCTCGCTGATATTTTCCAACACCTTCATCAAGGCCCGCAGGCTGTTCCCGTGCGCGACGACGAGCACCTTCTTGCCCGCCTTGATCTGCGGCACGATCTCCGCTTCCCAGTAAGGGAGCACGCGTGCGATCGTATCCTTCAGGCTTTCTCCCAGCGGAATCTCCTGCTTCGTCAAGTTGCCGTAGCGCTTATCCTTGGGCGGGTAGCGGTCATCGTCGGCCGTAATCTGCAGCGGGGGTACGTCGTAGCTCCGGCGCCACAGCATGACCTGCTCCGCGCCGTATTTCTTCGCCGTCTCCTCTTTGTTAAGTCCCTGAAGCGCACCGTAATGCCGTTCGTTCAGCTTCCACGATTTGCGGATCGGGATCCACAACAGGTCGTTGACGTCCAAAATATAATTCAGCGTTTTGATCGCCCGCTTTAATACGGACGTATATGCGATATCGATTTCATAGGGAATATCCTGCAGCAGATGCCCGGCCTTGATCGCTTCCTGGACCCCTTTGTCCGTCAGATCGACGTCCGTCCAGCCGGTGAACCGGTTCTCGCGGTTCCACTCGCTTTCCCCATGTCTGACCAGAACCACCTTGTACATGGTGCCACACTCCTTTACTGCCTTACTCGTAACAACTACCGGTATAGCTTTTAACCGACAAGCATTTTTTAAACTTTTTCTTTTCATTCCAATCATTTTGCATACAGGCTGCGGGTGAGCTGCCGTCCCTATCAGGACTATTGTTTGCGGACCCTCAGTTCTTCCCAATACATGCTCTGCAGAGGTTCCCGCTTGGGAGACTCCGGGACGTTCGCCCGGGTTGCCTCCCTGGCCGGGCAGATTTACAATAACTACTGTTACATCATAATCGGAGAACGACGGAGGTACAATAATGAGAAATGCTTATTTGTTCGGCCAAATCGAGCGCGTGCGCACGGGCATCATCAACAAGGTGTCCGCGCTGCCTGAATCCAAGCGGGATATCGTCCCTGACGGATTCAACAACAATATCCACTGGCATCTCGGGCATTTGCTGGTCATATCCGACATGCTCGTGCTCCAGTATAGCGGCAAGGATGGCGTCATTCCGGCTGAATACCGCCCTTATTTTGCTTCGGGGACGAAACCGGCGGATTGGCAGGGCGAGGCACCGGCGTGGGATACCCTGATTTCGCAGCTCACCGAGCAGATTCGCGTATTCCAAGAGCAGCTCGGTGACGACCTAAATCAGCCAGTCGCCAAAGCGGACAACTTTGCCAAAGCCGAGACGATCGACGAGCTGCTGGTCATGAACATTAATCATGAGGCATCGCATGCCGGCATGATCAACGCCATGCTGAAGAAGCTGGCCTGATATCGGGTCAGCAGACAGCACAAGGCAGCCCTTCTCTCCGTGTCGGAGAAAAAGGCTGCCTTCATTTTTGGAAACAACTCGGGCTAGAAACCGACAGTGGTAACCTGAGCGGCATCGCGTGGCATCAAAACGGATTAACGATAGTCGTCATGCAGACGCCACCAGATGTAAGGCTGGGTTTGCGGCCATCCTTCAGGCGAATCCTCCCACGTTTCCTGGCGGCCAAAGGGTGTCAGGTCGAGCAAATTGAAGTCCGCGCGGATCCGGTCGACGCCGCGGGAGGCTGTGAAATAGGTGCGGAACACCTCATCTCCATCGCGGAGAAAGACGCTTAAGCCGAACCCGTCCCCAGCACCCATGTCATTGTTGAATTCGTTCCCGTTTGAAGAGAACCAGGGTATATTCCAGCCCATCCGGTCTTTGAACGGCTGGATCTGTGACAGGGGCGCGGGGGAGACCAGAATAAAGGTCGTATCACGGGCATTCAGGTGGGCAAGGTGGCCGATGTTGTCGACAAAAGAGGAGCAGCCTGTGCAGCCTTGACTGGCGCCTGGAGCCATCATGAAGTGGTATACCATGAGCTGACGGCGTCCGTCGAAAAGCTCAAGCAGTCGCGCTGGACCACCTGGTCCCTCGAACATATAATTTTTGCCGATCCGTACCATCGGCAGCCTGCGGCGTTCTGCGGCCAGCGCGTCCAGCGCGCGGGTAAGCTCCTTCTCTTTGACGAGCAGCTTGTCGCGTGCGTCCATCCACTCTGTTTCCGAAACGATTTGCGGAAGTGCTGTGTTTTTCGTATCCACGGGTATCCTCCTCCAAGTTTTACAGGATTCGTTGATTCTGCCATTATCCTAGCATGATTCATTTCCCGGGATTTCTTATGAATTGCGGAAAATAATATGAAACTGCTTATTACTGATGTTCTGGAACCGCAGGCTTCATTCAGACGTTCTATATAGAAAGGAGCTGATGGATATGGACCTCGTTCTGATCATCTTAGGGCTGATTCTGATAGGCGGCGGCATCATGACCCGCCGGAACCCGGGAAGGGGATGGCGGAGCAGTGAAAGCTGGAAGACAGAAGAAGAAGCGGAGCCCAGCGAATCCTACCTTGAACTCCAAAAGATCCGCGGCTTTCTTGCGATCGTGCTCGGCTCGATTTTTATCGTGATCGGGTTGTTTATGCTGCTGTTTTTATGACCGCCCCTATTCCAGAGAACAGACCATTTTGAAGTTCCCGGGTACCGCCTGAAACCCCAGCAGATCGCGGTTGATGCGAAGCATGGGACCGTTCAGCGAATCGTTATGGGTTCGCAAATAAGGCACACCGGCAGCGCGTGCGGTTTGTATGGCCAACAGCTTCAGCGCCAGCCCGATCCGCCGGCCCCTATACTCCGGCAGCACACCGGTAAACTGGTGGTACATCGCCTGGGTTTGTTCGTTCTGCTGCAGGGTCACGACGCCGACATAGCGGTCTCCGTCCTTGGCGATATGTACATACTCCGGCCGTACGCCGGCCAGGTTAATGCTCCATTTCTTCCATTCCTCAAACCAGGGGAAATCCTCGTTGTATCCCGGAATGTCCTGATGGGCGATCCTGTACAGCTCATGAAGCTTCCGCTCCTGCGCCTCTCCAGGCTCATCCTTCAGCGTCACGAACATAATGCCGGATGACTCGGCGCTGCGAATGCTTGGCAGCAAAGCTTGGTCGGTAAAAGACGACAGGTCCAGCACAGATTCAAAGGTGTGGCGTTCCAGCACGTAGCCCCGGCGTTCCGCAAACGATAGCGAGGCTCCATCATTCTCCCCCATAAAACAAACGAGACGGGAAGCCTTAACCAAGCACGCCCATTCGCGCACTTCCCGGGACAAAGTCCTGCCGGCCCCGCGGCCGCGTTCATCCGGATGGACGACAAGGGTGACGTTGAGGCTGCCGGGTTCGTTCCAAGGTGCACGCCAGGCGATGGCGTAACCGATGACCTCTCCTACCCCGTTAACGGCGACCCATTTCGGGCGATCCCAGCCCATCAGCCGCCCCTCTTCGTCGTAATGGAGCTGGCCCGGCGGAATGCTCTCCTCATCGTCCTGCAGCTGCTTGGCGGTGACGGGTTCCGACCAGATCAGGCTCAGCAGCGCCGCGGCCGCTCGAAAATCCTCCCTGCCAAAACGGCGAATCGTATAGTTTGACAATATGTATTCCCCCAAAAAATGGTATTGGTTTGCCTCGCTCATTATCTCATGCAATGTCCTTGATGAAGCGATAAAGTTTTGATATAGCGTTTTTTTCCTTAGCCGGGGCGCTTTACGCTCCCCCACGTGCTCATTCATATGAATCTTTGAAAATCAAACTTTTGCACGCTATCATTTGTCCGATACCAATCTGTGAAGCCGGCATAGAATATATCAATCTTAAGAAAAGGAGTGATATATTTGGCAAACAGCGATGTACGTCTTGCCCTTTGGTCCGGCATTAATTTTACGGGCCGCAGAATCCTGTTCAGACGCGGTGGAGTTGCAGTCCGCGACCTTGGAGCTTTCCGCTTCGACAATCTTCTCTCCAGCTTCCGTCTCAGAAATACGGTGCAGAGCAATCAAGTGACGCTTGTTTTGTTCTCACGGATTAATTTCCAGGGATCTTTCCGCGTGTTCCGTGGCAGCCAAAATGTAGCCAACCTGGGCAATTTCAACTTTAACAACGTCACGTCTTCTTTCATCCTCGTTGGACGCAACCTGACAAATGCCGAAATTTCCCAAATTCAACGCACCGGCAGACCGCCGCAAGACATTCTTATCATCAGACAGTAACCATCTGCAAAGGGTGCCCGACAGGGTACCCTTTCTCATGTAACCAAATCCCCGCATAAGATGGAAAGTGAACAAAATAAAGAACCTCCCGCCATGTCTTCCCGTCAAGGAAGACATCCTGCAGAAGGCCAAGGTCGCAAGAGAGGCTTCGATCAGATTTTTAATTCCCCAAGCTTGATCAGCTCGACAACGGCCTGAGAACGGCCTTTGACGTTTAATTTCTGCATCACATTGGAAATATGGTTCCGGACCGTCTTCTCGCTGATAAATAACTGACCGGCGATATCGCGTGTCGTTTTGTCCTGAACGAGCAGTTCAAATACTTCGCGCTCACGATGAGTCAACAAAAATTTGCTCTTATGATCGTTCCCCTTCAATGGTGTCACCCCTCCTTGCTCGGGTTTGTATGGTATAACAAGGTAAAGGGATACAGTCAACTCATATTATGTAAGGCACCGGGCTTTGGTGTCGTTATGCATAAAAATTAGGCACCTGCCTTGAAAGGGCTTACAGCGGGAGAAATTTCGGCATTTTAAAATGGCAGTTGACACATGGTCGGTAACTCATTATGATGTTGCTATCAATGAAATTGAGAATCATTATCAAATTAATCCATCCCTTTCTTCTATAAGAAATAGAGGATGTTTTTCTTGTGGTTACAGAAACATTCAGCGCCGCTGAAAATGTACACATTCTATAATCTTAAAAAAGGAGCTGCTTTGAACTTGAAGTTACATACGATCATTCCCGCCGGTATTATTCTCTCCTCCCTGCTCTTCGCAGGCTGCTCGGAGAAAGAAAGCGCGGATCCTGCTGCCAGCGAAGCAAAGACTGAGACGCCAGCCGCTAATACCGACACATCGGCGCCAAGCGCCGGTACCGATACAGCTGCGGCGCAGACGGCCGATTTCAGCGCAGCCGTGGAATCCTACCGCACCTTCGCGGTGGAGCAGTGCGATCAATTCGTGAAGCAAACGGAGAAATTCACCGAAGCGGTGAAAGCCGGCAAGCTCGAGGAAGCGAAGGCGCTGTACGCCCCGGCCCGTTCCTATTACGAGCGGATCGAACCGATTGCCGAGGCGCTTGGCAATCTGGATCCCGACATTGACGCCCGCGTGAACGATGTGGATGCCGCCGAATGGCGCGGATTCCACCGGATCGAGAAGGGACTGTGGGAGGATAAGACGACCAAAGGCCAGGAAGCCTTTGCCGACCGGCTTCTGCAGGACGCGCAGCTGCTCCGTGCCAAGGTGGAGACGGTCGATATTGACGCCAGCCTGATGGTAACCGGAGCGGTTGAGCTGCTGAACGAAGTGTCTTCCTCCAAGGTAACCGGCGAGGAAGAGCTGTACTCCCATACCGACTTGTACGATTTTGCGGCCAATGTGGAAGGCGCCGCCAAAATTTACGAAATCCTGAAGCCCGAACTGGCCAAAAAGGACCCGGATCTAGAAAAGCAGATCGGTGAGCGATTTGATGCGCTCAAGAAAGAGCTGGACGCCTACAAGAAAGGCGACGGATACGTCAGCTACACCGAGCTGAAAGAGGACGAAGTCCGCAAGCTCAGCCAAAACCTGGATGCCCTGGCGGAGCCGCTGTCGAATATGGGCACCCTGCTTGGAGTGTAAAGCATGTCAAACCGTGAGCATGAGGAAACCAAAGATTCGTCGATTTTGAAAAAACCGCTGTCCCGCCGCGACTTGTTGCGGCTGGCGGGCACCGGCGGCCTGGGACTGATCATCGGGGGCGCCGGTATCGGCGGCCTCTTCGCCGCGAAGGAGCGGAAGACCGCGGCGGCCGTTGCCGGCCAGCCTGACGCCGGGGACTGCATCCCGTTCTATGGGAAGCATCAGGCCGGCATTATCACCCCCTCGCAAAACTTCATATACTTCGCCGCTTTCGACGTGACCACGACCGATGCGAAGGAGCTGAAGAAGCTGCTTCAAGCCTGGACCGCCGCAGCTGCAGCCATGACCGAAGGCTCCATGCTCGGGGAAGAGAGCGCCAATCACAACCTGCCGCCGGTGGATACCGGAGAGTCGGCAGGTCTTTCGCCTTCCCGGCTGACCCTGACGTTCGGCGCGGGGCCGTCCCTGTTTGATTCGCGCTTCGGGCTCGCCTCCAAGCGGCCGGCGAATTTCAGCGATCTCCCGGCCTTTAACGGGGATCAGCTGGACGCCCGCTGGTGCGGCGGCGATTTGGCCGTTCAGGCCTGCGCGGACGACCTGCAGGTGGCGTTTCACGCCATCCGCAATCTGGCGCGCATTGCCCGCGGCAAGGCCGTGCTCCGCTGGACCCAGGAGGGCTTCCAGCGCACCGGCAGCGCCGACCCCGCAGGCGGAACCCCGCGGAATCTGCTCGGCTTCAAGGACGGCACGGCCAATCCGGATACGACAAGCAGCGAGCAGATGAACCGGGTCGTTTGGGCAGGGGCCGAAGGCGGCGCAGCCTGGATGGCCGGCGGCAGCTACATGGCGGTGCGCCGGATCCGGATGCGGATCGAGGTGTGGGACCGATCCTCCCTGAAGGATCAGGAGGAGACGTTCGGACGGTACCGGGCCAGCGGCGCACCGCTTGGCGGACAGCACGAGTTCGACAAGGTCGACTTGTCCGCCAAAGGGCCTGACGGATCGCCGGCTATTCCGGCCAATTCGCATATGGCGCTCGCCCGCGGAGACGGCTCCGTGCAGATCCTCCGCCGGTCCTATTCTTATTCGGGGGGGATTGACGCCAAGACCGGCCAGTTGGATGCCGGACTGCTCTTTATCTGCTTCCAGCGCGATCTGCAGAAGCAGTTCATCCCCCTTCAGCAGAAGCTTGCGAAGAGCGACCGGCTGAACGAATATATTCAGCATGTCGGAAGCGCGGTGTTCGCCTGCTTCCCCGGCGCCTCTTCGGGAGGTTATATCGGAGAGACGCTGCTCTAGCCCGTAGATATCAAACTCTAGCAGAATTGACATAAAGGAGATTTCACATGCTACGAAGCAACCTTACGCCTCGTACCGGACGATGGAACCGCCCGCTGCTCGGCGCCCTGCTGACCCTTGCGATGCTCCTCCTGAGCATCTTGGCCCCGCACGCCGAAGCGGAAGAAAATTCCGCTCTGGACTCCCTCCTGCCTTCCGTTGGCAGCGCCCTGGTTGAAGCGGGCCAGCAGGAATGGTCCAAAGCGAGCGAGGATCTGAACCAATTCAAACAGCTCTGGGAGCCGGTCAAAGCCGGGGACACGGATCATGCCGGCTTGACCGCGGCCGTCGACGCAGCGCTTCAAGACGCTCAGAGCAAGCTTGCAAGCGGCGGACCGGAGGCAAAAACCGCGCTGTCTGCATTGGCCAAAGCGGTCAACGCATACGTCTCCGCAGCCGAGAGCTCGACCGGATCTTCCGGCACGGCCATAAGCGGCGTGGAATCGGCCAAGAAGCTGCTGCCTCTGGCGCAGGACAGCTTGAAGGCCATGCAGGCGGGGGACTGGGGCGCGGCCAAGCGAAGCTATCAGTCGATCGTGGATGCATGGCCGACGGCAGAAACGCCGATCCGCAGCGATAACTTCACGGTCTACGGACAGCTTGAAACCGGGATCAGCCTCGTGCGGATCGCCCTTCAGGCTGAGCCGGTACGCGAAGAGCAGGCCGTGCAGGAAATGCAGAAGCTTGTTACGCTGATGACCGGTTATACTGAAGGAAAAATCGCTGCCGCTGATTCCGGTAGTGACGGAAATTACCGGCTATCCGACGCGCTGGGCATTCTCGAAACCGCACGCCAGGATGCGCAGGCCGGCCGCAGCAGCGAAGCGGCGGACCAGATGACGAAGTTCATTTCCATCTGGCCGGCGGTCGAAGGCGAGGTGCGGGTATCCGCTCCGGACCTTTACACGGATATTGAAAATAAAATGTCGGCTGTTTCGGGCTACCTGCTTTCCAGTCCGCCCAAACTGGATGAAGCTGTAAAGGTCATGGACGCGATGAAGTCCTCCCTCACCCCGCTTGCGGTCGATCACAAATATACCGCGTGGGATGCCGCACTGATTCTGCTCCGTGAAGGCCTGGAGGCCATTCTCGTGCTGTCCGCCCTGCTGTCTTATTTGAAGCGAAGCGGAAATACGCGCGGCCAGAAATGGATTTGGGGCGGAGCCGGGTCAGGCCTCGTCCTCAGCCTCCTGCTCGCGGTTGTGCTCACTTTCTCCATCTCCAAAGCGGCTTCAGGCGGCGCCCGCGAGCTGATCGAAGGCATCACCGGTCTAGTGGCCGTGGTCATGATGCTGACCGTCGGGCAATGGCTGCACAGCAAGTCCAACACGGCTGCCTGGAACAAGTACGTGGGCAGCCAGATGGATCAGGCGCTGGCCCGAGGAAGCCTGTGGTCACTATTCGTGCTGGCCGGTCTGGCCGTCCTGCGTGAAGGCGCGGAAACGACCATTTTCTATGCCGGGATGGCCTCCTCCATTGATATGGGGCAGCTGATCCTTGGAATCGCCGGCGCCATTGCCGTTCTGGCCGTGCTCGCTTATGCGATTATCGTGCTCAGCGCCCGCCTGCCACTGCGCGGCTTTTTCCTGGCGGCAACGGTGCTGATCTACTACCTGGTGTTCCGTTTCCTCGGCGACAGTATCCATTCGCTCCAGGTCTCGGATCGCATTCCCGCCCATTCGGAAACCGGGCTGCCCTCCGTATCCTGGCTTGGCATGTATCCGACCTGGGAAACGTTCATTCCACAGATGGTCGTGCTTGCTTTTGTGCTGTGGCAGCTGATTCGCGTGGAACTGCGGAATACGCAGGGATCCAAGGCACGCGCATAAATCTCTTATAAAAACCGGACTCTAAGAAGTCCGGTTTTTTGCTTTTCGCTTTTACAGAAATTTAACATTCCCGCCCCTTGTAAACGTAAGACAAATGGCCTATGATGGGGATGAAACAAAAATTATTTTCTCGAAATAAGAATCATTCATTAAAATTATTTTCATTATCTAGCATCATTAGTTTTATCCAAGGAGGCTTGCGATTGGCACCTATATTACACGCCTTGGCGCAGGAACAGGAACGGCTGTCCCAGCAGGAGCGCCGGATCGCCGATTTTATCCTCTCCTCCCCTTCCGAAGTCGTTCACATGGGGATCAAGGAGCTGGCCGAGCAGTGCGGGACTAGTCCCGCCACCGTGACCCGGTTCTGCAAAGCGTTCCATCTCAAAGGCTACCCGGATCTAAAAGTGAAGCTGTCCGCCGAAATCGCCCATACGGAAATGCAGGAGCGAAGCGGCATGTCTTCCTACCAGGATATCGTGGCCAACAATCCGTTATCCCAAATCGTAGAGGCCATGGAAGCGAATCATCTGGCCTCCATCCGCGACACGACGTCCCTGCTCGACATGGACCGTCTGGCCCAGGCGATCCGCCTGCTCTGCGCCGCCGATCGGATCGACTTGTACGGGGTAGCCACCTCGTCGATCGTCGCCCAGGATTTCTACCAGAAGCTGATCCGGATCGGTAAGAACTGTACCGCCTTCGCCGATTCACATATGCAGATCACTTCCGCCTCGACGCTGTCGGGCCGGGATGTGGCGGTCGCCATCTCCTATTCAGGGGAAACGCTCGAAACGATCGATGCGCTGGCCTGCGCCAAAGACAGCGGAGCAGCGACCATTTCGCTGACGTCGTACAGCAGCAATACGCTAGCTGCCATGGCCGATATTCCATTGTTTGCCTCTTCCCTGGAAAAAGGAATGCGCCGGGGAGACATGGCTTCGCGGATCGCCCAGCTCCATCTCGTCGACATCCTGTTTATGGGGATGAACAGCGAGCAGTTCGGACAATATGTTCCCAAGCTGGAGCAGTCCTACCATAACGTACAGAATTACCGAAAATCCAGAGGAGGTCATTTTCAAGCATGAACATTTATACGTTTAAAAACGAAGCTGATTTTAACGCCACCGGGGCCAGCCTGATCGCCAGCCTGCTTCATACCAAACCGAGAGCGGTACTCGGCCTGGCCACGGGCAGCACCCCGGTAGGAATTTACGGACGGCTTATCGAAATGTACCAGCAGGGCCTGGTCAGCTTTGCGAAAGCATCCAGCTACAATCTGGACGAGTACGTCGGCCTGCCTGAGGGCCATTCAGAGAGCTACCGTACCTTTATGAACGAGAAGCTGTTCAACCATATCGATATTCAGCTTGAAAATACGCATGTTCCAAACGGCAACGCCGCCGATCTGAAGGAAGAATGCGTCAAGTACGATGCCATGCTGGAGCAGAACGGCCCGGTGGACCTGCAAATTCTCGGCATCGGCCACAACGGGCATATCGGGTTCAACGAGCCCGATGACAGCCTGGACGGCGGAACGCACGTGGCTGAGCTTCAGGAAAAAACCCGCACGGCGAACGCACGCTTCTTCCCATCGCTGGACGATGTGCCTAAGCACGCGATTACCATGGGGGTCGGCAGCATTCTAAAGGCCAAGCAGATTCTGCTGCTCGTTCGTGGCGAAGACAAGGCTGAGATCGTGAAGCGCGCGCTGAAAGGACCGATTACGACGCAGTGCCCGGCATCGCTGCTGCAATGCCATCCGAACGTCGTGGTGCTGCTGGATCAAGGTGCAGGGAGGTTGTTAGGATGAGTGAAGAAAACGTACAGCTCTTGTACGGCAAGGTTGTAACGCCGGCAGGGGTATTGGAAGAAGGAGCGGTCGCCATCCAGGACGGCAAGATCGTCTATGCGGGGCTTGCCCGCGATCTGCCGCAGCGCTGGACGGACTCTGCTGCAAGCCAATTCAAATCGGACGGATACATCGTTCCCGGCTTTATTGATGTCCACGTGCATGGAGGCAACGGCCAGGACTTTATGGATTCAAACAAGGAAGTGCTGGATACCATTACCGCCTTCCACTGCTCACAGGGAACCACCTCGATTCTTCCGACGACCATGACCGCGCCAAAGGCGGCGATCGACCGCGTCCTCAAGGAGGTTCACGAGTATACGCAGCATGACATGCCTTACGCAACCGTGGAGGGCGTTCATTTGGAAGGGCCTTTTATCAGCCCGCAATGGCCGGGAGCGCAAAATCCGGAGCATATCGTCCTGCCGAATGTAGAATGGCTGGAAGAATGGGAAGCTGCGTATCCGGGTCTCGTCCGCCAGGTGACGCTGGCGCCGGAGCGCGAAGGCGCACTGAACGCGATCGCCTGGATGACCGAGCACGGTATCAACGCCGCGCTGGGCCATACGGATGCAACGTACGAAGAGGTGGAAGCGGCCGTGGAAGCTGGTCTGCGCCAAGGCGTGCATACCTTTAACGCGATGACGCCGCTGCACCACCGCAAGCCCGGAACCGCAGGAGCGGTGCTGAGCGACCCGCGCATCCACGCGGAAATCATCGCCGACGGCATCCATGTGCACCCGGCCTGCATTTCCATCCTGGCCCGGTTGAAGCAGGATAACAATCTGCTCCTGATTACGGACGCCATGTCCGCAGCCGGACTCGGGGACGGGGAATACATGATCGGCGACCTTCCGGTTGAGGTGCATGACGGAATCGCTACCTTGAAGGGTCAGCGGGACAGTCTTGCCGGAAGTACCTTGACGATGATTAAAGGCTTCCGCTACCTCATCAACAACGTGGGCCTGTCGATCGAAGAGGCGTCCCTCGCCGCCAGCTTCAACCCGGCCAAACGGCTGCGGATCGAAGACCGCACCGGCACGATCGAAATCGGCAAGCAGGCAGACGTTCTGCTGCTGGATAACCAGCTCGATATTCAAGGTGTTTGGGTTAAAGGACGTAAGGTATTTTAAAAAACGGATTATGTATAAGGGGCTGTCCATAACAAGCTTATGGCAGCCCCTTTTTATCGGCAATTTTACCGATTGGTCGTATCAAAATGGTGAACAGGGGCATTGTAATTGGTAGTACGGTTGCCATTCCCGGCATTCATTGGGAAGATGCGCTCCACCATCGTCGACAGGTCGGACATGAGTCCTTTGATCGGATGTCCTCCTTGCGTTTGTGCCGATAAGTTAGCCAGTCCCTGGACAAAGCCCGGATTTGCAGATACATAGACGTTCTTGATTGTGTTATCCGTGCTCTTGATCGTATTGGCGATACGGTCTTTGATATCGGACGTAATCGTGTCATTGCGGTAATCGCTGTATCCGCCGGCACCCATACCGTTGTTGGTGCCGACCCCGTTATCCGTCGTACCTGCCGTACCGTACGTCGTCATATTATAGCCGTTTTTCCCCGTAATGCTGGCCCCTTTAGACGAATAGTTGCGGATGTTATGATGCGCTGCAGCGGCATTTGGAGCAGTACCGCGTACGCCGTTGCGCACGGTTCCGGATTTGGACCGGTTGTTGAAGCTGCTTCCATTGGCCGTTCCGGCATTGTTAAAGCTGCTTCCGTTCATCATGTTGTGGGTGCCGCTGTAGCTCTTCGCTCCCATGTTTCCGCCGGTATTGCTTGCGGTATCCCGCAGGGAAACGGCAACGTAGGCGGTATTGCCGGCCACGAGAACGTTGGCGGATTTGACTTCCTTCATGGCCGCCACTTTATCGGACAGCTTTTGCGACAATTGGGCATTCGTCAAGTTATGGGTGGTCGCTGCGTTGCCGTTATTCGTGCTGTTTGTATTGTATGTGTAGCCTTTCGGACTGATCAAGCCGTTTTCCCGCAGGGAATTCACGCCGATACGGCCCGTTCTGCCGTTGCCGTCAATGACGTTTTTGGTGCGGATGTTCGTATTTGCAGGCTCCTTCGTCGTACAGCCGGCAACACCGGCCATGCTCACGAGCAGGGCTGCTGATACCGAAAGACTAATCGCTTTGGATCGTAGCATGAGTTCATCCTCCATCTCTAATAGGTGTATTAATAACACCATTTAGGATGACCACCCGCATGATCCGGTATGCTGAAAGGTTTTGGCATGGCGGGATCAGGCGCTACTGCAGCTGCTCAAGTTCCAAATATGCATCCTTGGATACCAAATAAGCTAAAGGATCGCCACTGCGCAGGATCCACACCTGTTCGGGGTGATCCGGTTCGACCGCAATGAGGTAAATTTCCGGCTCCTTTTTTAATCCGCTTAAAGTAACCGTAATGGTACCAACGATCACTTCATGGCTTAAAGTCGAAGTGCGGCGGGTACCCCCTTCTTTCCCCAACTCGCGAAGCTTTCGAATCCTCGATTCCGCTTGACTTACAGGCAGCTCGCTTCCATTAAGCAGCCATCCGCCCCTTAACATGCTCTCTTCCGTCGCAGCCGGTTGGCGCTGCAGAATCCAGGACTGGTTTCTCCCTTCCCACTCCACACTTCGAACCTCTTTATCATTCCATTGGAATATCCCCGTCGACTCCTGGATTTGCTCTCCATTAGCAGCCATTGTTTCCCGGGCCGGATCCGGCGGGTTCGCTTCACGATCCGCCATGAGTGTTGCAACGATGACGCCCAAGAGCAGGCACACCGCCGCTCCTATGCTTTTCTTAACGTGCATGGCTCATCCCCCATTTGCTTGAAGGCATTCGGTTTTACCCTTCCTTGCCTTCATTTTACCCATCCCGCTCGAGAACTTTGCATCAGCCCCAGAAATGGTTGGATCGCCTAATACCGAACGTTTCTCCTCCACATACGATAGATCATGACCTAACACACAGGAGGTAGATGCATGAATACGGTTGTCGTGACAGGCGGCGCGGGATTTATCGGCTCGCATCTTGTCCGTCGTCTTGCGTCTCTTGGTTCGCAGGTGCATGTGATTGATAATCTGTCCACGGGCCGAGCCGAAAAAGTCCCCTCCGAGGCGGTTCTTCATACGCTTGATATTCGAAGCCCGGATGCCTATAAGATGATTGTTTCCATTCAGCCGGATGTCGTTGTCCATTTGGCTGCGCAGGCGGATGTGCAGCAATCGATACGGGATCCTTTTCTGGATATGGACATTAACATTGGGGGCACGCTTAACATACTGAACGCCTGCAGGGAAGCAAAGGTCCGCAAGGTCATCTTTGCATCCACATCAGGTGTATACGGTAACCTGCAGAAGGACATCATGACAGAAAACGACCCAACGCACCCGATCTCCTTCTATGGCCTTTCCAAGCTGGCCGGCGAGCAGTACATTCGTTTATACACGTCCTTATTCGGGTTGTCCCATGCCATTCTCCGCTTCGCCAACGTGTACGGACCGGGTCAGACCGCGAAGGGAGAAGGCGGCGTCGTGGCCATCTTTATGGACCGGATCCACCATGACCGGCAGCTGGTTGTCAACGGCGACGGAAATCAGACGCGGGACTTTATTTATGTCAAGGATGTCGTCGAAGCACTCATCGCGGCAAGCAGCCATCCGGAGGATTTGACGCTGCATGTCAGCACCGGAAAAGCGGCTACGGTTAACGATTTGGTGTCGTTCCTCCGTAAGTTTCATTCCCGTGAAATTCATGTGCAGCACGGCCCAGACAAGTCTGGAGATATCCGTCACAGCTGCTTATCGAATCAAGCGATTCAGCGAAAGCTGCTTTGGAAACCCGTCTATTCGCTGGAACAGGGGCTTCAAGAGACGTATCGAAGTTTCGCTGACCTCATGTAACATTTTCTATATCGTACATTACATCTTTCTACTCCATGAATAGGACAAACAAGCGAAGACCTTTCTCAAAAAGAACCGTCCAATTAGGGCGGATTTTTTGCTTATCTGATTATTTTTAACTACACCCGCTGTTTAAGCGACACATTAACGGGTTGGACAGCCACCTACGCAGCCATACCGGTCAAGCACTACATTCGTTTAAGTTTATAGTAATTCCAGGCTTCTTCCCACTCGCCGTCATACCTGTCAATGTTTATCATGATATGTCATAGCCTATGAATCTTCCTTAATCTTCTCAGTAGTAACGAAAGAAAAAATTCGTCTCAACCACAGCTATGGCTACGAAAAGACGACAAGGATCCATTCAACTTCCCCTTTCCTGGAAAATCCGGATCTGAACCGTTCACCTCCGATCCTCTAAACTGCAAATCATTTGTCACGGAATCTATGAAAATTCGTGATACTCCACTATTTTTGCTAATTTGGACAATCAACTAACGCAGTTTTAGTTATTCCGCGTACTATGCTACGAGATCGATCAAAGGGAGTTGGAAGAATGATGGTGGATATTCCGAAGTATAAAATCGGCGTAATCGGGCTGGGATATGTCGGATTACCATTGGCCCGGTTATTTCTCGAGAAAGGGCACATTGTATACGGCATTGATGTAGATGAACAAAAGATTAATATGTTACACAAGCGTCAACCCTATCTTTCGGATTATGAGAAAGGCGACATCCGGGAACTGTTCAGTAAAAATAGATTCTATGTCGGCAGTTCGTTTGATGTGATCGAAAAAGTTGATGTTATCATTATTTGCGTTCCAACACCGCTTGGAGATGACGATCAGCCTGATTTGAAGTATGTCATCGGGGCATTGCAAAGCACGCTTCCGTATCTCCGGCGGGGCCAGCTCGTCGTGCTCGAAAGCTCCACTTTTCCAGGAACAAGCGAGGAGCGAATTCAACCTATTCTGGAGTCAACCGGATTCCTGGTCGGAAGAGATATTTCACTCGCTTATTCGCCAGAGCGAATCGACCCCGGATCAAAATGGGAGTTGGAGAAAATCCCTAAGGTTGTAGGGGGAGTCACCCCATCATGTACAACTTTTGCCAAACAAGTGTATGGAGCCGTATTTGATCAAATCGTTGTGGTATCCTCACCAAGGGTTGCTGAAATGACAAAAATTTTGGAGAACTCTCAGCGTTACGTAAACATCTCGTTTATGAACAGCTTACTGAGATTGTGCGAGAAACTGGATATTAGCCTTTGGGAGGCCATTGAAGCTGCCGGAACTAAACCATATGGTTTTACGAAGTATTACCCGGGTCCAGGGGTAGGTGGACACTGCATCCCCGTCGATCCCCTGTATTTATTATGGAAGGCAAGAGAACACGACAACGATTTGCCTTTCATTGAGCTTAGCCATCAGGTAAACAAGGATATGCCTGGATATATTGTAGAACGGGTAACAAAGGCTCTGCTTCCAAAAGAGCTTCTTGGGAGTCATATCCTTGTTATCGGCGTAACGTATAAGAAAGATGTGAATGATATTCGAGAATCTGTTGCCATTCATATCATAGAGCAGCTATTAATGTCTGGAGCCCAAGTAGAATATTTTGATCCTTATGTAGATGAACTAAAAGTTGGCGAAACCAAACTTCATTCGATTGAGCTCACAGCCCGAAACATGAAACACTTCGATTGCACCTTAATATTAACGGATCATTCCAATATCCCTTATGAGACCCTAGTAGCGCATACCCCTATCGTAGTTGATACACGTAACGCCACAAAAAATATAACAGATCGCAAAAATATCATTTTACTCTAAGAAAGGGAGTTTCCTCAGCCTACAGACGGCCTTATCGGGTCCAGCGCCCCCTAAATCCCACGTTCTAAGTTAAGAAAGATAATTATAGAAAAAGACCCACTCCCTTCCTCTTCAGATTACCTATCTCACAGTTGTACATTGTAAATTCCGAACCCGTCAATGTTCTGCCATAGACTTGAGTGCATCCTCGCTGTCAACGAATGTACTGCAATAGCCTATTTTGGAAGAGAGTCTAACCCCCTATCCATTCTTCTGAGATCTAGAAGATAACCCAGTCTCGGTTCATATCGCAGCTTTTCTTCTCTCGCTTTTCTAGACATCAAGATACTCTACCATTTCTCGGAAATTTAGATTATAGACCAGTACTTTCTTACACGGGTGACCGTAAGATATGTCAAAGTTTAACGCAAAAGGAGATGACGACGTGAAGAAGGATCGCCATCATCGGCGTTGGATATCCCGGTATCCTGGACCTGTTGTTTCTTGACACTAGCGGAGTTTGTCAGCTGTGACAAACCACAAAATGATATCAACCTTCCGTTCATTCAACAAAGCAATAACAAATTATGCCAAACGTACCATAGGCCTCGATAATCTAGCATTCACCTTGTTATGAGGCGGCCTGTCCAGACCTTCGCAATTCATTCTGCTCTACAAGGAAGGGATCTTGATTACAAGGAGTGTACCTTATGGATATTTTAGTTACAGGCGGCGCAGGATTCATTGGATCCAACCTGGTGAAGAAATTGCTGTCCATGAATCACAGGGTGTGGTCACTTGATAATCTGTCTACCGGCTCTCTTACATTCCTTAACGAGGTTTTGCATCACCCGAATCATCGCTTTATTGAGGGTACCGTCTTGAACCGTGATCTCATGAAAACACTGATCCAACAAACAGATGTTGTTTTTCACTTATCCGCAGTACTTGGCGTTAAGAACACGGTGGAAAATCCGCTGAAAGTTATAGAAGGCAACATAGACGGTACAAGAAACGTACTGGAGCTCGCTTATGAAATGGGGAGAAAGGTTATCTTTGCCTCAACCTCTGAAGTATACGGCAAGAATCGTGATCTGCCGTTTCGTGAAGATTCGGACCGTGTTTATGGAACAACGTCCATTCATCGATGGTGTTATGCGACTGCTAAATCGTTAGATGAGCATATGTGCTTAGGCTATTCTCAGAAAGGCCTTCCGGTTACGATTCTGCGTTATTTTAATGCCTATGGCCCCGGTCAAACGAATTCCCAATATGGCATGGTCGTACCACGTTTTATTATGGCTGCCTTGGAAGGCCGGCCGCTGGAGGTTTATGGGGATGGGTCACAATCCCGATGCTTTACGTTTATTGACGATACAGTACAGGGGACAGTGCAGGCATTAAGCTCTAAGGCCGATGGCCTCATTTTCAATATTGGTTCTGAACAATCGATTACGATCAAGCAGTTAGCCGAGCTCGTGATTCGGATGACCGGGTCCCCGTCGGAGATTTTGATTAAGCCTTATGATGAGGCATATGGACCCGGGTATGAGGATATGCCAGCGCGCAAACCGGATTTAACTCGATCCAAAGGGATACTGGGATATGATCCGCAAGTCGGTATTGATCTCGGGTTAGAACGCACGATCGAATGGTACCGGCAGGAGCTTGGGATACACCGATGAAGGAGGGACGCATCATGTTTCATTTCAAGTTTGTTATGGATAATTTCCACGCCTCAGCCATGTCGGGGCCATTCACGGAAGCCAATATGAGGGCCAAATGGCTTCCTTATTATTGTCCGCCTGATATACAGATCGGATTTGCCCCAAATCCGGGACAATTTCCGATCTACCCGAGTAACGCCCTGATTGTCGGTAAAGAGGATATTGGCTGGTGGAACCATTATGTACAAAACTATACCGAGGATTTTCAGGTTTATAAGGGAAGATATTGGAGCACGGGTCCTAATTTCGACCAATACCGGCCAGTCGAACGCTATGTTCCGCTAGTCGTGTATTCGGAATTTCAGAAGCAGTATATGAAGGATTTAAATTACCCTGAGCATCTCATTCATATCATTCCAAACATGGTTGACAGTGAGATTTTTTACCCCAGGCCAAAAGGTAATGAGATTATAGTTGGCTGGATCGGTCACGATTTAAATGGTTTGCTGAAAGGACCGGAAGTTATGCCATTCCTTGCACGCCGGTTCCCGCATATCCGGTTCGAGATGATTATGGCCCCCCCACCAACGAATCAGGAAGGCTGGTTAAATGATCACCCTCCAAACCTATTAATTCGAACGAATGTGCCTCATAACCAAATGGCTGACATCATTAGCCGCTGGCACGTTCTCGTATGCGGAAGTAAAAGCGAAACCTTCTCCAATCAGATTGCGGAGGCTATGTCTTGTGGTGTACCGGTTATTGCAGCCGCAATGGGCGCCATCTATCATACCGCACCTAGTCAGCGCTTGATTTTCGACGTCAATTGGGGTTCGCCTCCATATTGGTGGCTGCCTGAGGCGCTGGAGAAATACGCCACCGCTCTTCACGAAGTTATTTCTAGCGCGGCCTACCGTGATAGCCTCTCGATAAAGGCTATAAATGATAGTAAACGATTTTCACCCCAAGAAGTATGCAAGAAGTGGTATGACTTTATGTATTTATGCCGTGAAATCGTAGAAAGAGGAGAATAAACCATGAGGGTAGGTGTCATTGGTGCAGGAGTCATGGGTGAAAATCACGTTCGGGTATATACTGCGTTGCCAAATGACTGCGAACTGATAGGGATATATGACGCTGATCAAGAGCGGGCACAGCACATCTCCGCTAAGTACCAGACAATGGCCTTCAAAAGTTTAGATGAGCTTCTTGGGCAGGTTGACGCGGTGTCGATTGCAGTTCCCACTTTTCATCATTACCAAGTCGGCCTGGCATGTATAGCCAAAGGTGTTCACATGCTGATGGAAAAACCGCTCGCTCAAAATATGAAGGAAGGTACGGATTTAATTAAGCGAGCTGCTGAGGCCGGCGTGAAGCTGCAAGTCGGGCATATCGAACTGTATAATCCCGTCATTCGGGTATTGCGTCAAATCATTGAGCAGGAAGAGGTCGTTGCGGTAGACGTTCACCGTATGAGTCCATTCGAAGCCAGATGGCAAAACGTCAATGTTGTCGATGATCTGATGATTCACGATATTTACATTATGAACCATCTGTTTAAGACAAGAACCGAGGCAACCCAGGCTGTCGGATATGTCGATCATGGCATCATTCGCCATGCGGCGGCGCTCCTTCGAATGGACAATGGGATCATCGCACAGGTAACGGCGAGTTATATTACAGAGGAAAAG
Source organism: Paenibacillus sp. FSL R5-0378 (assembly GCF_038009285.1). Taxonomy (NCBI): domain Bacteria; kingdom Bacillati; phylum Bacillota; class Bacilli; order Caryophanales; family Paenibacillaceae; genus Paenibacillus; species Paenibacillus sp. FSL R5-0378. The sequence continues at coordinate 6,337,572 of NZ_JBBPAY010000001.1, forward strand.
ATTCGAACCATTCGAATTGTGACCAAGACCGCTTTCATTCAAGCCGACTTATTGGATAAACAGGTGCTTATCACCCGTTCGACTCGCTTTTATCAAACCTCGTTAAACATGAATTACGCCCAACAAAATATCGTTGAGAAAATTGCCGTTCCCATACAGGAGCCCTTGTGGCTGCAGCTGCTTGACTTTATTACATGCATCAAAAAAGGAACGCAGCCCAATGTACCCGGTGAAGGTGGACTTCTGGTCATGGAAATCACCGGAGAAATCACGAAGAAGATTTTACAAGCGGAGGAATCCAGATGAGTGAGCGAAACGATGATTCGACGAACGTGATCTCGACGAAAGCGATGATCGGCAAAGATGTCGTGCTCGGCCATCATATCGTAATTGAATCGGGAGTCACGATTGGAGACCGGGTCCGGATTGGCCATCACTCTGTCATCCTTCAAAACACAGTCATTGGAGATGACGTATCTATTGGAAACGGCAGCTTCCTCGGCTGTCAACCCTTTAAAAATTCCAAAGTCATTCATCATATCACAGATCAAAAAGGACTGGTCATCGGCAAAGGATCAAGCATTGGCAACGGAACCGTTATTTATGCAGGCAGCCAACTGGGGGAAGACGTCATGGTCGGCGATTTGGCCAGCATCAGGGAACAAACAAACATTGGCCATTCGACGGTAGTAGGGCGCAATGCGAAGGTGGAGTGCCGGACAGAAATCGGAAATCAATGCGTCATCCAGACCGGGGCGTATATTACCGCGGACATGATCATCGAAGACAACGTATTTATTGGTCCGGAAGCTTCTACTTCGAATGACAAATACATGGAGCCTACAAAGGTCCCTCTGAAAGGGCCACATATTAAGAAAGGAGCCAGAATCGGCAATAACGCGACGCTGCTGCCAGGTATCGTTATCGGAGAAAATGCGATAATCGGTGCAGGGGCCATCGTTACGAAGGACGTCGCGGACGGAATGACTGTCAAAGGCGTCGCGGCTAAGTGACTTGGAAGGAGGGTCTCACCCATGCAACCCATTCCTTTATTTGATCCACAATCAGAATATCGGGTCTTACGAAATGAGCATATTCTGGATGCATTGTCCGAGGTTCTGGATAAAGGTATTTTTGTCGCAGGACCTGAGGTGAAGCGGTTTGAAGCGGAGATAGCGCTGCTTACTCGAACGAAACATGCCGTATCGACGGCCAATGGAACGGACTCTCTCATCCTCACCTTATTGGCAAACGGGATCGGACCTGGAGACGAAGTGATTACTTCCCCCTTTACATTCTTTGCGACAGCCGAAGCTATTGTACGCGTAGGAGCAACGCCTGTTTTTGCCGACATCGATGAGCGAACGTATAACCTTTCTCCAGCACACGCGGAAGCAAAGATAACGGCGCGTACCAAAGCGATCATCCCCGTCCATCTATTCGGGCAGCCAGCAGATATGGACGCATTTGCCGAACTGGCACATCGGTATTCTCTGATCATTATTGAAGATGCATGTCAGGCCATAGGTGCAGAATATAAAGGCAAACAGGTAGGCAGCTTAGGCCATGCGGCTTGCCTCTCCTTTTATCCCACTAAAAATCTAGGCGGCTTCGGCGACGGAGGCATGGTTACGAGTAATGATGACGAAATGGCTGATCGTATCCGGGTACTCGCTTTCCACGGGATGGGAAAGCTTAAATATTATCACGAGGCCGTGGGACTTAACAGCCGGCTGGACGAGATTCAGGCCTTGATGCTGAGAATCAAAATGCAAAAATTAAGCGCATGGACGAAACGCCGCCAGGAACTGGCACAGCGCTACACGAATCAACTCGTGCAGCTGAACGACGTGATTCTACCATACTGCGATTCAGCTTGCAGCCATGTCTATCATTTATACGTCATACAGGTTCCGGATCCAGACAAATTATTACTCCACATGGATCAGTATGGAATTACTACTGCCCGCTATTATCCATGTCCGCTTCATTTACAGCAAGCATTCTCCTCTTTAGGGTATAAAGTCGGAGACTTCCCTGTTTCTGAAAAGGCAGCCGAGCATGCGCTCGCACTTCCCGTGCATCCCTTTCTTACCGATGATCAGCAGCAGTATATCATTGATACGCTTGTGGCTTTCAGCCACGTTAAATAAAGGAGGTCAATACGTGAAATTCCAAAGAATTCCTAACCTGGCCAGTATTGTAGTAGGTGCGTATAATGCTTCTCGACATATCGAGGAAACACTGGATAGCCTGATTCATCAAACCTACCCTTTTATTGAAATTGTTGTTGTCAATGACGGTTCTACAGATAATACAGACCTAATCATTCAACAATGGGTGCAGAAGCATAGAGATCATCCCGTAATAAGAGAAAACAGATTTGTCTACCATCCGCTGCCTTATAATATCGGATTTTCCGGTGCGTTTACCACAGGCTATTTTTTAGCAAGAGGTGAGTTTATTGCCACAATGGCGGCAGATGACCTCTCGCACCCGGAGCGGATCGCAAAACAGGTCGCATTTTTACAGGCAAATACAAACTTCTGTCTTTGTGGATCAGGAATAGCTTGCTTCGTAGATGGAAACTTTGAGCAGCAGTTTGTCACCGACTTCGTAAAGTATGGTTATGAGAATATTGCCGGCATTTATTTGTCAGGCGGTCATTGTGTATGCCATGGCGCGCTAATGATGCGCGGTTCTTTGTTCGATCTGCTTGGCGGGTTGGAGCGTTATCCGGCAGGAACGGAGACAACGACCGAAGACGTGTATTTTATTACAAGATATGTGCTTAGGGGCTATTCGGTTGAGAACCTGCCTGAAATATTGTACTACTATCGGATTTATCCGGAGCAGCGGTCGCAGCAAGGATTTTGATCGTATTTGCAATGGGGAGGACTTCCTCAAACAGACCATTATAGAAATAGGATCCGGTCGTCTTGAAAAACAGGCGGCCGGATCATTTTATTTTTACATAATTATTATCTCCGTGTCTGTCATGGGTGCTGTAGATTGGTGGCCGCTTTTTTAAATGATGCAGGCGTACCTCCCGATAAAAACGTAAATTTGCTGCGGGGCAAATGGGTATATGTACGTGAGCAATGGTATGAACAGCTCATATGATATGGGGACGACAGATTAGTCAATCGGGAGATGAACAGATGAGAATATTAATCGCCTGCAGTTGGGCGCTGCCTAATGCTGGTGGCGTGAACACTTATGTCAATCAACTGACCAAAGCATTACAACGCGCGGGGCATACCACTGATATCTTCTCCCCGACGCCGGACGGCCAGGGATTTCGGATCTCCAATAAAGACTTGTATATAGAAAGAGGAAGGCTGCAATCCTTGATCGCCGACCAGACACACCAGTATATGGATCAACATCTACCAGGAATTCATCCATGGATTAAGCAATCCGAGATCGATCGATACTGCTTGGAAGCCGCTATCATGTATTTCGGTTTGGCAGAATACGATCTGATCCATGCGCAGGACATCGTGAGCGCCCATGCCATGTCACGTGTTAAACCGCCACATACCCCCTTAGTAACGACAATTCACGGATGTCTCGCCAAGGAAGTGTTTGTTGAATGGACGGAAATGGGATTGCCCGAGCAAGATCAAAGCTCTCCCCTATGGCGCTATTGCTCCTTGCGCGAATATCTGGGTGCAACCGTTAGCGATGTGACCATTACTCCATCACAATGGCTCAAAGATATATTGGTTCAAGAATTTTCTGTTCCCGAACACCATGTTGTGGTTAGCCCTTACGGTATAGATGTGGATGAATTTCAACAAAACATGATGCGTGTAGCCACCATACCGAAACCTACCGCAAAAAAAGTGTTTATGTGTCCTGCACGCTTCGATGCTGTAAAAGGGCACATCTATCTGCTTCATGCTCTATCTAAGCTGAAAGAAGAACGCACAGATTGGGTTTGCTGGCTTGTTGGTGACGGATCACTCCGAGATAAATTAAAGCGAGCCGTGCAGGAACTTGGTCTCACGGACCACGTTACCTTTTTGGGAAATCGTGATGATATCCCGGAATTGTTACACCAAGCAGACCTCATTGTCCTCCCGAGCATCCAAGACAACCAGCCTTTCGCCATTATTGAAGCCCAAGTTGCTGGTAAACCGATTATCACTTCTAATGCCGGTGGCATTCCTGAAATGATAAAAAGTGCATCAAATGGATTTGTATTTCGCAGCGGAGATAGTGATCAGTTATATATTTTACTGCGATCTGCTTTAGAGAACCCCGCAATGTTCCTTTCCGTCGCAAATCAAGCCAGAGAACAAGGAGAAATATACTGGTCTTTACCTGCATTAACCTCCCGCCTACATGAGTTGTATGAGCTCGCACGCAGCAAGCATCTCGATCAAGGTAACGAAATTGCTCCAGATCATGATCTGCAAAATCAAAACACTTCAGAAGGAGGAGATGGAAAATGGAGCAGTCAAAGAAGAAGGCGCCTATTACTCAGAAGAAAAAGAAAAGTACGCTTCCTGAAAAGAAGAAGACTGCTAAGAAAAAAACAGCCATAAAGCGAATCCGCCAAAAAAAACTTTATCAAAGACGGAAGCGCAAAAAATGGAGGTACATGCTAAGGAGCTTATCTATTAGAAACAAGAAAAAAAACAAGACTAAAGATGATCCACCGCTCACACTCGCTTCCATATTTTCATTACCGGGACTCCCTCCTTATGAAGAAGAAATTTGGAATCCAATTCTTAGATCACTTCAAGCTAATTCTATAGATTATAAAATTCCTGATATGAGCATCATCCAGCCGCTTAGCGGGGTGAGTTAGCAGCGATGCCAGGGAATCACCCTTGTCGAAACCGGCGCAGTCTTAACAAATAAGGGCTTACCGTTACCCAACGGCAGGCCCTTATTTGTTTGTGGTTATACATTTTGTTTAAAACATCAAGTCACTGTCCGTTTTAAAATTTAGATGTTGTTCAACATATCAATGAAATTTACGCTATACCTATACGGAGTAAATTCTGTCTTAACTAAGTGCTGAGCAGCATCCCTAATGCTTTCCCTCAGTCCAACATCTTGCATGAGGTTCAATCCCTCAATGACAGCCTGGTGAACATTTCCCAGATTATAGTTCTTTCCTGTAACATTATGCTTGATGGTGATCGTTACTCCATCGGAATTGGTTGCTAAAATAGGGCATCTGCAGCTCATCGCTTCCAATACCGATAGTGGCCCTCCCTCCACTTTCGAAGTGGAGCACATAAATCCGCCCGAATCTCCAATCGAAGAATAATAGTACTGCATTTCTTGATTCGGGATATTAGCATGCATGGTTAGCCGGGGGCCCAGCTGCAAGTCGTCCACAACTTTTAAAAACTGCTGGCGTTGATCGGGGTCACCAAGATTGGGATCCTCAAACATCCACAGCTGCAAATCGGGCACAAAATGCGTTAGTTGATGGCCGATATACAAAAATTCCCGCCAGTTTTTATTATCGTCTATCCTTCCCAGCCAGGCGATGACCGGGTAGGAAAGCTTGGTCGTTTGGCGATAGGTAAACGTCTCCGAATTAATACTGTTAGGAATGATATAACAGGGGATGTACGGAAACAGTTCCTGGAATAAAGCAGTGATATGCGGTGTGCTGGGGTTCATTAAGGCGGATGCGTAAGCATTCACATAGGGAACGGCCTCGGTCAGCTTGCTTCGGGCTACCTCTTGTGGCCCGTAACCCTGAATTTCAAGCACCAGCTTGCCGGTATATCCAAGTTGGCGGAACCGGGGGAAGCTCTCATGATCTGTCGTAACTACGATCACGTCATAACCGCCCGCATCCAGTATTTGTTTGATTTCCGCGTCATCATTGGTAATATAGATCGGAAAATCCGCCCTGTTCTGCATGCCCGCCCCCCAGAAATAATACAAACAGGAAGCCTCGATTCCATGATTCCTCAGTTCATGGCAGCGCAAACGATTGATCGTATCCATCCCGCCGCTCGGCACGTAAAATACAAATAAGACCTTCATTGACTCCTCCTCCCGTCCTGCAGCCATTTAGTTTTCTCTCATCGTGTCCTCCTGTGTGTACTCAGCAATCAACATGCCCTGATTCTTTATCTTGAAAACGACACCCGTATGCGCCAGGTTATTGATGTTGGTAACAAGTACTAGCTCAAACGGTGAATAGTTAGTCATAATATCGTGAACACCAACCCACTCATCCGCCCCCGCATGGATCAGGCCGATATAAAATAGTCCCTCAATGCCATACCCGTGGATCAGCATTTCAAAGGGAACTTCCCCGGAATTGTTTATCTCCAAATCAACAGATTGAATACAGCGGCTGTTTATGGGCCCGTCGGCATTCGACACCAGTCGCAATATGGACATATTTATTCCCCCTGTGATTTATTTGGACGTTTTTGCCATATGAGGTACCGCCCTGGGGACGGTACGTGGGATAGATTATCGCTCTCCTATATCAAAGGGGCGGTCTAATTGCAGAACAGGGATATCCGGCAGCTTGTAATCCTTCGGGAGATTCGCAAAAATCTGATTCCAGACCAAATAATCTACCTTTATTTCCAAATGGGAAGACTGGACCGTGAAAATACGGTTATATAAATCACCTATGACCTTAAAAGGTTCTTCAGACATAAGCCTCTCAATCCTTTCCTGGGCTCTTGATTCAAGCCTAGCCAATAACCTGACGATACAGTTCCAACAGCCGCCCAACCATCCGATCCAAGGACCAGTGCTCCTCTCCCCAGGCGGAAGCATTGCGGCCGAGTTGTTTGCGTAACCTCTCATCCTCCAGAAGCTGATGCAAATGCTGCGTCAAGGATACCGGATCTTTTATCGGCGAAATAAGACCCGTCCGGCCATGTTCAACCATCTCCGGCAGGCCGCCGGCATTCGATACGCACGCAGGGAGCCCGGCAATCTGTGCTTCCATGACCGAGAACGGCTGATTGTCCTGGATGCAGGAGTGCACGAATATATCCGACTGCATGAGAAGAGCTGGGATGTCATGGCGTTCGCCTAGGAACAAAACGTCATTGCTCAAGGCCAACCCGTCAACCTGCCGCTGCAGTTCTTCCATCTTCTCCCCGTTCCCGACGATCCAGCATACCCAATCCTGCCGAATATATTTCAGCATGCCAAGCGCCGATATAAGCACATCGATTCCTTTGACAAAAGACAATCGGGCCGGGAAGATGATCACCTTTTTATCCACAGGGCGCTGCATGTTGGTTCCAGCCTGGGCCTTCCTCCAAAAATCGAGGGTATCCAAACCGTACTGGAATACGCAAACTCTGTTCTCAGGGACCCCGAAATCACGTATCAGTTCGTTTTTCTGCCAATGGGTTGACGTAATCGTAACGGCACCGGAGGTAGCCCCATAGTACTCGATAGACTTCAGATACTTCCATGCAGGCGATCCCTCTGTGATGCCAAGGTGAGGATTCAATCGAAAATGATTGTGGAGCTCCCCGGAAACCGAGCCGTGTACCTGCGCTACCAGGGGCACGTGAGCCGGCTTCACGCGGCTGATCGCTCTAGCCGCAAAAATATCTTGGGTGTGTATAATATCATATTGATCAAGACCGAAGTATGCGGCGGAAAGTTCCAAATGATATCGGTCCTCTTCGTAGAAATAAATGATCCGATCAGCATGCAGCTGAGGTGCATATTCCTGTGCCAGCTTGGCGGACAGAAACGGGCGAATTCGGTCCTTGGGGAGCTCCCGGCCGCGGTTTACGATGTGGAATTTAGAATAATCCGGGCTGTTTCCAAAAAGATCCACCTGATGTCCCATCGCTTCTAGCCTCTGTTGGAGTTGTGTCATATACTTCCATACTCCGCCAACATGGGGAATCAGCCAGTAGGTTGCCAGTAAAATCTTCATCTCTTCTCCTTCCTATGAGTCCGGTGGGATACTGGATTCACCGATCTCACTTCTGTGCCGTCAGCTTATATCAAATTGATGAAAGAAAGCACCAAAACCAAGGGTTCCGGTGCTTTCAGTGAATCTGGCGAAGATCACCGGGCAGACTGCCTATTATTCCATCATGGCTGAGATTCGGCCAATCGCGTAACTGACCTTCTGCCAAGTGACCGCACTCTCCCGTTTAATGACTTCCTGATGCCGCAGGGTTCCCATCGCCTCATGCCAGCGGTAGCCGACCAGCGCTTCGTTTAAGTAATGAAACGAAAAGCCGGCTTGAATCGCCCTGCCCCACATCTCCAGGTCATGCGTGTATGGAAGGGACTCATCGAACAGCCCGATGTAACAAAATAATTCTTTTCTCATCATGACCGTGCACCCGTTAACTGGGTTGGCATGGCTCAGAAAGTACCGGTAGAAATCAATCATCCGTTCATATGATACGCCCGCATGGTACTTCACAACTTGACTGTTCTTGTCGATATTATTGAAATTGGTATGGGAAATCCACGCATTCCTCTCCAGCATGAATAACACCTGGTTATTGATTTTGTCCCTGTAAAACAAATCGTCTGAGCTCAGCCACGCGATATATTCTCCCGACGCATGGCGGATTCCGTGGTTGAGTGCACTGGCAGTGCCTCCGTTAGCTTTTCCCAGATAATGAATGTAGGGCCTGTAAGGTGCCAATCGTTCGGCATGCTGTGTCGATCCGTCATCGACCACAATGATCTCTATGGGGCTGTAGGACTGCGACAGGGCGCTTTCAACCGCCTGCCCTACATATGGATCGTTGTAAAAAGGAATGACGATCGTGACTAAAGGTCTCATTTGGAATCACCTCCACAGGTACGAAAGTATTCGAGAACATCGGTAAGGGATGTGCGGAGAGGAATGGAAGGTTCCCAGTCCAGTCCCTTCATCCTGGGGGCCGTATTCTTTGGATTCCCCTGGCTGGAATTCTCTCCTTCGCCCCACTCGATAGGGAATGGCTTCTCAAAAATGTCCATATAAAGATCTGTAATTTCGCCGAGTGTATATTCTTTTCCTGACCGGACGGAGTAGATCTCTCCGGGGAGTCCTTGCTCCAGCAAAATCTTATAAGCTATAACCGCATCACGGACGTCTAAAAAGTCTCTGCGTATGATGCGTGAGGGAATGTGGAAAGCTTCATCCGTTTCCCCCCGTTCCCAGGCTGAGATATGCTGCCCCAGCAAACTGCAGAAGCCTCTCGACGGACCCGGGCCTATAAGATTAGACGGCTCTGCCAGAATGATAGCCTGGCCGAACAGCTCTTTCCATGATAGGGCCGCTGCCTTCTGCAAACTTTTGCTCAGGCCGTAGGGGTGAGGCGGCCTAAACGGCGGATACAGAGGAAAAACCAGCATTGAACCGGTGATCAATATCCGACAGAAAGGATAAGGACGGAGGGCATTCAGGAGATAGAGCGTTGGGAGCACGTTGGTTTCCATATAGAGCACCGGTTCCGTCCAAGACTCGGGCACCGAGTTCTTGCCGGCCAGATGCAGGACATAATCCGGAGCAATGGTCCCGACAAGCTCTTCAATGCCCTTCTTGTCAAGGAGATCGCATGTATAGTATTGGACGCCCTCAACCTTATCGTCTTCGCTGATATGACGAACCATAGCGGCAACCTGCATACCCTCCCCGGCAAAATACCGGCAGGCATGGCTGCCGGTAAACCCCGAAGCACCGGTGATTAGAATGATGCGCTGTAGGGAGTCGTTTCTCGCATCCATTGTTTCAGCTCCTTCAGCATGTCTCGATAAGGCGGAACCTTGTAAGTCCAGTCGCCTCGAGTCGAAACCAGCGTCCGGTCCTGAACGGGGGTATGACCCGCAACCACGGTCACATCCTCCAGGTTCCAAATCTCTTGGAACAAGAGAAGAAGATCGTGCTTGCTGATCGGTTCCGGATGAGCCAGATGAATCAGCCCAGATAATGATGGCGTAAATAATGCAGTATCGATCGCTTTTGCCAGTTCCAGCGTGGTTACCCCGTTCCAGAACACGTTGCAGTACCCTGTCACGGTTCCCCGCTGGTGCATGAACCAGTGCATCAGCCCGATTCCGTGCGAGCGGATCTCCGGGCCGATGATGGAGGTACGGATCGTCAAATGTCCCGGGGCTTGGACTTCCCCCAGCGCTTTGGTCATTGCGTAGACGCTCGTTCCATCGGGTACGTCGCTCTCCCGGTAACCTCCGCGCGTTCCTTCGAACACGCAGTCGGTGCTGATATGAATCAATCTGGCCCCGACCGAATCCGCCGCCCGGCGGAGACGATGCGGCAGAAAGCCGTTGATATGGTAGGCATTGATTTTGTCCTCTTCCGCAAAATGGTTGAGTACGCCGATGGCATTGATGATGCAATCGGGTCTCACGATCTCGACCAATTTATCCACTGTCCCGATATCGGAAGCATCCATGATTAGTCCACCGCTGTTGCGGGGATCCCGGGTCGTGTAGAAGACCTGGTGCTTGCTTTGCAGCTTGAAATAATCGACCAGCATATGGCCTGCCATCCCGCTTGCTCCCAGGATCAACAGCTTCATTATAAGAACCCCCCGCGCTCCAAAATATTGCGGATTTCCTCTTTGCTCATCAGGTGGGTGTTTGAAGAGAAGCTGCTGAACGAGACCGGCTGGCAGTGACTGTACCGATATTTCAGGCCAGGTATGTTGAGTGTCGGCAAAATGACCAGATATTCTTCGTCAAACACGACGGTCGAAAGACTCTCATAGTCGCTCATCAAAATTTCATGAATTTTTTCACCCGGACGAACGCCGGATTCAACAATTTGAACATCCTCCCGTCCGGAAGCCTCGATCAACACCTCCGCCAAATCTACGATCCGGCAGGCCGGCATCATCATGACGAAAATTTCGCCGCCGACGCTTTCTTCCGCCGCTTTGAACAGCACGGCGATCGCATCGCGAAGCGTTAAGAAGAAACGTGTCATTTTCATGTCGGTGATAGACACATAGCCCTTATTACGTATCTGTTCTTTGAACACATGCACGACGCTGCCGTTGGTTCCAAGCACATTGCCCCCACGCACGGTGACGAATCGGGTATCGGTGTGAAGCAGATTCGCGTATACGATCAATTTCTCCCCGATGGCCTTCGTCATCCCATAAAAGTTGGAGGGATTTGCAGCCTTGTCAGTCGAAATATAGAACACTTTCTTAACTTTATTTTCAATTGCGGCCTCGATGACGTTCTGTGTGCCGATCACGTTCGTTTTCAGTGCTTCATAAGGCTGATCCTCGCATACCGGAACATGCTTAAGGGCCGCCAGATGAAACACGTAGTCGATATTTTGGCATGCCGCCATCAAAGCTTCTTTGTCACGAATGTCTCCGATCCGGAAATGCAGCCGGTCATTTTCGAATTCCCGGCTCATGGCGACTTGAGAGGATTCATTCCGCGAGAAAACCACCACTTCCTTTGGAATGAGCGGCAGCAATTGGGCAATTAACTCATAGCCCCATGATCCGGTGCCACCGGTCACCAATATACGCTGATTTTCAAACATGCACATTCCCTCCAAGCAGAAATTTGACAACCTTATCCGATACATCTTCGGCCAGGTATCCCTGGGGACACTGCCACATCGTGTTCAACTCAAGCATCAGGGCAGCTGAATCGGCAATCCGCTTCGCATCGACGCCTGATACGATGTTGCTCCCGCAATCCACCGTTTCCGGCCGCTCCGTCGTTCGCCTCATCGTGACAGTCGGTACCTGCATAATGCAGCACTCTTCCTGCACGGTTCCGCTGTCCGTTAGTGCACAGCAGGCAGATCGCTCCAATTGGACAAAGTCGAAAAATCCAAAGGGTTCATGAAATTCCACCAGAGGGTTCATGGAAAATCCGGAGTGCTCGGCAATCCGTGAAGCGGTCCGGGGATGAATGCTGCAGATGATACGACGGCCGTGATTTTCAGCGATCAGGTTGAGCCCCTGCATAATCTGCTCCAGATGCTCTGGCCGGTCCACATTCTCCGCACGGTGCGCGGTGACAAGAAAATACTCCTTCGGCTTAAGACCCAGGGTTTTCAGAATATTGCTGCTCCGGGTCTGGGAATCGTAATACTTCATTACTTCATAAATGGGGTTTCCTGTAAGAACGATCCGATTGCTCGGAAAACCCTCGGCAATCAAATGCTTCTTGCTCTGTTCTGTATACGGCATATTAATAGAAGAAATCGTATCGATGATACGCCGGTTCTTCTCCTCCGGAACGTTCAGGTCGAAGCAGCGGTTTCCGGCCTCCATGTGCACCACGGGATATCCGAGCCTTTCGGCCAAAATCGCGCAAAGAGCGCTGTTGGTGTCCCCAAGAAGCAAAATTTTGTCGGGCTGCTCCCGCTTCAGGATTTCTTCCATTTGGGAGAACATCGCCGACAGCTGCATTCCCAGGGAAGCTGCCGAGTCCTGCAGCACGTAATCGGGCTTTCGCAATCCCAGTTGGCTAAAAAAGATCCCGCTCAGCCTTTCTGCAAAATTCTGTCCGGTATGCACCAGCACGTGGCGCTCCGCATACCGGTCCAGCTTCGGAAGAACGAGACTGAGGCGGATGATTTCTGGCCTTGTACCCAAAATGGTCATAATTCTCATATCTTCCGTCTCCTAATCTATCGTTTCGCTGCCCTCCGTCGCCCGACGGATTTACGCTTCTTGCTCCTCGATCTTCGGAAGGTTTTTCCTCGCGCGGATCTTCGTGGCCTTTTCGCGAGCTTCTTCAACTTCCTTTTGCGGGTAATCCGTATATAATAGAATCTTCTTCGACTGGACCTCCGCACTTTGCGGGGGGCCTGTGCCTTGTCAACCGGGGGCTCCGCTTGTACCTGGGGTCCCTCCACCAGGAGGGGGGCTCGGTTTCCGGCTGTCAGCCAATGAGGATGGTATTCGCGCCATTGACTGATGATTTGATCCAGCCTCCATTGGTAGGCTTCAATTCCGTACAACGCCCTCGCCGCCGCTTCATTGTGTATGCCGATATTCTTCAAGGCATCCGGATCGCTCAGCAGCATGGCAACCTTATCGGCGAGCCCTTGGGCGTCCCCGACGGGTACCGCCAAATGTCCATTGCCTGTACTTTCCATCAGCTCACCGAGCCCCCCGGATGCAAAGGCCACAACCGGTTTTCCGCACAACATGCCTTCCAGCGCGGTCATGCCAAAACCCTCGGACACCATGCTCGGTACGACCAGAATGTCCATCGCGCTGTAAACCGACTGAACCGATTCCACGAACGGGATAAATTGGAATCTTGATCTATAACCCGAAAATCTGACATCCGCCAAACAGGCATCGTAATAACGGTGATCCGCAGCCCGGCCGATGATCACAAAACGGCAATCGGGATGGCCCGGGCATAGTGACAACGCCATACGAATAAACTCTCTAAGGCCCTTTTCCGGATGAATAAAAGCGGAAATGTAGCCGATGCACTTATGTTCCTCTTTTAGCCCGATCCCCTTTCGTTCGCTCTGCCTTACGAGATTACCAAAGGAGTGAAGCCGCTCGCTGTCCGTCGATGGAGGGAGCAGGCTGATCGGACTGCTAATTCGCCCGTAAAACACACGGGCGGCAGACTCCGAAATCGCAATGATCCAATCGCTGTAATTGTCTACAATGGTTAGCACTTCCGACGTGAATTCGTTCTCCTGAATCACCTCCGTCACTTTCCAAATGACGGGGATTCCCAGCTGTTTAGCGGCGAACGCGGGCAGCGCGTTGACGATCGTGTTCGTCAGCACCAAATCAGGCGCGGTCTCTCCGATGAGCCTGACGACAGAAGCATAATCGGGATGGCTGCGTAGCTCATCGGCATTCAGCGGCAGCCGGGAATCCGGAGTATACATCCCGTATAGCAAGGGAAAGGTCTGAATCATGACCACCGTTCCCTGCTTTCGGGCGTGGTCTGTCAGCTTACCTTCACCTGGAGCCACCAAGATGCAATTGAAATAAGACGCCATGCATCGGCAGAACAGGAGCAGCAGCTTCTCGGCTCCTGTAATGCTTTTGGTGTTGCTGACATGCGAGAACAGCATCAATTTGGGTTTAGTCATATCCATGTTTTAGGCCCACCTGCAAAAATCCGTACAGGGGTGCGAATCACACCTCCTTTCACCCAGATAATACAAGATATGAGAGGCGACACTTGCCGGCACTGACACATGCTACCCGTCATTCGTACAAAAAAGCCTCCAAACGTATAGAGACTACGGGTAAATGATCGTGAGCATCTCGTTCAGGCGTTTGCCGTACGTATGGTCTCTGAACGTTCTCTCCAAGGCATTCAAGGCGATCTGTCTGCGTTCTTCCTCGTGGGCAAGATAGTATTCAATTTTGTACAATAACTCCTCCGGTGAACTGTAAGTTTCGATCTCCACGCCAGGCGTATAAAATTTGGCCAGGTCGCTCCGGCTGTCGCTTAGCTGAAGCGTCGCGCAGGCGGCAATTTCAAAGGTGCGGGGGTTGGGGGAAGCTGCGGGAATTTTAATAGCGTTGTTGTTGACGGTATCGTCTTCATGGGATCGGTGCAGATTGATGACGATCTTGGAACCGTTATAAGCCTCCGCGGTCTCGGCCGGGCCCATCCATTTGTTGAGCTCGATGCGGTCCTGATAGGCTGTATATTGAGGCAGACGGTCCCACCAGATCCCGTTGAATACGGTATTATGCTGCATAAGCCGGTCGATGATCGGATCAAAAAAGCCGATGCGGTTCCAGTACGCCGAGCCGATAAAGCTGACATCCCGGCGAAGCGGAGATATATTCCTGGATGGCCGGTAGTATTCGGTGTGTGCAGCAAAAGGCAAATGATAGACATGCGTGCATCCCAACTGCTGATAAAAAGGTACGCAGTTGGACTCCAACGTGAAGATGTAGTCGTAATGTTTGACGTTCTCCGTCGTCATGTCGGTATAGTAGGGATCGTCCGTAAGCCAGACGGCCGTACGGATTCCAAGCTGCCGAATGATATCCATCATTTCGTTGTTTACGAACATGCCGTCCAAAGCGAGCACCAGATCTGGAGCCGCCTGCAAAACTGCTTCGACGGTGATCTGCCCCGGTTCGATAATAACCACCTCGGCGACCATCGTCCGGAGCGTGGAAGAGATGGCCTCGTCCAGCGGCGAATACGGGTACCCCTTGCCCGAAGCGATATACAAGACGCGAATTTGACGGAACGGGACGGATTCAGGCGGCCGGCTGGCGATCACGTCCGCACGGCCTCGCAAATAACCTTCGTCATATCCGCGGCGATAGCCGTCCTGTCGTCCCCTGGCTCTCGCTTGGGCGGAATCGTAACTCAGGGTCAGCTCAGGGACCCTTGAGGGCCATTTAACCTTCGACATATCGACACTCCCTTGTTTGATATTGTCCGGTGTCAGAACTGTTCCAGAAACGTTCTCATCCGGGAAATAAACGTATGCTCCTGCCGAGTCGTGTACAGCCCGCGGGCCGCCATGATTCTCCGCTCCTCTTCATGCTCCAGGTAATAGATGATCTTGTTTTTAAGTTCCTCAGTGGATGTATAGGTTTCGATGTCATAGCCTGGTCTGTAATAATTGGTGAGATCTTCGCGGATATCTGTGATCTGCATCGCTCCGCAAGCACTGATTTCATAGGTCCTGGGGTTGATCGATTTGCCGCTGATCCGATGACTGTTGCGGTTGTCCTGCCCCCATTCGTCGGGACGATGGATATTGATGACCACTTTCGCCCCATTGTAATAGCGGACTGTTTCCTCCGGCGGAATGAACCCAAGCTGTACCGAGCGGCCCAGCAAATCCTGCCGGGACAAGCGCTCCCAGAACCCCCCGGCAATCAACACTTTTTTATCCTTCAGAAACGGTGCCATTTCGTCAAAAATAGCGACACGGTTCCAAAAGGCATTGCCTATAAAGCAAATGTCGTACAGGTGCTCCGGTCCGCAGCGCAGAGGCTTGAACATGTCAGCGTTCACGGCCAGCGGCAAATAGTGGACTCTTTTGACTCCAAGAGCACTGTAAAAAGGTACGCATCCCAGCTCGTGGGTAAACACGACGTCGTACGCGGTGCATGCGGCCGCGGTATCCTCGCTAAAATAGGGATCATCGACAAACCAGACGGCCGTCTTGATCCCCATCGCGCGAACCCGCCGGATATCCTCCAAATGATTTTCGGGAAATACATGCAGTCCGTTCAATACGAGGATGAGATGCGGACGCTCCTTTTGAGCAAGCTCCAGCATCTTTGGAGCCTCTACGACGATACATTCTCTGACCAGGCTGCTAAGCGCGGCAGATATACCCTGATCAATGGCATGAAAGCCCTGCGGAATATAAAATACTTTCATGTCCCGGAAATAAGGCTCCGGAGCGGGTATCCGTTCCATGACAGCCTGACAGACACCAAGGCGCAAGCCGTCCTCGTAGCCCTGCAGGTAACTGGCGCTTGCCGCCGTTTCAGCCACATTTTCCACAGTCTTCACCCTGTCTGTCTTGAATTGTGAAAGAACAATATAAATATATGCGGAAGAGGCAATTGCATCATGGACGACTGCCTTCGCGCGGATAAATTGGCGGATGCCCTGCCGAAAAACGGCAAAAAGCCTTTCGCCCCATGGCTGTCCCATGGAGCGAAAGGCTTGACTGTGTCCCGTTCCCTCACGTTATTACTTGGATTGGTAGGCTAGCAAATGACCATCTTCATAGCCTTTGGCAAAACCCGCGTTAAACCCTTCATTGTAAGCTTCGTCAAATCCTTGGCTGTACGCCGAGTCCGGACTGGTATGAGGCTCTACACCTTGAGCCACAGGCACAGGCAGCACCGGCTTTACGACCCGTTTCCGTTTTCTGCGAATGCTTTTGATCCGATGCTTTCTTTTTTTGGGTAGCAGGTGCTTACGCCGCTTTTTCAACTTGATGACTCGCGCCTTACGGCTAAGCAGCAGGCGCTTCACGGATTTTGGCCTCCGATGACGTTTTTTCTTCGTTATCATCCGTTAATCCTCCTGTAATTCTCGGGTGACTGCGAAATGGGCGGATAGAGATGCGTTTAACCAGGGCGGCGCGGAATTCCCGCTTCGGGGCTGGCACAGGCTGATGCCCGTGAGCATCCGGCATAATGCGTCTTGATGCTGCGTCAGGAGCCGGATATTTTCAAGAAGTGCCCGGGCAGAGAGGTCCGACTCGGAAGAAATGTCGGCGATGCTCCCGAGAATCCGAGCCAGCGCCTTTTGGCTGAGCGCGATGGATTGAATCAGCTCCAGCTTCGTTTCTTGCTCACGAAGGAGCAAACTCATTTGCCCATGTCTCCGAGGCCGCCGTAATCACCGCCGCCAAACATGCCTTCACCACCACCACCACCGCCGCCGTACTCTTCTTCTTCCTGTACGAGCAATGCTTTCAAGTTGCTGCACAATCCATTCTCCATCTTCGTGAGCCCCTCCAAAAGCTCCACGATCTGACCGTGAATCTGCAGAGGCTCGCTCAGTTGATTTTCATGGCTTGCAAACGCATCCGAGTTCAAATGATTCAGCGTCCAGTTCCGCATTTTTTCGGCTTCGACCGCTTTGGCTTCCAGAATCATGGCGATGTTCCACTGGATTTTGGAGGCGGCGTCCAGCATATGCAAAAAGGCCTGTTCTCTGCTCATATCCAGCACTCCCTTACGTTTCTCCCGAAATTATTCCTCTTCATTGCTGCCCATCTCTTTCACCACATGATTCAACGTTTCCGCCAGCGCTTCCTGCAGGTCAGCAATGCTGCTAAGGTAAGAAATAATGCTCTTGTTGATCTGGCTGGAATTTTCAATCAACCCGCTCACACCGTCAAATTCCGGATGTTCATCGGGCAAATCATGAATAATCTGGGCCATCCGGACCGCCACTTGGCGCTCGGCATCCAGAACCCTGGCCATTTGCTGCTTGGAATGTGACATATGGGTGAGCATTTCGTCAATTTTGCTCTGCATTCCGGTCCCTCCCTGGTGATAGGTCACGCCTTCTGCGAATAGGCGGTCCGCCTGATCCGCATCTGCCTGCTATATCCTATGCCGTCATCCTGAAGTCAGTTACGCGATTGGGGGCAGCATCCGTTTTTTTCTCATCTTTTTTTAGAAAACCGTCAAAGCACGGGATTATCCAGGTGTGGGGGGGCGATGATCAGATCCCCTTCCGGCACAGAATTTAACCGCTCGAGCGGCCACACCGATCGTTTTCTCAACGCCATATGCCATCGTTCCAGGGTATGCAGCGATGCAAACGGCCTCATCGTTCCGCGGGACCATTGGTACACCCGTCCACCGGGGCCCTCCACCAGCTGACCGGCGCCGGCCTCCCCGGCCGATAAGGACTCATCCATTGCTGCCGAATCCAGCATTTCCCGGATCTGCTCGCTTGTCAGAGAATACTCACCGTCTGGAATTTGCCGGATATCTAACCTTGACAGCAGTACGGCTTCTGCACCCACTTGTTCCGCCCCGCCGCTAAGGGCGTACTTGCGCCCGTTCAGCAGAAAATACACAAGGCCAGACTGGTCCCGTACCAGTACATGTGACGGGTAAAAATCATGCCCGCTTCGCAATCCGGGAAACCGAGCCAGCGCGCCTTCCTTCATGTTTGTCACCCAAGCGTAAGGATTATCCCACTTATTCGTGTAATACAACTCGTTATGATGATGGACCGACTCAAACTGCTGGCCCAACTGTTTCATGCTTACGCTTCCGAAATGGTGGATAAACGAATCCCCGGCAATAAACAATTTCCGGCCGGTCAGCCGGAGCCGGATGATCCAGTCGTCGTCTTCATAGTTGCCGATCCGGTACCCCTCATCCAAATAACCGATGTGGTGCAAAACATCTCTGTGGAGCAGCAGGCAAAAGCCGACCAATCGGTCGGCTTCACGCCACTTCCCTTCGTCCGGCACATTATGACCGGCTGCAAATTCCCACATCTCCTTCACATCTTCGTAAGGAACCGGAATTTGCTGTTCGCCGCTAATATAGTTCGTCACAGGCCCCACGGCACCGATCTGAGGGTCGCTGTCCAGGCAGCGGAGCATGTGGGTCAGCCAATTCGGCGTGACGAGAATATCATTGTTCAGGATGACAACCGTTTCTCCCTTGGCCATCATGATGCCGTAATTGACGCCGCCGGCAAATCCGCGGTTCTGCTCCAGCCTTGCAAACCTGATTTTCCCGCCAAACGGCTTGAGGCAGGAGGCAATATCGTCCGTAGACGCATTGTCAACGACAATAATCTCATGCGGTTCCGGCGTATGGGCCTCGATGCTCCCTATACACTGGATCAGATATTCCGCCTGGTTATAGGTCGGAATGATGATGCTGGTGCCTTGAAACGGAATATGGAATGTGTCCCTTCCCTTTACCAGCCCTTCCGTGTACCCGCGTTCGTAACCCTCGTTATATCGGTCGCTTCCAGAGGATGAGGGAGGAGACTGCCGGATTGGCCGGCGGCCCCTTGCACTCCTGAACCGCTTTATCATTTCAATCCCTCCCCGTTTTGCACACATGATATTTCTCTCCGCTATACACCTTACTATCTGGCATAAGGAATCTCACCGGAAACGAGCTTATCCGCCAAATGTCCAAAATCCAGCGCAACTTTGCCCAGCTGGCTCGCGATACGCTCGCAGATCACGACCGCGGGAATGCCGCTGGCCACGAGAGCCAGGTCAAATTCGCATATGGCCGCCTCCTGCATCACCCTTGGAATGTCCGAAAATCCCCGCACCGGGCTGATTACACCGGCTATGGTCAGCGAAGCCGAAGCCAGCAGCGTATTCGCAAGCTCGGGAGCCCGGTTTCCGATCAGAAGCAGCCGTTTCCCCGGGAGAAGCTGCTGCAGCAGACCATGCTCATGCAGCGCATAATTCATCGTGGATGTCGTCAGTGTCAGGCTGCGGTAAGATAGCCCGTAATACCGGAGCACCGGGAACAAAAGGCCCTGGAACGTCGGCAGACGGGAATGCGGAATGCCGATGATCCCGGCCATGCGGAGCGAATCGGCCAGCATATCTCGTGCCTGCGGATCAGGCAGCTGCATTCCTGCTGTCGAGAGAAAGCGCCCCTTTTGTCGGACTTCCTCCAGCGGAAGCACGGTGTCATGGGCCAGGGCCAGCAATTCTCCGTCTCCCAGTCGGACAACCGACAGGGGCTGGCCAACGGCCAAGGCATGCGCCATGCGGCCATGGACCTCTTCGGGGCGCAATAGCTGGAGCCAATGTTCCCGGTATGCCGATACTCCCGCGGCGATTACCTCATTGGCACCTATATCCGGCAGTACCGTATACGGTGGAAGCTGGGAGGCGACTGTCTCCTCCACCCCTTCTGCATATCCGGCCTGGTAAGCAGCGTCCTGCACCTTTTGGATATCGATCGAGGGCTCCGTACTGGGTTCACTGGGCCTCTCTTGGGGAAGAGGATGCACCGCGAGGGGAGTAAGCCCCAGCAGGTTCGGATGCTTTATACCATTTCCCCGCTGGCCGTACTTGTGCTTTCTTTTCTCCTTTCGGTTCAGGGGAGCATGCCGCCGACGGAGTATTAAACGTCGCTTGGCCAATTTGACACGAAGAGCCCTCTTCCATGGAGGAATGAAGGCTCTGTTTCGGATCCGAGGGCGGCTCATGGGAGAATTCCCTTCATTTTTTTGCCAGCTTCTTGCAGAGATTCAAAGGTTCCCGCGTCGCCCCACCAATGCTGCAGGATATCGTACTCCAGCCGCCCGTCTGCCGCATAGACGTTGTTGACGTCGGTTATTTCGAGTTCTCCCCGGTCCGATGGACGGATCCCGGAAATGATATCGAACACGGAAGTGTCATACATATAAAAACCGGTGACGCTGTAAGAAGATTTAGGCTTCGCTGGCTTTTCTTCAATCCGGCTGATGAGCTCCGGGCGCGCCCGGTCAAACACCGGGACACCATACCTTCTGGCATCCTGAACCTGTTTCAGGAGAACCCGCGCCGTCCCGGCAGGCTGCTGCGCAAATTTATTTACATACGTGCTCAAATCATCCATAAACAGATTATCTCCAAGCAGAACGACGAATTTTTCGTCCTTCATAATAAAGCTTCTTCCTCGATCCAGTGCCTCGGCGATTCCTCCCGCAGACTCCTGAATCCGGTAGGTTAGCTGCACACCAAAATCCTGACCGCTTCCCAAAAATTCCGTATACAAACCTGCGGACTGTTTGCCCATGACAATAAGAATTTCCTTGATTCCTGCCTGACGCAATCTGTCGATGCCGTATACGATCATGGGATACTTTCCGACAGGTAGCAAATGCTTGTTGATCAGCCGGGTCAGCGGATACAATCGGGTACCTGTCCCGCCCGCCAAGATAATACCTCTCACTGCACCACTCCTCCTTCAGATATGCTGCCTGCTTACTCTATAAACTGGCGGGGATCAATCTGCCACTTCTCTATAAACAAGCGGTGATTCCGGTCAATCAGCTGTTGAATCTGTTCGGAGGATGCCTGTTTAAAGCTGGCGCTGCCCTGATGGTGAACGAGCGCATCCCCGCAAATCAGCAGATGAAAGCCGGCCAACCGAGCCCTGTAGCAGTAATCGTCATCCTCATAATGACCTGGTGAGAATGCTTCATCCAGAAATCCGATCCTGTTCAACACTTCCCGTTTTATAAGCAGACACATGCCGATAACCCGGTTCACTTCCACCCAGCGGGACGGATCTGGCTGATTGTTTCGGGCAGCTGTCAGCTGGAATTCTTCTGTATTGTTAAAAGAAACATCCACCTTTTGTCTACCCGAGGCTGCATTGGTAACAGGCCCGACCAAGCCGACATCCGGCCGGCTGTGCAGGGCGGCGAGCATATTGGATAACCAGTTCGTCGTAACCGTCACATCGTTGTTGAGCAGGAGCAGATCGTCCCCTCCGGCCGCCGCCAGACCGATGTTGCAGGCGACTGGAAACCCGCGGTTCACCGGAAGGGAGATAAATGGAATTCCCTCCTTGATGCAGTAGCCGTCGGTACCGTCAGTCGAGGCGTTGTCGACAACGATGATTTCGTACGGCGTATCGGTGTATTTGCGGATCGCCTCGATGCAAGGGACAAGCAGATGCAGGCCGTTATGCGTGGGGATGATAATGCTCGTCATTCGCTGATTCAGACTCATCAGGCATTCCTCCGCAAGGCGACTTCCGTCCGGGAGACTGTAGAAGACTGGGGCATCCAGCCGGCATCAATCAGCGCATGGAACGCTTCCGCATGGTCACCGATAATCAGGTCTGCCACCGCATTGCCGGTGCCCGTATTCCCGGGACGCTTCCGGTTTGCGCTGATCACGTCAACCGGCTGCACCAGCGCGAAGCGGTGCCCCTTCGCAAGGGCCAGGGCTTGGGCCTTGGGGGGAACCATCAACTGCTCGCTGCCGATATCATCAATCAAACGTCTTGCCAGTGCATGTGGAACGGCCGTTAGCGAATTTGCCCCCAGTTCCGGGTGCCCTAGCACCGTATTTAAAAAGCTTTTGCACCGCGTTACCTCATCCTGATGCATATATGGCGGCAAATACGGATTCAGGTCATTCAGCGCAGCGTCTATCCCTTCATCCACCTTATATATAAAAGGAGCCAATTCCTCGGCGGAGATCACGACATCCCCGTCCGTAAACAACACGATATCCGCCGAGGTCATGGCGGCCCCCATGCTCCGGCCCACGTCATGTCCGAGCCGGCCCGGAACATGGAGGATGCTGGCGATCCGGTGATTGCGTGCAGCCGAGTAGCTTTGATCCCGGCAGCCGTTCAGTACGACGATTACTTCCTGGAGCGGCAGCCGTTCCAATTGCTGAAGCACCTTGCCCAGCGTATCCTGTTCATTGCTGGCACAGACGACGGCTGCGGCCGTCCTTGCCAGCGGCAGCGGAATACGGTTGTCCTTTCGCCCGGAACCTTTAGCATAACCGTCGGCGTAGCTTTTTGACAGCCGGAGCATCGTACGAATACCCGGACGCTTCTTCACATATGCCGCGCACCAATCGGAAAACGCCCGCTGAAGCGGCGATTCATAGAGGAGAACATCCCCTTCTCCTTCTTCGGCGTCGGCTTTGCCTCCTGCAAGGAGTCCTGCCTGATAAGCGGCATCCGCCAGCTTGCCTTCCCCCGCCCGGTAGATTGACGGTAGGGCCGCACGGCTCCGCTTCGGAATGGTGCGCCTTTCCTGCCGCCGCTTCCTCCCGGCCCAGTTTATTCGAGACCGAGCCGTTACACTTCTTCTTGTTCTTCTTCTCATCAGGCTCACCTTCTCACCCGCTTTCGTTCCCGTCCCAGATCGCTTCGAAGCCCCCTCGGATCCGTTACCGACAAATACCACTTCACTGCCTGAATATGATCCGCAAGAACCACCTCCTGCAGTGGATCTTTTCCGTCCACTTTGGCTCTCCGCTTATTTAACCGTCCTACGGGTACTTCATGAACCGCTTCGACCACGAGCCCGGCGGTGACTGCCTTCGCTAAAGCAAGGGGAGGGACCGACAGGCATTCGGCTCCAAGCATGTCGACGGCGCGGCGGCTTAATGCATGCGGGACGGCGGTCAGAGAGGCTCCAAGCAGATCGGCGCGGCGCAGCATCGTATTTAGAACATGCTTGGCCTGAACGACCGGATGCGTCTGACGCCGGCGAACCGGGCCTCTATACCGGTTCAGCGCGACATCTACCCCGCCAATAACCGCCGTGACGAAGGGACGAAGCTGCCCGGCACCGATCGGCATGTCTCCGTCCAGGTACAGCATTACCTGACCCCGGGCGGCCTGCGTCCCTGCGCTTCTTCCCACATCATGCCCAAGCGGATGCTCATACCTCAGCACACGAGCCCCCGCAGACTCGGCCGCTTCTGCCGTTCGGTCGCGGCAGCCGTTGGCTACGACAATAACCTCGCAGGAAGGATGTACCCGCAGCGCTTCCCGGACCACGGCAGCGATCGTCTTCTGTTCATTCATCGCAGGGATGATCACCGATAAGACCGGAGGAAGGTCGGTATGGGGCATCCGCCTTGCCTGCGGCTTGGTTCGATGCCTGGTTCTTGACCATACGCCCGTCTTCGATGCTTGTCGGTACTTTCGGCGGGTTGGTCGATAGGTTCGACTGTATCTTATCCGCCTCATCATTCGACATATCCCTCCCTGTCATATCAGCACGTATCTCATCACATCCTATGCCATGGGGAATGCCGTGGAAGCGGCGTTTGTGCAATGTATTTAGGTATCGTTCACGGATTTCATCACGATACTTGCTGATGATCAAGAGCATAACAAAAAAGCGCGGGGACTCTGCCCCGCGCTGGTTACTTATTCCTTATCTTTATTCTCTTTTGGTTCTGCCTCAGTCCTGAACGCGCTTCGCTGCCTCATGCTGCGCTGTGCATAGCCCGTGGTTCCTTTTCCTGATGGAGAGACCGAGCCGATCGCGATCCAGGATAGGAAACCGAAGGTTTCCGGGCCCACCCGTCTTCTCACCACTTCGATAAAGGCGATATCTTCCCGCTGCGTGTTCAATACAGCATAGAAATCGGGATGATTGCACATCGCCACGATCACATAATGGGTGTTTGGATACGGTTCCGGCAGCGTCACCGGTACTTCAACCTGCAGCTGGCCTTCGCCGATCCGGAAAGAAGTGATGCCGTACTGTTGAAGGGCCGGCTGTCCCGAAGCACTCTGAACGGGTGCAAAAGCAAGCTGTTCACCGGTGACCGACCTAGCGGCGATGTGTCTGTTCTGGATCGCCCCGTTCTGGATATGGTCCGAATGGACCGCCCCGGATTGAAGATGCCATTCCTGGATGCTTCTCGCCTGAAGGTGAAGAGGCTGAATCGTTTCCGGCTGGATGTGGCTGCCGTCGATCGTGTTCGGGGCAATTTTATCGCCCGTAACGGCTTCATCTTCCAGCAGACCGGTGGTAACGGACTCCGGTGCCAGGTGATGCGCCTGAACGCTGCCCGGCTGCAGATGGTCCGAGGATACGGATTCAGGGGCCAGATGATCCGGACCGACCGCTCCCTCTGCAAGATGTTCACCTTGGATGAGGCCGGGCTGCAGGTGCCATTCCTGCACAATGCCGGACTGCAGATGGTGCGGCTGAATCGTTTCCGGCTGGATGTGGCTGCCTTCAATCGTGTTCGGGGCAATCTTTTCCCCCGTGACGGCTTCATCTTCCAGCAGACCGGTGGTGACGGACTCCGGCGCCAGGTGATGCGCCTGGACGCTGCCCGGCTGGAGGTGTTCCGAGGATACGGATTCAGAGGCCAGATGATCCGAACCGACCGCTCCTTCTGTAAGATGTTCGCCCTGAATGAGGCCAGGCTGCAGGTGCCATTCCTGCACAATGCCGGACTGCAGATGGTGCGGCTGAATCGATTCGGGCTGGATATGGCTGCCGTCAATTGTGTTCCGGGCAATTTTTTTCCCCGTGACGGCTTCATCTTCGAGCAGACCGGTGGTGACGGACTCCGGCGCTAGGTGATGCGGTTGTACGCTGCCCGGCTGCAGATGGTCCGAGGATACGGATTCAGGGGCCAGATGATCCGGACCGACCGCTCCCTCTCCCAGATGTTCGCCCTGAATGAGGCCGGGCTGCAGGTGGTACGGCCCGATGGATTCCGGCTGGATATGGCCGCCGTCGACCGCACGGGAAGCGATCTTATCCCCCGTTACAGCATCCTTTTCCAACGAATCGGCCGTGACGGACTCCGGCGCCAGGTGATGCGGTTGGATGCTGCCCGGCTGCAGATGGTCCGAGGATACGGATTCAGGGGCTAGATGATCCGGACCGACTGCTCCCTCTGCCAGATGTTCGCCCTGAATGAGGCCGGGCTGCAGGTGGTAAGGCCCGATGGATTCCGGCTGGATATGGCTGCCGTCAACCGTTTGGGAAGCAATCTTATCCCCTGTTACGGCTTCCTTCTTCAGTGATTCGGTCGTAACCGAATCCGCCGCCAGATGATGCGGCTGGATAAGGCCTGGCTGCAGATGCCATTCCTGAATCGTCTCAGCGTGAAGGTGGTACGGCTGGATCGACTCGGGCTGGATATGGCTGCCGTCGACCGCATGAGGAGCAATCTTGTCGCCCGTAACGGCCTCATCTTCCAACGATTCGGTCGTGACGGTATCCGGCGCAAGGTGATGCGGTTGGATGCTGCCTGGCTGCAGATGACCCGAGGTGACGGATCCGGACGCCAAATGCTCCGGGCCAACCCCTCCTTCTGCAAGATGTTCTCCGCGAATAAGGCCGGGTTGCAGATGGTAAGACCGGATCGATTTGGGCTGGATATGGCTGCCATCCAATGTATTAGAGGCAATCTTATCCCCAGTCACGGCATCATCTTCCAGTGAACCGGTCGTAACCGAATCCGGCGCAAGGTGATGCGGCTGGATGCTGCCCGACTGCAGATGATTCGAGGTGACGGAATCGGCCGCCAGATGATCCGGACCGATCGTACCTTCGGCAAGATGCTGGCCCTGGACGATACCCGGCTGCAGATGCCATTCCTGTACAATGCCGGACTGCAGATGGTGCGGCTGGATCGATTCCGGCTGAATATGGCTGCTGCCTACGGCGCGAGAAGCGATTTTATCTCCCGTGACGGCTTCATTCTTCAGAGCATCTGTCGTGACCGAATTCCGTGCCAGGTGATGCGGCTGGATGCTGCCCTGCTGCAGGTGATCCGAGGTGACGGATTCGGCTGCCAGATGTTCCGCGCCGACCGCTCCTTCTGCCAGATGTTCCCCATGAATGAGGCCGGGCTGCAGATGGGACGGCTGAACCGATTCCGGCTGAATATGGCTGCTGCCAACCGCGTTGGAAGCGATTTTATCCCCCGTCACTGCTTCGTCTTCGAGTGAATCCGTCATGACCGAATTCCGTGCCAGGTGGTGCGGCTGGATGCTGCCCTGCTGCAGGTGATCCGAGGTGACGGATTCAGCTGCCAGATGTTCCGCGCCGACCGCTCCCACTGCAAGATGTTCTTCATGAATGAGGCCGGGCTGCAGATGGGACGGCTGAATTGATTCCGGCTGGACATGGCTGCTGCTAACCGAGCCTGGAGCGATTTTATTCCCCGTAACGGCTTCGTCCTTCAGAGAATCAGTCGTTACGGAACTCCGATCCAGGTGATGCGGCTGGATGCTGCTCCGCTGCAGATGATCCGAGGTGACCGATTCGGGGGCCAGATGATCCGGACCGACGGCCCCTTCTGTAATATGCTGGCCCTGAATGAGTCCTGGCTGCAGATGCCAATCCTGGATGCTCTCGGCCTGAAGGTGAAGCGGGAGGATCGATTCCGGCTGGATGTGGACACTTCCTATCGCACCCGTGGCCAATTTAGCCGAGCTTACGGATCCATCCTTCAGCGCATGCTCGTGAACAGCCCCAAAGGCCAGGTGCTCCGCCGTTACGGCCCCTGTCTGGATGTGATGGCTTCCGATCGACGTGTCCGCCAGCTTATCGGCTGTGACCGCACCGGGATGCAGCGCTTCGGTATGCACCGAACTTGTGGCCAGATGCTGCATACCGACACTGCCTGCCTGCAGCTGTTCCTCTCCGACCGATTCGGGGGCTAAATGCCTGAAGTCCACCGCACCAGGGGCAATATGCTGCTTCTCCACGCTCTTTTCCTGAAGCTGAGCCGAGCCGATCGATTTCGCCTCGATATGGCGGGTTCCGATCGAATCCGGCGCGATCTTGTCACCGGTTACTGATCCGCCCTGGAGGGCAACTTCGGATACCGCATCCGGGGCAAGATGGCCGGATTGTATGCTGCCGTTCGTCAGATGGGCCGCTGTGACGGATGCCGGCGCTAACTGCTTAGAGCCTACAGCTTCTTCACCCAGGTGGCCGATGCGGATAATCCCCTCCTGAAGATGCTCAAAACCGATGGAGGCCGGTTTCAGATGAGCGCTGTCGACGGATGCCGGTGCCAGCTTGGAGGCGCCCACCGCACCATCCTGCAGTGCCTCCGAATATACGGCACCTTCAGCCAAATGCTGGGCTTTGATGCTGCCTGACTGAAGCTGCTCTTCTCCCACGGAATCCGGAGCAAGATGCCGGAAACCGACCGCCCCCGGAGCAAGATGCCGCTGCTGTACGCTTTTCTCATGGAGATGAATGGAGCGGACGGCATCCTGTTTGATATTGACGCTGCCGACCGATTCCGGTCCGAGCTTCGATGCGGTTATTGCGCCGTCCTTGATGGCTTCTGTGTTAACCGATAACTGACTCAAATGGCGTTCCTGGATCAATGCGGACTGCAGATGCCCTTCGCTGACCGAGCCGGGTGTGAGATGACGCTCGCCGACAATGCCTTCAGCTAAATGTCTTTCCTCGACAGTACGGTCTTGCAGATGCTCGCCGGAAACAGAACCGGCCTGGAGCTGATTCCCTCCGACTGAGCCTGCCGTGAGATGACGCTCACTGATGATATTATCAGCCAGATGCTTCTCTTCCACCGCTTGGTTCTGCAGGTGCACCCCGGATACGGAACCGTCCTGAAGCTGATTTCCGCCGATCGAACCGAACGTAAGGTGACGCTCACTGATGATATTGTCAGCCAGATGCTTCTCTTCCACCGCTTGGTTTTGCAGGTGTATTCCGGAGACAGAGTCGGCCTGAAGCTGGGTTCCTCCGACCGAACCGGCTGTAAGATGGCGCTCACTGATGATATTGTCAGCCAGATGCTTCTCTTCCACCGCTTGGTTTTGCAGGTGTATTCCGGAGACAGAGTCGGCCTGAAGCTGGGTTCCTCCGACCGAGCCGGCCGTAAGGTGGCGCTCACTGACGATACCTTCGGCCAGATGCTTCTCTTCTACTGAATGGTTTTGCAGGTGCGCTCCGGTGACGGAATCGGCCTGAAGCTGGGTTCCTCCGACCGAGCCGGCCGTTAGATGGCGCTCGCTGACGATGCCTTCAGCCAGATGCTTTTCTTCGACCGCTCCACTGTGCAAATGCACGCTGGAAACCGAGCCGGGCTGAAGCTGTACTCCGCCGACTGATTCTTCCGAGAGATGCCGCTGGGTTACCGCACCCACGTTGATCGAGCGGGAAGTGACGGCGTTGTCGGACAAATGCTCACTGCTTACGGACGCGGAGGCCAGCTTGGGGCTGCTCACACTCCCATCAGCCAGTTTGGCAGACGTCACCGCCAGATCCTGAATTTTGTCGGTCGCCACGCTTTCGGGTGAAAGCTTCAGGGAGGTGACCGCATGGTCTGCTAAGTGAGCCGGATAGATAATGCCGTGATTGAGATGACCGGATTGAACGCTTCCTGCTGAAAGCTTTTCTGCAGTTACCGCTTCATTCCTAATGATTGCGTTGTGTACGATTCCGGGCGTCAGATGATCTGCGTTCACCGAACCTTTGGCTATATGCTGGGTTGTGACGGCCTGATCCTGAATCGCGGACGCTCGCACGCTTTTGTCGGACAAATGCCGATCCTGAATCGAAGCTGGGCGGATATGCTCCGCGCTGATGCCGCCTTCGGCTATATTGCGGCCGCCGACCGCGCCGTCTGCCAGTATGCCGCTCGTCACGCTGCCGCCTGCGAGCTTTTCACCAATGACAGATTTGTTCTGCAGATGACGGGAAGCTACCGCTCCATCCGAGATATGCTGCTCGACAATGGCGCTGCGGGTAATGTGTCCCGTGGTGATCGACCCGTGTCTGACATGAGAGCCTTCCACGACGTTTGCCGCAATATGGCTGCCGTTAACAGCCCCCTGCTGAATGTGGGACGTCTGGATGGAATTCGGCGCAATCTGTGCTTTCTGGACGGCACCTTGTGCCAGATGCCGGGTCTGCACGGCTTCGTCTGCAATTTTCTGGGGCAGAATGCTTTGATCGGCAATTTTAGATGAGGTGACCGTCTGCTCGACAATATGCACCGTTCCGACCGACTGCTCTGCCAATTTGTTCGCCCCGACGCTGTGGTCGGCCAAGTGCGCTGCAGTGATCTCGCCGGGGGCGATATGCTTGCCGCGAATGGTCGCATCCGCCAAATGCGCGGACGTTACCGCAAAGGGTGCCAATATTGGTCCGGTCACGGCTCCATCCTGCAGATGTTGGGTGCCGACTGATTTTTTGGCGACATGCTCGCTTGACACGCTCCCCGTCGCGATTTGATTTCCGCCAACGGAGCCGTTCTGAAGAAGTTCCCCGGTCAGTGATCCTTCCCGTATATGAACGCTTTCGATGGAGCGCTCCTTCAGCTTGTCGCCCGTAATTTCGCCGGTCCGGATCTTCGAGCCGGTAACGGCGCCTTCGGCGAGTTTCGACGTGTCGATCACTTCATTGGTCAAATGCATGGACTGGATGCTGGCCCCAGCAATTTTGCTTGCCGTTACGGCTTGGTCTTGCAGCAGATCTGTGTTTACGACCAGATTGCTCAAATGGCGTGACGTGATGGAACCGTCGGCGATTTTGGTGGAATCGATCACCTGGTCGCCCAGCTTGGCGGATGTAATGCTTCCGTCACGGATTTTTTCCCCGCTGATGGAGCGATCCCGAATTTTGCTGCCGCTGATCGCGCCGTCGGTCAGATGCTCCTCCAAAATGGACTCAGAGGCAATTTTGGAGGAGACCACGGAGCCGTCGGCTAAGTGAATATGAGAAACAGCATAATCGGCAATGGCCTCGCTGCCTACCGAGCCGGGCTGAAGTCTGGACGAGTCAATGGCCCGGAGCGCAATTTTGGACGTCGTGACCGAACCATCGCTCAGATCATCCGTATAAATGATTGGCTCCGGGGAGTTCGGCATCCTTTTTTCTTCAATGATCTCCTCCAGCTCCTCACGGTCCCGAACCGGCACCGTCTCCTCAGGTATAGCTTCTTCAATAACAGGCTCCTCGGGTACCGCTTCCTCGGATACCGCCTCCTCCTCGGGCTCTTCTATTGCCTCAGGCTTGCTCTCTGCAGTGTCCTCCATTTGGTGCTCTTGTATCGGTTCAACTGTGTCCAAAGTCGTTGTTTGCTGGACTTCTTCCTTTTCAAGGACTGCATCAGGGGCAATGGATCGGATTTCCGCATATGAATCAAGTTGGTTTGTCTTTGGCGCCGTTACTTTGCTTTTACGGATCAGTTCCAACTCCTGAATTTCAGGATTATCCACGAAATAGAGGTTCTTGTTCGGTTGTTTAACCGTCCGGCTTTTATTTTTCTTCTTCAAAAGACCTCGCTCCTTCCTGACCGGATGCATCTTGGGCATCATATGCGAACAAATAGGCCGTTGTCACTGATTTCCCGGTTTTTGTAACGATTTTGAACTAGCCAATCGGATGAGTGCTTCCGGCAGAACAGTCCGGGAGGACGGGATCACAAATATTCAGGGATAAAAGGTTGAAGTTCGGGGGATGATCGAGGGACATCCTGAGGGACATGAGTGTCACCTGCCCACCAATAACTACTCTGTGCATTCATCCTTTCACCGTTTGAGAAAATAGGCGGCACGTTACGGACAAAGACCCTTGCTTATAGCAATCTATGGCATAGGATATATAAAAAGTGGGATGACGGAATGCCAGGGAGGGATGAACGTGTGGATTTCTGATGTTGGAATTCTGCTGAATGCAGCGGTGCACCGGGGAATTCCCGGCGGAAAGACGGGAGCGGAATCCCTCGTCAATTATGAAGAGGCGGCCCGGATGTTCGGCTTAAGGCCGTGCTATATGAAACTACAGGATATCGATATTGAACGCCATGAATGTTCGGCGTTTGTTCTGAGAGAGGGAAAATACGTTTACACCAGGCTTCCGCTGCCAAGGGTCATTCATAACCGGGCCATCTACTTTGACGGGCGGTCAAAAAATAGAATTCAACGTCTTATAGACGGCGGATATATGATATTCAACGCCCACAATCGGTACGGGAAAGATGAAATTCATCACTTGCTCGAAAGTAACCCGCTGCTTTCGCAGCATCTTCCCGATACGACGATCGCCGCCCCTTCCTCTGTCCAGGAAATGATGCGGCGATATCGTGATCTGATATTAAAGCCTTGCGTCGGCAGCGTCGGCAGAGGAATTATGCGCCTTCACGCCCACGGCCAGCACTGGTATCTTACTTATGCCCGAACCGGGCGATCCCTGGGATGGACGACGGTTCGCTTGAATAGACAACAACTTCCGGGCATCCTGCTGCGCCGGATCTCCCAGGCGCCCTTCCTTGTCCAGGAACGCATCGCACTGGCGGAATATAAACAGCGGCCTTATGACCTTCGCGTCTCCATCCAGCGAGGCATTAGCGGCAGCTGGAGCCTGACGGGAATGTACGCCAAAGTCGCCGCATCCCGAATGTTCGTCTCCAATGTCGCTCAAGGCGGCAAGGCCTTCCCGGCCGAACGAATTCTCGCCGAAAGCCTGCCGGGGTTATCTGCGGACAGAATCTCGGATAGCGTACATCAGCTCGCCTTCGGCGTGGTCCGGCAGCTGGAGCAGCATTTGCCTTTTGCGGCGGACCTTGGCCTGGATATCGGCGTCACGAAGGGCGGCAAGCCGTATTTTATTGAATGCAACGGACGGGATCAGCGTTACGGCTTCCGAAACGCCAATATGCCCCAATATTGGAAAAAAACCTATCGTGAGCCCATGGCCTATGCCCGGTACCTGGTAAATCGGCAGCACGCCGGCATAGGACTTTGAGCACGGATCCCGGGTTAGTCTGCCATAAATTGTGCGCAACCTCCGGAAATCCGGTAAAGCAGGTAAAAACGCAGAACGGGAAACCGGGAAAACAACGGATGCCGGACAAAAAGATGCTTAAACGAAAGACCGAAAATGCGTCATGCTGCTTTTTCGGTCTGTTCTGCATCGGCTAATAGCTATCATACGGCTTAACCTTGTCCATGGTACCTGACATCTTCGATGCCGAACCAGGGAACGGCAGCGGCCGCATAGTACGCAGCCGTTAGGGCAATGACGAACATGAGAACCGCCAGCCCGTCATACCTGCTGAAAGCCGACGGATAATAGTACGTTCTGCGCCCCGACCCGCTGAACTGCTTCGCTTCCATCGCCACGGCAACGCGGTGCGCCCGGCGGATGCTCTGCGACAGCAGCGGCACCGCATACAGCCGGACATGCTGAAGGAGGCCACTCGGCCCCCGGCCTGTCCGTACGCCGCGGATCCGCAGCGCCTGCCTGCGGATGAGAAACTCCTCCCATACGATGGACAGCAGCCGGATCGACGCCATGAAGCTGTATGCGAATTTCGGGGGAAGGCGAAAATTTTGCATCAGCGAATAGAACAACTTGACGGACGGCGTGGTCATGACGAAGAGCAGTCCTTCTGCCGCAAAGGCAATCGCCCGGAATCCCAGGTGCAGCCCGCGGTAGAAGCTTTCCTCGGATACGCGGAACAGCCCCCACTGCCACCAGACGTGATCCCCTTTCCCGAAAAGGATCATCGTCAGGGATGAAGAGACGAATACGAGGCTGAAGGAGAGAACGAGCAGCCCCACCTTCCATGCCGGATAACCGCTGAGCAGAAACAGGAGGGCGATGTAGACCGCTGCCTGATAGACGGCAAAATCAATGCTTCGCGTCTGAATCGTAACGATAAACAACATGATCAGCACGGCGAGCTTCAGCGAGGGATTCGCCCGGTGCAGCCAGGTATGACGGCTCGGAGTCAAAAACCGGTTCATCCGCTCACCTCCTCCTGCGCATCCGAAGCTGCGCCTTCTCCCTCAAGCCTCCGCCTCCCGGACTTTATCGCCGTCAGGCTTCCGCCTTGGATTTCCCATACCTGGGTAGCGGCCAGCTCAGCGATTTCTCGCTCATGCGTCACCATAACGATCGCCGTGCCGCTGCGGCGAAGCGCTTCGCAGTATTCCAGGATGGCAAAGGCGTTGCGGGCATCCTGCCCGAACGTCGGTTCATCCAGCAGCAGCACCGCCTGGCGGCGGACCGCCGCGGTGGCAACGCTCAGCCTGCGTTTCTGTCCGGTCGAGAGCTGATACGGATGCCGGTTCTCCAAGCCGTGCAAATGAAACGTCTTCAGGCAGTCTTCGGCTTTACGCTCCACCTCAGCCCGCGACATGCCGCCCTGCATGTGAAGGGAAAAGGCCGTCTCCTCCAGTACTGTCTGGGCCACAAACTGAAACTCCGGGTTCTGAAACACGAACCCGATCCGGTCCGAAGGGCAGGTCCGCTTCCTGCCCCTTCCCTTCAGCAGCCTGCCTTCCAGCACGTAGCTGCCGGCTGTCGGAAGAAGCTGCATCAGGCTCAGCAGCAAGGAGCTTTTCCCCGCCCCGTTAGGACCCACAACAGCGACAAAATCGCCGGCATATACCTCCGCCTCTTCCACCATAATCGCCGGCGCATCTCCGCGGAGACCGACAAACCCCCGCAAGGAGAGGACCGGCGCCGCCAAGTCCGCACCTTGCTGCGGGGATTGCACCAGGCCGCTGTTCCATGTATCCCGGTGACGGATATAATCCTCCCAAACGCCGGGATACCAAATGCCATTTTCCTGAAGGGTCCGGCGGTACGCCGTGAAGATTTCGGCCGGCTTGCCGTCGGCCAGAATGCTTCCGTCCGGCGCGAACAGAACGATCCGATCGACCCAGTTCACGATTTCTTCGATCCGGTGCTCGACGATCAGCACGGTCCGTCCGGCCGATACACCGCGAACCGCCTCCCAAATTTGCTGTCTCCCCTCGGGGTCCAGCAGCGCCGAGGGCTCATCCAGCAGGAGCACTTCCGGTTCCAGCAGAAGGACCGAAGCGAGCGCGAGCCGCTGCTTCATCCCCAGGGACAGCCGTTCAATCGGAGTGTGCAGCTCTTCGAGGTCCAGGCCGACCCGTCCGAGCGCCTCCCGCATCCGCGGCACCATATCCTCCCTGGCTACTTGGCGGTTCTCCAGCACAAACGCCAGCTCCTCATCGACATACGGCATGCAGAACTGGGTATCCGGGTCCTGAAATACATACCCGCACGAGCGGGGCTTCCGAATGTCCGCATATTTGAGCGGAACGTCAATGACCGCCGGAATCAACCCGCCGAGCACCTGCAGCAGCGTCGATTTCCCGCATCCGCTTGGGCCGAGCAGAAGCACCTTTTCCCCGGCCGGCACGGACAGGGAAACATCCTTGAACACGAACGCCTTCTCACCCGGAAACTTCAGGCGCAGGTCCGTTACCGAAACGGCAATTTGCCCGCTCCCTTGATCCGTCCCTTGATCCGTCCTTTGATCCGCTCCTTGACCCGTCTCATGCACTGCCGAATGCTGCATCGTCGCGATACCCCGGTTAGTCTCAGTCATGATCGAGCGCTTCATAATCCTTGGCTGTCACCGGCCGGAGCAGCTGGGTTACTCCGGTTGCTTCCAAAGCTTTGGTCAGGGCATACGCCAGGTACCCTGCGAGTACCGCCGAGCTGATTAACCGCATCACGTACTTCAACACGATCATCCATGTCGAATAGTCCGTGACGTAGCCGTAGTACACATCCACCAGGAATGATCCCAATCCCGAAGCCATGCCGGCCAGCGCCGCTACCCCCATGGAGAATTTGCGGTAACGGAACAGGGCGAAGATCAGCTCCGCGGCTAGACCTTGCGCCACGCCGTAAATCGCCAGCTGAAGGCCCCATTCACTGCCGAACAGAATTTCTACGTGAGCCGCGGCAACCTCGGCCAGGAGGGCTACGCCCGGTTTGCGGATCAGCAGCGCGGCAAGCGTCGAAGCGAGGAACCACATGCCGTACATCAGCTCATCCGCTTGGAAAAACAGCGGCTTGAACAAGTCGTTCACCGAACCCCAAAAATGGTACACCACCCCGATCACGAGGGATAGCAGAATCGTCACGAGCAGGTCGCTTAGCTTCAGCCCCTTCGGCCGATCCATCTGCATCGTACTGCTGTTCATTTGACAACATCCTTTCTTTTTCCAAAATTGGGCAATAAAAAAACCCCCTGGATAAGCGAGGGAGATCGTCAAATAAGCCCATAGAAGGACTTGAATTCTCTACGCTGGCATTATCCAGATCAGATTCCCGGTCAGCAGCGGTTCATTAGCTGCACTCTCAGCCCGATTCGCTCGAGCTCCCGTATTCCCATATGTACACAGATGAACGCAAGGCGCGGCATCGCCGCCTCCTGGTCCCGGAGCCATCGCCGTCCAAAGCGATAGATGCTTGGGTTCGATTCCGTGTAACAGGCACCTCGCCGCGATGAGTCGACGTCGGGCCCGTATTGATTCCAAAATACATGATCCTCGAAGGATTGGCAATACCATTTTTCTCCGGGGCGGTTTTCAGGATTTGTTGCATATTGATTTGGTAGCCGTTCTATGTCAATATATTCAGAGTGCTACAGGCACGTATGGAAGGGAGATTAGGCATGACAAAGAAATTACTGCGGCTCATGACAGAGCTCTCCTCGCGAAAGTGGCTCTCTTCCATGATGGGACGCTTCTCGCACAGCCGACTCAGCAGAGGGATCATCCCTACGTTTATCAAAAGCTATCAGATCCCGGCGCATGAAGCGGAGAAAGAAATCTATGAATACCGCACGCTCAACGAATTTTTTTCGCGGCGGCTGAAGCCCGGCATGCGTCCAATTCACGAAGGCGAGCACGTACTCACGAGCCCCGTCGACGCCAAGATCACCGCAATGGGTGAAATCACCTCAGGCACGATTATGAACGTGAAAGGGCAGGATTATTCGGTGGCGGAGCTGCTTAATTTCTCTCCCCACCTGGAGTTATATAAACATGGCTATGTCTTTGTGCTGTACCTCAGCCCTACCGACTATCACCGGATCCACTCTCCAATCACAGGCGTGAAAGTGGAGAGCGAGCATATCAAGGGCCGGTGCTACCCGGTCAATGATTTTGGCATGACCCAGATGAAATCCGTGCTGTGCCGCAATGAGAGGCTGATAACGTATATTAAGGGAGCCCTGGGAGAAGTCGCGGTCGTCAAAGTCGGCGCCATGAATGTCAGCAGCATCCGCTACGACGACGAAACCGCCAATTCCTGGCGTAACGGCGATCCGCTCGCCTATTTTGAGTTCGGTTCTACCGTCGTGCTGCTGATCCAGGACGGCGCATTCACCCCGCGGACAGACCTCCGGACCGGAGATCATGTCCGCATGGGCCAGCTGCTCGGTCAGCTGCACCCGCATAAAGGCTGAACCGGAAGCGAATCCGGCTCAGCCTTTTTTGCTTAGGAGCGCGAGCATAATCCGCTGAAACCACCGGCCCGGAAGCAGCTGCTTGGCCTTCATCGTCCAGCGTGTGCCGGCAGGCAGCGCATAACGGAATGCCGGCTTGTTCATACGTGCGATTCTCGCGATTAGCCGGGCCACATCGGCCGGATCGCCGCGCTGGCCGGCGTTGTCACGGGAAAAGGCCATCACCTGGCTCAGCATCCGTTCGTAGGGTGACCGCTCGGCGGCGCTCATCTGCGCAAATCCTTTGTCCCAAATGGCCGTTCCGTACGAACCCGGCTCCACCACCACGACATCGACGCCGAATGGCCGCATTTCCAGGGCAAGGCATTCGCTAAATCCCTCCACAGCAAACTTCGACGAGACGTAGGGGCCAAAACCGGGAAATCCGACAGCCCCGCTGACGCTGCTGATCTGAATGATTTTTCCCTGATGGGCCTCCCTCATCGCGGGAAGAACGGCCTGGGTGACCGCAACCATCCCGAAGAAATTCGTTTCCAGCTGCGCCTTCCACACGTCCATCGGAATCTCCTCGATCATTCCTCCGTATGCGGTACCTGCATTGTTCACAAGCACGTCAATGCGTCGGTGGGATTTCAGGATGCCCGATACCGCCTCAAGCACCTGTCCCCCGTCCGTCACATCCAGCCTAACCACGTGAATATGCTGTCTTACCCCCGCCGTCTGCGCAGCGTCCATCAGCTCCCCGCTCGCTTCCAGTCTTCGCATGCCGGCAAAAACCGTGTATCCGGAGGCGGCCAGCTCCACGCTGGCCAGCAGCCCGAAGCCGCTGGATCCGCCCGTGACCAGCGCGACCGGCCTCTCATCATGTCCTCCCAATTGCGCTCCACTCCCCGTTCAGATGTTATTTCGCCGGAAACAAAAACGGCTCTTCTGCCAAGTAGCTGCGGATCGCGGACAGAATATACCCCTTCTGTTCCTTCAGCGACGGAATTTCCTGCGGATTGCCGGCGTGAAACGCCTGATTCTCCAGGACCGCCTGCAGGAAAAAGGTTTCCAGCATGGACACGCTCTCCTTCGGAAGAAGTCGCATGCTTTCGTACCCGTCCAGCAGCATGCTTCGCTGTGCCGGGTACAGACCGATGAGCGCCTGCGCCAAGTCGTATGCATAATAACCGAACCCGCAGCGGCCAAAATCTATAGGGCAAGGTTCCCCGTCCGTGAATACAACGTTCCCTTCGTGGAGATCCGCATGGATCATACCGTACCGGGAAGGGCCCGGAGGCCATGCGGCGATCCGCCCTCTGATTAGGTCCGCCGCCTGTACATAAAGCGCCCATTCATCGGAACTCAGAAAGGCGCGGTGCCGCCGTTCCAGCCGCTGCATATCTTCTGTCAGGCTCGCAGCCCCCCATTCGGGTCTGACGAACCCTTCCGGCGGAACAAAGCTCTGCGCAGCCTGATGGAGCCTGGCCATAAGCACGCCCATCCGGTACACCTGCCTGTCATCGAGGCCGCCCTCCGCCTGCTCCCCTTCGATCCAGCGCAGCAGCGTCACCGGCCAGCCCTGGCTTCGGTCCGCCCCGCAGATCGCCACGGTATTCCCTTCCTGGTCCGCTACGCCTTCCGGAACCGGCAGGCCTTGGGAAGAAAGCCAATTCAGCCACATCATTTCCGAACGGATGGCCGGTACGTCGGCCGACACCGGATGGATCCGCAGCAAAAATTTGCCGCCGGACCGCGCGCTCACCCGGTACGTAATATGGTCTGAAATTTGAATAAATTCCGCATGTTCCTCCTTAATGCCAAACTTCTCCAGTGCGGACATCAGCACCTGCTCCGCCTGAACCAGCAGGAGGCGCAGGCTGTCCTCCGAATTTGCTCCGAATGCTTCATTCATTTCGCTATCCTCCATCCTCTGCTTAACACCTTGCTCCCACAGCATACCATAAGCCGGCAGGCCAGGGGAGGGCGCAACCGCGAACCGTATTCTCCGCGTAATCGGTACTACTGACCATTTCAATCTAATGATGCGCGCACAAAAAAGCAGCGGCGGGCTGGCATCCCGCGCTGCTCTTAGACATCATTTATATCATGTGTGATGAAGTTCATAAAAAAGGTTAACGAGTGGGGTTAAAACCATACGTCGCTCATGATGCTGACCGGTCTGAACCGGCGCATCCGGTTACGGCCGTTCCCCCGCGCCGCCGCAGCTGCGGCATACCCGTCACGCCTGCGAATCCGCCGTCTGCTCATCCGACTCTTTCCTCCCTTCGTTTATTCGGTGCATTTGCAAGCTTGAAGCTTATTACCCGAAAGGGGAAGACCGCGAAACAGCAGGAAACAATTACCGGATTTCGGACGGATTCTTGCCCGTATACTGCTTGAATTGCCGGCTGAAGAAAAAAATGTCGCGGTATCCGAGCGCATCGGCCACCTCCGTGACGTTCATACCGGCATGCAGGAGCAGATGCTGCGCCCGGTCGATCCGCGTCCGGATAATGTAAGATTGAACAGGTGAGCCGATCAGCTCCTTGAATTTGATCGAGAAATACCGCGGCGACAACCCGGCGCGGGCGGCCAGATCCTCGACCCGGTGCGGTAAGCCGGGATGCTGCTGAATGTAATTGGCGATCTCGTGGATCACCTCGGTCAGCTGGTTGCTGACCTTCTTCTCCTCCGGCTGCTGCCGGTCGTGCCGGAGCAGATGGATCATCAGCTGCTTCAGGATGAGCTGCCCCTCTTCCTGGGCGGCGAAGGTGTTCACAAGAAACAGCCTGACGTAACGGGCAAGCATGTATTCAAAGTCAACGGTTTCCGTCAGCTTCCGGTACGGCAGCGGAATATCCGTCACAGGCTCGGACACCCGAAAATGGCTGTAAGTCAGAACGAGCGGCTTCTGCGGATTGTGCGTGGCGCTCGTGTGGTCTCCGGGCCTGAACAAGAAGCAGCTCCCCTTGCCGACCTCATACGGTTCGTCATTCCGGATGACGGTCCCTTCCCCGCTCCATACGTAAAATAAATCGTAATTTTCCAGCGCCTTCTCGCGCTTCTGCCATTTCCAGCCGGGCTCGCACACAATTTTGGCGAGGGACGGCAATATTTCAAAAGATGACGGCGATGCGTGCAGCATGTCGTCATTCCCCCCTATATCATAGACTCATATCTTTCCTCCCTATGATACTATTTCGGCGCGGTTTTTGCACATCCGGCCCATCCCCCTGGGATTCCGACGGGTTTACGCCCCTGTAGGCCTGTCCAAAATCGCGCCTTCTCCCAATGCCGTAAATAACCGCACACAATATACAGGATCTGCCTTCGACTATTCGTTCATACGATGCCGGATATCCTCCCATGCCGCAGCCAGCCGGTCAACCCCCTCCTCCAGCTGCCGCTCATCCCATCGGGCATAGCTGAAAAAGGCGGCCGGCGGTCCCGGCTGGATCCTGTAGCCGGACGCGTCCCTGAACGTTACGCCACGAGCCGCTGCTGCGGCTGTAAAGGCTGCAAAAGCTTCCGGCGGTTGCAGCCAATAAGCATACACATGCAGGCCCGAATCTCCCGGCATCAGCGAGAACAGATGCCCCGCCTTCTCCCGCATCCGGGTGCAGAAACGGCGGTGGCGGGCACCGTAGATCCGCGTAAGCCGGCGGAGATGCCGGCCATAATCGCCGCGGGCCATAAACCGGGCAAGCGCCCGCTGCTCAAGCAGCCCTGTCGTCAGCGGCTCGTACAGCGTTTTGGCCCGCAGCACCGCATCCACGAGCGATTGGGGGACAATGGCGTAACCCAGGCGCAGCCCGGCAAACATCGTCTTCGAGAAGGAACCGATATAAATGACCCGATCCCGCGTATCCAGCGTCTTCAGCGGCTCGATCGGCCTGCCGCCGAAGCGGAACTCGCTGTCGTAATCGTCCTCCAGGATGACCGCCTCGTGCCGCTCCGCCCAGTCCAGCAGCTGCCGGCGCCGCTCCAGCGTCAGGACGGCGCCGGTCGGGTACTGGCGGCTCGGCGTCACCAGTACAAGGCGGGCGTCCCAATCGGACAGACGGATGCCGTGGACATCGACCTCAGCCGGAATCACTTCCGCTCCGCAGGCAGCCGCCGCCCGGATGATTCCCGAATAGCACGGATCTTCAAGCACGGCAGCCTCGCCTTCATTCAGCAGCAGCTGAAAGAGAAGGGTAATACCCTGCATTGATCCGCTGAAGAGCACGATTTGCTCCGGATCGGTATGAATTCCACGCGTGACGCGCAGATGGGCGGCGAGCGCCTGCCGGAGGCCAAGGTCCCCGGCGGGATCAGCGCCGCGCTGCATATCCTCTCCACCCCGGCCTCCTGCATAGGCCATGGCGCTGCGCCACTCCGCATAGGGAAACAGCTCCATGCTCATCCCGCCTCCCCCCAAGTCGATGCCGGCGGGAGCCTTGCCGCCGCCGGATCTCGGGATTGGCGGGAGCTCTAGCAGCCGCTCTCCCCAGCGGGATAGGGCAAGCGGTGCGGCAGCCGCATCCCCCCCTGCTGTTGGCGCAGGTCCCGCTTGAGCCACGAAGGTCCCCCGGCCTACTTCACTGTGGACATAGCCTTCCGACACCAGCATATCGTAACCTAAGGCGGCCGATCCTCTCGACAAGCCGTATTGATCCGCCAGCTCGCGGGTCGAAGGCAGCTTCGTTCCTCCAGGCAGCCTCCCCTCCATGATGGCGTCTCTCAGAGCGTGATACAGCGCAAGGTACTTATAGCGGTGTTTCTCTATATAAGTTTCCAGATGCAGGGATATCTCCATGCCGTCCTCCCTTCCATTGCTGTGGAA
The DNA here is from genome assembly GCF_038009285.1 of Paenibacillus sp. FSL R5-0378. Classification (NCBI taxonomy): domain Bacteria; kingdom Bacillati; phylum Bacillota; class Bacilli; order Caryophanales; family Paenibacillaceae; genus Paenibacillus; species Paenibacillus sp. FSL R5-0378. The sequence goes on from NZ_JBBPAY010000001.1 coordinate 6,379,508, forward strand.
AAAACCAGATTCAACAAACGTATTTTTTCTCCCATGACTGCTTATCGTCTCAGCCGCCAGCAAAATGGACTATAAAAAATACTCTAAATTGGACCTTTTTCCTTGTCAATATTCCCGTTATGCTGTTGTCACCGCAGCGATAACCGCCGATCGGCAAGCGATGCATCAAGGAGGAGAAAACCAATGAGAAGAAATGAATTTGAAGTGACGCGTGAGGAAGAAATCGAGGCGTTTTTGTCGGAGATGAGCTTCGGCTTCCTGGGAACCCTCGGAGAAGACGGACATCCCCGGGTGACCCCGATTAACTATGTGTATCATCAAGGCATGTTCTACATGCATGGCAGCCGTTTCGGCGAAAAAATGGACCACCTCGCCGCCAATCCCGCGGTGAGCTTCAGCGTCGCGGAGGAATATGCGATCATTCCTTCCTACTTCACCGACCCTCTGATGGCCTGCCCCGCCACTTCGTATTTCAAGAGCGTGACCGCATCGGGACGGGTCGAAATCGTACAGGACCTGGAAGAGAAAGCAGCCGCCTTTACCCTGTTTATGAACAAGCTCCAGCCCGAGGGTGGTTACGCCCCCATTGACGCGGCCAATCCCAAATACGCTTCCAGGCTGCGCGGGGTCGCCGTTCTGCGGATCGTTCCCGACCGAATTACTGCGAAGTTCAAGTTTGGGCAAAATTTGACGGAGGACAAAAGGGAACAGGTGCTGCAGGGGCTGGACGCTAGAGGCCGCGGCAAGGACCGGGAGACGATGGAGCTGATTCGCAGCAGCGCTTGCCCTCATATGCAGCAAACCTTGGCCCCGGATCCCTATTCCGAAGAAGAGTAAAGCGGCATGATTCACCAAGCGCCTTAGAGAACCTTTTTCACAGCACAACCATCCTTTTCCTTTTTCCGTGACGGCTCTCATCGCAGGTGATATAATGTTAGGCAGTTAAAATGGCATATACCTTGCAAAAGCCTATCATTACACAGATTTGGAAGGATGGAAACCATGTTAAACCCACTCGCTGCACAGTTGAACGAAAGTTTGAAAGCCGGCAACGCGCATGTGTACGAAATGTTGTCCAAGCTCGGCCAGGAAATTTATTTTCCGAAGGAAGGCATCCTGAGCCAATCTGCGGAAGCGACCAGCCATGCCAAAAAATATAACGCAACGATCGGCATTGCGACCGAACAGGGCATCCCGATGCATCTGGCTGCTATCCAGGAGAAGCTGTCCGCATTCGCGCCGAAGGACCTGTACCCATACGCACCGCCCGCAGGCAAACCCGATTTGCGCGCTGCCTGGCTGGCAAAAATGATCGAAGAAAACCCGTCGCTCGCGGGCAAAACGGTCAGCAGCCCGATTGTGACGAACGCCCTGACCCACGGGCTTAGTATCGTGGCCGATCTGTTCGTGGACGAAGGGGACGCCGTGATTTATCCGGACAAAAACTGGGAGAACTACGAGCTGACCTTCGGCATCCGCCGCCATGGCGAACTGGTCAATTATCCGCTGTTCACCGGGGACATGACCTTCAACAGTGACGGACTTCGCGAAGCCCTGCTGGCCCAGAAGGACAAAGGCAAAGCCGTCGTGCTGCTCAACTTCCCGAACAATCCGACGGGCTACACGCCGGGTCCGGCGGAAGGCGAAGCCATCGTCGCTGCCATCAAGGAAGCCGCCGAAGCCGGCATCAATGTCGTGGCGGTTACGGACGATGCCTATTTCGGCCTTTTCTTTGAGGACTCCCTCAAAGAGTCGCTGTTCGGCAAATTGGCGGATATCCATCCGCGTGTACTGGCCGTTAAAGTCGACGGTGCCACCAAAGAGGAGTTCGTCTGGGGATTCCGCGTCGGCTTCATCACCTACGCTTCCCAAGATACCAACGTGCTCGCCGCCCTCGAGCAAAAGACACTTGGCATCATTCGCGCGACGATTTCCAGCGGCCCCCATCCTTCCCAGACCTTCGTGCTGGACGCGCTGAAGTCGCCTGATTTCGCGGCTCAGAAAGAAGAGAAATTCCACATCATGAAAGGCAGAGCCAACAAAGTGAAATCGCTGCTGGACAGCGGCAAGTACGGTGATGTGTGGGAGTACTATCCGTTTAATTCCGGATATTTCATGTGCCTGAAGCTGAAAGGCGTGTCGGCCGAGGAGCTGCGCAGCCACTTGATCCACCAATACGGAGTCGGCACCATCGCCCTAGGCGAGCATGACCTGCGCATCGCGTTTTCCTGCATCGACGAGGAATATCTCGAAGACCTGTTCGATTTGATCTATCAGGGCGTTCAGGATCTGCAGCGGAAATAAGCACGGAAGTACCATTTAGCGGGCAACCATCAACAACCTATTTTTTTGGGAAAGAACGGGTGATTGCCCAAGCACAGCAGCCCCCCTAGACATAGGATACGGTGTAACGAAAAACAAACCACTGTAAAGGGGAATGCACAATGAGCGAAGAAGTAAGAGGCGGATATGGATACGGATATGGACATTGCCACGGATTGTTTGGCAACACAGGCGCTATCCTGGTTCTCTTCATCCTCTTGGTTATCATCACTCGTTCTTTCTGGTTATAATCGAAAAAGTAAACAGGCAAATCGCATCCAAGCCGACTGCTGAGCTCTCGGCAGTTTGGACGGATGCACCAAAAGACCGGGAGCCTATTCCCGGTCTTTTTTCGCTTGTCTATTCATCGTCATCGTCATCATCATCACTCTTGCCCTTCCGGGACTGAAAATAACGGAACAGCACGCTGATCACGACCCCGCCAAGCAGCGTCAGCAGCATCGGTCCGATTCGGCCGCTCCCCGCACCCAGCATGGGCAGCCAGATCAATACAGCTACAACCAGCTGAATTTGAAACGCCAGGTTAACGGCGTTCTGCTTGCGTGATGCAGGCGGCACCGGATAAATGTGCAGCCAGAAGGATTCCTGGTGGTAGCGCAGCAGCGAGGACAGCTGAACGCCGATCACGAATACGAAAAACAGGTAAATCCCGCTGCCGAGCAGTCCCTGCCGGGTCCACCAAACGAGGAGCGCCGCGAGGATGCCTGCCCGGATCACGATGCTGAATACATCACTGCGAACAAAGCTCTTCGTAATTAAATAGCGGTACGCTGCCTCCGGCTTCCAGGGAACCCGGTTCCCCGCCCAAGACATCCACCTGCGCGGATAGACGCGCTGCTGCCTGCCTGGAACGTTAACGAACCAGCCGAGGATCTGCATAACGCGGGCGCTGTGCGTTTTCTCCACGGCAATCAGCCGCTCCCAGGCCACCAAGTGCTTGGCCGGAATGCGCAGGGCGGCGATATAGGTCAGCGCCAGCAGCACGATAAACAGAAGGCTCCGCCACTCCGGCTGCCACAGCCAGGCGGCAACCGCAAGGATCAGCACGACGTAACGCAGCAGACGGTAACCTGCCGATGCCCGGCGGGAAACCATCCGCAGCTCCTTCCAGCAGCCGTAGGCAGCCAGAATCTTCAAGGCAAACAGGAGGAGCAGGAACGGCCAGAAGGACTTGGGATCCGCATCACTGCGTACATACAGCGGCCAGGACAGGATGAAGACCAGGGCAAGGCCGATAAGTTTATAAACGACGCCGCTGGTCCAGCCTGCCTTGAAATAATCGTTCATCCTGGACTCCTGCGGCAGCAGAAACACCGTGTCCGCCGGCTGCAAGTACGTCCGGAAGCTGCTGTTTACCGTCAGCGGCACGAACAGGATCAGCATAATCCAGCGAATCGGCAGCCCGGCTGGAATATGCTGAACGAGCGACGTGTACCACGCCGCAAAAGCAATCAGCATAAACAGCAGCAGCACGGCCACACCGCTTTGGATCACGTAGCCGAGATAAGGGGTGACTTCCCCCCAGAAGCGGCCGCGCCGCTCCATCCGAAGTTTTTTCAAGTCCATCATTCAATCCCTGCCCTGCACGAGAGTATAGAACAGCTCCTCCAGCGGCAGTCCCGGTCTGCCGGCCTGCGCGGCGATGTCCTCCAGCGTCCCCTGCGCGATCACGCGTCCCTGGTGGAGAACGATAAAGCGGTCACAGTAATTTTCGATCGTCGATAAAATATGGGAACTCAGCAGGATCGACGACCCGCCTTCTTTGAGCTCGACCATAAAATCAAGAAGGGAGCGGATGCCGAGCGGATCCAGGCCAAGGAACGGCTCGTCGATAATGTACAGGGAAGGCCGGGCCACGAACGCACACATGATCATGACCTTCTGCCGCATCCCCTTGGATAAGTGCGTGGACAAGCTGTCCATCTTGTCCTGCATCCGGAAGATGCGTGACAACCGGTCCGCCCGCTCTTCGTAGTCCTGGCGGTCAACACCGTACGCTCTTGCGGTAAACTCCAAATGCTCCCTGACGGTCATCTCGTCATAGAGCAGCGGAGATTCCGGAACGAAGGCAAGCGCCCCGTGGTAGGTCCCGGCGTCTTCCTCCCGCTTCTTGCCCTTCACGCGGATGTCACCCTTTTGCGGATGCATTAATCCGAGAATATGCTTCATTGTCGTGCTTTTGCCGGCCCCGTTCAATCCGATCAGGCCGACCATCTCGCCGGACCCGACCTGAAACGAAATATCGTGCAGCACTGGGCGGTTCAGGCTGTAACCACCGATGAGGCCTTGAATATCCAGCACAGCCGTATCACTCATCAACTCTTCACCTCATTCAATTCCCGGGCGGAACAGCCAGGGGCGTGTCCGCACGGGAGAATCCATCCGTACTTGCCTCCCCGTTCGCCGATTAAGGCCGGGGAGGTTTATTTTTCAACCATTTCGGGGCGCCCTTGTTCTTGCGGATACGCTCCCGTTCGCTTTGGCTCTGGCGGGCCGCCGGTTTGCCGCCCTTGAAAGGCTCACCACCCTGCCGGGACGCTTCCCGGCCGTCGCGGCGTCCGCCGCCTTCCCGTGGTTCGCCCGGGCTGGATGGGCCGCGGACGCTCCCCTTGGCCGGCTTCAAGTCTCCTTGCCGGCTGCCGCGCACTTCCGCCATTCCTGCCTGGCTCCCGGATGGCCGAACCTGGCGCTGATAAGGCTGGCCTGACGGCTCCCCCTTCCGCGCCGCAAACTGCTCCGGCGTCAGCACTTTGCCGCCGTACAGCACGCGCGGCTCGAGAGAGATGCCGAGCTCTCCTGCAAACTTCCGCATAATAAAGGTCTGGCGGTCCGTCACAATCGAGATGACACGCCCGACGCGCCCCATCCGGCCCGTCCGCCCGGCACGGTGCACATAGTGCTCGGCGTCAGGCGCCGGGTCGAAGTTGATGACGAGCTCGAGCCCTTCGATATCGAGCCCGCGCGCCGCCACGTCGCTTGCCACGAGCACTTTGAACCTGCCGTGGCGGAAGCCGCCCAGCACCCGGCTGCGCGCCAGTTTGTCCGCGTCTCCGTACAATCCCTCCGCCGCGATGCCCAAATGGGTCAGCTTGGCCTCCACCTCGGCGATCGATTCGGTCTGATTGACGAAGACGATCGCCCGCTGCGGGTTGTACTGGCGGATAAGGCGCCGCAGCATGTCGACCCGGTCGCGTTCCTCGGCGACCACATACAAATGCTCCAGCCCCGGCGCGGTCGTCTGGTCCGGGTCGATGCCGATTTCGACCGGACTGCGCATCTCCCGCTTGACCAGCGCCGCCGTGCTCTCGCTGACCGTGGCCGACAGGAATACCAGCTGCCGGTCACGCAGTGCGCTGCTCAATATCCGGTCGACGTCGCCGGCACCGCCGAGCTGAAATACCTGGTCGACCTCGTCCACCACGATGGTCGAGACGTGATGCATCTTCAGCTTGCGCATCTCGATCAGCTCGCGGACTCTGCCGGGAGTTCCGACCACAAGCTGGGGATGCAGCCGCAGCTTCTCCACCTGGCGTTTGACCGCGGCCCCGCCGATCAGCCCAAGCACACCGATGCCGCGGGCTTCCCCGTATTTTTCGCCTTCGCGTACAATCTGCATCGCCAGTTCCTGGGTCGGCGCAAGAATAAGCTTCTGGGTCGCCTTCAGCTCCGGATCGATGGTCTGCAGTACGGGCAGAAGGTAGGCCAGCGTTTTGCCGGTTCCCGTCTGCGAGCGGGCGAGCACATCCGCTCCGCGCAGCACCGCAGGAATGGCCTGCGCCTGGACCGGCGAAGGTTCCGTTATGCCGTACTCGGCCAGCTTGTCTATCCATACTCGGTCAATACCTGTTGTTTCAAAAGAAGTCGGGTTCATGAAATCGTTCATCCTTTATGTTTTAAGTCATTCTTTATCATTATATGCCAAAAGCGCCATCCCACCAAATGCAAGTATAGGACTCACGCAAAATTCTGCAGGCGTAAAAAATAAGCCGGCCCCTTATGGGAGCCGGCTTATTTATAGAGATCAGAAGGCGTATCACTTCCGGTTCATGATCCGGTAGGTCAGCCGGTCCGCCAGTCTTGGAAACATCTGGTACAGGCGCATGGCGACCGCCGCTTTCCCCGGCAGGTTCATTTCTTCCTTCCCGGTATGCATCACCTTGACGATTTTGCGGGCTACATGTTCCGGCGTCATCATCAGCCATTTCACGTTGCTGATATATCCACCCGACGGATCTGCAATGTCAAAAAACGGCGTATCGATCGGACCTGGATTGATCGTCGACACCCGAATGCCCGATTCCCGCAACTCCTGCCGGAGAGCGTTGCTGAAGCCGAGAACGGCATGCTTCGTGGCCGTGTACGCCGTGGATTTGGCCGTTCCGATTTTCCCCGCCATCGACGCCACATTGATGATATGTCCCGCTTCGCGCTGGAGCATTGACGGCAGCACCGCCTTGGTGCACCGGACCGTGCCCATATAGTTGACGTCCATCATCTGTCCGAACTCTTGGGCAGGCATGTCCGTAATCGTCTCAAACTTGCCGTAGCCCGCATTGTTCAGCAAAATGTCAATATGGCCGTACTTATGTATAATGTCTTGCATCGTGGTGCTCACCTGGTCCTCCCGGGTCACATCCATGGCCCGCAATTCAAAGGATCCCGTCATGCCTTCAGCTGCTTCCCGCAGGCGCTGCTCCGACCTGGCGGTCAGCACCGTCACCGCGCCTTCCGCTGCGGCCAGCTTCGCCGTCAAGGCCCCGATCCCGCTCGACGCCCCGGTGATCACGACGACTTTGTCCTTTAACATGGCTTCTCGTCCTCCTATAGGAAAACAAGCCGGAACACCCCGAATCAGCGCAGCAGCGCCGTCCAGAGTTTGTTCCCGCCCTTTCCCACTTCTGTAGGATAACGTCGCCCGCATGCTCACAGCGGACCAGCATCATGCCCAGGGATCAGCAAACGTAACGCTTGTGCTTCCTGCCGTTATTCCTTGCTGATATTTTAAGATATCATGACCTGAATATCCAGTTCGCCGATTCCGTCCATAAGCAGCGGAATGCTGAGCGCCTTTTGCGGAAGGAACGACTCGATGTGCTCGCTCTTCATCACTCTCGGAGGCGTAATGTCGACCGTGACCCCTTGGTTGGACAAAATCGTGCTGGCATTGCCGCTGATCATATTACCAAGTTCGGATATGGCGCTCTGGCCCATTTCGTCCATTTCCGTCAGAATGTAACCGCCCATCATCACGGACACCATCCGCAGCGCTACATGCTCTTGAATTCCGAACACGATGTTGCCGGTAAGCTGTCCTGTCATCCCGATTTGAATCCAGATGTGATCCTCGATGATCTCCATATTCTTCACCCCGAGGCTGCCTGTAGAAGGGGTAACCTGAATCACTTGTTCAATGACGGTCCGGGCGGACTCCAGAAAAGGATTAATGACTTCAGCCTTCATATGTAATTACTGCCCCTTTCACAACGGGTTGGGACATGTCCCAAAAGTCCCATTACCATTGGAATAATTATACTTTAAACCCTGGAATAAATCACGAAAAATTCATGAAACGTCTTCAATCCAGGGTATAAATACCCTTATATATCCACCGGCTTTCCTATTTAAGAAAGAAAACCGGGATGATTCCCTTTATCTATATCGGTACTTCCGGAGCAATTTTGAAGACCGTGGCGAATTTTGTAGATTGCTTTTTCCAAAAATAAAACGAATCACCGGCTGCCCCGCCCGCGTTGCCCTGACTTCCGGAATCCCATATAATGAAAGGATACACTTGTTCGAACTGATCTGCTTGACGGCAGGCATCAACGCCGAAGGAGGAAATGCATGAACATTAGCCAATTGGAGACCCTGATTACCATCTCGAAAACCATGAGCTTCCGCAAAGCCGGAGAGCTGCTCAACTTAACCCAGCCGGCTGTGTCTGCCCAGATCAAAAGTCTGGAGGACGAGTTCAAGACGGTGCTCGTGGACCGGAATCAGCCCGTCACGCTGACCGACCGCGGAGAAGTGTTTCTCAGCCATGCCGAACGGATTCTAGCGATTGTGGAAGAGCTGAAGGAGCGCCTGTACGACCTGGATCAAACACCGCAGGGACACATCGTGCTCGGAACCACCACTTCGATAGCCATACAAATTTTACCCAGAGTCCTTTCTTACTTCCAGAACCAGTTTCCACTCATCAAAACCTCCATCATGTCCATGGCTTCATCCCAGATTTACACCAGCGTGGAGAACGGACAGATCGATGTGGGCCTGGGCTATCTGATCGAGCGCAACCCCAATTTGATGACGTCGGTTCTGTACTATGACACGTTCGAGCTGATCGTCTCCCCGCGCCATCCGCTTGCCCGGAAGACGGCCGTCACGATCGATGTCCTCCGCGAAACGCCCCTCATCCTGCTGTCACCCGATACGGTGGGCAGACGGTTTGCCGATGATATTTTAAAAAAGCACGGAATCGAGCCCAATGTCGTCATGGAATTGTCCAGCAGTGAAGAAATCAAGCGGATGGTCGAAATCGACCTCGGCGCGGCGATTATGTCCAAACAGTCGGTCGCGAGCGAGCTCCGCCTCGGCACACTGAAGATCATACCGCTGACCGAACTGGAAGTGAGCCATCCCGTCGGCGTCATTTACAAGTCCGGCAAATACCTGAACTCGGCCATGCAGCAGTTTCTGAGCGACCTGAAAGGCATGCCGGAAACGAACTTCATCAGCTCGGAGTAACCCCGCCGCAGACCTTTGATTCCAACGATTATTGACAAGGAGGAGTACGATATGAAATTCGATCTGCATACCCATCACTTCCGCTGCGGGCACGCCGACGGCAATATCCGGGATTACGTGGAAGCGGCGCTGGAGGCCGGACTTCAAGTCATCGGCATTTCGGACCACACCCCCTATTTTGGCGAGAAAGAGGACCGGGCGTTTCCGCGCATCGCCATGGGCAAATCGGAGCTTCAGCATTATGTGCGGGAAGTGCTTGATTTGAAAAAGGAATACGAGGGGCGCATCGACGTGCTGCTCGGCATCGAATCCGACTTTTTTCCGGAGCATGCCGAAACATACAGGAAGTTTCTTGCCGATGTTCCGTTTGACTACATCATCGGCTCGGTACATAGCGTGGGCGGCGTCAGCATCTTTAACAAAAACCGCTGGAAGGGGCTGTCCGAACAGGAGCGCATCCGCGTCAAGGAGGAGTATTACCGGCTGATCCAGGACTCCGCCCGAAGCGGCATGTTCCAAATCCTTGGGCATATTGACGCGATGAAAGGCAACTTCCCGGCCTTCTCCGACATTCCCGCCGATGAGATCATTGACGAAACGCTGCAGACCATTGCCGAGTGCGGAATCGCGATCGAAATCAATACATCGGGCAAAACGAAGCTCAGTGGCGGCTGGTACCCGGCGGACGCCATCCTTGAGCGGGCGCTCCACTTCGGCGTGAACGTCACTTTCGGCTCGGACGCTCATGTTCCTGGAAGGGTTGGAGACGAGCGGGACGAAGTAGCCCGGCGCCTGAAGGACATCGGATTCCGGGAATGGGTGTATTTCAAGGGCAAAGACAAAAAGGCGGTTCCCCTCTGAGGGAGCCTCTTTTTTTGGGCAAAAAAAAATGAACCCGCACGATCCGGGTCCCAGAACATCATTTATATTTTCAAAAAGGGGGTCATGTGAATAAGTTTACCCGGTCTCTGTTAGAGTCCCATAACAGCAATATTTCATTTATGTTACAAATCTTACCTGATTTCGTATGATTGCAGATTTGGCGCATTCTCCTGGTTTGCCTGAAGCTGCAGCCCCTTCCGGTATTCATCATAGGTACGGTCGGTATGAGCGTACACCATCATCTCGACCGGCGCGGCGAAAAACATGCGTCTATGCTGAAAGGTACGGCTGAGCTGCATCCCGTTTTTTTGCATGACCCTGGCCGACGCCGTGTTGACCGCATGGCATCTGCCTTCGATGTGCAGCAGTTTCAGCTCGGTGAAGGCATAGTGCAGCATCAAGCCGAGCGCTTCGGTGGCGATTCCCCTGCCCCAGTACGCTTTGGCGAGCATATAGCCGATCATGGCATCGCGCTTCTCCTCACGCCAATGCTGCATCGACACCACGCCGGCCAGCTCGCGCTCGCCATGAAGCCAAATGCCCATGTGCAGCGAGTCCCTGCGGCCGGTGCTCAGCAGCTCCGAGGCGATGCGCCGCGAGCGGGCAAAGCTGAAGAAGGAGCTCTGGGTCACGTATTTGATCACCTGGGGGTCTGCCAGGATATCCAGCAGCCTCGGCGCGTCCTGCGGTTCGATCGGTTTCATCATCAGACGGCTGCCCGTAAGCAGGGGCATCGGCGTTCGTGTGTCCTCATTCAGCACGCTCTTCTCCCCTTCCTTCGCTTGATTCCCTTAAATTGATTCGAATCGTTACCAGCTTGTCTAACGAGCGTCAGACTGCAGGGTGAAGACGGTAAGCTCAGGCTTGCATAACAAGCGGACGGGAAGGTGGGTCTCCCCGATCCCCCGGTTGACATACAGCGGCATTCGGCGTTCTCCTACTTCGTACATCCCCATGACGTACCGTTTGGATCCCGGAGGCGTCATCAGCGCACCGAGCAGGGGCAGACGCACCTGTCCGCCATGGCTGTGTCCGGACAGCTGCAGATCGAAAGGAAACAGGGCCGCGTTACCGGCGTAATCCGGCTCATGCATCAAGAGCAAGCTGAACATGTCGTCCGGAATGCCGGCTCTTGCCTTCTGCGGATCGGGAAATCCATGCAGCCAGTCATCCAAGCCGACCACCGCGATGGACTGTCCACCGCGGTTCAGGAGCTGGCTGCTGTTCTGCAGGACCCGAAAGCCGGCCACCTGCAGCTTGTGGCTCACATCCTTGCCGCTCCCTCCCCAAAAATCGTGATTGCCAAGCACCGCAAATTTACCAAGAGGGGCTTCGATCGAAGCGAGCAGCGGAATATACTCGTTCATCGCCTCCGCACTCGAATCAATGATATCGCCGGTAAAGCAGATCAGCTCGGGAGCTTCCCTGCGAATGGCCGCAATCAGATGCTCGATGTGCTTCTTTCGGGTGTGAAACCCGAGGTGGGCATCGCTGAAATGGACGACTTTCAAGTTGTGAAAAGCCGTCGGCAGCCGCGGACATACCAGGGTCCGGTACACGGTATCCAGCTGCTGCGGCTCCCATAACCAGGCGTAAGCGCCTGTCAGCAATCCCGCTCCGGCCGCTAGGGCGACGCCGCGCTTCAAAAATTGCCTGCGGGTGAGCCGGCTGCCGGGCAGCTCCGGCTGGGCTGCATCCTGCCGACTTCCCGTTCCCGGATGCGGCGTATTTTTCATGCAGGCGGCCTCCTGTATTGGAATAGAATAGGACTTTCCCCTATTATATCCTTCAGGCCGCCGCTCTTCCAGCAGTGCGGATCATTAAGCCGGAGGCGATACGCAGGTCCGGGATAACGCACCATTCCTAGGATATGCTCAACGGTTATTGCGCAAAGTCCGGGCATGGTGCCGGAAAGTTTACACCTCCTCCTGACCTGCGCCCTCCGGGCCCTCTTTAAAAATTTTACGGAACACGCTCAGCAGCGACAGCGCATAAGCAACCGTAATAAAACTGAAGGCGATCTCCATCACGACGACTCCTCTGGAGGTGTTATCGACAGGAGTGATATCCCCGTAGCCGACGGTAGCAAAGGTTGCAACGCTAAAATACAAGAAGGAAATCACCTGGCTCAGCAAATCGTTGCCGATATTTTTGCCGTCGAAGCTGTTATGGCCGAAGAGCTTGTAAATCGACGTGTAGATAACGGTAAAAAAGAGGATGCACGTTAACGTGGCCATGCTGATGCGCGTAATGACGGTTTTGAGCTGCACTTCTTTTTTCAGGGCCGACTCGGCAATCCGGTTGAAAATATACAGCACGTAGAAGATGACCGAGCTCAGGCAGAAGATCAGAATCAAGGCCCGCATCCCGCCTGTTCCCGGTACGACCCTGGAAAGGTCGATCCAGCCGATCAGGTCTTCCAGGGAGACCAGAACATAAATGAGAATTGGCCCAAGCAGGATCGCCTTACTCGTCCATTTTTTCTCCAACCCGTAAAACACCGCAATCAGGACAATCAAACCGGTAATATTGAGCACCCACATCCACCAAGACATGAGCCATCCTCCTCCATTCTCTCTGCACATCTTCTGCCTGTAAAGTTTTAGAAGTCTTTATCGTTAGATTACCCCCGCCACAAGGGTTGGACGCATCCTGACATATACCAAAAATCCCCTCGCCGGCGAAAAGCTCTCCGCTGACAAGGGGATGATGGTTAACATTGATTTATACACCCAGCCACTGCTTGAACATGTGTTTGGTGGTTTGCTTGTTCATTTCCGCGATCGACGTGGTCAACGGAATGCCTTTCGGACAGGAGCGCACGCAGTTCTGCGAGTTGCCGCAGCCTTCGATGCCGCCGTCCTGCATCAGCGCTTCCAGGCGTTCTTCCTTGTTCAATTCACCCGTTGGATGGGAGTTGAACAGGCGAACCTGGGAGATCGCCGCCGGACCGATAAAGTCGGTCTTGTCGTTTACGTTCGGGCAGGACTCCAGGCAGACGCCGCAGGTCATGCACTTGGACAGCTCATAAGCCCACTGACGCTTCTTCTCCGGCATCCGTGGTCCAGGGCCAAGATCGTACGTGCCGTCGATCGGAATCCAGGCTTTCACCCGCTTGAGCGCGGTGAACATCCGGCTGCGGTCGATGACAAGGTCGCGCACGACCGGGAACGTCTTCATCGGTTGAATCCGGATCGGCTGTTCCAGCTTATCGATCAGCGCCGCACACGCTTGGCGCGGCTTGCCGTTGATCACCATCGAGCACGCGCCGCACACCTCTTCCAGACAGTTGGATTCCCAACATACCGGGGCGATCTTTTCGCCTTTGGCGTTGACCGGGTTGCGCTGAATTTCCATCAGCGCGCTGATCACGTTCATTCCCGGGCGGTACGGAAGCTCGAACTCCTCGGTATAGGCAGCAGCGTCCGGGCCGTCCTGACGGGTTATGATAAACTTCACTTTTTTGGAAGATGCAGTTGCTTCCGCCATGTCAAATCCCCCTTCTTTACTTGTCTTTGGAGTAGTCGCGGATCCGTGGAGGGATCAGCGATACATCCACTGCTTCATAAGAAATTTGCGGGCCATCCGGTGTCCACGCCGCTTTGGTCGTCTTGAGGAACTCCTCGTCGTTGCGGTCCGGGAATTCCGGCTTGTAGTGAGCCCCGCGGCTCTCGTTGCGGAGCAGTGCTCCCAGCGTCATCGCTTCGGCCAGCTCCAGCATGTTCCACAGCTGGCGGGTAAACGAAGCGCCCGGATTGTTCCAGCGCGACGTGTCGTTGACGTTGATGTTTTTGTAGCGCTGCTTCAGTTCCTTGATTTTGGCGATCGTTTCTTCCAGCTTTTTATTGTAACGGACCACGGTCATATTGGCGGTCATGATATCGCCGAGCTCCTTATGCAGCCCGTACGCATTTTCCGTGCCGTTCATTTTCAGGATGCCTTCGTATTTGTCCGTCTGCTGCTTCTTGTAGCGTTCGTATACACTTGAAGGTACATCAGCTGAGGATTTTTTCATTCCCTTAATGTATTCCACGGCTTTCGGTCCGGCCACCATGCCGCCGAAGATCGCTGATACGAGTGAGTTGGCTCCAAGACGGTTGGCCCCATGGTATTGGTAATCGCATTCGCCGGCTGCGAACAGGCCTGGAATGTTCGTCATTTGGTTGTAATCGACCCACATGCCGCCCATGGAATAGTGAACCGCTGGGAAAATCTTCATCGGAAGCTTGCGCGGATCGTCGCCGACGAATTTTTCATAGATTTCGATAATGCCGCCAAGCTTGACGTCCAGCTCTTTCGGATCTTTATGGGAAAGGTCGAGGTACACCATGTTCTCCCCGTTGACGCCAAGCCCTTGATTGACGCACACGTCGAAAATTTCTCGGGTCGCGATGTCACGCGGCACCAGGTTGCCGTATGCCGGATACTTCTCTTCAAGGAAGTACCAAGGCTTGCCGTCTTTGTATGTCCAGATCCGTCCGCCTTCACCGCGGGCCGATTCGGACATCAGGCGCAGCTTGTCGTCGCCCGGAATCGCTGTCGGGTGAATCTGGATGAATTCACCGTTGGCGTAATGAACGCCCTGCTGGTACACGGCGCTGGCCGCGGTGCCGGTATTGATGACCGAGTTGGTCGTTTTACCGAAAATGATTCCCGGTCCGCCGCTGGCGAGAATAACCGCGTCAGCCTGGAATGTATGAATCTCCATCGTGCGCAAATCCTGCGCGCAGATGCCGCGGCAGATGCCTTCGTCGTCGATGACCGCCTGCAGGAATTCCCAGTGCTCATGCTTCGTGACGAGGCCTTCCGTTTCGTGGCGGCGCACCTGCTCGTCGAGCGCGTACAGCAGCTGCTGTCCGGTCGTTGCGCCGGCAAACGCCGTACGGTGATGCTTCGTTCCCCCGAAACGGCGGAAATCGAGCAGTCCTTCCGGCGTACGGTTGAACATAACGCCCATCCGGTCCATCAAGTGGATGATGCCAGGCGCCGCCTCGCACATCGCTTTGACTGGCGGCTGGTTGGCCAGGAAGTCCCCGCCATATACGGTATCGTCGAAGTGAACCCATGGCGAGTCGCCCTCGCCCTTCGTATTGACGGCACCGTTGATGCCGCCCTGCGCGCACACGGAGTGCGATCTTTTGACCGGAACCAAAGAAAACAAGTGAACATGGACGCCTGCTTCCGCTGCCTTGATGGTGGCCATCAGACCTGCCAGACCGCCGCCCACGATAATAATATTAGATGTTGCCATGCCTGCTCACTCTCCTTAACTTAAAACTGACTTCACGGTATCAATCCATACCGAAGCTTCCTGGAATTCCGCTCTGCGGAAGGCGACCAGGGACAAAATAAACATCAATGCTACCAAGACGAACAGCGTCATGCACACATACGAGGATACCCGCTGTGCGCGCGGCCCGACCGTGATTCCCCATGCGACCAGGAACGACCAGAGTCCGTTCGCAAAGTGGAAGGACGCGGATACGACGCCGATCAGATAGAGGACGAAGAATACCGGCTGTGTCACGATATCATGCATTAGGGAACCTAGCCCTTCGTGAGTCACGTTGCCGAGAGTGATCTGGAACCGGGTTTCGAATACGTGCCAGATGATGTATACGAACGTAATGACGCCGGTAATCCGCTGCAATAGATAGCGCCAGTTGCGCTCATAATTGAAGCGTCCGGTGTTCGGTTTCGCCTGATACGCGATATACAGCCCGTATACGCCGTGATAGATCAGCGGAAGATAAATCAGCACCCACTCCAGGACGAAAATAAGCGGAAGGTCATTCAGCAATTTAACGCCGGCGTTGAATCGCTCAGGCCCTCCCTCAAATGCGCCAAAATTCGTCAGGGCATGCTCGATGAAAAACAAGGCGAGCGGAATGACCCCAAGAAGCGAATGAAGCTTTCTGGCATAGTAACCTTTCATAAATTGACGTGCCCCTTTCTTCATAGTACAACGTTTTCATAATTCATTATTCGACAACATTCTGCCACCCTTTTTCTAACCTGTGAACAACTTGTGGCACTTTTCATGTTACTCTTTTTTTTCTTATAATGGAATTGCAATATAATTATTAAACGTTATAATGTAAATGCATAAGACCTACGTTTAGCTTGTAGTTTTTCTTGCGATATAAGGAAGCTCATTCTCTGAAGCATATTCGTTCTTATATCTAAACAAAATCAATTGTCGATGTAACTTCACAGAAGAACAGACCGCACCTATAACCATCTTACCCCAAGCAGCCGCAGTCCAAAAGTTTCATGGAGATGAATGACATGTTTGAAGATCTGGATGTATTCGCCACGGTGGTGGAGCAGTCGAGCCTGAACAAGGCCTCGAAGCTGCTGAATTTGTCCCAGCCCGCCCTCTCGCGTAAAATAACCAAGCTGGAGGACGAGCTCGGCGTGCAGCTGTTCAACCGCCGCGGCAAGCGCCTTGAGCTGACGGCCTTCGGCCAGTCGGCCTATACCTTTGCCCTGGAGCAGCGGCAGCAGCAGCAGAAGTTCATGCAGATGATCGCCAAGTACAAAGGGGACGATCAAATTTCGGTGACGCTCGGAGCCAGTCTGACCACGCTTCAGACGACGCTGCCGCCTTTGGTGAACGCGTTTATGGAGAAGCACCCTTCTGCTGAGCTGAAGCTGGTCACCGGGAAAACGCATGAAATCGTGTCGGCCGTCCGCGACAAGAAGCTGGACGCAGGCATCGCCGCCTCTTCAATCGAAGAGCCCGGCCTGCGCTGCACGCCGCTGTTCGACGACCACCTGGAGCTGGTGCTTCCCCGCAATCACAGGCTGTGCGGCCAGGATAACGTGAGCATGGACATGCTTCACGGCCTGCCGATGATTATTTTCTCAACCGGAACGTGGTACCGGAAATTGACCGACGAATTGTTCCACCGGGCCGGCGTCGTGCCGGACATCCGGATGGAAATGGATTCATTTGAAGCGATCGTCCGGCTTCTGCCCGCCTGCAGGGCGGCGGCACTGCTGCCCAAGTCGTATTTGCGCAGTCAGCTGCTGGACGACAACGATCTGGCGATTCTTCATATTCCCGATCTGCAGGAAACGCGGCGCACCACCTCGCTTGTCTACTCCGAAAACGGGGGACTGAGCGCCGGGGCACGCCGCTGGATCGAAGAAACGAAAAAGATTTTCGGCCGCACCCGGGATGAATGACGCGGTGCCGGCAAATGACGAGCCGTCAAGACGGGATCCCCCGCTCCTGACGGCTCGTATCATGTTACAGGCTATTTCTGCCCCACGGGCTTGGAAGCCGCCGGCTCCGCCTTGACCTCAAGGCCCAGCTTGCGGGCGACAAGTCCCGTGGTGCTGGCCTGCAGCAGAATCGTCAGCATGATCGCCATGAACGTCACGGCCGAGATAACATCAGCGTGGGCTACACCCATGCCGGCGATCATGCCCGAAAGGGCGGCGGGAATGACCCCGGTCTCCCGGACCCACATCATGAACAGCAGCTCGCGCCAGGACCATTTGACCTTGCGGTCGGGCAGGGCGCAGAGCAGAATCGTGATGGGCCGGGCGATGACCATCAGCACCAGGACCGCCGCCAGGCTTGGCCAGAAGTAATCGCCAAGCACCCGGAAGTTGACCTGGCTGCCGAGCAGGATGAAAATCAGCATCCGCATCATGACGCTCGTATTGTCCGCAAACGATGCGGTCTCCTCCAGCTTATCGTCCATTGACAGCCCGAACGTATCCGCGTTCCCCCAGATCAGCCCGGCCACGAAGGTCGCCATAAATCCGCTGACATGAATCAGGTCCCCTATTAAATAAGAAGAAAGTGCGACGACGATCATCGTGATCGTCGTGTAATCCTTCAGGACGCCAAGCCGGAAATGGGCAACGAGATACGTAAGAATCATAGATACGACGGCGCCGACGAGAATGCCGCCAACGGCGGTTTTTACGAAATCCCAGGCCATCGTCCCGATATGTAAGGAACCGCTGCCCGTCACCGCGGCCAGCAGCGCAAAGGTCAGAATCGAGCCGGTCGCATCGTTGAAGGCAGACTCGCTCTCCACCGTCTCCCGGACTCTTTCCTTGATCTTTACCTGCTTGAACACAGGAATGATCGAAGCGGGGTCAGTCGAGGCAATGACGGCGGCGGCCAGGAAGGCTACGAGCCAGTCCAGCCCGAACAGGTAATGCACGGCAGCTCCGACGATCAAGGTCGTGACGATAACGCCGGGAACGCTCAGCATAGAAAGTGTGATCCATACCTTCCGCAGCCCGCTCAGCTTCAGGTTACGGCCGCCGTCAAACAGAATAAGCGCCGACCCAACGGTGAGGATCAGCTGGTTGATGAGGGAGCTGCTTGTTTCGTTGATCAGATGCAGCCCCTGCCCAAGCAGCATGCCTGCCACGATAAACACAGCAACGTCCGGAAGCCTGAGCCAGGAGGCCAGTCTTCCGGACAGCATGCCGACGGCAATGATAAACAGCAGCAGTATTAAAATGTGATGAATAATTTCGGTCGTCGGGGATTCCATGTCTGTCTCACTTCCGGATTTATGACTTGACGTTCACCGCTTCGCTCTCGAAGCGGTCGATATTGCTGTTGGAGCCAATGATGACCATGATGTCGCCCGCATGCAGCTGGTCCATCGCCGTCGGCGCGACGATGACTCCCTCGGTACGATGGAGCGCAACAATGCTGCATCCGTACCGGGCTCTCGTATTGACTTCGCTCAGCGTCTTCCCGTTCAGGCATTGCGGTACGGTCATCTCCACGATGCTGTAATCTTTGGACAGCTCAATGTAATCCAGCAAATTCGGCGTCACGAGCTGGTGCGCCACCCGGATGCCCATGTCCCGCTCCGGAAAGATGACCCGGTCCACGCCCAGCTTGGACAAGGCTTTGCCGTGCAGCATGGAGATGGCCTTCGCCACTACGGTCTGAACGCCGAGTTCCTTCAGCAGGATTGCGGCCAGGATGCTCATCTGGATATCGTCCCCGATCGCCACGATTCCGCAGTCAAAATTGCGGATTCCCAGCGATTTGAGAACCTCCTCATCGGTTGCATCCGCCACCACGGCGTGGGTCAGATGCTCGCTCATATCATTGACCACTTCTTCATTGATGTCTACCCCAAGCACCTCATAACCCAGATCCATAAGCTCCATGGCCAAGCTTGAGCCGAACCTCCCTAAACCGATCACGACAAACTGCTGTGTTTTCATTTCTTTCCAGATGCTCCTTATCCTTTAATGTTGGTTCTATATATGGTTCTTATAACAATATTGAAACTTTGAATCACCCAAATTCCTTACCCGATAATGATCTTACCTTCGGGATGGCGGTACAGCTCCTTGCCCTTCTTCGGACCAAGCGCGTAGGCGAAGGTCAGCGGCCCAAGACGGCCGGCAAACATCGTCAGGCAGATCAGGATTTTCCCGATCAAGGACAAATGCGGCGTCAGCCCGAGCGATAATCCTACGGTGCCGAAAGCCGAAGTCGTCTCGTACAGGATCATCAAAAAGCTGCTGTCTTCTGTCGTGGACAGAATCATCGATACGCCGACGACCAGAAACAAGGCCAGAAAGGTAATGGTCAACGCTTTGAAAATCCGCTCCTGCGCCAAACGGTACCGGTACAGGACGATATCGTCGCGGCCGCGGATCATCGCGATCACCGCACCGACGAGGATGGTGAACGTCGTGGTCTTGATCCCGCCCCCGGTAGAGCCCGGCGACGCGCCGATAAACATCAGAATGATCGTGAAAAATTGCGATGCCTGGCGCATATCTGCCAAGTTCAGCGTATTCGCCCCTGCCGTCCGCGGCGTGACCGACTGGAACAGCGAGGCGAGAATTTTGCCACCCCAATTCAGCGAACCGAGCGTCTTGGGATTCGTGAATTCAAAGATAAAGATGACGACTGCTCCGACCACAATCAGGGCACCGGTCATGGACAGCACCACTTTGCTGTGGAGCGACAGTTTCCGGTGTACCTGGTAATCCACCAGATCGGACATGACGATAAAGCCGATGCCGCCGGATACGATCAGAAACATCACGACAAAATTGACGAGCGGATCGTATACAAATCCCGTCAGGCTGTTAAAATGGCCGAACAGGTCAAATCCCGCATTATTGAACATGGACACGCCATGAAATATTCCAAAATAGATCGCTTTTCCAAGAGGCATATCGAACGACCACCGGATGGCAAGCAGCAGTGCTCCGCAGCCTTCGATCGTCAACGAAAAAAATATGACTTTCCGGATCAGACGGACGATGCCTTCCATCGTATTCTGATTCATCGCTTCCTGCAGCAGGAGCCGGTCCCGGAGCGAAATCCGGCGCTTGAACACCAGAGCGATCAGCGTGGCCATCGTCATAAAACCGAGCCCGCCGATCTGGATCAGCAGCATGATGACGACTTGACCGAACGTGCTGAAATACAGCCCCGTATCTTTGACAACCAAACCGGTCACGCAGGTCGCCGAGGTTGCCGTAAACAAGGCATCCATAAAATTCAGCGGCTTACCCGTCGTGTTCGAAATCGGCAAGGTGAGCAGTATGGCTCCGATCAAAATAATGGCCGCAAAACCTAGCGTTAATACTTGCGGAGGGGCCAGCCGGAACCACTTCCATTTCCCAATCAATACATTCACCTCTTTAAAAAAGTCAAAAGAAAAAAAGCATCGGAAATCCAATGCCTTTCGGTTTGGCTCCTGCATGCACGACGCCTACGAGGTTAGCTGACGGATTCGGGCATGCACAGGTTGCCCTATTCGCGGACTAAACCGTCCCAACGAAATTCACCCCAAAAAATTGGTTCCCCCGTTTTCACTTGAAATTCGGCGTTCTTATTCATTTGCATCAAAATTATAATCTTTATTGTAGGACTTCACAAAGGCCTTTTTCTGATGAATTGGATGGAAAACAGCCTGATTCGCAATGCAGGTGGACACGGCCTGCGGTTATCTTCTCTTTTCGATGGCTTTCCTTGATTTTCATCGTTTTTTCACCACTATTTTCAGGGTATACTGGTTTTGGGCGAATCTTCTATGTTATGTTTACCGTACTGTATTGGGGGGAATGGTATCTTTATCACATTCAAGGGGGGATTTCATGGACCGGTTAAACCAGCCGCTGGAAATCAGGGCCAATTATAAATGGCTGGGCATTTTGGGGGTCATCGGCCTTATTTTATTCTTTTTTGTACAAGTGTTTCCGCAGACGAGCTCGGAGACGCTAGAGGGGCAAACGACCAAGGTCATCAGCAAATCGGAGGCGGAAGCAGCCGCCAAAGCGTTTGCCTCGGACCGGTTGAATATTCAAACAGGCATTGCCGCCGAACCGCTCGTCACGTACCAGTCGGAATCGGACCTTTACGGTTATTTATCCAGAGAGAAGCTTCTTAACGAATATAACAAGAAATACGAACCGAAGTATCCTTATGACGTGTTCCGGGTCCGGCTGCCCGAGTCGAGCGATCAGGGATATGTCAATGTAGACGTACATATGAACACGGGCAAGGTGGTCGGGTTCTCCATCACGCCTCCGTACTCCAAGTATGCTGCCGCGATGGCTGAATCGAACGAAACCATGCGCAAGCAGAAACTGAGAATTGTGGAAGGCAACATGACGCTGGAGGATAAAGAGGAAATCGCCTCGTCCTGGCTGCAGAAGCTGGGCTATAACACCGGCTCCCTGAAAGTATCGAGCGGCAAGGATGAGCCCGGATTGATCTATACCGACTCCTCCTCGCACATCGGGGAATCGCAGCTGGAATTCAAGTTTGCCTTTGAGGATGGGGAGCTTCACTCCTTCCTCCCTGGATTTTCGGTCCCATCCGCTCATACGGCTTATGTAGAGAAGCAGACCAAAAGCGCCACGATGCTGACCATGCTGGGATACGGACTGTTTACGATCGTGCTCGGCATTCTCGCCATCATTTACAGTGCACTGACGCGGCGGTACACCTCCTTTGCACGCGGGCTGTTTTTGTCCTTGTTTTATTTTGTTGTCTCATTGCTGACGACGTATAACATGCTGCCGGTGCTGGAAGCAGAAGGCTTCTCCCAGTTCGGGATCATCGCGGCCATGGTCGTTCAGGTGATCCTGAGCATTGCGATGACGGTGCTCCTGTATTTCTCCCTGGTCGGCGGGGACGGACTGTGGCGCAAAGCCGGTTACAACGCCTGGGCCCGCGCCAAAGAGCCAGGATACGGGCGTTACGTGCTCCACAGCATGTTCACCGGGTATTTGTGGGCGTTTATCCTGATGGGGGCGCAGTCGGTGATCTATCTCGTCCTGGACCGGACGATCCACAGCTGGTCCACGACGGACGCCTCGCAGTCCCCGTATAACATGCTGTATCCGTGGATGCTGCCGATCATGGCCTGGATGGCCGGCATCTCCGAGGAAGCCGTGTACCGCCTGTTCGGCATACCGATGCTGAAGAAAATCGTAAGGAACACATTTGTCGCCTGCGTCATTCCGACGCTGATTTGGGCCTTCGGCCATACGCTGTACCCGATCTACCCGATATACACCCGGCCGATTGAGCTCCTGTTCATCGGTCTCCTGTTCAGCTTGATCTTCCTGCGTCACGGCTACATCGCGGTCATGTTCGCCCACGTCGTGTTCGACAGCATCCTGATGAGCTTCAGCTTGTTCAGCATGGGGGATCTGACGAACATTTTGGCGGGCGTGGTCACCTGCGTCATACCGTTTATCGTCGCCTGGGTCATTTACCTGTTTTACGGCAAAAAGAAGGAGAAGCCGTATGTTACGACTCCTCCTCCTGAAGGGCTGCTATAATTTGTCCGGCGAGCTTGTCGCCGATCGAGAGAGGCCGGAAGTCTTCAATCCGGGCCTCTTTTATTTTTTTGAGCGAGCCAAAATGCTTCAGCAGCAGCTTGCGCCGCTTCTCGCCGATGCCCGGGATGGCGTCGAGCTTGGATGCCACCATCGACTTGCCGCGCTGCTCGCGGTGGAAGGTGATGGCGAACCGGTGCACCTCATCCTGGATGCGCTGAAGCAGGTAGAACTCCTGGCTGTCGCGCGGCAGCGAAATCGGCTCGGGCGGATCGCCCACCATCAGCTGCGCGGTCCGGTGCTTGACGTCCTTGACCAGACCGCACACCGGGATGAACAAGCCCAGCTCGTTCTGCAGCACGTCGATCGCGGCGGAAATTTGGCCTTTGCCGCCGTCCACGACAATCAGGTCGGGCAGCTCCAAATTTTCCTTGAGCACGCGCTCGTAGCGTCTGCGGACGACCTCCCGCATCGTATCGTAATCGTCCGGTCCCTGAACCGAACGGATTTTGTACTTCCGGTATTCCTTTTTGTCGGGCTTGCCGTCGATAAACACGACCATCGCCGATACCGGATTCGTTCCCTGGATGTTGGAGTTGTCGAACGCCTCGATCCGGTGCAGCGACTCAATGCCGATATACTGGCCGAGGTTCGCGGCAGCCTTGGACGTCCGCTCCTCATCCCGTTCGATCAGGCGGAACTTCTCGTCCAGTGAGACCTTGGCATTCTCTTCCGCCATGGCCACAAGCTGGCGCTTCGTTCCCCGCTGGGGCACCAGCACCTTGATGCCGAGCCATTCCTGCAGGGATGCAGCACCGCCTCCAGCATCGATCGATTCCCCGGCATCCTCTGGCCGGCTGCTGTCTTCCGCCTCTTCCCCTTTTGGCATGTCAGGCAGCAAAATTTCCTTTGGCAGCGCCGGATTGTCGCTGTAATACTGCGTCACGAAGGACATAAAATCGCTGTACGCCTCGCCATAAAATGGAAAAACAGACGCGTGACGCTGGATCATTTTCCCTTGGCGCATATACAGAATCTGCACGCACATCCAGCCTTTATCCACGGCAAAGCCCAATACGTCGCGGTCTTTCGTGTCCGTCGTCGTAATTTTCTGCTTCTCCATGATCGCTTCAATGTTCAGAATCTGGTCGCGCAGTTCCTTCGCACGTTCAAAATACAGCTCCTCCGCCGCCTCCTGCATCTTGCGCTGGAGCTCCTTCTTAATCTCCTCGTGCCCACCGCTCAGAAATGAAGTAATTTCCTGGGTAATACGATCATATTCCTCCTGAGGAACTTCCTTCTCGCACGGTGCCAGGCATTGGCCCATATGGTAGTACAGGCATACCTCCTTCGGCATGACCCCGCATTTGCGCAGCGGGTACATCCGGTCCAGCAGCTTTTTCGTCTGCTGCGCGGCGTAAGCATTCGGATAAGGGCCGAAATACTTGGCTTTGTCCTTGAGCACGCGGCGGGTCACCTCAAGGCGGGGATGCGGCTCGTTGGTAATTTTAATATAAGGAAACGTCTTATCGTCCTTCAGCAGGACGTTATATCGCGGCTGATGCGTTTTGATCAGATTACATTCAAGAATGAGTGCTTCAATGTTGCTTCCGGTCACGATATATTCAAAATCCCGGATATCCGCCACCAGGCGCTGCGTCTTGCCGTCATGGCTGCCGGTAAAATAGGAGCGGACCCGGTTCTTCAGCACCTTGGCTTTACCTACATAAATAATCTTGCCATCGGCATTCTTCATTAAATAACAACCGGGCAGATCGGGCAGCAAAGCCAGCTTGTTGCGGATCTTCTCCAGTGCTTTTTCCTGTTCCTGTAATTGCTTTGCAAAATCGTCCATGCCGTATCGGCTCACCTCCCGGTACTTATATTATAGGAGAAAACGGCTGAATACAGCAATATAACCCGGCAAAAGTCGGGGTTTCGTCAAGATAGCCTATTCGGTTACCTTCGGGTCATTCCAGCGCTGCATATAAATATGCAAAAAATCCCGACAACCTATTTTCGGCCATCTGCCAGGGATCCGTACCTACATACGAATAAAGCGCCCCCGGAATCATCCGGAGGCGCCTGTCATCGGCCATGCACCAATTATTGGTGTTTAGCGATGATGTTTTTCAGGTTTTCTTTGGAGTTCAGGCCGACCACTTTATCAACCGGTTGACCGTCCTTGAAGAAAATCAAAGTCGGGATGCTCATCACGCCGAAACGGGACGCCGTTTCCGGGTTGTCATCCACGTTCAGTTTGGCAATTTTCACGGAGTCTCCGAGCTCGTTAGCCAGGTCTTCCAGAATCGGAGCGATCATTTTGCAAGGACCGCACCATGGTGCCCAAAAATCTACCAGAACCGTACCTTGACCTTCGATTTCAGCGTTAAAGGATTGGTCGGATACATTCACAATTGCCATAATAGGTTTCCTCCTTATAAGAAAAAAATTCGGTGTATTCTGCTTCACAGAAGACAGACCATGTTTAGCGGCTGTACGCAGGAGACGAAAAAACGGCCATGCGGCTTGGTATCCCCCGTAATCGCAAGAGCGCAAATGGACGTCTAAACTGATATGTCTTTGTGGACAGTTTAAGTATAACACATTCCGTCAAGAAATGTGAAACCCTTAATTACAGATTAAACGAAATTCGGGCCCCTAAACCGCTCAGCCACCCTTTCCTGCCCCTATAAGTATTCACCATATATTCTTTACAAATTCTTTGAAGTTTGGGTATACTAATGTTAACTCGGGTTTCTCTGTTCATGAGAAGGCTCATTGACATCAGGCTGAAACCATGATGAGGAGGCATTTGTTCAAATGGATGCAAACGTGCACGCTAACGATCCGCGGAAACACGTGAACGAAGAGCCGCGCAATGATTTAATGGATCTGATGAATGGCTTTGGCGGAATGGCGCTGTTTATGACCGTTCTGTTTGCAGTCATGGTGATCATTAAATTTGTTATTTCCGGCTAATTAGCCCCATAGGGCTTACAAGAAAACCTGGCTTCGCCTGTCTTTTGGACAGGTTGGCCAGGTTTTTTTGGCTTATAAACAGTGAATTTGGTAATGATGCAAAATGCCGCTTGGCCCAGGTTCTGTTGAAATGGCCCTTATCACTGTCTGCGGCGCTGATTCTCCCCGTGCAAATGCACGACATCGACGAACGGCGCGATGCGGTCCATCAGCCGCTGACCCTTATGCCCTTCTTCGCCATCTTTGTTCGTGAAGCTCAGATGCCTTTCCAGGCCGTCCAGAGCATAATTCGACGTATAGAAGGTCGGCTTGCGGTTCATCCGGTAATTCAGGATGGAGCCCAACACGTGGTCGCGTACCCAGGGACTCAAATTTTCGGCGCCGATATCGTCAAAAATGAGCAGATCGCACGCCTTCATCAGCTCCACAGTCTCCTTCAGCTTCACGTTATCGCTAAGCATCCCCTTCAGATCCTCCACAAAATCAGGCATGTATACGATAACCCCGGTATGACCGGTAATCGCCAGCTCATGGAGGAGATAGCTCATCAGAAACGTTTTGCCGGTCCCGAACGATCCGTACAGATACAGTCCTTTGTTCGGCAGACCGTTCTCGCGTACTTCCCGGATATACCGGAATACCTGGTTCACCGCCGGAGCCCGGTTCCGGTCCTTGCCCATAATCTCAACCTCGTTATATCCTTCGCTTAATGCGCGCTCGTCCACGTAAAAGCTGCGGATCCGCTTCTTGATCAGGTCCTCTTGCTGCTTGGCCGTCTGCAGGGTGCAGGGAACCTTGCGTTCCACCAGCTCCGTAATCCCGTTGACGACCTCCACCTCCAGCTTGCTGTAATGACCCTGAAAATCGTTCGGGCACCGCTCGAGCCCCGGGCAGCGGTCACAGTGCCGCCGGTCGGTTGCAAACTGGTACAGCCGGGTCACGTTCATCCGCAGCAGCGATTCTTCCAGCTCCGGATGCTCCTGCCGCAGCTCCCGTACCGCCGGATCCCTCAGCAGTTCGTCCGCGATCTCCTTCGACCGCTGTATAAAGGAAGGCCCTCTCATCTGCTTCAGCAGCTGCCCCAAAGAATCCATGCCGGTTGTCCTCCTCTCTCTTCAGGCGGTTCTATATGCCACCCTTTTTCTTGCTTGCCTGCATTTCAGCTGCCATACGCAGCATTTCCTCAAACTCTTCCTCGCTGACATCGCCGACCTGCCCGTCTTCCTGGGCCAGCGGGATATCCGGCTTCATCTTCACCGTTTTGCCGCCGTATGTACGGGTTCTTGCGCCGCCGGCTGCTGCGGCCTGCTTTCCTTTGACCTTGGACTGGTCGCGGATGTACTCCACGGCTTTCTCATAGGAGTTGACCTGCTTCAGCAGCATGTTGGAAGCGATGGCCTCGACAAAATTGCGGTTGATCCGCTGGTCGTTCCCGCCTTCGGTCAATAGGGACATCAAGTAGTGGATCAGCACATTGATGACTTCACCCGGCAGCTTGTAGCTGAGGTCGATCTTCTCGAATATATCGATAAAATTGTCCGGCACCGAGCCCGGAAAATAAGTTCTGAGCAGCTTCGTATACGGCTCATTCCGAAGCATCATATTATACTGGTGAATGTCGCATTTGGATTGGAACTGAACCGGAACGTCGACGTAATATTCCATCTGCACGGCATGCTCCAACGGAGCCTGCTCTTCTTCCGTTTCCGCCTGCCGGAAGGAAATGACTTTCCCCGCGTACACGTCCCGCTGTTCCTGGCGGCGCTTGTCCTGGCGGAACTGCAGGCTGGCCTTATGCTGGAACTCGTCGAGCAGAATGTCGCCGTCAGGCCCAAAGATGCCGTCCTCATCGAGCAGGCGGCAAATGTCCTGGACGCTGAGATCGTATTTGCGTCCGACAAAATTGATGACGCCCATCTGCTCATGGTTGAAGCGCAGCCCTTCCACATGCCGGCGGTTGGCGGAATCCCGCGGGAAGCGCAGGATGATATCGGAATAATTCAGCGCCCCTTCCTCATCGAGAACCCGAAGTCCAGGCTGTCTTGACGTGGATACCTCAGACAACGCCTGTTCCAGCTCGTAATCGATCACATGGGTGTTCAGTTCAAAAATATCGTAAAAGGCCAATGAAATATTTTCTTTATGGACGGACGATGATCCGGCATACTCTTCCGGTTCCTTCGACCACAGCTCCTCGCGCAGCGACAGGACGGCAAATTTGCCGATCTTATCGCGCAGCAGCAGCGTCAAATGCTGTGTATTAAAGAACTCCGTCGGCGAGAGTGGAGCCTGGAGCTCATATTCGTACATGTAATCTTCCTGCTCGGGCACGTAAATCCGGCAGGATTGCAGCAGCCCCACCGCTTCCAGACGGGAAGCCTGCTCAATCAGATATTTGCGTCCCTTCTCGCTCGGCTCAAGCCCAAGCGACAGGAAAATGCGCCGCTGCTGTTCAACCCGGGAGTAGCCCAGCTTCTCTGCCGGGATATGCTGAAACAGCAGGTGGTATAAGCTGATGGCAAATGCCCCGACCATGGGCTGGTATACGGAGCTGAGCATTCGGTTGTCCAGGCTGCTTAAACCAAAATCACGGAACACGCAGTACCGGTGGTTTTCGGTAAAATGCAGCAGGCTCTTCATATGCATAATCTATGCTCCCTCCCATCGATTCGTAGACTTTCTCTATTCTATCACAAAAGGGTCCGCTTCTTCTCCGTTTTTCGACAAGTCTTTCATCCCCAAATGAATCCAGTTTGCGACATCGGTGATGACCTCCTCAGGCACATTGCCGGGCAGCTTGTACTCCTCGCCGGTCGAGTTCTTACTATAATATATATACATATGATTAAGTCCCGGATATGACTTAAAAACTACGTCTTTTCGTTGGCTCAGCGCACTTCTCCACACCTTAAGGCTCGGCGGAGGGACCTGCACGTCATTTTCCCCCTGGAGGATGTACATCGGGACGTTCTGATCTCTGGCGAGCAGCGGCCCGCTGTAGTTTCTGAAATCGAACCACCAATACGCGTTCGGCAGCGGAAAATGTTCCGGCAGATGCTCCTTCGAATAACCGGGGTCCTTCAGCAGCGCGACGGCTTTTTCCCATGTGTCCACCTGCTTTTGCAGACGGGCCAGCTTCTCATCCGAAGCTCCCTCTTCTTCCGCCCGCCCTAATATTCCCCGGTACTGCATCAGCATCAGGTCCTCCAGCGGTCCGGATGGGGCGGACATCACGACCGCGCCGGCGATATGCTTGCCCGTATCCGAAGCGATGATGCGCGGGACAAGCATCCCGCCTTGGCTGTGGCCGAGCACATAAATCTGCTGCGGATCGATCCTTGGATCGGCGGCCAGCAGGGCAGCGGCGCTGACGGCATCGTCAACCGTCTCCTCCTGGACGGTAAAGGACGGGGTGGCGGAACGAAGCGGGTATTCCCGCGTCCGCTTTTCGTAGCGGAGCACCGCAATCCCTTCGCCGGCCAGCCCCACCGCCAGGTCCCTGAACAGCTTGCCCCCGCCGGAAGACTCGTCCCGGTCATTGGGGCCGGAGCCGTGGACGAGCACAAGCGCCGGAACCTTCTCCTGAATGTTCCGGGGGAGCGTCAGCGTGCCTGGAAGGAGCAGAGGGCTCTGGCCGACCTGCACTTCTTCCTCCGTGTACTTTTCCGGGTGGTCATAGGCGGGTGCCCGATAGCTGCTGGTCACATTTTCGATCCAGGCAATATCGTTCAGCAACCCCTCCGGGCTGAACCGGAGCTCCATGCCGAACGTCTCTCCTTTTGGCGTCTGGTAGACCAGGCGGGCGTTGCTGCGTACGGAATCCGTATAGGCTTCGGCATGCAGCAGGCTCCAGTCGAGGCCGTACAGCTTTTCCAGCCGTTCTTCATACTTGGGAAGCGACGAAGGCGGATAAGCATCCGATAAGGATGCATCCATCATCCGTCCCGCCTCTTCCCATTTCCCATGGCGCAGCAGGGTCATCCAGTAGATCGCCCTCCCCTTCCAGTCATCCGGATCGAGGGACCAGCGATGGTCCGCCCAAGTTCCCCGGATGCCCAAAGCCCCGGTAAACGATTGGAGCGGCACGAGCAGCGCTCCTCCTCCGTCCGTCACCGCGGTACGCGCAAGTTCATACGGCGCTTGGTCCAATAAGGACTGCTTGCTGCCGGGCGTGATTTTCCAGCGGGTTTTGCCGAGCGAGACCTGAACCCGCTTGTCCGTCCCGTCCCACAGCACCTTCGCGCCCAGCGCCTCGGCCGCCGTCCGGAGCGGGATCATAGTCTGCTCTCCTGCGGACGCCGCCATCGCGTTTGGTAGCGAACCTCCCGCCATCAGCCCGGTGGCAAGCACCAGACCCAATGCTTTTCTCCACATCCATCCGTCCCCCCATCATTCAACCCTTCAGCGCCGGGATAGCGCAAAACAGCCCCCCGGGTGGAGAGCTGTTTCGAAATCGGCCGATTTGCCGGCCTAGAACATTTTAAATCCGCTTCTGCGAAGCTTCTGGATGGACCAGCCGCTGATGACCGCGCCTGCCAATCCGGCTACTCCCGTTAAATAGTCAACTACGCGAAAAGACTCCAAGTGACTGAGCAGCGACATTTGGCTGCGGTCCCATAAAGAGTATACGACCACCGGTAAAATAACGATGACAAACAAATAGCAGGGGAACCAGGTCGTTTTCATTAACATATTCAAAATAAAGCCGATGCCGAACATCATGACAAAAAATAACACCATCAGCACGAGAACGGGTATAAATTGCATCTCAGCCAAGTCACCTCTTCTTTTCTATCGCCCCGCTAAAACGGATACAAACAGGCCGTTCACAGTCTTGCCACGTTTTGTGGACTAGTAGTTAGTTTACTAAAAAAACGGTCACGAATCAACGAACAATCGGTGAATAGATTGTGACTTCATTTGCTCTTGCGCTTGCGGTTGAGCTACAATGAAGAAAAACGTCAACGACCCTGATACTCGGGTCCAGCAAGCAACCTTGGGATCCGCTTACAGGCAACTATTTATAGGAGTGATTCATAGATGAATGAAGCAGCATCAACTCTGGAGGGCTGGTACGCTCTCCACGATTTCCGTTCCATGAACTGGGCGGCATGGAAGGCCGCCGACGACGAGGACCGCGCCATGGCGCTGGACGAGCTCCAGGCGTTCCTGAACGAATGGTCCGAGGTGGAATCCAGCAAGCAGGGCAGCACAGCAGTGTACAGCATCATCGGACAGAAGGCCGATTTTGTGTTCATGCACCTGCGCGAAACGCTCGAAGACCTGAACGCCATCGAGACTGCGTTTAACAAAACGCTGTTTGCGCAATATACGACGAAGTCCTATTCCTATGTCAGCGTCGTCGAGCTCAGCAACTATCTCGCCGGTTCCGGTGAAGGTGACCCGATGGAAAATCCGCATGTCGTCGCCCGTCTGAAGCCGATCCTGCCGAAGACGAAGTACATCTGCTTCTATCCAATGAATAAAAAGCGCGATCAGGCCGATAACTGGTACATGCTTGACATGGACGACCGCCGCAACATGATGCGCAGCCACGGGCTGATCGGCCGCAGCTATGCAGGCAAAGTGAAGCAAATCATTACCGGCTCCATCGGATTCGACGATTGGGAATGGGGAGTTACTCTGTTCGCAGAGGACGCGCTTCAATTCAAGAAGCTGGTTTATGAAATGCGCTTTGATGAAGTCAGCGCCCGCTATGCCGAATTCGGCGGCTTCTTCGTAGGAGCGATTCTGACGCCGGAATCTTTTGAGGACATGCTGAAAATTTAAAATACTTTCATATAAGAAAAACGTCTATCGACGTACTTTCAAAGAAGACAGACCGCGTCTAAAGGAAGTTTTTCTTGCGAGATCAGGAAGCAGAAGCTCCGAAACTTATACTTTTCTGATCTCTTAAAAAAAACGTCTATCGACGTACTTTCAAAGAAGACAGACCGCGTCTAAAGGAAGTTTTTCTTGCGAGATCAGGAAGCAGAAGCTCCGAAACTTATACTTTTCTGATCTCTTAAAAAAAGGTTTGCCCCGAGTAAATTCAGGGCAAACCTTTTTGCTGTTTCCTTAATCCTCTTCCTGTTGTTCATCCTGCTGTTTCATCGACTCCAAAAATTCGGCGGTCGCGCGGTCACGGTCCCTTCCCTTTTCCTTCAGCCTTTCAATGGCCGGCAGGATGAGGATGTCCACTTCCTTTTGGACCGTATACGACAGATCGTACCGGTTTTGGTCCTCGAGGAAGGATCCCACTTCCATCAAGGCGTTATAACGGTCCAGTTCGTCCCGGGTCAACAATGCGCGGACTTGAACACTGCAGTGCCTCATTACAGGAATTTTCCTTTCTTCAATACCAGCGGAATGCCGCCGATAATAAATAGGTAGCGCATATCCACGATCTTCTTCAATTGAGCTGCCCGCCAGCCCTTTATATGCTTGTCGCCTACTACCGCGATACCTTCGCCTTTACCCAGGGAAGCGACGGTGCCCTTGTTGCTGAATTCGAACTTTTTCGGCTGCTGGCCGCGGATTGCCGTGACGATGTTATGAGCGCAGCACACGCCCTGCTGCATCGCGATCTGCGCCGTCGGCGGATATGGACGCCCTTCCGGATTCATAATCAGGGCGTTGTCCCCGATGACATAGATGTGGTCGCTTCCAGGCGCCCGCAAGTACTCGTCAACCTTCACCCGGCCTCTTGCCGTTTCAAAGCCGGCCGCTTCAATCATATGGTTGCCGCGGATTCCTCCGGTCCACACCACCGTAGCCGCCTTGATCTCTTCACCGGTCGCAAGCACTACGCCGTCCGGCTTGCATTCTTTGATGGCCACGCCGATTTTGAAGGTTACGCCTTTCTTGCGGAGCACTTCCATGGCATACTCCACGAGCTCCGGAGCAAAACCCGGCAGCGCCGTAGGCGCCGCTTCCACATTGTAGACATTCACAAGATTCGGATCGACATCATATTCCTTGCACAGTGCCGGTATGCGGTCTGCCAGCTCTGCAACAAACTCAATGCCGCTGAAGCCCGCTCCCCCGACGACAAAATTGATTCTTTCCTGCGGACTGCGTTCATTTTTATACAGCGCAAACTGGTACTCGATATGCTTGCGGATCAGCCGCACCGAGTTGATGCTGCGGATCGTCATCGCATATTCGGCCATCCCCGGAATGCCGAAGGTTTCGGATTCCCCGCCGAGGGCAATGACCAGGAAATCGTAGGAGAGCGTCCCATCCTCCAGGATGACCTTCTTCTCATGCGGACGGATTTCCTGAACGGAGGATTTGACCAGATCGATCTTGAATTCGTCAATCAGCTTCGAAATCGGTACCCGTGTATTCTCGACGCTGTCCGTACCGGCAGCGGGCATATGCAAATGGGTCGTAATATAGTGGTAATCGTGACGGTTAACAAGCGTTACGTCCGCTTCATTATAATTCAATTCCTTTTGAAGGCGCTGTGCTGTCAGGATGCCGCCGTAACCCGCACCAAGGATTACTATCTTGGGAATGTTGCTCATCATCTTGCTCCTTCCAAAATGTCGGTCTCTATATATATTTGTGAACCATTACAAATGTTATTGTGAAATATTACACATTAGTTTGAACTTCAATGAATCTTTTTATCACAGGCAGCCTGTGAAAGAAAAAAAACAGCGGGAATACTACCAAAACCTGCCCGCACATAACTAAAATGATAGCCACTTTCCCATAAAAGATCAAGTATTATTTGGCCTTCCATGAGAGCATCCATGCTGTTTTCATTTTCCTTTTCATTCCAGTTTTCAGTTAAGTTTATTCTCTTATCTAAACGGAGAATTTGCAAAATAGGATGTAAACTTTTCAGCCGAAGCCCGGATGTATTATAATGAGATGGAATTTGAAGAATATACAGCGTGCTTAATTTCGCTAGCGTTCTTATTTATATTTGTTGGAGGTGCTTACACTAATGACATCGCAGCCGGCTGACATAACCGACCTGCTCATTATCGGAGGAGGTCCTGCAGGCATGTTCGCTTCTTTCTATTGCGGGATGCGCCAGGCATCAGTCACACTCATTGAAAGTATGCCCCAGCTTGGCGGGCAGCTTGCAGCCTTATATCCCGAGAAATACATTTATGACGTGGCCGGATTCCCTAAAGTAACGGCACAGGAGCTGGTCGACAATCTGCAAAAGCAGATGGACCTGTTCCAGCCGAACGTACGCCTGGAGGAAAAGGTTACTTCCCTCGTTAAGCAGGACGAGCGCCATTTTGTGGTGACGACCGATAAAGGCGAATACCACTCCAAAGCCGTCATCATTACGGCGGGGGTCGGAGCCTTTGAACCCCGCAGACTGGAGCTTGAAGACGCTAGGAAATTTGAGAAAACGAATTTGCACTACTTTGTGAATGACTTAAACCGCTTCAAGGGGAAAAAGGTGCTGATCAGCGGCGGCGGAGACTCCGCGGTAGACTGGGCGCTCATGCTGGAGCCGATCGCCGAGCAGGTCACGCTGATTCACCGCCGCGACAAATTCCGTGCGCATGAGCACAGCGTCGAGAATTTGATGGCTTCCAAGGTTCAGGTCGTGACGCCGACGGAAATCACCGCCCTGCACGGGGAAGACACGATTACCAAGGTGACCTTGTCCCATGTGAAGACCAAAGAAACGCAGGAGATCGAAGTCGACGACGTCATCGTGAACTTTGGCTTCGTATCTTCCCTTGGCCCGATCTCCGATTGGGGCATTCAGATTGAGAGCAACTCCATCGTGGTGGATTCCCGCATGGAGACGAACATTCCCGGCGTATTCGCCGCCGGAGACATCACCACATATCCGGGCAAACTGAAGCTTATCGCCGTAGGATTCGGCGAGGCGCCGACCGCGGTCAACAACGCGAAGGTATACATTGATCCGGAAGCTAAGCTGTCTCCCGGCCACAGCAGCAATATGAAACTCTAGCCCGAAGTTACGCGCAAATTGGGCACAAAAAAAAGGGTATCCTGATCTGATCGTCATGAAGTCATGATTCAGATAGGATACCCTCATTTTGTTGCGGTGCTGCTAATCTGGAAAATAGATGTTACACCTCCACACCTTCCATAACTTCCACGTCATATGCAGCTTATAATACAACAGCATTTGTGGATGTGTACCGGGATGTGTCCTAATGAACTAAACTCTCTGATGAAGTCTCTAGATTCCTCTTGTGGATTTCGGCCAGGAGTAAAGCGATGAAATCATGATCCAGCATGAGTTCCACGGCCATATGATAAGAATCGAGCAGCAATTCATCCGACAACATAGCCATTATCTTCACATCCTTTCCTTAATTTTCCTCAAAACTATCATATCAAACTTCACATAAGAGAACAAGCGTTCGCTTTATCCACAACCTGTTGTGGAAATCCTGTGTATAATTTGTTAGCAAGTGTCGGAATACCAACAAAATTGCAGTGGATTTTGGGGATAAACGTTATACACAGGTGCTGTGCATACGACCCGGCTTCAAAAAATTTTTTTCCAGTTTCATAGTCTTATATAATGATATTACCCCGCCTATAATCTCCTAAACATTGCCAGTTTGATTTATTGAGGGCGCGTATTTACTTCAAAAATCCAAATTCTCCCGCTGTGGTCCAGACCGTAGTCAAAGCCGAGCTCGCCGATGCCGGGAAAACGCCGCTCCAGAATTGCTGTACAGCGCCGGGTAAGGGAACGCATCTCTTTAAGCTTTGCTTTGGAAGAGATCTGCGGCAGGGAACGGCTCAGGCCAACGCGTCCTTTCAGCAAATAACCGCCCTTGCACAGATTGGTTACGAATAGTCCGCTGCGCGCGACCCGTCCCACCATTGCGGTAATGACCCAACGATCGTCCACTTTGACGTATTTGACACGGTAATCGATCGGACGCCCATCGACCTGGGCCAATTTAATCCCCTGCTGAATTAAATAGGTCCTTCTCACCTTCAGCTTCCGAAAACCGCTGTACATGCCGGAGAAGCTGTCAAAATAATAGGTTTGAGAGAAGCGGGTTATACTATAACCGCTGCCGGTACGGGATATTTTCATGACACCGTAACCGCCTCCGCCGACGACCGGTTTTACGACGACAAAGTCATACATTCCCAGCATTTGCTGGAGATTCTCCCGGCTCATAGACCGGGTCTGCGGAATATATGGGGCAACATCCGGATCCGTCAGCAGCGCTTCGGTCTTCAGCCATTTGCTTGCCAGCTGTCTTCCCCCCATGTTGTCGCCTCCTTTCTATGCTCCTATGTTATTAACATACTCGTATCTACGGGTTCCCTCCTGTATGTTTGTGCATAGAAAAGGATAAACGCGTAAAAAACGGGGGATAGCGGAGCCTTGGCGTGCCTGTCTAAATCGGATATAATGAAATGAAGTGTGTAAATTTGGAATATCCTGCGAAGGAGGATAACAGCTGTGGCTCAATTTTTCGGGGTATTATACTGGGTCGGCATGATCGGCATGTCCCTTGCTCTGGTCGTGACAACCGTTTTAATCTTTGCTTTGGGCTTTAAATTTCTGAAAGACAGACGCAAAGGGCTCGGCACCTGCTGCATCGCTTTTTCAATCGTGGCGGCGGCCATGCTCGTCATGATGGTGAACAAAACGTTTATCGTTCCCGGGCTCTCCTAACGAACAAAAAAAGGCTCACAACCTGCTTCAGTACGAAGCGGGTGTGAGCCTTTTGTCTTATTCATCCGCAGTGCGAGCCCGTTAGCACTCCTCAGGAGCCGGTTTGCCTGCATCGAGCGCTGTACGGAACGAAGCGCCGCATCCGCAGGTCGCCGTAGCGTTCGGATTGTTCATGGTGAATCCGCCGCTCATGCCGGACTCCTCAAAGTCGATTTCCAGCCCGTCAATCAGGCGGAGGCTTTCTTTATCCACGACCACCTTCAGGTCGTTAACGTCCATGTATACATCATCTTCGGTTTCGGCATCGTCGAAGCCCATGGCGTAAGAAAATCCGCTGCATCCGCCGGCCTGTACCCCAAGACGGAGGAACATCCCTGGAATTTCCTGTTCGGCGAGCATTTCTTTCAGCTTATCGGAAGCGGAATCGCTAATGTTGATCATAGGTAACCCTCCTTGGTTAACTGATGTGAATTTATTCATTGCAGGGCTTCAGCAGCGCACCTGAAAGGCGGCCGAGCAAAAGTCCCGCTCTGTGAGTACATTGCACTTACCTTTAGTATACTCCACAACGTTGTTCCCCTCAAGAGAGGTTCCGCCCGGCAGCAGCCCCTCCGTTCCCATGATGTACCAGAAAGGCGGTCGGAACGCCGTATTCGCGCCTCCAAAAGGTATAATCAGGCTTCATCCGGAGGATTTATATCACATTTGCCCCCTTCGCAGGATCCTTAAAGATGGTATGATTTCCGGATCTTCGCATGCCGATTCTGTATAACTGTATTGCGGACCCCGGATAGGCGGTTTATAATAGGTGGGTAATGAGGGAGCAAGTGTCGGTAATTTGTCATGGAAAAGACAACGCTCTGTCACTCTGGGTTGTAACTTTTTTCACAATAAAAAGTCTATCGATTCATTACAGAAGACAGGCCGCGCTTGGCGGATGTTTGTCTTGCGATTATAGAATTCTTCGGCTTCGTTGAAAAATGTATACATTCTATAATCTAAAAAAGGCGGCCCCCTACTTTTCCTTTACCGGCCAAAAGCCTCTCCGGAGTGCTTACCAAAGCGTCTGGCCTTACGGCTTGGATGATCCGCTGAATACATATCCTCTGCGGTACATGGAAGACGCTGACCGATAAAATTGGCAAATCGACTGGACGGGTTGAACGCCGGACTCCTTCCAGGCGCTGCGGGTTGACTCTTGCGTCCTCCAAAGGGCGTGTCTTCCGCACGACCAAAATGCGAACAGGAGGAATGGAAATGTCCACTATTGTAACATCGAACACCGAAAGACGCATGCAGGAAATCATCGAGAAGGTCCGCCAGGGTGAGCGGCTGAACCTTGAGGATGGAGTATTTCTGTATGAAACCGATGATCTGCTGACGCTGGGGCAGCTGGCGAACGAAGCCAACCTGCGCAAGAACGGCAAAAAAGTATATTTCATCGAAAACATGAGCCTGTACTTTACCAATGTCTGCGAGGCGCACTGCGCGTTCTGCAACTTCCGCAAAGACCTTGGTGATGAAGGCTCCTATACGTATTCCGGTCCTGAAATGGTCGAATATATTGAGCAGCACATTCATCCGGGCGTCCGGGAATTCCATATCGTTGGGGGACATAACCCGCACGTGCCTTTCCAATACTATGTGGATTCCCTGCAGGCGCTGACCGACCGCTTCCCGGACGTAACGCTTAAAGCCTATACAGCGGCCGAAATCGACTTCTTCACCCGCATCAGCGGCCTCAGCATCAAGGAAGTGCTGCAGGAGCTGCAAAAAGCGGGACTGAAATCGCTGACCGGCGGCGGTGCGGAAATTTTGTCCGACCAATACCGCAAAAAAATGCGGGTGGAAAAGGCTAACGTCGAGCAATACCTCGAGGTGCACCGGACGGCGCATAACCTGGGCATGAAGACGCATACTACCATGCTGTACGGATCGATCGAGTCCCATGAAGACCGGATCCGCCACATGATGCAGATTCGCGACCTTCAGGACGAAACGAACGGATTTATGGTATTTATTCCTCTTTCCATGCAGCCAAGAAATAAAAATGCCGGCATCATGCGCCGTAACTCCGCCTACGAGGATCTGAAGACCATTGCCATCAGCCGTCTGATGCTGGACAACATCGACCACGTGAAGGCTTACTTCATTAATATCGGTCCGCAGCTGACCCAGGTTGCGCTGAGCTTCGGCGCATCCGACGTCCATGGCACCATCCTTAAGGAACGCATCAGCCACGCCGCAGGCGCGCTCACTCCGGAAGGCCTCACCCGCGATGAGCTGATCTGGCTAGTCAAAGGCGCAGGACGCATTCCTGTGGAACGCGACACGTTTTATAATGAAATAAAAGTTTATGAATAAGTAAGAGGAATTTTATACCTTTCCTCAAACCCGACGTATGAGAAAGGAAAGACGGACATATGAGAAAATTCGTCATCCTGGGTGGAGGTTACGGAGGCCTTGCATTGATTCAAGGTCTCCTGAACAACCACTTCCCCCAAGATATGGAGCTGATTTTGATTGACCGCATGCCTTTCCAAGGCATTAAAACCGAGTATTACGCGCTTGCGGCAGGGACGGCAAGCGACTATGATCTGCGCATCCAGTTTCCGAACCATCCCCAGCTCACGAAAAAATACGGCGAAGTCACATCCATCGATCTGGAAGGCAAGCGGGTACACCTCGAAGGCGACGACCCGATCGAATACGATTACCTGACGATCGCCCTGGGCTGTACCGACCGTTATCACGGCATACCTGGCGCGGATCAATTCACGAACAGCATCCAGACGTTCTCAAGCACGCGCCAAACCTATCAGCGCTTGAATGATGTCAAGCCGTACGGAAACGTACATATTATCGGCGGCGGCCTCAGCGGCGTTGAAACGGCTGCGGAGCTGCGGGAGAGCCGTCCGGATCTTAACATCACGATTCTGGACCGGGGCAGCCGGGTGCTCTCCTCCTTCCCGCAGACGGTTTCCTTGTACGTGGAGCAGTGGTTCATGGATCATGAAGTGAATACGCGCTCCCACATATCCGTGTGCCGGGTGGAAGACGGTATCGTCTATAACGGGGATGAAGCAATCTACACCGACGCCGCGGTTTGGACGGGCGGCATTCAGCCGGTGAAGGTCGTTCAGGATTTGAACGTGCCGAAGGATCCGGGAGGCCGGGTCGTGGTCAACACGTATTCCCAAATTCCGGATTACCCGGAAGTGTACGTCGTGGGGGACTGCGCCAGCATTCCGTTCGCTCCCAGCGCCCAGGCGGCAGGAGCCCAGGCCAGACAAGTGGCCGACGTGATCCATGCGCTCTGGAAAGGCGAAACGCCGAAGATCCACAAGATCCACCTCCGTGGAACCCTTGGGTCGCTTGGCAGCAAGGCGGGCTTTGGCCTGATGGGGAAAACTTCGGTAAAAGGAAGAGTACCCCGCCTGTTAAAAAGCGGGGTACTCTGGAAGTCCAGACGCCATTTCGGCTAATCCAGCTCGAGGCTGTCCCAAGCCTCGAGTTCTTTTATTTTGGCCATAATGGCCTCATACAGCTCATCGGCGCTGTCCGCATCTATAATCTCACCGTTCACCATGGCGAAGGGCATCATGGCACATTGGCCGCAATTGCTCAGGCATCCGTATTCGATAACGTCGTAATCCGGATTCTCCTCCAGCTTCTCCATGACTTCATCGGTTCCGAAATGCATGTTGTTGGTGCAAAACTCGATGATGGGTCTCAATGATATCACCTGCTTTAGGTATTGATTCTTAGGTAGGCCTTATCTTAGTTTACCGGGTGAGCCGAATAATATCAACGGCCTTGTCCGATTCAGCATATATAGCCATTTTATTTTGTCTCGGTTTGTAATATAATAAAGATTACAGGAAAGGAGTTGAAATCAATGAGCGAAAACGCACAGAGCACCATGTATGATGAAGTAGCGGAAGTGCTTGATAAGCTTCGCCCGTTCCTTCAACGCGATGGCGGCGACGTGGAATTGGTTGACGTGGAAGACGGCATCGTGAAGTTGAAACTGATGGGTGCCTGCGGCAGCTGCCCAAGCTCCACCATTACATTGAAAGCCGGGATCGAACGCGCCCTCGTTGAGGAAGTTGAAGGAATCAACGACGTTATTCAAGTATTCTAATCCCATTCAATAGCAAGAAGAGACCTGACTTCATCGAAGACGGGTCTCTTCTTTTTTTTGTGGCTTGGGGCACCATAACAGGCGCTCACATCCCATGATCGGCCGGACCAATCCAGGGACGGATCGGATCCAGACCGCCGGAGATGTCCATAATGTTGCCGGTGATAAAATCGGAAGCGTCGCGGCACAAGTACTCGATCACGCGCGCGATATCCTCGCCGCTGCCGGGTCGGCCCCGCGGCGTCTCGCCGTCCTGCAACCCGGCGACCTCGGCAATGGTCTTCTCCTTGTTATCCCCGCGGATGTCCCCGGGACACACCATATTCACCGTAATGCCATACGGGGCCTCCTCGACCGCCAGCGTCTTCGTAAAAGAAACCAGTCCGGTCTTGGCGGCGGCATACACCGCCCGGTGCGGCCACGCTCTCGATTCCGCCGCATGGCCGAAGCCGAAGTGGATGATTCTTCCCCAGCGCTTAGTCCGCATCGCAGGCAGCACCAAATGGTCCAGCAGCATCGTGCCGACCAGATTGCCCTGGATGAGCGACAAAATTTCCGTCTGGGTATAATCGGAGAACCGTTTACGCTCGCGGATAAAAGGTCCCGCGTTGTTCACGACGATGTCCGGACTGCCGAGCTCGGACTCGACGCGAGCCACCAACTGCTCCAGCTGGCCCGTGTCGGAGACATCGGCTTGCACGGCGATGCTGCGCACGCCCAGTCCCTCGATGACCGCCCGCAGTTCCTCCGCTTCGCGGCGGCTGTGGACATAGTTAAGCGCGACGTCGCAGCCGGAACGTGCCAGCGTGAGCGCCGTCATTTTGCCAAGTCCCTTGGCACTGCCTGTGATCAGGGCAACCTTTCCCCTCAAAATGCCACCCTCCTTTCTGCTATCCGAACTTCCCATCCTTTGATCCATTCGATGACACATCATTCCTATTAAAAATATAATGGTGTATGTATGTACAAACCTCACGCAAGATCATTGATCCTGTATAGTATAAAAGATTTCACGGCACCGCCGCAACTTGGAAACCCTGTACAGCCGGGCCGCGAGGAAAAGCGATCCAAATAAAAAATGGTTGCCCGACACAGATGCAAATAAAAAAGCCGCAGGGGATGAACCCCTTGCGGCTGTGCTGCGCATTTCGCAGGCTTTAGAATGCCGGGATAACGGCACCTTTATACGTGTCTTCGATGAACTTCTTCACGTCGTCGGAAGTCAGGGCAGCAGCCAGCTTCTTGATGGCGTCGGAGTCTTTGTTGTCCGGACGTGCCACCAGAATGTTAACATAAGGGCTGTCTTTGCCTTCGATGAAGAGCGCGTCTTTCGTTGGATCAAGGCTGGCTTCCAGCGCGTAGTTGGTGTTGATGACGGCCAGGTCGAATTCGCTCAGCTGACGCGGCAGCATTGCTGCATCGACTTCCTTGATTTTCAGGTTTTTCGGATTGGCGGTAATGTCCTTCACCGTAGATTCTACTTTATTCGGATCCTTCAATGTAATCAAGCCTTGTTTGGCCAGCAGGCTGAGCGCGCGTCCGCCGTTTGTCGCATCGTTCGGAATGCCGACGGTTGCGCCGTCCGGAATTTCGTCAGCGCTTTTCACCTTCTTGGAATAAGCACCAAGCGGCTCCAAGTGAACGCCTACGACCGGAACAAGGTCCATCTTGCGTTGTTTGTTTTCATTGTCGAGGTAAGGCTGATGCTGGAAAAAGTTAGCGTCGAGCTGTTTCTGGAACGTCTGCACGTTCGGCTGCACATAATCGGAAAACTCCTTGATAACGAGCTTCACGCCCTCTTTTTCAAGCGCAGGCTGGATATGCTTCAAAATTTCGGCATGAGGCTTCGCCGTCGCGCCAACCGTCAGTGTAACCGTTTCGGCTGCAGCCGGTTTGTCCGTGGATTCGCCCGCAGCATCGCTGCTGCTGTTATTCGGCTTGCTGCCGCATGCTGCGAGCACGACAATCAGGGCCAAGGTCAGAAAAGAAACGAGCCATTTTTTCATTGGATAAATCCCCCTTAAATTCATAAGAATAATATGATTTATATTAGAAAGGCAGTGCTTTGATGTTACCTGCCTTGCCTTTCCAGGTCAAATCCGGTGATCCGGATGCATGACTGTGAGCCAAACACGTTGTACGCCTTACTTTCTGGTAAAGTGACGCACCAGCCGGTCGCCCGCCATTTGCAGCAGCTGTACCAGCACGATCATGAAGATGACGGAAATAATCATGACGGTCGTTTCGTAGCGGTAATAACCGTAGCGGATGGCCAAATCGCCGAGACCGCCGCCGCCAACCATCCCCGACATCGCCGTATAGGATACGAGTGTCACGACCGTAATCGTAATTCCGGCCAGCAGGCCTGGTCTTGCTTCGGGCAGCAGCACCCGCGTAATGACCTGCCAGGTCGAAGCGCCCATCGAATGCGCCGCCTCGATTACGCCGCGGTCCACTTCGCGCAGCGATGTTTCGACCAGTCTGGCGAAGAACGGCGCAGCGGCGATCACCAGCGGCGGAATCGTCCCCATCACCCCGAAGGTGACGCCGACGATCGCTTTCGTGACCGGGATCAGGGCGACGATCAGGATGATAAACGGGACCGAACGGAGGATGTTCACGATAAAGGAAATGACCGCATAGACGGCACGCACCCAGCCCGTCGTCGAGCGCGATGCCATAAACAGCAAAATGCCGATCGGAAGACCGAGGATAAAGGTGAACACCGCGGAAGCCCCGAGCATTTTCAGCGTATCCAGGGTGGCTACGCCGATCTCGTTCCAGTCAACCGAGGAAAAATCCAAACCCCACATCAGTTCATCACCTCCACGTCAAGCCCTTGCTCGCTCAGCTTTGCGAGCGTCGCATCGATCTGTTCCCGTCCGCCCTCAAAGCGGACGATCAGCTGCCCGTACGGGGTATCTTTAATGGTGGAAATGGTGCCCTGCAGGATGGCGAAATCCGCACCCGTCTCGCGCACGGTCCGGGACAGGATGGACTCGTACGTTTTGCTGCCGAGAAACGTAATTTTCACAGCCTGCGCCGAACCCGTTCCGGAAGCCTGGGCAGCCAGCTCAAGCGGTTCGCCCTGGCTCTGCTCCCCGCGGACAAAATCCTTGGTCACGGGGTGCTGCGGCTTCAGGAATACGTCCGTGACCGCCCCCTCTTCAACGATGCCGCCTTGATGGATCACGGCCACCCGGTCACAGATGCTCTGGATGACGTGCATCTCATGGGTGATCAGGACGATCGTCAGATTAAACTTCTGGTTAATGTCCAGCAGAAGC
The DNA here is from genome assembly GCF_038009285.1 of Paenibacillus sp. FSL R5-0378. Taxonomy (NCBI): domain Bacteria; kingdom Bacillati; phylum Bacillota; class Bacilli; order Caryophanales; family Paenibacillaceae; genus Paenibacillus; species Paenibacillus sp. FSL R5-0378. Next base: position 6,423,351 of record NZ_JBBPAY010000001.1, read on the forward strand.
TTCAGAATCGAATCCGTCGTCTGCGGATCGAGCGCCGAAGTCGCTTCGTCGCACAGCAGCACCTGCGGATCGCTGGCCAGCGCGCGGGCGATGCCCACCCTCTGCTTCTGGCCTCCCGACAGCTGGGCCGGATATTTATTGCGATGGGCTTCCAGCCCCACCAGCGCGATCAGCTCGTTGACCTTGGCCTCCACCTCCGCCTTGCCCTTACGGGCCAACCGGAGCGGAAAAGCGATGTTGTCATACACCGTCGCCGAGCTAAGCAGATTGAAATGCTGAAAAATCATCCCGATCTTCCGCCGTTCGTTCTGCAGCCGCTGCTTGCTCAGGCCCGTCAGGTTAACGCCGCCTACCCATACTTCTCCGGAGGTCGGGCGTTCCAGCAGGTTCATGCACCGGATCAAGGTGCTCTTCCCTGCGCCCGAGTGGCCGATCACGCCGAAAATTTCTCCTTTATGAATGCTGAGGTTCAGCCCGGACAAAGCCTCCGTCGCCTTTGCCCCTTGGCCGTACCTTTTCGTCAGTTGCTTCAGTTCGATCAACCGAAGGGCCCCCCTCTCTTCCCCCTATCCTACCTGAATAGGGTTCGCTTAATCTATCTAAATGACCAGTCTATTCTATCGAATCCAGGCAAAATAAAAAGCCCCTCTGACAGAATCAGAAAAGGGGCTCCCTTATTTGTAAAAGTCGCTGCCTTCTCATCTGCCAACCCGCAGCTTAAGCTGCAGCTTGTAGGAATTAGCACCATGACATTCAAGTAACGGCGGATGCCGTGCTCAAATCGGTTGCCGGGCTTCATCGGGCCTGTCCCTCCGCCTCTCTCGATAAGAAAAGATTATGAAATTAATGATGACGTGTTTTCATTTTTACAGTATAGATATATTTGCGCACTTTGTCAAAAGGAAATTTGTTGTATCCCTTTAAGGATGCATGCCTTCCTTTTTCCACAGCTTGTTGGCGTAATGAAAGGATGCCGAGAGCGACTTGCATACCATGTCCAGCCCCTGCTTCAGCTCGCTCAAATGCTGGTCCAGATCCTCCAGCTCGACCTTATCCTTAAGACCTTGGTGCCGCTGCCACAAGTCATCCTGCATCTCGGAGTTCATGTAATGAACCTCTGCATTGCGCCGTTTGCGCAGCACGTTCAGGGCGCTCTTGTATTCGTCCTTGATCTCTGACAGCTGCCCGGCCAGGCCTTCATGGGTTTTCATGTAGTGAAACTGCCGGAGCACCGTAAAATAGGAAAAATGCGGTTTGTTCTTCTGCGTGTTCAGATCAAACAGATCATTGAGCACCGTTCCGAGCTTGTCCAGAACGGAAAACACGCGGATAAATCCGTTTTTATAGAAATATACGTACCTGGCGTACTCGGCCTGCTCCTCAATCGTCATGTCATCTACATAACCGGCCTTGACCGATTGACGGAAAAAGGAAGCGGCATACCAGCTCTGCTCCAATTCATCCAGGGAAGACACCAAACCGCGTGTCCATATCTCCAGTTTGCGGTAATCATGGCTGGGATCCTCATTCTTTTCGATCTCGTTCTGGAGCAAATGGATCGTCTCCACCATCGTTTCGATGGCATCTTCGAGCAGCCCGTTATTTTGGCGGGGCATCTCTCCAAGCAGCGTTCGCAGCATCGGCATTCTCTCCCTGATCAGTATTTACGCAAAATAACTGTTCCAGCGTTCATCCACCTTCTTGACGATATCCTCCCGCGGAATCAGTTCATCCGGATACCCGGTTTTCATGCGTGCATCCACTACAATCGGCAGCCGGTACGACAGATGGTGATTTCGCACTTCGGCACCCGCATAGATGTCCGTGGCCGGGTTGAAGCGCGTAAACACCGTCCACAGGAAGGACGTCTGGTCGGCTGCCGTCTGGCGGGCATCGTCCACCAGAAGGACGAGCGGCCATTCGGTTCCCTTCTCCTGCAGCCGCTGCAGCAGGCGCTCCGGCAGCTCCGGCTCGTCCTCGTACCCAGCGCCTGAGACAAGGAGGCATCCTCCGCAGTAAGGAACAATCTGTTCGATCTCCGCAATCGGCCCCTCCTCATAAGCACGCGGCAGCTCGCGAACCGGCTCCCCGATCCCCATCAGCACGGCTTTGCTGCCGTGGTTCAGCTTGCGTCCGGTGTAATCGAGCGTATCGTGGGATGTCTTATTAAATATAAACAGATCGACGGCCGGGTTAAACCGCGCAAGCACCGTTTCCAGCAGTTCGCTGGCGTTCTCGAGATCGACCGGCTGGTCGGTCAGGATCAGGAATTTGGTCAGGGACAGCTGACCTTCACCCAGCATCCGGAAGGCGGATACGAGCGCCTCGCGGGAGTAACTGACGCGGACAATAGCCGAAGCAAGGGCATGGAATCCCGTCTCGGCATATGTCCACAGCGACTTGATCGAAGGCATGACGAGCGGGAAGGCCGGCGACAGCAGACGCTGCAGAAATTCGCCCATGAAATAGTCCTCCTGCCGCGGCTTGCCTACGATCGTCGCCGGATAAATGGCGTCCTTGCGGTGCCACATATGGTTGACGTGAAAGACCGGAAAGTCATGCATCAGGGAGTAATACCCGTAATGGTCCCCGAACGGGCCTTCCGGACGCCGTTCGAACGGCGGGACGAGGCCGCTGATCGCAAACTCGGCTTCCGCCGGAATCCGGTGCCCGCCGAGCGGATTTTCCACCATCGGCAGCTTTTCGCCGAGAATCATGGACGTGAGCAGCAGCTCGGGCAGCATTTCCGGGCCCGGTGCAATCGCCGACGCGATCAGGGCCGGCGGTCCGCCGAGGAACGTCGTCATGCGCAGCGCTTCGCCGCGCTGCTCGGCTTCGTGGTAATGGAAGCCGCCGCCCTTGTGGATCTGCCAGTGAATACCGGTCGTCTGGTTGTCATAAATCTGCATGCGGTACATGCCCAGATTGTGGTCCTTGGGCCGCGATGGGCTCTCCGTATAAACAAGGGGCAGCGTAATGAACGGGCCGCCGTCTTCCTGCCAGCTTGTAACCCGCGGCAGGTCTTTCAGCGGCTGGTCGCTGCGGGAGACACCGAGTACAGGGGCATCGCCCATCGGTACGGTTTTCATGCCTACCTTTAGAATGTCCTTGATCAGGCCGCGTTCATTCCACAGCGCCGACAGCGTCGGCGGAAGCATCGTATCGAGCGCACCCACCAGGGACTTCATCAGCTCCTCCGGACGCGGTCCGAACGCCATGTCTACGCGCCGGCTGGTACCGAACAGATTCGTAGCCACGGGAAACGGAGTCCCCTGTACATTCGTAAACAGCAGCGCCGGCCCCTGTTCGTCGATGACCCGGCGGTGGATCTCTGCCAGCTCCAGGTACGGATCCACGGGAGCCTCGATCACTTTCAGGTCATTTTCCTTGCGCAAGGCTTCGAGCCATTGGCGTAAATTTTGATAGCTCACACGATCATTCCTCTCCAGAATAAGCCAAAAAATAATAAATAAACTTACAAACAAAGCCCTCGAATCACTTCGCGGACTTTGGATGTGCAGCGGTATTCAGTTCATCGTTTGCCGCCCTGCGGCTCAAAGCCGATTCCCCGGGCGGCCGAAGCGGACTTCGGCTGCTGAAGCGTCGCCCTTCCGGTCTGCCAGACACGGACGCTCAAATAACAGAGCACGCCGAACAGAGACGAAATCAGCAGATTGTGCAGCAGCGCGGAAAAGATGTAAACCTCCGGCTTGTTCAGCGTCGACACGATCGCCGCCCCGCTGAACACCTGCATCAGGCACAGCGTTACCGCGGCGATGCCGAGACCCTGCAGCTCCCGGTTCCCCCGGTTCAGCCGGTAGCCGCAGACGGCCAGTACGGCGATGGCGATCAGCAGCAGCAGTGCCGCGATCCGGTGGATAAACGCGATAGTCACCCCTCCGGACAGCTCGGGAATGAACTTCCCGTTGCACAGCGGCCATCCCAGGCACCCCCCCGCCGAGTTGGTGTGGCTGACATATGCTCCGATATAAACGACGATATAGGAGTAGATGGTCACGGCCCATGTATAGCCGCGGAAGGTCGCACTGACGCGCGATGTACCGCCGGACGGGTACGAAGCCTCGCCCAGTTTGTCCATCCTGCGGGCGCCTAAGGCCAGCATCAGCGAGCTGGCAAATGCGATCAGCGAGAAACCGAAGTGGAAGGCAAGCACGGCCGAGGACTGGTCATACACGACGGCCATTGCCCCCATGACAGCCTGAACCAATACGAAAATAAGGGTCAACACCGAATACGTGCGCAGGTCACTCCGCTTCTTGGCGAACAGATGGAAGGCGACCACCACCGCGACCGCTGTAAGCCCTGCCAGCCCGCTGACCAGCCGGTGCGAATATTCAATTAATGAGGCGATGGTATGCGCCGGAACGAACTCACCGTGACACAGCGGCCATTCATGCCCGCATCCGAGTCCGGAATCGGTCTTGGTGACCACGGTTCCGCCGAACGTCGCAAAAAACATCACGACAAACGTTAAATAACTAAGCCATTTCAATTGTCTGGTATTCAAAATTCTCTCACCTGCTGCTCATAATAAAAACTTTACCACTGAAGACAGGTACCTCAATATTTTACCAATCTCACCTATTATACCTGATTCCTTGACATACATCACGGCCACTTTGTGACAAAATGTCGGAGAAATGTCGGAAAAATGAAACAGCCCCACGAAGTGGGGCCTTTGCTTCGCTGCCGGTTCGGCCAAATGGTGGTGAAACCCGAATACCTTCGGTTCCGTACAGCCATGCCATGAAGCTGCTCTCTAAAGAGAAAAGCACCGCCTCAAATGCCTCTGTGCGGCAAGAGCGGTGCGAATAAGCTTATTTATGAATCGTTCTGTATACGTCCAGCGCCGTATTCAGGAATCCCTCGATTTCTTCGCGCGATTTGCGAAGCTTGTTTACCAGCCGCACCAGCTCCCGGCCGTCCGAAAAGGCCACAAAGCTTGGTATGCCCAAAATGTTCAGCTCCTGGCTGAGGTCGCCGACTTGATCCACGTCCACTTCGACAAGCGTCAGATCGTTCGAAAATTTCGTTTCCACGTCCGGCATAAACGGGTCCATAAATTTGCAGTCCGAGCACCAATCCGCTTTAAATACGGCTACGGTCAGTCTCGGAGACTGGATTGCGACTTGAAATTCGGCTTGAGAAGTAATTTTTTGCATGGATATCCGCCCTTTCTATCCCATATCTTGTCCAATTCTTGTCCATTTCTTCTCTTAGTGAATCAAAATACCGAGTGGAAGTCAAATTTTTTAGCCATACTGAAAGTAATGTGAGGTTTACAAGAAAGGAGGATGCGGTCATGCCGGTAACATCTGCACAGCGCACCCTTGTACCCGCCTGGATCCGGATCATGTCGGCCCTGCCGAAGACGGCCGCCGAGGTCGCCCGCGGCAAAGCCGCCGGCTGGAAAGCCTCCCGGCAGTTGACCCGGCGGCGCCGGCCGCTCGACTGGAAGGAGACGTCCGCCCAGAGTATCCGCGACCAGCTGGACCGGATGGCCGGCGACATCGGCCGGATGCGGGAAATGCGCAACCATCTGGCTTATCCCCGGGATACGAATGCCCGCTCCCAGGAAGAGCAGGACATTCTACATACGATCCGGACCCGCACCCGGGAGGCGAACCGCAGCAACATTACGCGGACGAAGGCCTATTACGATTGCTACCGGGAGTATCCCGAGCTCCATTGGTCCTTTTTGGCCCACATGGTGTCGCGGAACGCCGGCTGGAATATGAGCGACCTGAAGGGCGGACTCATGTCCGATCTGATGGAGCCTTCCGCCCGGGAAGACCTGTACCGGATGCTGGAGCGGTGCAACGCGCTCATTTTTCAGGACGCCTACCCCCAGCTTCTGCTGTACAGTCACAGCCGGCGCCTTGGACGGAGCTTGTTTCACCTGCTCCCGAGCTTTGGCGTATCGGCGTTCATGAGCCCGTTCTGGGACCGCTTCTGGATTGAACGGGACAGTGCCCTGCTTGCCATCGGGCTGATCATCAATGAACAAAACTATATTGAGGGCCGCGTCGTGCAGAACGGTTATTATCAAAGCCGGGTCCTCCGTAAAAAAGCATTTTCCATGCACAGCAAATTTCAGATGAATCAAGTCGTCTTCCCGATGCTGCCGCATATCCCGGAGCTCGAAGCCGACGTGTTCCATACCCCCGAAGAAAAGTCCCGGATCCGCGAGTCAGCCGGCTACGCCGCCGATTCCATGGTCGGACTCATTCTGGAGCAGTTCTCCAGCCTGAACGAGAGGATTGCCTTCGGAAAAGCGCTTTACGCCACTCTGTTCGGTTACGAGGATGTATTGTCCGGCGTGCACTCGTTCGCTTCAGTCGTCGAGCATCGCGGTTCACGGAGCGAATATTGGCCGCAGCTGTTTACCCATGACAAGAAAAACGCGCTGAACTCCCCGCTGGAAAGTGTCGAGCTGATGAAGCAGGAATGGCTCCCCGGCGGCCGGCGCCTGTACAGCCCGCTCCTGCACGATGTGTGGCATGACCTGTACAGCGAACCGATCCCGCGTTATGACTGGTTCAAAAACGAGGATGCGATTCATTACGTAAGCCGGCCGAGACGGCCCTTGATGATCGAAATGACGCATGCCCACCGGAACGCGCTGCAAAAAACAGCCCTCACGCACGATGTCGGGAGGGCTGTGACTTCAACGTATTAGCTTGTCTTAAAACTGATGCGGCACGGACCGTATTAACCCCGTTCCTGCGATTTCAACCGGGACGGCTGCAGGCGCATCAGCGGACGCAGAGCCTTCTGCAGGATACGCGGATAGCTGGACAGCTCCTGCTGGCGCAGCACGCCGAGCATGACCAGCAGTGCCAGATACAGCACCACGACCACGACGCCAACCACCAGGCAGGTGATCAGGAACGCCAGCCTGTCCGGCAAAATGTGGACGAGCTGGTCGCCCGCGGCGTTAAGCCCGTATCCAACGGCACTGGTGACGATCACGGTAATGAGAAAACCACGCCAGCGTTTCCCCAGAATGGAGAACGGCACGATTTTTTTCATGACGCGCAGATTCAGCCACGTAATGACGAGGAAGCAGAGTCCCGTCGCGGCGATGATGCCGTAAATGCCAAGCCATGGAGCGAGAATAAGGCTTCCAAGGAGCTTGATGATTATGCCCATCATCACGCTGATGACCGTCAGGTACGCTTTGCCGACGCCCAGCAGGATCGAGTTGGTCGTCATCATCGTAATCTGGAAGATCGTTCCAAACGTCAGCAGCATGATCAGTCCGCTGCCGTCCAGGCTGCTGAACAGCAGGCCGTTGATCGAATATGACGCCACGCAGAGGGCGATGACGATCGGCATGCCGGTCAGGATCGAGATGCGCAGCGCAAGCGTGATCTGCTGCTTCAGATGCGCTTCGTCCTTCCGGGCGAAAGCGGCCGAAATGACCGGAATCAGCGAGGTGCTGAGGGCGATGGCCAGAATCGGCGGGATGCCGGCCACGCTCTGCGCGCGCTGTCCGAGAATCCCGAGCAGCTGCGTCGCTTTCGCCTCGCCGATCCGACCAATCAGGAGCGGATTGACGATCGACGAGTCGATAAAGTTGACCACCGGCACGGTCATCGATGACAGCACGATCGGAATGGAGATCGTAAAGATATCCTTGTAAATCTGTCCCATCGGCAGATGCGAATCCGGACCGGCTTCCAGCATCAGCGCCCGGTCCTGCTTGCGAATTTTGACGGTGTAATACAGCATGACGGCAAACGCGCCGATGCTGCCGAGCACGCCCCCAAAAGAAGCGCCGGCCGCCACCCAGCTGTCCTCATATCCGCTCTTCAGCAGAATGTAAGCCAGCAGGATCGCAGTGCCGACCCGGGCGAACTGCTCAACGATTTGCGAAATGCCGCCCGCGGTCATGTTGCCGCGGCCCTGGAAGTATCCGCGCATCATCGCGATCGCCGGAAACAGCAGCAGCGCCGGTGCCAGTGCGCGGATAGCGAGCGACGCTTCCGGCACTTTGGAAACGTAGGTCGCATAATACGGTGCGAGCACGTACAGCAGAATGGTGATGATGACGCCCGCCGCCGCGGCGAAAATAAGCGCTGCGTGGTACACGCGCTGCGCTTCCGCCGGCTTCTTCAGCGCATAGCGCTCGGATACCATTTTGCTCAGCGTACTCGGAATGCCTGCCGTTGCCACGGTCAGCAGCAGCAAATAGACATTGTTCGAAATCGTAAACGAGGCCTTGCCTATGTCATTAAACAGGTGATCCAGCGGAACCCGCTGCACCAGTCCGAGCACGCGCGCCACCAGCGCAGCAGCAGCCAGAATGAGCGTGCCTCTAATAAATGATTCTTTCTTCGCCAAACCCTATTCCCCTTCTTTCCCCAGCAAGCACAACCCCGGACGGGTGACCGCCCGTGCGTTATCTTCTCATTAGAAAAACACGATCCATACGAAAAATACGATGATCATGACGATTTGCAGGATCACTTTCATCACCATGCTGCTGAACAGGCCCACAAGCGTCCCGAAGCCTACTTTCACCGCTTTTGACGGGGACGATCCGTTGATAAGCTCTCCCACAAACGCGCCTACAAACGGTCCGATCACAAGTCCGAAGGCCGGGATGACGAACGGCCCGATGATGGCCCCGATGGTGCTTAGTATGACCGACAGCCTGGAGCCGCCGAATTTCTTCGTTCCCCAGGCGCCGACGGCATAATCGGCTACGAACAGCACCACGATGATGAGGCCCTGGATGATCCAGAACCAGGTGTTGAAATGGGAAAACGTAAAAAACCAGCCATACACAAAAAAGGCAAAAAAGATAGCCAGCGCCCCCGGCAGTATCGGGTACACGGCGCCGGCCAAGCCGATTGCGAACAGCGCAATGACCAAAATCCAGCCAAGCACAGCCATCGCCTATGCTCACTCCTCGTCAAAAATGAATTTTTGGATAACCTCAGCGATTCCGTCATCGTTGTTGCTTGACGTAATATAATCGGCTGTATCTTTCACGACCTGCTGCGCGTTGCCCATAGCTACGCCGAGTCCGGCCTGCTGGATCGCCGCCAGATCGTTCATGCTGTCTCCGACCGCAATGACTTCAGACATTGTCAGGCCCAGCAGCTTGCACACTTCCGCAATGCCCGCAGCCTTGTTCACGCCTTCCGGGTTGATCTCCAGATTAAACGGCGAGGAGTTGGTAATTTCAAGGCCGCCCATATCCTGCAGCTTCATGAGTATACGGTGTCTCGCTTCGTCATCCTCTGTATGGTAGCCGAATTTGAGCCATTCCTTGCCTTCGACGTCATCCGTCCAATGATCCTTATTGTACAGCTGCTCAACGGAATAGGCCCAGTACCAGCAGTCCTCTTCCACCGCGATGTCGTGCATCGCCTTCACCAGCTCCACATCCATCAATGAGCGCAGGTGAAGCTCATGCGGGGCACGCCATACTTCGCTGCCGTTTACCGTAATCATGGGCGTGGTCAGCCCGAGCTCTTCCCCATAAGGCAGGGCGCTCATAAACGCCCGTCCTGTCGACAGGCACACATGCACGCCGTGCTTCGATGCCTTGCGGATCCACTGCGCCGTTTCCTTTGAAATGTTCTGCTCATCGGTCAGCAGCGTTCCGTCCATATCCAGTGCGAGTAACTTGTATTTCGTACTCATGCCGTTTCCCCCTGTCCTTGTTCCAGCGCTTTTCTTTCCGTTTTGACACAGACATACGGACATTTTACCACAAGGACCGGGACCTCACAAAAAGGATTTGCAGCGGCACTTACATTGCTGGACAGGCCTATCATTAAAAAAGCAGGCAGCCGGGGAAAGTCCCGTGTCACTGCCTGCCTGCGATCAGCCAGTTTACCGCAAGCACCGATGGATCCCACGGCCTTGCAGGCACTGCCTGACTTTATTATGGGTTGCTTTGACCGTCGGTCGTTTCCTTCTTGCCTTTCGGAACGCCGTCCAGTCCGTACACCTCGTCGTACGCGTCGAAAATTTTACGCGCGATCGGCGCGGCGCTCTGCGAGCCGAAGCCCCCTTCCGGGATCATAACCGCAATGGCCAGAACCGGATTTTCCTTCGGAGCAAATGCGATAAACACCCCGTTATCGATCAGCTTGCCGCCGACGCTCTGGGTCGATGTCCCCGTCTTCCGGGCAAAGCTGTAAGGGAAGCCTTCAAAGGAGGAAACGTCACTCTTCATCCCGCGCTTGATTTCATCCCAGTACGACTGGCTGAAATTGACGGTGTTCAGCACTTCCGGCTTGAACGTTTTAAGGATGTTGCCTTTGTCGTCGGTGATCTTGCTGACGAGCTGCGGCTTCAGCCGCTTGCCTTCGTTAGCCAGCATGGCGGCGTATTGGGCGAGCTGCAGCGTCGTGTATTTCCCCTGCTGCCCGAAGGAAGCATAGGCCATGGCCGCCTGGGCTGAACCGGCTGCTTTAACATCCATGTACTCCTTGCGGCCCTCCCATTCACCTGGCAGACCACTGCCCGTGCTGACCCCAAGGCCAAACGAAGTCATGTAGCTGTCCCATACTTGGATGGCTTTGGAGCCGTATTTTTCATACAGCTTTTTCCCGATCTCGTCGACCATAAACGCGTTGGACGACTTCTCGATCGCACGCGCCGGGTCCATCCCGCCGTATACGTGGCCCTGGGAGTTCTGTACGCGGGTCTGGTGGCCTTCTTTACCGAAGTATGCCGCACCCGTATCGTTATAGTAGGTGTTTGTTCGAATCAAGCCTTCCTTCAGTCCGATCAGGACGCTGAGCGGCTTCATCGTGGAACCGAGCAGCACGACTGATTCCGGATGGCTGCCGGATTTCCCTGGGTTAAAGGAACGGATCGTACCGTTCTGGTAAATGTTCTGGATCTTATCCCAGTTCTCCGGCGAGATGCTGCCTGACTGCCACACGTTCGTATCGTAGTCCGGCATGCTGGCCATCGCGACGATGTTGCCCGTCTTCACTTCCATCGCGACGGCGAATCCCGTCGTCGCGTTCGGATGCAGCTTGCCCGAAACCGGATGCGAGTGGAGCCAGCTCAACTGCTCGGTAATGGCCTGCTCCGTCTGCAGCTGAACTTCCTTGTTGATCGTGCTGTAGATGTTGTGCCCCTTCTCCGGAGGCACGATATCCTCCACGCCCTCCGGCATGTTGCGGGGATCGATCGGCACCTTCTTGTACCCGTTCTTGCCGCGCAGATCGTCCTGATACATCAGCTCCAGGCCATCATAGCCGACAAACTCGGGCTCGGTGTAGATCAGGCCCGGATCGGTCTGCGCATCGCCGCTGCGCTGCTTCTCGTCGATAGTTTTGTACTTAGTCAAAGTTTTCGAACCTTTAAAGGTCCGGATATACCCGATCGTCTGCACCGCTACGGTGTCGGGGTCATAATGCCGGATGCTTTCCTCTTCGATCGCGATGCCCGGAAAATCGGACTTATGCTCCGAGAAGTAGGCGATTTCCTCATTCGACAAATCCATCTTGATCCGGCGCGGTGAATAACCCGAATATTTCTTGTAATCCAGATCCATTGCATCTATGATATCCTGCTTGGTCATTTTCTCGCCGTTCGGATCGCCGTATTTATTGAACACTTCCAGCAGATCCTCCGCCATCTTTTCGGCTTCCGGACGGTTCTTCTTCCCGTTCTTCTCGCTGTAATCCTTCATCAAGGTAAGATACAGCGACTGGGTCGGCGTGGAATAAGCCAGCTTCACGCCCGAAGCGTCATAAATTGTTCCCCGGACCGGAGGCAGCGGCACATCCTTGACGATGTTGCTGGACTCCTTCTCCGTCAGCGTCGGCCCCTCCACAAACTGCAGAATGGCGAGCCGGATAATGATGACACAGAAAATAATAAACGTACTGAAAAAGAACAGGTTAATCCGCAGGTTAAAGCTGTTTTTCCCTTTCTTCGGACCTTCCTGCGCATGGTCCGTCGTATAGTCGCTCACCAGCATTCCTCCTTCCTGTCTGACCTATGTAAAACGACCTTTATTATTCTAGCATAAAAGGCACGCATTCGACATCTTTCGCTCTTCCCCTGGGTTGGGACATAATAATGCTGTTACTTTTTTTAAGAACAACAGAAAAAGACCGCCCGGGAAATCGGGTCGGTCTTCATCCAATATATACATATGAAAGCATTGTTCTATCGGAGCAGACATCAGTGAAGCTGCTAAGCCGAATGGCCGTTTTTTCGAACGGTCTTACGGGTTCACAGCCTGCTTGTTCTTCTTCGGTACCCCGTCGAGTCCGTATTCCTGGTCATACGCATCGAAAATTTTGCGGGCGATCGGAGCCGCACTGTATGCGCCAAAGCCTCCTTCCGGAATGACGACGGCGACGGCCAGCTTCGGATTGTTCCGCGGGGCATAGGCGATAAAGACACCGTTATCCCGGTTGACTCCATCCGACGATTGCTGCTGGGACGTACCAGTCTTTCTGGCAAAATCATATGGGAAGCCGGCGAATGCCGATTTTACGTCGGTGTTCATCCCCCTCCGCACAAGATTCCAATACGATTTGTCAAACTCGTCGGTCTTGTTCAGCACCTCGCGCTTGAACGTTTTGATCACCTTGCCGTTCTGGTCGGTAATCTTGCTGACGATCTGCGGCTTGATCCGTTCCCCTTCATTCGCCAGCGTGGTGGCATATTGAGCGAGCTGGAGGGTTGTATATTTGCCTTCCTGGCCGAAGGAAGCATAGACGAGAGAACCCTGGGCGCTGCCTGTTTGCGGGAATTTGCCGTTTTTGTCGGGCATATATTCCCGGTTGCCCAGGTACTCATTGGGAAGATCGATTCCCGTCGATACGCCTAATCCGAACTGCTTCATATATCTATCCCAGACGTCGACGCCCTTGTTGTATGCGCCGCCCGCGTTAATATATTTCTTAAACAACTTGTCTCCGACCATATCCACCATAAAGGCGTTCGACGAATGCTCGATGGCCTCAGCCGGGGTGCGGAGATACCCGTATGCATGGTTCTGCGAGTTGCGTACAGCTTTCTTTTCTTTGCCGAAATACGCAATGCCGACATCGTTATAAGGTGTCGTCGTCGAAAACAAATGCTCCTTCAGGCCGACCAGCACGCTGAGCGGCTTCATTGTGGAACCGAGAAGCAGCGTGGACTCCATGTTGTGACCCGATTTGCCTGAGGATATGGGGGTAATAGTCCCGTTTTGATAATTGGCCTTGATCTTTTCATAATCTTTTGGAGAAATCCCTCCCTTCCCCCAAACATTTGTGTCATAGTCAGGCATGCTGGCCATCGCCACGATCTTGCCGGTATCCACCTCCATGGCAACGGCGTAACCCGTCAGCGCATCTTTGTGTGTCTGACCAGACACGGGATTGTGATGCACCCAGTCCAGCTGGTCCATGATCGCCTGCTCCGCCGTCTGCTGCACCTGCTTGTTGATCGTCAGCCAGACGTCGTTCCCCTTCTCGGGCGGGACGATCTCCTCGACACCGTCAACGATGTTGCCCGGCGTTACCGAGACCACTTTATACCCGTTTTTGCCCCGCAACTCTTTTTGAAAGGACATCTCAATGCCGTCGACCCCGACCAGCTCATCCGGCGTATAGACGAGTCCGGGATCCTTCTGGTCTTTGCGCGCCTCGTCATACTCTTTTAACGACTCCGTATGCTTGAAGCTCTTAATGTATCCGACCGTTTGCACCGCGATCGTATTCGGGTTATACGTCCGCTTCGATTCCTCAATAATTTCGATCCCCGGAAATTCGGATTTCCGCTCCATGAAATAGGCGATCTCCCGCTGTGATAAATCCATCTTGATCCGGCGCGGATAATACCCGTGCTCTTTCTTGGAGTCCAGGTCCATCGCTTCGATGATGTCTTCCTTCTCGATCGGGTCCCCCAATCCGTTAAATACATCCGCTATTTTCTGAGCCAACTGCAACGCTTCCGCGCGATTCTTCCTGCTTTTTTCCGTCGCGTTGCTGTAATCCTTCTGAAGCGTTATGTACAGCGACTGTACCGGCGTAGAAAAAGCCAGTTTCGTTCCGGTCGCGTCCAAAATATCTCCACGGGCAGGCGGGAGCGGAATATTTTTCGTGTTTTGCCCGGTTTCTTTCTCCGTCAGCGTGTCCGCTTCGACGAATTGTATGACGGCCAGCCGGATAATAATGACGCAAAAGATGACGAAGGTGCTGAAAAAAAACAAATTCACCCGTAAGTTAAGCCCGGACTTGGGCTCATTGTCCTTATCGCCTTTCACGTTCCTTCCCAAAAAATTGTTCACCGATCTCCCCACTTCCTTGCACTCATCTCATACTGGAAAACATTCCCCATAATTTTAACATATCTTGACAGTGAGGAGAATGATAGGAAAATGATAAATATACGATTTCCTGGGCTGTATCGTAATGACTCAAGCGAAGTTGGCCTTTCATCGTTGGATTCTCGAATGAGGCGGGAAACTATACCTGAAGTCGCTGCCAAGCATGCGGAGGAGTTGAAAAGACAGGGCCAGCATCCATCGGGCAGGGGGATGTCAACTGCTGGCATTTCCCTGTTGCAGGGTGAGCAATAAAGTGCGGGGATCCTGTATCATTTGTATAAAGCAAGCCATTTGCGTAAATTTCGTTTCATCATTTCCCTGTAAAATACGGGCTCCATGATTTCGGCTTCCGCCCCATACTGGGACAGCCAGCTTATAAATTCAACCACGTTGGTTACACATAACTCCACAATCAGACTGCCGTCCCGGCTCTCCGCCATTCGCATCGGGGGAATAAACGCCTCAGTTCTGAACATACTCGCCATCCGGGGAGAGATCCTGATTTTAAACTGTATTTGGTCTTGCTCGTGCTGCTCATGATAAGGATCCAACAACTCTTGCTGAACATGCATATGTACTTTGACGAATACGTCATCTAAAACTTCTACCTGCTGAAAATTGCTAAGTGCGTAAATTTGGATATTCCTTTCCGAATGGCTCCTGCCGACCAGATAAAAGCGCTGCTTCCAAGGTACGAGCCAGTAAGGATCGATTCTTCCGGACTTTCGCTCCCGGCGGTCAGAAAGAACGTATTCCGCCTGGATCGTATGCTGGGACAAGGTGGCCATGAGGATCGGGATGAGAAACGGCGGCTGATCCCGTATCGCTGCCGCAGACTTGTCCGCCGATGTCATCGCTTCTTGCTGCTCTGTTACCGCGGAATCTGCTCTTCGCTTATGGTTCGCCGCCATGACTTTCTCATATGCACTTTCAAACGCCGCGGGCAGGATCGGTTTAATCTGATTCATAATGGAAGGAAGCGCCGCGAAAGCGGACATTTCCTCTTCCGTCCAATCCAGCGGATACAAGGCAAAATCCCCGATGAACCTGTACCCCTTGCCATGCCCCTGATGGGTAATCGGAATGTGCATGGCGCTCAGGGCATCCATATCGCGATATATCGTCCGCTCGCTGGTGCCGCAACGCTCCGCAAGCTCCCTGGCCAGAATGCCGGGCTTGGCCTGAACCAGGGTGATAATGCGCATTAGTCGGATCAGTCTGTCTGTCATGTGGATTCTCCTAGCTCGTATAGTAAATTAGACTCATATCTCAACTTCCGAAGTAGTCCATTCGACTTGTAGCAAAGTGAATCCTGCTTTCATGTTCCAAAGACCATCCCCTTCGTTTTTGCTATTTTTTCTTGAAAAATATGTACTTGAAATGGCAGGGTATACATGCGACTCCTTACCCGTTTCTAACCAAAGAAGTATTCCTATTCATGTAAGTTCCTACATAGTGCTCGCTGAGCTGGTACAGCATGTCGGCCTCGGCCAGCAAACGGCCGTCCGCGTTCCGGGCCGCGCTGATCAGCAGCTCGTCCCCCTTGCGGCGGAGCACCCATTCCCCATGCTCAATATCGCCGAATTCGAACAGCCTGATGGCTTCCTTGACTACTCCCGGTGTTTCCAGAAGTTTCACATGCTTATGGACGTGGAAATCCTCCGGCTGACGCAAAAGCCCCATGTGATACGTGTAATTCATATAAAGTTCTTTGACGGGGAGCTCCTTAATCCGCTCCTTGTTCCGCTCCTTATAACGCCACTGGGCCGAGATAACGCCATGAAGACCTGGACTTTGCGGCTCAAGGGCAAGCTCGATCGCAAAGAACTGCTTGACTCCGTTCTGCAGATGCCCCAGCGGCACGATCAATGAATGATTCAGTCCTCTTCTTGCCTTTGCCCCGTAAATACGCAGCAAGGTCACATGCGGTTCCAGCCACAAGTGCAGCTCCACATCCCGGGCGATAAGCTTAGGGGAGGTTCGCCTCCGGGCAGGACGCAGTGTTCCTCCGTACCACTCGACTAGTAGAATAGCCTTATTCATTCCGCTGGCAAAAATATGATTGCGGTTCCATGTAAATTGATCCTGTATACCTGACTGCATGGATGTTCACCCCTATCTTAATTCATCGTCTTTATATCGTACCAATATTGGCTGACAGCATCTTGTCACGGAACATACGTTCGTATTCATATATTTGTAAATAATATCACAACATTCCACTATTTTCTACCTGATTCTTCCTTTTTTTCGAGTAAACCACTCCCTTTACCGCGGCTTTTTCACTTCAATGCATCTTTATGTAAAAAGTCCTACAATTTGTCCTAAACTAGTATAAAAGAACGAAATTGAAATAAATGTCGAAACGTGTAGTGTAGATTCGAAGCGGCCAACTTTTTTTATCGGCATAAATTTCGCCCATGCGAAAAAAGACCCAGAATCTCGAAGGATTCCAGGTCTTTTGCGTGTTGAAATATGGTATTATTTAGACATTAACTGACAATTGCATTCATTTTGGTTTCGTTTGGACCGGCCGTTTCGCGGATTTGGACCGGTGCATACGTAATTTTGTCAATCCACAGCTCCTTGCCCAAAGGCTCGCCGTTAACGGTAATCATAATCTTTTTATATTGTTGTTCTGTTTCACGCATCATTCATTACTCCTTTTCATGTCGTATATATTCGTATATTTGAGAGGGCTTCTTCTATTCCTGGGACTGGCTCTTCTGTCCGCCTTTTGGTACGTCATCCGGCTTCCTTTTTCATTTACCCGCTTTGGGCGCCATTTGAAACCGGTCCGGCAAAAATGGACGAAAGTGGAACTTTTCCGCCGATTTTCGAGTATATTCTATGGACGGCTCCGGCCTGTCCTGCGTGATGGACAACCCTCACTTTCTATAACTCTATGCAGGAGGTTGTTGCTTTATGAACCGGAACTTATCGCTAATCCGCCTATTATGCGCGGTGATGATTGTCATATGCGGCACGATGCTGTTCAAGACTTCCGCCAAAGCGAATTATTTCGACGATTTTTATAAAGGGGTGGAGACGTTCTCCGGCCTTCCCAGCGAAGTCAACCGGCTGAAGGAGAGCTACCGGGAAACCTTGGACGACCTCGACCGGGCTCAAGCCAACGCGAAGCAGTACCAGGAGCAGAACGCCGAGCTGATGGCGCAGAACAAGGAGCTGTCCGAAACCGTTCAGGCGCTGCAGGAAACCAATCAGGCAAGGGCAGCCAGGGAGCATAAGCTGAAAGTCATGCTGGTCACTGTGGTTGCTCTTGCCGCCGGGTATTTTGTTTTTATTCGCATTATGCGGTACTTCATGCGCAGAGCCAACCGGATCTAGCGACAAACCCGGAGTCCGAAGTAGGAGGAATTGCCATTGAATCTGTCGATACTGGAACATGCAAGCCCGGACAGCGGACAAGCCGTGACCTTCCTGCTGGAACAAGGGGAAGCGATGCACTTTCTGCATCCGGAGCAGATTATCGCCTACAGGGGACCGTCCGACGGGCGGAGCGACCGGCTGATGAATATCAAAGGGATGTACCGGAAGAAAAAGCTGATTCAGGCGGATATGCGGGGGAGCTGCAGTTTTACCGCAGCGCTGCCTCCCGGCTACAGCGTCAAGCCGATTGAGCTTGCCGGCGGCAGCGATTTGCTGTACGACCTGCGGCATTTATTTTTTTACAGCTCCGGCATCACTATGAAAACGCGGATTCTGAGCGCGAAGAATATGCTGATTACCCGTGACGCCGTCAAGGTGAAATTTGCCGGGACGGGCACGATCGGCGTCCTGACCGAAGGCATGGTCCTGGAAGCGGAGCTTCATCCGGACGAGCCGCTGTACGTTGACGCGGGAAGCGTGATCGCTTATCCCGAAAATGCCAAGCTCGACCTGACGGTTTACGGCAATACGCTGGCCAGCCAGCACATGAATTATCATTTTAAAATGACGGGTGTGGGAACGGTGCTGTTTCAGGCCGGACACCGGAGCAGCCACCTGGAGAAAGACCTGAACAACGACGGGCTGATCAAGCGGGTGCTAAGGGAGATCATTCCGTTCGGGGGAGTAATTATCAAGTAAGGGGTATACGGTTCGCCTGAATCTGACATATAATCTCCTTAAACATTCCGAACGAAAGAGGACCTGACATGTACATAGCCGATCCTTCTTGAGTTCAAACACAAGGAGGTAACATGTCCGTTCAAACGATGACCAAGACTTCGCCGCCAAGTGGACAGCAGCCGCTCACGCAGCCGGATATGTCGGCCACGGTCTACCGGATCCTCATCGCCATCAGTCTCGTGCATCTGTTTAATGACTCGATCCAATCGGTCATCCCGGCGATCTTCCCGATTCTGAAGTCGTCCATGCACCTGACCTATACGCAGATCGGGATCATTTCCTTTGCGATCAACTTTACGTCCTCCATCATGCAGCCGGTGGTCGGATGGTTCGCCGACCGCAAGCCGACGCCCGCGCTGCTCCCGATCGGGATGGGATTCACCTTCACCGGGATGCTGCTGATGGCCTTTGCCACCACCTATCCGGCCGTGCTGTTGGCCGTCGTGTTTGTGGGCCTGGGCTCGGCCGCCTTTCATCCGGAAGGCTCGAGGGTATCCCACATGGCCTCCGGAACGCGCCGCGGGCTGGCCCAGTCGATCTTCCAGGTTGGCGGCAACGCCGGGCAGTCCCTGGCTCCCGTGCTGACGATGTGGATTTTCATCCCGCTCGGCCTGTTCGGCTCGATCTGGTTTACCGTCGTCGCCGCGGCCGGCATTGCGGTCCAAATCTTTATCGCCAGATGGTACGGCAACCGCCTGCGCACCGGGGCGTACCAGAAGAAGAAAACGCAGGCGCGCCAGCTCCGGCCGGAAGTGCGCTCCCGCGTCCGTTTCGCGATCGTGCTGCTGGTGCTGCTCGTGTTCGTCCGTTCCTGGTACAGCTCGTCCATCAGCACGTTCTTTTCATTTTATCTCATGGAGAATTTCCACCTTTCCGTGAGCGACGCGCAGGTTTACATTTTCCTGTTCCTTGCAGCCGGCGCCGTTGGCACGTTCTTTGGCGGTCCGCTGGCCGACCGGTTCGGCAAACGGAACATGATCTTCTGTTCGATGATCCTTGCTGCTCCGCTGGCCATCCTTCTGCCTTATGCGAATCTGTTCTGGTCCGGCGTGCTGCTGGCCATCATCGGCCTGATCGTCTTCTCCAGCTTCTCGGTGACGGTCGTGTATGCGCAAATGCTGTTCCCCGGCAAAATCGGAACCGTCTCCGGCCTCATTACCGGCCTGGCTTTCGGGATGGGGGGCCTTGGCGCACTCGTGCTGGGTAAATGGACCGATATCGTAGACATTACGACCGTTATGCAGATATGCAGCTTCCTTCCGCTGCTTGGCATTCTGACATATCTGCTTCCGTCCGACAAGCTGCTGAACCGGTGGTCCGAGGGAACGGAAGCCTGATCAGAGTTGTTGCGCGTCCAAGCGATTCATCTGCAAAAAAGGACCGCCCTGGGCTTTATAATAAGCCTGGTGGCGGTCCTTTTAGGTTGCCGGCCCTATGCCTCACCGTCCGGACGCTCCGAGCGCAGCTTGGTCACAATCCGGCGCTTCCTGTACAGCATTTTTCCGGCTTCGGCCACATCCTCAATCGTGCCCTTGTTGCTGATGGAGCCGAAGAAAATCCCGGCAATTGGCACGAGCTGGAACAGCTTTTTCCATCCGAAGCTGTCACGGTACGTCTGCACCACTTCCCGCCAGCCCTGAATCTGCGACATGACTTGGGCCGGCGCATGCTCTCCGTCAAACTGCCCAAGCTCGTCCAGCACCGCCTTTTTGCCGACGATGTCGGCCGATGCGAACTGCAGACACTTGACGATAAACAGGCGCTCTTTCTCATCCCTCGGATCGTATCCGTAGCAAACGGCGATCTCCTGCAGCACCTTCAAAGAGAGGCCCAGCACCGCAGGGATGTCGATGGCCAGCGTCAATACGCCGCCAATGCCCGTTGTCGCCCCTTGGGCAGCAGCAAGCTTGGCGCGGCTCGCGGTGAGCTCATCCGCCACGCTGTCCATGACCGCAAGCGGCAGATTCGCCGCCTCGGCGAGCGTCAGTCCGGCTCCATCCCCGCCGTCATGCCCATCCGCCGGTTCCGGCGCTCTGCTTCCCTCCGGTCCGCTTCCCAAAAGCGAATGCGTCCGCTCAAGCCGCTTGAGAATGGATTTGCGCTGCACCAAATACTGCCCGCCGGTCTGCAGAAACCGTCCGACCTCGCCAAGCCCTTCGGCCAGCTTGTCCTGAATCACTTTCGGCGTCAGCCGGTCCAACAGCATAAACGGCAGCCGGCTCCATTTTTCCCAAAACCACGCGCTTTTCTGATCCTTCTCCCATTTTTCAATCCGCCTTAATTCCTGCTCCAGCTGATCTTTGGTCTCCATCTGTCCAGACACCTCCCAAAATTGGTTGTTCATGTAACACGGCCCCGATACGCCTTTCCCGCGATCCGGCTACCCACATACAAAGATAGGCATGATAAACGAGAAAGACCGCATGGATGCAGCTGCATGATGGACATCTTAAATCTGTATGCCTTCCCGCTCTTTGAACCGGCGGATCAGAAACTCGCTGTGCACGTTCGTGATGCCTTCCACCATCTGGAGCTTCCGCAAATATTTTTCCACATGCTCCTGGTCATCCATCAATGCATGGACATGCAGGTGCGGGCCGCCGCTCATCTGGTAGACGCTCGTGATTTCATCATCCGCCAGCAGCGTTTCGGCAACGGTCTCAAGCAGGTTCCACTCCACTTCGATCAAGAAGTACACCGACATGCTTTTTCCGGCCTTCAGCGGGTTGACAATCACCGTAAATTTATCGATGATTCCCTGCTCCATGAGGCCATTGACCCGTTCCCGCACGGCAGCCCGCGTCAGGTTCACAAACCGGCCGAGCTCGGCATGGCTGAGCCTGCCGTTATCGAGCAGATGATCCAGAATCATATTGTCTTTTTCGTCCAAGTGTTTGAATTTCATGGCTTTCTTCCTCTCCCGGCATAAGCTTCATTGCTTCGTTGTATTTTACATTGTAAAAATAAAATACATAAATATCGTCCGTTTGTATGGTTAATATTATACAAACGGTGTATAATGAATCCGTCCTACGGCATCCGGATGCGATAAGCCCCGTGTTTTTAGTGTACAGGGACACGGCGGAAGAGCGCAATCCGGACTCTTATTTTCTGATACAGGCAGGTGTACTCATGTGATTACGTTATCTTTGGAAATTCTGCTCATCTCCGTTCTGGCCGGCATCGTCGGATCGGTGCTGGGTCTCGGAGGCGGCATCATCGTCACGCCGGCGCTGACGCTTCTATTCGGCGTCAGCATCGAGCATGCCATCGGCGCCAGCATCATATCCGTCATCGCCACTTCAAGCGGCTCCGCCATCGCATACATCCGCGACCGGATCACCAATATGAGGGTCGGGATGTTTCTGGAAATCGCCACGACCATCGGGGCGATCACCGGAGCGTTCATCGGCGGCATCATCGCCCCTAATCTGCTCTATATCATCTTCGGGCTGCTGCTCATCTACTCCGCGTTTAATATGATCAAGAAGAAGAGCGAAGGTGCCGCCGGTGAGGTCAGCATGAGCCCGGCTGCCAAGAAGCTCCGGCTTGAAGGAAGCTATTATGACAAAGCCATCAAGCAGGACGTCCCTTACCATGCCGGAAACGTCTACGGAGGCTTCTCCGTCATGTACGGCGCTGGCATCGTATCCGGCCTGCTCGGCATCGGCAGCGGCAGCTTCAAAGTGCTGGCCATGGACGTGTTCATGAAGCTTCCTTTGAAGGTCTCGACCGCCACCAGCAACTTCATGATGGGCGTGACCGGGGCGGCCAGCGCGGGGGTTTACCTGCTGCGCGGGGATATCGATCCGCATATCGCCGGACCGGTGGCTCTCGGCGTTCTGGCCGGAGCGACCGTCGGAGCGCAAATTATGCAGCGTCTCAAAAGCAAGACGATCCGCCTGCTGTTCATTCCGGTGCTGGCGTACGTGGCCGTGCAGATGATTTTGGAAGGAGTGGGACTGACGAAATGAGCGAAACGAACGAGCAACGTCAAGAGCGGCAGCAGAAAGATATTTTGGAGGTGGAGCTGGCCGTCAGCCGCTGGCTCCGGGTCGGCGTCGTGCTGAGCGCAGCCGTCATCATCGTCGGATTGGTGCTCTTTTTTATGGAGGGAAGCAGCGGATACCCCGGCAGCTCTTACCCGCACAGCCTCCCCGATATTGTGAGCGGAATCGCGTCGTTCAAGCCTTATGCCGTCATCACGGCCGGATTGATCCTTCTCATTCTGACCCCCGTACTGCGCGTCGCCATTTCCATCTGGGTATTTGTGCGCGAAGGCGACAAGCTGTATACAGGAATTACCACTCTGGTGCTCCTGATTCTGATCATCAGCTTTATCCTGGGAAAAGCCTGAGCCTCCGGCATTCCAAAAAGCCCTGCTTCTTCGCAAAGAAGGCAGGGCTTTTGTATTAAGTTTCCTGTTCCGGAGGGTCGTCCGGATCTTTAGGCGGTATGATGTTAGTGGCCTCTTCGGGCTTCTGCTTCTCTTCGTTGAGATGAACTACCGGAAGCGCCGGCGAGGTCAGAATCGCTTTCACCTGCTTCCGTTTCGCCTTCGGGCTCAGCACATACACCGTATCGCCCGACTCGATTCTCGTGTTCCCACGCGGAGCGATGATCTGTTCGTTGCGGATGATCGCTGTAAACAAAATGTCCTCCGGCAGGTCGAGCTCGGAAATTTCCTTGCCGGCGATCGCCATCGTCTCGTTGACGTCCACGTGGTTGATCTCCGATTTGGCTTTGCCTAAGGCCGTCAGCTCCAGGAGCGAAGGGTTGGACGGTTTGATTTCTCCCGCCAGCCCCAGCTTCCCGGCAAACGGGGAAATCGTTGCCCCCTGGATAATGGCCGAAGTCAGCACGACGAAAAACACCACGTTAAAAAATAGCCGTCCGTGTTCCATATCCGCCAGCATCGGATAAGTCGCCAGCACGATCGGTACGGCTCCGCGCAGACCGGCCCAGGAAATGAGCAGCTTTTCCCGGAAAGAATACTTCATCCCGAGCGTGCTGAGGAAGACGCCCACGGGCCTTGCAATCAGCATCAGAATCAGGGAGAGCAGCAAACCTTCCCCGACGATGCCCGGCAGCTCGGATGGAAAGACAAGCAGGCCGAGCAGCACGAACATGACGATCTGCATCATCCAGCCGAACCCCTGGTTAAAATGCATGATCGAACGCCCATAGGCCAAATCAGAATTGCCCATGACGATAGCCGTCACGTAGACGGCGAGGAGCCCGCTGCCATGGATCACCGAGGTGGCGCTGTACGCAAGAATGGCGAATCCGAGCGCCATCACGGGATACAGTCCGGACGAATCGAAATTGATCTTGTTGATGACGTAAACCGCCAGCCTGCCGATGAGCAGCCCCATGACCAGGCCGATGCCCATTTCCCAGAAAAACGACAGGATCATTTGGAAGATTTCCGCCTTGGGATGCTGAACATATTCGATCAGGGAGACGGTAAGAAAGACGGCCATCGGGTCATTGCTGCCGGACTCGGCTTCCAGGGTGGAGGTCAGACGCTTTTTGATATTTTTCCCTCCAAGCACCGAGAACACCGCGGCCGCATCCGTCGATCCGACGATGGCACCGAAGAGAAAGCCTTCCACCCAGGACACGCCCAAAATATACTTGGCGCAGACGCCGACGATAAAGGTCGTCAGCAGCACCCCCACCGTCGCCAGCGACAGGGCCGGCTTGATGACCGGCTTGATATCAGCAAACTTCGTCTGCATGCCCCCTTCGAACAAAATGACAATCAGCGCCAAAATCCCGACGATCTGGGTGATGAGGACGTTATTGAAATACACGAACCGCGTAATCAGCATGCCAACGATGATAAATAGCACAAGGGCCGGCATGCCGAATCTTGAGGAAAATTTGGTGGTCAGTACGCCGACGAGCAGCAGGCCGGCCATTAATAGAACAAGTGAATTAACCAGTGTTGTGGAATCCAAACAGCCTCGCCTCTTTAAAATGGAATGTAAACACGCCTTAATTTCGGTTGCGAACAAGAAAATTGCCCTAGTTATATATAAACCAAGCAACTAATGTTACAAACAAAAGCGGTATGTCCCCTCCCCTTTAGGCCGTCAATTGGCGGTGAGAACAGCCCTCTGAAAAGGGGAATCATGGGTCTACATTTTCCAAATAAAGGCGGGATTATGCGGGCTTATTGGACATGAGCGGATCATGGTAAATAGAAAAGGGAGCACCGCTTCTATCGCGGTGCCCCCTGCTTACAATTTAAACGTCTTCGTCCGTGACGGCTCCTTTGGATGCCGAGGATACGAGCCGCGCATACTTCCGCAGCACGGCGGCGGAATGCTTCAGCTGCGGCGGGAACCACTGCTTTGCTCTCTCCTCCAGCTCCTCGGAGCTGACCTGCATATTGATTTCCTGGGTTTCGCTGTCGATGGTAATGATATCCCCTTCCCGAAGGAGGGCAATCGGACCGCCGACCTGAGCTTCCGGAGCCACGTGTCCCACCACAAAACCGTGCGAGCCGCCGGAAAACCGGCCGTCGGTCAGAAGCGCCACGTCACCGCCCAGTCCTTTGCCCACAATCATGGCGGTGACGGACAGCATTTCCGGCATGCCGGGACCGCCTTTCGGTCCGCAGTAGCGGATGACGACGACATCTCCCTTCCGGATCCGGTCGCTCACGATCGCTTCCGTGGCTTCTTCTTCACTGTCAAATACACGGGCAGGCCCGGTAAAGGACAGCCTGCTCAGGCCGGACATTTTGGCTACGGCCCCATCCGGCGCCAAATTACCTTTCAGCAGCACGAGCGGCCCTGTAGGCTTCAGCGGCTGATCCAGCGGTCTGACGACGTTCTGGCCGTCCCGCAGCGGCGGCACCGCTGCCAAATTTTCCGCGATCGTATGCCCGGTTACGGTGATGCAATCGCCGTGAAGCAGGCCCGCTTCAAGCAGCAGCTTCATGACCGCAGGGACACCCCCGGCATCGCTCAGATCCTGCATCATATACCGGCCGCTCGGCTTCAGATCGGCAAGATGCGGCACCTTCTTGCGAATCCGCTCAAAGTCGTCGATGGTCAGATCGACCTGAACGGAATGGGCGATGGCCAGCAAATGCAGAAAGGCGTTGGTCGATCCCCCCAGAGCCATGACGACGGTAATGGCGTTCTCGAATGCCTTTTTCGTCATAATGTCTCTTGGATAAATCCCTTTTTCGAGAAGCTGGATCACCGTTTCTCCCGCCCTTGCACATTCATCGGCTTTTCCGCTTGCGATGGCCGCCGTCGATGAGGAACCAGGCAGGCTCATGCCCATCGCTTCCGCGGCCGCAGCCATGGTGTTGGCCGTGTACATTCCCCCGCAGGCTCCGGCACCCGGACAAACGTGGCACTCGATTTGATGGAGCTCCTCGGGAGTCATTTTGCCGTCATGATACTGCCCGACGGCTTCGAAGGCCGTCACGATATTTACGTCCCGGCCGTTCAGCGATCCAGGCTGAATTGTGCCTCCGTAAACGTATACAGCCGGAAGATTCATGCGTCCGATCGCCATCAGGCAGGCCGGCGTATTCTTGTCGCACCCGCCGATCGCTACCAGGCCGTCAAAACGCTCGGCGTTCACGACGGTTTCGATCGAATCGGCAATAATTTCCCGGCTGGGCAGCGAAAACAGCATGCCTTCATGCCCCATCGATATCCCGTCGGAAACGGTGATCGTATTGAATATGAGCGGAGCCCCGCCGCCGGCCTGAGCGCCTTTCTTGGCTTCCCTGGCCAATTCATCAATATGCATATTGCAAGGTGTCACTTCGCTCCAGGTGCTGGCCACGCCGATCATCGGCTTCTTGAAATCCTCATCCTTAAATCCGACCGCACGGAGCATGGCCCGGTTCGGGACCCGGTTTACACCCTCACTGATGACTTTGCTGCGAATCCGCAGATCTGGTCGATCTTGACTCGTCATTTCGAATCGTCTCCTTCCG
Organism: Paenibacillus sp. FSL R5-0378; assembly: GCF_038009285.1. NCBI lineage: Bacteria > Bacillati > Bacillota > Bacilli > Caryophanales > Paenibacillaceae > Paenibacillus > Paenibacillus sp. FSL R5-0378. Next base: position 6,449,777 of record NZ_JBBPAY010000001.1, read on the forward strand.
AGTGGTTTTGAATGAATGCATAAAGCTCATTCATCGGTCTCAGCAAATTCTGCTTCATCACCGAGGCGGCCAGCGCCGCATCCTTCTTCTCGAACGCCTCGATGATGCGGGCATGCTCTTCTGCCGAGGCAGCGGTTGCCGACACCGGCCGGGCCAGAAAAACATACTTAAACCTCCGAATATGGATTTGCAGCGAGGCGCTGAAGGAGGCAACGTAGGCATTATCAGAGGCGTCCACGATCAAGTTATGAAACTGCTCGTCAAGCTCCATCGCCTGGTACGGCTGTCCCTGCTTGATCGCGGCGGCGAAATCGGCGTTAAGCCCCTTCAGCTGTTCGATCTGCGCCGCCGAAATATGAGTCGCAGCTGTTTCAGCGGCCAGGGAATGCAGAGCAGCCAGGGTAGCGTACATTTTCAAAATGTCATCCTTCTCGACCGTCTGAACGCGCGTATCCCTTCCCGGATGCATTTCTACCAGCCCTTGGACTTCCAGCAGCTGCAGCGCCTCGCGTACGGGGGTGCGGGAAACCCCAAGCGCCTCGGCCAACTCGGCATCCACGAGTTTTTCTCCCGGTTGAAGGGTGCCGTCGATAATCCATCTCTGAATTTGGCTGAAGGCCCGCTCCTTGGCGGTCATACGCACAGGCGAGGAATAACTTTTAGGGATCGGCATGATCGCTCACTCCTTTATCTTATGTATGCAATATATCGCATACATATATTAAATTCAAGGATAAAAATGAAACGCCATCCCATTTCCCGTCGCCTGTTATGCGGATCGCAACCAATCATGCTATATTGGAAATTATCAGACGGATTATCGCTCCCTGCGGCCCCAGGTTATCCTGTACCGTAGAGATGACTTGAAGTCGGCGGCGAACAGCCCCTTACTTACGGAGGTGCGAACGTATGGATCAACCGGTGAAAGTATACAATACGGCGGTAGAAGTAACCCTGGAGGTGATCGGCGGCAAGTGGAAGCCGGTCATCCTGTTTCATCTGACCTTCGGCAAAAAGCGGAACAACGAGCTCCTGCATCTCATTCCTTCCATCACCCAGAAAATGCTGACCCAGCATTTGCGCGAACTGGAAGACGAGGGCATCATTCAGCGCATCATCTACAATGAGGTTCCTCCCAAGGTCGAGTATGAACTGACCGAATACGGCTGGAGCATGAAGGAGCTGCTGCACATGATGTGCCGATGGGGAGAAATGCATGTCGATAAAAAGTACCAGGGAACGGCGGCCATCCGAGAAAACTCCCGCTTGGAGTCTGCGCCGTAACACGCAGGTTGACCGTCTGCAAGGGCAGGCGGCCATCGGCAGATCTGTGGTTAGTATGCACCTGCGGTGCCAGGAGAGACCCTGCCGCATATCTATTGAAGCATCAAAAGCATGAAAACGAGACAAGAGGCTGCATCCCTGCAAGATCAGGGGCAGCCTCTCTTTTTTATAGGTTGGGGTTATCATAGGCATGACGGCCAAACCCACACGTTACGGAATGACCTTACGCCGGCGCAAATCATCGAAAATGTTCATGAACATCTCTTCTGTATCCACGTACTCATGGAAGCCAAAGCGGCGGGCTTTGGTCCCATCGGCGAAAAAATCGTAATCCCAGGAGAAGACGAAATCGCCGAAGCCCCAGGAAGAAACCTCATGGTAAGAATGCGGGGCAAGCCCGTGCTTTTGGACCATGTCATTCCACAACGGCTCCTTGTCGGCCATAACGACGTCCAGCGACATCTGAAGGGGCGGCGCCGTCTCCATTCCGAAGTAAGCGGCGATCTTCGGCCACATCTCGTTCCACCGGAACAGATCCCCGTTGTTGATATTGAACGCCTGATTCGCGCACCGCGGATCGGTTGCGGCCCACACGGTAGCTTTGGCAAGAAGCCCGGCATCAGTAACCTCCATCAGCGTATGATAGGCCCCCGGTTTCCCCGGAAAACGGAGCGGAATGCCCAGTTCCTTGGAGATGGACGCGTATACGGCGATAACCATCGCCAGATTCATCGGATTGCCCAATGCAAAACCCGCGACCACCGAAGGACGAATGGCCGACCACGTCCAAGCCTTCCCCTGCTGCCGTTTCTCCAAAAACTGCTGCTGATCCACATTAAACTCGGGCGGCATATGACCGGCATCCGATTCCTTGGCCGGGGTTTTGAACGGGCCGAGATGCGCACCGTACACTTTGTACCCCTGCATCAGGCTGACATGCCGCAGCCCCGGCGATCCCGCTTCGACCGCCTCGACGCTGTTGACCAGCATGGCCAAATTCGGTGCCACCAGCTCGGCCCAGGTCGGACGGTCCTGATAAGCGGCGTAGAACAGATGCGTCACCTCGGGAAGCGCGCCCAGGCGGCGCCGGGCATCTTCCGGGTCCAGCAGATCCGCCGCGATATAGCGGACCCGCTCCCGGTCCTCCCCTCCCCTCCGGGATACCCCGATCACTTCCCACTCCGGCAGCGTCAGCAGATAGTCGATGAGATTGCGTCCAATCACCCCATTGGCCCCGACGACCAATGCCACTTTCCGTTCTTCCTTAACCGATTTATGATCATTCATGGAATGTCAGCTCCTTTGTTTATTGTGCTTGGTGATGGCTCTATTGTGCACCCGGATTGCGCCCTCGGGAAGTACGCACTTCAAAGTCATTTAAGCACTTTTTTGTAACGTTGGAGCAGACAACGGCTTTCCGGGCATCTGTTTTTTTCAATAGAGGAAATGGCTCGCCCATCTTCACTTTATCCCGTTAGAGGGCTATACTTATTCTCGACCTATTTGACAACAAGCATGACGGATGAGGAGGCATGTATAACTTGAAGATTCGGCTGCTTAATTCAAATGAATTGCAACAGGCCGCAGACCTGTCGGACCTTGTATTTGGCAAGCCCGGCCAGCCCTCTATGGGCAAATCGTTTCCGGCCCTGTTTCATCCGGGCGTCAGCCATTCCTATGGCGCGTTCACCGATGAGGGCGAGCTGGTGGCGTTCATGGGACTGGCGCCGGACGTGGTGCGGATCGGGGAAGCCAGGCTGAACGTGTTCAGCATCGGTTCGGTATGCACACACCCCGACTTCCGCGGGCAAAATCTCGCCAGCACGCTTCTGGCGGAATGCATGGATCATGCACGCCGCTCCGGGGCTTCCCTCGTATTCGTATCCGGCGGCCGTTCCCTGTACCGCCGGGCAGGCTGCTACGATTTTGGCAGAGTCCATTATGCCATGCTGGATCGCAGCAGCGCGGCAGCCCTTTTGCAACCGGATACAGATGAATGGAGCATCAGCCCTATGCGGCCGGAGGATACGTTCGGCATCTCCGCGATCCTCTCCGGCGCTTCCCCGGCCTATGAGCAGGGCCCCGCACAGCTGCTCACGTTGCTGGGCAGCAGCGCCATCGCGGACATCACCATGATGCGCCAAGAAACGCTCACCGCTCGCAAAGACGGCGCGATAGCAGCCTTTCTGGCCGCTGCCGTGCCAACGGCTCCTGAATCCTCGACGTCCGGCGAACCGGCCAAGGCCGTCGAGTGGGGTGGCCATCCGCAGGCCGTCGCCCGGCTGCTGGCCGAAATGCTCCAGCGCCACCGGATTCAGCGCTTGGAGGTTCCGGTGCCTTGGCAGGAGCAAGCCCTGCTGAAACTGCTTCAGCAGGCTGGCGCCGCGGTCCAATCCGGCCCGAACAGCGGCACCGTATGGATCGCGGACGCCCACAGCCTGCTCACGCAGTGTTCCCCGCTGCTCAAGTGGCAATCCTTTATCCGCATCGATGAAGCCGGCGGCAGATCATACACGGTCACAAACAAGGGACAGGAACTCGTGCTGGATGACAGCGGTTTGCTGTCGCTGCTGTTTGATCCCGAGTCTCCCCACCTGGCGGAGGCGCCGGAAGACTTCTGTACGATACCTCTGCCTTATTTATCCGGACTGCATTATATTTAACAGCAGCGGCTACAGCGCTGGTGCATACGCGTCCAACCAAAGAAAAGGAGCCGTCCCGGTATACCCGGACGGCTCCTTTGTATGCAAATATCCTACTTTACGATAAAGTCCGCCATCGATTTCACTTCGATCCGGCCCGGTCTGGCCGGGATGAACGGCTCTTTCCCTTCCGAACGGGCGTAAAACTGCACGCGCTGCTCCCTGCCCGGAATCAAATCGAAGAAATTGTCGCTGAAGCTGCCCTCCGCCTCGCTGGAAATCCATACTTGTTTGGCCAGCGTATCCGTTGTAAGGATCAGCGTATGACCTTGGCTGCCTTCTTCCTCCCGTACCGTGATATTCGCTTTGGCGAACGCGAACTCCTTAGCCGGCACGAAATAATGCTCCTTGATGTCCACCACTTGCCCGGACACCTCAAGCTGGACGAGCAGAAACGTTTCCTGCGGGCGGCTTCCACCCAGCAGCTGCTCCACGGAGCAGGTATGCACCTTTTCCGATATGTTCGCGCTTATGCTGAAGCTCTCCGCCGTTTCCTGCAGGACGTTCCCTTTCAGGTCCATGACCTGCAGGCGAAGATTTCCGGACAGCGGCTGAAGCACATCGGAAAGGACGTAAATGTCCAATTCATCGCCGCGCGTACCGTCGATGGAAACGGCGACGTCGCGGAAGCTGCGTTTGGCGTAATACTGGAGCGCCTTCCAGCGGCCGAAATAATCCATCCCCGCCCAGGAAGCCACCGGCCAGCAATCGTTCATCTGCCAATACAGCGTCCCCATGCAGTAAGGCTTCTTGCGGCGATGCGCCTCAATCGCCATCTTCATGGCTTCCGCCTGCAGCACCTGGCTCATATACAGGAAGGAAGGGAAATCCTTCGGCTCGTTCATGTACATATCCATGTACTGCTTGATCAGACGGTTGCCCTGCCCGTTCTTCTGGTGGGCCAGCATCACTTCGGATTCCAGGGCCAAATCATGCTCTTCGGCATAACGGCGAACCGATTTGTATTCCGGGAACGACTGAAAACCGTATTCGCTCATGAAACGCCCGATGTACACGTTATAATTTTCAAACGGCTCCACATTGTGCCATACGCCCCAGTAATGGATGTCCCCGCCGGTGGAGCTGTTCGTCGCATGCTGACGAATGTCCCCGGTCAGCTCGATCATCGGCGAAGACGGCCAGTAATCGGCCTGCGGCGCATAACGGGTAATCGCTTCCGGCAAAATCCGGTGGAAGATCGCCTCGTAATCCTGCCACAGGCGCTCGCGGAGCTCCGGAGTATACAGCTGCTTCCAGCCCCAGCCGGTATTTTCGGAATAGTGGGACCAGGCCGTATCGATTTCGTTATTGCCGCACCATAAAACAATCGAAGGATGATTTCTCAGACGTCTGACGTTTTCCTCCGCTTCCAGCCGCACATTTTCCAAAAATGCTTCGTCGCCGGGGTACATGCTGCAGGCAAACATGAAATCCTGCCATACCATCAGGCCGTATTCGTCACACAGCTCATAGAAAGCGTCCTGCTCGTAAATCCCCCCGCCCCAGACGCGAAGCATATTCATGTTGGAGGCTGCTGCACTGGCAATCTCATGACGGTAGCGTTCGTAGGTTACTTCGGTAATAAAGCTGTCGTTCGGGATATGGTTGGCACCCTTGGCGAACACCGGTACTCCGTTCAGCTCGATATAAAAGGTAGAGCCGGCCTCGTCCTTATCGCGGACCAGCCTGACCGAGCGCAGGCCCGTTTTAACGCTTTTCTCGGCTGCCACGCCGCCGTCAACGATCAGCTCCGCACGGAATTCATACAAATTCGCCTCACCGAGTCCACGGCACCACCACAGCTTCGGATTGTCGATCACCAGCGGGAGTTCCACCGTTTGGGCGCCTTGTGACAGCTGGACCTTCTGGTCCCAAGTCTGACCGTCCGCGCTCAGGCGAACCAGCGCTTCCCTTTCCAGGTCTGACTCCAGCTCGATCACGGCCGTTAACTTGGCCGATGCTGCCGTAACCTCCGTCTGATCGATGTACACATCCTGAATCCGGCTGTGATCCCATCCTTCAATATAGACATCCCGCCAAATGCCGCTGGTTACGAAACGAGGACCCCAGTCCCATCCGTAATGATACGGCGCCTTGCGGGCGAATACGCTGATTTTCCGGTCTCCAAGTCCTCCGACATCCGACTGGTCATTCGTTGCCGGCAAATCGTAGCCGAGGCGTTCCAGCTTCGGAAGATCCTCCTGGACCGGCGAGCGGAAACGCACATGGACGGTATTGTCCTTCGGCTGCAGCATATTCTTAACATCGGCCTTCCATGTGCGGAACATGTTATCCGCCTGAAGAACAGTTTTGCCGTTCACGGCGACGTCCGCATAGGTGTCAAGCCCTTTAAAGACGAGCTCCAGATGCGGAAGGGCCAGCAGCTCCTCCGGCAAATCGAACCGGCTTTCGTATTCCCAATCCTGCTTGTCGATCCACTGCACTTCCTTCTCATTCGTTCCGTAGAACGGATCCGGAATTTTGCCGTTGGCCAGCAGATCCGTATGCACGCAGCCCGGTACCTTCGCCTCCATCCATTCCTGATCTTTGCAAGCCTTAAAGCTCCAGCTGCTGATGTTCCATTGCGTTTTGTCCATGATATCCTCCTGCCATTGCTCGTATTGTCCAAATAAAGTTAGCATAATTTATTATAACAAAACTAACAATCTAGTAAATGATCATTTTCCCCACCAGCCGGATGTTTTCAACATCTTCGGATCACCGGGAAGGGACGGCTCGAGGGCTAACCGGGACCCTATTTTTTTGCTCCTGTAGATAACATCTCGGCCGCCCCATCATACACTGCAATAAGACCTCTGGCTTCAGCGGCGGCGACAAGCTGTATAAATCGATTTCAGATGATCAAACATACATCGGTTTCTTTCCCCAGTCTATTTTCTCTTGGCCTCGGAACGACCCGAACGGCAGTAACATAACTTACTGTGAGTTCGTTAAAGCACCCTGTCATCGTTTTTTAAAGAAGGATTCTCACGCAAAGGAGTGTCTTAACGTGAAACCAGTGAAATCGGCAAAGCCAAGGAAGCGGGTTAAATCAAGATCAAAACCGGCGAAGCCCGTTCGAATCAGTGGTTTGGTCCCCTCCGCAACCCCGGGAATGGGAGCAGGCGGTGCGATGAGCATCGGAAAGCAGCTTGCCTTTATTTCCGCTTTTCTGTTTCTTATTGCCGCAACGATCAGCTTATATCTGGCCTGGAGAGACCTCCATGGAGGGAACGCTCCTGAAGAGCTATTTTAAACGTAAAAAAATGACGCCGATGCAGGCGCCATTTTTTTGTTCCAGTGTATGCGGATCAAGGGATTATTCCGTTCCCTGTTCGCCGGATGCGGCGGCCGGGAAACGGACGGTCATCACCGTACCGGCGCCTTTCTTGCTCTCAATCTCGATCTTTCCCTGCATCACCTCAATGATGCGGAACGTGACCATCAGTCCGAGCCCGGTTCCTTTCGATTTGTTGGAGTAATATGGCTCGCCGAGCCTCGCCACCTCTGACGGCTCCATCCCCTCTCCATTGTCGGCGACGCAAATGACGACCTGGCCGTTGTCCCGGTAAGCCCGGATTTGAATGTGGCCTTCCTCCCGCAGCGCTTCAATGCTGTTCTTGATCATATTGATAAAAGCCTGTTTGAACTTCGACGAATTGCCGTAAACGTACAAGTCTTGGGGAATATCCGTCGTCATCCGGCCGCCTTGAAGGTTAGCCAGGGGGATCAAGATGCCCTCGATATGCCGGAATTCATACCCCACATTGAGCAGGGATACCTTCTCCGCCTCCGGCTTGGCAAATGTAAGAAAATCCGTAATAATCCCCGATGCCCGGTCCAATTCCTCAAGCGCCAGCCGGAGATACTCTTTCTCCCGGTCCCTCGACTTCTCCTGCAGCAGCTGCAGAAAGCCGCGGGTGACCTGAAGCGGGTTTCTCACCTCGTGCGCAACCGAGGCGGCCAGCTCGCTGATGATTTCCATTTTCTCCGACCGCTGCAGCTCGCTGTTAAACATTTCAAGCTCCCGGGAATACACGACAATCTGCCGATGATTATGGGCAAACTTCCGGCCAAGGATCATGATGAGGCTGATCACGAAGCCTAGGACTCCCCATTTCCACCAGAACAGCACGTAGTCCCCCTGGCGTACATAGAACCAGACAAGTTCACCCAGCGCCGGGATGGCAAACAAGGCAAATCCCGAAGCAAACACAGCCGCGTCCCTGTTTCCTCTGGCGGCGTAGGATATCGCGCTGGCCGCCAAAATCATCAGCAGAACGATCATAATGCAGCCGAGCACCTTGACGGAAAAGAAATAATAAATATCGGAGAAACGGCTGCCGCTAAGCAGGTTGATGACCATAAACCCGAGGCAAAAGAGCGAGTACCCTACCTGGAATTTGCGGCACATCCGAATGATCAGCATGTAGCCGGGGCCAATGGTTCTTTCAAAATAATAGGTTATCGCCGGTAAGAGCGACAGCAGGCCAAGGTCAAAAACGACCTGAAACCATTCTCCATAGCTTCTGAACAGACTGTACACAAAAGGAGAATAAGTCAGGATCATAAGCCCGATCGACAAAATGACTGCCGTCAGTGACAGCCAGCTGTTCCGCTCACTCCGGTTCAGAAGTATAGCCGAAATCAGCATGATCAGCGCAATGAATATAAACGAGCTTCCCAAAACGATATCACCCAGATTGGCCTTGATCAGCTTGGTCAGCAGCGTCTGGTAATCACCGGCCCACACGGGACCGTCCATGCCGATTCTGCCGGTTCCCCCTTGGATTTTCATAAGCAGCGTTTGACCGGCGTCTTCACGGCTCAGTGGAAGCAGGATATGATGAACATCATACCGGTAATCCCGATCGATTTCGTATCGTTTCTCTTGACCGACGTAGATGTCGATTTTGATTCCATAAACCGGTTTGAGCAAAATGGCAGGCGTATTCCAGATGAGTGCCGGCAGCTTCGTTTCGAACCATCCCGCCTTCTCTTCCCCGGTGCTTAGCTGCAGCGGCTGCTTCATCCGGTACGGCTTCCACCCGGAAGCCGGCCCGATGCCGTCCGTGCTGCGGCTGCCCGTACCTCCGCCCTCCCAAGTGAACCGCCAGTCCGTCAGCGGCTTTAGAGCCGGTTCGGAACTGCCGTAACAGGAGGCGGCAAGCACAAGCTGGATGACTATACAAATCGCCGCCGCGATGATGCCGTATTTTCTCGAAGCTTTCATATGTGCACCTCTACCGAATGTTAGTGTACCGGAACCAGCAGTCTGCAGCCTCGCATCCGGTTCTTTCAATTTCGGATTTCATAAATTGGAAATATATGCTAAACTAATCAAAACCTCAACTAAACTTCATATAACAACATACACACAACCCCATATTCATAACCAGGTCAACGGCTCAATGAGGTCTTCAGCACCGGATACCGCCGCTTGGAACAACAATTCTATCTAAAAAAGGTGATTATATGGAATGGTTAGAGCGTTATGAAGCCGATTTGTCGTATGTATTCCGCGAAACCGAGTGCATCATTGCCGCGTTCCCTTCTCCGTTGAACACGAAAGGCCTTTCCTATTTAACCCATTTTAACCCGCTCGAAGAAAACAGCGCCAAAAACTATATCTGCTATTTGCTGCCCTTCTGGCTGATGGAAATGGCAGGACTTTCGGCCGAAGACGCCCGGAAGCTGTCGATCGGCAACGTTTGCGCCATGCTCTATTTTTTCATTCAGGACGATTGCATGGATTCCTCCTCGCCCCAGGACAAGGAGCAGCTGCCGCTGGGAAATTTGCTGTATCTGCAGTTTCTCGACATCTATCGCGGCTACTTCCCCTCAGCGTCCCGGTTCTGGTCCTATTTCAGGCAGTACCTGCATGAATGGGCGGAAGCCGTTACCAATGAGCACACGGCCGACTATTTCCGCGTGAATCCGCTGTTCATCGCGCGCAAGGCTGCGCCGCTGAAGCTGTCGAGCACCGGAGCGCTGCTCCTGTCGGGCGGGGAGGAACAAATTCCGGCCGTGACCGACTTGCTCGAACACGTACTGGCTACGCTGCAAATGGCGGACGATTGGGCCGACTGGCGGGAAGATCTTGAGGAAGGCAGCTATAACAGCCTGCTCTCGCTGATCCGGTCGCAGTTTGCCCAAGGCGGACCGCTCACTGCCGATCGTGTCGAGCATTATATTGCCGTTCACGGCATTCTGCGCTCATACACCGCCGTGGCGGAAGCCAACCATGAGCACATCAAGCAGACCCCATTGAGCATTCCCCAGCTGCTTTCTTTTCACGAGCATATTCTGCTGTCGATTCAGGACGACGCAAACCGGATCGAAGATGAGAGAAACGCCTTGCAAAAAGGCGGATTAAGTTTATGGTTGTTAAATCATATCAAATAATGATAGATTTATAATTTATTCCATGGTATACTTATAAAGGTAATATTAACCATTTTGTTGAAAGGGTGATTCTAATGACAGCAGAAGCTATCCTTCACAACCAAGTTATTCAAAAAGCCTGGGAAGACCCAAGTTTCAAGGAAAGACTCCTGGCCGACCCTAAGGCCGCAATCAAAGAAGTGCTCGGTATTATTTTACCTGAACACATCAAAGTAAAGACAGTGGAGGAATCATCCAACGAGTTTTATCTCGTGCTTCCCCCAAGTCCAACAGAAACGGTCAGAGCGGCCGCGGCGCCGAAATACTCCTGGTAATTGAGATTACTCACCTCATCTTGAATATACATAAATGATGAAAGGGTTGGGAACAGTGAAGTTCGCCACCTTACCGTCAAGCGGCTTATACAGCCGCTGATGGAAAGGAGACGACCGCTTCGGTTCCCACCCCTTTTTCGCTTTTGAATTCAAGACTTCCCCCCATGGCTTCCACGATCCGGAACGTAACCATTAGACCAAGCCCGGTCCCTTTCGTCTTGTTGGAGAAATACGGCTCGCCCAGCCGGGCAAGCTCCTCCTTGCTCATCCCTTCCCCATTGTCCTGAATATGGATGACAACCCGTTCGTCCATTTCGTAAGCCCATACGTTAATCTGACCGTCTCCGTTAAGCGCCTCGATGCTGTTCTTCACCATATTGATAAAAGCCTGCTTAAATTTCGAAGAGTTCCCTTTCACCTGCAGATGGTCCGGAACACGCATATCGATCTGGGCGCCCTGAAGGTTCGCAAGCGGTACGATGACGCCTTCCACATGCCCCAGCTCCTCTTTGACGTTCAGGACGGAAATTCGTTCAAACTGCGGCTTGGCAAAGGTCAGGAAGTCGGTGATGATGCCTGCGGCCCGGTCCAGCTCCTCCAGGGCCATCGTCATATAGAGTTTATCCTGGTTTCTGTACTTCTTGGTCAGCACCTGCAGGAAACCGCGTGTCACCTGAAGCGGGTTCCGGACCTCATGGGCGACGGATGCCGCCAATTCGCTGATGATGGCCATTTTCTCGGAGCGCTGCAGCTCGTTGTTGAACATTTCCAGCTCCCTTGAATATTTTACAATCTGTTCGTGATTGATGGTATAGTTCCGGCCGAGGATCAGCATCAGGGATATGATAAATACAGCCGCCCCCCACTTCCACAGAAACAGGTCATAATTGCCGTCCTTCAAATAGAACCAGACCATTTCGCCAATGACCGTCAAGCCGAACACCGCAAAACCGACGGTGAGAATCTCGGCGCTCCGGTTCCCTTTCACGGCATGGATGATCGAATTGCTGACGAGCAGCACGGCTTGTACGATCATAACGATTCCCAGAACACGGACCGACAGAAAGTAATGGATACCGAATAATTTATCGTTTAGCACGATGTTCGCCAGCATGAAGAGCAGGCAGAATGCCGAATATCCGATTTGAAAATACAACAGCTTCTTAATCACCGAACGATACCCGCTGCCGAAGATCCGTTCGATAAAATAGGTTAGTGACGGAAGCAGCACGAACAGCGCGACATCCCATAGGCGGGTGTAGAGCTTGCCGTAATCCTTGTAAAAGGTATAAAGAAACGGGGAATACGTGATGACCAGTACTCCGGCGGAGGCGATCACCAGACTCAGTGAGATCCAGGAGGCGTTCTGCTCCTTTTTCAAAAAAACCGAGCAAATGAGCATGACGAGCGCAATAAAGACAAACGCGCAGCCCAGTATGATATCGATCAGGTCTCTCTTGACGTAGTTGTCCAGCAATTCCGGATAGTTGCCCAGTTCAATGCCGTGGCGCAGTCCGATGCGGTCCTTGGCGGATTGAACGCCTATGTACAGTATTTTATCGGAATCATTTTTCTGAAGGGGAGTTAACACTTTGTTGTTATCGTAAATATAGTCGCGGTTTGATTCGTAGATGGGGGTCGTGCCGATAAAAATCGCAATGTTCTGTCCGTATATCTTAGGGATAAGCATGGAGGGGATGTCCCAGTTCAAGGCAGGGAGCTTCGTTCTGATCCATAATGTCGATGATGTTCCGGGCCTCTTCGGCAAAGCCATGCCGGATGGATTCGGGCTCCAGCCTTCGCTTGCCGTTACGGATCCGGGAACTGCCGCAAGATCCGTGCTGTCCGCCCATTTGACCTCCCACTCGGTAATCCAACGCTCTCCACCCGTCTGCATCGCTCCAGCAAATACCGGTACCGTCACAAACAGCAGGGTCAGGCAAGCGATCAGAGCCAGCTTCGTGATTACGGATTTGGGGAAACCCTTCATAAAACACCTCAAAAGTTAATATTTGTAAAATTTTCAACTGCTATGTAGATTCGCTATCATCATCGTCCACTCCTTCCTGTTCTTTCGGGCATCGTCAAAAAATATATCATTTGCATAAATATACATACAACCTCGAGCATACTGCCGCCATTCTTTATATTTATGCATTTGAAAACATAAGAATCCCCGGGTTGACATCAACTTTAGCACAACTGCCTTCGGGGCTACACAAGCCGGGACTTATTTAATCATACCACTTTTTCCTAAGTATGGTAACGATGTTTCACCTTGAGCGGGTACGTTTATTAAAGTAGCAAACGACACAGACTTCCCGATCTGCGCTGAAAGGAGGATTACCCATGAGTGAATTCCGCCGGAACAACGTTGAGGTTGAGCATAAGGAAGTTCAGCAAAAGTCCGATTCCAGTCTTGTAGCAGCCACTTTTATCAAATATGCCGCGTACATTATTATTTTTTTCGGTTTCCTCTATTTCTTGATCCGATACGTATTTCCTAAGTTTTAATCCGGGAGCGGATATACGGGCTCATTTCGGGTAACGGTAAGGAAAGAAAATACGCCAAAGGAGATGGATGACATGGCTGATGAGTATAATAAGAATATGAAAAGCGATGCCGATTTGACCTATGAACGGTACGACCAGCAGCGCGAGCTTCCGCCCGAGTTTGAGCTGCCCCGGGATGACTTCAAGGATACGGGAACATACACCAAGCAAAGCATCAGCCGTGAGCCGGAAGCGGAGGACGTGGAATTCTATGTCCGGTCCGACATGAGTCCCGAGCTTGGGGGCCGGGACTCGGCCCAAGCCTCTGCCGGGACGTCCGGCGCGTACGCCGGTGAATCCTCGGCTGTGAATGAACTGACCGAGGACGAAGAGCTGCCGGACGTTCCGGATGCGGACGACATTTCGGCGAACAGTCCGGTCGATCCTTCCGCGATCGCCATGGTGGAGGATATGCACGGAACGGACCTGATCAATGGATATGACGGCGATGATTCCGAAGAACTGTAGCCGGTACGTTCATTTAAGATTATAAAAAAAGAGGAGGACTCCGCCGTTCCCGGCCGGAGTCCTTCTTTAGGTGTTGGCCGGTACGTTCCGGCGTTTATGCTAATCCCAGCGCCTTGACCAGCACATATCCGACGCCGGCAAGCAGGCAGGAGCCGAGCAGCGCTGCGGCGAACGGCCGGCCCCCTTTGCGCCCAAACACGGCGAAGTCGACGTTCAGGCCAAGACCGGCCATGGCCATGGCCATCAGCATATAAGCTGCCGTGACGATCTGCGAGGCAGCCGATTCGGGCAGGATGCCCAGCGTATGGATGCCGCTCATCGCCAGGAAGCCAAGCACAAACCAGGGGATGGGTATGCGGCTTCTTTCCCCCGCTGCAGTGCGCCCGCCCTTGCGGCTGCTCCAGAAGCCGACGAGAACGGCGACGGGCACGAGCAGCGCCACCCGGGTCAGCTTGACGATGACGGCCATATCTTCGGCCTCCTTGCCCCCTGGCGCTGCTGCCGCGATGGCATGGGCAACTTCATGGAGCGTGCCGCCCGCAAACACGCCGTATCCGGCCGGCGACAGGCCGAGCAGCGGATACAGGCCGACGTACAGCAGCGTAAACAAGGTGCCGAGCAGGGCAACTACCGCGGCGCTGACCGCCGTCTCCTGCTCGTTGGCCCGAACCTGCGGCGCGATGGCGGCCACGGCGGCCGCTCCGCAAATGGCCGAACCGCAGGCGGCCAGCAGCGACATGACCGGATCGACCTTCATCAGCCGGGCGATGCCGTATACCGCAAGCAGCGTCACGCTGATATTGACCGCGGCCAGCAGCAGAACCTTTGGCCCGGCATGAACGATGTCCGTCAGGTTCAGCCGCATGCCGAGCAAAATAATACCCAGCCTGAGCAGCTTTTTATTGGAAAAGGCGATGCCGGGCATCGCGTACTCCGGCACGCCGGCGAATGCCCGGTAAACCATGCCAAGCAGGATAGCCAGCACCAGCTGCCCCATGATGTCGAGAAAAGGCAGCAGCGCCAGCCCCTTGGCCACCAGTGATAATACAAACGTGAGGCAGAGCCCCAGCATATAAGCGTTCAAATTGCGCTTTTTGCGCGGCAGGGCCGATCCCTGAGATGCAATCATGATTCATTCCTCCCATCCGTAGCCTGGTCATTCAAGCGGCTATCGATACGCTCACTATAGAATGTCCGGCTCCGGAAGGGAAATACCGATTTGCTATCCCAATCATCAGGATAACTTATGATTGATTGCGGCCCTCCCCCACGTTACACTGAGTGTAATCTTCAGCGCCGCCTTAGCCTTAGCTCGCTTGCCGCTGAAAAAACGATAAATAGGAGTCCACGCCATGATCACAGACACACTAAAGGTCTTCGTCACCGTCGCCGAAGAGCGCAATTTCTCCCGCGCCGCCAAGCTGCTCCATCTGTCCCAGCCGGGGGTTAGCTTGCACATCCGGAACTTGGAGGATGAGCTGGGCGCGAAGCTGATGCTCCGGTCCCCGAAGCAGGTCAGACTGACCGAGGCCGGCGAAATCTTGTTCCGGAAGGCCAAGCAGATGCTGGCGCTGTACGAGGAGGCCCAGCAGGAGATCCATCTGCTGCGGGATGTCGTGACCGGCTCCTTGAGCATCGGTGCAAGCTTTACGATCGGCGAATACATCCTTCCCGCCGTTCTCGCCGAATATGCGCACCAGTACCCCGACGTCGATGTGCAGGTTCACATCAGCAACACCGACAACATCGTGCACGATATCCGCGAAGGGCGGTTTCACATCGGTCTGGTTGAAGGAAGCACGACCGCCAGGGACGTGCAGCTGACCACGTTCATGGAGGATGAAATGGTGCTGGTGATGTCGCCTGACCATCCCCTCGCCACCTACAAATCGATTGATCCCGGCATGCTGCAGGACCAGGTGTGGGTCTTGCGCGAAAGCGGTTCGGGCACGCGGGCCTACAGCGACCGGCTGATTGAGGAGGGAGGACTTGCTGTCAAACGGAGCTTCGTCTTCAGCAGCAGCCAGGGTGTCAAGGAAGCGGCCGCCGCGGGCCTTGGCATCGCTGTCCTGTCCCGCTGGGTCGTCCGCAAGGAGCTTGGCAGCGGCGAGCTGTGCGAGGTCAAGCTGAAAGGAATGAAGCTCGGCCGGGACCTGCTGATGGTTCAAGGCAAAGATCAGCCAGCCGGCATGGCGCTGCTCAAATTCGTGCATATTCTGGAGCAGTACGCCAAGCGGCATTACGCCGATTTATGATTCGCCTTCTCGGCCAGAGGCAGCATGGAGCCGGCGGGCTGGTGGTAAGCGGCGAAATACGCAAGGGCCACAAAGACCGCTCCGCCGATCAGGTTGCCCAGGAACACCGCCGCGAAGTTCGGGAAGTACTGGCTCCAGCTCATCTGTCCGGCAAAGATCGCAGCCGGAATGACGAACATGTTCGCGACCACGTGCTGAAAGCCGATGGCGACAAACGCCATGACCGGAAACCAGATCCCGACGATTTTTCCGGTAACATCCTTCGCGCCGTAACCGAGCCAGACCGCAAGGCAGACGAGCCAATTGCAGCCGATGGCCGATACAAAAGCCTGCAGGAACGAATCATGCACCTTTGCTTCGGCCACAGCAACCGTTTTGGCCAGAAAAGCCCCTTCCGTCAGCCCGGCGACATGCCCGAAGAAATAGGCGACGAACACCGCCCCGATAAAGTTGGCGACCGTAACGAGAATCCAGTTTTTGAGGACGGCGCCAAAGCCGATTTTACGGGAAAACCACGCCATTGGAAGCGTCATCATGTTCCCGGTCAATAGTTCCCCTCCGGCCAGGACCGTCAGGATCAGCCCTACCGGGAAGACAGCTGCACCCAGAAATCCGACGACCGAGCCCCATTCCTTCGGAGCCGTTCCGATGACACGGATATCCAGCAGAAAACCAAGCGCAATAAAAGCACCCGCCAGGAAACCGAGAATGAGAACCGCAGGCAGCGGCAGTTTGGCTTTCTTCTCCCCTGTTTCAATGGCAATATCACGAATTTGCTGCGGTGAATAAAAAGACGACATCGTACCATTCCTTCCATTTTTCTTCGTAACTTTCTTCGATAAAAGCCTGTGATTCGCAACCAGATCCACTTTCCCTTGTTCATTCCAACAACAAAAAAACCGCCACAAATCAAACCCCGGCCCTGAAGCCGAAAGTTGATTGACAGCGGTTAATTCCCCTACCCGATTCCTATAGGGAGATCAAACACACATGACACGTAACGAATAGGGCAGGTGCAGTCCCTACAACCACCCCATTTGTCTATGACATTTCATACATATGATAAACACCTGTTCATAAATTTGTCAACAATTATAAAGAAAACGTTGATCGATGTACATTCTAGGAAGCCAGACCGGAACAAGCCGTCATCCGCCGATCCGGGACATTTCCACCTTGGCTTCCCGGCCCGTACCGGTGCCGGCTTTACCGCGGTCCAGCGAATACCGGTCATGCCGTCCTTCCCAAATGGCCATGATATGCTCCGCGATCTCGTCGTCGGTTGCACCTGAACGCAGCCATTCCCTCAGGTCATGCCCCTTCGTCGCGAACAGGCAGGTGTAGAACATGCCGTCCGCCGATAATCGGCCCCGAGTACAGGTGGAGCAGAAGGCGTCGCTGACGGATGAAATGACGCCGATTTCGCCTTGGCCGTCAAGAAACCGGAAGCGGGAAGCCACCTCTCCCTCATAATTGGGATCGGCAGGCGCCAGCGGAAATTCGGCGTGAATCCGCTCCAGCATCTCGCGCTTGCTGACGACCTGATCCCAGTTCCAACCGTTCGTATTGCCGACATCCATATATTCGATCATGCGCAAAATATGGCCCCGCTCGCGGAAATAGCGGACCATAGGCAGCAGGGCATGCTCGTTGACGCCCTTCTGCACCACCATGTTAACCTTCACGGCCAGGCCTGCTTCGGCGGCGGCGTCAATGCCCTCCAGCACCTGCGCCACCTTGGCCTTTCCGCCGTTCATCGCCAAAAAAGTGTCATCATCAAGCGCATCCAGGCTGACGGCGACGCGCATCAAGCCCGCCTCACGCAGCGTCCGGGCGTGCCGGGCGAGCAGGCTCCCGTTCGTCGTCAGGGCTACATCCTCCACGCCAGGGATTCGAGACACTTCCCTGATCATATCCGGAAGCTCCTTGCGCAGCAGCGGTTCGCCGCCGGTGATGCGGATTTTGCGGGCCCCGAGGCGGGTGAATATCCGCGTAATCCGCACCGTTTCCTCGACGCTGAGAATATGTTCCCTGGACAAAAAAGCGTAATCCTTGCCGAAGATTTCCTCGGGCATGCAATACCGGCAGCGGAAATTGCAGCGGTCCGTCACGGAAAGCCTCAAATCTCTGAGTATACGGTTGTATTGATCATGGGTTTCCATGATGATCCCTCCTTCATTTGAAGCTGCAAATTCCCTTGATGTGGGCTGGTGCCCAAAACAATTCGTGCTGCTGCAGCAGGTACGCCTGGGGCAGGCCGCTCAGGATTGCGGCCTGCACTCCACAATGCGGTGCGGGTGGGTATACACGTTGCAGGATTGGCCGCGGATAAAGCCGACGGCGGTAATGCCCAAATTGTCCGCCAGCTCCAGCGCAAGCTCAGTTGGCGCCGATTTGGACAGGATGACGGCACAGCCGATTTTCGCCACCTTCAGCAATATTTCCGAGGAAATTCTGCCGCTGAACACGATAATTTTATCATCCACCGCGATGTCGTTTTTCAGGCAGTAACCATAAATTTTATCCAGTGCGTTATGCCGCCCGATATCCATTCTCGACAGAAGAATCCCGTTTCGGTCGCACAAAGCGGCGTTATGCACACCGCCTGTACGGTTAAACGTCTCGGCTCCCTCCTGCATCTCCCGCACGAGCCGGAAGCAATCGTCAAAGGACAGCTCCACCGGAGCCTGGTCCAGCACCTTGGCCGTTTTCGCGTCATTGAAAAACACAAAGCCCTGCCGGCTGGCGCCGCAGCAGGACGTGACGTACCTTTTGCTGTATAGCTGGCGATGGAGAGGACTCCACTTGCTTACAGACGCGTGAACGAACCCCTCCTCTTCCTGAACCCATAAGTCCTTGATTTCCTCAATGCTTGAAATGACGCCTTCCGATGCGAGATAACCGACAGCCATATCTTCAATGTATTCGGGCGTACAGACGAGGGTCGCAAATTCCTCGCCGTTGATTTTGATCGTTACCGGATGCTCGTTCACGACCAAGTCGGTCTTTTCCTCCATCTTTCCCTGCTCGTACCGGATCATGCCCGGCCTGCTCGTCACAGCCTCCATCATCGCTTCATCCCTGCTCTATATTTTTCTCGAACATAAAGACCGAAACGGCCATGTCTTCTTCCACCTTGATATCCGTAAACAGATGGATCAGCTTCGATCCGCACAGCTCCTCCAGCCCTTCCGGGACCTGGGATTTGTACAGCTCCTTGATCATGTGTGTTCTCGCGCTGTGCACCATCTTCTTGCCGTCTTCGGACTGTGCGATAAACTTTTCAGTAGGTGTGAAATTGCCGTGCATCCGGGTGATCGCCATGTTCTCGACAAACGTGGTATGAATGCGTTCCGGACCTTTTCCGAACGTATCTTTCCTCACTTTGCGAATGATATCGTTAAACGCAACTTCCTTCTTCATCCCATTCTCACCTCATCACAAGTTTAACACTATACTAAATCTTAGTAGGATTGTACAGAATAATTCAACCTTGTTTTTCTGTCCGGGCGTAGTATAATCATGACGAGAATACATTTATGCCATACAGGCGCCGGAATGATCCATTAGTAGGCCAATGCTAATCGGTTACTCCACTACAACCTGCCGCGCACAATGATTAGCGGAGACGGGTTTAGTGGAGTTTTTTTGTTTTTATGGCCTGCTCTTTAGCTTATGGACACCCGCCGAAGCGCTGCAATCACCTGGACGCTTGGCGGCTCCATTTAACATTGGGGTGAAAAGGGGTTTTATGTTCGTGAACCAAAATCTTGTTAACATTACGCTCGACGGACAGGCGGTGGAAGTCACATCGGGCATGACCGTGCTCGAGGCGATCAATCTTGCCGGCCTGTCGCATCCGCAAATTTGTTATGTCCCTGAGGTAGACCCGATCCAGACGTGCGACACATGTATTGTGGAAATCGACGGGAAGCTTGCGCGCGCCTGCTCGACCATTGCCGTTTCGGGAATGAACGTCAAGCTGTCTTCCGCATCCGCCAAGGCTGCACAGACGGAAGCGATGGACCGGATCCTCGAAAACCATCTGCTCTACTGCACCGTATGCGACAACAACAACGGTAACTGCAAGCTGCACAATACCGCTGAAATGATGGAAATCGAGCACCAGAAGTACCCGTACCGGCCGAAGGTCGAACCTTCGGAAGTCGATATGTCCCATCCGTTCTACCGTTATGACCCGAATCAATGCATTGCCTGCGGACAGTGTGTCGAGGTCTGCCAAAATCTTCAGGTGAATGAAACCCTTTCCATCGATTGGGAAGCGGACATCCCGCGGGTCAAGTGGGACAACGGGGTCGATATCAACGACTCGTCCTGCGTCAGCTGCGGCCAATGCGTCACCATCTGCCCGTGCAACGCTCTCATGGAAAAATCGATGCTGGGCGAGGCCGGCTTCATGACAGGCATCAACGAAGAAGTGCTGAATCCGATGATCGACCTCGTCAAGGAAGTGGAGCCGGGATACAGCGGCATCTTCGCCGTTTCGGAAATCGAAGCGGCGATGCGGGACACACGCACGCGCAAGACCAAAACGGTATGCACGTTCTGCGGCGTCGGCTGCTCCTTCGAGGTGTGGACCAAGGGCCGGAAAATTTTGAAGGTACAGCCATCCCACGACGCGCCGGTTAACGCGATTTCCACCTGCGTCAAAGGCAAATTCGGCTGGGATTTCGTCAACAGCGAAGAGCGGATTACAACCCCGCTGATCCGGCAGGGAGACGCCTTCGTCGAAGCTACCTGGGATGAGGCGCTGAACCTGGTCGCCGAACGCCTCGGAGGCATCCGTAAGGAGTACGGCAACCATTCGGTCGGCTTTATTTCTTCCTCGAAAATTACGAACGAAGAGAACTATGTGATCCAAAAGCTGGCCCGCCAGGTGTTTGAAACGAACGACGTGGACAACTGCTCCCGCTACTGCCAGTCTCCGGCATCGGACGGACTGATGTCGACGGTCGGCATCGGCGGCGACGCCGGCACGATCCAGGACATCGCGGCAGCCGGCCTCGTCATCTTGATCGGCTGCGCGCCGGCCGAAGGCCATCCGGTCCTGGCGACCCGGATCAAGCGGGCGCACAAGCTGCACGGCCAGAAGCTGATCGTCGCCGACCTGCGCAAGCATGAGATGGCCGAGCGCTCGGACCTGTTCATCCGTCCGAAGCAGGGTACGGACTTCGTATGGCTGACGGCCGTCACCAAATACATGATTGACCAAGGGTGGCACAAGCAGGCGTTTATCGACCAGTATGTCAACCAGTTTGCCGAATATCAGCAGCTGCTGGACACCTTTACGCTCGAGTATGCCGAGCAGGAAACCGGCATTGCCAAGGAGACACTCATCTCGATCGCCGAGATGATCCGCGATGCCGACGGCACCGTCATCTGCTGGGGCATGGGCGTCACCCAAAACATCGCCGGCTCGCACACGTCGGCGGCCATCTCCAACCTGCTGCTCGCTACGGGCAACTACATGCGTCCCGGCGCCGGAGCTTACCCGCTGCGCGGACATAACAACGTGCAAGGAGCTTGCGACATGGGCACGCTGCCGCCTTGGCTGCCGGGATACCAGCACGTCTCGAACGACGAGGCGCGGACGCGGTTCGAAAAAGCTTACGGCGTGGCGATTTCGCCGCAGCCGGGTATGGACAACATCCAGATGATCGATGCGATCGACCGCGGCGACATGAAGGCGATGTACCTCGTCGGCGAGGATATGGCCTGGGTCGACTCCAACGCCAACCACGTGCACGAAGTGCTGGCGAAGCTCGACTTCTTCGTCGTGCAGGACGTATTTCTGTCGCAGACGGCCCAGTTCGCCGACGTCATTCTGCCTGCCGCGCCGTCACTGGAGAAAGAAGGCACCTTCACCAATACGGAGCGGCGCGTTCAGCGCCTGTACCAGGTGCTGGAGCCGCTCGGCGACTCTAAGCCGGACTGGTGGATCACGACCCAGATCGCCAAGCGTCTCGGGTATGACTGGGGTTATACCCATCCGAGCGAAATTTTCGCCGAAATGGCCAGCCTGACTCCGTTCTTCTCCCAGTGCAGCTATGAGGTGCTGGAAGGCTGGGGAAGCTTCATCTGGGGCTCGGCGAGCGGGGAACACACGCCGCTGCTCTATACGGACGGCTTCTTCTTCCCCGACAAAAAGGCACGCTTCTCGCTGGTCGGCTACGTTCCGCCGGTGGAATACCCGGCCGAATTCGATCTCGTCCTGAACAACGGACGCCTGCTGGAGCAGTTCCATGAAGGCAACCTGACCAACAAATCGCACGGAATCAACCTGAAGCTGCCGGAAGTGTTCGTGGAAGTATCGCCTGAGCTGGCCGCCGAACGGGGCGTCGAGAACGGATCCCTGGTGCGGCTCGAATCGCCTTATGGCGCGATCAAGCTGAAGGCGGTCATTACCGACCGCGTCCACCGCAACGAGCTGTACGTGCCGATGCACTCGGTCAGCCACGAAAACGCGGTCAACCTGCTCACCGGCAATGCGGTCGATGTGCGCACGCACACGCCGGCCTATAAGCAGACGCGCGTGCGGATGCAGATTCTGAACGTTAAGGGTACCAATCCGCTGCCGCTGACCAATCCACGCAACAAGAAGCGCTACCCACAGGATGGCGTCGAGGTGCACCGGAAATGGAGCCGGCCGGATTATGTATCGCTCGTCGATTAAAGGAAAGGTGGAATCCATATGGCACAACCGATTTCATACATCAAAAAACGCGAGCTGACGGAAGAAGAGCAGAAGCAGCAGTCGCTGGACCAGCTGACCGATTCGATCGCCGAGCATGAGCAGGCGCTGGAAAAAGCCATCGGGGTGCTTAGCGAGCTGCACGGCAGCGGCATTCTGGAAGCGGCTGAGTCGCTGCTGAAGGCCAAAGCCAAAGTGGCCGAAATCGTCCTGGGCCAGGCCACCCGGCCGGAAGTGACGAACATGATCAACAACGGCATGGCCGCCGCCGGCGCCCTCGCCGCTATTGATCCGGAGCAGACGGCGAAGGTGCTCGGCAGTGTGGCCAAGGGCCTGGAGGAGGCCAATCAGCCGCAGGACAAAAAGGTGACGGTCTTCTCCCTCATGAATGCGCTGAAGGATCCCGACGTGAACCGGGCGATCGGCTTCGGGCTGCGGTTTCTGAAAGGCATGGGCAAAGGCCTGGGGGAATAATTCGAATAGAACAGCCGACGATCATAAGCCGATAAAAACAAACGGATAGAAGTAGCAAGATGAAAAAGACCCTTTGCGGGAGTACCGCAAAGGGTCCTTTTCGTTTTTGAAGTTTCAATAATTCAAAGGATAATTCTTTCGTTGCCGAGCTTAATCTTGCCATTCGTATAATATTACATATATTTACAAATATAAATACATCATTGATAATATAAGTGTTTTAACGCCGTTGCCAAAAATGCTTGATGGCGTGCGTGATCTACAGGATCGTCAACCCAGAGCCATTGTTCACATCATATAAAAAGAGGGGAAATTGTGTATTTACTCGCATGGATTATATTAATCATTACCGGTTTAGTGTCCGTAGTTCATATTTTATTTGGATTAGCAGATTTAGGTGAAGAAATGAAACTGGTGGTTAAAATTTCACAGTTTTTATTCTTTTCTTCGTTGTTATTTATTGTGATTCGAATCCCTCGGCCTTGATTCTCCTAAACTTTTGAACCGCTGGTTCCCTCTTCGTTCGATAATGATCCTCTCCCTGCATGGAAATACGTATTCAATTAGGAGGTGACGTCCCTTGAACCTCGCTCAAGCTTTGGGCTTCCCGCCGGATGAGCGGCTGCTGATCATCAATGCGGATGACTACGGCATGTGCCACTCGGCCAATGCGGGCATCCAGCTGCTGCTTGCCGAAGGGGCCATTTCCTCAGCAACGATCATGATGCCGTGCCCTTGGGCCAAGGAGGCCGCCAAGTGGGCGGCGGCGCGCCCGGACGTGGACGTCGGTGTCCACTTGACCTTTACCAGCGAGTGGAACACCTACCGCTGGGGACCGGTCACCCGCCGGCAGACGGTGCCCTCCCTCATTACGGATGAGGGGTACTTTCCTCGCGACTGCCGCACAGTGGAGACCAGAGCCCAGGCGACCGAGGTGCACGCCGAAATCATTGGCCAAATCCGGCTCGCCCGGCGCATGGGGCTGAATCCGACCCATCTCGATAATCATATGGGTAGCCTGTACGGGTTGGAAACGGGACGGGATTTCCTCTCACTCGTCCTTGGCGTCTGTGCGGGAAACGGTCTTCCGTTTCGGCTGCCAAGGCATATTCCCTCTTCACTCCAACTGCCTTCCGCCGCCCGGCGCATCCATAAGGTACGGGTCCGTGAAGCGGACTCTTTAGGGGTCGTCATTCCGGATCACTTAATCCAGCTGCCCTTTTCTCTGCGCCCGGGAGAAACATACGAAGCCTTCAGGGAAAGCGTGGCGGATGCGCTGTGCTCGCTCCAGGCCGGAGTCAGCGAGCTGTATATCCATCCGGCCGTCATTACGGATGAGCTGATGGCCATCCATCATGAGTGGCTGAAGCGCGGCATGGAGCTGCAAGTTTTCCGCGATCCCTGGATCCGCGAAGTGATGCGAAGCCAGCGCATCCGGCAAATCTCCTGGCGCAATCTGCAGCAGCTTCAGCTGCACAGGCAGCGCCAGAATCCGTAAGTCCGGGGCGATGCTGTCTTTGCGTTTATGCGGAGACGGGACGTACAAACGGCGTTCATCCGCCCCGGACGAAGCCTTTTACGAAAAATGGACAAAAAAATAGACCCTAGTCCCGTGCCTAGGGTCAATTCATATATAAAAGGGGTATGAGTGCATTATATGAGAGTTTTCTTAAAAACACCTGAAAATTACCTTCAGAATACATTAAAATTCAAGGCAATTCTATCCAAATGGCCGTTTGGCGCCGCCACTGGAATGGATAGCCGCTAACAATCCTTAAGTTTTAGATCAGCGCATCAATGGCCGATTCCAGCTCCAGCGGACCGACCGGTGTCTCAAACCGCTCCACCACCCGTCCTTCCCGGTCAATCAGGAACTTGGTGAAGTTCCACTTGATATCGTCCCCTTCCAGCAGCTCAGGCTGTTCCTTCTCAAGGAACGATTGCAGCATTTTCCCTTCGGAATTGTCCGTACTGATCCCCTTAAACGGAGCCTTCTCCGTCAAGTAAGCAAACAGCGGATGCTTGTCTTCTCCGCGCACATCCACCTTCTCAAACATCGGAAAGCTCACGCCATAGTTAATTTGGCAGAACGTATCGACTTCCTCATTGCTTCCAGGCTCCTGCTCGGCGAACTGGTTGCTTGGAAATCCGAGCACCTTGAATCCCTTGTCACCGTATTTCTCGTACAGCTTCTGCAGGTCGGCATACTGCGGGGTGAACCCGCATTTGCTCGCCGTGTTCACAATGAGAAGCACGTCCCCCTTATATTCCGAAAGTTCCTTTTCCGCGCCGCGAATGCTGTTTGCTGTAAAATTATAAATACTCATGGTCTCATCCTCCACCTTAATTATATTTTATAAAATTAAATTGTACACAATTTATATATCGAATGTACCACCATCTTTTCCGGAAAGCAAGCTCTTTTTGCTCCGTCCGCGGCATTTTATTCTCAGGGTATCTCCAAAGCGTTGGCTAATATTTTCAGAAAAATGGGTAAATTAACAAAGATGAACCCGATTCCGGTGACGGATACGGACAATTGCTGTGAGAAGGAGTGACGCGAGGTATGAAACTTTCCGGTAAAGTAGCGATCATTACGGGCGGTGCCAGCGGGATCGGACAAGCCACCGCACGTCTGTTTGCCCAGGAAGGCGCCAAGGTCGTCGTGGCCGACCGCTCGGAAGCGGGCCAGGAAGTGTCCGACCATTTGAAAGAAAAAGGGTACGACTCGATTTACGTCCGGGTGGATGTGACCAAGGAGGAGGAAGTCCAGGCGCTGGTGGAACGGACCGTGCAGGAATACGGAAAACTGGACATTATGTTTGCCAATGCGGGCGTGGCTAACGATGAACCAGCCGATCAGCTGTCGCTGGACAAATGGCAGCGTACGATCGACGTCAATCTGACAGGCGTCTTCCTGTCGGATAAACACGCCGTAGTCCAAATGCTAAGACAGGGTACCGGGGGTGCGATCATCAACTCCGCTTCGATCCACGGCCATGCGGCCAAGGCGGGAGTTACCGCTTACGGCTCGGCCAAAGGCGGCGTCGTGCTGCTCACCCAGACGCTCGGCATTGAATACGCCAAGCACGGCATCCGGGTGAATGCCGTCTGCCCGGGTTATATCGATACGCCGCTGCTAAAGGCGCTTCCGCCGGAAGCCAAGCAGCAGCTCGTGGAGCTTCACCCGATCGGCCGGCTCGGCACCGCGGAAGAGGTGGCCAAATCCGTCCTGTTCCTGGCCAGCGACGACTCCTCGTTCGTGATCGGAACGAGCCTGATGGTAGACGGCGGATATACCGCCCAATAATGACTACAGCATGTATAAAAGAAGCGCCCTGGCGGCATCGCTGCCGCCGGGACGCTTTTTTTCATGCTCAGCTTCCTCTATTACCCACGATCCTGCTCTACTTTCAGCCTGTGGCCGATCGGGGTTTCGCCCGACTTTTTGCCTTTCACATGCCATAGTCCCGGCGTATCCCGCATCCCGCTGACTTCGACCAGTACAGGCCGCCGGGGAAGCCCGTTCACCCGCAGCAATAAACGGTTGCCGTCGACGGCCCTCTGCTCGATGGTGATGCCGGCCAGTGGTCCAGCCTCCGTGTTCTCCTCCGCAAAGAACAGCACCGTTCCCAGCGTATCCGGATCAATCCGTTTGTTGAACGAAACCGTCAGCTCCTGTTCTCCGCGCATGACGGCTTTCACAGGGACAGGCGGTTCGTCATACATATACCCGCCGAGATGGTATTCGTACGCCGTCCACGTATCGTAGCCGAGCTCGTAAACCGTGTTCTGGAAGTCATTGAGCCAGCGCCGGTTCTTCACCATGCTGCTCCGGGAGCCGATGTCAGCCTGAATGCCAAGGGGAAGTCCGGGATAAGCGGCCCGGATCGGTGCGGCGAAGCTTTCGTATCCTCCCGCGTACTGCGGCGGCAAATGGCGCTTCATCCAGTCCGGCCAGTGGGTTTGAAGCACGTGCATATCCGGCCGGACCTTCCCGATCATCGAAATCGCATCCAGCCCCTGCCATTCCTTCAGCCGGAGGGTGGATACCGCTCCGCCGTCAACCGCCAGCGACCAGGTCGCTACGGCAATATCCGGGCGGACACTTCTTGCGCCTCCACTGCCGTTTATAATTTCATCGATGAGTCCGTTCACGGCGTCCACGCGGAAAGTAATCCATTTGCCGTAGATGTCAGGTATCTTTTTATAATAGTTAGCCGCCCGCTTGTTCAGAAATTCGGGAATATCATGGCCGTACTTATCCCGGAACGCTTGTTTCGCGTGGGGGCCGACGTCGCCGTATACCCCTCTGCGGATGCCGTCCCATTCCGGAAAATAGGGCTCGGCGATCTCAATGCCGTCAAACGGATGGTCCAGTAGGACCCGGGCGACCGCTTCCTTTTTCCATTCCACGTAAGATACCGAGAACGGAGAAAACCGTTCAAAGCCGTCATTGAGCTCCTTCAGCAGCCCCATCCGCCAGGAACGCCATTCCCGTGGGAGATGTTCAGTGGCGAACGTTCCGTTCCCGATTACAAGCGCCCATACGGCAATATCCCGGGCGTGAAAAGCCTCAATGATGTCCGTTCGGACCCTGCTCTCGTTCACGACAAAATAATGCACCGTCCGGTAGCCGGACAGCTCGATCTCTTCGGCGATGCTCTCGGCAGAGCGGTCCGCATAATAAGGAAACAGCGGGTCGATTTGAATGCTGGGCCCTTCCAGCGCCCATGGTCTTGATATCACCCTGCTCTCGTTCATGGTTCCTCCTTTCGCAAATCTAAAGCCGTCTTTGCTGTACCTGCGTAAAACGGCCTGTGATTCTCTTCAAAAAATCGAAGCACCCGCCCAGTTCAGGGCATACAATGCAGTAAACGTTCATCGGAGGGATCCAAGTGCTGCTCATGAAGTTTAAAAGAAATATAACCCTGCAGGAGCGTCTCGCCAAATTCACCGGGCATCTGGTGGAAATCAACGGCGCTGGCCTGGGTCTGGAGCCGGGGCGGCTGCAGCATGTGTATAAAAGCAGCTTTATCCGCGTTCAGGGGGAGCTGTTCGTTCCGCTCAGCCTGCAGACCATCCGCGTCTTTGACGTCAAGCCGCCGGCGGTATTCCGCCGCGTCGGAATCCGGACGGTATTCCAGTCCGGCAAAGCCTTTTCCAACATGAAGCTGGTGCTCATCGGTTCCGACTTCATCGAGGTGCAGGCCAAAGGGAAATCGCCATCCCGAATTTTATTTCCCCTGAATCAAGTCGAAGGAATCTTTCCGGTCTGATCCGCGCTTACCTTATTGTACATCTTTGAACCGGAAAATGCCCAGACACTGCGCTTTGGGTTCTGCCCAGCCATTTTGGCGTTTTATTTAAGGTATGCTCTATTTCTTTCCATAAAAACCGCACCTATACCCTCATTTTTACAGACCCTGCAGCTGAGACGACGGCCTCTTGACTCCCCTTATCAGCAAACCAAAAACCGGCCGTTATACATAACGGCCGGTCGTTTGCGCCTCATTTTAAAAAGGCTTGCTGACCATGAAGTACAATATGAAAACCGGCAGCAAGGTGGCAAGGATGCCGAAAACCGCCCAATACGCCGACAACTTCTTGTAAGCTGCGGAGATCGTCCCGTTTTCGAGCGCCTGCCGGCTGAGCCGGATCATTCCCCGCTGCAGCGGGATTAGTACGGCCAGCCACAGCACGCCGGTGATCCCGAACAGGATTAGCGAAGCCGTAAGCCAGTTCAGACCGGCCAGCGAATAGCCGCCTTTGGCGGCCATCAGGCTCCCGGTGACGATCAAGAGCAGCAGCCCGGGCAGCGTAAACGCATAATCGGCGAGCATCACGTTGTTCACGGTGCGGTGAATCTCCGCGGCATCGCCCCGGACGTCGGCGCGGACTTTCCAAAAAGCAGCCGTAATGATGTTACCCAAGAAAAGCACGCTTCCGGCAATATGCAGAAACAGGAGCAGCGTCATGACGTCGGAGCACCTCCTTGACGGTCCGGCCGCAGCGTCCGCATAATCAGCTCCGAAAACTCCTGAATGCCGAACCCTGTGCTGCGAACTCCGATCAGGCTGCGCATCCGCAGCCCGAAGGAGAGCAGCTCAAACAGCTCCGCCGCCTGGTCGGCATTGACCGAGGAGGAGATGACTCCGGACTCTTGGCCCGTGACGATCCACCTCTTCGACGTGGCGACCGCCTGCCGGTAAAAGTCCGCGACGATGCCGGCCGCTTCCGGCTGATCACTTTTCCCGATCAAATACATCATGATGAGGTTGCTCACATCTTCCCGGCTCTCCAGCTTGGGCAGACTCTGCGCGATCGCATTCATCGGCCCGTCAAATTCCTTTACGGCAGGGGCATCCACCGCGTCCATGAAGCTCGTATTCGTCTCCTCCAGCTTAGCCTCGAGCACCTTCACAAACAGTTCATCCTTGCCGGATACGTAGTGGAATATGGCCCCCTTGGACAAGCCGGTTCTTGCCATAATATCGCTGAGCGTCGTCTTGGTGCAGCCCTTCTCCAAAATGAGCTCTTCAGTTGTATCCAGCAGCAGTTTCATCGTCTGCTCGCGTCTTTCTTCCTGTTTCATCTCCATCCTCCTCCTGATTTAGTTCCAATCCGTCATGCCCATGCTCCCGGAGGGAACCAGCCCGCAGCGAGTACGGCAGCCAAAAAAATGACCTGAAGCACGGTTCGCGGGACAAGCGGCATCACCGCTCTGCCGTCCAGAGTCAGACGGTTATTCGCCGCATATACGTTGGCCGGAAACATAGCCAGCAGCATCAGGGCGAGCCCGGTGGATGCCGCCTCGGCCATGATCGGAATCATCATGCCGACGGCGCCGGCGATTTCCAGCCAGCCCGTCAGCGTAACCAACGCACCCGGCTGCGCGAACCGAGGCGGTACCATGGCGACCAGCTGCGCACGGCGTTTGCCCCAATGGGCCGAGGCGGTCAGCAAAAACATGAAGGCTACCGCAAACCGCAGACTGATGATCCAGTCATTCATATACTCCCAGCCCAGCCATCCTATCAAGCGAAACCCTAACAGCGAAACGATTAATCCAATCAAAGGAGCCATTTTCCTCACCTTTTCTCTTGTTTTGTTAGCTCCATTATAAATACCGACCATCGGTTTGTAAATAGGGCAAACTGTAAATATTTCCAACTTAAAAAGGCTGGTGCATTAAGCATCCAGCCGCTGCAGCACAGCCAGCACGGTCAGATGCAGCGGATAAAACGACCGCCACACCCACGCCCTAACTCTGGCCTGCTCGATCTTTTTCCATAAATAAGGCCCGTATACAATCACCAGGGTCGGTACGATGCTCAGCATCTGCAGAACAGCCCCTGCTCCGAATGCTATCAAATACAGTATGTTCAGCAGCAGATGGGCACCCAGCAGCTTCTCGGAGGAAGCATATCGGAAGGCAAGCACCAGCAGCAGGCCGTATGCTCCGTAATCAAACGGGAACCCTTCCATCAGAACGCAAAAGGCCAGAGTGATCCCGGCTTTGGCTGCCAAGGACAGATTGCGCTCCAGAATTTGCAGGACGGCGGCTGCCACAAACAGCGTAACGACCACGTTCAGCCCGTCCGGGTCCAGAGCCAGCTGGTATGGAATTTGGGAGAGCAGAGCCAGTATAAACAGCCTGAATAAATATTTGGTCCGGCTTCGGGTAAAATAATGTCCCTGTACGAGTGCATAGGCGTAAATCGGAAATGCGATCCTTCCGATCACCCTCAGCCAAATTTGATCCGGAAAAAACACGATCCCTGCATGATCGATCAGCATGGTCAGCATGGCGATCAGCTGCATGTTCTTCCTCCTTTCGGATAACCCGTAGGCTTCATTCCTCATGCGTTAATTGTACTTGAGATGCAGGATGGTTTTCAAAGCTGATGTGTACCCAAAAACTTGCCTGTATCTGTTATGATTATATTCGTGGATAGACGAACTTTTGAATGACCTTCCAAGGAGGAGAACAGCTTGAACTTTCATCAACCAATCGAACGTATAAATACAGATAGTTTTAAATGGGACGACCTGAAGCGGATCTTCGGCGTGTCCGACGTCCTTCCGATGTGGGTAGCTGACATGGATTTTGCCGCACCCGACTCGGTCATTTCCGCGCTGAACAGCCGCGTAGAACACGGGGTATTCGGCTATACGATGCAGTCTGATGCGTATAATCAGGCCGTAGCGGACTGGATGAAGAGCCGCCATCGGTGGTCCATCGACAAGGAATGGATCGTCTTCTGCCCGGGCGTCGTGCCCGCCCTCAGCTTCATCGTGCAGGCTTTTACCGAGCCGGGAGACAAGGTTGCCATCCAGACGCCGGTGTACCCTCCTTTTCACAGCGTCGTCACCGATCACGGCCGGGAGCTGGTGCAGAACCCGCTGAAGGAGCAGGACGGGTATTACACGATGGACCTCGAAGCGCTCGAGCAGAGCCTTGACGATCAGGTCAAGCTGTTCATCCTGTGCAGCCCGCACAATCCGGTCGGCAGAGTATGGCGGCGCGAAGAGCTGGAGGCGGTTGCGAAGCTCTGCATGGAGCGCGGCATTCTGATGGTGTCCGACGAAATCCATGCGGACCTGGTTTATGAAGAAGGGACCCATATTCCGTTCGCCAGCTTGTCCAAGGAGATTCAGGAGAACTGCATCATTTGTACTGCGCCGAGCAAAACGTTTAATATTGCCGGGCTGAATACTTCGAATATCATCATTCCGAACGATTCCATCCGGCGCCGGTTCAAAAAGACGCTTGAGCTCTATCATGTCAATTCGATCAGCACGCTCGGCAGCGCAGCTACCCAAGCCGCCTATAATGACGGCAAGGCTTGGCTGGACGAAGCGCTGGTGTACATGAAAGCGAACATGGAGTATGTGAGTGAATATTTGGGCGAACATATTCCGGAAATCAAAACCCGGGTGCCTGAAGCGACGTACTTGATGTGGCTCGATTTCCGCGCACTGCAGATGTCACCCGACGACCTGGAACAATTTCTGCTGAACAAAGCCAAGCTTGCCCTGAACAAGGGTTCTGCTTTTGGCAAGGAAGGCGAAGGCTTCATGCGTCTGAACATTGCCTGCTCCCGCTCCCTGGTCGAGGAAGCGATGAAGCGTCTTGACCAGGCGGTCCAGGAATGGCGCAAGGAGCAGCAGCAACAGCAGCAGCAGCCGGTATAAGCAACCGGTGTAATAGAAGCGTCATGCTTCCCCAAATTAGGCATTAGACTAGGCTAAAAGCTTGGTCCGAACAAGCGGCAACCGGCTTGCGTAGGCTTCCCGTACAGGGCAGCATTCGCTCCGGGAGCCGCTTTTTTCATGCTTCCGTTTTAGAGCCGCCGCTCAGGCTGCTTCGCAATCCCCTCTTCCCTCCCCTTTTGAAAGAAATCAAACAAAATCGTAAGATTCACATCTCGAAGCCGGCAGCGCCAACCTTTTATGATGAAGTTGAACGTACCGACAGCCATAAGTACCGCTCTATCCGGAGGTGATTTATGAATCATTCTGCACAAGTTGTCCTGATCACGGACGCAGACACTCCTGTTGGCAGAGCCATGATCCGGCGTTTTTCGGCCGGCGGCGCCCATCTCGTGCTGAACAGCGCATCCGGCGGCGCCGAGGCGGCGGCTGATATCGCTGCAGCCCGGGCCGCAGGCTCGAACGTCATCGTGGCGAGCCTCGACCTGAGCGTCGGAGCCAACGCGAACCAGCTGGTCGAGACCGCGGAGCGGGAGCTCGGCGGACTGGACGTCCTGGTCCACAATAACGATCTGCTCGCCCCCGCTTCCGTCGAGACCTGTTCGGAGGCGCTGTTTCAAGAAGTGATGCATGCGAATGCGAAGTCCGCCTTTCTGTGCGCACAGGCCTCAGGAAAGGCGATGGCATCCCGGCAGTCGGGCTGCATCGTCTTTGTTTCGTCGATCCATGCCGAGAAGCCGACCGGATCTTCCTTTGTCTACAGCGCGTCCAAGGGAGCCGTCAAAATGCTGGCGAAGGAAGCGGCACTGGAGCTCGGCCGGCATGGCATCCGCGTCAATACGATTGAAGCGGGGCCGGTAGAAGGCGATGATGAACGCTTCCACAGCAGGCTTACGACGCTCTATCACAGCTACGAAACCAAGGTGCCGAGCGGGCAGCTGGGAAGCGCTGAGGATATCGCCCATGCCGCAGGCTTTCTCGCCTCCGCGGAAGCCCGCTACTTGAACGGCGCGGATCTCCGGCTGGACGGCGGTTTCCTGCTGCACTACATGGACCATAAAATGAAACGGCCAAAGGGAGGCGATTCGCCATGAGCATGGCAGGCAAAGTCGCCCTGGTGACGGGAGCGGGAACCGGCATCGGCCAGGGAATTGCGCTGGAGTTCGCACGCAGAGGCGCAAGCGTTGCGGTCCACTATAACCGCAGCGAGGCCGGCGCCCTTGAAACGAAGCGGCGGATCGACGAGGCCGGCGGGAACTGCTTCATCGTTCAGGCGGACGTCGCCAGGCAGGACGAGATTATTGCGATGGTAAAAGAGGTCGAGCAGCGCGGCGGGGGCATCGACATCCTGGTCAACAATGCCGCCATGCAGCTGAACTACGATCTGTTCAAGCACGATGAGGAGACGTTCAGCCGCATGATGAATACGAACGTGAAGGGCTACTGGCAGTGCATTCAGGCCGTCGTTCCGGCCATGAAGCAGAAAGGCGCAGGCCGCATCATTCTCATCTCATCGGTGCATGCGAAGCGGCCGACCGATTTCGATCCCGTCTACGCGATGACGAAAGGTGCGATCCGGATGCTGGGAAGGGAAAGCGCCATCGAGCTGGCCCCGTACGGCATCACGGTGAACATGATCGAGCCGGGAGCCGTCGACGTCGGCAAATATGAGCGCATATTAGCGGACGATCCCGATGCGCAGAAGAAGCTGGAGGAGCGGCGCAAGCGCCAGCTGGCCAAATTTCCGATGGGACGCGTCGGCGTCCCGCTCGATGTCGCCAGGCTTGCCGCCTTCATCGCCTCGGACGAAAGCGAATATTTGACGGGCTCCGCCATCCGTCTGGACGGCGGGAGCATGCTGCTGTAACGAACCATCCAATAGGGGGAGTGATTTCATGATTAACAAAGAGTCTTACGAGCAAACTTTGGCCCATGTAAGCACCGCTTCGAGACCCTCGGAGCTGAAGATTACGGACATCCGCTTCACCGATATCGTCGGGGGGCCTTTTCACAGCAGCCTGATCAAGGTGTATACCAACCAGGGGCTCGTCGGCTTCGGGGAGGTTCGCGACGGCGCGGACAAGGTATATGCCCTCATGCTGAAGAGCCGTCTGCTCGGCGAAAATCCCTGCAACATCGACAAGCTGTTCCGGCGGATCAAGCAGTTCGGCGGCCATGCCCGCCAGGGCGGCGGCGTCAGCGGAATCGAGCTCGCGCTGTGGGACCTGGCCGGCAAAGCCTACGGGGTGCCGGTCTATCAGATGCTTGGCGGCAAATTCCGCGATAAAATCCGCATGTACTGCGATACGGAGGTCGTCGGCAAGGATACCGGCAAGGCGATGGGCGAAGCGCTGAAGAAACGGATGGACGCCGGCTTCACCTTCCTGAAGATGGACCTCGGCATCGGACAGATCATTAATGAGCCGGGTACGCTGAGCGCCCCGCTCGGTTTCCTGGAGGAGATGAGGGAAAAATCGAAGCGCCGCTACAATCAGAACTTCGACGGATTGTCGGAAGACGAGCTGCGGGAAATTACGAACCGCCACTACGATATCTACAACATCCCCCATCCCTTAACCGGCATTCATGTCACGGAAAAAGGACTCGACATGCTCGAGCAGTACGTCGCGGACGTCCGTTCCGTCATCGGCTACCAGGTGCCCCTCGCCATCGACCATTTCGGCCATATCGGGCTTCAGGACTGCATCAAGCTGGGCCGGCGCATCGACAAGTTCAACCTGGCCTGGATGGAAGACATGATTCCTTGGCAGTACACACAGCAGTACGCCCAGCTGTCCCGGGCCGTCACTACTCCGATCTGCACGGGCGAGGACATCTATCTGAAGGAGAATTTCAAGCCGCTGCTCGAAGCGGGCGGCGTCTCCGTTATCCATCCCGACGTCCTGACTACCGGCGGCATTCTGGAGACGAAGAAAATCGGCGACATGGCCCAGGACTACGGCGTCGCAATGGCGATCCATATGGCGGAGAGTCCGATCGCCTGCCTTGCGGCCGCCCATGTCGCCGCCGCGACCGAAAACTTCCTTGCGCTCGAATACCATTCCTGCGAAGTGGATTGGTGGGATGACATCGTCATCGGCAGCAGGCTGCCGGACAAACTCGTCCAGAACGGGTACATCACGCTGACGGATGCGCCCGGTCTCGGCATCGACGATCTGAACGACGAGGTTCTGGCCGAACATGTCCACCCGGAGATCGGCGGAATCTGGGAGTCGACCGACCAGTGGAACAAGTTTTATTCCAACGACCGGCTGTGGAGCTGACGGCTGGCGGCAATACGAACCACCCGCACGGCGAAACGCTGTGCGGGTGGTTTTTTCTCGTATGGATGACGACAGGTAGACGCGTGAAAGGACGCTGATCTCCGACCTCCCTTTCTTTTGATCCCCCTTTGTCGACGAAAGGATGCCTCGTCAAAACGAAAAGGCACGGATGGGTGGGATCCGTACCTTGATAATGATTGATCTTTCTGTTTGGCAATGAACGAAGCTTAAGACGTCACCGAAGCCCGGCTCATCTTGGCCGCCGCTTCCATCAGCCCGGTGATATAGCCGACGCCGTACAGGCGGCCGAGCAGCTCATATCCCGGGTTCGTATTGTCCTCGCCTTCCATCGTCGGGACATGGTCCGGTCTCGCCGGCCCGTCGAAGCCGACCTCGTAATAGGTCTTCATCGCTTCGAGCATATCCGTCTTGCCGTCGTCGTGGAAGGTCTCCTCGAACTTCTCCGGCGTGCCCTTCACGTCACGGAAGTGGACGAAGAACAGCTTCTTCTGGCCGGCGAACTGGCGGATGACCGCAGGAATGTCCTCGCCCGCCGTCGCCAGCGTTCCTTGGCACATCGTCATGCCGCTGTATGCGCTCGGCACCAGATCGATTGCCCGCTGCAGCGCGGCCGCGCTCGTCAGAATCCGCGACACGCCGCGGATCGGCGAGATCGGCGGATCGTCCGGATGGAGCGCCAGCTTCACCTGCGCGGATTCGGCGACGGGCACGATTTTTTCCAGGAAATAGTGCAGGTTCTCCCACAGCTGCGCCTCAGTGACGATGCCGGCCTCCGTCAGCGGGGCATCCGCCATCAGGCTGTGATCGTAGCTTGATACGAGCGCCCCGCCGCGCGTGCGGGTTGTCGTCGAGGTGCGGAACCAGTTAAACTGTGCCATGAAGTTGTAGCAGAGCACAGGAATGCCGGCGGCGCCCATGTTGACGATGAACTGCTGAAAAATCTCGATCTCCTCGTCGCGGCCGGGCGTCCCGAGCCTGATGTTGTTGCTCGGCGGCATCGATTCGATGACGGACAGCGTCAGTCCGAAGTCGGCGTACCGCTGCTTCATCCGGATCAGCGGCATCAGATCCCACGGCTTCTCCGACTTCTCTTCCCACGGCAGGCCGCCAACCGCATAGTTCACGTTCATCTGCTTCGCCAAATGCCACAGCCGGTTCGGCTGCGAAGAGAAAAATTCCGCCAATTGCATGGAATGAACACCTCTTTCTCATTAGCTTACTCGTAAACATTAGGATATCAATTCAGGATAACAGCAGCACCGTCTCACGAACAGAGAAGCTTTTCATGCGTTGTCCCCGCCGATTGATATTGCCACCGCCCCGTGCTGCTTCCGGTTCAACGGAACATTAGGAAGACTCGTCACAGGGGTCGCCTTTCGGGAGCTCCACTTCCCAAAAGGCGCTGCTTCCCCGGCTCAGCTTCCTGCTTTGGCTGCCAGCTCCTTGCCGAGCTTGTCGATCTTGTCGAAGGCCTGCTCCAGGCTCTGCTGGCCGAACGTGACCGCGTCCATCTCTTTCTTGTAGGCGTCCACCCATTCCGTGAATCCGGGAGCCGGCGAGTAGAACGGCAGCGCTTTGTCGACGGACTGATCGTAAATTTCCTTGCCGAGCTTATCCTTCGCTTCCAAATTCGGCTCGAGCTCCTTGTAAATTTCCGGGTTGATCGGAATGCCGCGGGTCAGTCCGAGTGTTTTTCCCGCATCCTTATCCGTCACGAACCATTTGACGAAATTTTTTGCCTCTTCCTTGTTCTTCGAATTGGCACTGACGCTGAGGAAAATAGTCGACTGTGCCCAGCCCCCGCCGGCCGGACCGGTCGGCATATTGACGACACCCACTTTGCCCGGCATCAGCTGCTCCAGCGCGCTGACCGAGCCGGTTGTCGCTCCCCGGGTCATGACGACGCCGGAAGCCATCGGGTCCGCCTGCGGGTCGTTCTCCAGGAACGAGGCCGCCTGGTCCGCCGGAGGCACGATTTTGTCCTTGCGGAACTGTTCATAGGTTTGGTAGAACTTCATGAACAGGTCTTTATCCAGCGTGAACGTCTTGCCTCCGTCAGCCATGATCGGCGGCTTGCCCATCGCCGTCTGGTAGTAGTTGAAGCCGTCCCATGTCGTCGTGTCGCCGATCGGATACTTGCCTTCCGGCAGCTTGGCGCGCGCATCCTTCGCCCATTGGAAAAACTCGTCGTACGTCCAGTCTTTATGCGGCAGCGGGATGCCGTATTTCGCCAGATCCTCCTTGTTGAAGGCGATCCCCTGCGCGTTCTGGCTGAGCGGAATGCCGTACAGCTTGCCGCCGATCTTCAAATTCTCGAGAACGCCGGGATCCACGATACCGGTCAAGTCGATATCGGACAAATCCTCCAGCTGCCCCCGGCTAACGTACTCCTGCAAATAGGCGGCGTCCATTTGAAGGACATCGGTAATCGTTTTCGATGCCGCCAGTGTCGGCAGCTTTTGCCAATAGGCATCCCAAGCCATGTATTCCGGCTTGAATTTTACGTCAGGATGCTGCTGCGTGTACAGGTCCAGCGCTTTTTTGGTCGCTTCGTGCCGTTCGTCTGGTCCCCACCACATGATGCTCAGCGTCTTTCCGCTGCCGCTTCCTTTTCCGCCGCCGCTGCAGGCCGTGATCGCGAAGAGCAGCGCCAGCAGGAGCGAGACCAGGCTCATTCGTCTCATGTTCATCATCTTCCGTTTCCCCTTTCGTTTTATATCAGCCATTTTTTCGTGAAATCTTATTACGCAGCCAAGCTACCCTTTGAGGCCGGTCGTCGCAATCCCCTCGACAAAATGTTTTTGCGCAAACAAAAAGATAAGCATGGACGGGAGGACGGACAACAGCGACATGGCGAGCAGCTGTCCCCATTGGATATCGAACTGGTCGATGAACATCCGCAGCGCCAGGCCGACCGTAAACTTTTCGACCGAGCTGATGTACAGCACCTGCGCGAAGAAATCGTCCCAGCTCCAAATAAAGGTAAATATCGCGACCGTCATGAGCGCCGGCTTGATCAGCGGGAAAATGATCCGGAGGAAGATGCCGTACACCGACGCGCCGTCGATTTTCGCCGCCTCGTCGAGGTCCCGGGGAATGCCCCGGATAAACTGGACCAGCAGGAAGATGAAGAACGCTCCGCCGCCAAAAAAATGCGGCAGCACCAGCGGCACGTAACTGTCCACAAAGCCCAGCTTGTTAAAGAGGATATACTGCGGAACGATCGTTACCTGTCCGGGCAGCATCATCGTCAGCAGCAGGATGGAAAACCAGAAGCCCCGCAGCTTGAAGCTCAGCCGGCCGAAGCCGTAAGCGACGATGGCGGCGGTCAGCACCCCGCCGAAGACGTTGCCGACCTCCATCAGGAGCGAATTGCCGAAGAAGTGGGCGAACGTGTACTCGCTGGAGAAATGCCAGCCTTTGCTGTAATTTTCCCACATCGGCGTCTTCGGCCAGATCGTCGGCAGGCTGAGCTCTTCGGTCTTTTTCAGGGAAGCGCCGACCCACCAGATGACCGGGTACAGCATAAGAAGCGAGAACAAGGAGAGAAACAGATGACTCGTTACCTTGGACTTCAGCTTCACTTCGTTCCCCCTCCTTCCGATTCGTAGAATACCCAGTAGCGGGATGCGGCGAAGTTCACGATGGTCAGGAGTGCGACAATGGCGAGCAGGATCCAGGCCAGCGCCGAGGCATATCCCATCTGGTAATGCTTGAACGCCTTCTCGTATAAATACAAGGCATACACGTAAGTGGAGTTAACCGGACCGCCCTTCGTAATGATAAACGCGGAGGTAAAGGTCTGAAAGGAGCCGATGACGCCGAGGATCAGGTTAAAAAACATGACGGGAGACAGCATCGGCAGCGTAATGCTGATGAACCGGCGGATCTTCGCGGCGCCGTCCACGGCTGCGGATTCGTACAGCTCCTGCGGGATCTGCTTCAGGCCGGCCAGGAAAATAACCATCGTCGAGCCAAACTGCCAGGTGTTCAGGAGAATGAGCGTGCCAAGCGAAGTGTCGGGATTGGAAATCCACCCTACGCCCTGGATACCGAACCAGGCGAGCACCTGGTTGATATAGCCGTCGAGGCCGAACATGTTGCGCCACAGGGCTGCCACCGCAATGCTTCCGCCGATCAGCGAAGGAAAATAGATGGCCGTCCGGTACAGGTTCATGCCTTTTAACTTCTGGTTCAGCGCCATAGCCACGAGGAGCGAGAAGAACAGCTTCAGCGGCACGGAGAACAGGACGAACAAAAAGGTGACGCCAAGCGATTTGGTAAAGGTCGAATCATTCGTAAAAATGTTGACGTAGTTTTCGGTTCCGACCCAGACCGGGTCTTCCAGCAGCGAGTAGTCGGTAAAGGACAAATAAAACGATTGGGCGATAGGCCACAGCGTAAGCAGTAAAAAGCCGATGAGCCACGGGGAAATAAAGATGTAACCCGCCAAATGGGTGTCCCCGGTCTTTGCGCGCTTTCGGACGGCGCGTCGGGTCTTTTCCGCTTCGGCTGTCGTTTTCGTTTCTGCAACCATCCTTTTCATTTCCTCCCCTCTTGCATTCCATCATCATAAAAATGATTGTAGTACTACTTTATTCGAAAGCGGTTTCATGATTAAAGGCGACGATTTTACGATAATGTTTGTTTTTTTAAAATCCGTCTGCGTCTCCCCCGCTCCTTCAACTTCAGGTGGTAAAAATGAGATATGCTCCATCACGCCAATAACTTTCGATGTACATTTCAATGATGTTGGGTTACTTATAACGACAAAATTTAGATTTGTATCGTTCCAGGAGTTTGTTCACATATAACGAACAAAACTTTAGATGTGCATTGTTTCAGGAGTTTGTCCACTTATAACGAACAAAACTTTAGATTTGTCGTTCCAGGAGTTTGTTCACTGACAACGAACAGATTGTGATTTTGTCTTTCAAAATGTGGACAAACGCACCCTATCTTTACTCTCAATCTCCATCCCATATATAGGTTGGAATCTAGATGTTAATACAAGATGTAGAGACATCTGCATTTTAGCCGCCCGTAGAAGGATATAGTGCCGTGTCCACCTTTTATAAAACAAAACAAGAATATGTCCATTGGATAAGGACAGAGAATGTTGTACGAGGGCTATTTCAAAAATGGGCAGTGCGGGGAAAAGACCAATTGATTTGAGATTTACGGAGTGCCGGGGAGCAGTTGATTGGTTTAAGATCCGGAGAGTGTCATAGAAAGGCCGTTTGGTTTGAGACTGGAGAGTGTCATAGATAAGCCGTTTGGTTTGAGATCTGGTGAGTGTCATAGATAGGCTGTTTGGTTTGAGATCTGGTGAGTGTCATAGAGAAGCCGTTTGGTTTGAGATCTGGTGAGTGTCATAGAAAGGCCGTTTGGCTTGAGATCTGGAGTGTGTCATAGAGAAGCTGAGTGATGATCGAATGGCTCATCTCTGCTGAAAATTTATAAATTCGATCATCTTAAGAAAGTCGCATCGACAAAACGGAATCCGTCCTTAACAATGGAATCAAGCACTAGGTTCGAAAGCATCCATTGATCGAGGAGGGATTTTGGAATGAAATTTGACAATCCGGAAGATATCATTCAGTTGACGCCGCAGTGGAAGGGCGAGCGGTTCGAGAACGGACGGCCGAAGGTGCCCGAAGACGTGCTGAGAAGAATCCGCAAAATTACGCTGGAAGAAGCGTGGGGACCGCTCTGGCACCGAGGTTACAAATTCCAGTTTGAAGGCGACTTCAAAATCGTGCATCCCGACCAGGTCATGGTGGGACGCGCGGTCACCGCGGTCATGGTACCGCAGCGGCCGGATCTGCACGAGACGCTGCTGAACTACGGTCATGAACAGGAAGGACGAAGCGGCTTCTTTAACCAGTGGGTGATCGATTCTCTTGTTGAAGATGACGTCGTCGTGGTCGATATGTTCGATAAGGTCCACCTCGGCACCTATGTCGGCGGCAACCTCTCGACGGCCATCTCCACCCGCACCAAGCGCGGCGGAGCCGTGATCTGGGGCGGCATCCGCGACAATCAGCAGGTGTCCGAAATCAAGAACATTAACGTCTATTACCGCGGAAGCGACCCGACAGCCATCGGCGAAGTCACCATGGTGGGCATGAACGTGCCGACCCGGATCGGCAAGGCCATTTGCCTGCCGGGTGACGTGGTGCTGGGCACGCCGGCCGGCGTCATCTTCATCCCTCCCCATCTGGCCGAGCTGACGGCCGTGCAGGCGGAGAAATCGCAGGTGCGGGACATCTTCGGCTTCGTCCGGCTCAAAGAAGGCGTCTACTCCACTGCGCAGATCGACGCCTCCTGGACCACGGCGCTGTGGGAGGACTTCACCCAATGGTTCGAGAGCGACGAGGCTGCCGCCGAGTATCGGCATCTGACCTGGGAGACCGAGCTTGAGGAAGCCCGAAAAAACGAGCTCGACGGTCCGCGGAGCGACGTGCGGCTGTAGCGGTTTCACAACAACAAAAAAGGAAGCGGGCTGAATGGCCTGCTTCCTTTTTTTCGCTGCCTATTTGCAGATCGACTCCCGATACTCGCTGGGGGAGACACCGACCTTCTTTTTAAAAATTTGGCTGAAGTAGCGGGAATCCTGATATCCAACCTTTTCGGCAACCTCATAGTTTTTGTAATGGGTGGTCCGCAGCATATCCTTGGCCTTGTCGATCCGGATTTCGGTCAAGTGCTCGATGAACGTCTTGCCGGTATTCGTCTTGAAGAGCAGGCTCAAATAAGTCGGCGTAATGAACACCTTCTGCGCGACGCTCTGCAGCGAAGCATACTGGCATTCCTGCTCCATGTAATGGATGGTCTTTTTAATAAGGCTGCGGTGGCTCTCTTTGAGCGTGGGCGAAAAGACTTCCCACAGGCCGGTCAGAAACCGGGTGACGTAGCGCTTCAGTTCATCCAGCGTGCCGATCTTCACCAGCGACGTCGCTTCAAACGGCTTGTAAGCGCCTCCATTCCCTTCGTCGGCAATCACCCTTTTTTCAATACCGACCAGCATCCGGATTGTCAGCTCATACATGCTCGTCACGTCGATCGGGCCTTTCTCCAGCAGTGCGGCATAAAACTGGTCCACCGCTTCTGCGATCTCCGCCTCCGTAGCGGCCGAGCGGAAGCTAGCGTACAGCTTTCTCTCCTTCTCGGCCGGGTAGCGCCCGACCGGCTCCATCCGGCGGATTTCGCTGTAATGGATGATTTGGCCCGTCCCGCGGTAAAACTTGTTATTCAGTGCAGCCGAAGCCTGCCGGTAAGAAAGATGGATGTCGCTCAAGTGGCTGCATGGCTTACCTACTCCAATGTTCACCGGATGGGGGAACCGCTGTTGAAGCATCGCTTGCACCCGGACCAGCACCTCTTTGGAAACCCAGGAGAACAGCAGTCCGATCCTCCCTTCCTCGTCCAGAAAGACAACGCTCCCTTCCGGCACACGCTCCTGAAGATCGGCGCGCATGTTCTCAAGATATGCCAAGCGGTCATGCTCATGGTCATAAGGAGCGGTCGGCTCCAATAACGCAATAGCGGGAAACGTATAGTACGGGTTCAGGCGAAGCCGGGACAGGCTTTCCTTCAGTTCCCCCTTCATATTCGCTTTGCCGGAAATGAGGTGCCTTAGCAGGCGGTCCCTCATCCAAGTCATAACATCCTGGTCATCGAACAAGAAACGTTCATTTAACATGCTTCATTTCCCCTTTGTGAAAGGATAACGAACGAGAGGCATGGTTCTAGTCCATATGGATGAACTTATAGGCATGCATATGCTCGATAAAAGCCTCCTCAACCGCATCCCCGTCCCCTGTCTGGAGGACGGTGATCAGCCGCCGATGCCACTCGGCCAGCAAATCCGTCGTGTGATGACGATTGGAGATGGCCATAAAGCGCATCACCTTCGTCCTCATTTGGTTCCAGAGCTCCAGAATAGCCTGATTGTCGCAGCGTTTGTAGAAAAATCCGTGAAAATCCATATCCAGCTCGAGGATGCCCAGCGTGTCATCGCGCTCGACG
Organism: Paenibacillus sp. FSL R5-0378; assembly: GCF_038009285.1. NCBI lineage: Bacteria > Bacillati > Bacillota > Bacilli > Caryophanales > Paenibacillaceae > Paenibacillus > Paenibacillus sp. FSL R5-0378. The sequence goes on from NZ_JBBPAY010000001.1 coordinate 6,493,496, forward strand.
GCTTCCTCCATCGACCGGATAATCATTTCCAATTGCTCGTAATCATCCTCCGACAAAGTTGGCATAGACGTTCGCACGGCGTAACCCTCAATAATTTCGCGGAGCACGAAAATATCTCTGATCTCCTTCGACGTAATATTGGAAACGACCGACCCTTTATTCGGAATGCCGTTAATTAATCCTTCCTGCTTCATCCTCTCCAACGCTTCGCGCACAGGCGCCTGACTGACCTGAAATTTACCCGCGATGTCCAGCACGATGAGCCGCGTTCCCGGCTGCAGCTCGCCTGCGATAATTTCCCGCTTAAGCGTCAAATAAATCTGTTCGCTGATGGAATTCCCCAAAGGGATGTAACTGCTGTTTGACATGACTCTCAGTCTCCATTCGCCGATCATCCATGACCGCAGATTTGACCAACACGTACGAAACGGCAGTCAGGTAACCGTTTTCAAAACGGTCGGTCGATAGGTTCGCTGACTTACGTTCCATCATCCCTCCCGCTATTATCGATTATCGATAATTTGTTTCCATCATTATATGGGGGCCAGATACCTTCTGACAACGGAGAATTTTGACGAAAAGGGTTTGATTTTTTATGATCTTTTCGCGTATATCGACAATCCGTTTCCGTGGGGCTTCCATCCCTGCCCCTTCCCGCCGCAAGCCCTATCCGCCATCGGACAATCGAATGTTATCCAATAAAAGCCAATCCCATGCACCCTATTTTCGGTGTAACCCGTATAGTTCGTCCTACCTATCCAGGAAAAAAACAGGAAATGAATGGTTCTTCCTTTCATTTTTTCAGAAAAAAATGCCGGTTTATGAAATAAAGATATGAAAATATCGGGGGTACTTGTCGAAATATAGAATAGGAACTAAAACCGGTCGGAATCCTTTCCGCTCAGGCATGCCGTCCGCCGAAACGGATGAATCCATTCAAATATATTACATACCTATTGACGGATTCTCACGGATCGGCACATACGGCCCGCCCGGAGCTGCTCTTTTAAGCGCTGCGCCTGTTCACACAGGTGCTGCCGGAACTTTAGACCTATATCGACTGCAGGGGGAATCTCGTTTGAACAAGCTACTCAAGCAAATATCCGGGCTTTTCAACATTAAAAAGCTCAGAAGCAGACTGATGCTCTTCATCTGTCTGATGCTCATTATCCCGACCGTTGTGCTTGCCGTCTTCGCCGTGAACAGCGCCAAAGCACAGCTTCAGGACAAAATGGAGGACACTACGAAATCAAGCGTCATGCTGCTCGACAAACTGATCAACACGATGGTTGAAATGCAGCTGTCCAACGTGAAACAACTCAGCAATCAGATTACGTATGCCGACATCGAAAACCACTCGGTGGAGACCCGAATCCTGATTGACGATTTTAAAGCGCAGCATCCGGAAATCGAAATCGTCTCGATCGGCACCGACAACGGGTCCTGGATGAAATCTCCTGACCCCGGTCAGCAGCAGTTCGATCCCCGGACCCGCAACTGGTACAAGCTGGCCATGAACAACAAGGGGCAGGCCGTTGTCGACGATCCGGCGATTTCGGCTACGACGAAAAACTATGCGGTCGCCATTTCCAAAACGCTGCCCGACGGCAAAGGGGTCATCAACATCAGCCTGAGCATCGGGAACATCAACAACATCGTGAAGCAGGTTCACCTTGGCAACGAGGGCTACATCTACTTAGTGGACCGCAATGGCCTGCTGATGTCGCACCCGACCGAAAAGGTGGGTGCCAAGTTTGTCGGCGACCAGCTCAAAACGATGCAGGGTAAAAATGAAGGGCTGCTCGACTACACCAATCCGATCAATGGCGTTGGCCAGCGCGGCTATTTCGTGACCAACGAGCTGACCGGCTTCAAAATCGTCGGCATCCTTCCGGAGAGCGAATATACAAAGGCGACGACGCCAATCTTCTGGACATCGGCCATCGTTCTTGTGATCGCCGTTATTGCCGCGCTGATCGTGATGTTCTTCATCATCCGCAGTATGACGCGTCCGATCGAGCAGCTGAACCGTTCGGCGAAGCGCGTGAGCGAAGGATATCTGAACGATCGCGTCGTGACGAAGCGGCGAGACGAAATCGGAGACCTGGCGCATAACTACAACGCCATGGTCGACTCGCTGCGCCGGATGGTACTGGACATGTCGGAAACCTCCAGCCAGCTGGCGGCCTCGAGCGAAGAGCTGACCGCCAGTACGGAGCAGAACGCGCAGAGCGTCGAATTTGTCTCCAATCTGATGACGGATTCAGCCCAGGAGGCCAACAACCAGGCCATCGCCGCGCAGGAAAGCGCGCGCACGATGGAGGAAATGGCCAGCGGTATCCAGCGTATTGCCGAATCGGCCAGCACCATCGTCGATTCGTCGAACCGTACGGAAGAAGACGTGCACGCCGGCAGCCGGAAGGTTCAGCTGGTCAGCACGCAAATGGACACGATCAAGAAGTCCACGCACGAGTCTGCTGCGCTGATCGAGAAGCTGAACGACCACAGCGCAAGCATCGCCGCAATGAGCACGGCGATCTCCGAAGTGGCTAAGCAGACCAACCTGCTCTCCCTGAACGCCGCGATCGAAGCGGCGCGGGCCGGCGAGCATGGACGCGGCTTCGCCGTCGTCGCCGAGGAAGTCCGCAAGCTGGCGGATCAGTCGAACCTCACGGCGGAGGAAATCCAGCACACGATCCAGGAGATGACGATGCTGATCACTGACGCGTATAACGTGATGCGTCATAAAGTGCAGTCCGATGTGGATCAGGGGATGGAAGTTACGGCAGAGGCGCTCGAAGCTTTTGCCAATATCGAAAAGTCCGCCAAGCAGATTACCGACCAGATCCAGGACATTTCCGCCGTCACCGAGCAGATGTCCGCGAGCAGCGAAGAAGTGTCCGCCTCCGTGCAGGAAGTGGCCAGCATTTCGCGCAACACGGTCGCGTCGTTCGAGCGCGTGAGCGCCGCGAACCAGGAACAGCTGGCGTCCATCGAAGAAATCTCCTCTTCGGCGAACAGCCTGTCGAAGATGGCGGTGGACATGCAGGAGAAAATCGACCGCTTCAAGCTGGAGGGCTGATTGGGGCGGGCAGCAGCCCGCTTGATTTCCCGGCCCCGGAGGTTTAAGAAATGTTAAAAAGCGTACCGTACGGTTTAAGTCCGTGCGGTACGCTTTTTGGTGTTTATTATGGGTGTGTCCCCGTCGGTATGCCTTTTAGTGCTTGCAGGTTGATGTGTTTCCCCACAAATCTGAGCGGTTCCCTGGAGCGATTCCCTGCTTAGTTTCCAGCGGGTCCTCTGGCTTAATGCCCAAAGCGGCGGCTCAGCACATGATGCGGATTTTGCAGGAACGGGCTGCGCGTATTTTTGAGCGTTTCGATGCGCTCAAGCGCAAGCCGGTCCGCGGCGGCATACGTCGGGATGCCGGCTTCCCGGGAGATGTCGAAGATGCGGGAGATGCTGTTATAGATCCCGCTGATCTGCTTCCAGGCGCGGTCCTTGTTATAGCCGTTCAGCTCGTCGGCAATATTGATGACGCCGCCGGCGTTAATGACGTAATCCGGCGCGTAGACGATGCCCAGCTCGTGAATCAGGTCTCCGTGCCGGGCTTCCTTCAGCTGGTTGTTGGCCGAGCCGGCAATAACCTTTGCCTTCAGCTTCGTAATACTTTCATCATTGATGATGGCGCCCAGCGCACAGGGGGAGAAAATATCGCAATCAACGCCGACAATATCCCCCGGCGCCACCGCAGTGGCGTTATACTTCTCCACCGCGCGGCTGACTGCCTCCGCGTTGATATCCGTCACGATCAGCCGGGCGCCCTCCTGATGCAAATACTCGCACAGGTGGAAAGCCACGCTGCCGACGCCCTGCACCGCAATCGTCCGGCCTTCCAGCGAATCGGAACCGAAGGCTTCCTTGGCGGCGGCCTTCATGCCTTGATATACGCCGTAGGCCGTCGCCGGCGACGGATTGCCGGACGAGCCGTAGGTCGGGGAGATCCCGGTCACATAATCCGTCTCCTGATGAATGATATCCATGTCGGCCACCGTTGTTCCGACATCCTCTGCCGTAATATAGCGGCCGTTCAATCCTTGTATGTATCTTCCGAAAGCCCGGAACATCGCTTCGTTCTTGTCCTTTTTCGGATCGCCGATGATGACCGTCTTGCCTCCGCCCAGGTTCAGGCCTGAAATGGCGTTCTTATAGGTCATGCCCTTAGCCAGGCGCAATGCGTCTTCGATTGCGGCTTCCTCGGAAGCGTAAGTCCACATCCGGGTCCCGCCCAGTGCCGGCCCGAGCGTCGTATCGTGAATCGCAATGATCGCTTTGAGTCCGGACGACTTGTCCTGACAAAAAAGCAGCTGCTCATAATCGTACTGTTCCATTGCGCTAAACAGTTCCATATCGGTGTTCCCTCCATTGTGATTCATGCCTCATGCTACTCACGCTTATAAGCGTAACAGGATCATTATAGTAATGATTTGACTTGAAAGTAAAGTTTTCACCCGTGTTATCCGACTTTCCGGGCTTTACCCGACTAGGCGGGCATGAATACAAAAAAGACGGCTGACGCCGTCTTAAAATGCTTTGTCCCTGCTTCTCACGCTTTCGTCTGCAACCCCCAACCGGCGGGATACGATGCGCCGAGCGATACCGGCAGGCTCCCTTTGAAAGGGATAGCGCCGGCGATCGCCTTGGCGGTGCTCACAAGCGCCAGCGGACGGCTCTCGTAGGCCGCAACCAGCGCAGACGCTTCCGGAAAACACATCAGGTCGTACGGATTGCGGAGCGCGGCCACCACGACCGGTTTGCCAAGCGCGAGCAAATCCTGGACCAGCTTGATCTGCGCCGGGTCAAACTGCGCATTATACGTGCCCACGACGATCTGCCGCACCTCCCCGCCTTCGGCTTCCTCCATAAGGCGGCCCGCCTGTTCCGCCACTTCGGCCAGCGGCACCTGACGGTCGCTCACGTCGATCCCCTGTGCGGCCAGGGCGCTGCCCAGGCTTTCCGTCCTCGCGATCGTTTCGTCGGCGATCGTCAGCGCGGCAGCCGCGACCGAGATGACCAGCGTGCGCTCCCGTTTCAGCGGCAGGATGCCATCCCTTGCTTGCACCAGCGTAATGCTTGCCTCGCTGATCCGGCGGGCCAGATCCATGTGGGCTTCGCTCCCGGGGAGCTTGTCCCGCAGTCCGGGCGCTGCCTGTTTGCCATTCTGGGCCAGCTCGTCCTGCAGCCCATGCAAGTCTTCGACAACCTGCCCGTCCAGCTCCGGCCGCAGTGTCCCCAGCTCCGCCGGGCTCCCGAGCAGTCCGCGCTTCGCCTTCAGCGCAAGCAGCCTCCGCACGGAGGCGTCGATCCGGCTCTCCGCGATTCGGCCGGAGCGGACCGCCTGCTCCAGTGCCTCCATCGCCTCCACCTGCAGCTGCGGGGTCTGGCTGATCAGGACGGTGTCCGCTCCCGCTTCGACCGCCATCACCGCAGCCTTGACGGTGCCGTAATGCTCGGCGATCGCTTTCATTTCCATGCAGTCGGTCATGACGACGCCATCGTAGCCGAGCTCCTCGCGCAGCAGGCCGGTCAGCACGGCATGCGACAGCGTTACCGGCAGCTTGGACGGCTCTAGCGCCGGAAAATAAATATGCGCCGACATGACCGCGTCGATGCCTTCGGCGATCGCCTTTCTGAACGGAACGAGCTCCACCTCATCCATCCGCTCCCGGTCGTGTGTAATCGTCGGCAGGTCCAGATGGGAGTCCACGGCGGTATCCCCGTGCCCGGGAAAATGCTTCGCCGTGGCCGCGACGCCCGCGTCCTGCAGACCGCGGAAAGCAAGCGTCCCGTACTCCGCCACCGCTTCCGGGGACTCCCCATAGGAACGGACGCCGATGACCGGATTCAGCGGATTGTTGTTCACGTCGAGCACCGGCGCAAAGTTCAGGTTGATGCCAAGGGAACGCAGTTCCTCCCCGCTGACGCGCGCGGACTCGTACACCCAGTCCGCCGAGCCCGCGGCGGCCAGCGCCATATTTCCCGGCATCAGAGCAACGCCTTCCGTGATCCGGGCGACCATTCCGCCTTCCTGATCAATGGAAATCCACAACGGCAGCATCCCCGACGCTGCGGCCGCCTGCTGCAGATCCCGGCTCAGCCTGCCCACCTGCTCCGTCGTCTTCACGTTGCGGGCGAAATAAATGACGCCGCCGATCTGATGCGTGCTGATGAACTGCCGCAGCTCCTCGCTGATTTCCGTCCCCCAAAAGCCGCAAACGAACATCTGCCCGATTTTTTGCCGCAGGCTCATGCTCTTGATCAGCTGATCGATCTTCCGTTCCTGATTCATCGTGATATCCCCCTAGCTCATATGCTGTATCAATTGCGCTGCTGATTCCGATCTGATTCCAGTATCTGCGAAATACCATCATCGCTCCCAAATCTATGACAGCATGATTTAAAATATCGATTCTGATAGGATTCGAATCTTCAATGATCCATTTCTCTGATTTCAATTTCGGTATGCCGGATCCGGTTCCCCTTGCGATTCCTTCTGCCTATTCCGTCCGCTCCTGCAGCCGCTCATGCAGAAAATCGACGATATGGACGGCCTTCATGCTGCCGCTGAGGCCTTCCTTCTCGATGCCGTGCTTCATCTGGAGCAGGCAGCCGGGATTGCTGGTCAGCAGATACTGGGCCTGCGTCGCTTCCACATGCTCCATCTTGTGATCCAGAATGCTGCCGGCCATTTCCGGCTGTGTCACGTTGTAGATGCCGGCTGAGCCGCAGCAGCGATCGGCGTTTTTCATTTCGATAAACTCGGCGCCCTCCACTTGGCGCATCAAAACGCGCGGGGCGTCCGCCGATTTCATCACGTTGCGCAGATGGCAGGAATCCTGGTAGGTGATTCTCACCTTCGGGTTCCCTTCTGGAGCAGGTCCTGCCGAAGGGACGCCGAAGTTTAAGCTTCGGCCCTCACGGACAAGCAGCTCGCTGACGTCGACGACACGCCCGGCGAACCAGGCTGCATCATCCCGCCACTGCGGATCTTCATGCAGCAGATGGTCGTATTCGGTCAGGATTGCCCCGCAGCCGCCCGCATTGGAGACGATATAGTCCACATTCGCCTCCTTGAAGGCGCGGATGTTGCCGCGGGCGAGTTCCCGCGCTCCTTCCGCCTCGCCGCTGTGCGCATGCAGGGCGCCGCAGCAGTTCTGTGCCGCCGGAATCACTACATCGAAGCCGGCTGCGGTAAGCAGATCCACGGTATGAATGTTCGTGTCCGTGAACAGCACATCCATAATGCAGCCTCTGAAGAGCGCTGCGGTCGCGATTTTCTCGCCTTTTGCCGGGTGATATGCGCCGATCTTCTCCAGCACGCCCTTGCCCGAAGCTTCGGGCAGTATTTTCTCCATATCGCTGATATGCTTCGGAAACAGCTTCATGATACCGGTGGACCGCGCTGCCTTCCGCAGCCCCGACTTCTGGTACAGCTCGAGGCCTCGGCCCACCAGCTTCATCCGCTTCTGATACGGAAATACCGTTTTGAACGCCGCATGACGGGCTGCCTTCACCAGCGGTTTATGCTGCTTGTGATCCTCGATCGCGTCCCTTGCCTGCTCAATAAGCTGCCCGTATTTGACGCCCGCCGGACAGGCCGGCTCGCAGGCGCGGCAGCCGAGGCAGTGGTTCATCTGCTCCTCGAACGCCCCATCCGGCTCCATAATGCCATCCGCGACGGCCTTCATCAGGGCGATCCGGCCCCGCGGCGACTCGGCCTCGATGCCCGTCTCGGCAAAGGTTGGACACGCCGGAAGGCAGAAGCCGCAGCGCATGCAGTTGGTCAGCTGGTCCTCATCGAGGCGCAGCCGGAGCGTCTCGGCGAGCGGATTCGCCCGCTCCTTCACGTTCACCGTGTTACCCACGATCGATCACCACCCGTTTTCTTGTTTCTTTTGCGAACATTTTCCCCGGATTCAGCAGGTTTTGCGGATCAAAGGACTGCTTGATCGCCTTCATGACCTCCATCCCCGCTGCCCCGACTTTCCATTCGAGGAACGGCGATTTCACCAATCCGACCCCATGCTCGCCGGTAATCGTTCCCCCGAGCCGGATCGCTGCTTCGAAGATTTCCTCGAACGCTTCGTCCACCCGGTGAATTTCCTCCTGATTGCGCGCATCGGTCGTTGCCGTCGGATGAAGGTTGCCGTCTCCCGCATGGCCGAAGGTGCAGATCTGGACGTCGTATTTCTTCGCGATGCGGTTGATCTCAAGTACCATATCCGCGATCTTGGAACGCGGCACCGTCGCGTCCTCGAGAATCGTCGTCGGCTTCAGTCTTGCCAGCGCGGTAAACGCGCTGCGCCGGGCGGTCAGCAGCTTCTCGGCCTCCTCCGCGCTCGCCGCGATACTCACTTGATCGGCTTGCTCGCTGCGGCAGATGTCCGTGATAAGCGCAATATCCCGCTCCACGGTTTCCATGTCGCCGTCCTGTTCGATCAGCAGGATTGCTTCCATGTCGAGCGGCAGCCCCAGCTTCGCATAATCGTCCACGACCCGGATCGTGGAGCGGTCGAGAATTTCCAGGGTAGCCGGGATGATCCGGTTCTCGATGATTTTGGATACCGTACGGGCCGCGCCGTACAAATCCTTATACATCGCCAGCATCGTCTTCTTGTACTTCGGCGGCGGAATCAGCTTCAGCGTCGCCTCCGTGATGATGGCCAGCGTGCCTTCCGAACCGACCAGCAGTTTCGTCAGATCGTAACCGGCCACATCCTTCATCAGCTTGCCGCCGGTTCGAATGATGTCGCCGCTCGCCAAGACCGCCTCCAAACCGATCACGTAATCTTTGGTCGTTCCGTATTTCAGCCCGCGCAGGCCGCCCGAGCATTCAGCGATATTGCCGCCGAGGGTCGAGATCGACATGCTGCTCGGGTCCGGCGGGTAGAACAGGCCGAGCTCCTCCACATGCGTAATAAACTGTTTCGTATTTAGCCCAGGCTGAACGATTGCCGTTAAATTTTCCATATCGATCTCGAGGATCCGGTTCATCCGGTGCATGACCATGACGACGCCGCCTTGAACGGGCACCGTGCCGCCGCACAGGTTCGTTCCCGAACCCCGGCCGACGACAGGGATTTTATGCCGGCTCAGCACCTTCATCACTTCGGAGACCTGGCCGGTATTTTCCGGGTATACGACCGCATCCGGCAGCGACTGCAGCATCGGCGTGCCGTCATACGAATGCGTGACCAGCGACTGGGGATCATCCTTTACATAAGAGCTGCCCAAAATGGCAACAAGCTCGCGTTTTACGTCTTCCTGCAGCAAGGAAAACACTCCTTTACATTCCATAATCGATATCAGTGCGAAGAAATTAGTCAGGTCATCTGATGACTTTTATTGTGATCAAGTATACACTAAAATAAATGAATCTATATAGATTGAATTCAAGAAAGTCACATTTTAGACACAATTTATTCCCCGTAGATCAAGGAATGACTAGTAAAAAATTAAACGGAGGGACGCTTGAACGATGAATCCGCAGCGGCCGTTGAAACAATATGAGTGGGTAATGAATGATTTGAAGCGGCAGATGGACGAGGGCTCGCTTCAGCCGGGGGACCGCCTCTCCTCGGTCGTTGACCTGGCGCTCCAGTACAATGTGGGCAGATCGACCATCCGCGAGGCGCTCAGCGCTCTGAAAGCGATGGGGCTGCTGGATATCCGCCAGGGCGGAGGGACGTTTGTGCGTACACCGCCCGCCGATCCGCTGCCGGTACATCCCGGACAGCTCTACGCGGACTTGTGGGAGGGACGTGCGGCTTCGCTGCGCCATCTGCTTGAGGTCCGGCGCGTGCTGGAGACCGGCTGCGCCTCCGTTGCCGCATCGAACCGCAGTGAGGCGGATCTGGCGGCTTTTGAGGAAATACTGCGCGAAATGGAGAACGCCGCCGATGAGCAGGTCAGCGAGCAGGCGGACGTGAAATTCCATCAGCAAATCGCCGCGGCAACGCACAATCCGCTGCTGCTGGATTTGATGGAGTCGTTATCGAACAAGCTGCATGAAAACATGAAGGATATGCGCGCCTTGTGGTTCTATGCCGAGCGCTCCTCCGCCGAACGGCTGCTGCAGGAGCATGCGTCCATCTATGAGGCGATCCGGACCCAGGATGCCAAGGAGGCCCTGGCCCGGATGGAGGCCCATATCACCAAAGTGGAGCAGGTGCTCAGTGAAAAAGGCGCGGGCGACCAGCCGCTTTGACCTCCAGGCTTAAGCCTGAGCCGCAGAGGCGAAAGCGCGATGCCGCTGCCAAAGAAGCAAGCCCGATTTAGCGTCCGCCCTTGCCTCCTGCCCACCCGCGTTTCAATTTACCCGGCATAGGCAGCACGCCATGTTAATTTCCTCGCCGCCCGCCGTACCTTTTTAAAAATACTTCCAGCTTCCTTTTATTCGTATAGACGAGAATCAGCAGATTTACGAGCCATATGCACAAATATGGTCCCGGGAAGCCCCGGGCGATCAGATAGACGGAGACGAGCATGAAGCCGGCTACCACCTGGAAGCCGCTCGCTTCCGTGGATAAGGGCCGCCGGCTCATCAGCTTGGAGGCGATCAGCAGCAGCGCGAGAATGACGGCCAGCGCCAGCGATACCTCAAACCGGGTCAAGGCGCTCCATACCCCGAAGGTGACGGCGATCGCCTTGCCTCCCTTGAACTTCAGGAACGGCGAGAAGGCATGCCCCGCAACCGGGGCCGCGGCGACAGCCACCATGCCATACCCGTGCACGGTGCCGCTGCCGGCGATCCATACCAGGGGCACATATCCCTTCAAAAAGTCCAGCGCCACCCCCGCCAGACCCAGCTTATACCCCGCGGCGTTCCAGAGGTTGAACGCACCCGGGTTCCCGTCTCCCACCGCCTTCAAATCCTTGTGCGCCGCCCGGCCCAGCCAATACGAAAACATCAGCGAGCCGCACAGAAATTCCACAGCCGTCAGCAGCAGGATCATCATGGTTCCCTATGCCCCCCAACATCCACGGCCCTGTCCTTCCACATGACATGCCCCAGAAACATGACCTGGTAAGCGGAATACAGCATCACCACCAGGAAAAAGATCGTGGATAAAATATGAAGAACAGGCATCACGAAGCCGAATTTGCCGACATTTTTGATCAGATAGCCGATGTGTGCCATGTACAGCAAGTAGCCTGCGAGCAGGGGGATTCCCCATGGCGTGTTCCATAGAAAGAACGTCCCTGCGGAGCAGAGCAATCCGATAAACCAGAGCGCAATCAGCACGATCGTCCATGGACTCAGCTTGGCCGTGCTCAGCACCGCCCCTTTGCCGAATCCCTGCAGCTCGCTTTTAATACCGTGCGGGTACATACGGAACGATACCATCCCCCGGCCGATAAAATTCGTTACGTCGATCCCGGCTTCCATGTACTTGGCGCCCAGGTTTAAATCATCCAATATTTCCGACCGGATGCTGCTGTGGCCGCCGACTTGCTCATAATCTTGCCTTGTTGTCAAAATGCAGGAGCCGTAAAGTCCTTTCCGGAGATTGCGGCGTTCAAAAGGGGAGGTAAACGCAAATACGCCCAAAATATTCGGAATGAGTGCAAGGCGTTCGTAAAATTTCTCGGTGTGATGAAAGGGGACGACGGAAATGACGCCACCGGTGCGGGAGCGAAGCTGCAGAAGCGAATCCAGCGCATACGGTGACAAGCGGATGTCGGCATCCAGAAAAACGAACGTATCCCCGGAAGCATGAAGGTAGCCGTTCCACACGGCCCATGTTTTTCCCGTCCATCCGGGAGGAAGCGGCGGATTCTGCACGATGGTCACCCCGAAGCCCGCGGCGACGTCCCGGGTCCGGTCCTGCGAGCCGTCGTCGACGACAATGATCTCATGCGGCTGCAAGCTTTGAGCCCGGAGCGATTCCAGGAGAAAAGCCAGATTCTTCTCCTCATTCCGTGCCGGAATGATCACGGAGAGCTTAGCCCCCGCCTGCCGCCCTGCGCCAACGCTGCGAGGGACCTGATTTTTGCGGAACAACACAATCCCGGAAAGGATGCCGATAACAAATAACAGGTAAAGAAACAGGTAAAGCCCCATAGCCAACAACCCCATCTCTCTAAAGTAGCTGGAACCTTGGAAGGTTAGAGCCTTTCGTGCGTCTGCCGGATCTGTCATGAAGCGTTATCGTTGAATGATGCAACCATAGTGTAGCCGAGCATTTCTCCCTTTTCAATACATTATATTCCAGCCCCTTGGCCAAGGATTCGCGGATTGTACCATCCCTTCTGAAAACTTTCTGGCCCCTTCGGGCCATGCTGCGCAGCAGAACGCCTTTTATGATAAAATAATCTTATTACTCCCAGTACAGGGCGGCGGCAAGGAGGCATAATCCATGAATATCAGCAGCCGGTTTTCCGTGGCTATTCATATCCTTTCGATTCTGGAAGTCAACAAGACGGGTACCAATACGTCTGATTTTATAGCTTCAAGCGTCAACACGAACCCGGTCGTGATCCGGAGAATTACAGGCATGCTCAGCAAGGCGGGATTGGTCGAAGTGAAGCCGGGGGTCCCCGGTGCCAAGCTGGCCAAGGATCCTAGTGATATAACGCTGCTGGACATTTATAATGCGGTTAACGTCGTGGAGGAGAACGGCCTGTTCGGCGTCCATGATTCTCCCAATCCGGATTGCACGGTGGGCCGCAACATCCAGGGGGTGATCGTCCCGCTGTTCACCAGCGCCCAGAAAGCGATGGAGAACGTGCTCGCTGCCGTTAAGCTCCAGGACATCATCCAAGACATCGAAGCGCTTGAAATGTAACGCACGCCCCGACTCCCGACCCGGAAGAGGGGCGTGTTTTTTTCGTGTTGAAGGTTTGCCATCCTTTTTGATTTGACATTCGCCCAACATGTAACTACAATAGTTACAAGAATACACATGATAATCAGGAGGGAATTTTTTATGAATATTGGAGTTATTGGAGCCAGCGGCAAGGCTGGACGCCTTATTGTAGAGGAAGCGCTGAACCGAGGACACCAGGTAACGGCGATCGTTCGTGATGCAGGCCGCGTTACGGGGAACGTCAGCGTTCTGGAGAAAGATGTGTTTGACCTGACGGCTGAAGATGTGAAGCCGTTTGATGTTGTCGTCAACGCCTTCGGCGCCAAGCCCGGGGACGAGCATCTTCACGTCGAAGCCGGAAGATCGCTGATTTCCGCCCTGAAGGACGCACCGTCGACCCGGCTCATCGTCGTGGGGGGCGCAGGCAGCCTGTTTGTCGACGAAGCACAGATCACCCGCGTTATGGATACGCCAGATTTTCCGAAGGAATACTTTGCTACGGCATCCAATCAGGGCAAAAACCTCGAGGATCTGCAGCAGTCCAGCGGGATTCAGTGGACCTTTATCAGTCCGTCGGCCTTTTTTGATCCCGAAGGGGCAAGAACCGGCTCCTACCAGGCCGGAAAGGACCAGCTTCTCGTCAACTCAGCCGGCAGCAGCTATATCAGCTACGCGGACTACGCGATTGCCGTCCTTGATGAAATCGAGCATCCGCAGCATCGGAACGAACGGTTCACCGTTGTAGGCGAAGCCAAATAATTAGATTTATTGACAAAAGAGACGATCCCCTTTCTTGGGACCGTCTCTTTTACTTACCGGAAAAGGCAGTTTCACGCTTATTTCGATCTCATCATCGAAGGAGCGGCCTTCCAGCTCATCTCCTCCAAAAGGGCGCGAACCCGTTCCAACATCATGTCCACATGCTCGGCGTGCATATCTTTGAGAAGCGACATATTTTCCGGCTCGGCAATATAGCTGAGCGTGTTCAGGAACAGCTCCGTCTCCAAATCGATTAACGCGATTTCCCGTGCCCGGCCAATTAAATCCTCGTAGGGCATGCAATCCGGAGGGACATCGAGCCTAAGATGCAAAGCGATCTCCTTCAGCTTGGTTTTCGCCGCCATATGGGCGAGAATCAGTGCCGGCTGCAGCTGTCCCTCGTCTTTGAGCAGGATCGCCAGATTCATATGACTCCTGGATAATTCACTCCAAATTCGGGTCTTGGCGGACTGGAGGGAATCCCCATCCGCGTTAAGTTCCCTTTCTTTCACCAGGCTCGAGTTTGTTGTGTATGGACTCATTCCCATTCATACCTCCCTTGGAGCAGCACTTCTGCAGGAACTGAAGCCGGTATGGCTTGCCGGCGCGAAGTAAGGGGGTGCATACTCATCTTGAGTGTCGGCATATAGACTGCCGGAAGTGCTTGCCGCCTGCGGCTTCTTGTATCGCTCATCAAGACGGGAACGTTCCCATCTTGACCGCTGCGGGCTTTAGGCTTGATAACTGCTGGCACTCCTTGTTGTATATTTCGGTTTTTTCTGCATCAAAATGAAGGGTTTTCCATATTAAATAGCTTTCTCCAACAATTAGTGTAGTATTGGGGATTCGCCATGGCAAAGTGGCCCTCCCGCTTCCTGCTTCCTCCCTATTTTTTTCATCACGGCTCCAGGTACGGTGCTATAATGAAGAGGTTGGTTTCAAATACATCATGACAATGATCTCGAAAAAGGAAGCTGAGCTATGATTGGAGACATACTTCTGGAAGTGGTGCTGCCCGTCTTTGTGCTGATTGGAATCGGTTCATGGATGCAGCGCGTGTTCCGCCTGGATTTGTACACACTGGCCAAAATCAATTTTTACTGCATAACCCCTGCCGCCGTCTTTATGAGCATGTATCATTCGGATATGTCGGGCGAGCTGCTCGGGAATGTGACACTCTTTTATGCATTATATGTATTCATTCTATACGTGATAGGGACCTTGGTCGCCCGCCCGCTGAAATTCACCAAAAGCATGCGCGCCGCGTTCAACAACAGCATCATGCTGGACAACTCGGGCAACTACGGGATGCCGATCAATGCCCTGGTGTTCAAGGGAGACCCCCTCGCCAGCTCCATGCAGGCGCTGATCATGTCGCTGCAGAGCCTCCTGACGTTCACTTATGGAGTCATATCGATCCAGGGCGCCAAGCTGAAAGGCAATTACCGCAGCATGATTATCGGTTTTCTGAAAATGCCGGTCCCGTATGCGCTCGTGCTCGGAATCGTGCTGCATGCTGTGCATGCCCCGCTGCCCCTGTTCGTATCGCAGCCGCTCACCTATGCCCAGCAGTCGATGGTGGCCGTCGCCCTGCTGACGCTGGGAGCCCAGATCGTCAAGTATCCGCTCAAACTGTACCGTGTGGACGTATATATCAGCCTGTTCCTCCGCCTCATCATCGGCCCGGTCATCGGCGTAACACTCGTGTTTGCGCTTGGAATGAAGGGGATTCCGGCCCAGGCGCTGCTCATCGCATCCGGCATGCCGACCGGGGTCAACACGTCGATTTTAGCGGAAGAGTACAACAACGAGCCCGATTTTGCGGCGCAAACCGTCCTGATTTCCACGCTGTTTAACATTATTACGATTACGGGATTGATTTCACTGGCGAAAATGTTCTGAAATAGAGGCGAAATGCCTCTATTTTTTTGTATATATCGGCCAAGTCTGCTCCTGCCCTAGCGGGAACCAAGGACGAATTGGCGCGGCGTAACGCCGAGCACCCGCTTGAAATGCCGGTGAAAATGGCTTTGGTCGCTGAAGTTAAGCACTGCCGCCACTTCGTGAACGGGAAGACCGGACAGCAGCAGCTGCTGTGACCTGCGGATCCGCTCCCGGATCATATACTGGTGCGGCGGCAGGCCTGTGGTCTGCTTAAACAGTCTTACCAGATGGGACGAGCTGATATGAGCGGCTGCAGCCAGGTCTTCGAGAGAGATATCCTGGTCCAGAAATGCGTCGATGTACTGCAGCGCTTGATCCAGCTGATTTTTTTCCAGCTTATGCGGGGCCGCCCGGCCCCCGGCTTTGGTGCCTGAACCGTAGCGGTCGAGCATATGGACGGTGAGCATGCGCATCAAGGAATCCGAGTAGAGCCTGCCGCCCATCCCCCCGCTCTGCTGCTCTTCGTGGAGCCAGCGGACCAGCTGGACGAGCCGTTCATCCTGCAGCCGGATCTGTGTCGCGAAATCGATCTGCCTGGCTCCTCCGGGGAGCTCCAGCTCACCGGCTACCTTTTGGACCAGATCAGGGCTCAGGTCGAGACGGAAGAAATCCAGCTCCCTGTCCCACCGGCACAGAGACATGTCGCCTGCAGAGAATACGTTGATATGTCCCGGCCAGGCCACCCCTTCCCCGCTGTATCCGTCGGACCGCTCAAACACGCGGACCGGCTCCTTGGTACGGTGAATGACCATGAGGTGCCCCGTTAATACCGGCTCAAAGGCTTCCTGCGGGGGGACTTGCTCCAGACTGGACAACGTATACTCCGGCTTCTCCACGATCCTGTTTTCACCCTTTCCCACTGCTGGCCGTATCGGCAATGCGTTCTCCTCCCTGCCGCTTGGATGCAAATGAAACGCTTTTTTTTCCATTCTAAACGCTGCTTCCTTCCCTGACAAAGGGTACTTCGGCCCAAATGAGCATTTTGTTCAAAAAAGATGATCAACCGGTTCAAGAAACCGTCCCCGGATTCCCCGTATACTTGGGTTCAAGAAGGGCACCAACCCTATAACAAGAATGGAGGCGTTGAATCATGAAATATGCAAGACTCGGAAACTCGGGACTGATCGTGTCCAAACTGGCATTCGGAGCAATGACTTTTGGCACGGGAAACCTCCCGAGCGTCTATAAGGTAGGCCAATCAGCTGCCCGGCAGCTTGTGGACGAGGCGCTGGCGGCAGGCATCAATTTCTTCGATACCGCGGATGGTTATGCCGACGGGCAAAGTGAGGAAATGCTGGGGCAGCTGCTAGGATCAAGGCGGCAGGAAGTGGTTATTGCCACCAAAGGCGGCTTCCGTGCGGGACCTGCGCTTGTTCAGTCGGGCTTGTCCCGCAAGCATTTGTTTGCCGCCGCAGAGGCGAGCCTGAAACGCCTCGGCACCGATTACATCGATTTGTACATCGTTCACAAGACGGATCCCTTCACGCCGCTGGAAGAAACGCTCGAAGCGCTGAACGACTTGGTCCGGCAGGGAAAAGTCCGCTATATCGGCTTCTCCAACTGGCCGGCCTGGCTGGCGGCCAAGGCGGTGCAAATCCAGCGCGAACGGGGCTGGGCCACCTTCATTAGCGGACAGATGTATTATTCCCTGGTCGGCAGGGACGTCGAGTACGATATCCTGCCGTTCATGAAGGACGCGGGCGTCGGGCTGACGGTATGGAGCCCGCTGGCCGGCGGATTTCTAAGCGGTAAGTATTCCCGCAGCAATTTGCAGGATCCGGACGGACGGCTGAGCGGCTTTGACATCATTCCGTTCGACAAGGAATGGGGTTTTGCCGTGCTGGACCACGTTCACAGCATCGCCGATGCGCATGGCGTGACGGCTGCACAGGTATCGCTTGCCTGGCTGCTGTCCAAAGCCGGCGTCAGCAGCGTCCTGGTGGGCGCCAGCAAAATGAGCCAGCTGGAGGACAATTTGAAAGCCATCGACCTGGAGCTGACGGCTGAGGAGATGCTGCTGCTGGATCAAACCACACAGCCGCGCCCGCTCTACCCGAATTGGTTTGCCGATTCGATGCTGGATGCGGAGCACATGAAAGCGCTGGGGTAAGTTCGTTCATATTCAGTTCATAAACATCGTGTATTTTGGTTTCATTCCAAAAAAGCAAATAGAGAAATGAGGGAGTTTGGAGTGAAATCAAATCGAAACACGCTGATTTTGATCGGACTGATGATCGGTCTGATTTTTGCGGAGCTGGACGAAACCGTCGTATCTACGGCGATGCCTACCATCATCCGCGATTTGCACGGCCTGGCGCTGTACGGCTGGGTCGCCGGCATTTATATGCTGGCTGCGACCATTTTCATGCCGATCCTCGGCAAGCTGGCCGACATTTACGGCCGGAAAGTCGTTTATTTAAGCTGCATGGCGCTCTTTATCGCAGGCTCGATCGTATGCGGCCTCGCTCCATCGATGACGGTGCTGCTTGTCGGCCGGGGCATTCAGGGCATTGGAGCCGGGGGGCTCATGCCGATCGCCTTAGCCATCATCGGAGATTCGTACCCGCTGGAGAAACGCGCCAAAATCCAGAGCCTGTTCGGCCCCATGATGATCATTCCCCAGCTGCTGGGTCCGACGGTGGGCGGATATTTGGTCGGTCACGTCAACTGGCACTGGGTGTTCCTGATTAACATTCCGGTTGGCCTGATCGCCGCCCTGGTGCTCGGAATCGGCATGCGGGAATCGCGCGGAGACGAGAAGAAGCCGATCGACTGGCTTGGTTCATCGGTGCTTACCTTAAGCATGCTGTCCCTGCTAATGTCACCGGTTCTGGTCGATAACCAGGGTCTGGCCTGGTCTTCGCCAACGATTATCGGGCTGCTGGTTATCGGCGCCTTGCTGCTCGGTCTGTTTATCTGGATCGAGACGAAGGTCAAGGAGCCGATTATCCCGCTGCATTTGTTCCGTAACCGTAATGTAGTCGTGCTGTCGCTGCTGGTCTTTATTCTCATGCTGGGCCTGATGGGCGGCATCGCCACCTTCCCGTACTTTGCCCAAAATGTGATGGGGCTGACACCGACGCAATCCGGGTATCTGATGCTGGCGTTTATGGCCGGCGCCATTCCGTCAAGCATCGTTAACGGATTTTTAATCACCCGGGTTCCATACCGCAATCTGTTTATCATCTGCTTTATCCTGCCGGTCATCGGCATCTATCTGCTGACGCAGCTCGGCATTCACACCTCCGTGGTGTATATCGTCGCTTCCTTCTTTATTCTGGGCCTCGGCCTCGGCGCCCTGTTCGGCGGCGACAATCTGATCGTGCAGGAATCGGTGTCCAAGGAAAACAGCGGCATTGCGCTCGGCACCGTGCAGCTGATCCAGTCGCTCGGTACGACGATCGGCCTCAGCGTCTTCGGCAGCCTCCTTGCCAAGCATATCAAGGATGGCGTCTCCTCCATTGCCGGACAGCTTCCTGAAGGAAGCGCAGAGCACCTGGCCACGGGAGGCATCCCGGCAAATCTGGCGCCGGACTTGGTGCTGAAGGTGCAGACCGTCTTTGTGGACGCGTTCCAAAACTTGTTCGGCATCGCGTTCGTGTTTATCCTGGTCTCCTTTGTGATCACCTGGTTTTTGAAAAAGGGAGTGCTCACCAGCAAGGAAGCGGCGGCCGAGTCGGGACACAGCTGAGCCGGCTGGCCGTCGTTCTAAACTTATAAATGTGGCTGAACGCTTCTCTAGCCATGCATGGCAATCCAAAATAAATAGCGACAGTCTTGGGACAAAAAAACCCCGGACTCTCGCTATTTTATTTCCAGCTATCCCCTGCTTCTATTCCCCCGTTTTGGCAAATCGCTCGATTCTTTCGCCAATCTGATCGCGCACACGTTGAAATACGGCCCACTTCTCTTCCTCTGTACCCTGGGCTTTCGCCGGATCGTCAAATCCCCAATGCTCACGTCTGACTTGCGGCGGTGTGACGGGGCATTTGTCAGCCGCATCGCCGCAGAGGGTCACCACGAAATCAGCCTCGTTAAGGAGTGTGGAATCAATGATATCAGAGGTTTGACCGGATATATCAATCCCTGCTTCTTCCATGGCTTTGACGGCATTGGGATTGAGCCCGTGAGCTTCAATGCCCGCACTGTGCACATTCCAGTCGTCACCCAGGTATTTTTTCGCCCAGCCTTCAGCCATTTGACTCCGGCAGGAGTTGCCTGTGCACAAAAAGTAAATTGTTTTCTTGTTCATATGAGCATGTCTCCTTGGATATGAAAATTATAAAATCGCTAGCCACAAATACAGGCCCAGCAGCGTAATCAAAAGGGTAGGAATCGTCAGGATGATGCCGGTTCTAAAATACGTCCCCCAGGAGATTTTGACCCCTTTCGCGGACAGCACATGAAGCCATAGGAGTGTCGCCAGTGATCCAATCGGGGTCATCTTCGGCCCTAAGTCGGAACCGATGACATTTGCATACGCCAGAGCCTCTTTGATGGCATCGGTGGTGTGGGTGGATTGTATGGCCAGGGCATCAATCATAACGGTTGGCAAATTGTTCATTACAGATGACAGCACGGCAGATATAAAGCCCATTGAGATCGTCGCCGCAAACAATCCCTGATCAGCTGCCGACTGAATGACTTGAGCTAATAAGTCCGTCAGCCCGGCATTCCGCAAGCCATACACCACCACATACATGCCAATGGAGAAAAAGACGATGGCCCACGGGGCCCCCTTAACCACATCCTTGACCGGAACGATTGGACTTTTTCTTGCCATAAGCAAAAAGAAGATCGCTATGACACCAGCGACGATGGATACCGGTATATTTAAAAATTCGCTCGCAAAATATCCAACCAGCAGAATGGCAAGCACAACCCAGGACAATCTGAACATGGCAGGATCCTTGATCGCATCCTCCGGGTTCCTTAGATCGGCGGCATCAAACTTCGCGGGGATGCTCTTTCGGAAGAACAGGTAGAGAACGATGATGCTGGCTCCTAGAGCAAATAAATCCGGGATGATCATATGGCCGGCGTATTCCATGAAGGAAATACCGAAGAAGTCAGCAGACACGATATTTACGAGGTTGCTGACAACCAGCGGCAGTGAGGTCGTATCTGCAATAAACCCGCTGGCGATAATGAACGGGAACACCTTCTTTTCATCGAATCTGAGCGCCCGCATCATCGCGAGAACGATCGGCGTCAGGATCAGCGCAGCACCGTCATTTGCAAAAAATGCAGCCACAACGGCACCGAGGAACGAGACATAAATAAACATCCGCAGACCGCTGCCACGGGCGGCCCTTGCCATATGGAGCGCAGCCCACTCGAAAAATCCGATGCTGTCCAGAATAAGCGAAATAAGGATAATGGCTACAAAAGCGAGCGTAGCATTCCATACGATTTGTGTGACATCCCAAACATCCTGGAACCGGACAACCCCAAGGAGCAGAGCAAGAACTGCGCCTCCGCAGGCTGACCACCCGATCGACAGGTTTTTGGGCTGCCAGATGACGAGAACTAATGTGATCAAAAATATGACGCAAGCCAATACAACGGTTACCATTTCAACCTCCGTGCGAACTGTCGCTGATCTTGTTTGTAAACATTCGCAAATCATTATATAACTATGTACTTATATGATCAACAAAAGAAAACTTACTTGCACACGGAAGTTAAATGTTCTTTGTTTAATGCGGTTAATATGGTTTGGGAATCGGGCGTGTGATCCAATACAGCCTTGATATACGGTTTATCAACTACATTGAGGGAGTAGTACACCCATTGTCCGCGTTTGCTTTCCTTCACCAGTCCCTGAGATTTCAGCTTTCTTAAATGCTGGCTTACTGCAGGCTGGGAAACTTCCAGAATCTCAACAAGCTCACAAACGCAAAATTCCCGGTCCTTAAGCAAGGATAATATGGTAAGGCGGGTGTTATCGCTGAGTAGCTTTAGCTTATCCGCCATTTCGCGAATTTGTTCCACAAGGGTCCCTCCTTTTCGTGATATATAAGCGAATGATTATATGATATGATGATGAGAAATAAAAATCAAATCCATAGAAATGCATCTGTATCCAAAAAAACATTTGCATTTTGCAAACAAATACAGTATAAATGAATCACGAGGTGAAAAAACGCCATGGAAAGCACTCGCGAACTATTCCAAATCATGACCCGCCGCTTTGGCTTACTCAATAAAAATTGCTGTACCGTGGGTGGGCACGATCTCACACCGGTTCAAAGCCACATTTTGTTTGAGGTCGACCGCCAGCATCATCCTTCGATCCAACAGATCGCGGAAACATTAGGCACCGATATCACAACATTCAGCCGCCAGGTACAATCACTGATCAAAATGAACCTGATCAAAAAGACGCCTGATCCCACAGATCGCCGGGTTTCAACGCTCGCACTAACGGTTGAAGGGAAGTACGTCGCCGCCACCATCGACCATCAAATGAACGCTTATTTGGATGATGTATTTTCTTTTATGACCGAGTTTGAGAAAGAGACCGTTCTCCGGTCCATTAAATTAATGAATGAAGCGATGGCCAAATCCGATTATTGCTGCAAACCGATGCTAGGGTAATTTTTTTTACCTTTCATTACTTGCAGTTTGCAATTAATTTTCATCATGTGCAATCCTTTGATCTGATGTCAAATGGCTTTGCTGCTTCCAGCAGCGGGTCATTCAACATACACAACCCTTTAAGGAGGTCCTTCGATGTACGATCACTTTTACACCGCCGAGTACCTGATGAAAATGAACGAACAGCAAGTGCAAAAAACGGCTCGGCAGGCATGGAAATGGTCCGCGGAAAAACCAAAAATGGGCCGGTATAAGTTCCTGGACTCTGTCCGTAAAGCGAAGACAGTTCCTTGCTGCTCTCCACCCATTCAGGCTTGCTGCTAAAGTGCTGCTGACCATTGAAATCGAATCCAAACCTATTCTAAGGAGTGTTATCCATGTCAAAGTTAACGAATGATGAAATCCGCCAAAACGTTCGTAGCCGATATAAGCAGATTGCCGTTGCTGAGATGAATGCTGGATCTTGCTGCCAACCGGACAACAGCCAAGCCAGCTGCTGCAGCACGCCTTCCGATTTTAATTCGATCTCGAGCCGATTAGGTTACTCTGACGACGAATTAAACGCGGCACCAGAAGGCGCAAACCTTGGTTTGGGATGTGGTAACCCGCAGGCGATTGCTTCTTTAAAGGCTGGTGAAGTCGTGCTGGATTTGGGAAGCGGCGGCGGATTTGACTGTTTTCTGGCATCGCGCCAGGTAGGAGATACCGGTAAAGTCATCGGTGTCGACATGACTCCCGAAATGGTCAGCCGTGCACGCAGCAATGCAGTGAAAGGCCATTTCAAGAACACCGATTTTCGTCTGGGGGAAATTGAGCACCTTCCCGTCGCTGATCACACGGTAGATGCCATTATTTCGAACTGTGTGGTCAATCTGTCTCCAGATAAGCAGCAGGTGTTTCACGATTCTTTT
The DNA here is from genome assembly GCF_038009285.1 of Paenibacillus sp. FSL R5-0378. NCBI lineage: Bacteria > Bacillati > Bacillota > Bacilli > Caryophanales > Paenibacillaceae > Paenibacillus > Paenibacillus sp. FSL R5-0378. The sequence goes on from NZ_JBBPAY010000001.1 coordinate 6,516,579, forward strand.
CGGGTGCTAAAAAGCGGAGGCCGGCTGGCCATTTCGGATATCGTTACAACAGCAGATTTACCTCCCGAGATCAAAAACGACCTGGATGAATTGTATTCAGGCTGCATTTCAGGGGCTTCTTCCGTCAGCGAAATAGAAGCGATGCTTAGTCAAAGCGGGTTTACAAACATTAGCGTTGAACCTAAGGATGAGTCCAAAGCTTTTATTAAGGATTGGGTCCAAGGATCGAATATTGAGGATTACATTGTTTCGGCTGTCATCCAAGCCACCAAGCCTTAAGATCGTGGAATGCCGTCCTGTTTACCCATGTCCACCCATATTATGGCTCTTGTTCCAGCCGAGATGTGTTATATTAGTACCATCTCGGTTAAATACATAATTATGGAATTTTTAGGGGTGAACAGCTATTGGATTTGGAAAGAAGGATTGAGCAGCTCGAAGCGAAAATGAAAGCGATGGAGCTGGAGCTGAACGAACTTAGACGGGAGAGGCCGGGTACGGGTGATCCTCGGCAGCAGCCGGTGAATCCGGGAGCCCACGCCCAGCGGCCGGTGCAGCCGCAGGTTCCGCCTCAGGCTCCCTATGCGTCGCCGCAGGCACCGGGCGCTGCATACCCGAACCCGCCTGGGTCACAGCCTTACCAGGGGCATCCAGGCCAGCAGCCGATGCCTGGGCAGCCGGGAGTGCCGGGGTACCCTGGAGGTCCCGGCACGGTGCCGTATCCGGGCCAGCCGGGAACCGCAGGTTACCCGGCGCAGGCGGGCCCGCACCAAGGCCAGCCGGGCCAAGGGCCGTATTATGGCCAGCCCCGTCCCGCCGGATCGCAGGCCCAGCGGCCGCCCAAGCCGCCGAAGCCGCCCGTGGACTGGGAGCATGCCATCGCACGGGTGTGGCTGCCGCGCGTGTTTATCGTCGTACTGCTGCTCGGCGTCCTGTGGGGCTTTATCGCCGCCGTGTCGGCGGGGTATCTGACGCAGCCGGTACGCTGCCTCCTCGGCCTGGTTGCCGCCGGCGCCATGTACTTCTTCGGGGAGCGGCAGGTCCGGGGGCAGCGGGAAGGATTGGCGCAGGTACTGCTCGGCGGCTCTGTCGCCGTGCTCATGCTGACCTTTTTTGCGGCGCATCATCTATATGAATTGATTCCGTCCTGGTTAGCTTTCCTATTATATATCTTGTCCATCGCCCTGGGGGTGTGGACCGCCGTAAGGCGCCGCTCCCAGACGCTCGTGATCATTATGACCGTCGGCGGTTATCTCATTCCGTTCCTGGTGAAATCCACGGAACCGAATGCCTGGATCGCCGCAGGTTTTGAGCTCGTCTTTTCTCTGGCGATGACGGCGCTGTCGATCCGCTATGCTTACCGTGCCGCCTACTTCGTGTCCATTGGCGTGCTGCATCTGCCGCTGATGATTCTATACATGGCAGGCGATTTCGAAGGCAGCCGGCATGTCTTCCTCAGCGCGGTATTCCTGCAGCACGCCCTGCTGCTCGTCCTCTCGCTGGTCCGTCCGTACCGCCACCGCGTAGACGAGACGGTATCGCTAATGACCGGCTTCGGGCTGGTCGTGCTGTGGATTTACGCTTTGTACAATCAGGCGGGCGGCCCCGGTCCCGAATCGATGATGATGATCATCTGGGCCGTCATTTACAGCCTGATCGCCCTCTGGCGGGTGATGAGCGGCCGCGTTCCCCACCAATACATGGCGATCGCGACCTGCGCCTGGCTCATTTGGCTGGTTGAAATCGTCAGCCGGGAGGCGCTGCCGCTGTCTGTCCTGATCGAGGCGTCCCTTGGGCTCGGCCTCGGCATCCTGCTGAGAAGCCGGATGCAGCAGATCACGTCCGCCATTCTGTATTTGTTTGGGGGACTGAGCATTCTGCAGCTGATCATTCACGAGATCCTGTCGATCGAAACGCTGTCCTGGATCGCGCTCCTGGCCAGCCTGGCAGGCTTGTCGGCGGTCCTCCGCAGACATCTGGCCGAAGAATGGCAGCGGAAAGTACCGGATATTCTGATGTGGTCCGCCGCGCTGCTGTCCATCGTCTTCCTGACGGAAGTGACCTCGGTTCTGACGCGGAATCTGTCGTTCGACCTTCAGCATTTGATCCTGTCGGCCGAATACGCCCTCTATGCGATCATCGTTATTATTTACGGCGTCATGGTGGGTAAATCGATGGTCCGCCTGGCCGGACTGATCGTCCTGCTGATCACGCTGCTCAAGGTCATCTTCTTCGACCTGCCAGGCGTGTCGCTGGCCGTGCGGGCGATCCTGTTCATCGGTCTGGGCGTCGCCGGGATCGCCGTTTCCCGAATTTTGTACAAACGCAAAGGGGCCGATCCCGAAGCCCCACCGGGACCTCCGCCGGGACCACCGTCGCTTCCGCCGGAATAAATACGGCCATGACTGCGCCGCACGAACGTTATTCAGCTCCATTCAAGACGCGATACACGGCAGTCATGCTTGTCGATTTCCAAAATAAAGGGTGCCTGCACATCCCCGATGGATGCAGGCACCCTTTTTTTCATGATAACAGCCAACCACCCGCTAACCGCCCAGCAGAACAGATCTCAGCTCCCCGTATCCCCCCAGAATATGATGGGGCTGATGTCCGGTCGCAAATGGCTCGACCTTCCGATGGTTAAACCAAACTGATGTCCACCCCGCCTCCAGCGCGCCGATAACGTCGTTGTTCCAGGAGTCGCCGATGTACCAGCTTGCCCCAGGCTCCGTTTCCGTCGCCTCGTTCACATACCGGAACAGCCGGGGATCCGGCTTGTCCATGCCCACCGCTCCGGACACGAATACCCGGTCCAAGCCCACCAGCTTGTCCAGCCCAAGCGCACGGACTTTGTTCATTTGGTGTTCCTTCGGGCCATTGGTGATCACGCCGACCACATCGCCCCGCTCCTGGAGCTCCCGGATCAGCTCCTGCGCCCCCGGAAACAGGCGAATGTCGAACTGCCCCTCCAAATAGGCCGCCTGAATCGCAGCCGCCTGCTCCCGGTCCACGTCGATGCCGAACTCCGCAAGGGCCAGCTGAATCCGCTGCTCGCGCATGTCCTCCAGATCCCCCGCATTCGCCGGATCATTCACATGTCCATGCCGGGCCGACAGCAAGTCGCTGTAATGCCGGAACCGGTGGTATACTTGTTCATAAGGAAAGCCGTCCGGCGGCGATATCAAGCGATCGAGCGCTTGCCGCAGCGGTTCCAGATGGTCATACAGCGTATCGTCCACGTCAAAAAATACCGCTCTTTGTTCACCCATTTTCTTGTTCTCCCCCATCTGCCTAGTCCGCGATCACATGCCGGCTGCTGCCCGCATTAGCCCTCATATTGTACCATACAGCGGGCTTTTGGGACGCCTCAGCCGCTGTTTCAGCAGGAAAAAATCCGGATAACGGCTTATGATAAGCCCTTTCAATTGTGACGAAACTGGCAACATTGACAAAGCCTTGTGCAATTTTGAACAAAAATGAAAATCCCCGATTTTCCGCGATTACAGTGATTTTTCGCACAATTTGAGGTTTTTTTAAAAATCATGTGAAGATGTTCACAGAATATCTGTAAATGATTTACATTTATTACTTTTGTTGCATTTGTTTTCGTTCCCCCGGATTACTAAGCTATGGCTATAAGGTTCATTATTTTTAGACCAATTCAGCTACATGTAACGCTAGAAAGGAGCTCACTGTGAAGAAAAAAAGATGGTTATTTTTTGGTTTATTTGTATCCATCATGTTGCTGCTTAGCGGATGCGACTCGTCGTCACTCATCGTGCTAGATCCGAAAGGTCCGCAGGCAAAAACGCAATCCAGCACGATTATTTTCTCCATCCTGATGATGGCTTTCGTCTTGATTGTTGTTTACATCTTGTACATCATCATGCTGACCAAATACCGGGCAAGCAAAACCAGTGACGATTATATCCCGCCTCATATAGAAGGTAACAAATGGCTCGAGTTCACCTGGATTGCGATTCCGGTTATCATTGTGGCCATTCTATCGGTTGTCACGGTCAAAACGACCAGTGCGGTGGAAAGTGTTCCTGCCGGTTACGAGGATCAGAAGCCGCTTGTTATCTATGCCGCATCGTCCAACTGGAAATGGCACTTCAGTTACCCTGAAGAAGGCGTTGAAACGGTGAACTATGTGAATATTCCTACAAACCGCCCGATCGAGTTCCGCCTGTATTCTTACGGACCGATTACGAGCTTCTGGGTGCCGCAGCTTGGCGGACAGAAGTACGCCATGAGCGACATGGTCAACACGCTTCACCTGCTGGCCGACACACCGGGTTCTTTCATGGGACGTAACTCCAACTTCTCCGGTAAAGGCTATGCGCAGATGGAGTTTGAGGTACAGTCCATGAGCGCCGGAGACTTCAGCAAATGGGTCGACGACGTGAAGAAAACCGCGCCTCAATTGACTGAGGACAAATTTAACGCGCTGCTGAAAACCTCCTACGTTGGACGGGAATCCTTCTCTTCCACGCATCTCGGGTTCAACCCGCCGCCTGAAATGGATATGTCCGAAGGGCATCACGGCAGCGGCAGCAGTGACAAAGATTCCGGCTCGGAAACGATGGATCATTCGGATATGAGCAATATGGAAGATATGGGGTCCATGGAACATGGAAACTAACATCTACTGGAAAGGAGACCTACCTGCATGAAATGGGACGAATTTTTTGTTACCGGTGAGCCGATGATCTATGCTGCCATGGTCAGTATCGTCGTCGTTTCCCTCGCCATCCTGATCGGCCTGACCTATTTTAAAAAGTGGGGCTATCTGTGGCGCGAATGGCTCACAACGGTTGACCATAAGCGGATCGGGGTCATGTATATCCTGTCCGCACTCATCATGCTGTTCCGCGGCGGGGTCGACGCCCTGCTGATGCGTACGCAGCTCGCGGCTCCGGAAATGAAGTTTCTGGATGCGCAGCACTATAACGAAATCTTTACAACGCACGGCGTTATCATGATCCTGTTCATGGCGATGCCGTTCGTTATCGGACTTATGAACGTTGTCGTTCCGCTGCAAATCGGGGCGCGCGACGTAGCTTTCCCTAGACTGAACGCCGTCAGCTTCTGGATGTTCTTCTTCGGAGCGATGCTGTTCAACATTTCCTTCGTCATCGGGGGATCGCCGGATGCCGGCTGGACCGCTTACTTCCCGCTGGCGAGCCTGGAGTTCAGCCCGACCGTAGGTAACAACTTCTACTCTCTGGCCCTTCAGATTTCCGGTATCGGTACGCTGATGACCGGTGTCAACTTTATCGTAACGATTCTGAAAATGCGTGCGCCAGGCATGAGACTGATGCGCATGCCGATGTTTACCTGGTCCGTCCTGATTACGAACGTTATCATCCTGTTCGCATTCCCGGTTCTGACCGTTGCCCTTGCCCTGATGATGTTCGACCGCATCTTCGGCAGCCAGTTCTTTACGATGGCGAATGGCGGTATGGATATGCTCTGGGCCAACCTGTTCTGGGTATGGGGACACCCTGAAGTATATATCGTTATTTTGCCGGCCTTCGGTATATTCAGTGATATTATTTCCACGTTCTCGAAAAAGAATTTGTACGGTTATAAATCGATGGTTGCCAGTATGGTGGTCATCTCGCTCCTGTCCTTTATCGTATGGGCTCACCACTTCTATACGATGGGCGCAGGCGTTATGGTCAACGGCTTCTTCTCCATCACGACGATGGCGATTGCCGTACCGACCGGCGTCAAAATATTCAACTGGCTCTTTACCTTGCAGAAAGGTAAAATCTCGTTCACGACACCGATGCTGTACGCGATGGCCTTTATTCCGATCTTTACGATCGGCGGCGTAACCGGCGTCATGCTGGCGATGGCCAGCGCGGACTACCAGTACCATAACACGATGTTCCTGGTTGCCCACTTCCACTATGTATTGATTCCGGGTACCGTCTTCGGGGTTCTGGCAGGCATGTACTTCTGGTTCCCGAAAATTTTCGGTTTCCGTCTGAACGAGAAGCTCGGCAAGACCGCCTTCTGGCTCATCGTCGTCGGCTTCAATACGGCCTTCCTGCCACTGTTCTTCCTTGGACTGAGCGGCATGACGCGCCGGATGTACACGTATTCGGCCGATACCGGCTTTGGCCCGCTGAATATGGTGGCTACGATCGGCGCCTTTATCCTGGCCATCGGATTTGTTGTTCTGTGCTACAACTTCTACTGGAGCTTCCGTTACAGCCCTCGCGACGAAAACGGAGATCCATGGGATGCACGTACGCTGGAATGGAGTACGCCAAGCCCTGTGCCGGTGTACAACTTCGCCAAGGTACCTAACGTCAAATCCATGGATGCACTGTGGGAGGCCAAAGTCAACGGGGTACCTCTCTACGAGGAAGGCCCTTACGAACCGATTCATATGCCTAACAACAGCGGTCAACCGTTCATTCTCGGCGTCATTATGTTTTTCCTAGGCTTTTTCCTGGTATTCAGCTGGTTCATTCCTGCAATCATTGCGGGTATCGCTGTCGTAGTCATGCTGGCTCTGCGTTCCTTCGAACGCGATCATGGCTATCACATTTCACCTGAGGAAATTGCCGCCACTGAACAGAAATTGCGGGGTGATTCCGTATGAAAATAAATGATTCACTGCCACTTGAGTATAGAACGGAAGAGAACAGCAACAAGATCTTCGGGTTCTGGCTCTTCCTCGGGGCAGAGATCGCCCTCTTCTCCACGCTGTTCGCCGTCTATTTCACACTGTGGAACCGGACGGGGAGCGGCCCGACGGGGAAAGAGCTGTTCGAACTGAACGGCGTCATTTGGGAGACGTTCCTGCTCCTGACCAGTAGTTTCACCTGCGGCCTTGGCATTCATGCCATGCGCCTCAATCTGAAGAAGCCGATGATCGTCTTCTTCGTCATCACGCTGCTCATGGGCCTCGGCTTCCTGGGCATTGAGATCACCGAGTTTGTCAACTACGTTCACGAAGGGGCTACGCTGCAAACGAGCGCGTTCCTGTCCAGCTTGTTCGTCCTGCTCGGTACCCACGGTCTTCACGTGACGATGGGTATTCTCTGGGGCGCCGGCATTCTGATTCAGGTCGGCCGTCAAGGCTTTACGGATGAGACGGCGAACAAATCGTTCATCTTCTCGCTGTACTGGCACTTCCTTGACGTTGTCTGGATCTTCATCTTCAGCTTTGTCTACATGAAAGGACTGATGTAATATGGCACGTTTATTTCCAATACGGCACGTGATCGGATACATCTTCTCGCTGATCCTTTCAGTGGTTGGACTGGGCGTGGTGTTCTGGGATTTGAACCCGACCGCCGGACTCTGGATCCTGATCGTGTGTGCGCTCATCCAGGCGTCACTGCAGCTCGTACTGTTCATGCACATCGGCGAGACCGACAACAAAAAGTCGCTGTACTTCAACATTGCTTATGCGTTGTTCGTCGGACTGGTTACGATCTTCGGTACGCTCTTCACGATGCTGTGGGGATGGTAAGAAGCTCAGCTTGAGCTCAGATATATCAAAGGCTTTTCTGATCCTAAGGGGTCAGGAAAGCCTTTTTTTGTTGGATTATTTTTCTGTTAAAAAAAGGAATGCTTTTATGCAAAATCGAATCTAACCATTGGCTCGTCAAATGTTGCCATACGATAACGTTCCAATGGAGGCGAACAAAGTATTGGCCCAAAAACAGAGGATCACCTATTTGGATCTCTTGCGCGGCATTGCCATTTTGGCTGTAGTCACCATCCATGTGACATCCTATCCGGTAGCCTTTCTGTCCACGGATTCCACCGTGTACCCGCTCTATTTTATCCTGAATGCGGCTTCTCAATTTGCGGTACCGGCGTTTCTGTTTTTGAGCTCGCTCGTCCTGTTTTACCGCTATGACGGCGGCGTTCAAGGCAACTGGCTTCTTTTTTATTGGAAACGCTTAAAGCGGATTCTGCTGCCTTACTTGTTCTGGTCCGTGTATTACTCCACTTATCTGTCGTATATCCAGCATATTTCATTCTCAGACGGTCTCCGCAAGTTTCTTAAAGGCTTGCCGCTTGGCGGCAGCTATGACCATTTGTATTTCATGATCATCATCGCCCAGTTTTATGTGCTGTTTCCTCTCCTATCGCTGTTGTTTCAAAGGATAGGGCAGGTCCGGCGGCATCCCATACTCGTGGGGGCCTTGCTGCAAATCGCCTTCTATCTGCTGAACTATTATGTGCTTCATATGCATAAAACCGGGACCTTCGTGATGACCTACGTCGTTTATTTCTTCTTGGGTGCTTACATGGCCGAACAGTTAAAGGGGATGTCTCCTGATGAAACGCCGAAATGGAACTACCGGTGGACGGCGCTGTTTCTGGGATCCGCAATGCTCTTTATCGTGCAAAAATGGCTGCAGCTGGCTAACCCCCATTGGATTCGCCAGCCTTTTCTATCCAACATCAACTTTATAACGGATTACGCCTACTGCAGCATTGCGTGTGTATTTTTGGTGCTGTTCGTTCGAATCCTGGAAGGGAAACCTCGACTTCAAAAAGTACTGTTTTCCCTCGGATCCTGCGCCTTCGGCATTTACTTTATTCATCCCTACTTTTTGATCTTGTGGCGGCATTTTGTCATGACGAGCGGCCCGATCGCCTATCACCTGCTCACCTGGGCAGGCGGGGCTGCTGCGCTTGCCGCCTCTTGGCTGATCACTTGGCTCCTCATGCATACGCCGCTCGGCATCTATCTTGTCGGGGAATCCAAATGGAAGGCCCGGAACAAACGCGGCGCGTCTCAGAGCGGAACGATGTGAGCTTGGGGCAAACCTGTAAGCCCGCTGCGCAAACGGCTCATTCCTCCGATCGCTGTTGCCAGCCCATGTTTTCGATGATATAGACCACTCTGAGGTTAACATGGGCTGACAAAGGCGACCACTTCGTTTCTCCGGAATTGACCCGTCCGCTCCGCTGGAGTCTAGGATGAAAAAAGCAGCCTGCCGTTTATGCGGCAGGCTGCTTGCTTTATACTGCTTGATTTACCCAGCTTTTATCTTACTTGCTTTGCCCTATTCGCTTCATTCTATAACTGCTTTTGGGCTGCTTGTTTCTTCTTGAAACCGAACAGGGCTGCGCCCAGAGCAATCAAGCCCACACCTGCGAGCTGCATCGGCAGAGGGCTGGCTTCCCCTGTCTTCGGCAGGGTTGCCGCACCCCCGGCGGATGACTCGCCAGGCTCCTGGCTGCTGCCTGTTTGGCCGCCAGCACTGCTGTTCTTGCCTGGGTCGGTTTCATCCCCCGGGCTAGGCTGCGTTCCAGTCCCGCCAGCGCCCGCTGTGCCGCCGCCATTCGGCTGCCCTGGCTCGGACGGTTGTCCCGGCTGCGACGGCTGGCCCGGTTCACTGGGCGCCGGCCCGATAATTATTCCGCCTGGAATGTTCGGAGTTTTCGGGCCGCTTGGCGTTTCGCTGCCCCCAGGCTGCTCCGGTTCGTCCGGATCCGGAGTAGGCGTTACCGGCGGTTTCGTTTGGTTACCTCCACCACCGGAATCGCCGCCACCGCCGTTGCTTCCACCGCCGCCTCCGCCGGTGATGCGGCCGTTCTCAATGGTGATTTGGGTCTCCTGACCGGATACGATTTCGAATTCGGTCAGTGCCTCCCCAATGTAGTAACCGGCCGGAGCGGCGGTCTCTTCGGCGTAATACTTGCCTGGTCTCAGGCCGTCTACACCTAATTCGCCATGCTCGTCCGTTACCAGACTGGCGAGTTCCTCGCCTTTGGCATCCAGTACATGCTGCTTGTTCTCATCAAGAATGCGGAACTTTGCACCTTTCAACGGAATATCCAGCCGGCCGGTTTGAATTTTGGTGATCTTCAGCGAGCCGGTGATCTTGTCGTTGGTGAATGTCAGCTGAAGCGGCTGGTCATCCACGATCTCGAATTTCAGCGGTTCCGGCTTGGACTGATAACCTGCCGGTGGAGTAACTTCGACAAACATATAGCTGCCCGCTTTGAGATTCGGAACGGACACCTTACCATCCGCATCCGTAGTCAGCCCTGCCGCCACTTCGTGCCCCTGCTCGTCCAGCAGGTTAAACACGGCGCCTTCCAGTGGCGTGCCGTCATAAGCGTCGGTTTTGGTCAGCTGCACAGAACCGACATAGATTTCGTTAAATGCGGTACCTTGTTTAGTGATTGACTGGTTCACATCGATGGTAAACGAAATCGGCGTCGCATCGAGCTTATATCCCTTAGGAGCTGTCACTTCGATCAACTGGTAGCTCCCAGCGTCGAGATGGGCCAGCAGGATTTTCCCGTCGTCTTCCGTAGACAGCTCGGTCTTCCCTGGGACATCTTCGAAAGTACCGTTCACGTCTTTTTGGAGCTTAAACACGGCTCCTTTCAGAACCTTAGCAGGATCATCCTTGTCTACCTTCGTAAGCTCGTAATCCCATACGCCTTTCGTATTCGTGACGGTTATTTCGGCTGCATCCGCTTTGAAAGTAATCTTCTTGCCGGCCCGGTATTCATCATCGATGAGATATCCAGCTGGGGCAGCCAATTCCTTCAACACGTAGTCATTGTACCGGGTATTGCTGAAAACCGCTTCCCCTTGATCATCGGTAACGAGCTCCCGAATGAGGGTCTTGCCGGTCTTATCATAGAGTCCGAAACGGGCGTCAGCCAGTGGAGCACCTGAACCTGCATCCTTTTTAATGATCGTCAGGTCTCCTTTGCCCGTCTGGGCACCGCCGCCAGCTCCCGAGAAGCTGACATTGACGATTTTATTTTCGTCCTTGCTGACGCTTCCCGAGGATTGGCCAGCAAATTTGGCGCTGTTGGTGATCGTTTCGCCACTATCGGCATTGATGAACGACTTGTACTTCAGAATGTACGCTTCCTGAATCGTGTTCTTGAAGGTCAGGGTAAAGGCATTATCCTGGACGTCAAGCGTATATGTATCAGGGTCCACGAGCGCCTTTTGTGTCAAGTTTCCATTCTTGTCCACTGCCGTACTGTACAGCTCAAACGAAGACGGAATCAGAATCTGGTTCGTGGATAGTGTATCCGTCAGCACTGCGTTCTCCACGATGGACTGGCTGCGGTTCACATTGAGGGTCCAGTAGGCAAAATCCTGATCCGCAGCGGCTCCCTGTACGCCTGTTTTGTTGATGTATTCGCCGCCGTACTTCGGATTCACATTGGTAGACTGTACAAAGAGCTTGGTATCCGGCAGTGCGCGGTCGTACATTTCGGCGGCATTGCTGTAGTTTGCTGCCACCGGATGGTCTTTCAGGCTCGTTTTGTACGTGATCCGGTAGGCGCCGTCGATCGGTTTTTTGAACACGAGCTCAAAACCATGTTTGTCATTGTCCGACAGCGTCTCTAACGTGTAATCCGCGTTCAGTACAAGCGGGGTTCCCACTGGTTTAACGCCATTCGCACCGCCTGTGAGCTCCAGTGGTTGAACGACCAGGGAGTCTGCCAAGAACGTCTGCTCTCCCGAATAGAAATCCCTGACGACGGCCTCGTTCACGTGATACAGGTTGTAGTTCACGTTTAAGGCCCAGGTGATTTCCTTGGTCGTCGCGTCATAGCTTCCGGTTTTGCTGCCGTTGTTTTTGGTGAAGTCGTCGGCCGGAGCGCTTACGGTTTTGCTGATGGCTGGCTGCTGTACGCCGCCTTCCTTCCAGTCGACTTGGGCAGTGTTCGAATATTCATTCATTTGGCCTGCGGTCGGATCGAAGCTCGTTTGGTACGTGATCACATAGCTCGAATCGATATCCTTTAGGAACGTGATCTTGAACCCGGTATCATAATCCGGATTAGGCTCAACCGTGTAATCATCCTTGCTCATTCCGTCAATTCCAACAGTCTCCGGAATCAGCTCCATGTGCTGGCCTGCGAAGTTATCCGTAATGACAACATCCGTCATATTCTTCTTGTCATCGTTCAGGCTAAGCTTCCAGTCGATGGTCTTGTCGCTGTAGTTCGTGCCTGTGTACGTTTTCCAGAAAATGACCTGCTTAATTGGTTGTCCAACCGTAACTTCCGGTACACCCGGCATGCTTACCGTATTTTGGACATCTCCATTTTCATACACTCGTCCGGATGCCTTCGTCTGGTATCGAATTTCATAGGCAGCGTTGACATCATGCGTGAACTGGAGATTGAAGCCCGTTTCCGATTTTGTCACGGTGTAATCGGTGCCCTTAGTAAGAGCCGTTCCGTTTTTTTGCGAAGCGGTACCATTATCATCAATCGTCATCTCGTACACTTCGAACGAATCGTCCACTAGTTCCTGGGTAGTCGTATCGAACTTATCGTTGATCCAGGCCTTGTCCTGCGTCAAACTCTGCTCGTTGTAGTTGTACTGGATCGCCCAAGAGATAGTTTGACTATTTGCGTCATAGCCTGTGGACTTTTTACCGAGCGGCTTGCTGTACTTTGTGTCCACCTTAGCCGACTTCGTCAGAGGCTGCAGCAGCCCGCCACCGTTGACTTCCACATTGTTGGTGTACGCTGTGTCCGTCGTTTTCGTGATTTTTGTCTTGTAATGGACCCGATACGCGCTGTCCGAGCTTCCATTAAACTTTAGCTCAAACCCGCTCAGGGAGTCGTTCATCTTCTCATAACCTGTAAACGGATCCTGAGCTTCCACCACCGATCCGTCCAGCTGAACCTGCAGCTTGTGGACTTCGATGGAATCCGGGACTAGCTCCAAACCTTCCGGCAGCGTATCCTTGAATTGCGCATCCGTCAGCATACGCTCACCCTTGTTGAAATCAACCGTCCAGGTAATTTCACTCGGGTTCATCGCTTTATTCCGCGTTCCGGACTTGTCGATTTCGCTGCCTGTAGGGTTATTAAAATGCATGGGGATGACGATGGGATCATCAGGATAATCAAAGACGATGTCCTGCTTGGTCCCGCCGGAAAACTTACTTCCGTCGAAGTTTCTCCATACGTAAAAATCCCCGGACCATTCGAGGTTATCCTCGATTTCCTTGCTGAATGTAAAGGTGACCTGACCATCCGTCGTAATATGGTAGGTACCTACGTCGCCAGTCAGGATACCGTCTAATTCCCGATCCGGCTTGAATTTGTCTGGAAGATCGAAGGTAAAGGTAGCCCCTTCATGGTAACCGTGGCCTGCAGGAAGTGTCCAATACACGTCCACTTGAACCCTGGCTCCCATATCGACACGGATGTCTTGAAGCTTGTTCCCCTCTTCGTCCTTCATTTGAACATCGGTAATGATGTTCTTCGTAATCACCTCACCCTGCGCCGGGTCTGCATCCGCCTGTACAGCTCCTTCAGGGGCAGCAGCCTCGTCCGAGGCGACCGGCGTTTCGGTGGATGGGTCGGGTTCAGCCGGTACCGCGGGTGGCTCCTCCCCAGGGGCCGCTGCCGCTGGAGCATCCCCAACCGGCATATCCGTTCCCTGATCGCCCGGGGTCACACTTCCGTCACCGGAAGCCGGTGCGTCCCCGCCGGGCTCACTTGAAGCATCCGAAGCGGCTGTATCCGACTCCGTCACCACCACCGCTCCGGTTGTACCTCCGGTGGCGTCCGTTTCAGCACGCACCAGACCGGAAGGAACCAGCAGGTTAATCAGCAGAAATACTGCCATTAACACATAGGGCACCTTCCCAAATGTTTTCCTCATCCTTCAGATTTCACCTCTCACTCTCTATATCGAAATGTATCTGCTGGCAAAAAATGATGCGTTTTGCCCGTGTTTGTCGAACCAGCAAACAAAATCACTATAAAGGGTCCCTCTGAATAAGTTCTGAATCTCACTTTGAGGACTTTGAGGGCCTAGTGAAGGTACGGAAACTTCATGTACACGATGGCGTCGGCACTCTGAATCATAAAAAAACGCCCCGCCTCCACATGGAGGCAGGAGCGTTTATGAAGACTTCATCTTGCCTTTGATGATCAACCGGTGCGTTGGATTCACGAGCGGATCGCAGGTCACCAGGGTGATTTCCCTGTCCCGGCCGTTTGCCTCAAGTACCCATACCTCTTCCGGCTTGACGACAAGCTTGTCTGTCACCGTATATTCAAATATCTCTGAACCGGTGTCTACACGGATGGTATCCCCCGGTTGGAGCTCGTCCAGCCGGTTGAAGTTGCGGCCGTATGTCCGGCTGCGGTGGCCTGCAACAGCATAATTGCCGATCTGGCCGGCTATGCCGGTATGCTCGATGCTGGCAAGGCTGGTTTTCATATTCTTTTTGGTGGCGCCGTGCAGGATGGGCAGCTTTAAGTCGATTTTCTCGATGACAAGCATGCCCTCCACCTTCCCGTCCTGAGGATTGGTAGAAGCTGCAGCCGAGATTCCCTTCGGTTCATTGTCTGCTTTGTCATAATCTGTGGCACCGCCAGCAGCACCGGCCGAAAGTTCCTCCTCGGACACGCCGATGTTCTGAAAACTGTGCCCCCATTCGCGTGCCAGCTTCTGCTGCGCTGCGTTTTCCCTCCATTCGGCCAGCTTTGGATAACACAGCAGGATTACGCCAGCCGCAATCATGATGCCTGCCCATAGTTTGATCTTAATCGGTGGTCACCCGCTTTTCTTCCCGGATTTCTCTTCCCAGACCATCCCTGCAAATAAGACGCGTTTCGGTTCCGGTGTAAGCGTGCAGCTCTCCCAGTGGTCCATTTTCACAAGCCCCCGCCGAACGAGCGCAAAAACGGTATTGGTCGTACAATACCACCCCGGCTTCGATAGGTTCCGGGAGTCGTCCGGCTCCCTCTCATAAGTCCAATACCCGCCATGCTTCCAGCGTTGCAGCCGCCCGCCATGTTGTTGCGCCATGCTTAGCGCTTCCCTTTGTTTGTCGGATAGTTTCATATGATCACCACATAACCTTTATTTGTCTTCTCGCCGCAGAGACGGCGGATCAGGCATTAATATACTGATACCCAACATACCCCGATTAAACCATAACGGACTGGATAAATTCTGAATATGGATAAAAAACAGACCTTCAACACACTTAGGCTTTTCTAAAAAATAAACGGATGCTTATTCCAGCACCCGTTTTCTTCTTCATTCCCATGCTATATTCAGATAAAGTTCATTTCTACTTTGTATAATACAAACATATACTTCATATCGTGGAACCCGAGATTTGGGACCGATATGTCAGAGATAAAGATATTTGAGGAGGATCCATGGAAGTTACGCGTATTCTCAAGGAAACGTTGCTCAAATATAGTACAATGTCGAACGCAGAAATCAAGGAGATTCTCATAAAAGAACAAGTATTATACAAGACCGTAGACATCGCTTCCAAAAAACAAGAGCCCGTAAATCATTTCCCTTAACAGCGGAGATTCACGTTTAATCTCTCTCATTATTGGACGTCTGCTTCTTCCTTCTCATGCACGCGTTCCTTCTCCCACGCCTCGAACCAGGCTGAGATCTCTTTACTGGGAGCCATATCGTAGTCTTCCAAGAAAACCGATGTCATCTGCTGGTACAGCCGGCGGACTCCGACCCGTTGGTTGAGGGAGGCATACAGCTTCATTAATCCTTCGTATCCCTCTTCCCTGTAAGGCATTTTTCGGATCATTTCCTGATACAATCCGATAGCTTCCGCATGCTGTTCAAGACCAGCACAGCATTCGGCGATTCTCTTCGCATGGTCAAACCAGAGCAGCCGGGTCCGCTCCTGTTCGGGTTCTGCCCACCCGTACCCGTGTTCATCCAGAAAATCCCCAGGGTACTTATCCATGATGGCGATATGCTCTGGAAGGCTTTCAGGCGCCACTGGCGGGGCGCCGCGCAGATCTTTTTCCCATTCCTCGATATCCAGTGTCACATTGCCGAATTCAAGCCGGTACCCTTCATCCTGAAACTTGATATGTAGATCCATGCCGCTCGTCTTAATCGTTTTCCTAATTTGATAGATGGCCGTGTGAAGCTGGGTTGTCGCTCTCTTCAGGTTAAAGTCCGGCCATAACAGGTCGATCAGGGTTTGCTTGCTTACGGTTTTATTCCGGTAATAGATCAGGTACGCAAACAACTCCGGTGCTTTCAGGGTTCTCCAGGAAAAAGAATGGAGCTTACCGTCGGCGGATCGAAAGTGCAGATTTTTCAGACAGCAAAGCATCATATGGTTTACGGATCGGCCCTCTTCCGTAGGGGCACCCGCCGGCGGTGAGGAAGCCACCCGTTTCATCGTGACAGCCAGTCTATCGGGATGAATCGGTTTTAGTAAATAGTCCAGCGCGTTAATCTCAAAAGCTTTTATAGCAAACTCCTGATAGGCCGTTACAAACACAACCTCCAGACCGGGATACATGGCGAGCAAGCGGTCAGCCAGCTCAAAACCCGTCATTTCCGGCATATCGATATCCAGGAAGGCAAGGTCCGGGGCGTCCTCCGCCGCTGCATCCAGCGCTTGAAGAGGGCTTTGGAAGGCTCGGACAGTCAGCGGCTCCAGATTTACGCCTTCCAGCGACTGCAGGAGCCGTTCCATTTTCTTCAAAGCGAGATATTCGTCATCAACAAGAATAATCTTCAAGGTTTATGCGTTCTCCTTTCAGGCCATTTCGAACACGACGTCTTCTAATGATGCGATTTTGTGCTAGAGTCAGATCATGTACAGCAATACCGCAAGCAGCCCCGCAAAAAAGCTTCATCACAGAGCTGCTCCACGATTACCCCATTCGAGAGTATCATTAATTCGGCATCGCTTCAATTCGTTTAGTAAATTAGTGAATTTAAGTACGGAGGACAAACGCCCTTTAACTGTAGAACGCGATATTGATCAATTTTATAATTAAAGCAATGATGACAATAAATGACGAGGTATACGCGAGTTGGTTCAGTTTTTGATCTTCTGCAGACTGCCTGCGCCTCTTTTTCGGACGAAGCTTTCTTTTGGCGACATTCCTTTTGGTGAGTCTCCTTGTGGTGAGGTTCCTTTTGGACATATTGGAAATCCTCCATTATCTGAGGTGTCACGCTGTAAAGGCTGTGCCGGCTGTCTTCACGCTCAGCACCTTATTCTACTTATATGTAGCTGAAAGGACAATGGGAACTATCCGTGTCCTCTCATGTTCACTTGTCTCGTTATCCGCAGGTTTTGAACGCAAAAAAGCAGGGCTTCCAATGAGCTTCGCCTGCTTAGATGGGCCGGTGCAAGTCAGGATCCCTGCTTCTCTATAAACTCCGCCAGCCGGCGGTAGATTCCGACGATCTCCTCCATCGGCATCCGCACGAGCCCGCTTGAGCTGGGGGCCACAAACTCATGGATTTCCGGGATGACGGGGTCCGGCTGAAATCCCCAATCCACTTTGGAGCGCCGGCTGTATTCCGTGTACACGCCTTTGCCGACAAAACAGGCGATCTGCGGCAGGTACTGCCGCAGTTTTCCCCGGAGAATCTCCCTTCCCTCCGCGTACTCCTGCCGCTCGATATCATCCACGCCCCGGGTCGGTCTTGCCACAATATTCGTGAAACCGTAGCCGAGCTTCAAAAGGTCCTGGTCCTCCGAAGCATCGTACAGTCTCGGCGTCAGCCCTGAACGGTGCAAAATACGGTAAAAATTGTTCCGCGGGTTAGCGTAATGGTGCCCGGTTTCTCCGGACTGCAGGCTGGGATTAAAGCCGATAAACAGGATGGACAAGCCATCATCGAGATGATCTGGTACCTCGGGCATCCTCATCCCCTCCTTTATTTCCGGTTAATACAATTTATCCGATGTCGCTTTGGCCGTGATCTCCCGGTACCTCAGCGCTTCATCCTTCATTCGCAAAGATACGGCGACGTTCAGCATGTCGATGACGGCCAGCTGGGACATTTTCGCCGACAAAGAGCTTCCCTGAAGCGGATTCTCCCGGCCTACCATGATCAATACGATGTCCGCTACCTTCGTAATCGGGGAACGGGCGTTGCTCGTAATCGCAATAATGCGGGCACCCGCTTTTTTCGCCAAATTCAAATTGTCGATCGTATCCTTGGTGCTGCCCGAGATGGACAAGCCTACGGCTACGTCGCTGCTCGTCATAAGCGAAGCGCCCATCGCCTGAAAATGGGTATCCGCAACCGCCGTACTCCGCTTGCCGATCCGGGCAAAGCTGTGAGCCCCCTGCATCGCCGTCAGGCCCGAAGACCCCACGCCAAAAAAGTGGATGGACGATGCGCTTAACAGGCACTCAATCGCCTTGCTCAGCTGCTCCCCATTGATCAGCTCGCGCGTCTGGTCGAGGGTCTGGATGTGCGTACCGATAATTTTCTGGCTGAGCGTGACCGCGTCGTCATCCTCGGAAATCTCTTTATGAATATGGTCCGTCGGCTTCACCAGATCCTGCGCCAAAGACAGCTTGAAGTCCTGAAAGCCTTGAAACTTCAGCTTGCGGCAGAAGCGGAGCACCGTCGTTTCCCCGACATCTGCCTTCTCGGCGAGCTCTGTCACCGATTCATAGATAATATCCTGGGCATGCTCCAAAATGTACTGGGCCACCTTCTGCTCGGTTTTCGTCAGTCCGTTCAGATGGCTGCGGATGCTCAGCAGGGTCTTTCCCATTTCCTGCACCATGGACACTTGTATCTTCCCCTTCCTCTTTTAAGCCGGTTCGCGGTTATTAACCTGCATGCATTTTAGGAGATAAATTCCCAAATCATAAATAATGGAGGTTAATTTCTCCAACAACAATACAATTTTATTGTATAGGCAAAAAAAGAGGATTGCAAGCCGAGGGGATGACGGAAGGGGCATGCACTAAAGGGCACCTTCATTCAGCGCACGGACCAGTACACTGACGGAATATCCTTGATCCAACAGCCGCGGCACCAGGCGGCTCCCAACGCGGTCGGTTGCTCCCGTTATCAAAATTTTCATGTCATGACTCCTTTGCGTCGATATAATATAGATACATCTATCGGATTAAAAAGGGTTACCATCCCTTAACCAAGCAGCATATTCGGCAATCGCCAGGTCCAGGGAATACCTGGGCTGCCATCCAAGCTCCTTATATATCCGGGAAATGTCCATGGCAGGATACTGCGGTCCGTCTCCCTTCCAGGGGCGCAGCTCCAGTCTCGCGTCCGGTACGACCCGCAGAATGGCTTCGACCATCTGTTTATGGGTCGTTACCTGCCCGGTTCCGATGTTGTAGACGGAATGGGCCAGAGACGGGGCCGTCTGCAGCCGGGCCAACGCCTCAGCCGTGTCCGTGACATAGGCCACGTCCATGCCTTCTTCTTCGTAGGGGAGCAGTCCTCCCCGCAAATAAGACGACAGTGGTAAGCCATTAACGGCCGCGTGAACGGCCTGGGCCGGCAGGAAGTACAGTCCGCGGGCCAGCGGGCCGAAGGCGGAAAAGCGAGCGCTGACCACCTCTAGTCCGGCTTGCCTGGAATAAAAATCGCCTATCGTCTCCGCCACTTTCTTGTAAGCCGTCATCGGATAGGGAGCCTGTACCGGCAAAGCGTCGTCCTCCCGCCACAGCGGCATCTCCACTCCCGCGTAGACCGCGATGGAACTGGCAAGGACGACACGTCTCACCTCTAACCGCCTGCCGCACTCCAGAACATGGAGCAGGCTTTGCACAGTTTGCTGCGTCCCCTCTGCGGGCGGCACATTCATACGGGGAGACGCCAGATGCATAAGCCCGGTGACCGCGTGCTTTTTTCCTGCTCCCAGCAGGGATTCGGCTTGAAGCACGTCCACCGTTTCGATAAACAGCCTTTTGTTCAAATAAGGGACAAGGAAAGACGGCAGACGATCCTCCCGATAACGGGTAATGATAACGTCTTCGCCGAGATCAAGGAGGGCGCGGGCCGCATGGAGGCCGATGAACCCCATCCCTCCGGTAATCATGATCATATGCTTGATTCCTCCTTACAGTCGTAACGCCGCCGGGCCCTATCCCGGATCGATACATCCAGCTAGGCATCCGGAAGGCCGTTCTCCAACATTATGAATCATTAAAAAAAGCACTGCCCTCCTGTGCGTAACGTACCATTGGCAGTGTCAGGATAAGGAGGTTTTGCTGCATGAATGAAGCATCGGCCGGATTCACATTGGGCGCGTTTTTGCGCGCACGCCGGGAGCAGCTGCATCCATCGGATGTGGGCCTGCCCTCGCTGGGCAGACGCCGGACCCCGGGACTCCGCCGCGAAGAAGTGGCTCAGCTCGCGCATATCGGTATATCATGGTATACCGCTCTCGAGCAGGGCAGGCAGACAAATCCGTCCGTCCAGGTGCTGGACAGCCTGGCCCGAGCATTAAATCTGAATGAATATGAGCGGCAGTATATGCATCGACTTGTCAAAACGCAGGATTCCGCGGGAACGAATGAAGCACCGCTCCTGCCTGCCGGGCTGGAGAGAACGGTCCGGTCTCTAGACCCGAATCCGGCGCTGGTCATAGACCGAAAATGGGATCTGCTCGTATGGAACCGCGCCGCCGAGCTCGTATTCGATCTGCCCGTGTTCACGGACCATACCGCCAGGCCAAACTGGCTGATACGGTTCCTGACTGAATCCACCCGGCGCATGAACGAAGCGGAGCGGGACGAGAAGGTGCAGGTCATGATTGCAAGGTTCCGGGCGGATTGTGCCCGCTACCCGGGAGATCCCGATGTGCAGGCGCTTATTCAGGAGCTGCTGGAGACGAGTGAACCGTTCCGGTTCTACTGGGGCCGCCAGGACATCAGCCAGGCATCGGATTGCTATAAACGGTGGGAGGTTGCCGGGATCGGCCTCCTGGAATTCGAGTATATCAACCTCCAGCCTTCGGGGAGTCCGGATTTGCAGCTGATGGTGTATACGGCAAGTCCGGCCGCGTATGAGCGGCTGGGGGAGATGGTGCGGGGAAGAAGCAAATGAATATGGGGTATAAAAGAGCACCCAAATGAGTTTGGGTGCTCTTCAAGTTATGGATTAGATGGTCATGGCTGTGCTGGCCAGTTAATTGGATATTTGAGCAACTCCGAGTAACTTTCGCCTTGCTTCACTACGACATACAAGGTGTAAGATAAATCTGATGGCTCTATAGAGAAGACCTCAACGGAACCAACCCCTCCACTGGCATTCCTTTTCCCTGAAAATGGAGCATCATTAACCGCTCTAATAGTGACTTCATCCTGGCTGAGTTGATCGGAAGGATCCAATGTAAAAAAGAGCTCGGCTTCCCCCTGGTTGCTGTCAGGCTCACCATATAGTACCGCACCAGAAAAGTTTCCTTTATTATCTGGCCCATTTGAGGATAGGAACGCGTTCACCAAACTAATTTTAAACCTCGTCTCCATCTCCTGCTTCTTCACTTGAGATAAAAGACCCTCTGTATTCTCCGCCGCAACAAATACTTTGTACTTGGTCTTAGGGGAAAGATTACTCAGCAAAATGGTTGTTTTCGTGCTCTCCGAGGTTGATGTCACATCCACATTTCCGCTGATCGATGCAGGATGGGCTGCCTTATAGTTCTTTACCTCCTCAGCCGTCAGCTCAGCAGGCGCATCCACCGACGGAATGACCACATAGTAGAGCTTTTTGGCATTCTTCGTAATCGGCTGAACCTTTACTGATTCGGAAGTCAAATCCGCAAGCCCAATCTCCTCCACTACCGCTGCGGGGTTCTCCACTACTGGCGGTTCAGGGTCGGGCGAAGGCGTGCTGGCCGGAGGTGAATATACCGGGGCAGGCTCTACGACAGGCTTTGGCTTCAGCGTAAGCGTGGATTGAAACGTTTCTCCTGTGCTAGCGGCGCTTAGCGTTGCCTTCACCTGAATTTCTGACGAAGTATCTGCGACGAGCCGGGCATAGGTTTGAGCTGAATCACTTGAAGATACCGATATGCCGCTAAATTTCAATTGACTCTTTTCCGAAGTCACGCTGATATACTTTGTTAAAGTTTCCAGGTCACGAATTGGAGTCCCATACTGATTGTATGCCGTAAAGTTCCAATACGCTTGCTCGCCGCTCATGAGCGAGTCGATTGCTTTGCCCGAGGAATCCGTGATCCCTTTCGACTCCAGCTTTCCTACAATCACCGGATCTCCGATGGAAAAGATGCGGGTCACTGCCACCCCTCCATTCGGTTCCATGATGGAAACGGTAAACCGGTCACCTCTTCTCATGGCTGAGTTGTTCATGTGAACCAGTACGGTGGGTTCCCCTTTGACCGTCGTCAAATCTTCGGAGGAAGAAATGTCAAAGTCGTCGGCGGTCAGATCCATAGTTTCCCCAAATTGGTTTAACGGAGCAAAACGAACAGGAATCTCTTTGGCCCAGGCGACCGTATCGCTGGGATCGGTAAATTTGATGCTGGCAAGCTTCTCCGGATGAGTAGATGTAGAACCCTGCGTATACTTCTCGTCGATCGGCCCAGTTCCGGTCAATGTGATGTCATATGAGTCCTCTTCCAGCTCGCGGTCCAAGATCAGGGTCGCTTTTGTCCCGCTCCATTCCACCGCCTTTACGGTTACTTCGCCATACTTTTTACTGACGACTTTAAAGGACAGCTCTTCATTCGTTCTGTAACGGCTGAGATTTACCTGAAGGCGGCTCGCCCCCGTCTGCTCGACGCTGTAGACTCGAAACGGTTGAGTATTGCCATAGTGATATGTTCCGCTATTGGACAAACCGTCAATCAGGTCATCGCGGGTTGCAGAACCGTTAAAGTCGTTTGCAGATCCATCCAGCAATTTAAGCTGAAGCGCCAAGGCTACATATCCTTTTGCCCAATCCGATACCGTATCACTCGAAACACCAGGCGTTGATTTTGCCTCCGCTTCTTTCCCCAGTCCCCGAATAAGAAAAGCGGCCAGCTGCTCCTTCGTTACCATCCCTGCCGGATTATACGTGCCGTCGGCGTTCCCCGTGGTAATCCCCGCCTGCTTGAGGGCTTCGATGTAAGGCAGCGCATATCCGTTGCCGGGATCATCGGCCACAACGTCATTAAATGATGATTTCGTCAAGCTGTCATCGACCTTGAGATTCAAAATCAGCGCCAGCACCTTGGCGAACTGGGCCCTTGTAAGCGTGTCGTTAAGTCCAAAACGATCCTCGGAGACCCCCTGAAAAACGCCTGCCTGGATCAAGGTTTCCAGTTTTGCTTTGGTCGCGATGTCCACTCCCTGCAGATCGGTGAAATCATCAACGGTTTTGGCCAGTGCGCCTGTCGGCAGAGCGGCAGCCATAAACACGCCAAGTGCCGTCACTACGGTTAAAGCTTTGCGTACCATGTTCGTTCCCCCAATTTTAATTAAAACGGTCATTTGAAAAATCAATTTTATTCGTTCGCGATACCCGCGCCAAATTCCTTCCATCCCACCCTCCTTACCATAAATATTCCGCAGAGCATGTGATACAACCACAAGAAAAGGGCCTCCGGCTGTCCCGAAAGGCCCTCTTACGTTTATCTCCGTCACTCCCAAGCTCCCCGCTCACCACTGTATCGAGCTCCTAAACTCAAACCTTTAGTCCTCCCCTGCTTCCGGCAGCTCCGCCTCCGGCTCGTGCTTAACGACCTCGATTTCCCGGATCATCGGCCCCTCCATGCGCCGAATGGCAAATTCGCAGTCGTCCTGCCGGATGACGTCCCCTTCGGCAAGATCGAACTTTTGCGACAGCAGCCAGCCGCCGATCGTATACACTTCATCCCCCGCCGGGATATTGGTCCCCAGCTTTTTGTTCACATCATGGATGAGCGCTTGCGGCTGAAAGCGGTAGCGGTTGCCCTCCAGCTTCGTGATCAGCAGAGATCCCGCTGGCTGCGGGCCACCGGAACCCGAAGGAATATCTCCCACAATCTCCTCCAGGATATCCTCCAGTGTGACCAGACCCGACGTTCCCCCGTACTCGTCCATCAGCACCGCCATATTGATGCCCGCCTTCTGCATCTGAGCCAGCAAATCTCTCGCCTGAACGGTTTCTATCACCTGCAGAACCGGACGGATAAAAGGCGTAATCTTCTCGTCTTCGCCGGTTACGCGCCGGACGACTTGATGCAGCATTTCCTTGACGTGGATAATCCCGGTTACGCGGTCCTTATCGCCATCTACCGCAACCGGCAGGTAATTGAACGTTTTGCTCTCGATGACACCCAGGACATCCCGTACCGTCGCATCGTGGGAGACGTAACGGATGGAAGTCCGCGGCACCATGATTTCCCGTGCGTCCCGTTCGTCGAAATCAAAGACGTTGTTGAGGTAGCGGTACTCGGTCGGCGTAATTTCGCCGCTGCGATACCCTTCGGTGAGCGCAAAACGAAGCTCTGCTTCGCTTAACGCAGCGTCTTCCTCCGATATGGGCTTAACCCCGAAGATGCCGGTAATGAAGCGCGAGGAACGGCTCAGAACCCAGTTGAAGGGATACGTGATTTTGTAAAAAATAATCAGCGGACGGGCGAAAAACAATGCCATCGGTTCAGCGATCTGAATCGCAAAGCTTTTCGGCACGAGTTCCCCGATCACAACCTCAAAGTAGGTCAGGATCAAAAAGGCGATAATGAACGACACGATGCTCTCCACCGACTCGGGTGTATGCATGAGTTCAAACAGCGGATGGATCATTCGCTCCACGGTGGATTCCCCCAGCCAGCCGAGAGCCATCGAGGTCAGCGTCGTTCCGAGCTGGCAGGCGGACAGAAACTCGTCCAGGCGGGAAATGATATGTTTGACCGCGCGGGCATTTTTATTGCCTTCGGTCACCAATTGGTTAATGCGGGACACTCTGACCCGGATCACCGAATATTCGGAGGCGACGAAGAACGCGGTTAATGCGATGAGCAGAATAACGAATATGATTTTCACAATTTCCACAGCATTTCCTTACCCTGCGCCTTGGGCTGCGGTGAGCGGCCAGGATAAGGAGCACCTCCTTTATGTTCGACGGATGAATAATCTCTTGGAATGTATATACCCAATTTTGAGGGGGAACGCATGGGCTTAGGATGGACGATGCGGGGATGAATATACCCGGACTTCGACTTTTGGAGCGTGGGAACAGGCCGTGGCTTCGACTTTTGGCGCGTGGAACAGGCTGTGACTTCGACTTTTGGCGCGTGGAACAGGTCGTGACTTCAACTTTTGGCGCGTGGAACAGGCCGTAACTTCAACTTTTGGCGCGTGGGAGGAACGGGCATTGGGCTTCAGCCGCTGTTGAATTCGTGTTGTTTGGGATTTTATTGGGTGGTCACAACACGAATTCAAAGGCGGCACGTAAACTTTACGCCTCAATCCCCTTTTCCTCCGGGTGCAACTGTTACAGAAGAAACAGACCTAAAAGATAAATAGTCTCTCGACTAAAAAGCCCGGCCCAAAAAAATCCCAACAATTCGTAGAATCGTCGGGATCCCCTACACCGTAAATTTTCTCCGGCACATTTGACACAAACGTCCTTTGAACCACGAATCCTCGCTAAAGCCCTAAATACCTCCCGGTGATCGAGGCGCTGCAATCGATGCTATCTTTCGGTATGCCTTCAAACATCACCTGGCCGCCTTCTTCTCCGGCCCCAGGGCCGAGGTCGATCATCCAGTCAGCCTGACGGATCACCTGCAAATTGTGCTCGATCACGATCAAGGTGCTGCCACGCTCCACGAGGCGGTTCATGAGGCCGATCAGGAGCTCGACATCAGACATATGCAGTCCGGTGGTCGGCTCGTCCAGGACATACAGGTTCCCTTCCCCCTCCAGCTCCGCGGCCAGCTTGGCCCGCTGCAATTCGCCCCCTGATAACGTACTCAGAGGTTGTCCTAAGGTCAAATAACCGAGGCCTACTTCCTTTAATCGTTTGAGCGGCGTTTCAATTTCTTTTTCATGAAACATGTTAAGCGCATCCTCCACGGTCATGGCCAGAACGTCGCTGATGCTTTTCCCGCGAAACCGATAGGACAGGACCTGTTCTGTATAACGCTTTCCTTCGCATGCTTCGCAGATGCTGGAGACCGTATCCATAAAGGCGAGATCGGTAGATATGATCCCCAAGCCCTTACAGTGGGGACAAGCCCCTTCGGAGTTGAAGCTGAACAGCGAACTGTTCACGCGGTTTTCTTTGGCGAACAAAGTTCTGATCGTGTCGAAGATGTCCGTATAGGTGGCCAGATTGGACCGGTTGGAGGCGTGAATCGCGCCTTGGTCAATAAAAATCGCCTCGGGGTAGTACCTCGGAAGAACCTGACGGATCAGCGTGCTTTTTCCGGATCCCGCTACTCCGGTAACAGCGGTCATCACGCCGGCCGGAATTCGAACGCTAATATCTTTGAGATTATTCATAGTCGCATGCTCGATGGCGAGCCAACCGCCAGGCTTCCTGATTTCCCTTTTGAAGTTGAGGTGACGGTTTAAGTACCCGGCAGTTAATGTCGGGGATGACAACAGCTCATGAAAGCTTCCCTGAAATACGACCTCTCCACCGTGGGTTCCGGCGCGCGGCCCCATTTCAACAACATAATCGGCAATCTGGATCACATCCGGATCATGCTCGACAATCAGAACGGTGTTGCCTTTATCCCGCAGCTGCTTAAGCAATCGGTTGATGGTGTTGACATCATGCGGATGGAGTCCAATGCTGGGCTCGTCAAAAATATAAAGCAAATCGGATAAGCTGCTGCCGAGCTGACGCACCATCTTGATCCGCTGCGATTCACCGCCCGACAGGCTGGGCGTTTCGCGATTCATGCTTAAATAGCCAAGGCCTACCGCCAGCAAATTGCCAAGGCGCTTGACGATTTCGTCCGTGACCGTCTGTACGTCAGGCTCGCGGATGGAACGTATAAACCTGATAAGCTCGCTAACCTGCATACCCGCACAATCGGCAATGCTTTTTCCGTTAATTTTACAGGACAACACGCGTGGGTTCAGGCGGCCGCCGCAGCATGAAGCGCACAGCTTCTCGCTCACGATGCGGTCGATCGCCTCCTGATATCTTTTAGCATCTCTCGAATCTTTATAGAGATAAGTACGTTTAATGCGCGGAATAACCCCTTCATAGAGAGACGTCGGCGGCCATCCCTCCGTTGGATTTGGCGGCTTGAACCCGCTTTTATGGAGCAGCGTATCCATCTCCTCATCCGTATAATCCTTCAGCTTTTTGTCGTTATCGAACAGGCCGGTGCAGACATATCTTTTCCACCTGACGTCGCCGGGCATGAAGGTCGGAAACAGAATAGCCCCCTCGTTAAGCGATTTTTCCCTATCGATCAACCGGTCGACGTTGATGTCTTTCACTTTCCCCAAGCCTTCGCAGTCCGGGCACATGCCCTGAGGGTTGTTGAAGGAAAACACGTCGGAATATCCAACGAAAGGAGTACCGATCCGGGAAAACAACAGCCTCAGCAGCGCATAAATATCCGTGACCGTGCCGACGGTAGATCTCGCATTTCCGCCGATCCTTTTTTGATTCATGACGATCACCGCCGGCAAATGCTCAATGGCATCCACCTCCGGTTGCCCATAATGAGGGAGCCGGTTGCGGATGAAGCTGGAGTACGATTCGTTGAATTGCCGCTGTGACTCCGCTGCGATCGTATCGAAAACAAGCGCCGATTTACCCGAGCCGGATACGCCTACAAATACCGTAATCTGCTTTTTGGGGATCGTCACATGAACTCCCTTCAGATTTTTTTCTCTTCCGCCGACGACGCGAATGTCATCTTCTTTAATCATGTGGATTCCTCCTCTTGCGATTTGTATAAAATAGGATATGCTAAAACCATGCCAGAAACTGTCATGGTTAAGTGAAGAGGAGGGGCTTTTGTGAGCAAAGCCAAATTATTGTTTGATTTGATCCTGTATGTCAATGCGAAACGCAGTTTTACTGCACAGGATGTCGCGAATGAATTTGGCATTTCTGTCCGAACAGCGCACCGCTATCTTACGGATATTGCCGATATGGGCGTCCCGCTATATACGGAACCAGGAAGAAGCGGTGGTTACCGGGTACTCCCCAACCGGACACTGCCGCCGATCATGTTTAATGAAGAAGAAGCATTTGCTATCTTTTTTGCTTTTCAGGCATTGAAGTACTATCAATCGCTTCCTTTTGACATTCATATCGATTCCGTCTCCCGCAAGCTGTACGCAAGCCTGCCTGACGATACGAAAAGAAAAATAGACGGCCTGGATTCGGTAATCACCTTTTGGAATCAGAAAAGGACCGTCCCGTCTCCATTTCTAAAGGAAATCATCGAGGCGGCCTCCGCGCACCGCTTGCTTAAAATCGAATATGTGTCGAAGCTGGAAAATACAGTGAGGGAAGTGGCTCCGATCGGTATTTACGCCAGCGACGGCTTCTGGTACATGCCCGCGTTCGATCAGGCTCATGGCGAAATCCGGCTGTTTCGTACAGACCGGATCGTGTCCATGGAGCAAACGAAGCAGGCGTTTGAGCCACAGATGGAACTGCCGGACTGGCTCAACCGCAGCACGGCACTGACGCCGGAGTCGCCCGTCCGTTTATATGTAGAGCTGACCCGTGAAGGCTTGAGACAGTGCCGCAGCCAGCCATGGCTGGAGCCTTATATCGTGGAGGTTAGCCCGGATGAAGGTTACATTGAAAGTGTCATTGATCAGCGCGAGATGGAATTCGTGACCGGCTACTTTTTTCACCTGGGTACGGCCGTTAAAGTCATCGAGCCGCCCGAGCTTGTAGACGGGATTCGTGAGCAGGCGCGGGAGATTCTCCGCCAGTATGCATGAGGCACGACCTTTGACCGGTATCTTTCATATCGGTTGTTCTGTGTCTTTAAATAAAAAGGACCTGCCAGCTCACAGCCGGCAGGGTTTTCGTCATTCTTTATTACCAACAAAATGCCTTCAGGATAATTACCAAAAGAATAAAGAGTACAAGGATAGCACCAACATTATTATGGCAACAGCCATAACCTATTCCTCTAACGTCGCTCATGAAAGTACCTCCTTCATATTGAAGATACTGATATCATATGGGTAAATTCTATATATGTTTAGGCTCTTGCATAATTCATTCATCTTTTTAAAGAAAAAGGCCCGCTCCGAAAGAGCGGGCTGATCTTATTAAGGAGGTTTTATGAGTCTCAGTATAATCTATGTTCTATTTAGGCAACTGGTTCTTAGTAAGATATAACACACATTAAAAGTTGACATCACGCATTCCACGCGCAAAGCCGATTAGCTTCGCAGAAACATGTTTAACGCAAAAAAAGCCTGCACAGCAGTTTCAAACGCTGTACAGGCATTCTTTTGGATTAGAACAGGCTGCGCTGAAAATCAGCGATCGCCTTATATTCCTCTTCCAGGTTGCGTGAAATTTTAATAAAGATCGGCAGCAGCTGATGGTAAATCTGTGCGTTCTCCTTCACCGGCGTATGCTGATGCGTTGATCCGACCATGCCGGAGACGACACTTAGCGAATCGACTTTGCCCGTGGCGTACAAGCCGAGCACGACGGCGCCCAGGCAGGAGCTTTCGAAGCTCTCCGGCACGACAACTTCCTGATCGAAGATGTCGGCCATCATTTGGCGCCACAGCGGGGAACGGGAAAATCCGCCGGTGGCGTGGATTTTGGCCGGACGCCCGATGCGTTCCTCCATCGCCAGCAGTACAGTATATAAGTTGAAAATGACGCCTTCAAGGACGGCGCGAATCATATGCTCCTTGCGGTGG
Organism: Paenibacillus sp. FSL R5-0378; assembly: GCF_038009285.1. Lineage (NCBI taxonomy): Bacteria > Bacillati > Bacillota > Bacilli > Caryophanales > Paenibacillaceae > Paenibacillus > Paenibacillus sp. FSL R5-0378. The sequence continues at coordinate 6,546,168 of NZ_JBBPAY010000001.1, forward strand.
TGCATCGTCAGACCGAAGAACGAGCCGCGGGCGTCGGGGTTCCAGAGCGGGGCGCGCTCCCCGGTCAAATAAGGGTGGAACAACAGCCCGTCGGATCCCGGATTCACCTGTTCCGCTATCCGTGTCAGCAAGTCGTACGAATCGATACCGAGACGCTTGGCAGTCTCGATCTCGGATGCGGCCATTTCATCATGTACCCATTGGAACAGCATGCCGCCGTTGTTGACGGGACCGCCGATCACCCACAGCTTCTCCGTCAGGGCGTAGCAGAAAATGCGGCCCTTCGGATCCGTCGCCGGATGATCGACCACGGTGCGGATCGCTCCGCTGGTACCGATGGTAGCGGCAACGACACCAGGCTCGATCGCATTGACGCCCAGATTGGACAGCACGCCGTCGCTCGCGCCTACGATAAACGGCGTGGAAGGATCGAGTCCCATCTCGGCGGCAAACGTCTTATCCAGCCCATCCATGCGGTAGGTGGTCGGGACAAGCTCGGACAACTGGCTTGGCGTAATGCCGGCAACCTCCAACGCCTCCTCGTCCCAATCCAGCTTGTTCAGGTTCATAAGGCCCGTGCAGGAGGCAATCGAATGGTCGACGACGTACCGGTTGAACAGCTTGGCGAATACGTACTCCTTAATCGAGATAAACTTGGACGTCTTTTCGAAAATGTCCGGATTGTCATGACGCAGCCACATCAATTTGGTCAGCGGGGACATCGGATGGATCGGCGTACCTGTGCGCAGATAAATTTCATGTCCGTTCATATCGTTCTTCAATACTTCGGACCATTTCGCGCTGCGGTTATCCGCCCACGTAATGCAGTTCATCAGCGGCTTCCCGTCCTGGCCGACCGGAATGACGCTGTGCATGGCCGAGCTGAACGAGACGAACATCACCTGCTCCGGGCGGATTCCGCTAGTATCCATCACCTGCTTGACCGAATGGATCACGGCCGTAAATATCAGATCCGGATCCTGCTCGGCGATGGACGATGTCGGTGTCAGCAGCGGATAGCCTTCACTTCCCTTGGCCACAACCTTTCCGTTTTCTTCGAACAGAACGGCCTTGGTGCTCGTCGTTCCAATATCGATTCCGATCATCATATTACTGCTCATGTTTCAACCTTCTTTCTTCTTCACTAGACATATCCTTATACTACCAGACTGAGCACCAGGATGATAATCAATGCAACGATCGACAACAGCGTTTCCATGACGGTCCAGGATTTCAGCGTCTGCGGAACGGACATGTTAAAAAATTCCTTGACCATCCAGAAGCCGGCGTCGTTGACATGCGACAGGACGAGCGAACCTGCTCCGGTCGCCAGCACGACGAGCTCGACATTGGCTGCCGGGCTCAAGGCAAGTACCGGTGCGACGATCCCCGCGGTCGTGGTCATCGCCACGGTGGCGGAACCGGTTGCAACACGGATGAGTGCGGCCACGAACCATGCAAACAAAATAATGTTGATGTGAGCCGAAGTTGCGATTTGGGCAATGGCGTCACCGACGCCGCTGTTAATGAGCACCTGCTTGAACGCCCCGCCGCCGCCGATGATCAGAATGATCGTGGCTGTCGGCGCCAGACATTCGCTCGTAAACTTGGATATTTGTTCTTTCGTAAATCCTCTGGCGAAGCCAAGGGAGAAGAAAGAAAACACGACCGAAATCAGAAGCGCAATAATTTCGTTACCGATAAATTCGCAGAACAGCGTAAAACCGCTCGAAGCATCCGGGTCAACGATCGAGGCGATCGAACCGATCAGCATCAGGATGACCGGCATCAGAATCGTCAGCAGCGTAATGCCGAAGCCCGGAAGCTTGCGTGTGCTGCTGCTGGAGAACTGCTCCGCCAGCTCAGCAGGCGGCTCGACCTGGATGCGTCTGCCGATCCATTTACCAAAGAGCGGTCCGGCCACGATCGCTGTCGGAATGCCAACGATCAGGGAGTACAGAATCGTTTTCCCCAAATTCGCCTGATAGGCATCAATCGCGATCATCGGGGCCGGGTGAGGCGGCACAAGTCCGTGTACGGTGGACAGTCCGGCCAGAATCGGAATACCGATTTGCAGCAGTGACATTTTGGTTTTACGGGCGACGGTAAAAATAATCGGGATCAGCAGAATGACGCCGACCTCAAAAAATACCGGAATCCCTACGATAAAGCCGACGATCATCATCGCCCAGTGAACGCGTTTCTCCCCGAACCGGTTCACGAGGGTTGTGGCGATCTGCTCGGCGCCGCCGGATTCGGCCATCATTTTGCCGAGCATCGTGCCGAGACCGATGACGATCGCGATCGTTCCCAGCGTGCCGCCAAGCCCCTTGGTCACGGAATCGATAATATCCATCGATTTCATGCCGGTCAGGAACCCGAGCAGCAGGGCGGACAACAGCAAGGTCACAAACGGATTCCACTTGAATTTGGCAATAAACACAATAAGAAATGCAATGGCGATCAGTGTCCACACAATGAGCGTCCAATTATGGCTCATACCGAATATACTGGACATGGGTTGTCCTCCTTTTGTTCGTACATGATGTTTTTCACATATGATACCCATTATTCCAAGCTTTGATTTCAAATACTTGCATACTTGTCGACAACATGAGGCGGAAGCTGCCCGCAAGCAGCCCCTTTTAGTTCATATTACGGAATGGAAAGGCCGACGAAGCGCTTTAAAAATCCGTCAGGCTGCGGTGCAGCGTCTGGCGCGAATCGGCGAAATACTCCTGTACAAGCTTCTGGATTTCGTCCTCGTCGCCGGAGGCCAGACCGTCCATAATTTTCTGATGCTTGCCGATCACGGACCCGAGCTTTGCTTCCCCTTTGGAAAAAATCTCTTCCGTCGTAATCAGCATGACGGTCATCACGATCGGCCGGATGCTGTTCCATAAATGCAAAATGCGCTTATGGTCCGCTGCCGCAATAATCGCCTCGTGAAAGGACAAGTCCTGATACGAAAATTCGACGGCATCCTGATGCTTGACCGCAAGCTCCATCCGGTCAACGATCCGGCGCAGCGTAACCAGCAGCTGATCCCGGTCCATCTTGGCCAGCCGCTGCTGAACGAAGCTCTCGATCAGGAAGCGGACATCGTACAATTCAACAATATCGGTCAGGCTCAGTCCGACGACGACGGCACCCATCCGTTCGAGCCGGATCAGCCCTTCGCTCGAGAGCGATTTCAAGGCTTCTCTGACAGGGGAACGGCTTGTCCCGAAATCGGCGGCCACCCGGTTCTCTGAAATAATTTCACCCGGCTTGATCCGGCCGCTGATAATCTGCAGCCTCAGCTCGGACGCAATCGACTCTCCCAAGGAAACACCCTGCAGCCAGGATGAAGGATAACGCAGCATGAGACAACTCTCCTAAATCAATGTATGTACAATGACGTACGCTACCGATTCTATCATACAACGGACCGCCGCATCCATGGTGAGGGACCTGCTCTCCGGAAGCCTGCTTCAGCCGCAGACCTTAACGCTCAACCGTTTGACCGGCAGCCGTGTGCCGCAATCCGATTTTTTCCTTTTTTCAAAAGAACCATGCAACAACGAAGAACCGGAATGCGTCTTTTACCACGAAGACCTGTGGTTCTTCGAAAAAGAAACGCTTCCAGTTTGATTGTGCTGTGCTCTAACCTGCCTCTGCCTCCAAGTATACTTGTATACAACTTGTAATCGTCTTTATTTTAAAACAATCCGTGCGATCTGTAAACCGCGTGGATGAAACATCCAGCACACCAAGCTTCGGAAAGGAAGTGATTGAATTTGAAAAAAATCGCCGCCATCCTGCTGCTGTCCATCTGTATTGCCACGGGCTGCGAAAGCCACAAGCCTTCGGCGGATAGCACATCAACGGCTGACCCAATGCCTTCCGGAACGGTCAATTCCACGGACGGAATCAACGAAAAACCTCCCGCCACGGCAGCTGATCCCCCTGCTTCCACCCCTGATGGCGGGAGCCCGCAGCCTACCAGCAGCCACGAGGGCGAAGCCGAAACAGAAACTCCGGGGCGGCTGCAGTCTTCCCAGCTGATGTTCGGCTATTTGGACGCCGCCGGCAGCCGGATTCTTGCAGCCGACCCGGAAGGCAAGCAGCAAACACCGCGGGAGCAGTTTACACAAGCGGTCATCGCGCCGGACGAGCTGGCCGACATCCGCTTCACGAAGCATCAGGCCCGGTCGGATCAGGATAACGGCAGGCAGAACCGGTACAATTTCGACCATGATGAAGGCGATTTGTTCCGCCTCTCTTCCCCGGTAACTCCAGCGGATCCGGACGCAGGCGTCGTTCTCGCACAGAGAGACGCTTTTGCCGGGCATGAATTTCTGCAGGTGGAGCATGCGGAGGGAAGCCTGCCCGAAGAGGCGGCAGCCCGGATCAAGCAAGCCAAAGGCCTGAACATCCACAGCCAGGGGCTTATCGGACAAATCTCCCCTGACGTGCAGCTGGGTATCGTCCAGTACGACAAGGACGGCGGCAAGCCGCTGGCCAGCCTCGTGCTGATCACCCCGGATACGCTGCTGTTTCGCGATTTTGAAGGAACGGATGACCCGAGCTCCACCTGGCGCGTCGACGACGGCGGGCAGATGGACCCGCAGCTGTTCCACGTTTTATTTGTCACCCGTTCCGGGCATGGCTATACGCTTGGGTATGAATGGTGGGGCTCGGAAGGATCGAACCTGGCCGTGCTGCAGCAGGACGGCGGCGCATTTCGCGTCGTGCAGGAGGGCGGCCGCTATACGGCGCCAATGTGACTAGCCCAAGTCCCAGGCCGTATGGATTTTCGGCACATCGCTGATGAGCTGCCTCGTATAGGCGTGCTGCGGGTTCAGGATAATGTCTTCGGCCGGTCCCCTCTCGACGATTTGGCCCTTCTCCATGATGTAGATCGTGTCGCTCACGTAATAGGCGAGCCCAACGTCGTGCGTGATGAAAATAATCGTCATCTCGTTCTCATCCCTCAGCTTCAGCAGCATGTCGAGAATGGTGGACCGGGAGCAGGCGTCGACCATTGAGGTGGGCTCATCCGCGATCAGCACCTTGGGGTGAAGCATAAAAATCCGTGCGATCATAAGCCGCTGCATCTGCCCGCCGGACAGCTCGAACGGATACTTGTTGTACAGCTCCTCGAACTTCAGGTTGACGAAAGAGCAGGCCTCTTTCATTTTATTGAACTGCTCATCCTTGGTGAGCTTCAGCCCCTGCAGCCGGATGCAGCTGAGCAGCAGCTTCTCTACCCGCTGGAACAGGTTAAAGGACGAGAACGGGTCCTGAAAAATCGCCTGAATGTCTTTCCAGTACTTTTTCCGGTCAGCATGGCGGCGCAGCACTCTCGGTTGTCCTTTGTAATCGATGCTGCCCCCCGACTCCTTTAAGAGACCCATGATGATTTTGGCAAGGGTGGTTTTGCCGCTGCCGCTCTCGCCGACGATGGAAATGATTTCGCCTTTATGAAAATCGAAGTCCACCGTATCGACCGCGGTCGTTTTGGCCGCCCCGTACCCGAATACTTTCGTAATGCCTCTGCCGCGGATCAACAGGTCACGACTGCTCATTTGCATACCACTCCTTCAGCGTTCCTGTGTCAAAATGGCACCGGTACTGGCGGCCCTCCACTTCCTGCACCGCCACATTGTTTTGCCTGCAAATATCCTGGGCGTAAGAGCACCGCTCGGCAAACCGGCAGCCGGCCGGCACATGCTTCAAATTCGGCGGCGTGCCCGGAATGGCCGCCAGCTTATGCCCCTTCATCCCCTCCTCCGGAACGATGATGGAGCCCATCAGCTTCTTCGTGTACGGATGCAGCGGATCAAAGATCATCTGCTCGGCCGTGCCGCGCTCCACGATTTCTCCCGCGTACATGACCATAATGTCGTCGGTGACGTGGTACAAGAGCGGCAGCTCATGCGTGATGAATACCAGCGAGCGGATGAACTGCTTGTCGAGCAGGTCCTTCATCAGCTTGATGACCGCCTTCTGCGACGTCACGTCCAGCGCAGACGTCGGTTCGTCGGCGATCAGCACCTTCGGGTTCAGAATGGTGGAAATCGCAATGACCGTCCGCTGTTTCATGCCTCCAGAGAGCTCATTCGGATACGAGCGAAGCACCTTCGGCGACAGGTTCAGCGTTTCAAAACGGTCGACGGCCATGTCCCACACCTGCTTCTTGGTCAGCTCTGGCCGGTGCTCCTTCATGATATCCTCAATGAAGCGGATGATCCGCAGCGTTGGATTGAGGGCATTCATGGCCGCCTGGGGAATGTACGCGATTTCCCGCCCGGAAATTTGCGTGCGCAGCTGCTCCTTGCTCAGCTTCATAATGTCGCGGCCGTGAATTTGGATCGAACCGCTGCCGTAATGGAGCGGCGGAAAATAAAATCCCATCAGGCTCAGCGCCAGCGTCGACTTGCCGCAGCCGGATTCGCCGGCGATGCCGAGCGTCTTCCCATCTTCCAGCACGAAATCGACGCCGTCGACGGCAAACACTTTTTCCTTAAGCCGGGTTTTATAATAGGTTTTCAGTCCGCTAACTTCCAGAATGTTTGTAGTCATCGGCCTAGCTCCTTATTTTCGGATTAAAAATTTCGTCCATGCCCGTGTTCATCATATACAACGAGAACGTGATCAGCGCGATCGACAGCGCCGCGGGGATAAACGCCCACCATGCCCCCGCCACCGGTGCCTCGAAGACGAGCGCCCAGTTCATGATGATGCCGAGGGAGATCGTGTTGTACGGCCCCAGCCCCAGCATCGAAATGGAGGCCTCCGACAGGATGCCGGACGCGGTCTGCAGCACAAACGCCATGACGACATAAGACGCGATGTAGGGCAAAATTTCAAAAACGATGATCCGGGGCGTGCTGTGTCCGGAAATTTTGGCGATATGGACATGGTCCCGGTTGCGGAGCGAGCTGGTCTGCGCCCGGACGGCCCGGGCCGTCCACGGCCAGCTGGTGATGCCGATAATGATCGCCGTCACGAGCGAGCTGCGCGAATTGATGCTGACCGAGATGAGGATCAGAATAATAAACGATGGAATGACGATAAAAATGTTCGTGATCGACGTCAGCAAGTTATCCACGATGCCTCCGATGTAGCCGGAAGCGAGGCCGATAATGAGGCCGATGACCGTGGCGAACACGCCTGCGATGAGACCGACCCGGATCGAGGTCTGGATACCGTACATCAGCTCCAGGAACAGATCCCGCCCGAAATTGTCCGAACCGAGCCACAGCTGCGAACTCGGCGGCTGAAACGCCAGGGCGATCATCTCCAGCGGATCCTTTTTGTTGATCATCGGGAAGATGAGCACCAGCGCCAGCATAACGATGAATATTCCCGCCCCCAGCATAAATTTGGGGGACTTGATGAGAATGTTGAGGGAGTTTTTCATATTACTGGTCCTCCATTTGCGAGGCTTTGATCCGCGGATCGATAAAACCGTAAATGATATCAATCGTAAAGTTAGCCAGCAGAACAGAGAGCGCGATCAGCAGCGTACAGCCGGAAATGAGCGGGTAATCGAGCTGGCGGATGGCCGTAAACAGCCAGGTGCCGATGCCCGGGTAGCTGAACACGATTTCGCAGATAAGCGAACCGCCCACCATCGTGCCGATGGACAAAGCCAGTCCGGTAATTTGGGGAAGCATGGCGTTCCGGAACACGTATCTGGAGATGCGCGAATCGCGGATCCCGAGCAGCTTGCTGTACAGCACATAGTCGGCATTCAGCTCATAAATGGACATCTCCCGCATCCCGATCGCCTGGCCGCCGATGGTGACAAGCACGATCGAGAGGAACGGCAGCGTATGGTGGCGGATGACCGAGCCGATAAATTCGAAGCTGAGCTGCGGAATCATTTGAAAATCATACCCTCCGGACAGCGGGAACCACCCCAGCGTCAGGGCGAATACGTACAGCATGATGATGGCCAGCGTAAAAAAGGGAATCGAGTTCACGAACAGGGCTACCGGAAAAATCACCTTGTCGAACACGCCTTTTTTATAGGCGGCCACGGCTCCGAGCACGTTGCCCAGAATCCAGCCTACCAGAATCGCCGGCAGCTGCAGGCCGATCGTCCACGGCACCGCTGAAGCCAGGATGTCCGTCACCTTTTTCGGATACAGGCCGAACGAGGTGCCGAGGTTGCCGGTAAACAGGTTTTGGACATAGATCAGAAACTGCTGCCAGAGCGGCTTGTCAACACCAAATTCCTGAATGAACGTCTCATAGACCCGTTTGATCGTATCGCTGTCCGTCATCCCTTTGGTCATCTGTGAGACGATCATGGCGACGGGATTCCCCTCGATCATGCGCGGAAGGAAAAAATTCAGGGAAACGGCAATGACGAGCGTCACCAGGTACCAGAACAACTTTTTTACGAAATATTTGGCATAGGCATTCAAGAAGGTCCCTCCCTTGATCTTTGGATCGGCGGTGGATGCGTCTTGGAAAAGAGGGCCCGCATGGCGCTCCGGCAGTGCCGGGAGCCTCCCATGCAGGCCGCTTCCTTGGGCTTAGTTGTGGATCTGGTACAGCGCCCGGATGCCCGCCCCGTCCATGGCGATTTGCGGAGGAATGTTGCTTCCGTCTCCGTCGACGGGGAAGCCTTTCCATACCGATTCATTGACCGTATGGAACACCCACGGACGGTACATAAGCGGAATGGACGGAATGTCGGTCAGCCAGATTTTCGTCAAATCTGTGTACAAGGTTTTGAGTTCGGCCTGATCGGTGCTGCTCGGAATTTTGTCGATAATTTGGTCGGCCTTGTCGTTTTTGTAACGGCCCCAGTTCCAGAACGCCATTTCGCCGAGCGGAGCCACTTCCTTGGAATACATGATGTCATGCGCTCTGCTCCACGGCTGGCTCGGATTGACGCCGCCCGCAGGCGTGTTCATGATGATGTCGAACTTGCCGGTTTGCAGGTCGTTCGTCCATACCGGCGCTTCCGGGAACTTCGTGCGGATTTCGATGCCGATCGCTTTCGCGCTCTGGGCCACGATCTCCAGCGCCGCATTCCAGTCGGACCAGCCGTACGGGCATTCCACTTCAAATGGCCCGAGGCGGGTGCCGTTCAGCACGCGGATGCCGTCCTTGCCTTTTTTGGCGCCGATGCTGTCGAGCAGCTCGTTGGCCGCCTTGACGTCGGTCGTCCACTGCAGCGATTTGATCGCAGCCTGATCGACGTATTTAGATTCCGCGTCCGTGTTCAGCGTCAGGGACGGCTGCATCGCTGCCGAGTAGCCGCTCATCGCGAGGTCGGAAATTTTCTTGTAATCGATGCTCATCGCGATCGCGCGGCGGACGTCCGGGTTATCCAGCCCTTTTTTCGAGAAATTAAAGAAGATCGACGGCATGGAGCCCGGGACGTAATAAGGGGCGTCTTTCAGATAGGTCTTGATCGGAGCGCCGTTCTTCCACATGTTCCATACCTGCGGGATGAACTGCTGGGAGACGTCCACCTGTCCGCTCTTGAAGGCCAAATCGCCGGCGGCGTTATCCTTATAGATGACGTGCGTAATATATTTCGGAGCAGGCAGCTTGCCGAAGAGCGACTTGCCCCAGTAATTGTCGTCGCGGACAATCGTGATTTTCTGGTCGTTGTAGAAGTAGATTTTGTAAGGGCCGGTGGCTACCGGATTGGCGTTGACTTCCTTGCGGATCGTCGCCAGATCGTTGTTTGACTTCTTCTCGATTTCTTCCCAAATATGCTTGGGCATCATCGGGATCAGCTCGATGCTGTCAAGCACCGTCAGACGGTTCGGGTTGTCTTTGTTCAGCATGATCTTGACCGCATTCGGGCCGTCCGCTGTGACATCCGCAATGTACGCCCAGTAGTTGCTCCAGTTGATGTCGTATTTTTTGCCGAGCTGGTAGGTGTACACAACGTCATCGGACGTAAACGGCTTGCCGTCGCTCCACTTAGCGTCCTTATTCAGCTCGATATGCAATGTCATGTCGTCGGTCCACTCGTATTTGGTGCCGAGCAGCGGCTCAAGCTTGCCGTCCAGCTGATTGATCATAAACAGCGTCTCGTAGACCAGCTCTCTCGAGTTACCATAGTTGATCGGGAAGGCCGGATTGCCGCTCAGCAGGTTGAAGTTGGATGGCGGCCCCCATTGAATTCCGTTAATGTAAAGGGTTTCATTTCTCGGCGTTTCTTTGGCGTCTCCGCTCGTTGCCGGCTGGTTCGCCGCGGGCTCGGTCGTCGCCGGCTCCGTGGCTTTTTCTCCCTGATCGGCCGGCTTGGTTTCCCCTTGCGCCGGCGGCGTCGTCGTTCCCGTTGCGGAAGGCGGCTGCACGGTCTGGCAGCCCGCGATCATCACGGTCGCCGCCACGAAAAGGGCCATGAGCGGCTTGGAAGCTAATTTCAGCTTCATGTAAACTCCCCCATTTCCTCCAATTCACATCTACATAAATTGAGCTAAGACAGGGACAGCACTTCGCCTTAGCTCATTTTATAAAGATGCAAGCGTGATGCAGATTTCACGTCTTCAGATCGGAAGGTTCGTGCCCCATGGATCCGAAGAAATCAAACCTCTTCATTCCGAGGAAACCGCATACCCCTTCACGAAAAAGTACGGAGCGGGCCGACGGACTCATGCGGCTAAAACGTGTTCTGCAAGCGCTTTCCGTAAAATGTATGAGGGATCGCTTGGAAATGATGACTGATTTATTTTTTAAATGTGCTGAAAAAAAGTTACTGAAATCCTTCGCACGGTTTGCCCTTCCCTTCCAGATAAAAAACGGCCCCTGCCATCAGCAGGAACCGCTTTTCAAACCTATATAAAATTGCGTCTTCAAATCCTGGACTGGCTGCTTGCAAGCTTTAAGCCGCGCTCTTGCGGGAAATCATGAACAGCGCCGCCCAGATCAGGATAAATCCGACCGCTTGTGTTGGCGTCACGACCTGATGGAATACGATCCAGTTGATCAGTACGCTCACCATCGGGAAGCTCAGTTCCGCCAGCGTAGCCACCGATGCTTTCGTCGTTGTCAGCCCTTTATAGTACACCATCAAGCTGAACAGTCCCGGCAGAAGCGCCTGCCCCAGCATGTTGATCGACACTGCAGCCAGCGTTCCCCCGTCGGTATGCACCTGCCAAGGATCTCCCTGATTGATGGTAATCCCGATCAGCAAAGGCAGCGCCAGAATGAAACGCAGCGAAGTCACCGTCTCATACTCCATTTTTCCGACCATCAGACGACCCATGACCGTGGAACCGCCCCACAGTGCCGCGGCACCCAGTGAGAACAAGCTGCCGACTTTGACGAAATCATTCACATGCCCGAACGGAAACGTGAAGCCGAAGGTCAACAAATACGTTCCGGCCAGCGCCACGATGAACAACCAGGTGAAATGCTTCGGAAGCTTCTCACGCAGCAGCAGTTTGGCCATAAGAATGGCGAAGATCGGCTGCAGCTTCTGCAGCAGAACGACCGCGTTCAAGTTCCCGGAGGACAGCCCCTGCGTAAACAGGATGGTTGCAATAGCCGAGCCGCCCCACGACAGGAAAAGCAGCGCGCCGACATGGCGCAGTTTCAGGCCTTTCAACTCGCTCCGATGTTTCCACAGCATCGGTGCGACGAACAGCACCAGCAAAATATGCTCGATGAGCACGATCTGCGTTGCCGTCATATGTTCTTTGAGCAAAATGATCCGGAACAGTGGATCCGCTCCCCACAATGCTGCACCCAGCACGACCAGCCAAAAGCCGGATTTGCTGCGTTCGGCCTTCCCGCTTGCCGCGGGCCGGACCTTGATATTGCTGCTTACATTTTCCATACTCCAGTTCCCCTATCCCTGAATACGGAGTCAACATTGGAAAACCCCCGAGATCGACATCAATCGACACATCGGGGGTTGATCAAATAAGCTTGCGGAAATGTCAAAATTTCGCACATGCCTATTCTTTGATCTTCTCCCATCCGGACTTTACCGTCGGCCCTGGATTTCCACCAGGTCAGTCGCCGCCTTATTGCTAAAGCTGCGAGTCGCGGGCTTGACGCCGTCTTTACCACAAGAAGAGACGCTCACCGCCGGTCAGGAATTTCACCTTACCCCGAAGATCCATATTCATTTATTTTTATTTTTTTCATGCAACTTACATTGTTTTCATCATTATAGCATAAATGTATCCAAAAGTGTTTCAGTTTTTTAATAGCTTTTTATTTCCATGGATTAAAAATTTGGATATGGGGCTGGAGATGGACATTTTTCGGTATATCAGCAGCCATTTAAAATGACAGACGGCAGGCATTGATGAGCCTGCATCAAGCACTGAACGGACTCGCGGCAGCACTTATCGCTGCTCAAGCACCGACAGGATCACGGCCACCGCTTCAGCCCGCGTTGCGTGCGCGTTCGGGGCGAACAGGCTGCCCGCTCTTCCGTGCATGATTCCTTTCTCCACCGCTGATGCGATATACGGCTTGGCCCAGGCCGGAATTTGAGCGCGGTCGGCAAAATTCAAACTTCCCGCACCTCCCGGTGTTCCGGTACCGAGCGCCCTGACGGTCATCGCCGCCATTTCGGCCCGGGTAATGAGCCGGCTTGGCCCAAACGTGCCGTCGACATAACCGTTCATGATGCCGCGCGACACCGCATCCTGGATAGAAGACAGCGCCCAGGCCGGAATTTTCTTCGCGTCGGAAAAGGCCAGCGCCTGCGAGCCGGCCGTCTGACCCATCGAGACCGCACGCATCATCATGCTGGCGAACTCTGCCCGGGTCACTTCCTTGCCCGGCTGAAACGTGCCGTCGGGATATCCGCTGACCCATCCCTGCTGGACCGCATTCAGAATCGGCTGCTCCGCCCAGTGGCCGCGGATATCCCGGAAAGTGCCCGGCGCTACTTCCGCTTTGCCCGGTTGGACCGTGATTTCCGGCTTGACGGACATCTCGGATGAGCGGAGAGCGGAATCCACCAATTTGGCGCTCTCCACGGCCACCCGGGACGAAGCCGCCTTCAGCGCCGTAAACTCAATGACGGCGAGTTGGAGCTTGCCGCTGTCTCCGGCTGTTTTTCCTACTTTGGTATGGGCTAGGCGGATTTCGTTGTTTTGGACAATCGGTTCGACCGAAAAGCCGGATGTCCCAGAGGATGCGGTGCGGTAAGCCAGCTTCACCGGGTCAAAGCTGAGCGTCAGCTCATACGCATACAAGTCCTTCAGTCGCTCGCCGGTCACCGTGACCGTCACCTTGGAGCCATTGGAAGATACCCCCAGTGACAAGGAAGGTGCTTCCGCAGCGGCGGTGGTTGCCGCAATAGTAGAGGAGGCCGCGGCAACCGGGGAGCTGCCTGCCGTGCGTACTTCTGAAACCGCAGCGTTTGCGGGGGTTCCTGATCCGATGAGTCCGACACAAATGGCTACGGCCCATGCGGCATAGCGGGTAGATTGTTTTCGTGGCATACGTCCAGCCCTCTTTCCATGAATTGAAAATCGCAGGAGCAGCCTGCACCGCTCCTGCGATCCTTTTCCAAGCAGTTGATTTCTAGTGTTCCTTACGACCATATCCATTGGATCATATCCATCCCAATACGGTCCCAATCCCCGCATGAATCATGCGAGACATGGTACTGCGTATGAGCCGGGCTTGAGGACCATCCGGTTCTCTATCCCCTTACTTCGCGTACCAGCTGCCGATGATCATCTGCGCTACCGCAGCCAGCGAACGGATCGAAATTTCGCCTTCGCTGAACAGGTCCGCCGGAGCTACGCGGCTCCAGTTCGGGTCCGTCGACTGGATACCGTAGTACTTGGCGAGGATGGACAAATCCTGCACTGTAATCTGCACCGCACCAGGTACCAGCGTGATCAGCTTCTTCTGGAAGGTGGTTACGGCGCTGCCGAGTGCAGCCGCAGCCGAATCCACCTGGTTTTGCGTCGCGGCATTGTCTAAGTACACCACATTCGCGGTTGTAATGGCCGCCTTCAGCTGGACCTTGGCCAATGCCGGATATTGGCCGACCTTATCCCCTGTGACCGCCCGGTCATAGATGCTCTGCGCGGAGGCAATCGCCGAAGTGAGAGCCGACTTGTCGACCGGAACCGAAGGAACCGGGATGACGGCGTTCTTGAACGTGCTGACCGCCGCTTTCAGAGCGGTCAGCGCATCGTCGATCGCCTTCTGCGTGGCAGCGGCATCGTCCGCCACACGCTTGGCGTCGCTGATCGCCGACAGCAGCGCGGTCTTCGCCGATGCCGGGTACTGCCCCGGCTCCGTGCCCGTGACGGCCTGATCCGCCAGCTTCTGCGCTTCGCCGATGGCGGCAAGCAGCGCCGCCCGGTCAGCCGTGGCGATCTGGATCTGCAGCGCAGCGGAGTCCGTGTTCACCAGGCTCGAATTGCCGTCCGCCGAAATGGCAAAGGCGGACACCGACACGGCTGCGCTTCCGGAGACGCCGGATTTCAGCGTGCCGTGGAGCTTCAGCAGCTCCCCGTCCTCCGAGACGGCGTTTTCCTGGCCGGTGCTGGCCATGATGATGCGGATCTCGCCTGATTCCGGCTTCACCCCGGTGGCCAGCACGCCAAAGCCGGTGCGCGAGGAGCTTACCGCGCCGTCGGCCAGTGCCAGCGTGCCGTCCGAATTTGCCACGGTCGCAAATTCCAGCTTGGCCGGATCGTACTTGACGATCAGGTCCAGCGCCGTAAAGGCAAACGCCGGCTTGGTAATGCCTACGCCCAAGTCAACCTGCGCTCCCGCAGAAGCCGCTGCCGGACCGGTCAGCACGGCGGAGTTCGGCGCCTGCGTCCCTGCCGCTTCCACCGTGATGCTGACCTGGAGCGTATCGCTGCCGCCCTTTCCGTCCTGAACCCGGAAGGAAGCCGTGTAGCTGCCTTCCACAGCCGGCGTCCACGTGAATTTTCCGGAAGCCGCATCAAAGGCCGCTCCCTCCGGCAGGGACACCGCTTCATAACTTAAAACGTCTCCGTCCTCATCGTTGGCATACACCGAGAACGTCACTTGCTGCCCGGCTTTCACGGTCTGGGCAGGCACGTCGGCAAACGCCGGAGCGTGATTGTCTCCGGCTGCCGCAGCCGGACGGATGTCGCTTTCTTTCAGAAGCTTCAACTGGTAGGCTCCTTTAAAGATCGAAGAGATCCCGGTAATATCGACGGCCGTTCCTGCCGGATAGGCCTGCTTCAGCGCATCCGCGCTGATGCCCGTCCGGCTGTCGACGCGGACACGGTTCGTCGTGCCGCCGCTGACGAGATCGAATTCCAGGGAGCCCGTGACGGTGGCGTAGTTTTGCACCGCCGCGTTTTTGATCGTGATCAGCTGCCCCTGGTTGCTGTCATTGACCGCGGCCGCAGCCTGCGGAACCGGAGCCGGAATATCGGCCTGGGCGTCCAGCTTGGCCACCTGGACCTCGTTGGCCAGCTCGACCTCGGTGTTATAGGTCAGCTTTTGGGCGGTCAGCTTGACCTTGTCCAAGGCATGGTAGCCTGTCGCTTTGCTCGGGTACACATAGACACCGCCGGTGCCGTCCTGCATGTAAAATCCCGAGCCGCCAAAAACTCCCGGCTCCGACGTGACCACGCCCTGCACCGTAACGTAATCGTTGTCTGCCGCTTTACGTGCTTCCGCGATGGTCGTCAAATCGGGAATGGTAACGACGGGCGGCGTACCGCCGGCTCCATAGGAACCGGCTTTGTACGTCGTCGGATCATACCATTTGTACCCTGCGGCCGGCGTCGTCCACGGCTCGGTTCCCGGAATTTCGGCCGATGTGGCCGGTTCTTCCAGCTTACCGAGCAGCGGCGTCGGCTCATCAAGCGTAATGCCCTGATTTTCGAATGATGCGTAATCTTCATGAACCGCCAGCCATTTTACCGTCTGGACGAGGAATACGGCGTCCTGGGCTTCCCCCTTGAATCCGTCGTAAGTCGTCTTCTTGCCGCCGTTGTCCTCGCGGACGTATCCCGGCGTTGGGTCCTCGACCGGCGAGGAGTCGCCGATGAATGCAGCTTTTCCTTTTTCCAGCTTGGAAATGGCAGCGAACGGCCCTTCGGCGATGCCGCCGTTTTTATAGACGCCTCCGTTCGGGAAGTTTGCCTTGTCGCTGTTTTCTACGGCATTGCCCCAGCCCGGCACATTTTCCGGGAGGTAGACAACGCCCTTGACCCGGGTCGGATCCAGAATTGTCAGCGTGGAACCGCTGTGCATCTCCACATCATTAACGCCTGCGGTAATACCGAAAGACTGATCATATTTCACTGCGTCGGTTTTGGTAACGTCCCCAACCGAATTGAAGCGGAAGCGCACGCCGAAGTTCTGGCCGAGCCAGTCCGTGCTGGTCACGTCCTGCATCGCGCCCGATGCCGCTTCGGCGGTGGACATGCCCTTGGTCGGATTACCAAATGCTCCGCGCCGATAGCCGTTCATCACTTCCGAGGAGTCCCAGCGGTTCAGGTTCCGGTCGGAGTTGTAGTGGTCGGAGATGAAAAATATACTGCCGCCTTCCTTGACATACGTCAGCATGGCGGCCTGCTCGGACGCCTTAAACGGGATGTTGGCTTCGCCGATAATAAAGACGTCGTATTGCTTCAGCTTGCTCAGCGTAATCGCCGGCGTGTCAAAAGCGTGCGAGTCCATCGGCAGCGATCTTTGCAGCGCGTCCACTTGGAAGCCCGCATCCCTCAGCCCGTCGGCAAAGTCCGAAAATGCGCCGTCAATGACCCAGTCCGAAGCTCCGGCCGTCTGTCCGTGCGTTTCGTCGAACAGCACCTTTTTCCCCGTGCCATCCGGCAGCGTCGTCGGAACGCCGATATTTTCGCTGCCCGGATCCGCCGGGTTCGGCGTGCCTCCGCCGGGATTTTCTCCGGACTCCCCGTCCAGGGACATCGCTGTCGGGCTTTTGATTCCAGCCATGCCGCTGTACGCGGCCAATTGCCCGGTAACGGTCAGTTTTTTCCCCACGTTGGCGGGGTTCGTCTTCAGACCGTACTGGGAACGGTAGGAAGCCGAGATCTGGACATCGATCATTTTGCTCTGTGTCTTCTCCCCGGGTGTATCGGCAATCAATACGTTATAATCGTCCTGAAAGCCCGAATAAATCGGTTTGGAATTGTACATCTCACCGACGATGTAGCCTTCAACGGTCGCGGTTTCTCCGCTGTTGTTTTTGGCAAGAGCTTCGGCCACCGTGAGCGGAACCGCAGCCGCAGCCTGTGCGGGCATGTATCCCAAGGCGGCGGACAGCAGCAGCAGCCATGCCAGAAATAGACCTGTGAGCTTTTTCCTGCGGACGAAATACGGGTTGTCCATCTTGCGAACTCCTCCTTTACATTCCGGCAATTATGATTGCGGCTTCCTCAGGTTAACATCCCTTTATTATGGCTTATTGCGGATTATGTAAATTATGGGACTGCTGTGCAAATGCACTGTGGTGCTTACGGAAACCCTTCCTTACCTTGGATTTTATATGAGGGGGCGGAAGGGCGGGCAGTGCCGCAGTCCTCATTTTGGCGCAAAAAAAAGAGAGACCTTTAGGCTTATGCCTGGGACTCTCCCCTCAACAGTGATGTCATACCCTGCCGTTATTTAACGAATCTTGGCTTCCGCTATGCCGGACATGATCTTGTCCACCGTCTCCCCCGGAGTCAAGCTGGAGGAATCCAGCCACAAACCGAGCCGGGGCGTTTCATCATGCAGCACGCGGTTTAAGGCGTCCACCGTCCAGGCCCCGTAGCCCTTTTTGGACCGCTGCGCTTCCCTCTGTTCGACCGCCTCGGGAGTGGGACACAGCACCACCAAATATACCGGGCGGCTATGCAGGAAGGACAAAAAATCTTCCAGCACCCGGCCGACGATGACGTCCTGCACCACGACCGTAAACCCTGCCCCGGCGTACGTATCGGCCGCCTGCGCGGCAAGCCGGTAGCGAAGTAGCAGCTGGCCCAGCTCCTCCTCGGAAGCGTCCGGCTCGACCTCCTTCCGGTCGTTCACGATCATTCTCCGGAACAGGTCGCCGCGAAGATGCACGGACTTGTCTAGCCGCTCGGCGAGCAGCTGCGCAACCGTCGATTTGCCGCTGGCCATAATGCCGGTAATTACGATAACGGCAGGCTGCTGAATGGAATGAGCTGCCATGTACGATTCCCTCCTTGAATGCCGGTTATCCTATCATTATATATTTGGCATTCCGGATCGTCAGGGGATTTATCCCTTTAAACCAATCTTTCCCGAATTCCGGGTCTCCGCTTCCCGCTCCGGCGACTTCCGCCCCAGATCCAGGCTGAAAATGCCGAAGCCTTGATCGTTCTGCCGCCCGGTATAACGGATGTGCGGATAATCTCCGGCATATTTCACCGCGTCAGGCGATGTCGTAAATGTGACGTTCACCGGGCCATCCACCGGTGTGAAGCGCCAGTTCAGCTCCGCCTCAGCCGGAATTTCGCCGCATGCCGTAATGTAGTCAATCAGTACCTGCCGGCATTCATCCTCGGAATCGATGACCAGCTCCATCTCCCGGATCCCGGGGAAATTGCCGCCGCCAAAGACCCGGTAGTTGCTCGAAATCACGATAAACTCCTGATCCGGATCCAGGGGAGCCCCTTCGAAACACAGATGAACGATCCTGCTGGCATCCGGGTCGTTCAGGCTCCCATCCAGCTTATATTTGGCCGGCTGCGTTACGTCGACCTCGTACGTGATGCCGCTGATCACGTCGAAATTAAACACGGAAAACTGCGGGTTAAGCAGCGGCTGTTCCTCCAAGGACAGCGGATCGATGCGATTGTACGCTCCCGCGGTCATTTCCAGCCACTCCTTGACGGCCCGGCCGGAAATCCGCACCCCTTTGATCGTGTTGTCATACAAATACAGCTCTGTCGCGCTCTTGATCGCAATCGGCCCGGCCGGAATATCCGCATATTCCTTGGGACCGTTGCGCCCCGCTTTAAACGGCGAGCCCACGGACAATACCGGCAGCTGCTTCAGCTCCGGCATGGAAGCTGCAATCATCCGCCGGGCGTACCACGTCTGGGCATGGTTGACGAGCTGAACGGAGGCGTCATCCTGCACCAGGGAAAAATAGCTGTGCAGCGGGGCGTGAATGGTACCGATCGGCTCATTGGCATAGGCGACGGTCGCCTCATGATCCTGCCGGAGCAGCTCGGCGATCCCTGGGTCCCGAAGCGGCGTGTCGCGTGCCGCATCCTCCGCTTTTTCCAAACGGCGAACCATAGACGTCCCCTGCACGACCTGCCATCTCCCCTGCCGAAATTGAAGCGACAGGTCGATCACGCCCAAATGCCCCCCGCCGAACCCGGCCTGTACGGCCGGAATGCCGTGAATCGTACCTTTTTCCAGATGGATGTCCGGCAGGAGTTCACCGCTCTCATCCTTAAAGGAAGCATCCAGCAGATGCCTATCCGCAGGAAACACATGATGCGTATGGGAAAAGGTCAGCGCATCAATGCCAGGCACCAGGCTGAGCGGATACACCGCGTTCTCGGCATTGCCGTCCGTCAGCGTCACCTTGCCGTCGAAGCCCGTATGAGCCAGCGCCACGACCAGATCCGCGCCTTCCTCCTTCATCTTCGGAACCCATTCCAGCGCGGACAGCAGGATGTCCTTCACCTTCACCCGGCCTTCAAGGTTGGCCTGGTCCCAGTCCATGATTTGCGGCGGCGCAAAGCCGATGAGCCCGATCCGGATAAGATGGTCCTGCCCGGCATCGTCCAGGCATCTTT
This sequence comes from Paenibacillus sp. FSL R5-0378, assembly GCF_038009285.1. Classification (NCBI taxonomy): domain Bacteria; kingdom Bacillati; phylum Bacillota; class Bacilli; order Caryophanales; family Paenibacillaceae; genus Paenibacillus; species Paenibacillus sp. FSL R5-0378. The sequence goes on from NZ_JBBPAY010000001.1 coordinate 6,565,886, forward strand.
TATCCAAGATGACATACGGTTTATATCTGTTCCGGCCGCACTCCTCAGGCTCATAGCCAAGGCCCTCATCGAAATATACGTTGGCGTTGACATAGGGAAAATCCGCTCCGGCAATGACATCGTCCAGCATGTCGAGTCCATAGTTGAATTCATGGTTGCCCAAAGTTGCCGCGTCATACCCCATCGCATTCATGACCCGGATTGCGGGGTGAACGTACGGCCCTTTCCCTTGCTTCATAGCGGCATATTTTTTAGCGGCATACGTTCCGAGCGGGGTCCCCTGGATCAGGTCTCCGTTATCCACGAGCAGCGTGTTCGGCACCTCAACCCTCGCGCTCGCAATCAAGGCGGCTGTCCGCACCAGCCCGATGGAGGGATCCTGTTGATCCCGGTAATAATCGTAATCCATCAGGCAGGCATGCACGTCCGTCGTCGACAGAATCCGCAGGTTGACCGTTGTATTGTTATCGGGGATCATCCCGTTCCCTATATGCATCGATGTCTCCTCTCCTCCCGGCCGGCTTGAAACAAGCTGGCACTTCCTGTTCTCCAGTATAACGGAAAAACATTAATTCCACGTAAACGCCCTTTCAGACCTGTTTCTACTTATTGGAAGTAGACCTTTCGCCTTAGAAAAACGCCGGACCCTCCGTTCCGAAGTACTAAATTTTTACATTCGTTTACAAAAGACCTCTTCTCCGTTAACCCTTGTCCCCCGGAACGTGTGATAAGCTCTTTCCTGTCAGACGGGGTTAAACCCGCTTCTGGCCAAATAGATGAATCAAGTGGAGAGGGGATCATCCATGTTTAAAAAAGTACTATCCATCAGCATGACCTTGGCCCTGGCTGCCGGTTTAGCGGCATGCGGGTCTAAAACCAGCGGCAGCGACTCGGGCAGTACGGCCGCCTCATCGGCTTCGGGTACGGCGGAAGCGGCTGCTACGGCTTATGTGCCCAAAGAACTGAACGTGCAGTTCGTTCCATCCCAAAACGCTGACACCCTGGAAGCCAAAACGAAGCCGCTGGAAAAGCTCCTCGGCGACCGTCTCGGCATTCCGGTTCATGTCACGGTTTCCCCGGACTATAACACGATCGTGGAAGCGATGGCTTCCAAGCAGGTGGACGTCGGCTTCCTGCCGCCGAACGCATACGTACTGGCCCATGACAAAAAGAAAGCCGCCGACCTGCTGCTTCAGGCGCAGCGCTACGGCATTAAAGACGATACCGGCGAAGACACCACCGAAAAGGTCGATTTCTACAAAGCGATGATCGTTGTAAAAAAGGATTCGCCGATCCAAAGCCTTCAGGACTTGAAGGGTAAAAAGATCGGATGGCAGGACGTCACTTCCTCCGCCGGCTATGTATTCCCTGCGGCTGAGCTGAAGAAGGAAGGCATCGATCCGGACAAAGACGTTCAAGGCGTGACGATCAAAGGGCATGATGCCGCCATTATGGCGCTCCTGAACGGTCAGGTTGATGCTGTCGCCGTATTCCAGGATGCGCGCAACACGGTGAAAAAGGACGTTCCGGACGTCTTCGAAAAGACCCGTGTCCTTCACTATACGGCCAAAATCCCGAACGATACGGTCAGCGTCCGCAACGACATGGACCAAAGCTGGAGAGACAAAATCAGCCAGGCGTTCATCGACATTACGAACGATGCGGAAGGCGCACAAATCATCAAAGACATTTACACGCATGTCGGCTATGCCAAAGGCGATGACAAAAACTTCGATCCGGTTCGCGAATACGCTGAAGCCGTCGGGCAGGAAATCAAGTAATTTCAAGCATTTCAATGTAGATACAATGAACCGGGCAGCACCGTCCAATGGCTCCATGGCGGTGTTGTTTTCCCGTTTTATCTGAAAATACGACAGAAAGTTGGAATCTCATGATTGAATTCGATCACGTCTCCAAAGTGTACCCCAACGGAACGGTCGGGCTTCGCGACATTAATCTGACCATCAAGGAAGGGGAGCTTGTCGTCATCGTCGGCCTTTCCGGCGCGGGCAAGTCCACCTTTTTGCGCAGCATTAACCGGCTGAACGAAATTTCCTCCGGGGAAATTCGCGTCGGCGGACAATCCGTCACCCGTGCGGCCGGCCGCCAGCTTCGGCTGATCCGCCGCGACATCGGCATGGTGTTCCAAAACTTCAATCTGATCAAGCGCCAGAACGTGCTCAGCAACGTGCTGTCCGGCCGGGTCGGCTACCATTCGACGCTGCGGACGATGCTCGGCTGGTTCCCGAAGCCGGACGTCGCCATCGCGCTCGAGGCCCTGAACCGCGTCAACATCCGTGAAAAAGCGTACGTCCGCGCCGACCAGCTGTCCGGCGGCCAGCAGCAGCGCGTCTCGATCGCCCGTGCGCTCGCGCAGGAGGCCAGGGTCATTCTCGCGGACGAGCCTGTCGCCTCGCTGGACCCGCTCACCACCCGCCAAGTCATGGACGACCTGAAGCGGATCAATCGCGAGATGAACATTACGACCGTGATCAACCTCCATTTTATCGACCTGGCCCGGGAGTATGCGACCCGGATCATCGGGCTGCGCGCCGGCGAGGTCGTCTTCGACGGTACCCCGGAGGAGGCGACAGACAAGGCGCTGGCCGAAATTTATGGGCGGCCGGTCCTTAAGGACGAGCTGCTGGGAGGCGTGTCATGAAGGCGGCGACTCAGGCAGAGCTGCAGCCGGCCACCCTTCCCGGGATGGCTCCACCGCCGAAATACAAGCGGTACGCGGGGTGGATCGTCCTGATCGCAATCCTCATCGCCTGCTCCATCCGCACCGAGGTCACCCCTTACCAGCTCATCACCGGCCTGCCGCAGATGGGCGGCCTCCTGGCGGAAATGTTCCCGCCGGATTGGAGCTACCTGCCCACGATATGGGCCCCGATGATGGAAACCGTACAGATCGCCGTGCTCGGCACCTCGCTCGGCGGGCTGCTGGCGATTCCGGTGGCGCTGCTGTCCGCGTCCAACCTGCGCGTGAGCCGCTTCGTCTCGCTGCCGGTACGAATGGTGCTGAACCTCGTCCGCACCATTCCGGACCTGCTGTTCGCGGCCATATTCGTCGCCGTGTTCGGCATCGGCCCGTTTGCAGGGATGCTGGCGCTCGTCTTTTTCTCCTTCGGCATTATCGCCAAGCTGACGTTCGAGGCCATCGAGGCGATCGACCCGGGGCCGCTGGAGGCGATGTCGGCCGTCGGCGGAAACCGGCTGCAGATCATCCGGTATGCCGTCATCCCGCAGGCCCTGCCCTATTTTATGTCGTACCTGCTGTATACGTTTGAGGTGAACGTGCGCGCAGCCGCCGTGCTCGGGCTTGTCGGGGCGGGCGGCATCGGCCTCCTGCTCGACCGCTCCCTCGGCTTGTTCCGGTACGACCGCGCCTGCATCATCATCCTGCTGACCCTCGTCATCGTTCTGATCATCGATTACGGCAGCGCGCTGATTCGGAGGAGATTATTATGAACCGTAACACATCTTTGCCGCCGTCCGGCACGCCGGTGTCATTCGGCTCGGTGCTTCGCTCACGCATCCGTTTCGGACTGGTCACGCTGGTGGTGATTGCCGTCTACTGGTGGTCCATCCAGGGGATGCACTTTGAAGGGATTCAAGGGACGGCGGGCACCGTCTCCAAGTCCATCCTGACCGGCTTCCTGCATCCGGATTGGTCTTTTGTGTATATTCCGGACGGAGAGGATCTGCTTCGTGGTCTGCTCGATACGCTCGTCATCTCCGTCCTCGGCACCGTCGTCGCTGCCGTCGTCTGCTTTCCGTTCGCCTTCTGGGCTTCCAGCAATATGAGCCGCGGACTTGCGCTGTCCGGCAGCGGTAAGCTGGTTCTGAGCGTCATCCGGGTGTTCCCGGAAATCATCGTGGCGATTCTGTTCATTAAAGCCGTCGGTCCCGGCTCCTTTGCCGGCGTCCTTGCCCTGGGCATCCATTCCGTCGGCATGCTGGGCAAACTCTACTCGGAGACGATCGAGAGCATCGACCGCGGACCGCAGGAAGCCCTGATCGCGTCCGGGGCGAACCGGCTGCAGGTGCTTCGGTATGCGGTGCTGCCGCAGGTCATCCCGCAGTTCCTTTCCTACTCGCTGTACCGGTTCGAGATCAACATCCGCTCCGCCACGACCCTCGGTCTGGTCGGTGCCGGAGGCATCGGCACCCCGCTTATTTTCGCGCTGCAGGTGCGCAACTGGAACCGTGTGGGCATCATTTTGCTGGGAATCATCGTCCTGGTCATCCTGACGGATCTCATTTCGGGATGGGTGCGGAGAAAAATCATCTAATCGGGGAGCGCTGAATAACAGGTAAGAATGGCCACAATAGCTGCATTGTTGCAGCTATTTTCTGTTTCCAAGGTAGACTTTGAACTTCCGATGCCGCTGTTGCCAGCTAACTTGAAAATAAGACAAACCTCATATGCAGAATGGTTACAGCGCACCTGTCGGGCCGCCAGCTCCTACTGCACAATAGAATTTGATCATATTACCAATGCTAAAGGAGTGTTGCAGATTGACGACAGCCTTGCGCAAACCGGCGATGATGTTGATGGCTTTGTTGACAGGAATTTGTCTATGGGTGAGCCAGACTACTACAAGTTATGCGGACATGAGCTCTTCCCAGCTAGAAGCGGAATGGACCCAATTCTTCGGGGATCCCGCGAACTACAATACGCCGGACCATGTGGCGCCGACGGCCGACGGCGGCTTTGTCGTGCTCAGCGACCTCACGAGCCGTACCTTCGGCCCCACCAGCCTGCATGTGATCAAAACGGATGCAAGCGGCGGCACCGAGTGGGAAACAGACTTTTTCGACGATCATTACGTCACAGAAGCGTATCACGGGTACGACATTCAACAGACCCGGGACGGAGGATATATCATTGGTGCAGCCCTTGATGACCGTTCCAATGGCGGGCCCCTTTATCGCGCATACCTCCTTAAGTTGTCGTCCACGGGACAAGTGGAATGGAACCGGGCCTACAGCACCGTCTTCGAAAATCCGGTCAACAGCGTCCAGGAAACGAGCGACGGCGGTTTTATCGTGACGTCCTCCACCTATAACCGCTCCGATACGGCTCCTGCCTACGTCTTCAAAACGGACAAAGACGGCCATCTGCAATGGGACCATATATTTCGTTACAGCGGGGGCGGACCGACCGACTTTAGGGATGGTCAAGTTTTCAACGCTGCTGCCGAGACTTCGGACGGCGGCTTTTGGGTGGTAGGCAGATACTATGATTCCTCTACATACTATCCTTTGTTGGTCAAGTATAATGCTTCTGGACAACTGATATCCAAACGCATGAAAGAGACTTCGGACTGGGGGAGGCTGGATTACAAGCAGATCATGCCCTCGGCCGACGGGAAGGGCTATATTATGCTGAATGCCGAAGGCCTCTGGGAAATCGATCGTTCCGGAAATACACTCTGGAACCTGAGATTAACCGATTCTTCGCCGGAATTGGACGATATTTCGTTCTTGCAAATGAACCATGTAGACGATGGTTATCTGGTACTCGGAAAAGATCAAACGAGCGATGACCATGTGATCCTGAAGCTTAGCGCCGAAGGGAAAATCATGGATGTCCTTCGCCAGGAGATCCCCGGGTATACGGGAAGTTTCAATCACGCAGCCCTCCTTCAAGACGGCGGGTTTGTATATTTAAACAGTATCGAGTCCTCCGCTTATCTTCAGCTCACAAAGTTTAAGCTCGTATCTCAAGGCGAGCAGCCCGGCGAAGGCGAATTTTTTCTGGATGACAGCGAGTATTCCGTGACGGTAAACGACATGATTGATATCGTCGCTTTGTTGAAAAAACCGGACGGCACCGTTCTTCCGGTGACCAAAGAGACCCGATTTTCAATCGAAAATCCCGAGATCGCATCCATTGACGAAGAGGGTAATATTATCGGGCTGGCACCAGGCCTAACAAGTATTAAGGCCGAATATAACGGACAAACAGCCGCCGCCTCCCTTCTGGTCGTCAAACCTTACGTCCCAAAACCGGTTAACCGCATTAGTGAAGAGACCGGTCCAGCCAAGTCGGATTCGACTGATCCGGGTTCCCTTGTTCCGGGCAGCACGGATCCTGAGCCGTCCAATCCGGTCCCGGCCGATTCAGGTGATACCGCCTCAGGTTCGTCCGATCCAGACACGTCCAATCCAGGAAGCGCTGAGCCTGACTCGTCCGAGCCAAGCACGCCCGATCCGGCAGGCGCTGAGCCTGGCACATCTCAGCCATAAAAGGTTTAATCCCGCATCCCGGGAACGAGATCGGCCCCTTGTGTACAATCATGGCTTTCACACTAGGCTCTCTTCTACTAAAAAAGACTGGATCCACGTGGCTTTCCCACAGATCCAGTCTTTTTTTACGATCCGGCTGAAGATGCTTTTCCATCCCCCGTATGTTACAATAATGGAAATTAAATGTAATTTTAAACAAAAAAGGAGCTGACCCCCATGGACCCCAACCGATCCCGTTCCGCCAGTCCGCAAGGAAAGCCCGCAGTTCACGAAACGCAGCCCGCGAGCGAAACCGCTGCGACCCTTGATCATGAAAGTTATGTTGATGAGCAGCTCAGAAACATACAAACCATCGAAGGCGGCGGCCCGCCCAAAAAGGTCAATATGGACCAGCTCCCCGCCCCGATCCGCTACTTCGGCTACTTTTTTATGTCCGGCATCGCCCTGTTTGCGGTGATCTCCATCTTGATCAGCATTTTCAAATAACTGCCGCCAGCAAAATAAAAGCGCCGTACCCCTATATGTGAGCACAACGCCTTATTGCCAGCGTAGTTAGGCTTTTATTCTCTTTCATGACTTCATCGCCTTATCGCATTTAACTTCATCACTTCCGCACCAAGTTCATCTGCCTCAAACCAAATTTTTGCCGTAATAAATCTCGTCCATTTCCAGTGTAATCCGCTCCGTGATTTCTTCCTGCTCGCTCTCGCTCAGCGTATCCTTGGTATAGCCAAACAAGTAATTGTCCAGGTCAAATTCCCGCAGCTTGCATTTCGTATGAAAGATATGCTCCTGATACACGTTCACGTCGATCATGTCGTACATATCCTTCACCTCATCCGGGATATAGTTCTGGATCGAATTGATATCGTGGTCGATGAACAGCTTATGGCCGCTAATATCACGCGTAAATCCGCGAACCCGGTAGTCGATGGTCATAATATCCGTGTCAAAAGAATGAATGAGATAGTTCAGCGCCTTCAGCGGCGAAATCTCCCCGCAGGTCGATACGTCGATATCGGCCCGGAAGGTGCTGATGCCCTCATCCGGATGGAACTCCGGATACGTATGAACCGTAATATGGCTTTTATCCAAGGCCATGACGACTGAGTCCGGCAGCGGTCCGGGGGATTCGGAATAGGATTCCTGCGGAACCTCCACCACCGGCCCTTCGGAGACGAGAATCGTCACGCTCGCCCCCTGCGGCACGTAATCCTGTTTGGCTATATTCAGCACGTGAGCCCCGATAATATCCGACACCGTCTTCAGAATCGTCGTCAGACGCTCCGCATTATACTGCTCATCGATGTATTCCAGGTAAGCCTCGCGCTCTTCTTTGGTCCGCGTAAAGCAGATATCATACATATTAAAGCTGAGCGACTTCGTCAGGTTGTTAAACCCATGCAGCTTAACGTGCTGCTCCGGTATTTCCTTCATTGCACATTCACCCCGCTGTCTTCATGTCCACTGCCTAATATTCCCTGATCATGGTGCATTATCCGTCTGGAACGGCAGCTTTTGTTTATTTACACTTTTTACCCCAAATGGGGCAGGGACAAACAATGCCGGATGGTAGGCAGCAGCTTGAGATAAGCGGGGATTTACGGATATCACACCCGTTTTTTATACGCCCTCATCGCAAAAACATATGCCACGAGCATGATCCCGACGCACCATGCAAGAGCGACCCAGATATCATTGCCCACAGGCTGACCTGACAGCAGCGAACGGATCGCTTCCACGATCGAGGTCACCGGCTGGTTGTCGGCAAAGGCGCGAACGACCCGGGGCATCGAATCGGTCGGCACAAACGCGGAGCTGATGAACGGCAGGAAGATAATCGGATAGGAAAAGGCGCTTGCGCCATCTACGGATTTGGCGGACAACCCGGCAATCGCCGCGACCCACGTTAACGCCAGTGTAAACAGCATCAGTATGCCGGCTACGGCAAGCCATGGCAGCAGCCCTGCCGACGAACGAAAGCCCATTAATAGCGCAACAAGAATGATGACGACCACCGATATGGCATTGGATACCAGCGAGCTGATCACATGTCCCCACAGCATGGTGGAACGGGCAATCGGCATGGAGTGGAACCGCTCGAATATACCCCGCTGCACATCGATAAACAGGCGGTACGCCGTATAAGAAATTCCGCTTGCAATGGCAATCAGCAAAATGCCTGGCAGCAAATAATTTACATAGTTATCTGTGCCGGTTTGAATGGCGCCTCCGAATACATAAACGAACAGCAGCATAAATGCGATCGGCATGATCGTGACCGTGATGATGGTGTCCCAGCTGCGGAAAATATGGCGCATGGAACGTCCCAGCATCACACCCATATCGCTGAAGTAATGCTTCTTTACCGCTTCCATTACTTTTCCTCCTTTTTGCCAACGATGGCAAGAAATATGTCTTCCAATGAAGGCTGTTTTTCAACGTACTCCACCTTTGCAGGCGGGAACAGCTTTTTCAGTTCCGCGAGCGTGCCGCTCGCGATAATCTTGCCCTCATGCAGAATGGCGATTCGGTCGGCAAGCTGTTCAGCTTCCTCCAGGTACTGCGTGGTCAGGAATACGGTCGTGCCGCCGTCCGACAGCTCCTTGACGATCTTCCACACCTCGATGCGCGCCTCGGGATCAAGCCCGGTCGTCGGCTCGTCAAGGAAAATGATCTGCGGTTTTCCGATCAGGCTCATAGCGAGGTCGAGCCTGCGGCGCATCCCTCCCGAATAAGCAGATACTCTCCGGTTCGCGGCATCCGTTAAGCCGAAGCGCATAAGCAGATCGCGTGCGACCACACGCGGAGCTGCGAGATGCCGCAGCTTGGCGATCATGATTAGATTTTCCTGTCCGGTCAAATTTTCGTCTACGGCGGCAAACTGACCGGTCAAACTGATCGACTGCCGTACATGGTCCGGCTTTGAGGTGACATCGAATCCGTTGACGGCAGCGGTTCCGCCGTCAGGCTTAAGCAGCGTGGTAAGGATTTTTACGGTTGTCGTCTTACCCGCCCCGTTGGAGCCGAGCAGGGCGAAAATGCTTCCCTGATCCACCTCAAAATCCACACCTTTTAGAACTTGCTGCTGTTTGTAGGATTTTTGCAGTCCTTTGACTTGAATCGATTTGTTTGGCATATCTTCTCCTCCTTTTCAGATCACCGTAACTTTTGACAAATCGGCATCCATGCCCTTGAGTGCGGCAAAGGTCAACTTATCCATCGTTGCCCCGTCAAAGCAGATCGTTTTAATGGCGCGGTAATATTTCTTGGACAACAACGACCCTTGAAAAGACACATTTTTGAGCGTAGCGCCCTTGAACGAAACTTCTTTCAACCCGGCTCTGTCGAACTTGACGCCAATGAAGATTTGACCATCGAAGCGCTGCCCTGTCAGATCGGAAGATGTGAAGTCCACTCCGTCGAATACACAATTCTCAAAGACGGTTTTGGTGAGAGCGGTCATCGTCAGGTTGACGTCGGTCAAGTGAACGCCTGTGAATGTGGCTCCGGCCAGCCACGACTTGCTGAAGTTCGTTCGTACAAGAGCGGATTCGTTAAAGCTTGCATTGGCCAGGTCCAGGGTGGTCAGGCTGCAGTCGGTCAGGTTTGCGCCGTCAAATCGGGCATCCTTCACATCGCTGCTCTTAAATGAACTGCCGGTCAAGTCCGCATTCGTGAAGTCGGAGCCTCGGAGCGTGCTTGATATGAATTTCCCCTTATGTGCGGTAACGCCCGCAAAGTCGCTTTCGGCCAAGTTGCTCGCGCTGAGGTTGGTCAGCACCTGCCGCTCCAGCGAACGGGAAAGGTTTGCCACCTCCAGTACGGTTTGCTCGATGTCCCCGATACTGTCGATAGTCATCTCCAAAGCCGTTTCATCGTCCTTGCCTTCGGCTTTCAGCTCACGGTACCGCTCCTGCAGATCGGAGTGCAGGTCGGCCTTTAATTCGCTGACGCTTCTCACCCCTTCGTATGCAGCAAAAACCTCGTTCAGATAGTTCGTCAATTTCTCGTTCATCCCATCATCTCTCCTTATAATAAGTTTTCAAGCACGCGCTTGGCGTACTTCCAGTTGCTTTGGTTGCGTTCATAAGTTGCCTTGCCCTTCTTAGTCATCCGAAAATACTTTCGCCGTCCGCCCTGCGATTCATCGCCCCAATACCACTCGATATCACCGTCACCTTCAAGCCGCCGAACGCTGGAGTACATCGTGGCTTCCTTTAATTCATACTCACCGCCCGAACGCTCGACAATCAGCTTGACAATTTCATAACCGTAGCGGTCGGCTTCGGATAAGAGCCGTAAAATCATCGTGTCGGTATGGCCTCGCAGCAGGTCGGATGTGATTTTGTTGTCTTTCATGTCATCACCTCCATATCTGCATGATACGATATACTACTATGACTGTCAAGGTAATTTGTTAATAAAAATACTTTGCCCAAAATACAGGTGCTTAAAGAATAAGAAACGGCGTACATTCAGCAAAAATCAAACTCGGTTTAACGGGAGTTTTTTTGCGGTTCAATGGTTTACCCCTGCCGAAAATAGAAAACAGCGGCAATCTAAGACTGCATCCTCAGTCCTAGTCCCGCTGTTTTTTAGCACTAGCCCTTGATGAGAGCCCGCTGCAAATGGGCTGCATCCGACAAATTATTTTCCGGGAAATGACCCATTTTTTCATTCAGTCATGACCCTTCTATTGAAATCCGGAATGGAATATACATTACAAGCCTTAGTCTGGACATCTAGCGACATCCTGGACACCACTTTCCTTTTGGAGGATCGAGGAGGAGTGTTTCAATGAACGAATATGTACCGCAGGGAATGGTTCAAAAGCAGTATCACTGGGAATGGGTCAATTATTTTCTGTACCGGCATCTTCAGAAGAATAATCCGTTTCCGAAGCTGCAGGCACCGCTGAACGATTTGCTGAACAAGCAGGAACAGCAATTGGATGCATTGAGGAAGCTCGCGGCTTCACTGGGGATATCCAGTCCTTCTGCAACAGTGAATATACGGTATAATCCGATTCTGGAATGCATCAAAGAACTCCACCACCGGGAGTATGAATTATTGCAGGAGTACATCAGCTATCCCGATTACTTTTTGCCGGTTTCTTCGAATCGACTAGGGATCGAAGACTTGATGAAATCTCAGCTGGCGCAGGTCAATACACTTACAGCATTAAAGGAGACCTTTGGTCAGCTTTTCAAACCCCAACATGAAACGCAAAAGCCTGATTACATATTGGAAAAGGGGTACCGGCTGACGCGGATCGCCACGGGGCTAACGTTCCCCACGGTCATGACATTTGACCCGCAAGGAACCGTCTATGTTGCCGAAGCCGGGTTTGCTTACGGGACTGAGCCAGGAATGGGCCGCGTGCTCCGCCTGGAATCGGATGGGTCCTTTACAGAAATCGCCTCAGGATTCGGAGGTCCTGTAACAGGCATTGCCTGGCATCATGGGGATTTGTATGTGGCTGCAGGAAATTTAGGGGAAAAGCCGTCAGACGGATGCGGGGAAATTATTCGAGTATCGCCGGACGGTACTAGGCAAACGATTGTTAGCGGGCTGCGCACATGCGGGGACCATTTTACCGGAGACATTCTGTTCGGCCCTGACGGCAAACTGTACTTTTCCGTCGGTACCGCCACGAATTCGGCTGTTGTAGGGCTGGATAATATGCTGATCCTGAAGCATCACCCGCAATTTCACGATGTGCCGGCCAGAGACCTGGAATTGATCGGCACCAATTTTATTACCCGGGATCCGCTATCCGATCAACCAGGGGCAGCCGTAACGGGGGCATACCATGCCTTTGGAGTTCCGAGCAAATCGGGTGATATCGTCAAAGGCCGATTGTTGGCTAACGGGGTCATCTACCGCTGTAATCCTGACGGAAGCCACCTACAGATCGTCGCAGACGGCTTCCGGAATACGTTCGGTTTAAGATTTTCCCCAATGAACGGGAAACTGATCGTAACGGACCATGGCGCCGATCCGCGGGGAAGCCGGCAAATCAAGCTGGATTGGGATAAAATTTGGGAGGTCACCCCTGGGGGGTGGTACGGATTTCCGGAGTTTTTTAGCGGTTTGCCCGTAACCCTCCCCCATTTTCATGCCGCGGAACAAGCGAAGCCTACCTTTCTTATCCGCAACCATCCTCCGCTTGCCGCCCAACCGCTCGCCCGTCTGCAGCCGCATAGCGCTTCCATGAAATTTGATGTTTGTACGAACGCTGAATTCGGCAGTCCAGGGGAACTGTTTGTCGCCCAGTTTGGAGAATCCGGTTTTGAAAAAACCGAGGAACTTCCCGGATTCAAAGTGGTTTCAGTCAACCTGGATACCGGGCAAATTTCAAATTTTCTGACCAATCCACATGGCGAATCTACGAAACAAGGGCCGATCCGGCCTATTGATGTCAAATTTAATGCCGAAGGAAATGAGCTGTACCTTGTCGATTTTGGCCTGATGGGTAAGCATAACCCAACGCCTGGAACCGGGAGCCTGTGGAAGATCGTGAAAATATAGCGGATCGGCTTAATCCTCCTCGTTCCCTGTTCTGCCTCCGTACCGATGCGAGTGCGGGATTCTGCCGTTTACCGTGGTATAACCCGCAAAATCGTGATAATGCCCGCCTCCCGGCAAAGGAATGGCCGGTCCCGTCGTCCCTTGAATATAATGAACATGCTGATCGTTAAAAGATGTTTCCACATGATAACGGTGGACATGGGGAACGCCGCTGGGGGCAGGTTCTGTTGTTCCGGCGTAGTGATGATAGTGCCCCACGTCAAACGAAGTATCACCTGAAATCGGATGAACATGGACCCGGACCGGCCTTCCGTCCCACGATGTAATAAGCAGGCTGTGATGATGCTCGGAACCGGAACCTTCAGAATGAAACAGCAAACCTGTGATTGGGATTTCCAATTGACTAACCTCCTATGATTCAAGTTATCGGTTTGATCAAGCAAAAAAACATCGGCTTCATCATACGCAGAAATCATATGGCGTTAGCCTGTTCCATTATGCAGAAATATGGTTTATGGTTAAAAATCTTACAAACGGTTGAAACGTTCAGCCATGGCGGTCATCCATCCGATGGACGGGCAGCAAAAAACCTGCCGGTCACGACACCAGATTGTCGTGAATCGGCAGGTTTTTTGTAGATGATAGAATTCATAAATTTTCAGCGGAGCTGAACCAATGCTATCGGTCTCCGGCGAACGTACGTCGATAGACGTTTAATTCGGCATTATTCTATAACGTATTCGCGATATTTCTCAAAGTCCTGAAGCCGGCATTCCAGCGAGAGCCGTGTACCTTCATTTTCATACTCGGTCGCGTGGATGCTGGCATGCTCGTTCAAATACGAAACCACCTGGCCCCGGTCATACGGGATCAGCATTTCGCAGGTGACGTAATCCTTGAACACAGAGCTGCGGATCAGATCCACCAGCTCGGTCATCCCGATTCTCGGCTTGGCTGCCAGATAGACGCTTTTCTCCTTGACCTCTGGAATGTCCACGCCCGCCAGATCGCATTTGTTATAAGCAAAGATGGTCGGAATGTCCGTAACGCCGATGTCCTTCAGCGTGTCCTCCGTAATTCGGATCAGCTGCTCATACTTCGGGTTCGAGTAATCCACGACATGGATGAGCAGGTCCGCCTCGGACACTTCCTCCAGCGTCGACCGGAACGCCTTGACGAGATGATGGGGCAGCTTGCTGACGAACCCGACCGTGTCGGTGAGCAGAAAGGATTTATGATCCTCCAGCTGTATGCTCCGCACGGACGTTTCCAGCGTGGCGAACAGCATATCCTTCTCGAATACCGCCTTCTCGCCGGTCGGTCCGGCCGCAGAATAGGCCTCCAGCATAGCATTCATGATTGTCGATTTGCCCGCATTGGTATAGCCGACCAGCGACACGACCGGAAGCTCGTTTTTCTTCCGCTGCTTCCGCTGCGTCTGCCGCTGAAACACCAGCGATTCCAGCTCCTTATTCAAGGCGCTGATCTTCTCCTCGATCCGGCGGCGGTCCAGCTCCAGCCGCGTTTCGCCTGAGCCGCGGTTGTGCATGCCGACGCCGCCGCCCTGCCGTCCGAGAGACTCGCGCAGGCCAACGAGGCGCGGCAGCATATACTGCAGCTGAGCAACCTCCACTTGAAGCTGGGCTTCCCGCGTTTTGGCCCTTTTTTCGAAAATGTCCAAAATCAGAATCGTCCGGTCGATGACCTTGCACTCCAGATCCGCTTCCAGGTTGCGGAGCTGCGACGGCGAGAGCTCGTCGTTGAAAATGATCAGATTCGCCTCGAGTCCCCGGAATAAGCCGCCCAGTTCCTCAACTTTCCCGGTACCGATGTAATGGGATTTGTTGACGCGCTCCATATTTTGCGTCAGCTGCCCAACGACCTCCACCTCGCAGGCTTCGGCCAAATTGCCGAGCTCCTCCATGGAGTATTCGAAATCGGGCTGATTGTTCAGGTTCACGCCGACCAGTATCGCTTTTTGTTGAATGGGTTCCATATATTTTACCTCCGGATTAGCTTGAATTGTTCGATGAAACGAAAAAACCGCAGGCTGTACCCTGTGGTTTAAAGCGAACGGATATATCAGCGCTGGAAAAGAAGAACCCCCTTGCTCGATGACAGCTGCCCGTCAAGCTTAAGGTGTCCTAAGCATTCTCCAATCAGGCTGGTTTTATGTTATTGCATGAGGAACGCCCTACGGCTGCCTGAAGACAGCAAAAAGAGGGCGGATCGCCCTCCCTCTCATACACCCGGCATACTCAAAACAATGAGCACACTCGGCACGTATATATCGGGTTCCAAAAGATATGCAGACCAATCCCGTTCGCTCCGCACAGGGGCAGAGCCTTTGAGCACTATTCAGTTAGCGGCACAAAGTGAAAAAACGGAATTTGATGTAGTACATATCTTATTCGAACCCTCCGATCATTATAAGTATCCCCATGTTAACACAACAGCGCGGCGGATACAATTCCCAATTACCAAAAAGATGAAAAGATTTGCCGCTACCTTCCTGATCGTACCTGCTTAACCTCCGCTTCCCCAGACAGCGTGACGCGGTTGCGCCCGCCCGTCTTGGAGCGGTACAGCGCCTCGTCCGCTTTCAGGATCAAATCGCGCGGTGAGCGGCCATGCTCGGGATACGCCGCTACGCCGGCCGAGATCGTCACCGGCACTCCGATCGGGTTCACGGTTCTCTCCATCTCTTTTCTTAAGCGTTCGGCCACCACGCCGGCTTCCCTCGGCCCACTGCGCTGCACCAGAATCCCGAATTCCTCGCCCCCATAGCGGAAGCACAAATCCCCTTCCAAGGACACGTTTCGCATCAGCTGGGCCAAGTGCTTCAGCACCTGATCGCCGAGCACATGCCCATAAGTATCGTTGACTCCCTTGAAGTGGTCAATGTCTATTAAGATGACTGCAAAGGGCACATGGTACTCAGTCCACTGCTGCAGCACCGTATCCAGCGTCCTCCGGTTGGCCAGCCCGGTCAGCTCGTCGACGCCCGCCTCGTTCCGAAGCTGGGTCAAATCCTGATTCAAGTGCTGGAACGCGATTTTGACGCTTTGTGACAGCAGCCTGACCTCATAATAAGCCGATTTAATGTCGGGAACGTTCTGCGGGCGTGCCGAGCCGAGCGTGGCCTGGTCGGAAAATTGAGCCAGCGTATTGAGCGGTTTGGCAATGCGGCTGGCCACCCACCATCCCAAAATGAGGATCAGCAGCAGGAACGGAAGGGAGGCGAGAAGCACCCTTTTGATCAAATCATGAAGCGGCTTGTCAATGACCGACGTCGGTGTCTGGGAAATAATCCCCCACGAGCTGCTCGGTTCATAAGCGTAACCCGCAAAGAATTGGCCCCCTTCGGAATTCGTCACCCGCTGCGACCCGCTTTTTTTCATCAGGACGTTCTTCACGACCGGATTGCTGATGACCGATTTGCCGATTCGCTGCTTGTCCGGATGAAAAATGATGGCCCCGTTCTTCTCCACTACGTAAACGTAAGACCCGTTGCCGAAAAAGTGCTCCTTCAGCATCGTGCTGAGCACGTTTTTATCTTCGAGATAAATCGTTCCGCCGACAAACCCTTGATAAGCGCCGGATGCATCGACGATTGGTGCTGAAATGAGGATAATGTATCTCCCTGTCGTCGCCCGGTAGGGGTTCGAAATAAAAGGCGCTTTCAAGGAGACCGCCATTTTGCTCTGGGCCGAGGTCAGCTGATCCCCGACTTCAATGCCGATCGTATGCGGACTGAGCGCCCGGACGATGCGGTCGGCGTCCGCAACGACTATAGAGTTGAAATACTGCGTATTCTCCTGAAACAGATCGTCAAAGAGCTGGGCGTCCATCTCCTGGCTCCGTCCGGATATTTTGGCAATCGCATTGATATTTTGCTGCATCGTAACGAGAAGCTCGTTCGTATTGGAAGCCAGCTTTTTGGCATACTGCTCGTTATTCTGAAGATAATTGCCAATTAAGGTAGCGCGGTTGACTTGAACGGCTGAAGTGATGCTGGTCAGCATCGTAAGCAGGATCGCAATAATGACAAGCAGGCTGATCGTAAACCGGAGCGTAAAACCTTTTTGGATCAAATATTTCAACGTTATATCCACCTTGAGTCTAAAAATAGAAAAAGATGTCGCATCGTGACGCTTTACATTATACATGAACGCCGGAAGTGCATCTATAGCGTGTTGTGCCATCTGCCGTAATAAGAAAAACGTCTATCGACGTACTTTCAAAGAAGACGACCGCGTATAGAGGAAGTTTTTCTTGCGAGATCAGGGAGCAGAAGCTCCGAAAATTTACTTTCTTATCTCTTAAAAAAGGGCAGCCTGGTCGGCTGCCCGCTGCGGCTGTCCTGGGATGTCCAGCGTTAGAGCGGCGTTATGCCGCCTTTTAAATTCCGAAAAAGCGCCGGGTCGTCCTTACCGTAGCCGCAGCCAGCGCCGCAGGCTCTTCCCCCCTGCAGTCGGCGATGACCCCGAGAATGTGCGCTAGGAAAGCGGGCTCGTTCCGTCCGCCCTTCGGCTTCGGCCGCAGATCACGCGGTGTCAGATAAGGCGCATCGGTCTCGATCATCAGGCGGTCCAGCGGAATGTCCCGGACGAGCTCACGCAAATGCCCGCCCCGCCGCTCGTCGCAAATCCAGCCGGTAATGCCGATGTGCAGCCCCATCTCAAGGTAGGTGTACAGCTCTTCTGCGCTGCCCGTAAAACAATGCACAACCGCGCGCCGAATCAATGCCGGGTGGTCTTTCAGCATCGCGGCAAAATCGGCATTCGCGTCCCTTTCATGCAGAAACAGCGGCATGTCCAGCTCTTCCGCCAGACGCAGCTGCTCCTCAAACCAGCGGCGCTGCACGTCGCGCGGGGAAAAATCCCGGTTGTAGTCCAGCCCGCATTCGCCGATCGCCACCACCTCAGGCAGCCCGGCCAGCCGCCGCAGCCGCTCCGCCGTATCCGGTCCGCAGTCCTTGGCGTCATGCGGATGAACGCCTGCCGTCGAGAACAGCCTGCCAGGATACGACTTTGCGTAGTGCGCCGCCTCCTCGCTGCTCTCCACAGACGTTCCGGTTATGATCAGCTGCTCTACGCCCGCTTCAGCGGCCCGGGCCAACACCTCCTCCCGGTCCCGGTCGAACGATGAATTCATCAGGTTAACGCCGATATCAATGATCGGTAAAGTCATGGCTGCCAAATCCTTTCGTTATCTATCTTAAGGCATCTACCTTAAAGTCAAACCATAAAGTACGGCACCAATATTATAGGGGACAACGATCCTCTGCACAAGGATTCCTGGCATTTCAAATGAAATCTTGCATGAATGTTATATGATCGAAGTTGAATTGAAAAACGGAGGAGGAAAACTTCATGGAAAAGGATCATTTAGCTTTTACACACCGGAACTTAAAGCCCGGCGAAATCATTACGTTCGGCACGTATCCGCAGTCTGCAGACGGTCAAGAACTGGCAATTCAATGGCGTGTTCTTCATCATTCAGGAAGCGAGCTGTTTGTTTTGAGCGAGTATATTTTGGACTGCAGGAGGTATCACGGCAAGAACGCGGATCTGAAATGGCGCGAATGCACGGAAATAACTTGGCAGGACTGCGATTTGCGCGAGTGGCTGAATGATGAATTCTATAACGCCGCATTTAGTGACGCCGAAAAACAGTTCATTAAGACGACACCTTGCACGGACAACGGAGAGGGCTGCCCGGACACAGAGGACAAGGTTTTTCTGCTTAGCGCTGCCGAGCTAGAGAACTTATCCGGGGTTCACGGCAAGGATGTGAGGCGTGCGGTTGGAACCGATTTTGCCAAGACGAACAAGCCCGATGGATGCCGCTTATATGTATATGACAAATCGAACAAAGACAACTATATCCTCAAGGACGGCGAAGAAGCCGGCTGCTCCTGGTGGTGGCTGCGAACCCAAGGTAACAAGCCTTCACGCGCGTATTTTGTAGGGACAGGCTGCAGTATTCGCAGCTATGGGAATAACAGCATAAGCGGATATGGCGTACGTCCTGCTATAAAAATAAATCTTTCCTAAGTCTTGTTTTTAAGGGAGGCAGACATGGATGGCATGACATCGAAAGAAGCGGCGTTAAAGGTGAAACAGTGGCCTAGGCAAACTATAGCGGCGGGTCCTCGTCATACCGTTGGTCTGAAATCTGACGGCACGGTAACAGCTGCGGGCGATAATAAATACGGCCAATGTGATGTAAGCGGCTGGCGTGATCTGGTGGCGGTAGCGGCCGGTAATGTTCATATGGCGGCGAACACAGGCAATGCCCATACCGTCGGTCTGAAGTCGGACGGTAGGGTGGTCGCGGCGGGTTGGAATAAGCATGGCCAATGCAGCGTAGACGGTTGGCGCGATATTGCAGCGGTTGCGGCAGGCTGGCGCCGTACCGTCGGCCTGCGATCGGATGGCACCGTAGTAGCCGTGGGCCGAAACCATGAAGGCCAATGCGACGTTGGCGGCTGGCGTGATATAGCTGCGGTCGCAGCGGGTGACTGGCATACCGTGGGCCTTCAATTGGACGGCACGGTAACGGCTGCAGGTAATCATCGGTATGGCCAATGCAATGTTAGCAGCTGGAGCGGCATGGTCGCAACAGCCGCAGGTTACCTTCATACCGTCGGGCTTCACTCGGATGGTACGGTGGCGGCTGTGGGTCTGAATAAGCATGGTCAATGCGATGTAAGCGGCTGGCGCGGAATGGTGGCGATTGCGGCGGGCAGTTATCATACCGTCGGCCTCAAATCGGACGGCACGGTGACGGCTGTGGGTCACAACGAATATGGCCAGTGCGATGTCAGCGGCTGGCGCGATATGGTGGCCGTCGCGGCGGGATGTACGCATACCGTCGGCCTGAAATCGGATGGCACGGTGGTGGCTGTGGGTCACAACGAATATGGCCAGTGCGATGTCAGCGGCTGGAGCGGCATCCTGCTGCCCGGCACTTCGTTATCAATATGAATAACTTGACATTCCACACGAAAACATGAGCCGGACTTCGAATTAGGCAAGGGGTATGCGACATTGAATCAGGCGGGTTGACACCGCCCGATCATATAAAAAGACCGCATCCTGACGGAGTGCGGTCTAGCGTCATTATTTGTATACGGGTTTGCCGTATTCCGCCTTCTTCTCAAAGAGAACGGTATACGTTTCGTCTGGGCCGTCAACGGACGGGGCTACCACTTTCTTCAGCCCGCTCAGAGGCAGGATCGCCGGACTCCTAAGACCATATTTGCGAAATGTGGGTCTGTGTCGTTGACTCATGACGATTCCCCTCCTAATAAATCATGAATTGAATCCAGTAACGCTTTATTGAGATAACATATCTCCTCAAAAATCTGCTCCGTGACCTGGACGGAACCTCTCAGGTGGACCGTGAACACGTATCTTCTCGCTAAAGGATAACACAAGATATATTCCTTCACAACCGATTTGCGATTTCGTTGACTAAATGTCACATTTCCGCTGGCGTGAACGTCCACCACATGGATCGGTTCTTCTCCCGGTCTCAGGTTGACATTGGCATCTAAGGAATATTCATAGCCGATTTCGCCAACCCCGTCGCTGCCGACCTGCTTTATTGTACGGTCCCCGGCTTTGAAAAGTGCTGTGCCGCTGACCGTATACGGCGTGGAAATAAACGACAGCCGCAGCGCCCGGCAGATCCGGTTGTAAATATCCGTATCAAGTGCAGGCTTATGATTCAATTCCTCAAAAAAGCCGATAATCTTCAGCAGCCTGTCCCTCTCCTCTTCGGATTCACGGAGCAGATCGTAAGGATCGCTCTGTTTGCTGCCCCAATGCTCGATCATGCTGCCGATTTTACTGCACGAGACGCCCACCGCCGCATTCCAGTTGCGCGGGTTCATCTGATAGGTGAGCGTGGTCATGCCGAACAGATCCGAAGGCGTCTTAAAGCCTTCAATCCGTTCCTCCTCCTCATCCTCCTGCTCAGGAATATGCGACGGAACGAGAAAAAATACCCGTTCTCTCCCCAGTTTACTCCAAAACAAGCCCATCTCAAACACCGTATTATCTCTGGCTGTATAATATAACTTACCCCGCACGAGCGTCACGTCATCAGGGTGGAACACAAAAACCGCAAAATCGCTACCCTGGATCTGGGCTTCCAAGTCCTCCATCGTATAACGGTTGGCGTGAAACACTCCTCTATGCCAAGGAGTCACGACCGCGTAGTGCTCCAGTTCCTCCTGCACCGCATTCACGATCGGAATGGCTTCCCTGGATGAGCCGATGAAAACGAAAGGTTTGTCCATAACTCCCTCCAGAACATCCATAATCTACCTATTATCAGTATATCATAGCATGGTAGATTCAATGACTGTTACTTTTCGCGCTTACGAAAGTCCGCCCATGATTTCAAAGTTTGCTATGTATGCCTGACAGAACTTGTCTATATAAAAAGGTTACAAAAAGTAAAGGACTGCGGACAGCCCTGCTGAACCGCAGCCTTCGTGTACAAGCCAAGTACCGGGAACGGACGACCTGCCTCACCGACAGCATCTGCTGTGAAGGTACGTCTCCACAATAAACGCTTGAATGATATCCTTTTCCGCTATACCAGCTCAACTTCACCCTGCATTCCTTCCGGAAAACGCACCTCGACCTCCACATCGGCCGGAGACTCTACGCGCAGCGTCATCCGGTTGTCCGAAACGTTCCAGCGGACGCGGATTTCGCCGCCGGCCGGCAGCGGAACGGTCCCACTGGCCCAGCTTAGTCCGCACGGCTGGGGAGCGACCGCTACCTTGCTCCATCCGTCCTCAAGCCGTTTTACGCCGAGAATGCATTCGCCCAGAAAATATCCCGGGGCGGCGGACCAGGCATGGCAATGGCTCCGGGTAAGCTGGTTCGGATTGGCCCGGTTTTCGCTGAAGTTCGGGTACATCTCCCAGCAGGTGGTGGCGTCGTTATCGATCATCTGCCCGTAATGGGCCCGAATGTCGGCGAGCAGCAGCTCGAACTGGCCGGCTTCCTCCAGCGCCTCGTAATAGAAGAAGGACATGAACGGGCTGCCAATCTGCACGAAATCCGCGGGAGGAAACTTCAAATAGGCTTCCATCAGCGCTTTTCTGCCGCCGGAAGCGGCCCCGCACAGGTAGGCGACCACCTGGGTCTGCATGCTGAAAGTATCGGAACGGCGGCCGTCCGCATGGATGCAGTCCAGATAGGCGTGGCGTTCATCGGACCACAGATGCCGGTTAATGGCTTCCGTCAGCCGACCGGATGCTTCCTCATATGCGGCGGCGGTCCCTTTCTGCCCGGCCGCGGCCGCAATGGCTGCCGCATCGCGCAGCGCCTTGGCCAAGAACAGGTTCTGATGGGTCACGATGCCTTCGCGCGGCTGATCGATCGGGGCCCAGTCCAGGAAGTTCCAGCCCTTCATCTCCAGCAGTCCGTCCCCGTTCAGATGTTCCAGGTAGGCCTCCATAGTCAGCTGAACCGCCGGCCAGATTTCCGCCGCAAACGCCGTATCGTTCGTATGGGAAATAAATTCGCGGCAGGCGATGGCCCAGAAGAAAGTCCAGTTCGGGATCACGCTGTTCCAGGCGCTCGGGACCTGGTTCACATACAGCGGCGTCATGTCTGCCGATCCCGGAACCAGCCGCAGGCAGCGTTTGACGATGTCGGTCACGCCGAACACATAATAATTGACGAGCGCCTCATTGCGGCTGTCCCCGACCCAGAACACCTGCTCATAGGAAGGGCAGTCGATGAACGTGTCTTCCATGCACAGCCGGGTCGTGTGACGGCTGATGTCCCAAATATCGTTCAGCCGGGCGTCCGAGCAGCGGAACGCGCCGATCTCGGCGGCGGGATACGTGCTCTGCCGGATGTATACTTCGTGAAGCTTCACCGGACCACGCTGTTCGCGGATGGTCAGAATCAAGTACCGGAAGCCGCGGCGGACGGGCGACAGGTAGGACTGGCGGCCGGACCGGCATATATAACGGAACGTATTTTCGAGGCCGTACGTATGCTGCCGGTAATCGTCCTTGATGTATTCGACCCCGTACGCATCAATGACCGTGCCTTCCGGCGCGTCCAGTTCGAAGCCGATAAAACCGGAACGCTCCTTGCCCAGATCAATCACGATCTCGCAGTCACCATCGGGGAACGCCTCGAGCTGTGCGAAGTTCTGCGTCGGCAGCACTGCAAATTGCAGCTCTTGCGGCACCCGGTGTTTTTCGCTCAGCGTCCGCCATACGCTGGCCCCGAATACATCCACGGTCGAATACAGCTGTCTCGACACGGGCTGCATCCAGCGTTCATAGCCCTGAAGCTCCTGCTCGGTCCGGATCGTCTTCAGCCGTAAATAGTCCGGATCGTCCCTGTGGAGCTCCCGGCCGTCCTTGTAATCGATATACTCAACCGCATCGAAAGGGCCGACGGCCGTAAACGGATTGCCCTCCTCATTTCGTGCCGCGTGAAGTGGAGCCCGCAGCGTAAACGCCGCCTCGCTGTCCACTCCGATGTGGAACACCGAGCCATGGTCGCCGGACGTAATGTCCATCAGCAGCAGATGACTCCCGCTGCCCAAGGTCAGCGTGTAGTATGTTTCCGGCTGATCCACATGTGCCGGGTTGCAGCGGATGCCGTCGACGTACAGATCGTCGGCCCGCGTGCCGGTCGGAAAGCCGATGGCTACTTCGCCATCCTCTTCCATGACCAGTACCGCAGCCAAGAGGCCGGTAAAGCCCACCGGATTGGCGTGCGTGATGCTGTCTTTCACCATCTGGTTCCGCAGGTCGATGGCGGTCGTGAACCTTGGTGCCTTGACGCGGGCCAAAGACATCACCTTGGACGGGTACTTCTTCTCTTCCGTCAGGAACGGGATGTCCCTTGGAATGAGCCGCGTCCACGGCTGCGTGCCTGCCGGGCCAATTTCCAACGCGGCACTCCAGGAGGCGTCATCGTATCCCGGCTGGTTCCATGCCTCATCCCACAGCCTGGCGTCATACACTTCGGCAAATCCCTGCTGACAAGACATCCGCGGAGAAGTGCTGTCCTGGGCCGCCAGCTTGGCCGTTCTCCAGGTCCGGTCCGTGGCGGCAATCACCTCGTCCCCGTACTCCACCTGGGCAATCAGTCCCCCGCGCCCGGCGAGATAATAAAAATTGGCCAGTCCAAAATGAAGGACAAGCACCGCAATCGTATTGTCCGCCCCCGGACGCAGCAGGTGCCCGATGCTGTATGTATCATACATCTGCTCCTTCGGCCAGGAGCGCGTCGTTCCCCTGCCGGCCAGGTAACCGTTTACAAAAAAAACGTAGCGCGAGTCTGCGGTGATGCTAAGCGATACGGGCTGTCCCGTGTCCCCCTCATAGGCAAAGGTCTTGCGGAAGCATCTCCATTCATTCCGGGGACTTGGCTCTCCCTCTCCCCAAATCCACAACGCCTTCCAATGCTTATCCATCATAAGCCTCCTCTCTGCCCTTAGCTTTGTACAATCACCGCCCTGTTGTCAAGTAAAGCGGTGAAATTCAGCTCAAGGAATTCAGTCACTCAGTGTAGAATGGAAAACACAGTATTGTAGCTGCACGCCTTGAATTTGCGGTTATGTTATTGATGGTAAGGAGGAGGAAGATTTGAGGCTAGAAATCAGGAATATAACGGAGGGCAAATTGGACGAATTCTTTTCCATTCTTAGAGAAGCTTCGTTATGGTTACAAATCGAAGGCAAGGCGATGTGGGATCCCCATCAATTAACCCCTGAACATATACTGAAAAGCTGCTCCATCGAGCAATGCTATATTGGTTATCAGAATGATGAAGCAGCGGCCGTGATGATCCTTCAGGAAGAGGATCCAATATTTTGGCCGGAATCCAAAAACGACAGCCTGTTTATTCACAAATTGGCGGTAAGAAGGAAATATGCGGGAAAAGGCTTTTCTGACGAGATGATCGAATGGGCGAAAACGCGGACAAAAGAGCTGAATAAGACCTATTTAAGGCTGGACTGTGCCGCGGACAGACCCAAGTTGTGCAGCTTTTATGAAAAACAGGGATTTAGAAAGGTGGACGAACGAATGATGTTTGGCGTCTATCCAACCGCATTTTATGAAATAGGCTCCCCCTGACGGGTCATCTTCCCGTTTCACGAAAAAAAGCCCGCGCTTGCCGCGCAGGCTCTTCTTCCGCATAAGAGCAGCCGGATTATTCAGCCACCCTCTATTTCTTTAATGCATCCGCCCGGTCCACCCAGACGGTCAAGTCCTGGTAAGGCGTGCGTTTGCCTTGAGGCGCCTGTCCTTCAGCCGGAACGCCCAGATAAATAAAGCCGAGTACCTTGTCGTTCGGGCCAAGACCGAAATGCTCGTTCATCTTGGCGTGGTATGTCGGCTCGCCGGTTCTCCAGATCGCTCCGAGGCCCAGAGCATGCGCTTCCAGCAGCATATTCTGGATCGCCGCGAACACCGCTCCGTACTCCTCCAGTTCAATCACCTTGGGGTGATCCTTCGGCGTGACCGCCACCGCGATGACAACCGGAGCGCGCATCGGCTTCTGCCGGGCCGATTCCGCCGCCGCTTCGGCTTCCGGGGATCCCGGTCCGCCCGCCTGCTCCACAGCGACTTCCGCCAATGCGTTGCCGAGCAGATCCCGTCCTTCCCCGCGAAGGACGAAGAAGCGCCATGGCTCGGTCATCCGGTGGTTCGGCGCCCAGGTGCCCGCCTCCAGAATTTGTTCAATGGAGGCGGCAGGCACTTCCTCCTGCATCACTTTCCCGATGCTCCGTCTGGAGCGGATCGCTTCCGATACGTTCATATCTCATTCCCCACTCTCTTTAAGAATGCTTAATCAAGTCCTGTGTACTATTGTAGCAAAAAACGGACCGCGATTTCTAACCCGGCGATTCCACCGGGCTTCTCCAAGCTGCGTGAAGACGGAGGTTTACCCCCTTTTACCCTGCGGTGACGTTCCGATAATGATCCGTTAACACTGCAAGCGTACACTGAAGCAGACAAGCTGTTTATACATATCCTTCGGGAAGGGGTTCATCACTATGACAAAAAAATGGTTCGTTTCCGCCCTCGCGGCCTTGTCCGTGGGGGGCACAGCCCTGCTTCAGAGCGCATCGGCAGCACCGGCCGATGTGAAGTATTCCGTTAATGGACAGTCGTTTACACCGTCCGTCCCTGCCGTTGAGCAGCAGGATCACCTGTATTTTCCGATCCGCGACCTCGGCAACCTGCTCGGCAAGTATGTCGACTGGGACGAAGTTCGCCAAACGGCTTCTTTTACGGACAAGCCCAAGCTGACCGGTAAATACACGCTGGATCATGCGGATCTGGCGGAGGGCATCAAATTTGGCATCGGCTCCTCGCTGGCGCATATCCCGGGCGACCCGGATAACGTCTTCTATACGACGGCTGACCGCGGCCCGAACGGGGAAATCGACGTAAACGGCGAAACCCGCCGGACGTTCCCGCTGCCGAACTATACGCCGTCCATCTATAAAATCCAGCTGGATCAAGGGAAAATCGCCGTCCTTGAGACCATTCCGCTCAAAATCAACGGAACAGATCCCGTGACGGGCAGCAGCAAGATTACAGGACTGCCGAACCTAAAATCCCGGGACGAGGTCCCTTATGAGACAACCGCCCAGAATGTCATCTCTTACGATCCTTATGGACTTGATGTCGAAGGGCTTGCTTATAACCCGCAGGACGATACATTCTGGATCTCCGACGAGTACGGCCCTTACCTTGTACAGGTAAAACGCGACGGTACGCTGGTGCAGCGCCTGGCGCCCCAAGGGATCAGCTCCGAGCTGAACACGGCAGCGCTGCCGCTGAAGGATACGCTGCCTGCCGTTTATTTGGACCGCCGCCAGAACCGCGGTGCAGAAGCGGTCGGAATTACGCCGGACGGGAAGTGGATGTTTATGGCTATGCAGAGCCCGCTGCGGAATCCCGACAAGAGCGTCGATAATTCCCGGGCACTCCGCATTTTGAAGATCGACCTGGCCACTCTCAAGCCGGTAGCCGAATACGCCTATCTTACTGAAGACGCTGGCCAGTTCAAGGGCCTGAAGCAATCCGATATCGTCATTTCTGATCTTAACGTCATCGATGAGAACACCCTGCTGATCGACGAACGCGACAAAAATGCCGGCGATGCCGCCCAGCTCAAACGGATTTATGCCATCAACCTGACCGATGCAACCAACATTCTCGGCAAGTATGACGAGGCGGGACCCAGCGGCAAAACGCTGGAGCAGATGAGCCCGGCCGAGCTTCGCCAAGCCGGCATTATGACGCCGCTCAAGCGGACTGTGCTCGATGCGGTGGAATTCAACTATCCGAACGAGAAAATCGAAGGCATCTCGCTCGTGAACGGACATACGCTGGTCATCGTGAACGACAATGACTTTGGCGTCACCAATCCGGATGCCAAGGAAAACGGCACGGACCTGTGGACCTTCGAGCTTCCCTACGATTTAAAATAAGGCGCAAATCTATAAAAGACCGGCCATGGAGACTTCCTCCGTGGCCGGTCTTTTTGGGTTACGCGAAAACCCGTTTAGGGTTGGCGGTCAATCTTCGCCATGCCGTTACCGCCGGCTGCCAACCTTTCGCTTGACCTGCTCCAATACAGCAAGAACAGGCTGGCTTTTGACGGGCTTGCTGATGTATTCGTCCATCCCTGCCCCGAGGCAGATATCCCGGTCCTCCTTCAGCGCGTTGGCTGTGACCGCCACGATCATCGGGCAGCTGTCCTTCGGCAGGGTCGCCCGAAGCTTGCGGGTCGTCTCCAGACCGTTCATGCCAGGCATCTGGACGTCCATGAAGATGATGTCATACGTCGTGTTTTCGGCCGCCCGCAGCACATCGTGGCCGTTGGTGACGACGGTCACCGCATGGCCCTGCTTCTCCAGCATTTTGCGCAGCACGATCTGGTTGATCTCATTGTCCTCCGCAATCAGAATGTTGAGCGGATCGGTATCGGATGTTTCCTTTTGTTCGCAGCTATTGGCATGCTCAGGCTCCTGTCGATTCTTGAGAAGGACCGTAAACACAAAGGTCGTTCCGGGTCCTTCCTTTTTCTCTACCCATATATGGCCGCCCATGACGTTCACGAGCTTCTTGCTGATGGCCAGCCCCAGCCCGGTTCCTTCATAATTGCGGGTCATGAAATTGTCCACCTGGGAGAACGGTTCGAAGATCGCTTCCAGCTTGTTATCCGGAATGCCAATGCCCGTATCCGATACCTTGAATTCCAGATCAATCAGCTCGTCCTCCTCGAACACCTTCCGGACGTTGACCGTAATCCCTCCATGAAGCGTAAACTTCACCGCGTTGCCCACGAGGTTCATCAGAACCTGCTTGATCCGCTTGGGATCCCCGAAGAGCATCTCCGGAATGTCGTCCTCAACGGTAAAGGACATCTCCAGCTGTTTGGCGCTCGCCTTGGCGGACACCATATCGAACGTTTCCTGGATGCACTGCTTCAGATCGAACATATCCTCCTGCAGTTCCGTCATACCGGCTTCCACCTTGGAAAAATCCAGAATATCGTTGATGATGGCCAGCAGCGTTTCACCGCTCTTGCGGATAATTTCGATATATTCCTTCTGCTCATCGTCGAGGTCCGTCGTCGTCTCCAGCAAATCCGTCATTCCGATGACACCATTCATCGGCGTCCGGATCTCATGGCTCATCATCGCCAGAAACTCGCTTTTCGCTTTATTCGTACTTTCCGCCAGCTCCTTGGCCATAATGAGCTGCCGCTGCTCGGTGAAATCCTTGGCAATGATATAGAAGCCCACATTTTTGTTGTTGATGATGATGGGTGCCAGCGTCGTGATGACCTCCACCATGTGGCCGTCCTTATGCCGGAGCGTCTTGATATCCTGCTCTACGGTCGGGTTGTTCAGCGCTTCCTTCAACACCCGCTGCAGGTTCCGCTCCCCGATAAAGCGCGCAATGCTCCTGCCCGCCATCTCGCTGACCTTGCAGCCGGTCATCTGCTCGGCTCGGGTATTGGCATTCAAAATATTTCCATTTAAATCGAGTGAAATGATCGCGTCGTGGTTATATCTTTTTAGGGAGGTATACCGCTCGACGGTTTCCTGCAGCTTCTGCTCGGCAGCCTTCGTATGGGAAATATCGTTCAAAACGACTATGTAATGTTCGGGATTTCCCTCCGCGTCCGGCATAATAGAAATATGCACGGCCGCCCACACGGTTCTCTCATCTTTCCGGATGTAGCGGCCTTCGATTTCGACGGAAGTCTGCTCTGGATAATTTTGAATAAGCATCTTCACCTGGCTCAAATTGGTTTCCAGATCTTCGCGGTAAATCAATCTTTCAAAACGCTGTTGCTGAAGTTCCTCCCAGGAATATCCCAGAATGCGGGTGAGCGCCGGGTTTGCTTGAACCCATTCTCCCCGGACGGTAATCACGGCAACACCAAAAGGAGCATTTTGGTACACATGCTGTAAATAAGAATACTCCTCTTCATTCTGTACTCTGTTCATTTTGCGCCTCCTGCCATGGTAGTACAGCCTGGTTTTTGTATTTTTCTCTCCATCGCGTTCATATCTTAAAGGAACTGTAGTCCGACCCCTGACAAACCAAAATAAGCATAAGCATGCTTATAAAGAGATATAAACAAAATTGACGATTTTGAAACCTCTTTGACGATCATTATGACAGAAATGTGGCGAAATTTATAGTTCCAACCTTTGCCGGAAGGCAAGGCTATAGCGAACGTAATGATAAATCGGCAGAAAGAAAAAACCTGCAGATCTGCAGGCTTCCTTGCGTTTATTCGGATTTCAGCAGCACGGTCAGTTCGTCAAGGGTCCGGACGACATGCTCCAGCAGCCCCGGCAGATCCTCCATCTGTTCCTCGCCGATTTTCCGGGCAAACCGGATTTCCGCCGTATTCGACAAGCGTTTTGTCTCATCGCCATAGCGCCAGCTGAGCGTCTGGGATACCGACTGCTTCGGCCACCGCTGTTCCAGCAGGCTCTGGATGACAGCACATTCCTCGCCCTGCGGACCGACTTCCATATCAAAGCGGATTCGGATCGTGCACCCTGGCTGTGCCTCCTTCTGCTCCAGCAGCTCCGCGGCCAAATCGGCCAGCGAGGCGGCAAGACCGATCTCTGCGGTCACCGCTTCGTTCCCGCTGCGCGCGAACCGAATGGCAAATTCCCTCGACATGACCGACATTTCCATCCGGTCGTCGCGGCCGGTGACGCGAACTGCACCGTCCAGGTTGTCCAGGTCGTAGACCAGGTTCTCCACCGCCACCTTCAGGTTGTCGAAAATGCTCGGATCGAACATCACCATACGTCTGCCGCATATTTGAGACCGATCTGGCGTCTCGCATCCTCCATAATTTCCGCGACGATGAGGGAGCTCTCCAAAGAATTGATCTTGCTGTCGCGTTTGCCGCGTTCGATCAGCCGGATAAACTCGTCCAGCTCATAGTACATCGATTCATGGGTCTGCAGCTGCGTGAGGTCCTCGACCGTGCCGTCCCTGTACTGGATTTTCACTTCATAAGGCTGGTTGATCCGGTCGATGACCATCGTTCCGTTCTCACCCTGAATTTCGGCGGGCAGGAAGGAGTCGGATATTTTCGAATACATGATGACCGCGTCCATCTCCGGATAGCGCAGCACCATGCTGCCTTCCCCATCCACGCCTGATGACAACATGATACCTGTCGCCTTCACGTATTCAGGCCGGCCAAAGAGCGAAACCATCGGATAGATGCAGTATATGCCCAAGTCCATGAGTGAACCGTTGGAAAACTCGGGATTGAAGGCGTTGAGCACCGTCCCCTCCTTAAAGGCGTCATAGCGCGAGGAATATTGACAGTAGCTGGCAAAATACCGCCGGATCTGGCCG
The DNA here is from genome assembly GCF_038009285.1 of Paenibacillus sp. FSL R5-0378. Lineage (NCBI taxonomy): Bacteria > Bacillati > Bacillota > Bacilli > Caryophanales > Paenibacillaceae > Paenibacillus > Paenibacillus sp. FSL R5-0378. Next base: position 6,596,595 of record NZ_JBBPAY010000001.1, read on the forward strand.
ATTTTGTACAGGTTGTCCTTCATGATTCTAAAATTCGGCATCAGCGTGGACTTCATCGCTTCCATGAGCAGCACGTCATTGCTGCGGGCCGCCTCGATCATCCGCTTCAGTTCCAAGCTGTGCGAAGCCATCGGCTTCTCGCACAGCACATGCTTGCCGTGGTTCATGCACAGGATCGCCTGGTCCGCGTGAAAAGAGTTCGGACTGGCGATGTAGACCGCGTCTACAACCCCGTCCGACAGCATTGCCTCGAGATCCGTGAACACCCGCGGAGATCCGTGCTCCGCGGCAAAAGCCTCTCCCTTTTCCAGGGTCCGGGAATATACTGCGGCAAGCTGAAACTGGTCATTCTCCGCGGCAGCCTGCAGAAACCGCTCCGTAATCCAGTTGGTTCCGATTACCCCGAATCGTATCATCTTCTCGCTTCCTCTCCTAACTTGTCAGTTCTGTCTTTGTGAATACTCACGATGACTATATTGTCTCATTCCCCAAAGAAGCTGTCCACTTCGGAATCCATATCATGAGCGGCCTCGCCCACCATGGACTGAATATCTTCAGAGCTGATGTTAATATACTCATAGCCCTCTTCCTGCTGCTTCTTCAAGGCTCTCTCTTTATAAAATTTGCCGGTGCCCTCGCCTGCATCCTCGTCATATACGAGCACGATGCCGTCCGTCTTCCGGAACAGCAGATCATCCCTGGCTGCAAACTGCCACGGGCCGCTATAGGGCTGGTTGCTGACAACGCCGTAATAGTCGATCTCTCTGAGAATTTGCCGGTAATACTCCTGCTTGTCTTCCTTCCACTTCTCTTCCGGGCTGGCAAAGGCCGAAATGATCGAGCATTTGAGCTCTGGATACTGCTCTTTCAGCGCAATAGCCGCCTCGATGCCCCACAGGTCCACGCCGTACTGCCCCGGGGTGATAACCCACTCCAGTCCCTCTTCAAGGAGCGGAATCAGCTTGGCCGTAATCGCCTGCTTAATATACGGAATGCCCGGATGCTTCTGCCCAAAGATGTTCAGCTCATGCGCCCGGTATCCGGTGACCAGACAATTTTTCATACCATCAACACCTTAACTTAGTTGGAATGCCTCTTCCTCAACAGATGATCCGCGAGTAATTCATTCCTTCTATCATACCTTGTTTTGCTTTGCGGCTTCCACCGCAAATTCAGATTGTGCTCGGTGCCGCTCCTTCCCTTGTTGAAGTGATAGGGCAGGGGACAGCCAAAAAAGGCACCAGCCGCCAATCCATCATGGCGGGGAGGTACCCCTTTAGAGAAATATATATAAGTTAAACCGTAGGTTCAATAAATCAAGAAATCCGAAAACAAGAGCGATCGCAGGGACATTTTACGTACTTGCCCCATCATCCATTTCAATGTTTCAACTTATATAGATTACAAAGAAATTTTCACTTCGGCGTTCATGCCGGGAAGCACTTTATCCGAAGGCTGGTTGATCGAAATTTTGACCGGCACCTTCTGGGTGACCTTGGTGTAGCTGCCGGTTGAGCTTTGCTGCGGAAGCACCGAGAATACCGAGGTCGTTGCATAGCCGATTTCGTCGACCGTTCCGCTGAACGTTTTGCCCGAATCTCCGTCCACGTTAATATCGACGCTTTGGCCGACCTTCAGGTCCTTCAGGTCCTTCTCCTTAATATTGGCGATGATGTACATATGATCCAAGTCGGCTTCCTGTGCGAGCACCTGTCCCGCCTGAACCAGCTCGTTCTTCCGCGCATCGCTCTTGATGATTTTACCGTTCATCCGGGTGCTGACCGGTACGGCCTTCGTTCCGTCGGATACGGTGCCTACGACGTCCTTGTCCGTCACGTTCGATCCGGTCTTGACATGCCAGTCGGTCAGCACACCGCTGTAAGTGGATACGACGGGCATCATGTCCGCGGACACGACCGCGTCGCTTGTTTTGATGTAATTTTCATTTTGGTAATAAACATAGGCGCCGGCTGCGATCAGTATAAACACGACCAGCACGCCCACAACATTTCCGATGATTAAACGAATGTTCATCTTGCCTGTTCTCCTCCATATCGTTCTATTCTGAATTTATCTTAAGAATGGGAATCCGCTGTTACTCTTTCCTTGGGACCCGGCAGGGCAAGCGGCTTTTTCGGCTTTTGCACCAGCGAAAGGCCTTTGCCTGTCACGATTTTTCCGATCGACGCCAGCAATATAATGACTGCAAGAACCAGCATCATCGTAAACAAGTGATGGTACGCTCCTAGGATGGCCGCCCGCTTCGTATTAGCAATCAGCTCATAGGAAGCCGTGCTCTGCGCCTGGGCCGCCGTCATTCCCGATCCCATCAGCTTCCGGGTCATCTGTGCCAGCTCCAGCTTCGTTTCGGCATCAAACTCGCCCAGATGGGAACGGATCTGCTCGTAATTCACGGTGTTCTGCCGGCTCAAATACCAGCCCAGCAGCGGAGACAGCACCGCGCCGACGATATTTCGCATCGTATGCAGCGTCGTGGAGCGCATCGAGGCTTTGTGAATATCCCCCGCGAGGGCCGTGCCGAGCGCTCCGCTGACCAGAGCCATGCTGACGCCGCCGCCAAGGCAGGCGGCCTGGAAGTAAAGCTTAGGCAGCGTTACGGTTGGCACCAGGTTTCGCCAGCTGAGGCAGACATAAATAATGGCCAGCGATCCGATAAAACCCAGGACGCCGGCGCCGAGCCGGTCGTACAGCAGGGTTTTCAAAATAGCCGTGATCAGAATGCCGACGAAGAACCACAGGAAAAAATGGGACAAATAACTTGGCGACAAGCTGACGTTATTTTTCAAAAAGCCGGTGATTCCCGCAATCGCAAAGATGAGCACCGCATGGGACGCGATCGCCATGATCGTGCCCGAAATCGGCTTGGGCGCCTTCAGCGTACGGAATGGCACGAGCGGCGTCTTGGCCCTGAGGTCGACGATGACGAACAGAACCGCCAATATGACGGCGACGGACAAAAACGGCCACACCTCATACGAAGTGAACCCCTTTTGCATTAAATTGCACAGCGGAATCACCAGCGAAATCATGGTCAATACAAACAAAAACACTCCCGTTTTATCCAATGGCTCGTGCTCGCCGTGATGCTCCTCCGACTTCGGGAGGCCGTAATAGCCAACGGCCAGACAGAGGACGGCGGAGACGACGTTCAGCACGTACAGCCAGCGCCAGGCGTCCAGGCTGAGGGAGACGGCTCCGAAATAGGCTCCGACGGCACTTGCCCCAAACAGGCCCGTAATGACCATAAACAGAAATGTATTGCGGATCTTGTTCGGAAATGAACGGAGGCTCACCGGCAAAATCGCCAGAAACAGCGTACCGGCGCTGAGGCCCTGGATCACCTTCCCGATCGTCAAGGCGGCCACATCGGTGGACACTGCGTTAATCAACGAGCCGCACAAAAAAATAAACACCATCGTCAGATAGTGCGCCTTGAGGCCGAATCTGCGGGCCAGCACCGGTCCAAACGGTACTCCGAGCGCGAAAGCCAGGTTCGACAGCGTGGACGGCAGCTGCAGATCATTCGAGCTCATATCCAGTCCGTTCTGAATGATCACTTGGTTGATGGTATAAGCCAGATTGCTGAAGTATTGGGGCCCGATCGCAAAAATCGTCAGCAGCGATATGATCAAATACTGCGGAACGGCCACCCTTTCTTTCTCCGACATCGGAGTGCTAATGAGTTGACTCATCCGGATTCCTCCTTTCGTCTTGTATATGATTACGTCCGTATGCAGAACAACTTGTAAATAGCAAGTTGTATTATACAACATATGCAGATCAGCTGGCAACGGGATTTTCGCAGGCAGCGAGAAAAAGCTATTGGATAAATCCACAGCTTTTTCCTGATCTACTTATGCCGTTGTTTCAAATCCCGGTTAAGCCGGGTCAGGCTGTCCTCCAAGTGCTGCAGCCCATCACCGTTCCATTCCTTGAGGATGTCCGCGTACGCATCATGTCTGGCTTTCTGGACTTTGTGGAGAATATCCAGTCCGCCGGGTGTAATCTCAATGAGGCTGATTCGGCCATTGTTCGTGTCCGGATACCGCTTGACGTAATCTTTGGATTCCAGCACGGCGATTTGCCTGCTGGCCGTGGACAGGTTCAGCAGCAGATGCTCTGCCAGCACGTTGATCGCCAGCGGGCCCGCGTGCTCCAGCTCGCTGAGCAGGAGATATTCCGACCGGTCCAGGTTCCCAAATCTGGGGCTGAGCGCCGTCGTCAGCCGGACCAGCAGGGCGATCTGGTACTCGATCACATCCAGTCGATCTTTGTTCAACTTCCTCCCCCTCTTCTCTCGCTAAACCGCTCTCATACATATATCATACCACTGCGCGAAGGGACTTTGCATCCGGAGGGCCGAGGACAGACAAACATAGTTTATAAAATTGAAATGGATGATGGGGCAAGTACGTAAAATGTCCCTACGATCACTCTTGTTTTCGGATTTCTTGATTTTATAGGAACCCACATAAGGTAGAAATCCGAAAGCCAAATGTGAACGCTTCGCTTCTTCGGAATCATTTTTCTCCCTTGCTTGCATCGTTTTCTTTAGTTCAACTTAAAAACTTAAAGGAGTCTGCAGCCAAGCTGCAGACTCCTCAAGATCTTATTTGACGTACAATTACAAATTACCGTTCTCCGTCCTTCACCGGCACCCCGAAATTCGGCGTTCCGTCCTCATTCCAGCCGAACACCTGCATCCGCGTATGCCGGTTCGGATCGTACAGCGGATCGCCGATAATTTCTTTATAATTCCGGGCATGATAAACGATGACGTCCTCCCCGTCCTCGGATACCGTGAAGCTGTTATGTCCCGGCCCATACTGCCCGTTCTCCTCGTTGGTGGCGAATACCGGTTCCGGCGACTTCACCCAGGAGGCCGGATCGAGCAGATCCGTCGATTCGTCGGCATACAGCAGGCCCATGCAGTAATTGTGGTCGGTGGCGCTGGCCGAATAGCTGATGAAGATGCGTCCGTTCCGCTTCAGTACGGCCGCCCCTTCGTTGACTTTAAAGCCGATTACTTCCCACGGAAACTCCGGGGTCGAGATCATAACCTGTTTGCCCTGCAGCGTCCAAGGATTGCTCATTTCCGAAATGTACAGATTTGAATTGCCCTCGATGTCCGGGTCTTTCTGGGCCCAAACATAGTACAGCACTCCGTTATGCTCAAAAGTGGTCGCGTCCAGCGCAAAGGACTCCCACTGGGTGCGGATCTTCCCCTTCTCCGTCCAGGTTCCTTCCAGCGGATTAGCCGAGTCGTTCTCCAGGACGTACATCCGGTGGTCGAACAATCCGTCATTGGTCTCGGTCGTCCGCGCCGCCGCAAAGTAGATGTACCATTTTCCCTGAATAAAATGAATCTCCGGCGCCCAGATGTTCGCGCTGAGCGGTCCGGTCTCGTATTTGCGCCATGCCACAACCGGTTCGGCTTCACCCAAACCCTGCAAGGTCTTGGAACGGCGGATTTCGATCCGGTCGTACTCCGGCACAGAGGCCGTGAAATAATAATAACCATCCGCATGCTTGTAAACCCATGGATCGGCGCGCTGCTCCACGACCGGGTTGTTGTAAGTTTCGTTTCTCTCCATATCAGGTTCTCCTTTATGTCTAGGTCTTCATGCCAAAATCAGTTCCATTTCGGGGCAAAAGGATAAGGACAGGCGGATTCCAACAGCCGGGTCTTCACCTCAACGAGACAGCCGCAGTATTGGCAGGTCGTTCCGTATTGAAGCCCCGGACACTGTTCGCACTGCCCGATCCGCCGGCGGTATACCTCTTCGGATGCCGTCTCCCTGCCGCGGGTCGCGATCTCTACGAGCCGCTGCAGTTTTTCCGGCGATACCTGGACGCTCTCGCTGCACCCTTTGCAGCCTTCCTGACGATCCATGACAATTCACCCTACCTATTTGCTGTAAATGTAATGGCACTGCACGCAGCCAACCTTCGATTAATGAATGACCAGCGTAACGACGGACATCGGCGGCAGCTTCACGCTCAAACGACCGCCCTCAACATTGGCGCCGTCAAACGATTTTGGTGCCACGGCGTCCGGCTGCTCGAACGTATTGTGGGCGTTCATCCGGTCGGCCGTCAGAATCGTGCCGGAAGCCTGCACGCTTTCGGCAGCAAAGCCGCGAAGATCCAGGCTGATTTCGGCTTCGCCGGCATGGTCGATATTGACCAGGCTGACATGCACCTTGCCTTCGGCATCCTTGGAAGCCGACACGGTTACCTGCGGCAGTGCCTCTCCACCCATTTCATAGCTTCCGACCGCAGACTCGACGGCCAGCACCTCGGCTTCCTGATGGACCTTGAACATATCGAACACATGATACGTCGGCGTCAGGATCATCTTCTCGCCTTCGGTCAAAATCATTGCCTGAAGGACGTTCACCGTCTGGGCGATGTTCGTCATCTGGACACGGTCCGCATGGTTGTGGAAAATGTTGAAATGCACGCCGGCCACCAGCGCGTCGCGGATCGAGTTTTGCTGGTACAAAAATCCCGGATTTGTGCCCGGCTCCACGTCAAACCAGGTTCCCCACTCGTCGATGATCATGCCGACGCGCTTCTCCGGATCGTATTTGTCCATGATCGTGCTGTGCTTCGTGATCAGTTCGTCCATATGCAGCGCCTTCTTCATGGTGATAAACCATTCGCCTTCTTCAAAATCGAGCGCCGAGCCTTTGCCCAGCCAGAAGTCGCCCGGAATCGTATAGTAGTGCAGGCTCAGACCGTCCATCAGCCAGCCGGCGTTTTTCATCAGCACTTCCGTCCAGTTATAATCGTCCACATTGGCGCCGCCGGCGATTTTGTAAATTTTATTGTCGCCGTAATTACGCACGTACGTCTGGAAACGGCGGTACAGATCAGCGTAGTATTCGGGACGCATGTTGCCTCCGCAGCCCCAATTTTCGTTGCCGACGCCAAAATACTTCAGCTTCCACGGCTGCTCTCTGCCGTTCTCCTTGCGCCAGTTGGCCATCGGCGATTCGCCGTCAAACGTCATGTACTCCACCCACTCGGACATCTCCTGAACCGTGCCGCTGCCGACGTTGCCGCAAATGTACGGCTCGCATTCCAGCAGCTCGCAGAGCAGTAAAAATTCATGGGTGCCGAAATGGTTGTTTTCGACGACTCCGCCCCAGTGCGTGTTGACCATCCGTTTACGGCCTTCCCTTGGGCCGACGCCGTCCTTCCAGTGGTACTCGTCGGCAAAGCAGCCGCCCGGCCAGCGCAGAACCGGCACCTTGATGTTCTTGAGGGCCGCCAGCACGTCGTTGCGGATTCCCTTCGTATTCGGAATCGGCGAATCCTCGCCGACCCAAATCCCTTCGTAAATGCAGCGGCCCAGATGCTCCGCAAAATGGCCGTATATATTTTTATTGATTTTTCCTTTGGAAATATCCGTATTGACGATCACGTTATGCATAACTGAATCCTCCCACGAGATGCTAATTCTCTTTATTTTGATAAAAACTAGCTATTATCCTTTAATGCCAGAGTTCAAATTGATCGACTGAATAAAATATTTCTGGGCGAACGCGAACAGAAGCAGCGTCGGAATGATCGCCAGCATCGCCGAGCCCATCAGCTGCCCGATCATGCGGTAGTTGCCGTAAATATCCTGAAGCAGCAGCAAGCCCGCTGTAATCGGCATTTTATCCACGTCCGTATATACGATAACCGGCCACAGGAAGTCGTTCCACGATCCGACGAAGGAAAACAGGCCGCACACGATCAGCACCGGCTTGATGAGCGGCAGGATGATCGAAAAATAAATACGGAAATCCCCTGCGCCGTCCACACGCGCTGATTCGTCCAGCTCGCCCGGAATACCTTTCATAAACTGCCGGACCAGAAAAATGTTGCCCATCCCTGCGAGACCGGGGATGATCATGGCCCAAGAGGTGTTCACCCAGCCGAAGGCGTCAATGATTTTATAGGAAGGGATGATGTTGACGACGCCCGGAAAAAACGAAATGCCCAGCAGCGTGAAGAACAGCGTGTCTCTCCCTTTGAAGTTCATGCGGGAATACCCGTAACCCGTAAGCGAAATAATGACGATGACGAGCAGGGTGTGCGATACCGCGATAAAGACGGAATTGAACAGCCAGCGCAAAATCGGCGCCGTGGACGTATTCTCCAGAATGGCGACGTAATTCTCAAATATCCATTCCTTCGGAAACAGCCGAAAGCCCGAGGACACGACCTCGGTCTGCGAACGGAAGGAAGTCGTAATTCCGAACACGACCGGAATCACCCAAATGACGCAAAGCACGATCAAGAACAGGTAAGCGATAAATTTGGAGATACTTATTTTTTTGGACATTTTGATTAACCCTACCTCTCGTATCCTAAATCCAGCCTCTGCCTAAGCGGCCTACCTCGTATTTCGATTCATGACATAGTACTGCAGCGCCGAAATGACCAGAATGACCAAACCGAGCAGTACGGCCATCGCCGACGCCATGCCGGCAATCGATTCCCCTTGGCCGAAGGCCAGCTGGCGGATGTACATCATCAGGACGTGCGTGCTCTGTCTCGGTCCCCCATCGGTCATCATTAACGGCTGGCCGAACACGTTGAACGCGCCTGCCGTCGTCATGACGAACGTATAGATCAGCGGGAAATTGATGGATGGCAGGGTAATGCTGAAAAATCTGCGCACGGATCCGGCTCCGTCGATTTCCGCCGCCTCGTACAATTCCTTGGAGACGCCGGCAATGGACGCGCGGTAAATGATCATGTTGCCGCCAACGCCGCCCCATACCGTGATGACGAAAATAATGATCCACGCATAAGGCTGCGTCGCCGCCCAGGCCACCTGCGAATGGAATACGTTGCCGGTAATGCCCAGCTGTTTATTGAAAATAAGCAGCCAGATCAGAGCAGCCGCGGAAATGGAAATCAAGCCGGGAATATAGATGATCGACTGAATGACACCTTTCAGCTTGACCTGCTTGTGCTCGAGCGCGACGGCGACCAGCAAAGGAATGACGATGAGCAGCGGAACGCTGATCACGACGAACAGCAGTGTATTTTTCAGGCCGTTGAAAAATTGGGTGTGGAAGGTCGAGCTGCTGTCGAACAAAATCGTTTTATAGTTGGCCAGGCCGATCCATACCGGATCGTTCATCAAGTTCCACTGCGTAAACGAAGCATAGATTCCGTAAATCGTCGGGATCAGAATAAAGATCAGAAACAGAATCAGATGAGGGCCGACAAAGAAAAACGGTGCAAATAATTTCTTATTCATAGCCTTGTAATTTCTCCTTTTGGAGAAATAATGCGCCAGACGCTTTCGGTCCGGCACACTATTTCCTTCGTTCTATATAGATTGAACTAAAGTTTTGTGCATGGAACCTCCTGTTAAAACGGCCCTCATACGGCCTATAACATTCATTTCTTTAGCTCATTCTATCTGCTTAGCAAAAGGCCTACTTGGTCGCCTGTTTACTGCTGCTCTCTGCGATCTTATCCTCAACGAACTTCTGCATCGTCTGCAGCGTTTCGTCTAAGTCCACATTGCCCCGGACGATATCGGCACAGTACGTATCCACGGCTTCGGCTACGTACGGATAGTATTCGTAAGTGTAGATGTACAGCGATTTGGTCTCCTGCTCATTCGAGGTGAAGAAGGACTGCATGAACTGCTTGTACTCCGGACTTTCGTTCACCTGCTTACTTGCGACGATTTGTCCGGCTTTCGCCCATTCCAGGGAGTGCTCGCGCACGAATTCCAGGAAGGCGCCGATGCCCGCTTCTTTCTCGTCCGAGCGCTTGTCGTTCTTGAACATCGTGAACAAGTGGGAGGAAGCGCGGTTCGTGAACTTGTCCGCCGTCGGCGAGTACACGTTGGTTACGCCGAAATTCAGACCGTCGACCTTGGCGTGGGCCGTCGAGCTCCAAGTTCCGTCTGTCGAGAACAGCACTTTGCCGGACTGGAACATCAAGTAGCCGTCTTCGCCGAACGGTGTCATAAGGCCGGCTTCGGCGATCTTTTTCACATTTTCAAAAGCCTGCTTCATCACCGGCGTATTGACGGCCGGCTTGCCGTTGTCCTGGATGTCTCCGCCCAGGTCCTGAACCTGTGCCAGAATGACCCAGCCAAGCAGCGCATCGTTGACGACATATTCGTCCGAAGCCAGCTTGCCTTTCAGGGACAGCATTTCGTCGATGGTGACGACATTGTCGTCGAGAATGGATTCCGCGTTATACTTCTTCAGCAAATCTTTGTTGTAGTACATGACGTTGCTGTGAATGTCGAGCGGAACCGTATATTGGGTGCCGTCGATGCTGCCTGTGGACCAGGCTTGCGGCAGGTAATTCGCTTCCTTGATTTCCGGCTGCCCCTTGATCGCGCTTTCGATCGGTTCCAGCACGCCCTGCTTCGCGAAGCCGGGAACGCGGTCAGCGTGGATAATGGCAAGGTCCGGAACGCCTTTGCCCGAGTTCAGCACGGTCGAAAGCTTGGTGTACATATCGGAAGTGATGACGTGCTTCACTTTGATGTCGGGATTCGTCGCGTTGTATTCTTTAACGATCTCATCCATATATGCTCCGTCGTCGCCCGTCAGCGGCGTCCAGAACGTAATCGTCTTCTCGCTGCTGTTTCCGCATGCCGACAACAGCATGCTTGCCGCAAATATCATCAATAATGAAATAACAAAGCTCTTCTTCAAAACTTCCGCCCCCTAAATGGAATACTATATCTCGTATTTTTTTATTGTTCAGCGTACTTCTTTTGATTTGAAAAACTTGAAAGCTTGCAATTTCACACGAGCCCTTTTCACTTGTACGTACATGTTGATGTACATCAAGGCCATGTTGGATAGATGCCGCCATCGCTCCTGCGGGTCGTTTCGTCCCACAAAAAACATCTGCCGTTCCTCTTGGCACGATCTTTCCTTTGCCAAACGTCAAAGAGGAATCGGCAGATGCAGTCATGCGAGTCTATGATGTTATGGGTTACGTCCATGCCAATGGGTTATGAAGCTGGTATGCCGGAACTCGCCGGCCAGCCAGGCAGCAAGGACCTGCCCTAATTAAGCCTTTTTCAGCCGGATCACGTTCCAGGATGCCTTGGACAGGCGGGTGCTCACAAACCCGTCCTTCAATGCCGCACTGCCTCGCGAATGCGGTTTAACGTTCTCTTCGGCCGCGGTATTGACCGCTTTCAAATCGTCGTTTTCCAGAACGATATGCTCAGCAATCTGGTAGCCTTCAAAGCCTCTGACGTCGCATTCCACGTCAAGCGCCTCCTCCAAATGGCGATTCAGCGCAAAGATGGTCAGCTCTTCTTCCTCTTCGTTATATACGACCGCCGTCTCCAAATAAGGCACATCGGTGTAATCCTGGGCGTCATATTTCGGCGAATCCACGATCGGTTGCAGGGATACCCCGCGTCCGTAACGTGAAGCGTGCAGGTATGGATAGAAAATCGTTTGCTTCCAGGAGCGCCCTCCGGTCTCGGTCATGATCGGCGCGATCACGTTGACCAGCTGCGCAAGGCAGGCCATCTTCACCCGGTCGGCATGCTTCAGGAAGGTGATGAGCATCCCGCCGACCAGCAGCGCATCTTCAAAGTTGTAAACATCCTCCAGCTGCGGCGGACCGACGGTCCAGGGATCGATCTTCGTATCCGCATCGTTTGAATGGTACCAGACGTTCCACTCGTCGAAGCTCAGGTACATCGTCTTCTTGCTCCGCTTCTTCGCCTTCACGTAGTCGCAGGTGGAAATGACGGTGCGGATAAAATGGTCCATGTCCATCGTCCGCGCCAGGAAGTTTGCCGAATCGCCGTCCCGGTTGCCGTAGTACTGGTGCAGGGATACGAAGTCGGCTACGTCATATGTATGATCCAGTGTAATGGCTTCCCATTCCGGGAATGTCGGCATTCCTGTGCTGGAGCTGCCGCATGATACCAGCTCGATATCGGGGTCCACCAGCTTCATGGCCTTGCCGGTCTCATAAGCCAGGCGTCCGTACTCCTGCGGCGTCTTCTGGCCGATCTGCCAAGGTCCGTCCATTTCGTTGCCGAGGCACCAGGTCTTGACCTTATGGGGCTGATCATAGCCGTGGCTGCGCCGCAGATCGCTCCAGTAGCTTCCGCTTGGATGGTTACAGTACTCGAGCAGGTTCCTTGCCGCATCCACGCCCCGCGTTCCCAGGTTGACCGCCATCATGACCTCGGAGCCGATCTCCTTGGCCCATGCCATGAACTCGTTCGTCCCGACTTCGTTCGGCTCGATTGTCCGCCAAGCCAGCTCCAGCCTTCTTGGACGCGACTCAATCGGACCGACGCCATCTTCCCAATTGTAGCCGGACACAAAATTACCCCCGGGATAACGGATAATGGGCACGCCCAGCTCCTGAACCAGCTGCTTTACGTCCTCCCGGAAACCGAGGCTGTCCGTCTCGGGATGGGACGGGTCATATATGCCGCCGTATACGGCGCGGCCTAAATGCTCAATAAACGAGCCGTAGATGCGCTTATCCACATCGGCGATCCGAAACGCCTTGTCCACGACCACCCTGGCCTTATTTGCTGCTGATGCCACTGATATCACCTTCCATTTTAGAAAATAATAAAATAATTTGAGATAAATTGAATGAATCCGTTTACAAGTATAAAATAACATACATGAAGTATGCTGTAAATAAATAAATGTAAATCTATTTATATTTTTTTAAACCAAAATGAAATTTCTGTGTCCGGCGCTATGTATAAACTCTAAGAAACCTTATAAAATGAAGGGGAATGCTAGTTTGTTTTACTTTAAAAATACCTAAAGTCCCCTCTGTGATTTGTAGAATATGCTATGACTATTTCGTATATATCTACAAAAAAGGAATGCATGCTTTCATTAACGATTTAGTTAGTTTATAATTATTTAAAATAAAAGAACACCACCTCTACAATCGGAAGAAGGTATTCAATTCCATGATCTATATTAAAAATCTGATGAGCGGGATCGACATTTTCAAGGCCCTCAGCTCGGAAATCCGGATCCAAATTCTCGAACTGCTCGCGAAAAACCAGGCGCTGAACCTGAACGACCTGGCCACCCGGCTGAACCTCAGCAACGGTGCGATTACTATGCACATCAAAAAGCTGGAGGAAAGCGGTCTGATTGAAATCAATACCAGCGTCGGCAAACACGGCATTCAGAAGATCTGTTACTTGAATAAGGACAAACTGATGGTCGACCTGCGCAGCAGGGACGTCGAAAACCTGTATGAAGTTGAAATTCAAGTCGGCCACTACAGCAACTATCAGGCGGTTCCTACCTGCGGTTTGGCCACCAAGGACAGCATCGTCGGCGACTTTGACGACCCGCGCTATTTTGCGGATCCGCAGCGGATCGACGCCGAAATCATTTGGCTGGCGGAAGGGTTTCTGGAATACCGGATTCCGAATTATTTGAAGCCGAACCAGACGTTCCGCGAAATCCAGTTTTCCATGGAGCTCAGCTCGGAAGCTCCTGGATATAATGATAACTACCCGTCGGACATTTATTTTCACTTAAACGGGATCGAAATCGGTTCCTGGACCAGCCCGGGGGACTTCGGGGATGCCCGCGGCACGTTTAACCCCGATTGGTGGCCTCCGCATCTGAACCAGTACGGCATGCTGAAGCTGATCCGCATCAACAACGATGGCAGTTTCATCGACGGCTGCCGGATTTCCGACGTGACGCTGGACCAAATTCAGCTGGATTACAAGAGCGAGCTTACCTTCCGCCTCTCGGTCACCGAGCAGTCGGTCAACAAGCGCGGCCTGACCATCTATGGCAAAAATTTCGGCAACTACAGCCAGGATCTGCTCGCCCGCGTCCTGTATGATGTTAAGGAAGACTAATACTCGACTGATCTTGCCGTCTCTTCAATTTACGCGCTAACGCCGAATGTTTCGCATGAAATATGGATATCGTGTAAAATGTAATGAAGAGGAGTTGTGAACTATGTCCAATGACGAAATTATTTTGACCCCCGAAGGCCTTGCCCAACTGGAGGCAGAGCTTGAGGAATTGAAGACCGTCAAGCGCAAAGAGCTGGCCGCACGCATCAAGCTGGCGATCAGCTACGGCGACTTGAAGGAGAACAGCGAATATCACTCCGCCAAAGATGACCAAGCTTTTATGGAGACCCGCATTTTGCAGCTGGAGAAAATGCTGACCAAAGCCCGCATTGCCGATAAGGCAGACTCATCCGCTGTCAGTGTCGGCTCGTTCGTGAAGCTGCACGATATCGAGTTCAAGGAAGATCTCGAGTACCGCGTGGTTGGTCCGGCGGAAGCCGACGTCTACCAGAACAAAATCTCGTATGAAAGCCCGCTGGGCAAAGAGCTGATCGGTAAAACGGTCGGGGACGTCGTGACCGTCGACGCGCCGATGGGGCTGATCAAATACGAGGTGCTGGAAATCCGTTCTTCCTAAAAGACGGCTGCAGTTACCCAATAGGCCATACGTCTAAACAAGGACCGTTCCTGAATACAGGACGGTCCTTTGTTAAGAGGTCAGAAAGTATAGGTTTCGGAGCCTCCGCTTCCGGATCTCGCAAGAAAAACTTCCGCTAAATGCGGTCTGCCTTCTGTGAAGATACGTCGATAGGCGTTTTTGTTTTGAGATCAGAAAGAAAGTATAAGTTTATGTTTCGGGGCCTATTACCGGACGGGCTTCAGCTCCGCTTCCGTGGACAGCTTGATCTTCTTCAGCCGCTTCATCACATCATTCTCGCCGCGGCCAAAGTAATCGTGCAGCAGGTTGTATTCCTGATACAGCTTCTCGTATACTTCAACGTTCTCCGGAATCGGCTTGAACGTCTCCTCCTTAACGCGCGCCATTTGCTGCGCCGCAGTCACGACATCGTCGTAGCCGCCGGCTTCCTTGCCTGCAGCCACCGCGGCGAAAATCGCAGCCCCGAGCGCCGGCGTCTGCTTGGAATCCGCCACGAAAATTTCGCGTTTGGTCACGTCGGCGTAAATCTGCATCAGCAGGCGATTTTTCTGCGGCAGGCCGCCGCAGGCGTAGAGCGCATCCACATCGACACCGCTCTCCTGGAACGCGTCGACGATTTTCCGGGTGCCGAAGGCGGTCGCTTCAAGCAGGGCACGGTATACTTCCTGCGGCTTCGTCAGCAGCGTCATGCCAAGGATCATCCCCGTCAGGTCGGTATCGACCAGAACGGATCGGTTGCCGTTCCACCAGT
Organism: Paenibacillus sp. FSL R5-0378; assembly: GCF_038009285.1. Classification (NCBI taxonomy): domain Bacteria; kingdom Bacillati; phylum Bacillota; class Bacilli; order Caryophanales; family Paenibacillaceae; genus Paenibacillus; species Paenibacillus sp. FSL R5-0378. The sequence goes on from NZ_JBBPAY010000001.1 coordinate 6,611,835, forward strand.
CGAGGGCGAGCAGGCCCGATTGGCCCGGTTTGTAGGCGGAGGCTTCCCTTTCCAGCCATTGGTGAACACTCAGGCCTTCCTTCGACGCAGCTTCCTTCACATAGGCAGGCAAGGACTCTTCCACGTACCACTCAAAAATATCCCCGACCGCTGACTGCCCGGCTTCGTATCCGAAGAGCCCCGGAATGATGCCGTCCTCCACGACGCCGCACATGCCTTCGACTTCTTTTTCTTCCGTGCCGAGCACCATATGGCAGATCGACGTGCCCATGGCCATGACGAGCTTGCCCGGCGTCACGACGCCGACCGCCGGCACGGCCGCATGAGCGTCCACGTTGCCTGCCGCCACCGCAATGCCCGGCTTAAGGCCCATCATCTCCGCCATGGACGGCTGCAGTCCTCCGGCATTGCTTCCAAGCGGAATGACCTCGCCGCGCAGCTTCGTATCGGTCAGATGCTCCAGGCGCGGATCGAGCGCTTTGAAGTATTCCTTCGACGGATAACCGTCACGCTTATGCCAAATGGCTTTATAGCCCGCCGTACAGCTGTTGCGGACGATGTTGCCCGTCATCTGCGAAATGACCCAGTCCGTCGCTTCCAGAAACATGTTCGTCTTCTCATAGATGTCCGGCGCCTCGTCCAGGATTTGCCAAATTTTGGCGATCATCCACTCGGACGAAATTTTGCCGCCGTACCGGGCCAGAAACGCTTCGCCGCGCTCCTCGGCGATCCGGTTGATCTTGTCGGCTTCCGGCTGCGCCGCGTGATGCTTCCACAGCTTCACCCAGCTGTGCGGCTGGTCCGCCAGCTCGGCCTGGAAGCACAGAGGCTCGCCGGCCTCGTCGACCGGCAGCATCGTACAGGCCGTAAAATCGATGCCGATGCCGATGATATCCTCAGGATTGACGCCCGATTCACGAACGACGGCCGGCACGGAAGTTCTCAGCACCTCCAGGTAATCGTCCGGATGCTGCAGCGCCCAATCATATTCCAGCTTGATGCCCGATCCAGGGAGACGCTCGTCAATGACATGGTGCGGATACGGTGTTACATGGTCGGCGATTTCATGGCCGTTCGATAAATCCACCAGTACAGCACGTCCGGACTGGGTCCCATAATCCACTCCGATGGTATACTTTTTCCCCATTTTGGATTCCTCCGCATTTCAAATTTATAAGTGCTGTGCGATATCACTTCTGCCCGTAGTAGGCGTTAACTCCATGCTTCCGCAAAAAGTGGCGGTCCAGCAGGCTTTGGTCCATCGGCGGCGTCTCCGGGTTCAGCTGAAGCATCCGGGCCGTAATCTTGGCCACTTCCTCGAGCACCACCGCATTGTGCACCGCATTATGCGCATCCTTGCCCCAGACGAACGGGGCATGCGCATGCACGAGAATCCCCGGCACCTCAAGCGGGTCCAATCCCAGCTCGTGGAAACGTTCCACGATGACGTTGCCGGTCTCCAGCTCGTAAGCGCCTTCAATCTCCACCTTCGTCATCGGTCGGGTGACCGGAATCTCACCGTAGAAATAGTCGGCATGCGTCGTCCCGCAAGCAGGCAGCGCCCGCCCGGCCTGGGCCCAGCTCGTGCCCCACGGGGAGTGGGTATGCACCACGCCGCCGATTTCCGGGAAGGAGCGGTACAGCACCATATGCGTCGGCGTATCGGACGACGGGCGCAAATCCCCTTCAACCACCCGGCCTTCCAGGTCAACGACGACCATGTCCTCCGCCTTCAATTCTTCGTAAGGCACCCCGCTCGGCTTGATGACGAACAGCCCGCTCTCGCGGTCGATGCCGCTGACATTTCCCCAGGTAAACGTGACGAGCCCGTGTTTGGGCAGGTCCAAATTCGCTTCCAGCACCTGCTGTTTCAGTGCTTCCAGCATTGCAGACACTTCCTCTCCCACTATAGTTGTACGTACAAGTTGTATGATGAAAGTCCGCATATCCGGACTTTCATCTGCCTTTTCACACGTTAACGTTCAGGTTTACAACCGAGTCCCGCTCCACCAGCTCGGGTTCGTACAGGGTATCTCCGGGAGCCAATCCCTCTTCGATCATCGCGATCAGCTGGCTGGCCGCATCCCGGCCCATGGCCGTCTTGGGATGGGTCAGCGTCGTCAGCTTCGTTCCGGAAGCCGAGGCCAGCATCGAGTCGTCGAAGCCGACGAACGACACGTCCTCCGGCACTCGAAGTCCGAGCTGCAGCGCGGCCCCCATCAGGCTGACCGCCAGCTCATCGTTGTAACAGACGAATGCGGTCGGGCGTTCCTCCGCCGCTCCGCTCAGCAGCTGCAGCGCCTGCCGGAACGGCAGGTCGTTCTTCTGCTCGGTCGTATACGTGACGACCCGCTTGGGAGCTACGGCGACGCCGCGCGCTTTGTGGGCGGCCAGAAAGCCCTTCAACCGGTTGACGCCCTGCAGGTCGTCCCGCTTGAAGAATCCGGCGATCCGGGTATGCCCGTTCGCCAACAGATGGTCGGCTGCCTTGTACCCGCCCAGCTCATCGTCGACCCGAAGCAGCGGGCACTCGAGCTCCCGGTACTTCTCGTTGATCATCAGGTAAGGAATGCCCTTCTCCTGCAGCTCCAAATAATAGCCAAGGTTCGGGTTGCCTTCCGCGCTCTTCGTCGGTTCGATGATCAGTCCGCTGAGCGGCTGGCTGGTCATCAGCTTCAGGCTCTCCATTTCCTTGTCCTTGTTATTGTCGGTGCTGGACAGCAGCAGCCGGTAGCCTCTGCTCCGCAGCTCGGCTTCCGCACCCCGTACAATATGCGGGAAGATGTAATCCGATATATAAGTCGTCATAATGCCGATCGTCTTGACCAGCTCGCTCTCGCGACGTCCCGGAAACCGGGCGAAGGTGCCTTTGCCCTGGATCCGTTCAAGCCAGCCTTCCTTCTCCAGCTCGCTGTATGTCTGGCGCACCGTCTGGCGGCTCAGGCCGAACTGTTCGGCAATTTCATTTTCAGAAGGAACCTGCTGCCCGGGCTTCAGCTTGCCCGATTCAAACCAGGACAGCAGCTCGTTCTTCAGTAGAATATATTTGGGAATCCGTCTGTTATTCATCATTCACCTCAGCGGCATGCTCTGTATTTCGGCCTTGCGGGCTGGATCTTCCGATTCATCCCGGAAGGCTTCGTTCTCTTTGAGTATTGTAACACAAGGCCGGGTGAACACAGACATCGGTCCGGTTATCTCAAGCGGTAAGCCGCCTCGCTCCAGCGGAGCTCGTTCTTCAGGCGCTGCACGGACGTATCTTTATCGATGACCACGGCTTCGATGCCGGCCATTTCGGCGAAGTCCGTCAGGTTCTCGGCCGTCATGGCATAAGACAGCACCGTGTGATGCGCGCCGCCGGCCAGGATCCAGGCTTCGGCCGATTCGCGGAGCGACGGCTGCGGCTTCCACAGCACGCGAGCTACCGGAAGCTTCGGCATCGGCTTGTCGACCTTCACGCCGTCCACGACGTTCACCAGAAGGCGGAAGCGGTGTCCAAGGTCGACGAGGGAAGCGTTGACCGCCGGGCCGTCCTGGCCGTCGAACACGATGCGGGCCGGATCCTCTTTGCCGCCGATGCCGAGCGGATGCACTTCAATCGTCGGCTTCGTGGCCGCGATCGTCGGACATACCTCAAGCATGTGCGCTCCGAGAATCATATGGTTGCCCGGCTCGAAATGGTACGTGTAATCCTCCATGAACGACGTACTCTTGTTATTGGCAAGAACCTTTAGGACGCGGGTCAGTGCAGCCGTCTTCCAGTCGCCTTCGCCGCCGAAGCCGTATCCGGATTCCATCAGCCGCTGCACGGCAAGACCCGGAAGCTGCCGGAGTCCGTGAAGGTCTTCGAACGTCGTCGTGAAGGCCCCGAATCCGCCTTCCTCCAGGAAGCGGCGCATGGCGATTTCGATCCGCGCCTGGTAGGCGATCGCGTCGCGCACCGGACCGGCGGACAAGCCTGCCTGCGTAATGCTGTATTGTTCTGCATACACTTTCAGGAGCGTCTCTACTTCGCTGTCCTGAACTTCGTTCAGAACCTGGACCAAATCACCGACGCCGTAGCCGTTGACCGACCAGCCGAATTGAATTTGCGCTTCAACCTTATCGCCTTCCGTAACGGCTACTTCGCGCATGTTGTCGCCAAAGCGCGCTACCTTCAGGCTGCGGCTCTCCGCGAAGGCTGCCGCCGTACGCATCCACCCGCCGATACTGCGGCGCACGTCTCCGTCTTCCCAGTGGCCGACGACCACTTTGCGGGCGATGCCCAGTCTGGCTCCGATATGGCCGTACTCGCGGTCGCCATGGGCAGCCTGGTTAAGGTTCATAAAATCCATGTCGATCGTTTCCCATGGGATGTCGCGGTTAAACTGTGTATGCAGGTGAAGCAGCGGCTTCTGGAGCTGCGTCAGGCCGCGGATCCACATTTTCGCCGGAGAGAACGTATGCATCCACGTAATAATGCCGGCACAGGATTCGTCGCTGTTCGCCTCAACGATCAGCTGGTAAATCTCGTCGGACGTCTTCACGATCGGTTTAAAAACGACCGGATACGGAATCGCAGCGGTATCCTGTCCGAGCTGCTCCGCGATGATCCGGGAATGATCGGCTACCTGTTCCAGCGTTTCGGGTCCGTATAAGTGCTGGCTGCCGGTTACAAACCAAAATGAATGCGGTTTCAATTTCATGATTATAGCCTCCCATGTTTCGGTTTCGTCCACTTGCTGTGCGTAAACTGATATTTTTACTTGTACATACTTATATATAGTAATACACAATTTATCAGAACATGTACGTACAAGTTGTATGGGTACATTGTATCCCCGCCATGTGAAAAAGGCAAGAACAATTTTGCCTGATCTGTGCTGTTGACTTGGTAGGAAAAAAGGAGCATAATCGGTTTGAAAATAAGTTAGTGAGTACTTACTTTTTAATTCCATTTGCTGCTGGGATATGCTCTTGCCGGCCAGCGGGCGGTCCTGGCGGCAATCCACGCGGGCCTTCTCCAATATGCTTTACGCATGAATGGATAACCCGAAGACGACAATAACCACATCTAAGAAAAAGGAGCAATGCATCATGAATTTCAAACATATTACGGTTGCCGGCAGCGGCGTGCTGGGCAGCCAAATTGCTTTCCAGACCGCCTTCAAGGGTTTTGAAGTCACCGTATACGACATTAACGATGAGGCACTGGACCGGGCCAAAAGCCGGATCCACGATCTGATGCCCCATTATCGGCACGATCTTGGCGCCTCGGAGGAAGAACTTGCCGCGGCTTTTAGCCGGCTCTCCTTCAACAGCGACCTGGCCCAAGCGGTTGCACAGGCCGATCTGGTGATCGAAGCGATTCCCGAAGTGGTGCAGATCAAAACCGATTTTTACCAGGAACTGGGCAAGGTTGCCCCGGAACGGACCGTATTTGCCACGAATTCTTCCACCCTGCTGCCTAGCCAGTTCGCCGAAGCAACCGGGCGGCCGGAGAAGTTTTTGGCGCTCCATTTTGCCAATGAAATCTGGAAAAACAACACCGGCGAAATCATGAAGCACCCCGGCACGGACACAACCGTGTTCAACGACGTCATCGAATTTGCCAAGGCCATCGGCATGGTGGCCCTGCCGCTGCACAAGGAGCAGCCCGGCTACATCCTGAACTCCCTGCTGGTCCCGCTGCTGGAAGCCGCCCAGCTGCTGCTGGTCAAAGAAGTGGCCGACCCGGAAACGATCGACAAAACATGGATGGTGGCAACCGGCGCTCCGATGGGACCGTTCGCCATTCTGGACGTGGTGGGCATCAACACCGCCTACAATATCGGCCTGGCCAAAGCCAAGGCGACCGGCGACCCGGAATTCGAAAAGATCGCGAATCTCCTGAAATCCGAATACCTCGATAAAGGCAAGATTGGCCGCGCTGCCGGCGAGGGCTTCTACAAATATCCGAATCCGAGCTTTGCAGAGCCTGGATTTTTAAAAAGTTAACCTGATATAATCATCTAAAAAGGCATACAAAAAGACCAGCTTACATGCTGGTCTTCTTTGTCACTTCTATTATAATTTTAAATACACGGACACCCTTTTCACGAAACTGAAGGAGATCGATATGAACAAAGGCGAACAGACCAAGCAGCGGATCATCCAGCAGGCAAGGACACTTTTCTCTACGACGGGCTATGACGCCACGAAGACGAGCGAAATCGCCAAAGCCTGCGGCATTTCCGAAGCGGCCATGTATAAATATTTCAGCAGTAAAATGGAGCTGCTCAAAGCGTGCGTTGTTACAGCCGAGCCCGATGAAGAAATTACGGCGCACACAGATTTGAGCCAGAGCACAAACGAAGAGCTGATCGACCGTTACGTGAATAAACGGATCACGATGATCGAGCGCAACCATGAGCAGTACAGCATTCTTTTTGCCGAGTCTTCGCGTTACCCGGAGCTTTCCCAATACTTTGACCAATCCTTGTACCGGCAAAGTGCCGAAATCAAGGAGATCAAGCGGCGGATCGAGGAAGGGAGCATGAACGGGATTCAAGAAATTTTCACCCTGGAGCTGGGTCTGACGGTCGGCATTTGCTCCATTCTCCAGCATGACCAAATGAATCAGGGCGCACTGCTGCAGAACCTTTCCGAGTTCCGGAGCGAAATGACCCGGTTTATGAAATACGGTTTGATCGGCAGGCCATGACTTTTTATTAAAAAGCGGTTATTTAAAATGTGCTCAGCCGCGATCGGACGAAGTCAGCCGCACCCCTATATTCCAGGGATCCCTGACGAGAAAGACGCCTTCTTCCTGCTTTTCCGCAGCCATTCCCGCTTCACGGACTCGCTGGACGAGCTCCTCCATCTCACGTGCTCCCGGCAGCACGATCGTCATATAATCGATGCCGGTGCCATTGGCCGGTACCGGCGGCGCTCCGGCGCCGGCCCAAATATTCAGGCCGACATGGTGATGGTAACCTCCGGCCGAGATGAACAGTGCGCGCATCCGCGCATAATCGCCGACCACGTCAAACCCCAGTATATCGCAGTAGAAACGCTTCGCTTCGGGCAGGCTTCCGACATGGAAGTGAACATGCCCGATCACCGTTCCCGCAGGCAGCCCCTGCCATTCCAGCCCGGCCGACTGCTCCAGCAGGCCGCGAATGTCCACCGCTTCGGTGACCATAACGTAATTCCCGTCCGGCTCCTTGCGCCACGTATCTCTTGGACGGTCTGCATAGACCTCGATCCCGTTCTGATCCGGATCGCTCAAATAGATCGCTTCGCTGACCCCGTGGTCCCCTTGGCCAAACGGCGTGTCGGTCTGGATGAAATGGCGGACGACTGTTCCGAGATGTTCCCGGCTCGGCAGCAGGATCGCAAAATGGTACAGTCCCGCATGCGAACGCTCCGGCACGATGACAGCGTCCTCCAGCTCCTCGAGGATCAGAATCGGGCTCGCGGATCCCCTGGGTCCCAGCTCCGCCGTACTCCCCTCTCTTTTCAACACTTCCAGTCCGATAATTTCTGTATAAAAGGTGATGGAACGGTCCATCCGGCTGATCTTGATTTTAACCGGTCCAAGCTTCATTTCAGGATGCATGTCGGCACTCCCCTAACTTTTATTTAATTACTTTTTGTAAGTAAGTATATTTTTATAATGAGTTCTTGTCAAGCAGAAGCTTTGCAGCGAGGATCGGAAGAGCGGTTGAACATTTAGAAGAAACCATCCGGCTCCCTATCCGTATACATTAGAAATATGGCATGACAAGGAGGAATCGAGATGAAGTGTCCGATATGCGAAGACTCCCGCATGAAGGAAGTGGAAAAAGACGGGATCCTGATCGACATTTGCCCGACATGCAAAGGTGTGTGGCTGGACCGCGGAGAGCTGGACAAGCTGATGTCCGACGTGCGTGAAGTCCGCGGAGACTATAATGAATGGTATTACGGAGATGCTGACCGAAACCAGAGGCCGAGGGACAGTTACCCTTCAGGCCAGCCCTATCCGCCGCAGCAGCAGTCCTATGACAAATATGACAAGCATGGCCATTCCTCTTACCCGCATCATAAGAAAAAGAAAAAAAGCGTGCTTGACGTGTTCGGTGACTTGTTCGATTAACGCCCGCCATGCAAAAACCCCTGGCTCCGTGCGGAGCCGGGGGTTTCGTTATGTTCTGCCTCTTATTCGTCTTCTTTGAAAACCGGACGGAGCCGGATGGAAAACTCGAATTCCCGCTCATCGAGCCGGTACTTCTCCAGCAGCTCTGGACCGCAGGAGTTGGAACCGACGCCGCTCATTTTGTAGTCAAGATGAACGATCGTCTCCTTCCGCTTGACCAGCTGCAGCTGGTGCAGGTGGGCGGCTTCCTCCAGGTCTTCCGGTGAGTAATGGGAGGCGTTAAACGAAAACGGCGCATTTCCGTGGAAAGCAAGCCCCATGCCCCGTTCGCTCGTCACCGTCGCCCACTCCGTCCCGTATCGGGAGCCGTTCTCCTGCGGCATAATGTACGGCTCGAACATGTCGTCGACGCGAAGAAGGTATTTGCCGACCCGTACGCTTTGGCGCTTGTCGACATAGCTCGCATGCGGACCCAGACCGAAATACTCAACCTCCTCGGTGCCGGCCGGCATGACGGCCTTCAGCCCGAAGCGGGGCAGAAACGGCAGCCCCTCCCGAAGCTTGACACTCGTGGCCAGCGCGATTTCTCCGGAACCGTCCACCCGCCATACGGCCTGTCCATGAAGGACAGGATGCTTCATGTAGCCGCCGAGCGAAAAATCCACGGTCATCTCGATCGCATCGTCTTGCGGCTCGCTGACCCGGACCTGGTATACTTTCGTGCCTGCCCGGTGATATCCCGCATCTTTCCATTGACGCTGGACGTTGCGGTCATTGTCCGTCGGTGCCCGCCAGATGCTAAAGGATAGCGGCGCTGCGAGCATATCCACCCCCTGCTTCGAGATGCGGACGAAGGTTCCCAGGTTCCGGTCGAACACGTGGCGGAAATCCATCCCCGTCACAATCAGCTGCGCCCCGTCCTCCGTGACGTGCACGGGACGTGCTCGCAGAGCCGTCAGCCACCCTTGCTCGGGCTGGACTGCAGAATCCTCCGCCGCCATCTCAAACTGGGCAAACGCGATTTCCTCCCCACGGTCGGCCCATTCCGTGGATTCGCAGAGCGAGGCGGTCAGCGTCAGGAAGCAGCGGCCGTCGGGGAAAGCCTTTTGGAACGGAATGATGACCGTCACGCTCTCCTGCGGGCCCGCCTGGATCGTCCCGAGGCTTCCCTGCTCCACGATTTCTCCGCAGCGCTCCAGCGACCAGTCGAAGGTCAGATGGGACAGGTCCGAAAAATCGTAAAGATTCGTAATGATCAGCGTGCCGCGCGACAAATCCTCGGCTTCCATTCGCACGGGCGCAATGACCTGCTTGAGCTCCAGCAGTCCGGCATGCGGAACACGGTCCGGCGACACGAGGCCGTCGATACAGAAGTTGCCGTCGTTCGGATGGTCTCCGAAGTCACCCCCGTATCCGAAATACTCGCGCCCGTCCGGCGCTTGGGTGCGGATACCGTGATCGTTCCATTCCCACACGCAGCCGCCCATCAAATTCGGGTACGCGTAGAACAAATCCCAGTACTCCTTCAGATCGCCGGGCCCGTTGCCCATGGCATGGCTGTATTCGCACAGGAACAGCGGCTTCGCGTGATCCGGATTTTGTCCGTAGCTCTCGACGTATTCCAGCGTCGGATACATCTCGCTTTCGATGTCGAGCGCCTCGGTATCCGCGTCGCCATGGTAACGCCGGGAGGCGCCTTCATAATGGACCAGCCTGCTCTCGTCGCGCTCACGGGTCCATTCGGCCATGGCGATATGATTGCGGCCGTATCCCGATTCGTTGCCCATGGACCAGATGATGACGCAAGGATGGTTTTTGTCGCGTTCCACCAACCGGATGGCCCGGTCCACAAACGCCTTTTCCCAATCAGGATCGCGGGTCAGCTGATGGAAATCGCCGGATACGGCCAGCCCGTGGCACTCCAGATCGGCCTCGTCGACCACGTAGAAGCCCATCCGGTCGCACAGTTCCAAAAACCGCGGGTCGTTCGGATAGTGAGAGGTACGGACCGTATTGACGTTATGCCGCTTCATCAGCTTCAAGTCCCGGATCATGTGGTTCAACGGCACCGTCTGTCCCAAATCAGGGTGGGAGTCGTGACGGTTCACGCCCTTCAGCTTGACAGCTTGGCCGTTGATCCGGAATACGCTGTCAACGATGTCAATCCGGCGGAATCCGACCGGAAAACGGAGCACTTCCCTTCCGTCCTGCACAAACAGCTCATACAGATATGGATGTTCCGCGTTCCACAGCACCGGATTTTCGATGTCCAGCGCGATGACACTCCGCCCGTCTGCCCGCACCGCCCCTTTGGCGACGGTCGTCCCTTCCGCGTCCTGCAGCAGCACCAGCGCATCCAGGGAGCCCGTCGTCTCCAGCTCACACAGCAGCTTCGCTGAGGAATGATCCGGCGAAATGTCCTGTTTGATAAATACGTCGCGGACATGGGCCTCATCCCGGGCCAGAAGGTATACATCCCGGAAAATCCCGGAGAAACGCCAGAGGTCCTGGTCTTCCAAATAAGTGCCGTCGCACCATTTCAATACCATGACGGCGATGCGGTTCGTACCTGGCCGGATCAGTCCGGAAACGTTAAACTCGGCCGGAATCCGGCTGCCTTGGCTGTATCCGGCGAACTGCCCGTTGATCCACAGGTAGAAGCAGGAATTGACCCCTTCGAACATGGTATAGACCTGCTTGCCCGTCCAGTCTTCGCGCACCGTAAACTCTCTGACGTAGAGCCCTGCCGGATTCGCATCCGGGACATATGGCGGATCTACCGGGATCGGATAATTGACATTCGTATAATGGAGCTGGTCGTAGCCTTCGGTCTGCCAGCATGACGGGACGACAAGCTCATCCCATGATGAGGCATCGAAAGCGTCTTCATAAAACGGATCCGTCACGTCCTGGACACTTTCGTGGTACCTGAATTTCCAGGCCCCATTCAAGGTTTGGAACAAAGGGGATCTCGAGCGCTTGCCGGAACGCGCTGAAGCGGCGTCGCCATAAGGAATGTAATAGGATCTCGGCTCTTCGCGGTGAATATGAAGGACGCTTGTGTCTTCCCAAACCCGGTCAAGCTTTATCATTCGGATCATCTCCTTAATTTACGGTTAACGTATCGCCAAAAACAGTTCAAGCTGTATATTCGCTGCCTGCAGCCAGGCAGCCGTCCTAAGGTTATATTTCGATAATGCAATAACGTTAGTTCAATGAATCCGCTGCTGCGCATCAAACCCGGATATGGGACAGTACGGCCGCCTGCTTCCGGCCGGCGATAAGCCGCTCCCCGTCCGTAAAGCCTTCCTCCCGCCCTTCCAGCTCACGGATGAGAATGGAACGCCAATGTTCGATCCGGTCCCGGCAGGCTTCGTCGGAAATGGCATTGTGCAGCTCCATGGGGTCTTCCGCCAGGTTAAAAAACTGCTCTTCGCCGGTTTGCGGATACCAGATGAACTTCTCGGTCCCGTCCGTGACCCATTGGGTAGATTGATGACCGTAGGCATGCTCCCCATGCAGATGGCTCCGCCATACCGGCGATGCTGTATCCGCTTCGTTCCTGGCCGCTGCCAGCCTCCAAATGCTGTCCCCTTCCACGCTTTCCGGGATCTGAACCCCGGCTGCATCAAGCAGCGACGGCATGATGTCACGCAGCTCCACGACCTCATCGGCCACGGTGCCCTGCTTGAGATGGAGCCTGCCGCCAGGGTCGTTCACGATCAACGGCACGTGGGCACTTCCTTCATAGGGCAGCGCCTTCCGGAACAAGTGATGATCGCCAAGCAGCTCTCCATGATCCGAGGTAAACATGATCACCGTGTTATGGAGCTCTCCGTACTCGTTCAGCGCCTGCAGGAACCGGCCGATTTGGTGGTCCAGATGGGTAATCAGCGCATAATAAGCGGCCATCGCCCGGCGCAGCCTTCGTTTGGGGACGAGCCCCTTGCCCGTTGTCGGCGCCAAACCTTCCAGGGAGGAGTCATCCCCCTGCGCCCAGTCTCCAACCGGCGGATCCGGAATATCCGCATCTTCATACAGGTCCAGATACGCCTGCGGCGGATCGAACGGCGGATGCGGACGGACGAAGGACATCCATAGAAAGAACGGCTTGCCCGGGTCTCTGCGGCGCAGAAAGTCGATCGACTGGGTCACGACCCAGTTCGTCGGATGCTTCATTTCGTCCAGATGCCACGGACGTGCGACGGTCGATGCGTTACAGTCCAGTCCCGTGTCGATAAGATCGGCGCCGGGCGCCCTTTCCCGGAGCCACTGCAGGTAATCGTCCACCTGATCGTAATGCTCCTGCATCGGGATGCCGTGAAAATTGCGGTTGTGATGCAGGTAGCCGTCATGCAGCACCACGTTGTGAAAGCCCATCAGGTTTCGGGCGGGATACACATGCATTTTACCGATGCACTGCGTATGGTATCCCGCTTTGGCCAGCTCCCCGGGCAGCGTGACCGGATAATTCCACGGTACCCGGTCCTGATACCCAACGCGTCCGTGCGTCCGCTGAGACTGGCCCGTAAAGATGGCCGCCCGCGCCGGCACGCAGGTCGGGGTGGCCGAATAGGCGCGGCTGAACCTCACGCCGGTCCGGGCAAGCTCGTCCAGATTCGGCGTTTCCACGACGGGGTGGCCGGCGATGCTGAGGCAGTCGAATCGCATCTGGTCCACGGTAATCAGCAGCACGTTGGGCCTGCCTCGCTCTTCGTTCCTATTCATCGGCTCTCCTCCTTGAATCCAGCGGATATGATCGATAACCCTGAGAGAATCCTTGAAAATGCCTGTTCCCCCTTATTAAACCCTTCACGTGATGAAAAGTAAATGAAATTATTCGTTTTTTCGTGCAGATTACCCCGATGGGAAAACGATGAAAACGGATTACTCTGATTACTTTATTTCAAAAAGAAATTAAGATTGGTATAATGGGGGGATAAACCTCACAGATGAGGATGCCGTCCGGTTGCCACTTGCTGGGGCCGTGTGTATGATAATCATGAAGCAGCCTGTACGTATAATTGTAGAAAAACCATTGCCAGCAGAGCCCTTCGGCGTTTGCCGCCGGATCATATTGCGGGGCAACAGCCGCTGGCCTTAACGGTTCAGAATAGTGAGGATAACGACGATATGCAAGATTTTAAGGAAGAGAGATGGAATGTAAAAGAACGCATTCCCTCACCGAAAGCCAAGGAACTGTTCTATGATATCCGGCGCAAGCAGGAGATTTCCAAGAGCGACCTGCTGGCGTCAAGCGGACTGACGATCAGTACGCTGACCCGCGTCCTCGACGAGCTTGTCTCCATCGGCGTCATTAGTGAGAGCGGCCTCGGCGCTTCAACCGGGGGACGGCGTCCGATTCTGTACCAGGTCCGGGGCGAGTACGGCTATGCGTTTGGCCTGGATGTCTCCCGCGTCGTCTCCCGCCTCATTTTGCTCGATTTAGCCGGGCAGACGCTGGAAGCAGCTGAATGGGACATGACAGTCGACATGACGCCGGAGCGGCTCATCGGCGAGGTTGTCGGCCGGGCCCGGGAATGGATTGCCGCGCACGGCATCCCGCTGGATCAAATCATCGGCATGGGTATCGGCGCCGTCGGCCCGCTCGACCGCGAGGCGGGCATCATCGAGGAGCCGGAGTGGTTTGCCGCGCCGGGCTGGCAGCATGTCGAGATCGTGCGCCTGATCGAGGAGGCGCTGCACGTTCCAGTGCTGCTCGACAACGGCGCCAATGCCGCCATCGTCGCCGAAGCATGGGCGAACCGCGGCAAGGATTTCCGCCACATGCTGTACGTGCATGGCGGCACGGGCCTGCGGCTGTCCATGATGTCGGACAGCAAGCTGATCTATGGGGCAGCCGATATGGAAGGCTCGTTCGGGCAGATGATCATCCAGGCGGATGGCATCCCTTACCGAACCGCAAAAGGCAATCACGGCTGCCTCGATTCCTACGCGTCGGTCCATGCGATCGAACGCGAGGTGAACTCCCGGCTGCGGATCGGCCGGAGCAGCCGGCTGCAGCAGATGCTGGAGTCGGGCGAGCCGGCCCGCTTCAGCCACATTATGCAAGCGCTGAAGCAGATGGATCCCATGGTCACGGAAGTCGTGACCCAGGCGGCAACGTACTTCGGCATCGGTCTGGCCAACCTGTTGAACATTTTGTATCCCGAGAAGGTCGTTCTCGGCGGGCCGCTGATGACGGATTCGAACCTGTTCTTCTATACGGCGACCCAGACCGCCATCCGCAAAACGTATCATTACCCGAAATATCAGGTCATTTTCAGCAAAGGCAGTTATGGCGAAGAAGCGATCGCCGTGGGGGCGGCGCTCCTGATGCTGGAGCAGTTGACCTGCTGAGCCGGCTGCGGCCGTGAGCCTTCAGGGCCCGCCGCATCCCCATAGCTCGTTTTTTTTGGGGCCGCTTTGCCCTCAAAGACTGTTGATACCCTCAGAGCCCGCTGCGGCCGCCGCCCTCCCAGAGGGCACACGGATGCCTGCCCAGCTATGAAGCCAACTGGGCTTGAGCTGTTGCCAGCAAGCGGACGGACACGGGTTAAATCCGAACGGACATAAAACATGAAATCCTCCTACCAGGAAAGGAGCAAGGACCAAAATGACCCAAGAGACCTCCTCCACCGTTCCAACTTCGGGAAAGGCCGGAAAGGCCGAAACCTCCTCCTGCTGCTGTTCGGCCGGGCGTGAAGCCGCTTTGCAGGCTCCCGCCTGCGGAACGGCTGCTGCCGGACACTTAAACGCGCCTGAAGCAAAGGATTTTCACGAAGGGGAAACAGGGGCCGCAAGCAGCCTTCCGCAGCTTCAAAGATACGGCAGGGCAGAGACCGGCCAGGAATCGGGCACACCGGCGGCAGCATCAGCTGATCTCGAGGAAGCTTCGCCGGCTTATACCGGCTCTGCAGCCGAGCGTTTCCACAGCTCAGCCGCCCAGCAGGAGCCGAGCCTGGCGGAACATTCCGCTCAGCCCGATCCTTCCCAATGGCCGATCATCCCCGAGGGTACCTATATCCTCGGCACCGATGACGGGGAAGGCTTCGCCTCGGACGCGGAAGGGCCTGCGCGGCCAGTGCACATCCCGGCATTCCGCATATCGCCTTATGCCGTCACGAACGCCGAATTCGCCGCTTTCGTCCAGGCGACCGGTTACGTCACCGAAGCCGAGAAATTCGGCTGGTCGTACGTTTTCCAGCTGCTGATCCCGGATCCCCAGCAGGTGAAGATCGTCGGCTCTCCGGAGCGTACGCCATGGTGGCTCGGTGTCGAAGGCGCCACCTGGCGGGAACCGGAAGGCCCCGGCAGCGGCATCGGTGACCGGATGAACCATCCCGTGGTCCACGTCTCCTGGAATGACGCTGCCGCTTACTGCGCCTGGGCCGGCGTCCGGCTGCCCACCGAAGTGGAGTGGGAAGCAGCAGCCCGCGGCGGCCTGGAGCGCAAGCGTTACCCTTGGGGCGACGTACTGCGCCCCGGCGGCGAACACCGCTGCAACATTTGGCAGGGCGTATTCCCTACCAAAAACCATGCCAGCGACGGCTACCTCGGCACCGCTCCCGTGGACACCTATCTTCCGAACGGATACGGGCTGTACAACATGTCGGGCAACGTATGGGAATGGTGCCGGGACTGGTTTACATCCGACCCGGCACAGCGCGGCTCTTCGGACCGGCCGGAAGGGCCTGCCCATGGAAACGCCCGCCTCATGAAGGGCGGATCGTACTTATGCCATCAATCCTACTGCAACCGGTACCGCGTCGCTGCGCGCAGCGGCAACACGCCGGACAGCTCTACAGGCAACATCGGTTTCCGCGTGGTAGCGGATCTGTAACGACGAGCCCAAAAAGGCACCGCTCCTCATGCGAAGCGGTGCCTTTTTGGCGTTAGCTTATTTGGCTTCCTTCGATCTGACGCCAGGCCGCGATCCAGGGCACGCTTCGCAGTCACCGCTCGGTATTATGTGTTTCGAAACAGAATGAAACGGACTAGCGATTATGATGCTAGTCCGTTTCTGTTTGTTCTTGATTATTCATTTTGAGCTGTTTTCGCTTAACATGGGCTACTCCCCATTGATGCAGGGACTCTAAAATCGGCGACAGGCTCTTGCCGTATTCCGTGATGGAGTATTCCACTTTCGGCGGGACCTGCGGATAAACGACTCGTTTAACGATCTCCTCTTCCTCCAATTCGCGCAGATGGAGCGTAAGCATTCTTTGCGTGATATCAGGCAGCAATCTTCTGAGTTCATTGAACCGCAAAGGCTTGCCTTGAAGCAAATGATAAAGGATAATCGGCTTCCATTTGCCAACGATCGAATCCAGCGCAACTACGAATTGACATTGGGCAGGGTTCTTTTGCACA
This sequence comes from Paenibacillus sp. FSL R5-0378, assembly GCF_038009285.1. NCBI lineage: Bacteria > Bacillati > Bacillota > Bacilli > Caryophanales > Paenibacillaceae > Paenibacillus > Paenibacillus sp. FSL R5-0378. Next base: position 6,628,306 of record NZ_JBBPAY010000001.1, read on the forward strand.
GGCCCACCTCCGTTTACGGTACCTTTTTTGTTACTATACCACATTAATGTGCCTACTTACCATAAGTAAGTTAGTATTATATGATCAGCATTGTAAGTGTTCTTAATCATATTACAGAAGGGAAGTTTGAAGCATGGCAACTGTACTGTACATCACCGCTCATCCCCTTAATCCGGAGGAATCTTATAGCCTTGCGGTGGGCAAACAATTTATTGGAGCGTACCGCGAAGCAAATCCAACCGACGAAGTTGTTCATTTGGATCTGTATAAAGAAAACATTCCGCAAATCGATGCTGATGTTTTAAGGGGGTGGGGAAAGCTTCGGGCGGGTTCGTCTTTGGATCAGCTGTCCGAGGCTGAAAAATCAAAAGTGGCTCGTCTTGAGGAAATTCTTAATCAATTTATGGCAGCCGATAAGTACGTTTTTGTGTTTCCGATGTGGAATTTTACGGTTCCGCCGGTTTTGAAAGCATACACGGATGCGACCTCCATTCCGGGCAAGACGTTCAAGTATACCGAAAAGGGTCCTGTAGGCCTGCTGCCCGGCAAGAAAGCCTTGCACATTCAAGCCAGCGGTTCCGTTTATTCGGAAGGCCCTTTAGCTTCAATAGAAATGGGATTCAGCTATATGAAAACCATTTTACAGTTCTATGGAATCGAAACTGAAGCTATTTTTGTTGAAGGAACGGCGGTATCAGAGCAGGCTCCTTTTATAAAAGAAAAAGCGATTGCACAGGCTAAGGAAGCTGCCAAACGTTTCTAATTGAGGACGCCATCGTTCTCGCCGAACTGACAGCCGCAAGAATGAATCCACCGGAAGTGAAACTCATCTTGTGAAACCCATCTTCACTTTTGGATAAGGGGAACCTCCCATCTCCTTTTGAAATCAAAGCATCATTTCCTGAATGATAAGAAAAACGTCTATCGACGTACTTTCAAAGAAGACAGACCGCGTCTAGAGGAAGTTTTTCTTGCGAGATCAGGAAGCAGAAGCTCCGAAACTTATACTTTCTTATCTCAAAAAAGCCCGTTGAAGTTTCTCAACAGACAGAAGGCACCGCTTCTTATGCGAAGCGGTGCTTTTTTAACCATGAAGCTGCATAATCCACGGCCGCCCTGACGGGCAGCAGCCGGCATTCCGCCATGCCCACCTTACCGACAGCAGCATGTCCCTGCTCTTCAAAATCCTGCCCGAGCCGGTCAAAGTCGTCGGAATCGTAGGCATAGTCTTCGAACCATTTCCACGTTCTCACGCCGTCCTCCCGAATGGCGGCCCCCATTCTTTTCCGCGGCATATCCTCGATCTGCGTCTCCGCCATATGAAAGGTCGTGCATGAGTCGTATCCGACCCCAAGCAGCAGCACCTTGGCATCCAGCCGGTACAGGGCCCCCAGCGGCGAATCCTGGCCGAACTGCGGCGTCAGCGCGTGTACACCTGTAATTTCTGCCGCAAGCGGGCCCCTGGCTGCAAACGACACCTGCGGATGATACGAGCGGAGGGTTCCCGGCAGCGAGCGGAACTGCTCCGCGATTCTCCCCATCGCCCGGGTCGCCGTGTAATCCGGGTCAAACGCCGGCATATGCGCGTAAATTTCCTCCAGCCATACGGATGGTACGGGCGGGCTCACCCATTCCGCCGGATCTGAATTCTGGCCGCTGTGGGCCGGCATCACCAGCGTCCCGGCACTGCCGAGCGCCTGCTGCAGCGCCAGAATGACGGCTTCCGCATCGCCGCACACCCAGCCGATTTTGGATAGCGAGGAATGCACCAGCAGGGTGTCACCCTCCCGGACGCCGAGACGGCCGAGATCCGCCCGGATCGACTCCACCGTGTTCAGCTTCGCCGAAGCGTCAATGACTTTTCTTTCTCCCATGTCAATCCACCTCCATTGTTCCATTGTGGCAAATTGGGGCAGCTCCGATCAAGTATGAGATGAACATCGGGACCAAGCCATGCAAACGGCCGTGCCGTGAAGTAAACGGGTATGAAACGAGCCCTATGGAAAGCTGCCTGTACGAACCCGGGCATTGGATAAAGAAAAATGCATCCTTCCCCTGGATCAAGGAAAGGATGCATGAAATCCGATGCGTTAGACAAACCGGTGGTCTTGAAGCATCGTCTGTTCAAATCGTGGTACTTTCATTCGGCTCGTTTTGGCTAATTTCGGCTAGGACCTTCCCTTTACTTGGCGCCCAGCCCTTCGTGCATCGCGCCCAGCAGGCGGTGCGTCCGGTCGCAGCCGTATTCCCAGAACATGATGCCGGCCAGTCCCTGCTCCTTCACGTACTCGCATTTATGCCGGATGGATTCCTCGTCATCGTAGGAGATCAGGCTCGACCCGTTAAACAGGAACGGCGCGCGGGCTTCCTCATCCCAGTAGCGCGTATAGCCGTTTTTATCGATATAATCGGCAGCCAGCTCTGTAAAGGATGGGCCGTATCCGCCTGTCGTGCCCGCCATTTGGTACAGTCCGCGGTTGCGGTCCGGGACCTCGTTCCAGATGCGGGAGTAGAACGCCGCTCCGATCACGATTTTTTCCCGCGGCACGCCTGCCCGGACAAAGATGTTCACGGAAGCGTCCGTGCTGATACGGAACAAATCGCCCGTTCCGGTGTACAGGTTCGTATGATGGCCTGTCAGCACCTGGAAGCCGCCCCGCATGTCGTAGGTCATCAGCTGCACGAAATCGAGGTACTTCTGCACCTGATCCATCTCCGTGCCGTCCACGTAATATTGGTCCGCCCCCGCCGCGATCGTCAGCAGGTAGTGGCGGCCGTCCGCGGCGCCTTTGGCATCGAGCGCTTCCCGAATCGCCGCCAGCAGCAGCGTAAAGTTGTGCTTGTCATCCGGACTGGCGGCGATACCCGCCTCGCCGTAGCACGGATACTCCCAGTCCAGGTCGATCCCGTCAAACGGGTACTCATTCAGCACCCGCACGGCAGATGCCGCCATCCGTGCTCTTCCTTCTTCGGTTGCGGCCGCTTCGGAGAAGCCGCCCGCGCTCCAGCCGCCGACCGACAGCAGCAGCGTCAGCTCGGGATGCTCCCGCTTGATGGACCGGATGGCCTCGCCGTTCTTCAAATGCTCCGTCGTAATCTCGTCATCCCGGACATGGCCGAACGCCACGTTCAGATGGGTCAGCCTGGACAGGTCCTCCGGCGTCATCTCCGGCAGCACGGCGTCCACGGCGTAACCCGCCACAATATATTTTTTCGACATACTTAAGACACTCCGTTTCTTATTGGGTTGTACCAGAATCTCGATCCCGGTTGAGTTGTTATGTTAGGTTGTTCTGTTGGATCGGCTTGCTCTGCCGGCTTACCCCTGCTTTGTTACCGCCGATAAAATCTGCAGCGCCTCTTTCCCCGTGCCGATCTTATAGCCGGATGCCGTGTACCGGATCTGATTCTGGCTGTCCAGCACGAACAGATGCGGGTAGCCCGCTTCGTTTGCAGCCGAAGACGAAATCAGGTCAGGCAGGGAAGCATAACTGGAATCCCGTACAAACGCCGTCTGCGCCGGCAGATTCGGATAAGCGGCTGGATCGAACGACGCCGTCCACTCCCGATCTCCAATGATCAGGACGATCGGCAGCGCCAGCTTGTCAAACGACTCCGCCAGCTCCCCGAGCTCACGCAGCAGATGCTTGGTCGGCTCGCGCTCAGGCTCGATCCAGGCCGTGATGGCACCCATGGAACCGATCAAGCCGCCCAGCGCGGCGAACGTCCCGTCGAAGCGCGTAACTTCCCCGCCGCCATCCAGCGTGCCCAGCACTGGCACCTCCTCGGCAGCTTCGCGGAACGTCAGCGGAACCTCCGTCGTGTCCCCTTCGCTCACCGTAAAGTAGCTGAGGCGCACCCGTACGGTCCCGTCCTTCAGACGGATGCCCGTTGTCAGGCGATAGGCACCCGGCTCCACTTCAAACGGCACGTCGTACACGTCGGTTTGGCCAAACGGGTATACCAGCGTTTTGTATACGCCGTTTTCAAGCCGGGCGAACGTAAAATTCTCGCTGTAGGATGCGGCAGGCGCATCCGAACCGGCCGCCTCATCCCGCAGCAGGCGCAGCATGCCCCAGCCTGCGCTTCCGGTCTCCTCGGCGGAGGCATACAGGGTGAACGGCGCGTCTTTCCATCCGCCGTCCTGCCAATACTGCGGCTTCTGCTCGCTCGGGTGCAGGCGGGCCGGGATGCCAAGGCTGCGGCTGGCGGCCACGAACAAGATGCCGAGCGACAACGGGTCGCCCTTGCCCAGCCGGTAGGTACCGACCGGATTGCCTTTGCCAAGCAGGTTCGGCAGGTCCTCCCATAGACCGAAGCCCTGCTCCAGGCGGCGGGCCAGCTGCGCCGGATCGGCCTGATACGCGGCCGTCTCCTCCGGCGTAAAGGCTTCCTGGAAGAACTTCCGGTACGGCACGATCATTTCGAACAGCACGCGCGGGCACAAAATGTACCGGACGAAAAGCTCCTCATCCCAATCGCCGCGGCGAGTCAGCGCTCCAGTCAGATGGTCGTCCAGCGCCGGCCGGAATGTATCGGCCAGGTCCTTGTCGTTCAGCGATTCCAGGAGCCGAAGCGGCCATTCTCCGAATTCGCCGGAACGCTCTTCCAGGAAAGCCGCGATTTCACGGCCATTGCCCCGAGCCTTGCCCAGCACCGCCTCGACACGCTCGGCCGGAAGCCCCGCCGCCTTTGCCAATCGGGCGGCATCGTCCCCGCCGAGGAAAGTTTCCTCGAAGGCGGTCCGGATGCGCGTACCTTCCTCGATCCGGGCGTTGTGGCGCTGCTGCTTCTCTTCCGTGACGGCATCCGCAGCTTCCCCTTCCCGTTCGGGCGGCGGCACCATGTCAAAGTCCGCTGTTCCTTCCGGCTGAACGGAGCAGTCCAGAGTCAGCTCAAAGCGCTCGCTGTCCCGGACCGAAATTTTGGTCTCACCCCAGCGTCCGTCCTTGACGGCGCGGATGACCAGGTCGCCGAAGCCCGTCTTGAAGGAGGCTTCGCCCCGCTCGTCCGTCGGAAGCGTGGCGATCGGGTACAGCTCCGCCATGTTGTACAGCTCGAAGCGCACCTCGGCCCCCTCTACCGGAACGCCGGCCTCATCTTTTACCGTCACGCGGATGGTCTGCGTCGGCGCGTAATTTTCCAGCAGGTTGATCTCCGTAAACCATTCGTCGGCCAGCGTAATATCTTCAGGCCCCGGATAATCGGCGTAGATTCTCGTGTTGATCAGCATCGCACGTCGTGCCGGCGGAGTGAACCAGCCCTGGTTCAGGCGGGCTTCCGGCTCGCAGGCGCCGATGTAGTACCACTGCCCATCGGCCCACGCTTCCACCCAGGCGTGGTTGTCGTCGCAGTGCGCCCAGCGCGGGGTATAGACCTGGCGCGCAGGAATACCGATGCTGCGCAGCGCGGCCACGGCGAGCGTCGACTCTTCCCCGCAGCGGCCACGGGCCGTGCGGATCATCGTCAGGGGCGAAATCGTCCGCAGATCACTGCCGACGTAGGTCGCCTTTTCGTGGCACCAGTAGTTCGTTTCCAGAATCGCGTCCGCCATGGACAGTCCCGCGGTCCGCTCCGCCAGTTCGTTATACAATATGCCGCGCGAATCCTCGATATTTTCAGTATTCACCCGGTATGGAAGGACGAAGTGCAGGAAGAGGTGATCCGGTACCCGCTCGCCCCAAGGCACCTGCTTGCGGATCGCCAGCGTGCGGCGCACATGGCTCAGAAACAGCGCACCGTCGTAATCCGCCAGATCGTTGACCGGCATGTACGCGTACAAATATTTCAAAGCCCATGTTTCCTCGGCGGTCAAAGCCTCCTCGAACACGCCGAACAGCTCCTGTTTCCGGGATTCGGCCAGTGCCATCTTCTCCTGAAATTTCTCCTCGATCCGCTGCAGCATCTCCTGATCCAGCGAGAATGCGGTCGTATGCGTCGTCATTTCGCTTCCTCCTTCCACAGCTTTCCGTCTTCGCGGATGCAGTACACCGCTCGTCCGTCCACGGACGGCGCCGTAAGCTGAAACAGGCTGCGGGTTACTTCGATCTCCGGTTGAATCGTCCAGGTATCTTCACCCTTCAGCTGCTCCCAATCCGCGGTAAACCGTCCATGGGCCTCATAGTGGTTGCGCTCGCGGTAATAGAGCTTGCGAAGCTCCCACTTGATCCGCTCGTCCTCCGGCAGCTCAAAATCCTGGGGCACTTCTCCGTCCGAGAATACGACGTACCCCCAGAGCTCCGGATAATGCATGTTGATGATGCCCATCGGCGACCATACCCAGTTGTCCTCAGGGTATGGCTTGCCGGTCTCGGGATTCAGCACCTTGCGGTATTCGCCGTCCTGAACCTCCGTCCGCCACTCCACCCGCGAGAAGTTGACGCGCCAGAACTCGCCTGTAGCCGGGCGGCGCCCCTCGGGCGCACATTCCTTCAGGCTCGCCCACGGGATCGCCACTTCCACGCTCCATTTGCGGTTGTCCGCATCCGGGCGGTTCAGCTCGCCGTCAATATGCACTGCGGTCTGCAGGCCGGCGATATCCCAGCCGTTGACCGGAGGCCCGCCGTCGCGGTAAGGCTGTACCAGCAGCAGGTCCCAGACCGTATTCAGCGCATTGATTTCAAACTCGTAATATTGGTGCGTATCCCCGTCGGGATCGATAAAGATTTCAAAATCGTTGTCGTAGAAAATGACCGAATCCCGCTCGGTCAGCGTAGCCCAGATCTGATCCTCGATCAGCTCCGCGCCGAAGTAGAAATATTCGTCGTCCCACAGCATTTTGACCCGGGTCTGCTTGGCCGGCTTGGGGCGCAGATCGCCCTCGATATCGACGAAATCCTCCGTCCACTGCGCTTCGGACCAGAACGGCTTGTCCAGGCGTCCGTCCAGGACGAGCGGCCCTTGCGCCCGCCGGCAAATATAATGTTTGGGAGCATATTCAATCCTAGGCTCCGGCACTCCGCTTAGATTCATCGCGATTCCCTCCGTTATTCGTTCTGCATCGATCGTTAACCTATATTGCCGGTATCCGCAATCTCCAAGGCCAGCGTCACGATCTCGGCCGGCCCGGCCGCTACGCGGAGCGCCCCTCCGGGCTGCACCGCTTCAACCGCATCCTGCCGCTCTTCCAGAATATTGCTTCGATATGCCTGGCGATACGCAAATGTCGGCGTTACGGCAAGCTCGCTGCCGCTCGAGGTCAAATTGTACCAGCGGAAGATGAGGTCTCCTGTCTCCTCACTTCTTTTCACCGCGGACTGTGCTATTCCTTCTCCCTGCCAGCCGAACCATTGATAAACCGGTGGGAGGCTGCCTGCATGCAGGCCGACCTGTACGCCCGTCCACGGTACCTGGAACTGATAGGCTTCGTTATACGCAGCCTCAGGATTCGCAAGACCGTGCGGGATGATCATCAGCTCGGCATAGGCTTCGCCCAGGCACTGCGCTTCCGGTGTCGGGAATACGCCCCAGTCGCCCAGCTCGCCGACGGAACGCAGCAGCGTCACCGCAATCGTGTTCTGTCCGTCCTGCAGCACTTCGTATTCGTTCAAGCCCAGGTTCGCGACCGTGAGTCCCGTCCGCTCGTCCTGGATGCTGGCAAAAGTCTGCTGGTGGTGACAGTAGCTCGGGTTGGTCCATTCGGCGGACGGCTCGTTGCCGCGGGTCGCGACCTCGAACATGGAATCCGCCTGGTGAACGTTGCTGGCAAGGCCGGTCGGGAACAGCATCCGCAGCCGGTGATCCTTGGCTTGGTTATGGAAGCGGGAGGATACCTTCAAACCGCGTGATCCTTTCTCCAGCGTCAAGGTCGTCTCGATGACGATCCGGACGGTCTCCTTGGAGCGGCCGGACGATCGGCCGGTGAACCATACCAGCTCCTGCTGCTCCTGCGCAAGCTTGTCTTCTGCTCCCTTCGGGATGTCCCAGGCGTGAACGACCCGGAAGGACGCCTCGTAAGGCTTGTCGGCCAGAATCGTAATCTCGGCTGCTGTATTCCGGGTCGTCAGCGGGGTTTCCCCGTCCGGCTGGCGGTACATGTATTCATTGCCGATGTCCCCGCTGTCCTCGTAAACGCACAAATTAGAGTAAATCTTGCCACTCGCTTTGTCCGTCAGCGTCACCGACCCGTCGTTTTCAATGCTAATCGATACGTATTCGTTTTCCATGGTTCGGTCCCCGGTAACAAGCGTGGACCGTTCCGCCGATGCAGCGGATTGGGAAGCCGAGCGGACGACCGCGTAGGTGCTGAAGCCGTTCGCGGGAACGTCCGCCGCCTCCAGCTCCACCCGGACCTTTCGGGCAAAATAAGGCTGCCGGAACTTGTCGTCTGGCAAATCGTATCCGAACTGCAGTCCCAGGTCGGTGATCGTGCAGTCCACCTCCCGTCCCTCGCTGTCCACAACGATCCGGTCCGCCAGCTCGAACAGCTTCACCCGCGATTTCATTTCGCTGAACGGAATGCCTTCCCGGAAATAATGGCGGAGCACGTCGACTTCGACGCTGACCGTGCCGGTCCGCGTGCCGCCGGTCGTATTGAAGACGGTGAACGGAACAGCATCCGGCCCGAACGCCGCAAAGCCGGTAGTGTCGATGTGTTCCGCAATAGACTGCAGGCTGTCGTCCGCAACCGCTTCGGCGACGTGCCGGCTTTTCTCGAAGCGGGTGACCATCTCGCGGTGCACTTCGTCCACGCTGCAGCCGCAGATGCTGTCATGCGGGTGGTTCTGCATCAGCGTCTTCCAGGCGTGCTGCAGGAGATCATGCGGATACGCCGCACCGAGCAGGCTGGCATAAGCTGCAAGCGGCTCGGCCACCTTCTCGAGCATCGCCTGGCCCCGCTGATTCAACTGCTTCAGGTAGACGCGGGAGGAAGCCGTATTGACGAGCGTCCCCCAGCCGTCCGTCCGCTGGCTGCGCAGCTCGCCCCGGACGGAGGACAATTCACGGTCCAGCGAGGATTCGAGGGCCGCCAAATAATCGATGAAATTGGAATGGACGAAGTCCGTATCCGGGAACAGTTCGCGCGCCGTGCGGATCGCCTCCGGCAGATCGAGCTGGATCGGCTGGTGGTCACAGCCGTTCATGAACAGCAGCTCCCCGGTGGAAGCATACTTGGCGGCGTCCGCCAGCTTGCGCTGCCAGTATTCTTTCGCCTCGCCCGGATCCGCAGGCACTTCATTCCCGTTCGAATACCAGTTGGCGAACAGGATGCCGAGCACCTTGGAGCCGTCCGGCCCCTCCCACTCCAGCTCGGAGAAGGAGGATTCGTAATCGCCGTCGGCGACCGTGTTGTTAAAACCAGTAGGCTTCACGCCCCGCCCGAAGAAGGCGTTATGGATGCCGGACTGCCGCATCAGCTGGGGCGTTTGTCCGGCAAGCCCGAAGGTGTCGGGAAAGTAGCCTATTTTGGCCGGCTGGCCGTAGCGCTTGGCGTCCTTGTGCCCGATCAGCATGTTGCGCACATTGGCCTCGCTGCTCGTCAGAAACGCGTCCTGCAGGATGTACCAGGGGCCGATCAGGATGCGGCCGTCCGAAATATGCTTCTCAAGCCGCGCCTGCTGCTGCGGCCGGACCTGCAGGTAATCCTCCAGAATGATCGTCTGGCCGTCCAGGAAAAAGCTGCGGTATTCCGGATCCTCATCCAGCTTGTCCAGCAGCGCATCCATCAGTTTTATCAGACGGACATGATGCTTCTCATAGGGCAGATACCATTCCCGGTCCCAATGGGTGTGGGATACGATATGAGCCGTTTTGCGGTTTGGCATGTGTTCTTCCTCCTAGCTTTTCTTGACTTGAATCTGAACCTCGTGCGGGCGGTACACCGCCTGTATTCGTCCTTCCGCATCGGCCGCAAACAGCACCGACCGCTCCTGCTCCAGCTCGAACGCATAGACGGCTCCGGTATCGTCGTCCTGCACTTCAATCTGGGCATTCCACGCATATTCCGATACGAAAATGTATAAAAAGCCTTCGGAAAACCGCAGTCTGCGCCCGTAAATCCCCGGGTTGTCCCCGCCCTGCAGCCAGGTCAGGCCGCTGGCGCAGCCGGCCGCCTCCGCCGCATAGCGGTACAGCTCGGCCGTGGTGTCAATCCGTTCGTTCAGCTCAACCGGCAGCGGGCTCCAGATCAATCTGCCCGCGCCCAGCGGGATGTCGGTCACCGCGTCGGCAGCAGGCGTTCCCGAACCGGCCTGGCCGTCGCCCGACGCCAGCACCTCTTTGTTCACCTCAGCGATGCGCCGCTTCCCGAAGGAAACCGGCAGCCGCTTGCCCTGAAGGCTCAGCGTCTCCTCTCGCCGTACGTTGCGGATCTCCGTAGCGCCTAGCAGATCCGCCGCCCGCTCCGTCCGCCGCCAGTACGCGTCGATCGAGAGCGGCCCGGTCACGAGCAGCACCGCTCCCGTGCTCCGGACGATCTCAAGCAGCCTCGCCCATGCCGCGTCCTCGATATTGTGCGGGCTTGGCAGCAGAATCAGCTTGGCCGGATGCTCCGCCAGCGGCTCCAGGTCGTATTCGGACACGGCCCGCAGCGGCAGCTTCAGCTGATAGGACAGCACGCGCGTCATCAGGCGCGTCGCCTCATTCGCAAACTTCCGGTTCGAGAAGTCGTTCGAGTATGGGAACACCGCCGCGATATCCTCCAGTTCACGGTCCCGGAACAGGTCGCGGATCCCCGCCATAAACCGGCCGAACTCGTACGAGACGTCCGCCTCCGGCTTCTCCGTGCCGTCGGCCCGCAGGGCACCGATATGCGATTCGTTCGCATTATCCATATAGAAGTTCGTGTTCCAGATCCAGTGGATCGCTCCCGCACCGCCCGTCGAGAACGCATAAGCGTACTTGCGCTCCAGCATGCTGCGCAGCTCCCGCTCGCTTCGCTTGGCCAGCCCTTCGGCCGTCTCGACGTACATGATCCCCGTCTCCTGAACGACATTCGGCTTGTCGGCCGTCTTGGCAAAAATCCCGTCCCAGACCAGATCGTCGTTCTGCCACCATGAATGCACCGTCGTATAGTCTGCTGCCTCGCGGTAAAAGAACGGCGACGGCCGCTGCGAGCCGAGCGCCTCGTCCTGGCCGACAGTGACCAGCTGATCCGGACACAGCTCCTTGATCGTGTCATACAGCTGCAGGGCCCAGCGGTTATGCATGTCCATGGAGAACAGGCAGTAATCCAGCCAGCGCGTCCCCTTCTTGCCTGAATGCATATCCTGCACGTCGAAGTTGATCTCCTGCGGCTCCGGAATCGCGGCGGCCGCAAAGCTCGGCAGCTGCTCCGGCGTCATACTCCACCGCTCCTGCAGCTGCCCGATTTGGCCGTGGCGCCGCTCCAGCCACTCCGCAAAGGCGGCCCGTTCATAGCGGTCATGCGCAGAGCGCGGCCCGGCTGAAAAAATACGCGCCGGGTCAAACATCGACGGTTCGTTGATCAGGTCCCAGTCCACGTTCGTCGTGTGACGGTGACGGGAGACGATGGAGCGGATATACCGCTTCTGGGCCTCCACGCTCTGCGGATCCAGATAAGGATTAACCCCTTCCCACGTCTCCGGCGTGAAGGAGAAGAAGGTGAACGTGACGTGAAGTCCATGCTTCTTCGCCGTCAGGATAAAGGCGTCGATCGCCCGCAGCACCTCCTCCGAGGCGTGGCCGTCGACCTGCATGATGTTGCGGTAGGCGGTCCACACCCCGGTGCGGATCCAATTGATGCCGGCCGCCGCCATTTGGGCCATGTCCCGGTCCCACACGTCGCTGTTCGGCAGGAACAGGAACTTCCGGGCCACATCGGACGCCATATACGTCATGCCGACAATCGGCAGCGGCCGGCCGTCCTTGAGAAAATAGTCCCGCTCGTGGGTCAAGAGGCTTCCTTCTTGAAGCAGCTGTGCGTCATGCCCCCAGAAGCCTTGACGCAGCACCCGCACTTCGCCGTCTCCCGACGCAGCGGTGCATTCCACCCGGTACAGCCCGGCGCGAAGCGCAAGCGGCACGGAAATCCGGACGAAGTCCAGCTCGCCTGTAACGCCCGTTGTGAACCGATGCTCCCACTTCTGATCCCCTTCGTCCTCCTCTACCGTAAGGACAAACGTCCATCGCTCGGCATCCCGAATCGCGGCCCGCTTCGGAAAGATCCGCTGCGTTTGCAGCGTCAAGACCGCGTGATCGCCCGGCTCATAAGCAGCGTAATTGGTCTTTAGCGACAGCTCGGTGACCGGACGCGAGGCAAACTCTGCCCAGGTGCCCAGCGCCTCTGCTCCGCCCTGATTCCAGAACGCGGAGGTGAGCGGCACGTTCACGAACAGCCAGCGTGAACCGGCAAAATCACCGCGCGAGTTCTCCCACAGCACTACCGGGGCGGCTACCTCGCGGCCGTCGGCGGATATGCCGGTCAGCAGCGCATGCACCTGCGTGCTCATCGTACCCGCGGAGCCCATCTGGTGCGGCAGATCGGCGTTCCGGGTCGTGTGCGGCACCAGGTTCAGCGTGTCGCTGATGCCAAACAGCTGCTCCTGTCCGGCCAGAAGCGGGATCTGCTCCGAAGCCCGCAGGCTCGCGACCGGTCCGGCGTCCACATGCAGCATTTCATGAATGTACAGCTCCCGGTGGTAAGCGGTCTGCTCCGCCTCCGCCTTCCATGCCCCTTCCTCAAGCCGGACCGGCCGGCGGAACGGAGCCCCGCCGGCGCTGACGAGGCCGCCGCCGCGTCTTAGAAACGCCGCAATGTCCGCCCATGCGTCTTTCGGAAAATACGGCGCATGCAGGTTTACGAAGCATCCTCCCTCAGCAGTCCGCAGCGCTTCGGCAAGACCTTTGGCGTCGGCCACTTTACCGATCTGCCGCAGCTCTTCAAGCTGCTCGGCTGGTGGAAGTGATGCGCCCGGAAACGCCGAATCATAGAAAATGATGACCGGCCGGCTCATAGAATCCCTTCTTTCATCGCTTGATAAACCAGCTGCGAGAAGAGGCTGTTCGACCAGGCAAACCACGATCTCGTATATACGGCTGGATCGTCGGCAAGGAATCCCTCATGCATATAGCCCGTTCCCGCGTCCGTCGCCTCCAGCGTCGCAATCATCTCCAGCTTTTCTTCCTTCGTGACCGCTGTCAGTCCCTGCATGGACAAAGCCATATGCCACACATAGCCTTCCGGCGTATGCGGGCTGCCGATGCCCTTTGCCGCCCGGCCTTCGAAGTAGAACGGATTGGCTTTGGACAGCGCAAAGAGTCTTGTGTTTTGATAGATCGGATCATCGGCTGTGACATAGCCCAGATAAGGAATAGACAGCAGTCCCGGAGTACCCGCGTCGTCCATCAGGCAGTAGTTGCCGAACCCGTCGGTCTCGTACGCGTAAATCGGTCCGAATTCCGGATGGCGGTAGATGCCGTAGAGCTGGATGCCATGATGGATATCTTCCTCAAGCGCCTTCAGCTCCTGCAGGAAGCCCGTATCGCGGAACACCCATTCGGCGAACTCCTGCATGTGGCGGAGCGCAACCACGGCGAACATGTTGCCCGGAATGTTGTAATGAAAGTCGCACGCGTCGTCGCTGGAGCGGAAGCCGGACCAGACCATGCCCGTATAGTTGACCGGCATGCCGAGCCCTCCGTTTGCCAGACTATCCTGCCGGATGCCGTTATTGCGCATAAAACGGTACGGCGACTGTTCCATATGACGCTGCTCGGTCCGGAACAGCTCGTAAATGATCCGCATCGCCGATTTGAATCCGGCGTCGAAAATGTCCGTCAGCCCGGTTTCCTTCCAGTACGCATAGGCGAGCCGCATGGAGAAGCACAGGGAGTCGATCTCGAACTTGCGCTCCCACACCCAAGGGCCCATATCGGTCACGTCGGCTTTGTTCCAGTGCCAGTCGTTTGCCGACTCGTTAAACGCGTTCGCGTACGGGTCGATATGTATGTACTGGATATGCCGCTTGACCAGCCCGCCGATCATCCGCTGCAGCGCGGCATCCTCTTTGGCGAAAGGCACGTAATGCATGACCTGTTCCACGGAATCACGGAGCCAGGACGCGGGAATATCCCCGGTAATGACAAAGGTGGTTCCGTCATCCATCAGCTTCGTGGTCGTTTCCAGCGTGTTCGGAAAACAGTTCTTGAACAGCTGCAGCAGCTTGGGCCGGTGCGACAGCTTCTCTTCCGCTTCGGTCAGCACGTTCCGAATGGAAGCCGGAAGTTCCATCCGCGGCATGTTGATTTGTGGCAATCTGAATTGTTCCATTCTTGATCTCCTTTTGTATACATGGTCATATGCTCCGGGCTGATCCTAAGACGATGCAGCTAAGCCTTGATTACCTTTGGCCCCCGAATCCTGTCCGTTTACCCGAAAGAGGGGGAGGCCCCGCCGTGAAAAGTGCAAGGCGTTCCTCCCCGTGATCGTCCGCTTATAGCGTCCCGTCCATCCGTCAGTTATGGGTTACGACGGCGCCGGATCCGCCGTACATTTCCAGCTCTTCGTCGAACTCCAGCTTCAGCACCGTTACCTGCTCATGGGTGTCCTCCGGGGTCATGTGAATCCATGTCGTTCCCGGGATGTTGAACCACGGCACCCCGCCGTGAATTTCATGCGAAAGCTCTTTGCCCGAGTGGAGCACGGTGATCTTTTTGATCGGGTTGCACAGCCCTTTGAGGCAGACGTTTTCCTTCGGATCGTCATAGACAAACAGGTACAGCGTCTTGCGATCCTTGGACACCGTGCTGCCTCCGAGGTAATAACGGGTCATGATGCCTTCTTCCGTGCCGAACACCGCCTCTTCGTGAGTGCGGATCCAATCGCCCAATCCGAGCAAAATATCTTCCTGCCGCTTGTCGATCGTGCCGTCTTCCCGCGGTCCGATATCGAGCAGCATGTTGCCGCCCATCGAAATGCAGTCACAGAACATGCGGATGATCTGGTTCAGCGACTTGTATTTGTTATCTGTCGGCACGTAGCCCCAGGACGTGTTGATCGTCGTGCAGAACTCCCATGGCCCCTCCGGTCTCGTGATCGGAATGCCCTGCTCCGGCGTTTTGTAATCGCCGTGGCCCTGCAGGCGGGAATTGATGATGATGTCCGGATTCAGCGTGTGCAAATATTCCTTAAAGGCCGGCAGGTTCCACTGCTCGGCGCTGCGCTCCCAGTCCCCGTCGAACCATAGCAGATCGACCTTGCCGTAATTCGTCAAAATTTCCCGCAGCTGGTTGTTGTTAAACTCGAGGAACTTCTGCCAGCGCTCTTCGTCCTGAATGCCGTCTTGAGGGCTCGAGAAGCGGTTGGCCGTGCTCAAATCCTCCGGCACCTTGCCCCCTTCATAGACACTCGAATAGTCGGGATGGGACCAGTCGATCAAGGAATAGTACATGCCCAGATGGATCCCGCGCTTCTGGATGGCCTCCGCGTACTCCTTAACGATATCCCGCTTGGCCGGCGTTTTCTGAATGACGTTCAGATCGCTGTACTTCGTGTCCCAGAGCGCTACCCCGTCATGGTGCTTCGTTGTCAGCACCGCATATTTGGCGCCGGACTTTTCGATCAAGTCTGCCCACGCTTCAGCATCGAATTTCGACGCCGTAAATCCGTCCAGTTGCTTCATGTATTGTTCATAGGGAATGTGTCCGTTGTAAAATGACCAGGACTCAGCCACTCCGTCGACGGCATAAATGCCGTAGTGGATAAAAATCCCCAGCTTTGCGTTTTCAAACCATGGTTGCATATCGGTCGCACCTTTCGCGTTGTATTCGGTTGTTTATAGGCGGTGTTTGGATCTATATTCTTATGCCGCGCCTGCCCGCTGTCTTAGCGGATGCGGAACACGTGCGCGATCGGCGCCAGCCCTTCGCGTTCCTTCTCCGGAAGGCGGATGGCAACGCCGTCATCCGTGCGCCGGAATTCCAGGTTGTCCGCTCCGCCGACGAGATCGATCCGGCTGAACGGCTGCTGCAGCGGCAGCGGCAGCTCCGCTGGCACCTCTTCGTGCTCGTCCCGGTACAGGTAAAAGGCGTAAGTCGTGTCACCTTTTTGGGTGAACTGCACCCGGCCGACCGAATACGGCTCGCAAATGCGCGTGCCATAAATGGCTTCGCCGTGAACCTTCAGCCATGCGCCCATGCCCTTGATGCGGGAGATGGCCGTTTTGGAAATCCGTCCGTCCGGCTGTGGTCCCACATTCAGCGCCAAATTGCCGCCCTTAGCAACAACTTCAACCAGCAGATGGATCAGCTGCCGGACCGTCTTGTAGTCGTCCTCATAGCGGAAGGAGAAGGCCGATCCCATCGTGATGCAGCTCTCCCAAGGTACGCTCAGCGCGCGTTCGGGCAGCGTCTGTTCCGGCGTGATCAAGTTTTCGTAAGGTCCGCCTACCGTGCGGTCCGCCGACAGCAGCCAAGGCTGAATTTTCCGTGCCCGCTCAACTACTTCGCCCAGACGGATGTTTTGATCCCGATAATCGTTGACCCAGCCGGCATCCAGCCACAGCACGTCGATTCGGCCGTAATTCGTCATGAGCTCCATGATCTGTTCATGCGTGAACTGGACGAACTGCTCCCACAGCCACGGATATTCCTTCGGATCGTAGGTTGGTCCGCGGGATGTCGTTGTTCCCGGCTTCATCCCGGGAGCCCAGTAATACGGGGTGTGCCAGTCCGCCTTGGAGAAGTAGGCGGAGATGCCGAGCCCTTTTTCCCGGAAAGCGTTAAACAGCTGCTTGGTGATATCCGCGTATTTGTGCGTATGGAACGGGCAGTCCGGCCCGGTGATACGGTAGTCGGTCGTCTTCGTGTCCCACATGCAGAACCCGTCATGGTGCTTGGTCGTAAAGTTTAAATATTTAAAGCCGTTCTCGGCGGCCAGATCCGCCCACAGCTCCGGCTGGAAACGGAGCGGGTTGAACGTTTTGTTCAAGGCAAAATACTCGCGTTTCAGCTCCTCCGCATCGATGTCCCAGTCGATTTCGTTTCTGGACCATTCCTCATCCACGTCGCTCAGCGCCCAGGATTCCACCAATCCGAGCTGGGAATAAGGCCCCCAGTGCATCATCAGGCCCAGTTTCTGGTCCTTGAACCACTCCAGACGCTCCAGCAGCAGCGGATCCTCGGGTTTCACCCAATGTTCTTCACTGCTGTAATTGTGGACGCCTTCCACGACGACGGACTCCTGTTCTTCCTGGACCTGCTTGATTTCGCTCATCTTACACCCTCCATTGATTCGGATTTTTATCTTAGATTGAGCTGCCCGCCGCTAAACCGCGCCTTCCTATCAACAAAATTCTCCATATTTCGACTTCGTTCGTTTTTCTCTCTATGTCCAAAAGCCCGAAATATTGGTATCATGGAACTTGATCAGACGCATTACGGTTAACGGGAGGCAGAATTGTTGAAGAAAAATTACTTCAAGTCCAAGCTGTTTTTGAAATATATCTGGTCCTATTTGTTTATCTTGTTGATTCCCTTGATCCTCATGACGATCTTTATTTATGAAAACGCTGTGACGAATCTCCGCTCCGAGATCGAGCACTCCCGGCTGGATCAGCTGACCCAGACTAAAGTGATCATTGACGGGCGGATGAAGGAGCTCAGCGAAATCGCTTCCCGTGTCTCCTATGACGAGAGGCTGACGAAATACCGGGTCCATGACCCGCTGACGAGCGGAGACGCCATTCAGGCACTGGATCAGTACAAGGCAACCAGCTCGATCATCGGCGAAATTTTCCTCTATTTTCATAAAGATGAGAAAATCTATTCCAGCAACGGCCTGTACAATCTTGATGTATTCGCCAAAAAGTTCAGCTTCCAGAGCTGGGACAAGAGCCGGATGTTCAAGGATCTCAATGAGGGCCAGTATCCGGAGATGCGTCCCGCCGATACGGTCAGCAACGCTTCCGGTTTAAAAGAAACGATGCTTGCGTACCTGATTCCGATTACGCCCAACAGTCCGACGCCGCACGGAACGGTCATGTATTTGATCCGGGAATCCGAGCTTACCAGCCTGATCGATTCCATTCTCGGCAGCTATCAGGGGCTGACGTATATTCTCGATAACGAAGGCCGCATTCTGGTGGACAACCGTCAAGGCGAAGCGCTCACCGGAAGCGAGGCCAAGTCGCTGATCAATCTGTCCCCTGGCATTCACGAACGGACCATTAACGGCAAGGCGCATTCCATCGTCTCGGTCAAATCCGACAATAACGGCTGGACCTACGTTACCGCCATGCCGAGCTCACAATTTTTCAGCAGCGTTCTGCATGTGCGGAGCTTTATCATCATGCTGTTCATCATTGTCGTCCTAGTCGGCGCGGCCATCGCGCTGCTCCTTGCCCGCATGCAGTACCAGCCGATCTCGATGCTCGTGGAGTTTGCCTCCACCAACTCCCCGGCCAAGCGGCCGCAGAGCGGCAAGACGCCGTCCGGCAACGAGCTGGACCGGATCCGCACCGCGCTGCAGGAATACAGCTCGCGGATCGATTTGCAGGAGCCGTTCGCCCGCAACCACTTCCTGTCGATGCTGCTGAAGTACGGCAGCGCCCAGAGCCTGTCGCCGGAGCTGCGGGAGGCGTTCGACCTTCATTTTGACCGGTCACGGTACTTTGTGATGGTCATCGGGTCGGAGCCGGCAGAGCAGGAGAAAAGCGACCGGCAGGACCGCACCGAAATGATCCGGCTGCTGACCCAGATCGAATTCCCTGAGCTGGCAGCTCTCGGCTATGGCGTGGAGCTTCCGCAGCTGGACCAGCTGGGGCTCATCATCTGCTACGATCCGGAAGAAGGCGCCGAGGAGTTCAACCGGATGCACCAGATCGTTGAGGCGGTCCGCGGCTGTCTGCTCGAATCCTTCGACGTCTTTCCGATGATCGGCGTCGGCACCAGCTATCCGAGCCCGGACCAGCTGAACCAGTCCTTCATCGAAGCCTGCTCGGCTTTCGAGCTGCGGGCGACCACCGGCCAAGGCAGCGTCACGTATTTCGAGAAGCTGTCCTACACGCCGGACCATACGGCCTGGGTGCCGAACAACACGCTGATGAAGCTGTCCCAGAGCTTGAAGCAGGGCAGCTACGACGTTGCCGCCCAAATTATCTCCTTGTCGGTGCAGGACCTGCAGGCGACCGAGGTATCGGCGATGCTGATGCGCTGCGTCTGCTTCGACCTGCTCAACACGATCCTCAAGACCGCATCCGAGCTCGGTATCCACAGCGTGCTGCAGGACGTGCCTCCAGGCATGGTGTACAGCAGCTCGCTCGAGGAAGTCGAACGCGGCCTGCTCAGCCTCGCTTCCCGGGTCTGCAGCCAGGTCGAGCGGAATAACCAGAAGGAAGAGCAGTCGATGATCGACCGGATCGTCGCTTACATCGACGGGCATTACACCGACCATACGCTGAGCCTGGAGAGCGTCGCTTTTGAATTCGACATCTCGCCGTCTCACGTCAGCCGGTCGTTCAAGGAAAAGATGGGGCTGAACTTCATCCAGTATGTCTGGCAGAAACGCCTCGAAGAAGTGATTCATCAACTGCGGACGACCAGCGATCCGCTCAAGGACATCATTCTGCGGGTCGGCTACCAGGACACCCCGAACTTCACGCGGAAGTTCAAGAAGGAGACCGGCTATACGCCGGGGCAGTACCGGAAGCTGTTCTCCGAAACCGGCCAGCCTCCCGCTTCTTCCGATCCGGACGAGGAATGAGGCTGCGCCTCTTCCCGCTTCTTCTTAAAGCAATAGCCAACTCCCCTGCCGCTTGCGCAGCAGGGCGATGTTGGCTATTTGCTTTTGCATGGTGCGGATGATCCGGTTACTTGCCCGAGTTCCAGCGGTCGTAAGCGCCCTGGTACAGCTCGGCGATCCGGTCGCCTCCCATTTTTTTGATTTGCGCTGCATATTTGCCCCAGTTCGAGAGCGGTTCCTGGCCGGTCACAAACTTCGCTTCCATCTGCTTGACATAGGTGTTCAGGTCGGACAACAGTGCCGTTGCTTCCGTCTGCTCTTCATTGGTCAAATAGACGTTCGGGAACGGCGTTTTGCCGATCGGCATCAGCTTCTCCGCATTTTCCTTGTCGATGAAGCGGTCGAAGTCACTCTTCAGCCCTTTGGTCAATTCCGCAGAATTCATGCCCGGTGCGAGAATGCCGTAGTTCGGCGTCAGTGTGCCGCGATATTCCTCACGGTCGCCGCCGCCCGGTACCGGCAGCCATTCTTTCTCATGGGCTTCTTTATCTTTGTATTTCCACAGCGTATTTTCCGGTCCCTGACTGAACAGCGTCGCTCCGTCATAACCGTATTGGTAATCGATCCAGCGCATCGTCGCTTCCGGATTCGGGTCCTTGCTCGTAATCGCAAACGTGCCGTTGGCCGAAATGCCCGGATGCTTGCCGTAGACTGGCGTTCCCGGAATTTCGCTGGCGACCGGCGTCATGAGCGGGTTGTCCGAGCTTGGCTCGCCGCCCAGCGTGAAGTAAGGGAAATAGTCGTTGAACACGCCGATCTGGTTGTTTTGCCCCTTGGCCTTCTTCTGATCCGGCGTCTGCGAGAACGTCTCGTGATCCAGAAGGTCTTCCTTCCACAGTTTATTCATGAAGGTCAGGTAGCCCTTATAACCCTCTTCTTGCGGCGTATAGTGCACTTTTCCGTCCTTGTCGGCGTAAATGACTTCGTCATAGATGCCCCAGAAGCCGAGGAAATACATGCGCAGGTCGTCCAGCTTGACCGAGGTCAGCGGAATTTCATCCTTTTTGCCGTTGCCGTTCGGATCTTCGTCTTTGAAGCGTTTCAGCAGCGTGTACAGCTCGTCGGTTGTCTTCGGCAGCTCGGTTACGTTCAGCGCCTTCAGGAACTTGCCGTTATACCACATCGGGCTGCGGTACCATACCGCCGACAGATCGATGTTCGGGAGTGCGTAGATATGCCCGTCAGGCGTCGTAAACGACTTGCGGATATCCGGATGCTCGTCGAAAATTTTCTTGATGTTCGGCGCATAGCCTTCGTCGATATACTTTTCGAGCGGGATCAGAACGCCCTGACTTCCGTATGTCACCTGCTCCGCCGGTTTCAAATCCGCCGCATAAAATATATCCGGCAAGTCGCCGCTCGCGAATACGAGGTTCTTTTTCGTTTCAAAGCTGTCGATCGGCGAAAGCTGGTATTCCAGGTGGATGCCCGTCAATTTCTCCATTTCTTGCAGTACGGGCATTTTGTTCCAGTCGGCCACGCCCGCGTCCTGGGACATCACTTTTAGCGTGAGCGGCTTGTCTACGATCGGAAAGCCTTCTTTTTTAACCCCTTCGGCCGCAGATCCGGCAGCTGAGGAGGAACCCCCGTCGCCGTTGGAACCGCAGGCTGCCAGCAGGCTGGCGGATACGGTGAGGCAGAGCAGAATGGATGACGCCTTGCGAAGCTTTTTCATGTTTTATAAACTCCCCTTTTTGACTTGATGTCGATTCTAAGCAGGCAGGATCAGCCCTTTACGGAACCAATCATAACACCTTGCACAAAGTAACGCTGGAGAAATGGATAAATGACAATCACCGGAATCGTGGCGACGATAATCACGGAATACTTCACCAGAGCGGCAATTTCCGCCTTGTTGTTCATCGCGGCCGCCGTGGAGGCGTCGATCGCTCCTCCGCCCTGCGCGGCCATTTCCTGCAGCACCAGAATCTGGCGCAGCACCAGCTGCAGCGGGTATTTCGCCGAGTCGTTCAGGTAAATGAGCGCCGAGAAGTAGCTGTTCCAGTTGCCCACCCCGTAGAACAGGGCCATGACCGCGATGATCGGCATCGACAGCGGCAGGATAATCTTCACGAACAGCCGCATGTTCGTACACCCGTCGATCTGCGCCGCTTCCTGCAGCTCTTTTGGAATCGAGCTCTGGAAGAACGTCCGCGAGACGATGATATTCCAGATCGACGCGGCCGACGGAATGACGATCGCCCACATTGTGTTGACCATGCCCAACTGCTTCACCAGGAGGTACGTCGGCACCAGGCCGCCCCCGAAAAACATCGTGACCATGAACATGCCCATAAAGAAGTTGCGGCCGACAAAGTCCTTGCGGCTCAGCGCATACGCCGCCGGCAGCGTCACGAGCAGGTTGATCGCGGTCCCGACCACGGTGTACAGAATTGTGTTGCCGTACCCCGTCCAGATGCTTGTGTTCTCGAACACCCGCTTGTAGCCGTCAAACGTAATGCCTTTCGGCCACAGCCACATCTCCCCCGACCCGACCGCTTTCGGGTCGCTGATGGAGGCGCTGACCATGTACACCAGCGGGTAGAACACGATTAGAAACGCCAGAAACACATACAGGTAATTGAAGGCGAGAAAAACTTTATCCCGCCGGGTTTCTCTGACTCCGGATAACATCGAAGCCCCTCCTCTCTACCACAAACTGTTCTCGCTCGTACGGCGGACGATCTGATTGACGACGATGAGCAATACCGCATTGATGACCGAGTTGAACAGGCCGATGGCGGTCGAGAAGCTGTACTGCGCATCCACCAGACCCGAGCGGTAGACGAAGGTGGAAATGACGTCCGACGAGCTCATGTTGAGCGGGTTTTGCAGCAGCAGGATTTTCTCAAAGCCGACCCCGAGCAGGCTGCCCATATTCAGGATGAGCAGGATGGTCATCGTCGGGATCAGCACCGGGATGTTGATGTGACGCACGCGCTGGAAGCGCGAGGCCCCGTCGATAATCGCCGCCTCATGCAGCCCCGGATCAACGCCCGAGAGCGCGGCGAGATAGATGATCGTGCCCCAGCCGGCGCTCTGCCACACGTCCGAGAAGACGTACATCGTCTTAAACCAGCGCGGGTCGGTGAGGAAGTCCGGCGCTTTCAGTCCCAGCCCCTCGATCATGTGGGTGACGATCCCCGTCGACGGCGAAAGGAACGTGATAATCATCCCGGCCATAACGACCATGGAAATGAAGTGCGGCGCGTACGTCACCGTCTGGGACAGCTTCTTGAAGAAGCCGTTTCGGACTTCGTTGAAGGCCAGCGCCAGAATGATCGGGATCGGAAACCCGATGGCCAGCGAGTACAAGCTGATGCTCAGCGTGTTCCAGAGTAGATCCCAGAAGTAGTAGGAATGAAAGAAGCGGACGAAGTGGTCGAAGCCGACCCACGGGCTTCCCGTGATTCCTTTTGTCGGAATGAAGTTCTTGAACGCGATCTGGATACCGTACATCGGCCCGTAACAGAAAATAAGAAAGTACAAAAAGGCCGGCGCAATAAACAGGTACAGCTCCCAGTTCATAATGATGCGCTTCCATAAACCTTTGCCTTTTCTCTTTGTCGGCATGGCCGCCGCCGGGCGGCCGGCAAACGCCGTATTGGTTTCCTGCATAGGATCACCCCTTCCTGATAAATGGTTTGTGCTCCACCCATCGTTGCCACAGTATGTCAGGTGTGCTAACGCTTACATTTTTACGATAGCCCAGGGAGCGGTGCACGTAAATATGTCATTTTAGCTACTGCCCCTAAGCCCCGGTGACAAGGTGCCTGCGGCCTGATGACAAGCGGCTTGGACAAGCGGACAATGTGTCATTTTTGAGTGATCCGGCGTGATAAGGGCGGCATATCAAAATTGACCAACCGAGCAAAAAAGACTCCCGGCTCAATCGGCCGGCAGCCTTCCTCTTGTGATGTGATCCTTATGTCTCGCCCGCCTTCCCAAACATTACTTCACGGGCTGGGGGCCATATTGGTTATCCGTCTCCTGACTTGCCTGACAGGTTTGCACAACAAAAATAACGATACCCACGATCGGTATCAGGGCGATCAAGTTCCACCAACCGCTTCTTCCCGTATCGTGGAGTCTGCGGCATGCAACCGCCAAAGCCGGCAAGAAGGTAGCTGCAAAATAGATCCCGGATAATATGTAAGACAGCCCCACGATTTCCTCGACGACGGAAAGCACGATGTAGATTACTCCTTCATACAGCATAAACATCCAATATTCCTTTTTGGACGCCCTCCCCTGAAATCCTGCGTAATTTTTCAATGCTTTTAAATACTATTCCATTCTAAACTTCCCCTATCCTATATTGAATCCGATTGAGTTTAGCATGAAATAGAACACAGCAGATACCATCAAATTTTTCCATGAAATTTCAGAAATGAAAAAAAGCGGCCGACTGCTGAGAAGTCGGCTGCTTTACAAAAGGATCATGATTTTGATTTGGCCTCCCTTTTAAACTTGAGTGCAGCAAGGATAAATAACGCTCCTCCCAGCATCCAAAATGGCTCCCAAAAAAAGAGCCTCCACCTGAGCGCAAAATCGTCAATCTGCAGGGACAGCAGCCCTATGCAGGCAAAAATAAGAGAAACAACGTTGGTCAGGCCGTATAAGAATAGCAAAATCCCCGCTAGTAGCCCTAAAACATATAAAACCCGGTTCGTCATGCTCGACCATGGCCTTAGAAGCAGCAGCAAAAATAAACCGCCGCACAATTTCACGAATCCAGTAAGCCAGACCATGGCTATGAACGATGCTTCTCTTTCTATGGCTTGATTATAGATGAACCCTCCTAATGTATTTACGCCAATCATGCCTCCGCCTGCCCAGTAAAAGCTGATGATCGCAAACAGAAGGCACCAGATAAACCCCGTAAAGATATACACTTCTTTATGTTGGATCATTCCCATCCTTTGCCTTCCCTTAATAGTCATCGCACTCCTGCCTAAGTCCGGGCACTTTTTGAGCTATGCAGTATCCATTTTGCCCATTTGTGCTCTCAATTGTCTATCTCTCTCCATCTTTTAATAATGCGTCAAAATAGCATCGCCTTCTGAAAATATCGAATATGTAAACCAATCTATCAATTTATTCCTATGGATTGGCAGACAAACCGCTTGTCCCAAGAAATACCCCGCATATGCCCGTTTTCTCAAAATATAGCCGTTAGTCTAGCAAATGATAGTTATCAGTCCATGCCAAATGTGAAGCAAACCCATACTCTGTAGACAAATCGACAGGAGGTGTATATCATTGCATTGTCCAAGAAAGCATTGCAGAGGTAAAATTGTTTTTCACCACCATAGAAATAAGAAACACCGCGTCATTAAAAAGATCGTAAAGGTAAACTGTCCTCCACCGAAAATTAAAGTAAATGCTCCGGCCGGTCCTCAAGGTCCTGCAGGAGCACAAGGTCTCCCGGGACCACAAGGTCTTCCTGGAGCACAAGGCATTCCAGGACTACAGGGTGCTACCGGTCCTCAAGGTCCTGCAGGAGCACAAGGCCCTGCCGGTCCTCAAGGTCCTGCCGGTCCAGCCGGGGGCATCGCATCGTTTGCATTCTTGTGCAGCACGGTCGATCAAACCGTAGCCGCAGCCCCTACTCCCGGTGGCCAAGGCGGCGCCGTCACTTTTAATAACTCCGTCATTAACGGAACGGCCACTTCTTTTACCAGCCCTTCCACCGTCAATATCCTGGAAACCGGTTTCTATAACATCAGCTGGGAAGTATTCCCGACTCCCGGAAACAGCGCATTCGGCCTGTTCTTCGATCCGGATGCCGCCGGACCGCTGCCTGCCACGCTGGTTCCTTGCAGTAATTATGGCTCCGGTGCGGGCAATAACCCTTATCAAGGTCAAGTCGTAGCACGATTAACCGCGGGAGGCATCTTGACTCTGAACCGAACCGATAATATGGGTACCCAAACACTTCAGGGTAGCATAGGCGGCGGAACGCCTACGACTAGCGCTTCGATCGTCATTGAAAAATTGGCGTCGGCCTAAACAACCTAGCGGCGGCTCCAAGATTATTAGTAATATATGCGCAAGAAATCGCTTTGCTACTAGCATAGCGATTTCTTGGCGTTTGTTGCATATTTGATCATCGGTTTTCAATCAAGATCCAAATCAGCTTTGCTGAGTTTCTTGTTTTGATAGAATGTGCTTCACGCCCCACTCGCTGATCTGATCCAGAAATTCAATCATAGACCGTCCCGCCGAAGTCAGCGCATATTCCACTCTGGGCCGGGGCTCCGGGTATGATTTCCGTTCAATAATGCTGTCACGCTCCAGCTCACGGAGCTGTTCCGTCAGTACCTTCTTGGAGATGGACGGTAAATGGCGCTGCAATGCGCTGTAACGCACGGGCTGGTCGTTTTTGTACAAATACCGGTATATCGGTATCTTCCATCTCCCGCTTAGACTGGATATGACCACCTCGACCGGACACTCATTCAGCTGCACAGGCATTGGACTCCCTCCCTATTTTTTTCCAACATTATACACCAAGCTGCGTGCGCATGCCTGGATACAAAAAAGTGCCTTATTGTTCCCGGCATGGACCCAGTTCTATAATGGCTCGTGAGGGGGGAAGCGAACATGAAAATCGGGATTTTGGGATCCGGAAATGTAGGTAAAGCGTTAGCTAAAGGTTTAGCGGTGTCGGGCCATCGCGTTGTCGTGAGCAGCCGGGAACCTGATCATCCGAAACACGCATCTTGGAAAAAAGAGAGCGGTAGTTCGGTCGGAATGGTCACTTTTGACGAAGCCGCCCGGTTTGGAGAGACGATGATTCTGGCGCTTCCCTGGAATGGTTTGAAAGACGTGCTGGAATCCATCGACCCTGCCTGTTTAAAAAATAAAACCGTCATCGACGTCAGCAATGCCGTATCCTTTGACGGCGGGCCGCGTTTGCTCCATAACGAAACATCTGCAGGGGAAATCGTCCAACAGCTGCTGCCTGACAGTTCTATCGTTAAAACACTAAATATCGTCAGCGATCAAATCATGGTTCACCCGCATTTTAGCGAAGGCTCACCGGTCATGTTTATATCCGGCAACAACTTGGAGTCCAAGGAGCAAGTCAGGACTCTGTTGAAAGACCTCGGCTGGTCAACGATTATTGATCTGGGGGATATCAGCCGAAGCCGCCTTCAGGAATCCATCATGCTTGCCTGCGTCATCAGCGAAATGCAGCTGCCATCACCGAGTGCGGCTTTTGCCTTGTTAACACGTGGATAAATCCGTCATCGATCCGTTCGGAAACATGGTGGAAAGTTCGGAGCATCCAGGTAAAACAACAGGATATGTCGTTTATCACTTGACTCCAATACTGGACAGCACGCGCATTGGAACGAACTCGAGCCGCTGTCCAGTCAGCATCAATATATCCTGTGCTTCTCTATATCTTCTGCAATTCAAGCCATTCTTCCATCTTGGGGATGGATTCTGCATAATGCTTAATAGCACCCAGGGTTATGGAGACCTGCTCTGTTCCGGTCTTCTGTTCTTCTTCATCCGTACATTCGATCCACAAAGACCGTTTCAGACTATATTCCAGCCATTCCAGTTTGGACAATAACCCACCAGCCAGAATCAGCCTCCAATCGGATGAAATGCGCCCCTGAGCTGTTTTATATCCTTGTATAAAAGCTGAAAACTTCTCCTTCTGTATCTCACCCTTCTCACTTTCGGACCAATAAACCGCAGTTTCCAGTAAGTCCAGCGACGAATTTTTATAACCGGCGGATTCCCAGTCAATCAGTATCGGTTCATGACCTGACCACAGTACGTTTTTCGGGTCCAAGTCCCCATGCGTAATCACCCATTCAGAAGAAAGCCCGTTCACCGATTCGATGGCGGCTTCATTCCACCGATGTAAATGTTCCATGCTTTCGAGCAGCTGACCGGTCCACTCGGCATGGTTTTCTTGTCCTTTCTCCAAATAGAAGCTCCAATCCGTTAGAGCAGAATTGGAGAATCGCGGAGTTTCGATGCCTAGAGCAGAAAAGTCGATCCGATGCAGCTTTGCTAGAATGTCACCCATTTTTTCGCAATGAGTCGTGTCTATTTCACCATGCTTCAGGCTGTTTTCGCTGGTCCAATCACAAACAAGATAATACCTGTCCTCTAATCGCTGCAGCGACTCCCCGTCAAACTTCTTTGCGGGAAGCGCAGGAATGAATTTTGCCGCGTAATTCGCAATCCGCTCAGACAAGATGTAGTTGTTCACTGCAGTTGGTCTGGTCATAATCTGCGGATTTAATGCCTTTACGGCATATTTGCCTGTCGCAGTTTCCACCGCGTACATTTTGTGAAGCAGCCCACCGGTAACCGGTACAGGGTCCGATTGCAATTCGCCTAACTTCAACGCATGGCACAATTTATGAAATTCGGAGATACTCGATTTCTCATGCATGCTTGCACAGCTCCTTTTGGGGGTATTCGGAAACTATAAAACAGATGGGTTCATCCCGTTAATGAGTTCAGCGTCCTCAAAACTTAATTTCCTGTAATTCCACATGGGCTCCCTCCGTCGGCTCGCATTCATACTTGAATTTTACCATAAGCTTCAGGTATGGAATGGCTATAACCAAACTGTCCCGCTTTCAGGGAGTTCAAACCTGATCCTTGCGAATCCGGATTTAAATCAAACAGCTGTGACCCGGATAAATCATAATAAAAAAACAATAAGCTCCGATTGGCCTGTTGAACCCGGTATCCAATCGGAGCTTTGTCATTTCAATTATTCCGCTTGTTAAATTTATCTTCCCGCTCAGTCTAAACGCCGGGCGACATGAAGAACAGCGCCCCAATGGCGGCGGACCGACGAGTCCGGACGGCTGTTCAGGCGAACCCGGATTTCGCTGAAGAGCTTCTCACGCTTCCATTCCTCCATAAGAATGTGGTCGGAGAACGTTTTTAGAAGGTTAATGTATTCTTCCGCATGATAGATGCGTTCCCAGTCGAACTGCCGAACATGAACGACCTCAAACAGGCCGCTTTGCCCGATCTCTTCCCGCTGCTCCTGCAGTTCCCCCGGCTTTGGCCAGTCGGTGTTTTTCGGTTTGCCCTCGCCCAGTTCATCGTATACGTCTTGGATTTCACGGAAGAACAGATCCCCGTTGTCCGGAAAAACGTGAGTGGCGTTCCAAAAAGCCAAATGTCCGCCGGGACGCAGGACCTGCCATGCCTTGGAATACCGAACCTTCGGATCAATCCAGTTCCACGCGGTGGCGGCAAATACCAAATCGAACCTTTTCCCGGCCTCGGGCTGCCACTCCTCGAAGCCTCCCGTTATAATTTCGGCATCCATTCCGGTGAGGTTGCGGCGGGCTGCTTCCGCAAGATCCGCTCCAAGCTCCACACATGTCATGTTGAATCCTCGTTTGGCTAACGGGAGGGTTGCCTTTCCTGTCGCACAACCGATTTCCAGCAAACGATCTCCCGGATGCAAATCTGCCGCCTGGACCAGATCGTCCAGCAATGCTTCCGGGTAATCCGGCCGCGCCTGCTGGTACAGGTCTGCCGCCTGCTCAAAGGTTTGACGCAATGTTTTATAATCATGTCTAGCGTGCATGATTGCCTCCTTAATACGCTGCTTCTGTCACTTTTTACTTTCGAAATCATTGAGCTCGTTCAAAGCTTTCTCTATTCGCCGCTGTCTGGTTTCCGGTGTCTTGGCATCCTGAATGCTCAGAACAAGGCGCCGTCGATTACTATAAGACATGCTCTCAAAAGCGGCCTTCGCCACCCCGTTATGCGACAATGCGGACAAGAAATCATCCGGCACGGCTAGTTCACGCGGTTCCGTATCCAGCTCCAACTGAACCTCCAGTTTGTCGCCGGCGGCAACCTTTGCTTTCTTCCGATGCTCCGTGCTGACCGGAATCAAAAATCGTCCGCCCATTACTCCAATCGTAGTTCGGTACGCGTACCCCCGGATCGTAACACGAACCGCAGGCTTTTTTCCAGAGCCTAAGCTTCTGATTACTTCCTCCGGCACCTCAATTCCTGTTGCGGTCTTTCCGTGCAGCTGCAGGTCGGCAGTAAATGTTACCATATCGCAACCTCCTCAATATTTTTTTACCCCTTCAAGTAGTCGACCAATACAGGTACCAATGCGGCCGGTTTCACGATATGCGTTTGACCGGGAAGCACTTGATGGGTTGCATTCGGCAAAACCTGTGCAAGCTCCTTCATGGAATTTCGCATCCATTCCGGGCTCTTGCCGCCAACGGCAACAAGCGTGGGGACAGAGACGCTCGACCATTTTTTCAACGTCTCCTTACTCCCTTTCTGCTGCCCGATCGTCAGTATGGTGTCATAAGGAAGCGTATGGGCGACCGACTTAAGCTTGGACCAGGCAGGCATCATCGGCATCATGGCCACGACCGGGGCCGGCAGTCCGACTCCTTTTCTCATAAACAGCTTGACTGCTGCACCCCGGCGATTGGCTCTAATCAGTTCATCCATTTGTGCAGCGTACTCATCCGGCACAGCTTCACGGCTACCGTCCGTAACAAAAGGCGCTTCGTATAACGCCAGTTTTTTTATCGACGAAAGCTGATTTGCCGCTTCAAGGGCAAGCGCTGCCCCCGAGGATACGCCGTATACAAATACATCCTCTCCTGCTTCTTCAATCACAGCAGAAAGGTCCTCAATCTCGCGATCCACTCCATAAATAGCATGATCTCCACTTTCGCCACGCCCTCTACGGTCATAGGTATACACGGTAAAATCCTGCTGCAATGCAGCTGCCAAGGCACTGCTCGGGCCATTCCCCCGGCTGCACAGCGCACCATCGACCAGCAGGAGCGGCGGGCCGCTTCCAACCTTGTCGTAAGCAATGCTCGTGCCGTCTTTCGAAGTGACCGTTCTCATAAGGCAAAGCCTCCTTGCTTCGTTTTTTGTCCTCTACCAATACAACGAACGCGGCTCACCATAATCGACAAATACACGATCTTTTATGGATTTTTTTCTATAAATTTTTACCAAACCGATTATGACTCGTTCAACGAAACGAACTATTGTTCCGTATATAATGCCAGGTTCTCCAAAGTGGACCTTAAACCGACGTCGTGATCTTCTTTGCGGATCCCTGCCGGTACGTTCTCGCATACGATCGTAACCACCGTGCCTTTCGGGTCGGCTGCTAATGTCCATGTCATGATCATCTCTCCGGCAAAATGAGGATCATCTGACTCGAATACAACAGCCTGTACAATACGCTCGTCCGGGACGAGCTCCAGGAACGTTCCTTCGACGACGTCTGTATCGTCAGAGGTTTTCCCTTGCATTGTGCCGTCGTTCTCTAAATAAGCCAGCGACATCCGGTAAGTTCCGCCCGCCACGGGGTTGAACTCGAAAATCCGGCCTTTCATCCCCTCCGGAGGAAGCCACATTACTAAAGCCTTAGGGTCCACGAACGCATTATAAATCGTTTGCGGTGATGCTTGGATCGTCCTCGAGGCAGTGTCGATTCTCTTGTTACTCGAATGATTGGTCATGGGTATCCAACCTCCAATTTCACAAAAATGGATCTATCAGCCCACATGTTTTGCTAACGTCATCGTAGCACAACTATCAGGTTGTTATTTCTTGCGAATTGCTTTTACCCCGTCCAGCTAAAAAAGCAATCGGACACCCGACAGCCGTTAAAAGATGGGCTGACTCCAAGCTATTAAAATCCTCTTCTCGCATCAATCCATATTATGGTATAGTAAAAACTAGTAATCTAGGTCTATGGAACCAGAAGAATCGCTGAAGACCTAGATATTTTGATGGAACCGGCTTTCAATTACCGCAGCCGGATCGATACAAGAATGCTGGGGGGAGCAGGGTGTATTGTCATCAGTGCGGGGCAAAGTGTGCTCCGGAACAGAAAATATGCGGAAAGTGCGGAGCAAGATTATTGACGGAAGAAGTACGGCAGGCCGTTCTTGAGGTAGCCGCAGGCACTGAGGCCATCCGGCTGCCTCAAGCTGCGGCAGGCAAGCCGGGAGATGATCAGCGCCCGGCACAGGCGGCCGTCACCAAGGGGGAAAGCGGCCGGGTATTCCAGTGGATCATCCCTATTATGCTTGCCGGAGTGGTTGCCCTGGGTCTTACACTCTATTACAAGTATGAGCAGTCCGTAAACCAGGAAGTGACGGCGCTTCAGCAGCAAGCCAAGAAAGAGGCGTTGGCCGGAAGGTATTCGGAGGCGGTCCAGCTGCTGGAACGGGCCGAAGAACAACGGCCGCGCTTCGCCGCACTGACCCGGGACCGGGAGCTTGCGGCCAAGGCCGCTCAGCTAAAAAATCAACTCGACGGTGCTTCGGCACAGCTTAAGGCCAAGAAGCTGGATGAAGGGGAAAAAGCGCTGAAGCAAATCGCGGAAATGATCGGCAAGCGGCAGGAGCCGCTGTTCGCGCCGCTTCAGAAATCGCTGGCGGCGGATCAGGTCATGCTGACGGTGCTTCGCATCAAAGGCCAGCTGGACAAGCTGACCACAGTTGATGCGCTGGCCGACAAGCTCGATACGGTCCGCGGCCTCAGCGGCCAGGAAGCGGCGGCCGTCAAAGCGCAGATTATTAACAAAATCGCCGGAATCAGTTATTCGTCAGCCGAAGAGAAGCTGCGGAAAAAGGATTTTGCCGGAGCGCTGGAAGCGGTGGACAACGGGCTGTCCTACGCTGCGGACAATCCGAAGCTGACGTCGTACCGGAAGCAGATTTCGGAAGCGAAGCGGGAGTTTGAGGAGGCTGAAGCGAAGCGTATTCAGCTGGCCCAGCAGAAGGCCGCCGAAGAAGAATTGAACAACCGGACCGCGGCCGTTGATGTATCCGGCGTTACGGCCGTGCTGGACGATTACGGCGATCTGACCATTTCCGGGACGGTCACGAACACCGCGACCCGCCCGATCTATTCGGTCAGCGTTTACCTCCATATTTACAGCAGCTTCTCCGGTGCCTACATAGGCGATGCTTATGCCAACGTTTCCCCGTTCAGACTGGAACCAGGGGAATCAGGGAGCTTCTCGACATCTTACTATGGGGTCTACGAACAAGCGGAAGTCTCGGTTGATAACGCATCCTGGTATTTGGAATAGGGGGCAGGGAATATGAGTAAAGGCATTTGGATCAGCGCACTGGCCTCCCTGATCATCCTCGGCTTGGGAGGCGGCGGGACGTATTTCATTCACAGGACGGCCGAGAACGAACTTGGTGGGGCGCCGCTGCTCGCGGTGCAAACGGCAGCCAAGACAACCACTGCAGCAGCGGTGCCAAAGGAGAAAAAGACGCGCAAGGAGATTATCGAGAACAGCCAGAAACGGGTCGTCACGATCGAAAGCGGAGACGGACTCGGCTCCGGATTTCTGTATAACGATCAAGGTGACCTGTTAACCAACGCCCATGTCGTAACCGGGTCACAGCAGGTAACGGTGCGGACGCTGAATCACGAAGAATATAAAGGAACTGTCATCGGGATCGGAACCGATACGGATGTTGCGGTCGTTCGCGTGCCTGAACTTAAGAAGCTCGCCCCGCTTCCCGTAGCCGAAGGCTACAAGGCGGAGGTCGGGGACGAAATCCTCGCGCTCGGCAGCCCTTTGGGTCTGGAAAATACGGTAACGACGGGGATTATCAGCGGACTCGGCCGCAGCTTCGATATTGATCCGTACACCTACAGCAATCTGTACCAAATCTCTGCGCCGATTACCCACGGCAACAGCGGCGGACCGCTGGTCAATGCAGAAACGGGTGAAGTGCTGGGTATCAACTCGGCGGCTGTGTCCGAGGAACCGGGAATCGGGTTCAGCATTCCGATCTCCAGCATTCTTCAGCAGGCCAGGGAATGGTCCAAGACCCCGATGACCGAGCTTCCGGCTGGGGACGGCGGAGATGAGTACGGTACGGACAGCGACGGAACGGTCGCGGACGAGCGGGACATTGTCGCTTTCTTCTATCAAAGCCTGAATAACGGCGATTACGTCACGGCGTATTCCCTGCTCGGCAGCGAATGGCAGAGCGGGATCAGTTACGAGGATTTCCGGGCGGGATATTTGAATACCGGTGATATAACGCTAGGCTCCTTGACGCTTGAAGAGCAGGACGACGGCGCATTGGTCAGCGTGGATATTACGGCTGAGGAGCGGCGTAAGAGCGGCACCGTCTATCAAGGTTACCGGATGAGCTATTCGGTCGGATATGAGAACGGAGAATTGAAAATATTGCACGGCAAAGGGAAGAAGCTTTAAGTTTCTCCTCCCTGGAACAGCTCCTGTCCCTTGTGGATAGGGGCTTATTATTTACGGGAATCGCCGGTCGAAAGCTCCATCTCTTCCTTGTGGCCTTTCCACTCGACGGTAACTTGAATGGTTGAGTCCTCCAGCGGAATAGCGCCGTTGCCTCCGGATCCGCTAACGATGTCTCTGTTCCCTGACAATTTTTGTTCCCCGCTCCCACCCATCGTTGTGCCGGTGAATTTATATTTCACTCTCCCCACGTTAGCCGGGTCTTTCCCTTTGTACCGGATTTGGAACCGCTCCATATGATCTTCTCGATTCATTTTGGTAATTGTATAGCTTGCAGACCAGGTTTTACTTTCGCCAGTAAATTGAATCACGGAAGGATGACTTAGACATCCGGATAACATCGCAAGAGTAATGACCCATAAGCCAATGAGCACCTTCTTCATTGAAATCCCTCCCCGCCATTCTAATGAAGTATATAAATAGAACGCGGTAAAATCGGAGTAGTTGGCGTAAACCTTCAATTAAACTGAAAAAGGCTAATGCATGAAAAACCGATGCCGCAAGGCATCGGGTTTTTTTTCGGAAAGGCAAGTGTATCCACTTACTCGTCCCAATGCGAGTGAAGAACCAAATCACAGAAGTTCGGACGTTTGTATCCTGGCAGCAGCCGTTCGCATACATCCGATTTGATGTTGCCGAATGTCGTTTCCGGCTTATGCTTGAAGCCTTCCAGAAAAGCGTTCAGAATCTTGCTTTTAAACTGGTTCCGCGGGAAAGCCGTTACAATTTGCTCACGAATCTCCGGCGTAATCACATCAAAATTTTCTCCCATGACATCATAACCGACACCTGAATAAATCAGCGCAACTTCCGGCTCCTTATACTGCGCAATGCCGATCGTCGTGTGCAGGGCGACGGCATCCCAGACGCGCCGGATCGACTCTTCCGGAACCTGATGCGATTCCAAAAACTTTCTTGCCGCATTGGCCCCGTCAACCTCAAACCGCTTGTCAGGACTGCTGAAATGATTGATTAATCCCAAATCATGGAACAAAGCACTAATATACAGCAGCTCGGCATCATACGTTATTCCAGTCTGCTCCCCCTGTACGGCACCAAACAGATATACCCGATGAGAATGGTTCCACAGCAAATCATCCCCATGATCCCGGAGCAGCTCGGCAGCCTGTCTGGCTAATGCGCTGTCCGGGATTTTTACATGACCGATCAATAAGGACATTGTCATACACCTCGCAAAAAAGGATTGTGTTGTTGATGCCCTTATTGTAAAATGCAGTATACGATAGATCAATGTTATGATTTCTATAATAATAATAGATAAACCACATCATTCGGACGCTCATAGCATTCAAACACTCATCATGCCATCCTACACCTCGGGAGGAAACGAATCATGGAGATACGGCAATTGGAATATTTCCAAGCGATTTGCGAGGAGCTCCACTTCACGCGGGCCGCAGATAAATTAAATGTGACCCAGCCTACGCTGAGCCATCAGATCAAGTCGCTTGAAGACGAAATCGGCACCCCTCTTTTTGACCGAATCGGGAAGAAAATCGCGTTGACCGAGGCGGGGAAGATCCTGAAGTCGCATACGGCTGTCATTTTCAACGCCCTCCAAAGCGCAAAGGACCAAATGAACGAGCTGCAAAGCGGAGATCGCGGAACGCTCGCCATCGGCTCTCCCCCCGGGGAGTTAAATCATTTGGTGTCCTCGCTTCTAGTCGATTTCAACCAGAAATATCCGAACGTTACGGTCAAAATCGTTGAATCCGGAAACGTTACGGAGAAGGTACTGAATAATGAACTCGATGCGGCCGTGACCATTCTGCCCGTCGACGATGACCGGCTGGACAAAATCCCTTTATACTTCGAACAGTTTTATTTAACCGTCTCCTCCAGCCATGAGCTTGCCCAGCGAAAAGAGATTGGCTTTACCGAAGTGGACCGGCTGCCGCTGATCCTGCTTCCCGAGAACCACAAGTGCCGCCAGCTAGTGGACGCGACCTGCCGCATGACCGGCAAACAGATGAGCCCCTTCGTCGAAACCAATTCCATCAGCACCATCTTCAATTTGGTTAAATCGGGTGCCGGCGTCAGCATCTTATCCAAATCGCTGATCGATCTGAACCGTGACGGTGCGATATCCGCAATCCCTATCGTCAATCCCACCTTATACCGGCAGATCGTCATCATTATGAATAAGGATAAATTTTTGAGCCACGCGGCCCGGGCGTTTATTTCCCTTCTTCAGCAATTTGTGGAAAATAACAAGTTAGGCAATCCGGTCCCCCATGCGGTGTTGGAGAGCTAGAGCCCGCTCGTGATCGCGCTAATCTTTTTCCGTCCAACACGAAAACTGCCGCATTTGAACGGTACCCCCAATGGTTCGACATCGGCTAACCGTTGGAGGTGCACTTCA
Source organism: Paenibacillus sp. FSL R5-0378 (assembly GCF_038009285.1). Classification (NCBI taxonomy): domain Bacteria; kingdom Bacillati; phylum Bacillota; class Bacilli; order Caryophanales; family Paenibacillaceae; genus Paenibacillus; species Paenibacillus sp. FSL R5-0378. The sequence continues at coordinate 6,664,693 of NZ_JBBPAY010000001.1, forward strand.
ACTTCGCGGCAGTTCGTTGTTAGGTTTACCCTTTGACCGAACCGATCATCATCCCTTTCACAAAGAAACGCTGCAGGAAGGGATAGAGTGCCAGTACCGGAACGCTGGCGACCATGATGAGAGCATACTTGATGAGTTCCGCGTACCGCTGGGCTTCCACGATCGTTTCCGGGTCCACGACGGCATCGGTTCCGTGGGCCGACATCTGGCTGGAAATCAGGATGCTGCGCAGGATTAACTGCAGGGGATACAGATCCGCATCGTGCAGATAAATCAGCGCGCTGAAAAAGGAGTTCCACTGGGATACCGCGGTAAACAGCGCCATGACCGCAATGATGGGCGCCGACAGCGGAATGACCATGCTGAAGAAGAAGCGGAAGGTCGAGCAGCCGTCGACCTTGGCCGATTCCAGCATTTCTTCCGGCAGCGTATTTTGGAAAAACGTCCGCACCACGATGACGTAATACGCCGATGCGGCTGTGGGCACAAACAGCGCCCAGATCGTGTCGACCATGCCCAAATTTTTGACCACCATATAGGTTGGGATCATGCCCCCGCTGAAAAACATCGTAAAGACGATCAGCACCATAAACACATTCCGCCCGTCCAGCTCCTTGCGCGACAGGGCGTAGCCGCCCGGGATCATGATCGCTAAGCTTAAAGCGACGTCCATCACCGTGTACAGGAACGTATTCGCATAACCTCTCCATACGTCGTGGTTCTGCAGAATGATGCGGTAGCCTTCCAGCGTAAACCCTTTGGGCCAAAGGCTGACGTTCCCGGAATTGACGGCTGTCGGTTCGCTGAACGAGGAAATGACGATGAAATACAAAGGATACAGGACAATCAGCAGAATAACGGACAGTATCGTATAGTTGCACAGGTCAAACACTTTGTCGGCACGGGAACGGGCAATCCTTGCGGTATGGTCGAATGCATCCGTTTTAGCCATGAGCGCTCCCTCCTAGAACAAGCTTTGCTGCTTCAATTTTTTGGCGAGCTGGTTCATCGTCAGCAGCAGGGTAAAATTGATGAGGTTGTCGAACAGGCCGATCGCCGCCGAGTAGCTGTACTGCGCGCCGACCAAGCCGGTCTTGTACACATAGGTTTGAATCACTTCCGACGAATCGATATTCAAGGAGTTCTGCATCAGCAGCACTTTCGAGAAGCCCAGGGAAGCAAAGTGCCCCATTTTGAGAATGAGCATGATCATAATGACAGGCATGATCGTAGGCACGTCGATATGGCGCACCCTTTGGAATTTATTGGCCCCGTCCATAATCGCAGCTTCATGAAGCTGCGGATCGACGGACGTCAGGGCGGCCAAATAGATGATCGCGCTCCAGCCCGTCGTTTGCCAAATCTCCGAGATGACGTACATCGGTTTGAACCAGGCCGCTTCGCCGAAAAAATTGATCCGTTCCCCGCCGAAGAGGTCGATCCAATGGTTGATCATCCCTGTCCGCGGATTCAAGAAAATGTACAGCATGCCGACCAATACGACGGTCGAAATAAAGTGCGGGGCGTAAGTAATGGTCTGAACCCATTTCTTGAAGCGGAGCCGGGCGACCTGATTCAGCATGAGCGCGAACACGACCGCGATCGGGAAGGCAAAGACCAGGTCGTACAGATTGATCAGCAGCGTATTTTTGAGCGTATTCCAGAATTGATAGGACCGGAAGAAGCGCTCGAAATGCTCGAACCCCACCCAGGGGCTCCCCCAAATCCCGTCTATGGCGCGAAAATTTTTAAAAGCGATCTGAAGACCGTACATGGGCGCGTACTGAAATATCGCGAAATGCAGCAAAAGCGGCAGCAGCAGCACGTAGAGCTGCCAGTTGCGGATGACCCGCTGCCACAGCGAAGCGGCCCTCGGTTTCGCGGGCTTCTCCAGCTGCGCGAGCGCCGTCCTTTCGATTTTGGTGTTCATCGTTATCAACCGTCCTTTACGTTACGCGGGGCCGGAAACCAGCTCGCTAACGGATGTTGGGGGCAGTTTTCTATTTGGCCAGGTTCGCTTTATTCGTATCGTAACCGTCCTGGTACACCTTCGTATAATCGCTCAGCCCCATTTTGTTCAGCGTCTCCAGGTACGTATTCCACTCTTCGTCGATGCCGCCTTTGGCGATCCATTGGGCTTCCATTTTATCCGTGTACGTTTTAATATCCGTCTGATACTGCTCGATGCTCTTGTACTGCGCGTCCGTGAACATAATATTCGGGTACACCCATGGCTTCATGTAAGGAACCAGAGCTTCGTACCACTCGTCAAAATCGGGATCCAGCTGCCCGGGCTCCGCTTTCGGCAGAATCTGCTTGTCGCGCATTTCCTGCGAGAAGCCGTAGACGAAGTCATTGTAAGGCGTCTCTTTGACCTTCCATTCGCCGGCCGTATAGTTGTCCGGATTCGGGATGGTGTCATACGTGCCGTCAGCCAGCTTCTTCAGACGGTTCGGGCCTTCGCGAAGCTTCATGGACATTTCCGGCTCGTAAGCCCGGTCGACCCATCTCATCGTCGCCTCGGGGTACGGGTTGACCTTCGTGATGACGAACATGCCCGGGGTCATCTGCAAATTGTTGCGCGGGGTGATCTGGGAGCCGTCCGGCCCGGCGAGCGGGATCATCGGCGAACCGTAATCCCACCGGTAGTCCGCATTGGTGATCTGGTCGGCGCTCCAGGCGAAGAATGCTCCAACAGACGCTTTTTTGCCGGAGGATACTTTGGCGATCAGCTGGGTGGAGTTTTGCGTCATGCTGTCCGGATCGATCAGCCCTTTTTCATACAGCGAGTGCAGGTACTTGACCGTATTTTTGAACTCTTCCGTCGCTCTGACGAATACCACCTTGTCATCCTGCACGATAAAGGTTTCGTCGATCGTATTGAAGGATCCGAACAGGTAGCCGAACCCATACTGCGAGTCGCCGAAGACGCCGGTCAGCGGAATTTCGTTATTCGGATTGCCGTCTCCGTCCATGTCCATCGTTTTGAATGCCTCGAGTGCCTTCGTGAGCTCCTCCGTCGTCCTCGGCATTTCCAAGCCGGCCTTCTTCAGCCATTCCTTGTTCACCCACAGCGTATTGCCGTCGGCATGCTTATACTCCGACATGTTGGCCATCGGCAGGGAGTATATATGCCCATCCGGAGCTGTGATCGCCTGCCGTACTTCCGGGTATTTGTTCAGAAAATCCGTCAAATTCGGCGCGTATTTCCCGATGAGTTCCTCCAGCGGAATAAACATGCCGTCTGCGCCTCCCGTCACGACCTGCGAGCTGCTGAGCTCCAGCAGCACGTCGGGAAGATCGCCGCTGGCGATAATCAGGTTGCGCTTTGTCGCCCAATCGGTGCCCGGGCTGAGGTTCCACTTAATCTGAACATTGGTCCCTTCGTTGATTTCCTTAATCGTCTCAAGCTCATTCCAATTCGTTCCCGTTCGTTCATCGTAAGTACCGGCAATGGTCAGGGATATCGGCTTATCGACAATCGGCAGCCCCGTCTCATGGAAGCCCGCGGACGCGCCCTTCGAATCGCCGCCCCCGGAACAGCCCGCCAGCAGCAGGATGGCGCTTAACACGGCCGCCATGGAACCTGCACGTTTGTTACGCATGTTCACGATCGTATTCCTCCTCAAGGCTTGTTTTGACATGAACAACATGTTGGAAAGCTTTCACCCACATGTTAGCAACCTCCGCTCGGATGAGTCCATGCACGCTCTTTTACTGTACATGTATTTTGTTTCAGCCAAGTCAGGGCCTTGTTGGCGGAACGTCAAGTTTTGGAGAAGCATCCCGAATGTTGTCACCTCTCCTTCCCACCCCTGAAACAAAGTGCATCCCCAATGAAGGATTACTGCATGTTCATGCATCTTTGCCCCTCGTATAATGAAAACCAATTCACGCTTCTTAAGCGGTGCACGGCTTAGTGGGCTGTGTCCATCCGCGGAGATTCAATGAGAAAGTAGGGGTTATATGGAAAGCCAATTGCAACGCGAAGTTATCAGAACACAGGTGCTTGTCCTTGGGGGCGGGGCCGGGGGCGTCGGGGCAGCCATTGCAGCCGCACGGGAGGGAGCGCAGACCATGATTGTGGACCGGCAGGGCTTCCTGGGCGGAAACATGACGATCGGACTGCCTTTGCTGGCCTTCCTGGATGCCCAGGGACGCCAGGTTACCCGCGGCCTGCCGCAGGAAATCGTCGACCGTTTGACCCTGCTTGGCGGTTCCTTCGGACACCGGGAATGCCCGCTGCACAATTCGACGACCGTCATTGATCCCAGCTTGATGAAAATCGTCATTTTTGAAAAAATCAAACAGTATGGGGTACAGCCCCTGCTGCACTGCGAAATCATCGGAACAAACGTGGAGGATGGTGAGCTGAAATCCGTTCTCTTAAAGGGAAAAGGCAGGGAAATCGAGGTCTTCGCCGATGTCTTCATCGATGCGACCGGGGACGGCGACGTCGCTTATATGGCGGGCGCCTCGTTTGAGAAAGGGCAATACGCGAACGGGGAAACTCAGCCGCCTACCCTTATGTTTACCGTCGGCGGCTTTGATCTCGAACGGTTTATGGATTTCCTCGGGGAGCATCCGGAGGAGCTCCGGCACGGATCTTCGATGAAGATCCGCCCCGGCTATACGGCGGAGTTTCTGCGGGCCAGCGAAAATCACGTGTTCGTCGGCTTGAAAAATACGGTTTCCAGGCTCAGGCAGGAAGGCAAATGCCCGATCAGCCGCGATACGATCATCTATATCAATCTGCCTAGGGAGGGGTACATTGCCCTGAACTGCATCCGCATCCTGAATTTTGATGGGACAAAGGTCGAGGAGCTAAGCCGGGGCGAGATCGAATCGCATCTGCAGATCCTTCCCCTGATCGACATGCTGCGCGAGCACATCCCGGGGTTTGAGCACATCTATTTGTCCTCGATTGCCCCGTTTCTGGGCATCCGTGAAACGAGGCGGATCATAGGCAAGCAGATGATCCGCGAAGAGGCGGCCGTAAACGGCGTCATTCCGGATGACACGATCGCGCTCGGCTCGTATATTATCGACATTCACAGCGGTTCAGGCGACTCGACCGTTATCCGGTCGCTGGCCGGCCCCTATGGCATCACGTACGGGGCAACGATCGCCAAGGACGTGAAACGGCTGATGCTCAGCGGCCGCTGCATCAGCGTCGACCCCGTCGTCTTCGGCTCTTCCCGGGTCATGCCTACCTGCATGGCCGTCGGCGAAGGCGTGGGCATCGGCGCCGCTCTGGCTGTGAAGCAGCAAATCCCGCCGGAGGATGTCGATGTCCGGATCATCCGGCAAAAGCTCAGGGAGCATGGCGCCATCCTTTCGCTGGAAGACGTTGGCGAGGCAAACGGGACGACAAGTTAATGATGTAGTGAGCTTATATCCACACAGGAGGCGATTACGTTGCAGGAGGCACAATTGACTTTTTTTGGCGGAGTAGGCAAATCAGGAGGCGTGCAGGTTCTGTACGGCAAAGGAAAACAGGGGCTGTTGTTCGACTTTGGCGTCGAGCACAGCAGTCTGCTGTTTCCGACCCAAGTAACGCTGTTTGAGCCGGTGAATGCGACACCCGGGCGCGAGCTGCGCCAGTTTTTGCTGGGCGGCATGACCGCCCCGCTGCCGGAGCTGTACGATGCTCAGCAGATGGAAGGCCTGGATTGGGCCGCGGTTCGGCGGGTCTGGGAAAACCGGGAATTTCCGGACTACGACCGGATTCACCTCTATATTGGACATATGCATACGGACCATATGGCGCTGCTTCCCTTTGCCCATCCGGATCTCCCCGTATATATGAGCCATGATTCGTATTCCTTGTTCCGCGGCATGGTGGCGGGCCGGCACAGCAAGGATACCGGGGCCAAGATAACAACCTGTGACGACCTGACCGTGGTCGATTTCGGAGAGTTCACGATGCAGGTCGTCGAGATGGATCACAATGCGACCGGCGCATCCGGCATCATCATCGATGACGGCACCCATAGAATTGCGTATACGGGGGACTGGCGCCGGCAGGGCAAGCATCCGGATAAGATCGACCGTTTCATCCGGCTGTGCCACAGCAAACCGATCGACGTGCTCATTACGGAAGGGACGCGCCTTACATCCGACCCCTCCACCGTTCCGCTGCAGATCACGGAGGAGGCGCTGCTTGCCTCGTTCGCGGAGATCGTTCGCGAAGCGGAAGGGCTGGTGTATCTGCAGATGTCGCCGCGGGATTTAGAGCGGATGGCCGACATGATCGCGATCGCCGCAGACCAAGGAAAAAGCATCGTGATGGAGGCGTCGCTTGCCGCCGTCTGGCATACGGCGAACCGGGAAGGCTTGCAGGTGCTCCATGGACATCCGGCGCTTGACGTTCCCGTTCAAGTCATCGATACTACCATGGCTGATGGCATTGAGGTGCCGTACCCTGCCGTCTCTTTGGAAGAAGTCGCCGAGCGCAAGCCAGAAATAGTGTATTTCTTCAAATTTCCGGACCTTGCGCATATGATTGAATTGGAGACGCTGGGAGGCCCGCAGGGTCAATCGCATTTTATTCAGTCGGACTACAGCGTCAAAATCGAGCATGCTGCCGTATCCAAGTTTCTGAACGCCTACGCGATTACCGGCCATTCCCTGTCCAATGGCGGACACGCCCATCCCGAGGCGCTCGCCAGCCTGATCGGCAGCATTGCGCCGAAAACCGTCATTACGCTGCACAGCCGGTTCCCGGTATCGCAGGACACCCGGGGCGTAAAGCCGTATTTTCCGGTAAAAGGGGAAACGGTGCCGGTCTCTTCCATTCTGGAAGCCGCGGCAAGCGGCGTAAACCGCTAAGTGTTAGATTCATTCCTGGTAGGGCTGGGTTACAATCGGAGAAAAGCTTAGGAGGACAAATCGGGTGACATCAATTACGTTTGTCAGGCATGGAATAACCGATCATAATATCGAGAACAGGGCGCAGGGGCATACGCAAAATCCGCTGAACGAAACCGGAAGAATGCAGGCTGCGCTCGTAGCCAAGCGGCTGGCCGGGGAGCATTGGGATCTGTTTATCTCAAGCGACCTGCGGCGCGCCCGGGAGACGGCCGACATCATCGCGGCCGAAATCAAGAAGCCGGTCGATTTCTACGACGTGCGCCTGCGCGAGATGGACCGCGGCAAGATCGCCGATACGACCGAAGCGGAAAGGGTCCAGCGCTGGGGAGCCCGTTGGCACGAGCTGGACATGGAGCAGGAAACGGATGAGATGATGCGGGCCCGCGGCCGAAGCTTTGTGGAAGAGATGGCCGCCAGATTTCCGGGACAAAAAATTCTCGCCGTCACGCACGGCTATTTTCTGGGGCAAACCTTAAAAGAACTGATGCAGGATGAGTCGACGGGCGTCAAGCTGCGCAATACTTCCGTTACGACCATCGTTCTGAATGACACTGCCTGGACCTATTCGCTCTACGACTGCATCAAGCATTTGGAAGTGACCGAGAGCTAGCAGACCGGGACGCGGACAGCGGGGCGCCTGTCATCACCGGCATGCGAAATCGACCGGACGCCTGCGCCTTGCTCTGTCTTCCCCCACAAAGGACACCAGAGACCGTTACAGCCGGTTCAGCTCGCGGTATTTGGATGGGCTCATGCCCATATTTTTGGAGAACACCCGGCTTAGATACAAGCCGTTCTCATATCCGCAGCAGGTGGCAATCTGGTCCAGCGTCATATCGGTATCCAGCAGCAGCTCGGCCACTTTACTGATGCGCAAAGACCGGACAAAGTCCGAAGGAGCGATCCGGAACGACTTCCGGAACCGGCGCGTAAACTGGACGGGACTGAGGTTCAGCGAATCCGACAGCTCCCTCATGCTGAACGGGGTGTACGCGTTCTGGTAGATCCATTCGGCCGCACGGTTCATCAGCACATCGTCCGAGTCGGCCAGCAGCTGCTGCTCATCATGAAGATGCTCTCTTTCCCACACCTCGCAGGCGAGCTGCCAGATGTCGTTCATGATCATGTCCTTGCGCAGCACATGCCGCGGTTCTGTCGCTAAATGCAGCTTTCGCAAATAGGCAAAATTGGAAACGAGGCGTTTGTTGTCAAGCGGGCGCGACAAAAACGTCGGCAGCGACGGGACGGGCCCCGTCCGCTCCTCCCCCACCATTTCAAAGCCGATGTAGTGAAGCGCAAGCGGAGACACCATCTCCCGTTCAAAGGTGAACCCCGGCGGGCAGTACACCAGGTCTCCGGCCCCCGCCTCCCCTCGTTCCTCCCCGATCCGGTAATAAAATTTGCCCGATTCCACGGCAAACAGCACCCAGACGGAGTAACAATCCACATCCATTTCAAACCTTTCCTTACGCTCGAAATATGCATGAGAAACCAGATGCAGCGTTTGATTCCACAAGGTTGTTGTCGTCATCTATGCATCGTTCCTTTGGCCTGGAAGATAGTTTCATTGTAAATGGATTGCAGCGGGGCGTTCAATCTTTATTTTGGCCCGATAACGACCGGGACCAATATGATGGGCAGGGGGCTAACGCATGGGCTTCTGCACAGTCACCCTTTTGCCCCTGGGCGTATGCTGTAGGTAAAAGGAGGGCTGTTCATGCCGCTTTTGCTGCAGTATACGGACATCGAAAATGAAGAGCTTCCTCTGGAAGCCTGGAAGAAAGACGCCTGCCGGCGGTTTGCGGCCAAGATGACGGACCGGGAAGCCCGGTTCCCCTGCATTCCGGCCACACGGGCGTTTGCACTTGGTCATCTCCGTTTCGGTTTTGCGCCCAGTCCTTGGGATGGTTCGGCAGGGCCGGAGCTCGCAGAGATCATTGCCGAGTATGGCAGAGCTTCGCGTGCTTTCGGGGATTACTCCTCCCTGGTTGTTTTTTTCGAGGCGGAGGAGAACGTTAGAGAGGTTCTGGCGTATGAAAATGCATTCTGGAACTTACTGAACCAGGTCAGCCGTTTGGATCGTACGCCGTGGCCGGAGGACATTCCGGAAGACCCGGAACAGGCGCTGTGGGAGTTCTGTTACGATGGTGAGCGGTATTTCGTCTACTGCGGCACCCCGGCACATACGTCCCGTCAGAGCCGAAGCTTCCCCTATTTCATGCTGGCTTTGACGCCGCGCTGGGTGCTGGACCAGTGGAACGCCTATCCTGAAAAAGCGGCTGAGATCGCTCCCCGGATCCGTGCACGCCTTGCCGCATACGACACCGCGCCGGCCCATCCGGAATTAAAGCCTTACGGATCGCAGGGGAATCTTGAATACAAGCAGTATTTTCTGCGGGATGACGACACCTCGCCGGCCGGCTGCCCCTTCCATCGGGCAATAACGGAGCGGGCAGGGAAGTAGAACGGTTTGGCTCTCGATCAAGCAGCAGCTGCCCGTGCGGGCGGCCCTGCTGCTTTTTTAATGCCGCATGCCGTCTTAATGCACTCCTTCTTAACGTCATACCAGGCATTTGAGCTCCCGGCTTACTTCTCCGATGATCTCCCGGACTCCCTCCTCAATCCGTTCCGGCTGCGCCCTAGCAATGCTGATTCTTAAAAACTTCTCCTGCTCCCTATAGTCCGATAAATAGAACCGCTTGCTCGAAACGACGAGAATCTTCTTTGCGGCAAGCCGCTCAACGAGGCGTTCCAGATTGGCCTTTTTCGGCAGCTTGAACGGAACATACAATCCCGAGGACACAGGGGGGATATCGATCAGGCCTGAACCGTTATGCCGCAAAACCGCCTTATTCAGTTCGCGGATCCGGTCAGCATATTGGCTGCGTATCTTTCGCTTGTGCCGCTCATACATACCGCTTTTGATGTAGACTTCAAGCGCTGCCTGGGACAGCTGCGAGGTGTCGGCATATCTTTTGTATTCGCAGAACGCCTTCATCAGCTTCTCCGGCAGCACGGCGGCCCCGAGCCGCAGCCCCGGGAATATTATTTTTGAGAAACTTTTCAAATATATGACGTGTGACATGCCGCTGTAGGCATAAATGGGATCTGTTCCCGGCTCTTCTCCCAGATCGGCCATGTAATCGTCCTCCACGACATAAACGTCGTATTTGCCGGCCAGCCGGGCAATCGCCTTTCTTTCTTCCCGGCTGAATGAAGTCCCTAGCGGGCTGTGATACCTGGACATGGTGTAGAAGAATTTGATCCCGCCGTGTTTGAACTTCTCCTCCAATTGCTGCAAATCAATTCCCGCGGTCGTCCGGGAAATTCCGCATACCGGGATGCCCTCCGCCTCAAGATACCGTAAAAAGAGGTCGTAACTGGGCTGTTCGACCAAGATGATGGACTTCCCATTCGGGAACGGCATTTTTGCTAATATTTCGAGCGCTTGGTTCGCACCCGCCGAAACGATGATCCTCTCCTTTTGGGCAAACACCTGGTCTTCCGCAAAATGGGAAACGAGCGTATGGCGGAGCCTCTTCAGTCCTTCGGCTTCGCCGCAGGTGAACAGATGGCTCTTGTACGTGTCCAAGGCCTGGTTCAAGGCGTGCCGAAAATCCAAATACGGAAACAGCGACGGATCGGGCGATGCCGAGGCGAAATCGATCTGCCAGCCCTCCGCAGCGTCGGGCCCTTTGCCGGGTTTCTCCACAACGTAGTAGCCGCTTTGGGAGATGGAGTAAATCATGTGACGGCTCTCCAGCTCCGTGTATGCCCGTGTAACCGTGCTGACGCTGCAGCCATACATCTTCGCCGCATTGCGGACGGAAGGCAGCTTTTGACCCGACTCGAACTGCCCTTCGCTGATTTTACGTTCGATATCGGCAAGGATATCCAAATATTTTTTCATTTTGTTTCCTCACTCTAATAGCGTTATGTATAGAAGACGGCGCAACTGTTACGGTACACTTTGCTGAAAATGCGGTTGTTCCAGACCGCCCGTTGCCATAACATGGCGGTATAAAGGATGCAAGTTCGCGAACAAGATCCTGACTACAGATTAAGGGAGTTGACCCGTTCATGTCATCAACTGTTCAATCCGATTTTCTTACCGTCATCCATGAGCGCCATTCCGTGCGATATTTCGATCCCTCACACATGATCAGTGAACAAGAAATCAAGCAGCTGCTGGAGCTTGCGGGCAGCGCTCCTTCGTCCTGGAATCTGCAGCATTGGAAGTTCGTCGCCTTTACCGACATGGATGCCAAACACAAGCTCCTTCACGCTGCGAACGGCCAACGGCAGGTCGTCGATGCATCCGTGACCGTCGCTGTGCTCGGCGACCTCGAGGCTAACCGGAATGCCGCAGCGGTCTATGGACCTGTTATGGAAGGCGGGCCTGAAGATGCTTACGCTGGCTATGCTTCATCCCGAATCCTGTTTGATCAAATCGATAAGGCCTATGCAGTGGACGCCTCCTCACCCTACCGGCGCGACGAAGCGATTCGCAACGCTTCACTGGCAGCCATGCAGCTGATGCTCGCCGCCAAAGCGATGGGTCTGGACTCCGGCCCGATGGTCGGCTTCGACGCCGACGCATTCGTCAAAACCTTTCACGTTCCGCCGCGTTATATTCCGGTCCTGCTCGTCGCGATAGGGAAAGCCGTCAAGCCAGCCAGGCCGACCAAGCGCTTCCCGGTGGAGCAAACGATCGTCTGGAACGGATTTGATCCTGACAACGCCTGATACTGTAAGGCAGCCCAATCATACCACAATTTGGAATTGGTGTTGCTCTTTACGGCGAAATACCAAAAAGAACCTCGGGATTCCGCCCAAGGTTCTTTTTCACAACAACACCGATTAAAAAATTGTCGGCACCATTCCCCCATCCATACGGATCGGAGCGCCTTTGAAGGCAGATGCATAAGGGCTGCATACAAAAGCAGCCAATCTGCCGATTTCAAACGGCCGGATAAACCGCTGAATTTCCGATTGGGGCAGGCCTACCGCCATAAACCTCTTCTCTTTTTCCGAGAAGGTCAGATCTTCGTCAGCGTACATCCCCTCAATGATTTGCTGCACATTTTCAGAGAGGGTCGGTCCCGGCATGATCGTATTCACGGTAACCTCGGTGCCCTTCGTCAATTTGGACAAGCTCTTCGACAGAGATAACAGCATCGACTTGGTCACGGCATACTGAGGCATTTGTCCCGAAGGCATCAACGCTTCCTCACTTGCAATAAAGAGAACCCGCCCATAATCCTGCTTCAGCATGGTAGGCAGATAAAATTTGGTCAGTCCGTTGGCGGCAAGAACATTCGTGCGGAAGTAGGTTTCCCATACTTCGTCGTCAACGTTCTCATATGGCATGATCTCATAGATCCCCATATTGTTCACCAAAATATCAACCTGGGGGAATTTTTCAAATAAAGCTTCTCTTTGCCCTTTATCTACAAGATCGGCCGTCGCCTTCTGCGGAGAGGTCGCCGGGAAGTTCGCCTTGATTTCATTCACCGTTTGTTCTACCTCTGCATCGTTTCGGCCGTTAATGAGTACATGAACGCCTTCTTTGGCCAGCTCGATGGCAATGGCCTTTCCGATCCCTTTCGTAGATCCTGTAACTAACGCTGTCTTATTGTTTAATCCCATATCCATAACAAAAAACTCCTTTTACTCCGGATAGAGATCATATTACCTGACCAGGAGGGTTCAGTAACTAGTGTGCTGCGCCAACATTCTTGCTATACACGCCAATAAAATAACAGAATATCCCGACAAGCCGAAGCAGTCCGAGGTTTGGAAATCGAATCGAAAATCGGGCTCTGCTCACGAGTTCGTACTTACATGTTCAGCACGCCAATGGGAAGGCGTATTTCCTTCCCAAAGCCGGAAGGCCCGGTAGAACGAATTCTGGTCTTCGTATCCAACCAGGAAAGCGACCTCTTTAATATCAAGCGAAGGGTCCGCCAAATATTCCCGCGCCTGCTCATGTCTGGCTTGCGTCAGCAGGTGTTTGAAGCTGGTGTTCTCCTCTGTAAGCCGGCGCTGCAAGGTACGGTCGCTCATCCCGAGCTCTCTGGCGACAGCCTGGATGTCGGGGCGCCCTGCCGTGAGGCTGCGCTTCAGAATCCATTTGACCGTCTCGGGGAACGAGCGGCTGCGCTGCTGCTCATCAAGGGACCGGTCCAGCGCGGGAGTCAGAATGTCCAGCAGCTCTTCGTTGTACGATAGAAAAGGCCGATCCAGATCTCTCCGGTGCAGCGTCAGCCGGTTGCGTGTCGCACCTACCTGGATCCGGCAGCCGAAATAACTTTCAAGGGTCTGGATATCACCCATTGGCTGCGTAAATTCAACGGACCGTGCTTGCACAGGCTGCCCTGTCCCCCGGCGTCCAAGCTCCATGAGGCATGCCAGCGTGATGCCAACCAGCACCGGCGGGCCGGACTCCCCGGGATGCAGCCAGCCCAGCTCGATGGTGCAGTGCTCTCCCTCCTCGGTGATGCGCAGGCTCTCGGGGGGACACATTTGCTTGTACCGGGCCATCCGGTACAGCGCGTCACGGTAATCACGGGCATGATACGTCGCCAAAACGGTCGGCGGGTATTTCGCCGTTTCAAAGACAGTCGCCAGCTGGATGATGCCTTGGGCGACGTCGCCGGCCAGCTCGGAATAAGCCTGCCAAATGGCGAAATATTGGACCGAGGTGACCTCGGGTTCTGCAATGATCGTAAGCGGGAGTCCTGCGCTGCGGACAACGTCATGCGGGGCAATCCCGAGTTGACGGAATCCTGCCCACAATCCCGGCGGAATTTTTATGCGTTCAGAAATATAGGAACTCATAGCTGCGGCCTCCTTTAAGCAGTCGCATTCATTGTAATCGGATAGGCGACCTTCGTCATGGATGTACAGCTATTATAGTACCTGTCCTTATCGCTCTGAAACCAGCAAAAAGTGACAGATCTTCGACAAGCCCCAGTCTAGGCTTTCCAGCCAAGAATAGTTTATGATATAGAAAAAGCCAAATTCAGGAGTTATATCATGGATATTGCGAAAAAAGAATTGGTGGTCAACCTCTGCCTTCTCTCCCTTGTTCTAAGCATTTTAAACGGTGCCCTTGTCGTCCATATCAACCATTCGCTGGTATCCGATACCCCATACGCTAGCGGCCCAGGGGATTTCGTCGTGTTTGTGTTTTTCTTTTTGATACTGTATGGATTTCATGCCGTAGTAAGTTTTCTTCATTTCGCTGCGGCAGCATTCGCAAGAAGATCGCTTGTAACAAGACTTGCTGTTTTTAATGCAGCCGGGTTAGCGTTAGTTGGGGCTATTTATGTTTATATCCAGGATGTAACCGTATTGTTTCTGGTCTCCTCCCTCGGTATTTTCTCCCTTGCTACAGCCGTAATGAACCGTAAAAAGGTTGTTGATTAAGTAGTGTACACACCAAAAGACCTGCTCCTGGATGGCAGCAGGCCTCCTTGAAATTTAAATATCGGAACATTACTCAAACGGATAACGGAGTCCCCATTGACCTCGGATCCGGTCGAGCAGCTTCATAATCGCCACCGACTCTTCAAGCGGAATGACCGAGCTTTCGGTCCGCCCCTCCGCCAGACATCTTGCCACTTCCTCGGCTTCAAACGCATACCCGAGCGATGTCCGGTCATCTTCAAAAATCTCTTCACTGCCGTTGACATATAACGCAGCTCTGGTCGCGTTCAAAAAGGAAGGAATTCGAATATACCCTTCCGTTCCGTAAATGCATGCTTCATTGTCCATATTCAGGCGTATGGCCCCGTTCAGCTGTGCGGTTTTGCCTGGGCCATAGGACAGCAGGAGAGAGAACTGCTCATCCACGCCGGTACTGCCGATCTGAGCGGTACTCGACACTTCCTCCGGTTCAGCCCCAAAGATCATCGATGCAAAAGACACGGGGTAAATCCCGGCATCCAGCAGTGCCCCGCCCCCAAGGCTCGGATTGAACAGCCTGCTTTCCGGATTGACGCCGGCACGGAATCCAAAATCCGCTTTGACGAGCTGAACGTCACCAATCCGCCCTTCATCCAGCCATTCCCTCACTTTGCGGATGACCGGAAGAAATCTCGTCCACATTCCTTCCATCAGAAAAACCTTGTTCTCCTTGGCATAAGATACGGCCTCCTCCAGCTCGCCCGCGTTCACCGTAAAAGGCTTTTCGCACAATACCGCTTTGCCCGCCTTCAAACACAGCAGGACGTTTTCCTTATGCGCAGGATGCGGCGTCGCGACATAGATCGCGTCAATGTCCGGATCGTTTGCCAGCTCTTCGTAGCTGCCGTATGCTTTCCCGATTCCATAGTCAGCAGCGAATCGCGAAGCACTGTCGAGCGTTCTGGAGCCTACGGCCGCTGCCACCCCATTTTCCGCAAAAGCAAGATCTTTTGTAAACTGCGACGCAATCCAGCCCGTTCCCAAAATACCCCATTGGATCGTTTTCGGCATGTGATTATTCCTCCTCAAAGTTAGATTACGAATATTAGAATTTTAGACTATTAGTCATGGGTCATTTCATGACTTTCCAGTTTTCCGTTTGCATCGAACTGGCTATTCCTCATTCCCAAGGAGCTCCCCCAGCGAAACGGGAAATAACGGTTTGATCAGCTCGAGCACCGCTTTTGCGTACTCCTGGATTTCTTTTTGCGCATCATGCTCCAGCCGTTGAGACAGGAAGTGCGCGACGGATTGAACCGACGCCGTCCAGTACCAGCGTACATACATCCCGTAAGCGGGAAGGAACAACCGGGCTTGTTCCGCGCAAATGCCGTCCGCCAGGGCGGCTTCGTACTTGGAAATGCCCAGCTCCACATAACCCATCAGCTCTTGGGTATGCTTCACGCCAAGCTCCCAATTCACCTCTCCGCCGCTGCCCTGCTTGGAGTTTTCCGGCTGGAGCCTCCACTCGCCTGCCTTTGGGATATAAAATGCAGGGTCTTCTGTTATGTATCGCCGGCTTGATTCGTTCCATGCCTCCAAGCTGTCGCCGGTCCCCTCATAATGGGCAGACCCGACCACGTATTTCCACCATTGTCTGGCCACCATTAATGGGGCATAGACCTCAAACTGAACGATGGCATGGCGAAAAGGCGACGTATGCCCTTCGCGGGCAAGGAACTTGATAAGCCGCACGTCCCGTTCGTTCAACTCCAGCGACTGCTTGGCATAAGAGACACGGGCCGCATTAACGACGGTTAAGTCCGATCCCATATGATTCACTAAACGCACATAGCCCTGATCCAGCACTTCGATGGTCGACATACCGTCCTCCTTAAGTTCATTCTACAGCAGTGCGGCACTCTTTCGATGTTGTGTGTTCGAAAAGAGGTCCGCTTTTCTATTTCGCCATGCGTTCAAAGAAAGCCTTCCCGGCTCCAATCCTGTCCACCGCCAGTCTCTATAAATGGCTCTGCCGGCGCTGGCGGTACTGCCCCGGGGAAATCCCCGTACGGTCCCGGAACAGCCTCCCGAAAAAGCTCGCGCTCGGAATGCCGACCTGCTCTGCCACTTCCTGCACCGTCAGCGAAGTCTGCTCCAGCAGAACCATCGCCTGGCTGATCCGCAAATGCTGCACATACTGAAGGGGCGTCATGCCCGTGTACTTTTTCAGGCAGCGGGTAATGTGGTCGAATTGAAAATGCAGCGCCTCCTCAAGCTCCTCCGAGCGAAAAGGCTCGTTCCAGCTGCGCTGCAGATAGCTGACCGTCTCCCGGGCGAGAGCGGCCGATCGCGAGCCCGGCCTGCGCCCCAAATCCGCCTGCAGCAGATCCAGCAGGTCGCAAAACAGCACCTGCAGCTTCAAGGACTGCTCCACGGCAAAACCGCGATGCAGCTCCACCATCCGATCCAGCAAAGGCTGGAGCAGGTGAAAAGGAGCATCGCCGAATTTCGGCAGATACATCGTTTGCTCTGCCGGATGCTCGTCGCTGTCCTGCCCTTGAGGGAGCACCGCCGACCAGGGAATTTCCTCCGACTCCATCCGGCGCAGGGGCTCCGGGTGCCGGAAGTGCACCCAATACACCGCCGTCGGCTCCGAGCAAGCCTGAGTGCCCCAATGGGTACGTCCCGGCTCGAGCAGCAGCAGCTGGCCGTCCTGAATGACATATTCGGTATCGTCTTCCCGCATATACATGGCGCCCTTTTTGACCAGAATCAGATCGTAGGCGTCAAAGCTGCGGGTCTGATGCCGGCTTCCAGGCGCCCATACGGCGCGCCCGACGGTCAGAAGCGACGGCAGCGGCGGAATCGCCAGCTCGAGGCATTTCATGGGCTTCCTCTACCTCCTGCACAAGTCGATATCGTGGCAGATCTTTCTCATCAATAAATTCATCCTAGCATAATATGCTGTTTCGGTCATTTTTCAAAAGTCGATATCGGACAGAACAAAGTCGCTATTCCGCATGGAAGCGGTATCCATTTTCCTTTACCTTAGGGGTATGTGCAAAGCCGTTTTCAAATCTCTGCTTATTGAATGGAGGAACATCTGCCATGCGTATGCGCCAAGTTCATCTCGACTTTCATACGTCCGAAGCGATTCATCCCATCGGCACCCGCTTCAGCAAGGAACAGTTTCAGCAGGCGCTGAAGCTTGGCCATGTGGATTCGATCACCGTGTTTTCCAAATGCCATCACGGATGGGCATACCATCCCTCCGAGGCGAACGTCACGCATCCGGGACTGTCCTTCGACCTGCTCGGTGCCATGATTGAAGCCGCCCACGAAATCGGGGTACGAACTCCTGTCTACCTGTCCGCAGGCCTTGACGAGAGGCTTGCCGTGCGGCATCCCGAATGGCTGATCCGTGAACGCTTCAGCCGCGAAGGCGACCTGTTCACGCCGGGATACCACCAGCTCTGCCTGAATACGCCTTATCTGGACATTCTGCTGTCCCAGATTGAAGAGGTCGCGCAGCGTTATGATGCCGACGGCATCTTTCTGGACATCGTCGGGGTGCGGGAGTGCTATTGCGCCACCTGCGTAGCGGCGGCCCGCGAACAGGGGATCGACCCGCGGGACAAAAGCGCCATGCGCCCGCTCTGGGAGCAAACTTACGCCAATTACACCAGCCGCGTTAAAGAAACGGTGCACCGGCACAAACCCGGGCTGCCGATTTTCCATAACGGCGGCCACATCCGCCGCGGACGCCGCGACCTTGCACACATGAACTCGCATCTCGAGCTAGAGTCACTGCCGACCGGGGGCTGGGGCTACGACCACTTCCCGCTGTCCGCCCGCTACGCCCAGACGCTGGGCATGCCGTTCCTTGGCATGACCGGCAAGTTTCATACCACCTGGGGCGAATTCGGCGGCTATAAGCACCCGAACGCCCTGCGTTATGAAGCCGCGCTCAGTCTGGCGAACGGCGCCGCCTGCTCCATCGGGGACCAGCTGCATCCGCTGGGCGCGATGGATGAAGCCACCTACCGGCTGATTGGCGCGGCCTATGCCGAAGTCGAAGCCAAGGAAGCGTGGTGCCGTGACGCGGTCAACGTCGCCGACGTAGCGCTGCTGTCGGTGGAAGCGGCCGGCACCCATCAGGCGACTGGCGGCCACGACAGCTTCACCGGCGATCCGGACGCCGGCGCGGTGCGCATGCTGCTGGAAGGGCATATCCTGTTCGACGTCGTCGACCTGGAAGCCGACTTCAGCCCGTATGCCGTCCTGATCCTGCCCGACCGGATCCGGATCAACGATGCGATCCTGGCCAAGCTGAACAGCTTTTTGGCCGGCGGCGGGCGCATCCTTGCTACCGGCGAGTCGGGCCTGAAGCCGGACGGCAGCGGATTTGCCATCGACTTGGGCGTTCGCCACGCCGGCGTCAATCCGTTCCGTCCGGACTACTACCATCCGCAGCATCCGCTGGCGAGCCTGCAGGAATCGGCGTTTATTTTCTATTCGGAGGGGCAGAAAGTGACGCTTGCCGAGGGCGGAACCGAGCTTGGCAAACGGGAAAATCCGTATTTTAACCGCGACGCGTTCACGTTCTGCTCCCATCAGCATACACCGAACAGCGGAGAGTACGGCGGGCCGGGCATGGTAGAGCATGCGAACGGAATTTATATCGCCTGGAACGTGTTCGAAGATTATGCTTCCAAGGGAAGCCTTGTTTTAAAGGAAACCGTCCTGTACGCGTTGAACCGTCTGCTGCCGGAGAAGACGCTGCGTACGAACCTTCCCGCGCAGGGCGTAACAACGGTTCAGCATCAGCCGGACCAGAAGCGTTATGTCCATCATTCGCTGTACGCCTCGCCGGTGAAGCGCGGTCGTAACATTGAAGTGATCGAGGACCTGCTGCCGATCCGTGGAACAACCGCGGAGCTGCGGATTTCCGAGCCGGTCACCGGCGTATACCTGGCGCCGCAGATGACGCCTATCGACTTCCGGCAGCAGAACGGCCTCGTCACGTATGAGCTGCCGGAGTGGCAGTGCCACCAAATGGTCGTTCTGGATTACGGCCAGCCGGAAGGGAAATAGCGAGCAGCGGCAGCCTGTCTCTACCCAAGACACACGCCCCCATCTCATAAACGCATGCTTCTCTCAAGCGCAAGCGTACTGGCAATCACACACGCATACTCGGACATACAGGCTTGCGCATAACCCTATGCTAACGAAAGAGCACAGTACAGATACGCATAAACACATACTTACGCAAAAATACAAGCGGTCGCGAACATACATGCTTATGCTTTCGCCTAAACCCATACTCTCCTGCAAACCAAAGAGCCCGGAGCGCTTCCAAGCTGCTCCGGGCTCTTTTTCCATATTATTTCCGGCCGAAATCCGCCTTGATCTCGCCCCATTCCTCGGTCTTCCACTTCACGATTTTGTTCTCGTACTTGTTCTCGTGCAGCCACTGCACGGCGCGGTCCGTCAGCTCCCAAATTTTCCGCGTTTTCTCGGTACGGGCCAGCGTCGTCGCCGGTTTCTTGTTGCGCACCCAGGCCAGCGCCGTCTTCGAGTCGGTGTAAATGGTCTTCTTGCTGCCCTTCTGCTTCAAATACGCCAGCGCATGGACGATCGCGATAAATTCGCCCAGGTTGTTCGTTCCATTTTCAACCGGCCCGACATAGAACAGAATTTCCCCGGTCCGCGTATCGACGCCTTTGTACTCGACCGGGCCGGGATTGCCGCGCGTACCGACATCCACCGAGATGCTGTCGTAATCGATCTCTTCCATCGAGGATGCCGACGCAGACGGCTTGCCGGATTTGGCTGCTTTGGACGTATAACCTCCGGCTGAGCCCGACGCCTTGGCTTTGCCCCAGTTTTTCTTCCATCCGCCCGCATAAGCCGCTTCCGCCTCCGCGCGCGATTCGTAGGACTTGTATTTGGCGTCCGTATACCCGTTCACCTGAGTCTGGCATTCGGGCCAAGACGTATAGATTCCCGGCTTATGCCCTTCCCAGACGACGTAAAATTTTTGCTTTGCCATAACTAGCATTTGCTCCTATCTGCTTCTGCATCTTTTTCCCCATCTACAGTGACGTTCTTCCAAGCAGACGGCTATTGCGCCAGACCCGTTCCTTCGAACGCCCGGATGGCTTCCTTGATTTCCTCCGGCAGCGGAGTGCTCTTCCCGCTCTTCGTTTCGATCAGCACGACCGCGCCGCGTCCGGCCGCCTTCAGTGCTCCTGAAGCGACGACGGCATACTCAATGTCCAGGGAGGAGCGTCCGATCGACGCCACCCGCACATGGAGCTGCACCGGATCGCTGCGGTACATCTGGGCGAGATACTGGCACTCGAGGTCGGCAACCACCATCACTTTCTCCTCGCCGAACAAGTCGGCAAACAGCCCGAGCTGCTCGAAGTATTCGATTCTGCCCTGTTCAAAATACATAAAATAGCTGACGTTATTCACATGTCCAAGCATATCCGTCTCGCAGTAGCGCACCTTGATCGGGATTGAAAAATGAAACTTTTGCAGCCAGCCTGCAGCATCCGGCTGAATAAAGCTTTCCCTTTTCATGAAAATGTCTCCTTTGTGGACCCGCTGTTCTCCTGCCTGCCGTATAAGCACGTGAGCTCCCCATCGGCTTGACGGCTTGGCCGGATCAGGCCCCGATTTCCGGCTGTCTGATGCCCATTATAGCAAAAAATGCTTCCCCCGTTCAGCAATTATCGCGGCGACAGCCCTTTTCCCCGCGTCGTATGATTTAAGGAAATCGCCAGACGGGGCCAGTGATCAGAGCATCCCAGGGACGTTATCCTCTGCCGTTTCTTCGGCTCAGGTATTGACAGGACCGGGATTTGTTTTAACATGTGAAGAACAGCATGTATCCGACTGCGGATCAAGAGAGAGAGGGAACCTGATGATCATCGATATCGAGAACATTACGTGGAGAAGCGGGCAGCATACGTTAATGAAAAATGTAAGCTGGCAGGTGAAGCCCGGAGAGAATTGGGCGCTGCTGGGCCTGAACGGCTCGGGCAAAACGACGCTGCTGAACATCGTCAACGGTTATATTTGGCCGTCCGAAGGCTCGGTCAGTGTGCTGGGGCACCGCTTCGGGGAAGTGGACCTGCGCGAGCTGCGCAAATCGATCGGCTGGGTCAGCAACTCCTTTCAGGAGCGTCTGTACGGATCGGATCGCACCCAGAACATCGTCGTCAGCGGCAAGCACGCCACAGTGGGCCTGTACGACAAAACGAGCGATGAGGACTTCGACCGTGCCCGCGAGTTGATGGAAACGATGAACTGCGGCCATTTGTGGGACCGCGAATACCGCACCTGCTCACAGGGCGAGAAGCAGAAGCTGCTCATTGCCCGCGCGCTGATGGCCAATCCACGCATCCTGATTCTGGACGAGCCGTGCAACGGGCTGGATCTGTTTTCCCGGGAGAAGCTGCTGGACAGCATCCGGGAGCTGACCCTGCAGCCGGAAGCTCCGACGCTCATTTACGTTACGCACCACACGGAGGAAATTTTGCCGGCGTTTAGCCACGTGATGCTGATGAGACGCGGCGAGGCGGTCTGCAGCGGGCGGACCGAGGACGTGCTGACCGCGGACACGCTCAGCGACCTGTTCGAATCCCCGGTGGAGGTCGACCGTCACGGAGACCGGGTATACGTGCGCGTAGCGGAATAGGCGCTGCGATTACAGAGCGGATTGCAAAAGGAGGGCTTCGTTGATCGAAGTTCCTCCTTTTTTCTGCTTGCACCATCGAGAGCTTGTCCGGCTTCGCCCAGCATAGTTTAGCGAATAAACCTTATGACATCCGGCTCAAAGTTCCCGCTCTGTAAGCCGATATACTAGTAAGGAAATGATTTCCTGAACATTGGTTTATATTTCGAGACAAAGGGGATATTTTTGCAGCATGAAAAAATGGTTAACCGCAGTACTCATCATGTGCCTTACCTGGGTGTGCCTTGCGCCATCCGCGCCTGCCTCCGCCGCTTCGGCCGTCAAAAACGTCGTGATCGTCGATGCAAAAACCGGCTATTCCTTCCTGCCGGTCCGCTCCTTGACCGAATTCGAAGGCGTGACCACCCAGTGGAACGACGCCGCCAAGCAGCTCGACATTTTCCAGGGCAACCACCGTCTGACGCTTCACCTCGCGCAGAAGTCGGCCGCTTTCGACGGCACTAGCCTCGCTCTAGCCGCCGCCCCGTTCCGTGAGAACGGTTCGGTTTATGTACCGCTGTCGCTCATCGTCAGCAAGCTCGGCGTTGAAGCCAGCTGGCAGAAGGACGAAGCAGCCGTCAAGCTGACCAGGGAAGGAGTGGAACAGTATCTCCCCTACGTTACCCGAAACGTCGGACAAGCCCTGAAAAACCCGATCGTGAGCGCACGTCAAACGTATAAGGTCGGCGGCAGATCGTTTTCCGCCCAGACGGTGACGATCGACCTGCTGCATCCGAAAATTCAGCTGGATGTCGTACTCGCCGGGAATACCCCCGGCAAGGTCGAAGACCTCTCCAGCATCGCCAAGCGCAGCGGCGCAAAGGTAGCCGTCAACGGCACCTTTTTTGACGCTTATACCAGCGGCGCCTACAAGGCTCCATACGGCTATATCGTGAGCCATGGCACCGTCAAGATGCCAAGCCCCGGCGACAAGCGTTCGATCTTCGCTTATGACGCCAACCACTTGGCGCGGATCATCGCCGGTCCCGATTTTGGCCAAGCCTTTGAGCAGGGATGGATAGATGGCGGACTTCAGGCCGGGCCGCGGCTGCTGGTGAACGGCAAAGTTTCGCTGAATGTGAAGAAGGAAGGCTTTAAAGATCCAAAGATTCTTACCGGTGGAGGCGCCCGCAGCGCGCTCGGCCTGACCCGGGATCACCGGCTGATCCTGCTGACCACCGGGGGAGCTACCATTCCCCAGCTGGCGGAAATCATGAAGAAGGCCGGAGCCTACCAGGCCATGAACCTGGATGGCGGGGCTTCCAGCGGTTTGTACTATAACGGCAAGTACCTGACCACTCCCGGCCGGAAAATCAGCAATGCGCTTGTCGTGAAATTTCAATAAGACGGGGCCCCCTGCCCCGCCTATCGAAAAAAGCCTGGAGCGAATTCCTTTCGCCCAGGCTTTTCATATTCATCAGTGTTATCGATCTATGATACCGTCAATAACGGAATTATTCGGCCGTTACTGCCTTGCCCGGCTTCACGTTCGCATTCCCCGACGAGGCGTTCGCTTCCGGTGTCTGGTTGGTGGAACGAAGCGGCAGTTCTTTCAAGAAGAACACGAGCACCAGAGCCACGACAAGCACCAGCGTACCTGTAAGGAATACGGTGGACAGCGTATCACCCAGCGCGTGCCGGATGCTGTCGATCATTTGCACGAACAGTGCTCTGGCTTGCTCCGGCAGGCTCGCTTCCGTCTTTTCGACCAGTGGCTTGTTCATGAGTGTCTGCGGATTGGCGAAGGCGAGCAGGCCTTGTGCCGTCTTCGGATCCAGGGAACTGAAGTCCGGCGCGCTCGGCGACTGCAGCGCTTCTTTCAAATGTTTCGTCAAACTGTTCGACATAACCGTACCCATCACAGCGATACCGATCGTACCGCCAAGGTTACGGAACAGCTGCGTCGATGCGGTAACGACACCGAGCTCCTTATGCGACACCGCATTTTGCGTTGCCAGCGAGAAGACTGGCATCCCGAGGCCCAGGCCAATACCGAAAATGATCGTGCTGACGATCGTCATCGCGATGTTATCCATAAAGATCATCAGGCCCATGCCAATAATCATAACCGGCATCCCGATCAGGGCAAAGCGCTTGTATTTCCCGATTTTGGCAATCAATTGACCGGTAATGGCACTCGTGATGACCATACACAGCGACATCGGAATCGTGACGTAACCCGCATAAGTCGGAGAAATAGCCAGCACGCCCTGCACGTAGAAGGAAATATAAATCATGGCTCCCATCAGGCCAAAGTTCATAATAAAGCCGATCAAGTTCGAGACCGTCACCACGCCGTTTTTAAACAAATGCAGCGGGAGAATCGGTTCCTTCACCAAGGTTTCCACATAAATAAAAATGAGTGCAGATACAACGGTTGCTCCAAGGAGACTAAGAATCTGCCAAGAGCCCCACTCGTACTCGGTACCTGCCCAGGAAAAGGCAAGAAGCAGTGGAACGATCGTCGTCGTCAGGAACAAAGAACCTACGTAATCGACGCTCTGTCCGTGCTTGCGGTCCACTTTTGGAAACAGCGTCAGAATCATAATAAAAGCGACAACGCCAAGCGGCAGGAAGATCCAGAACAGCCAGTGCCAGTCGATATGATCCACCAGATAACCGCCAAGCGTCGGTCCAAGGACACTGGAGAAACCGAACACCGCCGTCATGAGGCCCATCCATTTGCCTCGTTCGCGCGGAGGGAACAAATCCCCTACCGCCGTAAAGGCCGTCGATTGGATGATACCGGCGCCAATACCCTGAATCCCGCGATAAATGATGAACTGGTACACATTATCCGAAGTACCGGTTAAGAACGCGCCTAACATGAAAAATAGGATGCCGATCAGGATGAACGGCTTGCGTCCAAACATATCCGACAATTTACCGACCAGAATCGTCGCAATCGTCGAAGTTAACAAATAAATATTAATCGTCCATGTATAGTAATCCATACCATCCAGGATCGCGATAATGCGCGGCATCGCCGTGCTTGTGATCGTCTGGTTAATGGCCGCAAAAAACATCGCCGCCATAATCGCGATCATGATGGTTACTTTACGCTTCAGCGTTAAATGCTCCATGTACCTCTTTCACCTCTATGCTTCATGATGATCTATATTCAAAAGCATTAATGAGAAGATCCTTCTCAAATGCTGTACATCCTCTTCGGACAACATTTCAAAGAACACCGTAATGATTTCTTGCTGGTCCTCAACGATTTGCCCGATCGTGGACATCCCTTGCTCTGTAATGGAGGTATACACAACCCTCCGGTCGTTCTCGGCCCTTTCCCGGTTTACATAACCCGAAGCAAGGAGCTTATCCGTCAAACTCGTTATGGCGGGAGACGTCAGGCCAAGCAATTCGGCCAGTTCGGATACCTTCTGTGGGCCCCGGAGCTTCAATGCATACAATACCTGGAACTGGGGAAAAGTCAGATTATACTGCTTGGCACTGTTTTTGTTCCATTCATGGGACATACTTTTCAGCAGCGACCGGAACATCGCCGCCACTTCAAACAATTGTTCATTTCTGGACAAACGGTTGACCTCCTTGGCGTGGTATGGATCTGTGACCATCCGCGTCGTATTGCCGCAGTTGCATTAGGACACTAATTAATTATTTGTTAATAGATAAATTTTTAATCAATTAGTAACTTAATCATTAAATACTTAAGTAATATTACGCCTCCGCAGCCGGATAGTCAAGAGGCGGTTTTAGGGAGACTTGTCCTTTTTTTATAGCAGAAAAAAGAGGTTTCCCCCTTTCTTGATCGCCTCCTATTTTTCTAAAAAGCGTCTTCTCAACAAAAAAAGCCACCCTTTGCGAGGGTGACTTTTTTGTCGATATTCGTCGTGCCTTTCGGCTGTGCTTCATCGACGGATCTCGTTTCCGTTTGACAACAGTGACCGTTTTCGACGCTTTTATTCCGGCTTAGGGTAATTGTGCGTTTTTAAAAATTCAAGCGCGTTGTACACCATTACCGCTGCTTCAGACCGGGTCACTTGATCTTGGGGACGGAAGTTGCCGCTGCTGTCCAGGTCGGCAATCCCCCAGGCGAGCGCCCGCTGAATAGCCCCTTGATACTCAGGCGTCATTTTGCTGTCATCCGCGATGTCTTTAGGTACCAAATTGATCATCGGCAGGTTGCCCTTCTTTTCCACCGTCTCGATCAAATATTGCGTGAAAGCTTCACGAGTCATGCCTTCACTTGGCTGAATATCAGCCGGAAGGGCGATGCCATGGTTCGTAACCGTAAGAAAAGCTGGAGCAAACCAAGCGCCTGCCTTCACGTTTGTCAGGGCTGCGGTTTCGCTTCCCTCGGCTGCCTTCGTGACCGGCACGTCAGCAAGCAAGTTTGCCAGCAGTTGAGCTCCTTCCGCGTTCGTCAGTTGTGCCTGCGGCCGGAAGGCCGAATCACTGTCTCCCTTCAGCAGCTTCTGCTGCTGGAGCGCAGCGATTTTATCGGCACCGGCGACTCCCGCCAAATCCGTAAAGCCCTCTCCTGCCGCGAACACGGACCCGCCGATCGCCAGGGATAACGCCAGGGCTGCAACACTTCCTGATACAACATGCTTCTTCTTCATCTAGCCACACCTTCTTCGGGAAAATTTGGTCTTGTCTTTCCTACAGACGCAAAGAAAATATGGAAGGTTGCACCATGGGAAAATCTTCGGATTAGTTATAACCGCTTAAATCAGACTACCGCTCTAAACAAAAAACGCCTTTCGGCGTTATGTTTTATGTATGGAGCGGGTGATGGGAATCGAACCCACGCTATCAGCTTGGAAGGCTGAAGTTCTACCATTGAACTACACCCGCAGATTCTCCGTGCAAGCCTTGAGCGCAGAAAGATCAAGACTTACACGAAGCCGTGCATGCGTATCGGGATGACACGATTCGAACATGCGACCCCCTGGTCCCAAACCAGGTGCTCTACCAAGCTGAGCTACATCCCGATATCTATTGTAAAACAGTTAAATGGCGCGCCCTAAGAGATTCGAACTCCTGACCTTTTGATTCGTAGTCAAACGCTCTATCCAGCTGAGCTAAGGGCGCATTTGGAGCGGACGACGGGAATCGAACCCGCGACCCTCGCCTTGGCAAGGCGATGCTCTACCGCTGAGCCACGTCCGCATCAAACAAAGTGGTGCGCGTGGAGGGACTTGAACCCCCACGTCAAAGACGCTAGATCCTAAGTCTAGTGCGTCTGCCAATTCCGCCACACGCGCAAAACCTGTAAATAAAACTGGTGAGCCATGAAGGACTCGAACCTTCGACACCCTGATTAAAAGTCAGGTGCTCTACCAACTGAGCTAATGGCTCTCACTGGCTGGGGATATAGGATTCGAACCTATGCATGACGGAGTCAAAGTCCGTTGCCTTACCGCTTGGCTAATCCCCAACAATTAATGGGGCGATCGATGGGACTTGAACCCACGAATGCCGGAGCCACAATCCGGTGCGTTAACCCCTTCGCCACGACCGCCATAAACATGCCGGCGAGAGGACTTGAACCCCCAACCTACTGATTACAAGTCAGTTGCTCTACCAATTGAGCTACACCGGCGCATAAATATTTGAATAATTTCAAAGCGATAACCATCTATCGCGAAAGCAAATAACCATTTGGATTCCGTCTGAAGCAATTTAAAATGACGGAACCGACGGGATACTCTCTCTTCGTTCGAGACTGCGATGCAGCGCTAACGAAACAGATGCTTCGACGAACCCGTATCCGGATTCTCATCCCTGAAGCAATTTAAAATGGCGGAACCGACGGGATTCGAACCCGCGATCTCCTGCGTGACAGGCAGGCATGTTAGGCCTCTACACCACGGTTCCACGGCCTTTGGGATCTCCAACTTAAGGAGATAATTGCGGGGGCAGGATTTGAACCTGCGACCTTCGGGTTATGAGCCCGACGAGCTACCGGACTGCTCCACCCCGCGTCATTAAAAAGTAATTTGATATTGGGCCCTCGAAAAGTAATTCGGTATAAACTTTTTGAGGTATAGTGGTGGAGGCTGAGGGGATCGAACCCCCGACCCTCTGCTTGTAAGGCAGATGCTCTCCCAGCTGAGCTAAGCCTCCATAATCTTTTGAAACTTATAGGGGATTCTCATCCCTGATGCTAATAAGAAAGTGACCCGTATGGGATACTCTCACTTCGTTCGAGACTGCGATGCAGATGCTACCGAAGTCACGCTCCGACGAACCCTTTTTGGGATTCTCATCCCTGATGTTAATAAGAAAGTGACCCGTATGGGATTCGAACCCATGTTACCTCCGTGAAAGGGAGGTGTCTTAACCCCTTGACCAACGGGCCATATATATAAAGTCTAATTCTGTTTTCTGCAACAAAACATCCTTAGACGTTTTTTAAAAGTGGCTCCCCGAACAGGACTCGAACCTGTGACAACTCGATTAACAGTCGAGTGCTCTACCAACTGAGCTATCAGGGAACGTTGTTACAACCAACCAGTTTTGTCATATGTAGGTGACCATCAAGGCCAAAAAAAATACCACAAAAGTGGTTTTCCGCTTGGCAACGTCCTACTCTCCCAGGACCCTTCGGTCCAAGTACCATCGGCGCTGGAGGGCTTAACGGTCGTGTTCGGGATGGGTACGCGTGGAACCCCTCCGCTATCGCCACCAAACGGAGCATTGGTTAATCACCAAATGCATAATTCAGGTTTCAGCATCGCCAAATGCTGAAAGTCAGGCACGCTTCTCTCACCCGCTTGGAGTGAAATCAGCAATTTTGACTCCCTGAAAACTAGATACGAAACGAATCTGCGCTTTAAGAATTATCGGGTCCCCGCCAAAGTACTCCGAATCAGCTTCAACGCTGTTCTTCACTTTGGTGGGTATTTTTTTGGATAAGCCCTCGACCGATTAGTATTGGTCAGCTCCATGCATTGCTGCACTTCCACCTCCAACCTATCTACCTCGTCGTCTACAAGGGGTCTTACATACTGGGAAATCTCATCTTGAGGGGGGCTTCACGCTTAGATGCTTTCAGCGCTTATCCCGTCCGTACGTAGCTACCCAGCCATGCTCCTGGCGGAACAACTGGTGCACCAGCGGTACGTCCATCCCGGTCCTCTCGTACTAAGGACAGCTCCTCTCAAATTTCCTACGCCCACGACAGATAGGGACCGAACTGTCTCACGACGTTCTGAACCCAGCTCGCGTACCGCTTTAATGGGCGAACAGCCCAACCCTTGGGACCTACTTCAGCCCCAGGATGCGATGAGCCGACATCGAGGTGCCAAACCTCCCCGTCGATGTGGACTCTTGGGGGAGATAAGCCTGTTATCCCCAGGGTAGCTTTTATCCGTTGAGCGATGGCCCTTCCATGCGGTACCACCGGATCACTAAGCCCGACTTTCGTCCCTGCTCGACTTGTAGGTCTCGCAGTCAAGCTCCCTTCTGCCTTTGCACTCTTCGAATGATTTCCAACCATTCTGAGGGAACCTTGGGGCGCCTCCGTTACTCTTTAGGAGGCGACCGCCCCAGTCAAACTGCCCACCTGACACTGTCCCCATACCGGATCACGGTACCAGGTTAGAACCTAGATACGATCAGGGTGGTATCCCAACGGCGCCTCCACCCAAGCTGGCGCTCAGGTTTCAAAGGCTCCCACCTATCCTGTACAGATCGTACCCAAATCCAATATCAAGCTGCAGTAAAGCTCCATGGGGTCTTTCCGTCTTGTCGCGGGTAACCTGCATCTTCACAGGTATTAAAATTTCACCGGATCTCTCGTTGAGACAGCGCCCAAGTCGTTACGCCATTCGTGCGGGTCAGAATTTACCTGACAAGGAATTTCGCTACCTTAGGACCGTTATAGTTACGGCCGCCGTTTACTGGGGCTTCGGTTCACAGCTTCGGGGTAAACCCCTAACCGCTCCCCTTAACCTTCCAGCACCGGGCAGGCGTCAGCCCGTATACTTCGCCTTGCGGCTTCGCACAGACCTGTGTTTTTGCTAAACAGTCGCTTGGGCCTTTTCACTGCGGCCCCCTCGTGCTATTCACACTACCGGGGCACCCCTTCTCCCGAAGTTACGGGGTCATTTTGCCGAGTTCCTTAACGAGAGTTCTTCCGCGCGCCTTAGAATTCTCTTCTCGCCTACCTGTGTCGGTTTGCGGTACGGGCACCTTCACCTGGTTAGAGGCTTTTCTTGGCAGTGTGAGATCATGACCTTCGGTACTATAATTTTCCCTCCCCGTCACAGCCCAGCCTTAAAGTGTGCGGATTTGCCTACACACCAGCCTCACTGCTTGGACGAGCATCCATCAGCTCGCGTCACTACCCTCCTGCGTCACCCCATCACTCATAACGGTTTACGGTGGTACAGGAATTTCAACCTGTTGTCCTTCGATTACGCCTGTCGGCCTCACCTTAGGTCCCGACTTACCCTGAGCGGACGAGCCTTCCTCAGGAAACCTTGGGCTTTCGGCGGATCAGATTCTCACTGATCTTTTCGTTACTCATACCGGCATTCTCACTTGTATACGCTCCAGCACTCCTTACGGTATACCTTCAACGCTGTATACAACGCTCCCCTACCCCTGATGCAAGCATCAAGCCATAGCTTCGGTGGTGTGTTTAGCCCCGTTACATTTTCGGCGCAGAGTCACTCGACCAGTGAGCTATTACGCACTCTTTCAATGGTGGCTGCTTCTAAGCCAACATCCTGGTTGTCTGTGCAACTCCACATCCTTTCCCACTTAACACACACTTGGGGACCTTAGCTGATGGTCTGGGCTGTTTCCCTTTTGACAATGGATCTTAGCACTCACTGTCTGACTCCCGGTTACAAGTCAATGGCATTCGGAGTTTGACTGAGCTTGGTAACCCTTGCGGGCCCCGCACCCAATCAGTGCTCTACCTCCACGACTCTATTCACCGAGGCTAGCCCTAAAGCTATTTCGGGGAGAACCAGCTATCTCCGAGTTCGATTGGAATTTCTCCGCTACCCCCACCTCATCCCCGAATTTTTCAACATTCGTGGGTTCGGGCCTCCAGTGCGTGTTACCGCACCTTCACCCTGGACAGGGGTAGATCACACGGTTTCGGGTCTACGTCCACGTACTTAATCGCCCTATTCAGACTCGCTTTCGCTGCGGCTCCGGCTTCTCACCTTAACCTTGCACGGGAACGTAACTCGCCGGTTCATTCTACAAAAGGCACGCCATCACCCATAAACAGGGCTCTGACTTCTTGTAAGCACACGGTTTCAGGTTCTATTTCACTCCCCTTCCGGGGTGCTTTTCACCTTTCCCTCACGGTACTGTTTCACTATCGGTCGCTAGGGAGTATTTAGCCTTAGCAGATGGTCCTGCCAGATTCATACGGGGTTTCACGTGCCCCGCACTACTCGGGATCCGTCTCGGAGGGAACTGACTTTCGGCTACAGGGCTTTTACCTTCTATGCCGGGCCTTTCCAGACCTCTTCGCCTAACCAATTCCTTTGTAACTCCATGTGAGACGTCCCACAACCCCGGCCAGCAAGCTGACCGGTTTAGGCTGTTCCGCGTTCGCTCGCCGCTACTGACGGAATCACTCTTGTTTTCTCTTCCTCAGGGTACTTAGATGTTTCAGTTCCCCTGGTATGCCTCACCATAACCTATGTATTCAGTTATGAGTGACTGACTATTACATCAGCCGGGTTTCCCCATTCGGACATCCCCGGATCAAAGCTTGCTTACAGCTCCCCGAGGCAGTATCGTTGTTCGCCACGTCCTTCATCGGCTCCTAGCGCCTAGGCATCCTCCGTGTGCTCTTAGTAGCTTAACCATTTGACTCCTGTTTTGCTCGATTCGTTTTCTTGTTTTGCGCAAGCGCAAAGCCAAAGGCTCTCATCGTTCAAAACACTCGTCTGCTACTTAAAACTTAACTTGTTGTGACACAAGTTCA
The DNA here is from genome assembly GCF_038009285.1 of Paenibacillus sp. FSL R5-0378. Classification (NCBI taxonomy): domain Bacteria; kingdom Bacillati; phylum Bacillota; class Bacilli; order Caryophanales; family Paenibacillaceae; genus Paenibacillus; species Paenibacillus sp. FSL R5-0378. The sequence continues at coordinate 6,696,651 of NZ_JBBPAY010000001.1, forward strand.
GCTAAAAGGATATTTCTAAAACGCAGATTCGTTTCGTTATCTAGTTTTCAAGGATCAAATCATCCAGTCTTGCGACCGGACTCATATCATACCAAATCCCGAATTGCTTAGCTACAAGCAAGTTCTGGAAATCGTATGTGAGAGTTTGAACTCTCAAAACTGACCAACGAGTGAGTAACTAGCCGACCTGGCTAGATTTGTATTTGAATGCTTCCGTTGCAGGAAGCGATTCTCCATAGAAAGGAGGTGATCCAGCCGCACCTTCCGATACGGCTACCTTGTTACGACTTCACCCCAATCATCTACCCCACCTTCGGCGGCTGGCTCCTTGCGGTTACCTCACCGACTTCGGGTGTTGTAAACTCTCGTGGTGTGACGGGCGGTGTGTACAAGACCCGGGAACGTATTCACCGCGGCATGCTGATCCGCGATTACTAGCAATTCCGACTTCATGCAGGCGAGTTGCAGCCTGCAATCCGAACTGAGACCAGCTTTGATAGGATTGGCTCCACCTCGCGGCTTCGCTTCCCGTTGTACTGGCCATTGTAGTACGTGTGTAGCCCAGGTCATAAGGGGCATGATGATTTGACGTCATCCCCGCCTTCCTCCGGTTTGTCACCGGCAGTCATTCTAGAGTGCCCACCCGAAGTGCTGGCAACTAAAATCAAGGGTTGCGCTCGTTGCGGGACTTAACCCAACATCTCACGACACGAGCTGACGACAACCATGCACCACCTGTCTCCTCTGTCCCGAAGGAAAGGTCTATCTCTAGACCGGTCAGAGGGATGTCAAGACCTGGTAAGGTTCTTCGCGTTGCTTCGAATTAAACCACATACTCCACTGCTTGTGCGGGTCCCCGTCAATTCCTTTGAGTTTCAGTCTTGCGACCGTACTCCCCAGGCGGAATGCTTAATGTGTTAACTTCGGCACCAAGGGTATCGAAACCCCTAACACCTAGCATTCATCGTTTACGGCGTGGACTACCAGGGTATCTAATCCTGTTTGCTCCCCACGCTTTCGCGCCTCAGCGTCAGTTACAGCCCAGAGAGTCGCCTTCGCCACTGGTGTTCCTCCACATATCTACGCATTTCACCGCTACACGTGGAATTCCACTCTCCTCTTCTGCACTCAAGTCACCCAGTTTCCAGTGCGAACCAAGGTTGAGCCTTGGCCTTAAACACCAGACTTAAATGACCGCCTGCGCGCGCTTTACGCCCAATAATTCCGGACAACGCTTGCCCCCTACGTATTACCGCGGCTGCTGGCACGTAGTTAGCCGGGGCTTTCTTCTCAGGTACCGTCACTCCGATAGCAGTTACTCTATCGGACGTTCTTCCCTGGCAACAGAGCTTTACGATCCGAAAACCTTCATCACTCACGCGGCGTTGCTCCGTCAGGCTTTCGCCCATTGCGGAAGATTCCCTACTGCTGCCTCCCGTAGGAGTCTGGGCCGTGTCTCAGTCCCAGTGTGGCCGTTCACCCTCTCAGGTCGGCTACGCATCGTCGCCTTGGTGAGCCGTTACCTCACCAACTAGCTAATGCGCCGCAGGCCCATCCGCAAGTGACAGATTGCTCCGTCTTTCATCATCCCCTCAGGAGAGGAAATGAGATATCCGGTATTAGCTCACGTTTCCGTGGGTTATCCCGGTCTTGCAGGCAGGTTGCCTACGTGTTACTCACCCGTCCGCCGCTAACCATCAGGAGAGCAAGCTCTCCATCAAGTCCGCTCGACTTGCATGTATTAGGCACGCCGCCAGCGTTCGTCCTGAGCCAGGATCAAACTCTCCAAGAAAGTTGGAAGAATCTGCTCACCCGAAGGGAGTAGCTTTCCAACGAAAGTTTGTAGCTCATTTTGAATCTGACGAGATTGATTTAATCTCAATCGCTCCGGTCATAAGACCGTCGCGTTTATACTCACTCGTTGTTCAGTTTTCAAAGATCAAACTTCGTTTCGTTACCGCTTAGCGTTTCAGCAGCAACTCTTATAATATATCATGTTCATTTCTTAATTGCAAGCTTTTTTTTAATTTTCCTTTTTGCTTGCCGGTGCCTTATCAGCGGCCGGATTTATAATGTACCACGTCAGTACTTTTTTAACAAGTTGAAAAATATTCCATTTGCGGTCACCTTATAACATGGAACTCAAATTGAGTTTGTAACTAAAATGTTCTGCTGTCCCCCTCCAAGCCAGCTAAATAATATATGAAGTTAGGAATTCGTTCTTTGGGAATTTCGACTCCATCATGTACCCTACTATACAATCAGCCGCGATCGCTCGCGGCTGCGCAATACATATAAGCTCGAATCGAAGATCGCTTAGAAACCGCGCTCCCTTCTTCTAGCTACACCTGAAGCATAGGCTGCCTGAACCACGGCTTCTTTTACCTTTTCTGCTACATGGGGGTTAAAGACACTAGGGATAATATATTGCTCGTTCAGTTCATCCTCCCCCACAACGGAAGCAATGGCCTTAGCGGCAGCAATCTTCATCTCCTCCGTCACCCTGGAAGCCCGGCAATCGAGCACGCCGCGAAACAATCCCGGGAAACAAAGGACGTTGTTTATTTGGTTCGGGTAATCTGATCTTCCGGTAGCAATCACCCGGACGATCCCTTCGGCTTCCTCCGGCGCAATCTCCGGGGTTGGGTTTGCCATCGCGAAGACGATCGGATCGGGAGCCATTTTGCCGATATCCCCACGACTTAAAACCCCGGGACCCGACACACCGATAAAAATGTCAGCATCCACAATCACGTCCGATAAGGTTCCCGACTCTTTGTCCGGATTCGTATGCTCGGCGTACCATCGCCAGGCGTCATGTGTATAATCGTTCCCGCGAACGATGGCACCCTCCCGATCCACCCCCACGATCCGCGTAACGCCGGCGGCTTGGAGGATCTTGGTACAAGCGATGCCGGCAGCGCCGATTCCGCAAAGGACGATTTTGCAATCCTCAAGTCTCTTTCCGACCAATTTCACTGCATTATAAAGGCCCGCCAGCAGCACGACAGCCGTCCCATGCTGGTCATCGTGAAACACGGGGATGTCCAGTTCCTCGATCAGCCGCCTCTCGATTTCAAAGCAGCGCGGAGACGAAATGTCCTCCAAATTAATGCCTCCAAACGCGGGAGCAATCCGTTTGATCGTCGCGATGATTTCCTCCGTATCCTGCGAGTCCAGACAGATGGGAAAGGCATCCACGCCCGCGAGCTGCTTGAACAGCATCGCTTTTCCCTCCATCACGGGCATGGCGGCGAGTGGGCCGATATTCCCGAGTCCAAGCACGGCGCTCCCGTCCGACACCACCGCAACCGTGTTGCGTTTGATGGTAAGGGTATGGGCACGGGACGGGTCCTCATGAATCGCCATACATACGCTGGCAACGCCGGGTGTATAGACACGGGACAGATCATCCCGGGATTTGATGGCCATTTTCGGCGTCACTTCGATTTTGCCTCCCAAATGCATCAGGAAGGTCTGGTCGGAAACCTGCAAAACCTTAACGCCGGGCAGCTTATTCAGCACCTGGACAATTAAATCCTTCGCCCCCGTGTCCGTAATGTTAACTGTCAGGTCCCGGATCGTCGTTACTTTACCGGTACCGCTGACATCAATAGCTACAATATCTCCTCCTGAATCCCCGATGGCCATGGCAATTCTTCCAAACGCTGCAGAGGCCTTGTCCATTTCCACCCGGACGATGATATTCGTGCTCCCTGATTTAGGCACAGCCATGTTCATCCACTCTCCTCCGTCAAATTTCAACCCTAAGGCCGTGCCTGACAAACGCCTCTTTCATCGCTGTTGTGGCCGCCGCTTCGTCAGGACCGTAAATTTCAAGCTGATACTGCTCCCGGCTCAACAGCGAAAAGCTCAAACCGAGGATGCTCTTGGCATCGATCGCCCGGCCACCGGCCTTAAGCACGATACTGGATGTAAACCGGTTAGCCGTCTGATTAATATCCACAATCGCCTTGGTCTCCAAACCACTCATGTGTTTACCTCCGTTCTTTATCTTTGTGGGGTACTTGCACCTGCATCGGTCCGGGATTCATGCATTTGACGGTAGTGCTGCAGCAGTCTGCCTCCCAGGACAATGCCAATAGCGAGCACCAGTGGAATAACCGTGTGAAGCGTATTAGGCAAGGCATCCGTGATATTGGCCAGCCTCTTCTCTTTTAGAATCATTTCACCCGATGTGTACCCGAGAAGAGCAACGCCAACAATAACAATAACCGGAAAACGGCCCATTAGAGTCATCAGCAGTCTGCTGCCCCAAATAATCAACGGAATGCTGACGGCAAGTCCAAGGGCAATTAAGAGATAATTTCCTGACGCCGCTCCAGCCACGGCCACCACATTATCAAGGCTCATCACCAAATCAGCGATCATAATCGTTTTAATGGCTTTTGCCAGGCGGGTGCTTGCTTCAAGCTTCCCCCCTTCGGCTTCACCCTGCATGAGTTTAAGCGCAATCCAGAGCAGCAGGATGCCTCCTGCCAATTGAACAAAAGGTATCTGCAGCAGCCAAACGGCTGCAATGGTAAGTACGAAGCGAAGCACGATCGCTCCGAAGCTGCCGAAGAAGACCGCCTTCTTCCTCTGTTCGGGCGGCAGGTTTTTGCAGGCGAGAGCGATAACGACAGCGTTATCGCCGCTCAGCACAATATTAATGACGATAATTTTTAATAGACCTAGAAGTAACCACTCCATATCCATAAGTGCCGTTTCCTTTCCTAGCCTTCCTCATTAACAAGAACTCTCCTGCCTTTCAGCTTCAGGATTAACGGAATCGTAATCCACAGCAGTCCAATGATCAGAAACACAAGGGAGACCGGCTTCTGGAGGAAGATCATAAAATCACCGTTGGAAATCGTCAGTGCGCGCCTCATGTTATTTTCCATCATGGGTCCAAGGATAAGTCCCAGAACGAGGGGAGCGAGCGGAAAGTCGTTTTTGGATAATACATAACCGACCACGCCGCAGCCCATAATTAAGAGAAGATCGAACGTTGAATACTGAACGGCGTACACTCCGAAGACCGAAAAGACAATAATTAAAGGGATCAAGTACTTGGCAGGCGTCTCGATCACCTTGGCGAACAGCTTGACGAGCGGCATGTTGAGAATCAGCAGCATCAGGTTGCCGACAAACATGCTGGCTATAACGCCCCAGGCCAGCTGGGGATGATCCTGAAACAGCAATGGGCCCGGCTGCACATTGTACATAATGAAGGCACCCATCAAGATGGCCGTCGTACCGGAAGACGGAATCCCCAGACTGAGCAGTGGAATCATGGCCCCGCCGGAAGCCGCATTATTTGCCGATTCGGGCGACGCTACGCCTTCGATGGCGCCTTTCCCGAATTTCTCGGGATGCTTGCTGATCTTTTTTTCTACAATATATGCAAAAAAGGACGCGAGAATGGCTCCTGCTCCTGGCAGCAGACCGATAAAGAAGCCAAGAATTGAACCGCGCGCGATCGGTGCGGCGCTATCCTTCATATCCTGCTTCGTTGGCAGAATGCGGCTGATTTTTGCGATTTCCCCGTCGTTATGGTCCCGTTCCAAAATGGTTTTGAACACTTCACCTACCGCGAACATACCGACTGCGATCGTCAAAAATTCCAGCCCCTGATAAAGCTCCGGAATCCCGAAGGTAAACCGTTCTACGCCAGATACGCTGTCGATCCCGATCGTCGCCAGAAGCAGGCCGAGTGCCGTCATCATCAGCGCCTTGACCATCGATTTGCCGGCCAGGCCGCTGATCGCAAGGAGTCCAAGCACCATCAGCGAAAAGTATTCGGCGGGACCAAATTTGATAGCAACAGCCGATAATGGGCGGGCCAGGAAGATGAGTCCAACCAAAGAGATAATGCCTGCGGCAAACGAACCGATGGCCGATATCGCGAGCGCTGCACCCGCCCGTCCCTGCTTCGCCATTTGATATCCGTCTAGAGTCGTGACGACAGACGAGGACTCGCCCGGCGTATTGAGCAGAATGGAAGTCGTGGAGCCGCCGTACATGGCGCCGTAATATACGCCAGCCAGCAGAATAATGGAACTTGTAGCCGCTTCTTCCGGACTCAGGCCTGATGTCATGGTTGCGGTAATAGGAATCAGCAGCGCCACGCCGCTCATCGGACCGATGCCTGGCAGCACGCCAACGACGGTGCCGATCAAGACGCCAAAAAACACAAAGACCAGATTATGCCACTGCATTGCCGTCCCAAGTCCATGCAGCAAATATTCAACTGTGCTCATTGTTTAACCCCCTAGAATAAGACTAACCAAGATGGAAAACCGGGCAGGGTACCATCCAGCACGTTGACATACAGATAATACACACCGTAAGAAAAACAGGCGGAGATCACGACCGATATCCAGATCCGGCCCCGCTGCATCGTTTGAAAGCCGATCATCAGGAACAGGAACGTTGAAATAACGAATCCGATATCCTCCAGGAAAAGGGCGTACAGCACGGCGGCCGTAAAAATAATACCGAAACGCTTGTAATCGAGCTTTTCCCGATTTTGCTGCTTCTGCTGCCTGCGGAAGGTTTCATATATCAGCCTGATGCTCATCAGCGAAAGAAATGCGCCGAGAAACAACGGAAAGATGTTCGCGCCGACGTTGCTGCCATAGGCGCTTGTCGATATGCTGGTGCTTCCGATGACAAAAGCGATGCCGACCGCACAAAATACGATGCCGGCATAGCGGTCAAATGAATGATTCATAGTCTTCACGCCTCCTCTTCAGACAGGGAAAAGGGAAGTCCCCGTCCCCATCCCTTTCCCTGTCCCTGCATGGCCTAAGCCGTTACTTCTGCATGCCGAGTGCCGTCAGCATTTCTTTCAGCTGATCATTTTGTTGAGCCAGAAAAGCCTTAAAATCGTCGCTGTTCTTATAATCGCTTTCCCAGTTGTTCGCCGTCATCTCGGCCGCCCACTCTTTCGTCTCGGTCATTTTTTTGATGGCCTGATCCCAATAGCTCTTCGCTTCAGCGCTCATTTCCTTAGGTCCGAATATCCCCCGCCAAATGAGGAATTCCGCGTCAATTCCCTGCTCCTTCATCGTCGGCACGTCTTTCAAGCTTCCTCCCAAACGTTCAGGCGCGGCCACGCCAAGCACTTTGATTTTTCCGGCCTTTAAATACTGGTCAAGCGACGAGGCATCCGTACCCAGTACATCGGCGTTGCCGCCAAGCAGTGCGGTAATGGCTTCGCCGCCCCCGTCGTAAGAAACGTACTTGACGCTCTTAGGGTCGATCCCGTACTTGAACGCCGGCAGAATGGATACGAGATGATCCATAGAGCCGGGAGCCGATCCGCCCGCGATCGTGAACTTGGTCGGATCGGCTTTCAAGTCATCGAGCAGCGACTTCAGATCGTTGTATTTCGAGTCAGCCGCTACGGCAATGGCGCCATAGTCCTTCGTCAGCTGAGCCAGCGGCGTCGTATCCTGATATCCATATGGCGAATTGCCCTCCTTTTTCAAATTGTTGATCAGGATCGGCGGAGAGTTGACAAACAATTTGTAGTTATCCTTCTTGTCCTTGGTCGCATACTCGGCCATAAACACGGCGCCGCCTCCGCCCGGTTTATTTTCAACCGTAATCGCTTTGCTGACAGCCTTTGTCTCGGTCAATACTTTCGCAATGGTACGGGCCGTCATATCCCATCCCCCGCCCGCACCCGATGGGGCCACGAGCGTTAACGCTTTGTCGGGATAATTGGATTTTTTGGCCGAAGTCCCCTCTTTTGCTGCTCCCCCGTTGGCACAAGCCGCCAAACTAAGCGCCAGAATGGCCGCAGGTATTACTTTCCAGGTTTTGCTCATCATTTTTTTATTCATCTGGATACCCCTTTCGAAAAGTTCATCTAAAGCCTTATCAACTTGGTGTCATCGCAATGTATGCGCTTTCTTTTTGTGGTTCCCAGCATATCACCCGCGGCAGCTTTAGCAAATGTTAAGCACATAAGATCTAAAAACACGATTATGGGCATTTTGTTCATTTTGTTCACGATAAAATGAAAGCCCTTTCAAGGCCTATATGCTACAATAAGAGCAAAAAACGGAGGGGCGCACGGTACAACATGCGGCTGCAGACAAAACTGATTTGGATCATCTGTTCCCTGATTGCCTTTATCATCCTCAGCTTGAGCGGTATTTTTTATGTCGTGATCACAAACATTTTTGAGGATCAGATCGGTCAGCGCGCCTTAAAAGTAGCTGAAACTCTAGCGATCATACCGGAGATTAGAAAAGCCTTTACTGAGCCGGATCCTTCGGCCGCAATCCAGCCTATTTCGGAAAGCGTCCGGATCAAAACCGGCGCCCAGTATATCGTTGTAGGGAACCGCGAAGGCATCCGGTATTCGCATCCCCTGCCGGACCGGATCGGCAAATCGATGGTCGGCGGCGACAACGGTCCGGTACTTGCGGGGCATTCGATCGTGTCCAAGGCTACCGGTTCCATGGGGCCTTCCGTTCGCGGGAAGGCTCCTGTTATTGCGGATGACGGGACGGTGATCGGCATCGTGTCTGTCGGTTTTCTGACCGACAACATTGACCGGATAAACGATGTATACCAAAATGAAATATTGCTGGTCTCCTTGATCGGCCTGGCTGTCGGGGCAAGCGGAGCCGTACTGATCGCACGCAGCGTCAGGCGTTCCATCCATGGACTTGAGCCCAAGGAAATCGGGGCGCTGTATACAGAGAAAAAGGCAGTCCTCGAATCGATCCGCGAAGGAATTATCGCCATTAACCGGGATGGTTTCATTACGATGGCTAACCGTTTCGCTCTTCAGCTGATGAATCTGTCGGAGAATGAAGCGATCATGGGAAAACATATTGAGGATGTCCTTCCGAACACGCGGCTGCTCGAGGTAGTCCGGAGCGGCGAAGCCGAGTTCGACCGGGAGATGCTGATCGGCGACCATGAAGTGATCGTGAACAGGCTTCCTATCATGGATATGAACAATCAATTAACCGGAGCGGTCTCCAGCTTCCGCAGCAAGCCGGAATTATATCGGCTGGCCGAAGAGTTGTCCCAGGTCAAGCGTTTTGCGGAGTCGCTCCGGGCGCAGACGCACGAATACTCCAACAAGCTCTATGTCATATCCGGCCTGATCCAGCTGGAGTCTTACCAGGAAGCGGTAGACCTGATCAACCGCGAAGTGAACGTCCATCAGCATTTGATTCAGTTTGTGATGAGGGAAATCCCGGACCCGGTCATCGGCGGGCTGCTGATCGGCAAGTACAATCACGCCCAAGAGCTGAAGCTTTCCTTTGAGATCGATCCAGAGAGCACGTTCGCTGACATCCCGGACCATATGGACCGCAGCCTGCTCGTGACCATTATCGGAAATTTGATCGACAACGCGATGGAAGCCGTTCTTGCGCGGCAAACCTTCTCCGAATCCAAAGGCGAAGTCACGCTGTTCCTGACCGATTTGGGTGAGGACCTGATCATCGAATGCGAGGATAACGGAATCGGCATTCCGGAAGACATCGGAGATACGATCTATGAAAAGGGCTTCTCTACCAAACCGGGGGAACACCGCGGGATCGGGCTTGCCCTTGTCGTTCATGCGGTCCATAAGTTAAGCGGTTACATTACGTTCCATCGGAATACGGCGGGCGGCGGTACGGTCTTTACGGTGGCGATCCCCAAACAACCCGGTCTATTCAGAAAGGAGCATCCTCATGGAAATGTCCGAAGTAAATCCAATGATTGAGGTGTTAATCGTAGAGGATGACACCAAAATCGCAGAGATAAACAGGCGATTCGTAGAACAAGTGCCGGGATTTAAAGTCGTCGGCATCGCCACGGATGAAATGCAGGCGAAATCGCAGCTGGAAATCCTGGAGCCCCAATTGGTGCTTCTGGATATCTACCTGCCTCAAGCCAATGGCCTGGATCTGCTGCTGTTCATCCGCCAGCATTACCGCAGCACGGATGTCATCATGATTACCGCCGCCCGGGAAATCGAACCGATCCGGGAAGCCATCCGCAGCGGGGCGTTCGATTACCTCATGAAGCCGCTCATCTTCGACAGGCTGAAGGAAACGCTGCTGCATTATGCGGCATTTCAACGGGAGTTATCCCGGCTGGATACGGCTGGGAGCATTGGCCAGAGCGACGTGGACCGCCTGCTGGCAGGTCCCGTAAAAGCGGAGCCGCTTCCTGTGAATACGGCCGACGTTTTCCTGCCCAAAGGCATCGATAAATTGACGCTTGAAAAGGTCGTTCAAACCATTTCGACGGTGAACGACGGGCTAACCGCCCACCAAGTGGCCAAACGGATCGGCATCAGCCGCTCGACCAGCCGGAGGTATCTGGAGCATCTCGTCGGGTTCGGCATTGTCTATGCCGACCTGTCCTATGGGGTCGTAGGACGGCCGGAGCGCGTATACCGGAGCAAAAAATAACCCGTCTGCAGGCGCAGGCGGGTTTTCCTTGCTATCGGATAATTCTTACCGCGTGCACGCCCGATACTCCGTCGGCGACATGCCGGTATGCCCCTTGAACTGCCGGGAAAAGTGCGACAGCTGCATTCCGAGCTGATCCGCAATGTCCGCTACGGGCGCGTTCGTAAATGAAAGCAGGCGTCTGGCTTCCTCCATACGCTTGCGCTGGACGTAATGCATCGGTGTGCAGCCCATCGCTTTTTTAAAATAAGGGATAAAGTAGTTCGGATGCAGATGGACGATCTCGGCCAGCTTTTCGATCTCCATCTGTTCACGAAGATGGTCATGAATGTACTGCAGCACGCCGCCCAGCTTGTTCCCTTCCGTATGGTGCATGAAATCGATCCAATAGTCGGTGTATCCCCCCTCTTCCAGGCAGCAGGCCAGCATGTACAGCAGACCCGCCTGCATGCGCAGGGCCGCGAAAGGACCTCCCGCCTGAAATTGGCCGATCATCTCGTTAAAAGTGCTTCGAATAAACTCCGGGTCGCCGACATCGCTGATATAGAGCTTGCTGTCTGCATGGAACAAAGGCCACTCCCCCACCTGGGCGTCAAAATGGCAGAAATACCGCGTGTATGGATTCTCCTTGGACGTGTAGGTCGTCTGGCTCGTCCCCGCAGGCATGATCATCAGCTGGTTCGGCTTGGGGTAATAGGTCACGCCGTTGATGACGACCGATCCTTCGCCTTCGGTGATGTAATAGAGCCGGTGGAAGCTCGGGGCGACTTCAGCCCGGTTCCAGTCGGGAAAGCCGCTTTTGAGCTGTACGTGACTGATATGTACCCGAAGCCCTTCCGGCAGCCGTGCGCCGAGCTGCATGGCCTGTGCCATAAATGACCCTCCTTATATAGAAAATAGTCGTCTAATGTAATGCCATTGTATCATCCCCATTTTACGAAAACACCTTAATTTTGTGCAAAACCCTCTTAATCTTAGCCATTTGCTTCCCATGCCATTCGGGCTAAGCTTGAGGGAGATGTAATGGCTTACATGCCTGCAAACTTTGTTCATAATCCATGGGAAGGCGGGATCATTTAGATGGAGCAAGTACGATACGGCATTATCGGCATCGGGAATATGGGAAGCAGTCATGCACTGAATTTGGTGGACAAAATCAAGGGGGCGCAGCTGACGGCGATATGCGATACAAGCCCCGCCCGTCTGGAGTGGGCACAGGCCCATCTGCCGGAATCGGTTCAAAAATTCGACACACCGGAGGCGTTCTTCGCCTCGCAAGCGATGGATGCCGTCCTGATCGCCGCTCCGCATTATGATCATCCGGTATTGGCGATCCAGGCTTTTGAGAACGGTTACCACGTCATCGTCGAAAAACCGGCCGGAGTCTACACCAAGGCGGTTCGCGAAATGAACGAGGCCGCTTCCCAATCGGGCAAGCTGTTCGGCATTATGTACAACCAGCGGACCTCCCCGCTGTATACCAAGCTGCGCGACCTGGTGCATTCCGGAGAATTGGGGAATATCAAGCGGACCAACTGGATCATTACCAACTGGTACCGCTCGCAGAGCTACTATAATTCCGGCGGTTGGCGGGCCACCTGGGCCGGCGAAGGCGGCGGTGTGCTGCTGAACCAGGATCCGCACCAGCTGGACCTGTGGCAGTGGACGACCGGCCTGATGCCGAAGCGCGTGCGTGCTTTCTGCCACTTTGGTAAATACCGCAATATTGAAGTCGAAGATGATGTCACCGCTTATGTCGAATATGAAAACGGAGCTACCGGCGTATTCGTGACCACTGTAGGCGAGGCACCCGGAACGAACCGGTTCGAGCTCTCCGGGGATAACGGCAAAATCGTCGTCGAAGACGACAAAATCACCTTCTGGCGCCTGCGCGTGCCCGAGCCGCAGTTCAACGCGGAATATACAGGCGGATTCGGCCAGCCGGAATGCTGGAAATGCGACATTCCGGTGCATGGGGGACACGGTCCGCAGCATAACGGAATTTTACAGAACTTCACTAATGCCCTGCTGCATGGCGAGAAGCTGATCGCCCCGGGCGAAGAAGGCATCCGCGGCCTGACGATCTCCAACGCGATGCATCTGTCGGCCTGGACGGACGATTGGGTGGACCTTCCGCTCGACGAGGATCTGTTCTACGACAAGCTGCAGGAGAAGATCAAAAACTCGACGTTCCGCAAGGAAACCGCCGGTGGTAAGGTGCTGGACGTATCCGGAACTCACTGATAGATATCCCATTTTCGATAAGAGGAGAATCGCCCTATGAAACTATCGGTATTTACCGTCGTCACCCCGGATCTGACCCCTGAAGAGCTTGTACTGGCCGCCAAGGAAGCCGGACTGGACGGCGTGGAATGGCGCTTCAAGGAAGTTCCCGCAGGCGCTGCAGGCGAGAAGCCGTCGTTCTGGAGCAACAATTTGTGCTCGATCGACCCTTCCCTTCCCGCGGACCAAATGCAGAAATTCAAAGACCTGGCCCTTGCACAGGGGCTTGAAGTCGCCAGCATCACTCCCTATCTGAACCATCTGGACCTAAAGGATACGGAGCATGTATTCCGGACGGCCCAGCAGCTTGGGGCGAAAATGATCCGCCTCGGCGTAGCCGGCTACAACGCATCCGCCGACTATAACGAGCTGTACGACAAGACAGTCCGCTATTTAAAAGAAGCGGAGCATATGGCCCAGCAATACGGCGTCAAAGGCATCATCGAAACCCATCACGGCACGATCGCGCCGAGCGCCGGTCTCGCCCACCGCCTGGTCAGCCACTGCAGCCCGGACCATATCGGCGTCCTGTACGATCCGGGCAACATGATCCACGAAGGCTTCGAGCATTCCCGGATGGGCCTTCAGCTTCTCGGTCCTTACCTCGCCCACGTCCACATCAAAAACGCCGAGTGGATCCGGGAAGGAACGCGTGAAGACGGAACGGTCAAATGGCGTTCGAAATGGGCGCCGATGCGCGAAGGCATCGTAGATTTCACCTCACTGCTCAATGACCTGAAATCCGTCGGCTATGACGGCTACTTGGGCATCGAGGATTTCAGCGAACAATACACGTCGCGTGAGCTGCTGAAGGAATTCGCCCAGCTCATGCGCGAAAGGATGTGACCTTCATGACCGCACAAAATAAAGACGGAATGAACTACGCGCCGGAAGGCAAGCCGAACCATGTTGTTGAACCGGGCGAGTTTGTGTTTGCGGCGGCGGCTCTGGACCACGGGCATATTTATGGCATGTGCAACGGGCTGATCGAAGCCGGGGCGACGCTGAAATGGGTTTACGATCCGGAGCCGGCGAGAAGCCGGGCTTTTGCCGACAAGTTCCCGCAGGTTCAGATCGCAGACAGCCTTGAGCAGGTGCTCGGGGATCCGGAGGTCCGATTGGTGGCCGCAGCCGCGGTGCCCAGCGAACGCTGTGCTCTTGGGCTGCAGGTGATGGACGCAGGAAAAGACTATTTTACGGACAAAACGCCGTTCACTTCGCTGGACCAGCTGGAAGCGGCGCGCCGGAAGGTGAAGGAAACCGGCCAGAAATATGCTGTCTATTACAGCGAACGGCTTCATGTGGAGTCAGCGGTCTATGCCGGACAGCTCGTGCAAAAGGGAGCCATCGGCCGTGTCATCCAGGTGACCGGCTTCGGCCCGCACCGGCTGAATGCGCCATCGCGTCCGGACTGGTTTTTTGAGAAGGATAAATACGGCGGCATTCTGTGCGATATCGGGAGCCACCAAATCGAACAGTTCCTGTTCTATGCCGGCTGCAAGGACGCCAAGGTTCTGCACAGCAAAGTAGCGAATTACAACAACCCGGACTATCCCGAGCTCGAGGATTTCGGCGACGCGACCCTGGTAGGCGACAATGGCGCCACCCAGTATTTCCGGGTCGACTGGTTTACGCCGGACGGTCTCGGCACCTGGGGCGACGGCCGGACGATCATCCTCGGCACCGAAGGCTATATTGAGCTGCGCAAATACATCGACATCGCCCGCGATCCGCGCGGCGAACATGTCTACCTGGTGAACGGGGACGGCGAGCAGCACTTCGAAGTCAAAGGCAAGGTAGGGTACCCTTACTTCGGCCAGCTCATTCTCGACTGCCTTAACCGGACCGAGAATGCCATGACCCAGGAACACTGCTTTAAAGCAGCCGAGCTGTGCCTTAAGGCGCAGGAGGCGGCCGTACGTATCGATCAAGTGCTGCAGACGAATTCGTAGCCACAATTCCTGCCCGGCCGCGTGTTAAATTAACGGGCTGCCAGGATTGACCACTTTTCCATAAGCAAAAAAGCTCCCGTATCGCGCTCCCCCTCTGTGTAAAGAGGTTAAGAGCACGGCGGGAGCTTTTTCATTCCATCCGGATTTGGATCTATTCCGTTAGGGCATCCATCGAATAAAGAATAGCCATGCCATTCGGTTATATGTCATGCACGTGCTGAGGCTGTGGCTATTATTCTGTCACTACTCCCCGTAGACGTTGGTAAACGCCTCTTCGATTTTCGGAACGATGTTCTCCCAATCGGCATCCGGCATTTTGCTGACGGTGACGAACGTCCCGATGCCAAAAATGTTGTCCACCCCGTCGATGCTGAGCAGCGCGCCGGCGAGCGGATGGTCGGTGTCGTCCCCTTTTTTCAGTGAGGTACTTTTCGGTCCTTCGAACAGGCTCTGGCTCGCATTGACTTTAAGCGAGTGCGGGTTCGGTGTCTGCTGAATTTGAATGGATACGGCCATGCTTAATCACTCCTTTCTGCTTATAACTGTACCATATTGTCCATTTTCCACCAAAACCAATTCGCCCTTCAGAAGTGAAAGCGACATCATTTGCGCTTGGCGAAACGCTGGATTACAATAAAAGGAATTGAACGGTTAGGGAGAGGTGAAGAAATGAGCGACAGCAGACTGCAGCCCGGAATGGACGCCACGTACATCGTTTCCGGGGACTCGATTTCCAAGGGGGTCGTGTATGATGAAACGCGCAGCAAATATGTCATCCTTGAGGATAATTACGTATCCCTTCTTCAGGACAAACTAAAGGGAGCCGTGAAAAACACGGCGAGATTCGGCAATACGCTGATGAAGGGCATCGGCAGCCTGAAGAAAGAAATTCTGAAGGGCAAGCCCAGCATGGTGCTGATTGAATACGGCGGCAACGATTGCGATTTTAACTGGAGCGAAATTGCCAGCAATCCGGACGCGGAGCACCGTCCCAAGACGGATTTTACGCTGTTTGAGAAAATGCTGACGGATACGGTGAATTTTCTGAAAAGCCAGTCGATTACGCCGGTTCTCATGAGCCTCCCTCCCCTCAACGCGGATAAATACTTCAAGTGGGTCAGCCAGGATAACCCCGAAGCGGAGCGAAACATCATGAAGTTTCTCGGCAGCGTCACCAAAATCTACTGGTGGCAGGAGCGTTACAATTCGACGATCCTCAAGGTGTCCGAGCTGACCAAGACCAAATACATCGACGTGCGGGGTGCTTTTCTCGCCCATCCGGACTTTACCCAATTCATCTGCTCCGACGGCATCCATCCGAACCAGGACGGCCATCGTATCATTTACGACAAGGTTCTCGAGTTCGTCAAAGCCAATTACGGGCATTTGCTGAAGGACAATACGATTGGCTGCGAGGTGTAAATGATAGGATCATGCGAATATCCAATTCAATAGGCGTACCTTGCTTCTAGACTTGCTTGGTTTGTACTAAAAAAGGCTGCCCTATCAGGTGACTTCACCTGGGGAACAGCCTTTTTGTCATTCGGAGTTTTCTCATTCTGAGTTTCGCCATCCGTCATTTCTTCACTCGTGATTTCCACAGCCTTCCTTCGGGGAGAGCCGCAGAGTGAATGTCCAGTCATACGGCGTCATCAAATTGACGACCAGCGTGCGGCAGCCGGCAGGAAAGCCGGTGTTGTTCAGCGCCTTCGCCCAGTGTCCGTGCTGCCCGCCCTCCATCTCGATCCAGTCCGTGCCGGCACTGCAGCGGACGCCGCCCTGCTTCCAGAACAGCACGCCGCCGGACTCGTCTGCGGGAAACAATCCTTCCCCGGCGAACGCCGTTTCGCCGCCGAAGACGAAGGATATCTGCGTCATCATGCCTTCAGGTTCCCGGCACTGCACGCGAAGCCGGAACCCCTCTTCATCCGCGGTCAGATCCGCTTCGGCGCGATGGTGCTGTTTATGCGTCATCTCGCGCAAATGATGCGGCAGCAAGTACCACGGGCTCGTCCCGCCACCTGCCGCGGTCTGCGGCAGTGCTGTCCGGGGAAGCGGTCCGTAATAGCCTTTGGCCTCGTCGCCGGCCAAACGGTATCCGCCTGGCAGCTCTTCGAGCGTGTTCATTTTGACGTAGCCGGGTTCGAACGAGGAAGCCAGCCGGACGCCCAGCAGCCGCACAGCCCCATGCCGGAGGGACAGGAACGAGTCCGTCTCCGCCATGACGGTCAGGCTGGTCTGACCGTCCCGCTGCCGCCCGACCGGAGCGCCGAAATCGGTGTGCAGCCGGCTGTGGTAAATGCGGCCGTAATGGCCCGCGCTTTCCAGCTGCCGGAGGTACTGCCCGCGGTCAAAATGCCGATTGATCATCACGCGGTAGCGATCGGGAAGAGGAGACGGCTGAACCCGCCGCTCACGGAGCTGCGGATAGCGCAGATAGCCGATCATCGCGTTGTTCGGCAGCCAGCCCGGGTGGACAATCGCCTGACCGGCGGCATCGGCGAGCGCCGCAAACAGCGGATCCCGGTCCATATGCTCCATCAGTCGGCTGATTAGAAAATAGCCGGATAGGTCATGCCTCACCCCGTAATCCTGGCGGCCGGAATAATCGGTGACCACCTCGCCGTCCGGATGGATCAGGTAAGCCATCATCCGCAGGTTCCGGCGGACCGGCTCCAGCAGCTCCGGCCGGTTCAGCTGTTCCGCGGCATAATACAGCACGATGTCGCTGACCCCGTTATAGATTCCGTTGCTCCGCTCGGTCCATTCCCCGTCCTCCGTGCAGTCCATCCCTTCAGCCAGCCAGGCTTCGGCCCTGTCCTTCAGTTCCTCCTTGCCGGTGAGCCGGTACAAAAAGCCGAGGGCGGCCGTGAGCACCCACCGGTGGTTGGGGGTATGGCAGCCGCCTGTCAGCAGTACAGGGGCGGTCCGGGTAAGGAACAACCGGATCAGGCCGGTGGCTTTCTCCAGCTGCTCCCAGCCTTCGAGATGGGCCTCGAGCAGCTCGTGCACCTGAGCAAGACCGCCTGCCACGAACGCCGTATCCGGCGGGGAGTGCATATTCGTCCAGCCCGGGGAGATGGAGCCGTCCGCATGCTGGAATCTCAATAGGAATTCGGCTCCATACTCCAGCCTGCTGAGCAGCTCTTCGTTATGATAATAACGCGAATCGGGATTGATCAATGCCGCGGCCCAGAGCGCCATGACCATCGGCGTGCCGCCATGGCTGGCCCAGGCGATGCCGTTGACCGGGTCCGTGACGCCTCCATGATAACGGCTGCCCTCGTCCAGCACTTGGCGGCTTAGGCTTTCCTCCACGCATCGGTCGTTTATGCCAACCAATTGTTCATACATGCTTTATCCACTCGCTTTCGGGTTCATCATGCCACCGTATCCTTACTCCACACCACTTTCGTTAACCGAAATGTGCCCCGTCCCGGTCCGGCCGCCTGCTGCCCGCAGACGCTCCAGCTTGGCCGTCAGCAGCCCATGGCTGCGGTCGATCTCCTCCGGCGTACAGGCTGATTTCAGCTCGTAGACCTTCACAGGCGCGGCTTCGATCACCGGTAAAAACCGGTCGAAATAAGCCATGTCGCCGCTGTGGACATAGGGGCACCAATGGTCGGACAAGCCTACGCTCTCGTGGATATGAATCCCGGCGATATGGTCCATGATCAGGCTCATGTCCGCCGCGTTGTCGTACAAACCCATCCGCTCCATCATCATGCCGTGGCCGAAGTCGTACCACAGGCCGACCTTGGCGCCTTGAAGGCGGTCAATGATGCCGCGCGCTTCCCTCAGCGTCGGCATCTGGTAGCACCGCGACCGGGTCTCGATGCCGATCGTTACGTCCCATCCTTTGGCTGCGATCCGCCCGCAGGCGTCTTCCAGGCTGCGCTCGATCCGCTCCGCATAATGCCCGTTCAGCGAATCCCGCCGCTCCAGCATCTCTTCCCACAGGCTGCGGTATGCCGGCGAATCGGGCCCGTGCTCCTTGTAGAGCGTCTTCAGCTCCTGATCGATATTGGCCTCAAACGGCACCTCACCCGGGTGGACGACCACGGCTGCCGCTCCGTAACGGGCGGCATATTCCGCCGACTGCACCAGCAGATCGACCGCCCGCTTCCGCTTGGCTTCATCGTCAAATCCGAGCAGCACCGAATCGGTCCCGTAATCGGGATCGTCAATAAATGGGAACGTATTATGCACGCTGGAAATAGCGATTTCGCCGCGCTCAATCATCGGTTCGATCGTGGTCAGCATTTCCCGGGTGACGTTATAGTTGAGCTCCACGCGCTTAAAGCCCAGCCCCCGGATTTCTTCGATCATATCGCTTCCCACGGCGTGGCGTTTAATATTCCAGCAGGTTGAAAAGGAATACTCTCCCTTATCCAGAACCATCAAGCCGCCTCCTTGTACTCGATTAAAAGCGTTCCGCCCCTCGAAAGGCATCGCTCACTCAATCTCATTCTCAACTTCAAACTCAAACCAAGCCTTATATCCTTTTGCCGAAAAACCGGTACAACTGATCCTACAGCCGATAAATTTATTTTCCACTCCCATTCGCCTACCCCTTAACCGCGCCGATCATGACCCCGTTCACGAAATACCGCTGCAGCCAAGGATAAACGAGCAGAATCGGAACGGTGGCAAAAATAACGCTCGCCGCCTTCAGGCTCTCCGGCTGCATCGGACTCACCATTGCGCCCTCCATCTGCATCAGGTCGGACACCATGTTGTTCTGGATCAGCTGATACAGCTTCAGCTGCATCGGATAGAGTTCAGGGCTGGTAATGTACAGCAGCGTATCCGTAAACCCGTTCCACCGGCCCACCGCATAGAACAAGCTGAGTGTGGCGATGACCGGCATCGACAGCGGCAGAATAATGCTGATGAGCGTCCGGAAGTGGCTGCTTCCGTCCAGTTCGGCCGATTCCTCCAGGCTATCCGGGATGTTGTTGAAGAACGAGATCAGGATGATCAGGTAAAAAGGGTTGATCAGGCCGGGCAGAATCAGCGCCCACATTGTATCGATCAGATGGAGGCTGCGGACCAGAATGTATTCCGGGATGATGCCGCCGCTGAAAAACATCGTCACCACGATCAAAAACATGATCAGTCTGCGGCCTTTCAGCTTTTTCTGGGTAAGGGGATACCCCGCCGCAACGGTCATCAGCATGCACATGACGGTATGCATCACGGTGAGCAGCACCGTAAAGCCAAGCGATCGGATCATCGACAAGTCGCTGAACACCTGCCGGTAAGCCCCCCAATTCAGCTCTACCGGGAGCAGGCTCACCTCTCCGGAGAGAACCGGGCGGCTCGAACTGAGGGATATAGCCAGAATATGAAGGAACGGGGCCAGGCAGACCACCACGACGATGCCGAGCAGCACCGCATTGACGATATCGAATCCCCTGCCGGACGTTTGCGATCTCATCTTCGTTCACTCCTTTCTCGTAAAAATGCTCCTGCCGCGCTACAAAATGCCTTCATCGGTCAGCTTCCTCGAAACAAAGTTCGCCCCGAGGACGAATACCAGCCCCACCACCGCCTGGAACAGGCCGACAACGGTGGCAAGCGTATACTGTCCCGATTCGAGGCCGATCCGGTACACGAAAGTGCTGAGCACGTCGGAATAATCGCGTACCATCGTGTTGCCGATAATGTACGGGCGCTCGAAGCCGATCGAGATCATGTGGCCCAGGTTGATGATCAGCAGGGTCACGATCGTCGGCTTGATGCCGGGGAGCGTAATGTGCCAGATGCGCCTCATCCGTGTAGCCCCGTCCACTTCCGCCGCTTCGAACAGCTCTTTGTTAATGCCGGTCAATGCCGCCAGATAGATGATCGTTCCCCAGCCCGCGCTCTGCCATACCCCGACCAGCAGATAGGTGATCAGCCAGGTATTTTTATCCGTCAAAAAGGGAACCTCCGGAAAACCAAAGGCCGTAATGACATTGTTGATCATGCCGGACTGCGTGCCGAATACCTGGTACACGATGCCCCCGATGATCACCCAGGAAATGAAATGGGGAATGTAGAGGATCGTTTGGGACAGCTTCCTGAACCACGCGCTCCGCAGCTCATACAGCATAATCGCCAGGATCAGCGGAGCCGGGAACGAAACGAGCAAATCGAGAAAATTCAGCATCAAGGTGTTGCGCAGCGTTTTGTAAAAGTCCCGCATGCCGAACACTTCCTTGAAAGCGTCCAGTCCGATCCATTCGCTGCCGTTAATGCCTTGAAACAGATTGAAGTCTTTGAAAGCGATCTGAATGCCATACATCGGTCCATACCGGAAGATAATAAAATAAGCCAGCGGCAGAAGCAGAAGCGCATACAGCTGCCAATATCTGCCCAAATAACGCGTCATTTTCACAAGCCTTGCCTCCTCTGTTGACGGGCCTAGCCGCACGGTTTATTTCGACTTCATTTCGCCGTACACTTTGGTCCGCTCATCCAGAACGGCCTGACCGCCGCTGGCCATATAATCCTTCATGAGGGAATCGTACACCGCTTCGAACTGCTCCGGTTTTGCCGTCGTCGTCTTGACGATCATTTCGTTGAACTTGTCGAGCAGCGTATTGCCGTATTTGGCCTGGGCTTCGATCGGGCGATCCATCAGTACCGGCGGCACCGTATCGGAGTTGGAAATCTTCAAGGCTTCCCGGGCACCGTCCTGATACTTCGGCGGAAACTGGAGCGCTTTGGCCTCCTTGTTCTTCTCAGGGCTTCCCAGCTGCTGTCCGTTGGTAATGAGGGTCATATCGCCGGCATTGAACATCCGGTTCTTCGCTTCCTCCGTCGGATTTTCCAGCGCCACCGGGATGCCGTCCTTCATCGTATAGTTCTCGCCCTCGACCCCTGTCTGCATGTTGAAGAGCACGTCGCCCGATGCCATCCAGTCCAGGTATTTCACCGCTTCTGCCGCATGCTTGCTGGATTTGGGGATCATAACGTACAAGCCCACCGGTGCGTATTCCGGCTTGGCATGCTCACCTTTTTCATTCGTGTAAACATCCACCGCCTGGAGTTCGGCACCCTTGACATTGGACTGCAGCGTCTCGTAGGTACCGTCCGCATAGTAAATATTTGTGTCGTCCTCGCTGAAGAAGCCGACCTTTCCGGTGGAGATATCCTCGCTCATCTTCTTTTTGTCCTCGTCCAGCCCGAAGTCCCGGCTCATCAATCCCTCGTTGTACAGCTTGTTCATGAACTGGAGCGCATCCTTGAAGCCGGGAAGCAGGATCGGATAATCACGGGATCCGAGCTGCTGGGTCAGCGTATATTTCTGCTCCTCCGTCGTCTCCTTGATGAAAGACCAGATCAGCGGTTCGTACTGCGCCGGAGCGATCGTCATGCCGAGCGGGATCACTTTGCCCCCGGTTCCGCCCGGATCCTTTTCCTTAAAAGCTTTCAGCGCCAAGTACAATTCGTCCGTCGTCTGCGGCACAGGCAGGCTCAGCTTGTCGAGCCAGTCCTTGCGGATAAACGAGGAATACTTGCCGAGGTTCGACCGTTTGGCTGGAACGGCGTACAGCTTCCCATCCACCTTTCCATAGTTCAGCACCTCGTCGCCAAGAAACTTTTTCAGGTTCGGCCCATACTGATCAATCAGCTCCGTCAAGTCCGTCAGCCCGCCCTGCAGCGCATATCGGTAAAAGGTGCTGGAATCATACGTGAACACGATGTCCGGCACATCTCCGCCGCTTGCCATCAGCACGTTCAGCTTCTCGACTTCCTCCGAACGCGGGACGGGAACGTAATTCATCTGAATCTGATTAGGGGTGCCGAACTTTTCCTGAACCCAGCGGGTCCAATAATTATCTTTGATGGTATACCCCGAAGGCGAATTGCCGCGGTCGAACACCTCCACCGACAGGGTCACCTGTTTGCCTGAGGACCCGGATCCTGATCCGGATCCTTCCGAAGCGGCCTGTTCCGATTTGGGCGAACATGCAGACAACAGCATACTGCCCGCGACCAGCACGGCTGACATGAAGCGAACCGATTTTGCCAAAGATCTTGTGTTCCTGTTCCCAACCATTCGTATCATCCCTTCATCTTTTTCATGCCGGCTCCGCTGAATGGCAAGCGGATTATTGTTTACGCTTTCAATCGGGCCGGTTACCGCATCAGCGGGAATGCCCACAGTATGTCACGGGATGCGGCGGCTGGACAATAAACCAGTTTCGGATCGATAAACCGTTTGGGCGTAGAGGCGGAAAACCCATAACACCCTGAAGAGCAAACCGTTTTCCGGCAATAAACTATTTTCAAAACACCGCTCAGGCCAGGAGCTGCAAGGCTTGGTGGACTGCTTACGGCTCCTGCATCTGCCCTCGAACGCGTTCCTTAAATCGGAACGTCACGCTGCGACTTCGCCTTTAATTTGCGGTAATCGCCCGGGGTCACCCCCACCTCCCGCTTGAACGTCCGGCCGAAGGTAATGGAATTGGCGTAGCCGACCTGAAGCGCAATGTGCTGGACGGTGTCGTCGGTTTCCAGCAGCAGCCGTTCCGCTTTGGCCATCCGCAGCTGGACCATGAAATCGACGAACTTCATGTTGAACTCTTCCTTGAACAGGTAACTCGCGTATTTGCCCGAGATCTGAAAGCGGTCGCTCAGATGCTTCAGTGACAGATCCGGATCGGCAAAATTCTCTTCGATGTACGCCTTCATCTCCACGATCATCGCCCGGTGGCTTTTCGTTTCGCTGACGGCTACGAACGTACGGTAAATCTCTGCCAGCTGCTCCGTAAACAACGATCGCAGCTTGTCCAGCGACGTCGTCTCCTCAACAGCCCGGCGCCAAGATCCGGCCCGCTCGCCCGTAAAACAGGACTGCAGCTGTTCGGAAAGGTCCCCGACCTCCCGCGCCAGCATTTCCATCATCGTCAGCAGCAGCATGCGGATATCCTCATCCTTCAAGGCATCGGCTTTCAGGTCGTCAAAAATCCGCTCAAGACGGCTCCGCCAATCGCCGTCGGACAGCCGGAACTGCTTCACGAACTCGGCGATGCCCTGCAGGTGGGTATATGTTCTGGTCGCCGCGTTAGCCGGCATGTCCTCGCTGAGAATAAATGCCCTCTGGCCAAGCGACAGCTTATGCTGCAGCGCCCTGGCCGCGGCCTGATACGAGGCGGACACTTCTTCCCATGAGTCCGAACGCGGTCCGACGCTGACCATCAGGGACAAGCCCAAATGGTCATGGGTCCAGGCGATGCCCCGCTCCGACAGCCTTCGAATCCTCTCCTGCGTCTCTTCTTCCGTCACATCCGGGCTCACACCGAGCAGCAGGCCCATCCGGTTCGCTTCCGTCCATTCCCCCCAGCCGTGCAAGCCTTCGTCGCGGGCCATTTCCTGCAGCACATTGGTCAGCGCAAACTTGAGCGTGCTCTGGTCCTGAACCGAAAAGCCCTGCTGAAAACGCGGAAATTCCAGTATTTCTACGAGGACCAGCAGATACGGCCCCGTGACCTGTACCGGCAGCGGTTTCAATCGGTCCAGACGCTCGCCTGCATCACCAAGTCGTTCCCCCTGAACGAGGTCGATGAACAGCTGCCTTCTGGCGATCAGCATGTTCTCCTGCTGCTGCTTCTCATAGTCGGCGGTCTGCCGGATTAAATTTTCCAATGCCCGGTCGATCAGAAGCAGCTCGTCGCTCTTGGCGCCGCCCGGAGGATCCATCCGGTCACGGACCGCTTCGATCCGGTGCATCATGGCGCGGATCGGTTTATAATTGCGCTTGGTGATATACAGTAAGTAGGCGACGGCTGCCAGCACGGTGCCCACGCCGATGACGATCCAGATGTACGAAACGACCGACACCCACATAAACAGCTGGCCCGCTGCAATCCCGCTCTCAAACGTCCAGCCGGTGGCTTGGAACGGAATACGGTTCAGAATACGGCCTTCTGCAGCCTCTGCGTCTCCCGGTTCGGACGGACGCGTCGAGAAGATCAGATTTCCTTCCCGGTCGCGGATTTGAAGGAAGGATACATCGGTATCTTTCATGGTCCGGATTTTCTGCTCCAGCGCATACATGTTGACGTTAATGACGACAAAGCCCTGCGTACCGAACGGAAGCGGGGCCCGTTTGTACATAGAGATGACCCGCCGCTTCGCATCGCTCCCCATTTCATGATAGTCGCGGATCAGGGACCAGCCCTGGTATGCCGGCTGGCCCAGCGCCAGCTCGACAAACGGCCTGTCGGCAAACTCGTCCCACTCCAGGAGACCGCTCGTTGTGAGCGTCTGCCGATCGCCGCTGCGGTACACATACACAGAATCCACGAGCTCGTCTTTGGCAGCCAGGGTTCGCAGGCTGTCCACGACCGCATATACCGCATCCCGCTCATGCGGACCGTCCGCCTGAAGAAAATCGTTGTAGCGGCTGTTCCGCTCCACCTCATCCAGTGCGTTCATTTCGATTTCCTTGAGGGCCATCTGGACCGTGTCCACGATATATCCCGTAGAAATCTGATCCGCCTTAACCGTCTCCTTCTGGGAAATTTCATTGACGACGAGGAAAGACAGGAACACAAGAATCGTTACAGTGATCAAAAAGATGGGGAAATACGAAAGCAGCATTCGGCGGTACCAGCTGTTCCGCAATGCCAATCACTCCTTTACAACGGGTTGTTTGCCATGGAATCACGATAACGGATCAAAGGGGCCATGGTAGTCGCCAATTTTTTTCGACATGAGGTAAGCGCTTTCTTTATTCATTTTATTCTATCGGATGGGACGGTTCGGAATCAATCCATAGGCGCTGGTTCATATGAAAAGTGGCAAACGCAAAAACGGCAGCCCGGGACATGACGTTCATGTCCGGACTGCCGCTCTTATAGTTGATGATCTATATAGGATAAATAGAGCGATAAGCGTTTATTTTCCGTGGCACTTCTTGTACTTCAGCCCGCTGCCGCAAGGGCACGGCTCGTTGCGTCCCACCTTCGGCACGGTATCCGCTGCGGAAATGTTCACCAGCTTCACCAGCTCCGGCTTAACGCCATCGGCAATGGCCTGAAGCTCCACCAAGGTGTGGCCGTTATTGGCCCACATCCGGGTATGGTTATAGACTTCGGTCAGCAGCTGAATCGTCTGCTGGGCCTGAAGCGGGTTTTTGAAATTGATTTTGCGGCTCTCGAATTCGTAGATCAGATCCTGAATCGACGAACCTTTGGCGCACGCCAGCTGGAGATCGTCGATCAGGTATTCCACCGTCTCCTGGTCCTTGCACAGCTCCCGCAGCACGTACTGCTGCAGCGCGGACAGCTGCGGCGTCATTTCAAAATACGTCTCGTCCGCATACCGGAGCAGCTCCTCCTGCTCGGGAACGTAATACGGTTTCCCTTCGACCTTCGCGATCCAGTCGTTGATCTTCTGCTCGTCCAGGTCGTGGAGCAGATAGCTGTTCACGATGTATCCGCTGTGAAGGAGCAGGTTCTCGCCCCGGCCGATCGCCTCGTTCACTTCATTCAGAAGCTCCTCCGCACTCAGCGCCTGTTCATTCTGGGCGTTGTAGATCTCAAGAAGCTTGTCCACCTTAACCGCTCCGTACAAATGGGATGCGGCAACAATATATTGATAAGCCAGCTGGTGCTGGCCGTGCTGCTGTTTCAAAGCAGGCAGATCAGCCTTGCGGATGGCATCCCTGATTTCTTCCGGCATGATCAGGTGCAGCTGACCATCCGAGAAAAAGCTGAATACGAGCCCGCGATCCAGCAAAAAGGCATAATCCCCGTATGGAATCGTATTATCTTGAACGGAAGACTCCTGAAGGAGCGTCTCAAACAGGCTCCATTCGGCACCATCCATTTGGAGCAGCATGGACGACAAATGCTCCGTATTCGTGACGTAATCCGACAGCGCTTCGGCAAGCTCTTCTTTCTTCATCTTGGAACGACCTGTGATGCTGTGGACGGAAGCCAGCGCGGACAGCCTCGTCTTGGTCAGGCTCAGCAAAATCTCGGACAAGCTGGTCATGGGTTCGCCGATGATGGCGTGCTGTATGTTTGTTTGTTCCAGTTGTAACGTAGGGTCTTCCAACATGTACACCTCTTCTTCGTTATTAAGCATGCGCAGCATGACCGGTTAAGGCATCACTCTGCGCCCTTCTACCATTATACACGATGTTCGCTTCGCAGCCCGCCCTCCGGCAAAAAAAGGAACCCGGCCCGGAGGTCAAAACTCCGGCAGGCCGGGTTGTACCGCCTGTCAGGCATTCTGCCGCAGGTCGGGAGGAGCTTGGCTTACACCATAATTTTGCAAATATCGTTCGTAAATTCGACCGGATCCTGGATCGGTAGCCCTTCGATCAGCAGCGCCTGGTTGTACAGCAGGTTCGTGTACAGGCCCAGCTTCTCGCGGTCCTTGTCATAAGCATCCTTCAGGGACTGGAACACCTCGTGGTGTATGTTGATCTCCAGCACCTTGTCGGCCTGGATGTCCTGGCCGCTCGGCATCGCTTTGAGCACCTTCTCCATTTCGATCGACAAGTCGCCTTCCGTGGACAGGCAGACCGGGTGGGACTTCAGCCGTTTGGAAGCCTTGACGTCCTTCACTTTGCCCGAGAGAATGTTCTTCATCTCCTCGAAGAGCTCCTTACTCTCCGTCTCCGCCGCTTCATCCTTCTTGTCTGCTTCCGTCTCGATACCGAGATCGCCGCTTGATACCGACTTGAATTCCTTGTCCTTGTACTTCATCAGCATCTTGATGGCAAATTCGTCGATATCGTCGGTGAAGTACAAAATTTCGTAGCCCTTATCGGCCACCATTTCCGTCTGCGGCAGCTTCTCAAGCCGCTCCACCGATTCGCCGGCGGCGTAGTAAATATATTTCTGATCCTCCGGCATTCCGGATACGTATTCGTCCAGCGTCACCAGCTTCTTTTCCTTGGAAGAGGTAAACAGCAGCAGATCCTGCAGCACGTCCTTATCCGCGCCGTAGTTGTTGTACACGCCGAACTTCAGCTGTCTGCCGAACGCCTCATAGAACTTCTCGTATTTCTCGCGTTCATCCTTGAGCAGCGTCTGCAGCTGGCTCTTGATCTTGCTCTTGATATTTTTCGCGATCAGCGTCAGCTGACGGTCATGCTGCAGCATTTCTCGGGAAATGTTCAGCGACAGGTCCTCGGAATCGACCATCCCTTTGACGAAGCTGAAGTAATCCGGGAGCAGGTCGCCGCATTTTTCCATAATAAGGACGCCGTTTGAGTAAAGCTCAAGCCCCTTCTCGTATTCCTTCGTATAATAATCGAACGGGGTGTGCTCCGGAATGAACAGGATCGCGTTGTACACAACGGCGCCGTCCGCCTTGATGTGCACATGCGTCAGCGGCTTGTCAAACCCGTAGCGCTTCTCGTTGTAAAAGTTGACGTAGTCCTCTTCGGTCAGCTCGCCCTTGTTCTTGCGCCAGATCGGAACCATGCTGTTCACGGTCTGCTCTTCGCTGTATTCCTCGAACTCGCCGTCCGCGCCCTCTTTCGGCCGATGCCCGGTGACGTCCATCTTGATCGGGTACCGGATGAAATCCGAGTACTTCTTGATGATCGTCCGGAGGCGGTAATCCTCCAGAAATTCATCGTAATTGTCTTCTTCCGTGTTTTCTTTGATTTTCAACACAATTTCCGTACCCACGGTATCCTTCGCCGCAGGCTCGATCGTATATCCGTCCGCTCCCGCAGACTCCCACTTGTACGCCGTATCGGAGCCAAGCGCCTTGGTGATGACCGTCACCCGGTCCGCCACCATGAAGGCCGAATAGAAGCCGACCCCGAACTGGCCGATAATGTTGTGGCCGTCCTTGGCTTCGTTCTCGTTCTTGAAGGCCAGCGACCCGCTCTTCGCGATGACGCCCAGATTGTTCTCCAGCTCCTCCTGCGTCATCCCGATGCCCGTATCGGAAATCGTCAGCGTTCTGGCTTCTTTATCCGGGGTGATCCGGATGTAATAATCGTCTTTATTGAAAACCAGCTGGTCGTCTGTTAGCGCTTTATAATAGATTTTATCGATAGCGTCGCTGGCGTTGGAGATGAGTTCGCGCAAAAAGATCTCCCGCTGCGTATAAATGGAGTTGATCATCATTTCAAGCAGTCGTTTCGACTCGGCTTTAAACTCTTTCATGGCCATCTAGTATACTCCCCTCAACGAACATAGTATCTTAGCACTCAAACATAATGAGTGCTAATTATTCTTATTTTTATATAACATAAGTTCATTTTTGAAGTCAACAATTGGTTATCCGCACCCCTTTCGCATCCCTTCCGGCCATTCCCGGCAAACGCCGAACAGGGCTGCCCCCGCAGCCATTTGCAAAGCTTGCGCGGTCAGCCCCGTCTTTCATTGTCGCTGTCATGTTTTGCCTATCAGGACCCGCTATTCCTTGACCGACCCCAGAACGATACCATGGATGAGATACCGCTGCAGGAACGGATAGATCAGCAGGATCGGGATCATGGACACGAGAATTTTAGCCGAGTTGAGCGTGGTGTTAGAGATCTTATTGTACTGCTGCAGCTGCTCAACCGACAGATTCTGCATTTGGTCCCTGGTCAAATTCAGCTGCTGCAGATACGTTTGCAGCGGGATCTTATGACTGTCGTTGATCAGCACGATCCCGTCGAAGAAGTTGTTCCAGTGGCCCACGATGACAAATAAAGTGATCGTCGCCAGGCTGGGCAGGGACACCGGGATGAAGATATGCCACAAAATTTTCAGTGGACCCGCCCCGTCGATAAAGGCCGCCTCCTCCATCTCCTTCGGAATCCCTTTGAAAAAGTTCATCAGCAGGATAACGTTGAAGACCGGTACCGCGCCGGGCAGCACAAGCGCCCAGATCGAGTTGATCAATCCCAGCTTGCTGATGACCATGTACCAGGGAACAATGCCGCCGCTGAACAGCATCGTGAACACGATAATCCACATATAGACGTTGCGTGCCCGGAACTGCGAGGCCGTTCTCGACAGCGGATACGCCATCAGAACCGTCAGCAGCATGTTGATCGCTCCGCCCAGGGCGACCCGCTCAACCGACACCAGGAAAGCCCTCCAAAACTTCTCGTCGTCCAAAATTTTAACGTAAGAGGAGAAGTTGATATCTACCGGGAGAAAATACACCTTGCCCGCGTTGACCGCCGTGCTGCTGCTCACCGACACCATGATCGTATTGATGATCGGGGCCAGGGACAGGCAGGCGATGAGCACCAGCACCAGGATGATCAGGAAGCGGGAAGCCTGCGCCCCGAACGTTCTCGATTGTATCATGCAAATCAGCGCCCCTTTCTAGAAAATCCGGTAACCGGCGTATTTGGAAGCCAGCTTGTAGGATACGACAATCAGCACAAAGCTGATGACCGATTTCATCAAGCCGACCGCAGTGGCAAACGAATACTGCATCTGAATCAGGCCCATCCGGTACACGAACGTATCGATGATGTCTCCGGTCTGGTATACCAGCGGATTGTACATATTGAACACCTGATCGAAGCCGGCATTCAGCACATTGCCCAGGCTCAGCGTGCCGAGCAGGATGATCGTCGGTAAAATTCCGGGCAGCGTAATGTTCAGCGTCTGCTTCCACCGGCTTGCCCCGTCAAGAGCGGCCGATTCATACAGCGAAGGATTGATGCCCGTCAGGGCGGCCAAATAGACGATCGTTCCGTAGCCAAACTCCTTCCAGGTGTCGGTCACGATCAGCAGCGGTCTGAACCAGGTGTTGCTGGCCAGAAACATCGTTCTGTCCATCCCAAAGAGCTGCAGAACGTTGTTCACCATGCCGTCGTATGAGAAGATCATCGTCATCATCGTGCCGAGCACGACCCAGGACATGAAGTGGGGAAGGTATACGATCGTCTGCACGGTGCTTTTGAACATCTTCAGGCGGACTTCATTCAGCAGCAGCGCAAACACGATCGGCACGATCAGCCCCAGTATGATTTTTCCGACCGCGATCACCAGCGTATTGACGAAAATTTGCTTTGCGTCCGGGAGCTGAAACATATACGTGAAATTGGTCAGCCCGGCCCATTTGGAGCCGAAAATGCCTTTGGCCGGGATAAATTTCTGAAAGGCCATCACGATGCCGAACATCGGGACGATGGAGAAAATGAACAGCAGCACCATGCCCGGCAGCAGCATGAAGTGATACGTCATTTCATGAAAAGCCTTGCGTTTCTTCCGTATCCGTCCCGAAACCTGCCGTTCCGTATGGAGACTTGCTTCCAGTGAAGACATACTTATCACTTCCATTTATCCAGGATGTATTGACTGGGACTTACCTGCTGCTCATCTCTTCCACTTCCTGCGTGATCTCATCGCCGCCGGTCTTTTTCCAGGTCGACACGAATTGATCAAAAGCATCGATGCTGGCTTGGCCCATGATGATCTTCAGCATCATTTCCTGCTCCATCTTCTGCAGGTTCGCCCATTTCAGCTTCATCGTCTCCGTCGTGCCGTAGAAGCCGGCCGGAATCACTTCGAGGTTCGGGTTGTTCGCCTCCCGCTGCCCCTCGATCCGGGATAGATATTCACCGTACGTATTGGCGTCGACCGCAGTCCCCTTTTGCTTGAACTCCTGGTACGCTTCATAGGACACGACGCGGTCCTCTTGAATTCCGTCGGCACTGCCTGCTTTGTCAGCCTTCATGATGTCATCGTAATAACGCTTGAGCACGTCGTCATAGTCCACCTGCATCGGAATTTGCGTCGGCTCGTTGTTCCAGCGGCTGTGGTCGGTCAGCCCTTCGCTGGCATGCTCCTTCTTGTACTGGACGGCGTCGTCCGTCAGTGAGTACAGGAAGTCCGTCGTCAGATTGATCGATTTCATAATCGCCTCGGGATGAGGGTAACCTTTGCGCACGACAACAATGCCTCCACCGACCGGGTCCTGCCGGATCGTTTTAAATTTGCCGTTCTCATCTACAGGTGCAGATACCGCCACCCATTCGGCTTTTGGATCCTGCTTGATGGAGTCCTTGTAGTTCGTGTATCCGATCCACCATGGGTTAAAGAGCATGCCAGCCTGGCCGTTGATGACCAGCGCTTCCTTCTCTTCGTCCGAGCGGACCGCAAACTGCTTGTCGATCAGCCCTTCCTTGTAATGCTCGGCCAAATCGGCGAGCGCCTCTTTCATTTCGGGCTGCACGGAGCCGTACACGACCTTGCCGTCTTTCTTGATCCACTGGCCTGGAAATGCATTATAAGCTGCAAATATCGGTGAAAAATTCATCGCGTCCTGATTCATCCCGAACCCGATCGTCTTGCCGGTTCCGGAGGCATCCTTCTCCACAAAGGTTCTGGCCAGGTTCCACACATCGTCCACGGACTGCGGCAGCTTGCCGCCGACCTTGTCCAGCCAGTCTTTGCGAATCCACAGCAGCTGATGCTGGTTGCCGATATTCGTCATCGGCAGGCCCATGATTTTGCCGTCCACCTTCACTTGGTCGAGCAGCAGATCCCCATAAGAGGAGTAGATGTTTTTGACACCCTCGGAGGCGGTTTTTTCGTAAACCTCGGTCATATCTTCAATGAGGTCATTGTCTACGAGCTGATTGAAAATCGTGCGGCTGACCAGCATCACGTCCGGCAGCTCACCGGTCGTCATCGACAGGGACAGCTTCTGGTCCATATCATCGGTCTCCCAGGCTACCTTGGCCTTCACGTTCACTTTGCTCTCGACGTAGCGGGTCGCCATGTTGTTTTCAATCGAATCGCCCTTCGGCAGATTGTTCGTATGGCTCGTATTGCGTCCGATGGTAAACTCCACCGGGGACTCGTACTTGCTGTATGGCTCGTAGTCCTTTTCGCTGACAACCTTGTCCTCCGCTTTGCCGCTTCCGCCGCCGCATCCGCTGACGATGAGCGCTGTGATGCACGTGACGGCCAGCAGTGACGATATTTTTCGTTTGTTCATCCGTTTGAACCCCTCTCTTGTCGATTCCTTGTACAAGTAAAATTGTATGCGGTTGCAAAAAAATCGTATATATCACATTTTTCCGTTCTGTGTCACTTTTTTCATGAATGCCCCGCAGGCGGATTCGACACACAAAAAGAGCGCCCCGAAGGAACGCTCTTTGGCTCTGGCGGCAGCTACCAGACGTTGAGCAATCATGGGAATACCCCGGTATATGCCAGCAGGCAGCACGACAGCCGGCTTCACACAGCCTCACCGATGATAGAAGCTCAACCTTGAACGGGATAGTCCACCACCACGACCTGCTCGATCAAGTCATCGAGCCTGCGGACAAATGTTTGATGCGCCGGATGCGGCCCATAGGCCTGCAGCGATTCGCGGTCTTTGAATGTCACGCGTAGCCCAATGCTGAACCCGTGGATGTTTTCCGTTTCCTCCGTTTTATTGACGCCGGCCGTGAGGTCAACGATGCCGGGAATCTGATCTTTCAGCCCCCACAGCAGTCCGAGGAGCTCCTGCTCCAGCTCCGGTTCAAGGATGCGGTTAAATTTAAATGAGACCAAATGTTCAAACATATGGTTTGCTTCCTCCTCATGCGTTCTTTCCTTCTTTACCTTCTTTCCATACGGTAGCCGGCTCTTCCTTCTGTGCGCTAACAACAGGATTGCCTGCCGGCCAATGGCGTTTCGAAGCGGATACACGCCCATTCGCTGCCGCTGATCTCCGCCCTCTATGGACCGGCAGCCGCGCTCTCGGCCAATCCCATCGGCGCTGTGTCCGCCGGCTCCGCAGGAAACGTCAGGGTGACCGTCGTGCCCATTCCGGGGGCGCTGTCGATGGCTAGGCCGTACGGCGGCCCGTAATACAGCCTCATCCGGTCGTTGACGTTCTTCACGCCGGTTCCCCCGTTCTCGGCCGACAGCAGCTTGGCGGCCTGGACAGGGGTCATCCCGACGCCGTTATCCGTTACGATCAGCGTCAGGATGCCCTCCTGCCGGCGCGACGCAATGACGATCCGCGGAGTTTCCTCAGCCTCCGGATGGGTGAACCCGTGCTTGATCGCGTTCTCCACGATCGGCTGCAGCACGAAGTGAATGATTTTCAAATCCGCCGTATCTTCATCCACTTGAAACCCCACGTCAAAGTCCCCGTCATTCATGACGAGCTGCAGGTCCAGATACGCCCGGATATGCTCGATTTCGTTCGCGACCGTCGCCATCTCCCTGCCCCCGTTCAATGTCGTCCGGTAGAACTTGGCCAGCGTCGATACCATGTACCCGGTTTCCAGGTCACGCTTCTTTTTGGCCCGCCAGTGTATAAAAGACAGCGTGTTGTACAGAAAGTGGGGATTGATCTGATTAATCAGCCGCTGGTACTCACTCTGCTGCCTGGCGATTTCCGCCTGGTACACCTGGTGAATCAGACTGTTGATGCGCCCCAGCATCCTGCCGATGCCGTTCGTCAGTTCCCCGAACTCATCCCGGGAAGAGCTCTGGATGACGACGTCCAGGTTGTTCTGCTCCACCTTGTCCACCTTGTTTTTGAGGTGGATGATCCGCCTCGTGAAATTGTTCGACACGATATAGATCAGGAAAAAGGCGACGAGCAGGCTTAATCCAATGACGAGCAGAGTGATTTTGAAAAACGTCAGCGCGTTGACATACGCATTCGCATTGGACAGGTAATAATGGATCGTCCAGCCGTTGCTTTTCAGCGTCCGGTCGAGCCGGGTCGCCCCTTGCGCGGGCGGGTCCGCCTTCTGTTCACGGAAGATCGGCTGGTGCTGCGGACCTTCGATCTGTACGGTAATATGATCCGACAGCTTGTCCATATCCGAGAAAATGCTGTCGTAATTGACCGAGATCACCATGTAATTGCTGTCCTTCAAATTGCTGATCAGCTCCTGCACCAGATAGACGTGACTGCCGTCCACCACCCAATGCCTGCCCCGGTACCCGTCGAACCACGGCTTTTGCTTCAAATCGCTGAGCGGCAAAATGTTGTCGCGGATGCCGAGCAAATCCCCGGACGTATAGAACGTAATGCCCTCGATATTGTCGTCCATCGTTTTCGTATTAGAAATGAGCGGGTCCATAATGTCCCGGAAATCAAGGAACATCTCGAAGTAATTGCCGGCATAGTTCCGGGTAAACAATTTCGAAAAGTCGCGGTTCAGCACGATAAATTCGCTCAGCGTGTTGTAGCGGTTGATTTTATAATCGAGAATGTTCGCCACTTGGTCCAGACTGGCCGCGGCTTCGCTCTTCAGCTCCTTCATTTGGATGCGATAGGATTGGATAAAAGCGAGAACGCCGAGCAGCAGAATGGGAATCAGCGCAATAAAAAGGTGGGACAGCAGCAGCTTGTTGCGGAACCGGATATCATTGAACCTGCTCTTGATCCAGTGAAGCATGGACATTCCCGCTCTCTCTATACTGTAATGGGCTCACGCCGTAGTTGGTTTTGAACAGCCGGCAAAAATAAGAGGTGTTGTCGATGCCGACAAACGCCGCGATGTCGTTAATTTTCATATTGGAGTTCAGCAGCAGATGGCCTGCCTTGCGGAGGCGGAGGTCGGTCAAATATTTGGAAAAGTTCATCCCGGTTTCTTTTTTGAACAAAATGCTCAAGTATCCCGGGGACAGATACACCTCATTGGCCACCTCCGTCAATGACAGGTCGCGCTGAAAATGGTCCTTCACGAACTCCTTCACCTGGCGGATCACCTTCGATTCCTCCGATTCCACCTCGGGCCCGCCGGCATGGGGGCGAATATGCGTAATTTCCTCCATCACCTCCAAAAATTCCTCAGTCACAAGCGGCTTGAGCAGATAGTTGACGACGCCCAGCTTAATGGCAGTTTTCGCGTATTCGAATTCGTCGTATCCGCTGCAGATGACGATTTTGAGGTTGTCCTGCGTTTTTTTCGCCAGCCTGCCGAGCTCGAGGCCGCTCATCAGCGGCATTTTGACATCGGTAATCAAAATATCGATCGGGTGGCGGTTCAAAATGGTTTCGGCCGCGCGGCCATTGTCGGCTTCGAGCACGTGGAACGGAAACCGGTATTCCGATATCAAATCCTTGATGCCCTCTCGTTGAACATGCTCATCGTCTACTACAAGAACATTAAACATCGTACGGACTCGTCTCCTTATGAACTAATGATATGCAGGGATAGGACCTTAGGGGCAAGCGGCTGCTGCGCTTTAACGATGCAAACGGTGGAAGTGATTGATATATTAGGTATGTCTGCTTTTATTGCATTATATCATATGAAGTGAAAGTGCTTTCAATAATTTGTTCGCTCGTAGAGTAACGATGGCCGGCGGTTAAAAAAAAGAGCGCCGGCTTCATCGCCAGCGCCCGTAACCTGTACATTCGGGAAAGTTTCTCCGAAATGGCTGCAGGTCACTTTTTCGAGAAATTTCGCTTAAAATATCGCTGTATCGTTTAACGGCTCATCCACTTTCCGTTCGTGAAATCCGGAATCGCCACCGGATGACCGCCGAGCGCAATCGACTCCTCGGACAGGGCCGAGATGCTCATCCAGGCGGCCATATCGTACACATCAAGCGGCGTATCCGTGCCGTTCTTCACGCATTCGATAAATTCGGAGTAGACCAGCCAGTCCATGCCGCCGTGGCCGCCCTTCACGCCCTCGCTGATGAACTTCTTCCAGATCGGATGCTCATACTGCTCACGGAAGGAGTCGGCGTTGCCCCATTGGTTTTTCCAGTCAAAGTGGTGCTCGTCATGCTGTCCGTCGATGTAAATGGAATGGTTCTCCTCCACATACATCCCCTTCGTGCCCCGGACCGTAAACCCTCTGGAGTAGTAGCGGGGGAGCGTAGTGTCGAGCGTGATCGTAATCGTTTCGCCATGGGCGCACTTGATCACGGTAGTAACGATATCGCCCTGCATAAACTCGGTCTGGGCAAGCGCCGAATCGGCGCCTCTCTCCCGGACAACGTATTCATGCATGCCTTTGGCCTTGGAGGACATGGAGACGAGGGATACCATCCGGTTGCCGTGGTTGATGCCCAGGATCTGAGCAATGGGTCCGAGCTCATGCGTCGGGTAGTTTTCACAGTTGCGGTGAATATAGTTGTTCAGGCGGTAATGCCGGTTTTCGATGCCGTAGGCAATTTCTTCGCGCAGATCGTGATGGTAGCCGCCGGCGCAGTGAACGATGTCGCCGAATACGCCCTGCTTGACCATGTTCAGCACCATCAGTTCTTCGCGTCCGTAACAGCAGTTTTCCATAATCATGCAGGGTACGCCGGTGCGCTCGTACGTCTCTACCAGCTTCCAGCACTCCTGCACCGAATAAGCGCCGCCGACTTCGCTGGCCACGTAGATCCCGGCTTCCATGCATGCCGCAGCAATATGAATATGGTCCGCCCAGGATGCGCCGATGACAACGGCGTCCAGCCCCGGCAGGGCCACAACTTCCTGATATTTGGTCGTTACCAGCGGTCTGGCGGTTCCTGTCTCTTGGACATATCCAGCCGCCTCCTCGCAGCGGTCTTCATACAGGTCGCAAACCGCGACAACCTCAACATCTTCCATATGCAGGATGATTCCTCTCAGCAGCCCCATGCCGCGTGCGCCGAGACCAATCATTCCAACACGCACCTTCTCCTTCACCCTCGATCACTCCTCCAAATATTTGGTTGTTTTGGCTGTGAACAATGCAGTCCATCTTTGGCTGTTTTATGGACTATACAAGCATAGTTCTCTATAAAAAGGGTTATTCCTTCTCCAAATTTTTTGAGTTTTTTGGATAACGAGCATAAGGGAACCGGATGACCTGTTCCTCCCCCGGATCCGGCTTGGCCAGCCACCCCCATTATGTCTAAGAGGCCTATATTGGGCCAAGTCCATAAAAAAAGACCAAAGCCATCCGTTCGGCTGTGGCCTTGGTCTACAAGTTCATTCGTGGTTACTTCACTGCTGACGGTTCGGTCTTCTTCAGATAGGCGCGCCACGTAATGCACCACTGCCGCGGATCGTCCAGGGACGATTCGTCGTTGCGGTGAACCGTGCTGGCATGAGGAGCCGTCCGGACCATCTCGGGATTCGTGTACGCTTCATTTGAAATATGCTCCAGCGCCTGGATATACTCGTCAAGATCTTCCTTGGAGTACGATTCGGTCGGCTCGAGCGTAAACGGCTGCGGCACGATGTACGGATGATGGGACGTCCAGTAATGCAGGCCGAAGTCGCACATCCGCCGCGTAATATCTTCGGTCGTGACGCCGGTCTCGTCGGTCAGTTGCTTCCAGCTGTAGCGGACCTGCTCCAGGCGTCGGCCCTTGATGTATGGCGCGCTTGCCCCGCGGATCTGCAGGATTTTGTGGTACAGATAGTTATTGTTCAACACAGCGGTCTGCGCCACATCCTTCAGTCCTTCCGCGCCGAGGCTGAGAATCCACGCGTAGGCGCGGAGCACCGTCTGGGCGACGCCGTGGAAGCTGCGGACCTTGCCGATGCTGCTGCCGCCCTGCTCCCGCAGGACATAGCTCCCGTCCGCCGCCTGATCCACCAGCGGTCCCGGCAGAAACGGCTTCAGCGCATCGGTCACGCCGAGCGCGCCGGTGGCCGGTCCGCCGCACATATGCGGCGCGGCAAACGTCTTGTGCAGGTTGAAGAAGCACATGTCAAAGCCCGCTTCCTTCGCGCGGGTAATGCCAAGAAGACCGTTGGCATTAGCCTGGTCGTAGTAGCAGACCCCGCCGGCGGCATGCACCACGTCCGTAAACTCGCGGATCCGGTGGTTATAAATGCCGGTGTCTTCCGGGTTCGCCACGACGAAACCGGCGGTCCGTTCGGAGACCGCAGCCTTCAGCTTCTCCAGGTCAGGGAATCCGTCCTCGTCCGGATGAAGGGTGATGATTTTGTAGCCTTTGACGGCAGCGGTCGCGGCCTGGGACGGGTGGGAGAAGATCGTCGTGATGATCTCGTCGCGCTTCTCCCCCTCTCCGCGCGAGTCATGGTAAGCCCGCACGATGGAAGCCATGGCCAGCAGCGCCTGCGTGCCGCTGCTCGGCTGGAAGCTAAAGGCGTCCATGCCGGAAATCTCCCGCATCGCAAGGTCCAGGCTGTGGTAGATTTCCAGCATGCCCTGTACCGAGCTCACATCCTGGAGCGGATGGAGCTCGGTCATGCGGGGGCTGCGGATCAGCATTTCGTTGATCCGCGGGATATATTTCATCGTGCAGGTGCCCTGCCCGATTTCGACGTTCAAATCCGAGCCCAGCGTCTCCTGGGAGAGGCGCAGGTAATGGCGCAGCACCTTGGCCTGGCCGATCTCCGGCAGGGCAGGCGCCTGGCTGCGGCGCATGTTCGCCGGGATGGCGTCCTGCATGCCGCCGGCTTCCGCTGCAACGGCCGGCTCGGCCTGCGGCGGGATGACGCCCCGCTCTCCCGCGCGGTGCAGTTCAAAGATGACCGGCTCATCCCATTTGGCTTGGTGGAACTGGCGGACCTTCCGGTCCCTGACAATCCGTTTCATGGCGTCTGCTCCTCTCCTGATGCTCCGGCCGCTGAAGCATCTGCGCCTACGATGGCGCGGACGGCTCCGGCCAGGCGGTCCAGGTCGGCCTGGGTATGAATTTCCGTGACGCAGTACAGGGCGCACTGTCCCCACTCGGGATAGCCTGCCGACAAATCCTTGCCGCCGAAAATCCCTTCATCAAGCAGCCGGCGGTTAATGTCGGCCACGGTGCGTCCCGTACCGTTGAAGTCGACGACGAACTCCTTGAAGAACGGCGTGCCGCCAAAGCGCAGAGATACGCCTGGAATGCCGGACAGCTGGCTGGCAGCATATTTCGCCTTCTGGACGATCGTTCCGCCCACTTCCTGCATGCCGCTTGGTCCCATCAGGGCCAGATAGACGCCGGCCGTAATACCCCATAAGGCCGTCTGCGTGCCGACGGATTCTTTACCCTTCTCCCGCAGCGCAAACGAGGTGCGCTCGTACGCAACGTCGCCGAAGCCGTACTCGCCCTCCACTTCCGTCGGAACGATGCCGAACAGCCGGGACGGGTATTCCATGACGAATTTCTCTTCGTCGCGGGTTGCGATAAATCCGGCCTGTCCCCCGCCGTAGTTCATATGCATGCCGAGCGGCTGCAGGTCCCCGCAGACGATGTCCGCGCCGTAGCGGGCCGGCGGCTCCAGCACGCCGAGGGAGATCGGGTCCACGCCGACAATCGACAATGCCTGAGCGGCATGGGCGAGGCGGGAAATGTCCGCTCCCTGGTCCTCGATGATGCCGAGATACCCGGGATTCTCGAAATAAACGGCGGCGGTGTTCCCGTCCAGCTTGCGCTGCAGGTCGGCAAGGTCCATTTTCCCGGTGGCCGGGTCGATCTCCACCATGCGGATGTCCATGACCGGCGTGCAGTAATTGCGGATGATGGCGACCTTATCCGGATCGACCGAGCGCGGAATCAGGGCGGTGCGCCGCCCGGTGATGCGGCCGGCCATGCGGATCGCGGTGGACGCCGCCTGCGCCCAGTCAAAGGTCGGAACGTTGACGACATCCATATCCACCAGCTCGGCCAGCAGGCTCTGATACTCAAACAGCGCCTGGAAGCGGCCGTGATCCTCATAAGGCTCGCCGGCATAGGCCGTCACGAACTCGGAGCGCTGGTTAATTTCGTCGCAGACTGCCGGAATAAAATGCTGCCAGCAGCCCGCCCCCAAAAAATTCAGGTAATCCGCGCCGTGCTTGTTCTTGGCGAGTATGCCTTCGATATGCCAGCGCAGCTCGTATTCGTTCATGGCCGGCGGGAGGTCCATCTCCCGCTTCAGCTTCAGATGATCGGGAATGGCGTCATGCAGCTGGTCCATGGACGTCAGTCCGATTTCCCGCAGCATGGCGTCCCGGACTTCCGGGACGGTATTCGGTATATAAGGATGGGCATACGTTCTGTGTTCTGCCAAAATTAACGCCTCCGTTCTGTATAGTGGTCAGGCGATCCCGCCGCCGTCGACGACGAGCACGCTGCCTGTGACCCAGGCGGACAGGTCGCTCGCGAGAAACAGCACCGCATTCGCGATATCGCGCGGCGTGCCGAGCCTCTCGAGCGGGCGTCCCCCGGCGGAGGCGACGAGGAACGCCGCCTCATCCTGCTGCAGCTGTTTGGCTTCGTCCCGAAGCAGCGGCGTGTCCGTATCGCCAGGCGATACGCAGTTGACGCGGATGCCCGCCGGCCCATGGTCGATCGCCATCGCCCGCGTCAGGTTCACGACGCCGGCCTTGGCGGCGCAGTAGGCTGCGGCGCGGTCCCCGCCCTTAAGACCCCAGCCGGAGCCCGTATTGATGATGCTGCCTCCGCCGCTCCGCTCCATCACCGGAATGACGTACTTCGAGAGGAGGTAGACGCCTTTGAGGGACACGTTGAGTACCAGGTCCCAATCCCGCTCCTCCAGCTCGGTCACGCTTTGGCGGCGGATGACACCCGCATTGTTGAACAATATGTGGATGCCTCCCAAATCGGCAGCAATTTCAGCCGCGGTCCGTTCGCAGTCCGCGGCCGAGGTGACGTCGCAGCGGCGGAAGGTGGCCAAGCCTCCTTCGGCCCGGATGCCTGCGGCCGCCGCCTCCCCGGCCGCCTCGTTGATATCGATCAGCACGGCGTGAGCTCCGAAGCCCGCCAGGAGCTCGGCGGTAGCCAGGCCGATGCCGGAGGCTCCTCCGGTCACGACCGCCACTTTCCCCGACAAGTTCAAAACGTCCTGTGTATTAAGCATCCTCGTTCTCCTCCTTAAGTGGGTATCGTGCGGCCTCCCCGGTCATCTGCCGGTTCAGCCGCTCCGGCGCTTGGTCCTCCGCCATGTACGGCTGCAGCAGCACCCGGAACCGGAACGGTTCCGGCTTCACCGCGTGCTCCGGCGCCTGCGCCGGACCGCAGCTGTTGCTGCCGAGCCCGTTCTGCCGGTAGTCCAGGTTCAGCGTAATATAGTCGCGCGGCTTGAGCTCCGTCATGTGCTGCGCCTGCTCCAGGTCTTGATCCGTGTACCGCCTTGCGCTGAACTCCAGTACGGGCGAGCCTGCCGCAAGCAGTCCCAGCCCGGCGCTGTCCGCCATCGAAACCCAGCGCACATCGGTGCGGTTGCCGTTCTCCTGCGGATATACGTACGGCGTAAACAGGCCGTCCACCGTGCTCCGGTACACCCCGAAGCGGCCAGCTTCCTTGCTGTCCGAGTAGCTCTCCCCGGGACCGCGGCCGTACCAGGCCACCCTTTCACAATCCCCCGGGAGCTGCAGCTGCAGCCCGATCTTCGGCAGCATGGACGGTGGCGTGCCGATCGGCGATCCTGTTACGTCCATGATGATGAGCCCATCCGCCGTCACCGTGTACGACGTCTCGCAGCGGAAGCCCCAATCGTATACCGGCGGCGCAATCCGCGAGGACCAGGCCAGCCGGACCGCGTCCGCGTCAAGCCGCTCCCAGCGGAAATCGTCCACCCGCTCGGTCAGCCGGTTCAGGTGCGCCTTTCGCCAGTCCGCCAGCACGTACATATCGTTGTCGATCGGCGCGCGCCAGAAGTTCAGCCGCGGTCCGCGCCGGATCAGCTCTTTGCCGTTCATCCGGAGCGAAGTGAAGCCGGGTTCAAGGCTGCTCGCTTCCAAGTGGAAC
Source organism: Paenibacillus sp. FSL R5-0378 (assembly GCF_038009285.1). Taxonomy (NCBI): domain Bacteria; kingdom Bacillati; phylum Bacillota; class Bacilli; order Caryophanales; family Paenibacillaceae; genus Paenibacillus; species Paenibacillus sp. FSL R5-0378. The sequence continues at coordinate 6,738,891 of NZ_JBBPAY010000001.1, forward strand.
CGGTCGCTTGCCAGAATCAGCGCATGCCCTCGTTCCTGAACGGATAGGGCCCGGCGCAGACTCGCAGCCTCGGCGGACCGGGCTGCTTGATGCCGCGACGCCGCCTCTGCCGGAGCCACAGCCGGCAGTGCCAGCTGCGTCCAGGCGACTTCATGCCCCTGCTCCGCCCAGCTGCAGTCGGCCGCCAGCGTGAAGCCGACGTTCAGCCACCGCTCCGTCCCGGCTTCCAGACCGCTTTCCGGACGGTCCCACGCAAAGGGAAGTGCGAGCTCTGCCGATTCCCCCGGCCCCACGGCCGGAAGGGTCAGCACACCGCTGCGCAGAGTACGGCCGTCGGCCGTCACGCTGTAATCCGCCTGAAGATGTTCAAGCGTTATAAAGTCATACTTGTTCGTGATGCGGATGCGGCCTGCTTCCGCCCACTCCACACGAACCGGCTCAATGACTTTCTTGTATTCGATCAATCCAGGCGACGTGGTGCGGTCGGGGAAGACCAGACCGTCGAGACAAAAGTTCCCGTTGTTCGGTACGTCGCCGTAGTCGCCGCCGTAGGCGTAATCGTCACGCCCATCGGCCGTGCGTCTGCGCAGACCGTGATCGATCCATTCCCAGACGAAGCCTCCCTGCAGGCGGGGAAACTTCTCGAAGGTATCGAAATACGCCCGCAGCCCGCCGGGTCCGTTGCCCATCGCATGGGCGAACTCGCACATAATATGCGGCTTTGGATGGTCCGTCAGCTTCCCGAAGCCCTCCATCTTCTCCACGGAGGAATACATCGTGCTGACGATGTCGCATACCTCCGCTTCCCGGTCCTCTTCGTAATGCACAAGACGCGTCGGATCGTTCGCCTTGCACCACTCGGACATGGCGCGGAAGTTGCAGCCGAAGCCCGACTCGTTGCCGAGCGACCAGAAGATGACGGAAGGATGGTTGTGGTCGCGCTCCACCATGCGCCGGACGCGGTCAACATAAGCTTCCGTCCAGGCGGGATCGTCGCTCAGGCGCGAAATGTTCCCGAGCGGCTCAAACCCGTGCGTCTCCAGATCCGTCTCCTCCATGACGTACAGCCCGTATTCGTCACAGAGTTCATAGAACCGCGGATCGTTCGGATAATGAGCCGTTCTGACGGCGTTGATATTGTGGCGCTTCATCATCAGGATGTCTTCCCGCATCGTGGACAAAGTCACGGTTCGGCCGGTATCCGGGTGATGGTCGTGCCGGTTGACTCCTTTGAGGAGGATCGCTCTGCCATTGACGAGGAATCTGCCGTCCTTCACTTCCACCTGCCGGAATCCCACCCGCTGCGCGATGATCTCGGTCTGATTCCCGTGCGCGTCCGTTACCGTGATCAGCAGATGGTACAGTGCAGGATGTTCTGCGCTCCACAAAGCCGGATGAGCAACGGGCAGGCGGACATCCAAGGTACTGGAGCCATTTTGCACCGATTCATTAGCAGAGGCTGCTTCCTGCCCCGCAGGGTCCATCAGCCGCAGCGAGACGCCTCCCTCCGGTTCAACCCCTTCCAGGTCGAGCCGAACGTTCAGCACCCCCTGCTCAAACTTTGCGTCCAGCTCGGTAACCACCCGGTAATCGGCGACGCGGATCGAGGCGGGCTCGGCGATCAGGTAGACGTCCCTGAAGATGCCGCTCAGCCACCACATGTCCTGGTCCTCCAGGTAACTGCCGTCCGACCATTGATACACGCGGACGGCCAGACGGTTGACCCCCGGCTGTAAATAAGGCGTAAGGTCAAACTCCGAGGTCAGCCGGCTTCCCTGGCTGTAACCGACGAACGATCCGTTCAGCCACACATGGAAGGCGCTGTCCACTCCGTCGAATTTGACGGTGGTCCGCCGCCCCTGCCAATAGGGCGGCAGCTCGAATTCCCGGACGTAGCTGCCTGTTGGATTGTCATTGGGTACCCGGGGCGGATCCACCGGAAACGGGTAGTCCAGGTCCGTATAATGTGGACTGCCGTACCCTTGCAGCTGCCAGTGCCCCGGCACCCGAATATCCGACCAGTCCCAGCCGGCCAGCGCTTCTTCCCGAAAATCGTCCGGCGCCAGCTCCGGCCTGGTTGCATAGTGAAATTTCCAAATGCCGTTCAGCGATTGGAACCAAGGTGAGCTTCCGCGGTCGCTGCTTAAGGCCCCTTCAGCGTCCGCATAAGGAATGAAACAGGCTCTGCCTTTCATCCGGTTTTTTGCCAGCACGGCAAGATCGTCCCAATCCCGGGGCAGGTTCGTGTTGTGCATGCTTTCCCTTCCTTTCTCTCTCTGGATGCGTCTCCTCACTTGAGCAGGAAAGGCGTCAGCCTTTGATGCCCGTGCTCGCTATGCCGCCGACGATATAACGCTGTGCGAAGAAAAAGATGGCAAGCGGCGGAATGGAGATCAGGCAGGTGATCGCCATAATCGACTGCATATCGACGCCGTACATGCCCTTGAACTGCGACAAGCCCAGCGTCAGCGTGTATTTGGTCTGGTCGTTCAGAAAAATGAGCGGTCCGAGGTAATCGTTCCAGCAGCTCATCATCTGGAACACCGCCACCAGGATGAGCGACGGCCCCATCAAAGGCACGATCACCCGCATCAGTACGGTGAGCTTGCCCGCCCCGTCGATCGTAGCAGCTTCATCTAATTCCCGCGGTAATGTCATGATGAATTGACGCAGCAAAAAGATAAAGTATGCAGAGCCGAACCAGGACGGAACGATCAGCGGCTTGAGCGTGTTGATCCACCCCAAATAATTGAACTCCATATACTGCGGGATCATCGTCACTTCCCACGGAATCATCATCGTGGCCAGCACGATCAGAAACAGCAGGTTGCGTCCCTTGAATTCGAACCGGGCGAAGCCGTAGGCCACAAGCGTACAGGATACCAGCTGGCCGAGGGTCGAGAGCACGGTGACGATCAGCGTGTTTTTCAAAAACAGGTTAAAAGGCTGAATATTCCAGGCATCCGCAAAGTTGCTGAACCGGAAGACGGACGGAATCCATTTGGGCGGAAACAGGTACAGCTCCTGCGGAGATTTGAGCGCTGTCGTAATGGCCCAGAACAAGGGCGCGATAAAGAGCAGGGACAAGAGGATCAGCGCAAGATAGCTCAGCGTCTTTTTCATCCTACCCTCCCTCCTTTCGCCGGCTTCGGCTTCTTCTGCGGTCCGCGCTTCATTTCGCCTTCGTAGAACACCCACGCTTCCGACGACTTGAACACCAGGAACGTCAGCGTCAGCACGATCAGGAACATGAACCAGGCGTTGGCGGCGGAGTAGCCCATTTTAAAGTATTTAAATGCGTTCTCATACATGTACATCGCGTAAAAATACGTCGCCTTCATCGGTCCCCCGCCCGTCAGGAGCAGCGCCAGCGTCAGCTGCTGGAACGCCGCGATAATCGACGTGATCAGGTTGAACAGAATCGTGGGGGTGATCATCGGAACCGTGACGCTGACAAACTGCCGAAGCTTGCCCGCGCCGTCGATGGAGGCCGATTCGTAAAGATCCTTCGGGATGCCTTTCAGCCCCGCCAGAAAAATCAGCATCATCGAGCCCTGTCCCCATAAGCTGGCAACGACCATGGCGACGAGCGACCATTTGGTGTCGTTCAGCCAATCCGGCCCCTGAATCCCGAAGATCGACAGGAAGTAGTTCAGGATGCCGTAATCGCCGCTGTATACCCAGGACCAGATCATGGCCAGCGCCACACCCGAAATAACGGACGGGAGGTAGAACGCCGTGCGGAAAATCGCGCTGCCCCGAACTTTCTGGTTGAGCAGCATCGCAAGCCCCAGGGCGACAATGATGTTCAGCGGCACGAACAGCACGGCGAATTTCAGCGTTACCATCAGCGATTTCCAGAACAGCGGATCGTCGGTGAACATTTCCACGTAGTTGCCAAGCCCGATAAACGTCACTTTGCCGACGATCGGCCAGTCAAAGAACGAAATGACGAGCGAAAACAGCAGCGGTCCCAGCGTGAAAACCAGAAAGCCGAATATCCACGGAAAAATGAAGAGGTAGGGGGCAGCCCCACCCCGTCTGCGTTTCTTCAAGGCCTTGAGGGCGGCTGACTGTTCCCGTGCCGGGTGGAGGTAGGTTTGAGCCATCTCAAAAACCTTCTTTCTTCAGGTATTATTTCATGTAGCGCTCGCTGTCCTTTACGGCCTGGTTCAGCACATCCTGGGCATTGCTGCCGTGCATGACCGATTCCACCGCGGCGGAAAGCTGCCGGTTAACCTCATTCCACTTCGGATTCAGCAGGAACGCCGGGGTGTTGTCCGAGCGCTCCAGCATCGTATAGTACGGCTTGTAGAGCGGATCCTGGTCCTTTTTCAGCTCGGTCACGACGCTTTGACGCACCGGAAGGTCGGCAACCCGCATTTTGATTGACGCATCGGAAACGTAGAACTTGATGAACTCCCAGGCCAGATCCTTCTGCTTGGAATCCTTCGCGATCGACAGAGCCGATTCAGCCAGTACGCCTTTGACCGGTTTGCCCGGGAAGGCCGGCATTTCAACCGTTCCTACATCGACACCTGCCTGACGGAACGATTCCAGCGGCCAGATGCCGCTTTCCCACATGGCGATTTTGCCTGCCTTGAAAATGTCGTCGCCGCTCTGCTGCCCCTTTCCGCCGGTCAGCACGGCCGAGCCGTTCTTCACCATGTCGCCGAACATCTGGATCGCCTCTGCGGTTTCCTTGCTGTTCATGTAGCCGTCGATCGTCTTGCCGTCAGGAGAAATGAACGAGCTCCCGTTGCTCCATACGAACCCCTGCAGATCGTAAGTGTCATTCTCCGCGCGGACGCCGAAGCCGTACTGCTTCTTGGATTTATCCGTCAGCTTTCCGGCCATCTCCTGGAATTCGGGCCAGGTCCAGCCGTCCTTCGGATACGGCACGCCCGCCTCATCAAACAGCTTCTTGTTGTAGTACACCACCCGCGTCGTAAAGCCCGCCGGAATGCCGTACAGGGTACCGTCGATTTTGCCGTAATTGAACAGGCCCTTGTAGAAGTCGTCAATATTTAAATCCTTGTCTTTGTCCGCATAGCTGTCCAGCGGCTCCAGCGACTGGTGGTACGTCGGAAAATCCCACATGTACATGACGTCGGGCGGATTGGCGGCGCCGAAGCCCGCGGCGAGCTTCTGATCAAAGCCGTCCGCGTATGCCTCCACCTGCACCTTCGTGCCCGGATGGCTCTCTTCGAACTTCTTGGCGATGTCCTGCTCAATTTTGAGCGCATCCCCCGTATCCCAGGTGGCAAAGCGCAGCGTCTTCTCCGATCCGGAGCCGCCGCCCTGGCCGGCCGTTTCGGCCTTGCCCCCGCTGCCGCCGCAGGCCGACAGTGACATCATCAGCGCCGCTGCAAGAACGATAAGTGAAACCTGTTTTTTCATATTGTCAGCTCCCCTCGCGAATGAGGCATCTCATTTTTGAACCGCTTTCATCGTAACGCTTTTGAAAGCGGTTCAAAACGTGCGATCATCGGCAATTTGGCGTCTTTTTGTTTGAACTTTCGGGCGGGGTGTCAAACTGTCCGGTCCGATTCGCCTTTTTGCACGGTCCGGTATTGGCTTGGAGTCTGACCCGTGCAGCGCTTGAACCATTTGCTGAAATACTTGCTGTCGCCAAGCCCCGTCCGCTCGGCGATATCCTGCATCGTCAGGTCCGTATCCCGCAGCAGTCCCTTGGCCAGCCGGAGCTTGCGCTTGTATTGGAACGCGATAAAGCTGTCGCCGACCGTCTTTTTGAACAGGATGGAAAAATGGCTTCGGCTGAGCCCGACCTCTTCCGCCAGCTCGCTCGCCGACCAGTCGGAACCGGGCTGCTCATGAAGCATGCGCACCGCCTTTTGAATCGGCTCGGGCCAGTCCCCGCCGGATACGCCGTACGCCCGTTCCAGCTCGGCCTCTTTATGCAGGGAGCGGAACGCTTCCGCGATGCCGCTGCTGGTGCCCAAGGGGCCCTTGGCGGACCACTTCAGCCGTCCATGGCTGCCCTTAGCTTCAATCAGCAGGCTGTTGGCCGCCTCCTGAAGCCCTTCCGGCACGATCCAATAGCAGGCGTCGCCGCCATAGGGGATGGCCGCTTCATTTCCCGTGCCATGCTGTTTCATCTTCAGCCATTCGGCCCACGGCATGCCCCAGCCCTCCGTCCGGACAAGGTACACATGCACGTCCTGGCCGCCAAAACGCCACGCCTCCGCGCGAAGCCGCTCCAGCTCGGCGGGAAATCTGCCGCTGCTGCCGCTGAGCCAGCCGAACAGGAGCGCCTCCAGCTTCTCCTCGTCTAACGGTGCCGGGGACGGACGCCGCTGTAGCTCCCGCCGCAGCTTCTCCAGCAGCCCTTCCAGCTCTTCGTCCTCAAACGCGGTCTTCAGAAGGTATCCCGAAGCCCCCAGCTGGATGCCCTGCTGCGCGTATTCAAAATCCCGGTGGCAGCTGAGCAGGATGATTTTCGTCCGTTCCTCGGCCTCCTTGACCCTGCGCAGCAGCTCGATGCCGTCCATCTCCGGCATCACGATATCGGTAATGACGATGTCCGGGCGGTGCTCCTTGAAGGCTTCCCACGCCTTCGCCCCGTTGGGCGCGTCGGCCACGACCTCCATACCGAACCGCTCCCAGGGCACCGTCGATCTCAGGCCTTTGCGAACGATGCTCTCGTCATCGGCAATCAGCACTTTCAGGTTGTTTGCGTTCTCCATCCGGATGCTCCTCCTTTTTGGGCCAGCGAATCAGTATCGATGTTCCCTCTCCTTTGATTGAACGTACCGTAAGTCCGTACCGCGGGCCGAAATGCAGCTTGAATTTCTGGTCCGCGTTTCTTACGCCGAGACCGCCGCGGCCGCGGGGCTCGGGATTCGGAGCGAACAGCCGGGCAAGCTTCTCTTCGCTGATGCCGGCCCCGTTGTCTTTTAGCTCCAGCAGCAGCTCCTCCCCCTGCTCCCGGACGCGCAGCTCAATGACCCCGACCCCGTCAGTAAAGCCGTGGAAAAAGATGTTCTCAAACAGCGGCTGCAGCGTCATCCGCGGGATGACAAACCGTTTCAGATCTTCCTCGCAGTCCAGCTTATACTGGAATACGGCTCCATAGCGGATCTCCTGGATTTTCAAAAAATGCCCGATCATCCGCAGCTCCCGCTCCAGCGTAACGAGCTCCTGCGATATATCGAGGTTGCCTTCCAGCACCATCGTCAGGTGATACAGCATTCGGCGGATCTCCTCCGCCCCTTCCAGCCTGGCCTTCCACTGGATCGAGTTCAGCGTATTGAAGAGCAGATGCGGATTGATCTGGTAATGAAACGCCTTCAGCTCCGCCTCCTTCTTGAGGCGCTCGCTTCGCTCCACTTCCTGGACGAGCGACTGCACGCCGCTGACCATCCGGTTGAAGCTGATATCCAGGCTCCCAAGCTCGTCCCGTCCTTCGACCGGAACCCGCGTGTCCAGCTTGCCGAAGCTGACCTTTTGCATCGACTCCTTCAGGGAACGGATGCGCCCCGTAAACCGGGACGTAAACAGATAGGCCAGCCCGAAAGCGAGCAGGCAGGACCAAACCGCCACGATGACCGTGTTCGACCGGATGACTCCCGATGACTGGTAAAACGCCTTGGCAGGCAGCCTTGCCTCGATCTTCCAATGATTGACGGACAGTGTCTTGTCCCAGATGATATCGTTATCTCTCGGCGTAAAGGATTCCGTGCTTTCGTAGACGGTCCGGCCGTCCGGCGCCTGGATCGAAAGATGCGCCTTCGTGTCCTCCTCGAACTGACGGAACATGCGCAGCAGCTCCCGGGCGTCCTCCTCAATCAGGATCGTGCTGCCGTCCTGGGCGCCGCCCGGGTTCCGGATCGGCACGGCCAGTCCCAGCACTGCCGGACCGGCTTGCTCTGAGGCGGAAATCGCATGGTTCTGCATATAGAAGCCCAGCCAATAAGGGCCGCTATTCGTGTTGGGCATGCTCTTCCAGGCCGGAATGCCGGAGAGCTTGCCGACGTCGAGGTTATTTTCGCCGTAGTAATAACCGGATGGCGTAATAATATAAATCCCGGCCGTCTGGTCGTTAGCCAGCGACCTCAGGACGGATTCGAAGTCGTTCTTCTCCATGATTTCGCCGTAGGTGACCGGCGGATCGCTCCCGAGATCCGCATGGGCGGGATCCAGCAAATACGAGTAGATCGTCTGGCTCATCTGCTTCATGCGGACCAGCATGGAGTCCGACTGCTGCTGCAGCTGGGCCACCGCGTTCTCGCCGTAACGGCCGAACTGGGAGTTGACCGTCCTGGCGGACTGGTAGTAAGAAAGCGCCCCGAGCGAGAGCAGCGGGATCAGCGTCACAATCAGAAAGCATACGAGCAGTTTGGTCCGGATGCTGCGGTAAGCTCCGGCCGGAAGCCAGCGCCGCAGCGGTCCGTGCCGGCGGATATTCATGGCGGATCCCCTCCTCTTCACGGTAGTCGTCTATCTGCATTCTAGCATGGACGGACAGGGGACGGAGCCCTTTCGCCGCGCAATTGTTACCGCTTACAAGAAATCCGTGGCCAAGCGCCTTGTTTGCGGAAGCGAAGCACCTTTCGTTAAACGGGAAAAGCACCTCCCCGGAGGACTTTTCCAAAAAGTCCCTTCCGAAGAAGTGCATGATCCCGCTAAAGTTCCCCGTATTCGTGCCCGAGGATCAAAAATACGCTCGACGTCCAGGTAAAAGCCCGGTCCCGCAGCCCTTCCCCCGTCAGCGCGTCGAAGTTCTCCGCCATGCCGCTCTTGTTCAGCATGCGGCAGAACCGCTGCGCCACCTCTCTGGCGAGCTCCGTATCCCCCGCCGCCGCGGCGCCTTCCACGAGCAGCATGGTCGACGGCGCCCAGATCGGCCCGCGCCAGTAGCCGTCGGGCTGGTAATACGGGCTGCGGACGCTTTCGGTCGCCCAGCCGTTGCCGGTGAGGAAACGGCCCTCTTCCCGCAGCCCCTGCAGCAGCGCGGTCCGTATCTCTGCCGGCAGCCGGTTACCGAGCAGGATCGGCACGAACAGCAGCAGGCTGTCGCCTTGCGAGCGCTCATGCGTCCCTGACCGGCATGCCGTGAACCGGCCGTCTTTCCAGAAGTGGCTTAGCATCGCGTCCAGCGTATCCCCGGCAAGCCGGCGCCACCGCGCCGCTTCCTCCGCCTTCCCCAACAGCCCGGCAATCTCGGCCAGAAGCTCCGCCTGCAAAATCAGAAAGGCCGACAGATCCGGGCTTTCCACCGGAATGCCGTTATTGAACGCCGTGCTGTTGTCCCAGCCGGAATCGTTGCCGTGATTGTACTGGGGAATGCCGTCGCCATCGCCGTCCCGGTACCGGAACCACCAATCCGTCCATTTGGACAGCGGCCCGTATACCTCCCGAAGCTGCGCTTCGCCGATCCAATCGGTCCGGCGCATCATCCAGCCGAGCGTCCAGCCGTGGATCGGCGGCTTGTTGCAGTTCCACAGCTCGTACTTGTCGTTGATAAAATCGGGAAGCAGCCCGCTCTCATCCTGCCGGTCAAAAAAGATCATGAACTGGTCCCACGCCAGTTTCGGATCGTGGCGCACCAGCGCCATGGCGTTAAAGCAGTGATCCCAGCTCCATATATTCGTCATCCAGTTCTTCGACATGTACATCGCTGGGCGCGTCAGGCAGCCTTCGGCCGGAACGAGGCAAGACCACGTAATGTAAGCCGCCAGCTCCCGCCCTTCCTGCCAGTGCGCCGGGACCGTAAGGCTGTGATCCAGCCAGGCCGCAAATTCGGCCTCGGCTTCCTTCACCGCCGCCTCAAAGGGCTCCCAGGCAGGCCGCGGCTTCCACACCGTACGGAACTCTTCAATAGCGAATTCGGCCGTACCCGCGGCACCGTCGGCCCTGAACTCAGCCACGATGCACGAGCTCTTGATCTTGTCCCATATCACTTCCATCTTCATGCAGCCTGCAAGGCGGGTCAGCATAAACCGGCATTCGTGCGTAAAGCTGTTCACTTCCCAGCTGCCGGGCACCGCCTCGTAGGCATAATCGTAAGCCGCCGGCTGAAAAGTCAGCCGGATGCCGCAGCCTCTGGTCCGGAAGCGCGCGGTACAGCTGTCCGATATGCACAGCTCTGCATAAGTAGCGCTATCGAGAGCAGCCAGCTTCACGCTCGCGGGATTGGCTTCGGCCGTAAACGGCAAAAGCTCACCGGCGTCATCCAGCAGCTCGATCCGGAACGCCTCCCCGAACTTGTCGTCCCCGCCCCGGACGGTGCGCAGGTACAGGCCGGCCGGTCTATTTTTACCCTCAGGCAGCAGCGATACCGCCAAAAACGTCTCTCTGCGGCTGAAGGGTACTACGTTCAGGTCAAAGTTCATGGCTGTTCTCCTTTTATCCAGGAATATAACGCTTTCATTGTAAACTGCGGCGCCTGGAAGGGAAACGGCCAGGTGTTTCCATGTACCTGCACATTTGTTGGGGGCGGCTTTATTTTCCGGGCAATCGTGTCTTTTTGTCAGGTGGGAGGGGGTGCGATTGTCAGATTCGGCAATTTGCCTCCCTCATACGCCCCATTCCTTGCGGGCATCGGCGACCGGCTTGGGCGTCGTTTTGCCCCATGCATAATGCCCCTTCGGCTTGCGGCCCACCCATCTCTCATCGACCGGCTCCGATGCGAGCTGATAGCGGGTATCTGAGCTGATCCGGTAGCGGTCCGTCGTGTTGTTAAGCGAAGTATGCATCATGTACATGCCGAAAATAATGGCATCGCCCGCTTCGAAAGACGTTGTGGCCCATCGTCCCCCAAACGTATCGACGATCTCCACCGGGTCTTCGGAAAACCAGCCTGTCGCGACATTATCCCGGTCGACATCCATTTCACCGTACGTTTGCCTAATTTTGCTGAAATGCTGGGAGCCCAGGCACATGGCCAACGTTCCGAGCTCAAGCGGCGTGTCTCCGAAAGGTGTCCACATCGTATATACGTTTTTGGTGCCCCTTCCCATATACACGACGTCGTAATGCGCGCCGGTATTCCCGCCATGGGCTACGGCCCGCGGCCATTTATAGTCGTATGTCATCGATTTGCCGCCAAGCAGACGGTCAAAAAAATCCAAGACCGAAGGATGGTTCACCACATCCAAAAATCGGGGGAAGTCCGCCTGCAGCTCTTCCGCTCCGCCGCCCCACATCATGCTGCGGTTGTCTCGGGAAATGCGCCCTTCGTCCAGCGGAGTCCCCGGCTCCAACCTGCCCATGGCCTGGAGTCTGCGTAAAAAATCCTCCCTTGCGGACAGCACCCGCTCGCGGTCGTGAAAACCGCGGATCAGCAGGTATCCCTCCTCCGCCAGACGCAATCTCAGCGCTTCCGTGTCCTCCAATATATCGTTGCTGCTGCGCAGCTCGGTCAAATACCGGCTTCCCATCACAAGCTCCCTCGTTCCGATCGTCACGTTCATGCCGCTCTCTCCTTTCAAGGTATCACCGCGTTCCTGCCGGAAGCGGGAGATTCCCCCTCATCATAGCCCCTGCTTCAGGAGAAAGTCGTTAATCGAAACCCGCCACAATTTACGCAAAACCGGACCGGCTGCCTCAATGATGGTCGCGGCGCTGCCTCGTTCTCCACTCCGACGGAGGACAGCCTTCGGTCTTTTTGAACCACAGCGAAAACGAGTGCAGCTGAGCAAAGCCGATCTGCTCGGCTATCGCCTGCATATCCTTGTCCGTCGAGCTGAGCAGCCACTTGGCTTCTTCCAGGCGGCACATCTGCTGATACTGCTTGGGCGTCATGCCGTAGGCTTTGAAGAACCGTTTGCGAAAGCCTTCCTCCGACAGGCCGGCCATCTCCGCGAGGCTGCCGATGACGATAGGTTCTTGAAGATGCCGGCGAATATAATCGCCTGTATGCGATACCGTGAACGACTGCTGGTCCGGGTGGGAATGCTCGTTTAAAAACAGCAGCAGAATTTCGATCCAGGCCAAATCATTTCGGACCGGCTCTTTCAACGTAGACGAACGGCTCCTGAGCCACTCCCGGAACAGCCGCTCATAGTGGTCCTGGTCGAGGTGGGATAAGGCAATAATGCGCGGTTTGCCAAGGACAACCAGCCGTTCGAACAGCTCACGTACATGTGTCGGCAGTCCGTCAACAAGCACAACCCCGAACCGGATCGGGGTCATCGCATGAAAAGAATGCGCAGCTAAGGACGGGATCAGCGCGACATGCCCTGCCTCGACCCGCCTTTCCTCCTGTTCATGAACAAAGCGCCCGCTTCCTTCCAACACGACGGTGATTTCCAAATCGGGATGGCTCCACTGCCGCTCGTCCTCCCAGTCCTTGTCGTGGGTTCCGATAAAACCTCTAATTTCAGGCAAAATCGCTTCATCCTCCTTGTCCGCCAGCTTGGGCCAAGCCAAGCGCTTGATGATGTTATGTTCACTATACATCAATCGCGGAGAGGAGCTACAGTCCCAAGCTTTATTGCTTGTCCATACTTTTTCATATATCAGATTTCAGCCTATGGTATAATCAGGAAAACTTATGTTTTAATGGTATATTGACAATAAGGGAGGAACTGGATTATGGGATGGTCGGAATTGCGGGCGGTGCCCAATGATTACGATGAGGAAATCCATGCGGTCGATACGCAGCTGATTGAGCTGCTCAACCACCGGAAAGCCCTGGCGAAAGGGCGCCGGTGTTTTCCGCCTAAGGAAGTGATGAAGGAGTTTGAAGAAAAATTCGACTTGAAGCCTCCCTATTTGAACTGGCTGTTTCATTCGATTAACGGAGGGTTTCATCGCACACGCTCCGACGGTCCCGGCGAGCTGCAGGGCATCCTGCAGATTATGAAAACGACCGTGCAGGAAGGATACCAATACAGGATCACCCATGCGATGCAGCATGAGCATGGCAGTATTGTACATATCGAGATTAGGCCGTTGAAGATTGATAACGACTCACCGGATTTTCATCCCCGTCTTCAGCTCGAAATCACGAGTTCTAATGAAGAATACAACGTACAGCGCAGCGGTGCCCGTGGTGGCGGAGGAGCCAGCTCCATGTCCTTTCTCGTCGAACCGCGCCTGCCGGAGCAGCTGGACACTGTAAACTTCGCGCTGATTCCGTTTGAAGAACCTATGGAATTCAGACGCAGGGAAACTTTTCTGGATCAGGAGGTTCATTTCGAGTAAGCTCCCGTGGATGAGTAACAAAGGAAAGGGTCAGGCTCTAGGAAGAACCGAAACGAAGAAGCAGGCATCTTGCCTGCTTCTTTGTCATGATCTGAACCTATGACCGGTAGTACGGCGTCTGCCTCCGATGGCCGTTCCTACTCACTGCATTTCACCAGCCTTCTCCGATCCTGATCCCAACGCCACACAGGCTGGTCACCGCTCAAATGAACGCCTCCGTACCACCGGTCAATGCCGCACCGTTCCAGGTAATCCTCACCGCGTAAAACCCGGGTTCCCCATTCCGTGATCTGGACCTTGCTGTCCCGAAAAGACGGAGAAGGTCCCGCATAGCCGGGAAAGGCTTCCGCCCCCTCCAGCGTCAGCAGCGGACTTGGGCCCTGACACAGGCTGCGCAGAACATCCCAGTACTGCAGGTCGCCCATGCCCAACCCGTGCAGCCGGTCGCCGATCTGCCTGAACAGGTCCAGCGGCGAGTGAATCCCTTCGCTTACCTTTTCCAAAGTCATCTGCTCCACGATCCCCAGTCCGTTATAAACGGAAGGATAACGGGACAGATGCAGCTCAAATGCCTCCCGCACGAACGGAAGCGCCGAGGTATCCTCCTCCAATAGCTGCTGGAGCTTCATCGGATCAGGTGAGGTGTATGCCTCCCAGACCCTGCTCCCCAGATTCAGCTCTTCCGCTCCGATATGATGCCACGTTCCGGACAACGTCTTCAGCTGACTGGCCGTTAACTGACCGAGTCCGCGGAACAGGCCGACTCCCGGATAATCTCCGATACAGAGCAGATTCAGCTTCGTCCCGCCAAGGGACTGCCGTCCAAACCAGTGCAGCAGATAAGACAGCATCGTTTGGTCAAACAGGTCATGCTCAAACCACAGCACGATTTCGTCATACTGCCGGAATCCGGCCAGTTTTTCCTCCTGCTCCTCGCAGTTCCGGATAAACTCCCCGGCCGGAATGCCCATGTCTTTCTCGAGGTGTCGCGCGCGGACCGTGCGGCTCTCCGATTCCGCCGGCTCCAGAAACACCGGGCCTTCCGAATATACCTCGCGCCAAACGAGGATATCCCCCTGAACGACTCCCTGCCTAAGCGTCTCGGCGACCGTATCGCCGTTAACAATATGCAGCATGCGTTTTCCTCCTTCGTGTAAATGCTTGAATACATGCGCGAAGTCAGCGACCGGCAGCGTGCCCCTCAGCTTGCGTCGTGCATCGAACAGCCGCTTTTTCAGCGTCGTCACCGGCGTTCCCGCATACTCCGAAATTTCCTGCAGACTATAGCCGTGAAAATAAAACAGCTGGACCGCCTCCCGCATGCCGGGCGATAAGGCCTGGACTGAATCGTGAAGCATCCGGTACAGCTCCTGCCGCGCCACGACCTCTCCGATATCCGGCTGGTCGGGTGCAGTCACTTCCCCTTCCTCCAGCGCGGAAGTCTGCGGCTTTCTGCGAATCAAGCGATAACACTGGCGATGCACAATCGTCCGCAGCCACCCCGGAAAGGCGTCCGCTTGCTGCAGCCGGCTAAGGTGGACGAATGCTTCCGCAAACGCCTCCTGCACCGCTTCCTCCGCCAAATCGTGATCCTGCAGCTTCCCGTATGCGGCCGTATGCGCCATCGCATAATACTGCCGGAAGAGACGGTTTAGCGCATCCCCGTCTCCCTGCCGGGCTTGTTCAATGATCTGCCGCACCCCCACTCTCCTCCCTTTGATCTTGGTTTCAACCCTATAGTGCAATATCAGATCCGTAAGGTTACGTGAGCCTCGGAATATTTTTTTAAATATGCTGAACCTGTTCGGACAAATCGCCTTAACGCGGCGTGACTGCTGCTCTCGTATTTACATTATATCGATTAGATCGCCTGACCTCAGGTGGAAGTGAGCTCCCGTGCTCCATTCGCGTCACCGAACGCCCAGGCCCGGAATAGGCTGGTGTATACCATTCAACGATTGGAGCGAACCGCATGCCTCAATACGTACCGCCGGTCACCATCCATACCGTCACCTTTACGGCCCCCGGCACGGTGATCCACTATCCGCAGGTAACCGGGCTCGCCGACAAAACGGCCGAAAACAAAATCAACCACACGATCATCCGTACGATCCAGGACATGCAGCGCGCCCAGCAGGCGGTTCAGACGGGAAGCCAGCCGGAAACGACCGGAAATTTCGAGATCAAAACGAACGAGCGCGGCATTCTCAGCCTCGTGCTGAGCAACTACACCTATTCCACACCGATGGCGCATGGATACACGATCGCCAAGGGATTGACCTTTTCCAAGCAAACGGGGAACACCTATACCTTGTCCAGCCTGTTCAAACCGGGCTCCCCTTACCAAGCGGTCCTGACCGCCGCCGTCAAGAAGCAGGTGCAGGAGCGGAATCTTCCGGTACTGGATGCGGGGAGCATCACGGTCGCGCCTAACCAGGATTTCTACCTCGCCGACAAGGCGTTGGTGCTCTTTTACCCATTGTACGCGATCACACCCTATTATGTCGGTATTCCGATGTTCCCGATTTCGGTCTATGATCTGCAGGACATCGCCGCCGAAGACGGCCCGCTTACAACACTTGCCGCAGACGTCGTGTAAAGCGGCGCCCCAGGTGACAGGAGCTGAGCGGCCGGCCGTGATCCATTTTCGCAGCCTAAAGTCACCCCCTATCTACAGGCTGTGATAACTCCAAAAAAGCAAAAAGCTGCTTCCATATCGTCCGGGAGACGAAGGAGCAGCTCTTTTACACGTAAGCCTGCGTTCATGGTCACTGTGGTACACGTGGCATACAGCATCCCTCTTACTTGACGCCGTTGTACACAAACGCTTTGATGATATGCTTTTGCGCCAGGAAAAAGGCGGCCAGAATCGGCGCGACCAAAATGACGTTGCCGGCCATCAGGATGTTCCAGGTGCCGCCGCCTTCGACCTCGCGGATTTTGGCGATGCCGATCGGCAGCGTCCGCGCCGTTTCGTTCGTCGTCATGACGAGCGGCCAGAAATAATCGTTCCAGTGCGCGATGAAGCTGAACAGGGCAAACGTCACAAGCACCGGCTTCACCATAGGCACCATGATGCGGACGATGATTTTCCATTCCTTGGCCTGATCCAGGCGGGAAGCTTCCACCAGCTCCTCCGGGATCTGCCGGAACGCCTGCCGGAGCAGGAAGATGCCGAACGCGCTGGACGCGAACGGGAGTATCAGCCCGAGATGGGTGTTCAGCAGCTTGAAGGCGCTCAGCTCCAAATATACCGGCAGAAAGATGAGCTGGGTCGGGATCATGAGCGTCACCATGACCAGGCTGAACAAAAAGCCGGAGCCGACAAACCGGTATCTGGCAAATGCGTACGCAGCCGGAATGATCGTCAGCATCTGCAGCAGCAAAATGCTCACCGAAATGACGGCGCTGTTCGTGATGTAATGCAGGAACGGCCCGGTTTGCCACGCGGAGGCGTAATTGCTCCATACCGGATTCCGGGGAATCCATTCCGGCGGGAAGATCATCGTCTCCGGCAGTGTTTTGAGGGATGTCGAGAGCATCCAGACAAACGGCATGGCAAAGATGAGGACCAGCAGCAGCAGCGCCGCCACATTCAGCGCCTTCAGCAGCAGGACGGCCGCGGAGCGCAGAAGGGCAGGTCTGCCCGGTGTTTCCAGCATGCGTCCTCCGGGAACGGCGACGGTATGCCCGTCAAAGGCACGGTTTGCGGGTTCCACGCGGTTTTCCCCCTTTTTTAAGATCATAGAAGCAGAAGTCGTTACCGGTTAACGGTAATGAACGCGGCTGGACAGCAGCCGGAAATAGACGATGGTCAGGATGCCGACGATGAACAGCAGGATCACGCCGGCCGCCGAGGCATACCCGATTTTGAAGAAGCGGAAGCCGGCCTCGTAGATGTAATACACCAGCGTATTGGTCGAGTTGACCGGACCGCCCTGCGTCATGATTGCGATCGTCTCGAACACCTGGAACGACCCGATCAAATTGATGATGACGAGGAAAAAGATCGTCGGCGACAGCATCGGCAGAATCAGCCGCGTGAACGTCGTCCACGGCCTGGAGCGGTCCAGGGAAGCCGCTTCGTATATATCCTGCGGGATGCTCTGCAGCCCCGCGATAAACACGAGCGTGTTATAGCCGAGCCCTTTCCACACGGCCACGATCACCAGGGAGATCAGCGAGGTGCTCGGATGGGACAGCCATTCCAGCTTGCCGAAGCCGAACAGGCCGATCACCCAGTTCAAGAGCCCGTATTCGGGGTCCATCAGCCAGCTCCACAAGAGCGAAATCGATACGAGCGAGATGATATGGGGGCTGAAGATCGCCCCCTGTACCAGGCCGTAGAAGAAGCCGCTGCGGTTCAGCCAGATCGCCATGAACAGGGAGAGTCCGGTCGTCAGCGTAACCGTCAGCACGGTATAAAGGGTCGTGTTCGACAGCACCTGGCGGAAATCCGGCTCCGACAGCAGATCCACGAAGTTCTGGATGCCGACGAACGTTTTTGTCGGGCTGACGAAGTTCCAGTCGAACAGGCTTAAGTACATCATGTAAAAAATCGGGTAGATAAAAAACATGGCAAAGACGATAATTGCCGGCGCGACCATGCTGTACGGGCGCAGCCGTTCCCAGACGGTCATGCTACACCCCTCCCGCTATCAGCTGCCGTGAGGAGGTCTTCTCATTTGCCGCTCCCGCTGTCTGCACCCGGCTGCCGTTGAGGCTGAAATAATAGAGATGCCCGTGCGGTACGGCGATGTGTACACGCTCCGCCGTCACCAGCGGCTTCAGAAACGTTTTGACAAAGAACGCTCCCGCCTTGGAACGGATCTGATAGATATGCTCCGCCCCCAGGCTCTCCCGCGTCAAGATGTCTCCTTCGAGCACAAGACCTTCCATCGGGCCGTCCGGATTGATCTGTGCATGCTCCGGCCGGAAGCCGACATGGTAGGCTCCGGACTCGGATTGGACGCGCAGCCCCTTGATGTCGCCGACCTTTATGATGTTCATCGCCGGCGTGCCGATAAACTGGGCGGTGAACAGGTTGGCAGGCTGCTCGTACAGCTTCATCGGCGAGTCCGCCTGCTGGACCGCCCCTTCGTTCATGACGACGATCTCGTCGCCCATGGACATGGCTTCGACCTGATCATGCGTCACGTAGACAAAGGTCGTGCCAAGGCGTTCATGCAGCTGGATCAGCTCGGTCCGCATCTGGTTCCGCAGCTTCGCGTCCAGGTTGGACAGCGGTTCGTCAAGGATAAACACCTTCGGCTGCTTCACCATCGCCCGGGCGAGCGCCACGCGCTGGCGCTGGCCGCCGGAGAGATTCTGCGGCTTCTTGTCGAGGTATGGCCCAAGTCCGACGATTTCGGAAATGTCGGAGACCAGGCGCTCCCGCTCCTTGCGGGAGACGCCGCGGTTCTTGAGACCGAACTCGATATTGCCCCGGACCGTCATGGTCGGGTACAGCGCATAGTTTTGGAACACCATCGCCACGTCCCGCAGGCCGGGCGGCGTGTCGTTCACGCGCTGGCCGTCGATGAGAATATCTCCTGCGGTCTGTCTTTCCAGCCCGGCCACCATGCGCAGCGTCGTCGATTTGCCGCAGCCGGACGGCCCGACCAGGACGGTAAACGAACCGTCCCGGATCGTCAGGTTAAGGTCCTGAATTACGGTTTCTTCCTTGTATTTCTTGCAAATGCCGATCAGCTCGATTTGGGCCATGCCGAATGCCTCCTTGTTTGGCGGGTCTGTTTCATTGCCTGACAGGCGCTAAACTTACTTGCCAAGCAGCTTATCCGACTTGGCCGCGGCTTCGTCCAGCGCCTGCTGCGGCGTCGTCTTCGGATCGATAATCGCCTTCTGGATCGCATCGCGGACGATCTTGGCGACTTCCGGATATCCGTTCTCCATCGGGCGCGGTCTCGCGTATTTCAGCTGGTCGACAGCGACTTTATACTGCGGATACTGGGTAAAATGCTCCTTGAGCTCTTCGCTTTCCACCGCCGACGTGCGGGTCGGCAGGTATCCGACATGCTTATGCTGGTAAATCGTGTTTTCCTGGGAGGTCATCCATTTCATGAATTCCCAGGCCGCCGCCTTCTCCTCGGCGCTGCTCTTCGACGTCATGACGAGCTGGCATCCGCCTGTCGGCACGCCGTAATCCTTGTTGGCCGGCATGAAGGCCGTCTCCAGCTCAAAGCCGTTGCCTTTGGCGATTTCCAGGCTTTGCGACACGCCGGCCGTCGAGGCGAACTTAAACGCGGAAATTTGGTTCGCCCAATCCTTGTCCGCCGTATCCCCGGCTTCGTCGCCGACCGGCATTTTGATCAGGCCTTCGTTCACCAGCCGCTTCCAGAAGTCCACCGGCGCCACGCCGGCCGCGTTGTTGAAGGTTGCCTTTTTGCCGTCCTCGCTCAGCATCGTGCCGCCGCTTTGGGCCACCAGCGCCTCATAGAACCAAATATCGACCGGCACGGTCATGCCGAGCTTGCCTTTCTCTTTGAGCACTTTGGAGTACTGCTCAAACTCATCCCACGTTTTAGGCCCGGACGGATCCAGCCCGGCATCCTTCAGCATCGTCACGTTCTTGTACATAATCGGAGTACTGCGCATGAAAGGCAGCCCGTACAGCTTGTCGTCCACGTAGGCGTTCCCCATCAGTCCGGGGATAAAATCGTCCAGCTTCAGCTGATCCTTGTCCTTCTCGGCGTATGAGGTCAGGTCTTCGAGCATGCCGGAATGGGCGAACACGCCCGTGGAGGCAATTTCCAGATCCGTGACCGCCGGGGCGTCCCCAGCCGCAAAAGCCGCCTGGACCTTCGCATGAAGATCATCGTAATTCCCCTGATGCTCGGCGACCACCTCGATCTTGTCTTGGGACTCATTGAACGTTTGGACCATATGCTGCTTGGCTTCCTCGATCTTGTCGCCGAAGGCGTACCAGTACTTGATGACGATTTTTTTATCCGGCTTGGCCGCTGCTGCCTCCGCTGTCTCGCTGCCGGCCGCCTTCTCGGCTCCGCCGCCGCATCCGGCCAGCATGCCCGTCATTACCGCGGACAGTGTAAGCAGTGCGATCTTTTTCTTGAACATCGATTGATTCCTCCACCCTTGAATTTGGTTTATGTCTGCTGTACAACGACGGCTGCAGCCAAAAAAATAAAGAAACCCGAATACCGCCGAGCAGGAACGCTGGCTTAGCGCTCTCTCGACAGATCAGGTTTCTCCATAACTCCAACCGTTCTATTTACTTGTCGATTTCATCATAAGGGACAACTATTAACGCGGTTTATGCGGAATATTAACGGGACATCAAATGATCTTTCTTCTCCACAGCTCAGGACGGGAAGCGGAAATGGCGGTCGCTCCCTGGTCCAGGCACTCCTGTGCGTGGCTGTGCTCATACAGCAGGCCGCCGGTGATGATCGGGAGTTCCGTAAAACTCTTCACCCTGCGGATCATGTCCGGAATGCGGGCAGGCATCAGCTCGATGATGTCCGGCTCGGCCTGGGACAGGCTCTTCGCGATGTTCTCCAGCCCTTCGCTGTCGACGAGAAAGAAACGCTGCACCGTGAGCAGCCCCATTTTTTTGGCGGTTTTGATGACGCTGGTTTTGGTCGAAATGATGCCGACCGGGCGGATGCTCTTGGCCAAATAATCCAGGCCGTAATGGTCCGTGCTGAGCCCGCCGATTTTTTCCAAATGCATAAACACCGGCAGACCGTGCTCCCGGAATACGTTCACATAGCCTTTGGCGACACCGATATGGCCCATCAAGAGAAAGACGCCGCTCAGCTCATCCCGGTGCTTCAAGGCGATTTCAATATGGCGGGGGTCTTTGATGGAGGCAATCCGTTTATGCTTGGCGAGACCTTTGAAAAAATGCTCCCGGGTCATAACGTCATTCATGCGTGTACAGCCTCCCTTTCACGAAGGTCGTGATTACTCTATATTCAGATTTGCGGCGCAATCGGCAGCGGAACGAGGAGAGCCCGGTCGTCCTCCATCCCTCTGGCATCCGGATTCGGGCTGAAATGCTTCATATGCTGGTGAAGGAGCGCCATGTGATCCGGCAGCGTCGGGTCCATCACTTCGACCGGTGTGATGCGGATCGCGTCCTCCGCGATATCGACGATCCGGAAGCCCGGCTGATCCAGGCAGGCCGACAGCTGCACGAACGACCAGTCCTGCCGGTGCGCGATCGAGTCCATATGCGTATGGCCGTTGAAATAGATGCCAATGCCCTGCTTTTGGTTCAAAATGCTCCACATGTCGATGATGGGATGAATCGAACCCTTATCCTTCTCCGAACCCGCCGTCGTATTGTACACGGGGTGATGGCCGAAGACGAGGAGCGGCTTGTCGCCTGACAGTCCTACCTGCTCCTCAAGCCAGCCCAACTGTTCGGGATCGAGCCAGCCGCCCCAGTCTTTAAAATCCATTTCCTTGGCCGTGTCGAGAAACACGAGCATCGCTTGATCCGTGTCGATGGCATGGTACCTCTCCTGGCCCGTCATCTCCAGCACCTCGGCTCTGCGCTGCGCATACAAGTCATGATTGCCCAGCACGTGTATAAACGTCTTGTCCTGGCGGCGAAGCAGGTCGTACACTTCGCGAAGCTCGGAGGCCGTGCCGAAGTTGGTGAGATCCCCCAGCGAAATATACAGGTCCGCTTCCTGCTCCAAAAACTGCTCCAGCACCGTTTGATAGAATGCACGCCGTGCTTCCTTCAGCCCCGGTACCGACTCGTCGATTTCGTGGTAATGCAAATCACCCAACAGCGCCAATCTCATTATTTCTCTCCTCCCGGCTTGTTCGAATTGGATTTTTCCTCCTTCATCTTATCGATGGATTGTTTCCGATCCGTTAATTGGGAAGGCTGATTATGTAAAATTACGGTTAATCGATTCGTGTCGTCCCCGTGTTGTTGGGGTTAGCCTCGTCCTGAGTCACCTGCTGGATGATGTTTCCGCTCTGGTCGTAGCCCGTAATTTCGAGCTTCGTACCCTGTGACGCATCCAAAAACACGTAAAACAATTTGAAGTTTTGCTCGATGGGAATGATCTGCGCCTGCTTCTCATAGCCGGTAGGGTCCTTGACCACGATGCGGCTGATGTCGGGATGCAGAGCGATGCCATAATACATGGGAAAGGGAGAGCTGCCGAATTCCGTACCCTCCGTCCCGGGTAAGTACACGGCATAGAAGCCCTCCTTCCGAGCTTCGGCGTCGGAAAGTCCGGGGTGATAGTTGGAGGCTCCGAAGCTTCCCCCATAGCCCCACTTCCAGCCTTTTTCGAATTTCCTTACATATTCTGCAGCGATGGTGTACCCACCGCTGGGTGTCTTCCGCAGGAAAAATGCCACCTCCCCGTCAGCAACCGGACGCTCATCGATCATATAGGACACGTACTCCTCGCCCCGGATCTTTTCAATCGCCTCCACCACCGTCGGGCTCCCTTCCGCTTCCTTATCTTGAAGGCCGAACAACTTTCCCTCGAAAGCGTAAATAACGACCAGGATGACCGCAGCCAGCACCAGCAGCATAATCAGCCTGTTAGCCCATTGTCTGACCATGAATTCCCTCCTTTCAAGCGTCCGTCTGCGTACACAGCGGCGCCCAGCTTCCCGGCCCTGTCCCCAAGCTCGGCCTGCACGATGCGGCAGACCCCGGCGGACAGCTGCAGCGCATGGCGGGCTACCGTCTCGCGCACCGGGCGCAAGAGCCGCTCCCCGGCCGCGGCCATGCCGCCGCCTACAATGATCAGCTCGGGATTCAGCAAATTGATCGCGTTCGCTAGTCCATACCCGAGAAGCTCTCCCGTCTCGTGCATGACTTCAATAGCGAGCGCGTCCTGCAGGTCATAGGCGTCCGAAATGAGCTGTGCCGTCATTTGCGAGGAGTCGTTGCCCGTCCACTCCTGAATGACGCTCCTCCGTCCTTCCGCCAGCTTTTCCGCAAACGTTCGGACCATACCCACCGCGGACACGTAGCGGCCGAGGCAGCCCGAGCTGCCGCAGCGGCACGGCCGCCCTTCCCTGTACATGTTCATGTGGCCGATCTCGCCTGCGCTCGAAGACGTGCCGTAGACAACCTTCCCCTCATAAATCATTCCCGAGCCCAGTCCGGTTCCCAAAGTAATGAGCATCAGGTTCCTGCAGCCCCTGCCGGCGCCAAACCGCCACTCCCCGTACATGTTGACGCGCACATCATTATCGATGAAAACCGGAAAAGCGAACTCCTCCCGCATCCGGTTTACGACGTGGATATTTTCCCATTCCGGAAAGTTGGGAGACAGAATCGACAGCCCTTCCCGCGGATCCAGGAGCCCCGGAATGCCCATCCCCATGCAGCTCACGTCCATCGGCCCGATCCCCGCTTCCTTCATCAGTTCATGAACCATCTGCTTCATCCGGTTCAGCACATGCCCCGGTCCCTTGTCCGCTTCGGTGGCGTCCATTCTTGCCGCGGCGATCCTCCAACCGGCATCCGCGTCAAATACCGCCGATTTGATCCGGGTTCCGCCGAGGTCCATGCCAATGACAAATTTGCTCATGCCTTCCTTTTCCTCCTCCGGAAATCCTTGGTCGCTGACATAAACCTATCATAAACGACTTCGCTCCGGATATGAATGGATCTGTAGCATTCTTTTCCAGATTTCTCCTCAGCAGGCTGCCCGGTAATGGCATCAATCGCCGCGGTTCTGAATCTATCAGCACCTTCCGGACCGCCATATTCATAGGCATTAAATCGTAATCTTTACGTATAGATAAAATGAGAGAAAAATTCACGCTTGGTACAGGCCATATCCCTGGGCCTGCTCTATATTCGACAACGAGGATAAAGGAGATGAATCGCGTATGAAAACGCCAGTCATCATATTAAGCGGATTTTTGGGAAGCGGAAAAACGACGCTGCTGCTGTCCGTGCTCAAGGAGTGCTCGGCCCGGGGGCTGACCCCCGGCATCCTGATGAACGAGCTGGGCAAACGGGATGTGGATGGAACGATTCTGGAGGAACAAGCGGGGGTTCAGGTGCAGAAGCTGCTGGACGGGTGCGTCTGCTGCAGCCGGAAAAGCGAGCTGCCGCAAGGTCTGTCCACCCTGCTGGAGCGGTCGCCCGACGTCATCGTCATCGAGCTCACCGGCGTCGCCGATCCGGAAGAAATCCGCCGCACTCTTCAGGAGCCGGGGCTTGCCGGCCGGTTACGGCACCATTATACGGTGACGATGCTCGACGCGGAGAACGTGCTGGAGTTCAACAGCCGCTTCTCCGCCGACAAAGAGCTGGTCCGCACGCTACGCAAGCAGATCGAAAGCGCCGATCTGGTCGCGGTCAACAAGCAGGATCTGGCCGCCCCGGGCACGATCGGCAAGATCGAAAGCATGATCCGTAAGCATAATCCCGAGGCTGCGATCGTATACACAGAATATAGCCGGATTGACCTGTCCAGACTGCTGGACGGGGTTAACCGCCGCCAAGCGTCCAAGGCCGCTGCTGTCCGGGCTGGTGCACAGACCCCAGCAATGGAGGAGCTGAGCAGCCAGGAGCAGCACAGGTTCGGTGGAGCTGTTGACCCAGCCGCTTCGCATGCTCACCACCTTGCCCATAACGGTCACGGTGGGGGATCTACGGCCACTGCCCACGCTCATGAAGGGAATGGCGGCCACGGCGGGCATGAACATCATGACGAGGCGGTCTCTTTTTCCAAAGTCAGCACCGTCACGCTGACCTTTCCCGCAGCGGAACAAAGCCCAGCTTCCCTGTCCAGGGAGCGGCTGGAGGCGTTCTTCCGTGAGTGCGGAGACGCGCTTCTTCGTGCTAAGGGGCATGTGGCGCTCGCCCGCCATGAACCGGTCCAGCTCGTCCAGTATGCCGGGACACGCACGTTCTGGGAAACCTCCCGTTACCCCGGCGCACCGTACCTCGTTATGATCGGCCTGAATTTGAACGAGGCGCGGCTGAAGGAACGCTGGTCCGAACTGTTTCGTTAAGCTTCATCATTCCTGTGGAAGGAGCTGATCCCGCCATGACCACCCTCTCCCCTTTTAAAATCGTCCCGCTGCTTCTTCCCGCCGCCTTTCTGATCATCCTGCTCGTCCTGTGGCTGCCGGAGCGCATCGAGCTGCTGGATAACGTCTATATGGACACGTTCAAAACCAGCTTCGTCGGCATTCTGCTGGAGGCGCTGCCGTTCGTGCTGGCCGGGGCGCTGCTCTCATCGCTGCTGCAGGTGTTTGTGCCGGACGAGGTCCTGTCGCGCTGGATTCCGAAGAAGCCGGTTCCGGCCATCCTGTTCGCCTGTCTCCTCGGCGTGATCTTCCCGGTGTGCGAGTGCGGCATGATCCCGCTCGTCCGCCGGCTCATTCATAAAGGCATGCCCGTGTATGTCGCGATCGTGTTCATTTTGTCCGGACCGATCATCAATCCGGTCGTCTACGGAGCCACCTTCATGGCGTTCCGCAGCCATCCGGATCTCGCATACGCCCGGATGGGACTGGCCTTCGCCGTCGCTTTCCTGATCGGGCTCATCGTCTACGTCACGGTAAAAAAATCGCCGGTGAGATGGTCGATGGAGCGGGAAACCGGCGGGAATGCTCATCTCCATGCCGCACGAGGCGGCCGGCTGGCGTCGGTATTCGTCCATACGTCGGACGAGTTTTTCGACATGGGCAAATATTTGATCATCGGCTGCCTGCTGACGGCGGGCATTCAGACGTTTATGGTCCGGGAAAGCCTCTCCGCCATCGGCGGCCATCCACTGGGCTCGTATCTGTTCATGATGGGGCTCGCCTTTGCGCTCTCCCTGTGCTCCACGTCGGACGCTTTTGTCGCTTCCACCTTTCTGCACACCTTTCCCGCCGGCTCGCTGATCGCGTTCATGGTGCTGGGCCCGATGCTGGATTTCAAAAACGCCATGATGCTGATGGCGCTGTTCAAAACCAAGTTCGCCCTCTATCTGTTCTTCCTGATCGCCGCCTGCGTCTTTGTCGGTTCGGTTCTGATTTCGGTCTGGCTGTAAACTTTTTGGAGGATGTAACATTCGATCTGGCTGTGAACGCCCATGCCAGGAACACGCCCGCGCAAGATGCGAGAACCCAACACATAATCCGACTGGAGGTAGAGCCAAGTGAACGACTCCCGCAGCATCCGGCTGCATTACCTGTTCCGGGCGGCCGTGCTGGCGGCTTTCGCCCTCTATATTCTGCACCTGATGCAGCAGGACGCGCTGCATTATTACGTCGCGCCCGCCCTGGCGAGATGGATCCGGCTGTGCCCGGTTCCGCTGGGCCTGATGGCGCTCAGCCTGGTGATCCAGGCACTGCTCGGACGCAGCCAGGTGCTGTGCAACTGCGATCACCGGCTCCCTGCCGGCTTTTTGAAAAGCACCGGTCTGTACGGATTGTTCGTGCTCCCGCTGCTGCTCGGGTTCCTCCTTCCGGATAAGGCCCTCGGCAGCATCGCCGCCGCCAAGAAGGGCATCTCCCTCTCCTATTCGGCGATGGAGCCGGAGAAGGCTATTCCCAGCGCATCCACAGGGCCGAACAAGTCAATTACCCGCGCTCCCACAGATCCGGATACTGCCGTCACCTTCGAGACCTCCGATCCGTATGCCAAGGAATTCGCCGAGCTCGCCAAACTGCTGTACGCCCAGCCCGTCATCCCGGTCTACCCGGCGATTTACTCCGAAACGTTCGGGGCGATCGAGATGTTCAAGGAGCAGTTTGAAGGCAAGGAAATCGCCGTATCCGGCTTCGTCTATCGCGATCAGACGGGCGGAGCGAGCGGCCCCTTCGCGGTCAGCCGCTTTCTGGTGCAGTGCTGCACAGCGGACGCCACCCCTTTCGGCATTATGGTCGATCCGCAGCAGAAACTGGCCCTGCCGGCCGATTCCTGGGTCAAGATACAGGGCAAACTGAAGATCGTGTCTCAAGGGGGCAACAATTTGATCGAGATCGAGGCTTCACAAATCACGCCGATTGCCCAGCCCCAGACCCCTTACATCTATACGAGCGCCGACTCGGTCGCCGCCTGGAAAGAGCTGCAGAAGGACGCCGCCAAGGCAAAATAGCAGGAAATGACCGACAAAAAAACCAAGAAGACTCCGGAACGATGCCCGGGTCTTCTTGGTTTGGCGTTTGCATAGGAGTATCTATTTCTGTGGTCCATGCTTCTTGTCGGGTACTCCCAGCTGCGTTCAGCGAAGCTTTGCAACCTCGTCGCGCCAGCGGTGCTGCGGCTGCCAGCCGAGCAGGCGCTTCGCCTTCTCGTTGCTGAGCAGGGTCTCATGCCCCGCCAGCGGCGCGCGGATGTCCGTCACGCCGGGATACCTGGCGGCCAGCAGTTCGCGGCTCGGAACCGCCATGCTGGAGTCGTCGGCGGCCACGTTAAGGGCCACCGCACCGAGCCCGTCCGCCTCGACGGCCAGCCGGATGGCCGAAGCAGCGTCGCGGGTGTCGATGTAGCTCCACAGAATGCGGTCCCGTTCTTCGGGCTTGTCGATGAATGAGGGAAAACGCTCATACCATTCCGGAGGGATGACATTCCCGAGGCGAATGGAGACGACCTGCACGCCGGTGCGCCGGTGGAACATGTCGGCCGTCAATTCATTGACCACCTTGGATAGTCCGTAGCTGTCCTCGGGCAGCTGCGGATGCGCCTCGTCCACGGGCACGTATTGCGGGCTTAAGGGACTGACTGCAAATACGATGCCGTAGGACGATTCGCTGGACGCGATCACTGCTTTGCGGATTCCGAGGCCTGCGGCGGCCTCCAGCACGTTGTACGTCGACATGACGTTGTTCCGGAACGTAACTTCCGGCGTGCGGATATGCGCCGCCGGGATCGCCGCCAAATGAACGACGGCATCCGCCCCGGCCAGCGCACCGTAGGTCTCTCCCAAATCCTCAAGATTCGCAATCAGCGTGGGGCAGAGGTTCTCGTCGGGACGCCGGAAGTCCACGTTCAGCACCTCATACCCCTGCTCGATAAAATGACGCACGACCCACTGTCCAAGCATGCCGCTTCCGCCTGTAATGACGACTTTGGCCACAAGTAACGCCTCCTCTTCGCTTCGGTTCAAACCTGGCCGAACCCTTGGCCGGTCCGATTATTTCAGAATGTCTTCGATCCGCTCCTGCACGTCTTCGCTCAGGACGATGCCCGAAGCCTTGGCATTCTCCGTCACCTGCTCCGGACGGCTTGCGCCGACCAGCGCGCTGGCCACGTTGTCTTTGCGCAGAATCCACGCAAGGGCCAGGTTGCCGACGGAAATGCCGAGCTCTTTGGCGACACCTTCAAGCTGCTGCACTTTGGCGATCTTTTCTTCGGTGATGCCTTTACGCATCCAATCGAGCTTCGCCGCGCGGCTGTCCTGTGGAATGTCGGAAGCCGACGTGTATTTGCCTGTCAGCAGGCCTTGAGCCAGCGGGGAGAACACCACTTGTCCGATCCCTACGCGTTCACTGAGCGGCATGACTTCCTTCTCGATGTAGCGCTCAAACATGTTGTAAATCGGCTGGTTGACCACAATGCGGTCCAGCAGATAATGGTCGGCCACGCCGATCGCTTCGGCGATCTGCGATGCCTGCCATTCGCTCACGCCGACGTACAGCACTTTGCCCTGGCGAACCAGGTCGTCGATCGCACGCAGCGTTTCTTCCAGCGGCGTCTCCGGATCATGGCGGTGGCAGTAGAAAATGTCCACATAGTCATGTCCTAGCCGCTTCAGGCTGGCATTCGCCTGCTCCGTAATATGCTTGCGCGACAAGCCGCGGTCATTCGGGCCTTCGCCCATCGGCCAGAACGCCTTGGTCGCCAGCACGTAAGATTCGCGCGGATACGCTTTCAGCGCTTTGCCGACAAGCTCTTCCGCCGCGCCTTTTTCATATACATTCGCCGTATCGAAAAAGTTAATGCCCAAATCGTATGCCGTTTTGATCGAATTCACCGCATTTTCGCGTTCTACGTAACCGCCATATGTAAGCCAGCTGCCCAAGCTGATTTCGCTGACTTTAAGCCCGCTTCTTCCCAGTCTCCGGTATTTCATTCCATCTACCTCCTTGTTGTCCTGTTACCCTTTTCATTCTATAAAAGTTCATATATGATTTAAAGAAGTGAAATGTTTTTCACTTAATTATATCAAGGGTAGATACTATATAGAGTATAGTTATATACATATAAGGAGGAGAGTCTATGGAAACAGTCAAAAAAGCGAGCAGTTACATTCCGAAAAACCCGACGCATATCGAATGCAACATTGAGAAAACACTGGATGTGCTGGGCGGAAAATGGGCCTTTCTCGTCATCCGCGAGCTGTTCTGCGGCACTCTTCGCTTTGGTGAGCTGCAGCGCCGTATCCCCAGCGTAAGCCCCCGTGCCCTGACCAGTACGCTGCGCCATTTGGAGGAGCAGGGCGTGCTGGAAAGGGAAGTATTCCCTACCGTACCGGTGACGGTGGAATACTCGCTCACGCCTAAGGGACAGGACCTGCATGTCATCTGCCATGAAATGAAGCTGTGGGCGGCCCGCTGGACTTAAGCAGCTCACGATCCGGAAATGTCATCAAGAAAAAAGCTCAGGCACTAGGCCTGGGCTTTTTGGTGTTCCCGTAATATCGCAACCATGCAGAGGGCCTTGCGGACGAAGCTGATCGCGCCAAACGCCGACAGAAGTGCCAGCCAAATCACGACGCTCGGCATCAGCAGAAAAATTTGCTCCCATTTCAGCACTCTCCCGCCGCCAACGAAGGTCAGGATCTGCGGCAGGCTGATGAAAATCGCAAGCGGGATCAAGGTGGCGAGCATCCGCAGCGAAATCAGCCAAACGCGGCGCTGCCGGGCCTTGTGTTCCCACCGATTCCAGCGGAAAAAGAATCCACGCACCCACAGCAGGACAGTCAGCAGCGTCAGCAGCGCGATCCCCGCTTCGATCATGCCTACGGAGATCGCTGACTTTGGCGGCTCCTCCCCGTTCAAAATGTCGGCAATGCCTGAAGCAAAGGTGCCATAGTTAACCAGCGCATTCAACCCGCTGCCAAACAGGATGACGATCCCGTAGCCGCTCTCCGGCATCAGCAGCTGATCCGCCTGATACGTCCACAAAATACCGTTATGACTCAACCTTGCACCGTCTACCGTCCATCCCATACCATAACGGCTCTCCACACCCGCGGGAACCTCGCGCATTGCCGCAATACCCTCTGGGCTGAGCAGGCGTGTTCCCCCATAAGTCCCCCCGCCAAGCTGCAGCATCAGCCACCGCGCCATATCGTTTGCGGTCGAGACATTCCCTGCGGCTCCCTCCACGAACCAATCCGGTTCCTTCAAAGCGACCGGCTGGCCATAGAGCAGCATGTGGCCCGGTTCTTTGAAGGAACTGGTCAACGCGGCGTCCGTCGTACGGTCCATGTGCAGCGGAGCAAAGATATGCTTTTGCAAATAGTCCGGAAAAGGCTCCTTGCTCACCGTCTCCACGATCAGCGCGAGCAGCTGATAATTGGTGTTATGGTAATGGAACGCCGTTCCCGGGTCGCTGGCGAGCTTGACCTCCTTCAACCGGGCGATCGATTCGCCGAGCGAAGCGGGCTGTGCCGAAAACGCCATTTCCGGAAACACGGTATCAGCCAGACCGCTCGTCTGGTTCAGCAGCTGCCGCACCGTGATCTCCTTCCCCCTCGGATCGTCCATCCGAAAGGATGGGAGAAGGTCCACCGCCTTGTCTTCCAGGCGGATCTTCCCCGCTTCAACCAGCTGCATGACGGCCAGCGCCGTGATCGACTTGCTCAGGGAAGCGACTGGAAGCGGCGTGTCCGGCGTGACGGCTGCTCCGCTTCCGGTTTCCCCGTACCCTTTTGAATATACAATTTCGCCGTCGTGGACAATCGCGACAGACAATCCGGGAATCCGGTTCTGATGCATGCGGGTCTCGATGAACCGGTCGATCTGATCCTTCCGCCCTGTCTCAAGCTTGGGAGCCGCTGACGCCAGGCTGGTGTAAGCTCCTGAGAAGACGGCTGCCAGGAGCAGCACGAGTATCATTTTTCGGGATATGAAGGCTATGGACCTCCGCTTTTCTTTACTCTTCATCATGAATTGAATTCCTCCTCTTGTATCGTAAGCCCAGTATAGGAGCCAAAACGAAAGAGAAGTTAAAGACAATCCTTAAGAAAGAGTTAAGTTGAACACGACGAAGCTGCATGCTGGAATGCCCACAAAAAAGAGGAGCAAGCCCAAAGCTTGATCCTCTCTTGATCTATCCACGCGAACGCAGGATAGGCTACCCGTTATTCGCGGCATAATCCGCATTCGCTTGTTCCAGCATGGTTTTCCAATCCTTAAAGTCGGTCTGCCGGGACACATGCCGATCCAGCAGCTCATCCGGTATTTTATTCAACTCTTCTTGGGTTTCCGCTTGAAAATTGCCATTTTCCAAAAAATCCTGAAAGCTGGCAAACGACGAATGCTTGCGCATAAACGAGCCGTTTAAAAGCTTGTCGAGGGCAATGCGGCCGGATTCTTCCTGCGCCGACTTTTGGCCTTTCAATTCCATCAGCAGATCGTCAAAGGACATGGATTTATTCTTTCTCAGAAGATCACTCCTAAATTGAATTTACGCTCAGTATAACATATCAGGTTTCATTCTATCTCATACCTTTAAAAATCGGGCGTTTCCCCACCCATCGTTGCGGGTCCAGTTGACTAAATATTCCCAGCGTGTTATGTTGGTTTTGAACTGACCAGTCAGATTAACCCCGTCCAACCGACGAATGAGATGGAAAGGACCGATACACCACCGTGAGCAAAGAAAAGATTCTGCACGCAGCCACCCGCGTCTTCTCCGAATACGGCTACCACCGGGCCAGCATGGATGAGATCGCCCAGCAGGCGCAGGTCGCCAAAGGCACGTTGTATTACAACTTTCCGGGAAAGTCCCAGCTGTTCAAAGCCGTGGTAAAAGCTGGATTCGAGGACATCATGGAGCGGACGAAAACCGACCTTAGCTCCGCGCTTCCGATCAAAGAGCAGATCCTTCGGGTTCTCCGCCACCATCTGGACTTGTTCCTCGACTCCCGCCATTTTGCCCATATCGTATTCAACGAAATTTCCAACGGCATTGAGCCCGATGTGCTGGATGAACTGAAGCAGCTCCGGCGCGAGCATTTAAGCTTTCTGGCTGGCATTCTTAGAGAAGCCCAATGCGAGGGCGGCGTTATGCGCGACGTTGACGCAGACCTGGCTGCAGCCAGTACGATTGGCATGCTGGAAAGCACATGCAATTATTATTTGAGCCACCAGGAGGAGTACAGCCGCGAGGACTTGGAAAGCTTCGTATTCACGGTCGTCGCCGAAGGTCTGTTTAAGTCGCTTGATTAAGCAGGACCTTTTTTTGCCCACACAAAACTGACCAGTCAGTTCAAAAGATTGCAGCGTGTTAAACAGAAGAACTTTATTAGGAAACAGAGAGAGACCTAGACACAGAACCTATTTTCAGAAATTCATCCCATCTAGAAAAAGATCAGCTCTAGCAGACAAACCTCGTTTACTTGTAGACAGACCTCATGGATCGGAAGTTCTCCAGCGTAATGATCGATAAGCCGGCTTTGCCCAAAATTCAGGTTGTTCTCATCTAAAAAAAGAAAGCGACGGTGTTGCTTCATGGAATGGAATGCAAATGGACTGCTGCCTTTGGAATGGTATAAAAAAATGCGCCGGGATTCCCCCGTTGTCCAGTCCAACGACGGGCAAGTTTGGGACGTATACGGATATGACGATGTAAAGACGGTATTTACAAATCACGACATTTTTTCCTCGTCAGCCTTCCCTGACTCCGAGGACCCTCTGGAGCACAGCATTCTGCGGCAGGATCCGCCCAAGCACCGGCAGCTGCGCCGGCTGGTGACCCAGGCGTTCACGCCGCGCGTTATCGAGTCGCTGGCTCCCAAAATCCAGTCGATCACCACCTCGCTATTGGACGAAGCGGAGAAAAAGGGGCGGATGGACGCCATCGCTGACTTTGCCAGCCCACTGCCGATCGTCGTCATCGCCGAGATGCTCGGCGTGTCGCTGGACCACCGCGAACAATTCAAAGCCTGGTCCGACGCCCTGGTCGGAGACAGCGGCGAAGATTTCTATCAGTGCCAGCGCGAGATGAGCGAATACTTCTCCGAAATTGCCGAGGACCGCAGACGCCATCCGCAGGACGATCTGGTCACCAAGCTGGTCGAGGCTCGAATCGACAATGAGCACCTGACGGACCTCGAGATCATCGGCTTCTGCATCCTGCTGCTCGTGGCTGGCAACGAAACGACGACCAACCTGATCTCCTCGGCGATGCTCGGCATCGACACCCTGCCGGACGTCCGTGCGCAGCTGCTTGCCGACCGCAGCCTCATTCCCGGCGCGCTGGAGGAAGTGTTCCGCTATTTCTCGCCGGTGCAGGTCATGTTCCGCCGCGTGAAGCAGGATACCGTCCTTGGCGGCCAGGAGATGAGAGTAGGTCAATTCGTCCATATCTGGATGGCGTCGGCCAACCATGACGAGAAGGTGTTCGAACGTCCGGAGGAATTTAATATCCACCGCAATCCGAACCCGCACCTGGGACTGGGCAGCGGCATCCATTACTGCCTCGGCTCCCAGCTTGCCCGCCTCGAGTCCAAAATCGCGATCGAAACGCTGCTTGCCCGTTTTCCCGAATACCGCCGCGACCGTTCCGCTGAGCTGGCGCGAATGGACAGCATGATGATGTTTGCGCTGAAGGAACTGCCGATTATTTTGACATAGACTTTGGGCCACAAAAAAAATCCTGCATCCCTGGAGAGGGTGCAGGATTTTTGTCAGATGATGCAACGGACTCGCGGATCGGGAATTCACAGCCCTCGTCTGGAACCTGCTGCTCCCCGGCGCGGGGTTTTCGTAGGTTGAACCCCCTGCCGCAATGGTCCGGATTTCGATCGGCTTGTCGTTCAGCCACCCGGTTTCGTTTCATCTCACCGATTGGCTTCCATCCAGCTCACTTCCAAATGCCACGTATACGTTCGGAAGCCCTCCACGACAGCAGCGGCATCCCGCTTCATGGCATGCGCCAAGTCGTCCAGGAAACCCGTGGCCGGCTCCAGTGCCAGATGATACTGCCCCTGGTAGCCGCCGTAATTCGCCCACACCGACAGGTAAGGCACCTTCTCATTCGGAAAGGTAAAGGTGATTCCTTCCTGCTTGACCGGATCATAAACGGAAGCCTTTCCTTCCGGCAGCTCACCCGTAAAGTAAAATTTCTCGGCCGTCCGCTCCTCACGGCGTCCCGTGCGATCCAGGCGGCATTCCGGTTGGTTCGAAAAGGGCTGCGGCCACGCCCGCAGATCCCCCCTTTTTCCAAGCCTGTCACGTTCCGAATAGGAGATTGCAATCTCGCTCAACCCTTCCGGCACGATGATCTGCATCCCTTCCCTGATTTGCAGCAGCGGATGGGCCGCCCACAGGAACGCAAACGGGAACGGGCTGAGATTGGTCACCTGATAGTCGATCCGGAGCCGGTCCTCTGCGGCAAAAGAATACGTCTTCTCGAGCCGGTATGGCATCCTCACGCCGTGCACGCTGCACGAAAGGCGATCTCCATGACCCTCGGCCTTCCAGGGAATGGACCAGACCTCACCGTGATCCGGAAGCTCCGTCCCTCTCCAGGGATGCTCCGGATATCGACATACGTTGATGGTCGGGAACATTTCATCCCAGCCGCTTCCGTCGCTGTCCGTGAAGGAACTGGCGTAGCCCCCGTTCCCCAGCGGTCCGTCCGCCGGCGCGAGCCATTCCCGGCCGGTCAGACGGTTGCGGAGGGAGACCATTTTGCTGCCGAGCTCCGGCAGCAGGGTGACCTCCATGGCAGAGGTCCTTCCCGTCCAGGCGTTAAAGCCGTTAATTTGGTGCGGTGTCCAGCTCATCTTTCGCCCCCTTTTCCCCGGCCTGAGACGTCATATTCCCGTCCGGCATAACTCAAGATGCTGCGCGGCTCCCTGATGATGCGGCTCCAGCGCCAGCGCCTGCCGGAAATGCACCTCGGCTTCCCGAATTCGGCCCAGACCCAGCTGCCCCAGTCCCATCATGTAATGGCAGTGGATTTCATTGCGCTTGTGCAGATCGTCCTCAAACACGAGGAAGTCGGGAAGCGACACGGCGAAATAATCGATTTGCGGCCGGTCGAACAGATGCTTTTCCCCGTAGTCGACCAGCTTGTTGAAGCGGCTCCGCGCTTCCGCTTCCCGCCCCAGCCTGCGCAGGGCCGCGCCCTGGTAGAAAATCATGTGCGGCGGCTGGTCGTTGTAGTACATGGCGCTGGCCGGCTCCTCCAGCCCTTGTGATGCCTGAAGCAGCGCATTTTGCGCTTCCTCCTGCCGGCCGAGCAGGCCGTACGCCACGCCGAGGTAATAGTCAATGTTGTTCTCCTGGGCGCCTTCCAGCTTGCCCTCGCCGATGTTCAGCGGGTACTGCTTCGCGAGCAGCAGCTGCTCGGCGGCCTCCTCCGCCCGGCCTTCGTTCAGCAGCCTTTTGGCGATTTCGACACGGGCGGTCACGTATTGTGCCGGCACTTTGCCTTCCCCGCCTTCCCATGGATGGAAGCTGCGGGCGAGAATAAGGCTGAGCGCCTCCTCATGGCGGTTCAATGTATTGTGCAGCGTTAAGTATTCGAGGTACAGGTCATCCCGAAGCTCTACCAGCTCACGGTGCGCTTCCAATGCCTGCAGCCGTTGTTCAGGCGAGCGGCCGGTTTTTTTGTACAGCTGGTCCAGCTCGTAAAAGACGCGTGCGTCCGCCGGGTTCAACCGGAACGCCGTCTCCAGCGCGGCTTGGGCGTCCTCCGGGCGGTTCAGCTTGTTGTAGTAGGCGAGCGCCAAGTTGCGGTAAGGCGTCGCAAAGCTGCCGTCCAGCGCCACCGAAGCTTCCCAGCACGCGGCCGCCTCGGCATGGCGCTTTTTGTCATAGAGCAGGTTGCCCAAGTAGTACCTTGCCTTTGCGTCTCCCGGATGCAGCGCCGCCGCTTCTTGGAGTACGGCGTAATCGTGCAGCGTGTTCGGGAAGCAGTACGCCGGATCCGCCGCAGCAGCCTGCTCATCATAAGCGGCTGCCTGCTCATCCTGTCCGTTCTTCCGGCTCCAGCTCGCCTGGTAATAGCGGATCATCGGATAGACGTCCGGCTGTTCCGGTGCTGCGATGCGGCCCAGGACCTCCAGCGCGTCCGCGTATTGGCCGGCTTCGGCGTAATCCTGAGCCAAGGCGATGTAATTGTGCGCATCGCCGCGCATGAGGCCCGCCAGGCTATCCAGCGCCTCCTGCGCCTCAGCCGTCCGGCCGATATCGCGGTAGACGGCGATCAGCTCGTTACGGGCCGCGAATTCCACCGGATCGATGCGGATCGTCTCCCGCACGAGCGTCTCGGCCTCCGCGGCGCGGCCCAGCCTCCGCAGGATGACGCTTTTGAGATGACGGGCCTTGTAATGGCGGTATTGGACGTTCAGGGAACGGTCCACCAGCTCGAGCGCCTCGTCGTACTGCCCCTGCCCGCAGGCGATCTGCGCGAGGGCAAAGTATCCCGCCGCCTGCCATGCTCCCGTCCACACGCTCTTGTAGAAGGCGGCGTATGCCTCTTCGAGCCGGCCCTGCCATTTGAGCGTCTGGCCGAGATGATAGAACGGCTCGCTGTCATACGGCCTTGCGTTATGTCGCGTCAACGTCTCGATCGCTTTTCGGAAATACACTTCGCTCTCCTCAAAGCATCCCCTCCGCAGCAGCAGCAGTCCGTAAGCGTTGTTCAGCCGGATGTCGCCGGGATCCCGCTTCAGTCCCTCCAAATAATAAGCTTCCGGCTCACGGGTTGCGTGCCGGTACTGCTCCAGATGCAGTCCCGCCAAATACAGCGCTTCGGTGTTTGGCAGCCGTTCCGGCGCCTCGATGGCTTTGGCCGGGTCGGGAACCTGCTCGATTTTCTTCGGCATCGGCCGGTAGGAGACCAGCTCCCTTCCCTCCGCGTCCAGTATGATGACCCGCAGCTCCTCTTCCCGGACTTCGGCGCCAATATTCACCTCTGCCTGGAACACGTCGCTCGGCGACAGCTTCACCGTTTTGTCCAGAACGATCTGTCCAGCACGCTTCAGCAGCACGCGCGCTTGGTCAAACACCGAGGTGGCGTAGACCTGAACTAATGCCTGCCCGTCCGCCGTCTCCAGGTTTACGGCCGCGTCGATGGAGGCGTTCTTCACCAGACCGATCTTTTTATACGGCATAAAATACTGCTTAAAGCTCTTCTCCTCGTACGGCGCGAGCCAGCTGAAATCCGGCTGGTTGTCGGTGTAGACGCCGGTCATAAGCTCGATGTACGGACCGTCCTCGTCCGTCAGATTGCGGTCCCATGCCTGGCCGAACTCCCCGTGTCCCCAGGTCCACTGCTTTTTCCCTGGCGACACATGCCTGTTCGCAACATGCAGCAGCCCTGCGCCGACGCCGTGGTCGTAACCGCCGACAAAATTATAGTCCGAGTGATAGGCCATATAGGAGGTGGGCACGGGAATGTTGCTGTATTTGGAAATGTCCACGCCGGCGGAGTAGTCCATTTTATAATACGTGCCCGTGGCGATCGGAAACTTGGACACGTCGCGCTTGCCGTGGTCGAACACCGCATGCACGTCCGGCGGAAACACAGACTGTGTGTGGTCGTTGACCGCGACCGCCGGGTTGGCCCACCACAGAAACGTCTGCGGCGCCGCTGTCCGGTTGTACAGCTGGGCCTGAATTTCGAGGTAAGCCTTGCCCGGATGCAGGGTGAAGCCGGTCGTCACCTTGGTGCCGTACATGCGGTCGATTTCCCCGACCCATGCCGTCGCGCTCCCGTCCGGATTGCGTTCGATTGTATACTCCACCTCGCCGAACGTGTTCGGGCGGTGATGCTGCGGCCAGTTGAACTCGATCCCCCCGGAAATCCACGGTCCGGCCAGGCCCACCAGCGCCGGCTTGATCACCTGGTTATGATAGACAAAGTCGTACCCGTTCGTCTTGTCGACCGCCCGGTAAATCCGTCCGCCGATCTCCGGCATGACCTGGATTTGCACGTATTCATTTTCCAAAAAGATGATACGGTACGATTTCAGAACTTTTTCGTCATAAATCTTATCGATGACCGGCAGCGGATAAACCCGTCCCGAGCTTCCTTGGTACACGCGCTTCTCCAAAAACATCGGGTTCGGATCGGGCTTGCCTGCCTCGTAAGTCGGGATTTCCACCCGCTCCTCCCATACCTTTACTTCTTCAGGCGCTTTGGCCATGCTGACTCATCCTTTCTTTCGCTTGCCGCTTGTATCATTGGCAATGGCGATGTCTGCATTCGGAACCTTTCAAAACTCTATCCTCATCTTAAAAGGAAGCGGCGACGCCCTCCATTCACGATCTCATGGGAATGATGGATTATATTATGGTTTTTATTGTTGATAGGGATTGTTGAGACGGAAGTTTCCATTGACAAAGGACACGGCCCAAACCATAGTAAATACTATGGAAAAGATACGAAAACCCGATGGATTCAAATCCGAGAAACTCATCGTCCTGCCGGATCATATTCTGATGGAGGCGTCTTCGCATCCGCTGGTCCGTCCCCTCTACGTGACCGATACCGGATACTTCCCGCGCGCGCTGCATCATTACCGGGAGCGGCCCGAAGGCAGCGAAGCGGTCATCGTCATATTTTGCATGGAAGGAGAAGGCTGGTACCGCTTGGGAAGCGGCCGGGCGCAGCAGGTCGGACAGGGCCAGGCCATCGTGATTCCCGCGCGGACTCCCCACGCCTATGGCTCGTCGGAGGAGCATCCGTGGAGCATTTACTGGTGGCATTTCAAGGGAGAGCAGACAGAGGCGTTTTTTGAGGGATTTGGTCTGGGACCCGGTCCAGGGCACGAGTCAGGACACGAGTCAGGGCATGAGCCAGGGTACGAGCCAGGACACGGGCCAGAGGCCGAGGAAACCAGTACGCATGTTAGCGAGTCCGATGAATGGAATAATATCGGTGCGGGTGCACCGGGAATCTCGGACGGCGGGGACCTGACAGAGCCGCCTTCCCGTCCGGTTAAAACCGCCGCCTCCCTCTCCGTCACCCTGCCTCCGGATAAAGCGCGCCAGCTAACGGAGCTGTTCCAGGAAGGATATTCGCTGCTGGAGCAGGGATATACGCTGAACCACATCATCTATGTATCCCAGCTGGCGCATCACCTCGCGGCGATTTTGAGGCTGTGCCGGCTGCAGCCGCAGGATGGGATTTTCCGCCACAGCCAGCACGATATCACGCAAACGGTGCGGTATATGATGGACCGCCTGGAGGGCACCGTCACGCTGAAGCAGCTTGCGGCTCAGGCACGCGTGTCGGTTCCGCATTTTACCCAGCGCTTCAAGGAGGCGACCGGCTACTCGCCGATCGACTACTACCTGCGGCTGAAAATCCAACTGGCCTGCAGGCACCTGGACCTCACCCAGCAGAGTGTGAAGGAAATCAGCCATCGTCTCGGGTTCCAGGACCCGTATTACTTCTCGCGCTTGTTCAAAAAAATTATGGGCAAGTCGCCCTCCGAGTACCGGGGGACGCGGAAGGGGTAAAGTGGGGGGCCAGGTGTCTTCTTTGTCTAAAGTAACTTGGCCGGTACTACGTCCCTCCCCTTTAAGAAAAAGACGCTCCCGGGCAATTTCCCCGGGAGCGTCCTTTTACGTCCACTCTTTTCAGTTCATGCGGCTGAATGGGTCATCGCCTTTTGACCCGGAACCGCCTCGCAAACTACCGCCGGTGAGCTTTATCAGCTGGGGCGGCCTACAGCCTGCCGGCCATCTCCCGGCCACCAGCCACCATCCGCTTACTCCACCGCCGTCACCCGGTACAGCAGGCTGTCAAAATCGCCCGGCAGCGGCAGCTCAATCCCGATGTTCATCAGCGCGCGTCCGCTCCAGCTGCCGGGCAGCCCCTCGATGGCGTACGCCCGGTCCGCCTGCAGCCCCTGCAGACGCAGCCGCGGCAGCGGTTCGCCGAGGCGCTGCGAATGCAGGAAGGCAAACACGGCGCTGTCCGTGCCGGCTTCATCGACGTACTGCACGGCGGTGACGCCTTTGTGCTGGAGATCGGCCAGCCGGTATTGGCGGCCGAACTGCACAAGCGGGCGGATCGCCTTGTACTGGCGGATGAATTCGCCGGACTGCTCGATCAGCTCGTCGCTCCACTCGTTCAGGTTGGAGCCGATGCCGAGCGTGCCCATCATCGCGCTGTGGAACCGGTACTTCAGCGACACATTCCGCTTGTTCATGCCTGTCGGCGATTCTGTCACCCAGCAGGTCATCATCCGCGGCGCATACGTGTACGAGAAGCCCTCCTGGATGCTTAAGCGGTCGAACGCGTCGGTGTTGTCGCTCGGCCAGGACTGGTCGGCATACCGGAAGATGCCGAGGTCGATCCGCGCGCCGCCGCCCGCGCACGTCTCGAATTCCACATGCGGGAACCGGCGCCGCAGCTCGGCCCAAATCTCGTACAGGCTGCGGACATGGCGGATCCACAGCTCCTTCTGCCGGTGCAGCGGATGGTCCTTCATCCCCGGCTCGGTGACCGTGCGGTTCATGTCCCACTTGATGAACTTGATGCGGTGGTTCTGCAGCAGCTCGGTCATGAACTGAAGGATGTACGCCTTAACCTCCGGCTTCGAAATGTTCAGCAGCAGCTGGTTGCGCAGCTCCGTCCGCGGCCGCGTCTCAAAATGGTACACCCAATCCGGGTGGGCCCGGTACAGGTCGCTGTCCGGATTGACCGCCTCCGGCTCGACCCAGATGCCGAACTCCATGCCAAGCTCGTGAACCTTGCCGATCAGCTCGCCCAAACCGTTCGGAAACTTCTCCTTATTCACGTACCAGTCGCCCAGTCCGGCCCGGTCGTTGTTCCGCTGGCCGAACCAGCCGTCGTCGACGACAAACAGCTCGACGCCCATCCGCGCCGCCCGCTCGGCCAGAGCCATCTGGTCTGCGGCGTTCACGTTGAAATATGTCGCCTCCCAGGAGTTGTACAGCACCTTGCGCGGCTCAGAGCTTGGCAGCACGTACGCGTGCTGGTACTGATGCAGATTCCGGCTCATGCCTCCGAAGCCGCCGGCCGTGTACCCGCCGACAAACCACGGCGCATCGAACGACTCGCCGGCTCCCAGCACCCACTCGCTGTCGAAATCGTTGATCCCGCCGGTCAACCGGACATGATTGAACACCGTTTTCTCCGCGGTAATCTTCCAGTTGCCGCTCCAGGCGAGCGCCCCGAACCAGACGCGGCCGTCCGTTTCCGTCGCCTGGCCTTCATCGACGGCAAACCACGGGTTGGCGTGGCTGTCGGTAAAGCCTCTGCGCGACTCCAGCACCTTTTTCCCCTCGCTCAGCACGTTGCGGCGGAGCTGGAATTCGCCCGACCATTTGCCGGTCACATGCGTCAGCCGGTAATCCCGCAGGTCCGGCAGGATCCAGGCGGCCGACTGGACGCTCTCGAGGACGATGTCATCCCCGCCGGTATTGACGATGCGTGCGGAACGCTCAATCAGGTCATATTCCGGGATGACCCGATACAGCAGATGGGCTTCCAGCGGGTAAACCCGGTCCTTCAGCACAATGACCAGCGTCTGCCGGCCGTCCTCCTCGCGGATTTCATGACGCACATAACCGGCCAAAAGGTCCCGGACGCCGTCCGGCATACGCACCTTCAGGGAAGGCTCGTCATAGTTGACCCCGCCCCAGAAGCTGTACTCTTCGGCCTCCATATCCACTTCGGCGTCAAAGGAGCTGTGCGACCGCCCTCGCAGCAGCGGCGCGCAGTCGTCGATCGTGACAGGCTCGCCCCAATACAGATGCTGCAGCCGGTCCCGTTCATTGATCCCGAACACGTAGGAACTGCGCTGCGTATGAATCGCAAAGATCCGGCTTTTTTCCTCAAACTCAAACTGCATGTCTACATTTCCCATCGTCCCTCATCCTTTACCGTTTGAAAATGGATCGTTTCCCGCTAACTTCGGGCGTGCAAGCCATCACAGCCTGCGCCCCGGCAAAAAAGGGAGGCCAAAGACAAAGGCCGTCTTCTCCTCCCCCGCTTGCGTTATTTAGACTCCGTCCACAGCTGCTGGCGCTTCTTATAGTTCTCGGTGTAGATCTTCTCCAGTTTGGAGAGGCCAGCCGCCTCGACTTCCTTCATCATTTGGTTGTACTGCTCGGTCACCTGCTCTTCGGTCGGAGCCAGGGCCATCTTCAGGAAATATTTGTTGATCGTATCGTTGACCTTCGTATCCATGATCGCTTCCGGCGTACCTCCCGCAGGTCCCAGGTTGTCGTACGGCGCGGTGTCAAAGGAGGTATCGGCCAGGTTTTTGATCGCCAGATCGGTCACCGGATCAGACTGGAAGCGGCCGATCAGGTCGTAAGGCGTGCCGTCGGAGCCCGGACCGTTCTTGATCATCCACGTCCATTTGCGGATGCCTGTCGTCCGGGAAGCCTCATCCCAGTTTTTCTTGAACGCATCGAGCACTTCCGGACGCGGCACATGCTTGCCGTCCTTCATGTCCCAGTCCTTGCCTTCCACGCCCCACATCAGGAGGTACTGTCCCTCCTCGCTGGCCAGGAAGTCCAGCAGCTTCATCGTACGCTCCGGATCCTTGTTCGAGCGGGTGATCGCTACGCCGTCCCAGCCCAGGGAGCTCTTCGGACCGTACGTCGTCTGGTCGGCGCTCACGCCCGGAGCCAGCACTTTATATTGATAGAACTGGCGCTCGTCGGCTTTGGCCGGATCGGACGCTTCCGATTTCAGCAGCGAGTTGGGGTTGCCCACGTTCCACAGCGCTTCGGCCGTAGCGAACACGTTGCCGCCCGCCAGCTTCTGCTCGAACTGCTTCGTTTTCATCGTTGCCCATTCCTTGTCGAGCAGTCCTTTACGGTACAAGGAGTTCAGGAATTTCACCATCTCCAGGTAACGCGGATCGCGGATATCCTTCTTCAGCTCGCCGTTCGTTTCATAATACGGCATCATGCCAAACATGCCTTTGAAGGTGCCGGATACGCTGCCGATATTTTCGCCGTTCAGCGTCATCGGGATCGATTCCTTGCCGTCGATCGTCGGATACTTCTCCTTGAACTTCACCAGGAGGTTCTCGAACTCTTCCGCTGTAAACGGTTCGCCGTTGTTCACTTTGTCCCCGACGCCGAGCTCCTTCATAATGTCCATGCGCATCATAAAGCCGAAGACCGGATATTTCTCCAGACCGTACCAGTTGGCAAAATAATAGTTTTTGCCGTCATCGTTTTTCGTTTTGGCCAGGGTGTCGCCGTACATTTCTTTAATATGCGGACCGTACTTGTCGATCAGATCGTTCAGCGGGATAATCGCGCCCGATGAAATATATTTGTTCATGATGTCGCTGCCGCGGTCCAGCATGACGACGTCCGGCAGGTCGCCGCTCGCCAGCATCAGGTTCAGCTTCTCCACCGGGTTGCCGGTCGGCTGCTGAATTTCGACCGTGACGCCGGTCTTTTCCGTAATCGCTTTGGCCACCGGGTTGTTGAACGCATCCCCCGTATTTTTATCGAACCACGTCAGCGTGATCGGCGCATTGCTGTCCGCGGCCGCGCCCTTGTCATCGCCAGATGCCGCTTTCTCGCCTCCACCGCCGCCGCAACCGGTAAGCGCTGTCATAACGAGGGCTGCCGCGAGAATCCCTTTGATCGTTTTCATTGCCTGAACCCCTTTCTGAAGTCGTCATATTCTTGTTCCCGAATACATG
Source organism: Paenibacillus sp. FSL R5-0378 (assembly GCF_038009285.1). Classification (NCBI taxonomy): domain Bacteria; kingdom Bacillati; phylum Bacillota; class Bacilli; order Caryophanales; family Paenibacillaceae; genus Paenibacillus; species Paenibacillus sp. FSL R5-0378. Next base: position 6,782,870 of record NZ_JBBPAY010000001.1, read on the forward strand.
TCTAATTGTAAAAACGGGGAGTTCAATTAGCTATAACGCAATATTACAATTCATAATGGAAAACGTCTTTCATCGTTTCAAGGCGGCTCCTCATCCCGGTGCTTTTGCGGCAGACGGAGGCGGATCGAGCGGTATCCGGATCGTGACGGCGGTGCCGATGCCCGGTTTGCTGAACATGGACACCCCGTAATCCCCGCCATAAGTGAGCTTGATGCGGTCATCCACGTTTTTAATACCATATCCGGAAGCTCCGGAAGGACTGTCGCTCTTCTGCATCGCCTGGTCCAGCTGCTCCGCCGTCATACCGGCGCCATCGTCAATGACTTGGAGCAGCATGTCATGCCCGTCCCGCTTCAGCTTGACGTTAATGTTAACGCCCGACTCGTCCCACATCGCGTGGTTGATGCAGTTCTCGATAAAAGGCTGCAAAATCAGCTTGATCGTCGTCCGCTGGAACAGCTCTTCATCAAGGTCGTAGTGCATATGCAGCTTGTCCCGGAAGCGGATGTCCTGAATCGCCACGTAATTTTTGACGAGGTTGATTTCCTGCTCCACCAGAATGATCCGCTTTCCCTTGTTCAGCGACACCCGGTAGTACTTAGCCAAATAGTTGACCATGCGGTAGACCTGCCCCGCCCCCTCTTTTAAGGCCAGCGAAGAGATCGACGACAGCGTGTTATACAGAAAATGCGGATTGATCTGCGCCTGCAGCGTGTTCAGCTCCGATTCCTTCATGGCGATTTCCTTCACGTAGACATCCTGAATCAGATTCTGGATCGTTGAGGCCATTTTATTGAAGGCAAAGGATAGCTGGCCGATCTCGTCATGCCCCATCGGTTTGATGGAGAGGCGGAAGTCGCCCCGTTCCACCTTGCGGATCTGCTGCAGCAGCACCTCGATCCGTTTGGTCAGCACTTTGGTGGTGAAATACAGCAGCAGAATGGCGATGCTGATCGTGATCGCGGAGAACCAGATGATTTTTCCCGTAGCCTTGTTCGTGTTGGACAGCAGCTCGTCATACGGCACGGTAATGACCGTACTCCAGCCGTTGCTCAGCTTGTTATAGGTGAAAAAGCGCTCCTGCCCGTTCATTTTCAAGTCAAAATGACCCGATGCCCCGCTCAGCTCCTTTTGAATGGGATAGAGGTCGTACAGCAGGCTGGAAGCCAGGTTCTGATCCCCCGTGCTGATGATCCTTCCGTTTTCGTCGATAATGTAGACGCTTTTGTTGTTGTTTTCCATCTTAATGAGGGAATACAGCTCGTTGTCGCTAATATCCAATGTTAAAATCCCGTAGGGATGCTGGAGGCTGAAATAGCTCAGCGAACGGGCCAGCGTAAAATGCGCATCCGGCGCCGTGTAGTCGTCCGTATGGGTATAGACGGTGCTTCCGGCGGCTTTCAGCGCCTTTCCCTTGATTTCGGCGGGCAGCTCCTCCATATATTTCACGTACTGGCCGTCGGAGTACAGCGTTTTGTTGCCGGTAAAGATCGTGATGTTCTGAATGTTGGAATTCAGCGTCATCAGCGAGGGCAGCGTGCGGTTGATGTATTGAAAAGCGTCCAAATAATAAAACGCCTGCTCGTAATCCGTCGATAAATAATTGCGCAGCTGGGCATCCATGTACAAAATGTTCGACAGCTGGTTATAGTAATCCAGCCGCTTCTCCACGTTGGTGTTGATCTGGGCCAATGTCACATTAAGCGCGGTATACGTCTGCTTCGTAATCGTGCTGCGGGTCGACGTATACGAATAGTAGATCAGAATGGAGAACGGCAGAATAATGACGATCAGAAAGATGAAGAAAAACTTGTGCCGCAGGCGCGGGCGGGCAAGCCTGCCTGTCCGGGTGAAGGGAATGCGCGCAGCGATTTTATCCCAGAAGGAGATGTTTTCGGTATTCATTCGGCGTGACTCCTTGGTTTTTCACGAATAAGGAAATAAAGTAGGACGTGCTCTCGTAACCCACCATCTGGGCGATGTCCTGCACCTTCAGCGATTCGTCGGCCAGGTAGCTTTTGGCCTTGTCGAGGCGGATTTGGGTCAGGTAGTCGTGAATCGTCATCCCCGTTTTTTCTTTAAAAATGGACCGCAAGTAGTTCGGCGACAGGTACACCTGGTCCGACAGGCTGTTAATCGTAATCGGCTGATGGAAGTTCTGGTCGATCATCGTCCGCACCTGATGCACCAGCTTGGCGTTCTTGTCCGCAAACCGCTGCCGGACCGAATCCGCCGCCTGCTTGGCGTAGTCCATCACCAGCGCTTCAATCTCGTAAATGGTTTGACAGCCGTACACGGTATGGTACAGCTCGGCACGTTTATGGCTTTCCGCAATCGGCTCGTGAATGTGCTCCAGCAGGTGCTCGATCCAGCCGATGGCCGCGCCGCACACCTCGTTTTTCGCAACCCTAAGCGCCACCAGCTTGGCGATTTGCTCACTTAAAATCTCACCCGCCCGTTTCAAATCATGCCCGTCCAGCGCTTCGATCCACTCCTTCTCTGCAAGCGCCGGCACCTCCCCACCCTTGGATTGCTGAACGTCCTCCGGCCCGATGACTTTTCCCTTTCCCGTGTAAAATAGCTCCGCTAATATGACCCGTGTTTGCCGGTACAGCGCCTGAATTCCCGTCAACGATTCCTCCTGCGGTGCCGTGGCGATCGTTACCGTAAAATGCAGCGATTGCCGGATACGCTCCAGCAGATCGTTCCAACCATACTCACCCGGCTTGGCCGCAGCGTCCATAAATAGGCCCATCTCGCCTTCCTTGAATAGGACGATGTCGGCGTCTAGTCGTTTCTCGGCCAGCCATTCCCCGATCAGCTCGGACACCTGGTCGCGTCCGTCTTCCACGGATACGCTTTGTGCCTCAGCGCTGATCACGTCCAGCTGCAGCAGGGCCAGCGCATACTTCTGCCCCTCCGGGTGGCGCGACAGCTGGCGAAAGCTGGCGGCCAGATTTCCGGTGCGCTCCGCATCGGATTCATGGACGAGCTCCTTCAAAATATGGGAGCGGGTCACGCGGATCGAGCGGTTCTTCATCCGCACTTCCTCGCACTGATGCTTTACTTTTTCGATAACGCTTACAATTTCGCTGAGATCGAGCGGCTTGAGCAAATAACCGACGGCCCCCACGTTCAAGGCCGATTTGACGTAATCAAATTCGTCGTGCCCCGTCAGGAACACGAGCTGCATCCAGTCATAACGCTCCCTTATATGCCGCGCCAGGTCCAGGCCGTTCATCAGCGGCATCTGCACGTCGGTCAGCACGATGTCGGGCTGGATCGCCTCGATCTTCTCTACGGCATCCCGCCCATTGACGGCCGTGCCTGCGACATAGAGCCCCATCTCTTCCCAGCGGATATAGTCCCTCATCATCTCAAGCTCCAGCTCTTCGTCGTCTACCAAAAAAATGCTGTACATGGTCTACCCCTCCAGTCCCCTTTTGCTAACGTTTATATAGAAATGAACTAAAGAAAGTCCTTTTCTGACACGGAAATGCCCCGTGAATCAAGCGATAACGATAGAAAACTTTAGTTCATTCTATATTATAGTGGTTTCCCGTTACTTAACTAAGGGTCCTCACAAATGTAAGTCATTTTCAAGCATCTTTCGTTACAATGGCGTATCGACACTCATTTTTTGCGGGTTTTATAATTTGAGTTAACTTAAGATGCGAGGTGCCCCCTATGAAAACCGAACTGGCTTTACAGAAAAGATCGGAGCTCCCGATCCCCCGGCGCAAGCTGTGGGTGACCGTCAAACAACAGAAGTATCTGTTCCTCATGATGCTGCCCGCGATCGTCTGGGCGCTCATCTTCGCTTATACGCCCATGGTGGGGCTGTACATGTCCTTTGTCAATTACCAGCCGACGCTGGGCGGCTTCTGGCATACGCTGTTTCACAGCGAATTTGTCGGATTCAAGTGGTTCCAGTACTTTTTCAATAACGGCGACTTTCTCATCGTCATGCGCAATACGCTGGCGTCAACCTTAATTACACTGCTGTTCTCATTTCCGATGCCGATCCTCATTGCCATCGCCATCAACGAAATCCGGAGTGTTCGCTTTAAAAAGACGGTGCAGACCGCATCGTATCTGCCATACTTTATTTCCTGGGTTATCGCGGCCAATATTATCGTGACGCTGCTGTCCTCGGACGGCGCCATCAACGGTATATTGAAGTTTCTGCATATTACGCGTGAGAGCGTTTTATTCCTGCAGCACGGCTCCTACTTCTGGTGGATCGTCGCGATCGGCAACACGTGGAAGGACATGGGCTACAACTCGATCATGTATCTGGCCGCCATCTCCTCCATTAACCAGGAGCTGTACGAAGCCGCCAAAGTCGACGGTGCCAGCCGCTTCAAGCAGATCCGTTACATCACGCTGCCGCACCTGAAGCCGACGATCGTCATTTTGCTGATCCTTGCCCTCGGCGGCATTCTAAATGCCGGCTTTGACCAGCACTTCCTGCTCGGCAACGATTTGACGCGCGACTACTCCGATGTGCTGTCGACCTATTCGTTCCGCTACGGTATTCAGAACGGCATGTTCTCTTACGCCTCCGCCGTCGGTATGTTCAGCTCCATCGTCGCTTTTATCATCGTCATCATCGTCAACGGCATCGCCAAGCGGCTCAACGGCCAGTCTTTATTCTAATCGACCCGGGAGGTTTACGATATGAAAAACAGCAAAACGGTCCCCGAGCATCTGTTCGATGCCTCACTGTACGTCTTTTTGGCCATCATCTTCCTGGCGACGTTCTATCCGTTCTGGAACATCTTCGTCATTTCCCTGAACGACGCGACGGACACGTTAAAAGGAGGGCTGTATTTCTGGCCGCGCGTGCCGACCTTTGAGAGCTACATGACCATCTTCCGCAACCCGGAAATTTGGAGCGCCATCAAAATCACCGTGCTGCGGACGGTCGTCGGCACCGCCGTGTCCATCTTCTGCATCTCCATGCTGGCCTACGCGCTCAGCAAACGGAACCTGATCGGCTGGAAGTACTTCTCCTTCTTTTTCGTGTTCACGATGTATTTCGGCGGCGGCCTGATTCCGACCTATATGGTTATCAAATCCGTTGGGCTGATCGATTCGTTTTGGGTGTATATTTTTCCCGGCCTGATCGGCGTGTTTCTGATGATTCTGGTCCGGACCTTTATCGAGCAGATCCCCGGCGAGATTGAGGAATCGTCCAAAATCGACGGTGCGAACGACCTGCAAATCTTTTTCCGTATCATCATGCCGCTCTGCGTTCCCGTGCTGGCCACCATCGGGCTGTTTCTGGCCATCGGCCATTGGAACTCGTGGTACGATTCCTACGTGTACACCTACAAGCCCGAGCTGAAGACGCTGCAGGCCGTGCTGGTCAAAATCCTGAACCAGTTCCAGACGGCCAGCATGATGTCCGACGCCCAGCAGCTGGCCCAAAGCTCCAAGCGCATCCCGGTATCGAGCGAGAGCATCCGGATGGCGGTGACCATGGTCGCCACACTGCCGATCATTCTCGTATATCCCTTCGTGCAGCGGTATTTTGTGAAGGGGATCATGATGGGGGCGATCAAGAGCTGAGGAAGGACTGGGTGTGTGCGGGGATGGCAAAACGGAATGTGGTGTGTCGACGAAGCGTGTATTTGTGAGTGGCATGGCTATGGCCAAGCTGTCCAGATGACTGGCGAAATCCAGACGTTTGGCGCGTGGGGTAAGTGCGAGGGGTGATTGGAGGAAACCCAGACGTATGCGCGTGGGAGGGGCGGGATTGGGGTTTCAGCCGCTGTTGAGACCGGGTTCCTTGGAATCGATAAAGTGGTTGGAACCCGGTCTCAAAGGCGACACGTAGACTTTCCACCCCAATTCCCGCCTCCTCTTGGTGCCACTTTTCCGTTGACTTCCACGTTTGTGAGGCCCTTCCCCATCTCTTGATGGGGAAGGAACAGGCTCGTTCCGGACGGCTTTGGCCGGGAACTCGCCTGAGAATAATCAGACATCAGCGCCTGGCCTTGGCCAGGCTGCTTTGTGTTTGGTACGGCGAACTTGGCTGGACTCGGAAACCACAAGTCCGGAGGTTGATTGGCGAAACCCAGACGTTTGGCGAGTGGGATGGCCCCCTTCCCCCAACTCTTAATAGGGAAGGAATAGGCTCGTTCCGGGCGGCTTTGGCCGCCGTGAACGAGCCTCAGACTGATCAGCGCCTGGCCCTTGGCCAGGCTGCTTGTGTTTTGCTTAAAGCATTGTTTTATTGCATCCATGTATAAAGCCAAGTTTGAAAGATATCATGTCATCTTGGATTCGCTCTCTTTGGTTTAAAATCACCGGCCCGTTAGGCTTGCCACCTGGAACATGCGGATCATATCGATCACCTTCTCGATCATGCTTCCCCTGTTAGTTCAACTGGAGGCTCCGCCAGGCGCACCGTGCCGCCGGAGTAGTTGAACTATCCGAACAAGGAGGAACGCGCAGCGGCAAATCCTTGTTCGGATATCAGGGTATGATAGGCTTGTGTAGGGGGCATGTTCAACCCCAAGGCCGGGATTTCGGAGTAGCCGAAATCAACCATTCTCTAAAAATAAGCCGACGGCTGCAGGCTTCTCTTATGGAGTATTTCCCTGAAACAGATCTGACTCGATTGGTCGTTTCGTTAGTTACCTTAGACAACCTGATTTAATAGAAACAAATTATCGCTTGATTTATGCCTCTCATTATTTATAGAATTGGGAGTAAAAGTAAATTTTTAAATCCGCAGCTTAGTTTACTTGATTGGTCAGAACGAAGGGGGATGAAGTGATGAAACGACTAATATACCTTGCGGCCGCCGTCCTCATCGTGATCGGCTTGGGGATTTTCTACTTTTCACCAAAAACCTTTACGTTTAAAGAAGCTGTACTGGATAAGCTCGATACTAACAATGTTGCATCCATTGAAATCATCAAACGCGATCAGCAAGGTGAGCACACCAAAAATGTAACGAATTCGGAAGAAATCCATGAAATATTGAACTCACTTTCTGCGGCGAATTTAAAAAAGTCCGGATCATCAGACATTCAATTTACCGAATCCTACTGGATAACTGTGAAGACAAACGACGAAGGGAGAGCGTATGGAATCACTCTCTATGATAGCGACTATATGCATACCTTTGAATACGATGCAGCAGCACCTAAAAATGCATCTAGGTCATACAAAATTACGAACGACTTCGATGCTGCAGCTATTCGAAATGTATTTAAATAACTGTTGCTTGCAAGCCCGGTCCCTTTTATTGTGAAATGAAAAGCATTTGCCTTTTGGCCACCTCAGTGAGGATAAAATCCGTCCTTCCTCAATGGACATTTTCAAACTTTGTCTTACAAAAGAAGGACTCGATACACTTCATTGTCCTGTTGGCGGATCGGCTCCAAAATCCCTGTATCTAGTGCTAATCCCACATTTCTTACTAGATATAGAACTCAACAGTTTGGAAAAGATATGTACTTCTGTCCACCATTTAAAAGACAAAATCTGAATTTGTTCATCATATGTAGACACTCTAAAATAACTGTGAACTCGCTTTATCACAGACCATCAGCTATCCCCTGTATAATCCAGACTGATTTTTGAACCATCCGTTGACCACCCCCGACGGTCCGGTCATCCAACGGAATGTTACCGATATTTGCTTCAAGAAAATTCACCTAAGTTGAGCAGTACGCTTTCCCGCCCTCCCCCAACTTGTGGTAAGATGTCAGTAATTATGGTATGGGCGGATACCGCCTGTCATGATCCTTACAATTCCGTTCTGCAGATGATGCACCCACCACTAAAAAGGAGGACAATCATCATGAAGAAGCTGCTTGACCACTTGTAACGTGAACTCGTCGTTCGCTGGAGTATCCGAATTCGTGGACCGCCTCTTGTAAGCATGACCCCATTCCAAATGAATATAAAACAGGGAGGCTGTACCCGGGATGAGAAGCGAACGAGAAATGTTGGATTTGATATTAAATGTAGCCAAAAGCGACGAGCGTATCCGGGCCGCTGGGATGAACGGCTCGCGGACGAATCCGAATGCGCCGAAGGATGTTTTTCAGGATTACGATATTGTGTATGTCGTGACTGACGTGGGGTCTTTTATCCAGGATCCCGACTGGGTTAACGTATTCGGCGACCGGATCGTCATGCAAAAACCGGAGGAGATGAAGCTCGTTCCCCCGGCTATGGACGGATTTTATCCGTATCTTATGCTGTTCACGGATGGCAATCGGATTGACCTGACCCTTTGCCCGATCGATAAAAAGGATGACTGGAACGGCGGTGACCGCTTGGCCGTGGTGCTGCTGGACAAAGACCAGAGCCTGCCGCAGCTTGCAGAGCCTACGGATCAGGGGTATTGGGTACAGCAGCCGACCGCTAAACTATTTGCTGACTGCTGCAACGAGTTTTGGTGGGTCTCGCCCTACGTCGCCAAAGGCTTGTGGAGACAGGAGATCCTGTACGCGCTTGATCATTTGAACATCATCCGGGAGATGCTGGTCAAGATGCTCGAATGGCAGGCCGGCGTCCTTACCGGGTTCTCGGTGAGCACCGGCAAAAACGGGAAGTACTTAAAGGGATACATTCCCGAATCGAGCTGGGAACAGCTTTTGGCCACCTATCCAAAAGGCCAATACGAAGATGCTTGGAACGCGCTGTTTACGATGACCGACCTATTCCGCAGCACGGCGCAAGAAGTGGCGGCGAAATTCGGCTTTGCCTATCCCCATGAAGATGACCGCCGGGTGACGGCTTACCTGGAGCGTGTCCGAACACTGGAACCCGGGGCCGCTGAAATATTCCCGCCAGGTCGTGAGCCAGGTAAAGAAGCGTAGGTACAGCACATAGTAACGTTTTCCCGTAACGGTCGTGAATAACACCAAAACCAGCCGGAACCCTGACGGGGGCCTGGCTGGTTTTTCTCTAGAGCATGGCTGAGGCGTACGTGTCCCGTCCAGAGCGAGACATGCTATCCACTTTTTAATGGCTCAGGATTCGCAGCACCTGCAGTCGCGTTCCCAGACTCTCCACGTCTTTTCGTCCGATGTTTCTGACCTCCACCTGCATCTCAGCCGGTTCGGAACCGCTGGCCAACACGATGATCACGGGTCTGTAAGCCAGCTTGCACCAATCGTCGAAAAGGTTCACCTCTTGAAAAGGGCCCCCGTTCACGGCGTATTCCAGAATGCCGGAGTCGGGGCCCATGAACAGGCAGAGTCCCGTTCCGCGGCCGGTCACGATATAACTGAGGCTTGCTCCTTCGTTCAGCGCCTCCAAGTGTCCGTCATCGTACCGCCAGTTCATAACAGGCCTATGCTGAAGCCCGTTGTAGTCAAATCCTCTTTGGCTTAAAATGCTGTCCGCCCGGATCATCCGTCCGTACTCGTAATTCCCCGCTTCCAAAGGCGGGAGGGAAAGGACATCCCTCCCCATGCTGGTGACATGACCGGCTTCAGCTATCGCATCCAGTCCTGTCTCTAAGAAAGGCTCCAGGAATTCCCGGGCAAAGCGGGCATACAGCGCGTGTCCCTCGTCATTCGGATGGACGCCATCCGGCGCGAGTTCTCTCCATGTCCAGCGCCCCTCCTCGACGCCCTGCTGAATGGCGGAGGCGTAGTTGACGGAAGGGATACCATAATACGCAGCGACCTCCTCGTGTACGGCAATGTTGAACGGGACGCCCGGTCCCAAATTTTTGTCCGCTGCGGTATAGACAAAGCAAAGGTCCGTCTGCGGCGAGCGCCGCTTGCAGCCGCGGACGATCCCCTCCATGCCGCGGATCGACTCGCTGCGGTCCGTCCCGTCGTTGACGCTGAATTCGACGAACAGAAGATCGACCGGCCCGTGCTCCAGAACATGCTCCTGCAGCCGGTGTGCGCCGAAGGTCGAGTCGGTGCCGCCGACGCCGGCGTTGATGCAGGCCACCCGGCCGGCGCCGTGCCGATCCTCGAGCCAGGCCTGCGTCAGTCCCCGCCAGCTGGTCTTATCTGCGTCCGAAGCTCCCGCTCCCTCCGTGATGGACCCGCCAAGAAAAGCAACGGTTACGGGCAGTCCCTTACGTATCTTATCCTGAAATGCGGGTAGACCGCTCCGGGTATGGATGATGGGCTGGGGATACGCATGCGCATGAATCGGCTTAGAATGCGGCATGGTCCCCGGCCCCCTTTGCTTGGCGTTCCTGCCGCTCCTGCCGCTCTTGTCGTACTTTCCGGGGTTCGGAACTCTCGCCTTCCGTTTCCGCTGCCCCAAGCTCCATTTCCAGCCGATTGACAAGTTCGATGAGCTGCATCGGTTCGCTGATCGTATAAGCGGGCTGCTCGGATTCGTCTGCCGGCGTATGGGGGTACCTTGGCGTCCAGCTTTGAAAAACGCTGATGATGCCGAGGGCGTTCGCGCCTTTAATATCCCTGCTCAAATTGTTGCCGACCATGACGGTGCGGGCAAAATCCGCTTCGGACCCGTTCAGCGCGCCGATCGCTGCTTTAAACATCCGCGGGCTCGGCTTGGTGGCCTTGATCAGCTCGGAAATGATGAGCGCATCGAAATAATCGTGCAGGCGGTGCTGACTCAGCACGTTTTTGAAAGATTGTGCGTCTCCGTCGGCCACGAGCGCAAGCGTAAAGCCAAGCGAATGCAGCGTCTTCACCATCTCCGCGGCCCCTGGAATCAGGTCGGCGCTGACCACGATTCCGTCTTCGTCACGAACCTCGGTAGACTCGTCCACCAGCGTATCCCCGCTGTCCAAAAATACGATCAGTCTTTTCTTGTCGATGACGTCCATCTCCTTTATTCCTCGTTCTTTTCGTCTGTCGGAGCCACCATGAAGCCGACCGAATTGTCGGCCATTTTAACTCCGCTGCAGCGTTCAAGCTTAAAAAGTCCGTCAGAGTATTGCCTATGAAAGACCCCGCCCGAATACAGGCCATCTTTGCTGCCAGCCTTCACTGCAAGCAAAATATCGTTTCGGCAAAAGGCCAGCCCTTCCGTGCTTCGCGCCGACAGCAGCATGGCATGAGCCGTTCTGAACCGGTTATCCTCGATCCGGATGTTGCGGTGGACCGGTACGTCCGGCACGTCCGGCACGGAAGGCTCATTCTCGGGAGCGATCCGGATCACGGGATGCTCCTCTCCGCCACAGTCGATAAATTGGTTGCCCGCAATGCGCACATCCGCGACTGCACCTGATTCGTACCAGGAATTCGCGTCGCTCGCAACCAGAACGGCACTCATGTTCATGCGTTCAAACCTATTGCCCTCTATGACTGTCTTCCGCGGCGACGACACCAGTATACCCCGGGTCGGTATTCTGGCAAAATGGTTCCTTTCGATCACGACCTCCGGTGTCCACGTCACGTTCTCGATGACATCATGATCCCCTATCGATACTGGGGCCGGCTGCTCCAATGTCAGAAGCAGCTCGCGGGGGTCGAGCATCTTCACCGCGGCGATCCGCCCGAAAGCATAGGACGTAAGACTGCGGGCATCGACAAAGGCAATCTCGTCTCCCGGAAAGAAAGCGCGAAATCCATACGTTTGCGGATGCATGAATCGAACCCGCACTTGATCGGGCGCCGGCTGGCCGACGATGCGGAGGTACGTTCCGTGAACGTTGATCGCATCGTCATGGGCTCCGGCAAACCGGCCGTCCGTGATCGAGACGCGGCCCCGGCACCCTGAACAATGGATAAAATCGGCGAAGCCCGCCACCGTTCTCCCCGTCTCAGGGCGCGGCGTCACATCCAGATCGGCGAAGGTCAAATCCGCGCTGAACTGGCCGACGATGCCCAGCCCATGCATAAAATGAAGACCCATGCCGATCAGACGGATCCTCTCGCATTCCAGGATCAGCACGCCGACCTGGTCACGAATACCGTCTCTCATTTGTACGGTCATTCCAGGCGAAACATGCGGAACGGGTTCCTCCCCAAAATGAAACCGCAGCCGCCGGCTGCCGATTTCCTCAATGCGTTCAGCCCGTGACGGCCAATCTTCCACACGCCAGGTGGCATTTTGGACCAAGTCGCAGTGTTGTACCGGCCCTTCCCGGAACCTCCATCCTTCGCCGACCCAAGTGAGACGTCCGTCTTCCAGTTCATAATGTGAATCCGGATGCACGCAAACGTCGAGCTCATGCTCTCCGCGCCGCTCCACGGTCATCTCGGTCACAGTCGGCACCGCATAGTCGAAGCGCAGGTTGCGGATTTCGATATCCGCGCAGCCGTCCAGCAGAAGCATCGTTTGCTTGCCGTGAATCACAAAAAGGGAACCGTTCCCCTCCAGCGTCAGCCGGCGAAGCCCCTTCAGCAGCAGCGCGACCGTTTTCGTGACGTCCGGGTTTTCCTCCTCGCTGGCCGTATTGGTAATATGATAAGCCGCCTTGACGGCATGCTCCGGATAAAAATGATATGTTCCAAATGGGACGTCCAATACGACAGGGCCATCATGCAAACCGGCTGCCTCAAGCGCAAGCCGCATGGCCGCCCCTGCGTTGACCTGTAAGCCCTCAGCGTCGCCAAAGTCCGCCAATGATATCAATTTGAACAGCGCCGGACCCGGATTTCCAGAATCAATCATGCCTTGCTCCTTTCGATGCGTTGTCTGCTCCGTTCACTGATTAACTGATTTTACAAATCGGCCCTTGTTCTTAAAATGAACGGAAATGCCGAAGATGCCAGTCTGTTATAGAACCGGCATCCCGCAAAGGAACCAGCAGGCTTTGCCGGCCGCCGGTTCCTTGTTATATCGTATTATTTTGCTAACTTATCATAAGCCGTCTGCAAAATTTCCAAGTAACGGTCCAGCTGCAGGTCCTTCAAGCCTTTCACGTAAGCGTCCCAATCTTTGTCCAGGTCTTTGTTGCCGGTCACGAACTGAAGTTCATTTTGCTCAATGTAATTTTTCAGGTTGGTCTGAAGCATGCTGGCTTCGTCGATTTCGGTTGGATCGATCCAGACGGACCAAATCGGGAAGATTTCTTTAGGCTCATGTCCTTGGTACAGAAGCGTAGCGTTGTACAATCTGCGCTCATAGCCGTCCGAAGCGTAAATATCGGTGCCCTGTACCCAGGTGTCGCGGTATTCTTTCGGCATGTAGAAATGCCCCATTCCGCTCCATCCCGCATTGTGCGGCTGCTCGCCTTCCTTCGTCGGAATCGTTTTGACCATCGGCTTGACGCCTTCACCAAGCGCTTTGTCTCCCGGCTCCGGATCCGTCCAATCGATGCCCTTCATACCGGTTCCGGCATTGGTTTGCCCTTCGGGCGTGAACATATAATCCACCATTTTAATTAATGCGATCTGCGCTTCTTTGCTTGCTTTATTCGTAATAACAAATTTAGCTCCGGAAGTGACGCCCCCGGCATCATGCGTGGCATACGAGATGCCGTTCGGACCGGTCAATGGCGGCAGCGGGTTATAGTGTGCGGAACGGGTGTTGCCCGGGTCGATATTGACAAAGATGGCCGGGTGCATGCCTGCTCCTGCGCCAAGAATTTCAGCACCGGCATTTTCGCCGACTTTTTTGAAGGCCTCAGCATTTTGCGTAAATGCGCCCGGGTCGATCAGTCCTTCATCATAGAGGGACTTAACGTATTTCAATCCTTCCTTCCACTCCGGCGTAATAGCGGCGGACTGCACCTTGCCGCTGCTCATCGTCAAATAGTTCCGGTCATCGTCATAGATAAAGCTGTTCATCAGATAAGGAATGATGCGGACGCCGAAGTCCTCTGTCGAACCGCTGAGCGGAACTTCGTCGGCTTTGCCGTTGCCGTTGGGATCCTTCGTTTTAAAAGCCTTCAGAACCTCTCTGAATTCCTCCGTGGTCTTCGGCTCTTGAAGATTGAGCTTTTTCAGCCATTCGGTATTGAGCCACATTTTGTTCGGATAGGAACAGTGGAAGCATTCGGTGTAGGCTCCAAGCCCATAGATATTGCCGTCAGGGGCCGTGACAAGAGCTTTCATTTCAGGACTCTCTTCCATCGCCTTCTTGATGTTGGGCCCATACTGGTCGATCAGATCGTTCAGAGGAATCAGCACCCCCTGCTGCCCGTATTTCAGGACGTCAGCCTGTGAAAATTCATCGATGTAGGCTGTCAGCAGATAAGCATCGGGGTAATCGCCGCTTGCCAGCGAAATCTGGCGTTTCTCCTTAGCTCCGTCAGAAGGGTTAATCTGCCATTTAAACTGAATGTTAAATTTGTCCTCGACGAATTTGGTAAACTTGTTCGTCGGAATGTCGATTCCCGATTCCTGGACAGCGAACACGCTGACCTGTACGGGCTTCGACGATCCTCCGTCGGCTGCGGTACCGCCTCCCTGTGCGCTGTCCGGGCTATCTGTCTTTTTGCCGGAGCAACCGCTGATGACGACGAAGGTAGCCATCAGCAGGATAAACATTCGTATTAGGCTTTTTTTCAATCGAATCGCTCCCTCTTTAATAGTTCTGCAGCAAGCTTCTTATGCCTTCCTCTTCTCAAAAAAGGGCACCACCTCCATTTGAAATGGAATAAGAATCAGGATGGCGTGCCGAAATCAGCACCTCAAGGTTATCCTTTGACCGATCCGACCAGCATCCCCTGCACGAAATAGCGCTGCACGAACGGGTAAATGACAAGCACCGGAAGGGTCGCCACCACGATCAGCGCATATTTTAACAATTCGGCCAGCTGCTGCTTCTGCACCATCGCCATGGCGTCCATCGTTCCGCCCGAGCTGTTGTTCTGGATAATAATGCTCCGGAGGACTAACTGCAGCGGGAACAGGTCTGCGCTTCTGAGATAGATCAACGCATCGAAATAGGCATTCCACTGCCCAACGGCGTACATCAGCACCAGAACGGCAATGATCGGCTTGGACAGCGGCAGCACGACGCTGCGGATAAACCGGATATCGCTGCAGCCGTCGATTTCGCTGGCCTCCAGCAGTTCCCCCGGAATCGACGATTGAAAAAAGGAGCGTGCGATAATCACCTGCCATACCCAGATGGCGTTAGGAATGAGCAGCGCCCACCTTGTGTCGATCAAGTGCAGCTCTTTCACCACCATATAGGTGGGAATTAACCCGCCGCTGAAAATCATCGTAAACGTGATGATCATCATGAATACGTTGCGCCCAAAGAGGGACCTCCGGGACAAAGGGTAGGCAATCATGACCGTCAGCGTGACGCTGATCAGGGTGCCTGCCGCCGTATAAATAATTGAGTTTAAATAGCCCGTCATAATTTCCTGCCTGCTGAAAAGCACGCGGAAGCCCTCAAACGAAATGTCGACCGGCCACAGCCATACCTTTCCGGAGGTAACCGCCGCCGGACTGCTGATGGAGCTGCTTAAAATGTAGACGAGCGGATACAGAACCGCCAGGACGACCAAGATCAAAATGGTGTAGACGATACCTAAAAACAGGCGGTCGCCCTTCGACTCCTTGATTGCTTTTCTTCCTGCGAGTTGAATGGTCATACCTTTGCTCCTTCCTTACCAAATGCTGTTGTTCGTCAGCCGCTTCGCCAATCCATTTACGGTCAGCAGCAGGATGAGATTGATGACGGAATTAAACAGGCCGACGGCTGTGGCAAAGCTGTAGTTTGCGTTCAGCAATCCGATCCGGTACACATAGGTTGCGATAATTTCCGAATTCACCTGATTCAGCGGATTTTGCAAAAGATATACTTTTTCAAAACCGATCGCCATGACGTTGCCGACATTCAAAATCAGAATGATGACGATGGTCGGAACGATGCCCGGCAAATCGACGTGCCAGATTTTCTGGAACCGCGAAGCGCCGTCCACCTTGGCTGCTTCGTACAAGGTCGGGTCGATGCCCGCCAGGGCCGCCAGATAGATGACCGCACTGTAGCCAGCCGTTTGCCAAATGTCGGACCAGACATAGATGGAGCGGAACATGCCCGGGTCGCCCAAAAAATTCACCGATTCAAGCCCGAAATAATTCAGGACGACGTTGGCGAAGCCCAGCCTCGGGGACAGGAACAGCATGACGATCGACACCATAACCACCGTGGAAATAAAATAAGGGGCAAAGGTGACCATCTGCACGAATTTCTTAAATCTCTTCCCGCGCAATTCGTTAATCATCAGCGCCAGGATAATCGGAATCGGAAATCCGGCAAGGATCAAATAACCGCTCAGCAGCAGCGTGTTTTTGAGCAATGTCCAAAACAGCGGATTTTTAAAGAACAGCTCAAAATGCTTGAAGCCTACCCATGGACTGCCCCAAATCCCCTTAATGACGTTATAATCCTTGAATGCAAGGACTGCGTTAAGCATCGGGTAGTATTTGAAAATAAGGAAAAATAACAGCGGAGGAATCACGAGCAGATAGAGCTGCCAATGCTTCTTCATGCTTTTACCGGCAATTTGCCAGTAACTGACCTTGCGCGTACTGCTGTTGCGCTTCATTGGAATTGCGGCTTGCTTGTTCAGAATAATAATCCCCCCTATGCCATCAGCGTGGATGCGTGATGAAATGACAGCGTTTTCTTTCTTGCTTGAGCATAGTGGATCAAACGGGCGCTTGAACAGGTACACTTCGGTCGTTTTGCATCCAATTTCCCTTTTTTCGGGGGTCCATCGCTCTAAGCGCTGTACATATTTCCGCTTCGGCTTCCGCACGCACAAAAGCCGCATCGTCCTCAAACGGATCCTGCGGCTTACAAGAGCTGGTGCTATTCGTCGAGCGTTTGCCTGTAAACGCTCGGCGTCACGCCGATCAATCGCTTGAACGCCCTGCGGAACGAATGGGAGCTGTTGTACCCCACCTGGGCGGCGATATCGTCGACCGTATGATTGCTTTCTTTGAGCAGTTCAGCAGCTTTCTCCATGCGCACCTTAATCAGATGGTCCGAGTAATTGACCCCGGTCACTTCTTTAAATAACTGGGAAATGTATTTTTCCGGACGTTCCACATATTCGGCCACCCGGTACAGGGTCAAATCGGGATTGGCGTACATCTCCTCCGTGTACTGGTACATCCGCTGAACCAGTTTGGCATGGGAGTCCTTTTTCTTGTTGGCGATATAACTGCACAGCGTGGCGGTAATGCTCTTGATTTCGGCCTGAACGGAATCCAGCGGCTCGGCGGGGCCGATGTCGATGACCCTCCGCTTCACAGTTTCCAGCATGTTCGACTCCTGGAAAACCTTCTGATCGAGCAGCTTGAGGAAAGTTCCTTTGATCTCACCGACGAGCTGATGCCTCATCTCGACAGACAACTCGCGCCTTGCGATATTTTGCTCGAAAATGCCGTCGATGATCTTGCCGGCCTCCTCCTCTTCCCCGGCCCGGATCGTACTTGCGAGGCGCTGCTCCGCGTCGAGCGGGTAATAATACGTCGTGTTTTCGATGCGGGCTTCATGATTCCACAGCATGCCCTTGGAGTTCACAAACACGGCATATTCCAGCGCCTGCTTGGCCTGCTCGAACGATTGGCTCACATCCATCAGCGTCTCAAAGCCCTCGCCGAAACCAGCCTGGATGGAAACCTTGTATTCCTGGAACAGATGCTGGATTAGCTCTTCCATCAGCGCGGTTATCCGCTCCTCCTCGTCCTGCCCGGGTTCCCGGTTCTCGTGCGAGAAAAACAAGACGACAAGCTTATCGGATCCAAGGTCGGATACCGGCAGCGGACCCGCGATTTCCAGCAGCGCTTGTTTCACAAGGAGGCGTGTGGCACTGAGCTCATTCAAAATTTCCACGCTGTCCATACCCGAGTATCCGTTAATGCAGAGAATGCCTGCATAACCGCTCTCCTTTTCGAGCGAAATGTTGGCCTGTTTGGCCGCCGCCACGATGACATCGTGCGATTCGAATTCGCCTGCAATGAGGCGCTTAATGAAAGCGTCGCGGACCAGCGGAAGCTGAAGGGTCAGCTCGCCTTCGAGCTGTTTGTTGGTCTTGATCATATTGGCGATATTGCCGCTAAGAAAATCATACGCATTCCTTTTCTCCAGATCGTCCCGGCCGAATTGTTCTTTGATAATACCGATCATGCTTTGGATCGGAACGCTGTGACGACGCGCCAGCAGCAGCCCGACCAGCAGGCCGATCAGCATCGTCCCTCCGGTAAGGATAAAGGTGGCGCGCTTGATCTTGTTGGCGTTCTCCATGAGGGTAGTCCGCGGAATGCCGGCCTGGTACACCCAACCGTTCTTGTCCGAACGGGTTGTGATGACCAGGTCATCCTTATAAAATTGGCTCGTTTTATTGGCATCAAAAGCCGGGTCATCCTTCAATCTGTCCACATACGACGGAACGCTCCCTTGGAGCGCAAGCGTATTTCCTTGACTGTCATAGATATGCACCCATCCGCCAAATCCTTTGGTCAGACCTGACAGCAAACCGGTAATGGTTTTTTCGTCGATCATGACCACCACGCTCGCCGGCGAGGAATCGTTGAAGCTGTCGAGCGGCAAGGACTGCATAAACGTAATGACAGAAGTACCCATTCCCCTCTCCGTATAGGCCGTCAACGGCTTGATTTCGCTGCGGTGGGTCTTTAGCAGCACCTGGGTCTTCCATTCGTCAAACGACATATCGTCATAATGAAAATATTCATAATAATGCTCCGGCCGAAAAGTGGAGCCTGAAGTCAGGATCAAATCGTAATTGGCCAAATAAATGAAATAGTTTTGAAGAAAATCGTTGGTTTGTCCAAAGGTCAGCACGTTCCGCATCGCCTTCCACAAACCGTACACATCCTGCACTTGATGGCGGTCGTTCATCAGCATATTCACTTCCTGGCTGATGGCGATTTGCCGGGTCATGCCTTCCACCTCCGCCATCCGGTGCTCCAGCAGCTCCTGGCTCTTTTCCAGCTGAATCAAGCTGTTGTCGATCGAGATGGACTGTGTAACGGATATCGAGGTGAGGTAAGAAATGTAACCGCCCACACAGGGGATCAGAAGAATGACGATATAAGAAATCAGAAAATTTCGAAAAACGCTGGAACGTTTCAGCATGATATCCCCCTTATTTTGATAGCGCTATCATTTTGTGGGTTGAAAGATGTATAGCCTGCTCATGCAGCGTACATTCCATAATAAAGCCTTGATCGCAAATTTGTATAGGTACACTCCAGCCAAAAGGTACATTTTTCCCTGTTTTGCGGTTAGAATGCAGCATCACCGGGACTGAGGAGGCCGTAAATCATGATTTGTATATAGAAAAGGCAACCGCAGCCCGAACGGCTGCAATTGCCTTTATGCCTAAAGTTCACCGAAGCTCGGCGCGGCTCAGCTTGTTCGTCCGGCAGCCGTATTCGCGGCGAGCGCTCCGTCCAGCGTATGCACCTCGCCGGCGGTTAAATTCAGCGTCACGCTCCGATCCCCGCAATATACCTGAACGGTTCCACCCGACAAGGCCTGTATCCGGGCGTGGACAAGCTTGCCATGCTTCCATGTCAAGTCCACTTCCATGTTTCCTTTGGCCCGAAGCCCACGAACTTCCCCGTCCGGCCAGCTGTCCGGCAGCGCCGGCAGCAGATGAATTTCCCCAGCATGGCTCTGAAGCAGCATCTCCGCGATCGCGGCCGTCCCGCCGAAGTTGCCGTCGATTACGAAAATATTCGTCTCCGCCCCGGCGATCCCCGACTTGGAATAGGTCAGCATGTTGTCCAGGCACAGCTCGCCGATCAAATGGGCGATATGATGCTCAGCCCGGTCCGCGTCGTGCAGTCTGGCGAAGAAGAGACCGAATAAGGCGGCGGTAAATTCCACGTCCTCAAGGTCGATGCGCCCCATGCGGTTTTGCAGCGTTACCCGCGCCGCCTCCGCCAATGCCGGCGTATGATGCGGCGTGATCTGGCTGCCGGGATACAGGGCAAACAGATGGGCCAAATGGCGGTGCTCCGGCTGCGCTTCGCCGTAGTCCTTCAGCCATTCCTGCAGTTGGCCGCGCCGGCCGACCTGCAATGGAGGCAGCAGTGAGATGGCGTGCTCCCACTTCCGCTGCAGCCCGGCGTCCACGTCCAGTTTTCGGGTTGCATTCAGGCAGAACGTGAAGAGATCCCGAACCAATACCTGGTCCATCGTCGGACCCATGGAGAGCTGCTGCGCTCCTTCCTCCGGAGACCCGGGATAGAAGCTGTTCTCCGGCGAGTTGGAAGGCCCGGTCACCAGCCAGCCGAATTCCGGATGCACGGTCATGTAGTCCAGGAAAAAGGCCGCGGCTGCTTTGAGCACCGGGTACGCCTCTTCGGCCAGGAACTTGTCGTCTATGCCGTATTCGTAGTGCTCCATCATATGGGTCGCAAGCCAGAGGCCGCCCGTCACGTTCAGGCCCCACGACGTCTCCCATCCGGGCGAACAGAAGCCCCAGACGTTCGAGAACACATGGGCCACCCATCCTTCTGCACCGTAATACTGCCGCGCGGCCGACCAGCCGGCCTGGGCCAGCTCCCGGACGTAGCGCATCAGCGGCTCGTGGGAATCGCCAAGATTGGCAATTTCCGCCGGAAAATAGTTCATCTGCGTGTTAATGTCCAGATGATAGTCGCAGCTCCAGCCCATCCGGCACGCTTCACCGTCATTCCAGATGCCCTGCAGGTGCAGCGGCAGCGGTGAGTCTTGGCGTGATCCGGCGATCATCAGATAGCGGCCGTACTGGAAGAAGAGCGCGAACAGCGCCGGATCATCCGTCTGGCCCGCCCGGAATCGGCGCATCCGCTCATCGGTCGGCAGGCTTGCCGCCGCTGACGTGCCGAGATCCAGCCGCACCCGCTCCAGCAGCGGCCGGTAATCGGCGGCATGGTCCGCCTTGAGCCGGTCATAGCCTTTGACAAGCGCCTGCTCCAGCTGGCGGAAGCCCGCTTCCCTCCATGCATCGTCCTGCTGGCGGTAATCCGTGTGCACGGCGGTGTACACCCACACTTCTTCCGCCCGCTCCACCCGGATCGTTCCGGACGGGGCCAGCACGCTGCCACCGCGGGCCTGGACACGTACCGCTCCGCTGCAGGACACCCCGCATGTTCCGTCGCTGTGCACGGTTTCGACCGCTTTGCCGGCAAAGGCCAGCATGTCCGGCTCCCGGGCTTCGCTGCTGAACTCTTCCGTGCGGCCCTCGAGCCGGAGCGTGAACGTTAGCCCGGCCGGGTCCTCGGTCCACAGCCGGGACACCATCAGATCGTCCGCATGGGAAATGAACGTCTCCCGTTCAAACCGGTATCCGTTCATTATACCGGCGGAGCGCGCCTCGGCCTGCTGCAAATCCAGCTCCCGGCGCATTTCCGCTCCCCCTTCCGAGGCTGCCGCAGGCCACTCCAGGATGATGTCGCACAGGCTCAAATTCGTGCCGAAGTTGCGCTTGGGCGGCTGCAAATGCTCCTTCGCCAGCTTGTCGCCAGCGGCATAATCGCCCGCAAAAAAGCGCTCACGCATCCGCTCCAAATCCTGCTTCGTATTGGAGCGGCCGTGGCAGGGCTCCGCTTGTCCCGACCAATATGTGACCTCGGTCAGGCTCCAAACTTCCTTGTGCGGAGCCGATATAATCACGCCGCCCATTCTGCCGTTCCCGAGCGGCAGCCCCTGTGCCCAGCCTGCCGCAGGGCCTTCGTACCAGAGCTTCAAGTCATTCATCCGATATCCTCCACCATAATTTATTTGCGAATTCATCCGCTTTTCTTACTGAATTCTATTCCGGTACCGTTGATTTTATCGTATCATTTTGATGTATAATCCGTCTTTGTTAACGCATCCATTGATTTATCAATTCATCCGCCAATCTATCGTTTTGAATTAGCAAACATACACCTTCTAAATGCGGGGGAGACATGATATGAACAAAAGCTTATCCGAGATAACTCCATTCGTAGGCGACTCCATGAGTTATCTGTACGACGGCAGCAGCAACGAGCATCTGCGCGCAGGCAGCGTGTATGCCCTTCACTTGTTTAATGAAGGCCCTGGAGAAATGGAGGTCGAAGGGGTCAAATATCCGATCGAGCGGGGAACGCTCATTTTTTTGCGTCCGGGCCAGCCGCATGCTTTTCACATCCGCCCGTCCCATCCGCTGCCTTCGTATAATCTGTATTTCGATTTATGGGATGACGCCAACCCGCTCTCTCCGAGCCGGTCTTTCATCCATGCGCCCGATCCTTTCGTCTTTGAACGATTGTCTATCGAACTGCCCTGCGATGAACTGGATCGGCTTCCGAGCGTCTTCTCCCTGCGCGCCCATCCCCATTTGTATGATGGAATCGCCATGATCGCCAGGATGTACAGCGAATCCAAGTTTTACCGCAGCGAAACGGTGAACAGCTTTCTGTACGGCTGGATGCTGTCCTGGCACAACGCCGTGAACGTGCAGCATCCGAGCGATTACCGCATTGTCCGCCTGCTGGAGTATTTGAACAGCCGTCCGGAGCATGGACAGTCGGTTGAAGCCTGGTCCCGGTTCTGCGGTCTGAAACGCACTTATTTCCATGAACTGTTTCTGCGCGAAACGGGGATGACCCCGAAGGCCTACCATCACCAGCTCGTGATGAAGCGGGCAGCTCATATGCTGGTCGAAACTGACCTGAGCATTACGGCGATTGCGGAAAAGCTGGGTTACCCGTCCATCCACCCGTTTTCCCGGCACTTCAGCAGCTTTCACGGCACGACTCCCAGCCAGTACCGGCTGAATCCGCTGCACCGGGTATGAGTCCGGGGAAAGAATAAAAAATCGCGCATCCGCTGGTCAGCCGGAATACGCGATTGGGTTGGTCATACTTGCTCTGATAGATGCTGCTTAGAAATTAAAATTATCCGGGTCCCCGCCGGTCCGTTGGTTCCGGTTCAACCCGTCGATCTGCTGCATTTCGTCCGCCGTCAATTCGAAGTCGAACACATCGGCATTTTCGATGATCCGGTGCTCCTTGACCGATTTCGGAATCGTCACGATCTCGTGCTGAAGATCCCAGCGGATGATGACCTGCGCGGTGGATTTACCATATTTGGCGCCGATGCCTGCCAGCACTTCATTGTCCAGCAGTTGGCCCGCAGCCAGCGGCGACCAGGCTTCAATCTGAA
The DNA here is from genome assembly GCF_038009285.1 of Paenibacillus sp. FSL R5-0378. Classification (NCBI taxonomy): domain Bacteria; kingdom Bacillati; phylum Bacillota; class Bacilli; order Caryophanales; family Paenibacillaceae; genus Paenibacillus; species Paenibacillus sp. FSL R5-0378. Next base: position 6,805,895 of record NZ_JBBPAY010000001.1, read on the forward strand.
TGCCCTGCGATTTGCAGTAGCTGCGCAGTTCCGTTTGGGAGAGCAGCGGATGCAGCTCCACCTGATTGACGGCCGGTTTCACCTCGGCATCCTGCATCAGATCTTCCAAATGATGAACGTGGAAGTTGGATACGCCGATCGTACGGACCCTGCCGTCCTTTTGCAGCTTTTCCAGCGCACGCCATGTATCCTTGTATTTGCCTTTGACCGGCCAGTGAATCAAGTACAGATCCACATAGTCCAGGCCTAGCTTGCTTATACTTTGTTCAAACGCCTTCAGGGTAGAGTCATAACCTTGATCCGAATTCCAAACTTTGGTGGTAATGAACAGCTCCTCACGCGGAACGCCGGATTCCCAGACCGCCTTGCCGACACCTTCTTCGTTACCGTACAGCGCAGCCGTGTCAATACTGCGGTAGCCGTGCGCAATGGCCGCTTTCACCGCGCTAACGACTTCATTGCCTTCCTGTGCCTTGTAGACGCCCAGCCCGAGCCATGGCATGGCATATCCGCTGGACAAGGTTGTGGTGGACTGCAGATTGTTCATGAGTAAGACGCCTCCTTCGAATCAGGTAAATGTCGTAGATGACTGAAAACCACCCATCCTGTCCCAAGATAAACCAGCCTATGGGCAAAGTCAAATTCAAGGACTAATTTGGTACAGCTTGGATTCGGCGCTTTTCAGCGTAACGTCCAGCGTTGCACCTGCCGTTACCTTTTCCCCGGTCCACAAATCGGTCACTTGAACGGAAGCCCCCGCTTGGACAGGAATACCGGCACGCTTCAGGTCGATCTGACGCTGCTCCGGATTTTGCGTGTAATTGAACACGGCCAAGTAATACGTGCCTTGGTCTTCAAGCACAAACAGGTCCGCCGCTTTCGTTCCGGTATTTCCTTCCACCGGCTTAAAGGCTTTGCCCTTCACCGCCAGCGCGTTCACTTCCGGGTTGGTGAGCAGGCTCTCCATGTATTGGCGCGCCGCCGGGTCGTTCACATCGTCGGAGTTCAGGAAGACCGTACCCGAAATGGCCGCCGCATTGACACGGGTCTGCGCTCCTTCATACGAGCCGCCCTTCACCAGCGTCATATAGTCCGGGTCGGTGTAATGATAAATCGTCCCGTTCTGCCACCAGCCGTAAGTCAAGTTGTTCAGCTGGTATTCCGTGCTGCCCAGGCTTCCGTCCACGTCGCAGGAAATGCGGCGGCTGTGCGCATATTGGCTCGGGAACAGCGGAGCGATCGATTCGCTGATGAACATCGTACCGCCGATGGCCTGATCGAGGTAAGCCATTCCTTGATTGTACGCCTGAATGCCGGTTTGCACTTTCGAATCATAATGCCGGCCTTCCAAAGAGCCATGGGACAGGAAGTCTACCTTAATATACTCAAAACCTTCCTTTTTGAAACGGTTCATATAGTAGTCGATCCGGGCTTTCACTGCCGGATGGGTCGGGTCCACGGCATAAGCGCCGTCCAGCTTCGGCAGAACGTTGCCGGATGCATCCCTCAGCACGATATCCCCGTACTTGTACTTGCCGTCGGTCCCTTCAACTACCTGGTCCATGTTGTCCCCCCAATAAACGAACGGGGAGTAGTAGATGCCTGCCTTCTGGCCGTTGCCGTGAATCAGCTTCACGAGATCGGCCAGCTGCTTGTCGGTCATGTTGTCCCAATACGAATCGAGATTAATATACACGTTCCCGTTGTTCTCGAAAGAGTTGTTCTGCAGATGCTCCTTCACATAATTGGAGACGGCTGCCGCGTTGTCGTAGCTGAGATGATCGGCATAAGCGCCCCAGCTGTTCCAGCCGACCGGTACGCCTTCAGGGATGTTTTGGCCAAAAGCAAGCGGCGGCGCAATCGCGGCATTCACCTGGCCGTAACCCTCCATGCCTTTGCGGTAGTCGTCGTACAAACCGATGAACACCTTCGGCGAAGTCACGCTCTTTCCGGACACACTTCCGTGCGGCAGGCTGTCATGCGTGGAAGCCTGGGAAGTAAAGCCCCCATACACGCGCAGCTCGTTCAGCTTATTGTCTGTGCCGCTCCAGTGGATTCCGGTTTTCCATGTGTCATGCGTAATGGAACCGACCACCAGACCTTTTCGGCTTGTATTGTCATAAATGGCTGTTAGTTCGGAACTGACATAGTTATCCGTATTTAACCTCGTATTGATACTTTTCGCCTGATACCGGGACCAGCTGTCGTTATCAAAAGGCGTCACGAGCACCCGGTTGTCGCCGTAGCTGCCGATATCGATTCCGCCCCGGGCCTCCACAGCCAGCGGCGTAATTTGGTTCGTCGTCAGCCCGGCGGCTTGGGAAGCCGTCACTTCCGCCAACACATACGGTCCATTGTTATAAATGTAAAAGACCTGGCTCAGATCCGGCAGTCCTTTTTGCTCGCTGTGGACCGTAACCTTGATGCCTTCGCCCGTGGCGTCACGGAAGGGAGTCACACCGTCCTTGGCTTTAAACGTATGCTTGCCGTAATCCTTGCTCGCCACCGCCTTGTCCAGCTGAATTTCGCTGTAGGCACCCTTGATCACCGGCTTATGGTTCCAGTTGTACTGGGACAGGCCGGTCGAAGTGTTGTACAGCAGTTCATACGACGGATTGGCTACACTAAATCCGCGCTGATACTCGGTCAGCGTAATGGGGCCGTACTTCGTGACATAGAGCTGTTTGCCCAGTTCGCCAATGCTGCCGTCATGGTCCGGCACGCCGTCGCCGGCCGATGCCAGCCGCAGCTCGATCAGGTCGATATCCGGCGAGTATCCGCCGCCGTCGTCGAAGAGGATCGTATTGCTGCCCTGCTTCAAGTCGATCTGGATATCGTAGGTGCCGACCGTATTCCAGTCCGCCGTTTTGGGAAAGTTGAAATTTTCCCCTTCCGCCCCGTTGACCGAAATGACGGCGGCGCGGGGGTCGCCGGAAATGTAGTGCACCGTCATCGTATAGACGCCGGCCTGGTCCGCGGTGACGCCGTTAAACTGCAGGGTGGAGCCGCCGTACAGGTTGCCGGCTTTTTTGCCGCCCGAGCAGGTTCCGCAGTCCGCAGGACCCGCATTACCCGTAAACGTGTTGGCGCCAGCTTCCGCCTCGTACGAAGCTGCTGCTGCATTGGCTCCCGTTCCGGCAGCCGTTTGAGAAGTTGCGGCCCAGGAAGCCCCGGGCCAGGACAGGGCCAGCAGCCCCGCCCATACCATCAGCAATATTTTCGGGATAAACCGGGTTCGTGTACTCATCGGTAATCCTCAATCCTCCTTGAAATTAGGGTTGGATGCATAACTTCAAAATGGTGGACGCCGCCGGGTCAAGACTTAAGCGGACTTCCCCGCTGGCCTCGCTCTCGGTCCCTTCCCACAGGTCGGTTACGCGGTAAGCTGCGAGCGGGTCGAGTCCCAAGCGGTCCAGAGGGACTGTCTTGTCCGCCGCCTGTTTGCCGTCGAAGTTGAACACAGCCAGGTAGACCGTCCCCTCCTCGTCCGGATCAGCCAGCATAAAGACGTCCGCCGCACGGCCGCCCTGGGCGCTTTCCACCGGAACGAACGTTGTGCCCTTACGTGCAAGCTCCATGATGCTGCCGTTCCGCAGCCAAGCCTTGGCGCGGGAGGCTGCTTCTTCCTGCCTGAAATCGTCTCCGAGCAGCAGCACCGTCCCCGCGATCACGGATGCCGTCAGCCGGCTTCGCCCCTCATGGTGGGTGGTGGCCTCCTGGTTAAAGCTCTTGTACAGCACGGAGTGGTCGGGGTCGTTGAACCGGTACAGCGTATTGTTCATCCACCAGCCGTAAGTAAGCGAATTGAGCAGGTACTCGGTATCCCCGATCATGCCGAACACGTCGCAGGAAATTCTCCGGCTGTGTGCAAAGGCATACGGGAACAGCGGCGCGATCGACAGGTTGATGAAGATCGGCTTTCCGGCGGCTTCCGGAGACAGCTTTTTCGCCAAATAAGACAGCCCATAATGATAGGCAGCAATACCTGTCGTGATTTCAGGGCGGTAATGCTGCCCCTCCAGCGCACCGTGCGCCATAAAATCGAGCTTGATGTACTCGAAGCCCTCCCGGATGATTTTGTCTGCAAACCAATCGATGCGCTTCAGCGCCCCCGGATGGGTCGGATCGATCGCCAGGCCGCCGGCGATGTCCGGCAGGATTTCGCCTTCAGCGTCCCGCAGCAAAATGTCGCTGTACGTGAACTCGCCATCCGTTCCCTCCACGGGCTTGTCGAATTGGGACGGACTGCCCCAGAAGGCAAACGGTGTCCAGTACGTCCCCGGCTTATGGCCGTTTTGCCGCACCCGGTTCAGCGCATCCTCCATCTCTTCATCCGTCAGACGGTCCCAGAACGCGTCGAAGTTGATGTACAGCGTGTCGTTATTTTGAAAACCATCCCCCTGAACCTCGCGCTTCAAAAAATCGCTCGTCGATGTGTACAGATCGTAATCCAGCGTACTCATGGCGGCTGACCAGCTGTTCCAGCCAACGGGGACCCCGCCTTCCCACGGAAGCGCCGGCGACAGGGTAGCATTAGCCCGTCCGTAAGCCTCCAGGCCGCGGCGGTAATCGTCGTACCCGCCGACGAATACGACCGGCGAAGCCACGCGCGTCCCATGGACGTAACCGTGCGGCTGAAAATCCCGGGTCATTTCCCCGGCAGCGCCGGCGTACAGCTCCAGCTCATCCAGTGTTCCCGGGTGTTCGCCCTGGATTTTGATGCCGGTTTTCCAGACGTCATGACTCAGTGAACCGGCAACGATCCCTTGCCGGCTGTGCGGCCGGAACAAGGCCGTAACCTCGTAGCTCTCGGTGCGCAGCGGCGCCGTCTGTGTCTCATAGCGCACCCACTTGTCGTTGTCGTAGGGAACGCGGAGCACCATAAGCTCGTCTTCCTTGTCCATGGTCGGCCCAAAGGACAGCTGCCCGCACCGCAGCACCGTCATCCGGTTCAGCCGGATGCGCGTCTTATGGACAGCCACCAGCTGCGTCAGGTAAAACGGCACACCTTCATAAATCCAGAAATGCTGCTCCAGCGTCGGGAGCATGTCGGATTCATGCACCAGCGTTAAATGAACGCCGGTTCCGAAGGCATCCTCGATGCTCTCCGGCTCCCCATTCAAGCTGTGGCGGTCGTAGCTGCCCGTATGGTATTCGCGCCCGTTCCACCGGATGGCGCTGCGGATTTCTTTCCAGTCCCACAGCGTGCCGCCGGCAGCGCTGTAATGGCCCTGTTCCAGGTCGATCTCCAGCGTCATCCGATCCGTGGATACGCGGATCAGGGAGCCGGTTTGCCGGACCTGGACCGCGTCCGTTTGGCTGTTTGTGATCATTCGCTTCATTTTCCTCCTGTCTCTGCAAGTCTCTGGCTGCACGGGTGGAAGTCAGGTATGCTTGGCATCCGCTCCCGCCCCAGCCGTATGACTTCATTATAGAAAGCGCTTTATCGGCTTGCTATAGAGCGATCTACCGATTGATAGCGGGAATTAACGCTTCTGGATGATGGGCGGGCTGTTAAAATGCGGCATGGGGATGGCCGGTGGTGAGTGCTTGAGGCTCGATGGAGCCATGCCTGGTGTGGGATGGACCACGGTGCTCGATAGACGCAGGTGCTTCAATGGGCGCTGGTGCTTCGATGGGCGCTCCGTGTACGAAACATTCCTCCGATCGCTGTTGCCCCCGAATTTTTGTGGAATCTATAGATGGATAAAATTCGGGGACAAAGGCGACCGCTCCGCTTCTCCGGAATTGTTTCGTCCCCTCCGCTGCGTTGTGCTGGGAGGGCATACGGCGCGGGGCTAAACGATCGAAATACCTAGATCTGATATCGCAAACACCATCAGACATGGCAGCCATTAACCATGCTCCTATGGCGCATTGCATCGCTCGCAAACCTCGCCATACCAATCGATTGTCAGACAAAAAAGGCAGACGCATCCGTCTGCCTTTCCTGAATTCATTCCATCTGCTTATCCATCTTGCTTGGCCTAGCTCATCTCCGCCAATTCTTCATGCCAAGAGAACCCTCAGTCACTCAGGCATCCAGGTGGTCTATACAAGCTTATACGCCTCGCCTTCCTCGAACCACTTCCTCATAAGGACGAAATTCTGCTCAGGACCACTTTCCTTCCCTACGCATCACCGGCTCGAGTTCTAGGCTCCATGCAATCACCCGCTGCATCAGCCGGATGAACCCTTCGTCCAGCAATCCCTCAGGCAGATGAGCCGGCGTCACGCAGGCTACCCGTCCCTCGCCGTAAGGATGCAACCAGCCGGCAATGGATTCGCCGTCCCGCGATGATGAGCGCAGGAACACCTCGGTCTCCGGCTCGGAGCAGGCGACAAAGTAGTGTTCGTCCTTAAACCGGAACGTACCGTCCAGCTCGCCCAAGGCTGATCCGCCGACCGGTGTATAGGTCACGTCACTGTGCTCCTTCGGGTGGGATAAAAAATATCCCCGCAGCATGTTCACATACGCGCCGTGCTCGGGATACGACGCCAGCCCGGAATGCCATGCCAGCCAGGCACCGCCGTCACTTACGTAAGCTTCGATCTGCCGGCCGATGTCCTCCGTCATCCAGGCGGCCTCCGGGTCGCTTTGCGGCTCAAGACGGTTCTCCGCAAATAAAATAACCAGGTCCGGCTTCTGCCCAAGCTGCCCGGCGGCGAGATCGGAAACTTCCTTGTACAGCAGCCCCGTTTGTCCATTCGCCAGGAAGGGCTCTAAGACTTGTTCAAGTGACTTTTTCGCCGGCTCGGCTTCATGATAACAGTCACCGACAACCGCCCAAATCGTTTTCATGTGGCATCCTCCTTATTGTCGAATGCAATACGGTGGTCCAAATCGTGACCATTAAAAAGGCATCGCTTCCCCGCGATGATTCACCATCCAGGCATTCGGGTCAGGAATGACGGTTCGTTCCACGATGCGCAGCAAGCCCTGCGCGGTATCCGCCGGGTCGCCCGGCGCTTGGTCGCCGCCCATTGGAGTCCGGATCCAGCCGGGATGTACAGCATAGATCGCAAAGTTTTGAGGGGTCAGTTCCTTGCGGAGCTGGGCGGTAAAGTAGTTCAGCCCGCTTTTGGATATCGCGTAAGGATAATCCCCGCCGTAGGCCCCGGCAAAGCATCCTGCCTCCGAGCTGATGTTGATGATGCATGGCTGGGCGCTCCTGCGCAACAGCGGAAGGAAATGCTTCGCGGCCTTCATCGGCCCGTACAGGTTCGCCAGCATGGACCGTTCCATATCGGCAAAATCCAGCTCCTCCAGCTTATGCTCGCGGCCGATCAGCACGCCTGCGTTGTTAATCAGGGCATCGAGCACATCCGTGTGCTCCAGCACGGCTGACTTGGCGTTTTTCACGCTCTCTTCGTCAGTGACATCCATTGCGATCAGCGTGAGCCGGTCCGGATGGGCTGCACGCAGTGCACGTAGCGGCTCGGTATGCCGCTCCATATCCCGCACGCCTGCAAACACGGTATGCCCAAGCGCAAGCGCCGCTTTGACCGTTTCAAAGCCAAGCCCCCGGGCCGATCCCGTAATCAAAATATTCATAGCTTCAGCACCTCACCTGCTTATCGGATTAATCGTTTTCCAGCAGCTCGATCAGAACTTTCAGCTCGTTGCTGCTGTCGATGTATGCGTAGCGCCCGCCAGTGTATTCGCCTTTTTGAATCAGCGGCATGTGACGGCCTTCCAGCACGGCGATCTTGTCCTTCATTCCTTGAATCCCAAACGCGATATGATGCACGCCTTCACCATGCTCATCCAAAAATTCGCGCCAGGTCGACGGATGCTCATCCGGCTCGATCAGCTCGATCTGCAGCTGCCCGCAGTCAAAAAAGGCCAGCTTCGCACGCGCCTCCGAAGGCTGCCCGTTAAACTCCGTCTGGGCGACATCCACGGTGTCGGTCCAGGACCATTTCGGCCGCTCCACCCCCAGAAAATCCGCATAGCTCTGCGAAACGGTATCGATGTCTTTCACGACAATCCCGATTTGTGTAACCAGCTTGGTTCCTAATGCGCCTGCCGTCATATAAAAATCCTCCTTAACAGCCCTGAATTGGGATAGCTTTTTTACTACGAACCCTAAGCAGCCAATAGATTCCTCTTCTGTTTCCGCCAAACACTTAATCCGACGCACATTTCATCCTTACTGTTTAAATCACACTTTCCGGCACGAGTCCCGGATGACCAGCTCCGCGGTCCCTACGTATTTTTTGAACATCTGTGTCTCGTCCTCAATGGTCTCGATGACCTGCCGCGTCAGCATGTCGATCATTTCGGAAAAGTTCACGCGTATGGTGGTTAGCGCCGGCTGTATGCGGGAGCTTAAGAGATGATCGTCAAACCCCATCAGGGAGATGTCATCGGGTACCCGCAATCCGGCCTCGTTCAAGGCCCGAAGCGCCCCGAATGCCACGCTGTCGTTGCAGGCGAAGATGGCTGTCGGCAGGTCTGGAATGCTCTGAAGCCAGCGCACGGTCGACTCGTATCCGCTTCGTTCGGAGAAATCCGATGTCAGGACCCAGTCCGGGTTCAACTTCAAACCGTGAGCAGCCATTGCATCCTGAAAAGCCTCCATTCTCTCGGGACCCGAGCAGCGAAGCGGATCGCCCGCAATAAACGCAATGTTCCGGTGACCCAGGCCTACCAGGTAATCGACTCCCTGCTTCATGCCCAGCTTGTTGTCAAAATTACAGATCACCCGGTTCGGTTCCAGTCGCCCCTCCAGATGCTGGTCTACGATTCCCGCCACAAATCCTTTGGCAATGAGCTCCTCGATAAACGGCTCATGATTCGCCGCGCCGATAAATATGCCGCCGTCAATCCGCCGTTGATAAAACGTATCCTTCACCTTGCGGACAGTCTCCGTGTCCCCTGTGCTCCGGATAATGTGGGTCAGGACGTAGTAGCCGCGGCTGGACGCGCTCTCGATCACATCACCGATCAGCGCGTGGGTCAGCGTGTCGTGAATCGCCTCCGGCGAAATCAGGAACAGACCAATGGTAAGCGTTTTCATACCGGTCATGATGCGTGCCGAGAAATTAGGAGAATAGCCGTACCTCTCAATGACCTGCATGACCTTCTCCCGCGTAGCCTGCGGCACGTTTGGGTAATTGTTGATCACCCGGCTGACGGTGCTTCGCGAGACGCCTGCGATTCTGGCGATTTCGATGCTGTTGATGTCGTTCTTCCTCATCCTGCACACTCCAAATTCATTAACACGTGTTCACAATATGTGGCGCAGCTGCAGTATCCGTGAGCTCCGCTTCACCATGCGTGTATGTACGATCGCGAATCCGGCATTCGCCATCCAAAAAATAACGCCTTTAGGCATAAACACGTGTTTATGAGTTCAATCTATCCCCTCTTCCACATGTTGTCAATACATTTTCGAGGAGGCGGAGGGCCATGCGTTAATCGCGCTTGCTTTTTGGGCCGTATGGAATAAAGATTTGAAGTAGTATGCTCGTAACAATCTCTCAGTTTTTGTTGCCATAAAAAAGGCCAGAACCGGTTGCGACCGGACTGGCTGGATGACTTTCATGAACCCAGATGGCCTATTAAACGAGTTTATTTTTTCTCGCGAGGAATAAAACAACGGCCTGAGGTTTTACGATTGTACCTCCATGTTCATCAATGACCTCTTTTATCCCTCTAAACAGGTCATGTCGCACGTTTTCCGGAATTAACCGATGTCTGGAATTTGTATTTAGCAAAGAAATATAATCACTTGCTGCATAGGTGTCTTCCCATTGATACTGCTTGACCTCGAGCTCATTGAATAGATCGCCTTGTAACGTCAAGTGCGAGCGTTCCTCAATAATTTGTTCCAGGGAAGGGTTACGTGAATCATCGAGCTCGGGAGCGTATTTTCTGTAAATGTCTCGAATTTCGTTAAATATTTCATTAAACGATGGAATATGGACAGTCCAAAAAAAGGCCGCAGATCCTTGATCGTTAAGCAGGTCATGGACTTTACGGTATCCGGCTTCTTGCGGTTGGATGAAATGAAACGCAGTTCCCGAAATGGCCAGCTTAAAACGTAGCCCTTGATGATGCCAGTCTTCAAACGGAGAGTTAACAACCGTGACACTGGATTTGTCCCTGAATTTATTGCGAGTCAGATTCGCCAGATTTTCACCCGCCTCAACGGCAGTTATTTGAGAATAACCTAGGTTAACAAACCCGCTTGTAGCCTTGCCCGTACCACAACCAATTTCGAGTATATCATCTGTCGTTTTCAAATCGGCGTACTCCACAATTTCTTTAAACAGTTGATTCGGGTAACTCGGTCGATACTGATCGTACTCCTTGGCAACTTCATTAAAAGTATGTTTTCGTTCCATCTCATAAACCTCCCCAAATCAATTTTGACAAGAAAAACGTCCATCGACGTACCTTCATCGAAGACAGACCGCGCTTAGCGGAAGTTTTTCTTGCGATTATAGAATCGCTTCAGCTCCGCTGAACATTGATAAATTCTATAATCTAAAAAAACTCCCGCCCCGTAAAGGGACGAGAGTTATCTCCGTGTTACCACCCAAGTTCATCGACGCACGCATCGACCTTATTTCGGGTACGTCAAAAAAATGTTTGTATACCCTAGCACGATAACGGGTGCGCCCGTCACAACCTACTCCCAAAATGGTTTCGAAGTGCAGCTCAGAGACCATCTTCATTATGCTCATCTTTACCCCGTTTCAGCTCATAGGGGCTCTCTGGAAAAGACGAGGTTCAACTACTCTTTCTCATCAATGCTTTATAAGGGATATACTGGAATTTTTATGAGTATATCATCCGCGAATTAAGGATTCAATGATTTTATTCAAATAGACGCTCCATAAAACGCTCAATATTAATCTCCATTAGTAACCAATAAAACTACAACGCTTACCGCCAGATTGTTGAACAGTTGGTCAGGATGACAGTCCTCATAAGCAGATTATACTTCGGCCATCGCGTTTCTCCAGCCACCGGACACGGTGATGTCCAGCGCCCCTTCTGCGGCGTACGCCTCGCAGACAAAACCCGGGACGCTCCGCCCGTCCGCTAGCTCCACCCGACCGATCCCGAGCGGCGCGGGAATCGAGGCTGTGAACCTGCCGAAAGACGCCACCGGCATATCCCACAGCTCCACCGCGATCGGCGCCCCGCCTAGAGGCGTCCGTACCAGCCCAGGCTTCGGCGGATCGGTCGCCAGTTTGTACAGCCGGTACACCGGGGCGGTTTGCGCCTCTTCCGCAAATACCGCGCCGAGACCCGTCATCTGCGGCTCCAGCGGCATGCCGCGCATATGCAGCCCGCAGACGGCGACGCGGATGGTGTCCTGCACCCGAAGCAGGAAGCGCGCGGCTTCAGTCAGGTTCGCTTCTTCTTCAGGAAGCGCAAACAGCGTCACGCCGAAGGGGAGCTCCGGCCCCGCCTGCCCGGCCGGAATCGCCAGCGCGCTGAGATCCAGCAGGTTACAGTGGTTCGTATAGAGGCCCATCTTGCTGTTCGTTCCGATAGGGTCGGCTCCGACCTGCTCCCTCGTCCACGTGCCGCCGCAGGTCGGCAGCACCAGAACAGCTTGCCGCAGCCAGGTACGGACAGCCCTGCGAATCTCAGCCAAACGATGCTGGGCGCGGAAGAGGGCTGCCGCCGTATGCTCGGCCTGGGCCCCCGAGCGCAGAATCGTTTCCGTCACCGGAAACGTCGACCCGGGATGCGCCTCGATGAAGCCGGCGAGCGCGCTCCAGCGCTCGGCCACGAGCGGCCCCTCGTACAGCAGGGCCGCCGCTTCCTGCAGCAGGGACACATCCACCTGCTGCACGCGGACCCCGGACCGGGCGATCGTCTCCTTCGCCCGGTTCCAGGCCGCCTCGTATTCGGCCGCGAACGGGCCGAAAAACTCGGGGCGGCCCTGCGGGAGCAGCCACGTCTTCGGCTGCTCGCCGCGGTGCAGCGGACGGTCCGCGGAGTACGGATCGTCCGCGCACCACCCGCGTGCGGCCGCATCCACGGCGGCCGCGTCGTCCACGTGACGGGTGAACACCGTCACGCAGTCGATGCTGCGGCAGGCGGGAACGACGCCCGCCGCAGGCCAGGCGCCGACGGCCGGCTTGTAGCCGACCAGGCCGTTCAGCGCCGCGGGCACCCGGCCCGAGCCGGCCGTGTCGGTGCCGAGGGCGAACGCAGCCTGCCCGCGGGCGACGCTGACGGCCGAGCCGGAGCTCGAGCCGCCGCTGATCAGCTCCGGACGGAGCGCATTATGCGTCTCGCCGTAGGGGCTCCGCGTGCCGACAAGGCCTGTGGCGAACTGGTCCAGGTTCGTCTTGCCCACCGGAATCGCACCGGCCTGGATGAGCCGCTCCACCACCGGCGCGTGCCGTTCCGGCACATACGCATAGTCGGGGCAAGCCGCGGTGACCGGCCAGCCGGCCACGTCGATGTTGTCCTTCACCGCAAACGGGATGCCCCATAACGGACAGACCGCCGGATCCAGCCCCTCCAGTCCTTCCAGGTAAGGGGCGATCCGCTCCATCTCCGGCGGCAGGATCCAAATATTCATCCCGCTATCCCGTTCCGCACGCCCGATAATGGCCGCGATCACCTCTTGCGGCGTAAAGCTGCCGCTCCGGTAACCCTGCTGGAGGGCATGGATACTCAGTTCGAAAGGAACTGCCTGGATGCTCATGACGCCGCCTCCTTTTCCAACGGAAAGATCGCTGCGATGCAGTCGCCTGCCCGCACCTGATCGCCGGACGTCACAAAGACAGAGGCAATGATGCCATCGAACGGGGCAGGCTGGGAAAACTCCATTTTCATACTTTCTTCTATTATAATAGTCTCGCCCTTACGGACCTCCTGGCCCGGCTCTACGAGCACCTTCCAGACGCTGCCCGACATCGAGCTGTTCACGCCGAGGCTTCCTTCCGGGAGCGCCCCCTGCTCTTGGGTCGCGGCTGCCTCCGGTTCGGATACATGCTCCGCGATGCCAAGCTCCTTCCAGTACGCCCGCTCCTGCTGAAACGCGGCCTGCCGGGACGTCCGGAACACCGCTGATTCCTCCTGGATCGTGCCCAGCCAGGCCAGGTACTCGCCGAGATTAAACGTCGTTTCTTCGACGTCGACGGTAAACTCCCCGCGCGGGAAGTCCTCCCGCATTCGCAGCAGTTCCTCCTCCGACACCGGATAGAAGCGGATCTGGTCAAAAAAGCGCAGCAGCCACGGCTTCCCCTGCTCAAAGTTCGCCGTCCGGCGGAATTTGTTCCACATCTGTACCGTTCGCCCCACGAACTGGTAGCCCCCTGGCCCTTCCATGCCGTATACGCACAAGTAGGCTCCGCCAATGCCGACGGCATTCTCCGGCGTCCAGGTGCGGGCCGGATTGTATTTGGTCGTCACCAGCCGATGGCGGGGGTCCAGCGGAACCGCAACCGGCGCTCCCAGGTATACATCCCCGAGTCCCATGACCAGATAGGAGGCGTTAAAAACGATTTCCGCCACCTCCTCGATCGAGCCCAGCCCGTTCATGCGGCGGATAAACTCCAGGTTGCTCGGGCACCAAGGCGCATCCGGACGCACGTTTTGCTGATAGCGCTCGATCGCCAGCCTTGTGGCCGGATCGTCCCATGATAAAGGCAGCTTGACGATCCTGGAAGGGACCTCGATGGAATCGAGCGGCGGCAGCGTCCGGTCGATCTCCATCACTTTCGCCGCCGCCTCCTTTACAGACATGCGGGAGGCATCGATATGAATTTGCAGGGAACGGATGCCCGGCGTCATTTCGATATACGGGATGCTTCCGCTGTCTGTGACCGCCTGCATTAGGACGTACACCTGGAAGCGGTACAGCAGGTCGAGTTCGCGTTCCCCGTATTCCACCAAAATATTTTCGTCCCCGGAGCAGCGCACCGCAGTCGGAAAGCGCCGCCCTTCTTCCTCGTATGCGAGCAGCGGCATATAGTCGCCGCGGGATGTATGTGGAAGCTCAGGCAGCTTCGGCACAGACGCTCCGCCGGAGAGCTCACGCAGAAATACCTCCTGGGCTGCTCTCAGCTCTTCGGCTTCCTCTACAGTAATCAGCCGGAAACGGACCTGATCGCCCGGGCGGAGCTGCCCGATTTTCCAGAGCTCCGCCGTCGCTGTCGTGACCGGGCACACGAACCCGCCGAGGCTCGGCCCGTCCGGTCCGAGCAGGATCGGCATGTCACCCGTCAGGTCCAGGGCGCCGACGGCATAGGCGTTGTCGTGGATGTTCGACGGATGCAGCCCGGCGTCGCCTCCATCCTCCCGGGCCCACAGCGGCGCAGGGCCGATCAGGCGAACACCGGTGCGCGAGCTGTTGAAATGTACCTCCCACACCGTGGAGGTCAGCTGGTCCAAATACGCCGGAAGCAGGTATTCGGCGGTACAATGCGGTCCGGGAATGACCCCGAGGGTCCATTCCCGCGTCAGCGCCGGCTGCGATGCCGGTGCAAGGAAGCTTAGAGACTCGGACTGGCGGTCCGGCGAGTCGCTGCGGACCCGGAGCACCGCCCCCGGCCGCAGCGCGCTGCCGGTATGGCCGCCAAAGCCGCCGAGCGTAAACGTCGAGGCGCTGCCCAGCGTCAGCGGCATATCCAGCCCGCCGGCGACGAGCAGGTAAGCCCGCATCCCGGTGGCGGCTTCTCTCAGCGTTAGCACCGAGCCTGCAGACGCCGTCACCGGGGTATACGCCGGCACCGGTTCGCCGTCCAGCTCCGCCCGCATATCGGCCCCGGTCAGGCAGAACCGCATGGCGCCGCGGAAGCGGTAGCTTCCTCCGCGCAGCGTCATTTCCAGACCCGGCGCTTCCTCCGGATTGCCGAGCAGCCGGTTGCCGATAGCAAAAGCCAGCCGGTCCATCGGCCCTGATGGAGGTACGCCGATATCCCAGTACCCCGTTCGGCCCGGAAGATCCTGTACGGTGGTTTGAACGCCGCCGTCAAGTAACTCGATCGCCGGCTCGGCCGGCTCAAAACCGGCCAGCATGTTCGTATAGACCCGCCCTTCACGGAACGCTTCGGTATCCAGAAAAGCTTCGATATAAGACTGGTTTGTCGTCACACCGTACACGCGCAGCGCCTGCAGCGCCTCGATCATCCGGGAAACGGCTTCCTGCCGCGTCTTGGCGTGGACGATAATTTTGGCCAGCATCGGGTCATAGAGCGTGGTCACTTCGAGGCCCGGCTGAATCCACGTCTCGATCCTTGCGCGTTCCGGCCAGACCACCGCGTCGATCCGGCCGTCCGCCGGACGGAAAGCATTGACGCAGTCCTCCGCGTACAGACGCACCTGCAGGCTGTGCCCCTCCGGTTCACGCACCCGCTGCGCGAGTCCCGGCAAATCGCCGGCCGCCTCGCGGACCATCCATTCCACGAGGTCGATGCCGAGCACCTCCTCCGTGACGCCGTGCTCCACCTGCAGCCGGGTGTTCACCTCCAGGAAGTAGTACTTCTCCTCCTGCGGATCGTACAAAAACTCGACCGTGCCGGCGCTGCGGTAACCTGCGGCTGCGGCAAGACGCCTAGCGCTTTCGTGCATTTCCCGGCGCACCGGTTCCGCCAGCAGCGGCGCCGGCGTCTCTTCGATGATCTTCTGGTTCCGGCGCTGCACGGAACAGTCGCGCTCGCCCAGAGCGACCGCTTCGCCGTCGCCGTTGCCGAAGATCTGCACCTCGACGTGGCGCGCCCGCGCAATATACTTCTCCAGAAAAACGCCCCCGTCATTGAAATTCGCCGCCGCCAGCCGGGTCACGGATTCGAATGCATCCCGCAGCGCCGCTTCGTCGTCGCAAATACGCATTCCAATGCCTCCGCCGCCGGCCGTGCTCTTGAGCATGACGGGGTAGCCGATCGTTTCAGCTTGCCCGGCGGCTTCGTCCACCGACGAAATAAGCCCTGTGCCCGGCAGCAGCGGCACCCCCGCTTGCTCAGCCATCGAGCGCGCGGTATGCTTCAGGCCGAACAGCTCGATATGCCCGGGGGACGGCCCGATGAACGTGATGCCGTGCTCGGCGCATGCTCTGGCGAACCCCGCGTTTTCGCTTAAGAAACCGTATCCGGGATGCACCGCGTCCGCCCCGCTTTCCAGAGCCGTACGCAGGATCAGCTCGGCATTCACGTAGCTCTCCTTCGCCGGTCCGTCTCCAATGAGCACCGCTTCATCTGCCTGCTCCACGTGCAGGCTGTCCCGGTCCGCTTTTGTGTACACGGCCACCGACGCAATGCCCATCGCGCGCAGCGTCCGGATAATCCGTACCGCGATCGTTCCGCGGTTGGCAATCAGCACCTTTTTAAACATTGCCTTCGCCTCCTTCCGCATTCCAGACCAGCACCTGCGCCGGCGTCGGGTTATAGGCATTGCAAGGATTGTTCAGCTGCGGGCAGTTGCTGATCAGGACGGTGACCGGCGCCAGCGCCGTCAGCTCGACGTAACGTCCCGGTCCGGATACACCGTCCGCAAAGGTGAGCTCCCCTTCCGGCGTCACCGGCACATTCATGAAAAAATTGACGTTCGGGGCCAAATCCCGCTTCGTAAATTCATCCCGGCCCGCCAGCATCAGCATGAAGGTATCCCGGCAGTTATGCATCGGGAGCGTGTCGTGGGAATACCGCACCGTATTGCTCTGGGCCGAGCAGGCACCGCCAAGCGTGTCATGCCGGCCGCAGGTGTCGGCCGTAATCTGCAGCAGCTCCCGCCCCGATTCGGCTACGAGCACCGAGCCTGTGGTCAGATAAATGTTATTTTGACGGGTAATCGTACGGACCGCACTGTAATGATCGCCCGGATCTTCCTTGGAATAAAACAGGGTGTCCACCGCCTGATTGCCCTCCATATCGACGATGCGCAGCACCTGCCCGGGGAACAGGTCATAAATCCAGCCCTCTCCTGCAGCTATGATGTGGTTGTACACGGCATCCGCCGCGTTTCGTTCGCTTGCCACCGCTTGAAATGTGCTCATTTTCAATTCGCCCCTTTCATAAGTGCATAGGCATTCCATGTATTTTCAAAAGCTCGCCGGTTCTCACCGCAGTGGTTCACGCACATATCGTCTTCCGTCATTGGCGCGGCATCCGTTATACGGATCTCCACCGCTGCCCTCGGATACACCGCCGAGGGGTTGAGTGGATGCGGCGTGTTCGAAACGACCAGCAGCACATCCATTTCCGTCCGGAGGGTGACGGAGCGCCCATCGGTTGGCTGGGGAACATACCTCATCGTCCCGTCCAGCTCGCACACCACTTTCGAGAAGAAATTCACCGGCGCGCTCAAATCCCGCGGCGTCAGGTTATGGCGGTACAGCTCCACCGTCAGATTTTCCTCGCCGCTTCGCAGCCAGGCGTTGCGTTCCTGCTGGTACGAAGTCGGACCATACTTGCCGTCTGTTCCCTTACGGGTCGTGTACCCGCCCAGGGGATCATGCCAGCCGGCAGTATCTTCAATGATGGATGCAAGGACACGGCCCTGATCGCTCATCAGCACGTGACCGGCCGTATAAAAAGCGGTATGCTGCGCCTTGAGCGAATCCGGCATGTTGTACCTCTCCGAAGGATACGCCGCATGATACAGCAGCGCAGACACATTCGCTGAATCGCCCGCGGCCGTCAAGGTGACCGACTTACCTTTGCCAATATAGGCGGACCATTTGCCGCCGGGACCCATCGTTATCGAAAAGCTTGCTGTCATTTTCATTCCTCCTATGGAGCAGGCCTGCTGCTGGCCGGACATAAACGCCAGAGAACCCCAAACCTGCCAATTAAAAATAAAAAAAGCCCGGGAGAAACATCAAAGCGTGCTTTGATAGATTCTCCCGGGCTTTTTTCCCGCCGTGTACACCAGGCTGCCCCGGTGCGCCTTCTCTCGGACCAGCCAGCCGATGACTTTCATCGACCCGGAACCCTAGAAGACATTTCGTATGCG
The DNA here is from genome assembly GCF_038009285.1 of Paenibacillus sp. FSL R5-0378. Taxonomy (NCBI): domain Bacteria; kingdom Bacillati; phylum Bacillota; class Bacilli; order Caryophanales; family Paenibacillaceae; genus Paenibacillus; species Paenibacillus sp. FSL R5-0378. Next base: position 6,823,827 of record NZ_JBBPAY010000001.1, read on the forward strand.
GTTGTTTATGTTATGAATACTAACATGATTTCTTGGCGTCATGCAATAAAAATTTACAAAATAAATTTAGAAATGCGAATATTTAGCTGTAAAAGACGGTTCAATGTGAGGTTATAGGCCATGATAAAACATGTGTTTGCATGTAAACTTAGAAAAAAGACTTGATTTTTCGGAAATAGCCTGCAAAAATGTGAGATGTCATGACATATCGAATCGCCGTCAGTTGCTTTATCCCTTTGGAGGAGGAATGTCATATGTCAAATAACATAACATTAAAAAGAGATTTATCCTTGTCCCATGTCGTGACCATGGGCCTGGCCTGGATGTCGCCCATGATCTTTTTCACCAGCTTCGGCGTGCTTCACGAGGGCTCGGGAGGCATGCTCCTGGCCGCTTACATGCTGGCGTTTATAGCCATCGTCTTCACGGCGGCAAGCTACGGGCAAATGGCGAAGGCTTTCCCCGTCTCGGGTTCGGCGTATACCTACGTGACCAAAGCGATGAACCCGTTTCTCGGCTTTGTGGTGGGCTGGGCCGTCCTGCTCGACTATTTATTTTCGTGCATTATCGCCGTGCTTATGTTCGGGATTAATTTGAACGCGCAGTTCCCGTCCGTACCTCCGGCGGTCTGGATCATCCTCCTGACGGCTGTCGTCATGGCGATCAATATCATTGGCATCAAAACATCAGCCAATGTCAGTAAAATCTTCGTCCTGATGCAAATTTTGTTTATCGCCGGCTTCTGTGCGCTCCTGGTATACAACGCGCTGCAAGGCGGGATTACCGCGGGACTCGACCCGTTTGCCGCAGGAAAAGGCGTCTCGTTCTCTTCCATTCTGGCCGGAGCCTCGCTGGTCTGCTTCTCCTTCCTCGGATTCGACTCCATTACGACGATGGCCGAAGAAACGAAAGACCCGAAGAAGACGATCCCCCGCGCCATTATGGTCATTGTCGTCCTGGCCGGGCTGATGTATTTTGCCACCGCTTATTTAATCCAGCAAATGTACCCTTCCTTTTCGTTTGCGAGCGCCGACTCCGCCGGCTTTGAGCTGATGCAGTCTATTGGAGGCAGCGTGCTGGCCTCGGTGTTTACGTTCGTCATCATTTTCTCCATTCTGTCCCAGGGCATGTCCTCCATGACGACCGTCACCCGTCTGCTGTTCGTCATGGGTAGAACCTCTCTCCTGCCCAAGACATTCGCTTCCATCCATCCCAAGTTCCGTACGCCCGTGTTCAATATCGTGCTGGCCAGCGTTATTTCCTTGTCCGCCCTGTTCATCAGCCTCGAAACGGCGATCAAATTCGTGAATTTCGGCGCGCTGACGGCGTTCCTGTTCGTCAACCTGTCCGTGATTTTCCACTACATCGTCCGCGAAAAGGGCCGCACTCCCAAAGACCTCATTTTCCGTCTTTTGTGCCCGCTACTCGGTGCCGGCTTCGTGCTGTACCTCGTCACCCTTCTGGACGTTTCCTCGCTGCTGCTTGGCGGCGGCTGGCTCGTATTCGGACTGCTGTTCTATGCGCTGCGGCGGGCCAAACCGGCGGTACATGAAGCACCGGGTGCGGAAATGGAGAGCGCAGTTTAAGGGAAAACGACTGCTCGCCATCCTGCCGTTCACGCAAGAGCAGCGGATATTTCGAAAAAAAAGAAAAAGGACACGGCCCGCCTGAACCGCTTAGGCGCTGCTGTTGTCCTTTTTTAAATAAAGCATAGAACTATCCCAAATCCAACATATCGTCCGCAATGATTCCGTTTTGCACATACCGGACCAGCTTGCCGGCTTCATTCGAAGCCCGGTTGAACCCTTCCGGCGTCAACCACCAGTTGTCCTCCCGGGTCGACGCATCCTCTGCGGCACACATCGAGTATTCGATCCAGGAGGGCATGTACGTCTTTAAGGTCAAGTACGCCCGCCGCATATGGTATGCGGAAGTAACGATCAGAATCCGGCGGATACCGTGCAGCGGAATGGCCCGGTCCAGAACAAGCAGCGAAGCGAGCACATTCTCCTTCGTATGCCGTGACTCCTGCTCCACCAGAATTTGTCCGGCAGGGACCCCCAGTTCCACCGCCCTTTCCTTCATCATCAGCGCCTCGGGCAGAGGCTGCCCTTTCCAGATCGTACCTCCCGAAAAAAGAATCATCGGTGCCCGGCCATCCTTGTATAATTGAACCGCTGCGGGAACGCGGTACTTTGCGCCCTTGTTGCTTCCGAACACGAAAATGCAGTCGCCTGGCCGACCGTCGTCGGAAATCCCCTTGTACAGCAGTGCGGTAATTTGCTCGTGCGATAATTGGCCGGGATTGCATTCTGAAATCATCATCTCCGGCACCCCCGTTTTCCTATGGATTTCTTAGCAAATCTTGCAATAAATGATAGAACCACTTCAATTGTATGAAACAACAACTGAAATGGTTCTCAATTACGCCGTATATGATGACGATGCCCAGGCATCGCCGCGCTGATAAAGGGAACTATCGGAGTAGCGGGATTCGAACCCACGGCCTCACCCACCCCAAGGGTGCGCGCTACCAGACTGCGCCATACCCCGATAATATGAACCGCATAACGCGCGGTAAATCAACCGCATGGCGGTGCGGTTTCAAACGTTCAATGTGCTTAGTCATGGAAATGGTTACGTTTTCCATTACCGTATTTAACGCTATTATAGCGTATTCGCGCGCACACCCGCAATACTTTAGGTACGCAGCTTTGCGGATAAATTTTTGATCTCAGCAATCGGTCAGAGGTAATCTTCGCTTAATCGGCGTAACCACGGTCAGATGCAGATGATGACTTTTCCTATATTGCAGGATAAAGCACAAACTTTGCAGCGGCTTGATGACGGGCACAAGAAGAAAGAACCGCAGCAAAGCGGTTCTTTCTAAATGAAGTAAAGTATGCTATTTAAACGTATAGCCGCGTTTCAGAAAACGTAATTTATGCCCGCATTTGAACCAGCGCCTGCCCTGGCGCAGCCTTTTCCCGATTGCCTAGCAGCGAGGAAATTTCGTCCACGGTATAGTATCCGGCGAACCGCTTTTTCCTTACCGCCTTCGTCAGCCAGCTGAAAAAATCCCACACCGGATCGTCGACCCATCTTCCGCCATGGTTGATCAGAACGGGCGTATACGAGATTTTTAACGCACAAGCGCCCTGCCATTCGAAAAAGAAAATGTTCTCCGTATTTTTTTTCTGCAGTAAAAAGGAGTAGCTGCCCTCCTGAAGAAGATATTTGTCCTGGTTGTGAAAGAAAACCGGTCCTTCCGCCGTCGCCACGATCCCAATCAAGTCGCCGTTGTGATGAACGTAAAAACCCCGGGTGTATTCGATGTTCATATCGGGTGTGAGCCGAACTTCCTGAAGCGAGTAGGGTTCGACTCCCCGGTGTCTGGTTTGCGCTGCGTCCTGAAAATGACTAATGATTTTCATGATTACACATAACCTCCCTCTTCGTACAACGCTTCAATGAGTATACCGCTTGATTCTATACCAATTCTGAACATTGCGGGGCATCCCTATCCTTTATCCTCATAAAAAATATGCCGGGGGAAGACTTGGCCACCTTTGATTTCAAGCAGTCCAAACGAATACAGCTTCTCCCTGCGCTTGTCCGTAGGAGAACCGGGGTTAAACATCAGCACGCCGTCGTCCATCTGCAGGTGAGGCTGGTGAGAATGGCCGAACAGGATGCAGGAAACCGGCTCGCCCTCAAAGGCCTTCCTGGCCTTCTGCGGAGTGGTTATTCTTGATGAATAAGGCTCATGTCCGTGAACAAGCCCAATCTGTACCCCTTCAAAGGAGAGTATCTTTTTTTCGCCAAAACGCTCAATGATCTCGTATCCGTCATTATTTCCGGCAATGCCGTCCACAGGAGCTAATTTTGACAGCTGATCGTACACCTCCAGGGTCATCCAATCGCCCAAATGAAGAATATGGTCAACCTCCCGGAACGCTTCCGTCAGCTTTGCGGGGAGCTTTACTCTGCCTTCTCTTAAATGCGTATCCGAAACAACACCGATAATCATGGTCGTTCCTCCTTTTTTTCAATCTGATCACTTTTCCGCAGATCACATTTCACACGAAAATTGCATTTTTGCAGTTATTCCATCTATGCCCTGCCTGACTGATGATCATAAGTGCAATTGTACAGCTTTTTTCCCTAGTCCAACTATTATAGCAACGCCACTGTCTGTGGTCCCGCGCAAAAAAACTGCCCCGCGGCTTCCATATGGACGGTTCAACGTCCAAAAGGTGCCGAGAGGCAGTCTAGGAACAGCCTTTGTGATGGCAGTCATGGTACTAATACTTGGCCTCGCTTAACTTCGTCTAAACGAACCTGAAGCAGCGACCGTCGTGCCGTCAATTAATATTTGATCAAGTCGGCACGCAGCGGCGTGAAGCAGTCCAGCAATGCACTGGCTTCCAGCGCCTTCGCCCCATGCCTGGCGCCCATCGGAATGACGATGTGCTCGCCCTGCGCGATGACCGTTTTCTTGCCTTCGATCGTGAACTCGACTCGCCCCCGCAGGCAGTAAGACATCTGCTCATGCGGGTGGGCATGCTCATATCCTTCCGCACCGGCTTCAAAATGTACTTCCATCATCATCAGCGACGCCCCCGGCTGCAAAATTTTGCGTTTTACGCCGGGCTCCGCGTCCTCCCAAACTCCGATATTGCTCACGATTGTTCCGCCTCCTTATGCTTGTCATTTCATAAACTAAAACGCCTTCGCGATTTCGATCTTCTGCGTTTGCCCGTTGTCCGTCAAATACAAATTATAACTGAATCCTTGATCGTCCATAAAATAAGAAATGTATTTGCCGCCCTCATCCAGCCGCTTTGGAAGGAGCAGCGTAGCGATCCGGTGCGAGGACGCGTCCTTGGTCTCCGCCGACAGATGCCAGTGCGTATCGAGCCCGGCGATTTCCTTGGGATCCACGCCCTCGAATCCGCTCGTCTGCGACAGCGCCAGCTCTCCGGACGTGCTGAAGATGAAGCGCCCTTCCATCAGGGCTTTCTTGCCGTTCACATGGAAGGACTGGCCCTTCATCTCCATCTCGTACAGCGTGTGAAAGAGCCACTGCACCCGTCCCGGCTGCTCCAGGTCGATTGAATCAACGATGACGAAGTAGCTGTTTTGTACAAAATAAATCTCGCGCTTATACTGCTTCAAATACGGTACATACTCCCGGTAAGCGGAGGTTGGATTCAATCGGGCGTAGGATACGCCCTTGTCATGCCAGGCGTCCTCGACCTCCCCTTTAGCCGCCAGGTTAAGCGCCTTGTTCATGCCGGCGAACTGCCCCTGCCCGTCGATGAGGACGGCGTTTTTGGACTTGGTCTGCCTGCGCCAATTCAAATGCATCGAGCTGTTAAACGCGACATAATACCCGCTTTCAATGGCCAGCGGCTCCCCGTAAGCGTGCAGCAGGAATGCGCCCTGATCGCCGTGGCTGTGGCTGACCGAGCCGTACCGGCTGCTCTTGGCGATGAGGGAAATCTGCTCCGCAGGATCGTGCAGGCGATGATGCATCGCCACCCAACCGATGTCGCAGAACCATTTGACGGGCTCGATGCCGGAAGGCTCTACCGGTTCAACCTGCGGATAATTGTGCCGGTACACGAGGTCATCGAAGGCAAAATCCCACCAGCCGTAGTTGTAAAACATACGGTCGGCCTCCGGATTCGCGTCCTTCAGCTGGTCGAAGTACCATTGGTACCATCCGTTTCCGGTCACGCCGGCAAACTCGCGCATGTTGTAGCCGACCTTTTTGATGATATCGTCACCGAGCGTCGAGTTGTCGCCAAAGGCCGTGCGCGTCGACGTGGTGGGGCTGTAGCAGTAGAGGGGAAAATCGCCTGTACGCTGAAAAAATGGCCGCCGGAACACGTCGAGCTCCGAAAAGTTTTTGAGCAGGTTCAGTCCTTCCGTCAGGTAAGCCATGCCCGTCGTCCAGTAGTGGGGCCCTTCGGCCCAGCCGCCGTCCTTGCCTCCCCATGGAGAAAACAGCGTGTAATAGTACTCCACTGTGTAGTTCAGCCATTCCCTGGCCTCCGGCTCCTCGTCGAACAAGGCGATGCAGCAGGGCACGAGCACCGAAGATAAGGAGCGGACCGCGTGGCTGTCATAAGGGACATGATGGATCTTCGAGCGCTGGATCACATGGTACGCCACCTGCCGGGTCCGGGCGAGCAGCGGCTCCCGCACCGCTTCCCGCTCATCCTCCGTCAGCTCGCCGTGGAGCCAGTCGTAGCCCCAGGCCAGCGCCGCGGCGATCCGAAACGCCGCTTCGTCGTTATAGTCGCGGCTGGTCGGGCCGTCCGGGTCCCAGGACGCGGCATGCAGCAGCCAGGCTTTCGCCTTCGCGAGCAGCCCGGCGTCCTGCAGCACGGCACCGGCAACGCTCAAATGCCGGATGGCGTACAGCACCTCCTGGCAGGCCAAATAGCTTCCTCGCCACAGCGCCGCCGTCCGGCGGTTGTCCGGATAGGGCTTCGGCTCTCCTATCAGCTCCCGGGTCAGCCAAGGTTTGACCGATTGCTCGAAGAAGGCCTGCCATCCGCTGCCTGCCGCATCCTCCCTTACTGTGCCGCGGTACGCTTCCAGCTCATCCGGCTGCAGCCACAGCCGCGGATGACCGGTGTGCACCCGGCTGTAGCGCTCGCTCCGGGACGGGAGCGCCGTCTCCGGCAGTCCCTCCGGCACCCGGAATTCTCTTACGGTGCTCCATTCCGACTGCTGCTCCCCCGGCCCTTCCCCTTCGAGCAGCGCGTACCGCCAATAACACGTTCCCGGCCTCAAGGCCTCGGAAGGCGTAAAGAAATTGTAGGGGATCGGCCCGTAGGTCCGGGTCGTCTCCCTGGTAAAATCCGGCGCGGATGACACCTCCAGCACGTACCGGTCATCTTCCAGCTTCGCCGGGATCCAGGTAAACCTCGGCGGGTTCTCGATCAGCTCCGTTTGCGCCGAAGGCGCATACTGCACCGTTAAATCGCCGCTTTGCGGCTGATACAATCCGTTTGCCGTTGCCATTGTCCGTATCCCTCCAGTTTGGGTGACACTGTAGCGAGCTTGTTGCCTTGATATCCTTATCTCGCTGTGCTCCTAGATCAACGTTCTTTGTCCGTCGTCAGTTGTTCATCGTTAGTATCATTTCAGCTTCAGCTGTCCGTTTCCGTTTTCAAAAGTATTTTCTGGGCACTGTCCTTTGACCCTTACTGCCTTGGACGAAACCCTTACCGCATGAACAATCCGCCGTTCACTTCAATAGTCTCACCCGTAAGATAGCGGGACAGGTCCGAAGCCAGATACAGCACCGTATCGGCAACATCCTGCGGCGTCCCTTCCCGGCCGAGCGGGATTTTGGACACCGTGGCGGCCCGGCCTTCATCCGAGGTGAAGGTGGCGTGAAAGGCCGTCCGGCCGATAAAGCCCGGCGAAACGCAGTTAACCCGGATGCCCTGCGGGGCAACTTCCTTGGCCAGACCCTTGGAGAAGGAAATGACCGCCGCTTTGCTGGCCGCATATACCGATGCTCCCGGCCCTCCGCCGTCATGGGCGGCGACCGAAGTCATATTGATGATGGACCCGCCGCCACGGGTTGCCATGCCCGGAATGACCAGCTTGCTCAAAAACACGCAGGACTTGAAATTGACGTCCATGACATGCGTATAATGCTCCTCGGTCATTTCGGCATTCGGTACCCGCTTCACCAGGTGGCCCGCATTGTTCACCAAAATATTCACCGGGCCGCCCAGCTCCCGCTGGACCGTATCCAGCATCACCGCTAGTTCCTCGGTGCGGGTGACGTCCGCCTGGACGACGGCGGCCCTGCCGCCCGACGCGGCGATTTCCGCCGCAAGCGCTTCCGCCTCCTCCCGGCCCCGGTTATAATGAACCGCCACCGCGGCTCCCGCGGCCGCGAGCGACCTGGCCGCTTCCCGGCCGATGCCTGAGCTGGCACCGGTCACCAGCGCCATTTTCCCCTGCAAATCGATCTTCATCCCACGTTCTCCTCCTCATACATGCAAGTGATGCTGCCGTCAAACGGCAGCGACATCCGAATCGTCGTTCCGTGATGCAAAGCGCTGTCAATCGTCAATCCGTACGCTTCACCGTAGACCATCTGGATCCGCCGGTGCACGTTCATGAGGCCCAACCCGCCTTTGTGGTACAGGGAGCCCGAATCGGACTCCGCAAGCCGGTTCAGCTCCAGCTTTTGGCGCAGCGAATGAAGCTTCTCCTCCGTCATGCCGGCGCCGTTATCCTGCACGGTCAGCCGGAACCCTCCTTCGCGGACCTCCGCGCCGATCCGGATCCGGTGATGATCCTGAATCCCGTCGGGGAACGCATGCTGGAACATGTTTTCGATCAGCGGCTGCAGCGTCAGCCGGACCATCTTGTGCAGCAGCAGATCCGGAGGAACGTCAACATCCAGCTCAAACTGCCGCTGGGTCCGGTACTGCAGGATGGTCATGTAATTCAGCACATGCTTCAGCTCGTCGACGACCGTAATCTCCGACAGGTTCGTCTGAATCGCATATCTCAGCATGGCCGCCATCGCTTCGACCATTTCCATGATTTCTTCGGAATCCTGGACGACGGCGTAGCATTTGATGGTCTCGAGCGTGTTGTACAGAAAGTGCGGATTGATCTGCAGCTGCAGCGCCTGGAATTCGGCCTTATGCTGCTCCAGCGCGATTTTCTGCAGATTCAGCTCCGTCTTGTGCGAGCGGATTTCCGCCTCGTAGACGCGCTCGATCATCTCCGACAGCCGCGTCAGCATCAGGTTGTAGCTCGAGATCAGGAACCCGAACTCATCCTGGCGCTGCTCCTCCCCCTCAATCGTCTTCCACTCGCCTTTTTCCATCATGCGCATGTTGCGGACGAGCTTCTTGAGCGGCTGTACGAGAGACCGGCCGAACCGGCCTGCAATCCACATCGCGACCATTAACGTGATGAAGCCGGCAATAACCGTCGTATAGCGGATGTTCATGATCGGTTTACGGAGCTCCTTCACCGGGACCGAAATGACCATCTGCCAATCGGCGGCGCTGAGCCGCTGCGACACATACATCCGCTTTTCCCCGTTGACGACGGCCGTGAAGGTGCCCTGCCCGCTGAGCAGGTTCTTCTTGACCTCATCGTCCATGAACTCCGGGATGACGGCGTCCTCCGGCTTATCGACGAAATTGCCCTTGCTGTCCACAATGAAGGAGTAGCCTTTGTCCCCCAGGTCCATTTGTCCCCACAGCTTGGATATCTCCCTGGTGTTAAGCTTCATGCCGAGGATGCCCCGCGGCTGGTGCGACAGAAGCCCGCGCACGCGGCGGATGAACGTAATGTACTGCTCTTCCCCCGGATCCACCGTTGCCGAGTTGATGATCGCGCCTAGACCGTCCTTCGGAATATTTTGCTCGATTAAACGATAATACGATTTATAATCCTTGACCTCATCCTGGATGATGTCCTTCGTCGTGATCGCCTTGCCATCCTGATTAATGACGTAAATCAGTTCGATCTGCGGATAAATGATAAAGGCCGAATCGAACACCTTGCTCTGAATCCGCCGCGACAGCTCGTAATACTGGAAACTGTTGTCCGGGTCCATCTCCATGAACTTCAGGACGTCCGGGTCGGACAGAATGATTTTGCTGGCATTGTCGAACGTCTGGAGGTACAAGTCCGTATGATAGGCCGCGTGGGTGATCATTTGGGACAGGTAGCGTTCCAGCTGGCGGTCCAGAAGTTTGGACGACTGCACGTAAGTGATGGTGCCGACCACCGATAAGGAAATGACGATTAATACCATGAAGTAGCCGAATATGCGGTGGGAGATGCTTCTGCGGAACATGTCAGATCCCCAGCCGCTGCCGGTATTCCGAAGGCGAGATGCCTTCGTATTTCTTGAAGGTTTTCGTGAAGTTGGAATGGTCGGCATATCCAACCGCGTATGAAATGTCGGTGATCCGGTGCGATTCCTCGCCGAGCATCCGCTTGGCGTATTCCATGCGCCGCTTCGTGCGGTACTGGACGAAGGTTTCTCCCGTCGCCTGCTTGAACATGACGCTGAAATAGTTGGGATGCAGCCCCAGCTGATCCGCTACTTCCTCCAGCGACACCTCGCTGGCCAAATTGCGCTCGATGTAATGCTTGGCTTCCTCGATCGGGTCTTTCCATTTCCCTTTCCGCTTCCGGTACAGGCGGTCCAGCGTCTGGCCGATCCGCTCGGCGAACCGCCCGAAGGCCTCTTCCCCGGTGGAGTCCGGGCTGAGCTCCAGGCTGTCGTCCAGTTCGATGTTCATCTCCCTGGCTCTTAGCTTCTTAACGAGCAGGCCGTGGAATTCCTCCAGCATTTCGGCCTTTTGCCGCTCCTGAAGCTGAAAAGCGGAAGTCTCCCGCCGCCACTCCTCCAGCAGTTCCTGAACCTGGCTGCGGTTCATATAGTAGATGGCCTGGTCAAACCGCTCCAGCCATGCATCCATCTTGGCGACGGAAAGGTAGGCGGAGGCCGGCTTCTGCTTCTCAGCCCGCTGCACCAGGCGCCGCAGCGTATCCGCCAGCTCCCGTTTGGCCACCGGCTTCAGCAGGTATTCCCTGACGCCGAAAGCCATACAGGCCTGGGCATAGGAGAAATCGCCATAACCGGATACGACCACCGTCTGCACCGGGTACTCCTGCTTGGCGATGGCCTCACACAGGGACAGGCCGTCCATGACCGGCATCCGGATATCCGTAAACACGAAATCGGGGAGCTCCTCCCCGATCGCCTGCAGCGCCTCGCGCCCGTTGGCGGCGAGCCGGATGGATGAAATCCGGATCCCGGACTGCTGAATGAATACGCTTAGTCCTTTCAGAATCATAGGTTCATCGTCAACGAGTAAAATCCGATACATCCTCAAGAGCTCCTTTCGATTTCGTATTCAGGATTCATTTTTGGGCGGCGGGAACCGGTGCGGGTCGCCGCCCCAACATCTCTAGCAGGTGAAGAACCGTCAATTCCTACTTCCGCGGCAGGAAGATGCCCTCTTTTTTCTGGTAGCGTTCATTGGCTTCTTTCAGTACGGCATTGCCGCCCTTGGACTTCCATTCCTCGATTACCTTCGGCCAATTTTCGATCGGCTCCTGGCCGTAGACCATTTTGACCATGTGGGTCACAAGCACCGGTGGCGGCGTATCCGAAAGCGGGGTGATGTCCGGGTTCTTTTTAAGCGCTTCCAATCTGGGGTCGAATTCGATGCCGTCACGGCCCTCGTTCGCCAGAATGTTATCGAACACGCCCATCAGCTTGCGCCCGTCTTCCGTCAGGCTGAGCGATCCCTTGTTGTACGTCGTGTCCTGCACGAGCCACAGGAAGGACTGGCGGTAGCGCTCCTCGTCAACCGCTTTGGAGTCGGTCGGCTGCTTGTAGTTGATTTTGTCCCCTTCCATCGTGTACGTTTCGCCTTCGACACCGAAGGTGAAAAACTTCTCGGCTTCATTCGATACCATCCAATCGAGGAATTGAATGATTTTCTCCGGATGTTCGTATTTGGCATTAATGAAATAGGAACGGTTTACGTCGCCATACAAATAATATCCGCCCTTGCCGTCCGGTCCTGTCGGGGAGGGGATCACTTCGAGCTTCGCGTCCGGAACCGTATCCTGAAGCTGGGTCTGCCATTGGAGCAGCTCGTTGGCGTTCATCGACCAGATGCCGGCTTTTCCGGACAGGATCGTGTTCTTGAACGTCGTCGGGTTGATCGTGGCAAATTCCTTGTTGATCAGCCCTTCGTCATACATCGTTTTGTAGGTGGACAGCGCTTTCATCATATTGTCTGCATCGAAAAATTTGGGCTGCACCTGGCCGTCCACTTCCTCAAACTGGCTTAAATAAGGAAAAACATCATACGCTCCGAAGACCGTATCCGCATATTTGAAGTCCTGACGGCCCATGTAGGGATTTTCGACGCCCATCTTTTTAAAAGCGCGCAGCACTTCCATAAAATCGTCGATCGTCTTCGGCGCCGGCAGGCCTGCTTTGTCCAACAGATCCTTACGGATCCAGGTCGCGCGGCGGGAAGGGTTGCCGAGCCACTCCGGAATACCATAGATTTTACCTTCATAGGTCATGCGATTCCAGGCTTCTTTCGGGATTTTTTGCAGCAGGTTCTGCCCGTACTTCTGCAGCAGGTCGTCCAGCGGCATAAAGACCCCCGCCTCCACCGATCCCGCCATCTCTTTCCCGGTTACTCCGCCCTGGCCCTGCACCACGTCCGGAATGTCGCCCGTAGCAAACATTTGCGCCATCTTCTGGTCGTATTCGCTGTGCGGAACCAGGCGGATGTCCATGTCGGTATTCGTCAGCTCCTCCAGCTTCTTCACCCACTTATCCGCGTTGATGTCCGGCGATTTTTCCACGTGGCCGAAATTCAGCGTCCGCAGTGAAATCGAAAACTTGGTGACCCCGTTGTCCTCCGTGCTCGTCCCCGCATCCTTGCCGCTGGCGGATGAATCATTGTCTTTGCCGCCGCACCCGGCGAGCAGAGATGCCGTCACTACGGTGGCCAGCATCAGGCTTACCCATTTTTTCATCGTATCCCCTCTTTCCCCGCTTTGATTGCTCTTGTGTATGCTCTTTGTTGGAGTTGGCAAGTTGATTGTATCGTTAACGTTTGCCCGACCGTGAGGTGGCAACTTCAGTTCGGGTAGTTCATTTTTAAGATTTGACCGCGCCGAGTGTAAGCCCTTTCACAAAATGCTTCTGCAGGAACGGATACAGCAAAATGATCGGCAGCGTTGCGATGACAATGGTCGCCATCTTGATCCCCTCCGGGGAGGTAAACGCCAGCTCGCTGAACTGCGAGGCGCCGGGGTCGATGCTGAGATCGTCGGTCTCGAACATCTTTTTCAGCAGCACCTGCAGCGGCCACCACTTCGGCTGATCGATGTAATACAGCGCGTTCATATAGGCGTTCCAATGTCCTACCGCGTAAAAAATACCGAGCGAGGCCATCACCGGCTTGGAGAGCGGCACCACCATCTTCATCAGGATACGTACCTCCCCGCAGCCGTCGATGCGGGCGGAATCGATGACCTCCGCGGGCAGCTGCTTGAAGAACGAATGCATCACAAAAAAGTTAAACGCGCTGATCGCACCGGGCAAAATCATGGCCCACGGGGTATTCATCAAGTGCAGATTTTTCATCAGCAAAAAGTTCGGAATCAGCGGCGCGCTGAAAATCATCGTGATCAGCACCATCAGCATGATCAGCTTGCGCCCGACATACTCCTCGCGGGACACCGGGTAAGCCAGCGTTGCCGTCGCCACCAGGTTGATCAATGTTCCGGCCACCGTAATGAAGACGGATACCGCGAACGCGCGCCATATTGACGTGTCGCTGAACACGTACCGGTAATTGATCGTCGTAGCGTCCACCGGCCAGAACGTTACCTTGCCCGACGTGACCGCTTCCGACGAACTGAAGGACTGGGCGATGACGTTCAGAAACGGCAGGAACATGGCGAGCCCGAGCAGGCACATGAACAGGATGTTGAACGCGTTGAATAGTTGATAGCTCTTAGACATCATTCGGTGCAACCGTCGTTCCTCCCTTCTAGTACAGGCCTTCGCCTGTCGTTTTCTTGCTGAGTAGGTTGCCGATCAGGACCAGCACCAGTCCCACCACCGATTTAAACAGGCCCACCGCCGTTGTGTAGCTGTACTGCTGCGACAGGAGGCCGGAGCGGTAAATGTACGTGTCGAGAATCTCCCCGTTTTCCGTATTGAGCGCGTTCAGGAACACCCACACCCGCTCAAAGCCGAAGTCGAGGAACTTGCCGATGTGCAGCAGGAACAAAATCATGATCGTCGGCAGCAGCGCCGGCAGCGTGATCCGGAGCGTCTGCTTCCACCGGTTCGCCCCGTCGATCTCGGCCGCTTCGTACAGGTCGGGATTGATTCCCGCCAGGGCGGCCAGGTACAGGATCGTGCCGTACCCCATGTCCCGCCAAATGCCCGAGCCGACCAGCACGCTGCGGATGTAGGCGTTGTCGCCGAGGAAGTACACCGGCTCGATGCCGAACAGACCGAGCAGTTGGTTCAAGATGCCTGTGGACGGGGACAAAATGGCCACCGACATGCCGGCGATGACGACCCAGGACAGAAAGTGCGGCATATACACCACGGTTTGGATGACCCTTTTGAACACGACCAGCCTCAGCTCGTTGAGCAGCAGGGCCAGAATGATCGGGGCTGGAAACGCAATGATCAGGTCGTAGAGCCCGATGAGCAGCGTATTTTTCAAAATCCGCAAAAAGTCGTAATGCTGGAACATCATCGTAAAGTTGGCGAAGCCCACCCACTTGCTGCCCGTGAAGCCCTTAAAAATGTTGTAATCCTGAAACGCGATGATTGAGCCGCCCAGCGGAATGTACTTGAAGATGAGAAAATACACGATCCCGGGAAGGGAAATCACGTACAGCGCCTTGTACTTCCACATGAGGTGGATCAGTCCGCCGCCCCTTCCCGGCCTTCGGACCACGCTTGAGGGCGTCAGCTCGGCCGCTTCCGTTTTGATCGTCGACATATCGGTCCTCCTTTTCGCGCACGTCGTATAGCTGTGCTTATTTTTCATAGTAACGGTGGAGGGGCGGGGGATGCTTGGCATGAACAGGGGTGGGCTGGTTATTTTTTAAGGTTGGGGGCGTGGTTGAAAAAAAAGGACAGAAGCCCTTATGCCGCATCTGTGATGGGATTATTGGGCGATTCGAAGGAGCAGCAACGAAACCCAGACTTTTGCGCTCGAGGGAGGGACGCATTTGGGGTTCCAGCCGCTGTTGAAGCCGTGTTCCTTGATGAGACAAGGAGGTGGGAACACGGCTTCAAAGGCGGCACGTAAACTTTCCACCCCATATGCTTTCCCTCTTTGGAGTTCAGGTCGCGGGGACTGCTGCTCTTGGGGTAGCTGCTAAAACGCCCCCATCTGCTTCTCACTACTGCTTAGCCAATTGTTTCTCCTTCGGTTACCGTACCCAGCACAACGCCTTCGCTCGTGGCCTTAAAAAATAATCAGCTTGTGGGGAGGATGCAAAAAAAGAGGAGTGTCTCCTTGCGGCACGCCTCTTTCTAGTTGGCTGCTGGTCTCCTCGAAGAAGCCGTAACGAAACCCATACTTCAGCGCTCGGGGGAGGGACGCATTTGGGGCTCCAGCCGCTGTTGAAGCCGTGTTCCTTGATGAGATAAGGAGGTGGGAACACGGCTTCAAAGGCGGCACGTAAACTTTCCACCCCATATGCTTTCCCTCTTTGGAGTTCAGGTCGCGGGGACTGCTGCTCTTGGGGTAGCTGCTAGAACGCCCCTATCTGCTTCTCACTGCTGCTTAGCCAATTGTTTCTCCTTCGGTTACCGCACCAGCACAACGCCTTCGCTCGTGGCCTTAAAAAATAATCAGCTTGTGGGGGGATGCAAAAAAGAGGCGTGTGGCCTTACGGCACGCCTCTTTTGGTTATCAAGCTGATTCGAAGGAGCAGCAACGAAACTCAGACTTTTGCGCTCGGGGAGGGACGCATTTGGGGCTCCAGCCGCTGTTGAAGCCGTGTTCCTTTGATTAGATGAGGAGGCGGGAACACGGCTTCAAAGGCGGCACGTAAACTTTCCACCCCATATGCTTTCCCTCTTTGGAGTTCAGGTAGCGGTGACTGCTGCCTCTGAGGGGCTTGAGGAGACTGACCTCGTCTCCTCACTTTAACTTCTGGCCATTTGTTTCGCGATCGCCGCCACCAGCACTACTCCCCCCCGCTCGTGACCTTTAAAAATACCCAGCTTGTGGGGAGGATGCAAAAAAGAGGCGTGTCTCCTTACGGCACGCCTCTTTTGGTTATCTAGCTGATTCAAAGGAGCAGCAGCGCCCCCCTACATCGGTGCTC
The DNA here is from genome assembly GCF_038009285.1 of Paenibacillus sp. FSL R5-0378. NCBI lineage: Bacteria > Bacillati > Bacillota > Bacilli > Caryophanales > Paenibacillaceae > Paenibacillus > Paenibacillus sp. FSL R5-0378. The sequence continues at coordinate 6,839,739 of NZ_JBBPAY010000001.1, forward strand.
GGGGGTGAGCCCCCATATCACCGGAACTGCTGAGCAATACCGGCCATAAATTCCTCCTCCGGCACCCTGCTGCGCATGTCCAGCAGGAACTCGGCGTCCGGACCGGCGATATACCGGAACCGGGGAGAAGGATCGGCCGCCGCCTCGTAGATCGTCTTGGCGATGTGCTCCGGTGAGGACGACTGGGTTTCGAAGCTCTCCAGCTGCTTTTTCATAACAGTGCCGGTATAGGCGCGGCGTATGCCTCCAGCGAATCGTCCTTCAGCACATCCAGCGAACGTCCGGTAAAATCCGTCGCCACGTTGCCCGGCTCCACGAGCTTCACCCGGATGTTGTGTTCAGCCAGCTCATAGTAGAGCGATTCGGAGAAGCCTTCCACCGCCCACTTACTCGCGTGGTACAACGACAGCAGCGGGAAAGCCACCCTGCCGCCGGCCGACGAAACGTTGATCACCGTTCCGCCGCCCTGGGCCCGGAAATGTGGAAGAAGCGCCCGGGTCGTCTGCATCACTCCATGGACGTTGACATCAAACTGTTTGCGCACCTGGGCGTCCGTCGCCGCTTCAAAAGCCCCGAATGCCGCATAACCTGCGTTGTTCAGCAGGACATCGATCCGCCCAAACCGGTCAATCCCCTCTGCTACCGCCGCCTCGATGGTATCCTTCCGCTCCACATCCAAACGGGTCACCAGCACCCGCTCCAAGGACCGCAGTCCGGTTTCCTGTTCCGGCGAACGCATCGTCGCAATAACATTCCACCCCTGCTGCTGAAAAAACTGTGCCGCCGCTTTTCCAATACCCGATGAAGCACCCGTAATCAAAATCGACTTCATGCCAATTCCTCCTCGTCTTCTCTTTTACAAGGAGATTATAGCGCGTAGAATGAACTATGTAAACTGATATTAACCATTTTAGTTAAGTTTATATAAAGTCATTTATATCGTTTGTCTCCTCAGCAGACTAAAACGAGCACGGATGCGGGACGGACAAAGGTGATTTAAGGATTTAGGAGGTAAATGGGGAGTCGCCGCAAAGGGAGCCTAAGAATTTCCTTTCGCGTATTACCTAGAGATGGATTTAGTGTACTACCTCGGAATGAGATTTAGTGTATTCCCTCGGAATGAACGAAAGGGTGCAGACAACAAAAAGAGGCCAGCGCGGCCTCTTTTTGCTCATTTCCCAGACGGCACGTTGGGTGGCACCGCCTGGTTTTGTTCTTTTTCCATACCTTTGTAATGATCGATCTTATCGTCAATACTTCGCAAATGATCCCGGAGCACCCGCATTTGCTCATGAATGTGCGCCTGGTGGGCCTCCAGCATTTCCCGCCTTTCCGTTATCGTGGAATCGCCTTCACTCCGCAGGTCCGAAAACCGCTTCATCTCGCTGATCGGCATTCCCGTTCCCCTTAACCGCATCAAAAATTCAACCCATAACAAATCGAACTCCCGGTACAGGCGGTAACCGTGCTCATCCCGGGGTACCCCTTCCAACAAGCCAATCCGCTCGTAGTAACGCAGCGTATGCACGGACAGACCGGTTTTTTGGGAAATCTGCTGAATCGTGTATTGGTTCTCCATGGCTGCATTATATCACTAAATCCCCTATGCATAGCAGGCCCTTTGCTTCGATCTGCTTTAATTCCTTGCGTCTCCTTGGAATGGCAAAATTCCATGCAAAAAAAACCTTGCTTTAGAGCGCGCTCAAAGCTGTAGCATATAACTCACGAAGCGGTTAAAACATCATTTCAGGAGGTCATAAACAATGACAAACGAACGTTACGAACGCGGATGGGAAAAGCTGCTGGAAGTCGATGGCGACGGCGGGCAGCGTGTTATGGAATCGCTCAGCGATATCGCCCCGGACCTGGGGAAATACGTCATCGAATTTGCCTTTGGCGACATTTATTCACGGGAGGGGCTGGACCTGAGGCAGCGCGAACTGATTGCGATCGCTTCCCTGACGACGCAAGGGGGATGTGAAGCGCAGCTGAACGTGCACATCAACGCCGGGTTGAACGTCGGGCTGTCCGCCGGCGAAATTGTGGAAGCCATCATCCAATGCGCGCCGTACACCGGCTTTCCCCGGGTGCTGAACGCGGTATTCGAGGCAAAACGGATCTTTAAAGAACGCCATTTCATATAATGGGCGAAGGGGCGGCGGATGAGCCGCCTTTTTTGATCTGCTAGCGGATAGAACTTTAACTTTTTCCGTTCTTATCGCCACAATAGACAGATATCGTTGCAAGCACATCGCTGCATTCATATGTTAGGTCAGGAAGGTGGTGGTATGTATGGCTAAGTACAAAAGCAGCTCGATCAGCGATAAATGGAAGAAAACAAATTGGTTATTAGAGCAGGGCGATTTACGGAAACATGTCCCCCACACGGCAACTTTTGATAGAAAAAACCTGTTCTCCATGCTTTCCAAATATTCAACCGTTTACTTCAAACCAACGCATGGGTCCGGCGGGGCGGGCATTATTCGGATCAATAAAAAGAACAATGGGTACCAAACCCAATTCAAGAAAGAAAAATCCTTCTTCGCAACAGCTGACGAGCTATATCATATGCTTTCCCGCTTTTCTAATAAAAGGCCGAATTTGTTACAGAAGGGGATCCCATTAGCTAAAACGAACGGAAAGCTGTTCGATATTCGCGTGATGGTGCAGAAAACGAAAAAAGGGGAGTGGATCAGTACGGCCGTCTTCGCAAAGATCGGGAGTCCTGGGAAGATTGCAACGAACTATAACCAGGGAGGAAGCCTCGGTTTATTTCAGCCAACGCTGACAGGCGCGGGATTTCATTCGGCCTCCATTCAAAATACGGAAAAAGCGCTGAAGCAGTTAGGAGTTTCGGTAGCGAAAAATTTTGACCGCCATCTCAAAGGATTTCAGGAACTGGGTTTGGATGTAGCGGTGGACAACAAGGAGAAACTGTGGATATTGGAGGTCAATACACGGCCCCAAATTTATCCGCTAAAATTTTTAAAAGACAAAAAGTTATACCATCGAACCCTATCTTATGCAAAGCAATATGGGAGGCTCAAATAACCGCCATCAAGACGCCATGAGCAAACATGGCTTTTTTTGTTTATACATTATTCGTTTGAGGAGATCCTCAACTCGACTAACAACAAAATGATAATATTATTCATTAATTATTTATTGTAAAACGATAAATGATGTGCTAAATTCGAGGAACAATAATGATTAAGAGGTGTTTTTATGAAACGGGTGTCGACTCTCTTCTTAAAGGTGGCTGTGTTTCTGATCGGACTGCCGATCCTTGCTTTGTGCATCTTTGTGGTGCCAGGGATCGCGGATTTCGCAGCAGAATTGTATCCGGATCATGCCTATCTCAAATATCTTGTGTTTGCTGACTTGTATGCATCGGCAATCCCTTTTTACCTCGCTCTGTATCAATCCTTTAGACTGTTGATTTATATCGACAGAAATGAAGCCTTCTCGGAGTTGTCCGTAAGAGCGCTAAAGAATATCAAATACTGTGCCGTCGCTATCAGTATTTTGTATGTGGCCGGCTTGCCCCTCCTGTATCTGATTGCGGAGGCAGATGACGCTCCGGGTGTCATTTTAATCGGACTAGTCATTATTTTTGCATCCATGGTGATCGCTTTCTTTGCCGCCGTTCTTCAGAGGCTCCTGAAGGAAGCAATCGATATCAAATCGGAAAATGACTTAACGGTCTGAGGTGAAAACAATGGCTATCGTAATCAATATCGATGTAATGCTGGCGAAAAGAAAAATGAGCGTAACCGAGCTGTCGGAACGGGTAGGAATCACCATGGCTAACCTGTCTATATTGAAGAACGGGAAGGCGAAAGCGATTCGATTATCGACGTTAGAGGCGATTTGTAAGGCGTTGGATTGCCAACCCGGGGATATTTTAGAGTATCGGAGTGATGAAGATCATGATGGATCATAGCCGAATAGTGGAGTCACCGGTCATCAGAGCGTTCAAGCAGCTCGTTCGATTCGGTTGGGAGCAGGCTTTATCCTGTTTGTTCCCGGTCGTGATTTTTGCCTCCTTGGCTTTGACGAAAATCATCCCCCTCCCCTTTCTGCCCAGGTATGATTGGCTGCTAATCATTTGCCTCCTGATGCAGTGGTGGATGGTTCGCTCCGGACTCGAAACACGGGACGAACTCAAGGTGATCACGATGTTCCATCTGATCGGGCTGGCTCTGGAACTTTTCAAGGTACATATGGGCTCTTGGTCATACCCGGGAGAAGGATATTTCAAAATATTCGGCGTCCCTTTATACAGCGGGTTCATGTATGCCAGCGTAGCGAGTTATCTTTGCCAGGCGTGGAGAAGACTCAAGGTTGAACTGATGAATTGGCCGCCGTTTGCGGTCGTTGTCCCCCTTGCGGCTGCGATCTACTTGAATTTTTTCATACACCATTTCTGGATTGATGTCCGTTGGTGGTTATCCGGACTTGTCATCCTTGTCTTTTGGCGGTCCTGGGTTCAATATGAGGTGAACGGAACGCGTTACCGTATGCCGCTTGCCCTGTCCTTTGTGCTTATCGGATTTTTTATTTGGGTCGCAGAAAATATCGCCACGTTCTTTGGCGCCTGGCAATACCCGAATCAGGCCGAGGCCTGGAGTCTCGTTCATCTTGGAAAAGTAAGTTCATGGCTCTTGTTGGTAATCGTCAGTTTTTTGATCGTAGCGACGTTAAAGCAGGTAAAGGGAAAAATCCCATCAGAGTAGGCCGGGGACATTTAAGCGATGATTATCACAAGCCCGAAAGTGAATAAAAAAAAGAAAGGCGGCCGGATGGGCCGCTTTATCTATTCCAGCGTATGTTTTTCGGATACCCCGTCGTTCCCCGTTAGGTTCCCGGCCTTGATCCCCGCTCAGCCTCCCGCAGCTTATAAAGAATGCTGAGGAAAATGCCTTCCCGGATCGCCTTCTCCCATAACCCGTCGCAAAAGCGTTCCTGCCGGACGAAATAGGTCAGCGCCGCCCGCAGCAATTCCATATCCCGGGGCATCTCCAGCCCGCTGATCGCTTCCGGCGCAAGAGCATCCCCCTTCTCGAGCTGCTGCAAATAATCCTTCATCATCAGTCCACTGCCGCTGACGGCTGCGATGAAGCGCTGAACCCCGGCGTCGTATACCGGATAAGGCATCGTTATCACGCCTTCCTCGCTTTGGGTGCCTCCGGTCCATGTGCAGAAGGAAGTATTTTTATTTTCAAAATAACGGATCCATTCCTGCAGCTCCTGCTCCTGAAAACCCACCATCGCCGATCCCTCCTTGGTTCTAACATATCACAGCTGCCGTAAGCTGCGCTTCCCGAAAAGGACATCGATTGGGCGATTCATTCAATCTGGTCATTGGGTGCGCCTATATCGGTCCGAACGTGAGGTGTACCTGTACGGCTAGAAAATTTGCTCCGCCAGCATCATCGTCTCCATCTCCGGCTCAGCGTCCAACTCCTCGGACAGGACCCGTACAAACGCATCGTAATGCCTCTGTGCCTCGCCTGTTTCGCCGGCCTGAAGGTAACTGAGCAGAACTTTCCGACATATCTCATCCGAAAAAGGTTCGACGCTCTGCAGGCCCAGCAGCCGGTCCAGCGCCCTGCGCGCCTGTCCGACGGCTTGTTCATATTCGGCGGCCAGCAGGCTGGAGCGCACGAATTGGCGCCGAAGCTCCTCGCGGGCCGACATCGCCCAGCCGTAATCATGCTCCTCAAGATAGTCGCCCTGATATTGGGCCAATCCGCTCTGCAGGCGCTGCAGGTCGCGCAGGTCACGGATTTCTTCCATGGCGGTATCTCTCTGGAACCGGTCCACGTCCACCTCGACTTCCCGCTGAACCAGACAATAGCTCTCATGGGAGTAATCCACGGTGGAACCCAGCCCCCAGGCTTTCAGCATTTTGCGGACCTGGTACACGGAAGTATGCAGCTGGGTCACCGCCCTATCGGCGGGGAGTTCGGGCCATAGGGTCATTAAAATCTGGTCCTTCGCGACCCACCGGTTGCGGTGATGCACCAGCAGGGCGAACAGCTCCTGCGCTTTCTGCGTCCGCCATTTGAGCCGGCTGCCGCTCCCCGTGCCATCCAATACTTCAATCCGCTTAAAGCAAATGACTTGGGGATCCTGACGGACAAGGACAGGTGCCGCCGTCTCCTGCTGAGGCGCCAAACGCGCCTCGAGCCGGCTCACGGTTTTGGCAAACCGCTCGGGATCGACCGGCTTCAGCAGATAGTCGATCGCGTTTACCTCGAACGCTTCAATCGCGTACTGATTGTACGCCGTCACGAACACCACCTGAATGCCGGGATGCATAGCGTTCAGGCGTTCCGCCGCCTCCAGCCCGTTCAGGCCGGGCATCTCGATATCCAGAAATGCAATGTCCACCGGAACCCCCTCGGCATGCTCCAGTGCCGCCCGGACCTGCGTAAATTTGCCGGCGATCTCGATTCGCCCGTCCCCTTGAATCAGCCGCTCCAACTGAAGCAGCGCCGGATTTTCGTCATCGACCAATATCGCTCTCATGCTTGTCCTCCTCTTGTGTCACCTGAGAGTAACCCTGCTTCTGCTTCGGCACATGGAACCGGACCACGGTTCCCCGCTCCGGATCGCTGTCGATCATAAGCTCCGTACCAAAAAGCGTCAGCAGGCGGGCGTTAATATTTTTCAGCCCTACGCCGTTCCCGGCTCTGCCTTCCCGCACAGCTTCCATCCGTTCCGGCGTCATGCCAATCCCATTGTCCTCGACGGCAATTTCCACTCGCTCTTCCAGCTCTCGCACCGATATCCTAACCCTGCCGCCCTCTTCCTTGCGCATGATTCCGTGCCTGACCGCATTTTCAACGATCGGCTGGATCGTGAGCGGGGGCACCAGACGATTCATATCCGCCTGAATGTCGTAGTCGACCTGCAGCCGGTCCTCAAACCGGGCCTTCTCCAGGTTTAAGTAGGACGTAACCAAGGCCATCTCCTGACGAAGGACGGTCAGCTGGTCCCGGTTGCGGAAATCGAAGCTCCCCCGCAAGTACCGGCTGAGCTCGTGAAGCAAGCCCGCCGTCTTCTCCGGGTCGATAGGCAGCAGGGCGATCATCGTATTCAGCGCATTATACAAAAAATGCGGCTTAATCTGGGCCTGCAGAAAGGCCATTTCCGCAGAAATGGCGTTCCGGACCGACCTGCGCAGCTCCAGCAGGGTTCTGACCCTGGCCCGCAGCTCTTCGGCATCAACCGGCTTGCGCAGAAAATCGTTCGCTCCGGCCGACAGCCCGATGCGGACATCCTCCGGCAGGCTTCTGGCCGTCAGAAGAAGAATCGGAAGGGCCGACAGGGAAAACTGCCGGCGCACGCTTCGGCACAGGTCCAGGCCCGACATGCCCGGCATCATCCAATCGGCAATGACCAGATCGATCGACTGCCCGGATTGGATCTTTTCCAGCGCTTCCTGACCGTTGCTGGCCGTCATCAACCGGTAGCCTTCGAGTGCCAGCAGATTGCGCAGCACCTGAAGATTAACGGGATCGTCGTCCACCATCAGGACGGCTGCGCGTTCCGCCCCGTGATCAGGCAGCTGCGGATCGGCAAGCGCCAGTGCCGCAGCCGTTTCCTCGCGGATGGGCTCCGAAGAGATGCCGGCTGCTGCGCGATCTGCCGTTTTCGGTCTTGAACCGGCGGCAGGAACGGTGAAGTGAAAGGTTGAGCCCCGTCCCAGCTGCGATTCGACCCAAATGCGGCCGCCGCTCAGCTCAACGAGCCTTTTGGTAATGCTGAGCCCAAGGCCGGTGCCGGAAGTTTCGTGCCCCTCCGGCATGTCCAGCTGATCGAACGGGGTAAAAATAGCCTCCAGCCGATCCGCCGCAATGCCAATCCCGGTGTCGGCCACTGAGATATGCACGGCGTCGCCCCGTTGGCCGGCCGCAATCCGGATACTTCCGCTGGAAGTATTCTTCACCGCATTGCCAAGGAGATTAAACAAAATCTGCTGAAGACGGTCCTCGTCCGTCAGCAGGAAAGGCAGATCCTCCGGCAGGCTTTCCTCCAGCCTGATTCGTTTGCTCCCCGCGAGATTGCGGATGATCTCCAGCACGGAACCGGTCACCGAAGCCAAATCGACGGGCTGCCGCCTCATGACGATCTCCCCGTTCTTCAGCTTGGCAAAATCCAAAATATCGTTGATGAGGAGCGTCAGCCGTTTCCCTGTCGTCATGATCAGCTTGAGATTGCCGCGCTGCTCCCGGTTCAGTTCCCCGGAGGCCCCTTCCAGCAAGGATTGGGCTATGTTGACCATTCCGTGCACGGGTGTTCGCAGCTCATGGGAGGTGTTCGCCATAAACTCATCCTTCAAACCATCTAATGTCAGGAGCCTGCGGGACAGCTGCTCCACTTCATTAAACGTCCGGTCGTAGCGCCGGGCGAGCAGGGCCGACTGAGTCACGACGAAGATCAGCATTTCTGCGGGAGTAAAAACCATGCCTTCATAGACCCCGATCAACGGGAGCAGGTTGGTGATAATAACCATGAGGATGCTGATGATGCCGAGAATTGTCAACAGGTATTCTCCCGAATTCCGCCGCCGGCGGAGGTCCCGCAGCATGATGCCGATAATGTAGGCGATGCATAACGCTGAGAAGGCGACCAGCAGAGGTTCGATTTTGGAGAACAAAATACTGGGAAAAATAATCGCAACCGCGATGGATGCCCCACCGAGAAACGCGTAAGAACGCATGACGATGGGATGAACACCGCCGCGTACCGAAGCGGACACAAACTTTAATAAAAAATAGTAAATCAGCGCGGATATCATCAGCTGGCTCTTCAGGACCCACTCATAGGATAGGCCCGGCAAAATGCCGGCAATCAGCTTCTCCCCATGCAGCAGGACATAACCAATCGCCGTCAGGCAAAACAACCCGAGATGCAGGGAGGCCGGCTCCTTCTTGCGGATTTGCTGAAATCCGAGAAAATATATGGCGGCGGTAAAAAATCCGGCGATCGTCATCCAGTCGGCGAACAAATACATCTCCTTGCTCTGCATAATCGCGTGCTGCTCCCCGAACAGGATCGGCGTAAATACGCCGCCGGTGGTATACAAGTAATTGGCGACCTGTACGATAACTTCGATCCGTCCGCCCGAGAGGGTGGCAAAACCCAAGAAGGGAACGTTATTCTGAACGCCGTCATCGGCGGTACGCCCAGGATTTCCGCTGGCTCCAATCTCGTAACCGCCCATGAACACCCGGCTGGCGGAACGGATATTGTTGGTCTGCAGGCCATACGTCAGCGCTTGCCCCGGCATGACCTGAACGATCAGGCGAAACGTCCCGTAGCCCGCGGCCATTCGCTGTCCGTCCTCCGCAATATAATCGTTCCAGGCGCCCGGCAGGCGTGCCATCCCGGACAGCCTTGGACGCTCGTCTTCCTTCACGGAGACGCTGCGGTCAAAATCCTTTGGAGTCAGCAGCTGGCTCCGGTAAAATTCCCACTCCCCGTTCAAGCTGATCGCTCCGTGATGCCGGAGATCCAGCTTGCTGAGGTCAAGCACCCCTTCCACCGCCGTAGGCTGCCTGTCCATCACGAACTGCTGCCAAACGGCGTACACCGGCAGAAACAGCACCAGCAGCATGCCGATGATAAAAATAATCCATTGCCTTTTCATCCTAACGCTCCCCGGGCTTTACGCAGGGTAAAGCCTATATTCAAGCCGCTTTTCGCGCGCTTTATTCCGTCAAAGCAACCGCTATACTTTATGTCGGCGCCGTGAGCCCAAAACGTAATAAAAAGCCCCCTCCAAAAAAATATTTATTTTTAACCATCAAAAGCAAAAAAACGTCTATCGGCGTCATTCAAGGAAGCCAAACCGTTGTACTATGGCAGCTTTTCTTGCGCTATAAGGAATCCAGGTATCCGAAGCATCCACATCCTTGGACAAAAAAAGAGACCTTTCGGTCTCTTGATTCCCGGCCTCAACTTGATCCGTCCCGTGGCCAATCGAGCTTCATAATTCCCTAACTTCGCCGGGACTGAAGCTCACGCCAAACCTTCTTGTTGCTGTATTCCTTTTCCGTGCTGATGTCCTTCCCGAACCATGCCGGGGGAACGAAGCTTTCGGCCTCCTCCTCCGAGCCGAACTCCACCTCCAGCACCGTGAGCTGGATTTGATCGTACTCATCGATCTCCACCTGCAGGTTATCCCACAGCGCCGTAGAGCGCTTTTTGATCAAAGGGACGGCGCCATGGGCCTGAATCATCTGATCATACAAGCCGCCGGCGATGGATACCTCCACCTCTTCCCGGGCGATGCCGAACCCCCTCTTGAACGTATGCGTATACTCTACGTCTCCGCTGGCAGCGTCTGTTATTTTCCGAACCCTCAGTTCCTGATCTTCATACAGCGCAAGATACGTCTGCTCGATCAGCTGCTCCTTGACGATCCTCAGTTTTCCTTCCTTAACCTGAGCCGCCGGGAATTCCGGCAGCAAAAATTTGCGTTCAATTTCTAGCGGCACCCGCTGTTCCCCCTTGAAAATGGTTAAGCCGGTAACCGGCTCTATCCATCCATTCATTTTGACTTAAGACTTGCCCCTTACATTTCATCCACAACATAGCATTACCCATTATACGAACGAAACCATAGGAGGACAATCATTGGATTGCCGTTTACCCTTGTATTCCGGGATTTAGGCCTTTTATAATGTAACTATTCTTTCAAAGGGGTGAAGCGGATCGTGGCACTGCATTTCGTTCGAGGTATGTAATTTCCGGGCTGGGTCAAAACGCGTACCAGCTATCAAGGGACACGTCTGTCCTTTGATCCATTTGGAAACGAACCGGCAACGTCTGCATGCGTCACTATTCTCTTACTTTTTGAAAGGTGAATCATCTATGGATTCTTTTGATTATAAAAAATTTTACAATGAGGTCGGCCAAATGAACGGCTGGGATTTCAGCCGATTGAGCGTGATCGTTGAAGATGCCCTGTGGAATTTTTGGAGCGAAGTTTCCTCCCGCTGTAAGGCCGGAGATATTTTGCTGGATATCGGCACCGGAGGCGGCGAGGCTCTGCTGCGCATGACGGATGCGGCCCTGCTTCTGATCGGCATCGACCATTCGGAAGCCATGATTCACACCGCCAACCGGAACCGGGAACGGTCCGGCAGGTCCAACATCCGCTTCTTGCCGATGGAAGCTTCCAAGCTCGGTTTTCCTGACCGATTCTTTCAGGTGATCAGCTGCAGGCATTCGGAGTTCAATGCGGCCGAAGTCGCCAGGGTGCTGGCGGATGATGGTGTGTTCCTCACCCAGCAGGTCGGCGAAAGCGACAAATGCAATCTGGCGCAAGCTTTCGGCAGAGGCCAATCCGGGAATGCCAAGCGTGGAACGCTTATGGAGCGGTATGCCGCCGAACTGAAGGAAGCCGGATTCCGGCAGATTGATTGCCGGCAATACGATGCGGTGGAGTATTATGCGACGGCCGAAGACTTGATCTTTTTGCTGAAGCACACCCCGATCATCCCCGGCTTTGGGCAGACGGAGTCGGATTTTCAGACGCTGCACCGCTTTATTGCCGAACATCAGACGCCGAAAGGAATCCAGACGAATGCCGACCGGTTTATGATCATCGCTTATAAATGAAAATTTATGGCTAGAATCCGTTTCTTCATCTTCATAGCCTCCTTAGCGCAAAGACAGCAGCTGATCTTTAGGGTCGGCTGCTGTCTTTTAACATCGTATTCATCCCTTCCGTTAACGATCATCCTTTTAGGATTGTTCCAAAACGGGAGCCAATCCCGCCGCCACGACCACCAGCATTTCCTGCACCATCTCCTCCGCTGGGCGATGCTCAGGGTCTCGGCTCCACTGAATGGCTGTCCCCAATATGCCCCAGCTTATGAGGAGAGCCGTGGATTCCACCGCTTTTTTTGCCTCCGGCGCCTTCGCTTCTTCGCTCAACCATGTGAACAGGAGTTGATAGAGTTCTTTATGAATGGCGCTTTCAAACAGCGGCTCATACGGACTGTTCTCCGGAGTACGAATCATATATTGCCGGGTAAGGGCAAGAAAATCAAAAACGATTTGAATCAAAGACCGCAAGCTGCTCATATTGGATATGGAATGATTAGGTAATTCCCTCTCCAGTTTCTTTTGGAATTTTTGCCTCATCCAACACTCCAGGAAAGCATACTTATCTTCGAAATGCGCATAAAATGTGGCCCGATTAACCGTCGCGCGATCGGTAATGTCCTGCACGGAAATGGAGTAAATATTTTTCTTTTGCTCGATCAGCTCCATAAAGGATTGCAGTAATAACTGACGCGTGCGCTTGACGCGGGGATCGTTTGGGTTTACTGGCATGCTATCACTCCTTGGACTTATAACCTGATAAACAACATAATCGTGCAGATGTTGCCTACACAACGAAAACGGCTTGCTGCTGATTGCCTGCATGGCTGAACCAAACTAATATCATTTATACAGTATAGTTTAGCCGAAAATGACGCTTAAACAACACTGTTAATAAGTTGCTCTCTCTTATAAGCTGGGCCAGCCATAACTGATGAAAGGATGAATTGTTTATGATCGTTATTACGACTCCCACCGGTCAAATCGGCCAGCAAGTCCTTGAACGTATCGTTGATAGCGGGAAGTCGGTCCGTGTCATTGCCCGGGACCCTTCCCGGCTGCCGCAGCGGGTGCGCGACCGTGTCGAAGTCTTTCAGGGATCACACGATGACATGGATGTCGTCTCGAAAGCATTCGCAGGTGCAGAGAGTGTTCTTTGGCTGGTGCCTCCGAACCCTCAATCGGGGAACTCCACGGAATACTATTTGAATTTCACCAGACCGGCTTGCCAAGCCATCCAGAGCCTTGGAGTGAAAAGAGTGGTGGGCGTGTCCAGCTTGGGGCGTGGCTTCGGCAGAAATGCCGGGATATTAACCGCAGCGTTTGAGATGGACGCGCTCATCGAAAGCACAGGTGTAAGCTATCGTTCACTGCGTATGCCGTACTTTATGGAAAATATGTTTCATGATCTGGAATCCATCAAAAGCCACGGAACGTTCTATATGCCTACGGCTGGAGATCAGGTGCTCCCGCTCTGCGCAACCCGGGATATCGCCTCGACAGCAGCAGCACTCCTGCTCGATGAATCCTGGAGCGGTCAAGACAGTGTCCCGGTCGTCAGCCCCGATTCTTTAACACCCAATGAAATGGCGCATGTCTTGTCTGAAGTGCTCGAGCGTCCGATTCGCTTTCAGCAGGTTTCCATTGCTGAGTATAAAGCTACCCTATCTCGCTTTGGATCGGAGGCTTGGGTCAAGGATTACATGGATATGGTCATTGCCCAAAATGAAGGCATCTACGACGACGATTTACAAAAGGTACAGCCTTCTGACACCAGCTTCCGCACATGGTGTGAAGAAGTGTTCAAGCCGGCTGTACTAGCCCCCTGAAATGTCCCTTGAAAAATGACCAAAAGGAATCTATGCCTGTGAAACCCGGTGTCCAGCGATACCGGGTTTTTATTTTGGGTTCCGGTGGACGATTAGTTCAGGCCCCTACTTTATCCCGATAATTTGCCATAGATCTCTAGGTTTTTGCCGATGAATCGCCAAACGTTTGACACATCGGCAACAACGTGCTATATTTATCTTAAATTAAAGATTCTTTATAACAAGGAATTGACGCAAGCCATTTCATTCATGGAAAAACAGTTTTAAGGGAAGCTTAATTATAAGGAGGAATTATCATGAACGGATTAAAAGGAATTCACCACGTGACTGCGATTACGAGCAGCGCGGAAAAAAACTATCAGTTTTTCACCTATGTGCTGGGCATGCGCCTGGTCAAAAAAACGGTAAACCAGGACGACATCCAGACTTATCATTTGTTCTTTGCCGATGACAAAGGAAGCGCGGGAACCGACATGACATTCTTTGATTTTCCCGGCATTCCGAAAGGCGTTCACGGCACCAACGAAATCGCCAAAACGTCGTTCCGCGTTCCGAGCGATGCGGCACTGAGCTACTGGGTGAAGCGCTTTGACCGCCTGAACGTTCAGCATTACGGCATTAAAGAGATGTTTGGTAAAAAGACGCTCTCCTTCGTCGACTTCGACGACCAGCAGTACCAGCTCATTTCCGACGAGCACAACGAGGGTGTTCCTTCCGGAACGCCGTGGGAAAAAGGGCCAATTCCGCTGGAGTACGCCATCACGGGCCTGGGCCCGGTCTTTGTGAGAATCGCCAATTTCGATTACTTCAAAGAAATGCTGGAGAAAGTATTCGAGTTCAAAGAAATCGGCCAGGAAGGCTCCTACCACCTCTTTGAAGTCGGCGAAGGCGGCAACGGGGCTCAGGTCGTCGTGGAATATAATGCCGTGCTGCCGCCAGCCCGCCAAGGCTTCGGTACGGTGCATCACGCGGCGTTCCGTGTTGAGGACCGCGCCGTGCTGGAACAATGGATCACCCGCCTGGACGAATTCGGGTTCTCGACTTCGGGTTACGTGAATCGTCACTTCTTTGAGTCGCTGTATGCGCGGGTGGCGCCGCAAATTCTGTTCGAGCTGGCGACCGACGGCCCTGGCTTTATGGGCGACGAGCCTTACGAAACGCTGGGCGAAAAGCTGTCCCTGCCTCCATTCCTGGAGCCGAAACGCGAGCAGATCGAAAAGATGGTGCGTCCGATTGACACCGTGCGCAGCACGATCGAATTTACAAAAGAATAAGGCGTTAGTTTATAAAAAAGCAGCTCCTGATTTCGGTCAGGAGCTGCTTTTGTAATAGGACAGCAAGGGCTGGAGCAGGCCGAGAAAGCCTTGCTCGTACAGCTTCCGGTACATCTGATGGCGTTCCGGATCAGGTTCGTACACCTTCGCCTCGGGGTAGGTTACGGCAGCAGCCGCTTCGCGGAAGGACGGGTACAGGCCGGCCCCGACGGCGGCGGCCAGGGCAGCCCCGAGCAGCGAGGCCTCCGCTGCGCCGGTCATGGTCAGGCGGACGCCCGATACATCGGCCTTGATCTGCAGCCAGTGGCTGTTCCGGGCTCCGCCGCCGACCACGTGCATCCGCCGGATCGGACTGCCGCTGACCCGTTCGGCGCGCTCCCGCAGCAGCTCCAGCTGATAGGCGTTTCCTTCCAGCACTGCCCGGATCAGGTCCCCCTTCTTATGCTTGGCGTCCAAGCCGATAAATGCGGCCCGGGCACCGGGCTCGGGATGCGGGGCGCCGCTTCCGGTCAAATACGGATAATACAAAATGCCGGTGGGCTGCCCGCCCGCCTCATCCAGCAGCCGCATCATATCCGGGTAGGACATGCCGGCATCCGATAAGGCTTCGCGGGCCCACTCTACCGAACCGCCGGACGAAGAATGTCCTCCCATCCAGTACATGCGGCCCGGCACCGGATGAATGCCGAAAGACAAGCCCGATGCATCGTCGGCATCCCCCAGGGGACGCAGGGGGAACGTCCCGACCAGCGTTTCGGCGGTCCCCATCGAGTTGTACGTGCTGTCCGGGCCGTCCGGGCAGGCCAGCGAGGCGCACACATGGTCATGTCCGGCCAGGATGACCGGCGCTTTGCCGAGGCCGAGGCCGTCCATGGCCGGCAGTACCGTGCCCACCGGCGTTCCCGCCGGCTGAATGGGCGGAAACAGCTGCGGATCCAGCCCGAAGCTGCGGATCAGCGGCTCATTCCAGGCGCGGCTGTCAATCCGGTATGCGTAAGTTCTGGCCGCCAGCGTCTCATCCTCGGCGATCCTGCCGGTCAGCCGGTAAGCGATGTATGACGCGGCGGACAGCCATACGCTGCCGTCCAAGGCGTCCGGGTTCGCTTCCAGCAGCCACAGCAGCTTCGGCAGGCCGTGTTTGAACGACGGGCGCAGGCCGGTCATGCGGAAGAGCTCCCGTTCATCCACCTCCTGCCTGATCCGCTCCGCCTGCGGTGCCGAGCAGGTTTCGAACCAGGGCAGCATCGGAGTGCGCGCTCTCCCATCCGCTGGATTCAGCAGCAGGCCGCTCTCCGCCATGCTCGTAATCCCGACGGCATCGATCGCTTCGTCCCGCTCTCCAAGACGCTCTACCGCCTGCTGGATCAAACCGGCCGCGGTCTCCCACAGCACATCCGGGTCATAGACAGTGGTACCGGAGGGGCCCTGCGCCTTCGGGTTCGGTGCCGAGACGACGGCCATTTCCGAGCCGTCGTTCCCGAACACCCCTGCTTTGATATGAGTCGTGCCGATATCCAAAGAAAGCAGCATCCCGATTCCTCCTCTCCAAAAAGGGCTCCTCTACGGGAGCCTTATGTATATTTTTTTATACCCCAATCGTAGCATGTAGGATTTGAAGATAACACCCTCCCAGCCCGGGACATGCATCACACAGCCCCACTGCCCCCAACAGCATACGCTGCCGGGGTATCCAGCATCCGCCGGGGAGAACAGTCCTTACCAGGACGAGAGTTCCGTCCGCTTCCAGTTGTCTTGGGCAACGCACACATATACGTACTGGTCGTCCCAGGCCATTTGTCCCTGACTGCAGGGCTCGGTGGATGATTTCGGCGTATGCTTCTCACGGATGCGGAGCTTGTCTCCGTTCACATCCAGCTTGGTGTCCGGTTCGTCGGTGCCGATTCCGACATTGCCGTCGCTCCGCTGCATAGTCAGCGGGGAATCGACCACTTCGCCGTCGTCGCCATAGCGGACGAATTGGAGGTCGGACCCTGTGTTGCCGCCCTTCTCTTTCGTGCTGTCCGCCCGAACGGCCCATCTCGGCGTCGTTTTGTTGTCTTCGCCGGCAACGCTGAACTGGAGGTCCCGGTTCGACCCGGTTTCGCCCGCAACCCGTAGGATGCCGTTCATCACATTAAAATTGGATGATTGGGTACGGATTTCGCTGACGTCCATGTCGTAGGGAATTTCCAGCCGCGTGAACAGCTGGTCCGCATATTGACCGTCCGGCGACATTGTCGTCTCAAACGAGAGGTGTTTATGGTCGTGCTGCTCGGGATTATTCGCTTTGTCGTGGGAGATGATGGCGGTCTTATCCTTCCCGTTTTCGTCGGCCCAGGCAATCGCGGGTTTGGCGCGATCGGCCGTCCACTGCAGCCGGATCAGGTCGGACTGATGCCCTTCCTCATTAATCCACTTCTTGTCGGTGGACAAAAACAAGCGCTCATTATGCGGAACGACGATTTCGCTGCCGTTCTGTTTCGTTTGATCCAACACGCCATCTGCCGAGCTCAATGTTCGGTCGGTGCATCCGATGCCTACCAAGCAGACGCCCCCAAGTATTATCTTTGCGATCATCGACTTCGATATTTTCATTGCTATCCCTCCGTTATCATTTCATTCGACTTTATTTATGGAATCAGCCAAAAGCTCCGTTTGATCGTATACTAGACCGCACACTGCGTACATCCATTTCATCAAATTTCCCGGAAAAATGATTCTTTTCGTCTATAAAATTTTAAATCCGATGTGCCGACAGCGGTTTTCAAAATAGGTCTTGCTGGTAATATTTTTCTAAAAGTACCAATACACTGCAAATTACCGCAGCTCCTCCTATTTATATGAATATGTACCTATACGGCAGTCAACGAGTCCAGCGGAGGGTGATCCCTAAATCCGGAAGATAAGGAGGCAAGGAATATACCTATATATTGGCATCAACTTAAAATCGCCATATTCATCGTCCAATCGTTCTCCGCCGAGAACACCACGGCAAATCCAAAAACGGATGTCGTAGGCCCCGTGTCGTTCAGCGGTTTGGCCGTCACAACAAGATCTTGATATTGCAGCGAAAATAGTTAAAGCAGCTCGTTTGTCATCAGATGAACGAGCTGCTTTTGCTATTTTTTTCATCAAAGCCTTCATGCGGCTTTTACGCCGAGACGATTTCGATCTGCACCGGTTGGCCGGGCTCCCCGCAGAGAACCTCATAAAAATCGCCGGTGCCGCCCCCGATCGGAGATGCCTCTACCGTCAGGCCGTTTGCGGTAACGCTTAAAGGCGGCGTTTTGGAGGCAAACACGAACCGGCCGCCTTCCCGCAAGCGGACGTTTGTCACCTTGCCTACCTCAGTACACCCGGCAACCGCCGCCGGCGAAATGTATTTGTCGGCCAGCCCAACCGGGGTAACGCTGCCCGTAACCGGGACGACCGCATAGAGGGCGCAGCCTCCTTCCTCCAGACGGATCGGGGTCTGCTCGTCGGCGCGCATCAGCCAGCCCTTGCCGGCAAAATGGTCGTACACGGCGAATTCCCCGCCGCCGAGTCCCGGCACATCGGCCGGTCCGATCGAACCCATAACCTGAGCAGAATCTCCGCTGATATGAAAAGCCGCCACAACCCCTGCGCTGCCCGCCCGGTTCCACAGTTTAAGAGGAACATGCTCCTCGGCCGGACTCAGCAGCAGGCAGTCCGGGGTCGGATTGGCCGTCTCATCGCAGCGGATGACGGTGCCGTCTGTATAGATCAAAGGCCAAATGCGCGACGGATCGGTATTTCCCGGAGCGTCGCTGATATAGACCGGACCTCCGCTTACCGCGCGCAGCACCGCACTCTGCACGTCGTCGTGATTTTTGGACCAGTACATATCCCAGTCTCCCCAATAAAAAGCCCCGTGGTAAAAGGAATTGTAGCCGTTCTGCAGCGCATGCTCCGGAAAGCCGCGCTTCTCCTGCGGCACAAAATCGTCGCTGTTGCGCGAAACGGCCGACTTCGGCCGGTGCCATATATTTTCGGACGCCATGCCCATGCAGTTGATGATCGTCCCGTCAAAATGCAGCGCAACCGAAGCCTCCAGCGCCTCGTGCGCAGCCGCGGCAGCTTGGCCGATAGGCATACGTCCCTGCAGGTAGTTCAGAACCGCGCTTTGGCTGTCCACCTTGACGAAATCGACGCCCTGGCGGCGCAAAAATCCGTGCCAGGCATGCCAGAAGGCAAAGCCTTTGCCGGCTTCCGGATAAGGGATAAGATTGCCCCGGGGCACCCGGTACAGATGGTCCGCATACGTTCTGGCGATCGGGCTGTCCTCCAGAATGCCGCCCCAGTAACCGGCGATGGTGTGCCATACCCCAACATGACGGATGCCGTACCGCTCCTTCAGTGCATGCACGGCACGCTTCAAACCGCCGGGAAATTTGACGGGATCCGCTTCAAAGGAAGACAGCTTACCTGCAGAAATATCGGACCAGCCGTCGTCGATCATCACCCAGCCGACCGGCAGCCCAAGCTGCTGCAGCTCGGCGGCTTTGGCAAGCAGCCCTTCTTCGCTGACCTGGTGGTAAAAAGCGTCCCAGCTGCACCAGCCGAGCTTGTCCAGCATCGCGGGAAACGGCTTCTGTTCCCTCGGCAGCGTCGGATAATCCAGCTCTTTCAGCGCGGTAGCCACATTGCGCTTGACGAGATCGTACGGATCGCTCCCGGCCGCAAAGGCAAACACCAGCGCTTCACAGCGGGTATGCCCTTCCTCATAAGCGGATAATCGAAGCGTAATCCCTTCCTCGGCTCCGGCGGCATCCGCACGCCACATCGGCCCTGTCACCGGCAGCAAGTGGCCGTATTCGCCTGCCGTCTTCCAGAGCACCGACTGCATCTTCTCCGGCAAACCGGCCAGATCGGTGCCAAAATGGGGGCGGGTCCACCAGTCCTTATGCTGGTAGTTGGCCATCAGCCCCTCGATCTGCCCAGCGGGCCGCAGCGTCAGCATGACCGCATGCTCCCCTGCGAACGAGCGCTGCTTGCCGAAATCATTTTCATTGGCGATGCCGGCTTCCACGGAGACCAGCATCGTGCCGCCTGCCTTCTCGCGCACAAAAATCCGGGCCTGAATGGACTCATCTTCGCTTCGGTAGTGGAACCGGGTTTCTTCAAAAAAACCCTGTTCCGTCGAACCTTTCTCTGTTTCCGACCCTGTCAGCTGCAGCCGAACTGCTTCCGTCCCCGACTGAAGCCGAACGGAAAGGCCAAACGGCCGGAGCAGAGCTTTCACCATGCCGTCCACCCCAAGGTTTTCACTGGAATGAAACGCACCTTGCCCTTCGATACTCATCAACGATTCCCCCTGCTGCTCCCAAAATGACGAACATGCCAACTTCCAACTATCTATACGACAAAGGCCTGAGGGCTCTGCACTTCCATGCCTTCAGGCCGCGAATCTTGTATCACAAACGTTATAATGAACCTGTTATCATCTGTTAAAAGTTCGCCGATCCACCTTCGGTTTCCCGGATCAATTATTCCCTCGTTCATGCTCCCCCAGCGCGTGAAGCGCAACGGACAAGCTGGCCGCATCCCCGACATGCTCGCCGAGCTCCGACGGCAGAATCCGGCAGGCGGCAAGCGTTCCCGGCAGCGCTTCACGCCGCAGCTCCTCCAGCACGATCGGCCGGAGCACCTGTTCCTGGCGCGCATAGATGCTGCCGATTACGATCCGCTCCGGATTGAGCGTATCGACGAGGACGGCCAAGCCCCGGCCGAGCTTGCGGCCGATGATGCCCACCGCTTCGCGCGCCAACGCGTCCCCGGCGGCAGCCGCCTCAAACACGTCCTTCGCCGTCCATGCAGCCTCCCCGCTCCCTCCGGATTGCGGGGCCATCCCTCCGGCGCCGGCGGAGAATCGCGCGGCAGTCTCTGCCGCCGCTTCCTTCAAACCGGCAAACAGGCGGGCGATGCCCCCGCCGCTGCAAAAGCCCTCAAAAGAGCCGGCCTTGCCGTAGCCGACCGGCCCCTCCTCCGCCAGACGGATATGGCCGACCTCACCGGCCATGTCACTTGCGCCGGCATACAGGGCTCCGTTCAGGATCAGACCCGCGCCCATTCCTGTCCCGAAGGTCAGGAAGATCATGCTGGACGCCCCGCGCCCGGCCCCCCACCGCCATTCGGCGAGGGCGCAGGCGTTGGCGTCATTCTGGAGCGCGGCGGGTACGCCGAAGCGCTCCCGGAGCGGCGTGAGGACGTCGATGCCGTCCCAGCCGGGCAGGTTCGGCGGGGAGAGAATCCGTCCCCGCCGGCTGTCAAGCGGGCCGCCGCAGCTGACGCCGACGGCAGCAAGCGGCTCGCCCCCGCCGGCCGAAGCGGCCAGGCCGGCCAGCTCACCGCACAGCGACGCCATCGCTTCCTCCGGCGTGTCCGGCGTCGGGAAGCTGCGCTTGCCCACGATTTCGATCCGGTCTCCTTCCGCCCTGCCAAGCACGGCCGCGCATTTCGTTCCGCCGATATCGAGGCCTCCCAGCAGTGTGCTCATGCGAAAAATGCCTCCTCCAGCATCATGCACAGCGTATGGTAAATCGGCAGATGCCTTTCCTGGATATCCGGCGTGCCGTCGTAAGGAACGCAGACGGCAATGTCGCACAGCTCCTTCAGGCGTCCGCCGGTGCGGCCGGTCAGGCCGATCGTGGTCATCCCGAGGGATTTGGCCACCTGAACGGCACGAACCACATTCGCCGAGTTGCCGGACGTGCTGAACACGACCAGCGTATCCTCCGGCCGGCCATAGCCGTACACCTGCTGGGCCACCGCCATATCGGCGGCAACGTCGTTGATGAACGCGGTCGACAGGCCGCTCTGGCTGACGAGGGAGATGGCCGGCAGCGCACCCTGCAGCCGGTCGGCGATATAAGCGCCTTCCTCGCCGTGAATGAGCATCTTATCGCGTTCGGCCGGCGGCAAAGTCCGCTTCAGCATAAAGCCCTTCATCAGCTCGCCCACGACATGCTCGCAGTCGGCGGCGCTGCCGCCGTTGCCGGCGAGGAGCATTTTGCCTCCCCGGCGAAAAGAAGCCTCCACCGCCTCATACGCCTGCCAAACCGCGTCCCGGCACGGCTGAAGATCCGGATATTTCGCAAACAGCTGCTCAAAGATCGCGCTCATCGCAGTCACTCTCCCCATGGATGTTCATTCCCTTCAAATGTTCGATGGCTTTGACGATAAACTCCGGGCTGCCAAAGCTGCCCGATTTCAATACCAGCAGACGCGCCTTGCCGTCCAGCGACATACAGGAGGGCAGCCCCGGCTCAATCTCTTCCAGCACCCGCAGACCGGTGATGCCCAGCCGGCCGCAAACGGCAGCAGAGGTTTCGCCGCCGGCGATGACGATTCGGCGCTGCCTGGCACGCTCCGCGACATCGGCTACAGCGCCGGCCAGCTCATCCGAGACGATGCGCGAGAGCACCGTCCCCGACAGGCCGAGCTCCTCCGCCCGCTTGCGGGTCGCTGCCCGCTTGCCGGCATCGTTCGATGCATGGATCAGCACATCGCGTCCGGATGCCAGCTCCGCGCCGGCCCGCCGTACGACATCGGCGATGTGCCCCCCTTTGAGTGCTGGTTCCAGCAGCAGCAAGGAATCGAGCTCGATGATCGTAACGCCCGCCTCCCGGGCGCAAGCAATCTGCGCTGCGGTTTGCGGCATCAGGCTGCCTGCCGCGAGCAGCACCCCTTCGCCCCTGGTGGCATGACCGGCTGAGCCTGCGTTGTCCTGCGGGGCGTCTGCATCTTTGCTCAGTAACCCGCTATTTTCAATAAGGTCAGCAGCCGCCCTATCAACTTGCCCGCCATGCGGCCCGGTCCCGGCAGAGGCCAAGTTTTTCCCTGCTCGTTCTCCTTCATCTGCTCCCAAGTCAGCCCTAAGGGCCGCATTCTCCTCAGGCCCGGCAGTAGATCGATCTGAGCTTTCCCGGTCCGCATCCGCATGCTTCAACAGCGGCGCGAGCTCCTCATAGAGGCCGGAGCTGCCGCACAGCAGCGGCTCATCCAGTACCGCCTCGGCGATGATCCGCAGCGACTGCTGATCGCGGACGTCGAGAATCAGGTAGGTACATTCGCCCCGCATCCGGTTGATTTCCCCGCGTAGAACCTCGGCGCCCTGCTCCACCACGCCGATCGGGAGCATCGCCACCTTCCGCTCTGTCTGCGCCTGCAGGATCGCCGTCAGCTCCGACTCCTGCATCGGATGCACCGGATCATGCCGGAATTCGGACTCGGCCAGCGGCTTGCCGTGCACGTAATGGATGCCGTCCAGCGTGACGCGGCCGTTCTTCGGAAAACCGAGCACGACAACCGCGAACGAAGCATGCATCGCATCCAGCATGGCGTCGAATTCCGCTCCGATGTTGCCGCGGAAGACTGAGCACGTTTTGTTGACCAGCCGCGTGCATCCGGCGGCGCGCAGGGCGACCGTCGCTGCATACACCTTGGCATAAGCTTCATCCGCGGTATCGAGCCGCGAGTTTGTGTCCACTACGAGCACGTCCGGCTGCGGATCCGGCAGACCGTGCCGGAGCTCATCCGCCGGATACACATGCGTCATCAAGCCCACTTTGGCGAACATGATACCGATGTCGTTCGCGCCGGTAATGTCGTCGGCAATGACGCCGATCATCCGTCCCACCTCCTCCGTGGACGGTAGCCGGAGCGCTCCAGGAAGTCCTGCCGGACCGGATCCGGCAGCTCCTCCAGACGTACGCCCGCGCTCCCGGATTCAATCACCATCCGGCAGGCCATTTCGAGTGTCTGCAGCGCCATCCGCGCTTCCTTGATGCTGGTGTCATAGACCAGCACCCCGTGGTGCTCCAGCAGCAGTACGTTGGCCTGCTTCGCCTTCTCGCTGACCGCTTCCCCAAGATCGAGCGAGCCGGGATGGGCGTACCGGACGCGTTCCACACGCTCCAGGTAGTACATCGTCTCCACGAACAAGCCGGAAGGAAGCGGAATATCGGCACAGGCGAACAGCGTGCTGTAAAAAGGCGACGCATGCAGCACGGCCCCCACGTCAGGCCGCAGGTCATATACGGCCTGGTGCATCGGCACTTCCTTGGACGGCTTAGGCCCGGCTGCTGCCGGCGCCTCTCTGCCGTCCAGAACGCACTCGGCGAAATCTCCTTCGCCCAGTTCTCCCAGAAACGTCCCCGTGGCCGTGATCAGGAAGCTTGAATCATCCAGCCTGGCGCTGATGTTGCCCGCATTGCCCCAGGCGAGCCCCGTGTCCATCATAAATTTCCCGGCCGCCCGCAGCTCGGCAGCCTTCTCTTCGCGGCGGCCCATATTACAGGTCCCACTCCAGAAGGCTGGTTTCCGTCACGGGAAGGCTTTTGTCCGCCGGCACGCGGAACGTTTTGATTTCCGACGGCTTGAAATCGGCACGGATGCTGCGCTCCCATTTCGGGAGACTGATTTCGGCCGTCGTCGCTTTTTTAACCGTCTCATACACGCGCAGGATCAGATCGTCGTTATCCTCCGCTTTTTTCACCGCGCTGACGATGATGTTGTCCCGGTCCACCGACAGATACGAATCCGTCTGCGGCAGCTTTCCTTCGTGATACGTTTCGATGATGGCTACCGGCTTGCAGTTCAGCTCCGCGGCCCGGCGCACGGTGCCGGCCTGCTCCCAGCCCTCTTCATGAGGAAGAAGCGAATAGTTGAACTGCTGAATGCCCTGGTCGATAAAGGCATACTCACCGTCCGCCTCCGGCACGTATGGATCGTGATGGGCGTAAATCGGGCTGCGCAGCACGGTCAGGGCCAGCTCCTTGTTGTGGATGCTGTAGCTGTACTTGGCGTCATTCATCAGGCTCAGCCCATACACGCGATTCGATCCCGGAACGATCCCCGTATAGTCCACCCAGCTCTGACCCGGCTCTTCCTCGCCGTTATGCTCGCGCTCGATCGTTCCGTAAGGAATTTCGTACGTATGCCGGCTGAAGACGCAGTTGACCGGGAAGACGAGCTTCAGCATTTTGAACTTTTCCCGCCAGTCCACGGTCACGCGAACGTCGATTTGGTCCCGGTCCGGATACATCGCAAAATCCTGCACCAGCCGCGAGCTGCCGTATTCGCTGACCACGCGGATGACCGATTTGACCGGCCCGTGCTCGATGCGCTGCACTCTCACCGCCTTGAACTGCCCTGCCTTCCGGTTAAAATGCAGCACGTCGTGGCTCCACGTATCCGAGGTGTCGTCGATGACGACCGGCCGTGCCCCTTCGCCCCGCAGCACCTCATGATCCAGCTTCTTGTCCCGCAGGCTTTTGATAAAGCCCGTGTCCTTGTCGAACTCCAGCCGCAGCCAGCTGTTTTCCAAGACGAGATCGCTGGCCGTGATTGGCTCTCCGACCGGCTTCAGCGATGCTGATTCCAGGAACAGCTTGTAGACCCGGTATCCGAGCGGCGGCAGTTCGGCCATAAAGCTCAGACGGTAGCGGCCCCTGGCTGCGGCCTGCGACTTGACGGTCTGGAACGGCACCGGCTTGCCGGTATCGTCGACCAGCACGCTGTTGTCCTTGATTCCGCCAATCTCCAGCTCGACGTTCACTTTGCTGGACCAGGCGTGCGGGTTGAACACGACGATCGGGCGCATCGTTTCATCCTGCTCGATACCGATGTTCCAGGACAGCGACTGCACCGCATAGTTCAGCGAGCGGTCGGCGATCGCCATCGCCTCTCCGAACAAATATCTGGCGTCCTCATATGCCGGCTCCAGGCTCGTTCCGGCCAGGATGTCATGGAATTGGTTGAACAGCACGTTTTTCCAGGCACGCGTGAATTCCTCAGGATACGGCTGCCCGGTGATCCACGAAGCGAGCGCGGAGAACTTCTCCGCCGCAATCAGCCGGTTCTCCGCCTGGCGGTTCCACTGCTTGATGCCGGAATGCGCGGCATAGCAGCCGCTGGCGTGATGCTGCAGGTCGTCATGCACAACCGGAAAATCAAGTCCGGAAGCTTCCATGTCCTTGAAGTACCGGTCAGGCGTAGCGAACTCGAGCTTCGGCAGATCGGGCTCCTCGTTCAGGCGCCGAATGCTCTCGATATTTTCCTTGGTCGGCCCGCCCCCATGGTTGCCCACGCCGTAGAACAGCATCAAGTCGTTCAGCGGTTCCTTGAACTCGCCGAGACAGCGGCGTACGTGATTCTCCAGATCTTTGCCCCAGGACAGGTACTCGAACATAATGCGGAACGTCAGCACCTTGGACCCGTCGTCGGACTGCCACCAGAAGAGCCGGCTGGGCAGGCCTTTTTCGTTAGGCATCGGGCGCATCATCACGTAGTAGTCCATCCCGCTCTTCTTTAAAATTTGCGGGAGCATGGCGTTGTGGCCAAAGCTGTCAACGTTGTAGCCGACTTTGGCGGTCACCCCGAACTTTTCTTTAAAATAACGCTGGCCGTACAAGCCCTGGCGGACGAAGGATTCGCCCCCCGGAATGTTGCAGTCGGGCTGGATCCACCAGCCGCCGACGATGTTCCACCGGCCTTCCTTGACGCGTGCGCGGATTTCTTCGAACATGGCAGGCTCGTTGTTTTCGATCCACTCGTACATGGCCGCCGAGCTGGACGTAAAAATAAAATCCTCCGATTCCTTCATCCGGTCGAGGGCCGAGCGGAAGGTCGCTTTTGCTTCCTGGAAGCCTTCCTGCCACTGCCACAGCCACACCGGGTCAAGATGCGCGTTACCGATCATGTACAGCTTTTTGTCCTTCATACGTGGTTCAGCTCCAATCCATGGTTACTTGGGTGTAAGGATGAATCCGGTTTATTGGAAAAAGCGTCCGGCCTTTCCGGCGCTCAGCACGAAATCCTTCATCTTGTTCATGACCGTCTGCTTGACGGCTTCGCGGCCGGCAGCCAGCTGATCCGGCTCCAGTGCCCGACACTCCGCATCCGTCATCCGCTCTTCACGGCCCAGTGCCGCGAGCAGTGACAGTTCCAGGTCGGTCGCGATATTCACTTTGCTGACGCCGCCCCCCTTCAGGGTGAACGCCTGCTGCATCATGTCGGCCGGAACGCCCGAACCGCCGTGCAGCACCAGATGCACCGGGGTCAGTGCCCGGATCGCCTCTAGGCGCGCATAGTCGACCTTCGGCTGCTTCACGTTGTAGACGCCATGCGCGGTGCCGCACGATACCGCCAGCGCGTCCACGCCGGTCAGCCGAACGAACTCCGCCGCCTCATCGGGATCGGTGTACAGCTCTTCGTCGGTTTCCGTCTCGACGAAATCGGTCGTGCCGATCATGCCGAGCTCGGCTTCAACCGAGACGCCTCTGGCATGGGCATAGTCGGCCGCCTCTTTGGACTCGCGGACGTTGTCCTCGAACGGCTTTTCCGACGCGTCGATCATGACGGAGGTAAAGCCCGCTTCGATGGCCTCGGCGATGACCGCCATGTCCTTCGTGTGGTCCAGGTGAAGCACCACCGGAACGGTGATCTGCTGCTCCTCCAGCTGGCGGTAGAATTCCTCCGCAAATGCCTTCGGCGTAATGCCGTACCGGACCAGCTCCTTCTGCGAAATCTGGACGATCAGCGGCGAATCTGCCTCCTGCCCTGCCGCCAGAACGGCGGCGATCATGGACGTATAGCGCGGTGAAAACGAACCGATCGCGTACTTTCCGGCTTCGGCGGCTTCAAGGGCCTGCTTCAGCGTCAGGACGTTGGACCGTCCCGCAGCTCCTGCTTGGGTCGTCATAGGGTAAAAACTCCTCTCGCTACTCTCTTGTAAATCTGAAAAATAGACCTTGTTTCCGTCCATAAAGTCTGTTGTTCAGTTAAGTCTGTTCTTCAGTTAAGTCTGTTCTTCAGTTAAGCCTGTTCTTCAGTTAAGTCTATTGTTCAGTTAAATCCGTTCTATAGTTAAATCTGTTCAGTGAAGTCTGCTCAGTTCATTCTGTTCGCCGACAATTGCTCACGCACGCGCCCCATTCCGAAGGCGGGGCTGGTCAGAAAGCGGCTGCGTTCCTCCGGAGGCAGGCCTTCCACCGCCCGCGCCATCGACGCCTGGGCCAATACGACGATGTCTGCCGTACCGGCCATCCGGGCCAGCGTCTCGGCCAGCACTTCGTCATGGCCCTGCCGGTCGCCGGCCAGCAGGCGCTCGTACGCGGAAGAGATCACCTCCGGCACCAGCCGGACTTCTCTTCCGAGCCGCTCCGCCAGCTGCTGCAGCAGCCGCTGCGTCGGCCCGAGCGTCGTGGCCAGCGTGGCCGCCACGCCGATGGTGCCGGCGGAGCGCACCGCATGCTCTGCCATCGCTTCGTCGATGCGCACGATCGGCACCGCAATCTCCGGCTGTACGGCAGCGCACAGCTCCCCGATGGAGGAGCAGGCGTTCAGAATACAGTCCGCACCCTGTCGCTCCGCAATGTGCGCATACTGCCTCCACCGCCCGGCGATGGCTTCGACATCCCCGCCGTTCTCTGCGAGCTCCGGCAGGATCGAGTCGTCCACCAAATTGATGACGCGGAGGCCGGGCATCAACTGCTGCGCCAGGTCCCTTAAGGGACCGACCGTAACCGGGGTCGTATGAATGACCGACAGTTTGAAGCGTCCCCATTCCTGCGGCTGGCGCGTTGTACTTGTCTCGACTGTATCCATGTCCATCGCAAGTTCACCCTTTCCTCATTTCGCTAAGCGCGGACCGGACATCGGGATAATATCCGGCCGCCGCTGCTCCGTACACGGCCGCTCCATAGGCAGCCTCTTCCTCCCCGGGCGGAAGCTCAAGCGTCAGCCCGAGCTTCGCTTCCAGCATCTCTCGGAGGAGAGGGTTCCGGCGGATGCCGTTGCCCGAGCCCGCCCCAGCCGAGATGCTGCCGCGCAGCCCCGCCGGCAGCGCGCCGACGTACTGCATCAGCTCGTCAGCCATGCCCTGCAGGAAGCCTGCGGCCAGATGGCCGGGCGTGAAATTGTCCGGCCCGATGCCGCGGATGGCCCCCCGAAGGCCCGGATCCTGCCGGGTTCCGTAGAACTGGGTCTGCACCTGAAGCGGTGCATCCCCGCGCCGAATCGCCTCCCGGGCCCATTCATTCATCCGCGCGTAGATCTCGCCTTCATCCGGAGACGTGCCGAAGGCTCTTCCGACCTCTTGAAAGAACGCCAGCAGCATGGCGTAGGACTTGCCCCCGCTAAGGGGGGCGCCTACCAGCAGCGAGCCGCCTCCCGGAAACGGCCGAATTTCAAGACCGGCCGCAGCATCCAACTCCTCCGGAGCCACGTCGTTGTCCGTGTAAATGGAAATTTGCGAGCCGGTCCCGACGTTGACGAGCAGCGTCCGCTCCAGCTGCGATACCGAACCGAGGAAGCTCGCCTGGTTGTCGCCGATCGCGCATGCTACGGGCTTGCCGTCCGGCGTTCTACCGGCCGGCTCCGTGCCCTGGCATACGGGCGGCAGGATGGATGCATCCATCCCGGCCCGCCGCAGCGCTTCTTCATCAAAGCAGCGCTTGCTTGCCAAAAACAATCCGATCCCGGCCGCGTTGGAAGGATCCATGAGCGGTTTGGCGGCGCCCGTCAGCTGCATAGCCACGTAATCGCCGATCGTGCATAAGTAGACCGCATCTTTGGGAACGTTCCCGTTTTTCACATGATGAAAGTGGGTCACCAGTCCATAGCCGCTGGCTGCCGGATAACCCGTACGTTCCCGAAGATACCGTGCGTAAGAGGCATCCCGGTCCTCCATCCGCTCGTCTCCCCGCCCGTCCTGCCAGGTATAGAGCGGACTGACGCTTTGGCCATCTCCGTTGACATAAAGAATGCCGTGCATCTGGCAGGAAATTCCGACCGCGGCAACGTCCGGCCATTCCTCTTGGCACTCCGCTAGCAGCCCTCGGACCTGCTCCATAATCCGCTGCGGATCCTGCAGCCGTTCCCAGCTGTGCTCCCCACGAACCGAAGCATCGTTCGCACAAGTTGCCACGCGGACCGCCCGGCCTGACGCAGCGGAGATCAGCACGGCGCTGATCGATGTCGTTCCGATATCAATTCCTGCAAATAACATACGTTGTCCCCTCCCGTATTCGTCCTGCATCTCATCTCGCCCTAAGCGATTTCATGGATTTCCTTATTCTTTTTCGCGGGCATAAAGCTAGGCACCTTCAAGTCATCCGCTTTTGGGTTATGAAATCCTTGTCTCGCTGGATGGCGGTTTCGATGGGATGAAGAACGTCTACCGGCGTATTTTCATAAAAGAACAGACAGCGTTTTTTGTCTCCAGCAAGCAGCTTACGGTTTTCGATCTCTTCGTTTCGAATCTGTTCTCAATCCATCAGTCTTTAGATCTGTTTTGATCCTTCAGTTTTTAATCCTTCAGTTTTCAGTCCCACGGTTTCCGATCCTTCAGCCTTCAATCAGCTCGCTCAGCCCCAGCTCTGCAGCGTATTCCGCCGCCTCCTGGGATGCGTACAGAATCAAGCCGATGCACCAAGAGTGCGACAGGGTCAGCATCATTCCTTTGGGCTGGAAGCAGTTCGTGTTGTAATAACGCTCGGTGACCATGCCTTTATAGGCGTTGAAGTCCCCGTCCTCCCGCGCGATAAACTGCAGAAAGCAGGCGATATGGTCGCGGGTGCGGTCCAGGTAATACCGGTCGCCGGTATGCTTCCACAGCCGCAGCATTTCCGGAACGCAGAACAGGCCGTAGTTGTGCAGATGCTGGTTCGACGTGGACGCCTGATCCGCGCCACGCGAGCGAAAATCGTACTGCGCCAGCAGGGTATGGCGCGGGAAGCACAGATTATACGTCCAGCGGAACGTCATCATCCAGTCCGCCGCGCTGGATGCGAGCTCCAGCCACTTCGGCTGCCGGTCATACTCGTACAGCAGCACATAGGCGGCGACGGCGTTATAGGCGTCTTCCGAGGTCGGCGTCAGATGCACATCCTCCGGAGCGCCGTAAATATATTCGTCCCTGATAAACTTCTCGTAATAGCTGCCGGCACGCACAGCGGCATCGGCAAACTGCGTTTCCCCGAACAAGGCCGCGCCTTCAAGCAGCGCCGCGATCCACAGCATGCCGCCGGCGCCGTCCCATTCTTCGACCTCCCCGGTCTCCGCATGGTAATAGGAGCCGAAATTGCCGTCGCTTCGCTGGCAGGAAGCCGCAAAATTCAAGTTCGACAGGGCCGCCGCTTCCCAGTCCGGATGAGCTGCTCCCTGCCCGCGCTCAAAATCCAGCGCCCGGACCATGAACAGCGTCGCTTCGGCTGCCGTTCTCGCCTGCAGCCAATCGGGCTTCGGATTCCAGCCGGCGTTCCAGCCCCGGCCCTCGATCCAGGACGCCCAGAAAATGCCGCTCGGCGACAAGCCTTCGGCGATTTTGCTCAGCACATCTATGCCGGCCGATGTGTATTCGGCAATGCCCTGTCTGCGTCCATATTGGAGCAGCGCATGCGCGTAAGGCGCTCCGCTGACCCAGCCCACGTGCATATGGGGGCGGTCCCCCTGCCCTTTAACGTTGTTGTTCAGCTCGCGGTCAAACGCCGCCGTTTCGTACAATATGCGGTGCTCCGGACGATAATGCCACGTAAACAGTCCGTGGGCGGTCAGCTGCGCCGCCTCGTCCAGATCCATCCATGGCCGGAGCGGGTAGGTCTCGGCATGGAGCCGGTACATCCGGCGCACAAACGGATCGTACGCATGAGGATCGCCGGCCGCCGTATACACCCGGTAGCGCAGTGTCACCTGCTGCCCCGGCTCAAACCGTGCGGACGTCAGGTCCGCCGGCGCCGGAACCGGCTCGCCGACGAACGTCACCGGCTCTTCCCGGTACGGGAAGTTCAGCCAGACGGCCGTTCCGTCCGCATTGCCCCGGAAACCGAGGCCAGTCAAGCCCAGCTCCGACATTTCTTCCGTGCAGAGCGCGCCGCACAGCGCATCATTCCAGGCAAACACTACCGGCAGCGCCGCCCGGTCCGAGCGGAAGGACCAATAATCCGATACCATCTGCTCCGGGTCTCCGCCCCGGTAGTCGTAGCGGGGATAGCGCCGTAAATTTTTCTCAAAGCGGTTTTCCTTATAGAAAGCGCCGGGGATCATCCAGTCCGGTTTCCCTGGACCGAGCACCTCCGCCCGCAAAGTCAGCCCCATATTTTTGGGAACGTTCCCGTTATACGTTAAATGAAGGGTGACGTCGTAGCCGCCGCAGCTGTCCTTCACCGCTTCCCATTTCGCTTTAGCAGTAAATTCGCCCGAAGAGCCGGACATCGTCAGCCCTCCATCCGTCAAGGCATCCACCCTTTCGATCGGAATTTCCAAGATGGACCCGTCCAGCGGGCTCCACGCTTCGATCAAATGATTGAACCGCAGCGCAGCCTCCCCCTGTTCCTCACCGGGCCGGTACACGTTCAGTACGTAACGCTCACCACCGTCTGCCTCTGCCTTCCATCCCACGATTGACTCCCGCCTTTCTTCCAATAAGCATACTTTTCAAGAAAACTATCCTACATTACATATCCAGCTGGTATATCTCGATCAGGTTGTCCCGGAAAATGCGCTTGGCGAATTCCATCGCCGCCTTTTCCGTCATGCCGCCTTCCTGGACTTTCTCGGTTAACACGTCGCCCACGATGTTCTGTACCAGCTTCAGATGCGCGTAGGTTCCCTCGATATGGTTGTAGTCGCCACCGAATCCCTGGATCTTCGACTGCGGCACCATCTCGATCATTTGATGCAGAATCTGCTTGCCGATCGTCGGCGAGATGATATGCACCCAGGTAAAGTCGGTGTATACGTTCGGATAATTTTTCGCGATGCTCAAATACGATTGATGGTAAGGAAAACCGCAGTGCAGCAGGACGAATTTGGCGTCCCGGTACTGCGCCAGCAGCGGCAGCAGCAGCTCTGCGTTCGAGTTGGTCAGGATGTTGCCGTTGCCGGACACGCTCGATTCATGATGGCCGGTGTGAATCTGGATCGGCAGATCATAAGCGATGGAACGCTGGATGATGAAATGAATGAGGTAGTCCTGCAGCGCCAGCGTCTCTTCCTTCGACAGCCCATCCTGCAGCGTATAGCCCAGCAGCCGGTTGAAGACAATCTCCGCTTCGTGGAACGTCGGGTTGGTGCTGGCGAGGCTCCGCCAATATGCATGGCCCAGCTTCGTTGCGACCATTCCTTCCTGTTTGTATCTATGCAATAAGGCATCCACTGCTTCGAGATAGCCCGGGAGCGAATGTACATGCACCCCTGCGGCGTTCTCCACGTCGTGAATATCCTTGAGTGTTCGAAGTTTAAAGGTAAAATCCAAAAACATGATCGGCCGGAACAATTCGTAATCCAATTGCGTGGTTTGGATCAGCGTGAACGCCAGGTCAATTTTTGATCGTTCGTACAGCACCTCCCGGTACCAGTCCGGGTTATTCGTCGCCGCCTTAACTTTATCATTCACCTCCAGAATGCCTTGGACCGTCCAATCTTCAAAGCCGTACAGGTCCTTCATGGCCGTCCGGAACATGTTCGCGTACGTGGTGTTGTTCGCGCGCTGCCAGTACTGCAGGAAGGTAGCCGCTTTCTCTTCGTCACTGCGCAGCCGGCCGCTTAAAGCTCCGCGCTGCATCCCCGCCGTAATGAAGTCGGAATCGAGGTAATGCATCAGGGAGAAAAAATCCTGCTGCTCTCTTTGTCTGATCTGCGGAGTCGCCAAATGCTCGTGTCCGTCGATGATCCGTAGTTCGCTGATATAATCATGTATGCTGCTCATCGGGCCTTTCTCCTTCCAAAAATGGAGCGGCTGCTCCTCTTCTCATCCGAACAGCAGCCGCGTCTATTTATCTGTCGTTTCTGCTCTTGACCGGGCGATCAGTCCACATTCAGCTCAGGGAAAGCGTTCTTCACTTCTTTTTTGAAGTCTGACACGACGTCGTCATAGCTGCGGTTGTTGGTGACACCGTCGCCTGCGACCTTTCTCCACTTGCTCATGATGTCTTCGCCGTATTTATCCGGTTTCGTTGCCGGAATTTTCACGACGGTTTCGTAATAAGGCTTCAAGACGTTTTCGTCGCCGAACAGCGGGGATTTGTACGTATCCAGGTTGGCCTCGTACACTTTGCTGTTGCCCGGCATGTTGCCCGTTTTCTCCAGGTTGTGCTGCTGCCATTCCTCGCCGGCGATATATTTGATGAACTCATACGCCAGGTCTTTGTTTTTGGACTTTTCGTAGATGCCGCGGTACGTTCCACCCGAGTAGAAGCCTTCCGGCGTTTTGGCTACGCCGTACTTGCCTTTGGCTTTGTCGTCCTTGTTGTCGACCATAAACCCGGCCCATGCCGGCATGGAAGTCAGCACGACGCTGCCGTCGTTCAGTGCGTTGCCCCAGCCCGCCGACATGAACGGAAGCTTGGCATCCACGTTGTTTTTGCGGATATCCAGCTGGGTTTGATAGACCGTCTGCCATTTCGGATCGATGTTCAGCTTGCCGTCCTTCACCCACGGCTGGGTGTTGTAGGCTTCAATGTCGAACAGGTCGCCGGCGTTTTGGATCAGATGCACTTTGCCGCCGCTGTCCGCTGCCACCTTTTTGCCGAGCTCAATGATTTTGTCCCACGAGCCGACCATATCGCTGACTTTGTCGGGATCATCTGTGCCGAGGTACTTCTTGGCCGTATCGCGCAGATACCAGAAGCCGCCCGGAGAAGAGTGGTCGGAAATCGCCCGCAGCTTGCCGTCCTGGGATCGTCCCAGCTCCTGAACGTAAGGGACGTAATCCTTCACCAGATCCTCGGCGCCCATCGCCGACAGGTCCGTCAAAAACTTCGAATCGATGAATTTGCCGATATACCCGCGCTCCAGGTCGAAAATATCGGGAACGTCGCGGCCGGACTGCAGCGCGGTCAGCAGCTTCGTCTGGTATTGGTCGCCCGGGAACATTTTGACGTCTACCGTGACGCCGGGATTTTTCGCCTGAAACTGGTCGGCCATGTCCTTCACCTGGTCAAAGAACGTCCAGATGACCAAATGACCTTTGAGCTCGCCGGATTCGGCGGCCTTGCCGGAGTCGTCTCCGCTTGCCGTACTGCTGCTGTCCGAAGCTTTGCTTCCGCATCCGGCCAGCATGCTGCCGACCAGCAGGACGGACAGCACCATCATCAGCCATTTCTTCGTTTTCAAAACCGATCTCCCCTTTTTGAAGACGTTTTTCTTATTGTGATTGAAGTGCATGCGTAACAGATGTCCGCAATTTGTAGAACGCTTTCAATTGACTTTGTTTTCGTGGCGGTCCACTGCGCCGTTTCCCGGTCATCACCTCTTTCCCTGGAGTCTGAAAGTCAAGCCGTCTTGATGTCTGCTTCAATCGGTCAGCCTTTGACCGCTCCCGCCGCCACCCCGTCGATAATCCGTTTGGACATGAACGAGAAGAAGACGAGGATCGGTACGACCGCAATCACGATGCCCACATACTGTGCGCCAAAGTCTGATGTAAACTGGGATTTCAGGCTCGCGATCATGACCGGCAGCGTCTGCAGGTTGTTGTCGAAGAGGACGATCATCGGCGTGAGAAAATCGTTCCATTTGCCGATAAAAGCGAAGATTCCCAGCGTCGCAAGCCCCGGACTCATGATCGGCAGCACGATCCGGTTGAAGATCTGCCATTCGCCGTACCCGTCCATCCGGCCCGATTCAATGATTTCCGTCGGTACCGAGGAATCCGCGAACTGCCGCATCAGGAAAATCCCGAAGGCGTTGTGGATCGACGGCAAAATGAGCGGCCAGTACGTGTTCAGCATGTTCAGCGAATCCATCAGCTTGAAGAAACCGATGATGCCGAGCTGGCCCGGAATCATCATCGTGCCGAGCACAAACATGAACAGTACGTTTTTGTACTTGAAGTTGTATTTCGAGAAGCCGTACCCGGCCAGTGCCGCAAAGTACACGTTAATGATCGTCGACGTGACGGTGATCAGGACGGTGTTCCCGAAGCCCCGCCAAATGTTGACGGTGTCCTTCAGCCTCGCATAGTTGTCGAGAAACTGGTCTCCCGGAATGAGCAGCAGCTTCCGCGCAATATCCGAGTTGGCATGGGTGGATGTAATGATCATGCTGTAGAAGGGCAGCAGGCATGTCGCCGCCACGGCGATGAGAAAGAGGTACAGAATGCCTCGGGTAAGTATTTTAGCCATGAAGGTGGACCTCCTTAATCCTTCAGCTTCGACGCTTTGGCCGTAATGGCCGTAAAGAACATGACCACAAAGAATATTCCGTAGGCGACCGCCGCCCCGTAGCTGTAATCAAAGTTTTTGAAAGCCGTTTCATATAAGTACATGACCATCGTTCTGGAAGAGTTGCCCGGCCCGTCTCCGAGCATGAGCGGCGCATCAAACAGCTGCAGGCCGCCGATGACCGACGTAATGAACACAAACAGGAATACCGGGCGGAGCAGCGGCAGCGTAATGTGCATCGCGGTCTGCTTTTTGGTCGCCCCATCCACTTCGGCGGCTTCATACACTTCTCTCGGAATGCCCTGAAGTCCGGCGATAAAGACGATCATGTTAAACCCGAAGTACTGCCAGCAGATGACCCCCGATGCGATAATTCTGGACCACCATGGGCTGTTAAACCAGTTGACCGGATCGTGAATGATCCCCAGACTCATGAGCAGCTTGTTGATCGTCCCGGTCTGCCAGTCGAACATGAGGGAGAAGATGACCCCCAGCGTGACCGGCGTAATGATGTGAGGAAAGAAATAGACCGCCCGGAAGAAATGCTTGCCCCGGATAAAGCGCTCGTTCAGCACCAGCGCGAGCAGCACCGATAAGATGAGCTGGGGAACGTTGGATAGAATCCAGATAATAAGCGTGTTGCCTATCGTCTGATAAAAGAAGCTGTCGTGCAGCAGGCGTGAATAATTCGCCAGCCCCACATAGACCGGATCCGAAAATCCGTCCCATTTCATGAAGCTGAGGTAGAGCGTGTACAGAATCGGCATCAGCCCGAATACGGCAAAGCCGATGAAGAAAGGCGCCACAAAGATGTAACCGTAAAATGACCTGTTGACCTTGGAGCCCATCGTATTCACCCCTTTTTACACTTTACTTGGTTCCGCATGAGTCCCTGACAATGAGCTTCGGCTTCAGCAGATGGATCGCTTCCTCACTCTTGTCCTGGACGCCTTCAATTTGCTGAAACAATCCTTCCGCCGCTTTTCGGCCGATGGCTTCAAAGGGCTGGCGCACCGTCGTCAGCGACGGGTACACCCATTCCGAGATCGAAATGTCGTCATACCCGACGACCGACATCTGCTTGGGCACGTTGAGCCCGTGCTCCTGGATGGCCCGCAGCGCCCCGGTTGCCGCTTCGTCGTTGGAGCCGATGACCGCCGAGAAGCCTTTGCGCTCCAGCAGCTGCTTCATCGCCTGATATCCGCCCTGGCTGCTCCAGTCCGACTCCACCACCCATTCCGGACGGTAGGTTAACCCAAGCGTTTCCATCGCCTGCAAATATCCGTTAAAACGGTGCTGGTTCGCTGCGGCATGCTGCGGTCCGGAAATGTATGCGATTTCCCGGTGGCCCAGGCTGTGTAAGTATCCGACGATATCGTAGACCCCCGCCGCATTGTCCACGTCGACCGCGAAGATGCCGTCCTTGCCGCCGTGATCCCCGATCAGCGCGATCGGATACTGCGAGTCCCTGATTCTCTCCAGGTCTTCGTCTTTGCGCTTTTGGAAGCTCACTAGGATCACTCCGTCGACCTGCCCTTCATACAGAAGGTTGAGGAAGGATATTTCTTCGGCATAGTTGGAAGTCCAGCTCAGGAAGGTGCAATTGTATCCCTTCAGATTGGCTACTCCCTCAATGCCCCGGATGATGCCGGAATAGAAAATATTCGAAATGTTGTCGACGACGACGGCGATGCTGTTCGTCCGGTCAAGCACCAGCCTGCGGGCATTGGCGTTGCGGTGGAAATTCAGCTCCTTGATGGCTTTATCCAGCGCTTCCTGCGTTGCTTTTTTAACCTGCTGCCCGTTCAGGTAACGGGACACAGTGCTTTTGCTTGTTCCTGCCAATCTGGCGACATCGTGAATGGTTGGACCCACTGTTATCACTCTCTCCATGTATCGTTTCCCATGTTTCGGCCCTTTCACTTGCCTATCCCGCTGATGCGGAATTGATGGCAAGATACAGCACGAATACCATTTTTGGGAACGTTCCCATTTTACCAGACAGCCTAGGTCCAAGAAAAGGACTTGTTTGGCAGGAGCTGCCATTTCTTTACCGGAATGATTCACGGCACTAGCAGTTGGTTGTCTGTCCCCCGTCGTAGAGCTATCCATACAGCCTCTATGAGGTTCCCGTCTTGACAGGTTTCCGTCTCGATCCTCCAATCATCCGCCGCCAGCTTCATTTTGGGAACGTTCCCAAAATGAAGGAAATGCCTCTCCCAGCTTTGCTCCATCAGAGTTCTTGTGAACGGGAAAGGAACCGGGCAGGAAAGTGGAATGGCCAGATCAAAACCGATGAAGATTTTGGGAACGTTCCCGTTTTGGTGCAACAACTTGATTAAGATGGGTCTATAATAGCGCTTCCAGAATGGGGTGTCAACGGATATTTCAAAAATAAAAAATAACCATTTTATGGGTGGCGGCTTATCTTTGTCCCTCCCCACGATTTTTTCGTAAATGAATGACATTTGCCCAAGAAGCTGAATAGGGTGAAGAAAAGCCTATATTTGCGAAGGGAGATACCCCAAGGATGTATTACTATACGTGGGACTATCGGGCTCCGGCCTCATCCATCGGCGATCTCGAGAAAGCCATCAACGGCGAGTACTCCGCCGTCGCCTGTTACGAACGGCTGGCGGGTGCGGCGCCGAACGAAGAGGAACGCACGCAGATCATGGAGATCCGCAAAGACGAAATCAGACACTACCAAACGTTTGCCGGGCTGTACACGTCCCTGACCGGAAGACAGCCGGCCCCTGTCATCAATGAGCCCTGCCCCTCCGTCTACCGCGATGGCCTCCACTTTGCCTTCAAGGACGAACAGAACACAGTGGACTTCTACCATGAAGCCGCCGACCGGGCATCCGATCCGGCCGTGAAGCAAGCCTTTCTCCGGGCTGCCGCCGATGAGCAGAACCATGCCGTTTGGTTTTTGTACTTTCTTACAAAGCAGCAGGCCAGGGAATAACCGTTGGGGCGAAAGGACACGGAAAGATAAGCCAAACGTTTGCCGGGTCTGTGGCCCTCGATCAGAGCGCACATAACACTTGCATAGGGATGCTGGATGCTTGAAAGAACCGCAATCCAAAATGGCGCCACAGGGATCTGTCCCTATGGCGCCATTTATATTTATTAAAATCACATGCCAAACTAGATGCGAATTTGGGATTGAAGGATATTTGTGCTATCCGGCCAGTCCCTTTGTACTCCTACACCCCGTAATGCGTAACGCCTCCATCAACAAATAAATTTTGCCCCGTAACGTATCCCGCTCCTTCGGAACAAAAAAACAGAACGGGAGCGACCACTTCCTCCAAACGGCCATACCTCCCCATTGGCGTCCGCTGTTCAATCATTTTTTGGTTATCCGGATCGTCGAGGGCTTCTGCGTTAAGAGAAGTCCGGATAAACCAAGGACTAACCGCATTGACGGTAACGCCATATCGGGCCCACTCGCTGGCAAGCTGTTTTGTCAATTGCACGACGGCCGCTTTGCTGGGCCCATATGCCGTTGAGAATGACAGCGTTAGTTCCGATGCCACGGAAGCGATATTTACGATACGGCCGCTTTGGCGTTCGATCATATGGCTTCCTGCCGCCTGAGACATCAAAAAAACAGATTTTAAGTTGGTATCGACCACAAAGTCCCATTCTTCCTCACTGAGCTCAAAAGCGGAATGGCGAATGTTTGTCCCGGCATTGTTGACCAATATGTCGATTTTCCCGAATCTTTCCACCACTTGTTGAACGGCCGAGTCTACGGAACGCTTATCGGTAACATCGCAAGCGATGCCGAGCGCACGCCGCCCGGTAGCAAGGCTAATCTCATGAGCCGCTGCAAGTACCTCGGCCTCGGTCCGGGCAGTCAATGCGACATCCGCCCCCGCCTGGGCAAGCCCCTCAGCAATCGTTCTTCCGATCCCGCGGCTGGCACCTGTAACGATAGCCACCTTTCCGTTCAAATCGAAGTTGACGTTGACCACTTCATATCCCTCCATGAAAATGCATATTTTTCGAATCAGGATGATTTCCGTTGCTCGACTAGCCTTTCGTAACCATAGCATGACCAGGTGGTCGCCTTCTGATCATAAAACACGCACTAACATAAGTAAAATGCATATTAATCATCACAACCATATCAAAATTGTTATATAAAAATCATATTAAAAATGATATGACATTCATATGATGCATTTGATAAGCCATTGGAAAACCATCATGACCATTCCGTTTCAACAAAGGGCTACCAGGCAATAGCCCGGCGTTCCCGGAAATATCCACCGCTGGGGCCGTCCTCTCCCGCAGTGGCCAGCCACACGGCCGTATCGGCCCCCTCCGCCACCGAGTGCGGAGCATCCGACCCGCCCATATCGGTCCGCACTCTGCCGGGGCAGACCGCATTCGTTTGAATGCCATATGCCGCGGCTTCCTGGTCCACCAACACCGTCAGCGCATTCAGCATCGTTTTGGAAATCCGGTAAGCAGAGGATGAGCCCTTAAGCCCGAGGAGACCCTGCATCACCTCAAAAGAACCGAGACCGGACGACATGTTGACGATCCGCCCGTACCCTCGCTCCTTCATCAACGGCACCACCGCCTGGATCATGCGCAGCGCGCCGAAGAAGTTGGTCTCCAGCGTTTCTTTCATCACATCCTCTTCCACGTCCAGGACAGATACGCCTCGATCCAGAATGATGCCCGCGTTGTTAATGAGAACGTCCAGCCTGCCATGTTCCTGCCGGATTCGATCCACTATCGCATCGATGCTTCCCGGGTCCTGCAGATCCACCACCTGGACCTCCAGCTCAAGCCCCTCCAAACGCAGCTCGAATACGGCTTGCCGCCCCTTCTCTTTGCTCCTGCAGCCAATGATGACATGCAGCCCTTTTTGCGCCAACTGTCTGGCGATTTCCTTTCCGATCCCGCGATTCCCGCCGGTGATCAGTGCAACCCGCTTGCTATTCACTCCCAATCGTCTCCTTTCTCTAGCTCACGTCTCCAAGCGGTCAGGCATGCCCGCAAATGGTCTTCCGCTTTTCGAAGCGTGTCGATCCGCTCCCCAATCTCCGCCAGCTTGGCTTCCCCCACCCGGATCGCTCCGGGCAAGCATTCCCGCCGAACCTCCTCCGATCCGGCGCACGGATAGGCATCGCTGATTTCTTTGGCGCTTAGCCCAAGGCTGAAGTACAGCTGGATGATCCGAACGCGCTCGACATCGGACAAGCTGTACTCCCGGTACCCGTTATCCAGCCGGACGGGATGAAGCAGCTCCTTCTCCTCGTAATACCGCAGTGAGCGCAGGCTGACGCCCGTCGCGCGGGACAGCTCGCTGATATGCATCATCGTCACTCCTTTCATCGGCCTTGCAGCCATCTGTTAAAGCAAGTGTAAACCCTCACATCATGTGAAGGTCAAGCGATGTTTTGCGGGCGGATTTATTATTCACCCTGATTCGATGGGCTGTCCGTTAATTTTTCTGGTAAGTGCATTGGAAAACGGGGCTGGTTGAGGCCATGACCTCGGTCTTATGGGGGGTGGTTAAGATGTAATGAAGTCATACTTTCTCGTTTATAGGACGTTTATATATAGGAATATCTAAACAGGAGGGACGAATGATGAAGAAAATCACCATGGCCTCGATTCCATTTCTCTGTGCAGCAGCTCTCATGCTGCCGGACCACAGCATCGGTACAGCAGCAGCCAGAACCAATAGCGGAACTCATGTCATCATCAATAAACAAGATCTGGCACCCGAAGATGTCCTTATAAAAAACAACCAAATATTTATTAGCTTCACTGAAGCTAAAGCGCTAGATAATCTAACTTTCCAATGGAATCACGCTGCAAAACAAGTGACCGCAAAAGGCAAGGATACCAGTCTATTGCTTACCATCAACCAAACAACCGCCCTGAAAAACGGAAAAGCTGTGAAGTTGAACACAGCTCCGTTTATCTATGATGGAAAAACGATGATCCCCCTGCGATTTGTCACGGAAACCATGGGCGGCTCTGTTACCTGGAATCCATCCACTCAGACAGCATACATCGCAAAGGCAAGCTCATATTTGACCAGCGATCTCCTGAGTGATGAGTTAAGCGTTGCAAGGAATGCGGCGATCAATCTTCCAAGAGTGTCACTTCTGCCTAAAATAAATACTCCCACTTACGAGACTTCAAGTATCCAGTATTATTTTCCAAAAAATGTGCACGATCAATTTTTTGAAAAAAACAACAATGCCATCAGTTATTTTGAAATTTCTGATGATAT
Organism: Paenibacillus sp. FSL R5-0378; assembly: GCF_038009285.1. Taxonomy (NCBI): domain Bacteria; kingdom Bacillati; phylum Bacillota; class Bacilli; order Caryophanales; family Paenibacillaceae; genus Paenibacillus; species Paenibacillus sp. FSL R5-0378. The sequence continues at coordinate 6,881,920 of NZ_JBBPAY010000001.1, forward strand.
CGCTTATTTGAAATGGCAAGGCTTAATCACCAAAAAAGCAAGTACTCAAAAGCAGCTGTATTTTATTTACGGAACGATAACCAACGAAATTGGAACACGGCCATCAATTAAAGACTCCACATTCGCCGCCTTCCATTGGATGCCGCATATCGGATCGACCGGCTATAGCTTGATTCATAAGGACAATTGGAACGATGTTGTGTTCAAGGAAACGGAAGTGGATCAAAATAACGCAAAACCAAACTATATTATTGTTCAGATTCCTGAAGAAGAATAGAAACTGGCCTAGTTACCCGGTGGATCGAAATGTTGGATTGATCAGGCAGGATCTCCCTTCCAGAGAATCGAATTTATCGTTAACGGGAGGCGAGGATCATGGCAGTTTATAGACCGGACAGTGCAAAGATACCGGACAAAATTCGCATTATCGGCTCGGTCGGCAGCGGCAAATCGACCTTGGCAAGAGCGTTGTCCGACCAATTGGGCATCCCTTATTATGAATTGGATAATATGGTGTGGAGGCGCACGGGCCATGGAGACGTAAAGAACAGCTTCGAGGAAAGAGACCGTATCCTGAACGGCATTCTCGAGCAGGACCGCTGGATTATCGAGGGTGTCCATTATCAGTGGGTGCAGCGGAGCTTCGCGGACGCGGACCTGATCGTTTACGTCGATACGCCGATCTGGGTCCGCAATTACCGCATACTGAAGCGTTTTACCGTGCAAAAGCTGGGGCTTGCGCAGGGGAACTACAAGCAGACGTTCAGCATGCTCCGCAAAATGTACCAATGGAACTACCGGCACGCGAAAAAGGAAAAGCCGGAAATCATGCAGATCGTTGAGCCATACCGCGGAAAGCTGCGGATGATCCGCAATTCGTCTGTGCGGCAGGCTTTAATGCTGTCCGAAAAGCCCGGCCCTAAAGGGATTGAAGTACCCTAAAGGGCCTGAGGGGTCAAAAAACCTGAATCTCTATTCCTTCACCGGAAAGGCCATGACGCTCATCAGCGCGTTCTCGGCCTGCGTAGAATCCAGCCGGCTGTACTGCACAAAAATCGGTGCGCTGCCGGTGACCTCCATGGCATAAGGAACCCCTTTCGGTATGTACTTCCCTTCCACGTTCAGATGGGCCGTGCGGATATGATGCGTCCGCTGCCCCCCCACAGTCGCCGTCATGCCCAGGATCGGTTCCCGGTCTTCGAAAAAAGCGTTGACCGTCACCGTCACTTCTTCTCCGCTTAAGTTCAGCACGCAAATCGATTCGTGGCTTTCCAGCTGGCCGCTGCTCGTCGGTGGAATGTACCCGTCGGGAATAATCCACTGTAACTGACCTTTGGACATTCGAATCCCTCTTTTCGAAAAAAGTTTTGCCGTGCCTCCTTAGCTAGGCCCATAAGACGGAGACGCGGCTTTTTTCCATTATAAACCTCTCAGGGAAGCGATTACATCCAATATTCCTTACTTTTTGGTTAAAAAACAGGGCGGCCTGCTAAGCCGTTCTTATTACTCTACGGCAGCCTGCTCCACCTGCCGCTTCGCCAGCGGTTTGCGGACGAATGCCAGAAAGATCAGCGCGGATACGGCAACGGATGCGGCACAGACGCCGAACAGCGTATTGTACCCCGTATACTGCGACACCCAGCCCAGCAGGATGGAGCCCAGGCCGATGCCGAGATCAAAGGCGGTCATGTACGAAGCGCTGGCCGCGCCCCGCCGCTCCGGATCCGCAAGCCGCAGGTTCACCGCCTGCATGGCCGGCTGAGCCGAGCCGAAGCCGATGCCGTACAGCACGGCGGCGGTGATGACGCCCGCAAGCCCGCCGGCGAAGGCAAGGACGAGCAGCCCAACCGCCGTAACGGCCAGCGCCGGCACGATCACGTAAGCTTCGCCGAGCCGGTCGGCCAGCTTGCCGGCTACCGGCCGCGCCAGCGTCAGCGCCAGGGCGTAGACGAGAAAGAAGGTGCCGGCGTTCACCCGGACCGATTCGGCAAAGAGCGGCAGAAACGTCGTGATCCCGCCGTAAGCCGCCGACAGGAAAAACAGCGACGAGGTGACGGGAAGCACCGATTTTTCGAAAAAGACGATTTTCCGCCGCTCCGCCTTGACCTGAAACGGAATCCGGGTCAGAAAGACGAGAATGAAGGCCGCGGCGGACAAGCCGGTCGCCAGCAGAAACAAATCGTGAAATGAGCCGCTCTGGTGCACCCAGGTCCCGAGCATCGGTCCGACCGCCATGGCGATCGTCATCGCCAGGCCAAACCAGCCCATGCCTTCACCGCGCCGCTGGACGGGAATGATGTCGGTGACCGATGTGCTAACTGCCGTGGTGGAGAGCGCCCAGCTGGCTCCATGAAGAATCCGCAGTCCGAGAAGAACGGCGATCCCGCCAACCCAGTCATACAGATACATCGATAATACGAAGAAGAGCAATCCCCAAATCATAAAGGGCCTTCGGCCGTAACGGTCGAGCAGCCCGCCGACAATGGGACGGAACAGAACGGCGCTCAGCGTGAATACGCCGGTTACGAGCCCGACTTGGGATTCATCCCCGCCCATCTCCTTGATAAAGAGCGGCATCGTCGGCAGCAGCAGATAAAACCCGGTGAACAGCACCAGCATGCCGGCCGTGATTTGAATAAAAGACCTCGTCCAGAGCCTTTCCATAGATGAATTCCTCCCTAACCATAAATTAAAGTGGTTTCATGTGCTCCAAATCTTCTGGAATCATCGTGCTGGTTCAATCCCTGTGGCGATGTTCTTGATCGTCATCTTTCACGACATTTCCATCAATCTTCCTCGGCCTGGATTCGCTCGATCTCTGCCGTGATCCAGGCTTCATCCGCCTCTCCCAGCCGTTTGCGGTAATCAAACATCCGGAGCAGCTGGTTCCGCTGCTTGGCGGGTTCCGGCTGCTGTGATTGCAGGTACGCCTCAAACCGGGACACATACTCCCGGCTTCTTCGGATGATCTGCAGGTAATCCTCCAGACAGGCCAGGCGGACCTCCTTGGTCACGTAGCCGAAATACACCATTTTAAACCGGAAAATCAGCGCGGCCTCGGCTTCCGGGTTCGGCTCAAGCGTCTCCTTCATCAGCTCTTCAAAACGCTGCCGGCCGGCATCGGTAATCGCATATATTTTCCGGGTTCGCCCGCCCTTCGTCTCTTCTTCGATCCGCAAATGAATCCACCCGGCCTCCGTCATCCGCGACAGAAGCGGGTACAGCGTACCGGAGCTAATCTTACGGCCAAGCCCCACCGCGTTATTCAAGACGTCCTGGAGCATATATCCGTGCTTCTCACCTGTCATCAGCTCGCCCAGAACGAACAATTCGTACACCTCTCTCACCTCCGTTAAATATGTCGTTTCGATATATATTATATGTCGGATCGACATATTTGCAAGCCTCTATTTTGAAAATTTCCCCACCTTTTTTACATAGAAAAAGACGTTTTCAGCAGAGAATCCCATATTAGGCTTCGGTCTAATAAACATGCAAAATCACGACATCAGACCATCCTAATACCGATATCCCAAAGGTCTCCGAATCGTCCCTTGGTCCCGGTCCTAGGCCTCTCCTGCCTGTTGACAGCGTTTCCAAAGTGATGACATAATGTTGTACAAAAATCCCGCCTAGGCGGGCGGAGGGAGTAGCCGTGCAGACTTGGAAGAGCCGTTTCAGGCATATGAAAATCAAGAACAAGCTGTCCATCCTGATCGCTTTTATCGTTGCCATGACCTTTGCCTTTGCCCTGATTGTGCAGCAGTACGCCTTCTCGGTGTACGACGAGCAGCTGTACGTGAAGTCCTCCCGCGTGCTGTACCTGTCGTCTTCTGCGATTGAAAAGGAGCTCGAACGCCTCGAGCAGCTGTCCTTCAACATTATCACCGACACGCAGATCCAGTCCCAGCTCAAATCCATCGCCCAAAGCGACTCCGATTACGATCGCTTGACCCTGCGCAAGCACATGGTCGACAGGCTCCTCACCTATGTCGGGTCCGAGCCCTCCCTCTACTCAATCCATATGGTCGATGCGGCCGGAGCCCAACAGGATGTCGGCAGCCTGGTTCCCATCCAGGCCGGAAAGCGGGACGTGATCCTCAGGCTGGCGGACAACGCCGAAGGCCAAGCGCGCTGGACCTTCCCCGACGCATCCGATCCGGCCCTGATTCTGACCCGTCAAGTCCGTTCCTACTCAGGCACCATGTTCGACTTGCAGGATATCGGCACCATTTTCATGCGGATCAACATGGAGCGGATCGTGCACGAGCTTGGCGCCGGGGAAGGCGACCTCATCGTGACCTCCGGGCCCGACGTGATCTATCCCTCGCAGCCGCATTTCGATCCCGCCCTCATCCAGAGCTCCATCACATCCGAGACCGGATATTTTATCAAGGAAATTCAGGGAAAAACGTACTTTGTCGCCTATAACCGTTCTTCCGCCACCGGGTGGACCTACCTGAATGTGACCCCGTTCAACCAAATTTTCCGGCAGATCGTCCTGATCAAGGAAATCGTTATCGGTGTCTTCATTCTGATATTTGCCTTCGCCATTCTGTGGGGCATCCGCTTCTCCCGGGGGCTGACCCGCCCGATCGAGAATTTGATCGCCCGCATGAAGCTCGCGGAGAAGGGGAACTTCGCCGAAGCCAACATCCTTGCCGGCGACCAGGAGCCGCCCGCGATGGACGAACTCGGCCTGCTGCACCGGACGTTCCGCCTTATGGTGGAGAGGATCAACGACCTGATCACTGAAAATTACGCCAGCCGCCTCCTGATCAAGGAGACCGAGTTCAAGGCGCTGCAGGCGCAGATCAACCCGCATTTTCTGTACAACACGCTAGAGTCCATCAACTGGATGGCCAAAATCAACAAACAGACGCAAATTTCGCAAATGGTGCAGGCGCTGGCGTTTCTGCTCCGCAATTCGGTCAGTCTGAAGGAGCCGATCCTGACGCTGAAGGAGGAGCTGGAAATGGTGCAGCATTACATCACGATCCAGAAATTCCGGTTTGAAGAGCGTCTGTCCTTCCACATGGACGTTCCCGAACGGGAGCACTTCCGGAAAATTCCGAAGCTGACGCTCCAGCCCCTGCTCGAAAACGCGATTCATTATGCGCTGGAGCCTTCCGTCGGCACGTGCACCATTTCCTTGACCAGCCGGGAGGAAGCGGACGCGTTTGTCCTCATCGTCGAAGACGACGGCCCGGGCATGGCGTCAAATACGCTTGAGCTGCTGCGGGAAGGCAGGCTGACCACGGCGGGGAACGGCATCGGGCTGCTTAACATCGACGAGCGTATCCGCTTTGCGTTCGGCGAGAGTTACGGGCTCTTCATCGACAGTGCCCCGGGTCTGGGGACCCGCATTCATATCAGGTTACCGAAAGAAATGGAGGGATCCGAGCATGTATAAAGTGCTATTGGTGGATGATGAACGCATCATATTGGACGGCATTTCGCAAATGGTCGACTGGCAGGCCTTCGGGACAGTGCTGACGGGAACGGCCCAGAACGGATTGCAGGCTTACGACCTGATCGCAGCTGATCCGCCGGACATCGTCATCAGCGATATCCGGATGCCCGGACTCGACGGGCTTGGGCTCGTCGCCCAAACCTATGCCACCCATCCGAACGTCAAATTTGTGCTGCTGTCCGGATTCGGGGAGTTCGAATACGCCAACCGGGCCATGCAGTACGGAGTCAAGCACTACCTCCTTAAGCCTACCGACGAGACCAAAATTGCTGATTCGCTGAAGGAAGTGACGGCCGAGCTGGATCAGGAACGCCGGCGGGAGGCTTTTACCCTGGACATGAAACGGCGCTTTGAGAAAGTCATCCCCCACGTCAAAGAACAGGTCCTCCGCGAGTTCGTCACCAATAAAACCTACGGGCGGCGGGATCTCGAGGAATACCGCAGCCTGCTTCCCTGCGACTTCGGGCGCCCCGTCCGGCTGCTGCTCTGCCATATTGAGGGCGAAGCCGATTATGAGCACCAATTTGCCGTCAAAAATATCGCCGAGGACCTGCTGCAAACGGCGCTGATGAGCACGACGCTGGGCGACCACGCGCTGATCCTTATCTCCGACCCGGAGGATCTGGAGCTGCTTCACAGCCGGCTGCAGGATATCCGCCGCACTTTCCGGCTGTATTACAAAATGAACGTGACCGTCGCCGTCAGCGATCCCGGTCCGATCACGTCCGCGCGGAAGCTGTACCGCGAAACGCTGCAGTGTCTGAACTACCGCTTCTATCTGGACGAAAGCGGGATCATTACACGGAAGGACACGTTTGTGCCCGACGGCGGCGTCAGCGAGTTCGCTTTTGACGAAGAGCGCCTGATGCTGCCCGTTCGCTCGGGTGACCGCGAGGAGGCCTCGCTCGCCCTTTCCGAGTTCATCGCCGAGCTCAAACGGGCCCAGCTCGGCATCGAAATGACGAAGTCGTACGCCATTTCGATGTATGCCGCGCTGGTGCGCCTGGACGGACCGGAACGGATGGCGGAGGCCTACAAGCGGATATCCGAGATCGCCGACATGGGCTCGCTGCAGGCGATTCAGTCGTTCCTCGAAGAGACGGTCCGGGACATGGCCGGGCGCAACTACGAACGGAATGCATTCAAATACAACGCCATCGTGCGGAAGGTGATCGACATCGTGGAAGAGCAGATCGGCAACGCCTCCCTGTCGCTGAACCTCGTCGCGCACGAAATGCTGTACATGAACGCCGACTATCTAGGCAAACTGTTCAAAAAGGAGACCGGCGAGAAGTTCTCCAACTACGTCATGCGCATCCGCATCCAGCGGGCGACCGAGCTGATGACCGAAAGTCCCGATGCCAAAATATTCGAGATGGCCGAGCAGCTCGGCTTCGGCGACAACCCGCAGTATTTCAGCCAGGTGTTCAAAAAACAGATGGGCTGCACGCCGTCGGAGTATATCCGGAAGCTGACGGGCGGCATCTCTGCTTTTTAAACAAACAGGTCGGTTTTTTTCCTTACCCGGATCGCCGCAAGCGTTGATAATTGGAAATGTAAGCAGTATCAGATAAAGCACATCAATCTACCGTTAATCCTATGGGGGAGGAAATGACATGAGAAAAGCGTTAAGCGCCGTTCTTCTTTTTTCCTTAATCACCGGCCTGATCGGCTGTTCCGCCGGGGGCAGCAGCGACAAATCGGCCAGCGGAGGCGACGCCGCGCCTGCGACGACTACATCGGCCGGCGAGAGCAAAGATCCGGTCAAGCTTCGCATCGCCTGGTGGGGCGGACAATCCAGACATGATTACACCCTGAAAGTGATCGAAATGTACGAGAAGCAGCATCCAAACGTCACGATCGAGCCCGAATACGCCCCGTTCGACGACTATTGGAAGAAGCTCGCGCCGCAGGCGGTCGCCGGCGGGCTGCCGGACATCATCCAGATGGACATTTCGTATTTGAGCCAGTACGCCAGCCGCAACCAGCTGGCCGACCTGAAGCCGTTTACCGACAACGGTACGCTGAATGTCGCCGACGTCAGCGAGAACGCCCTGAAGGGCGGCGAGGTCGACGGCAAGCTTATCGCCATGAACCTCGGAGTCAACGCCCTGCAGACGACCTTCGACGTCGAGACGATGAAGAAGAACGGCATTGACATCCCGTCCAAAGACTGGACCTGGGACGATATGGGCAAGCTTGGGGAGCAAGCCAAGGCCAAAGGCTTCCAGATCGGCGGATTCGCCTATCATCACGAGGTGTTCTTCCCGTATTACCTGAGGACGATCGGCCAGAAAATGTACAGCGACGACGGCAAAACGATCGGCTATGCCGACGACCAGGCTTTTATCGATTATTTCACGCGATATCAGCAATGGTATGACAAGGGCTACATTCTCTCCCTCGACAAAGAAGCGCAGAAGAAGGGCGTCGCCGAAGAGGACGAAATCGTTCTCGGCCACTCCATCTCCGGCATCGGCTGGTCCAACCAGTTCCTGGCGGTGGCGAATCTGGTCAAGGACCGTCCGCTCGAGCTGAATCCGATGCCGGGTCCCGGCACGAAGGAAGGGCTGTTCCTGAAGCCTTCCATGTATTTCTCCATAGCGGAATCGTCCAAGCAGAAGGAGGAAGCGGCCAAGTTCATCAGCTTCTTCATCAACGACATCGAAGCGAACAAGCTGATCAAGGGTGAACGCGGCGTGCCGGTATCCTCCAAAGTGAAGGATGCGCTGAAGCCGATCCTGACCGAGAACGAAGCGAAAATCTTTGATTATGTCACCTGGGCCGAGTCGAACAGCAGTCCCGCTGACCCGCCGAACCCGATCGGATCGGTGGAAGTCGAGAAGCTGCTGCGGGATTTGAGCGAAAAGATTCTGTTCAAGAAAATTCCGATCGACCAGGCAGCGGCGGAGTTCCGCAAAGAGGCCAATGCTATCCTGGCCCGCAGCCAGAAATAACCTGAAGGGGAATCCTCATACTGCCTGAAGGAGCCGGGCCCCGGTCGGGTTCGGCTCCTTCCTTTTAGCTTAGGTGAGAAAAGGTGCCTCTATAGCCCCTCTATTTTCAGAGGGACAGCCGGGTTACACTTCACCGGCTGGCTACTTTCGCTCACAAACCAATTTTGTAAGCTTAGGGGTTGACGATAATGAAAAGGCTGCGGGATAACGAGCACCTCACCGGTTACGTATTCACGTCTCCGTTCGTGCTGGGCTTTCTGATCTTTACGCTGTATCCGGTGCTGTCTTCGCTGTATTATTCCTTCACCGACTACAACCTGATGGAGGCGCCGAACTGGCTCGGCCTGGACAACTACAAGCGGATGTTTATGGAAGACGATAAAATCGGCAAATCGTTTCAGGTCACCTTTACGTATGTGCTGGCCAGCGTGCCGCTCCGTCTGATCTTTGCCTTGTTCGTCGCAATGATCCTGAACGTGGCTACGAAAGCGGTGGGCCTGTACCGCTCCGCCTTCTACCTGCCGTCCCTGATCGGCGGCAGCGTCGCGGTGTCGATCATGTGGCAGCAGATCTTCGGGGACCAGGGGCTGGTGAATTCCTTCCTGAACCTGATCGGCATCCACACCTCGACCTCGTGGATCGGCAATCCGAGCACCGCGCTGTGGACCTTGATCGCCCTGTCCACGTGGCAGTTCGGCTCGTCGATGATCATTTTCCTGGCGGGGCTGAAAAATATACCGAAAGACTACTACGAGGCAGCGGGCGTGGACGGGGCCAATGCGGTCCGGCGGTTCTTCAACATCACGCTGCCGATGCTGAGCCCGATCATCCTGTTCAACCTGACGCTGCAGACGATCTCGGCATTTATGACGTTTACGCCGGCCTACATTATTTCCCGCGGGGAAGGCGGTCCGCTCGACCAGACGCTGCTCTATTCACTGTACCTGTACCGCAAGGCGTTCTCGCACTTTGAGATGGGCTACGCTTCGGCACTCGCCTGGGTGATGCTGCTCATCGTCGGGTTCCTGACTCTGCTCATCTTCAAATCCTCGACCCGCTGGGTTCACTACGAGACGAAGGGAGACTAACGGCCATGACCATGTCCACACCCAAGCGCGTTTTGTACCATGTGCTGGTCGGCATCTTCGCCTTGTTCATGATCTATCCGATTCTATGGCTGGCGGCCAGCTCCCTGAAGCCGAACGACGAAATTTTCTCGACCGCCTACAGCCTCATTCCAAGCCGGCTGGAATTCGCCAACTACGTCTCGGGCTTCAAGGGATTCGGCGGGACGACGTTTGCGACCTTCTTCAAAAATTCGTTTATCATCGTCGTCCTGTCAACGGTCGGCGCCGTCGCCTCTTCGGCCCTCGTAGCCTTCGGCCTGGCGCGCACGAAATTTTTCGGCCAGAAGTTCTGGTTCGCCGCCATGATGACCACGATGATGCTGCCGCAGGACGTCGTCCTTGTGCCGCAATACGTCATGTTCGCCAAGTTCGGCTGGCTCTCGTCCTTCAAGCCGCTGATCGTCCCGCACTTCTTCGGCACGCCGTTTTTCATCTTTCTGATCATGCAGTTTATCCGCACCATTCCGGGCGAGCTGGACGAAGCCGCGAAAATCGACGGCTGCAGCAAATACGGCGTTTTCTACCGGGTGGTGCTGCCGCTCATCGGACCGGCCTTGATCACCAGCGCGATCTTCTCTTTTTACTGGAGATGGGACGACTTCATCAACCCGCTCATCTATTTGAACAGCCCGGATAAATTCCCGGTCTCCCTTGCGCTGAAGCTGTTCCTCGACGGCGAATCGCTGAACAACTGGGGCGGCATGTTCGCTATGGCCACACTGTCGCTTCTGCCGGTTGTGATCGTATTTTTCATCTTCCAAAAATACATCGTCGAGGGCATCAGCACCACCGGTTTGAAAGGATAACAATAAAGTTTTCTATAAGCTTCATGCCGTCCACGGTGCTCAATATAAAACAAAGACCGGATTCCTTAAGTAAGGAAATCCGGCCTTTTTCATGTTAACTTTCAATTTCTACGATTCCGCTCTTCACCATCGAATCAATCGTAATGCCCGACAATTCGTTCTCCATCGTCGTTTGGACCTTCGTGTAAACTCCGTCTAATAAATACGGCATTTTACTTCCTACCGGACAAGTCGGGTTAGTATCTCGATGAATCATAAAAATCTCCTGGTTATCTTCCATCGTAGCACGGTATACATCCAGCAGCGTGATTTGATCCGCCTTTTTGGCCAGACTTATCGCGGCATTCGTTCCAAGAGTCGATGTAATAAGACCGGCTTTCGTAAGCTTTCTCATGATTCTTCTAATCACCGCCGGATTGGCGTTCACGCTCATCGCAAGCAATTCGGACGTCGTCCGGCCATTTTTATTAAATTCAAGAAAGCATAAAATATGAACCGCTACAGAGAACTGTTGGCTTCGATTTCCCATTTTTGCGAAGTCCTTCTTTCCGATTAAAGCTTATGTTTAGTGTATTGATTTTTAAAAAGCAAATCAAACTTAAAATAATATCTTGACTTCTAGATCGCTAGTTTATAATATGTAACAGTAACTGTTACTGATACTATTTGTGGGAGTGGATCATATGCATTATCATGTTAACGGCGTCGAACTTCATGTGGAACAGCAGGGACAAGGAGACACGGCTCTTGTGTTTTTGCACTTTTACGGCGGGTCAGCACGAACGTGGACGAAAGTGGTTGACGCTCTCAAGGAGGATTACCTTTGTATAACCTATGACCACCGCGGTTGGGGAGACTCAGATAAGTCAGCTGTATCTTATACCATTCAGGATCTTGCCGATGATGCACATGCGCTTATTCAAGAGCTTGGTTTGAACCGTTATGTGCTCGTTGGTCATTCCATGGGCGCTAAAACGGCGCAATTGTTGGCTTCACGTCATCCGGCCGGTTTAGAAGCTTTGGTCTTAGTTGCACCATCTCCCCCGACACCTCAAGATATGCCGCAAGACATGAGAAATGCCATGGTTCATTTTTATGATTCGCGTGAAGGAGCAGAAATCGCTTTGGGCAATATCGCCCTACTTCCTCTTGAAGAGCATATCCGCGAAATAGTGCTTGAGGATATGCAACGGAGCGCACCTTTAGCCCGTGCGGCATGGCCTGAAGCCGCAATGCTAGAGGATATATCCGCAGAAGCGAACAACATCCATGTTCCCACCCTTGTGCTCGCCGGGGAATCTGATCCGGTAGACCGGTTGGAAACACTAAAAAGCGAGCTGCTGCCGCGCATACCTCATGCAGAGCTGCGCGTCATTCCCCAGACCGGCCACCTTTCTCCCTTAGAAGCACCCGGCGATATCTCAGAGGGAATCTCCCATTTTTTGGCCAAGCAGAAATGGGGTAATGGCAAATGATATGAAAAACGGCAGGTCAGCTGTAAGCTGAATCCCTGCCGTTTTTTGCGCTTACACTCCTTGTGACGGAAAAGCGGAGGGGCGCATTTATCATGCTGCTGTATGGTATGAGGTGCCTCTGCCGAGGCCTGCCGTTTACTTTTTCTCGAACAGACCGAGACGGTTGTTGGGACGGCCGTTCAACCGGATCCCATCGCCATTCTTACTGTTCTTGCGCTTGGTACCGTTCAGGCGGTCTGTCAATTCGTTAAACCAGGCTTCGTCATAGGTGGCCAGTGCTATGTCAATCAGGCTTTCGACGTTGTTCTTATCGGCAAGCGGGTTGACCGGCAGCGATCTCAGCCAGGATTCACGTACACCGATCACGCGTCCAACCGCTTCCTCGTTGTCGGACTGAACGACGCGTACTCTCGCGATGCCTTTCTGAGCGTCCACCGTCTCAATGTATCCGTGAATAAACTCACCGTCTACCGTCTTCCCTTGGACCCAATCGCTAACTTCGAATCTCATCATTCCACCGCCCATCTTTAAGTATATACAAACTGTAACCAGAAAAATCACAAAATGAATATACTGTAATGATACTAAACACAGTTGGGAATGTCAAATCCGCCAACGACCATTTCGCAAACGACCGATTACATGGATGAGAAGCCACCTGCCGCCATATCCCCCATCTATAGTGTATGCAGTTAGCGGGCCGTAGGTTCGTTACTGCCTTTGAAATGCGACCTTTAAACCTAGTCCGATATACAGCGCTCCTACAACTTTGCCGCTAAATCGGCCCAAACGACGGATCCACGCCGACCGCTTGAAAGCCGTCCTTGCAGGCTGACCTGTGGAACACACCGGGCTGATGCACGCTAACTGCCGATTCCCAACGGATCCAATGTGTGCATGAGCTCTCAGTTTTCTAATGAAGATCATCGCTGCGGCTCTGCAGCCATTGCTGGAATTCAGCGGGTGTACTCACATCATCATCCAATACGGCCGAATAAATATCAAAGCTTTTCACTTGATTTCCATATTCGGCCCGCTTTGCCCATTCGGTTTTGATGCTTAAAATAGCAGCGGTCTTGGCAGGAGTAAGGCGTGCGGGCATCGTTTGAATATGCAGCAAATCGGGCTGTTTGTCAGGCTCGTCTACAAACCAGATATCCAGCTCCCACCGGTGGCCGTTTGCGGACCCGTAGGTCAATCCAAGAAAATAACCGTCTGGGTAAGCCGGATCGGTGTTCCATTGGCCCGTATCGTTAATAAATTTCATCTCCCGCACTCCCGGATTGGACATCAGCTGCAAAGCAATTCCAGAGACCGCAGCCATATCCAGTTTGGAGCAGACCACCGTCACATCCAGGTCCCTCCAAGCCATTAAACCTAGCGCAGCGCTCCCTACGATTACGGGCTTACCGGCTGCTGCCAGCAATGGCATCAGGTTCATTTCTTCAGCAACCGAACCCGCTTCAACCTGCAGCTGCTTTTGGCGGGCAAGCAAATCCTCTTGGTTCATCATCGTCCCTTCACCCTTTCGATATCCGCTAATCTGGTCTTATTTCCTCCGGCTGTCAAATTCGCCGCTTCCAGCAGCATCATGTTCTTCGTCCTCTCAGGAAAAGATAGCCGGGTATCCTCCAAAATGTTCTCTTAGCATCATTATAATGTTTTTAGAGGAATTTTTAGAGGAAATCGATAGATAAACTGCATGATTTGGTCAGCACAAAATGTGGGAGGTTGATCCTTGGCATTCTCTTTTTGATGAAAGTAATATCCGATTTTTCCGTCGATCATTATGGAAAGCTGTTGTAATATAATGTAAGTATCTTAATGAACGAATCAAAGGCGGTGAAGATTTGAAAGGTCTGATTAGAGCATATAAGGTATTCATCGCCGTGTTTGCCGTCATTGTGGTTGCTGCCGTTGTAATTGGGACAAGGGGGCTGAGTGGACAGGAAAATCATACTTATGTGCTGCCGGCCGGGTACACAGGATGGGTAGCGGTCATTTACAATCAAAAGGGTTATCCCGAGCTCCCGAAAGAGGGAGACGCCATTGTAAACCGCATTCCGAAAAACGGAGTTTTGAAGACGTCGAGCGCACCGACAGCCGGCAGGATGACATTTTTTTATGCAGATGATCAAGGTCAACGGACTGAAGTGAGGATGGGAATGATTCAAGGCCAGCACATGGGCACGGATACGATCCCGCGTCCGGACGGTACGAAAGAAGAAAAAACGATCAATGCGTTTTATGTCGGCACCGAGCAGCAGTATTACGCTCATTTACAGGAGCAGCCATGATAGATCAAACTTAAAGCCACACTGCTGTTATCCTCCAATCATCCACCATTAAGAGCAGCTGTAGCGCCCCGTCCGCTGCCCCCCTCCCTCAGACTCCTTCTTTTATGGAAAATACAAAATGACCCACAGGAGGGTCACGGGCAAAGTGTCCTTCCTGTGGGTCACAGATCACAGATCATCTGTGGTCAATGCGTAAAACGTCTAAACTCCATATTAATGAGACGAACTTACCTTATTTCTAGGGTCCGCCCCGCTTGGTTTCGGTCTGCGGTTCGTGCGTCCGTTGGAATTTCCATTTCCATGCCCCTTGGACTTGTCGTTCGCATGTCCCTTCGAATCGCCTCCCGCATCACGCTTCAAGCTGCTGTTCGCGTTCCGATCAGGTTTGCGGGCACCGCTCGCCGCCGCCTTTGGGGCACGATCCTGCTTCGGTTTGCCCCGCTGCTGCCCATCGTCCGTCCGCCCTTTACGGGCATCTCCAGCCTGCGGCTTGCGGGAATGGCCAGCTTGCGTCTTACCCGGCCGGTTTGCCGTGGAATTCCCCAATGGGCGGTTTGCCGCTGCCGCTTGGGGCTCCATCGGATAGTCATGCCCCTTCACTTCGGGAATGGCCTTGCCGATCAGCTTTTCGATGTCCTTCAGGTACGGCAGCTCGTCCGCTTCGCAGAAAGAGATTGCAGACCCGCTCATCCCCGCCCGGCCCGTGCGGCCGATACGGTGAACGTACGTCTCCGGGATATTCGGCAGATTGAAGTTAATGACATACGGAAGCTCGTCAATATCGATCCCCCTGGCGGCAATGTCGGTCGCCACCAAAATGCGCGTCGTCCCGTTTTTGAAATGGTTCAGGGCGTTCTGCCGGCTGTTTTGCGATTTGTCGCCATGGATCGCCTCCGCCGTAATGTTCGCCTTCTTCAGCGCACGCGCCACCCGGTCGGCTCCCCGTTTGGTGCGGGTAAACACCAGGGCCGACTCGATCGAAGGATCCTGCAGCAGCTGGTTGAGCATCTGCAGTTTGCTTCCTGCCGCCAGCAAATAAACCGACTGCTTGATCCGCTCGGCCGTTGAGGAGACCGGCGTCACTTCCACTTTTACCGGGTTGACGAGCAGCGTTTGGATCAGGCCGCTAATTTCCGGAGGCATCGTCGCCGAAAAGAACAGCGTTTGCTTCCGCTTCGGCATGACGGCGATGATCCGCTTCACATCATGGATAAAGCCCATGTCCAGCATCCGGTCGGCTTCATCCAGCACGAGCATTTGAATATGCTGCAGATCGATGTGCTTCTGATGGATCAGGTCGATGAGCCGGCCTGGCGTGGCGATCACGATATCCGCGCCCTGCTGCAGCGCCCGTTCCTGCGGCTTTTGCGGAACGCCGCCGACAATGACCACCGCACGCAAATCGGTATACTGACTGTACGCCTTCACGTTATCCATAATTTGAATGGCCAGCTCTCTCGTCGGCGTCAAAATAAGCGCGCGGACCCTGCGGCCCGCCCCCGGTTTGCGGGGCTCCCGGCTCAACAGCTGTATGATGGGCAGGGAAAATGCGGCGGTCTTGCCGGTTCCCGTCTGGGCGCAGCCCAAGAGATCCCGTCCGGCCAGCACGGCAGGAATGGATTGTGCCTGAATCGGCGTCGGCTCGGTATAGTTCTGTTTGGCCAGCGCTTTTAAAATATTCGGGTCAAGCTTCAAATCTTTAAAGTTCATATATGCTCCTTTTACTTTAAACCTGTATTCTTTAATCACGAAACCTGTGTACTTTTCATCCAAGTCACCACAAGCCGTTCTTTTACGTCGTAATACATAACGATACCACATCTGGACACCAAAAAAGAAGCGGAATCTTTCTCCGCTTCCATAAAAAATGATGTATATGGACTAAAATGGCAATAAGCTTCACGGAACTGAGCACGGATCAAGGGAATGAATGCGCAATGAAAGTGTTCCGCCAGCATATCATACGGATGATGACAAAAGAGACCGGAAGGGTCAGCTCACCAAGCTGTTCCCCGCCGGTCTTCTTGTTGTTGGATCTTCTAACTGGGTGAACCGTAAATTAACCGGATCGTTATCTTCGTTTATTTCCCCGCCTGCCCCAGCTTGGTCAGGACGTTATACAAGATCTGGGCCGTTTCGGCCCGGGTGGCCTGGCCGTCGGGATGAAACCGGCTAGGCCCCTGCCCTTGAATCAGTCCGGCGGCGTACGCAGCCCGGACGGCTTCCTGCGCCCAGGCCGGCGAACCGGCGACGTCCGTGAACGGCGCCGTTTCCCCGCCGGCTGCGGCGGTTCCGCCCGCGGCCCGGTAGGCGCGGACGATCATGGCCGCCGCTTCCTGGCGCTTGATCAAGGCGTCCGGCGCAAAGCTTGCGCCGCTGACGCCTTGGACGATGCCCGCCTTGGCGGCGGCGGATACGGCTTCCGCGTACCATGCCGCGGAAGGCACATCGGTGAAGGGCGCGCTGCCGTCGCCCTTCAGGTGCAGCAGGCGGACCAGCATCGCCGCCATTTCGGCGCGGGTCACCGGCTGATCCGGCGCGAAGCTGCCGCCGCCGACGCCGTCGATGAGATGCTTCGCCGCCAGCTCCCGGATCACGCCGGAAGCCCAGTGCCCGCTCGTATCGTCGAAGCTTTTGGTGTACTCCAGAACGGCGTAAGCGGCATCCAGCGAGCTCACTTCGGCTTTCAGCTTGCCGCCTGCGGCCGTTCCGCCGATATACGTGAGCACGCCTTGGCTGTTCAGGCCGTACAGCCCGGACAGCTTGGCATCCAGCCCCGAAGCGACGGGAAGCTCCAGCGTTATCCGCTGCTGCAGCGCCGTGATCGGGTGAACCTGGCCATCCTTCGATATGAGGCTCAGGTTGAGGGTAAAGAGGCTGCTTCCTGTGCGGAGCACCGCGCCTTCCGCCTGCCCGGCCTTCGACACCCGCTCTGCCGCCTCTGTCTCCGGGGCGCGGGATGCCGCCAGCCGAATCGTGCTGCCTTCGAGCTGATCGGCGGGCACCTGGCCGCTGGCCGCCTGCAGGATGCCTGCGGGCAGCGCCAGCTTCAGGTCAGCCGCGTTCACCGTCAGCGGCTGTCCCTGGAGCAGCGAGGCGGCGCTGCCCGGCAGAATCAGCTCATTGAACGGCTGATCTGTGTCCAATACGGCTCCGCCTTTCGCCAGAATCGACGTCAGCTGCGCGGCGTTCAGCTTCCATTTGCCGCCTTGGCCCGGCTTCGGATCCGGCTGGGCGGGTGGAGTCACCGGCGGCTGCACCGGTGTAGAGGAGTTCCCTCCACTATTGCCTGAATTCCCACCATTATTTCCTCCGCCATTACCCGGGTCACCTCCGCCAGGGTTGTCACCATCTCCCCCTCCCGGCTGCTCCGGCGCTTGAACGGTAAGTTCATACTCGGCCGACAACGATCCGTAAGCGGCTGATATCACCGTCTTCCCTTCGGCCAGCGCAGTCACTGCGCCCTGTTCGCTCACCGAAGCGACGTCCTCATGGCTGCTGCTGAAAGTTACACCTTCCAGCACCTGAATGCGCGTGCCGTCTGCGTAGACCGCTTCCGTTACCGTCTGATCGGTCTCCCCTTCCTTCAGCATCTCTTTGCCCGTCAGCGACAACGATTCGGGCTCGCCTTCCGGCGCCGGATTCACGGTGACGATCGTCTCCGCGAACAGATCCGGGTTCACCGTGCTTGCCGCCCGGATGACGGCCGTTCCCGTGCCGGCCGCCGTCAACCGGCCTTCCGGCGATACCGTCACCACTTCGCCGCCCTCCCCGGTCGGCTCGGCGCTGTAGACGGACCACGTGACGCCGGGGTCCGCTCCATCCGGCTTCACCTTGGCGGTCAGCTGCCGGGTTTCGCCGACGGCCAGCTTCACGTCCTGCTGCTCGATCTCGACTGACTCCGGAGCCGGAGCCTCTGTCTGCTTCGACAGCGTAAACTCGTCGACGGTTCGTCCGCCGACCGTCTTGGTCACAAAGTGCAGGCTGTCGCCGTCCACCTCGACCGAAGCGTACATTTGCGTCGCTTCATCATCGGTAATTCGCTGCCAGTCCCGCTTGGTCAGTGAGTAAAACTTCGGTCCGGTCGAGCCGGCCACGACATAAGTCGTCCCCTGCCCGTCCGGGACGATCTCGTTGTTCATCATCGGGAAGGTCCGCAGGTAAATATGATCATGCCCGTTCAGGACGAGATCGACCCGATGCCGCTCGAGAACCGGCGCCCACAGCCGCCGGATGTCGGCCGTATCGTAAATGCTGCCGTACGGGCCGCGGTGGAAGATCGCGATCTTCCATTTTTTATCCGTCCTGGACAGGTCCTGGTCGAGCCACTCCTTCTGCTCCTCGTACTGGTATTCGCTGTTCAAAACGACAAAATGAATGTCCTTGTAATCAAAGGAAAAATTGCTTCCCGCCAGGCTTGGTACACCGTTGCCCGGCTGGTTGAAATGGGCCAGGAAATCGTTGTTTTCCTTCGTTCCCATCACCTCATGGTTGCCGATCGCGCCGACCAGCGTCGTGTTCAGGAACGCCTCCTGCGCTTCGCTGAACCACCACTTCCATTCTTGCTCGTTGAAGCCTTTGTCGACCATGTCGCCGACGTGGACCATAAACTCGGCATCCGGCGAATCCTCCACTGCCTTCTTCACCGTGCTGCCCCACAGCTTGAACCCTGCCAAATCTCCCGCCTGGGAGTCGGCGAAATACAGGAACTTGGTATGATCGCCCTCTGCCTCAGCGGTCTTGAACGTGCCCTGCAGGCTGTAATGGCCGCTTCCGTCGCCGACGCGGTACACGTATTCAGTGCCCGGCTCCAGGCCGTTCACCGTCGCCTTGTGCACCCGGACCGCACCCAGATCGAACGTCTGGTACAGATAGCTTGTTCCTTCCGTTTTCACCGCATTCGGCTTGTCAAACCCGGTAAAATCCGCCTTTTTCACCACTTCTACCACGGTCTGCTCCACAGCCGGGCTCGTATGCCAGATGAAACTGCGGGATGAAGCCGGATCCTCGCCCATGCCGACGTTGATGTTATACGGTGTCTCGGTACCGGACAGCGGCGACACCTTAAACACCGCCACCGGGCTGTACTGGTCTCCCTTCATCGCCTGCACCTGATACGTTTTGACCTCAGCCGTCAGCAGCTTGGTGCTCAGCTCGCCCTGTGCGTCGGTCGTTCCGACCGGACTGCCGTCCGCGGTGATCTCCGCGCCTTCCACCGGCTCCCCCGACTCGTCTTTGACCGAAAAGACCGTTTCGTAGCCCTGGATGTTGCCGTTCTCGTTCCAGGACAGCGACAGGGCGCTCTTGATATCCGATTTCAGCGGCAGCCCAAAGAAGGGATACACCACGCTGCCTGTACCGGCAAAGGTAACGTTACCGGATTCGAATCGGATTTCGTTCGTTCCGGCGGCGTCCTTTTTCAAGTCAAAGCTGATTTGTCCGATCAAATCGCTGTCGGTCAGCCCCGCTTGGTCCAATTGGCTGAAGGTCAGCGCGGCCGTGCCGTCCTCGCCGATGACTGCGCTTGCCTGGGTCGCATCCAGCTTGCCGCCCGGAATAAACTTGAGATTCTCCACCTTGCTCAGGTCAAAAGCAAGCCGAAGCTGTCCTCCCTGCAAACCGGAGGCCTTCACCCCTTTGATATCCACCGTGTAGGTACGGCCCCCGTACAATTCCTTCGGCGTGTCATACGTCAGCTTCGAGCCGCCCGTGTCCACGTTGAAGGTCCACGCCTTGGTCGTCCGGTTGCCGGCCAGGTCTGTCACCGACACCTTGGCCTGATGCAGTCCGTCTGCCAGCGGCGTCGCCGGGGTGTAATAAATCCGGCCTTCCGGCGGATACAGCGTGTGCTGCACACGCTGGCCGTCCAGGTCAAACCGGATCGAGTCCGGATCAATCAGCGTCGTGCCCGGATGCTGCGCCGGATCATATCCCGCGTCTTCGCCGTACACCTTGATCACCGGCTGGTTGCTGCGGATCGTCTCCCCGTCCGCCGGCGAGAAGTCCTTCAGGACCGGCGGCTCCATGTCGTCCTGATTCGGACCGTACAGGGCCCGGATCTGATCGACGTAGATCGCCCCGGCATCCTTCTTGGCCGATGAAGTTTCCATGTAGCGCACCGGCATATCCATGATCAGCGGGAGCGTCCGGCCTTTGGGCACTTCCGCCTCCAGGTACTTCCATCCGGTCCAGTCAATGCCGATATTCTGGTCGGTCAAATCGAGCGGTATCGTTCCCTTGCTGTCGCGCAGCTGTGCACGCAGCCAGTGGGTTTTGCCGTCCCCGTATACCCACATGCTGATCTTCTCCGGATAACCCGGGATTTGAATGGCCTCCGCCTGCGTCTTGCTCTGCAGGTAGGCGCCCGAAGTTCCCGGTGTGCCGGTAAAATCATACTCCAGCTTCAGCGAACCGCTGCCGAAACGGACCAAATCTTCATTCGTCTCGATGCTCACCTTGGACGTTTTAAACTGCGCGCCGGCCGACGGCAGGTACTTGTCCAGGCCGTTTTCGAAATCCTCCAGCACCACCGGAGGCTGGCCGATGGTCACTTCCATCTGAGCTTCCACCCCCTTGTAGCTCACCACAATTTTGCCGCTCAGCTCATTGCCTTTCGCGGCGGTAAAGACGCCGGCTGCGTCGATCGAGCCGATCGGCCCCTCGACGCGCCATGTCAGCAGGCGGTTGTCGGCCTGCACCACCTGGCCATCGCGGAGCGCCGTCACCTTCAGCGTCTCCGACTGGCCCGGCGGGAAGCTGCGCAGCTGATCGCCAAATTTCAGCTCGGTCAGCGTATCGACTACCTCGACTTTGCCGGCTCCGCTTGCGCCGCCGGACGTAACGGCGATATCCGCCTGTCCGGGCGTGGAACCCGCCGTAAAGACGCCGCTGCCGTCGATCGTTCCGATCGCCGGGTTGACGCTCCACTCCGGCGTGCCGTCCATCGCGGCCGGATGCAGGTTGGCATCGACGCCCGCCGCCTTAAAGGCCGCCGTCGAGCCAGCCAGCACCCTCGCCAGCTGCGGCTTCACGACCAGCTTGTCCACCGGCCCTTCCGTCGCCCTGTTCACAAGCAGCAGCCCGTTGGCCGTCTTGCGCTCCCCGCCGTCCGAGGGAGAGTTCAGCAGCGTTCGGCTGGTGTCGCCCGGCATGCGGGCGATAAATGTCGACGAGCCGCCGCCGTCCAGGTTGATGGCGCTCACGACGCCCATTTCCTCCATGATCTGCCCCAGTTCGGCCAGTGTCACGCCTTCGCTGAAGCCCGGCTGGCGCCCGTCGATTTCCAGCATAACGACGGAGCCGTCCGCTTTCGTACCGATCGCCGTGCGCGGATGGGCCGCCGGGTCGCTGTTCGGCTGTGCCGCCCCGTCCTTGACGAGCAGCGCGGAGCCGCCGATGGCCATCGTCACGCCGCTCCAGGCCGGCTCGAGGCCGAAGGAGACCGATGCCGTATCGCCTGCCTTAAGGCCGGCGAGCACCGCGCGCTGGCTGCCGGAGGCCGACAGGATGACCTGCCCCTGGGTCGTCTGCGTGCTGCCTTTGTCTTTATGGACATCGGCTACCTTCAGCTCCAGCGTCTCCCCGCTCTTGACCTCTCCCTTCACGACGTCAAGGACAACTTCGTCCCCCAAATCGTTGGTCATGGTTGAGCCGTAGAAGTCGGGTGTGTACAATACGAGATCGTTATTGCCCCGCGTCCGGTTGATGGACGTCAGCTCAGTTTTCTGTCCATCGATCTCCAGCGTCCGCGTAAGCTTCGGACTCGGTCCATATATCGTCGTGCCGTCCTCCTTGATGCCAAACGCATACCAGTCATTGGGCGGACTCGTCAGTATTTTTCCGCTGCCCATGAAGTAACCGAGCGGGACGCCGGAGGACATATCATAAAAGTCCCCGTTGATCCCGGCGATCACCCGATTCCCCGCTCTGTCGATATCCGCAGCCATTTTGCTGACCGGCTGCATGCCGTATACTTTGCCGTCCGTCATGCCGGGCTCAAGCGCCAGCGCCGGATTGGACGGATCGAACTCCACCATGTGCAGCTTCTCCAGCCCGCGGTCCAGCTTCATGTCCTTCCAGGTATAGACCGCGCCCGGTCCGATCTGGACCTGCCTCTCGTCGACGATGCTTCCGGCTGCCGCGGCCTGTGCGCCGGCTTCCGCCGCCAATACGGGCCGCCCGCCGGGCAGAGCCAGGGTCAGAACCAGCGTGCCGGCCAGCACCGAAGCCCATAGGCTCCTCGTCCGTTTTCTTATCATTCCATCCTTGCCTCCCATTCGATCTGACAGAATTCGGGTCCTTCATAGAACGCCTCGACAGCAAAGTATAGCGGTAGCGTGTAAAGCCATCTCCCCTCTCTTCGTAAAATTTTGTCAAGTTAATGTAAAATAAAATTAAATATTCACTAACAATATAAAATTATATTTCACGATTGGATAGGAGCTTTGTAACTAAGATCGGGACAAAACCAGAGGTTTGAAGCCCTGTTTTGGCAGCAAATTTCGACAGTGAACTTGAATCCGGCAGGCGCGGCGCCCCGCGAACAAAACGAAAGCCCTTACGCATAAGCGCAAGAGCAGCATTGTCTTTTACATAGCATGATATATCATGTCTTTGCTACCGCAGCCACCTCCTCTCCGGACTAGATTATAAAAACAGATCCGGTGTCCACGCAGCCTCTCCCCCATTCGCCTCATATGATATGCGCATTCAATCCACAAATAATATAACAACAATTATAAAAAACTTAATTTAGTATATTGACACTATACTGTTATGTCATTATATTGAGAAATGTAAGCGGTTTATTTACATGACTTTGCCTAAAGAAGCAGATGAAATTGAAGAAAGGAGAAAAAACAGGGGGCCGGAGTGCAGCCAGAACGGACCGATCCACGGACCGCCTGCATTCCGAATGCAGTTTACACCGTACTTTACTTTTACGCACGGGGCCGGGACATAACGGCGGGTACACGCACCGTTCCTGTCCGGATGCTGAATGAGGGAGGTATATGAAAAATGACGGTAAGCAAAAAGAAGCTTCGCGGCTGGGCCAAAGGCTATCTGTTTATTCTGCCTTCCATTATTGGCTTCAGCGTGTTTGTCGCCTATCCGCTATTGTCGTCCATTTATTACGCCTTAACGGAATGGAGCGGCTACGATAAGCCTCGTTTTGTCGGCTTCGACAACTTTAAATACATGTTCACGGAGGACCCGGCCTTCTGGCCTTCGGTCCGGGCGACGCTGTATTTTGTCATCATGAGCGTTCCTTTATCGCTGATTCTGGGCCTGTTGCTGGCCATGCTGCTGAACAAAAGCCTGCCCGGCATCAAATGGTTCCGCACGATTTATTACCTGCCGACCGTCGTGCCGTCCATCGCGACACTCACGCTGTGGCTGTTTATCTATCAGCCCCAGTACGGGCTCGCCAACTCGCTGCTCAGGCTGCTCGGACTGCCCGAAGGCACCTGGCTGACGAGCGAAACGACCGCACTTCCCTCCATCGTGCTGATCGGCCTGTGGCAGGTCGGATCCGGCGTCATTATTTTTCTGAGCGGTCTGCAGTCTGTTCCCCAGGAGCTGTACGAGGCGGCCGAAGTCGACGGAGCCGTCCGCTGGCGGATGGCCCTGCACATTACGATTCCCATGATTACTCCTATCCTGTTCCTTCAGCTTATACTCGGCATCATCGGCGCCTTCCAGGCCTTCAACCAGGTACAGGTTCTGACCGGCGGCGGCCCGAACTTCTCCACATCCCTGCTCAACTTCAAAATTTATAACGATGCCTTTAACGGCCGCATGTTCGGCTATTCGATCGCGGAGGTCTGGGTGCTGTTCGTCATCATCATGATCTTCACCGCGCTGACTTACCGGTACTCGAACCGGTTCGTGTATTACGAAAGCGACAATTCGAAATAAGGAGGCTCCCTGCTGATGGTGATGCAAACGGAAGTACGGACAACAACACGCAAACCCAGACGGAAATTCAGCATCCTGGACACCATCCGGTTTATTATCCTGACCATCGGTGCCATCGCCATGCTGTTTCCGCTGCTGTGGATGGTGACCATTGCCCTGAAGGGCAACAACGACGTGTTTAAAATCCCGCCCGAGTGGTTTCCCCGGGAGCTGCACTGGTCCAACTTCGTAACCGGAACGCGGGAGATCAACTTCTGGCAGACATTCGGCAACTCGATGTTCATCGCGGTGCTGTGCACGATCGGCCAGGTCGCCAGCTCCGTGCTGGTCGGCTACGGGCTTGCCCGATTAAGCTTTCCCGGCCGGAAGCTGTGGTTCTCGCTGTTCGTGGGCAGCCTGATGCTGCCGGGCTTTGTCGGCATGATCCCGCTCTTTAACCTCTACACGAGCCTGGGCTGGTACGACTCCTGGCTGCCGATTATCGTGCCTGCTTTTTTCGGGAACGCGACATTTTCATTCCTGTACGTCCAGTATTTGAAGACAATCTCCGTTTCCTTTGACGAGGCGGCCAAAATCGACGGTGCTTCCGACTTCTACATTCTGATGAAAGTGCTCGTACCCATGACAACGCCGGTCATCATGACGATGGTCATCTTCTCCTTCCAGGGGGCATGGAACCAGTACCTCGAGCCGCTGATTTATATTATCGATCCGAGCAAATGGACGCTGTCCCTGGCGATGGCTTCCTACAAAGGCACCTATGCGACCGCCTGGAACCTGTTCATGGCCGCAGATCTCATCTACATTCTGCCGATGCTGCTCATCTTTTTCTTCGGCCAGAAGTTCTTCATGCAGGGGCTTGGCTCCGTCAATTCCGCTTCATTAAAATAACTCGGCCGCCCCGGGCGGTTAGGAGGTGGTGCTTGCCGGCGGTGGGATCCAGGAAATGATATATCAGGTACAGGTGTCAAATGTATTCGAAATGAGATATCAGGGAGGTCTTTCTATGACAAAGGGTGCAAAAAAGTGGTTTAGCGGCATGCTCACGTTACTCCTGTTCTCCAGCCTGCTCGCCGCGTGCGGCGGTAGCGGGTCATCCGATTCCGCCGGTTCGGCGGGCACGTCCGATTCGGGCGGTACGTCCGGTTCGAAATCGTCTGGCAAGAAGGTCGAAGTGACGATGATCACCTGGGAATCGAAAGAAATGAACGATAAAATCATGGCGGCCATGAAGCAGTTTGAGCAGGAAAACCCCGACATTACGGTGAAACTCATCCCTACCCCACTCGACAATTACGGCGTCAAGGTCAACGGGATGCTGACCGCTAAGAAGGCCCCGGACATTTTTATGACAGGCAACGACATGCTGCTGGACAACGCATCCAAGGGACTGCTGTATGACTGGACGTCTCAGGCGGAGCAGGATAAGGAATTCATGGACGGCTTCTACAAAGGCGTCGTGGACAGCTGGCACTATGACGGCAAGCTTGTCGGTCTGCCCGGCCTGCTGAATACGTATGGCATTTTCTATAATAAAAAAGCGTTCCAGGACGCCGGTCTGACCGAGCCGAAAATCGGCTGGACTTATAACGATCTGTTCACAGCTATGGAGAAGCTGTCCAGCAAGCAGGGCGGTGTGCAGCAGTTCGGCTATTACGCTCCGCTGGATCCGTTCTATCTGTCGCTCTATTCGGTCTCCTCGGGTGCCGCTCCGTTCACCGACTCCATCCTCAATCCGACCAAAGTGGAGATCAGCGACAAGTTCGTGGAAGGCGTGGAGAAATACAAAACCGCTATTGCAAACGGTTACATGAATCCGCCGACCTTTGATTTGACCAACGTCATGAGCTCCTTTAAGCAGGGCAAGGTGCCGATGACGCTTCAAGGCCAGTGGGTTGCGGACGATTTGATCCGTACGGCGCCGAAAGATCTGCAGTGGGGCTTCGTGCCGATGCCGGTCGTGAACACCCAATCCGAGATTTACGACGCGGTGGGCTGGTGCAGCCCGACAACAGTCAAAAATCCGGAAGCCGTCTGGAAAGTGCTGAAATTCCTGGACTCCAAAATGTACGAAGAAGTGCTTCCGCAAACGCCGGTCGCTCCGGCAGCGTACCAGGCATCCTCTTCCGCTTACTTTGAAGCGCTGAAGACGGCTGGCCATGCCGATGTCGGGGAAGGCATCGACCACATTTTGAAATCGCCTGATACGCAGCCGGTCCGCTTCCTCTCGTCCTGGGCGGGCAAAGCGAATCCGTTCATCGAAGCTTCCTGGAAGAACGTCCTGATGGGCAAAGCGCCGATCAGCGAGCTGAACACGATGGCGGATAAGATCAACAAGGTCATTTCGGAAGCCAAGTAACAAGTCGCGGGATTAACGGTCCCCTCTGCCCTTCAGGCGTGTATACTCCTGCAAAACTCCTGCCTTTTATGAATCCGGACGCCGGATGCAGGCGGGGACCGTTCATATAATCCATCGTTACAGCGTTCCACAACCACCATAAAGGAGGAGACTTTAATGACTAAGAGCAATCGCCGCATGAACCGGCTGTTGAGCGTGCCGCTGGCGGCCGCCCTCACCCTCGGCTCCGTCACCGTCTGGGGGCCGGGCACAACCTATGCGTTCAGCGCCGAGGACGGCGACACGGCCATCGAAGCGTTTAACGCCAAGTTCTGGGATCCGGCGGCCAATATGTTCTGGAGCAGCACCGATCACAAGGATCACCAGGGGTTCTGGGTGGAAGCCGAGCTGTGGGAATTGGTGATGGACTCGTATCTCCATACGTCGGATCCCGAGCTGAAGGCGCAGTTGCGCAAGCAGATCGACGACGTGTATACCGGCACGGTAGCCAAATACGGCAGCAACTGGACGAACAACCCCTTCAACGACGACATTATGTGGTGGGCGATGGGCAGTGCGCGGGCGTACCAAATTACGGGTGACCAGAAGTATTTGGACGCTGCAAAGTACCATTTTGACTGGGTATTCAATACGCAGTGGGACGAAGATTTCGCCGGCGGCGGCATCTGGTGGCTGAACAGCGAGCATAACACCAAAAATGCCTGCATCAACTTCCCGGCTGCTGAGGCGGCGGTCTATCTGTACAACGTCACCAAGGATCAGCATTATCTGGATGCCGCGAAGCAAATTTTCAAATGGGGCAAAACGATGCTGACCGACGGCAACGGCAAAGTGTTCGACCGGATCGAAACGGAAAAAGGGCCGATCCCGGACGCCACGCACTACAATCAGGGTACATACATCGGGGCGGCAGTAGGCTTGTACCGCATTACCGGGGACACCTCCTATCTGGACGAAGCGGTCAAGGCGGCGGCTTTTACCAAAGACCATTTGGTCGATAACGGGGGCGTGCTGAACTTCGAAGGACCGAACGGTGACCTGAAGGGCGGCAAAACGATCCTGCTCCGCAACCTGTCCTTCCTGCAGAAGGCGCTGGACGAGCGGACTGAAAGCAAATACAAGGACTTCGGCGCGCAGTTTGACGCCTGGGTCTCCTTCAATGCCGAGCTCGCCTGGACGCACCGGAACTCCGACAATATCGTCGACGGCAACTGGGCGGGACAGCTGCTCTCCGGCACGTACGAGTCCTGGTCGTCCGCCGCAGCTGTAGAAGCGCTGAATGCACTGAAGCCTCAGGATGCCGAGATTCATTATCCGGAAAAGGACCCGTACAGCAAAATCGAAGCCGAGCGTTACAACATCGGTCAAGGCTTCATCCTGGAGGGTGCGCTGGAAGGAACGCTGCAGCTGGGCGGCATCGAGGCGGGTGACTTTGCGGCCTATAAAAACGTGAACTTCGGCACATCCGGCGCCAAAGGATTGATCGCGAGAGCGGCCAGCGGAACCGGCGGCGGCAACATCGAAGTCCACCTGGATTCGCTCGACGGGCCGAAAGTCGGAACGCTGAACGTCGAAGGCACCGGCGGGTGGAACAACTACATCGATGCCGTCACCGTGCTGAAGGATGACCAAGGCAATCCGGTTACCATTACCGGCACGCATGACGTCTATCTCGTTTTCACCAAAACTAAAGACCAATACCTGTTCAACCTGAACTGGTTTAAATTCACTACCGGCGACCCGACCCGCACCGACGCTTACGCTAAGCTGAAAGGCGTTAACTATGACAGCAGCGAGGGCCTGAGCAAAGCGCAGGGCGGTTTCCTCGACGCGATCCACAACAACGCCTATGCCTCTTATAAGGGCATCGACTTCGGCTCCGGTGCCGCCGGCATGACGGCCCATGTCGCCAGCGGCAATCAGGGCGGATCGATCGAGGTGAAGCTGGATTCCTTGAACGGCCCTACCGCAGGCGTCGTGGAGATTCCGGCCCTCGGCGGCTGGGATCAATGGGTGGACATCATGGCGAACCTTGATGATAAACTCGCGGTTGGTGTGCATGATGTGTACCTCATTTTCCACGGAAAAGACGGCAGTGACTTCCCATGCAACCTGGATTGGTTCACCTTTACGACGATGAAAGGCACGGCGAGAGATGCTTACGCCAAGCTGGAAGCTGAAAACCGGACGAACGGCGTCGGTTTCGGCACGGAAAGCGGCGGCGGCCAGACCTATCTGGCCGGTATTTTCGGCCCGAACAACGGGTACGCCATGTACAACTACGTTGACTTCGGCAGCACAAGCCCGACGAAGTTCCACGTCAACGCGGCCAGCGATACGAGCGGCGGCACGGTCGAGGTGCGCATCGACAGCCTCAACGGTCCGGTTATCGCCAGCAACAAGGTCACCGGAACGGGCGGCTGGCAGAACTTCAAAGTGTTCTCGACCGATGTGACGACACCGGTGACCGGCAAACATATCGTGTTCCTGCTCTTTAAAGGCTCGGACTATCTGTATAATCTCGACAAATTCACCTTTGGCGATCCGTCCGTCTTTACGAAACCGAACCAGCCGACGGAACCGGTGGAAGATCACGTGCCGCCGGGCGACGTGGAGAACGTGCTCCTCAGCCGCGGTAACGGCCAGCTGACCCTGACCTGGGACGGTCCGTACGATTTGGACGCGGACAAAATACGGGTCACTGTGACGAGCGGCGGCCAGCAAGTGGGTGACGTTCTCGAAGTGAAGCGCGGCATTCAAAAGGCCGTCATCCCGGGCATCGAGGACGGCAAGGACTACAGCATCCTGCTCCAGGCTGTGGACAAATCGGGCAACGTGTCCAAGGGCGTCACTGTAGACAGCAAGGTTGAGCCAGCCTTCGCCCTGACGGTGAACGGTAATGCCGTGAAGGACGGCGATACGCTGGACGACAGCGCGGTGCTGTCCTTCCAGGCCGGCGGCGGCCTGGCCGCAGGCGGATCGGCCGTGCTGACGCTGGCCGGCAAGGAATATAAGGTCGACGCGCAGCAGGCTGGCGTCGACGTGGCCCTGGCCGGCAAGCTGGGCGACCAGACGGTCACCGTCGACGTGTACGGCGGCTCGGGTGAGCCGGCCCGGACGGCGTTGCAGCTGCATGTGACGACCGGCCCGGCCTCCATCCAGCAGCTGATCGACCGCTACAGCGCCGCCGGCGACCTGGGCGGCGGGCTTGTGCCGCAGCTGACCAATGCGCTGAAGCAGGCGCAGCACCAATGGGACGGCGGCAAGCCGGACCAGGCCGTGAAGCACCTGCAGGACTTCCTGAAGCATCTGGACAACAAGGGCCAGAGCGGGAATATCAAGGATGACGCCAAAGCTGTGCTGACCGCGGATGTAAACGCGGTGATCGCGCAGTGGCAGGGCACGGAAAAGTGATTTGCGCGTAGGGTGGTTGGCCGTGAGCTAAGTGCGGGCGCCAGTTGCGCGGGGAAGTAAACGAGGGGCTGCTCCTTCACGGAATCATCCGTGAGGGGGTAGCCCCTTTGTGATTTCGGCGAGAGAACGAAGTGGAAATAGCTGCAATCGTGCAGCTATTTTGTGCGGGAGCCCTAGAGGTAACCACTTCGAAATTACGCAATGTCCGTGCCAGTATTTTTGTTCAGTATTTTTGTGATCCAACCCACTCTAATTTTGTTGACAACTCAACGATATAGATGCTATATTCCTCATACAACGTTGATTTATCAACCATATGAAGGGAAGGAGCTATTTTTATGAATAGGATGGACAGCACCAAAATACAGCCGTTTCGCATCGAAATTGCGCAAAGTGCGCTCGACGACCTGCGGGACCGTCTCGCCCGTATCCGTTGGCCTGACGAGCTGCCGGATGCCGGCTGGGATTATGGCGTGCCGCTCGGCTACCTCAAGGAACTGGCGGAGTACTGGCTCCATTCATACGATTGGCGCAAGCACGAAAAGCGGTTAAACGGGCTGCCACAGTTTACTACAACCATCGACGGGGCCAACGTTCATTTCCTGCATATCCGTTCCCCGGAGAAAGATGCGGTGCCGCTGATCCTTACCCACGGTTGGCCGGGCTCGATCATCGAGTTCCTCGATCTCATCGGACCTCTCTCTGATCCGCGGTCTCACGGCGGCGATCCGGCTGACGCTTTCCATCTGGTCATTCCCTCGATCCCGGGCTTCGGGTTCTCGGGCCCTACCCTGGATAAGGGATGGAATATGCGCCGGGTTGCCCGGGCTTGGGCGGAGCTGATGAGTCGCCTCGGGTACGGCTGCTATGGCACCCAAGGCGGCGATTGGGGCGCAGGCATTTCCCGGTCGCTGGCCGAATATGACAGTGAGCATGTGTGCGGCGTCCATGTGAATTATTTGCATACTGTTCCAGCGGAGGACTTCGATCCGAGTGAACTGTCTAAAGAAGACCGAGAAAGGCTCGAACGCGCGCAGAGTTACCGGTCCGCACCGGCAGGGTATGCGAGGCTCCAATCCACCAGGCCCCAAACTTTGTCCTATGCGCTCACGGACTCGCCGGTCGGACAGCTGGCATGGATCGCCGAGAAGTTTTACGAATGGACCGACCCCGCCTGCAGGGTGGACGCCGACCGGCTGCTAACGAATGTGATGCTCTATTGGCTTACGGCAACCGCCGGATCATCAGCCCGATTGTATTACGAAAGTTCGAAATCGAAGGGGCCCCTTCGGTGTCCCGTACCATTGGGCGTGTCCGTGCTGCCTTACGACTTGGCATTACCGGTATATTCTCTTGCGCAGCGCCAACATCCCCTCGTCCATTGGACCGAGTTTGAACACGGCGGGCATTTCGCGGCCATGGAGGTTCCGGATCTGCTTGTTGAGGACATACGCAACTTCTTTAAAAGATTCCGTCATGAACTTCATCGGGCTTGACCCAGCCACAGGCTTTACACTTTAACGAACCATGCCCTTATTAGGCCGTCCTTGAAGTTTGCACTTTAACGAACTATACCGTAGGCCATCCTTCAGGGATGGCCTACGGTTGCTCCCCCTACTCTCTCACCTCACTCCCCCTCAAACAGCTCCGTATACTTCCCGTACCCCTCTCGCTCCAGCTCCTCCCGTGGCACAAAGCGCAGCGCGGCCGAGTTAACCTGGTAATGCTGTCCGGCAGGCGGCGGGCCGTCGTGAAACAGGTGGCCCAGGTACGAACCGGACAAGCGGCCGTACAGAGCGGTGCGTGTTTTGCCGCTGCGCAGGTCGGCTTTTCGGCGGAGGAAGCCTTCGTGGATTGGCCGCGTGAACGCCGGAAGGCCGGTCCCCGCATCAAACTGATCCCGCGAGCAGAACAGCGGATCTCCGTTCACCACATCCACGTAGATCCCTTCGCGCTCATTGTTCCAGTATGCATTCTCGTACGGCGGCTCATCCGCGCCGTGCTGCGTCACCTCGTACTGAAGGCGGGTCAGCCTTTTGCGCAGCGCGGCATCATCCTGCTTTCTGCGCCAATACTTTTCGGCAAACGTTCCCCGCCCCGACCCTTCATGGTAGAGGTTATAGTCGTAGCGGTGCGTTTTATAGTAGTCCTGGTGTTCATCCTCAGCCAGATAGAATGGCCCCGCGGGCAAAATTTCGGTGACGATGTTCCCCTTAAACCGCCCGCTTGCCGCAAGCTCCTGTTTGGAAGCCTCCGCTTTGGCCCGCTGCTCCCTACTATGTACAAAAATGGCCGTCCGGTAAGAGTTCCCCCGGTCCATAAACTGCCCGCCCGCATCCGTCGGATCGATCAGCTGCCAATAGATGTCCAGCAGACGCTCATACGGAAACACAATGGGGTCAAAAGCGATCTGAACCGCTTCATAGTGCCCCGTCGTTTCGGTCCCAACTTCTTCATAAGTCGGATGCTCCGTATGGCCCCCGGTATAACCGGACACGATCGAATGGATCCCCGGCAGCTCGTCAAAGGGCTGCACCATGCACCAGAAGCACCCGCCCGCAAACGTGGCCAGTTCCCACCCCTGATGTTTGTCCTGTTCCATGCTTTCCTCCCCTTTCTTTTAAAAGTAAACATACCACAGTTCTGCATCCCTTGCCCGCCCGGCATGAATTGGCATCCTTGTCCGCAGACAAGCATACATTTTAGTAAGGCTTGACCAGCTTATGACCACCAAACTATTCTCCAAAGGATGATCGGGTTGAAAATACAGTTAATTCCCGGCCGTTACCGGCACCACCGGCACCTGTTTTTCCGCCGCCTCGGCAGGAAAGTCTCCCTCATTACAGCGGGAGCGGTGCTTCAAGGCTTTGCGATGGCGGTTTTTTTATTCCCGCACAGCATTCCTTCCGGGGGAGGTGCCGGTATTGCCGTGCTGCTGAACCACGGGTTCGGCCTGCCCATGAGCCTCGGCTTCTGGGTTGCCAATTTTGCCTTTCTCATTTTTACCGCCCATCATTTGGGCATATTCAGTGCCATTGGCACCATTTACGTGATCACGGCCACGTCCGTATCGGTCAATTTTTTTGAAGTATATGTCCGGCCGCCGCTGCTGAATGTGTGGCTCGATCTCCTGATCGGTTCCCTTATTCTTGGTACAGGCGTCGCCATGCTGATGAGGCAGCGGGTATCCAACGGAGGCATCGGCTATACCGCTTTAGTGATATATAAGTATAAAAAAATAAAACCCGGCACATCCCTTTTCTGGATGAACGGGGTTATCTTTATTCTGGCGGCCTATGTCGTCAATTGGAGAATTATCCTATTTGCCATCGGATGCCAAATGATCTCCACACGCGTCATCAACTACATCCTCGGCCGCAAGCCGCAGCGGAGATGGACGGCCGATTTCGCCTGGCGCAGTAAAAAATAGCAGCTTGCTTCTGCCCATCTGCGCGCAAACCATAGGATCCATCCAAGAACAGAACAAGCCGGATCAAGATCCGGCTTTTTGGCGTCCGCCGAACGGCCGAATGAGACCCGCCGGCTTGTTGCGGTAAGCTTTGGCGTGTTTGCCGCCGGATGGCTTGCCTTCCCCGGAATCGACCCGGATCAGGAAAAGGGCCAGAAGCCCGATCACAAACGTCAGTCCGGCAATGGACAGAAACATGCCCGGCCGCGACCATCCCGTCATCCATCCGAACAGCGGTGGACCGACGGCCACCCCGAAGAACCGTACCGACCCATACAGGGAGGTCACAATGCCCCGTCTTTCCTTCCCGACCGCTCTCGTAATAAAGCTGTTGACGCAGGGCAGGATCAGGCCCGTTCCCAAACTGCTGACGGCCAGAATGGATATGAACAAGGTCAAATGCCCGATAAAGGCCAGCAGAACGTAGGCAATCGTCATCAGTACGAATCCGATCACGATGAGCCGTTTCATCAGCTTCTTATTTTCCCCGATTTGGCTGCCGGTCACATAGGATGTCGTGCACATCACAAGCAAAGGAATGGCCAGAACCAGCCCTTTGACGGCTCCCACGATATTGTGTTCCTTCTCCAGCATGTCGGACAGGTAAAAAAGGATGCCGAACAGCGCAAACAAACAGGTGGCGCCGGCCAGATACGCAGGGATCAGCCATCGGCCCTCATGCTTAAACACGCTGCCAAGACCATTGACGTATTTCTTAAAAGGCATCGGTTCCTTCTCTTTTTTCTTCTCCTTGATCAGGAGCCAGGTGAGCGCAATCGAAATAATCACGACCGCCGGAAAAGTGAAAAATACGCTGTACCATACGATCAAGGCCACCAGCGATCCGAGAATCGGCGAGATGACTTTACCAAAGCCGTTGGATGCCTCGACCAATCCAAGCACCCTGCTCTCCGCGGATCCCTTGAACAAATCGCCCGTGAGCGCCATGGCAATCGGGGCTGTCCCTGCCGCGCCTATGCCTTGAAGCGTCCGGCCCACCATAATCCAAAGGAACGGTTCGGGGAACAGAGCAGCCGCGAATCCTGCCAGCAGACCCCCGATTCCGTACAGGATCAGCGCCGGCACGATGACAATTTTCCGGGAGAAACGGTCGGACAAATACCCGAGGATGGGAATAAAAAAGGCTGCAACCAAAGAGAACACGGTGATCGTCAGGCTTGTTTGAAACGATGAAATATGAAGCTTCGACTCCATTTGGGGCAGGATTGGAATCAGCATGGAATTGCCGAATGTCATGATAAAGGGAACCGAGGCAATGGCCGCGATCGTTTTCCCCGACGGTTGTTTCTGCTGTTCTTCAGCCATCGCAGGAGTGCTCCTTTCTAGGAAAGTACAACCTTTTCTGCTTAGATTGTCCCTGGAAACGTCAAGTTATGCTCAATCCTGTTGCCTGGAGATTATTCAGAACGTATTCAGAGCCGTGTGGTCTAATGGGGGTATCGCTTTAAACGGAGGCATAAGTATTGTTATCAATTCATGGATTTGCTTGGTGGTGAAGGAATGTTATCGAAAATACAGCAAGAAGCTTTAAAACAAGCCTGGAAGCATGGAGGTAAGCTCGTTCGTTGGAATGAAGGAGGCTTTTGGACGTATGAAGGCGTACTGCCGAAGGCAAGAAGTGGCTCGACAAGGCTGCCTGATGTCGAATGGTGCTGTACGACAAATACGATTTTTGCGCTGGTCCGCCGCGGGTACATGGCCATGGATGATTGGCATACGTGTTCGGTCGTACAAGAAGAAACGTATGAGCAACCGGGTAAAAATGGAGCGTTAGAATAGTTTCAGAATACATAAGTATACCGCATCCGAGAAAACAAGGGTCTGTTAGGGGAGAGAAAGCCGCTTGAAGGTAATTATCGTCGATGATGAGCATCTGGCATTATTAAAAATGGAAAAACTGCTTCAGACACAGACTGCTGTTCATGTTCCGTGGAATGTGATCGGATCCTATATGAATCCGCACGATGCGCTGGCGGCATGCCGGATCGAGATACCCGATGTGGCCTTTCTGGATATCGAATTGCCGGAGATGTCCGGCATGGAACTGGCTGAGCAGCTGCTCGCGATTCATCCGCAGATGCACATCGTTTTTGTGACTGCCTTTCAACAGTTTGCAGTTCATGCATTTCAGGTGAATGCCCTCGATTATTTATTGAAGCCCGTTCAACCCGCGAGATTGGCTGTCACGCTGAAACGAATCGCACAGTGCTTGAGCCTGAAGGCTGCGGGTTCCGGAACGATCCTCGTACCACTGGAACAAAGCTTTTTGGCAAGACAAACCAAATACGCCAGGGAATGAACCGCTGAATACGATGAACAAAACCACAAAGCAGCCTGCTGAACAGGCTGCTTTGTGCTTTACTCTATGCTTTGAGGGGGCTCGAATTCCCGATGGTCCCCGGAGCCCTGGCTCGGAATCACGAAGGACATCGCCGTCCCCTGCCCCAACTGGCTCTCGATCTGAAGTCCTCGGCCATACCGCTGCAGAAGCCTCCGGTTCGTATTCTTCAGTCCAATGCCACCGGATGACGGTTCGCTCGTGGAATGCGGTTGAAGCAGATTCTGTACTTCCTCTGGAGTCATGCCCTTTCCGTTATCCCTGACTTCAAATCGAGTGCCATCCTCTTCCCGGCGGATGATAATCTGCACGGTTCCTCCTTGAATCCGGCTCAGCAGCCCATGCTTAACTGCATTCTCGACAAGTGGCTGCACCGTGAGCGGCGGTATAAACAGCGATAATTGCGGATCGATATCCCAAATGACCGCCAGCCGCGGCCCGAAACGTGCCTTCTCGATGTATAAATATGCCCGGACAAGCTCGAGTTCATGGGAGAGCGGCACCGCTTCCTCCGAGTTAATAAAATCGATGCTGATCCGCAGATAGGAAGTAAAGGCATCAGCCAGCTCCCGCATTTGATCCAGGTCGATATCGCTTAAAGCCATAATCGAATTGATCGTATTAAACAGAAAATGAGGCTGAATCTGTGCCTGCAGATATGCCGCTTCAAGCCGGAGGCGCTCTTTTGCCGATTTTTTAAGCGTCGCCAAGGAACGTACCCGGTATTTCAGCTCAAGCGCATCCACCGGTTTCGCTACATAATCGTTGGCGCCGGCCATAAATCCGGCATAAATATCCTCCGGCCGGCTTCTTGCGGTCAGCAGCAGAATCGGCAGCTCGAAGCTGTTGTACCGTTCGCGGACGATTCGCGTCAGCTCATAACCCGACGTATGCGGCATCATGACATCGGAAATGATCAGATCCCAGGTCGAGGATGAGAGCTGCTGCAGCGCTTCCTTCGCCGATAAAGCGGTTTGAATCTCATACGGCTCCTCCGCGAAAATGCCTGCAAGCACCCTCAGGTTTACCGGATCGTCCTCGACGACTAAAATTTTGATTCCACCAGATATCGATTCGTCCAGCGATCCACCGCCATGGCCAGCATAAACCGTCTCCATGGAGACTGCCGCCTCTGTGAAGTGCAGGGGATCCGATGGGGCATTCTCCAGCTCAGGCTCGGTACGGCCTCCTGCGGAATTCTCATTCTCTAGATCCGCCTGCAGCCAACCCTCAGCCTTAGGAAGCGTGAAGCTGAATACCGCTCCTTGTCCAGGGGCCGGTTCGGCGGTCAACCTCCCCCCGTGCAGCTCGACCAGCTGCTTGCAGATGCTGAGGCCAAGCCCGATCCCCCCATGATCGTCTTCATCCTCAGCCTGCTCATAGGGAAGAAAAATCCGTTCCAATGCGCTCTGCTCCAGCCCTCGACCCGAATCGGCCACATGAATGACAACCGCCTCTTCCTTGGCCTCGGCCGAAATTTCGATGACGCCTTCATCCGTAAATTTGATCGCGTTGTGCAGCAGGTTGAACACAATTTGGGTCAGCCTTTGTTCATCCGCATCAACCGGAGGAAGCTGCTCCGGTATCGACAGGACCACTTGAACGGGTTTCCCCTCCGTCATATGAGCCAGCATGCTGACCACGCCGGACACGACCGATTCAACCTGCAGGGCTTCCCGGCGCAGCATGATCCGCTGATCCTTCAGCATGACGGCGTCAAGGAGGTCATTCAGCAGCTGTGACATCCGGCGGCTGATGGTGACGAGCAGCTCCATATTTTGCTGGCTTGCTTCCGACAATGAGCGTCCCTCGCGGGAAAGGACCGATTGCGCAATGTTGATGATCCCGTGCAGAGGTGTCCGCAATTCATGCGAAGTGTTCGCCAAAAATTGATCCTTCCGTTCGTCCGCCCGGCGAAGCTCGGCGTTCAGCCGGGCATTTTCCGCCGCATTCCGGAAATACCGCTTAAACCAGTACACCGAGAAGCCGACGACCCCAGCCACGATATCGAGCGGATAATAAATCGGGGTGAAATTCCAGTCGAAATTGACAAATCCCCATACGATATTGGAAATAACGCTTGTTGCCGCCAGCAGAATGATAAAGGCATCTTTCCGCTTTTGATACACCATCTTGCCGATGAGCCCAAAGAACCAGAAGCTCGGAATCAGGTATAACCAA
This sequence comes from Paenibacillus sp. FSL R5-0378, assembly GCF_038009285.1. Taxonomy (NCBI): domain Bacteria; kingdom Bacillati; phylum Bacillota; class Bacilli; order Caryophanales; family Paenibacillaceae; genus Paenibacillus; species Paenibacillus sp. FSL R5-0378. The sequence goes on from NZ_JBBPAY010000001.1 coordinate 6,919,755, forward strand.
CCGAAGACATGGTGGGTCCTTGTGATATGAACCAGATTGGCGGGGGCTGCAAGTATAAAGATCCAGTACAGCGCAGAGGCGCTCAAATACGTAAGGAATACCGGCCCACGCCAGACTTGACTGGTAAAACCCCTGCCCATCAGCAGCATGCAGAACGGAACGCCTAAATAAGACAACAGCCGTATCTTCAGCATCCAGGTATAATTCAGGGGAAACCAGCTCATCAGCACATACTCGTGGTCCGAAACCACCGTCAATCCCGCGAAAATGAGCAGGAACACAAAGGCAAGCAGCAGCTTCTCCCGCGGGTTGATCAGGAACATAATACCGGCGTACAGCGCATGAAGAAGCAGGATCGTAAACACGACCACCTGAAATACAATCGAATACCACCACTCAAAATCAATCGCAGCCTGCGTTCCGAACCGCATGGACTCGATGATGCCCCCGCTCGTGGGATCATGATAATTCGCCGATTGCACGAAAATATCAATCACGTTCTGCTCGTTCGGAGCAGCGTTTTTGGCGAAAGACTGGATGACCGGAATATACTCTTTAGCACTCGCCGCCGGTTTGCCGGCTTCGCCGACGATGTTCCCGTTGACGATCACAACGGATGAAGCTTTAATTTCTTTTATCCATAATTTATAACGCTCGTCCGGCTGCTCATCGACAAGAATCCGGAGTCTGTAGGTCCCGTACCCGAACGACGAACCGCCTTTGTCCTGCCAAGCCGGGTTCCAATCTCCGGGAACATGGATCATACGCCTGTCCTGATCAGCTTCGTCCGCCTGGCGGCTGTCCGAGATCAACCGATCCGGATAAAACTCCCAATCCCCGTCCAACAAGAGGGAATGCTTGTCTTCCATAGGGTGCCCGCGCAGATCAAGAGTGCCCTGCACAACCTTGGGCTGCTCATCCGTACCAAACGTATCCCACCAGAACCATCTTGCCCCCAGCATGAGGGCTAAATATGTAATGAATATGATGATTTTCTTAACCAAATTCTCCTGAGCCTCGCTTCACTTGAAGTCGTCCATATTCATAGTAACGGAAACAGCCGCATCCCGCTATTGCAATCTTGGAGCGCCTGAAAAAAGAGGCTGGAACGTAAGAGGCGTCAGCACAAAAAAGACGGCTTCCTGTAACAGAAGCCGTCTTATATTGGAACCTCCTATATCTTCAATCCAAACGATACAGCAGCCAAAACTGTGCGGTTCCGCCGGGAATGTCCTGCCACGTTCCTACATCCGTACCGCTGTTAATGCTTGCTCCGTTAACGTCAAGCGCTTTTCCCGTCTGTACATTAAACCATTTGCAGTAACCGTTGCCGGTATCCACGAGTTTCCACTTTTGCGTATCCAAGCCTTGATACTCGGCTAAGCCCGCTCTCCCCCAAGCGGCCGCAGGATCGATCACGGTCAAGGCTTTGCCGGACTCTGGATTCACGAATGAATAGGTTCCGTCCTCGTTTAGGGTAACCTTCCAGCGCTGCGCCGCCCCTCCGTCGGAATCATCCTTCATTTGGGTCCACGTCTCTCCCGCTGCATTTGAGTCAGCCACACTGAGAGCTTTGCCGCCATTCGGGTTAATCAGTTTGTACTCGGCCCCAGGCTTAATCGAGAATGTATTGCTGCCGGCAAGTTCAATGTAGTCGATGTCAATGGCATGTTTGCTTTTCGCAAATTCGATGACGTTGTCGTAGCCTTTCTTCAACTCGACCTGGATCGAAGCCGTTGCATACTGCTTGCTTCCCGTGTGAGGCAATGCCACCGTCACGGCTGGGCTACCGTTCACCGACACCTGTTCCGTGGCATCGGGACCTGCGGTATTCGAATACCTAATGTTTAAGGTATAGCTCCCTTCTTCGGGCACAATGACATCCTTGATCGATAAGGAACTGTTCGTGTTATTGAGCCGCACGACTTTGCCGCCGGACGCGCCTTCCTCCTCCTTGATTAATGCCTTGGCTGGTGTTCCATGCTCCGCCTCAATCCGATAATCGCCGGACGGAACCGCAAGCGGACCGTTGGTTGGAACTCCGAAATTCGGGGAACCGTCGTTATTCCAGGTAAAAGGCTGCACCCTGGTCGGCCGGGCACCGCAGCCTTGGCCGGGTCCGCTGTTGCCGTGGTACACGATCAAATCCTGCGTCCCGTCCTTGGATGGGACAAAGGAGTTATGTCCCGGAGCGTAGACGCCATTGGCCGCAGACTTGGCGAAAACCGGCTGATCACTCTTCGTCCATGACGCGGGATTCAGCAAGTCGCTTGCAGCATCCGCGCTCAGGATACCAAGCGAGTAGTCATCCTCCCAACAAGCGCTTGCAGAAAAGACAAGGTATATTTTCCCCTGGTTTTTCAAGATGACAGCGCCTTCATTAACAGGCATGCCTTTCATTTCCCAGTCGTATTCGGGCTTGGTCAGGATACTGCTGTCTCCGTCCAGCGTCCACGGATTCGACATCGGTGCGATGGCGATCGCGCTGCCGTGGCTGCCCGACCAATCCCCATATGCCGCATACAAAAAGTACAGTCGGCCATTATGGTCGAATACGGTGCCGTCTAGTCCCGCATACTGTGTATTCAGCTTGCCTTTGTCCGTCCAGCTGCCCTGTAAAGGATCCGGAGAATCGTTCTCCAGGACGTATACGCCCCGGCAGTCATCGCCGCAGCCGGTATTCGCCGTATAGTAGATATACCATTTGCCGTCGATATTGTGGATCTCAGGCGCCCAAATATCCTTCAAGCCGGAAGGGGGCGTCCATACCGTCTTTCGTTCTCCCAGATCGATCGCAGTCAGTGATCTGGATTTCCAAATATCCAGCCTGTTGCCTAACGTGCGTGTAAAGTAATAGTACCCATCCGAATGCAGCATCACGTACGGATCTGCTCCCGCCGTATTGATCGGGTTTGAATAGTTCATCGTTGACGCAGCTGACGTTGGGTAAGCCCACAGCGAAGTCCATGTCAGCAGAAAGAGAAGAATGAGCGATGTGCATTTAAAACCGATTCTTCTGACAGCATACATTGTTCTGGCACCTCCGGTATGTATCGTTGTTTTGTTGATCGCGATCACGCAAAAACCATTATAGGCCAGGAAAGGCATGTAAAGTTCCGGAAAGCGGCATATTTCTGCCGGACAAATAAACATAAGATAAACCGGATTCGACGGTCGAAAGCAAGAAAAACGTGCATCGACGTACATTCCTAGAAGACAGACCGCGCGCCGCTGCCCCAAAAACCAAAGGCCGGCTCAGGAATGAGCCGGCCAACGAAATTTACAACGCTAACGTTCGGATTAAATTCAGCCTATAATTACGTCCAGATTCAAAATTCTATTTGGCACGCTTGATGTCAAAAAAGTCGATCTCCCCGTAGCCTGCGCCCTTGGTGAAGCGGATCGTGTTGGTGCCTGCATGGAGCTGAATACGCGCCGTGGACAATCCCCAGTTCTCCCAGCCTTTATTCGTGATGTAAAAGGGGCTCGGCATGCCCGAATTGACGGCCAGCTGAAGGTGGGACCAGTCCCCACCGGCTGTTCCGTTCGCGGTTCGCGCCAGCAATATATATTCGCCGGCTTTCGGCACCTTCACGGCATATTCCACGTAGCTGTCCGGCGTATCGATATGTCCGGCCTTCATGCCGCCCGACCCGTTCGGACTTTGCGAAGCGTACGCTGCTCCGCCGAACGTCCCTTGTTCCGCTTCGACGCGGATATGCGGCGTTTCACCGGAAGGCAGCGGAATCGGGACATTGGGATCGGCCGGTACGCCCAGATTGGGCGTATGGTCGGCATTCCACGTAAATTTCTGCATGCGGATCTCCCGGTTCCAACCGGCACCGTCGAATTTGGCCGTATGGTACACAATCCAGTCCTCGGTTCCGTCGGGCGATTGGGTAAACGAATGATGTCCCGGACCGTAAAGCCCGTTTCCGGACGCGAAGATCGGCTGGCTGCGTTTCGTCCAAGAGGCCGGATTCAGCAAATCGCTGGAAACGCTGGCTGTGATGAGCCCAAGACAGTAATCATTCGTCCAGCTTCCGCTCGCCGAGTACACCAGGCTGATGACGCCGTCCCTCACAACAACCTGCGGACCCTCGTTGACATAAGGCGAGTGGTTGGTCTCCCACGGATAGGTCGGCCTGGAAATTTCAACGCGGCTTGAGTCGATCGTCCATGGATTGCTCATATGGGCGATGTACAGATTCTGACTTACGTTGACATCCCCCTCCCAGCCCGACCAAATAAAATAGAGCTGTCCGCCAGTCTGCAGCACGGTACCGTCGATAGCCCATTTATTCGTAGGGTCGGTGATCTGCCCCTTGTCCTGCCAGGTTCCCTGCGTCGGGTCCGCTGACGTATTTTCCATCACGTACATGCGGTGATTCGCGTTGTCGCCGTCATCCTTGGCGTAATAGATGTACCAGGCCCCGTCAATATAATGAAGCTCGGGAGCCCAAATATTGCAGCAGCCGGTTTCGACGACTCGGGTCGGGGCCGCGTCGATCGTCGTCAGCTCGGCCGATTTCCAGATCGTTACGTTGCCGCCCGTCGTTTTCGTGAAATAGTAATAACCGTCCGTATGTTTGTAAACCCAGGGGTCCGCTCCATCCTGCATGACGACGTTATAAAAATTGTTCCGGCTGGAAGCCGCGTCCGTGACCTGCCCCATGGGGATGAGCAGCAGCATGCATAACGCAAGCAGCAGCGGATTACGCACTATAGCCTTCATGTACAGGCATCCTCCTCTTCGGGAATATCAACTCGTACCGTCACCTTCACCTAACCCTTAATCTTCAATGGCCGCTTTGCGGGAATTGATGCGGCGAATTACTTCCGGATCAAACTTCTGACGTCTGTCGTAGGTGTACAGCCCGTTTACTTCCTGTTCCACGTCATACAGCTGGGTATAACAAAATCCGAACATCATCGGGTGCTCCAGCAGAGCGCTCGTCAGCCCTTCGTACCGCTGGAGAAACGCCTCCTCGGATGTCGGCCGGTCGCCGTAGCCCCAAGCCTTGTCGTCCTTCTGGTCGGGGTTCCACCAGATGCCGCCGTATTCGCTGATAAAATAAGGCTGCCCGCCGTACGTCTGCCGGTTCGGAAACGTGTTATACACCTCACCGCCCGTTTTCATCGGCTCGTATCTGGCCCGGAACGTCTCCGGATTTTGATCGTAATCGTGCAGGTCGAAAATATCCGTCACGACGTGGAAGTTGCCGCTGGTATCGATCACCGGGCGGGTCGGATCCAGCCGTTTCGTCGTCTCGTACACGATGCGCAGCACTTCGTTATCCTGCTTGGCGCCGTCCCGGTCCCACGTCTCATTGAACGGGCACCAGCCGATGATCGCCGGATGATTGTAATCCCGCTCCACACCTTCCAGCCATTCGGGCAAAAACCGCGACAAGCTTGCGGGAGTAGTAATGTCCAGCCCCCAGTTGGCATGCTCTCCCCAGACGAGGTACCCCAGCCGGTCGGCCCAATACAAGAAACGCGGTTCGAACATTTTCTCATGTAATCTGGCGCCGTTGAATCCGAGTCCCAGCGAAATCTCAATATCGTTCCGCAGATCCTCGTCCGTAGGTGCGGTATAGATGCCGTCCGGGTAAAAGCCTTGATCCAGCACGAGCCGCTGGAACACCGACTTTTCGTTGATCCGGAACGCCAGGCCGTCCAGCCGCACCGTCCGCAGGCCGAAATACGAATCAACCGCATCGGCATCGGCCTCCGGCAGGTCCGGCCGTTCGAGCGACAGCTTCAGGTCATACAGCCGGCCGTGGCCCGCCTCCCACAAATGGACTTCCGATACAGGCACGGTCACCTTGACGCATGGCCCTTGAACTACAGCCGTGGTCTCACCAACCTCCTTTCCTTCATAGAAGGCGGACGCCTTCAGCTGCGCTCCGGCGGTATTTCCGCTGACCTTCACTTCCAGGTGCACGCATGCATTCGCCGGATCTGCCACCACTTTCATGTCCGCGAGATACGTCTCAGGGACCTGCTCCAGCCATACGGTCTGCCAAATGCCCGTCGTGCGCGTGTAGTCGCAGCCATGCGAGTGGAAGCGCCCACTCTGCTTGCCGCGCGGCTGGCTTCCCGAGCGAACGTCATCCTCCGCATAGACAGTCACCACATTGGCGCCTTCCTTGACCTGCGGGGTAATATCGAAGCTGAACGAAGAGTACCCGCCGCGATGCGTGCCGACGGAGGTTCCGTTCACCCACACCTCGGTTTCGTAGTCGACCGCGCCGAAATGCAGCAGAATTCTGCCGCTGTTCCAATCCTCCGGCAAGGTGAATTCCCGCTTATACCACACGGCGGCCATGAAGTCTTTATATTCCACGCCGGACAGCTTGCTTTCCGGACAAAACGGAACATTGATCGTTCCTTCGAGCGCATGCTCCGGCTGGTGGTAGCCGCGCTCCTTCCCGCTCTTGCCGTGATCGATTTCGAACTGCCAAGGGCCGTTCAAATTCAGCCAGCGGTCCCGCACCCATTGCGGACGCGGGTATTCGGGACGGGGGATGCTGAGGTTTGATTCCATAGAATAGCTCCTTTTCGGGTTGATTTTTAGTTAACTAATTAGTTAATAATTAATCCTGAAATACTCACATAGATAGTAAAATACCCGTGATATTTAGTCAATAATTTTCTTGTTTAGTTAACCTTTTGGTTATACAATAGATAGACAACACCTATCAGACCGATTCGGAGGCATCTATGGAAATCAAGGTAAGCCAGGAAAATCTGCCGTTATTCGTTGCGCTGGCGTCGGATACGCGCATTCGTATGGTCGAAATGCTCAGCAAAGAAAACCTCAATATTAGGGAGATGGCGCAAAGGCTGAATCTCTCCTCCGCCATCGTCACCAAGCATGTTCAACAGCTGGAAGAAGCGGGCATTCTCCGTACGGAGATGACTGCGGGCAAGCGCGGTATGCAGAAGCAGTGCTCTCTTCGTCTGGAGAAGGCATCGCTGGTGTTCAAAACGGACGGCGTCCTGCCGTCCGAGCCGGATCAAGACGGCTATGACGTCGACATTCCCGTCGGCCAGTACTCCAGCTGCCAAGTCAAGCCCACCTGCGGACTGGCTTCCGAAACCAAGCTGATCGGCATGCGCGACGACCCGCGGTATTTCGCCGAACCGGAGCATGTCAAAGCCCAGCATATTTGGTTCGCCGCCGGCTATGTCGAATACCGGATTCCGAACTACGTCTCCGGCAAAAACAGCATCAGCGAGCTTCGCATCTCCCTGGAGATCGGCTCGGAAGCACCCGGCTACGCCGAAGATTGGCCGTCGGATATTACATTTCTGCTCAATGACGTTCCCGTGTGCGTCTGGACCTCTCCGGGCGACTTCGGCAGCGTACGCGGAAAGCTGAACCCTTCGTGGTGGGATCCCGGCAGCTCCCAGCACGGCCTGCTGAAAACGCTGCTGGTGACATCTTCCGGCACATATATGGACGGCGTGCGGATGTCGGATGTATCGATACAGGATATTCCGGTCCTGCCCAGAGAAGAAATCCGATTCCGTATTCTGTCGCCGGAGGATGCGCGGAACGCCGGCGGCGTCAGCTTGTTCGGCAGGCACTTCGGCAATTACGGGCAGGACATTCAAGTCCGAATCCGCTACTAAGCCAAAGGCTCAGGCCAAACGGTTCTGTTTGCAAGAACATGCCGCTTAGTCTGAGCCTTTTTTGATACCTTTTTCATATACTTGGCCTTCCTTCGATCATTCCTCTCCAGACGGCACAGGGAGATAATGCGTATCGCTCCAGGGAACGCCGAAATCGGGCGTACCGTCCGGATTCCAGCCGAACTTCTGTATGCGCGTCGAGCGGAGGCTCGTATCGGATCCGGGCGAAGGAAGGGCATGATAGACGATCCAGTCCTCCTGATCATCCGGAGACTTCGTAAAACTGTTATGGCCTGTTGCATATACTCCGTTTTCTACACTTTTGCGAAATACAGGCTGCATCGATTTTTGCCATGAAGACGGATCCAGCGGATCGGCATCCTCATTCATCGTGAGCATACCTAAGGCATAATCCTCAGACCACGTGGTGCTTGCCGAATACACCAGAAAAATCCGGCCGTTGCGATGCAGCGTGACGGGACCTTCATTAATGGCCATTCCGCCTTGCTTTTCCCACGAGAGTGTCGGGGCAGTGAGCAAATGATGTTCCCCTATTAATGTCCAAGGATTGGCCATTGGGGCAATGTATATCGCAGATCCATAATCGGGGAAGTTTCCGTAGCCGGCATACAGAAAATAGAGCTCGTTCCGCAAGGACATCACGGTGCCGTCCAACCCCGGGACAGGCGTCTCCAGCGCCCCTTTCCAGCTCCAATCGCCTTCCAGCGGATCAGCATTTTCGTTCTCCAGTACGCATATCCGGCGTGATTCATCGCCTCCCCCATCGTTCGCTGTATAGTAGATGTACCATTTGTGATCCAAATAATGTATTTCCGGCGCCCACAAATTGCAGCTGTAGGGACCTCCCGGTTCGGGCGTCCAGATGGTCTTCTTGCGCCCCCAGACCAATCCGGTCAAGCTGGAAGATTGGGTAAGCTCCAAGCGGCCTGACCTTGTTGCCATAAAGTAGTAGCTGCCATCCGTGTGCTTAAGCACCCAGGGATCGGCAGCGTTGGCTACGATGGGATTGCAAAACGTCTTCGTTTTGGTGGACATCTTCTCACTCCTTTTTTCCTGAACAAAGCAGTCATCAATCTAATTATCCCGTGCGATCCTATCGTAAACAATGTTGAAAGCGATTTACTCTTTGCGCATAAAAAGGAATTACCGAATCGTTTTCGACCGACGAAAAAGAGAACCGTCCTGGCGAACGGTCCTCATCATCATTCCATTCATGGATTCTGTTTGCGCCATTCCAGCGGAGTGACTCCAGTCGATTGGATAAAGAACTCATAAAACCGGCTGGATGAAGTAAACCCAACCTCAGAGGCAATCAAATCGATCGCCTTGCTCGTTTGCTGTAACAGCCGTTTAGCCTCCATCAAACGAAGGCTGATGATATATTGCTTGGGCGAGACGCCGACCGATTCCGTAAATTTCTTCCGAAGGTTGCTTTCGGACAGAAAATGACGCGCTGCCAGTTCGTTAACGGTAATGCGGGTATGATAGCTGCTGTGAATTTCTTTTAACACTTCTTCTATGACCCCGTGACGGATATCTGCTCCTGGCACCGCCGATTCGATGTTACGCTGGAATACCAGCAGTGCTGTCTCAAAAGCGATCCTCATCATGTTGTAGGAGTCGATCGTTTTCCTTTCGGAATTCCATTCTTTCTCCAACTGCAACAAACTGATTTCCACCCAGCGCGTATCGTCAGTGTCAAGATGGCTGCTCCGGATGCGCTGCGACTCACTCTCCGCTTCATGAAAGAGATACTGGCAGTGGACCGGAAGCTGATCATGGAAAAAATGAACGGAAACACCCTTCCAAGGTTTTGTACACACGAAGCCATGATGAAGCCCGGAAGGGATCAGGATCAGGTCTCCGGCAGCCACCTTGATATTTTGTTCGGAAGAGCTGTAGTATCCATCCCCTTCCAAAATAAGCGTTAACTCATCATATTCATGGGAATGCGACATAAAGAGGCCTTCACCTTGACTCGCCTGAAAGGTGTGAGGTTTAAAGCGCTCCATACTGACTACAAAACTCTTAACACGGTTTCCCAAAGTTAGCATCCTCTTTCCCTTGACGCTTCTTTCTCCCTTTCATTCTATGAAGTCCGCATCGCTCCGTCAATGATCCCGCTAAGCTGAAATTTCAATCCATCAGCGCAATGAGCCAAGCCCCGCTCGCTTTGTCCTTCAATAAAGAATAGGTCATGGCGCCTTGCTCTATCTCTTTATGGTTTATATTTCGATAAAAAGTAACGACCACTTGAATACGTTTCGAGTCTTCCTCATAAGAAATTTCATTGACTTCGGAGAACTCAAATTTCACTCCATCTCCGTCCATATAATCGAGCCAATCCATATTCGCCTTGATGTCATTCTCACTAAGCATATTTTGTTTGAATTTGGCTGCATCGTGATCAACAATGGCTTCCATATTATTTTGGACCTTCTCGGCTATATCCTGTGTAAAAAAGTCCTCCACGTGCTCCGATAATTCAAAAGAAACGCCCTCTTGGAAATTCTCCAGACTCGGTTTATCCTGACGAAAGTCTTTTTGATAAAGAAGCGCTTTGCTGCCTGTTTTGGCAAGGGAAGTAGGGGGAGTGGTGTTCGATTCATTGGCTTCCCCAGTGTTTTCTGCATGGTGAGTAACCGCTTCCCGGCTGACATCCACACGTTTCGGTTCTTGAACACATCCAGAAGCAGCAGCGATCGCTAGAATAGCAATGACATGAAGCCCCTTTTGAAACCTCATTGTAATCAACTCCAATTCACAGGCGGCATTTTTTCCTACTTATTCCAATATATCATATAAAAAAATGCACCCTCCAACCGGTCAAATGAGCAGAAAATCGCATCATTTGATCCTATGGAAAGATGCATATGAGAGTATACGACCCACTCTTCTGCAGAAGGTGGAAACCTGTTTCCTCAGGACACCGGAATCGTCGGCACCTTCGGCCGGCTGCGCAAAGCCCGGGTCGCCTGCAGGGTGATGGCATACACGAGCAGCGATACAAGAATGGCCCCAAGCAGCGCAGCCGTCGCCCCTAGCTGAACATGCTGCTCCAGGAATCGATGCGCGGCCAGCCCCGTCACCGTCATGACGACCCCTCCGATGCCCGCCTTGATCACCATGCGGAAGTCAAAATAAAAGCCGATCGAACCCGCCACCGCGTAGAAGTTGAGCATGGTCAGCATCAGGATGCCGAGCCCGAACCCGAGCGCCACGCCGCGGATTCCCAGGTTCGAACCGAGCACGAAGATCAGGCTGATCTCAAAAATGTTGGTCATGATATGGTTCCACATGACGGTGGATGCTTTGCCCAGTCCGAGCAGAATCGCTTTCAACGGCGCCTCAAAATAGTGGAGGAAAAACAGCGGTGCCAGCAGCTGCAGCAGCACGCCCGCTTCCGGCGAATGGTACACGACCGTCGTCAGCGGCACCGCCCACATATACAGGATCACGGTGCAGGGCACGCCGACCAGCAGCCCCGTGCGCATCGCCATGTCCATGCGGCTGTGCATGAGCCGGGTGTCGCCCTCCGCGCTGGCTTCGCTGATCGCCGGGATCAGCGCCGTCGACAGCGACTGTGTAAAAAAGCCGGGGAGGAACAGCAGCGGGATCGCGTACCCTGCGAGCATGCCGAACTGCTTCGTGGCCATCTCCACGCCAACACCGGCAAGAACGAGGCTCTTCGTAATGACGAGCGGCAGAAATGCATGATAGATCGAATGGATGAAGCCGCTGCCGGTCATCGGAAGGCCGATGCGCAGCAGATCCCGCAGCGTGCGGTCCCCCTTGAGCCGCACGCTCGGAACAAACCGCCGCTGCTCCTTCGATTTTCCCCGGTTCGCCCACTTGAACACGGAGAACAAATACAGCAGGCCGACGCCTTCGCCGATCACCGAGGCCCCCATGGCTCCGGCCGCCGCGTAGGCGATGCCATAAGGCAGCAGCATGTTGACGACGCCGATGATGACGATGATCTGCGCCACATTCTCCAGAATGTCGGATAAGGCGAGCGGGTTCATGTTCTGCCGGCCGCGGAAATACCCCTTCAGCACGGCAGACATGGCGATAATCGGGATGATCGGCGTAATCGCCACCATCGCATAATACGCCCGCTGGTCGGCCAGCACGATAGAAGCGATCCACTTGGAGCCGAACAACGCGGCCAGGGTCAGCACGACGCTGAGCGTCCCCGTTACCGACAGCGAGACGGCGAGAATCCGTTTAATCCTCGCCTCGTCCCCTTTGACTTCCGCCTCGGACACCAGCTTCGAAATCGCAACAGGCAGCCCGAGCTCGGTCATCGTAATAAACAGCGGAAGCAGCGGGTGGGCAATCATCAAGAGCCCTACCCCTTCCGCTCCCAGAAAACGCGCCAGCACAATGCCGTTCACAAACCCAAGCCCTTTGGTAAAAAAAGACGACAGGGTCAAAACGAACGTTCCACGGATAAAGCTTTGCTTGTTCAATCCCATTGGTCACATCCCACCCACTGTTTGTCCTGATCTCTCTTTTATTAGCGTATTCGGACAAGGGGCAATACATGCAGACAACCCTGACATCTTCGAATGCCTTTCCGGCTCTATGCAGCCAAAGAAAAACATAAAGGAAGCCAAATGGCGACGCATTTCTCGCCATTGACTTCCTTTGAAAGAGAGTATGAACTAAAGGTTTACTTGTAAGTTCACAGCAGTTCATTACATAGGGGACAGTTTACCAAAGGGACGGATACAGATTTTTTGTCTTGCTCTATATGACCTTTTAATACGATATTTTTTGGATCGTCTGCAGCAGCAGCTCTTCCATCTCATCATCATCCACGGAACCGAGCATGTCCGGGACGAACAGCTGGTATTTTTTCATCTTATAAAATTCAAACAGCGCCTGCTTCAACGAGAAGTCATGCCTCACAGCGAACGAAGGCTCTACCATCTGGCGGAGCATGAGATCGTCTTGTACAACAGACAAGGTGGAGTTAACCGGATGAAAAACATTCTTCTCCACGCCTGCCTCATAAAACCGGCGCAGATTCCGGTGCCGCTCCAGTTCCGCTGTGCTCAGCCTGTCATATAGAACCGGGTATACCGACTTGAGGTCCTCCAGCAAAATATCGGGCATGTACAGCACGCATTGCAAGGATTGGATATACAACATATGGAATCTCTTGCCCCATGAGAGCTCCTCGTCCTGCAATTGGACGTCGGCATTTTGCAGAAAGGCGATGCAATGATCCACAAACATTTCAATGATTTCGTCTTTGGATGAAAAATATTTGTACAGCGTCACTTTGCTGATATCCATATGGCGGGCCATGTCGTCCATATTGATGGTGCTGAACTTGCTTTTTCTCAACACCGGCTTGATTTTATCCAGGAACAAATTTTTGTTCTCTATCTTTTTCATGTTGTCCTCCGCTCCGAACGCTTAATACTCCTATTATATCATATTGAACTCCTTTCATTCCGTGCATTAGCTTATATGAAAAGAACTAAGTTAACGGTTTTTCAGAAAACCAGTTAAATTTAAGGCGATTGGATCCGTACCGTCGGCTCATCACACCACAGATCATACACGCCACAGATCATACCCTTAACACGTTTAACTTTTTACCGCACAAAAAAAGCTGCCAAGCGGCTCTAGACCCGCTTTGGCAGCAATTTCTGATATCTGCGCCGCAGCTCGTGCAGCTCCTCGCTTCCCGCAACCGCCTGCTCCTCCATCTGCTTGCCGACCGCCACGATCAGCGTCTCGAGCAAGGCCACCGGCGCCACCATGGAGTGGAACTCCCACAGTTGACCGCGTGCGGTGTACAGGGTCACGTCAGCCTTCTCCAGCATGCCGCTGACCGCCAGATCGGTGACGAGCAGCGTGCGGTAGCCCTTCACCTTGGCGTGGTCCAGCAGCACCGACAGCTCCGGCGACTCGGACACGAAGCCGAAGATGACGATCACGTCCTGCGGCTGCACATGCACCAGCAGGTTAAACAGCTCGTGCCCGCCCCGATCGAGCCGCTTGACCCGCATGCCGAACCGCGTCAGCCGGAAATCGGTCAGCGCGGCCAGGCTCTCCGCGGAGCCGGGGCCGTAGATGTACACGGTCCCCGCGTCGCGCAACAGCGACGCCGCCCGGTCGAACGCCTCCTGGCTGAGCCGGTCGGCCGTCTGCTGCAAATAATCCGCGCCGACGAGCAAGCTCGCGGCGGCGTCGTTTTCGTTCATTTTCGAAAACGCCGATTGCAGCTTCTGCGAGGGGGACAGCAGCATTTCGTCCTTCACCTTCTGCTTGAATTCCTTCAGGTTTCGGCATCCCACCTCGGACCAGAACCGCGACACCGTCGACGTGCTGACCTGGCAGGCGGCGGCGATGTCTTCCTCCACCATAAACGGGATGTCTTCCATGTGCTTGCTGATATAATCCGCGATCCGCTGGTGTCCGCGGGACAGCTTATGGCCTTCCAGTGCAAGGTTCAATAGTTCTTGCCACCTCTCTATAGCGGGATGAATGATCAACGGCCTTAACGATACAGGGAATGAACCGTTAACGTTACACGGGTTCCACTTCGACCTTCTTCTTCAATAGCTTCTTCACTGCGCCTGCCGCGCGCACCTGCAAGTGCAAGCTCGGAGAGATGACCCGTTTGCAGGCCCCCGCCCGGATAGCCGCCTTCAGCTCGGCGACGGTCTCATAATCGCCCGGCAGGACATTGTAGACGCAGCCGACCTGGAACATCTGGTGGGCATCGCTGCCCGCTACGACCGGCACGCCCAGCTCCGCGCCAAGCGGCAGCACCAGGGCGATATTTTCCTGAATGCCGATCTCATGCAGGTCCTTGCCGTTCAGGTCGAACGCGTCGAACCGGCGCAGCAGCTCGCGGTCCACATGGTACAAATGGTTGGACTCCCGGAACGGGTGGCCGCCGATCACCATCATGCCCCGCGGCTCGCACAGCTCGAACAGCTCGGCCAGCCCGATGAATGAACCGGCTGCGGTGTGCGGCTCAAGCAGGGCGCGGATTTCGAGCAGGGCGTCCTTGGGTCCGGAGACGAGAATATGTCCGCCTTCGGCTACGTCCACTTCCATGCCTGTAAAGATTTTAAACCCGTCGCGGTCGTAGTAGTGGTTGTTGCCCGGCAGCATCCGGTCAAGCGTCCCGTAGACCTCGTCGAAGCGGCGCGTATTGAAATGCTCGGTCAGCGTGATCGCCTGCAGCCCCTGATCGCGGGCTTCATCCAGCATCTCGTTGAAGTGGTCCATGGAGAAATCGGTCTTCTTGGACAATTTAACATGAAAGTGAAAGTCAATATTCATCGGTGTATTTCCTCCAATATGGGTGTAATGGTCGTCACGCCGGTCTCCAGGCGTCTGCCCGTCTCCCGGTCGTACAAGTTGATGCGTTCTTCGCGGAAGGACGCGTACAGCATGCGTCCCGGCGCGTAATCCGGGTCGCCGATGACGCGCGCGCCCAGCTTCTCCTGGCCGTAGGCGACCCTCACCAGCGTCTCGCCGCCGGCGGGCAGCACGTCCTCCACCTTCACCGGGATGGAACCTGCGGTGCGGGTCTCGTGCAGCACGACGTCTTCCGGCCTCACCGTCAGGACGACCGCTGCCGCTTCTTCCGCTCCGTCGTCCATTCCCGCAAGCCGGAAGCTTCCGAGCGCCGTGCTGACGGTGCATTCGCCTCCGCTCGTGCGGCACATTCCTTCCACCCGGTTCAGCGGATGGTCCGAGCTGCCCATGAAATCCGCCACCTGCAGCGTCCGCGGATGGCGGTACAGCTCGCGCGGCGTATCCGCCTGCACCAGCTCGCCGCCGAAAAACACCGCGACCTTCGTCGACAGCGTGATCGCCTCATGCTGGTCATGCGTCACGTAGATGATCGTCGTGCCCAGCTCGCGGTGCAGCCGCTTCAGCTCAGCACGCATCTCCGTCCGCAGCTTGGCGTCCAGGTTCGAGAGCGGCTCGTCGAGCAGCAGAATCGACGGGGATGTCACGATCGCCCGGGCGATCGCCACCCGCTGCTGCTGCCCGCCGGACAGCTCGCCGGGATAGCGGTCCGCCAGCTCCGGGATGCGCATTTTGTCCAGCGCCGCCATGACGCTCTTGCGGATCCCGGCCTTCGGCTGTTTGCGCACCTGCAGGCCAAAGGCCACGTTGTCAAAGACGGTCATATGCGGCCAGAGCGCATAGCTCTGAAACACCAGGCTCACGCCCCGCTTGGCGGGATCCAGATGGTAAGCCAGATTGCCGTCGGCCACCTTGTTCCCGGAGATGACGACGGTTCCTTCGTTCAGTTTCTGCAGGCCGGCGATCGTGCGGAGCAGGGTCGTCTTGCCGCAGCCCGACGGGCCGAGAAGCGTCACAAAGTCCCCCTCCTCGACGGTCAGGTCGATGCCCTTCAAAATATGCTTTTGCTGCACATGCACATGAATCTGCCGCAGTTCAATCGCGTTCATTCATTGCCCTCCCAATCCTTTGGTCAAATCGGCCTTCCCGAACTTCACCGCCAGGGCGTAGACCGCCACGACAATCGCGATAATGATCATCAGCACGACGTTGGTGAGCTGGTCATACCCTTTTTCCACATAATAAAAGGTGAGCGTCGTCAGCGTCTCCGTCCGCGGTGTTACGAGCATGATGATCAGCTCCATCTCCTTCATCGCCCCGATGAACACGAGGATGAAGGCGGACAGCAGGCTCTTGCGGCTGAGCGGCAGCAGCAGGCGCCGGAAGCGCGTGAACCAGGAGGCACCGCCGATCAAGGCCGCTTCCTCGAGTTCCGGGCCGATCTGCATCATGGCGGCGCCGCCCGCCTTGACGGTAAAGGGCAGCTCTTTGACCACCGTGATCAGAATAATGATCGTAATGGTGCCGTACAGCGCCGGAATGAACAGCACCGGCTTTGCAAACATTGTAATATAAATCGCCGCGAGCGAGATGCCCGGGATAAAATACGGGAAAAACGACAGCTGATCGACGAGCCTGCCCATGGCCGTGTTTTTGCCGCGGGCCACCGCGTAACCGAACAGAAGACCGATAACCGCAGCCGCGACCGAGGCGATGCCGGCGATGATCAGCGAATTTTTCAGCGCGAGCAGGAAAATCGGGTTCTGCAGCACGCCCTTCTCCCCGGTGTTAATGTCCGGATCCGAGCCCCCCGTCCAGTAATGAAGCGTAAAGTTGTCCGGGCTGAGCGAGCCGTCCTTCAGCAGGAACGTCTGCAGCAGCAGCACGATAAAGGGTACGACTGCAATCAATGCCATGCCGGCCACCGTTACCGCCGCTGCCGGAAGCCGCCATTTGCCGAGCGGCACATGCGTCACCGCGCTGCCCTTGCCCGTCACTGTCACATAGCTGCGCCGGCCGCCAAGCAGGCGCTGGTTGAAATAGATCGCCAGCATGGTGATCAGCATCAGCGTCAGTGACAGCACGTTCGCCTCGGTCGTCAGCCGCGACCGCATGCTGGAGTACAGCATCGTCGAAATCATGTAGAAATTCACCGGGGTGCCGAGCAGCGCGGGCACGCCATAGGAACTGACCGCTTTCGTAAAGATCAGGATGAATCCCGACAGCACCGACGGCAGCATCAGCGGAAACACGATCCGGCGCAGCACTTGCATCCGCCCCGCGCCGGCCATTTCGGCCGCCTCTTCCAGCTGGCTGTTCATCGAGCTGAGCGCCGCGCCCACGAGCAGGAAGAAATACACGCTGTCGTGGATCGACAGGGTCAGCACGATCGGCACGAAGCCGTACGCCAGCCAGTCCGGCGGCGTCACATGCAGCACCGACTGCAGAATGCCGGGCGTGCCGCCGATTTTGCTATTTTTGAAAAAGGTCAGCCACGCCTGGGACAGCATCCATGACGGCAGCAGGTACGGGATGATCGCCAGAAACGTAATCGTCTTCTTGAGCGGAACGTCCGTCCTCGTCACGAGCCAGGCAAGCCCGCAGCCGAACACCATGGACAGCGCCGAGACGGTCACCCCCACCGCCAGTGCGTTCAGCACGGGCTTGTAGAAGAGGGACCAGCTCATATCGCTTGCCAGCACGCGGCTCCAGTGGTACAGCGTCAGGTGCCCCGGGTCCGCCGCGGGCGTAAGCCGGGCGTCCTGGGTTCTCCATACGAACGTCGACCAGATCAGATTCAAAACCGGCCAGACGATGGTATACGCCAGAAACAGAAGGGCCGCCGCCCCGATCAGGTACAGCGGATTCCGCAGCGCGTCCCGGCACCGGTTCAGCCACCTTGCTTGCCATGTATTCAGCACGGGCTTATGCAGCATCCCGTTTCCCTCCTGTTTGTGTCATTTCGGTCTTTTGGTCCGTCATTTCTGCTTGATCCAGAAGTCGCGGACCTTCGGCGCCTCGAAGTACAGCTTCTCCCCGTCAAACACCCACAGGTTCAAATCCTCGAAGGCCACCTCGTTTTTGGTCTTGACGTCGGAGCGCGGCACCCAGGAGCCCACTTCATTGAACGGCGCCATGCCTTCGCCCTGGCCGTCCTTCTCGCCCATCATCCAGCGGATGAACAGCTTAGCCCCCGCCGGATGCGGCGCTTTGTTCGCGAGGAACAGGTAGCCCGAATCGGGTACCGACGTCTTCGGCTTAATGTCATAGATCGGCAGGATGCTCCAGCCTTTCTCCTCAACCTTGGATACGTCGCCGGATACCGCCAGCCCGACCGCGTCGCTGTTTGCCTTGCCAATCGCATCCAGCACATCGTCGCTTCCTTTTAACACGACCAGCCCGTTGTTGAACAGCTGCTGAATGAACTCGTACCCCGCGTTCTCCGTGCCGTGCAGCTCGATGTCCTTGCCGAACTTCTCCTTGTACGCCGCCGCCATATCGTCGCTGTGGATGACCATCGTCGTAAACAGGTCCATGAATGCCGGCGAGCTGAGCGGATCGGCCGTATAGACCTTGCCTTTGAATTCCGGGGTAGTCAGGTCCCACCAGTTCGTCACCGGCGCTGACTTATAATGCTCGGTATTGTAGAAAATCGTGCGGAACTCCAGGTAGTTGGCATATCCTTCGGCCTGCGTGCGGTACGGCTCGTCCACCTTCTCCGCCAGATCCTCCGGCAGGTACTTGACGTACCGTCCCGGCTTCACCATCTCCTCCTCGACAGCCCCGCTCACTTCCTTCGTGATGATCACGTCCGGGTTGAACTGCCCGGCGTCCTGCTCCTTCGTCACCTTGTCCATCATCTCATCGGACTTGACTTTGCTTACCTCAATCTTGATGCCAGGGTACTGCTTCATGAACGTCTCCGCGGCGTCGTTGGCGCGTCCCGATGTCGAGTAGACGATGACCTTGCCTTCCTTCTTGGCCTGCTCGTACAGCGCTTCCGGCGTTTCGCTGCCGGACGCCTCTGCCGTATCCGTGCTCTGCACCGTCCCCGCCGGCTTGGCCGATGCGTCTGAGCCGCCCGCCGTGCCGCCTTCTCCCTGCCCGCATGCGGTCAGCAGCAGGGCTGTGCCCAAGATGAGCGCCACCGCTTTGCCTGGCCAGGACCAGGGGGTCCGTTTTCCTTTGGGCGCATATGTATCCCGTACGATCTCCGTTTTTCCGTTGGCATGTACCGTCAAGATGGTCCTCTCGTTTCCGTTTCCTTTTGACCTCATATCCCGTGGCCTCCCCATCGTTCATTCAGAATTAGTGAAGCGTGATTGGTATCCGGATGTTTCGCTTGCCTCTTCACTATAGGGATGTAGTGTCAACGGAATGTTAGGCGGACGTGCGATTTCGGTAAAAAATTATCAATAACTTAAAACAAGATAAAAAACTTTCATTTTCCCCATGATGCCGATTCCTTTCTGAAGTGGTCCAAGTTTCCTCAGCCTTCTCCTGCGATCGGCATGCCCAAGGCGCCCTTCGGTCTTCTTGTATCCTATGCTTTTGATCTATAAAAATCATTTTCATAGCCGTGACTGCGAACCCCCATGTTTGCTCCAATGCGGCAAATCCCTTGATTATTGTGCGTTTTATAATCTCTCTATGCCCATTCCCTTTCTCTCTTCCAGCATATGATACTCATACATTTGATATTTGGAGATGAGCAGATGACAACCCCCATTGATGTGTTCATTCCGGCGATTGAGAAGGACTTGGCTACCCTCCCCCATGTCATTGACGCCGTCAGAAAATATGTACGGCACCCGATTCACGAAATTATCATCGTGGCCCCCCGGAAGCAGCGGATTGTGGATTTATGTACGAAAAAGGGCTGCCGATTCGTGAACGAAGACACGGTTCTGCCCATTACGAAAAAGGACATACACTACCAGTCCAAAACATGGGACCGGTCCGGTTGGTTGTACCAGCAGCTGCTGAAGCTGGGCGGCGATAAGGTATGCTCATCCAAATACTATTTGGTGATCGACGCCGATACTGTGCTCATTCGCCCCCATACGTTCAAGACGGGCGACAAGACCGTGTTTTACTGCCGGAACTGGAGCCAGCCCGAATATTTCAACACGTACAAGAAGCTGATGGGCAAAAGCCGCGCTTCCAAGCGCTCCTTCGTCACGCATTACATGCTGTTCGAGAAGGCCAAAGTCAAACATTTAAAGCAGGCAATCGAGTCCAAACATAACACGAGCTGGTACTCCGCCATTATAAGAAGCATGAACAAATCGAAGCAGTTTGCTTTTTCCGAGTTTGAAACATACGGCAACTTCCTGTATTCATCAGAGCCGGGCAGAATGGTGCTGAAACAGGCCAACAACAAAAGTCTGCATACGAGCTTTTCCCAAATCTCGCCTTCCAAAATGTCGTCCCTGCAGCAAAAATACCGGTCTGTTTCTTTTCACGAACGAAAAGGGTATTCGAAAGCTTCCAAGGTGAGACCGAAATGAAGCCCTATGTCGTTGTCTGGAAAGGCCCCGTCCACAAAGCCAGCGGTCTTGGCCGTGCCAGCAGAGCCTATGCCAAATCCTTGAAGCGGCAAGGGGTCGCCGTCCGGTTAAGTCCGCCAGACCACCGCAAGCCAAACGCCGCCCAAGTCAAAAAGGTTCTCATATACCACCACATTCCCAGCCGCATGCAGTGGAAAAAAGAGCGAAGCACGTATGACTTCATCCTGTTGAATACCGTTTGGGAAACAAGCAGGCTCCCCAGAAGCTGGCTGCCCCATATGAACAAATTCGATGCCGTGTGCGTGCCGTCCCAGCATAATCGGCGGGTTCTCAGGAACTGCGGCGTCACCGTCCCGATTTTCGTCGTTCCCCATGGGGTGGACGCCAGGGAGTTTCATCCGAACTATCCAAAGCTATCGTTGCCGGCAGCCGCCGGGAAGTTTACGTTCGTATCCGTCTTCGGCTTTCAGCACCGCAAAAACCCGGAGGGACTGCTGCGGGCGTATTGGGAAGAGTTCTCTTCCAAAGATAACGTCATCCTGGTCATCAAAACGAATGGATATGCGGCCAATGAGACGGAGGCGTGGATTAAGCAGCAGGTCATGCGTTACAAAAAGAGGCTGGGCATTCAAAAGGATACGGCCCCTGTCGTCATCATCGGCCGCCATATGAGTGAAAGCCAGCTGAAAGGCCTGTATGCGCTCGGCGATGCCTTCGTCCTCCCTACCCGTGGCGAGGGAGTCGGGCTGCCTTATTTAGAAGCGCTGGCAAGCGGCATACCGGTCATCGCCACCGGCTGGGGCGGGCAGATGGATTTCCTCACGCCCCGCAACTCCTTCCTGGTTCCGTATCAGCTCAAGAGCCCGGCGAGCAGCATGAGCCGCGCCATTTCCAGAAGGTTCAGCAACCTGTTTGCGCAGAAGGGCCAGCGATGGGCCGAGCCGGATTTAAGCAGCCTCAAAAGGCTCATGAGGCAAGCGTACGAAAATCCCCGGTTGTGTAGACAGAAAGGAAGCCAGGGTCGAAAAGATATGCTCCAGCTGTCGTGGGACCAAGCCGGAATGCTCATGAAACAGGCAATTGAAGAGACGATGCGTTCCAAGAAATAAAGATGAAGGGTGATGGTTCCCCAAGGAAGGAGGATGAGAAACTTGCGTATTGTACTGTTGTGCGGGGGATCGGGAAAAAGGCTGTGGCCTTTATCCAACGATATACGCTCCAAGGTATTCTTACGGCTGCTGACCACTGAAGACGGGATCAAGGAGTCGATGATCGAACGGATCTGCAGACAGCTGGACGAGGCAGGGCTGCTCCAATCCACCTGTATCGTCACCCATCACAGTCAAGCAGAGATTACGCGCCGCTATGTCGGCGACAATATCCCGATCATCAGCGAGCCTTTTAAAAGAGGCACATTCACGGCCGTCGCATTGGCCGCCAGTTATCTTCATGAAAAGCTGCAGGCCGATCCGGACGAAACCATTTGCATCCTTCCGGCGGATACGTACGTCGACACCGCATTCTTCCGGCTGCTGCACCGGTTTCCCGACGTCTTGGGACGCTCCAAGGCGGAACTTGCTCTCCTCGGCACAAAGCCGGTGCAGCCTTCGGATCAGTTCGGCTATATCGTCCCGGCTCTGCCCAAGGCGGACGGCGAGTATGCTTTCGTCCAGCGGTTTATCGAAAAGCCAAATACACGCACGGCCCGCCGCCTCATGGCGCATCAGGCGATGTGGAACTGCGGCGTCTTCGCCTTTCCCTTGAGGTTCATGCTGACCTATTTGAAGGACAAGGGCCACCCTGTCCGGATCGCGGAATGGCTGGCAAAATACGAACAGCTCCCCGAAGCCAGCTTCGACCGGGAAGTCGTCGAGACGACCCTCCCTGTCGTAGCCATGGAGTACGGAGGGCACTGGACCGATCTGGGCAGCTGGATGGCGCTTACCGGCCATATGAACGATCGAGTGATCGGACTCGGGCACATATCGGACGATTCCGCGGATACCCATCTCATCAACGAGCTCCCTTATCCTATTGAAATTATCGGCGTACCAGGTATCATTGCCGCGGCCAGCACCGACGGCATCCTGATCGCAAGCAAGGAGCATGCGCATCGGATCAAGGAACGGCTTGCCCTGGCGCCTCAGATCCCGATGTACGAAGAGAAACGGTGGGGCACCTGCCGGATCCTGAGTTACGGGAAAGATGCATCCGGCGTGGAGACGATGATCAAGCAGGTGCGACTTGCCGCCGGCAAGTCTACTAGCTATCACGTTCATCACCGCCGGCAAGAATTGTTGACCGTGGTGACGGGCAGCGCAGAAGTGATCTTGGAGGAGCAGCGGTACCGCCTGAACGCCGGCGACGTGCTGAAAATCCCGTCCGGCGCCAAGCATGGCATCAAGGCCATTACTCCTCTGGAGCTGGTGGAAGTCCTGCTCGGCTCCGATCTTGCTCAGGAGGATATCACCCGCATTGCTGTGGACTGGTAAACGGCGTTTCGGTCCAAAATGTCGTAAATTTGCAGTAGGAATTGTGACCGGCCGAGCCGAAGTAGTCATCGATCGAACATAATTCCGCGAATAGCGGAAAGAGGAGGCCGATGATGGAGCCGATGGTGGAGCCTGTGATCAAGACGGAAAGAAAGGCGTTTACCTTGTTCGGATGTTCCAAAACTCATGATCCGGGCAAGCCGTACAGTGAGACGATTTTCGAATTGTTTGACCAGGTCTGGCATGAAGTACGCAGCAAAGAACTCGCTCACAGGGGGATCAATCACGTCGTCTATGAGCAGGGAAACATGGTGTTTGCGGGAATCGAGCTGGTGACACCGCCTGAGGAAAATTCCGTCTTGAAGAAGAAGGACGTCGTGCTCGAAAAATACGCCTACGGCAAGCACATCGGGCCTTACAGCGAATTGGACGCAACGTACCGGCGTATTGATGCGCTTCTCCAAGCCGCAGGAGAACACAAAGAGCTTCCCCTGATTGAGGTGTATGGCCACTGGAACGAGGATGAGTCCAAGCTGGAGACGGAAATTTACCACAACCTCATTGGATAGATCCCTGTGTGCAATGAGGCCGTGCAAGTTTCTAGTTCGTTAGGATAATATGATTAATCTTAGGAGCAGTTTGTCTACTGCTCCTTTTGCTATATAAAAGTTCGGCAAGAACATGGTTCTATTGCTGTTTTTGGTCAACTTCCTTGTAATTTTCATGCAAGTTTTTTTAGATTTCCTGTATGATGATGCTATGAAAAAAATATTATCTTTCATGGATTGGGGTATATTCGCTCTTCGTTTATACCATTATATTTTGCTGTTGTCCCGGGTTCTGGCAGTAAGCGAGTTTTCGAACCGGACGTTACTAAACGTGATCTGGCTGAGCATAGCCCTTGTCGCCCCTTTGCTGTTCTGGTTTCCCGGGCGCCGGATGAACAAAGTCTGGTTTTGCATATTAGAGCTATTGCTTGGCGGTTCTTATTATGTGAATTCGGTCATTCATCCGGACCTGACTTCAAAAGCGGACTATTTGCTGCCGAGTCTGACCATCGGGTACTTATTAACCAAGCAAACCCTTTGGATCATTCCCTTACTTGTTTTCATTCCTTTCTCCTTCCAGTCCTCCCTAAAATTATCTTGGGAGCAAACCCTGGGTATCGGAACAGACAATCTGCTGTTCTGCTTTATCGGCATGTGGGCAAGCTCCGTAGCCAATGCGTATGATCAGAAGAATAAATTGGCAGCCGAAGTGGAGCATCAAAACAAGCTCTTAACTCACTACTCCGCCGAGATCGAGAAAATGACTTTGCTTGAAGAACGCAACCGCATGTCCAAGGAGCTTCATGATACACTGGGGCATTCCTTTGTTTCACTCATCCTCAGCCTTGATGCTTCTATTGCCCTGATGGATAGCAAGCCTGCCGAGGCCAAAGACCGGTTAATTCGCTTAAGAGCATTGGCTGAGAACAATCTGGACGAAATGAGAAACGTCGTGCACGAAATGGGGGAAGAAGAGGAATCCAGTCTGATCCGGCAGGTCGAATCCCTCGCAGCCCGTTTCCGGGAGCATACGGGTACGGCTCTGACTTTAAGTCTGCCGGGGACAGAGCGGTCCATACGTTTTGATGTACGGCAAGCGATCCTTCGGGTCATCCAGGAATCCTTTACGAATGCACTAAAACATGGAAAGGCAACCCAACTGCATCTGGAGCTTACTTTTTCCGAGAGCCATCTGCAATTGTCCGTTCGAAATAACGGCACGCCGATCGACAAGCTGGATTATGGCTTCGGCTTGACCACGATGAAGCATCGGGTTGAGCGGTTGGGAGGCAGCTTACAGATAGCATCTGGGGAGGGTACTCCTGTGATCACCGAAGTCAGATGCGAAATCCCGCTGAAAGGAGTCATGCCGCATGGAGAATATTAAAGTGCTGCTTGCTGATGATCAAGAGTTAATTCTCGAGAGCTTACATATCGTGCTGTCCATGGAACCGGATCTGGAAATTGTCGGTTTAGCCAAGAATGGGAAAGAAGCCGTAGAGGGCTGCGAGCAGTTTAAGCCGGATATGGTATTGATGGATGTCAACATGCCGGGCATGGACGGCGTCGCCGCAACAGCCCTGATTAAAGAGCGAATGCCTGCAACCAAAATCATCATGCTGACCTCTTATAAGGAAGTAGAATATGTGTTAGCGGCGTTAAGTCACGGAGCGGAAGGTTATCTGCTCAAAGCCATTCATCCAAAAGATTTAGCTGCAGGCATACGGGTGGTTCAGGCGGGAGGGACTTTAATTTCACAGGAAATGGCGAGTAAAATGATCAAGAACATGAACAGTGCCACCCCTGCGAAACATAATGAATTCGGGCTCACTGCCCGTGAAATCGAAGTGCTGCATAAGCTGGCTGCCGGCCTGCGTAATCAGGAAATTGCCGAGGCATTGTTTCTTAGCGAAGGGACGGTCAAAAATTATATCTCAACAATTTATTCAAAGCTTAATGTGAAAGGACGCCGGGAGGCCGCCCGGAAAGCCCGGGATTCGGGAATGATGGATCGTTAAATGATGACCAAACGGCACTGTCTCTTTATGACTTTTTCATCCTATACTCAGAGCATCAAACAACAGAGGTGGCGATGTAAGACATGAAGAACAAAGTGTCATTTTGGCGTTTTCCAATCGTCTGGATGATTGCGGGGGCTATGGGTATTGTTCTCATAAATATGATATTCCAGCAATTGACAGAGCAAGGAGAGGGGATCGTCTCTCTTATTTTCACACTGGTGATGGGATTTCTGGCCCTCTTGGTTTATAAGCTCACGCTGACATACCTGGCCCGGCGGCCCACACCAGAGATATCAAGAAAGCGCGCAGGGATTGAAAGTGTCCTAGGCATGCTAACCGGGACCATCTTTATCGCAGGGTCCGCTTTTATGATTATTGCTCTGGGAGGTTACTCCTTTCAGTGGGCAAGTTCTGCGGATACGAGTTCCGTTCTAATAGCCTCCATTGAATCAGCTTTAGGAGGAGCCATTGTCGAGGAACTTATCTTTCGCGGACTTATGCTTCAAGCCATTGATCAATTGGGGGGGAAACCACTCGCACTCGCAGTAACCTCTCTATTCTTTGGAATTGCTCATCTTGGAAATCCAGGGGCGACATTATGGAGTGGGTTCGCCATAGCCCTCGAAGCAGGTGTTCTCCTTGGATCCGCCTTCTTATGGCGGCGGAACTTGTGGTTTGCCATAGGACTGCATTTTGCTTGGAATGCTATTGAAGGCCTGCTTGGCATTCCTGTCTCTGGACACCCTGCTACCGGTCTGTTTACTGTAAAGGTGCACGGTGCCGCACTTCTCACAGGGGGCAACTTTGGACTTGAGACCTCTATTGTTCCGGTTGTAATCAGTCTTCTGATCTCCATTCCTATGCTCATCGGGGCTGCACGGAATCAAAGGGTTGACGTCGGAAACCTTCCTGTACCAAAGTAAACGACCGACCATGTCCTCTAAAATAAATTTCAGATCCAGCTTGGTGTCGACAAGATGGGGGGCTTCCCACGGAACAGACCTTGGTCTTCAGCTGCCCCCCAACAATTCGAATCATCCATTTCGATTTTCGTCAAGCATTGTTAACCCGCTTCTCTATTCCATCAAGTAATAAGGAAATTCCAGAGTTAAACAGTTCATCCGAACCAATTAACTTAAAAATACCTTCTCCATGCATCCGCTGAAGCAATTTAAATGGCGATAGATCCACATGGGTACTCTCGTTAGAGTTCTCCTCTAACGGTATCTGTAACTTCCTTTGTTCGTATTCTTCAACGACAAAATTGATGACGTAGTTCAACACATGGGTCGTATATGAAAATTTTTGTCTATCCGTCAATGATGTCGGTTCGGTCATCTGCAATAGAAGTTCGAACATTTCCATAAAGTCAGCCTCCGGCCTTGACTTCATCAGAAGCTGACCGGAGCAAGGAAATTGCTGAAGCTTGCTTCGAATAACCGTAGCGCTTAGCAGAAGCCTTTCTCTCCAGTTTCCTTGCTTGGGAAGATCATTTATGATTTCTCTTGAAACCAGGTTGGCCAACGTTTGATAAAGGACTTGCTTACTCTCAAAGTACCAGTAGATCGTAGGGGCTTGTACATTCAATTCCTTGGAAAGGTTTCTCATCGTAAAATTTTCGATTCCCTGGTCGGCGAGAAGCTTCCATGAGGCTCCAATGATTTTCTCTTCGCTGATATGTGGCCTGCGCTTAGGCATAAAAAACATTCCAACTCCATTCCAAAAATTCTGATATGACTTATTATACTCTATATAGTTATTCCTCCAATTCTACATCTTCAGGAGGCAGCGGCTTCTGGTTGAACATGCTTTCTCCTGCCTTTGAGGAAAGCCGAACATCCCGCATCCCACGTTCAATAGCACTCACTTCATAATCGCGTAAAGCGGTTAAAAGCCCCTTTTCCCCGTTCTTCACTTCGATTAATTCCTTCGAGAGCTCATAGGCATCAAAAAGTGCCGCATTCCCACCGATACCTGCCGGTGTCATGGGATGCAGGGCATCTCCCAGCAAAACCAGAGGAGTCGTTTCTTTCCAAGGCTTATACGGCAGAACATTACGGAGGTGATAGACAGCCGTTTTCCCGGGATCCGCTAATTCCAACATCCGTTTTACTTGTGGATGCCAATGTTTTGTTTTCTCTTGCGTAAAAGACAACAATTCCAAACCACTCCATTGGAAGAGCTGCTCATCAGGTATCCCAAACCACTCAGGCGAGCACGCAAACACGGCGTACAGGTAATCCTGTTGAGGAGAAATCTTCACATTCAGGGACATGGATTCCGGTAATTGTTCCATATTCGGCTTGAAAGCCATGTCTTCAAGAAGAAGGGAAAGCGGAGCATCTCCTTCTGGATTCGTAAGGCATCTCATACTGCCATCCCCAATGAGCATGTTAAGTTCTTTTCTCCGCTCATCATCCAGAAATACCTTGGTATACAGAGCCCTGCCCCCCGTATCGAAAATTTTCACCCCAGGTTTGTACTGATGCCGGACTTTGGATCCTCCCCCGTCAGCACCAACCAGGACATCCGCATCCATATACTCCCCATGATCAAACCATGCTCTTAAGCGTCCGTTTTCTAACCTTTCATAATGGGTAAACCGGTATCCGAAGCTGACCTCGTCACCTAGTTCGCCAAGCAAAACTTCGCGAAAGGTAAACCGATTTACAGATGGTGTGGCTTCCGCCTTGTTGTACATTGGATGCTGTTCTTCTGTGGGTTCCAAAGAAATGGGATCTAAGAAAACAGGGTGTGCCGGTCCTAATACAGACGTTTCCATGTAGAGATCATACAGTTTTTCAGGAAGACAAAACCGCAATGCATTTGCTCCATTCTCATTGATTTTGATTCGATAGCCGGTTTGGACAAAATGGTCTGCCTGCTCACGTTCACAAACATGGAAATCAATGTGATTTTTTTTCAAACTTTGTGCCAGTGCAAGTCCGCCCAGACCGCCACCGATAATTAGGACAGATAGTGAATCCATATCATTTCATCATCCTTTAACTAAGTTAGATTTATCTTACAACGTTATATTAAGGGTGTGCTCCTCTGTTTGTCAATGATTTTGGAGTTCTCAACCAAACATCCTCCTCACGTAAGACCGAAGCTATTGATTAGCCAAATTTTCGATAGAAAAAAACTGCCGACACTTTGTCGGCAGTCGGGAGCATCCACATTGGATGACTTAATAATCTAGTAGACGGCCATGATCGTTCCATTGACCGTACATTTTGTTTTCTCTCGTATTGGTTATGAATTTGTCCAATCTGCTGTGAAATAATTCGGGCTGATTCTTATAGCTTTGGATCGTGTCGATCCGGACTCTCGTATAAAGATCTGGAAATGCCATGAAATTCTCATACACTTGCTTTTCCTCTTGCAACCTTTGCTCTATCACCGGATCGATTCGAAAAGAATCGTAATTCATATCAGGAAGGACCTTTCTTCCTTCGTCTGTCATCAACCCCAACTTTTCGAGGCGGCGGACACGCTCCTTATTCAATTCAGTCCATGAGCTTTTTTGGCTTCGAGGAGACAGTCTCTGAGCCAGCTCCGTTTCAGATATTTTCTTCTTGACTCCATCGATCCATCCAAAGCATAAAGCCTCCTCGACCGCGTCCAAATATAAGAGCGTATCCGATTGGGGCGATATACGAACCAAGACCCAACAAGATTTTTCAGTCTTGCTATTTTCCTGCAGCCAAACCCTTAATGCTTCTCTCGATATGACCGGAATTAAGCGATCTACTTCTCTCAGCATAAGTTACTGTTTGTTGGAGATGACGTGATCAAGAAACTGATCTGCGTCGCTATTAAATTTCCAGGAAACTCCGAACTTATCGACCAGCATTCCGAAGCATGAAGACCACGGCGTATTGGATAACGGCATGATGACATAACCGCCCTCAGATAAATGAGAAAAATAATTTTCCAATGTCTGTTGATCCTCATTAACGATACTAATCAGTATGTTGTTGCCTTTAACCAACTCGCCCATGACATTCTTCATTGAAGGCAAAATATCCGACATCATGATGTTCCCGCCTGCAAATGCTATGGAAGACTCCATGACCATGTTTAATTCATTTTCCGGCAATGGATCGTTTGGATCCTGCGGGAAATCCTTAAATTTCACTTTTTTTACTTCCGTTGCGCTTAAAGCTTTCGCATAAAAATCAATCGCTTGTTCAGCAACTCCATCAAAGTTTAAATAGACTACAGCTGACATATAGTAAAACCTCCTTCTTGGGATAAATGTAGTATATTGAATAAGAGGTGACATATGTATGTCACCATTTATAAATAAAGTCCTTGCCTCCGAAATGGACCTATCCAACTGCCATTTTGCGATCGGGAGGTTGGAGTCTGTATTGGATGGGTTTGTATCGCAAAAAAGCTCCACATGTTCATCGCGAACATGCGGAGCTTTTTATTCCTGGATGCAGCTGGTTTGATTATGCAAAAGGCTGGAGCATTTGGCTGGCATTCGCAAGAATCAGGGCAATATTCAGTACGGCAAAGAACAAAGCCGGCGCCGTTTTGCCAATCGGATCTTTCGTGCGGATATGCACCAGGCTCGCCACCAGCATCGTAACGCCAAGCCACACTCCTGCCCATGCGACCAGTCCGGTATACCAGTAGCCGGCGATCAGCACGGCCGCACCTGCCAGTTGGACCAGGCCCGTTACTTTAAGGAACCATTGCGGCAGGTGAAGGTGTTCGAACATGTCTGCCCAGTACTTAGCCCCTATCATTTTGGCGGTACCCGAAAAGAGATAGTAAGCAATCAGCAAAGATTGAAGAACGATAGTAAAAATGGTCATTTCGATCTCCTCCTATTTGGTCACAAAATAATATGAATTACAGCTCAGCCAATAACACCTCAAGCTGATCGGCCATCTTGCCCCAACCGAGTCTGGCTCCGTTATACGACAAGCTCTCACTTTCAAATCCGGTATGCTCAAGATGAAGGCGGGTTGCGCCATTGGATGAATGGAGCGTCCATGTAACAACCGTACTTACCCCAGCGGTTACCCAGGTGTAGGATAGGCGGTGAGGTTCTTCCACGGCCAGCACTTCTGAATCGACGATTCCGTCCCACACTTTCGACGGTTTGGCCCGAAATTGAAAGTGATGGCCGACAACCGGCTTAAAGTCGTTGTCCATCACCCATTTTGCAAGCATGTTGGAATCAGTCAATGCAAGCCATACTTTCTCAATCGGACTATCGAATTGAAAATCCAGCTTCACTTCCGGTTTCATTCCTCTTCCTCCTTTAACAATTGACTCAGCTTAGCCGATCCTTGGTTCCAAAAAGCCGTGTGAAAAGTGACCCAATCTTCAATTTCTCGCAGGGGCTCTGCGTTCAATCGATACCTTGTTTCCCGCCCGGCCTTGCGTTGCCTGACCAGATCGGCGGCTTTGAGGATCGCCAGATGTTTGGAAACGGCTGTCCGCCCCATCTCGAAATGGACTGTTAATTCGTGTAGGGGCAATTCTTCCGCCTCGGCCAGCAATCTAAGCAATTTGCGCCGCGTCGGATCGGCAACCGCGGCATATACATCCCTCGCTTCATGGTTTTCATCCATTCCCATCATCCCTATTCTGCTCGATGATAGGACACCAACCGGTGTCTTATGAGTTCATAATAAGACACCAATCGGTGTCATGTCAAGCCAAAATTCGGAATAAAGTTTGAATGGCTTGTCACCGAACATTTGGCCTCTGTATATGCCAGGCATGATGCAGTAAAAAAGTTCAGGGCATCCCTGAAGGATGCCCTAATGCTGAAATATTGAAGTTTGACGCAAATCAACTGAATAAAGATTTACCTGTTCGGTTTTAATCCTCGCACACTTTATAATGCTGTCTCTCCGCCTCTCTCCTGTCCATGCAAAGCCTTCCGCAGTGCGCTTACGGCATGCCGCACCGCTTGTCTTCCTTGGTCATAACCGCCGGTCTGAAGCATGAAGCCGTGGACCATGCCGTCATAGCGCTTCGCTTCCACCGGAGTGCCGGCAGCTTTTAATTTCGCTGCATAAGCCTCCCCATCATCGCGCAGCGGATCAAATTCGGCCGTGATGACGAGAGCGGGCGGAAGGCTGCTGAAATCGGCAGCCAATAACGGCGAAGCGTAGGGGTTCCTTCCGTCCTGCTCCTCCGCCAGGTATTGGCCCCAGAACCACCGCATCGTGTCCGTCGTCAGGCCGTACCCTTCGGCATTGTCACGGTAAGAATCCGTATCGAACGCGTAGCGGGTCGCCGGATTGAACAACAGCTGAAACTTGATGAAGGACAACCCTTGATCCCTTGCCATCAAGGTTACGGCAGCGGCCAAATTTCCGCCCGCGCTGTCGCCGCCGACCGCCATCCGGTTGGGATCCGCTTCTAGCGAAGAGCTATTCTCCGCAACCCAGGCTGCAGCCGCATAGGCGTCTTCGATGGCAGCGGGAAACCGATGCTCCGGTGCCAAACGGTAATCTACCGAGACGACGATAACGTTTGCCCCATTGGCCAACTGCCGGCATAACACATCTGCTGCATCCAGGTCCCCGACGACCCAACCGCCTCCATGATAGTAGATGAGAACAGGGAGCGGGTATTTGCTTTGAGGACGATATACCCGAACCGGTATGTGACCGGCCGGACCCGGGATCTTTCGATTGTCGACTTTCCATACTTCTTCCGGCTGGGCGGCCATGGAGCTTAAGTTGACGGTTCTGGCCCTCTCCACGGATAGCGTGTGAAGAGGCGGGACCCCTTGCTTCTTCATATTTTCCAACACAACTTGAACTTGAGGGTCAAGCGGCATGATGGTTCCTCCTTAGGGATCAAATATAATGGATACGAGTCTTCTTATACCCGAAATAAACAACCATTCACGAGCAGCGTCTTTCGGTAAGACAGCTACCATTCCGGTCAAAATGAAGTATACTAAATGGAGAATAACCCTGTAAGTACGCACTTTTGCGTGACATAGTACCCATTTGGTAACTTCGTGGACGGATTGGATGTGATGGATATGGGCGGTTGTCCGGTAGAGGCAACATTGTCTGTCGTTGGAGGAAAGTGGAAGGCTGTGATCCTATGGCGTTTGGTTGGTGGGACCAGGCGCTTTAACGAACTCCAGCGTTCGATTTCGCAAATTACCCGTAAGATGTTAACGGAACAGCTTCGGGAACTGGAGCAAGATAACCTCATTATTAGAACCGTCTATCCGGAAGTCCCGCCGAAAGTCGAGTACTCGCTAAGCGAATACGGCAGGACGTTTATTCCTGTTTTGAATGCCATGGCCCAATGGGGATTGGTCCATCGGGAACGCGTGTCTGACCCCATTCGCTCTACGACTTAGATTACCGTTCTAAAACGAAAACCATTACCTCGATATGGAGAAGGCGCAGGGAAGCTGACATTCAAACGCCTCCCAACACCAAAAAGCAGTCCGCAATACCGGCGGTCTGCTTTCTTCATTTTTATGTCATTTATGCGCCAATCCAAACTTTCGGTTCATCTAAATAAAGGAAGTTTCAGGCGCTTGACTTGGAGTTCACTCCAAGGGCTATCCTATAGCTGTCCGGACGACAAAGGAAATGAAAGGAGAAGGCATGTCGCGACAATATTCCATTTCCGAAATAGCTGAACAAACCGGTTTGACTCCCGATACCCTTCGGTATTATGAAAAGATTGGACTGATTCCGTCCCCCCAGCGCGGACCGGGTGGGTCCCGTTTATATAGCCAGGAAGACATCGGCAAAATTCATTTTCTACTGCATCTCAAACATACCGAGATGCCGCTTAAACACATTCAGGAGTACATTCGGGCGTATGACGACCAGGATGAGGAGCTGTGCTATCGGCTGCTTGACGAGCACCGGATCCGCATTGAAGCCCAGATGGCCGCATTGAACGAAACGCTCGTGCTCGTCAAGTATAAGCTGGATCATTTTCAGGAAATTAAAGACGGTTGAACGAAAGGAAGATCACTTTGAACATGCAGAAAACTCCCCAAACACCGATCGGGTCCGGATTTGGACCCCGCACTACAGCCATGGAAGCACTCGGACAAGCCGATTTGACCGGACAAACGGCAGTCATTACCGGCGGACATTCCGGATTGGGGCTGGAAACGGCAAGAGTGCTCGCGGAAGCGGGGGCCAAGATCATTGTCCCGGCCCGATCCGTTACAGCTGCTCAAGCGGCCATTGCCTCCATCCCAGGCGCAGAGGCGGAGCTGCTGGATTTAACCGATCCGCAGTCCATCGATTCGTTTGCGGAACGGTGGATCCGTTCCGGACGGCCGATTCATATGCTGATCCACAGTGCCGGAATTATGGCC
The DNA here is from genome assembly GCF_038009285.1 of Paenibacillus sp. FSL R5-0378. Taxonomy (NCBI): domain Bacteria; kingdom Bacillati; phylum Bacillota; class Bacilli; order Caryophanales; family Paenibacillaceae; genus Paenibacillus; species Paenibacillus sp. FSL R5-0378. Next base: position 6,953,676 of record NZ_JBBPAY010000001.1, read on the forward strand.
GTACCCCAGCAGTATGACAGCCGGGGCAACGAGCTTCACTTTTCCACGAACTACTTGGGCCCTTTCCAGCTGACGGCGCGGCTATGGCCAGCACTCCGGCTGGCCGGTGGTGCGCGCGTTGTCGTGCTATCTTCCCGGGCTCACCAGTTCAGTCCAGTCGTGTTCGAAGACATCCACTACAAGGAGCGCAGCTATGACAAATGGTCTGCCTATGGACAGTCCAAAACGGCGGACGCCCTATTCGCGGTGGAGCTGGACCGGAGAGCACAGGCCTATGGCGTCCGGGCATTTTCGGTGCACCCCGGTTCGATAGTCACCTCGTTAGCCCGGCATTTGTCGGATGAGGAGCTGATGACCATGGGTGCGATTAACGAGCAGGGACAACGGCAATACACCAAATACGATAGTGAACGAAAGACCGTGCAGGAAGGGGCCGCTACCATCGTATGGTGTGCAGCCAACCGTCAGCTGGACGGTATGGGAGGCGTATACTGTGAAAACGTCGACGTCTCTCCGCTCATTGATGAGCATCAGACCGGCATGGCCGGCGTGCATCCAAGCGCCGTTGATGCAAAAGCCGCAGAACGTCTGTGGAGCGTTGGCGAAGCACTGACAGGCATTCATTTTGATATTTCATAATTCGATCAGAGGATAAAGCGCAACGCTCAATTTGTCCCGCGAATAAAAATCCTGAACCGGCAAGGTTCAGGATTTTTATTTTTTGAGACGATCATCATACTCTCGTATGCAGTTTTAGTGTTGCGGGATGCCAAGCTGTGACCGAAAGCGGCTGCCTCACATCATTACTTAGAGTTATAGCTGACAGGCTCGGCCATATTGCCCGAAAAGCCACCCTTTGCAGGATGGCCCTATGCTTGCCTCTGTTTATGCTACCGTATTGCTGATTACCTTCAGAAATCCGTTCTTTCCGGCCGCATCCACCAACGATTGAATGGAGTCTCTTGCTGCTCCGCTGAACAGGTACCATTGGTTCTCGTTAGCATCATACAGGAGAACTTCCGGGTAGCCCGTCAACAGCTCGTCGGGAAAAGCGTGTAGGAGAGAATAGACATCAAACCGCTGCACGCTGTTCCCTTTCTCATCCAGAAAATCATACTGCGCATTTTTGTAATACGACCCAGGCACGTCGATGTTTACCATCCACGAGTAACTGGCTGGGGCATCGACTTTGGCGCCTTTGTTTTGTACAAAAGCATCATAAATGGCTGCGTTATAAGCATTTCCTTTAACCTGCTGAACGACGCCGCCCATCGTCATGTGGTATTCTTCCTGCAGTGCTTTTACTTTCACGTTGTGAATGACAAGTGGCGCAGTTTCGACCGTAACCTTCGAATTGCTGTAATTCACTTTACAGCCGAACGTTTCGGCGATAAAGCGAAGCGGAACCATCACGCGATTGTTCTTGATGTACGGCTTGACATCCAGCTGCACCGCTTCACCATTTTTCATGGCCGCCGTGCTGTTCGTTTGCAGCGTCACTTTCATGCTGCTTTTGGTAAGCGTTACTTTCGAATTCGACCAATCGACCTTGGCCCCCAAATTCTCACTGACCACGCGCAAAGGCACCATGGTACGCTTGTTTTTCGTCTCCGGCTTCACATCGGACGCCACCGCAACGCCGTCAATTTGGATGGGATGGTTCGCTGCATAAGCAGGCGACGATGCGATCGCAAGAATGAATGCAAAAATGATGCTTGGGATGATCTTCTTCATGTTTTGTCATCGCTCCTTCTATAAGTTTCTATCTTATCCAATCCCCATCCCTTATCCTACCAATTTCCATTATTAATGTTAAGGGTAAACAGGCAATTCATCCGTACAGCCATTCAAGAGCATTTGTCCCTCGCTCCCCTTTCTGTAATAATTAATTCATCAAGATGGCGACGATCAAAAACAGTTATGGAGGTAGATCCCATTGATTACTGGTGAAAAGGTCGAACTGCGCCCCGTCTCTCTGGATGATTACAGACGGGCATACTCCTGGAGGAATGATGAGGAAACAGCTAAGCTGGAAGCGGGTTCGGCCCTGTTCTTGTTCAGCCATGTTCCACTGGAATATTTGGAGGATGCATACAGAAAGGAAATCCTGGAACTGGATAAGCGGGAAAAAGGACGATTCTCCATTTATACGCGCGGCGAACAACCCGAGCATATCGGTTTCATTGAGTACCGGGACGTGAACATCGTCTCCCGCCGCTGTACCGTCGGCATCGGTATTGGAAACAAGGACTTCTGGGGACAAGGCTGGGGATCGGATGCCTTGAAAGCGCTGATCCGGTATGTGTTCCAGACGATGAACCTGCGGCGAGTTCAGCTCGAAACTTGGGGCGGCAACCCAAGGGCCATCCGTGCCTACGAGAAGTGCGGCTTCGTTATTGAGGGAAGGCTGCGCGAGCATTCCTATATTGATGGACAGTACGTTGACAACATCGTGATGGGGCTCTTGAAAGAGGATTTTCTGAATTTAGATAGGGGATAAAAATCTTCCGTTCACCAAAAAAGCCGCGGTTCCTCATGACTGGGATCCGCGGCTTCCTACTCAATCCTTGCCTTTCAATGGCATACTCACCAGGCGATCGGAACCATGAACCGCTCGCGATGGCGGAATATGGCCCATTCTCGGTAGCCAATGTCATACAAATGGCCGGCGACCGCCGCGAAATGCTCGCCTACGCGCTCGGGTTCGTGCGCATCTGAGCCAAAGGTCACCTTCACCCCGTAACGGTGCGCGCGTTCCAGCAAATCACCGTCCGGCACCCAGTGGTTGTCGGAGGAGTTGATTTCAATCACTACATCTCTTTCCGCAACCGCCTTCAGCATGACGTCGGCCGCTTCGGTACGCAGCTCCGAGTATCCGTTGAAATAGCGGTTCAAGGAATCCACATGGCCCAAAATGTCATACAAGCCGCATTTCGCGGACTGGGCGATATAATCATAAAACAACTTTTTCACTTCCATTTTTCGTGCCGCGGTCAGGCTTTCCCAATACGCCGAGTCATAAATGCCAATGCCGGCGAACTCATGCACGGAGCCAATGACGTAATCCAACGGATAAGCGGCGATCACCGATCGGTACAATTCCAGATGCTCCGGCAAGAAGTCCGCTTCGATGCCTAGCAGCACCTCGATTTTCCCATGATACTGCTTCTTTAGCTCCAAAACCTCCCGAATATACTTTGGAAACTCTGATTTTGCCATACTCCCCGTTAAGGATGGGCAGTCTTCGGCCGATGCGAAAAACGGCGTATCATATCCAGTTATTTTCCCGATTTGGGCTTCCTGCACAAATACACCGATGAATATCGTAATCTAATTTCGTCTAAATAAATAAGAAACTAAATTACGATGATCAAGCAGAAAGGACGATCGCATGCGTAAAATTATTCTATTCATTCACAGTACTTTGAATGGAGTTGTCACTGGCGACCCAAGCGAGGACAAAACCGACTGGGCGGCCTGGAGAAATAGCGCTGGCATTGAGGAAGGGTCTCAGTATCTATTAAATATTTTCGAGACAGCTGATACCATTTTGCTTGGCCGCGGAACCTACGAAGACCTCTCTAGAAAGTGGCCGAATACTCGAGGTTCAGGCCTGGGTGATAAGATAAACAACGCCCACAAACTCGTTGTAACAAGCACCTGCCCACACGAAAATCTAAAATGGGGAGAATTTCAAGCTCCAAAACAATTAACTGGCAGTAATATAGAAGAGCAAATTAAGGACCTAAAAAATGGGGACGGTGGTGACATCGTTATTTTCGGTAGTCCAACGCTCGTGCGATCACTTGCAAACGCAAATCTTATTGACGAATATCAGATAGTCATGCATCCGGTTGTGGTCAACGTAGGTGAGCATTTGTTTGACAATCTTAAGGAACAGAAGGAATTCCATCTCGTGGACACCAAAACACTTAAGGTGGGTTCCCTCTTGGTAACCTACAGACCCGCCACAGCTTAGCTCAACCGGGCAGATCATTACTGACAGCACGAAATGACGACGTGCAAGGTCATCATTTCAGCGAAATTGTACATGATCATTCTTGCGAAAATCTCTTCGGGTGATAGACTCCTGTTTCTTTGCGTGAAAATTCGTCAGACCAACGGTAGGGATGTCCACGTTTCTTTTAGCGAATTCGCGTACTCATTCATTGCGAAACCTCCTTTTTTCGCAAAAAAGGAGCGGGCTATCTTTTCGATAACCTGCTCTTTTCTTGATTTTTGGACCGCAGCCTTAACTTAATGACTTTGTGCTTAGCCCTCCTTTTTGTGCTGCCTACTCTAATGGTATGAAGTATCTTACCTCTTCCAGCTCCGTGTAAAAACCTACGGATTCATACAGCGATAATGCTGTTTTGTTTGAAGTTAGTACCATGAGATTCGCGTTATTCAATTGATTAGACCGGAGATATCTCAAAGCCTGTGTTAACAAATACTTGGCCATGCCGCGATTCCTCCATGATTCACGGACAAATACGTCCTCAATCACGCCATGTTCTTCCTCCTGCCATGTCATCAACCCACCAACAATAATGTCCGACTCGCGTATGACCATAGACGTCCAAATTTTATTTTTCTTATATTCGGAAAGTCTATTCAGTCCCAGCGGCGTATCTGGCCAGATTTCAGCTTCTACGTCCAAATATTGTTGTTCCTCGGAAGGTGTCTCCATCTGCCAATACGCAAACTGATACCCATCTTGAAGCTCTAACTCAGGAATGGATTCAGTCAGGTTTCGATTCATACGGTATAGACTATTTAGATGGAGGTATCCTTTTTGGATAAAAAACTGATTGTTTGCGGTTTCTGATGAATCGTTCCCTACACAAAGCATCGTTCTGTATTCATCAGACAAAGTCTCTTTTAATTGATGGGCTCTGGCCAGGAGATACGGATAGACTTTTTCAAGCAGATCCATGTCATTGTTTCTTTCCGGAATGGTTTTAAGATTCATATAAATGGAATGACGGTTTTCTTTCGAGCGACCCGGAGGCACGACGTTTATGATGCTCACTTGACCCTTTGCGACCATTTTCCCCTTTTCAAATGCACAATACACGTTATTCCAGTTGTCTTCATCTCCGACCCACCAAAAGACGGCATTTCCTTTGGCTGTTACCGATTGGTACAGATAACCCAGTAAAGGCATGTCTGCATGTTGAAAATTACGGATGACCGTCTCGGGCGATAATTGGCTCAAATATACCCCTCTTTCCACGGCAGGGCATTTCGCAGTTTATGGAGCTAACTAATGCGAGTTCCCTTTAATCTTATCGGTTTGACCATTCAAACGCTGCAAGAACTACAACTATATTACTCGAAGAAATAGGGAACGGTACGGTAGAAAATGACTATGATTAAAGTATCCTGTCCGCTAACGCTAAGCTGCGGTTGTATTACCGGCGCGAGGCCGGTTCTATCATCCCTAGTTAATCTCCCTAATAGCCTTTAAGAACCTGCCCCCTCCTCAGCTTCTTTGCCCGCGATCAGCAGCTGCACCCCGATCATCGCCACGATGATGACGAGCATCGCGAGAAGCGCAGCATGAAAGCTGCCGCTGTAATCATGGATCGTTCCCACCAGCAACGGACCGAATGCGCCGATAATGTAACCTCCACACTGAGACATCGCGGCCCATGCCCCCGCTTCCTCCGAAGTGTTCGTCTCGACAATCGGCAGCATCAGCGCCAGCGGAAATAATCCGCCTGCCCCGATCCCCAAACAGATGATAGCCGGCAGCATCGGCAGGTGGAACAATAACATTACAATACCGATCAACTCAAACACGCTGCACAAAACCAGGAACAATCTTCTTTTGCCAAAGCGGGACACCAGACCCGGAACGATTAAGGAGACAGGAACTTGGATAATCGTAAACAAGGTAAGGAACACCGCCGAGCTCGACGGACTGTACCCGAAGCTGTGCGCAATCGGTGAAATCCATGCGGTAATGGAATAGAACATGCTTGCCATAAAACCGAAAAATAACGTTAATAATATCGCTCTTTTATTACGGATGGGCAGCCTGGAACGAACCAATCTCTTCCGCTCGGCCTTGTTCCGGAGAAATGCAGACCAGATCAAGAGGGCAATAACACCCAAAATAGCCCAGCATGACAAGGTCAACGTTAAGCTGTGATGACTCCGGTCGTATATCGGAATGGAGAAGGCGGATGCTAATGCTGCCCCCACAGTCATTGATGCGGAATAGATGCTGACGATGCCGGGCTTCGTCGGGAAATATTTTTTAATAAAACCGGACAATAGAGGCCCTGCCAAACTGATCCCGATCCCGCCTACCAGCGCTGTGACCACCAGGATCGTGACGGAGCCGACGATTCCTCGCAAAGCAGTGCCTCCTGTAATAAGTAGCAAGGCTACGGCAATCGTGCGTTCCAGCCCCAGCCGATCACTCAGCGCCGTCGCTGCAGGAGCAAAAATCCCCATACATAATACAGGCAGCGTCGTGAGCAGACTTGCAGTCAACCCGCTCATTCCCAAATCGCTCTGTATGGTACCGAGCAAAGGGGCAACAGACGTAAGAATTGGCCTCAGGTTCAACGCCGCGATAAATATAGCTATTAATAAATAGAACTTTCTCATCGATTTCCTCCACCCATCTGCTTTATGTACATTCAGTATATGGAACCGCCTTTCATTGTTCAATCCTATAATTTATATTATTATGATAGTAAAATACTATTAAAATCAGGAGACCTTGCATGGACACTCGAAATATACAGTACTTTATGGCCGTATATGAGCATCTTCATTTTACGAAAGCAGCCGATGAGCTAGGCATCTCCCAACCCACACTAAGCCAGCAGATTCGCATTCTTGAAGCGGAGTTCGGCATGCCGCTCTTCGACCGCATCGGCAAGAAGGTGGTTGCGACGGAAGCCGGTAGGCTTCTGCGGGAGTATGGAACGAAAATGCTGCAGGCGGAACGGGATGCCAAAAATGCCATCAAAGAGCTCCAGTCCGGCAAACAAGGCACCGTTCGGCTGGCCGTGCTGCCTTCTGACCTGGATTTTCAGCTCGTTCCGCTGTTTGTCCAGTTCAAATCCACCTACCCTGACATCCAGCTGCAGGCCTTCTCAACGATCTTCGTCCAGGACGAAGTGCTTAATCATAAAGTAGATCTCGGCATTGGATTGCGCGGGCAGGTCGATAAAAGGCTGACCCAAATTCCGCTTGGATGCGAGCCCTATCATCTATTCGTGAATTCGGCAAGCGAGCTCGCCGACAGGAAGGAGATCACGCTGGAGGAACTGAAGGAGCATGCCTTAGTGATGTATCCAAAAGGGTATCTCGGCCGCGATCTGGTTGATGACGTATGCAGACAAGAGGGTTTCGAATTAACGACGGTGATGGAGGCCAGTTCAGCCACTTCGCTGCTGCAATTAGTATCAGCAGGGGTAGGCGCGACGATACAACCGGCTGGATTGCTCAGACAAAATCCGGAGCGGCCCGAAATTGCATCGATCCCAATTACTGGACCGACGCCGGTGCGTTATCTTGAGCTGATGTATTATGCGGATCGATATATTAGCGGCTCCCAGCGGCAATTGACGAATTGGCTGATCGATTACTTTAACGCCAACATAGGGCAAAATCCGCATGACGGTTAGGCTGGGGGTACATCATAGCGATCCCAGGCTCCATGCATGCACGGGACAACCTGGAAACCCGTTACTCGCATCATTTCACCCTCTCTCACCCAAAGAGCAAGCTTTCTATTCGTCATCATACCATTTTAACCAGACTTCAAATAGACGCCCTTCAGATGCTGTGTTAAAATTCCTCCATATGGAAAAAGAGGAGTGAAGCAACGTGCCAAAAGACCAGCTTCAGCAATTAATTGCTCTTCGCGAACAGGGACGGGCCAACCAGGATCAAGGGCTTCTGGCCGATGTGCGCGCCCGGCTGTTGGAGCTGCTGAACGAAGATCCGAATGATGCGCAGGTGAACTACCAGACCGCAATCGCCCATGACAACTCGGGATTGGGGAAAGAAGCCATCCCCTACTACGAACGCGCCCTGCAGCTCGGCCTTTCCGGTAACGATTTGGAGCGCTGTCTGCTCGGTCTGGGGAGCACCTACCGGTACTGGGGCCAATATGAGAAGTCGATCGCAACGCTCCGCAGGGGCGTTCAGGAGTTCCCTGACAACCGGGCACTCCGGGTTTTTCTGGCCATGGCGCTGTACAACGGCCAGCAGTATAAAGAAAGCGTCGAACTCCTGATTACCAATCTCATGGAATCGACTACGGATGAAAAGCTGCTTTATTTCAAACGCGGCATTTTGGCTTATACGGAAGACTTGGACGAAACCGCAGAGTAAGCAGCTCTTTCGTAAAATCCGGGGCGGTTCAGCATCTAACTCTCGGCGTTCTCATGAATCTCGCACGTTAGCAGAACAGCCTGCCGGCTTAGGCCGACAGGCCGTTTCGTTGCAGAAACCATGGGGGTATGCTGTTTCTTTTTACTTTTTAGCAGCAAAGATAAAGGATTTGGCATGGAGCCCCGCCTGCTGGAATTCCCAGTCTCCGTATATATTCACCTGCTGAAAGCCTGCAGCAAGCAGATCCTGCCTGAGCGTCTCCCTCTCCCTAAAAATCAGCGTGTCGTCTTCGCTCCGAACCTCATGGGTATCCAAGTTTTCATAAAAAGTATCGTATGTCACCAGGGGCAGATGAACCGAGGTCGTCTCATGCCAGGTTCTGATGTTCGCCTTCGTTGCCGGATCCACGACTTCACTAAGAGAGTGTTCCTTGGTCCAGCGTTCCCAAGCGCGTGCGAGAGGATTTCTGGTGTCGAACAGAAGATACCCTCCCGGCCTCAAGGACTGAAAAATGTTGTGCAGCGTGGCTGTCCATTCCGCGTCCGTCACAAAAACCTGTGCCACGTTGGACGTCATCATCACTACATCAAACCGCTCCGCCCCCAGTTTCTCGGACGTTCCAATCTCCCACAGCACGGCGTTCTTTGTGTCCTTCTGCTTGGCGATCCGAATCGACGCCTCGTCGGGATCCAAACCGGTCACGTGATAACCTTTACCCGCCAAATGCAGCGTCAGCCTTCCGGTTCCGCAGCCTAAATCAGCTATTCCGTCAGGCTTGATCCGCTCAATGATGCGCACGAAAAATGTATCGTCTTTCCCCCATCGGTTCAATTGATCGTAAATCGATTCGAACATCTTTTCCCTCCCGATTCGCTTCCTGAATTTTCGTTATTCTGATCATAGTTCATTGGCCTTTAGGGGGATAGGGAAAGAAAAAATATAGCCGTTTAATATCCGTGCAAGGATGCATAGACGCAGACTGGAAGTTGCATCCTAATGATAAATGGATGTTAGACAAGGGAGGCATCGAAACGAAATGGAAAAGGATAACCACTTAGCCAACGAAGCCGAAGCGAAAGAACAAGCGGCCAAAGCAAACCGTAACAAGGGTTCGGAAGCCCCGGACACCGAATTCGCCGGAGAACTCAGCCGCAGCGACATCAAGTCCGCGTTCAAAAATCCAATAACCGGCGAAGAACGGTTATATTAATTCTGCTTTACCGTGAATCAACGTTCGGTGCAATAGTTTGGGTGTCGTAACCAAGTAACAAAAAATAAGGTTAATCTTGAAGCGCAAGAAGCGCCCATAAGATTAACCTTCTTGTGTTTGGATGCCGGCGCTTTTTCAGTTGCTATACGGGTCAGCCAGAAAGCCGTTCACCGCATGAGCATAACCATTTAAATCATCGGAGTGGACACCGTGACCGCATTGTTCGAAAATGACAAGCTTGGTGCCTGGTCTTCTTGCCTGCATGCGTCTTGCCTGTTCGGTATCCAGGATGAAGCTCCTGCCGCCATGAATCAGGAGGATCGGGCAGCTTGAGCGCAGCCAGTCGTCCCACCACACCCCGTTGGATTGGGGGACGGATACCTGCAGCCCTTTCAAATCCGTTCGGAAGCCCCAGCCCCGTTCATCCTCCAGCACGCTTTCGGCAAAGTAGTCGATCGCCCGGAGTCCTGCGCTTGCAAGCGATTCCCTCAGCTGCTTCAAGGAAGGAGACCGGAACGGAAGCTTGCCAGCAAAGGAAAAGTCCGCGCTAATCTCCGCGCCGATATCCTCCACGATTAAGGCGATCACCAGTTCAGGATAACGGGCTGCGAATTGATAAGCATTTAATCCACCCAAAGAATGCCCCAAAATCGTAACCGGCTGTCCCCCAAGCTCGGACTGGATCAGATTCCAAATATCCATTACATAATCTTCCCTGGCGTATTCCCGTCCGGGTGGATGGTCGCTCCATCCATGTCCCCGCTGGTCCAGAGCAATCACCCGCCAATCCTTGAATCGGGCCGCCAGCTCCGAGAAGGTCCTTGCATTAGCCATGTACCCATGCAGCATCACCAGCACCTGCCTGCTGTCTCCGCCAAAATCAAGATAGGACAGCTGAAGATTTCCCGATTTAAAATATTTTCTTTGTGCCAATGGAGTATACTCCGTCATTGTACTGTTCCTCCTTTAATATACGATTCAGGCGCCAAGATGCAGGTCGCGTGTTTTCGTTTTTCGCTGCTTCTGTCCATACAAGCCCGCCAACCCCGCGGATATTCCCATAAAGATCGCGCCTGAGGCCGCGCCGAATTGCAAACCGTACTGCTGCACTCCTACCCCGCCGACGATGGGCCCCATCATTTGTCCTGCCGCGAAAAAGGCGGTGGCGATGCTGAGGCATGCTGCATAGGCACGATGTGGGACGTGGCGCCGAAGCAGCGAAGTCGTCATCAGCGGCGGAGTAATAAAAGAAACAAGCCCGATCGTCACCGCGCCTAGTGCGGTAAAGAACAAATTCCCGGTCGTTATGCCGAGCACCCCGACGGTTCCCAAGGACAGCCCCGCCGCCAGCGTATACCCGCTCGGCCACCGGTCGATAGCCCTGCCGCCGACCCAGCCGTTAAACATGCCCGCCAAGCCGATACCGGACCAGATTAATCCGGCAAAGAGGGCCGGTATGCCCCTGCTTACCAGATAAGGGATCAGATACGTGAAGTAAATAATGTATCCCGCACCAAAGAAAAAATAAGAACCGATTAAGAACAAGAGCTTCTCGGGGCTGAACAGAAGCCGGTATACTTTGACGCGTTGTTGATCCGGGGTTTTCACTTCTGCCTGGGACGATGAACTTCCCTGTCTTCGCTTGCTCGTGACCACCGCAAAACCGAACGCCGCCGCGATGCCAAATACGCCCATGGCTGCCCAAGCATACCGCCATCCCTGTAAATGGGACGGGTCAATCGTAAAGGGTGCGGATAAACCCGTGAGCAGAATGCCGGCGGAGCCGCCCAGCCAAATCAAGCCCGAAGCCGCTCCCTGCTCAGCCGGCCGAACGGCGTCCATTGAAATAGACAAGACGAGAACCGTGGCGAGAGCTGATAGAAATCCTATGGCAAAACGCCATAAACCGAGTTGGGCCAAATGATCGCTGAAGGCCGAGCCGATCATGGCCAATCCGAGCAAAAAGCTTGTCGTTCGATTGATGGCATGTTTCCGGTCCGGAAACCGCGAGATCAATGGAGGCAGGCACAAGGTCCCCACCAAGTAACCGATAAAATTGATCGTCCCCAACATACCCAATTGACTGTAGCTCCCCCCGATGTCCCGCTGAATTCCCGGCAGAAACATGCCGTAAGAGAGCCGGGAAAAACCGAGGATCACGACAAATAACAGCGATGCCCACAAGGTGATCCCGTTCCATGCTGATTTTTGGCCCATCATTTGATTTTCCTTCCATTGATTGGTTTGAAATTAGTTTAAAAGAGCGCGATTATTTTGTAAAATTGAATTATATGAATGAATTGTTTAATTATCTTAAACTAAGGAGGGGACGAAGATGGATTTGCGAGCCTTAAAAACGTTCGAAGCCTGCGTACGTCTCGGCCACTTCCAGAAAGCTGCCGAGGAGCTTCAGTATGCACCTTCTACGGTAACCCTTCAGATCCAGCGTTTGGAAGCCGATCTGGGTGTTTCTTTATTTATTCGGGATGGCAAACGTGTGATCGTCACCGAGGCTGGCCGATGGCTTCATCAAGAAGCCGGGACTTTGCTGAAGTCCGTCCAATCCATAAGGCAGACCGTCTCCGAAATCGCTTCGGGAGAAGGCGGGACCGTTCGTTTCGCCGCAATCGAACCCATCGCAAGCCAAAGATTGGCGGCGGTCGTGGCCGATTATTGCAGGCTGCATCCGAAAGTGCAGTTAACGATGGAAGTGAGCGGCAGCCAGCCGATTGCGGACAGGGTCCGGTCCGGCGAACTGGACTTTGGGATATGCTCGGTTCCCTCGGCGAAATTCATGCTGGATTTTGAACCGCTGTTTGAGGATCAACTCGGGGTCATGATGCATGTGGATCATCCGCTTGCCAAACGGGATGAGATTGCGGTAAGCGACCTCGCGGGACTTACGGTTCTGGTCAAAGAACCGACTTGTATCTATCGGAAGCTTTGGGAGAGGGCGGTGAGCCAAACGGAACCCCACCCTTTTTCTTGTATGGAGGTAGGAAGTTTCTTTGTCATTCAGCAAATGCTTAAGGAAGCATCCAGCGTGGGGGTCGTTCCGATGTACAGCGGACTCGAACTGGAGGGTTCTTTGGTCATCCGTCCATTTTCTGACATCCACCCTATCGTTCCGCTGGGCATCGTTTATAAAGATAAACACCTCTTGGGCAAAGCGACGTCATTATTAATGGATGCGATCAGGGCGATTTAATAGCTGCACTATAGAAATAACTTGATGTAAAGTACGACGCCAAGAAGAAGCTGACCAATTGGGGCCAGCTTCTTTGTTTATTGATCAGAGGTAATTTGTATTTGCTCTGCAGCAAACTCATGTAGGTCTTGATCATATTTATACGTTACATGAACAGTGCATACGTAGTCTGGAAGCACGCCATCAATGGGTCTAACAGATCCGACTATATCAACGGTCAGTTTCTGATCTTTCACATTGTTTAGAATGACATTACCAAAGTAAAGTTTGTTTTCAAATTGATCGTCTGGATGAACTAACTTTAAATCGCTGACTTTTTTGCTGAATTTGTATTCTTTCCCTTGCGCTTTGGTCTTAATTAGGAGCTCATCGCCCTTTTGGCTAACTTCGGTTTCTAAATCCGCAAGAATCTCCTCCACACGCTGTATCTTTATTTCCGAAAGGTTTTTCCCGTTTAAAATATGGGCTTCATTCGTATCTAATTCAGTACCATATCCCGTAACCAGAATGATGACCGCTTCTTCTTTACCATCCCCTGTCAGATCAACATAGGACACCTGTGGATTAGAAACACCTTTAAGTATGTTCCAATCGAATTTCTTTTGGCTGCCGTTAACGTCTACAATGACTCCATCTGTAGTTTCAAAAAGCTTTACCTCTCCATTTTCAGAAGCACTGAGCAGCTTAGATGGCTCTTGCTCTTTGTCCATCGAAGGAGTTGCGGACTGTTCGACGTCTTGTGAACCGCTCGCCGGCTTGTCCGAAGCGCATCCTGAAAATACTAAAGCAGCAGACAAAAACCATGCAGCAAATCCTATTCCCTTTTTCAATCCTAAAGCCCCTTTCCGGTCGTCTATGAATCATATTAACAGAGCAAACTAAAAACTAATTTACTAAATTTTAATAATTAGCCATGACTTTCCAGCTCTGCGGGCGCCCTAAACTTGCCTGCCCCAATAAACTTTGATATTATTTAGATGTCTAAATATTAATGTTCTAAACAAAAAGGCAGGTGTTCATTTCATATGGCAAGAGTAGAAGGAAAAGTTGCCCTTGTTACGGGAGGAGCTTCGGGAATTGGGTTGTCCTCCGCAAGACTGTTGGCTAAAGAGGGAGCCAAGGTGGTGATTGCGGATTTCAATGTGGAAGGAGCACAGCAGGCGGCAGCTGAGATCAACGCACAAGGCGGAGAAGCCTACGGCCTGTTCCTCGATGCAGGCGACGAGAGCTCGATCCGGGAAGCTGTCGAGTTTACCGTCAAGCACTTTGGCACAATTACGGTGCTGTTCAATAATGTAGGCTTAACCAATCTTCAGAAGGATTTGGATGTTGTGAACATGGATTTGATGGAGTGGGACCGGCTCATGAATGTCAATCTGAAAAGCGTGCTGCTCGGCAGCCGCTTCGCGATCCCCCATATGATCGAGGCGGGCGGCGGATCCATCATCAATACGGCATCCATGGCAGGCTTTACGGGCGATTCCATTCGTTCGGCATACGGTGCTTCCAAAGCCGCAGTCGTGAATCTGACGAAATATATCGCCACCCAATACGGCGCCTCCGGCATCCGCTGCAATGCGGTTGCACCTGGCTTAATTCTCACTCCCGCCGCTAAAAACAACATGCCGCCGCAAGTGCTGGACATTTTCGCCAAGTACAACAAGCTCCCGTACCACGGAGAACCGGACGATATCGGATACACCGTCCTATTCCTGGCTTCGGATGAATCGAAATTCATTACGGGCCAGACCATTCAAGTCGAAGGCGGGCACTATATCGCGAATCCGAGCATTCCCGATTTTGCTGACTTCATGCAATAAAATTCCAAGCCACCAAAGCGCATACTTTCATATATCTGCAAAACGCCGGTCAAGACAACGTCTTGCCGGCGCTTTACGTTTGCAGGCTGAACAGCCTGTTCAATGATATTTCAAAATCTGTAAATAAAGTGCGACTACCTTAATCCCCCCGCCGGTAGGCATGAGGAGACGTTCCTACGATCGCCTTAAAATCTTTGCTGAAATGCGCTTGGTCAAAATAACCGAGCTCCAAGGCCACCGTCGTGATATCGGCTCCATTTTCAATCGCCTCGCTGGCCTCGTGCATGCGGTATCGCTGAATGACCCATTTGGGGCTTACCCCTAAATACTGTTTAAACATGCGCTGCAGCGTGCGTTTGGATGCGTTGAACCGGTTCACCAGCAAATCTACGCTGGTCAACGAACGATCCTCCATGATCGCCCTGACGATCTTGTTCAGCTCGTCCACTTTGTCATCCGGCTCCGGAATGTTAATGGACAGCAGTCCTTCAATAAAGGCAACCCTCTCTTCCAGACGGTTCGACGCAAATATCCCCTTCTCTGCCGTTTCCGCATCAAACGGAAAATACCTGGAGATATCCACTTTACGGTCCACCAGTTCCGACATGGGCTCTGACGTATAACCGTAAAAAGCACCTGGACGATAAAGAATTCCTACAATCTGCCCCTTTCCCTGCAGCGTATAAGCCGCTTTCCTGCTTTCGATTCCGCAGACGTACGAACTTCCTTGTTCAAACACGATGTTGACCCCGGGATGCTGCAATACCTCCTGCGTATACGGCAGCTGCCCCTCTAAATTCCATTCGACGAACCAGTAATGCTGGATCAAATGCCGAAGCTGTTCTGATGGCAGATGACGTGTAATTCTAACGTTCGTTTGTGCCGGGTCAAAATGCAATATCCCTCGGTTAGGGTTCACCTGATAGCGCATCGAATTCCCCCTAATGGCGCGTTTTTACAAGAAACCTGAAGGACGGAAATGGTACGTTACATGTATACAACGTTAATATTTTTGTTTCAAGGAGGATTCGACATGCAGTTAGAGTACACCTTCTACATTGGAGCCAGCCCCGAAGAGGTTTGGGACGTGCTGTTCAACCCTGAGAAATCGTTCCGCGCTTTTATGGGAGGCGTCATTCAATCAAATCTGCAGGCAGGCGACCCGATCCGGTTTGTCGGCCCTGGGCCTGACGGGGAAAACACGGTGCACATTTACGGAGAAATTTTGGCCTATGAAAAATACCGGGTACTCAGCTACACCGACCATCCCGGCCCCTCCCACTTCGCCGAACACGAGACGATGCAGAGCCGGGTAACGATCCGGTTAGAGCCGGTGGGATCGTGCACCAAGATGCACCTCATCAATGATCAATGGACCGACGGCAACCCTTTGTTCCTGAAAACCGAGAAGTTCTGGTGGATGATTCTAAGCAACATCAAGTCCATCGCCGAGACGGGCAGCCCCCTCGATTTCGGTTTTTAAATGCACATCCTGCACCAAAAGACGATCGTCCTTTAACGGGGATGATCGTCTTTTTTGGGCTGTCCGATTGGTTCTCGCATACGGCTTATAAGCGTTCATTAATTTTGACCAGCAGTCCCTTTAACAGCTGCTTCTCCTCTTCGGTCAGGGTCTGAACGATTTCGTCCTCCACCTTCTGAAAGGATTCGTTAAAAGCATCAATCAGTTCAACGGCCTTTGGCAAAACATAGATGTTTTTCTGCCGTTCATTATTGGCCGGAATTTTCCGCTCAATATATCCTTTTTTCTCGAGGCCTTGGAGCATGCTTGTTATGCTGGCCCCCTGTAAATGAAACCGATCGGCTAAATCCCTTTGAATGATATCTTTATCCTGGTTTTTATGAATATAATCAAGGACTTTGCCTTGCTGTGCGTTTAATCCCAGCTCTTTAATGCTTTCATCCGCCTTTTTCTTCAACTTCAGGCCGATAATCTGAAACAAGTCCATATAGAGTGTATCCTTGCGAGGTTTCATGATCGTTCCTCCTCAAAATGTTAGGAGACTAACTTTTAACATTTCAACTATACGGGGATTCCATAGGCTTGTCAATTCAAATATTAGTTTATTGACTGTTAGAAAACTAACTGTTATACTCCGAATTGTTTCCAAGCACACATCCAAGGAGGAATAACGAAATGAAGAATACGCTGGACAAGGTTACGGCCATTATAAATGCACGGATTTTCGACGGGGAACAAGTGATTGAGTCAAGAAATGTGCTCATTCAAGGGGAGACCATCATTGCCGTAGGCACTGACGTTCCGGAGGATGCAGTCATCGTGAATGCAAATCATGCGACATTATTGCCCGGCTTGATTGATGCCCATGTTCACACTTCCATTGGAGGATTACGGGATGCAGTAAAATTCGGTGTGACGACCGAACTCGAAATGAACGGAGACTTTACGGAAAGAGGACGGGCGATTCAGCTGAAAAATGTGAAAGGCGCCGCCGATGTCCGTTCCGCCGGAACCGCGATCACCGCTCCGGGCGGTCATCCCGATGAATTGCTGCCCGATGGAGACGAGATCCCCGAGTTCGTGTTAAAGGAATTGGAGAAGTTATCGAAGGAAGACCGGGAAGCGATGCTGGCGGCATACGCCCACGATCACGAAGAAGTGCCCCAGGTGACGACGGTGGAAGAAGCGATCAAACACGTGCATACCCAGGTGGAGAATGGCGCGGACTATATTAAAATCATGATTGAAGAAGGCACGGTCATGGGCGCCCCCGGCCTGCCTGTCCTGAGCGACGAAATTCTTAAAGCTGCCGTGGAAGAGGCCCACAAGTTTGATAAAATCGTCATCGCCCACGTCCTGACGGCTCGCTCTTCGCAGACCGCCATCGCTCTCGGAGTGGACGGATTGGGCCACCTGTTTATCGACAGACCTGAACTCACGCCCGATTTGGTCCAAGCTATTGCCGATTCTGGCGCGTTCGTGACGCCATGCCTCGTATTGAACTCGTCCATCCTTGGAAATCCGGCATCCGATTTGGCCAATGATCCGCGGGTGCATTCCAAATTAAGCCCGGAATGGATCGATATTCTGAACTCCAGCTTCAATACGTTCCCGCAAGGCGATATGGAGAACAGCTTTAAGAACGTGATGGATCTTCATCGGGCCGGCGTCGACATTCTGGTTGGAACGGATGTCTCCCCTGTTCCCGTTCCAAATCTCGGCGGCCTTGCGCATGGTGCCAGCGTCCATCATGAAATGCAGCTGCTCGTTCAAGCCGGGTTCACTCCGATCGAAGCGCTCCAGTCCGCCACCTCGAAACCGGCCCGCCGCTTCGGGCTTCACGATCGCGGACGGATTGCCGCAGGTTCGCGCGCAGACCTTATTCTGGTGAATGGCGACCCAACAAGTCATATCTCGGATACCTTGTCGATCGAATCCGTGTGGCTCAGAGGCGTGCAGCAGCAAAGTTAACAAGGAGAAATATTCATTAACTAAACCTTCTGCAAAATAGAAGCTTTTCCCTACCGGGAAAAGCTTCTATGCCTATATGAAGGTACTAGGCCTGTTGCTGGGCTGCACAGCTTAGGGCTCAATTCGATGACGTCTGGTCCGTAAGCGCCTGGAATAACTGTGGCAGTCTGTCAAACGCCTCCGCCCCGTCGATCGGGTTGGAGTAATCACGGGAGGATAAGATCTGTCCGTTCCGGACCCTGACCACCATAATATACGAAAAGGTGAATGAGCGGCCGGTCTCTGTCACATGACCGTGAACATTCCATTCGGCAACAACGACTTCCGGATCCCGGGTCTCGTGCAAGGCGAGTAACTCAGCATTATCGAACCGTCTCATTCCGGCGACGCTCTTAAATCGTTCGCGTAGTACCTCCCTTCCTTCCGTCCGTTTGGGAACCCCAGGTGGAGCGAACGGGATTTCGATAACCACGTCGGGAGCATATAAATCTGCAAGTTCATCCCATGCATTGTCAGCTGTAGCCCGTATAAAACATTCAATGATTTCGCGCGGACTGGTGCCGGCTGATTGTGTCTGTTCTGTCAAACTGATCACCTCGCTTCATGAATTAGAAATTACTATTTTTAAACGGAGAACCTTCTCCGTTTATCATTATACGGAGAGTATTCTCCGTTTGTCAACGATACGTTCATTGTGTAATATGGATTCAAGCGAGGTGATATCCTAAGATGTCAGAACAGAACATACCGGCTGATCACAGTGGGGATACCGACTCCAACGGTGCCATGTCTTCTTCCAAAGCACTGCGTGCCGACGCCAAACGAAATCGGGATAAACTGCTCGATGTTGCGCACAGACTCTTTACTACTGAGGGCATCACCGTCTCGATGGATGAAATTGCCCGACATGCCGGGGTTGGCGTAGGCACCGCCTATCGGCATTTCCCGACCAAGGAGGAATTGTTTGGAGCGGTGATGGTCAGCTACAAGGCGCGTCTTGTTGAGGAAGCAAAAAAATGGCTCCGCCACGAGGATCCGGGCGAAGCATTCTTCAGCTATTTTAGAATCGTGATCCGTGAAGCAGTAGCCAACAAGGCGATAACCGACGCCCTTGTGGGCAGCGGTTTGGACAAGGACGCCGCGCTCAAGGAAGTTGCGGGAGACTTCTGGAGCGAGCTCGGCAAGCTGCTAGCCCGGGCCCAGCAAAACGGATCCGTCCGGCCTGATGCCAGCGTTGGGGACATCCGGGCCCTGCTTGTCGGTATCCTGCAAGCGCACAGCGGGAGTGCACCATATCCCGAGCGCATCGTGTCGATTATATGTGACGGTCTACGGGGCAAATCATCACCCGGATTGCTGGACTTACAACACTAAAAACTGCGTCCCAAAGCCCTTGCCGGAAACATAAGCTTTTTCCAGTTCTTCTGGATGACCGTTGTCTAATATAACCACATTTTCGGGATACAGCTTACCAAGCAATGCCCACCGAACAAGCTCGTTTCCATCGGTTGGAATGAAGTGGATTCCGTCTGTATTTGTCACCAATCCGGAAAGCGCAAGGATGTCCGCTGCCGAATGCAGGCTGACAGAGGTACGCTTCACAATAGCGACATCGGCGTTGTCGTTTCCTTCGGGCCGGTACATAAAGCGATGCCCTCTAAAGAGCTGACCGAGATCCACCGAAAATTCACGTCCGTCCAATTCCAAGCTCAATCGCAGGGTCGTTCGATCAGAAGCCGTAATCGGCAGTAAACGCGCGACGTTCGGACCAGCGATCTCCCCTAAAGAGACAGGAAGCGTATCTTTATTCCCTGGCGTACCGCTTCCCGCATCGGTGCGCGGTGCCGCATAATAATCGTCATATTCGTAATCGAACGAGATCGCAGCCATATCCTGCGTTTCTTCTGCCTGTATCGTTTGTACCGGATGCCATTTCAGCAGGTACCGCGCCGCCGTCCCGGCCGGCTCTCCCAGCCCGGCAGGCAATACGGTGCCCAGTTGATATTGGAATCCGTAACCGGCTGCGGACAGACCCGAGCTGACCACACTTTGCGCATACTGGACAATCGATTTGTGTGTCAACTTTTTCCCAAGCAGCTGAGTTAAAAAGACCTCCCGGGCCGGTTCCAGAAAACGGAGCCCTTTAAACTCCGTATGTTCCTTCACTTCAAACGGAACCTGCTCCCAATTGGCAAACGGAAGCAAGGCATCCCGCAGCAAAACCATTTGGTGCAGGTATTCATTATAGATCTGCATGATTCTTGGGCCCCCAAAGGGTCCCCAAACCTGTGCAACAGCGTCAGGGATCAGGGCATGACCGTAGCAGTGGCTTCTAAATTCCAGCTGGCCAAGCGTTTCCGGCCCATAACTCGCGAGCGTCCTCTTCTCCGCATTCATTTCCCGCGCCCAGCTTACCAGCTGCTCGCCGATGCGTACCGCCTGGGCTGTCAGTTCGACGCCGGCTTTATCCTCTAAAGCCAGGGGACCAAGCGGCAGAGATGACACGCGTCCGGAAATCGCCAAGTTGGCCTGAAGGCTGTCCAGCAGCACCGCCGGATCGCCGTTTACCGGTTCGCCAAGCTGGACCAGCATCGCCTCAAGCAGGGGATCGAGCGCCCTGACGACCTCTTTTGCCCGATATATACCGGCAGGCAAGTTCCAATCCAAGGCGCTGCCCGCCCCTTGCCGGATCGAGTCATTCGGAGATTTTCCAATTCGCGGCTCTACATTGATTTCCTTTCCCCATACGATACGGTTATCATTCAAATTAAGTTGATAATCAGACATATTTTCCACCTCATTTTAAAGTTTTGTGGTTGCCTACGACAGCAAATTGTTCTGTTCAAATGATCCCTCAAGGCATTTTTCAAGTCCAGGCATCCCCCCTTTCACGGTGAGTTCCAGAGGTTAATTGCTCAGCACCGATTCTTTTCTGCTTTTGAGCGAAAAAGAGTACAGCGCAGTGATCACGCTAAGCAGAATGCTTACTGCTCCTACCCATCCCAGCTGCATCAGGGACGTCTGATTGGCCACCCATCCGCCTACCCCGGCGCCTACCGCCATTCCAAGCTGCAGCATGGAACTGTTCAGTCCCAGCGCAAGACCCGAAGTTTTCGGGGAAAGGGAGATGAGGTAATACTGCTGAGCGGGAGTCGTCATCCAAGCCGCTCCGAACCAGACCGCCAGAATGATCAGCGCGCTCACCATCGTGGCTGCGGCAAGCGGAAGTACGGCCAGTGCGGCTGCATGAAGAAGCAGGCTGATGAGCAGCGTTTTGCCAATTCCCCACTTATCCGCGCCGTACCCGCCAAGGCGTGATCCCATGACAGCGAACAGGCCGCATACGAAGAGTGCCGTGCTGATCATCGTCGTATTCATGCCCACGGCTGTCTCAAGAAAAGGCGCAATGTATGTAAACATCAACTGATACCCGGCAATCCAGAAAAAAGTGATCATCAAGCCGCTGACCATTCGGCGATCCTTCAGCGCAAGCAGCTGGTCCCGAATCGAAGTCGGCTTCTGTTCTTGTACCTTCGGCATCCACGCGGCGATTCCGATCATGGCAAGCACACTCAATGCCGCAATGAGCATAAACACCGGCCGCCATCCCCAATATTCGCCGATGATGGTTCCGAGCGGAGTGCCTGCAACCAAGGCAGTACTAAATCCCATATAAATGATGCCGATGGCATTCCCTTGCTTTTGGGGCTCCACCAGGCTGGAGCCGACCATGAGGGCCACCACCGTATAAACGCCTTGACTGGCTGCCAGAATCATTCTGGAAATCATCAGGACGGTAAAATTCGGACTAAAGAAGGCGACCAAATTACCAATGACAAACAAAGTAAAGGTCAGCAGCAGCAGCCTTTTTCTCTTCATTTTGCCGGTAAGCGATACAAGGATCGGGGTTCCGATCGCAAATACAACGGCATACAGCGTAACTAATTGCCCGGCTGTGCCTACGGATACGTTCAAATCATTCGAGATCATCCCCAAAATCCCCATGACGACCATTTCAGCCGTCCCCATGACAAAGGCGCCGAAAGCAAGCAGATAAACGAGTCCCATTTTATTCATTGATTCCTCTCCTTTTAGGTTATTACCATGAATATCTTGATGTTTTTATACTTATCGAAATATTGATCATAAAAATACATACATGTTAAACCACATCCTTTTTGTGTTCTTATAGATTTAAAACTATCAATCTATTGGTCAAAAAAGAAACTGCCGCTAATGACAGCACACTCATTTGGATCTTATCTTAATATATTTAAATTTATCGAAATATGGGACCGAAAAAAAATTAATCTGGCTGAAGCACGACATGACGATCTAATGTATCCTGATTGACCCGATAAAAGTGATAAGTCCCTTCCTTGCGCGCCAGCCTCAACACCCCGCACTCCACCAGCTGTTTCAGATGATGCGACAGGGTGGAACCTTTATAATTCAACTGCTCCTCAATCTGGCTGCAGCTTAATTCATCATGCTTGCATAAGAGCTTGACGATATTTAACCGGGTCGGCTCTCCGAGTGCTTTGTATATTTTTACAGCTTCCTGATGTGACTGCTCCTTGTTCATGGGGTTGCCCTCCTTCCATAGGTTTATAATTCTATATTTATCGATATACTAAGCGATGAAATTTCCTTTGTCAACAGCGATCTAGAATAAATATGATTCCTTCTGACCAACCCCCTTTCCCTAGAGCAAATGCCCCGCTGGCTGTGGTGTTTTTAAATGGAGCAACCGTTAAGTAAAAAAACAGCCGCAGCCAGGGAAGATGACAAGCCCTGGACTGCGGCTGTTTTTTCTGCTTTTTGGGCCTCAGAATACAGGCGGCAACGCTAACGGGCTAAACCAGGCTTAACTCGCCTTTCAACCGCTCCAGCTGCATAAAATGGTGCCGGTAATGCATCTCAACCAGCAAAAACCATTCCGCGGCGGTTAAAGGACCAAAACGCGGATGCGGGATCTTAGATTGCTCAGACGCTCCGGCCAGAGCGGGCTCCGTCCGCTTCATCCGTTCCACTACACTCCGGAGCCCTTCGATAATCTGCTCCTTGCTCTCCGGCTGCTGCGGGGTGTACTGCGGTGAAGCCGGGACCCGGACCCTGACCGGCGGAAAGCTCCCCAGCTCGTATACCTTCCTGCCAATCTCCGTCTTCTCCTCCGCGGTGGAGAGTGCCGTCCCGTTGCCGGCCAGACAGCTATCGACATGCTGCAGGTGCATGAACTGCGCCGTTTGAATCAAATGCATATACATCTGCCCAATCGACCATTCTTCCTCGTTCGTTTTTATCAGCAACTGCTCCATATCAAAATTCTCCAGTTCAATCAAATACCGTTCTACCGACGTCTCCAAATCCTGCAATGCGTTCGCTGTGCTTTTCAACATGGGAACAACTCCTCTTTATTTATGGATTTTCTCCCATTATAAAAAACCGCTCCTGACAACAGCGTGTCAGTAGCGGTTTAATATGTTTTCGGCCTCGGTCTGAATTTGGCGGCGGAAGGATTCCGGCTCCAGCACGACAACCGCCCCGCCCCAACCGAGGATATAGGGGAGCAGCTCCTCCGGCTGACGCACGCGAAAGGTGACCCGCAGTCCGTCCTCCCGTTCTTCCATTTCCTCCATATAAAAATGCGTGGTCTCGGCGATTTTGTCGGCGATATCCGGATTCGCCCGAACCACCACCTGTAAGTTGCGGTCATCGGGCGGCTGGTAACGCTTCAAATCGAATCCGGCCGGCATGGCAAAGCCCTCCTCGAGCACGGCAAGCTCCGTCATCCGCGACAATCGGAAATGGCGGATATCCTGCCGCAGGTCGCAGTGCGCGACCAATGTCCAATTCCCCTGAACGAGCGTCAGTCCGTATGGAGCCGCCTCCCTTATATTCATCCGGCTCCCGTCCGTTTCCGGGTATTTTTTTAAATACGCAAACCTGATTTTGCGGCGCTCCAGAATCGCACGCCGAATTTGTCCGAGATAGTCCTTTTCCTTCCGGCTGGTTACCGGCTCGCCGGCTTGGAGAAGGCGCATCGTTTCCCGCACTCGAATCGACTCAGCGCGTACCGACTCCGGCAGAACCGCTTCAATTTTGCGTTTGGCCGCCTCCGCCACCGGGCTGTAGTCCGCATCCAGTCTTTGCTCGATAAAGTCCGCGCCCATCAGCAGGGCTACGGCCTCTTCCGCCGTGAAGCTGACCGGAGGCAGGAAATAGCCCTCCATCAGGGAATATCCCTGCCCCGGAGCCCCGGCGATCGGAACCCCCGCTTCGCTCAAGGCTTGAATATCGCGGTAGATCGTCCGGACGCTCGTCTCGAACCGGGCCGCCAAATCCTCTGCTCTGACCAGCTTGTTTCGCTGCAGCTCCAGCGTAATGGCGAGCTGCCGTTCCGTTTTGTTCATGTTCTCTCCCCCGCTGCTTTCATCAGACGATTTGTATTCCTTGTCATCCGTTTTTTCGAGACAGGGCATCCCAGATGCTCATCAACTGAGTGATAGCTGCATCAATTTGTTCGAACGGGATACCGTCTCGCGCCTGCGTCGATATGCCAAGGAGAAAGGTGTTGAACAAAGACACCAGCATGGGAACATCGACCGTGTCGGGCAGCTCACCATTCGCAACTGCCCGTTCAATGCAGTCCTTAATCCCGTCCCGGTTTTTTTCCCGCTCCTTGGCCAGCATTTCTTGGATATGCTGGTTCTCGGGCGAACAGCTTATACCGGATAACACCACCAAACAGCCCAGTGGATGAGAGCCTTCGGTCTGCATTCGCGCCGAGCGGCGCAGCCCTTGTTCGATGGCGGCTTTCGGTGCCAAACGTTGATCATGAAAACTCTCCATCACCCGGCCGTAAGTTGCTTTATACCGTTCCACCGTCTCGCGAAACAGCGCCTCTTTCGATTCAAACGCCGCATAAAAGCTAGCAGCGGATATATGCCCCATCGCCGCGCGCAATTGGGCCAGCGAAGTGGATTCAAAGCCGTGCTCCCAGAACAGAAACATCGCGGCAAGTACGGCCTCGTCCCGATTAAACGCACGAGGGCGTCCTGTTCGTGGCATACGATTACCCCCTTCATGAATTTTATACTAATCGATCCAGAAGTTCTTGACAAGTCAGCCGGGCTGAACTTAGTATATGGAATGATCGATCCAGAAATTAGGTTACCATTCGAAGGAGGTCACTCACTTGTCCCATATGTCATCTTCCACGAAAGTGGTCCAGCCGGTATCCGTCCCAGCCAGGCTTCCCTGGCTGGCGCTGCTGGCACTTGCCATGACCGGTTTTATCTGTATTCTCACGGAAACCATTCCGGCCGGGCTGCTGCCGCACATCGTGGAAGGGCTGAATATTTCCAAAGGAATGGCGGGTCAGCTCGTCACCCTGTATGCCATCGGCTCGCTTGTGGCAGCCATTCCGTTTGCCATGTTTACCGCCGGGATGAGGCGGCGTCCGCTGCTGCTCGCCATTATTGCCGGATTTTTGGTATTCAACACCATTACGGCTATTTCGAGCAGTTATACCCTGACGCTTGCAGCCCGTTTTTTTGCCGGTGTGGCCGCCGGCGCGGCGTGGGGCATGATCGCCGGGTACGCGCGGCGAATGGTACCGGATGCTTTAAAAGGCCGCGCCTTGGCAGTCGCCATGGTAGGAACGCCGATTGCTCTTACCTTCGGCGTACCGGCTGGAACCTTGCTCGGCGACCTGATCGGCTGGCGGGCCGTATTTGGGCTTATGTCCCTTATGACCCTTGTTCTCATGGTTTGGGTGCTGTGGAAGGTGCCGGATTATCCCGGGCAGCCCGCAGACGAGCGCATGACGATGGGTCAAGTGTTTGTATTGCCCGGCATCCGCCCCATTCTTATGGTGGTACTCACCTGGATGTTGGCCCATAATATCCTATATACGTATATTGCGCCGTTTCTCGAGCGTTCCGGGCTGGGCAGCCGCGTTGATCTGGTCCTTCTGGTCTTTGGTCTCGCGGCGATTGTGTCGATCTGGATTGTCGGTTTGCTCATCGACCGCAAGCTGCGCCTGTTGACGCTGCTCAGTCTGCTTGGATTTGCCCTGGTTTCGGCCGCATTATGGGTGGGCGGCACATCGGTACCCGTCGTCTATGCCGCCGTCGCATTGTGGGGACTTACTTTCGGCGGAGCAGCTACGCTGCTGCAAACCGCTCAAGCGAATGCAAGCGGCGAAGAAGGCGTGGACATCGTGATGCCCATCAATACGACCGTATGGAATCTGGCCATCGCTGGCGGGGGCATCGTCGGCGGAGCCTTGCTGGAGCTCATCGGCGTCCAATCGTTTCCGGCCGTGCTGCTGATTCTGCTGCTGATCGCTTGGATCATCGCATGGAGCGCGAAGCGGCATGGCTTTCCCGGAAAAAGATAATCGTCTTTGTCCTATCCCACTGTTAAAGGAGAAATAAACGATGAAAACTTTTCAATTAAAAAACATAACGATCCCAGCTATAGCCCTCGGTACCTGGTCCTGGGGGAACGGCGCCAACGGAGGAGATGCGGTTTTCGGGAATAACCTGACTGCCAAGGATCTGAAGCCCGTATTTGATGCGGCGATGGATGCCGGATTAAATCTTTGGGACACGGCCGCAGTTTACGGCATGGGCGCTTCGGAGACGATTCTGGGCCAGTTCATACGCGGGAGAAATGACGTCCTGATCTCAACAAAATTCACGCCCCGCGGCGAGCAGACGGATGAGGCTGTTGAAGAATTTCTCGCCGGGAGCTTGCAGCGGCTTGAAAGGGATCATGCTGACGTGTATTGGATCCACAATCCGAAAGACGTCCAGCGGTGGACCTCTAAGCTGATCCCGTTGATGAAGAGCGGAAAAGTTAAATACGCCGGGGTCTCCAATCATAATTTGGAGGAAATCAAGCTCGCCGCGGACATTTTGGCTCAAGAGGGGCTTCAGCTCTCAGCCGTTCAAAACCATTACAGTCTGCTCTACCGTTCCTCGGAAGAAGCCGGCATTATTGAATACTGCAATGCCAATGATTTGATCTTCTTCTCCTATATGGTGCTGGAGCAAGGGGCGCTGACCGGGAAATATGATACAAAACATCCTTTTAAAGCAGGGACCCGCCGAGGAGACGCCTTTGATGAGAAGGTACTTGCCGAGTTGGAAGATCTGATCGAGGTAATGAGAGAAATCAGCCTCCGTCACCATGTTGAACCTGCTGAAATCGCCATTGCCTGGGCGATCGCCAAAGGAACGGTGCCGATTATCGGCGTAACGAAACCGTCCCATATCGCCAGCGCCGTGTCGGCTATGGACGTCCAATTATCGGATGCTGAAATCGAAGAACTGGAACGGTCCGCCAAGTCAACCGGCGTGGAAATTCGGGGTGCATGGGAAAAGAGCATGATATAAGCTTGGTCTATACTTACCACTATTGAGGTAAAATAAAGGACAGCTGCGAGGGCTCTGCAGCTGTCCTTTTTTTATGAAACGATCCTTGCCCATGAATAAGCGCCTATGATTATTCCTTAAATAAATATTCCTTCCGGTCTCTATTGGTATACAATTCCCAATATACATCGGCGATCCGGTCCGGATCGTAAAAAGTCCCTCGCTGAACATGATCGGCGATTAGAACCTGGCCCACATAAATTCCATGGGGCCCCAGCGTCTCGGCCAGGGAAAGCGCAAGTGAGCGGACCGCGGCTTTGCCAATGGATAAAGAAGCATACAGTGGATTCGGGTTCAATGCAATACCGCCCCCTGTGAAAAAGAGCGTCCCCTGTTTCCGTTCGACCATGTCCGGAATGACTTGCTGCGCGCTGGTCAACGCGCCGACCGTATTTACTTTCAAATCATCGATCAGCTGCTGTTCCGTTAACGATAACGCATCTCCTGGCGCAATGTGCGCCGCATTATATACCAGAACATCGGTGATTCCATATAAGTTTTCAATCTGTGTAAAGGCTGCTTTGATGGAATCCGGATCTGAAGCATCTGCAGTTATTCCATACGATTCGATATGCACTTGACGAAGATCCTCCAAGCTGCGCTGCAGCGAAGTCTCGGTTCTTGACAGAAGAACCACCCGGAAGCCATTGCTCCCGAATTTGCGGGCTATACCCGCGCTTACGCCCGAACCGGCCCCTACAATGACCAATAGAGGTTTATGACTCATCCTTACCACACCTTCTTTCAGATATTGGCTTCATTCGTGATCTTTATTTCTATATTTCTAATAATATAAATATAAAGATTTTTCGTCAAACCCTTTAATTCCATTTTTTTTCAATGCAGTTAAACCGTTCAGAAGCGGAAGATGGAAATCAACAGGTTGAAAGGATTACAATGTTCTAAATGGCTGTTGTCGGCCTACTTGGAAACGCAAGGATGGTGGCGTACATGAAAATGAAAACAACTCGTTCTTCTTCTCCATTGGGCGATTTCATCAAATCGCGCAGGGAACGGCTGCAGCCTTCTGAAGCGGGGATCCAGCCGCTGCCCGGAAGAAGGCGTACCCCAGGGCTTCGGCGGGAAGAGGTCTCTTATCTTGCCAATATGAGCGTGACTTACTACACCTGGCTGGAGCAAGGCAGAGAAGCTAATCCTTCGCCGGAAGTGCTGTTAAATATCAGCCATGCGCTGCAGCTCGACGAAGACGAGCAGAAGCATCTGTTCGATTTGGCCCATGTGGACCCGGCAAGCGCCGGCGCCGTTCCGAACAGCGAGGAGCCGGATTCCGGCGTGCTGCAGCAAATCGTCGATCAACTGTGGTACCCTTCGTTCATCACGGATGCGGGCACGGATGTGATCGCCTGGAACCGCGCCGCAGAACTGATCATCGCCGACTTCGGCCGTATGCCGGAGAATGAAAGATATATGCTGAACATTATATTTTTCAAAGAGGATTACCGTAAACGGCTTGTGAACTGGGAAAATTTCGCCCGCTACTCGGCGGCGGTGCTGCGGGCAAGCTATGACCGAAGCCAAGACAACCCGTTGTATATGGAACGTTTCGAACGCTTGAGACAGGAAAGTGAGGAATTCGAGTACTACTGGAACCTCTACGAAATCAAGCAAAAGCGTGTAACCACCGCTTTGTTCCGCCTTCCGGATGGTCAGGAAATGGAGTTTATGCTCCATTCGGCGGCCGTCATTGACGGCGACCCGGACCTTCACTGGTGTTTCTTCGTACCGGTACCCGGTTCAGGCACGGAGGAGAGGTTAATGTCTATGCTGGAACAAGACCAGCTGCCTCAATAGAGCAGAACCTATCTCGCCTGGATTGCAGGTGGACATTGGCTTATGATCGTAAACTGTTACTCCCATTAATAGTATAAACATGCTGTGGCTAGGGCCCTTCCGCTGCTCGTATGATACAGAGGAATACAGCGATTGGAGGGCATTTAGCATGCAAACATGGTTTATTACAGGAGCGTCAGGAGGCTTGGCTTCGCGCATCACCCGCCGGTTGCTTGAAAGAGGCGACCGTGTAGCCGTAACGGTGCGCAAGCCGGGCGTGCTGGACGATCTGAAAGCACAATATGGTTCCCGATTATGGCAGGCTCATTTGGATCTGACGAACCCGCAGCAAATTGTTGAGGTGATCGAACGGGCATGGGAGGAACTCGGCACGATTGATGTGCTTGTCAATAACGCAGCCTATGGATTATACGGTGCAGTGGAGGAAGCAAGCGACGAGCAGATCGAGCATCTGTTCAAGACCAACGTCCTCGGATCACTGCGTGCAGCCCGTGCCGTCCTGCCTTTTTTCCGCAAACAGGGCAGCGGGCACATCGTGCAGATATCGAGCATGGCGGGGCATTATTCCACGCCGGGAATGGGGCTGTATTGTTCTTCCAAATGGGCGGTCGAGGGCGCCTTTGAAGCGCTGGCCAAGGAAGCCGCGCCGTTCAATATTAAGACGACTATCGTGGAGCCGGGCGGAATCCGTACGAATTTCATTACGAGCAATGCGGTATTCGGAGAACGGATGGACGCATATCGGGACAAGGAGGTTGGCCAGTTCGTCAGCCTGATGAAAGGGGAACTGCCGGGCATCGATATGAACATGTTCAATCAAATGGTTGTCGGCGATCCGGATAAAATGGCGCAGCAGATCATCCGCCGCGTCGATCAGGGAGACGGTCCGATCCGGATGGCACTGGGCAGCGATGCCTATGAGCAAATCCGGGAAGCTCTGCTGGACAGATTGGCCGCGCTTGACGCGCAGAAAGAACTCGCTTATTCCACGGACGCGGATGATGTGGTACGGCAGGCATAACCATGAAAGCCACCCCAGGTTCTGGGATGGCTTTCGTTGTTTTATCTGTATCCTACTCTCTTTGTTCCGCAGGAACATACTTTTGGATTAATTCTTCGATGTTGATCCCATTGATGACCAATCCCGTTATGTCGCAGTTTTGAAGATTGGCGTTCGTAAAATCACAGTCGGTGATCCGCCCGTTCTGGAAGCTGCAGTCTGAAAAACGGACGCCCTCCTTGTTGTGATCTGCATCAGGCTGGCTTGGATCTCCGTAGCCGATGGATTGAAAATGTGCGCCGCCCCATTGAGCACCGTCAATGGCAAGTTCGCTCAAATTCGCATCGGAAATATGCATTCCCGTCAAATTCACATCGTTCATGCTCATCCCGCTGCCATTGCAGCATTGAATTTCTGTTTCACTGAGGTCGCAGCAATTGAAGCTTGAATGGCTTAAATTTTGTTGTTCAAATTTCAAAATGCATACCTCTTTCCCATCTGGAATTTTTAACCATATGGGATATTCTACATGTTGTTTCCGAAACCCTTTTTATATCTGCCAAAAAAGCCGTTACGGGATCACATGCTGCAGTTTATCCGGATTCGTGACCATAAACATACGGACAGGCCGCGAGTCGCTGTCAAACTGGAAGGACAACACCGCAAAGAGCTCGTCGCCACGGTTCAACCGCAGGCCGGGCTGCCCGTTGACGTCGATCAGCAGCTGATTCTCCGGCTTGATATTTCCCGGGGCAATCCCTTGAAGGAAGGCCAGGATACGATGGCTGCCGATGATCGGGAAGATCGCCGAGCGGACCTTGCCGCCGCCATCCGTGTACAATCGGGCATCATCCGCAAGCATGCCGACAAATTCCCTGAAATCGCCGGAATTCGCCGCTGCCATAAAAGCGCGGGATAGTATTTCCGCATGCTTGGCCTGGTCGGAAGTGACGCGAGTGCTTTCTACAGGCACTGCAATCGGCGGCTCGGCGGCCGCTCTCTCCTCCCGCCCCGGAACCGGCGCGGTGCTGACCTTTTGCTTCGCCCGGCTGTACAGCTTTCGGCAGTTCGCATCGCTTTTGTCCAGCAGCTCGGCGATATCCCGGTAATCGTAATCGAGCGTTTCCCGGAGAATGAAGACGGCTCTCTCCACCGGCGACAGCTGTTCCAGAAGGACGAGCAGCGCGTAGGAGACCGATTCGGCTTGGATCGCTGCCGTTTCGGGTGTCTGACCTGCATCAGCCGTCTCAGGTTCCGGCAGCCAAGGGCCGGTATATACTTCGCGTGTTTTGCGGGCCGACTTCAGCACATTGATGCTCCGGTTGGTCACCATTTTAAGTAAATAGGCTTTCATGTTTAAAATATGATCGGTCTGCATCGTTTCCAGCTCAATGAAGATGTCCTGCACAATATCCTCGGCGTCCGTGAGCGACCCCAGCATTCGGTAGGCGATGCTGCTCAGCAGCGGCTTATACTCTACATATAAACTGGATGTATCTGTTGTCATCTATCCATCTCCGTCCCCGCTCTTTTCCGCTTATTGTAACATAGCCTACGTGAATCCGGGGCTGACGCCCTTACGATGAATTACTTGCTCCCTGCCTGATTGGACACTTGCATTCCCTGATGTGCCAAAGAAGCCGCCGCAGATTCGGCTTCTTGAAATGCCTTAGCCAGCACCTCATCCCTCTTCAAGGAATGATTGCCCTGTGCCCGGATGATTTGATAGTCGACGCCCATAAAGTTAAACATCGATTTCAAATAACGATGGGAGTACTCAACTTCCGTGTACCAGTCCTGGTTCGTATAAATCCCATCGCTTGCCTGAATGACGACAACGTTCCGGCCGTCGGTCAGCAGGCCGATCGATCCCTTGTCCGTATAGGCGAAGGTCTCTTTGGCGATCAGGATGTTATCCATATAATCTTTGAGCTTCGAAGGAATATTAAAGTTATGCAGCGGCATGGCGATGACGTACCTCTTGGCGCTCTTGAACTGCCGAAGGATTTCCGACATCCGGGAAGTGAGCCGCTGCTCTTCTTCCGTTAAGCGCTCATTTTTTTGCATTTTTTCCTGTGCGCTGAAAAATAATCGATCAATGCAGGGCACATCTTCCGAATACAGATCAATTTGTTCGATAGGCCCCTCCGGATTTAGATTTCGATAAGCTTCTAAAAAATGCCGGAGCACGGTCAAGCTTACGGATGAAGCGTCCTCCACTTTCGGATGCGCATTAATGACAAGCAGCTTTTCCATAAATTCTATCTCTCCCTCCTGGTTTCAACACTATTGAAGACAATCCACAATTTGATTTTGTGACAAGATGGAGAAATTATTCAAAAAAAAGCAGCCGGTCACAAAACCGGCTGTCTTCGCACTTCCAATATAGAGGTTTCATGATAACCGGTCACAGCCCCAGCGCTTTCCCTTTTTCCAGACGCTGAATGTGCTTCTCCCCCTCATCGGACAAGGCACGGAACTGATTGATCGTATCCCGCATTTTCGGAAGTGCCGCCTGTTTGTAAGAGCTGATCGCTTCAAAGGCGGAGATTGCATCGGAGAAAGCCTGCTTGAGCGTATCGACGGAGACGCTGGTTTCGATGGCCTGCTTCTGGATCGCTACGCCTTGGTCCTTTAACATCCGGGAGGTGCCGGCAATGATATTGTTCGTCGTTTGATTCAGCAGCTCGATCTTCTTGAGCACAATGCCTTGATTGTACAGCGCACTGGCCACGGTCACCGCGATTTTCAGCGCCGAGATCGTGACGGTTTTGGCCCGGTCCACGCCCCGGATCAGCTCGCGGTTGTTGCGGATGACCACTTCATAGGCCATGATGCCCTGCTGGTTAACCACCAGCATCTGCTGAAGATCCATCACGCGCTGCCGCATCGGAAAAAGGACTTCCTCTGTAATAAAACGGACTTTTTCCGGATCTTCTCCCCTTTGCTTTGCCGCTTCAATCTGCGCCTCGATCGATTCGTCCATCATCGTCCCCAGCTGAATTTCTTTCTTCAGCGTCTTCGTCAGCTCCCGGATCGTTTGCTGCTCCAGCTCCAGCGTCGTGTTGTCGTTTTTGAGCGTCGTTTTCCCTTTGTCGAGGGATACGACAATGTCAGCAATGACGTCGTCTGCCTTCTCAAACTTCAAAAAGTATGCCCGCAGCGGGTTGAACAGCTTGCCGAGGAATCCCTTTTTAGCAAAGTCGATCAGACTGGGGTCCAGATCCTTCAGCTGCGTATGCAGTTCCGTCAGCCCTTTGGCAACGGCTCCCCCTTCGTCCCCGCCTTTGGAAAGATTGCCGACAGACACCTGCAGCAGGTTGTTCTTCTCGGAAGAAAGCTTCATCGTATCCAGCCCGAAGCTGTCGATCGATTGCAAAATCTCCTTGCGTTTGTCCAGCGACTCCACATCCAGCTCCATAATGGAAGCCACATTCGCATCGGCGATTTCTTTCAGCTTCGCTACCTCTTCCGGTACCGGCTTAACTTCCTCCTCGATCACAGCCTGGATCTGCTCCGCACTTGAGACACTCATCGTAAACGCCATATCTCATCCTCCCCCTTTGACTTCACCCTTACATTTGAACGTTGAACAGATTTCCGATCTTGTACACGACGTCATCGGTATCCGCATTGATACTGGCGGCTTCGTTAATGCTGGAAATGCTTTGCAACGCCTTGATGTTGGCGTTATAGCCAATGGTATAAATCGGAACCTTATAGTTCTCAATCAGTCCTTTGATGTCGCTGAGCGAATTGCCTTTGTTCGTTTCACCGTCGCTTAGTACGAAAATAACGGGTTTCATGTTCGGATCGGCCGCCAGCTGGTCCTGCAGCATCTTGAGCGCAACCACGATGCCGTCAAACGTCGCTGTCTGGCCGCTGGCCTGAAGGCTGTTCACTGCGCCCACGAACATCGACTGCTGATTGACGTCGTATTTTCCGATCGGGAGCTGGATGGTCACGTCGTCGGAATAAGAAACCATGCCGATGCTGTTGTCTTTGCCCAAATATTTTTGACCCTTAATGAGCGATTCCTTCAGGCGGTTCAGCGGTTCACCATCCATGCTGCCTGACGTATCCGCCACAAATACGGCTACGATCGGCTTGCTTCCGTTCTTCTTCTCTTTCCATACCTTCTGGGCGGATGTCAGCAGCTTCCCGTCAATCGGGGCCATCTCGGATTTGTAATCCTCCAGCCCGTTGAAGCCTTTGTCTTTCGCTGCTTTAGCGTACTTATCCTGGGTTACGAATTCTGCGAACTTTTTCAAAATAGCCAGCTTCTCCGGCTTCGTATCGCCAAGCGCGTAGAGCGGACTGTCGTGACGCACGCCAAATGGAGTGAAGACATAGCCGCTTTTCAGGTCTGGTGCATTGACGAATGTCTGGTACTCCAGAATGAACCCGTCGAGAGAGCCCGATGTAGCCGCATCCCGCATTTGGATCGTCGTCGAGGCAATGAACGGTACGTTGGCTTGGAATTTCTCAAACCCTTGAACCGCTTTATCGCTTAAAATATTGGAGCTGTCGAACGTATTCAGCGAGGTCACCAGGAAATTCAGGCCGGTCGAACTGGCAAAAGGATCCGTATAACCCATGACAAGCTCGTTGCTTGCGATCGCATCCGTTACCGTTTTGACATTGATGGAACCGTATTTTTCGACAAGTGCATCGTATTTCGACTTCTTGATGACGATCCCTGGAACGTTGCCTACGAGGCGCTTAGACACCAATTGGGTTTTGACACCGCTGGACTTGACCATCTCTCCCCATAATTCGTTGGAAGGCGTGAAGGCATCCGGTACGTATTTACCTGACATGATATAGTCCGCTGCCGTACCGGAAGCGATGTTGCGGACCTTAACCGATACGGGAGTTCCGTTTACAGCCACATTCGCTTTATTGAACTCCGTCGCCGCCTCCGTGAGCCAGCCGTCCACGCCGGTTCCCGACTTCTCGGTCGATGAGAAAATCTCGACATAATGATCATTCGTGTTCGGCACCGTAATCGGAAATTTGCTGATATCCGGAAGGGATGAGGCCACATCCACCGGGTCCAGGTCAATTTGTCCTTTTACAGGCGTTGCCGTTGCGGGTGAAATCTTCGAATACAATTTATCCAGCCGTTTGGCTGCATCTTCCGCGGTCACCTGGTCTTTCGATTTCCCGAGATTCGAGGTTACCGTAATTCCCCCGTACACGAGCGCAAATACAAAAATCAACACGATCACTGAAGTCAGAATAAACCTGCCCTTCTTCACTTGAACACCTCTAATTCTTATAATATTTGGTTTGATTAATTAACAGATCGATTTCCTGCATGCAGGGCATCTTCTCGATGTCGCCGGCTTCGAAGCTGTCCAGGCGGGATATTTCCAGCAGGAGCTTATCCAGCTTGAGCAGAATCTCTTCATTGGTCGCCAGGGAGTTCTTGGTGAATGTTAAATACTCGTTGTAGATCTGCTTTCTTTCTTGGAGCAATTCTGGAGGTAGATGGGAGGCTTTAGATCCACTAAGACTTTTAAACTCGGATTCGTCGAATGCGCCCAGCCGGTTCAGGATGCTTTTGAGGTTGAGGTAAAATACGTTTTCTACCGCCTGGACCGTCGACATGAATTTTTTGTAGCTAAGCTCGCTCGGATCGAAACGCTGTGTCAACACGCCGACCAATTTGTACTTCTTGCGTGCGATGCGGTCGAGCTGATTTAAAGCAAGGGATATATCCGCTTCTAACGCTTTTACTTTCTTGTAGTACTGCAAGGCATTTACGTAGTCATCATGCGTCTGGATCTGTTTGACCGGCACGGCAGCCGGAGTCTTGGCGTTAACACTGTAAACCGAATAAATGAGGACCAGAACACTCGCCAGAAGGAAGGTAATCCCGAATGCCGTCGAAAAGGCGCTGCCGCCGAGGTTAAGACCGATAAACCCCGGGGAGAACAGAACGATGTTCACGACGATGACCCCCAGAGTGATACCCAGCAGTTTTATGTATTTCATTCCCAATTAGGTTCGCACCTCCTTCATCACTAATCTCATCCTTTACCATATTCTACATGATGATGTTTTGGGATGTCATTTTTTGTAACGATTTATTTTTAATACGGTTCGATCTCCGTTTTGGCTTCATTTATATAGATTGAACTAAAGTTTGCATTGAGCTTCCTTTTACGGCGGCTCACTAGAGGCCTATAACACGTTCATTTCTTTAGTTCATTCTATGTTAACGGGCTACTTATTTTCCTTATGCTCGGGAAGGTGGCAGTATGAACGAATGGAAGTCCCCTTAACCGCAAAAAGACAGCCGCTCAACAAGCCGGCTGCCTTCATTTTGGACGGAGCTATTGCACTTACGCTAGATGATGAATCACTCAAGTGGATAATGGGGGCAAGTACGTAAAATGTTCCTGCGACCGCTCTTGTTTTCGGATTTCTTAATGTATAGAGCCTTCTTAAGGGAGAAATCCGAAAGTCAAAGCCAGTGCTTCCAGCTCTTCTCATGCAGCCTGGCGGCGCATTGTCAAAGAATACACGGCCGGGATCAGCCCAAGGGCGACCCCTATTCCACCCAGCCAGCCGGCTGCTGTCAGAGAGATGCTGTCCACAATAATGCCTCCGATGACAGCCCCAACAGCCATCCCCAACTGCACGATGGAGTTGTTCAAGCTTAAGATGATCCCCGAAGCCTGGGGAGCCATACCGATTAAGTACACTTGCTGAACCGGACCCGTCGACCATGCAAAGAAGGACCACAGCATCAGCAATGGGAGCACAAGCATGGAGTAATGGGCAAACGCTGCCAGCAAAAATAAAATACCCGAGTGAAAGATCAGACCGCCTACCATCGTGCGGGGGATCCCCCATTTGTCTGCACCGTAGCCGCCGACTTGGGAGCCCAGGAGACTTGCCAGCCCAAATGCAAACAGCCCGATGCTTACCATCCGTTCGCTCATCCCCGTAATGGTCAGAAGAAACGGTGTGATATAGGTATACAGAATCGTATATCCCATTATCCAGAAAAAGCTGATGGACAACGCAGCGGAAATCCGGGGCGTTTTGAACAAGGCGAGCTGTTCCCGAATGGGAACGGGAGCCTCTCCCTCTGATTTGGGAATCGCCAGCAGAAGAACCAACATGGCGAGCAGGCTGAGCACGCCGATTCCCGTGAAAATAACCTTCCAGTCATACGAGCCCGCAATGACCCGTCCCAGAGGAACCCCCAGAATGAGCGCGAGATTAAAGCCTAAGAGAACGGTGGCGATCGAACCGCCCTGCTTTCCAGGATGGGCGATTTTGGCCGCAACGGTTAGGGCGACAACCATGAATACCCCGGTACTGATGGCCAAAATGATTCTTGCCCCCATCAGCATGCCGTAACCGGTAGATGTGATGGTGATCAGGTTACCTATGAAAAACAAGCCCAAAGCCGACAGCATCAGCTTTTTCCGATCTATCTTTGCTGTGAGCGCAATCAGTATCGGGGTACCAATCGCATAGGCAAGCGAGTAGACAGTAATCAACTGGCCGGCCGCTGCTACCGACACGCCAACGTCCTTTGCAAGCATATCCAGTATGCCGGCAATCACAAACTCAGAGGTTCCGACTAAAAAGCTCGCAATCGCCAATATATAAATTTTCCATCTCATATCGTATCTCTCCTCTTCCCATTAATTTTACAGTTCTAAATCTGTAGAAATCATGACTTAAAAAAATATTGCCCCCATCCTTAGGCATCTAACGCCCCGATCGGGTCACTGCGCTCCATCATTACCGCTTGATGCTTGACGGCCCTAGCTCTTGACGGACTATCGGTGCTACCTTGGTGCCGAGCAGCTCAATCGTTCGCAGCAATTCGCGATGAGGGAGCGTGCTGAAATCTACGTACATGAGAAATCGGGTCAGGCCCAGATTCTTGTGCAGCAGTAAGATTTTCTCCGCCACATATTCAGGGTCCCCGACATAAAGAGCGCCATGAAGGCTGCAGGATGCATCGTATGAATCACGTGTATAAGGAGACCAACCGCGTTCCCGTCCGATCCGGTTCATTTGGGCCGCCATCACAGGGTAATACCGCTCTGACGCCTCTTGTGTCGTATCGGATATAAAGCCATGCGAGTGGGTAGCAATCTGCAGCTGATTTGGATCATGCCCGGCTTTCACAGCCGCTTCCTTGTAGAGCTCCACCAAGGATGCGAATCGCTGCGGAAGTCCGCCAAGGATTGAGAAGACGATCGGAAGTCCCAGCAAGCCGGCCCGTATGGCCGATTCCGGGCTGCCGCCCGTGCCGATCCAGACCGGTAGAGGCTGCTGCACAGCACGAGGATAGATGCCCATATTGTCAATCGCAGGACGATGTCCGCCGCGCCATGTCACCCGCTCTGAAGCGCGGATCTTGAGCAGCAGTTCCAGCTTATCTTCGAACAATTCCTCGTAATCCTTCAGGTCATAGCCGAACAGCGGGAACGATTCGATGAACGAGCCTCGTCCGGCCATGATCTCAGCCCTCCCGTTCGACAGTCCGTCAAGCGTCGCAAAGCTCTGGTATACCCGCACCGGATCATCCGAAGACAACACCGTCACCGCGCTCGAGAGCCGGATGTTCTTTGTTGTCGCCGCAGCAGCAGCCAATATGACGGCTGGCGACGAGCTTGTATAGTCGATACGGTGATGTTCACCGATGGCAAAGACGTCAAGGCCGACTTGATCGGCCAATTGGATCTCTTCGATGGCTTGACGCAGCCGCTCGGCATGTGAGACACCCCCTTTTTCGGGATCTGCATGAAGAAACGTACTGATTCCAATCTCCAACGTATTAGCTTTGTCGCTCATAAGAGTGCACTCCTTCTTCATAGGGTATAGAGGATGACTTGTACAACCACCAATTCCTCAGTTCTAGAACTATCGAAATGCTGGTTAAAAAAATTACGCCATTAAATAAGGCGCAAATTTTTCCGCCACATCCCGATTGACGTTATAGTGAATATACGATCCGCTTTTCCGTGAATCAATCAGACCGGAATCCGTCAGCTGCTTCAGATGATGCGACAGCGTCGAACCCGCAACGGATTCAAGCTTCTCACCGATGGCCGTGAAGCATAGATCGCTTTCCTTCGAGAGCAGCAAGGCGATCTTCAGCCGGGTTGGTTCCCCCAGAGCTTTATATACCTTAACGGCCTGCAGATCTGTTTGATGATCACCCATGATGATGCTCACCTCCTCCATCTATTCCGCAGTTCTATAACTATCGAAATCCAGTTTAGCATGATGCCGTTGGAAAGTAAAGGGCTTCACCTAGGAGCTGCAAATGGCCTGCTAGATCAATGAAAAGCAGCCGGTCCTTAGGCCGGCCGCTGCTTGGTTTTAGGTTTGGTTTTGCGTTTGACGTGTCTGTCCTCAGACACAAGTAATAGAAGCCTGTGAGTTGAGCCGCAATACCGTGATTTGCTCGTCTCCGATCACTTCACCACTGTCACGGAAGCCGAGGCTTTCATACAGCTTTTTGGCGGGCGCATTATCGGCCTTGTAAGAAATCCAGCAGTATTGTGCTGGACCTGCCGGAAAAGTGCGGATAAACTCCAGCACCTTTTTCATGGCTTCCCGGCCATAGCCTTTATTTTGGTGCCGCTGATCCATCATCAGCCGCAAAATACAATAGCCGTCATCTGCGATGGATGGGGTATCGTAACCGGTAATTTTATACGTGATCATCACAAAGCCGACGGGCTGCTCATCCGCGTAAATCGCAAACGGAAAAGGATGCCCTCCATTGGTCGCAAGAACATAACACGAAGCTACGCTGGACAAATTGGACGCAACGAAGCGGCGCTGATCTTCCGAAACCTCTAGTTTAAATATTTCGCGTCTGTTTTCGAGCGTGATTTTTCTGAGTGTAATCATGCAGGATTTCTCCCTTCCTTATCTTCGGCAAGATCACCGATTCGTTTTTGCGCCGCGGTCGCTTTAATAACATACAATCTATGCAAAAAAAGTAATAGACTTATATTGAATTTTTTAATAGACTATTCTGTATCCATGGCATTTTTAGGAATATGTCTATATGGCATTTCGTGAACCGGCGCGTCGTTGTGCCGGTTTTTTATTTTAACCTCAGGTACGTCAGTTGTTCGTGAGAAGATTGCTGAGCTTGAATACCGAATTCCATGCACATATAATGTATTAGATAATGACCGAACCTTTAAAACAAATGGAGGTACCATGAATCTTAGTATTCAATCCGAACTGGACCCGGTTTTTGAAACGTTAGGTCTGCTGTATTACAGCAGACATGCCGATAAGGTCAAGGATATAGGCATTGCTGAACTCAATAAATTCGGTGTGGATGGGGAAACGTTTTACAATAAGCATTTGAAACCGTTCGACAAATACATTCGAGCCTTCTTAAAGCATAGGGAATGGAATGAACAAGCCGAGTTTTTCTTTGGAGATGATACAGACCAATTTTTCCATATGCTCGTTGCTGTCGTATGTGAGAATCCAAAATGGATGACTGATCCTGAATCGATCCGTGAAAAAGAAGCTCGGCTCGAGATCCTGAAGGTGATTACCAATGATGAAGGCGTACATGCCGCTTTGCCTGAGCCTCTTCGGCTTGAGGGCATACATACACTGGATGAGATCATTTCTTTCCTGAACAACACTCCTTTCGATGAAAAAATGAAGTGGAAACTCATGACCCTACTGAATTATCCCGTGGAGCGGATTCAGACGTTGACCGCTCTTGTGAATCGTAACTTAGCGGCATTTAAGCACGCGCGGTTAGAGATTCAAAAGCCCTTGGACAAGCTGATTCATAAGTATAGTCAGTCTGTGCAAATACAAGAGGGAGGCGTCTTTTTTAAATTTGTCGATGTGTTTGAATACCAAAAGGCCGTCGTGTACCCAACCTTGATCATGCCACTGAGTGAGATCATGTACAGTGAACGGTGCTACTACGGACTATTGGTCGATGCCCTGCCGATACAGAAGTCAACGAATGACGGTTCCCAGGACTTGCTACTTCTCAGGCTGAAGGCGATCGGGGACAACAGTAAACTACAAGTACTGGCTTCCCTAAAAGTAAGTCCAAAATACAATTTGGAAATTGCCGAGCAACTGGGGCTGACGGCAGCTACCATGTCCCATCATATGAATGTACTGCTCGCCTGCGGATTGGTCTCAATCGAGAAAAAGAACGGAAAAGTGTACTATCGCCTTGACCAAGGCGAAATCCGGAATTTCCTTGATGATTTAGAAGAGTTTCTACTGTAAGCCTTGCGCCATCCTCTTAGGACTTCCCCTCTTAGCAGAGGGTATTTTTTGTTTTGAAATTAGATTTAGTTCTAATTTATTTGACGTATATTTTATATATGTGATATTCTCAAATCACAAATTAGAAATACGTCTAACTTTGGAGGGGAGTTATGAGAAAAGCTTTATTGAAAAATAAGGGGCTGATCGCGCTTACCGTATGCTTTAGCCTCATAGTCTCGTCAGGAAGCGTGCTTGTCGCTATTTTACTGCAAAGAATTATTGATGCAGCTGTAAAGGGCGACATGGGTCTTTTTCAACAAACCTTGATTGTCTCTATCATTTATGTACCATTGCTAGGCCTTTTTGGTTATCTGTATTCCATCTGCAGCAAGGCATTGATTCGAGGTTGGACGGTAACGCTGCGAGACCAGGTATTTCGCGGGATTCTAAGAAGAAACTT
The DNA here is from genome assembly GCF_038009285.1 of Paenibacillus sp. FSL R5-0378. Lineage (NCBI taxonomy): Bacteria > Bacillati > Bacillota > Bacilli > Caryophanales > Paenibacillaceae > Paenibacillus > Paenibacillus sp. FSL R5-0378. Next base: position 6,995,694 of record NZ_JBBPAY010000001.1, read on the forward strand.
TGAACAATTCTCGAAAACAAATACGGCTGACTATTTGTCGGCCCTGTCCAACGATATCAAGCTAATCGAGGAAAACTATGTCCAACCTCTTCTGCTCACGCTGCAGAACGTTATCATTTTTGTCGCTTCCCTCCTCATCATGCTTTTTCTCAGTCCGCTGGTTACCGGCATTCTGGTCGGGTGCATGATCTTGATGTTCACGGTTCCCTCCCTTTTCGGCAAAGCCCTGCAAAAGAGACAAGAAGCCGTTTCCACACAAATGTCCGTATTCACTTCAAGGCTTAAAGATATGCTTTCGGGCTATGAGGTCATTAAGTCTTATTCCATGAGCAAACATGCGGAAAAGAAATTTGCGCAGGAAAACGAAATCGCCGCAAATACCAAATTCACCGCTGATCGTACGCTCGCCATGAATGAGGGAGTGTCCGGGATTCTAGGAAGCTTAACCCAATTCGCCGTCGTCTTCATCGCAGCCTACTTGATCCTTACAGGGAAACTGTCGGCGGGAAGCCTTGTTGCCCTTGTTCAACTTAGTAACGGGTTTGTTGGCCCGGTGCTCGTGATTATGCAGAATGTGCCTAGAATTCAGGGTGTCAAGCCGGTAGTGAAGCGAATCGACGCTCTGGCCGAATATGACGATCATTATTATAAAGGGGAGATCGAACCCGTATTTCACGCCAACTTGCAGGCTTCCCAGTTGAGCTTTGCCTATAAGGAGGGGAGGACGGTGCTATCAGATATTGATCTGACCCTATTTAAAGGCAAAAAATATGCGCTTGTCGGACCAAGCGGCTGCGGCAAATCCACCCTGGTCAAGCTGCTGTCGGGCAGCTATGCAGGCTACGATGGGTCGATCACATATGACGGGATAGAACTTAAACAGCTGGATAGAGACCTGCTTCAGCAAATGGTATCAACTATCCATCAGCAGGTGTACATGTTCGATACGGACATCCGGGAGAATATTTGCTTATATGAGAATTATTCAGAGGAAGAGATCCAGACCGCTATTCAAATGAGCGGAATTGACCAATGGATTTCGCAACTGCCGAACGGGCTATCGTCCGCTGTTGGAGAAAATGGCTCTAACTTTTCCGGTGGCCAGCGCCAAAGAATCGCTGTTGCCCGGGCGTTGATCCGCAACATGCCCATTCTTATTCTCGATGAGGGGACCTCAGCTGTGGATATGCAAACTGCCTATGAAATAGAAAACAGACTTCTGGCTCTTTCCGATCTGACCCTAATCACGATTACGCACAACTTGAATCCGGATTTACTGGGCTCATATGATCAGGTCATTTACATGAATGAAGGCCGCATTGCCGGAGTGGGCAGTCTCGAGGAGCTGCTTGAACAGAATGAGGGGTTCCGCCGGTTCTTCACCCTGGAAAAGCCGGTTGCGGTATAGTCCAACTTGGCAAGGCATGCCCCAAAGCTAACGATAATAAAAAATTAAAACCATTCATTATCCCCAGAATTAGGATATCCCGTGCTAATATGGATTTTAACTAAATTCATGCTTATCATCGGAGGTCGTTATTAAGGTGTGCGGAGACAAGTGGTATATATCAATGGCAAATACATGGATTTTATTTTGTATGGTTTAACCAAAGATGAGTTTATTCAGAAGCAAAACGAGAAACTCAGCATATAAACGGAGAAGGGGCTGCCCAGCGCAGCTCCTTCTTTATGCCTCATTTACTTCATGCACTCGTGTGGGCAGGAGCTTTAAGAAGCTTTGGAATAAAAAATAAAGGATAAATCAGTAAATACAGATTGGGTATCCACCACATCAGGTCGTAGTCCGCTTTAATGATCCAGAACGCTATCGCCTGCAAACCCGAACAGAAGGTTAGGGTAAGAGAGATCAAAGCCATTTGGCTCCATCTGAGGTCATGACGTTTATGTAAATATAGACTGTATATTCCTGTTATCGAAATGAAACTATCTAACGGAAAAAAGGACCAATTCCAGATGACTAATAACTCGTTGCTATAATTCTGGTATAGGTAAGCTTGGGGAATAAGCGCAAAGATCGTAACGATCCAATACACCATAAATCCGATATCTGTAAACAAGAACAGCACTCTCAATTTCTTACTCAAATCACGCTCTCCCCCCGCCAAGATTTAGACCGATGACGCCGGCAATGATAAGGATGATCGATATGGTCTTCAATAGAGTCAATGGTTCAGAAAAAATGAGTATGCCGATAACAACAACAAGAGCTGTTCCTAGACCAGACCAAATCGCATACGCAATGCTCACCTCGATTCCTTTTAATGCAAAATTCAAAAAAGTTAAACTGGAAGCGTAAAAAACAAAGAGCAGCAAAGAAGGAGTAAGCCTGCTGAAACCTTCCGACAATTTCATCGTTGTCGTTCCGGCTACTTCCGCAAGGATAGCCAACGTTAATAATATCCAGTGCATACCATTCCTAACCTTCTTTCTGTACAATGCCGGACAATAGAATGTCCACCATATCTTCTAAGCTTTCCTGCAGACCTTTGTTACTCTTACGTGCTGAGGGGTCTTCTATTAGCCGATAGAAACCGCCAACATACAGGTCGATAAATAATTCAGTATTAAAAGAGCGAAGAGTCCCTTCGCTGATGCCTTCATTAAACAAGCTAAGGATGCTGTCCCATTGTTGGTTCAGAAATTGATCCAGCAGCTTCCACTGCAATGGATAGAAACGTTGGAGGTCCGTTATAAGGTTCATATCTACAAACTGAAAATCTGCAGGAACAAGAACTAAACACTTTTTCAATTTAGTAAGTGTACTCAGTTTATCGTCTTCAAGAATCGCCTTCTCCTTTTCTTTCAATTCATTCATCGTATCATCGAGAATGGCAGTAATGAGTTCCTCTTTTGAAGAGAATATTCCATAGAGTGTTTTCGTACTCATCCCTGAAAGCTTCGCAAGTTCCGCCATGGTGAAACGGAGACCTCTTCGCTTGATTTCGTGTCTTACCACTTCCATAATTCGATCATTCATTCATTTCACTCCTGTTGCGGAAAATAATAAAAATATAATATTTTCCTGGTTTTATTCAATATAATACGTCCCCTTCCTTTCGTCAACTTACAATGCCCCCTGATTCACCCAAGAAGGAAAGTATAGAGCCCAGCTGCCCCAGTTGTCTGATCCAATGATCCGAACGCTCGCTAATCTGCTGCCTTGGTCGCCATTGCTCCCACTCGCTTATCGCATATTTAAAAATGAACAGATAATTTGAAATAGCCCTCATCTTAGAAACAAGATGAGAGCTATTTGACGATTAAGAATATTTGACCAGTAATACAAACTTCACTTTCGTTTCTTCTGACAAGTTCATTAGCAAATCAAATAACTCCTAGTTGCGTCTGCTATATTCGATCTCTTGAATGTTGTCGTCAATTACTAGATGAGTAGTTGTGTTGATTTGGCGGGAGATATGGGATTGAATGGGACGACTTCAATGCCCATCACCCTCACCGTACAGTCAAACCACCATCGATATTGAGAATGGTTCCAGTGACCCACTTTGCTTCGTCAGAGGCCAGATAGACAGCGGCATTCGCCACATCTTCTTCATTTCCAATGTGCCCCAGCGGGTACGCGCTTGTAACGTAGTTCTGATATTCGAGAAGCTCTTCTTGATTCTTTGTATCAAGCCACTTCCGGAAGGTCGATGTGTCAATAGAACCAGGAGCGATAGCGTTAGTGCGGATCTGGAGTTCACCCAACTCGTTAGCGAGCGCTTTGGTGAGCGTATTGATCGCGCCACGTGTCATCGAGTAGGCTGATGATGGCCGTCCCGCAATCATTTTTTGAGACCAATAGGTTGAAATATTGAGAATATTCCCTCTCGTTGCGGTCAGTGCTGGCAGCAAGTGTTGAATGAGAAGAAATGGTACTTTGATATTGAGGTTCACCATTTCATCTAAGAGGTCCAAGGAAAGGTCAGGAAGAGGTTTGAAATGGGCCACTCCAACATTGTTGACTAACACATCTATTTGGCCGTGTGTTCGCTCAAGCAGTGTTGCTGTCACATGTGGAATGCTTGAAAGATCTTTAAGATCGGCAGAGACTGTCTCAACTGAGACACCTTTTGTCTGTAAAAGCTGCTTTGCATGGAACAGTTTTTCTTGATTTCGAGCGACTAAGACAAGGTTTGCGCCATTTTCGGCAAATGCCGAAGCAATGGCAAAACCGATCCCATCGCTTCCTCCTGTAATCACTGCTGTTTTTCTCTCTAATCGCTTCACTGTAACCCTCCTAAACATATAACATGACTGCCCACGGGTTGTACCCTCGGCTGAAGTGCCTCCATAGGCCGTTCAATGGGCTAGCTCAACAAGTTTCTCCGCATAAATGCCCGTGTTTGAACCCTCACAGTTAAAACTACTTTCATCTTTAAAATACACTTGTGCGTGTTATTTGCCTTGTGTATATTTACACTATAATAAAGGTTCGATTGATTCTATAACCACAATACGCAAATTGCGTATTAATACACATATTGTTATCATTGTGTACAAAATAATGGGGGACTGCTCTATGGATAAAATAGATAGAAGAATATTAAAGTCTCGACAGGCTATTCAATCGACCTTTTTGCAAATGTTAGTTAAGGAAGGGTTTGACGAGATTACAGTTAGAAACATGACGGAGAAAGCCAACATTAGTCGAAAAACGTTCTACCTACATTATATGGATAAGTATGATCTATTAGATAAGATTGTGGATGACCATATAGCACAATTGCGAGAAATATGTGATCAAAAAAAAGACATAGGACTTATAGAAGATTCTGTTTCATGGTTTTCTTATTTTGAGCAGCATAAATCATTTTTTGCCGCATTGTTTAAAAGCAGAGATGCTTCATCATTTCGCAAAAAGCTATCGTCTTTTACGATGGGGGAAATCAATAAAAAGATTAATGAGGATTCGTATCCCATTACCGATAAGCATATTTTTTTGAAGTTTCTAGGAACGGCAATAATAGGAGTATTGGAATCCTATATACTTGATGAAGTAGATAGCGATATCGAAATTGTAGCTATGCAAGTTAAGCAGCTATTATATAAACTGAACATTCAAATAACTTTTCCTAAAACCGGATACGCCTAAAAGGTAATGTTGGAGAAGCCCCTGGCTGGCAAGAATGTTCCGCCCCATCGTCAATTCAAATTTGTGGCTACATACCCGTTCTGAATTCTTGTCCTGACGGACTGCACACTTAGCCTGCAACGAGTCCAGGTTATCACTAAGGAAAATCAGCCAACGAAAATCAACGTCCCCCCCCATAACCATTCTGAAATCATCTGTAAATCACATACTCTCGCTGTAAGCAGCATTAATGCCATAATCTCTCCACTATTGCCTTTACAATCGTCAGCCCTATTTATCTAAAGCAGATGCCATTGCTTAATCAGAAGACTATGCCGCTCTCTGTCCCACGTGTTCTCTTCGTGAAGAGGCTTTGGTCGTTTTTTCTGCCTTTTAAAAGCAAAAGAGTCACAGCCATGGATCGTGACTGTGACTTTTCGCGCTAAAGATCAATAAGCACGCTTTGGCTGGCATTGTCCCACGTTACTTCACCTAACATAATGCCGGCAATCGTCTGAAAATCCTCATATCCGATCTCAAATTGCCCATAGCGAAAAGCATATCCCCAGCTGCGCTTCCCGCGGGTAAAGGTAAGCCGGTCCAATAGAGGGGCAATCTTCACTTCACGGCATGGATGGTAACGAATATCCCGGCGAAAAGGCACAAAGGATTCGGACATCGGATACTCGTAGACCCTGTCACCGGTCACCTGCCCAATGGCGGTAAACGCTTGAAGCGGTTCCCCTTTCGACATGTCGGTTCGTGGAGAGTAGTATATGAGCCAATCGCCGGGACTCATCCGGCGCAGAGGCGCTGCTTTTCCATGACAGAGCTGGGCAAATCCGCCTTGGACCCCCCGCTTCACGTGAGAGGCAGATACAACGCCAATCCAATAGCGGCTGTTTTGCCGATCTGCGGTAACCTGCATGATTTGATTCTCGTTTTTCTTTTCCAATATGGGTGCCTCCTCCTAAATCATCTCCTATGACTATATAAAAACGCTGCTGACAACGGTCTGTCAGTAGCGTTTTAGCATCTTGGTATATACCAATGATATGACTTCTAGACGGTCCTCGCTAATCTTGAGAAAAACGAAAAAACTTGCTAAGAGGCATGGAGTGGCACTCCGGATATCCCTTGGCTTGCAGCAAGCGGCTTAAAGCAAGATCATAATCGTCCTCTTGCTGAAAGAGTACCGTGACATGGCAGTGTGCTAGTGCCGCATGATCCGTCAGATGTTCGGCGATGTGGTACAACATGCGTTCTTCACTTTTCTCCAAACTTGTAGATGAAAATACATGCGCCGTGATATGATTTTCTCTCTTGTCCTCCCCTATTCCATCCTTAAGCCATGGAAAATCCTCATCACGGCTTGGCCGCCCCTCATCCACAATGATAATCCGGCAATCTTTACCGTTCATGGCAACATCCCATGCTTCCAAATCCTTTAATCTTAGGATTCTTTGAAGTTGCTTTAAAAAATCGATGTTCATGTTAGACTCCTTTCAAAACGGAACTTACACCTGAGTGACGGCTACTTGATTCAATCTATACCCTTCCTATCGTCACAGGTCCCTATGGTATACTTGTATCGTAAATCAGCCTCAATGATCATGCTGATACCTTGAACGAAACCCAAACCAACAGGTGGTGATCAACATTAATGACGGTACATAACAGCAGGGCCAAAACGATGGGAGCGTTCCTCAAATCGCGCAGGGAACGTCTCTCTCCAGAGGATGCGGGATTAAACTTCTCCAGCGGTCAGCGCAAAACACCCGGCCTTCGGCGGGAGGAGGTAGCCATCCTGGCAGGCGTAAGCGCCACTTATTATACGTGGCTGGAGCAAGGAAGAGAGCTATCCGCCTCCAGGGAAGTCATCGAGAGCATTGCCAATGCGCTTCAACTGTCTCCGGACGAGAGAGGCCATTTGCTTCAGCTGTGGAATCCTTATGAGCCCGTTCCCAATGCTGCGGGTTCGGCGCCTCCCGCTGCCGTGGATCCACAGCTGCAGAAGATCATCGATCAAGTAGCCTACCCCTCATATATCACCAATAAGAGAACTGAAGTCCTCGCTTGGAACGAGGCGGCCAGCAGAATGTTAACCGATTTTGCTTCCATTCCAGCCGAGGAGCGTTCATTAATTCGGTTGGCTTTCGAAAATGAACAATTGCGCCGACGGATCGTGAATATCGATGAATTCGCGAGTTATGGGGTTGCGGTATTCAGAACCCATTATGATAAACACCGGGACGATCTTTGGTTTGAAACAACGGTGGAGCATCTGATCCAAAGCAGCGAGGAATTTAACCGCTTGTGGAAGCCGTACGAGATTCGACTCAAGAAATTAGACCGGGTTATTTTGCAGCCCTCGGCCTCTGATGATCCTGTTGCTTATGACATCCGGCCGCTCGCGAATCTGTCCGACAGCCCGGATCTGCACATCTGCGTCTATATGCCGGCTGCTGTGGATAAGAAAGACTGACGGGTAATATTTTTACTAGTAAAAACGCTGTGTGGTTGCCTCAAGTTGGATCGCTTAGAATAGGTTCATGTTCGAGCGATACTAACGCAGGAAACGAGGGAATCTCTATGGTACAGAAAAGAAAACTAGGTAAAGAACTTGAAGTGTCGGCCATCAGTCTCGGCACGATGACGATGCCGAATAACGAGGAATCCGTTCGCACGATCCAGGGAGCGTTGGATCTGGGCGTAACGATGTTCGATACGGCCGATTTTTACGGCGACCCGGAATTCCGCCGGTTCGGTGAGAACGAGAAGCTTGTTGGACGCGCCCTGAAAAGCCGACGCGGCGAGGCGATTATCGCTACCAAATTCGGGATCACACACGGACAAGGCCCGAAAGGCGACCCCGCCTATATAAAAAAATCCGTCGATGCCAGCCTCTACAGCCTGGGTCTCGATTACATCGACCTCTACTACCAACACCGGCCCGACCCCAACACCCCTATCGAGGAAACGGTCGGAACGCTGGCCGATCTCGTTCAGCAGGGAAAGATCCGCTACATCGGGTTATCGGAGGCACCCGCGGACATCATCCGGCGAGCCCATGCCGTCCACCCTATCACCGCAGTCGAAACTGAATATTCGCTGTGGAGCCGGGAAGTGGAGGATGAAGTCCTCCCTGTTCTTAAGGAGCTGGGTATCGGCCTCGTCCCTTACAGCCCGCTTGGCCGCGGCTTTCTAACCGGTCAGATCAAGAAGCCTGAGGACTTGCCGGCAGACGATTACCGGCATCGTTTCCCAAGGTTTCAAGGCGAGAATTTCGTCAAGAACGTCGAGGTTGCCTCCTTGGTCGAGAAGTTAGCCGGGCAAAAAGGCTGCACCCCCGCCCAGCTAAGCCTGGCATGGCTCCTGGCCCAAGGCGAGCAGATCGTTCCGATTCCGGGAACGAAACGGCTTGACCGTGTGCAGGAAAACCTTGGCGCGCTGAATGTAAAACTAACGGCCGACGATTTGACGGAGATCGAGCGAATCTCACCTAAGGGCATTGCCTCCGGCAGCCGTTTTCGTCAAGCCTGACTCATATAAAAACCGGTCAGAATATGATTCTTAAACAGATGAAGGGCGCCCAATTGGGTTGCCCTTACTTTATTTCTGCTGGCAAGCACTAGGAGCCCTTGAGCGTCTTGAATCCTAACCCCTTTTCCTTGCATCAAAAAGAAATTCGTAACATCCATTCATTCGATTACGTTATACCAATGTGGAATGCCCAAGCTGTAGGTTATCTGCACTTTTTGATGTTAACAACGAAAGGAAGATATTGCATGATCCCCAAATACAATAAGGGCCGCTACATGGTCTCCGTTGCGGTGATTGTTGTCCTGATCATAGCCGCAGGCGCCGTATTGCTGACACAAGGTAACAAAACCGGGGAACACAACTCATTGGATCAAAATACTCAGACCGCTCCCCAGGCCCACAGCGCCTCATTTAAGATCGAAAGACCGATGGACTGGTTTAAATGGTTTCACAGCCTCGACCGGGCAGCCGATTTTTCCAAATTCGAATACAAAGTCCCGGATTACTTGCCCGATGGTTATCAGCTCAGAAATGTAAATCAGAATATGCTCTTCTCCACTCCCGGTCGGACGGATCTCTTAAATGTCGTAACCATCAGCTTTGTATCCCAATTCGGAAACAACAACGAACAAAATATTGAAATAGTGGCCTCCAAGGGGCCAGGTAATATGCTCGAGCAGGGTTTATTGTGGGGCGCTCCCCGTTCATCTTCCTCGGGAATAACCGAGGCTCCTTCTTTCCAGGAAGAACAAGTGACGCTCGGACATGTTACAGGCGTACAGTACACAAAAACGCAGGGCACCAAGCGCAAGCCGAATGGAGCGCAAAGCTTTGTCTGGCAGGATGACGGCGTCTCTTATGCAATCAACTACTATAGCGGGAACGAGACTTCAAAAGAAAAACTTCAGCTGCACCGCGGAACACTCATGCAAGAGGATCTGGCGCAAATCATCCAATCGTTCGTTCTTCCACAGCAAGTCCAACACATTCGCTACGACGGGGAGGGGAATTCCTTCCCTCTTTACGATGAAACGGATTTGACCGAGGCGCAGAAGATTCTCGGCTTTCAGCCGAAATTTCACATGAATATGCCGGACACTCAGCTTAAACTAATTGACTCGACTTTGCTGCGTCCGAAAGATCAGAACACCGGTTTCGATCTTAGACCCTCTGCAGACACACTGTGGAATATTTATAGCCCACCCTATGATTCAACCATATATGATCTGAACGACCAGCTATGGCTGTATGAGAGTAAAAAATATATGGTCGATCCGGCGAAGCTGCCGCTCCTGCGCAAGCTGGAGATCGATGGTGTGGAAATCATGGCGTATAACGACAACGCCCACGTTTATTTTGGGCCATTTTACGGTGCGGACAAGACAAAAATAAAAAACCAAACCTATTATTTATGGAAGCAGGACGGAATCTGCTATACTGCGGTCTTCATAGGCCTGGATAAATATCAGGAAGAGAACCTCAAAACGCTGATTCTCGCTCCCTCCCCTCCATTGAAAAGCGCATAATCCCTCAGCCTCCTCATTCTTTTGGAATGTGGAGGCTTTTTCTTTTGAACGATGATTCAGCTAAAGATAACTATTTTATATTTTGTTATTATTTTATTAGAAAATTAATATAACTAAATTCTTGCCAGACACACCCCGTTATGATAGTATATTGACTCGAAAAGGGATAAATAAAGCGGTTACATAGTTTCTAAATATGATATCCTGTTAGCTTAAAAACCGCTTTGTTAGCCCTTTATCTTCTATCAATCAAGGGGAGTTTTCATGAAAAAGTCATCCAAATGGCTGGGCACTACCCTATCGGCGGTATTGATCGCTTCACTATTGTCTCCTGCCTACGGATCGGCAGCTGTCCAAACGGACCCCAGCGGCATGACCGCCAATGACCTTACAGGGCACTGGGCACAGGCCAGCGTGCAAAAATGGCTGAGCAGCGGGCTGATCCAGGGCTATCCGGATCACACCTTCCGCCCCAATGCAGAAATCACACGTGCAGAATTCGTATCTCTCTTAAATCATTTGTTCGGCTTTACAACCCAGTCGAAGGAAGCTTATGCGGATGTCCCTGCCGGCACCTGGTTTGCAAGCGCTTTCTCCATTGCCAGAGAAGCCGGCTACTACATCGGATATCCCGACAACGCGGCCAAGCCCTTCGAATCTCTAACCCGTCAGGACGCTGCGGTGCTGCTTGCCAGGGCGTTTGAATTCAGCGGAAACGAAACAGCCTCCTCCCTTCCCTACTCAGATCAAGAGAATATCGGGGCGTACGCCCGCGAAGCGGTCCGGGCGCTCTCCGGTTACTTCCAAGGTTACCCAAACGGGACCTTCCGCCCCGAGGTACCGATTACCCGCGCGGAAATTGTTACCCTGATCGATAAGCTGGTCAGCGCGTACTATCCGGCTGCGGGTACTTATACCGCCGGGAAGATTCAAAGCAGCGCCGTGGTGAACCACGGGGGTGTCGTCCTGAAGGACGCCATCATTCAGGGCAATTTATATCTGGCGCCAGGAATTGGCGACGGCGAGGTCACCCTCGATCACGTCACGGTTCAGGGCACAACTTTCATCGAAGGCGGCGGCGCCCATACGGTCATCGTCAAAGACTCCGACCTCAGCAGCGTTCTGGTCAACCGCCGCGACGGCCAGGTGCATGTGCAGCTGGCTGGCACGACCCATATCGGGCAGCTGACGGCAAACAGCCCGTCCCAACTGAACGCGGGTGACAGCTCGATCATCGACAGCGCCGAGTTCAATCAGCCGGTGCAGCTGAGCCTCAGTGCCGGCGCCTCCATCGCTTCCCTGACCGTGAACCCGTCGGCCGCAAGCACCGCAATCACGGGCACGGGCAGCATCAAGCAGGCGGTGATCCAGGGCAGCGGCGTCACGCTGAACGGCAAGGCGCTTCCGCCTGGAACGACCAGCATCTCAGGTGGAGCAGTCAATGCAAGCCCTGCGCCTTCCGGAAGCACAGGCACCACAGGCGCAGGCGGCAACCCTTCGGGCAGTACAGACGGAGGTTCCAGTTCCGGTGGGAACGGAAACGGCAGCGGCGGCAATGGCAGCGGTCCGGTGGAAAACGTCACGACCGTCAACCTGACGGACGCAGCGGCAACCGACCGCACCAAATCGCTGTTCGTCTATTTGAACCAGCTCCGCGGCAAGAACATCCTGTTCGGCCAGCAGCATGCCACGACCGAAGGTATGTCCATCACGGCGAAGGACGGAACCCAATCAGACACCTTCAACAGCGTCGGTGCCTATCCGGGGCTGTTCGGGTGGGATACGCTGAGCTTGGAAGGCAAAGAAAAGCCAGGTGTCGCCGGCAATGCCGAACAGAGCCGCGACAACCTCGTCGCCGTCATGAAGAAAGCATACGCCGACGGCGGCGTGCTGACACTCAGCTCTCATATGCCGAACTTCGTCACCGGCGGGGATTTTTACGACACCAAGGGCAACGTCGTGTCCCACATCCTGCCTGGCGGGGACAAGAACGCGGCGTATAACGCTTTCCTCGATCAGATCGCCGACTTCGCCCTGCACCTCAAAACCGATGACGGCAAGCCGATTCCAGTCATCTTCCGACCGTTCCATGAGCAGAGCGGAAGCTGGTTCTGGTGGGGGGCCGCTTTTACAACGACCGACGAATACAAGGAAATCTACCGCTACACGGTCGAGTATCTCCGCGACAAGAAAGGCGTCCACAACTTCCTGTACGCCTACTCGCCTGGCGGCGGTTTTGGCGACTCCGCGGATACCTACTTAAAAACCTACCCGGGCGACGACTACGTCGACATCCTCGGGTTCGACAGCTACTACAACGGCGAGGGCGACTCCTGGTTTAACGGCGTCAAGACGGAAGCCAAAACCGTGTCCAACATCGCGGACAACCGCGGCAAAGTCGCTGCCTTTACCGAATTCGGCTACCAGAAAATGAAGGTCTCCGGCAATACGACGCCCGACTTCTACACGAAGCTGGCAAACACGCTCAAATCCGATCCGGATGCGAAAAAGATGGCGTTCATGCTGACCTGGGCCAACTTTGGACCGGACTCCCTCTACGTCCCTTACCCAACCGGCGATCCGAACCAGGAGCATGAAATGCTGCCGGATTTTAAAAAGTACTACCAGGATGCGTACACGCTGTTCAGCGACGGGGTCATTGGCGCCTATGACAAAAAGGTCAACACCGCCTCCGAACAGGGCTTCATGCATATCGCTTCTCCGACGGACCAAAGCACCATTAAGGAGGCTTCAACGACGATTCGCGTCCGCGTCCTGAACGAAACGCCGGATCGTGTCGTCTACAGCGTGCAGGGTTCGGATACCGAGTATCCGATGACCCTGAACCCGGACAGCGGCTACTACGAGGCGCAGTGGATGCCGGCGGCGGAGCAGAACGGCAAAACCGCGGACATCACCGTCAAAGTGTATGGCAGCAGCGGGGACGTGCTGCATGAGCAGACAAACACGGTGTTCGTGAAGATCGGCGAGGTGCTGGCCGGTGCCTACACTTTCGATACCGCCGCTGACACGGAAGGCATCCAATACAACGGCGAATATACCAGTTCTTCGGAAGAAACGAATGACGGAAGCGCGGTGTACAGCGATTTTAACGGCGGATCCCTGAAGATCAGCGCTCCGCATTTGAACGGAACCGATTCATGGCAGGAGCTGAAGCTGGAGTTGAAGAACGCCAAGGCTAAAGCCAGCGCCGGCTCGCTCGCGGGTATCCAACGGGTCAAAATGGACGTGTGGGTCCCCGCTGCAGCCGGGGCATCCAGCGAGCAGGCCAGCCTGCGCGCCGTAGGGCAGCTCCCACCGGACTGGACTAATAAGTACGGCATGGACACAACGTATTCGTCATTTGCGTCCCTGCCCAAAGAAACGATCGATGGCGTGGAGTACGTTAAATTCAGCCCGACGATCGATTTTACGAACGCGGATGCGCTGGCGGCTGCCGACGACATCGCCTTGTCCATCGTGGGCAGCGCGCTGCAATCGGATGGAGATACGCTCCCGGTCTACGTCGATAACATTAGGCTCTACAGCGCCTATGCCGAATCGGCGGGCGACCCGTCCGTCGTCGACGACTTCGAGAGCTACCTGGGCAGCAGCGACGCGCTGGCCAGCAAGTTCGTGCACGCCGGCGGCGACCCGGCCGGTGCTGCGCTGGACGGCACGCACAAGCACGGCGGCAGCTACGGGCTGAAGTACACGTACACGCTGGCAGGCAGCGGCTACGCCGGCATCACCAAGGCGATGAACGGCGCCGATTGGTCCGGCTTCAACGCCCTGCAATTCTGGTACCAGCCGGACGGCCAAGGCCAGAAGCTGGTGATGCAGATCAACGCGGACGGCAAGACGTACGAGTACTACCCGGACACCAAGACGACCGAGCCGGCGCTCATCACCGCTCCGTTCAGCGAGTTCAAGCCCGCCAACGGGGCGACCGGCACGTTGACGAAGACGAACCTGAAGAACGTCCAGGCGTTCTCCATCTATACGAACGCGGTGCCGGACGGCAACCGGCTGACGTCGTCGATGTATTTTGACGACATCCATGCCCTGCTCGATCCGAACGCTGGCACCGTGCCCAGTGGCAGCGCGGGCGGCGGCACCGCACCCGGCGTGCTGTTCGACTTCAACAGCTCCATCACCGGCTGGTCGCTGAACGACGACACGCTCGGAGCCGGCAACCTCGCCAATCCGGAGGATGGCGGCAGCAAGGTGCTCAGCGCGGACTTTCCGTCTGCGGGCGCAGCCGACAAGCACTTTGAGCTCGCCTACATGAGCGACCAGGACCTCAGCCAAGGCAGCACCCTGATGGTACGCGCCCGAGTAGCCGGCGGGACAGCCAAAGCGAAGCTGTTTATCAAGACCGGGTCGAACTGGGCATGGGCTTCCACTGACGAAGTCGAGCTGACAGGCGAATACCAGTGGATCAAGCTGAACCTGAACGGCAAAGATATCAGCGGCGCTGCCATCGATAAAACGCTGATCAAGGCCATCGGGCTGCAGATCGCCTCGCCAAGCGGTGAAGGAACGATGTCCGTGTATGTGGATGATGTGACACTGGATGAGAAAACGCTGGATGCCGTGATCAATGGCGACGCTGAGGTCAGTGGGGATGGCGCTGACAGCGGCACAGGAAGTGACGTCGCAGATTCCAGCGAAGCCGGTAACGCCACTGGTGAAGGCACTAACAGTCAAGAAATTGTGGATGAAGATAGCGAACATTAGGGAACGATGAATGAAAGCCTGGAACCATCTTCATTACTAAACTCTCCTTAATCAACAATGCAAAAAGGACCCTCCGCTGAGGGTCCTTTTATGCGTGTTATGGAAATTGCATTGAATACATTGTTACAAGAAGGCTGTCAATCCCCAACCACCGTCAACAGCATCGTCGATGCCTGAAAGCGGCCGCTTTCCGGAACGACGCACACGATCTGCTGCCCCGCGGAGAGGCGTCCGGAATACAGCAGCTCTTCCAGCATGATGTAAATCGAAGCTGCCGCCGTATTTCCTTTGGTGTACAGATTTGTAAACCATTTTTCCTCAGGGATCGTCACGCCGCCCTGCTCCAGCAGCTGGAAGATCTCTTCCCTGAACACATGCGACGAATAATGGACCACCATCCAATCGACCGCGTCCGGGTCAATCCGCCCTTCTTCCACCAGCTCCAAAAACCGCCGCGTCCCGACCTTCGTAATTTCATTCACCAGCCGGACGTCCTGCTTCAAATTCAGCGCGCCGTGATCGGCCGCTTCATGAATCGAGGCGTAGTCCAGCCACGAACGTCCGCCATCCTCCTTGCTCATGCCGGAATACATGCAGGTCTCGTACTCATTGGCATACGACTTGTTGTCGATCCACTCGATGCGCAGGGAGAGCCCCTGTGCAGAGGGTTCATTTTGCAATAGGGCTGCCCCCGCTCCGTCTGACAGCATGAACCGCAGAAAATCCGTGTCAAACGGTACCCGGCCGTTGCTGTAAATGCTCTGCGCCTCGAACTTCGTATGTTTGAACTCGCGGCTCAGAAACTCGCTGGAACAAGCGATGGCCGTCCGGTGCTCCCCTGACTTGATATGTAGAAAAGCGTTCTTCAGCGCATGCATCCCGCTCGCGCATAATCCCGAGTGCGAAGAAATCTCCATCACCGGCAGTCCCGTCTCGGCATGCACCATACTCGCAAAACCCGGCAGCAGCAGGTCCGCTCGTGTCGTACCGGTCGCCAAAAATTCGACGTCCTCCGGACGGACACTGGCGCTGCGCTCCAACGCCTCGCGTATGGCCAGGGCCGCCATCTCCGCGTTGGTGTACAAGCTTTTCTGCTCCTTGTCCATCGCGTAATAGCGCTGCTTGATCTGATTCTTTTCCAAAATGATACGCTTCGTCTTGGAGGATCTGCCTCCGATTTTACCAAGGTAATCTTCCATTTCCTCATTGCCCACCGGGGCGCCGGGAAGGAACTTCCCCATGCTCGTGATATAAACGGATTTCATATAACACCTCACTAAAGATATGATTACTAATTATGATATTAATCCCACTAATTGTAAAGTAGATGAAAAATTAGTAGATTCAAATACTCTCCATGTATGTTTTTAAACAACAAAAAAACCGCTTTATTCAGGCAGCGGCAGCCTCTGCGATCCACTCTTTTACCGTTGCAGTCACGGGATGAAGGAAGCCGGTTCGAATGCAGCGCAGACAATGGAGATAATCCAGGAAGGCTCAATCAAGAATGGCATACCACATCTTATTGGAAAAGCGTTCATTCGTGTTGGGTAAAGGCGGGATTCAGATCAAAATGGTTGTCTGCCTTCACAATCGGTCCCATGCGGCTGTCTTCAATTTGGACTCTTTCATCTTCCATTTGTCTATGACCCTTTCAAAAATCTCACATAGATTAATAGTGCAGTACCGATTCTTTGATCAGGATGGAGTGGATGCTATGAGTTTTTATGTTAGAAACAGTACGCCGAACCCCGTATGGGTCGCGGTGGGGTACTATGATCCGGATTGCAGCCCGATCACTTATTCAAAAGCTGGCTGGTACCGGATTTCTCCGGGAAGACGCCGGCTACTGGTAACGGGATCCTCTGTAAATCAAACGTATTATTATTATGCCTATGACCTATTCGGCAATACGTGGAGCGGAGATTTCCCCACCGATGTTCCGAGTACCGCCTTCAACATGTGCTGGATCGAAAGCTGCCAAGGGACGGGCTGTAGATTGATAGAGTTCGATGAGATTAATGTCGGCAATTTCCAAAACTATACCCTTACCCTGGTAGAAGCCGCAGGCGCAGTGAAATCAAGAAATATGAAAGCACCGAAAAAGGGTGCGCGGAAATTTAGATTAGGCAAATCCAGCCTGAGAAGAATCCCTGGAAAACTGGGCAAACTAGGCAAAGTTAGAAAGCCGAGAAATCGTAAACGGAAATAACGCTTCATCCCAAAGCCGCAATGATTCTGATCGAGGATCGGCGGCTTTTGCTATTTTTCACACATCATGATATAGTCATTAGTCTGCTTAGATTCTTTTACATAATAATTAAGATAACGACGAAGGAATAGGCCACCCCGTATTCAGAATGATTAGTATCCATATCAACCGGTAGGAGTGATGAGTGATGAATCAACACGAGTTTGATATTGTGGTCAAACCAGCCGAGGATTCTCAATTGGATTTGCTCGAGGAAGTGTTCAGCCCCGGGAACCTGACGTATCCCCAGCATCGGCGATTCGAAGTACAGAGGAAAGGTGAGGGCGTATTTCTGATCGCATGGCATACAAATCAACCGATTGGACATTTCTTACTGCGATGGAGTGGCCCTGAGGATCCTCGTGTAACTCAATATATTGATGTGACTCACAGTGCCTTTCTGGAGGGAGGACTGACGAAAGAGGACTATCGCAAAAAAGGGGTAGCGACGGCAATCATTCGTGAGGCTGAGAAATTAGCAAGCGAAAGAGGCTGCACCCATATCGGTTTGGAAGTGAGCAGCAAAGACAATCCCGAAGCAAGAAGGCTGTATGAACACCTGGGTTATATCGACTGGGGTTACGGTGAATTTCAGATCAGTTGGGAATATCATGATAAGCACGGAACAAGCACCCGCTCCGATATTGTTATTTTTATGCAAAAACCACTAGTCTATTGATCAGGCGAAAGCCCCCCGTTCCAGCCAAGGATATGGGGGGCTTTTCTATCGATTGATCTCATAACCTATCAAATTGTGCCTGTTTGTCCAGTCAAATCTATTCGTAAAAGCATAGATTGTTAATATAGGAGGTGATCATTATGTGTTGTAATCGAAAAAAAGTAATCGTCGTCAAGCTGCACCCCGGTCAAAAAGCTGTAGTCATCTGTAAGAAAAAGAAAAAGCATCGGCATGATCATTGGAAATTCTATTAATGCTCTCTGAAAGAACGCTCTTCGAGCGTTCTTTTTTGTTTCTCTCTCTCCCTGCGATGTTCTCCCTATGTAATGCTTAAGTACTCTTTGATGCCATCAACAATCGCTTGTGCTGCCTTATACTGAACGGTGTCCGACAGCATGGCTTGTTCATCCGAGACATTGCTTAGAAATCCGACCTCTAATAGAACCGCAGCCATATGGGTCTCACGAATCACCTGCAGGCTGGTGTTTTTAACGCCGCGGTCTTTCAGACCCATCGCCTGGACCAAACGCTTGTGGATCGCATCGGCGAGCTGTTTGCTGCTGCTCCGCTGATAATAATGGCTCTCTGTACCGGTTGCTTGCGGCGATTCCAGTACGCTGTTGCCATGGATCGATACAAAAACGTCCGCATTTAATGAATTGGCCAGCTGCACGCGTTCTGTCCGGGTAGGGTACACGTCGCTGTCACGGGTCATGATGACTTCAATTTCGGGTTCCTTAAGAAGAAGCTCCTGCACTTTCAGAGCAAGCGCGAGGTTAAAGTCTTTTTCATGTTTGTTGCTGATGCTCGTCGTTCCCGGATCGCTGCCACCGTGTCCCGCATCAATGACTACGATTTTTCTTTCATTCTCGTCGCCTGAAGACACGGGAGTCTGGGGATCGCTGCCCGTCCCAGATAGATCTATAATGAGCTGATCGCCGATAAACTCCTGATGATAGGAAGCCGGGTTATCCTGGCTTAACTCCACCACGACCCGGACTTGCTCGGGGTCCCTGCTAAATAGAGAATATCTGACTTCGGATACATCCGGCTGTCCGCTCACGTCCAATTTCCCCATCATGGCCGAATCCAGCGGCTGAGTCAGAGCCCCGAAGGTCGTATTGGGTAAATCAACAACGATTCGGGCGGGGTTGGCTAAAGTTGAAATCTTGGGCGTCACTTGGCCATCCATACGAATGACGAGCTGTTGGTTTAAATAATGGATCTGACTCACATGCGTCAACGGCTCTGTATTGTCTGCTTCGGATTCGGAGTTCGGAACTTTGCTTTGATCCGGGTTTTGAGGCGGGCTTGTCAGGTATACCGTTTTGTTGCGATTGTCCCAATTGACAGCCAGTCCCATTTGTTCGGTGACGAATCGGATCGGAACGACCACGCTTTGATTCATATTCCGGGGAGCCGTATCCAGCCGTACGAGCTGATCCGCGACCTTTGCCTCTTTTTTGCCGACGGTTAACATCATGGCTTTGGCGTTTTGCTGGATTGTAACGCTACGGGACCGTTGATCCCAGTTCACCTGAAACTTTAAATTTTCCGCCACCACCCGAAGTGGAATCATCATGGATTGATCAATGATCGAGACCTTCACATCAGCCGGCAGGGCCAGTTCCTGGCCGTCTAATACAATTTTGGATGGCTTGGATGCGGCACTGATTGAATTGGGGAGCAGAATCAGTAGAAACAAAGACAGGAACAGCAGAGACAAAAATTTCTTCATTGGGCACCTCTGTTATGATTTGAACTTTCTATCATGATTCTAGTAAAAGCGACAAATTACCATTTACAATATATAACAATAAAAACGGAAAATAGTTGCGCTCGAAGTGAAAATGAGGTGAGTTCCTTCTATAGAATAAAAAAAAAGATGACCCTCGAGAGAGTCATCTACCTGTATATCTATTTAAAAACTCTAGCAACCGTAATGATATATTCGACATCCCGTAAAGGGAAGTTTTGCTGTATGGTAACATCCTCCCCAGCTTTCACTCCTGGAATAGCAGGGTATGCTGGGCGGCTGTAGGAATCGGTAGCAAAACCGCCATACATTTTTCCGTAAGAAACGAGCGGATGAATATCTGCTTTTCCCTTCGGAATATCCTTCCCTGATTGATTATTAGCTGTAATTTTCAGAGCAAAGGTATCATACTTGGACTTTTCAATCGAATAACTTTTGATTTGGAATACGTTATCTATATTTGTACTCTTCAAATCATTCCCTTTAAAATCAGTAAACGGCTCGCCCACAAGAATACGCTCATCATCCAGAACCAGCACCTGAAGTCTATTATCCCAATGATAATCGAGGTTTGTTTCGTCTAAAAACAAGCGGATAGGCAATGAAATTGCTCCATTCTTCATCACTGGCTTCGTATCCATAACGTAACTTTTACCATCAATCTCTGCAAGATTGGAACCTACAACAAATTTAAATTGATGCTGCAGCCATTCGACCTGAGCGGTTTTGCTCTCGGGTAAGTATGAAACGCTCCCTCCAAATAATTCTTCGAGTGATCGAAGAGGAACGAGCAAGCGATTGTTTTGGTCTATATAAGGCGCAGTAGGATGAGTATATAAAATATAAAACGGGCCTGCCTTTAAATACACGTGAGCACTTGAAGGAAGAGGCAGTACAGGAGATGCAGCCGACACTTGATTCACTTGGGTAACAAAAATCAATGAAATCGCACTTAGAACAAGTAAAAGGGTTTTCTTCAGCACAGAATTCGCCTCACCTTCGAGATCTTTCTCGTACAAAAACCAGCCGCCTTTAAACTAACCCTTAATAAACACAATCTTCACGCCAACTACCTGATTGTCTGAATTTACGGCTTTATACACTCCATACGCCCCGTCGCCCATGCCTGTCCGTGATACGACGCCGCCATCCAGAACGCCTGCTTCCTCCCCGCTCTCGGTGAGATCGCAGCAGGCGAAATACCATTCGGTATCTTGGTCCTGTTTACCGTCAGGGGCATCCGCATCCGGAATCCGGTGCTTGTCGATATCAAAAATTCCGGCCTGCCCGCTGTCCACCCCCGCCACAAAAGAGCACTTGATCCATTCCAGCGACGCCGCCTGTTCCGCTACGGAATGATGGTAAGCTGTCAGTTTGGCGTTGGCTTCGCCCCAGTCGCGAACCTCGACCTTCTCCACTTCTCCTATCCATGTGCCAGTTAAGGCCGTTTCCAGCACGCCCATAATAATCGTATCCCGATCCAATTCGTAACAAGGATCCGCTACGACCAATTGCCCGGAATTCACTTCAAAATTGCCTAGTTGAATGACCACTGAAGATACCTCCAATAACTGTGATGATTTGGGTTTATTGTAACATGTGTGGTGGAAAAAGCGTCTGTACTGATAGGATTTGTCCAAATGAAGCGTCCTGTTTGACTATTAAACTTAAAAAAGGAGATGGTATTTGATGAAGCGCCGTTCTTTTCTATCCCTTGCTGTGCTGACTGTTTGCATCTTAGTCTTTGGTGCACAAGCTGTGTTTGCTTCAGCGGGCCCGGATTCCCGCGGAGTATACCGTCCTACGATATACATTAATGGGGACAAACAAACCTTAACTGCGGCAATTCCTCCGAGCGGATCAACCTTGGTTCCTTTCAGGGCATTTTTCTCGGCGTTAATGATGGACGCTCAGTTTGATAATCAAACCAAAACTGTTACGGCTAAAAATAATGATACAACGGTTACGTTAACTGCCGGAAAAAAGATTGCTACTCTAAATGGCAGGGAAGTACAGCTTTTACAAGGTCCAGAGCTTGTTGATGATGGTCTTATGTACGTAAATCTTCGCTTTATCGCTGAAGCTTTTGGTGGAAAGGTACAATTTGATAAAACCAACCTAACGATACAAATTGATTTCCAGAATAAATGAATTAGTTAACAAAATCGCCTTCAAGATAATCAACCATATCAAAAGATATGTAGATTAACTTGAAGGTGCTTTTTTGTGAGTTAGAAGAGCAACTCACCTAGAATGATTGTTAAGGACAACTGAAATGACTTTAAATTAGAAACAATAAATAGAGTAATGGTCTACCAATACCCATTTGATTGGAGAAAATTTATTCATCGGAAGAAGATCCCGGACTATTCACTGTCTGAATGTCACCGTTTGCAAATTCCTTAATAATCCGACCGCTATTTGTCTTGTATACAATGTAAGTCCCATTCACTTTAGCCTCTAACCTTGCACGTTCACCTGTAAGTTTAATTAACTTTTGAAGATCTTGGATAATATCCATGGTGTATCTTCCTTTCGATAGGTTATTCATATTAACGCTATCATATCATAGCCTTCGAGATTCCATAGACGGTTTGGAATCGTTTCCCTACCAAAAAAGTCTTGGCCTGTACCCAATACTTCCATGAAGGAGGTACAGAGTCACAAGCCAAGACTTTTTATTCACAAATGTTACCGTCAGACGATTTCATTGGTTAACCTTTAAAAAACCTCTTCATTCACCCAATCCATCAATTTTAGCGGTTGAAGTAGTGCCCCTGTTCCAGATCCGCGATCAAACCAGGGTTCACGGGCTGCCATCCCAAGCGTTCCTGGGTCAGGGCGCTCGACGCCAGATTGTCGGTCGACGCGGCGAAGGCGAGCCAACCGAAGTAAGCCTCCGCCTCTTCGCGGGAAATGCTGCGTACCGGCAGGTTCAGGTGGCGGCCGATGACCTCAGCGATCTCCCGGAAAGGCACGCCCTCATCGCCAACCCCGTGGTACACGGCGCCTGCTGCACCTTTTTCCAACGCCAGTCTGAACAGGCGCGCCGCATCTAGCTGGTGAACCGCCGGCCAGTGGTTAAGCCCCTCATCCACATACGCCGCAAAACCTCTCTCCCGAGCGATGCCGATCAGAGTCGGAACAAAGCCCTGCTCGCCCGGGCCATGCACGGACGGTGACAGGCGGACGACGGAAGCTCTCACTCCGCGTCCAGCCAGCGCGAGCGCAGCCTCCTCGGAGCGGCGCGGCGTAGACTGTGTCGACGCCTCTTCTTCCGTCCCGAGCCGCCCCGGCGTAAGCATCAGCGTTCCCGAGGTCGCCACGAATGGCTTTCCAGTACCCTCAAGTGCCGCCCCGATCGCCTCGATCGCCTTGCTGTCCGCCTCAGCGGCTGCCGCAAAATCCGCGAAGTCGTGTTTAAAAGCCAGGTGAATCACGCCGTCCGCTGCGGCGGCTCCTTCCTGCAGGCTGCTAAGATCATCCAGGGAACCACGGTGCACTTCAGCCCCGGCAGCCGTCAGCGATTCGGCAGACTTATCCGAGCGGGCGAGCCCGACGACTTGATGTCCCGAAGCAATAAGTTCACGAACAACAGCGGTGCCGACAAACCCCGTTGCTCCTGTTACAAAGACGCGCATATTTTTTGTATTTTCCATATTGATCACTTTCCCTTCCTTGGTTCGTTTATGAAAATCGGATGGTCATCAAAACGCGGTTTTAGACGTACTTAGATTTGCGAGCCGCCTCCGTCTACGGGGAACTCGGCCCCCGTGGTATAGGTCGCATCGAAGGCGAGGAACAGGGCGGCTTGGGCCACCTCGCTGGGCTCCGTGGACTGGGTGCGGCCGGTAATCAATACACGCGCTCCTCCATCCACCAGCATCTTCGCCGTCTCCAGGCCGAAACCGCTGCTTCCTCCTGTAATGACGACCCGCTTGCCCTCGTATTCCCCTTTTTCTACAGTACTCATCTTTTCACTTCCTTCCTTGGCTTAAAAGGCTCATTTATTTTTGCAAGACCGATTATAGAACGGAAAATTAAATAAGTAAACAAAATTAATAAAAAAAGTTAATTTATTAATTTTCGTAAAAAATGTTTGTGATCCCAGCGAAATCGTTATAATATGTTGTATAAGCACAAAGGAGGCTTCATTTCGTGAGAAAAGCGGTAAGCGCCGGTCATTATATCGAGAAAATAAAACCGGTCATCCGAAAGAACAAGTTCAGCCAACTTAAAATAGACGATATCGCCAAATATATGGACATCAGCAAAGTGACACTGTACAAGCACTTTTCATCCAAGGATGACATCATTCAGCAGGTTGTAGAGTATGAGATGAACTACTTGCAGCAGGCCGATGCTGTGGTGAACGACGAAACCGTCTCTTATATCAAGCGTTTTCAGCAAACGTTCCTGCAATCGCTGATCTGCGTCATTTTTATATCCGATTTGTTCCTGGAGGACCTCAAGGAATTCTATCCACGGTTGTTTGAAAGTCTGGTTATTGCCCAGCAGAATCGGAATAAAAGGCTGGAGAGCTTTTTTGAAGCCGGGATGGATCAGGGAATTTTCAACCGGATGAATGCAGTATTGTCTTTGGTTCAAGACGACGCTACGCTGCGACGGATTATGGAACCGACGTTCAGCATCCAGTGGTACGACCTCACCTTGAAACAAGCCGTGATGGAGTTTTACCGTATGAAAAAATATCAAATGATTCGCCCTGAGCATTGGGACAAGGTTGATGAATCCCAGATTGAGGATGAAGTCGTTAGAATTTTGCAAACCATATAATTCATCATTTTGTTCATCGTTCCAGCACGACCTGATCCATGAACGCCAAAAACCCCGCTGGCTCGCGCCGGCAGGGTCTTTTTCACACTTTCTTCTATTATTCCTCTAGGTTAACGATAATCGCGGTTAAGTCATCGTTTGGTTTATTATCCGCGGATGTCACAGCGTGCCAAGTTCATCATCCCGCTGCTCGAATGCTGGCAGGTGCCTTATTTTCTCTGGATTTCCTACGGCATAGATCGATTGAATCTTGTCATCCTTAAAAGAAAAAGAATACACGTACTGATCCCCATTATCCATCGCAAGCCGGAAGCCCGGTATGCCGTTGACAGAAACGAATGAATACGCAAATTTACCCTCATGCATTTTGAGCAGATTAAGCAGCAGTTTGGTAACCTGCTCGAATCCCATGACAGGCACCCGTGCCGCCTTGACCTTGCCGCCGCCATCGGAGATCATGACAGCGCCCTCGCTGACCAGTTCCAGTAATCGGCTTGTATTTCCTTGCAGAAGGGAACTGACGAAATCCCTCAGCTTCTCTTCGGCTATGTGAACCGGCAGGCTTTGCTCAGGATCCACCTGGATGCTCTTTTTGGCCCGGTGGAAAATTTGCCGGCAGTTCGCGGTGCTCTTGCCAACCATCCCGGCAATCTCGTCGAACGAATAATGAAAAATTTCGCGGAGGAGAAAAACGGCTCTTTCGACGGCACTCAGCTGCTGCAGGAGCAAAAGGTATGCCGTTGATATGGATTCGCGCCGCATATAGATCTCGGACGGGTCGGCCTCGGCGGCATCCAGCAAACCCATCAGAGGCTCAGGAAGCCAGGGACCGACATAGAGCTCCCGTTTCTTCGCCGAGGAACGGAGCAGATCAAGGCAGCGGTTGGTCACGATTTTGTACAAAAAGGATCGCTCATTTCGTATCGCATCAGGTTCCTCCAGCCGGCCATAGCTTATAAAGGCCTCCTGCACGATATCCTCCGCATCCATAACGCTGCCCAGCATCCGGTAGGCATAGGATATCAGCGGTTTTCTATAGGCTTCATACAATTCTTCTATGCTCATGGGTCGCCCTTTCCTCGCTCTCCAAGGAGAGAATATGCCGCACAGCCCTTTTCGCGCTCGCTGTCGCGGCGTCGGTTAGTAATTCCCCGTGCGAAGCCCAATCTCCTGCCACATACAGCCCCTTGATTTCCGGGACGGCGGGCCCCGGGTTCTCCTGACGGTTCAGGTGCATAAAATCGTGGCAAACCGTAATCTTCGGCAAATACTGCCGGACGACCAGCTCATCCCTCCAGCCTGGCTGCACGAGATCCAGCGTTTGTTCGAGGTCTTGCAAATCCCGTTTGGGATCGCTTTCCAGCCCCTTGTATTTCATCACGGAAACGACCTGATATCCATCGTCGCTTAGATCAGCAGCACGCGACTGGTTGGAAAGAAAGACCGTCCTGTCGATGCCGTACACGAATTGCTGATCCGGCTTCGGCAGGCGACGGAGCGCGACATCCAGGCACGCAGCCGTAATTTCGACCGCCTGCTCCTTCCAGGTATGAAGGGCGGTCGTTTCAGCTCCGGGTACCAGCTGGTGAGCGATCGTGGGCGATGCGGCGACGATGATGGAATTCGCCTTGATTGTCGTTCCGTCTTCGCAGAGCACATGCCGTACGGAGCCTTCAGCGTGCCCAATGGACACGGCATTGCTCTTCGAGAGCAGCTTTACGCCGCCATCCTCAGCCAGCTTGCCTAGCTCGTCGACCATCGCGCCCCAGCCCCGGTCAAGATACAGCACGCCCTTCAGAGAGTTCTGAAGCTGCCGCAGTACGGGACCCGCCGCCTGCAGATCCGGCGCTACCACGTAGCTTGCCGTGCGAAAAAGCGAATAAAACAAATGCCGCAGCATAGGGTCCTTGATATTCCCCTCCAGCCATTCCCGGAGACTGACCCGCTCGTACCGGAGCGTATCCAGTTTGCCAAGCTTCGCCAGCCAGGAGGCCAGCTCCACCTTCCCTTTCCAGGACAGCAGCGGCGTGGTAAAGAGCGATTTGACCCCCATCGGCATGGTCACCAGCTTCCCGTTCCAAATGCCGAGTGCATCGGTGGAAGGCTGACCTCCCTGCAAACTTAGCCCCAGCTCGCGGAAGGTCGCAAACGCATCGCCGTGATACAGGGCGTGCCCGCCCAGATTGAAGTATGCTCCCTTCTTTTTCACCGTGATGGCTCGCCCGCCGAGGCGCTCCTGCTTCTCGATCAGAATCGTCCGCTTCCCCGCCTTCGCCGCATACACCGCTGCCGTCAGACCTGCTATGCCCC
The DNA here is from genome assembly GCF_038009285.1 of Paenibacillus sp. FSL R5-0378. NCBI lineage: Bacteria > Bacillati > Bacillota > Bacilli > Caryophanales > Paenibacillaceae > Paenibacillus > Paenibacillus sp. FSL R5-0378. Next base: position 7,022,391 of record NZ_JBBPAY010000001.1, read on the forward strand.
CGCCAACTACCGCCACATCATAACCGTATTCCATCTCCATCTCGATCATCCCTTTCGGTGATTTTACCCGTATGACGGGGAGTGAGGATGGGATGTGACAACATCGGCCGGGAAATTTCTTCAAAATTTTTTTGGCTGTACTGGCGTTCTTCAAACCCTATATCACATTAAAAAACGCGCCCTGGCGGGCGCGCTGGGATGAACTCCTATTTTAATTGGTCCGTACGGGATTCAGCTCCAATTTCACGCTTTCAAAGACATATTTACAGCCTCGCAAGCATGGATATAGGTTGTGTCAAACAGAGGAACTTCTGCGTCTTCCGGCTTCACCAATAGTCCAATTTCTGTACAGCCTAATATAATCCCTTCGGCTCCAGATTCGATCAAGCCCTGAATAACCTTTTTATAATATTCTCTGGATTCCTGATGAATCTTGCCCAGGCATAACTCTTCGTAGATGATCTTGTTTACGGCCTCTCTGTCATCCCGATCTGGAACGATTACCTGAATCCCGTTCAGCTCCAGGCGTGATTTATAAAAGTCCTGTTCCATGGTGTACTTCGTGCCAAGCAGCCCAACCGTCTGAATCTGGCTTTCTTTGATTTGGGCTGCTGTAGCATCCGCTATATGCAAAATGGGGATGTTGATCTTGGCCTGAATATCATCGATAACTTTGTGCATCGTATTGGTGCAAATGATGATAAAGTCAGCGCCCCCTTTTTCCAAAGCGCGTGCGGTTTGGCCTAGTACTTCTCCCGCCTTTTCCCAGGCTCCTTCCGCTTGGTAACGTTCAATTTCTTCAAAATCAACGCTATATAACAGGCATTTCGCAGAGTGCAGCCCACCTAACCTACTTCTTACTTCTTCATTGATCATTCGATAGTACAAAGCAGAAGATTCCCAGCTCATTCCGCCAATAAGACCGATTACTTTCATTTTATGCTCATCTCCATTGTCCTTGGTTAGTCTTTAAAAATCAGCTCCGATTAACCTTCAATTCTGTAAAGTGAATGTGGAAAAACGGCGGTCATCCCGCCGTTTTCAGTATACATTAGGCTCCTTAAGGACAATAGGAATTTTTCCATTCGTTCGGTGTTCCTTACTCCTGCTCTAACCTCAAAGAATCGTCAACCTTATTTCGTGGCAGCCGCCTTGGTTACCTCCACCGTACGCTTGCCGGCGTTCCATTTCACCTGCACACCCAGCAGATCGCCGAAGTCCTTGATCGGCACGTAGAGCGAGCCGTTCAGCGTCGCCGGGGAGTAAGACAGTGCGGCTTGCTTCCCGTCTGTGAGAGCAAAAGGGGAGCCGTCGGCGATCGAGAAAACGCGTGTTCCGTAGGTCACGGTCGTCCGCTTCGTCTTGGCGTCGTATGCAACCTTGGCTCCGAGCGCTTCCGTCAGTGACCGGAACGGGATGAACATCCGGTTATCTGCCGACATGACACCCGCTCCAACCCGCAGCGGAAGTGCCTTCCCATCCAGCGTGACCTTGGCATCCGACTTCGCGAAGGCTCCCGCCGCGCTGCCCCCAGCAGCGGGCTTCGCCAATTCGGAAGGCAGCGGGTACGCATACAGCTGGCTCTCCGCCTGAACGAGCAGCATGCCGCCCTCAACCTGAAAAGCTCCGTAACTGCGCGCCTTTGTCTGCGCACGGAACAAAGCCTTACCTGTCGAGACGTTCAGCGCATAGACGGTACCGTCACTCTGCCCGACGTACAAGCCGGATTGGATCATATCGACGCGGCTGGCCGGATTGTCGGGGCCGTTATAATTCACATACGAACGATCCACGATTTTACGCGCATGAATCCCGCGGCTGTCCTCACCCAGGAAAAACAGCTTGCCGTTATAGGGGCCCGCGATAAACTCCCCCCGATCCGGTATCAATTCCGGCTTCACAACAGCGGGATCGGCGTCGTAATTGAAGCGGAAGACACCCTCGCCGGCAACGGCCGCATAGACGTCATTGCCATTCATCACCACTTTATATGGGGGATAGACCGGGTTATCGTCAGCCTTTAAGGCAACAAACTTCTTGCTTGCCGTAATCTTGCCGGTCTTCACATCCACCTCGTCGATGTTCGCCGCAGTCTCCACATAATCAGCATCCAGCCACTGGTCCTGGAAGTAAAGCTTATTCCCTTCCGACTTGAGAAGCCCCGTATGATCGCCCGGCAGCCGCCACAGCGTCTTGCCCGTAGCGGGATCGATCGCGTAAGTTGTATAGACGGTGATCGCTCCCGATTCCACGGCGCCCGAGAGCAGCGTGCCACCGACGCGCTGAGGCAGGGACTTACCGTCCTGATTCCGCCATTTCTCCTTGCCTGTAGCAGGATCGACCGAGATGAGTGAACCGGCGGCAAAGACGTACAAGGTTCCACCGTCCACGGATATCTCGGGCGCATGCCCCGATGGAGCACGGTAGATGCGCGCGCCCTTTCCAGTCGCCTTATCGACCCGGTAAACCGAGCCGTCTTTGGCACCGACGTAGAGTTTCGTTCCGTCGGTACTCGTGAGGGTTGCATGGCCAAGTCCCGTCCCGAACGACCACAGCGTCTTCCCGGTCGCGGCCTCCTTCGCGATCAGCTTGCCGCCCGCGATGTAGTAGACCTTCCCCTGTCCCGCTATAACTACGGAAGGATTGGAGGCGGACGAGTCCTTCGGCGCGTCAAGCGCCGCCGTCCATTTCGGCTTGGCGAGCGGTATCGGATTCGTCAAATAAAATTCCGAGCCCGGGCTCGAATAACTTGCGTTCGGTCCGGAGGTTTGAGCCCACACGGACGGGCCTGTCCAGGCGCTCCCGAGCGTCCCGGCAAGCAGCAGCCCGGCAGCGGCCATAGTCCATTTTCGCATCATCGATATCCTCCCAGCTTTTAACGAAATTTACCTACTGTCTTATGGACGCTACGAGCCGAGGCAAAGTTACAAGGTTGGAGAATTGAAAAAAGGCTGATTGGGGTTTCCAACCAGCCTTTATATATGGGGCACAAACTTGCCTTCCCTTTGAGATCGCCAAGGGATGCATGAATCATTTGAACCCCGTAAAAGCAGATCCGGATTGCATATAGTACTTCTGCCCGAAAAAATAGAGCAAAATCATCGGAATCGCCATGATCGTCGACGCGGCCATCAGCTTTTCCCATTGCGCCCCGTGATCCTGCTGGAATCCCTGCAGACCGAGCGTCAGCGTCCACTTGGCGGCATCGTTCAAGTAAATGAGCGGTCCCATAAAGTCCGTATAAGCACCCACGAAGGTAAACAACGCAACCGTCGCGAGCGCCGGCTTCAAGGTCGGCATAATAATTTGCGAATAAATACGAAACTCGGACGCACCGTCCATTTTCGCAGCTTCGGACAGCTCCTTGGGGATGCCTAAGAGAAATTGCCTCAATAAGAAAATGTAGAACGGCGCGCCGAAAAAGGCCCCGATCGTCAGCGGCAGGATGGTGTTGACCCAGCCCAGCTTGGCGAAAATAATGTACTGCGGAATCAGCTGCACCTGCGAGGGCAGGATCATCGTTGCCAGGACGATCGCGAAAATGATCTTGCTCCCCACCCACGGAATCCGGGAGATCGAATAGGCCACCAGCGGGGAGGCAAACAATTGCCCGACGATGCAAACGACGCAGATAACCAGGGTGTTCAGCATATAGTGCCCGAACGGCACCGTTTCGAACGCGGCCTTGTAATTCGACCATTGAAACGATTCCGGCAGGATGCGCGGCGGCAGTTCAAAAATTTCGTTCGACGACTTGAGCGATGTGAACACGAGCCAAACGAACGGAAAGAGAAAAAAGAATGCAAACAAAATCAGCATCGTATGCGGAAAAATTTTCGTGCGAAACAGCTTGCCAGCGCTCATCCGCTATTCACCCCCGTAGTAGACCCAGCGTTTGGACGTTTTCAGGACCAGCAGCGTAATCAGCATGACGATCACGAACAGGATCCAGGCCAGCGCCGAGGCGTATCCCATTTTCAGATTGATAAAGGCTTCCTGGTACAAATTGACGGCATAGAACAATAACGACTGCCCCGGCCCGCCGAGAGCGCCGCCGCTTGACTTGCCACCTGCCAGAATGTAGGATTCCGTGAAAATTTGAAAAGCCCCGATGAGTCCCATGATCAGCTGAAACAAAATGATCGGCGACAGCGCCGGTACCGTGATTCTCCAGAATCGGTGCCACCAGTTGGCACCGTCGACCTGGGCCGCTTCGTAGTAGGTTTGCGGAACCCCTTGCAGCGCCGCGAGAAAAATGAGCGCCCCCGCGCCGGAACCCCAGAGCCCCATCAGGATCAGGGAAGGCTTGGTGAACCGGGGATCAAGCAGCCAGGCCGGATCGGGAAGATGCAGCCAGCGCAAGAAAATGTTGACCAGGCCGAAGTCCGGATTCAGCATCCAGGTCCAGAGCAGGGCGCTCGCCACGCCTGGAATAACGGCCGGAAGATAAAAGATCGTGCGGTAGTATCGGATGCCCTTCACCTTGAAGTTCAGCAGCAGCGCAATGAGCAGCGAGCTGAACAGCGTGACCGGAACGGATATGAACGCCATGAACAGCGTGTTGCTGATCGATTTATAGAAGCTGCGGTCTTTCATGATCGCGGCGTAATTGTCCATACCCACCCATTTTGGCGGATTGAACAGATCGTATTCCGTCAGGCTGAAGTAGAGGGAGCTGAAGAAAGGATACACGGTAAAAATCAGAAACCCGATGATCCATGGGGAAGCGAAGATCAGCCCCAGCCAAAAATAATGCCACTCCTTCCTCGTCCAGCCCTTTCTCCGCCTAGGCGCCGCTGAGGATATCGTTTCGATCATCTGCACGTCCTCCTCGTGATTGTTGGAATGCGGGCCCGGCCCAAAAGCGGACCGAGCCCGGATGTAAAGAACCGGATTATTTGACTAAGGGCTGGATCTTGTCCTTCACCCGTTTCAACCCCTCGTCCAAGCTGACTTCCCCGCGCAGGATCGCGTTATACTGGTTCGAGAATTCGGTCATGTACTCCGTCGAAAAGGACGTAGCCGGGAAGGAATGCAGGTTCGGGCTGGAGGAATACTGTAAAAACTCCTGGAAGCCCGGTACTTCCTTGTAAATTTCATGTGTCTGCAGCGAGGTTCGGGTCGGCAGGTTTCCGATGGCCGCGGTGAATTCCGCCATCTGCTCCGGCTCGGTCATCCATTTCAGGAACTGCCACGATTCTTCCGGATGCTTCACGCCTTTCGGGATGTAAAATACGCTGGTCGTGACGTTGCCCGGGTCCTTCAGGCTCGGGTTGCTCTCATCGTACGGAATGGGCGCAATGCCGTATTTCAGGTTCGGGGCGTACTGCTTAATGAACGTGGGCAGCCATTCGCCGTCGATCGTCATCGCGTATTTGCCTGTAAAGAATGGATTCTGCGGCGACATGTACTGCCCCAAGCCGGACGCGAAGCGATCGAGCTCCTTCGACCCGAATTGGTCCCAGATTCCTTTTCCGAATTCCACGGCCTTCTTGACCCCCGCATCGTCGGGCGTGGCCTGCTTCTTGTCCGCATCGTAATAGGATCCGCCATAAGCGTAGCTGAACGTATAGGCATCGACGCCGGGCCACAGGCCCAGCTGCTGGAGCTTGCCTCCATCCTCCTTGACGCTCAGCTTCGCAATGTACTCCTTGAGCTGGCCCATCGTCTCCGGCGGCCCGCTAAAGCCCGCCTTTTCCAGAAGCTCCTTGTTATAGAAAAGCATCGAGACGTGCATCGCGATCGGTAAAGCGTACGTTTTTCCATTCGACTGGGAAGAGCTCAGTGCAGCAGGCACGAAGTCGCCGAGGTCGACGTTGTCCTTCTTGATCAAATCGTCCAGCGGCATCATGGCCCCGCGTTCGCCCCACGGCACGACGTCCTGACCGAAGTTGGACGCGACGTCCGGCGGGTTACCTCCGGTAATCGCCGTCAGCTGCTTCTGGTAATCGCTCTGGGACAGCCCCTTTACCTGAATGTCCGGATTGGCGTCATTCCATTTCTTGATCAATTTCTCGAGGGCTTCCGCCTCCATGCCGGTCCAGCCGTACCAGAAGCTCAGCTGCACTTTTTCTTTCGGGGCATCGCCGCCCTTCGCTTCGCCGCCTTCCTGGCCACCGCTTGCCGCATCTTTGCCGCCGCAGCCCGACAGGACCGCGACCAGCAGGAAAACCATCACGAGCCCCCATGTACTCCCTTTTCGCATCATGTCTCTTCCCTCCTTAATCTTGGGGCGGCAGCGCCGCCAATGCGCGCTTGCCGCCGTCAACTACCCACATGTTATCATGTAAGCGTTTTAGTTAATTTCACTATTGTCTCTAGTAATTGGATTATCGTTAAAACTTAAAATGGCTTGCCCATCACCTGTTTTCGGAACTGGTTTGGGGAAATGCCCGTGTATTTTTTGAAAATCCGGCAAAAATACGCGAGCTCGTTGAACCCCGTGGCATAGCATACGTCCGTGATGGACATGGACGGCCGCTGCAGCAGGACGAGCGCGTTGGATATCCGTAAATCGACGAGATAGCGGTTGAAGGTCTTGCCCGTCCACTCCTTGAACAGCCGGCAAATGGTCGGCTTCGACATGTTGGATATCGCGCAGATATGCTCCAGCTTGATGTCCTCATGCGCATTCCGGTCGATGTATTCGACGACCTTGTTCATCGTGTCGCGGTACCTTTCGATCTTTTGAAACCCGGCCTTCACCAGCTCCCCGTTCACCTGGCGGATGATGATCGACAGCAGCTGCAGGAGACTGGCCTTCAGCACAATTTCAAAAAAGGGCGTCCGCTCCTCGTATTCCCCGAGCATATCCTGAAGCAGGCCGCGGATTCTGCCGTCCGTGACGCCGTCGAAGGCGATCTGCGAATGCGGCGTGCAGTCCGACTGTGAGAAATGCCTCAAATACTCGGCGTCAAAAAATCTCCGCTCTCCCGAAGGATCCGCGAAGCGCTCGTTAATGAAGGACGGCATAAATTCGCAGCCGAGGATCTCCCCCTCTGTCTCGAAAGCCTGCACGCGATGCAGCGTAAAGGGGGGAACGAGGAACAAATCGCCTTGTCGGATCCGGTACTGCCGATTGGAGATCGTGTGCACGAATTCGCCTTTGGATACGTACCAGATCTGATAATAGTCATGGAAATGGGTGGACAGGCTGACGAGGGTGTTCATCCGGTACATCTTGCAGTGCAAATTCTCCAGCATCTCGAGCTTCGAATTGAAATAGATGACTCCGGCGCGGGTCAATCGATCGATATCGAGCTTTTTCATTCGGCACGACTCCTCTCATTTGATACGGAAGTACAATCTTTCCCCTCGCGAATCGCCTAGAATGGGATTCAAAAATCGAGGGAGGCTTGCACTTGCATGAAGACTAAAATCGCTTATTTGGATGGTTTAAGAGGACTGGCGGCCTGCGTCGTCGTGGTGTCCCATTTTTTTCAGGTCTTCGCGCCGTCTGTCTTCGAAGGAAAACCGGAGATCGCCCACTTTCCCTTTGAAGGTCTGGCCGCGCGAACGCCGATGAACCTGATGTTCAACGGCAACTTCTCGGTTTGCGTCTTTTTCGTGCTGAGCGGATACGTGCTGAGCTGGCGCTATTTTCTCACGAAGGACAAGATGCATATTTATGCGTCCGCGCTGCGCAGGTTTTTCCGGCTCGCCATTCCGGCTTCGCTGTCCGTTTGCCTCGCTTTCGCGGTTATGCGGCTGGGCTTGGGATTTTATGACGACATCCGCCAAACTACCCAATCGTCGATGCCCGATCCATTCACGGCCAGCCCCCGTGTACTCGACATGATCCGGGAGGCGCTGTACCACACCTTCTTCACTTATGGATCCGCTTACAATCCTGTGTTATGGACCATGACCTACGAGCTGCTGGGTTCCTTCCTCATCTTCGGGTTTCTGTTGACCCTCGGCCGCTTCAGGCTGCGGATCATCGGTTACGCCGCTCTTGCGGTGCTCCTTGCCGATTCCTATTACCTCGGGTTTGTGCTCGGCATGGCACTCAGCGACTTGACGTACAGCGGCCGCAACCGGCTGACCGCCGTTCTTCCGCCCTGGAGCGCTCCCCTGTTTCTGGGGGCCGGACTGTATCTCGGCTCTTTCCCTTACGTGGGAACCCAGAACACTATTTACTCCATCCTGGTATGGAAAGGCTCGTCCACCTTTTCGTTCTTCGTGTTCTCCCATACGCTTGGCGCTTGCCTGACTTTAACGGCCCTGCTCATCTCGCCCCGCCTCAAGTCGCTGTTCGGCCGGCAGCCCTTCCTCTACCTCGGCACGATATCCTTCTCTTTATACCTGGTTCACTTCACCATCATTTGCTCGCTGGGTTCCTATCTGTTCTATCAGTTCCACCTCCTGTTCTCTTACGGCCTTAGCACAGTCCTCACCGTTATCCTAACAACTCCTTTTATCTTTGCATTAGCCCATCTTTTCTGCCGTTTCGTCGATGCTCCCACGCTGGCAACGCTTAGTCCGTGGAGCAGGCGGGTCATGGATCGACTGGTTCGCAAAAAGTCCGGCGGCATGCCGGTTGAAAAATCGAAGGGGATATAGCACATGTTCAACGAACCAATCCATCCGAATGCAAAAAAATCTCCGGAGACTCGTTTCCAGCGCCATCGTGCGCTAGGGCGAGTCTCCACAGATTGAATACTGCGCCCTATATGAATGTTCAGGCGCAACAAAGCAGCCATTCCCGTTCTCCGCGAAAATGGCTGCTTTGTTCTGTTCCTGCCGCTTACCAGCTCTCCGGCAGATCGATCCAGCGATACGGCTGCTTGGCGGCGATCCTGCCGTTTTCGATGATCGACATAATGGCGACCGTCTCGGCAGGCGGCACGCTTACCTGTCCGTTCTCGAAAAACGCCACCAGATCCCGAATGAAGCGCTGAAAATAATCCGAAACCGGCTGCACGACGCGGCAGGTACCGGAATCATAGTTGACGGCCATCATGAACGGACAGCCCGGACCCGGCTGCTGGATCGTGGCCTGCCGGCCGCCCGCGAACTCGATCAGCAGTGCCGGCGCAGCCTCCGTGCCGATGAACATGATGCGCTTCGCGTCTGTACCCATAAGCGCGACAACCGGCTCGATCTGGTGGATCGAGTAGTTCTCGAACGAGCCCGGGCCAAGGCTCGCAATCACCCGAATCCCCGCGCGCTCAATCTCCCCGTATTCGTCGGCATAACGCAGCGCGGACGAGGAATACAGCGGCGTGCGATGCCGCCCGGCCCGCTCGAACAGGCGTAAGGCGGTTGCCCGGTCCGGGGCAAACGTCTTGTCCACGTACGTCGGTTTACCCGAGGCGAGCGGCAGCTCCGCCAGCGCCTCATGCTGCTCCGGGTTGTCAGGCGACAGTACGATCAGATAGTCGCTTTGGGCGATCACCCCTTCGATCGTGTCGCACCATGCCACGCCTTGCTTTGCGCACCATTCCCGATTGGTCATCCCATGCTCCGCGTCCTTGACCGCATACGCAAAGGCGACCTCCATCTCCCCGCGCGAAGCGTCCTTGATCCATCCGGGATATTGGTTGGCATGCCATTCGTCCAGATAATAGTCGATAAAGCCGATTTTCTTCATGCCTGTGCCACTCCAGCTTCCGTTAAGGAAATCTCACGGCTTTCTTCAGAGGATTGGTAAATGGCCTCGATCATTTGCGCAGTCAAAATCACCGTGTCAATGTGCGACGGCAGCTTTTCACCGGAATGGATGCCCGCGATAAAGCCGTCGATCTCCTCCTGGAACGCATTGGTCTTCGGATAGTTCGGCGTGCTTTCGATCAATGCGCCATGCTTCGCCGAATACAAGGTGAACTCCTGACCGTACTGAAGGCGAATGCCAGCTTTGTCGCCGAGGAAATCAATGTACGTTTCTTCCACGCCGATGTTTTGCGCCCAGGCGCCGTTGACCGAAATCGACGGGCCTTCAGTTCGAATCATCGCCGTCACGAAGTCGTCGACGTCATAGCTGCCCTCATAGTTTGGAGGACCCGCCCACATGTTCAGGTAAGCGTAATTTTGCATGTCTTTGCCCAGCTTGGAGTACGCCTGCCCCGTCACCGTCTTCGGCCGTGGATCGCCCGCGCAGTACATGACGATATCCAGATAATGAACGCCCCAGTCGATCAGCGCCCCGCCGCCGGCGACCGCCTTGGTCGTAAAATCACCGCCGAGCCCGGGAATGGATCGATGCGCGCGGAAGCTTACGACGACGTGGTACAGCTCGCCAAGCTCGCCGCTTTCGATCATCTGCTTGATGATGTTGACGCCTTTATTGAAGCGGTTGACGACACCGATGTTCAGCGTCATACCGGTTTCGTGCTGCACCTTCTGCATCTCCAGCGCCTCCCAGTACGTCCGCGCCGCCGGCTTTTCGCACAGCACATGCTTGCCAGCACGCATGCAGTCGATCGCGATTTGAGCATGAACGTTGTTCGGCGTGCAGATTGATACCGCCACCACGTCCGGGTCCTCCAAAATGACCTGATAATCCTCCACCGCCGTGCCGCAACCGTACTGCTCGACGGCTTTCTCAGCCCGCTCCTTGCGAATGTCGCAGAAATACTTGATCCCGGCATCCTTGCTCGCCATGTACGCCGGGATGTGCGCATTGTTGGCAATGGTCCCGCAGCCGATCACGGCTACAATCGTTTTTGACATAACCTGTTCCCTCCGATGGTCCTGAACCCGGTTAGGCAGATCCGGATTGCAGAGAATAGTTTGACCGATATACGATTCATAAAAAAATGCCATCAGCCTTCTCAGCTGACAGCATTTCATTTGTCTATCGTTCACGGCCAACTTACCGACATGTTATCATGTAAGTGGTTTAGTTGATTTTACTATCGTATGGGAAAATAGGATTATCGTATCCGTTTATATACTCTTATCCACACATGCCGTCAGGCGCTTTTCGATATCCGATGCAATGCTCATCAAGGCGTCATTCTCTGCCAACCCGATCAATGCCGTTGGTTTCGGCATGCCGATCTTGGTTGTTCCGTTCTCCACGTACACAGCCAGCTTGCACGGCAGGAAATATCCGACCAATGCATCTTCAGACAATACCCGTTTAGCTTCAACCGGATTACAAACCTCCAGGATCTCATACGGCATATTGAACTCAACACCCTTTTCGTGAAGCTTCGCCTTCATGTCCAACCGCCAAAGGACGCCGAACTTTTCCGCCTTCAGGTTTTCCGTCAGAGCTTCAATCGCTTGTTCAATCGTTTTGGTCGTTTCAACCGTGTAATGAAACATCGCATGTCAGCCTCCCGTTTTTATCTCACCATTAGGTTAACTTAACCAAACATAAACATGGATATTACTTACGCGACAGTTTTCCGTTCCAGGCACCCAGACCGCCCTGTAGATGCGCCAGTTCCTTGTGCCCGTTTTTGAGCAGCATCTTCGCCGCGCTTTTACTGCGCATACCGCTTCGGCAGTAGAGGAGCACCGGTTGATCCTTCGGGATTTCTGTGAGCAATCCGGGCAGTTGGGACAGTGGCATGTTTTGCGCCCCGGCAATAAATCCTCCCTTAAATTCACCCGGTTCACGGACATCGATCAGCAGGGGTTTACCCGGCTTTTTCATTTCATCACTAAACTCCTGTGCGTTCAGGCTCCGGAGTCCCTTAACTGGTTTTAACCTCGAAAATATAAACCATCCAAACAGTGCAATGATAACGAAATTGATGATTGTTCCCGTTTGCAAAGTTTTCACATCCTTTAGCTTTCGACAACATCATTCCAGTTGTTCATGCCTCCCGTCATATTCACCACGTCGAATCCCTTTTCGTTCAGCAATTCACAGGCAAGACCGCTGCGATTGCCGCTGCGGCAAATCACGATAATCTCCTTCGACTTATCAAGCTCATGCAGACGTCCGGAAAGCTGCCCGAGCGGAATATGCTTGGCGCCTTCTAGATGACCCACAGCCCACTCCTCAGGCTCGCGAACATCCAGCATATACAACTTCTCACCACGATTGAGTCTTAATGCTACTTCCTGCGGTGTCGTTGCTTTGGGAAATTTGAATGCCATGCTGTTTCACTCCTTATTGATGTTATACATATACCCCTATGGGTATATTAATTGTGATTTTCCCCTTTGTCAACTTTGGTAAGTCCCTATGAAGGAATTACCAGTGCTTAGATAGCTAAATCAAGACCAGCTCATCAACTGAGCTGGCCTTTTTAAGGGGAACCACGCCACCTTCAATCACTGCAATGCTTAGTGGTAATCTGGACAAGACAACAAAAAAAGCCCGGGATCGTCGTCCTCGGGGCTTATAACATTCATTTCTTTAGTATGTTCTGTTTATCATTATTGGATCAGTAAGTTCAGTTTGGAGATGACCTCCGGAAGTGTTATCAAGTCCTATACCTATGACCAATTCATCCCTTAGCCTTGAATTCATATTCAGTTCATAAAGCTGCCTTATGATCTTCCTATAAGGAGAGATGAAATGAGTATGATAAAGACGGATATGTTAACTGTGCCTGGAGCAAGTATCCACTATGAGGTGCGCGGGGCAGGGCCTGTACTTCTGATGATCCACGGGGGTTGCGGTGATGCCGATGTATTTCTGGAGGTGGCGGACCATCTCGCCGATCAGTACACAGTCGTCACTTACGAACGCCGGGGCCACTCCCGCAGCAAGCTCACCAATCCAGCTGAAAATTACCGGATCGAGACGCACAGTGACGATGCTCACCGCCTCTTGGCCGCTTTAACCGATGAGCCGGCATACGTTTTCGGAAGCAGTTCCGGGGCTGTCATTGGACTTGATCTGACGATGCGCTATCCCGGACAAGTGCGTGTGTTGATTCCGCATGAACCGCCTTTGCTGGATCTTTTACACGGCGATGAACGATTACAGGCCAAGACGATTATGGAGGACCTAATCGCAGATCACCGCAAGTTAGGTTTATTTCCGGCTTTTATCAAGTTCACTTCAGCCATTGGACTTCGAGATGATGACGGTCCCAGCCCTTCTTCGCCACCGAGCGATGAGCAAAGGGAACGCATGATTGCAAACATGGAATACTTCATGGCGAAGGAAGCTCCGGGCGTGCTTGGATATGCTTTCAAGCTGGAGCAGCTCCAAACTGCGCTATCTCATTCTACGGCACAGGTCTGCCCCGCTGTAGGCAGCACCTCCAGACGTTATTTTCCCGCACGCTCCGCCGAAGGATTGGCAGAACGTTTGGAGGTAGACATTGCCGAGTTCCCGGAAAATCACATCGGCTACCAAGTGCAGCCAAAACCGTTTGCCGAGCGGCTGAAAGACGTTTTGAGTTCACTAAGATAGTGTACGAGAACTTATTGTAAAGCCCGCCCTCTACCGCCACTACGCCAGAAAAGCCAAGAAGGTGATGTTGACCTTCTTGGCTTTTTCCCATATCTCATAAAAACAGATGAATGTCAGTGACAATAACATTGTTAGCTGCGCAGACGTTGGACTAACTGAATAGCTATTTTAAGAGCCAGTTAACAGCCTCTAGTACATTTTCAGCTACAAAATCTGGAGCAGCTTGTTAAACGGTATCGGCGGCCGATATTTTGAAAACTGCAACGAGGTCGGATCTCGTGTTGGAGAGACTCCGTCGGGGCTCGCCTCTTACGCAATGAATCCCGACGCGGCTGAGGAATTGTGGAATGTGTCTATGAAATGGATTAATAGCTAATGAGTCACTAGCCTATTTCATACAAAAAGACCCCTTTACGAGGGGTCTTACGTTACGTTATTACATAATCGGCTATGCCTTTTTTACCGGCCGCAGCACAGCATAACCATATCCCTCTGGGTAATGCCGTTGGTAGTCCTGTTTGATCCCTTCATCCCATTCGTAGCCCATACCTGTGGGGTCGAAGTTCCACGCCACTTCTTCAACGGTGCTCATCACATCGCCATTATCCTTCAAATAATCGAAAGGCGGGTGAAAAAAGACCAAATACTCCGATTCCGGAATTTCCCTGCACTCCATCCCTTCCGGAATAGGCCCCTCGTACTCCAGTGAAACAGGGATTCCATATAGGTACCCCTTTTGACCATTTTGGTAAAACCATCCCGCCGTCTGCCCCAGTTGTCCAGGGAGGGTGTGATTGGACATGCTCTCCAGCGTGCCACAGATCTCGTCACAAGAATGTCCCCTTTCCCAGAATTCCCCAAAGTTTGCTGCGGAAAGGTCCCAAATCCCGATAAATTTGTGCGCCGGAATGAACTCAACTTTGATCTCCGCTGGTTGCAAATGCACCTTGCTCATCTTATCCCGCTCCTTGATCAAATAATGGTAAGGCGAGAATACCTCCTGACGAATAGCCAGCTTAATAGGGCGGGGAGCTTTTTGGTAGGCTGCGGGGGTGAGCTGAAAAGCTTTGTTGAACGCACGCGTGAACGCCTCTTGGGATGAGAACCCGTACTTTAAAGCAATATCCAGAACCCGCTGGTCCGTGTCACGGAGCTCCAAGGCGGCTCGACTGATTCTTCGAGTCCAGACGTAATCCCGTAATGTTGTCCCGGTCAATTGGTTGAACTGCCTGGAACAATAATAAGGGGAATAGCCTAACTGCTCTGACATCTTCAATAAAGACGAACTCTCCGTTATATTGGCTTCGATCCAATCCACCATAAGCTGGACCATCTCGTTCCATTCGTACATGGAAGTCCTCCCTCCTTTCCCTTCGATCATAGCACCGGCGATCTTCGTATATTTGATTCGAGTTGCACAATAAAAGCCTGGCGTTCCTTGTGATAAGGTTCTCCGCGCTGTCTGTAACGGCAAGTTTTAAGGCCATCCTTTTTCGGGATGGCCCTTTCTTAAAACTATTTGATACTACTCTTGGTCAAATTACCCAGTCAAACATTAACTTGATACTGACTGTACCACTTAGGCACAGTTAACTCAAAGTTGTTATGGTCATCCATTACTTGGTGGATCTTCATCAACATTGAATCTAACTCATCCGGTTTTACCTTCAAGATCCATACGACGGATGAGATCAAAGTCATGGCTAGATAGAGTGAATAAAGTTTCCAGAACTCATCATCAGGTTCATTGTAATTATTGTATCCCTGGATTTGACCGACTGAAAAAGGTACACTAACTTCTGCACTAAAAATACCCACTTTCACAAACTCATGAATTGGATCTCCCCAGTCGTACCTGTTGAAATCAATGATACCTGAAAGCTTCCCGTCCTTAACGATAAGATTTCCAATATGGTAATCATCATGTTGGAAAATATTAGGCCTACCCTTCATTAAGTACAGTTTGTCATCAATAAAGGATAACAACTTCTTCTCGTTATTTATTGCAACTCCGCATTTGGTATACTCCATTCGATATCGATGATGCTTGGCGGCCATTCTTTCATCCCAAGACTTAATGTTATCAGGACAGATAACCTGATGAATCTTCTTTAATTCGAAGCCTGATTGAATACCAATGTTGAATTGCTCTTCTTTCGTTAAAAATGGTAGCTCTTCTGATGCTTCATTTCCCTCAATGAATGAGACGATCATGTAACCTAGTTCTTGTTCAGGTAGGACCCCAATTTCAATAGGTCTAGAGCATTTCACATCATGCTTTTCCATCATCTTCAGTCTGCTAAATTCCAATTTCTTGTTTTCAACCTGATCTATGTTGTAGGTTCTTAATATGTATTGGGGGTGGCCATTGCTATCATGTACGATGTATTTACCATCACTTGAGTATCCCTTGTGAATTTGTTCAAGCTTTGTACTGTTTCTTAGTAGAGGAATGGAGTTGCGAAATCGTTCATACTGATTCATGGAATCACTCATGCTTAACCCTTCTTTCTCTAATTTATCTAACCGTATCAAGTTCAAAATCAGATATATATCGTATTCGTGACCTAATGCCAAGCCCCTTGTTCGAGGGGTCATTTTCATTTTCAGGAGGGATATACAAATGAGGATCATAAAGACACATCAAGACTTCCAATTCCTGTGTCGAGCCGGGGCACTCACAGAGGCACTCCTTGATCAGATCGAGGACTATTTTCTGCAATTAAGGAATGAGCTAGAAGACGATGCGGATAAGGTTCTCCGCGGTTGGTCTTAAAGTACAAATACAGCAGCCGGCTAATGGCCGGCTGCTGTTGGTTGTTTGTGAGCTATTGTTCTCGTTTAACTTAGCTTTACTTCCTCAATCCGATCTAAAAATCAGGCTCGGATTTGCGCCTGTTGAGATGCACGCGGAGCTTTTCTGACCAGTCCGAAATAAGCGAGCATGGCTGCCGTGCTCGTCGCTAAAATAATCAGGCCTAGTGGAACGGCGGTATTTTCACCGGCAATCCCAACCATAGGAGCAACCACCGCACCTAACAGAAAAGGGATGACCCCCAGGAGTGCGGCAGCACTGCCCGCCATATTGGCCTGTCTCTCCATGGCAAGAGGAAATGCCGCAGTGGATGTAATGCCTATGGAGCAAACAAAGAAAAACAGCGGGATGACCAACGCGAACAGCGGACCATGGAATACAGCGACCACTAGAACGACGATGCTTGCCGATAAGGCTACCCATAGGCCAAACAGCAGAAAAGCCTGTTCAGATATGCGATGCGCCATCCGCCCGACCAATTGCGAGCCTATAATCAAGCTGATGCCATTTGATCCGAATAGCAAGGCGAAAACAGCCGGTGTGACGCCATAAATATTTTGATAAATAAAAGGTGTTCCTGAAACATAAGCAAAGACACCCGCGATCATAATCCCCTGTGCCAGCATGTAGCCGACGAACTGACG
The DNA here is from genome assembly GCF_038009285.1 of Paenibacillus sp. FSL R5-0378. Lineage (NCBI taxonomy): Bacteria > Bacillati > Bacillota > Bacilli > Caryophanales > Paenibacillaceae > Paenibacillus > Paenibacillus sp. FSL R5-0378. The sequence continues at coordinate 7,039,174 of NZ_JBBPAY010000001.1, forward strand.
GTCACGCAAGAGCATTCCGTAGCTGCGCAGCTGGTTCGCGAAGTTGGGTTTCTCGCGTCTTTCCGTTGGGAGCGTCTCTTTCAAGCGCCATTTTGTCATCGCCCACAAGTAAATCCCCAGCAGAGACAGCGCGATAAACACACCAATCCACGTTGTGAACGAAAGAATACCGCTGCCTGCAATCGGTGCAGCAAGTGGACCCAAATTACCGACAAGCAGCAGCAAAGAGAAAAATTTAGTAAGTTCGTGGCCGCTGTACAGATCGCGGGCTATGGCTCGCGAGATGACGATTCCCGCGGAAGCGGAAAACCCCTGGGCGAATCGGAACAGGATCAGCAAGCCAATATTGGGTGCGAATGCGCAAGCCAACGAGGAGATGATATACACGGCCATGGAGATCAGCAGCGGATTCCGCCGGCCATACACATCGCTTAGCGAGCCCATAACGAGCTGACCTATGCCCAATCCAAGCAAACAAGCCGTCAGGCTAAACTGGACGAGTGAAGCGCTCGTATTGAAATTATGTGCGATTTCAGGAAATGCCGGTAAATACATATCAATCGTAAACGGGCCTAACGTCGAAAATAAACCCAGCAGCAAAGCCAGGCCGAAAACATTCCCTGCATTATTTTTGCTCATTATGAATTGAATCTCCAATTCTAGTATGGTTTCTATTTTCTAAGATCATTTTCAGACATGCCGATGAGGCAGCTCACATCTTTTTCTCCAGTCTCCTTTCCTAGTCTTCGTTAGATCTTCTGCGCTTCTTTTCATGTTTAGTTGAAGTATAAGGCCTAGAGTTAACTGTAGGTCAAGGATTTTCGCTTATAGAATTTCTTCATTGAATCACGTCCGCCTCCGGCAATGTAATATACACGGCGTCAATTTCACTTTTTTCATCCATTAATGCTTTTGCAATTCGATGTCCCCCATCAATTAATTGTCCGTCTGAACATAATAATATGGGGTACTCCATGTTGGCGTTGATAATCCGCTGACAATGAAGCGCAACATTGCGTATCGTTGGAATGGGTGTCTTCCTGCTATCTTTAAACCAACAATCCTGATCCAGTTCCTTTATTGAATCAATCTTGATTGTATGAACGGGTAAGTTCTTAGATAACTCCCATAGTTTCTCTACGTCCCAGAAATGATGCCTTCCGTCAATCATCCTTCCATGAATATGCTTCATTCGTGAAAGTAGCTCTTCCACAACAATCACCTCAGTTTTTCATATTAATCGATGGCATAGCGTCCTCCACTCCTTGACCGTGATGGATAATCTGCTACGGTGAGAAGATCGCTGCATAATGAATTCTTTGATATTCCTCCTGAAAACCAAATTTTGTATAGAGCCCTTTAGCCGCATCGTTGCTACTGTCTACGCTTAACCGGACATCAACTGCACCTGAATCCTGAAGCCTCTGCAGTATTTCGGATAACATTGCTTCCCCAATACCCCGTCTATGCCATTTACGCTTTACTGCAAGGGTCGGTATTCTGGCGTGCATTCCTCGAAGTGTAGCGCAAAGGAGGCCAACCGCTGTCCCCGTTTCATTTTCACATAGCATATACAGGTTTTGCGAAAAACCAGTTCCCTGAAATTCGTGAATGACACTCTCAACCGTTTTGTTACCACCGAATGCATCGTTATAAATCTCTGCCCAAATTGGAGCATCTTCTAGCGTAGGGGGACGGAATTCAAATTCTGATGGAGGGCTCGAAACTTTGATGTGGTTTAGGTCATTTAAGCACAAAATACCCAGGCTGTTTTGAGCCTGCATGCCAAAATTGGCACCAAGAGCGGTTTCTCCAGAAATACTCGTGAGTGCACGGTGAATAAAGTGAATTGGTTTGACCTCTTGTCGTGCGATTGCTTCCAGCCGTGTAAAAATAAACTTGAACATTGCCGTACCAATGCCTCGCCTGCGCCAATCCACGTCCACCGTCCCGTAACAATACACGGAAATGTGTGTAGTCCGTTCAACGAAACATAAAGAAAAATAACCGGCGGTTGTCTGTCCAAGCTCAACAACGAACGTGTTATCCCGAATTCGTTCCCCGGGTTCATCTAAATCCTGCTCAAACGCTTCGGCCGTTAGCCCGTTCAACATATGAAATGGGTCACGATTGGTCATGGTTACAATGTTTGCTGTATCTGACCGTTCATGCAGGCGAATTACCAAGTCATCATCCGAAAATTTCATTCCTATTTTGCCTCCAATGATATTAGCGATTTATAACAATGCTGCTGGCGTTGAACTAACGTTTCCCGTTAATTGAAAGCCGCTCATGTCTTCGGTTGGTTTTTGACTCCCCACTCGCATAACCCTTCCAAAACGGGTAAAAGTGTCTCCGCTTTCTCTGTAAGACTGTACTCGACTTTTGGAGGAACTTGAGGATACTCTTTCCGTGTCACCATCCCATCCGCTTCCAATTCTTTCAGTTGTGAACTCAATGTTTTAAAAGTAATCGCCCCGATCTGTCTCTTCAGATCATTAAAGCGAACCGTTTGATTTTCCGCCAGGAGGTAGATAATCACCATTTTCCATTTGCCGCCAATCACGGATAATGTGTATCCAAAAGGTGTATCCTGTACATTTTTAACTTTGCCTTTATACTCAGCCATGCTCATATTTGCACTACCCTTTCTGATAGTACCTATCAATAAAGTGCGTACTATATTTTTATTTTTTCTCATCTTATACTTACCTTACTTTGAAGTAAAGGAGAGAAAAAAATGACTACAGTGAAAACCTACAATCACGATCTTTGGGATCATGGCATCACCCAGGGCTATAGCGTCAACGGCACGATTTACATTTCGGGGCAATTTTCCCACGATACAGAGGGAGCGTTTGTTGGCGAGGGAGATATCGAGGCACAGACCCGGCAGACGCTGGAAAATCTGGATCGAGTACTGGCGGAATTTGGTGTCACGAAATCGAACCTAGCTTATGTAGAGATCTATCTAACAAAAGCGCAAGAGCACTTCGAGCATTGCATTCAACTGTTCAAGGAATACATCGGACAACACAGGCCAGCCGGCAGCTGCATCGGCGTAACATATCTGGCGTCTCCCGAGCAGCTGATCGAAATCAGAGCCGTCGCACACACGGACTAACTCGGCTAACGTAGTTGGCCGGACTGCAAGGGCGCAGCATTTACGAAAAAAGACTGAACGCTCTATTCCGGGCTTCAGTCTTTTATTGATGATCGACAAAGTATTGATTGCAGTAAGCGGAGCGTCGGTGAACTAGAGAACGGAGAAAAAGCGCCTTCTATGCTAACAGTCACTGCATTAGCAAAGGCGCTTCAAGCTAAGCCATTGGTTTTTATTAAAGGGTATGGGACAAGATGGTCCTCGGCAGTCTACTACGAAACACTCCCCTTCCCCAGCAGCCGCATCCCCTGCGCAATCACCCCATAAATCGGCTCCTTCTTTGCCTCGTCCACGTTGGCCAGAGGCGAGATGGAACGGATTCGTTCCGCTAATCGGCTTCGCACAAGCGGAATATTCTGCAGCACGCCTCCCTGCAAAATCAGGGCAAATGGCTCTTCCGCTGCAGCCAATCCGATTCTATCGATCACGGCCCGGGCCCCTAGAAACAACTCGTCGGCAGCAGCCTCGAGAATCATGCGTGCAGACGCGTCTCCCTCCTGCTCCGCTTCACTCACGAGCTTGCTGAGCCCGGCTGTTTTCTCCACGCTGTATGCCGCGGAGTAGGCCCAGTTGAACAGTTCCTCTTCCGTGCGCAGCTTCAGATGATGCAGCAGCTTACCCGTTAACGCCGTGGGGCCGCTCCTTCCGTCATATCCACGCAGTGCGGCGATGATGGCCTGCTTACCGATCCAATAACCGCTGCCTTCATCGCCAACACGGTGGCCCCAGCCGCCGGCACGAGCGCTTTCACCGCTCGCGTTAATCCCGTACACGATTGATCCGGTGCCGGCGATGACCAGAATGCCGGGGGCACCGCCTGTTGCACCGAGTAGAGCGGCCACGCCGTCATTCTCCACGATGATGCGGTCGGCCTGCACCTGCGTGTTTCGAAGCGCTTCATGGACAAGTTCCTCAATTACTTGACGGTCATAGTCAGTATCCAGGCCGGCGAGGCCAAACACCGCGCAGGCAACATGCAGCGGTGATTCTACTGTTACGGCAGGTGAAGGATCTGCAGCCTCCGAAGAGATAGGAGCAGCATCCCCGTCAAACACAGACCGCGTATTCCCTTGAATATCCAGATCCGCCAGCTGCCTCTTTGCTTCCTCGATCGCACGCATAAGCTCAAGCGCCGCGGCTTCGCGCCCTACTCCCTGGTAGTTGCATGATCCCGCACGCCCGCTCGCCAGTACCCGGCCCTCGACATCCGCAAGCACGGCCAAGCACTTCGTCCCCCCGCCGTCTACGGCCAGCAGAGGAATGGTTGCCATGTTCATCGGCTGCCGCTCCAGCCGGCCAGGATGTCATCCAGGTTCTTCAAGGCTCCTTCCGCCTGTTTGCGGGCTGCGTCCAGCCATTGCTCCTGAGTCTGCTGGGCTCCTTTCCGCTTCGTGATCACGCTTTGAATTTCTGAAGGAGCCGGTCCGCCGGGGAGCGTACGGATATTCACAAAATGAACCGGATCCAGCGCCATTCGCAGCTGCTCCTCCGTCAGCGAGAGCTTGCGGCCGATGACTTCCAGTGCGATCTCATTGACCAGATCCAGCGTAATCTGGTTAGCAGCAAGTCCATCGGCGACGGCACGCTTCACGAGACGGCTTACGATATGATGGGAGCTGCGGAACGACAAACGGTCGGAGCGCACCAGCGTATCTGCAAGCTCGGTCACGGTGGCAAAGCTGCCCTCGGTCCGCTTCCGCAGCACTTCCTTATTAACGTCCACAGTTCCGATGACGCAGGAGAGCAGACGATACATCCGTTCCAGCACCTTCAGCGCCTTCCAGGCATAAGGCTGCATGTCGTCCTCGGTATCGACGATATCGCCGAATGGCGTGTTGTGCATCATGGTCAGCACGGTCTGGGTATTGCCGACGCAGCTGGAGAGCAGCGCACGCATATGCTCGAACGATACCGGATTTCTTTTCTGCGGCATGATCGAGCTGATCTGCACGTAAGGATCGGCCACGCGCAGCATGCCGAATTCCTGTGTGCACCACAGCAGGAAGTCCTGCGACGACCTGCCCAGGTTAATCGCGGCCAGCTGCACGGCCGTCATCATCTCGCCGACGTAATCGGCACCGCCGATGGCGTCGTAAGAGTTATAGATCAGCTCGTCGAAGCCCAGCAGATCCTTCACCCGCTCCCTGCTGATGGCGAAGCCGGATGTGGTCAGTGCTGCCGCCCCCATGCTGCTTCGGTTGCAGTTGGCATAAGCTGCCTGCAGCCGGCGGATGTCGCGATCCAGAGAGTCAGCCATCGCCAAAATATAGTGGGCCAACGTCGTCGGCTGCGCCTGCTGTGTATGCGTATACCCGATCATGATCGTGCCCTTATGCTCCTCTGCAAACGAAAGCAGCTGACTCTTGAGTGCAAGGGCTCCGCGAAGCGTTACGAGCAGCTTCTCCCGCAGCACGATCCGGTAAATCGCGATGCCCATATCGTTACGGCTGCGGGCGAGATGCAAATTGTCGGCAATGTCTCCGGCCGCTGCATGCAGCTCATGCTCAACCTGAAAAAACAGGTCCTCGAACTGTCCCGTATATTCCGCTTGGCGCAGCCCCTCCAGGTCAAGGCCGTGAATGGCCGACGCGATTTGGAGAGCTTCTTCCCCGCTTACGAGTCCTTGCTCCTTCAGCATGATCAAATGCGCTTTGTTGATCGCCATCATCGCCCCGAGCAAGCTGTTCTTCGCTTCATCGAAAGCAGGCTCGAGCACGGCTTCCGTATAGGTACGCCCCGGAAAATGTCCGCCTTCCCGTTCCAAAATCTGTTCCCGATTCCTCATGTTGCCCCAGTCCCCTCCATAGTTTGTGTTTTTGTGTTTATGTACGTAAGCCAAAGTCTTTATCCGTTTGAAAATCCAGGGTCCGGCGCGAAGTCTATCGCTCCGCGCCATTCCCTTTCAAGCTTAATCCTTCAACGATTCATCCTATATTCCGGTCCGATCCTCCATTACTTCTGGGGAGTGGTTCCGGTGGAAACCGTTCCATCCTGCTTCAGGCTGATCATGTTCACGAACATGCGAATCGAGCCTGGAACAAGGCTTGGCATTTCGCGGTACCAGACAATGGAGCTGTACGTGTAATTCCCTTTCCCATAAGGGGCTGTGAGGAACGTGCCCGTAAACTCTTTCTCACCCGGGTCGCCGTTCGAGATCAGCTCCGTGTACTCCTTGCCCCATTCGGACGGGTTGTAGGCGGAGCGGTCCTGGATCCAGTTCTCCCAGTCGGCCGATGTAATTTTATTCGGCGTGTTAAAGATCGGATGATCCGGCGCAAGCATCGTCACCTTGGAGTTTTCGTCCGTGACGCGCCATTCGATCAGCGGCGCGCCAATCTTGATCGGATACGGAGCGAGGTCCGGCGACCATTTGTCTTCCGGTTTGTGATATTGGACAACCAGGTTGCCGCCATTTTTGGCGTAATCGAGCAGACGCTGATTGCTAGGAATCAGTTCCGGCCGGAACGCATAGGCCCGAATGCCGAGCACAATCGTATCGTACTGCGACAGATCGCCGAACTGAATCGTTTTGGCATCCAGATTCGTCACATTGATGCCCACCTGGCGCAGCACCTGATCAATGTTATCAAACCCGCTGGACACATAGCCGACCTTCAATCCCTCCGACACCTTCAGATCGAACGCTTGAATGGCCAGGTTGGCCGGCTTAACGTAATAGGTTTTGCCGATATGCGGATACTGGATGACCTGTACCGTTCTGCTGCTGTCCTGCGTTCCATCGCTCGATACAGCCGATAAGCTGTAGCTTCCCGCCTTCACGCCCTCCGGCGCCTTGACGGTAAATTCAGCCGTCTTGGTTTCGTATTTCGCCGCGAAGCTCAATTCCTGCACCGCAGGCTCCACTGTCCAGCCCTCCGGCGTTTTCAGCGAAACTTTCGTTTTCTCCGCGCCTGGCGCATAATTCGTCGCGGTCACCTTGACCGATACGGCGTCTTCCGGTTTCAGCGTGTTCAGAACTGCCGCTTCCGGACTTAGGGACAGCGCAACCGGCGGCAGCACGGCTACCGCATTATCCGGAACCGCATGCAGCGTTGCCGCTGTTCCAAACGCCTCATACCCGATATCGGCGGAAATCAGCGGAAGCGCATAAGGATTGAAGTCCTCCACCTGTTTCGGCACGGTGACCTCAAATTCCGTTTGGACCGTCTTGTTTTTGTCCAGCTTGGCGAAGGTCGCCGCTCCTGACGCTTTCGCATTCCAGCCTTCGGGAACATTCAGCTTCAGGCTGACCTTGCCGACATTCACGTCTCCGCCGTTAAAGGCCGTCACCGTCACCTTCGTCGTTTGCCCCGGAATAAGCTCTCCGGTCTCCGGCTTCACCTTGACGACGACGGAAGTCGCCTCCTGACTGGCTTTATTGAGCTGTCTTTCCTTCACGTCCAAGCGGTGCAGCAGATCATTTTTCGCCGATGAATCTAAAGATGATGACTTCACAAGCTCCACGGCGGTTTGAACGTCCGCTTTCATTTCGTGAACTTCGCGGGCGACTTCCGCAAAAGCGGGATAAGCCGCAATGACTTCGCTCGCGTCCTTTTGCAGCGTGTTCAGCTGCTTGGCGACTTTGTTGTCTTTTCCTTTGGCGTCTATTTCTTTGGCCAGATCGTCAAACGTAAAGGCGATTCCGCCGAACAACGACGCTGCCGGCTTTTCGTCCTTTTTTCCGTCCGCCGACGCCTGCAGTGTGTAATAGGCTGTTCCTTGGCCTTCGTCCACTTGCCGGCCCATACCCTGGCTCTTATGCATATAGCGGGATTCTTCTCCGAGCTGGGCATAGGAAGCGCCGTACAGCTCATTATATTCGTTGACCGGCAAAGAGACATCGTATGCCTTCTCCGTTCCTGGTACATAGAGCTTCTTCGGCTGCCAAGGCTGCAGCCCTTCCTTTAGCTGCTCCGGGAACACCTGCGGGTTGCCCGCATCCTTGAAGGCACGTACGGTCAGCACGTTGATCGCGCGATGATGCCCGTGCGTCGAAGGCTCGTTCAGGAACGCCGGAATCAACACATCCGGACGTTTCTCCCGGATTTGGCGGATCAGCCGTTCATAAGCGACATCTTCCCCCCATTTTTCCAACGTTTCGTCCGGGCTTTTGGAGAATCCGAAGTCATAGATCGGATCGTCCAGCTTCTGGCTCAGGTTCGCCAGCGTCACATTCGTAATCTTCGATGCTTCCTGCAGCTCCCGTGTGCGGATGATTCCGAGGGCGTTGCCCAGCTCGCTGCCGATTTCGTTCTGCCCGCCTTCCCCGCGGTTGGCGATGACACTGTATGTATCCACGCCGAGTCCGAGCGAAAGATACGCGAGTGTCGCACTGTGCTCATCATCCGGGTGAGCCCCCGTATTCATCGCGCTGGCAATGGTGGTGAGGGGTTTGATGGCTTTCCATAAATCGACCCCCCCCCTGTCAGCAGATGCCTTACCAGGACCGGCCTGAAAAGCAATCGTACCTGCCATCACCAGGCTCATCGATGCCGCCATCCATTGTTTCGCCCTGCGTTTCTTACTCAGTTCACGTTGACTCAAGTTACTTCTCCTCCTTCAAGCGTGAGTGTTGGCCTGCATCGGCACATGCCGCTGCCTGCCTGTATCATTATCGCAATCGGCTCGCCTTTTATCGGACAGGTCGCCGCGTAATGAAAAAAGGTATTCTTTTACCGCTTCAGGTTCAGGAAAATGGATCGTCAAATCGCGGAGCCGGCATTGCCGCCGGTCAGCCTCCGGGAAACGTAAAGCACGAGAATAATCATGACGATTTGCAGCACGCCGTACGCGCAGGCGGTTCCGAATTCAAAGGCGTACATCCGCTGAAAAATCTCGACCGAGATTGGCGTCGTCTTGTTGGTATACAGCAGAATCGAGGCGACAAACTCGCCGATGCCTTCCACAAGCGCCAGCAGCGTGCCCGCCAGGATGCCGCTCAGCGCCATCGGAAACACGACGCGGCGGAAGGTGTACCACCAGGACGCTCCCAAATTTCGCGCCGCTTCCTCTACCGAGCGGTCGGTTTGCATCAGCGTGGACGAGGTCGAGCGGAAGATCAGCGGCAGATGCCGGACGAAATAAGCCAGCGGCAAAATCCAGAAGCTGCCGATCAGCACCTGTCCAAAGGAAAACGCATTGGGCTCGCTGAACGCCGTTATGAGGTTCACGGCCACGACCGTGCCCGGAAGCGCCCAAGGCAGCATGATCAGAATGTCGAGCAGCGTCTTCCCTTTAAAGTTCATGCGCACGATGGCATAGGCGGCTGCGACGCCGAACAGCAGGTTGCCGATCGTCGCCGCGATGCTGATTTTGAAGCTGTTGGCGATGGGACGCCATGTTTTGCTGTCGGTGAAGAGATCCTTGAAATGGTCCAGCGTATAAGACGGCGGCAGCATTTGGGTCGTCCACTTCCCGTCTTCGGAAAAAGCAAGCAGCACGATCACGAGGATCGGCAGCATCAGCACGAGCACCCCGAGAAAAGACAGCACCATCGCGGTGTTTCTGCCCGCTTTGCTTTTCACTTCGGTCCGGTGAACGCTGACACCTTTGCTCATGTTCTGGTAGTTCCGCGCGCCTTGGTACCACCGCATCAGAATGAGAAACAGAATGGACACGACGGACAGCAGCGTCGATTGCGTCGAAGCCATATCCAAGTCGCCGTTGGTACGGGACAGATAAATCTGCATCGTCATCGTCCGTTCAATGCCGAAGATCAGCGGCGCGGTGTACGACGCCATCGAGATCATAAAAACCAGCAGCGATGCCGCAACGATAGCCGGCGTCAGCATGGGCAGAATCACCCGCCGCCAGATGGTGAACCGGTTCGCCCCTAGATTCGATGCAGCCTCCTCAAGCGACGGATCAAGACCCTTGATCGCCGAAGACGCCGTCATATAGAAATAGGTGTACATCGTAAACGTATGGACCACCAGCACGCCCCAAATCCCTTTCAGCGTAAAAGGCGGCTTGTCCAGATGAAGCAGATGCTGCAGCCCCCGCGGAATAATCCCGCTGGAACCGTACAAAAATTCAAAAGATAACACCCCGATCAATGGCGGCAGAGCCATCGGCACGAGGACAAGCACCGACAAGAGCTTGCGGCCGGGGAACTCGTACCTTTCGAGCAGGAATGCCATGGCCACCCCCACAATGCCGCAGGTGATCACGCTGAGTACCGAAATGTATACACTCGTCCACAGGGCCTCCAGATTCGCCGTATGTTCCAGACTGAAGAAACGCGAGTAGTTTTGGAGCGAAAAGCCGCCGTCCAACTGCAAACTCTGCCGGAACGTCTGGAAGAACGGATAGATGACATATGCCAGTAGGATAAGAAATAACGGCGCAATCAGCACATATACAAAATGCGGCGATCTCGTCAGCGAATTCCATCGACTGCTTGAGCGAATAGGCGGCGGTGCCAATTGAGGCTGAGGTTTGTTCATCGCTTCGGGTCACCCCCTATTCCAAAAAATAAATGCTGTCCGGCGCCACGGTAAACAACACTTCCTCGTCCCGCTCCCTCATCCGGTGCCCCTGCCCGACAAACATCGCCTTCACGGACAGCGGGCCGGCCTGAGCCATATAATTCACACTGATTCCGGTGAATTCCGATAGCAGCACCTTCACGGCCATCGTATTGGCCTCTCCGCGTTCGGACGCGGCGGCCTCCCGAACCGCCTCCGGGCGTACCGACAATGTAACCTTCTGTCCCACCGCCAGCTTGCATTCGGGCGAGGCGTTTTTGGCGAGGCCGGTCAGCCGTAAATCCGGTGCGAGCCGTACATCTACCATCCCGCCTTCCAGCCGCTCCACCGTGCCTTCCCACAGATTGGACTCCCCGATAAACGAAGCGACAAAGCGGTTGACCGGACGGTTGTAAATTTCATGCGGCGTACCGATCTGCTGCACGACGCCATCCTTCATGACCATGATCCGGTCCGACATGGACATCGCTTCCGATTGATCATGCGTAACGTAAATCGTAGTAATGCCCAGCTCCAGCTGAAGCCGTTTGATTTCCTGCCGTGTCTCTTCCCGCAGCTTGGCATCGAGGTTGGACAAGGGCTCATCAAGCAGGAGAATATTCGGCTCGATCACCAGTGCACGAGCGAGCGCAACCCGTTGCTGCTGCCCGCCGGACAATTGATCGATGCGGCGCTGCCCGTAGCCGTCGAGATGCACCAGCTTTTGAGCGCGCGTGACCTTCTCGTTAATTTCAGCTTTTCCCTGTTTCCGGACTTGAAGACCGAAAGCAATATTCTCGAACACGGTCATGTGCGGAAATAAGGCGTAGTTTTGAAATACCATGCCCGTGTTGCGCTTATTGGGCGGCATGTGGGTGACATTATGCTCACCGAATAAAATTCGTCCGTCGCTGGGGTAATAGAAACCGGCGATCATGCGCAAAGTGGTCGTTTTGCCGCAGCCGCTCGGACCCAGAAAGGTAAAAAACTCGCCTGGATTGATATGTACGTCAACTTCCTCCACACCCTTGGCCCCACCGAATGTTTTGCTGACGCGGTCCAGCGTGACTCCGATCATCATTCGTCCTCCTTCAAGTCCATTCACGTATAGATGCAAGCTTAATTGCCTTCGTGCAAACCATTCGAAAGGCAGACAACCTAGTAGCTATATAAGTTCAACTGTTGAAATGGATGATGGGGCAAGTACGTAAACTGTTCCTATGATCGCTCTTGTTTTCGGATTTCTTGATTATATTGGACTTTTAAGGTAGAAATCCGAAAGCCAAATGCGACCGCTCCGCTTCTTCGGAATCATTTTACTCCCTTGCCTGCATCATATTCTTTGATTTAACTTATATGGTTGCAGAACTTTGCCCATCAAGCCGCAATCCCCTTATTTGCCGCCCTTGCCTTTGATATTCTCATCCCAATACTGCATCCATTCCTTCTCTTTATCCGCAAGGACTGTCCAATCCAGGTCCAGCGGTTTAGTATCGAGGTTTTTGTACCAGTCCGGGAACTGGCTTTTGTCGATATCGGTCCGGGTTGGAATCTGGAACAGCTTGTCCGCCTTTTCCTTAAGCTGGCCTTCATCAAAAATAAAATCAAAGAACTTCTTCGCCGCGTCCAAGTTTTTGGCACCCTTGATAATGCCGACACCATCCACCAGAATCGGTGCACCGCTGGTCGGATAGATGTAGTCAAACGGCTGCTTCTGCAGCTCCTTCTGGATCAGAATGTCCTGCAGGTTCCACAGCGACAGCTTTCCTTCCTGACGGGCCAGCTTCAAGTACAATTGGGTCGGGTCCTGCGTATACTCTTTCGTGTTGGCATCGAGCTTTTTCAGCCACTCATAGCCTTTTTCCGGATTCGCGGGATCTTGGCGGTATATCATGGCATCATAGATCGTTCTCATCGTGCCGGACGCCATGACACCACGGATCAGAATTTGATCCTTCCATTTCGGATCGAGCAAATCATCCCAATCCTTCGGCGCATCCTCTTTCTTCACCGCCTCGGAGTTGTACATGATGACCTCGGGCAGCAACATCTCCCCGTACCAGCGGTCCTGCTTGTCTTTGTATTCAGCCGGAATGCTGTCCGCATAGCTCGGCTTATACGATTCCAGCAGCCCTTCATTCGCCGCCGTGATAAAAGAGGACTGCGTGCCTCCCCACCAGAAATCAGCCTGCGGGTTGGCCTTCTCTCCGCGCACCCGCTCCATGATCTGCTGGGCGCCCATCGTCATCACTTCGACGTCGATATCCGGGTTCAGCTCCTCGAACTTCGGCAGAATCTGCTCAACGACGTTTTTGTCACGGGCGGTGTAGATGACGAGCTTCTGTGATCCTTTGTCCCCGCCCGCTTCACCGGAGGCGGCCTGTTCCTTGTCTCCGCCGCCGCAAGCGGTAAGACCGACCGTCATTGTCAGAGCGATGGACATCATGCCGAGCTTGAACCATTTCTTTGCCATTGTTAATCCCCCTAATTTTAGGCTCAACATTGAAATGATTAGTTGTTAGTATGGTGCAGGGTGGCCGCTGCGGTTCCGGATCGTTCTTCCGATCGCTGTTGTCCCCAAATTTCTTGATTCACCTTTTCAACAAGGTAGAAATTTGGCAACAAAGGCGAACGCTAACGCTTCTCCAGATCGATTCCGGCCCCTCCGCTACTCTGCCCATGATTAAGTACTCATTAGGATGTTGAGCTAATTTATAATTCGAAATGTTAACTACCTGGATGCGTACGAATGCGCTTCAAGCACGCTGTGTACCGCACCCATGAGTCCCGCGCGCTCTCGCAGCGCCGCCAAGCGGATTTCCGGCATCACCGGCACCCAATCCAGCAGCAGCTCGCGGATCCGGTTCAGCCCGGCCTCGTTCAAATGAACCATTTCGCCGCTCAAGACCAGCATCTCGGGATCGAGCACGCTGACCGTATTGGCGATTCCCGAAGCCCAGCCGTGATACACGTCATTCAGCAGTCCCTCCGCCTGCGAGCTGCCTTCCTCGCTCAGCCGGATTAACTGCCGGAGAATGCTCGTCTCTGGATCGACCTCAAGCCCGAGCGCCTTCGCTTTACCGTGTATGCCGTTCACCGAGAAATTTTTCTCGAACACACCGAATTCGCCTTTGCGTCTTCCCGGCGAGTCACCGATCCGCATATACCCGATTTCACCGGAGGCTTCCTTGCTTCCGCGGTACAGTTGCTTGTCAAGGATAATGCCGGCGCCGATCCCGGTTCCGACGTACATATACACCAGGCTGGATACGCCAGACCCGGCCCCGCCGAAAAATTCGCCCTGCGTCATCATGTTGACGTCATTATCCAGCACCACCGGCAGCTGAAGGCGCTCTTCAATCTCCCTGCCTACGGGGAGGTCCATCCAGCCCGTGCTTGGAGCATGGCTGACGGTGCCGCTTCGGCGCTGCGTAATGCCCGGAAGCCCAACGCCGATTCCGATCACCCGGCCCCGGTCCGTCCCGCTCGCAACCAGCAGACGCTCCAGCGTCTCTTCGAGCGCCTGAAGTGCGGATTCCCCATCCACCGGCTGCTTCAAACGCGTATGCATTTGGGCGATCAGTTCGCCCTTCATATCGGCTACGGCCATTTCAAGCTCGCTGCCTTCAAACACGGCGCCTACGACTGCATACGCCTGCACATTGTATTCCAACAGGATCGGCCTGCGCCCCCCTCTGGATTCTCCTGTACCCACCTCACGAATGAGCCCTTCATGAATCATCTCTTCCACCAAGGCCGAGACACAAGGACGGCTAAGCTTCGTTTTTACTGCCAGTTCGGCTCGTGACAAGCGGGGCTCCTGCCGGAGCTGATGCAAAATGCCTTCCCGGTTCATCTGCTTGACGAATTTGGCGTTCCCGGTTTTCCCCCTACCGATCACGATGTCATCCACCACCTTACTTTGTTAAAATAACTAACAAATCCAAATTTAGGCTCAAGTATATGAATGCGCTTTTGATCAGTCAATGCGGTTTCCCGAAAATGAGGAATCATGCCTAGTCGTCGAAAAAACTCGAAACTCATGCTCACCTACTCCTCTTTCCAAACGTATAAATGCTCGCCTGCCCCGAAATGATACGCTTTTTCCAGTCTCCACCATCTGTGGAATATCCCTTTTCTCAGGATCGAATCAGAGTTAAACCGGTTTTGTGGGATACGACTTTCTTCCCGCACCCTTTTTTCCTATGTTGAAATTAAAATTCCCACTAAATAACGAGAAAAAAGCCGGGCGACAATCAGGCGTAAATACCTGGGTATCGACCGGCTCCTCTTCGGGTAACTTTTACAAATTTTTATCACGAATACCTTCTGATAGAAAATCATCTTTCAAATCGTCACAAAAAAAGGCCCCCAGCGTTTTATGCCGGAAGCCTTCTTCATGACATCAATCGTTCATAGGGTTAAAATTTCATCTACCCTCGAAGTGCGAACATATTCAGCAAGACCGTCACAGCCTCAGCTCTTGTAGCAGCGTCTTGGGGAGCGAATCGATTGCCGTCTTTCCCGAGCATAATCCCGGTTTGTTTCAGAAATTCAGCGCTGCCTTTGGCCCAATCCGGAATTTCGCTGTCGTCTGCGAAGCCTGCTTCCGGAGTATCCTTGCTGATCTGGCCCACAACATTGGTAATGGTGACGGCTATTTCAGCGCGTGTGATTTCTGCGTTCGGACGGAAAGTACCGTTTTCGTATCCTTTCATCATACCTAGCTGCACCACTTGTGCGACCGCATTTTGTGCCCATGCACCGATACTGGCTGAATCGATAAAGGTCAGCTCAGCTCCCGGCTTTTTGATGCCTAGCGTATTAACGAGCATTACCGCGAACTCTGCGCGGGTGACCGTCTTACCCGGTTTAAACGTGCCGTCAGGATAACCGGTGACGATTCCGGTGCTTGCCGCCTGCTTGATGCTGGCTTCTGCCCAATGTCCGGAGATATCGGCAAATTCCGCCGGGTCGCTGATGACGGTTAACCCGGTTGTTTGATCAATGGCGAGTACTGTAAACTTTGTGAAGTGATCGACAGTGACAGCAATGCGGTTTTCCTGTACCCTGCCGGCCGGAACCTTGATCCAAATTTTCTTCGCTTCATCATAATAAAAAACAGCCGCCGTTTGATTGCTTTTCAAGCTTGCCGGGTCAAATGCAAAAGATAACGTTACCGGTTTATCAAAGTATGCCGGTACATTTTTTGAAAGCTCAAATACCGGGCTAAGGAAAACTTCATGATGAGTTTTAAATGGATGAGTGTCCGTTACTTTTTGGATCGCTAATTTCAGCTCTTGCTTTGTCGCGCATGCTGGAACAGAGATCGTGATGGCATCTCCTGAACGAACCTCTCCGGCTTTACCTGGAGGAAGGATTAATTGACCATCCGTAGAGATGATTTTGTTATCGCTCGGGATTACCGGTGTTGTTGAACAGCCGCTGCTTACATGGCCACTGTCAACACTGCCACCGTTGTTACTGCCGCTACCACTGCTACCATTGTCGCTGCTCCCGCCCTCATTTGTCTCGCGATTAGCACGTGTCACGGAGATCGTATAGGTCTTGGTCGACAAATCCTTGGCAGCTACAATGATCGTAATGGGGTTTACACCTACGTTTAATGAAATATCCTGACTTGGTTGCGCACTGGCTACCGGACTTCCGTTCACGGTCATCGTGGCGCTGTTATCCTTCATTGTCGCGTTTACTTTTATGCTGGATACAGCATAAGGAACATTGGCGGTATAGCTTGTCGTTTCGGGTACAAAAGCAGGGCTTAATGTGCCGCTCGATATGGTCAAATGGCTCAATGCCGCAGATGGCAGCACCGTATCGACAGTATAGGGATTGGATTTTGTCACTCCCTCCCCCAATGAATTGCCGGCCGCATTATGCACCTTGCTGTTGTCGAGCGTAACGAAATTGTCAGCCGCGTTGACGTTGGCTTTAGGCGTCAGCGTAACGGTCCAAATCCTTTCCCTGTCGATCGAAGTGAGATTACTTAGTGTCCCGTTACTCGCCGTAAGGCTGGATAAGTTGAAGTCTGACACCGCCTCCGAGAAAGTGATGGTCACAAGTGAAGTTTCGCCTGGCTTTAGCTCATTGTCAGCAACCACAATGGTGGCCGTTGGGCGTACAGTATCAATCTCGTAGTTGGCGGAATTGGTCGTTCCTTCACCCGCATTGCCGGCGAGATCCGCCACTCCTGTATTATCTAACGTGATGATATTGGTGTTATCCTGTATACCCGGGGTCGGCGTCAGGGTCGCCGCCCATGTCTTGCCGCCGTCACTCGAACTGAGGTTACTTAATGTGCCGTTAGCCACAGTCGGGTCAGCTAGGTCGACACCCTTTACCGCTTCCGAGAACGTAAACGTCACGGTTGTAGTCTGGCCGGCCATCAGTTTGGAATCGGCAATCGCAATCGTGGAGGTTGGACGCTCTGTATCAATCTCGTAGTTATTCGAATCGATAGTTCCTGTTCCTTTGAGTCCTCCGGCATAAGTCACCCCCGCTAAGTTAAGCGTTATGACGTTATTCTTGGCATTGATGTTCGCAGTGGGCGTCAGCGTCGCCGTGTAGGTGATGTTGTCTGGAGTGGAAAGGTTGCCTAAGGAGCCGTTCTGAGCTGTCATATCTGATGATAGATCGAAACTGGTCACCGCTCCCGAGAATTTGATCGTTACCGTTGAAGAATCCCCAATGATTAGCTTAACCTTGGCCACCACAACAGTAGCCGTTAGCGGCTCCGTGTCAGACTGGCCCGTTCCCTGAGAGGGGGATTCGCCCAAATGAGCCGCTTCGTCGCTGGCTGGCGTGTTCACGCTCCCCGTCGACTGGACAGCGGCTGCTTCATCACTGGCGGACGCTTCATTGATTGTTGTTAAAGGAAGCGCCCCCGCTATAATGATCAAACACAGAAATAACCTCCACATTTTTTTCACAGGGTACACATAGACCTCTCCTTGTTCTTCTATTCATCTATCCATCTGTTATTTTATTCCTTCTATGTCACTCTCCATTATAGGTTTAGGCAACGAATCTAACAATCTACTTGCTTGGATTCTAAACATAATATTTTTGATAGAATCGCCCGATCAGCCTCATGATGACACAAAAAAGCCAAGAAGGTGATGTTCACCCTCTTGGCTTTTCCCATATCATCTCTGCAGTTCCCGAAGGAGCTAATGCATAATGAGGACTGGACAATTGGATAGCTGTGAAACCTTGTGGCTGACGCTTCCAAGCATCATTTCTTTGATGCCCCTCAGCCCACGGCTTCCGATAATAATAAGCTGCTGCTCGGTATCCCTTGCATAATTTAATATTTCATGTGCAGGATCACCCTTAAGATGAACGGTTTCCGGGTTAATCCCCGCAGATTTCAATTTAGATTCGGCTTGCTGCAGCTGTTCCAAACCCGCTTTCTCCATTTCGTTCAAAATTTCTTCCAAGAAATTCTCTGGTACATAGGTCATGCCATTCGACACATATTCCTGGCTGACATGAACCAAGGTAACTTGCGTTTGTTTGTTTTGGGCTATTTCAACGGCTGCATCAAGGAGCTTGTTCGTTATTTCAGCTTGATCAATGGCCACCATCATTTTATCAAACATTCTAATCATCCTTTCCGTGGCAGCTCGTAACGATTTCGGCTACCTACATAACGGTTTTTTGCTGCGCCTAAACCGACTAAAAGGAGTAAGACCGAAGCGCCAAGCAGAATGAAAAGCGGCAGGTTCCAACGATTTGTCGCATCATGCAGATATCCGATAAGGGCAGGACCGATTGCGGCAAGCAGATATCCGATCGATTGTGCCATGCCGGACAGTTCCGCTGCCTGATGCGCATTTTCAGTACGTAGCCCGAAAAACATCATGGACAAACTAAAGGCGAAGCCTCCACCAATTCCGAGTAAGATGATCCATAACAGAATGATATCGGAGCTACCGTAAAGGATCCCGAGCGTTCCCGTCAACAGCAAAATGGTTGTGATGACTACTAACAAACGTTGGCTGGACATGCGCCCAGCAATAACGGGGACAATAAAGGTAAATGGAAGCATAGCCAACTGCATGATCGAGAGGTACCATCCGGATTGGCTGGAATCAACTCCTTGCTGCTTTAAAATTTCAGGCAACCATGCGATCAACACATAGAAAACCATGGACTGTATCCCCATAAATATGGTTACTTGCCAGGCAAGCGGGGATCTCCAAACATTCACCTCTTTGCCGGCCACCTGTTGACTCGTCGTGGCCGTTTGCTTCGTTTGATTTCTTAATTGGGGTAACCAACAGAGGACCGAAACAAAGCTTAGCATCCCCCATATTCCCAATGCTCCCTGCCATTTTAGACCTGCGTTCACGGCTACTGGTACACTGATTCCCGATGCGATTGCTCCACATAAACTCATTGAAATGGAGTAAACACCTGTCATGGAGCCAATTTTATTCGGGAAATCCCTTTTGATGATACTTGGCAATAATACATTACACACGGCAATGGCGAATCCAAGAATGGCTGTTCCAATAAACAGATCAACTGCGCCAGACAAAGAACGTATGACAACACCAACTGTCAGGAAGATGAGGGCCATCAAAATGATACGTTCAACCCCATATTTTCGTCCTAATTTCGGTACTAGAGGAGATAATAAAGCAAACGCAAGCAAGGGTACCGTTGTGATCAGGCCCGCTAATGTATTTGAAATATGAACGTCATCCCTTATGAGACTCACTAAAGGACCGACAGAGGTTAAGGGAGTACGTAAATTTGCTGCAATAACAATAATGCCGAGAATGATCAGCCCTATAGAGGATGATACCCCTTTATTAATTTGTTTCGGCATTCTTCAATTCTCCTTCCTGAATTCATGCCTATGATGCAAAAACATTCGCGCGAACAACAAAAGTATATTATAGTATATTATTTTTAACAAGAAGTATTTTATAGTAAACCAGGACTCATCTAAAAACAAAAATACAACTCTGAATCCCATCATGGAATTCGGAGTTGTATGTAATAAGAGGAATTTTCGATTTTTAGAAACCATACTTTAAGGAGATATGGAGTACGGTTTCACTATTCGTAGGATTCGTATAAGAGTGAGCATAATCTGCACGAAAACTCATCGTATCATATTGATTCAATGTGTAAATCTCTCCGTTGACTTGTATTTCAATGGAACCCGTCATGACTGTCGCAATTTCCGTTGTATTCACATGATGACCTTCCGGGTAATACGAGCTGTTCGGCTGTAAGTATGCCCGACACATTTCAATATCGTTGCTTTTAAAGACAGGTTCAATGACCCAATTTTTTTCACCATTAGAAAATCGCAGTCCTTCCCCTGCCCGATACAAACTAACAGGTTCTTCTGATTTGAACAAAGCCAATAGCGGTAAAGATATGCCTTTTGAAATTTTCCATATCATCCCCAAAGTTGGATTTGTCTCGCCACGTTCGATATTCCCCAGAGTAAGTTTGCTGACGCCCGTTAACTCCGCTAAGTCGTCTAAGCTCATATTTTTTTCTTTTCTGTACTTTTTCAAGGCACCGCCGATTTGTAATACAATTTGTTTTGAATCATCGATTTCTTCCATATTGATATTCACCTCAATAAAAAACAGTTATAGGGTTATAGATCTATGACATTCATTTCTTTAGTTCATCCTATACAGTATATTGTTTATCTGGATTCTTTTCCATACGGCTACCCGGAGCAGCCCGAGCTGTTTGCCGAGCAGTCGAATGTCGTTTGATGAAAAAGCCAAGAAGGCGATCTTCGCCCTCTTGGCTTCTTCCCATATCCCTGATATCAGCGGTATCTTCTGAAGAATGACTGAATGTCGGGAATCAGAAGATCCGGCGCATCCATGGCGGCAAAGTGGGTGCCGCGCTCAAACTCCGACCAGTGCACAATATTGGTATTGTCCCGTTCGGCAAACCGTTTTATCGATTTGAAATCATCTCCGAACAAGGCCACTCCTGTCGGAGTCGTATTCGGTCCTTGCGGCTCCTGCTGCTGATGTGCGTTCTCGTAATATAACCGGGCGGACGATTCCGCCGTATTGGTCAACCAGTACAGAGTGACATTCGTCAGGAGTGCATCCCTGTCAATAAAATCCACATGATCGCCAAAACCGTTAAATAACTCGGCTATCCAAGAGAGCTGACCTGCCGGCGAATCCGCAAGCCCATAGGAGAGCGTCTGCGGCCGGGTGGATTGGATCGAATTAAAGCCCGCCCGTTCATGAAAATTCGCCAGAAATTGAAGCCGCTTCTGATCTTCCTCCGATAAACCCGCCATCTCGGCAGGATCTCCAGAAGGGAAGGAAAATAACTGCAACACGTGTATGCCGCGCAGACCTTCCGGCTTTTGTATACCAAGCTCTCTGGACACAAGTGCACCGCAGTCGCTGCCGTGTGATCCGTACTCTGTATATCCCAAACGTTTCATTAACGTATCCCATGCCTTTGCAATGCGGGCAATATTCCATCCGGAGCCGAGCGCCGGACCCGAGAAGCCGAATCCAGGAACGGAAGGGATGACGAGATGGAATGCGTTCGCCGGATCGCCGCCGTGGCTGCGCGGATCGCTAAGCGGACCGATTAATTCCAGAAACTCCACAATCGAACTGGGCCAGGCGTGAGTAAGCAGCAATGGGAATGCATCTGGCTCTGGCGAGCGAACATGCATGAAATGGATCTGGGCTCCGTCGATTGTCGTTGTAAATTGCGGATACTCGTTCAATTGCGCCTCATATTTCCGCCAATCATATTCATTCTGCCAGTAGGACGCCAACTCTTTGATGTAGTCAAGTGAAATGCCGTATTTCCAGCCGGCCCCGTTCATCGCTTCAGGCCACCGCGTCCGGGACAGACGATACCGAAGATCATCAAGATCATCCTGTGGCACGGCGATATGGAAAGGATGGATCGCTTCACTTACCTCGTAACAATTCGGGTTAACTGTAGTCATTTCATTTTCCTCCTCAAATGGGTTGGCGTTTGTCTTGCTTACATTACTAATATTAGACCAACCACCTTGACAGCATTATGTCAGGGTACAGCAGGAGGCAAAACATTTTTAAAAATAAAAAAGCCGCCCTCGGGCGACTCCTTTTACCTATAGCCATGGTTCCATTTCGCAGCTGTTTCATTTCATATAACGATATTCCAGGAGATTCTTCAAATTGGATATTTTCTGCTGCAGCTTCTCCCCGACATTCGTTTCCCTCACCAGCTTCCGCTCCAGTTCTTTGTCCACCAGTCTTTTTACAGACAATACGTCCGTCCCGTTACATAACACATCTTCTCTGGAATTGAATTTCTGATGAGCCACAAGCTGCATGCCAAAGGAATTATACAGCAAGGTATACCCGGCAATGCCCGTTGTAGACTGATAAGCTTTGGAAAATCCGCCGTCAATGACGACCATTTTCCCGCCCGCTTTAACCGGGTTCTCCCCACGAATTTCTCTAACCGGCGTGTGACCGTTAATGATATGTCCATGATCCGGATTCAAACCGAAATCCAGCAGGATTTTCCGGCAGATCTCCTCCTGTTCACGCAAATGGTAGTAAGGGTTCTTTCTCTCCTTATGGGTTTCTTTATCTTGGATAAAGTAGCGTTCAAAGGTGGTCATTTCTCTTTTTCCAAAGAGCGAGGAACATTCCCCTGTCCAGATGTACCACACCATGTCCGTAGCCAGATCATCTGTCTCTTCCGGATGCGCAAAGGCGTAACGTAAATAATATTCAAAAACATCGAGCAGCTGACGGCCCGAATACAGTTGGTCTTCGATCTGCATTTCTTCCATGTTTCCTTCTTCGTCCAAAGGAATACAGCCGTGGATGAGCAAATTCCCGTTGTATTTTAAATAAAGGCTGCCCTTTTTCATCAGAAAATTCATATGTCTCGCCAGCTTTTCGGAATGCTGAACGGAGAACAGCAGCTTCTCCAGCACCTGCT
Organism: Paenibacillus sp. FSL R5-0378; assembly: GCF_038009285.1. NCBI lineage: Bacteria > Bacillati > Bacillota > Bacilli > Caryophanales > Paenibacillaceae > Paenibacillus > Paenibacillus sp. FSL R5-0378. The sequence goes on from NZ_JBBPAY010000001.1 coordinate 7,061,785, forward strand.
GCTCTTCCTCTAACAATTGTTCAGGCTGCTCGGGGTTTACTGTTGCGAAGCAGGTGTTTTCCAGCGGGTACGTTTTTCCGCCAAGGTTGATTTCATTGTTGTCGTAATCGATTTTCTCCAGCAAAAGCCTTTCAGACATATTAAAGTAAGGGCGTCTCTTAATAATCGGGATTTCAAGCTTAAACTGGATCATGGCAATGGCTTGATGAATTTTGGTAATCTGCAGAATTTCCGGCTCCGATACGTTATGGTCCGCTTGCAGCTTCGGTCTGAAGGCCGGATTGTCATCATAGTACTTCTCCGCCAAGTTCAGCAGTGGGCGAAGATTGATGCCGTATACGTCTTCGATGATGTCCAGATTGTCGTATCTGGCGCAGATCCGGATAATATTCGCAAGGCAGACCAGGGAACCCGCATAGGCGCCGATCCATAAGGCATCATGGTTCCCCCACTGGATGTCTACTGAATGGTAGTTGATCAGCGTGTCCATGATTTTATCCGGGTCCGGCCCGCGGTCATAAATATCTCCGACCACATGAAGATGGTCAACCACCAGGCGCTGGGTCGTATAAGCAAGGCCGATAATGAGCTTGTCCGCCTGTCCCAAGGAGATAATTTGCCGGTATATTTCCTCATAATAAGGATCCTTATTGTGGGTTAAATCCGTCTTGTATAGAAGCTCTTCGATGATATATACAAACCGCTCCGGCAGAGCCTTACGCAATTTCGAGCGCGTGTATTTGGAAGAGGCATAAGAAATGAGCTTAAGCATGTGTTCGATCGTTTGTCGATACCACCGGTTCAAGGCTTGTTTATTGCACAGGTCTCCTTTAACCAGCTGTATTTTTTCTTCCGGATAATAGACTAACGCCGCAAAATCACTGATTTCTTGATCCGTCCATTCCTCACGGAACAAATCTTTGATTTTCTCTTTGACGGTACCCGAACCGTTTCGGAGCACATGTTGAAAAGCCTGGAACTCTCCATGCAAATCACTGACAAAATGCTCGGTTCCCTTGGGGAGGTTGGAGATCGCTTCAAGGTTGATGATTTCCGTGATCACTTTTTCTTCCGTATCATATTGCTGGGCCAATAAATCTAGAAACTGCGAATCCAAAACAGTTGTCCCCCTTCAAGGAAAGATGATGATGTATAAGATTTTTTAAGCTAGCGGCGTACCATTATGCTTAGTGTAGACAATTAAAGGAAAAACATGACGGTTTCCCTGTGGGGTTAAGGAATAAGGTTAACAGGCTAAGCTCGCGAGTGGTATAATTTACTATAGACAACAGAAAAGCTTATGGGCGGTCGGCTAGTCTCCCGAAGAAGGGAGGTGATGCCAATGGAGGTCAAAGACGCGCTTACCCTAATGTTCATGTTCGGCATGTTCATTCTAGCGCTGCTAACCTACATGAAAAAGAAATAGACCGCCCTCTGCAAAGGTTTGCGGTCTATCTCTCGACTAATTACCTAGTTTAGCTAACCGCCTTTAAAGCGGCTGTTGTCAAGAGTAAGGATGCTACAACATCCTTGCTCTTATTTTATTTTATACCTGTTGTTGATCATTATAACACTTTCGTTGTAAAAAATGTATCTCTTCAGCATGGTTTATGACTGGTTACCTATTTCAACTTATCAATATATTCTTTTCCTTCTAGCAGTGAAAGGCCTAAAGTTTCTCTAGCTTTTTTAATGGCTTTTACGTCTTCGCCCTCTTTTATGAGCTGACGCAGTTCATCATTTATTGGATGTTCAGGCAGTCCCAATTGTTGGGTTAACTGGTTTATGGTATATTGCATCCCTTTTATGCGACCTTCTAGTTTACTCACCTTAGCCCATAAATTCATGATGATCAGGAGAGATATGATGATTAGAATGTATTCCATTTCCGAATTAAACCTCCAAACTCTATGGCTTATCTATAGAACTACCCATTTTCTCCCCCTCGACTAACGCCTTTGACCCGCTAAAGAATATCTCTTATGCCTTCCGAACCGAAGGCGAGTAAAATACGTCGCCATGCATATGCTGAATGTTGTCCCAGTTGCCCGGATTGGTCGTGTCTGGAGAGCGGTGCTCCAAAATGGCCTGATAGAGTTCCGTTTTTTGTTCCAAATGGGCAATGTGCCGCTGGGCCTCTTCAAGCTTAACACGCGCGGCTTCTTTATGTTCCATGATGAGTTTGTAGCGCTGCGGAATAGACGAGTCTCCTTCGAGACAGAGATCGATGTACGTTTTGATGACTTCAATCGGCATCCCGGATTGCTTAAGGCATTTGACGCCAAGCAGCCAGTTGATCGATTCTTCGTCGAACATCCGGATGTTGTTTTTATCGCGCTGTACGCTCGGCACCAGGCCTTTATCCGTGTAAAAGCGTACAGCGTGCTCGGTAAGTCCCGTGATCAAGGCGGCTTCTTTGACCGTATGCATGGTAATCCCCCTTGGAAAATAAATTTTTGATAGAGGTTGCCTTCGTGTAACACGAAGGTAGTAGGCTTATTGTAAAGCAAACCGGCCGTAAGCGGAAGCCCCGCTGAGGTGCCCGATTCCCGGGATTCGCGGCCGTTTGCCGTTTTATACTTAAACCATGGGAGGAATGACAATGCAAACCGTGACTTTAAATAACGGAGTACAAATGCCGATCATCGGCTTCGGTGTCTACCAGATTCCCGATGCAGAAGAATGCGAGAATGCGGTATATGAAGCGCTGATGGCCGGTTACCGCCTGATCGACACCGCTGCCGGTTATCTGAATGAGGAAGCGGTCGGACGCGCGATCAAGCGCAGCGGTGTACCGCGTGAGGAGCTGTTCATCACAACCAAGCTCTGGGTTCAGGATGCAAACTATGAGAGGGCCAAGCTGGCGTTTGCCAAATCCCTGAAAAAGCTGCAGCTCGACTATCTCGATCTGTACCTGATTCACCAGCCGTTTGGCGATTACTACGGCGCTTGGCGCGCGATGGAGGATCTGTACCGCGAAGGCAAAATCAAGGCGATCGGGGTCAGCAACTTCCTGCCCGACCGTCTGATGGACCTCATCGTGCATAACGAAATCGTGCCCGCCGTCAATCAGATCGAAACGCATCCGTTCTACCAACAGATCGAGAGCGCCGCTTTTATGAAAGAACAGGGAGTACAGCACCAATCATGGGGGCCTTTCGCTGAAGGACGCAACAACTTGTTCGGCAACGAAGTGCTGACCTCAATCGGAGAAAAATACAACAAATCCGTCGCCCAGGTCGTGCTGCGCTGGCTTGTTCAACGTGAAATCGTGGCTATTCCCAAATCGGTGCGCAAAGAGCGGATCGTCGAAAACTTCAACATTTTCGATTTTGAGTTAAGCGCGGACGATATCGAACAAATTTCCACCCTCGATACGCGGGAAAGTCTTTTCTTATCGTACCACGATCCGGAAGTCGCCAAGATGATGGGCAATTGGAAAATCGATCTGTAACCCTTAGTTTAGACTCCCCTCTACCGCCACTACACCACAAAAGCCAAGAAGGTGATGACCACCCTCTTGGCTTTTCCCATTCCTCTTACGGATTCTGTCACGGTATCGATAACCCCTTTAAACCACGCTTGTACGCTGCTCGCCGATCGTTTTCGTTTTGGCTTTTCCCGACCGGATGAGGTTAGCGGACAGCAGCATCCCCGCAATCACGATAACACCGCCAACCATCTGGGAGACCAGTAATGCCTGTCCTGTCATCACAGACAGGATGGCGGTGAAAATCGGCATCAGATTCATCGTGATCCCGGCTTTGCCCGGTCCAAGCACCTTGACTCCCTGGTTCCAGAACAGGAACGAACCGATGGATGGGAACAAACCCAGATAGATGACCCCGGTAATGCCGATTGCAGTGATATGCCCGGTTTGCAAAGGCTGCATAAACAGCAGTGGAACCATACAAATAACGCCGATCAAGGCTGTAAAGGCTACAAAAGTAATCGGGGGCAGATGCTGCGCCCTTTTGTTGACAATGGAATAGATAGCCCACAGGAACACAGCTATGAGCAAAATGCCGTCTCCTTGGTTATAATGCGTGCTGAACACGGCAAGGAGGTGTCCCTTCGTCAATACCGTTAATACGCCCAGGAAAGATAAGACGAGTCCCACTCCCTGCCACACCGAAATCTTGTCCTTCAGGAACAACAGTGACAACACGATCATCACGGCCGGAGTCAAGCTGTTGATCAGACTGCCGTTTGTCGATGAAGTATGCTGAAGTGCTGTATAGGTAAGCAGCGTGTAGAATACAACGCCTACTAGCGAAAAGAATAATAGAAGACCCCAGTTATTTTTCCACACCTTCAGCCAATTCGGTTTCTCCACCAGCTGGGCCATCGGAATTAATACGACAGCTGCAATCGCCCAACGCAGGAAGGAAGCCCAGACCGGAGGGAAATCGGCCGTTACCGCTTTGCCGAAGATCAAATTCCCTGCCCAGAACAGATTAGCCAATACTAGAAAAAGCCATGCTTTAGCTTTCATTACCAAACACCTCTCCCCACTCTATTCCAAGTCTTTCTCTTGTTCTATAGTCATGTTACAATAACCCTTAACATAAATAAAATGAATATAACTCATGAGGGAGATATCAAATTTGGTATGAACAAATCACTTCTTCAATTGATTGTGGCGATCTCGGAGACCCGAAGCTTTACGTCCGCCGGGGAAAAGATGAATATGACACAGCCTGCCGTTAGCCGTGCGGTTACCGCTCTGGAACGCGAGCTTGGGGTAACGCTGCTGATTCGAGACCGGCGTCTGGGCGTTGCCCTCACACCCGTTGGAGAACGAATCGTGCGGATCTTCCGCGAGATTCTTCAAGGATATGATAAGGTCGACCAGGAAATCGCCAGCGAAAAGGGAATGGAAACCGGCAGCGTCCGAATCGGCGCATTCCCGGTTGCCGCTTCTTATTTTGTTCCGAAGATCATCAGCCATATCAAACAACAATATCCAAAGCTCGAATTCAGCATTCTTGAAGGGACCATCGCGGACATACAGGAATGGCTGGATAACCGGGTCATCGATGTCGGGTTTGTTATCCCCTCGGATAAAACGACTCACTCTCATCCACTATACCGGGAAGGCATTTATGCCGTGATGAGAGAGGATCACCCTTTAAGCGAAAAGTCCATCATCAGCCCGGAAGATTTGCGGGAGGAGCCTATGCTGATCTGCAAAGCCGGTTACGAGCCTCCTGTCCTGCAATGGTTCGACAGTGCCGGGGAAGAGCCCAATATTCAATACATTCTCTACAACTACAGAACGGCTCTTCAAATGATTGCTGCAGGCGAAGGCTTGGCCGTCATGTCTGAGCTGTCCCTGTTGGACCTGCCTTCTGGCCTTATCCTCAAACGCATCTCACCTGCAGCCTACCGGGATATTCACATCGTCTCCGCTCCATTGGAGGACTGTACCATTGCGGTCAAAACCTTTATCGAGACCGCTCAGAAGTTGTTTCCCATCCAAGCTGAGCATGAACCCTTGATTAAACCATAGTTAACCTGCCCGTTCGTTCGAAAACGAATGTTAAAACGCTACTGACATACTGTTGTCAGTAGCGTTCTTTTATACTCGGAGTATGTAACCGTAAGGAATGGGAGATCAATACGAAGGTTTATGACCCAAAATGATAATATACGGTACTGTATCATGGATTATAGGAAGGATGGTATTTCATGAATTTTGCTTCTGTACGCATCATTACCGACGACGTGAATCGTCTTGTCGGGTTTTATGAGAAAGTTATGGGCGTGTCGGCGGAACGCCCCGCGCCCGTCTTCGCCGAAATCGTTGGGTCAACGTGCACCCTGGCGATCGGCCACTCCCAGACGGTGCAGCTGTTCGGCGCTGGTTCCGCCGTGGCGGCCGACAATCACACGGTCATCCTCGAGTTCCGTGTTGACGATGTCGACGCCGAATACGAGCGCTTGAAGCCGTTTGTCAGCGAGTGGGTCAAGGAGCCAACCACGATGCCGTGGGGTAACCGTGCTGTGCTGTTTCGGGATCCCGACGGCAACCTGATTAACCTCTTCACGCCGGTGACGGAGGAAGCGATCAAACGGTTCAGCGGCAGGTCGTAAACGGATAGTTGAAGTGAGTGAGACGAATTATGTAGTTCGTTGGCTAATACCTACAAATTCGATTCACGATATTAATAATTCATTGGAAATTCTACATCCCCAAACAAATTTCCACCCTCGTTACGCGGGAAGTCTTTTCTTATCGTACCGCGATCCTGAAGTCGCCAAGATGATGGGCAACTGGAAAATTCGATCTGTAATCCTTGATCGAACCGTAAACTCATCACGCGTTGATCATCATCTAGGTAACAGAGGACAGGGCAGGCTCCCTGTCCTTTTTCAGCTGCATCATGTGGAGCAGCATTAAGCCCCTTGATACACCCTGCACTTTGGGCAGCAATCATATCGGTCCACCTACCACCAATAACAGAGCAATCATTCAACCTCGGAATGAACTCAAGCATTTATGGAAATGAATGTTTATTAAATTCATGGTTAAGGGGGATTTTATGGTGAATAAAACAGGCGTTGCGATCGGCATCATTCCCTCATTCTCCATTATTGCCTTAGCGGTAGGGTTAATGAACCATGTGATGGTCATTCCTTCCTTGTTGCAAGAAGCCAGAAGAGACGCGTGGCTAAGTGTATTGACTGTTATTTTACCGTACACCATTTGGACGCTGATTCTTTACTACATCATGAAAAAAACAAAGCAGCAACAAATCTCGACTTGGCTGCGTGAAAATTACGGAACAGCAATCAGCGCTGTGTTTCGAGCCTTTTTCATTGCCTATCTTTTTTCGATCATGGTCTTAACGGTAAAAGATACAACCATCTGGACGCATGCTTCTTACTTGCCAAGAACCCCTCAACTCGTTCTATCCGCTTCACTAGTTCTCTTATGTTGTTTCGCTGCTCAAGCCGGATTACGTGCGATCGCCATTACATCGGGCATTCTACTGCCTTTTGTCATCGTATTTGGGGATTTCGTCATGAGCACCAATCTCCCCAAAAAAAATTACTCCTTATTGACCCCCATAATGGAACATGGAGCCGAACCGATCCTCAAAGGATGCATGTATGTTGGCGGGGGACTTGTAGAACTGATTATCATTTTGCTCTTTCAGCATCGATTGAAAAAGGTCATTCGTCCTTGGTCGCTGTGTCTATTGGCCATCTTCCTGGTCATTTTGGTGTTTGGACCTGTAACGGGGGCAATAGCCGAATTCGGACCCTTTGAAGCAGCCAAACTGCGGTACCCGGCTTATGAAGAATGGCGGCTCGTCCAGGTCGGGAAATATATCCGGCACGTGGATTTCTTATCCATTTACCAGTGGCTGTCGGGAGCTTTTGTGCGGATTTCCATGTCGCTCTTCCTTCTCGTCGAACTCTTGCCGGCCAATCAGCATAAGAACATCAGGCATATTTGGCTGACCATGCTCGGTATCGCTATGGTTGCCCTTGTCGAATTACCCATCAGCGACATGCAGTATGCCGGCTTCTTGAAGCATGTCTATTTACCTTTGTCCTTAGGATTGGTTGTAGGCGTGTCGTTGTTATTGTTTATCGCAGTACTCGTGAAAAATAGGAATGGGGTGAGTCGCAAATGAAATTTCGCCGGTTATGGAAAACCCTTCTGGATCATGGATCTACAAAGAGCAAGCCGTCTGTAGAACGCTCTGTCGACGTTTCCCACGAACACCAATGGTCATCCGAAGAGCTACATTCCTTATTTCATAATTGCGCGGATGTCAAGATGGATTCGTATGAATTTGGTGACGCTGAATCTTCGCAGTCAGTTCTCCTTATCTATTGCGAAGGTTTGGCGGATATCCAGCAAATCAACGAATATGTATTTCCGCGATTGGAAAGCATGCTGAATCACCCGAAACCCGGCATGGGATTGGATAAGAAACTGGAATTAACCCCGATTGACCAGACCGGAGACATCATCACAAGCGTATTTTCGGGACAACTCCTTATTTATTTTTCCAAGCTGAATGCTGTATATGGATTGGATATTGCTTCCCCCCCTCATCGCAGCCCTTCGGAATCCAATACGGAAATATCCATCAAAGGGCCGAAGGACGGGTTCGTGGAGGAATTACCAACCAACGTGGCCTTGATACGGAAACGCCTCCGTACCAATTCCCTTTGCTACGAACAATTTACCGTTGGAAAGAGGAGCAACAGCAAAGTCGCTTTGCTCTACATCGAAGACATCATTCAACCTGAAATTGTGAAAGAGGCCAAAAAACGGTTGAAGCATATTAACATGGACAACATCATGGGAAGCAGCCAATTGGAGAAAATCATCTCCGATTATTCCTTCACGCTGTTTCCGTTATTGGATTATTCCGGCCGTCCCGATTATGTGGCAGACTGCCTCGTCCACGGGCGCTTCGCTGTCATTGTCGATGGAGCACCGAACGCCATTATCGGACCGGCCAATTTGACGCTTCTGTTAAAGTCCCCTGAAGATGCCTATTTTCCGTTTTATTATTCGACGTTAGGAATGATTTTGCGCTTTATCGGCCTGGTGACGTCTTTGTTTCTTCCTGGTTTTTGGATCGCACTCTCCTCCTATAATGTGGAACAAATCCCGTATCCGCTCTTGGCTACGATCTCGATGTCAAGAATAGGATTGCCTATACCAGGACCCATCGAGGCCATTTTAATGATTGGCATGTTCGAGTTGTTCCGGGAAGCCGGCGAGAGGCTGCCTAAAGCGGTCGGCCAAACGGTAGCCGTCGTTGGGGGCATCGTGGTCGGGGATGCAGCGATCCGGGCCGGCCTTGCTTCTACGACGTTGCTGGTCGTATCGGCCGTAACCGCCGTTTCGAGTTTTACATTAGTCAATCAATCGCTTGTTGGCTCGGTGAGCATCGTCCGGCTTTTTGTATTGATGTGTTCATCGGTACTGGGGATGTATGGATTTATTCTATCCACGATCGCGGTTATTTTGTATCTTTCGCGGTTGGAATCCTTCGGCGTCCCCTATCTCGCTCCCTTATCCCCACTTACCTGGAAAGACTTTATTGCGGCCATCATCCGGAAACCATGGAATACCATCGATCGCCGGCCTGAAATACTGCATACGCAAGACTCTACGAGGAAAGGTGATTCCTGATGTCCAAGGGGAAGAAACTGATGTCAATATGTTTGATGTTCTCTCTTCTTTTGACTGGTTGTTGGGATATTAAGGATGTACAAGACGTCAATTATTTAACGAGCATAGGCTTCGATTATGCTGATGATCAATACATCGTTTATGCGCAAATGCTGGACTTTACGGATGTTGCCAAAATGGAATCGGGAAAGCCTCTTCAACCCATTCCCGTCTGGGTCGGGAAAGGCAAGGGCGATACGCCGATCAGCGCCGTCAATGAACTGTACCGCACTTCGCAGATGCGTAATTTTTATGGACAAATTATTTCGGTCGTTGTCAGTGATAACGTATTAAAAAAGGGCATTCACGATTTCGATGAACTTCAGCACCGATATTATGAAATGCGATACACGCCATGGATCTTTGCTACCAAAGAGCCTTTGGACAAGGTGTTTACGGTAACTCCCTTTTTCAATCTATCGCCGCTCATGTCATTGCTTCAACAACCCCAGGAGAGTTACAGACAAGAATCCGATATCACCCCAATCACCTCCAGGGAATTCCAGTCTGATATACAGGAACCGGGAAAGGCAACCCTACTGCCGTCCCTATCCATTTCGAACAGAAACTGGGAAAAAGGCGGCAAACCCCACTCCATGCTGAAAATGGATGGAGTATACGTTTTTCAAGATGGAAAATACCAGGGATGGCTTAGTGAGCAGAGCATTCCCGGGCTTCGTTGGGTAGAGCCCCAAACCCAGCGCAGTCCGCTAATCATACGAAAAAACGGGAAACCCCAGGTATCGTTATCCCTCGAAAATCCAAAAATCCAAATCGTTCCGAACGTCAAAGGGAAGGACGTTACCTTCACCGTCGACGTCATGCTTACCGGAGTGGTTAGCGAGGTCATCCAGCCGATGTCTGAACGGCTTATGGAGGACAAGGGAGCCGAACAAGTCCGGAAAGAAATCCGACAAACGTTCGAGAACGGGCTCGAGATCCAATCCGATCTTTTACAATTGAATTACACGCTGTACCGCAAGCAAAATAAAGAGTGGAAAAAAATCTATGCCGAAAAGGATTTCAAGCTGACCAAAGATTCTCTACAGGAGATTAAGGTTTCACTTAAGCTGAATAACGGCGGGAAACTGAAAGTCCCTTGAATCGGGGACGTGGATCTTACCGATGCCAACCACCTTTTCTGCGATTCGTCGGCTAGCTGATACGCGAAGGAGGAGTCAGAGGAATCAAAATCCTTTGAGGTTGTTATTGCCGAGGGATATGAGAGGATGGGGCTATTGGAAATTCTCCAGTAAGCCCGTCCTCTTGTTTGCGTATTCCCACGCCTTCTGCTTGTGGATTCCGAGCGTGTGCAACTTTTCAAATTTCGTTTTCACCACAGATACTCGTGTTTTTTGGTTCATCCCGAACCGACGCTGCTGTTCGAAAGACATATCCAGCTTATGAAGGAAACTATTGAGAGTTTCGCCCCATTGATAGAGTTCATCCCTGGCTGCAGGTAACTGTAACCGCTCGGACAGGTTGTTGGCCTCAATGTTCCGTACTTCCCTGATCTCATTGTCTGCCTGATCTCCTACGCCTACCTCGGCCAATACCTGGTCCCGCAAATCTAGCATTTGAAGGCGCCCCCCCCTCATCAAGATCCGATAAAAACTAGACAGATCGGGCTTAAACTCAGCTAACCCTTCGCCTTCTCGAGCCCCGGTTTAAGCAAGAAAGGGCTGCTTGAAATCAATCATACCGTTTCGGTTCATTTCAGAAATTGTTGTAGTTTGGTTCCCTAAATTCAAGCGGGTTGTGCCTTTATCGAAGGAGAATCCCGTACTCGAAATACCTACTTGTTGATAGAGAGAATCTGCGGATAACATCCCCGCTTTTCCTCCGCCCTTGTTGAATAATAGTTACCGCAGATACGCCCATGATCAGCATAAGCTTCATTACATTTTTCATATTTGTCCTTCCAGTTCATTGTGATTACTCTCTTATATTAAAACATAAGGAATGAGAGAGACTTTAGAGATACATTAGATGGGTGTTCTCATCAAACCTTACGCAAATAAAAATCTATCATTATATTGATATATAAAGTAACATGGATATATAATATGTCCGATAACATTCATTTTTATGTAATAAAATATAACATTAAATCAGGAGGCTCATCATGCGCAAAAGATTCAGAAGTCTCAAAGTCTTAACGGCAATCACCTTATCGGCAGCACTATTTCTGCCGTCCGTTCAAGCGCAGTCCGCCTATGCGGCCGCTTCCAGCGAACATCTGGCCGGCTTGGCGACCGTTCTTCAGCCAATTATCAATGCAGCCGAAGAACATGGGGTCGGCGTATCGGTCGACATCGAAGATTTGAGCGGTACATACGGACACGAGACGATTGAGCTCGGTTCCCGGGATGCCTATTACTCCGCAAGCATTATCAAGCTGGCGTTGATTGCTACCCTTATGCAGGAAGTGGATGCCGGTCAGCACTCCCTGGACGAGATGCTGACGGTGAAGCCGGAAGATGTCGTCGGTGGAGCGGGATCGCTGCAAAATGAGAAGTTCCCGCAGGAGGTGACGATCGGACGGCTGGCCAAGCTGATGATCACACAGTCGGACAATACCGCAACGAACGTCCTGATCGGACTCGTCGGCTTCGACAAGGTCAACGCGTTCATCAAGAGCCAAGGCTTCACCGTCACCCATCTTGGACGCAAAATGATGACCCCGGCCAAATCGCCTGCCGAGGACAACTATACGAGTGCGCCGGAGATGCTCACTTTGCTTGATCGAATCTATAACGCGAAGGTTGTGTCGGCGAAGTCCCGCGAGCAGATTCTCGAGTGGATGAAGGCGCAGGAGGTCAATACGAAATTCGGCGCCGTTCTGCAGGGCAAGCCGATTGCACATAAGACTGGGGAGCTTGGAGACGTCAGCCACGACGTCGGTTATTTCCTCATTCCGGGCCGCGAGATCGCGATAGCCGTACTTACGAAGGTGCTGAAGCCGGAAGATGCCGGTAAAGCCCAGGAACTTGACAACCCTTACGTGCAGCGCATCGCCAAGGCAACCTATAACTATCTGTCCGACCATCCGGCACCTGCTGCTTCTACCGCTTCGGCATGGCCGGCCATGTCTCTGGCGGTTGCCCCCATCATCGACAGAGCCGAGAGAGAGGGCATCCGTGTATCGGTCGGTATCAAGGACTTGAGCGGACAAGCTGGTAGCGCCGAAGTTCTGCTGGGTTCGCTGCAATCTTACATGCCGGCCAGCACCATCAAAATGGCGCTTGTATCGACGCTGATGCAGCAGGTGGACAAAGGCACACTGACGCTCGACCAGAAGGTGACGGTTGAACCGGATGATGTTGTCGGAGGCACAGGATCGCTCCAGAAGGAGACTTTCCCGCAGGATGTGACAATCGAGCGGCTGGCACGGCTGATGATCACCCAGTCTGACAACACGGCGACCAACGTACTGATCGACGTTGTCGGATTGGACAAGGTTCAGGCACTTATGGATCAATTGGGTCTCAAGACGATGCATCTGGGTCGCAAGATGTTCGCCGCGGCGCCAACGCCAGAGCAGGACAACTATATCGACGCGGCCGACCTGGTGACGCTGCTCGCCAAAATCTACAACCATGAGTTTCTGTCCGCCCAATCGAGCGAGCAGATTATCCATTGGATGAAGGCGCAAGAGGTGAACACGAAATTCGGCGCCGCGCTGCCGGATGCTCCGATTGCCCACAAGACCGGCGAGAACGCGAACGTGACCCATGACGTCGGCTACTTCCTCGTGCCGGGCAAGGAGATCGCCATCTCCGTCATGACCGAAGTCACGACGACGGGAGATTTCGATGAGGCACAGACGATTGGCAATCCGGTCGTGCAATCCGTCGCCAAGGCGGTATACAGCAGCCTGACCAATGATGTGAAGTTCACGGATGTGACGCCCGGCTATTGGGCCGAATCGCTGATCGAGAGCGCCACTGCCGCGAATGTCATAAAGGGAAGTACAAGCAGCACGTTCCGTCCTGAGCACGAAATTACCCGTGCGGAATTCGTCTCCCTGCTTGTGCGATCCCTTGGTCTTGCGGCTTCCACTGGCGGTCAGCCGTTTGCCGACGTCCCGAGCGAGGCCTGGTATGCGCCAGACGTCGCTGCCGCTCAAGCGGCTGGCATCATAATCGGATCGGACGGCTCCTTCCGGCCGAATGCTTCGATCAGCCGCGCGGAGGTCGTGGCTTTGATCACCCGGGCCTATGAATACAAGCATGGCCTGATTGCCGTACCTTCGGGAGCCCTCTCCTTCCAGGACCGGAAGAACATACCGTCCTGGGCGAGTGAGGCTGTCACTAAAGCGGTGTCCCTGAAGCTTGTGAGCGGCTATCCTGACGGCACCCTCCGTCCTGGCAATCCGACCACGAGAGCCGAAGCCGTGAAGCTCATCGCAGACTTGCGTTTTCAGCTATAATCCAAATCCGGTTCCTAAGAGAGAAGGACGCGAAAGACCTGAATCAAAGGGTCCTTCGCGCCCTTTTTTTGGGTCATAATGCAGGTCTTGCTTGCGGTAGCCATTACACATCACTTTGCCGTTAACGACTCCAAGTCCATAATCTTTGGTGCTGACTTCTTGTTCAGGGCGTGCTCGTTAACAGATGCCGAAACTGCCATTTCCCGAGCTCATAAGATCGGAGGTCATACAGATTGATACATGACCGCGGCCACAAAAAATGGACAGCATTGATGCTGAATATCTCCCCAATCCAACATCACCGGCCATCCGCCGACTCCACATACTCATCTGGCTTGATCCCTTCATACCGCGCGAAGGCGCGTTTGAAGGAATACACATTTTCGTAGCCGACCCGGCGCGCAACGTGATCGATGCCACAGCTTCGTTCCCGGAGCAGCTCTTTCGCTTTCTCCATCCGCAGACGGCATACATAATCATAGAAGTTGATGCCGGTCACCTCTTTAAATATTTTGGACACTTTCGATAGGGACATATGGTACATCTCTGCCAGCTGCTTTAACGAAATGTCCGCGCTCGAATAGTTGTCGTTCACATACTGCAGCAGCTCGCTGCCGGCCGACACCGCCGAAGACGTGTTGGCATACCGCTTCCGCTCGCAAATGAGCGTGCCGACCTCAAACATATAGCTCCACATTTCCTCCATATTCGCCGCTTTGGCCCGGCTGCAAAACTGCTTCGTATAGATATCCGTATCCAGATTCAGCTCATGCAGCACCCGCAGCATCGTTTCCATCAGCAGGGAGAGCAGCCGGCTCACGCTGGCCTCGTCCAGCTCACGCTTGTCGTTCTCGGCATGGATCTCATGCAGAATTTGCAGGGACGTATCCAGGTTCCCGATCTTGAGGTTATTGATGAGCTGTACTTCCCAATCCGTCGGATAATAATAATCGACACCGGCCTGCATCGTCTCCTCCTGCAGCACCTGAAAATGCTCGCGCGAGAATATGGTGTAGCGCAGTCTTTCATTGGCCGTGTAATACGATTTGCTGATGCCGACCAGCCCTTGCTCAACCCCTCCGTATAAAATATCGGGATGAAATCCGCTCAGCCGCTCGATTTCGTCAGCCATCTCGGCAGCGATGCGCTCCAGCATATCATCGTCTCCAAACGGCTGCCCGGAGGACACGATCATTGCCTTGTCCGCATTCGTGACCTCGAACAGCGCATAGTCCAGCCCGTAACGGCTCATCGCTTTCTCCACGATCACCATCATCAGCATTTCGATCTTACGGATTTTCTCGAAGTCGGAAAAGTCCCGGATCGCGTGGAAGCTGACCAGCATCGTGCAGTAATACATGTCCTCGGTATAACCGATCCCCAGTTTCCCCAGCTCGTTCTTCTGCTGATCATCCATAAAATATCCTTTAAGCAGACGAAGATACAAATTCGACTTGGCGGCGTTTTCGTAATCCTGCATCGACTGCTGAAGCTTGCGGTTTTCGTGCAGCAGCCGGTCGAACGATTTTTCGATAAAATTGTATTCGGAACCCGTCACCTTGCCGTTTCGGGAATCCTCAACCCGCGCCGCGGCGCTCAACTTGCTCAGCAGAGCCCCAAGAGGACGGTAGCTGATTTTGGCCAGCAGATAAGCCATTAACGCGCCAATAACGATGGAAATCAGGATGGCCGCCAGCGAGCTGAACAAATTGCCGATACCGATGACGCTGCTGTCCGCGTAGGAGATCGCATACTGCACATCACTGGCCTCCGAAGACAAATGAATGGGGTAGGAAGCCGCACCGCCGCGGGCTGCCGGATCATTTCGGACTTGGCTGTAAATCAGCGCATCCCGGGACGTCATGACGATCTCCTGCGATTCGATCCCCCCAAACCGGTGCATATACTCCGAAAAGTAAGCGCTATCAATAAACAATACCAAAACTGCGCGCGGATGATTCACCACCTCCAGGCTTTGCAGTACCGGAATCACGCGTTTATCGCTGCCCCACAGCTTCATGCTGGCCGGTGGCAGGATGGTGAAATACTGCTGCTGCGAATAGGAGTTCTGCAGCTGCTGCTCGGCAGCTTCGTCGAATGCGACAATCGACTGAAAAAAATCCTTCAGCGGAAACATGCCCCACGAAGTCATCGCCTTCTGCTGCTCCGGAAACACCACCATGCCAAACGAGAGAATCCCCTGCGAACTCACGCTATTGCCGAGACTGGTGCGAATGTCCAGCATCTTGGTAATATCGAATTCCTGATCGTATACGTTCGTATCCTGCATCAGTTTCTTCACCCAGGATTCGTTGCTCAGCGTTTTGCCCAAGGTTTTGAGCTCATTCAGTTTATTGTCGACCAGATCGGCGATCCGCTTGGCGTCCAGAGCATGCGCTTCATGCTGCCGGCGTTTCTCCTCGACGATGTTCCGCTGCACGTTTAATGCGCTGAACACAATAATCGGGATGATCAAAATCGCGGTATAAGACAACAGAATTTTACGAAACGTGCCGCTTCCGAAGCTGCCATTGCGCACAGACTATCCCTCCCCCATTAGATAAGCAAAAACAGGAAAACAGCAGAGCCTCCAAAGCGAATTGGAGCCTGCCATTTTCCAAAGTCATACGGTTACTGTCAACGTTACTGGATGCTGTTGTATCTGTCGAGCAATTGCTGGTCGATCTCCAGCAGCTGGTCCAGCCCCAGCTTTTTCAGATCGGCCATGTATTGATCCCAGTTGTCGAGCGATTTTTGCCCTAAAGCCAGCTTGGTTGCGAGCTCCGTGGAATACGTGTTCAGGTTGGTCAAAATCTTCGTTTTCGCTTCCAGCTGCTGATCGTCGGGAATCGCCAAATAGTTGTCGTTCATATTGACGAAATACGGCTTGTATTTCAGAATAGCGAGCTCGTTGTCGGCTTTGTATTTCGGTACGCCGGACAGCTCAAACTCGAGGTTGGCGAACTGAACCCGCGGGAACACCGTATCGCCGAACAGGCGGAGTCCGGGAACCTGGCCCGTTTTGGCCAGCTCTTCGTCCGAGGCGTTGTTGATGAATACATTCGCGCCGCTCTCATCCTTTTTATAGGTTTGTCCTTCGATGCCCCAATACAGAAGCTCCGCATACTTATCCGAATAGATCGTGTCAAAATACTTGATCGCCGCTTCTACGTTTTTGCTGTCTTTCGTAATCGCGTATTTCTGCCACACCAGAAACGGCGGCTCAATTTGGGCTGCTGGCGCAATGCCGTCTACCGCTTGAAGCGGCATCAACGGGAGATATTCCCCGCCCCCCTTGATCGTCGGCTCCAGATACGTCTCCAGGTTGTAATCTCCTGTGGAAGCAACCTGGTTCTCCGTCATCTTCTGCTGCTTCTGCTCCCCTGTCGCCCCGATCAGGCTTGTGTCGAGCACGCCTTCCTTCACCAGCTGCTGCAGGTAGCGGAAGTAATCCTTGATGCCGTCCTGGTACCACGGGGAGACGACCTTCTTGTTCTCAACATCCACGGAAGAAATGCTGGTCCCCAGCCCGAACCACTGCGCGATCGGTCCCGAGAAGGCACCCGGATCGTAGACGAGGACCTCATCCTTTTGCCCGTTGCCGTTGGCGTCCTTGTCGCGCATCGTCTTCAGCGTTTGTAAATATTCCTCCGCATTCGTCGGAACCGGAAGGCTCAGCTTATCAAGCCAGTCCTTGCGAAGCAGCATCGTTAAGGAGACCGGAGCCGGATCGGTGCCTTGATACGTTTTTTTGTGCAGATCGCTGAACCAGTACATTTTCCCGTCTGACGTCGTTGTCGTCTTTTTCGCATACGGGAACTCCTGCTCATACATCTTCTTGATGTTGCCGTTGCTGTACTTCTCGATCAGCGGATTCAGGTCCAGCAGCACGCCCTGCTTCGCCAGATTGAGCACCGTCGTATTGTCCAGCGCCGAAATGTTGACGATATCCGGAAGATTGGAGCCGGACGCCATTCGCGTTTTGATAACGACGTTATACTGCTCGTTCGGAACGAGCTCGTAATCGAGCTGCAGGTTCGCATCGGTCAGCAGCTTGTCGACTTCCTTCCAGACCGGGTACTTCTCCCTGTCCTCGAATTTGATGAACTTGTTCGAACCCGTCGGCCCGAGGAGCCGCAGTTTGGCGGACTGCTGCCCGGCCGGGGCGTTGCTGTCAGCTTCCTCTGGTTTGCTGTCTCCCCCGCTGCAAGCGGTTACAGAAGCGATGAGAACAACGGCGACGATGGCGGTCATGAACGGTTTTTTCCTTTTTTTCATACAATTCTTCCCCCTTCGGATGGCCTAGCCTATTCCTTTAAAGAACCCAGCAGCGCTCCCTTGATGAAATACTTCTGAAAGAACGGATATGTAAAAATGACGGGTAACGTCGTAAAGACGATGATGGCGTATTTCAGCTGGATGTTCGAGAGCATGTTGGCGACCGCATTTTTTGCATCCTCCATCGACAGCATCTTTAAATCAACCGACTGCTGGACCACGACCCGGTACAGGTACATTTGCAGCGGATGCAGCTTCTCATTCGGTAAATACACGAGCGCGTCGAACCAGCTGTTCCAGATGCCGACGACTGAATAAATGGCGATGACCGCCAGGATCGGCTTGGATATCGGGATAATGACCCGGAACAGCAGCTGTAAATGGGAAGCGCCGTCGATAAAAGCCGACTCCTTCAGCCCGTCCGGAATGTTGGCAAAAAACGTCCGCACCAGGATGATATTCCAAATGCTGACCATCCCTGGAATGATGACCGCGAACATCGTGTCATACAGTCCAAGCTTGTTCACCAGCAGATAGGACGGAATGAGACCGCCTCCAAAATACATCGGAATCAGCAGGTACGACACGACCCATTTCCTGCCCATGAGATTGCGAACGGTGAGCGGATAGGCACCGAGCACCGCTGTCAGACAGTTTAAAATCGTACCCGCACTCACATAGATCAACGTATTGGAATAAGCCCACCACATTTTCGTATCGCTGACGATCAGCTTGTACGAATCGAGGAAGAAGCCTTTCGGGTACCAGAACACATTCATGGCCGCGACTTCCGTCGGATTGCTGATGGACATAATGATCACGAAATAAAAAGGATACAGCGTGATTAAGCAAAGGGCGAGCGCCAGCGCGTACAACACGACGTCGACGACAACCGAGCCTTGCTTGATGGTGTTCGGATTTCTTTTGACCAAGGCGGCCATGGGACTCCCCCTTACCATAAGGCGTAATCGGAATATTTACGGCTGAGCGTATTGGCTGTGTACAGCAGTGTGAAATTGATGATCGAGATAAACAATCCTACAGCCGTCCCTGCGCTGAAATTGCCGCCCAGCAGGCCGTCGCGGTACAAATACGTGCCGATGACGTCGGCCGTCTCGTACACCATCGGGTTATAGATGAGCAAAATAAACTCGCTGTTAGCCGACAGCAAATTGCCGATCGCAAATATCAGCAGGATAAAAATCGTCGGCCGGATAGCCGGCAGCGTAATATGGAGCATCTGCTTGAAGCGGTTGGCGCCGTCCATCTTCGCGGCTTCGTACTGATGCGGGTCCACGGAGGACATGGCGGCCAAATATAAAATGCTACTCCACCCAAACGACTTCCAGATGCTCGTAATCGTATAAATCGCCGGAAAATACCCCGGCTCCGTATTCAGCGCCACCGGCGTGCCGCCGAACAGCTTGACGATGGCGTTCACGATGCCGTCCGTATTGATAAAAGACAACACCATCCCCGCCACGACCACATTCGAAATAAAATGGGGCAAATAGCTTGCGGTTTGCACGTATTTTTTAAATACGCCGCTTTTGAGTTCATTCAGCAGCAGCGCAAACAGGATCGGCACCCAGAAGCCAAACACTAGAAAATAAAAGCTAAGCAAAAACGTGTTCCGCATCAATCGCCCGAAATACGGGCCGTTAAAAAAGTCGATGAAATGCTGAAAACCTACCCAATCCGTTCCGTGCAGGGATAAAAACGGCTTGCCAGGGTAGTAATTCTGAAAAGCGATCAGAATCCCGTACATCGGAATGTAGCTGAAAATAAAAATGTGAACCAGAACGGGAAGCATTATTAAGTACAGCTGGAGGTTGTCACGCACTCGAAAAGATTTTCGCTGATTCGGCTGACGAATGGCTCTCATGATCTTCCCCTTCCCTGATGATCTCGACGGAACTTGCAGGCCCGCTTCCGCATGGACTCATGATATGCCGAGCCCCGGATTTCAGGCAAGCAACATTTTTTGATGGGGTGCGCAATATTTTCGGGGGATGGGAAGATGGGCGGGGGAAGGTGGGAAAGGCCGGTGGTACGGGGATTTTCGAGGTGGTCGAGCTCATGGTTAAACAAAAAAAGAAGCCACCATAATTGGTGACTTTGTGAGAAGAGCAAATCGTTATTTCCGCTGATTTCCATAGAAATAAACCACCATTGAAACCAGCGTGATGCTCACTAATACCTTGACTACATCAAAAATAGTGCTCACGCTCGAGAACTCAAAGACCGTTAAAAAGACAGTCCCATTCGTCGGACCATTGGTCGGCTGACTAGGCCTGAATATAGATATTAGTATACTTTTAGGAGATCAGACATCCAATTGTTTGAGAAAACCAATTTTCTGACTTGCTATGATGAGTGGTTCTCTCGGTCATCCTTAAGAAATTGCGTGCCCTCTTTCCTTAGTCCTCAATCGTGACGAAACCTTTTTGCCTTCACGCAAGTACCCGCTGAGTATCGCTGAGGATAGCATGCTGTTCCGCTAGACCGCGTTCATATTCCCATCGTTCGTCAAAGGTTCATCCCAATTCATCTTTCAAAGCGTGGTACTGCTCGCTTTTAATTTTCTTAACAGGTTAGATTTAAAAAGATAGGAACTAGGACATAAGACAAGAAACCATATTATGGATTATTATGTATGTACAACTAGGTAAATTATGGATTATTTAATTTATCATGGAAAAAGGAGGTGACGTCTGGATAATAAGCTATAGGGATATTTTGAAGTTAGCATCACAATTAGTTTGCTATTGTTATGGATCCTCGAATAATCGCAAATCAAATAAAGGGAGGAAAGCACTTATATGAAACTTTTCAAATCAATCGTTCTATCTACCGCAGTAATTACAACGCTCATTTGGACAATGTCTTCCGCGGAAGCAGATGCTAATAGTCCAGTGAATCAAACAGAAGCATCTCTGATTTATCCAGCAGAATTCTCTTCTACTACCAGTTCGGTGGCTTCCCCTGAAAAAGATAGAGAAAACGATCAGCTAGTCGCAGTAAAAAAAGCTTTAGTTGACTTTGAAAATGTGGGTTCCTTTTATATCGATAAAAGTGGCAATTTTAATATTGCGGTTTCTAAAGACAGCGAGAATGTAAATAGTACTATTGAAAAGATAAAAAGTCTTGTCCCTTCCGATAAGATAAAAATTGTAAAGGGAAGAAAGTACTCCTCCAAAGAACTCTTTAATATAAACAAAGATCTTTCAAAATTTTCTGAATATAATAATGATGGAACCAAAATTACTCAAACTTATATGGATGAAGAATTAGGAAAAGTGGTAATTGAAGCCTCGAGTATGTCAGATGCAGTAAAGAATAAATTACTCGGACTTTATAAAGATGCAGTGGATATCCGCATAAATAGTGCATTTGAAGGAACTGAAAAAACATTTACAAGAACGGATAACTTTGGTGTATTAGGCGGCGGTATAGCAATTAATAATTCTAGTTGTACGATGGCTGCTACGGCTACAAAAGGAACTGATAGATTCATCGTGACGGTAGGACATTGCTTAACGGGTAACGGTACTTCTACGGTATATCAAAATTCCACTTCAGTCGGCGTTGATTGGGCTAAATCATTTAATCACGATATTGGTTTGATAAAGGTGACTGCTTCCGGACGCTGGATAAGTAATAAAATATTGCGGACATCTCCCAATACAGCCTACGACGGGAAATATACTGCAACTGCCTCAGCAACACAAGGACAAACGCTCTGCAAAGCAGGCATTACAACGAATGAAACCTGCTTTAAAGTACTCAGCACTAGTGTGAACACCTCAAATTTCCAAGATGCAATAAAGGTTGAAAATCCATATTGGCAAAATCAAAACAATGGGGATAGTGGAGCGCCAATGTATTCTACTGTTCCCAATGTACTGTATGGTATAATGTCCGAAAAGGATACAGCATACGGGCCAAATTCAGCCGCATACGCAACAAAAATCTCCTATTTCCGCTATTATTGGCCGGACTATAGCCTATATACATCCGATACTAACTACTAGTATATTAAATACTGTCGGGATTATGTTTTCTCGGCAGTATTATCTTTTTAGTATAATGTTAATATATTCTTATTATGTGAAAAATGGAGATTTTTGATATGGTCAATTTACTTGAAAATGCTCTATCTTTGGGAAGACAACAAAAGAAAGCTCTTGTATTTTTTTTAATAATTATGTATTCATTCTTACTATTAGGTTGCAGTACGTCG
The DNA here is from genome assembly GCF_038009285.1 of Paenibacillus sp. FSL R5-0378. Lineage (NCBI taxonomy): Bacteria > Bacillati > Bacillota > Bacilli > Caryophanales > Paenibacillaceae > Paenibacillus > Paenibacillus sp. FSL R5-0378. The sequence goes on from NZ_JBBPAY010000001.1 coordinate 7,083,943, forward strand.
GAAAAGGTGAATAAGAGCATGGATACAAGCACGATAACCGGGTATATAGTAAAAAATGAAACTACACGCTTGCTGGTCGTTTCACAACGACCATATCGTGATAATGAATACGAAACAATATGGATCACAAGTACGGATGCTCCTAACTTTACAGTTGGACAATTAGTTGAAGTGCAATTAAAGGGCCAGATACAGACATCAAATCCAGCACAGGGAGTATCAGAAAAAATAAGCGTAATCAAAATGGATGCTATTCCTGGTGCACATAAAACAAAAGAAGATGTATTAAATGAAGCTCTATCGAAACTACAAAATGTAGAGGTCCCTATAGTTAAAGATATAGCATTTTCAAATGACAACAATAAATGGACTCTTATATTCTCTGATTCTAAAAATGAAGACCGAAAGGTAACTGTAGATATAAACGATTAACCTTGAAAATCCGAGTATCAATTATTTTGCTCACATTTCGCCTCCAGGTCGGTTTTTCATCACGGGATCTTTGCTTCATGCTTCCATGTTGGCTTTACTCGAATCCTCCGAGATTTCTCGGTCGAATTCATTCGTTGATTAATTTTCGTTTTCTCTGTTAATGGGCTGCCTAGTGGCAGCCCATTGCTTTTATCGAGAAGACTGCAGGCTCCGTATTCAGCGCACCGGTGAAGCCAGCAGGATCTTTTAATCTGTTAATTAGAGATCGCTATTAATTGTAGCAGACATTCCCCAAGCTTCACCGCTCATAATATTCCCACCTGCTCGGTATGTAACAACATAATCTCCACTGTAGACACCCTGTGGGAATTGATTAAAACTTCTCCAATCCAAAGGTGCAGCTTTTGGAGCTACAGTTGTATCAAGATAAACTCTGCCTGTATCTCTATGCTGTACAGTAACTGAGATGGGGTATGAGCCAGTGTTTTTTACATATATTTTTATATGACCATATCCCTTGTTAACAGTAAAATTAGAGGTAGCATTTGTTCCAGCAAGAACAGTGCTAAATAAAGGGTCAACTGCAAATGGAGTGATTATAGGATCTTCAATATCATTACCTTCATCCCCTGTTTGCACGATATTGTCATTTATCGTATGTTCCACACTTGAAATTTCTGTATTGCTTGGAGAAGTTGGCGCAACTGACGTTGCTATAGCTACTGATAAAACTATCGAGAGAGATAATACAGAAATTAGAGCATATTTTTTCAATGCATAGCACGTCCTTTTGAGAAAATTTCAAAATAACGATTTACTGTTATAAGCAGCAGTAATTAATGTGAGTATTGATGAGCTAAATTAATTCGTTCATTTCTTAAATCCCGTAACCTTAAAAATTTCAACTCCATCGACATACCAGGATTTCGAATTTCTTTTAGATTTTAAATCCATGACAACATAAGAACCATTGGCTTTCTCCCAATAAACTAAAGCCCGTGACTTTTCTGGATTTATCAGTAATGCCGACATATAATCACCTACGTCAAGATTAGCTCTCCGCTCCTCACTATAATAAGCCTCTAGAAAAGAAGAACGTTTTTGCATAGAAAAAGTAGATATCATATCATAAAATTGAGCAAAATCGATAAATGTCCATTTTGACAAATCTTCGTCTTTGCTATTGATTCCAAATGCCCTTCCCTCACTGCTCAGTATGATCTCACGACCTTGGCTCCATGATTGAGTTAAACGATCATGAACTGCTTGCGGAAGAGCCTCATCTTCGGGACTTACATTTGGAAAAAGAGAAGGAAGAACATCGCTTGCATATACACTTGTCCCTGTGATCAAAACAAGAACAGCAAATGTAAGAATTATAAATCTTCTATTTATTTTTCTCATGATTAGCCCCTTGACTTAAAAATATGAACCAGCCATCAATTCAGGTAGCCATTTAATGTTTCATGTAGTTCTTTTCCTCAGGGATGTCTACAATAACCCCTTTGTTCCCATCTGCTTCACCTAGCTGTATGGCCTTTCCTTGCTCATTGATAATGCCATAAAATACAGCTGCGATAGCTCCAATGTTTTTATAATATATAAAAGACCCCTTCACGCTTGGCCGCTCCCCTATTTCTTGAACAATTTTATACGGAAAGAAAGGAAGACCCTTATTCTCAACAATATCGTAAGTTGTTTCAGCAGCCCATATCTGAACCGCCTTTCCTTGCTGCACTTTATAATAATCGATTCGGTTTTCCTCTTTCACAAAATACTCATCCGCTCTTCCTACAGGGAAATAGCAGACCACCGTCATTAATCCACCCGCATTGATCTGTTCCTTTAAGCTCACACGAGGTAGAGAGAGGACCCGGATTCGCTCCAAGGTTAGAGCACTTTTAGCATGACTACTTACCGTTGAACTCCCAACGGTTACCGTTTGAGTCTTTGCATCCCATGCCACCGGCTCACCCAACGCCTCTCCAACGAATCTTACAGGGACCATAACCCTTCCATGCTTTATCAGGGCAGGCTGCGCTAATGGAGTCCCCTCATCTCCGATAATCCCATATTTTTCGTTAACCTTGACCGTGATCATGACTTTTCGATATGAGATCCTAACCTGTTTGTGGGTATTATCCCAAGACATATTGAGATTGCTTAGACCAAGCTTTCCAATGATATTGATCGGTACCAGCACGGTTCCTTTCTTTAAGTAAGGTGCAACATCCGAGGTAATGGGGCCGTTCTTCCCGATCACCTTGACGCTAGAAGCCAATGCCTGATTATGTCCACCAAAGACCATGGAAATCCCCAGTGCTGCAGTTGCGAATAATGTTAGTAACTTAAACTTTCTCATTACGCTCTCTCCTTTCACACCGGAGGTAAATTCTCCTTAATATGTAAGACACTCTTTGTTTATAAATTGTTCCATAAAATCTGAAGGGATTGTCTAAAAAAGAGAATTCAATACTTTTCATCACCAAAATTACTTATATATAGAAACAATATTTAATTATTGGTAACATGTAAATGTTTACAATTTTAGTAGTACTAATACAAAGTTCATTTTGGAAGGGGAGTTTTATTTAAAAAATATGGGGATTGTTGTATGTTTCGGTCTATAAGGTGCACACATCTTCTGGGAATGCAGGCTATATGCAGGGGATCGGTGTAGCTGTTGTAACTACTTTATTCGGCCTCCTGGCAGCGGAGGCTGTTATTAATGCCGGAATGGCTGCAGCTGTTGTCGGAATCGTGACCGCGGGGATACTCACGCTTTATCAAACCATTCGGAATGTAGATGGATCGGTTGATTTTGATATGTTTGAACCAAATCTAGTAAATAATATTATTTGTCTCATCGCAAGCAATTAAATGGGTCAAGCCAGAAATAGTGGTTCTTTCCGTGATTACTATTGGCCTGCTGCTTGGGCAACCTACTTCTCCCTTAAACTTGACTAGGAGGTAACTTATACTCCATGAAAAAGGCATTTAAAAAGTGGTTTATTGTTCCGTTACCGATCTGGATATTCCTTATTGTTTTTTTAATTTGTTTTTTTTGGATTACTGATCTTTTCGAGGCATTAGGTTTAAGCTCTCAAAATGCCTTCTACATCAATTTGGTTGTTGTCATCACGTACTTTATTGGCTATTTTGCTTCGGTACTGCATGTTTATCTCAACTCCAAAAATAAATAAAAAATGGGGCTGTCCCAGATGAGGTTAAACTCGAATAAGGAATAGTTTGTTCACTCATTCCTTTCCAAAAAGAGATAGCGGCACAAGTGATTATTCCTACGCTGCTATTCTTTATTTCGATCGATTGCCGCCGGTATGTCGGCCTCTCCCCAAGTCCTGCTTTACATTCATATAGGTGGAGACGAGCTTCTCTTTTAACAATGAAGCCAGGTAGTCGGCCCGGGCAATGGAAAAACAGAACGATCGCCGTCGAATACTTTGGAAGAATTCAAGAAGTCTTGGACATTAATCGTGACATATCCGTTGGACTTGTTATAGCCCATATCACCGTTGCTGCCCCTTTATGTTTCTGCCGTATCCAGTCGGTGATGCCACGGATTTCCCTCCTTTTGCAAATAGAAAAAGGACTCTCGCAATGAGTCCCTTATGGTATAGTCTGGTTTGTACAGCACAATTTGTGGTGGGTATACACAAGCCTCCAGAGGGAGGTGATGTGTATGAACTTCTATTTTTCCGATATTATCGTGTTTGCAGCATTCATCGTTGCTTTGTTGTCGTATATCGACAGAAAAAAAAGTAACCCGCCACAGGTTGACGGCCTGACGGGTTACTTCTTGTTCAGTTACACCTGAGGAGGTAATCCCACCACAAATGCTGTATAGGGGAGCAGTTGGCCGCTGCTCCTTATTTATTGTTATCTTAGCATATGGAGAAATATACCTCAATTTACTTATGCAGCTTAGCCTCAAGATCAGCCTTTTGCTTGGCTTCGCCCAAAATCATGAGAAGCGTTTACGTATAATTACCCGTTTTTGCCAACTATGATTTCGAGAGGCGCGCTAGTTTAAAACCATGTCTGTTTCGTATCCTTGGTTCAAACCGTATCCTCAAACGTAACGATACTCTCGGAATGCCGCGGCCTGCCCGTGAATCTTTCCGGTTTCGTCCGTCAAATTCCATACGGTTGCCTCCAAGATGTGAAACCTCCGGCCTGTGCTGGATATGCGGATTCCCGTGTAGTTATCGATATAGCCTTGTTCGCCTACCGTTTTTAGAAAAACCGACCGCGCCTCCCGTTCCATCGGTTCCGCAGTGAGTCTTGACGGCGTGCTTGTGAACTTGTCCCAATCCATTGCCCATAGCTCCAGCGCCGCCCGATTGCCGAAGTTCAGGACCGGGTCGGTCTCTGTTCCGTGGGAAAGCACCACACAGGGTGCGTTAAATAATTGTTCGAACGGGTGGCTGTCTGAGGCCGGCTCACCCAGAAGCGATTGTCCAGTCAATCTTTGATAGCTCTCCATGATCAGTCTTGCATGCTCGTTAGTGGCTCCTATTCCACCGTAATGCATAACTGCAAATCCCCCTCTTATCCGTCTCAAGGTCATATTATCAGTATGTATATCTATTTACAACGCATAGGAAATTACACTAACAAATCCGCTTGCTCGGCTTCACTAACTAGCATGCTTTTTTTATTTGTGAAAAATAGAGCGGTACGACTCGGAAGGATGAGATCCAACTCTGGCTGACAGGTGAAGCAGTACATCGTCCACTTTGTTCAACAGTTTCTGAAGCTGTGAAGGAGTTACATTTTGCAAAAGGGAAATGTCATTGCAGCCGGCCAGAAAATGGATTGTGCATATGAACAATACCCTATCTAAATCCGGTACAGAGTCCTGAGCCGTTAACTGTAAGATATCCTGAAGCGTAAAAGAAGGCGGAGGAAGCATGCAGTTATTCTTCCTCATATACAACGCCTTAAGCATGTACTCGAAGGCGCGGTCACTAAACAAGACGCAGACATGTGCAGAGGTTGGATGCATCATCCGCGCGGCTGAGTTCATGTGGATCTGTGCAAGATGTTGCATTTTGATCATGCCTTTGGCTTGACCCAAATTTCGTTCCTGGATTTTTAACGGCTTATTCCTACATTCTCTGGCTTTGTCGATGGAGGTTGAATGATTCACATGCTTCAGCTCCTATTGCGATTATTTGCGGTTCCTCAACTACGATTGTTCCGCTTTATAGACCTTGCCAAATTACGATGCCCTAGAAGTATACGTATCGAATTATTCACACACATCTGGAAAGCAATAATACCTCATGAATAAATATCCTAATTTAGGATAAAATACATACATAATATTACTATATAGTAGTAATTATTTCAAATAACTTACTATTTATATATTATTGCGAGTCAAAACTTTCCCTACACTTCTATTAAAGAGAGGTGTAACGATGTCAGATATTCTAAAATTAGTCGGAGCACGAATAAAGGATCTTCGTAAATTAAGGGGATTGTCTCAAGAAGCATTGGCAGAGAAGGCTGGCTTCAATATAAGCTACATAGGATTTATTGAACGAGCAGAACGCAATATTTCCATGAGGAATCTAGGGAAGATTGCCAGTGCCTTAGACGTTGGAGTTTACGAGCTTTTTACATATTTGAAGGAACAGGAAGAACTACCCGAGGAATCGACTTTGAAAGAAGTTGTCTCAATGCTGAGAGAACGTGATCCAAAGGATATAGAGATGGTCAGAAATATACTGATTGAGATTTTTCAGCGAATGGACGGTAATAGTAAAAAAGGCTGATCGGAGTTGAACTCGCCTTCGTTAAAGTGCCGGCTTTAAAATAGCAGTTCAAACAGCCTAAGTTCAGTATTCAACCGAACTTAGGCTGTTTTGTTGAAATTAATAGTGGTTGAGAGCTGATCCCATAGATGTGTCCGCCTGATTCCAGTCAATCTCATCGAGCGCCCGAAGCGTGAATACAATGTTATATGATGTTATAAGTACTTTTTCATTGGATATTTCAATTATATTTACTTCCTCACATGATTAATTCAAAGCAAAATCCTCACACCCTGCTACTAACTCCTCAGTCGGCGTGAGCGGCTCCCCTTTTTGTGTAGTTCGGCCCTGCTCAGAAATCAAATATAAATTTTTCTTTGCTCGAGAGCATACAACATATAGGAGTTTAGAAGTTTCAATAACTCTTTTGTTATAATCACCATATACAAGATTCCAGTAAGGAATATATCCGTTTAACAACCCAAATGCAATAACCGTTGTATACTCCTCACCCTTTACTCCATGATATGAGTTTATCACTACTCCTTTTTTCTCTCGGAAACACTTATTAAACGACTCCATATCAATTGATAAATCATAATTATCAATTCTTTCATTAACTTTATTCAAAAAATCAATGTATGCTCTTTTCAAATATATTTCTTGCTCCATATCAATCTTACAAAGCGACATCAAGGTCTCAACTGTATTAGTAAACGTTTCTATTCCGTTTTCATCACATATTTTAGCACTATTAATACATTTTAAAACAAAGTAACAATCTACGTAGTCAGGCAGTGCTAATTTATAATCATTCAATAAGATCGAGATGATTTCGCCAGCAATTCTTTTTCGTAAGCTGCTATATCTTCCAGACTCGGAGAACTTAATTTGTGAGATTAGATAAAAAACGTTCATAGGATCATATTTGATAGGTGTCACGTCCGGTGCATCAAAACTAACATCTGGTAATAGCTCACGCAATGTCTTACTAATGGGGTAGAGTAACCACCACCGAGGTGCGACCACACATATTTCATTTTCGGGAACCCCAGACTCTAATTGTTCCTGGATAATAGCAGCAATTTTATTGGAGATATTATTTTTGTTCGTGAGTCTATCATATGTTATTACACCCGTCATATCCCTAAGTTCTGACTCTGATGAAATAATTGATGAATCAATTTGGAACTTTGAATAGAAATTAATAACTCTTTGGGTCGAACGATAGCATCCGTCTAGTCGATCCACCTCAAAATCCGTTCCAAATAAACTGTCTAATTCCTTCTTATTTTTGGCTATTCCTCCAATACCGCCATATATAGCTTGATTAGTATCACCAATGAAAAAGTAACGTATCGTATTATTCTCGCGAAATATACTGCCCAATATTTGATATTGGAGCTCATTGGTGTCCTGATACTCATCAACATGTACAGTCCGCAATAAACTGGCTATATTTTTACAAATAAAATCATTCTGACTCAACAGATCATGCGACAATTGTAATATCATATTGAAATCAATTTCTTTGCTCTCCTCCAATCTTTTGTTATATTCTTCAACAACTGCAGGATATGCAAACGGGTTCTCATTAAAACCTAGACGTATTTGTAGTTTTTTGCTTATCTCGTTCACATATCTATTCTGTACAAACTCATCAATGATCCGGTACCCGCGGCTTAGCCGCTTCGAATACATTGAGTATGGTCTAATGATAAATTCTAAGCAGAACTGATGTATGGTTCCTCCCCATACATTCCTCAGGTCAATGTCTAAGCTTAATAGTCTGCTCTTTATTTCTTCTGATGCACGATTAGTATATGTAATTGCAATATTTAATTTATTTGATGCTGAATAGATAGTTGAAAGGAACGCTAGCCGATATGTAAGTGTTCTTGTCTTACCACTACCTGGGCAGGCTGTTAATATCAAATTTTTATCACTTATACAAATTTCCTTCTGTTTGGGGTTTAAGTCATTCAAGAACCATAAGTGCTTATTATCCATATCTTGTCACCACCAGAAAGCTTCATTTATTTTTCGTATAAATATTGCAGGTGTATCAATGGGGAACGTCGTGCAATACCTCTCTATGACCTCCTCCTTTTCCTTTTCATTAAGAACATTCGTTAAAGTAGAAAGAATATCTTGTGCTGCTGAATTACTATTAGGATAAAAGGTCATTGAATACCTTACCATTTTCAATTTAATCTCTGCTGTAACAATCTCCTGACACGCATATGCAATTGCATTAAGTATATACTCTGGAATCACTACTGATTCATCTACCTTACTGGAGAGTAGAGTGGCATACCATCCCTTTCCAATAGAATTTGCTAATGTTAAAACAGTATTGGCACCGTCTGTACCACCTGCTTTTAATGCCTCTTTATGTCGTTTAATAGCCGCTTCTTGCGTATAATGGGATTCTATTATGTCTTTAATAAAATATTGATTACTCGAATGCTTCGCGAATTCAACCTCAAAAGTATTAGTAGCATAAAAAGTCGATACCCATGGATTTTCGGAAAACAAACCATCAAGCTTTATCCTCCTAGCCTCTCCCTTCTTCTGGGCATTTACACTGTAATGTGAACTATCTTCAGCAACCGCCTGAATATCTCTATCCGTAATAATGGAGCAATAACGCTGAATTCTTTTGTTATCAAATAAAGATGCAATGTACTCAAATGCGGTGCTTCCGACATTAATTAATCCAATTCCAAGTTCATCTAAGGAGATACCTAGTCCCTTCTTGACCAAATTAGGTATTAGGATTTCTTCTCCGTCACCTTCAACAAGCAGAACTCCTTTTGAGAACAGTAGTACCGAACGTTTAGCATCTAAGTATCTTTCAATACATTCGGACAATTTCATATCTTTTAATAGTAATTTACTTTCTCCAAATTGATCTAAATTTTCAATCGGCTGCATTACACAAGACACGACTCCCTTGGTCTTAATTAAGTTAATTTTACTGATTTCAGAAGCTTCCGAAAGATGGGTTGAATGTGTGGTCATTATCACTTGAGTATAATCTTTAGTCAACTTCAAGTTGTCGAAGAGAGTCTTTTGAATATGAGTATGAATATGTGCCTCAGGCTCCTCGATAATCATGATGTTAATAAGTTCACGTGTACGGTTGAATTTGAACTCAACTAATTTAAGAGCCATATAAATCATATTTAGATGCCCAAGTCCCAACAAATCCATATCGTTTTGATTAGAAGGCTTTATAGACAAATACCGTGATAAAGCATTTATTTCATCATTTAATTGTGATTCTAATGCAATTTCAGGGGAATATACCATTCCGATCATATCCATAAGTTTAGAATTAATTTGTGTGCCTATTTCGCCAATTTCCTTTACCTCTGAAATTGAAAGGTTTAATTCACTAATTTTTTCTTTTATTCTTTCAATGTCAGCCGGATCGATCTGGGCCTCAATAGCCTCTACAATTCTTCTGATGGGATTCCTTGGTTTACGCATTTCATTTGCGACATCCCTCAAGGCATCCACAAACATAACAGAAATATGATCCTGAACATCAGTAATATTCAACTTACTTCCCAAAATAGCCGTGTCATCGTCATCGGGATTACAATAAGAGCCTGTTTCAAAATCACCGACAATCGTTTTGTATACTGTTGGGTCAGTAAAATCTGTCTGGGATCGCGAAGTATAATAAAATTCGTAATCGGATAGCTTGACTTCATTGAGTATCTCTTCAAATTCTTCTTTTGTTTGAGCTTCATATAATTTCTTTCGTACAAATTTTTGTGGACGGATAAAAAGTGTAACCGTTCCAATATCGCCAGTACCACTATTGATATATGAGTTAAGGAAAACTCGATTTTCATCTTCAGGTACAATCTCAGCACATACCTCCGTCTGCTTATCAATGGATGTTATATCTACGAATACAGCAGAAATTATGATCCAATGTCCCCGCCATTCCCCTAGATCATAAGCAAAGTCGCTTTCCTTCATTCGTTTACTATTATAGTAATACGAATCGTCTAATAGTAGTCTTAATGCTGTTACCGCATTAGATTTCCCAGAATCATTCTCTCCAATAATCGTATTTGCTCCTTGTGAAAAAATAAATCTTGCTGCTTTTAAATTTTTGTAATTAACTATTTGCAGGTACTTTAAATACATAGTTCTGCTCCCCTCATTAAGCTTATTCTTAAGATTTTTAAATCTTCCGATTTACGAAATTACGAAGACATTCAAATTTCTCTACAGTCCATTCTAGAAAGAAATATTTACATACAGATCCTCAAAGATGCTTTACAACCCTTTTGCGAATTACAAAATTCTAGCATTTAGAGGGTCATTTAAACCTCTTTTCTTTTATTCCTAATTTCATCGTATAACGTTCCCAGGATTCACGACGTTAGACGAAGCCGGATGCGTCTAATGAAAATGCCTCCTTCAATCCATCCAGCAAACCAAGCTCCTCGAGGAGTCGCTGCTTGAATATTATGTTATACGGCGGAGTCACTTTTAGAATCTTCTTTCGGCAATTGACTTTGAAATTTTTCGATAATTCTTTCTAACCTTCTAATAAGATCATCATATGTAACAATATCCATCACATTTTTATACTTTCTCTTAATAACTTCTAAATCTCGTAGTTGTTCAATATCAAGATCTTTCTCTCTTCCAAGAATTAAGATAGCATTAGGATTTGTTATGTTAATCATGAAACCATCGGGAAGCAAATCCTTATATTTATTTGTTAACTTTACTTCACCTTGTCTACCCGACTTGTTTAAATGAAACAAATACTTTTCTACTTGCATGATAGTGCCTGAGAGTTCTCTAACGGGGATGTAATTATCTCTATATGTTCTTGTCGAAATTAACGCATTGGAATTAGGTTTTTTTATTTCAACCACATCAACATTTCCATTTGAGTCAACTAACATATAATCTAATCTTCTTTCTTTCAAATCGTAATCGTCGTAGACGGTTACTTCTTTAAATGCTGTGATATATTTAGGGTACATCAATATTAATACGTCAATAATTTCGATTTGCCAATCTGATTCAGAGTAGCCTTTTTCATTTTTCAGCATATCTTTAAGTCGATTCAGTACTATCTGGTACTTCTTTATCTCGTACTCAGCAAATGAAGCACTTAAGCTGGACTTAATACTTTTAGCAACTGACTTTTTAGACATGTAAGAATTATATTCTGATACAAAATCTTGTTTTATATTTACATATTCCTTCAATATATGACTAATCCTTGCATTCGAATATTTCTGTATTTCAGTAGAGTTGGGAAATATTTTTAATAGTTTATTAAATTCTTCTATAGGTAAATCGGATTCTTTTGGTCCAATAGATAAATCTCCTTCTATCACATCAAAAACCCTTCTGAAAATAGATATATTGTTCCATGTCTTAAATATATTTAATTGGAATTTTATGCTTTTATGGATCAATAACTCTTTCTCTATCCCAATTGCAGTTTTCTTGACTCTAAAATAGTCGCCTTCTAACTTTGCAAAAGAAAATTGGGCCTCTTCTAGGGCCAACTCCTCCCAGCTGATCTCCTTGTATAGATCATTCTTTTCAAAATAAAAGGTTTTGCCTATAGCTATCTTTTCATTATCGTCAAATTTTTTTGTTATCCAATACAACCCATCCCTTGGCGTATATCGAAATATAATTTCATCCCCGATTTCTTCGAATCTAATCATGAAATCTCCTTAATAAACTTTTTTCATCTTAAGTTTCAGTTAATTTTCCATATCTTGCTTATATTTTATATTTAATAGATTGTTAAACACGATTACATCTATGTGTGGTAGATCTGCAATTTAGATTCTGTCATATAATGTTTTCGTATTCACGACGTCCGACGAAGTCAGATGTGTCTGCTGAAACTCCTTCGGAATGCATCTGGAAGACCAAGGCTCCACGAGGAGCCGCACCTTGAAAATTTTGTTATCTGATGTGACCTTCCTCTTCTGAACAATCTTCACTCTTCTTTTCACTTCTTTGAAATAAATCTTTATACATAATGTTCAAGCTATTTTTCATGTTATCTATTGTCCACTGGTATTCAAAAAACATATTGTAATGATCAGCTTGTGATTCCCACCAACTAAGATCTGACTCCCATTGAGTATTATTAATTATTTTTTGCAATTGATCTGTTGATTCTTTAAAGAATCTAATAGCAATGTGATAGTCTGTTTTGTGAAAGAAAGAGCCCCAATCGTGTAATAAATCGTGTTGAGGCGTACCATCATCATTTGTAAGCACATAATTTTCCGGGGCATAGTCTTTGCCCGTAAATAACTTCAGTAAAGTTGGGATCAAGTAGTGTGCAGATTTGTTTCTTAGCTTACTAGCTACGTTCTCCCACCAGTCAATATCATCTTGATTAGGTATAATATTAGAGATATTCGGTGCTTTCAATAAAGCCGAAATAGATTGATACTTATCCAACTTTGACTTAGAAAGTTGTCTTTTTAGACCATTACTATCAGGATTGAGAACTGCAAGCCTTAAGGTATGCTCTAATAAAGTGCTAGAACATATTATTGAACCGTAGAAATTACCCATTACTAACGAAGAAGCAGCGTTCAAATACAGCATATTAATCGATGGCTCCACCCAAGGCAAAGGCTCAGGCAATTCCTTGATTAATTGGACCGCATTATCGGCCATAATATTGAAATAATCACGATTAATACTGACTTTTAATCCCATGTAAAATCCTCCTCCATAATCTTACGATCATTGCAGATAACTCCAATTCACATAACTCCCTCTATCCAACGAGTTTTTGACATTCGTATTACAGCCTAATTTCCAGCGGTAAGCGAAAGCCGAATCATTTAATGCTTGTATGGGTAAGTTACAATGAACGCTAGTTACCAAAGAAAAATTTCTAGTATTTTAAAGAACTCTCTTTTTTAATCAATACATATGATTCATTCATTTTAAGCTGGATATGTTCAACATCATACATATTCTGTTCGTGCAAGTGGATTTTTCTGAATTCTGGATCCACGCTGAACCGGCAACGCATCGTAAACGCAACGAGCGAGATAGAGCGACTGCCTTGGTAGTCGGGGAGGTAACTATTAATCGCTTGAATATAGCCGTAATTTTGCATAATAGGATTGTACATTTTAAAACTGTTGCTTACAGTCAATGACTTAGCCTTGCGCGTCCCCTAATTTCCCCTGTGTAGTTCTTTGCCTCGATGATAAATAAACCTAGCGGGGTGATCACCACATGATCGATCTGCGAATTCCCCGTGTGCGATTACTTAATTATTCATTCTTCACATCGATTTCCTCCAATAAATCAACCTTCACCTGCTTCGCCAAGTCCACATACGGATGATCTAGTTTAACCTCCACCTTCCCGGCCCGCCGTTTCTCCCGCCATTCCTGCAGCTGCTCTTCCGTCTCCAGCTTTAATTCAGCAAGTTCACGGGCCCGGTCCAGCATATATTTCGACGTATACAGAACCGTATAAATCCCTATCCCGCCTAATTGAATAGGCTGCTCAAGCTTCCCCCAGGACTCTAAGGTGAATCTGACGTACAGCTCATTTTCTTTACCCGGCCGAGCCGGACGTTCCTTGATCTCCCCACGACGGACGACCTGCCAGTCTTTGATTTTGCCATAATAGTGAATTCCCGTATGGCCTGTATGATCGAAATTCTTCCGGGACTGGCACATTGCGATGTACTCCAGCTGCGTCAAAATTTTCGCGTCGGACAGGTTCCTGAGCGGCATGTGGTAGATGTTATGATCCAGCATAACCTGCAACTGGGAGACGTCTCGTAGGGAGCCGACCAAGACATTTTTTCCACTTAATTTATTCGCAAAATATTCCTGGGTTCCCCGTGGCTTCGTAGATCGTTCATACGCTTTCTCCGGACTGTCTAAAATAATCTCGTCCAAGAACTGCTCTACCAGCCTCGTCGATCCCGGCAAAAAAGGGAACGCCCCCACGTTCATCAGCTCAATGCTTTTATAGAAACGGTGCTCCTTGAAGCGTTCCTCATCATGATAAGGGAACAAAACATAAGCCCCAAACATATTCCTTTCATATTCCTGAGACGAAGCATCCAGGCTGACTATCGCATCCCGGTAACGATGCATCGTATTGATGTCCTCTTCCACTGGTCCGGGTGCACGATAAGCATTGAAATAAGCATCACCTTCATAAGCCGGATTCAAACGATACTTAGCGTCAAAAATATATTGATACACCTTTTCCCGCCCGGCATCTTTTTTACTTAAAGTCAGCACATTGTCGGGGCGCTGTGAGAGTGTTGGGGTTTGGCTTTTTCCGAAACTTAAATTGTAGTAGAGAGTGAACACTTCACCCGTCTTAGGATTCACATATTCCATCTTGGCTGTTGGTTTCTTGTCTAAAGTTACATATATACCGTTCCGATTTACCGCTACGATATCCTGGCTTTTGAGCTTGTACTTTCTACCGAGAATTTCATTGAGCTTAAGAAAACACCAATATTCATAAAGCTGCGCCACGTCTTTCATCGAGAGGCGAAGCAAATCAGTTTGAATGGACAAACCCTTCAGCAGCATCAAATAATAGCGGTACACATCCCTATACCCTGGTGCCATTTGCATAACCAAACTGACCGTGAAATGTTGTAGCTTCCCCACCTCACGCAAAAAGCTCGCATGCAGCACCTGTTCCACTTGGCTCGCCATTTGATCTAAGCGACGTAATAGCAAAACATCTTCTTTCCGCTGCTGCATCCCTTGCGGTTCTTGCAAACGACGTTTTAGCTTTGATAGGTTTCCTTTGACCCGTTCCAGCATCCACTTTACGAACCGATTTTCATTCGTATCGTAGGAAACTTGCTTCTTGGATTCGATCAAATGCGTCGCCTTATAAAGCCGATTCTCAATCCGGACATATCCATGCGTGGGATCTTCAAGAAGCCTGCCTGCCCTCTTGTTCAAAAAAGAGATGTTCTCCTTCCCTGCCTTCCGAACCTTCTCAGCAGGTTTTACCTGACGGTCGGTCACTAAACGATGATGCGGCTGCAACGTAATTCGTCTTATAGCTTCCAGCAAACGCTCAAACACAAATTGCAGAATCGTATAATACTCCGTCAAGCTTTGACTCTGCGTCTCTCTTAACCCGGTTAACTGATAAGTCCTTCTCATAAAATCAAACGAAAGGTTATAAATCTGGCTGTTCACTTCGTGCAGCAGCGTCATATAGTCTTGCTTGTAATCCAGCTTAACGGGGAATATTTCAAGTTCAAGCCGAAACATCGTTTTTCCCGCTAAGCGGAATTCAAGCTCCGTGTAGCCGACTTCATTTTTAAAGTTCAAGATGCCGGATAGAACCATTTTCCCTACGGGTTTAACGCTCTCCCGCAAGCTAATGTTGTCATGGTAAAAAGTCAGGTCAAGCGGTTGCTGCTTCTTTTCCACAATGAGCTCATAGTTTCGAGTCTCATAAAAACAAGGAAAAGCCGGCATGCCCTCATGCCAGTCCACTAATCCCCCATCTAAATGGGAAAAAATCTTCACTTCCTCAATTTGCAATTGAGAAGCTGGACTTGAAACCTTAAGTAGGGCATTGATCCATTGCCCTTCCCCATCCCTATGCAACACTAGCGTTTCGACCGTAGGATGAGTTGGACGACCTTTTAGATACAGCGTAAAAAGATTAGTCTCCACGCATAACAACTCGATATCAGCGTTAGGAGAGCCAGAAGGATGTAAATCCATCTTCCTCTAACCTCCTCAGCATAAACGCCAGCTTCCGTGCACTTTGGGGATATTTCGCGGCTGGGGCTTCTTTGCCGGCATCCCATCTGGAGTACAAGGTGGATGCGTCATCCAGTAAATCGTTGACCTGAAGTGATTCCCCTTCCAAACAAACTTTTAGAAGTTTTAGGAGCACTCTTTTTACAGACGTATGACTGCCTTGGATACGAGGTAGAATCTTCTGAAGCAGCTGCAAATCAAAAGCTTCATCCTCCGTCAGCAACCCAAAACGCTCCGCATAAATGCTATAGAAGCTGATCGTATCCCGGATTCTAAACCCAACCTGGGCATGAATTTCTTCAAGTATTTGGTTTATCGCGACCAGCTTGTTGGTTGTACGCTTTACCAATTCTTTATTTTCGGCACCAACGTTCACTAGATTCAAATAATCGGCACGAAAAAAACGTTGAGAAACAGGCCCGATTTCCACGATTTCCTGTTCTTCATCGCCTTCTGACCATGGCAATTGAGTTAAGTCGATATGATTAAATTCCAAGGTATTGGCTCGATCGAGCACCTTTTTGCTGAACGGGTAGGTCGTCTCATCCATGTTCACCGTGCCAATGAGATAGACATTTTCAGGAATGCCAAGGTCCCCATAGAGCTCTTGATCTTCAACCCGATCCAGAGAGGCATACGGAATAAGCGGTTCGGTTACGATTTGGCCATCCATCCAACGCTGACTCTCCAGCAAGCTAAGGAGGTCGCTGAAATAATGCTCCACCCGAGCCAAATTCATTTCATCTAGACATATAAAATACGGCCTATTCCGGTTCTCAGGCAGCGAAGCGGTGACCATAACTTCCGTTAACCTGCCTGGCTTAAAGCGGCCGGATAAATCCTGATAACCAATGAGATCCGTAGGATCGTTCCAATCCGGACGTACCGGAATCAGCGTAAATTGACCGTTTTCCCCTGTAGCTCCTACACTCTCTGCGAAAAGCTTTACGAGTTTAGTTTTACCTGTTCCCGAAATACCTGCCAGGATGACGAAAGGTTTGGTTTTTAGGGAGAGGTAGAAGTTTTCGATGAGAGGGTCGGTGTAGTGGAATCCGTTTTGTTTTATATAAGCTTTTACTTGATAAACCGTCTTTCTGACATTTTCATCCTTGATTTCAGGCAAAGTAATTGTCTCCTCTATAACAGGGTTCGCGACTTCAAATTGAGTAAAAGCAGGCCAATTGACGTCTTTAGACAAGTGTTGAATGAGCTGAAGTCCAGGAATCGTAAACCGGTACAAATAACCTTGGTTCACTCCACCTATAGAATTTAAAGGGCCTTGAGTAATATTCAGTTTCATTAATTGTTGATTGAATAGCTCTAATGGAATAGCTGGCGAAACTTCAAAATAATCCGTTCTAACCAACCGTCCCTCTTCTTCCCAATTCGAGTTGGCAAAACTGCTAGGTCTTGGAGCAATTTGGGCTGGGTCTATAACTCGGCTAACGTATCTTAAATGCTTATTGGCATAATGGAGAATAATATCTCCCCTCTTTACTTCTCTCATGGTTTCCCAATGGTGGACGGGGTTACCATTGGAATTTTTCAAAGGGGCCCATATGACACCTTCGGTTTTTCCTGCATTGATCGTGTTACCTTGATTTACCCACCAGACATTAGGTGACCCTTGTTGGGTGATTAGCTCAATTCGATATTCGAACGGTGTTCTGGTGGCATAGAACTCGATATATTCGGCTTGAGCATCAGGAACAACTATATTCTTCTTCCCACTGTTCTCCGCTTTCTTGGCTGTAATATACTGGTATGTAGCTTGGAACTGAGAGATCATGAACTGCTTGAGTTCTTTATTAGAATCATAACGGATTTGAAGGGCTTCACGATCTGCTGATTTTTGATCCACATTTTGCAGCCTAGCCTCGAACGTTTGATTTTTATAGATTAATACAATCTTTTGACTTGTGCCTAATGCCGGAGCTTTGCCCTGGTTAGCTTCACTAAAATCAACATGAAATTCAACAGGAATTTGCGTACCATATTCAAAAATAGAAGAATCGACCTTTTTACGTCCGATCAGATTCGAGATTTCGGAATCTTTCCACCAGCTTCTGAGAGTTTTGATCATAGTGCCTCCTTAGAGCGAATAGCTTCGTGATGGTATAAAATTTACTGACTGAATAAGTTATGTAGTTTCTGATCCTGCAATACTGTTTTGTTTATATTGCTTTGGTATTTCGGCACTTCGGGAAGTTACTACAACCCCAAATTTCCGTACCTTGTTTTCCTTTTCTTCTAACCATTGGGGCACCACATTTGCATGTTATACTGCTGGTTGCCGCTACCTTTCTTTTTGTCTTAGCTATTTCGGATTTAGCCGTGGCTACATTTTTTTCAATTGGGCTTCGTTTTTTACTAGGCTGCCACTTTCCCCAAGCTCTGAGCTTATGCTCTATAAGACCGCCATGCCAATAATCCACTTTAAACTGTTCCGCTTCCTTCTTCGCAGGAGGAGTCAGGTCGGAGGTGGTGACAAGCAAGGACAAAATACAATCATGATTTCTTTTTGCTGCAACTAGTTCGCGTATGGTCGTGACGGGAACCAGGTTATGGTCCGCATAACATTTGGCCTGCACTGCGGTCTTTTCACCGCGACGGTCAATAATGACTAAATCCACTCCACCGTCGCTTCCTCCCACACCGACCTCCTTAACGGTATAACCTTGATCCCGGAAATAAAGAGCAAGTAATCTTTCGAATTCAGCTCCAGTTAAATCGTCTAGTAGGCTTGTAAGGATAATCTCGTCTGATCTCACTGAGTTGCTGGCACGTCTTGTTGCGGTTGAGCTTTTCTTTTGATTTGGTTTAGCAGAGTATTGCTTTTTATTCGTACGTCTCTTCCGTGTCCACATCGCACCAAGAATTTCTGCTGCTAGAACAGCAATAAGAATAATGCCAAAGAAGAAACCCCAATGTAATCCTGGAATACTAAAATAAAGCGCGAGTCCACCGATAATAAATAAACCTCTCAAAACGTATGCAATCTGCCTGCCTTCTGCTTTGTATGTCCTAGCCATTCATTACTCATCCTTCCGGTTATGTATATATCCATTTTTCGACAATTGCTCCTATATTCCCTCTAATTTAGGTAAAAAGAAATGCACCCTTTCAATGGGTGCATTAGAACTACTCATATGGTTCAATGGATCTATCAACTTATACATCTGTAATTTAAGAGTTGGTAAGTAAGGTATAGATACTGGAATTTGTGTTTGTTCATGAACCAGGTCCGAAAAATAATATTTCACTTTATTCCGAGCCTCTTCATTAGTCAAAGAACGAATATAGTTTTCCAAGTATTTATTCTGCAGCAGCTGTCGAACCCAACTCGTAAGAGGATCTAGCATTTCGGTTTCCGAATCCGTATTCTCATTTGCCTCATGGCTACACTCAAGCAACCAGGTTCTCCAGCTTATTGACCTGGCTAATCAAATCAGGACAATTGGTATATATCTCCTAATTCTTAGCCGCTACATTCCCATCTGCTGAAAATCAAAAAAATCGCCTGTTAGCAAAAATGTGTAAAATTACTGACAATTTTCCCCTGCAAATGAGCTGTATAGTAAAACTGCATCAGCAACACGAAGTGAAAAGTGGGTCATCGGAACATAAAAAAGCAGGCTGCCCAATCATACCCACCCGTTGGACGAATGGGTGTAATTTAATTTTTACATAGACGTCTTTTCCAGAGAAAATACTGAATAAGAGAATTGAATCTAGAAAAAAATAAAAGATAATTTATTCTTTTATGGTTCTATAAATTATAGCCTGCTTATTGAGTGCAGCCGATGCTTATTTGCTCGTCTTTTAAACTAAATGTAATAACGAATAATTATGATTGAGTCGACACCCATTTGTTAATGTTATCACCTAACTTGTCATTAAGGAGCAAAAATGAATTATCTGATATTTTATTATTTTAATTTTCTGATTCTGAAATTTGTTCCATTAGAAATTACAAGATTTCCGTCGTACATTTTACCAGTAATTAATTCACTACTTAGCTCACTTAAATTGCTCAAAAGTTTTTCTAATTTATCAAAATATTTAGGTTCTTCAACTAAAGAAACTATTTTATAGTCAATTTTGCTTTCATTAAATTTCTTTATGATTTTATCTATTCTATTTTCATTAATGAAATGATGGTATTTAATGTTTGCGGTTTTCTTGATTTTATGCAGTTTTTGAAGTGTTTTTATATCTAATTCTTCAAGAAAAATTGTATTATTAGATTCTAAATGAAATGTAAACTCACCTTCTTCATTGAATTTAGAATTAGAGAGGTTTATATATTTTATCATTTTTGAGATGCTGGTTGGATAAGGCATATTTGCGCCTGAACACACCATATCAGGGTAAATCAACGAAAAACATAGCTGTTTTTTGTCTTCTCGTCCATAGAAAATGTCAAAATCCTCACGACACAAGTGTTCATGTATTTTTATTACATGAAGAGCTAGTAATCTTAATATATCCTGCTTATTTTTATAAGTCACGATGGTATCTCTCATATCGAATTCATTTAACAAAATATCGTTTGATTGGCTTTCATTTATTATTTTTTTAATATTCTGTTCCTCTACGGATAAATCCCAGATGATTTTTTGAAGCGACACTTGAAAAGTGTACGACTTTAGGTTAAATAAATACTCATCTGTATATTGAAGGTCTTCTTCAATTTTATTTATAAACACCCCTTGCATGAAAACAAATCTTTCACACAAGAATCCTATTTCATTATCAATTTTCCGAATATCTTTAATTAAGTTATCTATATCATTAAATAAAAATTGAATATGTATTTCGGATTGTTGAAATAACTCCAAAAATGATGTGATCTGTTTTTCTTTGAAATACTCGTTTATATCATAGGAATTGTAAAAGAGTTTTTTGAATACAGCAATTCGGTGTGAGATATACTCTCTTATTTTTTCTATTACAAAATTGAAATTCTTACCTATTTTACCATGGTCAGAATTGTATTTAATTATGTTGTATAATTCCTCCAATTGCATTAGAGGTTTGATATTAAATATTTGATTATAAATATCAAATTGCTTCATACAATTCATTATTGCGCTTTTATCCATTAATTTTATTTCAATATTATATTCTGTTTCCATTTGAGTTTGCCATTTATCCCATTTACATCTCTCTGGAAAGGTAAAATCTTGTGGTATTAGTAACGTCCAGGATTTCATGGAGAATTTGCTGTTGTTTGCAGCCCGTAAAAAAGATTTCTTAATTTGGTTATAATCTATATTCTTCATAAAAAACTTACACTGAAAAACATCAATTTTTTTAGTGATATTTCCTACATAGATATCAATGCCTTCATCTCCAGGATTTCCTTTAATTTTATACACATGATCTTGGAATTTTCTTTTTAACATTGTATAACATGCATCTTCAAATTTTTCTCTAGCTCCTGACTCTCCATACTTCTCAATGAAATAATTAAAATCCCGCTCCATCATAAAATCCTCTTTCATGATTTTTGTTTTAAGTAAATAATATTTTGGTCAAATACTTTTGATTATATTAAATTACCATTTTCTATCTTTAAAGACTAGTAACCTAGAATTAAAATTATTTGAAGATTGAGTTTTAATGTTTAAACTAATCTGGTATTTTCGAAATAACATTACGTCCTGTAACGTCTTATAAAGAAAAAAAACTTTAGGTTACCCACCTAAAGTCTTCTACTAAAAATATTGTTGACATTGAAGGTCCTCATCTAATATGAGCACTTTTATGCTTATCATTTTTATTAAGTGTTTGAATTATACCTTTTAAAGAAATAGAAAGCCAAAGGTGAAAAATATAAAGTTGTCTTTCTCATGTACCTTGGTACGCTGTTCCCAAGGAAACCTAAAAAGGAGTCAAGAAATATTATCCTTGACCCTTTTCCGTCAATTCTTACACATTAACACCCAAGATTCTCAACTGCTCATTTATCTTAGCCTCAAGATTAGCAATTTCTTGTTTGTCCTGCTCTAGTAGCTTAATTACTTCGTCCAGATCAATTGTCACCTCCACAGTAGTCTTTAATGTAACGTTTATAGGAATCGAACAATTTATCCACTTTCGAGAACGCCAATTTGTCATCAGTATTAACTTTAAACGTAGAGTCTTGTATTTTTATTTGGAGAAATGAGAAGAAAAACAGATCAATAAATGTCCTCTTCAGTCTACCGGTTGTAACATCTCTATCCCAATATTCCTTTGTTTCGTCGTCTTTCTCAAAAACATTAAGCCAGTACTTCTCGTACTCGACAATGTCGTTTCGGCCAAGGAAGTAATTCTTCAACAGCTCAGCTGTAGTCAGACGAACTCCGAGCGAGTTGATAGTATCAAAAATCTGTTGCTCATCTTCATCAGAAGCAAGATCAATGCCGACAAACAAAATAGCATGGCATACTATATCGAAATCTATCTTGCCCGGGTCTAGGTTGTCCACAAAGTATTGATATGCGAAGGAGATAATGTGTTTACGGTTAGTTGTCTGAATACTATTCAAATCCATAATCGTGTTATACGCTTCAATATCGTTGTGGCTGTGCTTTAAGACATTGCTTTCATCATCAAAACGTTTGTCGACGAACTTCTTTAAGCTGTTATTCTTAAGGCACAGCACTTTAAGCAGAATACTCAACGTAGTGAGCCTCTGCTGGCCGTCGATTACAGTACGAACATCGCCTACAGTCCTTGATGTGTCTGTAAGTTGTTGCTTCAGACGAAACTGCTGGATGACGGCACGACCTTCGTAATTACCGGGGACATTCTCCAAACGAGCTTCACTCCATCGTTTGTGAGGAGCGTTTTTCATTTGCCCGAGTCACTGACATGGTTTAAATGGGATCATGAATGATTTCTCCTCTTATATATTAGACCCAATAAACCAACTACAAAAAAAGCCCCCTAACGGTAGACAGGTGAATCATAAAACCTGTCTCCGTAGGGGGAGCATCTCACACTCGTGTTTCATATACAAAATCCAATTCAAACGCCGTTTTACCTTCAATCCGCTTTCTCCAATAATGTCTCTGTAGTGAGCGTAAAGCCCTCAATAACAGCATCTTCATCAACCTCAATCATAATGCAGCGTTTGCCTTGAAAGCTCACCTGTTTAATATACCTTAAATCCTGTGGACTGATCGTAATCGTGGCTACCTTGGTATCGATCTTGATCGATTTGGACGTGAATTTCGGGATCACGCTGTTCGCCTTCAGTTCATAGTTCTTATCGTCAACGATCGTCTCGAACGCCCGTTCCACGGCTTCCTTGGTCACGTTATCCACGCCGCTTGCGGTCAGCACGCGTTCCACATCGGTATAATCCAGCTTCGCCGGTTCTTCCTCATCCTGGTGGGATTCAATCACTTGATGAATCTCCTCGTACACGTGTGCGATCGTGGCGGAGTCCAGCTGTTCACCCGCCACTTCCTTCACGATGTCTTCAAAGATCTCTCTCTCTTCCATGGCCGTCACAGACCGCTCCGCATTCAACACATCCGAGATAAAACGCTCATTCGGATCATTCGATTTTCCCGTAGCATAGAGAACCCGGTTCACGTCGGAATAATTGTCTGTCACACTGGGATAGAAGAATCCTTGCTCCGGTGTGCTGAGCTTGATAATCGGATCTACGATGACATTGTACTTAAACTCTCTCTCCACATAGTCGAACAAGAGCGCCTTCCGCTGCTTCTCCGTTGAGTTCACACTGCATAGAATGAACGGATGTCCGAACACCTCGTCGTTCCCGGTCTCCTCCGCTGCATCATTCCTCGCCTTGGTCGGCCGGTAGTATTGTCCGCGTACGAACGTGATGACCGTATCCCGTTCATACGTCGTATCCGCCAACATTTTGTTCACGAGCAGCATCATCAGATCCTGCCACTCCTCGGGATCTCCCGTCTGGATCGCTTGATGAAGCAGCACCTTCGAAGGGTCCTCCGCTTCCTCCTGAAACTTGAGCTCGAACAGCTTATGATCCAACTCACCGGTCAGCAGCTTTTTGAAATTGCCCATGTACAGCTCCTGCTTCTCCCGGTCCACTAACTCAAAGGGATTCCGCTCCCAATGATAAACTTCGTTCGTTTCTTTCATAATGTACACGTTCAGAATATCGAAAATCTTCATCAATTCATTATCCATCTTAAACTGCTTGCGAATGTGCGCGATTTCTTTCTTGTTCATAGTTCGTCAGACAACTCCTAGAAAGTAAAATTGGCTTTATCAGTATAAACGAAACAAAAACCCTTCGCTATATCGAATGAACTAAAGCCATGTTATAGTCCGCGATTAAACGGTTATAACAGGAAGTTCCGATACACAACTCTAGTTCAAATCGATATAGACGGGGTTCTCGTCAAATACGAAAGTTATAGATTCTCAACATGTACTGCGCCGCAGATCATAAAAATACTGCACAACAGGATGCTTTAACTTCATTTTCTCGGACATGTTCAAAATCCGCTTTTTCCCAACGCGTCTGTCCACCAAAGCTAGAATATTCAATAAAATATCTTTGCTCTCGATGTTTTCTTCTATAGAAGTAGATAAAAATTGATTAGCTAGAGCGACAAAATTGGATTTGCTTAATGAAGCCTGGGCTGACATAAGCTCCTTGGCATATCCTGTTATCTTTCGGTTTCTCGCAATAACTTTTAGACGATCCTCTGGAACGTTTCCCTGGGTATCCTTTCGGACCGCTTCCATTTCTTCAGCGCTGATCGGAATCTGGATATCCGGGTCATTCTTAATTTCCAGCTCCGTCTGATACCACCTTATTGGACTCGCTTTATCATTCATTCGGAGGACGTCCTTTTTATCTACCGAAATATAACAAAGCCCTGCTTTATCCGGTAAATAACGATAACCCGTTGCACGGTATTCAACCCTTCCAACTAACGCAGGACTGAGAAAACTCTCCAGCTGCTGCTTCAATTTACTCCAGGACATGGTTCCTCCTATATTCTCAAACCTAGCTTTCTTTTATTGAAAAGTAAGCTCTCGTTTCATTGTGCCTCTGTTCAGTATGAATAACCCCATACCAAAAAACAACTCGTGATATGATCAATTGTGGAAGGTACTAATTAAGGAGGAAGTATGAATCGGAATAAAGTAATAATCACTGCCATTATTGGAGTAATCGTAGTAGGGTATATTGTTGGAAGGTCAAGTGAAAATGATGTTGCCTCTACTACACCGCCGCAAGAAAAGGAGGCCACAAGTACAGAAAAGACTACGGTTCCTGCAGATCCTCTTTCAAAAGTCCCCCCCAATCTCTAACAACGGATAATTCTCTCCCCCCACAGTCCATTGATTCAGTAGGACTCAGATTTAAACTTTCCTATATAGGAAGAATTGAAAGAGAAGAAGTTAATATCACTTTAGAAACACTCTGTAAGATATCAGACGCTCTTCGAATAAATCCTATTCAACTTTTTGAAGATGAAAAAAACGAACGTCCCCGGAAGTCAAAATCTGAAATATTAGATAAAATTGATACTTTATTAATTCCTTTAACCGTTGATGAGCTACAAGTTATCCATCGAGCATTAAAAGAAATTTTGTCATTTAAGAATTTGAACAAAGGCAAAAGTTTCTAAAAGTCTATTTATAAAATTCTCCTAGTAGATCCAATCGGCCAAGTCTATTTAATATCTCCTAGCTATTTATATTGATCTATCATCCAACTTTCCCTATAAATCTTCTCAGTTTCTTCTTAGGCGTAGTTTCAAGAACTCCTCAAAATTAAGGATGACATCAGCTGCATCCATCGACTCAGCATACCCAACTTTATCGAATGCTGCTATAAGTGAGCCGACTGCCTGTTTGAAGGTAAGGCGTACATCGCAAGACAAGTTGTCTATATATAATTCACTATTAGAAATTGCAGCTTTTTGAAAACCGGGTCACTATAATTTGTAATGTTCCCTTCATATGAGAGCTTCTTAATATGAAGATCTAAATGTTCGACTAGTAAAGCAAATCTTCTCACTATCGTTTAACAATTACATTTCACCCCAATGTGATCATTTGTCTTCTGATCAATTAACCATTATATTACGGGAAACTTTCGCTTAAGCACTCGTGGAATTTCTTGGCTTTGTTGTTATGCATGGCGGGCGGTACGTCTCTTTGAGTGTTTTCTAACTCACTTTGTTTCTTTGACATTCTGTTATCCCTTTCATTTATCTTTTAACACTTATAACACATCAGACTTGAACTGTACATAAAATATAGTTGATGTCAAATGAGGAACGTTAATAAAGCGGCAGTCTAAACTTTAATCATGTTTAGTCTGCCGCACCGCGCTTGAAGCGATACAAATTCCTAACTCAGGAATTATAAATTTCTCTATTTAGTTGAACAACTTCTTTATGGGAATATCCTCTCACCTTATCCCGTAGTAATGGGGCTTTTTCCTTATTTGCTTATTTAAGTGCTTCGGTTAGTACCTCTTTTGTAAGTTTCTGTGTTAGTATGCAGGAGTTCCTGGCTGTTGTTTCCACGATTCGCTTAAAGATCCACTATCTACTTCGTCGAAGCTCAACTCATCTGCTACAGAACAGAAGGGCAATAAAACAAACCAGACGCTTTAACGCGCCTGGCTTGTTTTATGAAACATGGAAAATCACCGGTTTACTTTTTTTTATTATTTCTTGTGATTAATAAGGATATGATGACGGAACATAAAAGAATCAAAATTAATCCTTCAGCATCACTTAATGTATATTCCCCCATTGTTAAATAAAGGAAGAACAATAAAACCAATGATATTAAAAAGACTAATATTGAGGCTAGAACAGTATACTTCAATCAAAATCCTCCTGAGCTATTAATATTTCAGTTCGGTAATAATTTTGTATGTTTCCACTTTCGAAGAAGGGCTTACTCCGATTGAAAAGGTTGTACCACTAATACCAACTGAAGGTACCAGAGTATAAACAGCGTGTCCATATTCCAACACTACATTTGTTGTACCTGATTTTCCACTTGGTATGTAGATGTTTTGTTCAATATATCCTTTTTGCCACACTACATTGTTTCTAATATTGTATTTACCGGCAACTCCCGAATTCGCAGAAAAATCATGCGGAACAGTTTTGTTTTCTGTGAACTCATTTTGTCCATCATACCATACAAATGAATGGGAATGTTGAGTTACGTTGGTTCCATTTGTAGGCAAGAAGAACCCAACGCTTTGAGGTACTCCTATTGTCATGACATCAGAGAAAACAAAAGTTGGTTGCTTTTTCCAAATAAAATAGCCCCAAAGAGTGAACTTCTTGTTGCCAGGTTTATCACTAGTCTGAACAAATGTTAAAACTTGAAGAGTAATATCGTTACCATTCAGTTGTGGAGTTATTTCGCCTTTTATAGAGTTCTCACCGAAAGATTCCTCCTTAGAACTTACCTTTACAGCTTTATTGTCAATAAGAGTTCTTAACTTTTCAGCAGGGAAAGCAGCAATTTCTTCTTCATTTAAACCAACGCTATCTTTTAAGTATGAAATTTCTTGACTAGAAAGTGACTGCAGAGACGAATTTTCTGAATTTGATTCTTCGGCTTGGGCGGCTACCGGCAATACAAATAACAAAAAGGCTAGCAATAAAGCAGAAATTTTCTTCATAATTGCATACACACTCCTTTTTTTTGAGAAACCTATTAATAGAACGCCTTTAAGGATAAAAGGTTTTAAAAAATCCACTAAATGATATAAATATTTACTAGAAAAATAATGAAGGATTTGAGGGATCTCTACATCGACATCGATTATACTGCAATACTTCAGGCACAAATGGTATGGGACAAGTGCAAATCGAACCTTAAATTATGCAGGCCCGTACAACGTTGAGAAAACTTTAGGTAGTTAGGATACGGAAAACCTCCCTCCTTCTTGATACTTTTCCTGAAGTCTCTGTGATCTATCAAAAATTCAGGATAATTTAAATTATACGGGAAGTTTTCTCGGGGTATAACCACCCCTTGGAACTAATTACATAAATAGGAAATCGTCATATTTTGTCGAATAAGGTCAATCATGAGGCATGTATCAATTATTATTCATAGGTTACCAGGTGGGGATTCGTAGACGTTTTACTCATGTATATGTTCATACTTATTATTAAATATGGAAGGGGAGTACTAAGGATGATAAGCATCGGAATTATCTGGCAGGTGGATGGCTTCTTTGGATGTGGTCGCTATGCTGATGGGCCATTTTCAAAGAATGCGGCCCCCCAACATTGAAATGACCATGATAAACACCACACCAGGTTATGATGATTTAAAAAAGGCTGTTGAGTCGATCAGGTGGACTTAATAGGTGAGTCCATTGATTCTTTAACGTCTTGCAGTTATCGTGAATTGCTATTGCTCTAAGTTTGGGTTTAAACTCTGCAGAAATAATGCCTGTTATAGAGATTGGAGAAGATCATTTCTTCATCGGGATTTACCATAATTAATGTCTTAAATTACCAGGGCGGCGGAAGATTTAAGAAGAAAACAAATATTTGCCCACGCATTCTGTGCCATCAGCCCAGCATCGAAAGAACCGATCAAGAGAAACTCAATATATTCAAAAGTCCACATCTGGGGCAACTTGATGATTTCGGTTGAAATCTGCACAAAAAACCCATTATTCAGCTGCTTCTTCGATATAGGGTTAATTAACACTGAGGTGCATTACTTTTTTTCGCAGATTCGGATTGACTAGTGGCTTCTTGTGAACCCTCTGTAAGCTTTTCTGGCATATCTGCCTATATTTAGGGTGCCAAGTGCTCGTAGATCTCCGTATAGAATGAATGTTGGGTAAATGGAAACGGTAGTTCAACGTAAATAACAGGCATAATTTTTATTTTCTCTTCCCCGGTTTCAAGCCAGTACCCAGGGTTTCGTTCAGCATAGCGCTCTCCAATTTGGGTCTTTCCAACCCCTGACAACCCCATAAGAAACAAATGTCGAGGATCTCCCTTATGCAATCTGTTTCCTGTACCATCTTTAGATCCTGCATTACAAAGGCGTAGAGAATCAAATTTCTTCCATATTCTCAGCACTTCATCATGCTCGATAAAAAGGTCGTTTATCCGTTCAACAAAATTATGACACCTCTTCATTCATTAACTTCTCATCCTTTTATTGTTTTGTTCAGCTTCAAGAGCTTCGTTTAGCAGTTGTTCTTCTATATCAATTTCTTCTTTGGCCTTCTTATCACTCATTGCCTTTTGTTCGGAATAAGGAGTACTCACACTAATTTCAAGGCTTTTACCCATCGGAGGACTCGCACAAAATAACTTAATAAACTTTTCACGTTTAGGGTGAAGTAGATAAATCGAACCAATATCATCAATATCATATTTAACCGTATACTTTTTCTTCCCCGTGCCGATGATATCCTGACATTCGTCTGATTTGTATATTCGATTATCCCACCGAACTCCATCTCTCGTGTATGGTTTCTTATCGGTATAAAGGAAATCAATTTCATAATGTTCTCTATCGTCATCAAAAATAATATGTGGATACCCCATTTCCTTAAGGCTTTCGATAAACCGAACCCGAGGAGCTTGATTATGCGGTAACCCTCTGTGTGGTTTGTAAGGGTAAATATCTACCAGGTAATGAATAAGTATCTTCCTTAGCCCGTTTAATCGTTAAGAAGGCCTCCTTTTCTGGCTCTAAATCCCCTCTTTCAACAATATTGCTTTTGGTTGTCCCCCAAATGTTATGAATCACTTCCCGGTTAATAGTCCCAAATAAACTCTCAATGATGGCACCATAATGAGGGATATTATACAAAATTGATCATACCCAACTTGATATTTCTGTCGTAGACGATATTACAGCCTTGGTTGACACTCGGCATTTGTGTGTTTTCCAGAGAGCCTTGGTGCCTGGCTTTGTCCGCTGAAGGACCAAGTGAGAATATTGTCAGAAAGGCAATTCAGCACGGGGTCTTCCCCAAAAATACTGTACGTGACAAAAAGAAGACACACAGGAGTATCCTGTTGTCTTCTTTTCTGTTAGCCTTTTTTATCCCAGCACTAACTCAAACCGAGCGAAAATATCTTCTTCATACCACATCGTGAAATTCGTTCCCCATGTGGTGTTCAAGAGTGTAAACGTAAATTCATGGTTGTCTGGATGGTATTTGTTGTTATAACTTAGATTGTTATTGGTTCCGATTCCCAACAGAGGGGCATCAATAGGTTTAATATTGATTTTTTTATCGCTGCCGTCGTAAATTAACTCATCAATCATGTGCTGCAGCTTATTTCCGTGACCTACCACTGCAAAAGGTGAAATCACGGTATCCATTTTTCGAATCTTCGTTAAGTACGGCGAGTTCAAACGTGGTGTCATGTCAAAAGAATAAATTTCCGGATAACGAATCGCATCTTTATCCTGTAATAAAAGTGCAATTTCTACTTTATCTCCAAATTGATATTTAACCTTTACCACTCTTGGAGCACCATACTCCTCCACAGCTCTTTGGCTGTACTTTAAAGTGGCAATCATCGAATCATTTTCCTTAACTAATTTAATAACATGTGGTGTGAAATGTTCATTCCATTGAATGCGTTTTTGAATTTCCATTCCTGGCTTTAAGAAGTCAATGGCCCACCAATTATGCTGCAATTCACGCAAATAGTTGTAACGCAGGTTATCATAGTCATTTTGCCCGGCAATGGTATGGCTCAGAACGCCGAGTTTGTTGTCCTGATCAAAGTAAAGGATTCCATCCTTTTCTAAGTGGGTAATTGAACCATCGCTAGCAAACATCACTTGATACCCGTTTATCGAAATCAATTCTTCCAAACCACATTCAACACCTTGGTTTTCAAAGATATAATATGGAACTTCGATCAGTTTTTTAATGTGATGTTGATCTTCAGGCTCCAAACAAGCGATTGCACGATCAATGTTCTTGCGTTGTTCTTTCCAGGAAGACTCATAAAATTTGTACGAACGATCCGTCCACTCATTATAAGTGAATTTCATTTCGCCAACCGTTGCATCTTTAACAATGCCATAAGCGTAGGTTAAATCAGCATCGGTAATTTGGTCTAGACTGCGCGCTCGCTGGAAGTCTTTCTTTTCATAATTCATATAGTCACTGAAATAGCGTTTGATATCCATTCCCCAAGTATGCTCTGGAACTAACATCCCGTAGAAATTAGCATCATCATTTTCGATTTGGTGATCAGACATGTATTTCGTTAAAATCCGGTAATCCCGAATGATTTTCGGATCAGACATCGTTCCGTGAATCCAGGTGTCCCCAATCTCCTCTGTAATCACTGGCAGTTGGTCGCGTACTTCCCAAAGTTCATTGGCAAACTGATCCATGGAAGTCATTTCAAGCTCATAGTCCGGATACTCATTCGCCATTTTTGACAAATACGCGTTAATTTTCTCTTGTGTTCCTGGACCACTATTATCATGAGTATGCATAAACGCCAGCTTGTTATCCATGCAATCCACTCCGATGACGCCGCCATAGTCGTCTGAATAAGAGACAATGATCTCACTTTCGCCATGCTTCCATAGAAATGTATCCGGTACCTCTGGAATCGAGCTCGAGCCATTTACACCAATGTGTAGAAATTTTACTCCTTGACGATATAACTCATCAACAATCCCGATCGTATGTCCTGGGACGTCCGTCATTTTTGCGCTTGTTGTTGTGTACCCATAACGAGCATCTAACTTCTTTGAGATGGAGATGATGTAATGTAACGTTTGAGGTGTCATCGCTTCAGAGTGAAACGTACACGGGATCGCGTGCCAGCGTATGTAACCTTTCTTTATGGCATCGTCTAGCTTTTGACAAGCTTCTTCATCCATGTTTTTGAAGTAATATTCAATAAGAAAGCTGCCTGTTGTCCAAACAAAGTCTTTGCCCTCTTTTCTTAAGTCTTCCGCTAAAGTGATCGCGTTTTGAATGTAATCATGGCAATACTTGTGCAGGACATTTTCCGCCAAATCGGTAAAACCAATGTCCAAATGAGTTTTGTTGACCACATAGATTTTTTTCATTGCTATCATCACGCCTTTCTTAGTCATCATACGTCGTGAATATCTACTAACAAGAACATGAATTTGATCGTGTTATCTGATATGATAAACGCCCAAACGACATCATTCTTTGAACGAACGAGACAACATTTTGTATGGTGTGGACATGATGATGAATAAATGAACAGAGTAAAAAAAGGGCCCATTTCATTTCGAATGGTCCCTTGCTTCTTTTCTTATGGCTTGGCAGTTCCGTTAATCTTATCAAAATACGGCCATCTTGGAGACGAGGCGGTTCACTTAACGTTCATCCTTTGGTTCATCATAAACCACAACGGTTTTACTTTCTTCTTCCCATTGGACGGTTGCACTCAATGCCTCACTTATAAAACGCACTGGCACATAAGTACTGCCTTTTGTAATAGTGGCTGGCGCATCCAAAGAGACGTTGGTGCCATTGACTGTTGCAGTCTTACTGTCAACCACCAGTTTGATGCTCACCCCATCCTTCTTAACAATAATGGAGCGTTCTTCAGGATTCCATGCTACTTCCGCATTCAAAGACTCAGCTATGGAGCGAAAAGGAACAAACGTATTGCCCTTTTTGAGAAAAGGCTCAGTAGCAGAAGCTTCTCCATTCACATATAGCTTTATTTTATCCTTATCACCCGCTTTTTCATGAAGTTTTGCCATGGTTTTGTACAGGTCCAAATTTGTAAAATTTGCTTTAATGGCTTCTTCCTGCAAATACACTGCGTCAGTCACGCTACCATTTTCTTCAAGCATTTTCACTGCTGTTTCCAATGCTTTATCATCTTCTATGATGACTTCAAGTTCCTTTTTTTGTTCTTCCGTCAGCTCAGTCGCATATGTTGTAAGCAATATGTCAGCCAATACGGCACCTGCAGGTTTAACTTTCACATGTTGAATAGCATTTAGCAAACCTTTGTATCCTTGGGAACCCTTCTTCTCAGATTCTGATGTGTTGTTGTCTGACTTCTCGGTCTCCGATGTTGATGAATCCTTAATTTGGCCATCGTCAGTGACCACCGTTACTGGAGACTCGACTTCCTGGGTCTGTTTCACCTCAATTTGAGATTCCTTTTTTTCAGGTGCTTTTGACGATACCTCGTTTTTTGTTTTCCCGGGTGGAGTGTTTCCCGATTTGGCTGAGGTAGTGCCTGCGGACGCAAGTATTAATGCCAGACTGGTTAGCAAGATGACTGTTTTTTTCACTGAAGATTCCTCCTGAAGAAAAAATATATGCTCCTTCATTATCGGCAGAATAAAAAAGTTCTGATAGGAATTTAATGAAGAATTTCAATTCCACTTGGATCTTCGACCAGGTTCATCTTTACCCTGTTATTATATCTTCTAACTTATCCTTCATTCTTACGAAGCACTTATATGTACATCTCATCATCTCATTAATTGATGTTAAATTATACAATCTCCCTTTGTTAAACACCTTATTCGATCCTTTTACTGATCTATCCTACCCGTTAGATGAGGAAAAAGGCAGCCGCTTTGGGGTCGGCTGCCTTCAAATGTCTTCATTAAGCTATCATGTTCCGCACAATCTGCTAATCCATCGTAATATCTACTACTTGTTTCGCGAATGCAGCATAGGGTTTGACTAGATCCGGCCTTTGATCAATAGACCACCTAAGGTTATCAAAAGCCCGTAATAACAAATAATTCCTTATGCCAGAAAGGTCTTCTCCACTTATTCCGTATCCATCTATAAACGCTTCAAATTCTTCAGCATTTGGGCTTTCATCCAGCCCCAGGATTTGGTAATGCATCAATTGAGCAACAGTTGCATGTGGTACCACGCTTACTTTTGCATTCCAATCCAGCAAGATCACTTGGTTTGCCTGATTGATAATCGTATTCTTTAAGGAGATATCACCATGGATTAATCCGAAACGGAACGGTTCACTCTTTATATCCTCAAACCGTTGTTTTATTCTCTGTGATTCCGCCTGATTGATTACTCCAAGTTCAATCAAGGGATCATGCTCAGTCAAACTATTTATATTATGCTGTACATACCCTTGCCATGTACCGTCTGATCCAGCATGAGGTGGTGACTGAAACTCTCCTTGGACAGGATCAATCAGATTTTCCCCGTATCCCTTCACTTGAATAGAATCAATAAGCTTGGCATATTCGCCCAGTCTTCTCCAAATAATAGACTTTTGTACAGTACTGTCTCCCCCGTTGACTCCCTCAATAAAGCCTTGAATCATATATGCTGTCTCATCAACAATGCCAATGGACATGACCTTAGGTCCAGGAACGCCTACTTCAGCTGCTTGCTCGATACACCATTTCTCTTTGATCAAGCTTTGATATTCATCCTTTACGTTCATGCGGACAACCACTTTATTGATCTCTGTTTCAACTACGCATACCTGATTTGTGATGCCTTTTCCTTCGATCTGATAAGAGGTTTTAACTTCTTCCTGAAGAAAATGGCCTGCAATTCGTGCTGCTTGTTTAACTAAAGACTCTTTCATTGTGAGTTGTATCCTCCCTCAAGTACCCTGCTTTGAATAGTTTACCACGAACTTATTTGGGAGATCGTTTGATGAACTATACTGCCCGTTAGCTTAATAAAATGAGCAAGCTGCAGCAGCCTGCTCAACATCAAGTTTTATTCAACTAACGTTCACCGTTAGTTTATTTCAATCAACACTTTCCTATCGAATATTCCCTGCTACAAGTTTACACTTCTCATATCCGGATATCGGGTTCCGAAGGCCGCTCCTTTGGGAGCAGTTTCGTCAATTCGCACCAAATCCTCTTGAGTCAGTTCGACAGAGATCGCACCGATATTTTCCTCCAGGTACTTCCTGCGTTTGGTTCCCGGAATGGGTACGATGTCGTCTCCTTGTGCCAGCAGCCAAGATAAAGCTAATTGGGACGGCATGACACCTTTCTCGGCGGCTATTTCTTTTACTCGTCTTACGAGTTCCAAATTTTTAATGAAATTATCACCTTGAAACCGGGGTGAGAACCGTCGATAATCATCATCCGCCAAGTCTTCAAACTTTTGGATTTGACCTGTAAGAAATCCGCGTCCGAGCGGACTGTATGGTACAAAGCCAATACCGAGTTCGCGACAAACCGGCAAAATCTCATCCTCCACATCGCGGCTCCAGAGTGAATACTCCGTCTGCAGCGCCGTGATCGGGTGTACGGCGTGCGCTCGCCGAATAGTCGCAGCGGCGGCTTCTGACAACCCGATATAGCGGACTTTGCCCTCACTCACAAGTTCGGCCATAGCGCCGACCGTCTCTTCGATCGGCGTATTTGGGTCTACCCTGTGCTGATAGTACAGGTCGATATAGTCAATGCCAAGGCGCCGAAGGCTGGCGTCACAAGCTGCTTTTACATATTCCGGACTGCCGTTGATCCCCAGAAATCTACCATCTTCACTTCGCACATTGCCGAATTTCGTTGCCAGAATGACTTCGCTGCGCCGCCCTTTCACCGCTCTGCCGATTAGCTCTTCGTTTTTCCCGACGCCATACATATCAGCCGTGTCCAGAAATGTAACTCCCACTTCTATAGCTCTATGTATGGTCCGAATGGCCTCTTCTTCATCACGACCGCTGTAAAAGTCGGACATGCCCATACAACCGAGTCCGAGCGCTGATACCTTTAAGCCGCTGTTACCTAACGTTCTTTGCTTCATTATTCATTCACACCTCTCCATCCAAGAATTGGAATATATTCATCTTACATCTTAAAGTACACTCTAAGGCAAGCATTATTTATCTTCCCCTCACTTGATCTCAACCTTATCGACGGGCCATGGCGACGTCCTAGGCGAATAACAGCAGAAAGACTATAATGATGAAAGAATAAGTTTGTAAGGAGTTCGGTAAGATGCCTAAGAAAATTGCCCCTGCTTTTCAATTTATCGGGAATCATCCAGCACTGGATTTTATCAATACGAAGATTGCGGTGGGCGGACAACCCGTAGAATTACTGTGTAGCTGGGAAGACGTGCTTGAATGGTTATCCCTAATGAGTTTCTACACGAAAGAACAACTCGATGCTGTGATACAGAAATGGGAGTACGGGAAAGGAGAATCGCTGGTTGAGGAAGCAATAGCGCTTAGAAAAAGTATGCTCACGATGGTCCAGAATAGAACGCGGAATATCGAAGTCTCGGAAGAGGACATGTCATGTATCAACAAGGTACTTCAAGAGCAGGTCATCACCACAAAACTGATCAGAACCGATCACCGATTTGCTGCCGAGAAGCAGGTTGCCCTTCGGAAACCGAGCGATTTACTCATTCCCGTAGCAGAGGCTGCCGTCGATCTATTCTGTCATTATGATATTCGTCTGATCAAGAAGTGCGAGAACCCGGCATGCGTACTTTATTTTTATGACAATAGCAGGAACAGCACCCGCCGATGGTGCAGCCAGAAAACGTGCGGCAACCGCATGAAAGTCACGGCCTATTTGGAGCGGCATAAAAATAAAGATACCAAGGAGTCCTAGATTCATAATTGTCTAGGACTCTTTTTTTTGCAGTCATTTATTAATACCCATATTTAATGTTTACAGGTTAAATAAATCAATATATAATACCCATATGAAGTTTATGATGGTTAAAAAAGGAGGTGTAATACGTGATTGGTGTGTATCATGCCGGGGAATTGGCCGTTCAAAAGCTGGCGGGTGAAGAATTCCTCGCGGAACAGAACAGTAAAAGCATAAGGTCTGTTATTTTTAAGGGTGCCATGGCATTTATCCAGACACAATCCATGATCATTGCTTCCACTGTTGGTGAGAACGGGAAGGTATGGATTTCCTTTTTAACCGGTGAACCAGGGTTCATCAGCGCTGCATCGGAGACTATGGTAACCATCATGGCCTGTCCTCCTGCAAGCGATCCCCTCATCAAAAATTTGCTTTCTAACCCGGAGATCGGATTGCTTGCGATCGATTTCAACCGAAGAATCCGAATGAGAATAAATGGAAAGGGAGAAATCGATGAGAGCGGACGATTGACGGTCACAACGGAGCAGGTATACGGTAATTGCCCCAAATACATACAGAAGCGATCGCTCCAACCGAGTGGGGGGTTCCGCCGGACGCAAAGACATGCACAACACAGCAACAAGATAAGTTCCGAGCAACAGGAATGGATTCGCCTAGCGGATACTTTTTTTATTGGCAGCGCAAGTTTGGAAGGGAAAATGGACGCCTCTCATCGTGGAGGTCATCCTGGGTTCGTAGAATTGTTGGATGAGAGTACCCTTCTTTTTCCGGATTATTTCGGGAATTCCATGTTTAATACGCTTGGCAATCTTCACAGCAATCCGAACACCGGTATGTTGTTTATTGACTTTCAAGCGGGACATTCGCTTCAACTGACCGGGCGCTCCTATATCATTTGGGATAAGTGCCAGATTTCTCTTCATCCTGGGGCAGAGCGGCTGGTTCGGTTTGAGATCGATGAAGTTCTGTATATTGAAAATGACACGCCGATTATCTGGGACTTTCACGAGTTTTCCCCTGCAAATCCATCTCTTGTACGCCATTATTAAAAATGAAATTGGAGGTATTCAAAATGTCAGTTTCCAATAAATTTGTCATCATCATTCAAGCGAATCAACAGGATCTCGGTAAGGCAGTTCATGGTTTGTTGTACGGGCAGGAGCTGCACGAAGAGGGCTTTGAGGTTGCAGTTCTCTTTGACGGAGCCGGAACGGAGTGGCCAAACGAACTCAGCAAGGCGGATCATCCATTTAACGGTTTGTATAAGCAGGTGTTGAAATCGGGGATCGTGAAGGGCGGCTGCCAAGCCTGTTCGGGATTCTTCGACGTGGAGGACGAAATCCAGGAAGCTGGGATCTCTTTGGTCGGAAACGAATTGACCGGGGGACATATTCCGTTCGCACAATATATAAAGGATGGCTTTTTCCCAATCGTTCTGTAAATGAGCAGGATAAGGATCACACGTAAAATTTATAGTATTCTGCCTGTTAGTTTAAGAAAAAGGCAGCCGGCTTTTGTGGCCGCTGCCTTCAAATGTCTTCATGGAGCTATCGTTCCCCGATAGCTTATTACTTCAAGTCTTTCATCACCCTTAACTCAATCTCAGCACCTGATTCAACAAGAAGATAGATATGCTCGTTGCGCCTAGGGTCTGTACAATAATTCTCAAACGATTGGGAAGATGGAAACCAGATGATATGAATCTCAATGAGACGATCAGGGCTTTGGAGTCTTCTTTCCATTTTCGCGCCGTGCTCATGAAGTAAAGGTAGTACATGACTTTCATATTCATTAAATTTCTCTATGCCTTCTTCCGGAATCTTTGCCGTCATTACGTAAAGCTGAGCAATGGACTTTTCATTCACCGGAGCACCTCCAACCTGAAGCATTTGATCCAGCTTCGCAAACTGGATCCCTTATACCCAACCATTTCGCATATTCATTATACAGCAATTGGAAGTATCCTTCCCGTTAGCACAACGCGGCTGCCGATCATACGGCAGCCCGCGTATTTGTGTATTTATTGAGCTATCGTTTCCCGTTAGTTTTAGTCTACAAATTGCCTCTGGCGACTAGGCTCGTCCAGAAGCCGGCTGCAGATCACCTGAGACAATATCCAATTGCAAATGGTCCACGGAGATCGTGGACCATTGCTTATTTTCTGTAGCTTCTGTAATAAAAGTAACTATCATTTTCCATATAAAATTGGTTATCCCCTATAGGCGTTCGTTTTTCAAGCAATTTAAATCCACATTTTTCAGCCAATTTGTTCGAGGGAACATTGGCACAATTAATTGTCAGGATTAAATACTTAACATCAGATACCTCAAAGCACCATTCTGCCAAGGCACTTATCGCTTCTCTGGTATATCCGTTCCTTTGGTGCTTTTCTGACATGAAATATCCCAGTTCGATTTCATTTAGCTTCTCTTTAAGCCCTACTCCTATGCTACCAATCATCTCATCGGTGTTTGGCAAGGCAATCGCGTAGGAACGGCCAATGGAAATATCCGTATTATCCGATTGCTTTTGATACTGATCAATCAATCCATAATAATCCTTCGGATGTGCGCGTCCGTCAGCCCAATCTGGCATATAGCGGTATACAGCCGATTCCCTGGCTATTGAATAAAATCTTTTAGCATCTTTTTTTTCCAATGTTCTTATAACAACATTTTGAGTTTCTATGCGCATGGCAGATACTCCTCCTAATACAAATTTTGTTCGCTGCTCATTTGTTTACCTATTAACATACACACAATTGACAGGGGGGCACTTTACATTCACTAACGGCTTTCGTCTTCAAGTCTCCTCGCCAATTCTTGTTTCAATTCTGCTGGACTCATGTGAAGTAAAGAAAGGAGCTTTTCATCGTTTAAAAAGTCATCCGCAGTATAGTCAGGCTTGTGCTTCAAACAGTTTATCACACACTTTTTTGGAAAGTACGTTTATAACTAAACTATACTGTCCGTTAGCTCTACGAAAAATGAAGCAGTCGCCAACGGCAAGTTAGTTTCGATAAGTTAGCTGTAATGCGCTCTTTTTCCGATACATTCCGTGAAGCTCG
The DNA here is from genome assembly GCF_038009285.1 of Paenibacillus sp. FSL R5-0378. Lineage (NCBI taxonomy): Bacteria > Bacillati > Bacillota > Bacilli > Caryophanales > Paenibacillaceae > Paenibacillus > Paenibacillus sp. FSL R5-0378. Next base: position 7,123,593 of record NZ_JBBPAY010000001.1, read on the forward strand.
GTTGTTCTGCCTTACTGTAGTTTTGTCACTCCGTTCGGAAGTTCGGAAGCCGGCGGCCAGACGATCGCTCCGCTGCGGTTCACATACCCTCTGATTTCCTCGGACGAATTCGGAACGAGCAAACTGATCACAGCCAATTCGCCGTTAAAATCGTCAGCCCAATAGAATTTCGATTTGATCACAAAACGGCCGGATGTATTGATATAGCCGTACCTCTGCCCCTGGCTGGCCGGAGCCAGGCCGCCCTTGAACAAACCTCCGGCTGTAAAGCCCTGGATGACTTTGTTACCCTTCTTGTTGATATAGAAGGTGACTCCATTACGCTCGACAAAAGCCAGACCTTCCGAGAACGGCTGCGCCATGCTGAACTGCGGTGTTAGCAGGTAATTGCCGTTTTTGTCGATGTACCCGTATTTTCCGTTCACGTAAACTACTGCCGTCCCGTTTGAAAACGGATCGGCGTGATCATACCGGGGTGTAATGCGGAGCTTACCGGTGGTGTCGATATAGCCGTATTTGCCGCCGTACGCAAGCATTACGGCCGCCATACCTTCGGAGAAATCGGACGTCGAGCTATACCGGTATGGAATGACCAGCTCGCCCTCCGTGTTGATGTACCCCGCTGCTTTGCCCACATTGACCCGAGCCAGACCTTCGGAGAAATTATATGCCTTGGCGTAGATGGGCTGTATGCTCACCTTGCCATGGCTGTCTATATATCCGTACCGTGTCGCCGTACCTCCGTCAGCGTTCTGAACCTGCGTCGTATACAGCGCACGGTCATTAAAAAGAACGCTGGCACCTCTCAGCTTGTATTCGAACAGCTCGCTGCCCGCCGAACTGAAGTAATATTGCTTTTTAGCCGCATGGTCCTCGACATACACCTTCCCTCCGGATACTCCTGAATATCCGTATCCGTCGTACAACGGCTCGATAATCTCCTTGCCTTTGCCGTTGATGAAACCGTATTTTCCGTTAACTTCAATCGGGTACAGTTGATCGCCTGTCTGCGCCTGCATAGCGGTCGCACTGGCAGCTTGAGATTGCTCCGCCACGTTTGTACTGAATACCATCGTCGTAAATATAAGAGTAACAGCCATCTTTTTAAGCAACTGTTGTCCACGCTCCTCAGAGACTATTTTCCATTCTTTAGTATTGACGACGCTTGTACCGGTTTTGTTGTGAGTGATTGGAAATAAGTCGCAAAACATTCGCTTAATCCCACATTTTGCCCGCCCACATACTGCTGACCAGAAAATGCTGTTTCATTCCGCAGTCTTACGGACACAGGAGCTGCTATTTGGTGAAATATGATGATTCCCTACTTATCGGACCCATTCTCTTAGCTGTAATTCATCGTAGGCCGGATCAGGTCAAACCCTATGCTGCATTAGGACTTTGAATGATTGATAGCCGTCTCGATGTAGGCTCTCAAAGTCTTGATAAACGTGCGCATGGCGTATCCGACATATCGGTCGTTGCGGTAGATCAGACAAAAGTCCTGAGATGGCGTAGGATGCCTCAGGTCCAAGACTTTGATGTCTGAATTGTGAAGATTGTCCAGCAGCATTTTCGGCAGAATGCAGGAGCCAACTCCGCTCTGCACCATCTGAAGGAGGGAGGATAACGTTGTCGTCACCATATGCGGCTGCAAAGTAAACCCTTGGTCCATGCAAAAGCGGTCAATCAGCATGCGGTATTGATGATCGGGCGGGAACATGACCATCTTCAAGGTATGCAGTTTGTTTAAGGGGATGAAGCATTCCGTGGCAAGAGGATCATTCTTGCTTACCGCCAATGAGAACTCCTCGTGATACAGGGGAATAGACGTGATACGTGTATCGATAACAGGGCCAACGGTTACGCCGAAATCGATGCTTCGGTCCAGAACTTGTTCTGTTATTTTCATGGTTTCCAGAAGAGAAAGTGAGATGGTGGGATAGGTCTGATGGAAGTTCAGTATAAAGGCTTTAAACATGAATTCCGCGTCACCGGGCAAAACGCCGATGGATAACGATCCGCCTTGCATATGCTTCAAATCAACAATAGCGTCGGTCGCTTGTTGTAGATGCTCGAACATGGCAGTAGCATGTTTTTGAAGAATCGCTCCGGCTTCAGTTAGTACTATTTTTTTCCCCACGCGATCGAATAACAGCACCCCTAACTCTTCTTCCAATCTCCTGATCTGCTGGCTGATGTTGGGTGGGCTGACTCCCATCTTTTCGGCTGCCCTCGTGAAGTGAAGCTCCTCACAAATCGCCATAAAATACTGTAGTTGTTTTAACTCCATGGCTAACACCCGCTCTCACATTGCATGGCTGAATGAATATTCAATGATTATTGTCATGCCATCTTATTTGTCTGTCAATGAATAATCGTTAACTCATACTTAACGTTTCGGTAATGCCCACTGCATTGATGGTAAGCTCCATGAGACCTAAACTAGGAACGTATCAAGCGTCTCATTATAAAAGGAGGGATCGACGTGTCTGAAATGATTATCAACACGGCAAAAACCGGACGTCAATTGGTGCTGGAGCAGGTAAAAGCAATCCCTGAGGAATTGTTCGATATTCAAGCGGCAGGTTTCAACAATACAATCCGTTGGAATCTCGGCCATATGATTTATTGGATGGATAAATATTCTCCTTTGATTTTTGGCTCCCCATCGGCCATACCGGACTCGTATGAAGCGCTGTTTAACACAGGAACAAAACCCTTGGACTGGACGTTTGATCCTCCATCGAAGGAAGAGTTGATCGAAATGTTAACGGCGCAGCTGTCCCGCATATCTGATCTGGTGCCTGAAATGCTGGGCGAGAAGCTTTCTAATCCGTTTTCCTTGGGGCCGTTCCAATTCAGCACTCCAGGAGAGCTGTTAAACTTCACTCTGATTCACGAAGCTTTTCACCTTGGAACGATATCGAGCCAGTTAAAGGTCCTGTCGCGCTAACCAAGGAATTTTTCCGCCATTGGTATCCCGACTTTTGGATCCCCCCTATCTTTGCTAACCTATAGGTTGTTGAATGAAAATAATGTAAGGAGCACTTCACCGTAGCGAAATGCTCCTTGCAGATTGAACTATCGTTTCCCGTTAGGTCAATCGTCAATTCCTTAAATAACTATGTCATTTCGCATAACTGAACAAATTTTAAAGAATAAAGGATCCTCTGACTGCCTCTACAGCCGGAGAATCCCTATTAAAGCAACGTGCCCTTTAGGCCGCTGGGCCAACCTCACAACTAAACTGGAACGTAGGTCAACCTGATCACGTTCTCGCCAATTCGATCGCTTGCCACGAGGCGCAGCGGCGGACGCGGACCGGCGAAGAACGGCTTGCCGCGACCCAGCACGACTGGATGGAGATAGAGTCGATACTCATCAACGAGACCGAGCTCCGTTAGACTGTGGGCCAACTCCGGCCCGGCAACTTCAATCTCCCCTTCATGCTGAGCCTTCAGCCCACGTATGGCCGCTGCGAGGTCGCCCTCGATCAGAGAAGCGTTCGGACCGACGGTTTTTAATGTCCTCGACACCACCCACTTCGGTTTGCTTTGCCACGCCGCTGCGTATTCCCGTTCCGGCGCATCCCATTCAAAATCGTCTCCGTCCCAATACCGCATGGTCTCGTACATGCGGCGCCCGTACAAGCAGCCCGCCAGGCCGCTTACGTCGTCGATGAAATGACGGAATAGCACGGGGTCGGGCTGAAATGCCGGGTGGTCGTGGTCGACGAATCCGTCCAGAGACTGGTTCAATGCGAAAACGATCTTTGCCATGCGACTGACTCTCCTCCCTGGTTTTCTCGCACATTCATCATCAAGATTACACGTTCCATATGCAGTCTCCTTTATGTCTGCATCTTATCATCCAACAGCATGTCCGGATTCTCATGGATTGCTGATGTGTACAGGTCCTGGCCTGACCAAATACAAATTTAATTTAATGAAGGATCAGGGTGAAAACAGTTTCCAATGCCCTTCAGAGACCACTTCGACTGCTCCGTCTATCACTTTGATGGCGGTCTGGTCATCCATCGCGTATGCTGGCCCTTGCATCCCGGCGGCCCATCTCTCAGCAGCAGCCATGGTGTTTCCCGGCAGCATCTCGTGATCCAAGTGCGGAAACATAGCAAAATCAACCAGTCCCAGCGTTTCATCACCACCGTTGGGTGGAGTCCAGCCAACGAAGTCTTCCCCAATGCTAGGGGCCATCACCATGCTCCCCGCACTCATTCCCACATAGACTGCGTTCAGCGACGGCAGGAGGTCTGCCAGCCCGGATTGCCGCATCCAGTGACACAGGTAGAGGGCGTCGCCGCCAGCCACCAGCAGTACGTCCGTCTCCCGGACCAGCGGCACCCAGCGGTCTTCGGCGATGCTTGGCAGCGCTGTGAGCTCCAGCACGCCGACGGACTTCCAGCCCAGTTCGACCATGGAATTCTCGGAATTCCCGCTGATGAACTGCCAGGCTTTGACGCCGGGGCCGACCCAGGGGTGTCCGTACATCGCGGTGGGGATGCACAGGGCGCTAGACTCGGCAATGGGTTTGCCCAACATGTCAACCAGCGCGTCCTGTATGCTTTTATTATTGATGCCTGCAGATGTGAGCAGAAATTTCATAACCTCACTCCTTTGTGTATCATCTCACGCCATGGTGCCAAAAGACGGTTTTCCCGCAAGCGCGTAGCGCAATAGAACCGTGCCTTTGGAGAACGCTCTGGATTCAAGTAATTCCAGATTCGTCGGTATCGTTCCATCGCCGAAGAATCGTTTTCCCTCACCGAGTATTACTGGAAACTGCCAGATGTTCATTCGGTCAATCAGCTCGTGACGCAACAATGTCTGGACCAAGTCGCTGCTGCCGACGACATGCACCTCCTCGTAACGCTCCTTCAACAAAGGCACACTTGTGGTCACATCCGCGTCGAGCAGTTTTGTATTATTCCAATCGACGCTGGTCAATGTCTCGGATGCGACATACTTCGGTTTCTCGTTCATCAGCTTGGTGAATGGGTTGGTGTCAGGAGCTTGCGGCCAGTACGACGCAAAGATTTCATACGTTTTACGTCCGATCAACATAGCGTCGAGGCTCGCATAATCATCCGCGATCCGTTGTCCTGTCACCGGATCCCGAAACGGTCCCTGCCATCCGCCGTAGCCGAAACCGCCTTCACGATCTTCATTGGGCGACCCGGGAGATTGGACTACGCCATCCAAAGTCATGAACATGTGCACAACAAGATTTCCCATTTTGCTTTTCATTCCTTTCATATTAAATCTGTTCACAGGTGGGTTGTCTTCTTAAACTAAGTTTAGGACATTTCAGTTCGGATTGTTTCTTACAGATTGCTAATCTAATCTGCCGTTAGCTTGATAAATAAAAGAAGCAGCTGCCGGTGGCAAACTGCTCCTTTATTTAGTTACATTAACGTTTACGTTAGTGAAATTCTCACTCGTTTAGGTTACTTCAAAATAATCAACGATCTAACTCCACTTCGTCGTCTACGAAATATTTCCCTTTCACACCGATGATGACTTTATGCAGTTCAGCTCTAACCCTGATAACTTCCTGATCATCCTGCCACCAGTTGTTAGCCTGCCCTATAACTCGATCATCAGGGCACCACACATATTGATACCATGGTGGCATAAATGTTTTTAACATCAGAAGGCATCTGCGCATGTGCCCAGGCGAACTAACTAACAACAACCGATTGATGTTTTCTAAGCCGATTGCTCGATCAAGAACGGTGAGTGAACACAGTATATTTTCTTTCGTATGATTAGACTGTGTCTCTATTAAAATTGATTCATTAGGCACGCCCAGTCTTCTTGCCTCGTTCTGCAGGACAATTGCCTCTGGCGGATGTATTTGTCCAAATTTATCCCCGCCAGTAAACAAAATATATGGGGCTCGACCATTCTTAAACAATTCAACCGCCTTTACCGCTCTTGATAAATACGACCCACCAAAAACAAATATACAATCTCCATTCGCAGTTCCGTCATCGGTGTACTTACCATCACCAAACACCACTCTGGTAATTTGATCTATAGTTAATTCTGCCGGGTTCATCTTAGAAATAAGCATGGAACTAACCCCCCATGTAAGCTGTGCCATTTCACATTTCATTGCTCCTTTTGAAATGGCTATGATCATTTTAGCAGCCTATCAAGGGCCTGTTGCCTTCGAATGTCTTCATTGATTTATCGTTGCCCGTTAGCTTAATGATATTAATCTCAGTTATTCTTTGCGTTAAGGAAATCATCAATTAATTCAATTAGATGGGGATTCTTTGTATGTCGACGATAAAAAAGAATTTATTTGGACCATATGATCCTGTTTTCCTTTTGGATCGCTGTACGTTCTCTATCTTTCTCAAGACAAGTTATTTGTTCTGAAGACATAATATGTACTTCCATTCCGTCAACAAAGAAGTTGAATTGCCAAAACCCGCCTTTATTTATTGGACTAGGATTATATTTTTGAAATAACCTGGGGGAATCTCAAAGTAATCCCACTGAATCATAATATCTAGATCATCCATTTCAAAATCTTCAATACCATGTACAAAAAGTGAAGTTGAAGCATCGAAGCTATACGGAACATTTCCTTCATCAAGGTCTTTAACGACTCTAAAAACTAATTCCCACCACTTATTTGACAATGCATGATCCATTTTAACTCTCCTATTCGTTAAAGAAGGCCTCCTCAGTTACCTGTATTCTCGAACTTTGTTGCGTAATCCTACCCGTTAGCTGAGAAGACGGCAGTCATTTCACGGCTGCCGTCTCTTCTTTCTTATAGAGCTATCGATCTCCGTTAGCGAGTCATCCAAGGTTCATTCCCATAGATGAGGTATGCTCGATCATATAACGAAAATCTTCCTCAGTATCGGTCCAAAAAATAACCGGTACTTGTTTTATGTTCATTTGTCGAAACGCTTCATTGCGGTGACGCCCATCAGCTATTTCATATTTACCAGCGGAATAAAAGACGATTAGCGGCGGAAAATCCCAATCACCATAGGCGATTTTCATTTTATCGACGACATGGAAAAACCATGCTATATCATTCTCCTTAGTCAGATACGATGGAGCTCCCTCTTCAATTCCAAACTCCGATATATCCGTTACGACAGGACCGATATAGTATCTCTTCTTCTCCAATAACCCGTCTGCCAATGCAACATTGACTCCCTCATTTCTAAGGAATAACTGAATCCACTCATCAATGGCACCACGTTGGGCATATTCAATTGCACATTTTGTACTGCCGTATATCATTAGGTTTACACTCTCCTTGATTGGGCTAGTACAACCTATTGTATACCACTCACTTCCAAATGGGACAAAATGGTACTTAACAGATATAACTAAACTGTCCGTTACTTACTTCAAACGTATTGGAGAACCCACTCTTTTATCCTAGAAGCAACTTCGGTTACATCAGTATCCGTTGTATCAATAGTAGGCATAGGCGGGTCATAGACCTCCTCAGCGATTTCAAGCAATCGTTTAGCAAAGTTTTTGTGGTTTTGGATCTCTTCCTCTGACCAATTCCTTTCACGTAGACGTTTCTCGCGAGTTTCTTCATCACAATGCAGGTTCAGGTAATATACATGCTTAAAAAAAGGATAGTCCGCACATTTTTCAATATCCCAAGGCATCATGGTTCCGCATATGATAGTCATGCATCCACTTTGAGCGATATTTCGTGCAACCCGAAGCCAAATATTTCGAATTTTCTCCCAATCATGCCCAAGAAATTCAACAAGATCATCAGGGTCAAAAATATCAAAGTCAGGCATCATTCTCCGTAGCTCCTTAATGACATATGTTTTCCCTGACCCACTTGCACCTGTTACGATAAACAAAGGAATTTTATGATCCATTAGTTGTCCCCCACCCATGCTTATTTTCTCAATTATAGCAACAATCCTGAACAAGGCTGTGGTACTTCCCACATGCTTATTTTGCCGCAAAAAAACCGGAAAGCCCCAATAGGGCCTTCCGGTTCATTATTCACCATATTATTCGCCTAATCCTCGGCTCCAGTGAGCTTCCCGCCCCTCTACCACCTAATATGAATCAAAATATACTTCGTCGTACGATCCCAGACCAAATCGAATGGGACACGGTACCCCTAAACTGTCAGCCAGCTGGCAAAGTCACGACAGGAAAGATTTTATGGAAATCTCGAATTTTTGCCTGGAAATCGGATGGTTATGGGGGATAAGCTCTGCCTTGACCCTGTTCTTTCATGCGGACGAGCTTTCCGCGCTTATATTCGGAAATGAAAATGCTGCTCCGGCCATCCAATGGATGTCCTTTGTCCCGATTGTTGCCGGAATAAGGGAACTCCTCGTACATCATCAGATATTGCACACCGACTATATCCATCAATCATGAATTCGATCAACCGAACCAGAGGTGTGGTCCGATCTTCTCTACATCAGTCGCCGGCAGGCAGGAGGATCAGTTTGCCACGGGCATGTCCGCTCTGGCTGATGTCGAGTGCTCTACGCCAGTCCTCAAGGGCGAAAGTCTGGGCGACCGGAACGGTGAACTTGCCTTCTGCAGCATACTGGGCGAACTCGCCGAGAACATCATAGCGTAAGGTCTGGTCTTCTCCGCTGCTGGCGCGGGCGCCGAGTTTGGCCGCTGCGCCGAAGTCGCTGATGGTTAGAACACGGCGGGGATCACCACCGGCGATCCGGATAAGGTCGGGCAATATGCCGCTGACCGGAGCCGTGTCCAGAACCAGGTCCACCGGCTGTCTAGCGAGCTCGGTTACCCGCTCGACCATTCCGTCACCGTACGAGGTCACCGCCGCTCCCATCGAACGGAGCCGGTCGGCGTAAGTGTCACCGGCGGTAGCGATCACGTTGGCGCCGTCCATGAGGGCGATCTGGACGGCAGCAAAGCCCATCATTGTGCCTGCTCCGTGCACCAGCAGGGTGTGGCCCGACTTAACACCAAGTGCTTTAAGGTGGTTGTATGCAATGGTGACCGCCATTGGAAGCGCCGCAGCTTGCACGAACTCGAGTCCTGCAGGGATGCGGATCCAATAGTCCATGATCGCCCGATCCGCTGCGCCGGCGCTTGGGGCGCCGACAAAGTCGGCGGAGCCCAGGACGGCGTCACCGATAACGACATCGGTGACCCCCTCACCGACCGCTTCCACAATCCCGGACACTTCCAGCCCGATACCGCGGGGCAGCTTACCAGGATATAACCCTTTGCACAAGACCCAGTCGACCGGATTCAGTCCGCAAGCTCGCACCGTTATACGAATGCGTCCCGGGCCTGGGGAAGGGATCTCGACCTGTTCCATGCGCAGGACATCGGCCGGTTCGCCGTAGTCGTGGAGGCGGATCGCCCGCATAGTAGCAGGGCTGGACGTCTGATTGTTCCCATCTTTGCTTGACGTATCTAAATTCTCCAATTGGATATCCCCTCCCGTTTGTTATAGCAAATCGTGTTTTTACATAAGTGTATACTTCACTTGTGTCAACTCCTCGGAAACCGTCCACAACCGCCGCGCAACGGCTTCGTCATGCGAGCTCGCACTCGAAACGACCTTCTTGGGGTAGCCGCGCAATTCGAGACTCGTTGGCCCGTAGTAATCTCCACCTCGGACGCCTGGCGCAGTGGCTGCATACAGGGTCGGCAAAACACCCATTTTCGGGGACTGCGCGAAAAACGGATTCAGGCTCCGCATCATGCTGGAATGCCGCAGCGCATTGGTCGCTGACCAGCCCGGATGCGAAGCTACTGCCAGCGTTGATTGGCCTGCTGCAACAAGCCGGCGCTGCAACTCATAGGTGAACAGCAGATTCGCCAGCTTGCTCTGAGCGTAGGCGCGCGCTGGATGGTAATTCCGCTCCCAGTTCAGATCATCAAAGCGAATCACTCCCGAGCGATGCGACAAACTGCTTACGGTCACAATGCGTGCGCCCGGTGTCGCGTCGAGCATATCCAGCATCAAACCGGTCAGCGCAAAGTGCCCAAGGTGATTGATCCCAAACTGCTGCTCGAAGCCCTGCGCTGTCTTCCCGTAAGGCGGCTTCGCCACGCCGGCGTTGTTGATCAGGAGATCCAGCCGATCGTAGCCCTGGCGAAAGGCCGCCGCAAAAGCGTGGACGGACTCCAGATCACCCAAATCGAGCTTCATGACTACGACCTTGCCCGACGGCTTAAGTGCTTTAATCTGGTCAGCGGCCGTGTTGGCGTTAGCGAGACTGCGGCAGGCCATAATGACCGTCGCCCCTTTGGTGGCGAGCACTCGCGCCGCTTCCCAACCAATCCCGCTGTTTGATCCGGTTACAATGGCCACTCGACCGGTCTGATCTGGCATGTGGTCTTCTGTCCATGGTGTTGTCATGTGGTTTCGTCCTTCCTCTGTTCAATCCAAAAACTAGTGGCATGCTCTGATCAGGAACAACATGTTTATCCAGCTGCGAGCTTGGACACGAACTTAGATCTGAGAGCCGCCTCCGTCCACGGGAATTTCCGCTCCGGTTGTGTAAGTCGCGTCGAACGCAAGGAATGCGGCTGCTTTGGCAACCTCGATGGGGTCACCAAAACGCAGCATGGGGATCTGCTGGCTCATCTGTGCCTTGGTCTGTTCTGCAGCTTCCTTCGGCATCGACTTCTCCATGATGCCGGTGTCGATAGGGCCTGGGCTGACCGCGTTGACGCGAATCTGCTTCGGCAACAGCTCACGGGCCAGACTGCGCGTCATGGAGCGAAGCGCTGCTTTACTGGCCCCATAAGCATTAAGCATCGGGATACCCACTGCGTTCGCGATCGAGGTGGTGAACACCACGCTGCTTCCTGCGTTTAGCAACGGGGTCAGTCTCTGCACGGTGAAGTACGGGCCTTTGGTGTTGATTGTAAATAACTCGTCGTACACTTCCTCGGTCACCGACTCGAAGGGGATAAAATGCGTGATGCCGGCGTTTATGAACAAGGCATCGATCGTTCCAAACTCAGCCTTTACTCGTTCAGCCAATTTATCGATATCCGTTAAAGACGCGGCGTCGCTCAGCACTGTCACCGCGTTGCTGCCAATTTTTTCACGAGCTGTGTCAAGCTTATCCTGGTTACGACCAGTGATCAGAACACGCGCTCCTTCATCCGCCAGCAGCTGTGCTGTTACGAGGCCGATCCCGCTGCTGCCTCCTGTGATCACTACATTCTTGCCTGCGTATTTACTTCCAGTATGGTTTGCCATCTCCATCGTCCTCCCTTGGTTTATGTGCTAAACTAACGTCAAATGTTGGATAAGAAGCTTTTACTTTGAACCAACAAAATGACCCAACAGTGTAGTAAAAGCAACACTGTCTGTGCTAATCTTATCTAAGCGGTTTGGGTTATACAACCAGTAAAAAACCGTTTTTGTGGGTTATCCAACACACGTACTTATTTGTCGGCCTTTAGTTTTCCTAAACGCATGATAACCGATATATCCTGAGAGAAAGGGTGGAGCATAGCATGCTGACTAACACAAACGATCCCCGTGTGAAACGGACGCGTCAACTATTGATGCAAGCTTTTATGGAATTGCTTGAGCAGAAGAGGAATGTCACTTCTATTACCGTACAAGATATTACGTCTTACGCGACCGTAAATCGCTCTACGTTCTATGCGCATTTTGAAGACAAATTCGCATTTCTTGAGAGCTGGATGCGGGAAAAATTTCTAGAGAAGCTGAAGGATGAGCTGCCTAATGCTGCTTTATCCGATATAGGGAGCCTGCGAACGCTTATTTTAATCGTTTTTGATTTTCTTTTCTGTACTCGTCCGTATATGACTTTAGCTGATCGTCAGTATGAACCGTTATTTGAGGTCGCGATGCAAAAGGAACTGTATGACCTATTATTCACCTGGTTAAGTGAACAATCGGAACCATCCGTTTCACGAGAGACGGTGGAGACTGCCGCCCGGATAGCAAGCTGGGGCATATTTGGATCAGCTCTTGAGTGGAGCAGACATCCGGAATATCGATCGGCGGAAGACATGGCGCGAGAAGTTTTAGTGGTCGTTGCTGCAGGTATAGCACCCGTAATAGGGGAATAATTGGTGCCGCGTACAGGCGGAGCGGTCCAATAGAGTGCCTGAAGCTAATATTCGTCAAGATGCGGGGCGCCTTGAAGGTTGGTCTGTAACCTTTGATTGGACCGTAGATTTATCACGTGTTTCTCATACAATTAAGAAAGGACAGGCGGCGCACCTGTCCTTTTTGTGTTGATCCACAAAGGGTAAATATTGTTCGTTCCTAATTGTCTATATTGACTTGAATGCAAGTACCTGTTTTTCGTCAATTTTGGTTTAAATCGTTTTAATCATATTTCCATCAATAACATAATCCGCTCCGGTAATCATTGAAGCTCGCTCCGAAGCAAGGAACACTGTAAGGTTCGCAATATCTTCGGCTTCTGCAAATTTTCCCAATGTTATACCAGCCATTTTAGGCAGCTCTTCAAAAACTTTTTCGGAATCCATCGCTGCAACTGAACCGATCGTTTTGGCCATTCCGTTTTCAGGGTCTTGCCACAAAGGGGTTACTACCGGTCCAGGTGAGATCGAGTTAACTCTAATATGACGAGGTCCAAACTCACCAGCCAGCATTTTCGTCAAATTATTAAGTGCCGCTTTGGTGGTGCCATAAATAGGCAATAACATTTCGGGCATCCGTGCATTTACTGAAGAGATATTTACAATGGCACCCTCATTGTTCTCTAGGATATGCGGTAATGCTGCTTGAGTAAAACGAACAACGCTAAACAGGTTTAAATCATAAAGTTGTTCCCATTCCTCATTTGGCGTAGCCAAAAAACCTTCTCCTCTTCTCTTGTCTACCGCCCCGATACTATTGATTAAAATGTCGACTCTGCCGAACACTCCACCGAGTTTTTTAGAAAGTTCTTCGGTATTGCGTTCCATATTGACATCAATAGGTAGATGTTTGACTGATTTTTTTTCAACAAGATCAGCCAATTCCTCCGTTAAAGTCCGACTTACCGCGACGACACTTGCCCCTTCCTCGATAAATTTCCGAACGATAGCAAGACCAATTCCTTTACTTGCTCCGGTAACGACAGCTACTTTGTTGGCTAATTTAAGATCCATGTTTACCTCCGAAAGCTAACGCTTTTAAAATTTAAATTCCTTTATTTCCAAGCATTATTCCTTTGATGAAAACAATTTAGGTAGATCCTTATTTTTACGCAATAGGCGTACCATTAGGCATTTCAGTATCCGGCTTTAATAGAATAACATCTCCTTTTTCCGGGACTCCTCCCAACACTAATACCTCCGATTTGAATCCCGCAATGCGCCGAGGAGGAAAATTGACGATCCCTATAATTTGCTTCCCTACAATTTCCTCAACCTTGTAACGCTTAGTTATTTGTGCACTTGAGGATTTCATCCCGATCTCCGGTCCAAAATCAATCTTAAGCTTTATCGCAGGGACCTTTGCTTCTTCAAAAAACTCCGCTTCCTTAATCGTTCCGACACGAATATCTAGTGCTGTAAAATCATCGATTGTTGCCAATGTTTTGCCTCCTCCACTAGAGTCCTTAACCCCTCGGCGTTGCTCTTACTGCGCTGGCCGAAACGGCTGTAGGAGTCGAATCCCTTCCTCAATAGATCCCTCCATCAGTTCTAAGAGCTGGGGCACCAGTTCCTGCATCCGGGGGGCGTTCAGGTGCCGATCGAGAGCATCCCGGTTTTCCCAGCGCTCGTAGATGATGAATGTGCCGGGCTGGCCTTCTACTTCGTGAGCCTCGTAGTCAATGTTGCCCAGGTCGTTGCGCGACGGGGTGACAGCAGCAGTCATGAATGCCTTCATCTCGGCTTCTCTCCCTGCTTTAGCTCTCGCCTCCCAGAGTACAGTAACGTAACGGTTCTTTGTATCATTCATGCTAATTCCTCCTATTTTATAGATACTTCGTATTTTTTGCTTTATCGTTTTCTCAAATGGGCAAATTCCCCGTTTATGTTTGAAATTCCAGTGCATCAATGGCCTTGCTTAATGCTGTTATAAGCGTCCAAAAGTACGATTAAAGCCTTGGCCCGCAAGAACATCTTGACGAACCACATCTAGACGGTGTGTTTGGTATTCACTCAAAGCCTTGATTATCAAATTCGGAAACTTTTTAATGGCGTCTATAATGGCAACTGTATCATCAAGTGAGTCATTAAAGCCTGCGCCCGTCATTGGTGACATGGTATGAGCTGCGTCGCCGATCATGGCTATTCTTCCTTTTGACAATATATTAGGGATGTATTCATTAACAGGTGCCCCAATTAAGCTGCGTTCTTTAATCGCGATTTGCAAAATGGCATCATCTTCTTTGCTCCAATGGGCTTGGCTCGTTTGTGATAGTTCTTCCAGCAGCGAATCCGGAATAGCTTCACCGTATAAGGAATGCTGGGCAACCCCGTCCTTTAACACCCCTAATTCAGACAGTAATTGATTATGCGAATGATCAAACCAGCAAAAACCTATCCATCGCTGGCCAAGATGGGTCCCCCCCTCTATCCCTGGCATCACCGCAGTTGTCAATTTACCGGCAGCACTATCGTTGAAATAAGCGCTCGAAAGCTGCCGTTTTTTCCAGTCTTTCTTGGGCAGCAAATGTTCATCCACTTTCCCTACCCAAGCCAGATAGCCAGCATAATCTGCAAATGGTTTGTCAGGGCTTAAATAACGGCGGACAATACTGCGATATCCATCTGCGCCAATTAAAAAGTCTCCTCTAAACGTCTGCTCCTCTTCACTGGTAGCCCAAGCAGATGATTCATTTTGCCCAACACTAACAATTCGTGTTTGGTGCTGAAGGGTAATGCCAGGTTCTTTAGCGACCGCGTTGCGCAAACGTTCTTGAATGGCTGACCAAGCTTCAACATGGTTGCTACCATTGGATGCCAAGTGTCTTAATTCACGTTCAATTTCACTGTTACGATAAGGCTTTGTGTGTAAACGAATAAAAGCGCCATTTCTTAATGATGAATCTGCACGTTCAAGAATGGTCACTGTATAACCAGAACGAGATACCGCAAGCCCCATCATTAGACCACCTAAAGATCCACCTACAATAATGGCATGTTCAAATTGTTTTTGTGACATCATTCATTCTCCTGTTTTGTAATGGGGCATTCGTAAAAATATCCCTTACTGCAGCTTCATCTGGCTGCGGAGCATCCGATCGAGGAGTTTGTCTGGGAGAATACGGACCAGTCGGGTCAGCAGCGCGGAATCGCGACCGACCGTATAGCGGGTGCGCGGCTTACTTACGTGGATGGCTCGTGAAACCACTGCTGCCACTTTCTCGGGGCGGATACCGTCCGTTGCCCATGTTTCAGCCTGAGCCTTCACGGCATCAAAAAGACGATCATGGCGCCGGTGCTGATCCGGCGTCATCAATTTCGCCAGCCGCTCTGCCGTCGTAATCCCTTGCTCCGACAGGCCTGTGCTGACGCCACCCGGCGTGATCATGATGACCTTGAGGCCAAACGAGGACATCTCCCTGCGGAGACTGTCATTGATCGCTTCCATAGCATACTTTGCAGCCGAATAAATTCCGAACCCGGGCATGGAAACCTTGCCCCCAAGCGAACCGATATTGACCACGCGTCCGCCGCTGTTCAGCAAGGCCGGGGTAAGTGCCTGAATAACCGCGACCTGCCCGATCACGCTGACTTCGATCTGGCGGCGAAATTCATCCAGCGGAACCATCTCGAGAGGGGCATTAACGGCGATGCCGGCATTGTTGACCACTGCCCGCAAAGGGCGACCAAGTGAATCTTGCTCCACCCGTTCGGCCAGCGCCTTCAGTGTGTTGATATTGGTAACATCGACGATCACCGGTTCGATATTTTTGCGTTTGATTTTGTCGGCGTCTTCCTGACGACGAACCCCCGCCAAAACGTGAAATCCTTCAGCGGCGAGCTGCTCCGCGGTAGCCCTGCCGATGCCGCTGGATGTACCTGTGACGACGACCAGCTCTTGAGTTTTGAATGGCATAGTAACCCTCCTAGGTTTGGTAAGATGTGGATCACGGTATAGCACTGTTATACGGTTATTATAGCACCGCTATATAGAACTGTCTATAGCGGTGCTATATATTTTCTAGAAGTATTGTCCTGCGGTTCGAACATCGTTTGACTCGCATCCTCCAAACATAAAAAAGATCGCCATCCTCCTGGAGGTCCAGGTTGGATAGGCGATCTTTCTTATGCTTCTCTAAATTGGGGCTTTGCCTGGGGTCGCCAGGCTCTGTCATCGAATACATCATTTTGAATCGGCTTCCGACCTTTGGATCAAAATGATCTGCATTACGCTTTCCCGAATGAGATCAACGACGTCGGGCTGGGGTGGGGGTGTCTTACGAACCTGGGCCGTCACATACAGCCAAGAGGCCGTATTCGCAGAAGCCCAGACCAGATCTGCCGCAGCCTGGACTGACACTGCCAGTTTGCCTTCGTCGGCGACTCTCTGAACATTTTGCACCAGTGCTTGGTGCGACTGATCTGCCGCCTCGATATGGGCTCCCTCGAGCAACCGCCCCATCATCGCCGCATAAATCCGAGGACGGGCTGCCGCAAAGCGGACATAGTCATCCCATCCTTGACGAAGAGCCATCTCTGGAATGGCCGACTCCACAGCGGCAATCTTGCTTTTAAATAACTGTTTGAACGCTTCCACTATAGCTGCACTCAGGAGTCCATCGGCACTGCCGAAATGATGGTAGAGCGTAGGAGCCGTAACCTGTGCGATCGCCGTTACGGCTCGCGTCGAAAATTGGGCTCCGCCCTCCTCTTCGAGTACCTTAAGAGCAGCTGCCAATATTTTGTCATATGTGTTCATACGCCCATTATAGCAGTGCTATATACGAATGTCCATAAGGAAGGTTGTACGCTTAGGGCTTTTATTGTTTTAACGATATATGTAAACTGCTCTATAGCTAAATAAAGACAGCAGCCATGCTTCTTGGCCGGCTGCCGACTTGTATTTTAAGCAATCGTTCCCCGTTAGAGCGGAACACATTGTACGGCACGACTATTTCTCCAACTCATAGCGGGTCGCGATAATGCCCGACTTGAACGTTCGGCTGGACAGCAGCTTGAGCCTGATTTTCTCGACGCCGCCGTCGAAAACCGAATTTCCACCGCCCAGGACAACCGGACAAATCGTCAGTAGAAATTCGTCGATCAGGCCGAGCTCAAGCAGCGTCTTCGCAGCCCCCGGGCTGCCGAAGATAACGAGATTTTTGCCAGGCTCCTCCTTGAGCGCCTTAATTTCCTCTGCGATATTGTCCTTGATCAGGATCGTATTGTTCCATTCCGCCTTATCCATCGTGCCGGAGATGACGATCTTCTTAACATCCTGCACCCATTTGGCATGCTCCATATCGTGTCTCGACGCATTCGGATTATCCAGCACCGTGGGCCAGTAGCTCTCCATCATCCGATACGTCGTGCGTCCGTATACGGGAGAGCCGACCTCGGCTACGACCTCCTCGGCGTACTTCTCGAATTCCTCGTTATACGGAATCCAATCTAGTCCTCCGTTCGAATCCGACGCATACCCGTCTAGCGACACATGCATGAACAATACGAGTTTCCTCATGTCTGTTTCTCCTCCGTTTTCGAATTTATGTTGTTCTATTTTTGGCACTTGTCCTGTGTTTGTTCTGCTGTTAGGTTCACTATAAATCATTACGTAACGTAAGGTTCAAGGGAGAATCAGAATTTTTTTCAGACAGCCATGTTGCGCAAAACTGCCCGTTAGCTTCAATGCTTACTTCTTTAGCCATTTTCAACCCATTGCTGCTAACTGTCCTTAGATTAATATGTATCATCAATGTTTGTTTTAAGATTGTGAAGCTAAAACCCTTCTAACAATTTTTTTCGCAGCATCTTCCGCAGATTTCAAGGCACCTGTTTCTTTGGCTTCCCTAAAAAAATTCGCAACTGCTAGTCCTTCTTGGTTCCGTGCCACCTCCTGCATAGAGGTATCAACCATACCCGGATCTACTTTGTATACGGTTAACGATTTATGATCCTCCAATTGTATGCAGGACGTGAACATATTCAAAGCAGCCTTTGAAGCACAGTACAAGCTCATGCCAGCTGCCGCATCTTTAGCAGAACCAGAGGATACGTTTACAATGATTCGATGGACATTCCTCTCATCCGTTTGGTTTATTAAAGACTGGGTTAACAAGATCGGCGCTAACAAGTTTGTTTGTATACTTTTTACTGCGTCTTCAGATCTACAATCGTCTATATTCCCTAAAGGTGTTACTTGAGCTGCGTTATTAATCAATGTAATCGACTCTATTTCGTCATGAACTCGTTCCATTATCCCTCTAATTAATTCTGATATGCCATCCGTGTTTTTTAGATCATATTTCACAAAATGTAATTTACAATCGTGTCGAGCTGCAAATTCGTTCAGAGAGTCATTATGGTTCCTTGCAACTGCGAAGATAAGATGATTACGGTTAATAAGCTGTTTACAGATCTCGTAACCCAAACCACGAGACGTACCTGTAATAATAAATGCTCTCAATTATTTTCCCTCTTTCCATTTGTTTGGCGATCATCTATTGCTTCGATTCGTTCTTAGATATACCTGCCTGTTAGCTTTATATATAAAAGGAGCAGCTAGTTGCCACCGGCAAAAACTACTCCTTCATTTTGTTGAACTAATATCGATCTATAAAGTTACCTAGAAATAATTATTCTTTTGAACCCACATTTTTATAAATTTAATATTATTGTCCCAAAAGTCATCATCACATTCGCCTACATTGTATATTTCTCTATATGTGAGGTTATGTCCTATCATCCATAGACTTCTTACTGTTGCGAGTAAAGGAATGGCCTGCAATTCAATTTCATTTAATTCCCTCACTTCTGTGTACCCTATTAAAAATGCTTTCCACAATTCATCTTCAAATGCAAAATCCCATCGTACACTACCTAAGTCATAGGCAAGAAATCCATTAGCACAACAATCAAAGTCAAATATAGTAAATTTATTATTGTCTATGTAAACATTCATTAAATGAAGGTCTCCGTGGCAAGTTCCCTTATGTAAATGATGTACAGGCAACTTAGTTATTTTATCTCTTATGACTAGGGCTAAATGTTCTAGATATTTTAAATCATCAGATCTATAAGATAAAAATGATCGGATAATCTCTAATGGGCGATCGATAATATGATACAAATCTAAGTCGAATGTTCGTTGATGCTTTGCTTCAAACCCAGTTGCTGCCTTTTGGAAAGTTGCAATAAATTGACCATATAAATAACTAACTTCTTTTGTTGGATCAGGAAAATTACCTAGAGCAAATGAGAAGACTACAAATTCTGCTATTCCTGAAGGACAAGTTATTTCTGTAATATACAAACCATCATTTCGAGGGATTGGAAAGGAAACATTCAATCCTCTTTTTTTCAAAAAATTAATGAATTCTAACTCAAAAAGTATTTCATTTTGATTCCTAATACCATTTCTATAAACTCTTATAAAGTATGCCTTTCCTTCATTGGTTTGAATAACATAATTATCATGAAAGTTATGACCAGAAAAAGTACATTGAGTTACCAAGATATCATAATCATCCATTAAGATCGAAACTAGTACGTCGTTGTTTATTGGTTCAGAGCTCATTTCAATACCCCCAAATACTAAATGATTGAGACTACCGTTGCTCGATAGCTTACTGCCTTCAGTACTCTCAGATAAATTGACGAGGGATTCTTATTAGAGCAGCCGGCCAAAGACCCGGATGCCTTTAATGTCTTCATTGAGTTATCGTTTCCCTTTAGCACTCAGTATCTTGGAAAATAACCCGCAATGGAATTATCTCCTGGATTAATTACTACAACAATTGGACCCAGTAAACCATCTTGGTCAGTTGAAAAACTGACCATTACCAACTCCTGATTCTTTAGACGGCTCCTATCCTTCTGTGGTGCAATCCATTGATCTTTGTATTTAAACGTTGAAACATCCGCCTCTGTCCAGTTCTTTACAACATGCTTTCTTTGTTCGGTATCAACAGCATTCCAAGCAATTTCTCTATATTTTGCTTGTTCTTCATCTGTTAATACAAGTTGTTCCTGACAAGCAGATAGTACAAATACACTCACAGTAAACAAGAGCATTAACAACTTCGTAAGCATTGCAATCCCCCTTTTAATTTCTTTTACTAATAGATGTGAGAATTTATTTAATGTTCCAACAATAACAGGGGCTAAGATGGTTGCCGTTAGCTTAACAAAAAAAAGGAGCAGCTGCCGCCGGCAAAACTGCTCCATGATGTGTTGAGTTACCCGTTAGCGTAATTCCAACATTCGTCGGGCAGACGGAGGAACTTAGTATCTTTTCCGCACATTCTGTTGGGCTCAACTCTTCAGTATTTACTTCAAGGTCATATTCATTAAAGGAATATACTCTGTCGAACAGGGAATTTGCTAATCCAATCTTTCGATCTCCACTGATTTGCTCTCTTCTTGTGAGTTCTTCTTTCGAGTATATTACACCTACAAATAGAAAATATTCGAGAAATAATTGAACTATCCTGCCCGTTGAATAAAGCCAGCGGGTCCTGTTCACTACATTCATTCGATAATAATTACTTCTCCATCCCTCAAAGCTTTAAAAGGGATTTTATTATTGATCATATATTCAACTGCTTTATCCATATCTTCAGATTCTTTATGGTCCGATTTATAATGTGGGGCAATAGCATAATTCAAAATATTTAAACCTTCCCAAATCGTTTGATATTGTTCTCCGTATGGTTTCTGATCGGGGTCATCTACTAAGTGAATCCCTCTCAGTGTTGGTCCTAGAATACATACACCTGCACTATATCCCCCATAAACAATACTCTTACTGTCCCTATGGTATTCTTTAATAATTTCATCAAAACCACTCAATTTCATGGCCTGTGCTAAGACAAATGTATTGCCACCTCTAACCCATATAACATCGTAATGTTCGAGTTTATCTTTAAGTGCTTTTGAGTTATTAAAATACAGTTTTAAGTCTAAGACATCCACATTAAAGCCCAATTTTTCAAGATCGGAAATGTTCATTGCAACGCTTTTGTTTCTTCTTTCCAAATCAGTCACATAGTCCAATGCATTATAAATAAAAGCAACATGTTTATTCCCATTTGCTGTCATTTCTTTCAATTTAACTTCTTCAGTTCCTATTTTATAGGATGATGATAAATAATATTTCAATATACCCCTCCTTAGTCATTTGTTTTGTAGAGACGAATAAAACATGATTTCTGCTCAAAACAATTACTATTTCTCTGTCTTATTAAAATTTCCTCTTTTATCCATTCCGCCCATTAGTTAATGAAAAAAGCAGCCGGCTTTTGTCGGCTGCCTTCAAATATTTTTCTTGTTTGTTCTGCTTGTTTTTATGTCTTCTAGTTCTGACAAGTACTTATATTGTTAAAAGAAAAAAACGGCTAAGGAATCCTATCCTTAGCCGCAAACCAAGCTTCAATTCCTCTTACGTATCACAACATATACCCCGGTATCGTCGGTTTCCACCGGATAACCACGCAGCTTCGCGTCGCTGCCTGGAGCCAGGTGATGACCGCTCTTCAGGTCAAATTCCCAGCCGTGCCATGGGCATCGCAGCACTCGATCTTCCAATCCGTAACAATAATCGTAAACATCGGAAGGAAGCCGGGTCCCTCGTATCGCCCCCGCGCATACCGGCGCCGCTGCATGCGGGCAAACGTTACGCCATGCATAGTATTTACCTTCGATCCGAAACAGACCGATTTCCACCTCTTTCACTTTTACGATAAGTTTGCCGCCATCCCTAATCGCATCTGGCTCCGCTACTTTCACTCTCATGCGGGACCCGCCTCCTTAGGCATCTCCGGGATCGGGAAGCCGTACAGCTCTGCCGCGTTATCCCCTAGAATACGCTCTTTCAACTTCTGAGGAAGGTTTCTCAGCACGACTTTCGGATTGTCGAAGTCCCAATGCGGGTAGTCGGATGAGAACATGGCGATCTGTTCAGCATGCATCATCTGAAAGATTTGCAGCAGATGTTCCGGCTGCTTCGGTTCTTCGATCGGTTGCGTTGTTACCCGCACATGCTCCACAATATACTCCGATGGTAGACGCTTGAGCCATGGCGTGGTATCGCGCAGCGCTTTATAGTTTTTGTCCATGCGCCACATCAAATGGGGCAGCCAGGCTATACCGCCTTCGATCGCTACAAATTTAAGCTTCCGATATTTTTCGAACACCCCTTCGCATACCAGGCTATTGATATGAGTCATAAAATTCGCAGGTAGAATATTGTGCCATTCCATATACCGGGTCGGGTACCCGGCCGGTGTCGGGGCGCCGGATATCCCCTTCCCTTCCGTGCCCGGATGAATGGCGACCGGCAGTCCATTCCGTTCTGCTGCTTCATAGATCGGATGGTAAAAGCGGTTGCCGTACGGCATACGCGCTCCGCTTCCCATAACGACCTGCACCATGCCCGGATGCGGCCCCATCCTGTCGATCTCTTTGACGGCTTCGGCCGGATCGGAATGGTTAATCTGAATGGAGCCTTTGAATTTCGGGCTGACGCTCAGCCAATGATCCGCCAGCCAATCATTGAAGGCAGCAGCTACGGCATTCGCATAGTCCGGATCGGCGTGAAGAGACAGGCCCTGTTCTCCCCCACCCGTGAGTATGCCGTAATCGATTCCGAACGGTTCCATATAATGCTGCAGGACAAACTGCGGATCGCTTCCGGGCGTGGCGCCATTGTCGGGCTTTGCATCCTGACGCAATACACCTACGGGCGAATAATACTGCCCGTGCACACCGATACCACTTTCGAGCCATTGTTGGTGCCATACTTTTGGTAAATAAGGCAGCAAGTCCTGCAGTTTGTCGATCGCATTGTGGATGTCAGCATCAACGATAAACGATGCGGATCGCATTCCATGCCCTCCTTTGATTTGAATCTTACCGCTTACTTGGAACCATACGTGCGCTGATATGCCGTATTGTACATCTCCAGCAGTTCATCGGAGCCGAGCTTCTTCAATTGATCCAAGAACTGCTGGTAGTTTGCGTCGGTAATCGGTGTCTTGCCTGTGACGAATTCGGTAATTTTCTGCTCCAAAAACTTGGTGAGCGGGGTCAGCTTTGATTTTTCGAGATCGAGCTCTTCCGTAGTCTTCACGAGTGCCTTAGGGGCGGGAATGATGAACTTTTCATAGCTGCTGTTGATCGCTTTGCTTTTGTCGTCGAGACCTCTCTCCCACGTTTGACGTGCCAATGCGTTGTTCAGCGAAATGTTGTCGTACCATACGCCGAAATCGCGGCGCAGCGGCACATAGGGGCTAGCTCCGAACTCTTTCATGTAGACCGGCTTCCCGTCCTCAAGGGTATACGATTTGCCTTCAATACCGAGCGACAAATAGTTGGTGCCCTCTTCACTCACTAGATAATCAAGATATTTGACGGCTCTTTCCTTATCTTTGACTTTCGCCGAAATGGCCCGCCCCACCGATCCTACGACCGGACGGGAAAACTGGTAGGTCTTTACGCCGTCTGCGGCAAACTCGGGAAGCGCATCCAGATCGTAATCGGGCGTGCCGGCTTGCTTCGCTTTGTCGATCGTCGGGTTCACTTCCGCCTTCCAGTAGTAGGTTACGGACGATTTCCCTTTTAAGAACCGTTCTTCCCACTGATCCGGAGTCAACAAATAAAATTCGGGGTCGAGCAGCTGTTCCGTATACAGCTTATTCATAAATACAAGTGCATCTTTATATCCGCTATTGTACGGCGCGAACTCATACTTATCTTCCGTCGGACTTTGATTGAAAAAGCCTGTAATACCTGTGAAAATCTTTCCGAATACGGTATACATTCCGGTATCCGCCGTGACCGGAGTATTGAAGCTGAGCGGGTAACTGTCCGGCTCTTTAGCCTTCAAGTCTTTCAGGAATTGATAAAATTCATTAATATTTGTCGGGGCTTTCAAGTTATATTTATCCATCAAATCTTTGCGCGCCATCCAAATATAATTGAAGCCTTTCCCAGCAGGGTCACCTTCGAGTACAGGAACGTCGTAGATACCGCCATCCGCTCCAGTTGCCACAGCTTTCGCTTCGGGATAAGTTTCATAAAACTTTTTGAGATTGGGCGCGATATCCAAATAATCGTTCAAATTCAGGAACACGTTCTCCGGCCCGTTCTCCCTAGCCTCTTGATTTGTCGGCTGACTAAAATCCGTGACCGTGTTGGTAGCGATCATAATCTGCCGCTTCTCTGTCAGGCCTTCTTGGCTGACGACCTGCCAATCCACTTTGACGCCCGTTTTCGCTTCGATTTCCTTGAAAATCTCCCAATCATTCTTTACCTTTCCTTCCGGGCGATCATAAACTAGCCAGGAGAACGAAATTGGCTTTTGCGAGTCTGTCCCTCCTCCATTTGCCCCTTCTTGCTTCCCTCCTTTTCCACTGCAGCCTGCGGTCAGAACGCTCAGCATAACGGCAGAAAGGATGATGGCCATCATTCTTTTACTCACTTGTTTATACCCTCCTTATATTGACATCGGATATATATAGGAATAAGTTCCGGTGGAATCTGCATCTACCCTTTGATTCCGCCGATCATGGTGCCTTGTACGAAATATTTTTGAATGAACGGATACACGCATAATATCGGTACCGTAGCAATCGTAATCATGGCGTATTTCAGCGTCTCTATATAGTCCGTGTTACCTTCGCCCTGGACATTCGAGCCGGCGATAATAATGTTGCGCAGCATGATTTGCAAGGGGTACATGCTCCGATCGTTCAAATAGATCAGCGCATCGAAGAACGAGTTCCATTGATTAACGGCGGTGAACAGACCAATGGAGACGAGTACCGGAAGCGAAAGCGGAAGTACAATCTTTAGGAATACCTGCATCGTGCCACAGCCATCAATGGTGGCCGCATCTTCAAGCTCTTCCGGCAATCCTTCGAAAAAGGTGCGCATGATGAACAGATACCAAGTGCTGACTAGCGACGGCAGCACGATCGCCCACATCGTATCAAGCAGTCCCAGTTTCTGTACAACAAGGAAGGTCGGGATCATCCCTCCTCCGAACATCAGCGTGAAGGCCGCCAGAAACAGGATCAGCGGACGGCCAGGGAGCCCCTTTTTGGCAAGCGGATAAGCCATGGCCGATGTAACGGCGAGCGACAAGAAGGTTTGAACGGCGGTATAGCGAATCGTGTTCCAATAGCTGATCCATAGATCCGGATTGCCGAGGAGCCGTTCATAAGCAATCAAGTTGATCGCTTTGGGCCAGAGAACGACCCGCCCGCTCATGACCATGGCGTTATCACTGATGGAAGCGGAAAACACATATACGAGTGGATAGACCATGACGATAATGAGGATGGACATGAGGAAGATATTCACAGCGTCAAATAACTTCGAGCCGAAGCTTTCCTTGATTTTCATTTCTCGGCCTCCTTCACCAGAGACTAGTGTCCGAAAATTTCTTGACGACACGGTTCGCTGAGACGACTAGCACGAATCCGATCACCGACTGGAACAAACCGACAGCCGTAGCGAAGCTGAAGTCGGCGGATAGGATGCCGCGGCGATAAATGTATGTGTTGAGGACATCCGCGGTTTCATAGGTCATCGGATTGTACAGCAAAATAATTTTTTGGAAGCCGGTTTCCATAAAGTGGCTAAGCGTCAGGACAAACAGGACGATCATTACCGGAATCATGCCGATGAAGGTCACATGACGCATTTGTTGAAACCGATTGGCGCCATCAATTTTAGCAGCCTCATACAACGTCGGATCGACGCCGGCAATAGCCGCCAAGTACAAGATGGTCCCCCAGCCGATCGTCTGCCAAATTTCCGAGCCTACGTAGATCGTACGGAACCAACCTGGCTCGCCGAGAAACATAATTCGCCCGAAGCCGAGCCAGTCGAGGATATGATTGACGATTCCGGTCTGCTGCGACAAAAAGGTAACCATAATGCCGGCGATCACGACGGTAGATAAAAAGTGAGGCATGTAGCTGACGCTCTGCACGAACCATTTGAACTTCCGGCTTCGGATTTCATGGAACAGCAAGGCAAGGATGATTGGTGCCGGAAAACGAAATATCAGGTCGTATACATTGAGCATGACCGTATTTCGGACCAACTTCCAGGCATCCGGCGTGTTGAGGAAAAAATCAATAAAATGCTGCAGGCCGACAAACTTGCTGCCCATGATCCCACGGCCGATCGAGAAATTCTGAAACGCGATGATCACCCCGTACATCGGTGCGTACTTGAAGAGGATGTAATACAGGATGCCGGGCAGCATCAGCAAATATAACGTTTTGTATTTCTTCAGCTTGAATCGAAGAGAAGTGCCCTTTCCACTTTGATCTCGGGATGGTATTTGTGCGTTCGCGGCGTCGCTTCGATCCAATGACAACGGTTTCACCTCCTTTGGCAGGCGTTTGAACGCCAGCCGAATCTTTGCTCTGACTATATGTGGTGGCACTCCGCGGGTAAAGCACCATGTTTTCGGGATGTCTCCATTTTTACAAACCGCATGACAACGCCACTCGCATGATAAGCAGGTGAAAAAAATGAGACTTCGAAAAAAAGAAGACTCATGATTGATGGATCGTGCGATATTTAGCCGGGGTAATTCCTTCGTAACGACGAAAATTACGGATGAATGAATTCCTTCCCCAATAGCCAATTTGCCCGGCAATATCGTCGATCTTCATATCCGTTTCGAGCAAAAATTGCTTCGCTTTGGAAATCCTGTACTTGGCGATGTATTCCACATACTTCTCACCCACCTCTTCCTTGAACATGCGGCTGAAATGCCCGGCGGACATGTTCATTTGCTCCGCGAAATGCTCAATGGAGAGCTCTTCGTTATAATGGGCCCGAATATAGTCCAATATTTCAGCAAACTGTTGTTTCCGATCCGGCGCTACGGTCGTCCGAAACAGTACGCCGTGTATTTCCCGGAACGTTCGTCTCATTTCTTCCCAGGTTACACAGCGGTTGATGGAGGCAAACAACTCGGAATAGACCGAGATGTCAAAATCGTTTTGCTCACTTTCGATGGCCCTGGCCCAAGTATTCAGCACATCGGTGCCCAAGTTCTTCATCTGATCTGCGTTCGCATTACTTCGCATTCCTGCGTCCAGCAAGTCGAACACGGACTGAAGCAAGTTTTTGTAATCGCCAGCTTTGTACCTATTGAAGATCCGGTTCACTTCTTGAGAAGACAAGAAACTGTCTCCTGATGATCGCTCCTTCCATACCCTTTGTTCGCTGCAAATTTCCGCACCAGAGTGCAAACTCTTATAATGGAGCATCGAATGCGCATGGTTGTAAGACTGATGGAGGGCGGCGACGGAATGGATTGTTTCCCCGATCCCAATGGAAGCCTTGTAATAAGGATGTTCCAGGAGCAGCTTTATAACATTCGCTGTTTCCATGAGGTCACAAAGCCCATTCTCTTCGTGATGCAACACACAGGACAATTGTTCGGAACGTGTTTGACATACCCAAATCATCGCCGGGGACAGCTTGCGAATCTTCTCCTTCAGCTCGGCCAACATAAATGATTTGGACGTTTCAGACAGCTGTTCCGCGAATGGCGAATAGTATTGGATATCAATGCAGAGGACAGTTGCGGATGATACCGGTTTGTACGGGAAGGCAATTTCTTTCGCGTAATATTCGATGGACAAGCTGTCGCGGTATTGACCAAACAACACTCGAACAATAAATTGCTCCTGAACGATCGGGAACATGCCGTTTACGGTCTGTGTCAGCTCTTTGTTCTTAGAGATTAGCAAATGCGAAAACCGTTTTATCGTATCGAACTCGTTGCCGCTGTGGGAGCCGGGTGCGTCGTCCAGATGCGGATGCTGCGATTCCAGCCCCGTTTTAATTTCGCGAATCGGGTTGTACAATTTTCGGCTCAAATAATAAGAAACCAAGCCGCCTACGATGATAAACATGCCAAGCAGTACGAACGTCATCGTGCGGATCGTGCTTGCCGGCTTCATCAGGGTGGGCAGATCGATCATGCTTACGTAATGCCAAGTATCGTTGAACCGGGATTTGGTAAATGATAGCGCTTTCTTATTCTCGTTTAAAAATAAAGTCTGTTCCGGATTCATACGGATCATCGCTGCAAATGAATCAGGCTGAAGCTCGGACGATCCGTTCGAGATCAAGACAGAGCCGGACGAGTTGACCAGCATCGTATCCGTTACCCACTTCTCCTGAATGCCCAATCGCCCGCGAAGCTTATCAAGATCAAGATTCACGACCAAATAGACTTCGGGATTGCTATTGTTGAATGGATAGCTCATCAGCATGGCGGTGTTCGAGTGGGTTGAGACAATGTCCCGAGTGAACGGCGGCCTTTCAAATACGGTATGCGGTTTTGTAAAAACCATCGATTTCTTGCCAGTAAAATTGGCAAAGTAGGATGGCATATCCGTATCTTTAATCAGATACTGTTCCCGGAAATACTCGTCTTTGTTGTTGTATGTATTGCCGTCGATGACAAGATCTTCGCTCGCAAAGTACAGGAACGATTTGTACACCAGATCTTCCGAATCCAGTTTATTCATTTGTTGCATGAGCGAGTGAATCCATTCATAGTGCTGCGTGAGGTCGGCCGGATCGCCGGAAGATCCGGGAAAGTTCTTGAGGCTTGCAGTTGACAGCATGTTCACCATATCACGTTCGAGAGAGACGAAGGTGTCATCGGTTTGCTCCGAGAAATGCTGCATGATGGTATTGTTCAATCTTTCCGCATCATGCTCAATCAACCGGACGACAAAAAAATTGGTCAGTACGGCGGCTACGATGACTGGGATGAGAATCAGTGCGAAGTAGTTAGCGAATAACCGACAAAACAGCACTGTGCGATACGTTTGCCAGAAACGGTTCACCATGACAACCCTCCAATAAAATTTCATAAAAATAACTTAAATACAAAATATTATTTCACCCCTATCTTAAACTATTTTCACTAAATTTGTACTTGTTTACTTTGCAAAATATCACCGCTTCTGCCTGAAAGGCAGCCGGACCTCGCTTTTGGGTTACATGGCCATGATTGCAACAAAAAAAGACTGGAACACTTGCCCCAGTCTATTTTTTATATATTTCATTATCTAAAAATGATTAATCTGGCTGCCTTTTCCCTTTAGTTCAACCGTAAGACCATTAAATTTTCATCCCAGTATTGATATCCATTCTTTAGGGCATTCTGCTCTGTTCCATAAGTTACAAAACCGATAGTCTCATAAAGCCGCTTTGCCGCGTTATTATTTGAGATGACAGTGAGGTTAATCTGTTCAAGTCCCTCACAATGTTTCGCCTTATTAATCAATTTTTGAACCAAGGATTTACCTATTCCCTTTTCTCGAAATTCAGGTGTTACATACATAGCATAGATATTGCCCTTATGTACGATTTTGGGGTTACTTTCCCTTACAAAGGTTACGATACCAATGAGCCCACCATTGATAAAGGCTCCTAAAGTAAATCGATGATCAGAAGCAATGAGATTACGTCGTAGCTGCTCAATGGGTTTATCTTTTTCAATTTCATACGTAGTCAAAAATGCCTCGGGATTTTCCTTCAGAGACTTTAATCTCAACTCACGATATATTTCAGCATCTTGTGAATCCAAAATACGAATCTCCATTTTTTCACCTCTATCCTCTCACATTTGAAACCATATTCAACACCATTTTTGTGTTCCGCAATATTTTATCTACCTTTGTAGGATTAGGCAATAACGAACGAGTATTAGGCTACCGATCAAGCTGCTGATCCAATAAAATGAGAAAAGTAATCGCGACTTTCGAAGAGATCAAATCGGATAAGAAAGTAGGAGTGAAATGACCGAAAATCAATCGCAACAAAAGACCTGGTTCATTACAGGCTGTTCCACCGGATTTGGCCGAGAAATCGCCAAAAAGGCCATTTCTACAGGATATAACGTCGTTGCCACCGCTAGAAACCCGGCTCAAATAGAGGATTTGGCCACAGAGCATCAGGAGCATGTATTGATACTTCAACTGGACGTGACGGACAAAGCTCAAGTCCGGGCTACCGTGCAGATGGCTTTGGAGAAATTCGGCACAATAGATGTCCTGGTCAACAATGCCGGCATCGGCTATTTCAGCACCGTTGAAGAAAGCGTTGAAGAAGAAGCGCGGAGAATGTTCGAGATCAACTTCTGGGGATTGATGGCGGTAACTCAAGAGGTCTTGCCTCATTTCAGAAGTCAAAACTCCGGCCACATCATTAATTTATCATCCGTCGGTGGCCTGGCCGCATTCCCGTCCGTTGGCTATTATAATGCAACGAAATTCGCGGTTGAAGGCATCTCCGAAAGCCTTGCAAAGGAAGTAGCGCCGCTTGGAATCCATGTTACGCTTATTGAACCTGGGGCGTTCCGAACCGATTGGGCCGGACGATCTGCCAACCGCACGAAAACCGAGATAACGGCATATATGGAAACGGTCGGACCAAGGATCAACAGGCCAAGCGGGCAGGAGATGGGAAATCCGGCCAAGCTGGCGGAAGCGATCATGCAAGTTGCCGAGCTCCCTAATCCGCCATTGCGTTTATTGCTGGGCAAAGACGCATATGCGGTAGCAACCGCAAAATTTGGTGACATGCTTAACGATATTGAAAATTGGAAAGAAACAACGATGGGTACCGATTTCGAGGAATAAAAGGGGAGATTATGGCCGCAGGCTTAATATGAGCAGGCTGCTGTGGCCTGCTCAACATTAAGTTATTACACTGATCTTTAGAGCGTCACGTAATTATTTTTGCAACTAACTTTTCATTTATAAAGTGTAAATTCTCATTATCCAATAAAGTATAAAGCGTGCTGTTTTTTTGAGTAGAAGCCCAATGATCAAATGCAATACGACGTTCTTTATCATTATAGTGCGGACAAAGACTGCCTTTTAACAATCCTAAACCTTCAAATTCCCCGAATTCTTCTTCATTTTTCTCACTAAAACAAGTTTCAAACCAACACATGGCCCCTGCACTTATACCTGCTAATATGACACCTTTTTGATAAGCATTACTCAACACAACGTCGAAGCCTGTTTTTTTCCAAATTTCAAGCATATATTGGGTATTCCCGCCGCCTACATACACAATATCTAAATCATTAACAATTTCTTGAATGTGGGGTGAGTCAAAATCATTAATAGTAAGATGGCTTGATTGTTCATTTTTAAAAGCCTTATAAAACTTATCGATATAACCTTGTGCATCATTACTGGCTGTTGCAATAAATGCAATTTTTAATGGTTCTTGCTTTCTAGGTATTTTTAACAAGTATTCATCAATGTAGGCTTGATCTTCTTCGGAAAAACCACCGCCAGAAATTGCGAGAATTGTTCTGTCCATTCTGTATCTTCTCCTTAAAACTGCCATTTTCAGAACTATGAGAATGCTGCCTCTAATTTGTTGCCTTATGGATTTGTATCACTGATCGTCGTCAGAAAACCGTTCTTCCCTGCAGTTTCAATGAACTGATCAATCGATTGAAATGCTGGGTAGGTAAACGAATACCATTGTTTTTCAGTCGCATCATATAACATAACACTGGGATTGCCCTCGGAATGAGATAAAGTATAGAGATAAAATTGTTTCATGCTGTTCCCTTTTTGATCCAAAAAATCAAACTTTCCACTCATGTAATAATCCCCCCTTGTAAGCTCTATAACACTCGAAGTGTAACTGGCAGGGGGATTCGACTTACTTCCTTTGTTGTCAAAAATATGATAAATCGCTTCAATATAAGCACTCCCATTAATTTCTTTTACTATGCTGCCCATTGTATAGTTAACTTCGTATTGCAATGCTTTGACTTTCACTCCATCTAGAACAAATGGGGCAGGTTCAACAGATACTGTCGAATTTCTGAATCCGACGCTGCAATTAAACGTTTCTGCAATAAAGCGAAGCGGAACCATGATGCGATCATTCTTGATATATGGGGTTGCATCGAGTAGCGCAGGTTTACCATTTTTCATCGCCGTACGGCTCTTCAATTTTAAGATTACCAGCATATCGCTTTTTGCGAGCGTAACTTCCGAACCCGACCAGGTGACCTTGGCTCCCAAATTTTCACTGATAAAACGCAAAGGCACCATCGTTCGATTGTTCTTCATTTCGGGCTTCACAGCGAAGGCAATAGTAATTCCTTCAACTTTTATTTGCATATCTGCCGCGTATGCAGGTGAAGAGATAGCTAAAATGAATGCAGCGAAAATTCCTGTTAGAACCTTTTTCATAATATTATATTCCTTTCTTGGCATATTTTAGTGAACTAATATTATGACGAGAAGTGTGAAGTAATGTTGCGCTAAACTGCTCGTGAGCTTGATAAATAACAAAAGGAGCAGCTGCCGCCGGCAAACCGCTCCTAGCCAAGATCAAATTATCTGCGGAAGTAGTGTCCCTCATGAATGTCCTCAATAAGGGATGGATGTACGGGACGCCACCCCAGGCGCTCTTGAGTTATTGCGCTTGATACAGGATTGTCCACCGACGCGAAGGCTCCTATCCATCCGAAATGTGAACCCGCCTTGTCCACGTCAATGCTATCTATCTTGAGGTTCAGATGTTGGCCGATGGTGACGGCGATTTCTCGAAATGGCACTCCCTCATCTCTCACCGCATGGAGTCGCGACCCTGCCGGGGCTTTCTCCAATGCAAGCTTAAACAATTGAGCCGCATCTAGGCGATGCACAGCCGGCCAGCGGTTGGTCCCCTCGCCCACATAGGCGGAGATGCCTTTATCACGAGCCGTGCGAATCAGAAGCGGTAACAAGCCGTTCTTATCACCGCCAGAATCATGTACAAGCGGAGGAAGACGAACAACTGAGGAGCGGACTCCCCGTTTTGCCAATGCCAGTGTAGCGATCTCCGACGGAACCCGTCCGCTTCCTAAGGAGTTAGGATCGGGTGCATGCTCTTCTGTTGCCAGTCCACCCGGTGAAAGGCTCATAGTTGGAATAGCGACGACTAGTGGACAGTCGCGGCCCGAAAGCACAGTACCGAATGTCTCAATGGCGCGTCTGTCAGCCTCTGCAGCAGCCTTTGTGAACCTCAAAGACGCAAGGCGGGGATTGCCCCCGAGCAAAATTCGAAGGCGTGTCCGGAGATTGGCATGCGAGAACTTATGGAAAAAGGCCAAGTGAATAACACCATCTGCCTCTGCAGCTCCTCTATGCAAGCATTCGATATCCTCTATTGAACCCATTTGCACCTTTGCACCTATAGCAGTGAGCCTCCTGCCAGCCTCTTTGGAACGAACCAGACCGACTACATGATGGTTAGCATCTATTAGTTTACGAACAACCTCTGCTCCGATGAAGCCGGCAGCTCCCGTAACAAAAACATGCATGTAAATTCCTCCTCAAATTTATAAACAGATTTCTTGAACCTCACTTTAACCATAGTATAGGAGTTTGTTCATCCGGAAGTTTGCCTTATTCGCTTAAGTTTTTGCTTGATTCAACGAAATCTGCTCTCCAGAGAAGGGAAAACCCGCTAAGCCTTATGGCCGCGGGTATATATGGAAAAAAGCGATGATGCCTCCCGATCCGTTCAAATACTGTGTTTATTTGCGCCATTTGGCGATATCTCTGCTTGGAGGGCTTCCAAAGAAGCTGCTGTAATCCCGGCTGAATTGGGAATCGCTCACATATCCCACAGCCCGGGCCGCAGTCGTCGCATCCAATTTATTGGATAACATCCGGCGTCTTGCTTCTTGAAGGCGCAGAGCTTTCTGGTATTGTATGGGGCTCATTGCCGTAACCGACTTAAAATGCTCACGAAACGATGACTCGCTCATATGGACCATCTCTGCCAAATCTGCGATTTTTAATGGCTGGGAGTAGTTGGCCTGCAGCCAGTCAATTGCTTTCACAATCCGTTGCACACCGGAATCTGCAAAAACCGTCTCGGCAACGTTAACGCCGATGGGGCTGCGGAGAAGCCGGATGTAAATCTCGTCCATGACGAGCGGCGCAAGCAATTTTTCATCACCCGGATGGGATAGACAGTCTACAAGTCTTACCACGGCATTCATAATGGCCAAATCAGCATCAATCACGTAACCCGCACTACGATTGTGGACTTTAGGCAACCCCTGCGGAAATACTTTCGGAACCAAATCAGCGAGCCTTTGTGGATCAAGGTACAGTCCTACTCCCAAGAACGGTTCGACAGGGCTGGCTTGTATGGTTTTCATCGCAACCGGTAAGGCAACGGGAGCAATAAAAATACGAGACCCGCCATACTCATGTACCTCCTGTCCCACGGTTAAGATTTTTTTCCCTTGCGCGGCAATGCCGACGGCAGGCGAGTAGATGGTATGTAAGTAATCCGCTGCTTCTATATGTGAGTAACGAATGACATACAACCCAGGGATCCGCACACCATAGGTCCCGTCATGCGATGTATGAGCGTAAATCAGACTTGCCAGTCGGGCCGTTTCCGCATCAAGTAAAGATCTCTGGGCATTATCGGATACCCGTATAATCTCGTGATTATCCAGCATTTTTTCGAAAGCACCTCCTTCTTAACTTTTCATATCGAACGATGTGGCGGACTCCTCTGATCCCCATTTTCGTTGCTTCTTCAAGTTATTTTTCTCATTTCTTTTTTGCTGGTAATCATGGTTGAAGATTCTTTTATTTATAAAGACTTGCAACAAGACTGTTTAGTTCATCTGTGGTTTCTATATCTGTTGGATCTAGATTTAATTTTATGAAGATATTTCTTATCTCCTCAGCCTTACCTATTACTATTTCTTTCTTGTCTCCATTTATCATTGCTTTGTATAAACCATCAAGTCCTACATCTATCAAATCATTAGTGGCTTCATAAGACGAGGGTTTAGATACAGCTGAAGCGGCAGCTACTGAACCTACACAACTTTCATAATTACTGTTGTTTCCACCAGTAAAATCCCTACTAAAACATGTAGCTGATTCACCTAACTGATATTTAAATTCCATATCAATCATGTTTTGTTTGTATTTTAAAATCTCTTTACTGTTCATTTGTAAATTCATAGAATATATTAGAAAAACTACCAGAATAATAACTACAACTGCTAATACAGTTATAATATTTTTAGATTTATTCATTTCAGGCTCCTCTACTTATGCTCTATTCAGCTTTCGGTTAACGTCTAATTCACGATCTTCGTAAATAATCCATTTGTAGGGTATTCGTGAAAAACATTGAACTCCCCTGCCCGTTAATTGAGGAAAAGGCAGCCGGCTTTTGGACAACATTATTGCTGGGCAAAGACACATATGCGGTAGCAACCGCAAAATTGGGTGACATGCTTAACGACATTGAAAATTGGAAAGAAACGACGGTGAGTACCGATTTCGAGGAATAAGAGGGGAGATTATGGCCGCAGGCACTGATTTGTAGTAACGTTTTCAGCGCCAACCTTGTAATTGATACTTCATCGGTTAACCATTCTTATCCAGGCTAATAAGCAAGTTCATGTCCCTAGCTGCGGGCAAGAACTTGCATCGTTAAAACAAAAAAAGCCGCGGATCCGCGACTTCTTTTGCGTGTACGTTCTTGTCCTCCGACATTATACAACTCCCACATCGAAAGCCCCACGCTTAGGAGAATGATGCTATCTCTTACTTTCATTTGCAGGTGATCCCTTTGACAAATATTTTTCCAGCTTTGATCTTGTTGCTGGTAGAGGCATGTAAATCATCACTCTCATATCAGGATCATTGGGGATTTGCAGGGTAATATGATCAAACTCAAGCAGCCCCATGTAGGGATGCTCCACTTCTTTAAATCCTTCAAGAGAGCCGGGCGTTTCATGCTGCAGCCATAGCCGGTTAAATTCAGGACTTATTCGTTTAAGATCTTCTATTAATTCGGCAAACGACGAGTCTTCAACGTAGCGGGCTGATGCCGTGTGGAATTCCGCAATCATTCCCGTAGCCTTTTGATCGAAATTTTTGAAGCGCCCCTTCCATACCGGGTCCGTGAAATACCGCCAGATTAAATTGAATTCATGAGGCGGTGCTGCCGAGGAAATGGAGAAAATCTCATTTGCAGCATCATTCCAGGCCACAAAATCCCAGCGTCTTCCCAGAATATATGCAGGATTCGGAGTAAGGTCATCCAGCATCCTTTGAAGTGCTGACCCGATACTTTCTTTATGAGGAGGCAAGTAAGGAGGAAGTGATTCTCCTGCAAGAAAAAAAAGATGGCGTCGTTCATTGGGATTAAGCTTTAGAGCCGCAGCTAGGCTTTCCAACACTTGTACTGACGGACGGACATCACGTCCCTGCTCTAGCCACATATACCACGATGTGCCGATATTCGACAGCTGTGCGACCTCTTCCCTGCGCAATCCGGCTGTCCGGCGGCGCGACCCCGTCGGCAAACCCACATCCTCTGGAGAAAGGCTTGCCCTCCGTTTACGCAAAAAATCACCGAGAGCCGAACGGCGCTCGCGATCGTTCATCTCAATCCCTCCTAACCTATTACTCGGAAACCTATGATTAAGCAACCTCTCGTTAAAAGTGTATTAGAAAATTATACTCAATCATAGAAATCGCTTCAACTCAGTTTGAAACGTTTCAAACCAGACTTTAAAGGAGACAGGCCATGCAATCAATAACACAGCACAAAAATTACAATTCTGAGGGAATGCTGATCAATAAAGTAGCTCTGGTTACGGGGGCCAGCCGCGGCATCGGAGCAGCGGCAGCCAAACTCTTCGCCGAAGAAGGAGCGGCGGTTACTCTCGTCGCAAGAACAGAAGCAGCTCTACGTTCTGGAGTTGAGGAAATTATCGCGAAAGGCGGTAAAGCCGATTACATTGTAGCCGATCTAGCCGATTCCGCCAGCATCGAACGAGCGGTGCAAACGACCGTTGAGCGTCACGGTCGCCTGGATATAGCATTCAATAATGCTGGAATTGGGGCTTCCCTTGCGCCCTTAACAGAGGTCACAGAAGAGGATTTCGACCTTCTTCAAGCTGTAAATTACAAAGGAATCTGGGTGGCAATGAAAGCGGAAATCAAGGCAATGCTCGATACTGCGGG
Source organism: Paenibacillus sp. FSL R5-0378 (assembly GCF_038009285.1). NCBI lineage: Bacteria > Bacillati > Bacillota > Bacilli > Caryophanales > Paenibacillaceae > Paenibacillus > Paenibacillus sp. FSL R5-0378. The sequence continues at coordinate 7,160,800 of NZ_JBBPAY010000001.1, forward strand.
TACCGGTGCCATTGTCAATAACAGCAGCGTGGGCAGCTTCAGAGGTAATCCCGGGTTGTCTGTCTACGGAGCCGCCAAACGGGCTGTTAATAGTCTGACCGAGACGGCTGCCATTGAATACGGGCCTTCGGGTATCCGCGTAAACGCTATTGCACCTGGCACCACCATGACCGAGATGATCGAGGGGTTAGTTGCACAAGTTCCAGATATTATTGAAAAAAGCAGCTCTGTGACGCCTCTTAGGCGTCCTGCCGATCCTCATGAGATCGCACAAGCAGCTGCCTGGTTATTGAGCGATCGCGCTTCTTACGTGACAGGCGTCGTTCTACGGGTGGACGGCGGAGCAAGAGCGTAGTCCCTAACGGAGGGATTATCCCATAGGGTCCATTAACCCGGGATACTCCCTCCGCATGTTATGAAACGCTCCAACAATTGCTGTCGCCCCTAAACTACAATGGAATTTCAGACATCCCACGGCTGAGTACATTATAACTAACCTGGTCGTCAGTTGAACGAAGGGTGAAGCAGTGGCCCGCCAGCAAACTGCTCCAAGATCATTAAAATATCGCACCACAGTGAAGTTAGTGCAATGAAGGCAGCAGGTCAATTGACCTGCTGCCTTTCTTGTAATGATTGAGCTATCGTTCCCCGTCGTATTATGAGGTCAGCCAGTTTTTACTGGTTGACCACTTTTGTTATGGTGGTGTATTTCTCAGTAGTCGGGCAGATCGGACGTTCCCCTGGGTCTGTAACCCGTCGCTAAAACTGATCGCCCCCTACTTGTAGAAACCATGTTTAAGCTGGTTGAGACGACTTAGATCTCGCATAACAAGCGATGTTGTGGAACTATGAGCTGTTTTAGGGGTACCGACATTTTCACTTTTAAGGGAGGGAGTATTTCATGAATCCTGTCATTGGTCTGGATATTTCAAAAGGTAAAAGTGATGGACAAGTTTTCTTAGACAAAGGCAATCCCATGGGACACCCTTTTTGTTTTCAGCATAACCAAGTAGGTCTTAGCCAACTGCTAGATGTCGTTTCAACTGTACAGGATACAGCAGGCAAAGCCCCCGTTGTGATTCTGGAATCGACAGGACATTACCATCAGGCTGTAATACAGTTTCTAGAAGAACACGGTATCTTATTCTTAGTTGTGAATCCTCTCATTTCACATCAAGCCAAAAAGTCAAGTCTACGGAAAGTGAAAACAGATGCAGTCGATGCCTATCGGCTCTGCGAGCTGTACTACAAAGAGGAATTTGAAGACCATATGCAACGAGGGGTTCAACTACTAAATCTTAGGCATCTAACGCGTCAGTTTGACTCGCTCACACAAATGTATGTACAGGTGAAGCTTCAGTTTCAAGCCGTTCTAGATCAAGTCTTTCCGGATTATAGAGGTATTTTCGGTGATCTTTATTCAAAAGTTTCGTTGCTGCTTTTAAAACAGTTCATGACTCCTGGGGCATTTCAAACAGCTGGCGTATCAACCGTAACACACACAATTACCTGCCTCTGCCCTAGTCGATCTGATCATTGGGCTAGTGACAAAGCAAGCTGTATCATGGTTGCTGCAGCAAATAATCCATTTCCAAAAGTGAGTTATAGTAGCCATCTAATAAGCTTAGCACTATTCATTGACTTACTCCTTCAATATCAAGAGCATCTTTCCCACCTGCAAAGTCAGATCGATGCCCTTGCTGAAGAAGTTGAATCTTATCAGATTATCCAATCGATTCCCGGAATAGGTAGCAAAATCGCTGCAACGATTTTGTCCGAGATCGGGGAAATCCATCGGTTTAATCACGCCAAAAAGCTGGTAGCTTTCGCAGGAATTGACCCTAGCGTCTACTCTTCTGGTAAGTTCACAGCGACAACCAATCGCATTACCAAACGCGGGTCTAAGAAGCTGCGTCATGCCCTATATCTCGCTGTACTATGCGGTCTAAAAAAGACTGGAAGCAAAAGGTTACGTGAATATTACGATAAGAAACGCGAAGCCGGAAAGCCTTACCGGGTTGCCCTCATTGCCTGCGTCAACAAGCTCCTTCACTGGATTTATGCCCTTCTAGTGAAGGAAGAAAGGTTTGTCGATTTAGATTAGTTAACACATTTTTCATCCGGAAGAACAGCCTTCCAGCATGTACAGAGAAGGTTATTTAGTGCGCCTATTTTTCAGTATACCGTCATCCCAAACTTAATTTAAGAGAAAAATGTTGACAAGATATTAGCTGGTTTTAGCTTATTAAACGATGTTAATGTCATAAAACGCTATAAAGCACAAATTGGAAGGTCAAAGATTAATTGATGGGGAGGGCCTTCCAGTACTTCCAAGCTTTTAGATAGCTTTCTAAATCATGCGGATGGAATTGAATGCAGATACCAATACGGCAATAAAGTTGAAAGATAACTTCTTCAATAAGCCTTGATCTCTCCAAAGGTTCATGATTCAGCAAATTGAATGCAGGCAATATGGTCTCTAGGTTTAAATCTTCTGGAGAAGAACAAAAAGCATACGTAAAATCGTATAACAAAGGGCCAATCATTGGCGAAGGGTCGATAACACCAACTAATGAGCTTTCATGAAATACAAAATTATGGACACCAGTATCTCCATGGAGCAAAAATTTTGCTTCATTCTCTGCACTTTTGGATATTCTTTCAAAAATGGATTCCAATCTATAATAATCCTCAATTGGTAGAAGGCTTCCCCAATTATTTTTCGTATCTTCTAAACTCCGAATGTTCCATTCACGCCAGGATTGAACCGGTGACCCCAGTCTTCCCCACTTGTCTGTATGTAGACGTTTTTCGTAATGATTGAAGAGCTCTCTTACCAAAGTTGTCAACCAATTGATTTTTAAACCGCTGGCAGTATGAGTTGTACCAGCAATGTATGAATATACGATATACTCTTTTGCTGGATCAGTATAGAGAATTTTAGGTAAAAGATTAATGTGCCGATGTGTATTAAGAAATTGTTCCGCCAAGATAATTTGGTTCGAGTGATCTATTTTTAAAACGTATTTCGATTCGCTGTGCTCTGAAAGAATATAAACCCGCCCATCTGTAGAACCAGACTTATTTTTAGTTGCAATAACAGTGTTATCAATTAAGCCTTTTTCATGAAGATCGTTGAGGATACTGTTTATATCTACTTGTTCAAACATTTAATTCCCCCTTAACAATCGATTAGGCGAATATGTGACTAAATAACTCTTGATAAAATTCCTTTTTTTTATAACTTCATCAATAAAGATCGTATAGTTGACCTGGAGGAAGTTCAAGGTAAAGTTTTGTTTAAATCAACTATCCTGCCCGTTAGTTTAACTGTTATTTATGATACGGTTCCCCGTGTAGCCTGTAAGGCAAGATTAAGGGCATCCTTTTGGGGGATTTAGCCCTCTCATTTCTCTCATTTTGTTTGACTATGTTCCCCGTTAACGAGCCACCAACAAAAATAACAGAGCATCTGAGGTTACGCCTCAGATGCTCTGTACTCAGTGTTATTTTATGACTGGTTCGATTTTATAAATCATCTGCACCAGTAGGTAGGTTTTTAATCGCTACCTTTGGCTTCATGTACATTTTATTGAGTATGATCGTTTGCACGATAATGAATATACCGCCAACAGCCCAATATAATGGTAACGCGGCGGGCATCCCAAAAGAAAATACACCCATCATGATTGGTGATAACAACCCGATAAAAGCCATTTGGTTATTTTGATTTTGCTGATACTGCACTGAAACAGATTGAGACACGCGAAACTGAACGTAATACACCGCAGCGGCAATAAACGGCAAAATCATATCTGTTTTCCCCAAGCTAAACCACAAAAAATCGTGAGCTGCAATCTCTGGGGTACGACGAATGGCGTAATAAAATGCTAGGGTGATTGGCCATTGGAGAAGCATCGGTAAACACCCCATGTTCAAGGGATTAAATTGATGCTTCTGGTAGAGCTGCACCATCTCGGCTTGCTGTTGTTTTTTTGCATCCGCACTGACATCGTTCTTATACTTTTCCTTAAGTGCAGTTAGCTCCGGTTGGAGGACGGCCATCTTTTCTTTCATGTCCATTTGTTTCTTGGTTTGGTTCATCATGAGTGGCATGATCGCAAGTCTGATGATGAAAGTCATCAGCACGATCGATAATCCGTAATTTCCGTGAAAGGCATTCGCGAAGAATTTGATCAAGATCGAAAATGGATAAATAAAAAAGTGGTTAAATATTCCTGATGAATCGGCATCAATCGAGTTTAATTGGGATGCTGTCGAACACCCGCTGAGCACAATGATCGGAATAACTCCTATCAACATGACGAGAATGGACTTAGCCCATTTTTGGAGCAACATAATCTTTTTCATCGTTGTCCTCCCTAATTGAAAGTATGGAATATCAATGTGGGGAAGGACTATTGTCGTCTTCATCAGGTGCTTCTCTTCGTCTGGCGATACGTACGATCCACCGCTGAATGCTGCTGGGTTGTGACAGTCTGACAGCCACAAACCAAGTTGAACCGGCTGCAGCAATTTCATGCCCCCAGTATATCTTTTGTGAAGAAAAATAGGTGAATGGAAGTAACACTACGGAAGAGATGAGAGCAATCGAGAATGCCAATTGAACCAAGTCATAAAAATGCTCCAGTCAAGTTCACCTCCGCATGAGCGATATGGTTTTTTTATAATAATTATACGTTTAAAAAAACTGTGTAGTTTCACTAACCTGCCCGTTAGCTTAATGCCTGAAAGCCAGTTTAGCTTTGTAACTCCGTTAGGTTCTAACCGAGCTGGCGCCGCCAACTCTGCGCTTTTTTTCCATTTCTAGTCTAAACGTAGTAATTTACTTTCTAATCACTCAACAGGCACCATTCCATCTTTCGTAGTAAACCCCGGCCATCTTCATAGTCGAAAACAGTATCCAGGAAAACTTGCTCGTTTGGAGCTAAATGAACAAGTCGTTTGAGCTTTTCAGCAAAGTTTTCTCGCCGGGTTCCAGTTATACTAAACGAATAAGTGTTGGAAAGTTTGTTAAGAAACATAGAGGATGGTTCCTTTGAACATCGGGCAAAGCACATCGTTATCAGGTACCGTCCAAACGGCTTCTAATTATTCTACAGGTAAGCGCAGACGGGCATATCCGAAAGGATGATTATGAAATGGAAACTAGAGCAATCGCAGGAACAAGTAAGGCGGGGACGTCCACGACTATGAGATCAAGCAAAATGGTCAGGGTGCCTCATGAACTGGTAAAGTCTCCGAATAAAAAAGGGAGCTTGAAGCTGGATGGGATGTCCGTTATCGAGTTCTGTTTTTACACGCAAGGCATACAAGGAAGCTTTTTTTTGCAGGATCATCTTCTGCTAATCGTCAAGTCGGGTGTCTATACCATTCGCTTCGGTGATCGAGAATACACGATACGGAGCAACGAAATGATGTTTATTCATAAATCAACTGGAGTCGAGTACGAGAAAACGGGTGAACCCGATTCCGATTATATTCTCGACTATACGATGTTTTTCCTGAACGAGAAGATCGTAGATGAATTTCTCAAGTTCGCCGGTTTAAAACCCATTTATCCCATGAATGATGTTGTTCCGATAACCGTCTTTCCGATCAATGACCGCATTGGAAGCTATATTGAGTCGTTAAAACCCTTTTTCGAGAACCCAGACGAAGTCAAAGAAGGACTCGTTCGTGTGAAGCTGATGGAATTGCTGTTTCACATCGCCGATTCGAATGATCGTTTGCTGCATCAAATGATGCAACCTATAAGCAAGGAAAGAGGCAGCATTGCAAAGATCATGGAGGAGAACTTCATGAATCCCGTTTCCCTTAACGACCTGGCCTATTTGTCCGGCAGAAGCCTGGCGGCGTTCAAAAGGGATTTTCAAGCAATATACAACACCTCCCCGCTCAAATGGGTTCGCAATCGAAGGCTGGATAAAGCCAAGGAACTGCTAGCGGAAACCGTGTTATCTGTTACGGATGTCTGTTTTTCGACCGGATTCGAAAATATCGCTCACTTTTCCAAAGTATTCAAGGAAAGATTCGGACTCCCACCCTCAGAGTTTAGACGGCAGCTGAGGTTGAAGGAGGATGCCTAAAGGGGCTAAAAAATGGCTGCACAGGCACTTGATTTGAAGATACCGTTTCGCGGACAGCGGAACGGTATTTTGTTATGTACAGAAACCAAAATGAGCTAAATAAACAAATAGAAATGAGCTTGTAGGCAAAGAAATTCATTCGTCTCCTTGATATTCTTATCTCATGCGATAAACGTTTCACTAATACAGAAAGGTGTTGAAACCAATGAAAAAAGTAAAATTACAAAATGAAATGATTCCTCCGATCGCTCTTGGTACCTGGTCATGGGGGATCGGCCAAGGCGGCGGGGATGCTATTTTCGGGAATCATCTTACCGCTGAAGACTTAAAACCGGTTTTTGATGCGGCGATGAAAGCCGGACTCCATTTATGGGACACTGCGACGGTGTACGGGATGGGAGCCTCCGAAAGCATTCTGGGCGAGTTTACCAAAGGCCGCGACGATGTGCTGCTCTCAACGAAATTCACTCCGCAGCTTGGCGGCCCTGTTGAAGACCGCTTGAACAGCAGCCTGGATCGGCTCGGCGCAGACCAGACGGATATCTATTGGATCCACAATCCTCTTGATGTAAAAAGATGGACTCCAGAGCTGATTCCGCTCATGAAAAGCGGAAAAGTAAAATATGCAGGCGTCTCCAACCACACTCTGGAGGAAATCCAGCTAGCGCAAAGTATTTTGGCTGAAGAAGGGCTGAACATCTCTGCCGTACAAAATCATTACAGCTTACTGTACCGTTCGTCCGAAGAAGCCGGAATTATGGATTACTGCAACGCAAACAACATTGTGTTTTTCTCCTATATGGTATTGGAGCAAGGCGCATTAACTGACAAATACAGCGCGAAAAATCCTCTCCCCAGCGGCACCAGAAGAGGCGAGGCGTTTGATGAAGACGTGCTTGCGAAACTGGAAGGCCTGATTCATGTTATGAAGGAAGTCGGCCATAAGCACAATGCGAATACTGCACAAGTTGCCATCGCTTGGGCCATTGCGAAAGGAACCGTTCCGATCATCGGCGTTACGAGAACTTCCCAAATTGCTGATGCTGTAAAAGCCGCCGAAATCACGCTGACAGCACAGGAAATCCATAATCTTGAAGCAGCGGCGAAAGAGACAGGAATAGTCATCAAAGGTGAATGGGAAAAGCCGATGCATTAATTACTATAATCCGTATTGTGCCGGCCTTATCAGGCCCAAACGAAGGTTCTAGGGTCTCTCAGTTTACTTTCAGGATGATGTCCTTTAGTTCAATCAGCGTCTTGATTCGATAGCTGGCCTGTGAGAAGTCATGTGTTTTGGTGAAGTCGTTATGGACAATAGCACAGTCGATCCCAGCCGCCACAGCTGAGTTCAACCCTCTGTTTGAATCCTCTACAACCAGGGTCTCTTCTTTGCTAGCCCCGAAGCGCTTTAGGCCGGTCAAGTATGGTTCCGGGTGCGGCTTGGTGTGCTCGTAGTCTTCACGTATAAGGACGAATTCCATGAATTGTATGATCTGGCGTTTTTCATGTATAAGTTGAAAATCCGCACGTTTTGCAGTCGTCACGATAGCCATGCGGACGTACTTTGACAATTCGGCTAGAGTTTCAACTACACCTTCAATCTCTATGGCTTCTGTTCTAAGATAATCCTGATAATAGACGTTGCGGACCTCACGCTGCTTGCTGATGGTCTGTTCATCAATACCTGCCGCCCTAGCTTGGGACCAAGTGCCCAATGACTGGGTCATGTCGGAGAGGTATTGATCTTTATCCAAGGTAAATCCAATGTCAGCCAGAGCGCGTTCTCCCGCTTTGTAATACCAGAATTCAGTATCCACCAGAACACCATCATGATCGAAAAGTATGTACTTTTTCACTGTTTGGTTCTCCTTTGTCAGCTGTGGCAACCATTCGTGCCATCACGCGCCGTTGATCACCCTAATATACGGGCCTGATGTGTTACTGAAGAAATAAGTTATTAAATAATTCGGTTCTATAATTACTCTATCCTGCCCGTTAGTTGAATAAAGCCAGCCGATCAAAGTAATCGGCTGGCTTCTTGTTCATTATTGAACTATCGTCTTCGTTAGCTTAACATCTCTATAAATTTGAGCTTTACTCAACTTGGTCATCCCGGCGAACGCTCTACCCCATGCACAATCGGAAGGAGTCCAGCCTCAGGGCATACGTTCCACGGTGCTCAGTCCTGTTTACTGGCTGGCTCGGCCGCGTCAGCCGACCCGGCCAGTCCGCCGCCGAACACCTCCTCGAGGAGCCTCTGCGTCGCCTTCTGGAACACCACTGCCAGGGACATGGCGGCGTCGTCCACATAGTTCAAGGAGGCGGTCAGGGTCTTGCTGCCGTCGGGCGTGCTGTACATCAGTGCCGCGTAGCCCGAAATGCCGCCGTTGTGGGTGATGATGGTAATTTCGCCGTTCGGGCCGACGTTCTGCACGAACACCCCCAGGCCATAGCCGATTTTGGGATACGGCTTGCACATCTCGGCCAGCAGCGGGGCCGGGAGGAGCTTGCCGCCCAGCAGCGCGGAGATGAACGTGTGGAGATCCTGGGTGGTCGAGATCATGTCGCCGCCGGTGGAGATCCAGGAGGGGTTCTGGCGGGTGATGTCGACCGTCTTCTGCTCGCCGGCCTCCTCGTACCGGTAGTAGGCGTGGGCGTGCGGTTCGGGGATCTCCGGCTGGGTGTCTGGTACCACGGTACCCGACAGCCCAAGCGGCCCCAGAATCAGCCGCTGCATCTCCTCGGCGAGCGAGCGGCCGGTGACCTTCTCGATCAGCAGCCTGGCCAGCACGTAGTTGGTGTTGGAATAGCTCCAGTCCGTTCCCGGCTCGAATCGCGCCGGCTTGGATAAAGCCAGCCGTACCAGCTCCTCCGGCCGGTAGGTCTTGAACCGGTTATCTACCCACTCCTGGCCCTGCCAGGGGATCCCCGGCACGACTGTCCCGTCTTCGTAGTACTCGCCGGTGAAGTTGAACACCCCGCTGGTGTGTTGCAGCAGCATCCGCACCGTGATCCGCGGGTCCATCCCGAACTCAGGCAGGTAGTCTACCACCGAGTCGTCCAGCCCGATCCTGCCCTCGGCAACCAATTGCAGCACCACGGTCGCGGTGAAGGTCTTGGTGTTGCTGCCTATCCGGAAGTGCCCGTTTGTAGGCGGCTTCGTCTCCTCGTCCAACCTGCTCACCCCGGCGCTGCCGACCCACTCGCCCTGCCCATCGTGCACGCGCAGCTGCACCCCGAGGAAACCGGAATCGACGATCTCCTGGATGGCCTTCTGCAGCTCCGGGCGATCCTGCCGGGCAGCGATTCCTTTTTCCTTCATATTTTCTGACGAACTAAAATTTTCTGTTGTTTTCTTTTCCATTTCGTTTCCCTCACTTTACTTTTTTATCAGTCCAATTGTTTCAAACTACAACTCTCTCCCGGCTTGACGTTCTCCTTTATTAAAGGATCCGCTTGTGTTCTTTCACTATAGAAGGCTCCGAAACGTCACCTTTCAGCACTTGGAGCTGCTTGTTGGATTTTTGCAGTCCTTTCACTTGAATGGTCTTGGTTTGCATCGGATCCCCTCCCTTAAATGACGGTGACTTTTGACAAATTGGCATCCATGCCTTTGAGAGCAGCAAATGTCAGTTTATCCATCGTCGCGCCGTCAAAGCAGATCGTTTTGATCATGCGATAGTACTTCTTCGTAAAGGTAAACCCCGGTTGGAAAGAAACATTATTTAATGTAGCGCCCTGGAACGAAGCGTTGCTTAAATCCGCTCTGTCAAACTTCACACCGATAAACGTCTGTCCGTCGAAACGCTGCCCGCTCAGATCGGAGTACTTGAAGTCAACCCCGTCAAACCAACAGCCCTCAAATATCGTTGTTTTCAGATCCGTTGTCGTTAACGTGACGTCGGTCATCCTTACGCCCGTGAATTTGACTCCGTTAAGATTCGCGCTGCTGAAGTTGGTTCGTACAAGAATCGACTTATTGAAGCTTGCATTGGTCAGGTCAAGCGCAGACAGGCTGCAGTCCGTCAGATTCGTGCCGTCAAAGTTGGCTTCGCGTACGTCGCTTCTATTAAACGTACTGCCGGTCAAATCAGAGCCCGAAAAGTCGGAACCGGCGAGCGCGCTGCCCTTAAACTGTCCTTTATGGGCCGTAACGCGCGCTAAGTCACTTTTCACCAGGTTGCTTCCACTAAAGTTGGTCACGACTTGCTGTTCCAGCGAGCGGGTGGTCATTGTCAATTTCTGATTCATTACATTCACATCTCCTTATAATTAAGTTCTCTAACAAGCACTTTGAATCCGGATCACCTATTCATACCAACCGTTGGTATGAATAGGCTTAAAAATAAGCTGCCTCTCGGCAGTTTAGTTTTCTTTGCTGACTTCTCTAGCTGACATACGCAACAGTTCCTCGTACCGTTGAATCATTTGCTCATCGAACAGGTCAAGCCCCAGGCCTTTCAATATTTCATCGAAAAACTTTACCTTGCGCAACACTACCTCGGGCGAAGCTGGAATGATCGCCGGGTTTAGCCAAATGTTGGTGAGTACCATCAGCACTTCGCTAAGCTCCCTAGGATAGTCAGTTCGGATCGATCCGTCTCGCATACCCTGTTCGATGATGGGCTGGATATAGATGGGTACGGCTTTCTCGATGATGTTCTCGATCAGTGCCGCCAGCATCTTCGGATTGCGCAAGAGGTTCGGTGCCACCGATGCCAATTCGTCTTGGGCGGGATTGTCGAGAGAGACGAGGGAAATCTTGCGAAGCTTTTCCCGTCCGTTCAGCTCCTTGTCGTCCCGGACACTGGACAGCATATCATCAACACCTTGGAACAAATGATCGGTGACAGCCTGCAGGATCTCCTCCTTCGACTTGAAGTGATGGTAAATTGCCCCTTTTGTCAGCCCGCCCAGCTCGTTGATGATATCCTGAACGGAAGTCTGCTCGTATCCCTTTTGAATGAACAGGTTAAGAGCCACGGTTAAGATCTGGTTGATTGTTTCTTCAGGATATTTATTCCTTGCCATACGTCTCCTCTTTTCATACATTCGGTTGGTATGTAAAAAATATATCCGATCATCCTTTTAATGTCAACACCAAAAAAAACAAAATCATTTGATTTGGCTTTTCGAGCGCGAAGCAGCTCTTCAGTTAGCTTTTCACAATGATTTGAATGTACAAGATGCTCACGTCTCGTAATCATATTTTCATTAAGCTATCGTACCCATTACCTTAATTGCTAATGAAATAAATTGGATTCCATCAATTATTTTATCGACCAGGGAATAGGTGTAACCTTATTGTTCTCCCAGTCTTCCCTAATCACCGCGTAACCGACGGAGTCAAACAATAGCCCGGCTTGTCTCCAAGATTTACGATGATACGCTTCCAACACGAACAACGATTTAGCAAACAGAGCTTGCATAGCCGTGTTATCCACTCGGGTATGTCCTTCAATGCGGATCGCTTCCGGGTATTCAGAGAACACGTGCGAGACGATCCAACTCAAAGCTGACTTTCCGATACCCTTGCCCCGATACTCGCCTCGGATTCTCAGATCGAACATAACAATCGGATCTGAGACGTCAAACAATCGGATCAGCCCGATTTTCTGATGGCCGCCTTGATCAATGATCCAGAACGTTCGAGTATTCTCATTGTGATAGGCGCCATTTTCATAAGCCTTTCTGATATCGGATTCAGCAGGGTTCTCAACTCCATGATAAGGCCAGCTATCTGATGTGAGGAACTGTACGAGCTCCTCAACTTCCTGTTTAACCGATTCAAAAGTGATACTCACGGTAATAACCCCTTTCTGTGGCTATGTGAATCATTTCTAATGTAATCTGCCTATTAGCTTAATAAAGCTGTCGGTCAGCGCCGGCAGCTTCTCCCTGGTCGTTATTAAGCTATCCTTTTCGTTAGATTAACTTCATATGGATATTGGGCAGAAAGTTAAGTACATCCATCGGGGTATGGGCAAACATTGATGGACATATCGGCCTAAGTCGTTCATAATCGCCGTCTCCCCAAAGCGCCGCAATACTCTTCATTCGTGCTGCATGAGCTGCTCTTATATCTGAGGGTTGGTCTCCGATATAAAGACAATTTTCAGGGAGTGAATTAAAGTGACTTGCAGCGAGAACTAGAGGATCAGGATGAGGTTTATGGTATAGGGTGTCTTCCTGGGCTACGATAACATCAAACAAAATGTCCAATGATTTGTTTTGTAATTCTTTTAAGACATGAAACCGCCGTTTAGAAGATACGATTCCCATCCGATAACCTCTCTGCTTCAATTCGTCCAAAAGCTCGGGTACATCTGGGTAGCAAGGGATCTGTTCCGCACGTTCTTGGTAGTAATGTGTTCCCGTATCTAGAATTTGTTCTGCCAAATTGTCATCGAACCATTCTTTATAGACTACAGGAACGGGGCGTCCAACCAGCTGAGAAAATTCGTCGTCTGTCGGCTCCCTTCCAAGAACCTGTTTAAATCCATAACGTGTACCTTCCTTTGCCAACGAATCACTATCTTGAATTGTCCCATCCAAGTCCCACAGAACCACTCTGATCAAAAGTGCCACCACCTCAAATCGACTCCTTCGCAAAATCACTCCATTATCCTGCCCGTTAGCTTAACGACGACAGCCTATTATTTTGTCCGGCTGACGTCTTGATTGATCCATTGCTTCCCATTAAAATAACTCCAAATCCCCCGCCAGACTGGGGCAATAGCCCCCATCTTGAATATGTTGTTATCTGATGGATTCGCCTTCTATGAAACACTGACCTCTCTTTTACTTAATTTCTTAAATGCAGAGTAATCCTGATGGGACTTCATAAAATTTAATATTTTTTCGGCACATTCTGTCGGACTCAACTCTTCAGTATTTACTTCAAGGTCATATTCATTAAAGGAATATACTTTGTCGAATTGGGAAGCTGCTAGTCCAATCTTCCGATCTCCTCTGATTTGCTCTCTTCTTGCAAGTTCTTCTTTCGAGCATATGACACCTACAAATAATGTAGGATAATCCAAAAGTACATCAAGATAATCATTAAACCACTTGTCATTTTCGATTACGGTATCGACGATTACATTCAGTCCCATTTCGGAAAACAATTTAATTGTCGCGTAGTACATGGAGATTATGGGATCAAATATGATTTGTCCGATAACTTCATCATCCAATTTTCTTACAGGTTTTAAATCTGGAAATTTATTATTAATAAAATCATTGTAATTATGATAAAAATCATCAATGGATAAATGATGAAAAAGAATCTCTTTCTGATTGATCAGTTCCATGGAAATGCTCGTCTTTCCCGCACTTGAAGTTCCGTTCAACAACACAATGAGTCCTTGCTTCACACGAGCCACCCTTTCATATAAGATTTGCTTATCCAAGCGTTGATTCCTATCCATTGAACCGTCTGATGTACGGACCACTTCCTTTTTGGATGACTAAGAGAGCTTTCCATCGCTGAACAAATCCCTCATCTTCAGCCGTCCCAGTAATTCACTTCATTTTCCAGCTGGTCTCCCCATGCCTCATACACTTGATTAAACCCAAAAGATCTCAGCAATTTTTCGGTAGCTCTAAACAATATGATTTGATCCTTGGGGTTAGCGGTTTTGGATATCGCTGCAAACCGTTCACTTAAAGCTGTCTTCTGCATTGGAAGATGCTCCAAACGATCGAGTAAGATATCCACTCTATCCAAATAAGGGGGAATAAGCTTATTCATACTAAACAAGCAATGGATTAAGCACATGATAGACGATGAAGCCTGCAGTAAAGACCCAAGTTCATTATTTCTTCTTACTGCCTTCATAGATCGGTAAAAAGCATTCAGATAGGCATCCAACCATCTCGTGACTTGTCTTTCAGATTCTTGATCAGATAGTGTACAGATTTCATGAATAACCGATGGCAGCCATGTGGTATGGTCAACGATGATTTGAGCAGTTAAAAAAGCGTTCGCTCGCCAATCCGAACATTTTTGAAGCCCTTTAATCTCCTCTTCGCTTATGTAGGATACATCCCATTTCCAAGCCGCGTTGGGAAGACGCAACACGGGCTCGGACTGTTGATAGACGACAAGTAAATCGACATCTGAGAGCTGGTCATGAGCGTCAGCTGAAACCGAACCCATTAAAAGTACACCTAATACATTGGGCTGACTACAATTTTCATATACTACCTGTTTGATTTGATCAATCATACGAACACCCCCACGATTGTATACTTTTTGTTGTCACTATGAATACAAGTTCTTCTCCATTCCTGCGGCTACATATCCCGAAGCAGTGAAGTATTCAGCTCCGCTCTTCCCAGGTAACCGCTGCAGATGACAGGGCGGTTAATGATTTCATAGAGTTTTTTAAGGTCCGTAATGTACTCCTGGCTCCAAGTTTCAAACGATTCGAATTCCTCCTTGGAAATTTGGTGGTACTCCGGGGTGTCGGCGATCCCCGTTAAGACCTCATATGCGTAGATATCGCCGCCAAACTTTCCTGCAGATTGGTACCTGCCTGTTTTCAGACGGATGTAATCGGTGTATCTCAAAGTCATCACTCCATAGGGATCATGATTATCGTACAATTATCATAATCTGCCCTTCAGTACAACACAATCGCAATCGAATAAGACTAAATTCGTCTATCGTAGAACGCAAAAAAACTCCATCCCCTAAGGGACGGAGTACTTCGAATACCTTATTTAACTGTCTGCACCCTCATCTATACGCTGGGCAAATTCGTCCAGAAGCGCACGCACTTCATCGGTAGACGCCGTGCTCATCAATTGATTTCTGAGTTCGCTTGCCCCTCTGAACCCTTTGACATAAATTTTGAAAAAGCGATGAAGAGCTTTGAATGGACGTGCCTCTAATTGTTGGGAATACTGATCATGAAGATCCAGCTGCAATCTTAAAAGATCAAGGTATTCGGCGCTGCTATGTTCCCTCGGCTCTTTTTCAAAGGCAAACGGATTTTTAAAAATACCACGCCCGATCATGATCCCGTCCACACCATATTGTTCTGCCAGCTTCAGGCCCGTTTGACGGTCAGGAATATCTCCATTAATGGTGAGCAGCGTATGTGGCGCCACACGATCCCGAAGTGCCTTAATTTCAGGAATCAGCTCCCAATGCGCATCGACTTGGCTCATTTCCTCTCGTGTACGCAAATGGATCGAAAGATTAGCGATGTCCTGCTTCAAAATATGGGTCAGCCAGTCCTGCCATTCATCCACCCTGGTGAAACCAAGTCTGGTCTTTACACTTACAGGCAAACCTCCTGCTTTGGCGGCTTGGATGATTTCAGCGGCAACCTCTGGGCGGAGAATTAATCCGCTTCCCTTCCCGTTGGATGCCACATTAGGAACAGGACAACCCATATTGATATCGATCCCTTTAAATCCTGCCTTCGCCATCCCGATACTCATCTTTTCAAAATACTCCGGCTTATCGCCCCATATATGTGCAACCATCGGTTGTTCATCCTCGGTAAATAGCAAACGGCCGCGCACACTATGATTGCCTTCTGGATGACAGTAGCTCTCCGTATTCGCAAACTCGGTAAAAAACACATCCGGTCTTCCTGCTTTACTCACGACATGACGAAAAACAACATGCGTCACATCTTCCATTGGTGCAAGTATAAAAAAAGGCCGGGGTAAATCAAGCCAAAAATTATCGTTCACTTCAAACTCAATCCTCTCGTAATAATAAAGCTTCAGCCGTTATCCAAAAATATAACGCCTCATATTTGACTTCTTATCCACTTATATCATGCTTCATAACTTAATGATTAAACCAAAGTACACTTGAGCTTCCAACCCTTCTAACCATATTATATATCAAATTACTCCGAAATTTTTATATTGTCAGATATATGAAAAACTCTATCGACGTACCTTCCCAGAAGACAGACCGCGTTTAAAGGAAGTTTTTCTTGCAATATCAGGAAGCCATGGCTCTGGAGTTTATACTTTCTGATATTATAAGAAAAACTCTATCGACGTACCTTCCCAGAAGACAGACCGCGTTTAAAGGAAGTTTTTCTTGCAGTATCAGGAAGCCGCCACGGCTCTGGAGTTTATACTTTCTGATATTATAAGAAAAACTCTATCGACGTACCTTCCCAGAAGACAGGCCGCGTTTAAAGGAAGTTTTTCTTGCAATATCAGGAAGCCATGGCTCTGGAGTTTATACTTTCTGATATTATAAGAAAAAGAACGAACTCCCCTATCAGAGAAATTCGTTCCTTATTCCAATCATTTAATCATGCCATTCCTATGAATCACAAGTATAGCAATTATTATCGTAAGGTTTACAGCTTTCTCAATTCATGCAAAATATTCTCCGGATCCAACCGCTGCATAAAGTCCGGATTCACGTAGGCAGAACGGATGATACCGGATTCGTCTATCATAAAAGTGGAAGGAATCGGCAGGATCCAACGGTTCGTCGCATTGTATTCCGCCAGGTCCATGCCCATTTGTTTCATCATGTTCTGGATATAATCCGGAACGTCGTAAAGGATGTTATAGAAAGCAGCCACGAGACCGTTGGTGTCGCTCAGTACTTGGAAGGTCAGCTCTTCTTTCTCCTGCTGGGAAAGCGTGTTGTCGGGGCTTTGCGGGCTGACCGCGATCAACTGGCCCCCAAGGGCTTCGATGTCCGGCAGTAGCTTCTGATAAGCCTTCAGCTGACTGTTGCAGAACGGGCACCATCCGCCCCGGTAGAAAGTGAGGACAACAGGTCCTCTGGACAGTTCATCATAAAGATTCACCGTTTCACCCAAAGCATTCTTGAGTGTAAAATCTTTGGCCTTCTCCCCCTCCTGCCGGCCGTAAGGAATACCGGATTCCTGCTGCTCCCGGATCTGACGGAACATCTCTGTTTGAATCTCTATAGGGGTATGCGCGATAAATTGCTGTTTGGTTTCCGCTAAAGCTTGAGTTAATGACATGTTTCGCTCTCCTTTTTAATTAAAACTTTCTCATAAAAGCGGCTATAAATTAGATAGACTTGCTGGTTATTTATCAGGCTAAATCTCAATTCATGAAGCTTCATTCGGCAGAAATCTCGGCTGGCGAGGCGAATGCCGCGCGCTTGCCTTGCCTGCGCAAATGGATGATTTGGGCTGTCAAGCCAACAATAAGAATGACGAAGAGAATGCCTTGAGCGCTGCGGAGAATGGGCGAACTCAGATCGGTGACGAAGGGATGGCCGTTAGGAACACGGGTCAGGGTTTCGGTAATGGTCGGCAGCATCAGCAGAAACGCCGTCAGGCTCAAGAAGATGGTTTCGAGGTACTTCCCCGCACGCCCTAAGCTCGAAATACGCCCGACGCCGTATCCGGCGAGCAGCAGTAGGATCGTTGCGGTACCAATGGCATAGCTAGCCGACTGATGTGCGATGGGGAATACGGTGATCGCGCCAATCAGCATCGAAATGAAGTAGACGATACCGGGCTTTGACCGGGGTACAATCCGTCCGTAACGAGCAAACATATAGATAGCCAGCGGAATGGCGGGCAAGCTGCTGAGTGTATGCACCCAGCCGAGTGATGAAATTCCAAACATCATTGTCTCCTTCCAGTCCATAAGGACAAGGTTGATTTGTTTTGTCTTGGCGCGAGCCGATACTAGCGGCTGACAGCACTCCTGATCAAAAATTCATTTGGTCGTAAATCACTACCTACTAATAGGTAGGTTAAAAAGACAAGACTCCGCCGGCTGCTTTAAACGTCCCCCGTGCCTGTCGTGAAAAAACATCACGCGCGGACCACTCGACGGGACCGGCCACAACCGATATCCCATACTCAGCAGCTCTGGAGGTATGTCTGATCAATCGACGGGCAGCAGGGGCCATTTAGCAATCATTCAGCGACAAGAATACGCCGTTCTCACTGTAGACTGACGTTATGTAGACGGCATGCCTCGTATCTGCAATTGGCGGATGAGATGCGACTCGTTCGTAATATAGCGGGCTGATCCTCATTAGAATATAGCCTGCTCTCAAAGTGGGTAAAGCTAAAGGATTCACCTCTTTTCTTCTAGATTATGACTACAAACCATCTCCATCGCGGCTTTCATCGCGAAGAGAATCGCTCCAAGAGCGAGCTTGTCACGACGCCGAATATTTTCGGATCGCCATAGGCCCGCGCCGAGAGCATCGCGCCGTGAACCGTCGCCATAAACGCTTCGGCCTCATCATGAGGGGTACCCATCAGTTGAAGCTCCCCTTGCCGTGCGCCGCGCTCCAGCACAGCTGTCAACCATGCCGACAGGGAGCGGAAATGCGCCCGGACCTCTAGGCCAACTTCCTCGGGCAGGACGGGGAGCTGGCTTGCCAACAGCGCACAGACACAAAACGGAGCGCTGTCGTCCATGATGCAGGCTTCCCAATAACCCGTGTAGAACCGAAGCAGTTCGAGCGGATCGGATACCTGATGCTCGAGATTGGCCATCCCCTCTTCGGCTTCTTTCCGATACCGCGCAACCAGCGTTCGGACCAGATCGACCTTACTTGGGAAATGGTGATGGATGCTCGCCTTGCGAATCCCAACCACATCAGCGATGTCAGCATAACTGAAGCCGTTGTAGCCACCAGCGATGATCAGAGAACGCGCACAAGCCAGGATTTCGTCATAGGTGTTAGATAAATTGTTCATATTGTCATTCTACCTTCTGGTAGGTAGTTTGTCAAATGGTGGAATAGGGGCAAAGCTGGGCGGAATTATCAGTAGGAAAAATGCAGGCGGGGCAAGGATTTTAGCGGGTTTTGGGTTCAGGGTCGAGTGGAAACGGTATGCATTTATCCTGTCCCGCTCCCTAAAAATAATATTCCCTGCCCTGGGTTCCCGCGGCGGTTATCGATTGGGTTTAAAAAAGCCGAGAAAATCAGGAGTGAGTACCTGAATTTCGTTCGGCTCTTAGGCAGACTATTTATGCTTTATGCAGACTAATTAGGCTTTGGGTTAACTTTGATTGCTATTTACAGACGATCCTTCACCAACCAAGCCACCGATTCTACGTGAACCGTATGCGGGAACATATCCACCGGCGTCACTTCCACCGTCCGGTATCCTCCATCCTCCAGCATCCGCAAATCCCGCGCCAGCGTGGAAGGATTACAGCTCACGTAAACCACCCGCTCCGGCTTCATCTCCAGGATCGTCTCCAGCAGCTTTGGATCGCAGCCCTTGCGCGGCGGGTCGACGACGATGACGTCCGCTTCGATGCCCTGCTCCTTCCAGGCCGGAATGACATCTTCGGACGCTCCGACCTCGAACGTGACGTTGCTCATCCCGTTCAGTTCCGCGTTGCGGCGTGCATCCTCAATCGCTTCCGGCACGATCTCGACGCCGTACACCTTGCCCGCATGCTGGGCCAGAAACAGCGAAATCGTCCCGATGCCGCAGTACGCATCGATGACCGTTTCCTTCCCGGTCAGCTGCGCATACTCGACCGTCTTTCCGTACAGCACCTCGGTCTGAGCAGGATTCACCTGATAGAACGACCGTGCCGAGATGGCGAATTTCACGTCGCCGATATAGTCATAGATGACTTCGCTGCCCCACAGGACACGAGTCACATCACCGAAAATCACATTCGTCTGCTTCGTATTGACGTTCTGGCAGATGCTGACGACCGACGGCAGCTGTTCGCGGATCTCCGAGATCCACTCGTCCGCATGCGGTATCTTGTCCCCATTCGTGACCAGAACGATCATCATCTCGCCGGTGCGGAACGCGACTTTCACAACGACATGACGAAGCAGGCCTTTGCCGGTTTCTTCGTCGTACGCCGTGATGCCGAGCTTCCGCCCGATGGCCTTCACGCGGGCAACGACCTCATCGTTGTGCTCGTGCTGGATCAGGCAGGTCTCCATGTCGATGATGCGGTGGCTGCCGCGGGCGTAGAAGCCGCCCACCAGGCCGCCTTCGGTGACGCCGATCGGCACCTGGGCCTTGTTGCGGTAGCGCCACGGCTCGTTCATGCCCAGCGTGGCATGAACCTGGATGCCCTGCTGCGCTGCACCGCCCGCTGCGGCGATGGATGCCGGCGCAGCAGCATCCGCGCCTTCCGCCCCATCGGCGGCCTGTGGCCCGCGCAGCTCGGGCTCGCCGAGCACCTGCAGCTTGCCGATGCGCGTCAGGTTGTCCACGACCAGCTGGCGCTTCCACGCGAGCTGGGCGGCGTAGTCCATGTGCTGCAGCTGGCAGCCCCCGCACTGGTCATAGATCGGGCAGGGCGCCGCGATCCGGTCGGGGCTCGCCTGCACGATGTCGAGCAGCTTGGCGTAGCCGTACTGCTTCTTCGTCTTGAGTACCTTCACGCGGACCTTCTCGCCGGGAAGGGCACCCGCGACGAACAGGGTGTAGCCTTCTGCTCGGCCAACCCCCTCTCCGTCATGGTTCATACCGATGATGTCGATGACGGCCTCATCGTTTTTCGCTACCGGCAGGCCGGCAATCGCTGCAGGCGTGCTGCGGCGGCCGGAATTCCGGCGGCTGTGTCGCTTGTTCATGCTGCTTGAGTCACTTCTTTCGAGTATATTTTGAAAGGGATAGCCCCGATGCACGGCGGCTTGTCCACTTGTATTCGTCAAAGTTATATGAGGATTGATATTCCGTTACTTGCTCTGCAAACTGATCCATGACTATCCTTGTACCCCATATACTGCTCTATGATTCATCCATGTTCCGCATACTAATCCTTGCTCATTCCTTGCTCCACACACTAATCCATCTTTTATCCCGCGGGTCATAAGCCCCACACCCTCTGGCTTCATTTCTTCCCCGCATCCTTCCCATTATAACAGAAAAGCGCACAAAAAAAGTCAAGATGCCCTGCCCCATCCCTGGTGGATGAGCCGCATGCCGACATCTTAACTCCCCTGCGATGATCCACCGCCTGCCCAGCTTCCCTACGGCAGGATGAACCATTCTGTTCCTATCCCTGTTGTCTATATCGAGGTATGTCAAAAACAAGCCTTACGCAAAAATCCGCAAATGCTGCGGCAGCACCGAAAACTGCCCTGGCAGCGTTCCGCCGAGCTCTCCGTCCAGGTTCAGCAGCACCTTGCCCGGGGACGTCACTTCCATCGATCTCGTGCGGAAGTAGACGACCTTCTTGTCGTTGAAATGCTCTCCGCGCAGCGCGAGGCTGACCAGCCGCACGAATTCGGCCAGGTTGCATTTCTTGAGGGCGATCACGTCGAGCAGGCCGTCGTCGATCCGCGCGCCCGGCGCGAGCTTCTCGAAGCCGCCAACGGAATTCGTGTTCGTGATCAGGAAGATCATGAACTCGTCATGGATCGTCTCCTGGCCCTCGGCATTGATGATCAGCTCCTGCGGAGACAGGCTGACCATCTTCTCCACGCCTTTAATATAATAAGCGAGCTGGCCGATCATCGTCTTCAGCCGGCTGGGCACGTCATACGTCAGCTCTGTGAGCGTGCCTCCCCCAGCGATGTTGATGAAATACCGGTCATTCGCCTTGCCCACGTCGATTGGCCGGGTCTGCTGCCGGATGACCAGGTCGCAGTAGTCTTCCCAGTTCCTTGGAATGCCCAGCCCCCGCGCAAAATCGTTTGTCGTTCCGACCGGGAACACGCCGAGCGGCGGCAGGTTATCCCTCTCCGCCATGCCGTTGACGACCTCGTACAACGTGCCGTCACCGCCCGCGGCGATGATCATGTCGTACCCCCGCTCCACGGCGTCGATGGCCGCCTTCGTGGCGTCCCCTTCGCCCATCGTGGCATGGCAGGAAGCCTCGATGCCGCCCTGATCGAGCCGGTGCAGAATGTCCGGCAGACGCCGGCGCATTTCCTCCCGGCCTGAGGTGGGATTATAAATCAAACGTGCTCTTTTCATACATACGCCACCTAATAAGTTGATAATTTCCGAATAAGCGCCTGTTCCTTACAATGACGCATCAGCATCACGCGCAAGCCAGCTCCGGATCTGCCGTTCCATCCAATGGGTCAGCAGCGGGTGCGGCAGCAGCGCTTCACCTGAATACCGGTAATTTAACCCGTCCAGCCGCTGCGGAATCACCGTCCGGGTGAAATAGCCGTCACTCAAAAAGAGCGGAGCTGCAATCACCTGCATTCCGCGTTCCTTCTGCCAGTATTCCACCTTCGCCCGCACGCTGTCGGGCCGAAGCAGGGCATAGTCCGCCGCGGCCAGGCCGCCGATCGCCCGGGCGCTCTCCACCAGGCGCGAGAGACCTTCCTCCCAGCGCTGGCGGAAGCCGTCGTGGCTGCTGCCGTGACCAACAAGAATAAGAACCTCCTCGCCGGGGTTCTTCGATTCCGTCTTCACTTTATCCCACACCATGCGGGCCACGTCCGGATCGTTGTCGATCGGCTCTCCGTACAGAATATTCCCCCGGATGCGAAATGGCTCCAAGTCCGTGTCGATGGCCGGGGCGTCAATGACGCCGAGCGCATATGCGATTTCATTCACATGGGTGCTGCCCGAAGAGACAAACAGCGGAATCACCAGAATATCCGTAACGCCCTGACGCTCCAGATCATCGATCCCGTCCTGAATCAAGCGGCCTTCCACGATCTCCAAGAACGAAGCCGCCACAGGGAGTTCTCCCCGCAGCGGCAGCTGCCCAACGGCATCGTCGACCAGTTGGACCCAGGAGGATTCCCTGGAGCCGTGACTGATAACAAGTACCCCCGGTTTGCGCATATTAACGCCCGAGACGCTCTAACGTCATTTTATACCCTTCGTTGCCATAATTCAAACAGCGCTTCACCCGCGAAATGGTGGCCGTGCTGGCTCCCGTCTCCGCCTCGATCTGATTGTACGTGCTGCCCTTGCCGAGCATACGCGCCACTTCCAGACGCTGGGAGAGAGACTGGATCTCGTTGACGGTACACAGATCGTCGAAAAATACGTAGCATTCCTCTACATCTTTAAGAGTTAAAATGGCTTCAAATAGTTGGTCGATGCTTTTATCATTAAGTTTCTTCAGCTGCACTGAAATATCATCCCCTATTGTAACTATTGCCTATTCAGGATTTTGCTCCCGTCACAGGGTCTTTCCACATTTAATATCGGTCAATCCGTGTTCAAATGATAGTCCTCTATGTACTCCCATTGTACCGAGCCGGTATGAACTTTTCAAGCGTTAACGGATTCACGCACTGAAGAGTTGCATGGCAGCAGGCCAAATAAAGCGACATGGATCCGCCGCCCGGTCCCCGATGCCCTTCCACGGTTAAAATGCATAGAACACCACCTTCCACTTGAAAGCGCTTAAATTATACATCATCCAGACGGGCTTGTACATGTTTTGGTGGATCATTTCCAATTCCCGGCATTGGACTCCGGGTTGTGATCACAAGTTAGCGATATTCCTTCTCCCGGATCCTCCCCCACGCACCAACCTGGCCTCCGCTGAATCTTGTAGGGTATGAGGTCTGGGATCCTTGAATGCCAGCTTTTGTGCAAAAGAAAAACCGCCCGATATGGCGGCATGGCGCGTCGCTCTGATGTTGGTGTCTACTCATTCCGAACTGGATGGTCCTTCTCTATGTCGTGCCCATTCATTCCAAACCCGAAGCTCCTTCTCTATGTCGTGTCCATTCATTCCAGATCCGAAGCTCCTTCTCTATGTCGTGCCCATTCATTCCAGACCCGAAGCTCCTTCATTGGCTTGTGCGTTCTTCTCCTTATGATAATCCTCCCAGAGCGGGGCGATGTATCGTTCCAACGTGCTTACGATCTCATTTCTCCGGCCTTCTTCGATATTGACCGTGTCATTTAAAATATCGTTCCGAATCCGGATGAGCACAAATAGTGGAGGTAATGCCACCTCACGCAGCGCCTGAATCATATGTTCTTCTTGGGACGAAATATCCATCACGGCATCTTCCTTTTCTGTTTTGGGATGAGCTCATTATAAACCGTGACATTAGTGTCAGGGTCAAGCAAAAATAAGCCGCATTCCAACGTTGCCGACCGTTTCAACCGCTGCTTCCGCGCCGGCTGGGCATCCGCCCGTTTCCGCTCCTATCCCTGTCTACCGGGCTAACGTCCATACATTATGTTTGCCCAGCACATACAGTATAGTAAATCATTCCAAAAAGGAAAGTGATATCATGCCTGAGCATTACTACCATAAGTCAAAGGCAAAGCCCAAAGCTGACCACCGCTCGCTGAACGAATTTGCCTCCCCATATCCACCGTCCCCGTATCCCGGCATTCAAGGCTATCCGGACTTTGGAGCACCCGGCGGATTACCCGGAGGCGCTCCCGGGTTTGCGCCTTATTACGGACCTGAAGGATTGGCAGGTACGGCGGAGATCATCCCGCCAGTATCCGCAGCCGCTTCGGCTGCTCCCGCGGCAGCTGCAGCCGCAGCCGCCGCTCCGGTCGCTGCCGCAGCCGAAACCGCCAAAACCGGCTTCTCCCTCGCCCAGCTCGGCGACCTCAAGGGACTGATCGACCGGGTGGGCGGCATCGACGGCATTGTGAACTCCGTCGGCAAATTCCAGAAGGTGATGACCGGTATGCAGCAGATCGCCCCGATGTTTAAACTGTTCGCGGGTCTCGGTAAAGGCAAAACCAACAGCAGCAATGATGGCGAGTACAGACCGCGCCGGAGAAAGAAGTCCAAGAAATCGTCTTCCAAGAAAAAATCGTCGTCGAAGAAGAGCACGTCGAAAAAAACATCCAAGAAGAAGCGCAGCTGACGCTTAAAAATCCACTACCATTGCCGTTTAAGTGTCGAACGAAGCCTTCGTTGGTGCGATGAGCCGGTGTCATGAACCGTGCCATATCGTACCTCTTGCCCTATCGTACTCACCATTCAGAGTATCGATACCCTCATGTCGCCCATTTTACCGGAAGAATAACGATGATTCCCTCTTCGCCACCATATCATGGCCAAAGAACATACAAGCGCCAGGTCCCAGCGCAGAAGTCTCTCCACTTCCGTGCTTGGCCTGGCGCATTCCGTTCTACCACACGTTCTCTTGTCCTGCCGCCCGTTCTACATTAACATTCAATTGGCATGAGGCATTCCGTTCTGCTTTAACCTCCTCTTGGCCTGACGCAATCCCAGATAATCCTTCCCCCTATTTGAACCATCCGCGCTTCGTGAACCACAGCACCATGCCCGCCCCCAGCAAGAACATGAGCAGCATGACGGCGGGGTAGCCGTACTTCCAGTTGAGTTCGGGCATATTGACGAAGTTCATGCCATAGATGCCGGCGATGAGCGTCAGCGGCATGAAGATGACGGTAATGACCGTCAGCGTCTTCATGATCGCGTTTGCCCGGTTGGAGTTGAGCGAGATGTAGCTGTCGCGCAGGTCGGCAGTCATTTCGCGGTCGGCCTCGATCATGTCGGTCAGCTTGAGCAGATGGTCGTAAATATCGGCAAAATACACTTTGTGCTCGCTGTTGTTCTGGACATGCTGGGAGTTGACGACCCGGTACAGCAGATCGCGCATCGGCACGATCGTCCTCCGCAGCTTCAGCAGCCGGCCGCGCAGGTCGAACACCTGGTTCATCAGCTCCTCGACCGACTCTTTGCCGCCGCGGTTCTCCAGGTCGGCCAGCTCATCCTCGATTTTGTACAAACTCGGAAAATAGCGGTCCACCAAGTGGTCCATGATCGTATAGGCGCAGGATACCGGGCCGCGCGCCCAGATTTTGCGGTCATGGGCATGCTGGAGGATCTGCTCCCAGGCGTCGTCGACGACCGGCAGCTCTTTGAGATGAAAGGACACGAGCAGGTCGTGCCCGAGGAAAAGGTCCACCTCATCCACCCCGAGCGTATCGGGATCGAGCGCGTGCAGAACGAAGAACTGCAGATCCTCGTACATATCCAGCTTCGGCCGCTGCAGCACATGCATGCAGTCCTCGACCGCCAGCGGGTGAAAATGAAAATACGTATGTAAAAGGGCGGATTCCTCTTCGGTCGGACCGTTGAAATCCACCCACATCCAGGCATAGTCCTCCATCCGGGCTTCTTCCAGCGAAATTCCCGTCAGCACCTCATGGGTATGGGTAATGGCAAGCGTGCGTATCATCGGCGTTCAGCGAAACTCCCCTCTAGCGGCTTATGTTCCGGCTCCGGCAGAATCGGAGCACTTCTATATGTATGTTCTGATCTATCTTAGTATTGTACAGCATCCGTTCGAACGAAGTCACGCCGGCGATGTTTTTGCGCAACAAAAAAGCCAACCCTTTGACGATTGGCCCCCACTCTACTCCAAATGTGTACATCTATATATATGAGATTAACCAAGATTAGAAAAAGATTTTAAAGATAATGCCCGCCAGCACCGCTGAAATCGGAATGGTAATGAACCAGGTGATGACGATTCTTCCGGCCAGCGACCATTTTACTTCGGAAAAGCGCTTCGCGCTGCCCACGCCTAAGATCGCAGACGTAATTGCGTGCGTCGTACTGACTGGCAGGTGCAGGAGCGTTGCCGTGAAGATGACGGAAGCGGACGAGAAGTCTGCCGCAAAGCCGTTGATCGGCTCGATTTTGAAAATTTTCGTGCCCATCGTCTTGATGATTTTCCAGCCGCCGATGGACGTGCCGAGCGCCATGGAGGTCGCCGCAGCGATTTTAACCCAGAGCGGAACTTCGAGCGTCTCCAGCCGGCCCGATGTCACAAGCGCCAGGGTGATGATCCCCATCGCCTTCTGCGCATCGTTGGTGCCGTGCGTGAACGACTGCAGCGCCGCCGTAATGATCTGCATAAACCGGAAGCCTTTATTGACCGTATGCGGACTGCGTTTGGCAAAGATCCACTTCAGAATCGTCATGACGATATAGCCGATCACAAATGCGATTAGAGGGGATAACAGCAAGCCTTCCACAATTTCCGTAAAGCCACTCCACTTGATATGGCTTGAGCCTGCTCCGACGTACACCGCTCCGGCCAGCGCACCGATGAGTGCGTGTGACGAGGAGGACGGAATGCCGAGCCACCAGGTGACCAGGTTCCAAATGATCGCCGCCAGCAGCGTGGCTATGACGACTTCGAGCCCGTTATTCAGCGTCGAGGGGTCGGTGACACTGCCGCCGATTTTCTTCGCGACGCCCGTAAACATAATCGCGCCGACAAAGTTCATGACCGCCGCCAGAAGGATCGCCGTCCGCGGCTTCAGCGCCCGTGTCGATACGGACGTGGCAATCGCGTTCGCGGTATCGTGGAAACCGTTGATGAAGTCAAACGCCAGCGCCAGAATGATGACTATGGTAAGTACAAATAATGATGTCTCCATGTGTCTCCAAAACCCCTTACGAGTTGCTCATAATGATCGATTCCAGCATGTTGGCCACGTCTTCGCAAGCGTCGGTGGTCGTCTCAAGGCGTTCGTAAATTTCCTTGCGCTTGATCAGCTCGATCGGATCGGTCACTTTCGCAAACAGCTCTTTAATACAAATGCGAAGCAGCTCGTCGCCCTGGTTCTCCAGGTCGTTCAGGCGGATCGTATATTCACGCATGGCCAGCAGCTTCTTCTGGGACAGCAGGTGGATCGCTTTCTGAATTTCATAAGCCGACTGACGGAGAATTTCCGCGAATTGCACGATATACTCATCCGGATCCGGGAGATGGTACATGTCGAAACGGGAAGCGCAGGCCTCCAGCCCGTCCATCACATCATCCATGGTGGTTGTCAGGTCCATGATGTCGTCACGTTCGATGGGCGTAATGAATGTCTTGTTGAGTTCTGTAATAATCGTGTGCGTGTAATCGTCACATTGCGACTCGAATCTCTTCATTTCGTTGGCAAAAACAAGCACATCTTGCAGATTGTCCACATGCTGGGCGAAATAATCGGCAGCCTGCACAATCGTATCGGCCATATTCTCCAGGGTTTGGAAAAATATGTCCTTTTTCTTCAATCTCATACGATAACCCCTTTACATAAGTTTGCATAAACACCGCAAAAACATGAGAATGACAACCCTTGTTATCTTATCAATCCGTCCTACGGTTTGTAAAGATAAGCGGCTTTCAATTTTAATGCAATGTAAACTCGCTGCCGAATTTATATATTAAACTTACCCATTCCCTGCCAAAATATCCGGTGAAGTGACAATTCCCGCAAGGATTCGCCATCCTTCCCCTATTTTTCCGTCATTTGAGAAGCTGTAGATGGCTGTCGAAAGATGGCGCATTCGGCACGATGTTAAAATACGTGGTTCCCGGGTAGAGCGGCACCTCTTGTCCGTCTTTTACAAAGCGGATGACATCCCCTTTGGCGCGCACCCACTTGCCCTCCAGCACCTTGCCCCGCTGCAGCAGCACGGCCTTCCCGCCGGAAGCTACATCGATGTCCAGCCGGCCCACATCGTCCAGCACCTTCTGGTCGGCACCCAGCACGATGACGTTCGCCGCGGTCAGCTGCTCGTTGTTGTTCAGGTCGATATGCGGCTTGCCGTTAATGAAGCGCTGATAGAGCTTGGTTGCGGTATCATATTTATAGGAAACTTTATAGTTCTGGAGCAAAAAGGTGACGTCGACGCCCGCAGCGTCCTCGCCCTCGGGAACGCTTTCGTCCGCCGGATCGTGAAAAGGATACGACTTCAGCTCCACATGCTCCGCGTATCCGCGCTTGTCCGCTCCCTCGCGCAGCTTATCCGCGCTCGAATACAGATTGTGCGGCGCCTTGCGGCTCTTGTCGCGCCAGAAGTACGGACCGGCGTTGCTGATCTCGTCCAGGTCCTCCTTGTGCTGGCGCTGGATGATCGCGTAGGCGTCGTTGCTGCCCCCGGCATGCACCAGCACGCCGCCGTAGCTCTCGCCCAGATCGATCAGATACGGGCGGATGCTGCGGATCGGCCCGATCGTCTCCTCGGCGCCCCGGCTCTGGAAGATGCCGATCAGCCGCGTGATCCCGCCCTCAGCCAGCACTTCATAGACGATGTCGGCCTGGCTCAGGCCCGACTGCGGCCGTGCCGCCGGCGCGTTGTTGATCATCACCGCCAGCGGCCTCTTGTCTGCCGGCTGCTCCACCGGCAGCCCGGTCAGCGGCGCCGTATAGGCCGCCGGCTCCTGCTCCGCTGCTTCCGGCGGTGCGGTCTCCTCCGGCGCCGGCTCGTCCTGCGCCGGCTGCTGCTCCCCAGCGGCGGGCGGCTGCGGCGCCTCCGCCGCTTTCTCGGTGCAGGCGGCCAAGAGCGCGCCGCTCAGCGTCAGGCACAGCAGCGTGCCTGCCAGCCTCCTCCAGCCTGTACTCCACGTATCGTTCATTCGCTTGGATTCATCCCTTCATCGTAAACTCCCGGTCATCCCCTGCTGTCTTTGTGTGGCTCGTCCACACATGCTTTCCTTCCATTTAATCACAAAAGGGCGGCATCTGTCTGTGTTTTCAGGCAGATTGGCGGGCCGACGGACTCGCACTAGCGGGCGTTTGATCCTGATCCCAAGCAGATTGACGGACCACACTACGGCGGACTACAGGCATAACCTGAGAGACACGCGAGGGATTGTACTCCGGGTACGGCTACACTGAAGGTTATTTATTTTTTCGACTTCCAAAACACCCGCTATTTCGGATAAATCCAGCTTAGCGTTTGAAGCTTAAACATAACTGAAATCTTTTTCCGTATTTTGTTGGATATGTGATGTATATCACAGTTGTTGTGAAATTTTTCACTTATAATAAAGACATCAAAGATGATCATCTTCCAAAAGCAACATAACCTAAAGAAAATAAAGGAGTGGAACAAATCATGTTCAACCATTGGCTTAGAAATCACAAAGTAGCAAGCTGGCTGCTGACCGTCGTCCGGATCTACCTGGGGTACAGCTGGATCAAAGGCGGTATCGAGAAACTGACCGGAGGCTTTGATGCCGGCGGATTCCTGCAGGGGGCGATTGCCAAGAGTACCGGTGATCACCCGGCCGTTCAAGGCTGGTGGGCTGCCTTCCTGGAACACGCGGCCCTGCCGGGCGTCAAATTCTTCAACGTCCTGATCCCGCTCGGCGAAACGCTGGTCGGCTTGGGGCTGATCCTCGGCACCTTCACCACCTTCGCCGCCCTGATGGGTATGGTGATGAACGCGGCGTTCCTCTTCTCGGGCACCGTAAGCACCAACGCACAAATGCTGCTGCTTGAAATGTTCATCGTCGTCGCTGCCGCCAACGCCGGCCGGATCGGTCTGGACCGCTGGGTACTGCCTTACCTCCGCGGCTTGTTCCACCGGCATCATGACGGCATGGATCCCACGCCGGCACCCGCACCAGGCATGAATGGCAAGAGCAAGGGCGCCGCTTAACTTCAGGAGCAAGCGGACGGCCCGCAACCAGCACCGTCCACTCGGCTGAAGCGCGAATCCCGCGAAAGCCGGATGGACGGATGCGGACCGCCGCTTTCCCCATATACTGTTTTTGAACGTTCCCCCGTTCAAACAAGAAACGAGCCGGCAAGGATGCCGGCTCGTTTATATTTTACAGGACTTTCGGCGCTCGCCGGTCCACTTCAATATGCAATCTTGCTTGCCAGCCTTCCGATCGGTTCAAGACCCGCCGAACATCCAGCAGTTCAGGCTGAGGCTTCCATATTGGTACGTCTGGATCAGCCGTTTGGCCTTCGCCTCGTCGCTTGCTGCGCCCATCGCGTAAAACAGCGGGGCAAAATGCTCGGTCCCGTAGGACGGAACGGCTTCGCGCGCATGCGGTGCTTTTTTGTCGTAGTTAAACAGCTCTTTCAGGTTCCAGGTCTCCAGATTCCGTGCAATCCATTCGTCGAATTCGACCGCCCAGGCTTCCGGTTCATCCGTCTGGCTGATCAGCCGCAAGTTATGAACGAGGCCGCCGCTGCCGATGATCAGAACGTTGTCCTGACGCAGCTCCTTCAGCATCGCGCCAATGGCGTACTGCTCCTCAGGTGACCGCCGTGAATCCACGGACAGCTCGATGACTGGGATGTCCGCGTTCGGGTACATTTTGCTCAGGATGACCCAGGCGCCATGGTCCAGGCCGCGTCCCAGAACGGGCTCGTAATGCAGGTTGCCTGCTTCGAACAGGCTGGCGATTCTTTGGGTGACGGCTGCCGACCCCTTAGCCGGGTAGCGGAGCTCGTACATCGCTTCAGGAAATCCGTAAAAGTCATGCATCGTATCGTGAGATTCGTCCACTGTCATCGATTGCTCAGGACTGTCCCAATGTGCCGAGAAGACGACGATGGCTTCCGGGGCAGGCAGCTCCCGTCCCAGTGACTCCAAAAACCGCGAGTACTCGTGATCCTCCAAAGCGAGCATGGGTGAACCGTGGGCTACAAATAGTGCTGGTAATGTCATCGATGTCAACCTCCACACGCCAGTATACGTTGCTGTTTCTATTGTACCGTGTATGCAGAGAGATTTCCAATTTCCGCCCGAACATACGGTCCGCCCGCCTGCCTTGGATCGCCGCCCCGCCTCGTTATCCACGCCTACCATACCCGGTGTCTGCCTGGGATAACCGAACCTCGTAACGTTCTAGATCATCCAATGCTGCCATTCCTGTTGAACGGCTTCCTGGTCGTTCAGCCACTCCTTCGTGCAGTGGATCACCTGTCTGCGGTGAGGTCCCGAGGAATACGTATGGTCCGCCTGGAAAATGATCTCCTTGTCGCAGCGCCCCTCGTTGCGCATCCAGAACACCTTTTGATACAGGAATGCATAGTCCACCGGGATGGTGTCGTCCGACGTTCCATGGATGATGAGCACGTCGCCGCCGAACTTCACCGCTTCCTGCAGCGGCTGATACTGGCCGAGCGAGTCGAAGAATCCCGGGGTGAAGTCATAACCCAGGTAATCCGAGTACCCGGATTTCACCGCGGTATCGTACACGTCTCTGCCGGTGATTTTCAAAATATCGCTGAGCGGATATCCGACCGACGACCACAGCACCAGGCTCTTGACGCGGCGGTCGCGGACAGCCGTCAGGATGGCCACCACACCTCCCAGGCTGTGCCCGATCAAGGTTACGCGCGTCGGATCGACATCCACGCAGCTCATGCCGTAATCGAGCACCGTCCGGGTCTGGGCGATCATGGACTCCAGCCCTTCCATCCCGTAGCTCCCGCTGCTCTCGCCGCATCCGGCATAGTCAAAGCGCAGCACCATGTATCCTTCCCGCGCCAGCTCGCGCGCGGTCTTCACGAACAGCCGGTCCACGCCGATCCGGCTCCCGACGAACCCGTGGCAGATGATCACCAGCGGGACGCGGTCTTTGCTCCGGCCTTCCTTGCCTTCCTGTTTCACCGGATAATGCAGGCTCGCCGCCAGCTCCTCCTGTTCGTGCCGGATCGTAATATTCCGCTCCATCCTAACTCCCCCGTCCCCATAAAATTTATATATTGATAATTCCGATAAGTTTAATGTGATATCGGAATTTATCTTATCACCGCGGGGTGGAGAGTGTCAATTGAAAAAGCGGCTTATGCCTCTATTCGTAACTGCGGCGGAACATCGAATGGGTTTCCTCCCGGCCTTCCCAATCGGTCAGCAGGCTGTTCTCCGGACTTACTTCCAGCACGTTCTGCGGATGCTGGCTGCCGTGCTCCTCCTTGGACTCGGGTTCATTCAGCCAGCCGTAAGCTTCGATCGGCTCCTCGGCCATTTCGCTCGTGAATTCGCCCGCCGTCCGAGGCCCGATTCCGTTATCTTCGGCTGCCGGACCTACGCCCCGTATGCCGTTGCCGACATCGACCGGGCCAACGCCGCGAAGCTCTTGATCGCTGATGCGATTCGCTTGCCCTGCCTGCTGCCCGGATACAGACGGCTGCCCGCCTTCTTCTCCCTTAGTCCGCGCCTGTTCGGCCGCTGGTTCGGACCCGTTCAGTGACCCCAGCGCGGCCATTTCCACGATCCATCCTCTGCTCTTGCTGTCCCACACATATTTCTGCTTAAAGTTGTCGCTCACGACAAGGTCACCCCCTGGTCAGATAAAATTTTTGATGCATATTGACCTATTGTCACGCGCATCCGGGCGGATTATTCGGGGGTCGTTAAATGTTCACAAAATTGCGAAAGACGGGAGACTACTGCTGGGCTGTGGAGCGTCGCTGTGGAGCGTTGCTATGGACCATCGCTGCGCCTCATATCCCCTTGCCTGCATGGAAAACAGACGCGCGGCAGAAACTAGGTCTACTTATCATTTTCGCGAGGGGATGGATCATCCATGTGGGACCATGTCATGACGTTTGCCCAGGAAAAACCGCTGTCGATCGTCCTGATCGTCTGCGTCATTATCGCCATCATTTATGTGGCGGTGCACTATGAAATGCTCTTTTTCAAGGAATAGAGGGCCGGTAACCCTTGAGGGCTGCCTTGCAAACGGCCGGGGCTGTTCCTATACTTGTGGTATATGGAGGAGCGTACAGAATGACGATCAAGCAAATGATTCAAGAGAATAACCGGCTGCGCGAACGCATGACCCCGGCGAACCGGGATTACGTGGAGGATGTCATCATCGCGGTGCGGAGCACCCGGGCCGACCGGCAGCAGGCCGAGAAGAAGCTGCTCGAAGTGGCTTCGGACGTGCTGAAGGCCCAGGAAGCCGGCCGCACGGCATCCCAGCTGTATGGCGAAGATCCGGCGGCCTGTGCCCGCAGCATCGCGGATGCGCTGCCGAAGCGTAAAGCCATCGAGGGAGCCGCCTATTACATCATGATTCCTTGGGCGGCGTTCACATTTCTGTTTTTGGTCGAGGCGGTGTTCGGACTGGTCGCCGAATGGAGCGGCTATGCAGGGGAACCGATCAATCGGATCAGCCTGCTGGCGCTGATCGTGTTGGCCGCAGGCTCGATTCTGCTGACCGAGCTCGTCACCAAGACCCTGAATAAACCGGGCAGCGATGAGGGCTCCAGCAAGCCCAAGATCGATTTAAAGGCGATCGGGGTGTATTTGATCATCCTGATCATCGTCATGATCATCGGGTTCTCAATGCGGACCATGCTGCCGGTCTTCACTGTCAACCCATGGGTAAGCCTGGTGATCGGATTGGTTGGGCTGGCCGGGCTACGTTTTATCTTTCTAAGAAGAGGCTGATTCGGCAAACGAGGTTGGCTGGACAAAGCGCCTTGGCCCCATATTTGCGGATAGCCCGAACATAGTGAAAATCCCCTTTAAGCAGGCATGTGCTGAATGGCAGCGCTGCGCTTGCTCGAAGGGAATTTTTCGTTTTTGGCTATATACGGCAGCCTCTAAGATCCACTCATATCCATCCGATAATCATTCCGGCTAACGCACCGGCAAGAACGACAACCCAAGGCGGGAGCTTCCAGAAGACAAGCAGAATAAATAACAATAGAGCCAAGGCAAAATCAACCGGTGCCGTAACAGCCGTCGTCCAGATCGGAACATAGAATGCCGCTAACAAGATGCCGACCACGGCAGCGTTAATCCCAATTAGCGCACCTTGCACCCTGGGGCTGTTACGGAGGCCGTTCCAGAACGGCAGCGCTCCGGCAACCAGCAAAAAAGCAGGCAGGAAAATCGCCACTGTCGCTACCATTGCACCTGTGATTCCGCCGGCCATCGCCCCGAGGTACCCTGCAAAAGTAAACAGCGGTCCGGGAACGGCCTGCGCCGCCCCATAGCCGGCAAGGAAGTCTTCCGGATTCACCCACCCCGTCGGCACCACCTCGCGCTCCAGCAAAGGCAGTACGACATGTCCGCCGCCAAACACCAATGACCCCGAGCGGTAGAAGCTGTCGAACAGGGCAAGCCATTGGATGTCAAACGTTTGTCTTAGGAGCGGCAGCGCAGCGAGCAGGCCGAAAAACAGAACAAGGCAGCCGATCGCGAAAGGTTTGCCCACCGGCATCCGCAGACTTTGGCTGCCAGGATCCGGACCCTTTTTGTACAGCCACAGTCCTAGTATTCCAGCTGCGGCAATGATGAGCACTTGAGTATAGGCTGTCGGCCATAGTAACACAAGGGCAGCAGCGCCAACGGCGATCGTGACCCGGGATCGGTCCGGGGTCAGCTTTTGGCCCATGCCCAGCACAGCCTGAGCGACAATAGCGACAGCCACGATTTTAAGCCCATGTATCCAGCCTGCATTTGCGATATCGAAGCCTTGAAGCAATAAGGCGAACAGAACCAACACGATCACGGAAGGCAGCGTAAAGCCTAACCAGGCCATCACACCGCCCCACAGGCCCGCCCGGAGGATGCCAATCCCGATTCCGACCTGGCTGCTTGCCGGACCGGGCAAGAACTGGCAGAGGGCCACAAGATCCGCATAGGCTTTTTCGTCCATCCACTTCCTGCGCCGGACGTATTCGTCATGGAAGTAACCCAGGTGGGCAATCGGACCGCCAAAGGAGGTCAGGCCTAATTTGGTGGAGACGCGAAGCACCTCCCAGAGTGAGCCTGATTTTGCATTAGTAGCTTCTAAGGTTTGTTGTGGTTCAGGGTTCACGCCAATCGCTCCCTAACGTTATTTATACGGTGCTTGCTGCCGGCAAATCAAATCCATCATAAACGTTATATGTTGTATGTAGATTAATGGAATATCAAAAAATTCAAAACAAGTGAGTAAAAATACGAATCCCTGATATTTAGTTCTACGGAATACTGTGAAATTCCCCTGTCACCAAAATCAATCGCTAAAAGTTTACAAGTCGGAAACAAGTTGAGATCAAAGCGAAACAACCTTCGGGTAATATGTTCATATACCAAACAGGAGGTTGAACACACCTATGAAAAAAACAGTTACCGCGGCCACAGCCGCTGCCCTTATGATTGCCCTTACCTTGCAAACCGGAGCCGGAGCGGTTCATGCCGCCACCGCGCAGCCTGCCGCTACCAAATCGGCAGTTTCTGCCGACGTCTCGGCCAAAACGAAGCACGCCAACGCCATTTACAACCACATGATGGAGCTGCTGAAGAAACCGGCGAAGCAGGCGGAAGCACTGGCCTACATGGAGAAAAACATGTATCAAGTAACGCCGTATCAAGCGATGCTGATGGCTCTCAAGATGGAGAATGCCGAAAACGCCAATCTGGAAGCATGGAACCAGAAATTTTACAAAGACAATGTACAGCGCAGCCTCATGAAGCTGATGAAGCAGGGCGACGACCTGACTTCCCTGATCAATAAGACGAGCGACAAAAACCTGAAAACCCTCTTCAAAGGCGCCCGCGACAGCGGCTATCGTCTCGAAACGGCTGAAGGCATGTTCTACCTGGTGCTGGACTACCCGCGTTTCCAGAAGGTTCGCCCTTACGTAACCAACGATATCAAGAGCTATATCGATATCATGACGGCGGAGACGAAAAACCGCTTTGCCAACGATGCGGCGCTGTCGATCAGCTGGCAGGAAGTTATCAAGCGTGCCCAGACCCAGGAAGCATTCGTAAAGTCGTATCCGAAATCCAACCGTGTGACCCAGGTCAAAGCGCTGTACCAGCTGTACCTGTCCATCAGCATGAACGGCCTCAACAACACGCCGATGTTCGACTATGACAGCAAGAAAATCGATCCGAAGGCCAAAGCCGCGCTGGAAGCTGCCGTCAGCAAAGGAAACCCGGCCACGAGCGGCTACCTGAAACGCATCAAGGGATTCCTTGACGTCGTGAACAAAAACAAAGACACCCTGACGCCGGAAGTCCGGAACTACATCAATTCCGCGCTGAAATAATGCCGCTCGTTCATCAGACGAAACTTTTATCGGCTGAATCATCAACCGGATAAAAAATCGTCTATCGACGTACATTCTCCGAAGCTGATCATTTGTCATATTTAAAAATAGAAAAGGGAGACCGCTGCGATGGTTGCAGGGTCTCCCTTTTTGTAGTTTGGGTGGGCGAAAGCGGATTGCTCCCACGTTGGCACGGTGCACCAAGGGGCGAGAATATCAGCATCCGCCGCCGGGGATCGGCCGCTATTAAATCAGCATGTTATACAGGCTGGAATCCTTGTTCAGCTCCGTATATTTGAGACCTTTCCGGTTCATGCGCTCGATGAGCGGCTCATAATCCTCGCGGCTGTTCAGCTCGATGCCGACGAGCGCCGGTCCGTTCTCTTTGTTGTGCTTTTTCGTATATTCGAAGTTGGTGATGTCATCTCCCGGCCCGAGCACGTCCTCCAGAAATTCGCGGAGCGCGCCGGAGCGCTGCGGGAAATTGATCATAAAGTAGTGCTTGATGCCTTCGTACATGAGCGAACGTTCCTTGATCTCCTGCATCCGGTCGATGTCGTTGTTGCCGCCGCTGATGATGCAGACGACCGTCTTGCCGCGGATTTCATCCCGGTACAGGTCCAGCGCCGCGACCGGCAGCGAGCCTGCGGGCTCAACGACGATTGCATTTTCGTTGTACAGCTCCAGGATGGCCGTGCAGGCTTTGCCTTCCGGCACTTTGACGACGTCGTCCAGCAGGCGCGAGCAGATGTCGTACGGGGTGTCGCCCACCCTTTTCACGGCTGCTCCGTCGACGAACTTGTCGATCTCGTCCAAGGTAACGACGCCTTGCTGAGCCAGCGCCTCGCTCATCGATGCCGCGCCTTCCGGCTCGACGCCGATCACTTTGGTCGCGGGACTGACCGTCTTGATGTACGTCGCCACGCCTGCCGCCAGTCCGCCACCGCCGATGGTGACAAACACATGGTCTGCTGCCGAATCCAGGCTTTCCATCACTTCCATCGCAATCGTGCCGTTCCCTGCAATGATCTTAGGCTCGTCAAACGGATGGATAAACGTCATGCCCTCGCGGTCGCAGGCCTTGATCGCCTCTGCGTAGGCGTCGTCGAACGTGTCTCCGGTCAGAATGACTTCCACGTTGCTGCCGCCAAAGCGCTTGACCTGCTTCACCTTCTGGTTCGGGGTCGTGCTCGGCATGTAGATTTTCCCGTGAATATTCAGCGCATGGCAGGAAAAGGCTACACCCTGCGCATGGTTGCCTGCACTCGCGCACACGATTCCCTTCGCCATCTCCTCCGGCGACAGGCTGCGGATCATATTGTAGGCCCCGCGGATCTTGAAGGAACGCACGACCTGCAGATCCTCCCTTTTCAAAAACACGCTGCATTCGTATCTCGCCGACAGGACCGGGTCCCGCTGCAGCGGCGTCCGTACGATAACCTCCCGCAGCACGTGGTGTGCCCGGACGATATCTTCCATGCTGACGGTGCGGGGCTTGTCTGCCGCGCTTTCTCTTTCAGCGTTCACGACAGTGACTCCTTCGGCGCCAGCTGAAGGCTGGGCCTGCGTTTCCTTACCGGTATCTTTCATCTCTTGTTCTCTCCTCACTCCGCTAACCCTCTTTTTAAACGGACGTTTTTATATTACTCAGTAACTTAACGCTTTTGCGGCTTTTTTTCAAGAGGCTCTCTCCCGGCGGGCGCCTATTTTTGAAGATTATAGAATTTATAAAATTCAGCGAAGCTGAACCATTCTATAATCGCAAGAAAAACTTCAGCTAACCGCGGTCTGTCTTCTTTGAAAGTACGTCGATAGACGTTTTTCTTATGGCGTTTTTCGCGGTGGGAAGGCCATCAGCTACTGTTTTCCGGAAAGCCAATCGGTGAGCATGTCGACATCGGAGGCCGAGGCATGCCGCAGCGAAACTTTGTCTCCGGATTTACCGGATGCTACCGCCACTTTCAGCGTGGCCAGCTCTTTTCCCGCCTGGAATGGAGTCTGCGAGGTTTTGTGCCACTGTACCTTGGAGATCGGGATCAGCACGGTTTTCTCGGAAAAGCTCCCATAGCGGATGTGAAGCTGGTTCTCCTCCCGGCTCCAGGCCGCCCTCCGGTATTCCATTGATGACGCTGCCCAGGCAAAGAGGGGAAGAACCCATGCAAGCCACCGCCACACGCCGGGCGCGAGCAACCAGGCGGCTGCCGCCAGGATGATACAGATGAGAACAGGCAGCACGGTGTAAGAACGGTAAGATTTACGGCTGACCGGGTTCCAGGTCTGCGGCAGGCGGAAGCCGGGCAGAAAAGCTGCCATCCGCAGAGGAAGCTCGTCATAGCGGACAAGCGGAAACAAATCGACGGCCTTTTTCTCCTCATCCGAGCTGCCTGCGATGACCATTCGAACCGAAGCCCGGCGAAGCAGCTTGTGCAGCGGGTTCTGGGTGATGCGGATCGCCTGAATCCGGTGCGGCTTGATGACGGTTCTTTTTCTTTCCAAAACGCCCCGCTCGATGGTTAACGTACGGCCCTCGGCCTCAACCCGAAAGCCGTACTCCAGTAAGAAGGCGCCTGCAAACGCGAGCAGCCAGGAAAGGATCGCAAGGATGAAGATGAGTCCCGGGATTCCGAAGACCATCAGCCGCGGGGACAGCTGATCCCATACCGGCGTATCCCTCACCCATTCATCCCACAGCTTCAAGCCTCCCCCTACGATCACCATCCAGAGGATCGAGAATTTGCCGCTCGTTGTGCTTAGAATCAGCGTTTGGCCCAGTGACAGCCGCATGCTGTTCAGGGGAGTAGCGTTCGGCTGATCAGCGTGAACGAGGGAATCGCCGGACGTTTCGGACGCCGCTTTCTCCGGGTTTGCCATGCCGATCTCTCGCTGAATCCGGGCGGCTTCCGCGGCAGAAATCGAACTGAGCACGGCCTCCGGCTCATCTTCACCCCCGGACGTCTCCATTTCCAGGCGAACGAGCCCGAACATTCGATCATACAGGCTGACTGTGATATTCAGAGACTGAATGCGTTCCTTGGTGATCCATAGTTTTCGGCGGACCCACAGCCCGTGTTCCATATA
This sequence comes from Paenibacillus sp. FSL R5-0378, assembly GCF_038009285.1. Lineage (NCBI taxonomy): Bacteria > Bacillati > Bacillota > Bacilli > Caryophanales > Paenibacillaceae > Paenibacillus > Paenibacillus sp. FSL R5-0378. Next base: position 7,200,635 of record NZ_JBBPAY010000001.1, read on the forward strand.
AAGGACGCCGTCCTCCACCCGGTACACAAAACGGCGCCAGCGCAGCCAAGCGAACACGATCAGCATGACCGCAGCCGCCGCAATCACGCAAGCGGTCAGCACGATGCGGTCGATCTCTTTTCCAAATACGCGATGGATCAGAAAAATACAGAATGGAATTAAAGGCAGCAAGCCCGCCAATTCCTTCCCGGAATGAATCAGAAAGTACAGAATGGATACGGGATGCAGCCGCCGGTTGGCCGGCAAGGGTCCTGGATTAGAGTTCACCGTCCGTCCCTCCTGCCCAATCCGAAATCTGCTTGCGAATATTCTCAGCTTCTTGCTCTGACAATGCAGGAATGCGATGGCTGCCGGCTGCGGTGGAGAACGTGACGGTGGACAGTCCATAAATCTTCTGGATCGGCCCTTGCTTGGAATCCACATGCTGAATACGCACCATCGGGATTAACGTTTTCCTGCGCACCCAGACGCCGTGATTCAGCTCTACGTTCTTTTCCGTAATCTCATATCGCCAGTAGCGGTACAGCAAACCGGGCAGCACCGCCAGCTCAAGCACGATAAACAGCAGAACGGCGGCCGCACTCCATCCCGCAATCCAGACGGGCCAGCTGTAAGCCATTGTCAGCCATAGAAGCGCGATAATCAGCACGACACTGATCGCGCTGGCGATCCACCCTTCCATTCTTCGCGCTTTCACCGCCCTCGGATCGATCCGTTTCATGACTGCTCTCCTCCTTCCGCAGACGAATCCGCTGGATGAGAGGGACGGTGGACGGCCGATAGAAACAGGTTGGCAAGTTCCGCCGCGTATCCCGAAAGGTCCAGGCCGGGATTGACGAGCAGCTGGCTTGCGACGCCATCAATGGCGCTGCGGATGGCCGCTGCAGTCACACGAGTGGAGCGTTCGGTAAACGGCTTGAACTCCCCGGCCTCCTGCCCCCATCGCAATATTTCGATAAGTGGCTCCAGGATCAAGTCATCGGCGGCTCCTCCGAACCGAAGCTTTCCGTCCGCCGTGCGCGCATTCGTGACAACTTCCGTTAAAGCTACGATATAGTCACGGTGCCCGCCCATAAATTCTAGGTTCGATTCGATATAGGTCTTCAACATATCGCTAGGTGTCGTTTGTCCCTCGACTCGTGGAGACATGAAGCGTGCTCCGGCATCAAAGACCTCATGGACGATTTGCTCCATTAACTCATCCTTGCTGGCGAAGTGGTAGGTGAACACGCCTTTGCTTATACTGGCACGCTTGACGATTTGTCCCACCGAGGCCTGGGCGTAACCAAGCTCGGCAATCGTATGGATCGCGACCTCCACGATTTGCTGCCTTCTCTTCGATTGTTCCATTGACTCCCCCGCCCCCTATTGGAGTTCAGCTGCTTCGTAGATTCTAACAAATCGTACGACTGTACTAATTAGTTTAGTACGGGTGTACTAAGTTGTCAATATCCAAACCGTTGAGGCAGTATGGATCCGCCAGAAAATTGGTGACTGGGGCAACTAAGGGCCTATACTGCTTGAAGACCTCACTATCATGATGCATGAAATGTGTGGATTTGTTTTGATGGGTAAGCATAAAAAAAGCCCACCTTAAATGGGCCTTTTCTAAGTCTTTTATTCTCAGGTTAAACGTTACGTTAGCTCAGATGATGCGAATGAACATTTCGTTTGGTGAAGTACTAACCTTCGGGATTTTCCTGGTAGCGTTACTCACTTACATCGATAAACGAAAATAACCCACTCTTAAGGTCGGCACCTAAGTGGGTTATTTTCAAGGTCAAGCTTGATCCTGGAGGGAAATCCCACTCAAGATGTTTGTGCTAGGGAGTAGCCTGGGCCGGCTGCTCCTTATTTATTGTTATCTTAGCATACGGCAAGATATACCACAAGCTATGCAAATTGAAAAATATGACTTATTCTTGCACCTGCCGGATCAGACGGTCCCGGAGCTCATCCGCCAGCTTGATCGACGGAGTATCATGGATAACTGTCCCAGGCCGATTCCCCTCGCCCAGGATATAGCCCCCAAACTTTGTTCCGAAAAAGCCGAAAATATGCTGAAACTGCTGGATCAGCGGCAGTCCTTTCAGCTGTGGATCGTCGCCGCCGACCGCAATCACATAAGCGGTTTTGGACTTCATCGATTCCCGGAAATGCGGGCGCTGATCGTCCCTGAGCGTTTGGGACCAGCGATCGATAAAGTTTTTCATATGGCCCGACATGCCGTACCAATACACCGGCGTGGCAAAAATCACAGTATCCGCGGCCAGCACGCGGTCAATCAGCGCGTTGTAATCGTCGCCCACATCCTGAAACCCCTGCTCGGTATGTCGAAGATCCTCAATCGGTTGAACGGTATACTCTTTCAGCACAATCCGGTCCACGCCGGCAAATCCCCGGACGACCCGCTCGGTCAGAAGCTCCGTATTCCCGTCTGGACGCGTACCCCCATAAATGACAGTGATGCTCATCGTATTTTCACTCCTTGACGTTTAAAATGGAGCTGCCCGCATTCAGGTCTGCTCACTCCACCATTTTTTTGACCGTAATCTTAACATGGCCACGATCCCATAATACAACGGAATCAGCTCGATAAATATCCACACCAGCACCGTAATAAAGGAGAAATAATGCTTCTGGTAGGCAGACAAGTGGTAGGCGTAATAAAACGCAATCCCCGCCGAAACGAGCGTCAGCGAAGGGACGATGATTCCCTCTCCTCTACCTTTCGTAAAATAGGACATGCACTTGGTCCCGGCATATATCAAAAAGGAGCAATGGATCAGCATCGAAGCCGTCCATACCCCGATCATAAATGGGGCGGAGTTTTCCAACAGGCCATCGTCTATTTTACCTCGGATAATTTCGAGGAATGGATATTGGATCTGCTTGGCATAATGCGGACTGAAATTAAGCAGCGTAAACATCCAGCCTGACAACAAGACGAAGGAATTTCCAATCGATGCAACCGCCAGCTTGGCGAACGTCCCTTTGCCGAATGTAAATTCCGGAGCAAGAAACAGAAAGACCACCCACTCGCTCACGACCGAAAACGTAGCCATTGTGTTGCTGAAAAAAGTAGGCAGGTCAAAATAATGAAAAAAAGCCGGAAACATCTGCACACTGGCGTTTTCAGCATAAAAATAGGTGATCAGCAGCGTGGTTGCAAAGATCAGCAAAAAAAGGCCATCCGACATGTAGACAAGCGTTCTTGCCCCCAACCGGACGACGTAGAGGATCACGAGGCTGATAATGAGCTGGATGAACCAGGGCGGGGTTCCTTTCAAGTAATTGGTACCGAAAAACAAGACGAAGCTTTGGATATCGTAGGAGGCGTAGTACACCGTCCATGCAAGCAGCATAACAACGAAGGCTCCATGTATCCCTTTACCCATGATTCGGTTTCCGAAGGTGACCCAGGAGGAAGCCGGCTGAAGCTTGCCGACATAGACCACATAGAACAAAATGATGAAGCCCAGGAGGGAACCGAACACGATGCCCGCAATTCCTTGATAGCTTGACGTGGATACCAGCTCTGGAATAAGGAAGATGGACGCCTGGGAGTTAAAATAGACAAAGGCAAATCGGGCCAACCTCCAGTTGTTGTTTGAAGTCATTTCGCCTCGCTCCCCTTCTCAATATTCTTTCCCGTAATCGTCCAGGCTCAGCTTGGTAACTACGCGTACCTCGGCATCCTTCTTATAGTGTTCCGGCCATTTGCCTTTCACCTGCTGCCAGTACTGCGGGGCGTTCCACTCCAGAAGAAACCCGAGCTGAAGCACATCAGCTCCGATTTGTTGAGAGTAGGCAATGCTCTTCCGGAAGTCTTCGGAGACGGTTTCTCTCATTTGATTCATGATGGTCCCGCTGACGTCCTTCACGAAGCGGTGAGAAGCGTCCTTTTTGGCTATGATGCTGGCCCTGCCTTTGAGATGAACCGTGAAAACCGGGCCGTTTGGGGTCATTTTGACCGAAGTTTTGCCGTTCGTATAAGTGAATTTAAGATCTGCTTTGCTCTTGCCGTGATCCCATTGAACGGAATAAATCGGAAATTTGAGATGCCCATAGGCCCATGCGATGGTTTTGGCTTCTTCATAGGGGAGCGTGCCTTTCAATCGGCCTTGCTGAAACAAAGCTGCACCCTTAATTCCCGTCCACGTTTCGCTTTTATGAGCATCGGCGGCGGAATGGATCTTGTCGTTCTGCAATAAGGTGGCGGCGTATCCCAATCCTGCCGCGTCCGCGACGAGACAGTCCTTAATGGTCGTATTCAGCATATAACCTTGGGTGGCGAAGCTTAGCAGCACCGTGGTGGGCAGCTGTTCAAAAATCGGCGTCAGGTGTGCGGCATCATCCAGCTTACCGGAAGCAACTAACAAGTATGCCCCGATCGGGACATCGGGTTCCCTCTTGATCCATTCCAAAAGATCGCCGATGCCCTGCTCGCCGTATTGTTCGCTGATCATCACGACTTTGATTTCGGAAAGGCTGAGCTGGCGCGACAAATCTTTGTGGATATATTCCAGCGCCTTGCCGATGCTTGTGGATTGCTTGGTGATCAAGGAGTAGGGCTTGTCCTTGCCGCCTCCCCCGCCGCTTAACTGGTCCGAATCCAGCCGGTTGGTCAGAGGCGTGCTGATCGAGACCTTCACCGTTCCGGGTTCTTCGCCGACATCGACAAACACCCCGTTTACGAAAATACGCTGATCCAGCTCGACTTTGGACCAGCATCCAGTGATGCTGCACAACAAGATTACCATCAGCCCAATTTTCATAAGTGTCGTTTTCATAGGAATCGATTATCTCCTCCGATGCCGGATTCTCGAAAAGGCGCTGCTGCGTTTGTTCATCAAAGGTGATGACAGCCGCAACAGCGTGTCTTTCCAATCGGACAGGACGAGCGGAGCGACCGGCTGCAAATATGGGGCCCCGAAGGACCTTAAGTGCACCAAATGCGCGTACAGAACAAAAGTACCTGCGAATATGCCGATCAGCCCCATCGAACCACCCAAAATGAGAAACGGGAAACGGAGCATCCGAAAGATAAGCCCCAGCTCCAGATGGGGAATGATATAAGAGGCCACCCCTGTGATCGAAACGACGATGACCATGGGAGCGGAGACGATGCCTGCCTGAACGGCGGCTTGGCCGATGACGATCCCCCCGATGATCGAGACCGTCTGGCCGACAGGCTTCGGAATTCTCATGCCCGCCTCCCGCAGCGCTTCAAAGGTCAGCTCCATCAGCAGCGCTTCCGTTAATGCCGAGAACGGGATGCGTTCACGGGCCGATGCGATCGTAATCAGCAGATGAGCCGGAAGGACTTGAGGGTGGAACGTCGTAATCGCTACGTATAATGAAGGCAATAAAATCGACAACAGTGAAAAAGCGAATCGGACCGTGCGAATCCAGCTGGCTGCAAAGGGACTCTGAAAATAATCCTCCGAGGCCTGCAATAACGAAAACAAGGTGACCGGGGCGATCACAGCATTGGGTGCCCCATCCATCAAAATGCAGACGCGCCCCTCGAGCAAAGAGGCTGCAACGGCATCAGGCCGCTCCGTATATTGAAATATCGGAAACGGCGTGGAGCTTTCCTTGAAATGCTCCACTACATAACCAATACCGAAAATCCCATCGATGGATAGGCTTTGCAACTTGCTGTCGATTTCGGCTAACACTTCGTTTTTGGGCAGGCCCTCGATATAAACCACATAAACCAACGTGTTGGTATAGTCGCCGATTGTATATTCCTTCATCTTCAGCTTCGGATGCCGGATCTTATGGCGCAGCAGGGACAGGTTGCTCTGAATATCCTCGATAAAAGCCTCTTGCGGACCCGTAACGACCAATTCGTTTTGCGATTCCGCAATCGATCTTTTCTGGTACTGTACGGTGTCAAAATAGTAAAAGTCGTCCGTTTGATCCACATGCAGGACGGCCTTCCCTTGTACGACCAGGACGGATGCCTCTTCTGGGCCGGAAATGGAATGATAGACGATCGGAAACGCGTTTCCTTGCTGCAGGTTACGGCGAAAAGCATCCCAACTCCCCGTCCGGCTTTCGGCCAGCAAAAAACGGGCGATGTTCTTTTGAAGCATCGCTTGGTCTACAATGGAAGGTATATAAAATAACGTACAAGTTCTACCGTCAATGAGAAATGGCTGGCAAACCAGATCCGGGGAATCCTTCAGCTGCTGTTTGAGGATATCCAGTGCGGTTCCCTTCATAGTTTCCACCTCTTGTGTACGATGATCGGTTCTCATATCATGCCGGAAATGAAGTCAAATTATTCCTTAATGATGACAATCAAGCTGTCACCAATACATTGCTATAATCAAAAGTACCAGCCGAAGACATTGCACACACTTTAATCCAAGAAGGAGGATGTAACACGATGAAGCCAAGTATATCCGTTTTGACCCTGGGGGTAGACGACTTGGAAAGGGCGCTGGCCTTTTACCGGGATGGCTTGGGGCTGCCTACGGAAGGCATTATTGGAACAGAGTTTGAGCACGGCGCGGTCGCGTTCTTTGACCTTCAGGCCGGGGTGAAGCTGGCTGTCTGGAAAAGGGACGACCTCGTCCACGACGCCAACATCGAGCGCACGGCCCCCAGCAGTGCGGAGTTTACGATCGGCCACAACGTTACCAGCAAGGAAGAGGTCGATCAAGTGATGGAACAGGCGCGTCAGGCGGGAGCTACCATCACCTCACCTGCGCACGATACATTCTGGGGAGGGTACTCCGGTTATTTTCAGGACCCTGACGGACACCTGTGGGAAATCGTATGGAATCCCGCTTGGGAGTTTCCGGCGGAGTAAAGAGAACGGAATTCCAACGCAACAAAAAAAGGCTGCCGGGATGAGTCCCAAGCAGCCTTTTCCTTATGTTCGATCAAACCCTTATGCTTTGCTGTTAAAATGACGCTCAAACCAGGCGGTCGCCGCATCAATCTCCAGCTTGCTCAGCTGGTGTCCATAATTTGCCCAATGCAGCTCGGAATCCGCACCGGCGTCAGACAGCAGCGAATGGAGCTCCTCGGTTTCGCTGATAGAGCAGATTGGGTCATTCGTCCCTGCCCCGATAAATACCGGAACGCCGGTTAGATCAGGAAGCTCCTTCCCGCGCAGCGGAACCATCGGATGCAGCAGAACCGCGCCCTGCAGGGCGTCGCTGTAATGGAACAGCAGGCTCGCGGCAATGTTGGCGCCGTTGGAGAAGCCGACAGCCACCATCCGGTTCCGGTCGATGGAATACTGCGCTGCCGCCTCATCCAAAAAGGCCTTCAGCTCATGCGTCCGCGCAACCAAATCTTCCTCGTCGAATACCCCTTCGGCCAGTCTCCGGAAGAAACGCGGCATGCCATGCTCCAGAACGTTTCCCCGCACGCCAAGCACGGATGCCCCTGGTGCTATCATGTCTGCGATCGGGAGCAAATCCCGCTCATTCCCACCCGTTCCGTGAAGAAGAACCAATACGGGTGCCTCCGGCCGACTTCCTTGAACAAAAATATGCTTCATACTCATCATTGTACGCCTCCCAACGCACGGACCTGAATGTCCGGCAAAAGTTGTTCTATCACTTCACGCTGCGGCTCATACCACTCGGGCAGCATGAGATGTGTCCCCATTTCCTCTTCCGGCTCATCCCGTGCAAACCCTGGAGGATCTGTGGCGATCTCAAACAAAATCCCGCCCGGCTCGCGGAAATACACCGCATTAAAATACTGACGGTCGACGATCTGCGTCGGACGAAGACCGGCTTCCTCCACCAGACTTCTCCATGCCTCATGCTCGGCAAAATCCTTGGCACGCCAGGCGATATGATGCACCGTACCGGCACCGGCGGTCCCCCGCTCTTCCTGACCGATATTCACGTCGATGATGTTGCCGATATCGCCGGTGCTGCGGTAACGGACCTGGCCTTGGTCTTCGCCGATTTTGGCCAGTCCGAGGATTTCTTCCAGAACCAGCATCGTCTGCTTAGGGTTATTGCTTCCCAAAACGGCGCCGCCAAATCCCTTAATGGCATGGTCCACTGGAACCCCGCTGAAGGACCAGCGGCTTGGCGCCCCCTCGGCCCGCTCCACCAATTCAATCTGCAGACCGGAAGGATCTTTGAATTGAATGTACGTTTCTCCGAATCTTTCCGTCGTGTCGTACGCCAAATCCAGAGAGTTCAGACGCTGCATCCAGAAATCCAGGCTTCCCGGAGGAACGGCATACACCGTCGTTTTCACCTGTCCGCCGCCAATGGTGCCTGTTCGGCTATTGTCCCTCGGAAAAAACGTAATAATCGTCCCCGGACTGCCGTGCTCGTTGCCAAAGTACAGATGGTACACATTCGGTGCATCGAAGTTGATCGTCTTTTTCACCAGTCGAAGTCCGAGCACCCCTGCGTAAAAATCAACGTTTTCCTGGGCGTTGTTCACGAATGCGGTAATGTGGTGGATCCCTGTCGTCTGCAGCATGGTTTGAAACCTCCTCTATGCTCTCTGAATTTGAAACCTCTCATTGCGTTTACGACTTGCCAAACCTGATCTGAATTTATTTTAATATTAAGATTTATAAATATATAATATATGATTTCGAGACTTTTGGCAAGGGGGTATACGAAGAGTGATATGCTGAACAACAAAAGGCGCCCCTTCGGTCGTGTGCCGACCTCGGAACGCCTTCTATCTCAGACCCGGCAAAATGTACCGGGCAACATCCCTAGGGATGCATTTCTAGCGAAACATCTTTATTTCCCGCTCTTCACCAACGCCTTGGCGGCGATGTCCGTGCGGTTCTGCTTGCCCTCGAAGGTAATCTTCTCGGCCTGCGCGTATGCCTTCGCGCGGGCTTCGGCGATGTCGGCACCCAGGCCGACGACGCCCAGCACGCGGCCGCCGCTGGTGACGAACTCGCCCTGCTCGTTCTTTGCGGTTCCCGCATGGAACACGAGGGCGTCTGCCGCGTTGACTTGATCCAGCCCCTGGATCGGCAGCCCCTTCGGATACGAAGCGGGATAGCCGCCCGATGCGAGCACGACGCACACGGCAGCCTCATCGGTCCATTCGATGTCGATATCGGCCAGTGTACCGTTCACGACCGCGAGGAAAATGTCGAGCAGATCCGTCTTCAGCCGCGGCAGCACGACCTGGGTCTCCGGGTCGCCGAAGCGGGCGTTGAACTCGATCGTGGTCGGTGTACCGTCCGGCTGGATCATCAGCCCGGCGAAGAGCACGCCGCGGAACGGCCGGCCTTCGGCGACCATCGCTTTGGCGGTCGGCTTGATGATATTTTCGACAGCGGCTTCAATAATCGCCGGATCCACATGCGGCAGCGGCGAATAGGTGCCCATACCGCCCGTGTTCGGACCCTTGTCCCCGTCAAACACCGGCTTATGGTCCTGCGCAGCCGCCATCGGCCGCACCGTCTCGCCGTCGACAAAGGACAAAATCGACATTTCCTGCCCCTGCAGGAACTGCTCGATGACGACCTGAGTGCCGGATTCGCCGAATACTTTGGCGACCATGATGTCGTGGAGCGCTTTTTCCGCTTCCTCCATCGTAAACGCCACGGTGACGCCTTTTCCTGCAGCAAGTCCGTCCGCCTTAATGACGATCGGTGCTTGTTGCGACTGCAAATAAGCGGATGCTTCTTCGTAATTGTCGAATTTGCGGTAAGCCGCCGTAGGAATGTTGTATTTATGAAGCAGGTCCTTCATAAACGTTTTGCTGCCCTCGATTTCAGCCGCCTTGCGGTTAGGCCCGAATACCGGAATATTTTTCGCCTCAAAAGCATCCACGATGCCGTCTGCCAGCGGATCGTCCGGTCCGACGACGACCAATCCCACTTCTTTCGTCAAAGCAAAGTCCGTCAGCTTGTCGAATTCATTGACCTGAATCGGCACGCATTCGGCGATCTGCCCGATCCCCGCATTTCCCGGGGCGCAGTAGATCCGTCCCGCCTTCGGGCTCTTATGCAGCGCCCATACGATGGCATGCTCGCGGCCCCCGCCGCCAATCACCAAAATATCCATGTCCGCCTCCCGTTTCTTCGTTCATGCACGTTAATTTTCATAAGAACTTAAACATCCCGTCATAATACCGCCGCCAAGATTGCGGTGTCGACACCCTTTATAGCAGACAGCCGCGTTCAGCGGAGATTTTGATGACGGGAAGCAGCAGCTGGAGGTGACTTTTCCGACAACAGCCCAACTGTAGTCACCCTTCCCAAACGTTATCCCAAACCTCTTAAACGCGGCTATCTCAGCCTTTTTCACTTTTCAGTGCATAGCGGCAATGACTTTACATATGACGGTATTGACTTTCTCCCAGCCAGACCGGCGAGTTCCCGTCTTAGTGTTTAAAATGTCTGACGCCCGTAAATACCATCGCAATGCCGTACTCGTTGGCGACTTTAATGGACTCCTCGTCCTTGATGGAGCCGCCAGGCTGAATGACCGCCGTGATCCCGGCTTTGGCCGCCAGCTCCAGCGTATCGCCCATCGGGAAAAACGCATCGGATGCGAGCACCGATCCCTTGGCTTTGTCGCCCGCCTGCTCGATGGCGATTTTGGCGGAGCCGACGCGGTTCATCTGACCCGCACCCACACCAACGGTCATGTTGTCCGCGGCCAGTACGATCGCGTTGGACTTCACGTGCTTGACGACCTTCCAGCCGAACAGCAGCTGCTTCAGCTCCTCTTCGCTAGGCGCACGATCAGTTACGACTTTCAGATCGGCTTCGTCCAGCGAATGCACGTCGCTTTCCTGTACGATCATGCCGCCGTCGACCGACGTGACGACAAATTGGCTGGTCCGTTCCTTGGAAGAACCGAATTCGCCCATTTTCAGCAGACGGATGTTCTTCTTCTTCGTCAAAATTTCGAGTGCCTCATCGGTGAAGCCCGGTGCCAACACGATTTCCAGGAAAATTTCGCTGAGCAGCGCCGCGGTGTCGCTGTCGATAATGCGGTTAGCTGCGACGATGCCGCCAAAAATGGAGGTCGGGTCCGCACTGTAGGCTTTTTTATAGGCTTCCAAAATGCTTTCGCCAGTGCCTACGCCGCAAGGGTTCATATGCTTGACCGCCACGACAGCCGGTTCGTCGAATTCTTTGACGATCTGCAGCGCCGCGTTGGCGTCGTTGATGTTGTTGTACGACAATTCTTTGCCGTGCAGCTGCTCGGCGGTCGTGATGGTGCCAGATGGAGCGAGCGGTTTGCGGTAGAACGCCGCTTTCTGGTGCGGATTCTCGCCGTAACGAAGGTCTTGGATCTTCTCGTAAGTGACCGTCAAACGCTCAGGAAGAGGATCGCCTGTGACGTTCGACAAATAATCGGAAATGAGGGCATCGTATGCGCCGGTGTGGCGGAAAACTTTGGCTGCAAGCCGTTTGCGCGTTTCCAGCGTCGTATCTCCGTTCTCGCGGATTTCCGCAAGTACAGTGCCGTAGTCGGCCGAATCGACAACTACGCTGACAAACGCATGATTTTTGGCTGCCGAACGAAGCATGGTCGGACCGCCGATGTCGATATTTTCGATCGCATCTTCATACGTAACGTCCGGTTTGGCAATCGTCTCCTGGAACGGATACAGGTTTACGACCACCAGATCGATGTAGTCCAGGCCCAGCTCTTTCATCTGCTGCTGATGCTCTTCGCTGTCACGGACAGCCAGAAGGCCGCTGTGTACCGCCGGATGCAGCGTCTTGACGCGTCCATCCAAAATTTCCGGAAACCCGGTTACTTCGGAAATGCCGATGACCGGCACGCCTTCCTGTGCCAGCAGGCTTTTGGTGCCCCCTGTCGAAATGATCTCCACGCCCAATGCAGACAGCTCGCGGCAAAAATCCACGATGCCCTTCTTATCCGATACGCTGACCAGCGCTCTTTTAATACTCACGATATGCTCCTCCTTTATGTGTAAAAACGATAACTTTCGCTCGAAGCTCATTTATTTCCCGAGAAATATCGAAAAGATTCCCCGGCATCCGCCGGAAGCGGGCCGAGCCGACAAAACCGTCAAATCCCTCCACAAAGCGCACTTTTTGCTCGATAACGGCCGAAGTCTTTGCGGAAACACCGAAATTTATCATTTCTTATATAAGTTGAACGATTGAAATGGATGATAGGGGCAAGTACGTAAAACGCTCCTACGATCGCTCATGTTTTCGTATTTCTTGATTGATGGATCCAACCTAATGGAGAAATCCGAAAGCCAAATGTGAACGCTTCGCTTCTTCAGAATCCTTTTACTCCCTTGCTCTGCATCCTATTCTTTTAATTCAACTTATACGAAAAAGCCGCTGACAGCCGCCGCCATTCGTGTCGGAACCGCGGCAGCTGTCCTTTATCCCCTTACCGTATCTCTATATCTTTGTGTTGTTACCTCTCCAACCACATCAAAGCGTCATCCCTTAAGCAGCGTGACTTTCCGGCCCTCCAGCTTCACTCTACCCTGGGCAAAAAGTGCAACGACCTGCGGGTACAGCTCCTGTTCTACAGCATGCACCGCCTGCGCAAAAGACTCCTCCGTCTCATGCTCGGCCACCTCGATCGCCCGCTGGGCGATAATCGGTCCGGTATCCATGCCGCCGTCCACAAAATGCACGGTTACGCCGCTCAGCTTGACGCCATAGTCCAGCGCTTGCCCGATCGCGTTTGTCCCGGGAAATGCCGGGAGCAGCGACGGATGAATGTTGATCAGGCGTCCCGCATATTTGTCGACGATCACGGAGGTCAGCAGACGCATGTACCCTGCCAGCACGACCAGGTCGATGTCCAGCTCCTCCAGCTTGGCGACGATTTCCGCTTCATATTCCTCGCGCGATCCGTACTGTTTGGGAACAAACAGATGCTTAGGAATGCCGAGGCGCTCCGCACGGCCGACGACAGGGGCCGCCGGTTTGTCGCAGACGAGCAGTTCCACCGTCGCGCCGCCGAGCCTTCCCTCAGCGGCCGCTTCGGCTAATGCCTGAAAGTTGCTTCCCGTTCCGGAAGCAAACACAGCAATCCGGTAGCCGCTCATTAGACATCGGCTCCCGTAAAGGTCACAACCGACTCACCCGGCGTTACCGACCCGATGATGTACGCTTCCTCGCCGCTCGCCTTGAGCAGCTCCAGCGCCTGCTGCGCATCGCCTTCGCTGACGACAAGGACAAGCCCGATACCCATGTTGAATGTGGTGAACATATCGCGGTTGGCAATACTGCCCTTGCTCTGCATCAGCTCAAAGATCGGCAGGATCGGCCAGGAACCGTAACGGATGTCCACGTTGACGTTCGCAGGCAGCATGCGCGGAATGTTCTCGATGAAGCCGCCGCCGGTGATGTGCGCCATGCCTTTCACGTTGACCTTCTCCAGCAGAGCCAGCAGAGGCTTCACATAGATTTTGGTCGGTGTCAGCAGGACGTCGCCCAGCTTGCCGCCCAGTCCAGGGATTTCATCGTGCAGGCTGTAGCCGGACTGCTCAAGCAGGAGCTTGCGCACCAGGGAGAAGCCGTTGCTGTGCACGCCGCTCGACGCGATGCCGATGACCGTATCTCCAGGGGCGATGGACGAGCCGTTGATGATTTTGCTTTTATCGACAACGCCGACTGTAAAGCCCGCGATATCGTATTCGCCTTCAGCATACATACCGGGCATTTCGGCGGTTTCACCGCCGATCAGCGCGCAGCCGGACTGATGGCAGCCCTCGGCGATGCCGGCCACGATCGCTTCGATCTTCTCCGGCACGACCTTGTCGCATGCCAAGTAGTCAAGGAAAAACAGCGGCTCTGCCCCCTGCACCACGATGTCGTTGACGCACATGGCCACCGCGTCGATCCCGATCGTGTCATGGCGGTCCATGGCGAAGGCGATTTTCAGCTTGGTGCCGACCCCGTCGGTTCCGGAAACGAGCACAGGCTCCTCATATTTGTCCTTATTCAGGCCGAACAGCGCCCCAAAGCCGCCAAGATCTGTCATCACTTCCGGACGGAACGTCCGTTTCACGTGCTTCTTCATCCGTTCTACCGCTTCATTTCCGGCCGCGATATCCACACCGGCATTTTTATAAGCCTCAGACACTCCAACGACACTCCTTTGTCAAATGCTCCGCCACTTTTTAAGCGGGTAAAGTATTCATATCCTGAATCGATCCACAGACACAGTCCAAACCTTAAGCCCGGCAATGCCATCGCGATCCGTAATCGCCTTGCATTCCAAGCCCATCAGCAGCTGCAGCCAAACTTCTCTTCACCGTTAAAATCCAGATGCGTCGGATAATCGTTGTCGAAACAAGCCAGGCACAGCCCGCCCTTGTAATCATCCGCATTGTTGCCTGCAATCGCAGTGATCAGACCCTCCGGGCTAAGGAACGCCAGCGAATCGGCGTTAATTTCCCGGCAGATTTCTTCCACCGACTTGCTTGAGGCAATCAGCTCGCGCCGGTCCGGCGTGTCGATGCCGTAAAAGCACGGATTTTTAAAAGGCGGTGACGTAATCCGCACATGCACTTCCACCGCCCCGGCTTCGCGAAGCAGGTTCACGATCCGGCGGGAAGTCGTGCCGCGGACGATCGAATCGTCGATCATGACGACCCGCTGGCCTTCAACCACACGCCGCACAGCGCTGAGCTTCATCTTGACGCCCTGCTCGCGCAGCTCCTGGCTTGGCTGGATAAAGGTGCGGCCCGTGTATTTGTTTTTGATGAGTCCCATCTCATACGGGATCCCCGTCTGCTCCGCGTAACCAATCGCTGCGGAAATACTGGAATCCGGCACCCCGGTCACGATGTCGGCGTCGACAAACGATTCGATCGCCATCCGGCTGCCCATCCGCTTGCGGGCGGCGTGCTGGTTCGAGCCGTTCATGTCGCTGTCGGGACGGGCAAAATAGATGTACTCCATCGCACACAGCGATTTACGGTGCTTCTTCTCCTCGAACCGGTCTTCATGCAGGCCGTCTTTGTCGAGAATAAGCAGCTCGCCCGGCTCGATGTCGCGGATCAGCTCCGCGCCGATCGTCTCGAGCGCGCAGGTCTCCGAGGCGAAAATATACGCCTCCCCGAGCTTGCCCATCGTCAGCGGCCGCAGCCCGTGCGGATCCGACGCGACCAGCAGCCGGTCGTTCGTCATGATCAGGAACGCGTAGCCGCCGACGATGCGGTTGAACGCGTCTTTGGCCGCAGAGACGAGATCCTTCGGCGAACGCGCGATCAGATGCGCGATGACCTCCGTGTCGCTCGTCGTCTGGAATATCGACCCGCCTTCCTCCAGCTCGCGCCGGATTTGCGGGGCGTTCACGATATTGCCGTTGGTCGCCACGGCCAGGTCGCCGTCACGGTACTTGAACACCAGCGGCTGCGCGTTCGTCAGCTTGCTGTCGCCGCTCGTCGAATAGCGCACGTGCCCGATGGAGATGTCCCCGGTCAGGGAAGCCATCATATCTTTGTCGAATACCTCTTTGACGAGACCCATGCCGCGGTGGTAGTGAAATTCCTCGCGGTCGCTGACACACATCCCCGCGCTTTCTTCCCCGCGGTGCTGCAGGGCATGCAGCCCGTAGTAGGACAAAGAAGCGGCGTCCGGGTGTCCATAGACCCCGAACACGCCGCATTCTTCTTTTAATTTGTCGAACAGCCCGTCTTTGCCCGAGCCTTCGTTATAGTAGTCTCCCGTCCACAGCGTTTGCGGTGTTACTTCATGAGACATGGAATCGCATCCTCCCAGACCTGCTTCAAGCCTCCTACACTTTCGTTCACGGCCGAAGCACCGTTGATGTCAACCACCAGACTGTCGCCTTCCACGATGCCGATTTCGGCAACCGGCACGCCTTGACCTTCAATATAAGCTTTCAGCTGCTCTGCCTTGTCCCGGGATGCCGAGAGCAGGATGCGGGATTGGGATTCGCTGAACAGGGCTACGTCCGGACGCAGGCCGGTTTCGACATGCACCTGGGCACCCAGCGAACCGCTGATGCAGGACTCGGCCAGAGCCACTGCAAGACCACCCTCGGACAAGTCGTGCGCCGACTGTACGAGTCCTTGCTGGATCGCACCAAGCACGGAAGACAGCAGTTTTTTCTCTGTGTCCAGGTCGAGCACCGGAGGACGTCCTTCCGTTGCCCCATGCACGACGTATTGGAACTCGCTGCCGCCCAGCTCCGCTTTCGTGTCGCCGAGCAGGAAGATGACGTCGCCTTCTTGTTTGAAGCCTTGTGTCGTAATATGATCCGTATCATGCACCAGACCGACCATGCCGACGACCGGCGTCGGGTAGATCGCTCCGCTGGCGTTCTCATTGTACAGGCTGACGTTACCGCCGATGACCGGCGTATCCAGCACGCGGCAGGCTTCGGCCATGCCGTCTACCGCACGCTCCATCTGCCAGAAAATATCCGGCTTCTCCGGACTGCCAAAGTTCAGGTTGTCCGTGATCGCCAGCGGCTCGGCGCCGGAGCAGACGATGTTGCGCGCGGCTTCACTGACCGCGATGCGGCCGCCGACTTCCGGATCGAGATACACGTACCGCCCGTTGCAGTCGGTCGTCATCGCGAGGCCTTTGCGCGTGCCTTGGATCGTAACCACTGCCGCGTCGGAACCCGGACGGACCGCCGTGCTCGTGCGGACCATATAATCGTACTGATTGTATACCCAGGCTTTGCTGGCAACCGTCGGGGAAGCCAAAACTTGCTTCAGGGCGCCGCCCAAGTCTTTCACTTCTTCGTAGCGCAGCGTATCGACGCCGGCGTTTGCTTCGTAATAAGCAGGCACGCTCGACGGCTTGTTGTACACCGGGCACTCGTCAACAAGTGCCTTGACCGGCATGTCGCCAACGACCTCGCCATGGTGGAACAGCTTCAGGCGTCCATCGTCGGTCACTTTGCCGACCTTGGCGCAGATGACGCCCCAGCGCTCGAATATTTCCATCGCCTGCGCTTCGTCCTTCGGCTCGACGACGAACAGCATGCGCTCCTGGGATTCGGAGAGCATCATTTCGTACGGCGTCATGCCTTCTTCACGCTGCGGCACCTGGTCGAGGTACAGCTCCAGGCCGTTGCCCGCCTTGCTCGCCATCTCCGCGCTGGAGCAGGTCAAGCCGGCTGCGCCCATGTCCTGAATGCCGAGGACGATCCCCGAATCGATCAGTTCCAGGGTCGACTCCATCACCAGCTTCTCCATGAACGGGTCGCCGACCTGAACGGCCGTCTTCTTCGCTTCCGACTCTTCGCTGAGCTCAACCGAAGCAAACGTCGCGCCGTGAATGCCGTCGCGGCCGGTAGGAGGACCTACGTAAAAGACCGGGTTGCCCACGCCTTTAGCCACACCGCGCTGAATTTTGTCGTGGTCGATCAGACCGACGCACATCGCGTTAACCAGCGGATTGCCGTCGTAGCTGTTGTCGAACATCACTTCACCGGCCACCGTCGGAATGCCGATACAGTTGCCGTATCCGGCGATGCCGGCCACGACATGCTCAAACAGATACTTCACGCGGTCGCTTTCGAGCTTGCCGAAACGCAGCGAGTTGAGCAGCGCCACCGGTCTTGCACCCATCGAGAAAATGTCGCGGATGATGCCGCCCACGCCCGTCGCGGCGCCTTGGTAAGGCTCTACCGCGGAAGGGTGGTTATGGCTTTCGATTTTGAACACGACCGCCTGGTTGTCGCCGATGTCGACGATCCCCGCGCCTTCGCCCGGTCCCATCAGGACCCGCGGGCCGCTGGTCGGGAAGCGGCGCAGCAGCGGCTTCGAATTTTTGTAGGCACAGTGCTCAGACCACATGACGCTGAACACGCCGATTTCGGTATAGTTCGGCTGACGTCCCATAAAGGAGCAGATCAGCTCGTATTCACTGTCCGATACCCCAAACTGCTGATAGATTTTCTGTTCCGCAATCTGTGCTGCGGTCGGTTCTTTAGCGGACACTTGCTGCGCCATGGGTATCCCTCCAAGCCTTCAAAATGGATGTAAACATACGCTTGCCGTCCTCGGAGCCGAGCAGGGAGTTCACTGCGCGTTCCGGGTGCGGCATCATGCCGACGACGTTGCCGCGCTCATTGCAGATGCCGGCGATATCCAGCACAGAGCCGTTCGGATTGCTGCTGTAGGTGAAGACGATTTGGTTATTTTCCTGAAGACGCGCGAGCGTCTCTTCATCACAATAGTAATTCCCTTCGCCGTGGGCGATCGGAATGACGATTTCTTCATTTTCGCTAAAGTCGGTCGTGAACGGCGTGCGGTTGTTCGCCACCTTCAGCACTGTGTCATGACAGCGGAACTTCATGGACGTGTTGCGCAGCAGTGCGCCCGGCAGCAGACCCGCTTCCGTCAGGATTTGGAATCCGTTGCATATGCCCAGAATGTATTTGCCTTGCTCTGCAGCCTTGGCCACTTCACTCATGACTGGAGCAAACCGCGAGATTGCCCCGCAGCGAAGGTAGTCGCCGTAAGAGAAACCGCCAGGAACCAGAATGCAGTCGTAAGCGGACAGGTCTGTTGCGGTATGCCAGACGTAATCGACAGGCTCCCCGAGTGTTTCTTCTACCGCTTTGTAGCAGTCGATATCACAGTTGGAGCCGGGAAAGACGAGAACTGCAAATTTCATGGATGTTAGCCCTCCAATTCGTATCGGTAATCCTCGACCACCGTATTCGCCAGAAGCTTCTCACACATGGCTTTGACGCGTTGTTCCGCCTCAGCACGGTCATTCGTGTCCAGCTGAAGCTCCATGTATTTCCCGATGCGGAGGCTCGACACTTCCTCGAATCCCATCGAATGAAGCGCTCCCTGCACCGCAACCCCCTGCGGATCGAGTACGCCCTGCTTAATAGTGACATAGACCGTAGCTTTCATCATGTTCTTCTAGTTCCTCCTCTAGGAATGAGTGAATGAGTGAATGAATCTTTTTCAGGCCTGCATTAGCTAAAAAATCGTCTAAAACCTAAGTTCGTTACTACAGCGGGTTCTATCTTAAACGCGCTTCGTCAGGCGTTCGTAAATATCCACGTATCTGCGGGTCGTTTCGTCTACTACCGGCTGCGGCAGCGGATCCGGCTGGCTGTTCTTGTCCCATGGTGTTGAGGCAAGGTAGGATCGCACCGGCTCCTTATCCATGCTGTCGATCTCGATGTCCAGCGCGTAGTTTTCCTTCGCCCAGAAGCGCGAGGAGTCCGGCGTAAAAATCTCGTCGATCAGGATGACCTTGTCGTCCAGTACGCCGAATTCGAACTTGCAGTCCGCCAAAATGATGCCGCGCTCATCGCAGTACCGCCGCGCGAAGTCGTACAGCTTCAGGCTTTTCTCCTGGAGCTCCTGCGCCAGCTCTGCGCCGATCAATGCCTTCATGCGCTCCATGGAGATGTCCTCGTCATGGCCGACATCGTTTTTGGCCGCCGGCGTGAAGATCGGCTCCGGAAACGCCTCGTTCTTGCGGATGCCCTCCGGCAGCTTGATGCCGTTCACTTCACCGCCCGCCTGGTACTGCCTCCAGCCGCCGCCGGTAATGTAACCGCGCACGACGCATTCCATGTCGATACGCTCGGCTTTGCGGACTACCATGATCCGGTCCTTCAAGAGCTCCTTGTTCTTCGCCACGGCGCCCAGGCGCTCGACGTCCGTATGGACAACATGGTTGTCCATGAAGTCCTTCGTCATTTCGAACCAGAACGCGCTCAGCTTGTTCAGCACGTTGCCCTTCTCGGGCACCGGCGGCTCCAGCACATAGTCAAAAGCGGAAATGCGGTCGGTGACCACGATCAGCACATGCTCTCCCAAATCGTAAAGCTCGCGTACCTTGCCTTTGTACAGCAGCGGTGCGTCTACCAGTTCGACCGCAGTCGATACAGCCGGTGATGTCATGCGAATCCTCCCCATTTTCTCGGCTCAACACTCGAAAATCCCCTCGTCGCCAGCGGTGCAGCCGCTGCAGTTACGGATCGTTCCGCCGATCGCTGTTGTCTCCAAATTTCTTGATCGGTCGCTCCTAAATAGCGTTGAAATTCGGAGACAAAGGCGAACGCTGTCGCTTCTCTGGATCGATTCCGTCCCTTTCGCTGCAATCGCTGAAGATGTGTGCCATGATGTTGAGTCCATCATTCTCCAAGCCTCTAATACGGGTTACTCACGATTAACTTCAAACCGAACGCTCTTATATCAAGCCAAGCTTTTTGAAAATCGTATCCACGTGCTTCAGATGCCATGATGGATTAAACGCATCTTCGATCTCTTCCGGGCTGAGCGCCTCCGTAATTTCCGGTGTCGCTTCCACGATGTCGCGGAACTGGCGCTGCTCTTCCCACGCCTGCATTGCCCGCGGCTGCACGGTATCGTACGCCTGCTCGCGGCTGAAGCCTTTGTCGATCAGCTTCGTCATGACGCGGCCGGAGAACGGCACACCGTAGGTACGCGCCATGTTGCGCTTCATGTTTTCCGGGAACACGGTTAGGTTCTTCACGATGTTGCCGAAGCGGTTCAGCATGTAGTTCAGCAGCATGGTCGCATCCGGCAGGATGATCCGCTCCACGGAGGAGTGCGAAATATCGCGCTCGTGCCAGAGCGCCACGTCTTCATAGGCGGTCACCATGTGGCCGCGGATGACGCGCGAGAGGCCCGAGATGTTCTCGCAGCCGATCGGGTTACGCTTGTGCGGCATCGCCGAGGAGCCCTTCTGGCCTTTGGCGAAGGCTTCTTCAACCTCGCGCACTTCGCTCTTCTGCAGCGCGCGGATTTCCGTCGCGAACTTGTCGAGCGACGTCGCGATCAATGCCAGCGTTGCCATGTATTCGGCATGGCGGTCACGCTGCAGCGTCTGCGTGGAGATCGGAGCCGGGCTCGTGCCGAGCTTCTTGCAGACGAACTCTTCCACGAACGGGTCGATGTTGGCATAGGTGCCCACCGCGCCGGAAATTTTTCCGAACTGGACGCCGTTCGCCGCGTGGCGGAAACGCTCCAGGTTGCGTTTCATTTCTTCGTACCAGAGGGCCATCTTCAGGCCGAAGGTCGTCGGCTCGGCATGAACACCGTGCGTACGTCCCATCATCGGCGTGTCTTTGTAAGCTATAGCCTTGTCTTTCAGGATCTCGATGAAGTTCAAAATATCCTTCTCCAAAATTTCGTTTGCTTGACGGAGAAGATACCCGAGCGCTGTATCCACCACGTCAGTGGAAGTGAGTCCGTAATGCACCCATTTGCGCTCCTGTCCAAGACTCTCCGATACCGCGCGGGTAAAGGCGATGACGTCATGGCGCGTTTCCTGCTCGATTTCGTAAATCCGGTCGATGTCGAATTTGGCGTTCTCGCGAAGCAGCTTCGTGTCTTCCTTCGGAATGACGCCCAGCTCGGCCCAAGCCTCGCATGCGCACAGCTCGACTTCCAGCCATGCCTTGAATTTATTTTCTTCGGTCCAGATGGCCCGCATTTCCGGTCTGCTGTAACGTTCGATCATAAATTATCCTTGCCTCCAGATGTTAGTTTGTTCAACCCAGTCGAGTCCGTCCTGCACGTCCTTGCACAGCAGGTTGATATGTCCCATTTTACGGTCTTTCTTCACGTCGCTCTTGCCATATAAATGAAGCTTCGGCACCACGCCGTATTCGGTGACGGCGATGCTCGGTCTGCCGCTGGCGCGGATCACCTGCTCCAGATGCTGGCCGAGCACGTTGACCATGACAACCGGGGTCAGCAGCGTCGTATCGCCGAGCGGCATGTTGCACACGGCGCGTACATGCTGCTCGAACTGCGAGGTGGCGCAGGCCTCCATCGTGTAGTGGCCGGAGTTGTGCGGACGCGGCGCCAGCTCGTTCACGTACAGCTGCCCGTCCTTCGTCACGAACATTTCCACGGCCAGCAGGCCGACCGCTCCCAAGTGCTCCACGAGCTGCTCCGCCAGTTTGCGGGCTTCCCGCTGAACCTGCTCCTCGACTCTCGCCGGGACGATCGACAGGTGCAAAATGTTGTTCACATGAATATTTTCTGCCACCGGGAAGCTTTTTACTTCCCCTTTTGGACTGCGGGCGGCAATAACTGAAATTTCGCATTGAAAATCAACGAATTTCTCCAGTACCAGCTCGCGGCCGGTGGCTGCCAGTTCCTCGTAAGCCGTCTCGAGCTGATCCTCCGAGCGGAGAACGATCTGGCCTTTGCCGTCGTATCCGCCGGTGGCGGTCTTCAGTACGCCGGGAAGTCCGAGCTCGGCAGCGGCCTCTCTGAGGCTTTCCAGGCTCGTAATTTCGCGGTACGGCGCCACGGGCACGCCCGCAGCTTCGATCGCCCGCTTCTCCCGGAGGCGGTGCTGCGTCGTGTAGAGCAGCGCGCTTCCTTGCGGCACGCTGGATTCCTTCTCCAGCAGCGCGGCGACTTCTGCGTCGACGTTTTCGAATTCGTACGTAATGACATCCGATGCCGCCGCCAGCCGGCGGGCTGCATCAACGTCGTCGTAAGCCGCTTCAATCTGTCCTGCCACCTGCCCGCAGGGCGAATCCTGCGTCGGATCGAGCGTGATGAAGCGGTACCCCATAGCGGTCCCGGCCAGCGCCATCATTCGTCCCAGCTGGCCGCCGCCCAGAATGCCGATGGTGGAACCAGGGAGCCATGTCTGCTGCGATGCCTGATTGCTGCTCATAGCGAATCACTGCTTTCCAGCACTTCGTCGCGGATGGCATCTCTTCGAGCTTGCACCCGCGCTTGAACCTCGCTGTCATAGGCCCCGATGATTTGCGCGGCCAGGAGGCCCGCATTCGTGGCGCCCGCCTTGCCGATCGCCACCGTCGCGACCGGAATGCCGCCCGGCATTTGAACGATCGACAGAAGCGAATCCAGGCCGTTCAGCGCCTTGGACTGCACAGGCACGCCGATGACCGGCAGCGTCGTCTTGGACGCTACCATGCCCGGCAAATGCGCGGCACCGCCGGCTCCGGCGATGATGACCTTGAGGCCGCGCTCCGCCGCCTGCTCCGCAAAGGCGAACATCAGGTCCGGCGTCCGGTGCGCGGACACGACCTTTTTCTCATACGGAATTTGCAGTTCGTCCAGGACGAGACATGCATGCTGCATCGTTTCCCAATCCGATTTGCTGCCCATAATGACAGCGACCGCTGCTGACATGTTTCAACCCACTTTCCAAAAGTTTTTTATTCATTCGGGAGAGACCCAAAAAGGCCCGGTGCCCGAGAAATACGTTGACTTTCAGGATACCGGACCGGGTAAGGAATACCGCTGCCGCAAACGCAGCAAGGAGGGAAGCCTTTCCGTCCATCGGAACCGGCGACTCCTCAGCAGTATTCCCTCGTAGTCCGGACATTTACGGTATCCGGGTAGAAACTTCCGGGCCATATCCCCGGCATTATACGAGATCAATTCATTCGATTATTTGTTCATTCCCTTAACCATCCAGCGATGGTTCTCTGCCTCTTCCAAATCCATTAAGGCTTTACACCTAACAGTTTAACAATCCCCTACACAACATGTCAACTAAAACACGAACAATTAAAACAGTGTAAAATCGAATGTTCGGATTTTGCCGCTGATCATTCCTAAAACAAAACCAGTGCACCCCATATTCGGGGCACACTGGCTTACAATTCCATCATTTATTTAACGACAAGCACCGGAATGGTCGCATGCTGCACAACGTTGTGGCTGACGCTGCCGAGCACGAACTCCCGGATTCCGCCCAAGCCGCGGCTGCCGATCACGATCAGATCATTGCCTTTTTCCTTGGCATATTCCAGAATGACTTCCGCAGGTCCACCCTGGATCATCTCCGCATTGTAGGCGACGCCTTCGCCGTCGAGGCGTTTCTTCACTTCCGCGACCGTCTGCTCAGCGAGTTCATAGAAGTCCTGGTTGACGGATGCCGGAATCGGAGCCATGCCTTCGCCAATGAATACGCGCGGAAAATCAAAGACGTGTACGACGTCGATGACCGCGTCAGGCGCCGCTTTCGCCAGTTCGATTGCACGTTCAAGAGCCTTATTGGAAGCTTTGGAACCATCATAAGCTAAAAGAATTTTGGAAAATAACATGTGGACCCACCTGCGCTTTCTCTGTATGAAGTGTGAATTGAGATGTTATTAAACCGAATTAGCAAGAAATGAACCATGTTGTACCATCAAGCGATAAAATCAACTCATGAAAAATGCGTACAGAACTGCGTTGACGAACAGCAGCAGCGGTATCCCGACCCGAAAGCTCAGATGCCTGGTCTTATGGCGTTTGCGGTACATGGCGATCAGTACGCCCAGCGCCCCGCCGATGGCGGCAAGCAGAAAGAGCGTTCTTTCCGGCACACGGTCACGCCTGTTTCTTGCCCTTCTTTTATCCTCGGACATGATCAGGTAACCTACCGCGTTGATAAAAATAAACCAGATCAAGAGCGCCGTCCTCACTTACACTACCACCCCCGTTCTACTGCTTGCTTCTATTATAAAACTTTACTAGCCAAGAGACAAACCGCCAGGCATCCGTCTGCCAGTATTCCCAGCAAAAACGCCTACCTGGCGGAGTTTTCCTAAATAAAGATGGAGCAAGTTTCCTCTCCATTATGAGAGATTCCTCAGTCTGCTAGCCAGATTCTAGCTGTGCCGGCGATAGGCCAAATAGGTTTAATGCATGTATACTTAGGTCGATCAGCCAGAGCATGCAGCCCGGGTCTTTCAGGCTATTAACCGTTCTTTTTCTCCATCGCCGCTTTCAGCAGCTCGCCGAGGTTCGAGCCCATCGGCTCCTGCTTCTTGGCATACTGCTGCACCAGCTTGCGCTCCTCGCGCTTGTTGACGTGCTTGCTGTCCTTGTTGACTGTCTCCGTGATGCCGCAGGACAGGCACTGTACATACAGGCCGGCTTTGCCTTCCTTCATCTCCATCTTTTTGTGGCACTGCGGGCAGCGGCGGTTGGACAGGCGCTTCTCGTCCGAACGGCGGTAGCCGCAGTCCTCGCTCGGGCAGACGAGCATCTTGCCGCGCTTGCCCTTCTTCTCCAGCAGCCGGGTACCGCAGTCCGGGCAGTGGCTGTTCGAAACGTTGTGCGGCTTGTAGTCCGCCTTGCTGTTCTTTACGCCTGCCACCAGTTCCTTGGACATGCCGCGGATTCCCTTCAGAAACGGCTCCGGCTGCCCCTGGCCGCGGGCGATCTTCTCCAGCTCGGCTTCCCACTTGGCCGTCAGCTGCGGCGTCCGCAGCTCCGGCGCAACGAGTCCGATCAGCTGCTTGCCTTTGCCCGTCGGATGCAGTGCGTTCCCCTGGCGCTCGATCGTATCGGAGTTCACCAGCTTCTCGATAATGTCCGCGCGCGTCGCCGGGGTGCCGAGTCCGTGCTTCTCCATCTGGGACAGAAGCGTAGCTTCGGTATACCGCTTCGGCGGCAAAGTCCGGCCGCCTTGCATGATGACCCGCTGCACCTTGACGGCTTCGCCCTCGTTCAGCACGGGAAGCTGGGCTCCGCTCTCTTCGCCATCGGTATCAGACGACGAATCCTCGTCCGATTCGTCGGAGACATCTCCGCCGTATACCTCGCGCCAGCCGCTCTCCTTGATCGTCGTCCCTTTCACATGAAGGGACTCGCCTTCCACGTCGATCGTTACCGCGACCGCGTCGTACCGTGCCGGCGGGTAGAACAGGCTGATGAAGCGCCGGACGATCAGGTCGTACAGCTTGCGTTCTTCAGTGTTCAGCTGATTCAAAAGCACTGTCTCTTCCGTCGGGATGATCGCGTGGTGATCGCTGACTTTCGAATCGTCCACGACGCGTTTGGTGATATTCAAATTTTTCCGCAGCAGCGGACGCGCCAGGGAAGCATATGGTCCGATGGCCACGCTCTCCAGGCGTTCCTTCAGCGTGCCGGTCATATCCGACGTCAGATAGCGGCTGTCGGTCCGGGGATAGGTGACGAGCTTGTGCTGCTCATACAAACGCTGAAGCACGCCCGACGTCTGCTTCGCGGAAAAGCCGAACCGGCGGTTCGCATCCCGCTGCAGCTCGGTCAGGTCGTAAGCGAGCGGATGAGGCTCGACCTTCTCCGTCTTCTTCACCTTGACGATCCGGCCGGACGAGCCGTCCAGCTTGCGCTTCAAGGCTTCGGCCGCGCTCTTGTCAAAGATGCGGGCGTCACCATTGTTCCCCCGCCACACCGCGGCAAATCCGCCGAAGTCGGCCTTGATCGTGTCGTACTCCTCCGACCGGAAATTTACGATTTCATTTTCCCGGTCCATGATCATGCCCAGCGTCGGGGTCTGCACCCGTCCTGCGGAGAGCTGCGCCCCGAATTTGACGGTGAGCGCCCGCGTCACGTTCAGGCCGATCATCCAGTCTGCTTCAGCCCGGCAGCGCGCGGATTCGTACAGCCGGTCGAACTGGTTCCCCGGCTTCAACGAAGCAAAACCTTCCTTGATCGCCTTGTCTGTCTGTGAAGATATCCAGAGCCGCTTGAACGGCTTGTTCCATTTTCCCATCTTCATGATCCAGCGGGCGAGGAGCTCCCCCTCCCGCGCGGCGTCCGTCGCCACGATCAACTCGCCGACGTCCTGGCGGCGGAGCTGCTGCTGCACAACCTTGAACTGCTGGGCGGATTCACGCAGCACCTTCAGCTTCATCGAATCCGGCAGAATCGGCAGATCCTCCAGGTTCCAGGTTGCGTATTTATTGTCGTAATCCTCGGGCTCCGCGAGTCCGACCAAATGGCCCAGCGCCCAGGTGACGATATATTTCGGACCTTCGATATATCCTTTATGCTTGTCGCGGCTTCCCATGACGCGCGCAATTTCGCGGGCCACGGAAGGCTTTTCGGCTAATACCAATGATTTCATGACGTACCACCCTTTCTTTCCGTCCTATTATAACATTGAATCCGGCAGCGGATGCAAAAGGAAGGTAACCCTGTTTTATCTTATCGCCTGTGCAAAATAAAATCCCCCAGCGGAACCTCGGCAGGAGCCGAGGATGCCACTGAAGGACCTGGGGTGGTGCGGTGAATGCCTAATCCTGTTCCTGCTTCGGAATTTGGTTCAGGCTCGGCGGAAATTTAGCAGCTTTATCCGGATGCAGCGTGGTGTATTCCTGTTTCCGGCTCGCTCTGTTTGGCAGGTTACTGTCTTTAACCGGTTTACGATGCGGCATGCTTATCCCCCCTTATCCTTTAACAATCCCCCGATCGGGACGGAATTATCCATGGGGCCCTTGGGATGCCTTCGTTCGTTCAGTTCGTTTCATTCAATAGAAGATACGCATCAAAATAATGCGACCCGTCCTCGGCTTGTCCGCTCACGTACACCCGGCCGCCGGACAGCTCTGACCGTTTCACCACCATGTCATCCCCCAATCGGGCCTCGTGATGGTAGGTGATCCGAAAACCCGCACAAGAATAACCCGTAAGCTCCTCCTTGGTCAGCGTATCCATGCACAGATCGGCATAACGGGAATTGTTCAGATGCAGATTAGCGTCGATCCCGCTGTAGCGTACCACGGAGCGGTACGATTCATGCAGCGGCATATCCTCAGGTATAGTTACTTTATCCGGTGCTTCACCGGCCGAGTCCTCTTCATTAATGTAGACGTCAAAAGGAAACTTGGATGGCCGCAGCATTCTGCGTTTCTGGATGTCCACGAGCGCCCAAATGCTGCACGCTTCGCCGAGAATCTCCCCGCCGCTGCCATAAATCACAAAGTCCCGCTGCCACAGGGCCCCTCTCGGGCCTTTGTTCCAGGTCTCGACGTTGATTTGCTCCAGCGCCTTCGGCATCCGGCTGATGCGCAGATCCATTGTAATCAGCATCCAGCCCATGCCCGCTTCGATCATCTGGTCCCTCGTTGCCCCAAGCTGCTCCAGATCGGCGTCGGCCGTTCTCTGCGCCAAAGACAGCAGTACCGACAGCCGCGCTTCGGATTTAAAATCGATATCGTTGGAATGGATTAAGTAGGTTTCGGTCCACTTGTTGCCCATGCTATGCGCTCTCTCCTCTTTTTACGTTAAAATTATACTCGTACGTTGTTAGCCAGCCTTTCCATTTGGTGAAAAAGCCCGATCTTTCATCGGCTGCGCCCTTTCCCTGTATGTATAAGAAGCAGCGGAACGTTCATCCTAAGGCCACAACATCGGCGGAATTTAAGTTAATGTTAAGAAATTCGTGACCATAATGTTAAGGGTTTCGGTTTATAATGCTATACATCAAGCATACTCCTAGTTTCCACAATATTCAAAGAGGTGTGAATGCCGTAATGTCCAGAGAAGCGATCCTGCTCGTCGATGACGAGAAAGAAATTATCGAACTGATTGAAATTTATTTAAAAAATGAAGGATACACCTTATATAAAGCATCCAATGGACTGGAGGCACTCGGAGCGCTGCAGAGCCATCCGATCGACCTCATCATCCTTGATGTGATGATGCCCCAAATGGACGGGATTCAAGCCTGCATGAAAATCCGGGAAAAGAACAACACCCCCATCATCATGCTGTCCGCGAAAAGCCAGGATATCGATAAAATTTCCGGCCTGAGCATCGGTGCCGACGATTACGTCACCAAGCCGTTCAATCCGCTGGAGCTGGTCGCCCGCGTCAAATCGCAGCTGCGCCGGTACAAGCTGTTAAATTACCGCGATACCACAGCCGAGGACGAAATCGTAATCGACGATTTGGTCATCAATACCGCCACCCATACGGTGACCGTCGGGGAGCAGGAAGTGAAGCTGACGCCCCGCGAGTTCGACATTTTAAAGCTGCTGGCCGTCAATCAGGGCATCGTGCTCAGCATGGACAAAATTTACGAAGAGGTCTGGAACGAGCCGTTCATGGAATCAAAAAACACGGTGATGGTCCATATCCGGAAGCTCCGCGAAAAGATCGAGAAGGATACTCAGCATCCGGCCTACATCAAGACCGTCTGGGGCATCGGCTACAAAATGAAATCGGCGAAGGAGGTGTAGAGCACTATGACCACCAAGGTATACATCGGCATCCGCTGGAAGTTCCTTGCCGTGTTTCTCGGCTGCACCGGGCTGACGCTGCTGTTCGTGCTGCTCGGCCGCCTGCTCGCCTCTTATATCATTGTGCGCCCGCCTTATAATGTGCCCCTGATTTGGGTGATCAACCATATCGGCTCAAGACCGACGATCGGGGTGTTCGGTGTCGTCTTTTTCCTGTCCCTCTACGTGGCTTCCACCCGGCCCCTCGTTCGTTATGCCAAAGAGCTGGCTGGAGTCCTGGAGGACATGGCCGGCGGCCGGCTCCAAGCTTCCGTTAGTGTGAAAGCTGCCGATGAGCTCGGAACGATCGCGGAAAACATGAACAGCCTGTCCGGGCAAATTCATACGTACCTGGAGGAAATCAGTTACGGGCTGGCGGAGATCGCCAAGGGACATTTCGATTACGAAATTCCGGTTCGGGAAAACCATGAGCTCGGCCGGATTGCCGACAGCATCAACCAGATGAGCGCTCAGCTGAATCGCTCCATTCAGGAGGAGCGTAACGCCGAGAAGACGAAAAACGATCTGATCACCGGTGTATCCCACGACCTGCGGACCCCGCTGACCTCCATTCTCGGATTTTTAGAAATCATCGATAAAGACCGATATGCCGACGAGGTGGAGCTTCGCTATTACATGAACATCGCTTACGAAAAATCGCTCAGCCTCAAGAAGCTGATCGACGACCTGTTTGAGTATACGCGTATCAACAACGGCATGCCGCTGCACCTGCGCAAGCTGGATGTAACCGGATTGATCCGGCAGCTGGCCGAGGAGTTTGTGCCGAGCTTGGAGCAGGCGAACATGATTCTGCAGATTCACGCGCCGGAGCAGCCGGTCATCATTCAAGCCGACGGCGACCACCTCGTCCGGGCTTACGAAAATCTCATTTCCAATGCCATTAAATATGGAAGCAGCGGCAAATATATCGACGTTTACATCGAAAAGGAAGAAGCCTTTGTCCGCATACGTGTCTGCAATTACGGGGAGCCCATCCCCAAGCGGGATCTACCGTATATCTTCGAACGGTTCTACCGCGTAGAGCAATCGCGTTCCAAGGCGACCGGCGGTACCGGGCTCGGACTGGCCATCACCAAGAGCATCATCGACGTGCACGGCGGCGATATCTCCGTGGAGAGCTCGACGAACCAGACCGTGTTTGAGACCCGGCTTCCCGATCCGGCTGTGCCGGCATAACCACTTTCCTTTCACCATACAAAAAGCAGATAACCTCATCCCATCTGGGGAGTGCGGCTATCTGCTTTTTTGGTGCACGCTTATACAGAAAAACTTAAGCGTTTGTTAAGCATTTGGGTAGGCTCCCGTTAAGAACTCTCCTGTAATCTTAGATTCAAGTTAGAAGGACAGCAGGCATCGTCCGTGAGGAGAGCTGTTTGTCTCCCATGTCTGTCAAGGAAGGAGCACGAAATCCGTATGTACACCATCACTTCAAAATTGTTGGCCCATAAAAAAACGCTGCTCATCACGATTTTCGTGCTGATCTTCGCGCTGGCTGCCTATGTTCGGCTGGACTTTTTGCTTTCGGTCAACCATAAGGTTTCGCATGACACGCTGAATTACGACATCATGGTCCGGCAGCTGCTCGAAAAAGGGATCTACGCTTACAAGGATACCCAGTCGAACGCCCAGGTCACGCCGGGGTATCCGCTGTTTATGGCGGCCATCTACAAGTTGGTCGATTACCAGCATCAAGATCCGTTCCCCTACATCCGTTACATACAGGTCGTGATCAGCCTCGTCACCCTGTGGCTCATTTACTCGGTGGCCCGAAAGCTCTCGGGCCGGACCGTTTCGATGATCGTGCTGCTCATCAGCAGCGTGTATCCGCCTTTTATTTGGAGTAACGGTGCGGTTCTGACCGAGACGCTGGCCTGCTTTTTCCTGATGCTGTATATCCGTCTGCAGCTTGAAGCCTTCGAGCGCAGAACACGAACCCTCGCTCTGCTGAGCGGGGCGGCAATGGGCCTGCTGGTGCTGACGCGTCCGGAGTTTTTAATTCTGATCGCGCCGGTGTACGGGCTGTATTGGCTCTGGAAAAAGGAATTCCGCCTCACGCTCAAGCTGCTGCTGTTCACCTGCATCGGAACAGGGATCTTCCTCGTTCCTTGGGTGATCCGCAACATCGTGACCCTGCACGAGGTCGTGATCGCCTCCACCCAGGTCAATCCGTTTGCCGCCGGCACCTATCCGGACAAAAATTACAACGACGGCCTGGTCGACCGGCATGGCAAAACGCAGATGGAAGTCGCCAAAGAGCGGCTGAAGATCGGTTTTACGCAGCACACATGGCAGTTCGTCAAATGGTACACCGTCGGCAAGCTCAAGTACATTTATTCGAATATGTATTTTGGCAGCGGCCACAGCCCGTTATACCGCGTGCTTCCGAGCCCGCTGGGCAGCCTGCTGCATGTGGCACTTGTGTGGTTCTGTCCCGTGGCCCTGGCCGCATCGCTTCGGAAATGGAAGCAGCCATTAACGCTGATGATGCTGATCGTAGCAGTCATGACGGTTACCCGCCTGGCCTTCGTTCCTGAGTTCCGCTATAACTACACCGCCATGCCGCTGATCATCATGCTGGATGCGGCCGCGGGGATCGCCATCCTCCGCTGGGCGTGGCAGAAATGGACCCGCTCTTCAAATTCACGGAAAGGAGCTGTTACTTATGCTAAATCGACCGGAAAGCCATAACAAGCCGCACAGAGTGCTCGTGATCGTGCCCGCCTATAACGAGGCGGAGGGGATCGGGCAGGTCATCCGCCGGCTCCGCGAAGACGCGCCTTACGCAGACGTGCTCGTCATCAACGACGGGTCGAGCGACGCCACCAGCCGGATCGCCCGGGACGCCGGGGCCAATGTCATCGACCTGACCTGCAACTTGGGCATCGGCGGCGCGGTGCAAACCGGCTACCGCTACGCGGCGGAGCATCATTACGACTACGCCGTGCAGATCGACGGCGACGGTCAGCACAATCCGTGCGATCTGCGCAGCCTCCTGTCCGCCCAGTTTGATACCGGCGCCGATATGGTGATTGGCTCCCGCTTTATTACCAAAGAGGGCTTCCAGTCGACTTTCGCCCGCAAAATGGGCATCGGTCTGCTGTCCGCCCTCGTGACCCGGCTCACCGGGCAGAACGTGACCGATCCGACCTCCGGCTACCGCCTGTGCGGGCGGCGCGCCATCTCCCTGTTCGCCCGCGAGTACCCGACCGACTATCCCGAAGTAGAGGCGCTGATGCTGCTCTACAACCGGGAGCTGTCCTTTACGGAAATTCCCGTCGTGATGAATGAGCGTCAGGGAGGCGTCTCCAGCATCTCGGCCATGAAATCCGTGTATTACATGTCCAAGGTCATCCTGTCGGTCCTGCTCATGAAAACCAAGAAAAAGAGAGCGTGGGAAAACCGCTATGAATCTTAATATTTATCTCATCAGCTTTTGCATGAGCCTTGCCTTTGCCGGCACGATTTTATACTTGATCCGCAAGCGCAGGCTGCGCGAGCAGTACGCCCTGCTCTGGCTTTTGATGAGTGTGATCATGATGGCGCTGTCCCTGTTTCCGTCCCTTTTGGACGAGGTGGCGCAGCGGATCCACATTTATTACGCCCCGTCGCTGCTCTACCTGCTAAGCGTAGTCGCGGTGCTGTTCATCCTGCTGCATTTGACGATGGCGGTCTCCACGCTCACGCACCGGGTCATCGTGCTTACCCAAACGCTGGGCTTGCAGGAACAACGTATTCAAAAGCTTGAAGCCCAGGCGGAGGGAGGCTCAGAGGGCTCTATGGGGCTTGCTGCCGGTCCTGCCTTTGGGTCGCACCCGGGACAGACATCCGACCCGCATTTTGGACAGTCATCCGCACCTCATGCTGAACAATCATCTAGACCGCATCCTGAGCAGCCATCTAGACCGCATTCTCAACAGCCGCCAGAAGCGCATACCCTGCAGCAATCCGGGATGCCGTCTGGGGAATTCTCCGGACTCCATTCCGTGGAGCCCTGTCAGCGAATTTCTGCGGCGGCTTCTTCCGAAGATCAAATTATTGTGCCTTCTTCTTCGAGCACGGAGGTGAACCGCTAGTATGGCTTACTTGATGCTGCTTCTCAACATGCTGCTCCTGGTCGCCGGTCAAATCACCTGGAAAATCGGCCTGCAGCAGCAAGGTGGCATCCACCTTGGCAACCTATTGCAGGTATTATTTTCACCGCTGATTCTGCTTGGTATCGTTCTTTATGCAATCGCCACGGGATTGTGGTTCGTTGTGCTGTCCCGGCTGCCGCTCAGCCTTGCCTACCCGCTGCAAAGCCTGGCTTACGCCGCCGGTATTTTCGCCGCGTGGTATTTCTTCGGGGAAAGCGTTCCGCTGAACCGCTGGATCGGGGCCGCGGTCATCGTACTGGGAGCGGTCATCATTGCCGCCAAATAAAGCCCCCTGTTTGATTTTCAAATTTCAGAAAAGGAGTTCCATATCATTCCCATGAAAATACAAAAAACCGCCCTTCTGACTTCCGTTCTGCTTGCCGCCTACGGTGTGGTTCCGGCATCTGCCGCATCCGATCTGGAGCAAGAGCCTACGATCCCGCAGAAAGTGACTACGGCTCAAGCACCCGCAGCTCCTTCCGGAACGACGGTCATCTATTTAAACAGCAGCCGAATCCTGAATAGCGGCACCGAGTCCGCATTAAACCGTTCCACTGTCGTCAAAAAAGGAGTCACCTTTGTCAGCCTCCGCTCGCTTGCCGTCTCTTTGGGCTGTAAAGTGACTTACCAAGCCTCTACGAAAGAGACCACCGTATCCCGAGAAGGTACCGAAGCCAGGTACCGTGTACATACCAAGGCATATCAAGTCAACGGGGAGACGAAAACGATGAAAGGCGAAGCGTACGAGGACCGCGGCGTGTTGATGGTTCCCCTTACTTCGCTGACGGCTGCTTTTCATCTCCCTTATGTGCTCCAGGGAAACCAAATTACGCTACACCCTGGCGGTTCCGGATCTTCGGGGACGGACAAGCCAGAAAGTCCGCAAACGAACGAACCGCCGCTGGCCTATTTTACGACGGACAAAGATCAATACCGGATCGGCGAGCCGGTGACCCTGAGCGATCAAAGCACCGACGACGAAGACGCGATCACGAATCGCGAATGGACAAACAACGAACCGGCCTTTTTCGAGCCGGGTACGGTGGAAATCAAGCTTAAAGTCACCGACAAGCACGGCCTGACATCCGAATACAGCAAAAAAATCGAAATCACTTCCGAGGTGATGTACAGCCAAGAAGAATATGCCAAGCGCTTCACTCCGGCAGGCGGCACATTCCAGGTCAGCGGCAAATCGATCCTGTCCTACAAAGCGCTGCCCTACACCTACACGACCGAGCCGTATTTGCTGTTCCGGGCCAGCGGTCCGGAGACGGTCAACTCGGAAGGGATCCTGTACCAGGACATCCTGTCGGGACCGGCCCGGTTTCTGGTCCATCACAAAAACAACCTGGCCACAAAGGCACGCTTCTACCTGGTCGCCACCAATCCGAACGATACCGCGGCATCGATCCAGATCGAGAACGCGGGCGTGGCGGGGCCCACTCCGTATCCTGAGCTATCCGGCAGACTGGCTGGCGTCCGGTATTTGGAGTCCACCTTGACCGGCAGTGAGCAGCGAAGCGTGCAGATCGCCCCCGGCGAGAGCGTGGCCCTCTT
Source organism: Paenibacillus sp. FSL R5-0378 (assembly GCF_038009285.1). NCBI lineage: Bacteria > Bacillati > Bacillota > Bacilli > Caryophanales > Paenibacillaceae > Paenibacillus > Paenibacillus sp. FSL R5-0378. The sequence continues at coordinate 7,235,277 of NZ_JBBPAY010000001.1, forward strand.
TCCCAAGCTGAATGCTACCGCGGCTGCTCCCGGCGATGTCATCACAATGAATGCCGATGTCACCAGCGATGCACCCGTCGAATATACCATGCTGATGGTTCAGGCCGATCATGACCCGATTGTGGTCATGCCGTCTCTGCCTGATTTAAATCCGATCGAGTCCATCGTCCGCGGCACCTTTGCCGATTCGACGCGCGTGTTCGAATACGACGGCACGGTCGGAACGGAAGCGGAGCGCCTGCCGCTCACCGACAACACCACCGATCCTTTTCAGCGGGGGATGGACGGGATGCAGGACAGCGTTGCTATCAACTCCGGCAATTACGGTGTCCTGTATAAAATCATCCTGAACCATGTTGCGCCGGACACGCTCATCGCCTTCAACCCGCGTGGCGGTAGGTACTTCGGCTCGGCGAGGGTGAACGACCGGGTTGTCGAGATCAAGCACGGCGACGGCTCCCAGGACAGCGCCACCGTGCTGTACCGGACGCAGGCCCGGGAGGAGAAGGTGGAACTCTGGTTGTCCCCGGCCGCCGGCAGCAACCTGCCGTTTTCCCTGCTGTTTCTCCCTATTTCGGAAAAATAAAAAAGACCCGCAAAGCGTTTCAGCGCTTTGCGGGTCTTTTGGTCGGATCAAACTGCAGCTCTAACCGCACATTACACATTTTTCTGGACACTTCTCGTATTCGGCGGTCCGCCTGAAGCTGCACTCACCCCGGCTTTTGTATCCGTCCGAATCCACCAAAAAGCGAGCACTCCCGCAGCTAACGCTGCATATGCCGCCAAGCGGAACCCGCCTGCGAGCCCCCATGCCGAACTGATCCAGCCTGCGATAAACGGACCCATGAACATGCCGATCGCATAGACTGCCTGATAAAAACCCATTGCCGTTGCCCTTTTGGATGGCTCGATGTGGGCCACCGATTTGCCTAAAAGGAGCGGAAAGACCAGTCCTTGTGCCAGTCCATTAAAGATTTGCGTTACGCACAGCCAGCCAAAACTCGATGCCGCCGGGATACAAAACGTAAAAACAGCCGTTCCCACATACCCCACGGTTAGCACGGCCCTTGCCCCGAAACGGTTAACGAGGGTCCGTCCGGCAAACAGCGTAGCCGCCGCATGCGGCAGCATGAAAGACAGCGTCAGCCAGGCAAGGTCGTTCTTGCTTGCACCCAGGTCCAGCGCCTGATTCGGCGTATACCCAAACATCGTGATGAACAGAACGCAGTGCGCCAGGATCGACAGAAAAGAAACCCGAAACAGCGTCCGGTCACGCATAACCGGTGCCAAATCCTGAAGCGACATGGGGGTGCGCCCGGGATCCGGCTCTTTTTCCCGCAAAAATAAAGCAAGTACAAGGGCTACCACCGCAACGATGCCTCCAAGCCAAAACGGCAGCTGCCAGCTCCAACGCTCCACCAAATATCCGCTGACGAGCATGCTCGTCAATTGGGCGGCCACGGTGGTGAACTGCATCATGCTCATCGCCCGGGTTACTTCATGTTTCGGGAAAAAGCCTGAGAACGCGACGGTGAACACCACCCAGGTCGACGCGGCAATCCCTGCCATGGCTCTTGCAGCCAGCGCCCATCCCAAATGTCCGAACGCAGCAAACATCAGCCCACTTACCGCACTGGCGGCCAACCCCAGCCAAATAAATGGACGGCGCTTTTCCATAAAATCCGATAAAATGCCGAGCGGCAGCCTGAACAAAATTTGCATCAAACCGTAGGAACCGAGAACGATACCCAGATAGGTATAGGATGCCCCCAAATGCTCGATATAAGGCGACAAAATCGGAACATAAATATAAGACGAGAACCAGTACAGGAAAACAACAGAGATAAACAGCACGACCTGTCTCCTGGAGAAGGAGTCGTCCTTTGTTTGAGGTCGCTGTATCTCGTCCAAAGTTTTCGATGCACCACGGGCAACGGATTCATACGAATCCAGAGGTTCGGTGGAACGCATTTTTTTATGTCGCTTGGATTCCTGCTTTTGAATGCTCAACCCGTCACCCTCCTTTCGTTCTTAGAAGTTGGGAGTTTTTTCGAGTATAAAAAGTCTGGAAGACAAAGAAAGTCATCAAATGGATAGAAAGCAATATAAGTCTGATCCTTTTATATGTTCACCGATTCTATATTGCGTGACATTACGTAACAAAATAATGTGGTGAACCAAATCGGACAAGGACATGCCATAACTGCTTCATGTGCTGTAACGTTTCATCGTATGATCCCCAGTCCTGCCACTCTTCGGGATGATTGTGCAGCGATGCCGCTGCCAAGCCTAATACTGCCGCGTCAATCCGCCCCCTATCATTCCCGAACCTTTGGTCGATCCTGAGTGCAAGCGGCTGCATTGCAGGTCCCCGAAAATCGCCCGGTACCGATCCAACCTCTAACTGAAAACCCGCATGCCAACCAAGCCGCAAATCATATTTATAGCAGGTCTCTTCCAATAGGTTCCCCGTTGGCGTGCCTTTGAACGAGGGATCAGCAATCAGGGCTTCCGCGTCATTCGCCAAATCCACCACAGCATGAACCTGTGCTTCAATGTAGTCATCGAGTGACCTTCCTAAGGCTTCGGGTATAAATTCGCTGGATCTAGTGTTTAGCGATTGAAGCAGCTCAACTAATAGCCTTACGTTAATGTGATCCGACCCGAGCACCTCATGTGTGCTGACAGCCGCCTCAAACAAAGGAGCCAACAATGGAGAAAAAACGTCGATCGTCCCCTTTCGCTCCGGACCCGTAAAGCTATCCCCAAACGTAAAGGTGCAGCGCTCTGAAACATGCGGTCGAAGGACCAGGTGGCACGAGCCAAACCGCGGTGACGCACCGTCCGCATAATTCATCAGGTTAAGCCCACCATACTTCGGCCGTTCTTCGTTGGTTACTCCGGCCGCCTGGTAAGCCTTTCCAAATAAATGTTCCTCCCAGCGGTCACGATCACCACCAGCAAATGCCGTTCGGCTCCCGTTGGAGATCGAAGTCTCAAACTGTCCCCGGTACACCCCATCCTGAAGCAGTCCCTCAACCACCGAACGGCCGGTCGCGAGCAGACGATCGGGATGAAAATTGAGCGTAACCCGAGCAAAACGGCGAATATGATCAATAAGCAAGTCAACATCAATCGCGCTAAGTCCTTCTGCAGCCAAAATCCGGTCAATTACGCTGCGGGAAAGGCACTGCACATCCAAAGCATCCGTACGTACATACTGTACAGCTCGAGCTTGTGCTTCGGTCAAACTTACTCCTCCTTTATCGATCCCGGGGCAATCATACGAAGAGCCCTTGGCATGAACTTACAAACTTATGTACATGTGAATAACATTTAGACAAAAGTCAACTTAACATCACCACATGAATCATTTATGCCATAAAGCACACTTCAATTGTGAGTACTGGGGATGAAACTGTGAATTATGGGAATATAATTTATGATTATAATCCAAATTGGGCGGGGATGGTTCTCTTTTTTGTGCATAACCTTTGGAAAATCGACCAGGGAATATGTATTTGTGGATGAACGGACAAAACGGATGTGTTGTCCACATTGGGGATAAGAAATAAAAAACCACTGTCGATGTTATCAACAGTGGTCCTTCGCTTGGCAACGTCCTACTCTCCCAGGACCCTTCGGTCCAAGTACCATCGGCGCTGGAGGGCTTAACGGTCGTGTTCGGGATGGGTACGCGTGGAACCCCTCCGCTATCGCCACCAAACGTTCAAGTGTTTGATCACTTGAAAACTAGATACGAAACGAATCTGTGTTTTATTAAGCATATGCTTCCGTAGCAAGCTTTCTTTCAGAAAGCTTTTAGGATAAGCCCTCGACCGATTAGTATTGGTCAGCTCCATGCATTGCTGCACTTCCACCTCCAACCTATCTACCTCGTCGTCTACAAGGGGTCTTACATACTGGGAAATCTCATCTTGAGGGGGGCTTCACGCTTAGATGCTTTCAGCGCTTATCCCGTCCGTACGTAGCTACCCAGCCATGCTCCTGGCGGAACAACTGGTGCACCAGCGGTACGTCCATCCCGGTCCTCTCGTACTAAGGACAGCTCCTCTCAAATTTCCTACGCCCACGACAGATAGGGACCGAACTGTCTCACGACGTTCTGAACCCAGCTCGCGTACCGCTTTAATGGGCGAACAGCCCAACCCTTGGGACCTACTTCAGCCCCAGGATGCGATGAGCCGACATCGAGGTGCCAAACCTCCCCGTCGATGTGGACTCTTGGGGGAGATAAGCCTGTTATCCCCAGGGTAGCTTTTATCCGTTGAGCGATGGCCCTTCCATGCGGTACCACCGGATCACTAAGCCCGACTTTCGTCCCTGCTCGACTTGTAGGTCTCGCAGTCAAGCTCCCTTCTGCCTTTGCACTCTTCGAATGATTTCCAACCATTCTGAGGGAACCTTGGGGCGCCTCCGTTACTCTTTAGGAGGCGACCGCCCCAGTCAAACTGCCCACCTGACACTGTCCCCATACCGGATCACGGTACCAGGTTAGAACCTAGATACGATCAGGGTGGTATCCCAACGGCGCCTCCACCCAAGCTGGCGCTCAGGTTTCAAAGGCTCCCACCTATCCTGTACAGATCGTACCCAAATCCAATATCAAGCTGCAGTAAAGCTCCATGGGGTCTTTCCGTCTTGTCGCGGGTAACCTGCATCTTCACAGGTATTAAAATTTCACCGGATCTCTCGTTGAGACA